>NZ_CP132944.1:0-5519664 GCF_051013355.1 Tunturiibacter lichenicola | reverse complement strand
CCACGTGAGATGACCCTGAATGGGGCGCGTATTGTTTACTACCAGCCGCAGATTGATCAGTGGGCGGATTACCGGACCCTGGACGCGCGGATGGCCATCTCTGTCACTCCGGCGGGCGGGAAGCCTACGCCCGGAGTGGTCTCGATCCAAGCTCGGACCGATGCCGACAAGGAGACCCGGACGGTCGTCATCAGCAACATCAAGTTGGTTGACACGCGGTTTCCCTCGGTAGACACGGCGACCGACGCAAAGCTGGACGAATTGGTTCGCACGTTTTTCAAGCCGGATAACACGATGACGATCTCACTCGACCGACTGACGGCCGAGGCGGAGGAGGGAAAAGTTTCGGGGCCGGCCGTGAAGGTCGATAACAATCCTCCGAAGATATTTGTCAGCAGAGTGCCGACCGTTTTGCTGTTGGTGGATGACAAAGAGGTACGTGCGCCGATTGAAAAGACGAAGCTTGAGTTTGTCGTCAATGCGAATTGGACGGTGCTGTTCGATACGGCAGGGAAGAAGTATTACCTGCTGAATGGAAAGCAGTGGCTGACTGCGGCCAAACTTGAAGGGCCTTGGACCGTGGCGGCACAACTTCCGAAGGAGATGAGTAAGCTTCCTGCCGACCAGAATTGGGCGGAGGTGAAGAAGGCCATACCGCCGCAAGGTCCGGCTGGCGCTGCTCCTGCGGTGTTCTTCAGTAATGTTCCGGCTGAGGTGATTGAGTTCAAAGGTGCGCCGATCTATACGAAGATTCCGGGCACTCAACTCACGTACGCGACTAATACAAAGAGCGCGGTCTTCGTTCAGACGAACGAACAGAAATATTATTTCCTGGTTTCGGGGCGATGGTTCCGTTCCGCTTCGCTCGATGGGCCGTGGACGTATGCAAGTGAGGACTTGCCCTCGGACTTTGCGAAGATCGCGCCGCATGGGCCGGGTTCGGATGTTTTAGCGTCGGTTCCGGGTACAGAAGAGGCAGAGGATGCTGTTCTGCTGGCTCAGATCCCAACTACCGCAGTCGTGAATATCAAAGAAGCTGAGGCACAGGTAAAAGTTCAGTACGACGGGGAACCTCAGTTCAAGCCGATCGATACTACGACGTTGTCTTATGCGACGAATACGCAAGATAAGGTCATCAAGGTCGGGGACGTATATTACCTCTGTTTTCAGGCTGTGTGGTTCATGTCGACTGCGCCGAATGGTCCGTGGAAAGTGGCTAGCTCCGTGCCGAAAGAGATCTATACGATTCCACCAAGTTCGCCGGTCTATAACGTGACTTACGTTACGCAGGTGCAGACTTCTCCAACTACTGTTGAATGCGATCACACTGCTGGATATCTTGGCATGTTTCTGGTGGGTGCGGCGGTGGGCCTGACGATCGCGTATGGTACGGGTTATTACTATCCGCCTTACTACTACCACCCACCGTATGGTTATCCTATCTATCGTCCGTATCCCACCACGTACGGAGTTGGTGCCTTCTACAGTCCCCACTCGGGCACCTATGGTGTTGCACGAGGCGCCTATGGTCCGTATGGAGGTGTAACCGGAGCGGCTTGGTACAACCCTTCGACAGGTCGGTACGGCAGATCGGTCTCAGCGTACGGTCCGTATGGCAGCGCGACAGCTGCACGCACCTACAATCCCTATACCGGTGTGTATGGTGCAACGCGCCAAGGCTCGAACGCTTACGGCAACTGGGGAAGCTCCGTCGCGGTGCGCGGCGATCAGTGGGCGCAGACCGCACATAGAACAAACTCACAGGGGACCGCGGCGGGCTTTCGTACCTCCGAGGGAGCGCGAGGCGCTGGTTACAGCGGCGCGAATGGGAACAGTGGCTTCGTTGCTCAAGGGAAGAACGACAATATGTACGCCGGCAAGAACGGGGATGTCTACCGCAAGGATTCTAGTGGCGGCTGGCAAAAGTATGACAACGGCGGCTGGTCGGACACGGTTCCCAAGCCAACGCCTCATGCTCAAAATGGGAGCCGAACGCAGGGCACTCAGGCGCAGCAACGTCCACAAGGGGCAGGTAGCAGGCCGAGTGCTACGCAGCAGCCAACTTCTTCAGGAACGATGCAGCAGCTTAACCGAGATGCTCAGGCGCGCCAAACAGGAACGCAACGGACGGAGCGGTTCCAACGATCCGGCGGCTCGGCTCGGCAACAGGGCGGAGGGCGTACAAGAGGTTCTGGAGGAGGGGGGCGCCGTCGGTCTCAGTGACTTGCTTCTAAATTCTTACGATACAACTTCGACTTTTCGGGTCGCGATCATCAACATCACTGCAGCTACCTCCGGGAGACATCTCATATGCTCGATGTGCATCCACCCGATCACGCTGTTCACTCCTGGCGAGACTTTTTCGTTCACATCGCCACGATCGTCATCGGCCTGCTCATTGCCGTGTGTCTCGAGCAGGCTGTCGAGAGCATCCATCACCACAACGAAGTAGCGGAGACTCGAAGAGCTCTCGCGGAGGAACGGGAACAAAACAGAGAGACCTTTCGTCGCAACGCTGAAAGTTATCTTGGCACCGCAGCGCTCTTCCAGAACAACCTTCGCGTCTTCAACTACCTTCGCGAACATCCCGGAACTCCTCAGGCAAAACTACCCGGCGTCGTGCTCTTTCCTCCGAATGTCTTTGAAATCGCTACGGCATCGTGGATCACGGCTGGAGAGACAAGCGTCCTCTCCATGATGCCGCGTAAGGAAGTGACCAGATACGCCGAAACGTACTTCGAACTGAACCGAGCACTGGAAGGTTACAACATCATGACGCTTGCAGCCGCTCACGCTGCGGCTTACACTGCACAGACCTCCGACCCGTCCACCCTGCCGCCTGAAAAGGTAATGCAGGAGATTGATCTGTTGGAGCAGGCAAACGCTCTTCACATGCTTTACGGTCTCTGGCTGCAAACCATAAACCGTAAGCAGCCCGACTTCGTCCCCGGCCTCACGAACGAGCAAGTCTTCGCCTACTCTGGCTTGGCCAACGCAGAAACCCTGCGAGAAAAGTTCCGGGAAGCCTATGCCTTCACGCAACGCGACCTTGACTCCGCGCATAGCATGCTCCCTTTGAACGATCGGTGAAACCTCTCCTTCCAGGAGGTCTGATGTATGTTTCGGTCCCAAAGAACGAGTCTCGATGAACCGGGAAGGCATAAATATGTTTGTCCCAATAAGCAAGTGGTGGTTTACACCGTTTCGCTGTGGCAGGCCAGTGTAATCGGCATAAAGGAATGCATCTCAACGAATTGCGATTTGCGCTACTGCGGTCCGCTGCCGTCGTGGTTCAACAAGACTTGAAAGCCGGATGAAATCGAATTGGTGAAGTAAGAAAGTCGAAATCAAGTGGAGAAAAATAGAATGAAGCAGATAGCGTATCTCATGACATTAGCAGTTTCTGGCGCACTGGCCTTAACCACTGCAGAAGCGCAAACCACGCCGAAGGCGGCGGACATTCCGCTGTCGACCGTGAAGACAATCTCCACTCCCGACAAACTCGACACGCCGATCGGCAGGCTTACGTTCTCTGACGGCGTGCCGACCGGCGACACCGTAAAAACCCTTTACGACAATCTTGACCGCACCCGCGGCGTCACGGTCTATCTCGATAACCTCGGCGCCGTGGCGATTCGCGCCTTTCTTTCGAGCCTTGCCGCGCAAGGTGCTGATGCTCCCAACAAGGTTGCCATTTTCGAGCAGCTGATGGATTCTCAAGCCGTCGTTTTAACGGCGAATACTTCTACTCTCTACGCATTCTCCCGCACTGATCTCGCAAAAGACGGACCGACTGTCATCGAAGTGCCGCCGGGTATGCTCGGCTTTCTGGACGACGATTGGGAGCGCTTCGTCGGAGACCTAGGCGTCACCGGCGCGGACAAGGGCAAAGGCGGCAAGTATCTCGTGTTGCCTCCGGGCTACGACGGCCAGGTTCCTGACGGATATTTCCTGCTGAAGCCTCGAACCAACAAGAACTTTCTTTTCTTGCGCGGCTCGATTGCGAACGGCTTGCAAGCCGGGGCTGAGAACATGACTTCGGGGATTCGGATCTATCCTCTGAAGGATGCGGCCCAGCCCGCTCCCACGACCTTTACCAACTTGTCCGGCAAATCCGTCAACACACTTTTCCCGAACACGATTGACTACTACGAGTTCCTGAACGCTGTTGTCCAAGATGAGCCCATGGACGCCATAGATCCGTCACAGCGCGGCGCGATTGCCACCGTCGGCATCGTCAAGGGCAAGCCGTTCGCTCCTGACGACCGGATGAAAAAGCTGCTCGCCGAATCCGCCGCACTGGGAAGCGCCACCGCGCGCGCCATTACGTACGAGCCGCGCATGAGCGGCGTGTATCTCTATCCCGGCACCGATAGCGTCTGGTCCGGATTCTTCGCCAACGGGAACGCTACGTTTGAGTTGGATGGCACGATGCAGCTTGACGCGGCTGTGCTGTATTACTTCAATGCTGGCGGCGTCACGCCGGCCATGGCCAAGACGGCCGTAGGCGTCGGCTCCGATTACGCAGGCGCGTACTTCGATTCCAAGAAACAGCCGTTCGACGGCGGGAAGACCTACAAGGTCCATCTCCCGCCCAATGTGCCTGTAAACAATTTCTGGGCCGTCACGATCTACGACACGCAGACACGCTCGATGTTGCAGAGCGGCCAGAGCTTTCCCACAGTGGGAAGCCAGACCAAGGGAATAGAGAAGAACACCGACGGCTCGTACGACATCTATTTTGCGCCGAAAGCGCCGGCAGGCAAAGAGAATAACTGGCTTCAGACGATCCCGGGGAAGAGCTGGTTTGTGATCCTGCGCATGTATGGGCCATTGGAGCCATGGCTCAATAAGACCTGGCGCCCGAGTGAGATTGAGCTGGCGAAGTGAATGCCTCGACGTTGCGGGTCAAAACGGAGATGTCTATCGCGAGGAGTCTACGGCTGCTGGCAGAAATATGAAAACGGGCGGTTGGTCGTGTACCGGTTTCAAGCCAACGCCTCATTCTCAAAGTTGGACGGAAGTTGAAAAGATCTTCTCGCCTGGGCAGTCTCACCGGAAAGAGTGATGTAGTAGCCACGATTCTTATGAAGGTAATCGTACTCGTTCTTTTCGCGCTTCTTCAATCGCTCGGCCTATGTACCTGGTGCGCAACGCCGACTTTCCATGGCTGCGTCGCAACCCTTACAGAAACTCAGGAGGGCGAGCGGCCTGGCCAGTCATCAGAATCTGAGAAGACAAAAGCGAAGACTGACAAAAAAAAGAAGGCTTCCACTCATCGGGGCACTTTTGTTGTAGCACCCCTACCGATCGCGAGCCCGGCCATCGGCACCGGAATCATTCCGGCCATCGGATATATCTTTCCGCTTAGCAAGAACGACAAAATCTCTCGCCTCCTTCAACCGTTGGCGGAGCTGGTCTCATCACGAATAATGGTAGTCGTGGATTTGGCTTGGGTGGAGAGTTGTTCATGAAAGAAAACAGATATGCAATCTCCTCTCTCTATGTTCGTGGCAATGTGAACTATGACCTCTACGGCATCGGCACCTCAGCTGGCAACGGAACCCTCAAGGTACCGCTAGACCAAACCGGCCAAGTCTATTTAGGTGAAGCGCTCCGACGTATTCCGTGGCAGTTCTTCATCGGCCCTCGATTTTGGAGCGGAAATTCTGTCGTTGCCGTGAGACCTTCCAGCAACGAAACCGAAGCACCGCCTCCTGCAGACACCGGCCTTCACACTACTTTGCGTGCTTTAGGGTTCCGTGTCGTACGCGATACTCGTCCAAACCATTTCTATCCGACTGCAGGGATGTTTACTCAATTCACGGCCGACTTTTTTACAAAGGCAATTGGGAGCAAATATTCCTTCCAGGCCTATCGATTCAGCTTCAATAAATATGGAACCGTAGCGAAGAACCAGGTGCTGGCCTATAACCTGTATGTCTGCGGTACGGGTGGCGATCCGCCGTTCTATGGAAATTGCATCTACGGCACAAACAACGAGCTGCGAGGGTATGCCGCGGGTCGCTATATCGATCGCTACATGATAGCGACTCAAGTCGAGTATCGATTGTCGCTGCCCAAAGGGTTCGGACTTGCGGCATTTGGCGGTCTTGGCGAGGTGATACCAGGCGGGAAGGAGATCTTCCGAGCCAATAATGTTCTGCCGAGCATAGGGGGCGGACCAAGATATGCGCTCAGTAAGAAGTACCATGTCAATCTGCGAGCGGATTTCGCCCGGGGGAAAGATAGTTGGACCTGGAGCATGGGCGTAGGAGAAGCGTTTTGATCATTCGCGAGCGTGTTGAAACCATCCGAAACCGCAAGACAACGAAGCTTCGGCTGTCGCAGCATTCGCTAGCGAAATACCGGGTAAGTATCGGTGGCTTGTACTTGTAGGTGTTGAATGGGGTCACTCTATATGGAGGGTCAATGAGGATGAGCAGTACTAGGCGGAAGTTTCTCCAAAACGTAACAGGGAGCATCGCTCTGGGATGGACGCATCTTCGGATAGCGGACGGGCTACAGGCTAAGCTTGATGGGGCTAGCGTTACAGACGCGATCGAGCGGCTGAAGCCGGGAGAATATCTGTGGGCGCCAGCGGTTGCGCCGTCCGGGCCAGTTCTGGTCATCGTCAGCCTGCCAGTGCAGCGATGCTCTGTGTATCGCAATGGCGTGTTGATCGGAGTTTCGACTGTTTCCACTGGCAAGGCTGGTCATCGAACACCAACCGGCGTCTTCACCGTGTTGCAGAAGCATATCGATCACAAGTCGAATCTATATAACTCAGCACCAATGCCCTACATGCAGAGACTCACCTGGACCGGGATTGCGATGCACGCGGGAAACTTGCCGGGTTATCCTGCCTCCCACGGCTGTGTTCGAATGCCGTTAGCGTTTGCCAAACTGCTCTATAAGGCGAGCCCCATGGGAATGACCGTTGTCATCACAGATCTCGAGGAACTGCCACGCGTCGCCCCAACCCCTGACCTGCTGCAAAGTATCGCTGCGAATGCTGCCGCGCAAACTGGTCCGTCAATTTGGCAACCGGAGAAGTCGGCTTCTGGTCCGGTCTCTCTTATCCTCAGCGCATCGGATCAGAGGCTCATTGTGTTGCGGAACGGCGTTCTGATTGGTTCCGCGCATGTGACGATCGCGGGTCCCGTAACCGAAACCGCAGCGTACAGTCTCTCTAAAGTCGACGACCAGGGATTTCATTGGATGCAATTGCCCTTGCCTGGACAAAACTGGACCGGTAGCAGGGAAGTGTCGGCGGCCGACCGTGCACGAGTGACCATGCCCGATGACTTCCGGGATCGATTGAACGGGGAACTAACACCCGGTGTCACGCTGGTGGTCACCGCGGATTCTCTTCGGGCGGGAGAGACCGGTAAGAGCCTAACCGTTATCGAGGCTGATACGTAGGATTCGGAGGTAGGAATGTCCATCAGTATTGGACCTGGAGCGCCCGAACTGCACATCGACGATTGAGTTACGGTATCTCACGTCCGTTGTCATGTTGCGTCGGCAGTACTGTTTCGTAAACCGTCTGCCATTGCGCGAGAGAATCGAGAAGTTGATAAGTGCCTAATTTGACCGGCTCGACCAGATCGTATTCGACGTGGCGAATTTGACCACCTAGGTCCGTCCTGCTGATGAGGCCCGCTGATTCCAGCTTTCGAAGGTTTTCTGTCAGAACTTTTTTAGAGGCCGAGGGAATCATGCGACCGAGGCGACCCAAACGGACTGGCCCGTGCCTCATGACGCAAAGAATCTGTATTCTCCATTTTCCTTGCAAAAGTTCAATTGCGGATGCGGCGGCGCAAGAATACTCAGTTTGTTTGTCTCGCATAGGGCCCCAAAAGCGGAAATTTGTAACAAAGAATTAGGTATTCAAGAGACGAAAAGGAAAACGATCCGTGTCAACTTCCTACTGAAATTACCATGAGTGGGCGGAACGCGAGCCGAATTAACTCACTTACAATGAGGTCTGATAGGTTCGGCAATCTAAGTGCCAAAGATTTTCGCTAGCGAGATCTAATGGGGTAGCCGAGTTTCATGCTCAGTGCGACCTTGTTCGTGATGCATCGGAAAAGCGGTCTCGCCTTGCTTTGCGATAGAACAACGAATTTGGGGGAGCCTTGCGGCTCCCCCAGCAGGCTTCAAGCTGCTTTGCGACTCTTACCCCCTCCCGAAGACGCCGTCTTGACCTCCTTTGTCGCTTTCTCCTTGGCCGCAAACTCCTGCTTCACCTTGAGGGTGATCGCGTCGATATCTATCTTGTAAGCCAGTGCCGCATCGCGTAGAGGGTTCGTTCCATTGCTGCTGCTTCTCGCCGCAATCAAGACGCTGACCTCGACGAGCAAGCGAGAGAGCGTTCCTTCATCGGCACGGCGGAGGAAGGAAGCAAACAGCTTCTCGATCATGTCGGTTTCGCGATCTTTGCGAATGCCGTGCTGCCGCGCCAAGGCCTGCAGTTGTCCCTCGCTTACCAGAGGAATAGTCTGCGTGAGGACAAACAGCAGGTCGCGCTTCAGCAATCGTACGGGTACGGCATTGCCAATCGCCTTCAACACGCGAATCCCCGTTGTGTTGGCGATGGTTTCTGCTTTGCGCCGCTGCTCCTGCTCTGCCTTCCACTTCCCATCGTCGCGACTGGATGGCTTCGCCGGATGGTGAATGGGACATGCCGGGTTGCTGCATACTTTGCGAAACTCGCCCTTCTCATTGCCTTCGGTGATGATGGCTTCGCTGGTGAATTTGCAGGTCTTGAACTCGGGCCGCTTCGCCTCCTCTTTTGAAGAGGGTTTCTCGGCACGAATCTCCGTGTATTTGTTGCGCAGGAGAGTTGTGCTTCCTTCCTTCTGTTGGCCGTAGGCCGTTACTGATTTGAACTAGCTGCGGTTTGGTCGCGATGGTTTTGGCCACATGCGCCTCCACCTTCGATTGGTAGCAGGTAGGGTCGGTACAGGCATCCTGCTTACCGAGTTCGGAAAACAGGAGCTTGTTGTGGCCTGTGCGTTTGGGGCAATCAACGCAGCTTCCTGCGGCTGGCACTAACTGGGCGTCCTTCTTGTCAAATGGCGCATCTTTGAGAATGAGAAGGATGTTGCTATCAATCCAGAACTGAAGATTACGGACAGGTAAGAGGATGCGTTTCTGTTTGCCGCTGCCACTTTGCCAGTCCTCCCGGAAGCAAGCGGCGAGAGCGGCTTCCTGCTGGTCGGGTTGGAGCTTCGCCAGCAACAGAGCGTGTCCGACGCCAGTCTCCTCGGCGTAGAAGGCCTCGACGACGGGTGCAGACAGTTCGGTGAGTTTTAGGCGGGTGGTGACATAGGCGGGACTCTTGCCTGTCTTCGCGGCGATTTGCTCAACGTTATACTTCGGCTCGTCCAGATTGAGAAGAGCGCGAAAACCCTGTGCTTCTTCTAAAGAATGCACGTCGCGCCGTTGCAGATTCTCGATTTATCTTTAGTCCTTCAGAAGCTGTCAATGATGTCTACGACGATGGAATCCTGCACGTTGTGGAATTGTTATCTGTAGTTGTCTATGACGTAGATCAGCCAGCATGGGTGCGGTGAGCGTAGCGAACTGCGCCCATGCTGGCTCGTGCCTGGCTCTGGAGGCAGGTCGTGGTGAGAGTGCAGAAGATCAGGGTGCCGGACACGGGACATCTGAGTTGGATCGTCGTGGATGGGGAGCATCTCCCAGTCACAGTGTTGAACGAGTACCTTCTCTATCTTCATCGGTTGGGGAGATCACCGAACACGGTGAGGGCTTATGCGCACCATCTGCAAGCCTTCTGGGAGTTCCTGGTTGAGCACGGTCATGACTGGCGACGCCTCAAGCTGACCCAACTGGCGGAGTTCGTGAGCTGGGTGCGGCATGCAACGCGCGCTGGTGGGGACCATCGTTCCGATGCCACGATCAATCTGATCCTCGCGGCCATTGGTTCGTTCTACGAGTACCAGGACAGGCTGGGGGTGGAGACTGCGATCAATCGCTCGCGCCGCTATGGAGCGAAGAGTCCGTACAAGCCGTTCCTGCACCACATCAGCCGAACACAATCCCTTCGCCATGCGGTCATTCGTGTTCGTGCGATCAAGCGCTTACCTCGCGTGTTCTCGCCGGCCGAAGTTCAATCTCTGCTGGATGCGTGCACACGGTTGAGGGATCGTCTGCTGTTGTGTCTTCTCCAGGAGAGCGGAATGCGAATCGGGCAGGCTCTGGGGCTTCGCCATGCAGACATCCGCTCTTACGACGGCGCAATCGACATCGTACCCCGCGCGAACAGCAACGGGGCTCTGGCCAAGTCGCGCTCGCCGTATGTGGTGCATGTCTCGAAACCGGCGATGGCTCTTTATGCGAACTACCTCGTTCATGAATATAGAGAAGCTTCGCACGATTATGTCTTCGTGAACTGGTGGGGCGGCCAGGTTGGATCGCCGATGCGGTATGCAACGGTAATCGATCTATTCCGGCAACTCTCGAAGAGGACTGGGCTGAAGGCAACGCCGCACATGTTCCGTCACACCCATGCGACCGACCTTCTCCGAGCTGGGTGGGATGCGGCTTATGTGCAGCGGCGATTGGGTCACGCGCACATCCAGACGACCGTCGGCACCTATGCCCATCTGCAGCCTGAAGACATGGGCGATATGTTCGAGCGCTATCAAAAGGAGCGTGGGCGATGAGCACCCATCCTGGCTGGAAGCGGACGACGCAGGTCAAGCTCATCGCTGAGTTGCAGGGCTTCTGGGCTGAAGATCTGTGGGACATGCATCACAGTCCCGCGGGAACGCTCTCCCCGAATGCCCGTCAGCGCCGACTGAGGTTCGACTGCAAATCGGCGGCAATCAATGGTGAGCTCAAGTATGTGTGCTGGAAGAAGTTCTCCGGGGGCGAGTGGCGGAGCACACAGGAGCTGGCGAAGGTTCATCTGATGATCCGCTGGCTGAACAGTCTGAAGGACCTGCCAGCGTCTCTGATGTGCCTCAGCTTCCCGGAGTGGCAGGCACTCTATCGCAAATATCTAATGGGCTTGGGGATGTATAAGCGGGCCACCACTAACAGGATGAATGGGAACCAACAGCCAAGCATCACCCTTCGCGATAGCGGTTATATCAGCTTGTTGCGGCAGGCTTCGATCATGCTCGCTCAGGCTTACGATATGCGGCCGGCGCACGAGAAAGATATCTGGGATCTGAAGCTGATGGGCGCAACGACAAACCTGTCGCGAACCAACGTCCGGCTAGGCTTCCTTATCGTTCGACAGGAGTGGCTGCGTGACGCGGCGAAACTCTACCTGAAGTACTGTCCGCCACTCTACTCGGCGAGCACTTGCCGGACCCGGGTGCAGGCGCTTGCGTGCTTCTCTGACTTCCTTGCAGAAGTGAAGCCTCAAGCCAGAGCAAAGCACATTACACGCAGACTGCTGCTCGACTACCTCAACTATCTGCAAAAAAGAGTGCGCCCGGGATGCGCCAAGAACAACGTTCTCAATCTGAGAAACTTCCTGGAGATGTCGCATCGTGAAGGATGGCTTCCCGTCGGACCCGAACGGCTGATCTATGACGAGGAGGTGCCTCAGCCTCCCAAGCCTCAACCGCGCTACCTGCCCTCGTCGGTTCTGGATCAACTGAATCGCCATCTTGACGATCTCAAGGCTCCCTGGCGGCACATGATCCTGATCCTTCAGGAGTGCGGCATGAGGATCAGCGAACTCCTGGAGCTTCCTGTTGACTGTCTCACGCAGGATGCTCGTGGCGTTCACTATCTGCGCTATCTGCAAGGAAAAGTCCGACGAGAGAACGCAATCCCGGTATCCCCCGTTATCGCAGGCCTGGTGCAGGAGCAGCAGGCCGCAGTGCGAGGCGGCAGGGTGGAGTCAGAGTTCCTCTTCCCAAACAGAAAAGGAGGGGTTCTCAAGCAGGCCAGCTTCGCTCACAGGATCAACCGTCTTGCCTACGATCACGACATCCGCGGAGCGAACGGCAAGCTGTTCCGCTTCCAGGCGCATCAGTTCCGTCACACCGTTGGAACCCGTATGGTCAATCTCGGAGTTCCTCACCACATCATCCAGCGCTATCTGGGCCATAAGGGCCCGGAGATGACCAGCCGCTACGCCCACATCCACGATGCCACCATGAAGGACAAACTGTCTGAGTATCTGAAAGGCACGCTGATCGATGTCTCAGGGAAGGTCGTCGCGGAGGATGGGGTCAACGACACGGCCGATCTGCAGTGGTTCACTCGCAGCGTCCTGGCTCAAGCTCTGACGAACGGCTACTGCGCGATCCCAATCGTGGCTGGTCCGTGTCCTCACCCGAACGCTTGCCTCAACTGTGCGCACTTCAGGACGGATGCCACGTTCCTCGAAGTGCATCGCGCGGAACTTCGCGAGACAGAAAGCATCATCGCGAAAGCCGATGCGAACGGATGGGTGCGACAGAGCGAGATGAACGTGCGGAAGCGAACAAGCCTCATCAACATCGTCACAACCCTGGAGGCAAGTCATGGTTAGGAATACGGATGGTCTGAAGCGCAGCGCCCGATCTCGCAGCAAGGATGCGATGCAGCGTGCCACCGCAGCGATTCTCCTGATGCAGTCTGAAGAAGCGGAGATCAACTTCCGCAGTGTCGCTACGCGTGCGAAGGTATCGACGGCCTGGCTCTACGGAACGAAATCCCTCCGGGACAAGCTCATGAAGATTCGTACTACCTCGCCGGCTGGTGCGGGCGAGAATCTGCAACAGCGGCAGCGGCTCTCGCACGAACGAGTCGTGGCGACTCTCCGACTCCGCATTCGGACGTTGGAGGAAATCAATCGCGAGCTGAAAGAGCAACTCGAAGCCATCTACGGCAGACTTGCGGTAGTACAGACGAAGCTGGGTTCTTGCACCGAACGTCAAAATGATGCGTTAATCACTTGCGATCGATGCTCCGAGGCATTTCGGGGTACGTAGTTGCCGCAAATGCGACTTTTCAGGCCTTGGGATCAGGATCTATTGGATGGTAACGGTGAATGTAGTGGTGTGGATGGTCGCGCCGCTAGTAGCGGTGACGGTGAGGGGGTAGGTTCCGGCGGTGGGGTAGAGGGTTTGGGGGCTGGCGGACCCGCCACCGCCGCTGGAACCTCCGCAGGAGACGACGGAGACTAGGCTGGCAAGGAGGCTGACGGCGAGAAAGAGCGAGCCCCCGCAAATGAGGTGGCGCGGTCTTGCGGTGGCGCTCCGAACTCTGCGGCGGCGTGCGGAGAGGAGAGCGAGTAGACCGAGGGGCAGGGTTCCAGCGACGATTGGGGTGGACGCGTCTGGATTCAACGGAGACCGACCGGGTGTCAGAGATGCGGACTGGACGCTGGTCTGTAGGGTGAGGGTGGCCGTGGCGGCGGCACCGGCAGGTGTGACGCTGGGGGAAGAAATCGAGCACGTGGAGTTGGTGGGTGCACCCGTGCAGGTGAGGGAGGTCGCAGCCGAGAAGCCACTCAGGGGGGTAAGGGAGATGGTGGTGCTGGCGGCGGAGCCGTGGGTTACGGTAGCCGTGGGAGAGGATATCGAGAGCGAAAAATCGGGAGTGCCGGTGATGGTGACCGTGATTGGGGCGGACGTCTCCGATTGCCCTTCGTAGTTGCCGGGGTAGCCGACCTGGATGGTGTGAGACCCCACTGCAAGACTGGAAGTAGTGAACGAGGCGACACCGTTGACCAGTGTCACGGTGCGGATGTTCTGGCCCGAATCGATAAACGTGACGGAGCCGACCGGCGTTCCATAGCTTCCAGTCAGGGTCGCGAGCAGGGTCACTGCCTGGCCGAACGTGGCGGGGTTGGGGGTGGCTGTCAGCTGGATAGTTGTCGATTGGCTCGGGAGAATATTCAGAACCGGACCTGCGGACTGGCTAGGAGCATAGATAGAGTTACCGTGGAAGACGGCGACGGGTCCGTGAACGCCGGCAGTGAGGGAGCTCGTGGTGAAGGTCGCGGTATTGCCCACGAGGGGCAGGGTAGCGATGACCGTATAGGGTGGAAAGCCGACAAAGTCGAGAAGATCGACGGAGCTGGTGGGCTGACCGCTGGAGGCTGTTTCGGTAACGGTGAATGTGATCGGAGTACCGGACTGGATGTTACCCGACGGGGAGCCGGTAAGGTCAGTGGCTGTCTGCAGCGTCGGAGCAATAACCTGAGTGTCGTGCAGGAAAATCTGGGCGGTGTTCTGGCCGTACTCGGTGGTTACGAGGTCATTGAGACCGTCGCCATCGAGGTCGGTGAGGACGGTTGCTGAGTTGCCCCAGGCGGGGGCCGTGAGTCCTTCGAGCAGCGTAGTGGGCGCGAGGAAAGTGCCGTCGCCTTTGCCGGGAAAGATGAGGAACGCGTTTTTCCCATCCGTGGCGATGACATCGGAAGTCCCGTCACCGTCGATGTCTCCAACGGCGATGGTGTAGAGGTAGGCCAGATTCCCGGGCGCTGTGGTGTTCTGGGGCGCGAGTAATTGGCCGGGATGGGCGGGATCTCCAAGGTATACGGAGAAGAAGCTACCCGTACCTGAGACCACTACGTCCGGGAGGCCGTCGTGGTTGAGATCCTGCACCGCGATGCTGTTTATGGCGGCGGGCGGGCTACTAAAAGCGGGAGCGAGAAACTGCCCGGGATGGGCTGGGTCGGCCAGGAAGACGATAAACTCCCACGTGTCGGCGCTTGCCGGCAGGTTGCCGTTATACGAAGGCGCGCAACGCACGACAAGGTCTGGAAAACCGTCGCCGTTCATGTCCGCAGCATTGAGACCAACGACGTCGTACCCGGAAAACGATGAACTGGTGACGCTGATGGGGAAGGTGCCGGGTGCGGACTGCTGGTTGAGGGCGACGGTGATAGTGCTGGGATTGGTGGAGATTGCATTTCCCTGGATGTAGGCGATGTCCGGCAGGCCGTCGTGATTGAAGTCTCCGATCACGATGGGAGTTCCTTTGTCAGGGATGAGTTCGGTTGGCGCAAGAAAAGTGCCGGGAGCCGCGGGATTGTTACGAAAGAACACGGTATAGTCGTCGGCTCCGCCCGTAACGATTAGGTCGACAAGACCGTCGGCGTCGAGATCGGCGGCGAACACGCGGATGAAGCTGTTGTCGTTGTTGGAAGCAATCGGCAAGTTAGTGGGGGGAAGGAAATGGCCGGGTTTGTCGGCGAGCGAGACGGCCAAGGCGTTTGGGTAGCCTTGCACGGTGGCGATGTCGGGGATCCCGTCGTTGTTGAAGTCGGCAACTACGACGTCCGTGAGCACGTTATAGCTGTCGTTGACGGAGAAGTCGATCGTCTGAGCGTAGCGAAGGGCGCTGGTGGAGGTGTAGGTCCCGGGGGTGACGGAGAGCGCGATGGGGGAACTGTTGGCAGCGGCGTCCGCGGTGGTGGCGTGAAAGGCAGCGGTGAGTTGGTGGCTTCCGGGCGCAAAGATGTGGCGCAGGATGGCTGTCCCCGGCGTGAAGCCGGACCCGGAGGTGCTAACGAGTTGGAGGGTCTGAACTTTCTGGGTGCCGTCAAGAATATCGACCATGCCGAAGCGAATGGGACCGGCTGAGTCGGCGACAGTGACCGTGGCAGTGGTGGGGGTGGCAGCGGGCTGGGTGGGAGAGTTGAGAGCGAGCGAGATGGTGACGGGGTTCTGAGCGGCAGCAATGGCGCAAAAAGAAATAGAGAAGAAAGATATGGTCAAAGCAGGGAAACAAAGCAAAGCAGAAAAGCGCATCGTACGAAAAACTCCCGGGGAAAGCGATCAATTTTGTCCTGGGTGAGTCTACCTCTAGTTTGCCAATACGAAAAGCCTTATTGTCTCAGAGCTATTTCCCGAAAACGGGATTTTGGGCAACATGGCCCGGTCCGGACAGCCGGACACCACTGTTTGGGCTGAATCTGCCGAAATCGCATTGCCGAAAGGTATTTGGTGTGGTGCCCCAATCCTCGGCCCGCCACGTCGTTTACATATAAACAACGTACCGAGCCGCATGAAGACAAAGAAAACTCTTGCCAACTATAGATAACTCGACCAATTGCGCTTCGAGTGCCTCGGCATCCGAGAGGTTGACGATGCGGGCGGGAACGGTGGAAACCTCCGCGATCTGCGCGGCGCGAAAACGCCTCGCCCCGGCGACGATCTCAAAGCCTCGAACAACGACGAAAACGACAACAACGAATACCCATAAATCGCACAGATTGACACGGTCACTCCATATCAGATGGGATGAGAAGGCCGGTCTCCAGCGGGATGCGTTAAGCTCCCAAGTTATCGACGCGCTTGAAGCGCGGGAGACAAGGAGACCGGCGATGAAGAAGCTTACCACTACGATGATGCAGCAGACACTCAACAAGCAGGACCGACGCCTGACCGTCGGTCTGGATCTGGGCGACAGATCGAGCTTTTATTGCGTGCTCGATGAAGCAGGTGACGTCCTGATGGAGCAGAGGGTGAACACGACGCCCAAGGCGATAAAAGAGATCTTCGGAGCGATGCCTCGGAGCCGTATCGCACTGGAGACCGGAACGCATTCACCGTGGGTAAGCCGGTTGCTTAGCGAGCTCGGTCATGAGGCGATCGTGGCGCACGCTCGCAGCGTGCGACTGATCGGGGAGAGCAGGCGCAAGGATGATCGGATCGACGCTAGAACGCTTGCGCGACTGGTACGGATCGATCCACAGTTGTTGTGTCCAGTGAAGCATCGAAGCGCGGAGGCCCAAGCGGACCTGACGGTGATCCGTGCGCGAGCCGCTCTGGTGCGTGCACGGACGATGTTGGTCAACGCGGCGCGCGGCCTGACGAAGTCCTACGGAGAGCGGCTCCGCGGATGCAACGCACGCGGGATGAAGCCGAAGGCGGCCCAGGATCTGAGTCCGGAGTTGAAGAGTGCACTGGAACCGATGATGAGAGAGATAGAGTCGGTCAGCGAACGGATCTGCGAGTACGACCACCTGCTTGAGTCCATGACGCGGAATAAGTATCCAGAAGCGGAGCGGCTGAAGCAGATCAAGGGAGTGGGAACGCTAATCGCCCTCACCTATATGCTGACGCTGGAAGATCCACACCGTTTTCGCAAGAGCCGGGATGCCGCCTGCTACGTGGGTCTCCAACCTGGAAGGCGTAACTCGGGACAGAGCGAGCCGCAGATGCACATCAGCAAAGAGGGCGATCCTTACCTACGAACACTTCTGGTGCAGGCTGCGCACCACGTTCTCGGCCCCTGGGGAGTCGACAGCGACCTGCGCCGATGGGGCATGAAGCTGGCTGAGCACGGAGGCAAACGCGGGAAGAAACGCGCAGTGATAGCGGTCGCCCGTAAACTGGCCGTCCTGCTGCATCGACTATGGGTGAGCGGAGATGTTTATATGCCGCTACGATCAAGTGGCCGGGCTACACTGCCGGCGGTTGCATAGTTCAGTTCCAGATGTATGGAGGTTTAGCGTCATAAGCCGAGTTCCGGTGACTGCGTCATTGGCCTGGCCCAACACTCCGTCTGCGAGATCGAGTGAAAGGTCGCAATAACAGGTGGCAGCACCGGCTAAATCGAGAACACCCAACTTGCACCGAGCGATGGAACGCTCACAACAGAGTGCGGATGGAAGGGTGGCGACAAAAGCGGCAGCTCGGCGTGCAAGGAATCGCGTTCAGACCGGGAAGGAGATGAATTTGTCCCCAACTACACAAAAACGGGTTGACACCGACCGGCCTTCTCATGGAAGGCCAATGCACCCGTTGACGCGGTCGCGTCGGTTTGGATCATCAGTCCCGATAAACGCTCATATCGGCATTTGAATTGGCAGGCAGAAGAGGGGCAGGTGCAGGAGGAGGAACGAGTCTGTTACGAAACTCACCAACCGTTATCTTTCGGTACCAAATTGCTGACGACAAGCTGACTTGTCGTCATTTAGACCGCATTTGTCGTTGGGGTAAGTGGGGCAGACTCATCGGCACAGGCGTGGGCGATCCACAGGACGCACGAAGCGTAATTGCGCAGATCGCCCCGAATAGGTGTGCTCCCACGACGAATTGGAGACGTGCCTACTCGCCCACCTTATCCCCCAAAGTCTTTGTCGAGCCCACGGCTGGTGAGGCTGGTGGCTCGATCCCGTCCTGAAGGCCGCGTCCGCGCTGCCACTGGCCGAAGAGACCATAGGGATAACCGCCCGGCTGTGGCCGGCTGACATCTTCGAGAACTTCTGTCGCAGCATTGTCGAGTGTCAACTCTGCCGCGCTCAGGTTGCTGCGCAGATGCTCGACCGTGCGTGCACCGACAATTGGGGCGATCACACTAGGGCGATCCGCGATCCAACTCAGCGCGACCTGTGCCGGTGTCGCACCAATCTCTTTCGCGATACGAAGCACAGCGTCAATGATGTTCCAGTTGCGATCGGAGTCCGCATATTCTTCAGAAATGGACTGATACAGCGCCTTCTCGGAACCCGCCCGTGTATCTGAGCCTGCCTTGCCGCCGCGCTGATACTTGCCGGTAAGGAAGCCGCCAGCCAGCGGCGACCACGGCAACAAACCAATGCCGTTGTGTAAGGCAGCTGGAATCACCTCCCACTCTATTTCGCGAGAGAGGAGACTGTATTGCGGCTGCAATGTCACGGGGATCTGTAGTCCCATGGCCTTCGCAGTTGAGACGATGAGTTGGAGTTGCCAGCCCGTGAAATTCGATAAGCCGATGTAATGAATCTTCCCGGCCCTGACCGCGTCATCAAGGAACGACAGGGTCTCTTCCACTGGTGTGTGCATGTCCGAAGCGTGAAGCTGGTAAAGATCGATTGTGTCGACGCCCAGACGCTTCAGCGAAGCATTCAAAGAGCGATGGAGCCAGCGGCGAGTTAGCCCGGCTGAGTTTACTTCCTGACTCGCGTTGAAGCGGCCCTTAGTGGCCAGCACCACTTGATCGGTTACGTCCTTCGACCGGGCTGCAAACCACCGGCCAATGATCTCTTCCGAAGCGCCGTTTACATAAACGTTGGCTGTGTCGACAAGGTTGCCACCCGCCTCGATGAACGTGTCGAGGATCGCGTAGGCATCGGCCTCAGGCGTCTCCGATCCGAAGTACATGGTGCCAAGCGCGATCTTGCCGACCGAGATACCCGTGTTCCCCAACTTGCGATGCAGCATAGCGACTCCTTACGAGACTGAATTTGGGCGTGCCGGCTCGCCCGGCGGGAGCATTCACTACACGCCTTAGTCTAAGATGCGGAGACCCCTGCAATAATTCAGTCTTAAAAAGCAAGGCTTTGTGAGTATGATTCAGCAATGAAGAGGAACGAACTCGCAGAATTGTCAGCATTTGCGACCGTCGCTGAGGAGCGCAGCTTTACACGTGCCGCCATCCGTCTCGGAGTTTCCCCATCCGCACTAAGCCATTCCATGCGAGGGCTAGAAAAGAACCTGGGTATACAGTTGCTAGCGCGAACGACACGTAGCGTCTCAGCCACATCCGCAGGGACAGCCCTACTCGCAGAATTGTCGCCTGCGCTAGAGCGCATCAACCTGGCAGTTGCTGAGACGCGAAAGCAACGGGAAAAACCGGCTGGGAGGATTCGCCTCATCATTCCGAGGGCAGCTATTGATCTCGTGCTGATGCCCAAGTTAACGCGATTCGTTCGCAACTTCCCGGACATCACTCTGGAGGTGACGAACTCCAGCGATCCTGTCGATCTGGTGGCCGGAGAATTTGACGCAGGGATACAGATTGGAGAATTCATTCATCGCGACATGATTGCAGTTCCCGTCACGAAGGAATTGCGTCTGGCCATCGTAGGCTCTCCTGCTTACTTCGAATCGAATCCGGTCCCGCAGCGCCCTGCAGATCTGAAGATTCATTCTTGCGTCGGCTTTCGCTTCAGAAATAGGGTCTATCGCTGGGAATTTGAAAAGGGCCGCACGGCGGTCACCGTTAGTCCTCAAGGACCAGTGTCCTTTGATGAATCTGACTTAGTGGCCCAGGCGGTTTTGAGCGGGATCGGGATTGGGGCAGTTCTGGAAGAATCCGTAAAAGAACTCATCCTAAAAGGAAAGCTGAAGCAGGTATTGCAGGACTGGTGCCCAGTCTTCCCCGGCTTCTTCCTGTACTACCCGAGTCGTCGCAACCAGCCTGGGGCTCTGGCTGCGCTCATCGATACGCTGCGCCTTAAAGACAAATCGTCATGAATGAGGCTTTCGGATCACTACCGATAAACGCCGTTCTCGTCATCTATAGCACCACTACTTATTGTTTCCCGCTCGATAGGCACCATCTCACTTTGTATAAGGACGTCGTGGTCTGTGTTTCCGCTTGATTGCAGGTTTGGGAGTTGGCGGTGGGAGCGGTGGCAGACCGGCCACAGCGAGCAGAAGCTTGTTTGCGCCATTGAAGAGATTCAGATGGGTATCGATTGGGCCGTCGGTGGCGGCGAGGAAGATAGCGGTGTGGCGAGAGTGGTTAATGGCTATATAAGTAGAAAACCCCGCGCCCCCGCCTGTCTTTTCGATGATGTGTGACTCATCTGTGATCGGCAGGAGATGGATCCATCCGAGACCGACACTGGTCGGTTCGCCTCCGTGGTCGAGTCCTTTTTGGCTGACTAGCTTCGAAGGAAGGATGTAGATCTCCTGGGCCGCAGGATTCTGCGCGGCGAGGGCAGGGTCACCTGTGCCGAGTAGGTACTTTAGCCAGATCTCCATATCGCTAGCAGTGGAGTAGAGGCCCGAGCTTCCAGCAGTTTCTTCAGTGGACGTGCAGGGCCCTTCGTCATTGGTGCCGATGAGCAGATGACTGCATTGCGTAGTGCTGGGGAAGAACGTTGTGTTTCGCATGTGGAGCGGGGTGAGAGTGTGCGCTCCGCAAGAAGAGCTGCATACTGCCTGTGAGCGGCGGACTGAAGGGAGTCGCTGAGAAGGTCGAAGGCAACGTTTGAGTAAACGGCAGTGGTACCTGGAGTGCTGTGGAGATGCTGATTCGGCAGCCAGCGCCAGCGAGTGCGATAGTCGGGAAAGGTGAAATGCGGCGTGTCGCGAGGAGCATTACCGAGTTCACGTTGGAGGCCGGATGTGTGTGTCGCGAGATCCTCGAGAGTGATGGATTGGCCACGTTTAGGCACAATCGTCCGACGTGGAGCGAATCGTTGAAGAGGATCGTTAAGCTGCACGATCCTGTCCATAACGAGCTTCGTGAGGACATCGGTGGTGAAGATCTTTGTAAGCGAGCAGAGCCGCAGCAGAGAATCCTCAGTGGGAGGCTTCTGTGAGTTGGGCGCGGTCTCGCCGTATCCGCGGAAAAATACCTGACTATCTCTCACGACAACAAGAACCATCCCGGTGGACCCAGACTGAACAAACAGATCTTCGCCCAGAGCGCCGGTGGACTCAATGTCAGGGAACGATCGCAATGGTGCTTGTGCGAAGACGGGTGTAAAACTCAGTAGAAGGGTATATGTAAGTAGCATGCATAGCCGTTGAGTGTGGCTCATTTTTATCGCGTCACTACATCTGAGGCCAAACAGTGTTGGGCTCCCCTTGTCTAACCGTATAAGCAATTACGAATTTCATAGGGTCCGTTTGGCTACCGTTGCGACTAACGCGATGAAAGCTCGGCCGATCACGGAAGCTTTGGTTGGCGGCGAAGGTTTCTTCGGGATCATCGTCAAAAGCTGAGACCATGGTGCCCTCGAGTACCAGACCTATCCCAACTACCGGATGCGAATGGTTGCTGGCATCTGGCCCGGGCGGATAGGTGATCAGGTAGAGGCGTGTCTCCCAACCTGGCATACCTTCAACTGGAGACGTTTGCAGCAGTTGTGTGTGACTTCGATGCTCATACATCTGATTCTTCCACAACAGAACATTCTTCCATCCATCAATCATTGCTGACGAGAAGGCGCGTTGCCGTTAAGAATGACCCATTTCGCGTTTGGACTTCGGACAATTCAAAGTAGTTGCGCCGAGCCGCTCCCACTCCGTCATCTCTTGTTCTGAGAAATTTGCGGATTACATTGACTTATTGGACACAAATCGTTGGATGCGACACGTGCGGCAGTTCGCTATGCGTTCAGATGGATAAAGCTTCTCGGGTAACACCTTGAGGCCGGATGTCTAACATGTGTGGTTGCCCTGTCAAAAAAATATTTCTGTCAGTAATGGCCGCCAAAGCGAAGAAGGAGCTCCAATGGAAACAATGCATGCATACAAGCGCGCCCCCGCACTCGAGAATTCAACCTGGTACAAGGGTCTCTTAATCAGCCAGCTAGCTGGTAACTCCGACACCGATGGTGCTTTCGATCTCGTCGAATCCAAGATGAAGAAAGGTACCGAACCACCTCCGCACATCCATGACCGGGAAGATGAACTCTTCTACATTCTTGCAGGTGAAATCGAAGTGTTTGCCGATGGAAAAGTCTTTACAGTGGGGCGGGGCGAAAGCATGTTTTTACCGAAGAAGGCACCACACGCCTACCTCATCCAGTCCGAGGAGTGCCATGTGCTGGCTCTTATGACGCCAGGCGGATTTCTCAACGCGATCAATAAGATGAACGCCCCAACTCGCGCGATGGAGATTCCGCCAGACATGGAAACCTACGCGACGGCTGACCTGACCGCGACCATGGCGGTCTTCGTAAAGTATGGCGTGCGGATGTTGTCACCGAACGAAATCGCGGAACAATTGCCGTCCTATCCGACCGCCCACTGAGCAACGATGCTCCTGCACGGCTAGAAAGAAAGGCCACCAATCAAATACAGCTGGATTCGGGCGTCGCGTTGACGCCAATCCGCTGCATGATCGACCGTCTTAACCATCCCAACCAGCGTAGACTTAAGACAGTGTCGGAATTCGCAGACTCCGGACAACCGGAGGTTCGCATGGACACGAGCAATGGCTTGCAACTACAGCATCTTGAAAGCTTCATCGAGACAGAGCCCAAGTACTATATCCAGCATCAGCAGTCTCTGGCCAAAGTCCTTTCTCCGTGCCGATACCAGCATGGTGTGAGCCGCGACAAACTCATCGACTACTCGTACGGTGCCGGGGAGTTGATCGTCTGCAATCGTGGGATCGATGAGTTTGTGCGCTGGAACAGCGAGATCAAGATCCTGAAAGTGGACCTGCCGGACGAGGCCTTCCGCGCCATCGCGGAGGAAGCAGGCGCAGAGACGGTTGAGATAAGAAGCAGCACAAAGTTCGAGGACAAACGAGTGGTTGCGCTGATCTCGGCGATCCAGGCAGAGGAAGAGGCAGGAGGTCTTTCGGGCCGCCTCTACATGGATTCCATCGCACAGGCGCTTGCCTCTGCACTGGTTCAACTTCGTGGGAATCTGAAACGAGGTCTTCGGCAATATAAGTGCGGCCTAACGCCAATACAGCTGTCGCGAGTGAAGCAGTTGGTTTACGGACGAATAGATCAAGAGGTCTCTCTGCAAGAGATGGCCGGCGCAGCAGGACTGAGTTCCAGCTACTTCAATCAGATGTTCCGACGGTCGACAGGAGTGGCGGCCCACCAGTTTGTCTTGAATGCGCGGGTGGAACATGCAAAGGATCTGCTCAAGTCGCCGAGATTAAGAATGATCGATGTTGCAGTCAGTTGCGGCTTTCAAACGTCGCAACACTTTGCAAGAGTCTTCCGCTCGGTCTGCGATATAACTCCGACGGAGTATCGGCGAGCGCTCGGAGTCACCGGCTAAAAGAAGGAGCTTGTACCGCTCTACGGTGAAGTCGCCCGAGAGTGTACGCAAGCTCGAACGCTGAACACGAACAAACGCACTGCACGAACTTATAACGACGTCGGTCAAACGACGACGCGGCTCTGTGCGCAAATTTCCTGCATCGTGCAGGAGCAATTTATGAACGGACGAACGCATACAACATTTCTTCAGAAGGTGGCTCCATGATTTTCGCAATCGTACCCGATGCAATATCGCAAGCGCAACTCTACCTGGCGTGTGCCTCTTGAGCGGTGAACGCGATTCTTCGCTAAGCGGCCTGATCGTCAGAACGACAGAGGTCGTCCATTGGGTCTCGATAGTTGCGGCATCACCGTCACCGACGGCATATTTGGCGGCTACTCTTTATAGCGCGATCTTCGGTTCGGAAGATAGGTAACGGGAGACGCGCCTGTCGGCTGCAATCATTACTGACGAGAAGCCGACTGCTCAGGACCAATCTGCGAAGATGCGGCAGCATCTTATGGAACGAGAACCACGATCTTGCCACCAGCCTTGTTCTCTTCCATAAGCCGGTGCGCTTCCACGATCTCGTCTATCTGAAAGACACGCCCTATCTGAACTTTCAGGGTGCCGGCGTCAATTTGTTGAGCGAGTTCCTCAAGGGGAGTGCTCATGAAATCATCCGACTCCCCCGCGTACGAAGTGAGGCATACGGCCGTCGGAATTTTATCCATCGGGGCAAAGTTCTCGAACGCCCACTTGTTGCCCACGATGCCAGTCATGCAGACCACCCCGCCCTCCCGAACGCATTGAAGATAGTCCCCAAGAGTGGTTGTGCCGATGAGCTCCAGTACCTTCTCAACGCCCTTTGGATAGGCTCGGCGGACATCCTTCGCAATGGTCCCGTTGTCCAGAAAAACCCGGTCCGCGCCCGACGAACGCAGCATCGAGACACGATCGGGGTTCCGCGTCGTAGAGGCCCAATGGGCGCAAAGGACACTTTTAGTCCCATTGGGGGTACCGACATGAGGGTTGCAACGGGGTACTCCAGATGCCATTACTGAGTCTTTCCATTGGACTCCGCTTTTGATCGAGAAGAAGTCTTAGGTATCGCAATTGGCAATCCCATGTCCAGCAGCATTTCGCGAAAACGTGGATCCTCGTGGAGACATTCGAGCTCTTGAGCGATCGCGACATAGGCGAGTTGGACCGAATGTCCCTGCCGGGCCAACCCTAGACATGTAAAAGCATCGTCTGTCTCACCCAGAAGCGCATGGAGTGAGGCGCATTGATAAGCAAAGGAAAAATTCGGAGGCTTTGATTCCCGCTTCAACTGTTCAAGACTTTGTCGTGCTTCGACCATGTTCCCCGACATTGCACCGATAATTCCCCACAGTGCTTTGCTATGAGAATTATTTCTCGCAAGTTCAACACCCTTCTTAACCTCTGCTATGGCTTTGCTCCTCATACCATTTTGGGCATAGGAGGCCGCAAGGAGTTGGCGTGACGGCGCAAAAAGGGGATCTAGTTCGTTCGTTGCGCGGAGTTGCTCGATTGCGCGATCATACTGCCGAGAAAAGAAGTAAATTGCGCCAACCTGGTAATTAAATTGCACTGAAAGAGGATCAAGATCTAACGCGATCTTGGCCTCCGTCATTGATTCCAAGTAGAGCCCTTGAGTTAAATACCAGTGGCTATACACCCAATGACCATTTGCAAGCGTCGGACCTAATTCTATGGCCCGAACCAATCCTTTTCGGGCGCTGTGCCAGTCCCGGTCGTAAACCATTTGAACATATGCCAGCGTCGCGTGTGCATCGGATTGGCTATCATCGATTTCCAAAGCCTTAGCGGCGGCTGCCTTTGCTCTTGAAAATATCTCGGCTGGCGGTGCGTCACCGAAGAAGCCTATTAGCACGAATAAGTATGCCAAGGCGGTCCACGCTTCTGCATACACCGGATCCACATCGATCGCTTGCCTGGCGTAATCAACGCCTTTCCGCACACCATCCGGCGTCCATTTGTTTGCCCAAAACAAAGACTTCAGCAATAGGTGATATGCCTCTCGGCTCGCGGTGGGGCGTTTGGCTAACTGTCTTTTCTCTTCGTTGTTCAGCCGAACTTCCAATTTGCTCGTTACTCGGGTAGCAATTTCGTTCTGGATAGACAAGATGTCGTCAGAATTGCCGTTGAAGTGCGCACCCCATAACTGGGATTCGTGCGCTGGGTCGATCAGCTCCACGTTGATGCTCAAAGCATCACCGCGCTGGAAAATCCGTCCCGTGAGGACAACCCGTACGCGAAGCTCACGACCTGCTTGCGCCAGATCACCTAGCTTTCCTCTGTATCGAGAGGCAGTCGTACGCGGTACCACGCGCAACGCATGGATTTGTGACAGGTTGTTGATGATGCTCGCGGTGATTCCGTCGCTCAGGTACTCCATATCCGGCTCACCGCCGCTGTTTTCGAAGGGGAGAACGGCGATCGAATCAAGGAACATCGAGTCAAACGAAGAGCCTCTCTTGATCATCTCTTCGCTCTCATTTGCTGCAACCGCCCAAACTAAATCAGGCGATCTGGGTGTGGTCAGAGTCTTTTCTAACGCATAGACCGGGCCAAGGAGCTGAGTAGGTTCGTCGCGAGGCGACGCGGTATGGCTGTCGCTGGGGCTTAGTGAGGCGATAAAGCGATATCCTCGCTGCGGCAGCGTCTCGATGTAGCGCGGCTTCTCAGCGTTGTCCCCCAGAGCTGCTCGCACCTTATTGATGGCCTTGTTCAGACCGCGATCGAAATCGACGAAAGTATTCGCAGGCCACAGCCGTTTGCTAAGCTCTTCGCGCGTCACCACGTCGCCCTGACGCTCCAGAAGCAGCACGAGCGCTTGAAAGGGCTGTGCCTGGAGATTGACTTTGGAGCCTTTGCGGCGCAGCTCACCGGATCGAATATCGATCTCGAAGAGACCGAAGCGGATCCGTGTTGGCAGAGAGAAGTTCATTTGCGCGGTGAGTACATCCTGTCTTCGGTTGTAAGCTGCAGATTTACCGCGCTGTAACCGAATCATTTTGCGATGCGTAGTGGGGAACGTTAGGGGAACGCAATGGGAACATAGGGGCCATTGCCGTTGTCATTGCGGAACCCTAGAGTTAATCCAACTTTAGAGGAGTCCTCACATGCGAAGCAAGTCAATTTCGAGGGTGTCAATTATGGCGGCGTCGGTACTCGCTGTTGGCGGATTTCTTATTACCGATTCCTTCGTACAAGCGGAGGGTGTTGCTGCCGGAACTCAGCCCGCTGCACCCACCGTCACGATCGACACCGGAAAGCTCGCGGGAAATCAGAAGGACGGCATGATGTCGTTTCTGGGGATTCCCTATGCTGCCCCGCCCACAGGCGACCTGCGATGGCGGGCACCACAGCCGGTGAAAACCTGGCAAGGCACACGCCAGGCGACGGAATTCGGAGCGGTCTGCCGCCAGACCGCCGATTGGGTGAAGGCACCGCAGAGCGAGGACTGCCTGACGCTCAATGTTTGGGCGCCAGTCAACAGAGTAAGCAAGCCCTATCCCGTCCTGTTCTTTATTCACGGCGGCGGGTTGGTCAGCGGCTCTGGCGACTGGGGGCAGGAAGGCGGCAAGAGTATCGTGCAAAACGGCATGATCTTTGTCACGATGAATTACCGTCTCGGCGTGTTCGGCTTCTTCGCCCATCCTGAGCTTTCCGCGGAGGCATCCGACCACGCCTCCGGGAACCAAGGCTTTCGGGACCAGATCGCCGCTCTGCAATGGATCAAACGCAACATCGCCGCGTTTGGCGGCGATCCGGATCGGATGACCATTGCGGGCGAATCATCCGGCGGCGACTCGGTAACCGCGTTGACTGTTTCACCTTTGGCCAAAGGACTTTTCCAACGTGGCATCGCCGAAAGCGGCGTGATCGACCCGCTGTCTGCCAAAGCGGCAGCGGAAAGATTTGGAACGGAGCTGGGTGAAGCTCTCAAGGCGCCGCACCTTGGCGACTTGCGCAAGCTCAGTGCCGAAGACCTGCTCAAGCAGAACTGGCAGGCGACGCCCAATCTGGACGGTGCGGTTTTTACCGAACAGGCGCGGCAAAGTTTCGCAGCAGGACATCAGAACAAGGTACCCTTGCTGCTCGGCTGGAATGCCGACGAAGGGGTCGATCTCGGCCCCCCAGTCACCGCAGCCAATTACGAAAGCGCGCTGCAGCAAGGCTTCGGTCCGCAATTTCTTCCCTTTCTGCTGGCGCAATATCCGGGAAAGACGGACGCGCAGGCCATGGCGTCGTCCCAACGCCTGACTAACGACTTGATCGGACAGCAGCATTTCAGCTGGGCTACCATGCAGCAGAAAACAAACACTCAACCGGTCTACATCTATTTCTACGTTCACTTGCCCGCAGAGCCGCCGGCAGAACATCCATGCACCTATGGCTGTAAGGCCGGACATGGCGCGGAAATCCGCTTTGCCTATGGCCAGTTGTGGCGCGAGCCCCGCGCGTGGAACAAAGATGACCTGGCCATGCAGAAACAGATGCTCGGCTATTGGACTAATTTCGCCAAAACTGGCGATCCCAATAGCGCAGCATGGCCGAAATGGCCCGTGTTCGACGGCACGCCTGATACGGTGCAAAGACTGGGTAGCGTGGCCGAGATCAAGGAACGCGGAAACTTCCCTGATTTCCGGCAGCCCCAATTGCGCGAGGCGTGGGATCAAACCCAGAAAGCCCGTATCAGGCAATAGCGTCAAAGAAAAACATTAACGTTGGTCAATCTATTTCTACATCGCTAACCGGCAAGTGTGCGCGCAAAAGTCAATCTATTTCACGTCGCAGCGACTCTAGAGCATGCCCGCTTTCCGGCGAGGTCTGGATAGCAACAGGACGTTTGCTTCCAGCAAAACCAAGGCAGATAGTCCATTGGTCCTGGTCGAGCGTGTACTTCGCTGCTATATGGCTAGGTGAGAGGGGGAACAGCGGGAGGACAGCGTTCTGAGTGGGTGTCGATAAAAGCCTCTGCATTCACCTGTAATGCGATTTGAGCAAAGCGTTTCGCGGAGACACTATCGAAGCTTGCGGCCTCTTTTAAGAAGTCGAGGATCCCTTCTTCTCCCATTTGTTTAGCCAATGCAATCGTTGACAAGTATCTTGCTGCTCTATGGTGTTCGAGTCGCTGCAGAAGTGCAAGCAATGCCGCATCTCTCAGATTCCCCCTTGGAAAGCGCTTTACCAAATGGGTAAGCTCAGAGAGCATCGCCTCACTCGTCGCATTCCGAGTGATGGAGACCCTCCTTCCTAAATGGTTTAGCGCGCTCTTTAAACTCTTAACATAGATCTTCGTTTGCGCAGTCTGCTGAACAAGCACGTGAGCCAATTCCTTGTTGAACACACCCTTCTTTACAAGCGGAAGAGCCTTGAGCAACTGCGATTCAGCGAAATACAGAGTTTCAAGTTCTTCCTCAAATAAGTCTTTGAACTTTTCGACGCTCGGATGGGTGCTCATTTTGCTCCTGAAGATAAAGTCTTCGACCTAGGTATAGCGGGCAAATCCTGCCCTGCCGCAGCGCGTTGCATCCTCGCTTAGATGCCCGACCTAATTCGATGCACCACCGTGCATCAAACTCCACCACAGAATTTTGATGCGATATTCGATTGTCGGATGTCGCTGAAGCCCGAAGCTACCGCCGCGCAATTCCGCCTCGGCCATCGATTTTCTCGCTGCGTGCGGGCTGGGCTGAAAATGAGTTGACATTTGCGAGAGTTACGCTTGAGAAATTCGGGTTCCATCATTCAGCGCCCACCTCGGTCAGATCAATCGGTGAAGCATCGGAGGGCAGAAAGACACTAAATGCCGTCCCTGTCGGAGCGCGTACACTCGATTTTACCTGGATGAAACCGCTGTGTTTGTCGACTATTCCCTTTGAAATCCATAGTCCGAGCCCGGTTCCATTGAGTGCTTTCGTCGTGTAGAAGGCGTCAAAGATACGACTAACGACGGAATCGGGCATGCCTGAGCCTGTGTCAGCAATCGTAATTCGTATCCCTTTGCGCGCGCGCGTGAAGGCAAATGAGTTGCTTGTCCTGATGATGAGACGTCCCCCGGTTCGCATGGCGTCAATGGCATTTCCTATCAGATTGTTTAGGACCTGTCTCATATCTCCTTCGTAGCAGACGATTGGATCCGCACCCCGGTGTTGCAGAGTCAAATTAATGTTGGCATTGTTGAGCCGACCTTGATACAGCCCAAGGGTAGGTTCCAAAAGTTCCTCAGGTGTGATTGCACGAGGCCTAGTTGCTTGTCGATGAAAACGGAGGGTTTGACTGACAATCTGAGAGACGCGTCGTAGCTCTCGGTCCGCCAGATCGAGCCATGATTGAATTTCGCGATCATCCGGATTTTTCTGTCGTGCCAGATAAAGGAGATTGGTCACGGACTCCAGAGGGTTATTGATTTCGTGAGAGATGGATGCAGCAAGACGCCCAACCGCCGCCAATTTCTCGCTTTGTATAAGAGCCAACTCTGCGTGCTTCTGATGATCGATATCTGTGACAGCGACCACTCCTCCGGTTACTACACTGTCGTCGCCGATGATAGGTGAGGCAGTCAGGCTGATCCATCCGAGTGACCCATCACCGCGCTGGTAAAGATACTCTTCCGGGGGAACGGGTATGCCACTCTTGATCGCCCGCACGAGAGGAAACTCATTTGCTTGAACACGTCGACCATCTGAATGGAATGCGATCCACTCGTCGTGAGATTTGCTGGTCGGCGATCGAATGACGGGATGCCCCAGGATCCTCTCGACACTTTGATTCGTTAGAACAATTTCTCCGGTTGCTCTTGCAAGAACCACACCGACTGGCAGGTTATCAAGCACCGCCTGTAGTGTTTCTTGTCCGTCTTTGAGTTCTATCAGGGCGTCGCGGATCTCGTATTGACGTTGACGTGCTCGAAGAGCAGCCCGAACGCTGCTAACTAATGTCGTCGTACGAATTGGTCGCTCAAGCAGGACGGGGTCCCAAGCCCAAGACGTTCATAATCTAATGCCCCGTTGCGATGCCCTTCTCGCCCTCCCGCTGTGAGAATGAGAATCGGGAGATCAGACCACGATGGCTGCTCGTTGATTATCTTGCGCAAGTTCCGAACGAAGGGAACGTCAAGAGCTTCTTCTGCGATTAAAAGTGGTCCCAACGGTTCTTGAGAAGCGATTGATATGAGCGTCGAACCATCGCAAACAAAGGCCTCGATTGTCCCTAGACGGAGCACATTCCTGATCAGCTCACCGTCTCTGCCAGTGGGGGCAATTACGCAGACACCATGGCTCACAAATTGCCCTCGGCAACTTGGTGGGCAATCTTCTGATCCGAAGATTCCGGTACCCCGGTCAATATCCCGCGAAACTTACTAAGCTGTTCTCCGATTTCAACACCCCGGTTACTCATACATAACTCGCGAAGAGCACGCTCGTGCTGCCCCACCCTCTGCTTGATCACGGATATGGCCTGACGAATTTCACCTTCCGCTTCGAAATAACGGAGGACAACAACTGTGTCGGAGAGATAGCTTACATCAACTTCAGTTTGCATGTTTCCCACTAGTCCATGCTGCGTGTAGATGAGTATGGTGACGACGCCTTTCTGGTTCAGAAACGCGAGCAACTCGTGCAAGTGCAAATTGAGGTCCTGTTCCCCGGGCATCGACATGAGGAATCCGTTAAGACTGTCAATCACAACCACGCGCGTATCTTTGGTTTCGACATCTCTGCGAATTTGCCACGCAAACTCACCAGGCGACAACTCCGCCGGGTCGACCTGAGTCATAGCAAGAGTTCCGTTAGCTATTTCGTTGCGTATCGGAAGAGCCAACCCCTCCGCCCTGTCCTGTGCCGTACGTAGAGTTTCATCAAAAGCATAAATTATTGCGCGGTCTCCACGCTTTGCGGCCGCATACGCATAGACCATAGCGAGTGATGATTCACCACTCCCTGATGGACCTAGGAGCAGGGTTGCCGAGCCGCGGTTGATACCGCCGCCGAACATGGCGTCGAGTCTGGGAATACCGCTTTTGACTCGTTCTGCAGGAAACGTAGAGCTGTGTTCATTAGCTACCAAACGAGGATAAACGTGAAGGCCACCTTTCTTGATCGTGTAATCGTGAAACCCTTCACGATAAGCACTGCCACGCAATTTCACTATTTCAATGCGTCGCCGGGTCACTCCGTAAGAACGCTGGACCTTTTCAAGGCGTAGGACACCATGAGCTATGCTCTGAAGCTGCATGTCGCTTCCTTCACCGGTTCGATCATCAAGGAGTAAGACTGTTGTGTCGCGCCCGACAAAGAAGTGTTTGAGAGCGAGGAGCTGCCGACGGTATCTCATCTTGTCGGCCGCTAAGAGCCGCAACTCCGAAAGAGAGTCTATAACGAGGCGCGAGGGCTTCTCTTTTTCTATAAGTTGAGTCAGCTTTTGTATGGTGGTAGCCAGTTCGACTTCACTCGGGTGAAATACCGTGTACTGTTGTTCCGCACTCAGGCTAGCCTCTTCGGGAATAAATTCTGCAATCGGTATACTTTTCGGCTCCCATCCATGCGAAACAGCTGAGCCCGCAAGCTCTCCTCGTGATTCCGAAAGCGTGACATATAAGGACTTCTCGTTGTGTCTAGTCCCGGCCATTATGAACTGCATTCCTACGGTTGTTTTTCCCGTTCCTGGATCTCCTTCCAACAAATACATTTGCCCCGCTGGAAGGCCCCCCAAAAGAATGTCATCTAGACCGCTGACACCGGTATCTATTTTAGGAGGGATAACGTGAATCATCATGTTGTGCCTGATCTCCTCAAACTTTGATGCAGATCTCCCGCACTGAGGCCAACTGGCACATCTTTTAGATACGCGATTGTGGCCCTCCATCGAAGTTATCGACGCACACGCTAGGCCTGTGGATCACCTCGATAGGTGCATCAAGGGTCGACCCATTGTTTCTTGTCAAAATTGAGCAACAGGTCAGCGACAGCTGTCGATATCAGTTCGAAATGACGTGAACGCGTTCACCAGCTAACGGCCACTGGCTTTATCAACTACTGAGTGTGTGCATCGTACGCGGCAGGCGTACTTGTGAAGATTGAGACGATCTGACGACTGGTCCCCAAGATCAGTCGCAAAAGGATTCGCTCGAGGAGCGTCGTGGAACCGTATTGGCTCGTGACAGCTGGTGGGAGCGGGCTCGCTTGCTGCAGCGAATCTTCTGTTTGGCTAACCGAGCAGGGTGCCTTAGTTCGAGATCGGGCAGTGGTAAGCAAGAGTTTTGGATGCGGTCTAGCGGACGCTATCAAGCTCATTTGCAGTCCACCGGGAGTCCTGCTTCTGAATTTGAAGGAGGAGATCTTTAGGATGGATGGGCTTAGTGAGGAGGTGAAAGTCATGACCAAGTTGGCGAGCCGACCTAAGGAGATTCGCTGTTTGAGACTGACCGGAGAACAACAAAATCTTACATTCAGGGCAGAGCGCCTTAAGTTGTATCGCTAGTTCAATTCCGGAAAGCTGCGGCATCACAACATCAGATATAAGAAGGTCGGGAGGGTTATCTGTTGCGGCGCTCAGTGCATCCAGTGGGTTGTTGAAAGATTTGGCTTTAAAACCACTTCCCTGAAGGATAGTGGCGAGAGTGTCTGCAATGACGCGTTCATCATCAACGATATAAACGACAGGGGAAGATCCATTCGACAAGGGGTGCCTTTCGTGCTCGTGGTGCAGTTGATAAAGCGAAAGGTGCTGCAAATGCTTGGGGAGGGAGTATCAAGCTATCATGATCGGGCGTGACTTGTCTGTCTGTTATTCGGCTAATAGGGGTCAGGAATCAACTCTTCTCCCTTTCCGACTACAATCCTTCGATCCCGCACATTCTAAGGCAGCCATTGAGGCCAGCCAAAAGTATGGAGGAAAGCGATGGACTTAGAACGATTGAGACTAGAAACATCCGCAGCCCACAACTCTGTCGAGCAGGCAATCCCGCTGATGGGTCGGGAATTTACGAGCAAGGAGTACATATCTTGTTTGCGGCGAATCCAAGGAATCGTAGGAACTTGGGAACAGGTTGCAGTCAATTCACCGATCGGATGGGTGCGAGAATTGGTTGTTGAGCGACAACGTTGTCATTTGCTGGACCAAGATCTGAGATTTTTCGGCATTAGCGAGATTAATAGTGAACGTCCCGTGTTGCCAAGGATGAACGACGAAGCTAGCCTCCTGGGCACGATGTATGTCATGGAAGGTTCGAAGTTGGGTGGCAAGCTCATCGCTCGACATGTCCAGAACACCCTGGAACTGACATCAGGAAATGGGACCGCTTTTTTTCGCGATCATGGGCGGCAAACAGGATTGCTGTGGAAACAGTTTTGTGACATCTTACGCGTCAGAGTCACTGACCCGGAGTCGGGACAGGTGATCGAATCTGCTAAAGAGATGTTTAGGGTCTTTGGCTCTTGGGTGAATCACTCCGCGTATGCGCATAATTCGACTGCAAATCTCAGTATCGAGAATGCAAGGGCCAATATCTAATGGACAACAATACCGCCGAAAATCTACCGCGCCCCATCGTGACGACCGCCGATGAAGTCAGAGCCACCATTGAAAATTGCGAAGATGAGCCGATACGCATACCCGGCAGTATCCAGCGCCACGGATTCTTTCTCTTACTGGACGAGTCAAATGAGTCTGTCGTTGCTGCAAGCGAAAATGCTGAAGAGTTCCTTCAGGTCCCACTCAAACTAATTCTGGGAGCTCGACTCGAAACTGTCCTCGAACGCGAAGTGCTGGCGGTCATCCGTGCGTTAAACCCTACTACTGACACTGCGGGTCAGATCTCCTACCTCGGTTCATTTCCGTTACGTATAGAGCTGTGTAGCGTGGTCACATACCTAGAGGGCGGACAGCGCGTGATTGAATTCGAACGTTTGGACCGGCTTGTTAGTTCCGAGTTAATGAATGCTGTCGTCACGAACTTTGTGGGGAAATTAGGCAACTTGAAAAGCGAAATGGCCCTTTGTCGAGCCATCACATCCCAAATTAAGGACCTGACCGGGTTCAATCGCGTTCTTCTCTATCAATTTGATGAAGAGGGTCATGGCATTGTTTTGACCGAAGAGAACGATGGGGTTCTACCCAGTTATCTTGATCTACGCTTCCCGGCTAGCGATATACCAAAGCAGGCAAGGGAACTCTATATCTCGAATACAATCCGAATTATTCCAAACGCGTCCTATGTGCCATCTCCGCTGCGCGGAATTGCGGGCCAGGAGATGCGAAGTTTCAATCTATCGTCTTCGATCCTGAGGAGCGTCTCCCCGATCCATCTGGAGTACATGAGGAACATGGGGACAATGTCTTCGATGTCAATCTCCATTCTTTTTGAGGGGCGTCTATGGGGCCTCATCAGTTGTCATCACGCGGAACCTCGTAGCGTGTCTTACGTAATACGTAGTGCCTGTGATCTGCTAACGAAGATGGTAAGCACGCAGCTATTGGCATTTCGAAGTGCTCATCAGCTCGAAAGCGCAATGCATTTTCATGCAGTCCAGCGAAGTTTGCTCACTCAGATGGCAGCTGAGAACAACCATATTGCTGCGTTAGTCAGTCACATTGGTGAACTTTCACAGGTTACCAATGCCCAAGGAACAGCACTGATCATCGAGGGAGAGTGTTTGCTAGCCGGCCTAACACCTGCAGAAGCAGATGTGCGGAGGTTGACCCGTTGGATGGACGCTCATGCAGATCTGGACATATTTCAAACGAATAACCTTACTGCGGAATTTGACTGGGCCGAAGGAATTCGTAGCATCGCGAGTGGATGGCTCGTCGTGAGGATCTCAGATGTTCGCCAAAGTTATCTCATGTGGTTTCGCCCAGAGGTAGTTAGCACGGTAAAGTGGGCGGGTCAGCCTGTCAAAGTTCGCGACCAACACCGTGGACTCCACCCCCGGGATTCGTTCCAATCGTGGCAAGGGTTGGTTCACGGAAAAAGTGTCCCTTGGACCGAGATGGAAGTCGAGTCTGCACAGGATTTTAGGACGGCGGTGATCACAATCAGTCTCAAACGCGCCGAAGAGGCTATTGAACTGAGTGAAGCGCGCTTTAAAGAATTGACCCAGTCTCTTCCTAATCTCGTTTGGGTTGCGAAGGACGATGGAAAACTCGGCTATGTGAACGATAAATGGCGACAAGAAGAATTGTCAGACGAGGGATTATGGTTTGCGCAGAAGAGGCTAAGCTTGGAAGATCGTGAGACATGCCGGCAACGATGGGAAAAAGCCGTCAGAGACGGCGCTTTTTTTGAGACTGAACTTCGCCTTCAAGGCGAACTCGACACTTCAGGTCACTGGTATCTCGTCCGAGCAGTACCTTTCTTGAAGGCCGACAAAAGCCGCGCTGGATGGGTCGGTACTTTTACCGATCTTACCGAGCGTCGAGAACGTGAAATCGCAATCAAGATTACGGAGAAGCTAGCGCTCACAGGCAGAATGACGAGCGTCATCGCTCATGAAATAAATAATCCGCTTGAAGCGGTGACTAACATCCACTATTTGCTTGCTCAAGAGCTCCGGGACAATGCGACCGCCCGGAAGTATATCGCGATGGCAGAGTATGAAATTGAAAAAATTTCAGGAATCACAAAGCAAACTTTACGGTGGTCAAAGGAAAACGCACAGAATCCCGAGTATTGCTCCACCGCTGCTCTGTTCGACGATGTTTTGAGGTTATTTAAAGGAAAGATAGCGAATCGGAATATAAGCGTGTCTATGTCCGGTAGGGAAGCAGAATTTTTCGGCGTTGCTGGTCAGATACGCCAGGTTTTGACGAACCTGATCTCAAATGCTATCGACGCAGTGTCTGTGGGTGGATCGATATGGTTGAGTGCAACCGAGCACACCACTGGAACTGAGATCGCCGTCCGGGATAATGGTCAAGGTATGAACGAAGAGACGAGAAGGCAGTTATTTCAGCCTTTTTATAGCACGAAGGGAGATCTTGGTAATGGCCTTGGTCTTTATATCTCACAGGAGATTGTCGAGCGCCATGGTGGCAAAATCAACGTCGAAACGGCGGAGGGACACGGAACGCAAATGAAACTATTTTTCCCAGCAGCGCCCGACCTCAAAATAACTCTCTGACCCGGCCATCAATGGCTGTTCGCGAGACACTTATTTTGCGCGGCCAAAGCATCTTGTAGGCAAGTATCAGGAACCGAAGGTTGACCTGGGGATGCCGGGGGTTGTCGGCGAGACTGGCATGCCTGCTGTTGTTGGTTGTAGGTAGTCATGCAAGTGGAAGAGTCGGCTTTCCCCAATTGACCTCGGGTATTGGACGCCGCACTACGATCCTCGCTTCCGTTCTTGTAACATGCGTTGAAGATGGACTTAGCTTTACCTCTACAGATCTTGCCTTCATCCGAAGTTGGACAGACCTTGAGTAGGTTTTCTCGCACCGCACCGCACGATTGTTTGGTTCCCGTGGGGGACACACTATCATCATGATCTGAACCGGTGCCGGCGGCAGGATCAACACATCTGAACTGATTGTTAGTGCTGTCCCATATCGGGTTGATCTCAGGCTTCTTGCACTGTCCCGGCGCGCTAACCCATATCGAAGACAGCGTCAATAAAGCGACCAATATCCGGATTTTCATAAGGCCTCCATCAGAAGCGCTGGTCAACACAAGGGGCCCAACGAAGGTGCGGCACAGTCGCGACATCTCATATGATGCAACTGAACTGCTCCACGGAATAACTCACAGTCAAATCACCTGACGTTGCCTTAAGGCAAGGATGTGCAGGCGGTGTTTCTCTTCTTCGGATCGCATAGCATCGTATTCGTGAGGAAATTGGTTAGGTCGGCAACTTCAAGTTGCGGCCGCTTAGGTCATGCCGGCAACTCAGCAGACGCGGGGTAGTCGTGCTGTTGTCGCCCCAGGTCGCCATCATACTTCACGGTACTTTTAAACAACTCATACCGCCCATCCTCGTATTGCTTTCCGTACGCCCGCAACTCTTCTATCTGCTTAGCTGTCAGTGGGGTGAAGTTTTGTACAATCTTCAAATTCTGGTCGAGGACCGCCATCGAATCCATACCACTGATGGTTGTTGAAACCCCCGGCAAGCTCATGGCGTAGCTCAAAGCCTCGGTTGGCGTCAGTGCGCCGCTCGAAATCATCTCGCCTGAGCCGCCCATACTTTTCATACCGAAGACAGCCATCCCTCGCTGAGTCGCGACTGGCAGAATATGTTGCTGGAAGCTTCGATAGCTGTAGTCGAACGGATTAAGCGGCATCTGCACCGTATCAAAGGGATAGCCCCCATTCAGCATCTCGAGATGGATCGAGGGGTTCTTGTGACCGGTGAAACCAACGAAACGAACCTTCCCTTGCTGCTTCGCCGCAGTCAAGGCTTCGAGTACCCCCTCAGATGCGTAACACTTCTCGGGATCGTTGTAGTAAACGACCTCATGAACCTGCCAAACATCCAAATGATCGGTCTGAAGGCGCGTGAGTGATTCTTCGAGCATTCGCATAGCAACGTCTTTCTTGCGTCCGTGAGTGCAGACCTTGGTCATTACAATAGCTTTGTCCCGTTTTCCTTTCAACGCAGCCCCAACGCGTTCTTCGCTCACGCCCTTGTGATACTCCCACGCGTTATCAAAGAAGTTGATTCCGTGATCCATTGCCTTCGCAATCATGTTGTTGACTTCCGGTTGGCCCGCCGCTGTTCCTAGATGGAAACCACCCATTCCTAGGATTGACACCTCAAGACCGGTCTTACCCATCGCGCGCCGAGGTACCTGAAAGTCTCCCACTGGCGTGTCATATTCTCCAGAGAAATTTGGAACTTCTGGATTGATCTGATTTTGAGCGACGTGGCTCTGAGCACGGGCGGTAGCCGACATAGCAGTCATCGCGCCTCCAATCGCGGCGCCTTTGAGAAACACCCGCCTACTCAACTCTGACTTGGAATCATCATGTTCGTTTTTCACGCGATACCCTCTGTACGATTGCAATTTATTCGGCCACGTCAGGAAATGGCCGTCCAGAATTCGTCGTCGAATACACCATCTGTTTCACTTCAACCGATTGCATGTCGACCGGAAATTCGTGAGCCAGGCGAGCTTCCGGATTGTCGTATTTAATCGAAGTCTTGTAGAGCTCAAAGTGGCCGTCTCCGGCATATGGCTTCGCGCGATCCCGCATGGACTGCATCTCAGTCGGGCTAAGAGGCGTAAAGTTTTGGGCGATGGTGAGATTTTGTTCAAGAATGTGGGGTTCTGATGCGCCAGAGATGGTCGTCGCAACGGGGAGACTCATTGCATATCGAAGGAGTTCTTCAGCTGTAAAGACCCCGCTTTGTACAGGCTCCCCTTTACCACCAATGGGTTTCATGCCAAGAGGGGCTATGCCGCGCTCAACCAGCACCGGAAGGACCATTTTCTCGAACGAGAAGAAATTGGCGTCAAAAGGGTTGAGGGGCATCTGCACCGCATCGAAAGGAAAGCCGGTATTCAGCATCGCAAGATGGATAGCGGGATCTTTGTGCCCGCTAAAACCAACAAAACGGACCTTACCTTGTTCCTTGGCTTTCCTCAGAGCTTCTGCAGCCCCATTCGGGCGAATGAACAGTTCGGGATCATTTTGGAATGTAACGCCATGGATTTGCCACAGATCGAGATGGTCAGTCTGAAGACGACGCAGCGACTGCTCCAGCATTTGCGTAGCGAGACTCGCATCCCTCCCATGCGTGCAGACTTTCGTCATAAGAAAAGCCTTCTCCCGAAGCCCCTTCAGGCCTTTACCTAACCAATCTTCCGATTTGCCTCGGTTGTATTCCCAGCAGCAGTCGAAGAAGCTTATGCCGCCGTCTACCGCTCGATGCACCAGACGAACGGCAGTCGGCTCGTCTTTCGCAGCTCCCAGGTGATGCCCACCAAGGCCGAGAGCGGAGATCTTCACGTTAGATTTCCCAAAATTTCTGACTGGTATTCCGGCGCTTGGCATGTCTACCCCGTGCTCCGTGCGATGCCGCCGAGAAGGGTTTAGATGGCTGGGCGATCGCGGCACGAATCCTGAGACGCGGATCCGAGAGGCAAAGGCCTACCGCGATCTTAGAGAAACTCATGTAGAGTAGCGCTATCTAGAAAGACTTGCCGTGCTTGACGCAGGCTTCGTTTCAGGGGGAGGGCGCATATGAAGGAAACACCAATTGAAATAAAGACGCGCACTACCAACGATTGGTTCGGCCGGTTCGCTGCCTCGGCTTCTGGTTGGTTGGGATCGAAGTGGGCATTCGCTGGAGCCGGGCTCGTCATTGTCATTTGGGGCACCACCGGTCCGGTGTTTCATTATTCTGATACCTGGCAGCTCGTGATCAACACCGGAACGACCATCATTACCTTTCTTATGGTCTTCCTCATCCAAAATACGCAGAACAGAGATGCGCGCGCGATCAATCTAAAGTTGAACGAGCTCATCCACGCAGTGGACAAGGCCAGGGATCAGATGATCGACATCGAAAATCTGAGCGACCTTGAGTTGGATGAACTGCAAATCCGCTATGAGAAACTTCGAGCCGCATGCAATGACCGTCAGAAACGGGATACGGTACCGTCTTAACCATGGAGTGAAACGCTCAATTCATTGAACCCAGCAAGAGGCGTTCGAGTCAATTTGAGGTTCCGTGTAGGGAAACAAATAAGAAAGCCCTCCCAGCTTCGGGAGGGCTTTCTGCGGGTCGTTTAGATAGAGGCTAAAGCTTCTTTTCCAGATCATAAGCCATGTTTTGGTGTGCGGCGACGGCTGTCTTTCCCTTAATTACGGCAGCACGAAATTTAGCATCTTTGGTGTCTTTAGCTTCTTTTGTGAATGCGCTTAGGGCTTTCGTGTGATCGGAGACCATATCTTTCATGTATGCCTTGTCGAAATCATTGCCCGAGAGCCCATTGAGCTTATCCAACTCCTTTTGATGATCGGCGTCGGGACCTGTTGGCGGCGTCAGGCCCCATGCGTCGACGAACGGCTTCATGCTAGCCGTCATCTGCGTGTGCTCCGCAATCATCTTTTCGGCGAACGCCTTCACATCTGGATTCGTGGCCTTCTGTTCCGCCAATTTGCTTAGTGCAATTTCGTTTTGGTCCGACTGTGCGGCCATGGCTAGGAACTTCTTGTCGTCGTCGCTTTGCGCTGTTGCGTTGATGGGCATCATTCCGAACGCGAAGCTCAGGACGGCGCAGCAGATTATTTGAGTTGATCTTTTCATGTACTCTCCAAGGGCGGCATGCCGCGCAGTAGCACCATCGAATGAGAAGCAATACTATGCTTCAGCGTTGCATGGCTCCGTAGAACCCACGTTTGCTTCGATGTTTAGAGCCCTCAGAGACTACCGTTTAACGGCGATGCCGATTGCGTGGCCTCGCTTTTCTCGATCTGAACCCGCTCTTTCTTGAGATCTAGCCGGATCATGCCAAAAAGACTCATATAAACGTTAGCGACCCAAACCAAAGAGAACAGAGCGATCAAATATCCGCGCCAATCCGGATATAAAAGCTGAAACCGAGTTATTACGAGGAAAATCAAAGCGACATAGTGACTGAAGCAATATTCACAAGTGAACAGGTAGAAGAACTTTCGCTGATACAAGCGCGGACATTCTGCGCTCTTGGTATGACAGGTTTCGCGAAACTCGCGAATGACCTCTTCGTGCGTGATAGTCCATGCAATCGAAGCGACCGGGATCGCAAGGACAAACAAATAGATAAGTTGCTGCGTTATGCTCATAACTGTAGCCGCCTCTAATCTCAAATCTTGTAGAAGGCGCTTCGTTCGAAGTTCGCAAGTAAGTCTTCCACGTCCTTGTAGACTTCAATGCACCCTGCATGCAGCAGCTCTTTCTCGCTCCAGCCGCCGGTCGTAACTCCGACAGTCAAGATCGATGCCTTTCCGGCAGCCTCGGCGTCATAGGGAGTGTCCCCGAGCGCAAGCGCCTCTTTGGGGGACAGGCCAAGCTTCTTCAAAGTCGCTTCGAAGATATCGGGATGGGGCTTGGATCGCTTCGCATCGTCGGCCGAACTGCTTTCCTCAACAAGATCTTCGATGTTGGCAATATTTTTATAAACATCGAGCTCGCTTTTGTGTGCTGAGGAGGAGAGAGATATTGCTATTCCTTTTTCTTTCATCTGCTCCAACAATTCGCGGACCTTACGGAAAGGCTTGACCTGATGTAAGTAATCTTGACGAAAGATAAACTGTCGATATGCCTTCAGTGGTTCTTCTATGGCCTTCCGTTTCCACCAGGGAACGAAGACAGGGATCAACTCATCTCCACCTTTCCCTATCTGTCGGCGAGCATCTTCGAGATCAACTGCGATGTCGGCGACGGCGAACGCATCTCTCCACGCGGCTGCATGAAGCCAATTGCTTTCAACGAGCGTTCCGTCAATATCACACAAGACAGCTTTTACCATGGCCTACGTCCGATCGTCGCGAGATGGCACTGCGCCAAGAGAGCAGCGGCCTCCGGAGGAGGCCGCCTAGTAATGGCTATTGCTCTGTTTATCGTGAGCTCGAAGCAACAGCTTTGCCGTTATGCGAGCGGTCCCTGCTTTTGCCTGCTTTGCCAATAGCTTCATCCTTGGGAGATGTAGTTGCCTTTTGGGCGTCATCTTGTTTCCCGCGGTCTTCGCCATCGATCTTGCCGTCAACATCGCCGACCGAAAGTCCCTTCCCACCCGCCATCTGCGATTCAACTGGGTGAAGTCCGAAGGACGAGTTCCAGGGCCCACGCATATCGGTATCGCCTTCATTCCCGTCACCCGTAGACCCATTGAAGTATTCGTCCACGATTCCAGGGGTAGGCATCAGAAGTCCAACGGCGAATGGCGACTTCTCCAAACTATCGAGTGCAGCCTGAAAGGCCTTCATGTGGGTGATTTCCCGGGTCATCAGGAATTGGAGGGTGTCGATGGTGCCCGGATCGTCTGTGTGATCGATTAGACGCTCATACACTATCTTGGCTCTCGACTCTGCCGCGATATTACTTCGCAGATCGACATCCAACTCACCGGTGATCTTCAAATAGTTAGCGGTCCAAGCGTTCCCCATTGAATCGAATAGACCTACCCCTCCTCCTCCAGCAATGGTGACTAGAGGATCCGCTTCAGCCGCCTCTCTGTTCGTTTTGAGAGGTTTTAGGTGCATGCGGATGAGAGCACCGACTACCTCCAGGTGACTCAACTCTTCTGTTCCAATATCCAGGAGGAGATCACGTCGTGCCAGATCATCGACGCAATTCCACCCTTGGATGGTGTATTGCATAGCGGCGGCCAGCTCGCCGTTGGCTCCGCCAAACTGCTCAAGAAGCATGTTGCCAAACTTCACGTCTGGCTCTCCAATATTGACGGTGTACATCAGCTTTTTTACATGATGGTACATAGGGCGACTCCAAATTTAATTTGCGTGCTGCGTACCTTAGGTCAGATGCAAATCCATCGTATGTGGAGGGCCCCGACAGCGGGTCCCATCAAGCCTCTCTCTCGGCGTTAGGAGCGGCGGCGCGAATTGTTCAAACGGTGAACAACTAGTAGGTCGTGGTTTTCATCAGACCGATTGCCGGGACGCAAACGAGCTGCGCATCTCATCCAGCGGCTGAAAGCTCACTTACTCGAAAGGTATTGGTCCATGACACTTCTTAGCACTGCCCTCCGTACAACTGCGGCGATCGCACTCTGCTGCTGCATCCACCTGAACGCTTCACAACCTGTACCGCAGTCTGGTACTTCACAAACAGCACCCGACAACTCGAATCAGAACAAAAATCAGACGCCAACTGCCGACAATCAGTCGAATGTCCAATCTGACCGAATGACAACAGCTAAGATTCGTAAGGCGATTACCTCGGATAAGACGCTTTCGACCTATGCCCATAATGTCAAGATCATCACTCTCAACGGATCCGTCACCCTAAAAGGGCCAGTGAAGTCGGACGAGGAGAAGGAGAAGGTTGCGGCCATGGCGGCAAACATCGTGTCTACGGATAAAGTAACTGATCAGCTTACGGTCAAACCCTAAGAGCTTGGATAACGCAGAACATCACAAAAAGGAGCACCATATGTCTAACAAAAACACAGCAGTATTCGGTATCTACGCAACCCCAGCGACAGCAGAAGCCGCCGTCGACCATTTGATTACTAAAGGGTTTACTAACTCAGCTATCTCCGTACTTCTCCCAGACGATGACAGCACGCGGGCGTTCGCCCATGAGAAAGCAACAAAGGCACCAGAGGGTACCGCGACCGGCGTTACCACCGGCGGAGTTATTGGTGGCACGCTAGGTCTGCTGGCAGGTATCGGTGCACTGGCCATCCCTGGCGTCGGTCCTCTTATCGCGGCCGGTCCAATCATGGCATCGCTGGCAGGCGTAGGAATCGGCGGAACAGTAGGCGGCATCGTTGGAGCTTTGGTGGGCATGGGAATTCCCGAGTATGAAGCGAAGCGGTATGAGGGAGCGGTGAAAGACGGGGGCACACTGTTGTCCGTCCACTGCGATACTTCCGAGCAGATCGATTCCGCAAAGGAAGCTCTCAAAGAAACAGGAGCTCGTGATATCGCGTCCACTAGCGAAGAAGGTTCGAAGGAGACTGCCGGCGGGCGGGGAACCTTCGGAAACATTTCCGATGGCGAGCGACTCTCGACGGCACGGGAAGATGAGGTCCTCGATGATCGCGAAACGGTAGTAGTGCACACCTCTACGAAGGATTAGTAGTGAAAGGTCTAATATGCGTAGGCCCGCTCGTTAGAGCGGGCCTATCTTTTACGGAGGAGGACCCGACATGGAGCGCCCGAACTGTCGACACAAAGAAAGTTTAGAAGAAAGAGTTCGAGATGCGGTTGCGCACGAGAAAGAGCTCGAAAATAAACTCCCTGAACCTGAAGCGAGAAAGGAAGCCCTGGAACAGGTTGAACGTGCGAGCAATGACCTGAAAGAGCACACCGAAACTTGTAGCATATGCTGCAAGGCAAACTAATAATTCTGTAAGCGTCCGGTACAGATAGCTCAAACCGCCAAATCATAAGGTTTGATCAGCTCATCAAAAAGATCGACATATATCGCTCAGCCGAAGTCCTCATGGCGGCCAACCGGAGACACAAAATTCCGCTCTTAGAGGCTATGGATTCGGCAACCTGGCACCGCGACTTCTTTGAGGACCAGAGTCAGAAGCTCAAAGCGTGCGAAGAAAATTTACGGAGACACCATCAACTGGCCTTGGCGGGGCGGTTGGTCGGTGCGACTATGCACGAAGTCAACAACCGGTTGGGGGCTCTAACGAATCTAATCTATCTGGCGAAATGTGCGGTGCCCTCCGAGTCGAAGGCCGTTGAGTACTTAGAGATAGCAGACGACGAGCTGCGCGGACTCGGAGAGATCACCAGCAAGAGCCTTGGCTTCATTCGCGTCGACAGCGAACCTAGGGATGTCGATTTGGTGGAGTTGGCTGAATCAGCGCTTTATCTCCATCGTGTGAAGATCTCGAGCAAGAGGATCAATGTACAGAAAAGATCCGACGAGACTGTAGTCGCGGTGATCAAGCGAGGCGAGATCTTTCAAGTGCTCACGAATCTACTTCTGAACGCAATTGATGCGCTTCCGCACTCCGGCAGTTTGCATGTCCGAGTGATCCTCCGACAAAAGGAAGCTATCATGACAGTCGCAGACAACGGTGTCGGTATACCCGAGGCAATCAGAGATACACTGTTCGATTCCTTCAAAAGCAGCAAGGCGGAGGGGAATGGCCTTGGTCTCTGGATCGTAAAAGAGATAATTCACAACCATCGTGGAAGAATTCAATTCCGGAGCAGCACCCTGCATGGTAAGAGTGGCACGATCTTTCGGGTGTTCCTGCCTATCAAAGAACTCGTCGCCTGATTCTGTGCCCGAAGAGGGTGAGCAGCATGTTCCACCGCCGACAGAAGCAACAGGACCAATCGGGCCCCCTTGCTAAGTTCTAGCCTGCGGTGACAATATTCGTCGCAGGCACCAATGTGAGGTCGTTGAAGGTTAGGAAAGAACGGGGAACGATCGCGGCAAACGTCTTACCTTGTAGTGGCTGTTCTGACGAGCTTCAATGCGGTTTCGGCACAAGAAATTCTTCGCTTTTCTACTGCAGCGTATTGAGATTCGGCCCTACCTATGAGCCTGGTGAAGTCGACTCCCTCGAGACGTGTGTCTGACCGAGCCGCAACGTCCAATGCGCTCCAGAGGCTGAGCTTGCCGAGAATGCCGAGCGACAGAAACTCCAGAGCTTCGAACACCTCAAACGGGCCATCAGCACCATCACCGAGCTTGAATCGGCTCGCTTTTTCGGATAACCAGGCACCCAATTCTTTCAAAGTACTCTGACCGGTTCCTGTTTCCTCGGCGAGTTCTTTCAAAGTGTCGCGATCCTCAACAATCTCAGCGAGAAGGGAATCTAGAAAACTCCCTATGGGCTCATCTTGATGTTTAGTACGCATTGCACGAAGCAACTCAATGGCGAGATTAGCGCCGGCAAGATGGTCGTGTAGATAAGTTGCCAGCGAATCGTTCATGAAGAACCTATCTTTCCAATCGAGTGACACCCTACCAGTAGCTCGCACACATAAGCAACCCTTGTTCCTTCCGCTTGACGGGTTTCTGGTCTGGTCCTGGCGGCCTGCAAGGAAATCTGGCTCTTATCTCGAGCTTATCTTCACTCTCCCGAACCGCTTTGTGTTTCACTAGAACGCTCAGCCCCTGGCGAAATGCTGGAAACCGCGGGGAAAATCGCTCACCTGCGGTTGTACAGCTTACCTCTCTCGTCGCCGACCTTCGAGAGGCTCAAAAATCCGACAAGGTCGGCGCTCAGATAAAATCGTATCGATCCCAGCACCCTTTTCATCGAATCTAGCTTCATACATATGTCTACGCCTCCGCACGTGGGTGGGTTCAATAAGTATCACTCTTGGATGTGACCATGGAGCCACGAGTTTGGCTGCAGTTGGTTCAACGCAGTTTTGAGGATTGGAACGAAGACGATGCGCCTCGTCTCGGTGCGGCATTGGCCTTTTACACGATCCTTTCGGTGTCTCCTCTTGTTATTCTGCTGGTAGCAGCTGCCGCGATTGTCTTCAGCAAATCGAGTGCTGAAGTGCATCTGCTTAGTCAAGTTCAAGGAATGGCCGGAACTGAAGGCAGAGAAGCTGTTCGCTCCATGTTGGCGAGCGGCCAGAAGGAGTCTGCTGGCATCTTTGCCACTGTCATCGGCTTGATCACGCTGCTGTTTGGGGCTTCCGGAGTGTTCGCAGAACTGCGTTCAGCACTGAACACTATCTGGGAGGCACCTCCTAAGAGGAGCTCTGGTGTGTGGTCTCTGATTAAGGGCAGAATCTTTTCTCTCGGAATGGTACTAAGCGTAGGCTTCCTGCTCTTCGTTTCCCTCATCGCAAGTGCTGGATTCGACGCAGTCGCAAAATTTTCCGGCGACGTACTCCCTATTTCGCCGTTGGTTATGGAAGGCCTGAACTTCGTCTTTTCATTCGTCGGAATCGCAGTTCTGTTCGGATTCATACTCAAATACCTTCCGGATACGCATGTCGACTGGAAGGATGTCAGATTTGGAGCTACATTCACGGCTTCTCTTTACGCTAGGGAAATCGTTACTGGCCCTCTACCTTGGGAAAGCAAGTCCCGGATCGGCCTATGGAGCAGCAGGATCCCTCGTCGCAATGGTTATCTGGGTGTACTACTCCGCGCAGATATTTTTCTTTGGTGCAGAATTCACTCACGTCTATTCCATTTGGGCGGCAGGGAAGTCGCCACCCTTGGCGACGTCAAAGTCTTCTGCAGGTGCAGCAGGGCCCTGAGCGGTTAGCTCTTCATCTACATCTTTCGATGCAGTGATTCAATGAATTACCGCCAGGAGAAGCAAATATACTCTTGTCGTGAATTAGATTAGCCGATAGATCCGCGTACTCGACAACTTCGGTTGGATACGTTTTTGGGATCCTTATGATACGAACGTCTTGACGTACCTGGGATCAGATAGTCTGTTGAGCTGAAACTGTGACCAAATGAATAAGAAATCTAGTTTGACCGAAACGGCGAGGCTGCTGCGCATTGTCACCTTCGTCGTCGTAGTCGCATCGCTCTACTTCGGCCGCAGCGTGTTATCCCGCTGGCCCTCGCGTTATTACTTTCCTTGCTTCTGGCGCCGGTGATGACTTCTCTCGGTCGACTCCGGTTACCGCGTGTGGCTTCAATCCTCCTGATAGCCCTCTGTCTGAGTACGTTAGCTTTCGGGTTCGCCTGGAAGCTATCCGTTGAGCTGACAGATTTGGCTGGTCAGCTGCCTGGCTACAAGACGATATTGGAAGAGAAGATCCATGTGCTAAGTGGATTACGCAACTCGAACTTCAGCAAAGTGTCAGAGACCTTTGGAGAGCTTGAGAAAGACTTAGCTAAGGCCGGTTCAGAATCCCCAGAGCAAGGTCATACCAAGAAGCCGCCTCCAGGATCCTCGCCCGAACGGCCACTGGCAGTAGAGGTCGTACCTCAGTCGAACACGATTGCCTATGTCGAAAACCTACTTGGCTCAATGGGGGCAGCGGGCCTTGTTGTTGTCTTTACAATTTTTGTCCTCATGGGGCAAGAAGACCTTCGCAATAGATTCATCCATCTGTCGAGCGGTGGTCGGCTGCATGTAATGACTCAGGCTCTCGACGAGGCAACACGTCGCATCCAGCGCTATCTGTTTTTGCAGTCGGCTGTAAATGCCGCTTACGGTTTGATCGTTGGGGTGGGTTTGTACCTAATCGGGATACCTGAAGCTTGGCTGTGGGGTCTCCTCGCGGCGATTCTTCGTTTCATGCCGTACATCGGCGCCCCCGCATCTGCTGCAATTCCAATACTTCTATCGCTCGCTGTGTTTCCCGGATGGGGACACGCGTGGGGCACCATGGCCTCTTTCGTTGCGCTAGAACTCATCGTAGCTAACTTTGTTGAGCCTCTTCTGTATGGGTCACAGGTTGGTCTCTCCGCTTTGGCGATTCTCGTCGCAGCTGTGTTTTGGACTTTGATATGGGGATTTCCGGGTCTAATACTGTCGACGCCCTTAACTGTCTCCCTGGTCGTCATGGGACGGTACATCCCAAGTCTCAGCTTCCTTAAGATTCTTTTGGGCGACGAATCCGAGATATCGCGAGGTGATCTTTACTATCAGCGTCTCTTGGCTTCAGATCAAAGCGAGGCCAAACTTGTCTTAGAACAATATCTTCAGACCAAGTCTCTCGATGAGCTCTACAGCGAAGTTCTAATTCCGGCTCTAAGTCTCGTCGAACAGGACCGTCATCGCAACGAATTGGATGATGCAACACTAAGTTTTATTATGCAGAGCACACGTGAATTGATCGAAGAGTTGAGTGACACCTCAGTGATCAACGTCGCCGAAACCCCGTGCCTAATAGACAGTTCAGCGAATTGCGTTGTTTGTATTCCAGCAAGAGATGAGGCGGACGAACTTGTTGGCTTGCTTTTGACGCAGTGCATCGAAAGGAGCGGGTTGAGCAGCCACAGCGTTCCTATCGGACCAATTGGTGAGATGCTTTCGACAACAGCCGAACTTCGACCGACCGTAGTCTGTATCTCCGCACTACCGCCATTTGCAATCGAACATACTAGAGCGTTATATCAAAAACTCAGAGCCAAATTTCCTGATCTCAACATCATCATCTGCCTGTGGCACTTTGCAGGAGATCTAGATAAGACACAACGCCGACTAAAACTGTTCGACGGGCATTCAGTGCTGCTCACTCTCCCAGACGTGCTGCAGTATGTCAGGGAAAAGGTTCAACGGCCCTCCGCCGGAGCCACCTCAACTGTCCTTGTGCAGGGTAGCGAGCTTATTGAAGATAAGGAAGGTTTAGCAGCCTCTCTCTAACCGCTCAGGTCGTTTGCCAAATGTTCCAGCCACGTCTCAGAATAGGCAGGTAAAGCTCATTGGATAAAGCGTCTCAAGGAATTGATAATGCTGAGACTTGTTGTTGCCAGGCAAAACTTTGAGGAAATTGGAGTTAACTCTCAACTATGGAGGGGTCAGAGTTACAACTGACGAAGCCGACTTTGTCGGATCTGCCAGGGAAACTGCGGAGACCGTAACGATTTTGCCTGGAACAGGAATAGCCGAAGGTGCTGTATAGAGTCCTGTGGGTGTAACGATTCCAGACAAAGATCCGCCGCCGACACCGTCTACCTGCCAGTTTAGGCCGGTGTCTACCGATCCAACCACATACCCAGCGAACTGCTGGGTGCCAGTGAGTTGCACAGATGACATCGGCGGCGAGATGCCGACGCTAATGGGACCAATAATTACGAAGGATTCAGACGTCACAATCAGGTCTGGCGACGAATTGGGATTTACTGAGACGCCAGCAGAGAGGCGTACAGAACCTTGAACCGCTCCCGCGCTCACTTGTGCGTCGGTGTAAATTGGGGGCGCTGTCGGCGCCGTGAAAGTCGCGGAAGAGGGATTCTCGGTCGAAGAATTAAACGATCCACTCGTGACCAGCCCGCTCGTATAGTTACCGTTTATTGACCAAAGTGGAACATTCGGAGCGTTCACTGTACTGGTGTTGAAAATCTGAGTTGCGTTTACGGGAATTGACTTGATTTCAGGTGTGATGGTTACTCTCACATTCTGATAGCTGAAGTTTGGTCCGCCTCCACAGCTTAGGAGCGCAAGGGACGTAGAGACGGCCGCCGTCGCGATGATGGTTGAACGAAGTTTCATAAGGACCTTAATAAAAATTGCCGAACGATGTATAGCAAGGTGGGTCAATCGCGAAGCTCTAGCGCTCGTCTATGGTTCTATCCTTTTACCGAAGCTTGGATCACGGGCGTCGCAGCAAACGCCTGCTTGAACTCGTCGTTTTGTTCCATTAGCCTCATCAGGCGTATCGTCAATTCCTCATCTGTTTTCGCTGCTGTTCGGATCTCAACTGGAAACCGTGCCCACAATTGAAATGCTCCTCCGCTGAACTGAAGCCGTGAATTCACCTCCGGAGCGGCAATCGGAGCTTGCATCCAGTTCTCAACATCGCGGTGTTGCTGCTCGATATTAGGCCGATAGCCTTCATAGACCGCCTTCACCTCATTCATAATGGCGTCGCACACCTTGGTGTAGTTAGTCGTTGCTGAGAGCTTAACAATCAGCTCATGCCAGGCGAACTCAGTACCAGGTATCTGCTTGTAGAGAGGCGTCGCCGCTTGAAATAGCACCGCGTTGGAGAAGACAGCCACTCTGCCTGTAGGGTTCATTTCCACCCCGCTGCCCGCTAGCTCCATCATGTAGAACCGCACCAAGCCCACGTCAATTACATCTCCGGTCACCGATGAGACGGTAATCCGATCGCCTACTTTGACTCCGTATCTGCCGACGATAAAGAAGTACGCAGCCACAGACAGTAGGACAGTTTGTAGTCCCACCGCAATGCCGGCTGTAATAAACCCCGCAAATGTTGCGAGGGAATTGAATTGAGTTACAAAACCAAAAAGAACGACGATTACTGAAAGAAAGCCGATTGCAATCCTCCGGACCACCAACAGTTGACGTCGCCTTCGTGGATCATGGACGTACTTGTTAGTTGCGCGTCTCCATACCTCCCCCCCAACAAAGATGATCCCCAGCGCGATGGCGATCACTACTACGCGAAGCAAAAGCGCGTGAAGAACTCCCTTGTACTCCTGATCCACGGCTGCCTGCCATGCCGTAAGGTTTGATCTGCTTTCCTCAAGAACGATAAGTTCTTGGCTCAACGGGATTGCAGCCGAAGACAGGGCCTGGAAATCCCTCGTGATGGAACCCAGTGTCTCTGCAGAGGTCGCTGAGGATGTCAACATGGGTGGGGTAACAACAGTTTCTGTCGGAGTAGCTGCCGGCATCTTCTTTGTTGTTGCTTGAGGCGGGACCGAAGCCTCAACCGCCTGTTCGGTCAACAGCTGGCCCTTTGTAACAAGAGTGCGAAGAACGGCCGAGATCGGTACTCTGACAGCAAGCGCCGTTTGATGAGCCTTATCGTTCTGGCTGATTAAGCCGTCAAGCGCGTGCTTGGTTTCCAGCAATTGAAACAAAACCGCGCCCTGGCTGCTGACGCCCGATGATCGCGCTGACTCCAACGTAGTCAATTGAGGAGCAACGATCTTCTCCTTGCCGTTCAGCTCGGGAATGGATCGTTGAAGTCGCTCTACATCCGCCGCAAGTCCGCTTCCGTCTCTGGTGTCGGAGATGCCAACAATCTTCTTCAGCGCCTCGTCCATGGAATTATTAAGGTCGATGGCTGCCTGGACCCCCTCTCTCTGTAATCGAAGAGAGCTGATTTGTCGCGAGTTTGCCGCCGCGATCGCCTTATCCAAGCTGTCTTCCCGATTTTTTAGCACCACCAGCGCCTGTTCAACGTTCGTCTTGGTGTTCTCTAGTCTCTGTCTATCACCTGTAGACACATCCTGATGCACAATCGCGAGCGCCGCTCCGGCCTGAGCTGCCTGAAACGCGTATGTTGCAGCCTGTGAGGAAAGCTCAACCGATTGGTCGAAGTAAACAGCGTCATTTGGCTCCCCGGCCTTCTGAATCGGCATGAGTGAGGCGCGGTAGAAGCTAATTACCGCGTTAAGATGTGACAGAATGTCGGTTCGGCTAGACTGCAAATCAAAGCCAGGTACCCCCCTTGCCGAGACTTTCTTATTGTTTTCCGCTGCCGCATTCTTATCTGGCTTGGGCTCTTGCGAATCATCGGATTTGTCAGGCCGTTGCGGGCTGTTTTTTACCTGCGCCCGTGCTAGGCCCACTACGCCGCCGCCCAGGAAGACTATGTTAGGGAGAACGAGGGCGACCCATACCAGGAGTGATGGAATACGTCTTTGTCGCTGCACAATCACTTGCTGTTCACTCTTTTCGTTCTGGTTCATCCCCGACTTCATTCCCATTCTTCTTTCAACCTCTCGAGTTTCCCTTTCCTTTGATGCGCAGATCAGAGTCTTAGAGCACAGCGATCCAGTGCGCCGGCCTAACCTTGTGGGCTGAAGCAGCCAGAGATCCTTCGGTCCGCATCAAACCACAACGCAATCAGAAGACTGAGCGACTTACATGGAGAGACATGATGAAAACTGTAATTTGGGGGATCGTCGGCTTTTGTGCTGCTGCTGCAGGTTTACTCGTCATCCTGCCGAGGCGAAACCCTCCTATCGAACTGCTCGCACATAGACTGGAAGACGCTTGGGCAGATCATCACACTATCGTTGAAACTATATAGGTCGCTTATCTGGGAGATTGGGTTCGCCGCGCGTGTAACATCATGACAAGCCGCTTACGCGCCACTGCCCATCCTGTAGAAGAACAAGGGAGGCGATAAAGCGCGGTAGAGTCCAGATAGAACAAAGGGCCTTCATGATGGCCCTTTGTTTCCAGATAAAACTGCGAACTAAGCGACTCTGGCTCTAGTCTCTGCGCCGATGGTATCCCTCCAGGGATCGATCACGATCTTCGTCACGCCATCTTCTTTCTTTTGCCACTTGAAGTACATCTCTGGAGCTTGTTCGATGCCAATGCGATGTGAGATAAGAAAGCTCGGATCGATATGACCCTGCTCAATATGTTCCAGCAAAGGTTTAAGAAACTTATGCATATGGGTTTGGCCCATACTCATATGAATTCCTTTGCCGAACGCGGCCCCGAAATTGACCTTATCTAGAACGCCACCGTAGACACCCGGTATCGAGAGCGTACCGCCCTTGCGGATAGCCTGTATAGCCTGCCGCAACACGAACGGCCGGTCCGTCTCGAGCTTCAGCGTCTGTTTCACCTTGTCATAAATACCACCCGCCGAATGAGAGTGGGCTTCTATTCCGACGCAGTCGATACAGCTATCCGGGCCGATCCCGCCACTGAGATCTCGTAGGGCTTCAACTATCGAGACCTTGTCCTGACTATAATCAATGGTTGTCGCGCCGCACCCTCTGGCCAACTTCAGGCGTTCCGGGAAGCGATCAATTGCAATCACCTTTTCTGCGCCTAGCATGTATGCGCTCGCAATTGCAAAGAGCCCTACTGGGCCGCACCCCCAAACTGCGACGGTATCACCCTGCTTTATATTGGCGTTTACTGCTCCTTGGTAACCTGTTGGAAAGATGTCAGACAGAAATAGCACCTTCTCATCGGGAAGATCATTTTCGATCTTGATCGGGCCCACATCTGCAAAGGGAACGCGAGCATACTGCGCTTGGCCGCCGGCGTAACCTCCATAAATGTGAGAGTAGCCAAACAACGCCGAGCCTGAGTAGCCGTACATTGTCTCTGCTACATGTGCATTAGGGTTGGTGTTATCGCAAAGGCTCCAGAGATCGCTTTTGCAGAACAAACAGCTACCGCAAGCAATCGTAAAAGGTATGACGACTCGATCGCCAGGCTTAAGTCTTTTGACCTCGGTCCCGATCTCTTCAACGATGCCCATGAACTCGTGCCCGAGAATATCGCCGGACTCCATCGAAGGAATCAAGCCCGCATATAGGTGAAGGTCACTTCCGCAAATGGCTGTTCGTGTAACCTTGATGATTGCATCATGTGGGTTAATGATCTTCGGATCGTCGACATCGTGTACTTCGATTGATTGCTTTCCCATCCAACAAACAGCTTTCATAAAATCTCCAGTCGTGCGCTAATTGGCGCAATTACGATTCCGTTTAGGCTTGGTCATTACTGCCTGGAGGAGTTGGATTGGTCTCGCCGTACATCCACTCCTTGATGCCTCCACTGATGCCGCGAGGGCCATGTGGCTGTCCCTTCACAGACGGAATTTCCCCTGTCTCTACCATCTGTTTGAAGTGGCGCAGATCTTCGATTACTGTTTGTCTTGGGCTCCGTTTGGCGACTCCAGCAATGGCATTTCCAACTGTGCCTAAGGGTACGTTAGTGGACTGTATCAAGGTAACGAGAGTTCCCCGTCCTGATGCGGACGAACTAAACGTGACAGTTCCGCCCTGCTCCACATCGCCACCGATGGATTGCCACGAGATCTTTTCTCCTGGGATGTCTTCAGTTATCTGAGAGTCGAATTCGATGCGTTTCCCATCCTCGTCCTCGGGATTACCCATCACCCAATGGCTCTTCTGAGAATCGATTGGAGTGACGGAGACAACATGTTCCTGCCATCTGGGAATGAAAGTGACATCTCGCCAGAAGGCGTAGAGAGCCTTTGGGTCGCCCTGAATAGTCTGTACTGCCGACCCCGTGACGAGACCATTCTCTTTACCTTCGGGCATGGGCACGTAGTGCTCCCCGGTGGCCGGAATTGGGTGACCCGCTTCATCCGAACCCAGTTCTCTGTTCAAAATCCTAGTTATCATAAAACCTCCAATTCCATTCTGTTGTTCTTTGGGCAGCTTGTCTGTCGCACTGAAAGCGACTTCAGTGAACAGGCTTTGCAGACTTCTCATGCATGGCGGCCTTCACCGCATCAGGAACAAAGTTTGCGACTGCACCTTGCATTTTGGTCTTGAGGCTTGCGGCATAGACGTGCTTTTCGCCCTTCATGAGAGCGTCAAATCCCTGCTTCGCGACGTCGTAGGGTTCACTGTCCTTCTTTCCCTCTTGTCCAACCTGTGTATTGTCCATGCCAGCGCGGTGAAAGAAATCAGTGTCCACAGGTCCGGGCTGAAGCGCAGTGACCGTAACACCTGTGCCTTCGAGCTCGGCTCGCAAACTCTTCGCAAACGTGAGATCGAAAGCTTTTGAGGCTGCATATGCGGCTTCTCGCGGTGCGATCATTTCCGAGGTGATCGAAGCGGTGAAAAGAATTCTACCCTCGCCACGCGCCACCATATGCTTCACCACATGTTTTGCAATATGAAGAGTTCCCTCAACGTTCAAGCGCACGAGGTTGATCTCTTTCTCAAGATCCGTTTCCGCGAACAGGCCACCAACCCCTACCCCGGCATTTATAGCTGCAGCGTCCAGGGGCTGTCCGAGGGACTCGACAGCCTTCCAGAGCTCATCAACGCCCTCATAGGTCGCGAGATCCGCCTGTACCGCCAGTACGTTGACTCCCATTGCCTTAAAGTCGGCGTCGGCCTTTTCAAGACGGTCACCGTTTGAAGCGATGACCAGGTCAAAGCCGTTTTCTGCAAAGACCTTTGCCAGGTTATAACCAATTCCGCTTGATGCCCCAGTGACCAACGCTAGTTTTCCCATGTCAACTCCGTTTATTTATGTAAGTACTGGGCCTGACCTATAACGTCCGCGACGGCGAGCGATATGGGGCTGTGAGGTGTTCGGCCAAGTGATTCCTAACCTCTGTGTTGCATATGAGAGGGCCTCCGTTCTCTTGGTTGTACTGGTCTTCGAGGCACTGTTGAGCTCACACATATTTCAGCCTGCCGACTGACACAACCTCGAAAAAGTGCGCTTGGTGGAGTGTTCGGTTCGAACACCTATGCGGACAGAGCGAAGCGGAGCGCCGGCCGGGCTGCAACTCGCTCCCGGAATGGCACTGCTCTACGATTTCGGTGTTTCATCGGACAGTAGTTTGAGGGATCTGCCGCCCACAATGACCTTATCGTCCAGTACCACTTTAGCAAAGGGTTCATCAATGTTTTCCGTATCAATAACTTGGTTCCAATTGGAACCGGCCAGCGGCGGCGGTAACGTGAACTCAACACCTTCATGAGAAGCGTTGACGAGAATGAGAAAGCTATCGTCAATGACGGGCTTGCCTTCTTCGTTCGTGACCTGCAAGGTCTGACCGTTTAGGAGCAGACCGATAGAACGATTCCATCCTGCATTCCAAACCTCATCGCCGACTTGATTGCCGTCAGGGTTGTACCAGGCAATGTCCTGAATTACTGTGTTTCCGTCCTTCCTGCGAATTTCACGATCCTGGAAGAATTTACGACGGTGAAGATTGGGATGAGAGAGCCTAAGCTGGATAAGCTGACTGGTGAAGTCACGGAGACGCTTGCGAGAATCGTCCAAATCCCAGTCGTACCAAGTCAATTCATTGTCCTGGCAATAGCAATTGTTGTTGCCGCGCTGGGATCGGGCGACCTCATCGCCTCCAGCGAGCATGGGGACTCCTTGCGAAAGCATCAAAGTGCTAAGGAAGTTGCGGATCTGACGCTCTCTTAGCGTGTTGATTTGCGGGTCGTCCGTCGGTCCTTCAGTGCCCATATTCCAGGATTCGTTGTCGTTGGCGCCATCCTTGTTGTCGTCGTCATTCGCTTCATTGTGTTTTTCGTTGTAACTGACGAGGTCACACAGAGTAAATCCATCATGCGCAGTAATGAAGTTTATGCTGGCGTAGGGTTTGCGGCCATCAAATTGATACAGGTCACTCGATCCCGTTAAGCGGTTAGCAAAGTCAGATAGCTGACCAGCGTCGCCTTTCCAAAAACGTCGAATGGTGTCTCGATAGATCCCGTTCCACTCTGCCCACAGGACAGGGAATTGGCCTACCTGATAGCCGCCGTCCCCAACGTCCCACGGCTCTGCAATCAGCTTTACATCCGCCAGGGTGGGATCCTGATGGATCGTGTCGAAGAAGGAGGAGAGTCGGCTGACATCGTGGAGTTCACGAGCAAGGGTGGCGGCGAGATCGAAGCGGAACCCATCTACATGCATCTCGGTAACCCAATAACGCAGCGAATCCATGAGCATCTTTAACACTTGTGGGTTACGCACATTGAGGGTATTGCCGGTCCCGGTGTAGTCCATGTAGTGCCGCGGGTCCCCCTCCACCATGCGATAGTAGGTCGCATTGCAGACGCCCTTCCAGCTCAACATAGGGCCCATATGATTACCTTCGCAGGTGTGGTTGTAGACCACATCTAGGATCACTTCGATGCCGGCTGCATGAAGAGCCTTCACCATCTCTTTAAACTCACGCACCTGCCCCCCTCTGTCTCCCGTAGAGCTATACCGTGACATAGGGGCGAAATAGCCTAGCGTGTTATATCCCCAGTAATCGCTTAACCCCTTATCTACGAGATGTCCCTCATCAATAAAATGATGAACAGGGAGCAGTTCTATCGCCGTAATACCGAGTTTCCTAAAGTAATTGATGCTGGATTCGTACGCCAGGCCCGCGTAAGTCCCACGGAGGTTCTCAGGAACCATTGGATTGCGCACACTAAACCCCTTGACATGGACTTCATATATGACAGAGTCAGCTAGAGGTGTCTCCGGAGGGCAATCATCTCCCCAATCGAACTTACTCTCGATTACAACACTTCTGGGAACGCCGGCCGCGCTGTCCTGTTCATCAATCTTGCCATCGTCGCCCGACGCAAGATCATAGGGAAATATCGGGGCCCTCCAATCGACATTGCCCGATATAGCTTTCGCATACGGATCAACAAGCAATTTATTCGGGTTGAACCGGTGGCCTTGGTCAGGTTCCCACGGCCCATGTATGCGATAGCCGTAAAGTTGTCCGGGCTTGATATCAAGCACTAGCCCGTGCCACACGTAAGCCGTACGTTCACGCAAAGCAATACAGGCAGTCTGCGCGCCATCGGAGTTGAACAGGCACAACTCAACGCGGGTCGCATCTTGGGAAAAAATAGCGAAATTGGTGCCCTTCTTGCGAACCGTCGCGCCGAGAGGATAGGGCCTTCCTGGAAGAAGAGTGGGATATAAGTGGCTCTTCGATTCCTCTTTTTGGGGTGCCTCTAGAATTGTCATTTGTCCTCCTGAAACGACCACCTTATCGACCATGGTCGCATTTGACTTCCAAATTGTTCGGGACCTTCCTGCCAAACGGTTTTACCGCTTGCCTCGGGAAAGCCATCTGTCGAGTTGTCGGATAGATTGGCAGCGAGCATCAGCTGTCGATCACCACTACTATTCCAAAAACGCACTACGACGGCTCCAACACCAAGCACCTCATACATGCCCGCATCGCCGGCCATTTGAGCGATGTGCGGAACGATAAGTTCTTTACGTACTTTGAGGATCTTCGTGTACCAACCGAGCCACTGCGAGTGCACCTCTTCCTCGATCTGATGCCAATCGAGTTTTGCAGCGTTAAACGTTTCGATCGCCTGGGGATCTGGGATACGCTCCCGTTGATTCGGATCTTGAAACTCAGGAAAGTTGGCAAACTCTGCGCGACGTCCGATTCGGACCAGCTCGCCGAGTTCACCTTCGAAGTCACAGAAGAACGGAAACGGCTGAGAACTACCCCATTCTTCGCCCATGAATAGCATGGGGGTTTGCGGCAGAAGAAGATAGATCGCCGCAATAGCGTGAACGGCCTCCTGCGAAGCGATCGCGTTGATGCGTTCGCCGAATGCCCGGTTACCAATTTGGTCGTGATTCTGCATGAACGCTATGAAGGCTCCGGGGGGCAGTTCCGCAGAGGGCGCTCCTCGAGCTGAGTTTCTCGCGTGCATAATCTCACCCTGGAAGGCAAAGCCTTCGGCAAGCGCACGTCCCAGCTTCTCCGTATCGCCTTCGTAATCGCCATAATAGCCATTGGTTTCGAGGGTAGCGGCGGTGTGTAAAACGTGATGCATATCGTCGTTCCACTGCGCCGTGTAAGTGATCGGCTCGCCTCCCTCGCCGCGTCGCAAGAGATCCACCCGGTTGTCTTCATTCTCAAGAATGAGGTGGACTGGACGCGGCGAAGCAGCCTCACGCACCCGCTCCGCCAGCTCATTGAGAAGGTGCTTTGGGCCGTCATCCTTAATCGCATGTACGGCATCGAGCCGTAGTCCGTCCAGATGAAACTCCTCGATCCAGTAGAGTGCGTTCTGAATCACAAACTCGCGAACGTACTCGCTGCCATCGTTGTCGTAATTCACAGCGTCCCCCCAAGGAGTCTTATGACGATTGGTGAAGATTTGGGGAGCGTATTTCGGAATGAAATTCCCATCGGGCCCGAAGTGGTTATAAACCACGTCCAGTATCACCATCAGGCCCCTCAGATGAGCCTGTTCGATGAACCATTTGAAGTCTTCCGGGCGGCCATAGGAAGAGTCGGGAGCGTAGAGTAAAACACCGTCGTAACCCCAGTTACGTTTGCCAGGAAAGTCCGCCACGGGCATGATTTCGATAGCCGTCACCCCGAGAGAGACTAGGTGATCGAGTTTCGCGACCGCAGCCACGAACGTGCCCTCATCGGTGAAAGTACCCACGTGCAGTTCATAGACAACTGCTTCAGACCAAGGCCTATTGTGCCAGGCCGAATCGCTCCATTTAAATTCCGTTGGATCGATAACCTCGCTTGGCCCATGTACGCCGGTTGGTTGGAACCGTGAGGCGGGGTCGGGAACGAGGGATCCATCCGCGAGCGCGAAGCGATATCTGGTACCTGATCGCGCTTTGTTTGTGACGACTTCGTGCCACCCACCGGGCAGGCTATTCAGGGGGATGTACTCCGAGAACCCTTCTAGTCTCAGAAAAATCGACGTTGCAGACGGGGCCCAGATGCGAAATCGAACCTCGCCGTGGCTTTGTACTTCAGCGCCGTATTCCATGGCGTGGCATCTTGTCAGAAAACTGTCAGAAAACGGAACATCTATCTGTCCGTAAGAAGATGTAGTGGACATTCCAACGACCTCTTCTATTGGTTTTACGCGAGAGATGCGGGATAGGGCCGCTCTATCTCTCAACTTTAGCTATTAGTAACTTGGTTGAACAAACCGCGGAAAGCGTTGCATGCATCTCCAAGTTCGATCCTGTCAGGCGAATAAGTGCAGGACGTCCTTGGATGTATGGTCCGCTCACAACGCTGGTCAAGGTGTCCGAACCAAAAAGCGAATGTGTCAAAACGGGTCGGTAAAAAGTGCATCTCACTTGGGAACAGACCAACAGTTTCGAAAACCGACGCGAGGACCAACCCAATGCGCGCTTCAAACGCCCGTTCTCTTTACCTGTTTTGCTTGATGTGTGTATTAAGCGTTCTGGCTGGTGCGGAACCTGTCAGGGTTCGCTATGCACAGGGCTCCAGTCACGGATTTCTTGCGCTCAAGACTCTTGATGGTCGTTTGATCGCCACTGGAGAGTCAACACAAACCGTTCACGGTGGCCGTGTGACCTCTCGTCTTACCTTCCATTTTCTTGACGGCTCAATTGACGACGACGTTACGATTTTTACCCAAAGCAACACCTTCAGGTTGATCAGCGATCACCACATCCAGCGTGGCCCTTCCTTTCCGAAACCTATCGATTTCTTGATCGACGGGGAGTCAGGTCAGATCATCTCTCGGGATAAGGAAGGGAAGCTGACACAGGAACACTTAGATCTGCCTGGAGACGTTTCGAATGGGCTTCCGCCAAATCTGCTTCTAAATATCCTACCGTCCACTGTGGAAACAAAGATTTCCTACGTTGTTCCAGGCTCAAAACCTCGGGTGGTCCGTCTTTCGATCAAACCAACAGGAAGCCTTCCTTTCACAGTAGGCTCGCTGCGGAGGAAAGCCACGGACTTCACCATCCATGTTGAGTTGGGTGGCCTGACGGGAGTTGTTGCGCCGATCATCGGTAAAGAGCCTCCCGATTATCACATTTGGCTGCAGAACGGCACCCCTCCCGCGTTTGTTCGGGAAGAGGGACCGCTGTATGAGGGAGGGCCTATATGGAGAATAGAAGAAGTCAGTCCTACGTTTAGCCGCTGAATAAATGCACTACCCGTGAGATTCGCTTATAAGCATGTAGCACGCAAACGCAACACTCCTTGGGTTGGTCAGCATCACACCGCGACATGTCTTCTCTTAGGTTAGAACCTTCTCCGCACCATGATGATCTTTATGGTGCTCTCCGAGACATCACGCTAAGACCCTTCAAAACGCTCAAACCCCCATGGAGTTGGAAGGCAGCGATCCTTAGCGCACTGCTCCGCGGAGTGACGTTCTACATTAGCAATTTGCGCTCAGGCCCCGACCGAGCTGCCGCTGCGATGATAGTCGAAGCCATCTTCGCGGTTTTCGCATCTGGTTTGATAGGAGCGGTTTCCCAACGGCTGAGGGGGTCCCAGCCAGTGTTAGCAACCGCGACGGTTGTGTGTCTTGGGCTACCGGCTTTGATGGTCATGGCTCAACTCGGGGTGCACCAAGCCGCTCGCACTCCTCACGTGGGCGCGGGCGTGTTAGTGTCGTTTTGCCTCGCATCCGTTTCAACAGCTTTCAGTTGGTATGCGATGCGACATGGATCATTGCTTGGCGGAGCGGACAGTACTACGCTCGCTCATGACATCGTTAATCTGCCAGGAATAACCGTCAGCTTTGTCACTTCGGTTCCTCGGGCCTTGATCAATCTTTATCGTTCGAATCACGGGACACGGGACTAGGGTGGGGCTCCGTGTCGGACAGGCGTAGAAATTACCTTGCATTTTCATTAGGGCACTCATGCCCGATCACTATTTCTGGTTGGGTCTTCCGAGGGTTACAGTCTCTCCCGCGCCCACCAGAAAAGTCCGGCCACCACGATCCACGCCCCCGCGGCGATGAAGAGCATCAGTGAGAAAGTATGGGTCGGTAGCCCCCGCCACAGTACCATTGCGAATCCGACTAACCCAACCGCCCCTACCGAACCGCCGGCCGCCTCTACACCGGCTTCACCCCGTGCGGAACGGATCCCTAACTTGCCGGCCAACGCTTCTCGTTGCGTTTTATGCTTCTCGACTAGGCTGACTCCTGCGGGAAAGATCCCCGGAAAAGCCAGGAATAGGCCGCCCACCACCGGCCCGTAGTGGTCCGCGATAAGCCCTGCAAAGACCGTCACTAAACCACCGAAGAGGAACCGTGAAGCATACTCAGTCGGTTTGGTCTCTTTCAGGGAATCGAACCTTAGCTTTAGCCGCATCTTCTTATCTCCGCAGCCAGAGCGCCCATAGGGCTGCTGCCGTTGCAAACCAGACTGGCATCAATGTGATGGCGGCCACCAGCGATTTCGGCCGCCAACGCACGAGTGTAAAGCTCACACAACACGCATAGACGAAAAACGCGATCGCGCCAGCAACCATAGACCGAGCCTCTATCGCGATATACGCGGCACCGTGTTTATGCAACGTCAATGACAGCGTCGCAAACGCAATGGTCGGAGCGGCGGCGAACACTCCTCCAAGCGACTCCGGTTTTATCATGTCGCCAAGGATTGCAAACACGCTCACCACTAGGCCGCCTATTAAAAATCGCAATATCGTGTCCATCACCTCTGTCGCCTCCTTCGTCCCACTCAGTAATTGCAAGGTCGCTCTTTCCCTAGCAACTGAAAATGCTCCTCGCCACGGGGTTGGTTAATCCTTTCGTGAGATATTTATGCCGGCCCTTCGTATTGGGTTGCCTGTCAAACACCCACATTTCGGAGCGCAGATGGGAATTCAGGTCTGAACCTCAAAACGAGGCCCTGCCCTCTGACCCTTGCCGGTCCACCTTCCTCGCGACCAGGAATCAACATTCGACCGGTCGAACCCCGCCTATCGTTGAGCTACGAAACAACTTAAAAGAAAAGAATCGCGTCCCACGCGTTGATTCACATTCTATTTACAATGCAGGGCGGAAATGACTAAGACTCGGATGGGTAAGGCACGGGTTGGAAAAACGTCCAAGACCGGTGGGTTGAACATACGGGAGGCAACCGCCAGCTACGAACATTGGATGCGAAGATGTACGACGGTAATTTCGTCGGATCTTCGTTCAAAGCATGAACAGATGAAAGAGAGTCCCTTCCTTTTCTTGCGGGGAACCTTCTACAGGTGGGCTCAACAATGGTCGTCGATCTGTTCCGATTTGTGCGACGCACCAGAGGTTCTCGCTGTCGGCGATCTGCATGTGAACAGTTTTGGGACTTGGCGAGACGTGGAGGGCCGGCTCTGTTGGGGAGTCGACGATTTCGACGAGGCTTTCCGCTTGCCTTACACCAATGACTTGGTCCGACTAGCGGCCAGCATGAAGATCGTCATCGACGCGGAAGGTTTGTCAATCAAGGTGAAGGCAGGCTGCGACGCTATTTTAGAGGGATATGTCCGGTCTCTCAGGGCAGGCGGCTGCCCTCTGGTTCTCGCGGAACGTGAACAAAAGCTCGGTAAACTCGGCATAGACAGTTTCAAGCCGCCAACCGATTTCTGGGACAAACTAAATCAACTGCCGCCTATACGTCAGGAGCTTGCTCCTGATGTAAGGCGGGCGCTGGAAAAGACCCTTCCAGACCCGCAAATGGAATATAAAGTCGTACGTAGACAAGCGGGACTAGGCAGCCTTGGACAGCAAAGATTTGTGGCGATCGGCGAGTGGCGCGGAGGTTATGTCGCACGAGAGGCGAAGGCTGTGCTGCCGTCTGCCTGCGTCTGGATGACGGGCGAGGTCGGCCATAGCCAGTCCAACTACGAAGATGCGATTTCTTCCGCGGTACGTTCCCCGGACCCTTTCCAGGTCGTTCAAGGATCTTGGCTAATTCGTCGCCTTTCGCCGGACTCAAATCCCATTGATATTCAAACTCTGCCCAAGCATAGTGACGAGCAAATGATTCTTGAGGCGATGGGTGCGGAAGCGGCAAACGTCCATCTGGGGACGAAGCGACATGCCACCCGCGTTTTGAAAGACTTGAGTAAAAGGAAAGCGAATTGGCTGCGCGACTCTGCAAATCACATGGCCGCAGCCGTGGAGAAGGACTGGAAACGTTATAAAAAGTTTTGAGTTCGAACGCAAGATTTGCTGGACAAGAATCAGTTCGCTACGAAAACCAAGTATGCAGAGTTCGCCAACTGAGTGCGACAGCCCTGTCGTATCCTACTTTGTAGGATCTAGCGGAACTTGTTAGCCTCATAGCAGTCAAGGTCGTTGCCCATTGACCTCTCCATTCTTCGCGGCATCATGTAGCTAGTGGGATGGCAACCTTTCTCTTCGTGGAAACATCCTTCAAAATTGCGCCTATCGGAAAATAGAAAAGTGTATTTCTCTAGAGGAGAGACTAGAAATGGTGCGGCCGGAATGCTTCAAAGCCCCTTATGTGACGTCACGCAATGTGCCCTATGGTCCTGCCGGGACGTGGCCAACAGACAACTTCTTGGGCGGAGGTGTACTCGCAAAAGGTCAAACAGTTTGGTTAAAATGTACGCGCGACAAAGGATCCGCGGAGACTCTCGTTCCCGCATTTGTAGAGCATCTCGGTCCTATAGTGGTTGACGCGCGTTTTCTAGTTGATCTCGGCCAGCACGTCACATCCTCGCTGCAAAAGTGGAGAGAGAACAGCCCCATCGACCAAGAAGCACGCTATAGACATCGTGGCACTGCGTCGAAATAGAGAGTCGTCGACCAGAGCGCTTCCATTGGCAGCGCTTGGTGAGAGCATTCTGTCTTTTGCAAGCTCTAACAATTACGACTTGAGGCTAACCTTTCACTTCGCCTTCGTCCTCACCGTCCCAATACTTGATGCGCTGCGCATGCGCTTTGATCAGTACAATCCCCGGCGTTTCGATGCCTTGTTCAAACCATCGTTCCAGGTCGGCATTCCAATGCTTCTCGAATAGCGCCTTATCCCGGACCAGCTCGGCTATCGCTTCAATCGATATAAATAGCGGAGGCTTACCTAGAATCCCGGCTTTCCCTTGCAAAGAGAGGCCCACTCGCGGATCGCGCTGAATATCCGCTACCATTCGCGACGTTTCCCAAGTGAAGAACCACGAATCTCCGTCATACTCGACATCACCGTTGTTACTCATCGGTCGTGCTCCAATTTCGCCGTCATCGGCCCGCGTGGATAGCATGGTGAAGTCAATATCAGCTACCTTTTTTGCTAGATCTTTCATAGACATTCCACTCATCAAGTCACCTCAAATGTTGTTCGGTTTCATTGCAAAGCTGGAGCAGGGTCCTCCGGTTACGCGCGATTCTCATTCACCGGAGACAAGCAAGAGAAATCGCGAAAATCCCGCTCCCCTGCCAGCCTTTAATCATTGATGCGTTTGCACATCAACACGAAGGTAGATGCGGTTTTAGAAAGCAACGTTTGGACCACAAGAGAGCAATCACTCACCGTTTCACCAAATCGACATAATCTACCGAACAATTCAGTTTGACTGATAGTGCATGCTGGTTTCCATTGGACCCGGTTGCTGCCGAGTAGCCGTGACAGGTGTTAGCATTTCGGAATGCTCTATCGGCTGTCTTTCAGCAAAACACATGAGGGTCTACTGCGAGTCAGCGCTAGCGCCGGGCGGATTTCAGAGCAGGTCATTTCGATGTACGACGACGATCAGGTGTTTCTAAACCTGGTCGGTCATGCTGGACTGAGCCCAGAGGTCGAACAGGCAATTCGAACGGCGGTTCAGATTGGCTTTGGTCCCGCTAAGACCCCTTCATGCTGCGAAGAAGTTGAGTTGAACGACGATCAACTCGCGTTACTCCGGCTCGGCACGGCACGTCGACTTCATCCTTCGGCTGTCTAGCCGTAGGTATTGACGTGGCGTTCAATCGCTCGGAGCGAGAAACTTCTTCGTTGCTTCGGATGGCGTGTAAATTTCACCGTCGATCAGCATGCGGCCAGTGTATGAGCCCCACGACCAGCAAACTCCCATGCGACTTCGTGCCCTTTGCGCACGAGGTTTGCCCACTTGGTCTGCTTGGAAGCGTTCTGCTCAAGCCAGAAATTCCCTTCATTGTCCACAAAGGAACGCAGCTGCCCATGCCCCGTTATGTCTGTCCAGGTCGACATGTCCTCGAGCCTCGGTTCCATGATCTTATGGTAAATCTGGGCGTCCTATCGGGCCTTGCGGAAGGTTAAGTTATAGCGGTGTCCGCCAAAGAGTGGATGAACACCGTTTTTTAGCGGCATTACGCCGTGATAACGCATGCGTGCCGGGCCTCCCCACACCAGGACATCACCATGAACAACTGGAATGCGAACGGTCTTATCTGAACGCTGATCTCCCCCGAACAGAAACATCGCAGGGAGACCGAAAGAGACCGAGACAATGGGTGCGGTGAAATCGAGCTCATCCTTATCCTGATGCAGACTAAGCTTGGCGCCTGGCTCATAGCGATTGATGAGACAGCCTTCCGGCACAAATTCTGGAAATCCAGCTTCACTAGCCGAGCGTTGCGCCAGTTTCAAAAACAATGCGGGCATCGCTGGCCAAGGTGATCCCGTGTCTGGATCGAGAGAGTCGTATCGGTAACCTTTCCGATCCGTAACCCAACCCAAAGCGCCGCAGTTCGTCATGGCAACGGACATGCGAAAGCCGCCCGGTGTCGTCATATGTCGGAAAGGCGACTGGCCGGCAATCTCTAACAAGGCATTTTGGATGAATGCCTCATACTGAAGGGCGAACCCTTCCAGAATTGCAGTGCCCGGCCCTAGATAGTCGCGGGGATATGCATGTTTGGAATCATCCTCAAAGAGAGGAGCTGCCATCCTCATTCCGTCATCCTTTTATCGCAACTCTTTCTGGTTGCAGATTGGCTCTCTGGTCTAGCGGCGCCGCAGGAGGAAAACCACAAGGAGAATGATTACTACCAGGCCTAACCCGCCGGGCCATAAAAACGCGCCTCCATTGCTCGAAACTCCAGCGACCAGACATCCGGATAGGGCAGTCAAGCCGACTAGGCTTGCTACAGCCGTCAGTGCGATTCGAACAAAAGGTTTTCTAAGTGATCTATGCGACATAGAGTTTTGCTTCCTTTTCATCGAGCGTTCGTTGCTTCGTCAGTCTACCGTCTACTTCAGCACGTATTAGTCTGACTCACTAAGAAACACATCTTACGGTCACAATTTGCTGTTTTTTTGCATCTCAGATTACGAAAGCACGGAGCCGCTCCGGTGTAGTTTTACGGGATACTCGGCTTTCTGACATCCAAATTCAAAGCGAAGAAAGTAGGTCACCTGTGGCACTAAACGACGTTTTAGTTGACGAACTCCGAGACATGTATAGCGCGGAAAATCAGTTAGTAAAAGCCCTCCCGAAGCTGGCCAAGGGTGCAATCAACCCGCAACTGAAAACCCTCTTCACGGCTCATCTGGAGGAGACCAAGGGACAAGTCCTACGGCTGAAACAGGTATTTGAGATTCTTGAAGAAAAGCCGACCGGCGAGCACTGCAACGGAATGGAGGGTGTCATCGAGGAAGGTGCAGATGCGCTGGAAAAGGATGAGGAAGGTCCATCCTTTGACTCCGGCATTGTGGGAGCGGCACTCAGAACCGAACACTACGAGATTGCGGGATACACTGCAACCATCGCAATGGCTCAGGCGCTGGGTCTGAAGGACGTTGTATCTCTGCTCACGCAGAACCTCAATGAAGAGCTCAATGCAGCGAAGAATATCTTGGCCGCAGCGAAGCCTATTTTGCAAGAGTCTGCAAAACAGCCCGAAGAAGAGGAGAAGAAGCCGAAAACTTCGAAGGAGAAAGAATCCGCTCGGAAGAGTCGTGAGGACGAGAAGAAAGCCGCCCCTACACTCAGACGCAATAGGTAAAGCAAATCTAAAGAGGTGGTCTCGAGGCCACCTCTTCACATTTAGGTGATGACCTCAAAAATGCGACTGTTGTTCTGGCCCTCGATGACATACACGTTTGAATCGGAAGTTGTTCCCGACGATTGCACCCGCTGAATTGGCATCCAACGTAATAGCTATGGAAAAGAAGAGACTCGCACCATCCAACTCGCGGACTCAAACAGAACTTACACGGCAAGTCTTTCACCTTCACCGCCTTGAAACGCTACTCCACACGATGCGATGCATCGCGCAATATGAAGATGTCCTTTGCGAGCTGTCCCACGAAATTAGAACTGCAGGCCGTGTTTCAAATCAGGCAAGCGCTGAGCTCCGCAGCATCGTTGACAGTCTACCGTTGGAAGACTACATGCACGATCTGAATTCGGTAAGAGCGATCTTTGTCGAGGTGAAACCACCGAAGCCTTCGAGCTTAAAGAGAAAGACAAAGCCGGGCAAACTTCGCAAACGCTATGAAGCTGCGGCCAAAACAAAAGCCACAAAGAAGGCCTCGAGGTAGCAAGCTTGAACGCGAAGTTAGTTCGTGGCGAGACCGGTCAGGACCTAGTTTGCAAGGCTTCGCAAACGTTGAGAGCGGTATGTTGACCGAGGTCCGCGTTGAGAATATTACTCATTATCGAATGGTCTCGGATCTTCGACGTGTTCTGCCTTCACATGATTGTCTAGGGAAGCCTTACAGTGCAAATCTGCTGACGATGGTTCTCTTGTTCTGAACGCATTGCCGCCTATTCGTGTGGATAGGTCTTGTTGAGGTCGGCAAATTGAATCTTGCATTCAATCGCGTCGATCTCCCTCTCAGCATCGTGTATCTCTTTGAGCAACGGTTCAATCGATGGTTTGCCCACATACCCTCCGTACATATTGAGGCTTGGTTAAGCGTTGGAGGAGTTTCCAGGATGGCGCTTCACGATCATTGCGCCACCGCACGTCTTACATTTCTTATTTCTGATGCTCTCCGGCCGGTCGTCCACGGTCTCGGTCTTTCCACACCCGACGCACGTTATGACAATTTCGCTCATAAAACCCTCTGCAGTAGACCAAATATTCGATTGCATTCGCGAAGCGCCGATCGTCTTTGATCCGAAACCGCATCCACCACTCTCGTGTACTCGACACTTTTGGGACAGGTACATCGGCCGAGGACGAGAGTCTGGCGCACGAGCTCACGATAATCAGCTTCAGACACCAAATAATAGGCTTCCAATTCAGTACGGGACTTGGAAAGCATTGAAGCCTTATTAGGCTAGGAAAGCAGGCCCAGGTGGGTTGGGTTGGCTAGTTGGAAGTGGCATTCGGGTCAATACCTGCAGCTCACTTCGATTTGGTAGCCATTCTAACGCATGGTACGAAGGTCCTACTAAGCAGATTTGCGCTTCATTGGGTCTTGTGGGTTTCATCAAAGCTAGACCCTTTATTTGGTAACTCTTTGAAACAAATGGCGTGTCAATTCACGTCGACGGTGATGCCGCTTATTCTGAATTCCACTGGGAGTTTCGCGCGACAATGCGAAAAGACAAATTAGCCGTAAAGATGCGTCGAAAACCCTGGTCTAGCGCAAAGAAGCTGGGCGCGGGCGTCTGGTTCATGTCCATTACTCTGAAGATCGCCAGGCCGTCCCCTAAACGGTTGTCAGTCCTCAGCCACGTCGCCGACGAGAAGCCGACTTTCTGACGTGCTTTTGGCCGAGTATCGGAAGCCTGCCACGATAGCTGCAACGAGAAACTGCGAATCAGCATCCGAAGGAAAATGTCAGAGATAGATAAAATCAATGAACTGCCTGAGCCAGACGAGGTGTCTGGAGTCCACGATGACTCTTTGGAGTATGACGCCGGTTTCCAAGCAGGCAAAGCTGGTAAACCGAGTGACGGGAAGACCGTGGACTGGCACCGGGGCTGGGCAGACGCCCAAGAATAATTTTCTGCGATCAGATTCCGCAACCAACGGTCGCCCCAAGGTGCACAACTACGAGGTTATGCTTACCTCGCCCCTCGTGGCCGTAACGGCCTTTCTGATAAGAGTCTCAAGCACCTTGACCGGTAGCAGGGAAGTGTCGGCGGCCGACCGTGCACGAGTGACCATGCCCGACGACTTCCGGGATCGATTGAACGGGGAACTAACACCCGGTGTCACGCTGGTGGTCACGGCGGATTCTCTTCGGGCGGGAGAGACCGGTAAGAGCCTAACCGTTATCGAGGCCGATACGTAAGGTCGGAGGTTCGGAATGTCCATCAGTAATGGACTTGGAGCGCCCGAACTGCGTATCGACGATTGAGTTACGGTATCTCTCCTCCGTTGTCATGCTGCGTTGGTAGCACTGTTTCGTATACGGTCTGCCATTGCGCGAGAGAATCGAGAAGCTGATAGGTGCCTAATTTGACCGGCTCGACTAGATCGTATTCGACGTGGCGAATTTGACCACCTAAGTCGGTCCGGCTGATGAGGCCCGCTGATTCAAGTTTGCGAAGGTTTTCCGTCAGAACTTTTTTAGAGGCTGACGGAATCATGCGACCGAGGCGACCCAGACGGACCGGCCCCTTCCTCATGACGCAAAGAATCTGTATTCTCCATTTTCCTTGCAAAAGTTCAATTGCGGATGCGGCGGCGCAAGAATACTCAGTTTGTTTGTCTCGCATAGGGCCCCAAAAGCAGAAATTTGTAACAAAGAATTAGGTATTCAAGAGACGGCAAAAAGGAAAACGATCCATGTCAACTTCCTACTGAAATTACCATGAGTTGGCGGAACGCGAGCCGAATTAACTCTCTTACAATGATGTCTGATAGCTTCTGCAATCTCAGTGCCAAAGATTTCGCTAGCGAGGTCTAATGGGCTAGTCGAGTTCTGGCCCAGTACGACCTTGGTCGTGACGTATCGGAAAAGCGGTCTCGCCTTGCTCTGCGATAGAACAACGAATTTGGGGAGCCTTGCGGCTCCCCCAGTAGGCCTCAAGCTGCTTTGCGACTCTTGCCCCCTCCCGAAGACACGGTCTTCGTCTCCTTTTTCGCTTTCTCCTTGGCCGCAAACTCCTGCTTCACCTTGAGGGCGATCCCGTCGGTATCTATCTTGTAAGCCAGTGCCGCATCCTGTAGAGAACTGGTTCCGTTGCTGCTGCGTCTCGCCGCAATCAAGACGCTGACCTCGACGAGCAAGCGAGAGAGCGTTCCTTCATCGGCACGACGGAGGAAGGCAGCAAACAGCTTCCCGATCATGTCGGTTTCGCGATCTTTGCGAATGCCGTGCTGCCGCGCCAAGGCTTGCAGCTGTCCCTCGCTCACCAGCGGAAAAGTCTGCGTGAGAACAAACAGCAGGTCGCGCTTCAACAATCGTACGGGTACGGCATTGCCAATCGCCTTCAACACGCGAAGGGCTGTGGTGTTGGCGATGGCTTGCTCTTTACGCTGCTTCTCCTGTTCGGCCTTCCAGTTCTTCTCCTCGCGGTTGTTTGCGGCCTTGGGGTGATGCACGGAACAGGCGAGATTGGCACACACTTTGTGAACGGTACCAACATCGCTACCGTCGGTGATGATGGCGTCGGAGGTGTACTTGCACACCTTGAACTCCGGACGGTTGGCCTCGTCTTTGTTTTTTGGTTTCTCGTCCCGGATGGCGGTGTACTGGTTGCGCGGGAGAACCTTGCTGCCTTCCGGCCGTTTGCCATACGCGGTACTGATCTGTACCAGTTGTGGCTTCGCTGCGATCTGCTTTCCGAGATGCGCACTGACCTTGGCCTGATAGCAGTTCGGATCGGTGCAGGCATCCTGTTTGCCAAGATCGGCAAAGAGCAGCTTGTTGTGGCCGGTGCGTTTGGGGCAATCGACACAGCTTCCGGCGATCGCCACCAAATGCGCATCCCGTTTATCGAAGGGCGCATCCTTGAGAAAGAGCAAGATGTTCTGCTCGATCCAGAACTGCAAGCTTCGAACCGGAAGCAAGATGCGCTTGGCTTTGCGGTCGCTCGATCCACTCCAGTCTTCGCGGAAGCAAGCCGAGAGCGCTTGTTCCTGCTGATCGGCTGGCAGCTTCGCCAGCAGGAGAGCATGGCCAACACCGATTTCGTCGCGATAGAAGGCTTCTGCTGCGACCGGCACTAGGTCCATCAGCTTGAGCCGAGCGGCGACGAAGGCCGGTGGCTTGCCTGTCTTCGCCGCGATCTGTTCGATAGAGTAGGTCGGTTCGTCGAGGTCGAGAAGCGCCTTGAAGCCTTGCGCTTCCTTCATCGGGTGAACGTCGGCGCGAATCAGATTCTCGACCAACTGCGCTTCGAGGGCTTGCGCATCGTTGAGTTGGACGATGCGAACGGGAATGGTGTCAGCCTCAGCGATCTGCGCGGCGCGATAGCGCCGGGCTCCGGCGACGATCTCGAAGCCCTTCTCCGTCAGCGGCCGCACGAGCAAGGGCGAGAGAACGCCGTGGGTGCGGATGCTTTCGGCCATTTCCTGCAAAGCGGCATCTTCAAAGATGCGGCGTGGATTGGTTTTGGACTCACTGAGAAGTGACAGAGAGACGTTGCGGTACTCGGTGGCGTTGCAAATGGTGGTTTCCATGATGCATGGCTCCTTTCGAGCGGTGAACGAGTGAAGGACATAGAGCGGACCGGTCGTGCAGTATCCGCTCCAAGGAAGCGGACTAGCCGCGAATCGACTTGTCCGAAAACGCTTCCGCAAAGCCCTGCATGCGCAGGTTGGCGTCCCATGTCTGGGCAAAGCGAAGGTGCTGCTGGTGGAGGGCGACGAGGTGAACGTAGTAGTCCCGGACGATATTGCGGCTCCACTGCTCGACGGCGACATAGTCGTTCCGCCAGTTGAAGGTTCCCATAAGGGTCTGGGCCCCTGAGAAGTCCATCGTCCCCTGTGCATGTGCAACAGTGGCGATTGCAAACACCATTAACGTTGGCGATACCGCGCGGATGAAGTGGAGAAAATTCTGTTGAGATGTGCGTTGTCCGCGCCCTCTCAGGAGCGAGGAATTAAATTGGCTAATCAGGGCCATCTGATCCTCCGAACGGCTTGAATGTTCGCCGTCATGACTCGGAAACTAAGGCCCCAGTGAACAGTCGTCCAAGACTTTCTATCTATAACGCCATACCTTTTATCTATCGCAGGCTAAGCGAGAAGCTTGAGTTGTTCCGGCTTGACACTTTCGTCAGGGCGCTTCTTCCTCTTGCTACCTCTCCACCGTTGGGCGAGTGATTTTTCAATAAACGGCAGGGCGATGTGATCCGCACGGTTGTGATGTACGAATGCGGTATCTGCTGTCCAATTCACCCCGGCGATTGGCCTTGTGATCAGCTCAGAATATCTGGTCAATCAGTGCAAGTCCGTACCTAGCTTTCACCATCCACTGAATATCTGCTGGACTGGTAGCAGAACAGCCTAGCTGTAGCCGTATGCCAACCTCATCGAACATCTCAATGAGACGGGAGTGTGCCGGAGGCTGGAGTTCAGGGTCGCGAAAATTCGGATTCTTCCTGCTATCTCATGAATATCTAGTTGGGTTTGCGATGAAAGAACATCATCCCGACGCATACAAATCACCAATGGTGATTGCGAAACTTGTTGGACTTGGAAGAGCTCGCCGTCAATGGGCATCGGAAGGAGGGCACAATCCAACGTGCGCAGGTTAATTCGTTGGAGAATTTGGGATGGATCTCCACCCGCCAGTTGTATTTCGCACCCCGGAAACATTCCACAATATGTTTCCCGGAAGGATTCCAGTAAGGCTCCGTTTACGAAAGAGGAAAAGCCCAATCGCAAAGGTGGCACTTCTCCGAGATGGACCGCGCGAGCCATCGCTATCAGCGCATCTCGTCCCTTGAGACTCTCCCGAGCGTATGCGACTACCATCTCGCCTGCTGGAGTAATTCGAACACCATCCCGACTTCGATCGAAGATAGGGAACTGGATGTCATCTTCAAGATCCCGAATCTGTTTGCTGAGGGAAGGTTGAGCGAGGAACAGACGTTCCGCTGCCCGAGTGAAATTCGATGTCTCTGCTACGGCGACGATGTATTTGAGGAGTCGAAACTCCAGGGAATCTGACATGGCCTTGATACTCCGCTGGCTTTGCCGATCCCACAGGCCCAGAAGAACGGCTGTGGATAACTTCGTTCTCACTCTATGTATTTGGCCGAACTTGATTCGTCAAGAAGGCACCCGAACGTCACTAGGTACCTGAAGGTGCCTGATGGTCGCTGGTTCCCCTAGCAGAGAGCCATAGATAAAAAGTTGGGCTTTATAGACAGCAAGTATTGGATTGTTATGTCTGTGTAGATCAGTCTTAGGATCAATCGACCGTTCCTCTTGTCTGAGCAGCGGCTGAAATCTCTTCCATGAGGAATGGCGATGCCTCCACAATTTCCAGATCGCGACTCACTACATGATGGTGCCATAGGTCACAAAAAAGCAGTGTCCGTTGCGCGTGGCTTACCAGAGCCGTTACTAGACTCTGACGAGGCCGCTTCGATCATGAAGATTCACCCGAAGACGTTACAGAAGTTGGCGAGGAAGGGAATTGTGCGAGGAGTTCACATCGGCAAGCTCTGGCGCTTTCGTGCCTCCGAGATTGAAGAGTGGATCGATCGTCAACTCGCGAGCTAAAAAGATAAATCTCTCGACCTCCGCCCGGCGTAGCGCTACCCTAATGGGAGCCATCCGTTACGCCTAGGACAGGAGAAATAAATGTCAAGGCGAACACGGTATCAACAAGGAAGCGTGCAACGCGAGAAGCGGCGGAGCGGGCCTGACGTGTGGATTTTTAGATGGTATGAGACTGAGACGGACGGTAAGAGCAGGTACCGTAAAGCAATTGTCGGGACAGTCGATACACTCGCAAATGAAACCTCAGCTCTCAAGGCAGCTCAAGCATTGCGCATTGATGCTAACCAAGAAACCCCGCAGGCAGGAACCGGGCCGAGCACAATTGCAATGCTCCTCGCGCATTACAGGTTGAAGGAACTGGCCGGTGATCGTAATGGGAGAAAAGCGTACTCGACGCGATCCGCCTATGAATGCAATTTGGAGAACTGGATTCTCCCTCGTTGGGGGAATCACAAGCTCGACCAAGTCAAATCCGTAGCAGTCGAAGAGTGGCTGGACGGCATCAAGCGGGCGAAAGGCACACGGGCTAAGATTCGGAACCTCATGAGCGCACTTTTCACTCACGCGATGCGATACGAATGGGCGGATCGAAATCCGATCAAGCTCGTTCGTCAGAGCGCAAAGCGGGAGCGGATTCCTGATGTTCTCGAACTAGCCGAGATTCAACTCCTGCTCAGCAAGCTTGGTGTTCGGGAACGAACGCTTGCGTTGCTGGACGCAGGGACTGGGCTTCGCGTCAGCGAGCTCCTGGCTCTGCGGTGGCAGGATGTGGACTTCGACAACCTTGAGCTCAGTGTGACCCGTTCCATCTGGCATCAGGTAGTGGGCGACTGCAAGACGGAGGCATCAGCAAAGCCGGTTCCGCTCGACAGCTATATGGCGGATGACCTGCAGCGCTGGCGTCGCCAGAGCGGGTATCCCGGGGACGATGACTATATCTTCGCCAGCGAAACAATGCGAGGCAAACAACCATACTGGCCCGATAACCTAATGAAGCGTCATATCCGGCCGGTAGCGAGAGCGAACGGCATTCACAAGCGAATCGGCTGGCACACTTTCCGCCATACCTTCGGCACATTGCTGAAGGCTAACGGGGAAGATGTGAAGACGGTCCAGGAGCTTTTACGGCACGCGAACAGCAGGATCACGCTCGAGGTGTACACGCAAGCCACTACCTCAAACAAGCGGGCCGCACAAAGCAGGGTTGTAAGGATGATGGTTCCCAATCTGGGTGAAATGAGGGACGCAACACACCCTCAAAAAGCTAGATAGGGTGCTTATTGCACCCATATCAAACCCACGACCTCTGTCTTTTTTGGGGTCACCCATCATCTAAGTGCTTTAGAATGATGGCGGGGACGACGGGGCTCGAACCCGCGACCTCTGCCGTGACAGGGCAGCGCTCTAACCAACTGAGCTACGTCCCCAGATTGTTTTTCAACAATTTGGCTATATGTCACATAGAATCGAGCGTTTCACAGCTTTCGCTCTTTTCTACTATTTCGCTGCTGTGGAGTCGATTTTGGGGTGTTTTGGACACCAAAACGACTGCCTCATCAACATGATTGAGTCTACCAGATAATTCGTTTTGGTTGCCACAGAACAGCGAAAGTAAACGACCTTCGCATTAAATGGTTTAGCCATTAAATAAGTATTTGCTGTCTAGTCCTGACAATTCAGCTTTCAAGCTTTGGACGCTCAGGTCGCCCCTTCGAAGCTGCCACGAGATTGGCTGTGGGGACGTCCTAAGCCGTGGCTCAAGAGAAGATTCGCAAGATTGTGCTGAATGCAATTGGTGCCCCCGACTGCACCGGTTTTTGCTTGCGGCGTCACTTAGACCTGCAGGTAATGCTTCATCGCGCAATATTATCAACAATGTTCAGCCATGTCCTATCGGCCCGATCTCAATCCTGCTGCGGGCGACTGGGTTGCGCCGGAAAAGGCAATACGGCACTGAACCGGTATGGAACTGTGGACGAGGTGGTCGCTCTCGTAGAGTTTGTGTTTAGTCCTGAGGCTGCGTACGTCACAGGAGCCAATCTGACGGTGGATGGCGGAACAAACGCTTATGTTAATTCGCGCACTGTTATGTCGGATCACTGGGGCGGAGGTTGTTCGACCTGGCTGATATCAATCAAGCAAAACCAGGCAGCGGTCTTGCCAACGGATCGACGACGACGGCAACATTGCAGGCGGTGCGACCATACTATAACAACACATTGATCGCCAATGCGAAGTCGATCAGTGCGATCAACCAGATGGAGAGTGAAGCAACTTCTAACTACAACTCTGCGCAGATCCTGCTGCGCACCAGCGACTATCATGGCTTGACCGCACAAGGCTCGTATACCTATGGCCATGCGCTCGACGTGATTTCCGGTACGCGAGGTTTTGCCCCACAGAACTCTCATAACCTAGGAGGAGACTACGGCAATGCGGACTTCGACGTGCGTCATACCTTCAACGGCTACATAGTCTACGAAGTGCCGAAGTTCACAGACCATGCCAAGCGGCTGACTACCGGATGGCAAGGCAACGCATTCATCAGCGCGTTCATCGGAACACCCGCGGCCGTCAAGCTTGGAACCTCAACGGATCAAAGCCAAACGGGCTAGTTTCAGGATCGTCCTGACGTGATCGGAAATCCGGCTGCAGGTCTCAATAGAAAATTGTTCACCCCAGCTGCTGCCGGGGCCTCGCCGTATGTGCAATGGTTCACCAACAAGGCATTTGCCGTCGCTCCATTGGGAACCTTCGGCACCATGCAACGAAACTCGGTTCGGGGGCCTGGTTTTGCAACTGTGGACGCCGCACTAGTGAAGAATACTAACGATCCACGAAGGTATCAGCCTGCAACTGCGGGCAGAGATGTTTAACCTCTTCAACCGAACTAACCTCGCTAATCCCGGTATCGGAACGCTGTCGTCATCAACCTTTGGACGAAGCACTTCGACGCGCAACAACAGCAGCGCTCCAGGCATTGGTCCAGGGGAGCCTTTCAACGTTCAATTCGCAGGAAAGATCATCTTCTGAACCAACGCTGGTCACCGTGGCAGTCGGGCAATCCGGCCGACTGTCGCTTCAAAGAAGTTGTTAACAAACTGCGCAGCCATGTTCGCGAGGATAGGAAAACGGTTGGGATGACAGAGCCGCTTCCAAACTCTAGATTATTTGCAGAGCGCGCAGTTGCCTCGTGCATACGCAAGTTTCCGAAGCGATATCACAAGAGTTGTCCAGGAGTTCGCCGATGCTGTCTTGGTACCTATCCCTTATGGGTTTGTGTGCTGATACTGAAAAGAAGTTTCTTGGCAATTGGTCAGGGCAACCAGACAGCACCTGTAGGGTCGAATCTGAAGAGTTTCTACGAAGCCGCTCCGATCCATTTTCAGAACTACTCTGTGGTATATAACCGGATCGTCAGCACGAATCTTGTCAACCAGTTGTTGCTCCGCGTCAGCTCCTACAACCAGGTCTTCCACGACTTCAATACAGCTTCAATGTGATCGCACTGGGTTTGAACACGGGAGCAACTACTACCTCCAGCGATAATAGCGGATAGGTGAGAAATATCAGCGACCAAATATTCTCGGAAACCCGAATGTGAGAGTCATTCATTCTATCGTCGCGAGCGCTGTTCAATGGATTAATCCTGCGGCGCTCGCAACACCAACTCCGGGGACATTCGGGAATCTCAGACGGAATCAGATCTTTGATCCCGGCTATGGAGACATCGATCTCTCGGTCTTCAAGAATACGAAGCCAGGCGAGAGAGCGACGCTGAACTACGTGCCGAGATGTTCAATCTCTACAACCGAAATAACGATGTGCAACCCGGAGGAACCTTCGGCTTAAGCTCCTTCGGCAAGGTCAGCGACATGATCGGCGACGCCAACGGCTCTCCCGGAATCGGTCCTGGCAAACCGTCCAATACCCAACTTTGCTGTCAAGGTGCTGCTTTAGCAATTCGCAGTCTTTCAGTCTGCGGCAGACGTTCACCGAACGCCTGGACGTTTGCCGCAGAGTTGTATCTGTACGTTCGGACCTCACACATCTGCAGGAGAACACCAACGGCACGATTGCATAGAAGATAGACGTAGCCACTCACAAACCTGGCAAGCTACCATACGTAAATATTTACAATATGTGGAACAGGGTGTTCGAACGGGTCTTTCAATTCTGCGAACCGGATCTACATTTCATTCTCGAAAGGATCTCTGTTCATGAAGCATCGACATATCCTCGTAGTTCCTTTCATGTTGTTCGTGCTCTCTGTAGCCACTGCTTTCTGTGCAAACGCATCGGACGATGGCAGCGCCAGGTGGTCGGAAGCCAAAGCCAACGACTGGTACGCGAAGCAGCCCTGGCTCCTCGGCGCAAACTATATTCCGTCGAATGCGATCAATGAACTTGAGATGTTCCAGGCCGCTACCTTTGATCCTGCGATCAACGATCGTGAGTTGGGTCTCGCGGAGTCGATCGGCATGAACACCGCACGAGTCTTTCTTCAGGACCAACTATGGGAGCAGGATCCCGCCGGCTTCAAGGACAGGCTCAACACCTTTCTTGGCATCGCCGCGAAACATCACATTCGTCCGCTGCTGGTATTGTTCGACTCCTGTTGGGAGACGAATCCTCATCTCGGGCCACAGCACCCACCGATTCCAGGCATTCATAACTCAGGTTGGGTGCAAAGCCCCGGCAAGGAACGTCTGCTCAATCCGTCGGACGAACCCAAGCTGCGATCCTACGTCGTAGGGGTGGTCGGAGCCTTCGCAAACGATGATCGTATTCTCGGTTGGGATATCTGGAACGAACCTGACAATCGCGGAGGAGACAAGGAGGAAGATGCGCCTGCGAAGGTAAAGCGCGTCAACGAACTTCTTCCGAAGGCATTTGCATGGGCTCGTTCCGTGCATCCCACGCAGCCGTTGACCAGCGGCCTATGGACAGGGAACTGGTCCGACCCTGCGAAGGAGAGCGCGACAACCAGGATTCAGTTAGAGGAGTCAGACGTGATCTCCTTTCACAACTATGACTGGCCGGAGAAGTTCACCGAACGAATCAAAGAACTGCAGGTATATCACCGGCCACTCATATGCACGGAGTATATGGCGCGAGGTGCAGGGTCGACCTTCGACGGGTCCCTTCCAATCGCAAAAAAGTACAACGTTGCCGCAATCAACTGGGGCTTGGTGGCCGGCAAGACTCAAACCTACTTGCCGTGGGACTCATGGCAGAGGCCGTACGTACTTCTACAACCAACGATCTGGTTCCACGAGGTCTTTCGCAATGACGGCACGCCTTATCGCGAGCATGAAGTAATGCTGATACGCGAACTCACCGGCCGCGGAACTCCACTCAACACCAAATAGATGACTATGAATGTGGAGGGGCAGTTTATCGTGCATTCTTGTAGATCATCTCCAACAGCTCGTCGTACATCGCCTGCTTCTCATCAGCCGATCCGCTTTGAATCGCGTGAGTGGCGCAGTGAGTCAGATGATTTCGCATCAACGCTCGAGCAACTGAACGCAGAGCCTCTTGCACCGAAGACACTTGGGTAAGAATGTCCGCACAGTAGCGGTCGCCTTCAACCATACGTTGAAGACCACGAACCTGACCCTCGATGCGCCTCAGGCGCCTCAGATTGGATGCCTTGATATCAGCATCAACGCCGACAGCCTTCTGTCCAGACTCGTCTGCTATCGCGATGCACGAACTTTCATCGGCGCCATCTACTGCGTTACTTTTCTTCGTGGCCATGTCTCCTCATCCGATCCTCAGTCGGCGCAATCGCAGGCTGTTCATAACTACGCTGAAAGAACTAAGCGCCATCGCTGCACTGGCAACGACTGGGCTGAGCAATAAACCAAAACTTGGATACAGAGCGCCGGCTGCAAGCGGAATCCCAACCACGTTATAGACGAATGCCCAAAAGAGATTCTGTCGCATTACTCGCATCGTGCCGCGCGACAAAGCGAAAGCGGCTGAAACTCCCGCCAAATCGCTTCGCATCAAAGTTACATCTCCGGCTTCCATAGCGATGTCAGCTCCGCTCGCCATCGTGAGACCCACGTCAGCCTGCGCCAATGCAGGTGCATCATTCACTCCATCGCCAACCATGGCGACCACGCGCTTCGCGATCTGCAGCCGCTTGATCGCATCCACCTTACCCGCTGGCAGCACCCCTGCGATGACCTCGTCAAATCCGACCCTGTTGGCAATAGCATTTGCGGTACGTTCGCTATCACCGGTCAGCATAACCACTCGAAGCCCTTCGGCATGCATCTTGCGAATCGCCTCTACGGAGCCGGGTTTGATCCTGTCCGCAACAGCTAGGATGCCTCGCAATCTTCCGTCAATTGCAACCCACAACGCCGTTTTGCCATCCTCAGTGATTCGTTCAGCAGCAACTTGGAGTAAGGTCGCAGCAACGTCGTATTTCTCCATCAAAGAGCGATTACCAATCAACGTAGCTTGCCCTTCTACGGTGCCCACAACTCCAAGACCAGTGAATGACTCAAACTCTTTCGCCTCCGGAAGACTCAGCCCGCGCTCATGCGCGTAGCTAACGACAGCGGCAGCGAGAGGATGTTCGCTGGCTCGTTCAAGAGCAGCCGCAACTCGAATGACGCGGTCTTCTCTCTCATTTGTACTTAGCGCTGAATCTTCGTCGTCTGACGTCAACAGAATATCTGTCACTTGGGGACGGCCTACGGTGATTGTGCCTGTCTTGTCGAGCACAACAGTATCGATCTTTTCCAATCGTTGCAGAGCTTCCCCACCCTTGATCAAAACCCCGAGTGCAGCTCCACGGCCGGTTGCAACCATCACCGCCGTCGGAACAGCCAGACCCATCGCACACGGACATGCAATTACCAAAACCGTGATTGCTGCGGCAAAGGCCTGCATCACCCCCGCGTGCGGCGCAAAAACTCGCCATGCACCAAAGGTGACGATCGCAATACCCAGAACAATTGGCACGAAGATCGCACTGACGCGATCTGCGACTCGTTGAATAGGGGCGCGAGATCCTTGAGCGTCTCTCAGCAGCTTCACAATCTGCGCCAACGTACTACCCGCTCCCAGACTTGTCGCACGATACTGCAACGATCCACGTCGATTAAGCGTTCCTCCAATCACTCGGTCTCGCGCGATCTTGTCAACAGGCAACGATTCGCCTGTAAGCATCGACTCATCCACAGTACTTTTGCCGTAGATCACCTCTCCATCAGTAGCGATTCGTTCGCCCGGTCGCACCAGCACAACATCCCCATCCTGAATTGACTCGAGCGGAAGTTGATATTCAACATCCTCTCGCAAAATAGACGCCGTCTTCGGCTGCAACTGAATCAGCTTGCGCAAAGCATCCGCGGTCTGACCTTTGGCGCGACTCTCGAGCGTATTTCCAGTCAGCACCAATCCAATGATCAAAATCCCTGCTTCAAAATAAACGTCGGGAGCGATGCCATGCGATAAGAAAAACCCGGGTGCCACTGTGCTTGCCGTGGAGTAGAGAAACGCCGCTCCTGTCCCAAGCGCTACCAGTGTGTTCATATCCGCTGTTTTATGCAGCAGTGCCGACCAGGCCTTCACATAGAAACGTCGCCCCGCCCACACAGCGACAAATACCGCTGTCGCAAGCAGTATCCAACGAATTACGTCGGCATTCAGCTCATACATCCATGGCAGCACTCTTCGCAAAGCTGGATCGAGCACGCGCATGTTCCAACTCATAAGCGGATCGTTCACGCGTTCCATGCCGCCCGCTTCACCTGCGCTCATCAGCGGCATCGAGAGCACCATAGCGAACAATCCAGCGATCAGACTGACGGTCGCCTTGAGGCGGAGTTGCTTCGTCTCACGCAACTGATCGACATCATGTTGTTCCTGCTCCAGGAGCACCGAACGATGCTCAACAGGCATCTCAGCGCCGTAACCGGTATGTCGAATCATCTCCACTAACGCTGCGGTCGACGTCGCTTGCGGATCGAACGTCACCGTTGCGTTGTGCAGCATAAGATTTACGGCCGCGTCCTCCACTCCCGCTTGATCGGCAAGTGTTCGCTCGATGAAAGACTGACACGCAGCACATGTCATTCCCGAGACCGGGATCGTTACGCGCTCTCGCACTCTGGACTGTGTATCGTTAGCGACGGTCTCTTCGATTTTCAGATTGCTGGACATCGACATCCGCTCCCAAGATTACTCGTTAACATGTGCAGCAAAGCCGATGCGGTCGAGAGCGCTCGTGATCTCATCAGGGCTCGCTTGTTCAGGATCGAACTTCATCTTTGCTGATCCAACGTCGACAGAATCCAAGTCCACCCCCGCAACTCGTTGCAAGGCGACTGTCGCCCTGCGAACACAGGCGCCACAGTGCATTCCTTCGATCGATAAGGTCAACGTCTCGTACATCTCATATCTCCTATTTACCCGGCCCGAGATCTGCCAAGTATCAAATAGATGCACAATACCCCCCAGGGGTATCAAGATAATTCTACGCCACCCATCAAAAGGAAAGCTTTCCGATACGAACTTTGCCGACGTTGCATCCAGCGGGTCTGTCCCATACACTGTCTTAGGCCCCACAGAATCACAATGGGCGGTTAGCTCAGTTGGTTAGAGCGCCTGCCTTACAAGCAGGATGTCGGGGGTTCGAGTCCCTCACTGCCCACCAAAATCATTCTTTAGTCCCTGATAAGTCACAACGATGCTCCTCCGGCACAACTAAAAGGAGTCTCGCGAAGAGTATTACAGGGCTTTCGTATCGGGACTTCCGGCTTATACCCTTTCCTCCGCGTCAGTTGGCTATCGTCCGCATCACCCTGGATTGAGTGGAATATCACGCTCAGAAGTCCCGCTCATGAGAACATTGGCCATGCGCCTGATCTGTGCGTTGTACATCTTCGGTTTTGCAGCTCCCTTTTCTTTGTCATTGCAAGCGCAAAGCAGGCCACCAATTACGCCTCCAAGGTTGATCAGCATTCCAAAGCCGGATTGCACGGCCGGGAAATCCTGTCATGGAGGTCATGGCCAGGTACGCCTGATCCTGGATGTCCTGGAGGACGGCAAAGTCGGCGATATCAGGGTCGAACTCGGTGACGAAAGGCTGGCCGACGCCGCGACAGAAGCAGCTCAACAGGCTGAGTTCGTACCAGGTTCATTCCTCGGCAAGCCGCAAAGCATGGACTTTGTGCTGAATCTTCACTTCTAGCCGTCATAGCGACGTTTCCGATAGAAATTTCACTTGACCCCAATCTTTATGTGGCATTGAATCATCCAACAAGTACTTCAGCGGGAGTATCATTGGAAAGTGCCGAAATATTCGATCGTCGTACCCTTCCATAACGAAGAAGAGAACGTAACCACTCTCTATGACCGCCTCAAGGCCGTCATGGAGCAGGTCGGTGACTCCTTCGAACTGGTCTTCGTCGATGACGGCTCCCGTGACCGCACCTACCGGCTACTCGAGGAGATCGCGGCAGTAGACAGCCGTGTCCTCGTCATCAAGCTTCGCCGCAACTTTGGCCAGACCTCCGCCCTTGCAGCCGGCTTCGACCATGCTCAGGGAGATTTCATCCTCGCGATGGACGGCGACCTCCAGCATGACCCCGAGGAGATCCCCAACTTTCTGGCAAAGCTCGAAGAGGGCTACGACGTCGTCAGCGGCTGGCGCTCACAGCGCGGAGACAACTTCATCCTGCGCCGCATCCCTTCCCGTGCCGCGAACATGCTCATGTCGGCCCTGAGCGGAGTAGACATCCACGACTTTGGCACGACCTTCAAAGCGTACCGTCGCGAAGTTATTCAAAACATACCGCTCTACGGCGAGATGCACCGCTTCATTCCCGCCCTCGCCTCCTGGTACGGAGCTACGATCTGCGAGGTTCCCATCTCGAATCCAGCTCGCGAGTACGGCAAGAGCCACTACGGCATCTCCCGCACCTTTCGCGTCTTCTTCGATCTGCTGACCATCCGCTTCCTGCTCCGTTACATGACCCGCCCCCTGCACTTCTTCGGGACGGTCGGCGCCTTCGGCATGGTAGCCGGATTCGGCATGGCGGCATGGCTCCTGATCCTCAAACTCGTCACCGGCCAGCACATTATGAGCATTCACGGACCGATCTTCGTCATCGCCGGAATTCTCATCCTTGCTGGAATCCAGATGATGGGCATCGGGTTACTCGGAGAGCTACAGGTACGCCACTTCTACACCGCGTCCCACCGCGCACCCTACGCGGTCGACAGAATCCTACGTCTACGTTCGGAAGAGAGTCTCATCCAGTAGCTGATCGGAAGCATCAAAAAAAACCAGCAAAAAAAGAGATCAGCATAAGAATCTTAGACAGCAGCCCCAGCGCCGCTTCGAATTACCTGCGCGCCAAATCGTTCCATCTCCTCCGCCTGCGGACTCGACTGCAACAGCACCAGGTCCACTCCAACCGCAGCGAACTCTTCCATCCGCTCCGCTACCTGCTCAGGCGTTCCAACAAACCCACATCGCAAACCACGATTCGAAACCGAATAATCCTTCAACGAAATCTCCGTCTGCAGATTCGAGCCCGTCACCCACTGTTCATAGTTGGCATACCCACGCGCCGACTGCTTCACATCGGTTATCCGCTCCACCTCACGCAAAGCCTCAGCCTCTGAATCCCGCACAATCGCGTACCCGGCCACGCCAAATGTCATCGGCCCCAGCCCAAGCTTCTCGCGCCGCTCGCGCATATCGGCAATCTTCTTGCCCACGGCCTCCGGAGCATCACCATGCATCAGGTAGGCGTCGCACTTCGACGCAATCAGATTCTTCGCCGTCTCCGACTCCCCACCCGCATACAAAGTCGGTCGCGGCTTCCTCACCGGCTTCGGCGAAAGCACATTCTCCCGCACATCGTAGTACTTGCCTTTATAAGAAAACCCCTGCGTCTTCCAACACCCGTCGATAACATCCAGCCACTCCGACGTCCGCGCATAACGGTCATCATGCTCATCGAAGTGCACGCCATACTTTGTGGCCTCATCCTTCCACCAGCTTGAGACCACATTCAGCGTCAGCCGCCCATGCGACATCTGATCGACCGTCGCCGCCTGCTTCGCCAACAGCGCCGGATTATGAAACGTAGGCCGAACCGCAACCATCAACTCAAGCCGTTCCGTCACTGCAGCCAAAGCAGCCGTGGTCGACCACGCATCCAGCGAAGGAGCATCCACACCTTTGATGTCGTTCAGATTCAACTCGGCGATCAGCGTCAGATCGTACCCAATCGTCTCCGCCTTCTTCGCCAGGTCACGCACATACTCCCAGCTCGCCGCCATCTTCTCGTCATCGACGTTCCGCAGCCAACCACCAAACACCGGCAACCAAAAACCGTATCGCATTAGCGCTCCGCTCCAGCCAGCTCTGGCACGCCCGCTCTGCGTTCGTTGACGATCTTCGCTTCAGCCTCAAGCCAATCCGCCAGCTTCACAAACGGATCGAACCCCACAACCTTCTGCCCATCCGCTACAAAGTTCGAGAGCGCATTGATGTCGTAGTACATCCTTACGCCATCGCGATCATCCACCATAAACTCAACGCCGCCCAACTCAATTCCCGCGGCAGCCATCAGCCGCTCCACCTCTGCAATCAGCTCGGCAGGCGCATCAAAGGCCTCAACCGCCAGCCCATCCTTAGCCGCGTCAATCGGGCACGCCGCACGGTCCAGCTCAACTCCGAGCGGTGTCTTGCAGATATCCGCCGGACAAAGATCAAACGTCTCGCCCGTAATATATATCTTAATCGCGTACAAATACTTTCCGTTCAACACCTCAACGCGAACGATGTACGACCCACGCGCCGGCACAAACTCCTGCACCAGTCCTGTCGAATCCATCCCCAGCGTCAGCCCGTTCTCACTCGCTGAAGCCTCCGCCAGGTGCTCCTTCGTCTGAAACTTCACCACACCGCTGCCGCTGCCGCCAATATTCGGCTTTACTACAACAGGGAAGCGCAGCCCCTCCGCCGCAGCACTCGCCTGCGACGCACGGTGAATCACCCGTGCCCTCGGATACCCCAGCCCCAAGGCCTCCAGCATCGAAAGCTGCGCCGCCTTCGACAACTCACTCCGGAACGCCTTCACGCCATTCACCACGCGAACCCCACGGCTCTCAAGATGCTCCAGATACCCCAGCGTGTAGAAGATCTGATCCCCATGCCCACGATTCCATGCCGAGGGGCTCATCTTGTTCAGCACCACGGCGTACTGCTCCTCCGGGTGGTCTTCAGGCCCATAGCTATGCGACACCGCATCCAGCTTCACGTAGTTCGCGCCGCGACGATCCAACTCCGCAAACAACAGCTTGAACCAGATCGGTTGCTCATAATAAATCGCAATAGGCAATGGCTGATGATTCGGCATAGTGTCTTCAAATTCCTTTTCAAATACTGGAACAAAGTCATGTCGCGAGCAGCAATCGACAACCGCTCGAATCTGATATCTCAATTTTAGATGAAAAAAGCAATCCTAGAGCTTCACAATCGATTGGTGCCAAATTTCGCGGGATACTCCTTTTCGGCTTTGAGATATACGAAGATAAGCTAGGATATTCGAGTGTTGTTCACCTCACCGATCTTTGCGATTATTGGCCTGATCGTATCCATTTTGGTCGGGCTTTCGATTGGCGCGGTTGTCGGATGCGTCTCGTTTCTGCTTCTAAAGAACAAACCATTGAAGATCTTCAAAGATGCATGTCTCGGATCAATGGGATTTTTGCTGGGCTTCTTCGGGTGTGTATTCATGCCTTGGCATCGCAACACTATCTCGTACAGGTTGGCCGGTGGAACCGAAGTTACTTCGACTGCGGATATTTACCAGCATCCAAATCGGATCGGTATCATTTTCGCTATTCTCCTTCCACTTATGTACGAGCTATACAGATGGAGACGACTAAGGACAAATAGGTCGAGTGTCGCAGTGTTGTAACCTGACAACCAGCCATGCAAGCCATCCAGATCCTCACCACCGGTTCAGCCGACGTCCTCACCCTCCGCGATCTACCCACCCCCACCCCAGGCCCAGGCGAAGCTCTCATTCGCATCGAAGCCTCCGGCGTCAACTTCATCGACACCTACTTTCGTGAAGGCCGCTACCCCGCGCAACTCCCCTACACCCTCGGCCAGGAGGCCTCCGGCATCGTCGTCTCCGTTGCCCCCGACGTCACCACCGTCAAACCCGGTGACCGCGTAGCCTGGTGTCTCGTCCCTGGCACATACGCCCAACTGGCTGTCGCCCCCGCCGACCGTCTCGTCGCCATCCCCGACCACGTCAGCTTCCAGCAGGCAGCAGCAGCCATCCTCCAGGGCATGACCGCCCACTACCTCGCCCACTCAACCTACCCTATTCAATCCCACGATGAAGTCCTCATCCACGCCGGCGCAGGCGGCACTGGTCTCCTCCTCATTCAGATGGCTAAAGCGCGTGGCGCACGAGTCTTCACCACCGTCTCGACGGAAGAGAAAGCCGCACTGGCACGTGCCGCTGGTGCAGACGAGATCATCCTCTACACCCAGGAAGATTTCCTCACAAAAGTAAAAACACTAACGCAGGGCAAAGGCTTACCAGTCGTCTATGACTCCGTCGGCAAATCCACCTTCGAACAGTCGCTTCAATGCCTTGAGCCCCGTGGACTCCTGGTTCTCTTCGGAGGCGCCAGCGGAGCCGTCCCACCCTTCGACCTCATCCGTCTCTCCACCATGGGCTCGCTCTTCATCACGCGCCCAACTCTCAAAAATTACGTCGCAACCCGCGCCGACCTCGAAACCCGCGCCAAAGACGTCTTCGACGGAGTAGCGAACGGTACCCTCAAGCTGCGCCTCGAACACACCTATCCCCTCGTCGAAGCCGCGCGAGCCCACCGCGACCTCGAATCCCGCAACACCACCGGAAAACTTCTCCTGATCCCCTGATCACAAGAACAACTCGTCGTTATAGTTGCATTTGCATTCGCTACTGCCTGTTTTTTTGTTGTCATTCCGCAGCGAAGCGGAGGAATCTGCTGTCCTTCCTGCATCGCCAGTCTTCCGTCGTCAGAGGATCATCATCCGGTCCATCACGGCATGCTCTTCACCTAAGCTTCTTTCCCCCCGGCAACTTACAATCGAAATATGCTCACCCTGGCGGCCCGCCGCGCGACCCGATCTTTACTCGCCCTCGCAGCCGCCATCCTCCTCTTCACACTCCCGGCCAAGGCGGTCAGCGTCCACGGTACTGTCACTACACCGCTAGGCATACCTCTGGGCAACGCCCGAGTCCAACTCATCCAGGGCCGCAAAGTCGCCTCCTTCACCTTCACCCTTCAAGACGGCTCCTACGAAATCCGCAGCGCCGTCCCCGGCCGCTTCGTTCTCCTCATCTCCGCCGCGCCCTTCACCCCCAGCATCGGCAAACCCTTCTACGGCGGCGTCACGGACATCATCGCTCGCGACATCGTCATGGAATACTCCACCATCACCCCGCAGCTCGGCACCACCGCCACCGGCATCCCAACCCCGCTCCCACAAATCCCTTCAGCGATCACACTCATCCCCGAAGGCGATCTCTACACACAAGTCGGAATCCTCAACGACCTCCGCCAATCTCCCGGCAACGTCGCCGTTCAAACCGGCCAGGCTGGCGGCCCAATCGCACTCTACGTCCGCGGTGGTGGCCCCACCACCAATCAAGTTCTCATCGACGGCATCCCTGCCGCAGACATCGGTGGTCTCTTCGACTACAGCTCCATCTCCACCACCGCTCTCACAGGTCCCGAACTCTATCGCGGCGCCAACAGCGCCCTCTACGGCACCGGCACCGAGGCCTCCGTCGTCAACCTCGCCACCACCCGCAGCAGCCTCCTCGCTCCCGTCGTCAACTACACCGGCGACGCCGGCAACTTCCACACCTATCGCAACGAGGCCATCCTCTCCGGCGCCATCAACAAGTTCGACTATCAGGCCGCCTTCAGTCGCTTCAACACCTCCAACGCCCTCCCACTCGATGAATACCACACCACTAACAGCATCGCTAACATCGGCTACAGCATCCTCTCAAATACTCTCGCGCGCTTCACCCTCCGCAACATCGACTCGGCAGTTGGTCTCCCCGACGCCCACGACATCTACGGCATCTCCGCCTCCGGCAAACGCGCCGACCAGGATCTCTACTCCGGCATTACCGTAGAAAACATACTGGCAGGGAACTGGCGCAACCTCGTACGCTACGGCATCGCTCGCAAGCGCGAACAAGTCGAGCAATTCACCCCTACAGGCGAGCCCGTAACTACCATCAGCGACGGCCTCCCCACCACCACCTACTACGGCGACACCGTCACTCTCCGCGGAGCCAACGGCTACACCGCCACCGGCCAGGCCGCCTTCATTACACCCAGCTTCGACGCCGTCTCCAACCGCGACGAGCTCCTCTACCAGACCAACTACACCTTCCCACACCGCATCGCCGCACTCTTCAGCTTCCACTACGAAAACGAACGCGGCCGTCTCCTCGACACCGCAACCTCCGACAGCCAGACCGCCCAACGCACAAACTTCCTCTACACCCTTCAGGTCCAGGGCGACGTCAAACACCGCCTCTTCTACTTCGCAGGCGGCTCCATCGAGCAGAACCACCTCTACGGCATCGCCGGAACCCCTCGCATCGGCCTAGCCTACGCTCCCGTCCGCCCCGGCAAGCGCTGGTTCCGCGGCACCAACCTCCGCGCCAACGTAGCCACCGGAGTGCAGGAACCATCCGTCGCAGATCAGTTCACCAGCCTCTACGATCGCCTCCAACAAACCGGCAATCAATCCGCCATCGCAACCTACAACATCACGCCCATCACCTTCGAGCGCTCCCGCACCTACGACTTCGGCGTCGATCAAAACATCCTCAACCAGAAGGTCATCCTCAAAGCCGGCTACTTCCACAATCAGTTCAACCGTCAACTCGAATCCATCGGAGCCAACGGCCTCGAACACTACTTTGGCATCCCAGCCAACATCGCCGACGAGATCCCTCCCGCCACACTCAACTCTCTCGCCTATCGCACCCAGGGCATGGAGCTTGAAGTTCAGTACCGCCCCGTCAATCATCTCTTCCTCGATGGCGGCTACACGTACTTGGCGTCACTAGTCCTCCAATCCTTCAGCTCAGACGCAGTAGCCGCCGCGAACGGCACTCCAACAACCAACCCCAACATTCCCGGCATTGCCATCGGAGCGCTCTCACCCCTCGTCGGCAGCCGTCCCTTCCGCCGGCCACCCAGCTCCGGCTTCTTCGCAGTGGAGTACGTCACCAACAAATTCTCCACCGCCATCAAAGGCGCTCTCGCCAGCCGCAGCGACGACTCCACCTTCCAGCTCAACAACGACCGCAACGGCGGCAACACACTCCTCCTCCCCAATCGCAATCTGGATTTCGGCTACGCCAAGCTCGACTTCAACATGCTCTTCGACGCCACACGCCGCGTCACCGTGTTCACCCAGCTCGACAACCTTCTAGGTCAGCAACATATCGGCCCCATCGGCTACCCCGGCCTGCCCTTCACCATTCGCGCAGGCGCGAAGATCCGGATCGGTGGCAACTAACGGTGTCTCTTCCGTGTCTCTACCGTGTAAGTTGTTGCCTCTTTCGCACCGATGAGCCACTTTGAACCGTCTAATTCTTCGAAGGGAAACAAAATGACCCGATATCTTCTTGCTCTAACCCTCCTCGCCGCCACTGTCACCACTCAGGCACAGGAGACCGCAACGCCCACCCAGGCCCTGATCACACTCGACTCCAAAACACCGGCTGCTCTCTCTGCCAAAGACGTCTCTGCCAAGGTCGATAACCGCCTCACCCCACTCACCAACCTCTCCATCGTCCATCCCAACGGAGCACAGGTTGCTCTCCTCATCGATGACGGCCTCCGCACCAGCGTTGGTCGCGAACTCAACGCACTACGATCTTTCATCACCACCCTTCCCGCCGGTACTGAGGTCTTCGTAGGCTACATGCAGAACGGCCGCGTCGTTCCTGGCACCGATCTCACAGGCTTCACCGACGACCGCGCAGCCGCCGCGAAGAGCCTGCATCTCCCCACCGGCATCCCCGGCTCCAGCGCCAGCCCATATTTCTGCCTCTCCGACTTCGTAAAAAACTGGCCATCCATCGCTGAAGGCCAGATCTCACCGCAGGCCCAGCAGCCCACCCGCAAGGCGCGCTTCGTTCTCATGATCACCAACGGAGTCGACCCCTACAACGGCAGCACCAGCATCCTCAACCAGAACAGCCCATACGTTGACGCCGCCGTCACCGACGCGCAGCGCTCCGGCGTCCCCGTCTACTCCATCTTCTTCAGCGACGCAGGATTCAGCCGTGGCCGAGGCAGCTTCAGCGGCCAGAGCTATCTCTCTCAACTCGCGCAGGGAACCGGTGGTGTCGCCTACTATCAGGGCCAGGGTAATCCCGTCTCGCTGGACCCCTATCTCAAACAGTTCCAGCAAGCCATATCCGAAACCTACGTCGCCACCTTCCCGGTCGACACCAACAAGAAGATGGTCAGCCTCAGGCTCGGAACCGATCTCCCGAAGACGAAACTCCGCGGCCCCGACCAGGTCCGCCCCGGCACCATCGTCGCAAACTAAACCACCGCACCACTCCACAAAACGGCGGCGTCCCGCAAGGGAATGCCGCCGTTCGTCTGTCATCAACAAAACCAATCTTCACGACGAAGTTCTTCGAGCAAAACACATCGTGACGCAATCAAAAAACTAGAAATTTAGACAAGATATGACAAATGACTGACAACTTCATGACATCAGGACTGCACGCTCCTCACTACCCTTGCTGAGGATTTACAAGCGCAGTTCCTCCTCGCCTGCAGCTTGATCCCGCACCCCGTAACCTGCACCCCTGGTTACAACGTCAGCTCCACCTGCGAGGCCCCACAGTCAGGAGAAGTCTCCTATGAAGACCTTCTTACGTCTTGTCTCACGCACCTCGTTAATCCTGTCGATGACATCGATGACAGCCGCCGTCTTCGGACAGAACTACACTCAAGTCAACCTCGTCTCCAACGTCTCCGGCGTCGCTCCCGTCACCGACCCCAACCTCATCAATCCCTGGGGACTCTCCCGCAGCTCCGGCAGCCCCTGGTGGGTCTCCGACAACGGCACTGGCGTCAGCACCCTCTACAACGGCGCAGGTGCGGTACAGGCTTTGGTCGTCACCATCCCCAAGGCCGATCCCAACAATAAGATCTTCCCCACCGGCACTCCCACCGGCACCATCTTCAACAGCGTCCCCACCGACTTCCTCCTTCCCGGTGGCTTCTCATCCATCTTCCTCTTCTCCACCATCGACGGAACTATCTCCGGCTGGAATCCCAACGTCAATCCCACCGTCGCCGTCATCGCAGTCAAGACAACCGACGGCTCCAGCTACACCGGACTCACCAGCGCCTTCGTCAACGGCAACCGCTACCTCTACGCTGCCAACTTCACCAAGGGACGCGTCGACGTCTACGACAACAACTTCCATCCAGTTAAACTCGGCGACGAATACGGCCACAACCTCTTCGACTTCGGCCAATCGCCCGCCTTCACCGACTTCTTCCTTCCCCGCAACTTCGTACCTTTCAACGTCCAGACCATCGGCAACAACGTCGTCGTTACCTACGCACTCCACCTGCCGGGTCAGCCGTTTGAAACAGACGGTCCAGGCCTTGGCTTCGTCGACATCTACACCGCCAAAGGCCGCCTCATTCAGCGCCTCGAGCATGGCGACTGGCTCAACGCCCCATGGGGTGTCGCGCTCGCTCCACTGGACTTCGGCCGCTCCAGCCATGACCTCCTCATCGGCCAATTCTCTGGCGGAGGCACAACTGAATTTAGCGGAACCATTGCCATCTACGACATCGTGACCGGCCAGTTCAAAGGCCTCCTCAAAGATGCCACGGGCAAGACCCTCGCCATCAACGGCCTCTGGGCCATCAGCCCCGCCAACAGTTCAGGCCCCGGCAGCTACGACAAAGCCGGCGTACCCGGCGCTGAGCTTTACTTCACCGCTGGCCCAAACCACGGCACAGGCGGCCTCTTCGGCTACCTGAAGCCAGCCGCAGCCGACCTCACAGAAGGCAACGACCAGTAAACTGACCCGATCGAAGAACATCACAGGTGGAATGCGAAGTCGACGCATTCCACCTGCATCTTCAAGCTTCGTAGTCCGACCAAAAAACGCTTGTCATTCTGATCGCAGCGAAGAACCCCCGCATTTGCTTTTGCCGTTGCTGTTGTTCTTGTCGTTGCCTTCTTGTCATTCCCAAAGGGAATCTGCGTTTGCAGTCTCGACACCGTAAAAAAAATTGCCAGAAGAAAAGTGGGTTTCACCGAAGCGTGCAAATAACTCGAGCGAAGCGCACTAAATCTTCGTGATCCAGATGGACGAAAAACGTCTTCGGCACGACGAGATCCTTCGCCCCGAAATACTCGCGAAGCAAAATCCACCGGCGACAAGATATGACAAACGGCTGACAACTCCATGACACCAGACTCCAGGCTCCTCAGTATGCTTGCTGAGGATCTACAAGTAGCTCTTCGTCAGTCGCCTGCAAGCCTCGTTTCAGTCAAAGTTCAAACAAGAGAGTAGATGCTAGTTTTTGTTCCTTTGTTCGCATGACAACTATTTGCCGGCTCAAAAAACAAATGTTGTCACACGGGAGATTTGCAGCGCTTCTCTTGGCTCTAATCCCATCGCTTGTCAAGCTGCTCTACTATCCGCACAACATCGGATCAGATGATGCCTACATCCACCTTCAGGTAGCTCGAAATGTGGTCTCCGGACACGGTTGGGGTCTCAACCCCGACACTCCAGTCAATCTGTCGTCGAGCCCCGCCTTCACACTCCTTCTAGTTCTGATCTCATCGGTGACAGTGCACATCATCGCTGCGATGCAGGCGCTCTCCTGTCTGGCTTCGACCTTAGGCCTGTTGTTGATATACCTCACAGTTCAATCGGAGGCTGGTTCAGAGCAGATAGGCCTCCTCTCAGAGGCATTCGCCGCACTAAGCTGTGATCTATGGCGATGGAACGGCACAGTAATGGAGGCCTCCATCGCCTTCCTGGCCGTAGCACTTCTCCTGTTCCAACTTCGCAAACGACAACTTAGCCCAGAAAAATCACTCTGCACAGGCGTTGTCGTCGGATTGGCCATCCTGCTGCGTCCGGAGCTTCTTCTCGCGGCTGCATTCTGTCCCCTGATCTCTGCTCTCTACTCCAAACCAGGACACAAAATCGTCTCCGCAGCCCTCTTGCTCGCAGGCGCAGCCGTTGTCGTAGCACCATGGGCGATATTTGCTCAACTCTACTTTCATTCCGTTCTGCCGACGACCTTCTGTGCCAAATCCGTTCCTCGTCCCGTTATCTGGAATTCAGTAATTGCGAAGCAGATGTCGGAACTGGCAGGTGAATCCTTTCTATGGCCGGCGATCCTCATGGCTGCACTCGCCAGTCGGGTCTTTGTTCAGAGAGGGAAGCTAATGTGGCAGCGCTATCTGCTTCCGGCTACGCTGTTGCTAGGCGTAATAGCGTTTTACTACCTCAAGACGCCAGGCTTGGAGTCACCGGGAAGATATATGCTTCCGTTTCTGCCATGCGCCGCTGTACTTCTTGGGCTACTCCTCGGTGACTCCATGCGCGGAATCGATAGCCGACATCTGCTCACAATCGCAGCTATCGCAGCGGTGCTACAGGGGACGACATCTTTCGCGATCAATCAAGTCCTTTTGGCCCCATCCTTGCGAAGCTTCGAGAGTGAATACGGAGGGGCCATGCGTTCAGCGGCAGACTTTATCGCAAACCACACCCGATCTCCCAAAGAAACAGTTCTTGCCGAAGTAGACGTTGGCCTTCTCGCCTACGCGGCCGACGGCAGGTTTCGCATCTATGATGGCGGCGGCCTCGCCTCCCCGGAGTTGAGCCACCTCGCCCCAGCGGAACAGGTCCAGCTCTGCCAGCCCACCTTCCTGATCGAATCCCAGGGCGACAAGCAGGCAGAGTGGGACCGAAAAGACAGTGGCCGTTTGCGCTCCATCTGGTATCGCCGATACAGACAACACGGTCTGTCGCAGCGCGCTCCCTATCTCTTCGCAAACATCTACTCCACCTCTTTTGCCCAACCGCCGCCGTAGTTCGAAAGCTGGGAAATCGCCGCAGCATCTTCGATTCGGTGAAGCTTATATCTGCGAATGTCCAACCTTGGCCTTCGGGCGCGCACTCCCTAGACCCTCTTTATCCAGATGGACGAAAAGGTATTCGGCTGCTCTTCAACTCCCTGGTAATCCGGCAGCAGCTTCCGCAGAAACTCCTCATCGTGATACCGAATCAACGGAGTCGAAAGCGTTACATCAAACTCGCTGTTTCCGCACAGCAGCGCGTGCAGCAGCATCGACTCGTTCCACCACATCGGCCACACCTCATCGTAGATCCAGTACTTCGATGGATAAGGCCCATGGTATGGAAACGGTATGTCATGGATGTGGATCAACGGCCCCGAATGCAAAGCCGGAAGGACCTCCAGAAACAAAAAAGGAACATCCCCATCCAGCCTGACGATGTGGCTGGAGTCGATAAACAACACGTCATCCTTGCCTAACGACGTGAACAGCTCCAGCGCAACATCCTGCACCTCCTGCTGGATCACGCAAATCCCCTCAATCGTCTTCAAAGCCGCAAACGGATAAGGTTCAACGCAGGTGATCTTCATTGGCCTGCCGTCGCGGGCATTTCTCTCCGCTGCCTGACTCGCATACCAGGTCGACAACCCCGACCCAACCTCGACATACTGCGCAGGCTTCTTCAAGCGCAGCATCGCATACAGAACTATGGCATCCACTCGCGGATACCCAGGACCAAATCCAAGCTGCAATGCCTCGTCGTAGGGCATCAGCTTGAGAAACTCCTCCTGGTACAAAGCCAGCAGTTCTGTCAGCGCAGATTTCATCCCGTCCAGATCGTAATCAACGCCCAGCAGGGAATTCGGCTTATCCCATCGCCCACGTGTCGCCTTCAATCTCCGTCGCGAAGGCAACGGCGAGTAATAGTCCCTCTTTCGCGCCACGACAAACCCGCACTGATCCATCGCCCACTGAAATGCGCGAGCAGGAGATCGCTTCACCGCGCGAAGACCGCCGTAAACTTCCTTCGGCAGCGTCTTCTTGAGCAACGTTCTTACAGGCATCTTCTTCGGCATAGCTTTTTGGGTAGAGCGAGAGACGCTCCCCGAGATCCATGGGATCAAACAGGAACCGATTACTTGTCATACTCTCGTCAGTCAAAGGTGAAATCTTCGTCCATAACTCTGACCGAGTCTGATCGAATAGACCGTCACTCCCTGTTCATTGACACACTTCTGAAAAATCTTCCGATTTCCACAAGAAAATTCATTTTAGGTGGCGTATTTTTTCGCGCTCAAAAATGTGGTGTTAAACCACCACACCCACCACACAAAACACCACAAATTCACCACCAAAAAACCACCCGCTGCACCCCACATTTTCCAAAACGCCCCTCAAAAATGCCCGTAAAACAGCAAAACCCCGGAGCGATTTGACTCGCTCCGGGGCCCAACTTTTTTCCGCAAAAAACAGCTTCTTAGTACATGCCGTCCATGCCGCCGCCGCCATGCTGATGTCCGCCGCCCGCAGATTCCTTCTTCTCGGGAATGTCGGAGATCATCGCCTCGGTGGTCAGCATCAATCCAGCGATCGATGCCGCGTTCTGCAGAGCAGTACGCGTAACCTTCGTAGGATCAATGACGCCGGCCTTCACCAGGTCCTCGTAGGCGCCAGTTCCGGCGTTGTAGCCGAAGTTGTGCTCCTTCGATTCGTGGATCTTGCCGATCACAACGGCACCTTCTTCGCCAGCATTCGAAACGATCATGCGCAAAGGCTCTTCAATCGCACGACGGATGATCGAAGCACCGATCTTCTCATCGCCTTCGAGGCTCTTGATCACTTCCTCAACTGCAGCGGTGCAACGAACCAGGGCAACTCCGCCGCCCGGGACGATACCTTCCTCAACAGCCGCACGTGTCGCGTGCATCGCATCCTCAACACGAGCCTTCTTTTCCTTCATCTCGGTCTCAGTTGCCGCACCCACCTTGATCACTGCAACGCCGCCAACCAGCTTGGCCAAACGCTCCTGCAGCTTCTCACGGTCGTAGTCAGAGGTGGTCTTGTCGATCTGTGCGCGAATCTCCTTCACGCGGCCTTCGACATCGCCATCCTTACCGCCGCCATCGACGATAGTGGTGTTATCCTTGTCGATCGTCACGCGCTTCGCAGTGCCGAGGTCTTCGATCTTGACGCCCTCGAGCTTGATGCCGAGGTCTTCCGTGATCGCCTTACCGCCGGTCAGAATCGCGATATCCTGCAACATCGCCTTACGACGATCGCCGAAGCCAGGAGCCTTCACAGCCGCGACATTCAAGGTTCCACGCAGCTTGTTCACAACGAGAGTAGCGAGCGCCTCACCATCAACATCCTCAGCAATGATGATGAGCGGCTTGGCCGTACGTGCAATCTGCTCGAGCAGGGGAAGCAGGTCCTTCATCGACGAGATCTTCTTCTCATAGATGAGGATATAGGGGTTCTCGAGAGCAACTTCCATCCGCTCCGCATCGGTCACGAAGTAGGGCGAAAGGTAGCCGCGGTCGAACTGCATGCCCTCAACGACATCCAACTGCGTCTCCATCGTGCGAGATTCTTCAACGGTGATGACGCCATCCTTACCAACCTTCTTCATCGCTTCGGCAATGATTGTGCCGATCTGCGAATCAGAGTTTGCCGAGATGGTTCCGACTTGAGCAATCATGTCGCCCGAAACCGGCTTGGAGAACTTCGACAGTGCTCCACCAACCGAGACGCCATTTTCATCGCGCTTGCCGATGATGGCCTCGACAGCCTTGTCGATTCCGCGCTTCAACGCCATCGGGTTTGCACCGGCGGCAACCGTCTTTACACCTTCGCGATAGATCGCCTGGGCCAGAACAGTAGCTGTAGTGGTACCGTCACCGGCGACATCCGAGGTCTTCGAAGCAACTTCGCGAACCATCTGTGCGCCCATATTCTCGAGCGAGTTTGCAAGCTCGATCTCCTTGGCAACGGTTACGCCGTCCTTAGTGATCGTTGGGGAACCGAACTTCTTCTCGATAACAACATTGCGGCCCTTTGGTCCAAGCGTCACCTTCACTGCGTCGGCCAAAATATTGACACCACGCAGGATAGCCTGACGCGAATCTTCTCCATGCAGAATCTGTTTTGCCATTGTGATGCTCCTGTCACCGGCTTATGCCGGTCAAAAATTGAGTGAGGCGCCCGAGCGCCGATTGTGCGGCGAAGCCGCGAGATACGCCACGAAGTGCTACTTCTTGAGGATGCCGAGGACTTCCTCTTCACGCATGATCAGCAACTCTTCGCCATCGATTTTGATCTCGGTGCCTGAATACTTGCCAAATAGGATGCTGTCGCCAGCCTTAACATCCAGCGGAAATACCTTACCTTCGTCGTTCGACTTGCCCTTACCGACGGAGATAACTTCGCCCTGCTGCGGCTTTTCTTTCGCCGAGTCCGGGATAATGATTCCGCCACGAATGCTTTCGCCCTCTTCAATGCGCCGAACTAGAATACGGTCGTGCAGTGGTGTAAATGATGTTGTAGCCATTGCTTACATCTCCTCGATACGATTTGGCGAACGGAAAGCCGTCCGAATTGCAGCGCGCGACATCAGCCACCGTGTCTGGCTAATCCCGCAAATAAAGAGTGGAATGGGCTTACCGAGGCTAAATTTAGCCCGTTAGCACTCGACCCTTCCGATTGCTAACGATAGTCATCTGATACGTCGCTGTCAACTCTTGTGTGTGAAATATGAGTGAAAGTCACGCAGCCTTATGCGCGGACTATTCCGAGGTAACAGCGAGCCGCAATCTCTTCTCAAAAGTCGTAGAATGTGACCATGTCGTCACGTCGCACCTCCTGGTCTCTCTTGTTGCTTGGCATCGCATTTGCCCCTGTTCTGTATGCCCCCATGCAGGCGCAGGACGCCCCCGTAAAGCGCGGTCGCAAATACAAGGCACCCCCCGTCACCTCACATGTTCAGGTCACGGTCGTCAAGAAGTTCAATGGTAAGCCCATAATGAACGCCGCCGTCATCTTTGACTCGACTCTGGACGGCAAAGAAGAGGGAAATCTCGAGGTCAAGACTGACCCCGATGGCAAGGCCACGATTGACGTCATTCCGACTGGAAGCACGGTCCGGGTTCAGGTTATTGCGCAGGGCTTTGCGACGTATGCCGAAGAATATCTGGTCAGCGACTCATCGAAAGAGATATTTGTAGCGATGATTCGCCCGCAAGAACAGATTTCCTCCTACGTAGACAACGAGGGCAAAGCAGCAACCAGAAAGCCGGGTGTGCAGGAGCCAATCAGGCCAACCACTCCGACGGCTAAACCCGCACCTACCTCGCCTGCTTCATCCGCAACCCCGCAGCAGCCTCCTACTACTCCAAACGCGCCACAGCAGTAGACCTTAGAAGATAACCATGGACAAGCTGCTACAAGGGAAGACCGTGCTCGTTACAGGAGCGGCCAAGCGCATTGGCCGCGAAATAGCCTTGGCTCTCGCTGAACGCGGAGCTAATGTTGCCATCACCTACCTCTCTTCACAGGCTGAAGCTGAAGAGACTGTACGTGCCCTCGCAGTTCATGATGTCGACGCCCTTGCTATTCGCTGCGATCTCCGCAACCCCGAAGACATTGAGCAAACGGTCTCTGCGGTCGTAAACGATCTTGGCCGAATCGACCTTCTCGTTAATAACGCGGGTGTTTTCGAGTCAGAAGCGCTCGAAGATATCTCCGTCGAACAGTGGGACGCGATGTTTACCACCAACACTCGCGCTCCGTTCCTCATGGCTAAGGCTGCGCATCCTCATCTGCGCGCCACCAAAGGCCGGATCCTCAACATTGGCTCCCTTGGCGGTTTGCACCCGTGGGCCACCCACGCTCATTACTGCACGTCAAAGGCTGCTCTGCACATGCTTTCCAAGACAATGGCTAAGGCGTGGGCCCCCGAGATCAGCGTGAACTGCATCGCCCCGGGGATGATCGTTCAAGGCGAGGTGGATGAGGCCTATGTGCACTTCGCGCGCAAGACACCCATGCAGCGCAACGGTACGGCGGACGACGTTGCCGCAGCCGCGATCTTCTTCGCCACTGCTCCTCACTTCATCACTGGTCAACTTCTGGCTGTAGACGGCGGACTTGGCTTATAACTTTGCGCCAGCGTATCCACGCCTAATCTGCAGTAGCAGTTACCGCTTCAGCACTCTTTGCCACCAGCTCTTTTCCTTCAGATCTTTATAGAGATTCTGGGGTTCAAGCTGCGGAGGCATTGGCTTTCCCATGAACACTGCGAGTGGATTCGATACGCACAGCAGATGCGCATAGTCAGATCCATATCTTTTCGCGACAAGTTCGAACGCCTCCCGCATCTTCGGTACGCGCGAGGTGGTATTGTGTGCGTCGGTCGCGAGGAAATGAACCCACCGATTAGCAAGCAGATCATGAGCCATCTTTTCGGCATGCTTGCCCATGCGACCAATCACCGAGCCTGCAGTCACTTGTATCAACACACCACGTTGCAACCATTCCTTCACGCGCGATCGATCGTTCTGCAACGTAGGATTTCGCTCAGGATGAGTCAAGATTGGTGTTAGACCCGCAAGTTGCAACTCGTAAAAGATCTCGGTCAAACCGCGCGGCAAGCCGTAGTCGGGAACCTCTACGAGCAGATAACCCAAGCCGTTGATGCTGAACTTTGAAGGATTGATCTTCGCTTCCTGGATGTTTTCGAACGACATGTGAAAGTCGCATCCGCGGCCGAGCTTAATTGCGATAGCGTCACGATCCAGCAACCGTTGCAACTCAGCGATCTTCTCTGCAACCAGTGGCGGGTTGTAGACATATCGCCCGTTGGCGTGAGGGGAACACACGATGTGCGTTATCCCGTCCTCTGCTGCCATCTTCGCCATGGCGATAGAGTTCTCTAAGCTGGTAGAACCATCGTCCATGCCCCACAGTAGGTGATGGTGAATGTCAATCATCGCGTTCTAGCTTACCACTGGTCCTGCAACATTTACCGAGCGGCGGCCAATGACTCTGCCATTGCCTGGAAGAGCAGCAGACCGTCTGCAGAGCCCAACAAAGCCTCGCTGGAGCGGTCAGGGTGCGGCATAAGGCCAAGAACGTTGCGTCCTTCACTGAGTACGCCGGCGATATTTTCGAGCGAGCCATTGGGGTTTGCTGCGGCGGTCACTTCGCCTTCGCGTGTTGCATAGCGGAATGCGATGCGGTCTTCCTTCTTCAGTGTTGCGAGCGTTTCGGCGTCGCAGAAGTAGTTGCCTTCCATGTGACCGATGGGCATTTGCAGCACCTGGCCGCGGGAGAGGCCGTGGGTAAAAGGGGAATGCGTGGTCTCTGTCTTTAGAAATGTCTGCTTGCAGATGTAGTGCTGGGTGGCGTTTCGCATGAGCGCGCCGGGGAGCAGATGAGCTTCGCACAGAATTTGAAAGCCGTTGCAGATGCCCATGACGAGGCCTCCGTTCTGGGCGAACTTCTTTACTGATTGCATGATTGGGGCGAAACGGGCGATTGCGCCGGTTCTCAGGTAATCTCCGTAGGCGAAGCCGCCGGGGACGAGGATTGCGTCGCAGCCCTGGAGGTCTTCGGAGGCGTGCCAGAGGAAGGTTGCGGGCTGGTGTGCGATCTCTTCGACGACATGGTGGGTGTCATGGTCGCAGTTGGACCCCGGGAAGACGAGCACGCCAAATTTCATAGATTTAAGGATAGCATTCGCACTTCAGTGGTTGAAAAACGACAACAAAAACTCAGAAAAGTTGGTTCGTGGTCTACAGTGCGGTTTTACAGGGGAGTTGTCGTTTTCCACACGTAAAAATGATGGTTTTTGGTGACCATTTCGTGGTGCTTTGCATGGTGAACGTGGTGGTTTAGCACCACGTTTTTCGGGCTCTAAAAATGCGCGACTTTTTTCAACTTTATTTTTCAAACAATCCGCTGCGCGTTTTCCGGAGTACCCGCTGCGCGCGGGGCGGTCACTTCGTGACTTGTATACCCCTTCGGTTGGCGCTCCCGTTGGTCGCGATGAGATATTTTTCGCCGACCAACGGGAGGCCCGTGGCGAAGCCGGTCTACGCATCACGAAGTGACTCAGGCTGGGGCGTAGATGGCGAAGCCGCGCGGTGGGGCAGGGAACTCGGAGTTGCCTTCGGCGTCGGTAGTGCGTTCGTCGGGGTGGGCGGTGTCGTGGCCGTCCCAGGCGATGGGTACGAACTTCTGGTTGGCCCATTTCGTCTTGACCGAGGTACCAGACCATTTGTCGCCGAGGTTGTTGAGGACGTAGATCAATCCCGGCTGGTCTACCTTGTCATCCTTGTAGCCGATGCGCTGCATGATGTAGAGATCGGGGTCGGCATGAAGGATCTGTGAGTCGCCACCGGCATATTTATGGTGTGCGGTAATGAGTGCGTCGATCCCGTTCGGCGTTTGCGGGCGGGCCAGGCCGTTGTTGTAGTAGTCGTACCAGAAGATGCTCGGATAGCCTTCGTGCACCATGATGAAAGAGTAGGCCATCATCTTGTCGTTCACGATCGCGTTTTCGCCCATGTCGTGATTGTCGACAAAGGTGGCGGCGTGCAGGGGACGCTTCATCACGACGGCTCCGTCGTCGGTCAGATTGCGTAGATCGTAGTTGGGTTTGTCGCAGACGTCCTTCAACTTGTATCGCAGCGGAAAGTCGAATGCCGCGATCTGCGTGTCGGTCATCTTGTTTACTTTGTCGAGCCACGCGTTGATATCTTCTTCGCCCGACCACATTTCGCCGACGACGTAGGGTGTGAATTCGTTTCCATCCTTGACGTAGCGGTACTTCGACAGCAGACCGATGATCCATCCGCCAAAACCTTTGACGAAGTCGAAGCGGAATCCGTCGAAGCCGAGTTCTTCGATGAGGAAGCGAGCGTAGTCGAACATGGCGGTGTAGACGACGGGGTTGCGATGACAAAGATGAGGGAAGCCCGCAAAGTTTTCGCCTTCCATCATCACCTGTTCGTAGCGGCTCGGATGAAAACAGTTCCAGTCACGGGGGAATTTGCCGCTCTTGGGATTGAATTTGGTCCAGCGCTTCTCCCCGTCGAGCGGGTTGACCTCTTCTTCGTCGGCCCCGGAGTTGTGGTTCAGCACCATATCTGCATAGAGACCTATTCCGTTTGCATGAGCCTTTGCGATCAGAGCTTCCAACTCGGCGCGGTTACCGAAGTAGGTTTTTGTTCCGCCTTTCTGATCGAAGTCGCCGAGGTCAAAGTAGTCGTACGGGTCGTAGCCCATGGAGGTATCGCTCGAGGCTTTGGAGACAGGGGGCAGCCACAGTGCGTTAAATCCCGCCTTACTGAGGTCCTCTACTTTCTCTGCTACAAAGTTCCACCAGTTGTGTTCCTGCTTGTCGTGCTTGGGCGAATCCCAGTAAAAAGCCTGCATCATGACAGCCATGGTGTTCGTGCTCCATTCCTATACCGTTCCGTGCGAGGCTTCGTTCTTAGCCGCTCGTGGCCGCTCGATCCGCATCGAAGAAGGTAGGTGAGTTATAGTTCTGCTTCAGCAGGTGAGATGCGGCATAGGACGGTCAGGTTGGTATGGACATCCGAAACAGCAATACGACGGCAAATCTAAAGACCGCTGGTGGAGCGCTGATCAGTTGGTGGCGAGCAGCTACGCTTGACGCACTGATCGTCGGGATTCTGTGGCTGATTGGACTTGAGCTGATTCGCGTTCCATGGGCGCCGTTCTGGGCTATCCTCGGCGGTTTGCTGCAGATCATCCCGACATTTGGGGGAATGATTGCGCTGATTGGTCCGGTCCTTGCTGTGGCCTTCAGCGGACATGATGAGTGGCGTTTGGGCCTGGTGCTTGGCTTGTATGGTCTCATCGTGATTCTGGAGGGCCTGGTGATTGGCCCCTATGTGTTGCACCGCACCACGAAGGTGCCGTGGTGGGCTGCGTTTCTGGGGCCGATTGTGCTTGGAATCATTATTCCGTTCTGGGGAGTGTTGCTGGCTCCGCCGCTGCTGGCGGTGGTGTTTGCGTTTCGTAAGACTGAGCCGCCTGTGCCTCCCGTCTGAACGACGGCGCCCGTGCTTCTCTGAGACATCTACTGACTTCTGCGCTGAATTGAACGCCGCAAGGGACCTCTCTGGTAGTTTTACATCGTGACTATCTCAGCTTCTCCTGCACATACTCGGCATCGCGGCTTCGATCTCCTACGCGTGATCGCCATTTACATGGTCATGCAGATCCACACTGGTGAGTTCGAATACATATCAGCAACCGGAACTGTCCTGCACACGGCAGGATCGTGGGCGGTGGGATGGACGAACTCGCTGCTGCGCGTGTGTGTGCCGCTCTTTGTCATGATCACGGGATTTTTTCTTTTTCCGATTGGCGATGAGCGCAAATTCTTCCGGAAGCGATTTACCCGCGTGTTGATTCCGTTTGTGATCTGGTGTGCGGTCTACGCGTTCTATTACTACGCGCAGGGAGCGACGACTCTTCGGACCGCTCTGCTCAACATCGCGAAGATTCCCGTCAACTACGGGACTGAGGTCGGTCATCTTTGGTTTGTATACATGCTGATGGCGATCTACCTTATCGCGCCTGTGTTCTCGCCGTGGATCGTTTCGGCAAGCAGGAAGAGCATGGAACTCTTCCTTGTGCTGTGGGGCGTGACCTTGATGTTGCCTTTCATTCATCTCTTCTTTGCGGCGGTGTGGGGTGAGTGCTATTGGAACTCGACGCCGACCCTCTACTACTTCTCGGGCTTCATGGGCTATGCGGTATTAGCCGCTTATATCAAGCGGTTCTGGATGGCGCCTTCTGCGCGTATTGATTGGCTCGCAATCTGCATGGTTGTTGCGGGTTATGTTTTTACCGCTGCAGGATTTATCTATCAGCTACGTTATGAGCAAGTGGTGAAAAATCTCGAGCTGACGTGGAACTTTACGACGCTGAACGTTGCGATCATGACCGCGGGACTATTCCTGCTCTTTCGAAATATTCATGCGAATAACAGCAATAGTGTCGTATGGCGCTTGATCGACGATCTTTCGCGCATGAGCTATGGAATGTACCTGGCACACATCATTGTGCTCAATGCGGTTCATTCCCACATAGCACCTATGATTGGGAATGCGTTTCTACGCATACCAGCGATAGCAATCACCACCTTCGTGATTACTTATCTTGGGGTTAAGTTGCTCTCGCTGTTGCCAGGGAGCAAGTACCTCGTCGGCTAAAGTCTTCACGAGCATCTGGTCTGGCCTGTTTCAGCCGCCGAGTTTGTAGCGGGTCTCGGCGAGGCGGAAGAGGGGACGCCAGACGAGGCGGTTGGTGGTGACGACCATGAGGGCCATGACGATGGTGGCGAGCAGGAGGATGGGGAATTGGCCGCCGCCAGTGGCTTCGCTGATGATGGCGCCGAGACCGGTGGTCTGGAGGATCTGGCCTTTGATGGGGAAGTACTCTGCGATGATGCTGGCGTTCCACGCTCCGCCTGAGGCTGTGACGAGGCCGGTGATGAGGAAGGGAAAGATGCCGGGGAGGATGACGGTCTTCCAGCGTTGGATGGTGCTGAAGCGGAAGAGCGTCGCCACTTCTTTGAGGTCGGAGGGGATGGCGATGGCTCCGGCGATGACGTTGAACAGGATGTACCACTGCGTGCCAAGGAGCATGAGGGCGATGGAGCCAACGCCCATGCCGCCGCCGATCCTGACCAGCGCGAGGAGGAGGACGGGGAAGAGCGCAGTGGCGGGGACCGATGCGGCGATCTGGGCGAGGGGTTGCGCGATGCGGGCGAGGCGTGGGTTCGAGCCGATAGCGACGCCGACGGGGATCGTCCAGAGAGACGCGAGTAGAAGGGCGAGGTTGACGCGGAGGAAGGTGGCGAGTGCGCCCTTGAGGATGTGGAGGTACTCCGATGCATGCAGAGGATGAAGGAGCGCTATGGCCTGGAACGAGGCGTACGCTACGGCAACGGTAACGATGGCGAGGACAACGATGCGAACGCCAATGACACGCAGACGGGATGGAGGTTTGACGGTCGCGAGCTGTTGGAGCTTTTCCAGGCGGCGCTTTGCGAGGCGAGGGTAGAGGCCCTCGGTGAGCGGAGTGATGGTGTGACGAGTGAGGCTGGCGAGGGCGCTCGATTGAGTGATGAGATGGAGGATGGGCGAGGTGATGCGCTTGCTGCTTTCGACTTGTTCGAACTTGAACTTGTCGCTCCAGGCGATGAGGGGACGCCAGACGAGCTGGTCGGTGGCGACGATGATGAGGATCATCGTGATGAGTCCCCATGTGATGGCGGCGCCATTGCCTGCGTCGGCTGCGGTCTGAAGGTAGGAGCCGAGGCCGGGGAGGCGGAAGTCACGCGAGCCGAGGTGGAACATCTCGCAGGCCATGAGGAAGAACCAGGCGCCGGCGACGGACATGATGGAGTTCCAGATGAGGCCGATGGCGGCGTAGGGCAGCTCGAGTTGGAAGAGGCGTTGGAAGCGCGAGAAAGAGTAGATGCTGGTTGCTTCCATCAGCTCTTTCGGGATGCTCTTGAGCGAGGAGTAGAAGCTGAAGGCCATGTTCCAGACCGAGCCAGTGAAGATGAGGACGATCGCTCCCATCTCGACGCCGAGCTGGCGCGTGGGGAAGAGCGCGATCATGGCGAGCATGACGGGCGGAAGGAAGCTGAGGACCGGGATTGATTGCAGAATGTCGAGGACCGCAATCATGAACTTTTCTGCGCTGCGGTTGTAGGCCGCGATGTAGCCGTAGGTGATTGCGAAGAGCAGGCTGAGGAGATAGGCAAGGCCGATGCGCACGATGGAGTAGAAGGCGTAGTGCGGGAGGGCGCGGGGGCTGAGCGAGACGACGATCTCAGGCTCGGGGCGGCCTGCCCAGAACATGGCGATGTGGATGACGGCGTAAAAGCAGGCGAGGCCGATGGCCGCGATGCAGAGATCGAGGAAGAAGGGCCAGCCGCGTTCGAGGACCTGAGTTCGGGCGAGGGTCTCCCGCGGTTGCAACCGGCTCAAGCGGTCGGGGAGATGGATCATGCGTCGATCTCCGCGGCGGTGCCCGCGTTCGCGTCGTGATGGAGCTTCTCGGATTGGATGAAGCGTCGCCGGGATGCATCGTAGTCGAAGAGCTCGGCATAGCGACCCCAGCCGATTGCGGTCTCAAGCTGTCGCAGTGTCTCGTCTTCGCTGAACTGCTCGTCGAGCATGTCGTGAAAGAAGTCCTCGGGGACGCTGCGGTCGCTTTTTGATTCGATAGCGCGGACGATCTGACGGAGCAGCAGAACGTTTTCAACAGCCGCGTTTCGGAACAGCTCCTTTTGTCGCAGGATCTCCGAGTTGGCGTACTCCGCGCCACTGGCCGTGATGGCTGCGTCGCCCTCTGTCACGGTCAAAAAGCCAAGTAACTGGGCTGCGTCGACAATTGGGAGAAGGTCGTCAATCTGGAAGGAAAGATCGTCCGCGAGGCGGTAGATGTCGTCCTTGCCGTTGTGGTCCAGCACGAGCTCCAGCAAGCCTGCGATTCCGCCGGGGCGCGCGTGAGGCAGCATCTGGTAGTGCATCTGACGCTGGTCGCGCACGGGCTTGCCGGTGGCTGTCTGGGGGAGCGCTGGCGGCTGTGCGTCGGGCTGCGTCAACACCTTGTAGATGTAGTCCACGAGCTGCGTGAATGCGGTTGTCTTGCGGTCTCTCGGATGTTCGAGGGAAACTTTGAAATCGGTCCGCACATGGCCTGGATTGCGGCCGAGCACGATGATGCGGTCGGCGAGGAGAACGGCCTCTTCGATGTTGTGCGTGACGATGAAGATTGCGCGTGTCGGGATGGTGTTGTTCTGCCAGAGCTCGAGTAGTTCGCTGCGGAGGTTCTCCGCCGTGAGCACGTCGAGTGCGGAAAATGGCTCGTCCATGAAGAGGACTTCGGGCTCTACGACGAGTGCCCGGGCGAAGCCGACGCGCTGCCGCATGCCGCCGGAGAGCTCCTTCGGATAGGCGGCCTGAAAGCCGTCCAGACCTACCGTGTCGAGGATTTTTTTGCTGCGTTTGAGCCGCTCGACCGGCTCCATGCCTCGGGCTTTCAGGGGTGCTTCGACGTTTTCCAAAACCGTCAGCCACGGGAAGAGCGCGAAGCTTTGAAACACAATTGAAACATTCACCTCGGCGGTGGCGATGGGTTTTTCGTGCCAGTAGACTTCACCCGCGGAAGGGGTCGACAAACCTGTCAACATGCGGAGCAGCGTGGACTTGCCGGAGCCCGATGGCCCAAGCAATGCGACGATCTCTCCCCTTACAATGGAGAGGTCGGTCGGCGAGATGACCTGAATGCGATTCTCGCTCGGTTGCGCATAATATTTCTCGACACGTTCGGCGCGTATGATGGCTGGCTGCATAGGAAAATTTGTAGTACAGTAGGCGTTCCCTTTGAATTGTGGTGGTTGTCCGACAACCATCTCTGCGCTCAGCGTATCATTTACGGTGTAGACGGATCATAAAGACCGGCTCCGGACGCTAATAAAAACTGAAGATTGAAACCTTCTACTTTTGGGGATACTCAGCATGGCAGATCCAACATCGACCGCAATACCCAAGCCCAAAGTGCTGGTCGCAGACGACGAGCAGGTGATTGCGAATACTCTAGCAATTATTCTTAACCAGGCAGGCTTTGAGGCACGTGCCGTGTTCAGCGGAGAGAAGGCCATCGAACTACTTGAGAGCTTCCAGCCGGATATGCTGATCAGCGACGTGATTATGACCGGGATGACCGGGATCGAAGCTGCGATCATCACCCGAAGCAAGCTGCCGAAGTGTAAGATTCTTCTCTTTTCCGGGCAGGCAGCTACTGCCGATCTGCTCGAAAAGGCCCGTTCGCAGGGGCACGAGTTTGAGATTCTCGCGAAGCCGGTGCACCCCACAGACCTTCTGGCAAAGCTGCGCGGCTAATCTACCTCCGCAGTCAACGAATGGACGCAAAAGAGCAGGACTAACGGGAGTTCTGTCCTGCTTTTTGTTTTTTGCTTTGCTATTGTCTGTCCGAGGAGCCGACGGGGAACTGTTTTCTGTCCTTCACTTTGACAGCGGGCACACCTGCGTACACGGTCCAAGCTTCGAGGGTTCGTGTAGCAACCGATCCAAGCCCCAGAACTGCACCCTCACCAACGTTGACGCCGGGCGCTACGGAAGCCCGCGCACACACCCATGCATAGGGGCCGATAGTCATCGCATAGGCGATCAACGGGAATGCAGGATCGTCATAGTCATGGGTTGCCCCGCACAGGTATGCCTCCTGCGAGAGAATTGCGTGCGAACCCAACGTGATTGGAGCAGGGTTGTAGATCTCGACGCCGTCCCCTGCAGTGACCTGGTCGGCACAGACCAGATTCCATGGCGCCCATACCTTTGATTTGGGATAGAAGTGGCAGTTCGGCCCCATCTGTGCTCCAAACAGGCGCAAAAGAAAGGACCGCCATGCATGTAACGGTCTCGGTGACGTTCTATAGAAGATCGCCCAGCAGATATTCCAGTTGAGCCGTCGCAGCCGGTCGCGAAAGGAGAATGCAGGTCGAAGGTAAGGGTCCGCAGCCGTCGCCGCAGAGATATGTTCCGCCGCGTTGTAGTGGATCTGCTTTGGCATTGGCGCTTTTCCCTATTCCGACTCAATTGCGGCGGGGGTGAGAATCGTGGCGGTTCCAAACAACCGGATGATTGCCTTCGCATTCTCTCGCATGTCGTATCGGCGGTGGAAGCACTGGTAGGCAAGTTCGGCCATGCGCTGTCTCTCTGCTATGGTCATCCCGATCCATCCCTGCAGCAGACGGAGCGTCCCATCTGGAGTGTCTAACTCCATGAGCCCGGCGCCGTCTTCCGAGATCTCCTCAGCGATATTTACCTTGTCGGCGAGCAGCACCGGCTTGCCGCAGGCGAGGGCCTCGGCAACTGCAATGCCGAAGTTTTCCTGGTGCGATGGCAGGATGAACGCCTCCGACGCGAAGAATGCTCCCCATTTTGCGTCGCCTGTTACCATACCCGGCCAGTAGACTCGATCCTCTATTCCGGCGCTCGCGGCCGTGGACTTCAACTTCGCGCTCCAGTTTTGAGAGTCAGGGCCAGCCATGACGAGATAGAGATCTGGATCAGTGGCGGCAACCTTGGCGAAGGCATCGATGAGAAGATCGCAACCTTTCTTGCGATGGATGCGCCCGAGAAAGAGCAGGAACCGTTTACCTTTTGCCTGGGGACATTTTGCGAAGAAAGCCCGCATCTGAACCTCGGGGTCGCCCGTCGGTCCACTGGCGCCGTAGGGCACGACGTAGGCGTTCCAACGATGTATCCAGAAGCTCTGCTCGGCCAGCCGTTTTTCGGCCTTCGAGGTAAAGAGGACACGATAGGCGCCACGCAGAATCCAGTACTCGAACGGAACCCAGTAGAGCCACTTTTTGATGTGTTTCAACGGGAAGGCGTGTTTGAAGTATGGATCCAGCATGCCGTGGGTGAAGACGACATAGGGCGTATTGCCGGCCAGAGTTCGCCAGGCGGCATATCCGCAGTACTGCCAAAGACCGTTTACCACGACACCGTCAAAGCGGTGTCGATTATTTTTCAGCCAGGGAAGCAGCTTCGAGTTGAATCCGTAAGTGGTGTTCGTGGGGCCGAGAGCATGCACGGGAAAAGCAAAGTCTTTGAGGTATGGCGCGTCCGGATCGTCGAGCGTAACGACCTCGCCGGTGTAGCCGATTGGGCCATAGCTCAGCAGAACGCGGACGGACTCCGTCGGGCCGCCAGCCTCCGGGTTCAGGGTTCCAATGATGTGCAGAATTCGCATCAGCCTACGATCACCGCCATTAAGCATAGCAGCCGGATTTGCTCTTGAGGCGAGAACATACTACGCGTGTGATCAAGCAAGGAGGCCCCGCGTCGTCGCCGCAATCGCTTGCCGAAGGCCACGTATATCTTCCTCGTAGCTCCACGTCTGAATTCTCTCCAGTCCACGCTGTCCCATGGCGCTTGCCGTCGCGGGCGATGTGATTGTTCTACGCAAAGCCTCGGTGAGTGCTGCGACATCGCCTGCGGGAAAGACGCATCCTTCAACGCCATCGGCGATCAGGTCGGGCTGGCATCCGACTTGGTCGGAGACGATCACTGCACGCCCGGAGTTCATCACCTCATTCACGATCAGGCCCCACTGCTCGTCGAGCGAAGGCAAGACAAAGACTGTTGCAATATCGAAGAACCTCGGCAGCTCTGATTGATTGCGAAAGCCGCAGAATCGGACTCCGTTTGAGCCACTTTGTTTCACACGCTGCTCCATGTTGGAGCGTTCTTCTCCGTCGCCGACAATTACCAGATAGGGGTGAAGCGCATCTGCTTCGCCTGAGGACAGATTGAGATAGGCGTCGAGGAGATCCTGACAACGCTTGCGCGTTTGTAGCTTCGAGGCGAAGAGAATTACTGGGCGGGATGGATTCAGATCCAGTTCGCGTTGAAGAGTCTCGCGGCCGGCCACGGCCTGTTGGCTGCGGCTCTGAAAGTAGTGATTGTCGACTGCGTACGGCATCAGAAATTGGGGAAGATCGTCGCCGAGATAAAGGCGCCAGTAGGCTGCATTCAGCGTTCCGATGGGAAGCACGCCATCAATCAAACCTTTCAGAGCTCTGAAGAAGATGCGTTTTGCGCTGCGCTTGATGATGTTCTGCTTTTGGTTGGTAGACCGGGATTCGGCGCGGACGAGAACTGGAATACCGAGCGCGTTTGCCGCCAGGATCGCGTGCAGAGCGTTCACCGTTGAGTACCCGTGCACCCACAGCACGTCGAACGGGCGCTCCGTTGCTGTTCCGCGAAGAGCTCTGAAGATGCCGTAGTTCAAGGGCGTAGTCACGGTCTGCGTGCCGTTGTCACGGAGTACTGGAAGGAATTTATGGCGATATCCATCGAGGAGGGGCACGTCCCACTTCACGTCAACGCCGAAGCCTTTGTCCTGGTAACCACGAACTGAGAAATCGGAGCCGAAGAAGACTGTCAGATCGATATCAGGCTCTTGGGCGATTCGCCGCAGCAGGGGAGCCTGGTATTGAATGGGATGGCTTACCAGATACGCCAGCCTGACCTTCTTTTTCAAGCGATTGCCCATTTCCCAGAGAAGTATTCTCTGTCTTATCGTAGCTGCCGCGAACCCGGACGATTGCGTTCGTGGTCATAGTTCCCACAACTAGTGGTTTTGGATGGCCAGGACCAAAATCGACGCGATGCCCAACAGTGTGGAGATTCCGCCCGAACTGATTGCAGCCTTCATCGGATTCGTCGGCAGGAAGACGATGTCTTCTGCCTGCAATACGGGGTCGGGATCCTGGCCGCGGATGACCCTTTTGAGGTCGACGCGTACCACCTGCCGAGTGAGTCCGGTAGTGCGAATAATCCGAAGATCGCCCGAACTTCCTTCAAAGAGGTTTCCACCGGCTAGCGCAGTTACCTTCATCAAGGTGATCGGTGAGTTTTGTTGCAGCGGGATTGCTCCCTGTGTCTTGAACGCTCCGAGCATGTAAACCACGCCGACTCGCGGGACGACGATTGTGTCGCGCGGGAAGATTGGTATGTCTGCCATCGCACTCTTGGCTGGATCCGTTCCGAGATCGACAACGATGGGTTGTGGGGCACCGTAACGGTTGATGGTAATGATGTGGCTTGCGGTAGAGGGAAGGCCGCCGCCTCCGACCACGATCGTTGTGACCCCGATGCCTCCGCTGCTGCCTCCGCCGACTGCTGCAAGGACGTCATACAGGCGTCTTTCGCCGAGGATCGGAACGACTCCATGAAGCTCACCAATGACGGTGCAGACTTGATTTGGCGACTCCATGATCTGAATCGACACTTGAGGATCGCGGAACATCTCCGCTGCCTTGAGCTTGTCCGCGATTAGATCCTGGGCCTGATTGAGCGTCAGTCCCTGCACCTGAACGTTTCCAATCAGCGGCAGTTGGATCACGCCATCGAGACCGACGCGGACGGTTGGAGCATAGTCTGCGTTGGCGAAGAGGTGAACCGAGATGAGATCTCCGTCGCCTAAGTAGATGTCTCGCTTTGACGGAAACAGGATGGCCGGGTCTGTCGTGATTGTGAGTGGTGGATTGACCTGTGTGTCGATCCCGAGTGCCGGGCCGCTGAACTGCGCCTTGGCAACACGGCAGGCTGTGGCTGATAGAAGAACAATCGCTAAAGCAATCCACACTTTGCTGCCGAGAAGACGCTGCACAGCTCGCAGTGCCAGATCGATCCGGAGATGTTTTTTTCTCTGCTTCATCGTTCTGTCTCCCCGGACTCGTTCTTATCGGCTGCGACGGGCGTCTTCTCCCAGCTATCAGAGTCAACGCTTGCATAGGAGTAGCCCGAATACCCGTAGTATCCGTAGTACTCCGGCGAGTTAAGATCGACCGCGTTCAGAACGATGCCGGTGATGGCCGCACCAGAGCGCAGCAGCAGATCGCGAGCCCTGCGCACGACATGTTTACTTGATTTGCCGTGACGCACCACGAGCACCACAGCGTCTGCCTGGCGTGCCAGGATGACACCGTCGGTGACGGAGAGGATTGGTGGGGAGTCGATGACAATGTAGTTGTAGATCTCTCCGCAGCGCTTCAGGATGGCGTCCATCGCGGCTGAACTCAACATCTCTGTCGGGAAGGGTGGAACCGGGCCGCTGGGGAGAATGTCTAGGTTCGGAATCTCAGGGACGCGTTGAACGGTGTCCTCCAACGTGGTCGCTCCGGTGAGCACAGTTGTGAGACCGATCTTGCCGTTTAAGCCAAATCGGTGGTGAACGTTCGGTCGGCGAAGGTCTCCGTCGATCAGCAGGACACGTGTGTCTCGCTGTGCGAGGATCGCGGCTAGATTGCTTGCCGCTGTCGTCTTGCCTTCAGACGGCGTGGCACTGGTTAGAACAATGTACTTGGGTGGATGCGTGGTGTTGGATAGCAGCAGCGAGGTTCGCAGGGAACGGAAGGCTTCAGCAAACTGAGACTTCGGCTGTGTCAATATACCGATATTTCGTTGGGCGGTGGTCAGGCTTGCTGCCTGATCGACAGAAGAGCGGCGTGCCCGCGGAATGATGGCCAGTGACGGAAGCTCGGTGATGCTCTCGATCTCCGCGATGCTGCGTAGTCCGGTGTCCAGGCTCTCCAAAAGGAAGGCCACAACGATGCCCGCCAGCAGACTGAAGACAAGTGCAGTAAGAATGACTGTCGACTGCGGGCGCAAAACCGGCTTTGCCGGCGGCAACGCCTGATCTACAACGTCGATCTCCAGCGATTCCAGGCCCGACTGTACGCTCGCAGTCCGGAGACGCTGCTGGAGACTGTCGTACAAGGTGCGATTTGCCTCAAACTCACGCTCACGCAGCGTGTACTCCACGAGCTGATCTCGAAGTTTGTATGCATCTGACTTCTGCGCCTCGAGAGCGGCAGTGGTTTGATCTTCGTTCGCACGCGCGATGACGTAGTTTTCTTTTGCCTGCACGATCAGGCGATTCTGCTCCTGATCAATCTCTTTGGTGTACTCATCGATCTGAGCCTTCAGAGCCTTCGATTGAGGATGATTTGGTCCGAGTGATGACTCCAACGTTGCATAGTTCGCTTTGGAAGCAGCAAGCTGTGAGCGTAGTCCACTGAGCTCTCCGGTGGCAGTCCCCGGGGTTGTCTCGATCGAACCTTCGATCGTATTCGGGTCCATTCCGTTGATGACGCGGTATCGTGCTTCGGCTATGATTCGCGCCAGCTTGGCCGCGCCCGCTGCTTTCGCGAGGTCATCCAGTGAAGCACTGATCTGATTGTGCGTGGGATCAAAACCCAGAATGCCCAGCCGACGTTGCAGGTCCATCATCTGTTCCTGCGATGTCTCCACCTGTTGCTTCAAGTCCTGAAGCGTGCCGGAGAGCCAGACGGAGACCTGTTGCGAGGAGGCGAACCGAGTCTGATAGCTGCGCTGAATATATTCCGAGATAACTTTATTGACGATGTCTGCAGATAGCTTTGGGTTCAGGCTGCTGTAACTGATGCGGATGATATCTGTCTTATTGACCAGGGTGACATGCAGATTACTTTGAAGGCGATGAACCGTGATCTGTCTGGTCTCGCCATCGTCCAACGTGGTGTGGGGAAGAGGTCCCTTCTCCTCGACAAAGTCAGGGTTGTTGGACAGATCGAGATCGCGACACACCTTCAACATCAGGGAATCGCTCTTTAGAATCTCGATCTCGGTTAGCATCTTAGAGTTGTAGTCGCCGCCCGCACCCTGGATGGGGTTGACTCTGTATTCGTTGGATGATCCGGACCTTACCTGAATCCGGCCATAGGCTTCGTAGAGTTTGGGTTGGGATTCTGCCGTATAGATTCCATAGACAAGCCCAAGCAGCACGGCAATGATCAAGACCAACTTACGTTTCCGCAGCACAATCAGCGCTTCGGACAATGTCGTATCTGTAACGGTCGTGCTGAACCCTGCCTGGTTCGACTCCGGAACACCCACAAGAGGCGGCTGCGTATTTTGAGAACCCATTGCCCCTAGTCTACCCGAGTGCGCGATCAGGAAGAAAGATTAGATGACACGAAAGGGGTATGGAGTCAAGAAGTACACATGATTCTATAAGCTATCGGTTATTGTCCAAACTTCGGCTATTCTGAACTTGGAGGGTGCAGGAAAATATGACTGAAGACGTTAAGATTGCTGTTGTTGGATCTGGTTACGTGGGTCTTGTAGCTGCTGTTTGTTTTGCAGAGATGGGCCACGATGTCATTTGTGTGGATAATGATGAGCGTAAAGTTGCCGCCCTACAGGGAGGTGACTCTCTTATTCACGAAAACTTCCTTCCTGAGCTGTTGGGGAAATACCGTAACACTAAAGTTCGTTTTATGACTGATCTCGCCGAGGCCACTCGCGAGTGCGAAGCCATCTTTATCGCTGTTGGCACCCCCCAAAGTGAGGCAGGCGATGCAGATCTGTCGTACGTCGAAGCGGTTGCCTGCGAGATTGCCCGTTCGCTCACCAGCTATAAGGTCATCGTCGAAAAAAGTACAGTGCCTGTTTACACCAATGAGTGGGTTACCCGCTCGATGGAGCGCAACGGCGTGGCCCGGCACCTGTTCGATGTGGTCTCTAATCCCGAATTTCTACGTGAGGGAACTGCGGTCTGCGACTTCCTTCACCCTGACCGTATCGTGGTCGGCGCCGACAGCGACCGCGCGGCAGAGGTTCTCCAGAGGATCTATCGTCCTCTGACCAGCGGCGACTACTACACTCGCGCCAACGCGATCGACGGTATCTGCAATGAGTCCGAACCGCCGGAGCTTCTCATGACCTCGACCAAGAGTGCGGAGATCATCAAACATGCCTCCAACGCCTTTCTTGCGTTGAAGATCTCATTCATCAACGCGGTCTCGAATCTCTGCGAAGCGACCAACGCGAACGTGGAGCAGGTTGCCCGCGGGATGGGCCTCGACACCCGCATTGGCCCGCGGTTTCTTCGTCCCGGTATCGGGTACGGTGGTTCCTGCTTTCCGAAGGACGTAGCGGCCTTTCGTTCTGTCGCAGAGCAACTCGGTATTGACTTCAATCTGCTCACCGAGGTCGAAAAGATAAACAGCCAGCAGAAGAAGCGATTCCTCAACAAAGTGCGCTCTGCCCTGTGGACTCTTCGCGGCAAGCGAATCGGCGTTCTCGGCCTGGCGTTCAAGGGTGAGACCGACGATATCCGCGAATCACCCGCGATCGAAGTTGTGGAGATGCTTCTGGCAGAGGGCTGCTCGGTTACTGCATACGATCCTGCTGCGATGAAACGGACCGAGGAGGTTCTTCCTGCCGGTCCAAATCTTCGCTATGTGAGTGATGCCTACGCCGCGGCAGAAGACGCTGACGCTCTTCTCATCCTGACGGATTGGGCTGAGTTTGCCTCGCTCGATCTTGGCCAACTCAACAAGACTCTTCGGTATCCAATTATTATCGATGGTCGCAATATGTATGATCCACCCACGATGGTAAAGCACGGGTTTACCTATCTCAGTATCGGCCGACCTGCAGCGTATCCGGTAAGAGATTTATCGCCTGCATTATCCGCTCATAGCTAACACGTGCTTCGATAACGATTTCGTGGTTCACATCCACGTGCCACCTTGTCTTTCTGTCACATTGAGGACTACCGCCGAGGACAGGTACTACAGCTTACGAAAGGTAATCTGGAATGTCTCGAATGATTCTTGTCACAGGAGCCGCAGGTTTTCTTGGTTCGCATCTATGCGACTCATTGCTTGCTGAAGGAAACTCCGTCATCGGTGTCGACAACCTGAGCACTGGCAACCTCGCCAATCTGAGCCACCTCAAGAACGAGAGCCGCTTTAGCCTTCGTGAGTTGGACATCTGTCAGCCGTTCGATGTCGGCAAAGTGGATTTCGTCTTCAACTTCGCATCGCCTGCAAGCCCAGTCGACTACACCCGTCTGGGGGTCGAGACGCTGCTGGTGGGGTCGGCAGGCACCATCAACACTCTGGATGTCGCACGCAAATATGGAGCCGGATACCTCCATGCCTCCACCTCCGAGTGCTACGGTGATCCCGAAGTTCATCCACAGGTAGAGTCTTATTGGGGAAACGTCAATCCGATTGGTCCACGTTCGGTGTACGACGAAGCCAAGCGGTTCTCCGAAGCCACAGTGATGGCCTATCACCGCTATTACGGCGTGGACACTCATCTCGTCCGCATCTTTAATACGTATGGTCCCCGGCTTCAGGCCAACGACGGCCGCGTCATCTCCAATCTTATGGTGCAGGCGCTGCGGGGTGAACCACTGACGATCTATGGCGACGGTTCACAGACGCGTAGCTTTTGCTACGTCTCCGACCTCATCGAGGGCATTGTGCTCTTATCCCGTTCGCAGGAACATTTACCTGTGAACATTGGCAATCCCGTTGAGTGGACCATACTGGAATGCGCTCGCGAGATACTCGCCGTAACCGGCTCCAAGTCCGAGATCATTCTCAAGCCTCTGCCACAGGACGACCCGACGCGACGCCGTCCCGACATTACCAAGGCGAGGACTCTTCTTGGCTGGGAGCCGAAGGTCAAGCTACGGCAGGGCCTGGAAGATTCCCTCGAATACTTCAGGAGCTGTATCGCTTCGCTGGTTTAGTCAGCCTCGGCTAACGCTGCTCCGGATACGTTCGCAACTTTGGATACCACGTTAGCTGCACGGCGAAGGCATTGTTGTTCTGCAGCCCCGATTTGTAGATCGGTGCTTTCCAGCCCTCGTACTGATACCAGGCGTTCAATTCAACCTCTTTGCCTAGTCGTTTTACCGCGTTCAGCTTGAATTGATTCTGCGTCGTTCCACCCGGGATGAAATTGAATGGCGTCTTCTTGTTGAGATATTCGAGCTGAACCCACTCGTTGCCTGACAGGTGATAGGTCAAAAAGGCTTGCCCGCCTTTTGCTTCGCGGCCAATCCAGTCGCCCATGATGATGCCGTTGTTGGTGTACCCCTGGATCTGGATGATCTCCCAGTAGGCGAACTGTCCCCTTACAGCTGGCCCGACGGCTGGATCCGTCGACACTGCCTCTACCCTGAGATCGAACTTATTCAGTTTTGGAATCTGGGAGAGATAAAGTCCCGTTCGGTAGGAAGCTCGTCGAGGCGCGCTGATCGGCGTCACATCATCATGCGAGATCGAATCTACATAAAAGGACATGTACTTACGCATCAACGGTAGGCGATACGAAAGGCTGAAGTCGCTGAACCTGGCGCCGGGATCGTTGCGGGAGTTCTTTTCGTCTCCTGCTGTGTCATTGGTATCGAAGAAGCTGTGAAGAAAAGTGTGCAACGTAATTGGAGCGTGGCCCGCCCCACCCCAGATAACCGTTCGCTGGAAGGTGAACTCCAGGTTCTCTGTCGGACGAAACGAGAACATTGTTGAGTGGACCCACGGAGCCCGGGGAACCATGTGGCCCTTCAAGCTTCCTACGAAGAAGTCGTAGCGCACAGGGCCGAGCAACTTGGAGAGAAATTTAATATTGAGAGGCTCGACGCGGTCGATTTGAAACGAGTATGTGTTCTCGGCGTTGTTGCTCCATGCCATCGCGCTACCGGCAGCGGGGCCAAACCAATGATCGCTCTTGCCGCCGGAGATTTCGTGGCCGAGCAGGTGCACGGAGGCGTATGCCTCTACCAGGCGGAACGGGTTCTGCTCGAGGATCGGATCCAAGGGAGTCGTCTTTACCGGCCCGGTGTAGAAGTTTACGTCGATGAAGCGCAGTTCGTCCGACAGCTCTTGAGAGTATCCGGAACCCGACGGAGCGTGCTGATACTCTCCACGGACGTACAGCGAAAACGGTCCCCATTCATTGACCGTTGAAGCTCCTACAATGCTGTTGAAACCGGTCTGGTACGGTCGCCCATAGTCATTGTTGATGGTTTGCCCCAGGTGGTAGCTATCCACAAGAACTGGACCGCCGATTCCCAACACCCGTGTGTAGGAGGAGTCCAGACCGTAGACTAAACCGCGCGGCACATTGCCGTCGGGGACCTCCGTGCTCAGAAACGTCAGTAGCTTCGCAAGTATGTCTACTGCCTGCTCATTGTCGCTGCTGAGAATCTCATCCTGCGACTTCAGCAACATATGCAGAGTGCTACGACGCGTGTACGGCCGCATACTCAGATACATCGTGTCGACGAATCCCATCCCGTAGAGGCGATTGAGCGCCTGATAGACCCAGCTATCCATAGGGATGTAGGCCGAGCCCAGGCGATCAGGTGGCGGTTTCAAATCCGGCGAGTAGGCATCGTAGGCTGTGTATGGTGCCTGGGGCGTAGGTTGCGCAGGCGGCACGACCGGTTTGCCCGCGGTCTCCGGTGTCGGAGACGTTGGAATGGATGGTGGCTGCTCCGGTGTCGGAGGGGGAACTGAAGGTATCGTCTGTTGGGGAGTCGGTACAGGTACGGATTCGGGTGCCGGCGTCGGTTGTGTCTGCGCAGAGAGTGTGGAGACTACAACCAATAGAGCCGGGGCCGCGAAAAAAAGGGAGGTTCTGATCCGCACTTATGCCTCAAACTTTCCTCAAGAGTACCGTCACCAGTGTAACCGCCGCACACCCTGCCTTTCACCCCAGAATGATGCGTGAACCTGCGGGTTTACTATCTGGCCACTGAGAGACGTCTTCGAAGGCTATCTCCTGTGTTTTGAAGCCAGGCCTCGGTACAAACCTTGCGTCCCAACAGAAAGTCCTTCATTTGCGAGAGAGGGTCGCCGGGCAAATCGACCTTTTCCCCCTTCGTTTTATAAGCGACGCAGTCAATGAGGACAGGTCCTCCACCCATGCGGGTTCGTCCAATTGACTCCTGCGCCACGCGGTATAGTGCTACGGCGTCGGCTGCATCAACCGGTATGCCAGGCAGTCCCCACGATCGTGCCCTAGCGCTCAGGTTTGTTGCGGGCGCGTTCTCCACAGCTCCGGGGAGAGCCACGACGATCATCGGCACGTCCAGCTTCGAGACAAGCTCCAAAACCTGCCGCCACTGCCACTTTGCCAGCTCATCGCGACGCGCATAGGCCACGACGACATTTTCTCGCTTCAACGTTTTGAAGGAGAGCGCAGCACCGATCGCCGTTTTGAGCTGATCGACAGGATCCTCTATCCATGGAAGGTGCTGCTTCGATGCACCGTCCTTGGAGAATGTGTGCCGATCGATCTTTCCTGCATGAAACGCCTCAACGCGCTTCAACAGGGAATCGAGTTTTGCTCCAGCGAGAAGGTCCATCACGATCCCGACATGCGAATCACTCACCAGATCGCCTGGTTGCAAATCGATCGCTGTACTTACCCGGCAGGCCTCCTGTCCGTGAGTGGAATCGAGCCTCCGACGCGCTTTCAAGCCTTTCTGCATCTTTGCGATGTGCTCATCCAGCGTTCTCGCCTCTACCATCGCCTCATATATCTGTCGCAGCTTTTTATTCGGCACGAGTGGGTTCTCGTATAGCCCCGCTTCACTCAACACAGCCTCCGTTCGATTCTCGATGTACACAACGAGAGGGTCCCAAAAGGAACCCTCTTCGTCTCAACGCGAACTTCTGAAACGATTCTAAGCTCTTGCAGGATCGGCTGCCTCAACATCCAGGCCAAGCTCCGCCATTGCTTTTTGCGCAGCCTTTGCCTTGAACTTGCCGTCACGTGCCAGCTTCGACAATGTAGCGCCAACGATCGCCTCGGCACTGACCTCGAAGTGCCTCCGCAGATGTTCGCGGTTGTCACTGCGACCGAAGCCATCGGTACCGAGTGTCACGAGGCGAGACGGCAGCCATGGGGACAGCAGATCCGGCACTGACTTCATGTAATCGCTCGTTGCGATGATAGGCCCAGGCGCGCTCCCAAGCGCTGAGAGAACGTACGGCACCTTCTCCTTTTCGGCGGGATGCAGCCGGTTCCAACGCTCTACTGCGAGCGCATCGCGACGCAGCTCGGTGTAGCTGGTTACGCTCCACACGTCAGCATGAACGCCATACTTCGACGCGAGGATCTCCTGCGCGCGCAACACCTCATTCAGGATTGGCCCACTACCAAACAACTGCGCCACAGCTTCGCCGCCTGCGGGCTTCAGCTTATACATACCGCGCAGAATTCCTTCAGCGGAGCCCTCCGGCATCGCAGGCATGGCGTAGTCCTCGTTGTACATGGTGATGTAGTAGAAGCAGTCTTCACCCTTCTCATACATACGCTTGATGCCATCCTGAATCACTACGGCCAGTTCGTACACGTACGCCGGATCATAGGTGATGCATGTCGGCACTGTGCTTGCGAGCACGATGCTGTGTCCGTCCTGATGCTGCAGGCCTTCGCCTAACATCGTCGTGCGCCCGGCTGTGCCGCCCATCAGGAAGCCCTTGCCGCGCGAGTCCGCAAACGCCCACACCATGTCGCCGATGCGCTGAAATCCGAACATCGAGTAGTACATGTAGAAGGGAATCGCGGGAACTTTGTAGTTCACATACGACGTGCCTGCCGCTGTAAAAGAAGCCATCGCCCCGGCTTCGGTAATTCCTTCTTCAAGAATCTGCCCGTCCTTATCCTCGCGGTAGTAGAGCAGCATGTCTGCATCGTGCGGGCTATACTTCTGGCCCTCCGGTGCGTAGATCCCAACCTGCCGGATCGCCGACTCCAGGCCAAACGTGCGGCCTTCATCCGGCACGATCGGCACGATCAATTTTCCGATCGCGGGATCCTTCATCAGGTGACGCAGAATACTGACAAAACCCATCGTGGTCGAAACCGCACGGTTATTCGACCCTGCTGTCCACTCGCCGAAGTAGTCGAGTGCGGGCGCCTTGAAGTCACTCTTCGGGACCTCGCGTGCTGGCAGATAGCCACCGAGCTCTTTGCGCCTCTCCTGCATGTAGACGATCTCAGGAGCATCCTGTGCGGGCCGATACGGCGTGCCCGTCTTCGCTGCCTCTTCGGGGATTGGAATGTCGAACCGCTTCACGAACGCAGCCAGGCCATCGTCTGCCAGCTTCTTCTCCGAGTGGGTTGCGTTGCGAGCCTGTGCCGAGCCCAATCCATGGCCCTTTACGGTCTTGGCAAGAATTACCGTTGGGCCGCCCTTGTGCTCAACCGCCCGCTTATAGGCGTTATAGATCTTCGTCCGGTCATGGCCGCCGCGATGAAGCAACCCAAGCTCGTCATCGGACATGTCTTTCACCAACTCAAGAAGCTCGGGATACTTCCCGAAGAAGTGCTCGCGAAGATATGCTCCGCCTTTCGCCTTGAAGTTCTGGTACTCGCCGTCGACGCACTCTTCCATCCGGCGCAGAAGCAAGCCGGTATGGTCGCGTTCAAACAGCGCATCCCAGTCCGAACCCCATATGACCTTGATGACGTTCCAGCCCGCACCGCGGAAGACGCCCTCAAGCTCATCGATGATGCGTTTGTTTCCACGCACCGGCCCATCCAAACGCTGCAGGTTGCAGTTCACAACGAAGATCAGGTTGTCGAGCTTCTCGCGCGCCGCCACCGAGATCGCGCCGAGGCTATCGACCTCATCGGTCTCACCATCTCCGACAAACGCCCACACCTTGCGTTCGGTCGGCTCGATCAGCTTGCGATTCTCCAGATACCGCATAAACCGCGCCTGGTAGATCGCATTCAGCGGCCCAATGCCCATCGACACCGTCGGGAAGTTCCAGAAGTTCGGCATCAGCCACGGATGCGGATACGACGAAAGTCCTGGAGTATCACGCAGTTCGTGCCGGAAGTTCTTCAACCTGTCATCATCGAATCGGCCTTCGAGATAAGCGCGGGCATAGACACCGGGGGAAGCATGGCCTTGAAAGTAAACGAAGTCTCCCGGCTGCTCCTGACCATTGGCCGAGTACTTTGCATGAAAGAAGTGGTTGAAGCCAACCTCCAACAAAGTTGCCAGCGAGGAATACGTCGAGATGTGCCCGCCGATTCCGGCGTCTTTCTTGTTCTGGCCGTGAACCATCGCCATCGCGTTCCAGCGAATCAGGCTCTCGACCTTCCGCTCCATCGCTCTGTCGCCAGGATAGGGCAGCTCATCATGCTTCGGAATCGTATTGTGGTACGGCGTGGTCAGTTCGCTTGGCGTGGGCACCCCGGCCTCGCGCGCACGCTGCCGCAGGGCCTCCAGCAACTCCGACCCCTGCTCCCAGTCCGCAGCGACGACGTCGTCAAACGCCTCAATCCACTCGGAGACCTCTGCAGTAAAGTCCTGTTTGGCGGCTTCTTCCAGTTTCGTTGTCATAAGTCTTCTCGTACTCCAGTCCAGATCGCTGCGGACGGCCTTCAGGCCATCCCGATGCCCACGCTTATAACGATATAAGGCTTACGCGAAAACGTCATCTGGAGAGTAGGGTGGAGGGATGAGGAATCAGGGCGCAGCACCTGCCCCGGTCTTTCGTGGAGCCGTCTTGCTCCCTCATTCCTACGCCCTGCCTCAGCTTGAATAATCAGCGTTAATTCGCACGTACTCTTCCGTCAGATCGCAGGTCAGGAATCTGCACTCTGCCGTTCCTAACCCCATGTCGAGCCTGATCGTATAGTCCCGTCCGAGCATGACTTCGTGCACCGCAGCCTTATCAAACGCAGGCGCCCTCACCCCCAGCTCATACACGGGCAGATCACCAATCGCGACCGTGACAAGTGCCGGATCGAACGCTACACCGCTGTATCCAGCCGCGGCCATCAGACGTCCCCAGTTTGGATCCGCGCTCGACCAGGCTGTCTTGCACAGCGGAGAGTGCGCAATCGACTTCGCCACTTGCTTGGCCTCGGCTTCGGTTCGGGCGCCGGTGATATGCAGTGTCACCACATGCCCGACACCCTCGCCATCATCCACAATCTGGTACGCCAGCGATCCGCACACGAGCTTCAGGGCATTCGTAAATGCTTCCTGGGTGCGCGTATCGAGCTTCACTCCACTCGCTCCGCTCGCCAGGAGAAGCACCGTATCGTTGGTGGACGTGTCCCCATCGATCGAGATCGAGTTGAAGCTCCTCTCCACCGCAGGCGCAAGCACCTCTTGCAGTTGTGCGCTCTCGGCTGCGATATCGGTGAACAGATACACCAGCATCGTTGCGTGTGGCGGACCAACCGGCGCACCAAGTTGAGGATGGATCATTCCTGCACCCTTCGCCGCACCAAAGATCCGCACCTCAACGCCATCGACGTCGATCGCAGCACGTGCGACCTTCATCCTGGTGTCGGTCGTCATGATGGCCTTGGCGAACAACTCGGCGTGCTCCGGCGTGTCGCCCATCTCCGCCACCAGCGCAGGTAAGGCAGCGATGACCTTCTCAGTTGGAAACGGCACGCCGATGATCCCGGTCGATGAAGGGAAGACCTCGTCGAAGATGCAGTGGAAGCTCTCCGCCGCCGCCGCACACGTCTGTACGCAGGCATCGATCCCGGGCTGTCCGGTAGCGCAGTTTGCATTTCCGGCATTCACCAGGACGGCACCTATGCGGCCGCCTGTGTTGGTTAGATGTCGCCGGCCCACCGTCACGGGAGCCGCAACAACCTGGTTTTTTGTAAACATCGCCGCGCCGTTCGCGCCCTTTGTTGCAACCGCTGCGGCTAGATCCGTCTTCCCGCTTGCCTTGATTCCTGCTTTGACCGCGCCCCACGAAAAACCTTGCGGCAGCCCTTCCGACTTCATCGGTGGTTCAGTCTTCATAATCTCTACTCTATCAATCCTTTCGAATGTGCCGACCAGACCGCAGTCAGCTATCCTTAGACTCATTCGTCGCCCATTAGCGATGCATAAAACGTTTTCTGCCGATAACGGAGGTCGGAGCCATGCTGCTCAAAGAACTACGAACGTCAGTACTCGAAGCAAACCTTGAACTGGTCAAGCGCGGCCTCGTCCTCTACACCTTCGGCAATGCCAGCGGAATCGACCGCGAGCAGGGACTTGTTGTCATCAAACCCTCCGGCGTGGACTACGAGGAGCTGCGTCCTGAGTACATGGTCGTTACCGACCTGAACGGAAAGATCGTCGACGGCAAACTTAAACCCTCCTCCGACCTCGACACACACACGCTGCTCTACCGCGAATTTCCGACCATCGGCGCGGTCGTCCACACTCATTCGGAGTATGCCACCAGCTTCGCCCAGGCTGGGTTACCCATTCCGGCCCTAGGTACGACGCATGCCGACTACTTTCATGGTCCGGTTCCCGTAACCAGCGTCCTGACCGACGAAGCCATCGGCGGCCGATACGTCCACGAGACCGGACTCGCCATCGTGGAGCGTTTCAAAGGCCTCGATCCACTGGCTATTCCGGCTGTTCTGGTTGCAGGCCACGCCCCGTTCTGCTGGGGACCAACCCCATACGAAGCCGCGCACAACGCCGTCGTGCTTGAAGCAGTAGCACGTATGGCTTACCGCACCTTGACCCTGCGCGCAAGCTCCGAAGGTGTCTCACAGGCCCTTCTGGACAGACACTACCATCGCAAACACGGAGCTGCAGCCACCTACGGCCAGTGAAGCTAACATAGTGACCCGTTTTAGAAGGGAATCGGCAGTGTGCGTCCTTCAAGTGAGCTCTGCCGCGCCATCTCCAGAAGCTTGATGGTGCGGTAGCCGTCAACGGGCTTTACAGTCAGTTCGGCTGTACCGTTTATCGCGTCGCGAACGTTGGCATAGTAGTTCCGATAGTCGCCGAACTCGGTCCGTACCTTGGTCTGTGTCAACGTTCCGGGGTCGGTCGGTACTGGTGCCACCGTCAAGGTGCCCCAGTGGTTCTCGGATTCGGCGAGCCACTCTCCCTGACCCATTCGCGGCACCTTTGCTCCAGCTAACAGCGCAGGCTCCTGCGGGTCCAGCCCAAACTTCTTGAAGCTGCCCTTCGTCCCATGCAGCAAAAACCTCGGCGAGGCGTCGCAGGCCAGCATGCTCGATCGGCAGTAGACACGCAGCTTTGGATACTCGAGCGTGATATCGAAGGCGTCCTCAATATCGGTGTGGTCGCGATCCATCCGAACGCTCGCGGAGATGCCCTGCGGCACACCAAACAGCGCCAGCGCCTGGTCCACCAGATGCGGCGCCAAGTCAAACAACAGCCCGCTTGAGATGCTTTGGGTCTCCTTCCATGTGTTCTCGCGAGGCACTGGGCGGAAGCGATCAAAGTGCGACTCAAAGGTCGCCAGCCGTCCCACCGCATCCTCCGTCAGCAGCTTCTTCACCGTCAAAAAATCACCGTCCCAACGACGATTGTGAAAGGGAGCCAGCACGAGTCCGTGCTGCTTCGCCAACTTTTCTAACTCAGCGGCTTCGTCGCTGGTTGAGGCGAAGGGTTTGTCGATCACTACATGTTTTCCCGCCAACAGCGCCTGTTTGGCGAGGTCAAAGTGAGTCTCATTCGGCGTACCCACCACAACAAGCCGCACCGCCGAATCGTTCAGCGCCTCTTCCACCGACCGCAGAATCCGTGCCGCCGGATAAGCCTTCGACGCCTCATCGCCCTTCCGCTGCACAATTACCTCAAGCTTCAGGCCCGGAACTGCATTGACAAAAGGAGCGTGAAACACCTGTCCTGCCAGCCCAAACCCAATTACCGCAACGCCAATCTCAGCACTCATTCTCAGCTCCTCGCAATCTCATGCAGCGCCGGATAGACCCGGCGGTATCGTTTGTACGCCTCATTCATGACAGCAGTGTTCTTCGGCTCGATCGTCTCGGCCACGCGGACGGTCGCCGCACACGCTGCCTCCACACTATCCCATGCTCCGACTCCGGTTCCAGCCAGTAACGCCGCACCGAACGCACCACCTTCCTCTGCCTGCAACAACTCAACCGAATGTCCATAGACATCGGCCTGAATCTGGCGCCACAACGGCCCTCTCGCTCCGCCTCCGCCGAGCCGGATCGCCTTGACCGGCACCTGCAGCTCTTCAAAGAGCGTAAACGTGTCCCGCAGACTCAATGCAACTCCTTCCAGCACTGCGCGGACAAAGTGCCCCTGAGAGTGCGACGCCGTTATACCAACAAAAGCTGCCCGGGCGTCTGGATCCAGATGCGGTGTCCGCTCGCCAAACAGGTAGGGCGCCCACAGCAACCCATCCGCCCCTGCAGGAGCATTCGCAGCCCGAGCGGTCAGATCCTCATAGCTGCTATCCGGCGCGAAGGTGTCGCGGAAGTATCGCAGGCTCAGCCCCGCGCCATTGGTCACCCCCATCACATGCCATCGCCCAGGAGCCGCATGGCAGAACGTATGCAGCCGTCCCAGCCGGTCTTTGACCGGAGAATCGGTCGCGGCGAATACTACGCCGCTCGTCCCAATCGTCGCCGATACCGACCCCGGAGTCAGAATTCCCATCCCCACGGCTCCAGCGCCCTGATCTCCAGCACCAGCTGCCACGGGCGTCCCTGCCGCAAGCCTGGTCGCGCCAGCGCCGGCAACACTGATCTGCGCACAGATCTCCGGTCCCTCAAACAGACGAGGCAGCCACTCCATCGGAATCCCCGCAGCTTCGGCAACTTCGACAGACCAGCGTCGATTGGTTACATCGAGGAGCAGAGTCCCGCTGGCCTCCTGCATGTCCATGGCGAACTCGCCTGTCATGCGATAGCGAACATAGTCCTTCGGGCACAACACATGAGCGATCGTCGCAAAGATCTCCGGTTGATGTTCCCGTACCCACAGGAGTTTAGTGAGCGTGAAGTTCGGCAGTGCGGGATTGCAGGTAAGCTCAATCAGCCGCTCGAAACCAATCTTTTCCGTCAGCCAGTCGCACTGAGGCTGGGTTCTTTGATCGCACCAGATTAAAGCCGGTCGCAGTACAGCGCCATCGGCGTCGAGCATCACGCAACCATGCATCTGCCCGGTTAACCCCACCGCCTCGATCTCGCTGCCCGTGACCTTGCTGGCTGAGATTACGCCTGCAATTGCCTCACGCGCCGCTCGCCACCAATCCTCAGGGTCCTGCTCCGCCCAGCCGATATATTCCGACCGAATTCCAGCATGCTCACTTGAAGACGACGCCACAACACCGCCGGAGCGGTCAATCAAGATCGCCCGGGTACCGCCGGTTCCGACATCAATTCCCAGAAACATTCGCAAAATCCCCGGACCACTGTAGTTGAGAGTCTACCGAAAGCATCTTTTGAAGATTTTTTACAATCGAACGCATCGGATATAGATACGACAGAGTTTATGGCTTTTGGCAGGGACCTATTGACTGTGGCAGTGCAAATAAAACTAATCCATGAATCAGATCAAGATGCAGGTTACGATTAACCTTATGATTAAAAGCGAAACAGCGCACCGCGCCTGGGCAACGCTCCGGCCTGTTGCACTTTGCCTGCTTCTAGGCTCTGTTCCGGCACTGGCACATGCGCAGGGCGCACCGGCGGCACAGGCGCCGGCCAGCGGTTACAGCACCTCGACGAGCAGCTCCGCGGTCGCCGGTGCTCAGAACGAGCTTTACAACGCCTCAGGCCAGAACGGTGCCCAGCCGACACAGGATTCATTCCACGGCAGCGTAGTTACTGGCAAGGCCACAGACGGTGTGCTTGACCTTTCGCTTGATGACGCAATCCAGCGAGGCCTACGTCAGAATCTCGGCCTGATTCTGCAAACTTCGTCACAGAAGAGCGCCAACGGCCAGCGCCTCGAAGAGTTGCAAGAGCTTCTTCCCACCGTCAGGGCCGCGACCAGCATCGAGGTACAACAGGTCAACCTTGCCTCGTACGGAATCTCGTTTCCGGGAGTTCCGGCCATCATCGGCCCCTTCCAGGTGGTGGACTTTCGTGCTTTTCTGACCCAGAATCTGGTCAACGTCTCGGCGCTGAAGAACTATCTTGCCGCGAAGCACAACTTCCAGGGGGCCAAGTTCACCGCAGAAGATGCGCGGGACCTGGTTGCCCTGACGGTCGGGAACGCCTACCTGCTCTGCATCGCGGACGCGGCCCGAATTGAGGCCGTCACGGCCGAGCTGGCGACCTCAAAGGTATCGCTGGATCAGGCGGTTGCGGCGCACGACGCCGGAACCAGTCCGAAGCTCGACGTGCTGCGAGCCCAGGTGGACTATCAGAACGAGCAGCAGACATTGATCTCGGCGAAAAACAGCCTCGAAAAAGACAAGCTGGCGTTGGCGCGCACCATTGGTCTGCCCCTTGAGCAGGTGTTCCGGCTGACCGATCTCGTCCCATTCCAGGCGCTCGATCACGTCGATCCCGAGACGGCGTTTCAGCAGGCGTTGAAGACACGCAAAGACCTGAAGGCATACTCCGAGCAGGTCGAGTCGGCGGCGGCTTCGAAGAAAGCAGCCTGGGCCTACCAGCTTCCCGTTGCCAGGTTCTCCGGTGACTACGGCGATATCGGTACCACCCCCGGCCACTCCCACGGAACCTTTACCGCCACCGGCGAAGTGAGCGCGCCTGTTCTCCAGATAGCCAAGACAAGAGGGCAAGAAGAGGTTGCCGGCGCTCAGTATGAGCAAGCCCGGGCGAAGCTCTCCGATCAGGTCCAGCAGGTCAATCAGGACGTACGTGACAGCCTGCTCGACATTCAGTCCGCAGCCAAGCTGGTTGAGTCGACCCACTCCAACGTTGAGCTGGCGAACGAGGCACTCAGCGAAGCTCAGCAGCGCTTTCACGCAGGAGTGTCGGACAATCTTCCCGTGTCGCAAGCGCAATCACAGACCGAACAGGCGAACGATCAGTACATCAGCGCGCTCTACCAGCACAACGTTGCCAAGCTCTCATTGGCCCGTGCCCTGGGCGTCGCGCAGTCAAACTACAAAGATTATCTTGGAGGAAAGTAAACTTGCCAGACCAATCCGAACACGAGCAGACCGCGCAGATTAGCGGCACGGTGCAGATCAAGCAGAACAGTGGCAATAAGCAGGACACTTCAGATTCATATAAGTCAGATGAAGAGGATGCCCCGGAGAAGAAATCTGGCCGTAAGTTCATCGTCATCGCGGTCATCATCCTTCTTGTCATCGGGGCAGGCATCTTCTACTGGCGCTCCACCTTCTCGGAGGACACCGATGACGCCCAGGTGGACGGCGATCTCTATCAGGTAAGCTCGCGTGTCACCGGCCAGGTCGTAAAGGTGTACGTCGAAGACAATCAGGAAGTGAAGATCGGTGACCCGATCGCTGAGATCGATCCTCGCGACTACCAGGTGGCACTCGAGCAGGCAGAGGCGGACCTCGCCAGCAAGCAGGCCGCTGCCATTCAGGCGACCGTGAATGTGCCGATCACCAGCGTCAACGTGAACACCACCGTCAGCACCACAGGTTCGGACGTGCAGGGCACTGTTGCAACGGTCGAGCAGGCTCGCAAACAAGAGCAGGCTGCTGAGGCTCGCGTCGCACAGGCCAAGGCAAACGCGATCAAATCGCGTCTCGACGTCGAGCGGTACACGCCCCTCGTCGAAAAAGATGTGATTTCGAAGCAACAGTTTGATGCCGCGGTCGCGGCAGATGCCGGCAATCAAGCAGCAGTGTTAGAGGCAGAAGCGACGGTCATTGCTCAGCAGGCCGCTGTCACGCAAGCCCTCCAAAAGCTCGCCCAGTCGCGCTTTCAGTCGGCACAGTCCATCAAAACCGGCCCAGATCAGGTTCGCGTTCAGCAGGCCAAGGCAAACTCTGCGATGGCCGACGTCAAGCAGGCACAGGCCAAGGTCGATCAGGCACAGCTGAATCTCGGCTATACCCATATCACCGCGCCCGTTACCGGTATCGTCAATAAAAAGAACGTGCAGGTGGGCGTGAACCTGAGTATCGGGCAGGATGTTCTGACAATCATTCCGCTGACGAATCTGTGGGTTACAGCGAACTTCAAAGAGACCCAACTTGCGAAGATGAAACCCGGACAACCGGTCACCTTGAAGGTGGATGCCCTTGGCGGTCGCAAGTTCCACGGAAAGGTTACCCAGATCGGCGGGGCTACCGGCTCCAAGCTATCGCTCTTTCCGCCGGAGAACGCTACCGGCAACTACGTTAAGGTGGTTCAACGTATTCCTGTTCGTGTCGATTTCACCAATATCCAACAGGAGAACGGTGACTACGCGTTACGTCCCGGAATGTCGGTCACCCCGGATGTTGAGGTCAAATAATCGGGAAACCGGCTCTCGTCCTACTGCATCTGACTGGTGAAACAAGAAGATATCGAGGTGCATGATGGCTGTTGCAATCAAAAAAGTTAGCTCAACCGCAAATGTAGCGCCGCACTGGCATGCGCAAGCGAAAGAGATCCAGAAATACGGCTCCGTCGTCGAGGATTTGCCGCACCCTTTGAGCGTTAAGGTGCGGGCCGAGATGGTTGCTCTGCTGAACCAGCTTCTGGCTGACTCAATCGTGTTGCGAGATATGTACAAAAAGCACCACTGGCAGGTCTCAGGTCCGACCTTCTATCAGCTTCACCTGCTCTTCGATAAGCACTTCGACGAGCAGGTTGAGATGGTGGACACGATTGCGGAACGTATCCAACTCCTCGGCGGCGTCACCATCGCCATGGGAGGCGATGTCGCCGAAATCACACGTATTCAACGCCCCCCTCGCGGCAGGGAAGAGGTGCCGGTTCAGATCTCCCGCCTGCTGGAGGCTCATAAACTGATCATCCAGAGCTGCCTCGACATCGCCGAAAAGGCAGATGATGCTGGCGATCAGGGAACCAACGACCTGGCGGTCAGCGATATTCTGCGCCCCAATGAACTCCAGTCCTGGTTCATTGGCCAGCACTTGGTAGACATGCCGTTAATTCTCGAAAAATAGCGGAAGGCACTTCGCGCAACCCTCAGAAACAGCCTGATCGCAAGAAGCGGCCGGGCTGTGTATCTTTAGGGAAGCAACTTCGCATCCAACAGCCGCTTTTTTCATCTGTATTATGTGAGTTCCTATGCCAATCGCACTCGTATTCTTTATCCATTACGCGTATCTGCTCATCTTCCTCTGGGTGCTGGTGGAGCAGATCGGCATACCCATTCCCAGCATTCCGGTTCTGCTCACCGCAGGGACTCTATCTGCAACGCACCGGGTGAATCACTTCTACGTCGTTCTGGCCGTCCTCGCCGCCTGCCTGGTGGCGGACACCATCTGGTTCTCGCTGGGACGACGTTACGGCAACAGTGTCCTCAAGTTACTCTGCCGCCTCTCCTTCGAAGCCTCCACCTGCGTTAGCAAGACCGAGGGGTACTTTACCCGCCGCGGCCCAGTCACCCTGCTCTTTGCAAAGTTCGTCCCCGGCCTCAGCACCGTGGCTGCGCCCATCGCCGGGCAGACCGGAATGCCCTACGCGAAGTTCCTTATGTGGGACCTGGGTGGCTCACTCATCTGGGGTGAAACGTTCATCCTCGCCGGCCGCTTCTTCGGCGACCTGGCGAAGAAGAGCGCCCCCTTCTTCCACTGGCTCGGACACTTCGCTTTCCTGATCTTCGTCCTGATGGTTCTCGGCTTCCTGGCCTATCGTGTCTTGAAGCAGCGCAAGTTCCTCCAGCAGGTGCGTGAGCTTCGCCTTGAACCCACAGAGCTGAAAGCCATGCTGGACGCCGCGGAAGAGGGCGGCCAAACACCGCCATTCATCGTCGACCTGCGCCATCCGCTCGACTATCTACCCGACCCCAGAGTGCTCCCCGGAGCTCTCCGCATCGGCCCCAACGAACTCAAACAGCACAGTGAGATCATCCCTCGCGATCGCGACGTCATTCTCTACTGCACCTGCCCCAGCGAGGAGACCAGTGCCAAGCTCGCGCTGCAGCTGCACAAGATGGGCGTCTACCGGGTTCGTCCTTTGCGCGGCGGCTTCGACGGCTGGAAGGAGGCCGGTTTTCCGCTCGTCGACTACGTGACGGAGACTCCGACCTCCTCCATCGTGCAGGAGATTCTCCCGTCGAGCACTGGTTCAGCGGTGCCGTTACTGTAGTTCGCTGGTATCTGTCGAACTCTTCATCAGGCTCCCATGCGAAAGTTCACCGTAATGGTGGTCTGGACGTCTGTCGCCTCACCATTCAGTCTGTAGGGTTGGTAACGCGCTGCTCGTATCGCCTCGATCGCAGCGGTTTGTAGCAGCACAGGTCCGCTGATCACGTGCAAGCTTTCAATCGTGCCTGACCGCGAGATGATGGCTTCCACAACTACTGTTCCTTCGACGTGCGCAGCCTTTGCAATCGCCGGATAGACGGGCCGAATCGGAGCGATGAGCATTCCCGCCAAAACGCCCGACGAGACATGGAACGGCTTATCTGCTGTCCGTGTCGTGGCGACCGTTACACTTGGATGAGATCCGTTATCGCCGACATCGAGTCCCGTCGGCAACCCATACGACGTCCCCATTCCACGATCGATTGCAATGAGAGCAGGTTCGTCGTCCAGAGCGTGGTTCCGCGCTGAAGACAACGTCGAAACGGCAAGCGGTCGAGGCAACGATGACGCAGCGCTTGATGACGCCTCTGTGATTCGCTCCACACGTACAGGTGGCGCTGGTGGCTTCGGCAGCAGGGGCAGCAGAACCTTAGGCGAATCCTCGTGAAATTGCATTGCCTCCGGGTGAAACAGAGGCAGCGCAATCACCACCGCAGCAACCGCGAACTGCAAGCTGATCGACGCCAAGGCTGTCCAACGTTTACTCGATGAGATAGGTAGTACACGCGACTCGACAAGACTGTCCTCAAACATAGAAGCACCCTCCAGCGTTCGGATATCAGGTGCGCATCTAGCGAGGAATGCGGCCGTACTACGTTAGACACCTGCGCCGCCGTTATGTTCCCGCGACGACTCGCACTGACAGTTCGCAGCTCGTTGCGATTTGATTGCACCGCGAATGTGCCCGTCTTTGTTTGCAATGCCGTTTGCAATACCAGCACTTGATCGAAGAGACCAACGCTGCACAGCCGAACCCGTTACCATAGAGCTTCGGCCCGCAATGGACTGCGGCAGGAGAGGGAATTGGCCTACAACGATCTACGCGACTGGATTAAGCAACTGGAGAAAGCCGGCGAACTAAAGCGCATCACGGCCGAGGTCTCACCTGACCTTGAGATGGCTGAGATCGCCGACCGCACTGCCAAACTCGGCCGCGGCACGCCAAACGCCGGAGGTCCAGCGCTGCTCTTCGAGAATGTAAAAGGACATCCCGGCGCACGCGTTCTGATGAACCAGTTTGGCAGCGAACGCCGCATGAGGCTCGCCCTCGAGACCGACTCGCTCGACGCCATCGCCGACCGCATCCGCACCTTGATCAAGCCTCAGACGCCAACCAGTTTTATGGACAAGCTCAAGATGTTGCCGATGCTGACCGAGGTCGGCAACTTCTTCCCGAAGGTCGTCGCGGCAAAAGATGCCCCATGCAAGCAGGTCATTCATCGTGGTGAAGAGGTCAATCTCCTCGACCTCCCGATCCTCAAGACCTGGCCGCAGGACGGCGGCCCATTCATCACCCTCCCATGTGTCATCACACGCGATCCGAAGTCCGGCAAACGCAACGTCGGCATGTACCGCATGCAGGTCTACGACGGCAAGACGACCGGCATGCACTGGCAGCGCCAGAAGGTCGCCGCGGAACACATGCGCGAGCGTCTCCGCGAAGCATCGCCCGACTCCGCAGCACGCGTTGACCTGATGGCGATCACCGCCGGTGGAACGGCCGCTGCGTCCTCGCTCGACACACTCAACACCACCACACTCACAAAAATTCGCGAAGACCGCATGGAGATCGCAGTAGCCATCGGCACCGACCCCGCGACCACCTTCAGCGCCATCGTCCCCGCACCGCCAGACGTCGAGGAGTATCTCATCTCCGGCTTCCTCCGCCAGAAGCCCGTCGAGCTCGTCAAAGCCGAGACCGTCGATCTCGAAGTCCCCGCCAACGCCGAGTACATCCTCGAAGGCTACGTTCAACTCGGCGAACTCCGCACCGAAGGCCCCTTCGGCGACCACACCGGCTTCTACACCATGCAGGACGAATATCCTGTCTTCCACATCACCTGCATCACGCACCGCAAAGATCCCATCTACGCCGCAACAATCGTTGGCAAGCCGCCAATGGAGGACGCCTGGATGGGCAAGGCCGTCGAGCGCATCTTCCTGCCGCTCATGCAGCTCACCCTGCCCGAGATCGTCGACGTCAACCTCCCAGCCGAAGGTGTCTTCCACAATCTCATGATCGTCTCCATCAAAAAGAGCTACGCTGGCCACGCAAGAAAGATCATGAGCGGCATCTGGGCGATGGGCCAGGCGATGTTCACCAAGTGCATCATCGTCGTCGACGAAGACTGCGACGTTCAGGACCTCGCCGACGTCACACTCCGCACCGCCAACAACATCGACCCCGAGCGCGACATCCAGTTCACACTCGGCCCAGTGGACTCACTCGATCACGCCAGCCGCCTCCCCAACTACGGAAGCAAGATGGGCATCGACGCCACACGCAAGTGGGAGGCTGAAGGCTTCACCCGACCCTGGCCGCCAATGCTCACGATGGACGCTGCCGTAAAGACAAAAGTCGATGCAATGTGGAAGAAGCTGGGTATCGAATAGCTCGAATACCCAGCCTTACTCCGCGCTCTTCACCGTGATCGCGCTGAGATTCCGCACCCACCGCTGTGGCTTCTTGTCTTCGCTATCGACCAGCTTGAACTGCCCATCCTCGCCAAGCGGCTTACCCCCCAGGCTGGTCGCAACAATTACGTCGCCGTTATGCTCTGAGACCTCAACCTCCGTAACCGAATAGAGCACCCAGTACTTATCCATTCCTTCGGCGACGATATAGCTCCGCAGCATCTTACGATGAGTCGTTTTATCCACCGGCAAGCCGTACTTCGCCAGCAGATCACCCAGCGGCACACCGGTGTACGTCTCATCGGTCTTCATATGCTCGTTGTAGACGGTAACCGTCTTCTGCGGCATCGCCGCCAGCTCCGCAACCGACAACGTCGCCGCCTTACCATCCACCGTCACCGTAAGGCTGGTCGAAGGCGGAGTAGGTGCATGAACATGCTCTGTCATTCCCCCTGCTGATGCGTCCTGCGCAAAGGAGCGGACGGTGCTCAGTCCCACAAAAGACATGGCAATCACGAGCGAAAGGGAAGCGGTGGCATGTTTCATGACTTTCAGCCTACCGCGCACCCGTCGTATACTCAAGGCATGTCTATCGTCCGCGACGCCGCAGCCATTGCCAAGGGAATGAGCATCACGCTGAAGCAGGCCTTCCAGCCGACCGAAGTCGAGAACTATCCCGACGGCAAAGGTCCCATGCGCGGGGCCATATTTCAGGAGCGCTTCCGTGGCAAGCACCAGCTTCAGCGCGACGAGAACGGTCTCGAGAAGTGTGTCGCCTGCTTCCTCTGTGCTGCCGCCTGCCCCTCGAACTGCATCTACATCGAAGCCGCAGAGAACACCGAAGAGAAGCGCATCTCAAGCGCAGAGCGCTACGCCAAGGTCTACAACATCGACTACAACCGCTGCATCTTCTGCGGCTACTGCGTCGAGGCTTGCCCCACCGATGCCATCACCCACGGCCACGGCTTCGAGCTTGCCAGCCTCAACGCGACATCGCTCGTCATGCGGAAGGAAGACCTGCTCATTCCTACTCCAGCGCTCCCGGACGCCGTGCGTTCCGATAAAGACACAGCCGAGATCCTCGCCTAGCCGGTTGCGTACATCGGCGCGGTACCTACCCCAAACTTCGGAGCATTAGCATCCCCATGGTCCCTTTGCCGGGTACTTTGCGATTTTTGGGGAGGCTCTGTCACCTTCGATTTGCCACTGCAATCAGCCGAACCTCCGATAAAATAAGGATGCCCCTACAGCCGCAGATGGCACGGGAGACAGCATTGTCTCTTGCCCATTCTGGACTTCAAAGCAGGGCGCGCACAGGCTCAACGAAAGTTAGAGAAACAATGGACACCCCGACCGACAGCAAGCGCGCTATCCTCCATATCTGCACCCGTGAAACGATACGCCCCCTCCGCGACCAGGTCTTACGCCTCCATGGATTCGACGTGGACTCCACCCTCAATCACGACGAGGGCCTGTCCATGTTTTGGGCCCGCCAATACGACCTTGTTCTGATCGACGTCGAAGGGGAAACCGGCATCCCTCACGCTGAAAAGATGTGTTCGGCGATCAAAACAGCTCAGCATCAGCAACTGGTCGCCTTCGTCTGCAACTGGCGCGTCGCTATCCTCACCGACTGCCCTGACGAGATTCTGCGCACAGAGTTCGACCCCGCAGCCTTTGCACAGGGCGTCCAGGACATCATCCCCCCGACCGCCTGACACGATGGCCTGATATCGACAGCCCGATTCAGAATCAGGTGAAATCGTTCTAAAGCTGAGGAATCGGAATAGTCCGCTTATCCTTACTGACCATCGTCTTGGGCTTAGCCGTTGCAGTTGCTTGATCCTGCACAGCCGCTGGCGCGGTACCGTTCGCCTGACTCGTCGCGTCTGCCTGCGTTGTTTGTGTTGAGGCGGTATTCCCACTCTGAGCCGAGCTCGCGCTAGCCGTGCTCGCTGCGGCGCTTGGCTTCTTCTTGGTCGCAGTTGTCGTCGTATTCTGTGCCACCGCAATCGAACCCGCCAGTAACAACACGCTCATCGCAAAATTTAAAGCGAAATCGAGCTCTCTCTTCATGGTCGTCATCTCCTCAACAAGTCGTGCAATACACCAGCCCAGTACACTCACCCCTCCGCCCCCTGTCGATACAACTTCCGCGTCAAAAAACCGGTATTGGGTTAGCTTCAGTTCGGGACAAGCGAAGTTGCCGAAGATCCGTTTTTCGGAAACAGGGTAACAAGGTCTAGTAATTCACTGTTGGCTTCGCGCGGCGAGCCGTGACTTCACATCCAGAGAGGGAAGCATGCCCTTGACGGCGAGCACTTGATTTGAAGTGAGGTTGTGTTCGGCGTTGTCTTAAACAACGAGAGCCATGGACACGAGGCCCACAGCTTTCATTGTTTCTCCGCCGCTGTTCTTTTATTGCGAGTTGCCTTGGATGAGTTCTTCGGAAACTGGTATCAGGTATCCGAAAAGGCCGGCGGTCGCCTCTCTGGGGGCTGCGGTAAAGTAGAGTTCCGCTGCGGGGGCCTCGTCGGGGTCGTAGCTGTTGGGTGTCGAACTGTTGGCAAAACTCATGCTCAAAATGCCGTTGATCGAGAGTGGCTTGCCGCTCTCGTCCTCAAGCAGGCCTTCGAACTTGCCCGTATCGAGATCGTAGGCGGAGATGAATCCGGCTGACTGTGTGCTCCCACCGGCGGCAAAGTTCGAGACAAGTAGGCTGTGGCTGAAGCGCCCGAAGTCGAGAGGAGCGAGCGTTACTCCCCAGGGTGCGTTAAGCCAGTCGCCATGCTCGAGACGTCGAAGCAGTTTTCCTTTTGACGAGTAGATGTCGACATAACCCAGACCGGGACCTGGAGTTTCAACGGGATTGTCGGCAAAGTGCAGAGCATAAGTGACGACGATGTCGTTGCCGATGACCTGCACGTTGAATGGCACAAAGTTACGTGGAAGGCGGTCATCGGTGAAGGGCCTGTCGTCATCGCCGAAGAGATGGTCGTTGTCTAAGAAGCCATCGTGGTGATCATTATCGCCCTTCAATCTCACCGGCTTGAAGGTGTTGTCGTAGACATCGATGCGGCCTCTGTGAAAGTTCGCGGCATAGAGGTAACGGCTGCCATCGACGAGCGCGGTGGTGATGGCGGTATAGCCAGACCCGCGATCGCCCCGTGCGACGGTTACAGCGTTGGTTGAGGGAGGATTGGCCCCGGAGGCGAGGCCGACGGTTGGGTTCCATGCTGCGATGGATCCGTCCAGAGTCGCGAAAATAAAGGCTGCAGGTTTATTGGGAGCGGCAGGAAAGTCTGTTGGGCTACTGTTGGAGATCATACCCGTGGGAGTGCCGGTCGGGAGCTTCTTGTCGTTGGGGTCGGACTTGGGAATCGTAACGACGAGAGATTGTTTCGCTCCCGGTCCGTCGTAAAGTGTGGCCAGTCCCGTGGTCACGTCAGACACCCACCATGTGCTGCCCGAGCTTCGAGCGAGGCCCCAGGCACCGACGAGCTGAGGGTCGGTCGACTCGGCGCCTCCGGATGCGTTTGAGTCGAGGTTGACCTGCGTGTAGTGCTGTGCGAAGGCAGCGGACGATACCGACAGTGTAAGCGTTGCGCCTGCAACCAGATTGAGAAAGAATTTCATCATGAAGCTCCTTATGCTGAATTGTTCTGCGGGCCGGTGGCGGCGCTTCAGCTGCCGGCGTTGCGCGCCGGAGCCTGGATCAACTCGGGCGGGAGGAACCGCGTTGAAATCCTCAGAGAGGTTCATTGCCTCTGAAGCGCCGCACTTGAGATATCGGAAACAGGAATCGAAAGGCGACACCCTCGGAAAAATAATCGTCTGTCAGCGGCTACCGAGGCGAGGCTTCCACGTACGCCTGGCTGGCACTGTCGTATAGCGGGATGATCAGGGCCCAGCGCCTAGATCTTCAGATCTTCTTGAATCAAGGACCGCATATACATTCGAGCCTTCTCCCACTTTCTTTGAACGGTGCGCTCCGAGACTTCCTGCATCACCGCGATCTCGGCAAATGAAAACCCGTGAAAGAACTTCAGATCTACCAACTCGGCGAGTTCGGGTTGAGCCTTCGCCAGCTGGATCAACGTATGGCGAATCGTGATGATCTCTCTAGTGTGAGGCGGCGGGTAGGCTATTTCGTCAACGAGATGGGTGATTTCGAAGCTTCCTCCTCGCTTCAAAGCATTGCGATTACGAGCGTGATCTACGATCAGACTCTTCATCACACGACTCACGTATCTCGTGAAGTGCATCTCATTCACGAACGGCGGAGCTGTTCGGCTTGCCATCTGCACGTAAGCGTCATGCAGCAAAGCTGTCTCGCTCAGTTCGTTGATGGCGTGCCTCGCAACCAGAAATTTCGCTAATCGGTATAGCCGGACGGACAGAGCGTTGAACCAGATGTCGACAGTCTTATGAGAGCAGCATTCCGTCAGCACGAAGTGTGGAGATTCGACTAGTTGCACGAATAAAAGTCCTGAAACGATGGCACGTATGCGCATCGGAGTACCGCAGCGATCTTTGCGCGGCCAGAGACGATAACCAAGATGTGGAGGATTTATTCCAACGATCTGGAAAATAGTAAGAGAATCAAGCGGCGGACCATCTCAAATCGGGTTTTGGGAAACTGTATCTAAACTTGCCGCGGGGAGAAGTGATCGGAGTGAGGAATCCCCGTAGTTCCCGGGAAGTCAGGCGGTCTCAACCGGTCGGTGCAACACCATCTGATATGAATTCAATTTCAAAAGGTGGTGGTTATGGCACAAGGAAAACGGAACAGGCTTTCCACTGGGCAGAGGATCGAGATGTGGCGGCGCTGGAAGGCGGGCGAGTCGTTGCATGACATTGGTCGAGCCTTTGGTAAGGGGCATGGTTCCATTCGGTTCCTGTTGACGCAGCGCGGCGGGATAGTTCCTCCCGCTCGTCGGCGCTCACCGCGGACTCTGACGCTGGCCGAGCGGGAAGACATCTCACGAGGAATCGCAGCCGGCTTGTCGATTCGTGGGATAGCCAGCGGATTGCAACGGCCTGTGTCGACCGTGGGTCGGGAGATCGCGCGTCACGGTGGCCGTCCACTCTATCGAGCCAGTGAAGCCGATCGTCAGGCCTGGGAGTCGGCTCTGCGACCCAAGGTGTGTCTTCTTGCGAACCACGAAGAACTGCGGACGATCGTGGCCAGTAAACTGATCCTGGACTGGTCGCCGGAACAGATTTCGAAATGGTTGAAGGTAAGCTATCCCAACAACGAGAGCATGCGCGTGTCCCACGAAACCATCTACCGCAGCTTATTCCTCCAGGCCCGCGGAGTGCTGAAAAAAGAGCTGGTTCAGCATCTCCGGTCCAAGCGGCTGATCCGTCGTTCACGGCACGCGCGGGCAGCGGGACAGTCCCGCGGACAGATCGTTGATGCGATCTCTATCAGCGAGAGACCAGCGGAGGTTGAAGACCGCGCCGTTCCCGGTCATTGGGAGGGCGACCTACTTGCAGGCAGCAAGAATACTCATATCGCAACCCTGGTGGAACGGCACTCGCGTTTTGTCATGCTCATCAAGGTGCCCAGCAAAGACACAACGACGGTCGTCGCCGCGCTGAGCAAGCACGTGCTCAAACTCCCCGCGACCCTGCGGCGCTCGTTGACCTGGGACCGAGGGTTGGAGATGGCACAACACAAGAGCTTCACGGTGGACACGAACGTGAAAGTCTACTTCTGCGATCCACAGAGTCCGTGGCAGCGCGGCACCAATGAAAATACAAACGGCCTGCTAAGACAGTACTTCCCTAAGAAGACCGACTTGTCCGTCCACACTCAAGCCCATCTCAACAAGATCGCGCTGCGTCTCAACCAACGCCCGCGAGAGACCTTGGGCTTTCAAACGCCGGCGAGTAAACTCCAAGCCAGTGTTGCATCGACCGGTTGAGCTGGCACAGCTTTTCGGCAAGTTCAGTAGTTCGCATTAAACTGACTCACTACCCAAAAATCTCCACAAGTTGCGGCCCTGGCTGGCCTGTGATACAAACGATGTATTCCAGTCTGCTTCGGCAGATTTGAATTTCATGCAGAGTGGTTGAGGGACGAGCCCTTTGACGCCACGACAACCGGACAGAACAAAGACGTACCGGTGTCAACTCTCTCCTGGGAGCCTTTTAGGCCGCAGGGAACATGAGATTCGGAGCACGCAAGCCCGAATTCCAAGCTTGCACCCCGCATTTCACCTTCCCTGGCCGATCTGGCACCCCCAAAAAGAGAGCAAGCGCAAAGTTCAAGCCCCTTTCCCCTCGGAAAGAGCATCATGAACTACTCCTGTAGCCGGTACGAGCTGAAGTGCAACGAGTGCGGCAAGCGTTTTGGCAACCAACCGCTCTCCGCATGCCCCGATTGCCTCGCCCCCCTCGAGATCGCCTATGATCTCGAAGCCGCCCGCGGCATCTTCACCCGGGAAAACATCGCAGCCGGCCCGGCCAACATCTGGCGTTACGCCGCTCTCCTCCCCATCCCCGAAGGCTTCCAGCCCGACCTCCCCGTAGGCTTTACCCCCCTCATTCGCGCAAAAAACCTCGGCAAGCGCATCGGCGCCACCAACCTCTACATCAAGAACGACGCGGTCTGCTTCCCAACCCTCAGCTTCAAGGACCGAGTCGTCTCCGTCGCCCTCGCCAACGCGCAGAAGTTCGGCTTCGAGATCGTCGGATGCTCCTCCACCGGCAACCTCGCCAACTCCGTCGCCGCCCAGGCCGCTCGCCTCGGCCTCAAGGCCACCATCCTCGTCCCAGGCGATCTCGAGCCCGCCAAGATCCTCAACACTCAGGTCTACGGCGCGCGCCTCATCCGCATCGACGGCAACTACGACCACGTCAACCGCCTCTGCACCCAGATCGCCGACGAATACGCCTGGGGCCTCGTCAACGTAAACCTCCGCCCCTACTACGCCGAAGGCTCCAAGACCGTCGGCTACGAGATCGCCGAGCAGCTCGGCTGGCGTCTTCCCGACAACGTCGTCGTCCCCATGGCCGGCGGCTCGCTCATCCGCAAAATTCGCAAGGCCTTCAACGAACTCATCTACCTCGGCCTCGTCGAAGAAAAGCCAGTCCGCTTCTTTGGCGCTCAGGCCACGGGCTGCTCGCCCATCTCGGTCGCCGTCAAATCCGGCGCCGACTTCATCGAACCCCAGCGCCCCAATACAATCGCCCGCTCCCTCGCCATTGGCAATCCAGCCGACGGCCCCGCCGCAGCGAAGATGATCCGCAGCAGTGGCGGTTGGGCAGAAGACGTATCCGATGTCGAGATCGTCTCCGGCATCCAGGAACTCGCCGAGACCGAAGGTATCTTCACCGAAACCGCCGGCGGCGTCACTACTGCCGTCACCGCGCGCCTCTACGCCGACGGCCGCATATCTCCCGATCAAATCACCGTGACGTGCATCACCGGCAACGGCCTCAAGACAACCGACGCACTCACCGGCCACTACCAGCAGGAACGCGCCGTCCGCCCGCGGCTCGCAGACTTCGATGCTTACATCCGCGAGCTCGACGGCACCGCAGAGCCCGAACTGGCCACAGCAGGAGCAAACTAATGTCGATCAAAGTTACCCTTCCCACTGCCTTCACCCGCCACACCGATGGCCGCAAGCAATTCAACTCCGCCGCGCAAAATCTACCCGGCCTCATCGCCGACATCGACACGACCTTCCCCGCACTCTCAACGCAGATCAAAGATGAAGAGGGCAAGCTCCGCCGTTTCATCAACATCTACGTCAACGATGAAGACATCCGCTTCCTCGGCGGGGAAACCTACGCCTTCCAGGACGGCGACGAAGTCATGCTTATCCCATCAATCGCCGGCGGCAGCATCTAGTCATACCGAGCAAAACGATGCCTCTCGCAGTCTGTAGCGAGAGGCGTCGTCATTTAAGATCAACCCCGCTTCACATCAAAATTTCTGCTTCGTAAGAAACCCTTCGATCCGGCTCCCAATCTCTTCGCCATGCGTCTCCAGCGCAAAGTGGCCTGTGTCCAACAGGTGTGTCTCCACGCTTTTTAGATCGCGACTGTAAGGAGCCGCACCCTCCGGTGGAAAGATGAAGTCGTTCTTGCCCCAGACGATGAGCGTTGGCGGTTGGTACTTCCGAAAGAAGGCCTGAAAGTCCGGGTACAGCGGCACGTTGCTCCCATACGAAAGAAACAGATCCATCTGGATGTCCCGATTCCCAGCGCGATCCAACCCAACCTGATCCACGATCCACGTCGTCGGGTCCAACAGCGTCTTGTCGGCGACACCATTTTCGTACTGCCACTGCGTCGCCTTCTGCTCGACGAGAAAATAAAGCGCCTCCCGGTTCGCCTGCGTCGGAGAGGCCCAGTACGCCTTGATCGGTTCCCAGAACTTGAGCAGACCCTCGTCGTACGCATTGCCATTCTGTACAACCAGCGCCTGCACCCGATCCGGCTGCCGCAGCGCAAGGCGATAACCAATCGGCGCGCCATAGTCCATCACATACAGGGAGTACTTGCTCAGACCAAGCGCCGTAACAAATCCCTCTACAATGTTGGTCAAATTTTCAAAGGTGTAAGCAAAGCTCTTGTGATCCGGCATGCTGCTCATCCCGAAGCCGGGATAGTCAGGCGCAATCACACGGAACGACGGCGCAAGCCGCGGAATCAGGTTACGAAACATATTCGATGAGGTCGGAAATCCATGCAACAGGAGGAGGACAGGAGCGGATTGCGACCCAGCCTCTCGATAGAACACATCCTGCTCCTTTACCCGAACAGTCTTGTAGTGAACTGGAAATACCTCACGAGGGGAAGCGTTGACTGTAGTCATAGTGCGTCTCCGTTTCAAAATAAATTTGTGGTGCCGATTGGTGGATGGGGGACCGGGATCAAGGCCGAAGCGACTCGATACATGCCGACTCGCATTGAACAAGCTGTTTCTGGTTTACATCCATTCGATGGTGGATTTTCGTCGCATGATGTTAGTTTTTGCTGAAATCTTCGAGAAACGAGCCCCCAGTGGTTTGCACCATTGAGATGGAATTGGCTATCGCGCATACCATGGTCCAACGGATAAAATCGCGGGCTGATACAGGAGCGTAGCGAATGCCACCAAGTCAAATCAAAGTTGCTCTCATCAGACGCAGCGAGGTTGAAGAAGCGGACCGCATCGTCCGGCTGGCCTTTGGAACGTTTTTAGGAGTGCCCAATCCACCCGACTTCATGGGCGACCGGAACTTTATGACACCACGCTGGCAGTCTCCCAACGTCAAGGTGCTCGCGGCACGCGATGGCAACCGACTGATCGGAACGAACGTCCTCACACGGTGGGGCTCGTTCGCGTTCTTTGGGCCTCTGACCGTACTGCCGGAGTACTGGGACCGCGGCGTGGCCAAGCTGCTTCTCGAATCCACTATGACGACATTCGACAGATGGGGCGTGCGGCACACCGGTCTCTTCACCTTTCCGCAGAGCGCCAAGCATGTGAGCCTGTATCAAAAGTTCGGCTATTGGCCGCGCTATCTCACCGCCATCATGACGTTCACTCCGGAGGCCAACCCAAGCCCTCTGGACAAACGTACGAATGCGCTGGTATTTCTGTCGTCTTTGAAGAAGAGCCAGCGCGAACTGGCCATTCAGGCGTGCGCCAAACTAGCCCATAAGATCGACAAAGGCCTCGACCTCACCGCCGAGATACGGGCCGTGCACGCACAGCACACCGGCGACGTTGTATTGACCTACACGCGTGGTGTTCTCGAAGCCTTTGCCGTCTGCATGAGCGGACCTGGATCTGAGGGTGGCGCGAAGACCTGCTACGTCAAGTTCGCTGCCGCTCGTGGAGGCACAGGCGCAGGCGAACGTTTCGACAAATTGCTGGATGCCTGTGAGGCGTTCGCATCCTCACGTGGAGTGTCTGTAGAGGCAGGCATGAACTCTGCTCGTGAAGACGCCTACCGGCGTATGCGATCTCGCGGCTATCAGGTAGCGATGCAAGGCGTTGCGATGCATCGTCCTCATTCGGAGGGGTTCAACCGCGCTGACGCCTACGTGATCGACGACTGGCGTTAGTGGCACTCATGAGACTTGTCATGGAACTCTCCCGTCATCCCACAGCTCTCGATTGTTCAGAACCAGCAGGCTGTCACCACGAAAAACCTGTCAAGCCCCCAAACACTCTATCCCCAATCGATGCATAGACATACGCGTGGCGTATGAGATTACCAGAACTAGATATACTGGAAGTACAGCATGAAGAAAGGCCCCGTGATCTCACACGGGGCCTTGTTTGTTTAACTATTGCTCGTAACTCCTTTGATTGGACGAATTTGACCGCAACCCATTTGTTATGACGAATTTGCAAGTGAGCTCGTGTCGTAAGTGTCTAAAAAGAAGGAATTTACGCGCAGGTAATAGGGGGGGGGTACCCCTCCAGGGAAAGGAACATCGAGTGCCGAGAGAAGAGTAGGTAATCAGTGCACGGAAGGTCCGATTTGAGCAATCTGTACGCTCCGAGCAACGAATTAGTCGCGCTACAGCTCTTATGATTTGTAAATATTTGCTTGGCGAGCGCCAATTTTTGTCCCAGGAAAGTAGGTCATCATGTTTTTGATTCTGGCAGTTGTGCTGGTATTGCTTTGGCTGGGCGGGTTCTTCGTTCTGCATGTCAGCAGCTTCCTCATTCACCTGCTGCTCATCTTTGCTTTGATCTCGATCATTATGAATTTCGTCGGCGGTAGACGCGCAGTCTAGAAAATCCTCGGTGAATCACAATAACGACAAAGGCCGAACCCATAACGGGTTCGGCCTTTATTCTCTGCTTTGAAGACCTACTGATGAGAGATAGGCTGTGGGATATCGATCCCCGCTGGCGGCAGCACCGGCGTCAGCGCTTCGGGGGTCTCTTCCCGCAGCTCGGGCAGATTTCCCTCAAGCGCAAGCTTCAGCACCTGGTCCATCTCCTCGACGAAGTGCAGCTTCATGCTGCTCTTCAGCAACTCAGGCAGATCGGCCATGTCCTTACGGTTCTCCTCGGGCAGAATCGCCTCGAAGATACCCGCACGATGCGCTGCAAGCAGCTTCTCTTTCAGCCCACCGATAGGAAGCACCTTGCCGCGCAGAGTGATCTCGCCGGTCATGGCGATGTCACGCCGAACCTTGATCTTGGTAAGCGCGCTCGCGAGTCCGGTAGCCAGAGTAATTCCTGCCGACGGACCATCCTTCGGGATCGCTCCCTCCGGCACGTGAACATGAATGTCGACGTTCTTGTAAAAGTCCTTCGCCAGCCCAAGATGATGCGAACGCGACCGAATATAAGTGAGCGCAGCCTGAGCCGACTCCTGCATCACGTCGCCCAGCTGCCCGGTGGCCGTCATCTTGCCTTTACCGTCGAGTACCTGAACCTCGGTCTGCAAAATTGTTCCACCCATCTCGGTCCAGGCCAGACCGGTCACAAGACCGACCTCGCTCTTCTCATGAACCTGCGAGTCGCGGAACTTAGCTACGCCGAGAATGTCACTGATGTTTCCGCCAGTGATCGTCTCCTTGTGTTCCGCACCGTTCTTCACGACACGCCGCGCAACCTTGCGGCAAACATTCCCGATCTCGCGCTCCAGATTACGGACGCCGGCTTCGCGTGTGTATCCGCGAATGATCTGGCGAAGCGCATCGTCCTCGAAGATGATCTGCTCCTCGGTCAATCCCGTGCCTTCACGCTGTTTCTTCACAAGGTACTGCTTGGCGATCTCCAGCTTCTCAACCTCGGTATAACCATGCAGCCGAAGAATCTCCATACGATCCTGCAGCGGTCCCGGGATCGTGTGCAGCACATTTGCCGTCGCGACAAACAGCACCTGCGACAGATCGTATTCGACATCCAGATAATGGTCCTGGAACGACGTATTCTGCTCTGGATCGAGTACCTCAAGCAGAGCGCTCGCCGGATCGCCGCGGAAGTCCGAAGCCATCTTGTCGATCTCATCCAGCATAAACACAGGGTTCTTGGTCCCAGCCTTCTTCATCGACTGGATAATTTGTCCCGGCAGCGCACCGATATAAGTCCGCCGATGTCCACGTATCTCAGCCTCGTCTCGAACACCACCAAGCGACATCCTAACGAACTTACGCCCGGTAGCCTTAGCGATCGACATCCCCAATGACGTCTTACCCACGCCCGGAGGCCCGACAAAGCACAAAATTGAACCCTTCGGATTCTTGACCAGCTGACGAACAGCGAGAAACTCGAGAATCCGCTCCTTGATCTTCTCCAAACCATAGTGATCTTCGTTCAGAATCTGCTCGGCATGCTCGATTGAACGAATCTCCTTTGACCGTTTCTTCCACGGAACAGCGAGAAGCCAATCGAGGTAGTTTCGCGATACTGTCGACTCAGCCGACATTGGCGGCATCGCCTCAAGCTTCTTCAACTCCTGCAGCGACTTTTCCAGGACGTCTTTCGGCATTCCGGCTGCTTCAATCTTCTTCTTCAGCTCGTCAAACTCGGACTTCTCGCCGCGACCAAGCTCCTTTTGGATAGCCTTGATCTTCTCGTTGAGGTAGTACTCCTTTTGAGCCTTCTCCATCTGCCGCTTCACTCGCGACTGAATGGTCCGATCCATATTTAGCTTCTCTATAGCAACGTCCAGGACGTCGGCAACCTTGGACAATCGATCCTCGGGATCGAAAACCTCCAGCAACTGCTGCTTCTCTTCGATCGACAGTTGTAGATTCGCGGCAATTGTATCGGCTAGCTTTGCCGGTTCGTCCGCGCGGACGCTTGCCGCCATCGTCTCGTAGTTCAACGACTGCTGCAGCTTCACATATTGCTCAAATAGCGAGTGGACGCGCTGCATCAACTGCTCTACTTGTGGTGTTATCTCGAGCTGGGTCTGACCAGTGCGTACGGTGGCCACAAAAAACCCGTCAACGTCATTGACTTCGGTCGCCCGTGCTCGCTCAACACCTTCAACTAATACTTTAATGTTGCCATCTGGCATCTTGACGCTTTGGACGATATTGCCGATCGTGCCCGTCTCGTAAATATCATCTGCGTTTGGTTCATCCACAGAAGCATCATGCTGGGTTGCGAGAAATATCTTCCGGTCGCTTGATAGCGCCTCCTCGAGTGCACGGACACTCGACTCACGACCCACAACAAACGGAGTCATCATGTGAGGAAAGATGACCATGTCACGAATGGGCATCATTGGGAGCTTACGAACATCACCGCTCAGCGCTTTTTTTGGTTGATTTGTCATCTCTCTCCAATTAGACGTTAAAACACCGAAAATGATGCACCGGCGTCGCGGCTTCCAGTGATTGTAATTCCTTGGGCAGTACTGTGCATTACCAGGACTCATTGGATGCGAAAATTGGCAATATACCTGCTTTTTCGATCAAAGTTTGCAACCACACTTTACGGTATCCGAATTGGTGTGTCTCGAGGAAAGTGAGGCATATACTGCAATCGACACGCCATTCTCGCGAGTATTTGAAAGTTACTACCACGCTGGTTTTCCAAGGTTGAACCGTATAGTACTAGGTTTTTCCGTCACGAGAAACGATGAGTGGATTGAATTAAATCTCTCCAAGTGTGAGTATCTGAAACCAATCGGCGGGGGTGTGGGCCAAGTGATCGGGTGGCGCGTCTAACAGAGATTGAGGGTTGAGTCCGAAGGTGCAACCAACGCTGCGGACTCCGCAATTGCGTGCGGTGAGAACGTCGATGTCAGTATCACCGACCATGACGGTATCTGTAGGTGCGATAGGGTAGCCAGCTAAGGTACTGGCTTCGGCAATGAGAGTCTCGAGGCCGTGGGGATCGGGTTTCTTGGTGTGGAAGCTATTCCCACCATAGTTTTGGAAGAAAAAGCGTGATAGGCCGAAGTGCGCGCAAATGTCGCGAGAGGGGTTGACGGGTTTGTTGGTGAGGACCGCCATGAGGATGTCAGGGTTTGCGTCGCGTAGTGATTCAAGGGACTCGATGACGCCAGGATAGACGTAGGTATTGTCGAGTTTGTGGATTCGGTAATAGCCGAGGAAGAATGTTAGTGCTTCGGTTACATATTGTTCATCGGCAGGATCGCCTTCAGGGTCACCGATGGCGCGGCGGACAAGCATAGAGGCACCGTCACCAATGTAACCGGAGATGACGGCTTCTGGCAGGGCGGGCTTACCGAGATGGGTAAGAGTTGCGTTAACCGAATTACAAAGGTCAGCGTGGGAATCTATGAGGGTGCCGTCAAGATCGAAGATGACTAAGCGAGGAGTTGCGGCGGGAGACATTATTTAAGAGTAATCGATGCATCGGGCGTCGTGAACATCGCCTTTTCTCTCAAAAGCCGGTTATTTGATCTGGATGTCGCCGGAGCCAGTGCCGATGCGAAGAGTGGGACCGCCGCCGTTGACAACAGCATTGACGTGATGGCGGTTGAGACTTCCCTGCATGGTCATAGGCTGGGCGACGCTGATGTTTCCGGACCCGGTGTCAGCATCAAGATTGAAGTGGGCGCTGCCTACCGCAATATGAACATTGCCGCTGCCGGTTGAGAGCTTCCAGTCGCTCGTAGGTTGGCCTTCCGCTTCGATGTCGCCCGAGCCCGTGCTAGCTTTAAGAGCACCGGCGAGCCCATGGAGCTGGATATTGCCGCTGCCCGTCTCCGCTTTGACGTCGCCAGGACCGGTTTGCTGGAGTTCGATGTTGCCTGAGCCAGTGCCGAGAGTAGTGGGCCCCTGGACGCCGTTGACGCGAACGTTCCCGGAACCACTTTGGGCTTTGACAGAAGCGCCCACGTCGTGGATTTCCACGTCGCCAGAGCCGGTGGTGGAGTTGATAGCAGAGGAGCGCGGAAGGGTGATTTCGTAGTCGATGGTGATATTGCGGTAAAGATCGTTGTTGTGATGTTCGCCGATGGTGATGTCGTTTCCATTTTGGACTATAGGTGGGTTACTGACAATCTGTTGAATGCGGCCGTCGACATCGCTGCCGCCACTCATCCATCCGTGGCTGGAGTGCACATGCGCGACAATTTGGACCTGATCTCCGGAGCCGGGATGGAGACGGATGTTGCCGGAACCCGTTGAGACAGAGACGTTGGGCGAACTGCCTGTGTTGAGAGTGCGCGTGAAGTTGCTGTCAGCTGCAAAAGCGGCGACTGCGGTCAGAGTGAGAACGGCGGAGACGAGAACTTTGATGTTCATGGGAGTTCCTTTGAGCGACTCTTGTTGCTGCGACTTGCGTACCTTCCGGCAAATTACTATTTTGGGTAGCTCGCATTGCGCACTGAATGGCGCCATCAGTCTTGCGGTTATTGCTGAAGAATGACAGTGTCCCCGGAGTTGAGGCCAGCGAGGATTTCAGTTTTTGTTCCATTGGAGATGCCGGTCTTGATGTCTATCTTGCGTCGGCCGTTCTTCTGTTTCGGATCCGGGACTTCGACTGATGCGTTGCGATCCTTGTCGTAAAGGACAGCTTGCTCAGGCACCGTCAGGATGTTCTTATGTTCTTCGAGGAGGATCTCGGCGTTCGCGGTCATATTGGCTTTGAGTTCGCCTCCGGGATTGTCAATGGAGACGCGAACCTCGAATGTAGTGACGTTGTCTTTTTCGACGCCAAGAGGGGCGATCTTGGTGACTTTACCGAGGAAGGTTTTGTCCTTGAAGGATTCAACCTTAATGCGTGCAGCCTGGCCCATATAAACCTTGCCGATATCTGATTCATCAACCTTCCCCTGGACGTATACCTGGTTGGTATCGCCGATCGTCATGACAAGAGTAGCTGTAGAGCCGAGAACGAGGATAGAACTGACGGCGTCGCCGATCTCGACGTCGCGGGACAATATAGTACCGTCCATTGGCGAAGTGACTGTTGTGTAGCCCAACTGTTCTTCAAGCTGCTTGAGGGAGGCTTGATTCTGAGCGACCTGGGCCTGAGCTTGGCGAAGCTTAGAGGCGTCGACCGTGATCTGAGATACGGCTTTGTCTCGGGTGTTAGCTGCGGAGAGATATTTCTGCTGGGCATCGTCGAGGGCCTGTTGGGAGACCACACCCTCCTTTGACATCTCCAGATTGCGATCATAGGTATGTTTGTACATCGGCAGATCGGGCGCTTCGGCGTTGACCTTGTCATATTGGATTGACGCTTCGGCGGCACGTGCGTTGGACTCGGCGGCAGCCAGCATGGCTTTTTGCGCGGCAACCTGATCGAGAATCTCCTGTTGGTCGAGTTGAGCCAGAACCTGACCTTGGTGAACGTGGGCATTGATGTCAGTGTCAAGACGAGTGACAATGCCGGAGGCCTTGGATTTGACCTCGACTTTGGTGATGGGTTGAACCTTGCCGGTGGCGACGACCGAGCGCGCGATGTCACCACGTTCGACCTTGGCTAGTTGCGAGGGTTCGAATTTGGTGGTGTTTCCGCGAGCTGCTGAAACCACACCTAGAACAACGGCTAAGACGAGTACAGTAAGGCCGGTCCAGAGCCAGATCTTTCGTTTATTTTTACGCTGCGTGGCCAAGATTGTGCCCCCATTAATAGGTGTGGATTGATCCGTCCCGAAGTGAGATTACGCGGAAAGGAGCTGCGCGGTTCCGTAAATAAAGAAATAGTTGATGTACGGGTAAAAAAATGAAGGCTACCCGCCTGATTAGACGTAGAAATAGACGAAAGCGGATGCAGGAGGAGACGAGTGGAGAGGCGAACATATGTGCTATTGATATTTGCGAAGGACGCCTAAAACCTTGCCTTGGATGCTGACGTTCGCGGCAGGAGCGTAGATGGCTGCCATCTCGGTGTTGGAAGGCTGAAGACGCACCATACTGCCCTCGCGGTAAAAGCGTTTGAGCGTTGCATCTGAACCGTCAACCAACGCGACGATAATTTCACCTTCACGTGCGGTGCGGGTGCGTTCGACCAGAACATAATCTCCAGAGACAATATGCTCATCACGCATAGAATCACCTCGGACTTCTAGCGCGAAGACTTCGCGGTTACCAATAATGTCGGAGAGGGAGATACTTTCTGCTGTTTCGATAGCCTCGACCGGCTTGCCAGCAGCGATACGACCCAGAAGCGGGACGCGTTCGAAGGTTTTTTTGCCACTGCGAGCGGGGAGTACGTCGATTGAGCGGCTGCGGTTGTGAGCGCGCAGGAGTAAGCCCTTGTGCTGCAGATTGGTGATGTGTTTATGAACAGTAGCCAGGGAGCTTAGGCCCAGGCCACTGGCTATCTCCTCGTAAGACGGAGAGTAACCGTTCTTCTGTGTGAAGCTCGAGAGGAAGTCAATGACCTCTTTTTGCCGCCGCGTAATAGCCATGCGGACGATTGTAGCGAATAAAAAGCGAATTGCAATCAGTTTTAATCATTATCCCGTTCAGCGGGATTTTCCAGAATTTTGCTGAAAACTTTCACAAACATGGTTCAGCGATTCCGCAAAAGGTTTAGTGCTGTTGAATTTTCACGTGTGCTTCAATTGGCGCCTTCTTTGGCCAGCCTCATAAAGAATTCTCTTTTTATCTTTCTGGGACGAGTATTGTTCGCTCAGTACGAACCTCGCATGGTTCAGCACTTATTCCCGTTTTGAAATTCAAGACCATAAGTATGAGAAGAAGTACTTGTCACGCTGCTCTTGATGCACCAAGGTAATTACACAGCAGTCTAGTCGTAACGTAACTAACGTTTTGATGAAGCAACATTGAACATCTTGAAGTGGCGCCTTGGGAGAATTAAATGCGAGTTCTGATTGTTGAAGATGATGCTGCGTTGGGATTATTTCTTCAAAAGGGTTTGAAGCTGGAAGGTCATGAGGTGGAGTGGGTTGGAGATGGAGAATCCGGCCTGCGGTATGCTGAGGAGCATCGCCCTGACTTGATCGTGCTTGACCTGAGCTTGCCTCGGAAGGATGGAACCGAGGTGTTGGCTGAGATGCATGGGCGGTTCGATGAGACTGCCGTGCTCGTGCTTACCGGGCGCAGCCAAGTAGAGGAGCGGGTTAAATGCCTGAACCTCGGAGCAGATGATTGCCTGCTCAAACCCTTTAGCTTTCATGAACTGACTGCACGATGCCGAGCGCTCCTGCGACGTCGCGAACAGTTCGCCGATCCGGTGCTGAGGCACGGCGACGTCGAGCTGAATCGAATGGAACGGAAGGTAACGCGAAACGGTCAGTCAATAGAGCTCACCGTAAAGGAGTTTAGCCTGCTCGAGTTCTTACTCATGCGGCGGGGCCAGTGCTGCAGCCGGAGTGAGTTGCTGCGCGACGTTTGGCAGATGTCTCCGGATGCTGGCACCAATGTAGTAGACGTCTATGTCAACTATCTTCGAAGGAAACTGGCAGTGGCGGGCGCGGACAGTGAATTAGGAGCCTCTGTGATCGAGACCGTTCGTGGCGAGGGCTATCGGATGAGTGTCGGACGTAAGACAGTGGCACGGGTTGGTGTGCGTCCAGAAAGCATGGCTTTTGCCGGTGCGTAGAATTTCGGAACAGACGACACAAGCAGATTTGGTGGAGCGCCTCGATATTGCACTGCACAGTCTTTGTCAGCCTTTGACCGTATTGCAGTGCAAGTTGGCGTTGGGGGAGATGATCGACGAGCCAAATGCCATGCAGGTAGCAATTCGTGAGGCATTGCAGGAGTGCGGCAGGTTGAATCAGAGGGTCGGTACCATACGGGCGATGTTGCAAGGGGCGAAGGCGGAGAAAGAAGAGGAGATGGTGAAGCGATGAACATTGGACGAGATGCAATGTCAGGCACAGATTCGGTTGAAGCGGCGGCGACGCGAACAGTTGTGCTCGCGAGCGCAGATTCAGGGTTAAGGCAGAGACTGCGGACATCCTTGACGGGATTGCGATGGCAGGTTCGTGAGGCTGGCGGAGGAGCTGAAGCCATGGCGCAGCTGGAGGACTCTCGGTCTGAGGCATTGCTGGTGGATAGCTGGCTGCCTGACCTTGAAGTGGGAGAATTTGCAAGCGTGATTCGGATGATGTACCCGGCGATGGAGCTGCTGAGAGTGGATGGTGGTGCGGATGGGGGAGCGCGGAGTCCTAGACGCAATGAACTGCTACACGCGCTACGTGAGGCGCAAAATCCGGTGACGGATACCGTAGCATGGGCAGCCGCTCCGATTTCGGTCCCGACTGCAGAGGGGGGTGTTGGGAACGGGGCTAGCGTACGAGTGCCTGTGCGGGCCACTGTTCCGGCTTGGAGGGATGCTGATCAGAAGGAGGTGCGGAGCCGAGATGAAGATGCCCGCTTCGATTCGGCTCGACAGGCGCTGTCAGTTTTATTGGGAAGGGATGAGGTAGTCCGTCCCGTTGCACCCCCTGAGAATCTGCTCCCGGAGATGATCGGGACAAGCGAGCCGATGCGAGAGTTGACCCGGCTGATTCGACTGGTTGCGCCGCGGTCGACGACTGTATTGATTGAAGGTGAGACAGGAACCGGTAAGGAGGTGGTTGCGCGAGCGTTGCACAGACTGAGCAGCCGGGTGAGTAAACCGTTTGCTGTCTTGAATTGTGCAGCGATTCCTGAAGCTCTTCTTGAGGCCGAACTGTTTGGACATACTCGTGGCGCGTTTACGGGAGCGGTGCAGTCGAGAACTGGTCGAATCGAAGCCGCGCATGGAGGAACGCTGTTTCTCGATGAGATTGGCGAGATGCCAATGGCACTGCAAGCAAAGATGCTTCGCTTTTTGGAGTGCGGCGAGTTGCAGAGAGTTGGCGATAACGAAACGATACGCGTGGATGTGAGGGTTATTGCTGCGACGCATCAACCGCTTGAGAAGCTCGCCACAAGCGTTGGAGCAGAACGGACCTTCAGGCTGGACCTCTATCATCGCCTAGCCGTATTTCCAGTAGAGGTTCCTGCGCTGCGGGAGAGGATGGAAGATGTGGGTTTACTTGCAGAGCACTTTTTAGAGCAGATGGGTGAGGAGATGCCACGGAAACGGTTGATGAAGCAAGCAGAGGCGAAGCTCTACGAGCACACCTGGCCAGGGAACGTACGAGAGCTTATGCATGTGCTTGAGCGCGGTGCGATCCTGGCTGGAGACAGAATGGAGATTAATGCAGAGGAGATTCGTTTTCGGCGAGCCACTCGCGGATAGATTCGTATAGAACGTAGTTAGAAGTTGATAAGAGCGCTCTCATTTGAGAGCGCTTTTGTTTGGTAGCAGGACTGCATACGTACAGGCGTGGAGGTGCAGGCTATGCAGATAAGTTCCGGGATGGACGATGCGTTGGGTAGGTATCTCGACCTGACGAGCCAACAGATGCAAATAACCGCCAGCAATATGGCTAACGTCGATACTCCTGGGTACAAGGCGCAAGGGTTCGATTTTGACCAGGAGTTTGCACGGCAGTTGAAAGACAGCGCTGGTGCAGAGGGTCTGGCAGGGTCGCAGGCGGCAGTGCAAGATGTGGATGGTTTGGTGGCGAGGCCGGACGGGAACAATGTGTCGATGGATCGTGAGGGACTGCAACTGGCTAAGGCGCAGATGCAGTTCAAGCTTGGGACACAGCTCTTGAAGGGTGATTTTTCAACTGTGATGAGTGCAATTCATATGGATTCGAAGTAGGCCATGAATATTTTTGGAGTGATGGATGTGAGTGGTTCGGCGTTGAAGGCCGAACGAGTACGGGCCGAGGTAGTGGCTTCCAATATGGCTAACGCTGAAACGACACGGACGCCGGAGGGTGGACCATATCAGCGGCACCATGTAGTGTTCGAGGCCCAAGGCGGCGGGACTTTTCAGGATTCCATGACTAATCAGATCAATAGTGGTACTGGCCAGAACTTTGGATTCAACAACGTTTTTGCTGGGGGAATGGGAACCGGGATGAGCAACGGCCTAACTGTAGCCAGCCCAACTCCTGGTGGAGTTGAGGTGACCAGTGTGATTGCCGATGCTAGTAAGCCGTTGCAGCGGTATGACCCGCAGCATCCGGATGCCGGGCCCGATGGGTTCGTGGCGTATCCGGATATCAACCCACTAACAGAGATGGTGGATCTGATGGGGGCGACACGATCCTATGGGATGAATGCCTCGGCAATTACGGCAGAGAAGGGTATGTTCAATTCTTCCCTAGATCTTTTGAAGTAAAGCGGTGCGGTATGACGTAAGAACATTCAACGACGTAGAGGAGGGGCCGTGATCGGATTGGCTGGTGTTTCGCCGGTGATGAGTGGGATCAATATTGGAGGTCTTGATGATGGCTTCCTAAGTGACGCGGGCGTTGCTGCTTCAAATGCGGGGGGCTCGGGTAGTGTTCCGTTTGCGGGAGTTTTGCAGTCGATGGTGAAGGAGACGAGCACACTGGATCAAAAGGCATCCGATGCTGTGACTGGGTTGCTGAACGGTTCGGGCGTCGAGGTGCATGACGCGCTGATCGCGTCGCAAAAAGCAAGTATGGCGTTTGAGTTGGCGTTGCAAGTGCGCAATAAAGCAGTGGGCGCATATCAGCAGATGATGGGAATGCAGTTCTAAGAACTTGGGTTCAGAGAGACGCTGGGTGAGATGGCAGATACGGAGCAGGTTAGCGAGGCGGGAATTCAAAAGACGGAGCAGACCAGCATCAATGCGGCTGATGGACCGTTAGGGAAAGCGAAGGCGATGGCGTCGGCATTTCGCGATCGGCTGATGGCGATGCCGGCTGGAAAGCGCACATGGTTGATGGCGTCGGCAGTTTTTGTAGCTGCTGTGTGCACTGCGATGCTCTGGTTTGCTGGACGGCCTGATTGGCGCGTGCTGTTTAGTGGACTTGACGGAAAGGATGTGCAACAGGTCTCGCAGGAGCTTGCTACAGCCGGTATTCCATACCAGACGACAGCCGATGGCGCGGGACTGCAGGTTCCGGCAGACATGTTGGATAAAGCTCGAATGGAGGTCGCTGCAAAAGGAATGCCTCAAACAGGTCGATTGGGATTTGAGCTGTTTGACAAGCCAAACTGGGTAGGCAGTGAATTTGATGAGCGCGTCAACTATCAGCGGGCTTTGGAGGGAGAACTCGAGCACACGATTGGAACGCTGGGCGTGGTGAAATCGGCTCGAGTCCATCTGGTATTGCCACAGCCATCGCTGTTTGCGGCGGAGGAGAAGACTGCAAAGGCCTCGGTGGTGCTAAAGCTGAAGAGATCATCCATCGACCCAGAGCAAGGCGACGCGATTCGCAGTTTGGTCGCGGGATCGGTCGAGAACTTGAGCGTCGACCAGGTAACCCTGGTAGACGCGGATGGGAGGGTGAACTTCAAGCAGCGTTCAAGCAATGCTGCGGAAGCTGATGCAGAGGAGGCGATGGCGACGAAGCTGGTAGCTATGCTGGAACCGCTAGCCGGGCGTGACAATGTGCGGGCTACAGTAAATGTGAGCTATGACGAGGGCAGTGAAGAACGGACTGATGAAGTCTATGACCCGACTGAAGTAGCAACGCTGAGTATGCAAAAAAGTGAACAGGTGTCGGCAGGGCGCGGGGTGCCATCTGGGGTTCCAGGGACGGCAAGTAATTCGCCGGGAGCTGCTCCAGAGGGTGCTGTAGCGGGTTCGCAGGCTGCTGCTGCACCAGGGACTCCACCGTTGTTGCAAAAACAGGCCTTGCCAGTGTATCCCCAGCAAGGCACTGGATTGGGACAGAGCATGCATCAGGAAAATGGGACTTACGGAGTTACAAAACACCTGGTCCATGAGGAACAAGGACCAGGACGGGTGCGACGCGTCTCGGCTGCGGTAGTCGTGAATGACCGTAGCGTGACTGAGGGCACTGGTAAGTTCGAGCATGTCGTATGGAAGCCGCGAAGTGCAGAGGAGATGCATAGGCTTGAGGAACTTGCGCAGGCAGCGGTAGGCTACGATTCGCGTCGCGGTGATCAGGTCGTGATGCAGAACGTGAGTTTCAGCACAAACACCCCCGAAGTGAAAGCCCCAACGATGGATCGGTTGATGGAGCAGATACTAGGGCTCCTGCACACACAGCCGGGCTTGATGCGCACAGCGGTAATTGGAATCTGTGGCGTGCTACTTGTGCTGTTCGTGTTGCGGCCAGTGGCGCGTGAGGTGACAGCGACACTGCGTGAGCCGATGTTATTGGAATCCAGGACGCCTCATGTTGAGGTTCTTGCTCCCGGTGACGAACAGCTGTTCCCGTCGGAGAGCGAACCTGGCAGTGACGCGCTCCTCACAAGGTCGAAGAACAAGACCTACCAGCTGCAGCAAGGAATCTTTGATCAGGTGTCCGAACACATTCGACGGGAGCCTGCCCAGAGTACTCGTTTGATCGAAGCATGGATTGGGACGTCTGAGGAGAAGGTGTAATGGGTGCATCAGTGCAGTTTTCGGAAGCAGAGTCGATACGGCAGAATCCGTTCTTGTTGCCGTCGGAGGCAGGGTTTGTGCCAGCAGATATTCCAGGGCTGCGAAAAGCCGCGATCCTGATGGTAGCGATAGGAGATGAACTGGCGAAGAAGCTATTTCAAAGCTTATCGGAGAATGATGTGCGGCGGGTGACGGAAGAAATTACACGGCTCGGAGATGTTCCGGCATCGCAGCTGACACAGGTGCTGACCGAGTTTTACGGGCTACTGGAGACCCAGCAGTACATGGTACGCGGGGGGCCGGAGTACGCGCTGAAGTTACTTACCGAGGCCTTTGGTGCTTCGCGGGCTGAGGAGCTTTTGCTGCAGGTGAAGAGAATCCGCGAACGCACAAATGGTGACATGGCGATGCTTCAGAACATGGATGCCCAACATTTGAGCAAGTTTCTGGAGAATGAACACTCTCAAACCGTAGCACTTGTTCTAGCACATCTCGATGCAAAGCGTGCTTCAACGGTGCTGATGAACCTGCAGGGAGCGATGCGAGTCGATGTGGTGCGGCGATTGGCTGAGATGCGACAGTTTTCACCCGAGATGGCACAGACTGTGGCAATGACGCTCCATAAACGGATGGAGAAGATGGGTTCTAGCGGAAGAAAATCATACTCGGGCTTCAGGGCGGTGGCCGAGTTGCTGAATCGTCTGGACCAGGGCGATAGCCGTGGAATTCTTGAGGAGATTGAACAAAGCGAACCCAAGGTCGCGATCGGAATACGAGAGCTGATGTTCGTGTTCGAAGATCTGTTGACCGTACCTGCGGAGAGCATTCGCGAGTTTGTTAGCGCGGCCGACAAAAAGGTGCTAGCGATGGCGTTGAAGGGGGGCAAGGACAACGTGAAGGCTCACCTCTTCAAAGCGATGAGTTCGCGCGCGGTCGAGATGCTAAAGGAGGATATGGAGGTGATGGGGCCGGTACGGATGCGGGATGTGGGTGCGGCACAGCAAGAGCTATTGGCGTTGGCACGGCAGCTTGAGAGCGAAGGAAAAATGATTTTGAAGATGGAGGTCGATGATGATCTCGCAATTTGAGAATGCGGAGGCTGTTACTACCGATCTTAGTGATGCGAGCCAGACACCCGCACGGCTGATGGTAGTGGATGTAAGGGACGTATCGAAGTTAGAGTTTTATCCGCTGAATCAGCCAGAAAATGTAGATGGTAATGCCAAGTTGGATAGTGAATCAAGAAACCCGGAGTTGCTGTTAAAAGAGGAACTGGCGACACTCGAGGAGAGGTTCCGGTCGCAGACGGAACAAACTTCTTCGCGAGTAGAGATGGAGCGCAGTGAGGCTAAGGCTGAGGCCCGTCGCGAGTGGGAATCGGAGTTAGAGGAGAGAATCGCCAAAGAGCGAGCACTCGTTTTGAAGATCGGCGAGGAGTTCCATGACCAGCGTTCGCAGTATTTTGCAGAAGTCGAGGGTGAGGTTGTGAAACTGGCCTTGGCGGTCGCGAAACGTGTGTTGCATCGTGAGGCGCAGCTTGACCCACTGTTGCTCACCGGCGTGGTGAGGGTAGCACTGGAAAAGCTTGCGGAGGACAGCACAGCGGTGTTGCGAGTACCTACAAGCGAATTGCAGACCTGGCGCCAAGTGTTTGTGGAGAATCACGGCCCCTCGCTCGAGTTGCTGGCAGATGAAAGGTTAGGCTCGGGCGAGTGCGTGCTAGACACAAATGTCGGCAAGATTGAGCTAGGTGTGAGTGCACAGCTGGAGGAGATTGAACGCGGGTTCTTTGATTTAATGCAACGGAGGCCGGCATGAAGGGTGAGGCTAGGGAAGAGACTGTGACGGCTGAAAGTAGCCTCGCTCCTTACATGGCGCAGCTGACGAACCGCCCCGCGTGGCGCTGGAGCGGACGCGTTGTAGAGGCCAATGGACAAACGGTGGAGGCTGAGGGCCCGGTGTGTTCGGTTGGGGAATGTTGCGAGATCGTAGACAGTGAAGGACTCAGGCACTTAGCCGAGGTGATTGGGTTTCGTGGCAGGCGTTTGCTGGCAATGCCGCTGAAAGAGACTCAAGGGATCCGTTATGGCGATGCCGTGCTGGCAATGGGTGTGAGACCAAGGATCGCCGTCTGTAAGGAGATGGAAGGAAGGATTCTTGATGCTTTGGGTGCACCGCTCGATGGCCTGCCTGCGCCGCGAGTGGGGCAAATGTGGTCGCTCGATGGGACGGTCCCAGATCCAATGCAACGCGAGCCGATCAGAGAGCCATTGCAGACGGGACTTCGTGTGTTGGATGCGCTGCTCACGGTGGGGCGTGGGCAGCGAGTGGGCATCTTCGGTGGCTCGGGCGTCGGCAAGAGTACTTTGATTGGGATGATGACACGTAACACGGCGGCAGATCTGACTGTAGTGGGACTTGTCGGAGAACGTGGACGTGAGGTGAGAGAGTTTGTTGAGGATTCTCTAGGCGAAGAGGGCCGCAAACGGTCGGTTGTGTTGGTGTCCACGTCTGACCAGAGCCCATTGCTGAGGATGCAGGCGGCAGCAGCAGCGACATCGGTTGCTGAATTTTACGCGGCTCAAGGGAAGCATGTTTTATTGGTTCTGGATTCGTTGACTCGATACGCGATGGCGGCACGAGAGCTTGGATTAGCTGCGGGTGAGCCTCCTGCGAGCAAAGGGTATACGCCGTCAGTCTTTTCCCGGTTGGCAAAGCTGGTAGAGCGGGCAGGTAACTTTCACAACGGGAGCATTACAGCGTTCTATACCGTGCTGATGGAAGGCGATGATCAGCAGGATCCCATCGTAGATGCTGTGCGGTCACTGCTGGATGGGCATGTGGTCCTGTCGCGTGCGATGGCTTCCGGCGGATGGTATCCGCCGGTGAATGTACTCGATTCGCTGAGCCGGTTGATGCCTGCGGTTATTCAACCCGAACATCGCGTACAGGCGATGACGGTGCGAAGATTGTTGGCTGCTCATGCGCGATCGGAGGACCTGATTCGCATCGGCGCATATAAGGCCGGGACTGATGAAGACGTGGATCGCGCGATGGGAGCGATGCCTTTGCTGCGTGAGTTCCTTCAACAGGGCAGCGACGAGCACCCGACGATGCATGAAAGTGTTGCACGGCTGAATGCGTTGGAGTTATAGCGATGCGACAACGACTCAATATGTTGCGGCGGCTGGTGGGTTTGTATGAGGCGGTCGAAGGAATGCATTCGGCTGAACTGCAACGGACGACGGCAGAGGTTCGAGAGGCCGAGCTGGTGATTGTTGCAGTTCAGCATATTGCGGAGTCAGTTCGGATCGATGGGCGTAAAGCGTTGGCGATCGGGGATGGTGTTGGGTGGATGATCTCCGAGACCCAACAGGAGACCACGTGGTGGCGACGGCAGCGTCTGGAACTGGTTCGTCAGGAGCGCGAGCAGTCAGATGACGCTGCCAGGCAACTTTATATGGCAAGTCGTTTGAAGAGAGAGCAGATGCAACATGTGTTCGATGAGATTGCCTCACGGATAAAAATCGAAGAAGGGCGACAGACACAGGCTGCTTCCGATGATCGGTTTCTGGCGCGACGTCGCTGGAAAGATGCGAAGGAGAAGACACGTGACGACGGGAGATGAAAACCTCCTAATGGATTTTATTGAGAATTTGGACTGCGTCGTGCAAACAGACTCACTGCTGGAGATGCGAGGAACAATGATGATAAGCACGGCAATACTGATGGAGATCGGAGCGGATCAGACCAGCGTGCGTCCAGCTAGCACCGATCGAGAGGCGGCAGATGGTGCTTCCTTCGCAAAGAGTCTCGATGAGCGTTTAGGCGGCACTGTCAAAATATCTCAGGATGAACATTCGGGGCATGTGTCAACTGTATTGCAAAGCTCGAAGGAGGAGACACTTGCGAAAACTGCGAATAAGGCCTTTGCTGTGTTGTCTGAAGTTAAGGGAAAGGCGATTGCATCAGGAGTGGGGCTAGAACACGCCGATACGGCAGGAGAACCGGCCAGCGGGAAAATCGTCCCCCAGCACAAAGCGCCAGTACTAAGGTCTCATGCTAAGAATATGTCTGAGGATTCTGAGATAGAGGACGTTCAGTCTTCCGTAGATGCGGAGCCGATGCCTGAAGGCAGCTCAGTACCTCAAAATGAGAAAGAATCTAGTTTCAAGAACGATGCTTTCTTGTCACGGGTGAATGCTGAGGATCGACTGGTATCACCACGTGGAGAGATTCTGGTTCAGACGGAAGCGACGAAGACCGCTTCAACATCGGAGACTCTTTCAACCGAGAAAAATGCAAAAAGTTCGCCAGGCAAAGTGGCGCCACTGCTCATGCAAAGCGTCGCGGTCGCACCGCATCCGGTTGCAGTAACGGCTGGACCTGCTGCAACTACAGTGGTGCAAGGTTCAGATCACTTCAGTATGAAGCATACGATTGAGGCTCCCATAACGCCAGCTGTTGCCGCGAGTACCGTACCCAAAGCTGAACCAAGCAGCACACCAGACGGAAACTCCGGTGGTGTTTCCCTGGTGGGGAAGGGCTTTCTTGCGGAGATAATTCCGACGAAGGATAACTTGGTTCAAAAAGATATCTCTGGAAAAGTCTCGCCCGGAGCCGACGTCGAGACTGTTTCTCCTGCTGTGATCGACGCGTCGGAATCTGCGAAGCGTGGTGTTGGAGTGGAGAAGTTGCTGCCGACAGGGACGCCTGCTAATGGTGGCAGCGACTGGCGGCTGGAAAATATGTCGGGCTTTGCTGTAACCGCGGCCCATGCGATGGCGGGTAACGGGGCAGTCGGATCCGAGATGGTGGTCCCTGGGCATGTGTCAGCTGATGCGGCTGTGATGAAGTTGGGGGTGCCTGGTGAGACTGGCGGCCATGTTGCAGACTCCCAGATGGGAGAGCAGGGCAGTTCTGGCAGCGTTGGTGGTTCACACGACAATCTGCCACAGATGTTGATCGCCACGCCAACAGCCCTCGAGGTGGGCATTCAGAACGGAACACACGGTTGGTTAAAGGTCCGTGCGGAGATGACCGACAATGGCGCCGTAAATGCGTCGGTGTCTGCGTCGTCCACGACCGGAGAGGAGATGTTACATCGCGAGCTACCTTCATTGACGGCCTATTTGCAGGCGGAGAAGGTAACGGTGAATACGGTAGTTGTTCATGCGACAGCGATCGAGTCGCGCGGATCCGCAGCGGGTACGGACAGTGGAAGCAGTGGACAGACGCAATATGGAGGTGATGACGGAAGAAGGGATCATAAAGGCGTCACTGAAACGTTCTTGGATGGAGCTGACGAAGTCGCGAGTCATGAGAATTTAAATGTATTTGATGAGAATGGAGCGTTACCGCTCGCGACATATGTGGGCGGAGGAAGCTGGCTAAGCATTCGGGCTTGAGGCAGCCAGAGATGGACTTTAGAGGCAAATGAAAGAGGAGATCGAACGATGGATTTATCACAACTCAATTCAATAGGAGCGTCAGGAACGTCAGCGGCAAGATCGGTTGCGTCTGCACTAACTCCACGACGTGCGGCCGCACAAGGTACACAAGCAGCGCCGAAGACTTCAACCCCATCGACCAATGGTACGTCAAACACTAGCACCACCGGTGCGGCCAGTTCCGCGAGCGACTCGACGGACATTACGGCGAACGACTTTCTTACCTTGCTGGTGAGTGAGTTGAAAAACCAGGATCCAACGCAGCCGACAGATCCAAACCAGTACATTACGCAATTGACCCAGGTAAACAGCCTCCAGCAGTTGATTCAGCTGAATCAGACCACGCAGCTGGGAGCTGGAGATCAAGTCGCGTTGCTGAATGACATTGACCTCACAGTCAACCCCGGTTCCACGGTTGCATCGGCGCCCACGTCTTCTGGATCGGGGTCCGGATCTGGCTCTGGGTCGAGTTCTGCTCCAACCGGCTCTGGATCGAATGCGGATGCTGTGGCGAAAGCGAAGGAGGCAGCGGCTGTAAACCCGTTATCAAGCGCGCAGTCCACCGCGAATCAGAATGCTATGTGGGGTGGCTCCGCGTCGAATTAGCCGACGGCTAACCCTTACTTCGAAGACCGCCGGCTTGAGTCGACTTATCGGTGGACGTCAACAAAGGAATTGTAACTAGGAAAGACCAAGGAGAACGACGATGGGAAATTTTTCGATAGCACTGTCGGGACTGGATGCCGATTCTACCGCGTTGAACACGATTGGCAATAATCTGGCAAACCTCAACACTACCGCGTACAAAGGCCAGAACACGTCCTTTGAAGATTTGTTCTACCAGCAGATCGGACAGTCCGGATCGGGCGATCCAATTCAGGCGGGGTCAGGAACGAAGGTTGGAGCGACGACTACTGACTTCAGTGAGGGAACGCTTCTGCCGGATGCCAATGGGAATTCAAGCGATATGGCTCTGGATGGTAATGGCTTTTTTCTGGTGGAGCAGAACGGTCAGCAGTCCTTGACCAGGGCGGGTAACTTCACCGTGGCCAACAACGGAAGTTTGACTACGCAGGACGGTCAGTTCGTGCTGGGCTACCCAGCGACAGCCGGCGTGGTGAACACGAACACTAATCCGCAGCCGATCACGCTTCCGGTGGGCGCTACCGAAGGTGCTCAAGCAACGCAGAATATTTCGGTGACTGCAAACCTGAACTCGGGAGCTACAATAGGCACAACCTTTACGACGCCGGTGAAGCTCTTTGATTCGCTTGGTCAGAGCCATCAGGCAACAATTACCTATGACAAGACCGGTACGAACACATGGAGCTACGCTGTGGCACTGCCCGCTGGCGATGCCGCCGGATCCGCGAATGCCACTGGCACTCTAAGCTTTGATACATCCGGCAATCTCATTCCGCCGACGGCGCCGACCTGGCCAACTTCTACTGCGGTTACGGTCGGAAGTACTGTCGTTGATTCGAACGGCAATGTGGAGAAGGTGACCTCTATCTCAGGTACCGGCACTACCGGAGGTGCAGCTCCGGTTTGGGGCACAATACCAGGGTCAACTACTACCGATAACGGAGGAGCCAATCAGGTTGTCTGGACAAACCTTGGTCCGGCGAGTACAGTTCCTGGTCCGATTTCGTTTACGGGGTTAGCGGATGGAGCCAGCAATCTCAGCTTCAACTGGAACCTGAATGGTGGCGGGACAAGCTCGCTGATTAGCCAGTTGGCCTCTGCGAATAGCAATGGAGCACAAACTAATGATGGCTTTCCGAGCGGGAACTATACGGGATTCATCGTGGACCCTAGCGGAGTGATTCAAGCACAGTTCAGCAACGGCAATACTCAAACGATAGCCCAAGTTGCGGTGGCGAATGTTGCCAACGTACAGGGATTGGTTTCGGTAGGAGGAAATAACTTTCAGACGACCGGCGCCTCGGGGCAGGCGGTTGCCGGCGTGGCCGGTACTGGAGGTCGAGGTATTGTGGACGATAGCGCGCTGGAGCAGTCGAATGTCAATATTTCGACAGAGTTTTCCAATCTCATCGTTGCGCAGAGAGCGTTCGAAGCGAACTCGAAGACGGTGACGACCTTCGACACGATCTCGCAGGATGTAATTGGAATGATTCGGTAGTGTGTTTGAACTGGCAGGGCGGCTTGACGGGTATGGGATCAGTGGATCGATCCCACCGGTTGGCCGCCCCATTTGCTTTGCGAGCCCCCGCGCGATGAGGCAACGGCTAGCGGCAGCTCCTTCGGCTGTCGATCCTGAAGATTCACTAATATTCGGAGATGGCGTCTTGGCCCCCCGCTTGCATTCTCTTATGCCATTATGGCTACTTCTCCTACAATTCTCGCTGGTACTTCTGCTGCGGCCCCTCCTAGCGTCTCTTCTGCTCCTCCTCCCGATGCCGCCAAGTTTCCTATCGTCCCTTTATTCATTGCCATAGTCGTCGGTGTGCTGATTTCCACCCTGGGAATTGGCACCGCCGCATACTGCCTTGCGCGGACAGGTCGATTGACACTTCAGGGAGGTGCGCACAAGACGGAGGCAGTTGGGCCCCGTGCAACCCATGCTATGGCACTTGAACCCGTCTTAGTGAATCTGGCGGATCCTGGAGGCAGCTCCTACTTGCGCGTGGCCTTAACGTTGCGTGTAGCTGATGTTGAAGAAGGAAAGGACGCCAAAGCGAAAGAAGAAAAACTCAAGGAAGACAAGGCCGCGAGTGATGCTGTGGCCTCTGTGCGCGATATCACGCTAATGGTGCTTGGCCGCCAGACTGCAGACGGTTTGCTCGCTGCTGATGGTAAAGAACATTTGAAGGCGGACTTAAAAAAGGCATTTGCTGAACATAACGCTGATTTGAAGGTGATGGATGTGTTCTTCACTGATTTTCTAGTGCAACGCTAACATGCGGGTCTGACTCGTTCATGGAATGAGCAGGGAATTGAGGCACTATGACGGGGACTGAGTTGGAGACGCTCAGCGGAGACGGTAGAAAAGCAACGGGCTTGGATGTGGGAAAAATAACTCCAGTTTTGCCTTGGATGCCGCGCATCGAGGAGCATCCAGCTTGGGAGAGGTTGGCGCAGTTGCGAGTGACGCTAAGAGTAGGAGTGAGGCTGAATCACTTCAAAGTGCGGCACCTGCTTTCGCTGAAAGAAGGCCAGGTGATTGAGAGCCTCTCGCCAGATACAGAGGATGTGCCCTTGATGATTGGCCAGATTCAGGTTGGATGGAGCGAGTTTGAGATTTTAGAACAGCGAATGGCATTCCGATTGACTAGGTTGGGGTAGAAGCTCGCTTATAAATCGGAGGCTTGAGCTGGCCACCATTACGAGAGTTTCATCCGGTAAATAAAGATTGTGAGGAGTGCTGCATGCGGCATTTGCAGGGTTCGGCAGGTTTAAACGAAACGGTATTGACCGCATCGTCCGGAGTGCATGGGTTGGCGGATTGGATTCTGAAGTTGCTCAGCGCCTGGCGAGGTCAACGCGAGACAACACAGAGGCAGTTGCGATTGGTTGAATTGCTGCCGCTTGGTGGGAAGAGGCAACTAATGTTGGTGACTTGTGCTGGGGAGAGTTTTCTAGTTGGAGGAGGGGTGGACAGCATAGAGACTATTGTGCGCTTGACGACCGAGATGTCGCTGGACACACGGGCAACCGGTCTGGATGCGCCGTGCAGATAAGGCTTCGATTGGCATGGCTCGTGTGGGTCTTGGGTGCACTGGTGATGCATCCGACCGTGGCTCATGCCCAGACGATGAGTACGACCATGGAGGCAGTGGTGATCGCGCCTGAATCGTTCTGGGTAAAACGATCAGCAAGAAACTCTGCTACAGGAGATGAGTCAACTATGACAGGCGGAGGCAGATCTGGAGCAAAATCGCATTTGGGGGCAACCGTGGCTCCTTTGGGTAACGCTGCGGGAGCGAAAAACAGTTCGATCGCGTCCGAATTATTGGGAACAAAGAGTGTGCCTTGGGCGATTGTATTCGGCCTTACGTTCCTGACTTTGCTGCCCGCGCTCTTGTTGTCAATGACTCCGATGGTGCGGTTGCTGGTGGTGTTTCACTTTCTGCGACAGGCGCTGGGAACGCAGACTGCACCGTCGAATCAGATTTTGATGGGCCTGGCGCTGATGATGACCTGGTTTTTGATGCAACCGGTGCTCTTAGACGTGGAGCGAACAGCACTTACTCCTTATAGCGCCGGAACGATTACTGGAGAACAGGCTCTGGACCTTGGCGTCGAACCGGTGAAGCGATACATGCTGCACTATGCCCGTGAGAAAGATCTCGCAATTTTTGCGTCGGCCGGAATGGCTGCGCGGCCAAACAAGAGGGAAGATTTACCAATTCAAGTTGTGGTGCCCGCGTACATACTGAGCGAGTTGAAGGCTGGGTTTCAGATCGGTGCGATCTTGTTTCTCCCGTTTCTCCTGGTCGATCTGGTAGTAGCGAGTATTACGACATCGATTGGCATGATGCAACTACCGCCGGTGGTGATTTCGACACCTCTCAAGATTCTGCTCTTCGTAATGGTCGATGGGTGGAGTCTGTTGGCAGACCAGTTGATCAAAAGTTTTTAGGATAGGGATTTTCAGAAAATTGGAGTGGTGATGGGACCAGACCAGACAGTGGAGATTATGCGGAAGTTGTTGATGGAGGCGATGCTTCTCAGTTCGCCGCTGCTTGTGACTGCATGTTTGGTGAGCCTCGTGGTCAGCCTGATTCAAACTTTGACTAGTGTTCAGGAGCAGACGCTGACGGCAGTGCCACGGTTGGTCGTGGTGTTCGTTGTTACCGTTGCAGTGCTGCCCTGGATGGTGCATCGGCTTGTCGGCTTCACGGTACATATGTTTACTCACCTTCACAAGTACCTGGGATAGGGGCAGTATGGATCACGAAGTGACTGGGTTGATTACGGAATGGCCGCAATACCTCACTGCAGCAATCTTGGTGATGGTCCGGCTGAGCGGACTTTTGGTATTCGCTCCAGTGTTCTCGTCGTCGGCGATAGCCCCAAGGATCAAGGCTGGCTTCGTATTCGCGATGACAGTCTTACTTGCTCCCGCGGTGGCAACGGTTCCGGGGGCACGGGCAGTTCTCGATGGGAGGGCGCTACTCGGGGAGCTTGGAGTCGGGTTACTGTTCGGGCTATCCCTGATGTTGTTGAATGAGGCACTGACATTTGCAGGGACACTCTTTGGGCTCCAGTTCAGCTTTTCGCTCGTGAATCTGCTGGACCCAAACTCGATGATCGAGACGGCAGTCCTAGGACAGATGCTGAGTTGGTTGGGTGTACTTGTGATCATTGGATCAGGGCTGGACAGGAGCCTGCTGGCTGCATTGATACGAAGCTTTTCTTCAGTTCCGATAGGACAAGCGGTAATTCAGGCGAAGACCGGTGTGGCGATGGCGATGATGGCGAGTGGAATTTTTCTGGCCGGGATACAGCTTGCTGCTCCGGTGATGGCTGCTGCGCTGGCGGTAGAGGTGACGATTGCCTTGGTGGCACGTTTGTCTCCACAGCTGCCCTCGATTGTGGTGAGTATCCCCCTCAAGACGATGGCGTCGTATGTAGTGTTGATTGCGAGTTTGGCGGTATGGCCAGGCTGGATTGAACGACATTTCACGGCGCTGTTGGACGCCGCCGCAAAACTGCTGGTGCGGGCATGACAGTTACTGCGTTTGCATGGCGAGTATGTAGAAATTTGCAAATCACCTTCTTATTACTGGCTGCAGTATTTATGACAGGTGAGATCTATGGCCGATAAGGGAACGGAGCAGGCTACTCCACTGCGCAAGAAGAAGGCGAAGGAGAAGGGTGACAGCGTTCGCAGTCGTGAGCTGTTGTCTGCAATGGCGATGATGGGTGGAGTCATGACGATCGGAGCTATCTCGAATGGATTTGTGTCCAGTTGGGGCAAGGTGTATGTCGAGAGTCTGCGTTCGGCCTCGACAGGAGTTAGCGGCGTGAACGGACAAAATGGTGAACAACTTTTTATTGGAGCAGTGCGACAAATTCTTTTACCTGCGCTGCTCCCAGTTGGTTTGGTGATGGCGGCAGCCTTTGCTGGTGCGCTGCTCTCGGGAGTCGCACAGAGCGGTGGGCTGCAAATTCATCCTAGTGCACTGGAGCTAAAGTTTTCGAAGTTGAATCCGGTCACAAATTTTAGCAACTTATTTAGCTTGCGGTCGGCGACTCGCCTAGTGAAGTCTCTTGTGCCAGCGGCGGTAATGGTTGTGTTGGGATGGGGAGCACTGAAGACGCTGATAATCCCGATGCCAGTGATGAGTCTGATGAGACTACCGGCGACTTTCTCGGCTGCGTATGGGCTGGCACTTGATGCAGCCTGGGTGACGTTGGTCTGGTCAGGTTTGGATTACGCAATCGAGTGGAGGAGCTGGAATCAGCGGTTGAAGATGAGTAAGCAGGAGTTGCGCGAAGAGATGCGGGACGCGATGGGTAATCCTCAGATCAAGGCGAAGATCCGGCAGATTCAACGAGCGATGCGCAAACGCAAGGTGAAGGCAGATATGTCTCGCGCCAGCGTGGTAATTACGAATCCTACACACTATGCAGTGGCGCTGGAGTTCAGCTTCGAGACGATGTCAGCGCCAACAGTGTTGGCCAAGGGCCGCGATCTGCTAGCCGCAGAGATTCGCGAAGAGGCGAGGTGGGCTGGTGTTCCGATCATTGAAAACCCGCCCCTGGCGCGGAGTTTGTACAAGATGGTAGAGCCTGGTCAATCGATTCCGTTTGAGCTCTATGCGGTTGTTGCCGGAATTCTTGCCTACCTCTATCGACAGAAAGTCGAGGAGCGTGTGCGTCGTGACCGTCATGCACAAGAGAAGGAACAACGAACCCAGCAAAGCGCGGAAGGGTTCAATCGAAGCGGCAATCTAGAAACAATCGGAATGATTGAGATGCGTCATTTTGGAGGTGGGATGTGAGTGAGATAGCTGCGAAGAAAGAGACCAGTTTTCAGATGGCGAAGCTGCAAACGTTGATGCTGCCCGTGGCCGCGATCAGTATGGTCTTCGTAATGATCATTCCGGTACCAAGCGTGGTGTTGGATATCCTGCTGGCAGCCTCGATTACGGCTTCGGTGATTGTGTTCTTGACGGCCGTGCAGGTGAGACGCGCGGTAGATTTCTCCGTGTTTCCTACGTTGCTGTTGTTACTAACGTTGTTTCGTTTGTCATTGAACCTAGCTTCGAGTCGTAGAATTCTGCTGCATGGGCAAGAAGGCACGCACGCTGCTGGAGCAGTAATCGAGGCGTTCGGGCAGTTTGTGGTCGGTGGAAACTATGTGGTGGGACTTGTACTGTTTCTTGCTTTGATTGCGATCCAATTTCTGGTGGTGAGTCACGGTGCGGTGCGTACAGCTGAGGTAACGGCGCGGTTTACGCTCGATGCGCTGCCGGGTAAGCAAATGGCGATCGATGCGGACATGAACGCCGGGCTGATAGATGAGCAGGGAGCGAGGAAGCGGCGGCAAGCGATCGCGCGCGAGGCTGAATTCTATGGCGCAATGGATGGTGCGGCAAAATTCAATCAACGGGATTCACTGGCGACAATTTTAATTACTGCAATCAATATAGTGGCTGGATTGCTGATTGGAGTTCTGCAGCACGGTACAGATTTAAGTACCGCAGTTAAGACCTATACGATTTTGACCGTAGGTGATGGTTTAGTCACGATGATTCCCAGCCTGTTGGTGTCGATTGCCGGAGGTATGGTATTGACTCGGGCATCGTCGGCGGGGTCGCTTGACGAAGAACTTGGCACACAACTGCTGAAAAGCCGCAATACTCTTTGGATTGCGTGCGGCGTCTTACTCGGACTGGCTTTGGTTCCAGGATTACCGAAGCTGTCGTTTGTGCTGCTCGCGGCAGGGGTTGGATTGATCGCTCGCCGACTGCCAGCTTCGAAGGACGCCGCGTTGGTTCTGGCAGAAGAAGTGGGAGCTTCTGTAAAGGGTGATAAGGCTAAGGCCTCCGATTCTGCAAAGGGTGAAAATCTCGCTTCGCTACTGAAGATGGACGAGCTAACTCTGGAGATAGGATTCCAGCTGATTCCACTTGTGGATGAGAAACAAGGTGGGCAGATGCTCAACCGAGTTCGTGCGCTGAGGCGGCATCTTGCGACCGAGTTAGGCTTCATTGTCCCCCCGGTTCATATTACGGACAACCTGCGGTTGAAGCCTCGAGAGTACGTTGTCAGCCTTCGCAGCGTTGAAATTGCTCGCTGGCAAACCGAACAAAACTCGTTATTGGCTGTAAATCCGGATCCGAAAGCGCGAGTTCTCCCCGGTGTCGAGACGAAGGAACCTGCATTTGGGGTACAGGCGCGGTGGATCCAACCAGGATTAGAGGAACAGGCATTGGCGGCGGGCTACTCAGTTGTGGATCAGACGACGGTGATTGGGACACATCTTGGCGAACTAATTCGTAGGCACGCACATGAGTTGCTGGGACGTCAGGAGGTGAAGCGTCTACTGGATAACCTGAACGACAGCTATCCAAAGCTAGTTGAGGAGTTGGTGCCGAAGCTAATGACTCTCGGTGAGGTGCAACGGGTGTTGCAACAGCTTTTAAGAGAGCAAGTCTCGATTCGAGACCTTGGAGCGATTCTCGAAATCCTTGTGGAAGCAGCGCAACAGTCGAAGAACGTGGTGCACCTTGTGGAGAGCGTTCGACAGTCGCTGGGAAGAGGGTTGGTGCATCCGTTACTAGACGGTGACGGGGGGCTGAAGGTGCTGGTGCTGGAGCCGGGGCTTGAAAAAGAGCTGCTGCAGACCTTTGATCCTCAAAGCTCCGGTCTATTACTAGGCGATGGAGTGCGGTCAGCCGGGATGCGTTCTGATTTCTTGAAGCGGTTAGTGGAATCTGTGAAACGCCTAACCGGAGGCGTCTCTACCTCGGCACTCCCCGTGCTTCTATGTCCGAGTCCAGCTCGTTATCACGTACGACGTTGGCTGGAACCATTTCTGCCGAAGGTGACTGTGCTGGCACCAGGAGAGATTCCTCCAGAGATTCGGGTACGCAGCGTTGGCACAGTCGGATGAAGTCAGTGTCAAGCAGCAGCAAGACGACAGGGTTAGATGAACGGAGGAAGTAATGAGCACAGGAAGTTCGATTCCAATACAGGTAGTGCAAAAGCTCTCAAAGAGCAGCATCTTCGCTGAAGGAAGGTCATTGCAGGAGACAGGGTTGGGCGGAGTGAAGGAACTGATAAACGAGGCAATATTTACGCCATTCGCTGGAGATGGGCTGACAGGATCAGAAAATCAAAGTGCAACCGATAGGGACCTGCTGCTTATGGAGCACCTGCCGACGGTCCGTTACCTTGCGCGGCGGATCCATGAGCGCCTGCCGCAGCACGTGGATCTGGACGATTTGGTTTCGGCTGGTGTGGTTGGGCTAATCGATGCCTTCTCTAAATTTGATCATAAGAAAAAGGTACAGTTCAAAAGTTACGCGCAGTTCAGAATTCGTGGGGCAATTCTTGACTCGCTGCGAACGCTGGATTGGAGCCCGAGAGAGCTGCGACGGAAGGGGAGGGCAGTTGAGGAGGCGATCCGAGCAGTGACGCAACGGGTCGGGCGTGCACCGTCGGAGCAAGAGATTGCGAAGGAACTTGAGCTGCCCCTGACAGAATATCAATTGCTGCTGGGGGATTTGAAGGGACTTGAGATCGGAAGTCTGCACATGGAACGCTCAGAGGACTCGGGGGATGAGGAACTGGCCTATATCCCAGGCGCACCTGATGAGGATCCGTTGTTTCGTTGCCTGAAGGGCGAAATGAAACAACGATTGGCGGATGCGATCGACGAACTCCCAGAGAAAGAGCGAATGGTGCTGACATTGTATTACTACGAGGAGTTGACCATGAAGGAGATCGGCCTGACCTTGGGTGTTGTGGAATCGAGGGTTTCGCAGATTCATTCTTCAGCTGTCCTACGGCTTAGAGTGGCGCTCGCCGGCCTAAGGAGCGGAAATTCCGGTGATGCGTTGAAGACATCAGGTTCTAAACGTAAGGGCGTGGTCAGATAGAAGTTTTTTAGTTGGATATTTTTGCGGGAGATCTTTAGCAAGAAAGGGATGTATGGGAAAGCAGCTTGGGCAGGGAGATATTGACGCATTGTTTGCGGCGGCTGGGGCTAGTGCTACAGTGCAGCCGCCGGATCTGGCAAGCGAGGCGTTGCTGGAACGATACGACTTTAGCCGCGCAGGCCAGATTAGCAACGATCAGATGCGGGCAATCAGCTCGGTGAATGATCTGTTCGCGCGCAACATGATGCACACATTGGGTGCGTGGCTACGAACACCATTCAAGATGAAGCTGGTGGCGGGCGAACAACTACCGTTTAGCGAGTTCCTCGAACGGTTGTCTTCGCCGACTTATATATGTTCGATTCGACTCGAACCGTTGGGTGCGGTGGGACTGCTTGAACTCGAGCTTGCCCTGGCATCGCCCGTTGTGGACGTTTTGCTGGGAGGTGCGGGGCGGCCATGGCCAGCGAGGGAGTTGACCGATATCGAAGATGCAATCCTGACCTCTGTCGTACAAATGATGGTTCAGGAGTTGAACTTGGCTTGGCAATCGGTGGGATTAGAGTTTGTCTTTGAGAAACGGGAGTCTGATGCAGCAGTGGCACGAATGTTGACTGCCGGTGAAAAGACGTTGTGCGTAAGCTTTGAAGCGAGAATGCCGGAGGCGCAGGGAGCGATGAACATCTGTCTTCCGGCAGTTGTGCTGAACGCGATATTGCGTCGGCTGATCTCTGAAGGGGATCGACCCAAGCGGCGCTCGAAGGAAGCGCAGGTGCGAATGCGTGAGTTGATGGGTGAGGCGAAGCTCGGCGCAGTGCTGCAGTTTCCCACTCTACGACTGCGGGCGAGTGAATTAGCGGCCCTAGTACCGGGATCGGTATTGCGTCTCCCGCTTGCGAAGCATTCGGCATCGGAGTTGCGGGTCGGTGGGTTGCGATTTGGGCAAGCGTATCCGGTGCGAGTGGGGGAGCACCGAGGCGCACAACTTGAGAGCAGTAATGACGTCTACCGGCGCGGTGCTTTATCTGCAGGTAATGCAGTCGATCAGAAGAGCGTTAATTAAGAAAGAGCGGAGTAAATGGAGAAGGTTATGAATTTGAACGAGACCACCGAGATGAACCCAGGAATCGGGTTGCTGTACGACATTGAGCTGGACGCGACGCTGCAGTTTGGTTCGCGGGATATGCCGTTGCGCGAGGTGCTTGAGCTTGGACCAGGCGATGTAGTCGAACTGGACCGTCACGTATCTGAACCGGTCGATCTGATTGTTGGAGACAGAATTGTGGCACGAGGTGAGGTTGTAGTGGTCAACGGTAACTTTGCGTTGCGCATCACCGAGGTGGCAACGCCGCAACTGAGATTGGAGAGCATACGATGCCTTTTCTAACTAAAAAGACTTCAGATATGAGCGTCACTTCGCGTATGGCTATCTCACTGAGGGCAGCAAACGGGATTGTCTGGCAGGAGGACGAATACAGCCCGTCGAATCAAGTTGCAAGTTTGGGTGGATTGGGGCTTTCGTCATCGCTGGAACAGATGCAGCAGCGAAGACTTTGTGGGAACGCAGAGTGTTCAAGTGGTTGGACTAAGCCTTGGAGAAGCCGACGAAGGCCGATCTTCGAAGGGCAGTGGGGATGTAGTGGCCGTTGTGTGCTGAACATGGTGCGGGCGGCGGTGCGTCGCGAATTAGGCGATGCCGGCGAGTCTGCGATATCGTCTCCGCATCGGCATAGGATCCCATTGGGCTTGATGATGTTAGCGCAAGGCTGGATTACGCAGGCGCAACTTCAAAAAACGCTTAAGGCCCAACGAGAGAACGGAAGCGGTCGCATTGGAGAGTGGCTAAAAAGCGAATGTGGTCTGGAGCCTGAGCAGATCATGAGGGGAGTAAGCATGCAATGGGGATGCCCGGTGCTTACGACTGAAGGTTTTTCGCCAGAGTCAATGGCGTTGGTTGTGCCGAAGATATTCGTCCAAAAACTTGGAATGCTGCCTCTTCGCACGGCTGGATCTCGAATTTTGTATCTCGGATTTTCGGAGCGACTCGATGCTTCCGCGGCGTTTGCAACGGAGCAGATGTCGGGATTGAAAGTAGAAAGTGTAGTCGTCGATGCGGCTCAGTTCGAGACTGCTCGTGGCAAACTACTCGCATGTGATGGGGTAGACATCAAGCTTGAGACCGTCGACGATAAGGACGCAATGGCGGCGAAGATCACTGCGGTCTTAGAGCAAAAGCGGCCAATTAGGTCTAAGCTAGTTAGATTGCATGAGGACTATTGGCTCCGAATGTGGCTAGAAAGTGGAGCCGTTGGGAGAACCGATAGCTTGCCTGGAACAAGGGAAGATGTAATGGACCATGTCTTTTCCATCAGGTAGATATCCTAGCGGAAGTTGCAAGCTGCGGGACACAAAACGAGGGCCAACTGGCCTTCGTTTTATTTTTACACCGAACCCTTCCCAGTCTATCGCTGCATGAAACTCGAATTAGAGGATGTTTCGGGAGAGGCCATAGTTGAAGAAGCTGAACTCGTGCTGGAGGTGTGCGCCGGCCCAAGACCAAGCTTGATAATCGCACGGGAGTCGGGGATCAGTTTAGTCTGCCAGCCGTTGTCTTCTTGAAATTTTTGCATGGCTGATTCGGTCTGGGAGTCCCAGTGGCCAGAGGCTGCTCCTGAGAGATAGCCGGACTTGATGAGCGAGGCCTGAATCTGCGTGGCGCGAGTGTCATCGATCGCGTGCTGGCCCGTTGTTTTTGAACCTGATTTGGAATGTTTGGTATACAGCTTTGGCGAGGTCGGACCACGATGGGCATGAGTCAATGCGAGACACGGCACGGACGTTGCCACGATAAGAACCGAGATTGAAAGTGCGTTATAAAACCGCATAGACAGAAGTTACCTAGAACTGAGTATGAAGACTACTGTTGTTGCAGCATCGACAATATGGTTAGAGTATCGCGTGATTCCCGATTGTGGCAACTGAAACGTCGCTTATTCGAGATACGTCTTTTGGGGTGGATTGTTTGATCGGATGTGCCACAGCTTTTCGGGGAAGAGACAGTATAGCCATCTCTTCCCCGAGAACTGCTCTATGGAAGCGTTCCTCCTACGTAGGAGTTAAGATTTTTCTGATTGGGAGACTGAATCACAAAAACAACGTCGTCTTTGGATTTGAGGGTTGAGACTATGGCACGGTAACTTGCTTCTTCGGTCACCGGACGGCGATTGATCGCAGTAATGATCTGCCCCTTGCCGAGTCCGATCTCATCTGCAAAAGAGCCAGGCCTAACGTTGGTGACAACGACACCGCCCTTGATCCCGACCTTTGCTGCCATGGAGGGCGGAATCGCGGCGACGGTAATGCCCAGCTTGCCTTCTCCGGCGTCTGTCTCCTGCGGGGTGGAGGTATCATCCGGTTGGCCCGTGATGTCAGCGTAGGTCTTAGCGCGATCTCCGATGACGACATTAGCAGTGTTCTGCTTGCCTTCGCGCAGATAACCGAGTTTCACAGTCGACCCAACGTGGCGAGCGGAGATATCGTTCACCAGATCGTCGCCATCTTTAATATTGCGGCCATCAATGGAAACGATGACGTCACCGGCCTGAATTCCGGCCTTGGCTGCGCCACCATTTGGAGTGACTACGCCGACAATCACGCCGTTGGAGAACCCATACACGCGATTGACCGCAGAAGACTGCGCAACTTGGAACTGAATGCCGATTGACCCACGAACAACCTTATGTTCGGGCCCAATGAGCATGTTGTAAACATTCGCGATGATGTTGGCAGGCATTGCGAAACCGACACCTTGTGACCCCATGGATTGGGTGTAGATCGCAGTGTTCATCCCTACGACTTGTCCACCCATGTCGACCAACGGACCGCCTGAGTTACCAGGATTGATAGCAGCATCAGTCTGGATGAAACGCTGAAATTGGGTTTGGGAGACGCCATTTGGACTCGGTTCGTCAATACTGCGATTTTTCGCAGAGATGATGCCGGCGGTAACCGTCTTAGAGAGCGCAAAAGGGCTGCCAATGGCCAACACCCAGTCACCAACCTGCGCGCCGTCAGAGTTGCCCAGCTTGACTGTAGGTAGAGGCTCCTTACTCTCGATCTTGATCACCGCAATATCGGTATCTTTATCAAAGCCTATCACCGTAGCCGGACGGCCTTCGTCCCCGGGACCGCCATCGGGATCGGTAGAGAGTTTTACGTAGATCTTGTCGGCCTTGTCAACGACATGGTTGTTGGTGATGATGTAACCGCGAGGATCAACGATGAAACCCGACCCAAGAGCGCGGCGTTCTCCCGCAGCGCCGCTGTCGCCATCATCGCCACCCTGGCCGCCGAAGAAGCGGTTGAAGAAATCTTGCATATCCCCGGGGGATTGCTGGCTGTCATCGTCGCCACCTGGATCGTTCGGCTGTGGAGTCCTCTGGGTGCCACGTCTGCCACGCTTGTTTGTAGAGGGTTTAGGCAGCTCTTCGGTGTTGATATTGACGACGGCAGGGCCGACTTGTTTGACTATCTGGGAGAATCCGTTAGAAAGAGAGACGGGTGATGGAATGACAAGAGGCTTTGCGTCGGAAGAATCGATGCCTGATTGCTCTTTGCCACTAACGCTCCGGGTGAGAACAGAGCCGGCCAAGATGCCGACCGAAAGTGTCGCGAGGAGTGAGAAGGTCGTCGCAAGGCGGTGGCTGCGAATGCGCTCAAACAAAGTAGGAGAAGTGTTCGTCGGTGTATCCATTAGTAGGTCTTGACCTCATTGTGGTGCGCTTCTGTAAGCCGGACTGGGTTCGCGGCATGAATCTTAAGTATAGTCGCTGTCTTATGCTGTCACTTCGTTCGAGGATAGAGGAAGCATCACAGCTGATTTAGACGCAAAATCGGGGCAAAAGTCTTCATCTAGCTCAGATTGGGTAAGTTGAAACAGACCGCCCAGAGGGAATGAGCTCAGTAAAGCCGATTCCGATAAGAATCAGGGCAGCGCCAGAAAGAGAGCGACGGCCAAGACGTTCATGTAGGACTAAGAAGGATGTAAGGCAGGCGAAGACCGGTTCGAGGGTCAGCAAAATCGCAGTGTGAGTGGGAGGAAGATGTTGTTGAGCCCAGCTTTGTATAGTAAACGCCGCTGCAGTGGCTAGCAAACTAGTGACCACAAGGGCCACGAGAAGACGCGGAGTGTAGACCACATATGGTCTTCCGCCAATCGGTAAAGTAGTTGCCATGATAAGTGCGGCCACGCCGATCTGAAGAGTCGCGAGTTGACCGGCGGGGACCTTGGTAGACGTGTGAGCCAGGGATAGGAGGTGAGCGGCGAAGGCGACCGCACATCCCAGTGTAAGGATATCTCCTGTGCCTACACTTACGAAGAGAGTTTGCCAGGACGTTCCGGTTGGCGTGGTGAGGAAGAATAGACCCACGAAGGCGAGGATAGCTCCAATGGCGGTCGTCCAGCGAGGAGCGGGGGTATTAGGTGAACGAAGAGCAGGAACGGCGGTGAAGAGAGGTACGAGGACGACTACTAGTCCGGTGATGAAGGCAGATTTTGCCGCAGTAGTGCGAGCCAATCCCGCTGTCTGGAATTGATAGCCAACTGCGAGAAAGATTCCAACAAGGAGACCGGACCGCAACGCGTAATGGTCGATGTGTCGGAGTTGACGATGGTTCACAACTGCCAGGGCGATGAATGCAAGAGACATTCGGAGAAGGTTGAAAAGAAGGGGAGAAACATCGCGAAGGGCGTCTTTTACCAAGACGAATGTCGCACCCCAGACGACTACCACCGCCAGAAGCAGAAGGTGAGCCGAGGTCGTGGGGCTGAGTCGACGAGGCAACTAGTTGCTCGCTCCGACCGCTGGCTTGGCGGCTTGATTGGAATATACGACGTAGACCGTTTCCCCTTGGACAACAGTACGAAGGACTTTTGTGTGCAGGAGTTGTTGAGGTGATGCAGTGGTTATGTCACGGTCGAGGACGATGATGTCGGCGAGGTAACGCGGTTCGAGTCGGCCTTTTTCGTGTTCGCGGAACTCCGCAAAGGCGGGGGCTTGGGTATAGGCGTAGATGGCTTCGTTGAGGGAGATCTTCTCCTGTGGTTGGAAGGTCATGGTCCCGGCTTCGTTCTGGCGGGTAGTGGCGGAGTAGAGGCCGCGGAAGGGATCGATGGACTCCACTGGGTAGTCAGTGCCGAAGGCGAGGGTGACGTGATGGTCGAGGAAGGAGCGCCAGGCGTAGGCGTACTTAGAGCGTTCGGGGCCGAGGCGGTCGGTGGCCCACTTCATGTCGGTGAGTAGGTGGGATGGCTGCATGGAAGCGATGACGCCTTCGCTGGCGAAGCGGTCGAAGTCCTGGGGGAGCAGGACCTGGGCGTGTTCGACGCGGAAGCGGAGACTGGCGGGAGTTGGGGCGCCGGGCTGTGGGTTAGTGACGATGTCGGCGTTGGGGCCTTGGTCGGGTGGTTTGGGTGCGGGATTCGCTACCTGATCGGCTGCGCCGAAGGCGTTGAGCGCCATGTCGTTGGCGCGGTCGCCGATGGCGTGGAAGCCAAGCTGGAAGCCTGCGGCGGCGCGCTCAGAGGCAAGTTGGGTGAGCTTGGATTGGTCGTAACGGGGTAGGCCGGAGTTGTTCGGGTCGTCGGAGTAGGGTTCGTCGAGGGCCGCGGTCCGGGAGCCTAGAGAGCCGTCCATGAAGCCCTTGAGCATTGTGAGGTGGAGGAGCGGATCATCTGCGGGGTGGCTGGCGCGGCGTTGTTCGAGGATCGGAAGAGGTAGGTCGAAGGCTAGCCATTCGGCTACTCGGAGGTGAAGTTTGCCAGAGTGTTCTAGCTCTTCAAGGGCGAGGAAGTCTTCCCAGTCGGAGTTGTCCTGGACGCTGGTGACACCGTGGGCGAGGGCGTCATTGATGGCTATTTCGAGGGCTTTGCGGCGTTCTTCGAGGCTGGGAGGCGGGATTTTGTTGAAGACCAGGGCGGTGGCGGCGGATTCGCGAAGGATGCCGGCGGGGGTGCCGGAGGCGTCGTGGTCGATTTTGGCGCCGGCGGGGTCAGGGGTGTTGGCGGTGATGTTGGCTGCGGCGAGGGCGGCGGAGTTTGCGAGGGATATGTGGCCGTCGACCCGGCTGAGGATGCAGGGATGGCCGGCGGTGATGGGGTCGATGTCGGCGCGGGTGGGGAGTTTGGCGCCGGGCCAGAGGGTGTGGTCCCAGCCTCCGCCGACCAGCCATGTGCCGGGTTTTGCCTTCGCTGCGTAGGTGCGGATGCGCTGCTGCATCTCGGCGAGCGACTTCACTCCGTCCAGGTTGATTGATAACTGTTGTTGGCCAGCGCTGGCGATGTGGGTGTGGGCGTCGTTGAAGCCGGGCATCGCGAAGGCGCCGTGGAGGTCAATAACCTTCGTTTTTGGACCTTTTAGCTTCAGAATCGTGCTGTCGGAGCCTGCAGCGAGGATCTTTCCTTCGGCGATCGCCAAGGCGGCGACCTTTTCTGGGGTGGGGGAGGGGTCATTGGGGCGGAGGTGGGTGCCGGTGAGGATATTGCCGTGAATATAGATGGTATCCGCGGTGGGCTGCTGCGCCTGGCCGAAGGTGGTGAGGAGGGCGATTGCGGCTAGAGTGAGGGACTTCACGAGTGGAGTGTATCAATATTTTGGATATGCCCCCTCCCCCCTCCCCCTCAGGGGTATCTTGCAGGGAAGTCTTTTCGATAGAGGGAGATAGGAGGTGGGTGTGGCTGCAAAATATTGATTACATTTGCTTTATGCATAAAATACTTAGTTTGTTTAAGTTAGCTATGATATCTCAACTAACACAAGAAGATCACGATGAAGTTTGGTCCACGTTTTCCACTAACGCGTTGACTCCTCACATTATTTTGTCCGTACTTCCATTATAGTTGCTGGGCTGTAACTGATACGCCACGCGAATATGGGCGTCTGGAGCGGGTTTTCGATGATACGGGGGTTGACAGGTCTTCCTGTCGTGCTTGGGCGCGTCATGCGATTGATTTGCGGCCGGTGGGGGTTTGAGATGGGCAAGAGCGGTCGGGCTGCGCCCGATGCCCACATCTCAGAATCGAGATATGGGGCACCCGGCGGTTGGGTGCCCCGTCTCTTTCTGCAGAGTTTCTTGACCGTCGATTTTTTTGGTGTGATCTTTTGGGTGCTGATCCTTCGATTGTTGATTCGGTTGTTGATTCGTTAGCTGTGATTTTTGGGTTGGGTCATGCTGAACCAGTTGCCGAATGGATCCTTGATGACCGCTGATACGCCGTAGAACTCGTCTTTGGGTTCCGAGACGAACTCTACGCCTTTGGCCTTCAATTCTTCGCAGGTCTTGCGGCAGTCGGCGGTTTGAAAGGCGCCGGGGCTGAGCCAGCCTTTCTTCAACAGTGCAGCCATGGCGTCGACGTCCTTCGCATCGCCACTTCCATCATTCACCTTGCCGAAGTTGCTGGCGCCACCAACCTTCAACAAGGCAATCTCCAACTCCCCTTGTCCTTTTGGTGCGACCGTCAGCCAGCGAAAGCCGTTGGGCGCCGAGTAGTCCGTTTTGACGTCAAAGCCCAGCTTGTCGACATAGAACTCTTTGGCCTGGTCCTGATCGGTTACATAAATGGTTGTGTGTGACATTTTCTGAATCATGATCTTTCCTCCTCGGGCATCATGTGCTTGAAAAAAAGCTTAGCGAACCGGAGCCAGGGGGTGCTTCTCGATTCTTGCTATTCGATGTTGGTCTTTATCGGGTGATGTTCGATTCCGCCGACGAAGCTAAAGCATGTGGGCACCATCAGGATGTGCCATGGTGCGCTGTATCCGAAGATGCGGCGAACCTCGCGCTGAAATTCGACGGGACTGCGACCGAACTGTGCGCGGAACTTGCTGGAGAACGATCCCAGACTGCCGTAGCCGATCTCGAAGCAGACGTCTGTCACGCTGCTTTCACTGGCGAGCATCTGGCGGGCACGATCCATGCGAAGGCGAGTTAAAAACTCGTGTGGAGTTTCACCAAAGGTGGCGCGAAAGAGCCGATGGAAGTGAAACTCTGAGAGGCAAGCTTCGCGTGCTGCCTGTTCCAGCAGGACGCGGGACTGGTATTCGGTGGCCAGTAGATCGCGTCCTCTGCAGAGGCGGCGGAAGGTGTCGTCATGAAGAAGTTGCGGCACGAGCAAATGATAGTACAACTCGGTTATTGATGAGTAGGCCTGAGATTGCGCTCAGGAATCAAGTGGTACGAGTAGCCCGTTTTACGTCCACTTGAACCTGAGCACATCAGGAAACACTTACCGTCGCCTCATCAAGATGTGACATATTGAGTCTTAATATTTCCTGCGATGACGTTATGTATATTAAGGAGCGCACAAACTAAGGAGCTCCATTGAAGCGCATTCTGCCCCTACTCATCTTTTCGACGACGACCCTTCTCGCACAACCCACTGTACCTGGCGCCTGGACGATCTCCGGTGATGTTCAGGGATATCCGATCAACGAGACCTGCACCTTTACGCAGACCGGCGATAAAGTCACCGGCTCCTGTGTGGACTCCGACAGCAAGAAGAGAGACACCACCGTCACCATCGACGGACAGAAGGTCGTCTTCATTCATGATGGCGAGTACGAAAGCAAGCCTCTGACCCTGACCTACACCGGGACCTGGAATGATAAGGGTGAGCTTAGTGGTGATATCGACGTAAAGCCTCTCGGCTACTCCGGTACCTTTACAGCGAAGAAGACAGACGCAAAGTGAACCAGTGTCCCGATGGCCGCGTCCCGATGGCCGCGAAGCCATCGGGATGTACCCTTTATCGCTAAGGTTACGCTGCCGCCAGTCTGCATCTGTGATGGAAGGCACATCGCCTACGATAGTCACGTTGCAGAACGGTTCGCTATCTATCATTACCGGCTATTGGAGATCCATCCATGCCGTAATGCTCGAAGAGTCGATTTGTAATTGCCATATATTGGTGCTCCGGCAGCGACCAGGCAGCCGCTCAAGCATTGGATGGGTGGACCTTCGAAAATCAGCGATTACTCTAGTAAATCTCCTAGTTCACGGCAGCACCTTCGCACCTCTATAGTCACAGGTGTCTCCAGGGATCTGATACTCGGAAGCGGAAGTTGCCGCTTGTTGAAGACGTAACTCTAAACGCGAATAAAAGAAGGAAACCAGACATGAGCAAATGGTCCAGGCTTGCAAAGATCACCTTCGTGCCAGCTCTTTGGGCTGCACTCATGATTGCGGGGACGGCGAGAGGTTTTGCGGCGTGCGAAGTCATCGACGCTACGTCCCAGGGAACGAGCACTCAGTTGGGCAGGACGATCAGCATCAAGGTGACCATCTGTGCGTACTCTACACCGGAAGACAGGCAAGTTTTGAAAGCAGCCTTTTTAAAGGGCCAGTCACAGGGACTAGCAGACGCGCTCGAAAAGATGAAGTCGGTCGGTCGCATCTCACTACCGGGGACGGTTGGTTATGAGCTTGCGTACATTGACTCGGTTCCCACGGACACTGGCCGGATTATTCGCTTCGTCACGAACCGCAGAATCGCCTTCGGCGAAGCCTACAACAATTCACAATCTATGGCCTATAGCCTGACCGCGGGCAGGATCATTCTGAACGATAAAGACAAGAACAAGAGCGGTGGCGATCTGTTTCCGGCTGCCCAGCTCATCGTTAATAAGAAGGGCGAACTGCAGTGGGACCTCCGCCGCAATCCCTGGAAGTTGGTAAACATTATTGACTGGCAGAACGGTGAAAAGGGCGACAAGTAGCTGGGTGCCTCGAAGCGGAGGCTCTTCCGAAGACTGTCCAAACTGGCTGCGTCTGTATCTTCCGTGTTTTCGTCCTGACTCAGTTCGATTTTGCTGGTGCGGTGGGGTAGCCCTGCCATAGGTACTCCAACGCTTCGGGGAGCGTTTGTTGTTTGGCGGCGCGGTCGGTGTGGCCTGCGTTGCGGACGAAGACGAACTGGTAGTGGTAGCCCTTGTCGGCGAGGACTTTTGCCATTCGCTCGTTGGCTACGACCCAGTCGTGCATGTCGTCGCGCATTGCGTTGGGATTCAAGAGGTCGCGGTCGCCTACTTCCATCCAGATCCGCAACTGCTTGGCTGGAGTGTCTGCGATGAGGTGCTCGTGGAACTCCCAGGCGCCGTGAGGGGTCTTTGCGTCGTAGGGCCATTGCTGGTTGATGTAGGTGCCGGAGTAGGTGAGGACGCGGTGGTAGAGCTCAGGGTGGTACCAGGCCATGATGAGGGCGCATGAGCCTCCGGAGCTGCCGCCCATGGTGGCGCGGCCGTTGGGATCTTTGGTCAGCTTGACGTGATATTGCTGCTCGACGCGAGGGAGAACTTCGGTTTCGACGAACTCGGCGTAGCGGCCGGACATGGTGTCGTACTCGAGGCCACGTTCGCTGCCCTGGGCGTCGCCGGTGCCGTTGCTGATGGAGATCGCGATCATTACGGGGACGTGGTGCTGCGCGATGAGGTTGTCTAATGCTGTGAAGAGGGGGCGATCGGGGCCGTCTGCGCCGATGATGAATGGTGCGACTGATCCTGCGATGTATTGTTTGGGGATGTAGACTGTCACGCGGCGGGTGTAGGGCGCGGGGTGGCTGGTGGTGACGATGAGTTTGGCGGGATCGGCTGGGTGGGGAGAGCCGAAGGTGTTGGGCTCGCGTGCGATGCCGGGGTAGAGTTTGCTGTCAGAGGAGCTCATGGTGAATTCGTAGATGGCTCCTTGTGGCACGGCGTCGTGTGCGGACATCTCGGGTGCGGGGTTGTGGGTGGGGCCGAGGATGAAGTTGCCGTCTGCGTTGGCTGGGGGAACGGTGCCGTCGGGTAGTTCTTGCGCCGTGACGTAGCCCTGGGTATGAGGGTCGCGTGTGGGTGGGGTCGGGCGCGCAGTTTGAGCGACTGCGGAGGCGGCCGCGATGGTCAGGCTTAGCAGGAGGGTTGTTGTCAGGAGCGGGCTTGAAGGTTTGTCGGCTTGCAGTGAGCGGTTCTGTCGCTGACGGTTCATTTTGGGGACTATAACACTGGCGGTTAATGGGAGTGTTTTCGCGTGCTCGACGAGAACTTTATTGTGCTGTTACTGCTTCGATGTTCTGCAACGTGACTGACGTGCTGGTGCGCAGAGTGTTGTGGATTTCGGCCATGGAGTCGGTGTGGCGCATCAGATTTCGGATTATATCTTCGGGTGCGGGCGAGGTGACCTTTGCGTTGTAGGTGATGTCTGTGGCGGGTTCGCCCTCTGCACCGAACTCGCCGGTGACTTCTACTTCAATCTGGTCGATGGGGATGTTTTGTTTTGCGGCTTCGCGGTAGAGGTCGTTGCAGTAGCAGGTTGCGAGAGCGAGAAAGAGTAGTTCGCCGCCGTTGGTATTCGATCCCTGCCCGGCGGGTTTTGGAGCGATGGAGATCGAGTGGGAGCGGCTCCCGGTGGTGAGGCTGACGGCGTTGTGGCCGGGTTTGTTTTGAAGCTGCGCGGTGATCTTCAACGTTTCCTCCGAAGAGATTCCTCGATGAAGGATAAGCCGGGCGATGGTGGTTGAGGAGTCTTGATTACGGTGTGGAGTGGTCTTGGGTGGTGTCGGCGGTGGCGGTGGCGGCGGTGGCGGTGTCTAGAGTGTCCAGAAGGGTGAGGAGGATGCGGCGGAGGGCGGTTTCGCGGCCGGTGGGATCGTACCACTCCTGGAGGGTGTGGATGCCGCCGCCGTTGCCGCCGCTGCCTAGAGCGACTGCTTGGATTCCGCGGGATAGAGGGATGTTGGCGTCGGTGGAACCAAGGCGGGGTTCGGTGCGGAGGGTGAGGTGACGATCGACGGCGCGGAGGGTGTGGAGGATGGGGGAGTCGTCGGGGAGGGCTGCGGCGGGGCGGTTTCCTATGGTCTCTATGTGGAGTTTTGATGGTGAGTTCGTGGTGGATTGTGTGGTGATGATGTCGTTGAAGATGCGGTGGAGGTCGTTGGCGGTGGAGATGAGTTGGGTGGGGTCGGTGGAGCGGAGGTCGAGGAGGGCGGTGGCTGACTCGGGGATGGAGTTGATGGAGGTGCCGCCGGAGATGTGGCCTACGTTGATGGTGGTGAGTGGGTCGGTTGGGAGTTTGAGGTCGGCGACGCGGGCGAGGGCCTGGCTGAGGATGAGGATGGGATTGGGTGCTCCGGCGTCGGCCCAGGAGTGGCCGCCGGGGCCGGTGATGGTGACGCGGAAGCGCAGGCTGCCGAGGGCGCGGGTGACGACTGCGGAGTTGCCGCCACCTTCGAGGACGATGGCGGCGGCGATGCGGGTGCGATAGGGGCCGCGTTCGAAGAGGTGGCGCATGCCGCGGAGGTCGCCCTCGCCTTCTTCGCCTACGTTGGCGGCGAAGAGGATGGGGATGGGTGGGGTGATGTTGGCGTAACGGAGGGCAGCGGCGATTGCGAGGAGAGCGGAGAGGCCGGCGCCGTTGTCGCAGATGCCGGGAGCATAGATGCGAGGTGTGTCGTTTTGCTCGGTGGGCTCGGTGTGGGTGCCCGCGGGGAAGACGGTGTCGAGGTGTGCTGAGAGGAGGATGCAGGGACCGGCTTCGCCGAGTAGGCTGCTGTCTGGCGAGGCAATTGCAGGTTGAGCGAAATGCGGGGGTCTCTCCACTGCGCGACGGGTCAGACTGTCCGTCGCTTCGGGCGAGATGACGTTATTTATCGAAGCGGCAGACGAGGGAACGGGCGGTGAAGTACGGGCCGCATCGGGTTGGAGTTCGGCGAGGGCGTTGCCGGCGTCGTCGAGATGGATGTTGGTGAGGCCGAGGTCGTGGAAGCGGTCGAGGAACCAGGATGCGCGGGCGGATTCCTCGAAGGTGGGTGCGGGGATGCGAACCATCTCGAGTTGCCACTGGCGGAGTTGAGGCTGGTGAAGGTGCAGCCAGTGGAAGGCGCGATGAACGGCGGTGAGGGTGGCGAGTCGCGAGATACGACGCTGCGCGTTGGAGGTGGCGGGCATCAGTATTCGACCTCGACGAGAAAGAGGCCGCGCGCAGGGGCGGTGGGACCGGCGGCGGAGCGGTTACGGGCTGCAAGGATGGTTGGGATTTCGTCGGGGACGAAGGTGGGGTCGACGAAGGTGCCGACGAGGTTGCGCACCATGTGGTGGAGAAAGCCGGAGCCGGTGACTCGGTAGATGAAGATGTCTTCTTGCTGGTGCCAGTCGGAGTGGAAGATGGTGCGTGTGTTGTCGGTGGGGACGATCGCTGTGTCGGCTGAGGGGAAGAAATGCGGGGGGCTCTCCACGGCGGCGGGAAAAGCCCCGCCTTCGGTCGAGATGACGACCTCTTTGATTGGTTGAGATTTATCTGACTGGGTTCTGAGCCGGGTGGTGAGGTCGGGGTCGCTGGCGGCGAAGGAGGTGAAGTCGTGTGTGCCGATGATGTGGGCGGCGGCTTGTTGAAGATGAGTGAGATCGAGGGGAATATGGCTGGCCCAGACAAAGGGGGCGCGCATGGGGGAGCAGATCTGGTCGTTGGGGAGGATGCGGTATTCGTAGGTTTTGCGGCGGGCGCTGTGGCGAGCGTGAAAGTTTTCGGGGACGGGTTCGACTGAGAGGACCCGGATGCTGGAGGGGAGCGCTCGGTTGAGGGCGCGGTGAAGGTTTGTGGCGGGGATGGGGACGGTGAGGGTAAAGGTGGCAACCTGGCCGAGGGCGTGAACGCCGGTATCGGTGCGGCCGGAGCCCTGGGGAAGGACGGACTCTCCGGTGACACGGTGGATTGCCTGCGCGAGTGTGCCCTGGATGGTCGGCAGGTTCGGCTGAATCTGCCAGCCGTTGTAGGGGGTTCCGTCGTAGGTGAGGATGGTCTTCCAGTGAGGCATGGGCTGCTTTGGACGGTATCACGGTTGGCTGGGCGGGGACGATTGCAGGTGAGAGAAGAGTGAATGCATACGAACGCAGCCTCACGTATCGCGAAGGTTATCTGCTGTTCGATTCGATGGAAATGATGAGGGAAGAAGCAGCCGGGGGCGATGGCCAAGAGGTTGATATACTTACGTCACCGTTCGCGGGAGCTAATTTTTACTGGAGATGTTGGGAACGAAGCAAGCAATGGGTGCGTATCTGTGCTCAGCCTAAACATCGCTCCATAAGTGTAGTTGTAGAGGTTGGCACGATCCGGGGAAGTCTTCCGGTGTTTGGATATCTGATCGGAATGTATTCCTGAAGTGTCTTTAAGAGTCGTTGGGAAGGTACTGCGCGTCTGAGTAAGAATTGAAAAATCTGGTTTGTACGACTGGCCCTGCGTGGTCGAGTGGGGTTGAGGCAGGTCTGTGAACACAGGAGTCCGGTTGCAGGCCCAGGCGAAATGGGCTGCGCCGGCGAAGCATGAGGGAAGTTGGAGAGCGAATCGTGAGATTAAGGGATATGCAGGGGGCGGCGAGCATCGCATTGCTTCTGATGAGTATGTTGACGCAGCCGGGAATGGCTCAGCAGACGAATCCAACCGCTCCGGCGCAGCCGTTGCCGGTGACGAACGATACGACGGGTCGTCCTGGGATACCGCAGGCTCCGGCACCGACGCCGACCGAGCCACTTTTCCTGCGGGATACGAGCATCGACTACACGAGGCCGAAGAGCCACTTCTGGAACCCAATTGCTCCGTACACGGCGACTAATGTTCCGGCGCAAGATCTGGGAAATGTTACGAAGCTGGGCACCCTGCTGCGCGACGGGAAGATTTATCTGAGCCTGGCAGATGCGGTGACGCTGTCGTTGACGAATAACTTCGACATTGCAATTGCGAGGATCAATCTCGATATTGCAGATACAGATATCTTGCGTGCCAAAGCGGGCTCTTCTCTGCGCGGCGTCTCGACGGGTCTTCTGACGAACACGATCGGCGGCACAACGACTACGATTACGACTGGTGGAGGTCCTGGGGCGACGTCTATTGGCGTCGGTGGCGGCGGTACCGGTGTAGGCGGCATCGTGGTCAGCACCAATGGCGGCGGCCCGTTGCCGGAGAATATGGATCCGGTGCTGAGTGGGCAGCTGGAGTATCAAGCGCAGAGCGCGCCACAGCTGAATACCTTGTTCAGCGGCGGTCTGAACTCTTTGACGACAGACACTGCGACGTACAACTTTAATTATGCTCAGGGATTTTTGACGGGCACACAACTGACGGTGGGGTTTAACAACAACCGGGTTACGACGAATAACCCCTTCAGCAACTACAGCCCGTCTCTGACCACGAGTTTTCAAGCGACCGCTACGCAGCACCTGCTGCAGGGGTTCGGTTGGGGAGTGAATGGTCGTTTTATTCTGCAGGCAAAGAATGACCGACGGATTACCGACTCGGCATTTCGGCAGCAGGTGCTTTATACCATCAATCAAGTAGAGAATATCTACTGGGCTCTGGTGAGCGCCTACGAAGACGAGCAGGCGAAGGAGCGGCAGCTGGCGCAGTCGTCGCAGTTGACGTCGGATAATCGCAAACAGCTGGAGATCGGGACGCTGGCGCCGCTGGATGTGGTGAATTCCGATAGCGCGGTGGCGAGCGATAAGCAGGCGCTGGTCGCATCGAAGACGAATCTGGAGTATCAACAACTGCTGATGAAGCAGGCGATTGCACGGAATCTGAACGATCCGCAGCTGGCTGCAGCGCCGATTGTTCCGACGGATCGTGTGGCACTGGATCGACTGCCGGAAGAGGATCTGGGCGTTGAGGATTTGGTGAAGGAAGCGTATGTGAACAATCCGCAGATCGAGCAGGCGGTATTGAACATGAAGAATAACGAGATCACGATTAAGGCGTTCAAGAACGGTTTGCTGCCGGTGGTTGACGCGTATGCGTTCTATGGTGGTAGCGCGCTGGGTGGAGCTCAGAATCCCAATGCATCCAACTTCGGTTCTGTTCCTCCAGGCCAGCCGTACCCTCCAGGAACGTTTCCTTCTGTGGGTTATGGTGACGTCTTTCAGAATACGTTCAACAACAACGCACCTAATAAGGGCGTTGGGGTGAACATGACGATTACGCTGCGCAACCGGACGGCGCAGGCCGATCAGGCGAGATCGCAGATGGAGTACCGGCAGTCGCAGATGCGGTTGCAGCAGCTTTATACGCTGATTCGCATTCAGGTGACGAACCAGCAGTATGCGTTGACGAACGATCGAGCGCAGGTGCAAGCTGCACAGGCGGCTCGTGATTTCGGGGCGCAGAGCCTGGAGGCGGAGCAGAAGAAGTACAAGCTTGGGGCTTCTACGACTGCTCTGGTGCTGCAGCAGGGAAGGAACCTCGCGGTTGATGAGAATAATTTGATCTCGGCGACTGCTGCGTACGCGAGAGATCGGGCGGCGCTGTTCCAACTCCTGGCGAACACGCTGGATCGTTATGGGATCAGCCTTGAAAGTGCGGCGCAGGGAGTTGCCGGAGCGCAGGCACCCGTGATTCCGGGGCTAACAGTCCCTAAAGCGCCTGAGGCTCCGAAGCCGATTGATGTAAATCCGTCGGCACCACCGCAGTAGGGATAAATTGATGTTTGCTGAAGGGTTCGGGCTGCGGCTCGAGCCCTTTTGCTTTTTGGTGGCTTTTTTGGTGAATTGCAAGAACGAGACGCGAGGATCTACCAACGGAATGGTCTGAATTCGATAGAACAAGTTTCTTTTTTTCGCAGCGGAATAACACGTCGTGAGCTGGAAGCTTGAGAAGATCCATTTGAACTAGACTGGAAGTCTATGAGTAACGATCCAGTATTGAGTCATGAAGCGGCGGGAAGTCACGAACAGGCTGGTGGGCATTTGAATTCGTTGGCGAAGGCCGCTTCGGCATATCTGCGGTCTGCGATGCATCAGCCGGTGGAGTGGCAGGAGTGGGGTGCGGCTGCGTTTGAAAAGGCGCAGGCTGAGGATAAGCCGATCTTATTGGATATTGGGGCGGTGTGGTGCCACTGGTGCCATGTGATGGATCGTGAGTCGTATGAGAATTCGCTTACGGCGAAGATTATTAATGATCACTTTGTTGCAGTGAAGGTTGATCGGGATGAGCGGCCCGATGTGGATACGCGGTACCAGGCGGCGGTGTCGGCTATCAGCGGGCAGGGTGGGTGGCCGTTGACTGCGTTTCTGACTCCGGATGGAAAACCCTACTTTGGCGGGACGTACTTTCCGCCTGCGGATCAGCATGGACGGCCCGGTTTTCAGCGGGTGTTGCTGACGATGGCGGAGGCATTTCAAAACCGTCGGGACGAGGTGAATGAGTCGGCTGGAAGCGTGATGGCCGCGATTGAACACAACGAATCGTTTATGGGTCGGAGTGGGAATCCGGGGCCGGAGTTGGTAGCGAAGATAGTGGCGTCGGCGTTGAAGCAGTTCGATGCGAGGTCGGGTGGGTTTGGTTCACAGCCGAAGTTTCCGCACTCGGGGGCGATTGATCTATTGCTGGATGTGGCGTCGAGAGTGTCGAGCGCGGGGCCGGAGGATGTGAGTGCGGCGGCGAAGAATGCGGCGATGGTGACGCTGCAGAAGATGTCGAAGGGGGGGATCTATGACCATCTGGCGGGTGGGTTTCATCGCTATTCGGTCGATGAGCAGTGGGTGGTGCCGCACTTCGAGAAGATGGCGTACGACAACAGTGAACTGCTGAAGAACTATGTGCATGCGTTCCAGACGTTTGTAGAGCCGGATGCGGCGCGAGTAGCGCGGGAGATGATTCTGTGGATCGATGAGTGGCTGAGCGACCGCGAGCATGGCGGGTTTTATGCGTCGCAGGATGCGGATTTTTCGCTGGAGGACGATGGCGATTACTTTACCTGGACCCTTGAGGAAGCTGCCGCAGTTTTGACTGCTCCGGAGTTGGCAGTGGCGAGTGCGTACTACGACATTGGTGAGATTGGCGATATGCACCACAATCCGGCTAAGAATGTTTTGCATGTGCGGGGCACGCTGGAGGGGGTTGCGAAGGCGAATGGGATTACGTTCGAGGTGGCGAAGGACCGGTTGGCTACGGCCAAGGCGCAGCTGTATGCTGCACGGCTTAAGCGTCCTACTCCTTATGTAGATAAGACGATCTACGTGGGGTGGAATGGGATGATGGTTTCGGCTTATCTTGAGGCGGGGCGCGTGCTGGATATTCCGGTGGTGCGGGCGTTTGCGCTGAAGTCGCTGGACCGGGTGCTGGCTGAGGCCTGGGAGCCGAAGGTGGGGTTGGCGCATGTGGTGGCGTATGGCGAGAAGGGTGGAGCTGGCGCGCGCGTTGCCGGGATTTTGGATGACTATGTGTTTCTGGGTCATGCAGCGCTGGATGCGTGGGAGATGACCGGGGAGATGCGGTACTACTCGGCGGCCATGGCTCTGATGGAGAGTGCGCTGGTGAAGTTTTATGACCCGATGGGATGTGCCTTCTTCGATACCGAGGCTGCTGTGGATGGCGAGGTGAGGCTGGGAGCGTTGGTGACGCGGAGGAAGCCTCTGCAGGATTCGCCTACGCCCGCGGGGAACCCTGTGGGAGCGGCGCTGCTGCTGCGGCTGGAGGCTTTGAACGGGCGCGAGGATTATGCGGTGAAGGCGCTGGAGACGCTAGAGACCTTTGCCGGGGTGGTCGAACACTTTGGATTGTACGCAGCGAGCTACGGGCTGGCGTTGCAGCGGATGGTGCTGCGTGCAGTGCAGGTCTGCGTGATTGGGGATGATGCTGCGGCGAGGAGGCTGGAGGCAGTTGCGTTGGCTCGCTATGCGGTGAATAAGAGCGTGATTCGGCTGCGGAAGGATCAGTTGGGCGCGCTGCCTCCGTCGCTCGCGGAGACACTGCCGCATCTGCCGGGGCTCAAGGGAGAGGGAAGTTTTGCTGTGGTTTGCAGCGGGAACGGGTGTCTACCGCCGGTCTCGAGTGTGGATGAGTTGATTGAGGCGATGAGTAAGGCGCTTTAAGGCGCTTCGGCTTTGATGGCGATCACCAGATGGTGAGACTAGATGAGAACGACCGCGCGTTAGTATTTCATGCAGGTGAAGATGACAAACACGAATCAACGACCGGTTGAAGCTGGTATCGTAAGCGACTTTTCGAAGAGGTTGAGCTACGCGGACTATCTTTCTCTGGATGGTCTGCTAGCGCAGCAGCGGCCGCTGTCACAACCGCAACATCACGACGAGATGTTGTTCATTGTTCAACATCAGGTCTCGGAGTTGTGGATCAAACTGGTTATTCACGAGCTTACGGCTGCGATCGAGAATATACGGCACGACAGACTTCCTTCGACGCTCAAGATTCTGTCGCGAGTGAAGCTTATTCAGATGCAACTCTTCGAGCAGTGGGCTGTGCTGGAGACGCTTACGCCGTCTGAGTATATGGAGTTTCGATCGGTTCTTGGGAGTGCGTCGGGGTTTCAATCGTATCAGTATCGGAAGCTCGAATTTCTGCTTGGGAATAAAAACGCCGATACCATCAAAGTCTTTGCGCATGATGCTGCGATCCATGACGATCTTCGCCGCGTGCTTGAGTCGCCGAGTCTCTACGATGAGTTCCTGAGGTATCTCTCGCGGCATGGGTACAAGATTGCGGATGAGTGCCTTGAACGGGACTGGTCGCAACCTTATAGCAGAAATGAAGCGCTGGTAGAGACATTTCGTGAGATCTATCGCAGCCCGAAGCAACACTGGGAGGCGTATGAGATGTGCGAGAAGCTGGTGGATGTGGAAGAGTACTTCCAGCTTTGGCGGTTTCGTCATCTCAAGACGGTCGAACGCATCATCGGTTTTCGTCACGGGACTGGTGGATCATCGGGTGCAGGGTTTTTACGTCAGGCGCTTGAGCTTACCTTTTTTCCGGAGCTGCTGGCATCGCGTACCGAGGCACCGCGCGAATGAATCTGACTGAAGCTGTCGCAGCGATGGGCTCGGGTGCGCTTACTGAAGAACGTCTGCGCCTTCACGTCTTTCCGCTTTTTTCAGCGACATTTGCGAAGCCCGGTATCTATCTCGCGAACCATTCGTTGGGAAGGCCGCTGGATCAGACGGAAGATGATCTTCGCGAGGGTTTTCATCTTTGGCAAAGTAAGCTCGGAGATGCCTGGGATGGGTGGATGGATGAGGAACGGGCGCATCGTTCGCGGCTGGCGAAGCTTATTGGTGCTTCTCGGCCCGATTGCATTGTTCCGAAGACATCGGCAGGGCAGGGGCTTCGCACGGTCTTGAATGCGCTTGGCGGCGTGCCGCGTGTCGTCTCCACGATGGGGGAGTTTGATTCGGTCGATGTGATTCTGAAGCAGTATGCAGCAGTGGGGAGGATCAGACTTCAACTCGTCAGCTGCCAGGGAGCAGATGGCGGTATCGATCTCTCAGAGTGGATGGAGACGATTCGCGATGGTGTGGATCTTGTAGTGATCTCCCAGGTGATGTTTATGACCGGGCAGATTGTGCACGATCTGGATACTGTTGCGGAGAGATGCCATCGGGTTGGTGCTCGTCTTCTTGTGGATGCCTACCATGCTGTCGGGGTATTTCCGATCGATGTTGCTGGGATGAACGCCGACTTTATGATCGGTGGGAGTTACAAATATCTTCGGGGCGGTCCGGGCGCGGCTTTTTTGTATGTGTCTCCGGATGCGATTTCGAGTGGGCTGAAGCCGGTTGATATCGGGTGGTTTGCCAAGGAACAGCCCTTCAACTATGAGCGGCCGGATCCGCCGCGGTTCGCTAGTGGCGGAGATGCGTTTCTCGAATCGACTCCTCCGGTTCTGACGTACTACCAGGCACGTGCCGGGCAACAGCTTACGCTTGAGTTAGGCGTTGCGCGGATACGCGAGTACGCTATGGATCGTTTGGGGCATCTCAAACGGTATCTTGCGGACGCTGGTATTGAGGCTGAGGGTGCAGACGGTGATCACGGCGCGTTTTTGACGATAGAGACTGACTCGGCGGTGTCGCTTGCTGAGGCGCTTGAAGATGGGGGAATTACGACGGACGCGCGGGGAAGATTTCTCCGGCTCTCGCCTGACTACCTCACGCCGGATAGTGCTATGCGTGAAGTGGCAGCTGCGTTAGCTCGATGCTTACACAGGGTAGTAAGCTGACGTAAAACTTGATTCTGGTTGGAGCGAATCAAAACGATTGAACAGGGCTTGACAGGATTTTGCGTGTGGGCTGGTAACGGCAAAACAACAGCAACGACAACAGCAACGACAAAAAACAACAGCAGATCCCTACGGGATGACAACAAAGGGACAGGCAACTACAACAACAAAGGGACAGGCAGCTGCAACAACAAAGGGACAGGCAGCTGCAACAACAAAGGGACAGGCAACTGCAACAACAAAAGCAACGGCAATAGCCAAAGCAACTGCTTCGGCAGATGCGTTATGGCTCGGCTGTCGGCTGCACTCGGAACGCTTCAGCCGACCAGAGGCTGCTGGGCGGGAGGGGCGGTGGGGTTGGGGGCGCGGAGGATGAGCATGTTGGCGGGGTCGTTGCCGAGGGGGATGCCGTCTTTTTCAAAGGCGATGATGATGCGGCGACGGAGTTCGCGGAGGACGCCATCGCGCTGGTTTGCGCGGACACGGATCTGGACGGGGTAGGTGACGGCGCGGCCTTCGATCTTGTCGACGCCAAGGATGACCGGGTCGGCGATGGCGATGTCTTTGAAGATGGAGTCGTGACGAACCTCGTTGGCTACTTTGCCCAGGAGCGCGATGACCTTGTCGGGGTTGGCGCTGGCGTCGACGCTAACCTGAAGGGTTGCGACGGAGAAGTCGCGGGAGAGGTTGGAGACCGTGGCGATCTGGCTGTTGGGAATGATGTAGAGGGTGCCGTCGCCGTCGCGGACACTGGTGCGGCGGAGTGAGAGGTCTTCCACTGTACCTTTGAGCCCGGCGAGAACGACGACTTCGCCGACGTTGTATTGGTCTTCGACGAGGATGAAGATGCCGTTGAGCATGTCCTTGAAGATGGACTGAGCGCCAAGGCCGATGCCGACACCGACGATTCCGGCAGAGGCGAGGATGGGCTGGTAGGGGATGTCGAAGATGTTCAGGATCTGAAGGAAGGCGATGAAGCCCAGCACGCCGATGGAGGTGGCGCGGAGAATCGAGGCCATGGTGCGAAGCTGGGCTGCCCGGTGGAAGTTGCCAACCTGACGGTCGGCGCGCGTGCGCATCTTCTTTACAAAGAGCAGGACAACGCGCTGGAGGGCAAAGATAACGACGAGGACGACGACGATTTTAGGTAGCTTATTTTGCAGGAAAAGGATGATGTCGTTGTGCCAGTCAAGTTTGATGACCTGAAGGATGCGCTCGTCTTGCGGGGCCATAGCCTGAAGATGCATGATTACTACGTCTCGCTTTCAGAAAAGAATGGTGAGAACAGAATGCTTCAGCTGTTTGTTAGATGCAATTCAGGTTGAGACGCAGAGCAGCGGTGGGGCGGATCGGGGGATGGTATGAGAATACTTCGAGTGGCGATGGTGGGGGTGGTTTTGGTGATGGGTGCGTCCGGTGGACTGAGTGGGGGGCAGATTGTGCAACCGATGCAGGATTCGATTCAACGGCCTGGGATGGGTGGACATGCTCCGGTTGAGCCGGAGTCGCCGCTTGACCCTCATCGTGCGGAGCTGCAGGAGAAGGCGAGGAGCGTAGACAGGCAGAAGCGCCTGGTGGCGGATACAGATAAGCTGCTGGCGCTGGCTACGGATCTGAAACAACAGGTGGATAAGACGAATCAGAATATTTTGTCAGTGGACGTGATCAAGAAGGCGGACGAGATTGAAAAACTGGCGCATAGCGTGAAGGAACGGATGAAAGGGTAGTCGAGGCTGGGGCTATTGTTGGGGGGGTGGCTGGGCAAGGGCTGCGGCGGCGTTGACCAGGCGGGCGGGAAGACCGGGAGCGGCGATTGCGGAGCTGCGCATGGCGGAGACGACGGTGGCGGCGCTCCAGTCCGGGTGGGAAGCGCGCAAGAGAGCGGCGACTCCGGCTGCCAGAGGAGCTGAGGCGCTGGTGCCGATGGCCTGCATGTACTGGGTGTGGCCGAGGTTGAAGCAGCCGAAGCTGTGGGAGGAGTCTGAGGGAAGGCCGTCGATGGTGTTGGGGATTCCGGAGCTGCAGGCTCCGCGGACCCAGCCGCTGACGCTGGTGTCGTCGCCTGCCGGGTAGCTGCCTCCGGGTGCGGCGAGGGCGTTGAGCGGGGCTCCGAAGTTGCTGTAGTAGGCGAGGGATAGCGGACCTGGAGTGCAGGTGGCTCCAGCGGCGGTGTTCTGGGCGCAGGCAGGGTTGGTTGAGGCGACGATGGCCAGAACGCCGCGGGACTGGGCGGGCAGTTCGACGTAGCGGGGGTTGGAGAGGTCGAAGCCGTCGTTTCCAGCGGAGGCGATGACGACGATGTTGGCCTGGGTGGCGGCGTAGGTGATCTGGTTGAATGCGGCGAGGAGGCCGGCACCGTCGCCGGTGGTGAGGTCGGCCGTGGCGCCGACGGAGAGGGAGATGATGTCGGCACGGTTGGTGATGGCGTCTTCGATGCCCTGCATGACCCAACTGAGGAGGCCGCTGGCTTGCCCAGCTTCGCAGAGGTCGGCGGGGTTGGTATCGCCCGTGATGGAGGCGGGCATGCGCTGGAGAACTTTAATGTTGAGGATGGTTGCAGCTGGGGCGACGCCGATGACCTGGCCGGTTCCGGGGCCGATGGCTCCGGCGGCGAGGGAGGCGGTCCAGGTGCCGTGGCCCTGCTGGTCTTGTGGGGTGCCGTCGTCGCAGGTTGTGGGGTAGGCGGACTGGTCGGTTTCGGTGAGGTTGAGGGCGAGGTTGGGGGCGATGTCAGGGTGGGCTTGGTCGACACCGCTGTCGAGGATGGCGATGCGGACACCTTTGCCCATAGTGGTGTCCCAGGGGCCGTGTGCAGGACCGCCAGGGACGTTGCTGCCGTAGCCACCTACCTGCTGAACGGCCCAGCCCTGCGGGGTGTTGGTGTAGTAGGTGTCGTAGGGCGGTGGAGGGGGCGGTGGTGGCGGCAGAGATGGAGCGGCGGGGTGAGTCGGGCCGTGGGTGGGCAGTCTGCCGATGGAAGAGCCTGGGTTGGCGGTTTGGCCCGCTATGCTGGTTTCGGTATTCGATGTGACGAATTCGGTGCGGAGTTGGTGGCCGGAAACGATGCGGTCGTGGAGAACGGCGACTACGTTTGGTTGGGAGGCCAGGAGGCGCATGGTGGCTGCGTCGTCCAACTGGCTGGTGGGCGACTGGACGACGGCGATACCCAGGTGTTCGTTGCGCTGGGTGAGCCGGACGCCTGCGGAGCGGATGTGGGTTTCTGCATCGCCGGGGATGGTCGCGTTGCGATAGAGGACGACGTAGCGGTGGGGGACGAAGCTGGCGGTGTCGATTTGGGCGATGGCAGATGTGGTGGGTAAGAGGAGTAGAGCTGCAACATATTGCAGATGACCCGGATGGAGTAGGCGGGCGCGGGAACCGTGGATGTCCGGCTTTGACTTGGTGGATTTGCGGAGAAAGAACACGGATGCACCTCGTTGTTGCGCTGAGATATGCATCGGCGGAAGAAGAATTTGCGTTAGGGATTGGGCAGTTGTGTGCTATTACTTTGGCTTGTCGACCGCGCAAAATCTGTTTGAATCGCCTCGGGTTACATGCCGATTGACCCTGTTCGATTGCGCGTGCTCTAATTGCCGCCTTTGTGAAGCTAGTTGAAAATCCGCGCTCTAAGGAGACTGTTGCATGCATGGTTTGAGTTTTTTGGCGTTGGCCGTACAGGAGCAGCTTGCTGTACCACCTGCTTCGGTTGGAAATGACGACGGCCGGCTGTATCTGTGGATTGCGCTTGGGGTTGGTGTGCTGGCCCTGGTGGCTGCATTGTTGCTTGCGCGGGCAGTGATTGCGTCGGACACGGGGACTGCGGAGATGCAGTCGATCTCAAACGCTATCCGCGAAGGGGCTGAGGCGTTTTTGCGGCGGCAGTACAGGACGATTGGAGCGATTGCGCTGGTTTTGGCGGTGGTGGTGTTCGTTGGATACCGCATGTCGCCGAGGACTTCGCCGTTTGCACTGAAGACGGTGTTGAGTTTTCTGGTTGGGGCGGTATGCTCCGGCTTAGCTGGGTTTACGGGGATGTACTGCTCGATTCGGGCGAATATCAGGACGGCTTCGGCGGCGCGAACGAGCTTGAATAAGGCTTTGCAAATGGCGCTGCGTGGTGGGGCGGTGACGGGGCTGGTTGTTGTGGCGCTGTCGCTGCTAGGGGTGGGGTCGCTGTTCCTGTTTTTTGGGGGGCTGGAAAATCCGCAGGCTGTGCCGTACCAGTTGGTTGGGTTCGGGTTCGGCGCTTCGCTGGTGGCGTTGTTTGCTCAGCTTGGGGGCGGAATTTATACGAAGGCCGCGGACGTGGGGGCGGACCTGGTTGGCAAGGTCGAGGCTGGGATTCCTGAGGACGATCCGCGAAATCCGGCAGTTATCGCGGACCTGGTTGGAGATAACGTGGGTGACTGCGCGGGACGTGGTGCGGACATCTTCGAATCGACAGCGGCGGAGAATGTCGGCGCAATGATTCTGGGTGCGGCGCTCTATCCGGTGTTCGGCGTGAAGGGTATTTTGTTCCCGCTGATTGTGCTTGCGATTAATTTGATTGCGAGCATTGTGGGTGTGTTTGTGGTGAGCACGCGTGAGGATGAAGATCCTATGCACGCGTTGAATAAGGGATTTTATGTAACCTCCGCGTTGGCGTTGGCTGGATTTGCCGGGGCGGTTTACACCATGTTGAATGGGCCGCTGGTACGGCCGTTGTGGCTGCTTGGGTGCGGCGTGGTTGGATTGATTACGGCGTTTTTGTTTGTTTGGATTACGGAGTACTACACGGAGGCCAAGTTCCGGCCGGTCCGGTCGATTGTCGAGGCTTCGGTGACTGGACCCGCGACTAACATCATCAGCGGACTCGCAGTTGGGATGGAGACGCCGGCGATGCCTGTGGTGGTGATCTCGGCGGCGCTGTTGCTGAGCTACTACTTTGGCGTGCAGGGGCTTGCCGGGGTTGCCGGGATTAGCGACTACGCAAAGGGCATCTATGGGACTGCGATCGCCACGATGGGGATGCTGAGCTGCGCGGCTTACATTCTGGCGATGGATACGTTCGGGCCGATTACGGATAATGCTGGTGGCATCATCGAGATGTCGAACCAGCCGGATTCGATTCGCGAGCGCACCGACAAGCTGGATTCGGCGGGGAATACGACGAAGGCGCTGACGAAGGGGTATGCAGTCGGTTCAGCTTCCCTGGCGGCGTTTTTACTGTTCTCGGCTTATCTTGAAGAGATCAAGGTGATTGTAACTGCTAAGGTTGCAAATGCTGGCGGATACATGCCGGTGGGATGGAGCTTTACCAATATCAATCTGGCGCAGGTGCCGGTGTTTGTCGGTGCGCTGCTGGGCGCGACGCTGACGTATCTGTTCAGCTCGATGGCGATCAAGGCAGTGGGCCGGACGGCGCAGATGGTAGTTCAGGATGTTCGGAATCAGTTCAAGGAGAATCCTGGGATTATGCTGGGAACCTCGAAACCGGACTATGCGCGATGCGTGAACATCGTTACCGGTGCGGCGCTGAAAGAGATGGTGCTGCCGGGAGTGCTTGTGGTCGGTTTGCCCGTGGTGGTTGGGTTGATCTTTCGACATCTGAGTTCGAGCTACCAGGCGAATGCAACGGTCTATGCCCCAGGGGCGATTCTGCCTGTGCCGGCTATTGGCGGAGTACCGGTGAATCTCGCTGGAGCGGAGGCGGTGGCTGGGTTGCTGATGGTGGGGACAATCTCTGGTGTGCTGCTGGCGATGTTGATGAACAACGGCGGCGGAGCATGGGACAACGCGAAGAAATTTATTGAGACGGGACAGTATGGCGGAAAGAAGTCGGATGCCCATAAGGCGGCCGTTGTGGGTGATACGGTGGGCGATCCGTTCAAAGATACTGCCGGGCCGAGCTTGCACGTGCTGATTAAATTGCTGGCCACGATCACGTTGGTGCTGGCTCCGTTGTTTGTTTAGTTCGATTTATGCGGAAGATAGGTAGCCTTCGGGTTACCTTTTTTCGCGAGTTTTGCAGAGCAGGAAAGCTGGGGGCAGGAGGCCAAGTGTGGCGTCTGCCCAGTACAATCTGTGTCTGAAGAGTTAATAACTGCGGTATGTCTGTTTGGTGCGACGAATTGCGACGTAAAGGATAGGTGCATGGCAAGACAGTCAGTATCCGGTGTGCAGGAGAGTAAGAAGACGGCAGTTAAAACAGCGGATAGTACGCTGAGCCGTGAGCAGTTGGTTGAGTTTTATCGGCTGATGTACCTGTCGCGGCGCACCGACGATCGCGAGATTGTTTTGAAGCGCCAGCAGAAGATCTTCTTTCAGATCTCGTGCGCAGGGCATGAGGCGCTGCTGGTAGCGGCGGGGATGGCGCTGAAGCCTGGATATGATTGGTTCTTTCCTTACTATCGGGATCGGGCGATATGTCTGACGTTGGGAAATTCAGTTGAAGAGCAGTTGTTGCAGGCGGTGGGAGCGGCTGACGATATTGCAAGTGGCGGGCGGCAGATGCCTTCGCATTGGTCGAGCAGGAAGTTGAATATCGTTTCACCGTCTTCGTCGACGGCTACTCAGTGTCTGCATGCGGTTGGGTGTGCGGAGGCGGGGAGATTTTTCACGAAGTATCCTGAGGCTGCGAAGAAGCATGACGGGGACTATCGCGAGTTCAAGGATGTGACGTTTCATGGCGATGAGGTGGTCTATGTCTCGATTGGGGAGGGATCGACGAGCCAGGGTGAGTTCTGGGAGTCGTTGAATACGGCCTCGAATGGGAAGCTGCCGGTGTTGTATGTCGTCGAAGATAATGGATATGCGATCTCGACGCCGGTGGAGGTGAATACGCCGGGCGGGAATATCTCCAGACTGGTGGCGAACTTTCCTAACTTTCACTTTTCTGAGATTGATGGAACCGATCCGATTGCCAGCTATAACGCGATGGTTGAGGCGGTGGCATATTGCCGCTCGGGCAAGGGGCCGGCGCTGGTGCATGGGCATGTGATTCGGCCTTATTCGCACTCGCTGAGCGATGATGAGAGGCTTTATCGTTCGGCGGAGGAACTGGATGCCGACGCTGCGAAGGACCCTATCTCGCGGATGCAGATGTGGCTGCTGCGTGAGGGGATTCTGGATGCCGATGCGATCAATAAACTCGAGCGGCAGGTGGATGAAGAGGTACAGCGAGCAGCAGATCGTGCGGTGATGGCCACGTTGCCGACTGTGGCTTCGATTACGAAGCATGTGTACTCGGAGGACTTGAGTTCGCAGGATGCTCGATTTGATACGGAGCCGCAGCCAACGGCTGATTCGACAGAACGTACGATGGCGGATCTGATCAACTGCTGCTTGAAGGATGAGATGCGACGGGATGAGCGGGTGGTGGTGTTCGGTGAAGATGTCGCCGATGCTACTCGCGATGGCGCACTGCGGGCGGGGAAGATTAAGGGTAAGGGAGGGGTTTTCAAGCTGACTGCAGGGTTGCAGACTGAGTTTGGCAGTGATCGCTGCTGGAATTCGCCGCTGGCGGAGGCTAACATCACAGGCCGCGCGATCGGGATGGCGGTGCGCGGGATGAAGCCTGTGGTGGAGATTCAGTTCTTCGACTACATCTGGCCGGCGATGCACCAGATGAGGAATGAGCTGTCGCTGGTTCGGTGGCGGTCGAATGGAGACTTCAACTGCCCGTTGGTGATGCGGGTGCCGATTGGCGGCTATTTGACCGGCGGTTCTATTTATCACTCGCAGTCGGGCGAGAGCATCTTTACGCATACGCCTGGAGTGCGGGTGGTGATGCCGTCGAATGCGCTTGATGCGCTGGGATTGCTCCGGACGGCGATTCGGTGCGATGATCCGGTGTTGTTTTTGGAGCATAAACGGCTTTATCGCGAGACGTTTGGCCGGGCTGCTTATCCGGGGCCGGACTATTGCATTCCGTTTGGGAAGGCGAAGATTGTCAGGCCTGGTAAGGATCTGACCGTGCTGACATATGGCGCGGTGGTACCGCGGGCATTGCAGGCGGCGCAGAAGCTGCATCGTGAGACGGGCGTGGATGTGGAGCTGATCGATCTGCGGAGTTTGACTCCGTACGATTGGGAGGCGATTGCAGAGAGCGTGAAGAAGACCAATCGCGTCATCGTGGCCCATGAGGACATGTTGAGCTGGGGATATGGCGCGGAGATTGCGGCACGGATCGGGGATGAGCTGTTTCATGACCTGGATGCTCCGGTGCGGCGCGTGGCGGCGATGGATACGTTCGTGGCGTATCAACCGCTGCTGGAGGATGCGATTTTGCCTCAGCCGGAGGATCTGTATCGGGCGATGGCGGAGCTTGCAGCGTTCTAATTTGGGCGGAATTGACCAGTCTTGCGCAACTGCTGCGCGAGGCTGGGGTTTCTGATTTGCAGGCACAGGTTTTTGTGAGGTCCTGAGCGGCCCAGGTCCGGCTGTGTGGGGCCTGGCATTCCTGTGCAGTGAGGAACGCTATGCAATTCAGACCAAGATCTGCCGAGATGTTGATGAGCTCGATGTGGACGCTGTTGTCGGGTATTTTGTGCGTGCTGATGGTAGAACAGCCGATGGTTGCGGCTGCGTCGACGAAGAAGGATGCAGCGCCTTCTGTGCAGAAGATTCAGGGCGATGAACGCGTGTTGCATGTGGTGAACAGGTTCACGTTTGGGGCGCGACCGGGTGATGTTGCGGCGTTGCATGCGATGGGTGAAAAGGAGTGGTTTGAACGTCAGTTGAACCCATTGAGTATCGACGATTCTGCGTTGGATGTGCGGCTGGCGATGTTTCCAGCGATGCAGATGGAGCAGGCGGAGTTGATGCGGCGGTATCCCAGCCCCGCGGTGTTGCGGCAGATGATTGCGAAGGATGAGCCGCTGCCGGCTGATCCTGTGGAACGTGCGATCTATGCGGATCAGATTGCTTTTTATAAAGCGGCGAAGGCGAAAAAAGAGGCGGAGCAGGCTGCTGCGGGTAAGAACGGTTCGGGCGAGGATGGAATGGCCTCGGCGGGAGTTGATGGTCCGACCGCGAAGGGTGTGGTGGAGATGAAAAAGAACGCGGCGTTGCCTGGGGATGGAGTGGACCCGGCGACGCCGGCGATGGCTGCGCATGAGGAGCAGTTTTATTCGGGGCTGGAGGCGGTGAAGGTGATCAACCTGCCGCCGGATCAGAGGATGCAGCGGATTCTAGCAATGCCACCGGAGGAGTTGGTACGGTTTCGCAAGAGCCTGAGCAGGAGTGAGCTTCTTGCGGCAGCGGATGATTTGTCCCCGATGCAGAGAGAGACGCTGGCTGCGCTGCAGGGCTCTGCGAGGATGGTTGGCGCAGAGTTACTTGAGACTCGGATGCTTCGGGATATTTACAGTGAGCGGCAGCTTGAGGCGGTGCTGACCGACTTCTGGCTGAATCACTTCAATGTGTATATCAAGAAGAATCAAAATGAGCTGTATTTGCTGCCAGCTTATGAGCGTGATGTGATTCGTCCGCGTGCACTTGGGAAGTTTGAAGATCTGCTAGTGGCGACGGCGAAGAGTCCGGCGATGCTGATGTATCTGGACAACTGGCAGAGTATCGGGCCGGATTCGATGGCGGCGAGGAATGGCGGGAAGCTTGCGAAGTTTGTGCAGAATCCGCAGGTGAAGCAGGCGGTGAAGGATCGCGGGTTGAATGAGAACTACGCGCGTGAGTTGATGGAGCTGCATACGCTGGGAGTGCAGTGCGAGGTGAGCGCGGATCGACCTGTGAAGATGTTGCAGAAGGCTTGCGGGCGCGGGTATACGCAGCAGGATGTGACGCAGGTGGCTGAGGTCCTGACGGGATGGACCGTAGATCAGCCTAATCGGATTGGTGTGTATCGGTTCGAAGAGCGGCGGCATGAGCCTGGTACAAAGACTGTTTTAGGGAAAAAGATTGGCGAGAATGGTGAATCTGAGGGGCTGGAAGTGCTGCATATGCTTGCCACCAGCCCGGCGACGGCACAGTTTATTTCTATGAAGCTTGCGGTGAGATTTGTGAGCGATACGCCTCCGCAGGCGCTTGTGGACCGAATGGCAAAGTCGTTCAGTGCCAGCGGCGGCGATATCAGAGCTGTGCTTCGAACGATGTTTGATTCGGCCGAGTTCTGGTCGCCAGAGGTGTATCGAGCGAAGGTGAAGACGCCTGAGGAGTTTGTGGTGTCTGCAGTGCGGGCGAGTGGGGCTGAGGTGACTACGGCGGTGCCGCTGTTCCAGGCGCTTGAAAAGCTGGGCATGCCGTTGTATGGGATGCAGACGCCGAATGGTTATAGCTGGATGGCGGAGCCGTGGGTCAACTCGGGAGATTTGGTAAACAGGCTGAACTTTGCAGTGTCGCTGAGTAGTGACCGCATCGGTGGGGTGCAGACGGATTGGACGCGGTTGCTGGGAGGGTCTGGTTCGGCGCGGAGTGCGTCGTCGAGCGGAGATTCGGTTGCTGAGAAGGAGAAGAAGCTTGAGGCGATGCTGCTAGGACAGGCAGTGAGCGACCGGACGAGAGAGACGGTGCTGGCACAGTTTCGAGATCAGATGACGCAGCAGCAGGCAGAGAAGAGCTTCGGAATCAGGGCGAACGAGCCTGAGCCGATGGCGCAGGTGCTGAACATCTCCTCGGCAAAGCAGCGAACGAGGCCTCCACTCGACCGGGAGGCTGCAGGAATGGCCGGGCTGCTGCTTGGATCGCCAGAGTTTCAACGGCGTTAGATCGAACGGCAACTTCCTGCACATATGCGAGTTTGAACATGCAGGCTGGGAATCGTATTCGCTGGGAGTACCGGGAGACAGAAGATGACGACGAAGACCATGGCAGACCGCAGCGATTGGGGATGTGACATTCATGGACGTGATATTGAGCGGCGCGGGGTGACACGGCGCGGATTCATGAAGGGTGGAGCTTTAGCTCTAATTGGGACTTCAACTATTCCGGCATTTTTGTCGCGGAGCGTTCTCGCAGAGGTGACGACTGCGGCGGCGAGTAAGAAGAAGCTAGTGGTTCTGTTCCAGCGGGGCGCAGTCGATGGGTTGAATCTCGTGGTGCCATACAAAGAGAAGAATTATTATGCGATGCGGCCTTCGATTGCCATCCAAGAGAAGGACGTTCTGGATCTAAATGGATTTTTTGGACTGCACCCTTCGATGACAGCGTTCAAACCGCTCTACGACGAGGGGCATCTGGCTATTGTTCAGGCTGCGGGATCGCCTGATACGACGCGATCGCACTTTGATGCGCAGGATTACATGGAGAGCGGGACGCCAGGAGTTAAAGCTACTCCGGACGGTTGGTTGAACCGGGCTTTGCAGGCGGAGATGATTCCGGGAAGGCCCTCAGCGTTTCGTGCGGTGGCATTGGGAACTCAGGTTCCGAGGACATTACAAGGAAAGCTGCCGGCGGTTGCGATCAATAATCTAGCGGATTTTTCGGTGGGCGGGAGAGGGCCGCAGACCTCGCCGATCAGCAATGCGTTTCAGGCGATGTATGACGAGAGCTCGGATGCGGTGTTGCATGGGACCGGCCAGGAGACGTTTGAAGCGGTGAAGATGCTGAAGTCTGCAGATCCGGCGCGATATCAGCCGACGGCGGGAGCGGTGTATCCGAATACGCCGTTTGGCAACAGCCTGAAACAGATTGCACAGTTGATGAAGGCGAATCTTGGGGTGGAGGCGGCGTTTTCGGATATTGGCGGTTGGGATACGCATCAGAACCAGGGAGGTGTGAACGGCCAACTCGCGGGACGGTTGAAAGAGTTTGCGGATACGATCGCCGCGTTCTGGAGAGACATGGGAGACGATGCAGAGAACGTCACGCTGGTGACGATGTCTGAGTTTGGGCGAACGGCTCGACAGAATGGAACGGGAGGAACGGATCACGGGCATGCGAATGTGATGTTCGTGTTGGGCGGTCGAGTTAAGGGTGGGAAGGTGTATGGAAGGTGGCCAGGATTGGAGAATGACCGGTTGAACGAAGGGAGGGATTTGGCGGTGACGACCGACTTTCGACGTGTGCTGGGTGAGGCTGCTTATAAGACTTTGGGCGCCAAGAATCTGGAGGTGGTATTCCCAGGAGCAAAGGTGAATTCGCGCGATTTCTTAAATTTCAGTTGACGCTCCGCGATGAGTTTCGTTCAAATGTATCTGCCTTGTCAGTCTTCTGTTTATGGAATGTAAATATCTCAGGAATCCGTAAAAGTGGAAAAAATAGGACAACTTTTCTTCTGGAAGCGCGTCTTATTGGATGTAACACATTACAGTCGAGCTTGCAGTTCCCACGGCTTCGGCTTCCAATATCCGCAACAAGAGAACTCCCCACCACAATGTAAGGCTCCCAGAGTATCGGGAGCCTTCACTCCTTCTCATCCTTTTGGATGAGAAGAGCCTCCTGTTCAACTATGCGAAGCCGATCTTTCGGTCAAGTGCCAATGCTCCTGCGCCATAGAACAGCAGCATGATGGCCAGAGCTGCGAGGGCGAGGATGTAGTTGTAAATACCGAAGCCTTGATGGATGCCGACAGTGACGAACGCGGTCAACATATTGATCGCAACCAAAGCTGCGGCGAGGCGGGTGAGTAGGCCCACGATCAGTAAGATGCCGCCAAGAAATTCTGTGAAGGCGGAGACGTATCCGAGCCAGTAGGGAAGTCCAAGAGTGACGACGTAGTGTGCGTGGTGATGAAGTGCGCCAGCGGGTACGACCTTTTGGTATCCGTGGAATGCCATGGATGAGCCGAGGATGAGACGCATAAACAGCGCGCCAACAGGTTGAAGACTATTAAGCCATTTCGTCATAGGGAGCTTCCAATTGCAGAGTATCGCGGAGAACTCTTGAAAGGTGCGCGATCTAGCGAGTGGGTGTCGGGGTAGGTACGAGTTGGGGAACTGGTGCGGGCGGGAGGTATTGGTCGAGAAAGCGAGTGAGGGTTTGGCTGTAGAGAGTCTCGGAGGGAGAAGGGAGTTCGACGGTGAGTTTAGGGTCGGACGCGTGGAGAAAGCTCTCGTCTGGTGACGTGGTGCGGGAGATGAGGAGCTTGGGAGTTATTAAGGTGGAGAGTGGAGCGGCAAGAGGGAAGCGCTCGTGGAAGAGTAGGCTTACCGGGATGAGGCGGGAGCGGGGGTCGCGCTGTGCTATTTGGAGGAGGTCGGCGCGGGGGGCGTCGAGGACCAGGCCTGGAACGCTGGTGTGATCCGCGGCGAGTTCGGTCGCCAGGGCGGCGCCGACTCCTGTTCCGTAAGGAATGATCTGCGAGTCGGGAATGGCGCGCGATTTGGTGAGGTATCGCAACGCAGAGTCAGCATCGCTAGTCATGTTGAGTTGGCTGGGGCGAGTTGGAGTGCTCTGGCCGTAGCCGCGGTAGTCGAAGGCGAAGACGTTGAGGCCGATGTTGTGGAGGCTGGCGAGGGTTGGGATGGAGTCTGCGAGGGAGCCATCGGATCCAGGGAGGAAGAGGATTGTGGTGTGAGCGTAGCGGGCTCCGGGTGCGGAAGGAATCCACCAGCCGGCTAGCTGCGGGGTGGCGGATTCGTCGAGTCCGAAGTGGATGAGTTCGTATGGGATGCCGGCGATAGATGCGGGTGCGGACGAGGTGCGAGTTGGGTGCAGGACGAGTTGCCACTGGCCCTGGTAGAAGAGAAGGCAGAAGGTGAGGTAACCGCAGAAGAGAGCTGCGACGATGGTTGCGGCGATGGCCTTCACCAGCCACATGGGACTGACGTCTTCGTACTGAACTTTGGGTGAAGGTTGCGTGTTTGGCTTCGGTGTCGGGCGGGGCATGAGTCAGCTTCTGTATCGACTTTAGCATTTGGTGGGGCGTCAACGAGCCGTTTGCTACGCTCTAAGATAGGCATAAGGGAGGATTCTGAGTGGCGCAGTGGGTCAGGTTGTGTGGATTGACGGAGGCTCCGCCGGTGGGAGGGGTGATGGAGGCCGAAGTCGATGGAGTGCAGGTGTGCTTAGCAAATGTGAATGGGGTGTTATCGGCGTTGGACAATATCTGCCCGCATCGACAGGGCCCGTTGGGTCAGGGATGGGTGGAGGGTGAGGCGGTAGTCTGTCCGTGGCACTCGTGGGCATTTAATGTGAAGACGGGTTTGGCGGAGTATCCGGCGCATGAGCGTGTGGATGTTTTTCCGCTGCGTGTTGAAGGACAAGATGTTCTGGTGGATATCGAATGATTTTGCCGGGTGGGGAATCAACGTCGGAACCCATCTAAAATTCAGACGAAATAAGTGATGATGACGGACGATGAGCCGATAGGCTGCTTGTATCGCCAGACCACTCGAAAGAGCGGCTGACTAAGAGGGAGTTCCACCATGAAGCTGCGTACCTTGTTTCTTGCTGCCATTGCGTTCGTTGTTCTTGCCGGTGCGGTTATTCCAGCAAGCGCTCGTTCCCGCCACCATCACCACCATCATCACCACAGCCACCGCTAGATTAGTTAATTTCCAGAGAAGGCTCGGCCATTGTGCCGAGCCTTTTTTGCGTGCGAAGGGATTTGCCCGTTGATCGGGATTTCAAGCGCGAATGCTGATAGAATCTATTAAATCCACTCCAGACAGGAGAGGCAATGCAGGCAATACTGGCGCTAGAAGATGGGCGCGTTTTTCGCGGTAAGAGTTTTGGCGCGCGGGCGGAATGCTCGGGCGAGGTGGTCTTCAATACATCACTGACCGGCTATCAGGAGATCTTTACCGATCCTTCTTACGCGGGTCAGATCGTGGTTCTGACAAATCCACATATTGGGAACTATGGAACGACACCGAGCGATGCGGAGGCTACACGGCCTTACATCGAAGGTCTGGTGACGCGCGAGTTTTCGCCGATGAGCTCGAACTGGCGTTCGACGCAGGTGGCAGATGAGTATCTGGAGCGCTATGGCGTGCCGGTGATCGCGGAGATCGATACGCGAGCGGTGGTGCGACATCTGCGGGCAAATGGTGTGATGCGCGGGGTGATTGCTTCGGGTGAGAATCTCGACGTGGATGCGCTGGTGGCAAAGGCGCGGGCGATCAAGAAGATGGAAGGGACCGATCTCGCGAGTGTTGTGAGCACGAAGGTCGCCTATGAGTGGGATGCGAACGAGCCTAAGAATCAGACGGGCGATTCACTGTTGACGGCGGCGCTTGGCGAAGATGAAAAGCAGATGCATGTTGTGGCATACGACTTCGGCATCAAGGAAAATATTCTACGGATGTTGACGCGTGAGAACTGCCGCGTGACTGTGGTGCCGGCGAAGACCTCTGCGCAAGATGTGCTGGCGATGGAACCGGATGGAGTGTTCTTCTCGAATGGGCCGGGAGATCCGGAGCCGCTGGAGTATGCAGTTGAGAATGTGAAGCAGTTGCAGGGGAAGAAGCCGATCTTCGGGATCTGCCTGGGACATCAGATCTTTGGGCTCGCGTTGGGCGGCAAAACTTACAAGTTGAAGTTTGGGCACCATGGTGGCAACCACCCGATCATGAATCATCAGACGGGGAAGGTTGAGATTACGGCTCAGAACCATAACTTCAACGTGGACCCCGATTCGCTGCCGGCCGATGTTGAGAAGACGCATACGAATTTGAACGACCAGACACTGGCGGGGTTGAAGCATAAGACCGACCCGATGTTCAGTGTGCAATACCATCCGGAGGCTAGTCCGGGGCCACATGACTCGCATTATCTCTTCAAAGATTTTAGGAAGATGATGGAAGAGTTCAAAAAATAAAGCTAAAAAGCGCGGCTTTGGTCGCGCATTTTTTCGGCGCAAATGAGATTGAGCAAGGAAGACGAGATATGCCGCGTAGGAATGACATTGCGAAGATTCTGGTGATCGGCTCGGGGCCGATTGTGATTGGGCAGTCGGCGGAGTTCGATTACTCGGGGACACAGGCTTGTAAGGCGCTGAAAGCTGAGGGTTATGAAGTGGTGCTGGTGAATTCGAACCCGGCGTCGATTATGACCGATCCAGAGGTGGCGGACCGAACGTATATTGAGCCGTTGACTGCCGACTATCTCGAGGAGATTCTTCGGGTCGAGAAAGAGATGCTTGACCCGGATGGCCTGGGTGGCAAGGGTAAGTTTGCAGTGCTGCCTACTGTAGGTGGGCAGACGGCTCTGAATCTTGCGGTGGATCTTGCGGATTCGGGTGTGCTGGATAAGATGGGCGTCGAGTTGATTGGCGCAAAGCTTGAGGCTATTAAGAAAGCGGAAGACCGGCTGCTGTTCAAGGATGCGATGACGAAGATCGGGCTCGATATGCCGCGATCTGCGCTCATCAATAACATCCGCGATGGGCTGGAGTTCGCCGCGAAGATTGGTTTCCCTGTTGTGATTCGGCCTTCATTTACCTTGGGTGGCTCGGGTGGCGGAATTGCATACAATCGCGAAGAGCTGATGGAGATATTGTCGCGTGGGCTCGATCTTTCGCCGGTGCATGAGTGCTTGCTGGAAGAGAGTGTGCTGGGTTGGAAGGAGTACGAGTTGGAGGTGGTGCGTGATTTGAACGATAACGTCATCATTATCTGCTCGATTGAAAACTTCGACCCGATGGGCGTGCATACTGGCGATTCAATTACGGTGGCGCCGGCGCAGACGTTGACGGATCGCGAGTACCAGGCAATGCGGGATGCGGCGATTCGAGTGATTCGTGAGATTGGCGTGGAGACCGGTGGGAGCAATGTGCAGTTCGCGGTGAATCCGGTGAACGGGCGGATGACGGTGATTGAGATGAACCCGCGAGTGTCGCGGTCGTCTGCGCTTGCTTCGAAGGCAACGGGATTTCCGATCGCGAAGATTGCTGCTCGGCTGGCGGTGGGTTACACGCTGGATGAGATTCAAAACGACATTACGAAGGCTACGCCGGCTTGCTTTGAGCCGACGATTGATTATGTCGTCGTGAAGATTCCGAAGTGGCAGTTTGAGAAGTTTCCTGGTGCGGATGAGAGCCTTGGACCGCAGATGAAATCGGTCGGAGAGGTGATGGCGATCGGGAGAACCTTCAAGGAAGCGATGATGAAGGCGGTGCGGTCGCTCGAGACGGGCAAGAAGGCTACTGCAGATGACATTGAACCTCGTCGGCTGACACAGCGGTTGGTGACTCCGCATCCGGAGCGGCTGAACTATGTTCGCTATGCATTTGAGCGGGGGATGACGGTGCGTGAGGTTGCGCGCATGACGTCGATGGACCCATGGTTTCTATATCAGATGAAGCAGATCACGGATGAGATCAAGGCTGTGGGCGGATTGGCCATGGCTGAGGTGACGGCAGAGCAGTTGCGTGCTGCGAAGCGGATGGGGATTTCGGATGAGCGATTGGCCGCAAGTTGGGGCTTGAAAGGGGCTGAAGGTACTGCGGCGGTGCGGGCTCTGCGGAAGAAGCTGAACGTGATGCCGGTGTACAAGATGGTGGATACATGCGCGGGTGAGTTTGAGAGCTACACGCCTTATCTTTACAGTTGCTATGACGAAGAAGATGAGGCGGCCCCGACGACAAAGAAGAAGATTTTGATCCTGGGGAGCGGACCGAACCGGATTGGGCAGGGCATTGAGTTCGATTACTGCTGCTGCCATGCGGCGTTTGCGCTACGCGAGGACGGGTACGAGACCATTATGGTCAATTGCAATCCGGAGACAGTGTCGACCGACTATGACACGAGCGACCGGTTGTACTTTGAGCCGTTGACGCTGGAGGATGTGCTTGGAGTGTATGAGCATGAGGCCACGTCGGGCGCAGAGATCGGGATGATTGTTCAGTTTGGTGGGCAGACTCCGCTAAATCTCTCGTTGCCACTGAAGAAGGCCGGTGTGCCGATTATTGGAACCTCGCCGGAGTCGATCGATCTTGCGGAGGATCGCAAACGATTTGGGAAGCTGATCGAAGAGCTTAAGATTCCGCAGCCTGAAGGTGCGATGGCGACCAGCGTGGAGGAAGCAGTTGCCGGCGCGAATCGCGTGGGGTATCCGGTGCTGGTGCGGCCGTCGTATGTGCTGGGCGGACGTGCGATGGTGATCGCCTATGACGATGAGTCGATCGTGCAGTATATGTCGACGGCGATTGAATACTCGCAGGAGCGGCCGGTGTTGATCGACCACTTTCTAGAAGATGCCGTCGAATGTGACGTGGATGCGCTGTGCGACGGCGATGACGTACTGATCGCAGGGATCATGCAGCATATCGAAGAGGCGGGTATTCACTCCGGCGACTCTTCCTGCGTGTTGCCGGCGGTCGATCTCAGTGACGATGTACTGCGTACGATTCGCGAATACACGCGTAAGCTGGCGATGGCGTTGAGTGTGCGTGGATTGGTGAACATTCAATTCGCTATTCAACGTGGGACGGTGTATGTGATCGAGGTAAACCCTCGAGCTTCGCGTACTGTACCTTATGTTTCGAAGGCGACGGGGATTCCGCTGGCGAAGATCGCTTCGCGCATTATGGTGGGGCGGAAGTTGAAGGAGCTACTGCCAGAACAGGTGGAGAGCGGTACGGACCTGGATACCGGTTCGCATTACTTCGTGAAATCACCGGTATTTCCATGGGGTAAGTTTCCGGGAGTCGATACCGTGCTTGGACCGGAGATGAAGTCCACTGGCGAGGTGATGGGTGTCGCGGATAACTTCGGTGAGGCGTTCGCCAAGGCGCAGATTGCGGCTGGACAGGTGCTTCCATTGCAAGGGACGATATTTCTGAGCGTCAACGACCACGACAAGGAAGGCGCGGTTTCGTTAGCGCGTCAGTTTGTGGAGATGGGATTCCATCTGGTGGCAACGCATGGCACTGCAATTGTGCTGGAACAGGCTGGGCTGCAGCCGGAGCGCGTATATAAGGTAAAGGAAGGGCGACCGAACGTCGTCGACCTGATCAAGGGAGATCGAATTCAGCTGATCGTCAATACTCCGCGGGGACAAGATACATTTTTCGACGAGAAGGCGATTCGACGCGCTGCTGTGATGGCGCGTATTCCTACGATTACCACGTTAGCTGCGGCGCGGGCAGCTGCAGAGGGTATCTCTGCGCTTCAGGAAGGTACGTTGAGCGTAGTTGCCTTGCAGACATTGCATGCGGAGCGGATTGCGGAGAACGAAGCTGTCAATAGCCTTAAATAGTGGATGCAAACGGTTAGGGTTCGAGCGCTAACTTTGCACCGATGGCATATGCGATCATCGAGAGCGGAATCCAGGCACCGACGAGGATGCCGTCCCCTCCCATGAGTCCGCTGCCGTGGTCGAAGCTGAAGAAGGTGCGCCAGAGCTTTTCGACAGCGCCGCAGTTCTCGCAGAGGCCATTGCCGGTGGGAAGACCGAGTACCCAGACGCAGACGATCGAGAAGATAACCAGGCCGGAGATCCAGGTGTAGCGCGCGATATTGTTGTGCTGCATGCGCGCAAGGATAAAACCGCCAAACATTGGAACGAGGCCGGCGAAGAAGGTCGCCAGCAACTTCGGGGCTGGAGAGTCCGGGTCTGGGTGATTGAGGGACATGACGCCTATGACAACTGCCAGCAGGGTGAAGGCGATGAACGTGTGCGTGAGAAAAGAGATGGCCTCACGACCAAGATCGCCAAGAGATTTATCCTGCGAGATATCGCGTCCGTTGGTCATGAGTATCAAAGTTGAGATTACTTGAACCGTGGAGTCCAGAAACGCCTTCCAATTACATCTTTCGTGTCATGTTGAACCGTATTGGTACTGCGTGGTTCGTCTGGTCGGGGCAATCGCTTTTAGAATAGAAAGATGCTGCTTGATGGGCTTCATCTGCCACTGACTACGCCGTTTTATTCAGACGGACGCCTCAACGTACCGAAGCTGGAACACAACGTTGCACGGTATTCCAAAACTCCAGTTGCCGGACTCGTTGCGTTGGGCGACAGCGCCGAGTCGACGCTGTTGTCGGAGGAGGAGACCCGACGGGTGCTTCGGAGCGTGGTTGGAGCGGCTGCGGACGAGAAGGTTCTGATCGCTGGAGTGTCGCGCGATAGCGTGGTCGGGACGCTTGATCTTGCGGGATGGGCGGCCGAGTTCGCCTACGATGCTGTGCTGGTGAGACGGCCTTCGATATTTCAAGCTTGCACTCGCGCAGGATCTGTAAAAGAGTTGTTGACATACTTCCAAGCCGTCGCCGATCGATCCCCGTTGCCGGTGATTCTTTGGAGTGGTGCGCCTCAAGATGGCCCACTGCTGCCGGTCGAGGCGATTGTTGAACTCTCAGGGCATCCGATGATAGTTGGGCTCGTAGATGGATCGGGTGATTTGGTGCGACAGGAGAGGCTAAAGGTTGGGACGGCAGAGGTGAAGCGTGATGTGACGGTCACGGCTGTATTTGCTGCTGTAACCCGAAGAATGCGGGCTCAACGAGGAGCAGGCGAGCTGATCTCGGCGTCTACGTTGACGGATGGTGGTGCAGCGCTGGCGGTGACGCCGACGAAGGTCGTGGCGAAGACACGCACGAAGGTGGTTGGCTTTCAGATATTGGCGGGACGTGTGGACGGGATGCTGGAGGGGGTAAAAGCGGGGGCGGTAGGGGCTATGCCGGGCTTTGCGGCAGCCGCACCACAGGCGTGCTATGAGGTGCTGGCTGCTTGGAAAGACGGCGATGAGGGATTGGCGAGGGAGAAGCAGGAACGTTTGGCGGATGTCGCCAAAAGGGTGGAAAGAGATATGGGTGTGGCAGGCATCAAGTTTGGATGCGATTTGAATGGTTATTTTGGGGGATGGCCGCGTCTTCCGTTATTACCGTTGGCCGGGGCGGAACGGGCTGAGATCGAGGGTTTGATGCAGGGGATGCGTCACTGAAGACGCCTAATGCTTGGGAGTGACTGGGATGCTCATACCGCTGAGCTTGCTGCGGGCTTGCATGGCCTCGGGTGAGTTGGGGAAGCGTTGGATGAGGGTGCGGAACTCTTTTACACCGGCGTCGGTTTGTTTGAGAGCTATTAATGCCATGCCTTTGTGAAGGTGTGAGACGGGAACCTTGTTACTGTCGGGGTATTGCTGAAGAACGCTGTCGTAGGACTTAATGGAGGATTGATAGCGACCGTCACGATAGTCGACCTCCGCCTGATAGTAGTAGGAGTTTCCGGAGAGCGGGTTGTCGGGGTAGTTCTTGACGACGTCGGAGAACTCGGAGGCTGCGAGGGCATACTTGGCGGCCATGTAGTCGCCAAGAGCTGTCTTGTAAAGGTCGTCGGCAGGGGGTACGGCGGGACCTGCTGGTTCTGCTGCGAGCGGCACATTCGCTGAGGGCTTACCTTTTCTTACGACGGGGGCCGGTCCGGTTGTGGGGGTGTCTGCAGCAGGGGTTGCCGGTGCTGGTGAGGGCGACCCACCCGATGCGGGTGCGTTCTGCATGTTGGCGCTCATGGACTGTTGCTGTCCCTGGACATCCTGCATGAGCTTCTGGAGTGTTGCGAGGCGTGCCTTGATCTCGTCAACGGAGTCGTTCAAGGACTGAATCTGGCCGGAGACCTGATCGCTCTTGGTGCTTTGCGCCTCATGCTGAGCCTGCATCTGCTTCTGCAAAGACTCGACGCTAATAGCCATCTTATTGACGGAGTCGGCGCTCTGCTGGATGAGATCTTTCATGACACCCATGCGCTCGTCGTTGGACTGCTGAAGGCGGGCGACCGCATCCTGTAGCTGCTGAATCTGGGTTTGGAGCTGCACCATGTCCTTGCTGACGGCAAATGCCGGAGAGGAGCACAAGAGAGCACCGGCTAACAGCGCAGAGGAGGTGAGGCGCATTGACGTTTGAGCGAATTTCGAGCGGAGTGATTGTTTGGGTTGGATCATGGTTTAAAGTGCGCTCGGCTTTCTGTCTCCCAGTCGGCCCGTTCGCGAACAAAGCCCGGGCCGAACGGGAGTCGCGGTCAGATTAGCAGAAACCCCTGTCTCAATGGAGAGACAGGGGGCACCTGAAGTCCGAGGTGCTAAGCATGTTGCAGTTTAGTCGCGTTGACGATCAGATTAGCGATCGAGGGAGAACTGTGCCCTGCGATTCTGCTGCCAGCAGCTTTCATCCTGCTCGGTGCAGAACTGCTTCTCTTTGCCGTAGCTGATGACGCGAAGGCGGCTTGCAGAGACACCTGCTGAGACCAATGCAGTACGCGCTGCGTTGGCGCGGTTTTCGCCAAGGGCCAGGTTGTACTCAGCAGAACCGCGATCGTCGCAGTATCCGCCGATGACAACCTTGATAGCAGGGTGCGCAGTGAGGTAAGAGGCTGCCTTGGCGGCCGCTGCAGTGGCGTCGGGACGTAGATCGAAGCTGTCATAGTCGAAGAAGACATCCTGAACGTTCTGGTGGAAGGCAGCTTCGGTTCCCATGTCTGTGTCAGTGGGCGCCGGGGCCGTTGGCGCTACGGGTACGCGGACAGTTACACGGACGTTCGCTTCAGTTGTGCCACCATCGCCCTTGGCGGTGAGGTGGAAGTTGGTCGAGTTCGAGGGCGACACGGTCTGGGTGCCGTTTGCATTCACTTCGCCGATACCGTCGATGGTGACTACAGCAGCGTTCTGGGTGCGCCAGTTGAGAACAACAGTCTGACCGAGGTCGATAGCTCCCGGATCGGCTGTAATTGTGGCAGTGGGCGCGGCGGCAGGCGGCGCTGTAGCCGGTCCGAGCGCATTGGGATCTATGCCGCTGGCTTTTTTGTGGCAGCCTGTTACTGCACCGATTGCTACGAGTGTCGCGACCATAACCATGGTCTTGCGAATTTTTACTTGCATTGCATTCATCACTAATCTCCTACCGATCGTTAATAAGTCAAAAATCAAAGTTGTCTGCGAGATGGTTCCGCAGGGAATAACTGCTTACTTCCAACTCCAGTTGGGCATATCGGCACCAGCGCCGGTAAGCGCACGCTTCTGCGTGCCGTCTGCGAGCATGGTCCAGACCTTCATGTGACTGTCCTTTCCATCGGCGGAGTTGGCGTAGACGATGTGCCGGCCGTCGGGGGACCAGGAGGGGAAGTCGCAGCGGCCGCCGTCGTGGGTGAGCTGAATCCAGCGTTTGGTGGCGATCTCCATGACGTAGATATCCTGGCCGCCAGGTGCGCCAGGGCCATATTTGCGATCCCATGCAAAGGCAAGAAACTGGCCGTTGGGAGACCATGAGGGAGACGTCGCGTAACCGCCGTCGGTCATGCGCTGAACCGCAGAGCCGTCAGTGTCCATGATGTAGAGCTGCGGGAGGCCGGTGCGTCCGCTGATCCAGGCGATCTGCGAGCCTGTGCGCGGATTGAAGACGGGCGAAACATCTGGGCCACGGAAGCTGGTGACTCGGCGTGAGACATTGCCATTTGCGTCGGAGATCCAGATCTCCGGGTCTCCGCTGCGGGAGGAGGAGTAGGCGATGTCTTTACCGTTGGGAGACCATGCCGGAGAGAGGTTGGTGCCTCCAACGGATGGGAAGTTGACCATACGGCCGAGCAGCATTGAGTACATGCGCACCTGAAAGCCGTCGCGACCGAGTGAGGAGAAGGCTAAGCGAGTGTTGTCCGGCGAGATTCGCGGAGAGAGCGAGACGCTGCCGAGGTGAGTGATAGGGTGCTGGTTGGCGCCGTCGTAGTCCATCTCCCAGATCTCTTTATCGGCGCCTCCGATCTTGACGTAGTAGATTTTGGTCTCTGCTATGCCTTGGCTGCCGCCACTGAGGCGGAAGATAATCTCGTCGGCGAAGCGGTGGGCTATCTGCCGTGCGGAGTCTTCGCTCGCGTCCTCGGTGTATTGCTTGGCAAGGATCTGGGGATATTGAAGGTTCTTCGCATCGAAGAGGAAGCCATTGCAGACGATCTTGCTGCCCTGGACGCCGAAGCTGCCGAAAGCAACCATCGCGGCGGAGGTCGGCGCTGCAGCCCATTGCTGCACGTTAATCTCGGCGGGAGCGCCCGGGGTCGACTGTGGCTGCAGGCTCTTGGAGACGATGTCGAAGATACCTGCGTTGGCCAGGTCGGCGTAGAGCGTTGAGTCGAAGGTGTGCTTAAACCCGGAGGCCAGCGGGTCAGCAGATGAAGGCTTGAAGTCCGCGACGGCTATGCGGATGTTGGAGACGCCACTTGAGGTCTCGGTCTTGAAAGTATCCTGCGCTCGAAGTGCGACAGTACACACGAAAAGAAGTAGCAAGGCTCCGCGGCAATAGAGCTGAGCGTGCCGAATGAGGGTCGTTCGTTTCAGGCTAAGCATTCTTACCTATGTTAGACGCAAAAACGTAGTGGCGGGATATTCGAGGGGTGTAGAAAGCCGTAATCAAAGGAATACTCCAGAGTCGAATTCGTGTTGAAAAACTATTGCGGATGAAGGTGAAACGTGTATTCGACAGTAATGTGATCGCCCTGCGGTAACGGACCGAAACCATCGACGCGCTGGACGGCGCGCGTGGCAGAGAGATCAAGCGTTGGTGAACCGCTGGGACTTTCAACATGGACATTGGATGGTATGCCTTCGCGGTTGATATCGAAGACAATGGTCGTGCTCTTGCCGAGGGAGGTGCGAGGATCGGCCTCCGCGGTGTACCAGTTCTGCGCGACCTTGCTGTTGACGATGTTGACGTAGTAGGCGAAGCGCGCGCCGAAGGTACGATCTGCGACAGAGACGCTGGCGGTGCCATTTTTGAGTTCCAACGTAGATTGAGCGATGCGCACGCCGGCGGTCTCTCCAGTGACGGCCTTGGTCGGCGGTGGTGTAACGGGCTGAATGTGTTTTGGCGGCGCCGGAGTTGGCTTGTCAGCAGTTTTGATGGGCTTCGTTATCTTTTCCGGGATGGCCACTTCGTTCGGAGCTGGCGGCGGCTCAGTTTTTTCTTTGGTGACTACCGGGGCTGGGCTCGGTGCTTCTGAAGTGAGGACGCCGGTGTCGAGCGTGCGCTGCGTTGGAGGGAGGGGGAGTGACGAGACCATGGTCGCCTGAATTGCTCCCGCGTTTGACGCGTTTTCTCCCCAGTTCATGCCTCGGCTGTGGAAGATAAATGCCCAGCCAAAGATGATGACAGCGATGAGACCGTGCAGGAACAGTGAGCCAACGAAGTTGGTGCCGAACCTGTCGCTGCTGTGGTATTCGTCATCGCCGAGTTTGAGTTGAGTGGCTATGGCGCACTCCTCACTTTTGAATCGGCTGGGTGACGATGCTGATATTGGTGATGCCGGCCTGCTTAACGGCATCCATAACCGAGGCGAAGGCGCCGAATGGCACACGTTCGTCGGCTCGCAGATAGATGATGCGTTTAGAAGGATCGGCCTTACTGTTGGTTTTGAGCAGCGTGGGGAGTTCGTTGACGTTGACGGGCTTGTCCTGAAGGAAGACGTTTTGCTCGCGGTCGATGGTGACGACCATGCGTTCCTCGGTGAGTTGATTAACGGTACGAGTCTTCGGAATCGCTACTTCAACACCTGACTGCAGCACGGGAGCAGTCAGCATGAAGATGAGTAAAAGCACAAGAACGACGTCGACCAACGGAGTGATGTTGATCTCGGCGAGCGTCGTCTGGGTGCGTCCCTTTGCGGAGAAAGCCATTGTTAGAACGTCCTCCGCCGCAGCTCTTCTGACTGCTGCTGTTGCGGCGGTGGTGTCAGCATGGCTGCGTTTTCAATTGCGTTGAGAAGTTCGCGACCAAAGTCGTCCATGCGTGCGCCGAACTCACGCAGGCGAGCAGTGAGTTGGTTGTAGCCGACGACTGCAGGGATGGCAACGACGAGACCGGCGGCGGTGGTGATGAGGGCCCCCGAGATACCGGGGGCGACAGCACGAAGGGTTGCTGCCCCCGCAGTGCCGAGGCCGTGGAAGGCGTCGATGATGCCCATCACGGTGCCGAAGAGTCCGATAAACGGAGCGATAGCGGCGATCGTGGCGAGCCAGGTCATGCGGCTCTCCATCGCGGTGAGGGCTTCGTTGGAGGCCGTCTGGGCGGCACGCTCGAGTGCAAGTGGGTTGCGAGGAAGGCCGCGTCCTCCGTTCTGTCGCTGATATTCGTCGTGAATCTCGGTGAATACGGCGACGAGTGGGCTGGGCTTGAACTGGTCGGCGACGGTGGCGATTTCGCTGAGTCGGGTTGATTTACGAAATGCGCGGACGAAGCGCTGGCTCTGTGTTTGAGCCTTGCTGAAGCTGGACCACTTGGAGAGCATGATCGTCCAGGAGAAAACGCTCGCGAGAAGCAGTATGACGAGCACCGCGAATGCCACCGGGCCGCTGTTGTGGACCATCTCCATGAGAGCGCTTCCATTTGCTGCGATAGGCGGTGCGCCTGTGGGGTCTTCCTGGAGTAAGTACAGAGCAAGGGCGAAGGTGCAGAGCATAGTTATTTATCCACCAGCCCTTAGTGTAAATCGTGAGTGAGTGAAATCACGGGGGAGCATCTGTTGTGGTGCAGGTTTTGTGTACTTATGATGGTTCACCGCGAGGTTTGCTATTCTCGCGATACGTCTTTGCCTGGGGACCTTATGCTGCTGGAGTTGCGTGCTGAAAACTATGCTGTGATCGACCGTGCGGTCGCAACGTTCGGACTTGGGCTGAATCTATTGACAGGTGAGACGGGTGCCGGCAAGTCGATTTTGATCGATGCGCTCGCGCTGTTGTTGGGGGGTAAGGCGTCGGCGGATGTTGTTCGCCATGGGGAAGAGAAGGCTGTTGTGGGGTGTGTCTTCGAGCTGACCCCGGGCGCAGCTGCAATTCTTGAAGCGAATGGGATTGATTCCGAGTCGGACCATATCTTGTTGAGGCGAGAGATTGCGATCAGCGGCAAGGGGCGTGTGTTCGTGAACAATCAGCCTGCCACCGTGGGGGTGTTACGGCAGCTTGCGCCTGAGCTAGCGCTGGTGCATTCGCAGGGGGAGACGCTGGGCTCGTTTGACCAGGCACAACAACGGAGTTTGCTGGACCGCTTCGGTGGGCCGAACACTGATACGGTTGCCGCAGCATTTACTACCTGGCGAGCGACTACGGACAAGTTGATTGAACTGCAGTCTGCTGAGCAGGATCGGCTGCGAATGGCTGATTTGTGGCGTTTTCAGAGCAAAGAAATTGATCAGGCCGGGTTGGTAGCGGAGGACGAAGACGTTCAGCTTGAGTCTGAGAAGCGTGTATTGGGGAATGCGGAGAAGCTTTATACCGCTGCGATGAGTGCGCATGAGTTGTTGTATGAGTCAGAGAGCTCTGCGGAGACTGCGCTGGGTGCGGCTTTGAAGCATCTGGAGGAGTTGGCACGGTATGACACTCGATTTCAGGAGCCGGCGCAACAGGTGGCCGCGGCGAAGGCAATTGTTGAAGATGTTGACGCAGAGGTTCGTGACTTTGCCGACAATGTTCATGCCGCTCCGGGGAGGCTGGAGGAGATTGAAGACAGGTTGGCTGCGCTCGATCGGTTGAAACGGAAGTATGGGCAGACATTGAAAGAGGTAATCGACTTTGGCACTGAGGCTGCGAGGCAGTTGGCTGAAGCAGAGAATCGAGATGCGCTCTTGGTGGAGTTGAAGGCAAAAGAGGAGCAGGATGCGGCGGCTTACCAGGCCGCTGCGGAGCACCTTACGGCCATCCGTCTTGAGGCAGCAAAGCGACTGGAGAAGTTGGCCGAGGCGCAGATCAACGATCTGGCGATGAGCACTCGCTTTGATGTTCGCGTGACTGCAGAGAGGTTGCCTGCCAGCTGGACCGCACATGGTTGGGATCAGGTTGAATACTTGATTGCCACGAACGCGGGAGAACCGTTGAAGCCGTTGCATGAGATCGCTTCGGGTGGCGAGATGTCGCGGGTCATGCTGGCACTGAAGGTGACCGTGGAAGAGGCTGCATCCGGGCCGACGGGGCGGAAGAAGAAGTCTGTCCTGCCGCGGACACTGGTATTTGACGAGATCGATATTGGGATCGGTGGACGGGCAGCCGAAGCGGTAGGCCGGAAGCTGAAGACTCTGTCCAAGGGCCAGCAGGTGCTGTGTATTACGCATCTTCCACAGATCGCAGCGTTTGGTGATCACCATTTCTTGATTGAAAAGACCGAGAGACGAGGGCGCACGCAAACGGAGGTTCGCCGAATGGAGGATTCAGAACGAACGCAGGAGATCGCTCGTATGTTGAGCGGGGCCAAGTTGACTGAGACGAGTCTTAAGCACGCCGAACATTTGTTAGAAAGTAGCCGGTGACGTCGGGGACTCGACATCCTGCGGCGCAGGATCTGCATCCGATGGGAGGATGAAGCAATTTAAGAGATCTTGGAGGATCAGACATGTCAACCGACGCTAACAAGAAGTGTGCCATGAGTGGCTGTCTCTGTACCCCGCCTGCAGGCCAAAAATACTGCTCAGCCTATTGCGAGACTGCGAAGAGTGAAACGAAGTTGCAATGTGACTGTGGTCATACAGCTTGTTCGAGTCAGAAACTCTAACGAGATGGAGCTAAAGCACATTGGTGATGCAGATTGTCTGGAAAAGTTTCCGTTTTCTTGAGTTTTTGATTGTGCTTTTGACCTGTCCAGGTTGCACCTAGAATGGTTCAATTCGGTTTATTATCGGCATTGGACGCGGTATACTGGTAGGCGTGACTACAACCACTCTTGACCGTGCTGCAATAGACGAAAGCGGCAGCAAAACGAAAACTAAGCGAGTCCTTCTTCTCAAGCCGCGCGGCTTTTGTGCTGGCGTTGTGCGGGCCATCGACATTGTGCAGATTGCGCTCGAGACGTTTGGCGCTCCGATCTATGTTCGTAAAGAGATTGTGCATAACAGCTATGTCGTGACCGACCTGGCGAAAAAGGGCGCGATCTTTGTTAACGAACTGGATGAAGTTCCTGAAGGTGCACGGGTTATTTACTCGGCCCATGGCGTGTCGCCAGCTGTGCGGGAGCGAGCCAAAGAGCGTGGCCTGAAGGTTATTGACGCGACGTGTCCACTGGTAACAAAGGTTCACGTTGAGGCGATTAAGTTTGCCAAGCAAGGCTATTCGCTTGTGCTGATCGGCCATCGCGATCATGACGAGATTGAAGGCACGCAGGGTGAGGCGCCGGACGTTACACAAGTTGTGTCGACCGTGCAGGAGGTTGCCGACCTCGTTGTACCGGATCCGAACCGTGTGGCTTACCTGACGCAGACTACGCTCTCGCTCGATGAGGCTCGGGATATGATTCAAGCCCTCAAGAACAAGTTCCCCAACATTGTTGGACCGCACTCGCAGGACATCTGCTATGCGACTGAAAATCGGCAAGTTGCGGTGAAGAACGTGGCGCATGGCGCAGATCTGGTGCTAGTGGTCGGCTCGACGAATAGTTCCAATTCGAACCGTCTCGTTGAAGTGTCGAAGAATCTGGATACAAATTCGTACCTGATCGACACGGCGGATGCTATTCGACCGGAGTGGCTCGATGGAGTAGATACGGTTGCTGTGACGGCCGGGGCTTCTGCTCCCGAGGTTCTGGTGAAGGATGTAGTCGAGTATCTCCAGACGATGGGTTATGGTTCGGTCGATGAGGTTGAAGTGATGCCAGAGAATGTTCGCTTCGGGTTGCCGCCGGAGATTGTTCAGGCCATTGCATCCGCTCCGCCAGTAAATCGGTAACAAGAATAGTAGAAGAGAGTTTGTTTTTCATGGGTATATCTGCAAGTAATCCGAAGGGCATCGATCAGCCGGCCCAGCCGCGTTTTGGTCGTATGGATGTTGGCCTGGAGCGCATTACGGACGGTGTCTCGCGCGCCAAAGACTGGCTATTCGGACAGCAGCATCCCGATGGATATTGGTGTGGCGAGCTTGAAGCGGATTCCATGTTGGAGTCTGATTACATCTTCATGCACACGCTGCTGGGTACCGGCGAGCCTGGCCGGATGGAACGTGCGATCAATGAGATTTTGCGTCATCAGAACGACGATGGAGGCTGGGGGTTGTTTCCTGGTGGGCCGTCGAATATTAGCTATGGGGTAAAGGCCTATCTTGCTCTGAAGCTGATGGGGTGGTCGAAAGATCATCCAGTGCTGGTGAAGGCCCGTGAGTGGGTGCTTGCGCATGGTGGCGTTGTAGAGTGCAACACCTTTACGAAGATCTATCTTTGCGCGCTTGGTCAATACGACTACGATGCGGTCCCTGCGATTCCACCGGAGATCGTCCTCTTTCCAAACTGGTGCTACTTCAACATCTACGAGATTTCTTCGTGGTCGCGCGGCATTCTCGTTCCGCTTTCGATTATCTATGCGAAGAAGCCGTTTAAGAAGCTACTTCCGGAGCAGGGTATTGAGGAGCTTTTCGTCGGTGGCCGCGAGAACGCAAATCTGCACCTGCGCTGGGATAAGAAGAAGCCATTGGGTTGGCGCAATTTTTTCCTTGCTTGTGATCGGATCGCGCATCTGGCGGAGCGGGTTCATATTCGGCCATTGCGTAAAGTTGCATTGAAACGAGCTGAAGCCTGGATGCTGGAGCGGTTTGAAAAGTCTGATGGGCTTGGTGCTATTTATCCGGCGATGTTGAACTCGATCGTGGCTCTCCGTTGCCTGGGACGTTCGGTGGACGATCCGCAGTTGATTCGCGCGCTCGATGAGTTTGAAAAGCTTGGTATCGATTGTCCTGATGGGACCGCTGATTATTCGACACCGACGTTTCGCATGCAGCCTTGCTTTCCGCCAGTGTGGGACACGGCCCAGGCGATGTATGCGCTTGGGGAAGCTGGCGTTCGCAGAGACGATCCGCGCATGTTGAAGGCTGCGGACTGGATTTTATCTAAGGAAGTACGCCAGAAGGGCGATTGGGCGGAGAAGGTAAAGAACGTCGAGCCAGGCGGCTGGTACTTCGAGTTTAACAATGAGTTTTATCCGGATGTTGATGATACCGGACAGGTTCTCCTTGCGCTTAATTCCGTTGAGAATCCACGAGAGCGATACCAGTATGACGCCTGCCAGCGTGCGTTGAACTGGATTTGGGCGATGCAGTGCAAAAACGGTGGCTGGGCGAGTTTCGATCGCGATAACACCAAAATGATCTTCCAGTACATTCCGTTTGCTGACCACAACGCGATGCTTGATCCACCGACAGTCGACATCACTGGGCGGATGTTGGAAATGCTGGCGCTCTATGGCGTTACGCGGAAAGATCCTCGCGTCGAGAAGGCAATTCAGTTCATTCTGAAAGAGCAGGAGCCCGACGGGAGTTGGTTTGGGCGCTGGGGCGTCAACTATCTCTACGGGACGTTCCTGGTGCTACGTGGTCTGGAGGCGATGGGCTTCTGGAACCATGAGCCAGCCGTGCAGCAGGCGGCGGAGTGGATCCGCATGGTGCAGAATGCGGACGGTGGATGGGGAGAGACGTGCGGTACCTACGACGATCCGAATCAGCGCGGGATTGGACCGAGTACGCCATCGCAGACGGCATGGGCTGTGCTTGGGTTACTGGCTGCCGGGGATACCCGTTCTGACTCTGTTGCGAAGGGCATTCGCTGGCTGGTTGACCGTCAGCATGAAGACGGTAGCTGGGATGAGCTTGTACCGGGACGTAACGGCGAGAGCTACTACACCGGAACCGGCTTTCCTCGCGTGTTTTATCTGGGGTACCACCTTTACAAGCAGTACTTCCCGCTGCTGGCGTTGACCACTTATGAGCGAGCAATGAAGAGCGGGGCGGCGCACTAAGCCGCATCAAGAATTTATCTGGAGGAGACACCTGATGGCAGTTCCAGTCTCGCAAGCCTGGACGGTTGCAACTTATGTACTAAAGCAGAAGCTGATGGGCCGAAAGAGGTATCCGCTCGTGCTGATGCTGGAGCCGCTGTTCCGCTGCAATCTGGCTTGCGCTGGCTGCGGAAAGATTCAGTACCCAGCACACATCCTGAAGTCAGAGCTTTCCCCTGAGGACTGCTTCAAGGCCGTGGAGGAGTGTGGGACGCCGATGGTATCGATTCCAGGCGGAGAGCCACTTCTTCATCCGAAGATGCCCGAGATTGTTGCCGGTCTGGTTGCGCGCAAGAAGTATGTTTATATGTGCACCAATGCCTTGCTGCTGAAAGAGAAGCTGCACTTGTTCAAGCCCAGCAAGTATCTTTCGTTCTCTGTTCACGTCGACGGCCAACGTGAGCACCACGATTTTTCTGTTTGTCGCGAGGGCGGTTACGATATCGCAATGGAAGGGGTGCGCGCAGCAGTCGCGGCTGGTTTCCGCGTCACCACAAACACGACTCTCTTTGATGGAGCCGATCCAAACTCTGTACGGGCTCACTTCGACGAGATGATGGCAGCGGGCGTAGAGAGCATGATGGTGTCGCCGGGTTACACCTATGACAAGGCTCCAGACCAAAATCACTTTCTGGGTAAAGCAAAGTCCCGCAGAATGTTTCGCGCTATTCTTTCCAATCGCAATAAGGAGTGGCGTTTCAATACCCATCCACTCTTTTCAGAGTTTCTGATGGGAAAACAAAACTTCGAGTGCACACCGTGGGGTATGCCGACTTTTAGCATCTTTGGCTGGCAGAAGCCTTGCTATTTGCTGCAGGATGGGTATGCGGACTCCTTTCAGGAGTTATTGGATACGACGAACTGGGAGAACTATGGCGCGAAGAGCGGCAATCCGCAGTGCGCGAACTGCATGGTGCACTCTGGACATGAGGCTTCTGCGGTGGACTACAACTTCAGCTCATTGAAGGGATTTTTTGTCACGGCGAAGAAGTATATGTTTTCGTCTCTGTATCCGGATGCAGGTGCGGAGAAGTTGCTCAATGAGTGGCGCCCGGAGCATACCAACCCATTGATCCAGATCCAAGCGTCCGCCAGTGCGGCCAAAACAGAACTGCAACCGATCTCGGGAGATTAGGCGCATGGCAACGGAGCAACAAGAGCACTTAAAGATCGATCAGTTGCGTCACCAAAGCGCTGACGAACTTGAACACATCGAAGGACGTGATCGGGAACAGCTCGAGGGCTGGATACCGGCGCTTGCGAATGATGGAGAGATTCGCGAGGCACTGGAAAAGGCTTTCGACTACCGCGGTGACATTACGATCACGCGCAAAGACGGATCCCAGGTTATTGGCTACCTCTTTGATCGAAGGCAGGGATCTTCGTTGGCGGACTCGTTCGTTCGTGTGATTCCCACCAATGCGCAGGCGAAGGTTAGCATCTCATACTCTGACATCGCGGCGCTTGCGTTTACCGGCCGGGATACAGCAGCGGGAAAAACCTTTGAAGCCTGGGTAAAGAAGTACTGGGAGAAGAAGGCAGCCGGTGAGCAAAACATCCAGATTGAACCGGAGAAATTGGACTAAGAGCACTATCGGGCGTAAAGTTTGCCGGGTGGTAGTTTAGCGTCCGTATATTCCGACTGTCGGTTCGATTGGAAAAGAGCGAAAGTGCGCGTATTTATTACCGGAGCGACAGGCTTCGTCGGAGGCCATGTGGCCAAGTGCTATGCGGCTGAAGGTGCAAGCCTTCGATTGCTGACACGTCAGACGAGTCGCTTGGACTCGCTTACCGGAATAAACGCAGAGATGGTGACTGGGGATCTGCGCGAACCGATGAAGCTACGGTCAGCGCTAGAAGGCTGCGATGCCTTAGTTCATGTCGCCGCGGATTATCGATTGTGGGTGCGTGACCCGGAACAAATGTATGCTGCGAACGTGACGGGAACACGAGAGCTTTTGAAGTTAGCTCGCGAGAGTGGCGTACCGCGTGTTGTTTATACATCGAGCGTCGCAACGATGGGTTTCAGGACGGACGGGACGATTGTGAACGAGGAGGCCCCAGTCTCATTGAAGGACATGATCGGGCACTACAAACGATCGAAGTTTCTGGGTGAGTTGGAGGCAGTTCGCGCCGCCGAAGCCGGGCAGCACGTGATCATTCTGAATCCCACTACGCCGATTGGGCCCGGGGATTTAAAGCCAACTCCGACGGGAAGGATTATCGTCGATTTTCTGAACAAGAACTTTCCGGCCTATGTCGATACGGGGCTAAATCTCGTTGATGTGAACGAAGTCGCGCGAATGCATGTGGCCGCGCTCGAACGCGGAACTTCCGGTGAGAGATATATCTTGGGCGGAGAAAATTTGACTCTCAAGCAGATCCTGGATCGTATGTCGGCCATCACTGGTCTACCTTCTCCGACGATGAAGGTGCCGCATGCAGTTGCAATGGTGTTCGCTTTTTTTGATGAAAACTTTACCGGTAGGCTCAGAGGGAAGGATCCGCGCGCTACCGTGGAAGCTGTACGGATGGGGAAAAAGATGATGTTTGCTTCTTCTGCGAAGGCTGAACGAGATCTTGGCTTCCGCGTGATTCCGATTTACGATGCAATGCGGTCGGCGATTGAATGGTTTGTTGCGCATGGGTATGCACCGGCGTACGACAAGCGGATGGCATGAAGGAATATCCGGCAATCATTGCTGCTCTACCCCGGGAGGTGAAGCACCTGGTTCGCGGGTGGAAGAAGCACACGCTGGCGGGGCGAGTTGTCGTGTACAGCAATGAGTATGCGGTTGTGGCGCATGCTGGTATGGGAGCTGAACGCGCTGCGATGGCTGTCGAGGCGGCGATGGCGGTTCGGCCGGTGACGGCGTTGGTGTCGGTTGGTTTGGCGGGCGGCTGCGATCCGGCGGTTCGGGTTGGGGATATCGTTCGCGCTGGCGTTGTGGTTGATACGCAATCGGGCGAGCGCTTCAGTAACTCGGAGTTTCGTCAGGTGTTGGTGAGTGCTACTCGTATTGCCAGCGTGCGAGAGAAGCAGAGGTTGTTTGCGTCGTATTCAGCGAGTGCTGTGGATATGGAAGCGGCGACGGTGGCTCGCATTGCGCAAGGGCACAACCTGCCGTTTCGTGCAGTGAAGGTCATATCGGACGATGCGAGCTTCGAGATGCAGGAGCTTGGTCGTTTCGCTACGAAGAATGGCCAGTTCCGTGAAGGAGCGTTTGCTGCGTATTCGGTGGTTCGGCCGCGACTCTGGTCGAAGCTTGGTCAGCTTGCGGGGAATAGCAAGATCGCGATTGAGGCGCTTACGGCAGAGCTGGAGAGCCAGCTAAACTGGTATAGGCAGAGAGACTGATGACTACGAATACTTTGACGGATCATTTGATGGATCAGCAGAAGACGGATCAGAACGTTCCAACGACCATGCGTGCTGCGGTGTATCGCGGTGTGAATGATGTTCGGGTTGAGACGATTGCTGTGCCTGAGATCGGCGCTGGCGAAGTGCTGGTGAAGATCCATAGCTGCGGGATTTGTGGGACTGATTTGAAGAAGATCCATACTGGCTCGCATGATGCGCCGCGTGTCTTTGGGCATGAGATGGCGGGAACGATTGTGCGGGTTGGGGACGGGGTGGATGGGTTTGCGGTGGGGGATCGGGTGATGGCGTACCACCATATTCCTTGTGGCGAGTGCTACTACTGCCGGAAGCAGACGTTTGCGCAATGTGAGGTCTATAAGAAGGTTGGGTGCACGGCTGGTTTTGCTCCTTCGGGTGGAGGATTTGCTGAGTACATTCGCGTGATGGACTGGATCGTGCGGCGTGGGTTGGTGAAGATTCCGGATGATGTTCCGTTCGAACAGGCTGCGTTTTTGGAGCCGGTGAATACTTGTTTCAAGGCTGTTCAGTTGCTTGGTTTGCAGGCTGATGAGACCGTTTTGGTGATTGGGCAGGGTCCGATTGGGGTTTTGCTGGCTGCGCTGGCTCGCAGGACGGGGGCTACGGTGCTGACCAGCGATCTCTATGCTGAGCGGCATGCGATTGCAGCGAGGTTTGGTCTTGATCATCCGCTTGATGCGCGGAGCGATGTAGCTGCGGCGGCGAAGCAGGCGACCGAGGGGCGCGGCGCGGATGTGGCTCTGCTGGCGGTTGGCAGCGACGCCCTGATCAAAGTTGCGATGGATGCGATTCGTCCGGGCGGGCGAGTGGTGCTCTTTGCTTCGACACAACATGGAGAGGCTCCCTTTGATCCTGCGGCTGTGTGTATGGATGAGAAGACCCTGATGGGGTCGTATAGTGCGTCGGTTGCGATCCAGGACGAGGTGACCCGGATGGTGTTCGATGGCTATCGTGACGGCTTCGACCTGACCAACCTGATCTCGCACCGGTTCTCCTTGGAGGATGTAGTTGCGGCGATCGATCTGGCATCGCATCCGCAGGCCGACTCGATGAAGATTGTGATCCAGCCTTGAGTGATGGGGGTACCCCCCTATATGCCGCGTGTAAATTCCTTTGTATGAGTAGCTTACGGCATGGTCGGTTTCGCAAAATCGTCATTCTAAAGGGGTTGCGTCCAAATTCGTCCAGGCAAAGGGGTTACGGGCGTTTCCTCCTCTCTCAATGAGAAAAGCCACGGAATGATCCGTGGCTTTTGACTTTCTATATCAAGTATAGCTGGTAGCGCATAACTCATACGCCACGCGAATGTGCTGGATTGGCGCGGGTATTTGCGTTTTGGGGGCTTGACAGCGTTTTTTTGGAGGAAAGCTTAAATGCAAACGGCAAAGGCGAAAGCAGATCCCTACGGGATGACAACAAAAAGGAACATGCAAAAGCAAGAGCAACGGCAAATACGGGGATCCTTCGACTGCGTTGCCCGCAAAGTGCTGCGAGCAACTCCGCTCGGATGACATGTGTTTTGGGTGGGGACAGGAGAACAAACAACGGCGAAGGCAAAAGCAGATCCCTACGGGATGACAACAAAAAGGAACATGCAAGAGCAAAGGCAACGGCAAATACGGGGATCCTTCGACTGCGTTGCTCGCAAAGTGCTGCGAGCAACTTCGCTCAGGATGACAGGTGTTTTGGGTGGGGACAAGAGAACAAACAACGGCAACGGCGAAAGCAGATCCCTACGGGATGACAACAAAAAGTCATGAAAAAGGAAGGGCAATGGCAACGGCATCACTTTGGGCTAGTCGCGGAATCGCTTTTTTGCAGCGGCATGGTTGTACGAGTGGTTACAGCGCGGGCTCCTCGCACATCTCTTCATCGAGCGCGTATGGAGATTTGTGTCGTGCTACGCGGTCCCGCAGGCGAAGGAACGGACGCTCCACGGCGATGTGTAGCAGCAGGGCAGCTGAGAAGCATGTAACTACGTATAGCAGCCATGACCCTGGACCCTGCGGCAAAGTGATCTGCGGGAAGCGTTGCATCACGATGTGCGCGACAGCCTTATGGGTTAGGTAGAGGCTGAAGGCTAGGGTGGCTATGGTTTCTGCGCCTGGAATCTTCGCGCGGGCGAGCAGACCGTTCCTGCTAACGCTCGAAGCTGTGATAAGCCCAAGGCCAAGCGAAAGAAGTGGGAAGCCGAGGATGACGCCCCACATGGCAGAGCCGGTATTGTTGCCGAGATCGTGATCGCGAAACATCCAAATGACACAACTGACGCAGCCGATACCCGTGAGAAACAGGGTGTGTCCCCGCTGCATAAGGCTATGCCACCATGAAGGGCGGAAGGTGCGGACGATGGCGAGGGCAAGTCCGGTAAGGAGGCCATCAAGACGCGTATAGCTGGGGTAGTAGATTGCCGTCCAGACATCGTCGGGATAGTGTGTTATGAGAAAACCCCGGAGAGCAATGCCGAAGAGGACGACGGAGGCCAGCATCGCTACGGTTTTTTGTGCCGAAGGGCGACGCATGAGCAGTGTTACCAGCAGCGGTAGCAGGAGGTAGAAGTGTTCTTCCACGCAGAGCGACCAGGCGTTGGAGAAGCCGCGCCGGTCAAAGCTGAAGCCGAAGTTCATGGTGAAGGTCAGGAACTTCCAGAGCGGTGCGAGGTGTGGAGACTCTCGCCAGCCGGGCATGAGAAAGTAGAGCGCGAGAACTACAAGATATGCGGGAAATATGCGGTAGACGCGCCGACGGTAAAACTCTGCAATGGAGAGTCGCTGCCCGATCAGGTAAGGCTTGAGCGCTTGCTGCCCAATAAGAAATCCGCTGAGGACGAAGAAGAGGTCAACGCCCATCCAGCCGAAGTAAGTGACGGGGAGGATGCACATGGGTAGCTCACCGAAGATCGTCAGGTGATAGAGGATGACGACGATGATGGCGAACGCGCGGAGGGTGTCGAGGCCGAAGAGCCGGTCAGGTGCTGCGATCAGTTTCATTTATGAGTATCGCAGAGTGCTGAGCAAGGCCAGATTACTTCATGGCAGCAAATAGATGAGATTTATTTAAAGATCCGACGGTCTGGGTTCGCGAATAGGCTTTGGGAGTTGGCAAGGGAAGCGATTGCAGGCAAGACCGCATTAAACCCCAATATCAATCTTCCGTCGGACAAGCCGAAGGATCAACGATCGTGCCTTGCGCGCGAGCCGAACGCCAGATGCAACGGCAACTGCAAAAGCAGATCCCTACGGGATGACAAAAAAAAACATGCAACGGCAACTGCAAAAGCAGATCCCTGCGGGATGACAACAAAAAACATGCAACGGCAACTGCAAAAGCAGATCCCTGCGGGATGACAACAAAAAACATGCAACGGCACCCACTTTGTGGGTTAGTCGCGATTTCGCTTTTTGACTTCGACGCTTAGACGCTTGATCTTTTGGTTCAGGGTAGAGAGGGGAATTTTGAAGTACTCGGCGGCTTCGGTCTGGTTCCAGTGGCAGCGTTCCAGACGGTCTGAGATGATGCGGCGTTCGATCTCTTCCATGAGGTCGAAGAGCGAGGCGTTGGGCTGATGATCGAGAAGGCTAGCTGAGTAGGTGCTGCCCGTGAGTTGGGCCGGGAGCAGGTCTGGACTGATGGTGCGGGAGGTTGAGAGAACGACGCCTCGCTCCATCGCGTTCTCTAGCTCGCGGACGTTGCCGGGCCACTCGTAGTCCATCATGATGCGCATGGCTTCGGGCGAGAGGGAACGGTTTTCTGTGCCATTTTCGTCGGCGTAGAACTTGAGGAAGTGGGCGGCGAGAAGAGGGATGTCTTCGCGACGGGAGCGAAGCGGCGGCAGTTCGAGCGAGATGACGTTGAGCCGGTAGAAGAGGTCTTCGCGGAAGCGGCCTTCGCGAACTGCGGCCTGCAGATTCACGTTGGTGGCGGCGATGATGCGGACGTCGACCTGAATCTCCTGCACGCCGCCGAGGTGCATGAAGCGGCGGTCCTGCAGGACGCGCAGAATCTTGGCCTGCATATCCATGCCCATGGTGCCGATCTCGTCGAGGAAGAGAGTGCCGCCATTGGCGACCTCGAAGAGACCTTTTTTTGCGGTGACTGCGGAGGTGAAGGCACCTTTAACATGGCCGAAGAGGGTCGATTCTAGGAGCTCCGATGGGACGGCGCCGGTGTTGACCGGCACGAAGGGGCGATCCTTGCGCGGGGAGTTGGCGTGGATGGCCTTGGCGATGAGTTCCTTGCCGGTGCCGCTTTCGCCCTGGATGAGGACGGTCGAGCGGCTGGGGGCGACCTGAGCGATGAGGTCGAACAGACGCAGCATGGGCTCGCTCTTGCCGACGATATTTTCAAAGTTATAGCGCTGCTTAAGGGTGCGCTTGAGTTGAACGACCTCTTCTTCGGCGCGGTGACGCGCGACGGCGGCACGAATGTCGGCGAGAAGTTTCTCATTGTCCCAGGGCTTCTGGACAAAGTTTTCTGCACCGGCACGGATGGCGTCAACGACGTTGCCGACCGTTCCGTAGGCGGTGATCATGATGACGGGAAGGTTGGGCTGCATCTCAACAATGCGAGGTAGAAGGTCGAGGCCGCTCTCACCGGGGAGAGCGAGGTCGAGGAGGAGCAGATCGTATTCGTTTTTTGCCAGGAGTTCAAGACCGGAAGGCCCGTCTACCGCTGCGCTGACGGTGAAGCCTTCCAATGTGAGGAGCGTGTCGAGCGACTCGCGAATGGCGTCTTCGTCATCGATGATGAGGATGCGAGGATCTCCGACGATGCGGGCGGTGCGTTGAAGATGGAGAGTCTCGGCGGCGAGCTCAGTTGTTTCAGACATGTATTGCCTTCCTATCAGCCGTCTGGGCGTGGCCGTTCGTCGCCTCGATAGCGGTAGGACGTGTGCCGGAGGAAGGGAACTCCAGTTGGAAGGCGGTACCTACACCGATCTCGCTTTCGACGTGAATCTTTCCTGCGTGCTCCTGCATGATGCCGTAGCTGACGGCGAGGCCGAGACCAGTGCCCTTGTGCTCGCCTTCCTGTGGCTTGCTCTTGGTGGTGAAGAAGGGATCGTAGATGCGGTGGAGATGCTCTTTTTCGATGCCGTTTCCGGAGTCCTGAATGCGGACGATGACACGGCCGGCGCCGTTGAAGGTTGCGATCTTAAGCGTTGCGTTGGCAGTTCCGAACATGGCATCCTTCGCGTTGAGCATGAGGTTGAGGATGACCTGTTGAAGCTTGCCCTGGTTGCCGTGGATGCGAGCCAGGTGGGGTTCGAAGTTGGTTTCGACACGGATCTGCGCGGTCTTGAACTGATGCTCCAACAGGGTGACGGTGTCGTGAAGCAGCTCGTTCAGGTTGAGGCTGGTGAACTCAGTCCCACTGGTACGCGAGAAGTTGAGCAGGCCGTTGACGATCTCTGAGGCTCGGAAGGTCTGCTGCGTGATCTTTTCCAGGACTGGAGCGAGACGTTCGTCGTCACGCATATGCTTGGTGAGCATCTGGGTGTAGCTGGAGATGACGGCAAGCGGCGTGTTGACCTCGTGCGCGACACCTGCGGCGAGCAGGCCGATGGAGGAGAGCTTTTCTGCCTGGGTGAGCTGTGCCTCGAGCTGGATACGGTCGGTGATGTCGTCGACGAGGATGATGCGGCCGACGGCGACGAAGTTTCGTGTGACCAGCGGTGCGATGGCGATGTTGGCGATGCGCACAGATCCGTTTGGGAGCACGAGACGGAACTTGTAGAGGGTGTGGGTGCCGTGCTCTTCGCGTACGCTGTTGAAGCGGGAGACGAAGTCTGGCGGCAGGACAGCGGAGATCGGTTGATGAAGGACCTCGATGCGCCCCTTGGAGTACATGCCCTCCATCTGGGTGTTCCAGCTTTCGATGCGGTCGTCGAGGTCGACGGCGAAGACACCGATGTTGATGGACTCGACGATGTTCTCGTGAAACTCCTTGAGGCTCTCAAACTCGGTGATCTTCTGTTCGAGGCGGCGATAGAGCTGCGCGTTTTGGATTGCAATGCCGATGTAACCGGCGAGGGATTCGAGCAGCTCCATGTCTTCGCTGGAGAGGAAGTCGCCATCGTCGGTGCGGCCGAGGCCAATGACGGCGACGGTGCGAGTGCCACCACCTTCGCGATTGGCGACGCGGCAGGGCAGGTAGTAGTTCAAATCGAGGCGGCCGGCGCTGTGGCGTTGGGCTTCGGGAAGGCGGAGAACCTGTTGCGGGTTCTCGAGGAAGATGTGGTTGTGGGCGCCGGGGCGGTCGAAGTCTAGGAAACGGACGTCGAGGCTGCGTAGGTCCGCGGCCTGCAGGTTGGTGAGGCCGTGAGAGGCCGCGAGGTCGAAGTGTCGCGGCGTGAAGCTGCCTTCGCTCTCGGAGGCGAGAAAGACGGCGACGCGAGTGACGAGGAGGGTCTGGGGAAGACGTTCGACGATGGAGTCGAGCAGGGCGCGCAGGTCGGTTTGGGAGTTGATACCGCGGCCGAACTCGACGAGGGTCTCACGGTAGTCGAAGCGCTTTTGATCGAAGACGCGATCGACGCGAGCCTGAATGGTGCGTTTGAGCGGGTCGAAGACGATGCCAGCAATGATGATAGCGGCGAGTAGTCCCCAGATGCCGAGGCTGGAGAGCCGGGTATGCACGATCTCACCGGTCAATGCGACGATGCCAAAGTAAACGCCGACGAGTGAGGCGGTCGCCAGGGTGTAGGTGACGCCGCGCTTGAAGATGAGGTCGACATCCATGAGCCGGTAGCGGACGATGGCCCAGCTGAAGGTGAGGGGAAGGACGACGAGAGAGAGTCCGGCTAACTTTGCTACCTGACTGTTGATGGACCAGTCTGCGAGGTAGGGAATGACGTAGAGCAGCGTGAAGGGCGTAACCGCGATGAGAGTGCCGCGGGTGAGCCACTTGAGCTGCTGGCGCTCGAGGGCGGACTCGGCCCAGCGGTAGCGGAAGCGGAAGACGATGGCAGCGATGACGTAGAAGAGAGCGAGATAGCCGAGGGCGATCTGGTCGATGCGGTGCTGGAGAATCTCAGTTGCTGACCAGTAGCGGATGGCCGTGAACTGGAGGCCGATGAGGAAGGCTCCGGGAAGGTAGAGCAGGCAACAGAGGAGGCGGCGGCCGAAGCGGTTGCGCTCGTCGGAGGCGAAGTTATCGGAGAAGCTGACGGCGAAGTGCAGGAAGAGAGCCGGTTGAATCGCCTGCGCGGCTAAGTTACCCCAGAGGATGAATTGGTCGAGAGTGCCGGGTTCGCCGGTCGAGCGGAAGCTGTAGAGGACGAAGGAGGCCAGGCAGAAGACGTAAAAATGAATGGATTTCGGGGCCGTCCAGCGTCGGAAGAGGACGTAGATGCCGATGCAGAGGTAGACGAGGGCGATGAATCGGAGGCCCAGGTTGATGGAGCGGTCTTTCGGTTCGAGAATGACCTGAATGTCGAGCTTGCTGGCACCGTTGAGGTCTATCGATTGGGGGACTGGGCGAAGGATCGAGTAGTTGGAGTGGGCCCAGATGCCGCTGCGGAACATCTCGCGCACCAGTGGGGCGACGCGTGGGGTGGGCTGGTCGTCGATGCTGACGAGGATGTCGCCGGTTCGGATGCCGGCTCTGTGGCCGGGGGAGGCTGCCGGGACGCGCTCCGCACGGAGGCCGCCGGAGGCTTCGACCCACCAGATGCCGTCGGTCGGGACGTCGAAGCCGCTCTCGCGGTCGAAGTTCATGGCCGCAAGGACGCAGGCTGCGACTGTCGCCACAGCGAGTACGATAGCCAAGATGCGGGTTTGGGCGGCGTCCTTCATCGAAAGGTACAGGTTACGAACAATCACAAGCACATGAATGACCAAACGATTGTGGCCACTGTGCCCTATTTACGAGGCATTTATAGGGCATGCCTACAGAAAATCATAACTCATTCCGTAATAGTCGAGATGTGATAGTGGTACGCATAGGAGAATCCTACAGTTCACGGTAAGAGGAGAGTGGTACGTTTGGCTATTGATACTTGAGCTTCTGTGACTATCTGTAGATTTTTTGTGACTATCGGTCGAGATTTATTTATGGTCCTGTAATATTAATTTGCGAGCAATTCAAAGCTGCAAAGCAGACTGTATGCCTTGTTGCAATTTACGAGGCCGTAATTGATCGAAAAGGACACAGGAACATTGACAGCACACGATAGTAGTCCTATTGAAGAGGCTTTTGTAGTGGTGGACGGGGTGAAGGTCCACTACCATCGTGCGGGGGTGGGTCGGCCTCTGATATTGCTGCATGGTTTGGTGGGATCGGCGAAGAACTGGCGACAGAACATTAACTTTCTTGCGCAAGATTCGACGGTGTATGCCGTCGATCTTTTCAATATGGGGGAGTCGGAGAGGGTGCCTGGGCTTGATGCCGGACTTGAGGCGACTGCCGACCGTTTGGCCGCGTGCATGGACGCTTTGGGCCTCGAGCAGGCGGATTTCGCGGCTCACTCTCACGGCGGTGCAGTAGCGATGATGTTTGCTTCGCGGCACCCTGACCGCGTGCGCCGTCTGATTCTGTTTGCGCCGGCAAATCCGTTCTGCGATCTTGGCCATCAACTGATTAGGTTTTATCAGACAGGGTTCGGCATGTGGTTCGCGCGGCAGATTCCTTCTCTTCCGCGGATGCTGAAGGCGACGGCGCTAAGCCGGATGTATGGCGACCCGTCGCGTGTCTCTGTGGGCGCGCTGGAGGGGTATATCGAGGGTCTGCACATTCCTGGCACGATGGATCATGTGCTGCAGATCGTTCAGCGCTGGTTTGTCGATATGGGGCTGTTGCGTTCTGCGCTTGCGGGACTTGCAGCGAAGCCGATCCTGCTGATCTGGGGGGATCGGGATCGTGCCGTCGGGCTGCCGTCAGGACATGAGTTGCAAAAACTGCTGCCTCAGTCGCGGTTGATGGTGCTTCCGGGTGTCGGTCACATCGCCTTCGAAGAGATGCCGGAGATATGCAACCAGGCGATGCGAGAGTGGCTGCTGAATCCTATGCCGTTCGCGAAGTTCTCTCAGGAGGGCGACAGGGACGGGATGGCTTTTCCAGTTAGGTCTGCTGAGACCGGCGTGTCGAGAGATGTACGCAGCGTAGCCTAGCTCAACCTAAGCTGAATTCGTTTCGCAACCATGAGCGAATCTCGTTCTGCATGAGGTCCAGCTTTGGTTTGGGCGAGTCAGTCGTTCCTTGGAAAAAGTGATCAGCACCGTTGATCCAAACGAGACGTTTTGGCTCGGGTGCACGTTCGAAGACGCCTTCGAGAATGTCGCGCGGACCGTATTGGTCGTGGTCGCCGCTGATGAAGAGTTTGGGTTGGGTACAGTCGGGCAAAAACTTGTAGGTGTAGTCGCGGCCCTCTGCGCGAACGGGTAGGCCGAGGCCGATGAGGCCTTTGACTCGGGCGTCGCCGCAGCAGGCGCGCAGGCCGACGTTCGAGCCGAACGAGAAACCAGCGAAGAGGATTGGGCGGCTTAGGTTTTGCTCCAGCCAGTTGAGTGCGGCGCGAACGTCGTCCTGCTCGCCGTGGCCGTCGTCGTGAGTGCCTTCGCTCAAACCAACACCGCGGAAGTTGAAGCGGAGGACAGGAACGCCGAAGGAGGAGAAGGCCTTCATCGCGTGATAGACGACCTTGTTGTGCATGCTGCCACCGCCTGCGGGATGAGGATGGCAGACGAGGGCAGCGTAGGGGGCGTCATCGCGGCCGGTGTTGAGGAGGGCCTCGAGTCGTCCGGCGGGGCCGTGCAGATCGTCGATGGATCGGATCTGTGATGGGGTAGTTTGTGTCATGTCATTTTCAGTTTATCGGGTGTTCTGCTTATCAGTTGTTTATGTGCGATGCCGTATGCTGAAAGCTATGGCGATCGACCCGGTTGAACTGACGAAACGGCTTGTAAATATTGAATCCACCACGTATCACGAGGGGCCTGCCGGGCATTTTCTCCACGAATATTTAGCATCGCAGCGTTATGACGTTGAGCGGATGGCGGTCGAACAGCCTGATCGTGCAAGTACGCCCGGAGCAGGCACCGGCGAACGGTTCAATGTATATGCGGCGATGGCTGGGATCACTCCGGATGTAGTGCTTTCGACGCATATGGATACGGTGCCGCCGTTCTTTGGATGCAGCGAGGACGACGAGTTTTTGTATGGCCGGGGAACTTGCGATGCGAAGGGGATTATTGCTGCGCAGGTAGCTGCGGCGGATCGATTGCGCGAGAGTGGTGTGAAGGTGGGGCTGCTCTTTGTTGTTGGGGAGGAGCGAGACTCTGCGGGAGCTGCGGTTGCCAACGGCTCGCCGAAGGGCTCGAAGTTTTTGATCAACGGAGAGCCTACTGATAATCGGTTGGCGCTGGCTTCAAAGGGTGCGCTGCGAGTTGAACTTCGCGCGAAGGGGCGGATGGCGCACTCGGCTTATCCGGAGTTAGGTGAGTCCGCGATCGACAAGCTGGTTGAGGCGTTGCATGATGTGCTCGCGATGCCGCTGCCGGTTGAACCAGAGATTGGGCCTTCTACTTTGAACATTGGGTTGATTGAAGGTGGACGAGCGCCCAACGTGATCGCAGATAGAGCGGAGGCGCATATTCTGGTTCGCTTGGTTGGCCCGTCGGATGAGACGAAGGCGGCAATCGCTGAGACAGTAGGGGATCGGGCTGATGTTGATTTCAGTCTCGATCTGCCGTTTGTGCGGATGCGGAAGGTTGGGAACCTGCCGACAATGATTGCGAAGTTTACGACGGATATTCCGAAGCTGACGGCTTGGGGCGAGCCGTTTTTGCTGGGGCCTGGCTCGATTTTGTGCGCTCATACGCCGCAGGAGAAGCTCGCAAAGCGCGAGTTGCTGGAGGCGGTTGATCTTTACGTTGACCTCGCGACCAACCTTGTTCGAAACAGCTAACCTGGGGCTTTGCATGCGTGGATTTCAGAGGCTCCTCGTTGTTCTGTTTGCACTGTTCGCGATCACGATTGTTGCCGCTGCTGTTTTGTATCGCGACATACCGAAGAGCAATACGGACCTGACTCACTTCGACACGCTGATTGTTCTGGGCAATCCGGCGAATGCGGATGGTACGGCTTCTCCTGAGCAACGTGAGCGAACGATGGAGGGTGTTCGTGAGTTCAAGGCAGGTGTTGCTTCCCACCTGATCATGACTGGTGGGGCTGCTCATAATCAGTTCGTCGAGGCGCGTGTGATGAGGGACCTTGCGGTCGCGCAGGGAGTGCCCGCCGAGGATGTTGTAGTGGAAGGGGAGGCTCAGAATACGATTCAGAATATCTACTACAGTGAACGAATTATGGAGGCGCAGCATTGGACTAGCGCTGAGGTGATCAGCTCGGCGAGCCATCTTCCGCGTGCTGCTTTGATCCTGGAGCATTACTCGTTCCGGTGGCGGACTCGGGCTGCGCCGTGGCCGCCGGAGTACTCGGCGGTGCAGCGGGTGAGCCGATTTTGTGTTGAGGCAGAGTATTGTTTGAGGCTGAGGGTGCTGGGGTTTCCGACGAGCCCATATCTGCCGCGATGATCTTTGTGGGCTGGCTGTGCTTCAGGCAAGCTTTGCTTAGCCTGAGACGATGCAGAAGGAGAGATTTCCGGGATCGTCTTCGGCGAGGACTGCGGTTTGATTGGGGTTTGAGGGGTTATAGCGGATGTTGACGGTGGGGTTGCCGTTGGTCTTGGTTTCAGCTTCGTGGTGGGTGAGTGCTACACTGCGGAGGTAGCCGCCGAAGTATTCTCCGTTGATCTTGAAGTGGAAGCCCGCCTCGATCTGGTAAGGGGTGCCGGTGGTGGAATGCTCCTGATCGGCGGGAAGGATCTGCCAGTGGTTGATTTCAGCGGAGGTGAGCGGCCATTGTGCGGCCAGGCGCAGCTTCTTGTCGCGGTTTCTGCGACGGAACCAGCGGCCTATTGCGTCGACAAAAAAGATCCCTGCCATGTGGTCATCAACTTTGATGCGGCTAGTTAGGGACGCGTTTTCCTCTGCTCGCACGGAACTAAACTAGAGGTATGGCAGCAGAGTTTACCCACCTCCATCTTCATACAGACTATTCGCTTCTTGACGGCGCTTGCGATGTCGATAAACTTGCCGGGCACCTGAGCAAGATCGGCCAGACAGCTGCGGCTATGACCGACCATGGCAATATCTACGGGGCCGTCCACTTTTTTGACGCGATGCAGAAAAAGGGCGTGAAGCCGATTCTTGGCTGCGAACTCTATCTTTCGGAGACAGAGAACCATCGCGATCTCAGCGGTGGGTATAAGCATTTTCTGGTGCTGGCGGAGAACGAAGCTGGTTATCGTAACCTCGTTCGTCTGACGAGTGAGGCTTCGCTGCATGGGTTTTATCGTAAGCCGCGGGTCTCCAAAGAGTTTCTGTCGAAGCATACGGAGGGGCTAATCGGGTTTTCAGGCTGTCTGGCCGGTGAGGTTAATCAGAACCTGATGGCGGGGAAGTTCGATGAGGCGAAGCGCGTTGCCGGTGGGTTCGAGGAAATGTTTGGGAAAGGCAACTTCTTTCTCGAGATTCAGGATCACGGGTTGGAGCCAGACAAAGGTGTCTGCGATGCGCTGTTCAAGTTGGAGCGTGAGCTTAATATTCCGCTGATTGCGACGAATGATAGTCACTATGTTGAGGCGGATGATTCGCGGGCGCATGAGATTCTGCTGTGCGTACAGACGGCCGGCAGCATGAACGACCCGAAGCGCTTCAAGTTCGATACGCAGGAGTTTTACATCAAGAACGCGGAGGAGATGCTTCGCACCTTCTCGCAGAATCCTGAGGTGTGCACGCGGACGATGCAGTTTATCGATCGCTGTAACCTGAAGATGACGAAGGTGGATAATCCGTTTCCGGACTTTGAGGTTCCGGCGGGCGAGACGCTGGAGAGCTACTTCGAGCAGGTGTGCCGCAAGGGGTTGGAGATGCGGCTGGAGACTGCGGTCGCGCATCTGCGTGAGAGGGGGCTGCTGAAGAAGACGATTCCGGAGTATCATGCTCGTCTGGATCGCGAACTAAACATCATCAAACAGATGAAGTTTCCGGGCTATTTCATGATTACCTGGGACTTTATCCGGTATGCGCGTGAGCAACATATTCCAGTGGGGCCGGGGCGTGGGTCGGCTGCAGGATCGCTGGTGGCTTACGTGATGCAGATCACGGATATTGATCCGTTGCAGAACGAGTTGCTGTTTGAACGGTTTCTGAATCCGGAACGCATATCGATGCCGGATATCGATATCGACTTCTGCATGAATCGCCGGGGCGAGGTGATCGAGTATGTGACTCGGAAGTATGGGCGGGATCAGGTGGCGCAGATCATCACGTTCAATACGATGGCGGCCAAGGCGGCTATCAAGGACGTTGGACGTGCGCTCGATATGCCGTATGGCGAGGTCGATCGGATTGCGAAGATGATTCCGACGACGATTGGGATCACGATCGATCAGGCGTTGAAGGACTCGCCGACGCTTGCGACGGCGTATGAAGATCCGAAGATCAAGGAGCTGATTGATGCGGCGCTGCGGCTTGAGGGCTTGGTGCGTGGCGCTGGGGTGCATGCTGCCGGTGTTGTGATTGCTCCAAAGCCGCTAACCGAGTTGGTGCCGGTGACGCGTGCGAAGAACGATGACATCGTTACGGCGTACGACATGAAGGCGGTTGAGAAGATGGGGCTTCTCAAGATGGACTTCCTCGGGCTGACGACGCTTACGGTGATAGACGATGCGTTGAAGTTGATCAAGCAGACGACCGGCGAAGTGATCGATATGGCGAAGGTGCCGCTGGACGATGAGAAGACATATGAGCAGGTGTTTCACCGGGCGCTGACGTCAGGTGTGTTTCAGTTCGAGTCAGGTGGAATGCGCGATGTGTTGCGGAGATACAAGCCGAATACGGTGGAGGACCTTACGGCTTTGAATGCCCTGTATCGTCCGGGGCCGATTCAGGGCGGCATGGTCGATGAATTTATTGAGCGTAAGTGGGGACGGCGTGCGGTGGAGTATGAGCTTCCCGAACTGGAGCCGATTCTGAAAGAGACGCTCGGGGTAATGCTCTATCAGGAGCAAGTGATGCAGATTTCGAACCGGCTCGCGGGCTTCTCGCTCAGTCAGGCCGACATGCTGCGCCGCGCGATGGGTAAAAAAGATGCCGCCGAGATGGCCAAGCAAAAGATCAAATTCATGGAGGGGGCTTCCGACAATAAACATCCAAAAGCGATCGCCGGAAACATCTTCGACCTTATGGCGAAGTTTGCTGAGTATGGCTTCAACAAGTCGCACTCGGCTGCTTATGCGCTGTTGGCATACCACACGGCGTGGCTGAAGACCCACTATCCAGTGGAGTTTATGGCGGCGCTGCTGACGAGCGAAACTTCGAAGCCTGAGAATGTTGTGAAGTACATCTCGGAGTGCCGCGAGATGAATATCTCTGTGGTGCCACCGAATGTGCAGGTGTCGGATGCGAACTTTACACCGATCAATGGGGCCATCGGGTTTGGCTTGGCGGCGATCAAGAACGTTGGACACAATGCGATTGAGTCGATCATCGTTGCTCGTACGGCGTTGCAGGCGGCAGGGAAGACCGGGTTCTCGAGTCTGTGGGAGTTCTGCGAGAAGGTTGATCTGCGGCTGCTGAATAAGCGGGTGCTGGAGTCGCTGATCAAGGCTGGGGCGATGGATGCGCTGGGTGGGCGCGCACAGCTGAGTGCAGCTTTGGATAAGGCTATGGAGCGGGCGCAGAAGTCTCAGCGTGATGAGGCTGCGGGGCAGCACGGATTGTTCGGCATCTTCGACTCGGACATCTCATCTACTTCTGCGAATAATCGCGAAGACGTGCTGCCCAGTGTTGCGGAGTGGGACGAACATACTCGTTTGCAGAATGAGAAGGAGGTGCTTGGCTTCTTCGTGTCCGGGCATCCGATGGATAAGTATCGCGAGAAGCTGCGGAATATGAAGGTCGTTGACACTGCGACAGCTTGCGAGATGAAGCCGGAGCCTCAGGTCTTTCGACGTGGACGCAACGAAGAGCCGCAGAATGAGATCTCAATCGCCGGAGTCATCACGGGGCTGAAGGTGGCGAAGTCGAAACGCTCCGGGGAGATGTATGCGCAGGCTTCGCTCGAAGATACGGTGGGCAAGATCGAGCTGATTGCGTTTCCGCAGTCGTATGAGAAGCTGGCGGAGAAGCTGAAGATTGATGTTCCGGTCGTGGTGCGGGGTGTGCTGCGCGGGGAAGAGGACTCTGCACCGAAGCTTGCCATTTCGAGCATTCAGGCGCTTGAGGATGTGAAGATCAAGCTGCCGGATTCGCTGCGGATCAAGGTTCCATTGCACAATCCAGATTCGGCGCTGCTCGAAAAGCTGCACGCATTGCTGATTGCAGCGCCGGGGAAGGGTAAGCTGCTCCTGGATCTGGAGGAGCCGGGAGAGTTTTGCGCGGTGCTTGAGCCGCACAACTGTTTGGTTGCGGCAGACCGGCTATTTATCGATCAAGTGGAGGAGTTGGTGGGGCGCGGAGGAGTTCGGATCATGGATTGATGCCTGCGAAAGTTTTCACCTGCCATGGTTAGGGGTGAACCTTTCGTTCAGGCCCAGATTGTCTACTCGTTCGCTTTTTTCTCAGGTGCAGTCGAAGGCGCATTTATCAGACGACGTTGGTAGTTTTCGATTGTTGTGAGAGTGTCGGGTTGCATGAGATCGGTATAAAGCCTGCCGTTCAAGTGATCGATCTCGTGCTGAAGGATGCGTGCATACCATCCGAGTGCGTTGATTGTCTGCGGTTCGGCCCGTTCATTGAGGCAGGTCACTCGAACAGATAACGGCCTTGGAACCTCGGCCATGAGTCGTGGGATGCTGAGACAACCTTCGAAGAACAGAGCTACCGGTGAGGAGAGAAACTCGATCTTCGGATTGATGATGACATGGTAGTCAATCGGCTTTCGTTCTCGCTCCACCAGCTGTGCCTCGGTCAGTCCTTTGTGGTACTCAACTTTGTCTTCGATGACCGCTATCTGCAGTGATTCACCGATTTGGGGAGCAGCGAGGCCAACTCCTGGCGCATCGCGCATGGTGTCCCGCATAAGTTCAATCAGGCTCTGTATCTGATTCGTGACGATCTCATCTGGTGTTAGTGGCCGCGCTACTCTTCGAAGGACGGGATTTCCAACTTCGCAGATCTTTAGAAGCACCTTGTGAACTACCTCTCAATTGGCTCATTTTCTTACGGACCGTAGAGCAGACTGTACGATTCGACGTTTTGATGCTGTGCGCTGAACGGCAGGTTCATCGTTATTACGAAGGTCCAGGCCTGCGGTTGCATCGTTCATCGCATACAATCGATAGAGAATAAAGAAGTATCCATATACCATGGCAGAACACGAAACAGGCAGATCAGCGCACGCTCAGGCAGTGGCCGCACCAACTCCCGAAGCGTGGACGAAGACGGAGCTTGCGCGGCATCCACAGCGCCCCTACCCGATGGACTTCATCGAAGCATTATTTACGGATTTCAGCGAGATTCATGGTGACCGTGCCTTTGGCGACGACGCGGCGATGAGTTGTGGAATGGCGTTGTTCCATGGCGAACCTGTTTTGGTGGTCGGCAACCTGAAGGGCCGCACGCTCAAAGAGAGGGTGGCACGCAAGTTTGGCAGCCCTGATCCAGAGGGATATCGCAAGGCTCTGCGGGCGATGAAGATCGCAGAGAAGTTTGGCCGTCCGGTTTTTACGTTCCTCGATCTTGCGGGTGCGAACCCTGGCATCGGAGCAGAAGAGCGGGGACAAGGCGAGGCGATCGCAAGAAATCTGCTTGAGATGTCGCGTCTGCGTGTGCCTACAATCGCGACGATTACGGGCGAGGGTGGCTCGGGAGGCGCACTGGCGCTGGCTGTTGCTGACCGTGTGTTGATGCTCGAAAATGCGATCTATTCGGTGATCTCTCCGGAGGGATGCGCGTCGATTATGTGGAAGGACGCCAGCAAGAAACAGCAGGCTGCTGCGGCTCTGAAGTACACGGCCGGAGATGTGAAGCTACTTGGCTGTGTCGACGAGGTGCTGCCGGAGCCAAAGGGCGGCACGCAGAACGATCCTGTCGGTGCAATGGTTCTGGTTGATGAAAGACTGCAATACCACCTTGGCAATCTTCGGGGACTGTCTATTGGGGATTTGCTGGAGCAGCGTTACAACAAGTTTCGCAACATCGCGCAGTTTTACACTACCGCTTAGCGGTATTCGAACAAACTCTGGAGCAGGTACCGTTGCAGGCGTTCAATACGACATACTCAGGCCGCTCTGAGCGCACCTTGCAAGTGGCGCTCTTCGTAACATCTGTGGCGTGGGTGCTGGCCTCGGATGTTTTGGCTGGACGGGCTGCTCGTGGGCTGTCGGAACGATTTGGGCTCGACGCAGCGCGGCCGTTGCTCGCCGCACTGTTTCTTCTCTTTTTGCTGGCGGTAGGGTTTTCTATCCTGCAGTCGATTGCGAAGCGGCACTCTTCTCTTAGGGAGGTTCTGGGTCTTCCGAAGCGAGCGACAGCGCGGCGGGAGTGGACGCTTGGTGTGGCAGTTGGCTGGGGCATGGCCGTGTTGGCGGTTCTTCCCATGGCATTGGGTGGCACGTTGTACGTTCATCTGTGGACGCAGCCGCGGGCGGTGTGGCTTCTGCTTTTGAATTTGGTCACGGTGGCGGTGGCGGCTCTTGCTGAAGAGGTTGCGTTCCGAGGTTATCCGTTTCGCCGCCTAATTGAGGCTGTTGGTCCGGTTGCGGCGACGATTGTGATTTCGCTGTTTTTCGGGCTTGGACACATGTTCAACTCGGGAGCTACTTGGACCAGTGTGCTGGTGACGATGCTGGCGGGTCTGCTCCTTTCGGTGGCATGGTTGCGTACGCACGGATTGTGGATGGGGTGGGGGCTGCACTTTGCATGGAACGCCTGCACAGGAATTCTGTTTGGGCTTCCTGTGAGCGGAATCAGTAAGTTTGCGTCGGTGGTGCAGACTCGCACGTTTGGGCGTCTCTGGTTGACTGGGGGGGACTATGGGCCGGAAGGGGCTGTGTTTACAGCAGTTGTCCTGCTCATTGGAGTTGCTGTTCTGGTGCGCATCACGAGCGATTATGCGTGGGACTACACGTATAAACCGATCGTTGCTGGGGGCTACGCGACCGAGGTGCAGCCTCCGGCAGCCCATGTGGCGATGGAGCAGCAGGCGAAGCCCGCGTCGGCAAACTCGCTGGTGCAGATACTGCCGGTAACTCCCCAAAGCCGGTCGGTGGGCGAGGAGCCAAAACTTTAGTTACTGGAAACTTCCCGCACATCGCTCTGGGCCGGCGCAGATCTCTGGCCGTTTTTTGGCATCGTCGAATTTTTGTTATAGCCACTTGCAAAGCTTCATCTATAACCACTTGAAAAAAGGGAAGAGAAGGCGCAAGCTGGTGTGTATCTGAGGTGCTTCCATGGCACTGACACTTTACAGATCGGCGTTGCTTTCGGGCCTGCTGGCCATATCCTTTACGGCGGTTCATGCCCAGGTCTTTGTGGTCGGCGAAAAAAGTGCAACGGCGGATATCGCTACAGATTTTTCTCCGACTCATGTTCCACTTGCAGACACTCCTCTGTCGGAGCGCGGACGTCGGGAACTGGTTCGAAATCTCGAGGCGGAGCAAGGCTTCGCGCACCGTGCGTTGCCGGTGAGTCCGAACGTGGTTCTTCGCGCGAATGGCCCGCTGACACCGGGCTCGGCCGAGTACAAAAAAATCATCTACCAGAAGGGTGAGGCCGCGGCTGTAGGAGATCGTGTCATTATCACTGCGATGGAGATCAAACCGGATCGCATCATTCTGGATCTCAACGGCGGACCATATCTGAAGCATCGTTTTCTGCGTCACGTGCAGATCAATGACAACCCCGTAGCTCAGACGACCGACGATAGAGCGAGTGGGTCGCGCATTACGCTTCTGTTTGAAGGTCATGTGCCGGAGATCTCTGCGCCCGAGGTGAAGGCGCTGCTGGAGCCGGTGATCGACTTTGGGGTGAAGACTGGCGAACAGGCTTATGCTGATACGCTTCCTCCGATACTGAAGGAGGCGATTGCGGCGCATGACGTTCTGGTCGGAATGAACCATAGGATGGTGCTGGCTGCGCTGGGCGCTCCGGAGAACAAGCTGAGGGATCAACCGAGCGGGGATCCGAACGGAGGGCGTTACGAGGAGTGGATTTATGGCCATGTTCCACAAACCATCCGTTTTGTGCGGTTTAGCGGGGATCGAGTAGTAATTGTCGAGATTGCCGCGTTGGGAAAGCCTATCGAGATTCATGACAAGGACGAGATGGGCGGTTACAACACACCGGAGCCTACCCGTGAGGTTGCCATGGGCGACAAGGCACCGGATGGAACGGAAAAGGGCAGTTCGCCGCCTACGTTGCTCAAACCGGGAGAAGCAGCGTCTGCTGCGGGTGCAAGAAACGATAAGGTCCAGTTCCCGACCGATACGAAGAGCGGAACACCTACACCGACTTCCACTGGGCAGCCGCCTCCGAGCAACCTCGCTCAGATGCACCCACTGTAGAGCACAGTCGTGTAGACTTGTAGAGAGCCTCGATCGCAGTTCTTCTCCTCCGATTCCCGCCGCGGCCCGTCCCGGAAGATCAATACGAGAAGTTACGGATGTTTCTATTCTGCTTGCCCGCGAGGGCGGTAGCGTATGAAAACGCCAGCTGCGCGGGCCGAGATATTTGTAACGAGATTCGTAACAACGTTTTGCATGAGGGAGATCAAGGATTATGTCGAAGATTGCCAAGACTGGCGACCGTAAGAAGGTCATGGATACTAACAAGAGCACCGATTGCCCGAAGTGCTCCAAACCAACCCGCATCGTCAAGCGCGTTAAGGACCGTGAGCGCAATGTTCCTGGCGGCGTGTACATCTCCTGCTCGGCGTGCGATTTTCACGAGAAGCTCTAAGCTAATTCAGTTCGGATATGCAGGATAAAGAGCCCCTTGTGGGCTCTTTATCGTGTATGTGCGTGTGTTTCAGGCGGGATGAAACGATCCGGGTTCTGTTACGAATTATGCACCAAAGTTGTACAGATAATTTACAGACTAAGACTTGACGATCGTTGTTCGGGAGGGGCAGACTCTACGCTGGAAAGTAGGAACTTAGTTTTTATGATAACCACGGCTTCTGCATCGACCTCCCCTTTCAGCTTTGCTTCGCTCCCGCACTTCAATCGCCCCACATATCTAATGTGTCCGCCGGAGTTCTATGACGTGAACTACGTCATCAACCCCTGGATGGCGGGGAATCTTCACCAACCGTCGCGGGATGCTGCGTTTATGCAGTGGAAGAACCTGTATCGGCAGTTGCAGCGGGTTGCGGATGTTCGTCTGCTTCATGCGCGTGAAGGCTCGCCGGATATGGTGTTTGTGGCACATGCGGCGGTGGTGCAGCATGGGTTGGCGGCGGTTTCGAGCTTTGCTCATCCGCAGCGGCAGACGGAGGAGAAGCATCTGCGAAAGTGGTTGCAGGACGCGGGTTTTCTGCTGTGGGAGACGCCGCGGGAGACTTCGTTTGAGGGTGAAGGGGATGCGCTGTTTGACGCGAATGGTGGCCATCTGTGGGCTGGGCATGGGGTCAGGACGTGCAGGCATAGCCATCGGCATGTGGCCGATGCATGGCATACGCCGGTGACTTCGTTGCACCTTGTGGATCCGCGGTTTTATCATCTGGATCTTTGCTTTGCGCCGCTGAGTGGAGGGTATTTGATGTACTTCCCGGGGGCGTTCGATGCGGCTTCTCTGGAGAAGATCGAAGCGGCCTATGAGTCGGATAAGCGGATTGCTTTGAGTGAGTTAGACGCTACCCAATTTGGCTGCAATGTCATCAATGTCGGGCAGGATATTTTGATGGGAGTTGTTGAAACGAATCTTGCTCAGAGGCTTGCGGAGCGCGGGTTTGAGGTGACGGAGCTGGAGTTGAGTGAGTTTCAGCGTGGGGGCGGTTCGGCGAAGTCGCTGGCGCTCCGGTTGAGTGATTCGGACATGATGGTTGGCTCGGATCTGGTGAACCGGTACTAGATTTTTCGGCCTTGATTGCGGATTTTTTCCGGGGTGGTGAAAGTGCGTTTTTGCAGGGGTTTTTGCGAAAACCGTGGTGCAGAACGTGGTGTTTTTGTGGTGAGTTTGTGGTGTTATGTGTGGTGAACGTGGTGCTCAGGCACCACGTTTTTTCTGCGCGAAAAATACGCCACGATTTCCAACTATTTTTTTGAGCCGCAGGCGAGCTGTTCTTCGATCTCGGTGAGGATGGCCTGGGTGGCGGCTGCGGGATCTGCGGCGCGGGTGATGGGGCGTCCGACAACCAGCATGGAGGCTCCGCTTGCGATGGCGTCGGCGGGGGTGGCGATGCGCTTTTGGTCTCCGATAGCACTGCCTGCGGGGCGAATTCCGGGGATGACGAGGAGGGTCTCGGGGCCGGTGGCGGCGCGGACGGCGGCGACCTCTTCGGCGGAGCAGACCATGCCGTCGATGCCGGATTGTTTCGCGAGTTTTGCGAGGCGGAGGACCTGATCGGCAGGGGAGGCGGTGATGCCGATGCCGGTTAGTTCGCTGGCGTCCATGCTGGTGAGAACGGTGACGGCGAGGAGGCGAGGGGAGCCGGGAGACTTGGCGGCTTCTGCTGCTGCGGTCATCATGGCCGCGCCGCCGCTGGCGTGGATGGTGAGAAGGCTCGCTCCTGATTGCGTGACGGAGCGGACGGCACCGGCGACGGTGTTGGGGATGTCGTGGAGCTTGAGGTCGAGGAAGACGTCGAAGCCACGATTGCGAAGGAGATGCACGAAGTGGTTGCCGGCGGAGTAGTAGAGCTCCATGCCGACTTTGAACCATTGGCAGGTGTTGTCGAGGCTATCGACAAGCCTGAGGGCAGCTTCTGCGTCCGGATAGTCCAGAGCTACCGCGAGGCGTTGCCTGGGATCGAGGGACTTATCAGGAGAGGCCATGAGTTAAGTTTAGCTCCGGTCGGGCTCATCGTTCCGATTTTTTGCTAACGATATGGAATCACGGAAGGGGCATGCAGAGCATTTATGGGACGGAGATTCGAGAGTCGGACCAGTCGATGACAAGCTTCCTCTCTGCGAAGTACCAACGGCTCTCCTGACGGAGGAACGTATCGTAGTAACGGATTCCCAGTGTCTGGCACTTGCGCTGACCGTTCTGCTCCGAGAATTGATGAACGACGCAGTACGTCTCACCGATTGCATGATCGCCTGCGATGATCGCGTCGCTTTGCCCATTCATGTGTAGTGTGACCGTGAATGTGTTGAGCACTGCCAAGGCGGATCGGATTGCGGCACGACCCTTGATGGTTGAATGCGGCTGATGCGTGTTGGGATCTCCTTCGTAGTTGAAGATTGTTCCATTCGGGACGAAGAGATTCGACTGAGCTTCAGCCAGCCTGCGGTCGGCACAGTGCGCCCAAGCGTCTACCAACCTGCGAAGAGCGAGCCGATCCGCTGCCTCGCCTTTCAATGTTGTTGCCAGGACAGATGTGTCGTAGAGATTGTCAAAGGAGAGAGGAGACTTGGTCGTTGTGTACGACTGATGAGTTGGTTCCTGGCCATGGGCGTCAGTGTGGCTCAATCCGATTGTTAGTGCGGAACTGGCCGCCGTGAGTGCAGTCGTCAGAAAGTCGCGCCGAGCGATGGTGGATTCACCCTGCATTTATTGCCTCCATGTTTCTTCACTTCATGTTGATTCGTACTGAGTAGAGTGCATCGAATGTGAACAGGCCTCTCCAGGAAGGAGGCGCTCAGCCGCTAACTTATGCAGAGGGAAATTGCGATGTCTCAAAACCATGTTCAGGAACACGTCGATCTGATTGCAAGACACGAACAGGACTTTCAGTCGCGGAGAACTAAAGCTGAAAAATTAAGCGATGACATCGCCGGTTTTGCCGGAAGCCTTGCATTCATCGGTATTCACCTGATGATTTTTGCTGCGTGGATCGCGATAAACAGCCTTCGGATAACCCAGACTCACCACTTCGATCCTGCACCGTACTCTCTTCTCAGTACGATTGTTGCTCTTGAAGCGATCCTTCTGGCAAGTTTCATACTTATTCGGCAATCTCGTTTAGGGAGGAGGTCGGATGAACGCGACCATCTGATGTTGCAGGTCCTTCTACTGGCTGAGAAGGAGATTACTGCTGTGCTTGAAATGAATCGGCAACTGGCAAAGCAGGCTGGCCTGGGGAAAGTAGCAGACCAGCCCGAAATTAGACAGTTAAGCGAGCAGACCTCCATCGACGATATGGCTCGGAGTATTCAGAAGAATCTTCAAGACGCGGAACAGTAGTTCAGAGGTTCTTCACTGGACATGGAGTTCTAGGCTTTGAATTCCATCCATGAATTTCTTCAGCTTTGCGTTCGACAAAGCCTAAAGAACGATGATCCATCGTAGAAGCACTACTGGCCCTTGTATGCGTTTGTATAGCCCTTCACGAATGACTCACGAAACTCCGTCTTGAACGTATCTTTGTCCATCCCCTTCGGGATCTTTGCGTGAGCATAGGCTTTGTTCTCGGTAGGCTTAAAGGATTGGCCTCGCGATACGTCGGCCTGGCCTTGGTTGAAGCCTGCAGCATAGCCTTGACGAGCAACCATGTTAGGAGTGCCGTTCTCGGGATAGGCCATGTCGTAGCCGCGTGGCGCGCTCCAGCTGGCCGAATCGTCGCTTTGAGGAGCTTGTGCCAGACCAGCCGGTACAACGCTAAAAGAAAGCGCACATGCAAGCGCTACAGATGCCACGGTGTTTCTGCGAAAAATCATAAGAACCTCCAGACGAGTAGCATTTGTAGAACTACTCACCTGAGAGGTACGACTCTGTATGTATGGTCTGGGTTGCCCTGTCACCATTACCGCTGTTGGTATGGGCAAAGAACACTTTGGCTCTAGATGAAACGCATTTCAGCAATCATTTACTCGTTTACTGATGAGGAGCAAACTTCGCGTTATTGACAGCATGGGGTACACAACTCATTCGCCGTCGATCTCATCACACCAAGGACAGGACGTGGGGTGGACCCTGATTCGAATCCCCGATCTACTTCTACTCAGGGCGGTGCCCGGCACATGAACACTCTCTTCACGAAACGTCTTCAAATTTGTTTTTTTGTCCCTCTCCTGGTCTGGGTATTGCCGACCGCACATGCTGATCCAGTCACAGTGCGCGCTGTCGCAGGTACGATTCATGGCTTCCTTGAACTGCGTTCTGAGGATGGACAGTTGGTTGCTTCAGCGGACAGCGTCCAGACTGTGCGGGGTAACCGCGTTACGTCGCGAACGATCTTTCGTTTTAAAGATGGATCGATTGACGATGAGACGACGGTCTCTACGCAACGCCGCACACTCCAATTGATCAGCGACCATCACGTACAGAAAGGGCCTTCGTTTCCGCATCCGATGGATATGATGGTTGACGTCCAAACTGGTCAGGTCACGGTGCGAATCACAGGGAAGGATGGGAAGGACGAGGTGAAGAGCGACCATCTTGATCTTCCACCGGATCTGGCGAATGGATTGGTTCCTGTTGTGCTCCAGAACCTGCCACCGAATGCTCCTGTGACAACCGTCTCTATGGTAGTGGCCACACCGAAGCCGAGGCTGGTGAAGCTTGTGATCTCCAATGTTGGTGAGGAGAGATGCGTTGTCGCCGGCTCTTCGCGGAAGGCGATCCACTATGACATCAAGATCGACCTTGGCGGAGTCGCGGGCGTGGTGGCGCCGATCATCGGGAAGGCGCCACCTAACATTCAAGTGTGGACTATCGGGGGCGACGCTACGACGTTCGCTCGAGAACGAGGTCCTCTGTATGCGGAGGGTCCTGCGATGACGATTCAGCTAGCCAGCCCGAGTTGGCCAGATACGGCCAAGCCGGCGCATTAGTGGTTGGTCGTGGCTCGGAATGGATTACGGAAGGTCGCGATCGTCGAGAACGATCGAAGAAGCAACCAGTTGACCTAGCAAAACTCTGTTAGTGTCTTAGAGCTGGCGACGCAGGTGGTTGATTGATTCCCGATACGTTCACTATGGTGGCCTGACCAGAGAATAAGTCGGTGACGAGGATCTCGTCGTACGAGTTGTTGCCGTCCGCGGGTGCGGTGTTTTGCGCTGTGGGGGCGAAGGCTACGGAGATCTGGCAGGGAGTGTGGCTACAGGAGCGGGCCATCAACGACGGTGACGTTAATTGGATCGTTGTTGTAGCTGGTCACGGTAAATGACTGAGGTGCGCTGACGGATCCTAATGGCGTGTACGGAAAGTTGAGAGCGTTCGGAGTTGCAACGGGTGGTGGATAGGTGCCTAGCACCTGGAGCGATACGGACTGCTGCGCGACGCCGGTGGAATCCTTCAAGGTGAGAGTTGCAAAACGATAAGTTGGCTGCTGCGGAGAGGCGCTGACGGAGATGAAGCAGGTTCCATTGACAGCAAGAGTGGTGCAGTTGTTCGATACGACGCTGAACGCGGAGGGAGTGAGCCCGCTCAACACTGGAGCATTCAGAGTAAGCGGGACTGAGCCGGTGTTGGCGATGTTTATCCCTACGGGTGACGATGTCTGTCCAAGGACGACTGAGCCGAAGAAGTTGATTGAGCTGGGGGTCATGGAGAAGTGTATGCCGGTGGGTATTCCGGTGCCGATGACACCGTAGCGGGGAGTGCCATTCACATTCAAGGTGACGGTGCGAAGTCCTAGTGCCGACGGCGTGAAGTAGAGGAAGCCGCTACAGATGGGGCTGATCCGTGATGTGGTGCAGGAGCCGGTTTGGGTCGACGAGCCGGGCAGGAACGAGAAGTCTGCTGCGTCCGGGCCGGTGAGAGTGAGTGTAAAGCCTTGCGGGAAGCCTGGATTGAAGCTGAAGCCGCTTGATGCCTGCGTTCCGATGGAGCGGTCCCCGAAGTTGAGCAACACGGAGCCGGTGAAGCCGTTCGAATAGGTGAGATTGAGAACCTGCGGGCCGGAGCCCTGGGGTGCCGCGTCGTCATTTACCGTTAGGTTGCCGGTGGAGTAGGCTTGCGCGGTGGCAAGTGCGGTGACTGTGATGGTGCAGGTCGCCTGTGGTGCAAGCGAGTTGCCGCAGTTGTTGGTCTGGGTGAATGCGGGCTGGCCTGAGGTTGGATCGTTGCTGATGGTGACGCTGTCGATGGTGAGCGGCAGGGTGCCGGAGTTGGTCAGGGTGGAGGTTAGTGGGGTGCCTGCGGCGGTGAAGGCGAGCGATGTTGGATTGAGCTGCGCCGGGCCCGCATTCGATTCGAGGCCTGTGCCCGTCATGAGAATCCAGGTGACGGGATTTGCCGAACTGTTCCTGAGAGCGAGGTATGCGCTGCGGGGTCCGAGCGCTGTTGGAGCGAAGGTGTAGGCGATGCCGCAGCTTGCGCCTGGCAGGATTGGAGTGGAGCACTGCTGGAGATTGGGGTCGGTTCCGGGGGGAAAGTTTGCGAGCTTGAAGTCGCCGGGGTTAGTACCTGAGAGTGGCAGATCGAAGTTGTTTATAGTTGCGATGTCGATACCGACGGGTGCTCCAGTGTTGTTTGTGAAGGTGATGACCTGCAAGACCTGAGTCGAGTTGATGCGGGTTGGAGCAAAGTCCAGCTCGGTGGGCGATGCGGTGAAGCCTGAGGTGACGGCGAGGCGAACGCTGAGATCGGGCGGGGTCTGCGGCTGCGATGGCTGAAATGGAGCCTGGGGCGGGATGAGGCTGTAGAGCGCTGTGGTGTTCAGAGCCGGGTCGTTTGCGATGTGGAGCAGGGCAGTGGAGGTGTCGGTTGCTGGGGTTAGACCCTGCGGCGTCGTGAGCGAGAAGAGATTGCCGCAAGGGGAGTTGTCGCCTGCGGTACCGCCAGCGGAGTTGATGCAGATGGAGAGGATGTTGCCGATGGTGTTGATCTGTTCGATTGGGACGGTCGTTCCGGCGGGCACGCCAGTGCCGGGTGCTGTGCCGGTGGTTGTGTTGACCAGTTGGGCGGCCTGGTTGAAGGCGGCTGTGAGGGCTTCAACTTCGCCAGAAGGTGCGCCGATCGCGGTGGGTGAGGTCATGAATGGAGCGAGAGGGTAAACGGTGGCGATGGTGGTGAGCTCGTTCATGAAGATGTAGGTGCTGGCGGAGAGATTGCCGCAGGGTCCGAGGGCCGCCATCAGCGAGAGCGCTGCGTTGTTGGAGCCCGCCGGCAGGCCAGGATTGCCGCCAGTCGCGACGATGTATACGAACGTGGACGGAGAGGGGCAGGTGTAGGTGCCAGTGATGTTGAAGCTGCCCGTTGCGTCGGTGGTGGGGGCAGGGGAGAGGAGAGGCGTTGCCGGTGAGCCCTCTGCTGCAGAGCCGACTGCGTAGAGCTGGATGGTTGCGCCGGTCACCGGCTGTTGACCGCCATGGACGAGTCCGTGTACGCCGTGGGGGATGATGACCTGCGGAGCGTTTCGCTGCGTGCCGCAGCCGACGACCAGAAGGGAGAGCGGAAGGAGTGTGAGGGAGGGAAGGCGGAGGGCATACTTCAACATGGCAATCACCAGTTTTTGTGCGGTCGGTCGTAGGGCACGAACGCAGAAAGGGAGCCCAAACACCGAGGATTTTCTCACGCTGGAGTGATTTGTCTACGAAAATGTGTTGTACAGGCAGGTTCGTCGCTTGCTCACTTTGGTGGTATTGCGTTGTGGCTGGATTTGGAGTTGCAGGAAGAGGCGAACTTAAGATCAGGGAGTGCTTAAATCGCCTGCACCTTTTGGTTTTCGGAGCAGGGTCATTGAGAGATACGCACCGACCCATGAACCAGCCGCGGCGAAGCAGACGTAGACCCAGTTTTTGGTGTAGCTGATGACGGCGAAGGCGGAGAGCAGATACCAGATGCTGCTCCACGTTGCTGCCGGCAGGCGACGGCGCGACGATACCGCAGCGTTGAACATGACGTAGACGGCGTCGGTGGCTGCGGTGGATATGGACACGCCTACTGCCAGGAGAGGGTCGATGTGCGGCATGAGGTTCGCACTCCTTGTCTGGTGGATGGAACTTTGCAGCAAGAGTATCTCAGGCTTGGTGGGGCTGATATGACGAACGGTTCGCGTGCGAGGGTGAGGTTCGTTATTCTGAGAGAGCGATGATGATGCTTGTGTTGTGTGAGCGATGCTGACTGTACTGACGATTGCCGGGTTCGATCCGTCTTCAGGAGCTGGGGTGACAGCCGACCTGATGGTGTTTGCAGCGCATGGGCTGTTTGGGACTTCGTGTATTACGAGTTTGACGGTGCAGTCGACGGTGGGAGTTCGGGCGAGTTCAGCGGTGCCGACGGAGTTGGTGCGGGATACGCTCGATTGTCTGCAGAGCGATCTGCCGGCGGCAGGGATCAAGATCGGGATGCTGGCTACGGCTGCGAATGTTGGTGTGGTGGCGGGGTTTCTGGAGGGGCTTCGTGCGCGCGGGTCGCGTGTGCCTGTGGTGCTTGACCCGGTGCTGCGGTCGAGCTCGGGCAGGGACCTGCTGGATGCGGAGGGCGTGCGGGCTATGCGCGATCGACTGCTGCCGATTGTGGATTGGGTGACTCCGAACCTGGAAGAGCTGGGGACGTTGGCGGGGCGGATCGTGATGCAGAAGGAAGATCTGCCGACTGCGGCGCGTGATCTGCAGGCGATGGGAAGGGGATTGAACGTGGTCGCGACGGGTGGGCATCTGATTCCTCCGGACGATCTGCTGGTGCGAGCTGGTGGAGAGATGGACTGGCTGCCAGGGGAGCAGATTGTGAGCCGTTCGACGCATGGGACTGGATGTGCGTTTTCGAGTGCGCTGCTGAGCAGGCTGGTGCTGGGGGACTCTGGGCTGGGCGCGGCGATGATGGCGAAGCGGTATGTGGCGGAGGCGATTCGGACGGCTGAGCCGATGGGTAAGGGGATTGGGCCAGTGAATCATCTGTGGCCACTGCGGGAGGAGTAGGTGGCTTCTCGATCGCGGTGTGTTGCAGGTAATGCGTAGGGTTTCTTCGTTGCGCTCTGATTCCTAATTTCCTGATATCTCGATGCAGAACTTCTATTTTAATTTCACGAGCTTTCTTTTTAACGGCCTCTATCTTTTATCTTTCATCTTCGTTTCCTGAAATGGACCTGGTGAAGGCGCTGAGAAGGCACGTTTCGTTGCGGCGTTCTAGATCCGGAATGGGAACTGGCGTATGGTCTGTCTCTTTCTGTGGGTTACTGTCGACGCGGCTGGGGAAGGTAGAGCCGATTTGGTCTTGTGATGATATTTCGAAATGATGCCGGAGGTGGCTTGGCCGATAGGAGGTATGACGGAGGTTTTAAGATTCATGGCCACAGTAGCTCTTCCAGGCTCGTTCCAGCCGGCATCCACTCAACGGAAGCCTAAGCATCTACCGAGTTTTTCGCCGGGCAATCCGGCTCCGCAGCGCGCAGATCTGACCATACACAGGATCACGAAGAGCCATCATGGACGCACGCTGCTGCTATTAGGTCACGCGACCGAGTATCTTGCGAACTCTCGCCGATTTACGATGCTGCGTTACGACGACAGTGCCGATGAAGAGGCAATTCACATTTTGATGGGACTGAGTCGACAGGTCTTCGAGGAGTTCGCTGACCAGACTACGGAGAGGCGGCAGATAGGGGATCGGTTGATTGAGCGCGCTGTTCGCTGGTTGGAGTAAAGGCTGGTTTCAGAATCGGAGTTCGTGTTCGAGTGCAGAGCGGGCCCTTCGCCTGCTAGGCTGAAGGAGTATGTCACTTACATTGGTTTTGAATGGTCAGGCTCGCACCTTTGACGCGCTGCAGCAAACTGCCAACGTTGAGCAACTCGTCGGGGAGTTGGGGCTGAAGGGTGACCGGGTAGCGGTGGAGCACAACGGAGAGATCGTTCCACGTTCGAGTTGGACGGAGACCGAACTGAAGAACGGGGACCGGCTTGAGGTAGTTCATTTTGTAGGTGGCGGATTGTAGCGTGCCGCGTCCAGACAACGCGCTTCCTGCCACTCGGCGGCAGCCTGTTTCAGGTCATGGATGAAGGCGTCGTCATGTGTTGCCGTGAATGAGGCGAAGAGTTCTGAGATCAATCCCAGGAAGTGCGAGCGGCTACAAACTGCTCGGGAGTTACAGTTGTGTCACATCTCGCCGCGAGTGAAATTTTTTACATGCAAAGGCTGAGTCTAAAGGCCCTAAGCCGATGTAAAGAAGATCTAATCTCGATGGACCTGTAACACCACTTTGTACCATGCAGACTGTGGCCGACGTCATGGCGGCACTCTGCGTTTAGCAACCCCTTTCTTATCCAAGGATGTACGGCCCTCGATGTCTACAGATGCGAGTGGCCCTCAGCCTGCTTAAGAGCTTCGCAGGTGGCGGAGGTCTGAACGCCTAATTATTCCGCCGCTTCGAATCGGGGCTTAGCTTGACGGGGATTGAGGCTCGTTATAGCAATCACTTCGAGATAGGGCAGAACGAGTACGAGTTTGTGCTGGGCTTTGGCCAATGTTGCGAGGACAGCGAGGGCCCGGTGGTTATACACACCAGAATTGTTACGAACCCTGTTTTCGCTAAGCAATTCTTTGAGTTGCTCGGCCTGGCCATTCAACATTTTGAAAAAGAGTGGGGCCCCCTCCCTTCTTCGAAGGACTAGTGGAAGGTTGCGGGCACAAATCGTATGTGCGAGATGGGCAGCGGAGACGCGATGGAAACTGCTGAATCAGGAAATGACGAGATTTTCCGCGCGCTACGGAGGTTGGATGCAGTACTTCATCTAGCGATGCGGCAATTTGAAGAAGCAGGGGGCGAGGGGCGTTCACCAGAGTTCCTGCGTGGTTTGCAAATCAGCAGAGCCGACGCAGTAGTCCTGATGAGTATGGAACCGGGCGTGCCATGGTTTCACGTTTTCGACGAGGCACTTCCGGCCTTTGCACTCGCAGATGACGTGCCGCGTCTCGCGCGTCTCGCGGAAAAGTTTGAACTGACCAGCTTTGATTTGAATGCTCTACTCGTGGCGCTCGCCCCGGAGATTGATCTGCGCTATGAGCGGTTGTACGGGTATCTACAGGATGACGTCACGCGCAAGCGTCCGATGGTGGACTTGACTCTAAACCTTTTTGCCCCGACATCAGAGATGAAAGCGGAACTCCGCGCCCGTTTTTCAGCAGACTCGCCGCTGCTGCGGCACGGGCTTTTGCATGTATTGCCGGAGGCGGGTCAAACAGAACCTCCACTGCTAGCTCACTGGCTGAAGGCTGACGATCAGATTGTCGGGTACGTACTCGGAGGGGTGGGCCTTGACCGGCGACTTGCCGGTTGCTGCCGATTGGTTGAGCCTCGTCGTGGCGCAGAGCCGACATTCGACGCGGACGAATTGCCGCGGTTATCTGCGCTTGCGGTAAGGGCGCGAGCCGATAGACGGCCGCTTCGGCTCTACCTCCAAGGGACGATGGCAGGAGCGAAGCTGCGCGCTGCCGAGTCGATTGCTGCTGCAGTCAACTCGCGCTTACTGGTGGTGGACATACTACAGGCCGGGGAGTCAGGCTCGCTGCGGCAGATATTTGAACTCGTGTTCCGGGCAGCCTGGCTGTATGGCGACGTGCTTTATCTTGATGGGCTGGACGCTTTGCGGCGCGAGGAGCGCGCAGGTCTGCACCGAAAGCTGATCGATCTGCTTTCGCGCAGCGGCGACATCGTTCTTCTGTCGGGAACCATGCCCTGGGCCGCAGCCGAGCATGGAGGCACGGACACGCTGACCGCACCGTTCCCGCCGCGGGATGCGCAATGCGTGCTCGACTGCTGGAATTACCACCTGGAAAACGCAGGCATCAAGCTTGAGGAGCACGAGGTTGCACTTCTGGCGGGTCGCTTCAAGTTGGGAGCCGACCAGACGGCGGACGCTGTCCATGCGGCTGTGGACATCGCTCGCTGGCAAAGCGCTGACGATGTACAAGCGTCTCCGCTGCGTGTGACGCTGGACGACCTGTGCGCTGCGGCCAGAGCACAGTGCGGCCACGCTCTGACGCGGATGGCGCGCAAGATTCGTCCGATTTATACGTGGGACGACATTGTTCTGCCGGATGACAAGATCGCACAACTGCGCGAGATTTGTGTGCAGGCAACCCACCGGGATGTCGTCTTCGGACGTTGGGGATTCGATCGCAAACTCTCACTCGGCAAGGGGCTGAATATTCTTTTTTCGGGACCACCGGGAACCGGCAAGACCATGGCTGCCGAGGTGATCGCACGTGAGCTCAGACTGGATATTTACAAGATCGACCTGTCCCAGATCGTGAGTAAGTACATCGGCGAGACAGAGAAGAGTCTCGACCGAGTATTCACAGCAGCCGAGGACTCGAACGCGATTCTCTTCTTCGACGAGGCGGACGCTTTGTTCGGCAAGCGCTCCGAGGTGAAGGATTCGCATGACCGCTACGCGAACATTGAAATTGGTTATCTGCTGCAGAAGATGGAGGAGTACGAGGGCATCACGATACTGGCCACCAATGTGAAACACCACATTGACGAGGCGTTCCTGCGGCGTATTCAGGCTGTGGTTGAATTCCCGTTCCCCGAAGAGTCGGAACGACAGCGTGTGTGGAAGGTGATTTTCCCGGAGGAAGCGCCGCTAGCGAGCGACGTGGACTTTCTGGCACTTGCACGCTCTGTGCGGCTGGCCAGCGGCAATATAAGGAGCATCGCGCGTGCTTCAGCGTTCTACGCGGCGGCGGATGGCGGCAGCATTCATATGGCGCACCTGCTCAAGGCTTCACGGCGCGAGTACCAGAAACTGGGCCGCTCCTGGACGGAAAACGAGTGGCCGGATGAGACGGAAGCGATCTCTATCACTCCGTTGCGAAAGATGGGGCGATGACCAGCAATGATCCAAGATCTCAGCAAAACGCTCAAGAGGATCCTCACGCAACCGGGGCTACCACCACCGCTGAGCAATGCGCTCATCCTCTTCGATCGACCGGAACAATCGTTCAAGCCGCAGCAGACCGCGGTCGACCTCTTTCTCTACGATCTTCGCGAGAATCTGGAACTGCGCAGCAACGAGTTGACCATCATAAAGGGAGATGTCGGAGCAGTGACGCAGAGGCCGCCGATGCGGCTGGCATGTTCTTATCTAGCGACGGCGTGGCCTGTGGGCGGTGCGGATCCAGCGCTGCAGGAGCAGCAACTGCTGAGCCAGGTATTGCAAGCGTTGGGCCGCTTCCCAACAATCCCGGCGGCGCTGCTGCAGGGCACGCTTGTCGGACAGGAGCCGCCGCTCCCCATGGTGGCGCTGCATCCAGACGCTCTGAAGAATCTAGCCGAGTTCTGGGCATCGCTAGGGAACACGCTGCGACCTTCGTTGACGTTGACAGTGACGATCAGCATGCCGCTGTACGACGATGTGGCGGACTTCCTGGTGACGACGGCGACAGGAACGGTGGCCGGCGACGGGACACCGGATGCGTGGCTGCAATTCGGCGGACGTGTGTTCGACAACCTGAACAACGGTATCGCCGGCGCGCTTGTGGATCTGCTCGACGCCGGGCTTCGGACAGGTACGGACGACGACGGCCGTTATGTCCTCTCCGGTGTGCACCCCGGAGTGCATTCGCTGCGAGTGGTGGCAGTGGGCTTCCAGATTCTGAACATCGCGGTTACGGTGCCTGGGCTGTCCGAGGACTACCAGATTCACCTTACACCGCTTTAGCTGCTTGATAGAGATCGCTTTTGCAAGGGAGGAATGTATGGCATTTGTCTCAACCAACAAAGCGCCCGGTGTTTATATCGATGAAGAGCAGGTGCCAGGGCCGATTGCGCCTGCGGAAACCAGCACAACGGCCTTCATCGGTCCGGCCCAGATGGGGCCACTCTTTCAACCGACGCTGCTTACAACGCCGCAGCAGTTTGCCGCAATGTTCGGCAGCTATATAGAGGATCCGCAGCGGGTTTATGCCACACATGCCGTCAACGGCTTCTTCGCTGAGGGTGGCGGGCTGGCGTATTTTGTGCGCGTGGGCACGGGCGTGCAGGCCTCGTTCACACTGAAGGATCGGGCGACAACGCCGAAGCCGGTGTTGGTGCTGACGGCTTTCAAGGAGGGAACTGCGGGAAACACGATTACCGTTCAGGTCGATGATGCGAGTGTTGCCTCAACCAAAGCGGCCCGCAAGCAGGTCAACCTAACCAGCGCAACTGGCATATCGGCGGTGGTTGGGTCGGCAGTCGATGCAGCGAATTTTCACCCCGGAGACACGGTGTTGCTGGAGCAACTTGCGAATACCGATACCGCGACAGTAACGAGTGTTAGCGGCGTAAATATCTTTTTTGCAGCGGCAGTCACGAACACCTACACCGGCGGCGACATTCGCATCGCAAATCTGACGGCAGGCACGCAGCGCATCCGTGTGGACAGCGTGGCCGGGATACAGCCGGGAACCTATGTCTCGGTATCACAGGGGGGTACCAGCGAGCAGGGCGTGGTGCGCATGGTGGACAGCATCAATAGTGCGATTAATCTCGCAGTTGGGTTGACGAACACGTATAGCCACAAGGCAGGCGATCCCGACATTAACATCAAAACGCTTGAATTCACGTTGACGATCGCGAACAGTCCGGCAGGGACCGAATCGTTTCCCAACTTGTCGATGGACCCGCGGCATAGCCGTTACTTCGGGACGATCGTAAACTCGAGTGCTGTGTCGATTGCACTGGCGGATCCGCCCTCTCCGACGCCGCCAGCGCATAATCTGCCGGCGGTTATCGCCGCCACCGCGCTGACAGGCGGCGCCGCTGACAACGTCGCAAATATTCAGACGAACGACTATCACAGGGCAATCGACACATTGCTGCGCGTGCCCGATGTCGCGTTGCTCGCTATTCCAGATGCGGTGGGCGCGAACTTCAATGCGGCGGCTACGCACGACATCCAGTCGTATATGGTGGCTCATTGCGAGAAGGTGGTGAATCGATTTGCCATTCTTGACTCAATCAAGGATGCCGACCAGGCGCTAATCCTTGCGCAACGAAGCAATCTGAATTCAGACCGCGGCATGGCCTCCCTCTACTACCCATGGATCGGGATTAGCAACCCGCTGGGAAGCGGTGAGGTGATAGTGCCGCCTTCGGGCCATGTTGCGGGGGTGTACGCAAACAATGATAACCAGCGGCTGGTATTCAAGGCGCCAGCAAATGAACCTATCACTTCGGCGCTGGATCTCGCGGCGGTGCTTAATGATGATGAGCAGGGGCCGCTCAATGAGCAAGGTATAAACGTCATTCGATCGTTCCCAGGGCAGGGAATTCGCATCTGGGGGGCGCGTACGATCGCACCGACCGACAACACCCAGTGGCGCTATAACAGTATCCGCCGCTTTGTAAACTTCGTCGAAGCGTCCTTGCGCGATGGCACGCGGTTTGCGGTCTTCGAGCCGAACAACCCGACACTCTGGGGAACCGTGAAGCGCATGGTTGTCGACTTTCTGACGACGCAATGGAGCGCGGGCGCGCTTGAGGGTACGTCGGCGGATCAGGGTTTCACTGTGAGTGTTGACAGCTCCTTGAATACGCCGCAAGTGATCGCTCTAGGCCAACTGATTATTGCCGTCACGCTCTATACGGTGCCGCCGGCCGAATACGTCGTCTTCAAAATAGTGCAGCAGCCAGGTGGGTCGACTGTTACTGAATAACTTCGCGCTGAGCGAGAGAGCACAAGGAGGCATTGCATGGCAACACCTAGAGTAGATCCGTATAAGGGCTTTCGATTTCGCGTGGAGATCGACGGTATTCAGCAGGCGGGTTTTACCGAGTGTGCGGGGCTCGGCTCTCACCTAGAGGTGGTCGAGTACCGCGAGGGCGGCGACACAGCGACGGTGCGCAAGCTGCCTGGTAAGACCAGCTATCCGGACATCACGCTCAAGTGGGGGTCGACCGACTCGCATGAACTCTACGACTGGCACCTGGCGGCAGTGCGGGGAAAGATTTTGCGCAAGAACGGGTCGGTAGTCATGTGTGACGACACCGGCACCGAGAAGGTCCGCTGGAACTTCTTCACTGCGTGGCCGAGCAAGTGGGACAGTCCAAGTTTCAGCGCAAAGGGCAACGATGTCGCAATTGAAACGATGACCTTGAGCTGTGAGCGGGTGGAAAGAGGTTGAGCATGTTTCAGACAGAGTTTGAATTTACGCTGCCTCTTGGCTACGCAGATGAGGAAGGTGTTCTCAACCGATCGGGTGTGATGCGTCTGGCCACTGCGGCGGATGAGATCATGCCGTTGAAAGATCCGCGCGTGCAGGCTAACGAGGCCTATCTGATTATTATTTTGCTTTCGCGAGTGATCACGAAACTTGGCTCTGTAGCGCAGATTAACCCAAAGGTGATCGAGTCGCTTTACACTGCGGATCTCTCGTACCTGCATGAGTTTTACAACCGTATCAACCGAAGCGGCAACGCCCGTATCGATGCGATCTGCCCCAAGTGTGAGAGCGCCTTCGCATTGGAGATGAGCCGCTCGGGGGAATCACTGGCTACCCTCTGACGTCGCTGTACCAGGAGGTAGCCTTCGTGGCATATCACTTTCACTGGCCGCCAGATGCGGTGCTGAACATGGAGCACAGCGAAAGGCGACGGTGGGTCGATGAGATTTCGTCGATCAACCAGCGGATGAATGAGACCGAGCGAGAGCGATGAACAGGCAATGGCAATCCGGGGAACGGCAAACCACCGCAGGCAGTCGCTGGAGTCGGTGGGCCTCTGCGTTGCGAGGGGCCCTGGGACGCCATCCGAACCCGAGTGGACGGGCTCGTATGGAGCTACGCCAGATGCGACCCCTGGAGCGAGTGCGGGAGCCGCGGCAGTTGTTGCAGATGTTCGAGCTGCGCTGGTCGGTCAACCATAGTACCCACATCCGCGCGGGAAACAACATTGCCGCGACGACTGTCAACATTGCGCGCCCCGTCAACTGGGTCTCCGGTCTGCGGGCAACGTGCAATGGAGCTTTCGCTGGACAGTCATTCAGAAGTAAGGCCTGGCGTGCGCCGCCAAGGGATCCAGTTGCGATGATGACGGTTACTCCCTCAGTGCTTCGGCAACCATGGGCGGCGACACAGGTGCGGCCACACGTTGTGCGAGGCGAAACTACTTCACGGTCTCCTCTCGTGGTCGGCAGGACAGAAGATGTTGACGTCGGGTCTACGCCGAGGCAGAGCGTTCATCATCCTGTCCTGCAAGGACTGCGGCGCTTCTCTCGCGTTGAGGACCGCGTTCTCGGGAGTCCTAACATGCTTACGCGGATAAGGGCGGCTGCGGAGTCTGAGGAGTTCTCTACATCCGGCAAGATGCCCGATATCCCCCCGCGCAGACGAGCTGCAGAGGCGCGGGACAGCGTGCACATCGCTGAGTGGGCAAAACAGGGAGCGCCGACCTTGAACATCGACACCATCGCGGAGCAAGTGATCAAGCAAATCGACAACCGTGTCATCGCCTGGCGCGAGCGGTTGGGAAAGGTATAGGGAATCAACTCATGGGTCTCGCGAAAGCACGGATCACGGTCGAATACTCGGGTGTGTTCTTCGATGTTTTTTTCAACCCCGAGGAATACACGTTGAATAAAGACAACAACTTCGCAGCGCAGGCGATTCCCGGTCTCACGGGCCCGCTGCTGCAGTTTGTACACGGCAACATGCGCACGCTCGAAATGGAGCTTTTCCTCGACACGCTCGAGCCGCCGCGCGACGTGCGGGACGAGACTCAGAAGATCGTCAAGCTGCTTGATATTGATTCGACTCTACATGCGCCGCCGGTGCTCCGCGTCTCGTGGGCTTCGCTGCAGTTTCGTTGTGTGCTGGCGCGAGTTTCGCAAAAATTTATACGCTTTCTGGACGATGGGCGTCCGGTGCGCGCGCGGCTGAATGTGACCTTCAACGAGTTTATTGATCCGGATACAGAAGCGAAGCAGGTGAACCGGCAGACCGCGGATTTCAGCAAGGCGCATGTAGTGAAACTTGGCGAGACGTTGAGCCGCATTGCCGCATTGCACTACGACGATCCAGAAGTCTGGCGGCCGATTGCCATAGCCAATGGGCTGGACAACCCGCGTGCTATTTCGCCGGGGCAGTCGTTGCTTATTCCTTCGCTGCCGTTCGCCGATCCCACGACTGGTGAGGTGGTCGTCTAACCATGGCCCGATACGCTTCCTATGCGCCTGCGTTTGAAGTCCAAATCAGCGGCAGTCCGCTGCCCGCGGCACTGCAGTACTCGGTTGTGAGTATTAACTACCAGGACGGGATGGAGGGTGCTGACCGTGTTGAGGTCACATTCGCAAATCCGAATCTTGCGTGGCTGGACCATCCTCTGCTGCAGATTGATAATCGTTTCACACTCAGCATCGGCTATGCGCCGGACCCTCTCGAACGCGTCTTTGTTGGCGAGATTACGGGCGTTGAGCCTTCATTTCCGTCTGGCGGCATGCCCACCATCAAGGTAGTCGCGCAGGATTTCCTGCAGCGCCTTACCCATGGCAAAGCTGACCGTGCGTACTATGTTGCGATCCCTAAGATGGACAATTTTCCTCTGCCCGACATCGTGGTCGGCGCGATCGTCAGCGGAACCAATTTGCTGATACCCGTACCGGATCCTGTCGGAGGTGTGCTGTCGATCCTGATGACGCTCGGGACGTATGTCAATGTGCCAGGGCTGATGCAGAAGGGGGTTCGCCGACAAGAGTCGCAAAGCGATTTTGATTTCCTGTCTTCGATCTCGCGACAGAACGGCTGGGAGATGTACATCGACCACACGGCGCAGCCACAAGGATATGTATTACGTTTCCAGTTCCTTCTTCAGGACTACGCGCCGAGTTTGACTCTCAAGTGGGGCCAGACGCTCATGGACTTTACGCCGCGGATCACGACGGTTGGTGACGTCTTTGGAATCTCTGCGCGAATCTGGATTGCGGCAATCAAGACCGAGTTTGTGGTTGTAGTCGGCTGGGACTTTGACCGGGCGACGATCAACCTATCGGTCTACCCGGGCATCGGCAGTCTCGACATTCTGCTTGGAGCGAATGCTGCGAAGACTATCTCGATTAAGCCGACCGGTTTTCCGACGGCGTTGCAATCGATATTGGGCGAGCTTCTGCCGCGGCTGAATAATCGTTTGACCGCCTCGGGCAGCACGATTGGCGACCCACGCATCAAGGCTTCGCGGGTCATCAATATCGAAGGTGCGGGTGACCAGTTTGGTGGTTTGTACCGAATCACGCAGGCGACCCACGCGTTTGACAGTGGTGGCTACCGCACCAGTTTTCAGGCGCGCAAGGAAGTCTGGTTCGGATCGATCCCGCTGCCGAAGAGTCCGGCAAACCTGGTTCGACTACAAGGACAGCGCGTCTGAGGAGGCCGTATGGCAGGGACGTTGGTGGAAGCACTTGGAGCGGCGGACAAGATCAAGGGGAGCGGCATCGCGATCGCGCCCGGTGTGGTGATGGACAACATAAACCTGCTGCTTGAGGGCAAGGTCCTGGTGCGGATTCCGTCACTGCCTTCTTTCCAGCCCTGGGCGCGCATGGTGTCGGTCGGCGGCGGATCGGGACGTGGGTTCATGTGGCTGCCCCAAGTCGGCGACGAGGTGCTGGTGGCCTTTGACGAGAACGACGAGACTGACGCTTACGTTATCGGCGGGCTGTGGAACACGGTTGATCGACCGCCGGCGATCGTGCCCACTGACTTCGTCAGCAAGCGGATTCTTAAGACAGGCCTAGTCGGAGGGCTCGGACACACAGTGGAGTTCGACGATGCGCTGCAGTCGATCACCATAACCACGAGCACACAGCAAAAAGTAACGCTCAATCCAACCAAGATGGCGCTCTCGACAGCCGGCGGCGCAATGAGCATCACGCTTGATTTGGCAGCAGTACCGCCGGCCGTGTCGGTGCAGGTACTCACCGGGAACATTTCGCTTAGCGCGCCTGCCGGCAAGATTGCTTTGGATGCGCTTGAAATCGAACTCCAAGCCGATACGAGTGTGACCATCGGCAGCCTTGGCCCCTGCAGCGTGCAGGGGCTTCCCATAAAGCTGAACTGAGTGCCAATGAAAGGTAGAGACGATATGACTTTCGCCGCACGATTAGGGGACATGACCAGCCATGGGACGCCACTTGGGCCAGGCCCAGGAAGCATCGACGTACTGATTGGCGGCCAGCCGGCCTGGCGTGCGACAGCTGACGCGCATCTATGCCCATTGTTGACCGTGCTTGTACCGCATGTGGGCGGAGTGGTAGCGGTCGGTAGCCTGACGGTGCTGATCAATGGGTTGCCGGCTGCGCGGCAGGGAGACATGGTGGTGGAGGTGGGTCCTCCTAATGCGATTGCCATGGGCTGCCCGACCGTGGAGATAGGAGCATGAGATGAGGACAGCGGACCAGACGAAGGTCTTTCTCGGAGTTGGCTGGCATTTTCCACCGTGTGTGGACGACGATGGCAGCGTCACGATGGCGCGCTACGAGGCAGATGTTGACGAGGCCATCCGGATCATCCTTGGCACGGACCCCGGCGAGCGCGTGATGCGACCGGACTTCGGCACCGGTCTAAACGACTTCGTCTTTGAGCCGTTGAACGCGACCACGTTGAACCTAGTGAAGACACGGGTGCTTGAGTCGATGGTGAAGTGGGAGCCACGTATCGACCTGCTTTCGGTCGACGTTGTTGCGGGCGGCGATACACGCAACCAGCTACTAATCACTATGAGCTATCGGGTTCGCGTTACCAACACGCAGTTCAACCTCGTTTACCCGTTCTATCTGCAGGAGGGCTCGGCCGCATGACTCCAACTGCCCCTAGCGATACTCGTTCGATCGAAGACCTCGTAAGCGAGATTCTGGCACGACGCCCGGGATATGTGCCGGAGTGGCTGCCTGCGGCAGGGTCGGCCGGCAACGGGCTTACGTGGATCTTTGGACGTTACCTGCAAACCGTGATCCAGCGCATGAACCAGGCTAAGGACAAAAATCGGCTTGCATTTTACGACCAGTTAGGGATTGGTCTTGTTCCGGCTCAATCAGCACGGGCCCCGATCGTCTTCTCGCCGACTCCCGGCGCGCAGAACAGTCATGCGCCCGCGACGACTCAGATTGCCGCGCCGCCACCACCGGGAAGCTCCCAGCAAATCGTCTTTGAGACGGAGCAGGCGGTAGGGATCTCGGTGGCGCAGATCGTACAAGTGGTAAGTCTCTGGTCGGGGAGGGATCTTTACCTCGACCATTCTGCCGCCATCGCATCTGGTGTGCCGATTACTCTTTTTGATCACCTCGCGATGCAGCCAACGCCGCATATGATTTACCTTGCGCATGACACGCTGCTTTCCCTCAGCTCCTCGGTAACTGTGCAGGTGCATTTTGAACTGTCTGTGAACTCGCTCGATCCCCTGAGCGTGAAGTGGCAGTACTGGGACGGGCAGGTTTGGCGTGGTTTCAAGGGTACGGACCCGGCATGCGCCGGCGCGTCCGAGCCGCGGCTCGATGGCACGATGGGTTTCAGCCGCAGTGGGACATTTCAGCTGGAGACGGACTGCGCCAGCGCGGCCACGACGTCCGTGAACGGGATCACCGCTTTCTGGGTTCGCGGTGTGTTGGACCAGCCGCTCCCGCCTGACCCGGCAATCATTCTGCCCGAGGTCAGTCGCATACGGCTGAGCAGCCTAATGGAGAGCCCGTTGAGTTGGAGCGAAAGCGTCCCCAGCGCTGGCCTTCTGCCGGACAACGCGCTGAGCAACGGCACGAAGCTGGATACGACGAAGCCGTTTTTCCCTTTCGGGCAGCAGCCCCAGCCAGGCATCGCCTTCTACTTTTCATGCGACGAAATTTTCGCGAAGCCGGGAGCGTCGGTCGAGATCGGCTTCGTGAGAACGGATACCCCCCAGGACAAGCTAGACGCCGACACAACAACACCGCTGTCGCATGAGGTGGCATGGGAGTATTGGAATGGCACGGACTGGTTCTCCCTTGCGATCACGACAGATCGAACGACTCCACCGGATGGCACATCGAGTCCAGAAGACCTGAACGGAACAGGCTCCGTCTTTTTCATCGTGCCAAAGGACTTTGTCCAAAACAAGGTGAACGGCACGAACGCGTTCTGGGTGAGGGTGCGTCTCGTGGGCGGCGGCTATGGATTTTCTGCTACTGTTGCGGTTACAAATTCTACGAACACATTTACCTACGTGGTAACTCAGCCGCCCGCGCTATCCGCTTTTCGACTCGGCTATTCCTGGCAGAACGGCCCAGTATTCGCAGAGCATGTCGTTACCTGGAACGACTTCCAATATGAGGACCACACCGACGAGTCGCAGTGGCCGAGCAATGGCTACGCTATTTTCAAGCCGGTGTCCGACATCACTCCCGCGTTTTACGTGGGCTTCGATAAGCAACTTCCAGTCGATGACCTCGGATTCTACTTCGATTTTGTCGAACAGCCCGGAGACACGTCGGGGTCGGCGCTGCTGTGGGAGTATTGGAACGGCGGCGACTGGGTCGAGGTCGCAGCGACCGACGAGACTCAAAACCTGCGCCTGCCGGGTATCGTGTCGTTGATTGGCGAGGACGACAGCGTAGCGCTTGCACGCTTTGACGCAACGTATTTCTGGCTGCGCGTGCGGCTCAAGGAGGATGGTCCGCCGGGTGAGCCGACGCTCAACGCCATCTACCAGAACGCGGTATGGGCATCGCAGCAGCGGACGGTCACCGCTTCGGCGCTTGGTACAAGTTCAGGACAGGCGAGCCAGGTATTGTCTGTCAACCAGATCCCGCTGCTCTCGGGGGAGCGGATTGAGGTGCAGGAGCTATCGGGACTCAGCGCCAATGTGGAATGGCGCATCCTGGCGGCGGAGCTCGCGGGCGGCGATTTATCGGTCGTTGACGCAATCGAGAAGCTGCTCGGCCAGGAGGGGACACAGACCGATTTCACATACGGGGACCTTCGCCTGGTACGAGACCGCAACAAGAAAGTTTCGGAGGCATGGGTCCGCTGGAACTCTAAGCCAAACTTCTATACTTCGTACGCTGCAAGCAGGGACTATGTTCCTGACCGCGCTATTGGACGGCTGTATTTTGGCGATGGGGTTCGCGGCCGCATTCCACCGGCAGGCTCAGCTGTCGTGGCGGCGTTATTCCGAACCGGCGGCGGTTCGACTGGAAACGTGGCAATCCGCACCATTACGCAGATGCTGGGCGCGGTGCCGGGAGTGCAGAGCGCCACGAATATTCGCGAGGCGGAAGGCGGCAGTGATGGCGAGACACTCGTCGAGTTCGGGCAACGAGCCCCGGCTACGTTGCGCACGCGGGGGCGTGCCCTTACTCCCTTCGACTATGAGACGCTGGCGCGCGAGGCCTCTTCAGCGGTGGGAGCGGCGCATGCTCTGGCGACCCAGGATGCTGATGGGCGCCCTCGCCCGGGATGGGTCACGTTACACATTCTGCCGAAGAGCCTGGACGCGCAGCCCATGCCTTCATTTGGATTGCGCGATGAGGTGCGCCGCTACATTCAGGACCGAGCCGTCGCGGCGATCACAGCACTGAACCGGATCTCCGTCGTGGCCCCGGAGTATGTGCCGATTGACGTGCGCGCTACCGTCGCGCCGCTAGTGGCGTCGGAGGCTGGCGACGTGGAACTCGCCGTAAAGGTGGCCCTTGAAACTTTTCTGCATCCGCTCGCTGGAGGGCCGCGCGGCGAAGGCTGGCCGCCGGGGCGAACCGTGCATCTCTCCGATCTGGGAACGGCACTGGCGCGGGTGCCCGGGCTTGATTACGTCGAAGAGTTGGCGCTCTACAAGCAAGGTGCTCTACAGACTGATGTCGTGAGTATCGGCCCGGGCCAAACGGTAGCGGCCGGGCAGATCCGTATCAACGTGAAAGTGGCGATCGAATGAAGACGGCGGATACAAAGACGGAGCGGCAAGCGGAGGAACAAAGCGCAGCTCGACGTCCGGAGCAGCAGTCGGTGCAGTCTCCGGAGCAATCCGCAGTCCTGCGTATGCAGCGCCAGCAAGGGAACCAGTTCGTGGTAGGCAGACTTCAGCGCAAATGCGCGTGTGGCGGTACGTGTGCGCAATGTCGTGCCGGGGCAGGGGGAGACCAAGTCCACGGCGACGTAACGCCTTTACTTGAAAAGAGTACCGTCGGCAAGAGACTCGACCGTGGAACACGGTTTGCGATGGAGTCGCGGTTGGGACAGGATTTCAGCGACACGCGCATCCACGATGATGCGGTGGCCGGAGATGCTGCACGCGCATTAAACGCAGAGGCCTTTACGGTTGGACGCGATGTCTACTTTGCGCCTGGAAAATATCGCTCGCACGAGCGGGACCCCCTACTGGCCCATGAACTGACGCACGTGGCCCAGCAGAAGCATGGTGAAGCGGCAGCTACGGGAAATAATTCGCAGCTCGAGGCACAGGCGGAACGCACCGGCCACGCGATCGCCATGGGAAGTGGGAAAGTAGAGACGCCGGCGGCAGGCGGGAGGGCCGTGCAGCGGAAGGCAGCCGACACGACCTCCTCCGAGGAGAAGAAGAAAGAGCAGAAGCCATCGTGGCTCGAGCGGGTCGGGCACGGGATCTCCAGCGCGGCACACGCAGTCGGGCGCGGGGTTGCAGCGGCCGGCGGCGCAGTGTGGCAGGGAATCAAAGCGGCTGGTCACGGCATCGCCGTTGCGGCGGATGCGGTATGGAACGGGCTGCAGTGGGTAGGCAAACAACTCTGGGCCAAAGTCACCGGGGTTTTCGAACGGATCGCCAATTGGATTGGGCGATTGCCAGAGAGGCTGGCGCGGCTCGTGGTTGGGCTGTGGGAAGGCGTAAAGACCCTGCGGCCGTGGTCATTGAGCTGGTGGGAATCGCTGGCGCACGTGGACACGTGGACTGGCTTTCTCAAGTGGCTGGGCGCCAACATGCTTCGGTTGGTCGAAGTGCTCGGACTGGGTGAGGCATACCAGACAGTGATGGATTTTGTGAAATTCAATACCCGGAAGTTGAGCGGCGGTGAACTAAGCAGGGCCAGCGGCGTCTTCGGTGCTTCGATCAACTTCGAAATGGTCAGGGTGGACGAAAACGCGGTCCTTGGTCCCGCTTTCTCGCATCGCGAATACACCGCCTTCCATACCATCAGCGGCTGGGGCAATATCTCGGACGACACCTTGATCCACGAACTAACTCACGTGTGGCAGTACGAACGGTCGGGCGTAATCTACATCGCCGAAGCACTCCATGCACAGATCAAGCTGGGCGGCACCGCGGCTTATGACTACCAGGGCACAACCGGCCTGCAGGCAGCCAAGAATGCTGGTCACGGGATTCTGAGTTTCAACCGCGAACAGCAGGCTCAGATCGTGCAGGACTATTACCTCATTAAGAACAATCGGCCGCCGCATTTTGGCGGCGCTACACGGCTGGACCTGCCACTCTACGCATATTTTGTGAAAGAAGTTTCAACCCTCAACGAAGGATCGCTGTCCGTCTAGCTGGAGACGAAATGCCCCTTTTATTACCAAATCTCGACGACCGGCGGTGGAGCGACTTAGTCGACGAGGGTCGCGCGCTGATCCCGCTTTACGGTTCGGAGTGGACGGACCAGAATGCGTCTGATCCTGGGATCACTCTGATCGAGTTGCTTGCTTCCGTCACGGAGATGGACATCTTCGAAGTGAACCGGATCTCGGACCGGGCGCGCCTTAAATTTCTTTCTTTAGTCGGTGTTTCACCGCAGCCTCCGCTGGCTGCGTCCATGCCGCTTCGCTTCTCCCTGCCCGCCGGAAGTCCGTCCATGCCACTAGCAGCGGGCGCGATCTTCAGCGGCACGGACGTCTCTGGAACGGTCACACCATTCAAGACCTCGCGCCCGTTGACGATCGCGCCGGGCAGTCTGCAGGCAGTGCAAGTATTGGACGCCGGCGGCTTCCAAGACCAAACCAGCAACTGCCTCCGCGGCCTTCCCGTGGGTATCTTCGGCAGCGCGGCGGCGGTGGGGACAGAACTGTATCTGGGCTTTGACCAGCCTCTGGCGGCGGCACAATCGCTGACCCTGTACTTCCAACTGAACGGTTCGCGGTCCGGTGCGGAAGAGCGCGGGAGCATCCTGGCGGCAGCGGAGGCGCGAGCGTCGGCCTGCGCCCCGGTTACACTGCCGTGCCTGTGTAAGAGCGCCAGTCAGTCGGTTCCGACGATGCCCGAACCAGGGCCAATCACGTTTACCGGGGTTCGTCTGACATGGGAGATTTTGACGGCGTCTGGCTGGGCCTCGCTGACGGGGGCAGTGTCCGATGACACGGCCAGCTTCACACTGACTGGAACTGTGGTGATCACGCCGTCGGTAGCTGGATTGCCCGGAATCGTCGGCAAGGTCAAGATGCCTCTCAGCTACCTGCGGGTGCGGCTCGATGCGGGCGCGTATGACGCTCCGCCGGTGGTCACTACCGTGCTCGCCAACACGATTCTGGCTTACCAGACGACTCCTGTGGGCAACACCACATTTGTAATTGCGGCAGGGGTAGTAGCTTCTCCTCCAACTCCTCCAGGTGATGTGGCGGGAATTCATGTGCGACTTGGCGGCCAAGGTCAGGTCATCGCACTCCAGTTTGTTGAAACCGGGCCGCAGCTTCGAATTCTAGCGTTCACGCCTGCCACGCCGACCGGTGCAGGGAGCATCGTCCTCGAGTGCGCTGCGATAGGAACCAGTAATGGCACACCTGACTACACGATCACGCTTCCGCAGGCGCCGATAGTCGCTCTCAGCCTCATCGTGTTCAGCATCGAAAACGGCGAGCAATACGGTTGGGTAAGTCGGCCCGACTTCGACGCCTCCGGCCGCGCCGACAGGCACTTTACGCTCGACGCCACAGCGGGCACGATTACTTTCGGCAATGGTGAACATGGCTTGGCGGCGCCGCTCGGGGCGACGTTCTATGCGGCATGGGAGGGCACCGCGGCGGAGGCCGGGAACGTACGGGCAGCTCTTAGGTGGACGCTTCTCGACTCGCCTCACAATCGATGTCTGCTTCCGAATTACAACGAGTTGGCTGCGAATGTAACCGCTGACAATCCTGTTGCCGCCTCAGGGGGCGCCGGCGCGGAGTCGCTCGACCTCGCCATTGTGCGTGCCACGACGATCTTCGAGGAACCGCAGCGTGCGGTCACACTTGATGACTACGAGCAGTTCGCACTCGAGACGCCGGGCAGAAATGTTGCGCGGGTAAAGGGCTGGGCCAACCATCACCCGTCGTTTCCGTGCTTCTCGGCGCCTGGGCAGGTGACGCTGGTTATACTGCCTTACCTCCCAATCCGGAGGCCGGTGCCGAGCGCGGAACTGCTCCAGGCAGTGGCCAACTACGTGAATTCACGCAGGATCATCGGCTCTCGCCTGAAGGTCGTGGCACCGACCTATATCGAAGTGGCGGTGCAGGCGACCATTGTCGCGCTGGCCGGATCAAGCCTGGCGGGCGTGCAACAACGCGTAACCGACATGATCAATCAGTTTCTGGATCCGCTCACAGGCGGGCTCGGTGGTACGGGGTGGCCTTTCGGCCGCGATGTTTACCGTGCGGAGATTATGCAGGTCATCGGCGGCGTCGCCGGGGTCGACTACATTGCGACCTTGGCTCTCGAAGTCAACGGCTGCCAGTGCGACCCCCAATGCGGGAACGTCTGCGTTGCTCCGACCTGGTTGGTCGCAGCGGGTCAGCACACGATCGAGGTGACGCGATGAGCAACGTGCCGCAAGCGAGAGACTTCGAACGGATCCGCTATTGGCAGGGTCAGCTATTGCGTTCGTACGATCTGGACCAACAGGTAAAAACCGATTTACAGCTGCGACAGTGGCACAATCGCGCCGTGCATCATGCGTATGGAGTTTCCTTCGGCTTCGAGGCCACGCAGTATAGCGCCGTTCATCTCGACGGGTTCACCTTCAAGCCGGGTGTGGCGCATGACTGCTATGGCAGAGCGTTGATCTTGACGCGGCCTATGAACGTTCCGCTGCCAATTGAGCCGCTGGGTCCGTCACTCACCTTAGTGGTGCGTGCGAGTGAGCCGACCGATATACAGAGTCGGGGCGAAAACGCGGAGGTTTGCCTGGGTGGTTGCGATGATTCTGTCGACGGGCGGGCGCTCGAGTTCGTCTGGGTCCCGTCCACGAATTTTACGCCGCGTGCTGGCGTCCCACTCGTGAGGATCGACTACGAGAGCAAGACGCTGGCCAGGCGGGACAGCACATTCAAGATGCTGATCCCGCCTGCCGAAGAACGACCGTATCTTGCCAACGGCTCCACCATTCCCGGAAACACATCCTGGCAGATCTGGTTTTCATCGCAGGGACGGCTCGGTATTGAGACGGTAGTCGATACTTCTGCCGGAGGTTTTGGAGCGACCCCCTGCTACTTTGCGACACTGCGCGGAGTGGACCTGGGCATCGAAAACGTCACAACAAGCACCCTGGTGATTACACATGTGGAACAGCCGCAGCCTAACCAGTTCCTCTTCCGCATCCTCGCGGCGGATCGGCTTCAGCTTGCTGACCTGAACCGGGCAAGCGAAGTTGGTACGCCGCGTCGGACGACATCCTTTCCATTTTTTGTTGAATGGATTGGCTGCGAATCGCGTCAAGGCAGCAATCGGTGCCTGAGGTCAGACACCAGAAAGTCATGTTGTTAGGGGTATGACGATGACGATTTTCGGCAGTACGCAGTTCCTCGAACGGCAGCAGTTCTTCAACGGTGAGCGACTCTTCGCCTCTGACTTGCAGACGCTCGAATCGTTCAACCGCGAGATGCGGTGGCTTCACAACCAGAGCTTACACAAGCCAGGGGTAGGTAACGGATACGGCGTCTCCGGTAACAAAGGAGATCGGATGGTAACGATTCAGCCCGGCTACGCACTCGACGCGTGTGGGCGGGAGATCGTGCTCACCGTACAGCACGTTGAGCCTGTGCCTCCAGTGGCGAATGATGGCAATGGCGGTTCGGTCTACTATGACCTGACCGTCTCCTATCGCACCGATGCGGACCTGGTCGAGTCGGAAACCAGGCAAGGCATCTGCTCACAGGCTGGCGCCGTTGCGCTGCGCGAGGCTCCAAACTTCTGCTGGATCCAGCTGGGCGCAAACCTGCAGCCGCTCGACGCGCAGTTGAAGGTCGAGGTGCAATCCAACATGCGCATTGTGCTGGCTCGCGCGGAGGTCCGCAACTGCCAGCTCTACCAGCCGCTTTCGGTCGCCCAGCGGCGGGATGCACGGCAACACACGCAGCCACGCATCGAGTGTGGAGGTGCCACCGGCGGCTGGTCGACCTTGAGCGTTATGAATAGTCAAACGGGGGGACAGATGGTGATCGGATTGGGCACGCATGTGGATACGACGTCCGGTCAATTCCAGATGCCCCCGGCCTACTCCGCGCACGTGGTGGGGGATCGTGAGTTCACCAGTCAGGAAGCGATGACCTTCGCGGCCGTACAGAATCCATTTGTGCTGGACGGTTATGTCAACATTATGAACCCCACAGCAGATGGCTTCGATCTGCAGATGTTCATTCCTGACTTGACTGACGAAACAGATGGAGTCGTCAATCCGCCGGGCTTTCTCAGCAGCTTTCAGGAAAATGCTGTGGAGGGGATCAAAATTCTGGGTGCGAACAACTGGAACGTGGTCTGGATGGGAGTGGAGTCATAGCCATGATAGATGGGAGCGATAAGAATTTCGTGTATCTGAATCGGCAGGGTCAATGGTTAGGCAGCCAGTGGGACGGCCTGGAACTGTACGCGGACGGAGCGTTGCGTCTCCGGTCACTCCCTCTGGCGACGACAGACTCCGGTGCGCTCGCCGCGCGGCCGGTGCCGGATGGGCCGGCGGGTATCGCGATCGCCCCCGACGGCACTGTCTTTTACACCGATTTTGAAGATGGCCGGTTGCTCGCGATCGATTCATGCAATGGAAAGGTCCGTCTGTGCCGGTCGGGATTGCAAGGTCCGCGTGGCCTTGTGTATTCGCCCTTGCGTCGTGCGTTGATGGTGGTGGAGAGTGATGGCAATGGCAATGAAATCCTGCTATTGCATGCGGAGACGGGCCAAACGGTCGAGGTCCGTGGCGCGACATCCGGTTTGGTGACGCCGTGGACGCTGGCCGAGGACAAGGTGGGAGCAGTCTACGTGGTTGATTATGGCGCTCAACGGGTTGTCAAGTTCGGCGTATTTGGCGATCTCGACCCATCGTTCTGGATTACGCTCGAGGCGGCACACATACTGACTGGCCCGGTCGATATCGCGGCCGGTACTGACACGATCTACATTGTGGACGGCCCCTCGAAGTCGATCTTCGTTGTGGCTGCGACGGGCAAGCCTTTGCTCGACGATAAAGGTCACCCGGTGCACTTTGGCGATGGGCTTCTGGTGGCGCCGATGGGTATTGTCGCGGACGCTTCAAAGGTGTACGTGGGCGATAATGCCCGCCGTCAGATCTTACAGTTCGACGTAGCCAGCGGCTACAGCTTTGACGGCGTAGCAGTAGGCTACGAGGGACCTGTAGCCGCGCTGGCGCTCGACGGGAAAGGCAATCTTCTTGTCCACACCGGGGCGAGCCTTGCCCCAACCTCACTGCTCCTGGCTGGGGGTTATGCGACGCAGGGGCTTTTCTGGAGCGGTCCAATTGCTACTCCTTTGGCAAAACCCTATTGGTACCGCCTGCAATCGATCTGCGACGAGCTGCCGTCTGGAGCTCACCTGCGTTTCTTCATCTCTACCTCGGACGATCCGCTGGCGGTTCCATCTCCTATGCAGGGGGCAGCGATGCCGTTCGCTGGCACTGAATGGGCGGCTAAGCCCGAGGATGTGCTGGACATCACCCTTGGCGATGCCGCGGCGCGCTACCTGTGTATTGGCGCATTGTTCTCCGGCGATGGGCACGCGACACCAACCATAAGCCAGTTACAGGTGCAGTATGACCAACGCTCCTATATCGCAGACCTTCCGGCGATTTACCGAAAGCCCGACGGATGCAAGGACTTTCTAAAACGTCTGCTTTCTCTTTATCAAAGTTTCAACCACGATCTCGAAGGCTCAATTGACAGCATGCCTACATTGTTCGATCCCAAAGCTGCGCCAGCCGGGTATCTTTCATGGCTCGCAGGCTGGCTGGCTCTTACGCCGGAAGAGGATTGGGACGTCGCGACGACACGAAGTAACATCGCTGCCGCTTTCGCTCGGTACGCACAGACAGGTACCTCTGCTGGACTGCGCACGGCGCTAAAGGAGTTTGCCGGGGTAGACGCCGTTATCGAGGAGCCGATAACCACTGCGAATCTCTGGGCTCTGCCAGCGCCTGGCGTTTCCGGTTGCGCGTCGCAAACTTCATCCGCCGGGTCTCTGAACTGGACTGATACCGACAACTCAATCCTGGGCTACACGACCATGCTGGCTTCCGCCGAGGCGCAGGGAGCCGTTGTTGGCAGCACTGCGGTGCTTGACCAGTCACATTTAATTACAGATGCGGAATTCGGCGCACCACTGTTTGAGGATGTCGCATTCCGATTTGTCGTGCTGCTATACCGCGGACAACTGAACGACGCTGCGACTCTGCCTTTGGTGCGATCCGTAATCGATGAGCAGAAGCCGGCCCACACCAGCTATGAAGTTTGTGTGGTGGAACCTGGGATGCGGGTTGGGTATCAGGCGCGACTAGGGATCGACACGGTTGTCGGAGGCGCCTCCCGCAGCCTGCGCCTTGGAGAGTCTTTCAAGCTCGGAATCGATACCGGCCTGGGCGGGCCGCCCCCTTTACGCATCGACGGTCAGAGTCGATTGGGAGTCAACATGCTGGTGAGTTAAGTGGACATTCGACATTGGAGAAACGCTATGGAAAGCAATCAGACCAGCAGCACCAGCTTTTGTAACGTCGCAACCTTCGTGCGCAACCGATACTTTTACGGCAAACTGCTCGACGTATCCCAATTTGAGATGGAGCAGACCTACTTCAACGCCAAACGGCGTCTGCTCAACCGCCTCATCACAGGCTACGGGGTCGTCTGCGGGCTGGACGTGCGAGTCGCACCGGATGGCAAAAGTGTTGTTGTGTTGGCGGGGGTAGCGATCGACAAGTGGGGTCGCGAGACTATCGTTCCAGTCACCTCGATGCCTCAGCCAGTGCCGAACTTGCCTGGAGGCGACAATCCTCCGTCGGAGTGCGACCCAGCAAGCTGGGTGCAACTGACGCTTTGCTACCACGAGTGCCAGTCGGATCCTGTACCTGCGCTGGGCGGCGACTGCGATCAGAACGCGCTCTGCTCACCGGGATCGATCCGCGAGAGTTACGAGCTGCGCATGTTGCCCGGCAAGGCGCCCGACGTGAATACAGACTGCGGCATCCAGGACCTAATCTCCAACAACCGGATCAACTACACCGCTCTTGCTCAATATGTGACCGGCGCCTGTGGAGCTTGTCCTGACGACCCCTGCATCCCGCTGGCGAACATTCACCTTCCAGCAGTAGGCGCGACGATTGCGGCCAATGACATTAACATAGCCGTCCGCCCGATTGTTTACACCAACGACCTGCTGCTCGACCTGCTGGTGTGTCTGAACAAGACCCCATCGGCGGATTACGCACGCGGTGGCAAAGGCTGAAGTTTTGAAGGAGACGAACCATGACAAACGCTAGTGCTTGTGGGGCAACGTCGCTGTGCGACACCTCGGTGGCGGAGCGGCCAAGATATTATCCACGGCAGATCATTACGCCTGACGACCTGACATTGGAACAGGATTACTTCCGCAATAAGTTCCGCAGGCACAACCGGCTGATGCACGGGTGGGGCGTCGTATGCGGGGCCAAGGTATGCGTTACGCCGATTTCTGTGACGGCGGACAACATCGCCTCTTACCAACCCTGGATGGTTACGGTCACATCGGGTTACGTGCTCGGACCGTATGGGGATGAGATCATCCTAGACTGCTGTCGGGCGATCGACGTCCGGATTGGCGCTACGACCGGTGTCACAGGGGACCCGTGCGTCCAGGCGAGCGATCCCTGGTGCACCGACGTCTACCAACCACGGACCGCGAACACGCCGTTGTACATCGCCGTGAAGTACAGGGAATGCCGCTCGCGGCCCGTCCGTGTACAGCCGATGGGTTGTGGCTGCAACGACAACACGTGTGAGTACTCGCGCCTGCAAGATGGATACGAAATCGGCGTTCTAAGTTCATGCCCGGACGGCGATACGCCGCCGCCCAGTCTCGACCAGCTAGGCCAAACTGGCACGCCTGACTGCCCACCGTGCCCGTCCGAACCATGGGTCGTGCTGGCGCAAGTTATGGTTGGAGCCGACGGGACCATTCTTTCGATTGACAACTGCAAGTGTCGGCGCATCGTAATCTCGTTCGGGAACTACTGGTTCGGCTGCAATTCGAACGGACTGCAGGTGGCCAGCATTTCTGGCGCTACGCCCGCGGTGAACCCGCAGGCGATTTCACAAGGCGCGCAAAACGTTGCGACGACCGTGGTGATTCAAACAGCAGCTGGGGTGACTCAGCCACCTGTTCTGAAAGCCGACCTCGGAGTAGGAGTGACGGTCGCGTCGTTCACACCGGGTGCGACGATGGCTGATCCGTACAGCCTGATTTTTAGTGTCGCGGCGACCGCAGCTGTCGGTCCGCGAACGCTTACCGTGACCAGCGCGGACGGAGCCTCAGAGGCGAGTCTCGAAAATGCCATTGGCATTGTTGCTGCTTCCGCAGCACCAGCGGTATCGGAGATCAGAACAGCCAACACAGGCGCGACGGACGTTTCCGGTGAGGGGTCAAGGAAGGCCACGAAGTCGAACTCTCTAGCCGGCGCACCCAAGTCCATTCCTGCAGCCCCGCGCAAAGCTGTGACACCGGCGGGCGTTTCCGACAAGAAGGGCTAGCCGAAGGCCAATGCACTTGGACAGGACGGCATCTTGGAAAAGGCTTTGGTCAAAGCGCCCGACTCTACCAGCGGCATTCTTCGCTCGACGAAGAACGCGGGGTCGGCGGCTGGGGTCCTTGATGCGGACCGTACTGCCGATAGCGAGCATGTCCATGACCATGCGCAGGATTTGCATGCGACAGCTTCCGTGGGTAGCGCCATGCCCAGACTGTCGCACCCGGCACTGCGCCTGCAGCGAAGCATCGGCAATCACGCCAGCGTCCTGAGATTTGAGGAATCGAAGTTCACATCGGCCGAGACCCCATCCGCGCGCAACATCCAGCGCAGCTGCCAGAGCTGCGCCGAGGACGAAACGTTACAGCGCAGTCCGGCCGTCGGCAAAACCCTCGAAAGCCCGCTGTTGACCGATGTCCGAGCATTTACAAGCACACTCGGAGTTCGTATCGCGCAACCACAGGCAGCGGCACCACTGCCTGAGATCAAAGACAAAGTGATCCCGGACAACAGCCGTGGCGAGCCGCTCGACGACCGCACTCGCAACGACATGGAGACCGGCTTGCGGCACGATCTAAGCGGAGTGCGCGTTCACACTGACGCGCCTGCGGCGGAAGCGGCCAAGGCGCTCAACGCGAACGCCTTCACGACACGTCAGGATATCTACTTCGCCTCCGGAAAGTACAACCCGTCCCGAAGCGACGGCCGTCGACTGCTTGCCCATGAACTGGCGCATACTGTTCAGCAGAGCCAAGGGCAGGCACCCGTAAAAGTAGTGCGAAAGATCGCGAGCGTAGTCATCGGGCATCCGGATGATCCGCTCGAGCGGGAGGCCGATCTGGCCGCTGATCGCGTGCTTGCGACCGCTCCGGCAGTGGTTCCCCCAGTTATCGCGGCCGCCGAGGCGGTGGTTGATGTTGCACGGCCCCCCGGTGGCGGCCAACCGCCTGCCGCCCCCGCGCCGCCCGGCCTGCCGGCGTCCACGGCGAAATCTATTCAACGCGACGAGGCGGACAACCCCAGCCTTATCCAAAAAACCGCCTCAGCATTGGTTGCAGAGGTTTCACCCGAGCTCGCGAGCCTGATCCGTGAAGGCCCTTTCCACTACTTCAAGAGACACGTCGAAGGGCTCGTAAAAGATTGGTTACCCTCGCTGCTGGCTGCGGTCGATCTCTCTGGGCCGGTGGCTGGATTGCGCTCCTGGTTCGGGCGCACCTTCAACTCGATCAAGGGCGCATTTAGCGGAGACTCGAAGACGTGCAAGGCCTTTGCCGAGATGCTCGGCAAAATCCGGGAGGTTGCGCAGAAGTTCCTCGACAGTCCGGAACTGAAGATGCTTAAGGCTGGTGTGGTGGCGCTCGACGACGCCTTTACCAAGTTCGAAGTCGCGGTTCTCGCGCCTCAATTTGAGGTGCTGAAGACCGTGCTGGGCGGAGCGTGGACCGGCATCCAGAAGATCTCGGATACGGTTTCCGGCTGGGTGCGGAAGGTGCGCGAAAAGGCTGGCGCAGCCTGGGACTGGGTGGCGCAAAAGCTGGGCCTGGGCGGCGACGAAACGGGCGTCTGGGCCTGGGTGAAGAAGCACGCCTCCGCCGCATGGACGGAGATCAAGGCTGGACTGGCCCCGATCGCTGCACCTCTGCGCAAGGTCACAAAGACCTTGTCAATTCTGACGCCGATGGGACAGATCTCGCTGATTGTCGAGGAAGGGCCGAAGGTCGTCTCAACCGTGGAGTGGCTGTGGGAGCACCGCGACGATCCGAACATCGCGAAGAACGCACGCGCAATGAAGGATACCTACTTGCCGCAATTGGTCGATTCCGTCCAGGGGTTCAACACGACGATGGAGAAGGGCTTTAGCTGGCTTGCAGATACAGCCGGCTCACTGGCCGAGAGCGTGCTTGGCTTCGTGTCGAACCTGACAAGTCTCCCATTGCTTGAAGTGGTGCGTACGTTGTTCCAGACCGTTCAGGCAAAGATCGCCAAGTTCGTTGCCTGGGGCCGTGACGCCTTCCGCCAGGGCGTCGCAGCAGTCAAGGACCTCGGCAAGAAGATATCTGACTACGTTGCTCCATGGAAGGAGGTTCTCTCCTCTGTCGTGGTTGCGATCCTGAATCCAGCGATGATCCCGCTCATCCTGGCGGGGTGGGCGTGGCGCAAACTAAACCGTTGCATCAAAGAGCCACTGCTAAAGTTTCTTCTGGAAATCGTAATCAAGGCCCTTGAGGGGGCCCCGAACGTCATCATCTTTGGCCTGATGTGGCCTCTGCTCAAATCGGGCATTGTCGGCTTCCTGAAGCGCATGGCCAAGGCTACTTACGAGGAGCAGGAGGCTGTCAGTAACAAGTTTGCGAAGATCGTCAGCGGTGCGAGTCCGGACTTCCTTATAGGCTTCGTCAAGGGGTTTCTTGAAGGGATCTGGGATGGTATTGCCGATCCGTTCCGTGCCATCTGGGCTGTGTTGGAAGGGTTGAACTACGTCGAGACTTTCTTTGAGAATCTGGCCGCGGATGTAATCGGCCTACCCAGAGCGGGAACCAAGGTGATCTCCGAAGTTCCTCGCTCTGCTGCTGATAGCGCCGGCGGTTCAAGTACTGACTCTGGTGCAAGCGGCGCGAAGAACGCCTCACCACCTATTGCGGCAACCAGCACTGCCGCAATAGCCGCTCCGGCTGGTGGTGGAATCCCGATGGCCGCTCCTGTGAAGGCTGCTCCGGACGCAGAACAGGGTGGCCCTGCGCCGTCGGCCGACGGCGATATCGTGCCCCGTCAAGCCCCTGTTGCACTAGATGCGAAAGACAAGCAGGAGCTCGGGCACTCGGCGCAGGACTTCGCCGGCGAGATAGGCCCGGACGTCACGGTGATCACGACGAACTTCCTGGACGCCTCAAAGGAGTACTTTGGCGCGAGCGGGGGCACGACCTTCGAGGCACTGACCGAAAAGCTTGGCGAAGCATGGCACGGGATGCTCGCTGCCATGGAGACGAAGGGCGGGGAACTGGCAGGCGCGTTCACAAAATGGTTTATGTCAGACGTCGCTGAGGATGTGGTCGGAAGCAAGCTGGGCTGGCTTGGTGGAACGATCGTCTTCCAGCTTCTGCTTGACTTCATAACCGCCGGGGGGTGGGTAGCCGCAGGACCTGTGGTGATGGCGATTGCACGGTTTATCAACTGGCCGATGGAGGTGCTGGGCCGGGCCTTCAAATTACTTGGGAAGCTCGCGCGCTACTTGATCGATGGTGCCAAGGGCCTCTTCAAGCTTGTGAAACAGGCCGCCGCCGGCGCGCTTAAGGTGGTCGGCGAGGCCATCGGCAGGCTTGGCGGCAAGCTCTTATCGTTTACAGAGCGGATGTTCGGTCGTTTCGGCAAGTTGTTCGAAAAGGAAACGGCGAGTCTTGGCCAGAAAGGACTGGAGGAGCTTGGCGAGAAAGGGGCAGGGAAGCTCGCGGCCCACGAAGGCGAGTCTCTCCTCGAGCGCGAGCTCGAACCACTCACAGAATCAAAGGCATCGCGCGACGCAGCCGTGGACGCGAGCAAAGACGTAGAGAACAAGGCGCTTACGCCTCACGATGCCGAGGCTCAGCTTGAGTACCTGGCGGACAATCCACATCTGCTTGAGGGCACGGCACCCGGTCGCCGCGCGACAATCGGCAAGCATGAGTGGTTCGAACAGCCGAACGGCAACTGGTGTCGGCACTCGGACGGTGCTGTATGCGCAAAACTACCCAAAAAATTGAGGGATGCTCTAGCAGAAATACCAAAGGTCGATCCGAAGGCGGCGATACGAGAAGGCGAGGTTGCGCCTTACGCGGAGACCACGGTGAAGAAACGTGGAGTTCGGGGAGACAAACTCACCGGAGACCACATTCCTTCTCGTGCAGCCCTCGTGCAGAATATTCAGGATCGCATCTATGCCCAGGAGGCAGCGAGACTAAAGCGTGCTCTCCGCCCTGACGAGATCAGGAAGTTCGCACTGACCAACGCAGAGATCTCCCGCATCAACAACGAGGGACTGACGATTGTCGACCGAGCCAAGTTCCACGAGGACTACAGCCCAACGTTCGGCAGTCGAAATAATCCAGCGCAGATTGCAGCGGACGCGAAGGATCTTGGCGCGGCGTCGCTGCGCGACTTCGGCGTAAAGCTGACGTCGCATTACGCCGAAGGCACACTGACGAGAGAAACAGTCATCGCCTATATTGATCTGTATGAACGTAGTGTGAGCCGCGGCATCTATCCTTACAGCAAGGATATGAATGATCTGCTTCAGAAGTTCTTGAGGATGGCTAAGTGACCTATGAGCGACATAATTAAAACCATTGTCGAAAACGATTCATTGAGTGTGGAACAGAAAGTCGATCAGCTTTCTGCCGCCCTGGGCACGCAGCCCGATCTAGGTGCGGCGAAGGTTATCAAGACTTTGCTTGCCACCAGAGATGCGCTCGTCGCTGACTACGGAGCCAACTACCTAGCTCTGCTCAGCGGCTTCGCTTCAGAAAAAAAGGCAATCGTCGAGCGGTTTCTGGAGATGGATGAGGAGTTTATTGGTGCCGCGACCAACTTGGTCGAATTCCTTCCGCCCGAACTAATCGATCGGATCATCGGCCTGTATCTTGCCAATCCCTCGGACGCAACACCACTCTACAGCGTGATCTACCAGACTGCTGTGTACTTTCCCGAGCGGATGAGGGCATATTCTGAGCGCATCGACGATCCGGCATTGCGGCTGAGCATGCTGGCCGGTGGTCCCGATGATTGGGTCAGGGATCTGGCCGCCAAGTACCGGAAGGACCGCAAGCCCGGCTGGCTTGAATCCATGGGGCGCTTTCACACCTTGAGGGCGGCCAGGACTCTGTTTGAGCTAGGGGAAGATGTGCCGCAGGAGGATCGATATGCCTGGTCAGGCGCGCTTGAAATTGCCGGGCTCATGCCAGACGGCTCCACCGCAAGCGTCTATGCTCCTGCACTGCGAGGCTTCGTGCGTCGCAGAGGAGAGTTTCCCCATGCCATGGGAGGGATTGTGCCTGGCGAGGCGCCTCTGTGTCCGAAGTGTTCGACACCTGCGGACCGCGTTCTTACGTTGCGCTCCGCGTCATTGCCTTTTCATCCCGGCGGGGCACTGGATCCGTCCTTTTATTGGTTTGGATGCGCCTGCTCCACGCTGAGTGCGATCCTGCTGCAGATGGTCCCAGGAGGTGTGAAGGTTCTCGTCGGTTCTAAGGGTAAGGAAGGATCAGGCCGCAACATCGTGCCGGGGGAACTCTCCCTGCAACTCGAACTACATCCCGCGCAGGCAGGTTTTGGTATAGAGTCAGCCGCAGGCTTCGGCCGGCACCAAGTCGGCGGTTTCCCGCCCTTCCTTAACCTCGACGCGTTTCCGATTTGTCCGTTGTGCCAGAAGATTATGCGCTTTCTTGCGTCGATCGACAGCGGCATGACGCCGTTTGGAAGGATGCGATTTAACGGTGTTCTCTTCGGGTTCTGGTGCTCGGACTGCCAGACCACAACAACCGTGCACCAGCCGCAATAGCTACTCCGGCCGAAGGTTTTCTGGGGAAGCCGGTTTTCTATTGCCGGGGACCGGCTCCATACTGTACTTCGCCATTTTCCGATAGAGGGTCATACGTGACCAATGCAACTGGCGGGCCGCCTTGCTCTTATTTCCATCCGCGGAGCGAAGCGCGCGCACCAACTCAAGTTGTTCGTCCGGCGGCAAGATTGCGGCTGACGACATCTGGCGCTGCATTCTCTCAGGCAGTTCGAGGGTAGCGACTCGACCCCGCGGCAGGTTAACAAAAAGCGCCTCCATCACGTTCTTCAGTTCGCGGATATTTCCCGGCCATTTATAAGCAATCAGGTGATCCCAGGCCGTCTTGGAGAATCCTTCAACCTGGCGGCCGAACTGCGCGTTCAAATGGTTTAGAAAGTGTGAGAGCAGCAACGGGATGTCCATCGGTCGCTCTCGAAGTGGGGGAATATGGATGCGGCCGATGTTAAGGCGGAAGTAGAGGTCGCGGCGGAAGCGTGTGGCGCTCTCGGGCGAATCGACATCCTGATTTGTGGCCGCGATGACCCGAAAATCGACTTTGCGAGGCCGCTTCGCTCCCAGGGGCTGAATCTCTTTGTTTTCGAGCAGGCGTAAGACCTTCGCCTGGGCTTGCATACTCATGTCTCCTATCTCATCGAAGAAAACAGTTCCGCCGTCAGCGCTCTCCAACTTGCCGTCATACGCCGAGTGGGCTCCGGTAAAGGCGCCACGCCCGTAACCAAAGAGCTCGCTTTCGAGCAGGCTATCGGGGATCGCGGCACAGTTGAAACAAGCGAATCCCGCGTTGCGGCGGGGACTGTTCTTCTGCACCAATTCGGCGACCAATTCCTTGCCGGTGCCTGTCTCTCCGGTGATGAGCACATTGCTGCTCGTTGGGGCCACACGGGAGATGTAGGACTTGATCTCAAGCATGTCTGGACTTTCGCCGATCAAATGATGACCGTCGATCAATTCACAATCTTGGTTGGGGGGCGCCTCTATCGACTGAGCCACGAGCGAAGCCAGGTCACGCGCCAGGCGTTCGGCTGGGACCGCACTATAGGTCCCCGTCAGACCTGCGGCTCCTTTTCGGGCGATTCCAAGTGCCTTGGTGAGTTTCTTGTCGGCGTTGAGCACCAACACAACCGGCTCGGGCTCGCGAACCTCCAAATGCGAACGCTTAGGACCGAGGAGCACGATCAGCCCCACGTCAGCGAGCGATAGAAATTGGTTGCTGGATCCCTTGTTTAAAAGTGAAAGGAGGTCATCAGTAGACTCAGGACGACGCAAGGACAAAACGGGTTGCGGGGGGAGTACCACGCGCTTAGCGGGGTTTGAAGTTCCACATTCCATGGTGGCTCCGCACAGGACAGACTTTACCGCCGAGGCTGCGGTCAATTCTGCTAGATCATCTGCGAATCGGGCCTAGACTAGAAGAACGAAGTAATGGCTACCAATGGCTTAGGGTTAGAGTGACTGAAGACCTGAATATAAACCAAGACGATGAACGCCGGGAGGCGGAAAGTCAAATAATTTACAAATTTTCGACGTGCCGCGCCTGACGATGGGCGTTTTAAAAGGTTCGCAAGGCAGTAAGCAACTGATTTGTTGCCATGATAGGTCGAACCCACGAGGTTGAATGGTGCTACAGAGCTCGCCATCATGAAGCAGACGGGGCCTCCGCTCCCTTGCTATCGTCTATTCAGGTAAAACCGCGTCGCGTGAACTTCCGCTAAGTCCAAATATTAGGCGGCCATGACTCCTATCGGCCCCTTATTTGCCTGCAATTAATTCAGGTGAATAAGGGTATCCAAGGACATTGCAGCCAAATCTATGTCGCGCTCGTCACTCCGACACTTCAAGACAGACTCTCCGACAAACGTAAGACGTCGAAATCATTTGATCATGCTTCGCATTGCAAGTTGAAAGTGAGCAAATCGGACTAACTCCTGGAGCGCCGCATCGTCCATATTCCCTTTTACCGGTTCTGTTGTTTTCCCAATGGGACTGTGAGATGCTCCTGTTGGTAACCAAAATGTAAAGGGTGGCGGCACTAGATTTTATGAAACCGAAAAAGGACGTACAACGGGGAACGCTGGCGCTGATGGTGCTGAAGACCCTAGATGTCATGGGGGAACTCCACGGATATGGCATTGCCCGGCGTATCGAGCAGATTAGTGGAGACATCCTTCTTGTCAATCAGGGAACGCTTTATCCAGTCCTCTTGAGACTAGAGCAAGAACGGGCGGTTGCATCGGAGTGGGGCCCCTCTGAAAACAACCGTCGTGCCCGCTTCTACCGGCTGACACCCGCGGGTCGCAAGCTCCTCGAAACCGAGAAGCGCGATTGGGAGCAGACGGCGGCGATCATCGCCCGCTTCTTTGAAGTGAAGGCCGAGGACCTGGCATGAAGACTCTCAATCGATTCCTGATCCGTCTGCGCAATCTTGTCACTGGCCGGCGCGGCGATCAGAGGCTGCGTGAAGAGTTGGAAGACTACGTGGCGCGCGAGGCGGAAGCCAATATACAGGCCGGAATGAGCGAGGAAGAGGCGCGGCGGCAGGCGCGGATGAAGCTTGGCGCCGCGGAGGCGATCCGAGAGCAGTACCACGCAGAGGAGGGATTGCCCTTGCTGGAATGTCTGGCGCAGGATACGCGATTCTCGCTGCGACAGATGAGGCGTTCGCTGGGGTTCACGCTCGTCGTAGTGATGACGATGGCACTGGGCATTGCGGCGGCGACAACGATGTTTACGGTGGTGTATTCGACGCTGCTCAGGAGCTTGCCCTATCCACAGTCGGAGAGAATTGTCGCGATTCACGACACACGGATTACCGGGCGGTCGGCTGGGGGGCTAATGACGGGTCCGCGATTCTATGACATTGAAGCGCGAAACCGGAGCTTCTCCAGTCTGGCAGTCTTTTACTTCGACGAGAGCACCCTCATTACGGGAAAGAAGTTGCCTATCTATGTGAAGGGAGCGGGAGCGAATGCAGGATTCTGGGATGTCTTCGACACAGCGCCGATGCTAGGGCGGGTATTCGATGCGAGAGACGACGTGCCCCATGCCCCGCGAACCGCGGTGTTGAGCTATCCCGGATGGCAGCGGCTTTTCGGAGGCGATCCGAACATAATCGGAGAACAGGTGAAGCTGGATCAGCAGACGGCGACAATTGTGGGCGTGATGCCGCAAGGTTTTTCTGCGCCGGGAGGCGTGGACCTGTGGCACGCGGCGCAGTTTACTCCGAATAACTGGGGCAATGATCGGGGCGACGGACTGCGGGACACCAATGTATTTGGGAGGTTGCGGTTGGGCGTGACCCTGGCGCAGGCTCAGGCAGATCTGGATCGGATCGGGGAGCAACTCAGGAGGGAGTATCCGTCGAGCGACGGCGCGTGGCGGTTCACGAGCGAGACGCTGCGCGAGGACCGGTACGGTCAGGTACAGTCGGCACTGGTGGTCTTGCTGATCGCGTCGGCGCTGCTGCTGCTGATCGCTTGCATCAATGTGGCCAACCTGCTCTTGTCTCGGGCGACAACTCGGCAGCGAGAGGTCGCTCTGCGGCGGGCGCTGGGTGCCTCGGGACGGCGCGTGGCTTTTCAGTTTTTTGTGGAGAGTGTGCTCCTTGCGTTGGCAGGCGGCGTTACGGGAATCCTCCTGACATTCGTGCTGACTCGCATCGCCGCTACCAGCCTGCCGGGAATTCTGGGGCGGCCGGGCACGATTCACATGGACGGGATTGTTATTGGGGTCGCTCTGCTGATCTCGGTGGCAACTGGAATCGTGTTCGGAGTGGTTCCGGTGGTGAAGACACGGAAGGTGCAGCTGCATTCGGCGCTCAAGCAGGGTGAGACACGCCTCGGAGGATCATCGGGCAACTGGTTGCGCAGCGTCTTGGTAGGGGTGCAGGTAGGTCTGTCTCTCGTGCTGCTGGTGGGTGCGTCTTTGCTGGCGGACTCGCTGTGGAACTTGATGAAGCAGCCACTGGGATTTGAGCCGGAACACCTGCTGACGGTTCGGGTGGCGCTACCGTGGAACACGAGGCCGGAAGCGGTACGCAATTTCTACAACGACGTGCAACAACGAATTGAAAATCTCCCTGGAGTAGAGGCTGCGGGACAGATCAGTTCGCCGCCGATGACCGACTTTCATGTGCGCGGCAGCTTCGACACGGACTGGCTCCCGCAAGTTTCCAATCAACCGGCAATCAGCGCGGAAAACCGGAATATCGCCGGGAATCTGCTGGTGGCGATCGGGACACCACTGCTAGCAGGGAGAGCGTTTTCCGCAGCGGACCAGGTCTCAACAGTGCCACCGGTACTGGTGAACGAGGCCTTGGTGCGGGAGTTTCTGCCGAAAGGGAATCCAATCGGATCATCTGCTCCTGGATGGACAGGCGCACGAGATCGCGGGGGTGGTTGCTGATGTGCGAGGGGTATCAGGAGCGATCGCGGCGGAGCCTGGACCGGCTGTCTACTGGCCTGCGAACGCCAATGGCGGTTGGCATCGCTACTTTCTGGTGCGGACGAAGGTGCCGCCGGAACAAGTGGCACAGTCGATCCGCGAGCAGGTATACCAGTCAGACCCGCAGCAGTCGGTAGGCGAGATCGAGACGATGGATCAGCTACTAGGCGACGCTGTGGCGCAACCACGGCTGAACGCAGTGGTAGTTGCGTCATTTGCTGGGGTCGCATTGCTGCTGGCCTGCATTGGAATTTATGGAGTCGTCTCGTATCTTGCTGCGCAGCGCACGCAGGAGATTGGCGTCCGGATGGCACTCGGAGCGACACGGGCTCACATCACACGTTTTTTCGTGCGGCGGGCGATGGTCCCAGCATCGATAGGCCTGGCGACCGGTACTGTGGTTTCGCTGGTGGCGAACAGGCTGTTACGCAGTCAGTTGTACGGGGTGCAACCGGATGATCTGCGGCTTTACCTTGCAGTCCTGCTGGTCCTGCTGGTGGTCCTGCTGGGGGCTACCCTCGGACCGGCGATACGCGCAGGAAAGAGAGAGCCGATGGAAGCGCTGAGAACGGAGTGAATAGAGGACCATTGCAAGAAGGATCGAAAACGGTGGTTCGCTCACATCCTTAACCTGACAACGAGACAGCGCCACGATGTCAGATTCCGCGACGAGATGCTGGAACTAGCAATTCAACTGACCCATCTCACTCAGCACGATCGAGCTTACATCTGTACGATTAGTCGGCCAGCCCAGGAATGTGGTTAAAGGCTAGGCTCTCAACTGTCGAGAACAGTCATCATGGAGTGACCGGCGCGATGCGCTGACGTGGGTTAAGCTGTGAGCGTCCGAAGGGACGAACAGCTCAGAGCCACAAGCGGAAGGAGCCGGTCATGAAGGAGAAGTTACGATTTCTGGGCATGGATGTCCATGCCGAAACGATTGCTGCAGCGATCGCCGAACCAAATGGCGAGGTGCGAAGTCTTGGCACCATTCCGAACCGGATGGAGTCGGTACGCAAGCTCATCAAGAAGCTTGGCCCAGTGGAGAAGCTGCGGGTCTGCTATGAAGCCGGGCCGACTGGCTATGTCCTTTACTGGCAGTTGGCGGAGTTGGGTGTGCAGTGCGAGGTGATCGCCCCGTCGCTGGTCCCGGTGAAGGCTGGCGACCGGGTGAAGACCGATCGGCGCGACGCCGAGAAGCTGGCGCGGAGCTATCGATCTGGCGATCTGACAGCGGTCTGGGTTCCTGACGAGGGTTCCGAGGCATTGCGTGATTTGGTTCGTGCTCGTGAGGCGGCCAAGCAGGATGAACTGCGAGCGCGTCATCGACTGGGTAAGTTTCTACTGCGTTCAGGTCACCGTCCGCCGTCCGGAGTGAGAGCGTGGACCCATCTCCATCTGATCTGGGTCTCGCAGATACGCTTTGCGCAGGCGGCCCAGGAGTCAACAAGACTCGATTATCTGCATGAGGTCGAGCACATGCGAGAACGCGTTCTGCGACTTGAGCAGGCTATCGTGGAAGCGGTGAAGCTGGCATCGCCTGCATTGCAGGAAGTCATCACGGATCTGCAGGCATTGCGCGGCATCGCGCATATTTCGGCGGTGACGATCGCGGCAGAGTTGGGCCAGGTCTCTCGCTTTCCAGGTGCTCGAGAACTGATGGGCTACTGCGGCGCTGTGCCAAGCGAGAACTCCAGTGGCAAGCGGACTCGAAGAGGCAGCATCACGAAGACGGGCAACGCTCACCTCAGACGGATCGTCGTCGAAGCGGCATGGAGTTATCAACGTCCTCCTGCCATCTGGGCTGGGTTGCGGAAACGACAGCAGAGCGCGTCGGAAGGGGCTAATGAGATTGCATGGAAGGCACAACACCGACTGCATAAGCGATACGTGAGACTGGCAGCCGCGGGTAAAGATAAGAGGAAGATCGTCACAGCGGTGGGCCGCGAACTGCTGGGCTTCATCTGGGCCATAGGAACCAAAGCGGAAGCCACTGTTATGCAACGAAGAGCAGCTTGAGAAGAAACAAGAACCTCCCTGAGAAGAAGAAACGAAAGCGAACCACTGGTGAACATCGTCGTCCAAATCGAGCACAGAGCCAGCAGCAGATGGGGCAAGCACGAAGGAGAATCCTCGTTTGGCCTATGCGACAGGCTCAGCCGGACTCGCGACAACAGTCAGAGGCAGCTCCCGACGGATCAAGATTATGCGGTTCCGACCCGCGAATATCAGACTGATCAATCGTCGCTGAAAACTGCCCCGACTGCTGCTCGCTCTGTCCTCGAACAACGACGAAAACGACAACAACGAATACCCATAAATCGCACAGATTGACACGGTCACTCCATATCAGATGGGATGAGAAGGCCGGTCTCCAGCGGGATGCGTTAAGCTCCCAAGTTATCGACGCGCTTGAAGCGCGGGAGACAAGGAGACCGGCGATGAAGAAGCTTACCACTACGATGATGCAGCAGACACTCAACAAGCAGGACCGACGCCTGACCGTCGGTCTGGATCTGGGCGACAGATCGAGCTTTTATTGCGTGCTCGATGAAGCAGGTGACGTCCTGATGGAGCAGAGGGTGAACACGACGCCCAAGGCGATAAAAGAGATCTTCGGAGCGATGCCTCGGAGCCGTATCGCACTGGAGACCGGAACGCATTCACCGTGGGTAAGCCGGTTGCTTAGCGAGCTCGGTCATGAGGCGATCGTGGCGCACGCTCGCAGCGTGCGACTGATCGGGGAGAGCAGGCGCAAGGATGATCGGATCGACGCTAGAACGCTTGCGCGACTGGTACGGATCGATCCACAGTTGTTGTGTCCAGTGAAGCATCGAAGCGCGGAGGCCCAAGCGGACCTGACGGTGATCCGTGCGCGAGCCGCTCTGGTGCGTGCACGGACGATGTTGGTCAACGCGGCGCGCGGCCTGACGAAGTCCTACGGAGAGCGGCTCCGCGGATGCAACGCACGCGGGATGAAGCCGAAGGCGGCCCAGGATCTGAGTCCGGAGTTGAAGAGTGCACTGGAACCGATGATGAGAGAGATAGAGTCGGTCAGCGAACGGATCTGCGAGTACGACCACCTGCTTGAGTCCATGACGCGGAATAAGTATCCAGAAGCGGAGCGGCTGAAGCAGATCAAGGGAGTGGGAACGCTAATCGCCCTCACCTATATGCTGACGCTGGAAGATCCACACCGTTTTCGCAAGAGCCGGGATGCCGCCTGCTACGTGGGTCTCCAACCTGGAAGGCGTAACTCGGGACAGAGCGAGCCGCAGATGCACATCAGCAAAGAGGGCGATCCTTACCTACGAACACTTCTGGTGCAGGCTGCGCACCACGTTCTCGGCCCCTGGGGAGTCGACAGCGACCTGCGCCGATGGGGCATGAAGCTGGCTGAGCACGGAGGCAAACGCGGGAAGAAACGCGCAGTGATAGCGGTCGCCCGTAAACTGGCCGTCCTGCTGCATCGACTATGGGTGAGCGGAGATGTTTATATGCCGCTACGATCAAGTGGCCGGGCTACACTGCCGGCGGTTGCATAGTTCAGTTCCAGATGTATGGAGGTTTAGCGTCATAAGCCGAGTTCCGGTGACTGCGTCATTGGCCTGGCCCAACACTCCGTCTGCGAGATCGAGTGAAAGGTCGCAATAACAGGTGGCAGCACCGGCTAAATCGAGAACACCCAACTTGCACCGAGCGATGGAACGCTCACAACAGAGTGCGGATGGAAGGGTGGCGACAAAAGCGGCAGCTCGGCGTGCAAGGAATCGCGTTCAGACCGGGAAGGAGATGAATTTGTCCCCAACTACACAAAAACGGGTTGACACCGACCGGCCTTCTCATGGAAGGCCAATGCGCTGACCTTTGTTCACTCAAGTCTTCAGCCGGTCTGTCCGACCAGGCTTGGTAGAGGTCCTTCTTTCACAGATTTCACAGAGATTTTCGGCATGTAGTCCGGGCCGTAGATCTGTCGCCCTCGTTTTTGGTATCCGATCTTCCGACCGTTCGTGTGCACCTTCGGTGGAAGTGCGAGATCTTGCATTACTTTGGCTACGGCGAGCGCCTTTCCGAGGCGCCTATTTTCAAACGTTTCGGCAAGGGGGACCTTCTCATCCTTCTCGAACACGCGGTCAGGAAGAGGGGGCACATGACATCGGCCTTCGACCCGGCCGTACCTTATAGTCGAGCAGTGTGAAGTGCTGTTCGACGACCGTTTCGGATACTTTATTGCGGTCGAGAACGATCTGGTTCCGGTCATTGGCTATTTCCGGGCCGACGGTGTTCTGTTCACGGCGGCAGGGACCGTCAGCGATCGGCGTGGCTGCTTCAATGTAGTTCGGCCCATAGACCTTTCGAACTCGTTTTTGATAGCCAAGCTTCTGACTGCACCTTCGGCGTGAAGTACGCGTCTCGCTGTGCCTTGATCACGGCAAGAGCGTGGCCGAGGCGCTTGTTCTCGACGATTGCGGTGTGGCTGACCCTCTGATCTTTGCTGAAGACGCAATAGGGAAGCAGGAGGCCCTTCGTGCGGACTTCCAAGCGGTCATCTGGAAAGTAAACGTCAACGTACTCGCCCACAAGACCTTCGGAAAGAGAATTTCGCTCCAGGACGATCCGCTTGCGGTCATAAGACAAAGTCAACTGGCTTCCGACGTAGCGCTGCTCGCGGTGGCACAAGATATCGGTCAGTTTTTCCACGGAGAAGGATAGAGGGCGGTGTAGATTTTCAGGACGTGGCAGAAGGGATGGCAAAACGCTCATTGAACTGGGTCATGAAAGCTGGCAAGAACGCGTTTCCAGCGCTGATGTCGCAGACGTTGGCGAGTCGCAGTTCTTTCACCAGCCTGTCCTGTAGTGTGCGATTCGCTCGCTCCACACGACCCTTCGCCTGACTTGAGTTGGCACAGATTATCTCGATATTTAGCTCCGCCAATGCTCGACCAAGCTGGGTCATGCCTGAGCCGCCCACGGCGTTCGGCTTGTTCACGCGGAAGACTACGTGCTTGTCAGAGTAGAAAGCCACTGTGCAACCAAAGGCCAGCACGTAGCCGTGGACTGCGGTCAGATAGCTGTCCGTGCTCTCGCTGATCACGAACCGAAGCTGCATCAATCGGCTGGTCGCGTCGTCGATGAACACGAGCAAGGTGCAAGGCTCGCCACGATCCTCGAACCATCGGTGATCGCTGCCGTCAATCTGGACCAGTTCGCGAAAGCGCTCACGCCTCAATCGTGGTTGGTGAAAAGTCTTCCGTTGTTTGCGCGAAAGCCAGAGGCCGTCTGCCATCAACCATCGCCGGAGTGTCTCGCGCCCGATGGTGATCGAATGCTTCTCCTGAAGAATTTCAGTCGCGAGGGTAGGGCCGAAGTCGGCGTACTTCGTTCGCACGAGCTCGACCGCGTACTCGCGGATGCCGGCGCTCAACTGGCGATTTGAAGCTCTGCCACGAGCCCGGTGGATCAGCGCACCAGCGCCGCCTGCCTCGTATCGAGATATGAGGCGGAATGTCTGCCGCACTCCTAGGTCCAGCACCGCTGCCGCCGAAAAACCACCGTTCGCTTACCGGCCCGAACTTCTGCGAGAACCTTTAGCCTCTTTACGTCCCGTTCGCTCATTGAAATCAGTCCCATCCCATTAGTGTCGTTTCTAACGGGCGAAACCATGACATTTCTATCCGGCGCTAATACCGTAATGTTGCTGCAAAGCTCAAATGTCCTCATCGCTACAAAGTAGTAATGTCCAAACTCAATAGTAGTCGTAGTGCGGTGGGAATGTGGTAATCGCCGCACTTGCGATTTCCAAGGGCTGTGGGAAGAGAGGGAAACGGCTTTATGTTTTCCTCGCTTTCCATCAGACCGTCATTTCCACCGCTGCTTTTTTGGAAAAATCGTTGAACATCAATCTCAAAAACCTTTTGTAACCCAGAATACTAGTGGGAGCCTGACAAGCGGCCGGGAGTGACTCGACGATTTCACATGAATCGAGTTCGCGGTTGATTCACCTGTTTCCTAGAGTATGTGCATGGTCTCCAATTCTTACGGCGACAACGGGCGAAACTCATCGATCGTGACCAACTCACCCCCCACATAAGCTCACACAGCCATCACCAAAAGCGCGGATGAACCAACGTTATCCCGCCACTAGCGGCATACCCGATGAACAATTATCCCGCCACCAACACACTCCCATCTCGCCACGTAAATCGGCGTGATCAGGACTGCCAATCCAGATCGAGTCCTCGAAAGTCGGACCTGGTTTTTGGGAACTTGCTCAAAACCCGTGCCAGCTCAACCGGTCGATGCAACACCATCTGATATGAATTCAATTTCAAAAGGTGGTGGTTATGGCACAAGGAAAACGGAACAGGCTTTCCACTGGGCAGAGGATCGAGATGTGGCGGCGCTGGAAGGCGGGCGAGTCGTTGCATGACATTGGTCGAGCCTTTGGTAAGGGGCATGGTTCCATTCGGTTCCTGTTGACGCAGCGCGGCGGGATAGTTCCTCCCGCTCGTCGGCGCTCACCGCGGACTCTGACGCTGGCCGAGCGGGAAGACATCTCACGAGGAATCGCAGCCGGCTTGTCGATTCGTGGGATAGCCAGCGGATTGCAACGGCCTGTGTCGACCGTGGGTCGGGAGATCGCGCGTCACGGTGGCCGTCCACTCTATCGAGCCAGTGAAGCCGATCGTCAGGCCTGGGAGTCGGCTCTGCGACCCAAGGTGTGTCTTCTTGCGAACCACGAAGAACTGCGGACGATCGTGGCCAGTAAACTGATCCTGGACTGGTCGCCGGAACAGATTTCGAAATGGTTGAAGGTAAGCTATCCCAACAACGAGAGCATGCGCGTGTCCCACGAAACCATCTACCGCAGCTTATTCCTCCAGGCCCGCGGAGTGCTGAAAAAAGAGCTGGTTCAGCATCTCCGGTCCAAGCGGCTGATCCGTCGTTCACGGCACGCGCGGGCAGCGGGACAGTCCCGCGGACAGATCGTTGATGCGATCTCTATCAGCGAGAGACCAGCGGAGGTTGAAGACCGCGCCGTTCCCGGTCATTGGGAGGGCGACCTACTTGCAGGCAGCAAGAATACTCATATCGCAACCCTGGTGGAACGGCACTCGCGTTTTGTCATGCTCATCAAGGTGCCCAGCAAAGACACAACGACGGTCGTCGCCGCGCTGAGCAAGCACGTGCTCAAACTGCCCGCGACCCTGCGGCGCTCGTTGACCTGGGACCGAGGGTTGGAGATGGCACAACACAAGAGCTTCACGGTGGACACGAACGTGAAAGTCTACTTCTGCGATCCACAGAGTCCGTGGCAGCGCGGCACCAATGAAAATACAAACGGCCTGCTAAGACAGTACTTCCCTAAGAAGACCGACTTGTCCGTCCACACTCAAGCCCATCTCAACAAGATCGCGCTGCGTCTCAACCAACGCCCGCGAGAGACCTTGGGCTTTCAAACGCCGGCGAGTAAACTGCAAGCCAGTGTTGCACCGACCGGTTGAGACCGCCCGACTTTGCGGGCACAAACGGATTATTTTCGGTTTGCCAGTGATATGGACATTTCGACCCGGATGGCCGATTCCGTCGCATCCGTTAGTCTTCTTTCAGGCCCCAGTTTGGACAGGGATTGCCGGCCACTTTTTTTCCTGCCACCCATTTGTATTTCGATTTTGGGAACAAGAACCACATGATCAAAGGGCCATTAAGGTTGTTTCTCTGGGGGAGAACGACTACGTCGAGCGTTCCCTTGCGGGGAATTACGGCTCGGTACCTGCCATCGGGCAAATGACCCAAGAAAACCGTACCATTCTGGTCGGTAATCGCAGAATGCACCAGCTTGTCTCCGGCATATAGCTGCAACGTGGTTGCAACAGCAAGCGTGTGATCAAAGAAGACCTGCAAGTCAAAAGCTTCGTCGCTGTACAGTTTTACAGGTGAAGGTGGCGGACAATCGCCTGCCCAAGCAATACAACATACAGAAAGGACAAATAGGAGTGTCGCGAGTCTCAGCATTAACATCTCGCTATGGATCGTAGCACTTGCGAGACTTCTCCTCCCGCGACAACAATTCTGCCAATTCATAGTTTCCTTAAAACGGAGTTTTGACCAAGTTCGAATCTCCCGCGCACGCCTTCGGCGCGGATGAGAGTTTGAACACCCACCCGGCAAGCAATCAAGTGGTGGCATAACGTTGTAGTGGGTGGCGGAACTCATTGTATTCCGCACCTTATTTCTCGCTCAAGTCTTCAGCCGGTCTGTTCGACCAGGCTTGGTATAGGTCCTTCTTTCACAGATTTCACAGAGATTTTCGGCATGTAGTCCGCGCCGTAGATCTGTCGCCCTCGTTTTTGGTATCCGAGCTTCCGACCGTTCGTGTGCACCTTCGGTGGAAGTGCGAGATCTTGCATTACTTTGGCTACGGCGAGCGCCTTTCCGAGGCGCTTGTTTTCGAACGTTTCGGAAAGGGGCACCTTCCTCTCATGCTTCTCGAACACGCGGTCAGGATGAGGGGGCACCTGACATCCGCCCTCGACCGGCAGTACCGAATAGTCGCGCTGTACGACGTGCTGTTCGACGACCGTTTCGGATACTTCATTGTGGCAGGGACCGTCAGCGATCGGCGTGGCTGCTTCGATGTGTTTCGGCCCATAGACCTTTCGAACTCGCTTTTGATAGCCGCCCTTCTGACTGTTGGTCTTCACCTTCGGCGGAAAGTACGAGTCTCGCTCTGCCTTGATAACGGCAAGAGCGTGGCCCAGACGCTTGTTCTCGACGATCGCTGTGTGACTGATCCTCTGATCCTTACTGAAGACGCGGTAGGGAAGCAAGAGACCCTTGGTACGAACTTCCAAGCGGCCATCCGGGAAGTCGTAAACGTCGACATACTTTCCCCCCAGTCCTTCGGTGACAGAATTTCGCTCCAGGACGATCCGCTTGCGGTCATAAGACAAGGTCAACTGGCTTCCGACGTAGCGCTGCTCGCGGTGGCACAATATATCGGTCAGTTTGTCCGCTGAGACGGAGAGGGGCCGGTGCATGTCTTCGGAGCGGAAAGGGGTGACGGCAAACCGCTCATTGTGGGCCAATAAGAAACTCGGCAAGAAGGCGTTACCTGCGTCCATGTCCGAGATGTTCGCGAGTCTGAGTTCTTTGACGAGGCGATCCTGAAGCGTGCGGTTCACGCGTTCGACGCGGCCCTTGGCCTGGCTTGAGTTGGCGCAGATAATCTCGATATTTAGCTCCGCCAATGCTCGACCAAGCTGCGTCATGCCCGCACCGCCGGCGGCGTTCGGCTTGTTTACGCGGAAGACTACGTGCTTGTCAGAGTAGAAGGCCACTGGGCACCCAAAGGCCAGCACGTAGCCGTGCACTGCGGTCAGATAGCTGTCCGTGCTCTCGCTCAAATACAAATCGAAGCTGCACCAGCCGACTGGTCGCGTCGTCGATGAAGACAAGCAAGGTGCAAGCATCACCTCGCTTCTCAAACCAGCGATGGTCGCTCCCGTCGATCTGGATCAGCTCTCCGAATGCCTCGCGACGCAATCGAGGCTGATGGAAGCGTCGGCGCTGTCTGCGGGAAAGCCATAGCCCATCGGCCATCATCCACTTCCGCAGCGTCTCTCGCGAAACCTTCAGGTCATGCTTGGTCAACGATACCCAGGATCGTAGCCGCCGACGCTTCCGTGCGCCTCCTAGATAAAACCTCAGCAAGGACCTCTATGCGCTGCAATTCGCTTCCGCTCATAACAAACTGTTCCAATCGGCACCTCTAGGACTTTGTCCAGAGGGGCAAGTATGGACGGTTCAACTTTGCAGAAAGCGGACATTTCTACTTTGCGAAACCATGTGTTGCTGCAAAGCGATAACGTCGCTGCTTCTGCAAAGCGGTTCTGTCATCATAACGCGTCGTAGTCGTCGTGCGGTGCGTAATGTGGGAATCGATGTACTCTATCGATTTCCAAGGGCTGTGGGAAGCGTGGGACAGTTTCATCGTTCCATGCTTTCCATCAGACCGTCATTTCCACCGCGGGGGGCGCCACGATTTTTGCTTTGTAATCGGGTCCGTAAAGCTGTCGGCCTCGCTTCTGATATCCAAGCTTCTCGCTGTTGGTCTTTATCTTCGGTTGATGCTTCACATCCTGCTGCGCCTTGACCACAGCGAGGGCATGGCCAAGGCGTTTGTTTTCGACGACGGCGGTATGGCTTACCCGCTGATCCTTGCTGAAGACGCGGTAGGGAAGCGAGTACCCTTTCCATCGCACCTCTAAAGGCCTGTTGGAGAAGTCAAAGATCTCGACGTACTGACCGGCCAGCTTCTCCGATAGTTCACTCCGCTCCAGAATGATCTGCTTGCGATCATAGGCAAGAGTGAGTTGCTGGCCGACATGACGTTGCTCGCGGTGGCAGAGGATATCGGTGAGTTGACTTGCCTTGACATGGAGTGAGCGGTGCAGGTTCTCTGGCTTCTGAGCAGGCACGGCGAAGCGCTCGTTGAAGTGCTCCAGGAACGCCGGCAGGAAGACGTTGCCAGCTGCCATATCGCAGATGCCAGCTAGTCGCAGCTCCTTGACCAGGCGGTCCTGGAGAGTGCGATTGACTCGCTCGACCCGTCCCTTGGCCTGACTGGAGTTCGCGCACAGGATCTCGATGTTGAGTTCGGCCAAAGCACGACCGAACTGGGTCATGCCTGAGCCTCCGCTGGCATCCGGCTTGTTGACGCGGAAGACGGTGTGTTTGTCAGAGTAGAAGGCTACCGGACAGCCATGGGCTTCGAGGTAGCCCTGCAGCGCCTGAAAGTAGGAGTCCGTGCTCTCGCTGGGCACGAAGCGCAGTTGCATCAGCTTGCTCGTGGCATCGTCGATGAATACCAGCAGGGTGCAGGGCTCGCCGCGGTCCTCGAACCAGCGGTGATCGCTGCCGTCGATCTGGATCAACTCGCCATAGGACTCACGTCTCAGCCGCGGCTGGTGAAAGCTTCGGCGCTGCTTGCGCGACAGCCATAGACCTTCGGCGACCATCCACTTGCGCAGCGTCTCACGCGAGATCGTAACCCCATGCCTCTCGAGTAAGGCCTCGGCAGCAAGCGTTGGACCAAAGTCGCGGAAGTTCTGCCGGACCAGCCCGAGCACGTACTCCTGAACGCCTGGACCTAAGCGGTTGGACGCGGGCCGACCCCGAGACCGATGGATCATCGCTCCACCACCACCAGCTCGATACCTGGCCGCCAGCCGCTGCGCCTGCCTCAAGCTCACACCCAGCACACCCGCCGCCGACTCCGTCGTCCGCCGGCCAGCAAGTACCTCGGTCAAAACCTCAACCCGTCGTAACTCCTGCTTGCTCATCTGTAGCCAGCCCAATCTTCGCCTCACGATCCTTGTTCCAAGGATCACCCGGCGACACTTTGGCTTTGCAGAGCCGTCTATTCAGGTAAAACTGCATCGCTTGAGCTTCCGCTAAGTCCGAGCTTTTTGGGAGCCCAGAATGATATCTGACTCTTATTTACCTGCAATTATTTCAGGTGAATAAGTGAATACAAGGACATTGCAGTCAACTTTGTGTCGTTATCGTCACTCGGACACTTCCGGACGACCCTTCAGATCATTTCGTCATGTTCCGCGTTGCAAGTTGAAAGTGAGCAAACCGGACTAACTCTTGGAGCGCCGCATCGTCCATATTTGAAGCCGCACTCAGAAGTAGGTTGATTTGGGATGGCATCTCTGACTGAGGCAGCATTCGCTCGACCGGAACGCCGAAAAAGCGCGCTATAGATTCGATATCTAATAATGAAGGTCTGTAAACCCCTGTTTCCCAACGAGAAATGGTGTTCGGTGTGGTGTCCATGGCCTGAGCAAGCTCTGCTTGACTTAAGCCTTTACCTGCAAACGACGCTCTGAGTTCACGGATTTTCAAGCCGACCGCGGCATAGATATCGGGAATTTGTTTACTCTTTGGGGTCCTCATGCTAAGATTCTCCCAAAATTGGAGCATAACGTTTATAGTACATTTTATTCCTCTGGTAGGAATCAAAACGTTGATGAGTAATGAGGGCTACTTCAGATTCAGCGACCCCCAAAACAAACTATTCGATTGTTACAGATATTACGTCTATTAGGTATTTTACGTCTATTCGACCGTTTGTCATTAATGAATTTAGGTCCGATTGAATTCTCGTTTTCACATATATTGTCAGGTTTGAGATATCGGCCAGCATCATTTGCTAATCGCTATAAGGACAAGATGTCAATTTCCGAACCCGTGAAGCCGATAAAGTTTGGTTTGGTTGGTCGCCCTTCAACCTTCGGATCCTTTTGACAAAGTCGGAGAGTGCAATGTCGTCGAAATCAAACCCGACGACATTGTCAAACGACCTTAGATGCCAGATTCTGCCTCTGTGTCGATGGAGGAAACATAGTGCGTCTTTTGGACACAATAAATGTCGCGCTACTCGATATTCAGCAGTGGCCAGGGGTCGACGAAGGGGCCATCGAGAATCCGGCCAAGCTTAAACAGTACAAGGCACGCCGCCTCGCCGTAGAGCTTCTTATAAATGAAGCGCCGAAAGCTCAAATTCTATCTAAGGCCGGAGTCTCCGGACAGAGCGCCGTCCGCTGGCTCAAGCGTGCCATGAAGATTCATCCCGACGGACGAATCTTCGGTTTTCGCGCACTTATTCCTTGGACCCACCTCATGCCTTATCGACGGCATGCGGTAGCGGAATGGGATCCTTGCACCACCAAGTCGGGCGGATCGGGTGCATTCTCACAACTTCTCCGAACATATCCGGAGTTGAAAGACTTAATTGATGGCCATCTTCTAAAGCGTTACAAGCGAAAGCAAATATACGAGAGCCGAATTCCCATAAAGAGCCTTCACAAACTCTTCTTGGACCGTTGCCGAAAGCTTGACCTCGACGCTGGGATGAAATATCCCTTCAACACAACTCGGCTAGCCTATGTGGCGCTATCCGAGTATGTCCGCGAATTTATTCACGCAAATGTCGCGACGACCACCTCCGCAAGGTTCGGTTCCAATGCTGCGAAGAAGCTGCAGACAGGTGATGGCTCTGCCAGGCCAGTTTCAAAGCCGTTTGAGCGCGTCGAATGCGATGCGCACCATATCGACGCGATTTTCTGTATCTTGATTCCCTCGATCTTCGGCGAACTTATACCAAAAATCATCCATCGCTTGTGGCTCGTCGTCGTGAAGGATGTTGTCTCACGAGCAACTCTCGGCTACCACTTAAGCCTTCGTGAGGAGTGCAACAAAGAAGATATTTTAGAGGCCGTCCGAAATTCTCTGAGCAAATGGGAGCCTCGTGAACTGAGAATTCCAGGGATGGAGTACGCGAGGAAGGCAGGCTTCCCGTCTAGCCACAATGCCAGGTTCCTTCGCGCTTGTTGGGATGAATTTAGCGTGGACAACGCCATGGCCAACCTCTCGGGTCCAGTGGCTGAGAAGCTGAAAGATGTTGTAGACGCAAACAGCATTGTCTTGGCGCGCCACAATCCCAACGATCGCCCCTTTGTAGAGCGATTTTTCGGTGTTCTTGAAGAAGCTGGATTTCATCGGCTTCCGAACACCACTGGAAGTAGTCCCAAGGATTCCCGGAGAAAGAATCCAGAGCTGGCGGCGGTGAAGTACTCGATCCAACTTGAACATCTGGAAGACTTAGTTGATGTGCTGATCGCCAATTCCAACAGCACCCCACACGGGGGAATAGGTTACCGTACACCACTCGAGTACCTCGAATCTTTATGTGCGAGGGAGGGAAGGTGGCCTCGGCAGGCGGATCCCTCCAAAGTTGAGCGGATTCTGAGCTTTTACAGAACGGTGAGTGTTCGGGGAGGAGCAGATACTGGGCGCCGGCCTTTTGTCACGCTCTTTGGCGTTAAGTACTCAAGCGATGTGCTAAGGCAAGCGTATAACTTGTTGGGCAAGAAACTCTCAGTTGAGATAAATCGCCGAGATTTGCGCACAGTCCGGGCCTATGCGCCAGGAGGAGCAGAATTGGGGATTTTGCGTGCTGCGCCCCCATGGCACTTAACGCCGCACACGTTGGAGATGAGGCAAACCATCAACTCCTTGGCAGGCAGAAAGATGCTTAACTACGTTGAGCAGAGCGACCCGGTCATGGCGCTGCTTGAGCATCTGGAGAAAATGGCTCTCCAAGGCAAGACCGTGCCTCCCTTGTACCTCGAAGTTCGGAAGCTGTTTACCCAACATCTGTCGGAATTTCACACGGAACCGACGCAAGAACAGACTGAGACGATGCCGGCGACGAGGTTGGATAAAGGGAAGAATGAGGATAGCGGGTCTATCTTATCCAGCCCAATGTTTCAGAGATCGCCTGAACCACCTCACCGACGTAAAACGGTGAATGGATAAACCATGAATGACATCTATCATCTGCCGGAAAGTCAGCAGCACCCAATTGTGCGCGGCCAATATGCGCTCAATACACCCCCGATCGATGAGTTTATCGCCACTATTTGCGAGTGGATTGATAGTCGCGTAACCGGCGGTTACATTTACGGTGTCTCCAGGCTAGGAAAAAGCCGGGCGGTAAAGTTTTGGGTCGAGGCAAGATTGGCTGAAAAGTACCATGGATTATTGCCATTCTTCCGATTAATTCATAAACGCCACGAGCGCCACTCCGAGATCGAGCTTCTCATGGAGTTGCTGGAAGCAAGTCGTCACAAATACGCGAAGAGTAATAGCCGCAAAATCTTGTTGGATCGTCTGGTACGACTTTATGCCACTCGCGCGAGGAACGCGGGAAGCAACCATATCGTGTTGATGATCGATGAAGCGCAGGATATGCGCGATCCGGAGTACCGGACAATCTGCAACCTGCAAAACGAATTAGAAGATTGCGGGTTTCAGCTCACAGTGATCTCGGTCGGATCGCACGAACTCACGTATCAGCATGAGATCTTTGTGCAGGCTGGTGACATCCATTTGATTGCTAGATTTATGGTTCGTGATGCTCCCTTTCGAGGAATTCGCGACGCTACCGAGCTACGATCTGTCTTGGAAGGTTACGACTCGGATTCGGAATGGCCAGAGAAGAGTGATATCAGCTTCACGAAGCACTTTTTCCCGCGCGCATTCGACGGAGGCTTTCGAATAGCGGGTTACAGCACAGAGCTTTGGAACATTTTTCTGGAGATGGGCCCACATCGTCCAGGATTTAGGCTTGAGGTCCCTATGGAACACATTGCCAAAACTGTCGAAGGGATCTTTCGCGATTTCAGTGATGCCCACATGATCGACAACGATCTCTCACACGGAGACCTGATCATGGAAGTCGAAAAGACCGCATATAGAAGGCATATGAGGGCCGTTTCCTATATACCAAGCAGTGCCAGAGGCAAATAATAGATGCCCGTTCTCGCGTGGCCTGACAAAGCCGTGCGCCCTTATGAGTCTTTGTGGTGTCTCACGCAGCGCTTCCTGTGGCTCAATCGACCGAGCTGTGCTGATTTGATTAAAACACTGCAGATATCGAGCAACGGCGTTTCCACCCTGTCGCTAATTGGCAACCCAATGCCGGAAGGATGCGCGAAGCAAGAAGCGCTACGGAAACTTCTGCGACTGTCCTCAATCCAATGGCGCCGTGCGGTCATGGATACAACGGAGTTTGCGAGTCAAATCTGTCTTGGCATGCGGTTCTGCAGCGAGTGTTTAGGAAGTGCGTATCACACTGCACTTTTTCAGTTGCTGACGATCACACATTGTCCAGTTCATGGCTCGGAGCTTATCCGCGGTTGTCCGCACTGCGGGCAAGAAGTTCCTACGACTTTGGAAAGGTGTTTCATTCGAATTCCTTTTGGGTGCCGTCACTGTCAACGGATGTTCGTAGAGGCTTCCGTGGTCCTGGAACCGCCATCCCTTGGTTCCCTCCGTGCAATTGGGGAGATTGCCGATTGGTATCGATGGGTTGCAGATCTGCCGAGAATGGAATCCCGTCCCTCGCCCAACGGGCAAACGGAGTTGTCATGCATTGATGCGTCGGTTTTGTCCCTTCTGGAGATGGTGGGAGGGAAGCGAGCGCCGAAGGCAATCCAATTGAACCGGGTAACTCTCGTTGACGAAGCCTTGCTGGTTGCACGTTTCGGAGGGCGCCCGAGCGACGACGGATCCGATCTTGATAGGGATCAGAGAATGGCTCTCTTTTACAAAGCCTATCGGCGTCATCTCCAAAAGAGGATGCGAGGGATACGAGTGCACATGCTGGCTTACGTGCGCCGTTTGGACAGCTCACTGGACATCCCAGTTTCTCAGTCTTTGCTGGAGGCTAAAACTGGAGCATTTGCGCTCCTTCTTTTCCGCTATACGATGGAACAGTGGAATGATCTGCGTTCCTTCTCCCATCCGAGAAGCTCTCATTGGAGCACTCCACACCATACTTTCGCCATCCCTATGGAAGCCGTGGGCGTACGTCTGTATCGGGTCGGGCGTTTGTGCTCACCGGTCGAAGTCCGTTGGCTGATGGATCATTTTTTTATTGAAGCAATCCGGGGAGTATTTGCTGAAGGCTTCTTCCGAGCCGGTGCGATGGTTCGTTCCGGGAAATACTTTTTGGAGAATCTTTCCCAAGCGGCACGCCACACCCAACCCTACTCGGTGGGCACCTTTGACCGAAACGGTCGGCTTGGGTTTTGGTCACTCAGGCTGAACGATCGCTTCTTTAGAGCTGGAGTGGAAGGCCAAGGTCAAAAAAATGAACCCGAGTCGGTAGTGCTGGAAGGGAAGCTGGCATCTGAGACCTGAAAATACCGATTCTGCTGCGAAAGGCTCGAAAGCGATTGATTCGAATTTGTTCGATGAGACCGAATTCTCTGTACTAGTTCTCGTCAGCTGATCTGGACGTTAGCAAGGTAACCGAAACAAATCCTAGACTTTTCATAGCCAACTTGTCATTAGGCGTGGGTTGTATCGTCGGGAAAAAGGTCTGGCGTTTCCTGACGTAGATCCTGCGCTCTTTCAGAGGGGCTGAGGAAGCCCTCCGGAACACCAGCTTTATCGAAAGCAGCGAAGATCTCCGTCAACGCCTCGCGGCGTGATCCCGATCTGGTTTCCCTTGGCGCAACTTTGGGGTTTTCGCCTTCTATCATGATGTCATCTCCGCCGCCTCCATTATCGCTCTTGGGATCTCTGAGGGGTTAGAAAATAAGTGGGTCAGCGGGTTGCTTTCCTACTACGCTCGGGCACCATTGACGCGGTCGTGAACGAAGACCCGAAGGAAACGCGCAGCTCTGGGGGGAGTACGCCGGGCGGCATCGGCCATACTTCGGAGAACCGAATGTTCTCAGGTGTTAGCCTTTTTGTTTCGCGGCATCCACCCATTCTTAAGATCTTGTTAGCCCGGCAAATTGTCTGCGACGTCCTAACAGGGAATGATGTAAATATCCTAAGAATGCGGGGAGCTTTCGGCATACCCCAGCCAGCAACTGAATGTAGATTTCTGTGCTGTGCAATCGCCAAGTATTTAATAATGTGGCGTTACGAACAACACCAAGCTGCAGCCGGGATATGAGCGAACTCGACGTTGCGAAGCTGAGGTCAGATCGGCGCGGGCTTTGCCATGAGCCCACGAGCGAGTGAACGGTACAGACGGGTTATTCAGTCCGATTTCGCGGGTGAAGATCTTTGTCTAAGTTGAACTTATGTGTACAGTCGAGCACGTTTCGCCCTTCCATGCCGGCCGAGAAATGGAAGGGTCGACGTTCTTCTCGACCGTTCTTTTCATAGGCCCAGATACGGTGGACGGAAAACCCAACGTCTTTTCAGGGTGATGTAGATGGCGCCAGAGGTGACGCAGAAAATGTGGAATTACGTCGCTTTCCAGCCCGTTCTCGATGGCCAGATCGCTGCATTTTATGCACAATGTCACAATCGCATCCATCCCGGAGGCATCGGGCCTAATCAGGTGAATGCAAAGAGTCACTTCGTCTCCTTTCTTGTCGCAGCCGCGGCATCTCGAGCGATCGCGATGCAAGACGCGCATTCGCAATCGCGGCCAGTTGGACTGAAGCTCCTTTCTTCCGATTAAGATCGGGCGCGGCGATTGCTGCTCAGAAATCGAAGGTGAGGACGGTGCAAAGAAAGCAATCGGCTTTCGAAAAAGGTGATAGATGCTTGGGGCAATTCTCATAGGATAAATCCTCTCGTCGCGAGGACGATGGGCTCGTCCCGCGAAGTTGAAAGAAACAACTGTGACCATGCGCATTTCAAGGACTGAAGTGATAGGGTTCGGCAAAAGAGTCCGACCTCAATGTGATTTCGTCGGATAGCGGGGTTTCTTTGCTCCTCCGAACCGATACACGAGACTTACCGTCGGCATATTGGTCACTGTAAATAGCTTCGTGATTGGAAAATTACGAGAATAATAAGCAAAATCAGGGCTCTTATAGAAGAGCCCGCGATACTCCGCACGAACGTCGATGTGACTCGTGAGCTTGTAGTTCATTCCAGCGCCGAAGACCATCGCGGGGCGTGTCTGCTGGCTCGCTGGCGAGTGGCTTTGCGTCGGAATAAAGAAGAGGCCGCCCCCGCCGAATTGTCCGAAGGTGGTGAATCGCCTATTCCGAGGCCCTGCGACCACAGAAGCAATCGTGAGCTCGTACATATTGGTTTCGATCGAGCCTTGAGAAAACGAAGCAAAGGGCTTGAATGTTGAACTTTGCGAGGGGATGAAGGCTGCACCGTAAGAGTAGCTTTCGGCGAAGCGAGTGTATCCGACGTTTACGTTGTATCCGAGCCAGGGCTTGAACGATTGATGGAAGGTCCCAAGTACACCGGCCGAAGGCGAGGTCCCTTGCGTCTTCTGAATAACGCTGACTCCAAAGTCTTCTACGGTGGTGGTTGTTGGTATGCGCGTGCCCGTTATCTGGCCGAAGGCGCCAAGCGAAATGTCCATACCTGGCGTGAAGTTCTTTTCAGTGGAATTCGGGTTAGCGGTTTGCGCCGGTCCCTCCGGAACTCCGAACATGCCAATGCCGAATGCGGCAATCAGAACCGATAGTGAGTGGCGAGGTTTCAACTGCAACAGTGCCAAGGTTTACTTTCTCCTTATGACCTTCACCCATAAAGAGCTGGTCTTCGGCCGAATCTACCCTGAACATCCGCAACATTTTTTTTTCAGTGGCCTACCCGACCCTGAAATCCGATGTGACACTTTGGTTGCCAACGGTTCTGGAGATCAAGATGTGGAAACCGCCATTTCGCTGAGATTAAAAAATATGTGATTCTCAGAAATAGGCAAAGCGGTTGGCAACGGATGAGGTTCTAAAATAAATTTCGAGCCTCAGGGTAGATTCGGCAGGGATCTTTCCTCTTTAGGAGTAAATGGAGCAACGCAAACTCAGGGGAAGCGAACCCGCACAGGCGATTCAGACCGAGCAGCTGCTGGTTACACGCTATAATCAGCTCCTACATTGGGGCGCTATATTGACGCGGGGGGACGCAGGTAAAGCCGAGGACATCGTCCAGGAGCTCTGCCTGTATTTCACCCTCACGAAGCCGGACCTCCGAGAAGTCTCCAACCTCGACGGGTACCTCTACACCTGCCTCCGGCACATCTATCTCTCCAGTCTGTCTCGTTCGTCTCGAGAAGCGCTGCGTTTCGTCAGCATCGCTGACTTCGACTCGTTTGATTTCGCGATCGCTGCGCATCAATCCGGCGATCCGCTGCAGACGCAAAATGACCTAAGGCGCATCTGCAACTATGCAGTATGGCGAAAGGAGCAGTCGAAGAGCGCCAGCTATTTCATTCTCCATTTCTTCCACGGCTACTCCCGTCGAGAGATCGCAGACCTGGCATGCCTGCCAATCTCCGCAATCTACAACAAACTTAAGAGCGCTCGGTCCGAGGTCAAATCTCACCTCGATGAGACCGGCAAGCTTCGCATAATTGCTGTCGATCCCACGCCCACTCCCCACTTCTCATGGAGCCTGCTGTCTGCAGAGGAGCTCTTCAAAGAACTGCGCAAGACCATTCTGCATGCGCGGACCAGCGAATGCCTTCCTGAAGACACGTTACTCGCACACTACCGTTCTTCCAGACCGACTCCGCTTGGCTGCTCGCTTCTTTCGCATATCGTCAGCTGTGAGCGTTGCCTCCGTATTATCGATGATCATTTCCGCAGGCCAACACTGAGGGAACGCGAAGCCCTGGACAGTGTCGGCTCGTCTTCGGAGGGAAGCATCAACAACCACGAACCCGGAGTGAAAAGTCAGAGGGCCATGTTGCAATCGGTTAGGAAACGTTGGGAACGGGTCCATGAGCATCGTCCCAGCACCTTATCGATCGCTGTCAACGGAAAGATCATTGCGTTTCATGACGTGCAATCGCAACGCAGCAGTCTTTCCGCGCGGGTAGACACCGCGGAGAGAGAACGGTTCGTTGAGGTATTTAGCGAACAGGACGTCCGCTTGGCCCTGCTGTCAGTGGGTGAGCCACCACCAGATGGACCTCGTGAGTTAAAGCAGTACGTAAGCCTCAGCGATTCTCGCTGGCTTGAATTGAGTCTTACCTTCGACGGTTTGGGGTTGAACAGCGAGGTCATCTATTTCGATCCAGCTTTGGCGACCGATGCGGTGGAAGTAGAGGCCGAAGACTTCGCTCCGGAGTTGACCCCGATATCCCGCGATTCGACCGATTTCTCTTATTCGCCACTACGTCCGACGACGTCCTGGATATCATTGGCCTTCAATCGTCTTCTGCGTCCACTGATTCCATCTTCCGCGCTGACCTGGGCGCTCGCACTCACCATCCTCGTCAGTTCCATAGGTTACCTGGCATATCGCCATGCAAGACTGCCGATGGACGCGGAAGAGATCCTGAAGCGTTCAGTCAAGATGGAGACTGCGAGCCTGCAGGGGCAGACCGAGCACCAAGTTATGAGCGTGGAGGAGGTCTCGGAGGACGGGCGGATTCTCCAGAAAGGCGCCATCGATCTGTGGAAGGATGGCAATGGCAGTAGATATATGCGCCGCTTCTACGACTCGCAGCACCGATTGCTTGCCGCAGAATGGCGAAACAAGAGCGGTGAGCACCGTTCTCGTCTCAAAGAGCAAGATAGGGGGAGGTCTCATGTGCATCGTGCCCTTTCGATGAGTGGACTCTGGGACCAGGATCTCTCTGCCTCTGCCTTCACGGAGTTCGGTGGTCTAAATCCACATCTCGCCGCTGTCGACGGTGGCTATGAGTTAACGACCATCGGTCCGGTAAAGGACCATCCGCAAGTGATATCAGCGACTCTTGTTCTCGATGACCATCTCTTGCCTACTCGGCAGATCCTGCGGGTTCGTGCGGGATCCGAGATACACGAGATTCGGTTTGTACAGACCGGCTTTGAACGGAAGCCGTCCTCCGCTGTTCCGGATACGATCTTTGATCCTGGATATATCGACCCTCATTCCGCTCAAGACCTCCATCCCCACTCCGGCCCCGACGACCTGTCGGCCGGGACTGTATCCGATGTGAAGCTGGCGCAGTTACAGATCTCTGTTCTCTATCAGCTCAATAGCCTCCAGGCCGACATCGGTGAACCGATCGAGGTGACGAGGACACCGGAAGGGCGACTTCGTGTCTCTGGCGCTATTGCAGAAGACGTGCTCAAACGGGAGATTGTCTCGCACCTGGAAGCGCTGGAGGACCATCAACTGCTTGACCTTCGACTCACCTCAGGGCGCGATCTTCGAGAGCAGGCTTCTTCTCTCGGCCGCCCGGGAACACCTGAGGATACGAGTGTTTACGATATCGGTTTGTCAAAGCCGATCATCGAAGCCACCCTCCGCAAACACTTCGAGACAAAGGGTATCTCTGGGAATGCTCTGAACGCTTCCGTTGGACAGTATTCCCGCGACGCGCTTCAACACGCCCAGCGCGCTCTTCAAAATGCGTATGCCTTGCACCGGCTAGGTAGCGCCCTTTCCGCAACCGAATTCAGTTCGATCGGCCTAACTTCCCAGGAGCAATGGACGGAGATGGTTCATAAACATGCGGCAGACTTGGAAGGACAGCTCCGAGCGCTTCACGGACAGTTAGTCGAGATTGTTCCCTTCAGTGAAAGGTCATCGAATCCCACGGAACATCTGGTTGAGATAGAGAGTTCGTCGCAATTCAACAATGCTGCCATGGAGCTTCTGCATCAGACGCAGGACCTTAACTCCGACATCGGTCAGCTATTTACCGCCAACCCGACAGCGGCGGGACAATCTGATCCGGATTCGCTGCTGTCTACAATCATGAAGGCCATACCTTTGTGGCAGGCGGAGCAAGTCACTCGCTTCGCGAGCAAGTTGAAGAATTCGGAAAGGTCGGCACTGGCTGATCCGGCTAAGCGCGACGATGGAGAAGGGACACTTAAGCAGCCGCAGTGAAGAATACGCCTAGAGTAATTGACAGAGTCCTACTCGGTACGAAGTGGCTTCGCTTCGTATTTTTATTGATTGGTCTACGCGCCTTGGCCCAAGTTGGCACCGCCAACGTCATGGGTACCGTGCAGGACTCGTCCGGTGCGGCTATTCCAGAATCAGCGGTGAAGCTTGTCAACAGACAGACTGGAACGGAGAATGATTCGAAGACTAGCGGCGATGGCAGATTCATCTTGGCCGGGGTCATCCCGGGATCGTATACACTCCAGATTGAGCGCGAGGGATTCGCCACAACGCAGCTCAATGGAATCGTTCTGAACGTCGGCGACACCAAAAATCTGCTCATCCGCCTGAAGGTTGGCTCTGTCTCAGAGTCTGTCACCGTCGATGCCAGTGGCCTTACCCTCAACACCACGGATGCAGCCGTCAGCACCCTCGTCGATCGAAAGTTCGTCAACAACATTCCCCTGAACGGCAGAAGCTTTCAGGACCTGATCTCCATGACTCCGGGCGTAGTGACGCAAAGCCCGCAGGCGGCCGCTCAAGGTACCGCAACACCAGGAGACTTCAGCGTAAACGGGCAACGTCCATCATCAAATTCCTTCTTTGTCGACGGAGTCTCAGCCAACATCAACTTAGGTTTAACCAACGGCTCTTCAAGAATCACTACCTCCGGATCGAGCGCAGGGGCGACGGCCCTCGGGACAAGTCAGAGTCTGGTATCGATCGACGCTCTCCAGGAGTTTCGTGTCCTCAGCTCCTCGTACTCCGCAGAGTATGGCCGCACACCCGGCGGACAGTTCACGTTTCTAACTCGCTCCGGAACGAGCGCCGTTCATGGAAGTCTCTACACCTATTGGCGAGACAATGCGGTAGATGCTCCCGATTGGTTCGCTGCCTATCTCTTCCCCAAATACAATTCCTTTTTAGGGTTCACTCCATACATTCCCCCTCCGCCGAGGTTTAGCCAAAACGACTTTGGAGGAACTATCGGAGCTCCTATCGTTCTTCCAGGAAGCTTCTATGGGCACGACAAGACGTTCATCTTTGCTTCGTACGAAGGTCTTCTTCTATCTCAACCGACGCCGGCCAATCTTATTTATGTGCCATCCAGAGCTATTCGCGACGCTTCGGCACCTCTCTACAATGGGGTGTTCAATTTCCTCGGCGCTGGCGCTAGCTTTAATAATGGATCCAGCGTGCTAAGCCCGTTAGTAATCTACTGTTGTTCACTCCCCGCACGTGTCGATTCCACAAGCCTTCGAATCGACCACACCGTTTCACCTTGGCTCTCTTTATTTTTTCGATATGGAGATACCCCGAGCTCTAGCCAGACACTGCAGCAGCTCTCCTCCTATACGACAAGCCGTGTTCATACCCAGACCTTCACACTCGGAGCAACCTCGCAGCTATCCACAACCAAAAGCAACGATTTTAGATTCGGGGTGGCAGAAAACAGCTCGAGCGTGTACACCGACCTAAGTTCGACGCCTTTTCCTTATATGTACAGCCTCAACAACGCTCTCGGCATCCCCGAGACAGCTGGCCCGAGCCGTGCGGACGTCTTCATTCATATTCCCGGCATTGGCGACAGCGAAGAGAATAGCAACAGCACCAGCAGCCTTCTCCGTCAATGGAACTTTCGAGATACCTTCAATCTGCAGAAGTCGAACCATCTATTTAAATTCGGCATCGACAACCGGCACATAGCCTCCACCCTGACACCAGCGGCTGTGTCCGTTCAAGCTGATTTTTTCACCCCACAGTCGGTGGTTGCTACCCTCGCCTCCGACATCGTGATCAGCAAAAGCGCCCCGGGAAGCCCAGTCCTCAACGAGTTCTCCGCCTTTGCTCAGGACGAGTGGCACGTATCCAGTGCGCTCACTCTATCCATGGGCCTGCGTTGGGAGGTTGATCCGCCTCCACATGGAAGCCACGGAACAAACGCATACACCACTCGCGGCAGCATCGATTCTCCCACCACGCTCAGCCTCGCACCCAGAGGGACTCCACTTTGGCACGCCAACTGGTTCAATCTCGCGCCCCGCTTCGGCGCAGCCTGGATGATCAAGAGTGAGCCCGGCGGAGAGTTGATCCTCCGTGCTGGCGCGGGAGTCTTCTTCGACACCGCCAATCACCCCGCACTGGGCGCCTTCAGCGGCGTCGGCTTCACCACCACTTCGTACTACGAAAATGCTCCCGTTCCCGTCACCTCTGCGCAGCTCGATCTCTCTAACTTACCGGGGCCTGCCTCCGCTCATTCACTTGTCTTTGCATTCCCCTCCCACCTCCAGCTTCCTTACAGCACGCAATGGAACGTCGGCCTGGAGAAAGCTCTCGGCAAAAGCCAGGCACTCACCATCTCCTACGTTGGAGCGCACGGCGAACGGCTCCTGCAGGAGCAACGCAAAGATATCAGCCAGCTCAACCCCAGCTTCGGAGATGTCTCTTTCTTTCCGAGCGGCTTAACCTCCAACTATCAGGCACTGCAAATGAAGTTCCAGCGATCCATCTCCCCGGGCATTCAAGCGCTGGCTTCCTACACCTGGGCGCACACCCTGGACTACGGATCGACCGATCCCCTCTATCCATTGACCTATGGAAACTCCGACCTCGATGTCCGCCACAATGTCGAGGCGGCGCTCTCCTGGGAACTCCCCAGGCCCATGAAGAGCCGCTTGATGAAATATGTCCTTGGAAGCTGGGTTGTCGACGGAAGACTCATCGCACGAACCGCCTTTCCAGTGACACTTCTCGGAAACCTATTCTCCGACCCTGCCACGGGAGACAGATACTACAACGGAGTAGACCTGGTACCCAATCGTCCGCTTTACTCCTACAACTCACAATTTCCCGGCGGACGAATCCTCAACGGAGGGCCAACCTCAACAAATCCGGCCTTCATCCTTCCCGATGGTACTGATCCAGGTAACGCCCCCCGAAACTTTGTGCGCGGTTTCAACGCTGTGCAGGCAAACCTCGCTTTACGACGAGAGATGCCGATCTACGAACGCGTCGCGTTTCAGTTCCAGGTCGATGCGTTCAACGTCCTGAATCACCCCAACTTCGGATACATCGATCCATCGCTCAGCCATGCACTTTTCGGGCAGACGACCGAAATGCTAAACCAGAGCTTCGGCTCGGACGGCTCTCTTTACCAGCAAGGCGGTCCTCGTTCAGTTCAAATTTCTGTCAAAATTCTCTTCTAGATGAACAAACTCGGCATTAGCACCTCAAGCGGGGCGTCTGCCTGGGTCCATTGTCTCGGAGGCCGGAGGTGCCGGTTTGCGGAACGCGAATAGCTCCTCAATAGGCTTCCCCCGGCACCCATGCGACTCCGCCGCGCGGAATTGGCGCAGACGCAATTGTCTGCGCTACTTTGTACCTGAACGCAAACCTTGCCTTTGCAACATGACCGCATGGGCAGGGGTTCTCCGAGCCGCTACTCCGGAATGAAGCTCAATCAACGAAATCAATATTGTGACCAACTGTCGGGAATTGGTAAGAAAAATGTTCTCAGTAGGGTAGATGTGGCGGAGAATCTCCTCTTTATGAATGAACGTCCTTATAGAGGGTTACCCTTGACATAATCGCAATCAAATTCAAGATTTTCTTCCTTCCGGATGAACTTCAACTTTCTTCTCATTCCTCGCCATCTTGAGAATAGTCCGCCGCGAACTTTGCTTGAACGATGTAGGCTGGCGGGTTCGGGGTGGGTTATGAGTTCCAGCAGTGGAACGGTATCACGCCCAACGATCTAAGCCCTCGCGTCTCAGTGTTCGAATGGCGTATCGCTTCCATTGATCGTACTTTCCTTTTTCACGGAGCCTGTAGTTGGATTCACCAGTGCCGTAGCAACGCCTAAGAGAGTTCACAATGACCCGGTCCCACCGCACTATCTATCTTGTCCCTATCCTTAGCGTCATGGCCGCGTTTCTGTCGTCAGCAGACGCTCAACAGACGATCCATGTCCCGGCCGATCAGCCCACCATCCAGGCAGCAATCAACGCCGCCCAGAATGACGACACGGTTCTCGTCTCGCCAGGCACCTACAACGAGAACATCGACTTCAAGGGCAAAGCCATCGTTCTTACCACCGGAGCCGAAGCCTTTTCTGACGCCTCAGTTGCTTCAACGATAATCAACGGCTCTACCGACGGTCCGGTCGTCAGCTTCGAAACAAATGAGCCCGCTGCCTCGATCCTGAACGGTTTCACTATACAGAACGGTCACGCCAGCGTGAGTTCCGGACTCGGCGCCGGCGGAATCTTCATTTCAAATGCCTCGCCGCAAATCACAAATAATGTCATCACTAACAACATCGGTTGTGGCGTCCATGTCGTCCATCTCGCAAGCCCGCTCATACAAGGCAACGACATCAAACAAAATACCTACCCCAATACACCCACGGACGTTCTTTGCCACTCAAGCTACGGAGGCGAGGTGTCTGGAACAGGCCTTGCCATCGATCAGGCCGGGACTGTTCAAGTCTTCGGGAACACGATCGAGGACAATATTCTCAACGAAAACACCGCCGCCGGCGGGGTCTGCGGTGCAGGAGTGACCATTTCCTCCGGCACTCAGGTTGTTTTGCAAAACAACATCATTCGCAACAACCACGCCACGTTCTCTCCCGGCTTCTGCGAAAATGTACTTCCTCCCGTAAGCAACTTGGTGCTGAAACAGAACCTTTTCTACGGAAATGTCAGCCTTACTGGACGTGCTCCAGTTCAGGTGTACTTGACGGGGACATTCGCCGCACCATACCCCTCAGTCACGGAGGTCGACAACACAATCTACGGAGCGGGGCAGGAACTCCTTCTGACCTTCGCACAATCAACTATCGCGAATAACATTTTCGTTAACAACCTAGGGCCGTCTAATATTCCTGAACTAGGTGCAGGCCTTTCCTGTGTTGACCCTGAAGCCCAATCCTCCCCAATCACCATCAGCCACAATGACATCTTCAACACTGGTCAGTTTCAATCGGGTGGCTGTACTCTCGGCTCCGCCAACCTCTCGGTCGATCCGCTTGTCCTTAATGTCTCGGACGACTTCCACACTCAGCCGACATCGCCGGTCGTTGCCGCCGGTGATATCAACGCGCCACTCCTTCCATCCGCCGATCTGGATGGAAGAGCACGCACGGTCTGCGGCACGATTGATATGGGCGTGTACGAGGTCCATCCCCATCCGCCCATCACGCTTGCCGGATCTCCTCAAACCGCGCCCGGCCAATCCAACGTGACCTTTACCGCCACGGTCACAGGCGGCAACTGCAACATGCCCACAGGAGTTGTCACGTTCCTCGACGGCACAACCGTTCTCGGCACCACTCCCCTAAACACCAGCGGCGTAGCCACCTTCTCCACATCCTTCCTCTTCGTCGGCACTCACCCCATCACTGCAACTTATTCCGGCGATTTCAACTTCGAAGACTCAATCTCCAACGTCGTCACAGAGATCATTACCGGGCCGCCCACCACAACCGTCCTCAGCACCGTCAGCCCAAATCCCGCGCGGCCACTGCAGGCGATCACAATGACCGCAACCGTAAGCTCCGAGTTCACCACCCCAGCCGGCAACGTGAACTTCATGGCAAATGGAACAATACTGGCACCCGTGCCACTGGCCTCCAACGGAACCGCCCGCGCCACAGTCAGCACCCTTCACGCCGGCATCTACAACATCACTGCGATCTACGGAGGCAGCACCGAGTACGCCGCAAGCACCTCGAACGCAATCGTCGAGACAGTGCTTGGAACAGATACAACATCCACACTCACTGCCTCGCCCAATGCCGCGATTCCTGGACAATCCGTGATGCTCACGGCAACCGTCTCCGGATCGCAAACTGGAATTCCGTTCAACGGAATTGTCACCTTTAAAGATGGAGCGAATACGCTGGGCGCTGTTCCTATCGGGACAAACGGAGTAGCCAGCTTCAGTACCTCCGCCCTCCTCACCGGCACTCATCCCATCACAGCAATCTACAGCGGCTCCTCAGACTACAACACCAGCGTCTCCAACACAGTCGTTGAGGTCGTCACCGCCATCCCCACCAGCATCGGCCTCAGCATCTCACCAAACCCAGCGACTGCGGGTCAGAGCGTCTCCATGATCGCAACCACGGTCTCAAACCCTCCCAATCAAACACCCACCGGCACTATCACCTTCTCGGATCAATCGGGAATTCTCGGCACCGCTCCTCTAGTCGCGGGCGTCGCGTCCTTCACCACAACCACGCTCACCGCAGGCACCCATCAAGTAGCTGCGACGCTCAACTCGTCCGGAAGCTTCGCTCCCACCACGTCCGCAGTCGTCTCCGAGGTAGTCAACACATTCGACTTCGCCCTCACCGCCTCCACTACATCACTCACGATTCCCGGCAACGATTTTCAGGTTATTTACGTCACCGTGACTCCATCCGGCGGATTCCCCCGCGCCGTCAATCTCACATGCTCTCCGGCGCCACTCTATGCAGAGTGCGTCTTCGAGCAATCCACTACCCACCCGCTCTCCAGCGGCCCCCAGACGATGAAACTGACCGTCAGCACCAGCTCGGTCTTCCGCTACGGCAAACAGGTCAGCAGCAACTCTTCCGGCCAACAATCACGCGAGCACAACGCAGCCGTTCTCTCCGGTCTGCTCCTGCCCATTTTTCTGCTGTGCGGTATCTCCATCGAGGCTCCGCACTGCTTCCACCAACGCAGCAAACGTCTTCTGCTGCTGTTGGCCATAGCCTCATTCGGCATCAGCCTGCAAGGCTGCAGTGGCAGGTTGCCCCTCGGTACATCGCCCGGCGACTACGTGCTTACAGTGACAGCTTCCGACGCGGCCCCCACTAACGCCTTGGCCCATAGCCTCAAATTGGATCTTCATGTACCTCAATAGCCCGTAAAACCTGCATCCACCCCCGTCAGCTTGCCCGGACTTTCTAGAATGAGGTCAATAATTGACCTGTCTCAATGCGTGACTCGCCCTACTCGCAACGGTTGTCCGAATTGTTCGGATAAATAAGTTGTGGCGTGAGGTACAAGTGCTGAACTCGGCTGTCACCAATGCTCATTGAGCGGGTACGATTCAGGCGTATAGTGCAAACCACAATCAAATTCACTCCTCTTGACTAACAGAAAACTTGCATCTTTAGTCGAACTTGCAGCACAGTGGTCTCGACTTGCACCGGCAGAGCGGGGGCGGGAAGCGCCACAGGAGAGATGCGATGACTTTCAAAGGTTTCTCGACTCGGCTCCAAAGTTGCCGCCAAAACCAGAAGACCAGTAGAGCAACTCGAAACAGAATGTGGCCCGTGTAAATTTGGTCCTGAGAGCAGAAGTTCTCAGATGCTACAGTTCCGCCCGAGCTTTCCGATCAGCGTTAAGATGGTTGCAGCTTCATCCGCTTTTCCTGGAGGTCCGTGCCGATGTCCGAGCTCGCCGTGCTGCCACTGGCCGCAGAGATGACAGCGCTGGTGCAGCGGGTCGAGGATTTTGTCCGGGCGGCTAAGGCGCCGGCGACGCTCAGGGCCTACCGTTCCGACTGGGCCCACTTCGAATCCTGGTGCGGGAACCGCCAGATGTCCGCGCTACCGGCAGAGCCGACCACCGTGGCGCTCTACATCACCGACCTGGCCTCTTGCCGCGCGGCCGGAACCATCACCCGTCGGTTGACCTCGATCACCAAGGCCCATCAGTCTGCCGGCCTCGAAACGCCGGCGACCACCCGTCATCTCGCCGTGAGTGAGACGCTGAAGGGGATCCGGAGAACCATCGGAACGGCGCAGAAGTGCAAAACGCCGCTTCTAACGAAAGATCTGCGGAAGATCGTCGATCATCTCCCCGCGGGGCTGATCGGTATAAGGGATCGTGCTCTCCTGCTTGTAGGTTATGCGGGTGGCTTCCGGCGATCGGAGGTTGCGCGACTTGCGGTCGAGGATGCCAGCTTCACGGAAGACGGGCTGATCATTACCTTGCGGCATTCGAAAACAGACCAGGAGGGACAAGGGCGCAAGATTGGAATTCCTCGAGGTTCGAATCCAGATACCTGTCCGGTACGATCGCTTCGTGAGTGGCTCTCAACGGCGGAGATCGAGACTGGAGCGCTCTTTCGAGAGGTATCCAGACACGGTCGGGTAGGGAACTCATCGCTGCATAAGGACTCGATCGGTCTCATCGTTAAGCGGGCCGCAGAGCGGGCGGGATATGACCCTTCAACTCTGGCAGGGCACAGCTTGCGTTCCGGCTTGGCTACCCAGGCTGCGATGAATGGAGCTACAGAGCTCGCCATCATGAAGCAGACAGGCCACCGTTCTCTGGCCATGTTGCGGCGATACATTCGGGATGGGGAGATGTGGCGCAAGAATGCGGCTGCGAGTCTCGGATTGTGATAGGTCAGGAGGTCAGGAAGCCGGCTGAAAGTAATGATTTTGAGGTAACTCAAGACGTCGATCAAGACGATGGAGGGTCATTAGCCGCCGTGGGTAAAAGTCGGCAAAATGCGCTCGAATATTCTGTAAAGTTGGCGTGGTAGATTTATCCAAAGGACAGACATAAAGGGAGATCTGGATGGCGGTGGTAGGAGTACAGGAATTATTGAACAACGTTCGTAATTGGGAATCAGAAAAGGTTAAGGTACAGGCCAATTACTTCATGAACCAAATGGAAACGTGCACTGTCGTCGGTACAGCGTCGGTAGTTTCCGATTCTGCAATAAGTATATGGAACGAATCTGGAGGTGTGAGGGTTGATCTGGCGAAGTCTGATCGTATTGCGCGGGCAACACCTGGTCAGCTTGAAATGCCTACAGGGGCTCAGATGGTCCAAGGAATCGAATTTGATGATCATTATTGGGTTATGTTGCACTCTGGAGCGAATTTTCTGATCGGCAAACTCAAAGCAAAATGAAACGAGTTGCTATATTTTGCGCGGAAAAGAACCACAGCACTTTCCTGAGATGAGTATTTGGAAAGGACAGAGTCGTTGATGGTCTCTTTCTTAAGAGCTTTCCGGTTTTTCCTGAACGAGGAACGGGCGCTACCGAATGAATGGCGGTTGTTTGTGCCCTTGAAGCGTTGATCATCAGAGCGGTGAAATCGTGATTGCCAGGGCTCTGTCCGTTCAACTCGTTTTCGGTGTTTTCCACGATGACATGCTGAGCAACGACCAAATTGTTAGGTTGGCCTGAGTCTTCAGAATCGCCAGAGAATCAAAGCATTGATCAGTTGAAGTCTCGATATTCTGGATAGCGGTAATGATTTCCTGGGGAAGCGCTGCTCTATAGAACGGGGGACGTCTGAAGGGTCGACACGTCATTCAGTCCCATTCTTCGTAGAAATCCGGGTCTTTCATCAAGAGCTCAAAATCATTGCGCACAGTTATAATGTCAGAACTCTTTCGTTGGGCTAGGTCCGCATGCGTGGCCCGAATGTAATTATCCCCGCCCTGTTTACGCGAGAGCCGTTTGAAAATCTTCCGGAGAATTCCTGCCCTGCTTGCTGCAATGGCGAGATCACCGGGAGCCCATTCAGATCGAAGGAAGGAGTCGATGAGGGTGATCCTCAGGTCTTTTCCCTTGTCCCAGTCGTAGGCCGCGAAAAGGCTGGCGAAGAAAGACGGTCGACGGTCATTCTCTTTGATCGCTTCCATATAGACATTCGGAAATGTTTCGGCAACAAGAGCGCTTAGCGAAAGGTGCACGTTGTCCAAACAGAATCGGAGCATCTTCGCCGCTAAAACTTGCTTTAGCTCGAAGCCCGGTAACACGGCCGCCCTGCGCACGATTTGAATCAATGGATATTGCGCGTCCGGGGGGCCAAATTGCCTGACGCGTGATAACAAGACATCGCACAACTCAGGCAGGACTGAGGGTCTTCTCGCATATAAGGCGTTAGGAGCCTCCGAAATCCATTTCAGGGCTCTTTCGACAAAGGCCGTTCCGCCGTTGCAGCTTCGTACGAGAAGAGCCCCTAATTGAGAAGCCGAGATGCTTTCCAGCCATCGCGTCGAGATAGGATTAGCGAGGACTTCCCTGACTACAGTCGTGTCCCTGCCTTCAGCTATGTATGAAGCAACGGCGCTACGGGCGGCAGCATCAGCCAGTTGTCGGAAAACTGGTCTTCCTTCGAAGTCCCAGATCGATGAAAGAAGCTCATCTGAGCTCGCAAGGAAAAGATCGGAAACTTCGCTGAGCACTTTCGACAAAGCGCACTCTATATCGTCGGAGCTTTTACCTTTGTTCAGGAGCAAGGTAGTTAGAATTCTGGCATCATGCGACATGAGTTCACGCAGCCAGTATGGGTCGCCGAAATCTTGAGAACACAACATAGCGGCCAACACTTCGGCTTGTCGATCGCCCGTGAATTCGTGCCCCTGAAGAAGTTCTTCAAATCCTTGTTTGCTGTGACCATAAGCCGAGGCGACAATGAACGCCGTGCTAGGTGACCAGAGGCGTGTTTTCGAGCCCCAAGTTCGTACCAATTGCGGGTGGATCAGAGAGATTCGATCCGCGACGACCCGTCGCATATTTTGATCAGCGAAACCAAGGCTGCTTTTGGAAAGGGCGTCCAGTGTTGCTATTGCTTCAACGTCAGACACGTCGCGGAGAAGAGCAGGGAACAATTCCGGATCGTAAGTCTTCAGCGACGGGATGAGCGACCGCCGGACCTGCTTAAGAGTTGCCAAATCGATATTTGTGGAGAGCCAGCTTGCGAGTACGCGCGGCGCGGTTTCTCCACCAATTTCGAGATATTTTGAAGCAAAATCAGGGTGTAACCGCAATAACTCGACAGCGATATCAGGATGGAAACGCAGACCCTCCAATCGGGAGGGGAATGAATTCGCCGCGTTGATTAGACCTTCGAGAATTCCATCAGCAAAGGCACTCCTCGTTTCTATATGTCGATCTACGAGCCAAGATGCGCTTAGCTTCATCGCCGTTTCCGGATCCCGTAAAGTCACCTTTGAAGCTGCGTGACTAAGGGGCTGATAAAAATTAGCCGCGATATTCCGGAAGGACTCTCGATGCAAGCGATCCTCGATCAATTTGAGTGATGTCAGGGCGTCCTCAGCCGAGGTCGCCGCGATCGTCGCATCGATTGCGTCCCTAACGATGAGCTGCTTGAGAGGCACGGCCGCCGCAGAGTCATGGGCAAGCGACTCGACGACGTCCATCGCTCCTACCCCGGCCGTTGGAGATTGCATTGCGCGAAGGCGTAGCTCCTGCACGAGCGACAACTTCCGCACGGCGGTGGGGTCTTCACTCAGTTCCGACCAGATCGGCAATTCGCTTTCGTTCGTAGGAAGGCCGGGATCTGCCGAAAAAAAAGCCTTCGCCCAGTACTCCGACCAGGGCTCAACATCGCCACCCTTTCGTTCCGCCGTCGGTTCGATCAGTTGATCGGGGGGTAGCTTCGTGAAACGAGCGTACACGATCGAAGGCGCAAAAAGCAGGTCGAACGGACGATCGTGCAGAACCCTCTGCTGGAGGCTGAATGTACATGACGAGAATGAGCTGCGCAACTTGGGCCAGAGATGTTCGAGAAGTCTCCAGAGATATTCTTCCGGGTCGCTGGCATTGAACCACACGATCGGCCGCAAACCCTGGCCGAAGTAGCGCGACACGAAAGATCGCGCGCGCGGAAGATCAAGCCTGAGATCGCTTGGTGAGGCGTCGCCCGATCGAGCCCGTAAGTCAACGGAATCGGTGAAGCTATATTCGGGACTGATGTGTGGATTGCGAAAAAGGCGGTTTAACGAGCGCACATCATGCAGCGTTGCCCAGACTTCTGTCGGAATGAGCAGCGTGTGTGTTAGGACGCAACCTGCGCGGGGCGCTTCCACGTCAGGCCATGTGCGGGCAAGCGCAAAAAAATGCCGACTGGGAAGCGGATACACAGTCAGGTATGGCTCTATCTGCAGCCCGGACGAAAGGCTTCCTGAAAGATCGCTCAACCGTGTGATCAGTTCTGAATCACGGCCGGGCAGCTTGATACTGGCAGCGATCTGCCCATGACCACTGCGATAACCGTGAAGGAGTTGATGGGCATGAGCTGAAGTCACGGCCGGATAGCGCTCCCGGTCGCGGCAGTCATTGGAAGCCCCAAAGCCCAAGCCACCGGCAACGTCACGTCATGCGTTGTTTCGATCTCACCAGAAAGCGAATGCACGACTTCGCCCGCTTTGCGAGGATCGCGGCGGATGTATTCAGCCTTGAAGTCAGGATCAGCATCGAAATCGCCTTCGGTCACGGAAACGCCGAAATATTCAAAATCGAAATCTCCGTAGTTCGCACTGACATACTGTGACAAGAGCGGAAGATTGTCCTCCACCCACTTTGCAGGTCCATCACCTTTTTGATCTTCAGGTACCAAGTCCCAAGCTGACACCACGATACCGATCCGGGGCCTATATGTTCCTCCAACCTTTTGCGTGAAAGCCTTTCGTAAGAATTGGAGCCAATCGACTAGCACGACTTGCGTCGGCGGCTTGTCTTTTCCTTCCTCGTCCTTTTCCGGCGCTGTATCCGGCACTGGGCCGCCGAAGTGGCTTGCAGCTGACATCCAATCGAGCTGAACGATAAGCTCCTTGGAATCTACCCTGATCAACAGAAGGCAGCCGCAGCCTTCCCTGATTTTGTTTTCCCAGTCTTCAGACCATTGGCGGTTCCGATACACTGACAGGATCTGCTCTCCAGGAAGGTCCGGAACAACAAGGGTTCCCTTAAAATCACTTCCTGCGGCCGTGTTTCTGACGGGAATTTCAGTCTGATCATGCACTTCTCGTGATGTTCGCGGAGCGAACTCACCTTGCAAAAGGTGACTTCCTCCACCGTTGAGATAGTCCAGATCGGCAGGCAGGCCGTCGCTGGACAGCATTCCCGTGCCGGCATGAAGCATTAGCCACAGCCGAAACACAAAGTTGCTCTTGCCAGCGTCTGGCACGCCAATGAGGAGAACGGATCGAAGAGGTGCTTGAATGTCAATGCTCACGATTTGAATCTCTGAAAGGAACGGTCTGGAGATGTGGCGGGATGAATTGAACCGTCCTGGGCGATCGATTTACTGTTAATCAAAATCTCGATTGCTTCAAAAACGCCGGTTCCACTCTTAACTTCCTTGGGTGTCCTTGAAAAGGCAGCCGCAGAAACAACCCTCGCCCTGTACCCCAGGCTCTCGATATATTCTTTCAGCTCTATCGCACCGGCCGGCATCTGCATCGCGATCTCATCCGACTTACTTACAAGAAGTACAAACGGCACATGACGACCGATTCCGACATTGGTCGAAAGTCGTTCGATGAATTGGCGGACACGCTGTACTTCTACAAATTGTCGGTCGGATACGAGCAATTTACCATCCACGACGATGATGATGCCGTCCGCTCGGCGTAGGAATTCGAACGAAGGTGCGACGGCAGCGCGCAAAACCAGATTGTCCGTCCACTCCCCTGGCAAATCGGTCAACAACAGATCGACCCTACGCCGATTTGTTGTCTTCTCCTGAATTGCGAGATGCAGCAGACTTGGCTGGCGGGGATGTGCTAGAACCGTGTGGTCGACCAGCTGAGATGGCAAAGCTCCTTTTTCCCATTTTCGCAGCCCCCTAGCCCGATCTTCGAAAGCCTGAAGTGTAAGGCTCCCGGCAAACTGATAGCTGGCAGGCAGCATGCCATCAGTAGCCATGAGATACAACGACGAAAGCAAGCAGGTTTTACCAGCATCCGTCGAACCCAGAACGCCGATAAGGTGCGTGTACCGAGCGCACATAATCTCAACGGCGTCATCTGCGCCGAGTTCGATCCCCTGATGAAATCTTCTCCCGACAGCAATGATGGGAACGGTTTGATCGTCTCTTATACTTTCCGTCGTTTCTTCCTGTGGAACCACCGCAGGCATCTCAACGGCAGTGCTCCCAGAGCGAAAATGAGGACAACTCAGCGGATCTGGATTAGAGATCAAACATGTTCCAGTGGTGGCAACTGTGCAATTAGCTTTTTCGCAGGCGCCTGTCATAACGGTTTGCTTAGCTCTCCTCGACGCCTGTTAGGAACCGCGAGAGTATGGCTTCGCGAAATACTTGCGCCCCCCACTCAGCGGGGGAAAGAGAAACATCCGCCGTGATGCCTGTCGTTAAAGCAAAATCTTTGCCGAAATCGCCCGAGTCCTGAAGTCGCCGGCACGCCCAGGAGACTGGAAACAATGAGGGGCAACGTGAGATGATCGCGTTGGCCTTTTCCTGTGCGGAAACAAAAGACGCTCGCGACGACGAAGGCCATTTGGACGCGATATCCTGCAGGGTCGCCGGTGCCAATGTCTCAGGCTTGCGGTCCGATCCCACCATTCTCTCGATCATCGCAGGCGCAGCTGATGACGGTGGTATCAACGACCGTTGGGCTAATTCACGACCCGCAGCAAGGGCCGCGACAGCAGCAGGTTCTACTTTCGAGAACGGCTTTTGTTCTATTTCGGAAAATGCGCCGAACATCCACCAGAGCGTCTCAATTTCCTCACGATCGACAATGGCCTGCGCCTTCGCCTCCCGTAGAGCGGATTTCAGCACCGGCAGTAGTTCAGTTACTGCGGAGTTATCAGTTGCAGCGTCTTCGGATAATTCGAATTCACCAAATTCATCGAGCAACGGCGTCGCGCGTTTCCGCCGTTGAATAGCCTGCAGTGCCAAGCCTTTCCGCGCCGAAGCGCGAAGTGTATCTTGCATCCACCTAACATGTTGCTCCGTCGATGCTGGAATCAATTCCGCAGCAGATATTGCAAGTCCCGCCAAGAGCGCCCGCTTGCTAGAGGGCACCGTTGTCAATTTTTCCAGCAACTCTCCAATAGCAATAGCGGCCACGGCCCGCAGTTCAAGAGCGTTCTCTTTGAGGTCGACCGGGAAAGCGGTATCCTCGTCCTTGATGGATTTAAGGATGGCTATTACAACGGTAGAATCTTGGTTGAACACTCCACTATCGAAACCGGTTATGACACCCTGGATGAGGGGGAGAAGTTCGCCTTTCGCTTCGTCCGCAGCAAGCCATTTGAGAAGATCGGAAGCCGATTTAATGCGCAACTTTACTTTTTTACTGCTTGGTTGAAGGTCCGCAACTCGGATAAATTCGAAGCCTTTGTCTAGCATGAAAGCCTACCTAACTCTTCTTGGGTGCAAAAGGATTTGGACCACGTTTCTCTTCGGGAATTAAAGGCATAACAGCTTGCCATAATTCAAATAACTTGGCGCCATCCCTGGCAGCCGCTTCCAAGGCTATACGTTCCATGGTTTGAGGCAACGGTTCATCTGCGGTCTCAGGAAGAGCGTCGACCTGCACGAGAACTTGAAGTCGCTGTCGCCAGTCGAGATATCGCCAGAAGAAATATCTAAGGCGGTCGAAGCCGCCGTCGTTGCTCATGGTTGACCTGCCTTGTACCTGCACCGTCGGCGTGACCGATTGTGATGCTCTTTCCTCAGTCGCTGAGCGCGCCACGTCTGCTTGTTGAGGCTCGGCGATGATCTGCAGATGCGGGCACGGTATCTCGATCTTAACGGATTCGCCGGCGCCACCCAGACGCGTCCGGTCTGCATCGAACTGGACCTTCTGTTGCACCCATGTGCGCGGAAAAATCTCAACGACGAGATGCGGTTGCTTGTTCTTCTCTAGACACGAGAACTCCAGCCAGTTGTATTGATAACTGTATTCCTTGTCTGGCGGATTTGTAGCGCCGGCATGGATGACAAGCCATTCTTTACCGGAAAAGGCATCCGAAATCTTTTGGATATTCAGCGTATGCTCATGACCAACCATAATGACCCGAGCATTATTGTGAAGGTGTTCCTGAGCGGCGTCTTTATCAATGAACCAATCGAGTGGGTGATGAACAAGAACGATATTCACCACGTTATCTTCTTCGGCGATCGTATATTGCACGTTGCCTAAAATAATGTTGCCTGGCTTGTCGTCTTTGTCGCTGACCTGAACGCTGGTCAGTCCGATGAACTTAAGCCGAATTCCTCCGGGAAGGTCGAAGTACCGCGTCCAGAACGGGCGACGGTGTGATTCGAAGTCACACCCGTAGCCACCAGCAAAAGTTCGATATTGCTGCAGTTTGGGCAGAAATGGGTTTGCGGCCTCGCCATCCTCATAAATTGCGTGGAGATCGGCTCTGACTTGATCCGGCCCCTTCAAACGAAACTGTGCCTGGAGCATCTTCGCTTGATTTGAAATGGCACTTAGATCGCAATCATGATTGCCAGGGATGGTACTTACATGCGTGTCGCCGAGACCGCATGCGGCGGTGAGTTTTTCCAACCATGCTGTCGCTCGATCGTACTCATCAGATTTTCCGGAATATGCCACGTCTCCCGTGACGATAACGCGCGATGCAGGTCCTCTATGGGCCGCCAATTTCTTAACGTCCTTGGTAAGTTCGTCACGGACAAAATCCTGCGTGATTAACGTGCCATCTTTTTCTTGGCCGAAGTGAATATCAGAGAGATGCAGAAAGCGAAGCACCATCAGGTCTACATCCTGTGGAAAGTGAACAAGCTTATATAGATCATCGTCAGCATATCATGCAGAATTTACAGGAGATGTGGTGCGCCAAAGACCTTACCATGCGGTTTTGAACAACGACAACGTTACTGCGATTGCCTTGTGAGAAGAGTTAGCACGTTCATCGACAGCACGGTGCGAAGGCTGTCCAAACCTATTTCCCCCTTTCAAAAAACGAAGGTCTGCTGACATCTGAGAAAGTCATATTCTCAGATGTCAGAAATCCGCAGGTGTGTCGTAACTGTGTCGCTATTCGGAGAGCTAAAATAGCAGGGAAGTGGTTTGAAGTTCCTCAATCCATAGGACCTCCCATGCCCCGTTCCTCTACTTGGCGCCATCGCGTTTCGCAGATCCTGACCGCGCTGCGGACCCTGGACTGCGAGGAGTTACAACGGGCGCAGATCGAGTCGCTCTTCGGTCTGCAGCGCCGGGCGGCGCTGCGCCTCATGGCGCCTCTGGTTTCAGCAAGCCGCAATGGCAGCTGGCAGGTGGACCGGCAGCGTCTGATTCAGTGGCTGGAGGGCTTCGAACAAGAGGCCACCGAAGAGGAGAAACGCCATCGACTCGTGCTCCAGGCTCTGCATGATGTGGAGTCTGAAAACCGCAGCCTGCGGGAAGAACTCCGCCGAAGAGGAAAGCCTGATCCTGCTAGTTGGACATTGAAGCAGGAGGTCTTCGCTCGGAACATCCGCTCGTTACCCGCAGCGATCGCAATCACTCAAGGCATGGTCTCCGTGAGCTTTCCCGCGGCAGATCCCGCATGCGGCGCTCGACTGTTGCATGAACTCTCTCTTGCCATGCTTAATGACTGGACCACATTCTGCAGGCTAGCTGGATTGCCGCCGCACAATACCGCCGCAAATACCGTTAATAGGCTGTTGGAGGATCTGGAACAGCAAATGCATTGGGGAATCGCCAAATGTAGTAGATGAGGCCATTTCCTTGGATTCGGATTCGGCCACCGAACTTAGCTTTAATCACTAGATGTAACAGCGAGCTGGTCAGTATCTCATCCCACGAGATAACATCTGTCCAGGCAACGCCGTTGCCCTGCTGCAAATACAGTGATGGCCCTTTCGCGAGGGCCTCCTGTATCCGAAGCCCTATCCGGTTTATGCACTATCTGTGGAATATAGTGAGATCCTTGTTGGTCTGTTGGGCAATGAACAGGATGATGTATGGATTCGCCATCTCGTGTCCGACGTTGTTCTTAGCGGCAAAGTCGATGGTCGATGCCCAAGTGGACGCAATATACCAAACGTTCCTGCGGGAAAAGACGCTTAGCTCAGCATGGGCTCCTACAAAAAGATATTCAACGCCGTTAGCGTTGGATACGAGTAAAAGTTCTTTCAGCTCGACGCGTAGGATCGAAACTCTTTCCTGCCATAGCGTAGGCGTCGGCAGTGGCCTGGACAATGGCGGCAAACCTTTCCGCGATGGACCGACTCTGCCAGTAGCGATACGTTTCGGCCTTTTGTGTTTTCGGGTCGGTTACTATGCGAAATGTTCTCATATTGCTCATATGCCAGTCTCAAGGTAAGTATATCACTAATCAATTACTTAGCTTGATTTCGTCTTGTCTCTTCTTTGGGGTCACTACACCAAACGTCAAAAGGGGTCGCAGAGGCCTAAAGCAGCCTTTGCGGAGGCGTCCTCCAATTAGTCGCTAAGCCCAAGCAGCAGACACCTCAAACTCATTTTAGAAGAAAATGCTAAGGAATTCTTAGAACGAACGACATTGCCACAACCGAGCGCGGTAACTAACGGTTTCTTTGCTGAATGCAATTAATTCTGCAACCGATACAGCGTTTATGCGCCACTAAGGCGCAAAGGTTACTCCGCCATCCAGTACAACGGATACTGCCACCTTTGGCGATTACAAAGGGTGTGCAAAGTCTCAAAGAAGGCCGGTCCCAGTTTTACCTGAAATTAGGGACTGGTTTTACCTGAATGGACGAGAGCTACGACATTATTGCTTTGCTCCTACAGCATGACTATACATAATATGTGTTATCGGACATGTTGGCACTTGAGTGTTGCGTTATTTGATGGTGGCTACCGATCTACACCGCAAGTGAGCCGGTATACAGTGATTGATTTCGAAGCGATTGCTCCAAAGCAGCTAGTTGGCTTTCGATATCTTTCTCAACGCTGCGGCGCTTAACTATATCTTCGCGGTAACGACGCAGGAAATAATCGATCGTCTCCACACGAATGCGGATGGAGCCGGAAGGCTTGTTCTCATCAAGGTCCTTGAATGAAAAATAGGGTGTGCCTGACTGTTCGATAATTCCCTCAATTACTCCGTAGATGGGAGCATCGTGTCCGCACTTAAAACTAGATACCTCAAGCGCGACGAGATTTGGGTGACGCGCCGTGAACTTGGCAGCCCAGACTTTGTGGTTCGTGCTGGTGGAGTAACGATTCTTCCAAACATCGCTGATATCCAGCGGATGAGTGATCAATCCTGCGCGAACCTCTTCTCCAAAGAGGCGATCCAGCAAATCTTCGTCCAATGGCAAGGTGCTTTGCGAGAAAACAGGATAGCCCAGCTTCTGAAACTCTTCCATAATCTCGTGATTGAGACCAGGATCGTGATGATAGACGCGTCCCAGCATCACGATGCCGATGCGGTCCTCGCGTTCGAGCTGATCGAGTGTTTCACGCGCCTGGCGGCGAATATCAGCCTCGCACGCGTACAGAGACTTGAAACCAACGGCAACGGCTCGCTCATTTTCTTCCCTGCTGACACCTAACATGGGACCCCATGCCTTAAACATTTGGTCGGCACAGAGCCTTTCGTCCTGAAGGTTCAGGATCGGGTCCATATAGCTAATACCACTTTCGGCAAAGATGTCGCTTTCTTTGGTAAACGCGGCTTTGACTGTCTCCGGTGTTGCGGTGACGGTTGGGCAGGCGTTGGAGCCCGTAAGATTCACTAGATGCGAATGCAGGACGTCATACATCGGAAACCAGATCGCATGGAGCGGCTTTTTGGCGTGCTTCGTTGCGAGGAGGTTGTAAACGTGGGCGATGCCGATCTTTGATGGATAGCAAGGATCAATCGCACCGCGGCTCGCACCTGCGCGGTAAAGTTCGGGTGTTGTGTAGTCGGAGTAAAGGATGTTTTCCGACTTCAACCCAATGCTCGCGAAGTACGCATTAAAGAACGGTGCATACGTGTAGGTATTGAGGAGACGTGGAATTCCAACACGGAAGTCTTTCCGATGTTCCATCAGCGTAGCGCGCTCTTTGGTCGCCTTCGAGATGAACAAACCTTTTGTGGCCGGTACGGAATCGGAGACGATTTCTACGTCGCGATGACGGAATACGTCGTGGGCGGCAATATCGACGAAGTTTGGGTTGACGGCTTTTATTTTGTCAATATCGGCCTTGATGTCCTTCATCTCATCCAGATCTTCCACTGTTCCCTTTTCGCAGGTCGCAATGATGAGTCGCTGCTCTCCGGTTCGTAAAGGAACTTTAGTTTTGCGCGATTGGAACTCCACCGGCTTCGGAAGTTCGACGACCTTGCTCGATCCGGGACTGATCTGAATTTGGACTAACGGCTCAATTTTAGCCTTGAAGACGGAAGGAGTATTGTGCGCGCCACTAGTACTGCAAGAACCATGTGACTCGACTGGAGGAAGGTTAGCTTCGATCTGTGCGAGGCTCGGGAGGCTCGCAACGACATGCGCTACCTCTTCCGCTGTCGCGCGACGATCTGTGGGAGTTGCGTGAACATGGGTATGTTCTGTACTTTCCCCGCCAGTTACGTCGACATCGATGAAGGTGCGCAGGCAATTGTTCTTACAGAAGTAGCAGCGGGTATCTTCGTTTCGAGTGGTTCGATAGTGAATTCTTGCGACCGCCTCGAGGCCAATGAATGTGGTTTCTCGTCCATTGTTCCAAAGGCGAAGCGCTTCTTGAGCAGCACCTATTGCACCGGATTCGCCACAGTGTTCATGCACGATAATCTCTGGCACTTTGCCATTGGCGCGGAAGCTCGACTTGATGAAGTCAACTTCTGCTTTAACGACGGCCAGATTATTCTGCGTACCGCCTTGAAGAACAAAGCGGGATCCGAGGGTAGCGAGGTTCGGGATGCTCGCGATGTACAGAAAAATGTTCTTAGGAAGTACGTCGGCGAGTCCGGCTAAGATCTCTTCTGACCTCCAACCCTGGCGTTGGAAGTTAACGATGTCTGACTGCATGAAGACGGCGCATCCATAGCCGAAGGTCGGCATCGATTTGGCTGCGAAGGCGATGTCCGCAAACTCCTCAACCTTCTTGCCGAAACCTTCCGCCGTCGATTGCAGAAAGTATCCATTACCCGCTGAACACTGTGTGTTAAGCTTGAAGTCCTTTACCCGGCCGTCCTTCAGGACGATAAGCTTGATGTCCTGCCCCCCGACATCTACGATGACATGCGGATCATCGTAGAACTTCAATGCCGATTCTGTATGTGCAACGGTCTCAACGAGCGCAACGTCAGCGTTTAGAACATCCTTAAGAATGTCTTTGGCGTATCCAGTGGTGCCGACACCTAGCACCTCGAGCGTCGCACCCTTGGGTTCGATTTGTTCTCGAAGCTTCTCGAACATCTCGATGGTGTCCTGAATTGGGTTGCCATTCGACAGTTGGTAGGTCTTGCAGAGAATCTCTCCATCTTTACCAAGTACAACGGCCTTCGTCGAGGTAGAGCCGCCGTCGATTCCGACGAAACCAGATATCACCTGTCCTGGATAAAATTCTGCGGGCATAAATTTTTTCTTCGTGTAAGCCGCCTTGAAGGCGACAAGTTCGGCATCCTCGGCGACAAGACCTTTGCCGCCAGAAGTTGCCTTCTCCTCAGCGCGCCCGAAGTCGATATAGTAAAGAAGCTTTTCTGTACCTAAGTAGCGGCCGACTTCCAACTCTTCTTCTTTGCCAAACTCGACGGATCCCAAGGCTGCGAAGTACTGGGCATTTTCAGGTACTTTGATTAGTTCCTCAGGGGTTGTCCCCTCAGGAATTTCGACCTTGCGTTCTTTCCACATGCGTGGGATGTTAGCTTGCCACGCTTCGCGCATACCGCGGATAAAACCGTTTGGGCCGCCCAGTAGGAGAACGTGTGGGCGAAGCGTATGTCCACGAGTCAACACGCTTAAGTTTTGCAGCACAATTGCTTCGAAGAGAGAGGCCATCAACTCATCGGACGGGGTTCCGGTCTTTTGTAACCCATTGATGTCGGTCTCGGCGAAGACACCGCACTTCCCTGCGACCTTATGCAGTTTGACATTGTGGTAGCCCTGGTTCGAGAGCTCCGCAGCAGGAATTTTGAGCTTCGCGTTGATCTTGTCGATTACCGCTCCTGTTCCTCCCGCGCACTTGTCGTTCATCGAAGGGATCTTTTTTTTACGTCCTGTCTCTTCGTCGTCTTTAAATACGATGATCTTTGCGTCTTGTCCTCCGAGTTCTATTACGGAGTACACCTCGGGATGAAGCTTCTCGACCGCGAGCGAAACTGCATGCACCTCCTGTACAAACTTTGCACCGATCATCTCCGCAATCGTTCCGCCGCCTGAGCCGGTGATGAAGATGCGCGTATTTCCAGGGGCGATCCCAGTGTCTGCTTCCATGCGTCGCAGAAACTCAAGGACCTTCTCCGGCTGACGTGTTTCATGACGCTGATAGTCCTGCCAGATGGTTTTGTCTGACGCGGCATCGACCACGATAGCTTTAACAGTTGTGGAGCCTACGTCCAGACCAACCAAGAATTGGGACATTACCATCTCCTCAATAATCAACTGGGATGTTTAGCAAGAAAGATCGAGGCGCTTCCTTCATGCAACTTGCAGAATAGGGGTGGGAGTTGCTGTGCGTGGGCGATACGCCTTGTCTTTTTGCATCAGGTCGCTTACATGTAAGACAAACTGAGCAGCGGTTCCAGCGACACCTTCGTGGTGCGGAACCTTATAGAGCGCTCGCTTCAGGTGTGGATGCGCGTCTACGTACTCGCGCAACTCGTCAAGGGATCTCCCGGTCTTCTGTAGCACTCCGTCGAATTCGGCGCGCGCCTTCGACTTGGCTTCCGCCAGGGCCATTTGCACGCGACTGTGTGCATTTACTTCCCCCTCGCCGGAGGTTTCGATCGGGAGGAAGATCATGTCCTTGAATTTATTAACAACGCGCGACTGAACACCATCTGATTGTGTCGACGGCATGCAACCGAACGGCTTCAACGCCAGCACCATATGGCAAAGATGATTCACCGTATAGTAGACGTTCTTGCCAACTTCCATGTAGCCTTCTCCTCCGCGAGCAAGCTGATGGTAGAAAGGGTGCGCCAGTCGCGAGAGCTCTTTTTGTGGAATCAGATGATGCGCCGTGTCGCCCATATGCTTGATGGTGCGGTGATAGAAGTAGTTCCACATGACACTGCCGGCACTTAAACCACTGGTCTTTTTCAGCACCTTGAGATCGTTGGCAACGCGCTTTTTTACTTCGTACCATTTCGGATCGCGATAAGGAGCTTCGGCGTCGGCTCGTGCCTTAGCACCTTCTTTGGCGACGAACATCATGTAGGCAATCCAAGTGGCGATCGGCTCGACAAGTACTTGTGCGCCTTCCTTTTCAAGGAACGCAAACATATTGAAGTTACCGTCGCCCTCAGTTGTTTGAGCCCAGAATTCGCCTGTGATCTTGATAACTGGCTTTACTCTGAATCGATCGACTTCAATGGCGTTGATACTGTCGCGACAAGTGTGCAACGCATCAATATATTCTTTACCATATAGATTGTGACCGATCTTCCCAAGAGTGCAGCTGATTCCTGTGAGTTTTTTATTCTTTTCGAGGTGCGGCTTTGCCCAGGCAGGAGCTGCGTCCATGATGTGCCACCGCTTCCGGTCACGTAACGTGTCAGTCAGTGTTTTCACCGATTCACGAATGACGCGGTCAGTCTCGCCCTTGTTCACTTCGAAGGGACGTACCTGATAGACGAGTTCGTTGATGACATCGCCAAGGTTGAGAGCGTTGAGCATTCCCATACCAAAATCGACTGAGAACTTCAGGCCGGGTTCGCCGCTGGCAGCTTTAATGCCGTCCGTCTGCTGAAACAGTAAAACACGAAAACCGTCGAACCCTGCATTTTGCAGCGCGAATCGATACTCCGCTTCGTACATGCCGAAGCGGCATGGACCGCAGGAGCCGGCAGTGAAGAAGACGTAGTTGTCGATGATCTGTTGTCGCGTCTGCCCCTGTTGTTCGAGTTTCTGGAGATGGCGCACCAGATTTCCCACAGTGAAGTAGGTCGGATTGCACTGGCCATTGTTCCCAAACTCTTTTCCAGCCTGGAAGTCGTCGACTACTGGCGTGGGGATGTTTTCGCACAGGTAGCCACTACCGTGGAAGACCGCTTTGATCATCTCCTCGTGTTTCCATGTGAGACCGCCAAAGAGAATCGTTACGTAGTCACGCTCAGGACCTGTGAAGGTGCGTTCTATCGGTTTTTTGAACTCACGCATCCGCGCCAGCCCGGCTTCGGCGCGAAGCCGTGCCCTTTCAGCATCGATACGAGCCTGGATTTCCACTTCGAAGTCTTTTTGAACGATCTCTTCGGTAGTCGGCATTGTGTCTCCTTGTGCTCACCTGTGCGGATTGGTTCGATGTAGGTCTCGAGAGCAGTCTTTGCTGATTACATCTGCCCCTTCATTCCCTGGAAGCCGTGCGAGAGTTGCTTGAAGAAATACTTGATGACTCGCTGGTCGTTGTAGCACCAGCCCAGAATGTGATTGAGAGTGGAAAAACAGTGGGTTTGGCAGGTTTCTTTCTGATGGTCGAGTTGCTTTGTGTCGAACTTGTGATCGCCAACCACACCCCAGTCATAACTTGCGGTGTACATCGGGAAGCAAGGAGCGAGTGTCCCGTCGACGCGAATGATCATGGAGTTCTGCCCGGCGCGGCAGTTCCAGGGGAAGTGATTCCCTTTCATAAAGTCCACCATCTGCCATAGACGCGCGTTCGAGTTCACCATCTGATAACCGGAGTCTTGCTTTTCGGTGAGCCATTGAATCGTCTCCTCCACCGCTGGCCAATCGTCTTTCGTGATGTAGGTGACGTTATTGTCGGCGTGCTTGAAGTGTTCGTCCTGCTCAAGCAATGGAGATTCGTTAATGTGATAGTCCGTTGCGATGCCGTTTTCGTGAGCGATCTCCGTAAGCTCCCGCACATCGTCCAAGTTATTGCGGCAGATATTGATGTTGAGGAAGACGGAATAACCATATCCATACTGCTTACGGATCAAGTAGTCGAATTGCTTACGAATCGGCGCCAATGCCTTGGGTAGGCCGGGCTTCAAATCGACGGCATCAACCGCAATATTAAACGTAGAGAGCCCGGCATCGGCCAGCTTATCGATCACATCGGTGCGTAGCAGCCGCGCGTTGGTCGGCAGGTAGATCCAAAAGTCTTTTTTGGCGGCGTAGTAGGTGATTCGATGGATGAGATCGGGGCGTAGTAGCGGCTCGCCGCCCATGTAGGCGAGCACGCGGCAACCGGTACTATGGAGCCAGTCAACAGATCGCTTGGACGTGTCCTCGGTCATTCCCTTAACTTGATTGTCGAAGGCCCAGCAGTAGTGGCAATCGAGATTGCATTTAAATTCGGTGAAGAGGTATGCGATCAAGGGATGGAAGTCGCCGGCGGTGACCCTGGATCGGATGTATGGAAACAGCCAGCCACGCATTCCGTGATAGATCTGTCCGGGCGTCCAATGCCGTTTTTCGGGCGGTGTCCACGGCTCAGAAGAATCGACGGGCCCAATCAGTTCGGGGTGCTGGGGGAACACGGGGGCGGGAAACACTTGTGGCTCCCCCACAGGTCGCAAACCGAGAGGTGGTCCTGCGGGTTTTGTGAGCAGATCGTGCAGCGGGACGTCTAGCCTGAAATTAGGCTGTTCTTCAGTGCGCTGCTCCAGATGCATCCGGAACCTCCTCAAAAATAAAACTTGAAAGACCCTGATTTCGACGAATTTTCGACGAACAAATTGGCCACGGTGACAAAGCCATATGCAACTCACAAGCCACAGATCGCCAGCATTCTGACCCTTTCTAAGTAATTGATATGAATAGTTTTTTTGCTTAATAAATTTGGTTAGAATGAAAAAGAGTGCCTCGATATGCCAGCCGACTGTCTGCCTGCCAAGCTGTTGGCAGCACTCAGTTCAAAAGCGAGCGCGGTATTATGAATGACATTCTCGATGAGAGGTGTTTCGGTTGGTGCAATTTTTGCCACCTTCAGCCTAGATAACTCATCTATGGAGTCATTCATAAACAAGAGGAGGTCATTCAGCTGAATATGAGAAGTTTTCATCCCCAGCGTGTGCCCTCTGGCGAGATTCGTCTGCAAGCCACGCAGATTGAGGAGTTTCTGCGCTCTTTACGTGGCTTGGAGGCTTATTCGGAGCCGAACCAGCTTCTGAATTTCTTGCCTTCCTTGCTGTCCGATCTGGTGGACTCAGATGCGACTGCCGTCGTTCTGATCGACGATGGCGCATTGTCATGCAACGTAGTCAGTCGCGATGGCTCCGTCATTGCGGACTCTGAACTAGAGACATGGCGCTCAGAGATCTATCAGATCGTTTCTGATCAGCCGCACCCAATTGTTGTTTCATTGCTCCATGAAACTGAGTTTCGTAGCATCGCCCAGTCTTTTCGTGTGCGGGGGAACCAGTCTCTTTGTGCATTTCCTCTTAATACGGCGCTCCACCGCCTGGGGGTTCTCTGCTTCGCAAGGAGAAGCCCTGTCTCATTTCCGAAGAGCGAAGTTGACCTTCTAACTCTTGTTGCAGACTATGTTGCGTTGGCAGTCGACGACTGCCTTAACTTCTCTCATTCAGAAGTCGTGCGAGCTCAACTGGAGAGCGAACGCAGAAAGTTGCAACTCGTCCTCGATTTAAATAACAGCGTTGCGTCCAATCTAGAGCCGCGAGAAGTTCTTCGATCCATCTCTCCAAGCATTCGCAAAACCATGCACTTAGATGGCGTAGCGCTTATTTTGCCAGATACGACCGACAATCAACTTCAACTCTACACGTTGGATTTTCCTGGTGGAGTAGACATTCTGCGTCATGACGTACCGATCCCACTCGATCGATCGCTTGCGGGAAAGGTCTTTCGTTCTGGGAAACCGTGGATCGGTGATCTTGAAGAACTAAGCAGGTCTGGCTTTGATAATTGGGCTATCCCAGCAAACAAGCTGGAGACCATCTGTTTGCTTCCACTCATCAGGCGCAATAGTACTCTCGGAGTTTTCTGTTTGGTGAGGCTTCAGAAAAATGCTTTTACCTCGCCCGATGTCGAATTTCTCTCACAGATAGCCGGACAGGTAGCCATCGCAATTGACAATGCATTTGCTTATCGCCGGATTACGGAGCTATCGGATCAACTTAAACAAGAAAAGCTTTATTTGGAAGATGAGATTCGGAGTGAACTCAACTTCGAAGAGATCGTAGGAAATAGCGCTGCGCTCAGCCAGGTACTGCGCCAAGTAGAAGCAGTCGCGCCGACTAATTCTACTGTTCTCATCCAGGGCGAAACAGGCAGCGGAAAGGAGCTTATTGCTCGAGCTGTCCATAACCTGAGCCTGCGACGACGGCATTCGTTCGTTAAACTAAACTGCGCAGCGATTCCTACCGGCCTGCTTGAGAGCGAGTTGTTTGGACACGAGAAGGGAGCGTTTACAGGGGCTATCGCACAACGGATCGGCCGGTTCGAATTGGCATCTCAGGGAACTATATTTCTCGACGAAATCAGCGAGATTTCTATTGATCTGCAACCGAAGCTCTTACGCGTTTTGCAGGAACGTGAATATGAACGCTTAGGCAGTTCGCGCACGCTGTGCACAGATGCTCGACTCATCGCAGCCACGAATCGACATTTGAACACAATGGTGGAGGAGCAGAAGTTCCGCTCTGATCTGTTTTACCGGCTGAACGTATTCCCAATCTTCGTTCCTCCGCTCAGAGAGCGAAGAGAAGATATTCCGTTTCTTGTTCGCCACTTCGCACAACATTTTGCCCGCAACATGACGAAGGAGATCGACACAATTCCCGCGGAAACCATGAACGCTCTGTCCAACTACTCATGGCCCGGAAACATTCGTGAATTGCAAAACATTATCGAACGGGCCGTCATCCTAACGAAGGGTCCCGTGCTGAAAGTTTCATTGGCTGATTTGAAATCTAAATCTCCTGACACGAATGGCTACACAAATGGCGCCGCGACTCTCGAAGAGGTCGAAAGAAGACATATTCTCTCGGTGTTGGAGCAGACCAACTGGGTATTTGCCGGCCCAAACGGTGCGGCCGCGAAACTTGGGATGAAGCGTCCGACGTTGCAATTTCGGATGCAGAAACTTGGCATCACCCGCCCACCAAGACCCTAGCCTCAACACCACTTAGCCTGCCAACGGTTTGGCACACTGCCAGTCTGTAGGCATACTTCCTCGTAAACTTCTCAGATCTTCCGCTTATCGGATTACGCTTACCGTGAAAAAATGACTGCATTTTCGGCATGCGAATTGCAGGGAATCTGTTCAATCGCTGATAAGCTCGTTGAAACAAAAACAGAATGGAGAAATCACGGGTTTGTTGTCGGAAGGTTGACGGGTATGTTCCGTGAAGAAAACATCGATATGGCCAGACCGCAAGGAAGAGCAACATGTTACGAATCACGGTAACCGAGAACGCATCAGAGCAACGATGGATTCTTCAAGGCCGTCTGGCTGGATCCTCCATTGAAGAATTGACCGAAAATTGGCGCTCAAACCGAATTTGTCAGACTGGCAAGAATTGTGTCGTCGACGTCGATGGGGTCACTTCGATCGATAAAGATGGAGAGCAAGTTTTACTGATGATGATCAGGGATGGCGTGAAGTTTGTAGCTAGGGGCTTATACACGAAACATCTACTGGAATCACTTTCAGCTCAGATCGTTATATCGTCAGATTCAAATTGATCTACTAACCTTACAATTCGTCATGTTGTCACAGCATCATCGGAGCCGCGAGTATGCAAATGCGCCTTAACTTTGTTCAGAGTGAGCGCTTTTGGTCGCGGACTCCTTCCCAAATAGCTGTGTCTCGATTCCCTTTCAGGTTCGCTTCGTCAACATGATCGTCAATTTTGCCTAGCTTCACGGAGAGAGATCTCCTCAGTGCCCATGCGTCCCGTGTCCATCTCTCGTACGACAAAGCGCAAGCGGTCAGCACCTCTTGGCAGTCGGCTAGTAATGAGAAAATCTGCGCTCTTTCTGGAGGTCGAAAGATCCGCTGCGCCCTTTGTCATGGCGGACATACTCTGCAGGGTGTGAGAGATAATTTTATCTTTCGATGACAGACCAACGACCAGAACCGCCACCTTCGCAGTGCTTGTACCTTCGTTTGTGGGATGCCAGGTGAGAGTTGAGACATCCACATGGACGACATAGGTACCTGCTGAAGCCTTCTCCGATTTAGCAGCGTCGATGGTCACCTTCAACGCGGTGAGCGGAATGGAGCTAAGCGCAGCCGCGTTGAGATCGTAGATGAGTGCTTCCTTTGAACTTTGACTGGCTGGGGGCGTTGCGTAATATCCGTTGCGCGCAGTTACTGTCAGCCCGGGACGAAGACAGACAACTCGGATATTTCGATACTGGCGTGGTGCGCTGTTCGAATCGGAGGGGGAGTAACCAATGGTGTAAAACTTAGTACCGAGGTCCACGAAGTTTGCGATCTGCTTATCGATATCGTTCATGCCACGGATCACGCGGCCGCCGGTGACAGGACCTAATCTATCGAAGTCCAACTGAGATCCAAAAGGGTCTGCATTGGTGACGAAGGAGTCGCCCGCAGCCTGCGCGAACTCGAGTTGGGTGGGATCGGTAATCTCGACCATGCCCGCGGCACTCGTGGTTGGATCCACAGCGTACAGGGCGACTCGCGTATCGAGCAAGAGATTGGTGATGTGTTGAATGGTGCCGTTGATGAGATCTTGGTCTTTCGTTTTAAGTTCGCTTGGGTCGATACTGGGGAAGCCTTGCCCAACCCATACCAGGTTTTTGCGGCCTTGAATGCGTGCAGTGGCTTGCGCAATCTGCTCTAGCGCGTTAAGCGACTGATCGAGGCGTTCGAGCGTACCGTAGCCGATGCTCTTATCGCCTTCCAATTTCCATGCGTAGTGAACGGCTTGATCGTGGAGTGCCTTCAAAAGAAGGTCGCGATCGCGGGTGAAGGTCTGCAGGACACGAAATTTATTGTCCGATACCAGCATTAGAGTGGTTGGCTGCGTAAGGAGCGCAGGCCGCGCGTCGAGATACTGTTTGACGGACCGGACGGCAAACGAAGAGTCCTCAAAATGGGTGTTGAGCTCGTCGAGAACCAGAATTGTTACAGGCGACTGTCCAAAGCTTTTTGCTCGTCAGGATCAAACGAGACAACTGCGTTTCCGGCAGGCAGCGTATGTGAAGATGGCGGCTCGAAGGACACCACGCGCTCAGGCGCTTTATCCTCGTAGATTGCGACGTCGTCCTTCGTCAGATCAGTAACAGGATTGCCATTCTTGTCTGTTACTACGACATCAACGAGGACCAGACGACTTGTGACATTGAGCGTTGGTACAGGAGCATGGGAAGTTACCGGGATTGCGAGCTTTGTTGAGCGTGAGTGAAAGGTCCCAGACCAAGTGCAACCAAAACGATCGCGGCACGTTGTAAACCGGGCGAAGCAGCGAAACTATTCAAGTAAAACTCCAAAGAGATCAATCTAAAAGCTACACATTATTAGCTCGTCATGGCTGAGTCGCGCCCTCGGCCGTAGACCCTCCTGAAACAAACGTAGCGACCCGAAGGCGCTACGTTTGTTACGGAATTTTCGCTTGGGTTAGAAGTGAAGCCGCGCGGAGATCTGCATCTGCCGTTGGCTGTAGGTGTTGTTGCTGTTGGCGTTGAGGTAGGTGCCGTAGTTCTGTACACAATTGAGAGTATTTGGTGTGGTGGCAGTACCGCTGCTTATGGAGTACAAACCATGAGAGACGCTGGTGATGTTCTGGTGGTTGAGCAGGTTGAATGCCTCGGCAAAGATCTCCAAGCGGTAGCTGCCGAAGCGGCTATCGGATAGATAGAAGTTCTTTCCCACGCGCAGATCTACGTTGGCGGTCTTCGGCATCGTGACCTGATTCCGGCCCAGAATATCGATTCGATCCGCGCTCGATCCTACACCGTTGATACTCTTGAACTCTCCCAGGCTGGTACCTCCGCTGACCGTTGGCGTATATGGCAGGCCATTCTGGATCTGGATGACTGGTGCGATCCTCCAGCCGTCGGCCAGATACTTCTTCCAGCCATCGACGTGGACCGGCGGCTGATAGATACCCGCGAAGACGAAGCGGTGACGAACGTCCAGCGAGTTGTTGTCATGCTCTTTGCGGAGGTCTATTGGATCGAAGACGTTGAAGGTGGGAACACCTGTCCCGATGTAGGGATTGAAGTCAAGCGCATGAGACCAGGTAATGTTGGACAGGATGGATAGTCCGTTGCTGTAGCGGTGATTCAACTGGATGGCCAGAGCGTTGTATGCGGAGTTGACGTTGCTGGCGATCTCGAGGATGTCGCCATAGTTTAGATTGGGGCGGTTTGTACGGTGAAGAGCGTGGTGGAATAGACGAAGCCGTTGGCAAGTGGAGGATTCTTCCCTCCGTGCGGCAGGGTGACGTAGGCGCCGGGAGCTACCGTCTGCGTGGTGTTGTTGTTCACCGTGTAGGAGATGGTGCCGTTACCAACGGAGCTGACGTTTGTATCGTTGGAGCTGTCGAGTTCACGACCGAAAGAGCCCATATAGGTGACGGCGAAGGTGGTGTTGTTGCCGAGGTCTTGTTCGATGGCAAGATCAGCCTCGTGGACCTGCGGATTTTGAAGATGCGGGGAGAGAGCCCCATTGCTTGCGCCAGTCTTTGGGGTTATACGGAGAGGTGACATAGGCGCCGGAGGCATTGGGCATAGTCAACAGGGTGTATGGATTGACTGCTCCCCCGAGGTTGTTGTCGCGATCGTAGAAAAAAAGTTCGCCATGAAGCTGATTACCGCCGCTCTTGGTTACGGTGTTAATGACACCACCGGCTGCTCGCCCGTACTCTGCTGAATAGTTCGAGGTGTTGACCTGAAGCTCCTTCTATCGGCTGGATTTGACGATGAACGCGGATCGTGGGAGTCGATCCGGGAAAACATGAATCTACAGCGCAGAGCCTTGATAACAGTCAAATGTTACGAAGGCATAAAAAGTTGATACATAACATCTTTAAAAACATTTTTTAGGTACAGTGGAATGCTTGACCAGTCTCTTCTTGATGGCAAGCAGAAGGGAACGCAATGGAGGATTGAGTATCCAGAAATTAGCGAGGCAAGGTGCGAACATTTGCCTGGTCGGTTCACCCTAGCGTGAGATTCGGCAGCCCCCAGGGGTGTCTCTGTCCTGTATCGGTACAGAACTTGCGATTACATGTGACACTTTAAATCCAATGGGACGGTCTATTGGTGGGTCTCTCTCTACTGAGATGCCGCTATCCAGGTTTCTGCCGCGTCTATTGAAGTATCGTGAACTGCAGATGGGCTACGATTGCGTACGGTTGTGCGAAGGGGCGAACGCTGCACCTCACTAAAACCAGTTTGGGGGCGTCTTATTTCTGCCTGCCCGCGAGGTACCTGTTGGTGCTGTCAGATCGAATCATTCATAGACTTCGACCCATCTGGGCTTCGTATTCACGGCTCGTTGTTTATTGTCTTTGGTCTGTTTCATTAACGACATTGAATGCGCAGATGGGAAGCATTACCTCGAGCGATAATTTAGGGTCGAACCCTTCGACAGCGACCTCGGCTATTCCAAGTTCTGTTACGGGTCAGGTTGTCAATGCCAGCACTGGCGCTCCCGTGTCTCGTGCCCTGGTCCGTCTCAATGATCGGGCAGTTCTGACGGATCACGAGGGTAAGTTTCGGTTTGATCAGAATACGGAGGCCAGTGCAAATGTCCTGGTCAGCAAACCGGGGTACTACGCCGGCACGGAGTTTTCCGAGCCGGTCAATCTGTTCTTGAGCGCGGCTCAACTCGGGTCTCCGCTTGAAGTTCGTCTGTACCCCGAGGCTTTGTTGACTGGGACTCTAACGGCGCCAGACGGTACTCCCCTGCCGCATATCGCGGTTAGTGCTCAGCGCAACGTTTATGACGACGTCGGTCATCGGTGGATTTCAGCTGGACAGGCACAGACGGATTCGCATGGCAACTTTCGAATCCCTGTGCAGGCTGGGGACTACAGACTGGAGACTCGATATGCGCCTCAGGATCGTACAACAGGAGAAGCCGTTCTGCCTGCTACAGTTCCGAACGAAAATTCATCAAATACTTCCCGTATGATTCGAATTCACAGTGGCGAGGAACAACATTTTGAACTTCGGCCTGCTGTCAGCCCCACCCATGCGGTTACGGCAACCACACAGCCTCCGTCCGGGCGTGGCTTTACCAGAATCTCGGCGCGTTCCAGCAACGGAAGCGCGTTATCGGTCGGACCAACGATAAGTGGGTTGAGCGGGGAGATAAAGATTCAACTGCCTCAGGGAACCTACACCCTGACTGCTCGCATGATGGGCGACCCAGAGGCTCCGGAGCAGGCAGAGACGACGGTGACAGTACCGGATCACGATATCTCGGGAGTGGTGTTGCAGTTTTTTCCTATCCCGGCGATTCCTGTGGAGCTTGTTGTCGACGGAGCGTCAACGTCGGATAGTTCATCTCCAAATCTGCAGCAGATGGGGCTGACTCTACAGAGCGAACAAACTGACCCGGATCGCGGCGACTCGAGTGTTCGACTGGCGAGTCGCCGAGACCAGAGCTCCGTGTTCATAGTGCCCCCGGGGAGCTATCGATTAGCCGCACGCAACAACGGTGGTTGGTATGTCAAATCCGTCAGTTATGGCGACTCCGATCTGCTACAGGATGAACTTGTTGTTGCGCCGGGGGCAGCAGGTACTCCTATTCGCGTTGTGGTGAGTAACGAGATGGGCGGCCTGCAAGGTGAGGTCAAGTTGAAAGGTGATCCGAGTGCATGTTGGATCTATTTGATTCCGACAAACGCCAGCGTTCAGTCCGTGTACACGACGCGCAGCAGTGCTTCAGGCAGTTATAGTTTTGCGCATCTGCCGCCCGGTAGTTACCAGGTGGTCGCTTTTGAGCAACGCCACTCGGCTGATTACCGAGACCCAGAGAGTATTGCTCCATTCAATGCTCAAGTGCATTTCATCAGCATCAGTGCTGGTGATAAACCGACTTTGAATCTGGATGCCGTCCCCGTCGCGGAGGTGGTTCCGTGAGATGCAACTCTTTGAGCGGCCTGACTTTTTTTGTAGTGGCGTGTGTGTGCGGAGGAATTGCACAGCCGCCGATCTCTGCGCAGACAAAGCCGGAGACCAAGCACAACACGAAGAACGTGCGCTATGAGATCACCGGAGTTGTGGTGAACAGCGTGGGAGAAAGCCCTGTAACTCCCTGCCACATCACGGCGAGTCCTGTATCGACGCGAGGGAGAGGCGCAAACCGTCAATTCCCTGCCTTGGCCAATAACGCCGATGCAGATGAACAAGGCCGCTTCACGATTACGCTCCCTTCGGCGGGCTCGTGGCGTTTGACGGCGAGCGCTCGAGGTTTCGTTACCCAGGATTACGATGAGCACCAAGGTTTTTCGTCGTCGGTTGTGTTGACTTCCGAATCGCCGACGCTAGATCTACGTTTCAACTTGAGCCCTGAGGCAGTCATCACCGGCGTCGTTCTGGACGAGGCTGGCGAAGCTGTAAGGGGCGCGCAGATCGCGCTTCACAGTGTGCCGCCACCGAGTCCGGGAGGTCCGCAACCTCTTGGAGGGACGCGCGCAGCGACGCAGACCGATGATCGGGGCAGATACGAACTGACGAACGTGTCGCCTGGAGGCTATCGTCTGACAGTGCAGGCCCGTCCGTGGTACGCCGCCGCATTGCAACAGGGAGCTCAATTCAGTGGCGGCGCCACAGCTTTGGAACCATCGCTTGATATGGCCTATCCTGTGACGTGGTTTCCAGGTACTGGCGATGCCGCTCTGGCGGAGACGATCGTGTTGCATGCGGGGGATGCGCGCGAGGCGGATTTTCGTCTCGTTCCGATACCGTCAATCCACCTGCGTATTGCGCCTCCGCCTCGATCGCCTAACTCTGGCGGGGATCGACTGACTCCGGCGTTTCCGATGGTGCAGCCGGTCGATCCCAGCGGGGGTGGCCTAAGCTTGACTACTCGTCAGGACGGACAAGGACAATTTGATATAGGAGGGTTGACGCCGGGACTCTATCAGGTGAGGCTCGCTATGCCAAACCAGGAAAGCCATTCCACGGTGGTAGAGGTGACGGCAAACTCTGCGCGAACACTCGATTTGAGCGTTTCCTCTCGTGACATGGCTCGGGTCACGATTCACTTCGACGGCCTCGCAGAGGCTAGTTCAGGGTCTGAAGAAGGTCGCAATGGGGCTTTGCGCGTCAACTTGATCGACACCGACACACAGCGAGGAAGTTTTTCGTCCCAAGGTGATATTGGGAGCTTCATCAACACTGGGCGACGTGGACAGAGAAATCCAGATACGGATAGCGTGATGGAGGTGCCTCCGGGGCGTTACGAAGTTGTCTTGCAGGGGCGACCGAATGTTTTTCTCACCGGGCTTAGCGCGACAGGATCCGACACATCGGGAAGATATGTGATGCTGTCGGCGGGCGAGTCAACTTTGACAGTCCATGTTGCCAGTGGCCGCGCCAGCCTGAGTGGGATCGCGACGCTTGGGGGAAAGCCAGTGATTGGTGCCATGGTTTTGCTCGTCCCAATCACAATCGAAGAACCTGATTCAATCAGGTTTTTGCGCCAAGACCAGACCAATACAGATGGGAGCTTTGATATTGCAAGCGTAATTCCAGGGCAATACATTTTGATAGCCATCGATCATGGATGGCAGATCAACTGGGGCGACCGGTCGACGTTGCGACGATATCTGACTCACGGGGTGCCAGTAGAGCTGAAGTCGGCGGCGATCATGAAGCAAAACGTCGATGCGCAGGTTCCGTGAGGATTGGGAACGGTCGTTAGCCGCTCTAAGAAGCTCGGATTGTGTTAGATTCAAAAAAGGCCGCAAATTGCGGAGAGATGGCCGAGTGGCTGAAGGCGCACGCTTGGAAAGCGTGTATACCGCAAGGTATCCAGGGTTCGAATCCCTGTCTCTCCGCCACTAACGTCTAAAACATCAAAGTAAGCCCCAGATAAAACGGGTGTCTACGTCTTTCTACATCGGACGACGTACGGTGAAAGCAGACTCTCGAGTGAGTGCTTTGTCTTCGTGAGGGATACTTTTCGAAAAACGGAACTGTTTGATGGCGCGACTGCACCAACAGAGAGCGGAGTTCAAGAAAGCTAGGCCGAAGAAAGGCTTATCGGATGAACAACGGCGGAGGTATTTATCTCTGTCTCATTGCGAAGCTGATTCCGCTCCAGGTGCTGGCATGCTGTCTGTGGAAGGCTGTGTCTGTTGAAGAAGACGGTATCCGTCACGAGTCCGAACGTGGTACTTCTGCAGGTTCTTGCCGACGAGTTTCACGGTAATGGTGCGCCACCCCCGATTCGAGTTCGGCTGGGGGTAGTAGCTGAGGGTGTAGAGGTGTGCCAGGTCATCCCGAATGGAACTGAACGCCTGTTTTTCATCTCTCCAACTCTTAGAAAAATAAGCCTTGCCACCAGTCGCCTTACTCATGCGTTCAAAGACAGCCGTTGAGACCGGTTCTGATTCCGCCTGCTGTGTACTGATCATGTAGATGATTGTTCCCGTCGATTGGGCAAGTTCGGCTACGTCTTCCGGGGGCACCAAGCTAGCATTGTCGGGGCCGTTGGAGAAGACAACGATCGCCTTCTTTCCTGTCAGCTGAGCAGCATCCTTTACGGTTAGCAGGAGCGAGTTGTAGAGCGCAGCGTCATCACCGGCGACTGTGTTGCGGACACCACGCAAAACCTGTGTTCTGTCGGATGAAAGGGTGGAGACTCGTGACAGGTCGCGGCTGTAGGAATAGAGAGCCACCTTGCTAACACCCTCGAGAGAGCGAATGAAATCGGCAATGGAATCCTGTGCGAATACGAACCCGCGGTACATGTAGTTGCTGGTGTCGAAGAGAATAAATACGTTGGCACCAGCAGACCACAAGGCAGGAAGCTTCGCTGGATCTCCGGTAGCTGCCGTATCGTTGGGCTCCGATGCCTTTGCGATGTTCTGAGGCTGAGTTCGACCAGCTCCGGGAGCAACGTCGATCAACCTGCGGGGTGGTTCGTTCCCTTCTTCAAAGGTGGCTGTCTTTTCGGGAATCTTATCTTCAACGATTGAGAAGTCTTCAGGGCTAAGACCGCTAATGTAGTTCCCTTTCCCGTCGGTAACGGCGACGTTCAGTTGCACAAGGACCACGCTTACTCGAATGCGTGACGCATCTTCCTGAGCGGATCCGGAGCCGATGTTATAGAAAGGAAATGAGATTATCCAGAGGAATAAAAGAAGTCGTTTTGTCATAGTCCTCCTATTGCGCAATCGCATCTTTCCCTGCCCGCTCTGGCGCAGATGAAGTAGTGTTGCCTGCCGGCAATGCGGCAATTTTGCCCTGACGAAACTCCGTACCCGTCTCTTGCACAGCGCGAAGGATCGCAGGCCAATCCTCAGGCTCTGTTGCGAAGATTTTGGCGATCGCATGTCGGCTCAGTTCAGGAATCAGGCTGTTCAATGACACTGGCGAGTAGCCCATCTCGTCCGCCAATCGCGCCCAATATAAGTTGCTGGACTCCCAGGACTCGCCGAACATGCGGCTGGAATATGACCCGAAGAAAGGGAATGGTTTTACATTCATCAGTTCGCGAGCGTTTGTCAGAGCTAACGTCGGGTGAGGCACACCAAAGTCGATCGAAATACGCTCCCAACTGACTTCGGCTGAATGCTGGCGCTGGAGGTCAGCAAGCTGTTGACTTGCGGGTCCCCACGAGGCGGCTTCGTCGGGAAACCTCTTGTGATACTCGGCGGCCAAGCTCGATGTCTCTATCGGCATCATTCGAGGAAGCAGCGCAGCCGCGTCTTCCGGACGAACCAGAGACTCTTCTACTCGTTCCAAGCGCTTCGGCGACATGCGGTCAGAGAGAATAACAGTCACTTTCTCTTTGAGCTGCGCGTCTCCTACGGATGCAGTTAAGATCTCCTCCCCTGATCGCTGATACAGAGCGACTGCATGAAGTTCGTTCGGTGTAACGTTCCACCAACGCGGCAGAGTAGCGCCTACTAGAAGCTCCGGAACGAGGTCCTTCCAGATTAGAGCTTGCACGTTCTCCGGTGCGATGAAGTCCTGCTCTGTCGATGCCAGCGCGTAAGACAGGTCAGCCAACGAGCCCACAAGATAGGCACCACCGCCGGCTGGTGATCCTGCTCCCAACAGGACTGGGGTGCTCCATCGCCGATCGTAACCCTCTATTGATAAACCTAGGAAATCATGCGAGCGGACAAAAAGGGGATTGTGGTGAAGCATCTGCGCGCCAGGCGGTTCGTAGTAGGCGTAGTTCAAACCGACCAATGTGTCCCGTAGGAACGGGGCGAGTTGGCCGCGGGCTACTTCGAGCTGGGCATGCGTACTTGGCGTTTTGATGACCTTCGTGAGGTCCGTTCGAACCTGCAGTTCCGCGTGACGAGCGGTGTAATTCGGGGGGGCCCAGCTAATCTTCTCGCTGTTGGTAAAGATGGGGCGTGGCATATCGAACTCGCGAAGCTCTGCCGCAAGCGGTAGCAGACTATCTGCATTGCCCTTTCCCTGTTCCATCTCCTTCAGTCCATCGCTAAGTGCGAAGAGGGTATCGAGTGAGACTAAGCGTTGATCTTCAAGAACGGAGTTAATTCGTCCAGTTAATATCAGGTGTACTCGTCTGCTATCCGAGTTCTCTTGAGCAGGACCTGCAAGCAAGCTGACGATCTCATCTTGTGAGATGTGTGCCTGACCGCCGGCCGCAGGCAGGAGCGCTTCCAGCGAACCGCGTACCCCATCGAAGAGTTGGGGAGGCGAAGAGATAGCGGCGAAAGGTTCAATCATCTTTTGCCAAGAGTTGTTCAATTCGGCGCTCGGAATCTCGCCCTGACGCGCCAGTATCTGCCAAAGTCCTATGGTTGCCTGAAACGCTCCAAGTTCGTTCGCACGTAGAGTTTGATTAGAGGTTCCGTCGATATTGTCTGCTATGTTCACAAATCGAACGATGGAAGCATCGTTCACCTCTGGGAACTCAGTAAATACCAGGTACCAACTATTGAACCTGGAAAACTTGTCAGCCAGCAACCGCACCGTGTCGACAGATAGTTTGCTTCCCTGTTGACGCCCGCGATCCAGTTCGCTCAAAGTGAGATAAATCTGAAGCGCTCCGACATCGGTATCCATCGAGGAAAGGGCAGTCAGTGCATCGAGTACCTGCTCAGGGCGGTTCCAACTTTTAGCGCGTTTGATCCAATCGCGAACGATTTTGGAATCGCTCTTTTGAAGGAGAATATCCTTCCAAATTGCAAGATCTCCTGGGACGTGGGGTTCGCCGTTCGACTCCCACTGCATGCGAGTAAACAGCAGCAGAAGTTGCGGAGCTCTGGGGAATACACCTCTCACCGCATTCGTACCAGAGTCGCCCGCGCGAAACACCTCATAGAGCTGTTTCATACGTGGAGTTTCGGTGAAATGTTTTTGCTGTTCCTGGCTGATGCGAGATAAGACATCGAAGTAAGCAGCCAGCCAGCCCCTATCCTTCGCAAGCAAATGAACAACAAAGTCCCCCGGGGAATCCGGGCTCGCACCGACCAATTCCTTCCATTCAGCTTGTGCAGCTACTCCTCCAGGAACGATCACATGTGCGTTGTGAATACAGATCTGACTTCCGTAGAAGTCCAGCACGCTCGCGTATGGAAGAAGCGCTCTGAGTCCTGGCGATCCTTCCAATGTCGTTCTGGTTTCGTTATCACTTTTGCCAAATGCCCAGTAGAGTCTAGCTACGGATGGATCGCTTAAGAGCGCGTCTACAAGGCTTCCGTCGCCTCTTCTGGGCCCTGCACTCAGTCCAATCCAATCGCTTTCGTGAAAGAACGCTGGGACCCGGGTGACGGGATAGGAATAACTGAAGGGTGTCCCTTTTTGAAGAGCTTCTTCTAGCTCAACGAGGGGGAAACCCGAGTCGATGGTGAGGAAAGCTCTCTCTGGATTCGCAGTTTCCAGCGTGAAGTTCTTCTGGCCACATCCTTCCCGCAGCCTGTAACCGAGAATCTGAACTAGAGTGCCAGCGTCATCACAACCGGCAACCCGAATTGTGTTGGTCGTCCCCGCCAGAATCTGCAGTTCTCTCGCCTGACGGATGTAACGATCAACCAGGATCAGAAACTCTGTTGGGGAGTTTTGCCGGTAGCCGTGGAGGTACACATTGCGAGCGAGCAAAGGCAACACATCTTCCGGGGTGACCTTCTGGCTGATACCGGCCATGCGAAGAAAGGATCTCAGCGGCCCAGGGATGAGCACCATGTCTCCCGTTGGTGGCGCTGGCTTTGTTGCTCGCGCCGTATCGGCGCCTGATGAGACCGCAGAACTTGCGCTGGCTGCAATAGCGCAAGTTAGAAGACACAAAGAGGCAACTACAGGAACAAACGGCTTACGCAATGCGGACTTCATCGCCGGACACCCCCAACAACCATGGAGACAGATGTCTCCGTACGGAAAACACGCAATCAAGGAATAGAGCTGACGATCCAGCAGGTCGCCGAAACCGCAAATCCAGCGGAAACTCGGATAAGAGCTGCGATCGTGTCGACTGGGTTCCACCTCCAACGGGCAAGTAAGTTCCGCAGCCGGTCGTTCCTAACGTTCCTAATCCAGAAGACTTATTTATGGTCGATCGATTTCCACGTACTCTACTCCCATCTCGCGATGTTTTGCCATAGTTGAAATCACAAAAACCATAAAATTACAAAAGAGGCATTTGGATCAGACCGCATAGCGCATTGAAATCCGTTTGTAGACAGGGTAGGACATGGTTTGCGTTGTAACACCGTAGACGCAAATGTTGATGGAGGTCACCCGATCCCTTGCGCAGTGACCTGTGACGTCCACAGTGAGGGAGAAGCACGCTTCAACTTAAGGCCAGGGTAACTCTGTTTTAGAGTTTTAGTGGCCCGGGGCAGAGTCCAACTGCCGACCTTCGCGTTAGGAGTGCGTTCAAGGAGTTGTTGCACGGCGCCGCGCTGAATCGCTAAGCGTAGCTAACTATCATTTAACTAGCTATTTGCGATAACTTTAGTCTTGCGAACTGTTGCACGGGTAGCGGGAAATCACGCCAAAAAGTATCCCCGAAGTATCCCCAAGATGGTTATGGATTGGATTTGCAAGACTAAGGGGGACGTGCAAGAGGGGCAAAACCGAAAGATGTCCAAGGGGTCTATTGGCGTGAGGACCGAGAAGCAAGGCTGCGCGGTACAAGATCAACGGCAAGCTAGTGCGCAAGGTCTTCGGACCTCAGCCGGAGGACAGGCGAGAAGCCATTAATTGGCCTGAAGATGCTCGCTCCCTCAAACGCAAAGAGGGAGCTGAGGCGCTTCCGGTAAGTGCGAAGAAGCCCCTCCTCACGATGGAAGAAAAGAAGGCTATTCGTGCAGATAGGGACACGAGCGTAACGCTTGGGGAGCTATGCGACGACCTCAAGGTTTGCATCGCCGAACATCCGACGCAGTACAGAGATCAGGTTAATCCTCCGCGTCGTCTGGATCGAATCAAGGCTGGTCTTGGCGACAAACCAGCCTCCAGCCTAAAACCGAGGGAGGCAGAGGCTTGGCTTGACGGACTCACAAACAGTCACGCGCAAGGGGGAAAAGGGAGACCGTTGTCGGATGCATCCGTCAACCGCTACCGTGTAATGCTAAGTGCCGCTTACAAGCGAGGCATTAGGGATGAGATGGTGACGGATAACCCTGTGAAGGGAACGTCGCAGCGGAAGCCCAAGAATGGAGTAATCCGCTGGTTGCAGCCCGACGAAGAGAAGGCGATCCGCGGGGTAATTCAAAGGCGAATCGACTGGTGTGAAGAACAGGGCCGCCCTCAAGAAGCAAATTGGGAGAGGCAGCACCTTTGTGAGTTCGTTATCTCTCTTCAGACCGGGATGCGCGGGGAGAACAGTTCGGGCTTACGGATTCAGGAGTGGACCTGAAGCACAAGCAAATTCATGTAATGGAATCGAAGAGTGGGACGGAGCGATACATACCGATGCTGCCGGAAGTAATTTCTTGATTCAAGACCCGAAAAGGATGGGACTTCGACGTAAAGATCGACGGGAGGGGGAGCCGGGTCAGGCACCCAACCAAGGACGTTTGTTTTGCGCTCGCCGATCCTAAGAAGTGGTGAGCTGCTGTGCTCAATGAAGCTAAGGTGAAGAAGTACCGCTGGCATGACAATCGTCACACCTTCTGCTCAAGCTTGGTGCAGGCTGGTAAGAGCCTCAAAGTCGTGCAGGAACTCGCTGGTCATCGCGATATCAAGATGACTGCCCCGGTACGCCCATCTCGATCAGCAATCCAAACGCGAGCCATTAGAAGATGCTTTCAAGACGAGCTGAACAGGCGGTCATTTTAGATAAAGTTATTGAAACAAAAACTCAAAGAATCACTTGCATATCGTTCAATATTATCGTTTTACGAACCGTTATTTGGCAAGGCGTGAACGATCCCGATTCTACTCAAGAAACTTCAGAATATGCGGGTTGACGACATCAGGTTGCAGGAGCGGTGCCGCATGCGTTGCGCCCTTGATGATTTCCTCCCGCCCCCCGGAATAGCCCTTGCCAGTTGATCAGTGTGCTCGGGCTTTATGCAATCGAACTCTCCTGCCACGATAAGCGTCTGAGCTTTGATCGTACCAAGATCGGCCACGCTGAAATGGGGCTGTGACCGCTGCATCTCGATGATCTTCTGATAGGCAACCGGCCAATGAGTCGGATCGGGTGCAATGCGTTTGTAGGAATCTCGGGCGGTTGCGATGAGACTCAGTGTCTTATACGTCAAACATGCCTTACCACATGGGCTTACACAGCAATGCACTTTGTTTCTCATGGTAAGAGAGGCTTTTCATGCGAATATGAAACCTGAGCTGCAGCAATCTTCGCTAAGCAAAGGATCGATACTTGAGAACGATCGCCTCCTGCCTTCTTCCCGTTTTGTTTACGTCTTTTCTTTGTGCTCAGCCGAACCTGTTGCCTGCGGCTGACAAAGTTCTGGCCCGTGACATCTTCCAGCAGCTCATCGAAACGAATACAACGGACTCGGTCGGCAGTACTACAGTTGCGGCCGACGCTATGCGGAAGCGTCTCCTGGAGGCTGGTTTTCCGGAGGCGGACGTTGTTGTTCTTGGACCGAATGACAGGAAGGGAAATATGGTGGCCCGTTATCGAGGCAAGCCTGGGTCGACCATGAAGCCTGTTCTGTTGATAGGCCACATCGATGTGGTCGAAGCGAAGCGCTCTGACTGGACTACGGACCCCTTTCAGTTCGTTGAGAAGGACGGCTACTTTTACGGACGCGGCACGCAGGATATGAAGGACAGCGATGCCGCACTGGTCGAGAGTTTTATAAGGCTTCGGCGCGAGGGCTTCGTTCCTGACCGCGACATCGTCCTCGCGCTGACCGCTGATGAAGAGGGGGGGAAATCAAACGGCGTCGATTGGCTCCTCCAAAATCATCGTGCTTTGATCGACGCAGAATTCGCAATCAATCCAGACGCTGGAGGGCCTGAATTGGAGAAGGGCAAAGCCATCAGCATGGGGGTAGAAGCTACTGAAAAGCTATACGCTGATTTTCGCGTTACGGCGACGAATCCGGGTGGACACAGTTCTCTGCCCCGCCCAGACAACGCGATCTACCACGTGTCTGATGCTCTTGGGCGGCTTGAACACACTCCGTTTCCACTTGAAACGAACGAGATTACACGGGCGTACTTTGCCAGTGTCTCCAAAACAGAGACGGGTCAGTTGGCTCTCGATCTTAAAGCTGTCTCCGGGCCGGTGCCTGATCCGGCGGCCGCGCAAAGGCTTTCAAAAGATATGATCTACAACTCGCTTCTGCATACGACCTGCGTTGCGACTATGATGTCCGCGGGTCATGCTCCTAATGCTCTGCCCGGGAGCGCTGCAGCCAATGTGAACTGCCGCATATTTCCGGGCCACTCTCAGGAGGAGATTCGTCAGGAGTTAATTCGAATCTTCGCGGACCCAACCTTGAAGGTGCAATATGTCACCGACGGCGGTGAGGTCTTCGATAAAGGCTCCGACCGTAAGTCTATGGCTCCGCCGCCCTTGAATCCTGTGGTGTTCCGGCCGCTCGAAGCCACGGTGCAGTTGGTTTGGCCAGGTATTCCTGTTATCCCTGAGATGGAGACCGGGGCCTCCGACAGTATCTACACAATGAATGCAGGTATTCCCAGCTATGGATTCTCGGGCATGGGCGTGGACCGCGACGACGACCGCGCGCATGGACGCGATGAGCGGATTCGCGTCGTCGACTTTTATACGGGAGTCCAGTTTGAATATCTGTACTTGAAGGCGCTGACCTCACAGTAGGGGGGGCGGTTAGTACTCGTCCATCACGGCTGCACTTTGTTCGTGACTGGACGAGAATTAATTGCCACCATATTTTGCCAGCCACTTTAGCTCTTCCCGAACCTTGATGTAGCCGTGCCACGGATTCTTGTCCAACGGATGATTTTCACCGGGAAATACAAGCAGTGCGTGCGGCACGTTAAGTCTTGAAAGCGCGCGCTCCAACAGAACCTGTTCAAAGTAGCTAACGCGATCGTCAGCATTTCCACCCACAATGTGAGTGGGCGTCGTGACTTTGTTCATTTGAAAGAGCGCAGCTTCACTTTGATAGAGCTCAGGCTTCTCCCAAGGGGTTCCAGAGAGATACCACGCGTCGTCCCACGTCAGATCGTCGTTACCCCAATTGGCTGCGTGCTCAACGGCTCCCGCTCCCGTGACCGCCGCCTTGAAGCGGTTGGACTGCGTGATGATCCAGTTGGTCATGTAGCCGCCATAACTGTAACCGCCGATTGTGAGGTGATCGGGATCGGCGATGCCGTCCTTGACCAAGGCATCCACACCGGTGAGGATGTCACGTCCGGGTGCGGAGACCAGATGTGGCATGATGCCCAACATAAAAGCGTCGCCATATCCAGTCGATCCACGATAGTTAGGACGGAAGACGAGCCAGCCGTTTGCCGCAGCGAGGGTCGCCCAGTCATACCAGTCCGCTTCGAAGCGGTTGCCGTCAGCGCCTGCAGGGCCGCCATGGATCAGCGTCAGCATGCGCAGGTGTTGAGCATCCTTCTTTCCGGGCGGATAGATGAGAACGCCTTCAACATCGATCCCATCGGAGGACTTCCAGCGGTAGGGTCGCCACTCTACCCGTGATCTCTCGCCGAAGACAGGATTTAGAGCGGTGACGGGCTTGGCTCCGTTGAGTTCAGCAACGCTGGCTGCAACGTAGACCTGTGTCGGCTCGGTGATGCTTGAATGAGTGAATAGCAGCGACGGGTTGTGGAGGGACGAGTTGAGTTGAGCGTAGGTACCTGGCATGGCGGCGATGCTCTCGAACTTCGCTCCGTCAATGCGGTAGAGATGTTGGTCGATGCCAGTTAAACCCGCGGCGATTACCTTGCCATCGGATGTCACAGCGAGGTCTTCCCACGACCCCGCGAAGTCTCCTCCGAGGCGAGTCGCCTGTCCCGATTGGAGATCGATCGAATAGACGCGGCCCTGTACGTCCTGGTAAGACCCTTCGATCGATCCTCCGGCAGCGCGCACCAGCACGTCGATGGTTTTGCCTGATGAAGTCCAAGTCAGATGGTCTTCCAGCCCCTGGTTGTGTGTGAGTTGACGTGCTTCCCCACCCTTCGCAGAGACGAGAAACAGTTCTGATTTCGCAGGATCTTCCAGCCGATGCGAGACAGGACCGGTCTCGAAGGCGATCTGTTCCGCTTGAGGGGAGGGTACGATCTCGACGATCCCGAAGACGCTGTGCGTGATGACGGACGCGCCCGCAGGATACTGAGGCCGATCCGCTGGCACTTTTCTGTCCTGGTGAGGCTCAGGCGTCTTTACGTTCGCATTGATAGCGGTGTCGATGGGCAAGGCGAGGAGCACATCGCCGCGCTCCTGCTCGCGCCAGCGGATCACGTCTTTCCATTCTGCCTTCCGAGCGTCTTCCTGATCTTTCGGGAGCGGATCGGTGGCGGAGAAGTTGATGCTGGAACTGTCAGGCGACCAAGCGAACGCGTGAACGTCGAGCTTCTCTCGATAGAGCGGAAACGCCTCGCCACCATTGATGGGAATGAGCCAGATGCGGTTGGTCTCGTCCTTTTCTTTGTCGTTTTCTTCCTTCTCGACGCCAGTCACCGGGCGATCGGATTGAAAGGCGATGTAGCGGCCATCGGGTGACCATCTTGGAGACGAATCGTGTCCAGAGTGCGTCAATGCGGTTACCGTGCCGCTGGACCGCGTCCATAGCCAGAGATCGTCTTTGAAACGATTCTGCTGCCAGTCGGGAGCTACGGTTGCGATCACCACGGCTGAGCCATCAGGCGAGATGCGCGCATCGTGTATCTCGGTCGCGTTCATAAACTCGTCGAGCGTAATAAGAGGCTTCGTCTGTGATCGACCAGGAAAAGAGAAAGCAAGTAAGGCGAAAAGAGGTGTGATGTGTGAGGCTTTCATAGGAGTTAGAAGAGTATACGTGCCATGGGAATGGCTTTCTTTGTCTGAGCAACGCTGTTCAAGTTTGGGAGAGCCGGACATCTCATGTCGGGATAGATTGCAGCAATGGGAACGACGTGAACGCTCCAATTGATGATGTTTCTCGAACGGAAGAAATTAGATTAGCTCCTTGTGTTTCATAACGCCACATAGTTGAGGCCAACCGCTCCGTTGGCTGCGGGCACCGAGTTGCAATAGGCCGAGGCGTTGGATTTGGTCGGGACCAGGTGCGTACACTCCACTGTTACAAATTTGGCAATGAGCATCCATGGTGCGCCTGGGCGGGTCGCGATGGTCTCCGTTTCGGTCGAGCCCGATAGGGAATCTCTCACGTATTGGATGTTCCCCTGCTGATATGAGGCCGTGATACAGTTCGGCTGACCTGGGTGCTTTCCGCGACGCGTCAACTTTTCTAACATAAAAGCTTCTTAGCTATTGCAATCGGTCTCGGCTTTGAGATAAAACCTAGAACATCCAATCGCTTTCCAATTAGTAACGTTCTGAAGAACAAATAAATATCCTCACGGCCTCGCCATTAAGGCTACGTTCCTACTTCCGGTGGGTGCTCCGGCTCCTACCGCTTTCCGGAGGCAGTCATGCGCAGACGTATATCTACTGGCATATTCACGGTCTTTTTCTGCTTTTTGACAGTCGCAACCTGGGCCCAAAACGCGACCACGTCTCTTCGTGGCGACATCAAGGATCCTTCCGGTGCATTAGTCTCCGGGGCCGCCGTCCACCTGACCGACAGTTCAACTGGACAAAGCTTCACCACCACCACCAAAGCCAGCGGCCAATATCTCTTCGTTCAGATTCCCCCTGCAAAATACAGCATTTCTGTCACGGCCACCGGCTTTGGCAAGGTAAGCAAAATAGCAGAGTTGCTCGTCAACCAACCTGCCACCATCGACTTCTCTTTGCCCCTGTCTACAAACACTGAGGTTGTCGAAGTCTCCGCCGGAGCCCAGACACTTAACACGACGGACGCATCTCTCGGCAACTCCACCGATAACGTCACTATCCAGGCGCTTCCCAGTGAAACCCGAAACGTCCCAGATCTGTTGAGCCTTCAGCCTGGCGTCTTCTTTCTTCCGCAGCCATCTAACCCGCAAATGCAGGACAGCCGTAGCGGCGCCGTCAACGGTGGCCGATCCGATCAGGGCAACATCACCCTCGACGGCGTGGACGACAACGATCAGGTCAACGGCTTCGCGTTTACCGGCGTCCTCCGTCAGACCCAGGACTCCATAGAGGAGTTCCGCGTCACCACAGGTCTCGCCAACGCAGACGCCGGGCGCTCCTCCGGCGCACAGGTCAGCCTCGTCACCAAGTCAGGAACCAACCAATTCCACGGGGCAGCCTACTGGTATAACCGGCCCACCTTCACCGTCGCCAACGACTTCTTCAACAAGCAAGCCCAGCTCAACAGCGGCGAGGATAACCGCCCCCCAAAGCTCATCCGCAATATCTTCGGCGGTGACGTTGGCGGCCCCATCTTCAAAGACAAGCTCTTCTTCTTCGCCAACTACGAAGGGTCACGCCAAGCTGAAAGCTCTCAGGAGGTCCGTGCTGTGCCGACCGCCCTGTATCAACAGGGAATTTTGCAATACATCGGATCGGGCGGCGAAACAGAATCCCTTACTCCCGCACAGGTAGCGACGCTTGACGCGGGATGCGAGGTCTGCAACACCAGCGCCTACGCACCTGGTCCTGGACCGAACCCCAACGCTCTCGCGTATTTCAACTCTATGCCCACCGCAAACGGGCTAAACGAAGGCGACGGTCTCAACAGCGGATCCTACTCTTTCTCGTCGCCTAATCCCAAGACACTCAACACCACCATCGTTCGTCTCGACTACCTTCCCTCGACCAAACATCATCTGTTTGCTCGCGGAAACCTCCAGAAGGACACCACCGGTGGAGTCGAACAGTTCCCGGGTCAGGGACCATCTTTCGAACTGGTCGACAACAGCAAGGGCATGACCTTTGGCGATACCTGGGTCATATCGCCCCTGATCGTCAACGATGTGCGATATGGCTACATCCGGCAGGGCTACGGTAACTCGGGCGTCGGAACGGGCGACTATGTTGACTTCCGCTATCTCGACACCGCCACCTCGGAGGCTCGAACGACGATCATCTCTGTTCCAGTCAACAACATCATTGATAACTTCACTTGGACCAAGGGAAGACATACCATCGAAATCGGTGGCAACTGGCGACTCATCCACCAGAATCGTTCATCCAATTCCAATTCTTTTAACTCCGGAACATCGAACCCATCGTGGCTGGGTGGTAATCCGCCAGACCCATCGACTCTAGGACTGGATTCCGTCAGCGGTGGCTTCGCTGCCTCCTACGTTCAGGCGTACGCGAACCTCGTCGGAACCATCCCTCAGGTCACGAACCTATATAACTACGCCGTCAGCAGCGCCACTTCAGGCACTCTGCTTGCAGATGGCGCATACATCGACAGACACTTCAAAGCTAACGAGTACGAGTACTACATTCAGGACTCATGGCATGCTTTGCCGAACCTCACCCTCACCTTTGGTCTGCGCCACACAATCCTGCAAACGCCGTGGGAGACCAAGGGGCAGCAGGTTGCGCCGACTGTCGACACACACGCATGGTTTAATCAGCGCGAGAGTGCCGCTCTTCGAGGACAGATCTATGAGCCAGATCTGACCTTCAATCCAAGTGGTCCCTTCTACAACAAGCCTGGACTGTGGCCAAAGTCGAAAAACAATATTGCCCCCCGCTTCGCCGTCGCTTATTCGCCAAATCCCAAAACCTCCATCCGCGCCGGAGCCGGCATCTTCTACGACCACTACGGCCAAAGCCTCATCAACACCTTCGATCAAAACGGATCCTACGGCCTCTCGTCATCGGTCTCGAACCCGGCAAGTACATACAGCGTTCAAAGCTCGCCACGTTTCATCGATCGTCGTACACTGCCCTTCAGCAACGGAACCGCGCCACCCTCCCAGACTTTTCCCTTTACCCCGGAAGAGGGCAACTTTGCCATCACGTGGGGTCTGGACAGCAAGCTGAAAACACCCTATTCGGAGGCTTTTGACTTCTCCGTGCAGCAGGAGTTGCCTCGTGGCTTCACCCTTGAAGCCGCTTACGTAGGCAGACTAGGACGCCATCTCCTGCAGAGCCTCGATCTCACCCAGCCAGTCGACTTTGTCGACCCCCAGGGAGGCGGAGACTACTACTCCGCTGGCTCTCAACTTTCTCAAGCGGTCGACCGGAATGGCGGAGATCCAAGCTCAACCGTTGCCGCAATCCCATACTTCGAGCATCTCTTTCCCTTCATGGCAGGAATCGACTATTCCGGAGAGAGCGCAACTCAGGCCATCTACACCAACGAGTGGGCTCCTTACCGCAGCAATCTGGGTGCGACATCAGCCTTGGCCGATATCGACTTCTTCTGCGTCTACGGCTGCCCTGCTGGCTACCAGTCGCGTTTCTGGCAAAATCAGTTTTCATCCCTATACGCTCTCTCCACCATAGGCATGAGCTACTACAACGCAGCGCAAATCACGCTACGCCATCCCATGAGCCACGGTCTCCAGGCTGACATCAGTTACACCTACTCACGCTCGATCGATATGGGCTCCGACTCGGAACGCAGCTCCGAGTTTTCCAACGGTGTCGCATTTGGAAACAGCAGTATCATCAATACATGGAAGCCTGAACTCAATCGTGGCGTCTCGGACTTTGATACCACTCACCTTCTCACGGTCGATTGGGTCTACCAACTTCCAATCGGCAAGGGTGCCTCTTATCTCGGTAACGCCAACACCTTCGTCAACGCCTTAATCGGTGGCTGGCAGCTCTCCGGAATCCTGCGAACAACCAGTGCCCTGCCCTTCACCCTGGGCGAGCCCGGATGGACTACAGATTGGCAACAAGGAGGCTACGGCATCGTCACGGGAGATGTGAAGACTGGCCGGCACTTCGACCAGAACGGAAATCCCCAATTCTTCAAGGACCCTAACGCCATCAATAACGGACTCAGCACCGGCGGGCCCATCAGGCTCCCTTACCCAGGAGAGGTTGGTCAACGTAATAACTTCCGCGGTGATGGCGTATTTGATCTCGACTCCGGCCTCGCCAAACGATGGTCGTTCGGTGACCACGGTGGACTCAAGTTCGCATGGGAGGTCTACAACGTCACCAACACAATGCGTTTCGACGTCCCGACCAACCTTCAATCTCAACTCACCAGTGGAACCCTGGGCGTCTCCAACACACTCCTTGGTCCCCCGCGCCGTATGCAATTTTCTCTACGTTATGACTTCTAGCCCAAAAGAATCACCTCCGCTTCAACTGGGGCGAGACCATTGAGTCCTGGCATGTCTCTATTGGGAGCACTAGGATCGCTACGTTGTAAAAGCCAATGCGCGAGGCACAGGCGAAGAGATTACAAGGAAATGGCGCTATCACTTGGGCGTGCCGGTTAGCGAAATCGGTCGGATGGCTGCCAACGCCGAGATTGCTGGTCCCTCCAGCTGTTATGGAAGTGGGCGTGTCGTTACGAACGGACGGCCTAGACGACTCGATGAGTGACCCGGCGATTTAGTACCACCGCGAGTCCCCTGGACTGCGACCATTCCTGTTGTTTCCTGCGAAAAGGTAGCTGATGACACGTTGCAGCTAACTAAAGTCGCTGACACTGCAATTCGATTTCGTCTTCAAGACAACGCGTTCAAGTGCCTCTCACGGGCTGCGGATCTCGGTGACATCCGGGCACGTACAGATACTGGCTTGATGTGTCGCTACGCTGTTGGAATCGGATCAAAGAAACCTGACTTTGAGTGCGCGACAAGGCGTTTAAGACAGAGTGCAGATCAGGAAGACCCTAAGGCGCAACTCGCTCTCTTTGAAATATACGACCGTGGCCTGGAGGGCGCGCCGGACCCTGCGGAGGCGAAGAAATGGGCGAACGCGTATTTCAATAACCCCATAATTGCTGATCAGAGGATTGAGAAACTCAACGAACAAGAGAGAATAAAGTTCATGCGGGAGCTGATCCTTAAAGGTTTAGGGTTCGGTGACGACTTGATAAGGCTGCGAATCAAACAATCGGCGCCTTAATGCTTTTGGGCTCCTATCGGTTGCCAGTCTCAGGGGAATATCTGACGACGTTCAGAGGCTCCGCTGATTTTGAATCCCAGGGTCATCTGACTCATCTTCTTATATCCGACGCTTCGGAAGCAGGGTCCACAACCTGCATCGGTGCGGTAAAACAATAGCGAAGGGAGTAGAAAGGGATTATGTGGTGGCCCGGGGCAGAGTCCAACTGCCGACCTTCGCGTTAGGAGTGCGCTGCTCTATGCAACTGAGCTACCGGGCCACGTTTCGGTAGTGTATCGCGTAGGTTGTTGCTGGTGCGGTGATAAACTTGAGGGTGGAGAGTTTATGCCTGAGATACAGCGACGACGTGCGGTAACGGTGAATATTGGCGGGGTTCGGGTTGGGTCGGATTCGCCGGTTGTTGTGCAGTCGATGACAAATACGGATACGGCCGATGTCGAGAGCTCTGTGCAACAGATTGCAGCGTTGGCACGTGCGGGTTCGGAGATGGTTCGGGTTACCGTCAACAACGACGAGGCGGCTAAGGCTGTTCCGGCAATCGTCGAGGAGCTGGCGAAGAAGGGCTGGTCTACCCCGATCATTGGTGACTTTCACTACAACGGTCATCTGCTGCTGAAGAAATATCCTGAGACTGCGAAGGCGCTCGCGAAGTACAGAATCAATCCGGGCAACGTTTCTATCGGACGGAAGGATGATGACAACTTCCGGACGATGGTTGAGGTTGCAGTAGAGCATCAGAAGCCGGTAAGGATCGGCGTGAACTGGGGTTCGCTCGATCAGGCGCTGCTGACGAAGATGATGGACGAAAATTCGAAGAGTGCCACTCCCCTGCCCGCTCGCGACGTGATGATGGAGGCGATGGTGGTGTCGGCGCTGGATAATGCTGCAGCTGCGGAGCGTTATGGGCTGCGGCGGGATCAGATTATCTTGTCCGCGAAGGTCTCGGGCGTTCGCGATTTGATCGATGTTTATACCGAGTTGGCAAAGCGTTGCGACTATGCGCTGCATCTTGGGTTGACCGAGGCAGGGATGGGGATGAAGGGCATCGTGGCTTCGGCTGCGGGGCTGGCTCCTTTGCTGCTTTCGGGGATCGGGGATACGATCCGGGTGAGTTTGACTCCGACGCCGGGTGGGGACCGGTCGGAGGAGGTTCGTTGCGGGCAGCAGATTCTGCAGTCGCTCGGGATTCGGAGCTTCATGCCGCAGGTGACTAGCTGCCCAGGGTGCGGACGTACGACTTCGACCTACTTCCAGGAGCTGGCGGAGCGGATTCAGGCTTATCTTGTGGCTTCAATGCCGGAGTGGAAGAAGCAGTATCCCGGGGTTGAGGAGTTGAAGCTGGCCGTCATGGGTTGCATTGTGAATGGACCGGGCGAGTCGAAGCATGCCAACATCGGAATCTCTCTACCTGGAACGTTCGAGGAGCCCAAGGCTCCGGTTTATGTGGACGGCAAGCTGTTCACCACTCTGAAGGGCGATAAGATCGTCGAGGAGTTTCAGGTGATCCTCGATGAGTATGTCGAGAAGCGGTATGGACGGGTTTTGGTCGAGGTCTAAGCGCGGTCTCTTCCGACTGGTACCTCGGGCCTTTCAACACCGGGGTACCCCCTCCCCCCTCAGGAGTATTTTGGATGGAACACGTTTGTATTGAATAACTTGCAAGGTGGTGGCGGCTGCAAAATATTCATTACAGATGGCTTATGCCTAAAATACTTGTTATCAACAGATTAGCCCCGGACAGTTTCCCGGGGCTAGTCTGCTTTTAATCTTCCTAACCTTCAATGTCAGTATAGCTTTTGGGGCGGAACTAATGTGCCACGCGAAAGTCCTTGTTTTGAAACGGCTTATGGGGTTCGAGGGCTTGACAGGTATTGGCGACCGATCGGTACGGATGTTCTGGTAGCAGATTTTGCTTTTCCGATGCAGTTCGTTCGCTGGCTATTCCACTCGATCAATTAGCTCATGCTGTTCACGTGTGATCACTGGCGCCATTGTTTCGAAGATGCCGTCGTTTCTGACCAACTTATGAAAGAGTATGCCGGCGATGTGAGCCAGGATCACTCCGAAAAAGGCGAAGGCCAGGTAATGATGTGCGCGCCATAGCAGCGTATGCAGACCGGGACTTACCGGCACGATCGACGGCAGATGCACGCTTCCAAAGAGTACGACCGGATATTCGGCAGCGGATAACATAGCCCAGCCGATCAGAGGCATGCCGATCATCAGTAAGTAGAAGATGTACTGCGAGGAGACTGCAGCCAGCCTTAGCGGCTCCGGCAGATCGGCGGGCAGCTTAGGTGCGCCGTAAATGATGCGTAGGGTTAGGCGAATGAGTACAAGTATCAGGATGGCTATACCGAGAGGTTTATGAATCTGGACCAGCGTCAGGTACTTGGTAGAGACGGTCGAGACCATACCTACACCGATAAACAGCATGGACAGAATGCAGATTGCCATCAGCCAGTGAAGCAATCGCTGCGGCGCGGTGAAGCGTTTGCGGCTTGTCGTCATTGCTTGGCTCCTGTCGCGGTATGCGGGTAGTCCGCCTCTTCGGCTGTTCGGCTGTTGTAGGACCTGGAATACGCCGCCGAACGGGCGGCGGGGAATGGGTCATCCGACGTAGTGATTCCGGCCGGCAGCACGGTCGGGTCGTAGTTGATGTCGCGGCACGGGCCGTTGGGCTCTGGTTCAATCTGCTGCACCGTCATTGTGCCAACGTTGATCGTACGACGATCAGCAGGCCAGGCCTTGTTCGGGTCTGCAGTTGGGTCGCCGGGGTTGGCAACGGTGACCATCAGGTTCCAGTGCTGAGGGTCCGCGGCCACACGTTGCGTGATCTCCTGCTCGAGATAATCGGGACCGCGCTTGGCCAGATCCGCTGGCGAAATAGAAACAGGTTGTGCCGCTGGGATCAACGACCAGCGGACGGGATGCTTCGCGCCGGACTCATCGACGAAGAGAAACGAGTTGAGACTGTTGTAAGGCTCCTCCGCATAGCTCTCGGTCCATTGATCACTCTTGGCCCAGGGGAGAAACGTAAGGAACCCTGGATTTGCGCCAATGAAGCTCTTCATCGCATCGGGATCCTTGCTTGCGGAGGCAGTCAGGAGGTCGTAAAAGGCCTGCGGATTCGAAACGGGAAAGATCGGCGCATTGATCATGGCACTGCGCCACTGCTGCCCGTCCGGCGTGGTGATGAGAATGCCGAGGCCGCGCGTACGCACCATTGCGTCCTCAGCATTCGGATTCGGAGTGCCAAGGTTGAAGCGTCCCACAATCGGATATTGGCCCCGAACGAAAACCGGTGCTTTGGAGAGTGACGAGCCTTCGCCGTTTGCCTCAAACGTTCCTGTGAAGCAGATGCCTTTGGCGTGATTGCGGCGGTGCCCTAATGCCGGGCCACCCGGAGGCGCTAACGCTGCTACCAACTTTTCGGGCGTGAGTTGGTGCGGTGTCAGCCATCCAGCCGTGTATGCAAAACCAATCGCAGCGATGCCCACCACCGCAGCAATCAATACGAACGGCCAAAGCCGAAAGTCTTTCGGTGATGCGGGAGACGGAGCCATTCAAACCTCGTTTCTGAAGTTGTGGAGCCTCAAACCGATACCATCATTATGTTGCCGGAGGCTGATGCTATTTTGACAGAGTACGTTTGCGTCCTTGTCTGGTTCTGGTAATCCGGGCCGCGAACTGAGGTAAGAATACAAGCCGACAGAACGCTTCCTCATGTGATTTTTTCTGAACGACCAAAAAACAGCAGGCCATCGGTAGAGGAGCGCGTCTCTGCCGATGGCCTTCATCCGTTTGGAGCGAAGCAGTATGAGGGGCACTGAAGGATCGCCGTCTGCTTAGCAATACGTGCTTAGTGGAAGGTGGTTGTGCGTTTTCGGAGGTCGGCGAGGGGGTAGAAGGTGCCTCGCCAGGTGACGCCGCCATGTTTCAGTGTGGTGATCGTCGAGCGCAGGATGGAGTATGCGATGAGAGCGGCACTGGCGGGAAAGAGCACCGCGTAGATGGGGGAGACGCGGCTTTGGCGGCTTGAGAGAACGTAGAGAAAGACGATCGAGGCAAAGGTCAGGATTGCCGGGGTGCGAGTCTGGGAGACGGTGAGGAAGAGTGTAGGAGCGACGCAGAACGCCGTGATGCTGAGACAGGAGAGTAGGACGATCGCGGGGTTGTAGCGACAGATGGCGAAGAGATTTTTCATCAAGCCGTTGATGATTCCGGAGATGCCGCTGTGCCAGTGAACGCGGACCAGGCCGGGGCCGGTAGCGATGCGCTGGCGGAGGCCGTGTTGTTTGACGCGGCTGCCAAGGGCGAGGTCTTCGACGATCTCCATGCGGAGAGCTTCGAAGCCTCCGAGTTGCTGATAAGCGGGAGTGCGGAGGAGATTGAACGCTCCGACTCCTACGGCGTCGCGGAGGGCTTTGGGGTCGGAGACACGCCAGGTGCGGACTGCCCAGAGTCCCATGATCTGGAGGTAGCTGATGAGCATGCCTTCGCCTGCGCTCTTGATGATGGCGGTGGGGAGGATGACGTAATGATCGGCCTGTGTGACGACGGCCTGGGCGAGAGCAAGACGGATGGCGTCGGGGTCGAAGAGAATGTCGGCGTCAGTGAAGAGGAGATAGTCGGCGTGATGGACCGAGATTGCGTGGTTGGCGGCGAGCGCCATGGCGTGAGTTTTACCGAGCCAGCGGGCGGGAAGTTCGGTGATGTGAAGGAAGGTAAGTTTGTCGGGATGCTGAAGGGCGAGAGCATCCATGATGGCGCCGGTGGAGTCGGTGGAGCGGTCGTTGACGGCAATGATTTGGATGTTGGAGTACTGCTGATCGAGGAGGGACTGGAGGCACGCCGCTACTTTTTCTGATTCGTTTCGTGCGGGGACTATGACGGTGAGGGATGGGCTTCCTGCGGGGTGCAGGTCATACTTCGGCTCGATGAGATTTGGAACGCGACGTAGTCCGAACGCGGCGGTGACGGCCTTCCAAAACCAGAGGAGAGCGATAAACCAGGCGGATAGTTGGAGGACGGTGTAGATGCTGTGGGTCACCTGTCTCCCATGCTACTGGATAGGAATTGGTTGATGGTTGTCTTTGTTGCTGTTACGGAAAATGCTCGATGCAAATTCATCTCGACTGCGTTGTTTGTGATGAAAACGCTTCGAATGGATCTTTATGCTGCGACGGTGTCGATCTGGTCGTGAAGCGGCGGGGCGTAGCGGGAGCCGATGAAGAAGATGACTGAGGCGATGAGCATGGTGATGAGTGTGGCAGCGAGGCCGATGCGGAGGTTGGAGTGATCGCTGATGAAGCCGATGATGCTGGGCGAACTCATGTCACCAAAAAGATGTATGACGAGCAGTTGACCGGCCATGGCGGTGGAACGGAGATTCGAGGGCACGGCGTTGAGGGTGGCGGCGTTGACTGGGCCGGTACCGAGGAAGATGAAGAAGACGGCGAGGGCAAGTGAAGGCAGCGTTGTGACCTTCGGGCCGAAGAAGCAGAGCAACGCAGGTGTGACGGCGAGAGCGGCGCTCCATGCAGGAACGTAGTACATGGCCCTTGGGGTGCGCTTTTTCCAGCGCTGAGCCCAGATGCCTCCTACGATGGTTCCGCCAAGGCCGCCGATGACGATGATCGGGCCCATGGCTGAGGTTGCTGCTTCCTGCGAGTAGCCAGTGACGCGTTGGAGGAAGGAGGCCATCCAGTTGGAGATCCCTCCGAGGGAGAAGGTGACGGCTGCGTAGCCGAGAATGGCTGATAGGTAAGCCTTGTTTTTGAGCAATGAGAGTGCGGTGCCTTTATCGACATGCGCCTTCTCGTGGGGCGCTGTCCTACGCTCGGGTTCGCGCAGAAAGAAGAGAATGAGGAGAGCGAGGATCGCACCGGGGATGGCGGAGAGGACGAAGGCGTGACGCCATCCATAGTGCACTCCGATAACGCCTCCGCCGGTGACACCGATGGCAGCTCCGACGGGGATGGCGACGTTGAAGATGGTAAGGACGCGGTTGCGCTGGTCTTCGGCGAAGAAGTCAGCGAGCATGGCTGGTGCGAAGATACCGAAGCTCGCTTCACCGATGCCGAGCGCGGCATGACGAAGATTGAGAGACGAGTAGGAGTTGACGCTGGAGGTGAAGAAGTTGCACGCACTCATGAGCAGTGCGGTGACGACGATCATGGGTTTGCGCGGAAAGCGGTCGCCGAGCCAGCCTGTGAGCGGGGAGATCCCCATGTAGGCGACCATGAACCAGAAGACCAGGGCGCCGATCTGCGCGTCCGTGACGTGGAACTCGCTTTTGACTTGCTCCTGAACGCCGGGGAGGATGTAGCGGTCGATGTAGTTGACGAAGTTGAGGGCGGTGAGGAGAACGAGAGCAGTGGTGGCACCAGCTACAGAGGCTGCGCTGGAGGGTTCGGGCTTCTGCGTGGTCGAGGAGGCCATCTGGTTCCCTCTTTCCTCTTTTGAGGTTGCTCTCTGAGGGAGGATAGCAGGTGTGTTTTGCGGATTTTTTCTGGCGTGGTGGAGTGGCGGTTTTGTTCGGTAATACGCCGATTTTGGGTGTTTTTATGTGGTGAATATGTGGTGAAGTTGTGGTGTTTGGTGTGGCAGACGAGGTGTTTTGTCTGCCACTTTTTGTGGTGCCTAAAAATACGCCACGGTTTTGAGATTTATTTTGTCGGGGCGGTCTCGGTGCGGGGGTAGGTCGCGGTGACGACGGTGGAGATGCCTCCGCGAGGACGGAAGTCGCCTACGATGACGGCCCAGATGGGGTCGGTGGCTTTGACGACGTCGTCGAGGACCTGGTTGACGATGTTCTCCTGGAAGATGCCGAGATTGCGGTAGGTGAAGAGGTACTCTTTGAGGGACTTCAGCTCCATGCATTTGCCACGGGGCATGTAGCGGATGGTGAGGCGGCCGAAGTCGGGGAGGCCGGTCTTGGGGCAGACTGAGGTGAACTCGGGGTCGTCGACGAGGATCTCGTAGGCCTGGAACTGATTTGGCCAGGTTTCGATCGCGGGGAACGCAGCGTCGAGGCCGGATTTTGCGTGATCGTCGGTGTAGCCGGTGGTGTATGGGTTGGGGATGATCGCGGTGCTCATAGTTCTATTTTATCGTGTTGGCGCGGGTTTTGACGCAGGTGCTGGCTGCAACGATATGCCGCCACCCGGGTGCAACGTTATCTCGCCACTAGCGGCATAACACAATGCACAATTACGCCGACACCCACTACACCTCCATCTCGCCGTGTGAATCGGCCCGGTCTGGACTGCCAATCCTGATCGAGTCCTTGAAAGTCGGACGTGGTTTTTGCCAACTTGCTCAAAAAACTGACTTACCGTGACCTCTCACCCACGGATAGCGGGGTACGCGGCGACAGGCATCTGGTTTTCCCTGGCTTAACGACGGGGGCTTCATGTCTACGGACGGGTCAATAAACGCCTTCACTGGTTGCGAGCAAGGGTACTTCTCTATTATTATTTCGCGCAGGTCATGCGTAAGGAGCGGCTTGGATCACACGACCGCGATTGACCAAATCCCGTAGACGGGCGACTTCACGGCCCACCATCAAGCAGATTTTGCCGCGCGACGGAGCATCCCTATGCTGGCAAGGCTGTCGTGAAAGCGCCGTTCGTCCGTCAACTACTCCTCAACAGATGAATTCGAAACACATCTGACCTGTCTTGGGTCGGGCCCCTCAAATATTCAAACCAGCAACCGGAGGGTCGCTATGAACCTTACACAAGAACAACGTGATCAAGTCGTCGCTGAAGCAGGCAAATTTGCCACCAACCTTCACCTCAGCAGCGATCAAAAAGAAAAACTGCAAAACGCCTTTACAGATGCCCGCTCCAAGGTGGGCGACTATCTCAAAGACCATCCAAACATCACAAAGGGCGACATTGCCAAACAGGTCGCCAGCCATCGGGACCAGATTCGCCAGCGTGTGGTGAACTTCCTGACCCCGGAACAATTGAAGATGTGGGACGCTGAAGTGGCCAAAGCCAAGGACTTCCTTGGTCAGAATATGTCATCGTAAAGGTTACGTTTGAATCACCTTGGCGGCGACAGGCATTAGTCGCCGCCGGGCTTATCCTTCTACTTCGCCAGGGTGCGGAAGACGACAAAAGGACAGGCAACGGCAAGAACAGGCAAATGCAAAGACAAAATGCGGGGGTTCTTCGCTGCGCTCAGAATGACAGCGGATGGTGGAGCAACATGACGGCGGATCGGTGGAGCAAATGAGGGGATGCGGTGTAACAAAATGACAGGGATGCGGTGAGCAAAGTGAACAAGGGAGACTGTTTTGCAGTCCCCCTCGTTTGTTGGTTGGCTCTTGTCTGGTGGGTTATTGTTGCATCTTTGGTAGTTCCATCAGCAAGCCGCCATTGCCGGTTTGAACGGTGGGGAGCTGGCCGTTCCAGCGCTCGATGAGGGCTTTCTGGTTCTCGATCTTGCGGAGTTCGAGAAGCTGCGGCGTGAGTGAGGTCTGGCGAATTTTGTTCGCTTCGGCCTCGCCGTTGGCGCGGGTGACGGCGGCTTTGGCTTCACCGTCGGCTTCGGCGATTGTTTTTGCGGCTTCGGCTTGAGTCTTCGCCAGTTCGTTGCGGGCGCGCTCGGCGTCCTGGATGGCCTGGGCCTTCGAGGTGATGGCAGCAGCGATGACGGGCGGGACGCGAGGCGCACCGATGAAGCCGAACTGCTGGATGCCTACGCCGACGGGCTCCATCTTCGACTGAATGAGGGCCTGCACCTTGGTGAGGAACTCGGCTTTTTGTTCTCCATAGATCTGCTCCACGCTGTAGGTTGAGGCGACCTCGTTGAGTGAGTTGCGGACGACGTCGCGGAGGATGCCGTGAGTGAAGAGATCGAGGTCGCTGAGGCGATACTTCACGTAGAAGTCGGGCACACGGCGCGGGTCGATGGCGTAGCTAAGGGAGACGTCGGAGTAGATCTCCATACCTTCTTTCGTGTTGAAGCTCATCTCCTCGTTGGAGGCGTGGCCTTCGTTGAGGTCGTGGGTCCACTTGACGGTCTGGACAAAGGTTGGGAACTCAATGATCTGGCTGCGTAGGGGGCTGTAGAAGACCCAGCCGGTGCGGATGGGGATTTCTGCGGGGCCGCGCTGCGAGCCGCTGAGGACGACTTCGACACCGACGTAGCCTGCGCCGATGCGGGTGATGGAGGCGATGTAGTTGAAGAAGATGAGGCAAAAGATAAGTGTTCCGACTACGGCTGCGCCGGTTTTGATGAGTCGGGTTACGCCCGGCATTTGGGCGTTAATGTTGCGGCCACCACCGGGGTTGAATGCTTCACCAAAGAGAGTCACGACTTCCTCCAAATATTTCTGAACGCAATGAATCCACCTGCTGCGGTGAGAAGCAGCAGGCACAGTCCGCCTAGGACAGCCCGATCACTCGGCAAATTGAGTAGGTGGAACGCGGTCACCATACCCCAGTAGAGGGGCAGCATGACGAGCAGAGAGAGCAACGACTTCCAAAACAGCATGCACTTCCTGGCCTTGTACTTATAAGGCCCTTATAACCGACTGCAAAAGCTAAGGCTATGCCTGATTTCGTAAAGACGGTATAAAGATGGGCTAATCAGTAGTATCATGTCCTGCCGGACGGGCCCACTGCGCGTGGGGCGGTCACTTCGTGACTTTTATACGTTTATGGGAGGATCGATTTGCTACGGTCCTCCCTTTGGTCGGCTTTAGCGCTTAGTTGCGGCGGCCCAAGGTTGGGCGGTCGTCGGTGGTGCTGGCTGGATTGTTCGGGTTGTTGGGGTCGTTGTTGCCGTTGCCGCTGGAGGTGCGGCGGAGAGTGGGCTTGTTGCCGCCCTTGCCGTCGTTGATCTTGCGCTTGTTTTCGAGGCGGGCCAGGCGCGCTTTTACGTCGTCGAACTCAGAGGTGGTGACCATGTAATCGGGACGGGCCGGCAGGATGGTGGCGATCTCTTCTTCAGAGTGCATGATGCGGTCGGGGGTCTGGGGGTGGTCGGCGAAGACCTTCGCGAGTGTGCCGGGCTTGTGTTTTTCGAGGGCGTCGAGTTTTTCGAAGAACTGTACGAAGGCCTGCGGATCGTAGCCGGACTTGTACATGTACTGGACGCCAAGCCAGTCGGCTTCGGCTTCGTCCATGCGGGAGAACTGGAGGAAGCCCATGGGGATGGCGAGCTGGGTGGCCTCGTAGATGCCGTAGCCGGTCCAGGAGCCCTGGGTGAAGATGATGAGCGGGATCGAACCAATCTGCACGTAGTTCATCTTGGTCATCTGGCGGGCGGCGTGGTGGGCGCAGACGTGGGCGGTCTCATGTGCCATTACGCCGGCGAGCTCGGCCTCTTCGTCGGCGGCGAGGATGAGGCCGGAGTTGACGTAGAAGAAGCCGCCGGGGAGCGCCATGGCGTTGATCTCGTCGGAGTCGATGACCTTGATGGTGAAGGGGACTTTGCAGTCGGAGTTTTTGACGATGTTCTGGCCGACGCGGTTGACGTACTCGACGACGACGGGGTCGTTGACCATGTGAGCGGATTTTTCGATCTCCATGGAGTACTGCTTGCCGGTGCGGATCTCCCAGTCGGTGGAGTACCAGTTGCCAACGCCGCGGCCGCCGATGTTGCGGGTGCCGACGGCGTTGACGTCGTCTTCGCTGCCGGGCTTGATGTTGGTCTTCATGTCCTGGCCGGGGGATGGGAGGACGTCAGTTTTATTTTCGGCTTTGACTTCTTTTGCTGCGTCCTTGCTCTCTTTGGGAGTGGCAGTGGGATGGCCAGGGATGGGCTTTTCGGCGGGGACGTTCGAGATGACCTCGGTGGTTGTGGTCGTCGTTGTTGTCGTGGGCTGCGGATCAGATTGCGGCGGGGTCTGTTGCGGGGTCGTCTGTTGGGGTTGGGTGGTCGGCGACGTCTGAGCGAAGGTGGCGGCGGAGAGTGTGAGGAATGCGGCTAGGCCGATGTGCGTGACGGTACGCATGGTGTCTCCTGGTGGGCCGCTTCCCTGCTTGACGGACGCAGCTCGACGAGTCTTAGACCATAGTATGCGCCTTTTCGTGAGCAGTAGCGAGAGAGGTTTCGGCTAGGAGTAGACCAGGCAGCCTCGCGCTTTCAGGTTTTCTATCCACGGGGGAGGGTCGATGGTTGGCACCCATCGGAGGTCCAGTTTTTCGAGCCAAGGAAGGGTGGCGATGGATGCCGGCAAGGTCTTGAGAGGATTGCCTCGGAGGTCGAGCTGGCGGAGGTCGTGGAGCATGCCGATCGAGTCTGGGAGGGTGGTGAGTTGGTTGTTTCTGAGATGCAGCTCCCGGAGGTTCGAGAGGTGGCCGATTGAGTCGGGGAGGGTGGTCAGGAGGTTGTCGGTGGCCCTGAGCTCGAACAATCCGGAGAGCATGGGGACGCAGTCGGGCAAGAGCGCGAAGGCGTTGGAGCTGATGTTGAGGTAGGCGAGGCGAGTGAGTTTTGCAAGGGAGGATGGGAGGGATGCCAGGCGGTTGTCGTGGAGGTAGAGGAAGTCGGTGAGGCCGTCGAGGTCGCCGAGAGAGTCGGGTAGCTGGGTGAGGTGGTTGTGGCCGAGATCCAGGGTGCGGAGCTTTTTCAGGCTGCCTATGTTTTCGGAGATCTCGTGGAGATCGTTGTCGGCGAGGATGAGTACTTCGAGGTTGATTCGGCTCCAGACGGAGTCCGGGACAGAGCCGAGGTGCTTCTTCCAGAGATTGAGCTGGGACATCTACCAGGTGCCGTAGGAGGTGCCGTCGGCGGCGGTGAGCTGGGAGCCGCTGTGGACGTCGTCGATGCCGGATTCGGTCTGGTCGAGGCTCATGAGGGTGTCTTCCTGGACGGGAAGCCAGGTGTCGGTGCGGCGGGTGAAGGGGTCGACGGGCATGGTTTTGATGTAGCCGGCCTGGACGAGGTCGTCGAGGGTCTGGGGGGCTTTTTGCTTGTCGACGGTGTAGGAGTCGATGGCCTGGCGGAGGACGTGGAGGTCCTCTTTGAGGGTGGCTTCTTTCGCATTGCGGATGTTGCTGGTGTAGGCGGGGATGGCGATGGCGGCGAGCAGGCCGATGACCACCATGACGATCATAAGTTCGAGCAGGGTGAAGCCTTGCTGTGTTACGTTGACTTGCTTTTGGGGATTCTGCGGAGAAAGGCGAGAAGCAGATCTCTCCGCTGCGCTGCGGGATGACAACAAAGGAGAGCTGGCAGTGTCGGATGACAACAAAAAAAACGGCGACAACCAATAGGGCCTGGCGGCGCGGGCGGATGTCCAGCGGGAACGGGCGGCGCGGATTGGAGATGTGGCTACCATGTGGAGTATTTTGTGCCGTCGAGTGCGGTTCCGGTGCTCTTGGTGTGGACGTCGAAGACGTTCTGGCCGCCGAAAGAGTCGGAGTCGGCGTCATCCTGGTTGGAGCGGAGGCCCCATTCGGCGCTGTTGGTCATGGGATCGACGGGAATGCGGCGAAGAAATTTTACTTTTTTGTCCTGGATTTCGACGCCGTCGACCAGGGTTTGCAGATCGGGCGGGTAGTTGAAGCTGTCGGCTTTGGTCATCATGGCCCCCTTGTCGGCGGCGTCCTTGTATCGGTCGATGGCGTCGCGCATCTCCCATAGATCGCGGCGGAGTTCACGCTCTTTAACGCGTTTGACCTGAAAACGGGCGATTGGGATAGCTGCTGAGGCGAGAACAGCGACGATCGCGACGCAGATGATGAGTTCGACCAGAGTGAGGCCGGACTGGCGATTGACTGCCGGGGTTCCCCATTTCCGAGAATTCGGATGTGGGGCGCCCGGGTTGGTACGGAGGCTCACTTCACATGCACCACGGCCTGCGAACCGACGGCCGGAAGATTGGCCTGCGCGCTGTTGAGAGCGCCGACTTTGACGAGGGAGAGGGTGGAGTCACCCGGCGCGATGGCCTTAAAGGTCAAGGTGCAGAGACTGCCTGAACCACTGACGCCGGCTGCATTGGGCGGACGGTTGGTGGAGATGGCGACGAGACCGTTGCCGTCGTCGCGATGGACGATGGAGGTGGCCTGACCGTCGCGACCGAGGAAGTCACCTGCGTCGACGTTGACGAGCTGGAGCACGGCTGAGTTGAACTTCAACTGGAGAGGAACAGAGAAGACGTCTTTTCCGTTGTTGAGCATGACGGAGACCTGGAAGGTGCTGCCGACGGACTGGTTGGAGTCGGCCGGGGCCACGGCAAAGTTGATTGGCGGACCACCTGCGGTGGCTGCGGGGCTTGGCGGCTGTGCCTGCTGATTGAGTTGCTGCATCGCGCCGTTCGCAGCGGTGGCTGCGGCTGCCGCGCTGTTTGCTGGAGGCTGGACTGGCTGTGCCTGCTGGCTGAGTTGCTGGACCATTGCAGAGGCAGCGTTGGCGGCGGTGGTGGCTTGTCCGATTCTGGGCTTGGGATAGAGGGGGTTGGCACCATCCGCGCCTCGGTCGGCGGCGCTTGGATCGCGACGCAGCTCAATGGATTGGCCTGTGCCGGTGTCAATGGCACGCGTGTTCGTGCGGGTGAGTACAGACTCACGGACGATGTGAGGGATGAGAAGAAAGACGATCTCCTCTTTGTTGGAGATCTTGTCGCGCGAGGAGAAGAAGTACTTCAGGATGGGCAGTTCCCCGAGACCCGGAGTGCCGTTGATGTTGAGCGAGTCCGTTGAACTGATGATGCCGGAGAGGAGGCTGGGTTCGCCGTCCATCAGTTGAATGGTCTGCTCGACGACGCGCTGACCGATGATGGGCTCGGTGACGCCTGAGATCGTTACGCTGTTGGCCTCAGAGGATATCTCGACCTTCAGCTTGAGGGTGACCTCGTGGTCGTAGTGGACTGTCGGGGTCATGTCGATGTTGACGCCAACGTCGATGTAGGTGAACTGGGTCTGGACGCCGATGCTGGCGACGCCGGTAGACACGCCGGCGTTGTAGGAGCCGGTGGCGATGGGAATCTTCTGACCGATCTTGAGGGTCGCGCGCTGGCCGTCTGTTGCGCGGATGCTGGGGTTCTGCAGGATGCGGGTGTTTGAGTCGGTCAGGAGGGCGTTGACGGTGCCACCGGTGATGGCTACGGCAAAGTTGTTCGCGTTGAGATGAGCAAGCGAGTTAAGCGTGAAGTTCGATGTTGTCGTGGTGGTACCACCGGTTGTCGATGTGTTGGTGGTGCTCGTCGCCGTGGCGTTCGGGTTTGCCTGCGGGGTGATGGTGACCGACTGCGGGAGCGTGATACCCAGATTTCGTTCAAAGTTTTTATTGACTTCAAGGACCGCGACATCGACTACGACTTCGGGGCGTGCACGATCGAGGTCGTTCAGCAGCTTCTGGGCGAGGAGCAACTGGTCCGGGGTTGCACGCATGACGATGGCGTTCTGACTGGGGACGAGATAGATCTTGACACTTGGGTCGAGCAGATTTCGGATGGCGATGACGACTTCATTCGCGTCGTTCTGCTGGCTTGCATTGGTCAGGTAGAAGGTCTGGACGGCCTGCTCATCGAGATCGGTGCGCTTGGTGCGGGTGTTCTGTGCGACGAAGATGGTGTTGGGTGTGACGGCTTTGTAAAAGGTGCCGGCGATGGTGCCGACGATGCGGAGTGCGTCCGAGAGGCTGACGTTGGTGAGGTCGACCGGAATGCGTTTGGAGGTGTAGTCGGGATCGAAGAGGACGTTGAGGCCGGCGGCTTTGCCGATCGCCTGATAGATAACCTTTACATCTTCGACCATGTGCAGCGTGATGGGGTCGTTTGAGACCGGCTTGAGTTCCACAGGGCCGGAGATGGAGCCGATGGTGTCGAGGGTCTCGTTCTGTCTCGATACCTGCTCATTTCGTTGGGGAGCCGCATTCGCTTGCGGGTTGTCCAGTACCTGCTGAAGCTGATCGATCTCCTGCTGGGCGGTTTGATTCGAGGGATCGATCTGAAGAGCACGTTTAAACTCGGTGAGTGCGCCGTTTATGTCCCCGCTTTGACGCAGAACGCGGCCACGGTCGACGTGGCCAACAGAGGCGAGAAACCTGGTGTGTTCGAAGCGGGTTTTATAGCGCAGGTCGCTGGGGTTCTTGAGCATGGCCTGGTGGTAGTCATCCATGGCCACGTCGTAGTTCTGCCTTGCCTCTGCCTCCTGCCCGCGCTTGTTCCATGCGCTGGCGGATTGGGCATGCGCTGTCGCGGAGCCGAGGGCTGCTGCGCAGCAGAGCAGCACGAGGAGGAGGGCGCGACGAAGAACTATTGATAGTGTGCTGATTGATTTGTACCCGCGGCCCATGCTGCTTCCGTCTATGTCCTTTGTACCGTGAAGAGTATGGCGATGGCCGGATTTCGTGCCTGCCGGGAGGTTGTTGCAAGTCAAGACGCTGCCAGTTGCGGCGGTGTCTGCCAGGCTGCTACGTTCGGGTAAGTATAGCATTTGGTGCAATATGAACCTCGTCAAAAGTGGGCAGGAAGCTTGCATGGTCCACGGACGTTTGAAGTACGCCTCGCAGCTAAAGGACTTGGGCAGACTGATGCCGGACCCGGCAACTGGCTTCCTGTTAGACGCGCAGCTCTGCAGGCGGTGAGGAGTACAAGTCATTCTAAAGTTGCAGACATGTTAAAGTAAGAGATTCCATGCCTCGTTCTATGTCCAACCCGACGGTGGCCCACCAACCGAAGCCGGTGGTGAAGGAGAAGGACCGCGACCCGGTGGCAGCCGGTAAGAGAGACGCTGCGTTCAACCGGTCTGCTAGTTTTAATTATTTTTTGACCGACAAGTTTGAGGCTGGCGTTGCGCTGCGCGGGACCGAAGTGAAGTCGATCCGCGAGGGGAAGGCTAATCTAAAGGACGCCTATGGGCTGTTGAAGGACGGAGAGTGCTTTCTGCTGAATGCACACATCGGTCCGTTCTCGCATGGGAATGCGATGAACCATGATTCTCTGCGTACTCGTAAATTGCTACTGCACAAGAACGAGGTGCGGAAGCTCGAAGGTATGACGAAGCAGAAGGGATTTACGCTGATCCCAACGCGGCTTTATTTCCGGAATGGGCGAGTGAAGTGCGAACTGGCGCTGGCGAAGGGCAAGCAGGAGTGGGATAAACGGGCAACGGAACGCAAGCGCGAGGCCGATAGCGAGGCGAAGGCGGCGGTTGCGCGGAGTCAACGAAGGTAGGTCTACTTTCGTGCATTTCGTTAGCACTGATTCAACTCAAGTCGAGTTACGATAGATACATGGACACCAAGTTACTTATTCAGGACGCTGCTGCGTCGCAGACGCCGATGCTGGCAGTCTTTGCAGTGGACATTGCTGTTGGCAAGGATGCGGAGCCGTTGCCTGCTCTGTTGACGACCTCGGATGCGGTGACAAACGCAGCGGCGAAGGTATTGGCGACGGGTGAGTTTAAAGCGACTCTGGGAGAGACGCTGCTACTGCATGGTCCGGGTGGCCTGAAGGCAGAACGGCTGCTGCTGGTGGGGTTGGGCAAGTCGGAGACGCTGACGGTGGATGAGGTTCGGAAGGGTGCGGGGACGGCGGTGCGTGCGGCCAAGCCTCTGGGGATTCGGGAGGTAGCGATTGCATTTCCCGAGGATCATGCGTTGTCGGATGAGCATTTGGAGTCTCTGCCATGCACGCTGTTGTCGCGTGCGCTGGTGGAGGGGGCGGAAGTTGCAGAGAGTGACTGGGACACGTATCGAAGTGAACGTAAGGACCGTTCGGTACGGACGCTTTCCGTGATTACGAATGAATCAGAGAAATCGACCAGGGCAGAGATTCAGGAAGGATTTGATACTGGGCTGATTGTCGCGGCGGCGCAGAATTTTACGCGGTCGCTGGTGAATGAGCCGGGAAATGTATTGACACCGACGGAGTTGGGAAGACGTGCCGCGGCGATGTGCGCGGAGGTTGGGATCAAGTGTGAGGTGCACTCGACCGCAAAGCTCGATGAGTTGAAGATGGGTGCGTTTGCCGCGGTGGCGCAGGGATCGAACGAGCCGCCCGCGTTGATTGTGATGACGTATGAGCCGCAGTTGAAGAAGGGGGAGACGGTTGCTGAGGGCGCTCCGGTGCTGGGTTTGGTGGGGAAAGGGATTACGTTCGACACGGGTGGGATCTCGATCAAGGGCGCTGAAGGCATGGAGAAGATGAAGTACGACATGGCGGGCGCGGGCGCGATGATCGGCGCGATGCGGGCCATTGCGCAGCTGAAGCCGAAGGTGAAGGTGATCGGCGTGGTGTGCTCGGCGGAGAATATGCCGGATGGTAAGGCGTTCAAGCCGGGCGATGTTGTTACGGCGATGTCGGGTAAGACGATTGAGGTGGTGAATACGGACGCCGAGGGTCGGCTGGTGCTTGCGGATGGATTGCACTACGCGAAGACGCTGGGGTGTACGCACCTGATCGACGCAGCGACGCTGACTGGGGCTTGTGTTGTGGCGCTGGGGACTTTGAATGTGGGGCTGTTCTCGAATGATGAGGCGACGTGGCAGAAGTTTGCGGACGCTGCGAATATTACGGGGGAGAAGTTCTGGCGGCTGCCTTGCACGGACGACTACAAAGAGCAGATCAAGAGCCAGATCGCGGATATGAGGAATACTGGGGCCAATCGCTGGGGTGGGGCGATCTCGGCGGCCATGTTCTTGAAGGAGTTTGTGGGAGAGACTCCGTGGTTGCACCTGGATATCGCTGGGTGTGCGTGGAACGATGAGAGTAAGCCGTGGATTGCGAATGGGCCGAGTGGGGTTGCGGTGCGGTCGATTCTGGAGTGGGTGCGGAGTTATTCAAACTAGTTAACAACAATATCTTGCTGCATTTCCCGAAAATGGTAGAGTTCCGCTCTCAAGCGTTCATAGGCTTGAGAGGTGAAGCGATGATTCTAATCAAACCAAACTGTACGCATGGTCATAGCACGAGTGTGCTCGTCCCCACTCCAATCCCGGAAAACATTGCGTGCCCGGTTTGTTTGCAAATGGTTCCGTTGAAGCACTGCTCTCTAGCAGAGGGGGTTTCGCTTTAACTTAAGAGGGTGAGCCGCTGAGTTCAAAAACGCATTTGCGGCTTACCCTAAACCCAATTTCTAATGAGACAGATTTAGTTACATGACAGGTGGGGCTTCGATGCCTAGGTAGCCTAGGGCGCGGGTCATCTCGCGTTGGGCTACGGCTGCGGTGGCTAAGAGTAATGTTTTGCGGGTGGGGTCGGTCTCGTTGAGGACGTGGTGGCGGTGGTAGAAGTTGTTGAACTGCTGGGCTAGCTGGAAGGCGTACTTGGCGAGGTAGGCTGGCTCGGCGGTGGCGATGCATTGCTCGATCAGGAGAGTGAGTTTTGAGGCTAGTAGCCAGGTCTCCCAGAGGCTGCTTCCCTCTTCGGTGTCGAGTAGGGTGGTCAGGTCTAGAGTGGCGATGGCTGCGAGGGATTCGGCTTCGGTGGTGTTGGCCTTGCGGAAGATGTTGGCGGCGCGGACGATGGCGTACTGGACGTAGGGGCCGGTCTCGCCTTCGAAGCTGAGGGCGTCTTTGAAGTCGAAGGCGATGACGGTGTTGCGGGTGAAGCGGAGCATGAAGTAGCGAAGCGCGCCGACGGCGATTTGTGTTGCGATGGTGAGGCGTTCGGCGGCTTCTATCTCGGGGTGACGAGTGTCTACTTCAGACTTTGCGGCAGCGATGAGCTGGTCGAGGAGGTCGTCGGCTTTGACGCCGAAGCCCTTGCGGCCGCTGACTTCGATGTAGGACTTGGTGCGGTCTTCGTCGCTGATGGCGTAGCCGAGGTCGATGGCGCAGCGAGGGGTGAGGGCCACCATCTCGTAGCTGAAGTGGGTGTAGTTGTCTGCGGCTTCGGTGTAACCCATGCCGCGGAGTGCCGCGATCACGTTGTTCTGAGGGTCGTTTTGACGCGAGTCGATGACGTTGTAGATGTGGTCGGCTTTGCCGAAGGTGGGGTGCGGTGTTTCGCCATGGGTCGTGGAGATCCAGCAACAGTGATTTGGATACTCGTGAAATTTTTGATAGCCGAAGTCTTTGCCGGGGAGGAGGCCGAACTTCCAGAGGTGGTAGGCGATGTCTTTGCCGACGTAGGTGACGGTGCCGTTGGAGCGGACGATGACCTTCGCATCTTCGTCGGGGAGGTGGAGGTCAGTTCCCTCTTTGACGATGGTCTCTTCGGTTCCCGCACGGCGCATGACGTAGCAGCCTTTGTTCTTGCCTGCGGTTTCGAGGTAGAGGACACCTTTTTCGAGCATGAGTTCGCGTGCGGCGTCCCAGAAGTGGAGGGCGAGGATCTCGCTCTCGCGGGGGAGGAAGTCGTACTCGATTCTGAGGCGCTGCATGGTCTGGAGGTGGCGGCGCAGGACGGCGGTGGAGATGAGGTCAGCTATCTCGGCTGTGTCGTTGTTGCCGACTTCAAGGGCATGGAGGGTGTCGAGGCGGATCTGCTTGCGGGCGGCGAGATGCTCGGGATCGGCGGTGTACCACTGCGAGACGCGGGCGTAGAGGTCCCAACAGTAGTAGTCGATGCGCTGGTTGGTCTCGATGAGCTCGGTGAGGAGTTCGCGAGTGCTGGTGAGGGTTTTGCCTTCGAGATAGACGAGGCCTACGACTACGTCTGCGACCTGGACGCCGGTGTTGTCGATGTAGTTTTGTACGCCGACTTCGTAGCCGGTCTTGAAGGTGTCGGGACGGAGGAGGCGTTGGAAGGTGTCGCCGAGGATGGCGTTGCGGAGATGGCCGATGTGCGCGGCTTTGTTGGGGTTGATGCTGGTGTGCTCGACGAGGCGGAAGCCGGGACCGCCGATGTCGGCGTGCTGGTCGGCGGCGATGCGGCGAACGGCGGCGGTGCGGCTGAGGCGGATGTTGAGATAGCCTGCGCCTGCTACTTCCACGCTGGTGACACCTTCCAGTGTGGGGAGGGCCGCGGTGAGTTCGGCTGCTAGTTCGGTTGCGATGACGCGGGGGGCTTTGCGGAGGCGCTTGGCTAATTCAAAGGCAACTGGGAGGGCCAGTTCGCCGAGAGCGATGCTGGGTGGCTGCTCGACTACGAGGTTTGTCAGGGTGACCTCGTATTTGGCGAGGAGGATGGCCTGGATACGAGCCAATAAAGTCTGCTGAATTGTGCGATACATGCTTCGGATTCACCGCGTTCGGAGGGTTTTGGGACTTCGTTCAGTCTACTAGAGGGTTTCCTTGCTTGAAACTGCGTCCTTCCGGACGGGCCCACTGCGCGTGGGGCGGCCACTCCGTGGCTTTTTATCTTGTCCTGGGCTGGGAGAGTGTCTTGTTTCTATGGCATCTGCGCTGGGAGCTGTTCGATCTCTTCGAGTAGCGGCTTGTGGTTTTGGATACGGAAACGATGGATGAGGAAGATGATTCCGCCTGCGCCTGTCACGGAGATAAGCATCCATGCGTGTATGGCAAGACCGAAGACCGCGGCTTGCGACATGGACGCGCCGTGGTTGACGAGGGAGGTTTTGACTGCGAGTTCGAACGGACCGATCGCTCCGGGTGAACTGGGAATGAGGTAGGAGAGGTTGGCAAAGGAGACTGCCAGCCAGGCGGCGATGCGGTCGACGGGCAAGCCGAGGAGACGGATGGCGGAGAGAAAGATCATGCCCTCGCAGGTCCAGATGACGACTGTCTGGAGCAGGAGCAGCAACGAGCCGGTGACACCAAGGCGGCCGGTTGCGTCAAGGGCGAGCGTGATCCAGTGTTCGACCTTTTCGAGTTTGGGGTTTGGCGGCAGGCGGGTGAAGAGGCGCTGGATAGGTGGTTGCAAGCTGCGGGCGGCGACCAGGAGCGTCAGCAGGCCGATCGCAGAGATGGCGAGGGAGACGTTCGCGATGAGGCGCAGGCGTGGCGTGGCGATGGTGCCCACGGTAGAGACAAACATGAGGACGAGGACGAAGATGTCGAGGAGCTTTTCGAGGATAACGGTGCTGAGGGTGATGGAGGGCGAGGTGCCAAGATCGTCCGCGTAGGTGAAGATGCGCATGATGTCGCCGATGCGGAGGGGGAGGATGTTGTTGGCGGCGAGCGAGGTCATGAGCACTCGGGCGCAGACGAGGAAGTGGGTGCGGAGGGATTGGCGTCCGCGAGGCATCATCTGGGTCCAGCGGATGCAGCGCAGGGTGTAGCCGGCGGCGGTGAAGCCGATGATGCCGAGGATCCACGCGGGATGGCTGATGCGAAGGGCGAGAATCTGGCTGAAGGAGATTCCGCGGAAGGTGTACCAGAGGAAGAAGATGCTGACGAGGACGCCGGGAACCGTCTTGAGCATATTGCGACCGTTTGAGGTCGTCGGTGTGGCGCTCATGCTGGTTCTCGGCGCGACCAGAGACTATGGACCGTGCCGCAAGGGAGATATTGGCTGGAGAGGCGGAGCATACAGGTTCGATTGTATCTTCTGGGCTTCTAGATCTTCTGAATCGGGGCCAGCATTCGCGGCGACAGCAGCGTTCGTCAGGCAGATACGGAGACGTAGATGCTTCGGAACTCTTCGTCGTCGGGCTGTGGCCCTTTTTTACGGTCGGGATCGGACTCCTGGCGGGTATCGACGCTGGTGACTAGGTCACCGTCTTCGTCTGAAGCGAAGCTTGTCAACTGACGGCGCACCTCAGCTGCTGCCCTTCGAGTTGCCATCGCTTGCTGACTGGCTTGCGTCGCACCGAGCGACATGACCTGAGTGTTTAGACTGCCGTGAATGTGCATGTGTTGTTCCTTTCGACGACCGATGACCGCACCGCTAAAGAGCAACGGGAGGGCCACTCTGGCGATCGGAATGATGAGAGGATTCTTATTGATCTGAGGTTTTTCTTTGGCTATTGGACGGCGAGTTGGCGGATGATGTGATTTACCGTCTAACGTTGTAAGAGTGACCTATGCGGCGGGCGGTTCATCTACCGGTTGAGATCTGAGTTAAGTGAAATCTGATGGCGGGATGCCGCGACACGACATAGGACGAACGGATGTGTTTCAGTATTTGAAACAGATTGTGACAATCATATTGCGGCGGGAGCAAGAGGTATTTGGCTACATCGTTAGCGTCACCCATCTTTGCGGAAGGGCTTGAACGGGAGGAGTACCGGCGTGAGCGGAGCTTCGCGGCTGCGCTGGTGACGGTGCTGACTTTCTTTGCGGTGCTGATTCACGGGTACCATCCGTATGCCGAAGACGGCGGTCTTTATATGCCGGAGGTCAAGCGACTGCTTGATCCGGGATTGTATCCCTATGACACGGGGTTTGTGGTCGGGCACCTGCAGTATTCGCTGTTTGCGCGAGTGGTGGCTGGATTGGTGCGTGAATCACATTTTGGAGTCGAGATGGTGTTGCTGTTGGGGTACCTGGCGACCTTCTGGATGACGTTGTTTGCGGGGTGGCTGCTGGCGGCGCGATGCTGTGCGTCTCGCGAAGCAAGATTTGGCGCGGTTGCGTTGCTGACGGTGTGGCTGACGCTGCCAATTGCAGGGACTTCGTTGATGCTGATGGATCCATATGTGACTGCGCGTAGCGTCTCGACTCCCTGTGGGCTGCTTGCTCTGGTTGGGGTGCTGGAGTTTTTGTTGCCGCGATTTTGGATCGACGAAGAGCGGTGGTACGGTCTCGCTTTGTGTGTCGCGGCTGTTGCGGTGGCGGCCGCGACGCATCCGTTGATGGGTGGGTACGCGATGGGATCGGTGCTGCTGCTCGGGGTGCTGCTGTCTCCGCGTCGCGCGGTGCGGATATGGGGGACGGTGGGGCTTGGCTTGAGTGCTGTGGCGATGGCTGCGGGGCTACAGTTGGCAGCTCCAGTGGAGAGTGCGGAGTATCTGCGAGTGGCGCTGACGCGGGCGTATTGGTTTTTGAGCGAGTGGCGCTGGTATGAGTTGGTTGGGCTGGTGGCGCCGCTGGCGATTCTTTCGGTGGTTGCACTGGGGCGGCGTAGGGACGGCGATGCGGCGCGCGTTGGCTTGGCACGGATGGCGATGACGGCGGGTGTCGTGGCTGTGATTGTGGCGATACTGTTCGCGCGGATGGGCATGGCTACGCATCTGGTGGCTAGGTTGCAGCCATTGCGGACTTTTCAGCTGGTGTATGTGGTGATGATTCTGACGCTTGGAGCGTGGCTGGCGGAGCGTGTGCTGCAACGACAGACCTGGCGATGGCTAACGGCATTTTCGCTGCTGGCGGGGGTGATGATCTGCGCTGACAGAACGACGTTTCCTGCTTCGCGACATCTTGAACTGCCGGGAGCGCTGATGTGGAGGTCGCAAGACAGCGGTGGTAATGCGTGGGAACAGGCGTTCGTCTGGATCAGCCGGAACACGCCGAAGAACGCAATGTTCGCGTTGGATGCGGAGTACATCACGAAGCCTGGGGAGGATGCGCAGGGCTTTCGGGCGATTGCGGAACGCAGCGTACTACCGGATTACTCGAAAGATGGCGGCGTGGTAGCGAATAAACCCGGGCTCACGGGCGCGTGGTCAGAGGGACAGGCTGCGCAGACAAGGCTGAGTAGCGAATCGGACTCCGAACGATCTGCAGAGTTGCGTCCCCTGGGTGTGACGTGGGTAGTGCTGACGCGGAACGCGGCAACGGGGTTTGCCTGCGAGTATGCGAACGAAGCTGTGAAGGTCTGCCGCCTGCCCTGATCCTCAACACCAAACCAAGGCTGGCAGCGCGATCAGTTCCCTGCCGGTTGAACCGGGTTGGCGGCAGAGGGAGATGAGGTAAGGATGATGCTCTCCTGGTCCTTGTTTTCCATCTTCGAGAAGAAGGTGCGCAACTCGGGGTACTCTTCCTTTTTGAAGAAGATTTCGCCGAGTGAATAGTCGCGACGCATGGTGACTGTGGTCGGAGTCGATTCTATCTTCATACCGTAGACGGCGAAGTTCTGGAATTTGACTGTGTCGGGCGCTGGAATCGACTCAACGGTTAGAGTTGGCGGAAAGGTGATGCGGATCGCATCCTGATTCATGTGAGTGAAGTTGAAAAAGACTGACACGTCACGTTTTTCATGTGGGAATGCAGGCTTCTCATTGGCTTCGAAGATGTCGCTCGGAATCAGCAGCCGCTTGCCGGTGGAGGATCCGATTTGGCCTTTGACGTCTAGCTTCACCACGAGTGGCTCGTCGTAGGATTCGAGCTTCTCAATTGAGCTGACCTTGGCCTCCATGCCATTGGGCAAGAGACGTTCGACGTGAGTGCTGAGCTCCCGATCGAGACTGGCGGCGTCGCCGGTGAGCGCTCGCTGCCGCCAGTAAAGACCTGGCGAACCCATGTAGGTCATCTTTACAGTTCCGGTGACGGCGCCATTTCTGTCCATGGTGAGATTGGCGGTTCGCTGAGTGCGCGAGTAGGTGTAGACCTCTCCGGGAGTGTGAACCATGTCTGAGCTCGATGCTGTCTGTCGTATGCCGGCGCTTTGAGTGTGCTTCCAGGCCAGATGCTGGTAGGGACAGTATCGGGTGCCGGGGTCGAAGTATTGATCTTTGCCGTCTACCTCGACGATAGCGATGTCGTCGTCGAGCTGCGAGAGGTTGAGATAGGCCGCGAGAAACATGCTGCGGTCGCGGCTGGTGATTGCAGCGAGATAGGCCTTCATTCCTGCAGCGCGGGCCATCGCGACAAAGAGTTGTGCAAGCTGGTCGTCGCTGCCACGCTTGCGGGTCCAGATATCGTCGGTCGTGCGGATCTCTTTGAAGCCCTCGGATTTCTCCTCTTCGCTGGAGTGTTCGCGGGTGAAGCTGGTGTTTTCGAGCTTCATGACCGCAGCGTAGATCTTGCGCAGCTTCTGGTCCTGGCTGTCGGACGGTATGGTGAGATCGCGTACCGCCGCGGTGACGGCCGGGCCGGGTCCAATGAACTTGTCGCGTAACTTTGCCCAGTGTTTTCCTTCACTCTTCCAGAACTCTTCGCCCGTGTGATAGGGAGAGTAGTAGAAGAGGACACGGTAGGTGAAGCTTCCGAGGGGCGGCATGTATTCCTCGTGTGGGACAGGAGGTAGATCATGGGCGTTCAGCTCGAGGCTTAGTTGGCCCTCGTGGCTATAAAGCTGAGACGGCAGCCGGCTCTGGACTAGTGTGGTTCCCGGGGGCAGAATCGGAGTCCAGAAGACTGAGTTGGTGAGCTGCCCGCGATCGTCGCTGGTCACGAGCTGTTGGTCGGTTGGCCTCCAAAGGTAATGGGACTTCCGGGTGTATAGCTCGGACTGGAGGTACCAGCTGGGCGCTCTGAACCAGTTGTCGCCGAGCCGCAACTTATAGCGATATTCGATGATGCTACCAACCTCAACGTTAGGAAGGGTGAAGACCTTGGCCATGAATTTTATGCCCTGAGTCTTCTCGACCAGCTTGTCATACGGCTTGCCAGTGAAGGGGATGATGGTTCCATCGGAGTGGATGGTTCTACCCTGGACGTCTTCAATCGTTGTGGAGGAGCCGTCGCTGTTGTGTTCGTAGTTGACCTCGACGTTGGCGTACTCCTTGCCGCGTTCTGTAAGGACTTTGAGCCGCACGTAGATGCTGAACATGTGTAGCTTGTCTTCGGTAGTCTCTTCGCGGAAGAGATAGACGGCTGCGGCGCCGGGCACCTCAGGCTGCGAGGTCATCGACAGCTCTTCGGGAGTGGGAACGGTCCACTGCGCGCGCGCGAAGGGCGAGGAAATGAGAGACAAGGCAGAAAAAAGAGTGAGACAAAAGAGACGACGGCCGAAGGTGTGACTCATTTTGGTGGAAGTCCTTGATGGTTTACTTGTCGCTGATAGTGGAATTTGAAGCGTTGCCTGCACTGCTTATTTTTTCTTGAGGACGGCGTTGTTTTGCTCGTCGGCTGCGATAACACCGGCGAGCTTCTGGACATCGTCGTATCGGTCGGAAGGGAGGGTGACCTCGCGAACGGTGTATGTGCGGGTGTAGTGGAGGATGTTTTCTTTTACGCTGCTGGAACTCTCGTAGGAGGCAAAGCCGAGGTCGAGCTTAATGGGATCAGGGATTTCGTCGACTGCGTAGCCTGAAGGCAGTTCGATGGCGAAGTCGTCGCTCTCCTGCATCGTCTCGTCGAGGTTGACTGGCACTGCGTGACGTTTTTTATGATCGGCTTCGAGGTGTTCGCTGCCGATTACTCTGGGGCGAATCATCATCAGAGGCCCCATGGGCTTGCCGAAGCGTTCTGCTGTCACGGTGTACGAGGTGGTCAGGTCTTTATTCAGAGACTCAGCGTTCTGCACCTTGAAGTCGGAGACGGTGAAGGTCGTGAAGTCCTGTCCGAGGACGCGATCGAGGTACTGAGTCTGTTCTTTCAAGTCGCCAGAGGTGTAGAGGCTGCGCCGATCTTCGGAGAGGTCACCGAAGCGTCTCTCGGTGACGGTGCCCTTGAGTACGCCGTCGGGTTGAAGCTGAAAGCTGGCGGTGCGGCGAATGGTGTTGAGATCGGGAGAGAGCACAGGAAACTTGATGAGCTGGCTGTCGGCGCCTTCCATCAGGACTCCGTAGCCGCCCTGGAGGTTATGCTCCAGTTGGCCAAAGGCGGTTTTGTCCCATGTGGGGTCGAAGATGAGGTATTGGCGCCCGGTTTTGGCCGTAACGACGCTGCGGAGTTTTGGTGAGTTGTAACCCTTGGGTATTTCGATGGCGGCGATCATGTGGTCGCCGACGATGGACGGAGCATCGGGATCGATGACGCCGCGACGATGGTCCACCATGACGAGAGCGCCATGTACCCCGACGGTAGAGAGCATGGTCGTGAGGAGGGTCGCCTTGTCCTTGCAGTCGCCGTAGCGATTGTGGAAGATTTCGCCGGCGTAGTGAGGCTGGTAGCCGCCTATGCCCATCTCGATGACAAAGTAGCGAACCTGCCTCTGAACAAACTCTGCGATGGCCTCGGTCTTATCGTAGAAATCTGTTTTGTCGCCGACAAGTTCTTTTGCTTTTGCGGCTATCTCAGGAGTTGCGACAAGGCGGTCTTTTGAGATCGCCTGATACCACTCGCCGATGCTCTTCCAGCTGCCTTCGGTGGGAGCAGGAATGCTGGGACCTGCGTAGTGCACAGTCATTCGGCCCTCGAGCGAGAAGGCCGCAGGGCGTAGCGTGACGTGGTCGAGATCAATGGGCGGGGTGTCTTTTATCTCCCAGCGCCATCGTTGGTGCTCGAGGTCGGCGGCGTGGATCTCTTTGCTGTGGGCCCATACCGTGCCGTAGGTGAAGCCGGGGGGAAGCTCGAGGGTGAAGCTTTGGGTGAGGTGCGGGATGTCACTCTGGAAGAACCAGGTCTTTTCGGTTAAGTAGGGATGACTGCGTTGCTCGTACTCGTAGGCAACAATGCCGCCGGGGTCGCGACCTGGAGCGTTGGCCGCCCTGACCTTGAGATCCACGAAAAAGTTGCCTTGCCCGGGATAGCCGTATTCGACCATCTCGTTGTCCTTGACGGCGTACTCGTGTCCGTCGGGACCGATACTCCAGACGTGCATGGAGAGGATCTTAGCGTCTTTATCAAAGGGGACAGCGACGATGCCTTCTTCCCTGCCCTGAGGGCGGAGGATTTTGACGACACGTCTATAGTGCTCAACCGCGTTGCCGTCCGGAGCAACGGTGTAGGTGGTGTCTTCGAGAAGAACCACTGCGTTTGTTTCGGGAGGGTAGACCGGAGTTTTTTGCTGCGCGGCGGTGCGAACCCAATCTGGAACGCTATCGGGTTTCGACGCGAAAGCCCGGACGGGGGCGAGGCTTGTTATGCCGAGAAGAGCCAGGGTCGAAAGAAAGAAAGGAAGTTTGCGCAATTGCTCTGCTCGCGGTTTCGTGCGTCGTGCCATGAGGTCTTTGTTACCCGTTCCCTTGCTACGACACCGCAAGAGTGTGATTGGAAGGTTGTGTATGTTCGAGAGTTATACGTGGGAAGCGGCCGCATTTCAAGAGGGAATAATCTATGGCGCGATACACCAAACGGGTCATGCTAGTAGTTTCCTTGCAATCGGACTCGTGCCTTCCGACGCAGGACAGAACGAAGGATGACGGCGAGAATGAAGCAGGAGGCCAGGGTTGAGATGACCATCAACCACTGATACTCCGAGAAGAGCATGTTCAGCTTGACCCAGAGCGAGAGTGACCCGACACGGTAGACATCGTTGCCGATCCGGTACGAGACGAAGCGGGATCCATGCAGGACGCTTACGGACTGGGAGACGTCGGAGGACTGAGATGTTTTGAGAAAGACAGATAAAAAGTTGGGGATGACATCTTTGTCGCGTAGAGCGACGACGACGACAGAGCGGTTGGACCCCTTAGGCCATTCGATACCTTCGATGAGGGCGTCGGGAAGGCCACCTGCGGTCTCGAGTTGGCCGGACTGGATGCGATCCGAGCTGCGGACCTTCCACCATGCGTGCTGCAGTTGCGCAAAGAAACCCTGAGTGTCTTGAATATGGAGACCGCTGCCGTCTACGCCTACAGGGAGCGACGGATTGAGGCGACCGATCGCGGGCTGATCGTCGACCGTTCCCAGCACGAGGTAGTCTCGGAGACTGTCGGACTTCATGCCGTCGGCGCCGGTGACAGTAAGACGCAGCACCGGGTAGCCAGTTTGTGCGCCGAAGTGTGCCATCAGAGTGAGGAACACCTCGATCTCTGCGGGGCCGGCGTTGTCGGGCATTACGACGGCGGTGTCGGCGAGGTCGGCTTTGCGCGTAAAGGGGTAGCCAGCGTTGGCGAAGATCTCAAGGTTGGGCAGGACGGCCCAATGGGGAATTCCCTGGATGTCGAGGTAGGAGTCTTTGAGGATGGCGCCCTTCTGATTGCTGGTGGAGGCGGCGTCGTTGCACTCTGCTTTTTGGGCCATCAGAAAGATGAACCGCATCAGCATGGAGTTTGAGAAGGGGCGCATGTCGGAGATGGGCACCGGGATGACGGTGGATGTATTGTCCGTTTGCGCCAAGACTGTCGAACCGACAAAGGAGTCGTTCATCGAGACCTGCAACGAGCTTTCGCTCGAGAGTGGAACTCCGTTGTAACGATAGCCGAGGTGAAGAGGTAGATCCTGACGCGCGCCGTAGTAGAGATCGGGCGGGAGTCGCATGTAAACGGCGATCGGGTTTGAGCTGTCCGTCTCGAAGCTGGAGGTTTGGACGATGTCACCGAAGCGGGTGATCTTCTCGGTGCTCAGCCAGCGTGGAGCATCGTCGGGCTCTCGCGCGGCGGGTAATTGGATGGAAGGAACGCGGATCTGATCGCCTTCGAAGAGGTCGCGTTGCAAGGTGAGTGCCATGGCTGCGGTCACGAGATCGTCCGAGGAGTCTCCGGTAAGTACGAGAACCTTTGTGTAGGGATCAGACGGGTTCGTTCGCATGGCAATCGTGGGTCCGGACGGGGTGTTCATCTGGAGCGATGCAGGGAGGCTTGCGCCACTTTCGGCGAGAACGATCGCATTGCCAGCGGGGATCGACCCCAGGGACACGGAAAATTGTATGGGGCGCGAGTCCGCGAGGATGCCGAACCACGATGCCACGATGCCAGCGGCTTGAAGAGCCTTTGGGGATGGCTGACTGAGGAAGACGATGGGAACTACCGGATGGAGATCGACCAGAGAATCGTAGAACGGAGACGGCAGGAGCTTCAGGTTATTTTGCAGAGGAGTCAGAGTACCGGTGAGTTCGATCGTCGAGCTGTTGTCAACATGAGCCCATAGCGTGGAGTGGGACGGATCTTCGCACTTCGCGGCGTAGTGGCCAATGAATTCGAAGGTGAGTTCGTTACTGCGAACGAGAATCTCGGCAGGCAGGGTTATGGTCGATTCACGCAGTGTGTTGTTGGTGCTGTCGATGCTTTTTGCGACTGGTTGAAGACCATGCCCGACCGCTTCGTCTGGTGGCGACGCGACGGGAAGTGTTGCCAACAGTTTGCCGTTCAGGCTTACCTTGAGATGGCTGAGAGACGGAATCAGCGCGGGTGAGAAGCTGTAGCGAAGATGCAACGTCGCTGTTTTGACGGCTTCCGTTTGAGGCAGCGAAAAGTGGGCTTGGTTGTAGGCATCTACTCCCCGCATCGTGATGGGTTCACGTACCCCGATGTCGGAGAGAGCGATCACATGGTCGAAGGCGCCGGTGGCCGGAGAGGCTATTGGCGAGGCAGCTGCTTTCGGCCAGTTGTGGACGGCTGGCAGCGCTGCGGGAGGGTTTGTGGAGGAAGATACAGGCTTCTGTGGAGGCGGTTCTGGTGCGGGTTTGGCCTGATCTGTTGTCGGGCTGGGTGTGGGACTGGTGGTCTGGCTGGTCGCTTGTTCGGCAGCCTGTGCGGCATGCACGAAGCGGGCCTCCGCTGATGACGAGCGACCACCAAAGAAAGCTACTACCAGGAGAAGAGGAGCAATACTTGTGACCAACTTTCCTTCTGGGGCAGCAGGATGATTGGATTTCGCCAGACTTTTTATGGCCTGTCCAAAGTTATGGAGTGCGAGTCGCAGGATGCGGCGCAGGCTGGTTAGCGGTCTATCGGCCTCGCGGGTTTCGCCCCAGCCGAGCCAGGTATCGGCACGGGAGTAGAGGACTGTGGCGAGCGCCTCTTCTTCCTGCAGGGTGAGCGGATCGAATTGAGCACGAATTACGTTGCCGTTTATGCCGACCAGTGTGGCTGGCAAGCTGACGTCTCCGTCGAGAGCCGGAAGACTCAGCCTGATGGAATCGCCCGAACTGGCAGTGCAGTGCCGTTCCATGCGAACTTTAACGCCGCCTGTGGACATATCCGCGGTGACGCCATGGACGATGCTTCCGTTGGCCAACTGAACGTCCGCGGGCACCGTCATCGGAAGGCGCACTGTCTGCCTTCGCTGTCGACTCTCCCACGCGACCGATGTAGCCACGATAAGGATGATGAGGTTGAAGGTGGCCCAGATCAGGTTCATCACGATAGTGCCAGTGTGGCTGCCGTGGTACATTCCCGCGGGCACGTTCAGCGGCCAGGTTCTTCCGGTTCCAGGGAGGTGAAAGAGCCTTGGAATGGCGCAGAGCATGCCTACGACGTTGATCGTGATCATTACGAGGAACGGCTGTGCGATGCGTGCGTCGAAGAAGCGTCGAGGGATTACACCGCCTTTCGCGGTCACATCGAACCTGCCGAACTTTGGGTTGATCAACGCGAGCAACGTGGGGAAAAAGATGTAGGGGGCGAGTACAGTTTCGTAGACCTCGTTCCAGAACGAGTGGCGGTGCTGGCCCTGGATGCGAGAGTTCGTGATGGTTGAGAGAACCAGATGAGGAAGCGCGTACGCAAGAATGGCAGCCCAATAGCCGGGTATGTTGACACGATGAAAGATGAGATAGATGAGCGGTGCAGTCAAAAAGATCAGACGAGGCAGAGCGTAGAGAAAGTGCGTCATTGCGTTGAAGTAGCAGAGACGCTGCGCGAGATTTAATCCTTTGGCGAAGAGCGGATTGTCTGTGCGTAGAATCTGGACCATTCCGCGTGCCCAGCGGATGCGTTGCTTTACGTGTCCACTTAATCGTTCGGTCGCGAGACCTGCTGCCTGCGGGATGTTGATGTACGCAGAGTTCCAGCCATTCATCTGCATACGCAGCGAAGTGTGAGCGTCTTCCGTTACGGTCTCGACGGCGATGCCGCCAATCTCATCGAGCGCGCTACGTCTGAGAACCGCACAGGAGCCGCAGAAAAAAGTGGCGTTCCAGAAGTCATTTCCGTCCTGGACGATGCCGTTGAACAGCTCGCCTTCGTTGGGAATCTGCCGGAACTGGTTCAGATTACGTTCGAAGGGATCGGGTGAGTAGAAGTGGTGCGGAGTCTGGAGCATGCCCAGCTTGCTGTCGCGCAGAAACCACCCCATGGTGACCTGCATAAAGCTGCGGGTGGGAACGTGGTCGCAGTCGAAGATAGCGACATAGGGTGAGTTGAGCTGGGTGAGTGCGCGATTGATGTTGCCAGCTTTGGCGTAACGATTGTCGTCGCGCGTCATGTAGCCGATACCGGCCTCCTCTGCGAAGCTGCGGAACTCTTCGCGCTTGCCGTCGTCGAGGATGTACACGTTTAATTTGTCGGCGGGCCAGTCGATGTTCATCGCGGCAAACGCGGTGTATTTCACGATGTTGAGCGGCTCGTTGTAGGTCGGGATGAGGAGATCGATTGCGGGCCAGTGTTCCGGGCGCTCAGGTAACGGGACCGGAGTGCGGCGCAAAGGCCAAAGGGTCTGGAGGTAGCCCAGGAGGAGAATGACGAAGGCGTAGGTCTCGGCCAGGAGCAGGAGCACGATAAAAAAGCCGTCCAGCAGGCTCCAGACTGAACCGGGATCAAAAAGAAATCTGGCAGTGGTGTGGATTCTCCAGTACCCGTAGCGAAAGGTAGAGAAGATGGAGACAAGCATGAGGATCAGCGTGACGAGGTAGGAACTCGAGCTGCGATCGAGCCAGATGATGAGTGCAATTGTGAGGATACCCAGCACGATCTGTTGCGGCCAGGTGAGCTCCAGGATCCCGGTGAGGCCCAGGAGGACGATTCCGCTGCCCAGGAGGATAAAGCGAAGAACTTTGAAGAAGAGATGATCACCTGACTCGAATTGAGAGAATAGGTGCGACCAAATCATCGTTCGCTCCAGCGAACGTTACGGAAGCCGGCTGTGGCCGGCGCTGCGACTGTGCGGAGCCATGTTGCCAGGTTGAGGTAGTCCTCTGCCACGGGCGCGTCGGGCGCATAGTCGACCACTGTCATGCCCTCGGCGAGGGCTTCGCTGACAGCGGGGGCTCGGCGAATGACAAATGGCAACAATCGGTCGCCAAGCTGACGGCGCATCACCTCACGGACGTCGAGGTGCAACGGGAGCGACGTATCAAACTGGTTGAGAACGTAGAAAGGTTGAAGCGGGTGGCCGTCGCCATCGTTGACACCGTTGAAGAACTTTTCAACCGTCTGGAGGCTGATCACCGAGTTCATGTCGGGGGCGACCGGAACCAGGATGGTAGGGTTCATGCGGGACATGCGGCGGACGATCCAGCTTGACCCTACGGTGAGGTCGAGCAGGATGCGGTGTGCGCCACGGCCGTTGTTGATGATCTCGTCTGCGAGAAGCTCCTGGGCAGCATCGTCGGAGGCTTTCTGATCCACCTCGTAGCTGACGAGATAGATGGGCGCGTCGGTGCTACCGCTGGGCGGCGAGAAGGTGCGGACAGTTCCCTGCCGGAGTTCGCTGGCACCAAAGTAGAACGGCAACAGACCATGGGAGGTTGTATCCGTGAGGAGAACCTTCTCTCCCATCGAGGAGAGAGCGCGGCCGACTGTTGCGACGAGACTGGTTTTGCCGACACCGCCAGCGAGAGAGAAGACGGCGAGGACTGGTGTGCGGGTCTCTTTTTGGCGCACTGGTGCTGCTTCAGGTAGCTCCTGGCCGGGTTGCTCGAAGACGCCTTTGAGCGCAAACCAGCGTGCGGCTACGCGCTCACGGGAGTGCTGAAGGGTATCGGCGACGGAAGACTGGACCGGCGGTGGCGACGAGACGATCGGCTTCGCCTGAACCGGCGGGACGGGAGGCGCATAGAGCCACGCCGGGCCCGCAGGTGTAGGTTCAGGTGCTTGCTCCGGAGCGTTTCTGCGTGGAGATTCGGACAGGCTGCTGGACTGCTGATAGTCGAAGTCATCCTGGGCGCGTCGACCACGTGTCGAGTCGGACGGCACCAGCGCCTGGGAAAAAGGCGAGACGGGCCGGGTCGAAGTAGAAGGAGAGAGCGGCACGGAGCGCGAAATTCCCGATTGTCTTGGTGCAGGTGGCCTCGGCGACGGCACGTTCGCCGGCGACTCCCGCACAGAATCGCGGGCGTAATCCGTGGCGGGTTGGGGATAATCGCCGGAGGTGGGAGGCCACGTCCCAAAATTCGTTGCGGTCTGCGCAGGGGAGGTCTCGGCCTGAGACGGAGAAGACGCCGCATGGGGCTGAGGATCGGTGCGGCGTTGCCTCATAGGCGGAGAGTTGCCTTCGGTCGGATTCGAAGGCGTAGGTGGTAAGGGAACGATCTGTTCGGATGTGGTTTTCATGTCCTGGGATGTAAGTGGTACAGGTGTAGCTGGGTTCTGCTTTGGAACAAATTGTCGTGTTGGATCAGATGTAGTGTACTCGGCTTGAACCGAATCGTCGGGACCACGATAGATCTGACGGACGCCCGAGGCGTCGTCAGGACGATAGCCGCGGGGACGTCTTGTATTCGCCGGCTGGTGTGCCGCGACGCGTCGCTCCATCGGCTCTGAAAGAGATACAGGATGCTCGCGGCGATCTTGATCTCCAGTCCAGCGAGGTTCGTTTGGAGACGTAGTCTGTCCAAAATGCGGCGGTTCGTTTGTGGGAAGCGCCGGTTGATTAGAAGGGTTGGAGGGAACTGTGGATGGGGCGGAGATCTTGCCGGGAGTTGCAAAGTTGTGCTCAGCGCCTGTGGCTGCTCTGCGCCGTATCTCTGAGTCCGCGTAGCGCGCTGCCTGTCTCTGTGCTGAGGCGTGCGCCTCCGCTATCTCTCGCTCTTCGCGACGCGCGGCCGCCTCGGCGACAGCGGCGATCTCAGCTCGACGCGCGGCTTCGACGCGCTCGGCTGCCGCGGTACGGGCTGCGTCTTCGGCTTCGCGCAGAGCGCGCCGCATGGATGAGTCAGCGTCCTCGGCTTGATGAGTACGGGCTGCCAGTGATGCATGCCGAGCTGCTGAGTCTGCGGCTGCAGCGGCGGCTTCTGCTTCGGCCTGCGCCAGCAAGGCCTGTTCACGAACCTGCTGTGCTGCGCGATGTCTTAGCTGTGCACGGTACTCCCTGCGTGAAGCGGAAAAGTCGCGATACTTCGCTCCGTGAAGGTTCGCCCATGAGTAAAGGACGGCAACATCTTCAGGGGTCTCGGTTGCCGCAAGATCATCGATCTTGTCGGCGATCTTGTCCGTGCCGCGTGAGTCCATAGTTCGTATTTCCTATACATCTAACACATTGTTTTTATTGAACTGCGCCGGTTCGCTGCCAGCTCAAAAGAAGTGGTTGCACCTGTTGTCATGCAATAGCCTGAGGCTACGTTGGGCGTCTCTTCAAGTCAATGAATCCGGCGTGCGACTTAAGTGTGATAAATCAGTGATAATGCGGGATTGAAGCGTAAATTGTAGTCAACACAATGGCATCTCCTATCGTCCCAAAATGGCACATCTAGAAGGGCGCTGCCAAAGAAGGCACCGTGCCGACGCCCACACCGTCTCCTCGCAAATTTTAAGCAAAGTATCGCGAAAAGATGTCGTTTGTTCAGCCAGATCTCCAAAGAACGATGAGAATGAGCGGCAACAGCTTGCGTTGCCGGTGGTTGAGAGGAAAATTCAACAGTCCGAATGTGCTAACTTGGTAGTGTGGTCTGAGAGCGTAGCTCAGTTGGTAGAGCATCGCCCTTTTAAGGCGTTGGTCCTGGGTTCGAGCCCCAGCGCTCTCACCATAAAATCAACACTTTACAAGTGGTTCTCTTCCAACCGGCTAAACCCTGGGTCACTTTTGGGTCACAGCCAGATAGCTTCTGTCCATCAATTCAATATGGATCTAATTCGCAATGAATGATCCGCATCAATGAATGAAGTTAATCCACCCTTTAATCGCTTGTTGACTCATTCCTAGGCCGATGGCAGCAGTTTCTAAGATATTCCGGAGACCTAACGAAAAGTCCGCAAGCGCCTCTTGCTTCCAAGAGCGTTCTTCAGCCGCCTGAACAGCGAACTTCGCCACGTAGTCTGCTACCAACGTTGGCTGAGCTGTGCTCAAATCCTGCACAATCACAGTAGAAGCCGCTCGATCTAACTTCAACGGGGTCAGCACAGAAATGATTATCGGCCCTACGCCTACACGGACTCCTTTTATTGTGGCAAGCATGAGACTGCTGCGCGCGTAATCATAATGGCTAAGTATCCAGTCAACTTGGTCCGTGGTGGGCATATCGTCCCAACCCTGATTGAGCGACGTTATAGGTATGTATGTCACGTTTATTTGGTTTCTTTGGGCGGCTAATTTCTTAAGATCATCCTTTGAAGGGAGTGCGATTAGCGCGGTGATAAAAGCTCGATATCTGGCTACTTCGGTTGCTTGTGGTCGATGACTCAATAACGCATAGCTATAGAGCCCAAATCCATCTTCCTCTGCGTATTGCCTAACTAAAGGAGCCATCCCGGTCACTCGCCGAGGACTTGAATTATTCCCAATACTGCTTTCGCCTGAATATGCTGGGGGAAAAGGCCGTACGGGAGAAGCGGGTTGCGGTGGAGCGATGCCTTCTTGGTTATTTATCGGAGGCGGTCCCGACCAGAGAGAGGAGTTGCCGGGAACGACGATGACCCCTGAACTGCCGAAGTTATCAATACACGGAGTGCCCGCCGGAAGCCCAGCGGCCCAACCGCTGAGAACTCTTCCTGCACGAGGACCATCCATAAATTTACAGAGCGAAGTATTTTTCTCAAAGTTGGGCTCTTGGAACAGAGCGGCAACTTCGGGGCGTGGGAGCAAGACTATTAATAAGACACACAATGCGATTGTCGGTGGCTTCTTGCTCCGATATTTCTTGTATCCCCACCGTGAAGCCCAGACAAAAAAAACCGCAATTCCGGCGAAAAGTAAAACCATTGCTGCAGAGGGAGGCGGCGGAGGAAGAAGAAAATATGCAAGCAAGTAGAGAAGCAACGTGATGGCTACAACGGATCCGAGGAGCAGAGGAGATTCTCGCAACGCGTACCTCCTGGTTGAAGAGTACGGAAAGCCTACACCTGTATCTAAGAGTGAGTCATTCCCTTCCTCCTAAAAATCTCTGGCTGCATTTTCGCTTTTTATTCGCTACACTGTTCCTATGAAACGGATCTATCAACTGCCAACCGAAAGAAGCCTCTCTGATAAATGCCCTTCTTGCGAAAAGCTGATTCGGCCAGCAGATATTGTGCGACTGACCGTGGATTACTCACGGTGTGTTCATTGCGGTGCCGTGTATGCAACCGTGGACATTTGGGGTAAAAGTCGTACTGCGTCGATCAAGTGAGTTCATCTATGCCCATCGTGCGAATGTTCTTCCAAGAAACGATGATGAAGTTGGATGTGTGCTTCCTTCAAGGCAACACCCTGATAGGGACACATTGGGAGTTCACTCAACCCGAGCAGGTCATCGCCTTAATGGAATCAGCAAACTGCCGGTTCAAAGACATCCAGTCGGTGAAGCAGACCCTGAAGGAACGCAGACCAGGCTCAATTGAGATTGAATTGAGTCAAGAGCAATTCGATAAGCTTAGAAGTCGCAGACAGAGAGTTCAACGGAAGATAAGCAGGGGATAGAGCGTGCCACGGAAGATTAAAACTCCAAAGCAGTACAAGCCAATGGGATTTGGTGACAGAGACGACAGAGGCAGCGTAGAAGCCCATCTGAGAGCCAGAGATGAGGCAAGAGAGACGCGTCTATATAACCGAAGGATGAAAGAACTTGAGGCTGAGGAAGCTGCCAAGCGTGGTCTGCTGTCAAGGGTGATACGGTTCTTGAGTTTTAAAGATGGGGAGACATTGATGTGATCATTCAATGGCCATCGAAGATAGAAGAACCCATTGCCTGTCCCATTGGTCTTGCTCTGTGGCAGGAGTACACCAGGCGCAATCCTGACGGCCTGAAGGTGCCACCTGTAGATGGTCGTAACGTGAGAGACCCAGAACTATTGCCGTACATCAAGCATGTTGCAAAGTGCGAGGAGTGCAATGAGGTCTGATTAGCGAAAATGTTGCCTATGTCTAGTTGCAAGAGCTAGAAACAATAGTCCAACTGTAAAGAGAGCTATGCTGGAAGGCTCTGGGACTGGTGAGGTATCGGCGGAGATCGTAAGGGTTAGAGGTGAGCCGGGGGGTGGAAAACCGCTCCCAGAGTATCCAGAGTAGGTGCCGAGATTGAGTACAGGATCGGAGTTAGGTCCACTGAAAAGCGGGGGAGGATTACCTATCCCATTGATAGAGCCGTCGTCGAACGCCACAGTAAAGAAGCACGGATTGTAAGGGTCAAATGGTGTCAGACAAGGAATGTTCGTAAGCACTATTGCATCGATTCCAAAATACAAAAATTCTGAATCTGAGTCGATTGCGACGCCGTTGATTTTAGGGGAGACGTCGCCAAATAACGAAAAGTTTGGCGGTGGTAACCCGTTATCGCTTGTGTAAAACTCTGGATCGGTATTGACAGGGTTGGGCAGGGAAAAAGTTATCAATTCACCGCTGCCTTTGATTGTGAGGGTGTCAGCCCTAGAGACTAATGGTGTGATGGCTGCAATAGCGCAGCATAAGGTGGCGAGGAATGGGCGCATGGTGAACTCCTTCAACTTGGCCATCGCGGACGCGGGATATGGCGAGAGTGTGGGCCGAAACCGCCGACATGTCAACAGGATTGTAGGATTAATCTCTCGTGTGTTAGATGTACCGGAGTTCAAATATGTGCGGACGCTATGAAAGACATTCCGACAAACAAAGGATTGCCGATGCATTCAAGGTTGGCAAATTGCCACCAGGTTTTGAGCTCCCACCTGATTACAACGTTGCGCCCCAAACCTTCCAACCTGTTGTCAGATTGAATCGTGAGACGGGAGAACGTGAACTCACACTCATGCGTTGGGGTCTCGTTCCATATTGGGCTAAAGACTCCAAGGTTGGATTCTCTTCTATCAATGCAAGAGCGGAGACGGTGACAACTGCTCCAGTGTTCCGTGAGGCGTTCAAACGTCGTCACTGTCTTGTGCCAGCAGATGCGTTTTACGAATGGCAAAAGCTGGACGAAAAGGGGAAGAACAAACAAGCCTTTGCGATTGCGCGAAAAGATCGAGAGCCGATGGCATTCGCAGGACTATGGGAGGCTTGGAAAGATCCCAACCAGAGCGTCCCGCTGGAGACGTTCTCCATCATAACGACTGACCCCAATGAACTCATGCAATCAATTCACACACGCATGCCTGTGATCGTGCCTAAAGCAGACTGGAGCCGCTGGCTTGGTCCTGTCGATCCGGCTCAGCCACCAACAGACATCCTGAGACCTCATCCCGCAGAAGAGATGACAGCTTGGAAAGTGAAGAAGGATGTTGGGAACGTTAAGAACAATGACGCGAGTTTGACTGAACCCTGTGAGCCCTGTGCAGATTCAACAGGGTCACTATTCAGTTGACACGCCAGTTACCTCAGATCATCATTGGTTCCCAACGCAGCATCCAGAGGAGCTATATGATCAAAGCGTTCGCTAGACCACTTGCCTTGGCAGTTTGCTTCACGATATTACTCGTGGGTCATGCTGCTTACGCGAATACCTATACAACTTACTCACTAACGTCTGATAATTCCACGGCAGTCGGCATAGACGACTTCGGCAACGTTCTAATCGACACGAATAACAACTGTAGTGTGGGGCAGGGCGACGAACGCTGCTTCGAGATCTACAGTCAAGGAAAACTAATATCAAGATCAGATACGCTTCCAACTTCGTTTGTAGCGGACAACGGAACACCGTGCCCCTTTACTCCAATTTCAGAGTTTTCACTGGTAAGGTCGGTCTGTAACAATGGATATCAAATAGTCGATCTCTCCGGCATCACCATGCGCGAAGTCCTTGAGTTTTATCCTGGCTCCGGTCCTTCTGGAGACCCGCTCCTTGGCTTTGCTGCCGTAGACACGCTATTTGTTAACAGTGTTGGTGACTCCGTGATTGTCGATGGAAGCCACGACGGAACCATTTTCGAGGTTGTCATCAACACACCCGAGCCATCTACACTTGCTCTCTTCGCTACAGGTGCTCTAGGTTTGGTGGGTATAGGTGCTCGAAGGTTCGTTAGGGTGCGAAAACAATAGAATTTCAGTATGTGCGGACGTTGTTCAGTGAGTGCTTGCATTCATTTCGGAGCAGTCTTACATTCTCTTCTGCTATCTATTTTCGATAGAGCGTCCCATATTCAGAGGTTCCGGCCATGCACACTTCAGTCGAACTCTTGAGACAAAAATCCGAGTCTGCCAGGATTGATGCCAATAAGGCCCACGCTCGAATTCCACAGGTTCGCAAATCCAAATTACGAAAAGATGTTTGGTTTGCACTGAGTGCGGTTGAGCGGATGTTCTTAGAGAACGCAGACTTGCTCGAAAACGATATCAAAAATCAACAGTAATCTTCCCACACAAGACAACGCCTCTCGCAACAAAAACGCCCTGCTGTCCTCGAAAACTTGAGAGCAGCAGGGCTTTTCTTGCTAGCGGTAATTGTGATGGTAATGGTGGTGATGATATCGGTGATGGTAGTGATGGGGATGATCCTGCCCAACTCTCACTACGACCTGCGCAGATGCAGGCGATGCAGATGCACTAAACGATATAGCGACTACAGCAAGTCCAAATAACCAACTCTTCAAAGCTTTCATGGATTCCCTCCTAATCGATTGTTCGTATGGTTGTGATGCCCATGAGATGGGGCGCTGTTGTGCGAAACAACGAAATTGGGTGAATGCTTGGGTTGTATGCACAACGCATTCTTTTACGTGCAAAACAAAGCCACGAAGGGAGGAAAAATTGTTAGAACCAGAGAGAAGCCCCATGACTCAATGGACAGAGTCATGGGGCTTCGTATTGAACTCCACGTGATAGGCTTTCCGTCATGGAAAATAGAGATGTATCCAGCCTGAAAGGTGCCCGAGTTTGGGTGAAGGTCGTACGCGGAGAACTGATGGGAATTATTGAAAGCGTTCCTAAACCAGTATCAGACTCTGACTGGCAACATGCTATTAATTTGAGTGTTTTCTCCGTGCGTCTCGAAGGTGGCGAGTTGCTTGAAACGTCTGGCTGGTACTTCTCGCGCATTGACGAAGAACCTTCCAAAATCTCGTGATACGCTTTGCTCACCTCGAAGCAGAGGAATTCAGATGGGGTGAACGACATGAATGATTTTGAATACGCCATTTATCGTGTTGCTGAAATTCCAGGGCACCCGATGCAAGATCGTTACGTTGGTGTCTATGCTTTCGGCCAAAGACAAGCATGGTATCTCAGCGATACCTTTCTGGGACTTTATCTCCAGATGAGTAAGACGGCAATATCCACTGATTGGGAACAGGCAGAGCGGGCCGTCACCAGATATGGTGTTTATAAACAGTCAAAATCCACAACGGCGTAAGCGAAAAACTTTGCAACGTTGCATCGTGCGCAAGCCCCATGAGAGCGTGGCGGTGTTACGCTGCTCCGGTACAAGAATTTTCCATGTACGTTCAGGGGAGAATGCTCGTGAACTGTGCCAGCTGCGCAGCAGTCAACTTAAACGACGCGTTGTATTGCAATCGATGTGGAGAACCTCTCACAGTTTCGGCATTGGCCCGATACCAAGCTAGGCAGTTACAAGAAAAAAATATAAGAGAGGTTGAACTCACTGAAGTTGTAGCAAAGAGGCTACTTGATTGGGTCAAGCTTCTCGGTAGTGCGTGTACAGTTCTTGTGATAATCTTCGGATTCTTGCTCGGGAAAAGTTATTTCGATGTTCAGAAAGACATCGCCGATGCTCAAGGCCAGATTCGGGATTCCGTGACCAAAGGAACCGGCCAAATCCACACATCCATCGAGGAAGCAAAGTCTGAAATTTCCATAGCGATGCGAGAGATCCCTCCTATCGAGGGAAGTATCACGCAACTGAATTCCGATCTAGCGAGGTACAAGGAGGTCAATCAAAGAATAGAAAAATTGCAGGCCGACTTCTCACGGTTGCAAACTGACGTGATTGATCTGGGACATAAGTCGCTTAGAGCAGAAACGGTAGAGACCACCTCACCAGGCGGAGGAATGACAACTTTTGGGCGAACTGGTTGCGATCAACCGAAGGCACGCGGATATCCTTTTTCAATTTGCGCTCAAGGATCACCACTAGCATTAACTTCCGTAATGGCGGATGGGCGCACGCGCCCGGTAGCTAGTTATTCAGAGATCGGCTTTCAAGATGTGTCAAAAGCTCCTCGTCCAGGTTGCACCAATGATCTACGTGGAACGCTTTACGTGGAGAAAGGTCTGGCAGGTAAAGCTGATATGCCGTTTCTTTGCATTAAATCTGCCTCAGAAAACTACACGTGGATTCAACTTGCTGTAGCAAACTAAAATCCATCCAATTTATTTCTCTGCGTCCCATAGTCTTAAGTAAAGCTCCGCAATCCTACAAACAGAGTGCGGAGCTTACATTGTGATTGCTGTGGTTTATGCGTGCTGCGTCAGAACCTTCACAGGATGGCTGCCTGCGTCAGTGATAAACGAACCACCACGGCCATATCCGATGAAGGCAACAGCACCTTTGCTCACTAGGTAGGTGTAAGGGTCACGAGCAATCTGGAAACCACCACCGTTACCTGTGACATTTCGCATCGTGTAATATGCGCCAAAGTCACCAAAGGACAAAGCCGTGTGAGTGGCAGCAATACTCGGTGCAAACTGATCCAGGACCACGGGACGACCAAGCAGCGTGCCCAGAGCATCCGCACCAGCAGGAGCAGACAGAGCAGGCTGGAACAGAGGACGGCCAGTCGTATCGACAACACCCAACAGAGAGGTGCGAGTGGTGGAGTTCATGACGAACGTGGAATTGGGAATATACGCGGGATCAATTGATCCATAGAGACCAAGGATGTCAGCATAGGCAATCGCCGTAGGGCTTGCAGAAGTTGCACCAGACACCGCGCCAGCCAGATAGCTCACATACGAGCCATCGCTCGAACCCTGAGAGATAAACTTAGCCAGACCACGATAGAGACGCTGTCCCATGAGATCACGAAGGAACGCTTCAATATCGAAGAAGCTATCCTGCAACTCTTCGATGGTCACCAGGACCACACCAGTGTTATAAAGCGTCGTATTGCTGGCAGCAGCGGTAGACAGAGAAGGATCAACCTCAGTCGCTGCGGTATCCTCACCCCAAACCTGAAGACCATTTGCAGTGTCATTGACCAAGCTAACCTTCATCGAAGCGCCGGTATCGGTCTGACGCTGGTTAACAATGTTGACCAGACCACCGTACGCAAGCTGCGCAGCCGTAAGGACGGGGTAGAACGCGGGAGCGACCAACTGAGAACCACCAGTGATGTTGCCTGCTACTGCTCCAACACCAAGATCACGCTTTTCAGTCGTCTTGCCATTCACAAGGAAGTCACGCATTTCGCGTTTAGCGGTCTCAACAGCGGCGTCCGTGCTCTCAATGGGACCACGAGCAGGACGATTGCTGCTGCGCTGTTCTGCCTCTACAGCTTCGATCTTCTGAAGACGAGCAATGTCAGCAGAGATCACGTCAGATTCAGCAAGCATTGCATCAGCCTGAGCACGCTTCTCGTTGTTGAAGTCCTTATCGAGAACCAGCTTCTGCGCATCGGCCACGAGTTTGTTACGTTTTTCTTGAAGGTCTTTGATAATCATTTGAAACTTCCTTTTCTATAGGCAGGGGATGACACACACTCTTTTCACAGAGCGTCTGTCTTCAAAGTTGTTTGGTGGGTTATTTGCGCTTGGCTATTTCAATCTTAAGCAGCATTCGGCTGCGTTCAGACTCGCTGACCAAATCATCATCATCGCAGGTGCAATTCGGATCGACCTTGTTCCCCGCTTCGTCTCTCTCACAGGTGCAATCGTCGTCATCGTCATCTAAAAGGCTTCGGAGTTCTTTGGGGCAACGGGATCTGATGTCTACAGCCGTCTGTAAATATGCAGGGGACACGGTGACGGACAACTCGAACAGGTCAATCTGGTTCAGTGTTCTCACCAGAGTGCCAGCGTCGTCAGCGTATGAATCGTCCAGGGTCATGAATCCGAAAGAGCAGCCAGAAGTCACGCCTGATTCGATACTCAGGGCCAAATCGTTAGCGTAGCTCTGACGAGTGTCCAACTTGGCCGTGAATGATACTCCTCTGAGATCGGTCGTCAATTGCAGCGTTCTACTCGCGGTAGAAGCGATTGGTTGGCTGCTGTTGTGATTGTTTAGCAAGAGCACATTCTGTCCACTGCTGAGTGTCTTGGCAACGGCACCGGGTGCAACGATCTCGACAAAATTGCCGAGGTCTTGGCTACGCTGTCCAAAGACGATTGCTGTCCCTGAAATGGTCCGTGTGCCGTCTGCTGCCAACGGGGTGATTCGCAACTCCTTTGCAGGAATCGTTCTTACTTCTCGTTTATTCATTCAATGTCACCGTAGTTGGAGCAATAGTTGGCTCCAACAGTTTCTTTGCGTCAACCGTGTTCAAAGGTGCCCAAAACACGTCACACTCAGGGCCACCAGGGTTCAACCCAAGCCCTGTTCGCGCTTCATTGGCTGTCATCAAACCCCACTGTCGTGCAGTACCAAACGCCTCAATTTGAGACTTGGTATCCATCTTCAATCGGTCTGATACATCGTGTGCAATGGTGTACTTTCTTCCAGGGTTTTGAGACCTTGGAAGCAGCTTGCGTGTGAGTTCCTGTTCGATTTTATTGAGCCAAGGACGCAAACAATCGGTTAAGAATGTCAACTGCTGTGCAGCAAATGTCTCCCCTGCTACACGTGCTGTATCACCAATCTGTGACGGAAGCAGGCCGAATAGACCGCATATTTCCTGCCGAGTAAAGTTTCTACTTGCCAAAAACTCAGCATCTGCATTCGAGATGGAAAGTTGCTTCACATCTAACCCCGCATCTAGGATGCCAACGCGATGTTGGTTAGGTCCGCTATGAAGTGTTTCCCAGTCGCCACGAGCCTTCACTTTGTCCTCTGGCTTCATCTTGGTTCCAGGGGGCATGGTCAGAATGACTGCTGGAGTTGCATTGTTGGCAAAGAATCGTCCATTGAACTTGTCCATAGCCAAGTTACTGCCGATTACATTCCTTGCCTGCTCGATAACGCTGACACCAGTCACGCCGTTGAAGCTGAGACCAGGAACATGGACAATTTGTGTGGACTTAAGCGTTCTGAATTGACCAGGAGCCAAACCTTCCGAACATCGGTAAACAATGCTGCCATCTGACTGCCTGTAGGGTTGAACGCTTGCAGGAGGCAGGAACCATAGCCCGATGACAGCGCCCTGCTTGTTCGTTTCGACTTCAAGAAATCCGTTGCCTGTTAGCAATATGCTGGCGACGAAACTCTCCCAAGTAGTGAATGCCGTTGCGTCTGGATTACATTCGAGGGCGAGAATATCGTATAGAGGATTGTCGAAAGCCTCCTGCTTACCGTTTCCAGACTTCTGATACAAAATCGGCTTCATTGCAGCGATTGATTGGCTGATGAGCCGCACGCAAGCGTTCACCGTTGCTGTCTGCATTGCACTGACAGGGGTGACAACCTCACCAGAATCAGATCCTGCTCCACCGAACAAATCGCCCCACCGCGCAATCTGTGCAATCGGCATAGGTGGGCTGAGTTGGGTACCGATGTCCCGTTGTTCAGGCTGCTGGAGCCTGAGTGTTATCAGTTTCATTGTTTTGATCTTTCTGAGCAGGGCCGCCACGATGGGCTGACTAGAATCCTGCATGTTTATTCGATAGCAAATCCAGGTTTTGAAACTCTACCGAGAGGCCGCTCGTCCAAAGTCATATCTCGGCCAATACAGCGGGAAACGATCATAAGAAGTGCTTCCGATTGGGGCGGTGTTTTTCGCTGCCCCATTTTTATTTGGAAAACGCAGACAGGTTTTTTGGCATCAATTAGTTAGCGATAGCAGGGACTGTGGTGGTCCCAGCGTCAGAATTTTAGGACGAAAGCACATTCGGGCGGAGGTTCCTTACCTCTGGCCTCTGCCTGCTTTTTGGTTACGTAAGGGGCTCAATCAATCGAGCTCGTCAAGTGCTGCCCACAGCCTATCCTCTTCTGACTGCACTTGAGGCGTCGGCACCTCGATTGGTGGAAGGTTCATCTTCAATCTGGAAGCTGGAGTCATTCCCAGTTTGCCCAACACAGTCAGCAGCGCGTTGTAGTCTCCAGTCTTTGCATCTGGATGACGCATCCTGACAATCAAACGAGCAGCAATCTCGACAACGATCCGGTCTGAGCGAGCCAGTAAGCCAGGATGTGCAATGCGTACAAGTTCGACCCATGCTGCCTTCTCTGCTGGCTGCAAATGCGTAGGCGGTCTGCCAATCGGAATGTGAATGGTAGGAACTGACTTCGTTAGGTGTTCATACCGCCGTTTATTCTGTTGATACGTACCACTTAGCTGGAGTTGTGTAAGGGTTTTCTTAGGTGTTGGCATAATATTTACTGCATCCTTCTAATGAATTAATGCGTCTAACTATCACATGGAAGATGAGTTACGCACACTAAGCTCGAGATATTCCCACCGAATATTCGAGCTTGGATGGTCTATTTATGGAATTTGATCAGTTTAGGCGAAAAAGAACCTTGGGCGTCGGTCTACGACCCAGCAAAGAAGTGTTGAGTTTAGCCGCCCATATCCTTTTCAGTATCAACTACTTACATCTTTGATGGTTTGTTTTTGAATACAGATAGGTGAGAACTGGTGACGAGCTTGTTGCGCGTCGAGTCACCAGTTCTCAATCGTGTTGTCCCTTCGGAGAACGCAACACGATAATCATCCGTTTATCTGCTGAGAACCTTGACCCAATCAAAGAGAGCAGACGTGTAACGGATGAATATCAATTTCAATAAAACAAACCAGCGCGGAGATCGTGGGTGAGATTATGTCTACGTCTCAACGCTGCTGGTTTGTATCGCTGTAATACGTCGCACAGCAGAGTAAGCCGTATCCAACGAATCTTTAATCTTTATTCGACAGGTTCAGGAAAGATTGACTGCCACTCTGCCAATGCTTCTGCTTCAGGATCTACGATGAGATAGAGTGATTTACCACCACGATGACCAACTTCTCCAGGTGTGAACTTGATCAACTTCAACCCCATCAATTCTTGGCGTACACGGTCTAGATTCTCAGGCAGCACACTGGATCTTTTCGCCACAAGTGCTTCATCTATCCAGCAGGGGTTGGCGCAACGCCAGTTGCTTACATTCCACAGACCAGCAAAGAATCTACGCGCGCCATAGGTGAGTTTGTTGCAGATCTCAGGTGGCAAAATCTTATCAGCGGTCTGAAATGGTTTGTCTGTGCGCTGTACGCGTTCTACGCGTGTAATGGGCTGCGCTGTCTGCTCTGCGGATGAAGGCGCGTTATACATTTATCGAAGTGTCCTTGTGGTTGTCGATGTGTGGGTGAGTTTCGTAGTAAACAGGCTGAATCTTAATCTTGAAAGTGTCTTTATACTCTCGGGAAAACCTGATCAATCCTGCATCCTCAATCTCCTGCAATAGGTCCGGTAGGCGCTCGTATACAGTGCGAGATCGCATAGCTAACTTATCTTCCATCATGGTCACAGTGTTATACCGGACAAATGAGCATTTGAACCAGATAGCCCTAAAAACTGTTACTGCATCTCTTGTGAGTCTTTGACGGTATTCTGGGTTGAGGATCTTGAATGGGTGGGTGTTTGCGAGTTCTTGAATCTCTTCTTTCGTGCGTGTTCTGCTATCTTCAGACATTTGGTTTTCTCTCTATTTGGTTATTTCGTTGGTTTTGTTGTCGGGTTTACTACGAATACTTTGTTTAGGAGTTCTGGCCGAGTCTGCAAAGATGTTGCTCGGAGATTCAGTTCTCTATTCCTGCTCTTTGCCTTTGCACACTCTGCAATTGATAGATCAACAATGTTTTTAGGTGATAGTGCTTTACGCGCTGCAATGTGTCTGCGCTTGGCCTGTCTCTTGGTTTCTGTCACTACGTTTTCCTGCCTCTATTGTTATTAGGGTGTTGATTGTCTGGAATACATCCATGGATATTGCGAATAAGAACCTAATCAGACCATTGGCGGCAGGAGGCAAAGGTTCACTAAGATCCAGTCCCGTGCTTACAGCGTGTTCTGTTACCTTGTCGATAATCTTGTCTATCTGTCCAAGGGTCTGCCTGAGAAATATAATTCTCTGCCCATTGTCTGTGTAGGGGTTCTCGATAAAACCCACAGCGAAATCACAGTCTCTAAGCCAGGTATCCAGCAGAGTCAGGAGCAGCAAATCTACCCCGTCTGCAGCTTCAGATTGTTCTGCTTCCACTCGCTCATGCAACTCCTGCGCATATTCAAATAGGGATTCATTCATTGCGGTACTCCTTTCTGTTTATTCTCTCTTCCCTATATAACAATCCGTTTTTTAGGGAGAATGTTGCTTGGTTGGTAAATATATTTTCTGTAAGTACGTTCTGCCTATGTTTAGGCATACGTGTGTTCGATGTACACAGGAGTACCTTCTAGGCAAAATGGTGAATCTCGCCAAGAGGTTCACTCTGTTAACAGGAATGTTTCTATGTCGTTTGTTTATATTTAAGAGTCTTAGTAAACAGGGTTGTTAGATATTTGGACGGAGGTATAGGTTACCGTTCTTAAAAAACTAAGTAACCCTTTATGCCTATTGGACTTGGGTATCAGAGGTTTATAGATTGATTTTGGATAAGACTCCACTGTGGATGTTGTCCTATGGTCTTACGATGTCTATTCAGGACTGACTCCTGTGACCACACCGCATAGCCTCTCGACTACGATTTTGCTCTCTATTAGAGCGTGCTCGGCTTTACAGCTTGAGACCTTAGTCCTGCACATGGAACACTGTGCAAGCACTCACAACCAACACATCCGTTAGGACGCTTGGCAGTTCTGCTTCCCAATCAAGTTTCAAAGCATCCTCGGCTTCTGGCGGCTGCTCAGAGTTCTGCACTATGAGAAGAATGTCTTGATTGAGGTAGGAAGAAATAACTTATTCTCTCTTCCCTATATAACAATCCGTTTTTTAGGGAGAATGTTGCTTCCACCTCAAAATAAATCAAATTATTTTTATCTTGATCTGGATTGTTACATCCTGCAACGTATTGCAAAGGGACCACGTGTGCCACCTGCACACCTATGCAAACTCTTTCTTGAGTCCTAGCTCTTTGACCTTCTTTCGGATCTTTAACATACGGCTACGCACACTCTGCTCGGTAGTCTCTAGAACACGAGCGATGTTTTCGTAGTCGTAACCCTCTCTCATCCATTTACATATCTGCCGGTCTATCCCCTGAATAAACTCAGGTATGACAAGGTAATACTGTTTCTGGAGTTCTTTGGCGTAGATTTCAGGATTTTCAGCTTCAAAAGATGCATCCTCTGACTCGACATTCACTATCAAAGTAGTCTCTATCCGGGATGTTTTCTTGGCCTCATTGAACGCCCTACAGTAGGCATGTTTTACGCATTTATTCAGCCACGCATAGAACATTGCATTATTCCCATCCTTGGGTTTGAAGGATTTAAGCGCATTGGCAACATCAATAAGAACTTCCTGTGCAATATCGTCAGTGTCACCGTCTGGATAGTTTGTCTCATTGAATTTCTGCCTGACTACGCCAAAGGCATAGTTCGAGATCACCTCATGCAACTTGTCAGATGTACCATCCCCATTCTGCCCTTGTGTATAGGCTGAATAGGCAGCATTGATTTTTCTCTTGTTAGGGATTCTTTGGTATCTCTTATAGCGGGGAATAGGCAGAGGGTCACTGCCTGTTAGAGAGATCTCAGCATCCTCGTCTGTACGCTCTGTAGTGTCCTTTGTCTTCTCAAGAATGGATGTAACGACTGCATCTAGTGGGCTGGCTGTATCAGGATCAGGATCAGACTCTTCACTAGTAAAGCCATAGGTACGCCAAGGTGTAATGGCCTTTGCATGTGCGCTAGCCATACGGTGTGGTCTGGAATCGTTCAGCGCCTTCAGGTACTGCCCTACTAGGGTCCGGGTAGCATCAGTCGTTTTTGTACGCTGCTCGGCGGTAGGGGCAGCCAACGCCGTTTTCTTGGTATCCCTCTCTGACCGGGCGACCTCATTAGCAACCTGCTCGGAGATGTAATGCATGAATGTGGGAAGAAATGTTTGTTGTGTGGTGGCTTGCATTGGATTTCTCTCTTCGTACTGCGGTTTGGTACGGCAGGATTTAAGGCAGGGATGTCCTTAAGCCCTCAGTGGGGGCAAGGTGGCATCAGTTGGTTATGGCGTGACTCAGGTCACAGATCAGTGTTTGAGAGCGGCACAGTCCCGCTGTGCAAACTTCTCAAGTTCAACTGCTGGCACCAAAACACGTCCCCCAAGCCTGCGAACCTTCAGACGGCCAGCTGCTATCCAGGTATCTAACAGCCTGCAAGACACGCTCATAGCGTGAGCGGCCTCACGACGGCTGTAAAGAATTTTAGGGATGAGGGTTAGGTCTGCTGCTGCGGACAGGTCAGTGAGTACTCCTGAAAACGAAGACACTTCGGGCATTGATGATTTTCCTTGGGAATCATTGGTGAATGGTGGACGGTTGCACAAGAGAACACTGTGCAACATCACACACGCTCATCCTGCCTTCTTTGCTTCGGTTGTTGTATTGGGGTGTATTGGGTCCGTGAGTGGACCATCCTCTAGCCTCAATCCTCTTTCATAGGAGAGACTGCCATAACTGCACCTTCTTCACGCTGGCGAAGCGTGGCCTTATATGCTTCGTACCGAGTTGGTTTCTATATCTTTGCTCCCCTCTTCAGTCTCTACCTGCTTAGTACCCTTGTCTTGTTACGCCATGTCACATCACGCGTTGTCACGCCACGTCCAGTTATGACACGTCACGCCATATCCCCTTATTTCAGGGATAGATTGAAGATAAATGGAGGCCGACTCGAAGTCAAGCTATTTTTTATAGGGATCAAGCGTTGTCGCAGGAGCTGCGATTGAGGGGACATCCTTAACAATTTCAACTGTAGCGTCTGGAGATACCGAAGTCAAGGTTTATCTGGGTGAATTCAGCACCTTCATTGCGTCCACCAGAGTCCGTTTATCTAGGTGCATGTATCGGGCTGCCATCTGGATGGTTTTGTGGCCAGCTGCTTCCTGAATCACTTTTATGCTGAATCCTGCCTGTGCTAATCGTGAGCAAAACGTGTGTCTCAAATCATGCCAACGCAAATTCTTGATCCTTGCGCGTCTGGTAGCTGATGCCCACCATTTTTTGTTGTCACCAAGAGCGAAGACTGCATTGTCTGGGGCCTGATTTGGCAGTTCAGAGGAACGTGACTTGCGAACCATTGGGATTTTTCTCAAGCCCTTCATTGCGGCAATCACGTCATCAATCATGTGAACGGTTCGGGCGCTGCCATTCTTAGTTTGAGTTAGAACGATCTCCTTCCTGTGAAAATCAACCTGATCCCAAAGAAGGCTGTACATTTCACCCCGTCTCATTCCAGTCTTCAGGGCAACGTCTAGCTCATAAAGATGGTGCTGGTATCGCTTCCGCAATCCCTCAGTCTGACAGCTGTCCACGTCTGCCTGGAGCACCTTACGCAGTCTGACTTCTTCGGCGTCGTCCATGTAGCGGATGATCCCGCTGCCCACCTTTGACGACTTCACATCTCTGACAGGATTGACTGTGACCAATTCCCTTTCTTTGCCGTAGGTATAAATCGATGAGAATTGCGTCCTGTAGCGATTCATGGTCGCTTTGGCTACATCGAGACTTTTGAGCCAATCCGAGACCTCTGAGGGGCGAATGCTGGCCGCTGGTCGCAATCCAAATTCCTTCTTTATCCTTGCTAGCCGCAAAGGTGGGTTGTGCTGATCTTTGTAGTGCCCAGGGTCCGAGACGATCTGCTTTAGAAGCGCATCTGCCAACTCGCCCAATGTCACCTCACCTGAAGCTGATGCAAGCTCCGCCGAAGTCCTCACAACCTGTTTGGCTGATGTGGGAACAATCCCCTGTCCATCTCTGAGTATGGTCCGGGTCTTTTCAATGTAGGCAATCGCCGCTGAGCGATCATTACCGAACGACTTCCTGACCTTTTTGCCGTTCACGAAGTAGCGCACGTACCAGCTGCCTTTTCCATTGCGTTGATACACGCCTTCAACGTCCTTCGGTTTCCTAGCCATGCCGGAAGTTTACCCCAAGTGGGTCACAATTGGGTCACATTGGGTCAGTTATTCCTGCAACTCATTGCTACGCTTCCCCTGTAAGTTAACAGTGAAACAGTCTTTGTTTATAGGGGCAATGATGCACATGAGTAGAAATGTGATGCATGACCTAGAAGCCATCATATCGCCCTTTTAAGGCGTTGGTCCTGGGTTCGAGCCCCAGCGCTCTCACCATAAACAAACTAAACAACTTAGATATCGTTCCTTGCCGGGAAAGCCGTGACATCTTACTTCAGCGGACCGCCTCCAAAGTAGAAGTCTGCGGTTTGAATAGCTGGTCCTGCACTCCCGCCTTCACTCACCGAACAGACGCCCGAAAGAGTTCCTTCCTTTGAGTCCCCTCCCGGAACAGGAAAGCGGGTTGTAAGTTTGTCCGGGTAGATGGTCATTTGATGGTCAGGACCGTCGCGGAAGAACCCCTGAACGAGCAGATTCTTGCGATTCGCATATCTCAAATCAAGTACCGTATTGCCCTTTTCATCAAAGACCTTTAGCGAAGAAGCATCGTCTCGTACCGGCGAGCGGTAGGTACGATTACGATTGACGTAGAACTTGTTTTTCTCGATGCTGACGATGATGTTTCCGTCTTTATCAAGAACTTTAGCCTCAACTGTGATGGCACCCACTTTTCCATCTATTTTCAAAAATTCGACATTATCCGTTCGAACAATATTGCAAGGCAAACTGAGGCATTCAAACTCATTGGCACCGGCCCTGACGTTTAGGACGAACTTATCTTCTGCTGGAATCACGTAAAGGCTTGAACAAGCTGCAGGAAGCTTGTCTGAAGCGGGAACCAATAGCCCTTGCCATTTCGTGGCATCTCCAAGTGAACTCTTAGCAACTGCTTTCAGAACCTTCGTTGTGTGGTTATTCGTTACTTGCACAACGATCATAGTGCCAACATTCACATTGGTGTTGTCGTTTCCTTTCGAGTCGATCTTCTGCTGAGCTTGTAGTGGAGTCGTTGACATCAACAACACGAATAGCGCTTTAGAGATCATTTAGCTTAGCCTCTTCACTGTATGTTCGTGTTGGTGTTTCCATTGCCGGTAGATTTGATCTGTTGTGTTCCAACAACGGGTGGCTTATGGCTGTACTCGTAAACCATGAACGCTAGCACCAAAACCAAAATGAGCGTCATCACGGGGTCTTTTTTCAAAGACTTCTAATAGTTTCTGGAGCGCTCCTGCTCCTTTATCGCTCATTCCATTACCTATCCTCATCAAAGTAGTGGTCATAAGGTAGCAGACACCCGCTCATGGAGTGCCTCCATTTCATATTCGCCTTTTGTTCGCTATACTCAATTCATAGGCATTGGCGGCTACAACAAAGTGCCTGACTTGTGAAGCTCGGGCCGTCTTTGCTTGTGGCTCCGTCTTTGGTGTTGGCTACCTTAATCCTCGGTTGTGGTGCTCAGGCTGTGGGCTGGGCCGGGGGCGGCTCGACGGCGCAAAATTCGTGAAGAAATCGGTCGCTGTACTGCGTTACCAGGTCTTCAATTCGTTCGGCTGAATTGGCGCGAAGTATAAGACCTGCATGATGATGTCGATCGAGGCGTTTGACGACCTCCGGCGCGTCGTAGCGGCTGGTGTCGGGGTGTTCCTGCCGGGCCAGACAGATGATGCTCCCGGCGTAGAGCTGGGTTATGTTTGGCAGGGCGTACTCCATGCCGAGAAGTGACGCGACCTCGATCCTGGCCCACTCGACCCAGGGATTGATTCCAGAGGCAAACTCGACGACGTCGGCGATGTGGGCGCCCCCAACACGTGCGGCGGTCTCGAGGAAGTAGAAGGTACCGTCGGCGTGGGATTTGATGAACTCTGTGTGAGTAACGCCGGAGGTGAGGCCGAGTGCGCTGATCACCTGCTTGTGGATCTCGCCGAGGCTGCGCGCGTCGCTCGATTCCCTGTCGAGCGCACGTGTACTGAAGACACCGCCCTGATGCATGGTCTGCATGGGGGGCTTGCCGTACTTGTAGGGTGCGCCGAAGACTGTTTTTCCCTTCCAGGTAACGCCCTCAACGTGAAAGATCTCTCCCGGCACAAAGCGCTCCAGGATGTAGTGTGACTGGAGATCGCCCAGCTCATCTAAGACCGGCCAGAGGTCGCTCGCAGCCTCGATCTTGCGGATGCCGATAGCTGAGGCGTTGGTGCGGGGCTTCAGCAGCCATGGGCCCGGGACATCGCGGAGGAAGACGCGCAGCTCGTCATAGTGGAAGACCCCGGTGAACTCGGGGACGGGGACGCCGCTCTGCCGAGCGCGGACCCGCATTGCAAGTTTGTCGCGAAAGTATCGAGTGGGAGATTCGCCCATGCCCGGAAGGCGCATATGCTCGCGGAGCAACGCTGCCACCTCGAGGTCGAACTCGTCGAGAGCAACGATGCGGTCGATTTTGTTTTCACGGGCGAGGTAAGTGACAGTGTTCAGGACCTGCTCTGGAGTGAGTTTCTCCGGCATGGTGAATAGTTTGGTGAGAGACTCGCGTGGCCATGGAGCGTGTTCCAGCTTGTCGACCGTGAGTAGAAGGACGTTGACGCCCAAATTGGCGGCCTCCTTCATGAAAGGCTGCCCCTTCTCGTAGGTGCTGATGCAGAGGATCGTCGGCTTCTGTTGCGGATCAGTCACACTGGCTCCTGTGGTCGGTAGGAACGAATTGTATCTGGTCGAACAGTTCGAGATTGTTTTTAATCCCGCTACCTGAGAAAGAATTCGTTAAACGGCTGGTTCTTCCGCAAACGTCTGCTTGACGCCTTCCTCCAACGAGGTGAACGGCGCGGTGTACCCTGAAGTCCGCAAACTGGCGATGTCCGCCTGAGTGTAGTGCTGATAGCGATTTTTCAGGTCGCCCGGAAAGGGTATGTACTCAATCTTGCCGGGACCGTGCACCTGCATCAGCGCTTCAGCGACTGCTTTGAATGTGCGGGCTTCACCGGTACCGGCGTTGACTACGGCGTGGATCGGTTTCTTGGGGCTATCCGGAAGCAGACCGGCAAAGAACATGTTGATGCGAGCAAGGTCTTTGACGAAGACGAAGTCGCGGCGCTGTTCGCCGTCGGAGTAGCCGCCCGAGCCCTCGAACATGCGGATGGTTCCGGTGTCTTTGAGCTGCCGCGTAAAGTGATGGATAACGCTTGCCATGCGGCCTTTGTGCTGCTCACGGGGACCGTAGACGTTGAAGTAACGGAGACCGACGACCGTGCACTTCATCTCCGGGAGAAGGCGGCGCACGTAGTCGTCGAAGACCAGCTTTGAGTAACCGTAGACGTTGAGGGGCCGCTCGTTTTTGGGGAGCGCTGCGAAGTCGGTGCTGGCGCCGTAGACGGCTGCGGTCGAGGCATAGACCAACGGGATCTTGCGGTCGAGCGCGAAGTGCAACAGCTCCTTGGAGTAGGTGAAGTTGTTGTCCATCATGTAGCGGCCGTCGTCTTCGAGCGTGTTCGAACAGGCGCCCTGATGCAGGATGGCGCGAATTCTGGTGTTTTCGAAGTCGCCTGCCTTCAGGGCCGCGCGAAACTCGTGCTTGTCCATGTAATCGCAGAACTGTGCGCCTACGAGGTTGAGGAACTTCGGGCCGGTGAGGTTGGGCGAGGGGGCGAAGTTGTCGACCAGCAGGATGTTGCGCTCGCCCGCGCGATTCAGCTGCTGGATGAGGTTGCTGCCGATGAAGCCCGCGCCGCCGGTGACGATAATCACTTCTGAATCTCCTCAATTCGCCCAGAGTTTGCAGTGAGTTTTTTTACGATGTTGGTGGTGGAGAAGCCCTCTACGGTGGGAACGATCTCGACGCGTCCGCCTGAGGCGAGGACATCCTCGTGGCCGACGACTGTCTCGATGCTGTAGTCGCCACCTTTCACGAGGACATTGGGCTTCAGAGCGCGGATCAGTTCCAGTGGGGTGTCTTCTTCGAACAAGACCACAGCATCGACTGCGGCAAGAGCAGCCATGACGCGGGCACGCTCCGTCTCTGCCACGATGGGGCGGGTAGGGCCTTTGAGGCGGCAGACCGATGCGTCGGCGTTGAGGCCGAGCACCAGCTTTGAACCGAAGCGGCGGCAATCTTCCAGCAGCGTAATGTGGCCGACGTGGAGCAGGTCGAAACACCCATTGGTGAAAACGATGGTCTGCCCAGAGGCGCGCCATTCGGCTACTCGCAGTTTGATGCGCTCGAGATCGAGGATCTTTTCGCCTGCGGTGAGCCCGGAGCTGGGTGTCAGAGCAGCTACCAGTTCGTGGCCGGCAATCGGGACGGTGCCGACTTTGCTGACCACGATGCCTGCAGCCAGGTTGGCGAGTTCAACTGCGGTTTCGACCTTCAGACCACCGGCGAGGCAGGCTGCCAGGGTCGCAATGACCGTATCTCCTGCGCCTGAGACATCGAAGACCTCGCGAGCGCGTGCGGGCGAGTGGTAGATGCCTGGGCTGTCTGGTGAAGGAGCGCGCAGGACGCTGATGCCTTTCTCGCTCATGGTGACGGTTAGAAATTTGAAGTCGTGCTCGGCGACCAGGGCCTGTCCGGCGGCGAGGAGCTCATCGGTGTGATGGGCGGCGATGCCTGTTGCCGCCGAGAGTTCACCGAGGTTCGGACAGACGGTGGTGGCACCGGTGTACTTGCTGAAATCGGGGGTCTTCGGGTCCGCCAGGACGGGGATGCCCGCAGAACGCGCGGCACGAATGACAGCTTCGCAGAGTGGCGCAGAGACTGCCCCCTTGGCGTAGTCAGAGAGGATGACGGCGTGGACCTTTTCGACCAGCTCGGTTGCGCGCTCCTGCAGGCGTTGAGAGTCGACGGCCGGTATGGGGTCTCGGCTCTCAATATCGAGCCGGAGGAGCTGCTGCGTGCGGCCAACGATGCGAGTCTTCGAGATGGTAGGGAGCGAGCTGGAGACTACGCCGACCGTATTGATACCGGCACGTTCTATGATCGCGGCCAGCTCTGCCTGTTCGGCGTCGGTGCCCCATAGGCCAGCGAGGAAGGTCTGGCAGCCAAGGCCTGCGAGGTTCATGGCAACATTGGCGGCTCCACCAGCGCGCTCGTACCGTCGGGCGTGGCGAATGACTGGAACGGGGGCCTCGGGTGAGATGCGCTCCACGTCGCCGTGAATGTAGCGGTCGAGCATGATGTCGCCGATGACAAGTACTCTGAGCTGGCTGAACCCGCCCTCAAGCAGGTTCAAAATCGAATGAAGTTCCGGCAACATGCGCGAGAATATCTCCTTGAGACCATCATCGCATCTTCGATGCAGATGAGTTTATCGGCGATCAACCTAGGACGTTACGAACCTGAGCCACGACCTCCTCGACCGTGATGGATGTAAGGCATTTTTTGCGTTCGACGATGCATGTTTCGAGGCCGCAGCCCCAGCAATCCGTCTGGTGGTAGAGAACATGGTGCTGTTTGCCATAAGGGAACCAGACGCGAGGCTTGTTGCGGGCGGCGAAGATGGCGACACACGGGGTCTGCACGGCTGCCGCCAGGTGCATTGGGCCACTGTCATGGCCGATAAAGAGGCGAGCCTGAGCGAAGACCGCGGCGCTCTCGCGTGGAGTGAGAAGCCCGCAAAGATTGATTACCGGATTTGAGGAGTTCTCGCGCCAGCCGCCAGCGGCGAATTCGCTGGCTTCATTCTCTTCGCCAGCTCCGCAGAGCGCTAGCGCATATTCGGAATACAGCGTGGCGATTTGGTTCAGCAGAGCTCTCCAGTTGTCTCGACCCCAGTCCTTCGACTGCACCTTTGTGCCTACGCTGACGGCGATGATCGGTCGGCCAGCTGCTGGAACCAGAACTTCTTTCGCTTTAGCGTGCTCCTTGTCGGTCAGAAGGAGATCCCAGCTCGCGGGGGCGTCAAGATCGATATCACCCAACTCAGCCAGATTGCGGACAAGTCGAGAACCCTCTGGTTCGAGGAACTTTCCGGACTCCTCGAGGCGGTTCTGCTGCATGTCCTCGGTGACGGGAACGCCAATGAGGCGGCTGATCCCGCAGAGACGGAAAAATTTGGCGTCACGATGGGCCGATTCGACGCCGCGAGCGGCTCCGATGTAGACGAGAGCCTGCGGACGCCAGCGTAGGAGCTGCCACCAAAGTGAGAGGAGCTCTCGCGGGCTGCGAGTACCTGCCGAGTAGCGAAAGTAACCGTGAACCAGATTGCTGTTTTCAAGGATCGCTGCCGCTGGCGGGGCTTTGACGTTGACGGGAAAGTTTGTGAGCATGCGGCGCTCAGCGTTTGGAAATGCCCGCGCAACGAGGTGAAGAGCTGGAAGTGCTATGAGAGTGTCGCCGAGACTGCCTAGCCGGTAGATCAGTACCCGTTTGGTTGTGGTTGCCATTGTCTGTCTTTAGTCTGCTTGGTTCAGTAACTCCCGGCAAGTGGCAAGTGTTTGACGGTGAGGCCTGTTAGGCTGTCGTGAGTGAGGTCCGGGTGTCAAGCGAGGGGAACAACCTGATCTTCGTATCGATCGCTGCGTACCGAGATCCGCAGCTTGTTCCAACTGTCGAGGACAGTATTGCAAAGGCCCGACATCCGCAGCGGCTTCGATTTGGGATCTGCTGGCAGCATAGTCCCGGTGAAGACACTTTGCCCTATCGTAAGGACGAATGCTTCCGAATATTGGCGATTGACTGGCGCGATAGCAAAGGGGCTTGCTGGGCGCGCTCCGAGATAATGAAGCTGTGGCGAGGTGAAGAGTGGTTTCTTCAAGTGGACTCGCATTGTCGCTTCGCACCTGACTGGGACGTAAAGCTGATCGAAGAGGCGAAGCAGACGGGAAGCCCTAAGCCAATTTTGAGCACGTACGCCTCGCCATTTACCCCTGGTGGTGAGGAGACCTTGACTGACGCGCCGCTGCAAATGGCTTTTCAAGGGTTTACCAATGAAGGAATACCACACATGAAGCCAGCGGCGATTCCCAATTGGCGAAACTTAAGGAAACCGCTAAGGGCACGGTTTCTGTCCGCTGGTTTTTTGTTCACTCAAGGCCGTTTTGTGGATGAGGTTGGGTACGATCCAGAGATTTATTTCCTGGGCGAAGAGGCTGCGATGACGCTTCGCGCGTTTACAAGTGGTTATGATCTCTTTCATCCACACGAGACCATCGTGTGGCACGACTACGGAAAGCCGACCGCAGCGAAACACTGGGGCGATCATATCGAGGCAAACAGCGTTAGTCGCCGGTGGCACGAACTGGATTCGCGCAGCAAGAACAAGGTTCGAAGACTGATCACTGGGCAGTCTGTGGATAGCTATGGATTGGGTTCGGAACGGAGTCTTGAGGAGTACGAAGCCTATTCCGGGATCTCGTTGAAGCTGCGCAAGGTGCAGGACTACACCGTTCGCTGCGGGGAGCCACCAAACCGGGAGGCTGCTCCGGATTGGACGGGCGAGATCTTTACGTGGATGGTTCGGATTACTTTGGAGCGCGCGACGCTACCGATCGGTGCCACCGAGGACCCGTCTTTTTGGTATCTCGGGATTCGAGATGAAGGCGGAACAGAGATCAACCGTCAGGATATTTCTCGCCAGCAGTTAGCCGAACTGCCTGCGACCGAACCCACGATCGTTCTGGTCTGCGAGTTCGAGTCGGGGACGATCCCAGCGTCGTGGATTGTGTGGCCTGTGAGCGAGTCGCTTGGATGGTTGGCGAAGCTTGAAGGCAGGCTCGCGGATGGGGATTACACAATCATTATGGAAGATGCGATTTAATAGACTGCTCGGAGGCCATACTGAGGAAGCCTCCACGCTCGAAGTCGCAAGGCCGAAGCTGCCAGTAGAGGATTCAGAGTTTTTGATGGAGGGGCCTATGCTCGATGCTCTTTTGATAACACGAATGCAGGACGAGATGACAGCGGCTCTGCATGAGGTCGAAGATGAAGTTGCGATTGAGGCGACGGCGGATGGGCTGATGGCGCTTGCAACAGCGCAGCATCGGGCCAACTTCGATCTATGGCATGAAGAGGACAAAGCACGTGTCCCGGAGGTTCCCGATTCGGAGATCGTACGGGTGAAGCGGGCGATCGATTCGCTGAATCAGAGGCGCAACGACCTGGTGGAAAAGATGGATTTGTGGCTCATCGACAGGCTCGACCAGGATACTGCAGCGCCTCTACACTCTGAGACGCCCGGATTGATGATCGATCGGCTCTCTATTCTGGCACTGAAGATTTACCATACGCGAGAAGAGTCGCACCGGGTAAATGCAACGGAGCAGCACCGTTGGAAGAACGCTGAACGTCTGGTCCTGCTTGAGGAGCAGCGGCAAGACCTGGCGAGTTGTCTGGATGCGCTCTGGACAGAGGTATTGGAGGGAAGGCGGCGATTCAAGCTCTATCGGCAGCTGAAGATGTATAACGATCCAGAGCTGAATCCGGCAGTTTACGGACGAAAGACCGACGGCGGCGATGGTTGACTATAACCCGGCGAAGCGTAACGAAGCTTGTGGGGAGTTGACCTGACAGCCAGGTCTGCGTATAAAACCGACACGACATCAAACAGAGGATTGAGCTACCGTTAGAATGGAAAAGCTCAAGAGACGCCCTCAGGTGACAGGATTAACCATGGCCCAAACGAAGACCGTAACTGCAACCGCAACGAAGCGCACTCCGCGCACGCTGGCTGGAACCATTCCTCCGGTGGATACTGCCCGAACGCAGGTTGTTGCCCACTACGAAGCGGCCCTGCGACTGATGCAGGAAGGCAAATATGACAAGGCCCACGCGGCATTCGACAAGATGCTGGCTGCAGGCGCCGGCGAATTGAGCGAACGCGTTCGCATGTACAGCAACGCCTGTGCGCTGCAGATAACGAAGGGCAAGAACAGCTTTTCAAACTGCGAAGAGCACTATGACTATGCCGTCTCGTTGCTTAATGATGGACACTACGAGGACGCCAGGGAGCAGTTCCAACAGATCCTGAAGGAGAACGATAAGGCTGACTACGCCTTCTACGGTCTTGCGGTGCTGGCAAGCATGACGGGTGATTCGCACCATTGTCTGGAGCACTTAACGGAGGCCATCCGGCAGAATCCGCGCAATCGGATACAGGCGCGGGCGGACTCGGACTTTCAGGACATGGCAGATGATCCGCGCTTCACGGAGCTGCTCTATCCAGAGGCTTAATTGCGACCTGCAATCCGAACCAACGGCCTCTTCGTTTAGGCTTGTGTAGGAGAACCTGCGCATGTCGTTGCCGAAGTCATCTGGACCGAAAGAAAAAGAGCTTCGGGTGGTTGCCATTGGCGGCGGTACGGGGTTGTCGACTCTACTGCGCGGATTGAAGCGGTATGTGGCAAGCCCGGACCGTAGAAAAGGGGTTCGCCTCGGGCGTCCATCAGAGACGGAGAGAGTATTGGCACCGCCCTGTCCTTCGCCTCGATGTATGATTCGGGAGCTGTCGGCGGTAGTGACCGTGACTGACGACGGTGGATCATCTGGCAGGCTGCGCGAGGACCTCAAGATGCTGCCGCCGGGGGACATCCGGAACTGCATGGTCGCGCTTTCGGAAGACGAACATCTGCTGTCGAAGCTATTTCAGTACCGGTTCGAGCATGGCGACCTGGAGGGCCATAGCTTCGGCAACCTCTTTGTCGCGGCACTCTCCCATATCACGGGCGACTTTGCTCAGGCAGTGCAGATGTCGTCGCAGATTCTGGCCACGAGGGGAAAGATCTTTCCCGCAACAAATACGAATGTGACGCTCGCGGCCGATATGGATGACGGGTCGCTCGTACGGGGCGAAACCAACATTACCGCGAGTAAACACAGCATCGTCGAGCTGCGGCTTGAGCCGGAGACCGCTGATCCTTTGCCAGAGACTCTGGAGGCGATCGCGAATGCCGACCTGATCACCTTGGGGCCGGGATCGTTGTATACGTCACTGATAACGAACCTGCTGGTACGCGGCATTCCTGAGGCGCTGGCAGCTTCCCGGGCGACCAAAGTGTATGTGTGCAACCTGATGACACAGGCGAACGAGTCGCTGGGGCTGACAGCTTCGCAACACATTGAGAAGATCCTGCAACACGCGGGTGGGGTCACCGCTCCGATCTTCGACTATGCACTGGTCAATACAGGACACATCTCGGCGGAGCGGCTGGAACAGTACGCACGTGAGGGACAACAGCCGATCGAGGTTGATCTTGAACGGATACGGGCGTTGGGCGTCGAGCCAATTATGGGCAACTTTGTGCATGAGGGCGATGTGCTGCGGCATGACTACGACCTGGTTGCAGAGCGGCTGCTGGCGCTGGGGCTTGAACAAGCAACACCGGCGCTAACCCATCAGACATGATCGATACCCCGGTACTGGACGGTGTGCGGGTGAGACTCGAGCCTATGACCGAGGATCACCTTGTTGCGTTGGAAGGGGTCGCTTACGACGATCGAATCTGGCGCTATATGATTGTGTGGGTGAAGTCGCGCGATGATCTGCGGGCCTGGCTAGAGTCAGCGCTGCGGGAGAAGACGGCTGGGACTTCCCTGCCTTGGGTGACTGTACTGAAGAGTGGAAAACGCGTCATCGGTAGCTCTCGACTCTTCAATCTCGATTTGAGACATCGGACGGTTGAACTCGGACATACGTGGCTGGCGCCGCAGTACCACGGTGCAGGGCTAAATGCCGAGGCGAAGCTGTTGCAGCTTCGTTATGCGTTCGACGAGCTGGGACTGAACCGGGTCGGGCTGAAGACGCACCACGATAATCTGCAATCACAGGCAGCGATGAGAAAGATCGGGGCGGTCGAGGAGGGTACGTTGCGAAACCATCTCGTGATGCCTGATGGTTCGGCGCGCCATAGTGTCTATTTTTCGATCATCCGGGAAGAGTGGCCGTGGGTGCGATCGCTACTAGAGGAGCGGGTTGCTCAAGGGTCCGTTTGAGCTGGCCGCAGGCAGCGTAGATATCGCGGCCACGCGGGCGACGGATGAAGGCAGGGATGCCAGCGTCGCGGAGACGCTTCTGGAAGGCCGCTACGTCTTGCGGGGTGGGCTCGTGGAAGGGCATGTCAGGGCCGGAGTTCCAGACGATCAGGTTAATCTTAGCCTGCATATTTTTCAGCAGAGCGATGAGCTCGCTGGCATGTTCCGCCTGGTCGTTGATGCCGCCGAGCATGACGTATTCGAAGGTGACGCGCTCGCGAGGGCGCAGAGGCACCGTGGCGATGGCATCGAGAAGGGCTGCGATGTTCCATTTGCGCGTGATCGGCATGATCGACTCGCGGACGACGTCGTTCGAGGCATTGAGGCTGACTGCGAGCTTGGGGCGGACGGTCTCTTTGGCGAAGTCGAGGATGCCTGGGAGGATGCCCGAGGTGCTGACAGTCATCCGAGACTCGGGGATACGCATGGCGGCGGTCAGGAGGCCTACGGCGGCCATGAACCCGGCGTAGTTGAGGAAGGGTTCTCCCATTCCCATGAAGACGAGGTTGATTCTGTCGCGCCCGACCTCCACGTTCTGGCGATTGAGGACTGCGGCGACCTGACCAGCTATCTCGCCCGGGGTGAGGTTGCGGCGAATGCCGAGCTTAGCGGTGAGGCAAAACTGACAGTTGACGGCACAGCCTACCTGGCTCGAGATGCAGATGGTGGCTCGCTTGTAGTCGTCATCGTCGTGGGTTGGGTGCTCCTCCTCTTCGGCGGCCTGGGTACCGTCGCCTCGCTCGCCACCGTCGCCTCCTGGCATCCAGACGGTCTCGACGGTCTCGCCGTCGGCCATGCGAACCAGATACCGCTCGGTTCCGTCGATCGAACGGGCAGTCTGGACGATCTCGGGAAGACCAACAACGTGTCCTGCCGCCTTTAGTGCCTCGCGAAGAGCAGCAGGAAGGGTGGTAATCTCGTCGAGTGAGGTAAGTCGCTGATTATACATGGCTTCGTAGGTTTGTCGGGCCCGGTAAGCCGGTTGACCGAATCTTTCCATGAGCCGGACCAGCTCAGAAAGGGCAGCGCCGAAGAGTGGCTGCGGCGCGGTTAGCGTTTCTCCGAGATCGTTTGTTTCGTTCAACATAGGAGGTTGGTGCCTCGGTTTCCTGGCCTATTCCAGTCTACTCCGAGGTTTGGCTGCCAATCCGGCGCTTGGCCTCTTTGTGAAAGAATGGAGGTTGAAGGAGCATCATGTCCGCAACCCTGATTGACGAAGTAGCCGTAACGAAGAACGCATCCCGCAACATCCGAAAGACTGTCTTATCGAACGGCCTGTTGGTACTGACCGAGAGTATGCCTCATGTGCGGAGTGTCTCGATGGGGGCTTGGATCGGATCCGGATCTCGGGATGAGACAGCCGAGGTTAACGGGATCTCGCACTTTGTCGAGCACATGGTGTTCAAGGGCACTACCTCGCGATCCGCCCAGCAGATTGCCCGTGAAGTGGACACGATCGGGGGCAACCTGGACGCGTTTACCGGGAAGGAGACGGTCTGCTTCAATATCAAGGTCCTGGATGAGAATGTGCCCCCGGCGATGGATGTGCTGTCGGACCTGGTGTTGCATCCGACCTTCGCGCCGGACGACGTTGACCGTGAGAAGGGTGTCATCCTCGAAGAGATCAAGATGGACGAGGACAACCCCGACTACCTGGTCCACGAGGTGTGGACGCAAAACTTCTGGAAGGGTGACGCTCTCGGGCGTCCGATCCTGGGGACTGCGAAGACGGTCTCCAGCTTCGATCAGCAAACCCTGTTGAACTTCTATGCCGGGCAGTTTACTCCGCAGAACATGGTCTTCTCGGCCGCCGGAAATCTGGAGCATGATGAGTTCGTTGCCCGGGTGGAGCGGGAGTTTGGGTCCTTGGCCGCCAGTGGTGCGGGTGTGGCGCCGAAGATACCCGCGCCAGTAGCGACGCCACACATCACGTTGAAGCGGAAGAAGTCGCTCGAGCAGGTACAGTTCTGCCTCGGTATGCCGGCTCCTCCGGTGAACGACTCACGGCGGTATGTGGTGTACATGCTGAACACGATGCTCGGCGGCGGTATGAGCTCGCGCCTGTTTCAGACCATCCGCGAGGACCAAGGCTTGGCTTACTCGATCTACTCCGAGATGAATCCTTTTCGGGATACCGGATCGCTATGTATCTACGCTGGCACCTCGGTGGACAAAACGCAGAAGGTCTTGCAGCTTACCCTGCAGGAGTTGCGGCGTCTCAAGGAAGAGACGGTCAGCGACGTGGAGTTGAAGCGAGCCAAGGACCAGCTGAAGAGCAATATGGTGATCGGACTCGAGAGCTCCGGTAGCCGGATGGCGAACCTGGCGCGGCAGCAGATGTACTTCGGTCGTTTCTTTGGCGTTGACGAGATCATGCAGGAGATTGAAGCGGTGACGACGGCCGATGTGCAGGAGTTGGCACAGGAGCTCTTCAAGCCGGAGACGATGGCATTGACGCTGCTGGGAAATCTTGGGACGATGAAGGTCGAACGAGAAGATTTAGCCTGCTGAGTCAATCTGCTGATAGAGTTTTGTTCGGTGTAACGATATCGGATTGTTGAGGAATGATGAAGACCATGAATGCACTGGACCGGTTGCGCGCGGAGCGAGAGACAGAACAAGGCTTCACCCTGATTGAACTGCTGATCGTAATGTCGGTAATGCTCATCTTGATGACGCTGGCTGTGCCGCAACTCTTGAAGCTACGGAAACAGGCGAACGAGACGTCGGCTATCCAGTCGCTTCGAACGATTGGCCAGGCAGAGCTTCAGTACAACTCGGCGTTCCCGGCAAATGGGTTCTCGTGTTCGCTGCCGACGCTGGGTGGAGATCCTAAGTCGGGGGCGCCTTCTGCACAGTCGGCTCAACTCATTACTCCGGATCTTTCGACAGGGCAGAAAGCCGGCTATACCTTCGCGATCACCAACTGCACCAAGGTCACGGTGAACAATCAGGATATGTACACATCCTATGAGATCACGGCGGTGCCGAACGCGATTGGGAAGACAGGCGACCGCGGCTTCTGCACGGACGAAAACAATACCATTCGTTATGATCCGGCGGGTGGAACCAACTGCACCCTTGCGATTCAGTAATGCTGGCGAAAGTAGCCCTGTTCGTCTCAGTTTGCTGTTCGTCTGTTGCTCGGGCGCAAGATAACGACGCCCTGGTGCGAAAGGTCGACGATCACTACAACCATCTGAATTCCCTGCGCGCTCATTACGCGGAACGCTATTCCGGGATGGGGATGAACCGGGCGGAGGAAGGGACGCTCCTGCTGAAAAAGCCCGGAAGGATGCGGTGGAGCTACGCTACGCCCGTTGGCAAGGTGTTTGTGCTGGACGGGAAGTTTGCGTGGTTTTATACGCCGGGAGATGCGCAGGCAACGCGGGTGCCGGCGAAGCAGTTGGACGATTTACGATCGCCACTCCGTTTTCTGCTTGGACATACGCAACTGAAGAAAGAGCTCGATAGCCTCATGGTTGTGACAGATGGGACGGGGTTTCGCATCTCGGGCGTACCAAAGGGTATGGCGCAGAGGGTGAAGTCGCTGTCGCTCGGCGTTACTGCGGCAGGCGCCATCGAACAGATGCGGTTGGAGGAGACGGACGGGGCCGTCACGGAGTTTTCGTTCTCGCAGATGCAGGAGAATGTGCCTGTGAAAGATGCAGACTTTGCGTTCATTCCTCCTGCCGGAGTATCGGTGGTAGAGGGGCTGCCGCCGATCTAGCAAGATGACTCCCGCGAGCTTATTTTCAAGGGAATTTAACGAATTCTGCGCGACCCGGAGCTACGTCTTTTGACGGCGACGAGTAGTAGAATCAGAGCCAACATCAACTGAGCGTTTCTTTGTCGTTAGCGGGAGAGACCGCAGAAAAGTAGAGCCCCATCGTGAACAATCTTGTGTCAGTGGTTCGTTTGAGCACATCGGAGTTTCATTCAGCGGTCTACTCGTTGTCGCCTTCAGTGGCTGTATTCGATTGCGATGGAACATTGTGGTCCGGAGACGCCGGATCTGGGTTTATGCGATGGACAGTCGAGACCGGTCTGGTGTCGCGTGAGGCAACCGACTGGATCGATGCGCGGTATCGGGGGTATTTGAAGGGCGACGTGTCCGAAGTCGCGATCTGCGGCGAGATGGTGCAGATGTATCAGCGGCTGCGCGAGGATGAGATGCGGCGTGCAGCAAAAACGTTCTTTGCGAGCCAGGTTGAGCACAACATCTTTCCCGAAATGAAGGAGCTGGTGGATGAGCTTCGCAAAAAAGGCGTGGACATCTGGGCAGTGAGTTCTACCAATAACTGGGTCATTGAAGAGGGTGTGAAGCGGTTTGGGATTCCGCCAGAGCGAGTTCTGGCAGCCTCTGTGCTGGTGAAAGACGGAGTGGTGACGGATGTGATCCGAGACGTCCCCACAGACGGCGGCAAAGTGGCTGCATTGGCACGAGAGGGGGTAACTACAGCTGATGCTGTATTTGGAAATTCAGTCCACGATGCGGCGATGCTTGAGATTGCGCGGCAGGCGTTTCCAGTGAACCCTACGCCCGCATTGGCGGAGCGGAGCGTGCAAAAGGGCTGGCCGGTTTACTATCCGGCGTCGGCACAAACCCCTAAGTAAAGTGAATAGAAGCTTTTGGGCTGCAACGTCGTCTAATCTGTAGGACAGGTGAGAGAGCCCATTCGCAAACTCGACGAACGTTTTGAGCCGGTCGTGCAAAAGCCCCTTCGGTTGGTCGTTGCTGCGCTGATTCTGCGCGAGGCTATGGACGAAAGTGGCGCCGCCCGGGTGGAAGTGCTGATCTGTCAACGGAAACCCGACCAGCCCATGAGCCTGAAGTGGGAGTTCCCTGGTGGGAAAATCGAGGCCGGAGAGACCTCCGAGGACGCCTTGGCTCGGGAGTTGAACGAGGAGTTGGGGATAACCGCTGTGATTGGGCGGCGGGTGGCGCGAGTGCGTCACAAGTATAGGAATGGCGGCGTAATCGATCTACAATTTTTCGTGGTGCGGGAGTTTAGCGGGCAGTTGGAGAATCGAATCTTCAACGACGTGCGATGGGCGGCGTTGACAGAGTTGCCCGGATATGACTTTCTGGCAGCAGACCTGGGTCTTATTCGAGATTTGTCAGAGGGCAAGCTGCTCTAGCTCAAAGGATGCACCGCGCGCGCGGAGCTGTGGTGGGCTAACCGTGTAGCGTATTCCAGACCAGTATCAGGGACAGCGCGGTGACGATGATTGCTGTCGTCCAGGCAATGGCGTTCAGCCAGCGGTTGTTGGTGTATTTGCCCATCAGTTCGTGCTTGTTGATGAGCTTCAGCATGAAGATCAGGACAAGCGGCAGGAGCACACCGTTGAGCACCTGCGAGAGGATGCTGAACTTGACCAGCGGGAAGTTAGGGATCAGGACTACGGCTGCGCCTGCAAACAACAGAAGACTGTAGAGCCAGTAGAAGAACTTGGCTTCGCGAAAACTCTTGTCGAGGCCGCTCTCGAAGCCGAGGCCTTCGCAGGCGGTGTACGCCGTCGAGAGCGGCAGAATAGACGCGGCGAAGAGCGATGCGTTGAAGAGGCCAGCTGCAAAGAGGATGAAGGCGTATTGGCCGGCAAGAGGCTTCATTGCCCCGGCAGCGTCAGACGGATCAGTGATGTGGCGGATGCCGTGGGTATAGAGTGTCGCGGCACAAGCAACTACGATGAACCAGGCGACGATATCAGTGAAGATCGAGCCTATGATCACGTCGAGGCGTGAGGTTTTGTACTTCTTGACGCTGACTCCCTTCTCGACAATCGAGGACTGCAGGTAAAACTGCATCCAGGGCGTAATGGTGGTGCCGATAACGGCAACGGTGGTGTAGACGTAGTCCTTGTCGGACCAGACGCTGCGCGGAGGCAGCTTGATCGTCTCGACGAGGGCGAGATGCCAATCCGGGCCGCTGAGCACACCGGTGATGATGTAGGCGATATAGAAGACGCTGGCTACGAGAAAGATTTTTTCGACGCTTTTGTAATCACCCTTTACGACCAGCACCCATACGATAAAAGCGCACACCGGGACGCTCGCGTATTTGGGGATGTGGAAGAGTTGCATACTGCCGGCGATTCCCGAGAACTCCGTCACCACGTTGGTAAAGTTGACGGCGATGAGCAGAATCATGATGACGAAGGTGATGCGCAGGCCAAACTCTTCACGGATGAGGTCGCTGAGGCCTTTGCCAGTGACGACGCCCATGCGAGCACACATCTCCTGCACGACGATGAGCGCAATCGTGATGGGAATCATCGTCCAAAGCAGGGTGTAGCCGAACTGCGCCCCGGCAGCCGAGTAGGTAAGAATGCCACCGGCGTCGTTGTCGACATTGGCCGTGATGAAGCCAGGGCCGAGCACGGCAAAGATCAGGATGAGGCGGGTTCTCCAGGTTCGCCAGGGGCTCATTTCTTATCCTTGTGTGCTGGATGGGAGAACTCGGTCGGCTCGCCCCTATCAGGCTAACTCATCTTTTGCTTTCGTTGCCGGAAGCACTCGTATCGAGCGGTATTCGGCCTAATTTGTTCCTGCGATGTTCATCAGCAGTTGATTACTGTCGGCCTGAATCAGCTTGTGGAGTTGTCTGGCGGGTTCCTCAAGAGATCGGTCGTCCGCCACTTCTGCATTGGATCGGATGTGCTGAGCGTTCTTCGAGGAGAAGAGGATGACACTGGCGGGATTCAGGACCAGAGAGGCCTTCAGCATAAGCCGCGCGAGTTCTTCGGCGTTGCTGAGATCGTGGTCTATCGATGAAGACCATGACTTGCACAGCTGTTTCTTATGGATGAGAGCACGATGAAGAGCCCGAAAGTTGTTCGTGAGAGCGCGATGGTGTATGCGGAACCGCGTTGACGCAGAGGGCGCAGTAGCTTCGATTGTTGGGTTGAGGACTGACCACTCGTACTGCAGTGTGCGGCAGTAGCCAGGATGTTCCGCGACTAGAGCAGCTACTTTGGAACCTTCGCTTCCGATGCCGAACGTGCCTATCGTTCCTCTTTTTACTTCTTCTTCAAGCAGGCTAAGGAGCGAGTCGTCCTGTAGATCCGCGGCTGAGGCTTCGTGGAGGAGCCACACATCGATGTGATCGGTACGAAGAGTCGTAAGGCTGCGGTCGAGAGAGGCCTTCGCTTGCTCAGGGGTGAAGCTGGCTTTTTCGGTGTTGCGGGTGGCGACGTTCGCGGCGGACGCCAACCGTTGTTTGAGGCCGGGAAACGCTCTGACAACGGGGCCAACGACACGACGGCCGACCGAGATAAGAGATGCCCTTTTTGCAGGAGGTATGCCGTACTTGGTGGTGACAGTAATTTCGCCACGGTGACGCTGTAGGAACTCCCCCAGACAGCCTTCTGCCTCTCCATAGCCGTACAGGGGGGCAACATCGAAGTGGCGGATGCCGGCATCATAGGCAGAATCCAGAACAGCGAGCGAGGAACGGCGGCTGGCTGCTCCCATTAAGCTAGAGCATCCAAAGCCAAGCCTGGTGGTGAGGCGGCCCGTATCTCCGAGTACGATCTGCTCCATCTGCGCTCCAGATATGTTCCGTGTTGAGACTAACTGAGGTGATCGCTGAGTCGAAGGGCGAGGGCAAGAAGAGTATGAGTCGGGTTCGAAAAGCCGGAACAGGGGAATACGGCAGAGCTGCAGATGTAAGTGTTTGTGATGCCATGAAGACGAAGATTGGTGTCGACAACTCCGGTAGCGTCGGTCTCGGACATCCGCATCCCGCCCATGTGATGGTTGCTGTCGTCGCAGCGGGCAAGGAACGCGGAGCTGCCGGACATCAGGTCTTCGTTAGGCACAATGCGCGCAACTCCTGCGAGCGCTCGTTGAGCTACCACAACGTACTGGCGAATGGTCTCCAATTCCCTCTCCGATATCCGCCAATCGAACCGGACACGCAACAAGCCTAGAGCATCCCGCTGGTCGGTCAATGTGATGCTGCTACACGACGTTGGCTCTTGCTCACAGTGAACGCGGAGGAAGATGCGAACCTCACGGGGGCTGTAGGCGCGGCTCTTCATCTTGTAGCGCCATGCCTGGTGGGCGAGCATTGGCAGGTGTTTGGCTGTGTGTCGAACGTTCTCGCGAGTGATATCGCTGAAGCGACCGCGCATCAAGTTGCGGATGGTCGATTTGGCCTGTCCCCTGGCCTTTCCTGTGTCCTCAAAAGCCATGGTCGAGCCGATGTTGAGGGTGCCCCGTGCAGCCTGCTCATGCGGGAACAGACGAAGCTTCGGTAGGTATTTGAAGCCGTGGGCAACGATGGGATCGAACGTGTCGTGGAAGACTGCATGATCAAGCGGCTCAACACCGGCTGCGTTGCAGTCGATGTGGTCCTGAAAGTGCTTTCCAACGAGACCGGAGCGATTCCAGGGATGGCCTCCGTCCCGCGGCTGAAGAAAGAATCGTGCGCTTTCAATTCCCCCCAACGCAAAAACATAGTGAAGAGCACGAAAGATGTGCTCGTCACCTGTGAGCGTGCGGCAGCGTATCCCAGTGACAGCATCTCCCTCGCTCATCAGCTCGACTGCACTTGCGTGGAGCCAGAGGTGAAGGTTCGGATGTTCAGAGAGTGTTTTGTGGTGCAAACGAGCGAAGTTTGGCTCGGGACACCAGCGTGAGAGATAGGATTCGAGTTCGTCAAACTGCGTAAAAGGTAGGCCTAAGTCACGCCAGACTGCGGCGTCGCTTCGTTCGACTTTGGTAAGGCCCTCAAGCGCAAGAGCGCGTTCGTAGAACGGTGTCAGTGTGGACTTGGGGAATGGCCAGCCGCTCTCAGCGATGCCTGCCCGTGGAGTGAAGTCGAGAGCGTCTAGCTCAAGGATCTGGCCTCCCCAACGAACGGTTGTGCCTCCCTTTACACGTATCCTTCCGGTATGAATGCCTCGATGAGGAAGGCCGACGATCTCGCTATCGTAGATCTGCTGCGAGGATTCTTCGCGAAGTGCCCCGCCGCCCTCGAGAAGCAAAACTTTCCTGCCTTGGCGGGCGGACTCCACGGCGAGAGTGATGCCAACCGCGCCTGCGCCGACGATGCAGATGTCAGCAACGAGTCCAGTAGGGTAGCTATCGTGTAAAAGATCGTGAATCACCGACTGCCTGCGTGCGCCGTCGGCGTGGACGAACGGGATCTTTCGAATTTTGAAAGTATCGACACTGCGCGCTCGACTATGAGCTGCACCTGCCTATCGTTGTGATAGCCATCGCGAGCGGCTCGACGGCAGCCAGCCGCAGCGATGCGTCTGCGAGCAGCCTCGTCTGGAAGGTAGCGGCGAATCTTCTCGCTTAGCTCATCGAAAGACGAGAAGAAGACGGCCTCTTCGTCCTCCTTGAAACGCTGCATATGGCCTTCGGAACGCTCTGCCATTAGGAAGCCGCCACACCCGGCTATCTCGAAACTTTTGTGCACAAATTCGTCACAGTTGGAGTGAGTGATGAAGCTCAGATTGATCTTGGATCTCCAGATACCTTCGCGATATTCGTCGCGGAAGAGTTCTCCGCCGGAAAAAATGGCTTTGAAAGCATCTGGCTCCATCGCGCGTTTCCACTGTCGCGGACTGCCGGAGATCACTACAGCAAAACCACACTCGCGCCATAACCGGGTGAGGGTCTGCGCGCGATCGTCGTAGGGCGTTCCTATGAAAGATACCTCACGGTTGCAGTCGGCATCGGACCAGCTTTCCGGTGGCGGAAATTGCAAAGTCGGTTCGTACGCCGTCTGAATCTTGATGACGTCACGCGCACCACGTTCGCGGTAGTCGAGAATATTTTTGTCGCGTTGGACGACGTGAAGGTCATAGTGGGGGATACCCTTCATGTATAGACGCCACCCCGGGTCCTGCCGGGTGCCGAAGGGGTTGTCGATCATGTAGCTCACCGTGGCAATGCCTAGGTCGCGCATGCGGTCGAGGGTTTTGGGACGCATCCAGAGGAGTTTGTCGGTCCACAAAAGATCGGGTTTTTCAGCTTTGGCAATTCTTATGAGGTCGCGATTTAGGTTATCGACCCCGCGGCCAGCAGCAAGCCGATGAGCGATCTTACGGATGAAGGGATTGCGAGATTCGTAGTCGAAGGCGTTGAACGGGATGACATGATGTCCCAGACGCTCCAATGCCCAAAGGCGATAAAGCGAGGTGTCGTTCGGGGAGAGGCCGGTAGCGTACAGAATCTTCATGCGGTACTACGTTTCCTTTGTATTTTCTACTGTTCGCCGATGCACTTACAGCTTCACACTAGTGGTTCTTCCGAAGAAGGGCTATCACCTGTTCGGCGTGGATTACGCCGGCCAGATGCTTGTCGTGATCGACCACGGGTAGCGAACGCAGGTTGTATTTATCGAAAAGCTCGGCCACTTTGCGTCCATTCGCATCGACGTTGCAAGTAACGATGTGGCCCTTCGGCAGATCAGCTAGTGGCGTACCGGCGCTCGCAAGAAGTAACTGCACCAGCGGAATGAGCGCGGTAATCTTCTCCTCTTCGTCGAGCAGGTAGATGTCAGTAATGGTCTCGATATCGCCTTCGAAGTCGCGCAACGCCGTTATAGCCTGATCAACAAGGGCATTGGCTCGCAGCGCGACGTATTCGGTGGTCATGCGACCGGCGGCGGAGTCTCCCGAAAATTCGAGCAGGTCCTCAACCTCTTGACGCTCCTCCGGATCCATCTCTTCCAGGATGGCTTCGGAGCGCTCGTCAGTGAGTTCGGAGAGGAGATCCGCTGCGGCACCTGGATCCATCTCTTCAACGATGCCCGCAATCTGCTCCGAATCGAGCGATTCAATGAGCGACTGCTGCATCTTCGGCTTCACCTCCTCGAGCGCCTCGGCAGCGACCTCCTCGTCGAGTGAGATGAAAAGCGCATGGCGTTCCGCAGGCGCCAGCTCCTCGAGGATGTCGGCGATATCAGAGGGGTGCATCTTCGAAAGGCGATCCTGCTCTATCTTCAATTTGACTCGACGAGCCGGGTCGCGGTCGATCAGGTCCACAAAGTCCCATGGAATGACACTGGCGCTGAAGCGGCAGGCGATTCGATCGACTGAGGTTGATGGCAATCCCTTCAGAAGACGTCGTACAGCCCCACGCATGCCCACTTCTACCTCAGCGATGCGAAGTGAAAGGTCGGGTCCGTCTTCCTGGCAGTTCTCCCAGACCAGGTCCACGTCGTTGACGCGGACCACCTTGTGTCCATCGACATCGATGATCTGCTGGTCGAGCAAGTCCCGCTCCAGCAGCAGATAGCTGTCATCGTTCGGGAGGGAGCCGGGCCGGGCAGACTCGCGGAGCTGCATCGCACCAGAGGAAGTAAGCTGCAGATCGGTAATCAGGACGAAAGAAGGGCGGTCGCCGCGTTTGGCCGAGGCTCCCTTCAGGACCATGCCGTGAATGTGCGCAGGGGCAACGGACGGGGACACCGCGAACTCGCGAATATGGCCGAAGGCGTTCCCACTGGCGTCCACGACCGCTGCCCCAAGGAGGGCAGAGACGCTTGTCCGTTGATTAGAATGCTTCGTCATAATCGGCCGCAGAACCGCATCTCGCGGTGCTCAAATCAACTTTACCTACTACCTCGCATGTTAGCCCACCTTTTACCGCCGATAGGCATCGGACGATCCAGCTTCATCAACTTTGAGGGTCGAAAAAGAGCAGGCTTCCGGGAAAGAAGACGCACGCCACCTTGACATTCCAGAAATCCACAAGCAAACTGCCATCATCGCTGTTGTCTGACGTTGACGACGGGCATATCAGCATTACAAGGACAGCTTTGGCCGACTCAACGACTATGCGCGTCAGTTACACATTGGACTCGTCTCTCGACAGCGTTAATAAGATCGAGCTAACCGCCGAGCAATGGGCCGAAAGGGCCGGATTCGACGAGGACACCGTTCCTCACATCGCCATGGCGGTCCGTGAGGCGGCGGTCAACGCGGTCTTGCATGGCAATTCGTACGATACGAACAAGCATGTTTTGGCTTCGTTCGAGACGACCTCCGATGACCTGATTATCCGCATCTCAGATCAGGGACAGGGGCTCGATCCGGACAAGATTCCTGACCCCCTGGCCCCAGAAAACATCCTCCGCGGCTCCGGTCGCGGTATCTTTCTCATCAGGGCCTTCATGGATGAGGTAAACTTTCGGCAGTTACATCCGGGCACAGAACTGACTCTCATAAAGCATCGAAAACCCGCGCAGTCGGGGACCTAAGGAGAAACGACACATGAGCATGAAAGTAAAAACTCGCCAGGTGGACGGTATTACCATTCTGGATCTCAGCGGCCGCATTACCCTAGGCGAGGGCAGTGTAACTATTCGCGACGCCGTACGTGACGTGCTAGCGAAGGGTTCCAATAAGATTCTGCTTAACCTGGGCGACATCAGCTACATCGACAGCTCAGGCATCGGAGAGCTGGTCAGCGCCTTCACCACCGTCAAAAATAGCGGCGGTGAGTTGAAGCTGCTGAATCTGACCAAGAAGGTCCATGACCTGCTGCAGATCACTAAGCTCTACACTGTCTTCGACGTAAAGGATGACGAAGCAACCGCAATCTCTTCCTTCACCAAGTAAGCAACTTTTTTCTCCACGTAAAAGGCCGTCGCTAAATGCGACGGCCTTTCTATTGGGCCACGCCAGTTCGCTTCGCCTACTTCGAGAAGTCTACCTTCGGCGCCACACCGTTCTCTGGATTGCCCTTGAAGTACTCGTCCCTGTAGTGAAAGCCTGCCATGTTGGCCCAGATGCTGTTGGGGAACTGCTGCACGTAGGTGTTGTAGTCCTGAAGCGTCTTGTTGTAACGCTGACGTTCAACGGCAATGCGATTTTCCGTCCCTGCCAGTTCGTCGGTCAGGCGGATGAACTGCTCGTTGCCCTTCAGATTGGGATACTGCTCTTGAAGGCGAAAGAACGGCCCAAGAGCAACATCCAGTTTGGCGTTGGCATTGATGTTGCTGGCATGGTCGCCTCCAGCAGCAAGGACGCCAGCACGTGCATTGGCGATATTCGTCAAGATCGTCGATTCTTCGGCGACGTAACCCTTCACCGAAGCTACAAGGTTCGGGATGAGGTCAAGTCTTCGCTGCTGCACGACATTGACCTGTGAGAAGGCCTGATTGACAGCCTCATTCTTCTGCACCAGCGTGTTCTTCGCGCCGATGTAGCTGCCCCCAACAAAAAGCAGAACGACGATGAGAAGAGCTACAACGCCAAGCACAATCCATAAAGATTTCATGTTTCCTCGTTTTCCCTTCGTCTAGATTTCAATGCTGCTGGTAGATGCCTTCTCCGGCTGTACTGTATCACTGGATTCCGAATTTGTTGCCCTTCTTTGCTGCAAGTGGTCTACATTACGCCTCAAAAGTCGCCACTGGCCCCTCCGCCACCGGAGCTGCCGCCTCCGAACCCGCCGAAGCCGCCACCACCACCGCGGTCGTTGTCGCGGCCACGGCCTCCTCCAAAGCCACCCCCTCCACCGCCCATCAGATTCCCCAGCAGAAAGAAGATCAGGCCGGTATTGCCTGTCTTGACGAGGAAGAAGAGGATCAGCAGGATGACCCCACCACCGAGAACAACCTCAGTAAGACTCAATTGAACCGGAGCCTGTTCGCGGTGATACTGGTGGACCGGCTGGGCGAGATTAAGGGTGACTCCGGCGTCGGTAGCGATAGCCTGGGCGATCTGCCGAACGCCGAGGGGGATCGCCGTGTTGTAATCTCCCTGGGCTGCCGCTGGGACCATGGAACGACCAATATCGCCCACCTTGGCATCATTTAGAACGCCTTCAAGACCGTAGCCCACCTCGATACGGCCTCGCCTGGGGGTCATCACAAGAAGCATCAGGACACCACGATCGGTCCCCTTCGCGCCAACCTTCCACTTGTCTTCCAGCGCCGTTGCGAAATCTTCAATCGACTCGTCGCCATCGATGGTTTTGATCGTAACGACGGCAATCTGTCCGTGGGCCTGACGATCGACCTGGGTACAAAGATTTTCGAGACTGTTTTTCGTTGTAGGAGATAGAACGCCAGCGAAGTCGTTGACATATCCCGTGGGTGCCGGAAGCGTACTGACCGATTCGGCCGTCAGGACCGCCGACGGCGCGAAGACAAGGAAGACGACAACTAGCCAGCGTGAAATGAAGTTCATCGAAGGTCATTCTACGCCCTGCTTGTTGATGATATTGCGGATCTTGAGCAGGCGATTTTGAAAATAATCCGTCGGCCAAAAAAAGAGGGTGCCACGGGCACCCTCAACCACCTGGACCAGAACAACAATTTAAGAAGTCGGCGCAGGAGCCGTTTTGTTGCCGCCATGTTGCGGCACTGGAACGCCCTTTTCGCGAGCGAGCTTATCAACCATCACAGTGTGTTCATGAATGACCTTCGCACCGTTTGCAACCGCAGCCTGCAGGGTCGGATCAGTGGTACTCACCGCTTCCTGGCGAAAATCGCGCTGGTCTTTGTGATGGTCCTTCACCATGCAAGACAGGTACTCCATGTCGAAATCGTTGCCGGAGAGGCCGTTAAGTTTGTCGTATTCAGCCTGATCCTCTTTGCTCAAATCCTTAGGGAGTCGAATCCCCATAGAATCGGCGATGGGTGCCATATCGTTGTTGAGCTTCGTATGATCGTCTACCATCTTTTGCCCGAAGGCCTTAACGTCTTCACTACTTCCCTTCTGCGTTGCGAGTTGGCCGAGCTTGACCTCCGCCATGCCTCCTTGAGCGGCCTTGCGAAGAAAGATCTTGTCCTTCATTACCTGGCCGACGTCTCCAGAGTTAGGAGCCGAATCCTGCATGGAGGACGAAGATGGATACGGTTGTGATCGGCTTGGCTGGGTCTGTGTGGCTGAAGGCGGCATCGGATCCGACTGAGACACACCAAAAGTGGGAGATAAAAGCGCGACACCGACAAACAGCAAGCGCGCTGAAATGAATTTCATGGGAATGCTCCTGCGGTTGGCGAATTGAATTGTTTCGCCTCTTCTCTGCTGCATATTGGGTGTACGTGCCAAAGTTATGGTTGCCTCTCGGTGCTGAGAGACGCTGTATCCTGTCCATGGAGCTTCAAATTAATGACGCAAAGTACCACTAAGCCACCGCAGGCTCGACAGGACCCCACGCCCACCACATTGCACGGACAGACACTTGATGACAACTACCGCTGGATGCGGGACAAGTCTTCACTTGAGCTGCTGGCCCACCTCGAAGCAGAGAACGCGTACACAAAGTCCGTGATGGCCGGGACAGAGGAGCTGCAAGCCAAGCTCTATACGGAGATGCTTTCGCATATCAAAGAGACCGATGAATCCGTCCCCTACCTGCAGCGCGGATGGTTTTACTACACGCGAACCATCGAAGGGAGCCAGTATCCCATCCACTGCCGCAGGCTGGCTACCGGCCCGAAGTTCGATGACTTGCAGCCTGAAGAGATCATGCTGGACGTAAATCAGCTCGCCGTCGGCCAGCCGTTCATGTCCATCGGCGGCATGAGCGTAAGCCCGGACGGGTTCAAGCTGGCTTACTCCACCGACAACACCGGCTTTCGTCAGTACACGCTGCACATACGCGACTTGAAGGCCGGTAAAGATTTACCTGATACTGCCGAGCGCGTTGGTTCGATAGCTTGGGCCGCAGATTCGGCCACACTCTTTTACACAACTGAGGATGGGGTGACGAAACGTCACGACCACCTCTTTCGGCACCAGCTCGGCGACGTGTCCGTGAACGACGTCGTCGTCTACGAGGAGAAGGACGAACGCTTCAATCTCGGCGTAGGGAAGACTCGAGATGGCAAATATCTGCTAATGGAGGCAGGCAGCCATACGACGAGTGAATGCCGATTTCTCGTCGCAGATTCACCTGAGGACCAGTTCCAGATGATCGCGCCTCGAGTGAATGATCAGGAATATTCCGTTGATCATCGCGACGGACTGTTCTACATCCGTACGAATGATGTTGGGAAAAACTTCCGAGTTGTTACAACGAGTGTGATGACGCCGGACCGGAGTTCCTGGGAGGAGTTCATCCCGCTCGATGTGAATGTACCACTTGAAGATTTTGAGGTGTTCGATTCATTTTGTGTGAGTTCAAAAAGGAGACTAGGTTTACCGATTTTATCGGTAACGAAGCTCGGTGAAGGAGCAGTTCTCGGCGTGTCGCGGGAGATTGCGTTTCCCGAGCCGGTTTATTCCGCTGGAGCGCATGCGAACCGGGAGTTCGACACACACGTTTTCCGGTACAGCTATACTTCGCTGGTTTCTCCCGCTTCAGTTTATGAATATGACGTGGAAACGGGCGTCTCTACTCTGCTCAAGCAACAAGAGGTCCCAGGCGGGTTCGATTCCAAGCGCTATGCCTCAGAACGGGTCTGGATTGACGCACCCGATGGAACACAGATCCCTGCTTCAGTCGTTTATCGTCGCAAAAACTTCAAGCATGACTCAAAAAACCCGCTGTATGTGTATGGATATGGATCATATGGCTATTCGCTACCCATCGGATTTAGCCCATCACGTCTTTCCTTGCTGGATCGAGGAGTTGTGATCGCTTACGCCCACATTCGTGGTGGTGGCGAGATGGGAGATTCGTGGCACGATGCTGGCAAGATGATGGTGAAACGCAACACATTCACTGACTTCATCGCCGTAGCCGAGCAGCTTGTCGCTAAGGGGTATGGCGCGAAGGATCGTGTTGCCATCGAGGGGGGCAGTGCCGGAGGGTTGCTGATGGGCACAGTAGTGAATGAGCGCCCGGAGCTGTTCAAGGTGGTGCTATCTCATGTGCCGTTTGTGGATGTGATGAACACCATGCTCGATGCCAGTCTTCCGCTTACCGTGGCTGAGTACGAGGAGTGGGGAAATCCAAATGAGGCTGAGGCGTTTGCCTACATGCGATCCTACTCACCCTACGACAATCTCAAGGCCGGAGACTATCCCGCGATGTTGGTAAAGACCAGCCTGAACGATTCGCAGGTGATGTACTGGGAGCCTGCAAAGTACGTCGCGAAACTTCGTACCCTGAAGAAGAACGACACTCCCTTGCTGCTCCACATCAACATGGACGCCGGCCATGGCGGAGCCTCGGGGCGATATGACTACCTGAAAGAGATCGCGTTTGACTACGCGTTTCTACTCACGCAGCTCGGTGTCGAGTCCTAAAGTAAAATCATCGAAATGCAAACCTTAGGGCTTTCATCTCAACCGCAACCGGCTGACAATATTTTCAAGCGCCTTTTCTGGCCAGCAATTGAAAGTCAATACGATGTTGATCTTCTGGGACAGCAGGGTTTCTGGGTCTGCACCATCGTTGCAGTAATGTCCTTAGTCTTAATGATCATTCTCGGCACGCCGATTATTGGCGTCTTTACTACTCTCGTTTTTTTTCTTGGTGGATGCGGCGTCCGTCAACGAAGCGTAGCGGCGGCGGTTCTGGTCTTCTCTCTGTATCTGATCAATTTCATTGGCGGCATCGCAATCGGGTCATTTGGGAATCCACTTATTCAAGGAGTGGTTTTGATGTTGCTCTTTGCCAATGTACGCGCGACCGTCTTATCCCGTCGCTGGGCGGCCAAACTTGTGGATCAAATCGATAATGAGTTTCCGGAAAGATCTGCGGAGACGATCGGTGATAAGTTTTCGAACAAGTTGCCAGCGGCGTTGTGGCCGAAGAGTCGGTACGTTTTCTTTCCGACTGCTGGAATTCTGTTGTTGCTCACTATCACGGGCGTGGTTGTCATGAAAAGACAAGCGGCGACTAAGACAGCGACTCCATCCCCGCCTACAACGACTTTAGAGGTCTCGCCGCGCTAATGATTCACACCATTGCAAGGCTAACCCTTAGCAGTCAAGTCTTCAATCGTGTCGCCCTCGCCGGGAGCAAGGAATAGGTTGGTTTCGAGGCCGTGCTGGCGTGTGTAGAGGTCGTAGTAGCGGCCCTGCAGCTTGTACAGTGACTCGTGGCTACCGCGTTCAACGATCCTTCCCTGCTCGATGACCAGGATCTGATCCGCACGCCGAATAGTGGAGAGCCGATGAGCGATGACAAACGTCGTCCGGCCTTGCATGAGAAAGTTGAGGCCGCTCTGAATCAACGCTTCGGATTCGGAGTCGAGTGAACTGGTGGCCTCGTCGAGGATGAGGATGCGTGGATCTGCGAGGATGGCGCGTGCGATGGAGATGCGCTGACGCTGGCCTCCAGAGAGCTTGACTCCTCGTTCGCCCACGATGGTGTCGTACTGCTCCGGAAAGCGCTCGGCGAACTCGTCGACGCGCGCGATGCGGGAAGCCTCCATGAGCTGCGCCTCGGTTGCCTGGGGGCGACTGAAGAGGATGTTCTCGCGAATGGTGCCGTCGAAGAGGAAGGTCTCCTGCAGCACTACGCCGAGTTGCTGACGATAACTTGAGAGCCGGATGGTGGCCAGATCGACGCCGTCAATCAGCACCTGGCCCCCATTCGCGTCGTGAAAGCCACAGATGAGCGAGATGATAGTGGACTTGCCTGAGCCAGAGGAGCCAACAAGCGCGGTAACGGTGCCAGGTTTCGCGTCGAAGCTGATACCGTGCAAAACGGGCTTGTCTGGCACATACGCGAAGGTGACCTCTTTGAAAGCGACCTCTCCGTGGATAGGTCCGATAACGTGTGTGCGGGCTGGGTCGTTATCCTCAGCGCGTTCGTTGAGGATCTCAGTCGTTCGATCGAGGCCGGCCATCGCCTCGGTGAGCTGTGTTCCGATGTTCACGAGTTGGGCGATTGGAGCGACCATGAAGGCCAGAAGCATGGTGTACTCCACATAGCCGCCGACGTCGAGACGGTGCGCGGCGATCTCCCGAGCACCTAAGTACATGACCAGCGAGCCAACGACTCCAAGAACCATCGTCGAAGAGAGCGTCATCAACGATTGCGCGGTGATGGAGCTGATGACATTGGCGAGCAGCCGGCTGATACCGTTCGCAAAGACGCGGGACTCGCTGTCTTCGGCATGGTAGCCCTTGACGACTCGGACACCACCGAGAGACTCGGTGAGACGGCCCGTAACCTCCGCATTAATCTTCGACCGCTCACGGAAGATTGGGCGAATCGTATTGAACGCACGCTGCAGGATGAACCCAAAGACGACAAGGATGCAGAAGGTGAGTAGCGTCATCAGCGTGCTGATGCGGATCAAGATGCAGAACGCTATGATGGCAGTGAGCAGGCCGCCGACAAAGTCGAGCAGGCCGGTTCCAATCAGATTTCGAACGCCCTCAACGTCCGTCATGATGCGGGCAACCAGAGTTCCTGTACGGTTCTCGTCGTAGAAAGCTATTGGTAGGCGGCCAATGTGCTCTTGCACCTGCTTGCGAAGGTCGGAGATGAGGCGCTGGCCGGTAGTAGATAACATCCGGGTAAGCGAAAACGAGCTAATGCCTTGAATAAAGGTGGCGGTGGCGACACCTCCAATAATGTAAGGCAAAAGATGAAGCTGATGCTTGTACATCACGTTGTTGATGAGATAACGCGATGAAACTGGCACTGCAAAACTGCAAAGCCTGTTGACGACCATCAAGAGGAAGCTACCTGCGAGCAGCAGGCGGCGCGGCTTTACGAGCTTCCATATCTCCGGCAGGACCTTCTTCAGTTTGGGCTTGGGGCGCGAGGCGGTAAGGTCGGCCGCCGTTGCCTTGCCTACCCCGCGCGTAGGGCGATCTGCGGATTTCATACCGCCGAAGCTGGATGCTCCAAAGTTAGAGGACATAGTTAGAGTAAGTTTACGCCGCAGACCTGCTAGGCCAGCCGTGACCGCCGAGCGGAGATGAAGGACCGGACGCAGAACAGAACATAGATCAGGCATAGAAGCGATAGAGCGCCCTTCTCTTCGACTGCGGCCGGGTGGGCGAAGTAGGCTCCGTGAGAGAGGCGAATGGTGTCGATGTCAGCAGGGATGGTACCGAGAAACGTGATAAGTGCCACGGTGACGGAGATGTGCATCCAGAGCATGCGCTTCTTGGAGTCTTCCGTGTTGGCCAAGACACCGAAGAGGACAAAGAAGAGGCCGATGACGGCAGGTATCAGAGCCGTAGGATGAGCGCTGCCGGTTGCGACAAAGCCGATGATGCCAAGGAGAACCAGTACGATGCCGAACCCGATTGTAAGTTTTGCCATGACGATAAGACCCTCTGGTGTGACTTCTTCTCAGAATAACGGATTGTCGAAGTTCAGAAGCCGCTAGTGAGGTGGAGGGAGTGTCAACAGACAATCGAACTAAATTCCACTACGGCCCATCACCCTTTTAGGCGTGAAAATGCCCGGTTTAAAACCGGGCATTTAGTGGAAGAGCCAATTAGTGGCCGACGCTGAGATGTGACATCCCCGCCTGATATCCACGGCGGAATCCCTCGCGGTAGTCGTCCCTTGCACTGGCTGGAACGTGAGGGTGACGATATTCATCGCGATTATTCACGTCTGGCCGGCGATGATTGTCATAGTCTTTGCGTGCACCTTCGATGCCGTCGTGATAGCCCTGACGCTGAATATCTCTAAATTCCTGGGGAGGTGCATCCCATCCACCCTGGCCTTGTCCGTATTGGGCAGGTGATGACCCGGTGGGGGTGTGCGCGGCCATAGCGAGGCCAGATGTTCCGAGTGCAAGAGCAAGTATGGGGAGTCCGATTCGATTGATCTTCATGGTAAATAACCTCCGTGCACATAGCGCACCTTAGGTCAGATGATCGATTCGTACCCATTGTTGTCTGGTTTAATGATGTTCCGGCTAAGCGGCGTTCTTTCTGATTGTTGCGATCACGTCCTCTGGCTTCCACTCATTGTTCGGATACCACTCGATGATCTTGCCGTCTCTGCCAACGAGGACGGTCGACAAAGAGTGAGTGAGAGACTTGCTGTCTCCGGGTGTGACGCCGACGTTGAAGAACTGGGTAACGGCCGGAAGATCTTTTTCTGATGGCGCGGCAAAGTCCCAATGAGCAAATCTCTCGTTAGTGAAGTTCCCCGTGTACGCGCCGCCATAACTGCGTAGAACCTTCGGTGTGTCGTAGGTCGGATCAAAGCTGACGCTGAGGAGGTGGGTCTGTTTGTAGAGCGCCGGATCGGCGGCGAGCGCTTTGTCGACATCAGCGAAGTTGTGGCTCATACGCGGGCAGAAATCAGCAAGCTGACAGCGAGTGTAGATGAAGGTGATGAGGACGACCTTACCTTTGAACTGATCAAGATGAATCGTGCGGCCGCTCTGGTTCAGCAGCTTGAAGTCGGGGACCTGATCACCCGGCGTTGGAACATGATAGGCAACCGGCGGCTTGTAGTCGGGACGAGCCTGCGCGATGACGACGATATCTTTGAGCTGGATGTTGGTATAGTCGCCGTCCTTGTCGCGGTCCGCAAGTACCTTCGCAGCGATGCGGTCGCCGGGATGCAGCTCGCCAACGACGCTAGGATCCTGGAGTTTGTAGTCCATCATCATCGCTTCCATGAAGCCAGGAACATCTTCCCCATCGAGTGTGACGTGCGTCGCATCGGTGGAGACTACTTTGCCGCGGATGGTGAAGATCTTCTGCTCGGTGGATTTGGTGGCAGCAGACGGAACTTCATGATGGCAGCCAACAAGGAAAGCGACAAAGGCAAGAAGAAATAAACGAGTGCAAGACACGGGCGTACTCCTGAGTCAATGATAATGGCTGCAACGCGAGAATCGTTCTGGGGGTCAGGTTTGTCGAAAAGTAGTACGGCTGCTCCGTCGTTAGGACTCATGCACTACGGATTGATGCTTGCAGGTCTGGGGACGGCATTGCTAGGGCCGATTCTTCCTCTGCTTGCGAAACAATGGGCGATGGCAGATTCACAGAGCGGCCTTCTGATGATGGCAAAGTTCTGTGGGGCGTTCCTGGGTGGCGTGACGGTGTCGCGGAGACTGCGACAGAGCCTGCTCATTGGTCTGTTAGGTGGGGCGCTGGGATTTGGCGGCTTTGCTGTCGCTCCGTCAATGATAGTCGGCTGCGTTGCGTTGTTTGTAGGTGGATTTGGTCTGGGACAGATCATTACCTCCGTCAATATTCTCGCTGGGCGGAGGTTTACAGAACATCGAGGGTCTGCGCTTGCGTTGCTTAATTTTTCTTTCAGCTTGGGCGCGATGTTGTCGGCGCTGCTGGCAGCGTGGCTGCTTCCGCGATTCACACTGCGGAGTGTGCTGGCAGGTTTTGCAATGCTGTTTGCCGTCGGAATCGTTGTGTTTAGCATTCAGATGCGCATAGATCCCTCTACGACAGAAGAAGTGGACGTGACGGATCTGGAAGCCAAGCCTCAAACCGGGCTGAGTAGGCGCTTGTATGTGTACTTCGCGTGCCTGCTTGTACTCTATGGCGGCCTGGAGACGTGTTTGAGCGGCTGGCTTACGACGTTCGCTCTGCGATACGGTGACAAAACGCTGGCAGTGAGCGAGTACACAACTCTGCTTTTATGGATGTCTCTCACCCTGGGACGAGCGGGTTCTTCAGCGGTGATGATGAAGGTCGGAGAGAAGACGGTGCAGCGCTGTGGTTTGGCGTTGACCGCAATATTTACCGCGGGACTGGCGACGGCTCACTCGGCAGTAACAATTGCGGGTTTCGCTGTGCTGCTGGGCTTGAGTTTGTCGCCGTTCTTCCCGGCAACGTTTGCGTTGCTCATGGCGGAGCGGCCAACGGCGCGTCAGGCAGGCATCGTGCTCGCAGTCTCCGGTTTAGGTGCGGCCGCGTTGCCGTGGCTGATGGGTGTAGTTTCGACAAAGACTGGGTCACTGCAAGTGGCGCTGGGACTCCCCTTCGCGGCTGCAGTCATGCTTCTGGGGATGAGCCTGTTTGCACCAAAAGGCCAGCAATTTACTCACTGATTTGTAACGGGTTTTCCAACGAATGGGAGAGTATAACCGAGGTATGGATGGTCGGGAGTTGCTGCCGGGTGAGATTGTAGCGGCGCTGGAACGGGGCGCAATCGTAGTAACTGGAAATCAGCGGGCGGCACGTACTCTCCGTCGCGGGTTTGACCGACGGAATCGCACCTTAGGATTTAAAACCTGGCAACCACCAATGATCATGGCCTGGGATGCCTGGATGACAGCACTATGGCACGAGCTCGTGATGGATGGTCACGCGACGCAGATGCTGCTGAACCGAACGCAGGAACATGCCTTGTGGCGAACCGTTCTCGAAGCGGATGAAGAGCTGGCGAGTTTGCGCACAGTCGATTCTCTCGCCACGGTGGCGTCCGAGGCGTGGCGGCTGATCTGTAACTACGACGGACGGCAGAGACTACGTGGTGCTATCGGCAACTCAGATACACGATCGTTTCAACGGTGGGCCCGCATGTTTGAAAGGCGCTGCCAGGTGGAGGGGTTCATAACCCAGGCACAGCTGGAAGATACGTTGCACGATGCGATCAGGAATAAGTTGATCGCACTTCCACCAAGTGGTGTGATCCTCGTGGGCTTCGACGGAATGACTCCCGCACAAAGGAAATTGGTGGAAGTTTTAAGGTCGGCGAGCGTAGAGGTCGAAGAGTTGCAGCTATCTGTTGACGTGGCTCGGCACAATTTAGTTGGAGTTGAAGATGAACAGCAGGAGTTTTCCGTCGCTGCAAGATGGACGCGCAGATTTCTCGAAGCACAGCCTGATGGAAGAGTAGCTCTCATCGTGCCTGGACTTGAGCTGAAACGGAGAGAGATCGATCGTGTGTTTCGCGACGTGCTGGCTCCCGAGTTGCAGGATATTCGAACTGGCAGTCAGACAGGGCCGTATGAATTTTCGCTCGGAACGCCACTCGCGGAGATACCGATGGTCGCGATAGCCTTCGATCTGTTGCAGTGGACGAGCGAGCCGCTTCCGTTGGAGAGGGTAAGCCGCCTATTGCTGTCTCGCTACTTTGCGATGAGGACCTCCGAACGAGGAGCTCGAGCAGAGTTCGACGCGTTTGGGTTGCGTAAAGCGCGAACACTGCGACCGGAGATCTCGTTGGATGAGTTGATTGCTCTGGCCGAACGCTCAAAGTGGAAGGGAAGATTACCGCTACTCATCTCAACGTTGCGGTCGATCCGCACGGTGGTGAACAGACTGCGAGGGTTTGACGCGCGGACGCACGCGGAGTGGGCTGAACGAATGCGAGAGCTATTGAACTCCGCAGCATGGGGTCCAGATTCATCAGAGACCAGCTTCGAGTTCCAGGTACGCCGTAAATGGGAGAGTGCGCTTGATGAGCTCGCAACTCTGGACTTCGATGGTGTGAACATCGATCTGGACCACGCACTTGCGGAGCTAATAGCGATTGCGCGCAACACCATGTTTGCACCGGAGTCACGCGATGCCCCAGTACAGATCATGGATCCGCTTGAAGCTGCAGGAGGGATCTTCGACGCAGTCTGGTTTTTGCACGCAGGCGAACTGAATTGGCCGATTGTAGCCATGAGCAATTCCCTGCTGCCCTGGCACTTGCAAAGGGAGTTGGGGATGCCAGGCACAGATGTCGCTCGCGACGACGCATTCGCGCGAAGAATGACAGAGCGAATAGCTGGATCTGCTCAGACAGTCGTATTCAGTTATGCGAAGATGGCCTCAGAAGGAAGCCAACGACCTTCCGCCACGCTCGCAGAGCTTAGGCTCGCCGAGATTGAGCCCGCCGATATTCTTGAGCCCGAAGCCACGCCGACACTAACTGCGATCGAGGAGATCGAAGACACTGCGCCGATACATGCCTTGCCAGACCGAGTCATTCGCGGAGGCGCGAGAATTCTAGAGCTCCAGGCGGCATGCGGCTTCCGAGCATTTGCTGAGCAGCGGCTATGGGCGACTGATCTTGAATCGATCGAGCCGGGAATGGACGCAAGAGAGAGCGGCACGGTAGTGCACAAAGTACTTGAGATCTTCTGGGACGAAGTGAAAACCCAGGATGCGTTAAGAGCCATGACAACACAACAACGAAGTGACGTGTTGAAGCGGTGTATCGCTCAAGGACTGAATAAGACGTTGGAGGCGAGCACAACAACTTGGGATGACGCCTATCTGGACGTACAACAGGCGAGGTTGCTCACATTGCTATCCGGATGGCTGCATCTGGAGTTGGAGCGCAAGTTGCCCTTCGAGGTACAGCTGAGCGAGAAGGAGTTCAAAGATGTTCGAGTAGGTCCGCTGCGGCTGAATGTGCGCATGGATCGAGTCGACAAGGTCGAAGGGGGCGAGGTGCTGATCGACTACAAGACAGGTACTGCGTCACCAAATGATTGGCTTACGGCAAGGCCGGACGCTCCGCAGCTACCGCTCTATGCGATTCTTTCCCAACCAGACCAGCTTCAGGCTGTGGCATTTGGAATCGTGCGTGTAGGTGTGGACCGAGAGATGAAGGGGTACGCTGTCAACGATGACATTCTTCCTGGTAAGAGTACGAAATTCAAAGAGGCTCCGACTCTGGCAGCACAGGTAGAACAATGGAGGATCGTACTCGAAGGGTTGGCAGAAGAGTTCCACTCCGGCGATGCGCGAGTGCGTCCGAAGATGTACCCGAAGACGTGTCAGCACTGTGGGCAGCGGTTATTGTGCCGTCTGGACACGTCGCTATTTGAAGATGTCGACGAAGGGGACGAAAGCTCGGAAGCAGAGGTGATCCTTGGCTGATCTCTTCATTGTTCCCAAGCTCGAACATGTGCCGGATACGAAAGACGAACGGCCGCCAGACTGGCACGATCGGGAACGCGCGCTCGATGTTCGGCATTCGTGGATCGTAGAAGCCCCAGCTGGGTCGGGAAAGACCGGGCTACTAATTCAACGTTATCTCAAGCTACTGGCAGATGAGAGCGTCGAAGACCCCACACAAGTACTGGCAATCACATTCACGGTCAAGGCGACAGCAGAGATGCGAGAGCGCGTGACTGCCCAGTTGGAGAGTGCTGCACACAACAAACCGACAAAGAGCGATTCAACGTTTGATCGCCAGACACGGGCATTAGCCGAAGCGGTATTGCAACGCGACAAATTATTCGGGTGGAATTTATTGGAACACCCGCGAAGGTTGAGAATCCGCACCATTGACTCTCTTTGTATGGAGATCGCCCAGTCGCTGCCTGTGCTGTCGGGCAGTGGTGGCGGGCAAAAGCCAGTGGAGGACGCAGCTCCAATGTATCGCGAGGCGGCACGACGGACGCTGATGCAACTCGGGGGGCCAGATACTGCATTGGATGAAGCACTGCGGACGCTGATGTTGCATCGTGATGGAAGCCTTGCGGACTGCGAGAGGCTATTGATGGAAATGCTGCCGCTTCGCAATCAGTGGGGCGAATTGGTGCCGTTGGCGAAGCAGGAGTTGGATGACGAGTTCCTTGACGGAACAGTGTTGCCGAAGCTGGAGCGAGCGCTCGAAGAGGCAGTGTGTGCGGGGCTGACGCGTTTAGCGCAGACCGTGCCGCCGGATATCCTGCAGGAACTTTCTTCGCTTGCAGGTGAGATGGGCCATGCAGATGGGCATAAGGGCAATCCTTCCCCTATAGCGATGTGTGCCGGAGTGCACACCGCGCCGGGCGAGACGGCCAAGGATCTTGACCATTGGCGTGCTCTGATTCATCTGATGACAACTGTGGATGGCAAATGGCGAGCAGGCTTCCGCAGCAACTGGCTAAAGTTCGAAGTCGAAAAAATTCACGCTGCAAGACTGGGAGATCTAATCGAGGAGTTGCGCGGTAACGATGCCGTACTGGACGCGATCGAGCTGGTGAAGAACCTGCCGCCGATCAAGTACCCAGCCGAGCAATGGGGCGTCGCGAAGGCGTTGTTTCGAGTCCTGAGTCGCGCGCTTGCGGAGCTGCAGTTAGTCTTCGCAACGCAAGGCCAGTGTGATTTCACCGAGCCCGGGCTCCTCGCGCAGGTCGCTCTCCGTCGGGACGGCGCGGTGAATGACTACAACGATGCTCTGGGAATGAAGCTGCAGCATCTGCTCGTAGATGAGATGCAGGACACCTCCAGCAGCCAGTATGAGCTGGTTCAACTTCTCACACAGGGTTGGGACGGACAGAGTCAAACCGTGTTTTTGGTGGGTGATCCAAAGCAATCGATCTACCTTTTTCGCCAGGCCAGGGTAGAGCGGTTTGTGAGAACCATGCAGACGGAGCGGTTTGGTGATTTGCCTGTGGGCCGGCTCCAATTGACTGCGAACTTCCGTTCGCAGCGCGGGCTCGTGGAAGACTTCAACGAAAACTTCTCTCTTCTGTTTCCCCGAGAGGTAAACGTGACAAACTCCGAGGACGTGCCATATATCGAGGCGAAGGCTGTGCGCCCGGTGTCGCAGACCAAGTCTCTGAATCTTGTATGGCACGCACGTCTGCTCGCCTCAGGGGATAAGCCAGAAAAAGCGAAGAAGCAACGCCGCCATGAAACGAAGCTGGAGGCACAGAATATCAGGGCAATTATTGAGGATTGGCGCAGTCGCCCGTTGCCTAAAGGACGAAGCGAGCCGTGGCGGATCGCAGTCCTGGTGCGGAGCCGCAAGCTGCTGAGCAATATCGTTGCAGAGCTGACCGACGCTGCCAAGGGCGCGATTCCTTATCGTGCGGTAGACATTGAGGGGCTCGGAGAGAGGCAGGAGGTGTTGGATTTATACGCACTGACGCGGGCATTGCTGCATCCTGCAGATCGCGTTGCATGGTTTGCTGTATTGCATGCTCCGTGGTGCGGGCTAGGGCTCGCGGATCTTCACATGCTGGCTGGCGCGGATGATCCGGTATGGGCTGAGCGTTGCGTCGAAGATGTGATTGTGGAACGTGGAGACCTGTTGAGTGAAGAAAGTTGCACCCGGCTGGCGCACGTGTGGCCAGTTCTGCAGGCGGCTCGAAACCATCGGTCTGGGTTGACGACCGCACAATTGGTGGAGAGGACCTGGCGTTCTTTGGGAGGCGATGTTTATCTGAAACCAGCCGAGATGGCGAATGTTCGACGGTATCTGCAGCTGCTTGACGAGGTGGAAGAACAGGGTGAGTTGCTGGATCTTCGTCTGCTGAAAAGGCAACTCGACAGGCTATTTGCAGAGGCGGGGCCGGCCGCAGGCGCTGTGGATCTGATGACAATCCACGGAGCGAAGGGGCTTGAGTGGGACGTAGTGATAGTGCCCGGGCTTGAAAAAAAGCCGCAGGGAAATCGCGAAAAGTTACTGACGTGGAACGAAATCAATTCCGCAGATGCAAGCGCGGCATCGATCGTTCTGGCGCCGATTGTAAGCCGGGGCGAGGGCTCCAAAGAGCTAAACGACTGGCTGAAAGGCATCAACAAGGCTCGGGATGCAGCCGAGAGGAAACGCCTTTTTTACGTCGCGTGCACACGCGCGCGGGAGGAGCTACATCTATTTGCCACTCCAGACGAGACCTCAAAAGGGGAAGTCCAGCGAGCCTATGGGAGTCTGCTGGCGACAGCTTGGCCGGCTGCGGAAAGGCACTTTGCAAACATCACTCCCGTATCCGAGGACCGGAAGACTACGTTTGTGATGTCCCTGTTTCCCGAACAGGGGGATGAAGGTTTTATCGACAGCCTCGCAGCTAGCGACGACAGCCGCGAGCGGCCCGCAATGTTGAAGCGGTTGTCGCTAAACTTCAACACAGAAGCAAGATTCGCAGCCTCGCCGAAACTGTCGTATGGGGATGCAGAGACAGCACCGAATGCAACTCCCTTCGACAGGCCTGAGGGCTCGTTTGAGGCTCGTGCCTTTGGCAACGCTGTCCACGCCTTTATGGAAATCCTGACAAAACTCCTAGCCAGCGGCGGCGATATCGATACGCTATTACGCGAAGTTGCCGGATGGTCGTCGCGAATTGCTGCTCTGCTGCGCGGAGACGGACTTCCACCTGCCGCCGTTGAACGGCTTACGACGCGTGTCAAAACAGCATTAACGAACACACTCATGGACTCCGATGGACTATGGGTGTTGAGTCCGCACAATGGAGCATCCAGCGAGTATGCACTCATATCGTGGGACGAGAACCGGAGCAGCGTGCGCTTGGATCGGATGTTCCTCGCTGGCGCTGAGCCGCAGAAGACCGGCGATGACTACCTCTGGATCATCGACTACAAGACATCAACCCATGGGCAAGGTGGTGTTGACGAGTTTCTCGCCGAAGAGCGTACAAAATATGCTCCCCAGATGGAAGCATATGGGCGAATGATGCGCGAAAGTGTGTCAATGGACAGGCTGCGCGTCGGGCTCTATTATCCCGCCCTACCCCGACTAGTCTGGTGGCAGCCTGAGCTGAGCCCGCCACTACTCTCAGACTAATTTATGGTGCTGTTGTGACGAACATCGGCACCCCGCACCCAGAAGATCACGTCTTCGGCGATATTGGTGGCATGGTCGCCTACACGCTCGAGGTTGCGCGAGATGATGAGCGCGTTCAACGACTGCGGGGTCAATTCGGGCTTCTCTTTGATGAGCGAACTAAGCGCATAAAATGCAGCATCGTTCATCTCGTCAACCTGGTCGTCGAGACGCAGGACGGAGTTAGCTAGTTCGGCGTCTCCTTCGATAAATGCCTGTAGCGATTTGCGAACCATTGCAGAAGAGAGCGAGGCGAGTTTGGGAATATCGACGGGAAGATCGATGTTTGCAAACGCTCCCATCTCGCGAACACGAACCGCAATATTGACAGCTTGATCTCCAACGCGCTCAAGATCGGCATTGATGCGGATGACCGACAGAATGAAGCGGAGATCGACAGCCATGGGCTGCTCCATGGCGAGGAGATCGAGCGCCATCTGATCGATCTCGCGCTCCAGCCGGTTGATCGAGGGCTCGGCGCGAAAGACGAGTTCGCAAATAGAGAGGTCGCGAGTGCTGTAGGCCTCGATAGAACGTTGAATCGCTTGTTCGGCCATGCCGGCCATGACAAGCAACTTCTCTTTGAGATCGTCGAGGCTCTGGTGAAATTTGACGCGCATCAGCCGAACCTCCCAGTGATGTAGTCTTCTGTTCGCTTATCCCGCGGATTGGTGAAGATCTTGTGCGTGGAATCGAACTCGACCATCTTGCCGTTCAGGAAGAAGCCCGTGTTTTCGGCGACACGAGCGGCCTGCTGCATGTTGTGGGTCACGATAACAATGGTGTATTGAGACTTCAACTGAAAGATGAGGTCTTCGATCTTCGACGTAGAGACGGGATCGAGCGCGGAAGCAGGCTCGTCCATGAGAAGAACCTCGGGGTCGACGGCAAGTGCACGTGCGATACACATCCGCTGCTGTTGTCCGCCAGAGAGCGAAGCCCCGGACTTCTTTTTGAGATCGTCTTTGACCTCTTCCCACAGCGCAGCCTGCTTAAGCGAACGCTCGACGGTCTCGTCCAAAATACGGCGATTGCGGAAGCCATTGAGCTTGAGTCCACTCACAACATTGTCGTAAATTGACATAGTCGGAAAAGGATTTGGGCGCTGAAATACCATGCCGACCCGGCGACGAATCTCAACCGGCGACGCATCGTTGTAGATGTCAATATCACCCATCTTCACCATGCCGGTGGCGCGGGCAATGGGATTGGTTTCGTGCATGCGGTTCAGGCATCGGACGAAGGTGGATTTGCCGCACCCTGAGGGACCGATCAACGCAGTGGCGTGGTTAGCCGGGATATGTAGGTTGATATCCTGCAGCGTATGGGTCGTCCCATACCACGCGTTCAAATCCTCAACTAAAATGCCGACTCCCACTAGCTTCCTCCCTTGAGTACGCCGCGGTTGGCAAAGATCCGAACGAGCGTGACTGAAACCATGATTAAAACGATAAGAACAAGCGCACCAGCCCACGCCAGACGATGCCACTCGTCATACGGCGAGATAGCGTAAACGTAAATCTGTAGCGGCAACGCAGCGATTGGCTCGCTAAGTTTAAAGTTCCAGAACTGGTTGCCGAATGCCGTAAACAACAATGGCGCGGTCTCTCCAGCTACCCGCGCAAAGGCCAGCATGCAGCCCGTGATGATTCCCGGCGAGGCGGTCCGCAAGCTCACCGAAATAGCTGTACGCCACTTGGGAACGCCGAGGCCGAGAGCAGCTTCGCGGATCGCGTGAGGGACCGTGGCCAGCATCTCTTCCGTGGTGCGGGTGATGGTGGGCACCATCATGATCGCAAGTGCGACGCCACCGGCGAGTGCAGAAAAATGCTTCTGTTGCACAACGATCAGAGAGTAGATCGCAATACCCATGACGATCGAAGGAACGCCATTTAAGACATCGGCGGTAAAGCGGACAGCTGTTGCCAAAGCTTTACCTCGGCCAAACTCCGCAAGATAAACACCCGCAGCGATACCGATGGGAACACCCATCAGGCTTGCGAGGAGGAGAATGATACCCGAACCAACAATCGAATTCGCCATCCCCCCACCGGTCTCGCCCACCGGCGCTGGGATGTGGGTGAAAAAGGCGAGGTTCAGCGAGCTGGCCCCTTTGTAAATGAGGTAGAAAAGGATCGCGAGCAGCGGCAGAATGACGAGTATTGTCGCGAGGATCGACAACCCGGCGATAAAGTAGTTGGTCGCATTGCGCCGGGCTGTATTCATGCGCATGGACCGAGTCTGAAAGTCCATAGGTGGCCGATTGCTGAGAGGTTGAGTGCTCATGTCAGATCACCCGTGCCGGAGCGTTGCGCGTAACTGCCCAGACCATCAAACGGGCGATGGCATTGACGACGATCGTGACCAGGAAGAGCGCGAGCCCAATCTCAATGAGAGCACTAAGGTAGAGATCGCCAGTAGCTTCGGAGAACTCGTTTGCGATGACGCTGGCCAGCGTATATCCAGGCGCAAACAGCGACTTGCTGATGTCGGGGTGGTTGCCGATCACCATTGTGACCGCCATCGTCTCCCCCAGCGCGCGGCCGAGACCAAGCATAACGGCACCCACGATTCCAATGCGCGAGTTGCGTAGAACGCCGATGCGGATCATCTCCCAGCGCGTTGCTCCCAGCGCAAGAACTGCTTCGCGTTGGCTGTTTGGCACCGCATTCATAATGTCGCGAGTAAGCGACGAGATGATCGGCAAAATCATGATTGCCAGGATCATGCTCGCTGTCAGGAGACCGACGCCGAAGTTCGATCCTTCAAAGAAGCCCGTCCAGCCGAGTGTCTTGTAGAGGAATGGGCCGATGACATCACGCATGAGCGGCACAAGGACGAAGACCGCCCAGAGGCCGTAGACGACCGAAGGAATGGCTGCGAGTAACTCAGTGAGAAACGAGATCGGGGCGCGGAGCGGACGTGGACAGAGCTCCGTGATAAAAACTGCTACGCCGAGGGCCAATGGCACAGCCATACAAAGAGCGAGCAGCGAGGTTGCAAGCGTGCCGTAGATAAACGGCAGCGCGCCGAAGTCGCCCGAGACTGGATCCCACGCCTGCCGGGTAAAGAACTTCCAGCCAAACTGGACCAGGCTCAGCTTGGAGTGAATGACCAGGATGCCGAAGATAAAGATGACGATTGCGAAGATACTGCACGCGCAAACAAGCATGACGGCGGCGAAGCTGTCATCGGCGAGACGGCCGCTTCCCCGCTTGCTGAGGAAGTCTCGAATTGGTGATGGCGCTGCCACAACTGCGTCCGATGCCGTGACCGGAGCAGGGCTCGTCAAGGGCGACGCTGCAGGCGATGGAGACCTGGATTCTCGCTCGGGAGTCATACGGATAGAAGACACAATCTCATTTCCTGACGGTTTGATTCTAAGGGTCGATTGTAACGGGCCTGAAACCTTGAACCGGAATATAGGTCAAGAAATATGCCGCACGGAGTTGAATCGACATAAATCCGTGCGGCATTTGCACTACTTGACGGTTGCAATGCTCTTACGGACCATGTCCTGCACCTGCTTCGGCAATGGAGCGTAGGTTAAAGCAGCGGCCTCGGCTTCGCCATGATCGAGCATCCACCCGAGGAAGTCGGCCAGTGCCTTTGCCTTGTTCGGATCGGCGGAGTGAACCGGAATCAGCAGCCACGTGAAGCTGGAGATCGGGTACGCATCCGCTCCTGGAGCGTTTGTGATGGAGACGCGGTAGTCGGCGGGCATCGTCTTGGCAGCGCCAGCGGCAGCAGCTGTCACGCCTGCCGTGGAGGCCTTGAGGAACTTACCGGAGGCATTGCGCACAGCACCGAAGCTCATCTTATTGGTCTCGGCGTAAATCAATTCAACGTATCCAAAGGAGAAAGGAGACTGACGAACCATTCCGGAGACGCCTTCATTTCCCTTCTGACCAATGCCGGTGGGCCACTTAATCGAGGCGCCCTTACCAACCCGGCTATTCCAGTCTGAGCTAACCTTCGATAGAAAGTCGGTAAAGATAAAGGTCGTGCCGCTTCCATCCGACCGATACACGGGAAGAATGGCCTTATCCGGAAGATTGGCGCCGGGATTGTCTTTCGCAATGCGTGGATCACTCCACTTGGTAATCTTGCCTAGATAAATATCAGCGATCACATCTCCGGAGAAGTTCAAATCTTTATTGATTCCCGGGATGTTGTAAACCGGAACCACCGCGCCCAGCACGGTCGGAATATGCATCACCTTGACCTTCGCCGCGGCCAACTGCTCGTTGGTCATCGGGCTGTCGCTGGCGCCGAAATCCACCGTGCCTTCGGAGACCTGACGGATACCGCCGCCGGAACCGATGGATTGGTAATTAATCTTCACATTCGAATGCAGCTGGCTGTACTCACTAAACCACTTGGAGTAAATGGGGTACGGAAAGGTAGCCCCTGCTCCGTTGATGTTCTGCGCGTTGGCTCCGATAGTCACAAGCGCCAGGACGCCTGCTGCAATAACTTTCAGTTTCACTAATTCCCCCTAGGATCAGAATGCATCGATCGTTCAATCAGTCAATACATCTCATATCGAGTGTGAGCGGAAATTGTTACGGGGAGGTTACATCGGGGTGAAAACGGCATTATTCGACCACTGATTGAGCTTTTGGGAGGGTAAAGATGAAAGTACTCCCCGCATTCAGCTCACTCTCAGCGCGAATCGACCCGCCGTGGGTCTGCACCATATGCCGTGCAATCGCAAGTCCAAGGCCAGTCCCACCGGACTCCCGCGAGCGAGCTTTATCCACCCGGTAAAAGCGCTCGAAGATTCTGCCGAGATGCTCAGAAGCAATTCCAGGGCCAAAATCACGCACGCTGAACTCGACCGCTTCGATCGGATCAGACACGTCGCGCGAACTGACGACCACTCTGCAGTGAGTCTCGTTACGAGCCTGCCCATACTTGATGCCATTTTCAATGAGGTTGCTGAGAACTTGAAGGATCGCGTCCGTATCCGCGAAGACCTCCGCAGTCGAGATCTCCCCGATTTCGAGCACAGCTTCGGCATCCTGAACAAGGCCACTCATAGCAAGGACCGCGTCGCGAACGAGGACGTCGGCAGGGATGGGTGCCGGGTGCAGCTCTTGTTCGGACGACTCAACTCGCGCCATCACCAGAAGGTCCTCCGTCAGGCGGTTCATGCGAGTGGCATTCTTGAGAATAATCGTCAAAAATTCACGCGCCGCTCTACTCAACGACGCCTCATGGTCGAGAAGGGTCTCAACATATCCAGTAATCGAGGTTAGTGGGGTACGAAGCTCATGGGAGACGTTAGCAACAAAGTCACGCTGGGTACGTTCCACCTGCTCGATACGGGTAATATCGTGCAACACCGCCACGGCACCCCCACCCGGCATCGGAGAGACGTTGACCTCGAAGATGCGTCCGGGCAAAAGCGACATGGAGCGACCTTCGCTGATGATGCGCAACTCAAGCGACGTACGCACACAGTCCAGAATCTCAGGATCGCGAATCGTCTGGACGAGAGCGTGGCCGATTCGAATCGAGCTACTGAAAGAGGTGCCCGGAATCAGCTTCTGCATCCGTTGATTGGTCCACTGGATTCGACCAGCCGGGTCGACCGCAATCACGGCGTCCTGCATACTGTCGATCATCGCCTCCAACTCGCGCCTGCTCTCCGAGGCGTCGTTCAGGGCTCGGCCCACGTGATCGGAAGCCTCTGAGATGGCACGGGCTAGACCATCGAAGTCACTATACGAATGATCGATCGCTCCGATTCTCCGGTCGGGGATAGCGACGGTTGAGGTCTGCAGGAGATCGATGTTACGGCGTACCGAGAGTGTCAACAGGTAAGCGTTGATGCCGGCCCAGGCGATGACGAGCACCGTCCCGATCACCCAGCCTCGCGGAGCGAACCACACCCTCATCAGGGCGACAAATCCGAGAGCAATTGCTATTCGGATAAAGAACGAGAGAAAGAGACCACGTTTCACGGTTGTCCCCTACGCCTGCGCCGCCTTTGGGATCTCAAAACGATACCCTGCACCACGCATCGTCTTAAGATACCGCGGAGTTTCGGCATCGACTTCAATCTTCTCCCGGATGCGCCGCACATAGACATCGACCGAGCGCGGAGTAACGAAGCGAGCGTCACCCCACACAGCATCCAGAAGATGGTCGCGGCTGAAAACCCGACCGGGATGACGGGCGAGATAGTCCAGAAGCCGAAACTCCGTTGCAGTCGTTGTGACCAGCTCGCCGTTAACCCGAAGCTGCATGGCGCTGGCATCGATCTCCACATTCTCAAACTTCAGTACAGAGGGAGAACTCGGCCGTTCGAAGCGTCGCAGGACTGCTTTGACTCGAGCCACCAGCTCTCGCGTCGCAAACGGCTTCGTGATGTAGTCATCGGCGCCCATCTCGAGGCCATGCACGCGATCATTCTCAGCCGCACGAGCCGTGAGGAAAATAATCGGCACGACACTGAGCGTTGGATTCTGCCGCAATCTCCGGCAAAGGTCGAGTCCATCGCCCCCGGGAACCATGATATCCAGCAGAAAAAGTGCAGGTGGCTGCCGTTCAGCATCAGTAAGTATCTGATTTATAGCCAGATACGGGCGAACGGTAAACCCCGCGCTCTCCAGATGGTACTGCACCAGGCGGGAGATATCCGCGTCATCTTCCAACACAAAAATCGTCTGACTCAATTCGTAAACCTCTGTCGATCCAAAACTTGATTAACGTCAGGTTAGCGCACCACTGACGGGGGATTGCTAACGTACGATGAAACGTCCACAGTAAACCGTATGAAGGGTACGTTCGTATACTCTAGAGTAATCCTGCAGGCCGAGACAGGTCGGATATCTATGAAACAAAACTCCCATCTCGTTCTCTGCGTCGACGATGAGCAGATCGGGCTCGAGGTTCGGAAGATTCTGCTGGAGCGCGCAGGATACCGTGTTCTGACGGCCTCCGACGGACCAGCCGGCCTCGAGGTATTCTCCGCCGAGCCGGTAGAGGCCGTTGTCCTCGACTACTCGATGCCCGGAATGCATGGCGGCGAGGTGGCGGTCAAAATGCGCCAGACCAAGCCGCAGGTTCCTATCCTTTTATTGTCCGCTTACATCGGCCTCTCGGCCGAAGTAACCGACGTGGTGGACCTCTACATGACTAAAGGAGAAGGTGCGCCGATCCTTCTGGAAAAGCTATCCAGCCTGCTGGATCCAGTAAGCACCTCCTGAGCAAACCCAAAGGACAGAGAGAGGACCGTGAATCTAAGTCAGTTTAAAACCATCCTGAGACAGGTCTTCCTATTGCCCGTGGTCGCGCTGCTGGTCGTAGCTGGCGCGCTCTACGTTCAGATCAGCGGATCCAACGCGACCGTTAATCTCATTCAGGACTCTGACGCCCGTATCTCGCAGGCGACTCTGGTCTCAAAGCTGATCGTCGATGAAGAATCGGGCTTGCGCGGCTACGAGACGACAGGCGACACAAGGTTTCTGCAGCCCTTCGCCGACGCTGAATCCCGCCTCCAGCAGGAGATTCAGAACCTCGATCAGGTCGCCGGGGCCGACGCCGACCAGAAGCACGACATCGCCGACCTGCGCGACGAACACCAGACCTGGCGCGATGCCTTTGCCCTTCCCATCATCGCAACCGTTCGCGGCGGTGGCCAAACCAACGACGTCGATCTCAACCTTCACGGCAAAGTCCTCATGGACGCCGTTCGTCACGACCTCAACGACATCATTCAGAAGGCCGAAGCCAGCCGCACCCGGCGTATCGCACGGTGGCACCGTCAGGTTCGCTCCATGCTGCTCGGGCTTCTCGTGCTCGCCCTTGGAATGGGTGTCCTGATCGGTCTGTTTACCCGAAGCCGACTTCACGCCGTCTCAGAGGCCTACCAAAGCTCCCTCGACATATTGGGACGCCGGGCAGAAGAGCTCTTCCAATCCGAGCAGCAGTTGCGGACCACACTGAACTCGATCGGCGACGGAGTGATCACCTGCGATGCCGAAGGGCTCGTTCGGCTAATGAATCCCGTCGCCCGCGAGCTCACCGGTTGGAGTCAGACCGAAGCCGACGGCCGCCCTCTGGAAGAGGTCTTCTGCATCGTCAACGAGACGACCCGCGAGCCCATGGAGACGCCTGTCGCCAAGGTCAAGCGCCTCGACAAGACCGTAAGCATGGCCAACCATCACGCGATCCTTCTCCGCAAAGACGGCACCGAGATGGACATCTCCGACAGCGCTGCGCCCATACACGACAAGAAGGGAGAGACCACCGGCATCGTCCTCGTATTTCGCGACATCACACTGGAGCGCAAGACTCAAGAGGCCCTCATGGCGAACGAGAAGCTAGCCGTAGCCGGGCGCCTCGCTGCAACCATCGCGCACGAGATTCACAACCCACTCGATTCTGTCTCGAATCTGCTCTACCTGATGCGCAACGGCGCTTCACAGGAAGAATCTAGTCACTTCATGGATATGGCGGAGCAAGAACTCGCGCGAGTGACGCAGATCAGCCGAGCCATGCTGGGTTTGTATCGTGAGTCGAAGGCTCCAGTAGTCGTCGATCTTAAGGAGATGCTGGAAGAGATTCTCCTCCTGATGGAGAGGCGTCTGAGCGACCTCGGAGTCACGGTCTCAACCGAGATGCCAAAGCCGATCGAGGTCGCGGCCTTCCCCGCTGAACTGCGACAGGTCTTCACCAACCTCGTCACCAACGCCGCAGAAGCAGCAGGTCCCGGTGGCGCCGTGAAGGTGAGTGTTTCGCCACGATGTGCCGGCATCGACGCAATCGGACAGAAGCAACAGCCTGGCGCGACAGTGACAATAGCGGACAACGGCCCCGGCATCCCGGAGGATATACAGCCACACCTCTTCCAGCCGTTCTACACAACCAAAGGTGAACACGGAACCGGGCTTGGACTTTGGGTGAGCCGAGGAATCGTCAATAAACACGGGGGCGCGATAGCCTTGACGAGCAAGACCGGCGTGTCCCACGGCACAGTGCTGAGCGTCTTTCTGGCAACAAATCCGACCATCAACGCCGGCGGCGACTAACCCAACAGACAGTCGCCGCCTCTACTCTCCTACAAAGAACGCAATTGTTCGGTTACGATCGCAGCAGCTTTCTGGCACGCCGCACGATCAACATCGTAATGCGTCACGAGTCGAACGGAATGCGGCCCTGTCATGCTCGCCAACACGCCTTTTTGTTTCAACGCTGCATTGAATGCAGCAGCATCACCGCCTGTCTCCCCGTCTTTACCACGCAGATGGAAGAGAACAATGTTGGTCTCAACAGAATTAAGATCAATCTCCGCAACCTTGGTCTCTGCCGCAACGGCCTCCCCCAGGAGACGCGCATTCGCATGATCTTCTTGCAGTCGTTTCGGCATCTCATGCAACGCAATCAGTCCCGCAGCCGCGAGAATACCCGCCTGCCGCATCCCACCGCCAAGCGCCTTACGATGAATTCGAGCCTGTTCAATCGCCTTCTTGCTCCCAACTAACATCGACCCAACCGGCGCACCCAGCCCCTTCGACAGACAGAACATCACCGTGTCAAATCCGCTCGTCAGCTTCGCCACGCTAATGCCAAGCGACGTCGCAGCATTAAAAACCCGCGCCCCATCGAGATGCACCGGCAGCCCAGCCTCGCGAGCGCCCGCCCAGATCTCTTCAAACACCGGCAGCGGCGTCACCGTACCACCGGCCATATTGTGCGAGTTCTCCAGGCTGATCATGCCCGTCTGAGCACGGTAATAAATCTTCGCGCCAATCGCCGGCTTAATGTGGTTCCACGTAAGAATGCCCCTATCAGCAGCAACAGGCCGCGCCAGGCAGCCCGAAAACGCCGCCATCATCGCCATCTCCCAGTCCAGAACATGCGAGCGCGCCTCGCAGATAACCTCCTGCCCATGCTGCGTGTGCAGGCGAATTGCAATCTGATTCCCCATCGTGCCGGTCGGCACAAAAATCGAAGCCTGTTTCCCAAAGACTTCAGCGGCGTTTTTCTCCAGCCGATTGATCGTGGGGTCTTCACTATAGACATCGTCGCCAACCTCAGCAGAGGCCATCGCCTCACGCATGGCTGGGGTTGGTCGAGTGACGGTGTCGCTGCGCAGGTCAATCATTGTGTTCATTCTCTCCATTGTCTCTTTAGTCATAAATAATTTTGTAATGCCGCCTCAGGTACCAGCAAGCGACTGAACACTTCATTCGAAACGAGACGTCCTTGCGGCGTCAGCCGCACACTATCCGCGTTCATCCGCAATAAACCCGCATCGCAAACTTCAAGAAGAGCGGGCATAGCATCCTTCACCATCGCATCGCCAAACTGGCTCCGCAACTTGTTCAGATCAACACCTTCAACCAGCCGCAACCCTAAAAAAAGCGACTCTTCAAACGCCTCATTGCGTCCAACAATATCAACCTCCGGAACAGCTACCCCCTGATCAGACTTAAACTCAGACTCAACCAGCTGAAACGGCGTCGCAGCAGCCACTTTATTGAGATATCGATCAAGATCGCTCGTGTTGGCAAATCGCACAGCGCCATCGTTGGCGTGCAACATTGAGTGCGCATCGAGACCAAAGCCAACATAAGGCTGTCGCTCCCAGTACTTGAGATTGTGCCGCGACCGATGCCCACGCCGCGCAAAGTTCGAAATCTCATACTGATGCACACCCGCCTCATCAAGCAAAACACAAGCCTGCGAATACCAGTCCGCGGCCTCATCCTCAGTCGGCACAGCTCCAGCACTATAACGAGTTCCCTGCTCCAGCATCTCGCGCCCCAGACGCGACTCCTCATCAATCTCAAGCAGGTAAACGCTGATGTGCGGCGCCTCGCAAGCAATCGCCTGCTCCACCGAGTACCGCCAACTCTGCTCCGTCTGATGAGGCAAACCCACGATCAAATCGACATTGATCTCCTTCAGCCCCGCAGCTCTCACACGAGCAAGCTCCGCTTCACACTGCAGCCGCGTGTGCAAACGTCCAACCGCTGCAGCCTCCTGGTCCACAAACGACTGCACGCCGAAGCTGATTCGATTCATCCCCTGCCGAAGCAACTCATCTAGGGTCTCGTCAGATAACTGTCCCGGCGCACACTCCAGCGTGATCTCCGCATCCGCAGCCACGTCGAACTCTCCGCGCAAATGTTGAAAAATCTGTCCGAACTGGTCCCCCGATAACAAACTCGGAGTTCCCCCGCCAAAATAAATCGTATCCACCGCTCTAGGCAAAGAAACATTCAGGCCCTGTGCCGCAGTTCGCGCCGCACGAATCTCAACGCAAAGCCGCTCCACATACTGTTGCATGCGCTCCCCGCCAAACACTCCCGAGGCAAAGTTACAAAAAGTACACTTTGCCTTGCAGAAAGGAACCGAAATATAGACACCAACAGGTCCAGCCATCAGATCGAAACACCCTCACGCCAATTGTTTCACGGGATTTACCTCTGAGGAGGTAACGAAACCGCCGGCAGCGACTCTAATCCACTAGAGGCTCCCATGCTGCAACTTCGCGCCACAATCATTGCCCTGTCTCTCCCCCTCACGTTGCTTTCCACGGTCAAGCTCCTTCACGCGCAGACAGCAACGCAGACCACATCAAACCGCACCCCGGTCCTGGTAGAACTCTTTACCTCGGAGGGCTGCTCCAGTTGCCCACCTGCGGATGCTCTGCTTGCAACGCTCGACCACGATCAGCCCATCCCGAACGCCGACATCATCATCCTCGGCGAGCACGTCGACTACTGGGACAACCTCGGCTGGCATGACCGCTTCTCTTCCCACCAGTACACCGAGCGCCAGAATCAATACAGTGCCAACCTCAACACCAACGGTGCCTACACCCCACAGATGGTCGTCGACGGAACCGATCAGTTCGTCGGCAACGACGTCGCCCACGCTCAACGCGCCATCATCCACGCCGCCGAGACGGCGAAGCTCAATTTATCCCTCTCGAAGCCAGTCGTAGACGCGCGAAAAGTCTCCGCTGCGGTCACCTTATCTGCCACCCAGTCTCATCCGAACGGCGACCTCTACGCCGCGCTCGTTGACCCCGTAGACACAACGGACGTTCGCAAAGGAGAAAACGGCGGCCGCCACCTGCAGCACGCTGGCGTAGTACGCAGCCTCCAACGCATCGGCAATCTAAAGCAGCTCAACACCGCCCCACTCTCGTTCAGCCTTGACGCCCCCACAGACGCGAAGGTAGCCGACATGCGCATCGTCGTCTTCGCTCAGCAAAGTGGCCAGGGAAAGGTGATCGGCGCGGTTGAAACGCCCGTAAAACCCTAGCGGTGCGTACCTTCCGAATCCGACCGTCTGCTTAAGCATCTAGAATAGAGATAGCCCATGGCAGACGAACAGAAACCGAAAGACGCTAAGGAACAGTCCGCGAAAAAGCCCTCGCAGGACGACGAAGTCGCGGGCAAAGCCTATGACGCCCGCCTTATGCGGCGTCTCCTCACCTATCTCAAGCCCTACAAGCTCCAGACGGGCCTATCCGCTCTGACCATTCTCTTCAAGGCCTCCAGTGACGTTATGGGGCCGTACCTGGTCAAGGTCGCTGTCGACACCTACATGACCGACACCCCGCCAGCAAAGCTCTCCTGGCTTGCGCGGCACATCAGCTCCAAACCCATGACGGGCATCACCCAGATCGGCTGTCTCTACCTCGGCGCCCTGCTCCTCACCTACGTCCTTGAGTTCCTCCAGACCTACATGATGCAGTGGACCGGCCAGAAGATCATGTTCGATCTCCGCAGTCAGATCTTCCGCCACCTCCAGCGCATGCAGCCCGCGTTCTTCGATCACAACCCCGTAGGCAAGCTGGTCACGCGCGTAACTTCAGACGTCGACGCTCTCAACGAGATGTTCACCTCCGGCGTCCTCGCCATCTTTGAAGACATCTTCGTTCTCCTCTTCATCGTCCTCATCATGCTGCGAATGAGCTGGCCACTGGCGCTGCTTGCGCTCTCGGTTATTCCGGCGATCCTCTACGTCACAAAGATCTTCCGTCGCCACGTCCGCGACAGCTACCGTCGCCAGCGCGCCGCCACCGCACACATCAACACGTTCACGCAAGAGTACGTCTCCGGCATGTCTATCGTGCAGCTCTTCAACCGCGAGCGCCGCGCCTTCAACGACTACTCCGCCGTCAACGCAGAGAACAAACAAGCCTGGACCGACGCCATCTTCGCCTACGCCGTCTACTACCCCGTAGTCGAGTTCCTCAGCGCAACAGCCATCGCACTCATTATCTGGCGCGGCGGCATCTCCGCTCTGCACTACCTCCAGGCCACACAACTACACGAGCTTCAGCCCATACTCCACGCGCTCCCGAAGGCCAGCAGCGTCGTCACTGTCGGCATCCTCATCGCATTCATCCAATACGCACAGCGCTTCTTCCGGCCCATTCAGGACCTCAGCGAAAAGTACAACATCCTCCAGGCCGCAATGGCCGCCAGCGAGCGAGTCTTCAAGCTCCTCGACACCGAACCCACCATCGTCTCGCCACCATCGCCCGTCGCAGGCGACAACTCCGGTCGCGTCGAATTCCGCAACGTCTGGTTCACCTACGAATCGCTCGAAGAATTCGAGCGCAACACCATCGCCAGCGCAACCGACGAAGAACTCAGCAACCAGACCGGCATAATGGCGGGTATCCGGCCCATCGAGTGGATCCTTCGCGGCGTAACCTTCACCGTAGACCCGGACGAAACAGCAGCTATCGTCGGTCACACCGGCGCTGGCAAAACCACGATCACCGGCCTCATGATGCGCTTCTACGACATCCAGCACGGCAGCATCCTCGTCGATGGCGTCGACGTCCGCGAGCAAGACCTAAAGAAACTCCGCCAGCGCTTTGGCGTCGTCCTGCAGGATCCATTCCTCTTCACCGGCACCATCTCCGACAACATCCGCCTCGGCTCCAAGTGGATCACCGACGAGCGCCTCCAGCGCGCCGCCGACGAGGTCAACGTAGGCGACTTCATTCGCAGCCTTCCGCTCCAGTTTCAAGAGCCCGTCCGCGAACGCGGCGCCACTCTCTCCACCGGCCAGAAGCAGCTCATCAGCTTCGCCCGCGCCCTCGCTCACGATCCCGGCATCCTCATCCTCGACGAAGCCACCTCTTCAGTCGACACCGACACCGAACTCCGCGTCCGCCTCGCGCTCTCCCGCATGATTACCGGGCGCACCTCCATCCTCATCGCCCATCGCCTCTCCACCATCCAGCGCGCCGACACCATCCTCGTCATGCACAAAGGCCAGCTCCGCGAGCGCGGCACCCACCAGCAGCTCCTCACCGGACGCGGCCTCTACTGGAAGCTCTACCAACTCCAGTACCGCGACCAGGAGCTAGGTGCCGGAGGCGACGCCGTCCCCCTTCAACCCATCAGCGCCGACTAATCTCCCGTCGACAACTGCTCCGCAACGACCCTCGAAGTGATCCGCATCGCCCACTCCACGATTGGTCGCCAATATACCTCCGTAGGCAAGTAGACCGGCCCATCGTGCGCAAATCCAGAAGCAATGATCAACTCCCCTCTCTCCCCACAAGCCTCATGGACTCGCTTGGCCATGCTCACAGGAAATAGTAGATCCGCATCGCTGTGGACCACCAGAACCGGAGCTGTTCCCTCACTTACCCGGCGAACGTTATGCCAGACTTCGGGCATAGCATGCGTCATCCAACGCCGAAACCCAAACGCAAGCGCTGCCTCTCGAAGCGTGGAATACCCTTGGCAAATTACGACGCCATCAACCTCGAGCTTCGGCGCAACTGCCGAAACCACGCCGCTGCCAAGAGAAAAACCGAGCAGAAAAATAGACCTGTGCCCGCGCCCCTTCAACTCACCATAAGCTGCAATCGCATCTTCTTCGCAGTTCGCCGCGCTCACTCTTCCTGTACTCGCGCCATACCCGGAGTAGTTGAACACGAGCGACGAGATGCCCATCGCCTTCAGCAACTTCTGGACGCCACTCCAGTACTCAACCTGCTCTCCAAGCCCATGACAGATCAGAAACACCGGTGCATCATCGCTCGCTCGAACATACACAGCAGACAGATCTCTGCTTCCGCTTCGAATCGTCAGACGCTCCTGCTCGAACACGAACGCATCGAGCAAACGTTGCATCTCGCCATTCTCGCGGTCTCTTCGAAGAAACACCCGGCCGATCACATCCAGCGCAACAGAAAGAACGCGATCTCTCATCTCTCGGCCACCTTCAAACACTCTTCCACCAGCTTCTTCACCCGCTTCTCGCGAGCCTCTGGGCTCTGATAGTAGAAGATCGCCAGCAACCCATTCCTCCTCTGCGTCACCGTCATCAACTCCCACCCCTTACGCGCAGCAGGCATCCTCTGAAACGCTACCTCCAACACCGGCGGCAGCACCTTCTCTCCCTCCATTGTCAGCAACATCCGCTCCGCCATCTGCTCCGCGCGCCGCACCCGAGCCTCATCTCCCTTCACCGCCCCCAGCCACTTTCCCACCTCATACTGCATCGACTCGCTCTGTTCTCCAAACCACTTCGCCAGCTTCTTCTCCCGCTTCAGCAGCCGCTCGAACTCAGGCGTAACAACCGCCTCGCGCTCCTCCAGGTCCGGCTCGACCGCAAAGTCCACCATTGCCCCAACCTTCGCCCCCGCAGCCGCCTGCATCTTCTTGTTCACCAGAATGTAGTACCCACCCCGAACCGCATCCGCAAACAGCGACGTCCGAAACACCTCTCCCCCCACCTCCACCTTCACCCTGAGCCGCACCATCTTCTTCCACGCCGTCTGTGCATCGAACGGCAGCCACACAATCACCCACCCCAGCCCATTACTGGCCGGCTCCAGCACCGCGCGAAAGCGCTTCGTCCCACTTGCCATGCAAGCACCTCCAGAAGAATCTACACTGGTTCCATCGCCACCACCTCCAACCCGCGAATCTTTCTCTCTGCCGGCGAAGCCAGCGGCGACCACTACGGCGCCCAGCTCCTCGCCGAACTCCGCACCCGCCACCCTGACCTCACCAGCTTCGGCCTCGGCGGCAAAGAGATGGAGGAAGCCGGCCTCGACCGCATCGTCCGCGCCGAAGACGTAGCCCACATGGGCATCACCGAAGTCATTCGGCACATGCCCAACATCTACAGCAAGTACCGCCGCCTCGTCGCCTCCATCCAAAAACGCCGCCCCGAAGTCGCCATCCTCATCGACTTCCCCGACGTCAACTTCCGCCTCGCCCGCGAACTCAAAAAACTAAACATCCCGGTCATATACTTCGTCAGCCCCCAGCTCTGGGCCTGGAAGCGCCGCCGCCTCCAGTGGGTTCAGCAGCGCGTCACCCGCATGATGGTCATCTTTCCCTTCGAAGAAAGCTTCTACCGCGCCCGCCACGTCAACGCCACCTTCGTCGGCCATCCCTTAGCCGAACTTCCCCTGCCCACTATCTCCCGCGAACACTACGCCGCCGCCCACAACCTCAGCTTAGCCAAAGAGTGGATCGCCCTCGTCCCCGGAAGCCGCTGGAAGGAGGTCACAGCCAACCTCCCCACGATGTACCACGCCACCAAAATCTTAAGCAGCCACTATGAGTTCCTGCTTCCAGTAGCCACCACGCTCGATGCGGCTCAAGTCCAGCACCTGGTCACAGAACTCCAGACGAAGTTCACCGAACACCCTCGCACTATCCGTCTGGTCCCCGACGCCCGCGAAGCCCTCCACCACGCCCGTGCCAGCGTCGTCGCCAGCGGCACCGCCACCGTCCAGGCAGCCGTCATCGGCAACCCCTTCATCGTCGTCTATCGCGTCTCTACCCTGACCTTCCGGCTCGCAAAGCGCCTCGTCCACTACCCTCCCGAGGTCTGGCCACCCTCCCGACGCGACACAGAGACAAACCTTCCCATCGCCATGGTCAACCTCATCGCCGGCCGCCGGATCGTGCCCGAACTCCTCCAAACCCACTTCACTCCCCACGGAGTGGCCTCCGCCCTACGGCCCCTGCTCGACAACACCCCTGACCGCGAACTGATGATCGCCAACCTCGCAGAAATCCGCCACATCCTCCGCCCCGCCTCCAATTTGACCGCCATCCAGCAGGTTTGCAACGCAGTCGAAGAGCTTTTGCCCGGAAAAGCCCTCAAAAGTGGCCCAAACGAAACTGCAAGCGTCTAATGAGTCGACCGCTGTACCATGATGTTTTGAGGAAACTTAGCCTGCATGTCTGCTCTCTTCCGCATCCCTCGAACTCCGGCCCTGATCGCGCTCCTGTTCTGCCTCTTCACGGCCACGGTATGGGCCGCCCCGGCAAAGCCTCAGCTCCAAATCACCAACTACGTCATCAGCGCTGACCTCGACCCCTCCGTCAACCGCCTCACCGCCACCGCCGACGTCACCTTCACCGCGCTCGAAGACCTCACAGCCCCCACCTTCGAACTGAATAACGGCCTCCAACTCACCAAAGTCACTGACGCCAAAGGTCAGCCACTCGAATCCGAACGACTCACCAACAACAGCACAGTCCGCTTCACCCTAGTCACCCCGCTGCCCAAAGGCACCAGCACCACCTTCCACTTCGAATACGCAGGAACCCTGAAAGGCTCCGAGACCAGTCCCGTCGAAGGCATCAAGCTCGCCTCCATCGAAGACCCCATCAGCATCCTCCTCTACGCCGGTCGCTGGTTCCCCATGACCGGCCTCTTCACCAACCGCTTCACCTCCGAGATGCACATCCGCGTCCCCGCCGACTTCCGCGTCGTCGGCTCCGGTACCGGAGTAGCAGCGGCCAAGAGTCTCCCCGGCAACCGCACCGAACACACCTTCAAGTGGTCCAAGCCCGGATTCCCCGGCACCATCATCGCCGGCAAGTTCATCGAACCCATCACCGCCGGCAACATGCGCGTCTACGTCACCGAAAAGCACAAAGAGTATGCCCACGACTTCGCCAGCCAGGCCGAGCGCGAGTACCTCTTCATGTCCGGCACCTTCGGCCAGCCCGAATCCACCCACATGAACCTCGTCGAGCTCCCCGACGACGCCGTCTCCGCCGCATGGGCCCCTGAGATCGCCGCCATCGCTGGAGGCCGCATCGCCGCCCGCAACGAACAGCGCCTCCTCTCCAACACCCTCGCCCACCAGTGGTGGGGCAGCCAGGTCTCCCCCGCCACCATGAACGACGCATGGATCACCAACGGCATGTCCCGCTACACCGAGCTCATGTACCTCGAAGACTCCGCCGGCAAAACCGCCTTCCAGAACGCCATCACCGACATCTCAGCCGGCGCCCTAGCCTACGACACCGAGCCCCTCACCACCATAGGCCGCCTCGACCCCTTCTCCCCTCAGTTCCAATCCATGACCCTCGAAAAAGGTGCCATGGTCTTCCACATGCTCCGCTGGGAGATGGGCAACGAAGTCTTCCTCAAGTTCCTCCGCACCCTCATCACCCAGTACACCGACAAATCCATCCACACCTCCAACGTCGAAACCCTCGCTCAGGCTCAATCCAACCTCGAGCTTCAGGCCTTCTTCGCCCAGTGGCTCGACGGCACCGGTGCCCCCGCATTCGCTGACAAATACTCCGTCTTCCGCCTCGGCGACAACAAAGGCTTCCGCACCGTAGGCGCAATCACCCAGGACCTCGACCTCTTCCGCATGCCGATCGAACTCCGCATCGAGACCGACGGCAAAACCGAGATTCGCCGCGTCGACGTCTCCGGCTCCGACTCGCAATACTCCATCGAAACCTTCGGTCGCCCGCGTCGCATCAGCATCGATCCCGAGAACTGGCTCCTGAAGAGCACACCCGATCTCGCCGTGCGCGTCGCGGTCCTCCGCGGCCAGCAGCAAGTCGCCCAGGGAGACCTCACAGCCGCCCTAATCGAGTATCAGAAAGCGCTAGACGCGAACAAAAACAGCTCACTCGCCGCATATCGCATCGGCGAAATCTTCATCATGCAGCGCAATTATCAATCCGCAGCCAACTCCTTCCGCGACGCCCAACGCGGCGACGGCGACCCCAGGTGGGTCGAGGTCTGGAGTCACATCGAACTCGGCCGCATCTTCGACTGCACCGGTCAGCGTGATCGCGCCGTAAACGAGTACCGCCTCGCCGTCCAGACCAACGACAACACCCAGGGCGCCATCAACGAGGCGCGCGCACTCATGCAGGCCCCCTACAAGTGCCAACGCAACGACAACTAACTACGCAATTCGTATACCCAAAAGAGGAGCGAACAGCATCGCCTGCGACGCATCAACCACCGCGCCCTTGATGTCCTCCGCATTCAACTGCATCCCATCCACCACAGACCCGCGCAGGTCCGCATCCACAAGCGTGCTCTTACTCATCTCTGCGTTGCGAAGATTGCACCGCCGGAACCGCGCTCCTGAAAGATCCGCTCCATAGAAATCCGCATCTTCAAAGTTGCAAGCCTCAAACTCCGACGATTTGAAGAGTGAAAACCGAAACTGCGAGTACCTCTGATCTCCCTCCGAGATCAAGACATCCTGACACTCCAGCTTCCCCGCACGAAACCCCGTCATCCGGCAGTTGATAAATTCAACTCTCACCAGGCTCATAGCTCTGGCCTCTAAATTTCCGAGGTCGCAATTCACCAGACGCACATCCGCCAGCTTGATCGAACCAAAGACACTGTTCGACAGGTTGACGCGTTCGACCACCGAATCCTCTATAAAAAGCGAGTCAATCGTCCGGTTCTCCAACTGCGTCCCTTCAATCAAACTATCGGAGATCGACACAACATCGCGTGCAAACAAAGCCTCAGCATTCGCCGCCGCAACCATCTCTCGCTGAATCTCAGGCTCTCGACGATGGAACACAAACTCTTTAGGACTTTTCGCCTGCTTCAACGCGCCTCCGCGAATCGTAGATGGCCAACAGCAGCATACCGCCGATAGACAGTCTTCATGCTAGCCAACTTTCGCGAACTCCGCACATCACTTTGATAATGGAATGAGCAGTACCGAACAACGAGATCTTCGCACCAAAGCGCAGTCCCCTACTCGTACCGCAGCGCCTCAATCGGATCCAGACTCGCAGCCTTCAACGCCGGAATCATCCCGCTGATCGTTCCCACGATCACCAGAATCACCGTGGCCACCAGCACACTGTTTGGCGAAATCAGCAGATGAATATCGCCCGCATCGGCATTCGAAGCCAACGCACTGTAAAACGTAATCTTCCCCACGCCCTTTGCCACCGCGTAGGCCAGCGCAATCCCGCCCACTCCGCCCACGCCCGAAATCACCAGCGCCTCCGCCAAAAATTGCATCAGGATATGCCGCTTCCGCGCACCCAACGCCTTCTCCACGCCAATCTCACGCGTCCTCTGCTGCACGCTGACCAGCATGATGTTCATCAGCCCAATACCCGCAATCCCCAGCGTCAGCGCACCAATGAACGACAGCAAAACCTGCAACCCAAGCGAGATGATCCGAAACTGTGTCAACTGCTCCATGATGTTCGCCACAAACACAGCGCGCCGATCGCTCGGCCTGTACCCATGCGCTGCCGCGAGCGTCTTGCGCAGCGCCGTCTCCACCATCTTCGGGTCGCCCTTGTAGTCCATCCAGATCCCATCGAGATACTTCGTATCTTTAATGTCCCCCATCGTCGTAAACGGCACATTGATCTGCCGATTGATATCGCTGTCGTCGCCCTCCTGCATCTTCGCCGTCATCACGCCCACAACCTCGAAGCTCACGCCATTCAGTCGAATCTTCTCCCCAATCGCATACAGCCCCGAGAACAATTTCATCTTTGCCTCAGACCCGATCACCGCAACATGCGCTCGCTGCTGCACATCTGCCTCTGTCAGCAGGCGTCCCTGAGCCACGTCGATCCTCTGTATCGACTGCAGGTCCGGCATGATCCCCGTCACATCCCAGTTATAGCTATGCAGATCGTTCTGCACCGGCACAGTCTTATCAACCGTCGGCGAAACCCGCATCACTCCCGGCACCGTCTCCTGTATCCGCTCTACATCCTCTTGCTGCAGTCGAACCTGCACACCCGCCTTCGATCCACCCGCCTGTTCACTCGTCCGCCCAGGAAACACGCCGATCATGTTCGTGCCAAACTGCGCAAAGATATTCTCGAACGCCTGCCCAAACCCCGCGCCATAGGCCAGCAACAGCACCACCGTCGCGATACCCCACGCCATACCCACAATCGTAATCAGCGTACGTCGGCGATTGAACTTCATCGCCTCAATCGCCTGCCCAAGGATGTCGCTCAGCATGTCCTTATTCCTTTCGCAGTGCTTCCACCGGCTGCAGCATCGCCGCCTGCCGCGCCGGGTACAGACCAGCCACAATCCCACACAGCGTCAGCGTCCCCATCGCCATCGCTGCAGACCACGGCACCAGCCGCGGCGGATCGAACCCCATATCGTTATTCCCCACGGCTGCCCCAAGCGCTGCCATCAGCGCCGCCGCACCCATAATCCCGATAAACCCACTCAACGCCGTAAGCGTCAGCCCCTCAAGAAAGAACTGAAACAAAATGCTCCGATTGGTAGCTCCCAGCGCCTTCCGCAGACCAATCTCCTTCGTCCTCTCCGTCACCGTCACCAGCATGATGTTGATGATCCCCACCGCACCCAGCGCCAGCGTCACAATCCCCACTCCACCCAGAAACACGTCCATCGCCGTAAAGATCATCCCCACCATACGATTCGACTTGATCGTGTCCCACTCTTCGAAACCCTCTTTCCTCGCCGGATCAAACCCATGCCGCGCCGCGATGATCTTATGCACTTCAGACTTCGCCGTCTCGTTCAAATCCTCCGTCAGCGGCTGATACTGAATCGACGAAATAGAATCTTCAGGAATGTTGTCCCCCGTGATCGGAAAGAACTCCTGCATCGTCGTCAACGGAATGTAGATCTTCTGATTATCCCCATCGTTATTTCCGCGTCCCACCTTCTTCGCGACCCCTATCACCTGAAACCGATACCCATTCAGCGTAATAAAAGCCCCCAGCGAAGGGTGCCCGGAAAACAGAAGACCCTCCATCTTCTGGCCCAGCACAACGACCTGCCTCCGCTGCGTAATATCCTGCTCGTTGAGGAATCTACCCTGCGCGATCGGCAGATTCCGTATCTCCGGGTAGTTGAGCTCAACCCCCATCACCTGTCCGCCAGCGCTTGAAAACTCGCTCACCTGCTTCAAATCGCTACGATTGATGATCGAAGTCAGAGCGCGCACATCGGGCGCCTCCGACCGAATCGCCGCCGCATCGCTCATCGTCAACTTATACGGACGCATCCCCACATGCTGCTCCGGCAAAACAGGAATCGTTCCACCCCACATCATGATCACGTCGGTGCCCAGCTCAGCCAATCCCCTGCGTTGCCCGGAGCGAAACCCCTCACCCAGGCCAATCAGCAACAGCAACGAAGCCACGCCCCACGCAATGCCGAACATCGTCAGAAACGACCGCAGCTTGTTAGCACCGATCGATCGAAACACCTGAGCGAAGATATTGATAAGTGCGCGCATGGGCTCTGGTTGGACGAAGACTCTCTGCTGTTGTCTACGCAAAGTCATGGGAAACGGTTCCCTGCCGTGACGAAATTAACACTGTCGAAACCCTGCTCACACAACGCGAGATAGAAACACAAGAAGGGAAAGGACTACCGACCAGCAATCGACGCGTTCTTCATCAGCACCGGAACATCAGGATCAGTCTCCGCCAGCACATCAACTCCCAGCCTGCGTAAAAACCGACCCATCGCCAAGAGTACCGAATCATTCGCCGCAGCGGGATACAACATCCGAACCATAGGCGCCTCAGAGTCACCCCCGCGCACCAGGTTCCCCCGCACAGCAACGCACCGATCCGGCCGATACACACACGACGCCAGATCCGTAATGCTCAACGCATAGCTCGGCGTACACAGAATCGTCTTCGGCGGAGCCATACGATCGATCATGCTGAAGATCTCGAGCTTCGACTCCAGCTCATCCGGCACAAAGTCCACCGCAACATCGGCCTCACGCACGGCATCCTCTACCGTCGACGCCAGCTCCAGACTTCCCGCGTGTCCCGAGACGACACTCGCGCTCATATCCGAATACTCAGCCTCAGCCCGCCGCAGATTCGCCGGCATCACATCTTCCAGTACCACATCGAGGCCCGCAGCAGCACACGCTAAAGCAAAGCTGCGGCCGGCCACCCCGGCTCCGATGATCGCAACCCTCTCGATCTCGAAGCTCGTCCGGGCGCCGGCCGCTTCCATTACTTTTTGCTCGCGACAGCCGTGATCACTGACTCATAGCTCGGCTCTGCACCCTTGATATGCTCGGACACGCGCTGGCGCTCCTCCTCTGTCAGCGACGGCAGTACCGCGAGAATGCGGCGCAGCGTTACTGAGATGTCATCAACGTAGTTCATAGTGCGGATTGCTTCGCCAGAGAGAGGCATGCTTTGGTGCTCCTGAAAGATTGAAGATACTTGTTCCAGTCTAAACGGTTGTGCCCAGCTCTGCCCGTTTCGACGCCTCCTCCACCGGTTTACCCGCTTCGACGCCCTCCGTCGGCTTCTCCCACCCGTCGCGGTCGGTCATCACCATCAGATCGGCAAGCTGAACCGCAAAGTCAGCATGCAGCGCATCAGGACTGTAACGCCACGTCCAGTTCCCCGCCCCCGCCGAAGGCGTATTCATCCGCGCCTCGCTCCCCAGATGCAGCACATCCTGCAGCGGAAACACACACAGATTCGCCACCGACCGCGCCGCCGCCCGAATCATCGCCCACACAACCTCTCCATCGTGATCGATCCTCTGCAGATACGTCTGAACGTTCGCACGCTCCGCGTCGCTGATGTCATCCCGCCACCAGCCCTGCGTCGTATTGTTGTCATGCGTTCCCGTGTACGCCACCGAGTTCGGAACATACCGATGCGGCAGATAAAGATGTGCTCCGCGATCCGAAAATCCAAACTGCAGAATCCTCATCCCCGGCATCCCAAAGTGCTCCCGCAGCTCATCCACCTCAGGCGTAATCAGCCCCAGGTCCTCCGCCACAAACGGCAACTCCCCACCAAACACATCCTTCAGCCTCTGAAACAGCTCATGCCCCGGAGCCTTCACCCACTGGCCATTGATCGCCGTCTCCTCCTCCGCAGGAATCGACCAGAAGGCCTCAAATCCACGAAAGTGATCCAGCCGAATAATGTCGTACAACGTCAGAGCACGACGAATCCGTGCCACCCACCAATCGAATCCCCGCTCCTTCAGCAGCCCCCACTTATAAAGTGGATTCCCCCACCTCTGCCCCGTCGCAGAAAAGTAATCCGGCGGCACACCCGAAACTCGTATCGGCTTCAGATCTTCATCCAGCTCGAACATATCCGGATGCGTCCATACATCGGCGCTGTCGTAGTTCACAAAGATCGCAACATCCCCCATGATGCGAATCTTCCGCTGCGCACAATACCCCCGCAACGTACACCACTGTTCATTGAAGAAGAACTGAATCACTTGTTCGAGCGCCAACTCCCGCCCGCGTTCGTTCAGCACTTTGCCCAAAGCGTCCTGTTCCCGCCGCGCAAACTCTGCCGGCCACTCATGCCAGCTCGCATACCCATACGTCCGCCGCAACACGTTGAAAATCGCATAGTCCTGCAGCCACGAGCTATTGGTCTCGCAGAACTTCTGAAATCTCGCCCGCTTATCATCCGGCGCACGATCCAGAAAGTTCTCCGCCGCCTCTTCAATCAGCGGCAGCTTCAGCCGAAACGCCGCATCAAAATCAGCCGGACCCTCAGCCCCCGGCAACCCTGCAATCTTCTCTCCCGCAATCCACCCATCGCGCACCAGCCACTCCAGGCTGATCAGCACCGGATTCCCCGCAAACGCCGACAGCGCCGAATAAGGCGAGCTCCCATACCCCGTCGGGCTCAGCGGCAACACCTGCCACAGTCTTTGCTTAGCCTCAGCCAGAAAATCCACGAACGCATACGCCACCGGACCGAAGTCGCCTACTCCACCATACGAAGGCAACGACGTAACATGCAGCAAAACCCCCGACAACCGCTCTTGATTTGTTGCTTCCCCACTCATCCTGCCCCCTCGTTGTAGCTGCACCCTATGATGCCAGAATCCAGCACAGCTGATGCGCTCATCCTGAGGAAAGGAACCCTCGTCGCTTCCTCTATCGGCACAAGCACTCCAGAGGCCGAATGCACAATCATCTGCCAAAGCGAAGAAGCCGCCGAGGAACCACCAACTTCGCCGCAATCGACCCTAACGCACCACCAGACAGCGTCTCCCACGCTCGCGCCACCAGCACGACCCACGAGTGGTCGCCAGAAGCAGCCAGTGTCACGACGAGCGACATCCGTATCAAAACGCAGAAAAATGCCCTGGGGAGTCAATCCCAGGGCATCCTTCACGCTTCAACTAGCTACTGGCCGCCAAACGGTGTCCCACCCGGCGCAGCCTGCTTCTTCGAGAACCGCACCGCTCCGCTCTTCTCGTACTTCGTCGTCAGCTCACCGATATACACACGGAAGATCTCCTCCCGCTGCTCGTTCAGAAGCTTCTCACGAGTCGCAGCAAGGTTCTTCGTGATGTCGTCAGCGGTCGGCTCCTGCTTGTCGGTCACGCTCAGCACCACACCAGCACGCCCAACATTGAGCGGCGCCGAAATCGCACCCTTAGGCAGCGAGAAGGCCACCGCTCCCGGACCACTCATCGATCCAAGATCCGGCACCTGAGCATCCTTGCCAACCAGTTCGCTAGACTTCAGTGGAATGTTCATCTCCGCCGCAGCCTTCTTCAGGTCGTTCAGCACCTTCGCGCGATCCTCCAGCTTGTTCAGCTGTGCGCTCAGCAACTGAGGAACCTGCTGCTCCCGATAATCCTCAAGAATGTGCGACTTGTAGTCCGCAAACTCCGGAGCATGCGCCGCCTTGATATCCGTCACCTGGAACACGGCAAACCCATCGCCGGTAGCCACCGGAGCCGGGTCCGCGCCCTTCACTACCGAGAAAGCCTGCGTCAGCAGCGGAGCACCATCAGCCAGCCCGGGAATCACGCCGTCCTTGGCAACAAAGTCCGTCGTCACCGCGTGCAAGCCCTTCGCTGCCGCAGCCTTCTCCAGACCATTCTTCTTCGCATCAGCCGCCAGCGATGACGCAAACGTCTGCTCCGCCGCCCCGGCCTTCTGTTGTTCGAGCAACGGCACAATCTCCGCCTTCACCTCGGACACCGGCCGCAGGTGCGCCGTCTTCTTCTCTTCCACCTGCAGAATGTGATATCCAAACTGCGTCTTCACCAGATCCGACGTCTGCCCCGGTGCCAGCGTAAACGCCACCTTATCGAACTCTGGCACCGTCTTGCCGCGATCCAGCCATCCCAGCTCGCCGCCCTGGGTCTTGCTGCCCGGGTCATCCGAGTTCTTGCTCGCCAGATCCGCGAAGTTCCCGCCAGCCTTGATCTGCTTCAGAATGTCCTCAGCCTTCGCCTTACCTGCAGCGTCGGTCTTGGCATCCGCACCCGAAGGCACTGCAATCAGGATGTGCCGAACCTTCACCTGCTCCTTCACCTGATACTGATCCTGATGCGCGTTGTAGTAAGCCTGCACATCCGCATCCGAGATCTGCGGCTTGCCTCCCGGCAGATTCGACGTGTCGAACGAGACATACTCAATCTTCCGCGTCTCCGGAACCGCCGTCGCATACTTCGCCGCATTCGTCTTGAAGAAGCTCGCCAGCTCCGCATCCGAAGGATTGATCGTCTTCCGAACCTCGTCCGACGAAACCACGGCATAGTCGAACTTCACCTTCGTCCCATCGACCTTGTACGCCTCGCGCACGGCGTTATCCGAAACCGTCACGCCGCCCGTAATCAGCGCCTGCAGCCGGTTCAGCTCCATGTCGCTCTTCACCTGCGACTCGAAGTCTCCACGTGTCGTCTGAAACGCGCTCTGCACAAAGTTCATGTAAGCGTCATCGCCGATGTAATTGCCATTCGGAAACAGGTACTGCGCGAACGGCCCCGTCTGCAGCTCCCGACGCAGGTCTTCATCGCTCACCTGCAGATTCATCCTGTCCGCTTCATGCTTCAGAATCGCCCGCTGCACCAGAATCTGACCCGCGCGCGGAATGAAGTAAGGCAGCAGCGCGTCAGGAAAATGCTGTTGCTGCAACTGCCTGCTCGCCAGCTGGTTCACTTCGACCGTCTTGATTGGAGTGCTCTCCCCGAAGACGCGCCCAAAGTATCCCGGCTGTTTCACTGTGGCAAACACGGCCGAGTCGTTGGCCGTCGCGTTGTCAAAGATGCCGGGCACCAGCGTAATCACCATCGTGATCACTGCGAACCCAATAATGACGGCGAAGATGATCTTCGTGATGCGATTGTCCTGCTGCAGAATACGAATCATGCTGAACTAAAACCTTCACTTCGCGCGACACCGCCTCCCGCTAAGGATTTGGCCGCGTGCCCGGGATTTTGCGTGACCTTGCGGGGAGGTCTTTCGACCAGCGCCACGCCGGTTGCAGGGCAAGCGACAAGTATAAATCACCACCCTCTGAATTTCCTACAAAGACCCCGACAATCACCGTCGAATGAGCGCGTTACTCAAAGATTCGTCCCACCGAACCTGACCCTCCGCCCTATTCTCCACCAACTCCCTGAACCGCGACTCCTTCAGAACGAAGCTATGGTCGCCCCGCTGTTTATAGATAATGCGGTAGCCCGCTCGATACAGCTTCGCAATCGTCTTCAAAGTCCGCCCAAAAGTGCGTCCGGGCGCAAGCCACGGATGAAACTCCACACACAACTGCCGCACCGGAATCCTTTGGTCGAGAAACTGGTCGATAATCTCATACTCGAACCCTTCAATATCCATCTTCAAAAGATCGATTGCGGTATCACCATTCCTGCTCATCACAGTCGCCAGATCCCAGCAGTCAAAAGACGCCTTCCCGAAGCCATTATCCGAAACCGCCCGAGAGACTTCTCCATCCTGTCTCGTCAGTGAAAACTCAATCGCACCCGTCACCGCAGCAAGCCCAACCGGAAAGAACTCAATATTGCGACCATCAACCTCCGCCATAGTTGCCAATCCCCGCGGCGAAGGATCGAACACCAGAATCGGCCGACGACTACTCTTCGCCAACTCCAGTTCAAAAGAAATCCCCTGGCCAACACCCGCGCAGTAGATAACCAACGGATCGAGACCTTGCTTGATCACCCACCCGCTATGGACATTCCCAACACGCTGCACATCCGCCGACGAGGAGCAAAATATCTGATCCACTGCAAAACGTGCCTTATCGCGCAACCATCGATTGAGGGTCATGACACTCCTTCCAGCGGGCTCGAAAGCATAAGCGATCAATCCGCCTAACGCTCTCTATCGGAGAGCCCACTAAGAAAACGAGCAGACGGAGGAGATAATCCCAACCCTCGCGTTCATTTCGGAACTGGCGCGTCACTACAGTTTCTAAAGCAGCGAATCATCAATCAAAAAAACCGCAGACGGAGCACCCCTCCCTGTCCATTGACGGACACTCATTAATAAAACCGAACACAACCCTCCCCCCTAGCACGTTCCCTAATCCATCAAGCCACTTCCTTCTCAAGAACTTGCAACACCAGCACTTCGGCGACAAAATTGCACCAACACACGCCGAGCCACAGCACCGCCCCGAGGGCACCGATGACCAACCTGCTGCAGGACCTGCGATTTGCTCTTCGTCAGATGCGCCGCTCTCCAGGCTTCACCTTCACCGCGGTCCTGACCCTCGCCCTCGGCATCGCCGCAAACATCATCGTCTTCGGCGTCCTGCAATCGCTCATCCTGCGCCCCCTCGACGTCCCCCATCCAGACCGCGTCTGGTCGCTCGATACCGCCACTCCCTACTACCCCGTCTTCTCCCGTCCCGAGATCCGCGCTCTAAGCGATGACAGCACAGTCTTCGACGCCGTCGCTGCCGATAACATCCAGGCCTTCGGCCTCGAAGCCAACAACGTCACCCGTCCCGTCTGGGGGTACGAGGTAAGCGGGCAATACTTCCAGGTCTTCGGCATCAAGCCCTTGCTCGGCCGCCTCCTCCAACCCTCCGACGACGACCACCCCGGCGCATCCGACGCTGCAGTCCTCTCCTTTCCCGCCTGGAAGAGTCAGTTCAACTCAGATCCCGACGTCGTCGGCAAGATCGTCCGCATCGACAAACATCCCTACACCATCGTCGGCGTCACTCCCAAAAGCTTCTACGGCACCGAGAAGTTTCTACAGCCCGACATCTTCGTCCCCATGGCCAACGAAGCAACCTTCGAAGGAATCAACTGGCTCAACGATTGGACCAACAAAAACATCTTTGCAATCGTGCGCCTCAAAGAAGGCGTCACACTGGCTCAGGCAAAGGCCGAACTGGACACAGTCGCCGCCCGCATGCGCCGCGAAAAACCCAATGACGAGGAAGGGCTGGGCTTCAGGATGACTCGTCCCGGCCTCATCGGAGACTTCCTCGGCTCTCCCGCCCGCGCCTTCATCGCAGGCGTCATGGGCCTGGCCGGAATCGTGCTCCTCGCCGCCTGCGTCAACCTCGGCAGCCTCTTCGCCGCCCGCACCGCAGATCGCACCCGCGAGATCGCCATCCGCATGGCCATCGGCTCCAGCCGCTGGCTCGTCATCCGCCAGATCCTCGTCGAAGCCTTCGTCATCTCGATTCTCGGTGGTATCTGCGCCTGCGCTCTGGCGTGGGCAGCTCTCACTGGCCTCGCCGCCTGGCATCCACCATCCGACTACCCCATCAAGTTCTCCGTCATGCCGCAGCCATCGTTGATCCTGATCGCTCTGCTGATCTCCGTCCTCGCCGGTCTTCTCTTCGGCATCATGCCCCTGCGCCAGATCTTCAGAACAGATCCAAATGACGCAATCAAAAACGGCGGCGGTACTCAACCCGTAGCAGGAAGCCGCTGGGCCCTCCGGGACATTCTCCTCGCCGCACAGATCGCACTCTGCTGCGTTACCGTCACCGCCGCCTTCGTCTCACTGCGCGGCCTCTCCCGAACAATTAAGATGAACATCGGCCTCAATCCGCACAACGTCGTCGTGACGCGCTTCGATCTCGTTCAGGCTGGCTACACCGTCGAGAGCAGCGAACCTTTTCAGCGCAAGCTACTCGAGCGTGTCATGCAGCTCCCCGGAATCAAAGCCGCAGCTTACGCGGACTCGACGCCCCTCGAGACTCCCTCGTCGAGAGACATCTTCTCGCAACAGACGAGCAACTTCAGGTCCTCGAACAAGGCGTTCACCACCTACTACTTCAACATCTCCCCCGGATACTTCGGAGCCGCTGAAACTCCTCTGCTCGCAGGCCGCGATGTAAGCTACACCGACACTCCAGACACTCCAGCCGTCGCCGTCGTGAATCAAGAGTTCGTCCGCCAGCTCTTCCACTCCGACCCCAGCAGCGCTATCGGCCACTACTTCAAGACCCATGGAGGAGACAAGATCCAGATCGTCGGCGTAGTAGCGGATGGAAAATACCTGTCCCTCAGTGAAGATCAGCATCCTGCAACCTTCTACCCGCTCTCACAAAACGCGGATACAAATACAGTGCTCATCGTCCGCCCCCAGGGCGATGCACCCGACACAGCCCAAACCACAGCCGACATTCGCAAACTGATCCACGACGTCGATCCCACCATTCCCATCCAGGCATCGGGCACCTGGACCAATCAAATGTCTCTCAGCTTCTTCCCTGCCCAGGTTGCTACCATCTCCCTCGGCCTCTTCGGAGCCTTCGGCCTCCTGCTCTCGATCACCGGCACCTTCGGCCTCGCCTCCTACACCGTCAGTAAGCGTCTGCGCGAGCTAAGCATCCGTGTCGCCCTCGGCGCACAAGCGAAGCAGATCCTCGCAGCCGCACTCGGCCGCATGTTCGTCCTGCTCGCCACCGGATCAGTCATCGGCCTGCTGCTCGGCATAGCGACCAGCCATCTCCTCTCAGCCATCGTCTACCAGGCCACCGCACAGGATCCCCTCGTCCTCGTCGCAGTCGCAGCCACGCTCCTCCTCACCGGCATGCTCTCCGTCGCCGGCCCCGTCAGACGCGCCCTCAACATCGACCCAGCCAACGTCCTCCGCGAAGAATAAAAAAAGATGCCGGCCGACCAGGATCCGATAGCCTTCGCTCATAGAGTGTCAGCGATCAAGCCCCTTAGTCGCGACTTCATGCTCATCTGGTTCGCGGAACGGTTCAACAGAGATGCGTTCGTAGCGCACTTCCAGCACGGTCAGGGTTTCAATGCCGCCCGGCGCATGAAGAACAACTTCGCCATCGCCTGTCGCTCTCATCAATGCGCGCCCAAGAGGGGAAGCCCAACTGATGTGGTTGCGATCAAGATTCACTTCGTCCGTGCCGACGATGCTCACCTCTCGCTCCGCCCCCGCGGCATTCGCATAGCGCACGGTGGCGCCAAAGAACGCTTTCGTCGCGCGCAGCCCCGTTCTAGGAGCTTCCGGATCTACAACCTCCGCGGCTTCGATTCGCTTCGTCAGGAAGCGAATCCGTCCATCGATCTGCCGCAGTCGTCGCTTGCCGTACTGATAGTCGGCGTTTTCACTGCGATCGCCATTGCCCGCAGCCCACGCCACCACCTCCACCACGGCCGGGCGATCTTTCGTCACCAAAAAGTGGCGCTCATCTTTCAACCGCTCGAGGCCGCCTGGAGTGATGTAGTTTTTGTCGTGGTTTACCGCGGGCTCCTCCACCTTCGGTCTTCTCGTAAACCCTTTTCGCATTCTGCGGCTCTCTCCTGGCACGATTTGAGCTGTGCGCGTCTATCACGTCCACCCAGTCAAATAATCTCATCTACTTCGGCCAGGTGACGAGAAGTCCGACCGAAGCCGCCTCCCGTCCCTTAGCCTTATCTCGCGCGCAACGATGACCGAAACTTTCAGCTTCTTACTTCGCCTTCGCAAGCCCCGCAACCACTGCGGCAACTTTATCAAGTATCTCGTTCCAGCCCTCAACTTGACCGCTCTCTTTTGCGCTCTCCATGGGTTCATTTCCAATGAAGATGAGTTTCGTCTGGCCGTTTCCGAGATCCTCAAAGAGGGTCACGTCGTACGCACCATCTATAGCCTCATGTTCTATTCCTAATTCCGCAGGCTCAACCTTGTTTCCCTTCGAGTCGGAAAAGTACATGGACGAAACGATCTTCTCGTGCAGAACAATCTCGTGGTATTCCCCAGCATTCCAGAACTCCTGCCCGTCCGGCGTTCTCATGCAACAGAGAAATTTTCCTCCAACGCGAAAGTCCATCTGACAAACCGGCGAAGTAAAGCCCTTCGGTCCCCACCACTGCATCACGTACTTCGGGTCTGTCCACGCCTTCCAAACCAACTCCCGTGGGGCATCAAAAACTCTCGTGATAACCATCCGCTCAACTTCGCTAACCGTGTTTTGTGTCATCTCTGACCTCCTTTTTCTTCATTTGATTTACCACCACATCCAGCTTGTCGAAACTCTCTTCCCAGAACCGGCGATAGCTGATCGCCCAGTCGCTGACTGTCTTAATCGCCTCTGGCCTAAGCGTGCATACGCTCTCCCGTCCACGCTTTGTCTTGATCACAATCCGTGCCCGCACCAGGTAGGCAATATGCTTTGAAATCATCTGTTGCGACAGTGCAAACGGCTCCATCAACCCATGCACAGAGGCAGGCCCATGAGAGAGCCGTTCGATCATCGCCCTGCGCGTGGGATCAGACAAAGCCGCAAATGTTGTACCCAATTTATCCACAACCAAACGGTAGTGAATTGTCCAATCGATGTCAACTACAAATTTTGCGATCCCTGATTTTTTTCCCATGAGCCGCGTATCGCAGATGGATTCATGGTTTAAAAAACTAGCTTCCCGAAGCATCAGCGTCGAACTTGCCGAAAGCCCTGGCGGTCTCAACCGGTCGGTGCAACACCATCTGATATGAATTCAATTTCAAAAGGTGGTGGTTATGGCACAAGGAAAACGGAACAGGCTTTCCACTGGGCAGAGGATCGAGATGTGGCGGCGCTGGAAGGCGGGCGAGTCGTTGCATGACATTGGTCGAGCCTTTGGTAAGGGGCATGGTTCCATTCGGTTCCTGTTGACGCAGCGCGGCGGGATAGTTCCTCCCGCTCGTCGGCGCTCACCGCGGACTCTGACGCTGGCCGAGCGGGAAGACATCTCACGAGGAATCGCAGCCGGCTTGTCGATTCGTGGGATAGCCAGCGGATTGCAACGGCCTGTGTCGACCGTGGGTCGGGAGATCGCGCGTCACGGTGGCCGTCCACTCTATCGAGCCAGTGAAGCCGATCGTCAGGCCTGGGAGTCGGCTCTGCGACCCAAGGTGTGTCTTCTTGCGAACCACGAAGAACTGCGGACGATCGTGGCCAGTAAACTGATCCTGGACTGGTCGCCGGAACAGATTTCGAAATGGTTGAAGGTAAGCTATCCCAACAACGAGAGCATGCGCGTGTCCCACGAAACCATCTACCGCAGCTTATTCCTCCAGGCCCGCGGAGTGCTGAAAAAAGAGCTGGTTCAGCATCTCCGGTCCAAGCGGCTGATCCGTCGTTCACGGCACGCGCGGGCAGCGGGACAGTCCCGCGGACAGATCGTTGATGCGATCTCTATCAGCGAGAGACCAGCGGAGGTTGAAGACCGCGCCGTTCCCGGTCATTGGGAGGGCGACCTACTTGCAGGCAGCAAGAATACTCATATCGCAACCCTGGTGGAACGGCACTCGCGTTTTGTCATGCTCATCAAGGTGCCCAGCAAAGACACAACGACGGTCGTCGCCGCGCTGAGCAAGCACGTGCTCAAACTCCCCGCGACCCTGCGGCGCTCGTTGACCTGGGACCGAGGGTTGGAGATGGCACAACACAAGAGCTTCACGGTGGACACGAACGTGAAAGTCTACTTCTGCGATCCACAGAGTCCGTGGCAGCGCGGCACCAATGAAAATACAAACGGCCTGCTAAGACAGTACTTCCCTAAGAAGACCGACTTGTCCGTCCACACTCAAGCCCATCTCAACAAGATCGCGCTGCGTCTCAACCAACGCCCGCGAGAGACCTTGGGCTTTCAAACGCCGGCGAGTAAACTCCAAGCCAGTGTTGCATCGACCGGTTGAGCTGGCAGGGGTTTTGGGAAACGTCAGAATCGAAGTTGCTGAAACGCGGACTACCTCGGTCGACCGAAGAACAAGACATACCCATCTGGGTCAGCCACCTCGAAGCCGCGCAGCCCGTCGTGCGTATCCTTCAACGGCGCGCTGAACGCAACCCCGCGGTCAACAAACTCGGCAGCAAGCGCATCAGGGTCATCGACCGGCACATACGCATCCCATCTCATCTCGGGATCGCGCTCCGCATTAGGCATAGGCGCAGCTTCGCCAGACTTGATGAAAAGCATCGCCCCGTCCCGGCCAACGATAGCAAAGAATGGCTCTCGCTCCGGCTGCTGGTGCCAGCGCTCAAACCCGAGCTTGTCACGATAGAACGCGATGGTCTGATCCACGCTGCTCACAATAAAGAACGGACACATCTTTTCCAGCACCGCTCCAGCCATAGCCTTCACCTCGCCTGCTCTCCAAACAGAATAAAAGCTCAAGCAGAGACACAACCGAAGAGAAAAATGCCGAAGACAAACTGCCGGGTGGCCCATCCTTCGTAGCCTTATCGCGAAGGGTCGGTTATTCGCGTAAGCGAACCGCACTCCCACGGTGAGGCACCAAAGCAAGCAGTCTTTGAATCCTCAACACCGCACGAACCTCAAAAATAAATCTGAAAAACCTGGCGTATTTTTCAGCAGTCAAAAACAGCGCTTTTAGTGACCACGTTTACCATGCAAACCACCACAAATTGACCATCAAAACACCACGTTTTAACACCACATTTTCGCCCACCCCCACAAAAAACGCCCGTAAAACCTCAAAAAACAGGTCTCACGGGCGTCTCAATTTTTTCCGGAAAAATCTACAAAAGCTCACTCACTTTTTAGGACGTAACAACCTTAGTAAGGACGATAGACCGGCCCATAGTACCCCGGTGGCGGAGGTGGCGGATACCGCCGCTGCATCTGAGGATCCGCACCAACCGGCACGCCCGCCCCCAGCCGATCCAACTCAGCTTGAGACACCGTCGTAACATCTGCAGGCTGAGTAAGATGGAATACTACAATCGCCTCCGAAGGAAGCACCGCCTCCCCCTTACCCGAAGCCGCCGAAACTCCAAGCCCAGCCACACCGCCAACGCCAGCGCCAACCGCTGCTCCAACGCCGCCGCCAGCCACCGCACCGATCAGCGCGCCAACCGCGCCCAACCCCACCGTATTTCCGACAGTATTCGCGGTCTTGTCAGCCCCCTGGTGCCACCAGAAGTCAGTAGCAATCGGATAAACCTTCCCGCCAAGCGCAACCGACGTAAGCTGCAGCTTCAACTCACCCTTCCCCTTCAGCTCCCCCGCCGTATGGGCTTCCACAACAGTTCCAGTAATCGAAGCTCCACGAGGAATAGCGATCGAACCCCCTGCAACGATATCGTTCAAAACAACGCCATCAAACGGCGTTCCCACCACCGTCTTCTTACTATCCATTCCCTGATTGATCCGCACCCGCAGCGTAGAGCCAACAGGCACAACTACAGCATCCCCGCCCTTCTGGGCAACATAAGGCCGCTGCTGACCATATTGCGGCGGATAAGGTTGCTGAGGAGCGCCATAAGGCGGCGGATACTGTCCAGTCTGTGGCGACGGATACTGACCACCCTGCGACGGCTCACCATACGCAGGCGGATACTGTCCGCTAGGCTGCTGCTGGCTCCCATAAGCGGGAGGATACTGACTCTGCTGCTGAGGAGCCCCACCCAGTGGCGCGGCAGTTGGATTAGAACTGGTCTGAGGCTGCTGGCTCTGCCCATCAGCCGGAGCTATGGACCCATCCGACTGAAGATTCGGATTCGTCCCCCCATCCGCCGAATCGTTACTCGCCGCCGGAACGGCCCCAATCACCAACTGGTCAATGACCTTCTGCACGCCCGCCGTAGTCGACACCAGATGCTCCGCCAAGTCCCTCGACGGCTCATCGCGAACCGTGCCGTTCAGCGTCACGACGCCATAGACAGTCGTTGATGTGATCGCCTGATCTGCCAACTCGGGCGCCCCAGCCAACGCCTTCAAAACACTTGCCTCAATCTGTGCGTCCGGAACGGGCGCAGGCTTCGTCTGTGCAAATCCTGCACTGACATCCAGAGCCAGCATCGCACTCAAAACTGTCGCCATCGAAACCTTCGAAAAGGATTTGCCCTGATACATACGATCCTCACTGCCTCCCGCGCGTCCCTATTTGGGCCACACATCCATCGTATGTATGCAGACCCGTTTTTTCTAAAAAAGTTACGCGTCTAAGGGCCCGAAGAGTAGACAAGTTGGGTCATTCTGAATCACTCTCGGTGAATTGACCTCAGCCGTCAGTAACGGTATATTCAAAGAGCGGGGTGGAGCAGCCCGGTAGCTCGTTGGGCTCATAACCCAAAGGTCGTAGGTTCAAATCCTACCCCCGCAACCATCTACGGGAATATCAATCCATTTCCGATCCATCGAAACGGGCGCCCTTGAGCGCCCGTTTCTATTATGCGGGTTCCTTCCTGTCCGAAGCTCAGTCGCCCGATTTACGGAAAAGGATCTCTCTCACGACCCTGCTGTTCGCCCGGCGCTGGTTCTTCATAGGCGGACCACCGTACTGCTGCGTGGTCGAGATGTGAGCGTGGCGAAGCAGCTTTTGCTGGACGTCGATCGGGGTATCGGCGCCGCTGAGCAGGGTCCGGTAGGTGTGCCGAAAGGTATGCCATCCAATGCTGCCGAAATTGTTCTCGGTTGCAAGTTGGCGACGTTCGTCATGGACCGGGATGGCATGACGTTTTCCACGCTTCTGATTCACTCCGGTGCATGCCGTTCCGGGAGCAGCACCACAATCGGGACACGCAACAAGACACCAGCCCGCGCGGCGGATGTAGTCCTGCTGGATCGGAGAAGCATGGTAGGAAAGGCCGGTAGTGGGACTCGGGAACAGCAGACCGGACCCGTTCGACTTCCGTTTGATCTCAAGGAGTACCGTTGCGAAGTCTGGATCCATTGGCAGTTCGTCTTCTGAGTATTCAGTTTTGACCGGACCGATGCGGCCATTGACTACTCCCTCCTTTACCTTCATGCAGAGCCGCTCAAAATTTACCGCCTCCCATCGCAATGCAAGCAACTCGCCGGCGCGAAGTCCCGTGCACTGGTCGACCAGTATCATGTCCTGGTAGCTTTCCGGAACCAGCCGCAAAATCAAAAAGAACTGATCGATGGTGAGGTCGGCGGGCTTTCGGGAGCGCTTGGATATACCCCGCACCTCGACCAATGCAATTGGGTTTTCATGGAAATCCAGCATGCTATAGAGCTTGGCTTTGTTGAAGAGTCGGTGAACGAATGCCTTCAGGTGGCCTTTGGTTTTGGGTTTGAGGTCCAAGGACTTGAGCCAGTTCTGAAAGCCCAGAGGCTTAAATTGATCCAGCCCCAACGTTCCCCAGCGAACGCGGAGCATATTTGACAGACTCAGGTAAGAAGTTGCCGTCGAGAAAGCTAATTCGTCCCTGCCGGCGGACCGATCGCCCGGTCTGCGGCTCGTGATCTCAATCAGGTTTTCCTCTGCAATATAAGCATCCAAGAGGTCGCCGAACGTCGGATCTACTATGACTCTTTCCGTCTGACCGGAGTTCAGCCGCAGCCGAAACGGCTTCAGATGCTTTTCAATATCCTGCTCGGTTGGGAACTCCTGGCCCGAGAAATACTTCGATCCGTATAGCCCATTTGCCGGATCAACATATCGCCACTGCCAAGCCCATTTACCATTTGCACGCGCCACCTGGCGCAGACTTCCCGTTTGTACTTTCTTCGGATCATTCATCTACGGCGGTTTCTCTTTCTTTTTATTTGCCTGTGAATTTGTTTCGGAGTTCGACTCCAGTTGCCCGTTGAACCAATCGCTGAGGATCGAGAGCCTGAATTGCCAGGAACGTCCAAGCTTTATCGCCGGAACCAGGCCTTTCCTCGCCAGACGTTCGAGGGTCTTGTAGTGGATCCCGATCGCCGCAGACGCCGTGCGTGAGTCCACTGGCGGCTCGAACATGATTTGGTGTTCGTGACCGTTCATCTTGGGTTTTTCCATGTGCCACCTCAGCGAGTTGAGCCGTCTCGAGTCCCTCGATACGGCCCTTTCAATCACTGGGATGGCTTTTAGGGAGGAGATAATCGCAGTACCCCAGCAGATGCCAGCTGGAGCCCACAGGAACCTGCCAGAGCCAGCAGAAGCAAGCGACACCCAGGGTGCGTTGGTGGGCACTGTGGCTTAGATTCGCCAGTAATGTGTCTTGAATGCCCCATCTTGTCGCTGATTATGTGGTATCTCGCCCGTCAGATCTTCCGCCGACTGAATCAACGTATTGATCCGGCCGCGCAGATTAGAGTAGGCATCCGAACGCGGATGCGTGCCGTTGCTCACAATTCCGACTTTCGCGCCCTCGCGCGCGACAGCCCTCCGGGAGAAGGCAAAAGAAAACTGATGACGAAGTTACCCAACATAAACTTCGCCCGCCTGGAAACAGTTGTGGCGGCCATCACTCCGCTGTTCGAGGATTGCTCCCGTTACATCGGACCGCATTCCCAACCGATGGAAACCCTCAATGTACGGCCGTCGCTGTCCACGCTGAAGGCGGACTGGAAAAAACTGCAGAAAGTCAAACAAATAACATATTGACCCTATTTAGGCGCTAAAAGCGACGCCTAAACGTGTCTAACATAGGTGTACCTCACATAGACAATGCAAATTGGAATTACTATCGCTTCTGAACCTTTTTTTCGAGGCGTCATACCAATGGACTATGAGCAAGCCCAGTCGCAGATGCATAAGCTCGTCGCATGGACGGAAACAAATGACGCCGACCAAAATCGGAACGAAGCCGATACGCGGTTACATCTGATCGACCAATTGATATTTGATTGCCTCAACTGGAGACGCGAAGATGTCCACGTTGAGGAAACGTTCGAGGGCACCTACACCGACTATTCGTTTCTGAGTCCGCGCCGTCTCGTTATCGAAGCGAAGCGAGAAGGCATTTACTTTGAATTGCCAGTGGGATTGTTCAAGTCGGTCTGCAAAATCAAGACGCTGACAGAATCTCACAAAGGAATTGACGCCGCGGTTCGGCAGGCTATGCACTACTGCCAAGACAGGAGCATCCCGCTTGGAGCTGTATCCAACGGCCATCAGATGATCGCATTTCTGGGCAGTCGTTCCGACGGCATACCTCCGATCGATGGCACTTGTCTTGTGTTTTATTCGTTGAATGACATGGCTTCTCAATTTCGTCTGCTTTGGGATAATCTCTCGCGCGACGGAGTTGAAGCCTACAAGTTGCATTCCACATTGAGGAGCGAAGGTGTTCAACCCCCTCCCGAAAAGCTGTCGTCACGCATCGCGAATTATCCTGGCTTCAAAAACCGAAACCCGTTTCAAACACAGCTCAAAATCCTAGGCGAACTCTTCATTGAAGACGTTGTAAGAGCGCCTCAACTGCAGAAAGATTTTTTAGAAAATTGCTACGCCCAAAGCGGCGCACTTTCGCAATATGCCACCATAAGCAAACAAATTCTACAAGCGCGATACTCAACTCTCTTCGAAAGAGAATTGGCAGGCCCTTCTTTGGAGGCTGTAACGACGAAGGGTGGATTGTCAGACTCCTTTGTAGACGATGTACTCGCTGCGAGTCTCAAGCGACGCGCCATCGTGTTGCTGGGAGATGTTGGAGTTGGCAAAAGTATTTTCATCCAACATTTGATTACGATATCGGCCAGCGAGCTCTTCGACAATGCCTTGGCGCTGTACGTGGACTTCGGTAAAGAACCCGCTCTAGCTGAAGATTTAGAAGGGTTCGTGTTGAAGAGCTGTGCATTCCAGTTGAGAACAAATCATGAGATCGATATTGAGGAAAATGGATTTGTCCGCGGCGTCTATCATAGCGACCTCGCGCGCTTCAAAAAGGGCATTTGGGGAGGACTCGCATCGACTGATGCTTCTGCCTTTTCCGAAAAAGAAATTGAGTTTTTAGACACAAGCATGAAGGACAGAGCCGCTCATCTTCGGGCTTGCCTTACCCACATATCTAAGGCCCGTCGGCGACAGATAGTAATCTTCCTCGACAACGTTGACCAGAGACCAGAGGAGTTTCAGGATCGCGTCTTTCTAATTGGGCAGAGTTTGGCAGAAACATGGCCTGCGACGGTCTTTATCTCATTGAGACCGAGCACCTTCAACAGATCACGTAGTAAAGGTTCGTTAGCTGCATACCAGCCGCGCGTCTTTACGATATCCCCACCGAGGGTAGATCAGGTCATAAATCTGCGCCTACGTTTTGTATTGAACTATCTGCGGAACACAGGGAACTTCGCGAGCTTGGGCCCAACCTTTTCCCTGAGATCCCCGACATTGGTCAGGTACATCGAAGTCCTCCTGGAGTCTTTCAAACGGAGCCGACCTCTCGTTCAATTCATCGACGAGTTGAGTGGCGGCAATACTCGAAGAGCACTTGATTTCTTGCTTACTTTTATCGGTAGTGGACATGTAAACGCAGAGAAAATTCTCAGCATCGCAGACGAACATGGTCACTACAACATTCCAATTCATGAATTTATGCGAGCGGTTATCTACGGAGATTTTGACCACTACGATCCAGCAGGAAGCCCCATCGCGAACGTCTTCGACATCTCTTCACCGGATGGGCGAGAGCATTTTTTGCTGCCCAATATCCTTGCATTCGTAGATCGGACGGGCAGGTTCGAACAGGAAGGATTCGTGGAGGCGAAACGTGTTCACGAATTCTGCCAAGATATGGCCTTTTTCCCCTCGCAGATAGAAGCCGCTCTCAAAAGAGCCGTTGCAGCACGACTCTTAGACCCGAGCCCGTTATACAACGAGGCACCCTCAATAGCATTCCGAATAACAACGGCGGGGGCTTACAGCTATCGAGAGTTGCCGCACTTCTTCTCTTATCTCGATGCAATGACGGTAGACACCCCAATTGTTGATCGTGAGTTTCGAGCAGAGATTCGAGACTGCGATAAGGTAGACCAGCGTTTGCAGCGGGGCGAGTGGTTCAGAAAGTACCTTGATAAGGAGCATCAAGCTTTGAATGGAAAAGCGTTCGCATTTGACTGGCCCGCTGCCGACAAATATCTACAGGAAGACATCTCGGCCATAAGGTTGCGACGCAAAGACTAGCTAGGCCGTCTTCCGTTTCGCTGCTGCTTTCGTCGGAATCTTTAAGAGGCCAATTCCATTTTTACAACGACCTTCTTCGTAGCTTTGCCGACCTGTGCTCATCACTCCGAATGCTTTTGCGCAGCGCGTCCATTAGGCTCACGATACCTAGAGGATCTGGTGGTACGATTGTCCGATTCGGCCAATCCTTCTCTTGCGGAGCTTTTATGAAATTTTCCTGCCTTGTCGTTGTATTATGCGAGACCGTTTTGTGTGCGTCTATCGCCTCAGCCCAGAGCAACAGCGTGGTCCAACCCAAAGTGGTTATCTGTGACGACAGCGCGAGTTGTACTCACCAATTCATCAACGGTCAGAAGTTCAAAATTCTCACGACCGATGACGTGGTGATTATCGTTTCGCTGGGTATGGGCGAACGCTACATGAGGGCAGATGTCAGCGTCTCGAATAACAGCCCGGTGGCGGTGGATGTACTTCCAGCTGACATGCGATTGGAGGTCATCACGCCCAAGGAAAAAGCTCTCCCAGAAGTATCTCCTGAACAGATCGCTAAGTCTTTAGGTCACCGAGCAGCATGGGCAAACGCCCTCAACGGCATGGGCGGCGCAATGGCGCGGCAGCAAACAACGACGCAAACCTCGTCATCGGGAACCATCAACAATTCTGGAACCGTCAACACCACAAGTTCTGATGGGACGTATACAAACGGCACCTACAACGGAAGCGGAACTTACACCGGCAACAGCGCATCGACAACTTCTAGCCCAGACTATGCTGCTCAAGCTAGAGCAAATGAGCGAATCAGGGAACGAAACGCGGCGGTCGCATCTCTCCAATCCAACCTTATGCAGACCTCGTTACGCGCAAACACTGTCGCCACAAAGCAGACCGTTCGGGGCTTTGTATATTTTGAGCGTGAGAAACACGCTGATCTAGTTCATCTGACGATACCTGTCGGTGGAACTGTCTACGAGTTTCCGTTTCAATTCATCAAGAAATAGGTTTCAGTCTGTGCGGCTCCTATTACCAAAGATTCTCGCCTTCCACGGTGACTTTCGCCTTGTGTGTGCCTACTCTATTTTCATGTTCGATCCCGACGCCCACGTTCCTCGCCCGAATCGAAACTTGATCTGCTTCGGCGCCTGCATCTTCGCGGGGCTGCGCCTAGCGCGTGAGAAACAGGTCAACGTGCGTGTGGTTCGATCAGTGACGCCGTTGCGGAGTCGGTCGAACTTGCTCACGACATCTACAGCCGCGTCTTCCGCATCATGCCGAAGGCGATGGAGAAGCAGATGCACCGATGCGACGCTTCTGCCGCAGTCGGCCTTGGACGCAACGCCACCTGGGCCGCTGTGATGGCCCTGAGTACGATCCGCAGAGCTGTAAGGGGGCAGTTGCGGATTTGAATGTCATTCTCGCGGCAACAGAGCCTGCATCGTCACGAGGCGGTGGGTTCGACCCGATGAGCTTGGGCGGAGAGTCGATGGGATCTATTCCTGAGCTTCATATTTCGCTCGTCCAGGCGAGGCCAGAGTTAGACCAGCCCACCATGATCTCTGCGAACCTTGAGGAGAGGACGACGACCTCGTAGCACTTACATGCAATGCTGGTCATCAGCACGGCGGTATGAATCCGCGCTTGAACGCCTTTTCACGCTCTGCCGTTAGTTCAGGTGAGAACAAAACTTCGAGGATTTTCTGAGCTGGAACGACGAGCGAAATTCCCATGTTCGAATCATTGCTTGTGGCCTCCGTTCCATCTGACGGACTTTTCCAATGGCCATGCATGAGACCCAACAAATGAAACCCACCCAACGCTGACATTTGTACTGGTTCACCTTCTGGTGCTTGAAGACGCACGAAAAAGGTGTCTCGCACGAACACGGGCGACCCACTTTGACCGCCAACGGAGCGACCTTCAACAAGGTAGGCTTCGATGCTGCCGTACACAGGATGCGGTACTCGACCGTCAGGCATCATCGCTAGCGTTCCAGTTCTCACCAACGGGGTGAAACGGGTGGCGCCGAGAAAGGGTTTGAACATCCCCACATTGACAGTTTCGTCGCCTATCCCGATGTTGTATTTCACCAATCGCTCGGGGGTCACGAACAGGTCTACCGGGATGTCTTGATAGTCATAGTCCACTACGCGAGGAGTTGCCATCGGCATCACGGCGACATCGACGCTTGGATCGGTCGGATGGTAAAACCACTCAGTCATGCCATTCTTCATCCATCGTGGCTTGCCGTCCTTCGCGTTCATCACGAGAGCCGCCTCGCCATTGCGGAGAGCCAGAGCCACATGCTTTGCCGTGACGAGATGAAGAGCCGCTGATTTCTCATCGAAGGGGACAGACACAACAAACGCACTGCCCCTGTAGTCGAAGTTCTCCTCATCTCGACTTACGAAGGCAACGGACTTCAACAGCTTGTCGGAAACGCGCATGTGTCAGCATCCCATCTTTGATTTCAATTTGCACCAAAGCAAGTGCCTTGCGCTTGATTGAAACCACCGTTACAAAAGCGCGCAGGGGTGCTCAAAATGTCGAAAAAGAAGCAGTTTGTGGCCTATTATAGGGTCTCTACAGAGCGTAAGGGTGAGTCTGGGCTGGGCCTAGAAGCGCAGAAGGCCGCCGTGGGTAGGTTCATAGGGTCTGGCAGCCTTCTAGCCGAATTTCAAGAGGTAGAGAGCGGCAAGGCCACGCCAACAGACCCTAGCTTGCGGCAGCCCTAGAACACGCTCGAAAGCATGGCGCGGTCTTGGTCATAGCCAAACTTGACCGTCTGGCCCGTAACGTCGCCTTCGTTGCGAACCTGATGGAAAGCGGCGTCGAGTTTCAGGCAGTCGATATGCCCTATGCGAACAAGCTCACCATTCACATCCTCGCTGCCGTCGCAGAGCATGAGCGCGAGGCCATCTCCGAACGCACCAAAGCCGCCCTCGGCGCAGCCAAGGCACGAGGCACGAAGCTCGGCAATCCTCGCTGGAAGGCATCCCTATCAAAGGCGAGGGCCGCACGAAGCCAGAACAAGCCTCCGCATGAAGTGATCGAGACGATAAAGAAGAAGAGCGATGCTGGGTTGACCTGGAGGCGGATCGCTGCGGACCTGAATGGAATGGGTATCATATCGTTGCGCGGAGGACGTTGGCATGACACTACCGCGAAGCGCGCCTATCACAGCTCAGTTGGAATTAAGGTCGCATAATGCCTAGAGGTGGCGGTGTCCCCTCGTTAATCGGAATCCGCGATTGCACAGGTACAAGTTTAGTTATCAATTCATCAATCTGTGTCGGAGATAGGTTGGGCTGTTTGAAGAATTTCGCGACCCCTCTGATCGGCGATAATGGCGCGTACCACCCACCGGAACCGACCTGCCAGTAGAACCAAACTTTACTTTCTCCGGGGCAATTCATACAGGTGATGACCGCAACACCAAATAGCTGATCTTTATCTCTCACCTGTGCGAGGGTCAGATCATTTAAGACCTCGAAGTTGCCCAAGGCGGAATGGGGCTTAACATAGTCATCTTGTTCCTTTGTAGGTATTGGCAAAGGTTCAGATGAATCGGGATCGCTTTTGTAGTGCGGGTAGTATTCGTTCGTATAGTCAGATAAACCGAAAGTCCATTTCGGTCTAAGCGCGGATTCGTCCCCGCTGTTCATAATCACGAATCTCGGTTCTCCTGCCTGAGAAAAGAACCGCATAGAAACGGAAGGTGGCTCAACAGGCTTAGAGCCTTTCGGTGGACGAGAAGGTGAAGCCGTGTCGGGCGTGGAGGCAGGCCCTTGCTTCGGCGGTAGCGGATTTATTCGAATGGTTACAGTTTTCGTTTGAGCACCAAGAGACACATCTTTTGGTGTAAAGGTAACTGCGAGAGTATCGGCTCCCACAGGCAACGTTGAGCCAAAGGTTGGGTTGTAAATGAAATTGCCTTCTACTTCTTTCCCCTCCGCCATTGCGACAGCATCCAGCTGTTTGGCCGAAAGCGGTGTACCGAAGTCGATCGCAGGAGGCTCGTTCCAAGAGATAACGACAGTAGGAGGGTGTTCACGTGAGAATTGCTTCTTAGTGGCGTAGGTCGCCAACCAAAACATTACCAGTGCGATTGTCACAGTTATTACGAGTTTGGGAATTTTTTTGAAGTTGGGAATTGCATACCGAAGAAGTGCCCACACGGTCAGCGCGATGAAGAGTGTATACAAACCAATTGAGGTCTGCCAGTTAACATCAACTCCATTTGCTTGTAATACAGGCACCAAAAAAGCGCCTACGACTCCTACAATTCCAACAAAATACCCGCGATCCGGTTTTAGGTCTTCCATATCTCAAAACTTCTCCACCAACGGTGGATGTTCATCCTCCGATGTCTTCGTGATGCGTGCCTTTTTTTAAATTCAGCCAATTAAGCCGTCTTCCGCTTCGATGCCACCTTGGTCGGAGCCTTCACCAGCCCGATTCCCTTCTTGACCTCGGGCTACGTGGCCAGTAAACGTCCATTGTAGAATTCGGCTGTCAGTGGAGCAACAGTGGCAGACCAGCCTTGGATCGAGACAACAGCAAGGGTTTCGTCGTGCGAGCTTATTAGCCGCGGCCCGCGCCTCTACACCGGGCGAACGGCGAATCTGGAAGTGCCAGTCATGGCCCGTTACGCCGTCACGTTCACTTATTACGCAAACGGCCACGAATACTCCGGGCAGTACATCAATCACGAAGACGTCGCTCTCGGCCACAGCTTCACGATCTGTTTCTACCCTGGGAAGCCAGAGGACAATTCAGGAAGCGAAGACAGCTTAGACCTCCACCCCTTCCGTCGTCGTGTCGTCGCCGCTATATGCGTGGTGTTGATCGTCTTAGCTCACTACTGATGGCGTCATCGAAACTGATTTCACTTTCCACAGCGACTTTCGCCTTATATTTGCCTACCCTGTTTTCATGTTTGACCCTGACTCCCACCTGCCCCGCCCGAACCGAAACCTGATCTACTTCGGAGCCTGCATCATCGCGGGGCTGCGCCTAGCACGTGAGAAACAGGTCAACGTGCGCGTCATTCCCATCAGTGATGCAGTGGAGGAATCGGTCGAACTCGCGCACGACATCTACAGCCGCGTCTTCGCCTTTCAAGTCTAAGACGCGTAGCTTGCCTTTTACCTTGGCCAACGGACTCCACTCGTCGGAAAGCCATTGCATGTAACTCTGACCGCCACGTTCATAGCCAGTTTCACCGACGACTCAAACGGAGCGCCCTCCCGCATGGGAGGGCGATAGTGGTGCGACAGCTACTCACAAGGCGAACTGCTGACGGTGTCCACGCTGGGTGTCCGCTCTGTGTTTGGCAGCCACTCGATCGGAGCAAAATAACCCGCGCCGTGCTTGTAGACAAGGATCGCGGGCGCTGGCGCATCGGTGGACAGGTCGGACAAGATGCCTAGCACCAACGCGTGGTCTAGGGCGCGATCCGACTCGCAGACTCGCCACACAACTCGATGGGCTTGCCGGACCGCCCACACCCTCATTCAAACGTCCGCGCAGCGTTCTGCAAACCGGTAGGGAGGGAAAACGCACTGAGTTCGGCATTGGAGCTTGCACTTGCCGATCTGCGATGCTTCTGTAATTGCTTGTATTGGTCTGCGGTCAGGGAGAGAAAGATGCCGCCCCGTCCGGTTGCGATCGCCAGATCAAGCGCCTGTCGGCTCTGAAGGTTCGACAAGCCGCTCCCCCGGTCCACAAGCGCTACCAGCTCCTCAGTTGTTGCCAGGTTCACCATCCGAGGCAGTAGAGTCTGAAAGTCATCGTCCAGAAACTGGCACCACCAGCGATTGCTGCAAAACTGAAAGGACATATAAACACGGTGTCGAGCATGCGGGTCTGGCAGAAAAGAAGCATGGGCGACGAATGGGAGAAGTTTGCCAAGGGACAATCCTGGCGGCCGAGTCGTCGTTGAGACCTTCTGCAACGGGAATTTCGGAAAAGCCAAGATCCTGCCTGATGGTTGTTCCGCCGAGCCTGCAAACACAGAATCGAGAAGCCACTGCGGCGCGGCCGCAATCGCCGCATCCGGATCCAGGTAAACGTTAGAAACTCCGGAGGAGCAGGCCGAGGGTGGGATCAGCACATAATCGCCTTCCCCGTGAATTCTTATCCCCGGTGCTGGGTTCTTACCGGAGCGGCGCATCGCTCGGCCCGCCGGCCAGCGAAAGAATGCGTACCCTGCGTCTCCAGCACTCATCTGGAGCGTCTGTTGCCAATCCCAAACGTCGTCGCAAAGAATACGCAACGCGCTGCCGGCACGTCTAGTATCTACCTCCAGAACGAAGACTCCGGATGCTGCCCCGGTTGCCAGGCCCCAATTGCAGCCTGGGTGCTCGCACGCCCATTGCTCCAACTGAGCCCGGTCGGCGGTCGCGTCTTCGATTCGCATCATCCCAGACGCAAGCCTGCTCTGTGTCCAAACCGGGAACAGGCGCCACAGGCGGCTCGCCTGGAGTACCTCGATGGGTAGGTCCGCGGAACACCGCGTTTGGTTGAATGAGGAGGATGCGGGCGGCGCAGGCACGCGCTTTCCGTATTCTAGGAAAAAATCTGGTGGGGTTTTCATTCTTCTCCTTGGGTTAAATGGTCAGCCTCAACCGCTACCCGACAAAGGCAGCAAGTTCACTGATCTGTGCGATGTCTGTCTGTTGAGAGATCTAGAGAGCCCACGCGGGCGGCGGGCTGGGAGGGGAGTATGTGGTTTAAGGACGTAGCCAAAAGGTGTACATCATTGGCGATACCAAACCGTGTGCCGAAGAATTCTCACTCAGTCTCGGATATGAATCCGTCCCGAGAGAGCGGGAGTGACGGTTCGCGGTCTGACATTTCAGGATTTGCTTCAGCCGCTTGCATCAGTTGTGCGAGCCGCCGCTGCCGATGCTTGGATCTTCGATTCCTTTTCGCGCATTGTTTCGAGCATGTGTGCGTCTCGACCTTAGCTCGCATCGATTCCAGAAGACGTTCCCATTGGATAAAGGCATTACATACGATGCACCGCTTCTTGGCACGGACATGCCGATCGAGCGAAAGCAGATGGATGTGCGGCCATACCTTGGCCAATTCATTCCAGCTGAGGATGTCCTGCAGGTTCGGAGGAGCCTCTCCCTTCTTCTGGTTGCATGCGGCACAGGCTAGGACCACATTGCTGATGTTGTCCCGTCCGCCAAGGGTCAATGGGAAAAAGTGATCGATCGTGGCAGCGTGCGGATCCAGCGAGTGCACGCGAAAGGAAATCCACCGCCGACAATAAAAGCATCTTCCTTTCTGGGCGGCCTGAAGCTGTTTAACTTGTTTTAAGTTCTCGTGAGTCCGAAAGTTCGTTTCTCTCAAGTGGCCAGTCTTGCGGGCCATTTTCTGCCTCCCCTGAATAGTTGAGAGCGGCACACACATGGAACATGTGGCCGCTCAGGTTTGGATCATTTACTGGTTGATCAAGGGAAGACTGATGGAGGTAGCAAGGCCCATTTCGCCCCGACTGTGAGCAGCAAGGGCGAAGCTAGTCCCTCAAGCGCTTCGACCGCCCTTGATTGAAAGACGGCTGGTAATCCGGATTGAACCGCTGCTGCACTGAATCCAGAGAGATCATCAAGATGTTTGCGAGTGTGACGTAATCCCCTTGGTGTTCGATGAGCCAGTAATCGGTAAAGCTGATGCGCATGGTGTCAGCCGTTACTCGCCTGCCCGCGAACATATGAGTGAGTCGTCCGATCAAATAGTTGAGTGTGTGTTTACAGAGTGGTCCTCCGCGACGGCAGAAAAAGAGCGTCCCGGGATCTTCTGCATCCCCGACGAGTACCTTTCGATGCTCTCCCATATACTCATCCAACAAGGGCGCCACGGGGTCGATGACTATTCCGAATGCACCCACACCCCATTCGGGCTCGAAGTCGAACTGCCACAGATCCGCACCAGGCTCGTGCTTGAGCGCCCGTTCGGCTGCGGGTGTCAATTTAAGACCAGGACGATCGATTCGTACCTCCCTTTTGAACACATTGGTCGCTGGGTCATTGACTCGGCAGGAGCGAATGAGTCCCGGATGCCAAACGTGCAGCACAGCGAACATCATTAAAAGTTCGTCGTGCACCATCCAGGCGAGGGGCTTGGGTGAAAGGGTTTTCGCAGACAGGCGCGTACGACGCATCCGCTTGAGAGCAGCCAAGAGTTTTTCGTAAGGAAGCGCCCGCTCCTCTCTGCGGTCCTCAGTCACACTGTTTGGTTCTCTGTCGATATGCCCAAGCAGGTTCGGCCACCATGTGACGTTCTGTTCTGCAAACCTAGGATGGTGCAAGAGAATTGTGTGGAGTCCTGAAACCAGCGGACGGATCGACGCCCGTGAACGTCGCCTGACCGCGTAAAGCCAATGAACATATGCGGTCAGGAACGCTTCAGTAAGCAACGGATCGACGTTGCCGAGATCCTCTATGTGGAGGATATTCACGGCGTATCCGCAAAGCGCTTCTAGCTGAATTCGGATACTTTCGCCGATTCGTAAGCTTCCTTTCGCTGCTTCGGCTCTCGCCCACTCGACGATGCTGCGGACATCCGCCTTCAGCGGCTGCTTCATATTTCCCATGAATAGGCTGAAGGCAGGCTGAGTACGTTTGGCTGCGTTGAATTTGGGAAAGAGTTTCTGAAGATTGCCTTTCCTCAGGGCTCGCCGGAACGCTTTTTCTGCCTGGTCTAAAGCGGTTATTCCGATGCCTTCTTGCTGAACTCTTTGCGTCCTCCATCGGTCTAAGTGGGTCTGGGTAAACTCCGCGGGACTCAGGCTCTGCATTTTTGCGTACGTAACGATCGAACGCACAACGCATCGCTCGTAGCCGGCTGCATCCACTACAGAGTCCCAATCGCTGTTTATCGTTTCTGCCTGCAAGAGCCCAAATCTCTGGGCATAGCGAAGGAGCATATTCCCTCGTCCTACATGTAGAGATGACGCGGTTGTGCCTAACTTTTTCTCGTGTAAATGCTTAAGGAATTCCGTCTCGCCGTCGACAAGAAGTCTGATCCCTGCTGTCTCAGGTATCTTCCCGGCAGATTCCGCCAGCTGATGGGCGGTCTGGGACAGCCTCAACATTCTCCGTCCGAGATTCTTCGCGCTGAGTTTTGGATCGCTCGACAGATCCCGGCGGATCAAATCAAGCAGCTCTTTCAAGGTAATGCTACTTCGTTCCATAGGTTCTCTTTCTTCTCCGTACCAACACCCCTTGACGAGGTGCGGTACGGAGAATTGTCGGTGCGCTACGACCGCATTCGCCGCGCAAAATGTCTCTCCAGCACGATGCTTGCGTGAGAGGCATTGAGCCCGGACAAATACTTTGGCGTGGAAGATGGGTTTTTGTGCCACAGCGTATGCTGCACGGTTTCCAGCTTGCAGCCACACACCAAAGCATGCTCGGCGACGATGTCCCGAATGATGTGGAGGCTTAACCGCTTTCCAATGTACTGGCGGCTAAGTACCCCGAGGCGTGCCGTCAGTTGACTATTCGTCATCGGTTTGCCGGCATTGTTGATCAGCAGAGTGCCAGGATCGGAACGGCCGCCCAGGATGACGCCACGGTGCACGTCCCGGTATTCGAGGAAAATTTTGACAATCTTCGGGTCGAGTGGTTCCCAAATCTCTTTTTTTGCTTTGGTTTCGAGTTCTACGTAATGACACATCCAGAACTCCCGTGCCGGATCTTCCTGCAGAGCTCGCTTGACCCAAAGGGGCAGCTTGCCGTTTCGCTGGACACGCAACGGTATGGTTCTGTACTCGAGGTTTGGGCGGGATTTTGGATCGATGCGGCATTCGTTCCAGTTGCGTCTTCGCCACGGATGAACCGCGATCGCCCTGCAGAAAAAGTAATCGCGATATAACCTCGCGCGCTGGATCGGATTGAGGTGCTTATTCGCCTGCAGCACCTTGCCGATCTCACACGCTATCTGCGAAAACACTTTATATGTAACGCTTCGGGCGATCTTGCGCATGCGAAGTTTGTCTTTGGACTCGCGGGGAAGCCGCTTCAGGAGCGTCCGAAACCACGCGTATTCCTCGTCGCTTCCCGCGAATAGCGGATGCCCAAGCTGAGTCAGGTGGTATAAGCGGTCGAGCGTCAAGTAGACCGTATACCAGCGGCACCCACGCACGTCGTGAAGCCACGTAGCAAAGCTTCTGATGATTTCCCGCGTAAGTACCTGTCGTAGACTTGTAATTCCGCATATGCCTAAAACGTAGGTGCAGTAACCGCAGAACGCTAGCAACGTTGCCATCAAGTTGCGCGCCGAAGACGCTCGTATTCGAAGATCGACGTTACATTCCTTTTCCCTCCAATGAACGATGCCGACGATTTGATTCCGTAACTCATCCGTCATCCGATCCAGACGAAGTTGGTACGAGGTGGGCTTTCTGGCCTTGAGGTCGAAACGCGGCAAGAGCGCCTCAAGACGCGCGTTGCGCAACTTGCTTCGGAACATAGTCTCCTCCTGATCGACGGTGTAAAGAGATTGGCCCTTCTCTTTTTTCCAGAGCTTCCACTCTTCGACAACTGTGTCTGAGAAGGTCTCAGGCCAATGTTTATGTTGGTGCGCGAATTCCACTATGCCCAGACACCCGAAGCTGCCGTTGCCCGCGCGAAGAGCATCACGGATGGGTTCCCAGGCCCGCGTTCGGCGATAGGCCTCGCACGTCCAGCCGTACGAGGCCGCATACTGCAACAGCTTTTTCTGGGCGCAGACAAGGTGGGTCGCTCGACTTGAGGTGCAGCCGAGGCCACGGATATAGTCCTCTCTGGTCAGTTCTGCAATCTGCTCGATGTGGACTCTGTCGACCGAGGTCCCAAACATGGTCGCCAGATGCCTGCAGATCGTTCGCAGGCTGTTGCGCTCCCAGTAGGCGGCGGTCGAGCCGGCACCGATCTTCGGCGTCAGTTGGTCCTCGACTCGAGCCATCAATTCGACAAGCGTGTCAGGGACGGCTGCTTCGAAGAGGAGGGGGAAAAGGGTGCAAGCACTCATGTGATTCTCCTAAGGTTGTTCATGAAGAACGAGTTCTGTTTCTGGTTGAGGCTCGCCGGAGGGCACTCGCAGTGCTCCTCGACGTGGCTGGCGACGCTGGGACTTGTTAGTTTGGAAATCTCTCAAACTGTCGGACGCTGGATTCGGGACGAAACCGCCTGCCTGCGGACTGGCCTATCCGCCTACGCAACGTTGCGGAGCAGGCCGCTACAGCGCGGTTGGCATCTCGAAGAATGAAAGCTGTCCCGAATGCTTGCATTCGAGATGACGGCGCCGGGTTCTAAGTGGGTAAGATTTGCGGCAGCTCTCGGATTCTGCGCTCCAGGTGAAGACTGGCACCGGGGCCGTCTTGTGCGACCAAAGTCCAGGCTCCGGCTCCGCTACCTTGTGCACGCTTTCCCACGGCATCGCTGAACGGCGGACCTCGAAGGCCTGCCCGATGCCGAGATCGGTGTCGTTTGCTTCGATGCGATGCGCGGTGCTGTCATCGAAACTGAACATCCTCGCTCGCTGTGCCGGAAGACTGGCCCAGATGGCATCGGCGGATTCGCCTACGCCGCCTTCTTCGAGCAGTTCGCGGACCATGGAGGACATCATGTCGTCGTCTTCCTCGAAGCCGTCCAAACCTTCTCCGCTGAATTTTCCCTCCATCATCAGCGCCACAAGGAGCTTCTTGCCCAAATCCGCGGAATCCGTCCGAAACCGCGACCACCTCCTTTTAGGGACATAGGGACCAAGGGAACCAGGGAACAGGGTTCTTGCTTCAACGCTGCGCCTGACGGGCAGCGCGTCCCATCGTTAAGTTGCCGTTCAAAATTCGGACTCCCTTAAGCCGGCTGACCGGGTGAAACTGGACGCTTATATTCGGTCCCTACTCTGTTTAGCTGGAGGCTTACGAACCGCTTCAGGTCGTACCAGAAATAAGTGCAGCAGTGACTACGGTCTTACGTCTTCAGCGAGCGCATCAGTCCGGTCAGCAACCGGCTCACTTCGAAACACAACCGTTCTGCGTCATCGATGGTTTGGTCTGAACCGAAGTGAAGCTTTTTCGCGATCAGCAACTGCGTCTCCACCTCAGCGTTTGATCCACGCGCATGTCCAAGGAACTGTTTGAACTCACCGGTGGTAACACGCCCATATCCCTCAGCGATGTTGCTCGGAACCGAGATGGCGGCTCGTCTCATTTGCCCCGATAAACCGAATCGCTCCGCAATCGGAAATTGCGCCGTTAGCTCGTAAACGGCCAGTACCATCTGCATCGCCCGTTGCCACGCAAGGAGGTCCTTGAAGCCCCTGTTCTTTCGGCCTTGAGGATTAATGTTGCTGACCGCGTCAGACGAGTTCTGCATCACTTTGGCAACCTCACAACTTTTCCAACCTCCGAACTTCCTCGATTGCCCGCTGGCAAACTCTACGGTAGCTGGTTCAGACGCTCTAGCGCTTCCTGGCAACTACGCAGCCAGTCCGCGATCTCAGGTGGGTAAATCTTGAGCCGTCTGCCACACCCATGCGCATCTACATCACGATGGGCGGGCATGCCGGACTTGATCCTGCGGTACACGGTTTCGGGGTGCCAGTGGAGCAGAGCAGCGAGTTCCCTCGGCGTAATATAGCGGCGGATACTACGCAGGCGCGCGTCCATGTCTTCGCCGCTGAGGAGGTGCGTCGACTTAGGTAGTCTGTTTGGTTTTCTCTTCAGATTAATCGATTTCGGTAGCGCTTCGATGACGCTGCTTTCGCCGAGATCGATCAGGAGCTGTTGGCGTAGTAATTCGTGCAATCTGTGGCTCATAGATGACGACTTTGTGATTGGCGCCCACATAGGAAGCCGGCGTTATCAGTTATTTAATTAGAGGTGCGAAATCAGGAAGAAATTACAGACGACCAGCTTTTTATCGTCTGTAATTCAAGCGGCGGTGCGGACTGGTGCCCTAATTGACCGCACCGCGTTCGCCAATCTCGCAGGCGCTAATCAGCCGTTGCCATATTTGAACTACTTTCTACCGTCGCTGTTATACAACGTAAGCAACCCAACTCAAGAACAATCAACACTCTTCACCATCTGGATTCCCGGATCCACGGCTGCTACCGAGCGTGGCCTCGTGCTGGCATCCTATATTTAGAGCCTTCACCTCCTCGGTCGGAGGAGTTCCGGAAAAAGTTTCGTTGCGAGGTGTTCTATGCGTCATTCATTAGAGATCGGATGGTTTGTAAAGCGGGCGCAGCCTGGACGTCCACAAGTTAAGGGGCTCGCGGTCCCGGGCGAAGTCCGGCGATGGATGAGTCGGTACTTCAAAGAACTTAGTTTGCTCGGCGACAATCTGCTTGGCTGGAAGTTTCAAGAGATGTTTCGCGGGCCATTCTTCGCCTGCTTGTCAGCAGGGGCTAGGATGGTTGAGCTCACAGCGTTCTGCCGCGTGCTTGGACATGATAGTCCTATCTATTCGCGCGAAGAAGACTTCGACTATGTAAAACAGGGATTGAACCTCATTATGAGGCATCCCATTGTGACGTTGGAGTCAATTTCCTCCAGCGCGTTCCGGTTGGAACATCTAGGTCTAGCTGATTTCTATCAACGGGCCTTACAGGAGTTTGAAGGTCGTGCGCCAGCGGCGGTGGATTTCTTTGGGTGTGCCAAAGATGAAAGGCACTTCTATATCAAAGTACGCTGCGACATCACGAAAAAAGAACAGATGGCAGCCATCGCCCACGTATTGGATTCAAACCGGCACGAAATATGGGGAGAGCGACGATGGACGTTGACTGGCCACTCTCTGCGTTCCTATGCAGTTTTACAACGCATCGACCTAAGGCTATACCAAGCACTCGCTTCCCCACACTACTGTGGCGGGTTTAATATTTGACCCTCAAGCCATTCGAAGGAAGAGGGATATGGATGGGCAGCCTCACTCAGGTGGTTTCTCTTCGAGGGACCTCGATACCACAGAGTTTATGTCAGATATCTTTTTGTCTGAGGTGACCGAACCTGCAATTTCCCTCGAGCGAGCTGCCATGCATACTCTGTTCGACCACTGGCGAAAGACTGGCGGACGCGGCGACAACAGGTTCGTTCCGTCAACTGAGGAGGTGAGGCAACTTCCCCCGGATGAATTGCCTCGATATCATTGAGTGCTCAGCAACAAGAGGGGATACGATTAACCGCTGTGTTGAATAGACGGCTCAGTGCAGCCTATTCCTCATGGCACGAGCGGTCTGCTGGGACACATTGCAAGCAAGCGATGTGATGGTATCGTGCAGAGCCGTCATGGAAACCTCCCGCGATTGCGCGACCAACGACAGATCGTGCGGCACGCCAATGATACTAATGGCGCAACCCGAGAGAAACACGGACGGGCTATAGAAAAGATCGCACCGGATTCGCTAGTTGCATTCCATCTTCATGTTTCATGCTCTTTGAAAATCGGCTTCAAGTCGTTGGACAAACTCGCGGCCACAAGGGCCATATCGCTCAGTGGCTGACTTCAATGCACTTTGTCGGTGCATGTAAAAGTGAAGGATCCCCATGCCATTGAGCACGGCCACTGGAATCCTTCACTAGGCTTTGTCAACTTGCGCACGAAACCTGAAACACTGGTGCATGAAGAGTGATCGCTCTCGTTACTCCGGCTATCGGTTCGCTCCCAGATCATCAGCTATGCGGTGTGGGCTTATCATCGCTTCTGCCTGAGTTTCCGGGATGTCGAAGATCTTCTCGCCGAGCGCGGCATCATCGTATCCTATGAAACGATCCGGCAGTCGTGTGAGAAGTTCGGTCTCGACTATGCTCGGCGATTGAAGCGACGAGAGGGACGGCTGGGCGACCACTGGCATTTGGATGAAGTGTTCATTCGAATCAACGGCCAACAGCGGTATTTGTGGCGCGCCGTGGATTAGGACGGCGACGTGATCGACATTCTGGTCCAGCCGCATCGTGATCAGCGCGCCGCAGAGCGATTTCTTCGAAAACTCTTGCGTGACCAGGGTTCGGAACCACTGCAGATCATTACCGACAAATTGAGAAGCTACTCCGCTGCCATGCGAAGCATCTTCCGCAACGTGGCTCACAGGGTGGATCGGTACGCCAAAAATCGCGTCGAAGCCTCGCATCAGCCGACGCGCCAACGGGAACGGCAAATGCGCCGATTCAAATCTGCCAGGCACGCACAACGTTTTCTCTCCCTCCATGATGCCGTCCGAAATCTGTTCCGTGTAGGCCGACACTTATTGAGGTCTAGGAATCACCGGCTCCTGCGATCGCGGTCATTCGCGGTCTGGCGGGAAGTGACCGCGGCCTAAGAGAGCGCAAAACCCGCAGCGTTCTCAGCTCAGAATGTCCCTTAACGCCTTAAGTTGACAATGCCCCGCGAACCTCTCTGCTGAATGCTGAATCACGCGGTATCTCCGGGACGGTTTGTTTCCGCGGGAACCGCTGGCAAGGTGAAGTGGAACGTCGCGCCACGCCCGCCGTCGCCGTTGGTCCAGATCTTTCCGCCATGCGATTCGACGATCGACTTGCTGATTGCCAAGCCCATACCGCTGCCTTGTGGTTTCGTAGTGAAGAAGGCATTGAAGATCTCGTCCGCTGTTCCGGGCGGCAACCCTACTCCGGTGTCGCTGACTGAGATCAGCACTTGTCCGCACTCGTCTCGTTCCGTCTTGGCCGTGAGGACTCCGCCGAACTCCTTCATCGCCTCGATGCCATTGAGCATCAGGTTCATCAGTACCTGCTGCAGTTGCACCCGGTCCGCCGTGATTTTGGGAAGACCGGTGGCAAGGTCCATACGAATCGAAACGGCATACTCGCTGGCTTCGTGCCGCAGCAGCAGGACCATTTCGCCGATAACCTTATTGATCGCGACTAACTCCCGTTTGGGAGGGGCCATCTTGTACAACGATCGCAACCGGTTGATGATCTCCGACGCAAAGGTGCCCGCCTCGATGATTCTTTCCGTCCCTTTGCGAACTTCCGTCAGATTGGGCGGGTCACGTTGAAGCCATCGCAAAGATGCCTTGGCATGAGCGGTTGTGACCGTGATGGGCTGTGCGAGGTCGTGCGAGATCGAGGCAACCAGTTCTCCCAACGTGCTCACCCGATCGATGTGTGCCAGAGCGGCCTCGAATGCGGGATTTGCGCCGGCCGCTTGGGCGAAGTATCCACGGAGTTCTGAAAAATAGTCTTCTTCTGCCCTTGGCGCGGAGACATCTTGCAGACAGTCGCGTGTGTTGTTGAAGACAACGTCGGGGTTTCCAAAGTTCAGGCGGGCGTAATTGACGGCATTGCCGAAATCCACTTCGTTGGCCATGTCGCTCTGAAACGCTATCGCTCTACCACCAGACCGTACAATCTTAGCGACAACCCGCTCGGCTCCGGCTTTATCCGATGCATAGTTGACTACAACCGATGCGCCCAGTTCGCCGAAGCAGCGTGCTATTGCGGCACCCACCCCATCTGAACCTGCAACTACGACTGCGACCCTTCCATAAAGTGTTTGCATATCACCTCCTAGAGTTAATCCCTGTTCGAGGAATGCAGCGCCCCTACGCCATTTTCCGCAATCTACCATTGGCCGGTCGGATGCGGCTTACGAGCGACGATGCCATTCGCTCAGAGACTGTGGAAAGATCTTGCAGATCTGGCTTCGTTTCGACCCGTTCAGACCAGATCTGAAATCCATCTGCAGGATCAACGACCCTGGAGGTGATGCGCAACAGGTTGTTATCGTGGCGCACCGTACCTTCGAATACGATCTGAACGTCCAGCTTTTGCGCCAGAGAGCGAATGTCCATAGCTTTCGCGACCAGTGGCGCTACTGAACTTGCGGCGGTCACGCGAATCCCATCTGTGCGCACCAGTTCGTGAATCAAGTCATCGGTGATCAATTGAGCACAAATGCCAGACGAGGCGCTGCCGGAAGCGTCTAAAAAAGGCAGAACCGCTATGCGGATGCTATGTCCACCAGTGAAACGTTCACGGGGAGTGGATTCTGTGGCAGTAAAGTGCACACGTCTATGTCGTTTTCGGAATATAGGCACATAGCTGCCAGGCCGATAGTAGATAGACACTGTGTTGTTCGTGCCAACGGACTCGTAGTATTCCTTCAATTTACTTCGCAGCCTGCGAGCTTCGCCGCGCACAATCGAGTCTTCATTGGGCCGATAGGAAGTCGGGCGGTCGTACACCTCCGTGCCGATCAGATACTCCTTGAGCATCTCCCCTTTGCCTGCGATGGTTTCGTTAATGGTGAACTGGAGAAATCGGCCTAGTCGGTCAGATTGAACAAATAGCGGACTCTCCAGAATTCGAGAGAGTTCATCACGAATCGCTTCTTCGCAGATCGTCTCATTGCTCTCGGATTCGCTCGCAAGGAAACCTTTTTCTATCACGAGGCCGTTACGGACTCCCGAGTGGCGAACCGTAGATCTGAATACCGCTGTCACTCCATCCGAATCACGGCTTTGCCGCCCATTTGCATCAAGCATCTTCGGTCCCCTTGCTTAGCTTTGTTCGTTTCTCGGACGTATTCCCATCCGCCCTCTCTCTTGTGACCCATTCACGGATATAGGCTGGGCAGTTTCTAAGTTCGACTCCGTTGACGCGATGCAGCCTCAACATCGTTGCCGGATCCGAGATTTCCCTATCACGATTTCCTAACGGCGAGTCTCGCATCGGTCTCCGTTCTTAACAAGCCCACTTGGAGAGCCTGTGCCCATCATTTTGGGTTAGGCGAGGTAACTTCTTGGAGCAGGAAAACAGCCTCTCGGGTGGGAGTTACTTCACTCTGTCTCGCGTGCCGATGCGCTTCCATCCAAAAAGGCGAGCATCGACCGACCAGCCCCCTGGTCCGAGAAGCGCTAGCGCGGCGCCGAGAGTTCCCATCACGAAGTAATTGCAGGAATTAGCGGGTTCAGTGAATGCATGCCAGAAGGCAAGGATCGCCAGCAGTGCGCCGGCGACCGGGGTCCACAAACCCGCCAGCAGGAGAAGTCCTATGCAGGTCATGAGCACGTCCAACATAACTGGCCACACAGGCGGGCGGCCGCGCAACGAATTCAAGCCACTAAAGATTAAAGCAATGCCGGATACTATCCGCAATAAAAGAAGACCCACGCCGGGTGCTCCATGAGCGAACGTGGAGAAAAGTCGACGCACCTCGTGACTCTACGATGTAGGCAACTGAGCAACAACCCCCAAAAGGATGGGAAGAGTCACCCTTTGGGGGCTTTAGACATCTATGATTCCACGTCTCAGTCCGATCATGGCGGCTTGGGTACGGTCTTTGGCACCCAGTTTGGAAAGAATATTTCGCACCTGACTTTTCACCGTGTCTTCGCTAATCGATAGCTGAGCTGCAATCTCCTTATTGGAATTTCCGTCGGCGATCGACCGCAACACGCGAGCTTCCGCCGGCGTGAGGGCATCCTCGCCGGCGTGTTCAGCAAGCTCGAAGGAGGCCTCGGGAGAAATATATTTTTTTCCCGCGTGGACGGCCCGGATCGTGTCCAACAGCTCTTTATTCAGAGTGTTTTTGAGCAGGTAAGCACGTGCGCCGGCTTTGACCGCGCGAAGAATCTGCGCATCTCCAGCATATGTCGTCAGAACGATGATTCGAGCGTCGGGAGACTCACCGCGAATCGCGATCAACGCATCGAGGCCGTTCATTTCCGGCAACTGGAGGTCCATCAGTGTTACATCCGGATGGTGTGCGCGAAACTGTTGAATCGCTTCGCGCCCGTTCGATGCTTGGGCGACGACGCTCATATCCGACTGGCTGCTAACCAACGCCGTAACGCCTCCGCGGAGGAGGGGATGGTCGTCAACCACTAGAATCCGCATTTGGCTGGCAACACCACTCATCGCTTTCGCTCCTTGTCTTTCCTGAAAAACCTTTCCGGGAGCCATGACCGGGGCAGCCCGGGAGATGGCATGTACGCATGGGCTGCGGGAATGATCAGCTCCACCTCGGTCCCTGAACCCCGTTCGCTCCATACGGTGAGCTTTCCACCTAAAATTTTTGCCCGCTCTCGCATACCTCGCAAGCCGTAGTGTCCTTCATCCCCATCGTCAGTGAGAAGTTTCGGGTCAATGCCTTTTCCGTCGTCGCGCAAGCGCAATCGGAGCCGGCGCTCATCATACCGAATTTCTATTTCGACGTGTTGTGCGTCGGCGTGCCGAAAGGCGTTTCGTAAGGCCTCGCCAGCAATCCTGTAGACTTCGTCCCGCACGACTGGGTGAAGATCGCGGGGCGTGCCTTCCACCTCGACATGAAATACCGGAGCACTTGCACTGTGGTTTGTTTCATCAACTGCAAGTTCTTGTCCGAGCACGTTCAAGGCAGGCGCAACGTCATTTGTCACCGTCGCAGACGACCGCAAATCCTGCACGGCGTCACGACCTTCCCTGATCGCCTCAGCAGCTTGATCGACGGCACTCTCTAGTTTTTGCTTGCTTTCCTGGGGACGCATCGGAAGAAGGTCGGAGACCACTTGGAGATGCAACAGGAGTCCTTGAAAGCTCTGTAGCAGAGTGTCGTGCAACTCCCGCGCGATGCGTGTCCTCTCGCTGACCCGCTCTTCCAGACGCATGGCGTATTGTCGTGCCAACTGCCGCAGCCGAAGCTGATACAGCCGTGCAACCGCTACCAAAAAGAGGATCACGCATAGCGAACGGAACCATAGGGTCTGGTAGAAAGCCGGCAGTATGGTGAAAGCCACGTTTGCGGGTGTGCCGGACCAGACGCCGTTCGTATCTGACGCCTCAACGCTGAAATGATAAGAACCGGGAGGAAGGTTGCGATAGGTAACGGGAGTGGCCGTCCCCGCTTCGTGCCAGTCCTTGTCTGTTTCTTGCAGCTTGTAACGGAATCGAACGGCCTCGGGATCTGAGAGGCTCACTGCGGCGTAGCTGATCTGCACGCTCGACGTGTGGGCTGGCAAAGAGAGATGAGGATCGGGCGCGTAGCCTTTGTCGTCGGCAGAGACCGACTGGATGGTGATCGGAGGCGGCACTGTCCGTTTTTCAGAGTAAGCCGCTGGATCGAGCCACACCACTCCGTTGCGCAACGCGAACCAGAGTCGCCCATCGGTGCCCTCGACGGCGGTTGGTATCGGCCTCAACTGGTTGGCAATCCCTGAAAGTCCCTCGCGTCTGCCGAAGTGTTCGCCCTTGACCCGATACGTGGAGTCTTTCAAAGCTTCGAAGATCTCCGCCTTACGGATATGGAAGATCCCAGAAACCCCGTTGAGCCAGAGATCTCCGTTGGCCGTTTCCACGATTCCAGAGATTCCACGCAGCCATTGATCATCCACGGCGGTTATCTTGTGGAAGCGTCCCTGGTCGACCTGCGCCAGCCCAAATTCACCCCCGATCCAAATCTCTGCTCCTCGTCCATAGATCGCTGTGATGTTGCCCACTTGAAGACCATCGCTCGGACCGAATACGCGGACCCGATTGCCATCCAAAACTGCCATCTGGCTGTTCGTATAGCCGAACCACACGCGGCCGAGGCTATCGGTGAACGCAACGATCATGGCCCCTGCCTTTGGGAGGTCATTGCGGCCACCGTAAGGCGTCCAAATGCCATTGACTATCCGGTATAAACCGTGGTGGCCGAAGGAGACCCATATTCCTCCTTGTTGATCCGCGGTGATCGCCTGCAGGAATCCAGATTGGTTCACCATTTCCGGCGGAAGGTCCACCCGAACGAATTCGTTTCCGACAAGATGCCAGAGGCAACGTTTCCCGGAGAACCAGAAGGTCTTGTCAGGGGCGCGGTAAGCAAATCCCGATGTCACCGGCAGGAGACGACGCTTGGTCTTGCCACCAAGGACATGATAAAAGCCCCCTTTTTCGCCATTACTTTTAGGGCCGAAACTGATCCATACCGCCCCATGGTCATCAGCAGCCACCGCGAACTTATCATTCTCGGGTGCTTCGTTCGGGAATTTCTGTCTGATCAAAGGGGTGTAGAAGAATCGCTGTATACCCTTGGCGTCTCCAAACCAGATATTTCCTTCACGATCCACCAGCTGTGCCGCGTCATAGGGGTAGATGCCATAGGTTTCAGACCCAGCTGGGGAGGCCGTGTTCAGGTCAAAATGAAGCATCTCTTTCGGAAGACGCATCACAATGGGCTTGTAGTCGTAGGAGATCCAAAGGCTTTTGTTTCGGTCAAGAAATTGGTCGGAGTCTTTCGTAAGCACCGGGTAAGCAGCGGGCTTTTCCTCAGAACCGTCGCCGGAGCTGGACACCGGTGGGGCTAAGGGCGCGGTCAGGATGGTTCGATCCGGCTCCCGGGTGAACCCGCCTACTGATAAATTGCTGCCAGCTCCTTTAAAGTGTCTGGCCCCCGGCATCAGGTAGATGAGATCTTTCGTGGTCTCAAAACCGCCCACCAAAGCCCAAAGTACCCCCTCTGAATCAAATCCAATCTGCGTAACCCGTTCAGCCGGACCGTTCCACTCAACCCCGAGATGCTGCCACCCCGAATGATCGAATCTCCAAAGACCACTGGTTGTGCCTGCCCATACAACTCCATTCCGATCCTGGGCAAAACCGTAAACACTTCCAATTTCGCTCGCATAATTGGTCACTCGCCCCTTATCCAGGAAACTGAAGCCTCCGAACGTGTAGCCGATCCAGAGGCCGCCAGACGGCGGTGCGAACAAGGAGTACAGGTTGGTCGAGAGAAGCCGATCGCCAAACGGCGAGCTAAATGGTTCGAATCGCGTTCCATCAAAGCGAAACAATCCGTTTTGGCCGCCCAGCCATAGGAACCCGTCATTGGTCTGTGCTAAACACGAGATGTCCGCAGGCGCTCCCTCTTTGAAGGTCCAGGAGTCGTGCTCCACCCGCATGTTCACCGATGCCGGCGTCTGCCCGAGCGACGACGGACACCAAAAACAGGCAACGATCATTAAGACAACAAGCCAGAATAGCTGCGAGGCTGTGACACGAATCAAGTGTGCTGAGTCGTCGCAATCTCCTACCGGAACAAAGGACCGCGCTTGTTGGTGTAGCTTCATCACAGGTCCACATTCTACTTGTAACCACTATAGTGACACGAACTTACACGGGAGAAAAAGCCTACGCGAGGTTAGCAAGATAGTGGGAGTTGGCGCTTCAATCGCAAAGTCTCGGAACGCTTTCAAAGGAGGAGATGTCTTCAACCACTAGAATCCGCATTTGGCTGGCAATACCACTCATCGCTTTCGCTCCTTGTCTTTCCTGAAAAACCTTTCCGGGAGCCATGACCGGGGCAGCCCGGGAGATGGCATGTACGCATGGGCTGCGGGAATAATCAGCTCCACCTCGGTCCCTGAACCCCGTTCGCTCCATATGGTGAGCTTTCCACCTAAAAGCTTTGCCCGCTCTCGCATACCTCGCAAGCCGTAGTGTCCTTCGTGCCCGTCACTGAGAAGTTTGGGGTCAATGCCTTTTCCGTCGTCGCGCAAGCGCAATCGGAGCTGCCGCTCAGCATACCGGACTTCTATTTCGATGTGTTGCGCGTCGCCGTGCCGAAAAGCGTTTCGTAAGGCCTCGCCAGCAATCCTGTAGACTTCGTCCCGCACGACTGGGTGAAGATCGCGCGGCGCGCCTTCCACCTCAACATGAAACACCGGAGCACTTGCATTGTGGTTTGTTTCATCAACTGCAAGTTCTTGCCCGAGCGCGTTCAAGGCAAGGGCAACGTCATTTGTCACCGTCGCAGACGACCGCAAATCCTGCACGGCGTCACGACCTTCCCTGATCGCCTCAGCAGCTTGATCGACGGCACTGTCTAGTTTTTCCTTGCTTTCCAGGGTCGCATCGGAAGAAGGTCGGAGACCACCTGAAGATGCAACAGGAGTCCTTGAAAGCTCTGTAGCAGAGTGTCGTGCAACTCCCGCGCGATGCGTGTCCTTTCGCTTACCCGCTCTTCCAGACGCATGCCGTATTGTCGTGCCAACTGCTGCAGCCGAAGCCGATACAGCCCCCAAAGGAATGTCAAAAACGCAGCCGCACACAACAAGCGGAACCAGGTCCTCTGGTACCAGGCTGGCAGTACAACAAAATCCAGCGATGCGCCGGTTTGATTCCATACGCCGCTGCTGTTGCATGCGGTCACTCGAAAACGGTAGTGTCGGGGTTTAAGGTCGGTATAGAAGGCTTGGCGCCGCGTCCCGGCATCCTGCCATTCCCGGTCCCGGCCCTCCAGCATGTAGCGGAAGCGAACCTTCTGAGGGACCGAAAAACTGGGAGCGGTGTAATCAATTTCGAGGTCGCGACTCAGGGCGGGGACTTTGACAAATGATGTTGCGTCGAACCGTTTGTTGTCCGCCACAACGCCTTCTACATAGACCGGCGGCGGAAGCGAGTTCTCGTAGAGGCGGTCCGGATCCAGCACTTGTGCTGAGACGCCGGTTACGAACCACAATCGACCATCCGGCGCTTTAGAGGACATCGGCTGCGAAAAACTGCCGGTCCCAGCTTGTGCTCCGTCCAGAGCATCCAGAGTCATTACGGATACCGCAAGGTGGGGATTCTCGATCCACTTCGCCCATTCGGGTTCTGCGACCCTGACCAATCCGCATCGCGTATAGATCCAAAGGGCACCGTGGTTATCCCTGATCGCGTTGAAGGCCTCAGGACAGGGCAAACCATTGTCGCTGCTAAAGAGGGTCACCTGCCCATGGTTGAGCCTGTAGAGACCTTGCGAACTTGTGACGAGGAGAGAGCTGTCAGAGTCCACGAACAGTGCCTGAATGCCGGCCGGGCCGTGGGGAGAACTCAGCGACGTAGTCTGCAAACGTCCATCGCGGAAGTGAGAAATGGTACTTTTACCTTGTTGAGTGCCGAGCCAAACACCGCCGTTCCGGTCTGCCACCAGAAGTGACTGCCGGCCGAGTTCGTCATCGAGCGAGGCTTGCTTCTCAATTTTGTCCCCAACAATGCTGAATAACTGGTTCTTCTTACTAAGAACCCAAGTCGTTCCGCCCGAGTCTTCAGCGATACCCTCCACCCCGCCGATGCCCGCGAAACGCTGCCCGCCGATTTCTCGAAAACGGCCATCCTGAAATCGCATGAGGGCCAGTTCCACTCCAAGCCAAACCACGCCACTGTGGTCTTCAAGCATTGGCCCTACCCCTTGGCCCGACAGTTTTCGATCGAGAATGGCGGTTTTGCCGTCTTGTTGTCGCAAAATGTTAAGGGCGTCACCGGTACCCATCCACACCGCTCCGTTGCGTAGCGCGATAACCGAATGGAAACCGCGTTCCGAAACTCCCTGCCGTGTCGTGTAGCTAATCAGGGCCGTGTCGCGAAACATATCGAGTCCCCCATCGGTGGCCACCCAGAGGTTTCCTTCTCGATCCTCAAAAAGGCCCACCACGCTATTGCCTGACAGCCCATCAGACACGCCGTAGTGGTCGGCGACACCGCCGCAAATGCGGTAGACTCCATCATTCTGCGTGCCAACCCAGAGTGACCCTCGGCGATCGACCAGCAGGGCATGAGAAAGGGCTCTCGCCCCGTCGAATCCCGAGACAGCGTAGCTCGTCCACTTACCTCCCGAGTAATGCCGGACGCCAAGTTGCGGTCCCGTTCCATCTAGGCTCGCCCATGCCGTGCCCGACGGACCAAGCGCGATTTCGCCTACTCCATCCCCTTTTGCAAGTTCAGCAATTTCACCAAAATATGTTGTAGGAGGAGTGCCGGGCCGCCAGCGAACGAGCACTCTGGACCCGAACCAAATATTGCCTTCGCTATCGTGAGCCAGCCCGAGGCCGTAGGTGACGGGGATACCCTCCTTTTTCCCGAAGCAGCGCAGCGTCTCTTCGGAGATGCTGCACAGCGGCGCTTCGTGTGCATACTGCCCATAGCGGGTCGCCCATATTGTCCCTGAGTCGTCCTCGATAATTGCGCTTATGCCGGTGGGATGCTCCAAGTCCGTGTACGTTCGCAGTTGGCCGTCCTTCCAACGAGCCAAACCGCGTGTGGTACCGATCCAGAGGCTGCCGTCGCGAGAGCCGAGTAAAGCCGAGAAATGTGTGCCGGGCAGATTCTGTCCCTGGGGAGGCTGCCACGGCACGAACCGGACTCCATCGAAACGCAGCAACCCTTGCGCAGTTGTTATCCAGAGAAACCCGTCGGTGGTTTGAGCAATATTGGTAGGGGGACCGATGGCGCCATCCTGGATGCGCCACACAGTGTGACCATACTGGGAGATCCGCCGGTCCGGATCAACCGCGAGCGCACGGGGAAGCGCTACCAGCGACAAGTTCGCCAACACGGTGCCCAACACGTAGACGCGTCGTGCCCGTATTCGGACGACCACCGCCTTGCCCCATATTGTTCGTAGGACCGTCATGACGCGCCAACTCCCAGGCGATTAAACTCGCTTGCCCAGTAATCCGACAGGCGGTGGGCGTTGCCTTTTGCCGCTAATAGCACGGCATTAGAAAGCCTCTTTTTTTCGATATAGAGCGACTCGTCCTAGTCTGCCATCGTCTATCGTATGGAGGTAAAAGACAAGTCGCTATTACATGTTCCTAGTAGCACAAGGTCGGGGAAGAAACGAAGGCAACCCGTCACTCGTCTGTGCTAAACACTCGACGTCTGCTGGGGTTCCGTCTTTGAAGGCCCAGGAGTCGTGACCCACCTGCATGTTCCCCGCTGTCGGCCTTTGCCCGAGCAACGACGGACACCAAGAACTGGTAACCCATCATTAGGACAACAAGTCGGCGCAGCCGCGAGGCTGTGCCTCGGCTTGACTGTGCTGAGCGGTCGCAATCTCCGACGGGAACAAAGGACCGCGCTTGTTCGTTTGGTTTGCTCACAAGACCCACATTCTACTCATAAACTCATAATTAAAGTGAACACGAGCTGACACCGGAGAAAGAGCCTACGCTACTCCGACCGCCTCGACGCAGAACTGAGGTTCTAAGGAATTGAGCTCATTGCTCCAGATCGCCGCAACCGAGAGAACACCCCGAGCCCACAACAGAATCGCGCACGATCGTCAGAACCACAACTAGTGGCGATGACCGCCTTCGGAAGCCTTGACGATGCATTTTGGCTTATCGCCGATCACCGTGAGCTAACTGTTGCTCACGTTCCCTTTGTTTCGCGCAAGTGCGAATCTTGCGATCGAGAGAGAAGGAACGATGGGACAATTTCAAAGAATATTCTCGAACCGAGCCCCGAACGCCTTTAGGGTACGGGTACCCAGCGACTCAAAGCAGATGACCGCAATCGATGCAAACGCGTCGGTGCGTCCCATCTCTATACGGGTAATATGCGAAATCATCCTGATGAGCTTGAGCGTCATTGGTGTCCAACCAACTCGGGCACAGGAGAGTTCGAACATAGCCAAGCAAGCGCAGAATCCGATCGCGCGCTTAATTTCAGTGCCATTCGAGAATGACTTCAATCCTCAAACAGGGATTGATAAAGAAGACAGCTACGTTCTGGAGATGAAGCCTGTTGTCCCGTTAACCCTGTCGAAGGATTGGAATCTGATTACGCGGACTATCGTTCCGGTAATCCAAGTGCCCGACCTGGCGCCAGGAGTCAACGGAAAAACCGGACTAGGAGACATCAGCTTGTCGTTGTTTCTGTCACCCGCAAAGGCCGGCCGGATCATTTGGGGCGTGGGGCCAATTGTTTCATTTCCGACGGCCACAGAAGACATTCTCGGAACGAAGAAACTCAGCGTCGGCCCCACAGTTGTTGCGCTGAGGAGCCAGGGACATTGGTTATATGGAGCGCTGGTGTACAACTTATTCTCCGTGGCGGGACCATCGGCGCGACAGGATGTCAATCAGATGCTGATGCAGCCATTCGTGAACTACAACCTTCGTCACGGGTGGTACCTCACATCCTCACCGATCATCACCGCAGATTGGGAGAAACAACGAGCTGAACGATGGGTAGTGCCCGTAGGCGGCGGAGTCGGAAAGATCGTCCATTTTGAAAAGCTGCCTGTGAACATCTATACCCAATTTTTTCGAAACGCGGAGTACCCGGATGGCACGACACACTGGTCCGCAAGATTCCAAATGCAGTTCCTTTTCCCAAAGAAAGGATGACCGATCTTCTGCGAAAGAGGTAAGGGGCGAAATCAATCCAAGTTCGATCGACGGGGTGGCCTGAGATCCTCGAATTTACGCGTACTTCCTGACCGTGTGCCAAAGGCCGGAGAAGGTCGTCGGGTTCACACTCCGGCGTAAATTTTATGAATCCGCTGCAGACGCTGACGCGCTTCGCTTTATGGCTAAGATGCTTGTTCAGACCTCATCACGGTTCTGAATTGCTCATGTCTGCGATGAGTAGCTCTTCTGCCAAATGAACGGCCTTTGTTGGGAGAACACAGTTTATGAAGAAGCCGGTTTTGGTAGTGACGTCGCATTTCATCAAGCCAGTTGAGAGACGGATCGATAACGAATACGAAGTCCGGTGCAAAGGGGATGGAACATCCTTTACACGTGAAGAACTTCTCACCGCCGCAAATGGCGCAGACGCGATCCTGATTACGCCATTCGACAGGCTCGATGCAGATTTCTTCAGACGGGTCTCGCCCTCCGTCAAGGTGATCTCAACAACTTCCGTTGGCGTAGACCACATTGATATGCATGCCGCGGCGGAACGAAATATCGCAATTGGATACACCCCCGCCGAAGTAACCGACGCAACTGCGGACATAGCGATGTTGTTGCTGCTTGGCGCTAGTCGCAGAGCATTCGAGGCACAGGATCTGGTCAGAACCGGTGAGTGGACAGTTCCTCGCGCGGCAGCACTTCTGGGCTGGCAGGTGACAGGAAAGACCCTCGGAATTCTGGGTATGGGACGAATTGGCTAAGGCTGTTGCTAAGCGCGCCCGGGCATTCGGCATGAAGATTCATTACTCAAATCCGCATCCGCTTCCAGCGGAAGAGACGGGAGATGCTATCTTTCATGCCGATCCATTGGAGCTTCTCGGTGTGAGTCAGTTCCTCAGCCTGAATGCCCCCGAGACGGAGAAGACCCATCACTTTCTCAATGCAAGAACAATCGCCCTTCTCCCGCAAGGTGCGATTGTGGTGAACACTGCCCGGGGTGGCCTGGTCGTTGATGAAGACTTGATTGCTGCTCTCAAGAGCGGCCCCCTTGCTGCAGCGGGTCTCGATGTGTTTGAGGGAGAACCAAAGCTCAATCCCGGCTATGTCGAACTCAAGAATGTCTTTTTGCTGCCGCATATCGGCACTGCCACCGTCGAGAGCAGAACGAACATGGGCATGGTTGCACTCGACAACATTGATGCTGTGCTGAATGGCAGGCCAGCGCCATCATTGGCAAAGGTTTAGCCATCACAGATGTGCAGAGGCCAGCTGTTGGCGGCCCTTTGCTTTTGTGCTCGTTCTTCGTGATCGCATATGAACCCAAAGAGTGCTCATAAATCCTCCGTACGCGCTTCAGGATGTTGCTGAAGCTCACATGACCTGGAGCGTCGACGGTCGACGGGCAAGCTCCTGCTCTCGATTGGCACCTGGTGGAATCACCAGAGCCGCGAAGACGGTCGGACGGCGGTCTGCGCGGCGAATTGATGCTTCCTTTGGACAGATAAGGCATGGACAGCCCGACAAGTAATCACCGTGAGCTAACCGTTGCTCACGTTTTCTGATTCGTTGAACGCTGCGAATATTTGGGTGTGATTGGAGCTGCACATTGTGACGATCCCTTCTCAAGGCTATGCCAGTGGATCTCAACTCTGTCCAACCAGTTTTTAAGACATGCGAGTGTGAACAACCGACTTCCAGAAGGAGATGCACTGTGAATGCAGCAGAAAAGCTAGCGAAAGGCATAATCGCCAATTACGACAATCCGTCAAAGAACAACACGATAGACCTACCTGCACAGGTTGAGTCCTTGTTGCAGAGCTTGGGGGCAACAACTTCCGACTCCGGAGGTAAGGTCACCTATTACGGCTCCGACCCCATCAAGCCTGATCGATTGCCATACGGGTCTGCGTGCGCAATCGCGCTTGCGGTCAAGGCGATCCTGATCGCAAAGATATGGAAGGAGCGTACAGGCGAGGGGCAGGATATTCACGTCGACGTGCGTAAGGCTTTGCGGCGCTTTTCACCGTTTCTCGAGGGAAAGTGGGAACTGGTCAATGGCTTCCCTGGACGCACGGATCCATATAGCCCATTTATCGCCGGTCCGGATATTGTTCCCACCAAAGATGGCAAGTGGATTATGTTGGCCGATGTATTTCCCGCTATACGCCAGCGCGCACTCGACGTCCTTAAACCGAGGGGTGGCTCGTATGAAGCGCTGCGCGACGCGGTGAAAGAGTGGAACGGTGAGGAGCTTGAGGAAGCCGGCGACAAGGCGGGCGTCCCCATGCCGCTCGCCCGCAACATCAAAGACGTGCTAAAGATGGATGCCTTCACCAAATCCGTGGGGCTGATGCCCCTCATCACTATCGAGAAGGTAGGCGAGAGCGATCCAATACCATTTACGCCCAATCCGAAGACGCCGCTCGAGGGTATCCGTCAGCTCGCTACAACTCACGTCATTGCAGGCCCATCGATCGGTCGCGCAATGGCCCTGCATGGTGCCGATGCGCTCAACGTGTGGCGGCCATCCGATGTCGAGCACACGCTCTGGCACTACACCTCGCATGTCGGAATGCGGTCCACGATGCTTGAGTTGAATAACAAGGATGGCCGTTCGAAGTTCCTTGAACTTATTTCCAAGGCCGACGTATTCGCCACGAATCGCCGTAAGGGATGGCGGGAGCGATTCGATATCACGCCGGAGGATTTGATTAAACGGCGTCCGGGTCTGATCGATGTACAGATGACCTGGGCCGGGGAAAATGGACCATGGTCGAATCGCGTCGGCTTCGACATCAGCGCCGCATTCGCGTGGGGCCTCGACAATATTGAGGGAACCGACGAGAAGCCAGCGCATCCGGCCATCTGGGTGGCCTGTGACTACATAGCGGGCTGGCTCGCGACCTGCGGAGTCCTGGCGGCACTCCTACGGCGGGCCAAGGAGGGCGGAAGCTACCGCGTCGTGGTTTCGTTGTCACGCACCGCTCTCTGGCTTCCTGAGTTGGGCGTCTTCGATCGCGGCTACGCGAATAAAACGGCCGGTTCAAGTGATGAGCACGTGTATCCGGATCCCGATGGATTCGTTGTTGATACGCCAATGGGTCGCTATACCGGCGTCAAGGAAATGATCGAGATGTCGAAGACTCCGGGCGGATACAAGTATCCATTGACTCCGTTGGGCTCGTGGCAACCAAGCTGGCTATAGGCAGGGTGTGCCCAATCGAATCGCAAAGGACCACACGAGCTCAGGAAGGCTTTACATAATGCAATCCGACCAAGCGGGGAGCCTTCATGTCGTTCCGTTCCTTTCCTCAACAGCGTATCTGGATGGGAAGCTCCTCGAGCGGGACAGGGCGTGGCATGGAGCCTGGCTTCGGAATCATGCAGGCACTGGGACGTAGTCTCGAGAGCTCGATGGCCGATCAGGAGTTGAATGCTGCACGGCTCGAAGCAGGCATCGAGCGGCGTGCGTGGCAGAAGAGCGGAGCAACATGTTAGCTCATCACAGTGAGCTAACCGTTGCTCACGTTCCCAAAATCTCTGGAACTTGTCACCATTTGCTCAAGATTACAGAAGCACTTCGTGACGATCCAACGCCGAAGAGCCGTACACCGATAAGGAGAATTAGAAATGAGCAGAAATAGCCAAACCGAAGTCCTGGAGGCGCTCAAAGATGAGCGACGCGAAACTAACCCGACCGTCTGGGATGTTACGTACAACCTCTTACGGAAGCTAGGATTGACAACGATTTTCGGAAACCCGGGGTCGACAGAGCAGCCGTTTCTTAAGAACCTTCCGAAGGACTTCGAATATGTACTGGGTCTGCAGGAGGCGACCGCCGTGGCTATGGCAGACGGCTTTGCTCAAGCTACCGGAAAGCCAGCGCTTTTGAATCTGCATACGTCAGCGGGAACCGGGCACGGCATGGGCAACATCATGACAGCTTTCCTGAATAAAACGCCTCTCATCATTACGGCGGGTCAACAGACACGTGAGATGATCCTTTGCGATCCACTTCTTACGAACCGCGAAGAAACGACCCTACCGAAGCCTTGGGTCAAGTGGGCATATCAACCTGTGAGGGCACAAGACGTCCCCGGAGCAATCATGAGGGCCTATACGGTTGCTCTGCAACCGCCGGCAGGCCCAGTGTACGTATCGATTCCGCTCGACGACTGGGACAAGCCGGCGCTGGGAGAGGCGGTCGTTCGAACGGTGAGCTCACGGTGCTCGCCAGACCCAGAGCGGCTTGCTCATTTCGCCGAAAAAATTCGGAAGAGTAAGAATCCAGTGTTGCTTTACGGACCTGAGATCGAGCGCGCAGGCGGTTGGGATGCAGGCATTAAATTTGCTGAGCGCTTGAGAGCTCCGGTGTATATGACGCCGCTATCTGAGAAAGCGTCGTTTCCCCAAACTCATCCTCAATTTCGAGGCATGGCGCCGATTGCGATTGGGCCACTGAGCAAAAAGCTTCGCGGCCATGACCTCATCATCGTTGTTGGAGCCCAGGTCTTCCGATATTACCCCTACGTTGCAGGAGACTACCTTCCCGAAGGTGCAGAACTCTTGCAGATCACCAATGACCCCTACGATGCGGCCGCAGCTATCGTCGGAGACAGCCTCTTGGGAGACGCAAAGCTGGCCCTGGAGGCATTGAATGATGCAATCCCGGAAGTGAAGTCGCGGCCCGCTCCTGCGGCACCACACATCGAACGAAAACTTCCAGCGCCACCGAATAGTCCTTTAACGGCCCTTGAGGCATTCGCCGCATTGAGCGAGTTGCGGCCCGAAAACGCCATTCTGGTGAACGAGACAGCTTCTAATTTCGGAGATCTCGCTCAGTACTGGCCAATCAGCGAGCCCGGTACGTACTACACCTTTGCGAGTGGTGGACTCGGATGGGGAGAACCGGCGGCAGTCGGCGTTGCGATTGCCCAAAAGAAGCTGGGAACCGGGCGCCCGGTCATCGCTGCCATCGGGGATGGAGCTCTCCAGTATTCCGTACAGAGCCTCTATACAGCGGCTCGACAGAAATTAAAGCTCATCTACATCGTCCCGTGTAATGACGAGTACGCCATTCTCAAAGAGTTTGCGGTTCTTGAGAAAACCCCAAATGTGCCCGCACTTGATCTGCCCGGACTCGATGTCGTCGCAACGGCCAAGGCGTTTGGTTGCGTCGGAGTAGCCGCCAACTCTACGGAAGAGATCAAAGAGGCTTTCAAAACAGCCCTCGCTGCCGACGGGCCAACCGTAATCGCCATTCGCGTCGCGCATCAACTCCGGCCGCTGGTACCCGACGTGGACTAGCTTCACTGAATTGGGGCACATACCATGTTCAAAAAGACATTCACAAATGGCGCCAGAAGGACTGTATTTTTCGCATTGGCGATTCTGGCGCCGTGCATCCAAAACACCGCGTTTGGTCAAGCTCTGACCATGGACGGCCAATCTGGCATCTTCCTCCAGCCATGGGCCGATGTTGTACCAGCCGCTCCACGCAAATTCAACGCTCCGACCGTGAGCTTTCATGCCGTTGATGCTGGTCCGGTCGCCGGGGACTACATCAACGTGGGAGTGGAAGAAGGGTACGGTAATTGGCTGGAATTTGGCTACACCCGAAGTAATCACACCGATGGAGGCGATCCCACGATCAGCCCTCTGTTCAACTTTGAAGGCATGAACATCTTCAATGTAAAAGCGAAGATCGTTCCCGCTGGCGCACACAAATTAAAATATGTCCCGGCGGTTTCAATCGGAGGCGTGCTGCGAACGAACGATCCGTTTGTAGTCCAGTTCGTTCAGCATAAGAACGCAACAAACGGGGACATCTATGGAGTGGCAACAGAATTGTTTACCTTTGGAAAGAAGTTCGCCTTCCTGGGCACTGGTGGCGTTCGCGGCACAAACGCCCAGAAATATGGCTATGGCGGCAACACCCTTGGTTGGGAAGCACGCTATTTTGCAGGTCTCGCTTTTCCGATACCGATCAAGGGAAAGATCGTGGTTGCACCGGCCTTCGAAATTAACCAGGAGCCTCGTTACATCAAATACGTCCCAGGTGCTCACTTTCCGACAGACCTTATCTATGCCGTGAGAGTGTCTCGGTATCCAGACTCCAAGTGGACTTTCGACGTCGGCACGGGCCACTTAGGAGCCACTTTGGCGCCGGGGCTCAACATCAAAGTCAATAATGCGATCGCCATTGCGGCCGACTACCGTTTTGGACATTGAGTGGCAAACAATGAACACGGCGCGAACGCATTTATTTCCCACGAGTTTCACGCGGTGAGGGGGATCGTTCGATCGGGAGCGGTATCTATTGCGCAGAGAGGATCAAATGCTGAAGCAATCACCAACGTTTTCTACGTTTCGTACACCTTCCTCCTATCCGGCATCGCGGAAGCGTTACCTACAAGGCGATCGGGGGGATTTGCGTGTCCCTTACCGAGAGATCGCTTTATCAGCAACCCGTCATAGAGATCGCACGGAAGAGAATCCTCCTCTGCCGGTTTATGACACCTCCGGTCCGTACACCGATGCCGACGTTCGGATAAATTTGTCTCACGGTTTACCTGACCTTCGCACCGATTGGATCACGCAACGCAATGATATCGAGACTCTTTCGTGCCCTACGTCCCAGTATGCACGTCAGCGTGAACAAGATCTGCTGACGTACCACTCGCGCTTTCCCTCTCCCCCTCCCTCTCGCCGCTCACAGAGCGGCCGAAACGTGAGTCAGATGCACTATGCCCGTAAGGGCATCGTCACCAAGGAGATGGAATTTATTGCGTTGCGGGAATCAATGCTGCTTGAGCGCTTGTGTGATGACCCTGCCTACGCCTCGCTACTCCGGCAACACCGAGGCCAATCTTTCAGCGCACTGCTTCCAGAACGAGTTACGCCTGAGTTCGTTCGGGCCGAAGTTGCTGCGGGGCGCGCGATTATCCCAGCAAACATAAACCACCCTGAAGTGGAGCCGATGATCATCGGGCGCAACTTCAAAGTGAAGATCAACGGCAACATCGGCAACTCCGCGGTCACCTCTTCGCCCGCAGAAGAAGTGGACAAAATGATCTGGGCCACCTATTGGGGCGCAGATACAATTATGGATCTTTCTACCGGCAAGGACATTCACGAGCTTCGCGAGTGGATTATTCGCAACTGTCCCGTGCCGGTGGGGACCGTGCCAATTTATCAGGCGCTTGAAAAAGTAGACGGGCGTGCCGAAGAACTCACCTGGGAATTGATGCGTGACACTCTCATCGAGCAAGCCGAGCAGGGTGTGGACTATTTCACGCTGCACGCTGGCGTTCGGTTGCCATGGATCCCGCTTACGGCTAAGCGCTTGACGGGAATCGTGTCGCGCGGCGGCTCCATCATGGCGAAGTGGTGCCTCGCACACCATCAGGAAAATTTTCTGTACACGAATTTCGAAGAGATCTGCGAAATCATGAAGGCTTACGACGTGTCCTTCAGTCTGGGAGATGGGCTTCGTCCCGGGTCTATTTACGATGCCAACGACGAGGCACAGTTCGCAGAATTGAGAACGCTTGGTGAACTGACGCAGCTAGCCTGGAAGCACGACATCCAAGTGATGATCGAAGGTCCAGGTCACGTACCTTTGCAACTCATTCGCGAAAATATGGAGAAGGAATTGGAGCACTGTTTTGAAGCGCCCTTCTACACGTTGGGTCCGCTGGTGACTGATATCGCCCCCGGCTACGATCACATCACCAGCGCGATCGGTGCTGCAACGATCGGGTGGGATGGAACCGCGATGCTCTGCTACGTAACTCCGAAGGAACACCTCGGTCTCCCGAATAAAGAGGATGTCCGTACAGGCATCATCAGCTACAAAGTCGCCGCGCATGCAGCAGACCTAGCCAAGGGATTGCCCGGAGCACAAATTCGGGATAATGCTCTCTCCAAGGCACGTTTCGAGTTCCGTTGGGAGGATCAGTTCAACCTGAGCCTTGACCCTGATCGTGCCCGTGAATTTCACGATGAAACTTTGCCCCACGACGCCGCCAAAACCGCACATTTCTGCTCCATGTGCGGGCCGAAGTTCTGCTCGATGAAGATTACCGAGGAGATTCGCGCGAAATATCAAGGAGACGCAGAAGCGGGCATGGCGGAAAAGTCGCGGGAGTTTGTGGAACTCGGTGGTGAGGTCTACCGGTGAAGCGACCGGACGTCGCAATCGTGGGCGGCGGGCTGGTTGGCCGCTGTCTGGCCTGGCGTGCGGCTCTCTCTGGTGCGCGTGTCGTCCTCTATGATTCGGCCAGTAGTCGAGGGATAAACTCAGCAGCTTGGGTGGCGGCGGGAATGATCGCGCCGACGACGGAAGCCATCGACGCAGACGCACAGATCGCGTCAATGGGGAATAACAGTCTTAGGCTTTGGCCGCAATGGGTATCTGAGCTGCCTATCCTTGTCTTCTATCGTGATGCTGGAACTCTCCTGCTTTGGAACCGCGAGGACGCGGGAGAAGCCACCCGTGCTCAGAGTATGCTCGCCAGCTATCTGGGATTGGTCCCTTCCGAGCACTCCTCCGGAGGAAAGCAACGGATGGGTGGGATCAGCAAACAAGGCAACCGGCTCTTGCGATTCCTTCTCGTGGAAGCTGCCAACATCGCGGTGCGCTTTGATCCCGAATTGCGAAAAGAAATATCTGCACCGCTGCCATCACAAACACTTCACCGTCGCCAAGGTGGCGACGGCTCGTAAGCTTGCGATACGGATGTATTGGATGCTTCTTACACAGACACCGTTATCCACAGGTTCTTTCATCGAGGGTAGCCTGAAATGTATTCTGGTCAGCGCAAGCCAGACCGACAGGCTGAGTAGGCGCCCTCGCACCCAATAAAGATTGGGTGTCCGAATAAGCAATCATGGTCGCAGTCGTGACCGAATTGATGGTTGGTGGAGAACGTTCCACCCAAGATGATTCGATAAAGGGATCCGCTCGGACTCTGGTCTCTAAGCTCTGACTCCGAGCGTTGCTTCAAGCAGCGGGCAGGAAACCTTTGCCCTTGACAGAGCCTTCGCCCTTATTGACGAATACATTGACGCAGACTTTCTTCATCCCAACACTTTTCCCTTGCAGTCAGTCGGCGGACCATACATTTCGGTAACTTCGTGACGAAGTTGCCGAAATGCGGCTTTCCAGTCTCAACATTCAAAAGCTATGCTGTGTCATGGCCTCACCCCAACAGCAAATCAGATTCGAGCATTGGGCAAATTCGCAGAGCTTGGAGGCAATCGTCGCAGCGTCTCACGATCTACCCGAAGCTCTTTCCCTCGTTGCGCATATCGTCTCAATCAGCCGCTTCTGGGCGGCTAGGGTTGAGGCCATGGCTGAGAAACTTGATCCGTGGCCAACGCTCACAGCTCCCGAACTGGAGGCGGAACTAAGACGGCTACGGGACCGCTGGTTGAGGCTTTCCAATTGCACTGCAATGGATGCGCAGGTGCGATACGAGAGCAGCGACGGAGAAAACCGCTTCAACCCTTTCAGTGAAGTTCTTCAAGAGGTATTTCTGCATGGGGCGCACCACAGGGGACAGATTGCCCTTGTTCTACGCATGAAGGGTTTTGAGCCTCCACGTTCAACTGACTTCATCCCAGCTCTTCGCACGGAAGTACTTCAAACGGGACCTAGTGACGGCGGTTAGATAACGATAAAACGGTGTTATCGGTAAAAACGAACGATTGGGCCGGGTGACGTCAGGTCCTTCTCTGAAGGACTTCATCGGCGATGACTTCAGCCTGGTCTTACAATTCAACTTGCCCAAGTAAGGCGGGTAGATCTTGTTATTAAATGCCGTGGCATCCTTTTCGCTATCAGCGCTGAGGGCAGCAGCACTACATGAACATTTATCCTTGAGTTCGGCATAACTACACAGGAATCTCGTTTTCCTCTGACGCAAATCAGAGATCGTCTCTTCCTATACAGACAGCTGACACAATTGACACGTGACGTCAGCTACCTCATGGATCCAAATGGAACGGTATCGCTTGTCCTTCCTAATGGCCTCAACATCGGTAGGGAAAAGTGAAAGCCAAGCCCAGGGTTGATCCGCCTACCTGAAAGGGAGATCCCACTAGAGATGCCGTGTCTTGAGCGAACAAAATAACGGTTGTCGGTCGAACCCAGTTTCCCGGTTCCAGCAAGTTTCCCGGGGATCGCTCTCGGTGCCCGGTGGTGCATGTCGGCGATTCTCGACGCTTGCCGGTGCCTAGCTTTCAGAACTCATAACCCAAAGGTCGTAGGTTCAAATCCTACCCCCGCAACCAATCTAATCAACAACTTCTAGGAGTCGTAAAAAGCCGATCGGCTCCTAATATCTCCCAATAAGAAAATCTGGGTCTCAGGCGCTCGCTTTCAACGGCTTGAGCACCATCTCCACGACCTTCCCGTTCGCTTCCCGCTTCGAGGACGACATTGCTTGTCCATAGACGTTCATCGTCGTTTGGATAGAAGCGTGTCGCATCAATTCCTGCTGCACCTTCATCGGAGCTCCGGTCTCATCCCCACGAACGATACGTGTGAGCGAAGCAACCGGCGCGCTGGAACCGGGTGCAATGGGATCGACGGACATCCGGTTCTCGTGGAACTCGGTGATGGTCAAACCCAGGGGATTGATCGTCTCGAACTGTGGGAAGACGCGTGCCTGGTCGCTCACCTGCTTGGGGTTCAGATAATAGGTGACACTCAGCAGCCAATGTTCCGTCCTCGGGTCGTGAGAGTTGCGGGGCGAATAGAGCTTGTCGATGGTGACAAGCGCCGTCCCGCGGGAGATGGTTGCATTCTGAACCGTCTCCTCCGACATGGTCGTGATCGTGACGTTCTTGACCTCCACATCGCTCTGCTCGATCTGTCCACCGACGACCTGCGAGACAAGGTTATTCTGATTGTCCTGGCCCATCAACTGCGCGGCCAGATTTTGAGACAAGAAGTAGTAGTTGAGCGGGTACTTCTTGGCGATGGTGTCCCGGCTGACGGTGTAGCTATAGTTTGCCCAATCGGTCAGGTATGTCCGCACCTCGCCTTCGCGCGGACTGTAGTTGAGGTCGGTGTATGAGTGCGCCACCATTCTGCGTTGTGAGATTAGTCAGGTCGTTGGTGAACTGGTACAGCCAATCGACGCCTGAACTTGCGCTCGGAAGTGCCTGTGCTAACAACACAATGGAAGCCATGACGGTGTCTCTCTCTGGGTTTAGGGGATATAAGTCTTCCAGGTCTTGCCTTCGTGAGCTGCTGCGGATTTGTGACGTTTCTTGTCCGCCTCGACCTGTTTCCGGAATGCTTCGTCTCGTTCCTTCTGTTCATCAGCTTCTTTCTTCTGTTGCTGGAGAATTGCAGCGGCCTTAGCTGCGGATGCGGCGGCCTTCGCCGTTTGGTCACGTTGATAAAGCACGGCACCGCCAATAACGGTCAGTGCCGCAAGGATTGCAAGGAGAATCTTCGTATTGATTGCGTTCAGCATTTGTTCTCCGAATCAGGGAAGGTAGGTCGTCCAAGTGCTGCCTTCATTGGCGGCGCTCGTATCGTTCACCGACCGTTGCTGTTGGACAGCAGCCGCCGTGTTCAGGTCGGCGGCTGCCGCATTCCGCTGCTGCATGTTCGCCACGGTCATTTGAGAAGCGAGGTAGACATGCATGGCGGCCTGGGACTGCATCTCGGTCAGCTGTTGGGCCTGAGCGGCATTCAGAAGGTTCAACTGCTGCACCTCACTGTTCGTCGCCGACGTGGTATCGAACTGCTGCTGTGTGAGAGAGGTATTGGCGGTTCCGTTTTGGCTGCGAGCGGCCCGGTATTGCCCAACTGCTGTAAGGCAGTCCGGTGAGACCGAATCGGACATCTCGATCAGGGCAAGCTGCGAAAGCTGCGCACTGTTGCCGACCGTCTGCCCCTGCAAATAACTGCTCGTCCCAGAGCTGACCGGCACGGTCGCCGTCTTCCAGGCCGTCAACGATGCACTTTGAGAATTACTGTTGAGAGCAATGTTGACGCCTGCCGTCTCGCCAAACATGTTCGCGACGTTCGCGTTCTTGAGCGCATTGAGCGTCGTCTGCCACTGCTGCTTGAACGAGAAATGAACGACGTTGTTCTTGAGCATGTTGTATTGCGACTCAAGAGTAGTGAGTTGGGAAACGAGACTGGCGTAGCTCGTCGGATCGAAGACGATATCGCCAGTACCGAAGAGCGCAAAGCTCGGCGTAGCCGTCGCAAGCAAGAGTCCGCCTGCGATCAGGTACTTCTTTCGATTTTTCAGATTGAACTTCATAACGACTCCTGATGGGTTAGAGTTGGTTGCACTCAGAGCAGGTGGGGTCCATCCGCTCCGAAAGCTCGGTGAAGCCTGTCGGCACCCTGTGAAAAAACCCCATCACATCGCCAGCCAGCTCAACGCAGTTCGCTACGCCTGCCAGCGCTTCGGCGGCACGCGAATGAGCAAGCCCGACAACAAGGATTGTGGCCAGGGTTAGGACGGTTGAAATTTTTACCTTCAGGGCGTCGTCCTTCATGGTGTTCTCCAGAAAGCCGCTACAGGGTCGGATCAACGCGATGTTCCGCATAGGACGGAATCAGAATGTCCGTGCCGATGTACACGCGGGCACGTGAGCCTTCCTTGAGCGTAATAATGGGCAAGCGATTCAGAAAGTGATTCAGGATCTGTTCGCCCTCATTCGCCGATAGCGCGGAGATACCATTCCGTATCTCTGTCGATGGAGAGAGGACACTGCCGTTGTTGCCGATCTGGGCAAGCCCGCCTAGACCTCCAACAGCTGCGGCAGCCGCGAATGCCTGAGCACTAGGGCAAGATCAAGAATGGCGCCGAAGCGCACGGTCGAACCTCCGATTAAAGAAGAGTCTGGCATCACATACCTCCTAAAACGGAGATGAGACAGATTCATTCCATGCTTTTTGGGGCTTTTCTAAGATTGAATGTCAAAGTCGGCGGTTATTCAATTAAAGAAGCGAAGATAAGCAAAGGCCATTGTATGGGGCCATCCGAGCTCAGCTGCGAAACTCAGTGGACGGTGGTAGGGGGCGCAACTGCCGTCGTTCCAGCCGTGAACCGGAGCACATCAAAGTTTGCTGCAAAGTTAACCCTGCGATACGTACCGATGCCAACATAGGTATGGTCGGACTTACGTAGGTCCCGGTCGTTCGGTCCCGAAGCTCCACGTATACTTCAGCGGCTGTCCCAGGCCGTCGAACCACTACCGTGAACCTGACCGTCATGCCCGTTGTCCCGGAATACGACCACCGGCGTTCGTCGGCGAAGGTAAGGGCTCGTGATTAGCGTCTGATAGGGGCGGTCGAGCAACCGGCAACGCGGAAAGGCCAAGGATGGCTGCGACACGTACGGGTCAAACCTCTCGCTGAACCGAAGTCTGTGGGCCGCATTTCTGTAACCAAATTGCTGCTGGATTATTCAGCGCAATTTCTTCTAACGGGTGGAATAAAAGCTCGCGTTGCCAGTTTTAGACGATAGAGGCAATCAAAATCAGATGGAGATTGATATGAATCAGTTCAAGGAAGACGACGTAGTACAGGAGAACGAAGGTGTTACGGAGCCCGTGGGCGATGGCATCGACCGGCGCAATTTTCTGGGGTGCATGGCATGGGCCGGCACAGGGCTGCTGTGGTCTATGGTTGGCGGTGTGCCGACCTCGAAGCTCTTGGCGCAGACGATGAAGGGTGGTGGGACCGGAGTTGGGAAGGTAGAGGATTTTTCGTTCGTGCAAATCAGCGATTGCCACATCGGATTCAACAAGGGCGCAAACCCAGATGTGACCGGGACGCTGAAGAAGGCCATCGATAGGGCCAATGTTGTGCCTGCGGGCGTGAAGGCACCTGACTTCATGCTTCACACCGGCGACATTACGCAGAATTCGAAAGCAGCGGAATTCGATACGGCCTCGCAGGTTATTAAGGGCTTCAAGAACGAGGTGTTCTATGTGCCAGGGGAGCACGACTATATCGACGATGGTACGCAGTACAAGCAGCGTTTTGGTAAGGGCACCGTGGGCAATGGCTGGTACAGCTATAACCACAAGGGCGTCCACTTTGTAGGCCTTAACAATTGCGTGCAAGTAGATGCGATGGGGAATATGGGCGAGGATCAATTGAAGTGGCTGAAGTCGGACCTGGCCGGGTTGAGTCACTCGACTCCGATCGTTGTTTTCGCCCATATTCCTTTGTGGATGGTCTATGAGAAGTGGGGATGGGGCACGAAGGATGGAGAGCAGGCGCTGGCCATGCTGAAGCCCTTTGGTTCGGTGACGGTTCTGAACGGTCACATCCACCAGGTGGTGCAAAAGGTCGAGGGCAATGTGGCCTTCCACACGGCGATGGCGACGGCGTTTCCGCAGCCTGCACCGGGAGCAGCGCCGAATCCAGGGCCGATGATGGTTCCAGCGGGTAAGTTGGAAAGTGTCCTTGGAGTGACCAAGGTCAAGATGGTTCGAGGACGTAGTCATTTGGCTGTCGTCGATTCGACACTGGCGGAGACTGTTTAATGCGCCCGTGGACTGCTGCGGCATTGACCGTAGCCGCAGTAGTGGCCTTAGGGTATGTTCATCCGTTTGGGAATCCGCGTGTCGAGCCGGCGAAAGGACTCGGCACGCTGCTGGAGGGCGCGACCATGCCCGCAGACGCGAAGTCGGTACTGGTGAACAAGTGTGCGGACTGCCACTCGAGCGAGACTCGCTGGCCAGTATATGCGCGAATCGCTCCAGGATCGTGGCTGATTGAGCGCGACATCATTGATGCACGCAAAAAGATGGACCTTTCACACTGGGAGCAGATGCCGGCGGATAGGCAGCAGGTTTTGGCTGCGAAGATATTCGAAGAGGCGAAGAGCGGAGACATGCCTCCGCTGCAGTATCAGTTGCTCCACTGGGACGCGAAGCTTTCCAAGAACGATGTGCAGGCACTATCGATGTTGGGCAAGAACGCGAGTGGGAGCGAGGCGACTCTCGCTGGGGATGGCGATGCTGTGCAAGGTAAGGCTGTGTTCGAGAAGCGTTGCACAGGCTGTCATGCGATGGCGGTTGATCGCGAGGGACCGAGGTTGGCAGGAGTCTATGGCAGAAAGGCCGGAAACATCGCGGGATTTACATATTCCGCGGACTTGAAGAATTCTGGCGTGACTTGGAACGATGCGACTTTGGAGAGGTGGTTGAGCGATCCCGATTTGATGGTTCCGGAAAACAATATGAGCTTCAGCGTTCCCAAGGCTAAAGAGCGACGAGACCTGATCGCTTACCTGAAGCAGTAACAAGAGGTTGACTCAATTGTAAGGAGACCATATGTCGGATTGCTGAACGATGTCATCGGCAACGATCTAATTGCAGTCTACGAAGACCATTATTTCACCTAGGACGCTATCCTTTGGCTCCGAGAAAGACCTCGCACTTTTGGCGAGCTGCGCGCGGAAGAGATCGACTGGTTGCGATGGATGGCCGCCAACATACAGGACAAGGATATGTAGGAGCTCGAAAAAAAAGCATGGTACGGTGCGAGGAAGAAAGCAACGGAATAGATCTGCTCAGAACACGCAGGGCTTGCCATAACCGATTTGTCCGACGAACAGAGGTGGCCTTTGCAGGCTCAGTTGGTCGGCCTGGGGCGGTTGAGCTCAAGTCGACTTTGAGAGACGTGCCTCACTAAGGAAACGTGTGGGGACGCATCGTTGATCTGATTGAGGTGACATCAATTGAAAATGGCGAAGCTGTCCTTGCGGAAATCATGAGTTAGAGTTCCAAATTCATCTCCTGCGACGTGTACCAAAGCATCTTCTACGAACCTGCGCAGCGACGTTGAAGCGAAGTCACATTAAGGAAAAACAGATGGCGGCAGCTATTGATGAAGTCGAGTGCGTGGACGTGACACCGGTCAAACATACGTCTGACGCAAGCCCCTAGCTCAAAATCGAAATATAGATGAGAAAAGAGGTCAATCTGTATCAAGAAAAGCCGCAAACGTTTTGTGAGGGAGCTCGTGAACGTAAAAGTCATGTCGGTTGCGCTGACCTGCTCGACGGATCTGGACGAGTCCAGGCCGTTGCTTGGTGCTTTGTGAAGGAAGCCCGGCTACGAATGCTTGATTCCGATTAGAAAGCCACCATCATCACACTCACGTTGAGCAGAAGCAATTGAGTACATGCCAGTCAAAAAAATCGATACCATATTTATAGTGAATGGCTTGATCCTGTTTTTGTGCCGTCTTATCGAGGTGATCTTATGCGATTAGTAGATGATGTACGGTGTAGCACTGAACGTGGCAGTCCCCTGTCACTACTGACCCCGCTTCAAGAGACAAAAACCAAGCGAGCCGCCTAAAGCGCAGTTTGTAGCGCTGGTAGTAATCCATAGATCATGGTCTGCCCGGCCCCTTTGTACCAGTTGAGAAGCGATAGAACTGGAACAAGAGGAGCTATGTATGACGCGAGGCAAAAAGCATACAGCAGAGCAGATCGTGAACCTGCTGCGGCAGGTCGGCGGTTGAGGTGGGAGTAGCGAATGGCAAGACGTTGCCGCAGGCGTGCAAGGAAGCCGAGATCGTAGAGCAGACGTACTGCAAACTGTTTGACAATCCATTTGACTTTATCCGGCTTACTGCGCTTCTAAGACAGCGGCGCCGTTCGGTTGAAGAGTGAAGATGAGCGAATCGCCATCGAATTTAGGAGAGAGATCGCTTCCCAATAAGAACGTCACTTCCTGGCAGTTTTCGAGGGCAGTGTTGGTCACGGCGAGCCATCCTTGCGTGACATCGCGCTGGGTGAGCCACGGTGCGTGAGGATCCGTCAACGGTTTGAAGTCGCCCTGTGCTAGGCGATGATCGAGGTGCTCTCCTTCGACAAGCAGCATCGGCTTCGGCATCGCAGCCCACCAGTTGGGTGGGGCGATCTTCAATATCTTTACGGTGTTCTGAGCCTGCGCCGCAAAACAGCAAGCCAAAGGCAGCAACGAACTTATGATGAGTTGTCTTACCGCGCCTCGAATGTACCCGAACATCGTATTGCTCACCTATTACTGAGTGTGGCAATGAAATGAGGTGGCACCGCAAGTATTTTTTGCTGTGCCACCCCGTTTTTTCTGTTGCAATTTAGAAGTTGATGCGTGCAGCCAGTTCAAGTTGCCTCTGCGACTGCGAGCGAGTTCCGTTGATGGTGCCAAACTTGTTCGAGTTTGAGCCGGTGGTGTAGGTCCCATCTCTGATTCGCCACGCCATCGTGGATCTGGCCGTCCGGATTGGTGAACGCAGGATTGTTGAAGATGTTGTAGGCCTGGGCGCGAAGCTGGAACTTCACCCGCTCCGTGATGCCGAAGTCCTTGAAGAGACCAAAGTCCGTCGAGTTGAATCCGGGACCGTAGAACTGATTGCGTGCCACGTTGCCGGGCGTGTGAAGACCGTATTGGCTCCCACAACGGTAGTTGGTGGCAGAGCAAAGGTGCCCGTGAAGTAGTTGAGACGATTTGCGATTGCTGTCCCTCCGACCAGGCCGCGAGCTGCATGCTGGAAGCTAATAACATCAGCCCGGTTGCCGATGCCCGCGTTGACAGCGCCGCTCGTACGTTGTTCTTGTCCATGTTGACGAGGGAGCGTGAGTTGCCGTTGACACCTGCGAACAACAGTTGGCCAGTCGCGATGTCGTAGTTAGCCTGGTTGTTGTTCTGTTCGTACGGGTTCGTGTAGAGGTCATAACGAACGCCCAGATTCAACGTGAGACGACGGTTCATCTTCTAATCATCCTGTGCGAAGTAGCCGGTCTCGTAGTTGAAGGTCTTGAAGAAAGCTGCTGGCTACGCCGATCTCATAGTCGGTGAAGCCGCTAAGCAGCTCCGAGGTCTCGTAGCCGGTGAAACGACCGGTTCCGGGGAAGTTGACGCCGCCTGTGACAAAGGATCCTTTGGAGTCGTTGCCCTGAAGAAGTCAACTTCGCGACGGATGACGTTGGCGCCCGCCTTGAAGGTGTGGGGACCGTGGACATACGTCACAGCATCGATAAACTGATAGCTCTTCTGCGGAACCTGGTTAGGCACCACCATCACCGGTGTAGGCGATCTCGGTGCTGCCGCCGCCGATCAGCGCGCCGCCGCCCAGCAGGGGGCTGCGGTTCGCATTCACGATACCGAGGTTGGCCGATACAGGCTCGCCGTCCTGAGGATTGATGTAGCCATACTCGGGCCGGTTGTAACCGAAGTGGAACTCGTTGAGAAGGTTTGGCGTGAAGATGCGGGTGTATCCGCCCGCGACGGCGCGAGTATGATTAACGTTGTTGCCCGAAACGAAGCCCGCAGGGAGATTGGTGAAGAGGCTGGTGATGGTGTTGTTGTCCTGAACGTAGCCTAGCGGACGAACAAGGAGTCTTTGGACGAAAGGTGATAGTCGAGACGAACGTTGAAGTCGTTGTAGTTCGTATTGCTATGACGGATCACAAAGAAGTTGTTGATCACACCCGTCGAGTTGGGCAGGTTGTAGGCATTGAGGTAGTTAACGGCGGCGGGATTCAACCTAGCCGTAGGAATGACATTAGTAACTCCGCCAGCGGCAAACTGCCTACAGGTCGCGGGATCGAAGATTCCGCTATTGTCGGAGCTGCCGTTGAAGGTGGCCTGCGCAGCTGTGCCCAGCGTGCTGTACGTGTTCCCGCTCGCGGCCGTTACCGTGTTGCATCCGGTCAGACCGGCATCGGGTAGGGTGGTTGTGCCGCGCCCGAGCAGCTCTGTAAAGTTGACTTGGCGCATCAATGCTGTCGGAACCGTCTGGAATCCCTGGTCCTGTGGCTGTTTCTGACGCAGAGCCTGGTAGTCGCCGAAGATGAAAAGCTTGTCTTTCAGGATAGGACCGCCCGCAGCGAAGCCGAACTGCTTCCTCTGGAAGGCAGGAACCGGCATGGTCGGAGCAAAGTAGTTCTGGCTGGCGTCGAAGATCTGGTCGCGGAAGTAGCCGAAGACTGTTCCGTGAATCTGGTTGGTACCCGATTTGATCGACGTGTTGACGATAGCACCGCCTGCACGGCCGAATTCAGCCGGGGCGACTGCCGTGGTAACCCGAAACTCCTGGACGGAGTCGGGCGAGGGAAAGACGATGATGCCGTTGACCAGCGATTCGTTGTTGTCCACGCCGTCGAGCAGAAAGTTGTTCGCCTGTGGACGCAGGCCGTTGGCTACCACAGCACCGCCGCCGCTATCTGCGTAGCGCAGTGTCTCGACGTTACCGTTGATGCCTGACGCGTCAGATCCATAGGCGCCACGGGTCACGCCGGGGGTCAGCGTGGCCAGCTGGAGGAAGTTGCGCTGGCCGAGGGGGAGGTCCACAACCTGGCGGCCTTCGATGACCTCTCCGGTTGAAGAGGTCGAGACATCGACGATCGGGGCTGAGTCCGTGACATCGATTGTCGTGGAGGTGGCTCCCGCCGGCAGTTTGAACTCAATGCCGTCCAGCTGCTGGACCTTTAGCTCGGCCTCCTACTTCTGGGCGGCAAAACCGCTGGCAGCGGACTCAATGCGGTAGTGACCACGCACGAGTGCCGGAAAGGTGAAGCTGCCATCGCCGGCAGTCGTTCGGGACTGCGAAGTACCGGTATCGATATTGGTCATGGTAACGGTTGCTCCCGGAATAATCGCCACTAAGCGTCCGCCCAGCAGACCATAACGAAGTCAGTGAGTTTGAGCTGCGAACTGAACCATTTCGTTTCCCGGATGATCACCGCAACGTCACGCGTCATGACGGCCGTGCGGCCTATAGCGCCCACTATGCGGATAACCAGGCCTGGGGGTCGGGGCTACGACCCAAGAGGTGTCTTCTTGCCAGCAACCGCAAGTTGCGGAAGATGGTTATGAGTAAGCTGGTGTTGGACTGGTCACCGGAGCAATTTCCGGATGGCTGAAGACACAGTATCCCGGCGACGAGAGCACGGTTAGCGTTTCCTAAACCATTTGATTGAAAATTTTGCTCAGAAGAGGAATGCAGCAAACGATTCACCCCTCGGCTCATGTCGAGCCGAACTGACAAGTGGACACTTTCGAAGTCTCGATGAATGACTCGGCGATTCATCACTGAATTACCGTCAACTAGTTTTGAGAACCAACACATGTGGATCATGGAAGCAGTCTTCGTGAGGTACTGTTGTGACTGTCCGGTCGGGATCTCGTCGACGATTGCTTTACCTGTATAAAGCGAAAAGAGCTGAGTATTCGCGCCACCTTTCGAATGCTTTTATAGTGAGCTTTTGTCTACTCGGCCTTCGCGGCGACGTGGCTCAAATGACCGCTCCGCGATGGAGTCTTCATAATTCTAGGTTCAAATGAAAGAGGAGGGGATCCGTTTTCGGGATTGAATGCAAAGGGCTAACTAAGCCGGCAGAGTCTACGAGCGTCAGCCGTATGCTACCTTTTGTTCGCCGCCTGTTCTCCCTTTGAAGGGCAAAAACGCATTCGTGCTCACTGTGCCAGATTTGCCAAAGTCAACTGTGATTTTGCACGTTTCTCAATATCCACCTAAGACATAGGTAGTACCACCTAATAGGTGATCCGGACAGTTAGGGAACTTGAATCTCATCACCATGCCCTCATTGCGAGTAGAAGCTTTCTTTGATAGAGTGTGTTCTTAAATGAGGGTAGGTATCGTCGGTTACGGAGTTGTTGGCAGAGCTACCGGGCGAATGGTGTCACTGTGTGCTGATCACGAATCTGTAATCTTTGACCCCTTCATTCCAAGTTTTTCCGATTTCTCATTGCGGATGAAAATAAATACTTGCGATTTGGTTTTTTTGTGCGTGCCGACGCCTTCAAATGATCGTGGCTGCGACTTGTCAATCGTGGAAGAATGCACTTCTTGGATTAGTCGTCCCCTTGTTATCCGCTCGACAGTGATTCCCGGAACGGTTCAACGACTCTCAGTGATGACCGGGAATAGCGAAATGGCGTTCAGCCCGGAATACTTAGGTGAAAGTAGTTTTCATCCGTGGCACGAAGAAGGCGATTCCGAATTCTTGATTGTGGGTGGTCCAAGATCAGTGTTTGACCTTACGTGTGCACTCTTTGACACCTGTCTAAGTCGACCGATTCGCTACTATCACACTTCATCAAAAACGGCAGAGCTATGTAAATACATGGAAAATTGTTTCCTGGCCACCAAAGTGGCATTTGTAAATCAGTTTTTTGACATCGCTGTAGCAATGGAGGTTGACTTCGATGATCTCCGGCAACTGTGGCTAGCAGATTCTCGCGTTGGCGAATCGCATACCCAAGTAACACTAGAGCGAGGTTTTCGTGGGCGATGCCTGCCTAAGGACCTCAGCGCGTTAGTTACCGCAATGTCGTCTCTAGGTGGTACTCCATTTCTTGAAGCGGTACAGGATTACAACACACGCCTTTGCGAAGCTGCAGACATCAACCGTCGGAACGCTCTTATCTCGACATCTCGTTTGTGAGTTCTATGCGCCAGACCTCGAACCGATACACCAAAGACCAACCGCTGCCCCGGCCGTTGCGTATCCCTCAGAAGCTTGTGTTGCGTGCGAGGGTGTATCCCGGAGACTTGTTGATGCTTACTTCTGCCATTCGTGATCTACATCTAGCATATCCTGACCATTTCGTTACCGATGTTGACACCACGTGTAGGCAGATCTGGCAACATAATCCATATATCGGCCGGGTGGATAGAGCGAGGACTCATCGATATATAGATCTCGGATATCCACCTTATTCTCATGAAGAGATGCACCCGCGCCATCTTACAACGCGCTACCACGACAGTCTCGGAGAAGAACTCGGCGTCCGCATCCCGGTTACGGAAAAGCGGGGGGAAGTTTACCTCAGTGCAGAGGAAAGGGATCCCGGCTTTATAACTTCATTGAACCTCATCCGCCCATATTGGGTAATCATCGCTGGTGGCAAGTACGACACAACCACAAAATGGTGGAATCCAGCTTATTTTCAGCAGGTTGTGGACGAATTGAAAACAACAATTAACTTCGTGCAATGCGGAGCGGCCTCAGATTGGCATCTGGCATTAAAAGGAGTTAGCAATTTGGTTGGACAAACAGACATCCGGAAGCTGATTGGAGTCATTTTTCACGCTGATGGTGTACTTTGTCCCATAACGTTTGCTATGCATCTGGCCGCGGCAGTTCCGGTAGTGAATGAGAAACACAGATCATGCGTTGTTCTCGTCGGCGGCCGTGAAACGCCATCCCTGATACAGTATCCAAACCATAATCTGTTAACGGTTATTGGCCAACTTGGATGTTGCAGAAAAAAAGGTTGCTGGCGATATGTCTGTCAAGAAACTCACGTCCGCCAGAGAATAGATAGCCGGTGTGAGCTACCCATTCAGGTCAGCGAATCACTTAAGATTCCTCTGTGCATGGAGATCATCACTCCGACGCACGTTGTTGAAATGATATTGCGTAGCTACCCGGCGCACGGACCAGATTTAGTTACAATTTTATGATGGCGTCTTTGAATGCGGACAAAGAAACCGCTTCACTCAACACGCCAAAAAAGTTTGCATACACGCATCCAAAACATATTCAGGAGCTATATGAGCTTGCGGGTGGTTGTAATCTTTACGGACGCGCCGTTCGCAACGCTCGTGACTTTGCAAGTTTAGCGCAAAAAAAAGGTCTTCCGGATCTTCTCATTATTGGCAACCTCCTCGAAAGTTCGACAGAGTTGGCTGAATTCTGTTCCGAGCATGGCGTCGATCGCGTTTACGGAGAATTCGGTTGGTTTCCCCACTACACAACTGTTCATGCAGATCCCGTAGGTTACGCGTGGGAATCGTCTCTGTGCCAGACCAAGTTCCGCGGTATTACCGACAAGCAACGGTTTAGTATGTCGGCTTTTCGCAATGAGTACTTGTCAGCCCCCAGTGGCACCCTTCCCAAGGGCGTTTTCAAACCGTTCGTCTTTTGGCCTCTTCAACTTATTAGCGACCGGGTTAACAAACACGATCTGAATTTGCCAGATTGGTTTGAAGTCTTACTCTGGACTCGCCAATTGCTGCCGAAAGCATATCAATTAGTCATCAAAGATCATCCCGTACCTGACGGTATCTCGCGCACACATTTATACGATTGCCTCCCGAACACAATAATCCTCGACCGGTCAACGCCGCTCCGCCCTCTCATCGAAAACTCTCATGGCGTTATTGGCTGCAATTCCACTGTTCTCTTAGAGGCGAGATTAATGTTCCGAAAACCCACGTGGGCTTATGGGCGGAGCTGGTATAGCGGCCATCCTGATCTTGTTATTCCAGTTGTTGTGTCTGGGCATCTTCCTAAACCTGAGCTTCTCGGCAAGTACATAACGGATTCCTGGTCTCTAGACTACGGTGATTGGTTCTTGTTGCAGCTACTCTTACGCCAATACCCGACAGAAAAAGCGCGAAAAGATCCTACGATGTTTGTGCGCTGGATCAATCAAAGGTCATTCCACTCTTATGAACGTCTGGGTACCCGTACATTCGGAGCATCGATTTAGAATTGGGTCATGCTCCACTTTGACCTCCAATTCGATGACAGCGTGGGTTCGATCCGCACCATTATTGAACAAGCAGTCCGGTCGTCATGCGAGCGTGACTTCAACACGATCGAAGGAGTCTTTCCGCCGTTTGTGGCAAACCAAGCACGCAAAATAACGCTCCACGTAAGCCTCGATTGTCCTATGCGAGCGGGGCCTGAGACTGTGGGAGTCGCCACGTATCAAGACTGCTCCGAAACCATTTTTCAATGCGTTGCGCCGCGAAATGATTCGGACCTACCTCTATCTCTGCAGACGTTCTGCGCGTCTGTAGCTGCACTGGCAGTACAATTGTTCGGTTCCTCGCTTCTAAGCTGGACGAATAAGTCCTGTTTGGGGCAGAGTCTTTGTCTTTCAATTGCTCGCGATTTTTATCCCGCCGCCATAGACCTATTCGAGCCTTTGGAGCAGGCATGGTACTATGCTTCGCCGTTATATGACTACATCAATGAGGTTCCTCCAGACGCTCAAAACCTCGCCGCGAACGGGTGCGTCATGTTGTTTTTTTCTTTCCTGCGCCAAATGGGTTTTGGCTGGCACCAAATCATTCTGGCTGGTTTACCCTTCGATTCCAATCCACGGGATATTTACCGCGGTTTGACTGGCAATGTCGTTGATCCTTTCCCGCTTTTCCAACGGCAGATTTTAGGCGAGATTAGCATGTCAAAATAGTTCGGGTCCGATCAGTGGACGATCTTGTCGTTACGAATTCGTGCAAGCGCCCTTCGCCTCTGATAGGAGTTCGACGGCGTCATCCCAGTTTTTCCAACCGACGGTTCCAGGCGCTCCGTTAATCATGTGCAATAAAACGGGATGTGCAAGGCCCGACCCGCCCTTGAGAGAATAGGTGCGATCAACCGTGTAAGAAGCAGGAGACTTTCCCATTCTGGCCTGATCGCTCACATTCTGCCACGGGTCGACAATGTAGTTGAATCTGCGATCGAGCAACGCCTGATGCTGCAATCCGTGACGCCAAACAGATGCAACAAGTGTCCCTTGGTCACGAGTCCGCCAGAAGGAATCTTGAAACACCGATCGAGTAAGGTCGGTCCATGTATCAAGAAAATCTGTTGATTCAGAGTCGAAAAGAAATACTCCTCCGTTCCAATGTTGCCATTTTGAATCGAGAACCTGGATGTTGAACTTCTCAGCTATGGCTTGCGTTAAATGTTCACATTCGCCCCGCTGGCAGGCACAGCGGACTGCGTATCTACTGAAACGATCGAGTCGAGCGTGATCCGCAGCAAAAGTGACAGGCCCGGCTTTCCTACTGAATATTTCTTCACACTCGGAGCTTACTGCAATTACGTCGCTATCGATGTAGCAGTACTGCCCCGATACTTTACCAAGTACGCGATGAATGCCCGTTTTCAGGAGGATACTAGCTTGATGGTCGTCGAAATGCGGCTCGACGTAGGGCCGTAGCACTTGGTCATGGTCGATATCCGACGTGCAACGACTTGCAATGACGACAATATCGCACCGGACAAAGTGTTTCAGAAACTGCAGCGATTGATTTAGACGCGGCACCTGGGATTCACCGGCAATCACATATGCGAAAACCTTCGCTGTGCCTCTCATGTTTTACCCAGCTTGATCTCAACCCAGTCAATCATTGGCGAGCGGCCGGTAGCCCGTCGACGGATACGTTCGACCTCTCCCGCCCAGGTTGCCCGATTCTGATTCAACTGTGGTAGCAGTTGTAGAGCTTGCCGATCAAGCGAGTCAGCTATTCGTGCGAGTTCATCCTGCTTGAGCGTGTAGAGGCTAAGGTGCGAAGGTCGTCGCACCGCGTTAACGAACACGTGGCATCCCAGGCTATCTGCGAATAAGCAAAAGTCGCCGAATTCCTCCCAGTTGGGCCGCATGAGACAGTACGTTAGACCGAAACCTGTTCTCTTCTGGCGTGTGTATTCTCGGAATGCGCTCACGTTTTTCATCAGAACGTCGTATTTTGCGTTCACCCGAATGGCCTCGATCGTTTTCTTCCTATACCCGTCAAGCGAAATAGAAATGCTACACGGTATCTGCTCAAGAGTACCTTCAACCCGTTTATTGAACTGTGTGCCATTAGTGGTAATGTGACACGGCAACGTGACATCATCTTCGATCAGCATGTTCCATATCCGAAAACATTCTTTTTGGAGAAAGGGCTCGCCTCCGAGAAAACGTGCTTTTTTCAAGTGTGGCAGGTACGAACGCAGTTCTTCGAAGAATGAGTCAGAATAGGGACTAACAATTGGAGGCAGCTTTTCGCGGTGCGCCCGGATTGCTGACGATGCTTTTCCGTCGCACATAACGCACTCGAGATTGCAAGTGTTGCCTATGGAGAATTCCATCTGAAGAGGCCAAGCGGGATCCTTAGCATGCACAGGCAACGCATCCCATTTCTGCATCGACAAGTTGATGAACTCGCCAGTCGCCATCTGCCACTCGCAGTACTGGCAACCAACGGCGAAGCTGCTCTGCTCTAGTGCCCTTCTGATATCTTTTACCGCTTGCCCCTTCCATATCGCTCCAAGGGTTTCTACCGATATATTTCCTACAGGGTGCGACCAGTTGTGGCAACACACTCTGACGCTACCGTCCATACTGAAGTAAAGCGATGTATGTGGCGCGTAGCACATAGATTGAAACGCCTTCAGCTCAAAATCACGAGTGGCGTTGTAAGCGTTTAGAATTTCTGGCTCCATACCAGTCCTCTCCAAAAATCATACTTCTCACATAGACAGATGAGAGCGGACAGCCGAATCGCAGACGGCAATCTCACCAGGTTTGAGATACTTTACAACGCCTCCGTCGAAGTATCGCTCGATTGCCCTGATGACATCCGTTGAACGAATAATATGAAGACAACGCGGCAATTGTTCAACTCTGTTTACACATAGCCGATTTGGCCGATCGTACGCGGTGCCGTCTCCAGTTGCAAATGTCCGAGCCCTCCAACAACCACCCTCCGCACAGCAGCTTAGAGCGCCGACAGTATGCAGGTACTGATGATTTGGATACATTTCCCATTGCGGTGGCTCCCGACCGCCGGCAACGACAACACTCGGGCGACCATAGTGGCCCGAGGTTGTTTTCACAGCCGCTGAAAGATGCATGACGAGGTTCACTGGGCAGAGTACACCCTGTGAACGATATACCAGCCGAATGAGTTGACGCAGGTTAGTCTGCCCCGTGAGGTCGAGTACGCTCGATAGACGTGGATGACGGGTCCCGTCGCGGCCAACCTGGACGAACAACACGCGATCTTTGAAGGCGTTGATAACGTCCTGATAGCGCGCAGCGCTCCAGTGTTTTACAGTAAATGTCGAATTCCATCCCGGCGCAATTATCCAAAAGGGGATGTCCTCACCTATTTTCTCCTCAACCTGAGACATATACTCCGCTTCCTGCGGTGAGATGTGCACGTCACCGCCGTAGTGTGTAGGTCCAAACGCCGCCCCTAGTCGGTCACCCAGGCGATCGATCAATGCATGCATGAAGTGGTATGGCACAAAATTCGACCTGTAAATTAGTGGGTAGTCGCAATCGATAAATTGCACCTCAGGGTCATCGTCTCGGAGTGGCGTAATCCATGGATTGTTTAGCCAAATCCCAGGCGTACTCGTGCGCACATCTGTCAGATATCGTAGGGGGAAAGCCATGTGCAGGTCACGCACCGCCGCCGTAAGCATGAGGATGGCACCGGCCGGGAACATACACCTCAAAATTAGTTTGTGCGGCTTCACACTTGTTGCACCTCATGATTCGCATGCTCGACTGGCGGCTTGATATTGCTGTGAAGAAAGGTAAGAACAATTTCCTCCCTCAAAGTACATTTCGATTCGTCGAATAACGTCCTGTGCCGAAATCATAGCCATACACCGTGGCAGATCATTGACGACATCCACGCAAAGATTTCTCGGATCGTCATGTTCGCTGTAGTCACCAATTGGAACAGTTCTCGACTTCCAACAAGCGCTTGTCTCGCAGCACGGTAAACTGCCTACTGTATGAAGGAATTGGTGATGCGGATATGCCTCCCACCGTGTCGGTTCACGACCTCCGGCAACTACGACTGCTGCACGATTGGGCGGGCGGTCGCGCCTTACCGGAACTGCCGCTGCAAGATGCATCAGGAATGTCACTCCGCAGACAACCCCACATGAGTGATACAAAAGTCGAACTAGGTGGCGTGTGTCGGTCTTTCCGCGCAGATCGATGACGCCCCGAAGTTGAGGATGATAGTGACCTATTTCGCCAACTTGTACAAACTGAATTCTCCCTCGGAAATAGTCAATCACCTCTTGATAGCGTTTGATGTCCCACCACTTGATAGTGAAATCATATTTACCACCGGCGGCAATAATCCAAAACGGCGTGTCATCGCCGGTGAGCTCGTGTATCTGTGATGGGCTCAATGTCTCCTCTTTTGAGATATGTATGTCGCCGCCATGACGCGTGGGCTTAATTTTGAGATTCAGAATGTCATTGAGGTAGTGAATGAAGCCCCAGACGAAATGGTACGGTGTATCGTCGCTTTGATGGATCAGGGGATAGTGACAATCTATGACAGTGACGTTTGACTCTGCTTCGTTTAGTGGTGAAACGAATGGATTGTAGTCCCAAAGGCACGGTGCCGTTGTTGACACTCCAGTGAGAAACTGCCCGGGGTAACACGCGTGAAGATCGCGCACTGCTGCAGTAAGCATTACGATATCGCCGGGGCTTTGGTAGTTCTTGAGAAGTAGTTTTCGCTTTGCGGTCATGGCGATTCACCTGCGAACTCGCTCAAAATATTTTTCGGCTCCAGCCCAAAGTTCTCAGCTGCCAATTGATGGCCGTCGTGCGCCTGTGCGAGCTTGTGCCTTAGGCCACTCGTAATTGGTCTCGAACGCTGATATAGATCTGACGGTTGCAAAAGACCGCTGCGTGTTGCTCTCGCTGCAGACGTTATGAAGCCCGGCATCCTGATGCCGTTCCAGGGCGAACCGAACGGTCCGGCCATATTATCGTGTCCGTGGTTCTGAATCGGACCTAACGAGATCGGATCGCCTTCGTCGTAATCGGGATCGATTGTGACTAATACAGATGTCGCATCACTACTAGTTTCGGAACAGTCGCAGGTGACACTTGCGGATCCGGCAATTGCCAAAATTACCGCTGCCAAATCATCGTCGGCTATGCGCACAGATCCGTTAGTGCTCCTTAGCCGGCCGCGTGTGCCGGGCATACCGCCGTGAATTCCTATATACCGACGACCGTTAGCTTCAGCGATCGCAGCCTCACCAGATATCGGCTCCAGTACGATAATCCCCGCGTTTCCGTATTGGCCAGCATCAAATTGCGAGCCTCGCCCCGTGGTAACGATGCGCGCTACCCGATACCCCCCGAGCGGGGTGTCCCCATACGGGAGCGCCTGCAGCCGGCACGGATTTCCATGTTCGCTTGACGCTAAATCATTAGCTCGCCCGCAAACCAGAAAAGGTCCTGCCAGTGACCTGCCGAGGTCATCATCTACCCGGAGCACGCCACTATAGTTTCGATCCTTCGGCAGTTGTATGTTGAGTTTGGTCATGCCGGTTGGCGAAAGGTCTCCCCTTTCGTTTGAACTCACCTTAGGGTTAAGACTCGATCAGTGGCTACGGGGACAGCCGCTTAGCCAATTCTCGTTTTCGTGCAGTTCCTAATGGCGACCCGTCCAGAATCCGACGAAGCTCTGCCGAGCCCGCCCCACCTGGGGCGAAGGAATGCTTAGTGTATTGATGAAATCCCTCCAGTGCACGTTGATTCACTAATCCCAAACGATGCTGAAAATTATAGTGTTCTAATTTAGCGCGGTTCTGATTTAGCATCTCGATGTATTTCGTCCGAGCCTTCGAGTCTGGGATCGCGTTCGGATCAACGCCCGACGGATATTTAACACCTTTAGAAGTTGCCGGAGGAATGACATTAACACTAGGTACATCACTGGGATCAAAATTCGGATCCAGATATTGATCGATATGGCGAAAAAGCGTCACCCAGGCGAGCGTACCTCGCGAACGCACCTCAGGCGGAGGCGTCTGTAATGGTTCTGTCTGTTCGATTCCTTCGAGTGCTTGGACGGCGTGGCTAAGGGTTTCGAGCGAATGCGTGCGCTCAAATTCCTCCAATCTCTGTTGCGCTACCCGAATATGTTCAGCCATTGATCTCTCCTCTGAATCCATCGCCAACGCGGCGAGGACAAAAACAAAATACGTTACCACGAACATCGAAGCGCACTGGACCCGCACAGCTTTTCTTTCTCTCATTTAGTCACGGCGTCGATGTTGGATCTGCCACATGACAAGTAACGGACGCACCCGCCTTCGAGGACGCCAGCGTGATTTGATCTGCGGCAAGAGAACTGAGCTGAGGGACCGTCGCAAACCGTTTAAAAGCTCCGCTGCCTACCTTGAACTCGTACGGGATATTGAATGTTATGGAACCCGGCGCAAAAGGAGAAGACGTACCCGGATCTCCGGAGTAGATATTATCGATCGCGTTCGCTTTCGAGCCGAGCCCTGCCACTACACCATCAACGGTGAGCGTCGCTGGATGCGGGTCATGACCGACACCATTGAACGGTGCGTAAACACCGTTTGCGACCGAAGGAACATCAACTTCGCGATATTGAACGTTTTGGAACGAAACGTCCGCTGGCACGAGGTAAATTTCGGTCTGCATCCCTGAATCAGGGCGGTCCTTGGCATGACGCAGGCCGCCTTTGCGCCGCATGATGATCCCCGAAGGTTCCACCACTGTAAATGTCAGACTACATGTAGACCCGGCCGCTGTCTTCGCGTGGATCACCACAGTCCCGGCTCGATCGGCCGCTGTGAACGTGACGGAAACACCGCTCGTTCCCGACAGCGTGCCATTACCTGTCTTGGTCCAAGTAGCGCTCGTAGAGCAGGTTAGTACAACTGCTTCACCCACGCCAATTCGTGTTCTCGCTCGATTCGGCAGTGAAGTCGCAATAGTCTGCGAAGTTATGCTACAAGGCGTCGAGCTGGAGCTAGAAGAGCTTGACTTGGACGAGCTGGACTTAGAAGAGCTTGATTTAGATGAGCTTGATTTAGATGAGCTTGATTTAGACGAGCTTGATTTAGACGAGCTTGATTTGGACGAGCTGGAACTCGAGGGAGATGGACTCGGCGAGGGAGATGGACTCGGCGAGGGAGATGGACTCGGCGAGGGAGATGGACTCGGCGAGGGAGATGGACTCGGCGAGGGAGATGGGCTCGGCGAGGGAGATGGGCTCGGCGAGGGAGATGGGCTCGGCGAGGGAGATGGGCTCGGCGAGGGAGATGGGCTCGGCGAGGGAGATGGGCTCGGCGAGGGAGATGGACTCGGCGAGGGAGATGGGCTCGGCGAAGGAGATGGACTCGGCGAGGGAGATGGACTCGGCGAGGGAGATGGGCTCGGCGAAGGAGATGGACTCGGCGAAGGAGATGGACTCGGCGCGGGGGATGGACTCGGCGAGGGGGAGGGACTAGCGGATGGAGATGGGCTTCTCGACGGGGATGGACTAGTCGAGGGTGCAGGCGATGAACTCGGACTCGGTCCACTTGACGGACTGGGCGATGTGTAACCCTGATCGAGGGCCCCGATCAGCCTTTCCCGCATCGGTTGTAACGCAGGACGCCTCGGTGCTGCTTCGGCGCGGAAGCCAATTCGCATTTGCTCTTGCACTGGCAGTGAGATCGGGTCGCCTTCGTCATAATCGGGATCGATTGTGACCAATAGAGACGTCGCGTTACTACTAATTTCGGAGCACTCGCAGCTGACATCAGTGAATCCAGCAATCGCAGCAATCACTGCTGCGACATCCTCGTCCCGCATGCGTATACATCCGTTGGTGCTCCTAAGCCGATCGCGCGTGCCGGGTGTACCTCCGTGAATTCCTATGTACCAACGTCCATTAGCTTCGGCAATCGCAGCCTCGCCAGACATCGGTTCCAGCACAATAATTCCGGCCTTCCCAAACTGGCTAGCATCAAACTGCGAACCCCGCCCCGTGCTAACGATCCGCGCTACGCGATACCCCCCAAGCGGCGAGTCTCCATACGGGAGCGCCTGCAACCGACGCGGATTTCCATGTTCGCTTGAGGCTAAATCATTAGCTCGACCGCAAACGACAAAAGGTCCGGCTAGCGACCTCCCAAGGTCATCCTCTACCCGGAGCACCCCAGTATAGTTTCGATCCTTCGGCAGTTGAATTCTGAGCTTAGGCACGGAGTGTAGCTCCTCTCGTATTTTTTAATCACATCCCCAGAGCGTTCGCATACTCTTTGACCATGCGATCAATCCCGAAGTTCTCAATCACGCGTCGGCGCCCGGCCACCCCGAAAGAATGAGCCATGTCCGGGTTCCTAAGAAGAAGCGAAATCTTTTCCGCGAGACCCGTCGAGCCATTGGCATTGACAATAAAACCTGTTACTCCATCCGCTACCTGTTCAACGATGGCAGTATTAGACGTTGCCACCACCGGAAGGCGTGCGGACATTGCCTCTAGAACCGCATTTGAGCAACCCTCCACGGTCGAAGCAGTAACAAATATCCTGGCAGCATTCAGATAGGGCGACACCCGCGGCTGCAGTCCTGCAAACCAGGTATTGTGAAAAGACTGTCTCCCTGCGTGACGCGCCAACGACTCCGCATAGTTGTCATGGGCTCTTTCCGCGGCGCCTACAACTGTCAAAGAGATTTCAGGTAGTTGCTTCGCAACCTCTGCCGCGGAGTCGATAATAAGTTCTACCCTTTTTTCCGGAACCAGCCTACCGCAGGTGATAAGTCGGAACGCTTCGGCGAAGCCGGCGAACAGCGGAGTTTGCTCGTTCTCTGGAGCGCACGGTACACCGTTACGTATTACCAAGATTTTGTTGGTGGGCACGTCGTATTCTGGCGTAGGCACGCCACCGTCATACTTCGCGACGAAGCGATCGAGCCGCATAAAATACTCTCTCGTACTAAAAGCGATACGATGCTGGAAGGTTTCAGCAGCTTTCATTTGCTCGAAGATGCAAGGACCCGGGCTGACGTCAACTATTTTAGTTTTAGCGGCGCTCAGAACCTTAGTCACAAGAAGCTTGACGCAACTGTCCACATTCCAAAAACAAAGCGTCCCAGCATCACATCCATGCATACTCTCTAGTACTCGTTCTACACAATCCACTACGCCTACGGGAGCCTTAAACTGAATCATCTGAATCGAAGCTTTCTTCAGCTCTTCAAACAGGAAGTCGTTGAGCGTTCGCCCCAAGACACACAAGACCACTCGACTCTTATCCGGAAGCCGAGTTAACAATCTCACAAGTGAGTGTGTTGCCCCTCCGTTATTGAGGCTGTCTGTTACAAACAATACGCGCTCGCCATCGGCGGGAGTGCTGTAGAGCGCGAGTTGTCGCCACAATCTTGGAATCAGCGATGAGTACGCAGGTTTACGAAGTGGTGGCGTGCGGCGATGCCGGACAGATCTAAGTGCTTCCACATAGTCCTGAATATCGCCGACATCGTCAACGACTGCAGAATTAGAGCCGAGACTCTCCTTATTTCCCCCAACATCCGCTGTGACAATCGGGCAGCCAGACTGCTGAGCCTCGAGCATGGCTATACTCAACCCTTCAAAAATACTCGTATTGAGAAACGCATCAAACGCAGCATAGAAAGGTTTAACATCGTCGACAGATCCCACAACGATCAGATCCTGCGATACTCCAAGATCCTGCGCAAGCCTGCAGGTCGCCTCGTATGTTCTCCCTCCATACCCATACGAATGGTCCCACGATCCCACAATCAAGAGGCGGGCCGGTCCAAGTCGCCGAAGACGCTCGAGGACTCTAACGGCGCGTGGGTACGCTTTCTGGGCCTTGAAATTCCCAACCATTCCCACCACGAACTCCCGCTCACCTATACCATATTCTGTTCTAATACGTCGCCTATCTTGCTGCATGTCGCCCGAGTTAAACCATTGCTGGAGCTCATGTCGTACGACGACGATTGGTTTGGGACACTGCGCCTCGCGAAGCTCATGCGCCACGGCCAATGAAGTGGCAGCCACAAAAGGAACAAGGGGGTGAGCGAACACTACGGGATCGTCTTGCCAACCTTGGAAGGTATTATGAATGACTGGGACGGTGCGCAATCCCTGATGCCATAGAATTTCTAGTTCATGCGACCGAATTAAATGTGTAATGAGAAGGTTCTGTCCCGAATCAAGTACTCGCTCAACGACCCTTTTCAGGGCATGCTCCCGGTCGCCGTCGCTGGGTGGAGCAATTAGCTTCAATTCTCGGGTAGGGGGTAACTGATAACACGGATGTGCCGCATACAACAAAAATAAATTTGCGGAAAAGCCATCGCCGTCAAGTGACGTTAACGTCTCGCATACAATCCGCTCGGCCCCGCCTCGGGCCAAGCTAGCTAATAAAAGATGAACCGGAATGTTAGAGGCTATATTGTTCATACAGCTTGCTCAATGTGCTACCTGGCTTCGGATTGTCTTTATCTGGAACGTCGGTAACTACTTTTTTCCCACGATAGTAGCCCCCACTCACAGTTAAGGTTCGCCAGAATTCATTTATCCAGTGAATTACGTACAGCTCACTGGGAATAGGTGAGTCATTTTCTACAAACTGTCTCACTCCATCGAACCACATGTCAGCGTTACAAATATCGGAACGAATGTAGCGGTCTAGCCCGAGTTCCACAACCGTATCCGAAAGAGCCCGGTTGCCAAAGTGCCAGCCTGAATTCAGTTGTCTCCGGGAACGCTCGAACGTTAGCCGCATTACTCGACTTTTAGGTGGGCATTTCATTAAATTCCCTACGACTCCGACCCTGTGCGACCGAAATACATACGGCTCAGAAAATTCAAGCGGCTTCAGACAAGTTATGTCCATATCCGTCCAATAGCCACCCTCGTGATACAGCAACTTGTACCGAAACAAATCAGAAAAGTTCGCGAAGCTTCCTTTGCCCACACCCGTTTCTTGATCGTTTGCGACCGATCGGAATACTGTTTCCCGTGGCAAAATTTTTGCAGCATCACAGAGTACTACGCCCCTGGGAAGTGGCGTTACCAAGTCGGAGTAGGTCCACAATCGGAATTCATGGCCCTGAGCAATGAAGGACGAAATCGTCAGCAACTCAAGCTTCGACAGTTTGTTGCCTATCCAGAGCGCGTGTACGGTCCGATTGCCTTCTTTCATTTGGAGCAGTCAGATCTAGGGGTACCATTTTATTTCGGATCGAATCATTTTGTCAATAAATTTCGCTCGCCCCTGATATAGCAGACTTTCAGCAGAGCTACCCAAGCCCAATCGATCCGATCCGTATGACACTCCCTGTTTAAGCCCTGCCCGGCCGACCTAACCTGCGAGCAGAATCTAACACCCGAACACTGACGACGCCGTTCAAGTTTAGACCAAAATAGTAGCATCCTCCGATGTTGCCTGCCAGGTCGAAATACGAGATGAGTACGACAGGTAGCAAAGGTGACCGACGTCAACGTCGTGAAGGCACATGCGGGCCCATCTCGCAGTTAGTGGAGAAGCGACTCCGCAGCGCACATCGCCTGTTCCCCCGAAATGATCCGGGTCGGTAAAGTAATGACGCGATGACCAAAAGTCTTTCCTTCACAATTGTCTTTCAGCAACTGCGGATGCGCCTTTAGCACTTCACTTCCAATCAAGTGCAATGCGCAATCTTTTGGTTCGTCATACCAAGTCGGCGAATGCTCGAGCCATATGCCAACGGTGGGCAAGCCCGGTTTCGCCATCGTCAAATGGAATGGTCCGGTTGGGACACCAATGCTAAGAGAAGCCAGATTTACAATTGCCTTCAGGATTAGCGCAAAAGGAACGTTGCTAGTTTCTATTGGCCCAAACAATTCAGCGTAGCTATAGCAATTCAAATCGTGAGAACGCAGTGTATGAGCGTTCGTGAAGATTCGGTCTTCCATGGAAAGAAACATCCAGCGGTGATCCCTTTTCAGAAGAAGACGCATAAAATCCCGGCACTCCTCTCCCTCGCGTTGCTTTTCAGTCGGCAAGTCTTCTCGCCAGCGATGGCCCCAATTCTTTCCCGTCGAAGTGTAGCCATTACGACTGATGATGCAAAGTTTTCGACTTCCGAAGCCTGTTCTGTTTCTGAGACGTGCCTCAACCCACGCGGTAAGCCATGGCGGGACCGCAAAACTAATGCTGTTAGTGAGCGGCAGACCAGATTCAAGGATCCGGTGATTTGATCGAGGCGATATGTGCTTTGCGAGATTCCGTGCCTTCGAATGATATGGAAAAGGAGCCTGCCCGTTTGTTTCAGGATAGCTGCTCCAAAGCAAGTTACGTATCTTACGCTGCCTGCATGTGTCATACACCGAACGTGGTAGCACCACCTTCTGTTCTCCACCATTGATCGTGTCGTAGGCCATCCCCAGGTCACGGAGCTTTAGTGACTCCCCATTACCAGCGCAAACCGCGGGAGGGCTCCCGGTGAATACCGGAAAAACATATTCGTTTCCTTCCATGAGCGCCACATAGTCGTCGCCAAAGCGGGTGAGCCACAATTCGTTTGTCGGCTCAAGAAGCGGAAGTATGTATCCAAGTCCCACCAGGTCTCCAAACCCATGCGGCCAATATATGAGCACTCGTTCATTACGAATCGAAGCGAAATCTCCGCGATCGTGCGTAAAGAGCCGCATTGTCCGAGTCGAGGCATGGAAATCTGCGTCAAAGCATTTCATAGATTGTGCTGCGCCACCGCTGAACTCTAAATAGTTACCTCGTCCACCCATGAGCCTATAGTCGTAACGTGCCAACAGCGGGGCACGCTTGCCAAATAGCATCCTGAAATTCTTGACTGATTTCTTGGACCAATCGATAGACAATGCTCTTGCTGGCGAACTCACACGACGTATTCTGTAATTCATTCCTTGATGCCGGATCATCAAGGAGCCGGAGGAACTGATCATACGACGAGAAAATCTTCCGAAGGACGGGATTTGAAGTATCCCTAAGCAATAGTTCATCAGCAAGGATTTCAAGAGGAGGCCGGGAAAAAAAGCGCCCGAGTTCATCAAGCCTTGTTTCGTCTATCAAGTCATTAGAACCTTGCCAAAATCCGTCATGCCGTCTCTGGCAACCGAGGAAACCTGTCAAAACAATAAGTTTGCGCGAAAACCGCCTCTTAGCATTGCGTAGGCCCCACCCAGATCCAGATCCATCCGGGAGCGAACCGGCGAGATCTACGCCCATGGTTTTGCCGAAATGAATTATGTCTTCGAGGAGGCATTGCCATGTTCGATTCTTATTTCGAGTCAGGTAAGTTTGTAGAACCGTATGAATAACGCGCCGGGCGGCTTTGTCATCTCCTATGGAAACCGACTCCAACAGAAGTAACATCCTAAGGGAAAGCTCTCTGATTGTTTTGTCGGCACCAATCGAGTCAACTATGCAATCACTTAACACAAGACTGCCGAAGATTCCGCCGCTGGCCGGCCCGATCTTGTTTGACGCGGCAAGTTTCTGATTCACAGTTTTTACCACTGACAGGTGGCTATCTTCGTAGTTGCCATCCACGAGCAAAATCCAATCGAGGTCACTCTGATCAGAAAATTCGCAGCGAGCGAGAGATCCGAATAGAACTAGGCTGCAGTTGTTCGCAAGGGCGTTTCCATCTTTCGTCGAAAATAAGATCTGGAGATCGGCCAACTCGCTTTCAGATCTAGCAATTGCTTTGTGAATGGCTGGCCATTCGCATGCGAGCCGCGCCGAGACCTCGCTGAGCCTCGAAAATCGTTGAGGGGTCGCTAGTATCACTGCAGCAGAATAAAGCATTTCCATCCAGGTTGAAACTCATCCAACCTGGATCGGCTTCCAATGCTTTCCTCTTCCCAAACAAGGAATCGCGCAGGAGGCCTAAACCTCAAGGCCAGCTTTCGATGTAGATACCGATTACGAAGTTGCTGCTCGAACTTCGAATATACGTCGCCACCCCGTACCAGATTTTGACTTTTTGAGTGCAGTTGCCGATGGCGCCCTTGAACGATTCAGGTTGCAGCTCAGGCAGTAGGTCCCTGCGGTACCGGCTTTAGGAAGTAGTTTCCGTTGCCCTCCACCAAGATCAAATTACGGTCAAAGTCGATATCGAGGAGTCCCGACAAACGGGCGTCCTTTGCGGTCCAATCCCTGATATTTGGAGCCGGGAGTTTTCCGGGCATAAGAACCGTATCGCCGAAAATAGGTGCCCACAAAAGATCTTCGCCGTCCAAGAATAGACATCTGAGGTTGGCTCTATTCGTCCAGTAGTGTTATGTAGATCCTGCGTGGCCTTATCTGGATGCGCAGCCTTCAAGTCGGGAAACAAGGTTTTTTGCTGCTGGGTGAGCGGCCACGCCGTTAAATGAAACGATCTCCCTTGCGTGATGCCTACCCTGGATCTGGCTGAGCAAGACTTAGCTAACGCATGCTTTTCAAGCATATACGTCTTATCTACATCGTCGCCGGGAGCTTTGATCTGTAGCTTGTAGATCAACGTTGCCTTGTCTCGAGCTCTTTAGCTTCACCCTGAAAACGTGCGTACTGCTCCTCCAACAACGGTACAGTCTCTCATCCAGCCAACCGGCACAGATACTGGACAGCCCTACCAGTGCCCACCATCTCAGACTAATTCCTTCTTCTAGACTAAGAGGATTCTCGGCATAGATGGAATATCCCCCCCTTCATTCAAAGTGGTAAAGTAATGACCACTCTTGGATCAGTCAGTCAGGAATGATAAAAATGCGCCGGTTCCTAGCTTGCCGGTCAGAAGCATTCTGATCAAAAGTATGTTTGGGGCCAAATTCATATTCGAACGTGGAGATCATCATGGCACTTAAGACCGCCGGTCCAACGAAGAGTCCGGTTGTATCACAACAGAAACCTCTGTGTCTCAATCCACCGCGCCCGCTCCTTCAGCTATCACCCGCTGTGACCGCCAATCCTTTCAGAGCATCAGCTATTCTCAGCACCCAGTCAAAATGGGTCAATGGAACAGTGCTCCACTATTGTTTCTTTACCAGTGGAAAGTATTCTGTCCCCAAGGTTCAAGCCGACGCTGTCCGGGACGCCTTTGCTAAATGGAAGGCTGTGGGGATCGGACTCGATTTTCTTGAAGTCGAAAAGCTCGCGGAGGCTGAAGTTCGCATTGGCTATTCGGTAAAAGAGGGTGCCTCTCAATCATCTGTCGGGCGAGATGTATTGAGCGTTCCTCTGAATCAGCCAACTACCCAATATGGTTGGGACTTGACCTCTGTGTACGGCCGTGGCACTGCGTTGCACGAGCTAGGTCATGTACTCGGTATGGAGCATGAACACCAGAGCCCGTTTGCCGGGATCACATGGAATGATCAGGCGGTCTACGCCGCCCTCGGGGCACCCCCCAACAATTGGAGTCATAGTACGACATATCAGAACATCTTGCAGAAGCTGACTTCGCAGCAGGTTCAAGGTTCCACCTGGGATCCTGATTCGATCATGGAGTACGAGTTTCAGGCAGGCCTTATCGCCAAGCCGGAGCAGTACGCAAATGGCCTTACCCCGCCCGGACTCTTATCGGTGACCGATAAGAGTTGGGTTCTCAAGTGGTACCCGTCCATGTCCAAGAAGCTATCGACTCTTCAGCCTCTCAAGCCGGCCTCGGCAGATTTGAATTCAGGTGAGCAGATGGATTTCGCCATCAAACCAACGGAATCACGAGCTTACACGATCGAAACGAAGGGCGCTTCGGATAGTGTGCTCACCTTGTTCGAAGATATTGATGGCGTACCTAGATTTCTGGCAGGGGACGATGATAGCGGCACCGAACGAAAGGCTGTTATCACCCAAAAACTTTTCGCAGGTCGCAACTATGTAACACGGCTACGAGTAGTCTATCCTGGTCAATCTGGAACCACTTCTCTCATGTTGTCGTGAAGCATAGACTCTCCTCTCGAACCGAACCGGCGCTTGAGCCTGCATCAACGATCACCTCGTGGCCTAGTTCCTGCAACTGCTCGCTGATCCAGATCGAATGAACGCCGGCCTCCATGGCGAACGCCGGTGAACCACTTCTCGATGGCCTTTGGGGTCGTCCTAAACCGGCCCCGATCGACCATCCATCCTTGCCTCCTCTGCCGTGCTCGCAAGGATGCAGAGAGCGAGAGTCTCCCTCGCGTGCTCTTCCGTGAGGAAGGCTACAGTCCGTTGTTCCTGAACGCATCCAGAGTCAAACTCGTCTTCGGGTTCGAAACGCCAATGCAGGGCACGACCTCATGCGGGCACAACCACAACAGCCTAACTCCATTTTCATCCGTCGTTGTGACCAAAGGTCATGAACAACTCATCCCATTTGTCATTACTCATCTGAAATCGCTGCGACAAGCTCCGCCTCGCAGATCAAACTGCGAGGCGAAACAAAACAGAAGAACCTGAAGAAGTGAGCGTTGCAACTATAGTCGCTTGCTCTTGGATTTCGAGACTCGTGTCTTTGATTCACTAGAGGTTCAGGGTAAAGAGATGCGTACGATCTGGCCTGCCCCTCTGGGCTACTGCCGAGGAGTGGAGTTGAAAGCCAGCTGAATCGAGCTTCGGGTTTTCCGATCGTTCGCTTGTAGCGTATTTTTCTCGACGCGAGTCTGCCAGGATTCGAGGCCATCCTTGTTTCCTGCCGTCCAGATCTGCCGCAGGAAGTAGTTCTCCCCATTGCGATCGAAGACAATGATTCCAGTGTCAGTAGCAAGTAACTTAGTCGCACTATGCATTGCCACAGAGCCAACGGCATGATCGGGTCCAAGCAACTTGACTACATGATTCGATACGAGATCGATCCGATACATGCCGGCGGGCATCGTCTGATTTCCTATGCAGAACGCAAAGGGAATATTTACCGTGACCAGGGCCTCGGGGCTCTGGGCTGAAGCGGATTGTGTCGACGCGAGCGTCCCAATCATCAGGGTACAAACGATGAGAGTGGAACGAATAATGAAAGCGAGATGTGAATTTTTCATTTCGATTCTCCTTTTAGGGGACAGCCTCTGCCCGTCTAGAGACACACTGACCCGATTTACGCCACAGGTGAAGTTTCGTCACGTAAGTTACGCCGTAACGCAGTAGAATGTGGGCTCTGCGGTACCGTGGCGAGGCGAATCATGCGATCCGATGTGGATATTCGGGCGATCAAAGAAGAACTGGACCACGTTCTTGCTTCGAAGGTCTTCCTACCCGCCCAGCGTAGCCAAAGCTTTCTGCGATACATCGTGGAGAGATCCCTATCGGGTGCTCCCCCAAAGGAATACGAGATCGCAGTGGATGTGTTCGGAAGAGGAGCGGAGTACGATCCCGCGATAGACGCCACGGTGCGGGTAGAGGCGGGGCGCCTGCGCACCAGGCTGCGGGAGTACTACGATATCGCCGGCGCAGCTGATCCAATCTTCATCGAGATCCCGAAGGGTGGATATACCGCGACCTTCATACCTCGCGAAACTCACCTTGGCTCGCATGCCACGGCGCCGGCGCGGGTCTCTCCGGAGAGTGAAAATGGGGACCAGACCGCGCCTCTCGGACTTGATGGCGCAGGATCGACGGAAGCCGGAAAGAACCGAGCCGAGGGAACACTCGAGAGCGGCAAGAGTTCCGCGAGCGAGCAGTCTCGAACCTCCAGGAGAACAAGGCGATGGGTTCTTCTTATGGTCGGAGCGGCGACGATCGCCGTATTCATCTACCAGCAGTCTCGTCCACTCCCTCCGCCCAAAGTATCAGATTATGTCCCAGTCACAAACGACGGCAATCTAAAGTCTCTGGTCGGGACGGACGGGCCACGCCTTTACTTGAATGAATTCTTTTCCGCGGGTCCTGGCATCGGACAGGTCTCGGGCTCCGGTGGAGAGGTGGGGCACGTCCAAGTTCCTTTTCCTGCCATGTCACTCCTTGCGGTTTCCCCCGATGGGGCAACCCTGCTCGTAACAGATACGGTGGCTCAGGCGGCAGTCCGCGGATCATTCTGGGAGGTGCCTGTGCTCGGAGGGTCACCTCGCAGATTGGGAGAGGTCGGCGGTCAGGCCGCTGCATGGTCTCCTGACGGCGAAATGATTGTTTATGCCGACGGGCGCGACTTGTTCCTTGCAAAGAGTGATGGCTCCGAACCTCGAAAGCTTGTCTCCGCCCCCGATCGAGCGCTCGCTCTTGCATGGTCGCCGGATGGCTCTAGGATTCTATTCAACGTCGCGCATCCACCGCTTCCTCTAGGTGAGCTTTGGGAGGTTTCGGTCAATGGGGCGAACTTGCATCCCTTGCTCCCCGCATGGCGAACTCCTCCCAACGAGTGTTGTGGACAATGGACTCCGGACGGAAAATATTTTATTTTTCAGTCAGGAGACAGTATCTGGGCGCGTGCGGAAAAGGGAAATTTGTTCAGCAAAACTCCTTCGCAACCTGTCCAGCTGACCTCCGGGCCGATGACTTTCTCCTCTCCGGTGCCCAGCAAGGACGCCAAAAAGCTCTTCGTTGTGGGGACGCTCCGGCGCGGCGAATTGGCCCGCTACGACGCGAAGTCCTCACACTTCGTTCCATTTCTCTCCGGGATTTCGGCAGACAGCGTCAGCTTCTCTAGGGACGAACAGTGGGTCACCTTTGTCAGCTTTCCGGAGGGCACACTGTGGAAAAGCAAAACCGACGGTAGTCAGCGATTTCAGCTTACGTATCCGCCGCTGATTGCCGTGCTTCCTAGCTGGTCACCCGATGGACAGCAGATCGTCTTCTATGGTTCTTCGCCGAGCCAGAGGTCAAAGGTATATACGATTTCGGCCGATGGCGGAACGCCGCGCGAAATGATGCCCGGAGACTCTCAGGAACAATCCGACCCTACCTGGTCACCCGACGGAACAAAGATTGCGTTCGGCGGTAATGTGGCTGGTGGTGGCTCGAACATTCGGATCCTCGAGGTCAAGACTCATCAAGTTTCAACCCTGCCTGGATCAGAGGGCCTTTTCGCGCCACGCTGGTCGCCCGATGGACGCTATGTCGTCGCCATGCCTTTCGATTCCCGCTGCCTTATGCTCTTCGATTTTGCCAGCCAAACCTGGGCGGAGATCGAGAAGATAAGACCGGCATTCCCCAATTGGTCGAGAGGCGGAGACTATGTTTATTTCCTGCAGCTACCGGACCTGCAGTGGGTAATGAGAGTGCGTATACGAGACCGAAAGGTCGAGCGCGTGGCAGACCTGAAAAACTTCCGACAGACAGGCTTTTACAGTATCTGGCTCGGCATCGCTCCCGACGATTCACCGATTCTGCCGCGCGACACGGGAACCCAGGAAGTCTACTCTCTCGACTGGAAGGTGCCGTAACTCATACTCCCCGCTTCTACGTCCACTTGCTGAAGGACCGATCCGAATCGGTCAATGAGTGCATCGCCCTGATATCGTCAGCCAAGATCACGCGGAGACAGATCGGCGGGCACTGGCCAACATATCGGGGTTGATCAAGTAGTCAAAGCAGAATCGATCCTGCCCTCATCAACGAGGGACACATGCGTCCGAGTCAAAATGCACACAATGAACTTTTCATACGTGCATTATCGCGGGTTTTCGACTCTTCTTCCGAAGACTAGGCTAGGTCTTTGAAAGACCTTGAGGATGCTTCACTTCGCAAATTATGTCGGGACCAGAAACGAGAGCTTAGTCAATTCCATTCGGAAAGCTATCACACCGTCTCGCCAAGTCCGCACACACGCCGCTCTTCCCCAACGCCGCTGAATCAGGTAGGTGATGCGAGTACGTGAATGCAAAGACAAGTAGTGGTTCTTCAAGAGAGCCGCGGCCTTTCTGTCTCCTAATCGTTTTTTCAGCACCGAATCGTCTCGCCCGATCCGAGCGTATGCGTCGATCTCTCCGCATAGTCAGTTGAGTGAGGCGGGCGCCGCATGGCCCGATAAATCTGGCCGATCGCGCAACGCAAGCACGATGAGGATTACCCTACGTTGCATTTCGGACAAGGCCTCCCGGTATACAGCCGCTTGTTCGTGGCTCAGCGTAGCGCTGTGATCGGCACCTACCCCTACGATTGTCCAAGTTCGCTTCATCGGCTCCACTCTTGCGACCCAAGGTCATGGAGAAAGCATAACCCTGCAATCATCCTGCAAAGTCCGGTACAAAGATGGTCCGCCGCATGCTCTTCCCCGGGGAGATCTTGTAGGCAGATTAAAAAGATCATCGACATGCAGATTCGATCGGTTGGTATTGACCTTGGCAAGACGACTCATCACCTGGTGGCCCTTGGTGATAACGGCAAGGTGCTGCTGAAGAAGAAGTTTACCCAGAAGCAGTTGATTGCCTTCACCGCGAACATGCAGACCTGTTTAATCGGGATGGAAGCATGTTCGGGTAGCTCTTCCTCGGCCGCGCTTTTGCGGGCATAAGACCATGATGTGAAGTCAATTCAGCCCAGTTCGTGAAGCCGTTTGTGAAGTCCGAACAAGAACTATTCATCGACGCTGAAACGATTGCTGAGGCCGTGGATCGCGACAACATGCGCTTCGTGCCGATCAAGACAGATGATCAGTTCGACCTTAAAGCTCTCCATCGCGTGCGTGACCGGCTCATGGCGCGAAGAACTGCTCTGATCCACCAGATTTGTGCATCTCTTCTGGAGCGGGGCATCGTGTTCGCCAAGAGCCCGATGCGGGCTGAAAGAAGCTCTGCCTGAGGTGCTTGAGAACGGCTGGGTATCTTGTGCTTCTTTTACATAAAAATCCTTACTTTCGAAGCACTAGACCACCGCTTCCGAGGAAGCGCCAGATCGCGACGAGGTAAAGCTCCAGCGGCTGTCTCTACTTAACTTACTGCGTCGGCAGCAATCCAAATACGGCAACCCCGGTTTGCGTGCCGACGTACACCTTCCCGTTCACGATCACCGGCGCAATAAACTTGTTGCCATTCCCAAAACTGTCGCGTCCATTCGCGGCTTGGCCGCTGTTATACAACTCATGCGCCAGGTTTGCCGGATCGTACGCATGCAGCACTCCCGGCATCGTCAAGCCCGACTCCAGCGCCCACACGATCCCATTCTGAATTCCATTCGCCGAGACCGTCGGTGTCGCCCCAGGATGCTGGAACGTCACCGACGTCATGCTCGAAGGACTCGTCGCCATGACCGCATTCGTCAATGGAAACGCCTTCAGCACATCCCCGTCGGCCGCGTAGTACACCACCCCATTGAAGTACGCTGGCGTCGAGTAGACCAACCCTGCCATTGCGCCCGGAATCTCCTGGTAGATATTGCTGTCCATCGGATCGCTCGCGGGGTTGAACTTACCCATGTTGTCCCGATCGGCCAGATAGATATTCTTATCTTTGCCAGCGCCCACAATCAGGTGATGCACTCTGCCGCTCGCATCCTTCTGATCCGGCAGCAGCATCTCTCCCCCCGATCCCAAATCCAGATCTTCACTCGATTCCGCGTTCCCGTTATATGTCTCAAAGTAGTCCACCACCGCCAACTTCCCACTTGCTGTCGAAAGCTTCACCATCGCATTCCCGTAGTCACCCAGCGTCGGAAATCCAGCCACTGTCAGCGTCGTATCAAACGTCCCATTCGCATCTAGCAGATAGATGAATCCGTTGCTGTCGGCAGCCATTCCATTCCCGCTCATCCATATCGAACCCTCGTGCCCATTCGGCGTAAGGTTTAGCAGGTGCGTCTGCTGTAGAGTCGACTCGCTATACCCCATCACCCATCCCGTGTATAAACCCACATCGCAGTGCGAAGTCCAGCCCGTATAGATCGTGCCGTTCACCAAAAGCAGCGCCGCCCGCTCCGCATACTGCGCAGGATCGAAGACGACGCTGCCGTTCTGACTATTGTCTCCCGTTCCCGGATAGCTCGCCACAATCTCCGTCGGCGTGCTCAGATCCGCGCCCGTCGTTAGGTCCAGTGCATGCAGCCGATGGTGATATCCCCCGCTCGCATCTTTGGTCATCCCAATCGTGAACAGAGTTCCATTTGGTCCCTGCTTGCGATCGATCACCGGCGTCGAGGTGATACCGATCTCCGGCGTAATCTGCGAACATCCATGGTCGTCGCTCGTCGTCTCGCCACCGCCCAGGATCGACGTCACCCATAGCTGCATGCCCGTGTCTGCGTCGAACGCATATACGCTGTCATGTTCGGTCGCCACATACAGCACATTGTGCATCGGCACCAGGCTGTTCAGCTGCCCGCGTATCGGCACATTAGCCAGATAGAGCGGCTGCGCGTCCACCTTGCCATCGACCGTATCGAATCCGATCTTGCCGAACTGCGTCGAGTTCACATTGCTCTGCGTCAATATTGTCTCCTGCGCATTCAATCCATCGCGCGCAATGTCGTAGTGGAACGTCGTCACATCCGGCGCGTTCGTCCTCGCAACCGACTGCACGGTCAAAGCCAGCGGCGCAGAATGAACGATACCTCCTGACGTTCCGGTAAACGTCACCGTTGACGACGACGACGCCACACTCAGCGCCGCCGTCAGAATCGTGCTCTGCGCCGTCCCCGGAACAAGACTCAGCGTCGCAGGATTCGCCGTCACTCCCGCAGGCAATCCCGTAATCGCAACCGCCACCGTGCCACTGGACCCGTTCAGGGCGCCTGCAGTCACGCTCACCGGCACACCAGCCGCTCCGCCCACCACTGTCAGTGATGTGGGCGACAGCGTCAGCGTAAAGTCGGGCCGGGGTGCGGAGATCGTCGCCGCCACCGTGGAGCTATGCATCAACGCCCCCGAATGCCCCGTCAGCGTCAGCTTTGCGCTACCCTTCATAGCGCTTGCCGCCGCCGCTACGGTCACACTCTGCGCCGTTCCTGGAGTCAGCGTAAGCGTCGCCGGCTGCGTAGTCACTCCAGCCGGCAGTCCGGTAATTGCAACGGCAACCATCCCGGTAAAACCATTCGCCGCTGTCGCCGTCACACTCAACTGCTGCCCCGCAGCGCCAGGCACAAGCGTGATCGCCGCGGGCGTAGACGAGAGAGAAAAGTCCGCTGCAGCCGGTGCCGGCGCACTTTTGCCACCACAAGACGCCAAGGCCACGCAGAAAACGATGAGACCTGTTCCAGCTCTAAGCCCACTATGCAACCCAGCACCAAGTCTGCTGCCAAGCCCAGCACCTAGCCCAGTACCAGGAGACCCAGGCATCACCATCGAGACAGGACCCATAACCACCTCCCAACCCATCACCCCACAACTTATCGTTTGCTGACCCTTATTGTCGCTTAGCTTGTTGTTCGATCAGCTGAGACTGGATTTCGCACTATGGGCAAAGCACCGTATCAACTTGGGGCAGGAATTCGTAATTGGTGGTTAGACGCCTGAGACCCATGGATTCGACGTCTCGATAATCCGATTTTGCCGAGACGAGGAGCTGATCTATGCCGCTCGCGTTCGTGCGGGTCTTGTGCCGGCGACAGTTCTTCTTCAGTAGCACCTTGCCGTTATCACCAAGGGCCACCAGGTGATGAGTCGTCTTGCCAAGGTCAATACCAACCGATTGAATCTGCATGTCGATGCTCCTCCTTGAATCTGCATACAAGATCTCCCCGGGAAGATCATGCGGCGGACCATCTTAGTGCCCCCCTTTTCAAGGAGCGTCGCGTTTATTCAGACATCGCGTAGCCCCAGCCTCTGCGGAAACTCGTCAGCCTCGTCTGGTGGGGTGTCGTGGGTGTCCTGCGCTAGCTGGCTGGCCTGTGCTCTTTGCAGTAAGAGATGTGTCCCTATGGCGAGGAGTGCTGTGGCAAGGAGATGAGTCACGGAGGCTTCGATCCACGCTTCCTTCGCGACCAGGATTGAGACGAAGATGGGGAAGAGTACGAGGTAACGAAGAACTGCCAAAGGCAGATCGTTTACTGAGCTTTTATGGAGTTGAGTAAACGGAATGCTGCGCACGGAGAACAACAGTACGTCGGGAAGTAAAAGAGCCAAGCCTATTGCTACAAGAACCTGGCCGGTTGCTATGCGGGAGATCCTCATGGTGGCGGGTGAGAGGCTGTGAAGTAGAAGAGCGGTGCTGCTCCCGGTTAGAAAGGTCACGAGAGAGATCCAGAGGTAGGCTCCGGCGAGATGGCCGGAGCGCGGGCGCCCGATGAGGACGCGGAAGAGCCATGATCCTCGGCGATCGACTGGCGCTGCGAGGACGGATCGAAGTCCGGCGACGGCGAAGAAGGCCATGATCGGGGTTGCAGAGCGGATGCCATCGGGCTGCAGCGCAATGCGGGTGTGGCCCTGTTCGACCTGGAGGGTGACCATCTGGGCCAAGGCAAGAGCGACGCTTAGACCACCGAAGATGGCGAGGCTGATGCGCTGACGCTGTCCGCGCAGGATGGTCTGACTGATGAAGTGGAAGACAGCTCGCTGCGAGGGGTGGCGCAGCATGGTGACGTGGAGAAGACGGCGGACTACATTGGTTCCCTGGCCTTTGGCACTGGTTGCGGCTGATCCCTCGATGAGTTGACGGACGCGGCGGCGGTGGGCGAGAGGATAGGTCAGCAAAGTACACGCCAAGGCTAAAAAACATGCGTAGCATCCGGTTCGCGCCAGGGCGTGGAAGATGGCGGGGGTTGACGGTCCGTTGAGGAGGAACTCGTAGATGCCGAGAAACCAGAAGGGCGGAAAGTAGCAGATGACGGGGCTGCCGGAAGTCAGTAGAGCTTCGAGCGATCCTGCCACGGTGGGGCAGAGTAGAAGGACCGCCAGCAAGACCATGATGGAGATGCCCTGGAGCAGCGGTGTGATTCGGCGGAAGAGACCTTCGCCGATGGCGTTGAGGAGAATGCCCTGAATGGAGAGGAAGCTGGTTGCGGCAAAGACTCCGCTGATGGTGACGGCAACGAAGTGTGAGAAAAGATGGCGTAGGAAGTTGTGCTGCTCGGCGGCGAGGGGAAAGAAGAGCGTGCCCAGGATGCTGGTGCCGAGTTGAACGAGGAGGAGAAAGATAGCGAGGGCAAGGACGCGAGCGAAGAAGAGTTTGCGGCTGGGGATGGGAAGAACGGTGAGAACGAAGATGTCGAGAATGTCGGGGAAGAGCAGATCCCACTCGTAGACGGTGACTGCTCCCATGACGACGAAGGAGTAAACGACGTAGAAGGAGTGATCGCCTGCCTGCGACCAGAAGGGACGATGAAGAGGGGCGGGCGGGAAGGCGTGGTACGCAGGAAAGAGAAAGAGCGAGACGATCAGGGTTGGCAGCGCGACGGCAGCGGCGATCTGCATGACGCGCTTGGTCTCGTCGTCGGAGGCGAGAAGCTCACTGTGGAAGAAGCGGTGGAGGATGTGGCGCACCAGAACTTCGAAGCTGCTTTGGATTCGCACGGGTGATGTGGTCTGCGCCTGAACGGCGAGCGAGAGGACGGGATGCCGAGGTGGAGCGAAGAGGCCGGCGTACTCAGACATGATGCACCGCCATAGTCTGGACGAGCTGCTGCGCAACGCTCTGCGTGTCCTGCTGCTTGACCAGTTGCGCGAAGACGCTTTCGAGGTTGGCCAGCGCGAGGGAGGTCTTGAGTTCGGAGGGAGGTGCGTCGGCCAGGATTCTTCCCTTTGCGATGACGATGACGCGATGGCAGACCAGCTCGACGACCTCGAGGACGTGGGAGATGTAGAGGATAGCTTTGCCCTGGGCGGCGAGCTGCTGCAAGAGATCTTTGAAGAGCCGGGCCGAGAGGACGTCGAGTCCTGAGAGCGGCTCGTCGAAGATCAGGAGCTTGGGATCATGCAAGAGCGCGGCAGCGATGAGGATGCGCTGCTTCATGCCTTTGGAGTAGAGCGAGATGGGCGAGTGCCGCCAGGGCTCGAGGCCGAGAAGCGCGAGGAGCCGGTTCGCCTTGAGGTCGATCAGGGGCTCCTCCATCTCACGCAGACGCCCTACCAGTTGGAGATATTCGAAGCCGGAGAGGTGGGTGTAAACGTGTGCTTCTTCAGGCACGTAGCCGAAAGCAGCCCGATAGCCGTCGAGATTGAGGCGGATACTCTTGCCTTCGAAGAACACCTGGCCGGTGTTGGGCTCAAGCAGGCCGGTGACGATTTTGACGGTCGTGGATTTTCCGGAGCCGTTGGGACCGACGTAGCCGACGATCTCGCCGGCGCGGATGGTGAAGGCAACGTTATCGATTGCGGGAAGGCCACGGTAGCTTTTGCAGAGCGCTTTGACTTCTAGCATGCAGAGTTCCTCTGTACCCTATGTAGCATTCATAATAGGGACTAGTCAAGTAGCTTGCTACATAGATATAGTTCTGCCATGGCAGCTTCTGAGACCAGGCTCTCGCATACGGCCGCGATGATTCTCCAGGCGGTGAATGCCGGATATGTCTACGGCTTCAGCGTGATGGAGATGACCGGCCTTCCAAGCGGCACGGTGTATCCCGCGATGAGAAGGCTGGAGCGCGATGAGTTGATCCGATCGAGCTGGGAGCGGCAGGCCATTGCGGATGCGGAGCAACGGCCGCCGAGAAAGTATTACAAGCTCACCAAGTCAGGTAAGGCGACGCTCGAAGCTTCACGAAAGCGATATCCGCTGCTCGCGAAGTTGATTCCTTCGGAGCAGGAGGAGCAGGTATGACGCTGCGACCTTCGGCTTTCTGCGAATTGTTGTGTCTCGCTCTGTTGCGTGGCGCTTCATGGCTGGTGCCAAGCCAGCAGCGAGAGGAGTGGTGGAGAGAGTGGCGATCGGAGCTTTGGCATGTCCGCCGAGCGTGTGCTGCAGAAGATAGCTTCTCGTGGATGGCGGAGCGAGAAGTTACGGCATTTTGCCTTGGAGCTTTTCCGGACGCGCTTTGCTTTCGAGAACAGTTCAAACTGCGACGCATACGTTTGGCGACGACGATGGGATCTGCGATGCAGTGCGTTCAGGTGCTCTTCGGTCTGATAGCCATCAGCTATGGTGTTGCAGTGTTGTTGCCGGATGTTTCGGCGATCCTGCACTTCTCGGCTTATCGCGACACAAAAAACCTGATGCTTCTTCGTGACGCGCAATCCTCCGACGATTCGGTGGCGACGATCTCGGCAGAGCAGTACCAGCTTTGGAAGCGGCGGCGACAGAAGCTGTTCAATGGCTTTGCTTTCTACCAGATTGCGGAGCAGCCCCTCTCGATAGAGAGCAGCAAGGCGACTGAGGGAGCGGTTGCTTCTGCGAGCTCCAATCTTTTCGATTTACTTGGTCTGCGCGTGCGCTACGCTCGAGAGGCTCCCGGTTCCCTTCCCCGGTTGATCCTCAGCGAGCAGATGTGGAAGAGGCGCTTTGGCCGCGATCCTCACATCTTCGGACGGCTTGTCCATGTGGGGTCAGATTCCGCCATGGTGAGTGGAGTGGTGGACCCTGGAGAGTGGAGGCTACCCGGTCAGACCGATGCATGGTTATTAGTGCCGCAGGATCATGTCTTCTCCGGGGGGCTGGGATTTGTGGTAGCGCATCTTCAGACACCGCATGCGGGCTGGGGAGAAGCATGGCACATGTCCGCGCCAACGCCGGCGGGCACGACGGATGACTTTTTCTGCCAGTCTCTTACTGAGAGAACGCGGGGGCCGGGAGATGTCTTTCTCTTCGCTGTTCTGCTGGCGTGCCTGGCGCTGCCGGCGACGACTTCGCTTCCGCTTGGGGAGTACCGGGCCAGCTCGCGACGACTATCATGGTTCACCAGAGTCCGCCGTTGGACTTTTCTTGGTTGCAAACTGGCGCTGCTGCTCCCAATCGTCTACTTCGTGTCGTTGGATGTTGCTCATCTACGCAGCGGAATGGATCCAGTTACGTCAGAGTACATTCAACTGATGTCTGCGTTTTCAGTGTGTCTCTTTGGACTTCGCTGGAGTCTGCGCGACCAGCGGCAACGGTGTCCGTTGTGCCTTGGGAAGTTGAGTAATCCGGCCAGGGTGGGACAACCCTCTAGAAGTTTTCTGGCTTGGAACGGAACAGAGCTGATTTGTGTCAGCGGTCATGGCTTATTGCATGTTCCCGAGATGGCTACGAGTTGGTTTAGCGAGCAGAGGTGGCTGTATCTCGATGCGTCTTGGGAGAGTTTGTTTGCCGAACCCGCGTTTGAAGCGCCAGGTTACTTCTAACGATCAACCAGATTTGAATAGAGCGTGACGTGGATTCGGCTTTCTGAAAGTCGTGGTACCGGCAACTTCAGCGGCCCGTTCCGTCTTGTAGGTCCGAATTTGCCAGAACTCCGGCGATTTCAAGGAACTACGGGACTCGAATTGTCCGACAAGCCTATACAGACAAGTAAATCGCCCTCATTTGTCGGTTAGCCTCTTGGCGGTTTGGTCGCCAATTGAAAAGCAGAAAAGCTCCAAAAGTCCGAGTTACTGACAGTACAGGATATCGAATTCAGTTGTTTCAACCCTGCCAGCTTTCGTCCGAAACTGCCCACACTAGAAGAATCTGCGCTTGAACTCTTCGTGGCGTTGGCGCGCCGCGTCCATAAGTTTAGAAAATTCTGCTTCGCTACGAAGCGAATCGAGAAGCGGATCGGTCGCAAAGTAAGGATAAGGGAAGAATCCATTCTCGATGCAGTGGCGCAAGACGCGGAGCGCTGAAGTTTTATCATCGATCGATGCATATGCTTGAGCGATCTTGTACATCGCCTCGGGATCGACCACGCCATGTTCGTTGATCTTGGCTTCCAATGCGTGAAGAACTCCACCGGCTTCGGAATTTTGTTGCTGAATCGCAAGGCTAAGGGCCCTTCCAACTTCCGCTTGAAGGAGGGTGCGATCAAGCTCAAATGCGCGATCGAAGTTCGCCTTTGCCTGCTCCAGGTTTTTTTTGTAGTACTCGCCGAGGCCGCGGTAGAAGACGATAAGGGTTGCATCCTCGGTCATAGGAAGACTTTGTAGAAACTGGTCGTACTGTCCAAGATAGAGATAACCATTCGGAGTGGAGCTATTCAGTTTTACGCCCGGATCGAGTTGCTTGGCCCGTTCACACTCAGCGACCGATTCGGGCAACATACCTGCGAATCGATAGGCATAGCCCAACTCCCAGTGAACTTCAGCGTAATTCGGATTTGTTTTGAGTGCCTCGCGCAAGAGTGGCACGGCTTTTTCCACTCTGCCCGTGTCGGTGTACATATTGGCCAGGTAGATCCGCGCCTCGATCTCATCGGGTTGCAGAGAAAGGGCTTTCGCGAAGGCCGCCTCAGCCTTGTGGTAGTGTTCCGCACCACCCAACTGAAAGGACGCATTCGCGGTATAAGACCTGCCGAGATGAGCCCAGCCAAGAGCGAATTGCTGAGCGAGCTGGGTCGACTTCTCCAACATCTTGATGGCCATGGAAAAGTCGCCCTTCGAGTAGAGATCAACTCCGCGCAGATAATATTCGTAGGCAAGCGGACTAACGGTCTCATCGGACTTCAGTCGTCCGGCTTCGGAGGCGGAAAGCGTCACTTCCAGTCCTCGAATAATCTGCTGGGCCACGCGGTCCTGAACTGTGAGAAGTTTGTCGTATTTGAGATCGAACGCTCCCTTCCAAAGAAGGTTCTCCGTCTTGACATCGATCAATTGACAAGCGATTCGAAGATCGTCACCTTCGCGGAGAAATGTTCCGGTGAGCAGCGTATCGACATTCAAGTCCGCAGCCACTTTCGGAATATCGATTGTCTGGTACCTATATTTTTGAACGGCATAGGAAGGGCGAACCGTGAGCTCACTGACGTAACCGAGTTTTGTGATGATGGCGTCGGCGAGTGAGAATCCAAGATAGTCTGTATTTACATTCTCCTGCAGATTTTGGAATGGAAGCACCGCAAGACGACGGGGAATCTGCGAGAGCTGTCCGGGGTTGGACTTGTTCCGATAAGTCCGATAGCCCAACGCGGCCAGCACAAAAACTGCTATCAGGCCGAGCGTCGTGACGGTTGAGCGAAGCCATCTCCGGTCTTCGCGGGCGTTGTCGGATATTGGCAGCTTCCCTGCCGAAGGATCTGTACGTGGGATTGAAACCATCTGCCGTGGGTCGGCCAGATCGAGCGGCGACCCGCCCGTGTGATTGTTCACCGACAGTTGCGACACCGGCACCGCAAAGCGATAGCCCTTCTTGGGGACAGTCTCTATATATTGTTGACCGCTCGGTGTTTCGCCCAAATTTCTGCGAAGTGCGGATATGTTGACAGTCAGGTTCGCCTCTTCCACAAAGCTGTCGGGCCAGACCTTACGCATGAGTTCTTCTTTGGTTGTCAGGCGACTGCCGTTCTGCACCAGGACCAAAAGAATTTCAAACGCCTTCGGAGTAAGCGAAATAGGATTTCCTTCACTCTCCAGCAAGTGATTTTCGGGGTCGAAGCGAAATGTACAGAACTGGTACAAGTGATTGCCCCCCAAAGGCCTTAGCTAGATTTGCAAATCCTTTGGAAATTCCTTGGAAAACTCTTGATGAACCCTAGGGACTCGCGAGCCACGATTCCGTAGCGTGATCGCATTGCTGGTCGAGTTTGCAGGGGCCGGGCGACGAAAGTCTGGAAGTGGTCGATCACAGCTTTCTCGTTGCCAGTCGATCTCCGTCTACCACGACCCGCGTTCCGCCACCTCCCTCCCATCAAGAGGGCGAACCTGTCCGGGCCTCGTGGTTCGGTCTAATTCTAAACGAAATGGAGAATGTAATGAGAATGAGAAAGTTCACGCAGTGCTGGAACTACCTTGAGTCGGGCATTATCATCTTCGCTTTGACTTCGGTCATAGGGGCCGTTGTCGCTCCGGTCGCGGCCTCCGCTCAAGACAAGAAAGATGAGATCACTTTTGATCTGGTGCCAAATCCGCAATTTGTCGAGTGCCTTCGCAAATCTCATTATGAAGAACCTAGGGCTCGGGCGACGGTTATTCGCGGGAAACTCAATGACACCATGATTCTGGATCTCGATGGATTCAAACCCGGTCTCACCTTCGATCTCTTTACGGTACAACGCAGTCCGTTCTTGTCGGATAAAACGCCCGATCCAAACTTCAAGAGCGTCTTCAAGGGCAGCTTCGGTCTTGCGTGGTACCAGTCGGACATTGAGATTAGAACTCACACTGACGACGGTCATGTTCGCATCAAGACGATCCTGCTCGACCAGATCTTCGGTTTTGATCCGGACGCGTCCTTGCCACCTACCAACACCTTTCACGTTGGGTTCTGGTTCAACAATCCACAAGACGCTGCTGCCTGCGGTTTTCCAGCGAACGACCCCACCAAGTTCACTCCGTTCAATGGCGAACACAAGGCGGGACCCTTCGCGATGATCAGCGTGCCGGATCAAAAAACACAGTTGGGCCCGCTCTGCACCGATCCTGATGACTCACATCCGGGCAGTTGCAATCCCTGAATCTTGCTTGCGGTCGAGAGCGGGTGCATCGCCCAATCCTGCTCTCTCCGCTTGCGGGCATCCATTCCACAACGCAGGGGCCAAGACAATCAATGTATCCCCAAACAAGTCGATCTTCTTTGGAAACCAACATTTGGATTGTGCCCCTCATAAACCTGCCTGGTTCACCAAGGATGCTGCGGTGCATTAGGGAAAGATGGCGATGTACCGCCTTCGATACTTATCTCTTCCACAGCGTGATCTTAAGTCCGCCGTAGATGTTGAACGGCGTCCCCGGAGCCAGGAAGGTCGAGGTACGGATCGGGATATCGTCAGTACCATATGGAGTCCCAAACGGTCGCGCCACAAAATGGTTGTCATTGTCGAAAGGTGTCGTGCCAAGCTGCGCGCCCGTTGAGTAGTGCTTATCGAGCAGGTTGTTCATCTGTACGAAGAGCTGAATCCGAGAGATGATCTGATACCTCGCTCCTAGGCTGACGATCCCATACCCAGCCGACTTGCCTGGTCCTAGGTAGTACACGCCATCCGGTTGGTCGAGATTGTTTTCATTGCCACGCGCGAACGAGGAGCCCACGGTGAGAATATTCAGTTCTGCAATCAGCTTCGGCGAAGGCTTGTACTGACCGAGGACCTTGAGCATATTGCGTGGCACCTGCGGAATGAAGTTACCTGGAATGATGTGAATGTCATCATCGATACCAGGCTGACCAGCCAGTGCACTGTCGTTCGCGCTGTTGCTACCCCCATCGACCGTTTGCGGGCTTTGGTACGTCGCATTCAGGAAGGTGTAATTGCCACTTGCACTCCAGTGCCGCCAGTCCTTTCCAATCTCCAACTCAACACCGTCCCGGCGTGTCTTGCCAAAGTTGAGGAAGTAACCGAAGCCGGTCTGCTCCGAAGCCACGAATAGCAGGTCATTGTAGTTCTGACCGAAGAAGTAGTCCGCACTCCAGTGAAACGTGCCCCCCTCGTTGCTACGGATGCCTACCTCAAAGGTGCGCGAAACAACTTGTTTGAGTGGTGGATCACTCACCAGTGCATTCGGCAAATTGCACGGCTCGTTAGGATCAGCACATCCCAATTCGATCGACGTCGGGGCGCGGCTCGCCTCGCTGTAGTTGAAGTAGGTGTTGAAGAAGTGAGTTGGCTTATAGGTGAACCCTGCAGCGGGGTTGAAGCGTTGAAAGACATTGTTACTGGTCAGGTCACCACGCACAGACGACGCAGGAAGGTAATCAACATTGTCGAGAGACGTATGGTTGTAGCGACCCGAAAGCGTTACGGTCCACGGCCCGCGAACGAAGGTATCGGTAGCGTACACGCTAGGAGTGTTGGAGGTTCCATGCAACTGAACGCGGCTGTCCACGGGGTCGCCGTTAGAGAAGGTCGTACCATCCAGGAATACCGGAATCAGTGTGAATGAGACATTGTCCGTGTTCAGATAGCCAAGCTGAGTGAGTTGGTGATAGGTCGAGGCACCTCGGTCCCAGCTTGCACCAACGGAAAGGCGGTTGTACTTTGTCCGCCATGTCATCAGACCAGAGAGACCGTAACCATTTTGCTTGTCCGTCGTGCGTGTGATCACGCCATTGCACTTTTCAGAAGGCTCGCCGCCCTCTCCTTCCAGCGATTGCGCAATGCAGCGCCAGAACGGAAAAGGTTCGGTGGTGGGGTTGCCGGTGGTCGGGAATCCCGTATATCCAGCCGCCGTCAGCGCAGCAATATCAGCTGCGCTCAAATTGTAAAGTGACTGATCAAAGGAGTCGTCGTTCAAATCACCATTGGAGCTATCGGAGCGGACATAGCGATAGTAAGCATTGCCGGAAAAGCTGAGATTGTCCGTCACGTCGTGAGTCGCATTGAACGTTAAGGACGGTGATCGGTCCCAGGTAACATCGGGAATAGTGTTGACATCGGTGTAATTGGCCTTGAGAAAGCGGAAGTCGGAGGTGCCGTTGCCGGTCAACCAGTTGTCGGCATAGCCCCCGCTCAAGTAGACACTCGTCTTTGTGCTCGTCCACCCTACCTTTGCGAACGCCTGTCGAACCTCCGAAGGCGAGTACTGCCGCCATCCGTCTTCGCGATAGAGATTGCCTGCCAGGTAAACGTTGAAGCCCTTGGCCAGCGCCACGCCCAGTTCTCCTTCACCGGCACGAACGCCGAACTTGCCGCCGGTGATCTGCAGTGACCCTCCAGGAGCAGTCAAACCATCCTTGGTCTGTACCGACACCGCTCCGCCTAGAGTGTTCAAACCATAGACTGGGTCGGAGCCGGGAATCAGAGCCATGTCACGAATGGCTATCTTGGGGATCAGGTCCCAGGCCACAACATCACCAAATGGCTGGTTCTGTCGAACCCCATCCAGATAAACGGAAAGTCCTTCGGGAGTACCAAGCAACGGAGAGGCAGTATAGCCGCGATAGTTGATGTTCGGCTGAAACGGATTGCCCACATTGTCGTTGATGTAAACGCCACTCAGACGCCTGTTCATTAGCTGCGCAAGATCCAGAGCATTGCTATCCTCAAGATTTTTCGCGGTCAAACCTTGTACGTTAACCGGAATTTGGTCGAGAGGCTGATCCCCTTGTCCAATAGGAGTAGGAGAGATCACCGTGACGCTTGTTGACCCTCCCCGGGCTGTCAGCGATATCTCTTGAGATACAGGGGTCGCAGAGGCAACATCGATTGCGATGGTGCGAGAGGAGAAGCCGTTCCGGAATAATTCCAACCGGTACTGCCCCAATGGCAGATCAATGAGTGTGAAGGCTCCCATCGCATCCGTCTGAAAGCTCCGATTAGTTCCTTGCGGGCCGATGAGACGTCCACTGGCCTTCAACGCGGCACCTGTAGAATCGGTGATCTGAAGGCGGATCTCACCTCTATTCTGTTCATAGAGAGAAGTTGCTGTCGTTTGGCCAGGAAGAGGTAATGAGGAAATACCCAACAGAATGAGAAGTCCTATCGTGGAGCAGTGGCGAAAAAACATGGACCTGCCCTTCGCAACGTGTACTTGCACTTGTAGATAATTGCCATGCTGATGACATAGTCCAAAGGACAGCCTCTTGTTCAGCCTATTTTCAATCTATTTTTATCCGACCCAAAGACTTGGAGTGGTTTGGATATTGGATAATGGGGAGTAAGGTATTTCGTCTCGTGTTCGACGACACAATTGCTGAATATATATCGGGAATTTCCTGGGCGGATGACAGGATCGAGACAGCTCAGGCACTGGAACTCGAGATTCTCTCTGTTTACGACTCGTTGCAACTTCCCCTTCTGCGCTATTCGATCTCATTCCGCCTCTCCATCGCCGAAGGAGAGGACATCGTTCAGGAGACCTTTTTAGCGTTGTTTGATCATCTACGGAAAGGTCGTTCGCGGGATAACCTTCGCGGATGGGTCTTTCGTGTGGCACACAATCTCGCTTTGAAGCGTCGGCTGTTCCATAGAAACCAGTCCGCTCTGATCAGTGTCGACAGCTATCGACCAGAGGAGTACTTATCTGATGCACTCAATCCTGAACAGATTGCAATCGAAGGAGAGCACCGAGCACAGCTCGTAGCGATCTACAAAGCCCTCCCGGAAAATGATAGGCTTGTTCTCCAACTTCGCGCCGAGGGATTGACGTATCGAGAGATCGCTCATGTTGTAGGAGTTTCTTTGGGAACCGTATCGAATTCACTTGGGCGCTCGCTGTCTCGATTGGCGCTCCTAAATCAGAGGTAATCGGATGTTCGACCAAAATGGGCACCTGACCGATGAAGAACTGATCAAGTTGATCGATGGCGAGACATCAATAACTGCGGATGGGGCTCGCACGCACTGTGCGGAATGCCTGCTTTGCAGATCGCGTCGATCCAGGCTCGAACATGCTCAATCTAAATTTGCGGAGCTATATTCCTCGACAATCAAGCCTGCGACTCTGGAACTGAGTCTGAAACGTCGCGCACAACTGAGAGACCGTCTGGCAGCTGTACGTCGTGAATCTCCAACATCCTCGCCTGTGCAATTCACTCATCACCGTGGGTACCTACTCGTTGCGGCAACGATATTTGCGATAGCGATCATAGCGTTGTTTCGAACGAGCACCTTCACCTACACTCAGCCGAACTCCGATCAAAAAGCGCTTCGCCTACTACCTGATAAAACTTTTACGCCAGGGGCAACCCGTTCGATTAGTTTGACAGAGGTCTGTTCTCAACGAGAAGAGGATCTTGATCCTGCAGTCTCGGACCATCTTAGAAAAGTCGTATTTCAAGAGTACGGGATGATGAGCAGCACGAAAACGGATGGCTACCAGGTCGACTATCTCATCAATCCACAACTCGGGGGCACGGCCGATGTTCGCAATCTCTGGCCGGAGCCGTACGGTGCTACGGTATGGAACGCCCATGCCAAAGATGCATTAGAAGACCGCTTACACCGCATGGTTTGTAGTAACCAGATCGATTTAGCGTCGGCGCAACACGAGATCGCTACCGATTGGATCGCTGCGTACAAGAAGTACTTTCACGGAGAAAATCCTACATAGTCAAACCGGCACGCGATTGGGATATTCACCCACTTGATCGTTATCGGCTGCGAGAGACGTCCACTCTAGCTCTTGGTGTGGCGGCATTTAGCCGCTGAGCAGGATCTTAAGGGTGATACAGGGCTGCAGGCATTGGCTGGCACTAATGAATCGCAAAGGCGATAAGGACAACACGATCTCTAAGAAAGAGTTCGACACATTCATAAACACTCAATTTGACCTGCCCGACACCGATCACGACGGAACGCTTGACGCCGCTGAATTGGGTCATTTGAAAGCGATGCTATGCGCAAAGTAAAGTACGGCCACTGAACTTGCTCCCGTATGCTGATAAGCTGCAAATCGCATCGGATACAAAGAGCGCAAAGCCAAAACAGAAATAGCGGTGCAGATAACGCTTAATCGGCTCCCGCAGCCTGTTCAACAGGAAGGGAACAATGCGTGTAAAGCTTCCGTATGAGTTCGAGAGGACCTTTCATGCAAACGTTGCGGCAGGATATCGCGTATGCGATTCGTCAGATGCGGCTGTCTCCCGTCTTCACGCTTACCGCCACGTTGACATTGGCCTTGGGTATTGGCGCGACGACGGCCATTTTTTCACTCATTCATACGGTGATGTTGAAGTCGCTCCCGGTAGCCGATCCTTCGCGGTTGTACCGGATCGGTGATGGACAGGATTGTTGCATTGAGGGCAGCCCGCAGGACAACTGGGGGATGTTCTCCTACCTGTTTTATCAACGCATGCGGGAAAATACGTCGGAGTTCGAAGAGTTGGCAGCTTTTCAGGCAGGTGGAATCCAGTTCAGCATGCGACGCGGAGAGAACGACCACGTGGCGAAACCGCTGGGTGGAGAGTTTGTCAGCGGTAACTACTTTTCCACCTTCGGCGTGAGCGCCTTCACCGGTCGAACCATTGTTCCTTCCGATGATCAGCCAACGTCGGTGCCAGTCGCGATGCTCAGCTATCGCACCTGGCAGCAGGAGTATGGCTCCGATCCACATGTCGTGGGATCGACATTCATCCTGAACGGTCGACCCTTTGTCGTGGTCGGCATTACGCCCCCTGGTTTTTTCGGTGAGACGCTTCGGAGCAACCCGCCTGCCATATGGGTACCGATCAATCAGGAGCCGATGCTGAGCGGAACCAACTCCCTGCTCCACCATTTCAGTGCGTGGGTACGGGTGATTGGGCGACTGAAGCCAGGAGCGTCTCCAGATGCATTGCCAGGCCGATTGACGAATTTACTCCGGGGTTGGCTGATCAACGAGAGCGGCTTCCCTGCTGAATGGATGACAGGAGTCAAAGCGCAACTGCCAAAGCAGAAGATCAACGTCGTACCAGCCGGAACCGGCGTAGGTGTGATGCGAGCGAACTACTCAGCGAGCCTGAATATTTTGTTAGCGGTCTGCAGCCTGGTATTGCTGATCGCATGTGCAAACATCGCAAATCTACTGTTGGCGCGTGGCGCATCACGACAGACACAGACCTCCGTTCGACTGGCATTGGGCGCATCCAGAAAGAGATTGGTGAGTCAAGCCTTAACCGAGAGCCTGGTGCTGTCGATCATGGGTGGACTATTTGGTCTAGCGGTTGCGTTCATCGGAGTGAAGGTTGTTGTCGCGTTAGCATTTCGAGGAGCGCAGTACGTACCAATCGATGCAGCTCCATCATTGCCAGTGTTGGGGTTCGCGTTTCTAATGTCGCTTGTCACCGGCGTATTGTTTGGGACAGCACCAGCATGGCTGGCAACTCATGTGAACCCAGCGGAAGCCCTACGCGGTGCCAACCGAAGCACAAAGGATTCTTCATCGATCTCGCAGAAATCTTTGGTGATTGTGCAAGCTACGCTGTCCGTTGTCTTATTGACCGGGGCTGGATTGCTGACGAGAAGTCTGAAAAATCTCCAGCACCAGGACTTCGGCTATGAGACGGATCATCGAGCGACGATCAGCCTGAGCGCGCCATTCAACTCCTATCCGCAGCCGAAGCTCGATGCAATGTACCGCGAGCTACAAGAACGGCTGTCGCATCTCCCGGGAGTAGAGCGGGTAGCTCTAGCCCAGTACACTCCGCTGCAGGACAACTGGGGTGAGATTGTCATCCGACAGGGACATGGAATGCCTAGTATGAACGATCCTGTCGGTTCATCCTGGGACCATGTAAACGCAGGCTATCTGGAAACATTGGGCCAGAAGATTCTACGCGGGCGGTCGATCACCGAAGATGACAATGCTTCGGCACAAAAGATTGCTGTCGTGAATGAAGCGTTTGTGAAGAGGTTTTTCAAGCCAGGTGAAGAGCCTCTAGGGACGTATTTTGGGTTGGATCTACCGAAGTACAGCGCGACCTACGAGATCGTGGGAGTAGTGCGCGATGCGAAGTATCAGGACCCTACCGGCAAAGATCCGACTAGGCCCCTATTCTTCGTGCCCCTGGCCCAGCGTGTGTCCTATGACCATCCGCTGATGCAGTCAATTGATGACAGCACCCACTTTATCGAGGGCGCGGTATTCAAACTGCACGGTAGCATGGAAGGCTTGGAGTCGCAGGTGCGGCGTGTACTGAGCGAGGTCGATCCCAACCTGACGTTGTTAGGAGTACAGACACTCGAGGATCAGGTGGATTCGAACTTTGATCAGCAGCGTGCCGTGGCGAAGATGACTGGTTTGCTCGGCATACTGGCTCTGGTCCTGGCCGCGGTTGGACTGTATGGCGTAGCAGCATACACAGTTGAACGTAAGACGAACGAGATTGGCGTACGTATGGCGCTCGGGGCAAACCGAATGAATGTGGTTCGGCTCGTTCTGCGCGGCATTTTTGTGCAGATCCTCATAGGACTAGCGATTGGGATCCCAGCATCGATCGCATGCTCCCGCCTCATATCGGCACAGTTATACCAAGTGAAAGGATGGGATCCGCTCGTGTTGTGTGGATCTGTGCTGGCTCTGAGTCTGTGCGCTTTTCTGGCAAGCATCATTCCAGCCCAACGAGCTGCTTCTATCAATCCGGTAGAGGCGCTGCGAGCGGATTAGATCATCACGGTTGCGCTTGGCCAATTGGATCAACTCACATTTGATGTCGCTCAGGTAGAGCACCATTGTCGTCCATCCCGTTGCCGATCCCACCAAATTGCTCACGCAACACTTTGATAACCCGTCTACACTACCAGTGGCAGTCAATCCGCCCAACCTCTTCCGACCCACATGTCCTCCGAATACTCAGGACCACCCACCATGCAGCATCCCCTTCCCACCGGAACTCCTACCGCAACCGCTCCCCGTTTCTACCTCACCGGCCGGCAGTCGCTCAACCCGGGAGCCATCCTACTCGCCATTGTGGCCGCCGTCGGCGCGCTTTCGTCGGTCCTCTATGTCCTGGGTCATAACGGACACGCACATCTCACTTCCAGCGGCTCCGGCTCAGCTCGCTCCAACCCAACATCCAAATCCGCTTCAGCTGACGACGAGAAGGACGACCCATCCCAGATCGACACCATCGTCCTCGGCGACCCTGCCGACGCTCCCGTGCCCGGTCGCCCAGGCGACCACGTCAGCCCCGTTCACCCCACCGTCCTCGTTCGCCTGCCCCGCTTTGGCGACCAGGTGGGCCTCATCCCCGACACCCCCGCCGGCCGCCTTCTTTACGGCTGGCTCGCTGCTTTTAACCAGGAAAGCTACACTGAGCTTGGCACTGCTCTACCCAATGTCGCGCTCGCCTCCGCAGGCACTGCGCAGATCGAGCTCCGACGGCAGACTGGCGGCTTCAATCTGCTCTCTGCCAAAGAGGTGCAGCCCGGCGTCCTCGTCTTTCGACTCCGCGATCAGACCCCTTCAGCGACTGAGGTCCTCGGCACGCTCCAGGTGCGTCCGAACTCCAGCCCCGCATCCATCGCGAGTTTCAGCCTTCGCGCCGTTCCGCAATGAGTCGGAAAACTAGTTAAGAAGATTTCTTAGACGGTGACAACGCGACCGATGCTTCGCTGGTGAGCACTCGAAACACGAACGTCTCCTGAAGATACAGTTGTACGACGGAATCGGTATGGCTGAGATAGCCGATCGAAACATCCTGTCCCAGGTTCAGTTCAAAATCGCCTCCTCGCGTCGTCAAAACGTATGCGCCTTCAATCGCAGGCGCCCAGATCAAGTTGCCGTCCACGATGCGCTTCACATGCTCGAGCACAGGATATCCGTGATCGCGGGTTTCGGCGAGCGCTGTGTATTCGTCTGCCCCGAGTACAACCGAATAGGGCCCATTGACACCCATCAGCCGCAGTTGGCTCAGCGCGTGCGCCACTGCATCCGGATAATCCCGCACGTCCGCGGGCAGTGTATCGATAGGGTTGCTGGTGCTTTCGTGGATCCCCTGAATATCCGCTTCATGGTACCCCTTGAAGATAGCCCGGTCTTCCGCAAAGGCCAGTTTCTGCGCGGCGTCCTTCGCAGGCTGCCAGTCAGAGTCATCCGAGCCGCGCTCCACATCGTCGATCATCTGACGCGACAGTTCGAACGGTACCCTCAGTTCCACGAGCGGCTTCACCTCGCGTTGTCTTGCAAGGATGCCGTCCGCGGGAGCGGAGATCCCCTTCAGGTGCCCGGTCCCAACTCCAGGCAAAGGGATTCCTCCCGGCGAAGGAACATCCACAACGCGTCGCCCGGCCAGATACCGCTTCAGTGTTCTCGTCGTCTCTTCCTCAATCTCCGCCCATGCCGCGTCAGAGATCGGTGCCAGCTCCCGATGGAGGTTATTCATCTTGCTCTCCCTTTAGTGATCCTATCCTGAGTGATGTGTCGTGCACGGCGGCGGGTGCCGGTACAGGCGGAGACGAAGGCGCTTCGTTGGGGGGCGCCTTCGCATCTTTCTCTGTGGCCGGCGCATCCGCAGTAACGTTGTCTAGAAATGTCGCCGAAGGCACAAAGAACAAGCTGCCTGTCACGGGGCGGCTGAAGTCGAGCAGCCGGTCGTAGTTTCCGGGTGGCCGGCCCACGAACATGTTTTCGAGCATGATCTCGGTGATGCGCGGCGTGCGGCTGTAGCCGATGAAATACGTTCCGAATTCGCCGTGGCCCGGACGCCCAAAGGGCATGTTGTCCCTCAGAATCTGTAGCTGACGTCCGTTCTCGTCGATGTTGGTGAGCGCGTTGTGCGCGTATGCGGGCTTGTCTGCGTCGCTCAGTTCTATATCCGAGAGCTTCCGGCGGCCGATGATGCGTTCCTGCATCTCGACCGGGAGCCCATTCCACGCCTTCAAGTCGTGCATGTACTTCTGCACGATGACGTAACTGCCGCCTGCAAAGGCCGGGTCTTCGCTGCCGACGACCGCCGCCTCACGCGCCGCATCACCACGTGGGTTCTCCGTTCCGTCGACGAAGCCCATCACGTCGCGGTCATCGAAATAGCGAAACCCGTGAACCTCGTCGGCCACCGAGACGATGTCTCCGATGCTGTCCATGATCTGCGTCGCCAGTTCGAAGCACAGATCCATGCGCTTGGCGCGAATGTGGAAGAAGATGTCCCCCGGAGTGGATACGGCATCGCGTCCCCCGGAGCAAATCCTCCGAAACGGATGAAGCTCGGCGGGACGAGGCGCTCCGAAGAGACTGCCCCATGCATCCGACCCAAATCCGGCGACGCACGTTAGGCCCGCCTCCACGTCGCGAAACTCCACCGCACGAATTAACCCGGAGAGATCCGCGCAAAAAGCGCGCAGGCGTACATAAACATCCTCGTTCTGTCGGATGCACAGCACCAGGAAGATCGCCGCCCGCGTAAGCGGGCCGACTACCGTTTGTGGAAGAACAATTTCGTTGAGCTCACCAGGGGCGTCCATTCTTTTCTTCAATCCCGATCTACTTTGGCTTCATCTGAGTATCGCATTTTTTGCTGAGACAAACTCTGCCTTGGGCCAGGACGCTTCGCAGACTCATTAAACAGAACCACAACTCAGACTCGGCGCTCTCGCCGTCTCATCGCCGGACAAACTAAATTTCCTTGCCTGACACTGCGTCCACGCATATTCTCCGAGCATCACGGGACCTGTTCGGGAGACTTATGAAAAACATAAAACTCAACTGGCTCGCAATCCTCGTCGCGGCAATCGTCTCGTTTCTCTTTGAAGCGATCTGGTTCACAGTCTTCATGAAGCAATGGCTGGCCGGCATCGGCCGCACAATGGAGTGGCTGCAAGGTGCCGCAACCACAACCATCTCGCCCGGTGTTCAATACGCAACCGCGCTACTCTGCTCTATCATCGCCGCAACCATCCTCAGCATCGCCATTCAGGCCACAGGCGAACAGACCGTCCGTCGCGGCATCTTTTGCGCAATCCTCATCTGGATAGGTTTCATTGCCACCAGCTGGGCCAAGGAGTACATCTTCGAGGTCCGCACCCTCGAAATCTTCGCCATCAACACCGGCTACTCCCTCATCGATCTCATGCTCATCGGTGCAATCGTCGGCGGCTGGAAGAAAAAATCAGCAACCCTGGCGGCCCGTGCGCTCAACGTCGATTAGGAGGCCGTGTCGAGGTGGAACGGCGTCGTATATCGCTCCACTGGATAACCCTTTTCCTTCCAGGCCGCCAAGCCGCCTTTAAGAAACTTGATCCGCGTAAACTGCAGGGCCAACGCTCTCTCAAGGATCATTCGGCTGGTACTCTCACTGACGCACGTGCAATAGACCACGGAATCCTTCTCCTTCGGGATCAGCGACGCCTCTTCCAGAACCTCTTTCGGTGCAATCCTCCTCGACCCAGGAATGATCTCCGAATGTGCCAGCAAATCAAGCGGCTGACGGACATCGAACACCAAAATTTCCTGATTCTTCGAAATCAAATCGTGCAGAGTATCCGGGTCGATGCTATGCGCTTCCAGCTCCCGCCTCCGCCGCAGCTGCCTGATCCTGAAGATGCTAAAGAGCAATACGAGAAATCCAACTACACAAATAGCAATCAGATACATATACCGATCCTCCACTATCCTGAACAATCTGATTGATCTACCATACCGAAAGATGCTGAGATTTTACTCGCAGAACGTCTGCAACGGCTGAACTACCGCGTGGACTCCCCGCTTAAGGCCAGAACGCTGCTGTCACGGGAAGCGTTCAACAGCGCCAACTCAATCTGTTTCCGCAGAAACCGCTTCTCCGGCTCCGTGCAGTCGCACGACAGCGCAGCAGAAAATGCCGCTTCGGCCTCCGCAAACCGCCCGAGTTCCAGAAGTAAGCGCCCACGTACCGCAGGAAGCAGATGATAACCACGAACTGCCGGATGTTCCTCCACAGGAACCAGCGCCTCCAGGGCTGCCGAAGCACCATAAACCTTGCTCACAGCAACGGCGCGATTCAGCGCCACCACCGGCGACGAGGTCATCTCCGCTAAGTGGTCATAGTGCTCAAGAATCGTCCGCCAGTCGATCGTCTCCCAACTTTCAGCCGCCGCATAAGTCGTCGCAATCGCCGCCTGAACATGCCACACAGAGATCTCTTCTCCTGCGATCGACCGTTCGAAGTAGTGGAACCCCAGAGTAATCAACTCATCATCCCAGAGACTGCGATCCTGCTCTTCCAACAAAACCAGGTCCCCAGCCGCATCGGTACGCGCCCCCAGCCGCGCAGTCTGCAAAGCCATCAGCGCCACCAAAGCGTCCACGCGTGGTGCAGCCATCGACGACTCACACACCAATCGCCCCAACCGCAGCGCCTCAAGACACACATCCCGACGAATCAGCTCCTCCCCCGAGTGAGCTGCATAGCCCCCGCTGAACATCAGATAGATCACCTCCAACACAGAGTCGAGCCGCTCACGTACTTGCGTCCGCTCAGGCATGCGCAAAGGCAGGCCTTTCTCCCGCACTACCCGTTTAGCTCGCACCAGCCGCTGCGCGATCGTTCCCTCTTCGACAAGAAATATCCGCGCAATCTCCCCTACGCTGAAGCCCCCGACCAGCTTCAGACTCAAAGCAACGCGCACATCCTGCGACAGCTCCGGATGACAGCACATAAAGATCATGCGCAACTCATCGTCGCGAAAACTCTCTTCAATATCGACATCGTCCACTCGCCGGGTATTCGTCTCAAGCGCAGCGATCAACACATCTGTCTGATCTCCAAAACTCCGCACGCGACGCAGCGCAGAGATCGCATAGTTATGCGCCACACGAAACAACCACCCCTCAGGATTCTCCGGAACCCCTTGAAATGGCCACCTCTGCGTGGCCCGTAGCATCGCCTCCTGCACCGCGTCTTCGGCAAGTTCAAGATGTCGTGAGCCGAGCAGCCCGGCAAGATTGGAGACGATCCTGCCTGCCTGTCTGCGAAACAGGTGCTCCAATAACACCGGACTGCTCGTCTGCTCCATACGGAATCCTTCCATTACGTGGGCCGAACCATAACCTCTCGAATCTCAATCGTTCCGAAATCAATATGAGGATGATCGTTTGATAGCTTGACCGCATCCTCGAAGCTTGCAGCTTCAATCGTGTAGTAGCCTCCCAACACCTCGTTTGACTCTACGAATGGACCGTCCGTGATGCTTACACTTCCGTTCTTCTTCTGCATCAGTCGTCCCGTCTGCTCATCCAGGCGCTGTCCATCGACGACAAACGGTTTATTCCGCCACGCCAGATACTTCCCGACCGCCGCCTGCATCTGCTCCGGACCAAGCTTCTCCCAGGCCTTACGATCATCGCGTAACAACAGCATGTACTTTGGCATTGCATCTCCTCAAGCCCGGTTGGGCATCCTTCTACGCCAATAACGAATAACATCACAAGAAATAGACACCAGCCCGTTTAAATCGGCAAAAACTTCATCAAGAAAAGACAAAAGCAGAAAAATCCCGCCGCTCAACCAAGACTCAAACTATCTACCTCGTGTTCCACATCAACCACTTCGCCCCACGCGAAGATTATGCGAAACTCAAGCAAGCAGAATGAACCTCAAGACCCTCCTCCATCAAACCTTCGGCTTCGCAGAGTTTCGCGCCAACCAGGAGGCCGTCTGCCGCGCCGCCACCGACGGCCGCGATGTCCTCCTCGTAATGCCCACAGGAGCGGGAAAATCCCTCTGCTACCAGCTCCCGGCCATCGCCCGCGGTGGCACCGCGCTCGTCATCAGCCCCCTCATCGCCCTCATGGACGACCAGGCCACCAAACTCACCGCCGCCGGCCTTCGCGTCGCTCGCATCCACTCCGGCCTCTCCCGCGACGAAGCCCGCCAGGCCTGCCGCGACTACCTCGACGGCACCCTCCAGTTCCTCTTCATCGCACCCGAGCGCATGCGCGTCCCCAACTTCCCCGAGATGCTCGCAAAAAAGAAGCCCTCCCTCGTTGCGATCGACGAGGCCCACTGCATCTCCGCCTGGGGCCACGACTTTCGCCCCGACTACCGCACCCTCGGCGACTTCCTCCCTGCCCTCCGCCCCGCGCCCGTCATCGCTCTCACCGCCACCGCCACGCCCACCGTCCAACGCGACATCATCACCCAACTCAAGCTCACCCAACCCGACCTCTTCATCCACGGCTTTCGCCGCCACAACCTCGCCATCGAGGTCGTAGAGCTCTCCAAGCCTCGCCGCAACGAGTTCACCGCAAACCTCCTCAAAGAAAAATCCAATCGCCCCGCCATCGTCTACGCCCCATCGCGCAAAGCCGCTGAAGATTTGGCCTCGACGTTAGGAGGAAGCGCAGCCGCCTATCATGCAGGCCTCGACCCCGCCACACGCGAGCGTGTCCAGCGCCACTTCCTCAGTGGAAACCTCGAAGTAGTCGTAGCAACCATCGCCTTCGGCATGGGCATCGACAAAGCCGACGTCCGCACCGTCGTCCACACCGCGCTCCCCGGCTCCGTCGAGCAGTACTACCAGGAGATAGGCCGCGCCGGACGCGACGGCCAACCATCGAGAACCGTACTCCTCCACTCCTTCGCCGACCGCAAGATGCACGACTTCTTCCTCGAGCGCGACTATCCCGCCATCACCGAACTCACTCGCGTCGCCGCCGTCCTCAATGACGACTACCAGATGCCCGACCTCCTCCGCCAACGTCTCAAGATGGACGCCGAGACCTTCGACAAGGCCGTCGAAAAACTCATCGCTCAGGGCGCAGCCACCATCGACATGGGCGGCAACGTCCGCAAGGCCGAAGACGCCCCTCGCAGCGCAGCATGGCGCAAAGGCTACGACGAACAAATCAACTTCCGCCGCTCTCAAATCGACCGCATGGTGCAGTTCGCGGAATCCGCGCAGTGCCGCATGGCCGCACTCATCCAGCACTTCGGCGACACCGCCGACGGCCTCCGTCCCTGCGGCCACTGCGACTTCTGCGCCCCACAAAGTGCCACCGCACAAACCTTCCGCCAACCCACCACAGAAGAAGAGCGCCAACTCCGCGCCATCCTCCGCGCACTCGACGGTCAAACCCGCGCCACCGGCAAACTCCACACCGAACTCTCTACCGGCGCACTGCGCGGAACCACAGCCGCCGAACGCAAAGTCTTCGACACCCTCCTCGGCGCATTAACCCGAGCCGGATTGATCACGCTAAATCAAGATCAGTGGACCAACCCCGAAGGCAATCTCATCACCTTCAAAAAAGCCTCCCTCACCCACGAAGGCCGCACCCTCACCGGACCACTTCCACCCGATCTCCTCCTCAAAGACGCCACCAACTCAACCACATCATCCGCGCGCAAAAAATCGGGGACAAGCACCACCCCCAAACCCTCCAAAACCTCCCTCAAAGCCGAGCGCGATCAAACCACCGCCACTTACAACCCCACGCAAAAAACTCTCGAAGCCAACCTCCGCAACTGGCGCAAAAACGAAGCCGCCAAAACCGGCAAGCCCGCATTTATCGTCTTCTCCGACAGCGTCCTCCACAACCTCGTCGTCGCCGCTCCCAGGACCATCTCCCAACTCCTCACCGTCTCCGGCATAGGCCAGGAAAAAGCCGACCGCTACGGAGCATCCATCATCGCCATCTGCCGCTCCGAAGCACCAATCGACAGCGGCATCATCGACCCCTCCAACCCTCGCGGCACCCATTCGCCAAGCTTCATCTCCGCCACAACAAGAACTCCCCCACATACAAAAGAATCGCCATCTCGACCAGGGCAAGGTTCCAGCCAATGGAGAACGTTGCAATCGCCAGCACCCGCAAAAGAATCGTCATCTCGACCGGAGCGCAGCGGAGTGGAGAGACCCCCGCATTTTGCTTTGAGCAGCACAACCTCTACTGTTACCGAAACCTTCTACCGCCAGCGAGCAGCAACACCCGACCCCACCGACTCCCTCACCCCAGAGCAACAAGCCCTCGACGAGCGCCTCCGCGACTGGCGGAAAGCCGAGTCCGAGCGTCTCGGCCTTCCACTCTTCTTCGTCCTCGCCTCCACCACGCTCCGCAACATCGTCCTCGCCCGTCCGCAGACCCTCACTCAACTCAAAGCCGTCCACGGCCTTGGCCTCGAAAAAGTAGAGAAGTTCGGCCCCGGAATCATCCAGGTCTGCACCACCTGAGCGACCCATTCAGCCTGAAAGCTTCACGCATAATCATTCTCTTCGTGGCACCATACCTTCAACGCAATTACTTCAAACGTCGGAGGCCGATCCATGGCTGACGCAACTGTGGCCAAGAGAATTAGCCCCATGCTGGCAGTAGCAGACATGGAAAAAACCCTCGCCTTCTATCAGGAAGTTCTCGGCTTCACGCCAACGATGAAGTCGCCAGAGTATTCCATCATCGAACGAGACAACCAAACCATCCACTTTCAAAAGGCCGCGTCAGAAGAGGTTATGAGCTGCGTCCGCGGCCACACCGAAATCTACATCGAAGTCTCAGCCATCCATTCACTTTGGGAGCACGTAAAGTCCTTCAAGAGTCGCTACAAAATCAGAGACCTCTTCGACCGCGACTACGGCATGACCGAATTCCACATCTCCGACCCCAATGACTGCCTGATATTTGTCGGAGAAGCGATCACCAGGTAATCGCGAACACCAAACCTAATCCGGTCAGCCAAACAAACTGAATGGCTATTCATTTCAATCCGTTTGTGCTAACGTCCGAAGGACGAGCCAGCCAAGCCATGACCGAACCCAACCCTAACTCAGAAGCCTCCGACACTACCCGCCACACCCCCGCCTCGATGGACGGCAACCCTACCATCGACGAGCGCGCCAATCACTGCTTCGGCTGCGGCCCCGCCAACCCTCAGGGCCTCCACCTCACCTTCACCACCGACACCTCAAACCCCGAAGCCATCACCGCAACCTCACACTTCCAGCTCGACCGAATGCACGAAGGCCCCCCGGGTCACATCCACGGCGGCATCGTCGCCGCGCTTCTTGACGAGGCCATGAGCAAGCTCAATCGCCCGCTCAACGTCCTCGCCATGACCCGCCACATGGAGGTCGACTACCTTCGTCCCGTCCCGCTCTATGTGCCACTGGTCCTCATCAGCCGCCACCTCGACCGGCCAGCGCAACCCGACGGAAATCCTGGCCGCAAACTCTTCCACCAGGCCGAAATTCAGCGTCCCGACGGCACCGTCCTCGCCCGCAGCAAAGGCCTCTTCATCGCCATCGATGAAAAACTGCTGACCATGTCGCGCCTCATGGCCCAGGAATCTTAATCAATCTCAGCCAGCCTCACCCCAATACCCCTGGTCTTCGAGAAAATACTCCTCATCCCAGGTATGCACCATCGTCTTGAAGAACATCCACACCATCCGCCAGTGTCCCAGCTTCTGGAACCGCCGGTTCGTAGTCAGCACCCGTCCCCGCACGATCCTAAACCGCTGTCGCGCCACGCCCTTCGACAGCAGATAGTCCTCCGCGAACAACGCCCGTTCGTTGAACCCACCCAACTCCCACAAAACCTCGCGGTCAAATAGCATAAACATCCCGGTTGCAAACGGCTTGGTAAACGAACCCACCCTCTGCATCAAGTTATTCCCCGCGTAGAGCAGATCATCGAAAAAACTACCCTCCCGACAGGCAATATTTGTAGTCGCCAAATGCAGATCCCGCCGCTCCATCCGCCACAACGCCCTTCGCAGCAGCGTAGGCTCAGGCAACTCCACATCCGCATCCAAAAACAACACATACTTCGTCGTCGCCAGCCTCGCCCCCGCGTTACGCCCGACCGACGGCAACCCACCCACCACCACCTCAACCTCTAACCGATCCCGAAACCCCAACGCCGCCTCCACTGTTCCATCGGTCGAACCAGCATCCGCCACTAGCACCCGCGTCTGCGCCATCCCCGCATAGTCCTGTCGACAGAGCGACTCCAGCAACCTCGGCAGCATCGCCACTTCGTTCTTGGCAGGAATAACAATCGTCAGTTCACCAACCATCCAGGAGCCTCCGTCGAGGCCCACACACCGGCCCGTAAGCGCAGCTTGAACCCACTAGCCAACTCCTCGATAAAATTCAGTTGAATTTCCCGCTAAATCAACCCCTCCCGCCCAAAACTCGCCAACACTGTCAAACCTTTCTTTTACCCGCACCCAAAACTGCTAAACTTAAAAGTCTTGCGGACATAAGCCAATACAGCGCCCTACCGCCGCGCACAAGGAGCACTCTCATGTCAGATCACACCCTCAACGGCAACGGCAGCTTCGGCACCCCATCCCTCCGCCTCAAACTCGGCCTCGCCGAGATGCTGAAAGGCGGCGTCATCATGGACGTCATGAACGTCGAGCAGGCCCGCATCGCCGAAGAGGCCGGAGCCATCTCCGTCATGGCCCTCGAGCGCGTCCCCGCCATGATCCGCGCCGAAGGCGGCGTCGCCCGCATGGCCAGCCCCAAGCTCATCAAGCAGATCATCGGTACCGTCTCCATCCCCGTCATGGCCAAGGCCCGCATCGGCCACTTCGCCGAAGCCCAGGTCCTCCAACACCTCGGCGTCGACTTCATCGACGAGTCCGAAGTCCTCACCCCTGCCGACGAGACCTACCACATCGATAAGCACGCCTTCACCACGCCCTTCGTCTGCGGCGCGCGCAACCTCGGCGAAGCTCTCCGCCGCATCGCCGAAGGCGCAGCCATGATCCGCACCAAAGGCGAGCCCGGCACCGGCGACGTCGTCCACGCCGTCCAGCACATGCGCCAGATCGTCCGCGAGATCAAGGCCCTCACCGTCCTCGGCGACGAAGAGCTCTACAACGCAGCCAAAGTCCACGGCGCCCCATACGAACTAATCCGCATGGTCGCCAAAGCAGGCAAGCTCCCCGTCCCCAACTTCAGCGCAGGCGGCATCGCGACACCCGCCGACGCAGCCCTCATGATGCAGCTAGGTGCCGAAACAATCTTCGTGGGCTCCGGCATCTTCATGAAGGAGCGCGCCACCCCCCTCGACGTCGAGAACGATCCGAAGGAGCGCGAAGAGGCAGTCAGCCGCGCCCGCGCCATCGTCATTGCGACAACTCACTTCAACGATCCCAAGATCGTCGCCGAAGCCAGCGAAGCGGTCATCGGCTCCATGAAGGGTCTTGCCGCAGCAGCCATCGAAGAGCAAGACCTCATGCAAACCCGCGGCTGGTAGACAGCAACCCAACAAAACAAAACTGGCTCTGAGCCGTCGGAAGAATCGTCTTCAAGACAGCTCAGAGTCTTTCATGCGAAGGAAGGCCGTTGTCACTTAAAACAGTCGCCGCGCCGCATCAGCCTGCTCCGCAAGCTCATTCAGAGTCGCAAAGAACTCCTTCGACTGTCCCGTAAACAGTCCGCTTGCCGTCAGACCCTTCGCCGCCGCCCGCGCGCCGCCAAACTTATCGGTCAGCGGACGAATCACCGCACACTTCGGCAGCTTCGGATTGATGAACTCGCACGGAACCGGGAAGATGAGGTTCGTCTGCAGCAGCGGGTTCGGAGGATCATTGAAATCCGGAAACGTCAGGCCTCCATCCGTAATCGGCGGCCCCGACACGGCATTGCCCGCAAAGTCCATCCACTCCAGAAAGTGCGCAATCTCACTGCCGCCAATGCCCAGTGTGATCTCCAGCACCTCCCGCGACGTCACCTTCCGTCCCAGCGAAGCGTACAGGCTCGTACCTCCCTGTTCGATCGAGGCGAAGTGAAATGCCGCAATATCCGCGATCACCTGAATGTGCGTTGGATTATTAAAGTCAGCATCCGTCACCGGAATCGCAGTCCGATTCACAATGTTCAACGCCTGCGGAAACGTCGCTCCGAAGTCTGGGTTCGTCGTGCTTCGATAGCGAATGTACCAGCTCGTATCCACGGTCAAATGCATCAGGTTCGTCAAACGCCCGATGTTCTTCGCGCCAGTCGCCTTACTCCCCTGCAACGTTCGGAACCTATCCAGATCGACAGGTGACTCGCCCTTCGAAGCGAGATACGCATTTAAAAACTCTGCGTGGCTCATCTCGTCCAAAGTATTGCTCATAATGTACTGTGGTCCATCGCCATCCAGATTCATGAACGCGTTCTGATATGCGTTCGGTGTACCGCTCGGGACACCGCCCAGCTCCGTGTACTGCTGCCACAGATCGGTCTCGAGCAGCTCCGCCGCAGCCACGAAGCGAAGAATGGCAGCATCTCCGCGGTCCAGATTTCCCCCATGAAAGAACTCGTCCCCTAGTGCCTGCTTTGTATCGCTCAACAGTCCAGCGCCCACTGCTGCCGCGCTTCCTGCCACTAAGCCGCCCTTCATAAAAGAGCGGCGATTGAGTGGACTCGACGTGAAACTACTCTGCATTTGCATGAGACTTGTACCTCGCTGTTTCCGAGCCCGTCAGGCTCGCCCAAACACTAGCCCTCCCTTCTCACAACAGTTGTCATCAGTACGTCATTTCCATGTCTCGTTATCGTCAGAATTCATCTTTTAACATTCGCAAGAGATGACAGGAATTACTCGACAAGTCGCCATAAACCCCTATGCGCCGCGGGGCTTTGCACATTGCGCCGAGCAGCTCGTTTGCCTGTCAGAGCAACAAATCTCTCCTAGATCCATCCCCCGTCAATGACATAGCTCTGGTTCGTAATCGCCGAGCTGTCATCCGACGCAAGAAACAAAATCAGCCGCGCCACCTCATCCGGAAGAATCATCCGCTTCAACGCCTGCCGCGCAAGCACCTCAGCCTTGTACTCTTCGGTAAGCCACAGCCGCCTCTGCCTCTCAGTCAGAATCGCACCCGGCATCACGCAGTTCACCCGAATATTGTCCTTACCCAACGTATGAGCTAGCGTGCGCGTCATCCCAACGATCGCGGCCTTCGCCGTCACATACACCGGCACATCCGTCGATGGTATGGCCCAGCTGATCGAGCTCATGTTGACAATTGAGCCTCGACCAACTCGACGCATCGCGGGGATGAAACCTTGCGTTACAAAAAACTGGTGCTTCAAATTCGCCGCCATCGACTCATCCCAGTACTCTGACGTCACCTCATCAACAGAGTGCCGCGTATCGTTCCCCGCATTGTTCACGAGTACATCAATCGCAGGAAATCTTTCGACAACATCCGTAATCGTTCGCTGCAAAGCCTCGATATCGGTCAAGTCGCAGCGATAGTACACCGGCACTTTCGTACCTATTGCTCCGAGCCGCGCGTTCAGCTCTTTCGCCGCCTCGTCCTGAATATCGAGAAACACAACCTGCGACCTCTGCATTGCAAACGCCTCAACGATCGCCGCTCCAATTCCACTCGCACCACCAGTTACCACAACAAGCCGATCTTCAAGACTCGGATAAATCGCCGATTTACTTTTGTTCGTCATAAGAGATGACTCCACGCCGCAAGCATACCGCGACAGGCAACCTTTTCTCAGCACAACCGCACACCCTCAACTCGCATCGCATAACAGACGTACAAATCAAACAGTTCGCAACAAAAGGGAGAGTCATCCACAATGCGAAAGTTCATTCAAACACTCTGCACCACTGCGGCCTTGACCATGTCCATCACCGTCGCCGCGTCCGCCGCCACCGACATCCAAAAGCTCGATGATCGCATCGCAGCCGCTCATACGGTCCTTCACGAGCTTATGGATACGCCCGACAAAGGCATCCCCACCGACATCGCTGCCAAAGCCACCTGCGTCGCCGTCGTTCCGAGCTTCAAAAAAGGAGCCTTTATCGTCGGCGCACAGTACGGTCAGGGCGTTGTCACCTGCCGCACCGGCCACGGATGGAGCGCACCCGCCTTCATTCAGCTCACCGGCGCCAGCTTCGGCCTCCAAGCCGGTGGCCAAGCCACTGACCTCGTCCTCATCGGCACCACCCGCGACGCCTTCCAGCGTCTCCTTCACGACAAAGTTAAGCTCGGTGGCGACGCCTCCGTAGCAGCCGGTCCCGTCGGACGCAGCACCTCAGCCTCCACCACCGAAGTCGCCAGCGCCGCCTTTCTGACCTACTCCCGCAACAAAGGCATCTTTGCTGGAGTTGACCTCACCGGCGACGTAGTCCACCAGAACACCGACGACACCATGGCCTACTATGGCTCCGACGTCACCTACGAAAAGATCCTCAGCGGCCACGTTCCTGTGAAGCCGTCATCCGCCCACTTCGTCCGCACCGTCAACCAGCTCTTCCACGCCAGCGGGGCGCACGCTGCTGGAGCACACTAACTCCCACTTAAGCGATCAGTCAGCCAAGCAAAGGAAGCCATGCCTCCAAGGTCTGGCTTCCTTTAACACATCAGTTCTCACTACCAGAAGTTCGGCCCAGCTTGCCCTGGAAGCAAACAACCAGCAGGCGGGTATTCGCGCGAAAACGCGAACCGCTCTCCTTCCACTCCGCCGGGATAGCCGCATGTGGGTCAAGCCAACTTAGATCCTGATCCCTCAAAACCTTGTCAAGCCTCCATTTGCCATAAACCACTGTTACGACTAGAGTTACGCGTGGCGCATTTACCCTTCCCACTCCTCTATACACTGGAAGAACACTAAAAAAAGTCGCAAAAAGATCTTAGAACGAACCTCTCACCCTAACTCCTTTGCTGAGACGAATTTGGACGCAAGTCCCTTATTTGGACGAATTTAGAGAGATAGGCGATACGTAAAGAGCTGATTACAAGCGACTTGCACGCGGGTATGGGGGGAGGGGGAGGGAGGCCGCATCGGCCGCCGACACGACTCACAACGTGGAGACTCTACCTCGCCACTTCAAACTACCGTGGAAAGAACTTCATTTTGTGACCGGAACACAGAGTGAATCTGCTGGTTGGGTTTAAATGAAATCCCGATCCTTCAGGATTGAGACGAAGGATCGGGATCTGCCATGACGCTTATTTCAAATTGCGGAGCTTACTTGACTACCGACTGGAAGAGCGGCGAGGTTAGGAGGCTGGCAAACTGGCTGTCCGAGGAGGAGTAGTCCACACTCAGGGTGCCTGCGTTGGAGTCGATGGTGGTCTGATCGAGGGCAGACTTTTCGAGCGGTGAGCCAGCGGTCTTGCGCATGATTGAGACGCCCTTCAGAAGGGTGGCTGCGGTCGCGGCAGTAAGGGTGTCGGACATGACGACAGCCATATCGAACTTGACGCCGTTTTGGAAGTCCATGGTGTACCGGCTGCTCTTCATGCGATTTTTGACGGTGTCGTAGTCGGCCAGTTGCGACGCGTCGCCGAGGACACCCTTCATCATGGTCTGGGTTCCCTTTGCATCGAGCAGGCTCCAGACTGCCTTGGAGTCGACTGCGGCCATATCGTTGACCATATCGCTGTTGGCGAGAAAATTGGAGATGATGCCATCGCGAGCGTCCATCGCTTCCTTCACGGCTTCCCTGTCGCCGAAGACCATGGTGGTCTGGTTGAGGAAGACGACGCTCATGCCGTTGGAGCCCATGGGGTAGACGCTGTTGTTGCGAACCATGTTGGGCTTGATCTTGTTCTTAGTGAAGTTGGCCATGATCTCGCGGGTGTGGAACTGGCCCTGCGCGATACCAACGATGCGAGTTCCCTGACCTGCCTGCTCGCGGAAGGAAGCGAAAGCAAGAACGTCAGCGTCCTGGTCGACCTTAAGGCCGGAGCTCTTGAGGGCGGTCTCGAGGCGCTTGAGCTCAGGTGGGAGAACGCGATCTTTGAGGTCCATTGCAGCTGTGGAGTTCTGCATGGCGCGATAGTCGACGACGATGAGCTGCTGAACATCCTTGGGAATGGCCGTCTTGGCGTCGCTGGAGAGCTGCGCGGCGGTGGCGAAGGTCGGGGCCATCAGGGTCGCGAAGGCGACGGCCGCGGTGATGAGATTGTGCTTGATCGATGTCATGGTTACCTTTGCTCCGTTAGCTACAGACAGTGTAGCGTCAGTAGGTCTATTGTTTCGTGAATACGCCCAAGTATCAAGACTGGATGAGGCGCGATTTGTTAGCAAACTTGCTACTTTTGTGGTAGTTGGCATGGTTTGGAGGCGAGGTTGCTGATCGTGTTCTTCGCCTGAATGCTTGATTATGGCCATTCGATGGGGGCGTCGAGTTTGCGCTCTAACACTTTGTGGTCCGGATCGAAGCCGGCTATCTGGCGGACCCAATCGGAGTCGGGCTCGTAGGCGGCTTGGGGGATGAGGCCGATGAGTTCAGCGTCTTCGATGAGGACACCGTGGCGCTGGGCTAGATGCTGGACGGTTTTGTGGACGTGGCGCATCGGGGTCAGGTTGAAGTCGGTGATGTTCAAACTGACTTGAGCGCGGCCATTGGATAGTACTCCGATAGCTTTGACGCCATGAAGGCCACCGTTTGCGGCGCGTATGTCACGGGCGATGGCCCGGGCCGCGGCGATGTCGGGCTGCTGAAGGTGGATGGTGTAGGCGATGAGGAAGCTGCGGGCACCGACGGCGCTTGCTCCAGCGGTCTCGTGCAGTTCGGGGCCGCCGATGTCGGGGCGGCGTGCGGCATCGCGGCGAGCGGCGTCGCGGAGGCCCTCAAACTGGCCGCGGCGTATGTCCTCGAGGAGGACACGGTCGGGACGGGCTGCTGCGGCCCCGTAAAAGTAGACAGGGACACCGTAGCGGCGCCAGATGAGGAGGCCAGCGTTGCGGGCGAGGATGGCGCACTCGGCGAGGGATGCTCCGCTGACAGGGATGAAGGGGATGACGTCGGCGGCGCCGATACGAGGATGAACGCTGTTTTGAGAGGTGAGGTCGATTAGCTCAGCTGCTTTGCCAGCGGCACGGACCGCGGCTTCAACGATACCAGTGGGAGAGCCAGCGATAGTGACTACGGAGCGGTTGTGAGCCGTGTCGAGCGACCAGTCGAGCAGGCGCACGCCTTCTACCTGCATGGCAGCGACGATCTGCTTGACCTTGGCGGCGTCGGTGCCTTCTGAGAAGTTTGGGACGCACTCGATGATGGCTTCTGGATTCATATAGAGCTGGGGCTTGGGACCGAGGAATAGGGAGTTGTGACTAGCGAGTTTGTCCTATTCTGCGCTTGCGTGGATTCGATGATGATGAACACCCCTAGACACTATTCCTTACAGCCTGATTATTTCCACCAGGTGTAGCCGAGAGAGAACTGGACGCTGGCGTTGACTCCGGGGTTGCGGTCTCCTAGGGAGGCGCTGGAGATGTGGACGGCGTTGGCGCCGAAGTCGAGGGAGCGGCGGGGGCGCAGGAAGTAGTGGACACCGACGCCGCCTTGAGGGGTGAAGTTCCAGACGCTGGCGTCGGCGTTGGGGCCGTCGTTCTGTTCGTTGTAGGGTGGGCCGCCAAATGCCGGGTACTTGTGGTTTGTCCAAAGTAGGCCGCCAGCGGCCTGGCCCCAGAAGGAAAACCGCTTAGTGCCGACCACGTTCCAACGGAGGATGATGGGAGTGATGGTTATTCCGCTAAAGGTGCCGCCTACCGTGTAGAAGGGTGAGCACACGGGCACGGTGCCGGGTGGGTTGATGCAGGTCGGGCGCTGGAACTTTGGCGTGTAGGACTGCCAGAAGGGGAAGACTTCAACGGCGTACTCGAAGTTGCCGCGGAGAGGGCCGTGGCCTAAGTTGTCGGTGAGTACTTTGCCTGCGTGAACTCCGGCCATGAGGAATTTGAAGTCGTCGCGATTTTCGGTGACGCCGAAGCCACTCTGTACGATGGCGCCTATTTCAAGCGGCTGGTGGCCGGTGGCGTCGCGGAACGGCGTGGTGCTGTTCGGTGCGGATTGTCCGGAGGCGTAGCGGGCAAGGGACAACAGGAGGGCGAGGGCCCAGATGGTGGTTGCTCCGATACGAGGCATGGTTTTCGTCACTGATGGCTCCGGTTGTATGGAAGATGCGTGCAGAAGAAGGCCGCCGATGAACGGCGGCCGATGGACTGAGCTACCGTTCTGAATCAGTGACTGGCATTGGCTACCGCAGCTTCGTCGAAGTCGAAGTTAGAGTAGACGTTTTGCGTGTCGTCCAGGTCTTCGAGGGTTTCGAGGAGGCGGATCATGGCGTTTGCCTGAGCGCCTTCGAGCTTGGTGTAGGTCGAGGCGATCTTCGTGACCTCCGCGTGCTCGGGGGTGATCTTTGCGGCTTTGAGGGCTTCGGTGACAGCCTCAAAGTCTTTCGGGTCACAGAGAACTTCCCAGTTTTCGCCTTCGTCGGAGAGATCTTCTGCTCCGGCATCGAGGACGATCTCGGTCAGTTTATCTTCGCTGGCCGCATCTTTGGCGATGGCGACGACGCCCTTCTTTGTGAACATCCAGGCGACTGCACCTTCGGCGCCCATGTTGCCGCCGTTTTTGGAGAAGGCGTGACGAACTTCGCTGACGGCGCGGTTTTTGTTGTCGGTGAGGACATCGACGATGATAGCGACGCCGCCGGGGCCGTAACCCTCGTAGGTGATCTCTTCATAGCTGACGCCCTCGAGTTCACCGGTGCCGCGCTGGATGGCGCGCTTGATGTTGTCAGCGGGCATATTCTCCGCTTTTGCTGCGGCAATGGCTCCGCGGAGGCGTGGGTTGCCGTCGGGATCGCCGCCACCGCCGGTCTTGGCGGCTATGGTGATTTCCTTGATGAGGCGGGTGAAGATTTTGCCGCGTTTGGCGTCAAGCGCGCCCTTTTTATGCTTGATTGTCGCCCATTTTGAGTGGCCGGACATGGACTACCTCGGTGGTGATTTAGCGTGTGCCTGCGGTGTTTTGCGGGGTTACTCGACCTTGCGATCTTACCATGTTGGGAGGGTCGCGGGCTTGCGTGTGTGGGTTGAAGCTGCTTCGTGAGGAGGATTTTTAGAGCTTATGTTCCCGATTTAATTTCAGGTGGAGAAACGTGGTTTTTGCAGGGGGTTTTTGCGATTTTGAGGTGAAAGTTGATGGTAAATTGTGGTCATTTTGTGGTGCGTTGCATGGTGAATGTGGTCTGTTAGCGACCACTCTTTTGGCTCGGAAAAATGCGCCACGTTTTTGAGATTTATTTTGAGCGCTTGTTGGGACGTGAGGATGCTTGTCTGTTCATGTCGTGATTCGGCTGCTGCTTGTTGTCAGATGGTCCTATGGAATGGTGTAACTGTTTGGCCTGAAGAAGAGTCTTATGGTGACTGGCTTGGCGTAGACTCCGGCGCGAGGTGCGAATGAGAGGTGCGGTGGGACGAAGCGCGTTGGACCGGGGATTCCTCTTGATCTGCGTAGGGCTCATTCTTCTGGGAACGTCCTGGCCGGCGTTCGCTCAGGGTGACGCTTCGGCAGGTCATCATCGAGGAGGGCGCGGCGAGACGGTCGCGGCTTCAAAGAGCATTGTTGTTGGAGGAGCTACGATTCAGGTTGATTTCCTGACTGGGAGTCTCGATCTCTCGCAGGCGGATGTGGTGGCCTGGGTTGAGGAGTCGGCTCGTTCGGTGGCGAAGTACTACGGCAGGTTTCCGGTGGCGCGGGCTCGGGTGGTGATTGATCCGATTGCGGCTGACTCCAGCTCAATTCACGGCACGACGTGGGGAGATATGGCTGGTTATCCTGCGGTGACTCGCATTCGGCTGGGGCAGCATGTGAGCAAAGACGACTTGAAAGATGACTGGGTGATGACGCATGAGTTGGTGCATACGGCGCTGCCGGATCTTCCGGAAGATCAGCACTGGATGGAGGAGGGGCTGGCGACCTATATCGAACCGATTGCTCGTGCTGAGAGTGGGAGGCTGACTGAGGCGAGGGTCTGGGGGGAATTTTTCCACGAGATGCACAATGGTGAGCCAGAGCGTGGCGATCGAGGTATGAATGAGACGCAGACGTGGGGACGGACTTACTGGGGAGGAGCGATGTTCTGCCTGATAGCGGATGTTTCGATTCGACGTCAGACGCATGATCGGAAGGGATTGCAGGATGCTCTGCGTGCGGTTGTGGATAGTGGGGGTGGGATCGATAAGAATTGGCCGCTGTCGCGGGTGCTCGACATTGGGGATCGGGCTACGGGGACTACGGTACTTACGGATATGTATGCGAAGTGGAGTGAGAAGCCGGTGGATGTGGATCTTCCGGCGTTGTGGAAGGAGTTGGGTGTGAGTGCGGGGCCGAATCATGGAGTGCTGTTTGACGCGAAGGCTCCGCTGGCTGCGGCGCGGGAATCAATTAGTGCTTCGAGATAACAAGTGGATGGAAAGAGCGAAAGCAGATTCCGAAGAAGCGTTTTGAATGCCCTGGATGCGCCAACGAACGTGCGATCAGCAGAAGAATGGAATACAGTTAAAACTGTGAGTCAGGGCAACCACCTTCGTCGAATGTTTGCGCTTCTTTTGGCATGCCTTTGGATCACGAGCGCATCTTTTGCCGAGCATCTCTCTGCAAAGTTTCCGCTATGTCAGCCAGACCATTCTCCTTGCTGCCCACTACCAGTGAACAATGCGCCGGGATCTTGTCCAGCGTGTCGGGCGCCCATCACAGCCGCCGAAAAAGAAGAGAGCAAATCAGAGGAAGTTCGTTTCACGCCACGTTCTGAGCGTGTTGACCATTCCAGGGCGGCCGTTGTGCTCGACGTGGCTCTGCATGAACTTACTCGAGGTTTGCACTATCATCCGGCCGTTTTTCAGCTCAAGGACGATTTGCGAGTTTAGAGGGATTCTCTAAACTGTGCCGCATTTCACAGCCCGTTCTTATGTGGCCGTGTCGTTCTTCACCGAAAAACCTAAGGAGAAATTTTATGAAGATCAAAGTCCTATCGTTGGTATTTGCAGCAGTTATGTTTTCCTCTCTGTCGGCTTATGCCGCAACGCTTAACGCCTGCTGCGGAGACCCTGCGTGTTGTGATGGTGGCACCTGCTGTCAGTAGTGGGTGTCAGAACAGAAAGGCCGCCTTCGGGCGGCCTTTCTTTGTGCATATGAGATCTGCTCATGCTGAAGCTCTGAGTAGCTTTAGTCGAGATGACGAGTTTGGTGAGTTATGAAAACAAAAGCAGATCCCTACGGGATGACAACTAAAAAGACAGGCAACGACAACTGCAAAAGCGAAATGCGGGGGTTCTTCGCTTCGCTCAGAATGACAATGTGTATTTGGCTGTCTGACAGTGGGAAGCAACGGCAAAGACAACAGCAAAAGCAGATCCCTGCGGGATGACAACTAAAAGATAGGCAACGACAACTGCAGCTGCAATTCCCTTCGGGCATGACAACCATAGAACCCGGCACGGCAATTGCAACTGCAAAGGCAACATCAACGGCGATTAAGTGATTTCTGGGGCGAGGAGGTCGCGCATGGTTTCGCGGCGGCGGATTAGTTTTGTGGTGGCGTTGTCGATGAGGACTTCGGCGGGGCGGGGGCGGGTGTTGTAGTTGGAGGTTTGCGACATGCCGTAGGCTCCTGCGTCGAGGAGGAGGACGAGGTCGTTGGGTTTTACGGGTGGGAGGGCGCGGTCGCGGGCGAAGAAGTCTCCTGACTCGCAGACGGGACCTACTATGTCTACTTTGTTTTCTTCTTCGCTGCTCTCTTCTTCTGTATTGGTCGCTTTGTTTTTGGTGGGGCGCTTCCCTGTTGGTTGCTTGATGGGAAGGATCTCGTGGTGGGCGTGGTAGAGGGCGGGACGGATGAGGTCGTTCATGCCGGCGTCGGTGATGACGAAGGTTTTTGTTCCGTTCTTTTTGACGTAGAGGACGCGGGTGAGGAGCGCGCCTGCCTGGGCAACGATGAAGCGGCCGGGTTCGAGTAGGAGATGCGAGGATTCGGCGGCTAGGCCTTTGGTTAGGGCTGCTGCGTATTTCTCTACTTGTTTTGCGGGGTCGAAGTGTGCTGAACCTGAGAGGCGGGGGCCGTAGTCGACGCCGAGGCCGCCGCCGGCGTCGATGTAGCGGATGTTGTGGCCGTCTTTGCGGAGGTCGGCGATGAGGCTGGTGACGCGAGTGAGGGCCGCGGCGAAGGGATCGACTTTTCGGATCTGCGAGCCGATGTGGACGGAGACGCCGGCGGGGTCGAGCCACTTCGATTTTTTTGCTTTGCGGTAGATGGCGCGGGCGGCGTTGATGTCGATGCCGAACTTGTGCTCGCTGAGGCCGGTGGAGATGTAGGGGTGGGTTTCGGCGAAGACGTCGGGGTTGACGCGGAGGGCGAAGCGGGCGACTTTGTTGCGGGCTTCGGCGCGGGCGGCGAGGAGATGGAGCTCGGCTTCGGATTCGACGTTGAAGAGGAGGATGTCGGCGTCGAGGGCGGCGTCGATCTCCCAGAGTTGTTTGCCTACGCCGGAGAAGACGACTTTTTTGAGGGCGGGCTTGTGGGCTTTGCGGACGCGTTCGAGTTCGCCGCCGGAGACGATGTCGAAGCCTGCTCCCTGTTTGGCTAAGAGGCGAAGGATCGCGAGGGAGGAGTTGGCTTTGACGGCGTAGCAAATGGTGTGGGGGCGATTGGCGAAGGCCTGGTCGAAGAGTTGGAAGCGGTGGGAGATCTGCTCGGCGGAGTAGACGTAGAGGGGGGTGCCGTGTTCGGTGGCGAGGGCGGTGAGGTCGGCTCCATCGCAGTGGAGGGTGCGGTTGCGGTAGGCGAAGGGGCGGGGATTGGGTTGGGGTGTGGGGAGCTTCTTCGGCAATGCTCTGGACATGTTCTTAACAGCTTAGCTTGAGGGGTGATTTTGAGGTTGCATCGAGGTAGAAGTAAACAAGCAACGGCGAAATACGGGGGTCTCTCCACTACGCAACAGACGGTGAGACTGTCTGTTGCTTTGGTCGAGATGACGCGTCGTGGGTTGGCGGGGAGGACAGGCAAAGACAACTACGAAAGACAGGATCCTCCCCGTTCGACTACGCTCAGGGTCAGGACGACCTCGTGCGATGAAGGTTCGATCAAATCGGACGTTAGCGACGACATGCGTCAGGAGGCGTTTGCCGTGCTCTTTGCCGGAAGAGCGTATGGAGCCTCGGGGATGATGACCCAGGCGATGAGGTAGACGAGGACGCCGGTGCCGCCGGAGAAGAAGCTGACCAACGCGGTGATGACGCGGACGAGATTGAGGTCCCAGCCGTAGTGTTGGGCGAAGCCGGCGCAGACTCCAGCGATCATGCGGTTGTCGCGTGAGCGGGTGAGGCGCGGAGCCAGGGGCTGATAGCCGGGAGGTGGCGGAGGAGGAGCAGCAGAGGCTGAGACGGGGGCTCCGCAGGACGTACAGAAGCGGGAGGAGAGATCAACTTTATTGCCACATTGCGTGCAGAACATAAGCGCCTCCGAGACATACTATTTTGCCATAGTGAAGCAAGGGCACGGTGTGGTCGTGAGTGCGCCAAACACTTGGTGCTCAGGTAGCTATACTCCCGGACGGTCGATTTAGTTCCGTAGGTGCTGATACGCCGTTGAGCTCGTGTTGGTTAGTGGCTTAGTTGCTGGGTGAAGAAGCTGGCCATGTAGCCGTAGGCTTCCTTGGTTTCAGGGAGGCTGATGTCGTTCCAGAAGGCGTGAGGTAGAGCTTCGAAGACGATGAGCTGGGCGTTGTCGCCGCTTTGGAGGAAGGCGCGGTGGAGGATGGTGGTGCCGCTGAGGAGGAGATCGCGGGTGCTGGTGATGAAGAGGGTTGGGGGCATGCCGTGGAGATCGGCGTAGAGGGGCGAGAGGACGGGATCTTTGGGATTGGTCGAGCCGAAGTACTCGGTGTCGAGAGCATTGTTTGAAGGAAGAGGGAGAGAGCCGGTGAGGCCGCGGAGGCTGTACATGGCTTGCGAGTCGGTGCTTTGGCTGAAGTCGCCGAGGCCGGAGAAGATGCCGAGGGCGGCGGGGAGCGGGAGGTTGAGCTGCTTGAGGCGGACGGCTACTTCGGCGGTGAGGATAGCGCCGGCGGAGGTGCCGTAGAGGGCGATGTGAGTGGGCTTGTAGGTCTTGAGGAGGTCGCGGTAGACGGCGATGGTGTCGTCGATCGCTGCGGGAAATTGGTGCTCGGGCGCGAGGCGGTAGAGGACGGAGACGACGCGGGTGTGGGTGAGGTTGGCGATGGGGATGGACTCGGTGAAGGAGCCGGAGTCGGAGTTGAAGCCGCCGCCGTGGACGTTGATGAGGACACGGTCAGGGTGTTGGGCGTCGAGTGGGAGGATGTTGCGGACGGGGACTCCCGCGATGGTGATGGACTCGATTTTGACTGGGTAGGCTTTGAGGGAGGCTTCGCCTGCGCGGGTCTGCCAGGCGTCGGTCCCGGTGCGGCGCTCGGCTAGGGATTGGTTTTCGGCTCCGGCGGGGCGGCGGAGGGAGGTTTGGGCTTCGGGGCTGATAGTGGTGGGGACTGGGACGACGCGGGTGACGTGCGCGGTGCCGTTGGCGTCGAGGGTGCTGGAGTTGGTTTGGGGTGGTTGTTGGGCCTGGAGGGTGGTGGTGAGGGCGGCAACGGCTATTAGGTGGCGTAGTTGCATAGGGGATAAGGCTAGCAGTGTTTTGTTGGGAGGGTAAGTGTGGGTGGTTGTTTCTGCTTGTCGTGGCCCTTTGACGGGTTATGTGACTGCAGATTCCTTCGCTTCGCTGCCCTTCGGGATGGCAACAAAGAACAAGCAACTGCAACTGCAACGGCAACTGCAACAGCAACTGCAACGGCAACGGCAGATCCCTACCGGATGACAACAAAAGAACAAGCAACTGCAACGGCAACAGCAACAGCGGATCCCTACGGGATGACAACAAAAGAACAGGCAACTGCAACGGCAACAACAACAGCGGATCCCTACGGGATGACAACAAAAGAACAGGCAACTGCAACGGCAACAACAACAGCGGATCCCTACGGGATGACAACCAAAGAACAAGCAACAGCAACGGCAACGGCAACAGCATATCCCTACGGGTGACAACCAAAGGAACAAACAACCGCAACGACAACGACAAAAGCAAAATGCGGGGGTTCTTCGCTTCGCTCAGAATGACAAACGTTTTTGGGTTTGTGACTTTTTGGCGGAGCTGCGGTTATTGTGCGCTTCGCGTTTTGGTTTATTTGCCGGTGTAGGGAGTTTTGATGTAGCGGCGGGCTGCGTCGTTTTGGGATTGGTCGCCGCCTCCGGCTGAGGCCAGCTCGTATTGTTTGATGGCTGCGGGGCGGTTGTGGAGGAGATCGAACATCTCGCCGGCGTTGAGTTGGGCGCGGCGGCGGATCCAGTCGCTGCAGGTGGGTTGGGCTGCGGCGAGGACATAGTTCTGTGCGGCTTCGGCGATCTGGTTTTGGCCGCGCTGGGTGTCGGCCAGGCCGAAGTAGGCCATGTGGAGGCGAGGCTCGACGAAGTAGCCGGGAGTTTTTGCGTCGGCGATGAGGGTGTTGTAGACGGCGATGGCACCGGGGCCGTTGCCGGAGTCTTTGGTGAGGTTGGCGACCTCGAGACGGAAGAGGTAGTCGTGCGGGTACTGGTCAGCGAGGCCTTTTTGAACGACCAGAGCCTCGGGGTAGCGCGCGTCGTGGCGCAGGAAGAGTGAGAGTGCCGTACGTGACTCGATTGGGGTGACGATGCCGTGGGCGGCGGACTCGCGAAGGAGTTCGAGACCTTTCTCCTTGTTGCCGTTGACACCGGCGATGCCGACCATCATGCGGACGATGCGAGGGAGGCTGGCGACGGCGAACTGCTGGATGCCCATGGCCATTTTGGCGTCTGCGTAGTTGGGATCGATCTTGAGAGTGGCTTCGCTGTCGTTGCGGGAGGCGTAACCCTGACGGGCAGCAGCGACATAGCTGTGATCGACCAACGTGATGAATGCGGCGTGCATGCCGCGAGCGTAGCCACGGGCGAAGTAGGCGTTGGCATCGTTGGGGTTGGCCCTGATCTGCTTGTCGGCGAGGGTGACGGCGGCGTTGGTGAGTGATTCGATGCGATCGCGGACGGGTTGTGGAACGGGGACGTTGCGCTTGGAGGTGAGGAAGGAGTCGTGGGCGTAGTAGGTGGTGTCGAGGAGATCCTGGCGATAGAGTTCGCGGAAGACAATCGTGAGGAGAACGTTGCCGATGGCGATGACGCTCTGTGGATTGGCGCGCTGGACGGCCTCGAAACGAGAGAGGGCACCTTCGTAGTCGAGGGCGTAGAAGTGCTCGAATGCGTCGCGAACCTGCGGGGTGAGGTTGATGGGATCGGTGTGGGCGTCCGGATTGAAAGACTGGCCATGGGACGGGGATGCCAGCAAAAGAGCGAGAAAGAGGCTCAGAGTTTTAGCGCTGCGTTTTATTTTTTCTTCTCCTGCGTCTTGATCCGTGATGTTTACAGAATACTTATCGTCTGGGGGCGTTACTTCCATGTAGATGATACTTGGTTGGACGATTTGTTTTATTGGACGTGCGACTCCGTAGACTATACCCTTTGGCATCGAGAGCTATTCGATGCGTTGTAGCGCTCTCACGGGGCTGAGACAGACTTTATGACACGTTTTGAGTTGCTTCAGTTGTTGGTAGGGCAGGCACGGACAAATGGGTTCGAGTTCCGCAGGTGGTATGTCGGGAAGCTTGGGTTACCCTGGCAGAGTGCACGCCAGGCGGTGGAGATGCTGGCGGCGGAGCGACGGTACTATGCGCTGCTGTTCTCGCACGAGTTTGCATCGAGATTCTGGAAGGCCGGTGAGACGATGACCTTCCAGGTGCCGACGCAAAGCTTCACGCGCAGGATGAAAGATGGGTCGATCGGTACGGTGAAGCGTAAGGGTTATACGCGACGTAGCGCTCGTGAGGATGCGTGGCTCTATCACCTGAAAGAGATGGCCGCTGCCGAGGAGCCGCTTCGCTATATGCGGCGGTACCTGAGGGTGGAAGACGATCTGGAGGAAGAGGCTGCGGTTCTGGTGAATGAGACCGACGAGTAGGCTTCGGCTTAGACCTGGTGGGCTTTGCGGATGGCGAGGATCTGTTTCAGGTGATGTTCGCCGTGGATGAGCTGAAATTTGCGCCACTGATCGACTCTGAGCGGACCGAGGAGCATGTGGCTGGCGCATCTGCAGGTTGGACCGAAGAGTTCTTCGGCTTCAGCGCAGAGGAGATCGAGTTGTGCGAGATGGTCGGTCGCTGCCTGCGTGAGATCTTCGCCGCAGATCGGATGAGTCGTGGGGGCGACAGGTGCGACCAGCGGTGGGGCCTTGCGGCCACGAGGAAAATATCCGAGATGGATGAGGGTGTACTGGCCGAGGTACTGCGGGATGCTGGGTTTGGCTTTGGTGGGAGCGCGTTTGGTGAGGCGGGCGTTGAGAGCCATCTCTGTGCCGGAGTAGGTGAGGAGAAGATGCTCCATGATCTGCTGAATGTTCCACTTGTCGGGGCGCGAGGGAGGGTGGAGTTGGGTCTGGGTCGCGTCGAGCCCGTTTAGGGAGTATGCAATCTCTCGCTGGAGTTGTTGGAGGGTTGGGTTCATAAGGCAGGATCACGTTACACCGGTTGCGGCGCTGCGGCTAGTGTTCTCTGCGGCTAAAGGACAAGCAACGGCAGCAACAACAAAGGCAACTGCAAAAGCAGATCCCTGCGGGATGACAATAAAAGAACGAGCAACTGCAACTGCAACGACAACAGCAGATTCCTTCGCTTCGCTGCGGAATGACAACGAAAAAAGATAACTGCGAGTGCAATAGCAGCTGCGGTTGCTACGGCAGTTGCGGTTGCTACGGTCACTACATTGGTGGCTGGCTACTTCAGTTCGTCGAGAGCTCGGCGGGCAGCTTTGGCTTTTTCGCCGTCTGGATCGAGCTTTAGATAGGTCTGGTACTCGGCGATTGCTTCGTCTTTCTTCTTCATCTTCTGCGCGATCTCGGCGAGGGCGAAGTGGGTCGCGGAGTAGTCGGGCTGAACGGTGACTGCGTCCTTGGCGCGCAGATAGGCGCCGGGGAGGTTGTCGTCGCGCATGTAGAACTGGGCGACCTTGAGGTCCTCGTCGACACGTTCGTCGTCGGTCTGAACGCGCTTGACCTTGGGTAACTTGCGGTGGACGGAGCTTCCCTCTTCGCCGGGCTTGGGCATGTCGGTGTCGGGGACTGCTGGGTCGTGTGGTGCTGAGTCGGGATCGGTGCCGCCGGAGCTGCAGCTGCTGCTGGAGTCGTCGCCGGGGAGCCGGGGAGCGGGATCGGTTGGGAAGGGATGTTCTTCTGCGGCGGACTTGGGCGTGGTGCCGCTCGGAGTTGGGGAGTCGGGCGGAGGCGCGGATTTGCTGGGGGCTCCGGGGAATGGGAACTGCTCGGCGGCGGATGGCGCTTTCGTGCCCGCGGGTGGGGTGCAGGGCTTGGTGGTCTGGTTCTGGGTTTGGGTCTGGGTTGGATCGGGGCAAGGAGGAGGTGGAGGATTTTGAGTGGGCGAGGTCTGGGCTAAGGAGGCGGCGGAGAAGAAGAATGCGGCCAGCAGAGCTCGGGATGTGGTGAGAATGGTCATTTGGTTTGGTACGTTGTCTGATACTTTGACGGTGTTGCGCGGTGGTTTGTTATAGTCAGCTGACCTGGGCTGCTTGCCTGCCCCTATTTTATTGGATGGAACACTTTTGACTATGGTTGATGGGCTGATTATTCGTTCTTCGTCGATTCATGCGGCTGGCTGTTATACGACACGGGCGATCAAGAAAGGCGCTCGGGTGGTTGAGTATGACGGGCCACGGTTTACCAAAGATGAGGCCGACGATCGCTATCAGGATCGGGATATTACGTACCTTTTTAGCTGCGGTACCGACGGCATGGTGATCGATGGGTTTGGGACGGCCATGTTTATCAATCACTCCTGCGATCCGAACTGCCAGACGGAGGATGTGGATGGACGAATTTTTGTGATGGCGATTCGGGATATCGCGGCTGGTTCGGAGTTGACTTATGAATACAACCTCTACGATAGCGACGATGCGGAGCAGGATTGTTATTGTGGGGCTGAGCAGTGCCGGGGGACGATGTTTAGTGAGGCTGAGGTGAAGAAACGGGCGAGGAAGGCTCGGGCGGCGGCTAAGGCTAAGGCTTCTTGATTTCTTAAAGCAACGGCGTGCTGCGCGCACGGCCTCGATCTGCCATCGAGGCTGACGGGCTTTTCGACGCCATTTTGGCTTTTTGCTCTGAGGATAAGAGCTTTGCCCTTGGGCGATACAATGGTGTTCGGGGTTGGTGGCGGGGCTGCTGCTCGTGTTCGTGACTTCCCTACTTTTTCTATATGGCATATCAGGTTCTTGCGAGGAAATACCGGCCACAGCGTTTCGCGGATGTTGCGGGACAAGACCATGTGACTGTGACGTTGATGAATGCGCTGACGCAAGGACGAATTGCGCATGGGTACATCTTCAGCGGGCATCGGGGCATTGGGAAGACGACGATTGCGCGAATTCTGGCGATGGCGTTGAACTGCCGGAATGCGATTGGATCGGCGCTGCGGCCTACGGCTGAGCCTTGCGAGGTGTGCGAGAGTTGCACGGAGATCAAGGCGGGTAACGCTGTCGATGTGATTGAGATCGATGCGGCGACGAATCGCGGGATCGATGAGATTCGTGAGCTGCGGGATGCGGCGCGGTATCGGCCGGCGAGAGACAAGTACAAGATTTACATTCTGGATGAGGCTCATCAGATTACGGATGCGGCGTTCAATGCGCTGTTGAAGACGCTGGAAGAGCCGCCGGATCATATCGTGTTCATGATGGCGACGACGCAGCCGGAGGACATTCCGCAGACGGTGCGGTCGCGGTGTCAGCACTTCAGCTTTCATGCGGTGAAGCTGGTGGATATTCTTGGCGAGCTGCGTGGGATCGCAGAGCGCGAGGGTGTGGATGCGGATGAGGCTGCACTCAGTCTGCTGGCTGAGGCTGGCGATGGGTCGATGCGTGATGCGCTTTCGATCATGGACCAGGCGATTGCGAGTGCTCCGGTAGAGGATGGGCGGCCGCGGCTGGTGGCGGGGCAGATTCGTGAGCTGATGGGGACGGTCCCGAATGCGGTGTTTGAGCGGATTCTTCAGGCCGTCGATGGAAACCGCAGCGCTGAGGTGATTACGGTTGCGAATCAGCTGTTGGATGCGGGGAACTCTCCGGCGCAGCTGGCGCGACAGTTTGTACGGTATCTGCGGAATGCAGTCATTGCGAAGATTGCGGGTATTGGTGTGGATGGCGCTGGTGCGGATGGCGTGGCGGGGGAGCTGCTGCAGATCTCAGCGGATGAGCAGAGGCGTGCGGGGCGATCGGCTGCGTTGTTCAGCGAGGAAGAGCTGACCAGATTTTTGCAGGTTATGCTGCGGACGTTCGATGAGCTGGGATATCGGCAGGAGCAGCGATTTCATTTTGAGTTGGGACTGTTGAAGCTGGTGCATCTGCGGCGGTTGCTGCCGATTGAAGAGGTGCTGAGTCAGTTCCCTGTTGGTGGCGGCTCGAGGCCGGGGCCTGGTGTGGCGACGGCGCGTTCGGTGAGTGCGCCTCCGGCGTCGCCGGTACGGAATCCGGTGAGCGGAGCGGCGACGGCGCGAGTGTTGGAGACGAATGCTGCCGTCGTGAGTGCGCCGGCGTTTTCGCCGTTTGAGAAGGACCAGAGCAGGAACCGGTTTGATGAGAAGGCGGTCGTGGTTACGCAGACCGTGGCTACGGTTGTGCCGATCGCTCCACCGATGCCTGTGCCGGTGGCGGTGCCGACGCCTGTTCCTTTGGTGGCCCCTGCCGAGTTGATCCTGACGGATGGCGATGTCATGGGGGCTGCGCTGGTGGAAGTTGGGGATCTGGCGGAGGCTGCGGTTGCTTTGCCGGTTTTCGAAGAGCGCAGAGAGACAGTCATCGAGAAGCTGGATGCCTCGAGTAGTTTAGATGTGCAACCTTCTTCGTTACATTCTGCGGAGGAGCTGCAGCGGGTCGCTGTGGATGCTCTGTCGGCGGCGAAGAATCAGGATACGCCTGCGGATGCGATGGCTGATGCGGAATGGACTGTTGCCGGTAACGAGATTCGGGTGCAGACGGAGCTGTCGAAGACGATGCTGCCGATGGTGATCAATGCAGAGGCGGAGAAGCTGGTAAAAAACGCGCTGCGTGAGGCGGGTGCTGGGGCGTTGAAGCTTGTACTGCTGCCTGGAGTAAAGACCGCTGCCAGCGCAAAGAAGCCACGAGCGGTGAAGAGCGGAAGTGCACAGGCGAAGGCGATGGAACATCCTATTGTGCAGCGGGCACAGACACTGTTCAATGCGGAGATTCGGAACGTTATTGACCTGACGGACAATGAATAGCCGACAACTGCGGGACTACGGAGGTGATGATGGATTTCTCTGATCTGGGCAAGATGAAAGAGATGATGGGGCAGGCGAAGCAGATGCAGGAGCAGATGGAGAAGAAGCTCGCTGCGACGGTGGTGGAGGCTTCGAGCGGCGGCGGCGTTGTGACTGTGCGGATGAATGGCAAGAAGGAAGTGCTGCGGGTGAAGATCGAGCCGACGGCGATGGGAAGTTCGGCGAGCGATCTTGAGCTGCTGGAGGATTTGATTGCGGCGGCGGTGAATGAGGCGGGGCGGCGTGCAGATGAGGCGATGAAGTCGAGCGTGGCGGGGCTGATGGGTGGGTTGGGGTTGCCGGATCTGCCAGGGCTGGGCTAAATGGCTGGGTCTTTTCAAACGAATCCGAATCGGTTTGCGGAGCCGATGTCGCGGCTGATTGAAGAGTTGAGGAAGCTGCCGGGAATTGGAACAAAGAGTGCGCAGAGGCTGGCGTTTCATGTGCTGCGGTCGTCTGCGGAGGATGCCGAGGCTCTGTCGGTTGCGATACGTGAGTTGAAGTTGCACCTGCGGCTTTGTTCAGTGTGTAACAACATTACTGATGTCGATCCTTGTGGGTATTGCACGAGTTCGGTGCGGAATCAGCGGGTGGTGTGCGTGGTGGAGGAGCCGACCAATATTGCGACGATTGAGAAGACGCGGAGCTATAACGGCGTTTACCACGTGTTGCATGGAACGTTGTCGCCGATTGGCGGGGTGGGGCCCGAGCAGTTGCGGATTGCGAATCTGTTGACGCGGCTGATGGAGTTGGATGAGGTTATTCTCGCGACCTCTCCGACTACGGAGGGTGAGGCGACTGCGGGGTATCTGGCGCATGAACTGCGCAACGCTAAGAGTGATTTGAAGGTGACGCGGATTGCTACAGGAGTGCCGGCGGGTAGCGACATTGAGTACGCCGATGAAGTGACGATGACGCGGGCGATGGAAGGCCGGCGTGAACTTTAATCTCCGTGCCGGTTTACGGTGCGGCTTTTGGGCGAGTGTCTTCGTCTAAGACTGCGGGAAAGAGAATTAATATATGAGTTCGAATGAGATGATTTCGCGGCGGCGCTTTCTGCGTCAGAGTTTTGCGTTTAGTGCGTTGGCTGGGCTTGGCGCTTCGCCTTTGTTTGCCGGTTCGAAGGCTGGCGCGAGTGCTGGTGGTTCGCGCCTGTTGATGGTGGGTGACTGGGGTTATGAGAACTTCACAGCACAGAGCCGCGTGGCAAAGGGGATGCAGGCTTATGTTCGTGAGCAGGGCTTCAAAACTGAGGCTCTGTTTATGCTGGGCGATAACTGGTATGGACCGCTGCCGGATGGAGTGAAGGACAAGCGCTGGCAGACGCAGTTCGAGGAGATGTATCCGAAGAGCGTGTTTGACTGCCCGGCGTATGCAATTCCGGGGAACCATGACTATCAAAGGATGCCGGAGAGTAAGGTCGCGGCTGAGCTGGAGTATGCGAAGGCTGGTGGAACGCGGTGGACGATGCCCTCGCTTTGGTACAGCTTTGAGTTTCCGGCGAAGAAGCCTCTGATGACGGTGATTGCTCTCGATAGCAATATGCCGTCTAAGGATGGGAAGTGGGACAAGGGAACGAACTTCACGTTGACGCCGGAGCAGCAGGCGGAACAGTTGGCTTGGTTGACGACGGAGCTTGAGAAACCGCGGACTACGCCGTTTTTAGTGGTGATGGGGCATCATCCGATCTATTCGAATGGGCCACATGGGGACCATAAGGTGCTGATTCGGGATTGGGAGCCGTTGCTGCGGAAGCACAAGGTGCATCTCTATCTGGCGGGGCATGACCATGATATGCAGCACCTGGAGTTTGATGGGCATCCTACTTCGTTTGTCTTGTCGGGTGGGGGTGGGGCGGATTTGTATCCGCTGGCTATCGATGTGGCAGAGCGTGGGCCAATGGCTGAGAGGGTGTACGGGTTCAGCGATCTGGAGGTTACGCCTGAGATGCTTACGGTGCGACATCTGGATGAGAAGGGAAAGCTGATTCATTCGTTTACGAAGAGGGTGGATGGGACGGTGGGGATTGTTGGGTAAGACTACGACGCGGGCACGGAAGGTCGAGGGATTTTAGTGGTCGGCGTACATGATCTTCAACTCTTTCACTCTTTCCCTCGTATCTTTCTCTAGACAGGCCGCGCGCACCATTGGCCCAGCGCTGCCACCCCATATAGGCCGTACGCTGCGTCGCAATTCGCATCCCTGAATTGGATCCAGAGGCGTTGCGCGACGATTAGCCGCTGCAAGTCTTCACCCTCTAACCGCTGCCGACTTTGTGCATAGACTCGGTTTAACTCCGCGTCCGCGGTTTTCCATGCGTTAAACATGCAGTTCGTTATCTCAGTATTCACTCCTGCCGACTTACAAGGAGCATCTGCCGCGTTCATTTGCGGACCGAAGCACGTTGCACATCCGTAGAAATCATCAGCACCGCTTTTATGTGATGTTTTTTAGGTCCCATTGCTTACATCCTCGAACTAAGTCTCTAGTGCTTGTCTTGTAGAGCTGGTTATCGACAGATTGCAGCAGCAACCGGAAAGCAGATTCCTTCGCTTCGCTACGGAATGACAACAAAAAATGCCAGATCCTCGCCGGATGCCATCTCATTCGGGTGCATGGGTTGTGCGGAGGTTGCCGCCGGTCATTTGGTTGGGTTGGTCTAGATTTAGCAAGGACAGGATAGTGGGGGAGATGTCGCGGAGGCTGCCGCCTTCGCGAAGGGTGGGGGTGTTGCCTTCTTCGGTGATGTAGAGGAAGGGTACCGGGTTGGTGGTGTGGGCCGTGTGGGGGCCTCCGGTGGCTGGGTCGATGAGCATCTCGGCGTTGCCGTGGTCGGCGGTGACGAGGAGAGTGCCGCCGCGTTGTTTGATCTCGCGATAGATGCGGCCTAGTTGTGTGTCTACGGTTTCGACGGCGCGGATGGTGGGCTCCATCATGCCGGAGTGGCCGACCATGTCGGCGTTGGCAAAGTTTACGATGATGACGTCAAAGGCGGTGTCGCTGACTGCTTTGATGACAGCGTCGGCGATGCCTGCAGCGGACATCTCGGGGGCGAGGTCGTAGGTCGCTACTTTTTGCGAGGGGACGAGGGCGCGGTCTTCGCCGGGAAATGGCTTTTCGATGCCGCCGTTGAAGAAGTAGGTGACGTGGGCGTACTTTTCGGTCTCGGCGACGCGTAGGTTGCGGAGGTTGGCCTGGGACATGAGGTTGGCGAGGAGGTTGTCCATCGACTCGGCGGGGATGACGATGGGGAGCTTGAAGTTTTTGTCGTACTGGGTCATGCAGACGTAGTGGAGGTCGGCGGGGACGGTGTTGAGCGGGATCTCTGCGTCAAGCTCTGCCGCTTTGGGGAGCATGTGGCCCTGGCTGCCGATGGGGTCGGCGGTGAGGCCGGAGCGGCGGGTGAGGACGCGGGTGATCTGGCGGACGCGGTCGGCACGGTAGTTGAAGTTGATGACGACGTCGCGGTCTTTTATCAGCCCAACTGGGATGAGGCCGTTGGAGTGGTCTCCGTCGGGTTTCATGCAGGTGAAGGGCGGGATGAACTCGTCGGTGATGCCGTTGTTGTAGAGCTCTTTGATGCGGGCGATGGGGTCGGCGTAGGTGCCGCCTTCGGGGCGTCCGGTGACGAGAGCGTCGAAGGCTTGTTTTTCTTTTTCCCAGCGGAGGTCGCGGTCCATGGCGTAGTAGCGGCCGCTGACGCTGGCTAGTTGGCCGGTTCCGGCTTCCTTGAGGGTGTGGAAGAGCTGCTCGAGGTAACCGAGGCCGCTGGTGGGCATGGTGTCGCGGCCGTCCACGAAGGCGTGGATGAAGACGCGGGTGAGCTTGTGCTGGGCGGCCATGCGGATGAGGGCGTCGAGGTGGCGCTGGTGGGAGTGGACGCCGCCGTCGGAGAGGAGGCCGATGAGGTGGAGTGCTCTTCCCTTCTGACCGGCTAATTCGTAGGCGCGGACCAACGTGGGGTCGGTGTAGAGCGAGCCGTCGAGGATGGCGGTGTCGATGCGGGTCATGTCCATGCGGACGATGCGGCCGGCGCCGAGGTTGAGGTGACCGACTTCACTGTTGCCCATCTGGCCGTCAGGAAGGCCGACGAAGTGTTCGCTCGCGCGGAGGAGCGTGTTGGGATAGTCGCGGAGGAGCGCGTGGTAGGTGGGTTTGCGGGCCTGGGCGATGGCGTTGCCGTGGGTCTCGGGGCGATATCCCCAGCCGTCTAAGATGGTGAGGACTATTGGCGCTTTGGGCATAGTGGCTTCGTGTCTCGCTGTATTTGATGCCTGGACTTTGATGCTTTCATGGTCAGGATAACAACAATGTGAGAGGCCTGTTGAGCTGGCTTGATGTTGGGCAAGGCCTTGTTTATGCACGACGTCTCGATTCGTCTGAATCTTGAGGTACAGACGGGTTACAATCTCCGGAACAATCCATCAGGAGCTGCCATGAGTTCTTCACAGACCGGATCGACAGCGCATGGCCGGACTCCACTCCCTTTGGAGCTGAAGCCGCATCCGAACCTTGATCTGCACGCACGGTACTTTTCTTCGCGCACGGGCGGCGATTTTTTTGATGCGGTTAATCTTGGCTCGCACATTATCGTTATGCTGACCGATATTGCGGGCACCAAAGAGCAGGCCGAACCTATCGCGGCTAAGGTGCAGGAGGTCTTTCGTCAGGCGGGTGCTAAGGTCTTCCAATCACGTGAGACAAACCTGATGGACGGCACAGCGCAGTTGGTGCAGGAGATCAACCATGCGTTGATGCGAGCGGCTCATGGGGTGAGATTCTCACCAACGTTTATTGGCTGTTACGATTTGGCGCTCGGGCTTTTTGCGTATGTCAACGCGGGTGGGCTGACAGCGGTATTTCATGATTCGGAGGGGACGCGCTCATTGCCGAATGTAGCGATGCCGATGGGCCTCTTCACGCACTTGACGTACGAACCTTCGATGCAGGCGTTTGAACCGGGGGCGAAACTGCTTCTCGTGACGAAGGGCATCGTCGAGACTCAGCGAGGGAATACGCATTTTGGGGCGGAGAGGGTGCAGAGCGTTTTGCATAGCGCAAAGACAGATTCGGCGGCAGAGATTGCCGAGTTTACGTTGCACGCGGCGAACGATTTCAAGAAGAGCCCTAAGGGCGGTCTTCGCAATCTGCAATTCTGGCGGGAAGATGTTGTTGAGGAAGACTTGACTGCACTGGTGATGGTGCGGCCTCGGTCGCGTTAGGTCGCGTTAGCTTGGTCGATGAGTGAGGGTAGAACTTCGGTCGCGGTGCCGAGGAGGATCTCGTCGAAGGCTTCGCGGTTGAGAGGCTCTTCGGGGCCGACGTAGATGGTGCGGGTGCGCTGCTGGTTAGCGATGTCGACGAAGCCAGCAGCGGGATAGACGGAGCCGGATGTGCCTACGACGAGAAGGACCGTGGCACGGCTCAGTTGGCGATAGATGGCGTCCATGTCGAGGGGGATTTCGCCGAACCAGACGATGTGCGGGCGGACTGGGGCTCCGCATTGATCGCATTGCGGAAGGGTCTCGGCGGTTTCGTAGAGGGCTGTGTCGGGAAAGGGTTGATCGCAGCGAGTGCAGCGGGACTGGAAGAGCGAGCCGTGCATGTGATGGATGCGTTTGGAGCCAGCGCGCTCGTGGAGGTCGTCGACGTTTTGTGTGCAGAGGTAGAAGCGGTCGCCTAGCTGTTGCTCGATTTGTGTGAGGGCAACGTGTGCGGCGTTAGGCTGTGCTGAAGAGGCGTTGCGTCGGCGCTGGGAGTAGAAGTGCCAGACGAGGGTTGGGTCTGCATCCCAGGCCTCCGGGGTTGCGACTTGCTCGACTCGATAGCCGTTCCACAGGCCGCCGGAGCCGCGAAAGGTGGCGAGACCGCTTTCGGCTGAGATGCCGGCTCCGGTTAGGACGAAGAGATGATCTTGTTCGGTTAGTCGCATGTTGGTTGGATGCGCGGCTGACTATTTGTGTCCTGCCGGACGGGCCCGCTGCGCTTGGCCACCCCGCAAACGAAGACCTGTTTGCGGGGACCCCGGTTCGGGCGGTCACTTCGTGACTTATATACCTTTATCTGGGGTCGGATGGTTGGCTTGCGACACCGTCTGCGTTGTAGGCAATGACTCGGTAGTGAGCACCGCCGAGTGTGCCATGTGGATCGGCCCAGGGATCGTCGGAGTCTGTCGCGCAGCGGTCGCAGATGGTCTTCCATTCTTTTGTGCCGGGATCATTGCGTTCGATGGAGTAGTTGATGGCACCGGCAGAACCTCGCCATGCAATAAGACCGACGAGCACAGTCGCTGTGATAACGGGGCGTGGTGGAGTCATGTGCTTCGGGACTGGAGTGCCGGACATGACGTAGGCGTGGGTGCGGAGCTGCTGGGCTCGGGCGGCCATGTCGTCTGCAGTGTTGACGAGGGTTTTGACGCCGGGATAGTAGAGCGCCCACCACTGCCCGCTCTCACCGTGCTCCGCGAATGTAGGGTTCGTGGCATCGGCGGGGATAGGTTGGAATCCGAAGTTGTCCAGGTGCGCCTGAAGCGCCCAGAAGCCATCGCCGGAGATGTTCGGATCGGAGGCGATGGTGTCCAGAACAGATTGGAAGTCTTGGGTAGTCTTCCAGTCGGTGCGGTCCCAGCCGAATTCATTCACGATGAATGCCTTGCTGTGGCTGGTGACGACTGCGGCGTCTTTGGTGAAGGTGGCTGCGGTGGTGGGAGGTTGGTTGGGGCCGAGGAGCGCATCCCAGTGCGGATAGAACTCGAAGGTGACAAGATCGATGCTCTTGTTGTCGAGGATGAGTGGGTAGACGCGGAATATACCGGTGGTGTCGAGGTAGAGGTGGCGTGAGTCTACCTGGTTGATGTGAGCGCCGATGGTTTCGGACCACGCAGAAACCTGCGCGAGGGCGGCTGGGCCTCCGCCGGAGAGCATGGTGATGAGGCCGCACATGTTGCAGTTCTCCCACGCCATGATGGTTGGGTCATCTTTGTAGCGGATTCCGGTGAGTGGGTTGATGTGATTGAGGACAGCATCGATGTGTTTTTCGTAGGCGGCGATGAGAGCGGGATCGATGAAGAAGTCCTGTGGGTTGGGTTTGCGGTGCCATGCGAGGTATTGGCCAATGCCACCGCCCGCGCAGGTGGCACAGTCGCCGACGAGAGGGATGATGAGCTTGATGCCGTGCTTTTGCGCGGCGGCGACAGCGTAGTCGCTGGCTTGGAAGGCAGCTTCGTTGAACTTGCCTTCTTCGGGCTCGATGCAGAGAGGGCAGCCTACGGTGTCACCCATGGTTTGGGCTCGGACGACCTTTGCGCCCATCTCGGAGGCGGTGGCGAAGGCATCGTCGATCTCAAAACGGCTTGGATAGCGGGGGCCCATTGGGTCGTGGGGGCCATAGCCTTCGAGGCCTAGCCACTCGATGTTGGGGCCGCTGTAGCGGAAGGGAGAGCTACCGAGGGTGAGTTTGGTTCCGATGCGCTGGACGAAGGCGTCGGTTTGGGCAGGAAGGTGATGGGCCACAAGGATGATTGCGAAGAGCAGGGTGAGAGTGGTGCGCTTGCGGGGACTTAGCATGCGTTCTCCGTACCGACGAGGCTAGGGTTTTCTGTCGCTGGCCATTATGAATGGGTATTCAATCGTTTGTAAACTGAGGCGATGCGGTTGCATTTCGGGCTCTCGTTGCGCGATTGCACTTCGAGAGAACTTCGATCAAACGGTTACGCTGAGACTTGCGGGATTAGATTGGAAGTGAGGGTCGACGATGAATGGAGAGCTTCCAGAGATCATCACGCTGACGGCAGAGTCTTCATCGCATGTCGGATACGACAATCATCCGATTGGTAAAGTGAATGACCATGTCGTTCGGATTGCCACTATGGTCGAGCCGTACCATTGGCACTTTCATCCAAACTCGGATGAGACGTTTCTGATGGTCGAAGGTCGACTCTGCATCGAGTTTGAGGGCGGATCGCGGGAGCTCTCTCCGGGACAGATGCTTACGATTCCTCGTGGGGTACGACATCGGACGCGGCCGGTGGGAGCACGGTCAGTGAATCTCACGTTTGAGTTGGCACAGTCTGAGACGGTTGCGGGCTAACGTAGCTCGTTGGATCGTGTTGTCGCTACAGGGCAAAATGCGGGGGGGCCTCCGCTGCGCCGCTCACGATGAGACTGTGAGCGGCTTCGGTCGGGATGACGCGGTTTTAGCTGACGATGAGAAGGCAGCTTCGGGATACTTATTCCCCGAAGTTGACCGATTCGATGCCGAGGAATTCAGCGGATTGGCCTAGCTCTTCTTCGATACGGAGGAGCTGGTTGTATTTCGCTATGCGGTCGGTGCGGGATGCGCTGCCGGTTTTGATCTGACCTGCTCCGGTGCCTACCGCGAGGTCGGCGATGAAGGTGTCTTCGGTCTCGCCGCTGCGATGGCTGATGATCGATGTGTAGCCGAAGCGACGAGCAAGCTCGATGGCTTCGAGGGTTTCGCTGACGGTGCCAATCTGGTTGACCTTGATGAGGATGGAGTTGGCGACCTTCTGCTCGATTCCCTGCTGGAGACGCTGGGTGTTGGTGACGAAGAGGTCGTCGCCTACGAGCTGGACTTTGTCGCCGAGGACTTGAGTAAGGTGCGCCCAGCCGGTCCAGTCGTCTTCCGCGAGGCCGTCTTCGATGGAGATGATGGGGTAGTTCTTGACCCAGCTCTCCCAGAACGCGGTCATCTCTTCGGAGGAGAGCTCGCGTTTGTCAGACTTCTTGAAGACGTACTTGCCGGTCTCTTTGTTGTAGAACTCGCTGGAAGCCGGGTCGAGCGCGATGGAGATGTCTTCGCCTGCGGTGTAGCCAGCGAGGTGAATGGCTTCGAGGACTAGGTCGAGAGCTTCGTCGTTGGATTTGAGCGAGGGGGCAAATCCACCTTCGTCGCCGACGGCGGTGTTGTAGCCCTTCTTCTTGAGAACGCCCTTCAAGGTGTGGAAGACTTCGGCGCCCCAGCGGAGTGCGTCGGAGAAGGTCTCGGCGCCGACGGGCATGACCATGAACTCCTGGAAGTCGACGTTGGAGTCGGCGTGGGAGCCGCCGTTGAGGATGTTCATCATGGGCGTTGGGAGGAGACAGGCATTGACTCCGCCGAGGTAGCGGTAGAGGGGGAGCTTGAGGGCTTCGGCGCTCGCGCGGGCTACGGCCATGGAGACGGCGAGGATGGCGTTGGCGCCTAGCTTGGATTTATTTTCCGTGCCGTCGATGGAGATCATGGTGGCGTCGATGAGGCGCTGGTTGCTGGCGTCCATGCCGGTGAGTTCGGGTCCGAGGATGGTCTCGACGTTTTCGACGGCCTGGAGGACGCCTTTGCCGAGGTAATGGTCTTTGTCTCCGTCACGAAGTTCTACGGCTTCGTGCTCGCCGGTGGAGGCTCCGCTGGGTACGGCGGCGCGGCCTTTGGCACCGCCGTCGAGGATGACGTCGGCCTCGACGGTTGGATTACCGCGTGAGTCCAGAATTTCGCGTGCGTGGATAGAAACGATCTCGGTCATGTTGCTCCTGTTTGTAGATGGGGCTGAATGTTGGGAGACGACGCGGTGGTTCAACCGTTCGTTTAACTTTGGACGACGGTCGACTGGGACGGTGCGGCCACCTGCTATGGAGATGGATTGCACCAGCTTTGCGTCGGATGGGCTCACCTGACGAATTTTAGCAAAGGGAAAGCAGGTAGTGCCGCAATGTACGGTGAATTGACTAGGCTGTGGGAGGCGTTGAAGGGCTTATTAGCAGGCTCGATTCCCTGCTGGCGAATTTGCTGCACGGTTGAGGTAGGAGTTCTAACCTTTGTATTGATAGGAGTGCTGGATGAGCCAGTGCTCGAATCTGTCCAACGAGGATCTACCGATGAAGATACAGATCACGACCGCCGCTCTTGTGCTTGCTGCTGTTCCCGCATTCTCCCAGAACCCGACTATGGGGGTCTCCCGTCCTGACCCTGCGGTGATCTCAAGTACAGACGATGCGGCTCCGGTGACGCCGGTAGCGCCCAAGCCAAGTGCTGCCGTATCGACGTCCTCGACAACGGACGCGACGGTGTATGGGCCGTATGTCCCTTATAAGGCTGCGGGTTCCACGACCACTGCCACCAGTTTTGTCAGTAATGATCCGCCGGCGAATGATCTGGACGCTATGATCGTTACCAGCGTGCCGGAACGCGCGGGCGAACTCCGCGAAGGAACGCTGCTGAGAACGAAGGTTCTAAATACGCTTTCTACTAGTTCGACGGTGGTGGGGACCAGATTTACTGCGGAGGTGACGGAGCCTATCGAAAGAAATGGACGCGTGATCATTCCTGTTGGCTCGATTCTCGATGGGCAGGTAACGGAGGTTCATGGCGGGAAGGTGATTTCAGGTGCGGCGCTGCTGCATCTGGAGACCAGGAACGTGACGCTGCCGGATGGGACGCACTACATCGTGCATGCACAGCTGATCGATACGGGAAAGAATGAGTTCAGCGTGGATAACGAGGGAACGCTAAAGCGCAAGAGCCACACCAAGGAGACGCTTGCGATTATTGGTGGCGTTACGGGTGCCGGAGCGGCAACCGGCGCGTTGATTGGCGGAGGGGTTGGGGCCGCGGTTGGTGCGGGGATTGGCGCGGGTGTGAGTACAGTGATCTGGCTGAAGCAGGATCGTCAGGCGACGCTTCCAACAGATGCAAAGTTGGTGTTCAGCCTGACGACACCGATGATTTTGACTCCGCTGAGTGGCTCGCCCGTTGGCAGCTTGAATACGAGCGTTGTGGGTGGAGTAGGCGCTTCTCAGTAGGCTTCATTTATTTGATCCGGAGGCCGGGATATCTTCCCGGCTTTTTTTCTTTAACGCTTCAAGACTAACTACAACGGCGTGCTGCGCGCACGGCGCGATCTGCCATCGAGGCTGACGCGCCTTCGGCGCCAGGACCCTACTAGTTGCGAACTTGAGCCAGGAGGCGCTTCCAGTTTTTTTGGTTGCGGCGGTAGCTTTTTTTGAGGTCTTCGAGGATTCGTTCGAAGTCACCGTGGCCTTGAAGCTTGCGCCATGCGGGGTTTTTGCTGAACCACGGATAGTTCTCGTTGCCGAGGTAGATGGCACGGCGGAGCCAGTGGAGAGCCTCAGACTCGTCGCCTTCAAGCGCGAAGTAGGTGGCCAGGCGGTAGGCCATCTCGCTGTCGGCCTCCGCTGCAGAGAGGGTCTCGTCGACGATAAAGCTAGCGGCCTTTGGGCGGTCGCCTAGCTGGACGTAGCAGAGGGCAATCGTGGGAAAAACGATGCGGAGGGAGGAGTCGTCGCGGATGACGTTTTCGAGGGTTTCGATGGCCTTTGGGAGGTCGCCGGTACGCATCTGCTGGTAGCCGAGGGAGATGCGGAGGAGTGGCTGACGGGGTTCGAGGGTGAGACCCTTTTCTATCTCGTCAGCGGCGAGTTCCATCTGGTTCTGGTACTGGTAGACTCGGGCGCGATGGTTGTAAATCATCGCCGCGTTCGAGGGGTTCATGCGGAGTGAGGCATTGAACTGGTCGAGAGCTTCGTCATACATGCCGTCGATGCGAAGAGTCTGACCGGCGACGAGGCGGACGTTCCAGTCGTTGCCGGCGGTCTGGAGGAGGTTCTCGATGCCGTGCCGGGCAGACTCTTTTTCGCCGCGGGAGAGGAGCATGTAGACGCGGTAGAGGTTGGCTTCGACGGAGCCGGGATCGAGAGCGAGGGCCTTGTCGAAGGCGCGACGGGCTTCGAGTACGTGCATCTGGCCGCCGAGACCGTGGCGGGCGTACTGAAGGTGGGTGATGCCGAGGCCGGACCAGCTTGGGGCATACTTCTCGTTCTGTTTGGTGACATTGGTAAAGAGTTCGCAGGCGCGATCGAGGTCTTCGCGACTGCCGGTGCGGGTCATGAAGGAGGAGAGAACGGCGCGAGCCTGAAGGTATTCCTCGGAGACGTCTTCGGAGAGCGAGGCGGCGCGGGGAGTGTCGTGTGAGGCGAGATCTCCGAAGCCTTGCAGGGTGCTGAAGACCTCGTTGCAGATCTCGGATTGAACGGAGACTAGATCGAAGGAGGCGACGTTGATGGAGCCTCCGGCACGGACGCTCTGGCCGGGGACGTCGAGGAGCTGCCAGTTGAGGTCGAATCCCTGATCGGAGCGGAGGAAGTTGCCGGCGAGGACGAAGTTGACCAGGAGCTTTTTGCCGATGCTGAGCGGATCAAGCTGATGGGTGGGGATGTTCATGAAGGAGCTGGACGGGCGAACGACCAGGGTGGACATGCGGGTGAGGCGTGTGGCGATGGCGTCGGCGAGGGCGTAGCCGTAGAGAGGAGCGACGTCGGCGGGGCCAAAGTTGACGAAGGGGAGCACGACGATGCTGTTCTGGTTGCTGACGGAGGCGTTGCCTGACTCGCGGAAGCGCTCGGCGAGCATAGAGAGGATGCCGGTGGTGCGCTTCTCTTCTTCGGGGGTATCGAGGGCGAGACGGCCCTGGGTGGGGCGGAGGGAGATGTTGTCTCCGGGGAGCAGGACGGAGTCGAGCTGCATGGCCATCATGATGGTCTTGAGGGCTTCGCGAACCTCGGCAGCGGAGCCGAAGCGGGCGGATGGTTGTTTTTCGAGACAGCGCAGGATGACGGATTCAAGTTCGACGGGGAGGTTGGGGGCTATCTCACGGATAGAGGGTGGATCGGCGAACTGGATGGCGCGGATCGATTGGAACTCGGCTGCGTCGGGACGATGGAAGGGGTGACGGCCGGTGGCGAGTTCGTAGAGGATGAGGCCAAGGGCGAAGATGTCGGACTGGACGCTGGATTGGCCGGTGACGAACTGCTCGGGCGCCATGTAGGCGATGGTGCCGCCGCGGGCGGTGTAGGTCGCTCCGGGGGCGGCGGGTGTGCGCTTGTTGGTGGGGCCGGAGGGGTCGAACTCGGCCTGGTCGGGACGGAGGCGGCGGGCGAGGCCGAAGTCGAGGATCTTGATGAGGCCGCCGTCGGTGAGCATGACGTTAGCGGGCTTGAGGTCCCGGTGGAAGATGCCGAGGTTGTGGGCGGCAGAGAGCCCGTCGGAGGTCTGGATGCCGGCAGAGAGGACGAGTTGGAGGCTGGCGGGGCCCTCGGCGATGAGCTTGTCAAGGCTCTTGCCGGGGATGTACTGCATGACGATGTAGGCTTCTTCTCCGTTGCCGTCCTCTTCGGGGGCTTCGCCTACGTCGTAGATGGCGCAGACGTTAGGGTGGTCGATGGCTGAGGCAAGACGGGCTTCGCGGAGCTGGGTGGCGCGCATCTGCTCGATGGTGAGGTTGCCGCGTTTAAGGAGTTTGAGGACGACGGGGCGCTGGAGGAGGGTGTCGTTGGCCAAAAAGACAACGCCGCTGCCGCCTGCGCCTATCTTGCGGACAAACTCGTACTGCTTGATTTCGCGGCGCTTCATCAGTCCATTATCGCAAGTGACGAGGTGTGGATGGTTTAGGGAGCGTTATTTGCCGTTCATTGATGCAAAGATGGGAACGATGCGGCAAAGATACGAAGCTCGCGTTTGCTTTCACCGTTTTCGGGCAACAAAGAACTTTGTTAGCTTCTTTCGCTCAAATGCGACGCAATGATTTTGATCTGGCCTCCTCGAACAGGTGAGGTGGCCAGTCTTTGTCACAGTTTTGTGGTTAAGACATGAGGAAGGCCAGTAGGTCCGCATTGACCTTGTCGGCTTGCGTCGTACACATGCCGTGCGGCGCACCGGGATAAACCTTTAGGGTTGCGTTTTTGACGATCTTCGCTGTGAGCAGGCCAGATGCGACGATTGGGACGATCTGATCGGCGTCACCGTGAAGAACGAGGGTGGGAACGTCGATCTTTTTCAGATCTTCCGTGAAGTCGGTCTCAGAAAACTGCTTGATGCAGTCGTAGGCACCCTTGATCGACATAAGCATTCCCTCGCGCCAGAACTCGTCGCGGACGCCCTGGGAAGGCTTTGCGTCTGGCTTGTTATAGCCGTAGAAGGGCAGGCTGAGGTCTTTGAAAAATTGGGAACGGTCGGCGAGAACTCCGGCTCGAATGCCGTCGAAGGCAGAGATGGGCAAACCGGCCGGGTTCGCGTCGGTCTTCAACATAATCGGAGGGACGGCGCCGATGAGGACGGCTTTGGCAACGCGCTTGGTGCCGTGACGGCCGATGTAGCGGGCGACTTCGCCTCCGCCGGTGGAGTGGCCGACGTGGGTTGCCCCCTTCAGATCGAGGTGTTCGGCGAGTTCAGCGAGATCGTCGGCGTAGGTGTCCATGTTATTGCCGTTCCATGGTTGGCTTGAGCGGCCGTGCCCGCGGCGGTCGTGCGCGATGACGCGATAGCCTTTGTCGGCAAGAAACATCATCTGGAGATCCCAGGCGTCGGCGTTCAGGGGCCAGCCGTGCGAAAAGACGACAGGGCTTCCAGTGCCCCAATCTTTGTAGAAGATTTCAGTGCCGTCTTTGGTGGTGAATGTACTCATGGTGTTCTCCTTAGTTGATTCTTCGCGGTTTGACTCTTCGAAGAGGAAACCGGATGTGTTTTTTTACGAGCCGCATGTATGCGATGGTGTACCGGCACCGACCGCTATGCTTGCTGCCCAGGAATGATGGCCGAGTTGCTGGGTTCAGGGAATGGAATGCTTAGTGATTGGGACGGTTTCCCTGCTCCCAGGGACGGGGATTGACGGGGTCGTCTTGCCACTTCTGACGTCGCCCTACGAGGAACATGACGAGGCCGAAGACGAACATGAGGAGGCCCCATGTGAGATTGAGGTTAATGCCCATCGATTTTTCGTAGATAGCGGCGCTGGTGCGGGTGAGGAAGCCGTAGACGCTCATGAGGCCGCCGATGAGGAGGAAGATCAGGCCGAGGGGGATGCGGATGTCGAGTCCCATTTGGTGCTCCAGTAAGTTTGAGTATTCCGAAGTGCAACAGCAGATCCCCTGCGGGGAGACAACAAGAAAGGCAACGGCAGACACGTTAGTGCGGGGTTCCTTGCTCCACTCGAAATGACAGCGTGGACATCATGCGAAGACAAGATTGAGGGCAATGAGCATGGCGAGGACGACGACACCAAGGATTGCGGGTTTTTGATACCAGTTCAGATGGGTATCGATCGGTCTGGGGGTGAGGGAGTAGACGAGGCCTACGAGTTCGGGCTCGGGGCGGGGCTTGGTGACGAGTGAGACCGCGGTAGTGATGAGCAGATTGACCGTGAAAGCGAAGATGGCTGTCCAGAAGTTCTGCGCCATGTCGCTGGGGTAGTGGTGGACGATGGCGATCCAGCCGCCGTGGATGCCGGGGTGGGCGTCGGTGGGGATGGTGAGGCCGTGATGCAGCAGCGCGGCTCCTGTACCGGCGAGGAGGCCGGTGAAGGCTCCGTGGCCTGTGGTGCGCTTCCAGAACATGCCGAGGAGGAAGGTTGCGAAGAGAGGCGCGTTGACAATGGAGAAGACGAGCTGGAGCGCGTCCATGATGTTGTTGAAGTTGGTGACGATGTAGGCTGCCGCGACAGAGAGAGCGACGCCACCTATGGTGGCCATTCGACCCATCCACAGGTAGTGTGCGTCGGTTGCTTTCTTGTTGATATAAGCCTGGTAGATGTCGTAGGTCCAGACTGTGTTGAAGGCTGTGACATTGCCAGCCATGCCGGACATAAAGCTAGCGAGCAGCGCCGTCAGGCCAAGACCAAGGATGCCGGTTGGGAAGAAGTGCAGGAGCATAACCGGTATTGCGAGGTCGTAGTTATAGACGGGGGTGCCGTTGCTGTTCAAGACGGGTTTGCCGCTGAGTGGGTCGGTCTTTACGGGGATAATGCCGTGGGGGTGCTGGTCATCGAGTGGAAGCGGGGTGCCGTCAGGGGCAACGGTGGAGATAGTCGTAGGAGTGCCCGCTCCGGCCATGTGGCTCGTGACTGTGACAGCGATCAGGCCGGGCATGATGACCAGGAAGGGGAAGAACATCTTCGGGATGGCGGCGATGAGAGGTACGCGACGGGCGGAGACCTCGGAGTCTGCCGCCATAGCTCGCTGGATGACGAGGAAGTCGGTGCACCAGTAGCCGAAGGAGAGGACGAAGCCGAGACCCATTGCGAGACCGACCCACTCAACGCCGAGCGTGTTGGTGGAAGCATGGGCCATCCCGCGCCAGGAGTGCGTCATGTTGGCGGGGAGAGTGTGCTTGATTCCCTGCCAGCCGCCTACGTTGCGCAGGCCGATCCAGACCAGAGGGGCGAAGCCGGCGACGATGAGGAAGAACTGGAGGACTTCGTTGTAGATGGCACTGGTAAGGCCTCCGAGGAAGATATAGCCCAGGACGATGATTGCCGATAAGAAGACGGAGACGTGAAAGATGTAGGCATCGGGGATGACGCCGTGGAGGAGACCGAGGGTCTGGATGAGCAGCGCCATCGCGTACATCGAGATGCCGGAGCTTAGGACGGTCATGATGGCGAAGGAGAAGGCATTGACGGCGCGGGTCTTCTCGTCGAAGCGCATGCGGAGGTATTCGGGGACGGAGCGGGCTTTTGACCCGTAGTAGAAGGGCATCATGAAGATGCCGACGAACACCATAGCGGGGATGGCACCGATCCAATAGAAGTGGCTGGTGATGATGCCATACTTCGCACCGGAAGCCCCCATGCCGATTACCTCCTGAGCACCGAGGTTGGCGGAGATGAAGGCAAGGCCGCAGACCCAGGCGGGTATAGAACGGCCCGCGAGGAAAAAATCGTTCGAGGTACGCATGTAGCGCTTGAGCGCGAAGCCGATGCCCAGAACGAAGACGAAATAGACCAGCATGATGAGCCAGTCGATGATGGAGAGATTCACGGTAACCCTTAGTGTTTACAACAATCTGAATTGTGAGGATCGATATGTGCTGGGGCCAACTCTAAATGTTTTAGGGGTAGGCGTCCAAGTCTCGCGTGGATATTGTCTGACAGGTGCCTTTTTCAATGGCACGAGTGCCGCCACGTAACGCACGCGGGCCATACAACCTTAGTCTCAAAAAAAGAGGCTGCTACCAACGTAGAATCAAGATCATGCATCACATGTAGCAGTTGAGTTGTCCAGCTAGCTCTGCTCACGCAGAGAAATATGTTCCACCGATAGGTGTGAAAGTGAATTTATTGTCGAACTCTCCCTTGGAGCAAACGGTTTCCCGCATGGCAGCTACCCTTCTTCTTATCGACGACAACGCTATACAAGCAGCGACGCGGCAGACGATTCTGAAACGTGCCGGCTACTTCGTAATTGCGGCTTTAAATCCGGCGCGTGCACTGGAACAGTTTCAGGGTGGAGATTTCCCTACCGAGATCCGGCTGGTGATTACTGATCACCTGATGCCAGGGTTGAATGGCTCGGATTTTGTTCGAGCTTTGCGCAAGACGCATCCGGCTTTGCCTGTGATGGTGATTAGCGGTCTGGAAGAAGCGGAGCAGGAGTATGACGGATTGAATGTAACCTTCCGGATGAAACCGCTGTTGCCGGACCAACTGTTGGCGACGGTACATCAATTGGTGCGGGATAGTCCTGGTTCAGTGCCCCCAACCGTCAATTAGTTCGCCGGTAAACTCTCATCCACCCCATGGCCGATTGCCGTTACACGCTACCCTTGAGAGAATAGGGTAGAGGAATACATGCGACTGCATCCGATGCCGGAGTTTGGTAGTTTCACGCTGTTGCTGGCCTTGGCGCTGAGCGTCTACACCCTAGTGATGGGTGGGGTGGCCCTATGGCGTACGCGCGGGCTCTCCGCAGGTGTGGACGGCGGGGCGGGGCGTCTGGGCGAGACGGCCAGGCGGGCAGGAATCAGCAGCTTTGTAGCGTTGAGTTGCGCTGCGTTTGCGCTGGTGTGGGCCTCATTTACTAATGATTATTCTGTCTCGTACATTTTGCACCATACCAATCGGGACCTGAATACGGCTTATAAGTTTTCCGCCTTATGGTCGGGACAGGAAGGCTCGCTGCTGCTTTGGGCGTGGCTGCTTTCGGCGTATGGGTTTGTGCTGCGGCTGCGACACAAGGTGGATGTGCGGCTCTCGGCGTTTGCGTCAACGATTCTGGCTGGGATTCAGGTCTTCTTTCTGCTTCTGCTGAACTTTGCGGCACCGCCGTTTGCGATTCAGCCTGGGCCGGTAGCGACGGATGGGTTCGGGTTGAATCCGCTGCTGCAGTATCCGGAGATGGTGATTCATCCGCCCATGCTTTATCTGGGATACGTGGGGTTTTCGGTGCCGTTTGCGTTTGCACTGGGTGCGCTGATGATGCGGTACCCGGGTGAGAAGTGGATTCACATTACCCGGCGCTGGACGATGGTGACGTGGCTGTTTTTGACGTGCGGGATCTTTCTTGGCGCGCATTGGGCTTACAGCGTGCTGGGTTGGGGCGGGTACTGGGGTTGGGATCCGGTAGAGAATGCTTCGTTGATGCCATGGCTGACGGGAACGGCGTTTCTGCACTCGGTGATGATGCAAGAGAAGCGCGGGATGATGAAGAGCTGGAATGTGTGGCTCATCTTCTCGACGTTTATGTTGACGATTCTGGGGACGCTGCTTACGCGATCGGGGATCGTTAGCTCGGTGCATGCGTTTGCGCAGAGTTCGATTGGTGACTGGTTTTATGGGTTCATCCTGATCGTGTTTGCGGTTTGTTTGTTTACGTTCTTCAAGCAGAAGGATCATTTGAAGTCGGAAAACAAGCTTGAGTCGCTGGTTAGCCGCGAATCCAGCTTTCTGTTCAATAATCTGATTTTGCTGGCGGCTTGTTTTACAGTGCTGTGGGGGACTTTGTTTCCTGTGCTTTCGGAGTATGTGCAGGGCACGAAGGTTACGATGGGAGCGCCGTTTTATAACCGCGTGAACCTTCCCATTGGTCTGTTTTTGTTGTTTCTTACTGGGATTGGCCCCCTTTTGGCTTGGCGGTCCACGTCGCTGCGATCGATTCGCCGGAATTTTATTCTGCCCTCGATCGCGATGGGTGTGACGTTAGTTGTGCTGTTGATTGTTGGCGTGCGACCTTGGGAGGCTGGTGACGACTGGCAGGCTACCTTGTTTTCTCTAGTGACGTTTACGCTGGCCGCTGGAGTAATTACGGCAATCACGGCAGAGTTTCTGCGTGGCGCTTCTGTGGTGCGAACGCAGACCGGGAAGAATTTGCTGGCTTCGACTGTGCTTCTTGTGAGGCGAAACACGCGGCGATACGGCGGGTACATTGTTCACTTCGGAATTGTCGTAATGTTTATCGGGATCGCAGGTGGGGCGTTCAACCAGTCGCATGAGCAGGAGATGGGCTATGGCGATACGCTGAAGCTTGGGCCGTATCGGCTGGTGTGCAAGAGCTTCACGCAGGACAGCAACAAGAACTACGACACGGAGTATGCCCTGTTAGATGTGTTCAAGCGCAACAAGCAGATTACGCAGCTTGCGCCAGAGAAGCGTTTTTATCAGGCGAGTCAGACTTCGTCGACGATGGTAGCGCTGCATTCGACTTTGGCCAGCGATCTGTATGTGATCTATGAGGGAAAGAATCCGGATACGGATCGGCCAATCATCAAGGTGTTCCTGAATCCGCTGATGAATTGGATCTGGATTGGGGTGTTGATTGTGGTGGGGGGTACGTTCCTGGCGCTGGTGCCGAACCTCACACGAACGGCGGCGCGTGTCGTGCCTGAGACGCCGATGGTTGAAGCTGAGGTCCACCATGTTTAGACTCTCGTTCCGTCGGTGGATGCAGGCTGGGTTGGTTTGTTTATTGGCGGTGGTAATGCTCGGCGCGACTCCCTCGTCGCGGTTCGAGAAAATTGGCCACGAGATGATCTGCACCTGTGGATGCGGACAGGTGTTGCTGGAGTGCAACCATGTCGGATGCCCGGTTTCGCCGGTGATGATTGGGGAACTGCACGCACAGGTGGATGGTGGCGGGTCGGCTACTTCGATCTTCAATTGGTTTGCGGCGAAGTATGGGTCTACCGTACTGGCAGCTCCGATTCGCGGTGGCTTCGATAACGTGGCGTGGATTGCGCCGATGGCGGTGTTCTTTTTGGCTACAGTGGGAACCGGATTATTGATCCGGATGTGGAAGCTGCGTTCGGGTCGACAACTTCCGGTTAGTGTTGCAGTGCCGAATGTTGCCGGTGACGCATTGCGGGAACGGATTCGACGGGAGACGGAGTACTGATGGGCATGATTGCGGGAGTGGTGCTGACGTTTGCGTTGTTCGTGTTCATCTTCTGGCCGGAGCGCAATCCTTTTGTGCAGGCAGATAAGACACGGGTCGACTATCTGCGCGAGCGGAAGGATGTCATCTACGAAAACCTGCGGGATTTGAACTTCGAGTTTCTTGCTGGGAAGTATCCGGAGCAGGACTATGCGGAACAGCGGGCAGGATTGGAAGATGAAGCGGCACGGGTGATCGCTGAGATGGATGCGCTGCAGGCTCGTGGTGATTTTGGGCGGCGAAGCAGGGCCTGACGTCGTTGGTGGCGGCTAGTTTGACGTAAACTTAAGCGTGACCTTTTTACCTTCTTTCCTCCGACGTGTTGTTATGGCTGCTGCAGTGACGGCAGCCTTTTCCGGCTTTGCATTTGCTGACTCGATCACCGGCACAGTTACAAATAAGACGACGAATAAGCCTGCGGTTGGAGATGATGTTGTTCTGATCCGTCTGCAACAAGGCATGCAGGAAGCGGCGCGGACCAAGACCGATTCGAAGGGGCACTTTACTTTGGATCTTCCGGATAACGGAATTCATCTGGTGCGGGTGACGCATGATAAGGCGAATTATTTTCGTCCGGCACCTCCGGGAACGCAGTCGGTTGAAGTGGACGTCTATAACGCTGCTGCCAAGGTGAAGGGCGTGAGCAGCGAGGCCGATGTGATGCGTCTGCAGACGGACGAGAGTGGGAAGGCGCTGCATATCGTTGAGAATTTCTTTGTAAAGAATGAGTCGAATCCTCCGTTGACCCAGTTCAGCGACAGACCGTTTGAGTTTTACCTTCCGGACGGCGCAGTGGTCGAGGGGTCGGCTGCGTTGTCACCTGGAGGGATGCCGGTGCAGGCTTCGCCAGTACCTCTGGGTGAGCCGAATCATTATGCCTTTATCTTTCCGATTCGGCCGGGGGAGACGCGGTTTCAAATTACGTATCGGTTGCCCTATAGCGGGAGCTTGAAGTTTGCCCCGCGTGTGATGATGCCGACGGATACTGTTGCGGTCATGATGCCGAAGAGTATGACGTTTAAGCCGGGTCCGTCTGCACCTTATACGCCGGTGACTGAAGAGACCACGGCGCAGACGTATGTGGCACGCTCGGTGCAGCCCTCGCAGGCGCTGGATTTTACGATTTCAGGTACGGGACAGATGCCACGGGATACCGGTACTCCTACTACGGCTGGTGAGGGCGGACCGGCTCCGGCGGATGCTTCGGCGCAGGCTGGAGCTAGTGGCACGGCGGCTAGTGATACGCGGCCTGGAGGCGGGTTGGGAGTTCCGCTCGACCCCGAAGGAACCAACGATCCTTGGGCGAAGTATAAGTGGTGGATCCTCGGCGGACTGGGGCTGGTGATGGCGGTTGGCGCGGGTGTGATGCTGAAGAACGGTCCAGTGCAGACAGTGAATCCGGTCGGCGCAGCGACAGTTGCGACTGGTCCCGATTCCCTGCTCGCGGCAATGAAGGAAGAGCTTTTTGCGCTGGAGACCGATAAACTGCAGGGCCGATTAACCGAAACCGAGTACGTCGAACAGAAGGCAGCGCTTGAGGTGGTGCTGCGGCGCGCGCTCGGGCGCGGCGAACGTAGTGCCGATACGTCTAATGTAGCGGGCCCAGCTGTTTGAGGTAATCGCGATGAACACGTTTAAGTCGACGTTGCTGCTCGTTCTGCTGACGTTGTTTCTTATCTTCCTTGGAGACCGAATTGGTGGTCGCAACGGAATGTTGCTTGCGTTTGTTATCTCCATTGCCTTTAACTTTGGGAGTTACTTCTTCTCTGACAAGATCGCGCTGAAGATGTACAACGCGCAGCCGGTGACACGAGAGCAGTTACCCCGGGCGTATGCGGCGGTGGAGAGGCTGACGGCAAAGCAAGGCCTTCCGATGCCGAAGATCTATGTGCTGCCGACAGAGTCCCCAAATGCATTCGCGACAGGACGGAATCCGCAGCATGCTTCGGTAGCGGTTACACATGGAATACTTCAGTTGTTGGATGATGAAGAACTCGAGGGCGTTCTCGCGCATGAGTTAGGACATGTGCGTAACAGAGATATTCTGACCAGTTCGATCGCAGCGACGCTTGCCGGGGCAATCACGATGGTCGCGCGCATGGGGTATTGGGCTTCGCTGTTTGGTGGTGGTGGGCGAGGTCGGGAGCGCGGCGGAGGTGGGCTGAGCGCGCTTCTAATGATCATCGTGGCGCCAATTGCGGCCTCATTGATTCAGTTGTGGATCTCGCGTACACGGGAGTTTGAGGCGGACGCGACGGGGGCTGCGACGACGGGAAATCCTTACGCGCTGGCTCGTGCGCTGCAAAAGCTGGAGGACTACTCGAAGCGGATTCCGATGCAGGCTTCGCCTTCGAACGCGCATCTGTTTATTGTGGCTCCGCTGCTGGGGAGTGGAGGGATCGGGAATCTTTTTTCGACCCACCCGCCTATGAAAGAACGGATTCAACGGTTGATTGGAAGGGACCACGTCTAGATGCAAACTTTGTTGCGGGCCTTGCGGTTGTTTGCGATGGTGGCATGGGTGGGCGGGCTCGGATTTTTTGCCTTTGTGGTTGCGCCGGTGGCTTTTCATAGTCTGCCGAGTTCGCATGAGGCGGGGATTGTTGTTGGGGGGACGTTGCGGGTTTTGCATTGGATAGGACTCGTCGGCGGCGGCGTGTTTTACGTTTCGACGGCGCTGTTATGGTTGCGGGCGGGTGTGACTGCGAGGCTTGGGTTCGCGATTGAGATGATTTTGACGGGCATGATGATGGCGGCAACGTTCTACTCGCAGTTCAAGATTTTGCCAGCAATGGAGGTGGATCGCGCCCTGGCCGGTGGTGTGGTGGAGTCAGCGCCGTTGGGAGATGCTGGGCGTGTTGACTTCGAGCGACTGCACATACTGTCTGAACGGCTGGAAGGGTTTGTCTTCTTTTGTGGGCTGGGCGTGGTGTTTGTGTTGTCTCGCGAGTCGCAATGGCCTGAGACAGGTAAGATTGAAAGGATATGAAAAGTAGAATGGTAAGGTCGCTGCGAGTCAGCGCGGCGCATATCTTCACGATGATGGGCGGCGATGCGTTGACCATCCGCCACAAGGCGTAGTCGTGTCAGCGCTTTGGTTGAGCCTGACGTTGGGATTAGTTGCAGGACTCGCGGACTTCCTGGGTGGTTTTCTGCTGGTGCGACGGTCCCCTTCGGCACGAGCGTTGCGATATTTCGTCGCACTGGGCGCCGGTTTTATGCTCGCCGCTGCCGTGCTGGAGATGATCCCGGAGGGAATGCATGTAAATCCCCGGTTCGCTCCGTTGCTGATTCTTGCCGGGTACTGTGGGGTGCATCTGTTGGAGCATTCGCTGGTGCCGCACTTCCACTTTGGCGAAGAGACGCACCATCATGAGTTTCTTTCGGCGAAGACCAGTTACTCGGTGTTGCTCGGGTTGGCGACACATACGTTCTTCGATGGCGTGGCGATCGGGTCGGGATTCGTGCTGTCGCACTGGCTGGGTTGGATTCTGTTCTTCGCAGTGTTTTTGCACAAGATTCCAGAAGGTTTTACGATGGCGAGCGTCATGCTGGCCGGTGGGCGGGGTGCGGCGATGGCGCTGAACTCGGCACTATTTCTCGGCGCGATGACGGTGCTGGGCGTGCTCGTGATTAACTTGGAGCCGAGTTGGGTGCGGGTGGGATTGCCTCTTTCAGCCGGGGTGACAATCTATGTCGCAGCGACAGACTTGGTGCCGGAGGTAAACCGGGAGCCGGGGATTCGAATGGCGCTTGTCTTCTTTGCCGGTGTGATTGTGTTTTTTCTGCTGCGTCTACTGGGACCGGGATAAATTGCTTTGTTTGATGTTAGTTGCCTTGCTCTACAAGCAGGGTAACTGTCGTGGAGTGTTGAAGTGTGCTGCCGGTCGGCGCAGTGGCAGTACCGGTGATCGTGATAGTGTAGGTTTTCGCGGAGAGAGAAAGTGCGTCGGCTGCATCGATACGATCTCCACAACCTGCCACGAACATGAGGGGAAGACTTATGATTCCGATCATCAAGATGCTTGTTATGACGTTTCGTTTCCGGTGGCCGATTGCAACACAGGCAATGGGACATAACAGAAGTGCCCAGGCGATCGACGGGTGAGGTCGCATGCCGCCGGGTCTATTGAAGGCTGTGGTGTTTGGAGTTGCGATCGTCAGGGTGAAGATGTTGATGCCGGGTGGAAGAGTGGGGGGATTGAACGATGCGGTGGCAAGATTCGGCAGCCCGGATGCAGCCAAAGTGATTGCGCTGGAGAGATTACCCTGCATCTGAACCGAAAAAGTATAGCTGGCGCTGGCCCCGGAGAGGATGGTCTGACTCATAAGGCCGGTGGCCGCGAGGGTGAAGTCGGGATTCGAATTTGAGCTTGTTCCGATAGTGATCTGTTGTGGAGAGGAAGCGCTAGGCGTGAAGTTTGTACTGCCGTTATAGACGGCACTCAATGTGTGAGAGCCAGCAGCGAGTGAACTGATAGTGAAGACTGCGACGCCAGTGGTGGAGATCGGTGTGGTGAAGAGTGGAATCGTCCCATCAAGAAGAGTGATTGAACCGGTTGGCGTGCCAGAGGTGGTGCTAGCGACATAAGCGGTAAGCGGAACTGTTGATCCACTGGCTGCACTGGCGATGAGGTTGCTGAGGGTTATCGAGGTGGAAGCAGGATTAATCGTAAGTGCAACAGGTGTCATCGTGACGGTGTAGTTCCCTGCTGCTGGACCACTAAGCATTGCCGTAATGGGATATGTTCCGACCGATGACGTTGAGACGGCGGTGGTCGTAAAGATAGCAGTGATATTCGCAGCGTCCTGTGGGAGGATGCCGGTGACAGATCCATTGATGACGGGGATTGGCTGACCATACAAGCGGGTGATGGAGACCGAGGTCGCGGTGATCGGTAGAGGGGTAATCGTCAGCGTGAGAATTTGACTTTGCGTGGAGGGATGGGCCTGGTCGCCCGAGTATGTGGCGATGATGGTATGGAGGCCAACAGCCAAAGTTGTGACGGGGAGGTTGGCGACGTTTGAGAGTAGGGTAGCAGTGCCGAGAGTCGTCGTGGCATTCGCGGCGGCATTAGTGATATCAACAAAGGTAATGCTGCCGTTGATAAGTGATCCTGCAGTTAGGGAGGCGCTTAGTTGGCCGGAGCCGTAAGGTATGACAGCCGGGGCGCTGAGGATAAGAGCTTCGGGAGATTGGATGCCGAGACCGGCGATGGTCTTGATTGTTGTGTTGGCAGCGGGCTGCGCGGTGAGTTGCCGAATACGCTGGTTGCCAGTGTCGGAGAGGGTAAGGAGGTTGGTTGGAGAAAGTGAGGTTGCGCTGGGGCTATCGAGCGAGGCGGCAATGGCTGGACCGTTGTCCCCCGAAAATGCTTGTGTGCCGTCGCCGGCTACCGTGGTGATGATACCGGTGATGGCATCGATGCGGCGGATGCGATGATTTTCTGTGTCAGCCAGGTAGATGTTGCCAGTGGCGTCCAGCGAAAGGCCGTGAGGAAATGCCAAAGTAGCGGTGGTAGCAGCTGCAGCGTCGCCGGAGAACCCGGGTGATCCGTTGCCAGCGATCGTGGTGATTGTTCCGGTACTGGCAGTGATCTTGCGGATAAGGTGATTGTGAGTGTCGGCCAGGTAAAGGTTTCCGGCAATGTCTACGGCAAGACCTGTTGGCGAGTCAATTGCAGTTGACGTGGCAGGGCCGTTGTCGCCTGAAAAGCCTTGTGTGCCAATGCCTGCGATCGTTGTGATGATGCCGGTTGCGAGAGTGAGCTTGCGAATACGGTGATTTCCGGTGTCAGCTATGTAAAGGTTGCCGACGGCGTCGAGGGCGAGGGCGGTGGGGAGAGTGAGTTGGGCCGATGTGGCAGGACCCGTGTCCCCGGAGAAGCCTGAAGTGGTGCCAGCTACGGTGACAAGGGTGCCGGTAGTGAGGTTGAGTTTACGGATGCGATGGTTGTGGGTGTCGGCGATGTAGAGGTTGTTGGCGGTGTCGAGTGCCAGGCCCTGCGGGGAGTCTAGGGCAGCGGCAGTCGCTGGTCCAGCATCACCGGAGAGGTCTTGCGTGCCGGTGCCGGCGATCGTTGTTATGTTGCCGAGTGAATCGAGCTTGCGGATGAGGTGATGCCCCGTCTCAGCGAAATACAAATTGCCTGTTGCATCAAAGACTATCGCGGAGGGGATGAAGAGAGGAACAGTCAGGGCCGAAACGGTAGGAGTTTGAGCGAAGGACGCAGTGCGGAGTATGCAGCAGAGCAGGAGAAAAAATGCGATCCGGATTGGAAAGTGCTTGGGCCAAGAAGGGTGAGTGGTGCTCTGCATACCCATGGAGAATTGTTAAGCGCAATCTGCGGGGAGAAATTAGTCTGCGATATAGCCAAACTTGTCTTACTTTACCTGAATCACTTCGAGCAGGATACTACTTTGGTGCTTCGTTGTTGGTCCGTGCCGAGCATCCGATGAAGGATTGAGAGCAGACGCAACGTTATTACCTAACGCTGGATTTGAAAGATAACAAAGCCGCGATCGCGGAATATAAGCGCTATCACATCAAGATATGGCCCGAAGTTAAACAGAGTTTGCTCGACTCTGGAATAGTTGCGATGGAGATCTATCTTCTTGGGACCAGGAACTTCATGATCATGGATGTGGATGATGCGTTTTCGCCGTCGGCCAAGGTCGCCGCAGATGCGGTTAACGTGAAGGTTCCAAGAGTGGGAGGCGACAATGCAGCAGTTTCAGCAGCGGCTGCCCAAAGCTCGCCATGACCAGTGGTGGATGGTCATGGACAAGATATTCACTCTGGATGAGCAGTAGGACAGAACTTGATCGAATCCGGCGACGGTGGATACGATGATGCCTAGATGGATCAATGCAAAAAGCCCCGAGAGCATGTCCCGGGGCCTTTTGAGGTTGAGTGCGTTGGTTATGGGATGCTCTGGAATCTGCCGACTGCGATGCCAGCCGCATAGGGTTGGAAGATAGGAACACCTGCGCCGACGATCTCGGTGATAAAGGTGTTCCCGTCGCCTGCGACCCATACGTTTCCAGCCTGATCAACAGCCAAGGCGCGGCTGGAGTTTAGGTAGGTTGGATCTTTCTGAAATCCCGTAGCCGGTGAAAGTGGCGTCGCGTCTCTGCTGATATAGCTGAGACTGCCTGCCGGGTTGCTGCTGGCATCGGTGCCGTTGGTGTTATTGGGAATCCAAACGTTTGAGCGCCCATCGATTGAGATGGAAGTGGGGGCAGCGATACCGGCGGTTGCGGCCGTAAAGGGATAGTTGCTGTTTACAGCTGTTGTATAGACTCCACCTGTACCAGCGAGCAATCCAGTGATCGCACCGGTATCGATAGCGGAGACGTAAAGGCTGTTGTCGGGTCCCAACGATAGTCCATAGGAGTTGCCTACAGTTGTGATCGGGGTTGTGACATAGCCATTGAGGCCACCAGCACCGAGTGAGACCTTTGAGACAGTGGGTGCGCCCGAGGAGACAAAGATATTGCTGGCAACCGTCCTACCTTGAAAGTCAGGCATCAAGCGGATCGGATTGGCACCAACGCTATTGGAGATCTGAAGTGGTGCCACACCTGTTGTGCTCGCTGCGAGGGGAAGTTGGTAGAGTGAAGTAGTCGCAGCTGAGGTGAAGTAGATGTTACCCAAGCCGTCGGCTCCCACTGCGAGCGGCGTTACACCCGCGCCAACTGGATAAGTGGATGTTTGGAAGTTAAGAGGGTTGAAGCGGTACATATTATTGCCAGAGCCAACCCAGATGTTGCCGCCCGTCGTTGTCGGATTTGCCGAGTCGATGGTCACTCCCGTCAATCCGCCGCTTCCGAGGAAAACGCAGGTCGTTGGAATGCCGGCCCATGAGAGTTCAGAGAGATTACCTGAGGCAGCCTGTGAGTTTGCGATCCACACGTTGTTCTGGAAGTCGATGGCAATATCGGACGGCGAGCTGATGAAGCCGCCCGAGCCGCCTGTTGTGGTACCGCAGGTGCTGCCGGTGCTTGCATAGTTGATGGCAATCGTCCAGTCGGTAGGCTGGGTTGCGAGTGCCGGCTGATAAGGTGCACCGACTCCAGGCGCCAATCCGAAGGTTGCCGTCATAAAGGCCGGACCGCCATTGCTAGGATTGGTGAGAAGGTAGTAGATAGCCTGAAGAGTATCCGATGCAGCTGGGAACGTACCATCACTAAAATTGCTGGTATACCCACTGTTCCCTGGAACGGCAGCAGCAAATAGTGGGGCGCAGCCTGTCGCGGTTGCCTGGTTGATACAGGTAGACATAATGTTCGCAAGCAGATTGATTTTGGTGGACTCAGAAGTCGCGGTTATCTGGACCGACGGTTTGATGAGATGCCCGTTCACGGGCGCCTTGAGTACCGTCGAAGGAACAACCTGACCAGTAGTCGTATTAGCGAGGAGATTGATCGTATTGGGAACGTTGTTGAGAACGTTGTATTGCTGGAGGGTTCCGTCGGCAGTGATGCCCTCACCGATTGGCTCAAAGAACTGCTGCATGACGGCGAGAGTGGCGACCGTCGTCACTTCGTTCAGAAAGAGCTGGTTCGAAGCGCTGAGCTTATTGCAGCTGCCATAGACACCGATGAACGCGGCGCCATCGTTGCTTGGACCAGTAACGTTACCCGCAGTGTTTCCGCCCTTAGAGATCACATAGACGAGGGGACTTGAGACCGTCCCGGGTAGAGGGCAGGAGTAGGTGTTGCCAGTGGTCGTGTCCCCGTCGGTGGGATCTTTGAGAAAAGTGAAGTTCCCGTTAACGTCAGTCGTGGTTGTAGCTGCCGGGGTGACTGGAAAGCCCGACGAGCCCTTCTGGCCTGCGTAGTACAGGGTTACGACAGCGTTCACCACTGGCTGACTACCGCCGTGAATATTCCCGCTAAGGGTGGCAGCTGAGCTGAAAGGATTTGCGTCCGGAGCGGTCGTCGCCATATTCGCGCAACCAGCCGTGAATAAAGCGCTCGATGCCAGTAGCGCGAGCAGATTTCGCTTTGAGCCCGTCAGCCGGGCGAAGTTATTGCCAATCATGGGTGTTCCCTCCGAAAGGTGGTAATACGGGTTGCTGTTCAATGTGTAGTTGCCTCAGCGGCAGGTCATAGAGATCTGGGGAGAACGTCAGTCAAGGAGAAGACGGCCTTAGGGAAAAGGTATCTGATTGAGAGGCGACCGGATGAATTCTGTAAAACATCTAACGCTTCCTTCGATTTCAAGAGCCCTTCTTGGGAGCGCAGCTCCCAGTGGGGAGGATAGGTACAGCACAAAGGAGAAATCTTCAACGTCTCAAGATGGAGCATAAACGAGGTTAGCCATTCTGTTGCTTAATTACTCGTAATACTTTTGGGTCATTCATGAGTGCAGAGATTTGTGTGGCTGTGTTGTGACTCTGGCTATGGAGTTCGAGCAACACTCACGGTGGATGAGCGTTCAGCACATGAACCGACTAGTCTGGATCTCGTGGCAAGGTATACCCGTACCAAGCGAAGATGCAAGCGATAGACCATAAGTGACTGCTCATCAACAATTTGACAAATAAAACTTATACAAACTTTACTGCCGGTTTGATGTTCTCCCGCACTCGATTAAATTCGCAACTCAATGGACCTCCATCAATGGATCGTCATTTCTTTCACTTGCCGTCGTTCGACATGCGCGGGTATATTTTTTTGGTCTCGTAATAGAGAGGTTTATGGTTGGAGTTACGGATCGCATGTTCGTCCTTCCCCTTCAAGACGGACTGACCAACGCACGTGCGAATTTTACGGACAACTTTCACCAAAGAAGGCTAATCTATCCCTGTAGATCGAGCTTGAAATCCAGATCCCAGTGACCGGAGAAAATAATGCGCTTGAAATCGATGTCTCTTGCGACAAGCCTGGCTCTTTCAGCAGCCCTGTTTCTGGGTGGATGCAAAAGTTCGACGCCTACTCCAGCGCCAACTCAGAGTGCAACCCCCGATGGAACCGCGCCTAGCGCTGCACCGGCGACTTCGCCAACAACAGCGACTGCTCCTGAGCCACCTCCACCCGCGGCACCATCAGGCGCTCCGGCAGTTGCCCCTACTCCTGTGGCGGAAGTTCCGCCGCCCCCGCCACCTCCGGTAAAACTAACCGCACCGGCTGGCGCCGCTGTGACCGTAACAGTGACCGAACAGTTGAGCGCAAGCAAGAACAATGTTGGCGACGGATTTACGGGTGTTCTGGCGGCCCCGGTGAAAAGTTCCGGTGGTGGAACAGTCTTCCCACGCGGGGCTCACGTGGTGGGTACCGTGGTAGCCGCGAAGGGGCAAGGAAAGTTTAAGGGATCGGGGGCGCTTGGTATTCAAGTCACGTCGATCTCAGGCATGCAGGTTAGTACAAGCGCCTATGAGAAGGAGCAGAAAGGCAAAGGCAAGAGGACAGCTGGCTTTATCGGCGGCGGAGCTGGTGGTGGCGCTCTCATTGGGGGATTAGCTGGCGGCGGAAAAGGTGCTCTAATCGGCGGCCTTATCGGTGCAGGTGCTGGAACAGCTGGCGCGGCCTTTACGGGCAACAAGGATGTTGTGATCCCGTCCGAGTCCACTATAAGCTTTCACCTGACGGCGCCGGTCACGATTACAGTGAAGGCTAAGGAGCCACAGCAGACAGAGGCCGCCCCCCCGCCTCAACAATAAATTGGAGCGGTACGGGCACCTATCCTTTTGTTTAGGGTAGGTGCCTTCTTTTTTTGCCGCTGCGCTGTTGCGGAGAGCGGAGGTTGCTGGCGGTAGACTTGAGGCATGCGACTGAACCCTGTTTTTCTGTTGTCTGCGACCGACGTCGCGCACTTCCCTTCTGAAGCCAAGACCTATGGCGCGCCCGAGGTTGCATTTCTTGGACGCTCTAATGTGGGTAAATCTTCGTTGATCAATTCTTTGCTCGGGTCGCGGGAGGCGAAGGTGTCGTCAACTCCGGGAAGAACGCGAGCGATCAACTTCTTTGCGCTTCATGAGGGCGCGGGCGACAAGATGAAGGTGAGGCCCCTGTTGATCTTTGCAGACCTACCCGGATACGGGTATGCCAAGATCTCGAAATCAATCTCATCGGAGTGGCCCTCGTTTATTGAGCCTTATCTTGCGGCGCGGGAGACATTGGCGCTCTGTATCTGCCTGGTGGATACGAATATTCCGCCACAGGAAAATGATACTCAATTGATTACATATTTCAAGCAAACGCAAAGACCTTATCTTGTGGTGGGAACTAAGGCGGACCGGCTATCGAATAATCAACTCGCAAAGTCGGTTGCGGCGCTGAAGAAGGCGCATGAGGTGGACGGCATACTGCCCGTTTCGGCGAAGACTGACGCCGGAACGAAGTTGCTTTGGGCGAAGCTGATGGAAGTGTCAGAGTAGTTTTTGGGTGATTTGCATCGCTGGTTGGCGCACGTCGACTTCGGATGTGCTGCCGCACTGAAGCTTCAGCAGAGCACAAAGATAGTTGACAGTTTGATCGCCGTGATATCAGATTGCACCCATCCGCCTCCCGGGCCAAATGGCGGGTCGACATGAAATGAAAGCATGCTTTGAGGAGGAGCGATCTGTGATTAGGAACAAACTTCTATCGATGAGCTTGGCAGCTGTCGTGATTTTGACTGGCATCTCGCGAGGTCAAAGTTCGGCGCAAACACCTGCAAACAATTCGGCCCAGAGCATTACGGATCAGGATATTGATTTACTCAGGAAGGACATTCGCTCGCAGAAGAAGCAAATCATTGCGGCAAATCTCCAGCTTACGGACGCAGAAGCGGTGAAGTTCTGGCCGGTCTACGACCAGTACACTGCTGAGTTGGTGAAGATCAACGATGCGAAGTATGCGGCGATTAAGGAATACGCTACCAACTATGCCACGCTTAGCGACGATCAAGCATTGAGTTTGGCGCGCCAGACGCTCGGGGTTGATCAATCGGTTGCACAGTTGCGACTGAAATACGTACCCCTATTCGGCAAGGTAGTAACCGGCAAAAAAACCGCATTATTTTTCCAGCTGGATCGGCGGCTGGTCATGCTGATTGACCTTCAGCTAGCCTCGCAGATTCCGATGGTCCAACCTTAGGATACACGCATCTCGTTAACTGCAAAAGGCGGCTGTGAAAGAGTTTCTTCACAGTCGCCTTTTGTGCTTTCGTTTCGAGTGCGTTAGTCGCCGTAGTAGTCGAGGCCGAGGTGGGTGATGAGGTCTTCTCCCATGATGTGGCGGAGGGTATTCTTCAACTTGATGTGCTGGATGAAGAGGTCATGCTCTGGATAGACACCAGGTGCGGAGTCGGGATCTTTGAAGTAGAAGCTGAGCCACTCCTGAATACCGAGGCCGCGCAGTAGCGGTGTGCGGGCTGCGAGATCCATGAAGAGGATCAGGTCGAGGGCGAGAGGTGCGGCAAGGATGGAGTCGCGGCAGAGGAAGTCTACTTTGAGCTGCATTGGGTAGCCGAGCCAGCCAAAGATGTCGATGTTGTCCCAGCCCTCTTTATTGTCGCCGCGAGGTGGGTAGTAGTTGATGCGGACCTTGTGGTAGAGATCCTTGTAGAGGTCGGGGTGTAGTTCGGGCTGGAAGATGTGCTCGAGGACGCCGAGCTTCGAGACCTCTTTGGTCTTGAAGGAGTCGGGATCGTCGAGGACTTCGCCGTCGCGGTTGCCGAGGATGTTGGTGGAGTACCAGCCGCTGACCCCGAGGTTGCGGACCTTGAATGCGGGAGCGAGAACGGTCTTGATAAAGGTCTGGCCGGTCTTGAAGTCCTTGCCGCAGATGGGAGCGTTCATCTTTTTCGAAAGCTCTTGCAGTGCGGGGATGTCGACGGTGAGGTTGGGTGCGCCGTTGGCGAAGGGGATGCCTTCCTTGAGAGCGGCCCAGGCGTACAACATCGAGGGGGAGATGCCGGGGTCGTTGTCGACGAGGCCCTTCTCGAAGGCTTCAAGGGTCTGGTGGACGGCGGTCTGCTCGAGGTAAATCTCGGTGGAGCCGCACCAGATCATGACCTGGCGGTCGGTCTTGGTTTTGAACTCGGCGATGTCGTTGCGGATCTGGTTGGCGAGGTCGCACTTGTTCTTGCCGGTCTTGACCTTCTGGCCGGTGAGGCGTTTGACGTAGTGCTGGTCGAAGACGGCGGGCATGGGCTCGATCGACTCGAGAAAGGGGCGCATCTGTTCGAGTTGGTCGCGGTCGAGGACCTGCGCGGTTTTGGCGGCGTCGTACAGGTTGCCGCCGAAGATGTCCCAGCCGGTGAAGACGAGGTCGTTGAGGTCTGCGAGGGGAATGAACTCTTTGATGAGGGGGCTGCGTGCGTCGGTGCGTTTGCCGAGGCGGATGGTGGCCATCTGCGAGGTGGAACCGATGGGTTTGGCGAAGCCGCGGCGAATGGCTTCTACTCCGGCAATGAGTGTGGTGGCGACGGCTCCCATGCCGGGAATCATGACGCCTAGTTTTCCAGTGGCAGGCTTGATGGCTGCCGCTTCTTGCGCAGCGGATGCTGGCTTAGCGGCCGGGGGTGTAGACATTCTTGGCGGTACCCTTCTATCGTGCGATATTCCGTGTAATGCGGACTCTTTAGTATCGCTTAGGGGGGAGGGTGGGGGCAAATGGAGGCGACTGCACGTCAGCCTGCCTTGAGCCCTGTCGCTGAACCTAGAGCCTTCGTCACCTCGCCCGCGATGTCGTCTTGAACCATCAGCAGGTCGTGGAATGGCCGGTCGTATGTCTCTGACCAGATGACGTATCCGTTGTCCGCTCGAACAAGGCGCGCCGCTACTCGTACCCGAGCGCCAGACTTGCGCACACTCCCGTCGAGGATGTATACGACACCCAACGCCCTCGCGATATCGGCCACCGGCATCTCTTTGTCTCTGTAATAGAACGAAGATGTGGGAGAGGGAACGTGTAGCCCGGGTAGTTTACTAAGCTTGTCGATCAGTTCCTCTGTCATACCATCGGCGAACTCGCCTTCCTTCATTCCTTCAGTCAGATCGGAGAATGGCAGGACCGCGATAAATTTCTGCGCCTGCACAGGGGTGGCCACAGGCGACTCCTCGTGACTGTGGTTGGCAGTGTGGGCACGAGGCAGAAAGTCAACGGCAATCGCAAGACAGACCACAGCACCGACAGCCCATAAGGCTCTGCTGTGTAAGCCCAGGTTTGGGGCGTTGAGAGGTACAGCGTCTATCGCCTCGATCTCTGAAGGCATTGGATAGACCGCTGGCGCAATTGCTTGTGTGCTCGGCGGTATAGCCGGTTCCTCGGTCCAAGGACTGACAGTTGCCACCATCCGGTACCCCAGCCTCGGCACGGTCGCGATGTAGGTAGGCTGCTTTGGGTCGTCGCCAAGTAACCGTCGCAGCGACGCGACGGCCTGATAGACCGAGTCAGAGGAGACCGCTACGCCGGACCAGGCCTGATTGAGCAGGTCGTCGATGCTGACCACTTCGCCAGCGTGTTCGGCAAGACAGAGTAGCAGCCGCATCGTTCGAGCTTCCAGTCGAGCGGTCTCGCCATCTCGAGAGATTTGGCCAGATGTCGGATTAACGCACCAGGTGCCGATGCGAAGCATTGTGGTGGGGGAACGTTGCATACAGGTCCGGGACTACTCTCTGTCTTTTTATAGAGGGCGGCATAGAAAATCGGCGCTTGCCGATTATACCGATGCCACCGTCCACAGGCAGCTAATTCCTCCAACGACGGCGAATCTGCCAGTTACCCACTTTCGGCCTGAATTCAGAACTATTCAGAGTATTTCAGACTGGATTCAGGACTTCCGCGAACTTCTCTGCGTAGCGTAAGAACCGAAACGCAAGTTGCATCAATCGGAGGCAAGCGAGATGGTCGGTAGAAAAGCAGGAAGATCGGTCTTAGAGAAACTGCACGATTTCTTCGGGGTCAGTGCTCTGGCTTTGGCAACTTGCGCGATGTCCTGGACCTTCGCGGTGGCGGAGCCTCAGAAACCCGTCCAAAAGAGCACTAAGGGAGAGGCGCTTCCAACTCCGGGAACATACAAGATCGATCCCGCTCACAGCTTCGCCTACTTCAGCGCGTGGCACCATCTGGTCGGGCGTGTGCGCGGCCGGTTCGATAAGGTTACAGGGACTATCACCGTATCGCCGGACCCAGCGGCTTGCAGGGTAGACGTCGCGATCAACGTTTCCACAATCAGCACGCAGATCGGCAAACGTGATGAGGACCTCCGCAGCGACGCATACTTTGATGCGAAGAAATTTCTGACCATGAACTATCGAGGACGGGGCATTAAACGTATTTCATCGGATCTGTGGAGAATGGACGGCTTACTGACCATGCACGGCGTTACCAAGGTGGTGCCGCTCACGTTCAAGTTCAATGGGACCTTCTCCGATACCGAGCCGAACGAACCTGCAAGAGTGGCGTTCCATGGAACCGCAGGGTTGAAGCGTGCCGCTTTCGAGATGGGGGTGCGAGATAACTCGGCGGAAGTCGGCAATTCTACTGTACCCGATGTCGATATTGAGATTGACGTCGAAGCGGACGCGAATACCTCGACTCCTCAACAGTAATTCCGTCGTCTTCCGCCCGGCTGCCTCGACTACAAACTCAAGCGAATTGACGAGGTCGGTTGGTTAACAACGGTGTTGCAAACCAACCAGATGTGAAAAGGGAGATGCTAATGATTCAAGAGTCCGCGATTGAAGAGTCCGCGCCGGCACGAACAACAAGAGAAAACGCACTATTGGCGATCGGTGTAGCAGGGCTTGCCGCCGCAGCACTTGATCTTTTACAGGCTTGCATCCTTGCGGGCCATGACATCATCCTCGTGATTACGTATGGGCTGGTGGGGGAGAAGGCGCTTAAGGGAGGCTTTGGCAACTATGCTTTGGGTGTGTTGCTGCACATCATTATCTCTCTTATCTTCTCGGCGTTTTACTACGTGGTAAGCCGCAGGCTGCGATTTATGACGGAGTATTGGTTCGTCTGTGGGCTTTGCTTTGGCGCAGGTGTTCAGCTCGTCATGATGCTGATCGTGCTGCCGCTGTCTGCTCTGCACCAATACGATCCGATCACCATTCGCGGCATGCGCTATGGCCTGCTGATTCATATGGTCGTGTTCGGATTGCCGGTCGCTTATGGCATTCGCCGCTTTGCAAAATGAATCGCCCGTACTGAGGCACGCTATCTGTTGTCTTAGGACGACAGATCGTTGTTTCAGGCAGGTTCGGTGCGGATTCGGTTCTTCCAGTGGGAGATTACAAACCAGATGAAGCCGATGACTATAACAGCTTCTACGCCTAGGTGGAAACGGTGGAATATCTCTTTGAACCGAGGGTTGGTGTTCCATGTTGCGCCTAGCTTCATGCCGATGTAGGCGAGGGCGTAGCACCAGGGCCAGGAGCCGATGAAGGTATAGATATGGAAGCGGAGCTGGTTCATCTTCGCAACACCCGCTGGGAAGGCGATGAAGGTGCGGACGATGGGAAGCATGCGTCCGATGAGCACGGTGATGGAGCCGTACTTGGAGAAGAAGTGATCGACGAGGTCAAGATCGCGGCGACTGAGGAGCATCATGCTGCCGTAGCGCTCGACCATGGGGCGTCCGCCCCTTGCTCCGACCCAGTATGCGGGAATGGAGCCGAGGTTGGAGGCCAGCGATGCGACGGTTGCGAGGATGATGAGCTGCCCCTGCGTGTGGGCTAGAGCGTAACCCGCGAGCGGCATGATGACTTCGGAAGGAATGGGGATGCAGGCGGACTGGATTGCCATCAGTAGGACGACACTGGCGTAGCCGCCGCTGGCAATGGCGCCAATCAGGAGGGCGATGATCTTCTCTGACATGTAGCTCCAGTATACGAGGTGAGGGTTTGGTAAGGATGAGCTAGCATGGAAGAGTTAGGAGATGTACCCATGTCGAACACTGTCACCGATGCCTCTGCAACCGCCGTTACCACTGAGCATTCTGCCTCCACAAGCTCTGCTTCCGCCACTTCCGTTACTGCGCAGGCGGGAAGGCCCGCAAGCAGCTATGGGGCGGCGCCCCATGATCCGTCAAAGCCGCCTGTGAAGCGACAGATTGTGTGCTTCAGCTTCTATAAGGTGATGCCCGAGTGGCGGAGATTGCCGGCTGAAGAGAAGGCGGCACATAAGGCTGCGTTCGCCGAGATCCTGGCAAAGTGGAATAAGCCGGGGGAATTCGTATCGCTGACGTACTCGACGATTGGCACGCGCGGCGACGTGGATATGTGCGTCTGGTCGATTGGTTATGGTGTGGATGAGCTGAACGAGATGCGGAGTGAGTTGATGAGGACGCCGCTTGGCGGGTATCTGAACTCGCCACACAACTTTCTGGCTATGACGAAGCGCTCGCAGTACCAGATTGACCGGCCGGATGAGAGCGAGGGTGAAGGACGTGGAGCGATTCGTCCGGGTGGACAGAAGTACATCTTTATCTATCCGTTCTGGAAGACTCGGCCGTGGTATCTGCTGCCTGCAACGGAGCGGAAGCGGCTGATGGATGAGCATATTCGGATTGGCCTGATGTATCCGCGGGTGAAGCTGAATACGACCTACTCGTTCGGGATCGACGACCAGGAGTTTGTGGTTGCGTTCGAGACCAACTTTCCGGAGGACTTTCTGGATCTGGTGCAGCAGCTACGTGAGACCGAGATCAGCATGTACACACTGCAGGACACGCCGATTTTCAGCTGTGTGCGTGTTCCGGCGGCGGAGATGCTGGATCGTCTGGGCTAAAGTGCATGGCCAAGACGACCGTGGTTCAGACTATTGCAAAGACTAAGGCTGCTATTGGAGCGAAGGCTCGCGCTATCGCGAAGTCGGAGCCGGTTTCGGCGAAGAAGAGAGCTGGAAAGACGCAGAATCCACTTGCGCCGGAGCGGATTGCAGCGATTCTGGATGCTTTGCGGAACACTTATCCCGGAGTCGTTTGTGCCCTGAATCACAAGAGCGCGTGGGAGTTGACGGTGGCTACGATTCTTTCTGCGCAGTGTACCGATGTCCGGGTAAATCTAGTAACTCCGGCGCTGTTCAAGGCGTTTCCTACTCCTAAGGCGATGGCTGCGGCTTCCCTTCCGGAGCTTGAGGAGCTGATTCGGACGACGGGATTTTTTCGGAATAAGGCGAGGTCGATTCAGGGGGCAGCACGGGTTGTGACTGAGGAGTTTGGGGGGAAGGTGCCTCAGACGATGGAGGAGATCCTGACACTTCCCGGGGTGGCTCGGAAGACAGGGAATGTGGTGCTCGGGTCATGGTTCAACATTGCGGTGGGAGTTGTCGTCGATACGCATGTTATGCGGTTGTCGGGGCGCCTGGAGTTGACCAGGGAGACATCTCCCGAAAAGGTAGAGAGAGATTTGATGAAGATCCTTCCGCAGGATCGATGGATCGCGTTTTCGCATGAGTTGATCCATCATGGGCGGCAGGTATGTGTGGCGCGGAAGCCTCGGTGCGTGGACTGTACGCTTGAAAAGCTATGTAACTCAGGGGATAAGACCTGGAGTTCCCACTAGCGCACTGCCCTCCCCCTCCCCTCTTGGGGTATCTTGCAGGCATCTCTTTTATTTTGTGTTATTTAGCGACGAAACCCCTCTGCAAAATATTGATTCTAGGCCACTTGCGCACAAAATACTTGCTCTGTTCAACTTAGCGGTCGCTTCCGACAGAACCGCTCGGCTGCTCACTCCACAGATCAACTCAAGTCATTCAACTCCTACTCTTAATGATAACGGTTTGAATGGAACTCATACGCCACGCGATTGTTGGCGGTTGGCGCGGGTTTTGTAGCGTCAGGGGCTTGACAGAATTTTCGCATGCTAACGACCAAAAGCATCGCAGCTGGCGATGCTCCTGGTTACCATTGCTTCTTCTGTTGGTAAGTTGTGGTGGTTTCGGTGGTGAGTTGTGGTGATTGAGTGGTGCTTATTCCTTGAGATCGGCGATGGATTGAATGAGGGCGGGGATAGTTGGTTCGGCTGCTTCGATCGTGGGCTCGTAACCGAGTTCGCGGAGAGCTTGACTGGTGATGGGTCCTATTGAGGCAAGTGAGATCTGTGATGGGAGAGTCAGGTTCGCAGTGTCGAGGAGAGCAATGAGATTTCGTGCTGTTGACGCACTGGTGAAGGTGATGACATCGGGATAGTTCGCTGGATCGCTGAAGAACGATCGCAGTGCGGAGACGGAATCTGGAGGGATCTGGTTACTGTAGGCTTCCGCCACGGTGACGGTGGCACCGGCGGCAGTGAGGGCTTCTGGCACTGTGTCGCGAGCTTCGGCGGCGCGGACAAGGAGGAAGGATTTGCCGGCTGCTTCGGGAAGGAGGGCTTCGGCGAGCGACTCGGAGATGTACCGAGGAGGGATGAGGTCGACGGTCAGGCCAATTGCGTTGGCGGCGCGAGCGGTGGCGGGTCCAATGACGGCGATCTTTTTGGGCAGCTGGGTGAGGTGTTGAAACTGGGCGCGGCGGTGGAAGGCTTCGACGGCGTTCGCGCTGGTGAGGATGAGCCAATCGTATGTTCGAAGACAGGTGAGGGCTGCGTCGAGTGCTGAAAAGGAGGTGGGAGGAATGATTTCGATAGCAGGGATAAGAATGGGTGTGGCTCCGAGCGCTTCGAGCTGAGTGGCTAGCTCGGAGGCTTGGTGACGGCTTCGCGTGATGAGGATGCGTTTGTTCTTGAGTGACATCTGTGATCGATTGTAACTACTGGAGTTCGATGGATGGAGGTGTTCGTTTCGGCGTTGCTGATCATCTGGATAGTCCGGAATCATAGCTGCCGTATGACTTTTGCTTTTATTCCAACAACTCGGAGTTGAAGTGTTTGTAGATGTCGCCGTGGCGACTTCGGTCTCGCTCTGACTGGAGTGCGGTGATAAGAGCGCTCAGTCGCGGGGTGAGAATGATCAGGTATCGGGCATCTTCTGTTGCGGTGTAGGTGTGCGCGATGCCTGCTGGCACGAACACTGTGGTCCCGGGGCCAACCGTCTTGGATCGGTCCGAGTAGCGAAAGGTTAACTCTCCTTCCAGGATGTGCCACGCCTCGTCGTCGGCATGATGGACGTGCAAGGCTGCTGGTCCGCTACCTCGCCACTCGTGAACTTCAAACGAAACACCTGCCGCAGAAAAGGGATTAGGGTTCATGCGGATCATTGTATTGCGGTGGAATGCTCAGAGTTCCATTGTGGGACTTGATCTCACTTTAGGTATTACCAAAGAGCCTTCCATGCCGATAAGACGACTATCGCTCGTCCTAGAGGTATTCCGTGAACCGTACTTCGAAGTTAGTTTTGTTTTTCTACGGTTGCCTAGCTGGCAACTACTCGCACAGGCTACTTGCATCCGATATTGCTAACACCAGTTGTGCCGGAGTGGCCGGGGCGATAGCAGATACTAACTCCGTGACAATAGCTACAGGTTGTCTTGCAGGAGGGCCTGCAAAACCAGCGACAACAACTACCGTTGCAGTTGCAAAAGACGATCGGAAGCCAACAATAGACGCCCCGGATGCAGTATCTCCATCTGCGGAGTTGAAGACCTCAAGTGTTGTTGGCATGTTGAGAACGACGATCAAGGTGGAAGGTAGACCAACCAATACGGATTCGACGGAGGGGTTTGAACGAAAGGTCAGCGAGAAGGAGATTGAGGAGTCTGCGGGCACGTTTGGCGATCCGTCGCGGTTTATGCAGGTGCTGCCGGGTGTGGTCTCTGATAACGATCAGTACAACGACTTTATCGTCCGCGGAGGAAACCCGGATGAGACGCTTTTCCTGGTCGATAACATCGAGGTCCCTTCGATCAACCAGCTTGCTCTCTCCGATACGACCGGCGGTTTCGTGTCGATGATCGATAATGCTGCCGTTCAGAAGATGACGTTGCACACGGATGCTTACGACAGCAAATATGATCAGCGGCTATCTTCTGTTGTGGAGTTCTCAACCATACCCGAGGGCAAGACTGTGCCCCACTCCGAATCGGAGATAGGCATCGCTGGAATGGGAGGGTCGAGGAGTGTGCCGTGGGGAGATGGGTCGTTGTTTGTGTCGGCGAGGCGAAGCATTCTGAACCTGCTGACTGACGATATCGGGCTCAACGGGGTACCTATCTATTCCAACGCGTTGATCAGAGCGGACAGGCGCGTGGACGATAAGAATACCTGGTGGGGGTTATCGCTGACGGGAATTGATTCGATCAAGATTCACCCAAGTCCGACGGATCCGTTTGAGACAAATCCTTACGATATTCATTACCAGGGTTGGAGAAATACTACTGGCTTGAACTGGCAGCATGTGCTTTCGGCTCGGTCGTTTGGCGTGCTGAGTGTGAGTAACTCAGAGCAGTCGCAGAACGTGGTCGAAGATGCACAACTGTTGGATGGAGCACCTATCTATTCAGAAGACACCAGAGATGGTGTAAGCACGTTGAAGTATGACTGGACTTTGCAGGCGAAGCAATGGTTGACTGTGACCTCAGGTGGGCGGGCTTCGCTCGATCGTTTGAACTATCGCGTTGATCAACCGCTGGGTTTGCAGAATCCTTACAGTGAAGATCCGGCCCCGCTGGATGCGATGGCGCTGAATCGAAGATTTGCACCGTTCTCTTCGGCCGCATATGGACAAGCCAGCGTGTTGCTACCACATGGCATGAAGGTGGTGGGAGGGGAACGGCTCTCGCAGTGGGCTATCACTGGAAGTACGATCTGGACGCCGAAGGTTTTGTTTATGGCACCTGTTCTGGGCCGGCTCGTACATGCAGGGTACGCCGAGTATGCCCAGCTGCCGCCCAATCTTTATCTCGTCGCGTTTGCAAACCAGCAGACGTTGAAGCCGATTCGTTCCAGGCAGATTACGGCTGGGATCGATGTCGTGCGGAGCTCGCATGTCGGAATTTCTATCGAGACTTATCGGAAGAGATACATGGATTATCCGGTTGCTACTAACTACCCACAGCTTTCTCTGGCTAATATTGCCGATACCTTTGGGCAGGCCTTCTTATTATTTCCTATGACGAGTGCAGGGCTCGGGCTTGCGCAGGGGGCGGAGCTATCCGTTCGCTATAAACCTACGTCGGGATTTACGGTGACGAGTGCGGTGACGTATGCGAGGAGCTGGTACTCGGGATTGGATGGAGTGTTGCGGCGCGGCAACTATGACATACCGTTCGTCGCGAATATTGCGGGGACACTGGCTTTGCGCAGGAGGACGGTGCTCTCTTGCCGGTATAGCCAGACATCTGGCCGACCGTATACGCCGGATAACCTGATGCTCAGCAACGCGCAGGATCGCGACGTTTACGATCTGAGCATGATTAACGCGGCGAGATCTGCTGCATATCATCGGCTGGACTTCAGGTTGGAGCAGAGTCGTCCGATACGACGAGGTGTGTTCACGTGGCACGTTGGGCTTGACAATGCGTTGGGGTCGAGTAACTTTTATTCGAACCAATGGCGGCCACGAGCGGGAGATCTCGGCGTACTGGAACAAGACCAGATGCCAAGATTTCCCGATGGTGGGATCAAGTATGTGTTTTGAGTTGGAGCTTAGCTGATTGCGACGGCCGAGAGGAGGTCGAGGGCGCCCTTGGATTTGAGGTTGTCTGCGACGCTCTGGCCCAGGGCGATGGGATCGATGTTGTAAGGAGCTTCGGTGTCGATTTGGACCATTGCTTCGCCATCGGGCGCGACGACCTGGGCGATCATGCGCCACTTGCCGAACTCGTCTGTCGGGGGGATGCAGTGTGCGCCGATGGGGAGTGAGCAGCCACCGCCTAAGGCATCGAGTGTGGTGCGCTCGGCGTTGATGGCGAAGCGGGTGTGAGGGTGTTCGAGGAAGGCGATGGCGTTGCGGATGTAGGCGTCGCGTGACTCGTCGATGGAGTGCTCGGGGCTGCGGGTTTCGAGGGCCAACGCTCCCTGGCCGGGAGCGGGGCACATCTCTGTTGGGCAGAAGCGCTGGTGGACCCACTCGGCGCGCTTGAGGCGGTCGAGGCCGGCGGCGGCGAGGACGAGGGCGTCGCATTGGCCGGAGGCTAGTTTTTTGAGGCGGGTGTCGATGTTGCCGCGAACTTCGACGAAGGTGACGTCGGGGCGGAGCGCGAGGATCTGTGCGCGACGGCGCGGGCTGGTCGTGCCAATGCGGCCTCCGGCGGGGAGGGTGTGGAGCGCCCAGTAGGGCTCGCAGACCCAGACGTCGCGTGCGTCGGCGCGCTTGGGTATCGCCGCGAGGGTGAACTGAGGGGCGAGTTTGGTTGGGAGATCCTTGAGCGAGTGAACGGCGAGATCAATGCGGCCCTCTTCGAGGGCTTCCTCTATTTCTTTGATGAAGATGCCTTTGCCGTCAAGGTTTGGAGGAGCGACGAAGCCGGGTTGCTGCATGCGATCGCCAGTGGTGCGGATGACTTCGAGCTCAACGTGGTAGCCGGCGTCGCGGAGGGCGTAGAGGATGTGGTTGGCCTGCCAGAGAGCTAGTTGCGAGCCGCGGCTTCCGATGCGGATCGGATTGCGAGGATTGTTGTGTTCGGAACTCATGTCTTAACTAGGATACGAGATGTGGGGAACAATTGTTCGGTCATTGTTGGCGTTGATCGGATTTACCGGTCAAACACACCATCGGTTGAGTAAATGAAGCGGCATTTCTTATTTTTCTTGTTTTTGAGAGTGCGTTACGTCGAAAGCTCTCGGGCGTTCGATATACTTGCGCGATCAGTAAGGGGCCCTGTTTTTAATTTCATCTGAGAGGTCCGCTTCTTGACGAATTCGAATGTCACCAACCGTAGAAATTTTCTTAGGACGACAGCTGCAGCTTCCGCTGTGATGCTACTGCCGCCTCTCGGAGCAGCCGCACCAGTTAAGGAAATAAATATTCTGGGGCCAAGGCCTGGATATACCCCTCAGGTGGGAACACTTGTGTCGATGTTGACCTGGATGCGGCCCGCCGTAACGAGGTACACGCGAGAGATCAGCCAAGCGAACCTGGATTATCTATTCGACAAAGACGCCAATAGTATTGGCGCGCTGCTGTTGCATCTCGCGGCCACTGAGACTTACTACCAGATGAATACGTTTGATGGAATGAACTGGGGGAGTTGGCCGGACGCGGTAAAGCAGAAGTGGGATGCGGCGATGGAGCTTGGGGATGCAGGCCGGAAGACCATCAAGGGCCACGACCTGAAGTTTTATCTGGATACGTTGCAAGAGGTGAGGGAGAAGTCGCTCGCAGAGTTCAAGAAGCGAGACGATGCGTGGTTGATGTCGGTGGATAAGACCTGGCCATGGGGGCCTACCAACAACTACTGCAAGTGGTTTCATGTGTGCGAACACGAATCGCATCACGCTGGACAGATCGATCTGCTGCTTAAGCGTCTACCCGGGGCGGCCTCGAACGCGGGTTAGAGTGAATTGGTACGTTTGGGGGTTAGCTAACGCCGGGGATGGTGATAACGACCTTGCCGTAACTTAGTTTTTGCGGAATCGACTTTGCGTAGGCCTTTGCGGCGTCTTCAAGTGAAACGGCAGCCCTCACGTATGTCTTAAGTGAACCGGCGTCAATCAGGGTCGCTATCTCTGTCAGTTGTTTCTGGTTTGGTTCGACGATGAAGTAGTGCTCCTTGATTCGTGGATCGGTGCTGCTTTCGCCGTCGGCGGCGATCGTAATCATTCGTCCGTTCGGTTTGAGAGAGGACCAGGAGAGATCGCGGGTTTCTCCGCCTACGGTATCGAAGACAACATCGACATCTCGCACCAGATCCTGAAAGCGGGACTTTTGGTAGTCGATGACTTCGTTGGCTCCGAGTTGCCTGATCAGATCGACGTTTGGTGTGGATGTGGTTGCGATGACGTACGCTCCGTGCTGTCGAGCAAGTTGTATCGCGAAGAGGCCAACGCCACCAGCAGCACCCTGGATCAGCACACGTTCGTTTGGCTGAAGCTTTGCGTGGTCGAATAGGCCCTGCCATGCGGTCAACGCCCCAATTGGAACGGTGGCAGCTTCATCATGGTTCAGGCTGGCTGGCTTTGGAGCGATGCTGGACGGCTGGGTGAGGCAGAACTCCGCCGTTGCTCCATCGGCGAACCAGTCGTTCATGCCGTAGACCTCTTGTCCAACGGTGAAGCTTTGCACGCCATCTCCGAGCGCTTCGATGACACCGGAAAACTCGTGGCCGGGGATGGCGTTTGTACGTGGTTCGGCGCTTTTTTGATGGGTTGTCGGATACCACTCGAGTTCAGTGGTTGTTACGCCTGCTGCACGAACTCTGATCAACACCTCTCCGGCGGCGGGTGTCGGCTGAGGAAGTTGTGCCGTATAGAGGGTGAGGCCTTGCGAGGAATCACGCACCTGCATCGCTTTCATACGTATCGCCACCTTGGCTTTGAGTTTCAACGACGATCGAGTTTCAACGCAACGCGCACGCTGATCTTACGAACTGAAGCGATCTATTGCACAGATGCCTTCTGAGTGCGGCCGGTTGTAGTTTATTACTGTTGCGACGGAGCCTAGTCGGAGTCTTTGGTGCGGACGGATTCGCGAAGGGCCGTGAGTTGAGGGTGGAGAAGCTTTGCGGTGAGCGAGCGAGTGAGTGCTTCGACTGCTTCGCGTTGTTGCGGGGTGAGGTCAGCGAGTTTGGATTGTGAACGGGCGAGTTCAGCTTGACGAAGTTCTTCTGCCTGCAGCTGAAGGGCCTTGATGGCAGGCACTGCGTCGCGCGACTGGAGGCGTTCCTGGTACTTGTCGACTTCCCTGCTGACAATGCTCTCAGCCGCTTCGGCTTCGCGGCTGCGATCGGCGAGATTTGCGGCGGCCACCTGCTGGAGGTCATCGATGTCGTAGACGAAGCACCCTTCGACCTCGTTCATGCGCGGGTCGACGTCACGGGGGACGGCGATATCGATGAAGAACATGGGGCGGTTGCGACGGCGCTGCAGGAAGTGCTGACCATGAGATCGGTCAAAGAGCTTTTGCGGAGCGCCTGTGGAGGCGATGACGATGTCGGCCCGATCGGCCTGCTCGTACAGGGCTTCAAAAGGTATGACGGCTGTGAGTACGGAGGCGCTGGAGAAGGTGGCCGCGATCTTTTCTGCGCGGGATTGAGTGCGGTTGGCGACGAGAATCGAGGACGCGCCTTGCTGGATGAGGTGACGTGCGGCAAGCTCGGACATCTTGCCAGCGCCTACGAGGAGGACGGTCTTTCCCTGCAGAGAACCGAAGATTTTTCTTGCGAGGTCGACCGCGACCGAGGCGATGGAGACACTGCTGGAGCCGATCTGGGTCTCGGTGCGAATTTTCTTTGCGACGGTGAAGGTGCGTTGAAGAAGGGCTTCTAGATGAGTAGAGACGGCACCGGCGTCGCGGGCGATGGTGTAGGCCTCTTTGACCTGGCCAAGGATCTGGGGCTCACCGACGACCATGCTGTCGAGCGAACTGGCGACACGGAATAGATGGCGAACTGCCTCGCGCTCGCGGAACTCGTAGAGGTGGGGCTGGATGTCGCTGGGCGGGACAGCAAAGTATTCGTGGAGGAAGCGGAGGAGGTCTGTTGTGTTCTTTGCTTGCACGCCGGAGGTGTCGGTGTCGGTGTTCTCCTCCTGAAGCGTGAGGAGTTCGACGCGATTGCAGGTGGAGAGGATGAGGCCTTCGCGAATACCGGGTTGATGGAGGAGGGTGCGTGTGGCATCGGCGAGGCGCTCGGCGGGAATGGCAAGGCGCTCGCGGACCTCGATGGGCGCGGTGTTGTGATTGATGCCGAGGAGGACCAGGCTGCCCGGTTTGATGTTGTTTGTGGTCATGGCGCGGTGAACCTGTGGACCGCGGAGAACTGGTTTGCGGCCCAGACTGCCAGCACCACGAGAAATACAAAGCTGGAGAGATAGACGGCGCGCCGCCCACGAAGACCAGAGTGCCGCCGGATATAGATCATCGCGATGTAAGCGAGCCACATGGCGAAGGCGAGGAGGATCTTTGGATCGCGGAAGTACGAGGAGCCAACGGTAGCCTGGGCAATGAGCGAGCCGATGAGCAGGCCGGCAGTCATGCAAGGCAATCCGAAGAGCAGAGCTTTGAGAGCGATCTGATCTGTAGTTTCGAGCGGGGGGAGCCAGGAGACGGTAGGTGACTTCTGCTTGAGACGGCGCTCTTGAATGAGGTATAGAAGCGAGGCCAGAAGAGAGAGCAGCAGCGCGGCGTAGGCAGCTAAAAGGAGAACCACATGGAGAAAGATCCAGCGTGTGTGGAGGAGAGGAAAGGTCGTGAGCTCCTGACCAGGATGGAAGGCAGGGACAAGACCAAGAAGGAAGCAGATGGGCAGAAGGAAGATGCCGAGCGAGACCGTGCGATAGCGCCAGAAGACCAGAAGGAAGGCGAGCGCGAGGATGAGACCGAGGAATGTTTGGGTTTCGTGGGTGTCGATCGGTAAAGAATGGTGGGCGGCGTTGAGCATCTCGGCCAGCGAGACAAAGTGAAAGAGGACCGCGGCGATGGTGGCGGGAATAGCGACGTGGCGCCAGCGTGGGCGGTCGTACAGAGCCGCCGGTAGCACCGCAAGCGCGGCGATGCCGTAGAGAAAGACCGCGACTCGGAGCCAGAGGAGAGACATAAGTGGGTACAAGGTGTTGCTGGTTGCAATGTTAGCCGCAAACGTCAAGTATATCGCTTTGCAAGGTTATCTGACAGACGCCTATGCCTGGAGCTGCAGGCGTGGAGCCTCAAACTACGCAGAGCCTATACGGGTACCTTCTTTGTGCCTTATGCGATCATTTGCCACAGGACGGGTTAATGGGAGTCGTGACTTGGCTGATAGTCCTCGCCGAACTTGTTCTTGTGGTTCGCAAGAACGTTCGTAGTGGGTAGGAGCGAGATATTGCCAAGGTGAACCGGCTCCGATGAGATCTGGACGACTTGCTCGGCTGCGGCTGGATCAATCGATTGTCCGTTCTCACTCCACACATTCACCCGGTAGCTTCCTGGAAGAACATTGTGGATAGCAACGCCGCCGGTCTCCGATGAGATGCCGAAGTATGGGGTACTGAGCGCCAAAACGACGGCTCCCATCTCCGGATGAATGTTACAGAAGATGTAGGAGATTCCTTCGCGATCAAAACGTACCGAGCGGGTGGTGCCGGATTCGTAGAGACCGAGGTCGAAGCGCTTACCGTTGAAGAGCGAGAATACATTGTGGAAGAAGGGGTCTTCGTTAGGAAACTGGACCGAGGTGCCCGTGGGGATGACAAGCAGATGGGGAGTGAACATCTTGTCTTTTTGCACCAGGCGATAGGGAGTCGGATGAGCGGTCCACGGCGGGACAGGTGAGCCGGGCTTCAAGGCTGATAGCCAGACGACCACGTTTGCCGCACTCGGAGGGTCTGTATGCTTTTTGGCAACTGGAGCCAGCATTTTGTTCACGACGATCTTTGCCGTGACTTCTACTCCCTGCGCGTGCAACTGCGGCGCAGCGAGACCGAGCAGAAGGAAGCAGCATAGAACGGCCATCGAGTGTTGCGGGCTGCGCACGATCGGATCTCCTAGAATTGATATCCAGCAGAGAGTGTAAAGATATTGGCCGTGTTGCCAAGGCCGTAGATTGGCCACGTCAAGATTCTGCGATACTCCGGCGAGAAGATGAGATAAGTCTTTGGGCGGAAGATAAGGTTGCCTACAACCATTTCGTTGCGGGCACGCAGCTGTATCGCGGTCGCTGTTGCCGGAAAGATGAGGGTATGAAAGTCGCCTGCGAAACCGTTGTCGATGCCAATGACCGCATTCGCCTCGAACGACTGACCGAAGCGTGTTTTCAGTTGAGTCCATCCGCCGATGGCGTTCAGTGCGCTATAGGAAGCCAAGCCTGTGATTGGGCTGGTTCCATATAGAACGTCCTTGTAGACTCCACCCCCCAGGCCACCGAGAGATCGACCACGATATCCTTCTCCGCTTACTTCAAAACGGTGAGTGAGCGGTACTCGAAAATCGGTGGTGAATGCCCAGGAGTCTACGCTGTGATCGTACGGATAACTTTGACGGCTGTAGTATCCGCTGAGCCCGACGTGGAAGGAGTGATCGTCCGACGCTGGCCCGTAGTTATTATCCGAAGGCGCACCGTACGAGATGCGCGATTCGTAGGCTGGCTGTTTTGATTGCTCGCCGGGACTTGGCACTCTAGTTGTCAGAGTGGTACTGTAGCCAGCGGCCGGAGGATCCCACAGTCCAAACTCCAGTTGTAGTTGCCGGTGGGTTTGAATTTGAAATTGGTGGGCGTATCTAAGTTGCGGCGACCACGTCCAAAGATTCCCTGCTCCCGCCATGCTGGGTTCGGCGACCGTCGCATAGGATGTGGGTGACAGGGGCGAGATGAGCGGGGTGGTCATGCCAACCTGGATCGAGTCGTGGCTCCAGTCCAGATTGATGCTTGCTGTTCTCATGCGAACGATTCCGGCCGAGGTTGAGGAGCTGGAATAAGCGAGACCACCGAAGAAATCTACGTTGATGTCTGCGGAGGTACGCGCGCCGGCGATTCGTGGGCCGAACCCTTCGAGCCCCAGAATGGTTTGGCGCAAGCTCGCTCCCGCACTGCCGTTAGTGGTCTCGTCGCTTGGAGCGAGGGCTGCCTCCGGAAGGTCGATGTCGTCAACAATTCCCCGGTTGATAAACGAGTTGAATAGGATCAAGCCTGTGACGCGGATCGGATACTTTGATTCGCTTTCAACCTTCGTCTGCTCGTGGAGCTTAACCTGCGCCTCGAGCGCCTGTTGCTGTTCTTGCACGTCTTCGATCGCTGCAGCGGTCGCCTTCGCTGTATCTGTGTCGCTGACTGGATTGGATGGTTGAGCGACGCCAGATTGGGTGGAGGCGAGTTGCTTCTTGATCAGAGCGAGCTGCTCTCGCAGTTGCTCGATTTCCTTCTGAGACTGCTCTAATTGCTGGTGAGTGCTAACTAGATCTGACGAGATCGCTTCCAGCTTCTGTTGTAGTTCGAGTGATTGGGCATTGGTTGTAGATGCGGATGAAGAGGCTACACTGTGCGAAGGTTCCGTTGATTGCGCACGCAACGGAGCTTGCGTCGTGACCATCGCCAGACAGACGATCAGTAGAGATCGAGCCACTCTCATTCTTCGACCTTCTCCGTCTGCCGGAGCGCGAGCGGGCGAGATCTTTTTTCAACCACAGCACCAAGTGCCTGCAGGGAGGCCTTGGGTAGATGGATGGTGAAGACTGTTTCGCTTTCGGCTGTCTCTTCCAACTCGATACCGCCGCCATGCTCCTGTGCGATTTGCTGCGCGAGGGTGAGTCCAAGCCCGATGCCGCTCTCCCGTCCCTCGCTCACGAAGGGTAGGAAGATCTTCTGACGAACAGGCGTAGGCACCCCAGGACCATTATCTGCAATTCTAATCTCAATCGCTCGCTCACCTTCGATGAGGCTCAGGGTTACCGTGGGAGATCCATTGCCGCGTTTCGCCGCCTGGCACGCGTTCAGCAGCAAATTGTAGACGGCGCGTCCGAGTTTTTTTGCGTCGACCCACGCTTGCAGGGAAGAAAGTCCACTTAAGTTGATTTTGACATCGCGGCCCGCGGGATGAGAACGGACCATACTGACAGCACGCTGGATCATCAGCGCAATCGATTCGTACTCCGGGTGGAGCGCCCTGCCGGTCTGGGTGAAGAGGAGCAGTGAATCCAGAAGATCGGTCATGCCCTGGACGGCTGACTTCACTTCCAACATGAGTTCTTCTCGTTCGAACTGAGAGATGTTGCCATCGCTCATGAACTCCGCATTGGCGTACATTGCAGAGAGATAGTGCCTGAGATCGTGCGAGATGGAACTAGCCATTCTACCGATCGTGGCGAGCCTCTCTGAGTCGAGGAGCTCTTTCTGAGACCGTCGCAGTTGAACTCGCATGCGTTCAAATGCTCGGCTAAGTTCTCTTATCTCTTCAGCACCATCCTCACTGAGTTGATAGTCGAAGTTGCCCTGTGCAAGGGCTCGAGTCCCTCCTACAAGGGTTTCGATGGGCCGAGTCAGTGTGCGCGAGATGGAAACAAGCATGCCTGATCCAACGACCAAGGCTAGAAGAGCCAGTGCCAGCACCCACCGATTAACCCTATCCACCAGTTGAGTGGCCTGTTCGAATGACTTGAGGACGACGAGTTGTGGGACCTGACCTGGGCTCTCTGACGCGCCGGAGTTTGTGAGATGTTCCGATGCTGCCAGATAATCTACTTTCCCGAGCCGAATCATTCTGTTCTGAGTCGGCAGTTGCAGTAGTTCGCCGCCGCGCTCGATGAGTTGCTGCTGGAGCATTGGTGTCAGTGTGCTGGCGACGACTTTGCCGTCGACAGCAAAACCAACCTCAGCGGCTGCGGCTTCACTGACTGCCTGTGCAACATGTTCATCGATGGCGTAACCGACCGTGACAAAGCCGAGGAGAGTTCCGCGCTCCTTCGGCCCGAAGTAAAGCGGCTGCGTCGATACCCCGTAGATACGATTGTCAAGGACGAGGAGGGTCGGTTCCTCAGACCTGCGCTGCCCTATCTCCAGGCCTCTGGCTACGCCGGATTGATCGAGCGCAGGACCTCGATTGTAGGATGCGATCAGTTTTCCGTTCAGGTCGAGCAGGGCAAAAAAATCGCATCCGCTCACTTGCCAGAACTCAACTCCACCGTCTTCGATCGTTCTCTGATCGTAGGTGGTCATCAAGGACTTCAGACTCGGCAGGTCGGCTAACAGAGCAGACTCGCGCGACAGAAGTTCGCGCTGCTGATGTTGGAAGTTCTGGTAGGTTTTTACTGAATGCTGGAGATCCGAAGCAAGATTCGCCTGCGTCTGTTGTTGAACGATGGTGCGAATCACCAAAAGACTCAAGACTGTACAGCCTAAGGAAAGGATGAGCAGAGGGATCAACAGCGTGGTTCGCATCCGCAGCCTGTCCATCAGCCTCGTCCTCCCACGAACGATGGTATCGTCAATTTCCGCGGACGAATTTGTAGCCAATGCCATGGATGGTGCGGAAGTATACAGGTTTCGCCGGATCGACTTCCAACTTCTGCCGCAGCTTCATAATGTGATTATCGACAGTGCGAGTCGTAGGATACGAGGTATAGTTCCAGACATCGTTCAATAGTTCCTCCCGAGTGATGACTCGTTCGGGATGCTCAACAAAGTATTGCAGGAGCTTGATCTCATGTGCGGTCAGGAGAACCGGCGCACCATCCTTAAACACTTCCATCCCAGAGAAGTCTGCCGTGACGGTCCCGAAGCTTGCTTGAGTGTGGGTTGCTGGTTTCTTCGTTCTTCGAATTGCGGCCTGAACGCGGGCCATCAGCTCGCGTGGGCTGAATGGCTTTGTAACATAGTCGTCTGCGCCCAGTTCGAGGAGCAGCACCTTATCGGCCACCTCCGAGACGGCACTGAGAACGACTACCGGAGTACTCGCCGACCAGCTCTTGATGCCTTTGCAGACCTCAAGCCCTGACATGTTCGGCAGCATGAGATCGAGAACGACCCCGGCAGGTTTGAGGCTCTTGCAACTGGCCAACCCCTGTGCGCCGTCACCGGTTACGTGTACCTCATAGCCCTCCGTCGTGAACTGCCTGTGGAGCGCCTTTTGTATTCTTGGATCGTCCTCAATTACCAGAATCAAACTCACGATTATCTCCCGAGATTCGCAGTCACCAGATTGTGCGAATCTCCGACTCCTTCATTCTATATAGATAGGCTGATGATTTTCTGGCCGAATGCGGCTAAGTATCTGATTCATATCATCAAATGACAAGATCGTGACACGTTGGAGACATCTCATACCTGATGCCAACGGTTTTGTAGTTGATCGAAGGCACATTCCGGATACAGATGCTTCATGAATGCCTGACGGGTTTGGTTGACTTTGAGTTATTGAGGGATAGGGCGGCGACAGAGAGCGTAAAACCAGAGCGCCCGTCCACAATCGCTGCCGTAGATCAACGTCTTCGAATCAGGTGGCCACGCCGGTTCCACGTTATTGCAATCAGCTTGGGTGAGAGTGTCGGTCTGGCCGTTGTTTAGATTGCGGAGTTGCAGGTGCCAGTTGCCACCTACCAATTTGCTGTATGCCAACCAGTGGCCATCAGGAGAAACGGCTGGGTAGCGGCTCTCCTCGGGACCGAGCGAACTGATGGAGCCTACCTGATCGACGAGGAACAGGGCGGGATGTCCTCCGTTTGGCTCGGCCGAAAAGATAAGCGAGCCATTTGGGAGGAATGACATCTCCGATACGTTCAGCGCAACCGGAGTGAGGATTCTATCTGCGCTTCCCGGTTTGTCAAGAACACGGAGCCAGATACGATTGCGGCCATGTTCCTCGCGGAGAAACGCTAACCACCTGCCATTGGGTGAAGCTACGGGAGACTCAGCTTGATGAATGACCTCTCGATCGGAATGGCTGGAGACAATCATCGATTCGGAGTCGACCTCTTCTGTCCACCGTTCGGAAGAGGTCGCAGCTAATGCGAGTTGATCGCTATAGTTCTTATCAAAATGAACCACGTCTTTGTTCTGCGTGGCCGCATGATATCCATCAGGCAGCATTGCAGTAAATAACACTGTGTTGTTCTGCGCTATGGGATTGTCGGCCTGCAACACGTTGCTCGCAATCGGAAGACGCCATGGATAGTCTGCGTATAGTTCATGCTGATGGCGCAAACCCAATGCGATGTTAAGGAACGCCATCATTGCAAATGCGCCGGCCCAGAAAAGGGTTTCACGATCTTGTCTTGCACCGCGTTGCTCCGAGGCTAGTAGCCAATAACTACACATGCACAATGCAACCACAACATACAATCGCGGCACGCTGAACAAGACTGAATTAGAAGTGGCTCCGAGCGCCTTCCAGCCTGGGTATCCGATTGCTGCGAACAAAAATAAAAGAGCAGCAGTTCCAATCCATCCAGCCCTTTTTCGAGCTGAGTCCCACATAAGACATACCGGAAGAATTAGAAGAGTGAAATGGTAGCCAGCAGGGAGAGTAGAGATCGCTAAACTGCTGATCAAAACGCCCGACCATTCAAGATGCAGTCTTCTGGGATCCATGTTGTTCGGCTTCGCCAATAACAGCGCGGGAGCGAACAATAAAGTTTGCACAAGGGGAAGCAGTATGGCGAACATCCATGGAGCATGTATCGGAGGGTTCGGATTCCACTGTGGCTCATAGATGAATAACCGGTGAAGTAAGGTAGCAACCGACGCGCTTGAGATGTCGTACGGGCTCATCCCTTCACCACGCATAGCCCAAGGTAAGACCTGAATCGAAAGTACTCGGTTCGCTTGAATCCCGAAGACGGCAATCGAAGCAATTACCGCAGCAGAGCTACCGATAACACCACCAATAAAGGCTCTGAAATCCTTCTTGCGTAAGAAATAGCCAAGATAAAGCAGCGGAAACAACTTCAATCCAAAGGCAAGACCTATAAGAAGTCCAGCAACTAGCCGCTTTTGGCGTACATAGCACCAACAGGCTAGCGTCAGTGTGAACAGGAGTAGGACGTAGTATTGCCCAAATAAAAAATTTTTGTTTAGAGGTACGCTCAGAACTATTACTAACGCAATGTGTCTCCATGACAGTCGAGTTATCAATCGCAGGATGACAGCAATCGCGCCGACCATTGCCATGTTGATGATTAGCCAATAGTGCTTGGCCGTCAGCGGAAGAAGTGAAGCTAATGGCCATACCGTGAGAGTCGAGAACGGTGTAATTGGGACTAACCCTATGATACGTTGATCGATGTCGCGATGATCTTTCTGCCGTTGAAGCCATACCCACTCATAAATACGGGATGTGCTTTCTTTCTCCCGAGCGATACGCGCCGTCAAATAGTAGTTTGGAAAGTCAGTGTTGAGAGTCTTCCATGCGGCAGGCAGCGTATGAAGGCCGAGGTAAGAAAGCATCAATACGAATAGCAGCCACTCTGTCAGCCGAACCCATACAGCGACCTGCGTTTCTGCCCGTTGGCAGCGCTTTATCCCTGTAGGTGTCAAAGCACTCATACAGCGCCAACACCGCGCGCGACCGCAGCGAGCGTTCGAAGTAGAATTGCACAGTCGAGCAAGATATTTTGGTTTTTGATGTAATGCAGATCGTACTGCAGATTCTCGTGAATTGGGAGTGCCCGAGCTGGGCTAATTTGCCACAAACCAGTTATACCTGGCTTGGCGACGAGACGTTCGCGTTCAAAGGGGCGATACCGATCCACAATAAACGGCATTTCGGGTCGCGGGCCGACGAAACTCATCTCACCTCGTAAAACATTGATAAGCTGCGGCAACTCGTCAATGCTGAGGCGACGAATCAAGCGGCCAACACGAGTTAGCCGCAGATCTTCCACATTACAAGGAGAGATTCCATATCTCGGCACATCTTTCCGCATACTTCGAAACTTCCACAGAACAAACTGCCTGCCATTCCGTCCGATGCGATGATGCCGAAACAATACCGGACCAGACGTGTCCAATTTGATTAAAACTGCAATCATAAGACAAAGAGGAAGCAACGCAATTAATAGGATAGACGACCCTACGATGTCACAGCTACGTTTAGTCAAGCCATAACATCGGGGCGAGAATTTTCTGACGAGATCTGTTTTAATCCGAGGTGATGCGTCGAATCGTTCCCAAGTGTCGTATTTCGTAAAGACACCATACAACAGCCACAATCCACTATCACGTTTACTTGTTGGTGCGCGAGATTGATTGTGAGCGGGATCTTTATATAAAGCCTTCGAGGAACCACCGAATATCGAGCCTCGATCCCCTAGTAATCGCATATCACCATATCCCTCAAACCGTTAGCTGTCCAGTCCCACCTGGAAAATAATTATGCATAAGCCCAAGAGAACTGCGATGAAACTGACAGCTACTGCGATTCGTAAACGTACGAGCGTGTGTTCTCTGATTTTAAGTCGAGCTTATAACGCTTTAGACCGCCGAACTGCAAAAGAGCAAAAAAGATAAAACATGGATTATTAAAGAGATAGCGTTTCCAGAGGCGTCGAGGCTCCTGTATAAAACGGTGCACCCACTGTAAACCGGCCCGTTTAACCCACGCAGGGCTATCTCGAATTGCACCGGTGTGAAAGAGAAACGCAGCGCCAACGCCAATCATCAGTTTCGTATCTAACATAGGCAGGTAACGCGCCATAAACAGTTCTTGTTTTGGAGTACTCAGTCCAACCCAGATGATGTCCGGCTGCAGCAATCGAATTTGCGTTGACAATTCACACTCTTCTTCGACTGTCATCGGCCTAAAAGGAGGCGCAAATGTCCCGGCTATGTTTACCCATGGAAAGCGGCGTGTCATCTCTTCACGTAAACTTTCAGCAACCCCAGGCGCTCCACCGCAGAAAAAATGCACACAATCACGAAACTCATTGCGTCCGATGATCTCAAGCATCAGGTCAGGGCCGAACACTCGCTCCATCGTGTGAAAACCCTGCAACCGCCCCATCCATACAGTTGGCATTCCATCCGGAGCAACAAGAAGAGCTTCCGCAAAAATCGATTTCAGGCTCGGGTCACGTTGCACCTCCATAACACCGTGGACTCCAGTTAGGCAGACGTAACCTTTCCCATTCGTATCGATATGAGACTTTAAGATAGTTGCAGCACTATGCATATTGACGGCATGGACGCCCACTCCTAATACATTTACCTTGCTGTTTGCCAGCACTGACATCAGTCTATTCATCTAACCGCCGCTCTCGTATGTCATTCTGAAATTTGGTAGATATGCTGTCCGGTTCTGCTTGGCAGTCTTAAAAACACAATACGATGCTTTATTATTGGTGTTTCTAAGATTACCTACACGTAAATACAACGAAGGCCATCAGCGAACGCGTTTAAAACGAAAGTGCGGGAAGATTCCCTCTTGATTCCAGTAGTGACCTCGGAGCATCTTCTCCGAGCTTCTTCTTATAAAAGCGACCGATCGCAACAAGAACAGCACCAGACTCTGGATGCGTCGTGACTCAATGGCTCGAAGTATCGGAGCGGCTGAGTACACAATTTCCTGGTGTTCCAAACGCTGTTTGTCAGGTGAACTGCATGTCTTGCTATTAGGCTGCAATCTAAAATCCGCCAACACCTTGGAGATATGCATAAAGCGGTATCCTTTAACTGCAAGACGTATAAACAACTCTAGATCCATTGCGTATTGAAGCCGCTCTTCAAGCCAGTTCTCTTCTCTAAACACTCGACTGCGAAAAAATGTAGCTGTTGTGGGTATGTATAGAACATGATGGTAGAAGAGGATGAATTTGCTGAATTCGATCTCGCGCCTGGTCTGAATCGCGCTTCCAAGCTCATCTATAACTGTGTAATCGCCGTAGATGATATCCGCATCCGGATTTTGTTCGAACGCTTTTACAATATGTGCAAAGCATCCCGGGAGATAGCGATCGTCCGCGTTTAGCCAACCAATGATGTCTCCCTTAGCTCGGCGAAATCCTTTGTTTAATGCTTCACTCTGTCCCTTGTCCCTTTCGGACACCCATGACATTTTGTTGTACTCTGCAACACCAGATAGTTTTTGTAGTAGCCCAACCGTACCGTCGGTCGACATACCATCGATTATCAGGTGTTCATACATTGCATAGTCTTGACTCTGGATACTCTTTATCGCTTCGTAAATAAACGCTGCTTGATTAAAAGATGGTGTCACGATCGAAATTAACGGCATCATTGCAGATGGACCGTCAGGTTCAATCGTTGTTATTTCCGTACTTTCGCTACTAGATTTCGTAATCATCTTTCACTCAGACATACATTGAGTATTTCGACGGGATTTTATTTGATTGACCTACATATTTATTAAAGTGACTCACGCAATTCCTTAGCCTGCTTCTATGCCACTGACCGTGCTGCCTCGCTAACATCCAGACATCGTCTTGAGATTATTTGTAAATGCGGCCATGAGTGATGCTGTAGAAAAGCTCCTATTTGATGCGGTGAATGATCTGCATTAGACGACTACCAAAACGCTCGGTTTCGAAAATCACTTTTCACAAAAGCGGCTTCATCGACGGTGCCGTCCAAAGGCGTCTCCCGCTAGCAGGCTGTGCCATCGGTTACCTAGCGTCGTGTTAATGTCGGCTACTAAAACTCTCCGTGCATCCGATTGATCAATTGACAACCATGAACGCTTCATAAGTAAAAACAACGACCCTCCTATGAAAGAAAGGAGCGTGGCTGCCAGAACAATCAATGTTCGATGCGGTCCCGATTTTCTTTCGGGTAGCCCTGGGGAATCGATCACACTAATTGTGGGGATTGACTTCACTTCTTCGATTCGCGCAGTCTCATACTCCTCAGATAAGAGATCAAAGACTGTTTCGTGGATACGAACATTTCTATATAAATTTGCCCACTGCACAGCTAGGTGAGGCAACTGCCGCAGAGCGGGGTAAGGATGGGTCGCATCGGCGGCGACGTCCTCTGACTGCTGTCCACTTTGACCATTGGCACGCTGCAGTTCACTTCGCAGGAGACTATTTCGTGCTTGTGCCGCTCGCACCCGCACATTCTGGTTTCCGTAGATCTGACGTAGCGAATCCAACTCTGACTCATTTGCTATAAGTTGCCCCTCGAGCTTTGCGCCGGCGTCCACCGATGCACGAGTCTGCTCTTTGATATCGATTGTAGTATTCTCACTCGAATAACAACTCAATTCCAGTTGGGCGCGCTGAAGCTCTGTCTGCACGGTAGCTAGCCGCTGCTCTATGAACTGGCGCTCACGATGTGCGGATGAGGTGTTAACTCTGGCTACCAGACTATTTAATTCGTCCAGATAAGCTTGGGCCAAATCACGTGACCTTTCTCGCTTCTCATCCGTCACAGCGATTGTGATCACACCACTTTTTGTATCTTCGGTTATCTTGGTCAGACGGGCCAACTGTTTAGCCGTCGCGTCACGATATTTTTTGTGATACACGCGCTGTAGATCAAATCGGTCGATGAGATGTCCAGAGATTGTTCCGCTATGTAACAATGCAATAAACAGCGCCCCATTATTTTTTGCGCCCAGCAAGCTCCCGGCCAGGCCGGCCAGGCCGCCGGCAGAACCACCTGCACTACTGCCCTTCCCCACTAACGCCGCAAGCATAGCAGCGCTAGTACTTCCCGATTCAGGGGGCATAATTCGGGCACTTGAGTTAAATTCTTTTGGCAGTAGTAACACCCAGGATACACTCAGCACAAAAACTGTTCCGACTATGCGTAGCAGGGTATGTCGGTGGTTCCAGAGCACTGATGCATTTGCGACCCATGTTGCCTCGTTAGACACGGCCGGTCGCGTGTCGCGCGCCGTCTGCACTTGTGGTCGAGACAACTGATCCGGTGCATTTATCTGCATAGATAAAACCTCGATAATGACCGGCGAGTTTCTTTTAGGTCGTTCGCATGCAGCGACCGAATGCAGGTTGCGGGTGAAACTCCGCCGATGCCGCATAAGATCTTGACCCTCTGGATCGCTTCACTCCGAATCGCCACAGAGAAGCCAATCAAATCGGGATAGACACTAAGGTCGAATTGAATAGGTAAATACATGAAAGATGTCTAGTGGAGCGCGAGAGCAGCCGCGAAGCCGACGGAAGAGAAGACTTGTGCCGACGCGAACAGATTTCGCCATAGAGCGGATCCACCGAAGACTTTTTGGGGTACGACAACAACATCACCAGGATCGAGCTTTGTGTCGAGGACGCTCGGGTCATGCCAAGTTCCCGATCGATGTCCTACAACCAGACCATTTGCTCGAATAACCAATATTTCTTTTCTGTTTCCTCCTTCAGTGCTCCCACCAGCATGTTGGAGATACCAGCCAGCAGTTTTTCCTGGTACGAAAGTAATTGCGGATGCGTTGTAAACTTGACCACTGACCAGGACGAAACCTGGTCTTTTAGGAATGGTGAGAACGTCGCCATTGCGTAATTCGATATCAGCGGGCGTGTCTTCCCAACTCGAGATATCAGAGCTGATTTTGATGACGAGACGTCCAATTGCAGGTTGGCTTCGCAGGCGAGCGACTACTTCCTTTTGCTGTTGAACTAGTAGTTGCAAAGTCGCCGCATCGTCCTGAGCCGACAGACTTGGGGCTAGCCGCGCGCCAGCTGAAGTCGTCTCGATTTGACGTATTAATTCATTTCGACTTTTATCCTCGAGTTCTTTCACTTGAGTCCGAATGAGAATTGCTCCAGACGGGTAAGCCGTTGTTCTGAATCCACCTGCACGTCTCAACACAGAGCTTAGCCTCTCCCCTTCTTGCAACCCATAGGAGCCAGCATAAGTCACCTCACCTTTCAGAGATACAGAAGCCCCTATATCATTCCACCCTGATATTTGATGAATGGTGAGTACATCCCCAGGCTTAAGAACCATATCTGCACTGCGATCAAAGCTGTTGACGGCAGCGCCAATTCGAATTGTTCCCCTCTGACTTACGACCTGTCTCCCGTCGTTCACTTCGTAACTGGCGAGATCAGCATCGGCTATTAGCGCGCTGCGCGTGAAACCGCCAGCCATGCGGACGAGGTCTGATGCAGTCATCCCTTGTGAGAGGGCGAACTCACCAGGGTGCAGCACCTCGCCATGCACTTGAACTTTGGGAGCATCAGCCTCATAACGACCACTGATACGAATCGTATCGAAAGGTTGAAGACGGATCTTTTCGTTTCCGCCTAAGAGATCTGGAACACTGAAATCAATGGCCTCTGGCCGTAAATCGGGAGGCATCAGACGGATGATCTCACCATGGTCGGCTGGTTCTGGCAACAAATCTTGATAGGAATGAAGCACATCGTTCAGCGTCATATCGTCGCGATAAGGGAACTTACCAGGCCTGACTACATGTCCCTCCAAATAAATCGCTTTTTCGCTGTAAGGCAGGATCGGAGCGAAGATTACTCGATCACCATCTTGGATAGAAAATGCGTCAATTTCTTTTCGGAATGCTTCTGTTGTGCTTCCGTCCGGAAGATTCAAGTTCAGGGTGGTGCGGTGTCCTTGTGACTCTATTCTTTCGATGGTGACATGCGCCAGCGCTGCAGACGCCAACACACCACCAGCGTCACTGAGCACATCAGTCAACTTCGTCTCGTCTTTCAATTCATAAATGGCTGGTCGTTTGATCATTCCTGCCATTGCTACCTGACGTCCAACCGGAGGCACGAGAATGGTATCTCCGGCTTCCAGTTTCTCTTCGTCTGGACGAACACCATGTAGCAGAAAGTCATAAAGATCAACTTCGCGGACCAGTTCCTTTCCGCGGTAGTGGCGCACGATTCGCAGAGAACCGACACTGGTAGGCCCACCCGCAGCATAGAGGGCATTGAGAGGAGTGGACAGTGAGCTTACGTCATATGCTCCGGGCCTCTGCACATCGCCTACTACATACACTCTTACAGTACGCAGCCGCGCTACCGTTACAGCAATTTTCGCATCTCGATACTGTTGACTCAGCGCACCTTGAATCAGATTCTGGGCACGGTCGAGGGACAGACCTGCAACAACGATTGTTCCAGCTTCAGGGAGTGCTATCTTGCCTTCGCGATCAACAGTCCGAGCAAAACTTTGAGAGATCCCACCCCAAAGATTAATGATGAGCCCATCGCCTGCCCCTAGAATATAGTCAGGACCGATTGGTACATCGATGGACATCTGCTTGGTAGCTAAGCCCCGAGCGAGAAACATATCTGAGCCAAAGCGCTTCACCTTCGAGGCTTGCTCTGGCACCTGAGAATAGAGATCACGAAGGGACTGGAGATTGTATGGGGCTGTTTGATGTACCACTTCGGTTGCGCTGCCATTATTTCGATCCGTTTTTTTTATTGACTGTGGTTCCCTATTTCCAGTCTGTTGAGATACTCCTTTTTTCTGTAGGTCCCCGGAGTTGTTATCGGGTGAGCTAGCGTCTATCTTATTTGGACCTATCAGCGCTCCATCCCCAATTTGTGAAGAGATCGCAACATCGTCGCCGCTCCGGATGTCATCGGTTCCTTTTGAGTCTGAATCCGATCTGTCAAAATCTGAATCTGACACATATCCACGTGCCCGCAACCAGACACTAAGCGCACCACGAAATCCTGGATCCGACGATATCTCTTTGTACAACATATCGTCGCTGATGGAATCCGCTTGGATTGATGTTCCTTGCTGCTCCAGATAATCTGACATCACTTGTTTGAGATCAACAACCAACTCCGGCCGAGTTTGGACAATTGTGGTGATTTGACTCGCTGTTAAGACGCTGGATGGATCTTGGTTCGGGTGGGTCATACCATTGCTGCTTTTTGCGCGATCACTTTCGTCATCATCGCTGGACGTCGTAGACGAGTTTGGGGACAACGGCGATGAGGATGACGGCGACGGAATCGCTGACGGCAGGCTCGGCACCTGCAATTGCTGTCCAAATGCACAAAACGATAACAGCATGGATATGACGCCTACTACTGCTCTATATCCAATCCATTGCAGGCGGAAATACTTGTTAGGTAACTCTTCCACCTGTCTGGGTGTCCCGTCCTTAGACCGCTTTGCGACTACACTCAGATCTTTCAACGCTTCTCACCCTTTGGCTCAATCTCAAACTCACTCACTTCAACGGCGATCGATCTCATGATGGCATCAATGGACAGAACAACACGATATTCTTGCTTGCGCCGCGTCAGAATACCTTCCATGCCGGCGAGCGGACCCGCCACAATTCGGACTGCATCACCATTATTTAAGTAGGGATGTGGTTCTGCTTTTAGATTTTCGACAGCGACTCGCAGCACCGTGATTTCTTCGTCAGATATGATGGTCGGTCTTGATGTGGACGCGGCAAAGCCGAGCACTCCTGGTTGCTGCACCAGACGGGTCCGGTTTTGAATGGATGCTCTCGCAAATAAATAGCAAGGAAACAGAGGTAGCTCTACCTCCGCATGAACACCATTTTTCCAATGATGCTTTGTGCGATGGACAGGGAGAAATGTTTCAAGCTCCTGCAACCCGAGCCGTTCTGCGACTCGTTTTTCGTGTCTTGATCGAGTATGCAGAGCATACCAATTCAAGGTTGTATCCGAGGATGTCTTCGTGTCTATCATTGAAATTCCTAACTGCCGTGCGCTTTAGACAAATGAAAGCTGAGCTGATTTGAAAAGCCAATTTATAGCTTCGCCCTGTCACTTAGGTAATCGTGGCCTCCCCGTTCAGCATTAATGGACCTCGTACCACACCTATTAAGTAGGACAAATTCAAAGCTGACTACATCTGCAATGAGGTAATGCTTTTTTTCCAACGGGATTTTTCCACTAACAAAACGAATCCGTGACGGACGTGAAATTTTAGCCGGACGCAAAAAAAACGTGTCTGCTGCCAAAATTGAACCAGCTGTACTGTAAGACTTATTTCTGCGCTCGTTACAGTAACTCTCGGAGGACGATGGATGGGAAAGATCTTGTTGCTTTTTGGGAGCAGCACAGCTTCATCATGAGACAGAGCCGTCAAGAGCAACAAATAGAGCTTGGTTCCCGGATATTTAGCCATCAGCACATTGTTTCCATATCTCTCAACCCACAGCCGCACTGGTGCAGGAAGTTCTCGAACCGACGCCTTCAGCTTTTCAGGGATAGAGTCGGAGCCGAAACTCTGTTTGGCAAACAAAGTTACGGCTCCGACTGCAACCTTCATTTCTGGATTCTGTGTCAAATGTTCTTCTACTTCAAACCACAGTGCTTTGTTTTCCTGATGAAACCTGATGAAATTTGAATACTCAAGAATCCATGACGCGCGGGTCCATTCGCTTTTTAGGTGTTTGAACAAGTGCTGCGCATGTCCGAGAAATTTGTCGAAATCCGAGAGGGCTGGAAACTCCGAATTCTCCCATTTTCCGGATCGCAGGCGAGAGAGCTCGTTCTTCCGGGGGCTGTCACCGCCTCCATCACAATCGACTAAATGAACTTCCACGCTACGCTGAGGCTTTGCCCTGTAAAGATCTCGCACGGATGGCACTCGTTCGCTGTCTGCCTTAAATTCTTTAATGTCCACCCCTGTTCCGACTAGTGAATATCCTCGTGCCGCCAAGATACCCTCGCAGCGCTGAGCATCTTTTGAAGATATAAGGAAGTCGAGATCGAGCTGACAGCGCAGAGCTATATCCGCACAGGAATCAGGGGTTAATGTAAACCCCTTGAGGTTGGCATAAAGCAGACCAGCATGCTCAAAATCCTGGTTGAGCGCCACAAACTCGCGGAACATGCTGGCCGTCCTTTTCTCATTATCGGCCGTATTTCCTTCGAGTCGTTGTAGCACCTGTACGGGAATTGCGGCTTCAATACCCAACGCCTGAACTTGTGCAAGAAAATAGAGAGCTAAACCACTGGCGTCAAGCCAACCATATATTCCTACCCAAGATCGATAGCGGAATCCTGATAGGCGACGAAAGTGGCTCTCGGGATCCGCTTCGCGGAAAGTAGCAATCACGGCTTGTGCTAACTGACGATTCATTCGTGATTTGCTCCTTCCTAGTAGATTCTTGAAATACTACTTATCGTAGAGAGATGGGTCGCCAAGACTACCTTTTGGGGGCAGGTGGCGAATGAAGAGAATAGTGGCCCAAATTTCGTCATCACTTAGCATTCCCTTCGAGCCGGGCATGCCAGAAGGAGCTATGCCGTTGTCGATCACCCACTTCAGCTGGCCGTCACTGTACGATTGGACTTCTGCGGAGCTAAGCAGGGGCACTGGCGGCGTCATGGCATCTGCAAACGGAACACCTGTGTTTTGCCCATCCAATCCATGACAGGCTACACAGTAGTGCGTGAAGGCTTCTTTGCCCGACGCGATATTTTCTTCGGTCGGCCTGAGCGGGTTATGTTCCGACTTATTACGTATAAACACGGAGTGCTTACTCCAAGTCATAACGTTCCGCTCCAGCCTGCCTGGTGGAGTTGACTTACACCCCGTAGTTACCACGAGGAGAGCCAACAACGAGACGAAACCGGGTCGCTGCATTCTTTACTCCGTGACGTGGAGTGTAAGTGTCATTGAGCCATGACCCGAGCCACAAAACACCGAGCAATGACCTACAAAGTCTCCGACCTGGCTTGGCGTGAAGGCAAGCTCGGCCGTCTTGCCCTTCTCGATCTTCGTATTGAGATTCAACTCTTTGAACTTGAGGCCGTGAGCCACATCCTGAGTTGTCAGCTCAAGAACAACGGGCTGACCTTTTTTTAGGGTGATTTCAGCAGGCGCATAGCCGAATTTCTTTACCGAAACATCAATTTTCTTAGGGGCTTCTTGAGCAAAAGAGGATCCGGAGAGTGCATAAGAGCCAATAGCTACAGCCCCAACAAAAATTGCCTTTGCGATTATTCCACGCCTCATTTACTCCACCTTCCTATGATCTGCAGCCAGATCTCGAATATTTTGTTCGTCGAAACACACTAAACATCACTTGAATACATAACGCATCCTCAAGTTAGTGGAGAGGAGCAGTTGAGTTGTCATTATGCAATGTTCTGTTTGTCACTTCTTTGTAAAAGCCACAAGCTGAACATCAGTCTTGTGCCTGCGAGTCAAAAAGTGCTGGAAGCAAAGACGAGATAAGTTGCTCCGCTTTCACCTGTGCCGAGATAAATCCCAAGACTTCGGCCCGTTGCCTATCGTGAATCAAGATAGTTCCCGTGCCATAGGACAACGTTCGGAGTGGTCCATCGGTGACAGTTAGGATTTGAGTGTCCTCTGCCGGCGCAGGCACATCGCGAATAAGTTTCCAAGTCAGCACATTGAACTTATCAGGCGGGTGTTGCACTACACAGGAGCGCCGGATGCTCAGCGCAATCTCCAGGTCGTTCGATTGAATGCAGATCTGATTTGCTCCTTTGCTACTGCAAAAGACAAACGGAGTTGCGACAAATCTACGGAGTAGATCGGGATGCCAAGATGTCTCAGTCCTCATGCGTAGACCTCACGTCTGCGAAACGCAATAAACTCGCGAAGCTTCTCTGTACCGTACTTTGGGGTGCCCCCGTAACTAAAGCGCCAAGACGGCAGTTGTGAAACTTTTTCGATGATCCGTTCCCGTGTCGCTGCTGCTTCGGACAACTGAGCCGGCAGTCTTTCCACACTGGAATTGAGGTAGGTTTGCGCCGCCGCGGGCGACATCGGAGTAAAGTCACCACCAGGGCGTGACGTCCTCTCCAAAAAGACTAACCAGCGGGGCTCGCACCCGAGCTCTGTCCGCACGCCGAAGGTCTCCGCAATATCGACCTCGTATGCAAGTTCGCCGTTCATTGATGTCTGAACACTAAAATTCTTTAGGGTTCGAAAGTGGTTGACAGCATCAGGTAACAGTTTCACCGGTGCTGATGTGCCATGAGCGACCAGCCTTTCGTCCCGCTGGGACAGATAGGTCCAGTCGTCGGAGACGTAGTTGAAGCCTCCCTGTGAAAGTGCTACAGAAAGTGTGGACTTACCAGCGCCCGACGCTCCTGCGATCAATAAGCCATCGCCCTCTGACTCAAGACATGCGCAGTGCATCGGAACCAAGCCGATGGCAGCGCCAAGAATGCCGAGAGTCATCGGGATCAGCTTTTCCTTCCAGAACTGATAGTCCCGCGCAACAACGCCTGAGATACTTGCGCTGAGTTTCCGGCGCAAAACATCGAAGATAAAGACGTTCGAACTACCGAAGCTCGCTACAACCATGTGACGTAATCCCCGAAAATGAGGCCGCCCCGCAGCTTGAGGCAAAGACTCATCGACGACAATCCGCATATCGAATTGGCTCAAACCAAATCCATTTGCGGGAATGGATAGAAGTTCGAGCACGTCGGCCAGATCGCGCGAGTTGGTGCCCAGCGTGCAAAGTGCGCCAGCGAAGCACAGCTCCCTGCTATAGGGAAGAACGGTTCGATCGATCGAAACTGATGACATCAGAATACCTGTTGGGCTTCACTCTACCCTAATGAAAGGGGCAATTTTGCTGCCTGCAAAAAACTTTACAAATCGCTGACATGGACATGACAACTGCGACCACTACAAGTCATATCGTCCACAATGAGCGAGGAGATCGCATTGCCCAAGTCCCGCAAAATTGTCTTCTTCTTTCCGTCCTTCGCAAGCTCCGATGCGACGGCCCCTCTGGGCATTCTGGCCGTCGCTACGCCCTTGATTCGTGCTGGCTATCAGGTGGTCTTGATCGATTCAACCATCACTCCGAACTACAAGAAGCGTGTGCTCGAAGAGGTACGTGATGCACTCTGTCTCGGAATTTCGCTCGTAACAGGGCCGATGATTCGAGAGACTGTCGAAATTGCCAAGGCCATCAAGGCCTGGAATCCCGACTTTCCTATCGTGCTTGGCGGATGGCACCCATCGCTTCTTCCCACGCAGACCTTACAGGCACCTTACATCGATTATGTCGTTTGCGGACAGGGCGAAGATTCTTTTCTCGAACTGGTAGGCCATATTGAGAATCGTTCCGCGCCAGACTTTGTGTCCGGCATCGGCTTTAAGCGAGATAACAAACTCACTTTCACTCCAGAACGGGCTCTCAAACCCATCGTCGATCAACTTCCGAAGGCCTACCACATCGCAGACTTTGATGCGTATGAGCGTATGTGCGGCAGGCGTTGGGCGATGTACACCTCCAGCCTGGCTTGTCCATTCGATTGCGCCTACTGCACCAATGGAGCGGTCTACAAACGCAAGTGGAATGCGCTTCCGGCGGAGCAGTTTGTGGAGGAGACTGTCGATCTCAGTCGCCGCTACAACCTCAATATGCTTTGGATTGTGGACGACAATTTTCTTGTCGATCTGGATCGCGCCCGCGCAATCGGCGAAGGTCTGGTCCGTGCCGGAGCAGAGTTTCAGTGGAGCATTCAGGCAACTACAAATTTAACCTCGCGACTGTCTCTTGAGGATCTCAAGCTTTTACGCCGCAGCGGCCTACATCAGATCTGTCAGGGCGTGGATTCGGGATCGCCTAAGATTCTGAAGGCAATGAACAAGACCTTTCAGAACTTTGAGGACATCTACGAGAGCGCGGCGCGCTGCCTGGCAGCAGGCATGCGTCCGTCTTTCAACATCATCTTTGCGTATCCAGGAGAAGGCCAAAAAGAGCGGAGGGAGACCATGAACTTCATTATGGATGTCTGCCGACGTTTTCCTGGCACCGAATTCTGGACCAATATCTTCACTCCATACCCCGGAACAAATGTTATGAACCGGGCAGATGAGCTTGGCATCGAAGCCCCAGACTCTCTCGAAAAGTGGGCCGAGTTCTTCCCGCGTTACACGAAACTGCCATGGCTGAACGGACGCGATCACGAAGAGTTACAAATTATGCGCGACTACCTGCGCATAGCTTTCGATCGCATCCCGATAGGTGTAGACCGGCGCACTCGGATTACCCGACTGGCACAAAAATGTATTTCATTTCCCGCTCGTTTCCGGCTTGATCATAGTCTGTATCGCTTTCCAGTGGAACTTTGGGTCAATGACAAGCTCAAGGAAAGAACTGCCGGCTTCAAGCCTGTTGTGGACGCACGTCGCCTGGAGCCCAACCCTGAGCCAGTTGAGGCCGCATGCTGAGCCAAGGCAAGGTTGTACTTTTTTACCCGGCTTACGATGGCCCTCCTCTGGGGGCGCCGCTTTGCCTGCTCGCTCTCGCGGCATCACTGCGAGAAGCCCGCTTCGACGTAGTAATGATCGACGCTGCGATTGAGCCCGATTACCTGACACGAATAGAGTGCGAAAGCGTAGATGCGCTGTGTGTCGGAATCTCCGTACTGACAGGGCCTATGATCGGGGGCGCCATCGAGGTGGCGACAGCTGTAAAGAGCCAGACACCGTGGCTTCCAATCATCTTTGGTGGATGGCACCCCACGCTTCTACCCGATGAGACTCTAAGTGAAAGCTTTGTTGACATGGTTGTCCGCGGCCAGGGCGAAATTACAATCGTTGAAGTCGCTCAGGCCCTGGCGGGGAAAAAGCCGCTCGGCGGCATAGCCGGGCTCTCATGGAAGAAAAACGGGCAACGAACTCACAATGTGGACCGCAAGGTGGAGCCATTGGACTCCCTTCCCCTTCCCGCATTTGATCTCACTAACTTCGACGCGTACGAAAAGCTCTCCGGGATCCGAAAGCTCGCCTATGCAACCAGTGTTGGTTGCCCCTACGCGTGCAACTATTGCACGGACATGGTCTTCTACAAGCGAAGATTCAACGCGCTGTCTGCGGACCGTACTGTCGCTGAGATGCTCGACCTCGTCACCCGCTATCGCATTGATGAGGTCGCTTTACTTGACTCGAACTTTCCGGTTCAGCTCCCACGCGCGCTCGAGATTGCACGCGGAATCATTGACTCTGGCGTGAAGTTCAAATGGACTTTTCAAGCCTCCACCGACTTCCTTTGCCGTATGAGCGAAGACGATGTACGCCTGCTTGGCGCAAGCGGCGTATCGCACATGGGCTTCGGCACTGAATCTACGTCTGAGTCGGTTTTGAAGCTGATGAACAAACGTCACCAGCGAGTTGACGAGATGTACGAGACGGCGCGCAAGGCGCAAATTGGCGGAATCCGTGTCACATTCAACCTGATCTTCGGATACCCGGGTGAGACAGAGGCTGATCGCATCATTACCTTTCAGACAATGAGCGACATCGGCCATAAGTTCCCTAATGTTAGCTTTTCACCAAATATCTTCACCCCTTATCCGGGCATCCCAATCTGGCCGCAACTCCGAGAGTTGGGCGTCCCCGAGCCGAAGAACCTCCGCGAGTGGATGGATATGCCTTTAGGCGCAAATATGCTGCCGTGGCTCAAGGGAAAAGAGCTTTCACGACTGCAACGAATGCTTAAGTATTTTCTGCTGAATAGTCAGATTGACCGAAAGCAAAACAACTACTCGCGGCTCCGGCACGCCGTACGTTTTATTGTGCAAACCCCGATTCGCTGGCGCCTTCGCTCCAGCCACTATGCGTTTCCCTGGGAACTTTGGCTCTCAAATCTCTCTGAGCGAATTGTGCTTCGTCGTTCACTGGTAACGGGCCAGGAACTTCCAAAGGAGCCTGCCAGTGCCTGCTAGCCCAACAAGAGAAGGAGGTAATCTGTGGCAGATGTACTGATCACCCACTCCTACCATCTCCCCTACGACCCCAAGCAGGTACGTAAGATGCAACCGTATCCGCCGTTGGGTACGCTTTACGCGGCCTCCGCTCTAAAAGCTGGGAACATCTCCGTCTCCGTTTTCGACACAATGCTCGAAGATCCTGACGTCCGCTTTGCGTCGGCTCTTGAACAGCAACAGCCTCGACTCGTGGTCATCTACGAAGATGACTTCAACTTTCTCTCAAAGATGTGCCTGACTCGAATGCGTGAGCTCGCATGGCAACTTGCGCGCGAGGCGCAGAGTGCCGGGGCCGTCGTTATTGCACATGGCTCCGACGCAACCGATCAAGCTCAACTCTATCTACGCAACGGAGTCGACTTTGTTTTGCTGGGAGAGGCCGAGCAGACGCTGGTCGAGCTTTGTTCCGCGCTTCTTTCTCATTGTCCATATTCAGACATCCCAGGCCTTGTGTATCTCGACCCTGCAGGGAACTCCGTGCAGAGTCAGGGTAAGGCGCCAAAGAACGTCTCATGGAACGCACTTCCAAGGCCCTCTCGCGAACTTATCGATCTCGAACCGTATCGCCAGGCGTGGAGCGCGGCACATGGTCATTTTTCCACCAACGTTGTGGCCAGTCGTGGATGTCCCTACCGCTGCAACTGGTGCGCCAAGCCAATCTCCGGAGACAAGTTCCAGATCCGTCCCGCACATGTTGTCGCAGCTGAGATACGCGAGTTGAAAGAGGTGTACGGTGTGCAGCACATCTGGTTTGGAGACGATGTATTCGCTCTAAATCATCATTGGGTACAGGAGTTTGCCGATGAGATTGAATCGATGCGGTGCAGTTTGCCGTTTAAAATCCAGTCTCGCGCAGATCTTATGACTCAAACGACCGTGGCAAACCTGAAGCGAGCGGGATGCGCGGAGATTTGGATGGGCGTCGAATCTGGTTCTCAAAAAGTGCTTAACGCGATGGACAAGGGATTACGTGTTCCCGACGTTATCGTTGCGCGAGCTCGTCTCTCTGAAAATAGCATCCGCGCATGCTACTTTCTACAGTTCGGCTATCCGGGAGAGACATGGGAAGATATACAGCACACCATCGAACTCGTCCGGAATACACGACCGGACGACATTGGCATCTCGTTTTCGTATCCACTCCCCGGCACCATTTTTTACGAGCGAGTTCAGGCACAGATTGGCGCAAAACGGAATTGGACCGACAGCGATGATCTCTGCGTTATGTTTTCTGCGGCTTATCAAGACGAGTTTTATAGAGCACTCAGAAACGCACTCCATGCAGAAGTCGACTCATGGAAAAACAGCGACCCTTCATACCAGAGCGCTGATCTAGCTTCTCTCTGGCAACAGGTATACGACCTCGAACCGATAACTAGAGTCCCCGAAGCGACCACAATCTCCTTCGATGAAACGAAAGAAGACCGCGACGACCAAACGTTTGTTCCCATCCAGAGTTTAACTTCAGCAGCGAGGCAAATCTAAATGGCCGAGCTTCTCCTCACCCACGGCTATTTTCTCTACGAGGATCCGAAGGAGCTTCAAATCCTCAAGCCCTATGCCCCTCTTGGAATTTTGTATCTGTGCTCTCATCTTCGGAAACAGGGCTTCGATGTCGATGTATTCGATACTACCTTTTCCAGCCGGGAAGCACTCTTCAAACATCTCCGCACTGAGACGCCGTCTGTCCTTGGTATCTACGCAAACCTTATGACGCGCAGCAACGTCGTGGAGACACTGAAGGTGGCGCGGGAAGCAGGCTGGAAGACCATCGTCGGTGGCCCGGAACCGGGCGCGTACGCATTGGAATATCTGCAGGCAGGAGCGCACTACGTCGTCTTTGGCGAAGGTGAGCTCACCATGCAGGAACTACTCGAAGCCTTTCGCGCCGGTGATGCAAGTTCTTTTACTAGTGTTGCGGGACTCGCGTATCTCGACTCAGCCGGAAATATGCACGAAACAGCGCCGCGCAGCCAGATAGCCGATCTCGATAGTCAACCGTGGCCTGCACGTCATGCCATTGATGTCGGACGTTATGTCAAGACCTGGCGCGATGCACACGGCAAAGGTTCCGTGAACTTCATCACCGCCCGAGGATGTCCCTACAAATGCCGCTGGTGCAGTCATCAAGTCTTTGGTCAGACACATCGTCGTCGTGATCCGCTCCTCGTTGTAGACGAAGTGGAGTGGCTGCTTCAAACCTACACGCCTGACATGGTCTGGGTCTCAGACGACGTCTTCACGATTAACCACAAATGGCTTCGAGACTACGCGGCAGAGATGCGCCGACGCGGCCTGCGCATTCCCTTCGAGTGCATCTCACGTGCCGATCGGCTCAACGCAGAGATGCTCGACGTCCTTGCCGAGCTTGGCTGCTTCCGTATTTGGATTGGCTCAGAGAGCGGCTCGCAACGCATCCTGGACTCGATGGATCGTGGTGTCAAGATCGAGCAGGTGCAACAGGCAGTCGCAATGAGCCGCGAACGAGGGATCGAGAGCGGAATGTTTCTCATGTGGGGCTATGAAGGCGAAGAGTTGGACGATATCGAGGCAACGATCAAGCACGTCAGCGTCTCGAAGCCTGACATCTTCTTCACCACTGTCTCTTATCCCATCAAAGGCACACCTTACTACAAGAAAATCTCCGATCGACTTGTCCAACTCAAGCCATGGGGAACAAGTTCCGACCGCGAGATCAAGATCAAGGGACGACACTCGCAAAAGTTTTATAGCTACGCAGACAAACTCCTGAAGGATGAAGTTCAGCTGGCTCGCTTGGCTGGCACACCAGCGGCTGAATCCGACGTCGCAGCCAGCCTGCGCCGAGAGATCCAACTCGCTCGTTCAGGCCTGCACTCTACCCGCATGGAGGTAGAAGCATGAGCCCTGCCGCAACAGCTCAGCCGCAAGCTATCCAGGCATTTGATCAACTAGCTGAAGGTTATGATGACCTTTTTACGAAATCACTGATAGGCCGCGCTCAGAGAACTGTCGTCTGGAATGTACTTACACAGATCTTCCAGAGTGGTGACCACGTCCTTGAGCTCAACTGCGGCACAGGCGAAGATGCTCTCTTCCTTGCACGCAACGGCATCTCTGTTTTTGCCTGTGACGCGTCCGAGCGGATGATTCAAGTTGCCAGCCAACGTCTCTCTGTGGAAGGTCTGGATACGAGTGTGCAGTTCAGCCTGCTGCCGACGGAGCACCTCAGCGAGATTGAGTGTCCAACTATGTTTGACGGCGCTTTCTCAAACTTCTCGGGGTTGAACTGTGTCGTTAATCTAAGACAGACAGCTGGGGACCTTGCGAATTTGTTACCTGCTGGTGCTCCACTCTTGATCTGCCTTTCGACACGTTTCTGCATCTCCGAGATCGTCTGGTTTCTTGTTCACGGAGAGTTCCGCAAAGCATTTCGGAGATGCTTCGGCCACGCTACCGCTACAGTCGGCCAGTTTACCGTGGATGTCTATTACCCAACCGTGCGGCAGCTTCGGGAGTTATTCTCTCCTTGCTTCACACTTCAATCAGTCACGGGCATCGGCGTTACCGTCCCGCCGTCCTATGTCGAGAGCTGGATTTGCAAGCATCCCAGACTGTTAGGTTTTTTGCGTGCAACTGACGCAATCGTCGCAACTCGTCCTTGGTTTCGTGTACTTGGCGATCATATGCTCCTTCGTTTTGAGAGAGTGCAGGCATGATTATGACAAGTCATTCAGAAGCCGCCGCCGCTACCATTGTTCAGCACAAAGGTTTGTGTCTGCAATGTCCACGCTGCAGTGGATGGATCGGCCATCTCCCAAAGACAAACGCTGCCGATACAACCTTTGTCTGCTCAGACTGCTGTTTGAAGTTAGAGTGCGAGCAGGGTATCTGGAGATCGCTACTGCCCGAGCGCGCTGATCATTTCTCGCGCTTTATCAGGGACTATCAATTTATACGATCAGCCGAAAATCGCGGTAGCGCGGATGCAGAATACTATTTCAACCTGCCCTATCGTGACTTATCGGGTAGCAATAGTCAGCAATGGGCGATACGGGCCAAGACCTTTCTCTACATCAAACGAAATATCCTGCCCAGTCTGCGTCCAAGCCTGAAGAGGTCTTTGAAGATCCTGGATCTCGGTGCAGGTAACGGCTGGATGAGTTATCGTCTTGCACTCGATGGCCACTCACCAGTTGCGGTGGATCTGCTAACCAACGACCGCGATGGCCTCGGCGCGGCTGCGCATTACAGGAAGCATCTTCCAACGCTCTTCCCACGTTTTCAAGCCGAATTGGACACACTCCCCTTCACCGACGATGAATTTGATCTGGTCATCTATAACGCCTCATTTCATTACTCCGAGAACTATGAAAAGACCGTCGCGGAGGCCCTGCGCTGCACCTGCGCTGGTGGAACGGTTCTTATTGCTGATACACCCTGGTACAGCAATGAGGAGAGCGGCGAGCAGATGGTCGCTGAACGTCGTCTGGTTTTCACCGAGCGATATGGCTTTCCATCTGACGGACTCAAAAGCCTCGAATACCTTACGGATCAGCGACTACAGCGAACCGAGGCATGCTTCGGCATCCGCTGGCAGACACTCACTCCGAACTACGGAGTTCGCTGGTCAATGCGGCCGCTGCTTGCAAAGCTACGCGGGAAGCGCGAGCCATCCCGATTCCGAATCTACACTGCCAAGGTCCGAAAATGATCCTTCTCTATAACCCGCGTGCTACTAGACCGCGCAACCGCCGTCTCCCCCTCGCTGTACTGGCTATCGCAGCAGTGCTTGAAGGTCGTGAAGACTACGAAATCGTTGACGGCAACGTTGATGACAACTCGACCGCCACTATTCTTCGACTCATAGAGCAACACGATGTCGAGTTGCTCGGCGTCTCCGTAATGCCAGGCCCGCAGATGGTCGCAGCGATGGAGGCGTCGCGCGAGATTCGTCGTGTTCATCCACACGTCAAGATTGTGTGGGGAGGTTACTTCCCTTCTGTCTATCCCGACGCGGCGCTGAATGCAAAATATGTCGACTACATCGTTCGCGGGCAAGGGGAAGATACCTTTCTCGAGCTCCTCGACGCGATGCGTGGAAAACGCACCTTTGAATCGATCCTCGGCCTGTCCTACAAAGACATCTTTGGCCTGCCAAGGAACAACGCGGAACGCCCGATGAAGGGGCCGGATGAGTTCCCCTGGTCGCCCTTCCATAAACTTCCGGTGGAGAAGTATCTACGTCCGTCTTTCTTTGGCAAGCGCACCGCAGTACACCATGCCAGTATCGGCTGCCCTTTCAACTGCAGCTTCTGCGGCGTGCATGCAGCCTATGGGAACAAAGAGCGCATGGAGTCCCCGGAACGTACCGCCGCGATTCTCACCCATCTCGTGACGAACTACGGTGCCGACTCCGTTCAGTTTTACGATATGAACTTCTTTCTCAGAGAGGATCACGCTCTCGAGTTAGCAAGACGTATCGAACACCTCAATCTTCGATGGTGGTGCGAGGCTCGTGTCGATGTGATGTCACGCTACTCCGATGAAACCTTCGCCGCCCTCAAGCGAGCCGGTTGCACCATGATCTTTTTCGGAGCGGAGTCCGGCTCCGATTGGGCCCTCAAGGAGATGAAGAAAGGTATCACGACAGATCAGACCGTGACGATAGCGGAACGAACGAAAAAGTTCGGCATCATTCCAGAGTTCTCCTTCGTCATCGGAAATCCCGGCGACCCTGAACGAGACACACGCGAGACCCTGGCCTTCATCCGCCAGCTGAAGAAGATCAATCCCGACTCTGAGATCATCATCTATCACTACACGCCGGTGCCTCAACCAGGAAACATGTATGGCGATATTGACGGCCAGATTGCTTGGCCATCCACGCCAGCCGAATGGGCCAGCAAACAATGGATGGACTTCACCTTGCGCATTGACACTCAGGCTCCCTGGCTGAAACGCAAGACAAAAGATCTTATCGACAACTTCGAGATTGTCGTTGGGTCACGCTGGCCCACAGTCCAGGACATCCGCGCTCCAAAATGGAGCCGGGCACTCTTGAAGGCCCTGAGTTCCTGGCGTTACGCTTTGCGCATCTATCGTTTTCCAGTCGAACTTCAGTGGGCCAACCAGTTGATTAATCTCCGCAAACCAAAGCGAGAAAGTTTATGAATGCGGCTGCGGTTTCTCCTTCAGAAGCCTTCGATACATGGGCGCAGGTCTATGACGAGCAGCCGAATCCGCTGCTGCTGCTGGAGCAACGCTTTCTCAGCCAGATGCTCCCAGACGTCGGTGGCCTCGACGTGCTCGATGTTGGTTGCGGCACTGGCCGGTGGCTGCAGCTTCTGGCATCTCATGCCCCCAGGAGCCTAATTGGCGTAGACGCATCCGCCCAGATGCTGCACCGTGCTGCAACCAAGCTTGGTCCGGCAGCAGATATACGTCTCGGCAGTTGTACCGCTTTGCCGGTTCGGGATGCCACTGTCGATTTAATCATCGCCTCTTTTGTTCTTAGCTATCTTGAGAATCTGGATACGTTCGCACGCGAACTTCACCGAGTTACTCGTCCAGGTTCCAACGTGTTTCTAAGTGACATGCACCCCGACACTGCTATCTCCTGTAATTGGAAGAGGTCATTCAGGGTAAATGCCACAGAAGAGCAGATACCTGCCAATCGTCACTTCATCCAACAGATCATTGCGACCTTTCAAGCCTGGGGATTCGAGTTACTAACGCTCATAGAGCCGCACTTCGAGTCGCAGGAAAAGAAGGTCTTCGAGCAAAACGGAAGGATCGAATCTTACGAGGCATCCGTAGATCTCCCTGCCATCTACATCCTCCAACTACGAAAGAAAGTGACAGTAGTTCCACGCGCTCAAAATCAGACCGAGAGGCCCGAGCCTCTTTGTCTTTCCGGGGCCAGCTACGCGCTCGGTTCAGAAGCTTCTACCGTTGCAACTATCGCGATCGAGCGCGGCCACATTCGTTCTATCTCAAGCAGACCTGGCCAACAGGTAGAAACCTCATCATCCTTGAGCGACAGCATCGATCTACCCGGATATCTCCTGTTACCTGGACTCATTAATGCGCACGATCATCTTGAGTTTGCTCTCTTCCCCAACTTGGGCGCCGGGCCCTATCAAAACTCTACGGAGTGGGCAAAAGAGATTCACCGAACATGTGCGGCGGTCATCGCACGTCATCGCAAAGTACCAAAGCCTGTTCGCCTGTGGTGGGGAGCGATCCGTAATCTAGTCTCCGGCGTAACGACCGTCTGTCATCATAACCCGCTCACACGGGAGCTACTTGCGAATGACTTTCCTGTCCGCGTACTCTCACGGTTTGGCTGGGCACACTCGCTTGCGATGGATCCGGATCTTCTACACAACTACGACCACACTCCGCCGAATCTGCCTTTCATCTTGCATGCCGCGGAGGGTGTTGATGCAAAGAGTGCGCAGGAGATCTTCGATCTGGACCGCATGCAGGTACTTGATGACCGCACAATACTAGTACATGGCCTCGCGTTGAACAGAAAAGCTATGGCTCTGCTCAATCAGCGCCGCTCCGCTCTCGTGGTCTGTCCAACGTCGAATCAATTTCTTTTTAAGAGCGCACCTTCTTCCACCTTGATTAAGACGCTCAACTCAGTTGTTCTGGGCAGCGACTCTCCAATTACTTCGGCAGGCGACCTTCTCGATGAGATCAAGTTCGCCCGTAACGAGATTGGTGTCGATGTGGACTCCTTGTATGAAATGGTCACTGCACGATCGGCCAGTGTATTGCGTCTCCGCAGTGGAGAAGGGCGCCTTAGGCCAGGTGCAATAGCGGATCTCATTGCCGTCCATGACAAGGGCCTGACTCCCGCTCAAACCGTTGCTCACCTCACCTTCGACCAGGTCGAGCTGGTCATTCTGGGTGGACGAGTCCAGCTTGCAAGTGCGCCCCTCTATGCACGTCTTCCCGATTCGTTGAAGGCCGGGCTACAGCTACTCGTCATTGAGGGTCACGAGCGATGGCTCCGCGCTCCAGTCGAAGATCTACTGGCTCAGGCTAGAAAATCGATAGGCAGAGATCTCCGTCTTGGAGGAAAGAGGGTGGATCATGCCGGTTCTGCATGAAACAGCCGCGGCGTCCTCGCCAACAAGGCCTGCGTCTACTATCGCGTCATTGCCGATTCTCATCCTGAATGCCCACAGCTTGTGTAACTGCCGCTGTGTCATGTGCGATATCTGGAAGCGCGAGAAGAAGGAGCAGATTCGAGCGGAGGATCTCAAGCGGCATCGCGCCTCCATGCAGAACCTTGGAGTCAGACACGTAGTTCTCACCGGTGGTGAGCCTCTATTGCACAACGATCTTGCAGCGCTCTGTAACTTTTTTCGCGATCAGAAGATTCACCTGACCCTCCTGACCACGGGTCTTCTACTTTTAAAGCGTGCCGAGGAGGTGGCCGCACTCTTCGACGATGTCATTGTCTCTATCGATGGGCCGGAGGAGATTCATAACGGTATCCGTCGCATCAACGGAGCCTACGATCTTATCCGAAGAGGCGTGGCTGCCGTCCGCAGTTACAACCCGTCACTTCCGATGACCTGCCGGACTACCGTACAGAAGGCCAACCATCGTCACTTGCTCGCGACCGTCGATGCGGTAAAGGAGCTAGGACTGGACTCTGTCTCTTTTTTGGCCGCCGATCTCACATCAGAGGCCTTCAACCGCCCGCTCCTATGGCCTGGCGAAAAGCAGAGTCAGATAGGTCTAAGTAATGAGGAGGCGACCGCTCTTGAAATTGAAATCGAACTACTCATCGAAAGATACGAAACCGACATTCGATCCAAATTCATAGTCGAATCTCCTGCAAAACTAAGGAGAATCTCGCGGCACTTCCGCGAACACCTGGGACAAATCCATCCGGAAGCTCCGGTCTGCAACGCTCCCTGGGTCTCCTCTGTTGTTGAGATCGACGGCTCCGTGCGGCCATGTTTTTTTCACCGCTCCGTCGGTAATATAACTGCCTCAACACTGGAGGAGGTTGTCAATGGAACCGCGGCTCGGGAGTTTCGCCAATCACTCGATGTTGAAACCAACGCAACCTGCCAAAGGTGTGTCTGCTCACTGAACTATCGCCAGGATTAGCAACAAGATCGCTAGAGCTACTTGCTTCTAACGGATGCCTCGTTCATAAGCGCCTGCTTTCGATCCGAGTGGTCCCAGAACCTCACGAACTCTTGATACGCCTTGACGCTTTCGGGTTTATTTCGACTTGCTGCATAAGCACGCGCTTCTCCGAGCTCAGCCATTGGAAAGATATTGCCCTGCAGAGCCCACGCGCTACCATGGCGTGCCAGCACAACTTGAAAGTCTAAAATGGCCGGCGACGTCTGTCCCAACGCCGCGTGAGCCACCCCTCTCAGATAAGGTGTCATTGATATCGCGTCATATTTACTTAGATCATTCAGAGTCTGGATACTTCTTGCCGGCTCGTTCACTCCAATTTTAGCGGCAGCCTGCAACTCCGGCACGTAATACTGAGCCACTGCGGTGTTCTGCGGAAAACTTTGCGTCATCGCGACTATCGTCTTCTCCGCATACGGTTCATCGCCGCAGAGAGCAGCCGCCATTCCTGCATTGAAGCTCGCAACAACGCCCTTCGGCAGGCTTCTAACCTCATCGGCCATCTGCAATGCCGCGGTACAACTCTCCGCGAGTGCTCGATCTAACGCTCCCTGTGCTAACAGATATGCTTGTGTTCCTGCGAGATCGTGCACAACACTTGCTGAAGCGGCCGTCGTTCTCCAGATCTCCCTTCCTTCGCTCAGTCTCCCCGTGTTGTCCATGTAAAGACCGTAGCTATTCCATTCAGCGTACGAAACCTGCGCGCCTGTCTCAGCAGGCGCCTCTTCTTTAAGAGCATGCCGCATCCCATCGACCTGTCCAGCGACCAAGTCGTCTCTCCCTACCAGATACCCAGCCGTCAACGCATTTGCACTTCCAAAGACTCCGGCTCTCTTAGCCTCCGCCTCCAGTTTCAACACATCGTCGTACCTGCCCAGTCCGATCAAAGCAAGCTCGGCCTCAGCGTAAGTCTGCGCATCGAATGGATCTCTCCCATATCCCTGCTGAGCCATCTTCAATGCCTTGAGCAGATCGCCTTGTGTACGCAGAACCAGCGCGCCTCCCTTCATCCCGTCAACGTCAAGAGGAAATCGTGCAATATAGTTACGAATCGTATTTGCAGCCTGGTCTGTGTCTCCACTGGCATTCATCTCATAGCTGAACTTTGCCAGCAGTTTTACCTTTTCGTCTGCATGTACTGACGCGTCTCGTGCCGCAGTAGCCGCATTCGCCGCCGCCACCTCGGCCTTCTCATCGTGATAAAGCCATGAAAGACGCAGTTGCGCCTGCACAAAACCTGGATCGAGCACTGCAGACTGTTGATATGCCATCAGAGCATCGCGCCATCGTCCGTCTCGCATCGCGACTTCGCCCATCGCGTATGCGTGCAGTGCATCGACCTTCGGCGACGCATCTCTTTCCAAAGAAACGCTCCTCCGTAGGTCTGCCTTGCTATCCTCACTTACCTCCGCTCGCACCGCCTTTGCCAGTCTGCCAATCGCTGCTGGAATCTCTTCCCTGCTGGCAGCCGTCTCCTCCAGGCTCGCAACTTGATCGTTCGAGTCGGCCTCCAACACTTCGACGCTGATCGTGTATGGCGCCTGGGGACCAGTGATCTCACCATAAAGGTATGCTCTTGCGCGCACCTTTTGCGCAACTCGCTGTTCAGGCATCGTTGTCACATTGCCGCTTTCGGCCTTAATCTGCCGAAGCCCGGCGCGGTAGGCCTCGCCGCCAAGCAAATCCAGAGACTTAGACTGTCGCAGCGCAATCTCAAGCCCTTCCATTACCGTCCCATCCAGAGCTTTGTCGGACGTCTTATTTTGGATCACCGTCAACAACAGACGATCGTTCGATTCCAATACAATAGGTCGAAAGAATCCGCTACGTGCCAGTAAAAAAACTCCAGCAACGGCGACGATAGCTGCTGATACAGCAAGTCCCATGCGTATCCGCGCCCGCGCTCTTCCGGCGTGCTCCTCGACCAACTCTCTGATTTCATCGGCATCCGCAAGGGACCCCGGTGAAGCAAAATGCAGACCATCCTTCACACCATACTCAACCTGACTGATGAGAGATCGCGAACCCCACGATTGCCCCGCAACCAAAGGATCGCCATCGGTATCCTCCTCTGCGGCATTGATAGAAGGATCGCTACTTCCGGCGGCGGGATTAAATATATGCGGCTGTGTCTCGCCACTCTCGACCTTTACAGACCCTACCGCCGAAGACGAACTTCTTCGCTCGGCCGCGCCACGGTCTCTCTCCGTCACGGCCTCCCACCGATCTCTACGGTCGAAACTCGAAGCGGAGGCATTCATCGCGGACTGTTTCTCTCCTTGCGCGTCACCGAGTGCCCGCCCAGCCTTGCGTCTCCGGCGGCGGGCCACAGGATCGGCTGTGCGAACCAGGGGAACCGCTGAAATCACTCCTTTGTGAAGCCATCTTCCGCGCGCAACCTTCTCGCCAACTCTTATCAATGCATCGTGCAACTGCGGCGCCGTCTGAAATCTTGCTCGCCGATCCTTCGTCATCAACTTCAGAATCAGCCGCTCAAGATCACGTGGGATCGAATCGTTCCAGTCACGCACCGGGTCTGGTATCTGATTGAAGAGCTGCACAAAAGCAAGCGCACTGGTTGTCCCTTCAAACGGTATCCGCCGAGTTGCCATCTCATACATCACAACGCCAAGTGAAAAGAAATCGGACCGCAGATCCAGGGGCTCGCCTCTTGCCTGCTCCGGTGACATGTACGCCACCGTTCCCACGGTCGCACCCGCCAGCGTCAGATCCAGCGAACGAGACTCCCATCCCCCACGCATCTCGAGCCCGATCTTCGCCAGCCCGAAGTCCAGCACCTTAGCCTGGCACTTTCCATTCGGCATCTTCACCAGGAAGATATTTGCTGGCTTGATATCTCGATGCACAATGCCCTTAGCGTGCGCGACCGTCAGTGCATCTGTAACCTCCACGGCATACCGGACGATCTCGTCGGCCGATAATGCTCCGCGGGCGATGCGGTCGTTCAACGTCTCACCCTCAAGCAGCTCCATCACAAGATAGGGATCACCATCCTGTTCGCCTATATCGAAGATCGTGCAGATGTTTGGATGATTCAATCCCGAAGCGGCCCTGGCCTCCTGCAGGAAGCGCTCGCGCATGCCTGGCATCTTATAGCTGTCCTGCAGAATCTTTACCGCAACCTCGCGATGCAGACGTTCATCCCACGCACGAAAGACAATGCCCATGCCTCCGCTGCCCAGTCTGCCCAGGATCTCGTACGGTCCGAACCTCTGGCCAGCTTCTGGAATCATGCCTCTGGTTCGCCTTCTATCCGGCACTTTATTGAGTGGCTTCCAAGCGGATAAACCTCTATATAACTTCATCATAAAGGCAACACCTGCAGGTTTGCAGAACTACATCGCAAAGTTCCACACTCGACAACCACACTACTTTGGGCCCGTAGATTATTGGGATGGATTTGGCATCCGGTACACGAATGCTGAGTCGTACCCATTACCCATTCTTATCAATCTGGCATACCAAAGAACAGGGAGACATCCCCCAACCGTGCCATACCTGTATGCCAACCGTCGTCCAAAACGCCTTAATACATGGCTTCCCCGCACAACTTATAATCAGCCTGTGACCGCTCCAGACCAGACCGCCCAATCTTCCGAGACTACTCGTCGGCACGCACGCCAGACACTGCTCATCGACGCTGACGACACTCTCTGGGAAAACAACATCTACTTCGAGCGAGCGATTACCAGCTTCATCTCTTATCTCGATCACCGCATTCACACCGCAGAAGAGGTTCGCGAACATCTCAATCGCGTCGAGCACGACACGGTCAAGTCACACGGTTATGGCCTCCAGAGCTTTCGCCGCTCCCTCGTCACCTGCTTCGAGCAACTCACGGACGCGCCAATCACCGACGAAAAGCACAGGCGCATCGAAAGCTTCGCCCAGTCCATCGCGGATCAGGAGATAGAGCTTCTGCCGAACGTCGACACCACACTCGCCAACCTCGCCACTCGCCATCGCCTTATTCTCGTCACCAAGGGAGACCAAGACGAGCAGATCGACAAATTGCACCGCTCCGGACTCGCCCCGCACTTCAGCGCGGTAGAGGTACTTCCGGAAAAACATCGCGAAGCCTACCTATCCCTCGCAACCAACCACGGATGCGACGGGTGCAATACATGGATGATCGGCAACAGCCCACGCTCCGACATAAACCCTGCCCTCAGTGCAGGACTGAACGCCATCTTCATCCCTCACGACTTCACGTGGGTCCTCGAACACGAGATCGTTAACCAGCCTCCTGCAGGGCGGCATCTACTCGAACTCGCCACCTTCGCCGATTTGGCAAGTCATTTTTGAATAGCACCGCCATGCCGCCAGCGATTTCGCCCTAAGCCGATGAAGCATGCACCCTCAGAAGCATGTCGGAGTTCGGAAAACGCAGTATGCCCGTCACAGCAATCTGTCTCGCGACCTTCGACTGCTGAAGGCTCAATCGCAATGCCGCAGCCTGCCTCGGTCGCGTCGTGCTTCAAAGCCATAAGTGCGGGTTGTTCGGAGCCTCTTTTACCGCCAGTTTCGTTATCGCGTAGTAGTACTCCTGCTTCGCCGCAACCTCGGTACCGAAGTGAAGAACGTCGATATTAGAATCACGATACTCAAAACCAGCAGCAAGAATCTGTGACTCGACCCCTTCGTGAATTCGTCCAGCAAAATAGATTTGCGGGTGGCGACGAAAGAGCCGACAGTTGCAATGTTCCGCGTGGGACAGAGCAACCTTCGCTCGTTGGCTGCTGTCCTTATTCTCTCGCGACAAGGAACCGAGCATACCTGTGATGCGGTCTTTGAAATAATTTCGGAAGGTCAACGTATATCCGCTGATGCGTTCGCTGCACTCCAGTAATGTGGAAATCATCCGCTTCGCCTTAACGGTGAGCTCTTCATCCGCGTCCAATACAAGCACCCAATCTGTGCTGATCGGCGCGAGAGCCACGTTCCTGGCCTCGGCGTAGTGATCCGTCCACGGACATGTAACGACAAGCGCGCCAAATTCCTGGCAATCTCCACAGTATCGTCGGTTGAACCGGTGTCTGCGATCACACTCTGATCGACCAGAGAGCACACGCTTCGAAGACAGGAGCGCAGATTCCCTCCACCATTCTTCACAATCATAGAGAGACCGATCGTCGCCATCCTCATCTCCTAGAGCTATGCCTTTGTCCCTTGCAGCGACGCGGACTTGCGCCAAAACACGCCGTATCCATCAATCGGATGGATAGGATCAGTAATCTTTCGATTCGCACGGAACTCAAGAATGGCTGTCTGGCACCCTTGTACGGCCCCAAAGTCATCCACGATGATGAACCCACCTTCAGAGACCTTATCGTAGAGGTTTCTGAGAACGTCCATCGTGGACTCGTACATATCCCCATCGAGCCTGAGCACAGCCAGCTTGTCAATTGGCGCGTGTGGAAGCGTATCAGAAAACCAGCCTTGCAAGAACCGAACCTGCCCATCGAGCAAACCATATTTATTGAAGTTTGATTTTACCTTCTCAATTGAGACCGCAAGTTCAGCAAAGGTATGATGCTTGTCTCCGGAGTCGGCCGCGATCTCCGCTTTAGGTTCTGGCAATCCACAGAATGAGTCCGCAACCCAGACGTTGCGATCGTTCACGCCATGTGCCTGCAGCACGGCGCGCATCATGATGCAAGCCCCGCCGCGCCACACCCCAGTCTCCATTAAATCTCCCGGGACTTCGTTCTCAATAACAAACTCCGAGATCTGGCGCAGGTTCGACATCCTCCGATTCCCAATCATGCTATGAGCCTGCAGCGGCCAGTCGCGACCCAGCTCCCTCAGTGCCCTGTTGAACTGATGAGGCGACCAATGGTCCTGGTTCGGATCTTCATAGATGAGATTGATGACGCACCGTTGCACCATATCCAGATACAAACGTCGCAGCTCTTTCGTCTTTCCAGCAGAACTGTCTATCAACTGCTGTGCCGGAATCACCCGGCCAAGGATCTGCGCTAAACTCCGTCCAGAAAAGTATTCAAACCCTCTTTGCTCCAGTTCCCTTCTCTTCTCATCGTTACGAAGAAGCTCCAGACATCCTTCAACGAGGGTCTCGCTGGGAAAAATGGCGACAGCATTGCAATAGGCGCCCATGTCCGGCGAGGGCTCCGAGACGACTGCCTTCGAGTTGGCCAGCAGATACGAGACTCGAACGATCTCAAAGAGCTTCGTCTCAAGGCAGTGAATGTTCAAGACAATCTTGGACCGAGAGATCAGCTCGTCGCGCTCTCGTCCATAGACACCAAAGGCCGCATGCACCTTAACGCCTGCCTTCCGCAGCTCTTTCAGTAAACTCAGCCGATGCTCATTCATCGAACCATAGAAGAGGACGTCAATATCCTGTTCCGGCCGCGATACGATTCGCCGCAACTCCGGAGCATATCCAACCTCCACCAATTGCGGAGGAGATGAACAGCCGACCTCAATCCACTTCACGATATTCAGCGGACTGTAGTCCCAGATTTTAAATCTCTTCGCTAGATCCAAGTAGTTTGCAGAGAGCGGTGCAGCGCCCAATTGTTCGAGGTTGTAGATGACCGAGCCAGCAGGCAGCAGCTTTTCCTCATGTGGTTCCAGCAGGTGAGCCCCAAGAATAATATTAATTGCATTCGGATCCACCAGATTGTCCAGTATTAGAGCCTCATGTCCGAGGCTGCGCAATCCGAACTGCAATGTCTCTGCGATCTCCCGAAAACATTCACTATGGATGTAGCCTTCAGGTTTAATGACGGTAATGACATAATTTTGCATGTTCTTCCTTATCTAACTGGGATTGGCGTGTCTCTTCCGGCTACGCCTGCATCTTTCGCAACGAAGTCGACTCCGGAAATAGAGTTAGGCCGGACTCGACGAGTCTCTGGGCCTGATGTGGTTGTTTAACTCGAAAGCGTAAAGCCGCTGCGCGAGCAAATAGCTTCTCCCCAACGAAGTTCTCCAACACTGCCTCCGCTGCATCTGCCGCAGCGACTTCATCTCCTGCGACGAGGCATGCTTTTACCAGCCGATCGTGAGACTCGACCACGTCAGGAGCCGTGGCGATGGAGCGGCGCAGCAACTCCATGCCGGTAGAGTGGTTTCCAAGACGTACCTCGACATATCCCAGCTGGCTCTCCAACGATGATCGCCACACGCTAAGAGCTGGGTCTCTCTCACAGACTTCAAGAGCTTTCAGATAAGAGCTTCGTGCGTCGGCAAGGCGGTTCAGGTCGTGAAGAATCTTTCCTTTGAGGTGATTCTTCTGCATCCCGATATCTCCGACGTCGTCCAGATTGGACAGCACCTTGAGCGCATCTTCCAGCTTCCCCTGGCGATAAAGAATCGCAGCGATGAAGTAGAGAGGCAGAGCGAGATGCGACAGAGTGAAGGCCTCCGTCATGCAGCGCAGCGCCTTTTCGTCATTGCCCTCGTGAAATTCAGCAAGTCCGAGAAGATACCACGCATTCACATTCAGCGGCTCATCCTGTACCTTGCGATGCCCAAGCTCACGGTAGTAGGTCTGTTTGCGCGTCCGGGTCTGCTCGTCCCAGAGACGTCCGTAGTGCCGTATCCTCCCGGCCGATTCCATTATCTGCATACCGAGCGCACGAATCTGCTCATTGACGATCTCATGGACGCACCCCGTATAAAAGACTTGGGGATGTCGCCGAAAGAGTCGCACGCATGCAAATTCCTTATAAAAAGGTGCCGATCTCGCGCGTTCAGCATCATCGTGATTTTTTTGGCTGGAAGTCCCTTCCAGATAAACAAAAGGGGTGTGAACATAGCTGCGGATCCACAGCGTGTATCCGCCTGTGTCCTCTCCCGAATCCACCAGACGCCTTATCTCCACCAGGGTTTCCGGAGGCAACTCCTCGTCTGCGTCCAGCACCAGAACCCAATCGGTCGTGACAGGCGTCAACGCCGAATTCCGTGCTGCCGCGAAGTCATCGCACCATGGGAAATTCACAATGGTTGCTCCAAACTCTCTCGCAATCGCGACGGAGTTGTCAGCCGATCCGGTATCGGCGATAACAATCTGATCAACGAGTGTCCGCGCGCTCTCAAGACACGAACGAAGGCCCTCGCCACCATCCTTCACAATCATCGACAGACCGATCGTTGCCAATCCACACCTCCCTTCGCGATAGATCAGTCTGCAAGTCAACGCCCAATGCGCTCGCGCGAAGATTAAGCATCTCTAAAAACAGTGAGGACGAGGAACCGCATTAGCCGAAAAAAACGGGTGGCGAACGATCCCAGCTATCGAGTTCTGATCTCCATCTTCATCTTCTGGAGCTCGATCGATTCAGGAAACATCTGCAAACCGGCATCAGCTAAAGCTGCAGCGCGGTCATACTCGTTGAGCCGCGCCCTCAGGGCCACCGCACGTCGAAATAGTTTTTCATTCGCGATGTACTGTAACGTTGACTCAGCCACATCAGCGGCTGAACGATTGTCTTCTCGCAGGACATACGCATTCACCAGCCGTTCGTGATTCTCCATCCCGTCACGAGATATATCTGCAGCATGGTGAAGCTTGCGAAATCCCGCCGTACACAACCCAAGTTGCACTTCGATATAGCCCAATCGGCTTTCTACGGACGCCTTCAAAGCATCCGGGTACGCGCAACTGCTTATCTCCACTCTCTCCTGAGCCAGCAGATACATCGTCCGCGCCTCATGCAAGCGTCCAAGCTGATACAGTAGATCCCCAAGCGAACGCATCTTGGTAATTCCCCAATCGCCTGAGTCCGGAAGGTGGTTGAGCGCCTTGATTGCAAGCTCATAGCGCTTTTGTCCCTGATGGATCGCACCAATCATCGACCACGCCTCATACTCATTCGCGTTAATCGTTACAGCCTCTTCCGCGCATCGCAGCGCCACATCCGGATTTTCGAAGTACTTCGCCTCTTCAAGCGCCAGTTGCACCCACAGATGCGGATAATGGGGAGTCTCCTTCACTGCCATCCACAGAAGCTTGCGGTAGTAGGCTTGCTTCCCCCGATAACTCTCCTGCCCAGCGAGAGTCCCAAAGTGAAGAATCCTCAGATTCGAATCAACGCACTTATACCCTGCAGCAAGAATCTGGAGCTCAACGCTCTCATGAATTCGCCCGGAAAACTTGACCCTCGGCTCGCGGCGAAACAGGCGACCGAGCATGTGTTCCGCGTACGACTTCGCATTCTTTGCCCGCGGGTTGCTGTCGTTGTTCACGCGCGAAAGCATCCCACTCACGCCGGCGAGGGAGTCAGCAAAGTAATTTCGTATCGGTAGCCGATATCCACCTATGTCCGCGCCGCTCTGCTCAATCAACTGCGGAATGCCTCGGGCGGCTTCGATTGAGAGTTCTTCATCGGCATCGAGCGACAATACCCAATCCGTCGTCACCTTTTCCAGTGCGGCATTGCGCGCTTCGGCATAATGATCGGCCCACGGGATTCGAGTGATGGTCGCGCCGAACTCTGTTGCAATCTCCACCGTGTTGTCTGTCGATCCCGTATCTGCGATGACAATCTGATGGACAAGGGATCGTACGCTCTCAAGACAGTAACGAAGGTCCTCCCCGCCATTCTTCACGATCATCGACAGCCCAATCGTTGCCAAAGCACGCCCCCTCGTCACGATGCAATCTGCATACGGATGGCCATCGCCAAGATTCGCGTATTAGCAATCTCTAAAAATCTCGGGTAAAAGTATGTTCGGAGCTACCAACCGACCAGCAGTCCGCATCCACCGCGCTCGTAAGGCACTCGGAAAGCGAGCAAGCTCTGGTTTGTGGCATTTGCGCCAAACGTACCTGCGTCAACTGCACCTGCCCGTGACAAATCTCTAGTTTCCTGACATATTTCGCAGAACATTCACAACCCAAAAACCTCCCGCAAAACTTCCCTGTAACATCTAAGAGTCGAATAAAGAAGTCGTGAGAGGTGTATGAGCGAAGGTCGTTGGGTCTTATTGATTGCGAGTGAAGTTGGTGGCACGGATTCGGTCTCGGATCGCGCCATGGAGCGTTTGGTCGAGGCAATCCGTCTTGAAGGCTACGAGGTCGTCCGCACCTCGACGCCGGAGGATGGTCTCTCTCTGGTCACATCCGATCCGTCGTACAGCGCGATCCTTCTGGACTGGGACCTCGAAGGGGAGAACCAGTTCGCCGAGGGTGCCGCACTGGCCATTCTTCGCGCCGTCCGCCGCCGCAATAAAAAAATTCCAATCTTCCTCATCGCTGACCGCACCCTCGTCAGCGAGCTTCCCCTCGAAGTCGTAAAACAAGTGCACGAGTACATTCACCTCTTCGGCGACACCCCCGCCTTCATCGCCAACCGCGTCGACTTCGCCGTCGAGCGTTACCACGAGCAACTCCTTCCCCCGTACTTCCGCGAGCTCAAGAAATATAACGATCAAGGCGCCTACTCCTGGGACGCCCCCGGCCACATGGGCGGCGTCGCTTACCTTAAGCACCCCGTCGGGATGGAGTTCCACAAGTTCTTCGGTGAAAACATCATGCGTTCGGACCTCGGCATCTCCACTGCGCCGCTCGGCTCGTGGCTCGATCACCTCGGACCTCCCGGCGAGTCCGAGCGCAACGCCGCCCGAATCTTCGGCGCCGACTGGACCTTCTACGTCCTCGGTGGATCGTCGACCTCCAACCAGATCGTCGGCCACGGTGTCATCGCCCAGGACGACATCGTCCTCGCTGACGCCAACTGCCACAAATCCATCTGCCACTCCCTCACCGTGACGGGCGCCCGCCCCGTCTACATGAAGCCCACGCGCAACGGCTATGGCATGATCGGCCTCGTGCCAATCAAACGCTTCAGCCCCGAGTTCATCCGCGGCATCATCGACAAGAGCCCCCTCACCACCGGTGTCCCCAACCAGAATCCAACCTACGCCGTCGTCACCAACTCCACCTATGACGGTCTCTGCTACGACGTAAATCGTGTCGTCACTGAGCTTTCAAAGTCCGTCCCGCGCATCCACTTCGACGAAGCCTGGTACGCCTATGCCAAGTTTCACGAGATCTATCAAGGCCGCTTCGCCATGGGCGTTCCAGATGACATGCCTGATCGCCCGACCATCTTCGCCGTCCAATCGACGCACAAGATGTTGGCCGCGTTCTCCATGGGCTCCATGATCCACGTCAAGCTCAGCCCTCGCGCGAACCTCGACTTCGATCAGTTCAACGAATCCTTCATGATGCACGGGACCACATCGCCCTTTTATCCCCTCATTGCATCACTCGACGTTGCCGCAGCCATGATGGACGAACCGGCTGGCCCCACTCTGATGAGCGAGACCTTGCAGGATGCTATCAGCTTCCGCAAAGCGATGTCGTCGATCGGCCACCGCCTCCGAGCCGCCGAGCAGGGCTGGTTCTTCCGCCTCTACCAGCCCGAGTACGTCTTCGATCCCCTCGACGGTCAGACCTACCTTCTCGAAGAAGCCGCCGACGGCCTCCTCACCAACCGCTCCAGTGCCTGGACTCTCAAGGCCGGCGAGGAGTGGCATGGCTACCAGGATGAGGACATATCAGACGACTACTGCATGCTCGATCCCACCAAGGTTACGATCCTTGCCCCTGGCGTCAATGCCCAGGGCGTCATCAGCGACTGGGGCATTCCCGCAGCCATCGTCACCGAGTTCCTCGACGGTCGCCGCGTCGAAATCGCCCGCACCGGCGATTACACGGTGCTCGTTCTCTTCTCGGTCGGCACCTCCAAGGGCAAATGGGGCGCCCTGCTCGAGAACCTTTTCGAGTTCAAGCGCCTCTACGACTCCGAAGCCCAGCTCGAAGAGGCCCTCCCCGAGCTCGTCTCTCGCTACCCGACCCGCTACCGCAATGTCACCCTCAAAGAACTCTCGGACGAGATGCACGCGGCCATGGTTCAGCTCAATCTCTCGGGTCTCGTCAACGACGCCTGTGACGAAGACTTCGATCCTATCCTCACCCCGGCACAGACCTACCAGAAACTCCTGCGTCACGAGACCGAAAAGATCCGCTTCAACGAGATGGCTGGCCGCATCGCCGCAGTCATGCTGGTTCCCTACCCACCAGGCATTCCCATGTCCATGCCTGGCGAACGTCTCGGCAGCTCCGAAAGCCCAGTTATCAAGCTCATCCTCGCCATGGAAGAGTTCGGCAAGCGCTTCCCCGGCTTTGAGCGTGAGGTTCACGGCATCGAGGTCGACTCCGACGGCAACTACTGGATGCGCGCGGTCATCGAGTCCACCGGGAAGAAGAAGAACGGGAACGGCCACGGAAAGCAGCGTCCACCAAATGCAGCACCGCCGGTCAAGAAGAAAAAGCGCGCCACCACCTCCACCACGCCGGTCAGTCCCGGGGACGGGCTCGGTTCAGAGAGGTAATCTCTTGACTGTTCAAAAACGTATACCCGAACGGCCTCTTCTTGCTTTATAGTAGAGGCCGTTTTCTCTCCTAATGGCATTGGTGGCCAACTCATTTTTAACCCCATGCCTAGTATTTCTACTAGTACCGTTTGCGCCGAATGAACGGTAACTTGATTGCAGCAAACTTGACACGCGGCAACCGCTGCTGCGCCCTGAAAACAAACCAAAAGAGGTCGTTACGATGAAGAAATGCCTGCTTCTCGCTCTGGCGTGCGCTACGGTGGCCCTACCGGCCGTTGCCCAAAACAAAATTGACAATCGTCTGGGCGACTCGGCCGAAGTCCTGAGACAGTTCCTCGCCAAAACCGACGGGATACCTCAAAATCTCCTTAATAAATCAGCTTGCGTCTTGGTCTTCCCCGCCGTAAAGAAGGTCGGAATCGGCCTCGGCGTAACCTATGGTCGCGGCGTGATCGCCTGCCGCTCCGGCGCCGACTTTAACGGCAAGTGGTCGGCCCCTGCGATGTACAAGTTGGACGTCGGCAGCCTCGGCGTGCAGCTCGGTAGCTCTTCCACAGACTATGTTCTCGTGGTCGAGACCAATGTGGGTGCCTCGAAGATCCTCTCGGGCAAACTCAAGCTCGGTGCGGATGCAACCGCTGTCGCCGGCCCAACCGGAGCGAAGGCAGTCGCCGCCAACGATCCGAACGTCGACGTCCTGACATACTCCCGAGCCAAGGGTGGATTGTTCGCCGGCGCTTCAATCGCCAGCGCATCCATGGACACTGACGATGACGCCAACGCTGTTGTGTATGGCAAACCCGTCACCGCATCCCAGATCGTCCGGGATGGAGCGGTTACCATCACCGCCTCAGGAAAAGCACTCGACAGCGTCCTCACCAAGGCGTCACCGAAACGTATTCAGTAGTCACCGGAACGAAACCGCAAACTGCCTCTTCTCAATCAGAAGAGGCAGTTTCTTTTTGCCCGCTCGCCTCCTTCCTGCAACACTGCTTGGACACAGCCCAAATCCACAGCTACAAGAACCGCCTTCGGATGCTATACTTACCTTCGGATTGCTTACCGCACCTCGCGCTCACCAGGCGTTGAGAGATAGCGCGGAGGTGGCGAAATTGGCAGACGCACTAGCTTGAGGTGCTAGCGCCGCAAGGCATAGGGGTTCAAGTCCCCTCCTCCGCACCAATCCTTAGATTCAATAAGATACGAGACGGCCAGCCCTAATCGGCTGGCCTCACTTTTTGTTACTGTCACGGTTTTTGTCAAGGTTGTAAGACAAGCAATTTCGCTGCGGTCTATATTGCGCTGTTGAAATCTGCTACATCGTTTACTAGATCCGAGTCGCCTAGGCGTGATGCTCTCTTTGAACTCAAGCTGGATGCATTCAACGCCGTATTTCTAACAGCTCGCTCCTCGACCGAACCCCACCGCAGCCCATCCTTTGCACCCCTTCTTGACCAAGATGGGACATCTATCTCGATGAACTTCTTGAAATCAGGCCCCGAATACATAGTGACCTGATCGTGCACGTCCTCGTACAACCAGTTAAAGAAGGTGTCGAGCGACTTTTTCTGTCATGGCAAATATTTAGGTTTCTCGATCCCTAAGGGGCAGAGCGGTCTGGATGATCGAGGGACCGCCAACGCAGACGGAGCAACTCGCTCGCCTTAAGTGTTTCGGTCATATCGATGCTCGAATTCATTGCATCTTGCTAAGGTCGTTGAAGGTGATTTTGCCTGGCCTTAGAAGCAGCATTAGGAGGAGATAAGCAATCACCACCCACACGATGAGGACGAATCCATCTGAAGTCGCAAGTGTGTACGCCTGCGCCCGCACTTGCAGGCCCAGAATAGCGGCTGCACGTTGCTGTGCCTCTAGCCCGTCGGTGGACCGCGACCGTACTCCGCCTGCCAGCATCCGCAGTCGCTGATCGGTGAGCCAACTGCCCCTTTGGACGTAGAGCCCCAGCATGTTGGAGTGAAACTGCTCCCGCACGGCAATGAAGCGAGTCATAGCAGCTACGCCGATCTGGCCGCCGAAGATTCGCATCAGGTGCATGAATCCGGAGAATGTGGCGATGTTAGAGGCGCTTGTGAGGGCGCCCGATTCGAGCGCTTCCAGGACAATGCTGCTCACCAAACCGATGTATGCGCCTGCCAAGCCGAGGGACAGCAGAAGCTCCACTATTTCGAAGGTATTTCCCGACCAAGAAGTATCCACGTGGGACCAAATCCAACAGCATATCGCGCCCACAGTGAGCCCAAGCGCCAGGACCAGCCGCGAGCTCGTGTAGATGATGATTGTGGCCACCAGCCACACCACCGTAAACATCGGCAGGGCCACCCAGACAAGCGTTTGTCCGGTCTCCAGCGCCCGGTAATGTTGGATGTTGCCGAGGAAGCCTGGTACGAGCACAATCGTGGACAGGTGCATGAACTTGAACACGAAGATGGATGTGGCGAGAATGATGATGTTCCGAGTGCTCAGAAATTTGAGGTTTACGATTGGATTGGGCTGGACGACACGTCTCAGTATGGCTGCCCCAAACAGAAAGAGTCCCGCGACGAGCATGCCGACGATAGTACTGGAGTTCAGCCAGTCCAGCCGCTGTCCTTGATCCAGAGCCCCGTATAAAAGAGCAAGGCTTAAGCTGAAGTAAATGAACCCGTGCCAACTCGGCTTGGGGTCTGCATTGGTCCGGCGCGGAATTCCGAAGTGAACACAGACCATCATCAATGGAGTGAACAGTGCGGCAGTCCAGAAGATCCAATGCCAGGAAAGATGGTCGATGTACCATCCCTCCAAGAACGAGGCAATGTTGCTGACGAAGACGATGTCCGCGGCATAGGCTGCGATGCCAAAGATGACCAGCCGCTTCGGAAGGTTGGTCAACACGAAGGTCATCGTGAGTGAGTAGAAGGTGCCTGACGCGAGACCTGCGACGACTACCAGCGCCATCATCACCTGGTAGTTCGGCGCAAACGGTAGCAGGTAAGATGCGGTCGTGAAAATCGCGGCAGCGGGTAGCAAAATTCTGCGCGGACCCCAAAAGGCGTTGAGAAACACGACAAATACGCCGCTGAACATCGTCGCCATGTTGAACGCGGTTGGAAGCCAGGATGCATCATCGAAACTGATGCCGAGAGCGCCTCGCAGATCGGGGAGACCGACGCTCAGTAATCGGCTGGTCAGCGTAGCGAGGGCCGCGCCCAGAAAGACCGCCAAAATTCCCACATAGGGGTTCGTGGTGGATTGGGGCGGAACCGATATTTGGGGGGGAGATTGAGCTGGGGTCTCTGAAGTCGTCATTTAGGAAGTCTCCGTCACCGATCAGTTCCATTTACGAAACATCCGATCCCTATATCCAGGGTTGCGGTCGTTCCGCCCCTTAGATTGTTCATCCGGCCTTTCTTTGCACCTTCAGCGGGTGTAAATCGTAGGTTCTGATCGTGCTGTGCCTATCACATACCAGTCCGGCCTTGTCTCAAGAGACAGTACCTTCTTGAGTAATCGCGGTGTAGAGCGCCATTTTTGTATGACTCCTATCGGGTCGGCCATAGTGGGTTCCCGCCAATCACGTAGAACGACGACTTCTCGCTACGTTTCAAGCTTGTCGTGATGTTAGTCATCGGCTTAAGAGCCGCCAATTACATAAAGCTGGTATCGCACGGCTATGTTCTTGCTTATAAAGTTCATCCAGAGACTAATGTCAGGTGCTATCTGGCACTAGCGGTCGCATCTGCCGGGCAATGTGGATGGGCTTTTTCTCACATAACTCAACTTCCCCAGCTAAGTTGTGCGAGGAAGGCATGAATCAATGACGCGGCAAAATCGGCGGCCAGGTCACGCGATCGCGTTGTGGATCTGTTCGATTGTTCTTGGATGTGTGACATCATGGGCCCACGCTCAAAATGAGGGCGGAGCTACCAAGTCATCAGCCAAGCAGGGCGAAGCTCCCAGTGGGACGAGCACGGATCTGTTTGTTGGAATTGGGTCGGATTTTGATCGCCCAGGACTGCTAGCGCGAGCAAATTATGGGATGGCATCAGTCATACATTAGGCTTTTTAAAAAAAGACCCGATTGGAGACGAGTTGACCTTCGCGTACACCTATGAAGACGCCGGTACCCAATAGTAAGAAAGCCGTCGCTACCGGGCGACGCGCAGTTCAAAACCTTATTCTGATGACTACTAAAATCTAGATTCTCTTGATGCCGCGGTTCAGTCGATTGTGCGCCGATAAAGAAAAGTTTCGTGATTGTTCGGATGAGGCGCGCCGTCCCGAACCGCTAGGTGCTGCGTACGATCCGCACGTGACGGAAACAATTCTGACTAGTGTCGCCCAGCTCTCAGTTGGGCGCTAGAATCGCGCCGCAGATACTTCCATGATTGCGGTTGGCAGAGTGAAATGAAACGTCGCGCCCCGTCCGTGGTGAGAACCGGCCCACAAACGGCCGCCATGCGATTCCACGATAGAACGGCTGATCGCCAGCCCCATGCCGCTGCCTTGAGGTTTGGTGGTGAAGAATGCATTAAATATCTCGTCCGCCATTTCGGCCGGCAATCCTACTCCGACGTCGCTGACTGAGATCAGCAAATGACTGCCCTCGCCTTGTCCCGTCTTGACGGTGAGCACTCCGCCTGTCTCCTTCATCGCTTCGATACTATTGAGCATGAGGTTCATCAATACCTGCTGCAGTTGCACCCGGTCTGCCGTGATTTTGGGAAGATCGGCGGCAAGGTCCGTACGAATCGAAACGGCATACTCATTGGCTTCACCCCGCAGCAGTAGGACCATTTCGCCGATGACCTCATTTATCGAGACCAACTCGCGTTTGGAAGGGGCTTTCTTGTACAACGATCTGAGACGGTTGATGATTTCCGAGGCAAAGGTGCCCGCTTCGACGATTCGTTCCGTCCCTTTGCGAACTTGCATCAGATCGGGTGGGTCGCGTTGAAGCCATCGCAAGGATGCCTTGGCATGATTCGTTGTGGCCGTGATGGGCTGTGCGAGTTCGTGCGAGATGGAGGCAACGAGTTCTCCGAGCATGCTAACCCGATTCGTGTGGGCAAGGTCGGTCTGTAGCTGTTCCGCACGCTTCCGATCTTGAATGTCGGTCGCAGCACCGTGCCATTTAATGACCTTTCCGCGTTTGTCCCTCAGCGGCACGGCGCGGCCCAAAAACCATCGATACTCCCCGTTGGTGCCGCGAAAGCGAATCTCCACCTCAACCGGCTCACCACTGGCAAAGCACGCCCTCGTTCGCCGTACAATTCGATCTAAATCTTCTGGATGAATGGCAATTTCACCAATTTCTTCCGCTTTTCCTAACTGGGACAGGCCGGTATAGTCAACCCACCGTCGATTCACAAACTGAACGTTCCCATCGGGTCCAGCGATCCACGCCATCGCAGGAATGGTCTCAATGGCTTCGCTAAGTTTTCTTTCCTCACGCCGTAACTGTCGCACTCGGAGTTGATGCAGCCCCCAAAGGAACGCCAAAAACGCAGCTACGCACGACAGCCGGAACCAGTAGGTTTGATAGTAGGCCGGCGCGACGTTCAAAGCGATTGCAGTTTCTGGTCCGTTCCACAACCCTTCGCTGTTGCTGGCAACTAGCCGGAATCGATAGGGGCCGGGCCCAAGGTTCGTGTAAACAGCCTCTCGCGCTGCAACCGGCTGGCTCCAGCTACTGTCGAAACCTTCGAGAAGATATCGAAAGCGAATCCGCCCGGGAGCCATGAGACTCAGCCCCGTGTACTCAAATGTGATTCGCCTGGGAGATGGAGGAATCTTAACGACGCCCCCGAGATTTGCGATGTTGTTATCGGCGGTGATCGCCTCGATGTGTGGCAACGCGGGAGCGGAATTGTCATTGATCTGGGATGGATTAACAACCGACAAGCCACTGCTGAGTGAAAACCAGATCCTACCCGCTGAATCCGAGACCACCGATCGGCTCCGCTTCACCCCTTCAGTGCTGGCGAGACCATCGGCCCGATCATACTCGTGAACATCGACAGCCTTTACAACATCACTTACCAGTTTGTCGCGCTGAACGCGCAAAACATGATGTGAGGTCGCGATCCAAAACCTTCCACTCTTGTCGTCCGCCATTCCGAAGATTTGTTCGCACAAAAGGTCGGGCGACTCATTAGGAACTCTAAAATGACCAGAGACAAAAGAGGCAAGACCAGCAGATGTTCCACTCCAGAGAGTTCCGTATGAATCCTCAAAAAGGCAATTCACCTCTGACGAAGGCAAACCCTCCGCCGTTGTATAGGTCCTCCATTGGCCGGTTGAAAAAGAACTCAGCCCGCCAGGTGTGGCAAACCACATTGCACCATCACGGGCTTCGAGGATGGACGAGACGGTATTCGAAGCGAGGCCGTTGGTCGTCGTGTACGTGGTGAAGTGCCCATCTTTGAATTTGCTGACGCCGCCGTTTAGTGTGCCGGCCCACACAGAGCCATCGCGGCCCGCATAGACAGCATAGACACTGTTTTGGGCCAGTCCGTTTGCCTCTGTATAACTCTGGCTCTCTGTCGCACCGTTGCGAAATCGTATACGGGTCAGTCCCCCGCGTTGACGTCCGGCCCACACAACATCTGCCCGTCCACTGATGGAATAGACGACCTCATGTGGTGGTATCGATGTAACGGGTTGAAGGCGGCCGTTCTGGAGAACATACAACCCACCTTGAGCGGGAGCGAACCAGGTGCGGCCCTCCGGGTCGACATATACGGGGCCATTGTGTTCGAAACGACGATCGCGGACAGAGGAATACGTTACGAACGCGCTGTCCCGAATGCGGCCTAGCCCGCGCCCACCTCCGACCCAGAGATTCCCTTCGCGGTCCTCGAACAGAACGTTAATACCGCCATCTCCGCGAAGCTCAATTTCTTCGGAGAACGAAACGCCTTTTCCATTGATGCGCAGTAGCCCGCGCGTCGTACCCACCCAGACATTCGAGTCACGATCACGCAGGAGGCTCAAAACCTGGACATTACCCAGGAACGACGGCAATTCGAGCCGACTAAAGCCTGTGCCGTTTCCGCGATACAAGCCCGTGCCGGTGCCGACCCACAACTCGTCACTACCGATCGCCAGCAGACAATTTATCTTTCGGTCGGGCAATCCTGCGTTGATCTGGGTAGCTCGACCGCCCGAAAGAAAAAAGAGGCCATCGCCGAGTGTGCCTATCCAAATCTTGCCTTCGGCTGTTTCTGTCATGGAGATCACTGGCGGCGAAGAGGGCCCCAATTTCTGAACGTCGTCCGCCATGTAACGGAATGTACCCTGGTCAATGCTCGAAACCAGTACTCCGCCGTTGTTATCTTTTGACAAAGCGGTAATTGCGTCTTGACCATGTCTGACACTCTCAAACTTGCCATCCTTTTGGCGTACCAGATCGGCGCCCTGTGGACGAATCCACAGGTTTCCGCCAGCATCCGTAAGCAGTTGCAGTATGGGAACGTTCGAAGCGGTGTCGATAAAAGGAAAAGAGACAGGACTGAAATTAAAGCCGTCGAAACGTATCAGACCTCTCTCGGTTCCAATCCAGAGGTATCCATCTGCGGTTTGCGCGATTCCGTTGACCGCGCCTCCGGGAAACCTGGTGTCGGTGGTCCATTGTTCGCGTACGTACTGCGAAGGCAGACGATTAGGATCGAGTGCACGTGCATCGGCGGCAAGGCCTGCTAGCACAATGCCAATAAGGGTCCATCGAGTTTGCTTCAACCAGCGGATCACGGGAGGTACTCGAATTTGTCGATTATGACCTCATTTTCGCTTTTTAGGGGAATATGCCCCTGATGAAATACATACAGGGCGATGCGCACCGATTCGCTTTCCGGAGAAGGCACACCGGAGGTAAAGACGTGCTGGTTGATGACTCGGCCACCACCAGCTTTGCTCGATCCTGCCACCGTCGCAAATGTCACTTGCCCTGGTTCCCAGCGGAAGGAGTGAGTGTAGGCACCCGGCGGCGCCCGAAAGGTAACAATGTTAGCTGGAACATAGTAAGGCTGCACAACATAATGTACGTCGTCATTATCAAGGTATCCCCAATGACCGAATTCAACGTCCAACTCGCGCCGGTTGCTCTCTGTGCCAGCGCCGTCCCATGTGACTAGCGTTAGAACAGCAGAAGGTTCGAGATGAGAGGTGTCGCGCACCTGGAACCGGTACGTTCCATATCCCAGGCTGCGCGTGAGCTTCAACTCTGCCGCATTCCACTTTCCCGGGCTCCCAGAGATGCGAAGATGCAGTGCTCCTTTTTCGTCTGTCCAAACGTTCGCTGGATCGAAAAAGTTTCTTGACCCAGCGTGAAAAATTGGCCCGCTGCTCGCCGTCCACTCATAACCGCTGAAGTCCAATGTCTTGGGCGGCGGGAGTACCGGCGCTGGACCTTCTCCGTTCACGACCGCCAGCGCCACCACGCCGTTGCCGATGACCGGTAACGATTCAGTTTGTTCAGGCGGACTGTAGGTTGGATCAACCAGCAGAGCCGCATATTCTATTCCCAGGTGGACCGCGGCTTTCCACTTGCCGTCAGTTTCGATATTCGTAAACGGCTGATCTGATTGCCGGCACACGCCCCATCGTCCATCCGTCTTTGCGTATACCACTATTCGCTGCGCTGGGCGAGTTCCTATGGCACGACCTTCGATTGTGCCTGTCTTGTAATCACGTTCGAATATGTCTGTCTTATAGGGATCCTCTTGATAGGCGGCGGGGACCTTGCTGAAAGCAACTGTCGGAACTGGATTTTTTGATGAAGAGCGACATCCGGTCAGCACAAAGTACGCTAGCAGCGCCGACAATGTTGTGGTGTGTGCGATTAAGTGCCGGCGCGACATCATCGATCTCCGTCACGATCCGAGGGAAGCTGCGCTACGAGCAGCAAGCTCAGCAACACCAAAACGCGTCGTGCCCGTCCGCGCTTGGTGACTTCTGACTTATTGTAGAACGGTTGAATTACATATTCTGCATTGTTCTTACTCCCAACGTCACCCCTGCGGCCGACCTCAACGTAAATTCCGCGAAAGTGCCGCTTGGGTTCGTCGAAGCTAAACATACTGAAGACCGTAGTAGGCTCTAGATGAGAAATATCACGTACTGTTACCGAGTATGTGCTGTACCCGAGAGCGCGATTTAAGAATATTTCTGCACACGACCACATACCCGATTTCTTCTTGATCTGTATGCGGAGCGCGCCGCTCGCATCGGTCCATGCATTTTTACGATCTAAGAGGTTCGTCGTGCCTCCTCTGTCATCCTCGATCATACGAACACCCCAATCATAGTCGCTGAATTTGAGCGCTCCGGTCTTTGATCAGCCAACGTGCAGCGTCATTGACTCCAACAATGCTTTAATCCCGTTCCATGCAATCTGCACCCCGATACAAACCAGGAAAAAAGACGACAATTGTGTGATCACTGTCATCCCCGTTGCTCCCAGGATTCGCGCCACCCGGTCGGCAAATCCATAGCAGAGCAAAATGCTAATTGCTATCAATACCAATCCAATGAGTGCCGCCAAAATTGTCAAAGGATGGTATGCATGATGGTGAGCGGCGTTCGCACCCAGTGTGATCGCCGCAGAGATTGATCCAGGGCCTACGGTCAGTGGCAATGTCAAGGGATAGAACGCCCGACGGATTGAGTCCTGGGGCTGGACGGTTTTCTGTACCTCCTGTTTTTCGTCGTCTCGCTGCTTCAGCAACGTCCATCCTGTCGCGATGACGATCAAACCTCCGCCGACCTGCACCACGGGCAGCGAAATCCCAAAAAAGGCGAGCACATAAGTACCGACAAAATACGTCGCAACCAGCAAGAAAAAACTATTGATTGCAATGCGCCAGGACAATGCTTTTCGCTCTTCCGGCGAGTATTCTCTAGTCAGCGCCAGGAAAAAAGGACTACCTCCGAGTGGATCCACAATGGGGAAGAGTGTCACGAGAACCAAGAGTAGATTTTTCACCGCGTCTTGCATCTATTCGATACCTTGGATTTAATCGATCTCCAGTGAGAGTTCCCCCTAACTTAGGGCTTCGTGAAGTCCATAATGTCGCCTGTGGCCTTCCGGACCTTTCGTTAGCCGTGAGAATCCCTTCGGGGTCCGGCATCCGCCCACTTCATAAATAGCCCTCCTTCCATAGTGGTTCCCAAACCCTACTGCTTCTCCCACCGCCTGGCCCGGCTGCGGAAAATGACCCATCGAGATCGAGCCTTGCGTGGCGCCAAGTGCGGCGAAAATCGCGGGTGCCAAGGCTAACCCAAGATTCTAAAATTCCAATGTTGAAATCCTCCCATCACAATTGCCTCCCCGGATTCCTCGTAAATAGCTGCGGAGTGACCAGTTCCAAATCAAGCTCGCTCGATCAGCTAAATATGTCCGAAGGTGGACTTACGATTCAAATTGCAGCGGTTCCGCAGACTTACAAAAGCTGGTAAGCCTCAATCGCCCAATTACAGTTACCTATTCTGCGATTCAATGTAGTGGGCCATTGCCTCAGCGTCCATTACATCTTTCTGGTATATCAGGAGAATCGTCGTCGCACCGGCTGAACATCCAATCCCCGCGGTTTGATCAGACTGTGCCCTCCATTCGCGCAGTCTGGCTTACGCCTTTATAGTTGAATCCTTCTGGGTGTACCATCTGCACCATGGGAGCAGCCGAGAATACTTCCGTGGACGATCAAGACTTGAATCTTCGCCAGATCATCGACTCGGCTCCTGCGATGATCCACACCGCACGGCCGGATGGTTACCTCGATTTCTTCAATCAGACCTGGTTGGATTTCGTTGGGCAGCCGCCGAAGAGTCTGTTGGGATGGAAATGGATTTCCTGGATTCACCCTGAAGATGCCGATAGTTTTGTGCAGAGGTGGCGAGAGTCGATCGCTACAGGAGAGCGCTTCGAAACAGCCGTACGAGTACGGCGAGCTGATGGGGCCTATCGTTGGATGCTCCATCGCAAGGTGCCACGACGTGACGTTGATGGAGTTGTGGTCCAGTGGGTTGGATCGAGCATCGAGATCGAGGAACGCAAGCAGGCCGAAGAAGAACTTCACATCCGCGCCCAATTGCTACAGAGAAATGAACTCTACCTAGCAGAAGCGCAACGTCTAGGGCATATTGGCAGCTGGGTTTTCGAGCCTACAGGATGTTTCGGCCACTGGTCGCGCGAGCTCTTTCAGATATATGGTCTTGATCCCAGCAAGCCTCCCCCTACCCTTGTGGAATACCTGGCACGCATTCATCAGCACGATCGTGAGTTCATGGCATCGCTGATCAAGAAAATGCTTGTCGAAGGATTGGGATGCGATGTCACCAAGCGTATTGTGCGACCTGACGGCGAGGTGAGGCATATTCGTTGTGTAGGAGCCCCTGTTATAGAAGACGGATCTCTGAAACGGATCGTAGGCAGCGCCATAGACGTAACAGAGCACGAACTCCTTACCCAGGAACTCCGGCGTCGCGAAGCCTATTTGGCAGAAGCTCAAAGGCTGAGTCACACCGGCAGCTTTGGTTGGAGGCCAGGCTGCGAAGAGCATGTGTGGTCGGACGAAACCTATCGCATCTTCGAATATGATCCGGCGGTGAAAATCACGCTCGACATGATCGTGGACCGCGTTCACCCTCAAGACCGTAGTTTCGTTCTTCAAACTGTAGAACGAGCTTCTACAAGCGGCGACGCTATTGACTACGAGTATCGTTTGCTCTTCCCCGACAATCGCGTCAAGTATGTTCACGTTCTGGCGAGGCCTTTGAGAGCCGACTCCAACGACATCGAGTTCGCCGGAGCGGTCATCGATATTACCGAGGCAAAAACGGCGGCAGAGAAAATCCGGCTCAGCGAGAGAGAGCTTCGGGCTCTCGTTGAGGCAATCCCCGCCTTTGTGGGCACCGCTATGCCCGACGGATCGGTCGATTTCATAAGCCAAAGTTGGCTGGACTACACGGGGTTCTCCAGAGAACAGGGGACGGGCTGGGGGTGGGGGGACGCGATACATCCCGAAGACTTTGATCGAGTGGTGGCCAAATGGCGGGCAGCATTGGCCGCCGAAGCGCCCGTCGAGCATGAACTGCGCTGCCGGCGCGCGGATGGAACCTATCACTGGTTCCTGTATCGTAGTCTCCCTCTCCGTAATGATGGGGGAAATGTTGTTAAGTGGTACGGGACTCTTACGAACATCGATGCATTGAAGGAGATTGAACACGCTCTTCAGATGCGAGAGCGTGAGCTCGTTGACATTATCGAAACAATCCCCTCAATGCTTTGGTCATTATTGCCGACAGGGGAGCCAGCGCATCTTTCTAAAAGATTTCTTGAATATTTTGGTGCTCCCTTCGAAGAATTCGTTAATCGCGGCTGGATGAGCGTCATTCATCCCGATGATCGAGAAGAGCTCGCGAAGATATTCTTCCGTGCAATCGAAACTGGAGATTCGTTCACCTCAGTACACCGCACGCGACGCGCAGATGGAAAGTACCGATGGCATCACGTAATGGGTGAACCCTTGCGTGATCCTCACGGCCGAATCTTGCGGTGGTACGGCCTCTCAATTGACATCGACGAGCGGAAACGAGCAGAAGACCACCTTCGGGATACGCGTGTAGAGCTTAGCCGAGCATCGAAGATCGCAACCGTAGCTGAGCTATCAGCATCGATTGCTCATGAACTTAACCAGCCGCTTATGGCTGTGCTTGGAAATGCTCAAGCTGCCAAGCGTTGGTTGGCAGCCAATCCGCCCAATCTAAGCGAAACAAACGCCTCGATTGAGCGAATCTTAAGAGATATCCGCTCAGCCGATGAGACCATGCAGCGTATCCGTGCTCTTTTTAAAAGCGAACCACATAAGAAGAGGGACGAGAGCGTTCTGGACGTCATTCGAGAGTCTCTACGTTTCATCCATGAAGACCCCAACAAGCGCGAGGTTCAAATTGACCTGTCCATCGAAGGTAGTCTGCCGTCAATTTGTATCGACCGTATTCAAATTCAGCAAGTATTGATCAACCTAATTTCAAATGCCATTGAAGCAACAAGAGGGAGTGCAAATACAGCCAAGATTCTGCTGAAAGCCTTTATCGCAAAGAAACGCGAGGTCATAGTCCAGGTCATCGATAGTGGCCCGGGACTCGTAGACACCGAAAAGATATTCGATGCCTTTATGACAACCAAGGAAAAAGGCATGGGCATTGGTCTGACCGTCTCAAGATCTATCGTCGAAGCCCATGGTGGGCGACTCTGGGCAGAGAACAATCCTGACCGCGACGGTGCCACTTTCAATGTAGCGTTGCCCATGTTGTCAAAACCCGAGGTTCGCTAGCTCCACGTCCAACGATTCTCGGCATTGAATTTACATTTAAAATCCTGATGGGCCAAGTTGCTCTCACCGGGTTGCAGGCAATCATTTTTTTGACTACTTGGTAGCCGCCTTTTTCGTCGTCGCCGGTCTTTTCTGTATCGGTCTTGAGACCTTCCCGGCGTCTTTGGCCGTAACCTCAACTCCATGATTAGCGTCTTTGGCGCCAGTCTTCGTGGCTCTGCCGGCTTTCTTAGCCCCATGCTTGACAGCATCACCGGTCTTGGTTGCAGCTTTGTCTACATCCCGGGCGGCATCCTGTCCAAATGCCAGACCTACACAGAGACCATCAATGTGGCCTCTGCGATGCGTTTACCATTTTGATGGTGGCGAGCTAAGACAGTTTTTACTATTCAAGAGCCACTCCCGCCGGCGAACAACGTTATCCTAACAATCCAACAGGTCCCCGACAAATTACATATCCTTTATAGATGAGAGCTGCGGCACGATCGCACGTTTTTTTCGTCATGGTTGATCAAGCGTTCTTGCCAGTGGCGGGTTGAGTGAATCGTGCACCGAGTCAGGTTGTTCTTCGCTTCACATGAAAGAAACGCCACTTCGTCCTGTAAATAGGTGATGCTCTTTCGGCGGGAGATACTTAGGACTTCGCGGATCAGATGTATATGGACGCTTAGGCCAGACCTAGATGAAATGGCCATCTTCCGTGCCGCTATTTTCGTCCATTCTTCAAGGACATACGAGAGCTACCAGAAATATGTAATAGCGGCTATTCGAGTTGAAACAATACGATAAATCCGTGTCGATTCCACTTGAATGGCTTTATGTTCTCCAAGATCGTTGTTGCTTTGAATGATTTACCGGAGTCGCAGCGTGCGCTACGCACAGCGATTGAACTCGCGCGAGTCACCAGTGCGGAACTCGCAACGGTGTCTATCCTGGGAGATCTTCCCGCCTACAGCTCGTTTACCATCATCGTCGATCCAACTGTTCCCAACGCAATGATGGAAGACCGGCGGCGAACCCAAAGTGAATTGCATCAGAAGGCATCGCTGTTAGCCCATGAGCATGGAGTTCACGCGAAGGGCTCGATCATAGAGGGGCGGGAGGTGCAGGCTATACTTCATTTCCTCAAAGAGGAACGCGCCGATCTGCTTGTCATTGGCCTTCATCAGCACGACTTCTATTTATCCCGCCTTTGGAGTTCCGTCTATGACCTCGCCCAGGAAGCTCCCTGCAGCGTGCTCGGCGTGCATTGAGCGGGCGGTCGAGAGCGGCGAGTATTTCAGTCGAAATTAATCTAGGCTTCGGAGGCTTTACGGATGAGTAAAAAATCCTTGATCATACCGTTGATCGTCGTGCTCGTCGCTGCGGGTCTACTCTTCTCCATCGCCGGACACTTGACGGGATGGCAAGGAAACCGTCACGACCAGGTAACGGACGACGCCTACCTGAGAGCGGACATGACGCCTTTGAGCACGCGGATTTCCGGGACGGTCCGCAAGATGAACGTCAATGACTACCAGAGCGTTAAGGCGGGCCAGATTCTCATCGAGCTCGACGACGACGATTATCGGGCGACTTTGAGTCAAGCCCAGGCTACCCTCGCCGCATCTGAAGCCTCGCTGGCGGACAATCAAGCGGCGAAGAGAATACAGGATGCACAAATCGACGGAGCGAAGGCGGGGATCCTCCAGGCAGAGGCTGCTATCAACGCTGCCAAAGCCGCCATTGCTTCGGCCTCACCCGAACTTGATCGTGCTATGACTGAGTTGCATCGTCAGCAGGCTCTGTTTGACTCGAGGGCGGCAACTCACCAGCAATTGGAAACGGCTACCGCTCAGCAGGGCCAGCTCAGCGGCGTGGTTGACGGGCGTAAAGCGGATCTTGCGCGTGCCGAGGGAGCCCTGGCCACGAGCCAAAGTCAACTTGAGGCTTCGAGGCGCCAACGGGAGGCGCTGAACACAAAAGATGATGTTTACAAAGCTGATATAGCGGCGAAGAAGGCCGCTATTATCGTCGCTCAAGTGAATTTGGCGTACACGCGAATCGCGGCCCCGACGGATGGAACAGTCGGGGAACGTCACGCCCTTGCCGGGCAATTGGTCGGTCCTGGAACACAAGTGATTGATCTGGTTAAGAGCGAAATCTGGGTGCTGGCAAACTTCAAAGAAACACAACTCACCAATATGCGAGTTGGCGACACAGCAGATGTTCGGATCGATACCTTCCCAAACCGAGTGTTTTACGGGAGGGTCGAGCAACTCTCTCCCGCCAGCGGTTCTCAGTTCGCTCTTTTGCCGCCTGACAATGCAACTGGAAACTTCACCAAGGTCGTTCAGCGAGTACCTGTCAAAATTGTGTTTTTTCCGGGACAGCCTTATCTCGATCGGCTCCGGCCTGGATTCTCGGCAGTCGTTACGGTTCGTACCGGCAAGGCTGGAGGACGATAGGATGGCGATCAATGACAGGTCCTGATGCCAACACGCAAGATGGTCGCCCGGCAGCGACAATACGCCGGGTGCTTGGAGTTGCCGGCGGGCTCCTTTACGCACTGATTGCGACATGCATTGGTCGCTTGATCGTTCTGGCGGACGGATCGGATGGTATGAAGCGTCGAACAGTGCCAACTCAGTATCGGCAGGTCACTGCTGCACCAGTGGAGGCTAAATGAGAAGCACACTCCATGAAGGGGGACAGATTATGACATCAGCCCCCGCCGCACGGCGAGAATTTCGTGCAGCAGCCAAGCTGTGCCTGCCCTTGGCACTCCTGGGCTCGACGTTCATTGCGACTTCAGTGGCACAACAATCCTCTGCGGACCCGATGCAATTAACACTTGAGCAGGCGATCAGTCTTGCTCTGAAGCAAAATCATTCTGTTCGCCTTCGCAGTCTTTCCGTCGAGCAGATGCAAAGCAAAAAAGACGAAGCAAGATCCAACTATCTGCCTCAAATCAAGACGAGTGGCAGTGTTCTCCACGTGACCGAATTAGAAGGCGTTGCAATACCAGCAGGCGCATTTGGGAGTTCACCATCAACCGGACCAGTACCATCGAAGCCGCTCTTTATCGATCAAGGCTCTGCCACTTGGTATATAGGGGGAGTGGGTTTAGAGCAGCCCCTTACTCAGCTGTTTCGCATCCACCAAGCTAACGTTGCAGCAAAGCAGGATCTGCTTGTCGCGAAAACACAGCTTGATCAAACGCAGGATGCGATTGCGCTGCAAGTCCGCCAGCTCTTTTACAACATTTTGATCAACCAACAAAAGCTGAAGGCATCTCAGGACCAGTTGGCCTCAGCCCAAATCAGGGATGAGGAAAACCGGAGCGACGTGGCAAGGGGAAACGCCCTTGAAATATCGGCTCTTCAGAGCAAAGCAACCATCCTGGAGGCACAGCAGGAGAGCTTGACTTTACGCCTGCAAGGAAACGACCTTCGGCGTCAGCTGGCGGACATTCTTGGACTCCCAGTCAATACCCCCGTTGATCTGGATCCTGGAGCGGCCCCTGTTGCGCTTGACGTTCCAACACGGGCTGACGCGATACGGATCGCGCTCGAACACAACCAGGACATCAGAGCGGCTCGACAGACTCTCGTTAAGGCCCGAGCGGGACTCGCCGCGGCCAAGGATGCCTACATCCCCGATGTGACAGCGCTCTCCCGGTACAGTTACCAGAGTGGAGTGCCGTTTCTCGTCCATAACTTCGGAACATTCGGGTTTTCGCTCAGCTACGACATCTTCGATGGCGGCCGGCGCGAAGCCAAAGTTCGGGAGGCGCAGAGCGAAGTGCGCTCTGCGGAAGTTGCCTTGGACAAGGTGCAGTCTGAGATTGATATTCAGGTGCAAGGCATTTACGACAGAGTCGACGAACTCAGGCAGATGGTTGATGTTGCCGGACAAGTCGTGAAGGTCCGAACAGAAGCAGCCAGGCTTGCCGATCGACAGTTTGAGCAGACTGCGACGCTCAGTTCCGTCCGCAATCAAAGTCACGCTGACCTCGCGAGCGCTACCGCATCCTTGGTGGAAGCAAGTTGCGGCCTCTCATTGGCCGAGGCAGACTTGAAGAGAGCGCTCGGCCAGATGCCGCAATAGAATGTCAGTACCAAACGGTTCTGACATCAAAGCAGGTATGAACTCCATGGATAAGACCTAATCAGTATTTGACTGCGCTCGGCGGGTCCGTAATCTGCGCTACAACTCCGGTCATTAACAACTTCGTCCTACAACGAAGTCTGCCTCAGCGAGAGCTGAGCAATCGCGAATGGTTCAGCGCGAAGATCAATACTCAGAGTTCATACGTCAGGAACGGTTTGCTACGCAACAGCCTCCTTCGCGAAGTCTGGAAAACTTGATGAGACTGTTGCGATGTATCGCTAGTGAATCGGATCAGGCTATTTGCATCTGCCAGCGTCTTTAGAGCGAGCCGAGCGTTTGTAAAGAAACTTGTAGAGAAATACGGTGAACAAGATATTGACTTTGCATTTAAATGTTAGTTCACCCTTAAAGGTCGATGGCTACCGCAAGAGTAATCCCCACATTCTTTTCTTCGTGGCGCTTTAGCATCCCTTAACGTCAACGTCCAGTTCCTCTTCCTTTAACGCGTCTACTGGCGAAAGACTTGCCGCTGAGTTGGCTGGGATCAGGAGTACAAGAAGAGCTTTGAGGCAAAGCTCAGAATAAGAGCATTGACCAAATCAAATCAGTTACTTTGGAGCAGTATGCAGAATCGCCTGAACGATTCGCGCTGAAGTGCAGGGCGTAACTTCGCGAAGTCTACGAACGAGCGACGTGGCGCAGATAAATCCGAGATTTATCCTTCACAAACTCCCTTTAGAAGGTCAATCAGGGCATCGCCATCAACCGGTTTGCGGAAGAAGCCGACTGCTCCCTTTTCAAGGTAGAACAATTCCGACTTCTCAGAAGGCTTTCCAGTGACGATAATGACTGGCAATGAGCTAGCAGTACTGTTAATGTGTTGAAGCAAGCCCAGACCGCTCATCTGCCGCATCTCCACATCCGTGATGACGCAAGAGCTCTTTTGCAGACCGTCTGACTCGAGAAACTCCTCTGCCGAGCCATAGCCTTCAGCGTTATATCCGGAAGAGGCCAGTAAGTTTATCAGCGACTCGAGAACTCGGAGATCATCATCAATGACTGCGATCGTTCGGGCCTGCATGCCCATTGAAACCTCCGCCCCTCTGGTACGATCCATAGAAAATCATTCCCTGCAATCTAGGATGCTCTGAAAGACTCGAGATTTAGCTTGCTGGCTAGTTTAATCAGGGTCGCGAAAGAATCGGCTCCCATCTTCCGCATTATGTGCCCACGATGTATCTGCACGGTATACTCCGTGATTCCTAATTCCCAGGCGGCCTGCTTGTTTAAAAGACCACGTGTCAGCAGCGGTAACACCTGTTGTTCCCTTGGAGTCAACGATCCGTAACGTGCGAGTAGACTATTCCGTTCTAATGCGGCCAATCGAAGTTTCCGATCCTGTTCGAGCGCTCTTTCGATACAGGCAAGTAGTACCGCCTCGTCAATAGGCTTGGTGAGGAAGTCCATCGCTCCTCCCTTCATCGCTGTGACAGTGGACGGAACATCGCCGCGTCCGGTAATAAAGATGACGGGGATTGTCGTCTGGGCGCCTATCGACTCTTGCACCTGCAATCCATTCAATCCTGGCATTCTCAAATCGAGAATCAGGCACGCGCAGGAGTCCTGGCGCTTGAAGTCAAGGAAAGCTTGTCCTGAAGTAAATATTTGAACCTGCTTGCCATTGGCCCGCAGGAGCGATGAGAGAGCGTTTACAACACTGGCATCATCATCAACGATGTAGATCATTTCGGTTGACGGCACGATCCCCTCCCAGAGTGGGCTACTGATAGCTGCGCGCGTCATTGTTCCCAAACCTCAAAGTGCACGGCGCACCGCTTATAAGCGCACCTTTGTGAGAGATTATAATGACAAGGCACGCCTAAGTCATTGACTCACGATCAAATCATTGATTACATAAATATGTAATTGCGAAATCCCGCGTTCCTGACAGAACTTTCGAGGGGAATGTCCCTTTATTTCTCAGCAACAACGAAGAGTCAGTCCTGCCCTTCATCTTTTTCCTCTGGTACCCAGGCAACATGATCCTGATCCACTAGCTGCGGAAGCACCGGTCTGAACAGGGTTATGCGGAGAGATAGCAGCACGGCTACCGCAATGTCAATCCACATCATTGCCTTCTCTTCAGTTCGGAAATTCGCTCCACGCCGAAGCTCAAACATCCTGCCATCATAGAAATGGCAGCGTTCAGAAACCATTACATATTCGTGTATTGGTTCAGGGGCACATAATTCTTCAAAGGCAAACTATACAGCTCCGATAGATAAGTCCCCCGATCGTCCTCCGTGCGAAAAGCGAGATGGAACGGCGAAGGCTTCAAAGTTCCTTCCAGGATCGCGCGTGTCAGGTCCGTCGTCATCGACTTTACACAATCGGGGATTGATTGACGGACTCAGCGCAAGGCACCGATTTTTCTGATGAGTCCTGCCTGCCCAGGTCCGATCCACAGCCGAGATGCAGGAATTCCCATGTCCCAGGTTCGGTTTGAGGTTTCCATGTCTCTAGCTGCCGTGACGTGACGGGGCCGCGGCCTGCAGCGGGCTGAAGCGAGGTAGCTCGATGCGGACACATGTCACTCCTCCTTCTCGTCGAATAGCTTCGAGCGTGCCCCCTTGTGCCACGATGATGGAACGACTGATTGCTAAGGCAACTACTGCCCCCCTTGACCCATCCGCAACAACCGCTTTAAGCATATGTTCCACACTTGTGATACAACCACCGTTGTTTTCGACTTCGAGGCTAACGTGATCGTCGGTGAAACCAGTTCTCAAAGTTAGCTTCTTCGGTTCCTCAAATCGATACATGGCTTCGCAGGCGTCCACCACCAAATTGAACAGCACGTGGCGAATCTGGGCAGCATCTGCGAAGGCGGCCGGAAGATCGGGATTCAATTCGCATTCAATTTCAATTCCCTTGTTTCGAACGTCCGGGGCCTGAAGGCTTAGCACCTGCTCAATCAAAATCTTTAGATCGATTGCTCGTGGTCTGGGCCGACGATTATCGAAGAATTGACGCATTTCGTGAACGATATTGCCAGCGGACATTCCATCTCGAACCACTCCTTCGAGTGCGGCATTTGCCTGGGAGATGTTGAGGTTGTCAGAGGAAAGCCAATTGAGCGCTGCTCGCGCGTTGGCTACGACAGCCGCTAGTGGCTGCACAATCTTGTCAGAAAGGGACGCCGAGAGTTCGGCAATTGCTGCGGACTGTGTAGCACGACCGATTCGCTCCCGCGCTTCGTCGAGAGCCTCGCTCGCTCGTTTTTTGTCATCGATATCGATGTTCACGCCAACCCAGTACTTAACCTGACCATCCGAATCCCTGAGAGGCTCCGCTCGCGTTAGAAACCAACGGTATTTTCCGTTTGCTCCCAATATGCGGAACTGATCATCTCGCGGGCGTTCCGTTTGCATTTGTTCTGCCCAATTTTTGCTTGAGCTGAGGTGATCCTCAGGATGCAGAAAGATCAAATGTGCGTCCCACGGTGCTTCGAAATCTGCAGCAAACCGAAGCCGGTGATCTGATGGAAGGCCCAGGTAATCCGCCGTAGCGCCATTGACAAACGCCAGAGCCCCCGAGGCTCGAGCGTACCAAGCTTGAGCCGGAAGAGCATTCAGTGTCACTTGAAGATTAGCCTCGACAGACGGAAGCGCTTTGCCGCACGATGCTGAGACGACGGCGGTGAAGAGCCACGCTTCGGAGCCGTCGGGAGCTATATGCTCCGTTCCAACAACATCTGCCGCACCGCCTCGTGCAGAATCTCTGGCACGGAGAGTGAAGCGAGCGCGATAGGGCTGATGATGAATCCTCGCTTCCTGCCACAATCCGGAAGACATTTGTCTGTCCTCTTCCGCTACAAGTTCCAGCCAATTCAAGTTTCCAAGCTGAGCCGCGCTCAGGGCTGCGATTTCTCTCAACTCTTGATTTGCGTAGATACAACGGCCATCGGAATCTGCCAACCAAGTGGGATTCGGAGAGTACTCAAGGAAGGCAGCCAGAACAGACGTATCGATCATTTTCGTCACGCGGGGGTTATTTCACAGGAAGGATTTTCACGGCAAGAGCCAAGCGGATTTTCGTGCATATCTTCCGATTAATGTTCTGTTGAGCCTATTACGTGGGGGAATATAAGGGCATTACATGTTTATCGTAGCGGGCGATTTCAACTCTGAGCACACCGACAACACACATAAAGATGTGATGGAGTGGCCTTGAGTCCTTTGAATATTGCACGGTTGCAGGCGATGCGACTCCCAGATGGACGCCAAATAGAAATTTGCATTTGAATGCATGTCTCTGCACTTTACAGACTCTGCGCCATGAGGTCGAAGCCTTTATGTTTCCTCGCTCGTGTGCGGGGTGAAGAGCGGGTGCGATGCGAGACAATCCCAATTTGAGTCCGAAGCAGACAGACCGTATTAGGTCCGTCGCCCAGCTTCTATCGGTCCAAACCGGTGAGGTTCTTTATGAACCCTCGCAACCGGATGTGCCTATGTTTATTGCGCTGGAAGGTATCGTCGCGATTAGCAAGACAGGCTAAGACGACATGCACCGTAGTGATCGTCACGGGGAGCGCAGTATGCGCGACTTCCCATTGAAGACACAGATGCGTCCACCGGCAGGGGGCGTCTATTACAACGCGACGCATATGGAGGCACAGATGTGCGACTCCGAAGAAGTCATTGTGGTGGGAGGAGGAAACTCCGCCAGCCGGGCCGCGGTGTCCCCTTGCCACATGAACATGTAATGGCGCAACAAGATTGTAAGCGTTATCTTGACCAAAACTATGCTGAATTGCATTGGTCATCGGTGAGGACGAAAAGGCACATTCCTGAATAGAAGTGGCATTACTTCGAGAGTGCGGTCGTCCGGAGCTGAGTCCTCGCCGCCCGCCGAGCAATCCTCAACGAACTCGAATCGCACGGCAGTCGATTTTAAAAATCGCAATCCACACAGGGTTCTCCATGAACTGGAAGGTCAAAACCATCGCTAATCGTAATAGCGGAAAACGAAAGCCGGAAGTTCAGCACCCAATCGGAATGACACTGGTCCAAGGTGCGCTTGGGCGTAGTAAACCGGAAACTGTAGGAGTCGACATCAGCCATGTGGAAGGTGAGATCGCTTCGAGTTTTCTGGTTGCTATCCATACGCCGCGAGACAGTGACGGCCCGCTAGGCAGGTCTTCGGAGGCGGTCGCCCTTGACTACTCGATAGATCTGTTGCCGTTCCACGAGTTAATCGCGCAAGTCTGCGCCGCGTTGAAACCGACTCATAACTCCGATGAGGAAGAATTCCTATTCAGGGTGGGGGATTTGCATCTTGATGCTTCGAGGCACCTGGTACAGAAGAAAGGCCGCCCCCTCCATCTGACTCCGAAGGAGTTCGCACTCCTTCATAACCTGATGATGAATGCGGGGAAGCCGGTCTCACATAGGAAATTACTACGATCAGTATGGGGATCACAGTACGGTAGTGATCGCGAGTATTTGCGAATCTTCGTCAGACAGTTACGCCTCAAGATTGAGGACAATCCCGCATATCCAAAGTACCTCTTGACAGAGCCAGGGATCGGCTATCGCTTCGCGGAAGCGATAGAAGGAAATTCTGCCATTCCTCCGCGTGGGTGACTAGATAGTCCGGGGATATCGTACGCGGGCACCTGCTGCATCAATACGACAGCACACACCTCGCTCGTCCCAAAGGTAATCAAAGCCCCGTCACGGCGAAAAGCTTCGACACCGATCACATAGATCGAGGCTCTTCCTTCTTCGATCAATCGCTAATAGAAACATGTAATTTCGATCGTTTCACCCGATTGCTACTATCACGCTGTCGACGTAGCGCACTGACAGAAAGACCAACACCTTATGTCGGGGCATTCACACTCGTAGATGTCGAGACATGTGTGGTGGAGGAGGTAATCAAAAGATGCAGACGCGCCGTGCGCAACGTCTGATTTGCCGTAGCATTGCCGCAGCATGGCCCCTTCTGACGAACTTCATCTTGGCAGCGCAAGGGACGAAGCCGTCCACGCTTGCTCCAGCTTCAACGCCCGCGCATCAGATATATGATTTGTCGGTCTTTGTCGTTGCAATTTCTGGGGGAATATTCCTGGTTGCAGTCAGGATGCCTGGGTAGAGGATGAGACAGCGCTTCGCCCAAGGACCACTCGTGAGTCTTCGTACCGCAAACTGTGAGAGCAATGCGCCGAGGCATAGAAACCCTTGCAGTGAGCCCATGAAGTGGATTCGATCGGCCTGGGAGGTGTAATGCTCCGCGACTCTCACCCGGAAAACAAGGTCAAGCAGTGTAGAGGCCGAAGCTCCAAGGATCGTAACGATCACCAGCATTCGAACTACTGCGCTCGTCCAGTTCCGCCGTACCTTGTTCAATTCTTCAAACTTCTTCTTGCCGGCAGAGGTGCAACTTCCGTCCTTATGAAAGAGAAGCAGCGAAGAGACACAAACGTCCATGACAGCAAGCATCACCAACGATGATCGAAGATCGTTTGCCGAAGACAGGTACACCAAACCGAAGCCGGCGAGCATTCCCGCAGCCGTACCGGAAATCAGAACAGAAGGAACCTTGTTCGTATTACCGTGGTTGCAGTTACTCATCCAGTCTCCGATCAATACCCAGATCAAAGACAACCCGATCGCAGTCGAAGCCGATACTTCGATGTAATACGCTCGCAGCATCCAGCTATGGTTCTGGTACTGGAAAGCAATGATGAGCTCGGCGACAGCGTTTAACAGATAGAAAAATCGAATCACATGAATCCTGGCATTCGATCGCAGGAACAAGGAACAGATCAGACTCAGGCTGATTGCGAGCAATGTACCAAGGAAGGTAAGCCCTGGAAGCTCGGACACCGATAGTCCAGATCCCAGTAACGAATCTCTGAACGCCCTGCTGAAGACGTAGTGCATCATAAGAATCGAGTACGACAGAACAAGAATGGGAAATGAGCTGTCGCTAAGACGAGTTGTAAAATTTTTAATCATGTATCGGCAACTGCGCTGGATTAGTGAAACTCCGGCACCCTTCTCTTGTGTTCCTGATAAAGCTTCAGTGCCACGAGGAGCCACACTAGAGTCATCGCCAATGTCATTCCCGCAAATGCCTGCACACCGAAGTGGAGTGACGTGCCGATAAAGATGACTCCCGCCTGCAACACATCACCGAAACGGACACAGAACGTTTCAATCGCCGCCTTTGCTTTGTATTTCGCGTCTCTTGATGTAGGGAGCAATAGGGCCGCCCGAACAGTGTTCTGAAGGGAGTAGTTTGTCGAGTTTTCAGCGATCTTCAGAACACGCACGACCTGAAGAATTGGGTTTGCGAGAATCGTCGTGAAGGTGACAACTGAAATCAACGGAAGGACAAACACAGACCCACGCACGCCAAATCTCTTGTAGATGCGGGAAACAAGGAATGTCTGGATGATTAAGCTGACCGCGTTCGTCCACTCGTAGTAGGAGGCATAGTAGGATCCGATGTAAGTCTTGCGCGCCTTCATGAGTGAGGCCGCGGTGCCAACCACATGATTTGTCTGATCCACGAGCAATTTGCCGAAGATGAAGTCACCGGAAAGACTCACTATATTGAGCAGAACTGTGAGAATTGCGATCAGCATCAGGTAGCGATCTCGCATGAGAAGCTGAAAACCGCCTTCACTGCTCAGGGTCTCCTGGTCTTTCTTCTTCTCGAGTTCTCCGCCACGCTTCGTGATGATGTAGCCCGCCAGCCGCGTCAGAGCAGCGCAAATACACAAGACGGCGACAGCGATGAGCATGATCTTGTAAGGGCCAAGGGGGTTGATCAATCGTCCTGCAATCCAGGCCCCTGCGACCGCTCCAGACGACGCTCCGGAACCGAGTAACGGGAACAGTCTTTTGCCTTGCTCCAGAGAAAAAAGGTCCGTCGCAAAAGCCCAGAGTTGAGCCACGGTGAAGACATTGAAGATCCCAACCCAGATGTAGTACACGACACCGATTCGAGCACCGGCCTGGCCAGCGAAGAAGAAGAGGAAAAGGTTCGAGGCGAAGAACAGCGTTGTCCATCGCAGCAGCCGATTACGATTCAGATGAGTTGCGATCCAGCCGTACAGAGGCACGACGCCGAGCAAGATAATCGCTTGTGCTGCGGACGAGTACGCTTTGACCTCTGCTCCCCCTTCGGCGAGTATGAGCGACTCTCTGACCGTCTTCAGAAGGTAATACGCCCCGAGCAGCATGAAGAGATTGATCGTAAGGATCAACGCCCCCGGACCTTCTCCCGGACAAACATCACATATGACCGAAAGGAGCCTCTCTAAAAGATTCTTTCGGAGTTGCAAGTCAGTTCCAATGGATACCGCATTTGTTACCGACGACGTGGCGAATGCAACATCGTCAACCTTTCTATCGAACACTCCCATCAACCCTCGCTGCAGGATCGTGACTCTCACATATCGATGCATCGTAACGAGGCCCATGGGTTGATTCCCATTACATCTTCCTAGTAATCCGCCGAGTTCCCATGCTTCGCTCAATAGACGAGCCTCGACACAACCTTGCAGATGCGTACTAGGAAGATGTAATTTTCACGGCAAACATGCGGCGCTAGTATTTGCTATGTGCTGCTTTCAGTGAGCCAGTGCCGCCCTTCGATTTTCAGACGCCAGGTGCAGATGGGATGCGTTTACACTGCACCGCCATGCCAAAGAACTGGAAGTATTAATCAGATTTTGGTATGCCCTCAAGGACGACGTGGAAGCCCACAGAGATCTTGAGAGTTGCCAACCACTGGGAACTTTGTTTCTGTCAGGGGCCGAACATGGAGCTGGAGAGAACGAAAACGCGTACTCGAAACGAAGCTCGGAGGTTCAAAACAGCCCCACTCCCGATCGTGTCGCCTCATCGCGGCCATGACGATCCATTGTTGAATACACTGCGCACCGATGATGATCTTGTTGGGGCAGCTCAGTCGGGTGACCACGAGGCCTTTGCTGAGCTGTGCCGGCGACACGCTCAGACTGTCAGGCGAAGAATTCTTGCGATTGTCCGACATCAGGAGGATGCTGAAGATGCCATGCAAGAGACCTTGGTCCGCGCATACGCGAACCTGGGAAGATTTCGTCAGTCCTGCAAGTTTTCTACGTGGATGACCGCTATCGGTATCAATGCCGCGCTAACCGTGATACGAAGGAGGAAGGCTCGGCGAGAAGCAGATATGGAACCGTATGACCCTGACGAACCAGCCTGGGACATTGCCGATCAGGCGCCAGATCCTGAGTGCCGCTTGGCAAGGGCACAGATAATTCTCCTCCTTCGGAAGGAACTTCATTGCCTTTCACCGAAAATGCAGGAGGTAGTGACTACCTATTATGGCAACGACCACACCTTGCAGGAAGCTGCTGATGCGTTAGGACTTTCGGTTGCGGCGGTTAAGTCTCGCCTCTTACGTGGACGTCGGATCTTGAAGTCATCGCTTGAACGAAAGGGCCTTCTAAACTCAATTACATAAATATGTATAGAGGGAACCCTCTCATTCCACGCTCGCCTTCTTATCCTAATTAAAGGGCAATCCAAAGAAGCATTCCCTGAAGAGGCTACAGACCGTCTGGCGCTCAGAGAGTTGGTAGATATGCATTGCCCATCGCGCCCGACCGCCCTGGAGGCGAAGGTCAAATGGCTATTCACGAAAGACGCACGTTCGTTCTGCAAATGGACGACAAGAGCGATATTCCTTCCCGGGAATTCCAAGACCTCATCTACTTGGATGTGATCTGGCGATTTCGCGTCTACGATGGCACGTAGAGATGGCACCATCTAAGAGCCGAACTCTCGTCCCTGAGGAAAGCGGCGACACCAGCTGGTACCTGTGGGTAGGCGTCGACGAGCAACTCAAAGCTCGAGGGGTCCTTCAGGCGAGCGTGAGGCTCGACACAATAATTACTCGGATCGCGCGCTGCGCGAGTTGTCGACATCGTCCTTTCAGAAGGGTGTATTTCTTGCAGTTACTTACCCTGAAACTGCGGAGCACGCTTCTCGACGAAGGCAGAAGTGCCTTCCCTCCTGTCTTCGGTCCCAGCAGCTGGAGGCAAAGTACTTTGTCTCCAGCTTTAGCCCCGAACTCAGGTCTGTATCAACTCCCTCGTTCACCGCGTCGATTGCGTACTGGATTGCGAGCGGTGCGTTGGAATCGATCTGTTTGAGAATGGCCTCACAGCGCGATATCAGGTCCGCTGCAGCAACAACCTCATTCACCAACCCAATGCGGTAGGCCTCGTGCGCATCGATCAGATCACCAGTCAGGATCAGTTGCAGAGCTCGGCCTTTTCCAACGAGGCGCGGTAGCCTCTGCGTGCCGCCGTAACCGGGAATGATCCCGAGCTTGACTTCAGGTTGACCGAACTTCGCGTTTTCTGCGGCGATGCGGATCGTGCACGCCATCGCCGTTTCGCAACCGGCTCCCAGGGCGGAGCCATTCACCGCTGCAATCACAGGCTTGCCAAGCTTCTCAAGGAACAAGAGCACCTCCTGGCCCTTCGCGGAGAATTCGCCTGCCAGTTCCCCGTCGATCGCCGAAAGCTCCTCGATGTCAGCGCCGGCAATGAAGGCCTTCTCTCCAGCTCCGGTCAGAATGATGCCTTTGACCGTAGCATCCTCCTTCGCCGTGCGGAACGCAGCGTTAAGTTCTTCAATAGTCCGCCGATTGAGTGCGTTCATCACCTTTGGGCGATTCAAAGTGATGTAACCGATGGGTCCCTTGACCTCATACGTGATGTTTTCAAAGCTGGTAGATACTTCTGTAGCACTCACTAAACTCTCTCCTCTCTACTAAATGGGTTTCCCTGGAGCGTGTGTTGGTAGCGCAGCATGGGCCGCCTGTGGTGCTGCTCCGCTAGCCCGCAAGGACTCTATCTTTTGTTCCGAGAAGCCGAGCTCGAGCAACACCTCTGCCGTATGCTCCCCAACATTCGGAGCGCGGCGCGGTGCTACCTTCTCTGCGCCGATCACCTGCATAGGGCTGTTGACGGTGCGAACCTCTGGGCCCATTCCTTGCACGGGCACCAGTATGTTATTGGCAAGCATCTGCCGTCATGGACCACTTCGTCGAGGGTCTGGACTACGCCTACCGTGATGGGCGTCTTGCCGAACGCTTCGTTCCAGTGTGAAAGTGGTTTGCTCGTGAACGCCTCATCGAGGATCCCCGCGAGCGCCCCAGCATTTGCGCTCCGCTTCTTCACATCATAGAATCAATCACATTGACGAGTTCCGGCCAGTCACGGTCCTGCTGTGCGATCACGAAAAGAATCCAGCGGCCATCGCTCGTTGGATAAGGATTCAGAAGCGCATTCGATGGATTCTTCCGATCGTGCAATCCAAAGAACTTCGCATGGTTAAGCGCACCTTCGATCCATACCCCAGCCGCCCATGCACCCTCAGCGATGAGCGAGGTCGTCACCCTGGTTCCTTTGCCCGTCTTCTCCCGCTGATACAGACCCGTGACAGTGGCGGAGTAGAGAGAGATAGCAGTCGCGTGGCCCCCAGTGCCCGGGATCGGCAACGTTGGATCGCCGCCGGCATCGCGCGTCATGGCCATCAAGCCGCTGCGTGCCCAATACGCCGCGATGTCTAAACCGGGCTCATCCGCGGCTGGACCAAAATCACCATAGCCGGTGATGTCCGCATAGATCAGCCGTTCGTTGAGCGGAGCGATGTCTTCATACGTCAGCTTCAGGGCCTTGCGGACACGTAGCGGATAGTTGGTCACAAAGACATCCGCCCACTTGACCAATGCTTCCAATACCTCACGGGCAGCGGCATTCTTGAGATCGAGCGCAATACCGCGCTTGTTGCGGTTCGTTAACTGCCAGGCGTAGTCGATATCGGAGGCCGGGTTAGGCGGTGTGCGGTGAAGGATTCGATAAGGATCACCGAACCCTGGCGGCTCCACTTTGATCACGTCAGCTCCGAAGTCGGAGAGTACCGTTGTGGCTGCTGGCTCGGCGATAAAACTCGCAAGGTCTACTACTTTTAGTCCCGCAAAAGTCTTGCCTGTGCTCATAAATCCTATTGCCCTATCTGCTCGTCAACCTAAATAGCGAAGCTCGTCACGATGTTCTGGATCTGCTTCGGTTTGCGAATTGCCTTGAGACCCGCGGTGCAATCACACTCGCCGTGACTGCCCGGCCCAGTACTTCTCCCGTAAAACTCGTTTCAAAATCTTCCCTGATCCGGACTTGGGGAGTTCTTCTGTCATGAACTCGATATGACGGGGGACCTTGTATGAGGCGATCCGCGTTTTACAGTACTGTCTGAGTTCTTCCGCAGACAAGTTGGTTCCCGGCCTTAGAACAACGGCGGCAGCCACCAACTCTCCCCATTTGTCGTCCGGGATACTGAATACCGCAGCCTCTTTCACTTCGGGAATCTCATAAATTGCGGCCTCGACTTCGGCAGAGTAGACGTTCTCCCCGCCGCTGACGATCATGTCTTTTGCTCGATCGACGATGTAGAAGTAGCCGTCCTTGTCCTGGCGTCCAATATCTCCGGTGTGGAAGAATCCGCCACGCAATGCCTCTGCGGTTTCGTCCACCGAGGATTCATCTCCCGACAGGTCTTCTTCAATGTCGTGCCAGTAGCCACGCATGATGCCCGGACCTCGCGCTGCCAGGTTCCCGAGTTCGCCGGACGACACCGGTTTACCAGTTGCATCGACAACTCGCAGATCGATACCAGGACATGGGCGGCCGCACGACTGAAGCCTTTCATCTGTGTGTTCGGCGTCTGTCAAACCAGTCAGGAAGCCGGCTTCGCTCAAACCGTAAACCTGCAGCAACTTTGCTTTCGGCAAAGCTCTGCGTACTTCCCGTACAAGTGCTGGAGCGATTGGCGACCCACCGTAGCCAAGCACATCCAGAGAATCCAGATTGAACGATGCACGGCCTTCGAATTGACAGAGTGTGTTGATCATCGACGGAACGAGCACTGTGTGAGTACCCCATGTGTCTGAACACAGGTGCAAAACGAAAGTGCGTCAAAGCGTTCCAATGTCATCTGCGCTGCGCCAAAGACCGGGGCCGCGAACATCGCGGGAAAATCCGCGATATGGAACATCGGTGACGCATGAAGAAAGACGGCCTTCTCTCGGTACGTCAGCCAGTAGCTGAGGTCGTGAACGTTAGAAAAAATGTTCGCGTGTGTAAGCGCGGCTCCTTTGGGGGCGCCGGTCGTTCCGCTTGTATACAGAAGCGCGAGTATCGCGTCAGGATCGTAAAACTCTCCGACGTATAGTTCTTCCTTGGCCTCACCAAGAGGAGCGATGTCGATCACATGCTCCCACTCTAGGCCCACAGTGGGCGCGGGAAACCTCGAGTGTCGTATCAGACCGCGTGGTCGCGCATCGTCAAGGAGCCGGTCAATCTCGGCGCCTGCATTACGCGTGTTGATGGGAACGGCAATGACACCAAGCAGGCTGCAGGCGTAGATCAGTTCTACGTAGTCCGGCCCATTCGGCATTAGGAAGACCAGACGATCTCCACTCAGGAAGCCGCGACGCTGAAGCGCCGCGCCAGTCCTCTTCTCACTCGAATATCCAGTTCCAGAAAAGATATGGTCCGCTCTTCCCGCAGTAGAGCTGTATGCCGCGGGAAGTATTGCAAAGCGCGACCAATGGAATGGGTATAGATCATCTATGCCTCTTACTCGGTAACGGGCAGACGTGATTGACTAAATGAATGCGCTGAAGCCCGAGACCGCACGGCCAACGATGAGGGTGTTCATCTCGCGCGTTCCTTCGTAGGAGTAGATCGCCTCGGAGTCGGCAACAAAGCGCCCTACGTTATAGTCAAGAAGGATTCCATTTGCTCCAAGAAGCTCTCTTGCAAACCCCACCGTTTCGCGCATCTTTACGGTGCAAAATGCTTTGGCAAGAGAAGCATGTTCGTCCGCCAGTCTGCCCTGGTCCTGCAACTGGGACAACCGCATGACCATGCACTGGCAGGCGGTGATGTTGCCGACCATCTTTACCAGCAGATCCTGAACCAGCTGGAACGAAGCGATCGGCTTGCCGAACTGTTCGCGCTGTTGTGCGTACAGCAATGCATTTTCGTAAGCGCCCATCTGGCATCCGACAGCTTCCCATGCAACGAAGCCGCGGGTCATGCGAAGTACACGGGCAGTGTCACGGAAGGTGCTGTCGTTCTGCAAGCGGTTCTCTTCAGGCACCTTGCAGTCTTCGAGGGTGATCAGCCCGTTCTGCACAACCCGCAGCGCCATCTTGTGCTGAATCTTCTCAACCTTGAAGCCCGGGGTCTTGTTCTCGACGATGAAGCCCTTCACCTGGTTATCAGCCACATCCCTTGCCCAGATGATGGTGAGGTCTCCAAACGTAGAGTTACCGATCCACTTCTTCTGTCCATTCAGAATCCACGTGTCCCCCTCGCGCCGTGCAGTGGTCCCAAGACCACGTGACGCACCCGAGCCGACCAGGGGCTCAGTCAAGCTTGCTCTTCCGAACCGCAAAGGAAGATCGAACCCATCGCAAGGCCGCTATGCACACCGAAGAAAGTTGCAAAGGAGCAGTCGACCTTCGCGATCTCCATTGCAATGTAGCAGGCCAGCAGATTGCTGCCACCGGCACAGCCATACCCCTCGTACCCCACTCCCATAATCTGGAGATCCCGGAACCCGGGTAAAACATCAAACGGAAATGAGTCCCTCTCCCAAAAATCGTTGATGATTGGGGCAACGGATGCCTTCATGAATTCACGTACTTTCATGACCATTGCTTGCTCAGCTCCAGACAGCGTCTGAAAAGTCTGGTAACAATCGCTGTTCGGCTCCGGAAGTACCTTCGGCATCTTTGCTTCTTGTGTGCGTGTATCTGACATCGGATTCTCCATTGCTCTTCGGTTTGGTTTGTGTCAAACCACAACAATTATGCGAACGCAGTAACACAGTCAGTCGGTGTACGCGACGCCAGCCAGGCTTTACTGAGCAGCGAGCAGCATCTTTGTGCGTCAAGCGCCATCCATACACGCGTCCAGACTCACGGCGCAGCCGGGGCCGCACAGATCGGGCATCTTCCCTACTTCGCTGTGCCTCTCAGAGCGAGCAATCCGAGCAACTGCGTGTCGCGTTCCTCAGCAAGATCATTGACCGACTGGTTACCCGCCTCTGCCAGGACACCCTGCACGATCTTCTCTTTCAGTTCGGGCGTAAACTCGGGATTTCCGAGATCTTTCCACCATGTGGTCATCGGGCCCGCAAGGTGCTCCATGAAATGCTGAATACCGCCCTTTCCACCGGCCAGATGGAAGAGCAGGTTCGGCCCCATGAGACCCCAACGCAGTCCTGGCCCCCAACTCACAGCCGCATCCGCATCCGCGACGCTCAGTATGTCCTGTTCGATCAGGTACACAACTTCGCGATAGATAGCTGCCTGAAGACGATTCGCGACATGGCCGACCACCTCTTTCTTCACATGGATCGGGCGCTTACCGATCGAGGCATAGAACGCAATCGAACGCTCGATTGTGGCAGCTGATGTCTTTTCGCCGCCGACGATCTCAACCAGCGGGATGAGATGCGGTGGATTGAAGGGGTGTCCGATTACACAGCGCTCCGGATGCTTGCACTGCGACTGGCTGACGCCAATCGGAATGCCGGACGAACTGGACGCAAGAATGGTGGTCGCCGGTGTGAGTGCGTCCATGTCGGCAAACAACTTGATCTTGAAATCAGGCCGCTCGGGTCCATTCTCCTGGACCAGATCGACATCTTTGAGCGCGTCGCCCAACTTGGCCGTGAACGACAGGCGATCCTTCGATGCGCCGGAAGACAATCCCAACTGCTCGAGGGCAGGCCACGCACTATCGATATACTCGCGCAGATTTTCTTCGGCATTGGGAGCTGGATCCGTGGCGATCACTTCGAGACCACGTGCCAGAAACAGTGCGGCCCAACTGGCCCCGATGACTCCGGTTCCAACAATCGCAATACGACGTATAGGTTTGTCAACAGACATCGGTGTTCTCCTTGACTCAGAAAAATCTTAGCGATGACGTAAGACGTCTCGCGTGGAACGGTAAAGTCTGTTGTAGGCCCAGGATTGATAGATCGCACAATCCGACGAGCACATCTTCCAAAGCAACGAGGTCATCCTATCCAAGGCTGAAGCGCGAAAGATATTGCATATTCCTAGTAGCCGGTAGAACGGCTTGCTTCGCATTTGCCGCATCATTTGGACTTAGATTCAGCTGCCATGAAAGAACGCATCCCGGAGCCGCGCTCGACTAAGGAGTCTTTGCGAGGTTCTGTCTGACGGTGGTGAGGGCATCAGGCGAAGGTCAGCAGTAGACTCCGAGTCATCCGCGCTCGCAAGCAGATTTTGCGACGGTTCCTTCAGTGCTTCATCTGCAAAGTAATGGTGTTCCCACGACGGCCCGGATCGAAGATCAAGAAGTCAACAACTTCAATCGCATGGTTTTAATGTAGATGCACCTGCGCCCCAGGCGCGGCAAAAGCGTCCAATGAAACCTCGCCCGTGAGGGTGTAGGCCTATGGGAGAAAAATGTTTCTAACTAACCGTCATCGACATGTTGTCTTATTTTTGTACTCGAGACGCTTTGCTGCAAGCTTGTAGAGCTGGTCGACCTGGAAGTCGCTCAGATTAAGGAGCAGACCAGTCCGCTCGCAGGAATAATGAAGAATTCCGCGCAGAAAATACACTGCCCGTTCGGGCCACGGAAGCTCAGTAATTTGCGATATTCCAGGGACTCTCAATTTGACGGAAGGACGGGTCTTTGCCTGAAGCGGTGAGTTGGCAGTCTCCCGATTGTATTCGATGGCCGTATCGATGACAGCGTGGATTGCCTGTCCGAAGGTCACCTCGCATGGGGAGCTTTCCAGGCCTGACAATGCCTTCCGGAGTACCCTTTCGGGGGATAGATGACAACGCAAAAGCATCTCAGCGACGATAACGAGATCTGCGTGATTGTCATCGAAGAATGTTCTCCACATCTCTTCTTGCTCTGTGCTGAGATCCATACTCGTCATGAGAATGCCTTTCTATCCGAAGAGGCTGTTTGCATCGTTGCTCCCGCGATGTTGGTAGTTAGTATCCGTCTCTTTTTCCCGCCGTGCGGCGGCCTCTAATCGATCTCATGAATCGTAGTGGGAGCCTTCCAGTGCCGTCGCCGTCTTGGTCAGGATCTGCTCGGGAGATAGATGGCAACGCAACAGCATCTCAACCGCGAGGGTTAGGGTGGTTCTCTGTTCGAAGACCAAGGTTCTCCACATGTCTTGCTGATTAATTTCAAGCTCGGTGCGTCTCATGTGTTTGTCCCCTCAGCGCATGCTCGCGCGCTGTCTGTTGCAGAAGTGGAGCCTTCACCGGGCGAGCTGCCCAGTCATATGGAGCTACGCATAGCGTGCACTGGCCGCGCCTCATGCCAGATGCCACCAATTAGTCTCTCGCTACATTCGCCACTGATTTCCTCGGTAATCTTCATCATTCAATCTCGGCTCGATTTGAAAGCCTGACGGATTGCTCGATGCATTTTGCCACCCAATAGCGCGAATACTAACAAACACGACCACGGCGAACAATTACATCTTCCTTGTAGACGCAGTTCACCCACGCGCAACAACGCAGTCTTTCGTTGCATTCGTTTCATTGGTCCTGCGCGTGATGAACCCCCACAACACCTAACAGGAAGATGTAATTTCTCTCTCTCTCCTGCGTTGCTAGTATCGCCGGATCACTGCAGTTCGCAGGCGCAATCGTTGCGAAGACCGTGAAGCGATTGAGGCGCAACTACACAGAAGGAACGGAGAAACGAATATGGGTCAAAATAACGGAACATCGAAGCGTAGCGAAAAAGGACTTCTCACGCCAGACAACTGCGTTGTGGCGCTGATCGATCACCAACCGCAAATGCTGTTCGGGACGAGTAACTTTGATCGCCAGGCGATCATGAACTGTACTGTCGCATTAGGAAAAGCAGCCCGAGTATTCGACGTTCCGGTAGTGCTCACAACGGTCGAAACCAAGAGCTTCAGCGGGAACCTGTGGCCGCAGATTCGAGCCGTCTTTCCAGGCCAGGAACCGATCGAGCGTTCGTCCATGAATTCCTGGGACGACAAGAACTTCGTTGCCGCAATCGAGAAGACCGGACGCAAAAAGATTGTGCTGGCTGGCCTATGGACGGAGACCTGCGTCGCTCTTCCGACAGTGCAGGCGATCCACGATGGCTACGAGGTTTACGTAGTCGAAGACTGCTGCGGCGACGTCAGCCAACTCGCACATGACAATGCGATGCGTCGTGTTGTCCAGGCTGGAGCAAAACCGGTGACGGCCCTCTCTGTAACCCTGGAATGGCAGCGCGACTGGGCAAACCGGGATACGTACGACGCCGTAATGGACCTTGCGAAGACGCACTATGGCGCGTATGGCATCGGCGTCGAATATGCCTACACCATGGTTCACGGCGCTCCCGCAACGAAGCTTCCAGAGTACGTGGTCCCCACCGCAGAACTCGCACACAAATAGGGTTCGCGGAGGGCAGGCGATCCCTGCCCTCCGAGCAACAGTGCTTTGCAACTAAGGAGAACTCTGTGGCAGTTGACACAATACTTCACAACGCCAGGATCGCGACAAATCGGGTGCCAGCATTTGTCGAAGCGGTTGCCATTACCGCGGGAACAATCAGCGCCACTGGTACAAACGAGGAGATCCTGCGGCTGCGCGGTCCAAAGACATCGGTCATTGATGGCAACCGGAGAACGGTCATTCCCGGTCTCAACGACTCACACATGCACCCGATCCGCGGTGGGCTCAATTTCAACCTCGAGTTGCGTTGGGATGGCGTGCCATCGCTCGCCGATGCGCTGCGAATGCTCAAGGAGCAAGCGGATCGGACCCCCGCGCCTCAGTGGGTACGGGTTGTCGGCGGGTGGACGGAGTTTCAGTTTGCTGAGCGCCGGATGCCGACATTAGATGAAATCAACGCCGTGTCGCCCGACACCCCCGTCTTCGTCATGCACTTGTACGACCGGGTGTTGCTCAACCGCGCAGCGTTGCGCGCAGTGGGCTACACCAAAGACACCCCGAATCCTCCCGGCGGCGAGATTCAGCGCGACAAACAGGGCAATCCCACAGGTCTCTTGCTGGCCAAACCGAACGCAAACATTCTGTACTCGACCTTGGCAAAGGGGCCAAAGCTGTCGCGGGAAGACCAACTCAACTCATCGCGCCTCTTCTTCAGAGAACTGAATCGTTTCGGCATCACCAGCGCAATCGATGCAGGCGGCGGTTTCCAGAACTACCCTGATGACTATGGGGTCGTGAACGAACTCCACAAGAACGGTGAACTCTCGATTCGCCTGGCCTACAACCTTTTCACTCAGCGACCAAAGCAGGAGCTCGCCGACTTCCAGAATTGGACAAAGATGACCAAACCTGGCGATGGCGATGATTTCTATCGCGTGAACGGCGCAGGCGAGATGCTGGTTTTCTCTGCTGCCGATTTCGAAGACTTTCTTCAGCCTCGGCCGGACATGGCCCCTGTCATGGAGAGCGAGTTGAAGGCGGTGATTCAACACCTCGCGGAAAACCGATGGCCCTTCCGCATGCATGCCACTTACGACGAAACAATCTCTCGAGCCTTGAATGTATACGAGGAGGTTAACCGCGAGATTCCGTTGGACGGACTGCACTGGTTTTTTGATCACTGCGAGACGATCTCCGACAGGAATATTGAGCGAATCAAATCACTTGGTGGCGGTATTGCCGTTCAGAACAGGATGGCGTTTCAGGGAGAATATTTCGTCGACCGTTACGGCGCGCAGCAGGCGAAGCGCACACCTCCGATCCAAAGAATGCTGGAGATGGGAGTTCCGGTAGGAGCGGGCACAGACGCAACGCGAGTTTCAAGCTATAACCCTTTCCTTTCTCTCTACTGGCTGGTGACCGGGAAGACCATCGGTGGGTTGAGCTTATATCCCGAGGAAAACCGGCTGGACCGAGCGAAGGCACTCGAGCTTTACACCGTCGGGAGCAGCTGGTTCTCTACGGAAGACGGCAAGAAAGGTTCGCTGGCCCAAGGGCAGCTCGCCGACCTGGCGGTCCTCTCCTCGGACTACTTCTCAATTCCCGAAGAGGAGATCAAGAACCTGGAGTCGGTGCTGACGATCGTCGGGGGCAAGGTAGTCTACGCGACAGCCGAATTCTCAAGCATGGCGCCTCCGGAGCTGCCCGTGAGTCCGGACTGGTCCCCTGTCAAGAAATACGGTGGATATGCGGAGAGCGAGGAAGAATCGACCGTTGGCGCAGCGAGCCACGTGATGTCGTCGAACGATGGCAAGCATTCCGCCGGTCATAAGGCGCACCAATGGATCTTGGGCGACAAGGGACTTTGGAGTCTCGGCTGCGACTGCTTCGCTTTCTAACTCCAAATTGAAAGGACAAGTAATTGGATGGATCTCTAGCATTGACCAACAATCCGGGGTGCGTAAGCTTTGGCCGACTGGCGCGAGACAGCATGTTTGAGCTGATCCTCACCTCTGTTCTGCTCTTCGGCGTAGTCAGTATTGTGAGATGGGTGATTGGACCGTCGCCCATCTCACGGACGATCCACGGGATCCATGCGCAACTCTGGATCGTCGGTGCTGCCGTCGCCTGTCTGCTCGCCGGACTGATTCTCACACCTCCGGGAAGGTCCTCCGGGGGACACATGAATCCGGCAGTTTCACTGGCCATGTGGCGCTTCGGAGTCTTCCCCGGAGCAGGGGTCATCCCCTACACCGTCGCACAATTGCTCGGTTCCGTACTTGGGGTCGTCGCCGCTCGCAGGCTATGGGGCGATGTTGTGGCGGAGCCGCCGGTACTATATGCGGCTCTCCAGCCAAAACCAGGGTGGTCGACATGGGAACTATTCGCAACCGAGGCCTTCAGTATGGCGGTCATCTTGTTCCTTGTCGGGCTCTGCCTCGCGGTTCAACGACTGACGCCGTTCGTACCTTGGATCGTCGGGGCTCTCGTGGGGATCGGAATCGGGGTGCTGGGAACAGCGTCCGGAGGCAGTCTGAATCCCGCACGCCAGTTTGGGCCCGCTGTCGCTTCGAGACAAACGCAGTTCCTATGGGTTTACCTGCTAGCCCCATTGGTGGGAGCAGCAGTCGCGGCGTGGCTAAGATCGCTACTGCAGTTTCGTCGAAAGGTCCTGACCCATAGGCTCTGCGGCACTGTCGGCCATCCAGCAGGAAATCTGATCTGATACCGGTCCTCAGTAAAGGAGATTCAATGCGCACTACCAGATACCTTACCGTGACCGCCGTCGCCGCCCTCCTGATCTATGGAAGCGCGGGTCTTTCATGGTTGTCAGGAACTACGCTGCCGGTCGTCCACGCATCGACGTCGACACCTGGCCCGGGAGTGGCACCGCAATACGATACAGCTCACGTTTATGTCTCACCAGAGGATTTCGATCGCTTCGTAGCGAGTCTTCTGGCCACCTTTGGGGGCACGACCACGAAGCAGGGCGTTTTTACCGTAACGCCAACTCCGAGCCGCACGATGTCTCAACTGGTGTTGACACCAGTTGGAACTCTGTCGGTGTTTGGTTTCAAGTCGCCGGTACCTTATCCATTCGGCGCGGAAAGGACGGGTTATCTAGTGACCGATTTGGATGGAGCTACGAGAGCCGCCCTCGAGGATGGAGCAGATGTGCTCGTCAGTCCGTTTAACGATCCGATCGGACGCGATGTCGTCATCCAATGGCCGGGCGGTGTGAATATGCAACTGTACTGGCACACCACCGCTCCCTCCTACAAGGAGTTGCAGTCGATTCCGGAAAATCGTGTCTATGTGTCCACCAACAGGGTGGAGGCATTGCTTCGGGGCTTTCTGGCCTTCTCTCACGGCAGAGTGGTCTCCGATGACTCGCATGCTCCCGGCGTCGAGATCGGGCAACCGAAGGATATCTATCGCAGAATCCGAATCGAATCGAACTTCGGTAAGTTGACCGTGCTCGTAACGGATGGCCACCTGCCGTACCCCTATGGGCGCGAGACCACCGGCTATGAAGTCGCAAACCTAACAGATACCCTTGCCAAGGCCAAAGCAGCCGGCGTAGAGATTCTGGTCCCTCCCTACACTGCCGATCGAAGGAATGCGGCCGTCATTCAATTCCCAGGCGGTTATATCGCCGAAATTCACTCCAACGTTAGCAATTAGTGTGTCCGGGAGAAATCGACAGAGCCTTAGCTAGGGCCGAAGAAATTAGGAATTGAAGAAATGAAATCGACGCAAATCTCTCTGATCTTGGCGTGTGCGTTCTTCCTTACTGGGCTGATCGCACACGCCCAATCAGACAACGCCGTGGACCCCGCGGTCCCAAATCGCAGTTACCAGCTGCTGCGTGAGGACGAGAGCTGGACCTTCCTGCGCGATCGCGCCCTCCGGCAGGACGTATGGGATCCGATCAAGTACATCCCTTTGCGAAACCACGCAGACGATTGGTATCTCACCATCGGAGGCGAGGCTCGAGAGGTCTGGGAGCAGATCGGCAACGACAATTGGGGACAGCAGCCCTACATGAACGGGTATCTGAACGAACGGTACATGCTTTCGTTCGACGCTCACTATGGGCAACATGTGCGCTCGTTCGTCGAATTCAAAAGTGGATTGAATTCATACCGGATAGGTGGCCCGCGGCCCATCGACGAAAAGAAGCTCGACTTCCAGGCCGGATTTCTCGAACTTGGCACTTCCAAAGGTTTGAGCTCAGTCGCACTCCGTATTGGCAGGCAGGAACTCGAGTACGGCTCCGGACGTTTGATTGATGTGAGGGAAGGTCCGAATGTTCGGCTGAGCTTCGACGGCTTCATGGTCAAAAGCAAGATCGACTCCTGGCAAATCGACGGATTCGCGTTTCGTCCCGACTTCGACAAGTTCGGGTTCTTTGATAACGCACCGAATCACGCCGTTGGCTTCTGGGGCGTCTATGCAACTCGGCCCTCGATCAGCAAAATTCCCCTGGAGGTCTACTACTTAGGTTTGAACCGCAGCCAGGCGACCTTCGAACGAGGCACGGCTCAAGAGGTGCGCCACTCCTTGGGTGCGAGGATTTCACGCCCCGTTGCAACGGAATCGCACGGACTGGATTTTGACTACGAAGGCGTCTGGCAGTTCGGCACGTTCGGCTCCGGAAACATCCGGGCATGGACGGTTGCGTCCGAAACGGGCTATCGATTCCCGACGGCTCCCCTCAAACCGAGGTTCAGCGCAAAGGCAGACATCTCAAGCGGAGATAATCCACGTTCAAAAACCTTAGCGACCTTCAATCCCCTTTTCCCAAAGGGAAACTACTTTGGAGTCCTGGCTACGACGGGACCCGGTCCGATTAACTTCATCGATGTTCATCCGCATGTCGAAACAACACTTCCACACAACGTGATCGCATCGGTCGACTGGATCTTTCAGTGGCGTGAAAATGTCCTGGACGGAGTCTACTCGGTCCCGGGATCTCTGATCCGGTCGGCAGGCAACAGCCAGGCGCGATTTGTCGGACACAGACCGGGTACAGAATTGCGATGGCAGGTTGACCGGCATCTCTGGCTTCAGGCTGACTATGGAATCTTCTACGCTGGCAGGTTCTTGAAGGAGACGCAACCTGGCCGCAACCTGAACTACTGGGCTCTGTGGGCCGGTTACAAATTTTAGAACGCCATGATGATGAAGGTTGCCATTTCGAATCGACGACAGCAGTGTTGCTCTTTGTAAGGCCAATCATGATCACCATGCGAATCTCAACTACGAGAAATATGTAATTTATTTTGCTCGCTCACCATTCCTGATGCATTTTCAAATCCTGCTTACGTGCAGTTTGGCGTTCGGGGCGGTCTCGCCGCAAGTTTTTGCTATCTGATCTACAACCTGGTTGTGTGGCAAGGCATCACCACAGCAGTCACAACGTGCCTTTTGACTGCTTTAACAACTTTTGAGAGCGTTATGCCCTATACGAAATGCCCGACGACATAGAAGGCGGAGGCTCCTTGCTGATGACCAACGGTAGTTCATATTCGGGTGATTGACAGTGGCCGTGGAGTATCGAATCAACTCCGCCACTCAGGTTTGTGCGATCCTCGCGGAACGAGTACGGTCTGAAACGATCCAGGTGACTTGGACAGGTAGACCTGTTCGTCGAGCCCCTGGTATGTGCCGAGCGGAGTCTCTGCGGTGAATACATCCGGGGCGACATTGGTGCGTTCTTCCGTCGAGCCGGCCGCCTTCTGGGCGTAGGCCTTGTCGAAGATCCCGAGCGACAACTGCCAAAGTACAGTACGAGTGAGCGAGACAACGACCTTGTAGCTTCCTCCCTCCACCGCGCGCCTTCGCAACGCTGCGAGAACGCCCACAGTACCGAGCCAACCCACAACGTTGTCGCAGATGGGAACAATAGGTGGCTGTTTCGGACTGCTGAGTGACCCTTCGAGGGCGAAGACACCCGACACCGTTGCACCGATCTCATCAAAACCGGGCCGATTCGACCACGGCCCTGTTTCTCCGTGAAGAACGACGGTGGCGTGGATCAGTCCTGGCTTTTTCGCACACAACTCTTCGGCATCCAGGCCGTTGGACTTCAAATAGCCAGGACGCTTGTTTGCGAAGAAGATGTCGGCATCCTTGAGCAAGGTATCGAATTTGGCACGATCTTCCTTCGAGGAATCCAGAATCGTAGAGCGCATGCCAACCTGAACATCCCAATAGAAAGCCTCTAATTCCGTATTGTTGGGTCTCCAGACATTCAGAACGTCAGCTCCATAGAAGGCCAGGTCTCTCCCGATTGCAGCGCCGGCGATCACATGTCCCATCCCGAGAGCTCGGATTCCATCCAGTGGCATCTTGGCATCCGACTTGAAAGGAACCGGTTCACTCTCCCCGATCTTCTCGACAGAGATTAACGGCATTTTTGCGAGCACGTCGGTATATTGCTGCTCCTTGCACAACTCCTCAAAGCTACGAACTTTGGCAAGGACTAACCCCTCTTGCGCGGCGGCTGTCTCCAGATCATCTGCTCGCCACTGCAGAATTGAATTCTCAAGAGCTTCGACACTGTCGCTGCATCGAAAGAAATTGAGTGCACGCCGATGCGACTCAGGGTAGAAGTTTAGCGTTACGACATGTCGGCCATCTCGCGTCTCACGAAAGAACGGCATCTTTAGAAAAGGATTATCTTCGAAAGCTCCCATTGCAGGAGAACGCCCATTCACAGTCTCCCAGATACCCTCAAAAAAACCGGAGAAACGTCGATATGCCTTGCGAACATCTATATGAATATCCTGGTGTTGCCCAGTCCGATCTCTCCAGACCGCCGCCGCCGCAATGGTTTTAGCAGCAAGACCTATACCCGCCATCGTTGCAAAACGGATCCGGCTCGGGACGATGGGATCCTGGCCATAGAAAGTTAGCTGCCCAGCGCCGTCCGCCGCTGACATTCCAACATCTGCCAGGACTTCATTCACTCCTGCATGAAAATCGAAATCCGAGGAGGTGGAGGGATTATTTAGTTTGTCGAGGATAGTCTCAGTTAGATCAGCTGGCACCTGGGTTTCTTCCTTATTCGCGTTTACAGTTCGCATTATGCAGACTCCTGGATGTTGTGAGTACAACGTGTTTATCTGAGACGCCATGCCTCGTCCGGCGCAGAACGGTAAAGCCTGGCGCAGCTCCGGGCCTGATGCGAAACCTGCAATCTCGTCATAGTCGGACGGGCCATCTTCCAAGGGACCAAGGTCATCCTATGCAAGACTGAAGCGCGAAAGATATTCCATATTGCTAGTAGTCGACGAGGTGAATGCAATCCGTATTACCTGCAGCGCGTCGACTTGATTCATCGGCAATGAATCCTTACGCCGCATAAATTTCACTGGTATTCGTAACCTGAGCCGATCTCAGTGAGAGGTCGAAGTGTAGCGCCCGGTACTGTTGACGACAGCGACGCAACATGGACCGCCTCAACCGCGGTAGAAGCGGCTTGAAATGCGATCTGAGCTGCTCATCGCTGTCTACTGGAAGACCGGCCTTCTCTGTTTCCAAAATTTAACGAAGTCCTCATCTGCTACGGTTCAAACCCAACGCCTCCGACAGCCGTTCGATAAGGGGTATCTGTGTCGATTTGATCCGCTCCTTCGCTTCATCAAGCGAAAACCAATCCCCCCTATCCACCTCGGGGATCTCAATCCGACGACCCGAATTCGGAGGCCACTCCACCTCGCAGAAATTACTGGTCAATTTGCTCGGATCGCAGTCACCCTCAAAAGCCCACGCAGTGACGATCTTTCCGCCCTTCTGCTTAATCCAGCCGAGGTCGAAAAAAGCCCCGGACGCGGTAAAGCCCGTCTCCTCCTGAAACTCACGCTTGGCGGCCTCCAAAGGCTGCTCCCCGTCCAGATATTCCCCCTTGGGAATCGTCCAGGCCCCCAGATCCTTCTTCGCAAAATGCGGCCCACCGGGATGAACAAGGAAGACCTCTAACTCCCGAGGTCGTCGGCGCCGATACATCAACAATCCTGCACTGCGTCTTGGCAAGATAATGAACCTGCTATTGGAGATACGAAACTCACGAACAAAATCTCTCACCTATCGTAGCTCGCGCCAACACATCCCACATCAATATGCTGCAACGTTACCCAGTCTGATACGGCTTCCTGTATTCGTCGAGCTACAGCGTTGTAGATTGATGGAGAAGTTTCCAAGCACGCATTAAAACGTGTTGATTCCAATCAACGAAAAACCTTGAGCGGGCCCATCTGGTTGGAGTCTCACTTCGAAGGTCTTCACCGAAACTGAGGGGATCCACGATGCGAACGTTCATTAGCCCAAATCCTGGAGCGATCCATAGCTCAGTTCATCAATTCCTGAAGTCATCCATGTGGACGATGGCACTCCTTGCCACCATAGGCTCAACTGCCAGAGCTCAGAACACCGACGATGTTCGCCAGCAGCTTCAGGACCTGAAAAAGCAATACGAGCAGACCACTCTGGAATTTCAGAAGCGCATCGCCGACCTCGAACAAAAGATCGACAAGCAGAATCCGCCCAACCCAGAGCAAGCGAGCAAGCCGAAGGCCCCGGAGTCACCAACCACGGCAGCACCACCACCATCGGTCACCGCCAGCACTTCAGCGACACCAGCACCAACGTCGTCTACTCTACCGACAGCAACAGCATCCTCCACTCAAACACCTGCCCCCACACCCAACCTCGCCGTGCAGACAGCCAAACAAGTCTTTCTAGGCGACACAGAACAGGTCGGGCAGAAGTATCAGGGCGACGTACCTTCAGAGCCAACCTACGACCTCTTGAACGAAGCCGACATCAAAATCAGAAAACTCACCGAGCAAGTCAACACCTTCGAGTTCCACGGCTACGTCCGTTCGGGTGCGGGCGAAAACGGTGAGGGCGGCCAGATGGTGGCGTTCCAAGCCCCAGGCGCACCAGCGAAATATCGTCTGGGCAATGAAGCCGAGACTTACAGCGAGTTAATCTTCGTCAACAACTGGGCCAATCCCGACCGTGTCCCCGGCGCCGCATGGTTCAAAACCGAGTTCCTCGTTCAGGCCAACACCACCAACTCCGACACCTACGCCAACTTTCCCAACCAGGTCGGCAACGATCAGTTCCGGCTGCGCGAGGCCTTCGTCCAGGCCGGCAACCTCTTCGCCTCACAACCCGACGCAAAGTTCTGGGCCGGTGAGCGCTACTATCGCCGTCAACACGTCGAGATCGACGACTTCTTTCCCCTCGACACAAGCGGTTACGGAGCTGGCGTCGAAGACTTGAATGTTCACATAGGCCGGATGGCGGTCGCCTACCTCAGCGCTGCACGGCCCGACTTCATCACGCAAAACGGCACGTACTCAAAGAACAATCTCGACGTGCGCTTCTACGATCTCAAGGCACCAGTCGGTCTGCTAGGCGGCTGGTTCGACTATGCGAATCAGAAGGGCGGCACGACGACAACCGGTGTCGTCCTGCCCACTACCAACGGCTTCGCCGGAGGCATTCGTTATCAAAATCTCGAGTGGCATGGCGGATACAACGCCATCACAGTCCAGTACGGAACCGGTGCAGCCAGCAACTTCAGCACCTCCCTCGCCTTCCCCAACACCTTCCAGAGCAGCTCCGAAAGACTGCTCGTCACAAACCACATGGTCATCCAGCCTAACGACAAGTTCGCCATCATGCCCATCTTCGTCTTCCAGCGACTAAGAGACGGCGACGGCACCCACGGCCACAACGACTGGGAATCATTCGGCGCAAGGCCGGAGATCTTCTTCACCAACTATCTCTCTCTGGCCTTCGAAGCTGGATTCGACCACACCGACGGCTACAACGCAACGGTGAACGGCCCCGTCGAAGGCTGGCTCCGCAAATACACCATCGCTCCACAAATTGGCGCAGGCCGCAAGTTCTTCAGCCGCCCCCAACTCCGAACCTTCTTCACCTACGCCGACTGGTCCAACGGATTCCGCGGTCTCGTCGGCGGCGTCCCCTACAAAAACAAAACCGCAGGCATCAGCTACGGAGTACAGGCCGAAACCTGGTGGTAGCCAAGCGCAGCCGTGGAACATCAAAGCGGTGCCGCAAAGAAAGACGCTGTTAGTCGTGGACGAGTTGAATGAAGTCAGCAGCCGAGAGGACGGTGGCCCGCGACGGAAATAGCTTTGTAAGGAGAGCCTCGTGCAGATCCGCATCAAGATCAGCACAACAGTCCTTGATGACCGCGATGCGGAAATCCGCGTCGCTAGCCTCAAGCAGAGTGGACAAGACAACGCCACTGGTAGCGATGCCGAACAGCACGAGAGTACGAATGTCGTTGGCGCGAAGAATCATCGCAAGGTCAGTGCCGGTGAAAGCGCTGACACGGTGCTTGATGACAATGACTTCGCCATCTGCAGGAGCGAGCGCCGGATGAATGTCGCCCAACGGTTCCTGAAACAAGCTCTGATGTTGCGGAGAAGCCTTGACCGCCCCAAACAGTTGGTTCTGGGAACTAATCTCAGGAAGACCCGGCCGAAAACCAACTTTAACGTGGATGACAGTTATACGGGATGCGCGCGCACGACTCAGAACGCTGGCAGCCCGCGCAACAAACCCATCCTTATCACCCTTGGTATAGATGGAGACGATATCGTTCTGGCAATCCATACTCAGGACCGCACTACGAGCCGGATCAATCCGCAACACCTCAGACATAACACCCCCCAAAAAAATCGCAGCACACTCGTGGCGAATCTGATTGTATCGATTTGAACCACTGGAACTGTTACGCTGCTGACAGGCTCAAAGCAGGGCGGCAATCGTAGTTGGCAATCGTGCAGTTTGAAGTCGAAATGCGGGTCAACCCGGGAATCGAAAAAGACCGAGTACCAGAGCATCGGAATTTACAATGCTTATGTCTGTGTGTCGGTCAACGCGGCTCACGTGAGAGCATTGATGGCATGATATTTCCGCTCCTTGGACTGTTCATCATCTCCGCCATCGTCCTAGGGCTTATTGCTCTTGATGAAGTAGTGAAATGGAAAAGAGGCGGCCGACGCCCAGCACTATGGCATTGGGCGGTGCTAGCGATAGTGAGTATAGTGGCACTTTCACTCATCGCCCTTTGGGTAGGCGAGTATCGCTTCGAAAGCAAACAACGCCCAGTATTTCAAATTGACCCACTACCCAATTCCCAGCAGTGTCTCAGCTTGGACTAGACGACTGTTCTCAAAATTCCGGACTTTGCAGGAACTTCAATTTTTCCACCGTCATCCCAACCTAAAATGATCGCGGGAGATACAGCGCATGCCGCTTGAAGCATTTTCAGGAATATGGAATTTCGATCGAGACCTTTCTCAACTAAAGTCTCCACCTTCGCAATGGAAGCAAACCATCCAGATTGAGGGTGATCGTGTTCGCGTTGAGGAACAGATCACACGAGAGAATGGCCGCTCCGCCGTAGAAGTCTATGCGGCCTTCAATGAAGAGTTCTACGAGGTCAAAGGATCGCCGCTGGTTGATGAGATGTCATATTTCTTCGACGGTGAGTCAATCCATGGCACCGGCCGTAAGCAGGGTGTTGTGATCTTACGTGAGATCGTCAGCTTACCGACTTCAGATATCCTACGGTTATTGATGCGCCTGTTCCTGAATGGTAAGGAGATCCCGCTCGGCGAGGCGCTGTTCCGGAGAGATAGTTTCCGAACCGAACGCTAGAGCTTTGATCCCTGAAAACTGTGTTATAGATAACTTTTGATTCCCCCGAAATGCAGTCTGGCCACTACAAGATCTTCGACTCGCTTTGGTCCCATCCGATACCCGGTGATACACTAAAGGTTAGATTGGTGACAGTGTTGCAAGGCATAGCGGACAGGTCCTCGGCCGCACCGATCCACACATTCTCCGGACATCCCCGGAATCGAAGAGGTAACAAGCAGCCCCGATGGTCATTCTTCTCGTAATCATTCATGTAGTCGTCTGTCTCTTCCTCATCGGCGTCGTACTCCTCCAGCAGGGCAAGTCAGCCGACCTCGCCGGCGCATTTGGCGGCCAGGGTTCACAGACAGCCTTCGGTCCCCGTGGTGCCGCGAACCTCCTCACTAAGCTGACCACCTACTCCGCAATCATCTTCATGCTGACCTCCATCGGTCTCACCATCCTGCTCTCCCGCGCCAGCGGCGACCACTCCGTCCTCTCCGGCACCGCGCACCCGACCAGCCAGACGACCCCAAAGAAGTAACCAACTCACGATCTTCCAAATGCGCAGGCCAAATGGCTTGCGCATTTTTCATGTTTGAGAGCAACGCCGCTCTCTTTGTTTGTCATTCCCGAAGGGAATCTGCGTTTTGCAGTCTCTACACCATAGGAAACTTGCCATAAACACGCAGCGAATAGAACCGTTCATCACCCTCCAGGCAGACATAGATTCGATAAACGCGTCTCCGCTGCCTCTAAAATAAAGACATGATCCACGAAGTCATTCCCGTCGGCCCCCTCCAGTGCAACTGCTCCATCCTCGGTGACGAAACCTCCCGCGAAGCCATCGTCGTCGATCCCGGCGACGACATCCCCCGCATCATGGCCCTGCTCGCCAAGCACCACCTCACCGTCAAGCAGATCGTCATCACCCACGCCCACATCGACCACATCGCCGGAGCCCATCGCCTCAAGCAACTCACCGGCGCACCCATCCTCTATAACCAGAACGACCTGCCCTTGGTCAAAATGATGGACGTCCAGGCCGGATGGCTCGGCATGCCCACCCCCACCGTCCACGCTCCGGACGACACCCTCGACGACGGCAAACTCATCACCATCACCGGCCTCACCGGCTCCATCCTTCACACCCCCGGCCACACCGAAGGCAGCGTCTGCCTCTACCTTCCCGACCAGACCCTCCTCCTCGCCGGCGACACCCTCTTCGCAGGCTCTGTCGGCCGCACCGACCTCCCCGGAGGCAACACGAATAAGCTCCTGTCATCGATCCACGACCGTCTCCTCACCCTCCCGGACGAGGTCACCGTCATCCCCGGACACGGTCCCCGCACAACAATTGGAGCAGAGCGCGATTCCAACCCATTTCTACAGTGACAACAAAATCAACTATTTAGGTAGAAAACAAAAACCAATACTTTACATCCAACACATGAACTAGTAACTACCGTGGTTCAACCCAGTTACCCTTTTGATGCCCTCTATTCCCCTCGTAAACCCCCCAGTCGGCCCCAGCAAGCTCACCACCACCCGACCCGACTCAGCGATCCCATAGAAACTCCCGGGATGCACCACCACTCCCGCCTCCCGCAGCAACACCTCAGCCGAATCCTCCGCACCAACCACCTGCGGCAGACGCAAAATGGCACTCCACCCCGCCTCCACCTTCAGCACATCGACCCCACCCTCCACCGCCACCCGCAGATTCCCCCGCACCCGCTCCTGAATCTGCCTCTGAATCCCCAGCCTCCCTTCCAGCCAAACCGGCAGCGCCTGCTGCACCGGAGCGTTCATCGACAAAAACGTATCCGCGACCACCTCCAGCCGTCCCATCGCCTGCCGCCGGTCACCCTCCGGACCCAACCCCACAATCCACCCAACCTTCATCTGCGGCAACCCAGCGATCTTGCTCATCCCGCTCAGCACAAACGTCACCACCGGATGCGGCCCCACCGCAAAGCTTCTCAGCCGCGCTCCCTTCGCCAGCGGATAGTCCAGAAACACCTCATCCACAATCAGCGCCAACCCATGCCGCGCACAGATCTCCTCAAGCCTCACTCTCTCGGTCCCCGCCGTCGCATGCCCAGTCGGATTATTCGGATGCACCACAACGATCGCCTTCGTCCGCGGCCCAATCCTCCGCTCCAGCTGCGCAAAGTCGATCCACCATCCATAGTCATAAAACAACGGATAAGACCTTAGCGTCACATCTTCCAAGTCCGCCAGAAAATCAAACAGCGGATAGCTCGGCTGCGCGACCAGCACCTCATCCCCGGCATCGCACAACAGCCGAAACAGATACCCATAGCCCTCACTCGTACTGGTCGTCATCACGACGTCATCCGGATCGACATCGCCCCCATAATCCGCGTAGTACCCCGCCACCGCCTCCCGCGCCAACCGCGTCCCCCGCGGATCGGGATCATACGTCAGAGCCCCTATATCACTGAGCGGAGCAAGAATCGCCCCAGCGTCATACTCAAACCCACACACAGTAGGGTTCGACACCGTCAGATCAATCAGCTCCCGCCCCGCCGCCCGCGCCTCACGAATAGCAGCCGCAAACCCACTCTCCCCCACATCCCAACCCGTCCGCGCTGAAAACCGATAGCTCACTCCTACATGCTAATGCGAAGCCACCACCCAACTTCACACCGCCAATGAATCACCAAACCATCCCTTACAATTAACTCTCCTATGAACACGATTCAGGCAGTCCTCTTCGACTACGGCATGGTCCTCTCCGGTTCACCCGACCCCGCTGCCTGGGCTCGCATTCGCTCCATCACCGGCCTCGCCGAAGAGCCTCTCAGCCACGAATACTGGGCCCACCGTCACGCCTACGACCGCGGCGACCTCAACGCCGAGTCCTTCTGGCACAAAACAGCGTCAGGCGCAGGCATCGTCATCACTCCCGCGCAACTCGCCGACCTCATCGCCGCCGACACCGACTACTGGTCCACCATCAACCCTCCCATGCTCGCCTGGGTCGAGAGCCTCCAGCGCGCAGGCATCCGCACCGGCATTCTCTCCAACATGCCCGACGCCATGGAAGTCGGCCTCCGCGCCCGCCACCAATGGATCGAAGCCTTCGACCACCACACATGGTCCCACGCCGTAAATCGCGCCAAGCCCGAGCCCGAGATCTACCAACACGCCGCCGAAGGCCTGCAAACCCCACCCGAAAACATCCTCTTCATCGACGACAAGGCCGAGAACATCGCCGCCGCACTCGCGGCAGGCATGCAGGCCATCCAATACTCCGACCACACCACCTTCGAGCAGGAGATGCGCGCCCGTGGCCTCGACTCTCTCCTACAACTTGAGCGTCATTCGGCCTCCCAAAACGGGAAGCTATAGTACTTCCGTAACGTCTTCCTCAACTTCCTCCATCACAACCATCGTCACGCAACGAATATTTAAGGTCAGGCTGCACCAGCGTACTGCCCGCAGCCAATACACATGAAGACACCGCGCTCTCCCCGACGTCTCGTTGCCGGCCTCTGCGGCTTCATAGCCTTAATCCTCATCAGCCTTACCCTCCAGGCCCAAAGCACGACCCCGCCCACCGCTCCCCAGCAACTACTCTTCGCCGGACTCCTTGGCTCCTCAAACTCACAGCTCAACGCTCAATTCAACGCCATCCAATCCGACGCCTCCGGCAATCTCTATATCCTTCTCGACCAGAAGGACGGCGTCCGCCTCCTCAAGACCGACCCCACAGCAACCAACATCCTCGCCCAGGCCCACTTCGGCGCTAGCGGCGACATCGGCCTCGCCATGGCCCTCGATCCCGCAGGCAACATCTGCATCACAGGCACCACAACCTCCGGCTCCATCGCCTCCACCGCTGGCGCAGCCTTCCCCAGCGCGGCCGACACTTCTATCAACTCCTTCATCGGCAAGTTCGACCAGAACTTGAACCCAATCTTCATCACCTACGCCGGCAGCCCACGCACCGCCGCCGCAGCCATCGCCGCCACAGCCGACGCCGTCTTCATCACCGGCAGCATCTTCGGCTCCACACTACCCGTCACTCCGTCCGCCATCATCCAGACGCCCGCATTCGGCTCCCTCCAAAACGGCTTCGTCGAAAAGTTCAACGCAAGCGGAACATCCCTCCTCTACGCCACCTACCTCAGCGGCCAATCCGCCAACAGCCAGCCCGACAACACCGCTCCCTCCGCCATCGCAGCCGACTCCGCCGACGACGCCTACATCGCCGGCTTCACCACCGCCACCGGTTACCCCACCCTCAACGCCCTCATCCCCAACATCGTCCCCGCCACCCCCAACACCACCTCCGGCTTCCTCACCAAGCTAACCCCCGGAGGCGACGGCATCCTCTTCTCCACCTTCATCCCCGGCCCCGGCATCACCTCCATCGCCATCGACCCCACCGCGCAAAACCTTCTCGTCTCCGGGTCCATCGCCCCCGGCCAATTCCCTATTGCCACCGTCGCCTCTCCTCTCGTCAACACCAACTACCAGACCCTCCTCCGTCTCTCCCTCGACGGCAGCACCGTCCTCGCCTCCACGCTCCTCGCCCCCGGCACACAATCCACCGTCACCGCTGCTCCCAACGGCGCAGCCTGGATCTCAAGTACCGAAACCATCCCCGCATGGCTCCTCCCTCTCACACCGCTATCGACCATCGGCAACAGCTATGCCCTCCGCGTCACCCAACAAAACACAATCGACCAAACCATCCGCTTCGGCGGCCTCCCCACCACCAACCCAAACTTCGCCAGCGCTCCCGTCGCACTCACCGGCATCACCACCGACGCCACCGGCCAGCCCACCTTCGCAGGCAGCGCGTCTCCCACCGCCAGCACCACGCTCCTCAGCACCGAAACCTACGACCTGCCCCTCACCAACACACCCACCCCCGCGCTTCCTTCAAACGTTCGCTCAGCCGCGCTCTCCCCAAGCGCATGCACCGGCAGCAGCCTCTGCGCAGGCTCAGCCGCCTACCTCGCGAAACTCAACCCCACCACCGCCGCCGCCAGCCTCGCTCTCTCCACCGACTCCCCCAACATCACCCTCCGCAACCTCGGCAGTCTCGCCGCAACGAACGTACAACTCACCGCCACCAACTTCACCATCGCAACCAACTGCCAAACCACACTCGCGCCCGGCTCCGAGTGCAGCGTCGCGCTCACCAGCACAAGCGCCAACCCCGGCACCCTCACCGTTCAAGCCGCAAACGCCACAACCCAAACCGCGACCCTCGCCGTCCCGACAACAAACCCCAACCCAATCGTCTTCTCCCCCAAAGAACTCGACTTCGGCATCCAAACCGCAACCAGCCCAATCGCCACACGAACCGTCACGGTTACAAATCTGAGCAACGCCCCTCAAACCTTCGCCTCACAACTCGGCAGCAACCAAAGCACCCCTTACATCTTCGCCGAATCCTCGAGCGACTGCCCCAGCACCGGCCCCACCACCAAAACCCTCGCCCCCGGAGCGACCTGCTACATCACCCTCAGCTTCACCCCATCGTCAACGCCCGCCAACGACGGCTTCGCCCAGATCCCTTGGACCATTGACACAGCCACCGGCACCCGCGCAGTCCTACTCACCGGATACACCCAGGCCGCCGACCTCAATCTATCCGCGACCGAGATTGACTTCGGCACCCAATTCGGCACCCCAGGCAACACAAGCCCTCACCTCCCGCGCTATCTCTACCTCTCCAACAACTCCGCCAACCAAATCACCCACACCCCGGTCACCCTGCAATCCCCTTTCACCCTCACCGACAGCTGCCCCACCACTCTCGCCCCACACAGCGTCTGCCAGCTCGCAATCACCTACCAATCCGCCGTCGCTCCATCCGCCGACGCGACCACCCTCACCCTCGACGAAGGCCTCACCGTCCTCATCAGCGGCACCACGCTGCCCCCGTCCACCGGCATCGGCCAATCCGTCAATCCCAACCTCACCGTCTCCCCCACCAGCATCAACTTCCCTACCGCCGTCCTCGTCACCACCACCTCCAGCACCACGCAAACCGTCAACATCGGCAACACCGGCGCCGTCGCCTTCCCACTCGCCCTCACCCTCACCGGCGACTTCACCGACACCACCGACTGCACCGCCACCCTCCCCGGCAACTCAACCTGCACCGTCGTCATCGCCTTCGCACCCTCGCAGTCCGGCACGCGCCAGGGCCTTCTGTCGGTCACAACCGGCAGCTCATCGACACCCACCTTCGTCTCGCTCAGCGGCACCGGCACACCAATCCTCTCCACCGGCAATAACACCCTCGCCTTCGGCAGCGTCATCGTCGGCCAGCCCTCCGTCCAGTGGTACAAAATCACTGCGCCATTCCCCACCCTGACAGCAACCACCTCCGCTCCCGACTTCAGAGCCATCCTCGTAGAAGACACCGGCTTCAGCCACGGCCAACCGCCGCCCTCCGCGTTCCTCAGCACATTCACAGGCACCTGCACTAACTGCTGGCTCGGCGTGCAGTTCACCCCCTCCACGCCCGGTCCCCAAACCGCCTCCGTCACGCTCTCATCCAGCACCTCCGGAACACCCGCCCCCCTCACCCTCACAGGCACTGGCCTCGCGCTCACCGGCCTAATCCTCAACCCACTCACACAAGACTTCGGCTCCGTCCCAGTACACAGCATCAGCGCCCCACTCCTCTTCACGCTGACGAATCTAACCGCAGCCAACACCTCCATCACCAACCTCGCGTTCTCAGGCGACTTCGCCCTGAGCACCGCACCCTCCGGCGGCCAACCCTGCAGCGGGACCCTCGCCCCCAACGCCTCCTGCTTCTTCAACGCGAACTTCGCCCCAACAACAACCGGCCAACGCACCGGAACCATCACCCTCCAAACCTCCACTGGCCCGATCACCGCAACACTATCCGGCTTCGGCACACCAGACCCCGGCCTGGCATTCAATCCCACCTCACTCATCTTCAACAACGTCCCCGGCCTCACCGCCACGCAACAAACCATCACCCTCACCAACACCGGCACCGCCACTCTCCAGATCGCCACTCCAACCAACACCACACAAAACTTCTCCTCCACCACCAACTGCACCACCCTCACCCCCGCCGCCACCTGCACCATCACCGTCTCCTTCATCCCCACCACCGCCACCGTCACCGACACCCTCCAACTCCCCGTCACCAGCTCCCCAACCGGCCCTACCACCTACACCATCCCGCTCACCGGCGCCTACACCACCGAATCTGCAGGCCTCCAGATCATCCCCAACCAGGCCGACTACGGCCCCGACCCCACCACCACCCTCGGCAGCACCCGCCAGTTCACCATCAACAATCTCACCTCAAAATCCCTCGCCCTCAACATCGCGCTCCCCCGCCAGTTTCTCCTCAACGGCCCTGCCTGCGCAGCCCTCGCCCCTAACGCCTCCTGCAACTTCAACGTCACCTTCCTCCCCCTCACCAACGGCGACATCACCGGCACCCTCTTCGCCCAAGCGAATCCCACCGACGGCTCCGCCACTCTCAACGGCCTCGGCTTCGTCGAAGGCTATGGCATCGGCCCCGCGACCCTCACCATCACCGGCAACATCATCCCAAATCAAAACCCCTCCCAGCGTGTCCTCAACTTCGGCCAAATCCCCTCCGGCCAAAGCGGCACCCAAACCCTGACCCTCACCAACAGCGGCACCACGCCGCTCACCATCCGCCGCCTCACCAGCCAGTGGCCATTCCTCATCACCGCAACCACCTGCGGCGCTACGCTCACCCCCACGCAAAGTTGCACCGCCACCCTCATCTACACACCCACCAACCAGGTCGCCACCGGCACCACCTCGCCGCTCCCAACAAATGACACCGGCACCCTCACCATCGAGAGTGACGCCCTCACCGCCCCCGACCTCATCAACCTCACCGGCTCCGCCGCCCCCATCTCCGTCGCCGCGCCCACCAACAACGCCCCCCTCATCTCCTACGCCCTCTCACAAAGCTCCCTCACCTTCCCCACCACCCAGGTCGGCAACGCCAGCAACTCACAAACCGTCACCCTCGCCAACACTGGCACCACCACCATCCACATCACAGCCCTCCAAACCACATCCGACTTCACCTTCGAGAGCAACTGCGGCAACGCTCTCCTCCCATCCGCAAGCTGCATCATCATCGTCACCTTCGCCCCGCAGCCCGTCGCGTCGAACACCACCAACAACCGCATCTCCGCCATCCAGATCACCTCCGACTCCAGCAACGCGCTCGACTTCATCAGCCTCCTCGGCACCGCCACTCCATCCCCAATCACGATCACTCCCATCAGCCTGAACTTCGGCTCCGTCCAACTCACCAACACCACCACACTCCCCCTTCAAATCACAAACACCGCGACCACCCCAGCCATCTTCCAAGGCATCACCGCCTCAGGCGACTACTCCGCCACCAGCGACTGCCCCACCCCCGGCAGCCCGCTAGCCCCCGCCACAAGCTGCACCGCACAGATCACCTTCACCCCCACGCAAACCGGAACCCGCACCGGCCTTGCTAGCGTCGCGACCTCTCTCAGCACCCTGCCAATCAACATCCCCCTCACCGGTATCGGCATTCAGTCACACCTTCAAGCCGTCCCCTCCACGCTCAACTTCGGCGACATCGCCGTCGGAGCCTCCGCCGCCCAAACCCTCACCCTCACCAACACCGGCACCGCTCCCATCACCAGCCTCACCCTCGCAGTCACCGGCGACTACGCCATCACAGTCCCCTGCACCTCGACCACCCTCGCCCCCGGCAACAGCTGCGAACTCACCGTCACCTTCACCCCCACCGCACTAGGCCCACGTAACGGAACCCTTAGCTCGACGAACTCCCCGCCAATCACCATCCCCCTAACGGGCACCGGAGTCCCCAGCGGCACCTTCACCCTCACCGTCAACGGAGCCGCCTCCGCCACCGCAACCATCCCCAGCGAGCAAGCCGCCGACTACACCCTCCAACTCACTCCACAATCCGGCTACATCGGCACGGTCGTCCTCAACTGCACTCCCATCACCATCGCACCCAACGCCACCTGCTCGCTCCTACCCTCGAGCATCGCCCTCAACGGCGCCCCACAAAACTCCATCGCAAACATCAACACCGTAACCGAGTTCGTCCCCACCCCAACAACAGCAACCACGCACCAAAATCACTCACACATCATCTTCTGCCTGCTACCCGCATCATTTCTCTTCTTCTGGACCACAAAAGGATCTCGCCGCAAAAAAACGCAAGCGTTCCTCCTCACATCTCTCATCACCTTAACGAGCTTCTGGATCTCCGGCTGCGGCCGCGGCGGCACCGACCCCAACCTCCGCTTCACCCCACCCGGCACCTATCAATACCAGATCACCGCCAGCTCCACCACCGGCGTCCAACTCACTCAAACCGTCACGCTCAACCTAATCGTCACCGCCGCCCACTAAGCGTCACGCAACATCTCGCCTCGGCGCGCCTTCTGCCACCAGCAACACAGCCCCTGCAAACAGCAGCGTATCCCAGACGTAGTTCGCTCCTTCCAACACGGCGGGCACCCCAGACGCCATCAGCAGAATCGGCAGATAAAGAAACAGCGTAAGCAGCGTCATCACCAAACCCACCGCCGTCGCCCCATCGCGGCAGTATCTCCGAATCAACATCGCCACCCCGCCCCCGATACAAACCAGCCCTGTCAGCAGCGCCCACACATGAGGCCCCGGAACCCACGGCGGCGTCAACTTGGCCAACGGAACCCCCGGCGCAAACTCCGGATACAAAATCAGCTCCACGCCGTACACCATCAACACAGCGGCAAAAACAACTCGCCCAATCCACACCCACACATTCTCGCGATCTCTCGACCACAACGACCCCGCAAGCGCCAGCGCACCTGCACCAAAACAAGAATCCCGCAACGCCACATTCCAGATGATTCTGTCGTGCCCATGTGCCACCGCATTCGGCAGATGGATCATCACCACAAATAGAAAAAACATGATCGCAAGCAGCGTCGCTGTCAGACGAACACGTATCCCCAACGCCAAACTAAACGCCGCAGCGATCAACGCAATGCCGACGAAGTACACCCAGAACAAACGCACCGGCATCCACACCGGAACAGCCCCAAGTATCATCCGTCCGAGCACCAGATGCTCCGCCCCAAACGCCGCCAACGGCGCCGCAAACAGCACCCTGCCTACCGCAACCAGTTTGTCCAGCCCCACCGCCGCCTGCAACTCTCTCCTGGCGGCAACAAATCCGACAACAAGAACAATCACTCCCGCAACGCAAATCCAGATATTAGTACTCGCTGGCACAAACACCTCTTCCATTCACAATTTCTGACGCGCTACCGAATCTTCTTCCAAAGCAGATCTTCGTTATTCCTGCGATCAACCATCATGTCCACGCGCCCCGCCGCATCCCGATGAAACAACCGCCGCCCCTCCACTCCCACACGAAAAAACAGATCCGGTGACTCCGGCAAAAGTTGGTATTGCTTCCCGGGATTACGCTGCGCATACAACTCACTACCCTGCCGCGTAACCGTAATCACGTTCCCGGGCGCCAACTCATACGCCCCCACATAGTCGTTCAGCATCGCCTCCGCAACCGCTCCCACAGCCGGGTCTTCGTAGTACCGCAACGTCTGGCTCGCAACAATCTGCCATGCCTGATTCCGATACAGCCACGTATCCGTCGAGTGATAACGAGCATGCAACTCCCGTCCAAATACCGTCTCCACCTCATCGCAGTCGTAACTCAGAATCGCAACGTTGGCCGCAAACAGCGACTTCGGATGAACCACCCGAATCGTGCCGCTATACCCCGCCGGCAACGGCTGCAGATCCTCCATCAGCGCTGCCTTGTCCATCGCCCTGCCCTTCTCATCGAAGAACATCGCATCCTCTGCGACAAACTTCTTCCATGGCGCCTCATCACCAGGACCAACCGCATCGTACAGTTCTTGTGTCCGCTGAACTAGCACCACTTCTGTGATCTTCGGCATATCCACTCCGCGCGCCGCCGGGCACACGAAGACAGTCACAACCAACGAAGCAACCAGACCTCGCTTCATCTCACTCTCCTTCAGACGACGCCGACCAATGCTCTGGTTCCTAAATACGCCGCCCGAAGCTCAGAGTTCCCTCTTCAGATCGGTTGTCTCACTAGACTGATCGCCTCACTGTCCGTACAGTCGATACCGAATCCAATACGTCCCATTGCTCCAATCGATCCGCGTCCCATCTCTGCTTATCGTCCCCGTGATCCTCGTTCCCTGCCAGTTCGTTGTCACGCCCCACTTGCCATTCAGTGATCCGGTAGCCCTGTCTCCAACTTCGTTCTGCAGCGTCAGATTTCCCTTCCGCTGCTGAATCGAACACTGCAGCGATCGATTCCCATTCGGATACCAGTTCCCATTCAGATTCGGCGTTCGATACCCACCTCCACCGCCGCCGGAGCAACGAGCCCAGAACGTCCCATTCGACCAGTTGATCCTCCGGCCATCGCCACTCAGCATCCCCGTCACAAACTGCCACTCCGGCGCACTAATCTGATTATTTCCCTGCAGATTTCCAATCGAAGTGCTTCCACTCTCATTCGTCAGGTTCAGCATCGGCCCGTTACTGCTGATCGAGGCCTGCTTCGAAGGATCTCCCTGCGCGCACCACGCCCCCAGAAACCCCGCCGACCCCTGCTGATTATTTCTACGCTGCTGATCCTGCTGCTGCCCCTGCTGTGACGGATCCGGCGGCGGCCCCTGCGGAGCCGGCGCGTCCGACGGCATCGTCGGCATGCTCGGCATCGGCGGGCCCTGCGGTATTGAAGGCGCCTGCGGCGGCGCGGGCATCAGTTGAGCCATCCCAACAACAGACCCAACACTAAAGAAGACAACGCCAAGCAACAATCCATCCAAAGCTGCTCTCACGAAGCGAACTGGACTCATTACGGCTCTCCTCCCTGCTCGAAAGCGAAGCCATTATCCTTCAGCACGGCACACCGAAGACAGAGAAATCGAGCACACGTTATCGCTCGCCGTTCACGGCGATGAAAGCGATCAATCCAGGTGGATTGGTCCCCCGGGGAGAGCCAACAACTTCTTCACTACGTCAGACAGACGCATAAGGTGCTCCGACATCTCCCCCGCCAGAGCCTTCGTGTCGCCGCTGCTCAAGCCCTGTCCCGCCAGGTACACAACATTCGTCAGGCTCTGCAACGGATTATTGATCCTGTGCGCAAGATCGTTCGCCATCGCGGCAGCAGCAGTGGCCCGCGCCCGATCCATCAGAAGTCTCTGCTGCCGTTGCTGCCTCACACCCATCGCAGCAAAGTTCGCCAGCACCTGCATCATCCGAACGTCGTTTGCGTCGAACGCCTCATCCCGCCCATGCGCCATAACAAAGATCGTGCCCCGAGTCTCACCCTCATCCCACGGAAGCAGAATCCCATCGGTCACCTCAGGCGCTACGACCCCCAGCAGATCGAAGAAACGCTGCGTCACACGAAACAGTTGCGGCCGCCCCCGCTCCAGACAAACTCCACACGCACTTGGCCAACGCGGAAGCACGGCATTCAAAAATCCCGAGTACGCCCCCGCAGTAGCGACCCACTGATAGAAGTCAGCATCGCTCCCGTCCCCCCGCTCGATGCTGATGCCCGAACTGTCCGCCCCGCACAACTCCACCGCCGCATTCACCAACTCCTGCAGAACCGTATCCGACTATCGACAAAGGCACGCGCCACCCGTCGCATTCCTTCCATCTGGGTCGCTGCGTCGCGTTCATGCAGGCGCCTCTCCGCAAACGAAGGATCCGTTTGCAGGTCGATAACCTCCAGACCGGTGTCCGTCAAATTCGAAGTCACTACGCCCATGTCGACACTCCCCGTTCCTTGCGGCTATACGACCGACAGATCGACTGTCTGAACGCGATTGACGGTCAGAAACCATCACTCAGATGCCAGGACCAGTTCGTCTTGGGGAGGCCGGTGTCGAATAGATCAGACTGAATCATAAGCGAACCAGCCTAACAACGTAAAAGAATAAAAATATTCAAAATCTATGGCGCATTTTTCGGAGTCTGAAAATGTGTCGTTAAGCCACCACGTTAGCCACACATCCCACCACAAATGCAGCACAAACTACCACGCAAAAAACACGTACTTTTCCAAAACCCCCTCGAAAAAGGCCTGCAAAACCGCAGTTTTCTCCCAATCCACCACGCCAGACTTTTTCTGCAAAAAACCTACCGTCGAACCGCCCCGATCGACACCGGAACCTGCTCCACGATCTCGATACCAAACCCTTGCAGCGCCGGAACATGCGTCGGCGTATTCGTCAACAGCCGAATCTTGTGAATCCCAAGATCCGACAGAATCTGCCCGCCCAAACCAACCTGCCGCAGCGTCCTGTGCGCCCGATCGTCGCTCCCTTCACGCGCTCTCTGCTCCCGATGCAATACCACCCGCGCCGGCGTAACCCCTTTATCCACGCCGAAACCCGCGCTCCCATTGTGCAGATACACCAACGCACCCCTACCCGCCTCCGCGATCATTCGCAGCGACTGCTCCACAACTGCCCTGCAATCACACAACGTCGTTGAAAAAACATCCCCCGCCAGACAATGCGTATGCACCCGCACCGTCACAGGCAAATCGCCCGTCACATCGCCATAAACCAGCGCAATATGCGACTCCCCACCTTCCACTTCACTCTCATACGCAATCATGCGAAACTCGCCATGCGCCGTAGGCATCAGCGACTCAGCCACACGATGGATATACCGTTCATTCTGTAACCGATAGCGGATCAAATCCGCCACAGTCACCATCTTCAGCCCATGCTCCGCACAAAACTTAACCAGATCCGGAACACGAGCCATGGTCCCATCGTCGTTCATGATCTCGCAGATCACACCCGCCGTCACCAACCCCGCCATCCGCGCCAGATCGACCGACGCCTCCGTCTGTCCCGCACGCACCAGCACACCGCCCTTGCGCGCCCGCAGCGGAAAGACATGCCCCGGCCGCGCCAGATCATGCGCCGTAGACTTTGGATCAATCGCCACCTGGATCGTATGAGCCCGATCAGCAGCAGAAATGCCCGTCGTCACGCCCTCGCGCGCCTCGATACTTTCCGTGAACGCCGTCCCAAACCGCGACGTATTCTCCTGCGTCATCGGCCCCAATCGCAGATAATCCGCGCGCTCTTCTGTCAGTGTCAGGCAGATCAGACCGCGACCAAACTTCGCCATGAAGTTGATCGCCTCCGGCGTAACAAACTCCGCAGCCAGTGTCAGATCGCCTTCATTCTCGCGGTCTTCATCATCGACTACCACCACCATCCGACCAGCTTTGATCTCTGCAACTGCCTCTGACACGTCAGCAAACATAGCCTTCACCTTTCCCCGCACAACACATTCGACGCACCCAATGCTACGCCCGTCGCAGAAAAAGAAATGCCGCCCACACAGGGCGGCGTCTCTTTTTACAATCGAATTACAAAACCTGCATCAATCACTTACAAAGTAGACTCGATCTCGAATCCCCAGGCTTCCAACAGCGCCTCAGGAATGTACTTCGAATTCTTATTTCTCCGGGCCCACTCACGAAGCCTGGTCGACCGAATGTACTGGTCAGGGGTCAGCTTGAACTCCTTCACAACCTGCTCGAACGATGTTACGGTTGGAACAACCGGCCCGATCGGCTCAGGCTTGCCCCAGTTTGGATTTCCACGACGCTTTGCCATATCTTTATCAGTACCTCTTCAAAGATTAACTTCCCGCACTTCACCTGCTCAGAAAAAATTCGCAACTCTCATTCTAAGGCATTTATGCGCCAAAAGCAAGCCCTGAAGCAGCCTTCCGCATGGTTCCCAACAGCATCTTCCCCGCAACTTCAACCCCATCAGTGCTGTTGCGCCAAAGCATAAAACTTCACCATATCTGCCTTCAACTCCTTGAGCGCATCCACATTCAGATAAACCATGTGACCGGCTTGATAGTACCCAAACTGCACATTTCCAATTAACTGTTCCGGTAAATCCATATGGCTCAAGTCGTACTCAGTCGAAAAGAACGGCGTAGCCAGGTCAAAGTACCCGTTCGCTGAAAATACCCGCAGTCTGGGATTCTTCCGCATAGCGTCCGAGAGGTCCACCGCGACATCAGGCGCGGTCTGTTCTCCATTACGCCCAGGTCCGCCACCACCTGACGGCTTATGTTTGAAGTCCCAATCCTGATTCAGTCCAGGTCCCGACAGGTAGTAAGTCTCCTGACTCATGTACTTCAACTCTCTCTGAATGTAGTCATGAAACGCCCCGACATACACCCCGCTAATCCCTGTGTCCGACGGGTCATACCCTGGGCTATCCCCCGCAGCATCCGGATCCCAGCCCATAAATCTTGCGTCATATCGACCCAAAGTTCTCTCATCGTTGCGCAGTAGCTCTTTACGAAACCGCGTCGCCGAGATGTGCAGCTTCGACTCCTTCACATACTCCACGCTCAACCCCGTGATCGCCGCTACCTTCGCAGCCATCGCGTCGAACTCGGCTCGCGGCAGCTTATCCCCCTGTTGTATCGCCTCCGCATATGGTCCACGAGCAAACACTCTCGCCTGCTGCACCCAGTCCGCAAGCGTCAGATCGGTCTTCACTTTGTGATAATGGTATGCAATCGCAGCAAACGATGGCATATACCCAATCGCCTCATAGTCAAGCCCGGGGTTGCGCCGATTGTAGTTCAAAATCGACGACAACAACGTCACCCCATTGAACTCGATGCCGTCGTTCTGTAGCGCCGCAACCAGACCCGCCGACCGCGTGGTCCCATACGATTCGCCAAACAGAAACTTCGGCGAGTTCCATCGCTGGTTCGCCGTAATGTACCGGACAATAAATCTCTCAAATGCCTTGAGGTCCTGATCCGTTCCTGCAAAGTCTTTCGCTGTCCCTTTTCCCACCGCCCGAGAGAAACCCGTCAGGGGCGCATCGACGAACACCAGGTCACTTTTATCCAGCAGACTGTACTGGTTCTGCACCCACTCAAACGGCGCAGGCCCAGTTGCCTCGGGACTTTGCGTCATCACACGTACGGGCCCAAACGATCCCATATGCAACCAGATCGTCGCCGCGCCCGGGCCACCGTTATAGAAGAACGTCACCGGCCGATTCTTCGCCTCAACTCCATCTTCGGTATAGGCCACATAAAAGATGCTTCCATTCACTTTGTCTTGATCATCGCGAATCAGCAGATTCCCCGCCGTCGCTGTGTAGTGAATCATCTGCCCGCCCGCTGCCCACTCATGCTTGGTTACAGAGGTCGTCTCCGATGGAATTGGTATCGTCGGCTCTTCCTTCGCGGCTCCATCACCCGCAGCGTGTGGCCGAACCTCAGGCGTCTGCGCCATTCCGGTCGTCACCAATACTCCGACCATCACTAAGACTGCGATTAAACGTAGTATTTGCGATACCACAAACAACTTCGGTCGTCCTGACAGATTCAAAGTGCACTCCGTATCAAGTTTTTGCGCAATCGGTTTTACAACTCTTAGGAATGCCACAATCATAACCTTGCAAAACGCAGGGTTGCACCTTATTCAATAAACTGACCAGCAACGTTTGTCGAGAAGGCACAATTCACACACCAGGGTTGCGAACAAGGTCAACCACGGATTCATCCTCGATAGCTGAAACACCGGATTCTGGTAGATCGCGGCCTCTGGATCGCTGACCCGTTCTACATACCCACCCTGAGCAGTCTGGTCAGTTGGCGTGTTGTCCGCGTCGATCGTCGGGCCGGAACCCATAGCAATGAAGCATTGCTAGGCATCAGGCGTAAACTTTCTTCAGTGTCGAAGATTCTTCAACGGAACCAATATGGATTCTCGCAATTGATATGTTAAGGTAACTCTACAGTCGCGGCTTTCGTGAGAGTTTTGTCGCCGCACCGTTGGGTGAGAGCTAACCAAAAACTTCAGGGCGTGAACCGCAGGGGGCGGATGAGCACAAAAGTTGCTCTGATACACCGGACACAGTACCTGTATGACAAAGCGGTCGCCCTCGGTCCACAGGTCGTACAGTTGCGTCCGGCCCCGCACTGCCGCACTCCGATTCTCAGTTACTCCCTTAGCGTTACTCCTTCCCAGCATCTGCTCAACTGGCAGCTCGACCCGCATCACAATCACTTGGCTCGGCTTCTCTTTGCAGAAAAGACAAAGGAGTTCGTGGTTGAGGTGAATCTAATCGCGGAGCTATCGCCATTCAACCCGTTCGACTTCTATCTAGAGCCGGGCGTAGAAGAATACCCTTTTGAATACACCCCGGAGCTGGCAAAGGACCTTGAGCCGTATCGCACGATCGATCCGGCTGGCCCTCTTCTCCTAGCCCTGATCGAGAGCCTTTCGCGCGAGAAGCGCGGGACGATCGCCTTTCTTGTCGACTTAAATCAGCGAATCCGCAATGAAGTCGGATATGTGACCCGTCTCAGTCCAGGAGTGCAGTCTTGCGAGGAGACGCTCGAAAAGCACACTGGGTCCTGCCGCGACTCTGCATGGTTGCTCGTGCAATGTCTGCGGCATTTGGGAATCGCGGCACGCTTTGTCTCCGGATATCTCATTCAATTGGCAGCGGACGAGGAAGCAGCGGAGGGTTCGAGCGGCCCGAAGACTGACTCTGCGGATCTGCATGCATGGGCAGAAGCATTTTTACCAGGTGCAGGTTGGATTGGGTTTGATCCGACCTCGGGCCTGATCGTCAGCGAGGGACACATCCCGCTCGTCTGCACACCAAACGCCTCCAGTGCCGCCCCAATCGGGGGCACAGTCGAGCCGGCGAACGTGGACTTTACTTACACCATGTCAATTCGTCGCTTGAATGACCCACCACGCACATCCAAGCCCTTTACAGAGGAGGACTGGGCGCAGGTAGAACGCGTCGCACATCGCGTCGATGCAGACCTTGAGGCACAGGACGTGCGCCTGACCATGGGTGGCGAACCCACCTTCGTCGGCATCGACGAGCCCGAGAGCCCGCAATGGAACATCGATGCTCTAGGACCGATGAAGCGAACCCGTGGCCTGGATCTCATCCAGTGCTTGCGCGCGAGGGTGGCCCCAGGCGGACTGCTTCACTACGGGCAGGGAAAGTGGTATCCAGGAGAGCCCCTGCCGCGTTGGGCGCTAAGCTGCTATTGGCGCGCCGACGGAGTTCCCGTCTGGGAAGATATTGCCCTCATCGCTCGCGAAGACAAAGACTACGGCTTTAACACGTCCGATGCTCTCAAGTTCATGGAAGCCCTCGCGCACCGTCTCCAGGTAAGTCCCGAAAACCTGCTGCCTGCTTACAACCCCGATAGTGAAGCCACAGAACCAGCCGGATACATCTTGCCCACCCGTCGTCGCCAACCTGCAGGCCGGTTGTCCTGGTCGAGCCAGCTATGGTTCCCTCGTCCTGAACGTCTGTTGCTCACGCCGGGGGACTCTCCCATTGGCTATCGGATATCAACCGAGGCCATGCCCTGGGTAGCGCCGGACGATGTTGAATACGAATACGAAGCTGCACCCTTCGCGGATCGAATCAAGCTTCCAACAGACTCGCTCCGCCACATGGACCTCTTCCATCAAACTCCCCCAAGAGACCCGCTACCCGCGCTATCCGCTACAGCAGAGACCGCACACGAGTTGATCCGCCCATCGTTGTGTATCCAGGCTCGCGAAGGACGTCTGCATGTCTTTTTGCCCTATGTGTCGAAGCTGTCGGACTATCTCGACCTGGTAGCTGCCGTCGAGGACACATGCCAACACCTGCAAACACCGGTGTGGCTGGAAGGCTACACCCCGCCCTCCGATCCGCGACTGCGATCGTTCAGCGTCACTCCAGACCCTGGAGTACTTGAGGTGAACCTGCCGCCCGCCAGCAATTGGGACGACCTGGAACAGATCAACACGCTACTCTTCGAGGAGGCACGTCGAAACCGGCTGACGGCGGAAAAGTTCACCTACGACGGCGGCCATATCGCTACTGGCGGAGGCAGCCATATCGTGGTGGGCGGAGCCACCATGCTGGAAAGCCCCTTTTTGCGACGCCCCGATCTTCTGCGAAGCATGGTAGCTTTCTGGCAAAACCACCCATCGCTCTCCTATCTCTTCTCGGGCATGTATGTCGGCCCCACCAGTCAATATCCACGCGTGGATGAAGCGCGTACCGATGCCCTGTATGAACTTGAGGTTGCGTTCCGCAATCTCCCGACGAGTGACTGCCCTCCATTCATTGTGGATGGACTATTCCGCAACCTGCTGGTCGATGTCACAGGCAACTCACATCGCGCCGAGTTCTGCATCGACAAACTCTATCCACCGGACGGCCTCGGGTTGCGCTTCGGTCTCCTTGAGCTGCGCGCCTTCGAGATGACTCCCCATGTCAGAATGGGCCTGGTCGAGCTATTACTCATCCGCGCATTGGTCTGCTCGTTCTGGAAGCAGTCATTTGAAGGCAGACTTATTCGTTGGGGCACAGCGCTCCACGACCGTTTCATGCTGCCCCATTTTGTTCAGAGTGACTTCTTCGATGTACTTACTCATCTGCGTCGTTCCGGCTATGACTTCGAAGAAAAGTGGTTCGCTTCGCACCTGGAGTTTCGTTTTCCGAAGATTGGTTCGATCTCGGCAGACGGAGTTGAACTTGAGCTGCGTCGAGCTCTAGAACCCTGGAACGTGCTCGCTGAAGAGACGGCCTCCGGCAGAACAGTTCGCAGCGTGGACTCCTCGCTCGAGCGGATACAGGCGAAGGTATTCGGATTTATTACGGAAGGGCGTTATGTGGTTGCATGCAACGGGCGCAAAGTGCCGCTCCATCCCACGGGCGACCCCGGAGAAGCGGTAGCCGCCATACGATACCGCGCTCGACGGCTACAAGCGACGCTACACCCGACTGTTCCGCTCCACGTACCACTTGTCTTCGACATTATCGATTGTTGGAAAGAGCGTTCGATCAGCCGGTGCAGTTACCATGCCGTACCACCCGACGGTCGCATGTATACCGCACCGCCCGCAAATGCAGCAGAAGCGAAAGAGAGGCGTCTGGAACGCTTTCAAACGTCCGATCCTCCTCCTGGCCCGATTGCGACGCCGACGGAAGAGACCAACCCAATCTTCCCCATGACTCTGGACTTGCGTATGCCCCCGCCCGCACATAGTATCCACATCGAGAAGCCGGGGCTTGTCCCATGACTGTCGATCTCTATCAAACTTCGCTGCACTACGGAGCGGCCTACGACGAGTTGTCAGCCGATGGTGTGACTCCTCGCCCGCACTGGTCACACCTGATGGAGTCGCTGCGCACGATCGGGCCCGAAGAGCTCGGACGACGCTGGAGCCGTGCCGAACGCCGCATTCGCGAGAACGGAATCACCTACAACATCTACAGCGATCCACTCGGTGCGAACCGCGCGTGGAGGATCGACATAGTTCCGCTGCTAATTGCAGCAGACGAGTGGCGCTTCATCGAAGCCGGCATCATTCAACGTGCCCAGTTGCTGAGCCTTCTGCTCGAGGATCTCTACGGGCCGCAGAAGCTGGTGGAGCAAGGGCACTTCCCTGCGGCTCTCCTTTACGCCAATCCAGCGTTCCTTCGGCCTTTGGTGGGCGTACCGGTTCCTGCGCACAGTTATCTGCACATGCTGGCCGTCGATCTTGCTCGTTCTCCCGACGGCCAGTGGTGGGTGCTGGCCGACCGCACGCAGGCTCCCTCAGGCAGCGGCTACGCGCTCGAAAACCGCACCATTGTGTCAGATGTTCTACCCGATCTCTTCCGCACTTCGAACGTTCTGCGTCTTGCTCCGTTCTTCCGCGCACAACGCGAAGCGCTTACCAGCCTCGCTCAGTGTGACAATCCGCGAATCGTCCTTCTCACTCCAGGGCCGCTCAACGAAACCTACTTCGAACATTCGTATCTCGCACGCTACCTTGGATTCACTCTCGTCGAAGGGGCAGACCTCACCGTGCGCGACCGGTGCGTATATCTGAAGACCGTCGACGGGTTGGAGCAGGTCCACGTTATCTTGCGCCGAGTCGACGATAGCTTCTGCGATCCGCTGGAACTCCGAAGTGACTCGCTTCTGGGTATTCCGGGCCTCGTCGATGCCATCGTCGCTGGAAACGTGAAAGTCGCCAATGCACTGGGAAGCGGCGTGATTGAAACAGCCGCCGTCATGCCGTTTCTTCCCGGCCTCTCCAGACATCTTCTCGGCGAAGAACTCAAACTGCCCTCCGTCGCGACCTGGTGGTGCGGACAAGAGTATGCACTCGACTGGGTGCTCGATCATCTCGACTCTGTAGTAGTAAAACCTGCTTTTCCGTCACGTGGTATGGAACCTATCTTCGGCGCCGAACTCCCGCACGCCGAGAAGCGCAAGTTTGCTGAACAGTTGCGCGCCCATCCCCACGAGTATGTTGCTCAAGAGCAGATCGCTTTATCAACCGCTCCTGTATGGGACAACGGCCGTCTCAACTCACGCAGCGTAGTACTGCGCACGTATGTGCTAAATACCGGCAACGGATGGCTTGCCATCCCAGGCGGTTTAGTCCGGGTTGCCGAGTCGGCAGGATCGGTCGTCTCCATGCAACGCGGTGGCCACAGCAAAGACACCTGGGTTCTTTGGGACGGTCCCGTAGATACATTCAGCATGCTGCACCCACGCAACGAGCCAGTCGAGTTACGCCGTGTCTCGCGCTCCGTTCCCAGCAGTGTGGCGGACAATGTTTTCTGGTTGGGACGATATGCCGAGCGAGCGGAAAACATAGCACGGCTGTTGCGCCCGATGGTCTCTCGCGTACGACGGGCCGATGAGGCGGAACTTGGCTGCCTCCTCCGGCTGCACAGTTGCCTGGAAACACGGCACAGCAAGTTGCCAAGGTCGAAAGACAGACGACCGACGTCGCTTGAGCTCGAACACGAGCTGATTTCAGTCATGACCGACAACAAGCGGTCTGACAGCCTGTCCTCCACGCTAGTGGAGGTCTACCGGGTTGGAGGCAATGTTCGGGAGAGGTTGTCCTCCGATATGATGCACCTCCTCGGCCAGTTGCGCGACTCAATCAAGATCGAGCCTGACACACCATCGCTCGAGTATCCGGCGTTGCTGAGCGTTTGTCTGGGACTACTCTCAGCATTTTCCGGAATGGAGCGAGAGAACATTAACCGTGGACAAGGCTGGCTGATCATGACCCTCGGCCGTCGACTCGAGCGCGCAATCTATCTGACACGACAACTACGCGAGATCACCAAACCGCTCGCAGAACAAGACTGGCCACTCCTGGAGTGTCTGCTCGAGGTCGCGGACAGTTCTATGACCTATCGAACGCGATACTACACAACGCTTCAGCCGTTAGCGGTGCTCGATGTACTCATGGCAGACGAGACCAATCCCCGTTCGTTGGACTTTCAACTCAGTCATCTCGTCGATCTCTACCAAAAACTCCCGCGACATCTGCCCGAAGATCTGCAGGCGATGAAAACTGCACTGGCGTTGTTACGCAGCTTTGATCTGCGGAAGTTGAATCATCCATTGCCAGGTGCCGCACCCGTAGCGAAGGAAGCGAATGGACTGTCCCGTCTTGAGAATTTCCTCAAAGAGTTGGAACGTCTGCTGCCCTCCTGGTCGAATAACCTATCCAACAGATACTTCAGCCACGCTCGCACCTTGCCGATCGCCATGGGCCAATGATCTATAGAATCGTCCATCGAACCACGTACAAATACAGAAATCCGGTCTCTCTCGGAAATCATGTAGCGTGCCTTAAGCCCCGATTGTTGCCACACCAGCAGTTGACGCAAACCGAACTTCGAATACAACCCCTCCCGGCAACCCGGACCGAGCGAGTGGACTACTTCGGAAATCTTCTCTGCTTCTTCACCGTTCAGGAGCCGCACAAGCAACTGGTAGTAGAGGCGCGGAGCGAAGTGATTATGCAGGACAATGCATCGCCTTGGCCGCAACAGTCGCCACCGTGGGAAGTAGTTACCCAATCCCTTCCGAACGATCTCACTCCTGCAGGTCGCGAAGCCTACCAGTTTGGATTTGAGTCACCGCGTATCCGCATACGGACGGAGTTCGCTGACTATGCGCTCCAGTCATTTACACCGGGGAAACCAATGGCGGAGGCGTTGCTGGATCTGACCGCAAGGATTCACAAAGACTTTCGCTTCGACTCAAAGGTCACCACCGTCCGGACGACCACGGAAGAAGTTTTTCGAAAACGGCGCGGTGTATGCCAGGACTTCGCACACCTGCAAATCGCCTGCCTCCGTTCCCTGAACCTCGCCGCCCGTTACGTAAGCGGCTATCTTCGAACCTATCCGCCACCCGGTCTACCGAGACTGATAGGCGCCGATGCATCTCACGCCTGGGTATCTGCGTACTGCCCCGGAGCCGGTTGGCTCGACGTGGATCCCACAAACAATCTTGTCCCATCGAACGGCCACGTAACACTAGCCTGGGGCCGGGACTACAGCGATGTAAGTCCGCTTCGTGGCCTGATCTTAGGAGGCGGCGCTCATACACTCAAAGTCGCCGTCGACATGGAGCCGCTCGATTGATTAGCGTCATCCCCCTATCGTTACCTAACGACAAAAAAGGTAACAACTTCAACAAACTGAAGCGACGTGATCGATAACAACCGCGTCGAATGTGCTGGTCCCATATCTGCAGTCACGAGAGACGACATAAGGACCATCTATCGAGCTTCTGACTTAGTGGCGAGCCCTACCTCATGCAACCAGTCAACGGCCACACTAACCTTTATTGTCTCTTTGTGCGCCAGCCAGGATGACTATGGCTGCAGATGCCTACCGATGGAGATCAAATTACTGAGAGTTTTTGCATAGGCACTAATTCAAATGAATATTTCTCTTCAGCAGAGGAAAGCTCCGCGACTGAGCGAGCTTCACGGCCTTCCATTCGTTAAAGCGGGCGGCTGAACCTGGAAAGCCGTTGATAATTCACCAATCCGAGCATGATAGCTTCGGCTCATCGATACTTTCTGACCATTCATCAACAAAACCGTGAACTCTCCGCTTGGCTCGGTCCGTACTTCTTTCAAATATTGAAGATTAACGATAGCGGAACGATGCACGCGCATGAACATCTGTGGATCGAGCTTCTCCTCAAGATGGCTCATCGTCTCGCGTAGTAGGTGTTGCTCAGCTTCCGTGCAAATTCGTACATAATTCTCTTCCGCTCGAATCCAACGAATATCCGAGACTGGCAGAAAAAGGATGCGACCGCGAGACCTGAAGACAATGCGGGTTATATAGGAAGTGGAACTCTGACCACGCCCACTGCTGCGTACGGCACCCTGCTTGGTTGCGCATATCTGCTCCGTGGCGCGTAGAACCGCCGAATGCAAACGTTCGGACGAGAATGGTTTGAGCAAATAATCCAAAGCGTGAATCTCAAACGCGCGCAAGGCATACCCGTCGTGTGCGGTAGTAAATACGACACGTGGCATAGCTAGATCTTTGCAGGCTGATAGCCTGCCGATAATATCGAAGCCATCCAGCCCGGGCATACGGATATCGAGAAAAAGCAGATCTGGTTTCGTGGCGCGCACAAGCTCTATAGTTTCGCCAGCTGACGCGCCTTCACCGACAATCTCGATCTCAGGTTCGTCGCGAAGAAGCTGCCGCAACTTCTGTCTTGCCAACACTTCGTCGTCTGCGAGGATAGTGTGGATCATGCTGTGCCAAACCTTGTTAGTTTGTCTGTTGGACGAGCGGGAAACTGTAATGGAAGCTTAATCGTCACTTCAACCTGATCTCGTGCAACCTCACGTATGGAAAATGTCTGCTCATCTCCATAGTGCAGCTGTAAACGGCTCTTTATATTGGCCAAACCGACGCCTTGGCCATTTGTGGACACTTCTTGATTCGACTGCAAACCTGCGCCATTGTTGAAAACACTCAACGTTAAATATCGATCTTCTCGAGTTACTTCGATCACGAGCAGGCCATTTCTGTCCAACTTGGAGAGCCCGTGAGCATACGCATTCTCGATAAGTGGCTGAAGAATCATCGCAGGCACAAGCGCATCATGCAATTCAGGATTAACTGAAAGTTGTTGGCGTACGCGCCCCATGAACCTTCGCTCTTGCATTGCGAGATACATCTCAACAAACTCCATTTCGTCATTCAGACTGATAAATTGGACTTCGCCGCGCTCCAGGGTAATACGCAACAAGTTACCGAGTTGTTCCAGCATCGTGTCGGCCGCAGCGATATCCGTCCGCATCAGACTGGAGATACTGTTCATCGTGTTAAAGAGAAAATGCGGATTCAACTGCATGCGCAGGGCTGCCATCTGGGCCTGAGCCAGCTGTACTGACAATTGGGCAGCGGCATCTTTTTCCTGCCGGAACCTCTGGTAGTAGCCGACACCTCGAAACAGGCAGAACGCACACCAAAAAATCACCATGCTATCGATCAGCTCTGCGTCCAATTGAAACGCAAGCCTCTGCCAATACGTCATGTGCGGGTGGTTGAGTGGGAGATGTGGGAAGCACGCCACCCAGACCATCTCTTCAGCAACACTAGTAATGATGCTGAGCGGAAGAACTTGCGTAACGATCCACACTGCGTTTGCCTGCTGAATCCGCGGCCCTAACCACCTCCACATCAACCAGCAGAGCACACCCCACAAGAAATACTGCACCGCCCACGCCTTCAATAAAACCCATATGCTGATGTGGTAGTTCCATAGGCGGACACTCATCCACTCTTGCAGCGCAAAGAGCATGCCCAACAAGACTGAAGCGCCCACAAAGATTACCGGATGCATGAAAGCTGGCTGTGCGCGCATGTGAGTTATAGACAAAGGTTTCAGCAAATCCTCCTCAACCTGCTTCCTATCAAGAACGTATACGTAAGCAGGCGCTCAGCGGTTCACAGCTTCAGGAGCCTGGCGTAGAAAGCGGTTCATCAGCATGTAGTCCGTTTAAAGAAGCTGCAAGGGCCGATGCAGGAAAACGTCCGCTCTTCTCCCCGTCTTTATAGACGAAGTGAAGAACGAGATGATGCTGCTGAAACCAGGTATTCGCGTCGGAATCTAGCATTTCTATCTGCCTTGTTCCCAATGTCTCAGACAGTGTCGAAACATCATTGCGAACCAGGCGCATCGCTGGCTCCCCGCCCTGCAATACAGCCGTTCGGAAACGATAGTAAGCGGCTTTGCTGTCCTTGGGAACTCCTTTCCCATCACGCGAAAGTACTCCGAGCACGATAGATGACCTCCAGGAACCTGCCTCTGCCGCTGCTTCCAGCATGGATACTGCTTCCTGCTGAGATATTGCCAACTCTGCATGGTTAACCAGGAGCAAGCCCAATGAATGCATTGCTTGTACATAGCCGGCGACTGCTGACTGGCGAAAGAGCGCCGCGGCCTTGCGAAGATCATGGGGATGATTCGCTTCGGTAGAAAGGAGTGTGCCTAAGTTATAGGCAGAGATAGGATCGTGCAGCTTTACACCTGTGCGATACCATCTTTCAGCGGCAGCTGTATCCTGCTTCACTCCCATTCCAAAATAATAAAGATTGCCAAGATACGAAGCGCCAGTACCATCTCCTCTGCTCGCCGCCTCCTGAAAAAGCTCTGCTGCGAGCGTCTCATTTTTGGGAACACCGATGCCCCACACGTACATCACACCAAGATTTACCTTTGCCCTGGTGAAGCCCGACGCAGCGGCGAGTTGATACCAATGCATCGCCCGTGAAGAATCCGTTGGCACACCAATGCCGACTTGATAGAAGAGCCCTATCTCGTTTGCGGCTTCAGCATCTCCGCTTTCAGCAGCTTTTTGATACCAGTATGCCGCCTGTTTCGCATCCTTCGGCACCCCATTCCCAGTGAAATAAGCAGCGGCGAGTTCGATCTCTTGCGGCACATAACCATCTTTCGCATCCGCCTGTAGCTGCGAGATATTCGACACCGCGGCCGCAGAGATATGGTCAATAAATAATGTTGCGCCAAGTAAAAGCACTACTGCTCTTAGGCAGACCCGGACGACTACTAAGCGCGTGCGAATAGTTTGTACCATGATTCCCTCCAAATTTAGATTTAGTCCACCTGCGACTCCCCCTTGACATACTCAAATGCAGCAACCGGTGCCGCATAGACCTATGGGAGTACGAGATGGTAATCAATGGAGTTCAAACGCCTGTAGCTCTGTCGTCACGGTAGAAAGCACTGCGAATGCCCGTGCAGACTGTTGATCATCCTGTAGAAGCGACTCGTCACAAAGTTGGATAACGTATTGCGCGTCTCGTCAGATCTCCTCATCTGACCGAAGGACATAGATTCAAAACCCATCCTGTGTCATCTGATTGTCGATTCAGAATTCGCGCTGGATAACTTCAGCATCTCGGTGTAAGTGTTCCAGGCTTGAAATCAAGATCGAAGCGAATCGGTAGACCTGCGACCTGATTCGATCGACTCTCCAAACGTGAGTTCGGAAGGTCAGGTTATGCAGCGGCAAGGCTGGAAGTCGACGGGCTTAGGCTTTTACCTGCGTAGCTCCCTCAGTTCCCTCACTCCCATTGGAGTTGGACCTGTAGATATCGACTTCTCTGCCTGCCTTGTTCACCATAAGACACTGGCCTCAATGACTAACGAATCATGCAACTGAATATCCGAATCGATCCCTGGTTGGCCGGTATGTTACGAACAAACAATATGGAGTGACGAAGTAGCCGAAGTTAGGGAATGGAACATTTCGACGGCATAAATGAAAATGAAAAGATCGATGCAATGCTACGTAGATAATTCCTAATCTCTCATTAACTGGAAAACACGCTAAAAAGTTCTACAGTTTATAGGAATTCAGCGAACGGATTCGATATTGGATGTCTGAATTGAACACGAGTCGAGCCCGCAGGAGAAAACACGCAGAAAAAATGCTAAGAGTGACGTTTCCAGTTGCAGCTTTTCGATGAGCTTAAATTTGACTTGCATTGCTCACAACAGTACTGCTCGTTGACTTACAGACTATCGAGTCACGAATGAAGTCACCCTTCTTTTATCATCAACTATCTAAATTTTGGTGCAACAAGGCGCCCTAACACTTTGCTGGTCGCTCGACCATGACATGCAGTCTGACCTGTCAATTTGCCGCTTGTCACATTTCTCCGCTCGCTCGTCACAATGCTATTGCTCATCCGAAAAGTGTTGGCACATGATACAGAGCATCGGATCCCAAGGTAAAAAAAGAAGTGGTGACAAATAGTTTTACTTAAGAGGGCTGGTGGCTCATGCTAACTACTTTCAAGACACTTTCTGACATGATCAGAAGCAAAACGCTGCTTCTTAGTCTCGCAACCGCTTTCATCTTGACGCAAATTTCATACTCCTATGCCCAGGAAACCGGTCAGATCTCGGGAATCGTAACCGACTCCACCGGTGCAGTCGTCCCCGGAGTCTCCGTCTCTGCAAGGAATGCAGGGACGAACGCCGTCAGAACGACCACAACGAGTAATACCGGATCTTACCTTTTTACCGGCCTGCAAGCGACGGTATATGAGGTCTCCATTGCCTCATCCAGCGGCTTCGGAGCCTTCAAAACAAAGGCCGAAATCACGGTCGGAGGCGTCCTGACTCTCGATATAAAACTACTGCCATCAGCCTCCATTGAGACCGTTACAGTCGAGGGCGAGGGCGGCGTCGCTGTTAATACGCAGACTCAAGAGGTCTCACAAGTTGTAAGTAGCCAGCAGGTATCTCAACTTCCCAGTTTGTCCCGCAATCCTTATGATTTCGTCACTATTTCGGGCAATATCAGCTCTGGCGACAAAGTGACTTCGAGCGGTGCGACCTCGACTACCGGCGACCAAAACGACACCACCCGAGGAGTTGGGTTCTCGCTCAACGGGCAGCGATCCACAGGTACCGAGATTCTTCTGGATGGGGTTGAAAATAACGATACCTACCTGACCGGACCAGCGCTGATTCAAATTCCGATCGATAGCGTACAAGAGTATCGCGTCATTACCAGCAACTTTGGACCCGAATATGGCCGCGCCTCTGGTGGAGTAGTGAACATCATCACCAAGAGCGGAACGAACTCATTTCACGGTGGTGCCTGGGAGTACAACCGCCTCTCGGCATACACGGCAAACACGGTGACCAACGCTCAAAGTGGCATAGCGAAGGGAAACTACACGCGCAACCAATTTGGTTACGCGATCGGTGGCCCGATCCTGCAAAACAAGCTTTTCTTCTTCCAAAGCACAGAATGGGCTCGGGTACGTGGCGCGGGGAGCAACCAGTCACTTATTCCCACGCCTCAATTCATTTCTGCTTCTGCTTCAAACCTCCAGGACTACTTTGCTGCATATGGCAAAAATCCTCCCGCATTCGCCTCCACTTTAAGTAAGGCAGATGTTGTGGCTGGCGGTGTGACACCGACGCCAGGCGGCCCATTCGACGCGTTGCCCGACTCTTTTCCAGTCTTTGGAGTTGTAGCGTTTCAGGCGCCTTCCAATGCAGGCGGCGGCAACCCGGGAAATACGTATTACCTCGTCGGACGCGTCGATTACAACCTCAGCGACAAAACACAAATGTTCGGCCGTTATGCGCTGTACAACGAGATTGACGACCCAGGTGGTCTCTTCAGTTCGCCATACTCTCAATACAATGTTGGACAAGCGATCAAGGGCCAGACCTATCTTTTCGGACTAAGCCACCAATTCAACCCGTCCCTAGTCGGCAGCACGAAATTAAGTTTCACTCGGAACTCGACGGATCAAAGCTACGACACAGCGCTCGGGAATACTCCGGTTCTTTACTTCAAGAGTGGTGCCAACTTTGCCGGAATTAATGCCCAGCTACCTGGATTCTTTGACAACAATGAAGGCACCGGCGGGCTACCTGCAGCAGGCCCGCAGAATACAGTACAGATCAATCAGGACTTCGATATCACGAAGGGCCATCACTCGATGAAGTTCGGAGTGCAACTCTTCTACATCCAGAACAACATCTCTTACGGCGCCTATGCCCAGGCAGTTGAAGGTATTGGATCTAGTCTGCCGAACTCATTGGATGGTTTCCTCACAGGCCAACTTGCTCTATTCAAGGCCGCGGCCAATCCACAAGGCGCATTTCCATGCTTCCGGGACTACGCCACAACTGACTTGACAGTAACGCCCGCCTGCACTGTCAACCTGCCAGCCTCTCAGCCAAGTTTCTCGCGAAGCAACCGATACAAAGAATGGGCTGTCTATGCGCAGGACTCCTACAAGATGACACCGAAGTTAGTCGTCAACTATGGGCTTCGCTACGATCACTTTGGTGTACTCCGCGACAATCATCCGAGTCTGCAGGCCAACTATTTCACTGGCCCAGGAGCGGACATCTATGCACAAATACGAAATGGCCAGGTATTGACGACACCGAATAGCCCGAACGATCGGCCATGGAATCCGCAGTACGGGACTCTCTCTCCGCGAATCGGGTTTGCCTACGATGTTGCAGGCGATGGAAAGACTTCCATCCGTGGCGGCTACGGCATCTCTTATGAACGGAACTTCGGCAATGTCACTTTCAACATAATTCAAAATCCGCCAAACTACGCAGTGCTGACGATTAACAACACACCTGTGACAACGAATAACTTGGGACCATTGGGCGGAGCCTCAGGGTCTGTCGCGCTGCCTCCCTCTTCACTGCGGGCCGTAGATCCGAATATTCGACAGGCCTCCACTCAGTTCTACAGCCTCACGTTAGAACACCAACTGGCACCTAGTGTGGTTGCGTCAATCGGTTACATAGGTTCGCGCGGTATTCACCTTTACGACATCAAGGACTATAACCAGCAGGGTGCCGGAAACGTGTATTTAGGCGATCCTATAATTCAGAATCCAGCCGCAGGAAATGGATACTCGCGATTGAATAACCAATATAGCGATATCAACGATCGCGGAAGCAACGGCGACTCACACTACGACGGCATGAACATTGGTCTGCAAATGAACGACTATCATCACACCGGACTAAGTGTGACAGCGAACTACACCTACGCTCACTCACTGGACGACATCAGCTCGACGTTTTCTGAGAGTAACAGCGCATCCAATGGCATCGGCAATCTCGGATACCTCAATCCTTTCAATCCTGCATTAGACTACGGGGCCTCCGACTTTGATACACGTCAGCGCTTTGTATTGGCGCCGATCTACCAAACCCCATGGTTCAAGGGAAACAGAAGCATGATGGGCCGTCTCCTTGGTGGATATCTGATAACTGGAATCTATACCGTCCGGACAGGCACGCCTTTCACTTATTCGGATAGCACTCAATCGTTGAACGCAGGAGCGGGATCTGGCATTCCGCGATATCTTCCCTCCGCTGCTATTACAAATAAGAAATTCAATAAGAGTACCGGCCAGGCAGGCCCTAACGTATACAACATCGGAACGCTGCCTGCAGCCATTCCGTACCCGGCTGCCAGCCTGCCCTACGATAATGGAATAACAGGAGGAATCTCAGATTTCGGACCTTATCCAGCTGGCATGACTCATCGAAATGCGTTCTATGGTCCGGGAGCATGGAACTTCGACGCAGCAGTAAGTAAGAATATTCCCATCACAGAGCGTGTGTCAGTCGAGCTGCGCGCCGAAGGTTTCGATATCCTGAATCACCATAACCTATACGCCTTGGAACTCAATAACGATGTAGCCAACTTCGGATACGATCCAACTTTGGAGACTCCCCAGCTTCTCCAGGCGAGGAAAGGTGGCGTGAATGGTGGCGCAAACGATGAGCGACGGTTTGGACAATTCGCAGCGCGTATCGTCTTCTAACAGCTCGTCACTGCTTGGTAATTGAACAAAATGTTGCCTCAACAGTTCTAAGCCAGTCCGACCGAAATTCGCTGACGTCCGGCGGTCTGCTGAATCGTTCGTGCGCGTTCCTAGTGACCACAATGACCACGTCCGAAAACCGCTAGTGGGCATCCTCTGGGATGAGAGAATCGGTGCATGGAATTACCGGATCGAGCAGTGTGTTATCGAGCGTTGCAGAGTCGAGATGCACGTTTTGACGGGCTAATCTTCGTGGCGGTTAAATCTACCGGGATCTACTGCCGCCCAATCTGTCCTGCCCGCACCGCACTGTCTGAGAATTGCACTTTTTATGCCTCGGCCGCGGCCGCACAAGATGCGGGTTATCGCCCATGCCTTCGTTGCCGTCCTGAAACTGCCCCGGATCTCGCCTCTTGGCGGGGAACGTCCAATACCGTATCCCGAGCACTGGCCCTCATCGCAGAGGGAGCGCTTGACGGTGCGGGCGCAAGCGTCGAGAAGCTGGCAGAACGCCTTGGCGTGGGTGAGCGTCAGATGAGACGCCTGTTTCTTCAACACCTCGGAGCGTCTCCGCTATCAGTTGCCCAAACAAGACGTATTCTCTTCGCGAAGCAACTCATCCATGAAACACGGATACCCATGACTGAAGTTGCAGTCGCAGCCGGCTTTGGCAGCGTTCGTCGATTCAACGAAACATTTCAAAATCTATTCCACCGCCCGCCAACTGCGTTGAGGCGCAGAAAGTCGGCAAGCCAGCCAACCGTAGATGACGGAATCACTCTACGGTTGCGATACCGTCCACCCTACGACTGGGATTCGATCATCGGCTTTTTGCAAGCCCGCGCTATACCGGAAGTCGAACTTGTGGAGAATGGTCATTATCTCCGCACCGTTGAGATGGATGGATTCACAGGTTGTATTGATGTCTCCCATCAACCCGAACGACACAACATCTGTGTCAGGATTCGCTTTCCAAACGTCAAGTCGCTGCCTGCCATCGTTGCGCGGGTCCGACGTCTGTTCGATCTCGGCGCAGATATCGAAACGATCGATGCACATCTTTCAAGCGATCCCGCTTTGGCTCCACTCATTGCAAAACGCCCCGGACTGCGCGCTCCTGGTGGCTGGGACGGCTTTGAGCTGGCAGTGAGGGCCATCCTGGGCCAACAGATTAGCGTCGTAGCTGCACGCCGTCTGGCTGGACAGATCGTTGCACTCCACGGCAAACCTGTGCCTAACGCCAACGTTTGTCATGCTGGACTCTCACGCGCATTCCCCACAGCGAAACGATTGGCAAAAGTTAAATCAATAGGTTTGGGGATGCCCACAGCGCGTCTGGCGGCCCTTAAAGCGCTAGCCGAGACAGCAGTTGCGGATCCCAATCTATTCCGTCAAGCAGGCAATATCGAAGAGACCATCGACCGATTAAAGTCCATCCGCGGAGTAGGCGAATGGACTGCTCAGTACATCGCACTCCGCGCTGTTCGTGAGATGGATGCCTTTCCATCCACCGATGTCGGGCTTCTGCGAAGTGCCGCTGCGATTGATCGAACCACTGCGATAACTTCAACTGATCTCCTTGATCGAGCCGAAGCATGGCGCCCGTGGCGTGCCTACGCAGCGCAACATCTTTGGGCAGCAGACCCAACATTACTTAATCGAAACGGACAACGTGCATGAGTGAACCTTTGCAACTAATCATCGACCGAATTGCTACACCAATTGGCGAGATGATAGTCATCGCAGACCATGATGGGAATCTTCGCGCTGTCGACTGGGCAGACTACGAACCTCGTATGCAACGTCTACTACAGCGCCACTATGGTGCGAACGGGTTCAAATTTGAACCCGGCAAAATCTCAGCGAGACTTACGGAGGCTATCAATCGATACTTTGCTGGTGATCTTGCCGCGCTCGATACGTTGCCGGTGGCCACATCGGGTACTCCATTTCAACGCAGCGTCTGGCGCGCGCTGAGGGACATTCCTTTCGGAACAACTATCACGTACGCTGCGTTAGCCCAAAAGATCGGCAGACCCGCAGCCGTAAGAGCAGTAGGACTGGCGAACGGCGCCAATCCGATCGGCGTGATTGTGCCCTGTCATCGCGTAATCGGCACGAATGGCTCTCTGACCGGATACGGCGGAGGAATTGATCGAAAACGATGGCTCTTGAAGCATGAATCGAGCCCATTTTCCCTTGAAAAACACTACCTCTACTTAGAGCCGTAACGGACTTATATCGAACCTGTCCTGTTGACGAATCGTACGACTCAGTAAGCTGAGGTAAATGTCTCCGGCCAATCCAAGTGGCACATCAATATAATGGCCGCTCATGCCATTTAGAGTTCTCATCTTTCTCTTCGCGTTTTTTCTGCCCTCCCTGCTCTTCGCACAGGAGCCGGTCGCTCAAGATTGGAAGGGCGTACTGCGCAATGACGCCGGAGCTTTTACCAAAAGCGCCACCATCCGTCTCGTTGGGAAAAAAGGCAAACTTGTCGCGGATACATCAGCCGATGGCAGCTTTCAATTTCCCAACCTGATACCAGGAGATTACAAACTCGATGTAGTGATCGATGGAATCTCACATCCCTACAAAGAGACCCTCAACCTCAAGCCAAACTCGCCGCCCGTAGTCGTGACTATCTCTGCCGATGGCACCATCTCAGTCGCATTGCGTTCGGAGGAAGCCGCGAAGACGGGCGGAGAGAAACTCTCCAGCCAGACCGTCAGCGCCATCCCGCTGAACAAACGTGACTTTAGCCAGTTGTTGCTACTTGCAGCAGGCACCATGACCGATGCGAACGGTCAGACAAACTTCACTCAGCAGTTCGCCATCAACGGACAACGCGGTGTCGAAGCAGTCTTCGCTATGGACGGCGCAGACACCAGCGATCCCGAGATGGGCGGCGCAACCTTCAGCAACTACAACGTCGACGCCGTCGAAGAGATCCACTCAGTCTCAGGTTGGATGCCCGCCGAGATTGGCCGCGGCGCTGCAGGCTTCACGAACATCACCACACGCTCCGGCAGCAGCGGCTTTCACGGTTCAATCTTTGAGTTCATACGAAACTCTGCGCTCGATGCACGCAACTACTTTGATCACCCGTCTATCGCTGAACCCGGCAGAATCCCCCCGTTCCGCCGTAACGAGTTTGGTTTCACCAACGGCGGCCCAATCATCCTGCCTCACATCTACGACGGGCGCGGAAAGACCTTCTACTTCGGCGAATACCAGGGCTTTCGCCAGGTCCTCGGAACAACACAGGTCCTCCCCGTACCCACCTCCGAACAACGCCTCGGCCTGAACACGACAGCGTACCCGGGCGACACGCTCTTCATCACACCACCGTCAGATATCGCAGCTATCTTGGCCCGTTATCCCCTGCCAAACAATCCCACCGGCCCCTATGGGGCCAACACCTACGCGGCCTCATCCAAAGTTGTCACCAATGCCAACCAGTTTTCGGTCCGCATCGATCAAGTGTTCTCCCCTAAATCGCACCTTACCGCAAGATTCAACTTCAACAACTTATTCGGACCAACCACCAATCCCGACCAAACGGCAATCGACACAGCCTTTGGCGTCGTCTATGTCGATCACCAGCGCAACGGAGTCCTCACCTACAATCACGCCGTCACTCCACGCTTCTCCTTCGAAAGCTCCATCAGCTTCACTCGCACCACCCCACAGTTCCCTACCCCCGACCACGTTGATCCCGCCGTCAAATTCAACGACGGCCTCTTCGAAGCCTTCAACTCAGCCGGCGGCTCCGTCATGTCCGCCTATGGCAACCTTTTTCTAGGAAGGCAGAACTTCACCTTAGCCATCGGCCGCCACCTCATCAAGGCCGGTGGCGAGTTCCGCGCCAATCGAGACACCACCTACTTCGGCATCAGCCCCAACGGCGAATACGACTATGGTGGAGGAACCGCGTACTCCCCCGTCAACATCACCTCACAGAGTGGCACACACAACATTCACGTCGGAGACCCTCTACCCGACACCCTCAGCGGCCTGCTCACTGGAAGCGCATTCGTCTACACAACAGCCGTCGCGCCTCCCTACGTCTCCGGCGGCAGTCACATCGGCCCCGCCGCAATCTCGCGCTACGGCGGAGCAATCTACGCGCAGGACACCTTCAAAATCTCCCCACGATTCGTGCTCGACTACGGCATCCGCTACGAACTCTACACTCCAATCACTGAGCGCGCTCATCGCACCTCGGGCTTCCTCATGAATGGATCGCAGCAGGAGTATCTCGACAACCCGCAGCCCGGTTATAGATTCGATTGGGGTGGCGTCGCTCCTCGCGTTCAACTCGACGTGGTGGTCAAGAACAACCTTCACCTTCACGCCGGAGGAGGCATCACCACCATCCCACCCAACATCTGGCAGGACAACTTCCTCACCGGCGCAACCCCATTCGTCATCTATCCTCACATCACAGCAGCTGTAGGCGCTCCAATCCAATACGGATTTCAAATCACATCGGCCCAGCTTCCCACGATGTATACCCCCTCCGGCCAGAATGTCTTCGCTAACGGCAACCCCAAGACTGTACCGGCCAACACCGTTCTCGATATCGAGCGCTATCAGCGGGACCTCGCCGCACTCTCACCCGGCACACAGTTCACGCCATTAAACCTGACCGGCATCGAACGCAGCTTCGGCAACGCATATCTTCAAACCTGGACAGTCGGCCTCGAAGATCAGATCGGCAAGCTTACAGCGGACATCGCATACGTCGGCACTGCCTCTGTCCACCTTCCGCGCATCACCTTCCCCAACGCCTACTCGGGGGCAACTCAGGAGTTCGCGCAATTCACCAAGTTCGATAACGCAGGAAACGCTATCGGCGGCTTCGGTACAGAGCAGTTGATCACCGACACCGCGCACTCCACCTACAACTCTCTCCAGGCCTCGCTCACCGGTACGCCCTTCGTCGGTGGCCCCGGCATCCAGATCAGCTACACCTATGCAAAGTCTCTCGATGACACAAGCGGTGTCTCTGCAAACGGCAACACAACCGGCGCGGTCTCCAGCCCCTATCCTCAAAACCCCTTCAACACCCACGCCGAAAAGGGACCCTCAAGCTTCGATGTAACCAACGGATTCACGATGAGCCTCGCCCAGGATCTGCAACTAGAAAAAATCGAATTCCTCCAACCTGTAAATCGAAAAGTAACTGCAGGGTGGGAGTTACTCAGCATCTCAACCATCAGCAGCGGCCTTCCCTTCACCATCTACTCTGGAGTCCAGCAAACCGGCGCAGGTTCAAACGGTGTCGACCGGCCAAACCAGATCGGAATACCTCATCTCTCTACTGCGAGAAAGATCCGCGAAGACTACTTCGGCGAGGGCGCAAACAACGCATCGTTCTTCTCCATTCCAATCAACGTTCCCGGCGGCACCGGTCCGAATCAAGGCGTCTTCGGCTCTCTCGGCAGAGACACCTTCCGCGGCCCCGCCTTCTACGACTTCGACTTCTCGCTCATCAAAGACACGCCAGTAGGAAGACGCTCCGGCGGCAGCGAACTCTTTGATGTCCAGTTCCGTTCCGAGTTCTTTAACATCTTCAACATCGTAGATATGGGTCTACCGGCAAATACCATCAAGGGTTCAGGCTTCGGCCTGATCAGCAAGACCGCCGGAACCTCTCGACAGATTCAGTTCTCCGTCAAGATTCTTTTCTAAAAGAACATCAGTCCTATCAACGGCCAGAGCCCTGCAGTGAGGAAAACATTTTGGGAGTTTTTTATAAGATTCGGTGGTCCTTAGAGCAGCGCGGGTTGACCAGGACGATAGTATCGGCGACGAAGAGCCTAGGACGTAAATTCTTTGGACGGCAAGAGACGCAAGTGGCACATCCGTTCGATGTGCAGAATATGGTGACAACTGACGGCCTCATACCAGGCCACGATCTTGCCGTCGGGCACGCCAACGATAGATTCATTGCAGGCTATGCAGCAATACCGCCGTCGCGCTTTTATGGCGCGATGGAGCGCTGGCAAGCGAGCAGCCCAGCACATACTCTCGGGGAGTACACCTTCATCGACTTTGGATGTGGTAAAGGAAGAGCCGCACTCCTCGCCTCAGAACTCGGCTTTAGGGAGGTAGTAGGAGTCGAACTAAACACGAAGTTGGCAGAGATAGCGCAGACTAACGTGACTAAATGGAACACACAGGGTAAAGCAAAAAGTCCGATTCGAATTGTGTGTGGCGACGCTCTGGAGTTGGAGTGGCCCGCTGGACCTTGTCTGGTGTATCTCTACAATCCGTTTGCTGAACCGGTCATGCGGCGGTTGGCCAACAAAATGAAAATGCATTTTGGCACCAATCCGACGAATCTTGAAATTGTTTATCAGAAGCCGGAGCACGCGGAAGTGTTTCAGAACGACTTCCAAATGGTGTGGTGTGAGGTAATCCCAATGTCCGAGGATGACCGCCATGCGGAGTTTGTCGCAAGCCCAACAGACGAGAGCCGAGCCTATCGATTATCGATCTAGCGATAGCTGCATTTTATGCGACTACCGCCACGAGCAAACCCAAACTCGAGATAACAATTGCGCCTAATGCACTCCTACCTCTTTCACAAAAAGCAGATTGAGCATCGCTGCAGTCTCAGTTAGGATCTAGAAGTGGTCTAGGAGAGTTTGAGATGAGTGCGTCAAATGAATCAGTGCCTTGGATTGATCGTTGGTGGCCGCTGCTGGTGATCCTTTTTGGAGTGGTCTTCGTCTCTATCCTGGTATCGTTCAACCCAACAACATAAAGATCTTCAGCAGTACAAAGAAAGGCGCGGCGCGAGCCGTGCCTCTCGCATTTGTATCGAAAACAACTCACCCGCGATCTGATTCCATGTGCAGAAAAAGCGGCGGACCCATCCATCCGCCGCCCTGTTCCTTCTTTGCAGCCCGAGCACTCAGCCCTCAACCAACTTCGCCAGGTTAGGCAGCAAATCACTCCAACCATGCTGGTGGTCATCACGTGAGCTTTCTGTGGCAAACTGCTCATGCCTCAACGTAATCTCTGTTCCACCCTCAACATCTCTCAACGAGACAGTAACGAGCGAAACCTCAGACGGATCCCGGTTTCCATACCAGGTAAACTGCAGCAGCTCATTTGGAACCACCTTCCGATACTCACCGCGAACAATCAATACTCTGCTCTCATCCACTTCCCCCGGCTTCGGATTGCACGGCTTGCCGAAACACTCAATCGCGTACTCCCCGCCCTCGCGCACATCGAACGTCGCCGCCGACACGACCTTGGACTTCGATCCAAACCACTCCTTCACAACCTCCGGTCGGGTCCACGCCTCATACACGCGAGCACGGCTCGCACGAATCACGCGTGTCATCTCCAACATCAGAGCGCCGCCGCCTTCACCAACATTAGCCTTCTGCTGATTCATCGCCAGAGTTGCCATTCCGAACATCCTCTCCCGGCGTCCCCGCCGCTTCCAGGTAGCTCTGGAGAGCATCCAGCCGCCCAGTCCAGAAGGTTTCGTAGTAGGTCAGCCAGGCCTGCGCCGCCCGCAGAGCATCCGCATTCAACCGCACCATCCGGTAGTTCCCTTTTTTCTCCCTCCGAATCAACTCCGCCCGCTCCAACACCTGCAGGTGCTTGGACACAGCCGCCAGCGACATGCTGTAAGGCTCCGCAATCTCCCCGACCGTCTTAGCCTCCAGCGTCACATCCCGCAAGATAGCCCGCCGCGTCGCGTCCGACAGAGCATGAAACACACAATCTAGTGCCGCAACTGATGATTCAACCATATGGTTGAATATAACTCGAACACAAAAACCAATCAACCAAAAAGTTAAATAGAATTGAAAATATCCTGATACCGCAAGTTCCGAGAACATGGAACCGGCACCAGCCCACCGACAAGAACATCGACCAGCTTTGGCGTATTAGTTAGCCAAAGTCTTTACAATAGAGATAAGGGGGCATTTTTTTTCTAAGCACTAAAAACCTACGTCGTCGGCAGAGACAAGCCTTTTATTTTGAATATTTTGCGAGTAAGCCTTTCATTTGCAATATTTTACAAGCACCTCAGCCCTGCAAACTGAACAAATAAAATAACTTATGTGCAAAATACCCCCCAAAGGCGAGGGGGGAGGGCCTCCCGACAGGCCTCCACCACGAAACACCACAAAATCACTACAAATCACCACGATAGCGCCACAAAAAAGCACCCAAAACAACCTAAACTGGAACCATAATGACCGCCAAGCTCTCCTCGATCGCCCTCCTGGCCGCCATCACCACAGCCGCCACCGCCCAGACGACCACCACCCCAAAGACAACAACCGCAACCGCCACGCACCACACCACAACCGCCGCAAAGACCGCCACTACACCACCAAATATCCCCAAAGTAGTCGGCATCCCGAAGACTCTCTACGCCATCAAGTACGTCGACATCAAGGTCGGCACCGGCCCACTCGCCGAAGACCGCAAATACTACACCGTCCGCTACACCGGCTGGCTCACTAACGGCACCAAGTTCGACTCCTCCTTTGACCACCCCGGCGCAGAACCCATCACCTTCCCCTACGGCGGACACCGTGTCATCGCAGGCTGGGACACCGGATTTCAGGGCATGCACGTCGGCGGCAAACGTCGCCTCTTCATCCCCTACCAACTCGCGTACGGCGAATCCGGCCGCCCCCCCGTCATCCCAGCCAAAGCCGACCTCATCTTCGACCTGGAGCTGGTCTCCCAGTCGGACACCCCGCCTGCCGCCCCAAAACAGGCCCCCCCCGCCCCAGCAAATCCCACCGCCCAACCAAAGCCGGCAGACGCTCCCGCTCAACCTTCAACAGCACCGACCCCCAAGCCGTCTACCGATGCACCACCGACAGACTCCACCACACCCTCAACTCAGCCGACGACTCCCCCGCATCCTGAGGGCCTGTAGTCTCATCTGATCCCAAGGAAAGCCACGCAAACAAATATGTTGGAAAGACTTAGACCGCTCGCACCCTACCTCCGTCGATATTGGAAGCATCTCGCCTGGGGTGGGGTCGCGGTCGTCTTATACAACACAATTAAGGTTTTGATCCCGCTCGTCATCGGCCACGCCATCGACGACATGCAGCACGGCATTACCGAAGCAAAGGTGGTCCACCACACCCTTCGCTTACTCCTGATTGCAGTCTTATCCGCAGTCTTTCTCTACATCACACGACAAGTCATAATCGGAGCGTCCCGCGAGATTGAGTTCGACCTTCGTAACGATCTCTTCAGCAACCTCGAGCGTCAAGCCCCAAGCTTCTTTCACACTCATCGCACCGGCGACATCATGGCGCGCACAACCAACGACCTTAACGCCGTTCGTCAACTCCTTGGTCCAGCGATCATGTATAGCGCGAACACCATCGTCTTCACCGCGGCCGCCCTTCCCTTCATGTATCGCATCAGCCCGAAGCTGACCTTCTTCGCCTTCGTCCCCCTCCCCATGGCGTCGGTCCTCGTCCAATACTTCGGCAACCGTATTCACCGCAGGTTCGAACGCATCCAGGCGATGTTCTCCGACATCTCCGCGAAGGCTCAGGAGAACTTCTCCGGCGCCCGCCTCATCCGCGCCTTCGCACAGGAGGAAGCCGAGATCTCCTCCTTCGAAACCGCCAACATCGAGTACATCAAACGTAGTCTGCACCTCGTCCGCCTCATGGCTATGCTTTGGCCGACCCTCGAGTTCGTGCTCGGTCTCTCTCTCATGATTACGCTCTTGGTCGGCGGTCACGAAGTCGTCGCCCACCGCATATCCGTGGGTCAGTTCACTTCATTCAACGTCTACATGGTGCAACTCACCTGGCCCATGATCGCCGTTGGCTGGGTCGTCAATCTCTTCCAACGCGGCACTGCATCAGTCGTCCGTATCGATGAGCTCCTCAAGCAACAACCGTCCATCGCGGACTCACCGACCGCAACTGATACGCCGATCAACGGAGAGATCGAGTTCCGCAATCTGACGTTCTCCTACCCCGACGGTCCGCCGGTTCTTCAAGACATCAACCTACGCATCCCCGCTGGCACTAGCCTTGCCATCGTCGGCCCCACGGGATCAGGAAAATCCACTCTTGTCGGCCTCATCCCACGCCTACATGACGCTCCACCAGACGAAGTCCTCATAGACGGTGAGCCTATCCGCAACTTTACCTTGGCCGGGTTACGTAAGAGTATCGGCTTCGTTCCGCAAGAGACATTCCTCTTCTCCGATACCATCCGACAGAACATCTCCTTCGGCCGTCCCGAAGCGTCCCAGGAGCAGATTCACGACGCGGCCAGCATTGCGCACATCGGCAAAGAGATCCTCGAGTTTCCCAAGGGCTTCGACACCATGGTCGGCGAACGTGGAATTACGCTCTCTGGCGGCCAAAAGCAGCGCACAGCAATCGCTCGCGCAGTCATTCGCGAACCAAGGATTCTCATCCTCGACGACGCCCTCGCCAGCGTCGACACCTACACCGAAGAGCGCATCCTGAATGGCCTTCGTCAGGGTATGGGTAGCCGCACCACAGTCTTCATCTCCCACCGAATCTCAACCGCCCGCAACGCCGACCAAATCGCCGTTCTCGTCGCAGGTCGCATCGCAGAGCTAGGTACCCACGAAGAGCTGATCACGCGCAACGGATACTACACCAGCCTCTTCGAGAAGCAGCGTCTCGAAGAAGAGCTCTCAGTAGCAACCTAGTTGCAGCTAGGCCAGCCATCGCGAAGCACTTGCTTCGCTGTTGCCTGCGAGCACCTCTGAAGGCGCCACAAACTTCTCTTCGCGAGTTCGCAGCTCTCGCGGCAATACTCTTCCGGCTTCAGGATCGCGAGCCACCACCACCCATGCCTCGCGAACGTTTCGCACTAACCCGATCACCTCCTGAAACTGCTCCGCTGATTCAAGATGGGACGCCTCAAGCGTCATCGTGAACATCGTCGCATAAAAATCAGCGAGCGAAGCGGCAACACTTCCACCAACATCGGGTCGCAGGCGCGCCTGAAGATACATCAGAATATCAACAACTTTCTTGACCGCAATCCGCCGACCGTGAGTATCGCCTTCTTCCACGCACTGCATCGCTCGGTAAAGAAAACGAATCATCCCATCATAGAGAGCAATGATAAGCTCGACGCCCGTTGCACCGATTAAGGCCTGCTGCTGATAGTTGCTCTCGCTCACTTGCTTGTCCTTTTTACTGTTGGTTCGGGTTGAAACCGGTCACAGAGTCGAATACAGAGTTGACTTCGTCGAGCTGGCTTGGGATCGATTGCAATATCTGGTTAGCAGCGTTCAATTCATTCGTGAGCTGTGTCTTCTGTGTAGCGAGTAGCGCGTTCTCATTGGTGATATTTGTGCCGAGCTGTGTCTCCTGAGCACTGTTCTGTTGCTGAGCGAGGAAGATGGCGCCATTTGGCGCTTGAGTGCCCAGGTTATTGAGCGTAGTCGCGAGATTCTGCCCAAAGCTACCCGTATTCTGAAAGAAGCCAGCGACGTCAGAGAAGTTACTGTTGATCGCAGTGTCGAGAGTGTCGCTATTAAGTGTCAGAGTCCCGTCAGGGTTAGCAGTTATTCCGAGCTGATCAATGCTCTTGATGACTCCGCTCGCCGCTTCCCCAAAGAGTGCTCCCGAGATTTGACTCTGCAGCTGTGACAAGATCGTCGTGCCAGAGAGCGGCTCTTGATTCCCGTTAGAGTCTTTGCCGGTCTGTGCCTGAAGGCTTTTTGTGACCGCGTTGAACGCATTCACCAAATTATTTACCGCTGTCTCCACATCCGTAGTGTCGTTCGTAATCTCGACCTGGACGGGCGCATCAGGATTAGCGCTTTTTGCTAGAAGTTGGAAGGTAACTCCCGGAATCGCGTTCGTTACCGTATTCGAACTGACACCGAGGGTAGTCCCGTCTACGGTGATGCTTCCGTCCGCTCCTGCCTGAGTGCTTGTAAATCCTATACTCGTACCGCCATCGCTGAGCGTGCTTCCCGACGCATCGATCTGCCCCGCCGCCCCGCTGGTCGAGCTCTGCAACGAGAGCCGCGATCCGGTCGAGTCCGTGAGGACCGACGCGGTTACACCCGCGCCCGCCGAGTTGATGGCGGCAGCGAGGGATGACAACGTGTCACCATCTGCGGATATGGTCTCGGTCTTGCCGTTCACCGTTATGGTCACATTGCCGGAGAGCAGATCGCTGGCGTTGGCGATCGTACTCGACGCCTCGGCCGAGGTGGTAGCCAGTGAGTTGACAACGATCGTATGACTCCCAGCCGTCGCGTTGGATGCAGCGCTGGTCAGTGACACCGTGTTGGTATCTGAGCTTGACCCTTCCTTCTCCGAAAACACGCCATCAAAGTCGCTCAAAGCCTGGAGACTGGTAGTCAAGGTTGAAAGATCAGTTCCGAGCGCAGTAAAGACGGTGTCCTGTGCTTTGAGTCCAGTCAACTGAGTATTCCATGGGTTCTCCACAGCAGATGCGGCTGCCTGGATCTGCGCGACCGTTGTTGCTACGTCAAACCCCTGCCCGCTCGTCGGTGATCCAAAACTTAATCCAACCGTACCCATTCCACCCTCCGTTGTTGCGTCCTCACAACAGCATGCAATCCCGCAGCCATTACGACTGCCTCAAGAATTAGGAAAAACTAAGTTCCTAAAACGAGGCAAGGCAGCCAGGACAATCAGCATCCTGGCCGCCTTCATCTCAGTTCGTCTACTGCAGGAGCTTCAGAATCTCCTGCTGTACACTGTTCGCCTGTGCCAGCGCGCTGATACCGGTCTGGCTCAGGACCTGGAACTTCGCCAGATCGCTGGTGGCCTGACCAAAGTTCGTCGCCAGAATGCTGTTCGATGCAGAAGCAAGGTTCACCTGCTCTGAGCTCGCCACGTTTGACGCCGCATTTAGTTGGTTGACGTCAGCGCCGATGGTGCCGCGCTGAAAGGAAACATTAGAGATAGCAGTTGTCACATCCGTAAGTGCCGTTGAGGCTGCCGTTGTGGTGAGCAAATTGTCTGCATTAAGCGCCTGTCCGGCTCCGGGCACCGCGCCCGCAGTAGTACCTACGCTTGCAGTTGTGAGGACTCCGATCGTGTCGGTGAAGGTCGAAGTGCCAGCCGCAGTACCATCGCTTACGACGAAGCTGGTCGACGCCGAAGAAAAGACGTTGATGCTGTTAAAGTTCGTCGTGCTGCCGATATTGCCAATCTCGGTCAGAATGCTCTGGAACTCGGTATCGGCAGATGTCTGTTGTGCAGTGGTCAGCGTGCCGTTGGACGCTTCGGTGGCCAGAGTCACGGCACGGTCGAGCAGGTTCGTCACCTGTGACAGTGCGCCGTCGGCGGTCTGCAGCAAGCCAACGCCGTCCTGAGCATTCTGTGCAGACTGCGTCAGAGCAGCCTGGTTTGCATTCAGTCCGTCCGAGATGGCAAGGCCAGCCGCGTCGTCCGAACCGCTGTTGATGCGAGAGCCCGAGGAGAGCTGTTGGAGAACAGTATTGAGGCTGTTCTGCGTCTGGTTGAGACTGTTCTCTGCGTTGATCGCTGCAATGTTAGTAAGAACACCTAAGGACATGAGGAAACGCTCCTATACTGCTCGGTTTGAGTTACCGCGACGCCAGTCCCGGGTGCCCGCCCGGCAAACTCATGCTGCAAACAAAGCAGCAATAAGATCCGGATCACCATGCGGAAGGCTCCGCGTTCTCACACCTCATCGGCGCACGCAATCGCGACTTTAGTAGGAGCTTCTGCAGAAGCCGTCGTAGCAGTAATCCGTCACGCTTGCTATTGCAGTCAGCTTCTGCGCCGATGAGACTTCTGGAAGAAGGTCCTAACTCATGATCGAACTGACACGCCTGAACGGTAGCCCCCTCGCCGTCAACTGTGACCTCATCAAATATGCCGAGGCCGCGCCCGACACCGTCCTCACACTCATCACCGGCGAAAAGCTCGTCGTCCTCGAACCGTGCAGCGAGGTCTCAGAGCGCACCTTGGAGTATCGTTCGGCTGTTCTCCGCAAAGCTTGGCCCGAAGCCGCACCAGCTGTCATCGCCCGCTCCGCGCACGACGCCGACCAGCGCGCTCGCGAACAGGACCGTAAAACCTCCAACGAATAAGAACTTCACATTGGAAGAGGACACCCATGGATATCGCCAGCATCGGCGGCATCGCTCTCGCTATCATCGGCATTCTCGCCGGCATGATGGTCGAAGGTGGCAGCATCGCTCAGATCACCCAACCCACTGCGGCCATGATCGTCATTGGCGGCACCGTCGGAGCGGTCATGCTCCAATTCCCTCTCAATATCCTCGTCGCTGCCATCAAAGCAGTCATGAAGGTCTTTCTTCACAAGGGATCGAACGGCGAAGCTACTCTCGCCCAGATAGTCGCGTTCGCCAACAAGGCTCGCAGAAGCGGTATCGTCTCGCTCGACGCCGACCTGGCAAATGTCTCTGATCCCTTTCTCAAACAAGCCCTCATGCTCGCCGTCGATGGCACCGAGCCGGCCGAAGTCCGCAAGATCATGCAACTCGAACTCGACAACAAATCAGAGATCGAAGAGAAGATCCCTGCCGTCTTTGAAGCAGCCGGCGGCTACTCACCCACCGTCGGCATCATCGGCGCAGTCCTCGGACTCATCCAGGTCATGAAGAACCTCTCCAACATTGACGAGGTCGGACGCGGCATCGCCGTTGCTTTTGTTGCCACCATCTACGGCGTAGCCATGGCTAACCTCATCTGCCTCCCCGCCGCAGGAAAACTCAAGTTCCGCCATCGCGAAGAGCAGATGATCAAGGAGATGATGCTCGAGGGCGTCATCTCAATTCTGGAAGGCATGAATCCACGCATGATCGAGACCAAGCTCCGCACCTATCTCTTCGACTCGCATCCAGTGAAGGCCAGCAAAAGCGCAGAGGTTAACGCATGAGCAAAAAAAAGCATCCCGAACATGTAAACCACGAGCGTTGGCTTGTCTCCTACGCCGACTTCATCACCCTGCTCTTCGCTTTTTTTGTAGTACTCTTCGCCTCCAGCCAGACGGACAAGAAGAAGCAGCTGAAACTGTCTGCAGCAATTCAATCCGCCTTCACCCCCCTCGGGACCTTCGACGCCCACTCGAAGACACCGCCGCTCACAGACATTAGCGCCGCAGCCATCACTAACTCAATCCCCGCGGCTATCGTCCCGCCGCTCCCCTCCACCAGCGCGGAGACTCTCGAACAGACCGAAGCCCGCCTGCGCAAGCTTCTCGCCGAACAGGTCGCCGCTGGCCGTATTCCTCCAGGCGGAGTGACCATGCGCATCACACCGGACGGCCTCGTCATCTCACTTCACGAGGCTGGCTTCTTTCCCTCCGGCTCCGCTGAAGTTCGTGCAGCATCAATTCCGATGCTCTCCCTCCTCGCAACCACTCTACCTGCAGGGCCACTTCGCGTCGAAGGCCACACCGACAACGTGCCCATCCAAACCGAGCAGTTCGCCAGTAACTGGGAGCTCTCGACCGCACGCTCCACTGCAATCGCTCGCCTGCTCCTCGAACGCGGCCCCATTAATCCAGCGAACCTCTCCGCCGCTGGCTACGCCGAGTTTCACCCTGTCGCCAGCAACAACACCGAAGACGGACGCACGCAGAACCGTCGCGTCGACGTCATTCTTTTGCGATACCCGGCAACTTCACAATAACCCGCTCGCTCGCTGTCCATCGAACTCTGCACTCTCTCTGATACGGCCACTCCAGCACCGTATCAGAGAGGTGGAGCGCTTGGATCGAGTCATATAAGATCGTGAGGGCAGACGCAAGAGGATGTAGACAATGAAAGAACAACATTGTGTACGCGTAGGAATACTGGGATGCGGTCCAATCTCGCAGTTTGCCCATCTCGAATCAGTGCAAAAAGGCCGCAACGTTATCTTGCGCGCAGTCTGCGATGCAGATGAAAGCCTCGCGCAGCGCTTTGGCCAGTTCTACGATGCCGAACGTATCTACCGCGACTATGACGACATGTTGGCCGACGAGCAGGTCGATGCTGTCCTTATCGCAACCTCAGACGCCTTTCACGTTCCCGCCGCTCTGAAGGCGCTCTCCGCTGGCAAGCATGTGCTCTGCGAAAAACCGGTTGGAGTCTCGGTCGAAGAGGTAGAAGAACTCGCACAAAAAGTTACGCAGAGCGGCCTTGTATTGCAGGTTGGCCATATGCTGCGCTTCGATCCAGGCATCGAGGCAACCCACGACTTCATCCAAAACGAGATCGGCCAACTTCTCGCGCTCAAGGCCTGGTATTGCGATTCAACCCACCGTTACACCGTCACTGATGCCGTCCAACCAGTACCACGGTTTGGTGCCAGCGCATTAAAACCAAAAGATGATCCTAAGAAGGACAAGGCCCGCTATTACATGCTGGCCCACGGCTGTCATCTGGTCGATTTGGCCCGCCACTTCAGCGGGCCCATCAAGGCAGTGCATGCCCGGCTCTCAGAGCGGTTCGGCGCATATTGCTGGTTCGTCGAAACGGAGTTCGAGAACGGGACTCTCGGCCATCTTGACCTCACCGTCGCAGTAAGAATGGACTGGCACGAAGGCTTCCAAATATACGGCGAGCACGGCAGCGCAATCGGGAAGATCTTCAACCCCTGGTACTACAAATCGAGCGAGGTGGAGATCTTCCACGAGAGCGACGCAACCTGTCGCCGTGTCCTCGGCGCTGACGGCCACTTCTACCGTCGCCAGCTCGAAGCCTTCGCCGATGTCATCCTCAATCGCGCGCCGATGCGAGGTGCATCGATCGAAGACGGCGTCGCCTCCGTTCGCGCCATGGTAGCCATCGCTCAGTCTGCTCGTTCCGGCCACTCCGTCACGCTGGTCGACGTATCGGGAGCTGCTTAGTGTATCCCGCCATCTTTACCCGAACGTACCCGATCACCAACACTGCAGACGTCCTCTTCGCCGTCACGCAGGATGGATACGCGGGAGTGCAATTCAATCTACTCTCCGCTGGACTCGCAAGTCTTCCTGAGAGCCTGCCCGACGGATTGGCCGAAGAGGTCGCAAACTTTGCGCGCTCCAATGGCCTTTTCATCGCTGCACTCTCCGGCACCTACAACATGGCACACCCTGACTCCACCGTCCGGCTTGCTTCTCGCGTCGGCTTTGCCAATGTGGTGAAAGCAGCACACCGCATGGGTGCACCCGTCGTCACCCTATGCACTGGCTCTCGCAACGAGTCGGATATGTGGCAGCACCATCCCGACAACGACACGCCCGCTGCCTGGCACGACCTCCGCACCGAACTCGACTACGCCTTGGGGCTTGCTGATGTAACCGGCGTCAAGCTAGCCGTAGAACCGGAGCCAGGAAACGTCATCTGCGATGCCACAGCAGCCCGACGACTGCTCGACGAAGTCGCCTCACCGCACCTCGGCATCGTGCTCGATGCAGCCAATCTGTTATCACCCGAGAACCTCACACACCAGAGGACCGTCATATCTCATGCCGTTGAACTGCTAAGTGACTCCATCCTTCTCGCTCACGCCAAAGACATCAATGCATCCGGTCAGGTAGTCGCCGCTGGTGATGGTGCTGTCGATCTACCCGCTTTCGTCGCGGCCCTGCGCTCCGCCAGCTACGATGGGGCCTTGATCGGGCATGGGTTTTCGGTCGAAAAGACCCGTGACGTCGCAAAGTTCCTTACCCACCTCGTGGAGACCACCTCATGAGTGCAACCACTTATCAAGCCAAGCTAGACTCAAGCAAATGTTCTTATTGAGTCTATACTTGCATTATGTATGGTTCGTACAGACACACAACGCAAGACAGAAACGACATTGATTTAAAATACTCACTGGATGTATCGATCTAACTAGTCTCAACGTCCAACAGTAAGGCAATGAAAAAGACCCTCCATATCGTCGCGACGTTGCTCTGCGTACTAACTCTTCTCCTGAGCACGGCGACGTGTATGAATGTGGAGCAACCCAGACAATCCTCGTGCGATCATTGCCCAAAGCAATCGCCTCTCAGCCAGAACCTTCCCTCCTGCTGCAGCGCACAACAGCAGCAGCCTTTGGCCATCATCTCCTCCGAAGTTCAGCAGCCAATACAGCTACTAACGGCATACGTTCGCGTTCTCCCGCACGAAATCGCATCCTCCCTCGCTCCATCGGCCACGCGAGCCACCGCACCCCCTCAAGTCCCACCCCGCATCGCACTTCGTATCTGATTTCCCTCTTGAACCGCGCCGCCTCGCAGCGTCTCCCCACGCTGTATGCCGACCACGCAGCCTTCAGGATAAGGAACTCGTATGCGCCCCAACCATTCGTCCACAGCCCTGCTTTCACTTGTGCTGTTAGCTTCCGTTGTCTCTCGTGCCCAAACAAAGCTCCCCACTATGCCCGACATGGACATGAGCGCCAAACAAACGTCCATGCCCGAAGGCGGGTCTATGAAGATGACGATGAACGGAATGAGCCAGCCATCAACCCTCATCCATGCCGAACTCTCCCACACAAACTCCGGCACCAGCATCGAACCCGCATCCACCCCAGTCGCCATGATCATGAAAAGCTATCGCGGCTGGATGCTAATGCTCCACGGCACCGCCTTCATCGCCGACACCCAGCAACAAGCCGCCTCCAGCCCCGCCGGCCCGTCGCCCGAAACCTGCGAACAGCTCGACCTCATCTGCACGAACCCCGCCAACACCCGAGGCGGCGACAAGCTATTCTCAACCAACTGGATCATGCCCATGGCCATGCGTCAGCTTGGCCCCGGCCAACTCACCCTCCGCACCATGCTCTCACTCGAACCCGCCACCGTCAGTGACCGTCAATATCCCGAGCTCTTCCAGCAAGGCGAAACCGCATTTGGCAAACCCATCATCGACGGCCAGCACCCTCACGACTTCTTCATGGAGGTCGCCGCCCTCTACGACATTCGCCTTGGCGAGCACGCGCTCCTGAGCTTCTATGCCGCTCCCGTCGGCGACCCCGCCATCGGCCCCACCGCCTACCCGCATCGCCTCTCTGCCTCAGAAGATCCCATCGCCGCCCTCGGCCACCACCAGGAAGACTCCACCCACATCGCCTTCAACGTCCTCACCGGCGGCTTCACCTGGCGATGGCTCCGCTTTGAAGAGTCTGGTTTTCACGGCGCCGAACCCACTGAGCAGCGCTGGGGCTTCCAACCCTCCCCCAACGGCCTCGCCATCGACAGCTACTCCTCCCGCATCACCTTTTCCCCCACCCAAAACTGGACCAGCCAATACTCCATCGCCCACATAGTCAGCCCCGAAGCCCTCTACCCCGGCGAAGACCAGCAGCGCCAGACCGCCTCCATCATGTACAACCGCCCCTTCGGCGCCACAACCACCGACGGCGCTCACTCCGGCAACTGGTCGAGCACCCTCCTCTGGGGCCGCACAAAATCCCTCACCGACAACGGCAAAGAAAACAGCTACCTCCTCGAATCGCTCCTCAAATTTCACAACCGCAACTACATCTGGACCCGTATCGAAAACGCCGGCCGCTCCAACGAACTCCTCATTCCCCCCGGCTCCGCGCTCCCTCCAAACTTCACCGAATCCCCCCTCGGCCACGTCGCCACCTACTCCTTCGGATACGATCGCGACTACCGCATCGCCCCACACCTTCTTGCCGCGCCCGGCGCTCAGTTCACCACTTACACCACACCCAACGCACTAGTCTCCATCTACGGCGCTCACCCGTGGGGAGTAGTAGCCTTCGTCCGTTTCCGCATAACGCAATAGCAACTACCTAAAGCAGGAGTGCATTTTTCCTTTCTTGTTGTCATCCCCGAAGGGGATCTGTTTGCCTTTCACTTCACGTGGCAAAAATCATCATCTCGATTTGCGCTAAGTAGCCGGAAGAATCTCTTCGTCGCTAGAATTGACTAATGAAGGGCAGCGTTTATTTGTACCTCGGCCACACTCAACTAACTCACGGATCATTCGAAGATCTTCGAAAGCTAGGAATTGTGCCTCAGGAAGGTATGACTCTTGATTTCTACGACCTTGACGCCGATGAGAGGGATAGACCGACATACCTATGCGCCAAGGGCACTCTGTATCGCAATTCAAACGGCAATTGGCACGCCGAAATAGACCAGAACAGTTTTTCTTCTATTTTGCGATCGGATGTTGATGTCTAGACTGTTGACACAATCATGAATCTCTACATCGCCACCACCAACCCCGGCAAGCTCCGCGACTTCGCTGCGGCATCTCCAGAAATCACACTCACTCCCTTACCCAACCTCAAACAAATCCCCGCCCCCGCCGAAGACGAGCCCACCTTCGAAGGCAACGCCCGCATTAAGGCCATCTACTACTCTCACCACGCCCCCGGAGAGATCGTCATCGCCGACGACTCCGGCCTCGAAGTTGACGCCCTCCACGGAGCACCCGGCGTCCGCTCCGCCCGCTACGCCGACGACCACCACTTCACCGATCCACCGAACGCAACCACAGACGAACGCAACAACCTCTACCTCATCTCCAACCTCACCAACATCCCCCTCACCGAGCGCAGCGCCCGCTACCACTGCGTCCTCGCCGCCGCCCGCAACGGCCAAATCCTCGCCATCGGCCACGGAGCCGTCGAAGGCGAGATCCTCACCACCCCCCGCGGCACCGACGGCTTCGGCTACGACCCCCTCTTCTACCTCCCCGCCCAAAACAAAACCATGGGCGAGCTAGACATCGCCACCAAGCTCACCTTCAGCCATCGCGGCCGAGCCTTCGCCGCTCTCATCTCAGAGTTGACCTCCGGGCTCCATTCCCACTCCTCGCGATAGACTCGAGCCATGCTCCCAACACTCTCCATCGATCACCTCGTCTTCCGCGTCCGCGACATCCCCGCATCCAAAACCTTCTACGCCGCCCTCTTCGGCGACCCCGTCTTCCAAAACGAGGACATCTTCCTCTACAAGATCGGAACCAACACCCGGCTCTTCTTCACCAAAGCAGCCGGCACCGCCACTCCCTACGACAAAGAACAGCCTGGCCTCAACCACATCGCCCTAGGGGTCGAATCACTTCCTCACCTCGAGCAGATCCTCGGTCACCTTAAATCCGCAGGCATTCCTAACAGCGGGATCGGAATCGACCCCCACGGAAAACAGAACTACATCTGGCTCAACGACCCCAACGGCTTCCGTATTGAGTTTTACTGCACCCCAGCTGCCGAATAAGCTCTTGCTTTTCATCAGTTGAATAAAAATCGCACAAGCGCATCGCTAATCGCACAAAACGCTGCACTTTCCTTGACGCTGCTATTCGCTGAGCGGAATAATCGCCGTGCTGCACTTTTTCATCCTGCCAAAGTGCATCAATCACGAATCAAGGAGTCTTCATGGCCACCGCCGCCTCGCCAGCACCTCCTGCCACCCCGCCACTTAAAGGTGTGCAGCCACTCCGCGCCGGCCAGGGCAACTCCTTCCTCTGGCACAAGCTCCACTCCCTCACCGGCATCGTCCCCATCGGCGCCTTCCTCGTCGAGCACATCATCTCCAACTTCGAGACCCTCAACGGCCCCCTCGCCTACGCCCAGCAGGTCAAGTTCCTCAACTCCCTCCCGCTCGTCCGCGTCCTCGAGTGGGCCTTCATCTTCATCCCCCTCGCCTTCCACGCCCTCTACGGACTCTTCATCGCCTTCCGCGGCCGCGTCAGCGTCAACGTCTACCCCTGGGCCAGCAACTGGATGTACGTCTCCCAGCGCATAACGGGCATCATCGCCTTCCTCTACATTGTCCAGCACGTCTGGCGACAACGCTTCAGCGGCATCTCCCTCCCGGAGAACCCCGGCGCCGCCTTCCATAAAGTACAGGTTGAACTTTCGAATCCCTGGATGCTCGCCATCTACGTCATCGCGATGATCGCCACCACCTGGCACTTTGCCTACGGCATCTGGCTCTTCGCCGCCAAGTGGGGCATCACCCCCGGCGAAAAAGCCCGCAAGAAATTCGGCTACGTCTGCACCGCCTTCGGCCTGGCCCTCTGCCTCATGGGGCTCGCCAGCATCTACGCGGTCGTCTGGAAGTATCCCAACGCCCCCGCCAACGTAATGCCCGCCCAACCCGCCGGCATCACCCTACCCGCACCAACAGTCCCACCACCAAACTCAACCAACCCTAAGCAGAATGGTGACGTCCAGTGATGAACCACCCGATTTCGCACCCAGTAGTCGCTTTGCTGGGATTTGCTGGGTTAGTGCTATCCATCTATTTAGCTCAACGGGAACTTGATGGCTGGCACGCAAAAACCGGCTATGCTCCTCCGCCGGGAACTAACCGAAGTACCAATCGGGATTACAATCACCGGCTTTGGCAAGTACTGCCCCACGAAGTTCGGAGAAAAGTCCGGCTTATGCAGATTGCTGGTGTTGCAGTGATGATGACATGCCTTTTCCTGGCAGCTTGAGAATTTTTATTCAGATCGGACTTATGACCATGGCAGCAACACCCAGAATCATCGTAGTAGGCGGCGGCCTAGCCGGATTAGCCGCAGTCATCAAGATCGCCGAAGCCGGCGGCAAGGTCGACCTCTTCTCCATCGTCCCCGTCAAGCGCTCCCACTCCGTCTGCGCCCAGGGAGGCATCAACGCCGCCAAGAACCTCAAAGGCGAAGGCGACGACGTCTTCAAGCACTTCGACGACACCATCTACGGTGGCGACTTCCTCGCCAACCAGACCCCCGTCAAAAACATGACCGCGCAGGGTCCCGCCATCATCGACCTCCTCGACCGCATGGGCGTCCCCTTCAACCGTACCCCCGAAGGCCTCCTCGACTTCCGCCGCTTCGGTGGCACCCTCTACCACCGCACCGCCTTCGCCGGAGCAACCACCGGCCAACAACTCCTCTACGCCCTCGACGAGCAGGTCCGCCGCTTCGAAGCCGAAGGCAAAGTCACCAAGTACGAAGGTTGGGAGTTCCTCTCCGCCGTCCTCGATTCCAAGGGCGCCTGCCGCGGCATCACCGCCATGGATCTCCGCACCATGGACACCCGTACCTTCCCCGCCGACGCCATCATCGTCTGCACCGGAGGAAACGGAGCCATCTTCGGCAAATCCACCAACTCCGTCGTCTGCACCGGCAGCGCACAATCGGCCCTCTACCAGCAAGGCGCCTTCTACGCCAACGGCGAGTTCATCCAGGTCCACCCCACCGCCATCCCCGGCGAAGACAAGCTCCGCCTCATGTCCGAGTCCGCCCGAGGCGAAGGCGGCCGCGTCTGGGTTCCCAAAGATAAAAACGATAAGCGCGTCGCCAAATCCATCCCCGAATCCGAGCGCTGGTACTTCCTCGAAGAGTGGTACCCCAAGTACGGCAACCTCGTCCCCCGCGACGTCGCCACCCGCGCCATCTTCAAAGTCGTCTACGAGCACGGCATGGGCATCGACGGCCAGCCCATGGTCTACCTCGACCTCACCCACATCGACAAGGAAACCCTCAACCGCAAGCTCGAAGGCATCCTCGAGATCTACGAAAAGTTCGTCGGCGACGACCCCCGCGAAGTCCCCATGAAGATCTTCCCCGGCATGCACTACACCATGGGCGGCCTCTGGGTCGACTTCAACCAGCAGACCAACATCCCCGGCGTCTACGCCGCAGGCGAGGCCGACTACTCCATCCACGGAGCCAACCGCCTCGGCGCCAACTCCCTCCTCTCCTGCATCTACGGAGGCTTCGTAGCCGGCCCACAAGCCCTCGCCTACGCCAAGTCCCTCCCCGCGCAAGAGGGCGACGGTGGCCACGCCGCCGAGCTCCAGCGCCAGAAGGAGTTCAACAACCTCCTCCTCAACAACCCCGGCACCGAAAACCCCTTCAAGCTCTGGCGCGAACTCGGCGACACCATGACCAAGCACGCCACCATCATCCGCTACAACGCCGGCCTCGACGAAGCCGACGCCAAGCTCGTCGAGCTCCTCGACCGCTACCGCAACGTCAACCTCTCCGACAAGAGCCAGTGGGCCAACACCAGTTTCGCCTTCACCCGCCAGCTCTGGAACATGCTTCAACTGGGCCGCGTCATCGTCCAGGGCGCCCGTCTCCGCGACGAGTCCCGCGGAGCCCACTACAAACCCGACTTCCCCGACCGCAACGACGAAAAGTTCCTAAAAACCACCAAAGCCAGCTACAAAAACGACGCCCCCGCCTTCGAACTCGAAGACGTAGACATCAGCCACATCAAACCGCGCCCCCGCCGCTACGACGCCACCGCGTAGCACTTACTTGTTCGATTCGATCCATTCATCGAGGTGATTCATGAGAAGAGTTGTTATCGCCTTGGCTTTTTGTTTCTGCTCATTGGCAATGCACGGCCAGAAGATGCGTGCCGGACAAACACTACCACATGTTAAACCAGGGGATAGTTACCCGGTCAAAATGCATATATCAGGAATACGTTACCGCAGAAAAGACACCGGCCCTGGTGAAACTGCAGACTTGGTCTATATGGATGCGGTCATCAATGGAAAAAAACTCGAACTGCGGGGGGATCGCGACGCACCCTTTCAGTACTACAAATTGGCGCTGGGAGATTGCCAGGCGCGACTTGTAAAAGATCCCCACGAGATGGGAGACACGCCAATATTTCAGGTATACGACGTAGTTCTACCAGACAGCACAGTAGGTCGTTTCACCGTAACGGGCATCTCGGAGTAGCAAAACCATGGGCAAGAGGAGCTTTAGCCCTAAAGAAACTCGTACAAGATGCAATTGACTGATCACCTCAAAACCCGTTTCCACCGTCTAACCGAGCATGGAACCCATCCAGTTCGTCTACATCGCTCTGTCCGTCATATTCGCAAGCGTCATGGCGTATATGTATCTCTACACCACGCATCTTCACCCATCGGAGCGGACCCAGGCACTCAAAGGCCGTCCTCCGGTCAGCAAAGAAGAAGGCATCGCAGTCGCAACACTGGAAAAAGAACGTCTGCACAAGATAGGCACGTTCTAACTCCGCACCGGCTGCAATCCTTCACAACAATCGCCTCCAGCAGGGCCACACGCTGAAGGAACAGGAAATCTGCAGCCGTTAAGGAGCATTCATGCCGAGCACCATCAAGGTCGAGATCAAGCGTCAGTCCAACCCCGACGCCCCTGCCACCACCGAAAAGTTTGAGATCCCCTACCGTCCGGGCATGAACATCACCTCCCTCCTCGGCGAGATCGCGCTCAACCCCGTCGACGTCTCCGGCAAGGCGACCACCCCAGTCACCTACGACTCCAACTGCCTCGAAGAGATCTGCGGCTCCTGCGCCATGCTCATCAACGGCAAAGCCCGCATGGCCTGCTCAGCCCTCGTCGACAAACTTCGTGGCCCGAATAACGACCAGCCCATCACACTAGCCCCCCTCAGCAAGTTCCCCGTAGTCCGCGATCTCGCCGTAGATCGCTCCGTCCTCTTTGAAAACCTCAAGAAGGTCAAAGCCTGGGTCCCCATCGACGGCTCCTACGATCTAGGAGCCGGACCACGACAGGCTCCTCAAATCCAGGAGCAGCGCTACCCCCTATCAAACTGCATCTCCTGCACCATCTGCATGGAGGTCTGCCCCCAGTTCAACGACGTCACCAACTTCGTCGGCGCCGCCACCATCGCCCAGGCCAAACTCTTCAACATGGACCCCAGCGGCGCGGTCCTCAAAGAAGAGCGCCTCCGTGCCTTAGCCGGGGACGGCGGCATTCAGGAGTGCGGCTTCGCGCAAAACTGCGTCCAGGCCTGCCCCAAACAGCTCCCACTCACCGAAGCCATCAGCGACATGGGCCGCGACGTCTTCATCCAGCAAGTCAAAGACCTCTTCGCCCGTTAATAATGCGCATGATCATTAAGCTAGGCTGCGCCTCGCTCCTCTGTGCCGCTCTGTCCTACGCAGTTTTCTCCGCGACCGAAGGCCGAGGAGCATGGCCCAGCACTCCCCAGTACATCTCAGTCCTGGGCATGTACGGATTCACCGCACTCGGGACGACTTTTCTTGTCGCCGCATGCATCCTCGGCCTGTTCCGCACACTTCGCCCAACAAAATAAAGCAACATGACGAATCGCCCGCATCACCGTCTCACCACGGCGATGGAAGATGTAAAAATTTCATCTCCTGTATGTCAGCTTCCACATGGTTTCACCCTCATCTCATGCATCACACAGTAAGCTCGTATCAGGAGAATCAAATGATCCAACTAGCAGACGCCCGTCGCATCATCGCCGCAGCCGAAAAGAAAGCTGAAGAGCTCAAGCAGCCCATGAACGTAGCCGTAGTCGACGAAGGCGGCAACCTCATCGCCTTCGAGCGCATGGCCAATGCCTGGCTCGGTTCCATCGACATCTCGCAGAAGAAAGCCTGGACCTCTCGCGCCTTTGATATCGCCACCAAGGATCTCGCCGAGCACTCTCAGTCCGGCAACCAGTTCTTCGGCATCCACGCCTCCAACGACGGCAAGGTCATGATCTTCGCCGGCGGCATCCCCCTCAAGCAGGAAGGCAAAGTCGTCGGAGCCATCGGAGTCAGCGGGGGTTCCGGAGTACAAGATCACGCAGTCGCCGAAGCCGGCGCCGCCGCTCTCTAACTCTCCACCAGAAACAGGCATCCAAAGGGTAGCGCGAATCGCGCTGCCCTTTCCGCTGCGTCGCGCAGGCGATCGCGGCCCACTTAGACAAACACAACCGCAGGACAGAAGAGGCAGAAAAATGGCAGAAAACTCTGGAGTCGTTTTCCTCGGACAAAACAAAGTAGAAGTCCAGTCCATCGACTTTCCTAAGATGCAGAACCCCGCAGGCAAACAGATTAACCACGGCGTCATCCTCAAAGTCGTCTCTACGAACATCTGCGGTTCCGACCAGCACATGGTCCGAGGCCGCACGACTGCCCCTACCGGCATGGTTCTTGGCCACGAAATCACAGGCGAGGTCATCGAGCTTGGCTCTGACGTCGAATACATCAAGAAGGGCGACCTCGTCACTGTGCCCTTCAACGTGGCATGCGGCCGCTGCCGCACCTGTCGCATGCAGGAGTCAGGCGTCTGCCTCAACGTAAACCCAGGCCGTGCCGGCGGTGCCTACGGATACGTCGACATGGGCGGATGGATCGGTGGCCAGGCCGAGTACGTCATGGTCCCCTACGCCGACTTCAACCTCATCCCGTTCCCTGACAAAGAGCAGGCCATGTCCAAGATCAAGGACCTCACCATGCTCTCCGACATTCTCCCCACCGGATTTCACGGTGCGGTCAATGCAGGTGTCGGTGTCGGGTCTATCGTCTACGTTGCCGGAGCAGGCCCCGTCGGTCTAGCCACCGCCGCCTCCGCACACATCCTCGGCGCCGCAGTCGTCATGATCGGAGACATGAATGCCGAGCGCCTCAAGCACGCAGAAAGCGTCGGCTTCACCCCCATCGACCTCACCAAAAGCGAGAACCTCGGCGAACTTATCGAAAAGGTCGTCGGCAAACCAGAGGTAGACGCCTCCATCGACGCCGTCGGCTTCGAAGCAAGAGCCCAGGGCAAAGATGGTCAGGAAGCCCCTGCCACCGTGCTCAACTCGCTCATGACCGTCACCCGCGCCGCAGGCTCCATCGGTATTCCGGGCCTCTACGTCACCGAGGATCCGGGAGCCCACGACGAGGCTTCGAAGACGGGAAACCTCAAGATGCGCTTCGGCCTTGGATGGGCAAAATCTCACCGCTTCTATACCGGTCAGACACCGGTCTTGAAGTACAACCGCCAACTCATGCAGGCCATTCTTTATGATCGCCTGCCCATCGCAAAGATCGTCGGCGCAACAGTCATTCCTCTCAGCCAGGCAGCCGAAGGGTACAAAGCGTTCGACTCCGGCGCGGCGAAGAAGTTTGTCCTCGATCCCCACGGCCTCCTCGGCGCAAACTAATTCATCTGCACCGCCGCAACATGGGGAAGCCCCGCCGAAATCTCGACGGGGCTTCTCTACGTTAAGCATCAACTGTAGCGGTTTAAGTGCTGACGTAAAACATCGAAACGAACATCATTTCGAGAAGATCGAGTTGCCCGGCGTTGTCTCTTCGTTCGAGTGAATCCGGTTTTGAGCGCGCTTAGCACTCTCCATCGCAGCATGATCCATCTTCTGCTCATCCGTTTTACCGGCTTCAGTCGTGCCGGTTTCTTCAATCGCTTCGTGAGAAGGACGTGCTCCAGTTTTTGTTGCGTCAAGACCCTGTGCCATACATCACCTCTGCATAAACAGATGGCATACAGAGGCCGTAAGGTTGCTCGCATGAAAGAGCGGCCCCAGCTCTCCTGAACATTTCACCAAGGTCACCAGGACAGCCGAACCAGCATAACTGCCTGCCGTTCGAGCGTCAGATCCAACTCCGCTCTTCCGTTCTTCGTCCCCAGCGCCGCAGCTGATCCAACCGGCTCAAGTTTTCCCGCACGCTGCAACTCAAGAAACTGCTCTGCCGTAGGCTGCTGTGGACTCCCCATCTTCTGCCACGCCTCATACGCATTGCTATGCTGACCATCCATCAAGTACTTCTGCACTCTTACACCGCGTACTGGAATATTCTTCACTCCAAGTTGCACCTTCGCCGCCTCTGCAGCAACATCGTCATCGTGATAGTTCCACAACAACACATCCACCCGATGTTGTGATCGCGTCGCCACCGCATTCACATCCGGAGCAACACGAACGCTGTCCTTGACAACCTCTTCCACCGGCAGCGCACCTGAACTCGTTACGGAAACATAGTCCCCACCCATCATTCCCATCATGCGAAACACATTCAACACCGGCTTATCCACAAGATAGTCGACACCATTAGACATACCGCCCGTCGCCAACTCACGAAACCCTGCAAATATCGGCTGGTTCTCAAACTCGAACGCCCACGTCACCGCTCCCTGCAGATTCACACCGTTACGCTTCGCCAGTTCAGTGGCCAAAGCCGTAGCCTCCGCAACACTCACCCCATAGAGAGGCCCATTGCGATATCCGTTCTGCGCCCCCTTGCACGCTGCGCAACCCTCAGGATCGCTCTCTCCCAAAATAATCGGCGTCTTCTTCCACTCCGGAAACGAAGCCACAACACGCATCCCAAGATCCATCGCACGCAGCTGATGGCCAATATCCATCCGCACATGCCCGTCGACAGTCTTCGGCGACCCCTTCGGATGAAAGCTGATAAACGCTAGCGGCGCACCAACTCCGCCCGTTGCTGCATTCGTCCCCCTCGCGCAGTGCTCCAGGAACTGCCTGAAAAAATCCTCAGACTTCCCCGGACTAACCCCCGTAGCCTCAGGCCCACCGACCTTCGCCGCAGGAAGCACCTTCTTTATCGCGGCCGCCGTCACATCGTAGAGCCTGTCATACTCCACCGGGCTCCCATGCCAATACTCAATATCCGGTTCGTTCCAAACCTCCCACAGCCACGTATTCACCGCAGCATCTCCATAACGATCGTGCAGATGCTGCGTCCACGCCGTCACCAGCGCAGCCCACTTCTCATAGTCCTTCGGCGGATAGCTCCATCCCGTGTAGACAGATCCATCAGGAAACGTATGCCGATAAGGCTTCGGATGAACCGACAGCGCCTCCGGCATAAATCCAACTTCGACCAGAGGCGTTATCCGGTTGTCACGCATCGCGTCGAAGATCTTGTCCGTGATCGTCCAGTCATAGATCGGCTTCCCCTGAGCGTCCTCCCGATAAATATTCGTCGAACCCCACTTCAACGACGAGCTTCCATCCCCCGTCGTCAACAGATTGTGCAATCTCAAATACACCGGCGCGGTACTCAGCTGCGACAGTTCACTCAGTAAATGCTGCCCATTCGCCGCATAACTGTAGTTCGGCTCATCGGCGCCGAAGTAGCTCCACACAGCCTCATACGGCCCCGTACGATGTCCCGCATCCACATCCACAACGATAGGAGCAACCTTCGCCTGTCCCAGACAAACTGATCCAGAGCAACCAATGCAAACGAAAGCGGCCAATAATTGAGCGAAGAAAAACCGGCGTAGGAACATGCTGAAAACGTTATCAGAGATCCCTTCAAACCCTTGCTACAATCTGCCTACTCCACAACATGAAAGAATGGTGTCCGAGATGAAGAGACAGCCGATGTTTGCCTCCGCGATGCTCTTGGCGGCACTTCTCGTCAGCCAACCCTATGCAACTGCCCAAAACACCCAGAGCAACCAAAACAAATCCAAATCAATGACCGATCCCCTCGCCGTCCATCAGTCCGCCATCGTCATCGACACCCACGCCGACACTCCCCAACGCTTCATCGATGAACACTGGAGCTTCACCGACCCCCTCAACGGCGGCATGCTCAACTACGACAGCGCAAAGCAAGGCAACCTCGGCGCGCAGTTCTTCTCCATCTGGGTCGACCCCAACCAATACGCCGCCAACGCCTCCGCCCATCGCACTCTATCCCTCATCGACGGCACCCTCGAACAAGTTCGCCACCACCCCGACAAGCTCCAGCTCTGCCTCTCCTCCGACGACATCATCGCCACGCACAACCAGGGAAAATTCGCCGTTCTCATGGGCATCGAGGGCGGCCACTCCATCGAAAACGACCTCGGCCTCCTCCGCGACTACTACCATCTCGGCGTCCGTTACATGACCCTCACCTGGTCCAACACCAACAACTGGGCCGACTCCTCCGGCGACATCGACGACGCAAAGATCCACCACCACAACGGCCTCACACCCTTCGGCAAACAAGTCGTCGCAGAGATGAACCGCCTCGGCATGATGGTCGATATCTCCCACGTCTCCGACAAAACCTTCTGGGACGTCATCGCCACCACGCGCTCTCCCGTCATCGCGTCTCACTCCTCCGCACGCGCCCTCACCAACGCGCCGCGCAACATGACCGACGAGATGCTCCTCGCCATAAAGAAGAACAACGGCGTCGTCATGGTCAACTTCTTCCCTGCCTTCATCGACGAAAACTGGCGCAAAGCCTGGAACGCAAGCAGCGAAGAGCGCAAAAAAGCGCAAGCCGCCCTCACCGTCGAATACAGAGCCAAAGGAATGGCCGTTCCCTACACAGCATCCGACAAGATCGATCGCGAGTTCGCCGCAAGAATCGGCCGAGCCCCATTCAACTCGCTAATAGATCACTTCGATCACGTCATCAAGATTGCAGGTATCGATCACGTCGGCATCGGCACCGACTTCGACGGCATCCCCGTCCCACCTGCCGGCATCGACTCCGCCGCAGACCTTCCTAAGATCACAGTCGCGCTCATGGCACGCGGCTACACCGCCGAAGACATGCACAAACTACTCGGCGGCAACCTCCTCCGCGTCTTCCGCGAAGTACAGGCCGCCGCCGATCACAATCCGTAGCAATTAAATTGACTTACTTCTCCCCAATCAACTCGATCTTGTGAATCTTGGGAGCCTCGGAGAACAACGTCGCCGCATTCGCCATCAGCGCCTTCGCGATCTCTCCATTCAAATGAGCATCGCGTCCAGCCTCATCGTTGAACGTGTCAAAGACGCCAAACACTCCACCCTTATCTTCTTTGAAGCCATACCAATGAACGGTGCCAGCCTCTGCCTTCGCCATCTCGGCACCCTGTTTCAGAAAAGCCTCAACATCAGCCTCTTTACCCGGCTTGGCCTTCAACTCCGCATACAAAGCATACTTCGCCATCTTTAAAAATCCTCCAGCCAATCAGATGCACAAAGCCTCAATAGGTTACGGATGTCGCATACCCTTCATCGCCTTTCTTGTCTCAGGTTTGTAATTTTTAGGAATTTGATCCAGCCGTAGCGATTGCCATCCCGTTTACCGTGCGGTCGCCGTTGTCTTTTTGGTTGTCATCCCGCAGGGATCTGCTGTTGCTCTTGTCACCGCCAAAGCCCCTCTCTGGCAAGCCCCTCACATTGCTCCAACCGCCCGTCTGCGATAGCCTGTCTGTTGGAGCTACACACCGCATGATGCTTCGCACATTCGCACTCTCCCTGGCCCTCGTCGTATCCGCCCAGGCGCAATCGACCACCACGCCACCAGCCGACGCTCTTCCCGACGCACCCAGCACCACCAGCCAGGTCAAGCCCCCCGTCGTACCGTCCGGTCCCACTGCTGTCATCGACACCACCATGGGCCGCATCACCTGCAAACTCTACGAAAAGGAAGCCCCCATCACCGTAGCCAACTTCATCGGCCTCGCCGACGGCACCAAAGAGTGGACCGACCCCAAAACCCTCAAGAAGGTGCACCACCAGCCCTACTACGACGGCACCACCTTCCATCGCGTCATCCCCAACTTCATGATCCAGGGCGGCGACCGCATTGGAGACGGCACCGGCGACCCCGGCTACTTCTTCCAGGACGAGATCGATCCCTCCCTCACCTTCGACCAGCCCGGCCTTCTCGCTATGGCCAACGCAGGTCCCGGCCCCTCGGGCGGCGGCACCAACGGCTCCCAGTTCTTCATCACCGAGACTGAGGTCCCGCAACTCAACGGCAAGCACACCATCTTCGGCCAATGCGACTCTCACTCCGCCCTGCTCGTTGCCTCCATCGCCCGCGTAGAGCGTAACTCAAGCGACAAACCACTTACCCCGGTCGTCATCAACCACATCACCATCGTGCGCGAAGGCCAACCCATGCCTCCCGTACCGGCGCCCCCCGCAGTCCCGAAAGCGCCGACCGGAGTCACGGCAACGCCAAATTAAATCTTTCAGGCCTCCGCGAAGTCCACGGAGACGCCTCTCTGCCAACAAATCAACCTGTAATCGCTAGGAGATTTCGAAATGCCAACCAAACCAGGCACCTACGCCACATTCAAGACCACGGAAGGTACCGTCGTCTGCGAGCTCTTCGAGAAAGACGCGCCCGAGACCGTGGCAAACTTCATCGGCCTCGCCGAAGGCACAAAAGAGTGGAACAGCCGCAGCAAAAAAGGCCCAAAGCTCTACGACGGCACCATCTTTCACCGCGTGATCCCCCAGTTCATGATCCAGGGTGGCGATCCCGAAGGCTCCGGCATGGGCGGCCCCGGCTACAAGTTCGCTGACGAGACAAAGGGCTCCAAGCACGGCTTCCAGGAGAAGGGCAAACTCGCCATGGCCAATGCAGGCCCCAACACCAATGGCTCGCAGTTCTTCATCACTGTCGCCGACACCAGCTGGCTAACCGGCAAGCACACCATCTTCGGCGAAGTCGTAGAAGGCTACGACGTAGTCGAGAAGATCAGCAAAGTCAGCAAAGACGGCATGGACCGCCCCAAGACCCCAGTAGTCCTCGAGTCCGTCACCATCGAACGCATCGCCTAATCTCGCATTCCAACAAACGAAGGCCCACTCAACCGAGTGGGCCTTCGTCTTATACCGCAATCAAAAACTAAATTGGTTACTACGCAACACCAATCACTGTGCAAAGCTCCTTCACCGAATCCGCACTCTTATTCAGCGCAGCCTGCTCCTCCGGCGTCAACTTGATCTCGATGATCTGCTCCAAGCCCTTCGCCCCCAGCTTGCAAGGCACGCCAACATACAAGCCCGAGATCCCATACTCTCCCTGCAGATAAGCAGCACAAGGAAGAATCTTCTTCTTATCCTTTAGAATCGCCTCAACCATCTCCACCGCAGCAGCCGACGGAGCATAGTAAGCCGAGCCCGTCTTCAGGTGCTTCACAATCTCCGCGCCGCCATTGGCCGTTCGCGTCTCCAACTCCTTCAGCCGATCAGGCGCAATCAACTCCGTAATCGGAATCCCCGCCACAGTCGAGTAGCGTGACAGCGGAACCATCGTGTCGCCATGTCCGCCCAGCACAAACGCCGTGACATTCTCCACCGACACCTTCAGCTCTTCAGCAATGAACGTCCGAAACCGTGCCGAATCCAGCACGCCAGCCATTCCAATCACGCGCTCACGCGGCAACCCAGCCTGCTTGAACGCTGTCTGCGCCATAGCATCCAGCGGATTCGAAACCACAATAATGATCGTATTCGGCGAAGCCTTCACCACTTCGCCCACAACCTTCGACATAATTCCATGGTTCGTCGTCAGCAAATCGTCGCGGCTCATCCCCGGCTTACGCGCAATCCCCGCCGTAATCACCACCACATCCGAGTTCGCGGTATCAGCATAATCATTGGTCCCGATAATGTTGCAGTCGCGCTTCTCAATCGGCATCGCTTGCAGCAGATCGAGCGCCTTTCCCTGCGGCACACCCTCGACAACATCCAGCAACACCACGTCCGCAAGTTCCTTCGCAGCGATCCAATGCGCCGCCGTTGCACCAACATTTCCCGAACCAACAATCGTTACTTTTTTCCGCATCATCTCTCCCTTATCGCGTCGCGTACGACTCTCACTCTTTATTCTAAAGTCGACTCGGTGCCTACGTCGCAATATCGCCCAAACGAAACGAATACCGCACAACATAGCAGCAAGAAAATGAGGACGGCTCACATATAAAAAGCCGTCCCCACGCCTTCGTTACATATTCTCAATCATGCGCGTCGCAAACTCGCTCGTCTTTGCCTTCGTCGCTCCCTGCATTCCACGTTCAAAGTCGTACGTCACGAACTTCTGCGCAATCGTCTTCTCCAGCGAACTCTCGACCAGTCGCGCAGCCTCGGTCCAGCCCAAAAAGTCGAACAACATTACGCCCGACAAAATCACGGAACCCGGATTGATCACGTCCTTATCGGCATACTTCGGAGCTGTCCCATGCGTTGCCTCGAACACGGCGTACCCATCACCAATATTTCCTCCCGGAGCGATCCCCAACCCACCAACCTGCGCAGCAGCAGCGTCTGAGATGTAGTCCCCGTTCAGATTCGTGGTCGCAAGCACGCTATAGTCTTCCGGCCGCAAAATGATCTGCTGAAATATCGAATCGGCAATCCGATCATTCACAAGAATCTTGCTCTTCCACTTCCCTCCGCCGTGCGACGCGCCAATCGAAGCAACCACCTGCTTCACCTCAGCCACCACCTCTTCGCCAAACTCCTTCGCCGCAAACTCAATCCCCGGCTCAATCAGCGCCGCGTTCTCCTCCGCAGTCAGCTTCGGATTCGCCTCAAGATTCCCAAGAATCCAACTCTCCCGCTCCGTCACCGTCTGCTCACGAAACTCATGCGAAGCAACCTCGTAACCCCACTCACGAAACGCGCCTTCGGTAAACTTCTGAATATTTCCCTTGTGCACCAGCGTCACCGTCTTGCGTTTGTTATCGAGCGCATACTGAATCGCCGCTCGCACCAGCCGCTTCGAGCCCGTAATCGAGATCGGTTTCACTCCAACACCCGAGTCCAGTCGAATCTTCTTCTTGCCCCCCTTCAGCATCTCATCGTTCACAAACGCGATGAACTTCTGAGCCTCAGGCGTCCCCTCGCGAAACTCAATACCCGCATAAATATCCTCCGTATTCTCACGGAAGATCACCACATCCAGCTTCTCCGGATGCTTCACCGGGCTCGGCACACCCGCGTAGTACTTCACCGGCCGCACGCACTGATACAAATCCATCAACTGCCTCAACGCAACGTTCAGCGAACGAATCCCCCCGCCAACCGGCGTCGTCAGAGGCCCTTTGATCGACACACGAAAATCGACCGTGGCTTTCACCGTGTCATCCGGCAACCAGTTCTGCGTCTGCCGATACGCCTTCTCCCCCGCCAGCACCTCATACCACGCTACCGAACGCTTGCCCCCGTAAGCCTTCGCCACCGCTGCATCGAACACCCGCTGCGAAGCCTTCCAGATATCCCGCCCCGTTCCATCTCCCTCGATAAACGGAATAATCGGATGATCTGGAATCGTAAACTTCCCATTGCTGTACTCGATCGCCTGCCCATTCGTCGGCACTGGAATTCCGTTGTAGCTCGTTTGCATCGTCATTATCTCCGCAGAAAAATCGATAGAAACAGAAGACCGAAGGCTACCATCTGCGCAAGACCAGTGGCAACGGTACGCGGCCAAACCGTGCGCTTATCGAACCAGGTAGTAATCCACAGTAGCCACCACTCGCACCGTCTTCATGATGCTCGCGTCGCCACTATCCGCTCCCCCGCCTTCGCCCCCAGTCGAGACACTATCCGCAGCCGAGATCGAAAAAAATCCCTGGCTCGCCGAACGAATCGAACCCACCTGACTCCCCGAATCCGCAGCAAACCTGTCCGCCGACGACCGCGCATTTCGCGTAGCCTCCGTAATCATGTCCGGCTTCAAAGCATTCAGGCCATTAAACGTGTACCGAATCCCACCCTGCCCATTATTATCCCCCACAACAATCCCCGCCTGCACCAGATCCGCCGTCTTCTCTCCAGCCTTCGCAATCTTATCCACGTCCTTTGACTGCACCGTTACCCTCTGCTCCACGATGTACCGCGGCCCGGTGCTATTCCCGCTATATTCATTGGCCAGTTTGTCCGTCACCTTGATCTGACCTACCGAAATCTCCTGCGGCGTCACTCCCTGCGCCGCAAAAAACTTCAGCACCGCCTCCTTATCCGACTGGCTCTTCGCAAACACCTGCGGCAGATCATTCCCTGCCTCTTTAAAGCTCACCGGCCAGATCGCCAGATCGGACTTCACAGTCCTCTCCACCAATCCCTTCACCGTCACATACCGGTCCGCCAACCGGATGTCCTTTATCTCGGACCCCAGCACCCACCCACCAACCACCAGCCCCAGCAGCAGACAAGCACCCAACACCGCCGCAGGTGCAAACCACGAAGATCGTTCCGTATCCAAGAGAAAACCTCCGTCCACACAACAGCAGCAGAATGCAACAGCCCCACCGCCTTGTCAACAAACGGAACAGCGTAGCCGCACATCAGCAAAGCTGCAGAGACGAACGGATCGGTTCAGCACATCATTGCTGCCGGTCGATCTCTGGAAGCTGATAAAAGCCCGCGCATTTTCCTCCAGTAACAACAACAAAGAGGGAAGTAATGGTTTCTTCAGTCGAATCCTTCAGCGCTCCCTGAAAGTTCAAACTTGATCCATCATTCATCGCGAAATTTGCGGTCATCAGGTTGCCTTCGACCGAGCCCGGAGGTGTTGGACCGATTGTCCCCGAACTCAAGCACGAAGAGCCGCTCACCTGGATGCTGCCCGTAAGCACGCTGCTGCTCGGCGTAGATATCCCCGTCGACGAATTTGTCACAATCCCACCCTGCTGAAGACTTACCTGAAACGTAACTGGCTTACCTGGAGCACCTGGAACTGACGGCGAACTTCCCGCTCCAACATAGACTCCACTAACCAGTGGAAACGAGGTTGCAGTCACCGTTCCTGAGTAAGTTCCACCGCAAGGCGGTTCCACGGGCCCTGTAAATGACGCCGTATAACTGCCCGTCCATCCGCCGCCCGCTTCAGGCACCTTTCCTTGAACCGATAACAAATTTCCTCGAAAATTAGCTGGCGTCTGTAGCGTGAAGCTGCCATCAGCATCGATTGCCCCTTCGGTTATGTCTGTAGACGACACACCTACAAGCACTATGGGTGACGAAGGGTCTTGATTGTTGCAAGGCTGATTGCTGACTCCTGCCGCCTTAAGACTGTTACCCGTCACGTCAAATGTCATCGCGAGCCTGAATCCGCTGACAGGCGAAAGCTGCAACAAATTCGTCGGCATCGGCCCAACAAGAAGCCAATTCCCCGCCAATGGACTCACAGCCGGAGACACCGGCTTTGGACTTCCCCCACCGCAACCAATGAGAAACGATCCAAATACTACAAGAAAAAACAGGGCCCGAACGTTCATATCGATTCGAACTCTAGCACGCGCCACATTCGGTGCCCATCAAAAAAGAAGAAGGCCGATGATCTCTCACCGACCTTGCTCCAATCTGAAACAGCAGCCTAAAAAATATTCCAGAGCAGCTGGTTATAAACGTCGTGATGGAACTGAACCTCAGGAGCCTTCACGATCGTCCCCAGCAACCGGGCACACCGATCCGCCGAGGCTTGCTTCAGATCTGCGTACCGCGCCTTCACATCCTCACCCAGCAATGTCGTCGTCCACTCCGCCGCGCGGAAGTTCTCAAGCGCCGTGTAGACGTTGTCCGGAAGATATCGCTCCGCCTGCCGCAGATTCTTGATCCTCGAAGTATCACCCTGCAGGCCGCTCTTGAAGATCGAGTACAGCACCAGGTAAGGATTCGCATCCGGCCCAACCGACCTCACCTCAACACGTGCCGACTTCTCATTTCCAATCGGAATCCGCACCATCGATCCACGATCCGTAGCCGAAGCCTTAATCTGGTTCGGCGCTTCAAAGTGAGGATCGAGCCGGCGATAAGCATTCACACTCGCATTCAACAGCAGGCAAATATCGTTGCCATGCGTCAAAATGCGATCCGTAAACTGCCACGCCAACTTCGAGATCTTCTCCTCACCCTTCGGATCCCAGAAGAGATTCTTCCCGCCCTTAGTAATTGAAATATTCGTGTGCATGCCGCTGCCATTCACGCCGACAACAGGCTTCGGCAGAAAGCTCGCCGTCATCCCCATCTGCGTCGCAACCTGTCTACAGATCAACTTGTAGAGCTGAATCTGGTCCGCCGCAGCAACAACCTCACCATAGGTGTAGTTAATCTCAAACTGCGAAGGCGCAACCTCGGGATGGTCCTTCTCATTCTCGAACCCCATCGCCCGCTGCACTTCCGCCGTGGTGTCGATAAACTCGCGCAGCGGATCGCCCGGCAACGAGTGATAGTACCCACCTTTATTTACATACTCAAAGCTTCCCGTCTCGTGGTAGCTCCGCTCCGCATCAATGCCCTCAAACAAGAATCCTTCAATCTCGTTCGCAGCGTTCAGCGTGTAACCCTGCTTATCAAAAAGCTCCTGCGAGAACTGCTTCAGCACTCCGCGAATATCCGCGCTGTACGTCGTGCCGTTCTTATCAATCACCTCGCCGAACACCATCACCTTGCCCGCGCCAAATATATCCGCCGGCACCCAGTAAAACGCGCTCCAGTCGATCCCCAACCGCAGATCGCTCTCCCGCTGCGCCGTAAATCCACGAATCGACGAGCCATCGAACGTCAGGTTGTCGTAGCTCTTCACCAGAAACTTCTTGTCGTAGTCCAGCATGTGCAGCCGGCCTTCGAGATCGCTGAACAGCACCGTCACGGCCTTGATCCGGCGTTCGTCGGTCAGGTACTTGATCCGCTCTTCCTGAATCACATCGGCGGCAACGCGCTTCTTGCGCTGCTCTTTCGCCGCCAGGTTCAGATCCTCGAGTTCACCATAGGGAAGCTCCAAAAAATCACGAAATTCGCTCAAAATAACACTCCTTCTGCAATAAATACACGTCTTGCTGCAACTGCTGGAAGATGTTTTTAGGTGATTGGAAGAGAACGCGCCCGACGCTAATCTGACCGCTCCACCCCTCAAAACTAACAGAAAATTCATCAGGACAAAAGAGAGATTCAAATCACTTTCTCGACTTACTCCACGGTTTCAGCCCCTCGCGCCACGTACGCAGCCACTATCCCTTCTTCCATAAACACGCCCCTACGGTTTTTATTCCTCCGCTCACGCTTCATCGAACCCTCCGATGAATCTCAATCCGCGAAAAGTGATCTAATTGTCGGTAGCGTGTTAGCGACAATTCATCGCACCGCAACGCCCTAATAGCATTCTCAAAGAGTCGGAGCACCATCGGCCCAGAAGCAGGAGACGAACCACCATGGCTCAAAGCACCACCAAACGTGTCGCCCTCATCCAGATGTCCTGCGATCCGGACACTCAGCTCAACCTGGACAAGGCCGCCGAGTTCGTCTTCGAGGCAGCACGACAAGGCGCACAGATCGTCTGCCTGCCCGAGCTCTTCCGCGCCCAGTACTTCTGCCAGCGCGAAGACCACGATCTCTTTGGCCTGGCCGAATCCATCCCCGGCCCATCGACCGACACGCTCTCCCGCGTTTGCAGCGAAACCGGCGTCGTCCTAGTCGCCTCACTCTTCGAGCGCCGCGCCCCCGGCCTCTATCACAACACCGCCGTCACCATCGAAAAAGACGGCCGCATCGCCGACACCTACCGCAAGATGCACATCCCCGACGACCCCCTCTACTATGAGAAGTTCTACTTCACCCCCGGCGACCTCGGCTTCAAAGCCACCCAAACCACGCAAGGCCCCATCGGCACCCTCGTTTGCTGGGACCAGTGGTACCCCGAAGGCGCCCGCCTCACCGCCCTCCGCGGCGCCGAGATCCTCTTCTTCCCCACCGCCATCGGATGGCACCCCTCCGAAAAAGAGGAGTTTGGCACCGCCCAGTACGAAGCCTGGCAGACCGCCCAGCGCGCTCACGCTATCGCCAACGGAGTCTTCGCCTGCGCCGTCAACCGCGTCGGTCACGAGCACGGCGACGTCAAATTCAAAGTCACCGCAGCCGACGGCAATCCCGCCACGGTCGAACTCCACGGCCCCGGCGACCACACCCCGCACTCCGGCATCGAGTTCTGGGGCGGCAGCTTCATCGCCGACCCCTTCGGCCGCATCCTCGCCAAGGCATCGCACCACAAAGAAGAGATCCTAATCGCCGGCCTCGACCCCAAACTCATCGAAGTCACCCGCCAGCACTGGCCCTTCCTCCGCGACCGCCGCATCGACGCCTACGAAGGCATATCCAAACGCTTCATCGATTAAAGTCATGTCAATGACAGAAGATCAAGCGTATCGCGCAATGTTTAACTATCTTGAAGGCATCTGGGAACGGCACTCCAATAAAGAGTTGGGAGCACTTCTTGGAGATCTATCACGTTCCACCTGGTCAGACGGGAATCCAGGCGATCCTGCGGTATTGAAAGAGTGGGAAGCGGCCGTGAAGAAAGCTATGAGTGCTGGATGACGACCATGTTTCCATTCGCGTGGTGCGAACGCTTCTAGGTAACCAAGCCTTCAGGATCGGCATTCGCGCAAAGGCGCGAACCGCTTCTAGGTAAGCCAAGCCTTTAGGCTTGGCCCTCCCCAGCCCATCCACAAAAGGGGCTTTAGCCCCTGGGGTATGCTTTCTCTCGATGCCCACAATCCGCCAAAAGCAGAGCACCTACGCGATCACAATCGTGACGTTCCAGCGACACCGCCACTTCCAGCGCACAGCAAACGCCGAACTCTTCATCACAACGCTCTTTCATCATCGCAACAAAAACCGCTTCCAACTCCACGCTTTCGTAGTCATGCCAGACCACGTTCATGTCTTACTCACCCCAGCCCAAACGAATCAACAGCAAAATGCATTCAGTACCTCAAGGGCGGATACTCCTTCGCAGCACGCAAGCAAGTCGCAGGAGAGGTCTGGCACAGCGGACACCACGAACATCGCATCCGAGACGCCGATGACTTCACGAACCAGTCGCGCTATATAGCAAACAACCCCACCCGCAAACAATACGAGGACTACCCACACATCCACACCAAATATCTTGAGCGCCTCGACTCCATCCCCAACCATCTGACAACCGAACTACCCAGTACAATCTGACCACCCACAAGGAGTCAGAATGCTCTCGCGCACCCTCCTATACCTCGCGCTCGTCGCAACACAATCCTTCGCCCAAACCACCGAGCCCACCGTCCACACCGCAGCCGACCTCCAGCAACAGGAAGCCAAACTAACCGAAACCGCAAAGGCAAGCCCCACCGGCCTCGCAATCGGAAGACTCGAAGACTACGGCAATGACTACACCCTCATCGTAGTCCGCACCCGCACCGGCGAAGCCGAGCGCCATCAATTCTTCGCCGACCAAATCGTAATCAAAGAAGGCACAATCACCCTTGTCACCGGCGGCACCATGCAGGGAGAGCATCCCAACAGCGGCCCCGGCCGCCCCGGCGAAACCCTCGCCTCCGGCATCAACGGCGGAAAAGAGGTAGTCCTCCACACAGGAGACATCGTCCACATCCCCGCCGGCATACCCCATTGGGTCAAAGTCGCACCCGGCACTATAACCACCTACCTCGTCTTCAAGGAAAAGTGACTCTCGGCCGGGTGCCGCATATCTCGATTCTGAAATGTTGGCATCGCGCCACACGCGCGAACCGTGCTCTTTCACCTCATCACCCAAAAGGCCACACAGGCTCCTTCCAATCAACGACATGCCGATGGCAAATCAGTTGTCCCCCGACAGCTATACTTAAATCAGGCACTAAACTTGATCCAACTTCACCAAAGCGTGACTCAAATCTGGCACCTTGCCGCTGAGCACACCGAAGTACAAAACGAAGCCTTTTGGATGGAAGACTTTGCCAACTTTAGACGGGAGGAGGGTTCCCTTCCCGCAAAGGAGCAACAAGCAGTGACCAGCGCCAATCCCAAGCCGACGACCTACCGCATGCCCGCCGAATGGGCCCCTCACGCCGCCACCTGGATCGCCTGGCCCCACAACTCCGACGACTGGCCCGGCAAGTTCCAAACCATCCCCTGGGTCTACTGCGAGATCGTCCGTCACCTCTCCCGCGTCGAAGACGTCCATATCCTCGTCAACAACGCCGAAGCCGAACGCCGCGCCACCAACCTCCTCCGCCGCGCCGGCGCCAACCTCGGCCGCCTTCACTTTCACCAGTGGCCCACCGACCGCGTCTGGCTCCGCGACTCCGGCCCCATCTTCGTAAAAAAGATCGCCGAAGGCAAACCCACCGGCGACCTCGCCGCCACAAACTGGAAGTTCAACGCCTGGGCCAAGTATGACAACTGGCAACGCGACGATCAGATCCCCGTGCACGTCGCCCACCACTACGACATCCCGCAGATCCGCCCCGAGGTCCAGCTTCTCAACGGAACTACCCATCGTCTCGTCCTCGAAGGCGGCAGCATCGACACCAACGGTGCCGGCCTCCTCCTCACCACCGAAGAGTGCCTCCTCTCCAGGATCCAGGAGCGCAACCCCGGCCTCGGCGACGAATCTGAAACCCGCCAGCGCCTTGAGCACGCCTTCCACGAATACCTCGGCATCGAAAAGGTCCTCTGGCTCAACAAAGGCTGCGCCGGCGACGACACCCACGGACACGTCGACGACATCACCCGCTTCGTCGGCGAAAACAAGATTCTCTCCGCCATCGAGCCCAACACCCACGACGAAAATCACCTCCCACTAGCAGAGAATTTGGACCGCCTCCGCAACTTCCGCAACCTCGAAGACAAGCCCTTCGAGATCGTCGAACTCCCCATGCCCACGCCGGTCATCTTCGAAGGCCAGCGCCTCCCCGCCAGCTATGCCAACTTCTACATCGCCAACGGCATCGTCTTGGTCCCCACCTTCAACGACCCCAACGACCGCCACGCCCTCAACATCATCGCCGCCTGCTTCCCCACCCGCGAAATAGTCGGCGTCCACGCCGTCGACCTCGTCTGGGGCCTAGGCACCCTCCACTGCCTCTCCCAACAGGAACCCGCATGAACGCCAACCAACATAAACACCAACATCCTATTGAGAAGCTCGCGGACGAAGTGAAGCGTAAGCAAAGCAATGTCACATATCCTGACGTACTCTTAAACGCTAGAAACGTGGATGCTCTCTTATGGAAAGGTTCACGTCATATAACAAGAATCCAACGCGCAGGTGTACTTCTCCTTAGTCTTGCTTTTTTACTGGTGGGAATTTTGTTTGTGGGCAATGTCACCTTCGGTTCTCCATGGCTGAGGCTTCCATTCGGACTTGCAGCAATTGGGATTTCCTGCAAGCTGTTTTGGAACAGTATTCGCAAGAATGATCCCTCAAAACACCTGGCTGGGGGTAATCAATGACCGACAAGCCCTACCGCGCCGCCATTGAAAACTACATCGCCGCCCACGCGAACCCAACCCACAAATTTGGCCACCAGCCCCGCCTCTACGCCCTCACGCAACTCATCGGCGAAGGCCTCACCTACGACGACGACGTAGTCTTCGCCGCCGTCTGGCTCCACGACCTCGGCGTCTTCATTGGCCACCGCCCCGAAACCGAAGAAGCTCTCAAAACCTGGGACCACGTAGCCTACGTCACCGAAAAAGCACCAGCCATCCTAAAGGAAGCTGCCTTCCCCGAAGAAAAGACCCCCGCAGTTCTCGAAGTTATCCGCACTCACCAACCGAAGGACACACCCCTCACCCCCGAAGCCACCATCGCCCGCGACGCCGACATCCTCGAGCAACTAGGCGCCATCGGCATCACCCGCGCCCTCGCCAAACTAGGCAGCGACACCCGCTTCTGCACCTTCACCGAAGCCCTCCACGCCCTCAAAAAACACCTAACCACCCTCCCCAACCAACTTCTCCTCGAAACCTCCAAAGCCCTCGCAATCCCGCGCACTAAAATCATGCAATCCTTCATCGACTCCCTCGAAACTGAAGGCGGAAAAAATCTCTTCTAGCTCCTCTGCGGCGCAATCGACACTCGACGCAACAAACACATGACCGATCTCGACCACCTCCAAGCCGCCATCGCCGAAGCCAACGACGCCGAAGCCAACGGCGAGGTCCCCGTAGGCGCAGTCATCGTTCACAAAAACAAAATCATAGGCCGCGGCCAGAACCGAGTCCTCCGCGACAGCGACCCCACCGCCCACGCCGAGATCGTCGCCCTCCGCCAGGCCGGCCTCGCTCTAAAAAACTACCGCCTCGAAGACTGCACCCTCTACGCCACACTCGAGCCCTGCGCCATGTGCGCCGGAGCCATCCTCCACGCCCGCATCAGCCGTCTCGTCTACGCCGCACCCGACCCCAAAGCCGGAGCCTGCGGCAGCGTCCTCAGCGTCATGAACCACCCCCAGCTCAACCACAAAGTAGAAGTCACCACAGGTCTCCTCGCAGCCGAGTGCGGCACCCTCCTCACCAACTTTTTCCGCAAACGCCGCCAGGAGAAGTTAAACATATTTGACTAACCTATCCTTGTGCCGCTTCAGACGACCTGAGAGCATGGCTGGTATATGGATCACAACGGTTATTGGTACCGATATTTGGTGGCACGGCACGATGTGTTCTTCTACATGGGAATAGTTGTGGTGCAGGTGCAATGATCTTCACGGCTAGCGGATATTGTTTGGTGAAGTACCGGGGGATAATTTCCCGTTCCGACGATCCCAAAGCTTTTTGGGAGAATGTAGCAATCTACTATGCGATAGGTTTTATCTGCCTCGGCCTCTTCTGGTACACATCTAATTAGCACCAGATTTGGGTTAACAAAGTATGTTTATGCCGCCAAAATCCCAGCAAGGATGCATCCATGTCAGGTCGTCTCGCAGGCAAAGTAGCAATCATCACCGGCTCCGGCTCCGGCATCGGCCAAAGCATCGCCATCCGCTTCGCCAGCGAAGGTGCAACCGTAGTCGTCGACTACCGCAACAACATCGACCAGGCACAAGAGACCGCCTCCAAAGCCGAAGCCGCAGGCGGTAAAGCGATCCTCGTCAAATCCGACGTCTCCATCCTCGCCGACACGCAAAACCTCGTCGATCAGGCCTACCAGCAACTAGGCCGCTGCGACATCCTCGTCAACAACGCCGGTATCGAGAAGGAAGCCGCCTTTTGGGACGTCACCGAAGCCGACTACGACGCCGTCCTCAACGTCAACCTCAAGGGCGCCTTCTTCCTCACCCAGGCCTTCGTCCGCCGCCTCCGCGACGCCAAACTCCCCGGCCGCATCATCAACATCTCCTCCGTCCACGAAGACATGGTCTTCCCCAACTTCTCCACCTATTGCGTCTCCAAAGGCGGCATGCGCATGCTGATGCGCAACCTCTCCGTCGAGCTCGGGCCCCTCAACATCACCGTCAACAACATTGCACCAGGCGCCATCTCCACACCAATCAACGCCAAGATGATGGCCAACAAATCCCAGCTCGATGCCCTGCTCAAAAATATCCCACTAGGCCGCATGGGAACCTCGGCAGATGTCGCCGCCGTAGCCCTCTTCCTGGCGTCCGACGACGGAGCCTACGTCACTGGCTCAACCTACTTCGTCGACGGCGGCCTAATCCGCAACTACCACGAACAATAGAAAATCCCGACCAACGGGAGGGCAGCAAACCATAACACCCGAAAGAAAAGGTACACAAGCCACGAAGTGGCCGCCCCGCGCGCAGCGGGCCCGTCCGGCAGGACAACGCAGTCAGCGCGAAGCGCGATAAGCAGTCAGATCAGTATTAGGAGGCACCACTCCGAACCCGCGCAGCATCGTAATTATCTGTCCGCGATGAAAAGTAGAATGATTGATCGCATGAAGCACAATCTGCCAACGAGGCACACGAAACACTGCGTCGTCAGGCAAAACCGTAGACACTTCGCATGTCAGGTCGTCATCAGAAGCAGCATCGACCCATCCACGATAACCGTCCCAAAGCCCAGGCCAGTATTGAACCAGAGACTCAAACGAGTGTTCCGGAGCGGACCCTCGAGGCAGCCGGTCGTTGTCCACCTCGATCAATCGGCGGAGCCAAACCCTCTCTCCATCATGAATATGTCGAAGCGTCCGAAGGATATTCGAGTGAGACGCGCCCATCTCCTTATCGAGCTGATCCGCCGTAAGCACCGAGCAGGCTCCCAACACCCGTCGCGTAGCCCAGGCGGAGTAGCCAAGATGCGCCAGCAGTAGCTCCTTGAGCGGCGACATAAACAGGATTGTAATGGAGCGCACCAACCGAGCCCTGGCGCTACCGGGTAAAATAGAACTCTATGGATCTCACCGTCTACTCAGCCTCCTGGTGCCGCGACTGCCGCGAAGCCAAGCGCTTCCTCACCAACCACAACATCCCCTACAAAGAGATCGACATCGAGAACACCCCCGGCGCCCCCGAACTGGTCATCGCCAACACCGGCAAGCGTGCCATCCCCCAGTTCGTTATCGACGGCAAATGGGTCCAGCCCTACAAACCCGGCGAAGGCTTCCTCTACGACGAGATGTCCGAACTCTTCGGCGTAACCCAACCCTAAGTAAGCACCCGAGGATTTCGCTCATGATGCGTCGGCGAGAGAAGCAGCGACTTTGGTACAGCAGGCTTAACTCGACATCTTTAGTTCTCGTCAACATCTGTTCCTGGGCCACGGCATATCTTCTTTGGATTGCAGGCCATCGACTCCTCTACCAGCTTGGCTGGCTGCATTCGCAAGGCACTTTTTCGCGCGGGGAGCTATCTTTGTCGCTTATGACAGGCCTTTTCGTAGGACTCTTTGAGATCGATGATCGAAAACGGCAAGCCAGACGCGATGCTGGCATTGACCCTACCATGATCTAGTCCGGCCTTAGGCGCAACCTCACTCACGAACCTATAAGGAAACTCATGATCGCCCGCTACACACGCTCCGAGATGGGCCGCATCTGGTCCGACGCCAACAAATATCAGTGTTGGCTCACCGTAGAAACCGCCGCCTCCCAGGCTCTCGCCAGCTTCGGCCTCGTCCCTCAGTCCGCAGCCGACGCCATCCGCGACAAGGGTGCCTTCACCGTCGACCGCATCAACGAGATCGAAGCCGAAGTCCGTCACGACGTCATCGCCTTCACCACCACGGTTGCGGAACATATCAACGATAGCGAAGCATCACGCTGGCTCCACTACGGCCTCACCAGCACCGACGTCGTCGACACAGCCCAGTCCCTCCAACTAAAAGAAGCCTCTGCGATCATCCGCTCCGGCATCGTCGCGCTCTCCGAAACCCTCAAGCGCCGAGCGATCGAGTTCAAACACACTCCCATCATCGGCCGCACCCACGGCATCCACGCCGAACCCAGCACCTTCGGCCTCAAGCTGCTCCTCTGGTACTCCGAGATGCAGCGCAACCTCACCCGTTTCGACGCCGCCGCCGAAGACCTCCGCGTCGGCAAGCTCTCCGGAGCCGTCGGCACCTTCGGCCACCTCAAGCCCGAGCACGAAGAAGCAATTTGTAACCAATTAGGTCTCAAACCAGTCGCGGTAGCGACACAGGTAGTCCAGCGCGACCGCCACGCCGCCTACGTCGCCACGCTAGCCGTCCTCGCGAGCACGTTGGACAAAATAGCCACCGAGATCCGCCACCTCCAGCGCACAGAAGTCCGCGAAGCCGAAGAGTTATTCAGCGAAAAGCAGAAGGGCTCAAGCGCGATGCCCCACAAACGCAACCCCATCACCAGCGAGCAGATCAGCGGCCTCGCCCGCGTCATCCGCGCCAACGCCCAAACCGCCTTCGAAAACATTGCCCTCTGGCATGAGCGCGACATCTCCCACTCCTCCGCCGAGCGCGTCATCCTCCCCGACTCCACCATCCTCGCCGACTACCTCCTCACCAAGACCGACAACCTCATCGCCAAACTCCTCGTCTATCCCGCCCGCATGTTGAAGAACCTCGAGTCCACCGGCGGTCTCATCTTCTCCGGCCAGCTCCTCCTCGACCTCGCCGAATCCGGCATGTCCCGCGAAGACGCCTACCGCCTCGTCCAGGGCCACGCCATGAACTCCTGGAAGAACGACCTCGTCTTCCGCGACGAGATCGCCAAAGTCCCCGAGATCACCGCCCGCCTCACTCCCGAACAGCTCGCCCGCGCCTTCGACTACACCCGCCAGCTAGCCAACGTAGACGCCATCTTCGACCGCGTACTAAACGCCCCCGCAAAATAACCCTGTCAGGCGAGGCCAACACCCTTCGCCGAACAGTCTTCTATTCACACCGTCACGACCAGATGAAACTCTCCTCTAATTGATCGCGGTCTTCAGGCCGCATCTGGTGGAGAAGACCATGAAGAAAGTGATCCACGCGCTTTTAGCAAGCGCTTTGCTGGCAAGCACCGCGATAGCCGCTCCTTCGTCAGACGTAATGACACCCATCCGTCAGTTCGTCGACGGCTTCAACAAGGGCGACACAAAATCTGCATTCGCCGCCTACGCCACCGGCGACATCACCATCGTCGGCGAGTTCGCTCCCCACCAATGGACCGGCCCCAACGCCGCCCAGCAATGGGCAGCCGACTACGACAAACATGCAACAGCGACAGGCGTCTCCGACGGCTCCGTCAAGTACGACGCACCCACGCACACCGAAATCGAAGGCGACCTCGCCTACGTCATCGTCCCCACCGTCTATCTCTACAAGGAGCACGGCAAAGCAATGGCAGAAGAAGCCTCCGCGACCTTCGTGCTCCACCAGGAAAATGGCGCCTGGAAGATTCGCTCCTGGACATGGACCGGCGTCAAACCCCATCCAGCAAAGTAGTGACCGCTTCCACAAAGCCGCCTGTTTCAAATCCTCCGAACGTAATACGATCTTCTAATGAGTGATTTCATTCCCAAAGCAGCCGAAATTAAGACACGCGGGTTAAGCCCGAAAGCACAAAAACTTCAAGCCGCACGCGAGAAGGCCGCGGCCCAGGAAAAAGGCGGCGACAAGTCCCTCGCAGGATCATCCACCGCCTCCGTTAAAGCGAAGGACTCCTTCGCCGGCACAAAGAAGACGAACTTCCAGCGCAAAGCGACCTAGCCTAACGCCATCAACCCAAGCGGATGCCGGATCAAGCAAACCACCGCAAGACCCGGCATCGTCCGCACATGCAAACCACGCACGAGCCGCCGACGAATCGCAACAGGCACAGCCTTCATCCAATCGGAGTCACGTGTGAGGCCATCGAGCCTCACAACCCGACCCAAGAGGATCGTTCATGCCCGTAGCACTCATCGCCGGAGTCACCGGCATCGTCGGCAACAATCTCGCCCACCAACTCCTCTCCAACGGCTGGCAGGTACACGGCCTCGCCCGTCGCCCCTCCGCCGACATCGCCGGCGTCAACTTCATCCCCGCCGACCTCCTCGACCCCACCGCCCTCCGCAACGCCGTAGCCCACCTCAAGCCCACGCACGTCTTCATCACCACCTGGCTTCGCCAGCCCACCGAAGCCGAAAACATCCGCGTCAACTCCGCAATGGTGCGCAACCTTCTCGAAGCCGTCTCACACGCCAACACCCTCCAGCACGTAGCTCTGGTCACCGGCCTCAAGCACTACCTCGGACCCTTCGAAGCCTACGGAAAAGGCACTCTCCCCGCCACACCCTTCCGCGAAGAGCAGCCTCGCCTCGCCATCGAAAACTTCTACTACGCCCAGGAAGACGAGGTCTTCGCCGCAGCCCGCCGCCACAACTTCACATGGAGCGTCCATCGCCCCCACACCATCATCGGCTTCGCCCTCGGCAACGCCATGAACATGGGCGTCACCCTCGCCGCCTACGCCACCATCTGCCGCGAAACCGGCCGTCCCTTCCTCTTCCCCGGCTCCTCAGCCCAGTGGAACAGCCTCACCGACATGACCGACGCGCGCCTCCTCGCCCGTCATCTCGAGTGGGCCGCAACCACTCCCGCCGCCCGCGATCAAGCCTTCAACGTCGTCAACGGAGACGTCTTCCGCTGGAGCTGGATGTGGCCCCGCCTTGCCTCCTGGTTCGGCATCGAACCCGCTCCATTCCCCGGCGAAGGCACCCCACTCGAACAACAACTAACAGGCACCGAAGACATCTGGCGCGACATCGCCAAATCGCACAACCTCACCGAACCCGACCTCAACCGTCTCGCCTCCGCCTGGCACACCGACGCCGACCTCGGCCGCCCCATCGAAGTCGTCACCGACATGAGCAAGAGCCGCAAACTAGGCTTCCTCGACTACCAGCCCACCGACGACAGCTTCTTCGACCTCTTCACCCGCCTCCGCAAGGACCACATCATCCCCTGAGACACCCACACCGTCTCTCTCAAAACGAACGATACGGCAGCAAAAATCTGCTGTATTGTTGAGGCGTCTGATTTCCAAACTGCTGGAGCATCGCAAACTCCGATGATCCTTTCCTTTGCACTCCTCGCTTTCGCCGCCCTGCAACAACAGCCGCCTATATCAAACCCCTGCGCCACCGGCTACACCGAGAATGTATGGGATCCCCGCTTCACCCCCGGCCAACACTGGAGTTATCGCGCCCGCCCCATCGATAAGGACTCCACCTTATTCATCACCAAGATCGACTACGTCCCAGAACTTGGCGTCGTCCTCCAAATCCTCGTCGATCACGTAGACTTCGAGGACAAACCGGGAGATCGCCCCGTCAACAACTATCGCCATGAGTCGATGGCCATTCGCCGAGACTCGCTGGACTCAAGCGTGCTAACTCTGCTCGGAGTCATCGGAACTACAGGATCTCCCGACAACTACGGCCCGTGGACAAAGAACTGCGGTGGTCTCACCTACGCAACCACCGTCGCAGACACCCTCAAAACCCTCCAGGAAGCCTATCTCGACCGCCTGCTTACCTTTACCGCATCGATTGCTCTACACCCTACGTCAACTGACAAACCGCAAAAACTCACGTTGTCTCTCACACAACGCGATCACAGTTCCCCCGTTCAAAGTGACCTCAAAGTCCAAATCTCCACCGAAGGCACTGCGCCTATCAAAGACGGGCAGGTCGAAATCGTCGGACCCAGTTCACTACAATCGGAATTCCATGTGCGCATGAAGACACAAAGCGGAGGAACATTTGAGGTGCCTTCCATGCCCACAGGAAATTTTCAATTCAGGCTCACTCTCGATGGATTTCGCACAATGATTGGCACGCTAACCGTCTCACCGGGAGGGGTATCTCTCTACAATCTGCGCTCCGCCGACTAACCAGAGCAAGACAGACTACCGGTGGCATACTCTCGACTCAGAGATGCAGCATCGCACAAAGCCAAATGGAAATGAACAACCGGGTGGCCCATCCTTCGCAGTCCTATCGCAAAGGATGGGTTATTCGCGAAGCGAACCGCACTCCGACAAGTACCATAGAGACAGCTGGGTGCCCCATATCTCGACCCTGAGATGTGAGCATTCGCACAGAAGCAATATGCCCCAAACCCTAGTCCAAATCGTAGACACTGCCGTAGCCGACGCCTACCGCCGCGGCGGCCATCACCTCGTCTGCCACCCAGGCTGCTCGCAATGCTGCATCGGCGTCTTCCCCATCGCCCACGAAGACGGTGCCCGCCTCCACGAAGGCCTCGCCCTCCTCGAAACAACCGACCCACAACGAGCCGCACGCATCCACGCAAGAGTAGCCGACTCCCTCACCCGCCTCGACCCATGGTTTCCCGGCGACCTCACCACCGGCATCCTCAACGAAGACCACGAAGCCGCCATCCTCTTCGAAGAGTTCGCCAACGACGAGCCCTGCCCCGTCCTCGACCTAACCACCGGCACCTGCGACCTCTACGAGCACCGCCCCATCCTCTGCCGCACCTTCGGCCCACCCATGCGCAGCGAAGGCGACAACGGCGAAGTCAACCTCGCCACCTGCGAACTCTGCTTCATCCACGCCACCACCGGCGAGATCACAGCCTGCGAACTAGACCCCACCATCCCCGCGCAGGAAGAAGCCAGCAATGAAGCCTTCAACACCACCCACAACCTCCACGGCCAAACCCTGATCGCCTACGCCCTCCGCCCCGCGCGTCATCCATGATTACGATCGGTGTGGTACACATGGAGAACTTTACTGTCCTCGGTGTCTAACCTTTTATGACCATCAGAAGCTGGGCTGTACGCATTGTCCTCTTTGCTGGCGGACTGTTTTTATCCCTGGTCCTCATCGCATTTCTAATAGTGCAGATTCAGCTGACAATATCCCGCTGGCGCGCCGAGCGGCTGTCCGCAGATATGCACCAGATTCGCCTCTACCAGACCACCTGGGCCGATGCCCAGAGCCTTATGCACCGCTGGGGAGCGTGGGGCCACTACGACGGCACCTGCACGGCTGCAAGTTGCCAATACGTAATCCGCATGGGCACCATCAGGTATTCCAACCCTGATGCTCCCAAACGTGCGTGGGTGGATTGGCTCTCCGCGCATGACCGACTCAATCTCTACCAATGGCTCGGCGGCCGCGACGTAATGTTCTACGCTTCCTTCACCGTGCATGACGGGACCATCTGGAGAACTGGCAGCGGGATCAGCGTCGAAGTCCCAACCAGAAGGATCCGAAGGGAAAATGATTGGCCGTTGGGTCTCTCTATCAGCGCCGTGAGTCGTCAGCGACTTCATCGCACAATAGAAGACCCGTTCAGTTACATGTACTCCGAGGACGAACTTGCCCAACACCCGTACTACAAAGTAGGAAGGCCAGGGGGCTGCAAGATCAACTGCCAGTTCGAGATTGTCTACTATTCCACCCACACTCCACCAGCCGAGATCGAGCGTCTGACATCGTATAACTTCACCTGCTTTACACGGCTCATCGCATGTGCGCACATTGATGATCTGTTGCCTGCGTCCAAAGAGTGGCACCTTTACGACGAATACCAATCCAGCTCCACGGTGCCAATACTGCCTCCCTGCAGCAGCATTCCTGTATGGGCCCACGCGCGGGACATCCGCTATGCTTTAGCCATTGAAGTACTCCCGACAATTGCAGATGACAAGAAGTACGATCCCCGGAAGACAAACGTTCAGGTTGTAACGTCCCTCAAAGAGCCTGCTCCCTGGCTGCCCGGCGCTATCGTTCCCGCATATTCCTACGGGAGCGGATACATCCCGCCCGAGAAAGGTCAAGAACTGGTTCCCGGAAAACGGTTCATCGTATTTCCCGTCGGGAACGACGAAAGGCACGACATCCTGACAAAAGAATCGCCAATCAAGCTCGACCGATGCGGTGTGCTGGAAGACACTCCCGCATTACGCCGCGAGCTTGAGAGAGGCTTTGCGCAGAACGACACACTGCGCCCCTAATGCAACACCAAATCAAACCAAGTCCAGTCCATTTTCATGTCAGGCCAAAACGCTTCACCGAGCGATCATATCCGCCCAAATGACACACTGAACCGTGCTCGAACCTGCCTAGAAAACCGGTCATCTCGACCGGAGCGGTTCACAGCCTCATCGTGAACCGCGCAGTGGAAAGACCCGTGTTGTGTCGTCCGAAGTTATCCGTTCTCTCCCACCCACCTCTAGTACCGTCATCTCGACCGAAGCGGTTCACAGTCTCACCGTGAACCGCGCAGTGGAGAGATCCCCGTATTTCCTCTTATGCATGCACCAATCTACGCATGCACCAATCTACGCATCACCAAATCTATGCGTCACCAAATCTATGCATCACCCAAAAAACCGTCATCTCGACCGAAGCGGTTCACAGTCTCACCGTGAACCGCGCAGTGGAGAGATCCCCGTATTTCGTCTTTGCATGCACCAATCTGCCATAATCCCCAGATGCACGAACAAGCCTATGTCTACATCCTGGCGAACACCTTTCAAAAGCTCTACATAGGAGTCACAACAAAGATTGAAATTCGAATCCGCCAACACAAAGAGGGATGATTCGAAGACAGCTTCACCTCCCGCTACAAAATAAACAGACTCGTTTATCTCGAACGCTTCACCGATATCTCCCACGCCATAGCAAGAGAAAAGCAACTCAAACGCTGGTCACGCATCAAGAAAATCCGCCTCATCATCTCTCAAAATCCAACATGGACAGACCTCAGCGAAGAATGGGGCAAACCCATCACGCCACCCCACGACGAACATTCTTCATAAGCCACTACTGCCGTTGCTGTTGAAGTTATTCGTTCTCTCCTACCACCCTAAAAAATGTCATCTCGACCGAGCGGTTACAGTCTCATCGTGAACCGCGCAGTGGAGAGACCCCCGTATTTCGTCTTATGAATGCTCCAATCTACGCATCGCAAATCTACGCATCACCCAAAAAATGTCATCTCAACCGAAGCGGTTCACAGCCTCATCGTGAACCGCGCAGCGGAGAGAGCACAGTATTTCGTCCTTGTTTTTATCTCTATCATCCGCAAGCAGATCAGGCGTCCACGCAGTCTTAGACCGTCACATCACAGTCACGCATCTTTCCTGTCAAGTCCCAAACGCTTCCACCAAGCGAGCACATGCGCCCAAACCGCCTACAAATAAAGCGTTTACACCGCAAAAATAAACTCGTCGAAGTTGGCGTATCAGTTCATCTCAATCCTTTAAAATTGAATTAGAAGATCTGAGAACGGCCCAGCCAAAGCTGGGCCTTCGTCTTGGAGAGAACTTCGCAACCGTAACCTCTTCATTGAGAGGTATTTACCAATAACTCGTTTATTAAGACATATTTACCCGTAACCCTTTTATTTAGTCATATTTACAAAGACCAATTTTGCTATCTGCAGCAATCATTGAACTTAGAACCACCCACCCCAGGGGGCACCCCCCACCATGGCGTGTTCGTATCGGAGATAATCAACCCGTGCCTCAACCGAGCAACATCACGTTAGCCGTAACCGGAGCCAGCGGCAGCATCTACGCCGCCGAGATCCTCCGCGCCCTCGCCACCGACGCCCGCGTTACCAAGATCAACTTCGTCGCCTCCGACAGCGCCCTCCGCGTCTTCGCCGAAGAGCTGAACCTGAGCGGCCGCAACGACCTCGCCGAAAAACTCCTCGGCTCACCCTGCGCCAAGCTCCAGCAGCACGCCGAAACCGACATCGGCGCCAACATAGCCAGCGGCAGCTACCCCACCGACGTCATGATCGTCCTTCCCTGCTCCATGGGCACCCTAGCCGCCATCGCCAACGGCCTCGCCGCCAACCTCATCCAGCGCGCCGCCGACGTCTGTCTCAAAGAAAACCGCCCCCTCATCCTCTGCATCCGCGAGACGCCCTTCAATCGCATCCACATCCGCAACATGCAGTTGGCCTCAGACGCCGGAGCCACCATATTTCCCGCCATCCCTACCCTCTACAACCACCCACAAACCACGCAGGACATGGCCCGTCAATTCGTCCACCGCGTCCTCGCTCACATTGGCCTGCCCCAACCCGGCGCCTACCAGTGGCAACCCGACTAGAAGCTCGGCCGGGCAGCACAAAGTATAAAAGTTACGAAGTGAGCGCACCACGCGCAGTGGACCCGTCCGGCAGGACACTCCTAAAAACCCGCCGGAAACATCTTCTCCCCACCACGCATCGGAGGCTCAGCCCGCAAAAACTCCACCGTACTCTCAATAACCGGCACAGAACACTCCTCCGGAGCCAGGTGCCCACACCCTTCAATAATGTTCAGCACCGACTGCGGCACATTTCGATGAATCGTCTCGCCCGAGGCCAGCGGAATCAGCTCATCCTTCGATCCCCAGACGATCAGCATCGGCTGCGAGATATTGTGCAACCGAAAATCCAGCAGATCCCGCCCGTTGATCATCGAAGCGGTACTCCGATTCACCACCCACGCATTCGCCTGCAGCTTCCTCACCATCGCCTCCGCGGCAAAATCCGGCACCTTCCGCGAAATCGGCGTAAGCATCGCAATCAACCGCCTCACGCCGGCAGGATCGCTAGGCGTAAACAACTCCGGCCCAAACGTAGCCGGAAAATAAACCCCAGCGCTGTCGTACACAATAAGCCGATCCACCATCTCTGGATGATCCAGCGCCAACTTCATCACAACCCATCCACCCATCGACCATCCACCCACATCCGCCCGCGGAACATGCATCGCCTGCATGAACTGAGCAACCGTCTGCTCCTGCAGCGAGATCGAATAGCTCACATCAGGCTTCTGCGACCGCCCGTACCCCAACAGATCCGGCACATAGACATGAAACCCCTTCGCCGCCAGCGCCGGAATCATCCGCGCCCAATCCTCACCCCGCGCCCCCAACCCATGCACCAGCACCAGAGGCGTACCACCACCCTGCGGTCCCGCCTCAAAGTAATGAAGCCTGTACCCTCCCACCTCGACGTAGTCGCTCTTCACGCCAGCGCGCCGAAGATGAAATCGAAGGTGCTGATCCGCCACCCAAAGCGGATATCGATAAAAGATCAATCCAGCCGCAACAACCACGAGCAATAAAAAAGCCAGAACGCGCAGCGCAACCTTCATAGCCCAGTCATCTCCACGCTACAGCTTCAGCGGCTTGCCAAACTCTTCTCCAAATACTGTATGGCTAATATCGAACCGCCCGCCATCAAACTTATCCGCGCCCTTTGCATGCCCAATCGCAAGCAGCGCAACCACCGAATAGCTCAGCGGAAGCCGCAGCACCTCGTGCACCTTATCCTGCTCGAACCCTTCCATCGGCGCCGTGTCATATCCCATCACCTCAGCCATCAGCATCATGTGCGTAAACGCCAGCATCACCTGCTTATTCAACCACCCCTGCATCTGCCCGCTGCTGAAGCTCGACATATAGTTCGGAACACTTGCCTGCGCCTGCACCGCATAGCTCTCCGGCATCCCACCCTTACGCCCCTTCTCCAACACCATATCCAGATCCTTACGCCACCCGTCCGCGTCTCCGCAGGCCACAATAACGGCGGACGCCTCCTCCACCTTCCCCTGGTTATAGCTCGCCGCCCGCAGCTTCTTCTTCTGCTCTGTCGACTGCACCACCACAAAACGCCAAGGCTGCAAGTTGTACCCACTAGGCGCATGCAGTCCCGCATCCAGAATCTGTCGCAGATCCTCGGCCAGAATGGGCGCTCCGTCGAAGCTCGGTGTCGCTCGACGTTCCTGTATTGCCTGACTCAATGTCTTACTGATCTTTGCCATGGTTCTCTTTCTTATCTAATCAATAGAGTGCAAATTTTGACCTGGGATTAAGTCTTCGCGCCCACAGTATCATCCTGTGGAAACGATTCTCAAGATAGCACTACCCGATCAAACACTCATCAGAAGTTTTAATTGCTCCACGTTATTAGTGGATCTCGCTCATCGCCTGCTCCGTTACGAACGGATTCTGTCCTGGCACCTCAGCAAAGATCCACACCCCATGAAACGGCTTCCTCATCTCCGGATACGCAGCCAGTAATGCGACCATCGCGTCAGTATTTCGCTTACGAGCCGCAGTCGCATCGCCTAGCTGTTCCACCTTCAGATGCGCGATCACGTCGATCTTTTCTTTAGCAAGAGAGTCATCCACCCCGAGCCCAGTAAAGTGATACTCCACTCCATCTGGCCCCTTCACCACCAGCGGCGCCTCCGCACTCACGCCGTCCGACAGAGCAGGCGGCGCAGCAGCAGCCTCCTCAGCCTTCAACTTATCAAGATGCGTACTCTGGACGAAGTTCGTCGGCTTCAGCAAGCTCTCCGCCTGTTGGTAGTAAAGCCACGCATTCCAGTGCTCCTTCTGGGATGTCATCGTCCGGGCTTGAGTCCAGTACCACAGACCATCGTGGCCCGCCGCCGTCAATGGCTTTGGATAAAATCCCGCCATCGCCCACTGCCCCTGATCCTGGCGCAACAAAAACGACATTCGCCAGGGCGAGCTGCCATCTCGTACATCCACAATCGCAAATCCATATCGCCCAGGCGCCAGCCCGGGAATGAGAAAATCTGCCTCGGCCACCGATTTATTCAGGGAGCAAAAAAACTGTGCATCCGGCGCCGCACCGTCCGCCCCACGCTTCAACTGTGTTCCATCCAGCAGATAAACCTGCTCCACCTTTGGTAGCCCGCCCTTCACATGCGCAGCCGTGGTACCAACAAGCTCACCAATACCTCCAAAATCCTTAGCGTACTCGGCTACAGTCGCCGCCCTCAGCCCGCTTACATCATTGGCCTGAACCTTTTCCGCCAGGCCACGGGCCGCTGCCACCAGAGCGTCACGATCCGCCGCTGTCATCTGCGATTGTGTGATGCACACCTCGGCCCGGGCAATCCCCACCGCCAGCAACCCCACCGCCAGCAATCCAATATTGAGTCTCATCATCTCGCCTGCCACTGCCTTTTGGTCCTGCCCATCGGTTGCAAGGTAGGATTCTTCGAAGGCCAATGCCAGTCTAGTACACCCTGCCGGAGCGAGCCAGCAGCCTGGCCATCGCCACCCCCCCACAATCACCGCCCTTGCAGAATCGCGATAAACTAAGGAAAGCAGCGCGCCTTGCTATCGGATTACTTCCATAGCTCAGACGCGTCCTACACCCACATGCCGAGCGCCGCGCCAATCCGATTCTTCATCGCAGCCAGCTTTATCTTCGCCGCGCTTCTGTCCGCACAGTCCACCACTCCACCCCAGGCCAAACCGAACGCCGGGGTCGTCTCCACCCTGCCTGCAACACCACCCACTGCAGTCCCCGAATATCCTCCCACTCCTGCGCAACAGCCACCGAAGCGCGCCCAGGTTACCTACTCCAACGCCATTCTCTCCATCTCCGCGGACAACGCCAGCCTCAACCAGATTCTCCGTCAGATATCCAGCACGGCCGGAGTCAAAATTACAGGCGGCGTCGTCGACGAGCGCGTCTTCGGACAGTACGGACCTGCCCCCCTTCCGCAAATTCTTGCGGAACTGCTCGACGGAACCGGCAGTAACATGCTCCTCACCCATCCCGACGGTGGCGCCTCTCCCGAACTCATCCTCACTCCGCGACAGGGCGGCCCAACCCCTCCTAATCCAAACGCTGCTGCCTTTGACGACAAGTCTGATTCACAGGAACCCTCTCCCGATTCCCAGCAGCAAGCCATGCCAGAACCCGTACCGCCAGGCAACCGGACGACTGTTCCGATGACTCCAGCCTCCCAAACCGGTGCAGCTCCAGCAGACGGCTCCCAGCCTGACTCACCCAACGGAGTTAAGACGCCCCAGCAGATCTACGAGCAGTTGCAGCGCATGCGCCAGCAACAACAACAGCCGACCACGCCTCCGTAAATCTTCAGTTGTAGAACTTGTAGTAAGAGATTTGGTTCAGGGCACAAGCTGAAAAGAGAGCGCATCCACCACACGCCGGTTTAGCTCTTCACAACCTGCGCCGACGCACTCACACGCCGCGCAACATTTCCGGCAACCTGCCGGACATGCATCTGGACGATCCCAAACATCGCAATACATACTCCATAAGCCACCAGCACACCCAACCCCAGCGAAGCCAGCACCGCACAAGCCAACATAATCGACGAATTCACACCCACTCCTCTAATTCACCAGCCGCGGCAGTCCAATTTGCCAGCGACAAGACATTCACTCCGCGCCTATTGTTACAAACCTTCGTGTAATTACAATGACCCGAAAGTTGACGCTATTGCTCTTTCGGATACACATTTCCCATTCTGGAGTTGCCTCGATCAAAACCCCTCGCTGCACCCCATCAAATCCTTCCCCTCAAAATGCCGTATTCTAGAGACTTGGCCGAACATCGCCTCTCATCTCTCATGGGCATTACACACATCACCGTCCGCGGCGCTCGCCAGCACAATCTGCGTAACGTCAACGTCAGCATTCCGCGCAACACCCTCACCGTGGTCACCGGTCTCTCCGGCTCCGGCAAGTCCTCCCTCGCCTTCGACACCATCTACGCCGAAGGCCAACGCCGCTACGTAGAAACCTTATCGGCCTACGCCAGACAATTCTTAGATCAGATGGAACGTCCCGACGTCGACGCCATCGACGGCCTCTCCCCCGCCATCTCCATCGAACAAAAAACCACCAGCCGCAGCCCCCGCAGCACCGTCGGCACGATCACCGAGATCTACGACTACCTGCGTCTCCTCTACGCCAGCGTAGGCCAGCCCCACTGCCCCAACTGCCACCGCCCCATCACCCGCCAGTCCGCCGAGCAGATCGTCGAGCGTATCGCCGCCCTCTCTCCCGGCGAACGCATCACAGTCTACGCCCCCATCGTCCGCGGCCGCAAAGGCGAATTCCGCGAAGAGCTCGAAGCTCTCGACCAGCAAGGCTTCCGCGCCCGCATCGACGGCGAGATGGTCGAGCTCACCGAGGGCATGCGCCTCGAAAAGCGCAAGAATCACACTATCGAAGCCGTAGTCGACCGCATCATCCTCAAGCCCCTCCCTTCTGACAACACCACCGCCGCCTTAGCGAACGCCGCGCCAAAGTACGACACCCGCCGCCTCGAAACCAGCGTCACCAAAGCCCTTCAGATGGCCAACGGCCTCGTCCTCATAGCCATCCACGGCATGGACGAAACCCTCTACTCCTCCTCCATGGCCTGCCCCGACTGCGGTATCAACGTCCCCCGCCTCGAACCTCGCAGCTTCTCCTTCAACTCCAACTACGGTGCCTGCCCCAACTGCCACGGCCTCGGCAGCACCTATGACTTCGACCCCGCCAAGACCATCACCGACTGGTCCAAGCCCCTCCTCGACGGCGCCATGGGCCCCGGCAGCGGCTCCGCCTACCTCCTCCGCCTCATCAAGCTCGCCGCCGAAAAATACAAGATCGACATCAAGCAGCCCTTCGAGGACCTCACCACCGAGCAGCAAAACCTCTTCCTCTACGGCCCCCCGCGCTCCGAAGCTGGCCGCACCGGCTTCCACGGCATCTTCGACCACCTTCGCTCCAACCTCGAAGACACCAAATCCGAGGGCTACCGCGAGTACATGATGCAGTACATGTCCGCGACCCTCTGCCCCGTCTGCAAGGGCCGCCGCCTCCGCCCCGAATCCCTCGCCGTCACCGTCAACAGCGCATCCATCGCCGACTTCACCGCTCTCCCACTCGAGCGAGCCCTCACCGCCGCCCGCAACATGAACTTCGTCGGCCGCGACCGCATCATCGCCGACCGCCTCCAGCGCGAGATCGTCGAACGCCTCGAGTTCCTCAACGCAGTAGGCCTTGGGTACCTCGCCCTGGACCGCAGCGCCGCTACCCTCTCCGGCGGAGAAGGCCAGCGCATCCGCCTCGCCACCCAAATCGGCTCCAAGCTCCGCGGCGTCCTCTACGTCCTCGACGAGCCCTCCATCGGCCTCCATCAGCGCGACAACCAGCGCCTCATCAACGCACTCGAAGACCTCCGCGACCTCGGCAACACCGTCCTCGTCGTCGAGCACGACGAAGACACCATCCGCAAAGCCGACTACGTCCTCGACCTCGGTCCCGGCGCAGGAAAGAACGGCGGCATCCTCATAGCCGACGGGACCCCGCAACAAATCATGGACAACCCAGCGTCCATCACAGGCCAGTACCTCGCCGGCAAAATAGAGATCGTAGCCCGCACCGAACCCCGCGAACTCACCGGCAACTGGGTCACCGTCGAAGACGCCCACTCCCACAACCTCCAAAACGTCACCGCCCACTTTCCTCTCGGCGTAATGACCGTCATCACAGGAGTCAGCGGCAGCGGCAAATCCACCCTCGTCAACGACATCCTCTACCGCTCTCTCGCCAAAGAACTCTACGGCAGCCGCGAAGAACCAGGCCAGCACGGTAAGGTCATCGGCATCGACCAGCTCGACAAGGTAATCCAAATCGACCAATCCCCGATTGGCCGCACTCCACGCAGCAATCCCGCCACCTACACCGGCGTCTTCACAGCAATCCGCGACCTCTTCGCCATGCTCCCCGAGTCACGCGAGCGTGGCTACAAGCCTGGCCGCTTTTCTTTCAACGTTCAGGGAGGACGCTGCGAAGCCTGCCAGGGGGAGGGCCAACGCCGCATCGAGATGAACTTCCTCCCCGACGTCTACGTCCTCTGCGAAGTATGTAACGGACGTCGTTACAATCAGGAAACCCTCTCCGTCAAGTTCAACGGCTACAGCATCGCCGACCTCCTCGACCTGCCCATCGCCGACGCCGTTCCCATCCTCAAAGACATCCCGACGGTCAACGTAAAACTTCAGACACTCGTAGACGTAGGCCTCGGCTACATCCACCTCGGCCAATCCGCCACCACCCTTTCCGGCGGCGAAGCCCAGCGCATGAAGCTGGCAAGAGAGTTATCGAAACGCCAAACAGGCCGCACCCTCTATCTCCTCGACGAGCCCACCACCGGCCTCCACTTCGACGACGTACGTAAGCTCCTCGAAGTTCTCCACCGGTTAACCGACCTCGGCAACACCGTCGTCATCATCGAACACAATCTGGACATCATCCGCAACGCCGACTACATCCTCGACATGGGCCCCGAAGGCGGCGAAGGCGGTGGCCGCGTCATCGCCCACGGTACGCCCGAGCAGATCGCCACCGTCGCCGCCTCCCACACCGGCAGCTTTCTCGCTCGCTACTACACTTCGCATAACTCCAACTTCGCCAGCCGCAACGGCGACAGCCACGCCGGCCCCCAGCCCGCAACCATCGCAGCCGCAGCCGACGCGATCAAGCAGCCAAAAGCCAAATTCATCGCACCGGAAAAGAAAACGGGCCTCGCGAAAGCCAGCACCACCAAGCCCCAGGAAAGATCTGCAAAAAGCAGCAAGCCAAAAGCTGCAAAGAAGTCCACAATAAGCAAAGCAACGCCCTCGAAGGAAACCGGAAGGAAAGCCTCCGCCGCAAAGTCAACTCCGCGCACGAAAAAAGCATGAGCGACCTCACCTCAAAGACACCCCCATCCGATAGTCATCCCGTAAGCCATGCAGACACCCTGCCAAGCGTGTCCGCTCTCTTCTCCCTCATTCCAAATCACACCGTTTCTACGACACAGGCACGGAGTCAATCGGACGCCCCCGTCCGCCCCATCCTTCCCGAAGGCGAGGCCATCCTTCAGCCTCCCATGGACAACACCCCCAACGACGCCCCCGAAGATGCGCCCCACCGCATCCCCAACCTTGGCCACGCTCTTCTCTTCCTTGCCATCGCGGGCTTCATCCTCATCCTCACCCAACTCGTCCCTTTCGGCCTCGCCCATGCCACAGCTGCTGCGGCAAAGTCCTCCATCTCCCCCAAACTCCTCATCGCCTCCGAAGCAGTCAGCTACATCCTCACCCTCGTCATCTCCTGGTTCGTATTCCCCTTGCTGTGGAAGCGCTCCTTCCCCGATGGAATCGGAGCGAACCCCGACGCCGCACGCCGCAACGCCCTTCGCCTCATCCCCATCGGCCTCGTCCTCTCTTTCGCAGTGCAGGCAATCTCCACCCTGATCTCCATGCCGAAAGAGATTCCCATGGACGACTTCTTTCGCACCCCGTCCGACGTCTGGCTCGTCACCATCTTTGGCGTCTGCCTCGCGCCCCTCTTCGAAGAGATTCTCTTCCGCGGCTTCCTTCTACCCGCCTTCGCAATAGCTTATGACTGGCTCTCGCTCCCCCGCACCCCCGCCGCCCACGATCTCTGGCACTCCACCAACAAGATCACCCTTCCGGCCTTAATCTTTTCCTCCGTCCTGACCAGCATTCTCTTCGCCGCCCTTCACGGCCAACAGACAGCCTTCACCTGGCCCGTCTTGCTGCTCCTCTTCTGCGTCTCACTAATCCTGAGCGCCGTCCGCATTCGCCTGCGCTCCGTCCTCGCCTCCACCCTCATCCACGCCAGCTACAACTTCACCATCTTCCTCACCGCCTTCATCGCCACCGGCGGCTACCGCCACCTCGACAAGCTCCAACACTAAAACCATCTCCCGCCCTTTTGTTGTCATTCCGCAGCGAAGCGGAGGAATCTGCTGTTGTACTTGCCGTTGCAGTTGCCGTAGTCGTTGCAGTTGCAGTTGCCGTTGCCGGCCCTTTTGTTGTCATTCCGCAGCGAAGCGGAGGAATCTGCTGTTGTACTTGCCGTTGCAGTTGCCGTAGTCGTTGCAGTTGCAGTTGCCGTTGCCGGCCCTTTTGTTGTCATTCCGCAGCGAAGCGGAGGAATCTGCTGTTGTACTTGCATTCGCCGTTGCAGTCGTAGTAGTCGTTGCACTTGTCGTTGCCCGCTCTTTTGTTGTCATTCCGCAGCGAAGCGGAGGAATCTGTTGTTGTACTTGCCGTTGCAGTTGCAGTTGCCCGCCCCTTTGTTGTCATTCCGCAGCGAAGCGGAGGAATCTGCTGTTGCACTTGAATTCGCCGTTGCAGTACATCTGCCCTCAACATCCCAAATCCTACCTTCAAAAAAACACCCAAAACACCAGCAAATTCACATGTCAAGCCCCCGAACAAGAAATCCCCGCGCCATCCTGCACAATCGCGTGGCGTATGAGTTACACCCAACCAGTTACACTAGAAAATGGGAAGACAAAAAAACGTTTCTTCAAGGAACCATTGTCCTCCACGCACTAACGTCTTTGTTATGACGATTTTGGGCGCAAGTCTTTTGTTATGACGATTTTGCGGGGACCAACCCCGCGTAACCTGTTGATTCGAAGGAATTTACACGCGGGTAATGGGGGAGCACCCCCCTTACTGGAGATAGAGAAGACCATGCCGACCGAGAACAAGACCGCCCTCCTAAACCTTCTCGCCACTCACTCCTTCAAGCTAGGCGACTTCACCCTCGCCAGCGGTCAAAAGTCGGACTACTACATCGATTGCCGCATCACGACCCTCCACGCCGAAGGCGGCCGCCTCTCCGGCCTGGTCCTGTACAACCTCATCCGCGACCACATCCCCAACGCCGAAAAGATCGAGGCCGTAGGCGGACTCACCATGGGCGCCGACCCCCTCGTCTCCAACACCGCCAGCGCCAGCGCCTGGGCCCTCGCCGACTACAACGAGATCGCCGAGCTCTCCAGCGCCCTCGAGCTCGAAGCCGACGAAGACCCCGGCCCCATCCCCACCCTCATCCACGGCTTCCTCGTCCGCAAAGCCGAAAAAACTCACGGCACAGGCCGTCGCATCGAAGGCTTCCTCAAACCCGGAGCCCACGTCGTCATCGTCGACGACGTCTGCACCACCGGCGGCTCCACAATCACTGCCATCGAAGCCACCCGCGAGGCCGGTATGCACGTCGCCGCTGTCCTCTGCCTGGTAGACCGTGAACAGGGCGGTCGAGCAAACATCGAAGCCACAATCCCAGGCGTTCCCTTCCACTCCGTCTTCACGGCCTCCGACGTCCGCGCCGCTCACATCGCCCTGCATAAATCGAAATGAGCGCAGCAGAACAACAATCCAAGGCCCTCGCCTTCCTGCGCATCTCAATCGGCCTGATCTTCCTCATATTCGCCGAGTACAAACTCACCAGCACCAAGTTTATCTCGGGCGGCATGGCCACCTACATCGGCCAATTCATCGATCAGGGCTGCTACCCCTTCATGCGGCCCTTTCTGCAAAAGCTGATACTCCCCCACGCCGTATTCTTTGGCGCCCTCGTCGGCATCTCCGAACTTCTCATAGCACTGAGTCTCATCACCGGCATCCTCGTGCGATGGGCCAGCCTCGGCGGCCTGACCATGATGATCCTTTTCCTCTTCTCTTCGAACTATCCCGGGGCCGAAGCACCCTTCTGGCAGTTCTTCGGCGCCTCTCTGGAACACTCAATCCTCGCCCTCTGCTTCATCGCCTTCCTGATCGGCCCCTCCAACACACTGGGCAATCCGCCAGCCCCGCCCGTAAGCTGACTCACACGCAACGCCCCTCCTTTCAATACCCTCCACTTAAACGATTTGGCCGCGACCCTCCCACTGTTTATTTTCTTGACTGTGTCACGTCGCCACTGGTAGCGTTCGTTCGCTCTTCAAACAATAAAAGGCCCAGTCTTGTAATTTGTCACATCTTCGGAGGTCTTAACGTGATCGCACAAAAAGCTTTGAGAACGACCGTTGCACTTCTCATCCTCAGTCTGTCGCCTGCTCTCTTTGGTCAGGCCGTTAACGCAACACTTCTAGGTACCATCACAGACGCGTCTGGAGCATCTGTCGCCGGCGTAAGGGTCACAGTCACAGAAACAGCGACCGGAACAGTTCACGAATCAATCACCAATGAGAGCGGCAACTACACGCTCCCCGATCTTCCACCCGGAACCTACAGCGTTACGGCCGAAGCAAAAGGCTTCAAGAAGGACACTCATCAGAACATCGATCTTCTCGTCAACACCTCAACCCGTGTCGACGTCGATCTCGTCCCCGGCAACGTCTCCGAAACCGTCCTTGTCACCACAGCTCCCGCCCTGCTGCAAACCGATCGTGCCGACATCTCGACCACGCTTGAGCAACACCAGATTGCCAACCTTCCCCTCAGCAGTGGCAATAGCTTTCAGTCCTTGCTCAATACAGTTCCTGGCATGTCACCTGTCGTCTTCAACAACTCTCAGTTCTTCAACGCGAACAACGATCTGTCTGTGAACGCGAACGGTCAGTCATCCTACGTCAATCTGTATCAGATCGAGGGCATCGACGACGATCAGCGCACCGGTATCCACATCATTCTCGTTCCACCGGCAGCCTCCCTCCAGAACGTCGATATCACGACCAACAACTTCGAAGCCGAGTTCGGCCGTGCGGTCGGTACGGTGGTCAATCTCACTCTCAAGTCAGGCACGAATCAATTTCATGGCTCTGTCTTTCAGAACATGGAAAACAACGGAGTCAATGCCCGCAACTACTTCGCAAGCGGGCCCAATGGACGCCTTGTTTACAACTACACGGGTGCTTCAATCGGCGGTCCAATCATTAAAGATAAGCTGTTTTTCTTCGGCGACTTCCTGCGCACCTCCGATCACGAATCGTCCACCGTGACCACAACCATCCCCTACTACAACGTCGTTGGCAGCAATATCGACCTCAGCAAATATGCCGGGCAGATCTACGATCCACAGACCGGAGATGTAGCTGACTGTCAGGGAGGCCCGACACCGGCCAACTGCGGCAAAGGGCGCACACCATTCGTAAACAACCAGATTCCGTTAAGCCGAGCAATGACGCCAGTGAACGGCAGCAATATTGGGTTGAATGTCCTGCAGGCTCTTGATCAGATTGCGAGGAACCCACACAACAATCTTGCTTCAAATGCCTACATCGGTGGGGCTACGTCCAATAACTTTCAGCAGAACTCGCCCTTCCATAAAGATTCCATCAGCTACGACATCAAGGGAGACTGGACGATCACTCAAAAAGACCATCTGAGTGGACGTTTTAGCCACCAGTCAATCAATACCTTCCAGGCACCTCTATTCGGATCCTTCTACGGCGGTCCCACAGGGGGAGGCTTTGAAGCAACGGGGACAGCGGCCGCCTACAGCACGGGCGGCAACTACGATCACGTCTTTTCGCCAACCTTGTTTACTGAATTCCGCGTTGGTGTAGCGCACCTGCGTAACTCCGCGGAACAATCAGACTTCGGTTCTACCGACGCCAAAACTCTCGGCATACCAGGGACAAATCTTAGTTCGATTGACAGCGGACAAGTAGCATTTCAAGTAAGCAACTTCGCAGGCAACGGCGAAAACGGTACAGGCAACCCACTCATCGGTTATTCCCAGTCATTGCCGTGGCTCCGCGCAGAGTCCAATATCGATTTCGCAAACAATTGGACGAAGATCCTCGGTAATCATGCCCTGAAGGCAGGTGCCGACATTCGCCGTATCCGCGACGATCTTCTGCAAGGGAATATCAACGCTGCTGCTGGAACCTTCTACTTCAGTGAAAATCAGACATCTGCACCAGGGGCAGCGACCAAAGGCCAGGCTAACGATATCGCCAGCGTTCTCTTTGACACCCCTTACCAGGTCGGCCAGGATACGAACAGTACGTTCCCGTGCTACCGGCAAACATGGCTCTTCTTCTTCGTCTCCGACAAATGGCAGGCCACATCCAAACTAACCGTCGACGTCGGTCTCCGCTATGAACTCTACCCACCAGCAACACCGCGCAAAGCTGGAGGCTTCTCTGAATACGACCCAACCACAAATCAGTTGGTGATCGCCGGTATCGCTGGCAATCCCTCCAATATTGGAATGAAAACGGACTACAACAACTTTGCTCCACGCCTCGGAGCAAGTTACCGTGCCACGGATGCAACTGTGATCCGGGCAGGGTTTGGCGTCAGCTACGTTCCCTTCGTAGACAACTCCTACGCGTACAACTATCCCATCAAGACGAGCACCGACTACACGAACGTGCCAACATACGGCGCCGCTGTACTTTCATCATCCAATCCGTCAGCAGTCAATTTCGTGAGCGGAATTCCTCCCACCCCTTCAATTCCCATCTCCGCGAATGGGACAATCACTGCGACTGGCAACACCTTCCTCAACAGCCTGGGTAACCTATATATCCCTAAGAACTTCCAGAACGCCTACGTCTCTTCATGGAACGTGGCTATTCAGCAGGCGCTGCCTGGAGATAGCTCACTCCAAATCGCCTATGTCGCGAACCATGGCACGCGCATTGATGTCGCGCAAAACATCAACGTGCCCAGTGTCTATGGCGAAAGCGCAACCTTCGATCCTCAGAACATAGCCTTCGGCAAGACTGCTTCCGTAACCCAATTCTTTCTTGGCTTCTCTACAAACTACCAATCATTGCAAGTACAGCTATCTCGCCGATTCACCAAGGGGATCGCCTTCAGTTCTGCTATTACTTGGGGCAAAGCGCAAAACTATCAGACCGGCGCCCAGGATGGAGCGTTGCTCTTTTACAACGACTTCCGCCGCAACTACACCGTGGCTGACTTTGATCGAGGGCTCAACTTCGAGCAGACAGTTACATGGGAGCTTCCTGCCGGCCGAGGTCACCGTTACTTCAACTCCGGCGTAGGCTCGTTCATATTAGGCGGATGGAAGACATCGGCGATCTTATCGGCGCTCTCCGGCTTGCCATTCACTCTCACGACAACAAGTGCAACGCCAGGAACAACCCAGACGGTTGATCAGATTGCTCCCTACCATGTTTTGCATAATGTCACTCGCGCCGCCAATACACAGTGGTTCGACCCAACCAGCTTCAGTGTAAGCCGACTCGCTGGTTGCGTATCTCCTGGTCCCTGCTTGGTGGGCAACACACAACGCAATCAATTCCGTGGCCCAGGCTACTTCTCGGATAACCTTTCACTCTTCAAGAACTTCCCCCTCTTCCGCGAGTCAGTTCTGGAGGCTCGTTTCGATGCCTTCAACCTAACCAATACTCCTGCGTTCGGTCTCCCTGGAACAACCTTCGGATCCGGCTCGTTTGGAAAAATCACCTCAACCCTGGGAAGTGGCGTTGGCAATGTAAACGGCGTCGGCGGCCCACGTGTACTCCAGGCAGCTGTCAAGATATCTTTCTAATTGGAGCGAACACGCGGGAGCGCTCCAGCCATAACTCTCCGCCCCGCATCTTGTTTCCGAGATGCGGGGCCGCACTCAAAGTCTTGCAAATTTGTAGCCCTAAAGCGGCAACGAAATCACGAGAAGAATCGTCTTCCATTTACGTTCATGTTCGCAAGCCAAAATTGTAAGCAAGAAAGAGGAGTTCAAATCATGAAGAGTGTCTCCAGGCGACAGTTTGTAGGAGGTGCGGCTGGCGTAGTCGCATCCCTCTCTTTGCCCATCCGCGCGTGGGCTGCAAATTCGCCTTTCAAAATTGCTGTCATCTCTGATGAAATCTCTCAAGACTTCGATCACGCCTGTTCCGTCATCGCGAACGACTTTGGCCTGCACTATGTCGAACTGCGTGAGATGTGGGGCAAGAACCTCCAGGCCTCCTCCGACGCCGAAATTGCCGAGGCCCAGAAAATCCTCGCCAAATACAATCTGCAGGTCACCGACATCGCCAGCCCTCTCTTCAAAGTAGATTGGCCCGGCGCTCCCAAATCACAATACGGCTCAAAGGGAGACATGCACGGAGCCGCAGAGGTGGCCTACAAACAACAGGACGACGTCCTCGCCCGCTCGATCTCTCTGGCCAAACAGTTCAAGACCGATAAGATTCGCTGCTTCGACTTCTGGCGCCTCGAGGATGTCACTCCCTATCGTGCAGCTATCAACGAAAAGCTGCGCACCACCGCCGATATCGTCGGTAAACAGGGTCTCCTCCTGGTAATTGAAAACGAATTTGCCTGCAACACTGCAACCGGTCGTGAAGCAGCAAAAGTCCTCAACGCCATACAGTCCCCTCACTTCGCCCTCAACTGGGATCCAGGAAACGCCGTCATGCGTGGCGAACTCGACGCCTTCCCAGCAGGCTGGGACGCTCTGCCGAAAAATCGAATTCACCACTGCCACTGCAAAAACGCCATCAAGGACGCCTCTGGAAAAATCGTGTGGTCACCCGTCGACAAAGGTTACATCGACTGGACAGCGCAGTTCCGCGCTCTAAGGGAGGCTGGTTATCACAATGCCGTCAGCCTCGAAACCCACTGGCGTGGCGCAGCTACGCCAGAAGCCTCCACACGCATCAGCTGGGATGGCATGAAGCAGGCCCTCATTGACTCAGGGACCTTCTAGCAATCGCGATTGACTGAGCTATATAAACCGCAACTCCCCTGCCGTTTCACGCTTCCTTACTAAACACAGAGCGAAGTGACCGGCTTCTCACACAACGAAGGAGAGAAAATGATTACCAGACGTGAGTTCATTGACACACTTGCCATTGGAGCCGCGAGCCTTGCCGTCGGATCAACTGCAAAAAGTTACGCTCAGATACTCGGCTCCAACGATCGCGTAAACTTTGCCGTGATCGGCCTCAACTCCCGCGCTTACGCCCACCTATCGGCGCTCAAGGCGAACAAAGACTCTGCGCGAATAACCTACGTCTGCGATGTTGAAAGCGACATACTAAAAAAATTCGCGGACAACGTGCAAAAAGAGATGGGCTACGCTGCTGTAACCGACAAGGACTTTCGTCACGTTCTTCAGCAAAAAGACGTTGACGCCATTACGATTGCAACTCCTGATCACTGGCATACCCCCATGGCCATCGCGGCACTCCAGACGGGTAAGCACGTCTATGTCGAAAAACCCTGCAGCCACAATCCCGCCGAGGGTGCGCTCCTGGTTGAGGCACAACGGAAATACCAAAAATTAGTACAGATGGGAACGCAACAACGCTCCTCCCCTCACACCATAGAAATCGTCGACAAAATTCACAACGGTCTCATCGGCAGGGCGTACTTTGCAAAAGCCTGGTACAGCAATGTTAGAAAGTCGATGGGAACGGGCAAAGAAGCACCCGTACCACCGCAGCTCGACTGGGATCTGTGGCAAGGTCCTGCTCCGCGCAAACCCTACAAGGACAATGTGCAGCCATACAACTGGCACTGGCTAAGGATCTACGGCACCGGAGAGACGCTCAACAACGGCACGCATGAAATCGACGTTTGCCGCTGGGCGCTCGGCGTCGACTTCCCAAACCGAATCACCTCATCGGGCGGCCGCTATCAGTTCAAAGACGATTGGCAGTTCTACGACACGCTCGTCACCAGCTTTGACTACGACGACAAGATGATCACCTGGGAAGGAAAGAGCTGCCAAGGGATGAAGTACTACAACCGCGACCGGGGATCGACCATCATGGGAACGACCGGCACGGTGCTCGTCGACCGTGACGGATATGAAATCTACGATCTGAAAGGAAACAAAACCAGCGAGTTCAAGACAGGCAAAGAGACCACATCCTCTGATCTCACCGGCCGAGACTCTATGACAGATCTGCACTTCGCTAACTTCATCGCAGGCATCCGCAAAGGCGAAAAACTCAACGCGCCCGTATCGATAGGAAACGTCGCAGTAACGATGCTTCAACTCTCTAACATCGCCTGGGAAGTGACCCGCGAACTGCAACTCGATCCTAAAGACGGAAAGGTCCAGCATGATGTTGACGCAATGAAGTCTTGGGGCCGCGAATACGAGAAGGGCTGGGCACCACATCTATAGCGTTACTGGCATGGTCATTGCTAACCATAGCTATTAACGATCGCTACCCAGACTAACTCCTGCAGCAACAACTAAATCCAGAAAGCAGAGTCAAGACACTCATGAAAAACGCCTTCACCCGTCGCAACTTCATCCAGTCCGGTGCATTCTTTGCGGTAGCGAGTGCCACATCAAGCACTCTTTCCCTACGGGCGCAGAAACCATCGTCGACAAGTGGTGCTCCCTCCCCCATTCAATTGGGCTTGGCCAGCTACACATTCCGTAACTTCAGCCGCGACCAGATGATTGGCTTCATGAAGCAACTCAACGTTACGGATCTAAACGTGAAGGACACAAAGGATCATCTTCCAATGGACCCTTCCGAAGAAGCCAAGGCGCTCGCGGATTACGCGGCTGCGGGCATTAAGCTCCACGCCGCCGGGACCATCTACTTCGCCAAAGACGAAGATGCTGATATTCGCAGTAAGTTTGAGTACTGCAAGCGTGCTGGTATCTCGGTCATTGTCGCAGGCGACCCCACTCCTGAAACTCTCCCCCGCGTCGAAAAATTCGTGAAAGAGTATGACATCCGCGTCGCCATCCACAACCACGGACCCGAAGATAAATTGTGGCACTCTCCCCTCGATATTCTGAAAGCGGTGAAGAATATGGACCCACGCATCGGATGCTGCATTGACGTCGGTCACACCGTCCGAGCCGGCACAGATGTAGTTCAGGCCATACAGGAAGTGGGTCCGCGGTTATTCGATGTACACATGAAGGACCTTACGAACTTCCAGAGTAAGGAAAGTCAGGTTGCTGTCGGAGACGGCATCATGCCGGTAAGAGAGATCTTCGAAACCCTGATCAAAATCAAATACAAAGGTTTTGTCGACTTGGAGTACGAGGTTCATGGCGACGATCCAATGCCCGGTGTCATCAGTAGCTTCGCTTACATGCGCGGTGTCTTAGCGGGCATGGGATATCGAAGCCACGGCTGAGTCAGTGAGCCGTGTATCGACAACCCGGGATTGTCCACATAAGAAAACCCTACTCAAACTGCCCGTGGTGGAGTTCGCTGCTCCTGGCCAAGTCTTTATGAGTAGTATTATCTTTGCAATTGCAGGGATTGCTGCTCAGCGGTTCCCTGCGACGAAGAAGGTCATCTACTGGCAAGCCCGGAGGAGTATTGATGTCGAGACCTTTAAAATCCACGAAAACAGCCCCTCGCAAAAAATACAACCCCTTGACGTGGGCTCTCGGCGCCTTACTCATCCTGGCAGTAATCATCTTTACCTTCCTGAAATTTCCGCACGCTCGAACTGCTTCCGCTGCATCCGGTCCAACTCCTGCGATCAGCAAGCCCGCCGTGGCACCCTCCGAATCACCTATGATGAGTGCCTCTGCCGGCTTAATGTTCGCCCCAACTATTCCCAATAAAGCCATGCCGCAGAGCAAATCTCAACCAGGCATGGCATGGATACCCGGCGGTGAGTTTTCAATGGGTGCTCAGGATCCTCCAGACATGGAGCACGACCACGTTGGCATGAAAGCAACCGAGGACTCCCGCCCCGTTCACCGCGTCTACGTCGACGGTTTCTGGATGGACAAGACCGATGTCACTAATGCTGAGTTTGCGAAGTTTGTCGCAGCGACACACTACGTTACCGAATGCGAAAAGATACCGAAAGCAGAAGACTTTCCAGGAGCCCCACCGGAAAACCTCGTAGCCGGAGCCGTCGTCTTCTCCCCACCCGATCAAGCCGTTTCGCTCAATGACCAGTATCAGTGGTGGAGCTACGTCAAAGGCGCAAACTGGCGACATCCCAACGGCCCTGACAGCGACATCAAAGGCAAAGAAAATTACCCGGTCGTCGACATCTCCTATGACGACGCTCTTGCGTACGCAAAATGGGGGGGCAAACGTCTTCCCACAGAAGCGGAGTGGGAGTTCGCCGCCCGTGGTGGCCTCACCGGCAAGCCTTTCGTCTGGGGCGACTCCTTCCGCCCAGACGGCAAGTACATGGCAAACACATTTCAGGGCCACTTCCCCAACAAGAACACCAGCGACGACGGCTTCAACGCCACCTCACCCGTTACTAAATTCCCTCCTAATGGCTACGGCCTCTATGACATGGCCGGCAACGTCTGGCAGTGGACCTCCGACTGGTATCGTCCTGACTACTATCAGCGCCTCGCTGTCTCAGGCGATCTCACCCGCAACCCAACCGGTCCCGACGACTCCTTCGATCCTGCAGAGCGCGGAGTCCCGAAGAGAGTGATGCGCGGCGGATCCTATCTCTGCACCGACCAGTATTGTTCGCGTTATATGGTAGGAACTCGTGGCAAAGGCGAAGTTTCAACCGGCACCAATCACCTTGGTTTCCGCTGCGTGAAACCGTTACCTCGCTCATAGTCGATTGAACACACGGCCACAGTAGGATGAGTATGCTCACTTGCCTTCGCCACCAACTACAAAGCATCAATTCATATCTCGAGCGCAGTATAAAGCTGCATGGGTAAGAATCTGACGCTGACTCTCTACTAGAGTATGCTGTCGTACCAGCACGCTATTTTTTCAAAGCAAGAGGGGGGCCGCTAACGCGCTTTCCGGCGAGGTCGACATTCACCTCAACCCTGTCTGCGATCTTGATAAAGGGAATTCCGCTATTCATTCCATAGTTCTTGCGATCAAAAGCCATCGTCCCCTTGATCGTACCGCTGCCTGTTCCGACACCGGAGACAACCAATGTCAGCGTCTCTGGTTTAGAAACTCCACGTATGGTGAACGTACCTGGCACATCAAAAGTGTTCGGACCGGTCTGAACCACCTTCGTTGATTTGAATGTTATCAACGGATTTTGCGAGGCGTCAAAGAAGTCTTTGCCTCTCAGTTTGTCATCCTTCATGCCGCTTCCTGTGTTTACAGAGGCCGCTTGAATCTTGATATCCAGCACACCGGTCGTTACATCCGTCGATGTAAAAGTCAAGGTCGCATCCCACTTGTCGAAATTACCTTCAATAGCGACCGAGGCCTTCACGGAAAACTTAATCTTGCTTTGTTGTTGCGAAAATTCGAAAACTGGAACTTGCGCCTGGCCAATCGACACCAGCAAGGCGGCAAGGAAGGGCAGAATTGCCAGATGTTTCGTCTTCATGATGTTTTACCTTTTTAATCCGATGACCTTCACGCAAGCGGCTGCATAACGCTGGAGCAACGACTAAAAACTCCGCGTCCTCAAATATATTAGGAATCAATCGCTGGAAAAGACACTAGCAAAAGTGCCAGAATTACGCTCCTAATATTGTCGGAACGGATTTAGCTAAGGCAACTACGGAGCCTAGCGGTGCGACGCGGCAAAAGCATTGATGTAAATAAACTGCGAGCCAATGATCAAAAGCCAGACCCAAAGCGCGAAGCGTAGTGGACGTTTAGGGATCCATCGCGCCGCCGCAGTTCCGAGGGCGACCCCAGCCAATCCACCGATGACTAGATGTTGCAAAAGGCCTGAGCTGGTGCCACGGAAGAAACCGTGGGCGCCGCTCCCAATAAGCGAAAGTAGAAAGCCGAAGACAATATCCGTTCCGACAACCTGAACAGGAGTAAGTGCGGTTAGGCTAAGAAGAGCGGCGCTGCCGAGAGCTCCTGCTCCGGCAGAGGAAAAGCCAACTTCGGCACCGACTGGAAACATCAGGAAGGGAAGCCAACGGCTACGGTCGATACGTGGAATATCGACTCGCGTGGGACGAAACGAAAAAGCTATCTGCCAAAGAGCGGTGAATACCAACACACCGCCGAGCAGACCATTGAGCAGAAGCTGTGGCCCATGGATATCAAGATGACGCAAAACAAGCGAACCGATAAGAACTCCCGGCAGTCCGCCAAGCAGCATGAAGCCGAGAACTCGCCACGCCACCTGGCCGCGAGCGATCTGCGAAGGAACAAGCACAAGTTTTACCGCGGCAGAGAACATTAGACCCGTCGCAACAGCTTCCGGTGCGGGAACGCCGAGAAAGAGGATAAGCAACGGTGTCGTGATAGTGCCGGCTCCCACACCAGTAAGAGCAATGAAAACGGCGATGATAAATCCAACCGAATACTCCATGATTTTTTTCCCGGCGTTGATTCTCACTTCAGCGAGTTGGTGCAGCTTGAATGTGAATCCCACACTCAACTTTGCGGCCGGCCCAGCGGCCAGAACGAGGATCGCTTGGGTCAGTCGGGACCGAGGTGCAAGGCTCACATCCAATACTGGAATATCCAAGCTCGTACAGAGGGAGCAAAGGAATCCCATAGTGAGCGCAAGACTCCCATACCTCCCGCGTGGTCCAGTCGGCAAAGGGGCTCAGTTTGCGAACTGTCACGCCAGAGGGAAGGGTGAAATCTGAAATCTGTTCAAGAGCAGCACGGCTACGCGCCTGTTCACGGCGCAGCCCCGTGAGCCAAACTTTATAACCCGCGACTGCCGCGAAGAGCGGCTCAACCTTTCGCAATCCACAACAACGATCAGGAGCAGTCTGGTGAAGCAGACCGTGTTCTTGCTCCTGCTCGGCTACGCTGCGGACAGGCAGCAGATTGACGAGATTCAACTTCCAGCCCTGAGCAATTAGATCGCGATAGGCGTAGGTCTCTGCAAAGTGGTAACCAGTGTCCAGGAACAGAACCGGAATATTAGGGCGAAAGTTGAGAGCGAGATATAGGAGAAGAACATCCTCAGCCTGGAAGCTACAAGTCAGACATGCGTCGTTTTCCCCGGGCGTAGCTGCGAGTTCACGTTCAAGAAGGCTGCCAACGTAAGTGAGTTTAGCCGCAAGTAAAGGCTCGAGATCAACGAGCGAATCGAGGGAACGTGTTCGAGTTTCATACGAACTTTGGATAGAAGGATGACTCATCGCTTTGTCTCTCCTTGGAGAACACCATGATCTTCGAGCATGCGGAGCAACTCATCGACGTTCTCGACGTTGATCGCATGATTGGAATTTAGCGTGACCGTCTTCGTCTCAGACTCGGAATGAGTGATTACAAGAGCTCCCGCTGAACTCAGCGCCGTATGTACATCGTGAGATTCGGGCGCCGGTCGTACGACGAAGGCTCCGCGCAAAAAGAGTGCCCGCTCTGCATCAACGACAAAAGATTCAGGTCCACCAAGATGGATGATCCCACCGGAGTGGCCCCAGCGGGTGGTACGCTCCTGCGCGGAGACAGGGCTTGTCGAATCAGCATCGACACCGCTGGACGTATCGCGGATCATACCAGCAGCTGCAGTTGCATTAGTGACCGGATCGATGAGCACAAAGCTGCCAGTAGTGCGATTGACGGTGTACAGATCCATAGCGAGCGGCTGTACGGTAGTAATTTCAATCAGGCCAATGCCGTTGAGGCTAAGCGTCGCAGCCGATTGTCGCTCCAGAGTTGCTACATCGAGACGATGTAAGACCGCAGTGACCTGTGCCTGAACAGTTTTACTAGTGTGTTTGAGAAGATAGCGGCGTGCGAGGTCGAGAGGCTGCTCATCCATCCAGACCAACGAAGCAGCGAAGCGCTCCGCGATGACAGCGGGCGAACCCGAAGATACGATGAGATCGCCGCGGCTGATGTCCAACTCATCTGTAAGAGTAAGCGTTACAGATTGCGGAGCAATGGCTTCCTGAAGATCTCCATCAAAAGTGACAACACTCCGGACGCGGGTAGTCCGCCGCGATGGGAGAACCGTAACAGAGTCGCCGAGCCTAATGGTGCCCGCAGCGATCTGCCCGGAAACACCCCGAAAGTTCTGATTAGGCCGAAGAACTCGTTGCACCGCAAAACGAAAGGGGGCAGACTCGCTAGCATCAGCGGCGGGTACGGCCTCGAGCAATTCGAGAAGCGAAGGCCCTTCATACCAAGGCATCGCAGTTGTACGGCGAACTACGTTGTCCCCCTCTAGCGCGCTGACAGGAATGAAGTACAGATGCGGTGGCCGAACATCTCCAAGTTGTTCAAAAAAATCTGTGAAGTCCTCACGAATCGCATCAAAGACTTCTTCCTTGTAATTGACCAGATCCATCTTATTGACCGCGACAACGATGTGGCGGACACCCAGTAGCGCCGTGATGTAGGCGTGTCGTCGGGACTGTGTAAGAACACCCTTACGTGCATCCACAAGCACGATGGCAAGCGACGCTGTACTGGCCCCGGTAGCCATGTTGCGCGTGTATTGCTCGTGACCTGGAGTATCGGCAATGATGAATTTGCGTTTGCTGGTGGAAAAGTAGCGATACGCGACGTCGATAGTGATTCCCTGCTCGCGTTCGGCCCGTAAACCATCCGTGAGCAGGGCGAGATCCAGCACACCAGCGCCGGTTGTTCCCTTCCCTTCGATAGAACGAACCTGATCCTCATAGACACTCTGCGTGTCGTACAACAAGCGGCCAATCAACGTGGATTTCCCATCATCGACAGAACCGGCAGTTGAGAACCGAAGTAGATCACGGCTCTGCTCTTCCGCGAGAAATCCAGAGAGAGAAAACACAGCAGGCTCAAGCTCGAACGTAGTGTCCGTGGTCTGCATTTAGAAGTAGCCCTCGCGCTTCTTAAGTTCCATGGAGCCCTCTTGGTCATGATCGATGACACGGTTCGCGCGTTCGGAAGAACGGAAAGAAACAAGCTCGCCAATAATCTTCGGGAGAGTATCAGCATCCGAGCGAATCGCGCCAGTGCAAGGACTGCAACCAAGCGAACGCAGCCGTGATCGAATCATCTGCGGTTGTTCGCCGGCACGAGCGACGAAACTCTGTTCGATTGGAAGCAAAGCGTCGCCACGTACATACATCGGCCGTTCCTTCGCAAAATAAAGATCGACGATCGGAATATCTTCCTGCATGATGTACTGCCACACGTCCATCTCGGTCCAGTTGGAAAGAGGGAAAACACGAATCGACTCACCCGGATGAACGCGGGAGTTATAAATATTCCAAAGTTCGGGCCGCTGATTCTTCGGATCCCATTGACCCGCCTTATCCCGAAAAGAATAAATTCGCTCCTTGGCACGCGACTTCTCTTCATCGCGGCGAGCCCCACCGAAGGCTGCGCTAAAACCATAGTGGGCGAGTCCATCCAGCAACGATTGCGTCTTTAGCAGCCCGCAGCAACGCTTCGTATCGAGTGCGATGGGGTTAGTACCCGCGGCGATTGCTGCTTCATTGCGCCAAACCAAAAGTTCAACACCAACCTCAGCAGCCATGCGATCGCGAAACTCGATCATCTCCCGAAATTTGAAACCCGTATCTACATGCAGAAGAGGAAATGGAATAGGCGCGGGATAAAAAGCCTTCTGCGCTAAACGCAACATAACCGAAGAGTCTTTGCCAATGGAGTAAAGCATGACAGGCCGTTCAAACTCTGACGCAACCTCGCGCAATATATGAATGCTCTCGGCTTCGAGGAGCTGAAGATGCGTGAGTGCGGGGGATGCTGCCATGGAGAACTCCCTGGAAAGTTGTGGCTACAAGGCGTTGCAGCTAACGACACTAAAAACGCCAATTAGATTGTGGTGAGTTTGACTAGCGCATGATTGGAGACGCCTGCTCGACGTCGCACGAACAACAACAACGGAGCTGGCGATTGATGCGCATTTGTAAGATGAGTCTAACAAACGGTGGTACTTCAAGCAATGTAGCCCACTAAGTCACCGCCAATCTAGAACAGTAGTTTAAGACCAAGCTGAATCTGACGGCTAGTAGCGGCTGCAGTAACTACGCCCGCGGTCGGACTCTGAACCACGGCAGCCGTTTGGTTTGCACTACTTCCCTGCGTCGGACCGGAGGTGTAGACCACCTCGTTCGGTGTCTGCAGGTTCGTATGATTGATCACGTTGAAGAACTCCGCGCGGAACTGAAGTCGTGTCTTCTCACTGATCTGAGTGGCCTTGACAAGCGACAGATCCCAGTCGGCATAGCCAGGTCCGGTAAGAGTGTCCCGTCCCAGGTTACCTACCATGCCATAAACCGGCGCTGAAAAAGCATCTGGCTTGAAAAACTGAGCAACACGAGCAGCAGTACCGCCGTGTGTATACAGGCTACCTGTGAATGCGGCGTTTACATTCGGTCGAATAGGATTGCGTGTGTCGCCAGAACCGGTTGGGTTATATCCAAGTTGAGGGCTAAAGGGGAATCCCTTCTGAAGACTTGCGATCGTACTTAGGCTCCATCCAGAGACGAAGTGATCTACAACTGGCGATGCAGACGAGAGAAAAGCGTGCCCATGACCGACAGGCAGTTGATATGTGCCATTGATGGCGACCAGGTGTCGGACGTCTGTAGCCGCTGGACCATAATCGAGTCCTGGACTCCCGGGATAAGAAACAAAGGCGGGAGTATTCGCCGAAACGCTCGTATTCCACGCTGAACCGTTGTCGAGATTACGCGCATACGTGTAGTTGACACGAAACTGTAAGGCACGTGAGATATTGCGACGAACATCGGCCTCGAGTGCGTTGTAGTTGCTCGACCCACTCGATACCCATGAGGTAGTGTTAGCAACCTGCGGATTCGCCTTTATAGTAGTGGGGAAATAAATCGTCCCCGCCGTCGCACCCGTTGGGCATCCACTATCCGGCGAGCAGATGATAGAGGCTGGCTCGTTCTGATCTTCTGAAAGAATCTGGTGGTATCCATGCGAGCCAACGTAAGCGATAGTCAGCGTAGTCGCACTATCTAATTGTTGTTCCACCCGAAGCGTATAGGACAGCACAGTCGGGGTTGAAATATTGGTTTGAATATTCGATGGCGAGATCAGCCCTTGCGGTCCAGCGGTCGGGTTCGAGATAGGTACGTTCGCGTAGGAAAGCGTCGTGTTGAAAGGCGCAGCTTGATCGAGACGATAGTCGAGATTATCGAGCAGAGAGTGGTGCAGCCCAAATGCACCACGAAGGCTGGTCTTCCCATTACCAAAAGCATTCCATGCAAAACCGACACGAGGCTCCGGCAAAAATGTTGCGCGATTATCCGTGAGCGCAGAGCCTCCAGTTGACGGCGTACTGTTGATGACGTCGTTGGTAAAACCATAGCGAGAGGCGCGGTCATGAGCCTCGTTCCAGCCATTCGTCGACTCAACGCGAATGCCGGCACGAAGTTCGAGCGTGGGCAGAACCTGCCAAGTGTCCTCAACATAACCTGCGCTCATGAAGCTCACCCAATTGAGCGGCGTAGGTGATGGAACAACCGTGAAGGTCTTCACAGTCCCCTGAAGAAAAGTCGTTAGTGTAGCAAACGATGCCTGTCCATATTGATTCTGAGCTAAGTTGTCGTTCGACTGAAGTCGTTGCAACCAAACCCCGGCTTCGATCTGATGGTGGCCACGCGAATAGAAGACATGATCGTCCAATGTGTAGAGATTTCTGGTAGTTGCATTATTTGACCCTACATTCGCGCCAGCTCCTGTAATCTGCGAAGAGCCGTTTGAAGCGGTCGATCCGGCGATGACGATAGCACCCGTTGGCTTGCCCGGGATAAAACCGGGCGTCTCGGCTTGGAGTGAATCAGGTATGCTCCCGAGAAAAAAGAAGCTTGCGCGGGAATATCCGATGCGTGCCGTGTTGAGCAGGCGTGCAGAAAACACATGCTGCTCCTGAATACTGACAACTTGCTCACGAAGTGATTCATCGATCAACGAAAGCGGATTCTGTGTTGGCGTATTCGCGGTTGAATCATCAACCGTGTAGACCCCGAACAGCAGATCACTTGAGCTAAGATTGGCATCGAAGCGCGTTGTGCCAAAGTCCTCACGAATGTGCTGGGTTGGGCTCGAAAACGACTCACCAATGCCAGTCGGATTGCCGTTCGCATCAAGCAACTCAGGACCATTTTGCACTGGCCATAAATTCATCAATGGCGCGACACCCGGCGCAACGCCATAATTTTTACGCGGCCCACCGGGGTTAGCAGGATTGGGAAGAAAACCTTGTCGAGCTTGCGTATCGGGAACAAGTGTCACATCAGTAATACCGAGATTCTGACGATAACCCTCATAGTTTCCAAAGAGGAAAAAGCGATCGTGACGAAGTGGCCCGCCCAGCGAACCTCCGTAATTGTTACGTTGAAATTCAGGAATACGAGCCTGATCAAAGTAGTTTCGTGCATCAAAGAATGAGTTACGAAGAAATTCATAGGCTGAACCATGAACTGAGTTTGTTCCCGAAGCAGTAACAATTGAGATCTGAGCTCCCTGTCGCTTTCCATAGCTGGACGAATAGGTGTCGCTGACGGCATTGAACTCGCGTACGGCATCGACACCCAGTAACTGTCCGCTCGTCCCACCTGGGGTGACGTTAATCAACGAAGCCCCCGTATACTCCACGCCATTGAGGAGATAAAGGTTGTCCTGCGGGCGCCGTCCCGATATCGCGAACATATTTCCCACGGAAGAGTTAGAAGTTCCAACGGATCCGCTGCGTTGGGCAGTGTAGTTGACCGTAGCGGGATTCAGAGTAAGCAGTTGATCGTACGAGCGACCATTCAAAGGAAGATCCTTAACCTGGCGCTCATCCACCAACCCGGAGACCTGCTGCGTCGTCAGGTTGACTGAAGCCGGAGCATCCGTCACAGTTACCTGTTCCGAAACATTGCCAGGATGCAGTGTGATATCGACACGTGTAGCCTGACCGACGGTGAGCGAAACGTCTTTGCGAATCTGGGGAGCAAAGCCATCTTCTGTCACGGAGATCATATAAACGCCAATCGGTATTGACGGTGCCGCGTATGCTCCCGCAGTGTCGGAGATTAGGTGTCGCTCGCCTCCGGTCTCTTGATTTCGAATAGTCACACTAGCACCAGACACAATCGCCCCGCTTGCGTCCACAACGACGCCACTGATCGTGCCACCAACCACCTGCGCGCATAAGACTACTGGGGAAATTCCAACAAGAAACGTAAGAGCAAGAACGTAACGAAGCATCGAGAACCTCCAGCGGGCGAAGCGCAGGCCTAAGCAAATGACTGTGATGGATTTCGTGTCTAAGAAAGGAACGGAATCAGAAACGACAACAACGCATGAGGCTTCCGGGGGTGGAAGCCGCTGTGCCTGCATAGCAGGTGTGCGTTAAAGTCGATGAAATCATCGTGATCCTCAGATACAGCGATCAACCGCTGGCTAGATGCATACTGAAGGTTTTAGAGAACTAACGCCGAGAGGGCACACGGTGCAGACCTGCGTCACAACAACAACAGTTGACGAAGGAATTGTGGAAGGTCAGCAACATATGGTGGATGTTAACACAAAATCGCTAGAAGGAACGTCCGAAGCGCCGAAACCAGGAACAGCAAGTTCAACTAAACACAAGACAGCAGTGACAACCAGTTGAAAACAAGAGACCCTACGCAAACAACCATCCTTTTTTCAACCAGACCTCAACGGTCATTCAAGATCTTTGCAAAGGCATCTATTTCTTAGATGCTTGGATAAATCACACTCCCACGTCGGTCTCGAAAAGGAGCTGTCCTTAGTTCTTTGCTGTTTGGTCCAACGCCGCAACAAGCAAGCCCGCCCACCGAGAAACCCGTTCCGCATACGCCCCTGTAGCCGCATCGCGACTTCCCTCGAGCACAGCGAGCTGCACCGCGAAGTTCCCTACCGTCGAGCTCTCCGCCGCACCGCGAAACACTTCTAGTCCTGTAGCCTCGTGCGTCAACCGATTTAGAAAATCATTCTGACTTGCGCCACCAACGACGAACAGTCGCTTCAACTGTTTGCCGCTATGAAACCCCACGCGATCAAGCACCTTTGCATACCGAACCGCCAAGCTATGAAAGATCAGACTCGCAAATTCAGGAGCATTCTCTGCGCTTTCGTCCAAAGCCACAAACCCCTTGCGAATCCGTTGTGCATTGATCCTCTGCGGCATACGCCCAGCCAGCAACAATTCAGGATCGTCCACCTCTAGCAGTCCCTGCGGCTTCGGCACCTTCTCTGCTGCCGCAACAAGCTCCGGCACCGTCCACGCCTGCCCATCCGCCGCCCACCTATCGACACACTGCCGTATCAACCACATTCCATTCACATTTTTGTGAAAACAAACCCTGTCCCCAACTGCGCCAAGATTGGTAAAGTTCTCCTCCGCAGCAGCCCTCCCATTTCGAGGCTGTTCCAGCACCGTCCCCACCAGAGACCACGTCCCCGAGCTGATATAAGCCCAATCATTCCCTGTCGCTGGAATCCCAGCAATCGCGGACGCAGTGTCGTGACAAGCAGGCGCAATCAACACCGTGTCGCGAAACGCCGGCAAATCTGCCAACGCCCCGCTGATTCGCCCAACCTCCGTCCCCGGAGGAACCAGTTTCGGAGCACAAGCCAGATCAAGTTGTGCAGCTCTGAAAATCTCTCGGCACCACTCCCGATCATTCAGCTCCACCATCTGCGTATGTGTCGCATTCGTTCGCTCAGCCACGCGCGCTCCGCCCCATCGGGACAGCACATACTCCGGCAGATTCAACCACTGATTTCCTTCAGGCAAGCCCTGCAGCGTATCCGCATAGAGCTGATAGAGCGTATTGATCCGCAGCAGCTGCACGCCAGTCAGCTCCCGCAACTTCTCCGGACTAATCCTTCGATGCAGCGACCGCTCAGCTTTGATCGTCCGCTCATCCCGATAACAAAACGGATCTGCGATTGCTATACCCTCGGCGTCGACTCGGACATAGTCCACTGCCCAGCCATCCACGGCAATCGAGCGAACTCCTTCGTTCGCAACCGCCGCGCACCGTCGAAGTCCATGATTGAGACCCGCTTCAATCATTCCCAGGTCCCAGCGCAAACCTCCGTTCACCTCACGCGGTGCATTCGCAAACCGATGCACCAACGTAATCGTCGGTTTTCCGGCCACCCATCGCAGCAGCGAGACCCGGCAGCTCTCCGCTCCCAGGTCCACCGCAATCGAAGCCCGCTTGTCTTGCGGAACCAGTGCCATATCTGGCGTCCGTCTCATTGCGCGCCTCTCCCCATCTGTGGTTCAACTACCGCAGATAAGCCTCAGTCAAACCACCATCCACCGGAATCAGATGTCCTGTCGTGCACCGAGCAAGAGGCCCAGCAAGGAACATGATCGCCTGCGCACAATCCTTCGGATCGATCGGCTGATGCGTCAGCGTCCGTGTTGCATAGAACTGCGCAAGCACATTCCGCAGCCCGTCATCGGTGTCTGCTTCGTCAAACGGCAGCTTGTACTTTTTGAGCGACGCGATCACTCTGTCTCTTGGAAACATCGTCGAACCCTTCACCACCGTGGCCGGACTAATCCCATTCACCCGGACCTTCGGCGACAAAGACACCGCCAACTCCCGCACCAGATGGCTCAATGCAGCCTTGCTAACGTCGTAAGCCTCGCTACCCCGTTTCGCAACAACCGCATTCGCCGAACTCGTCAGCACCACGCTCGCATCGATCCCCTGCTCAGCAAATATCTTCGCCGCCTCATCCGTCAACAAATAGTTCGCCGTAACGTTGACCTCCAGCGTCAAAGCCCACTGCGCATCGCTGATCACGCCGTCCGCAGAAGAAGGAAACAATGCAGCTGTATTGATCAAAATATCGATGCCACCAAACTGCTTGATCGTCGCATCCAGCGCGGACTTGATAGTCTTCCGATCGCGAATATCGATACTCGTCCAGCTCACCGCCTCTTTTCCGACGATCGCCTTCACCTCATCAGCAACCGCCTCCGCGCCCTTCACGTCGCGATCCGCGATAACAACATGCGCCCCGCGTTCGGCCGCCAGCAAAGCTACCTCCCGCCCAATCCCGCTACCTCCGCCGACAATCAGAGCGACCCTTCGGCTCAACTCCTTCTCGGGCGGTTGTCTGCGAATCTTCGCCTCTTCCAACTTCCAGTACTCAATCCGAAAAGCCTCACTCGGCGGCAGCGCAACATAGTTCGCATGCACAGTAAACTGATCGGCGGAAGCAGCCGGTCCGGCCTGCGGTATGTCCTTACAATCCACACCTGCACCTAACGATCCGGCACCTTGCATCACACCAATCGCATTGATATAAAACTCGCCAGTAATCCGCGACTCGGTCTTATTCTTCCCGAAGCTAAACATACCCACACCCGGCACCAACACCACCGTCGGGCTTGCATCACGGAGCGCCGGTGAATCCGGCAGCGCATGCTTCTTGTAGTACTCCGCATACTCCGAGCGGTACGTCTCCAGCGACGTCTCGATCAGCTCCTTCAACTCCGCCGGATCACCCGCCGGATCCCACTTAATAAACATCGGACGAATCTTCGTCCGGATGAAGTGGTCCGGACAGCTCGTTCCCAGGTGTGCCAGCTTCTCCGCCTGCGCCGAGTTCAAAAACTCCAGCACCGTCGGCAGATCGCTGAAGCTCCCAATCCATCGCTGCTTCCGCGACACAACCCCACGCAGATACGGCATAATCTGCAGCGCAATCGCGGCACGATCTTCGCGGCTCTTCTCCTTCACGCCGCCAAAGTGGTTATGTCCCGCAACCTCGCCATGCCGCTCAATAAACTGCCCAAGCTGATCAATAATCGTAATCGTGTTGAGGTAGCTCTCGCGTTGCGTATCTCCCCACGTAAACAATCCATGCCCACCGAGCACCACACCATCACACCCTGGCGTCTCTGCAACAATCTTCTTCAGCATCATGCCCAGCTCGAACCCAGGCCGCTGCCACGGCAACCACGCCAGCTTGTGGCCAAACTCCTTATTGAACTCCTCCATCTTGATCTTTCCGTTCGCCGAGGCCGCCAGTGCGATCCCCCAGTCCGGATGTAGATGGTCCACATGTGCAAACGGCAGAAATCCATGCAGCGGCGTATCGATCGAGGCAGCAACTGGATTGTTCCCAAACGTGCACAGCGGATACATATCCACCATCTCGTCTTCCAGCTCCACGCCGCGATAAGCCTTCTCAAGCGCCAGCAGCTTCTCCATATACAGCGTGGCAAATCCCGCACGCTTGATGCTTCCCAGGTCGCCCCCACTCCCCTTCACCCAGAGAATCTGCTTCGTCTCTCCATCCAGCGGATCGACCTGCTCCAGCTTCGAGCTCGTATTTCCCCCACCAAAGTTGGTAATCCGCAGGTCTGAACCGAGAAGATTCGATCTATACCTCAGCAGCTCCGGTGCATCGAGCTTCGCCGCTACCGCATCATCCCAACGATCTTCCAGAAACCGCAGACCACTCCGTGCTGTCATGTGTTCAACCTCAATCATCTCGGCCAAGTACGGCCCCGACCATCATTCCACACCTAACACCAATACGGCAACTATTTCCAATGTGAAAATCGCCCACAATCAATCAGCCAGAATTGATAAAACTCTGCTGAAACCGCTATCCCAGCGACTCCCGCGTCACCATCTTGTGAGCCACATAGTTATACGGTGCTACCGTCTGCCCGCGCAGCAACGAAAGCCCCAGGTGGATCAGACTAGGCCCATACGAACTCGCCTCATGGGAAACCGATCCAATCAGCGGCGACTTATCCTTTTGCATCTCCTGCATCGCCTCAGCGATGCAATCCTGGCCCACAATCGCGACATGCTTTTCACGCTTCTGCTCTCGCACTGCGTCCACCGCACCCAGTGCACTCGAGTCGGTAGCTGCAGCAATCAGAATATGTCTATCCTTCGGATGCCGTTGCAGAAAATCCGACACCAGTTTCTTACTTCGGTCTCGCATCCCTCGACCATCGATTCGAACAAACGCCTCAACCGGCAGCTCTGGATGACCCTTCCGAACTCCTTCAAACGCCCCTGTAATCCGGCTCTGCACCAACTGCCCCGCCTCCGCCAGATCAAGGCCAAGCACCCAATCTACTTTTTTCTCCCAGTTCGCCGTCGCGTACGCCGCAAGCGTCTCCCCGGCTTCAATGCCGACCCGGTAGTTATCCACTCCAAAGTAAGTCGCATGTGGATGCGGAATATCGATCGCGATGAGAGGAATCTTTGCCGCCGCGATCTTGTCTCCGATCATCGGTGCGACCTCCTGCTCCACCTGAAACTCAATCACGAGATCGACCTTGCTACTAACAAACTCCTCCGCATTCTTCAAAGCGGTCGCCGCGTCGTAACGGTTATCCAATATCAGCAGATCGACTCCCACCGCCGCGGCGGCGTCCTTCAGGCTCTCTGTCACTTCGACGGAAAACGGCATATCCGCACTCTGTCCACCAAAGCCGAACCGCATCTTCTTCGGTCGAGTCACTGGCCGATACAAGCCATCTGGCGACTGCGAAAGATATCCGCGATGCACGAACGTCTTCAATACCCGGTACACAGTCGTCTTCGAGATGCGCGTCTGCCGATGGATCGCCTCAAGCGTCATCGGCTGGTTATCCACCTGCAGCAGCTCCAGAATATCCAGCGCCTTCGACAACACCGGAATCAAATAAAGTCGTTTCGTCGTCTTACGTAACGCCATAGTCTCCCGCCGAGGAGCGAGCACTCAGCCGCTCCATTATGCGGCAAAGCCGCCGAGTTTCGTTAATGGAATTTGCGCGAACATCGTAAACAGTTGGCTAGCCGATTAAACGGCAAAAACCGGCTATGCGGAGCAGCCGGTTTCGCATTGAGAACACCCAAGATCCAGCACGTCACAGCAGATGATCGGCAAATGAGCTATTCAATCATCACGCGTAGCTCGAAACGCTACTTGCATTCCTACTCCCGCGCTCCCGAGAGATCTTCTCCACATACCCGCTCTCCGCCAGCGCCTTCAGAGGTTCCGTCGGCAGCCCACGAGCGACTCGCCACTGTTGCACCAGGGGCCTTACATCCTGCCAGAAAGCGCTCCGGAAGCACTCCTCCGCCTCCACCAAACGGCAATCCTGCTGCAACTCCGCCAGCTTCGCTCGATCGACCAGCGCAGCCTTCGCATACAGCTCTTGCGCCGTCGCGACTGTCTGCACCATCGCCTCCATCTTGCCCTTCAGGTTGTGGCTCTGGTCGATCATGAACGCAACCCCCGAACGCTCCTCCGCACTCACACTTAAAATCTCATGGAAGATCCGAAACACCTGGTACGGATCGATCGAGCCCAACGTGAGATCGTCATCGGCATACTTCCGGTCGTTGAAGTGAAATCCCCCCAGCTCCCCTACATGCAACAGCCAAGCCACAATCTGCTCAATATTGGTCCCCTGATAATGATGCCCCGTATCGACCAACACTTTAGCCTTGGGCCCACACCGCCGAGCCAACTCCAGCGCCATCCCCCAGTCTGCAATGTCCGTATGATAAAAAGCCGGCTCGAACGGCTTGTACTCCACCAGCATCCGCTGGTCCTCCCCAAGCGCTGCATGCATCGCACCCAGCACCTCTTCCATCCACCCAATCCGCTTACGAATACTCTGCGTCCCCGGATAGTTCGACCCATCCGCGATCCACAACGAAACATCCTTCGACCCCAGCGCCCGCCCAATCTCCACCGAATCCAGCAGATGCGCTAACGCATTCCCACGAATCTCCGCACTCGGGTTCGCAATCGAGCCGTACTTATACTCCGCATTCTGAAACAGATTCGGATTGATCGACCCCGACTTCACACCGTACTTCTTCTCCAGTCCCTGGATCGCCGGAACATCTGCCTTTCCTCCCGGCAGATCCCACAGCACATGCAGCGCGACCGTCGGACTCGCTCCCGTCAACGCATTCACCTGCGCTGCATCGCTGAACTTCTCCTCAATCGTCGTTGCCGCTCCAGCCTGAACGAACTTCCCGAACCGTGTCCCCGTATTGGCGAACCCCCAAGAAGGAACCTCGATTCGAAAGCCATCCAGCGCATCCCATACCCTCTGCGCATCCCGTTCGGCTGTCCCTGCACCGTTGATCCCCATCGTTCAAATCCTTTCCGCTCGTTCAGGTTTTACAAACAGAAATATACTCTCTATTGAAACACGAGCAGATTGCGCCTTTCGGTCGCCATTTGTCAAAAGATTTTTTTCGAGGCCTAAAAAACCAAAATCACATCCAGAAACCGCGGCCCATGCACACCCTTAATCCGTGTCATCTCAATATCTGCTGTCGCCGACGGCCCCGAAACAAACGTAGTCGCTAACTCCGCAGTCCTCTGCAATCGCGCCATCGCCTCCGGCACCGTCTCCACAACATCATCCACCCGCACCAGGCAAAGATGATAGTCCGGCACCAGCGTCACAGCCCGTCTCCCCTGCCCAGCGACGTTCTGCAACACCACAGTCCCCGTCTCGGCAATTGCCAGAGTCGCTCCCGTCATCACGCCGTCGAAACCATTCAACTCATCAGCAGGAAGCCCTTCGTCCACCACGAACTCGATACCACCCGGCAGCCACTCAGGGGTCAAACCCGCCGGCACCACCATTCGCTTCACGCCCCGTTCCGCCAGCATCCCCGCCACACTTCGCACCACATCCTCACCAGCAGAGCGGACCACAGTCGCGTCATAGTCCCGCAGACGATCTTCAAGCAACTCCAACATCAACTCATGCTCCCTGGTCCCACTCCTCCGATACCCTCGCGCAACTCCCTCCCACTTCGCCCGAGCCGCAACTCCATCCGCAGCACCACCATTGGCCACCCTGATCCGCCGCAGCACCTCAGTCCGAGCCGAACCCGCACTCACATCAACGCCCATTCGCGCCCCTCTTCTCCCACCAATCCCGAAATGTCTCCTTCGGCATCTCCTGTAGATCCCTCACCTGAGTCCAACCACCCAGCAACCCCGGCAGCCAACCGATCCACCCCTCGCCTCGACCATCCTTGTGCACCAGCGGCGCCTCTGCGACACGCCCCAGCCTCTGCGCCGCTCGAAACCTCCGCTCGGTTCGAAAGATCATCGCCATCGTCTTCATCGCGTTGGCTTCAACATCAAAAAATCCAGCCACACCGGCCGTATTTTGCTTCACCACCTTATTTCGCAGATGAATCAGCACCTCGGGAATATTGATCTTCACCGGACAAACTTCGTAGCAAGCCCCACACAACGACGACGCATACGGCAGGGACTGCGCATGTTGCATCTGCTGCAACTGCGGCGTCAAAATCGCGCCAATCGGCCCGGCGTATACGCTCCCATACGCATGCCCACCAGTCTGCCGATACACCGGACAAGCATTCTGGCATGCCGCACAACGAATACAGTTCAGCGTCTGCCGCCCCTCATCATCCGCCAGAATCTCCGTACGCGCATTGTCCATCAACACCACATGAAACGCACGTGGCCCATCCGCAGCATTCACCCCAGTCCAGATGGAGTTATACGGATTCATCCGCTCGCCAGTAGCCGATCGCGGCAACAACTGGAACAGCACTTCAAGATCCCGAAACCGCGGCACAACCTTGTCGATCCCGGCGACGGTAATCAGCGTCTCAGGCAGCGTCAGACACATCCTCCCATTGCCTTCGCTCTCCACCACGCAAACCCCACCAGTCTCCGCGATCAAAAAGTTCGCGCCACTCACCCCCGTCTTCACGCGCAAAAACTTCTCCCGCAAAAACATCCGCGCCGCATCCGCCAGATCCTGCGGCTTCTCCCCCAGCTCCGGCAAATTCATCTTTTTCTGGAAGATCTCCCGAATCTGCTGCCGATTCTTATGCAGCGCAGGCACCACAATATGCGAAGGCCGATCCTCGCCCAACTGAATAATCAACTCCGCCAGATCCGTCTCAAACGGATGAATCCCTGCCGCCTCCAGCGCCGAGTTCAGCTGAATCTCCTCCGTCGTCATGGACTTGATCTTGATGACCTCATCCGACCCCGAAGCCTTCACCAGCCGCACAATAATCCGTCGTGCCTCCTCAGCATCCCGAGCCCAATGCACCACGCCACCCGCGCGCGTGCAGTTCGCCTCAAACTCTTCCAGATAGAAATCCAGATGCTCCATCGTGTGCTGACGAATCTGCTTCCCCGCCTCGCGCAACTGCTGCCAGTCCGGCATCTCCGCCACCACGCGAGCGCGCTTCGTCTGAATCACATCCGTCGCATGCCGCACATTCTTCCGCAGCTGCGTATCCCCCAGCATCGCTTTCGCCGCCATCGGAAACGTAGGCGCCGTCTTAGGATCCAACCCCACCCCACTCATCGCGCTACCCGTTCATCCCCAGCCAGAATCTCCGCCAGATGCACCGTCTTCACACCAGTCCTCTGCCGATGCAGCGCCCCCTGAATATGCATCAGGCAACTGTTATCGCAAGCTGTACAAGCCTCTGCCTTCGTATTCAAAACCGCAGTCGTCTTCTCCGCGAGCATCGCGCTCGAAACCTCCGCGTTCTTCACCGCAAAGGTCCCACCAAACCCGCAACACTGCTCCAGCCCCTTCAACTCCACCAGATCGATCCCACGCACTGCCTTCAACAGCCTCATCGGCCCATCGCCCAACACCAGATTCCTCAGCCCATGACAACTCGCGTGATACGTCACCCGATGCGGATAGTAAGCCCCCACATCCTCCAGCCCCAGCCGCTTCGTCAAAAACTCCGAAAACTCAAACACCTTCGGCAGCAACTCATCCACCTGCCGCTGCAGCTCTTTATCCTTCAGAACCAACGCCATCTTCGGATAGTGATCCCTCATCATCGCCACACACGAAGACGAAGGCACCACCACCGCCTCAGCCCCCTTAAACTGATCGACGAATCGCGAAAGCAACGGCATCGCCTCCGCCTGATACCCCGTGTTGTAGTGCATCTGCCCACAGCACGTCTGCCCCGCAGGAAACTCCACCGTATGGCCCAACCGCTCCAGCACCCGCACGACGGCCTTGCCCGTCTCAGGAAACAGCGTGTCGTTGTAGCAGGTAATAAACAGCGAAACTCGCAGACCAGCCTCCGGCAAAATCGCAATTCAGAAATAAAATTCAATAGAGAGTAGATTTCCCCAACGCAACTCGCGTCAGGTACGATAGTACGCTCAATAAGAAGCACCACCATCATTCACCAGAACGAGGCTAAGTGGGACCGAATCCTTTCATCGGCGTCATCTTTCACTGGATCGGCGGCTTCGCCTCCGCCACAAACTTCATTCCCTTCCGCGCCATCAAGCGTTGGTCATGGGAGATCTACTGGCTCATCCAGGGATTCGCCGCCTGGATCGTCGCGCCCGTCGTCCTAGCCGGTCTTTTGGTCCCGAATCTGTTCGGCATCCTCCGCGCCGCCCCCGCATCGAGCATCCACTACGCCATCTTCTGGGGCATCCTCTGGGGAGCAGGCGGCCTCACCTTCGGCCTCGCCATCCGCTACCTCGGCATCGCGCTGGGATACGCCATCGCCCTCGGCCTCTGCACCGCCTTCGGCACCCTCATCCCGCCCATCTACGACGGCTCCATCCACACCATCATCCACGAGACCTCCGGCCAGATCATCCTCGCCGGCATCCTCCTCTGTCTCATCGCAGTAGCCGTCAACGGAGCCGCCGGCCTCTCAAAAGAAAAAGAAGTCACCCCCGAAGAGAAGGCCGAAGCAGGCGAAACCGACTACAACTTCGGCAAAGGCCTCGCCGTCGCCATCTTCGCCGGTATCATGAGCTCCTTCTTCGCCTTCGGTCTCAAAGCCGGAGCACCTATCGGCGCCCTCGCCAAGACCGAGCTCCTCGCCCACAACCGCCTCGACCTCTGGCAAAACCTCCCCGTCCTCATCGTCGTTCTCTGGGGAGGCTTCCTCACCAACTTCGTCTGGTCCGCCATCCTCATCATCAAAAACGGCTCCATCAAACAGTTCGCAGGCGAGCCAGGCCTCAACCCCATGCGCGCCTCTCACTCCTCAGGCATGACGCTCGTCGACTTTGACCCACTCGACCCATCCACCTACGACCACCTCGCCCCCAAAACCCTCATCTCCAACTACATCTTCGCCGCGCTTGCGGGCATCATCTGGTACTTCCAGTTCTTCTTCTACTCCATGGGCCAGACCAAGATGGGCAAGTACGACTTCTCCAGCTGGACCCTTCACATGGCCAGCATCATCATCTTCGCAACCCTATGGGGCCTCCTCCTCAAAGAGTGGCGAGGCACCAGCCGCCGCACCCAGGCCCTCGTCGCGCTAGGCTTATTCTTACTCGTCAGCTCCACCATCGTCGTAGGCTACGGCAACTACCTCAAAGCCAACGAAACCCCCACCACCATCACCACACGGTGATTATTCAGATAAGGGATATATCTTTTAAATTTTTGTCGGGGCACGCAAGATGATGAAGAAAATTCTTACAAGTGTTATCAACATAATTGCGGTCACTTACCTGATCTACAGGTCCTTCACGACGATCCTCATCCTACCGTTCACAGCAACGCTTTCGAGCGCTTCAGGTATTTATTTCCTGTCGCTATTATTACTAGCTGTCGGGATCACGATATTGAGTTTCAGACGACAAGAACGTATCGCAAGCTACCTGGCATGGATTCTTTCCCTCACAGCGCTCTGTTACTGGTGGATAATCGTTTGCCGAAGATCGACATCTATCTGGACGGATTTTCTCTGGTTAGTTGTTCCCGAGGCTGTATTTGCGTTGGCCATATCCTGTAAGTTGCTGATCAACACTCGATCAAATGCAATGAGTTCGCATTCGCCGGCGGCTTACTAAGCCTTGATCGGCGGCCCAAGAAACTCCACGCCCCAGGCCGCACCATAAGCATTCAACACCGCCTGCTCCGGACGTCCCGCAGCCATAATCTCCCCCAGCCCCACAAAGAACTTCATCGCATCCATCGCAGGGAGCATCAACACAATCTGTCGTGACGGGCTCGCACTCAAGTTCGTAAACGTGTGCGCCACCCCGCCCGGAACGCTGATCACATCTCCCACAGCCGCACGAAATCTCTTCCCATCAACCTCGTAGAGATACTCTCCCTCCATCACGCGAAACACCTCAGCCTCGCGATGACGATGCAGCGGCGGCCCAAAGCCCGGCGCATTCACCGTCTCCAACACAGTCAGCGCGCCACCCGAAGCATCATGCGGCAGTCGCACCGCAAGCTCCAACCCAATAGCCGGAATCTTCACCAGCGAAACATCGTCAGGAACCGAATGGAAGAGTTGAAATGGCATGCCAGACTCCCTCGTCATCTATTTCTCCGTATCTTCAAACGCGAACTTACCCAACGCAAAAGGTCTTGAAGTCGTTGGCTTGCTGTCCAGAGGATTCGACGGATACGGATCCGGTGTCCCCGTCGGAAATCCCCACACCTTCCCACTGCGCAGATCAACAACGACCTTCCCATAGACCTGCCCCGTCCCATCTGGATACCGGAGCATCTGCACCCCCGGCTCAATATAGAACGCATGCGCAGAGCTAGCCTGAGCCAGCGCGGGAGCCGGATCAACATACGGCCGCACCGCAATCGCAACCAGCGCAACTGCAATAACAAACAGAAGAAGCTTAGTCAGCCCATCTTGTCTCATAAGCACCCCAATCAAAGTACCGTCGATATTTCCATTTCGGCGCTAGCCTAACCCACCACCTTCAACTCCCGACAAATTAATTCTCCCTAAACTGAATCTCCTGCAGCCACAGCCGATGAGATCACCATGTTTTCCAAAAGGCCCATGTTCACAGACGGAAGGCTCTGCCCTCACTGCAATACTGAGTCCCTCCATCGCTCCCATCGTCGCGGAATCAAAGACCGGTTCTTCAATCTCCTCGCCCTGCGCCCCGTTCGCTGCATCTGCTGCTGCCAACGCTTCTACGCCCCGCGAGCCGCCTATGGCCCCCACATCCGCCCCATTACAGGCCCCAAATCATCTAAACTAGAAGGGACATGATTCCTACCCTCGAATGGCTCCCTACCGGCGTTAACTTCCTCGATCAAACCAAGCTTCCTCTCGAGGAGACCTACGTCCTCGCCACCGACTACAAGCAGGTCGCCACCGTCATCCGCGACATGATCGTCCGCGGAGCCCCCGCCATCGGCGTCTCTGCCGCCATGGGCGTCGCCATCGGCATCGACCGCAGCACCGCCACCACCCTCCCGGCCCTCACCGCCGAAGTCGCCGTCATCGCCAAGACCCTCGCCGAGACCCGCCCCACCGCCGTCAACCTCTTCTGGGGCATCGACGAGATCCGCAGCCTCTACAACGAGCTCGCCGCCAAAAACACCCTCATCCCCGAGATTAAAGCCGCAGTCGTCGCCAAGGCCCGCCGCATGTACGACGAGGACATCGCCGCCTGCAAACAGATGGGCGCACACGGCGCATCGCTCCTCCCGCTCGAAGGCACCGTCCTCACCCACTGCAACGCCGGCGCTCTCGCCACCTGCGGTTACGGCACTGCCCTCGGCGTCATCCGCGCCGCCATCGAGCACGGCCACAAGATTGACGTCTTCGCCGACGAGACCCGTCCCTTCCTCCAGGGTGCCCGCCTCACCGCATGGGAGCTCATGAAGGACAACATCCCTACCACCGTCCTCTGCGACAACATGGCCGCCGCCCTCATGCGCCAGGGCCGCATCCAGGCCGTCATCGTCGGTGCCGACCGCATCGCTGCCAACGGCGACGTCGCCAACAAGATCGGCACTTACGGCGTCTCCATCCTCGCCAAAGAGCACAATATCCCTTTCTACGTAGCCGCCCCTTGGTCCACCCTCGACCTGCAAACCGCCACCGGCGAAGGCATCCCGATCGAGCAGCGTGACGCCCGCGAGGTCACCCACTCCAACGGCAAACAGATGACCCCAAACGGCGTCGCAATCGAAAACCCCGCCTTCGACGTAACCCCCGGGAAGTACGTCACCGCCATCATCACCGAGCGCGGCGTCCTACGCGCGCCCTACAACGAATCCATCCGCGCCATGGCCCAGCAAGCCGAGCCCGAGTTCGCCACCATCTGATCCGTATCTAAAGCCGCACTTGCAATCTGGCCCCTGCGCATCGACTGCCCAACCGACCGCGCAGGGGCACTTTCACACCATAATTGCCGCGGTCAAAAATCTTCCTCTATCCTCTGCGCCTCCCGCAACCACAAGCTGGCCCCAGATCAGCAGCCCACTTATCCTGAGTGACAGACTCTCGCGTGAAACGATCCATCTTCAATCCGCGTCATCGATCCCTGATACGCGGCAACGTCCTCGTCCTCGGCAGTCTGGGCATCGCTCTCTTACTCTCCGACTTCCCCCACAACCGCGCCACCCCGCTGCTCATCCTCCCCGCCATCGCCGCCATCGCCGGCACCATCGACACAATCCGCTGCATGCAGCCTCGCTGGAGCTTCTATCACGGCGGTGTCCTCCTCTGCATCTACATGGACCTCATGGCCCTTTGCATGATCCTCTTCTTTCTCCTCTATCCCTACGCCCGTTGGATTGCCTCCTCCCAGTAGCGCAACGCGCATTAAAAATACAGCAGATCAGCCATATTCACCTCATCAACCGATTACGCGACGGTCTCAAACTCCCTGCGATATACTCGCCGCACCAGAAAGAGCATCGAACTGTTTCGCCACGACGAACCTTCTAGGAGACTGACCTCATGTTCAAAGGATTCCGCGACTTCATCCTGCGTGGCAATGTTGTTGATCTAGCCGTCGCCGTCATCATCGGTACTGCATTCGGCGCGGTTGTCACTTCGTTGACCAAAGACATCATCATGCAATTCGTCGCCGCTATCGTTCGTACACCGGACTTCTCCGGCCTCGCCGTGGGTCTCAATGGCACTCCAATTAAGTACGGCAGCTTCCTGAACACCGTCATCAACTTCCTCATCATCGCCGGCGTAATCTACTTCTTCGTTGTACTTCCGCTTAACTACCTGCTCGCCAAGGTCAAAGGCCCAGCCGCGGTAACCACCAAGCCCTGCCCCCAGTGCCTCGGCGACATCCCCCTCGCAGCCACCCGCTGCAAGTTCTGCACCCAGCCCGTCTAGTTCAATTCATCAAGACAACGAACCCGGCGAACGTTATCTTCGCCGGGTTCGTTGTCTTTAAATCCGCAGATCAAGCGCCAATACGCTTGCGTTCCAGATTAGGCAGAAACCCTGTCAACAAACCAATCGCCGGCAGATAAGCACACACCTTGTAGACATAGACAACGCTCGTCGCGTCCGCCAGCTTACCTAGCACAGCTGCTCCAATCCCGCCCATTCCAAACGCAAACCCAAAGAACAGCCCCGAGATCATCCCCACTCGCCCCGGCACCAACTCCTGCGCATAAACCAGAATCGCCGAGAAGGCAGACGCGATCACAAACCCGATCACCACGCTCAGCACTCCAGTCCAGAAGAGATTCGCATACGGCAGCATCAACGTAAACGGAAGCACCCCAAGGATCGAGCACCAGATCACGACCTTACGCCCCACCCGATCGCCAACCGGCCCTCCAATCAAAGTTCCCGCAGCAACGGCACCCAGAAAAACAAACAAGTGGATCTGTGAGCTCCGCACCGAAACATGAAACCGCTCCATCAGGTAAAACGTGTAATAAATCGTCAGGCTAGCCAGATAAAAATACTTCGAGAACACCAGCGCAACCAGCACAGCAATCGCAGAGATAATTTTCTTCCTCGGCAACGGGGCAGCATTGTCCTCATGCTTCACAGGCCGTTGCTGCAGATGTTCCAGCCGCTCCTTATACCAACCACTCACCCAGAACAGCACTGCGATTCCCACCAGCGCCGCAATGGAAAACCATCCCACTCCGCGTTCACCTCGCGGAAGAACAATGTACGCCGCCAGCAACGGACCAATCGCCGAGCCCGTGTTGCCGCCCACCTGAAAAAAAGACTGCGCCATCCCATGCTGACCGCCGGACGCCATCCGCGCCACCCGCGAAGACTCCGGATGAAACACCGCCGACCCCACACCAATCAACCCAGCAGCAATCAACAGCATCGGAAAGCTCGACGCAACCGCCACCAGAATCAGCCCCGCCAGAGTGACCGTCATCCCAAGCGGCAACGAATAAGGCAGCGGTCTGCGATCCGTATAGTTCCCGATAAACAGTTGCAGCAGCGACGCCGTAATCTGATACGTCAACGTAATCAGCCCAATCTGGCCAAAATCCAGCTTGAACGAACTCTTCAGAATCGGATAGATCGACGGCAGCAGAGACTGCACCATATCGTTCAGCAGATGGCAGAAGCTCACTGCCGTCAGCACCCGAAACAGCACACCTTCTTCCGCAACCGGCGATAAAGTCTTAGTCTTTGAGATCGTCTGGAGCGCCACGCTTCACCTTAGCCTTCAATCTCCATGGTAGTAGAACTTCTCTCAAGGCCCCATAAACATAAAAATAACGAATCGCCCCATCGTCCGCCTGAATGCTCGACCTTCACTTCAACTTCCCCACATCTCGCAGCTTGCGATACCCTACCTCATATACCAGCTCAATCGACTGAGGCCATTACTTGACTCATCTCCGTACCGTAGCCTGCCTGCTTCCCCTCGCCGCCATCACCCTCGCGCAGTCCCCCACCACCCCGCAGGTCTTCGGCTACCGCGACTTCTCCCAGCAGGCAAAGTGGGACAAGGCCTTTATGGCCGTCCCCGACGCAAAGCTCGCCGGCGAACATCTCAAAACCCTCACCGCCGCCCCCCACTGGGCCAGCTCACCCGAGGACTACGCCACCGCCGTCTACGTCGCCGACAAATTCAAAGCTGCCGGTCTCCACACCGACATCGTCCCCTACAAAGTCCTCCTCAATAAACCCATCAAGATCGAGATCGAAGCCTTCGACGCCGACGGCAAAAAGCTCATGTCCGGCCCCACCCCCGAACACGTCGACCCCACCAAATATGGCGGCGACCCCTTCCAGGACGATCCCCGCATACTCCCCGCCTTCAACGGCTCTTCCCCCTCCGGCGACATCACCGCCGAGGTCGTCTACGTCAACTACGGCACCCTAGCCGACTTCCAGCAACTCACCAAACTCGGCATCAGCGTCAAAGACAAGATCGTCATCGTCCGCTACGGCGAAAACTTCCGAGGCATCAAGACCTACATAGCCCAGCAATATGGAGCGAAGGGTGTCCTCATCTACTCTGACCCCGCCGACGACGGCTACTTCCGCGGCGACATGTATCCCAAAGGCCCGTGGCGGCCCGAGTCAGCCGTCCAGCGCGGCTCCATCCAATTTCTCCCCATCTATCCCGGCGACCCCACAACCCCGGGCGTAGCCTCCACTGCCGATCTCTCCGACTCCAAGCGCATCCCGCAGGACAAACTGCAAAACAACCAGGCCAGCATCCCCACCAACCCCCTCTCGTACAAAGACGCCGCGCCTATCCTCAAAGCTCTCGGTGGCGCTGAATCCCCGCGCGAGTGGCAGGGCGCTCTCCCCTTCACCTACCACCTCGGAGCCGGCGGCAACCACACCAACACCAGCAAAGTCACCGTCCACATGCACCTCGAGCAGGACATCGCCCTCCGCACCATCTGGGATGTCGTCGGCACCATCGACGGCACCGACCCCGCTCAAAAAGACAACTGGGTCGTAGCCGGAAACCATCGCGACGCCTGGGTCTACGGCGCCGTTGATCCCAACTCAGGCACCGCCGCCATGCTCGAAACCGTTCACGGTCTCGGGGACCTCCTCAAACAAGGATGGAAGCCCGCACGACGCATCGTCATCTGCAGCTGGGACGCCGAAGAAGAGGGCCTCATCGGCTCAACCGAGTGGGCCGAGCAGCACGAGACGCCCCTCGCCCACGCCGTCGCCTACTTCAACACCGACGTCGGCGTAGCCGGGCCCAACTTCGACGCCGCTGCTGTCCCATCCCTCAAGCAATTCGTCCGCGAGGTCACACAAGAGGTCCCCAGCCCTAAGGGTGGCACCGTCTATGACCAGTGGAAGGCCGACCAGGCAGCTCCCAGCAACACGCGCCGCCGTCATCCCGCCGAATCAACAGACTCAGAAGTCCGCATCGGCACCCTCGGCTCCGGCTCCGACTACACCCCCTTCATCCAGCACCTCGGCGTACCCTCCACCGACATCGGCTCCGAGGGCCCTTACGGCGTCTACCACTCCGTCTTCGACAACTACAACTGGTTCATCAAATTCGCCGACCCAACCTTCGTCTACGAGCAGCAGCAGGCCCGCGTCTTTGGCCTTGAAATCCTCCACATGGCCGACACCGAGGTCCTCCCCTACGACTATCAGCTCTACGGCAAGGAGATCGTAGGCTACCTCGAAGCAGCCCAGAAACTGGCAACCACAAAAAGCCTCACCCTCGACTTCGCCCCGGCCCTTACCGCTGCCCATCGCTTCGCCGCCGCCGGCACCGCCATCCGCGCCACCCAGTCGAACCCACCCTCCAACCCCACCAGCCTCAACGAGGCCCTCCGCGGAGCGGAGCAAGCCCTTCTCAACCCCGCCGGCCTGCCCAAACGCTCCTGGTATCGCCACACCATCTACGCCCCCGGCGAGTTCACTGGCTACGCCGCCGTCGTCATCCCCGGCGTCAACGAAGGCATCGACGCCCCCGACGCCCCCCGCGCCCAGTCCCAGCTAGCCGCCCTCACCGAAGCCCTCAACCGCTCCGCCACTATCCTCGAGGCCGCCACGAAATAGCCACAAAACACCACCAAACAACCACCAAAACACCACAATTGCACCACATATAGAACACGACCTCTAGACCCTAGAAGACACAACGAGATCGCCATCCTGAGCGCGGCGAAGGAATCTGCTGCCTTTCTTGTTGTCATCCCCGAAGGGGATCTGCTGTTGCTGTTGCTGTTGCTGTTGTCGTTGCAGTTGCAGTTGTCGTTGCAGCTGCTCTTGCCCGCTCTTTTGTTGTCATTCCGCAGCGAAGCGGAGGAATCTGCTGTTAGTTTTTGCCCTTAATCCATCCCACCTAAGTTGTAGTTCTCCAAGCCCTCCGGGGGATGTCCCCATTTAGTCACCTGCCCCATGATTACTCCCAGACGGTTTAAGCCGCCCAAAGGAGACTCCCCAATGGTCCACGATCTCGTTTTAGCTTTGGTATTTCTCGCTATGATCATCGCCCCCGCGCTTCTGGCGATGCGATCCGATAAAGAGGGAAACGATATTCTGTAGATCGTCTGCCGCATTGGGACACTCCGGGGCACGTTGCTGCCGACCTACCCCCTTCCGCATCTCATTGAATTGCGGACATGGCCTCCAACTTCAGCGCTGTGGAGTTCGACCCTTGAGTCGAACCCGGCCCCGAGCCACCCTCTCAGATCCTCCACGCGGTCCCTCCCCTCCGTCGCAACAAACTCGCACCCCACCGCGAGCTAACCCAACACAAGACCCTCCCCCAAACCACAAGGGCCGCATCCGATCAGGATGCGGCCCTTGCCTTGTAATCACCGTCTCATGTTCCGAAGCACTACCCCCGCAAGGCCATCTGCTCGGTAACAATCTGTGTCAGGTCTTGCTTATGCAGACCATGCTCCTTCGCATTGAACTCATCCACCTTACTCGACCAGTTCATGCTGCAGAACTTCGGCCCGCACATGCTGCAGAATGCCGCTTCCTTGTAGTAATCATCCGGCAGCGTCTCATCGTGCATTCCACGAGCGGTCTCCGGATCAAGCGACAATGCAAACTGCTTATCCCAATCGAACGTGTACCTCGCATGCGAGATCGCATCATCCCGATCCCTTGCGCCCGGACGATGCCGCGCCACATCAGCCGCGTGAGCAGCAATCTTGTACGCAATAATTCCGTCCTTCACATCCTTCTCATTCGGCAGCCCCAGATGCTCCTTCGGAGTCACATAGCAAAGCATCGCCGCACCATGCCAACCAATCATCGCCGCGCCAATAGCCGAAGTGATGTGGTCATACCCAGGAGCAATGTCAGTCACCAGCGGCCCCAGCACATAGAACGGAGCCCCATCGCACAGCTCGACCTCTTTATCCACCTGTAGCTTGATCTGGTCCATCGGAATATGCCCCGGCCCTTCGATCATCACCTGCACATCGCTCTTCCACGCATGCCGCGTCAACTCACCCAGCGTCTTCAACTCCGCAAACTGAGCCTCATCGCTCGCATCCGCCAGACAACCCGGCCGCAGCCCATCGCCCAGCGAGTAGCTCACGTCGTACTTCGCCATGATCTTGGTAATCCGGTCAAAGTTCTCATACAAAAAGTTCTGCTTATGGTTCGAGGTCATCCACTGCGCCAGAATCGCACCACCACGACTCACAATTCCGGTGATTCGCTTCGCCACCAGCGGCACGTACTCAATCAGCACACCCGCATGAATCGTGAAGTAGTCCACTCCCTGCTGCGCCTGCTCCTCAATCACCTCAAGGTAAAGATCGATATTCAGATCCTCAACCCGCTTCACTCGCGAGAGCGCCTCATACAGAGGCACTGTCCCAATCGGCACCGGCGAATGCCGCAGAATCTGCTCCCGAATCATCGGAATATCGCCGCCCGTGGACAGATCCATCACCGTATCCGCACCAAAATGCACCGCCGTGTGCAGTTTTCGCAACTCCTCATCCACGTTCGACACCAGCGCCGAGTTCCCGATATTCGCATTGATCTTGCACAACGACTCCACCCCAATCGCCATCGGCTCCAGCTCAACGTGGTTGATATTCGCAGGGATAATCATCGTCCCCTTCGCCACCTCGCTCCGCACCAGCTCCGCCGCAATCTTCTCCCGCTGAGCGACATAAGCCATCTCCTCGGTAATCATCCCCTTGCGGGCAAAGTGCATCTGCGACATATTCGTATCGCCGGTTCGCGCCGCCTCGGCCTTCCGCTTCACAATCCACTCCGCACGCCCCGTCGGAACCTTGTAGTCATTGCCGTGCGTATGCGCCCCACCACCATTGCCGTTCGAAGCTGCGCCGTTTCCGTTTTCGCTCATAATCTCCCCTGCCTTTGCTGCCACGTTATCGAGTAAGTATACGATGCGCCCACGCAGCGCCCAGTCTCGGCCATCACCTGTTCTTTCGTCGTCATTTCGCAGCATCGAACAGTCCGCTGTTGCCGTCGCTCTTCTTGTTGTTGCCATTGCTGTTCTTGTTGTTGCTATTGCTTTTCTTGTTGTCATTCCCGAAGGGAATCTGCTGTTGCCGTTGCACGGCCTTTGTTGTCATTCCGCAGCGAAGCGGAGGAATCTGCTGTTGCCTTACATTTGTCCAGCAATAATCCAAAGCAGCCAACCATCTCCCCTCCACCGCATCCTACCCAACAGAACGAGTACGACCGTGAGTCCCCCGGCTTGAACGTTCGCCGCTCTCACAATCAAGCACTTCGAAAAACGGCGCCACACGCGCCGGCGAGAAACCTCGCGAAAATCCCAAGGAGAACCTCCCCAATGAAATTATTTTCAGAAAATATCGAAGACCTCCGCACCCTCTACATCGCCAACCTCAAAAAGGCGCTCGACATGGAGCAAAAGATCACCAAAGCCCTCCCCACCATGATCGAAAAATCAACCGACCCTCAACTCGCCACCGCCTTCCGCAACCACCTCACCGAAACCCAGGGCCACGTAGCCAAAGTTGAGAGCATCCTCCGCACCGCTACCGGCGATGCCAGCACCTCCACCTGCAAAGCCATCTCCGCGCTCGTCACCGAAGCCGAAGACAACATCAAAGACGCCACCGACCTCAGCATCCGCGACATCACCCTCATCGCCTCTGCCCAGCAAGTTGAGCACCACGAGATCGCCGTCTACGGCACCCTCCGCACCTGGGCCGAGTTACTCGGCGACGAAGAATCAGCCAACGTCCTCGACAGCATCCTGGACGAAGAGAAGAACGCAGACGAGCTCCTCTCCACCATCTCCGACAGCGTCAACACAACCGGAGTCATAGCCCAGAACGCCTACACCGGTACCACCGTATAACCCACACACAACCGCACTCTCAACCCAGAAAGCGGAGGCTTAAACCTCCGCTTTTCCGCGAATTGCATGTTCATCTATTGGTTGGTAGCATCCCTCCATGCCAGTAGCGGCCATCTATGCAGAGTGATACTGCAGACCGGATCCTCGACTCTGCTCACGCTCTCCTCGCAGAACGCGGCTACGCGGCATTTAGTTTTGCAGATATCGCCGAGATGGTGAAGATTCGCAAGCCAAGCATCCATCACCACTTTGCTTCGAAAGCGATCCTGGTCACAGCCGTCCTGAAGCAACATCGCGACACGCTCAACGCAGCCCTGAACGCTCTCACTCACAACGTCGACAGCCCTCTCCAACGCCTTGACGCCTACGTTCTGCATTGGGAGAAGTGCATCCGCGACAAAACCGAGCCCATTTGCATCGCCGCCCTGCTCGGTGCAGAACTCCCCACGCTTCCAGACGAGGTCAAGGCTGAAGTCAAACGTTACTTCCGCGACCTCAAAGAGTGGGTCCGCAAAACCTTGGAAGATGGCCGCGCCCAGGGCATCATCCAACTGCAGCAACCAGCAGCCGTTGAGGCAGAAACATTCATCGCCCTCATGCACGGCGCCATGATCTCCGCTCGAGTCTACGGGTCGAGCAAGGTCTACACCGCAGTCATGCAGGATGCCCTGCGCAGACTCGCCGCACATCCATAAATAGACGAACAATTCACCGTCGGTAGTTGAATTTTTCTGTCAAATCTGTAATCTACCAACTAGTAGGTAGTTAACGCCTGCGATTCTCAGCTTGAAAGGACCACCCATGAAGTTACCGTTCTTATCCACCATCGCCGCTCTCGCGCTCCTCTTCCCTACCGCGGCAACTCACGCACATGCGCAGACCCCGGGCCCCGTCCACAATGTAATCCTCGTACACGGCGCCTGGGCCAACGGCGCAAGCTGGTCCAAAGTCATTCCACTACTTGAAGCCAAGGGTCTGAACGTCGTCGCCGTTGAGCTCCCCCTCACTTCACTTGAAGACGATGTCGCAACCGTCAAACGCGCGATCGCCCTTGAAGACGGCCCAGTGCTTCTCGTCGGCCATTCCTACGGTGGCGTCGTAATCACAGAAGCGGGCACAGACCCCAAGGTGTCCGGCCTGGTCTACATCGCTGCCTTCGCCCCCAACGACAACGGATCCATCAATCAGTTGAGCCAGGGTGGCACGCCGCCTCCAGGCATCGCCGAACTCCGTCCCGACGCACAGGGCTTTCTGAAGATCACCCCTAAGGGCATCTCCGAGGACTTCGCTCAGGATCTCACTCCCGCAGAAAAGGCAAACCTCACCGCTACCCAGGGTCCAACCAGCGCCAAAGTGCTGAACGGCACCGTCACCACCGCAGCCTGGCATCAAAAACCATCCTGGTACGTTGTCGCCGCAAACGACCGCATGATCCCACCGGACGCAGAGCGCTTCATGGCCAAAGCTATGCATGCTGAGACCATCACGCTCCCGTCCAGCCACGTCGCCATGCTGTCGCATCCCGCACCCGTCGCAGCCCTCATCGAGAAAGCCGCCGCAACACCTGCAGACGCAAGGTAACCAGGAAACCATCCTCCCTATGAACCAACCGACGAGTTGCCTCGGCGTCACAGCCAGCAGCTCGTCGTACCCGTTCACCGTGCGTTTCAGTTCATAGTCCGTGCAGTATCTTTCCCGGCCCAACGCGTCATCCACTGCGTTCGCCAGCTGAAACCCGCAAACGCATTATCTCCTTGACTGCGAGAAAGGAGCAGATAACTTTAGAGCATCATCTGAACCCGCTATGAAAGAGCTCAACGCGACCGGAGAATCGAAGAAATGGCACGCATCTTGGATTGCTGCGGTACTGTCAGTGCCTGTGGCCGCAGGATCTATCCGGTGGGCCACGCTCGGAATGAGGACTTCGTTCTGTGTTCTGCTGCTGAGTTTTTCGTTAGCTATCGGATTGCTTTGGATCGTGACCAGATGGCAAAAGCATTTCATAGCCAAAATTCTCATTTCGATACTGTTGGCAATATGCACCGGAGTGGCTCTTCAGTGGGTTTATCTGTATGAGCGGCCAAACTTGTACTCTGAAATCCATTCGATAGCAATTCCTGCATCTCCGGACGGCACGTTTTTGCTGAACATTAGAGTATCGGTAAGAAATTTAGGCAGGGTGCCGGGATATATCGAGAGAGTAAGTCTGGTGCTGACCATCGATGCATCTTCGTCGATTGGGAAACAAATCGATGCACAGACTCTGCCGTTAGGGGCAGCGAAAGAACCCGAACTGAATAACCAGAAATTTACTACTGGAGAGCCAGTGAGCGGTTGGCTCTTCTTCAGCTTTCCCGGCATGTCTCATAGTTCCATCGCTCGATATTTTGAATGCGACTCACCATTGCTCGATACAGTTAGTCTCAGACTGTCGGCTTGGGAGAGTGGTTCTGACCGCGTGTTTAGTGATTTCAAGAAACTAAAAGACTTGGGAAAAGACGCATGCATACCGCCCAATCCAACGGGCTCGTCGTCTACCAAACAGAAAGAGACGAAGTGATAGAGGCATTCACTCCTCTACCGAGAGCAATTTGGGGGATTACCATCAAAGATATGAAGACACGGACGCGGATCGCGCTTCTGGTATCGGTGCTCACCGCGTCAGGACTGGTAGCGCTCGCTATAGCTTCTGCTGTTCTGGCCAGCGAAAGCCCTTTGACACACGAACAGGCCATGCGGATGAGTACAGCGGCAAATGCCCTTTGGTTCAGTTTCTTGCTGTTTCAAATTCCGATTGTCTGGTTGATATTGCGCGGCCTTTGGGCTTATCGAAACCTACTACAGATTCCAATAGCGTTCTTAGGATCGGTACTATGTTCGCTCGGCGGTGGCGTCTTATTTTTACTTATTGCTGAGAACGGATGGTATCGTCTAGCTCTCCATTTCAAGTAGTTGGCTTTGTGCTGTCCAATGCCCGGAATTCCATTCTTTCCTCTTCGCTGGTCATTACACGAAAGAACAGTTAACCTCACTTGATTCCAGGAATCTTAAATTCTTGTCAACCCCGACAGTCGCTCAAACCCGCTCCCAGCAAGGCTTTTGACGTGGCGTATTCCCCCGTCCCAATAACGTAAAATAGAAGAAGTAAAGCAAGTTGAGCGCGATTGATCTCGAATCCCATCGCATGACGTGCAACTGCAACATAACAAGTATTTTAGGCGTAACCCATTTGAATAGAATATTTTAGAGACACACCCCTACTGTAAGTTGTTCATTCGAATGCTCTTCCTTGCAAGATACCTGGGTGGGGGAGGGGGTACCTGACACTAGAGGTGCTACCCAAATCGAACACGGAAACGTAGACTGAAAGACGGAAGACCATGGCAGACGCAACTCGCAAAAGTCCGATCAAGATCATCGCCGCAGCCGTAATCATCCTCGCTACGGTCGCCTACCTCTCGTTCACTGGCGGCCGCGACAACAAGAGCTACTACGTCACCATCGGCGAGCTTCAGGGCATGGGAAACAAGGCCTACGTTCGCCACCTTCGCGTAGCTGGCAACGTCGCACCCGGCAGCATCCACCGTGTCGGCACCAACGCCACCTTCGATCTCATCGAGCAGGGCCGCAAACTCTCCGTCGCCTATCAAGGCTCTGAGCCGCCACCCGACACCTTCAAGGATGACGCACAGGCTCTCGCCGTCGGCACCTACGGCCACGACGGCGTCTTCCACGCCACGCAGCTTCAGGCCAAATGCGCCTCGAAGTACGCCCCGGCGACTCCCTCTGCAACTCCAACCACCACCGCGACTGCCCTTCCCGCAACCAAATAATCCGCCGCGCACAAAAAATATGACGCAGACGGCTGAGACAACTCGCACCACCACAATCCCAGCCGCTGCAGAGGCAGATTGCGTCTCGCTCGACTCCGTCTCCAAGATCTATGGCAGCTTCGCCGCTCTCCGCAACGTTTCGACAAGCTTCTGTGCGGGCTCCTGCACCGTCATCCTCGGCGAAAACGGCGCCGGGAAATCCACCCTTCTACGCATCATCGCGGGCCTCATCACACCCACACGCGGCAAGGTCGAAGTCTTCTCAGCAAGCCCACACGACCAGCGTCGTCGCATGGCCTACATGAGCCACTCCCCCATGCTCTACGACGAACTCACCGCCATGGAGAACCTCAACTACTTCGCCTCGCTGCACCGCGACGGTGGTTGCGCCTGCGTCGGCAGCCCCGAGATGGCACTCCGCGCCGTCGGCCTCGACCCGAAGCTCGCGCGGCCCGTCGGACAATACTCGCAAGGCATGCGCCAACGCACCTCCCTCGCCCGAGTCCTCCAGACCGACCCCGAACTTCTCCTCCTCGACGAGCCCTTCTCCAACCTTGACGTCGCCTCAGCCCGCCACATGGTCGAACTCCTCGCCGACTTCCGCACCTGGCCCGTCGCTGGCGGTGGAAACCGCAGCATCATCCTCACTACTCACCAGTCCGCACTCGCCGAACCCATCGCCAACCGCACCCTGATCATGAGCAACGGCCAGATCGTAGACGCGGCAGCGGAACCTGCCGGGTGACGACGTGAAGACCGCTCACCCAGCCAAGACCAACGCCGCCCGCCTCCTCGACACCCTCGGCATCCCCTACGAGTTGCGCCCATACGAAGTCGATCCTGACGACCTCACCGCCATCTCCGTCGCCCGCAAGATAGGCCTCCCCCCCGAGCAGGTCTTCAAAACCCTCGTCGCCCACACGAACACCGGCGACCACCTCTTCGCCGTCATCCCCGGCGACGCCGAGCTCGACCTCAAAAAGCTTGCCCATGCCGCCGGAGCAAAAAAGGCCGAACTAGCATCCCTCAAAGATGTCGAACCGCTCACCGGCTACATCCGCGGAGGAGTCACCGTCATGGGCGCGAAGAAACCCTTCCCTGCTTACGCTGACGAGACCATCGAACTCTTTGACCAGATCTCTGTCTCAGCCGGCCAACGTGGTCTCCAGCTCATCCTCGCCCCAGCCGACTACCTCCGCGCCGCCGAAGCAACCATCACGGACCTCACCAAAGGCCCAGCTCCGGCATGAAGTACCTCTGGCACGTCCTCGATCATCTCCGCAAAGACCTCCGCCTCGAATGGCGCTCCCGCGACTCCATCAACGGAATGCTCTTCTTCGCTCTCCTGGTCGTCGTAGTCTTCGGCCTCGCCTTTGACCCCACGAGCTTCCCCACCGTGACACGTCAGATCTCCGGCGGAATCCTATGGGTCGCGCTGCTCTTCGCCTCCATCACCGCCCTCAACCAGTCCTGGGGACGCGAACAGCGTAACAACGTCCTCGAAGCCCAGCGCATGGCCCCCTCCCCCGCTTCAGCGCTCTTTCTTGGCAAAGCCATCGCCAACATGCTCTTCGTTCTCGTCGTCGAAGCGGTCCTGGCCCCCATCTTCATCGTCTTCTTCAACCTCCATGCCCTCGGCAATCTCTGGCTCCTCGCCCTGATTCTCCCTCTCGGCACCTGGGCTCTGGTCGTCAACGGGACCTTTTTTGCTGCCCTCGGCCTTCGCGCTCGCAATCGCGAGCTACTTCTCCCCCTGCTACTCCTACCCATATCCCTACCCGCCATCCTCGCGATGGTTCAGGCCACCACCGGCGTCCTCACCGCCGATCTCGACCCCATTCAGATCAATACCTGGATCAAGCAACTCGCCGGTTACGACATCATCTTCACAACGGTCTGTATCCTGCTCTTTGAGACCGTGCTGAACGCTGAATGACGGCTTTCGCGATAAACTAAAAGTATGGAGCAGCGCACCCCCACTCTCCGAAACGTCGCCTGGCTCTGGTTCGGAATCAGTGTCGCTGTCCTCATTGTCGGTTTTCGACAAGCGATCTTCCTCGTCCCCACAGACGCGGCTCAAGGAAACACCGGACGCATCTTCTACTATCACGTCCCGATCGCGATGCTGAGTCTGATCTTTCCCTACATCAACTTCGCAGCTTCGCTCTTCTATCTTTACTGGCGCCGCCGAGACCCCCTCAAAGCCCTGACAGCCGACGCCCTCGCTCTCAGCACCGCCGAAGTCACGGTCGTCTACGCCAGTATCTGCCTGCTTACCGGCATGCTCTGGGGACGCGCCACATGGGGCATCTGGTGGACCTGGGACCCGCGCCTCACCAGCATGCTTCTGCTTTGGCTCTTATATATGAGCTACCTCATGCTCCGCCGCTTCTCCTCCACCGGCCAAACTCACACCCTGGCCGCGGTTCTGTCCGTATTCGCCGCGGTTGACGTACCCATCGTCTACATGTCCATCCGGTGGTGGCGTACCCAACACCCTGCCCCAGTCTTCGGCGGCGGACCCGATTCGGGTGTCGACCCATCCATGCTTCCAGCCTTCTTCTGGAACCTGGCTGGATGGTCGTTGTGGGGCATTTGCATCGTAATCTTCCGCTTCTCGCTAGAGCGTCGCCGCCAGTTCGCCGAGCAGGAAGCTGCTCTGAAAGCCATTGAAGCTTCGCTGGAGATTCCGCAATGACCTGGAAGTCGTTCTTTGACCTAAGCACCATGCCTCACCGGCATCTGCTCTTCGCTTACGTTTCAGTTCTGGTTATCCAGGGGGGCTATTTCTGCTGGGTCGTCTGGAACTGGTTCCACATTCGGAGCACGCGCCGTTAAACCCTCAGGTCTTGCCGCGTTCGTGCCGCCTGAACAAACTCCAGATGAACTCCGAGATAAACTCCCAACAGTGCCCACCCCTCACCACCGTCTTTTTTTTCGCCGCGCTGTTACTGCAGCCACGCTCCTCATCGGCATATCCGGCTGCCGCCGAAGCAGCTTCCCTGACGTCCCCGACGGCTACCGGGAGTTCGCATACATCAGCAACGACGGCTCGAATACAGTCACAGTTCTCGATCTCGTCTATCTCCGTCAGGATAGAACCCTTCAGGTAGGCGCCAATCCCATCGCTTTGGCTGTCAATCCCATTCGCAACGAGGTCTACGTCGCCAACAGTCAATCCGGGACGGTTTCGGTGATCGATGCAAATGCCAATCGCGTCGTTGCCACGATTCCCGTTCATCACCAGCCTAAATTCATTACCGTTGATCCGTCTGGCCACCGCGCGTACGTTGTCAATTCCGCATCGAACAGTGTGAGCACACTCGATCTTGATCGTCGCCGAGAGATTGGTGCTGCAGGTACTGGCGAACAGCCTGAACTCGCACGCATCTCACCCGACGGCCGCAGTCTCGTCGTCAGCAATCACGGCAGCGGCAGTGTTTCCATCTTCGATGTGACCCCCTATAACACCGCTGCTGCTGGGTCTGAGCCAGCGATACGCCTTCGCTCGACATTCTCAGGCTGCCCCAGCTCTGCTGACATCGCGATTCTTCCTGACTCCGCGAAGGCATTTGTAGCGTGTTCAGCGGGTCATCAGATCATGGCACTTAGTCTTGCAGCAGCTCCGGGATCGTGGGCAGCGAAGCAAAATCCTGCACTCCTAACCGACCACCTGCTGGTGTTCCTCGATGTCGGCAAATCCCCTGTTCACCTAGCGATGAAGCCGGATGGCGGCGAGATATTTGTCTCCAACTTCGGATCGGACAGCATCTCTGAGATCTCGACCTGGACCAATGAAGTTGGGGGGACTTACACCATCGGGAGTGGGCCAAAGTACGGAGTCGTGAGTCACGATAACAGCATGTTGTGGGTGTCGAACTCGGGTGCAGACTCGATCGGTTTGTACAGTATTGACGACGGGAAGCTTGCTGGGAGCGTGCGTACCGGCTCGGGGCCCGATGCGCTCGCATTCTCTGCGGATGAGCATCTTCTGCTTGCTGCGGACACGCATTCGGGCGACATTGCGGTGGTTCGAACACAAGGAAAGCAGGGACCTGCGCTCTTCACGATCCTTCCCGCAGGCAGTTCGCCTAACGCGATCGTCGTCAAAGCCATTCGTGGGAAGACATAATTTTCCAAAAAAAGTTGCGTGGTGGCGCGGGCAGAGAATTGCCACTTTTGCTGGCGTTTTTTGATAGGGGTTGCGGAAAAACCTCTTGTTTTGCGTGGTGTTTTGGTGGTCAAAACGTGGTGGGACGCATGGTAAAGATGGTCGCTTAGCGCACACTTTTGGCAGAGCAAAAAATACGCCAACTTTTCAAAGTATTTTTTTCTAAACCTGCCGCGCCAGTACCAGGGTGATGTCGTCCGGCTGCTCATCGGCGCCGATCCAGGCGTCCAGGGCCTGCATCACCTGGCTGGAGATGACATGCAGGGGCTGATCGCGGTACCGGGCGACCACCTCCATCAACCGCTCCTCGCCGAACTCGCCGAAGTCGTTCTCCGGCTCAGTAACGCCGTCTGAGTAGGCCACCATGATGTCACCAGGCAGCATCTTGAAGCGGTCTTCTTCGTAGTGCATGCCGTCCATGAGGCCGACGACTGTTCCGCCCTTGTCCAGCCTGCGAATGCTTCCGTCCCTGCTCAGCACCAGGGGCGGCAACTGCCCCGCATTCGAGTAGGTCATCATTGCCGAGCCTGCGTCATAGTGGGAGAGGAATAGGGTCGCGTACTTCTCCGGCTGCGTGCTTCGGTAGAGATGGCGATTGAGCAACGATAAGATGCGTCCCGGAGATTGAAACAGCTCATCGAAGTCACCACCGCGAGCTTCTCTGCTAGCCATTAATCCGGCTACGCTTGATTCGCTGTAGACAAGCTCTTCGCTGGCAAAGCGGTAGGCGCGAACAGCAGAGTGAAGCGTCGCCATCAGCAGCGCCGCAGAGATTCCCTTGCCGCTGATGTCGCCGATCGCGATGCCGACGCCGGTCTCCCGACGGTTGATCATGCCCGCATGCGCCTCTTCGTGGAAGACGAGAAAGTCGTAGTAGTCACCGCTGACCGAGCGCGCCGGGCGGCAGACTCCGTGCAGTTCAAGCGTGTCCAGGCCCTGCGCGTGCAGAGGAAAGAGGTTCGCCTGGACCTCCTGTGCGATTGAAATCTCGCTCTGCAGCCGCTCCTTCTCTTTCTGTTCTTCAAGGAGCCTCTTGAGAGATCCTGCCATCGTGTTGAACGACCGGCTCAACTCTGCAAGCTGATCGGTACGCTGGACGCCGATGCGATAGTCGAGATCGCCGCGGTCGATGTGCTGCGTCGCGCTGTAGAGATCCGCCACGGACGCGGTGATGGTACGGCTTAGACGTATTGCCATCCACAGCGCGAGCAGTTCGATGATCGCGAAGATGACGCACAACGATACGATAGCGATGCGCAGCACGTTCGTCACAATTCCGCTGAGGGATGCTCCGAACAACTGGTTGTATAGCAGTGACGGACGTGATTCGACAGCAAAGAAGACGCTGTCAGGTCTGCCAGTATCCCAGTCCGTTATCGGCAACGTCGAAGTAAAGCTCACCGGCACGTCCACCACATTGATCGACGGCGGCTCCGTACCACCGACGATCCACGATCGTCTAGTGGCCTTCGAGTCGTTCTCTTGCGCAGTGGATCCTGTGCCTTTTGGCTTTGAAGCCAGACTGCGTTGATCAGCCTGAGCTGCTGAACTACCCTCTTTCGCCTCGTTCGAGCCGCTTCCTGCACGCACCGGCAGCAGACTTGCATGGCCCAGGCCCTCCGCAACGATCGTCAAAACGGGGCCATCTACGGGAAGGCTGGACATCAGGCTGAAGATCCTTCCATCCTTCCATCTTTGTTGCTGGACCGCGACGAGGAACAGGTCACTGCCATCGAGAACCAGTCCGGAGTAGTGATCTCCGTTCAACTCCGTTGCCCAGGGAGGCAATCCGAACGGAGTCTTGCCATTCGGACCTGAATCGAATTTGACCGGTACGCCGTTAAGGAACGCCTGCATCTCACGATGCAACCTCATCCGAGGAAGCTCCAGCGCGATAGACCGCTCGCTCTCGGCAATAACGCCCGTTGAAGCTTCTACTGAACCTGGCGACTGACGTTCCAGGTCCTGTGCGATTCGCTCTGCACGATGTTCATTCTCGACGCTCATCTGGGCCAACTCTGCCTGCAGTCGCGAGTCGGCAAGATGGATGGCAAACTGACCGGCGGCAACATAGGCCACCACGGCTACCAGCGTCACAAACAGGACCACTGGTGCGAGACCGATTAACAGATAGGTCAGCACCAGCTTGTTACGCAGGCTCCAGAGCATGTGCTTCCGGATGAACTGCCAGATCAATGGCACAGCAACGGCCACGAGAGCAAGGCCGACAAAGAGTTGCATGATGCCAAGAAAGTTCCCGAATGCTCCGGGAATCCAACGGCGTACAAACAGTACGACGAACCATACCCCGAGCCAGAATGCCGCTCCGGCTAATCCTGTCGGAATCCGTCTCCTCCACGACCTGGGCTCACGCGGCCGGTCAGAGCTAATCGGATTTTGCATCGTTTGCCGCCTCCCGCTCCGCCTGACGTGCAAGCCTCAAGGTATACCGCGTAGCTGAAAAGTGTGCGCCTGCCAGTAGAAGCAACCCGGACAGGAACGCCCACATCATCAGCCCTACTGAAATATAAAACGGACCGTACACGGACTGAAAATCCAGCCACGGAAGCGCCTTAATATAGAGGACCTTCGCCGCCTGCCAGAGAAGGCCAACAACGATCGCGGTAGGAAGGACCGCACGCGCCGGAACCTTTCGATAGGGCAACACCCAATAGATGAGGAAAAAGAGGAGAATACCGGCGAGTCCGGCGCTTAACCGTAGAAATCCGTACGAGATGAAGTGATAGATAGCGTTCTCGGTGTGCCCGAAGAAGAGCCACGAGAGGATCGTCTGCTGGCTTGCCGTGGACGCGACTGAGCCCATCGCGAGGACGCCGACCGCAAATGCAAGGCCCAGCGATACGACCTGATTGTGAAGATAACTACGGTTTTGCCGGACGCCCCAGACGCGGTTCAACGCGACCTCCAACGGTAAAAACACTCCCGTCGAGGTGACCAGCAGCATGACGAGCGAGAATATCTGTGTTCCCTTGTGAGGATGGGCCAGAAGCTGCATGTTGCGCATGACGAAGTCTTGCCCGACGGGTAAAAGATTCTTCATCATGTCGCCGACGACCTCCTCCATCGACCGCGAATGGAAGACGTTGCGACTGAGCGTGAGCAGCAGCACGATGAAGGGAAATAGCGAGAGAATTACGTTGGCTGCGACGCTGAATGCGTAGGTATGGACCTCAGTACGAGCCATGTAACGAGCTAGCGCGACGATCTGCGCCGATATACCGTAATCGCGGATGACCGGCGCGACCTCTTCGATCGGCTTTGGTGGCAGCTCCGGCTGATCGGCATTGGTGGAGACGGAGTTTGCGGACTTGTCAGGCAAGATGGAGGGCATAGAAGAGTTCGAAGCGGGATTGCGATCGCCGTTGTTCACTCCGATGCTAGCAGAGGGAGTTGTTTTGCCTCCCACTTGAAAGCGGTACTTCGTCACCGCGCGGAGTTTCAGGTCACATTGGCCTGACCATCGAGTCTAATCGGGTCTCTGGATGCGTCTTAGCGCCCACTCTGCGGACTCCGCCAGGACGGGATCTTCCCCCTCGCTCCACTGCTTCAATTGGTCGATGAATCGGTCTTCTCCACTGTTTCCCATTGCAATCGCGACGTTACGATGAAGCCGCTTGCGCCGGGTCCGCTCGAGGGGTGAACCTTTAAACCATTGCTTGAACTCTGCTGCATCCATCCCGGCAAGCCATTCGAGCGCAGGATTGATGAGTTGATTTCGCGCCAGCATGCCGTGGTGGAAAGAGACCGGTGCGCGGCGGTTCCACGGGCAGACGTCCTGGCAGATATCACACCCGAAGACCTGGCGGCCCATCGGTGCGCGTAGCTCTTCCGCGATACTGCCTTTCTTTTCGATCGTCAGGTACGCAATGCAGCGGGAGGCGTCCATCTCGCGCGGAGCAACCAGCGCATCTGTGGGGCATGCGTCGATGCACCGCGTGCAGCTTCCGCATCGATCGGCTGCTACGTGGCGTTCTACGCCGGACGCTACCGGCAGCGAAGTAATGATGACGCCGAGGAGCAGCCACGAACCGAGCTTCTGATCGATGATGCAGGTATTTTTGCCGATCCATCCGATCCCGGCCTTCGCAGCCGCGGCCCGCTCGACGAGGGGGCCGGTGTCAACGTAGGAACGCGTCTCACAGGCGAACCGCTCGCGCAGCTCCGACTCCACTTTTCGCAAGCGGCTTAATAGCTCTTCGTGATAGTCAGTGGGGGCGAGTTCGTCTGCATCCTCATCCTCGCCTTTGCTTCGCCCGCTCCACGCGTAGCGAGCGATCCAGCCTGTATCGGGAGGAGCGTCGTCGATAGAGAGTGGCCCCGTGGCGTTGTAGTTAAGGGCACAGACAATGACTGACTGCGCCCACGGCATTGCTACTTGCACGTCGCTCCGCAGCAGGACTCCCTGCTCGTTGCGGCGCTTTAGATACTCCATCTCGCCTGCTCTGCCGGCGGATATCCATTTGGTAAATCGCTCCGCATCGACGCTATCGCCGCCAGTGTCTGAGCTAGCAGCGATGACAGGCGCCACCCCGGCAGTATCAAAACCGGATGCTACGGCCAGTTCGCGTAGCCACAACTCAAGCTCGGGTGTCCAGTATTGACTCTGCAAATTCCTTACTCCCCAGCCGAAGCGTGCGTTTCGGTTGCTTTCAGGATAAATCCGTCGACTGAGCGAAGCCGCAATAGGCTCTCCTGAGATAAAATAAAGGAACGCGGAGAGTTGGCAGAGCCCGGTTGAATGCACCTGACTCGAAATCAGACATAGGCGTAAGTCTATCGGGGGTTCGAATCCCTCACTCTCCGCCATTCGCCTGTTGCGCGGCGCCCTCCCGATAGGGCGGTATCCTCTCTTCCACTGCAAATAGTTGTTCTTCAGGTTCGCTTAAGCATTCATCAACGATACTTTCTACATGCGTATTCTCCTTGTAGAAGACGAGGTGAGGCTAGCGGAGAATGTGGCCGCAGCTCTTCGTGACACTCCCGGCTTCGCCGTTGACTGCGCTCTGGATGGCCAGATGGGAGCATCGCTGGCGAGTCATCGTTGCTATGACCTCATCATCCTGGACTTAATGCTTCCTCTGTTGGATGGTCAAGGCGTTCTGAAGAAGCTTCGAGCGGAGCGCGATCTGACGCCAGTGCTGATTCTCACAGCGCGCGGTGAAGCGACTTCGATTATCGAACTGCTGAATGCCGGCGCCGATGACTATCTTGCCAAGCCGTTCGACCTTGGCGAGTTGATTGCGCGGTCGAAGGCGCTCATTCGACGAGGTAAGGGCGGTGCACATCCCATATTGAGTCTTTCGGATGTTGAGCTCGACACTCTTCAACAGACGGTTCGGCGCGCAGGGCTTGCGATTGATCTGACGCCCACGGAATACCACATTCTCGAATATCTGATGCATCGGCCGAAGGTGATTGTCTCCAAACGCGAACTGCTCGAACATCTGTATGACTACAACTGGGAGCACCATTCGAATGTTATCGAAGCGCATGTGTCCAATCTGCGCCGAAAACTGGACTCAGGTGCAACCGAACCAAGCATCGAAACCCTTCGCGGGCGCGGATACCGGCTATCTCTGAAGGAGCAGGCAAACGGATGAGGATTCAGTCCATCAAGGTGCAACTCATCGTTTCGGTACTTCTTGTCGAACTTGCTTCTGCTCTAGTAGGGACTGGTCTCGCCGTTTTATATGAGAGACACGTCCGTTTTCATGCTTTCGATATTATGCTGCGCGGCCGGGCTGACTCGCTTCTCGGCGCTGTTCAGGACGCCGATGACGCTCAGGATAACGTCATGCTCGATGGCACAGAGATCAATCTGCCGAGTGAGGATATCTATGAAGTGTGGGACGAAAACGGCCGTGTTCTAGGACATTCGCCCGGCTGGAAAGCACCTTCTGGCTCGAATATGTTTGGAGCACAGTCGAACCAGTTTGAAAAGATTCGTGTTGGACGCGAACGGTATCGAACGATTCGAATCGACGGGCTCCGAATTGTCGATCCAGGAGAGAAGAGCGGCGGGGTGAAGAGGCGCGTGACGATCGTCTATGGTGCCCCGACCAGACAAGTGTGGGAAGCGGTACAAAATGCATTCTTATTTTATGGGATCACGAGTTTATTCCTCGTTGTCATTACCGGACTAGGAATGTCCTGGCTGCTTCGCAGAGGACTTGCGCCTCTCGACGAACTTGCCAAAGAGGCTTCGGGTCTATCGGTTCATTCATGGCAGTTTTCACCGTCAGCTCGGATTCGTGAAACGACAGAGCTGGCGCCTCTCGCGACAGCTCTCGAAACTGCGATGAAGGGGCTCGAACGATCCTTCACACAACAACGTCAGTTTACAAACGACGCTGCTCACGAGCTAAAGACTGCCGTCGCAGTGATCAAATCGTCTGTTCAGTTATTGAACATGAAACCAAGATCTGTAGATGAGTACCATGCAGGCCTTGAACGGTGCCAGACCGACTGCCAACGCATGGAGGTGATCGTAGCCAAAATGCTGACTCTTGCTCGCGTCGAGAGTTCTCCAAAGGAGAGGGACAACCGCTCGGTCACTCCTTCGACAGATCTTGCACGAGTCATCAAGAACGTCGTGGCGCAGCTCGATACGTTTGCCGAGCTCAACAAGGTACGTGTAAAGCTCTCGGCTCCCAGTCTTCTGACCTTGGAGATTGAGGAGGAAGAGTTGGAGCTGCTCTGTTCCAATCTATTGATGAATGCGCTGCAACATAGTAGAGCCGGGGGCGTCGTGCAAATAACCGGTAGATCAGCAGGAGTATGGATTGAGCTGGAGATCGCCGATGAGGGCAGTGGCATTGAAGCAGAGTTTCTACCGTACATCTTCGACCGCTTTTATCGTAACGACCCGTCTCGAAGCCGACGTACAGGTGGAACCGGTCTAGGCCTCGCCATCTGTAAAGCCATCGTCAATAAAGCAAATGGCACTATTGAAATCACGAGTAATCCAGGCTTAGGAACAAATGCTGTTGTCCGACTACGCATCGAACGCAGTTCTACCGATTGGGTACCCATGAAGAAGTTTTCGGAAGAGACCGTATCGAACGAAAACACTCTTCCTGAAAGTTACCAATAATATTTCTCAGTCCCCTGCTCTTCAGTCTGTCTTAAGGTTGACCTGCAATAGTAGAGATGCCGGTTACAAGCTAGCCGAGCAAAATGGAGATATATGACTGCAAAGAAAGTTTGCGCACTCTTTGGAAAACTCTTCGTCGCCGGGGCAACCCTGATTGCTTTAAACCACAATCAAGCCGCAGCCCAAAAGGTATTCAGCGTTCAGACCAAATGGGTCGTCGGAGGTGTGGGGGGGTGGGACTATCTGTCCGTTGATCCGAGCGCACCTCACCTGTACGTTACGCACGGCCCCCGCGTCGATGTCCTGGATACAAATACCGGAAAAATCGTTGGCAACATCCCCGGGTTGAAAGGGACTCATGGAGTTGCGTTCGACGATGCTGGCAAGTTTGGTTACATCTCCGACGGTGGCGCGAATGTTGTAATCGTCTTCGATCGCTCGTCTTTGGAAAAGATAGCTTCTATTCCCGCTGGGACGAATCCGGATGGCATCGTATTTGAGCCACACACAAAGACGGTATGGGCGTTCAATGGCCGCAGCGCAAATGTAACTGTTATCGATACAACAAAGCGCATTGCCATTGCGACGATTCCTCTGCCAGGCAAACCAGAGTTCCCTACCGTCGATGGTAGTGGGACAGTGTTTGTGAATATAGAGGACAAGAATGAGATTGTGCGGCTCGACGCTCTCACTAATAAGGCGACGGATACGTGGCCACTCACTGGATGCGACTCACCCTCGGGAATGGCGATCGACGTTGCCGGACATCGTTTGTTTTCAGTATGCGACGGGAAAAAGATGGTCGTCACTGATTCGAAGTCCGGTAAATTTCTTGCTTCGCCAACTATCGGAGATGGACCTGATGCGGCGGCTTACGATGATGCGCGCAAACTAGCGTTTTCATCAAATGGAGACGGAACTCTCACGATTGTCGATGCTGGTAAGCACAACTACCCAATTCTGCAATCTCTACCGACGCAGAAAGGCGCGCGCACGATGGCGTTTGATCGGAAAAATGGACGGATCTATCTAGTCAGCGCAGAGTTCGGACCAAAGCCTGCCGCGACTGCCGACAATCCGCGCCCACGTCCCTCTGTTATCGCCGGCACCTTTACAGTCCTCGTGGTCGGACGCGATTAGCTATGTTCAATCGTCGTATGGCGGGAGATCAAATAAGAGTTGACTGTAACGCAAGTGAAAGACTATTGCTTGCGGGCACTTTCTTGCTTTGTTTCTCTCATGTCTCTCTCTACGCGCAGGAGGCGGCGGCCCAACCCGTTCCGTCTCCGAGCGCAGCATCACAGACTATTGCTCCCGTAACCATCACTTTGGATGAGGCAATATTACGTGCTCGAAGCAACGAGCCTGGATTCGCCGCAGCGGTTGCGGCGAGTCGCGTGAGTAATCTAGACCGCTCCATTGCGCGTTCAGCGTTACTTCCAAGCGTTGTCTACCACAATCAATTTATCTACACGCAACCGGCGGATGGAGCGACTGGATCGAATAACGCCAGCGCCACTTCATCAACTGCAGGCTCAAGTCCACGATTCATCGCCAATAACGCTGTGCATGAGTACGTCAGCCAAGGCAGCGTCAGCGAAACCATCGGACTTCAGCAGATTACCGCTGTATCCCGCGCCTCAGCCGCAGCAGCTGTAGCTTCTGCCGAATTGGAGATAGCTCGGCGAGGGCTGGTGTCGGCGGTGGTTGGGCTATTTTATGGGTCCCTGGCTGCAGACCATAGGCTAGCCGTCGCTCAAAGAGCTTCTCAGGAAGCGTCAAGCTTCACTACACTTACCGAGCAAAGAGAGACTGCTCGTGAAGCTGCTCACGCGGACGTGGTTAAAGCTCAATTACAACAGCAGCAGCGTGAGCGGGATGTCGCTGATGCGGCACTGCAGGTTCAAAAAACGCGGCTCGAGCTTGCCGTTTTGCTATTTCCCGATCCGCGGGCACCCTTCGCCCTGAGCGCACCAGCAACCCCGCCAGCTCTCGGAAGCCGAGCCGAGGTCGAAACGGCAGCTACTCATTTAAACCCTGAACTCCAGAGTGCGATGAGCGCTCTTCGTATCAGTAGCCTTGATGTGAACGCGGCTCGCGCAGCTTACCTGCCCGATCTCAGCCTCAACTTCGCTTATGGTATCGATGCCGAACAGTTTGCGACGCACGGAAGCGATGGCTCACACAACTTAGGCTACTCGGCTACAGCGACACTTGATATCCCGGTCTGGGATTGGCTTTCAACCCAACACAAGATTCGACAAGCACAGATCTTGCGCGATGTCGCCAAGACCACGCTGTCGTCCACTCAACGTCATCTCATCGCCCAACTCGATGAGTCGTACGCTGAAGCGTCAGTTGCTCGAGATCAACTTCAATCGCTTGAATTAAGCGCCGAAACCGCCAGAGAGAGCTTACGTTTGACGCGGCTACGTTACATGGCCGGTGAAGCTACTGTGTTTGAAGTCGTGGATGCGCAAAACTCACTCACCAACGCTGAGCTTGCACATGAAGATGGCATCACTCGCTACCAAACTGCGCTTGCCAATTTGCAGATCCTGACAGGAACAATTTAATCATGGCCCGTATCCAAACAATTAGAACCAATGCGCTGCTCGTGATTTTATTCAGTACTTTCCTTTCGTTCGAAACGGGATGCAAGAAGACAGAAGAATCGCCGACGCCAGAGGTTACTGTCCAGGCGGTTCATCCTCAGGTTGGCAGCATCTCCGAGCAGATTGCAGCCGACGCTACGCTCGCTCCACTTGCTCAGTCGGCTATCTCGCCCAAGGTTACAGCGCCGGTGAGGAAGTTTTACGTGCAGCGAGGGTCGCACGTGAAAGCGGGTCAGTTGTTGGCAGCCTTAGAAAACAGTGACCTTGAAGCTGCTGCGATGGATAACAAAGGGGCGTATCGCTCTGCTCAAGCCATGTATGAGACGGCGACACGAGCGACCGCGCCTGAGGACTACACAAAGGCGCAGTTAGATTTGACCCAGGCTAAGGCCACGCTTGAGCTTAACCGAAGCATTGTGGCGGCGCGAAGCCAGCTACTCGCTCAGGGGGCGATTCCAGGAAGGGATCTCGATACTGCTAAGGCTACTCTTGTGCAATCGCAAGCCGCTTACGATATCGCCAAGCAACATTTTGACGCGGTTCAGCAGGTGAGCCGCGAAGCCTCCCTGGAGAATGCTCGAGGACAACTGGCTTCTGCGAAAGGAAAGTATCTCGGCGCCCAGGCACAGCTGAGCTACACCGAGATACGAAGTCCGATTGACGGAGTGGTCACAGATCGCCCGCTGTTTGCGGGCGAAACTGCCGGGGCTGGGATGCCGGTAATCACCGTAATGGACACATCGGCTCTACTAGCTAAACTACACATCGCCCAGATGCTGGCTCAGCAACTGACCGTGGGAGCTTCCGCCGAGGTCACAGTCCCCGGTGTTACAGATCCTGTTGCGGCCAAAGTATCGCTTATTAGTCCGGCACTTGATCCGGGAAGTACTACGGTTGAAGTGTGGCTTCGAGTCGAAAATCCGAAAGGCCTCTTCAGGGCTGGCACGGCGGTGCACGCTGTTATCACAGGGCGCACCGCAACTAACGCAACGCTGATCCCTACGGAAGCCGTTCAAACGGCAGCAGACGGAATAACGAAGTCTGTCATGGTGATTGCGGCGGACGGATCTGCCCACAAACGTCCAGTTGTACTCGGCATTCAGACGGCTTCGACCGTTCAAGTGCTTAGCGGTCTAACTGCTGCCGATAGCGTTATAACAATCGGAGCTTATGGACTTGACGATGGAACAAAGGTAAAGGTTGGAACGGCCGACACGGACAAGTCAGACTCTTCCGATACTTCCGAAAAGCCAGAAGCTGGAAAGAAGGGCAATCAGTGATGCCCATCGTCGACGTCACTTCTGTTGTTCCACAACAGACTAAACAATTCTGGCTCTCGTACGCTTCGAAACCGATCTTTTTTTTTCTGATCGTCCTAACGTTCGCAGGAATCTATGGGGCCACACAGGTTCCGATCTCGGTCTTCCCGGATACCAACTTCCCTCGTGTCGTAATCGGCGTCGACAACGGCGTCATGCCAGTCGAACAGATGCAGGTCACGCTTACGAAGCCCATCGAAGATGCGATCAACAGCGTCCCCGGCCTGGTCACTGTCCGTAGTACTACAAGTCGAGGATCAGCGGAGATCAGCCTCTTCTTCGACTGGAACGTCGACATGTATCGCACGCTCCAACTTACCGACGCTGCGCTTGCCAAAGTACAGCAGTCACTGCCAGCGACCGCACGGATCACTACGAACCGCCTGACTTTTGCTACCTTTCCGATCCTTGGATACGCGCTGACCGTAGATACAGACGCTTCAGGAAAAGATCTGGTCTCGCAGACACAGCTGTGGGAGATTGCTACCTACGATCTCAAACCCCCTCTGAATCGAGTGAACGGCGTTAGCACCGTTGTTGTCCAAGGAGGGAAGATACCAGAGTTTCATGTTGTTCCGAACCTCGCTCGGTTGCAGGCTTCAGGTGTCACTCTGCTTGACCTTGTGAATGGTATTCAGACATCGAACATCATCGATTCGCCAGGGCTCTATGAGGCAAACCATCAACTCGTTCTCGGCCTCGTCGGTGCCCAGGCTCACAATAGCAATGAACTATCCGATATCGTCGTCAAGACGTCTTCTGGCGGCGTTCCCATACGTGTCGCAGACGTGGCCGCAGTTCAACCGGCAACGATGCCTGTCTACACGATGGTCACTTCAAACGGTAAACCTGCCGTTCTTCTCAACATTGCCAGGCAGCCTTCATCCAACACAGTTCAGGTTGCGAATGCTGTGGCCGATGAGATCGCACAACTACAGACGAAGCTCCCCAACGGAGTACACCTTGTACCGTTTTACGATCAGTCGCAGCTTGTTCGGGAGGCCATCGCAAGTGTCCGTGATGCAATCCTTATCGGTCTAGTTCTGGCGTGCGTTATTTTATTTCTGTTTCTGCGTGACTGGAGCTCTTCGCTTATCGCGGGACTTGTCATTCCAGTGACGATCTCGGTCACGATTTTGTTTCTCTGGCTCATCGGCCAGTCTTTCAACCTGATGACACTCGGTGGCCTTGCCGCAGCGATCGGCCTCATCATCGACGATGCGATCGTCGTTGTCGAAAATATCGTTGTTCATCGAGATCGCGGAGAGTCTCGGGTTGAGGCAATTCGTAAGGCGCTACACGAGATCACCACCCCTCTCGTGTTCTCCACCATCACGCCCGTTGTGGTCTTCCTGCCTCTGATCGCTGTATCGGGAGTCACGGGAAGCTTCTTTCGCGCGCTCGCGGTCACGATGACTGCGGCTTTGCTCACTTCGCTACTGTTGGCCCTGACCTGGACTCCTGCTCTCTCATTGCATCTCCTGCAAAGCAGGAAAGGCGTTACCTCTACCGACGCGGATTCTGGTTCGGTGCTGAATGCCACTCATGGCGATCACGAAGATGGTCCTGTGATGCGCAAGATCCTTCATCTCCATGCCCGGTTGCTGATGTGGACTCTGACCCGACCACTACTTCTTGGCCTGGCTTGCCTCGTCGTCGTAGTCGCCGGCTATTTCAGCTATCGCGCACTTGGGACTGACTTGTTACCCGAGATGGATGAAGGCGCTTTTATCCTGGATTACCTCACACCGGCCGGCACTTCGCTCTCCGAGACGAATCGCATCTTGCTTCATGTAGAGCAGATCCTGCACGACACGCCAGAGGTAGAGATAACATCTCGCAGAACAGGTCTGCAGATGGGCCTCGCCGCTGTGACCGAGGCTAACTATGGCGATTTCACCGTCCGATTGAAGAGCAAACGCTCCCGTTCGATCGACGAAGTCATCGCGGACGTTCGCGCTGAGATCAAGAAGACAGAACCAGCCATCGATGTGGAGTTCACACAAGTCCTTCAGGATATGATCGGCGACCTTTCTAATTCACCTGAACCGATACAGGTTAAGCTCTTCTCTTCTGATGCGGCTCTTCTTCACGAGTTAGGGCCAAAGGTTGCAGACGCAATCACCAAGATCCCCGGTGTAGTCGACGTACAAAATGGCGTCGATAACACAATCTCAGGTCCGGCAACGAGTTTTCAGATCAACCCGGTACTAGCCGGGCGACTCGGGTTTACACCAACAGAAGTTGCGGAAGATGCGACCGCAATATTGGATGGTCTACCGACCAACGATCCTATGATTGTCAATGGGCGACCTTATACGATTCGCATTCGACTCCCCGAAGACTCTCGCGCTTCGCTCGACTCCATTCAGAACACGGTTTTCAACTCCAGCACAGGCCACACGGCGACTCTTGGATCCCTTGCTCAGGTGACGCAGTTACCGCCACAAAATGAGATTCGCCGCGAAAATCTACAACAGGTTGTTCTCGTGAGTGGTCGTCTCGAAGGGTCTGACCTTGGCTCAGCGATGAAGCGTGTTCGTTCGACCGTTCAGTCGCTTCATCTCCCGTCCAGTGTGCGCGTCGAGTACGGTGGAACCTATCAGGAGCAGCAAAAGTCTTTTAGCGATCTTGCTCGAGTCCTTATTCTTGCCCTCGCACTCGTCTTCGGTGTTCTAGTGACGGAGTTTCGTAATTTTTCGGCACCAGTCGCAATCCTTGCGAGCTCGGTGCTCTCTATCACGGGTGTTGTTGTGGCACTTCTTGTCACAGGCACCCTATTTAACGTCGCCAGCTTTATGGGTCTGATCATGGTCATTGGCATCGTCGCGAAGAATGGAATTTTATTGCTCGATGCTGACGAGAGGTACCGTGCCGAAGGAAGACATACTGGCTTAGATACTCTTCCTGATCACGCGGAAGCCCTGCTCAGCGATTCCAACCATACGCCTGACGTAGATCTTGCCCGCGAAGCGATGCTGCACGCAGCGCAGCGCAGACTTCGTCCCATTTGTATGACTGCTATCGCCGCTATCTGCGGAATGCTTCCTCTCGCGTTTGCATTTGGTGCAGGTGCGCAGATGCTTCAGCCTCTTGCGATTGCTGTTATTGGCGGTTTGTCGACTTCGATCTTTCTCAGCCTCATCGCAACCCCCGTTATCTATTACAACCTGACGAAAACTAAGCACCGGTGATGCTCTGAAATGCCGTCCGCCGAGCGCTCATCTACTTAGTCTTCTTCTCATTGGGCGACAGATGCCCAGGACACGAGAGACTTTGCTTGTGGCGTAGAAGACTGAAAACACAGATTCCCTGCGGGAATGACAGACAAGAAACGAAAGCGGCTCTTCAACCTGACCGCGCCATTGTTCTAATTCCGAGCAAACGCACGAGGAAAAATATCTGCCAGGGTTCGCCTCATGACTTAGAGTAAGTCACGTACAAAATACCTATTTACAAAATAGGTATTTTGGCATTACATTGCTTGACATGGCAAAAGATCCTGAACGCCGCGACCTCTTCCCCGGAACATTGGAGATCATGATCCTCCAGTCGCTTCGACTGCGTCCAATGCACGGTTATGCGCTCGTCAAACATATCAAGCAGGCGTCAGACAGTTTGCTCGAAGTGGAAGAAGGCTCCCTCTATCCGGCTTTGCAACGAATGCTGAAGGCAGGATGGTTGGAATCGGAGGTCGGAACCTCAGCTAAAGGGCGTCCAACACGGATCTTTCGACCCACCGCCGCGGGCATTCGGCATCTGGAACGCGAAGTATCCAGCTTTGAGAAGATGTTCACCGGAATCACCCGCGTACTTGCAACCGCAAAAGCGTAGGAGTGCCTAATGCAATGGCTAGCTCAGTTCTCGCGCAGTCGCCGTTATGACGATCTCTCCGTGTCTATTCAAGAGCATCTTTCGGAACGGATTGAAGAGTTGATGGAAGAAGGGATGTCGCCACAAGAGTCCGAGCGGACCGCACGCAGAGAGTTTGGCAATGTGACTCTGGTTGAGGAGCGTAGCCGCGAAGTTTGGCAGTGGGCAAAGCTGGAATCGATTTTGGCCGACCTGCGATTCGCCTTCCGGCGGCTGAGAAAGTCGCCTGGATTCGCCATAACGGTCATTCTGACGCTTGCAATCGGGATCGGCGCCAACACCGCTGTCTTCAGCGTTCTCAACAGTGTGCTGATCAAACCGCTGCCGTATCCCGAACCGGATCAACTCGTTTCACTTTGGTTGGAGGCACCAGGCGCTGCTGGTTTGGCGAATGTCACGGATGGGCTGCATCTTTCGTCGTCCATGTACTTCACCTTTAGCGAACAGAACCGGACGTTTCAATCCCTCGGCGTGTGGACAACTGATAGTGCAAACGTTACTGGATTAGCGAAACCGGAAGAAGTTCGCGCAGCCCTTGTGAGTGATGGTGTGCTTCAGACGCTGGAGATTCCTCCAGTGGCTGGCCGCTGGCTTTCGCAGGAAGACCAGCAACCTCATGGTGCCAAAACTGTGATGCTTAGTTACGGCTACTGGCAGAGACGTTTTGGTGGGGATCGATCTGCAATCGGGCACACCATAACGATCGATTCGCAGTCCCGTGAGATCGTCGGTGTCATGCCCCGTGGGTTCCGACTGGCGAACCAGGACTTTGATGTACTCGCACCTCTGGCCTTCGATCGCAATCATCAAAAGCTGGCGGGTTTCGGCTTTCAGGGTGTCGCGCGTCTCAGGCCCGGGATTTCGATAGCGCAAGCTGACGCCGACATAACGCGCATGATTCCCATCTGGATGGACTCATTTACAAACGGTCCCATGACCAATCCTCACTTCTATGAGACGTGGAGGATTACGCCTGCTCTGCGTCCTCTGAAGCAACAAGTGATTGGCAACGTCGGCAATGTGTTGTGGGTCGTGATGGCCACGATTGGCCTGGTCATGTTGATCGCTTGCACCAACGTTGCGAATCTACTACTCGTGCGAGCGGACGCGCGGCAGCAGGAACTGGCAATTCGTGCGGCGTTAGGTGCGGGACGCGGGCGCATTGCGCGCGAGCTACTCATCGAGAGTGTCTTTTTGGGAATGATCGGGGGCCTGCTCGGGGTCGGTGTTGCCTTTGCGGGTTTGCGTCTGCTTACGGCAATCGGACCATCAGACCTGCCCCGTTTGAATGAAGTTTTTCTCGATGCGCGCTCCCTGGGATTCACGCTCATCCTCTCGCTGCTGTCGGGCTTTTTGTTTGGGGCGATTCCAGCTCTCAAATACTCCAACACGCGCGCCGGCGCAGCTCTTTCCGGCGGCGGCAGAACGGCAAGCACAGGCCATCAGCGTCAGCGCTCACGCAATCTGATGGTTGTCGCCCAGGTAGCGATGGCCCTGGTGCTGCTGATCAGTGCGCTGCTCATGATTCGTACTTTTCAGGCATTGCGAACTGTCGAACCCGGGTTCGCTGATGCGAAACATCTTCAGACGGTGCGCATCACAATTCCGGATTCTCTCGTTTCGGATCCGCAAATGGTCACACACATCCAAAACAACATCGCCGATAAGCTGTCTGCGATTGCAGGAGTGACCTCGGTGGGATTCGCGGCAGCAATGCCGATGCAAGGAATCGATCCCAATTGGGATGAAATCCGCATTGAAGGAAAGAGTTATGAGGGAGCAGATCCGCCACTTCGGCTCTTCAACTCCGTATCTCCCGGTTACTTTCAAACAGCGGGCACGCGATTGGTTGCGGGACGCGATGTTACCTGGGGCGATATCTATGATTTGAGGCAGGTAGTGATCGTCTCCGAGAACTTCGCTCGTGAATCGTGGGGAACGCCAGCCGCCGCCGTCGGAAGACACCTCCGGCAGTTCGCAAATATGCCATGGGTAGAGGTGATTGGAGTCGTAGAGGACGTTCGACATAACGGCGTCGATGAAAAGGCCCCCGCCATTATCTATTGGCCTGCGTTGATCAAGAATCCTTACACAATGAAACCGACACTCGACGCAGCGCGATCAGCAACCTTCGCCATCCGAAGCGATCGCGCAGGGACCGAGAGCTTTCTCACCGAGGTTCAACAAGCTGTCTGGTCTGTAAATGCAAACCTTCCGCTCGCGTCGGTCGAGACGATGCAGGATATATACAGTCAGTCGCTGGCACGCACCTCATTCACGCTCGTTATGCTGGCCATCGCCGGAACGATGGCGCTCGTGCTTGGAATTATCGGAATATATGGTGTGATCTCCTATGCCGTCTCGCAACGCACACGCGAGATCGGGATTCGGCTGGCACTCGGTGCACAAAAGGGCGACCTTAAGTGGATGTTCGTCCGTTCTGCCCTTATGCTGACGGGAATCGGTGTGGCTATCGGCGTCGTAGCTGCGGCGGGTCTCATGCAGTTCATGAAGTCACTTTTATTTGGTATCAGCCCGTTGGATCCTCTTACTTACGTTGCAATACCTCTTGTCCTGGTGTCATCCGCGGTGATCGCCAGCTATCTGCCGGCTCGCCGCGCAGCCACCGTAGATCCTGTGGATGCACTGAGAGCGGAATAGGCTGAAACCGGAGACAAGAGAACGTTTACGCCCGCTAGTCTGATTCAATCCATGTCGCATCTCGCCATCACAATGTGATGCTCCTGCAGTACCATAGGCGAGCATGGAAACGCAGGCGACCACCGACTCCGGGGCTCCCTCTCTTTGGCGATCTGTCAAAGAAGCTCTTCGCGGCAGCCATCAGGATTACACCACCGGCAGCTTGAATCGTTCGATACTTCTTCTTGCCATACCAATGGTGTTGGAGATGGTGCTCGAATCACTCTTTGCTGTAGTCGATGTCTTTTGGGTGAGCCGGCTTGGCGCTGACGCCATCGCAACGGTAGGACTGACAGAATCAGTTCTGACTCTGGTCTTCGCCGTTGGTCTAGGGCTTGGTATGTCGACCACCGCTATGGTCGCCCGGCGCATCGGCGAAAAGGATCGAGACGGAGCGGCTATTTCGGCAGTCCAGGCTGTCTTCCTGGGCTTGATCGTCTCGCTCGCCCTTGGCCTTCCCTTCTTCGTGTTCGCACCTCGATTGTTGGCGCTGATGGGTGCGTCCCCATCGATCATCGCCAGCGGGACTAACTACACGCGAATTGCACTTGGCGGCTCCGGTGTTGTTCTGATGCTCTTCCTGAATAACGCAATCTTTCGGGGCGCTGGTGATGCAGCTATTGCCATGCGTCTGCTTTGGGTGTCGAACATACTTAACCTCATCCTTGATCCCTGCCTTATCTTCGGCCTTGGCCCGTTCCCCAAACTTGGTGTAACTGGTGCAGCGCTCGCCACCTTTACCGGACGCGGCATCGGTGTTCTTTACCAGTTCTACCGGCTTGGCAAAGGAACGGAACGGCTTCAAATACTTTCGCGGCATCTGCGACTCAACAGCTCTGTTCTATGGCGCCTGATTCGGGTGTCGCTCTCCGGAATTCTGCAATTCCTGATTGGTCAGGCTAGTTGGATTGGCCTTGTTCGAATTGTTAGTCTCTTCGGCGCTCCTGCCCTGGCCGCCTATACGATCAGTATCCGCATCGTCATCTTTGCGATCTTGCCCTCCTGGGGATTGAGTAACGCTGCTGCAACTCTCGTAGGACAGAACCTCGGCGCGGGCCATCCAGACCGTGCCCGCAACGCAGTGTGGCGAACGGGCTTGTGGAATATGGCCTTCCTCGGCTCTGTAGGAGTTGTGTTTATTGTGTTCGCCCCTTGGATCATAGCGCTGTTCACACAAGATCCCGCAGTGGCTCCAGTCGCCGTCAATTGCCTGCGGATCTTCAGCTGCGGAAACATCGCTTATGCCTATGGCATGGTCCTGCTGCAAGCATTCAATGGCGCTGGCGACACGGTTACACCCACCTACGTCAATCTATTCGGATTCTGGACTCTGGAAATACCATTAGCCTGGTGGCTGGCAATGCACACCCGCATGCGTGTCAATGGTGTCTTCCTCTCCGTTGTCGTTGCACAATCAGTGATCGTGCTCATCAGCTTAGTCCTCTTCCGGCAAGGAAGATGGGCAAGGCAGCGCATCTGACGCTTCGCTCGAAAGTTTGCTCCCAACAATTCAGCATAACGGCCGGCACTACATTTAATTGAACGAAACAATCACATCCGAACTGGAGCATAGAAGACGCTTTGCCGGCGCGACACTTGTCTCTTCCAGCGTCAGTCGCGCCTGCAACGTCACAACGTCTTCCACCTTAGCCGAGGCCAGCTCAGCCAAAATCGTCAGGAATAAAATTTCGCCGCAGCACCGCCATGTCGCCGTTGATCAAGTCATACTACTCAACCGAATAGTGCCAGAGATGATGATGTGCATTGATAACTACCGAACTCACTGTAGAAACGTCATTCATACGGACTACGCCTTGACTGGTTCGACGTGCAATGCGGGATCCGCCGGATACGTCCTCCCCTGCGGGATGTACTGTGCCGCCATCGCGCGAAACGATCTCACCTGCTCCTCTTCCCAGGCAGAGTCTTTGCCAAGCTCTGCAGCGAGCAATGCCGCAACCGCCGGCGCCACTTCAACTGCCGCGCGCGCATTCAGCAGAAGCGCTCGCGTTCGTCGCGCAAGGGCATCGTCCAGCGTGCGAGACATCTCATTTCGTGCGGCCCATACCACCTCGGCAGCGATATACGGCAGATCGGGATGAAGCGGTTTGGCGAGTTCGGGACGTTCCTTGGCTAATTCAAGGATCGATGCTGCATCCGATCCATACACGGACAAAGCACCAAGCTCCGCCGAGTGTTGATGGTATCCATGGATCTGCATCGTTGCGGTGACACACGGCCTTTCATCAAGGCGACCAAGCGTTGTCGCGTGATCAACGCAGTCCTCCGCCATGTGTCGATAGGTCGTCCATTTTCCGCCGACGATTGTAAGCAAGCCAGAGTGATCAATGTGGATCGTATAGTCACGCGAGAGTGACGAAGTCTTTCCATCAGCAGCGCCGGCAGCCTTCACAAGCGGCCGAATCCCAACATACACGCTGAGAATATCGTCACGGGTCGGCTTGTGACTCAGATAGCGACCCGCTGTCTCCAGAACGAACTCAATCTCTTCTTCAAATGGCAGCGGCTCATACGACACGGTTTGAATCGGAGTATCCGTAGTACCAACCAGTGTGCGGCCATGCCATGGAACGGCGAACAGAACGCGCCCGTCATCCGTATGCGGCACCAATAGTGCTGTGTCGCCGATCAGAAAAGATCGGTCAAACATCAGATGGATTCCCTGGCTGGGCACCATCATCTGCTCGACGCTCGGTTCGGCGAGCCGCCTCGTCTCATCGGTAAAGATACCAGTCGCATTCACCACCGAACGGGCTTCAATCACGAAGCGTTCACCCGTCTCTCCGTCCACTGCAGTCACGCCCTTTACAAAACCCGCCTCATCCTTCGTCAACTCGACGACGCCAGCGTAGTTCAACAAAGTTGCTCCATGATCCGCGGCGGTTGTCATCAAATTAATCAGCAGACGTGTGTCGTCAAACTGCCCATCGTGATACATGACGCCGCCACGTAAACCATCCTGACGAATGGTCGGCAGTAGCTCCAGCGTCTCCTCCAACGACAGCACCTTCGACGAGCCAAAGCTGTACTTCCCCGCAAGAAAGTCATACACCTTCATCCCAATCCCATAAAAAGGCGCCTCCCACCAGGAGTAATTTGGCACGATGAATCGCAGGTCCTTCACAATGTGCGGCGCATTTCGAAGAAGGATTCCACGCTCCTTCAGCGCCTCCATCACCAGCGAGACATTGCCCTGCTCCAGATAGCGAACTCCACCGTGAACCAGCTTGGTGGCACGACTCGACGTCCCTTTACCGAAGTCCTCGCGCTCCAGCAGCAGAACATCATAGCCACGCGTTGCCGCATCCACGGCCACCCCGGCCCCCGTGGCTCCTCCACCTATCACTACAATGTCCCAAGGCTCTTTGCGGTTGCGTACACGGGATACCATCTCGTCGCGATTCATCTGCTCTCCTTATTCCAGTTGCGGGAACGCTCTACGGCTTCTCTCCAATTATCCTGCAACTTCTTCATCTGCTTCTTATCACCCTTTGGCTCAAAGATCGTATCGGCCTTCTGATGCTGTTCCAATTCGTCAACACCGCTCCAAAATCCGGTTGCAAGACCCGCAAGATATGCAGCTCCCAGCGCCGTAGTTTCAAGCACAGCGGGACGATGGACCGGAACACCCAACAGATCGGCCTGAAACTGCATCAGTGAGTCATTCGCCGCCGCGCCGCCATCCACTCGCAGTTCCCTGAAGGGATTTTTGGTATCAGAATCCATGACCTGCAAAACATCAGCCACTTGAAACGCAATGCTCTCGATCGCGGCCCTGGCGATATGGGCAATCTTCGTTCCGCGTTGCAGTCCAATGATCAAACCTCTCGCCTGCGCGTCCCAGTACGGCGCACCCAGACCCGAAAATGCAGGCACAAACACCACTCCGTCAGAGTCAGGTACCGAACCTGCAATTGCCTCGACCTCTGACGACTTCCGAAAGAACTTCATATTATCGCGCAGCCATTGCACGACAGCTCCACCGATGAAGATACTGCCCTCTAACGCATAAGTGAGCTTCTTATCCGTACTACAGGCAAGCGTTGTAATCAGCCGATTTGGCGAGAGAGTGAACTCGCTTCCAATGTTCTGCAAGAGGAAACAACCGGTGCCATAAGTATTCTTCGCGTCTCCAGGCGAAACGCACAGCTGCCCAAATAAAGCCGATTGCTGATCTCCTGCAATCCCTGCAATCTCAACCTCACCCAGTCCGAGCGATGTCGTGACCTGGCCAGCTCTTTCACTCGACCAGACCACCTCAGGCAAAATGCTTCTCGGAATATTGAAGAGCTTGAGCAGGTCATCATCCCATCTATCTTCGGCGACGTTGTAGAGCAATGTGCGCGAAGCATTGGTGCGGTCGGTAATGTGACGTTTACCGCTCGTAAGATTCCATATCAGCCAGCTATCGACCGTGCCAAAAGCGAGCTTTCCAGCCTCGGCGCGCGCTCGCACTCCGTCAACGTTATCCAAAATCCATGCAACCTTGCTCGCCGAGAAATAAGGGCTCAGCAGCAAGCCAGTCTTCTGACGAACCATCTCCTCCACACCATCTTCCGATAGCTTCTTCATCAATGCAGCGGTTCGACTGTCCTGCCAGACAATCGCGTTATAGACCGGCTTCCCTGTCGCGCGATCCCAGACGATCGTCGTCTCCCGCTGATTGGTAATCCCCAGCGCGACCACATCCCTTGGACGCAGTCGTGCCTTGCCCAGAACGTCAACCGCAGAGCTAAGTTGCGAGGTAAGAATGTCAAAGGGATCATGCTCCACCCAGCCGCTGCTCGGATAGATCTGCGGAAACTCGTGAGACGCGATCCCTGCTATCTGACCGTCGTGGTCAAAAAGAATGGCACGTGAACTCGTGGTTCCCTGATCGAGCGAAAGTACATACGTCATGCTGTCTCCTTCGATGCCCTTACCCTCAAGATGCCTCTATCCCTTTACGGTCGTTGCGCCTTCAACTCTTCCAGCAGCGCTCGCTCTCTGGCCGGCAAAAACGGACGTATCAACAGTTGATACGTTCCGCCACCAACGAGACCACCCAGGAGTGGAGCAACAATCGGAATCCACCAATAGTTATTCGGTGAAGGCAGCGCCGACGGTCCCCATCCCATAAAAAAGCAGAACAACCTGGGCCCAAAGTCGCGAGCAGGATTCAGCGCCCACGCTTCCAGGTACCCCATCGACGCGCCAATCAGCGCCACCAGGAAGCCGATCATCAACGCTCCAGCATTCGCACCCGGAGCCATCTCGTTATATTGTTCGGTGATCGCAAAGATGCCGAAGATCAGAAATGCAGTCAAAATAATCTCGTCTCCGAATGCATGCATCGGTGTAATCGCGAGACCGGGATGGGTAAAGAAAACCCCCGCCGCTCCGCCCGTCGCGCGCGAGAGATGATTGGTCAGATTGAAGTTGTCGATCACCGGAGAGAACAGCATATACACCACGCCCGCGCCCAAAAACGCACCGACCACCTGCGCGATGCAGTACGGCATTACCTTGCTCCACGAGAATTTTCTATAGACCGCCAGCGCCAGCGTGACCACGGGATTGCCGTGGCAGCCGCTCACCGAAGCTGTCGTATAGATCGAAATCGTCACAGCCAATCCCCACGCAATACATACTCCCCAATAGGCTTGCTGATAGGGGCTGGGGCTGTAGAGCGTATACATTGCGGCGACGGAATCGCCGAACGCGATAACGATGAACATCGCCATCGCTTCTGATATCAGTTGCCCTACAAACGCCTTCGTCATGCAGTACGATCTCCCGCCGACCTTCGGCATCTACCCTCACGCCAATGATTGCCAGCTTCTCTACTCGTTCGCCATTATCCACATTTTTTCGACTACGTGGCAGACCCGAAGCACCTTCAGCCAGTGATTGCGATTCCCCACCTCAATTTGCTCTGGAATTTAGCGGGTTTTGGCGAACCGCTCCCCGAGTGTTTTCCAAATGCTAAATGGATGGAGACAGGAATCCACACACATCGTCATCGACGCGGCTAAACTCTCCGCTTCTCAGGCAGCCGACGGTCTCATCCGGCTCTCCGACATTGTGCTCCATCCCGCATAATGAAAGTAGCAGGGAGCGCAGCCCAGCATCTGCAGTAACTCCCCATCCACGCGCAGGAAAGCGAATGCAGAAGAAGAACCCGCCAGACGCATCAACCCCGCCATTCAAAGCACCAGCTGCCATGTTTTGGGTGGGCTTTCTCATACGCGTCCTCTACATCACCCTCGCCCACACCTACCGCATCCGTCTCGGGCAGGACCACCTCCAGTTCGGCTGGGAGATGGGCCGCATCGCTCGCGCCCTCGCCACCGGCTACGGATACGCCGACCCGTTTACCGGACACACCGGCCCCACTGCCTGGGTCCCTCCCCTCTACCCCTGGCTCCTGACCGGCATCTTCAAAATCTTCGGCGTCTACACTGCAAAATCTGCCTGGGTCATTCTCACCATCAACAGCATCTTCTCCGCAGCCACCTCGTCCGTCATCTACGAGATCGCATCGCGCTGCTTCCAACACACTGGTCGCGCCAGAAAGATTGCACTCTGGTCCGGTTGGCTCTGGGCTCTTCATCCCGCCGCCATGCAATACGCCGTGCGCTGGATATGGGACATGGCCGTGACAGCCTTCCTTTTTTCGAAGGTCATCGTCCTGGCCCTGCGAGCACGTGGCGTCGGCGAAGATCTCCCTCCAACCGACACCCAGACGACATCACGTTGGGCGATCTTCGGAGTCTTCTCCGCGATGCTCGGCCTCCTGAACTCAACGCTCCTTCTCTTCGTCCCGGTATGCGGCATCTGGATGCTACTCGGCGCAGCAAAAACCAGGGCCGCTTTTCAGCGTACTTTTTTTAAAGCGATCATGGCAGGTACGCTCTTCTGTGCTTGCCTCAGCCCGTGGCTGTGGCGCAACTGGACCGTCTTCCATGCCTTCATCCCAATTCGCGGAAACTTCGGAGCGGAACTCCACGCCTCAGTCGCCGAGGGCTACAACGGATTCACTATGGGATCTCGCATCCCTATCTGCGAGGTTTGCCCCGACTACCTCGAGTACAAGCAGATGGGCGAGCATGCCTACGTCCGTCAGGAAGCGCAACTCGCCCAGATCTACATCAGGTCGCACAAGCGTCAGTTCGCGCAACTGGCGTTGAAGCGCTTCTACTTCTATTGGGTCAGCGTCCCACATCCGATCGAGTTCGGGGTCTGGAATGAAGTATTTCGCGTACTCAACTACAGCTTCCTCTGTCTGGCATCGCTTCTCGGTCTCGCGCTCGCCCTCAAACAGCGCATCCCAGGCGCGGTTCTCTGCGCGTGGGCCTTCGCCTTACTTCCACTCGTCTACTATTTCGTCACTGTTCAGGCCCGCTTCCGCCATCCGCTCGAACCCATCATGACGATCCTCACGGTGTTCCTCTTTCAGTCCGCTACGTTGCCCGGTCGTCGAGGCTCAAAGCCGCAGTAAACCAGTCACGCCTTTTCGTCCACCAACCCAGCCTTCCACGCCTTCGCATACTTCCAGCTGATATACGTCGAGTGGTATAGGTGCAGCAACAGGCCTTCGCGGCCATCAAGAAACCCAAGGCGAAAGCCAAAGTTCCAGATAAAGGTCAGTACCGGAACCAAAACGATGTTCCAGCAGAAAGCAATCCCCGAGCTACTCACCTTCCCCTTCGTGGCAACAATCTGGCCGCCCAGACTGCTGTAGCGATTCATATGTTCGAGATAGATCTCGAGATTTGGATAGCCGTGATGCAGAAAATCATTCTTCAGCGTCTCGACTCTTCCGCCAACTTGCACCGACTCATGCACCGGCCGGTCAGCGAAGCGAGTATCGCCAAACCTCGTCATTCTTCGAAACAGCCTCAGCTTCAGGTCCGGATAGTAGCCACCATGCCGCATCCAGCGCCCGAGAAAAATATGCCGCAGACGCAACCGGTAACCATCCACCTGCGGCAATATCTCGGCGTCGGTCTCAAGCATCTTTACAATCTCGGCCTCCAACTCGACCGTAAGCTCCTCATCCGCATCCAGCGAGAGCACCCAAGTTCCGCTGCATCGTTCAATTGCTGAGTTCTTCTGCCCCGCGAATCCCTTCCACGGCTCGTCAAAGACCTTGGCCCCGAACGACCTCGCGATCTCGACCGTGTGATCGGTGGAGCCCGAGTCCACCACGACAACCTCATCTGCAAACTGAACGCTGGCCAGCGTCCGCGCGAGATTAGCCTCTTCGTTGAGCGTGATGATCGCTACCGAAAGCGTCGATCTAGGCATCCACCCTCATTCCGTTCACCATCTCCACCCGTCGCACGTCCCTGTAACTAACTGCTGTCCTTTTAAAAAGAGCAAAGCGAAGAAAGTGTAAAAATATTCCCCTGCGCTTGCATCTAGGACAAACGTGTCGTCTGAACAGAGACAAAATAAAAGACTCATGCGGCAACCTTTTGGCGAAGAGGCGCACGAGCCCATCCTGGACGACTTCCGTGTGGGATGCCGCCCGTCTATACATTTTAGACGTGTCAGGCAAGCCACGGTCAAATGAAAGGCCAGCCTTGACACACCTTCGCACACAAGCCCTTGCCCGCCTCTTCCGCTGGCCGAACTGCCGCGACAAGGCCATACTTCAAAACGAAGCCAAATTAGTGGGAAGCACTCCAGGGTGGCTGTCCAAGCGACACATGCCGATACTCCGGCGTGAATCCCAGCTCCTTCGCATAATTCAAAATTCGTTCAAAGTCGAGACTGATCGTAGCCCCAGCCTTCTGCGTCACCTCGTCCTCAATCGGCAGATCAAAATCATCTGCGCCATAGTTCAACCCACCCAGCGCCTGTTGATTCTGAGTGAGTACCGAGGTTCGAATCCGCGGAATATTTTCGAGATAGATCCGGGACAAAGCAAGATGCCTCAAATATTCAGCGGTCGTAATCTCGATCCCGCCAATCTGAGTGAAGTAAGGCTTAAACGTCCAGCAAAGAAAACTAGCCAGCCCACCCGTCTCATCCTGAAACTGCCGAGTGCGTTCCAGATGCTCCAGCCGCTCCTCCAAAGACTCATCGAATCCGATCACCATCGTTGCCGTCGTCTTCAGACCAGCCTCAACAATCGCTCGTTGCGCCTCGAAGTACTCTGTCACCGTGTACTTGAACTTCGAGTGCCGCGCACGAAAATCTTCAGTCAGAATCTCCGACCCGCCACCCGTAATCCAGCGCACACCAGCATCTTTCAACCGCCCCGCAGCCTCGCTATAGCTTAGCTTCGCGTGATCCGCAAGGTACATAAACTCCGCAATCGTCAGCGCATAAAACTCCAGCGCGTCCCCATACCTCGCACGAATCGCCGCAAACAACTCACAGTAGTAACTCAGCGGCAGATGTGGATTGAACCCTCCATTGAACGCCGCCAGATCCCCACCCAGTACGAGCAGTTCGTCGAGCTTCGCGAACACCTCCTCGTGGCTCAACACATATCCGCCATCCTGATTCGGCAGTTTGTAGAACGCACAATAATCACACTGCGCCACGCACACATTCGTGTAGTTGATGATCCGCATCACCATGTACGTACAAGAACCCGAAGCATGAAACCGATCCCGCACCCGCCCCGCAAGCGTTCGCAGCTCTTCATCCGAGGCATTCACCCAGAGCCATCGTGCCTCATCTCGTCCGATCCGCTCGCCTTGCGCAACCTTGGCGGCAATCTCAGCAAACGTCGTCTCAACCGAAGCGGCAATCTGGCTCATATCTCTAGTGTAGTTTGCGAAACCCAACCGAACCATCTGCTGAATCTCTGAACATGAAGGTATACTTCCTTAGAAACAAAATATTCCCCAGAAGAAACTATTTCCCATTAGCACACACAAACGTGTATAAATCTCTCGGACCGGTTCGCTTCTGGATTTTGCCGGTGGTGATGTCTGCTTTGTAGACGGAGACGGTGATGGCTCCGGGTTTGCTGCCGGGTTCAGCACAGACGCGCCGCTTGGTTTTCAAGCAAACTATCCTCGCGAAGGACTCTTCCCCAACAGCTCCCGCGCAATCACCATCCGCTGAATCTCACTGGTCCCCTCACCAATCGGGCACAACCTCACATCGCGATAAAACTTCTCTGCCGGATAGTCCTTGATGAACCCATATCCGCCGTGAATCTGCACGCCCTCATCGCAGATCCTGCACGCAGCCTCGCTCGCATACAGCTTCGCCATCGCCGACTCCAGCGTAACTTTCTTGCCCGCGTCCTTCATCTGCGCCGCTCGCATCGTCAACAACCACGCCGCATCCAGCTGCGTCGCCATATCCGCCAGCTTGAACTGAATCGCCTGAAACTCGCTGATCGCCTTCCCAAACTGTCGCCTCTCCTGCGCGTACTTCATCGCGGCATCAAGCGCCCCGCGTGCCATTCCCAGGCTCAACGCTGCAATCGAGATCCTTCCCCCATCAAGCACTCGCATCGCATCCTTGAAGCCGTCTCCCTCCTTGCCAACCAAATTCTCCGCCGGAATCTCGCAGTCTTCGAAGATCAACTCCGCCGTATCGCTGGCCCTCAGACCCAGTTTGTTCTCCTTCCGCCCCGACCGAAACCCCTTCGTTCCACGCTCCACAACAAACGCCGAGATTCCACCGCGAGTTCCCTTCTCCTTATCGGTCACCGCCAGCACCACAGCACAGTTCGCATAGCTTCCATTCGTGATAAACGTCTTACTCCCGTTCAACACCCACTTATCCCCCTGCTTCACCGCGGTCGTCCGCGCTCCGCCTGCATCCGAACCCGACCCCGGCTCCGTCAATCCCCACGCGCCCAGCCACTCCCCACTCGCCAGCTTCGGAATCCACCGCTTCCTCTGCTCATCATTCCCGCCCAGCATAATGTGGTTCGTACACAGGGAATTATGCGCCGCAACAATAATCCCCACACTTCCATCCACCCGCGACAGCTCTTCAATAGCCAGCACATACTCCACGTAGCCCATTCCAGCGCCGCCCAAAGACTCAGGAAAGATCACACCCAGCAGCCCCATCGCCCCAAGCTTCTTCACCACCTCATGCGGAAACTCGCTCTTCTCATCCCATTCCGAGACATGGGGCGCAACCTCACCCTCAGCAAACGCCCGCACCGCACTCTGCAACTGCCTCTGCTCTTCCGTCAATCCAAACATGAACCCTCCGAAACCTCATAACCAACGCTAATACATGTATCACATTCATGCATACTCTGGCTCGCCTCTAAATCGCGCAAATTAAAAGGGCGCAGGCAAATGCCCACGCCCCTCAATCGAAATCGAAACAGATTAAATGCGATCCAACGCCTGTTCCAGATCCGCCACGATATCTTCAACGTCTTCAATGCCGACTGAAATCCGCATCAACCCATCCGTAATCCCCAGCTTCGCCCGACCCTCCACCCCAACTGCAGCGTGAGTCATGGTCGCCGGATGACAGATCAACGTTTCAACCCCACCCAGCGACTCCGCCAGCAGCCCCAGACGCAGCGACTTTGCAAACGAATTCGCCCTCTCCAGCGATCCCAGTTCCATCGAGATCATCGACCCAAACCCGTGCTGTTGCCGCTTCGCCAACTCATGCTGAGGATGCTCCACCAACCCCGGGTAAAACACCTGCTGCACATTCTTATGCCCCTTCAAAAAGTCGGCAACCACACGACCATTGGCATCATGCTGCTTCATCCGCACCGCCAGCGTCTTCACTCCGCGAATCAGCAGATAGCTGTCAAACGGCGACAAAATCCCACCTGTACACTTCTGCACAAACCGAAACCTCTCAGCATGCTCGGGCTTCGTGCAAACCAGCACGCCACCCAGCCCATCCGAGTGCCCATTCAAAAACTTTGTCGTCGAGTGCATCACAATATCCGCACCCAGCGCGATCGGCTGCTGCAGATACGGCGACAAGAAGGTATTGTCCACACTCAACTCCACGCCCTTCGCATGGCAGATCCTCGCCACCGCACCAATATCAGTCAACGACATCATCGGATTCGTCGGCGTCTCGATATGCACCAGCTTCGTCGCAGGAGTGATCGCCGCAGCCACATTCTCCGCAACGCTCGTATCGACATAGGTAAACGTCAGCCCGTAGTTTGTCAGCACATAATCAAACAGCCGTCCCGTCCCGCCATAGACATTGTCCGAGCACACCACATGATCGCCCGTCTTCATCATCGTGCAGAGCGCCGTAATCGAGGCCATCCCGCTGCCGAACGCATGCGCGCTCGTCCCGCCCTCCAGCGAGCGAAGGTTCTCCTCCAGCGCATCTCGAGTCGGATTCGTCAGCCGGGCATACTCATGCCCCTTGTTCTTCCCAATCTCCTCTTGCTGGTAGGTCGAGGTCAGATAGATCGGCACATTCACAGCGCCCGTCATCTCATCCGAAGGCTGCCCATCGTGAATCGCCCGCGTTGCAAACCCAAATCTCTTCGTCGTATCTGCCATTTGTAACCTCAACAATCACAATCTAAAAAATATGAAGAACTAATTGAGCAATCCCTTCGACAGATATCGCTCTGCCGAGTCCGGAATCACCGTAACCACCCTCTTACCCGCGCCAAGCTCCTTCGCAACATCTACCGCAGCGCACAACATCGCTCCTGCGCTCGATCCCGCAAACACGCCCTCTTCCGCAGCCAGCCGCTTCACCATTGCAAGCGCCGGCTCATCCATCACCTTCATCACCCGGTCGCAGACACTTCGGTCAAACGTCGCCGGAATAAACGACACCCCAATCCCTTCCACCTCATGCGGTCCTGGCTCTCCACCCTCCAACACGCTTCCCTGCGGCTCAACAGCAATCGTCAAAATCCCCGCCCGCTTCTTCTTGAAAAACCGCGCCACCCCCGTAAAGGTACCCGCCGATCCCACACCGGAGACCCACGCATCCACGCGCCCTTCCATCTGCTCCCAGATCTCCGCCGCCGTCGTCTCCTCATGAAAGTCCGGATTCGCCGGATTCTCAAACTGCAGCGCCGCAAACGCTCCCGGCGTCTCCTTCTCAAACTGCAACGCCCGCTGAATCGCGCCGGCCATACCCTCAGCCTCAGGCGTCCGCACCACCGTCGCGCCCAACCCACGCATCAGCTTGCACTTCTCCTCTGCAAACTGCTCCGGCACATACAACATCACCTTGTACCCGCGATTCACGCCGATCAGCGCCAAACCCACGCCTGTATTCCCTGCCGTAGCCTCCACAATCGTGCCCCCCGGCTGCAACACACCGCGCCGCTCTGCATCCAGCACGATTCCAAGCGCGGCTCTGTCCTTGATGCTTCCACCTGGATTCAGATACTCCAGCTTCGCCCAAATCTCAGCGCAACTTTCAACGCCGCTTGCCTGTTCCAGCCGGCGCAGCCGCACCATTGGCGTCTGCCCCACCAGCTCCAAAATATTCTCAACTACCTTCATCAATCCAATTCCTCACACGATCGACCGTCATATCCCATCGTACCGACAGACGGAGATATCCGCAGCGGTGCCCCGCTACGCCACCAGCGATCCTACGCTATTCGTTCTTCTTACCGGGACCGAACCCCGCGTCCCCACCCTTCGACGCATCCGCAACCACCCTCGGATAGTACCCAGTTCGCGTCCGCACCGACAGCCTTCCAAAGCTCTTCGACTTCGCCTCCACATGCACCTCGCGGTACCCACCTAGTGTCGGCGACTTCGTCGAATGATACGCAATCGTGTACTGTGTCCGGATATCCTGCGCGACCTCCGCAGCAATCGCATCCACATCTCTCACCGACTTCGGAAAATAAGCCGCCCCACCCGTCTGCTCCGCCAGCGTCTCAAGCACCCGACGCGCATGTCGCGACTCGCGCTTATCCGTGTCGTCGCCAAACAGCAGCCCGACGCAATAGATCACCGGCCCATCGAGGTCCTGAATCCTGCGAATCGTCTGCTCCAGCGTAGCGCTCGAAGCATTATCTTCACCGTCGGTCACAACCAGCAACACCTGCTTCGGATGCTTCGCATTCTTCGCGAGATAATCCGCCGAAGCGACCAGCGCGTCGTAGATCGCAGTCCCGCCACTCGACTTAATAAATCCCAACCCCTGCTGCAGCTTGTCGATGCTGTTCGTAAAGTCCTGATCGATGAACGCCTCCCAAGAGAAGTCCACCAGAAACTCTTCATCCTCAGGATTCGACAGCTTCACAAAATCAACCGACGCCTTATCCACGGCCTGCCGTTTGTCATACATCGACCCCGAACTATCAATCAGCAGCCCCAGCGACACCGGCAGATCTTCATGCCGAAACGATGCAATCGTCTGCGGAACTCCATCCTCATAAACGTGGAAGTCGTCTCTACCCAGCGTTTGAACCGAGCGCCCGCTGCCATCGAGCACAGTCGCATTCAGCCGCACCTCATACGCATCCTGCCGCAGCGTGTACTTCCCGTTCTCGCGTCCGATCGTCCCGGTCGTACCCCCTTTTGCGGCTCCAGTCTGGCTTGCCACAGGCAAATCAGGATCCGGCGAAGCCACTGGGTCACGGTCGACAGTAAGCGAAGGCTGTCCCGCACCGGGTTGTTGTTTCACCTGAGCCTGCGAGGCCGCTGGCTGCTGAGCCCATCCGCTCGCGCCACCAACTAACAACATGAATCCCGCCGCAGCAGTCCACGGCCAAAAAATCCTACTGCGAAGGTGCATAGTACCCCTGGCGATTGTGTACCGTCAGGGTTGGAAGCCCCGGCGGCGGTACGAGTCGTATCTTCAATTTACGCCAGTTCCCGTCCTGCTTCACCTCAGAAGGCCTATATCCGATCACATATTCGTTCCGCAGCTCCGCGCTGATCCGCGAAGCGATGTCCCCCAGATCACCCAACTCGGACACCCGAAACATCCGCCCCCCTGTCATATCACAGATATCGGTCAACAGAATCGGCCCCAGCTGCTCTTCAGTCGTCGGCGCATACTGATCAAAAATTCCAATCGAATAAATCTGCACATCGCTCTCCCTAACGACTCGCCGCAGTTCCCCCTCCGTATACCGGCTCCGATTATCCCCACCATCGGAGATGATCAGTAAAGCCTTCCTCTCATACTTTGCCTGCTTCAACTTATCCACGCCCAGATAGATCGCATCAATTAGCGCCGTCCGGTTCTCCGGCTTCAGCATCACCATCCTCGCCTCGACGTCGTCCACCTCCGACGTATAGTCAACTATCACCGCAGGCCGGTCATTGAACCCCACGACAAAAAACTCGTCCTGCGGATTTGATGTCCTCAAAAACTCACTCAACGCCTTTCGCGCCCGCACAAACTTCGACGACATACTCCCACTCAGGTCGAAGATGATCCCAATCGTCACCGGCGCATCCTGCGTCGAAAAACTCTTGATCACCTGGCCAATATTGTTGTCGAAGACCTGAAAGTTCTCCCGCTCCAGCCCAGTCACCAGACGGTTCATGGGATCGGTCACCGTAGCCGGCACCAGAACAAGATTGACATCCACTCGTATCCGCGCATCCCGTCGCGATGTCGCATGCGCAGCGACGTTGTCGGCACCTTCCAACAACGGTTTTTTCTCCTCAGGCGTCTTCGGCGGCGGCGGTGCTGTTGGTGTCGCCACCTGATCCAGCGGATTCTCCTGCGCCCCGCAAACACTCGCGCCACACAACCCCACGCTCAGCAATAAAACAAGCCCCATCACAGCACGTCGCATCGTCAACCAACGCGCCGCCCTTCCGCACCTGACAATCACCCCGCCCTGCTCATCGATGTTCATCGTGGCACCTTTGCAACTTGTGCAACTCGTCAGTCGCCTCATAACCAGTGGCTATTGCCGCCTCGTCTCATTTAGCCAACTACCCGAGCCTATTGCCCCCAACGCTAAAAGCATTCAATGCGTTGTTCCACAGATAATAGACCCACTGTCAAGCCCTTTTGTCACCATTTCACCCCCGCTCTGCGGCCCCACCTGTCTTCTCAACGTTTTCAGTACCCTTCCGGATTCGCTCCCTCACTCCTAACCGTCTCTTTACGCCAAACCCGTACAATCAGTTCAATTCAAACTCTGGAGATCCCTAACCGCATGGCCCGTCTTTACCCCTTCCGCGCCCTCCGTTACGACCCATCCCGCGTCAACATGGAAGACGTCGTCACCCAGCCCTACGACAAGATCACCCCGGCCATGCAGCAGCGCTACTACGAAGCCAGCCCTTACAACCTCATCCGCGTTATCCTCGGCAAACACGAGCCCAACGACACCGAACCGCAGGACTTCCTCCCCAACGGCGAAAAAGCCCACAACGTCTACACCCGCGCCGCCCAGACCCTCCACGAATGGCGTCGCGACCACATCCTCGCCGAAGAGTCCGAGGCCGCCGTCTACGGCTACTCCCAGACGTACACCGTCCCGGGCACCTCCGAGATGCGCGAACGCCGCGGCTTCATCGCCCTCGGCCACCTCTACGACTACGCCGATAAGGTCGTCTACCGCCACGAGCAGACCTTCCCCAAGCACAAGTCCGACCGCCTCGCCCTCTTCAAGGCCACCCGCGCCTATTGCGAGCAGATCTACATGCTCTACTCCGACCCCGCCTTCACCGCCGAGAAACTCATCTTCGGCGCCAGCGGCCCCAGCGAAACCGTCAGCAGCATGATCGGACCAGACACCACCGCGCCCGACCTTGCCATCACCGACGAGTACAACGTCGTCCACCGCCTCTGGAAGATCACCGATCCCCAGATCATCAATCTCCTCCTAACCGCCATGGCCGACAAGAAACTCATCATCGCCGACGGCCACCACCGCTACGAGACCTCGGTAGCCTACGCGAAAGAGCGTTCCGCCCAACTCAAACTCCCCTTCAACCAGGCACATCCAGACGACGAGGACAGCTCGCCCTCCGTCATCGCCGACGGCGACACCCGCCCCATGCTTCCCGCACCATCCTTCCCCGAAGCCGCCATGATGATGACCTTCGTCAACATGGATGCCCCCGGCATCACCATCCTTCCCACTCACCGCGTCGTCAGCGGCATCGAAAACTTCTCCTCCCCCGACTTCATCACCCGCGCCAGCGCCTTCTTCAACATCAAAGAACTAGCCACCCCGGACCTCTCCGCCCTCAACGCCGCTCCCGGCACGGCATTCCTCGCCGCCACAGGCGACGGCAACTACCTCCTCACCCCGAAGCAAGACATCATCGCCGCCCAACTCAAAGACATCTCCCCCCGGCAGGCCCAGCTCGATGTCGTCCAACTCCACCGCATCATCCTCGACAAGCTCCTCGGCCTCGATCAGGAGACCATCACCCGCCTCGGCAACGTACGCTACATCCGCGAAGCCGAAGAAGCCATCTCCCTCGTCCAATCCGGCGACGCCAACATCGCCTTCCTCATCAAACCCATCACCCTCGACCAGCTCCGCGACATCTCCCTCTCCGGCGACGTCATGCCTCAAAAATCCACCGACTTCTACCCCAAACTCCTAAGCGGCTTAGCCATCTACGCCCTCGACTAACCAACCCCAGAGCGGAAATCAGTCGTTGCCGGCGTCGTTGTCGTTGCTGTTGTCGCTGCTATTGTCGCTGCTATTGCTATTGCTATTGTCGTTGCATGTTGCTGTTGTCGTTGCATGTTTTTTTGTTGTCATTCCGCAGCGAAGCGGAGGAATCTGCTGTTGCTGTTGCTGTTGCCGCTGTCGTTGAAGTTGCGTTGCCGTTGCATGTTTTTTGTTGTCATTCCGCAGCGAAGCGGAGGAATCTGCTGTTACAGCCCCTGCTCCCAGAGCCATAAAGACAATGGAAACCCATCCTTTGCAGTCTCACCGCAAAGGACGGGTTATCGAGCGAAGCGAGACAGCCTCCTCCCTCCCACAATCTGATCTTGCGACAGTTGTTCAAAATCTCTTTGGACCAGAAAAATCGCTCGTCATCTCGACCGAAGCAGCTCACAGTCTCATCGTGAGCTGCGCAGTGGAGAGACCCCCGCATTTCGCCTTGACGACCCACACCCCAACCCATCCATTTACAATCAAACCGCAACCAAACAAACCCTTGACCCTCCCCCTGAAGCAAATCGTCGCTCGCCTAACCCTTGTCCTCCTGACGAGCGTAGCCGCCGTAGCCCAGCAACCCACCCCCCGCACCCTTATCCTCATCGACCCCGCCCACGGAGGCCCGGACCCCGGCGCCAAACTAACCGACACCCTCTCCGAAAAATCCTTCACCATGGCATTCGGAGCCCGTCTCCGCGCCATCCTCGCCACCACCGGCTTCTCCATCATCTCCACCCACGAATCCGACCCCACTGTCACCTTCACCACCGACCAGCGCGCCGAGATAGCCAACCACGCCCACCCCACCGCCTGCATCATCCTCCACGGCACTGACAGCGGCAACGGCATCCACCTCATCACCTCCGAGCTCCCGCCGCCCGACGACACCTACGACCCCGACGCCCACCACCCCATCCCGTGGAACACCGCCCAGGCAGCCTCCATCCCCCAAAGCCTGGCCCTCGCCAACCAAGTCGGTCTCGCCCTGCTCCACAGCAAACTTCCCGTCCTCGTCACCCGGGCCTCCATCCGCCCCCTCGACAACCTCACCTGCCCCGCCATAGCCATCGAGATCGCCCCCCTCACCCACGACGATGACACCACCCCCGTCACCGACGCCAACTACCAGCAACAGATCGCCCAGGCAATCGCAGCCGGCCTCAACTCCTGGCGCAGCCGCCAACTGACAGCAGGAGCCCCACGATGATCCCCCGCTACCAGCGCATCCTCTTCTGGAGCCTCATCGCCGGCATCCTCCTCATGGCCGCCTTCCTCCTCCACGGCTGCCAGCAGGCCCACAAGCGCCTCGCCGCGCTCAACGACGCGACACCAATCGCCGCCCCCACCACCGCCAACACCGAAGACGTCACCCTCTACGTCGCCAACGACGCCGACGCCTCCATCACTCCCACCATCAAATCCCTCGCGCTCCCCCAGGAGCCCACCGTCCGCGCCCGCGCCCTCCTCGACCATCTCCTCACCGGCTACGCCCAGCCCGCCTCCGCTCATCCACTCCAAAGCGGCCCCGCCGTCGACGACGTCTTCTTACTCAGCGAGCCAGCCCAAACCAACCCGCAGAAGATCACTGAGCTGGCAGTCGTCAACCTCCGCGGCTCCTTCATCGATAACCACCCCTCCGGCGTCCTGGTCGAAGCCCTCACCGTGCAATCGATCATCGGCACCCTCCACGCCGTTCTACCCCAGGTCACCTCCATTCGCTTCCTGGTAGACGGCCAGCCTCACGACACTCTCGCCGGCCATGCCGACCTCCTCCGCACCTACCCCGCAACCGACACCACCACCCATCCAGTCCCCCCAACCGACGGACCATAATCGAAGGCAAGATGACCGAAAGCACGAACCAAACCCAGCCGCCAACCACTACAAAACCCCTCACTATCGGCGTCTTCGACTCAGGCTTCGGCGGCCTCACCGTCCTCCGCGCGCTCCTCCCGCTCATCCCCAACGCCCACTACATCTACCTCGGCGACACCGCCCGCCTCCCCTACGGCTCCAAGTCCCGCGAGACCATCGCCCGCTACGCCGTCTCCAGCGCAAAGTTCCTCCACGAGCAAGGCGCAGACCTCCTCGTCATCGCCTGCAACACCGCCACCGCACTCGCCCTCGAAGACATCCAGCAAGCCCTGCCCATCCCCGTCATCGGCGTTGTTCAACCCGGAGCCCACGCTGCCCTCGCCGCCTCAACTCAACCAACCCCCGACGCACCCCATCACGTCCTCGTCCTGGCCACTGCAGCCACTGTTCAATCCCACGCCTACACCCACGCCCTCAACGCGCTCGGCCTCGAAGCCTGCGAAAAAGCCTGCCCCCTCCTCGTCCCACTCGTTGAAGAGGGCTGGACGAACCACCCCGTCACCGACGACGTCCTGAAGATCTACCTGACCGAGGCGCTAGCGTCCGCCCCCGCGACCCAAACCCTCTTGCTCGGCTGCACCCACTACCCACTCATCGAACCAGCCATCCACCGCACCCTCGCCTCCATCAACCACCCCCTCACCATCATCGACTCCGCCGCTGCCACCGCCCGCGCCACCGCCGCGCTAGTCACTGAGCACTTCCCGAACCCAGCCACGATAGACCACCCCACCACCACCTTCTACGCCACCGACTCCATCGAAAAATTCCAGCGCTTAGGCTCTAACTTCCTCGGTCAACCCGTCACCGAAGTGAACCTCGTCGACCTGGGCGGCTAAACTAACTTATAAAAAGGGAGAGAAAAGATCATGCCTTACCTGCTCAAAACCGAACCCACCAAATACTCCTTCGAAGACCTCGAGCGCGACGGCGAGACCACCTGGGACGGCATCTCCAACAACCAGGCCCTCCTCAATCTTCGCGGCATGAAAAAAGGTGACAAGCTCGTCATCTACCACTCCGTCGTCGGCAAAGCAGCCGTAGGCACAGCAAAGGTAGTCTCAGTCGACGCCACAGATCCGAAAAACCCGCAGGTGCGCATCCAGCCTGTCAAGCGCCTCAAGACAGAGAAGCCCCTCGACGCCATCCGCGCCGCCGCAATCTTCAAAGACTCCATCATGTTCCGGCAGTTCCGCCTCTCCGTAGTCCCCCTCACCGACGCCCAATACGACTGGCTCACACTCAACTAGCAGAACCACTACCCCCAGCAGAGAAATACAGGAGAAAGTGTGAGCGTCTTAGTACAACGATCCTCGTTTGCTCTATTTGTTGTCCTCGCAACCTCAGCACAAGCACAATCAACCCCCGATCAGCGTCATGGTCCAGCCTTCGGAACATTCAGCAGCATGCACTACATTGCCCAAACCGGCGACGTAGTCGGCACCGAAATAACGATCATTCCTCAGTACCAAACGGCCTATGCAATCTTTCAGTGCTCCCAAGGCGCGCCAAGCGATCCAGTCTTCGTGCCTGTATCAATCAATGGCAATCAAATCCAATTCACGGTACACACGCGGGACGAAAGTTGCGATGGAGTCTTCACCGGAACCATCACAGCTCGGGGCCTGAAGCTCGTCGCGCAAAGCGAGAACAAAAGCCAGAAAGCTTCCGAAGCTGGCGAACTCCTTTCGCGACGAGCGAGTTACTGGTCTCATTAGCGCAATCTATTCCACGCCGCGTCTCCATCGAACTCCGATAATTATCCCTTACCAAACACCACCTTATTCTCAAAGTAAGAAGCATTCGCCATGTGGCAAGCAGCCGCCGCATTATGCCCAAACACGACATCCTCCACCACCGGCTTCCTCGACCGCACCGCATCAAAAAACGTAGCCAGATGCGGTCTCAACTCGTCCCACGAAGGCCCTTTCCACGTCATCGTGTCATCCAGAGGATGCTCAGCAAGAAACGCATCGTGCTCAGCATGCCACTGCTTCTCATACGCCGCATGCATCGCCGCCGGAAACCCATTGATTCCATACGCCGGCGACCGATCCACCCCAAGCTCAGGGATCAGCGTCACCTGATTGGTATTCGAAACCTCAATCACTCCCTTCGGCCCCATGATCCGCGTCACCTCCGGCGTCTCTGTCCCCAGCGTCAACCGCACCGTCACCGGCACATTGCCGTACTCGAACGTCGTCACCATCAGATCCGGCATATTCCGCCCATCCTTCCACCGATAGATTCCGCCAGCCGAATACGCTTTATCCGGAATTGCGTTGATGCCGGTTACAAATTGCATTCCTGTCAGCAGATGCACCATCAGATCCCCCGCCATCCCCGTGCCGTACTCATGAAAAGCACGCCACCGCGCAAACGCAATCGGATCGAACGCCTTCTTCGCAACCGTCCCTTGCCAAGTCACCCAGTCCAGCGTCTCCGGCGACAGATCAAGCGGTGGCGGATACACCCAGGCCCCACCGGGCGAGTTTCTGCCCAGTTGCAACTCCACCTGATGCACCTCACCAATCGCTCCGCTGTCGTACAGCTCCTTCGCCTTCTTAAACACCTGCGAACTCACCCGCTGCGAACCCACCTGCACAAAATGCTTGCTCGCCTTCACCGCGGCGACCATCTCCTCGCCCTCGCCAATGGTGTGCGCCATCGGCTTCTCGCAGTGCACATCCTTCCCCGCACGAATTGCATCCACCGTAATCTGCTTATGCCAGTGATCCGGCACCGCGACGATCACAGCTTCAATATTCTTGTCATCCAGAATCTCCTGATACCGCCGCGTCGTCTTGACCTGCGGCCCGGCGATCTCCTTGGCCAGCGTATGCCGCCCGTCATACAGATCGCACGCCGCCACACACTGTGCCTGAGGAAGCGTCACAGCAGCCCGCAGCAGTGAAGATCCCTGAATCCCCACGCCGATACTCGCAAACCGCACCCGATCTCCACTCGCTGCAGTCTGCCCCGTCTGTTCCTGACCAAGCATCATTGCCCCCGGTAACACCGCCGCCATCGCCGACCCACCGCTTGCCTGCAAAAACCTTCTCCGCGAAAACTCCGACATCCAAAAGCCTCCTCAACCACCGCCTCCACTATAAAAGAAGTTCATCAGCGCCCACTCCGGGTAGCCCCAACTCCGGACGCCCCAACCTGAACGCCGGGTGGCCCATCCATCCTCACGCAGCCAGAAAAACCGGGCGGCCCATACTTTGCAGCTTCACCGCAAAGGGTGGTTTATCGAGCGAAGCGAGGCCGCTTTTACCACTTCGCCACTCCGCTCAAACCCACACCCCACCCTCCACTGATATCCTCAAACCTGCATAAAAGAACAGGAGACACTCAACAACATGATCGATCTCAAAGGCAAAGTCGCCGTCGTCTTCGGCCTCGCCAACAAACGCAGCATCGCTTGGGCCATCGCCCAGAAGCTCTCCGAAGCCGGCGCCACCCTTGCCATCTGCTATCAGAGCGAGCGTCTCCAGCGCGAAGCCGAAGAGCTCGCCGCCGATCTCCCCGGCACCAAAACCTTCCGCTGCGACGTCTCCATCGACGCCGACATCGACGCCGTCTTCGAGCAGTTCAAAAACGTCTATGGCAAGCTCGACATCCTCGTCCACTCCATCGGATTCGCGCCCAATATGAAAATAAACAATGTCCTGCGAACTCCCCGCGAAGACTTCCGCATGGCCCACGACATCAGCGTCTATTCCCTCATCGCGCTTGCTCGTGCCGCAGAGCCTCTCATGGCCGAAGGCGGCTCCATCCTCACTCTCACTTACTACGGCGCAGAAAAGGTGTTCCCCAACTACAACATCATGGGAGTAGCTAAAGCGGGACTCGAAGCCGCCGTTCGCTATCTCGCCTCCGACCTGGGCACGAAAAAAATTCGCGTCAACGCCATCTCCGCCGGGCCCATCAAAACCCTCGCCGCCCGAGGCATCAGCGACTTCACCACCATCCTTACCGCCGTCGAACAGCGCGCCCCACTCCATCGCAACGTCGACGCCCTCGAAGTCGGCAACACCGCCCTCTTCCTCTCCAGCGACCTCGCCAGCGGCATCACAGGAGAAATCACCTTCGTCGACTGCGGCTTCAACATCACCGGCCTCTAGCTCCCCAAATAAACAACGGGTGGCCCATCCTTTGCAATCTCACCGCAAAGGGTGGGTTATCGAGCGAAGCGAGACCGCTCTCCTTCCTCGCACAACGTGACCTCATGATCGTTGCCTGAAATCCTAATCAGAGAAACCCGTTCTCTCCGCATTTCGCCTTTGCTTTCATCCTCCTCCCACTCAGTTCGAGTATCCTTCCCTCCTAGACAGAAGGAGCCACAAATGACCATCGCCGAAATTCTCCTCCAGGACTACGACGTCGAGATCTCCAACACCCGCCGCACCCTCGAGCGGGTCCCCGAAGGCAAAAACGATTGGAAGTGTCATGACAAGTCGATGCCTCTCGGCAAACTGGCCGTACATTGCGCCTCCCTCCCCCTCTTCGGTTCCTACATCATCCTCGACGACGGCATGGACCTCGCCAAGCCCACGCGCCCGCAGACCTCCTTTGTCTTTGAATCCCGTCAGGCCTGCCTCAATAAACTCGACGAAGGTGCAGCAGCCTGCCGTAACGCAATCGCCGCAGCCTCCGACGAAGCTCTCGCGGCACCTTGGAAGTTCAGCTACGGCGAGCAAATCATCTCCAACGGCCCACGCACGCTCGCCTTCCGCCAGATGTTCTTCAACCACCTCGTCCACCACACCGCGCAGCTCGGCGTCTATCTCCGCCTCAACGACATCCCAGTCCCCGCCCTCTATGGCCCATCCGCCGACGAGCAGTGGAGCTCCTAAAAAATCGACGTTTCTTAAACGCAGTAGGCAGATTTAACCTGCGACACGGAGGGCTGTCGCTGTGCTCATCGATAGCGCAATGATAGCCAGTCAATCCATCGCGGAATCGTCACATCGCCACTTCCTATTGACGATTGCTCCCAAAAAATCTCATAACGCGTCCAGCGTCTGCAGCGAAACCGCTGCCAATGGAGCCAAGGCACGCACGGTTGTTCCCGCCCCCATCGCAGAATCGATCGTAAGCACACCGCCAAGTAGATATATCCTCTCGCGCATACTCACAAGCCCCAGACCTGCGGCAGTCTTCGACCGTGGAACGTCAAAGCCAACGCCATCGTCATAAACACTAAGGCCAATCTCCTCACTCGTCCCGGTTACTTCAACATGCGCTGTCTTGGCGCCGCTGTGTTTTGCGACATTGTGCAGAGCCTCCTGCACAATTCGCAAAAAAGTAAGTCCTATGTCGCTATTCAGGTCTTTGGGGATATTCCTGCAAGCACACGAGACCTTGATTGGGTACTCTTCAGAGAACTCCCGGCACAGCTTCGTAATTGCAACCGCCAGCCCCAGATACTCCAGTTCGGAGGAGTGCAACTTATGAGACAGATGACTCACATGTACGCCTATCGCCGCCAGTTTGTTACTAAATTGCTGCATCTCGTTGTCTTTGGAATCCGACTTTGGCCACATCGACGCCGAAGCCCGTTGCATCTGGATACTAAGCAAAGCGATCTCCTGGCCAATGCCATCGTGAAGCTCTCGAGCGATGCGGCTACGCTCCGCCTCTTGCGCTCCCATCAGACGACGGGCCAACTCAACTCTGGACGTCTCCATCGCCTTACGATCGTGAATATCAAAACAACACCCGATATAACCGGCGAAGGTTCCATCGCTCAGAAACCGAGGCGAGCCATCATCACTGATCCAGTGGTACTGGCCGTCGTATCTCCGCAGACGATACTCCATAGAAAAGGCCACTCGCGCGTCGAACGCATCACCGTAAACTTTCAAACATCGCTGCAAATCATCTGGGTGGACACCGGTCGCCCATCCATCGCCCACCTCCTCCTCGATCGAACGCCCCGTGTAATTGAGCCAGCTCCGATTGAAGTCCGTGCAAAGTCGGTCGACGCCAGACATCCACATCATGATTGGAGCACCATCCGCCATCATACGAAAGCGCTCCTCGCTCTCACGTAACGCCTGCACCGCGAGCCGCATCTCCGTAACATCGAGCAACGTTCCCACGACGAACAGAGGTCTCTGCTGAGAGTCGTACCTAGGCTGTCCCGACTCCACAACAATTCGTTCTTCCCCATTAGGCCGTACAACCCGATACTCCTCGCTGTAGCTCAGATCTATCTCAGAGACCCTCTTCATCTTCGCTGCATACTGCGCTCCATCACCCACGGGTAGCGTACGGTTTGCCGGAGGAACGTCTCCCAAACTCCACCCGAGAATGCGATACATCTCGTCAGACCAATGTGCCTCATTCTTCGCAATGTCCCATACCCAGCTACCGCATCGAGCAATACTCTGAGCCTCACGAAGCCGAGCCTCGCTTTCATGCAGATGCCGCCTGATTGTTCTCTCTTTTGCCCTCTGGCTCAACAACTGGAGGATCAACAGCAGCTGCCCAAATAAAAGAACCAGCCCACCAAACACATAGCGCCCATACGCCTGTATCACCGACGGCTCACGGTTGAGCACGACCCCATCGCTCGGCGAGTCATGTTCTTCTGACCCTGCGTGATAGGTGGTCCGTATCTCGCGATCTGCACGATCTGTAGTAGTTGACCACCGCCCCGCCTCATAGAACACCGGGGCACGACGACTTTGCTCGCCACAAGCTGTGGCCGTCATCTGCCAGAGCGAACAGCAGCTAAGCAGAAACACAATACGATGCGTCCAACTTCGGCCAGATGCAGGAATGCGTGAATAGTCGTACAAGATCAACGCCTCCGCCTAACTTATGCGTATCTATCCCCACTTTGCATGCTAACTCCACGCGGTGGTTACCCAATATCGAGTGTCGAACAGACATCGATTGTCCCACATACTACTCGCAGAGCTAAAGCTAAGTCTAAGAACACCTAAAAGCTTTAGCCAACATCCAGGAATCAATCTTCTAAGACTGGTGATCTTATACAAAGCATCCGTCGACAAGTTTGAACTGTAGGTAGATTCGCACTCGATTACCCGTACTTTTGCTAGTAGATACCTACTTCGAGTGGAAATATAGTAATGATTCGCGGAGCCATACACAGGAATTTCATCCATGATGACAGAGATTGTGGCATCCCCGGCGCTCCTGTTAGCAGATGACAACCCTGCTTTATTGACAACTCTCGTAGAGATGTTGCAAACGGAGTATAAAGTCGTGGCGGCTCTTTCTAACGGCGCTTCTGTCTTAGATCAGATCGCCATGCTCGGCCCTGACCTTGCCATTTTGGATGTCTCTTTAGGTGATCTGACTGGCTTCGAAGTCGCAAAGCGCTTAAAAGACATCGGTTCCCCTGTGAAGATAATCTTCCTGACAGTACATGAAGATATTGATTTTGTGAGTGCTGCGTTTGACCTCGGTGCGTTCGGCTACGTCTTTAAGTCTCGCGTGACTGAAGATCTTATCCGGGCCATTGATACTGTTTTCAGCGGAGGTCGGTTTGCATCCAATGCTCCACCCACCGCTTCGCAAACCAAACGATGGTAGGCGCGCATCGTTAGTCGCGTCGAGCGAACCAGCGCTTACGCCAAAAAGTACATCAATTAGAAAAACGCGATCCAGTGTACTCTCGGACCTTGGACATCAATCGTGAACTACTCACCCATCGATTTGGTGCGATGTATTAAAGCTTAGAAGACCCTACCAATTCGGAAAAAGAAGCGCGCATGGCCGTAGTCGCCAACGGAACCGGCAATCAGCACCGGACCAAAGATCGTGTTCACGAGAATCCCTGCTGCACCATCCAGTGGGAGGTTTGGTGGGCTGACCCAGTTGGGAAGCTTGTATGTCTTCCCTACCTCAAATACGCCTAGAAGGTTAATCGAACTGCCTAAAAACGGCGGTAGCTTCGCCAACTGCCGAATATAGCCCAGTTGCCCAAGAAAATATTGATTCGTAAGCAATTCATTCGTGCTCCACGCAACCAACTGACGCGAACCGCCGAGAGAGAACGTCGGTATTCCAGTCTTGTAGCCATAGCTGCTGCCGCCTGCGGCGGTAACAAAAACAGACGTCGGAGCGCTCAGACGGAAGAAATGCTGAGCCTGTATCTCAGATAAAGGAAAGGGCCCCGGCGCGGCGGGATTCGTGTTGTACCCTTTCGTGTACATCAGCAGGCTGGTGCCAGAGCGAGGGATGACGGGATCGTCAAGTGTAACGAGCTGGTATTGGATCCTGACGTCCCCGGTTGCCCCAGCAGTCGTCGGGAGCACAGGCACGTTACCAATCTCCGGACGAGTTCTCTCATAGCCGCCTTCGTAGCCTAGCCTGAATTCGCCCGTTCTCCCAAATGCGTATCCGGCATCTAGGCCGCCGAGGTACTGACGTATACGGTAGCTGGCCTGCAGAGTGTCACCTGAATAAATATTAAATTGGTTGCTATTTAATCCAACTCGGGGCGAGATAAACCAGTTACTCGTTGTAGTAAGCGGATGATAATACTCGCCCGACAAAAGATATTGTGATCCGAGAACCACGTCGGTGCGCAACTCTGACCGATAGCTCCCTACATCCATAAAAGTGATCCTGGCTCCAATGCTAAAGAGGACATTGTTGTAATCCGAGCCATCAATCAAGATGAGAGGACGCACGATGGGCGGAGCATAAGATTTTTGCTCGGTCTGGACTTGCAGCCCTTGTTCGCCGTTCTTTTCAACCATCGAATAAGTGGAAGTAGAGAAGCGGCCCTGGCCAACGATCGCCATCATGTCATCGTCCACCTTCTTCGGGTCTACTGGCACGCCAACAAGTGGAGACATCTGCTTCTCCATCGCCTGTGCCATTGCAGGTGAGGTAGCGCCCACAACCTCAACAAATTTTGGCGTTGGTGTAGTCTTCCGTCGAGAATTGCGAACCGCAATATATTCCTCCCACTCAGCTTCACTCACCGAAAAAGCAGATAACACGGAAGCCTTCGCGGCCGCCGCATCGTAGCCCACTTTAATGATCGCGTCGGCCTTGTTGTAGTCAAGTGTGCTGTATTTTTGCAGCGGAACTGTTAGGAGGATATCGGCCTGCTCCATCGAACGAAGGACATTCACAGCGGACATAACGGAGATGGATTGGCCCAGCACGCCGAAGCTTGACAAGTCCGTCTTAGGATCCAGTGGAGCAGTCTCTAGATGAACTCCAAGCACCACATCGGCTCCCATCTCTTTGCCGACGTCTATCGGAAGATTGTCGAGCAGGAAGCCATCTGCGTAGAGATGTTTTCCAGATCGAACCGGCGTGAAGATGCCCGGTAGTGACATAGTCGATCTCATAGCAAACGCGAGGGAACCATCGCGGAAGACATGTGGCTTGCCAGTGATGAGATCGCTGGCCACACACGCAAACGGTATCGGGAGATCGTTGAAACTAGAAATCTCCGAATATGGAAGTGCAACACGATCTAGGACTAGATTAACTTCCTGACCTGTGTTGAACCCCGAAGGAAACCGCAGCCCGTCACGCAAGCCAAATTCGAGTGACCCCGGCACTTCGTGAGCATCTTGCTTACGCCGAAAGGACAAGTCTGGAAATGGAATTACTCCACTCAATACTTGATCCCAGTCGATGCCGTTGATGAGTTCCCTGACCTCAGCAGGAGAGCGACCAGTCGCGTAAATTCCACCGACCAGTCCACCCATGCTCGTTCCCGCTACATAGCTAACGGGAATGCGATGCTCCTCCATCCACGTTATGACTCCGATATGAGCAAGCCCTAACGCGCCGCCGCCCTCGAGAACGAGACCAAGCTTTGGGCGATCCTTTTTGACAAGTTTAGGGCTCTCTTGTGAATCACCATATCGGCCAGCCGCCAGGAAACAGATCAAAAGCAAGCATTGCGCGGCTCGGATCTTCATAGTTGCCTTTCTAAATCTTGCATCGCACCTCTCGCCGTACAACAGCCTTATCCGCGATAAATAGGCGGTACGTTGACATTATTCAAACATCCAGGGTCAACGGTAACTATCAAATGTATTAGGTAACCCTTAAACTTTTGGCAAATCGGGAGACACGAGGTCGCGACAACCTTGGCTGTGCGTCACTTCCATGATCTGTTTGGGAACGGGTCGGACGAGCTACTACAGCAGAGTTAAACTTCTCTCGTAAGTAGAAGGATCTTTAACATCCGAAGAGCAGATGCTAGAAAATTACGAAGCTACCATCTGATGTTTAATTGCATATCCCAAAAGTTCAGCGTTGGTGCTGATGTTAAGGGTCTCCATCATCCGGTATTTGTGGAAAGCGACCGTGCCTGGTTTCACGTCGATGATACTAGCTACTTGCTTCATCGAAAGCCCTTCCGCCAGTAGCTGCAGTATTTCGCTCTGCCTTCGCGTAATACGCTTCTCGTCCGTGAAAGGCTCTCTTTTATTAAGGAGAAATGTGACTGTTTCCTTCGCAACAAGCGGTGAAAGATAAGACTCTCCGCGATTGACCTTACGGACCGCGAGCAAAAGCTCAGTGCCAGCCGACTGTTTGAGAACATAACCCGAAGCACCACGACGAAACGCCTCCGCTGCCACATCGGCGGCCAGCGTCATCGTAAGAAACACTAACTTAATACCAGGATTTTTCTTTTTGACTTGCTCACCCGCATCCAGCCCATTCAAGCGGGGCATGTAAATATCGAGAAGGATGATGTCCGGTTTGGACGCCGCAACTGCGTCTGCCAGATCACGGCCGTCGTTAACAATGCCAACCACTGAGAACTCCGGCTCCAGGAGATTTTTGCATGCATCAGCTAGAAGCTGATGGTCATCGGCGATCAGAATACGTGCAGCTGGTCGTTGTTCTCTCAAAGCTGATCTCCTGAATATATTTTTCAGAGGCATGGGGAAGCGCAATCTCGATTATTGAGAAAAAAGAGTATCGGCAGCTAAGTGGTATCTCGAATATTAGATCGAGTTTTAACTTATTTTGAGTAACCTGGCCCTGGGTGAGACTAGATTTATACTCGTGCGAATTGATAGTGTCAACATTTTTGGAATCACTTCTGATGCCCATACTTACTATCTGAGCGAATACGCAGAAGTTGGCAAATAAAAATATATGAACCACCGGTTGCGGCTTTCGAGGACGTGATCTGACTGCCCTTCCGGCCATAAACTCGAGACTACGCGAACCTCTGTCGTTGTGGATTCATAGTCGCCTGGCGCATTTTTTTTCAGAAACGAGTAGTTTTGCTAATTTGCGTCGCCCGTAAATGTTCGTAGACTCCCCATGAAACAGCAGATCACCTCCAAATTGCTGCAGATCGGGAGAAGAGATATGTCGGTTTACTCAAAAATTTCTAGAATTACTGCCAAGAGCCTCGTCGTACTCGGCATCGCCATACTTGCCACTCATCCCGGGTTCGCCCGCGACAAGACTGAGACCATCGAGGCTCAAGCCTTTGGGACGGGCACTCAAATGGGCCAAAACATCGGCGTCACCTTAAACATCTACGAGTTTTCAACGCCTGCCGATCGGGTCACCCTGGTACAAGCATATGATAAGGGCCAAAATCAGGGGCTTGTCAATGCCCTCCAAAAGATGAAAGCCGTAGGGCACGTTGAAATCACCGGAACACTCGGTTATGACTGTGCATACATCAAGATGACGCCGACGCCCACCGGACGAAAGATCGTCTTCGTCACCAACCGGCAGATCCGTTTTGGAGAAGCCTTCTTCGACACTCAGTCGCAGTCTTTCAACCTCACCGCTGGCGTCCTTGAACTCAACGACCAGGACAAGAGCAAGAGCACAGGAGTCCTCTATCCAGAAGCACAATTGATCCTGAACAAGGAGGGCCAGTTGCAACTTGATTTGAGTCAGAACCCCTGGAGGCTCTCCGACCTCCTCGATTGGGCAGGAACCGCAGGCGTCAATTAGCGGAAGAGCTTACTTTTCTTGCCATGCAAATGATTCTGTCGAAATCATCGGGACGCTGCTGTGACTGATCCGAACTCTTGAGGCAAACTATGACAACGAATCGTTGCTTTCGAAGCAAATGTACCTCTCTGTTGTTACCGATAGTTATGCTGTCCACCTCTGCAATAGCCCAGTCGAAGAGCAATAAGTACGGATGCTCCGAGGCAAAACCCGCGCAGTTGTGCAACGCAGCCAATACCTGTGGCTCCGCTTCCTCACCGTGTTCTGTCGACGTGAAACGAACCTCCAATGCGGCCTCGTCAACGCCCGACATCCCAAACGCTAAGAGCAATTCGCTCTTCTGTGTAAAAGCAGGAACGACGGTCCAGTGGAAGAGCACCGGCAAAAATATAGGTTTCGTTGTCGACGTTGGCGACACGTCTCCGTTTGACCCCGGAGGCGCCATTATCGGCGGCACCGATCGCGCCGTCTCCGTCGTGGCAAAGACGCCCGGATGTTACAAATACTCCGCGGGCGCCTGTATGTCGGGGGCTATCTATGGAATGTGCGGCCAGACGAACGCTGAGTTGGTCATTATCCCCTGACCGAACAGCTTGCACGCGCGTATCGTCGGCCAAACCTCTCGTCGAGAGCAACACTCGCCGCAAAATAGATTGGCTGTCGCTTGCTGTAAGCCAATCTATTCTTTTGGAGCCTTTGGCGGACGATCCGCATCGTAAGCCGTCTGCAATCGCTTTAATTTGAGCACCCCATAAAATACCGTGATCGTCATGGCGGCGACCAAAGCTCCATCAAACTTTCTTTCAAAATCGAAAGCATCCTTAAGGTTAGAGATATAACCGCCAATGATCAGGCAGAGGACTCCCATGTTGATGATCCAATTCATCGGCTTCGACACGATGAAGTGCAGCGTGCCAAACCCGGCGAGTTCGTAAACCATGAAGGGCACGATCGCTACCGCCGGCAAAATCTCAGAGGCCCCCAAAGAGACGTCGACAGCGCCCGGTGCCAGAGTGTGTAGTAGCCTGCTGTGCGCTAGTTCATGAAACAGCGGCGGTACCGCACATAAGAACGGAACCACAGCGAGCAGTTCAAGCACGAGCGACCCGCTCCACGTGCCCACCTTCGACGAAGGATCCGCGCCAGCGCCAGACGACTGCGCGCCAATGAACAGGCCACCTATAATCGCCGCTCCGCTTGACAACATCAGAAGCTCCACCGTAATCCCGAAGCTCGAAGGCTCTCCCGATTTAATAAGAAGCAGCGCCATAAATCCCGGGAGATAAAACATCACTCGCACAAGCCGAGCCCAGACGCGCGCATCGCGCTCAGGCGGCAGGATTGGAAGCGCAACTCCGTCAATTCCAACTACGGGTCGGTCTTTAGACATTGTGATCCTTGAAAGATGAAGATCATTAATTCCGATCCTGCCCTTAACCAACAAAAAGCGGATCGTCTGATCGATTGTGATTAGTATCTAAGAATTGACACCTGACGAAAACTAATAAAATTACTAGCGCCACGAAGAATGGGATCGAGACCGTCCGCTGAAGGTGGAATCACGTTACGCCCGACGAATGCTCTCACGCAACATTGAGAAAATCTCGCTTACCGGGCAGAAAGACTAGGTTCCGGCCTCGAGCGAAGCGCCTTCATCCGATCGCGGTGAAAAGCAATAGCGGGCTTCTCCACAAACTCGTAAGTAAGGCCCGAGATCGCTATGGACAATCCCGCTACCGCAACAGCGAAGACCACTGGATTTAGGCTCTTCGGGAGGAGAAACAGAACAAGCCCGTGCACAAGATAGAGCGAGTAACTGATCCGGCCAATCCACAGAATCCACTTTGGAAATTCTCGATCACGAAGCATTAGTAAAATCCCGAACACGGCATACGCCAGTACCCACGACACAGAAACTCCTACCAGATTCCATCCTTCCGCCTCAGCCGTCGATGGGTAAACCTGAAACCGAAACCAGAAACTAATTAGAAGCGCCAGCAGCAATCCGGCAAGCAAACTGTAAAGATTTTTCTTATTCATCTGATCGGTGTAGGCGTTATAGATTGCGGTGCCTACAAACGCTGTTACAAGCAGCCCAAGCCGTCCCGCTGGCAACGAGCGATGAAATACTAATCCGAGGGTCAGAGCAGAACATGCCATTGTGCCAACTGCCATCCATGCCCACAAAAGCGACCGGCGCAACCATCCCGCGGCAAACAGAACCGAACAAACGATATAGAACAGCAGCTCAAGCGATAGAGTCCAGTAAACGCCGAGCGCATCGGGAACATGTAAGAACGTTTGAAACATCGTGACGTTTACGAGAGACATTGTGATCGGATGGCTAAAAAACTGAGGCGCCAGCGAAATCAACTTGAAATATCCCAGGCCCAACGTCGCAATCAGGCTCACCCAGTACATTGGGTAGAGACGGAAAAAACGGCTCTCCCAGAACAACGTCAGCTTCCCAGCTCGATCGATACTGACAGGGATAATGAAACCGCTGACTAGAAAGAACATCACCACACCGAAAGCGCCAAAGTTCACATGGTGAACCGACCATGCCAGATAAGACGGAACCGTCGCTTCAAAGGAATGCTGCACCATGACGGCGAAGGCGGCAATTCCACGGGCAGCATCCAGAAACTGTAGCCGCCGGCCTTCGCGGGACGCCTTTGTGGGAACAATAGTACTGGTCAAACCAAACCTTCCTGCGTTGTTGCGATCATCTTCGTCTCATCACAATAGCGCTCGCTCAAGGATATCTCATCACCTACCCCCATCCGATAAAGCTCAGCACGCAACGCGCGAATAGAGCCTCACAGTGATCAAGCCGATCGCCTTCGTAAACAACTCATCCCGAAAATCGTTACTGCTTATAAACAACCCCGTTCTTCATAACAAACACTACCTTCTTCACCACCGAGATATCCTCCAGCGGATTTCCCGGCACTGCAATTACATCTGCGTAATATCCCGCCTTCAGTTCCCCGATCAATCCACCCCAGCCCAGTAGCTTCGCTCCATTCAAAAGGTCAGCCTGTAGCACTGCGACGGGCTTCATCCCAAACTCAACCATCAACTCCAACTCCCGTGCCTGCGTCCCATGCGGAAACGGCCCCACATCGCTGCCCACAGCCATCGGCACCCCTGCGGCCAGTTGCCTCTTGAACTCCGCTGCATGGTAGACCTGCTCCTTTCGATCCCACTCCGCTCGCGCCGGCGTCGCCGCATGATCCGCAAAGTACTCAGCGATCGCAAACGTAGGCACCGCATAGATCTGCTTCTCTTTCATCGCCTTCATCGTCGCATCACTCAGCTGATACGCATGATCCACCGACGCCACACCAGCCTTCACCGCAAACCCTGTCCCCGGCTCACCAGTCGCATGCACCGCAACCCCGCGCCCCGAGCCCACACCACCACCCACTCTCTCAGCCTCTTTCACAGCCGCAGCCAACTCCGCCTCCGTGTACTGATACGGCGTACTGAACCCACCATCCCGGAACGAATCCCGTCCCGTCTCATAGACCTTCGTAAAATCCGCACCTCCCTTGCGCTGCTCCCGCATTACCTTCACAATCTCGTCACTCGAATCGGCATAGTCCGCATTCGACAGCACCTTCTGCGCCGGGTTATACCCAATCGCATCCTCATGTCCGCCGGTCAAATCGATCGCATTGCAACTCATCCTCATCCGCGGCCCCGGAATCAACCCCGAGTTGATCGCATTCCTTACCGCAACATCTGCGCAGCCCGCACCTTCGCTGCCCATATCCCGCTCGGCCGTAAATCCCGCCATCAAGTCCGCTTTTGCCGCTCCCGCAGCAATCAACGTCCTCTCTGCCACGCTCTCCTGCACCGTCTGCAGATCCTCCGTTCCCGGATGCAGAAACAAATGCACATGAGCATCGATCAATCCGGGCATCAACGTCACATCGCCAAGATCGATCACCTCGACCCCTGCAGGCCGTTCCACACGAGCCCCCACCGCAGCAATCTTCTCCCCCTCTACAAGCACCTCACCCGGAGTCACAATCTTTCCCGCAGCAACATCCAGCATCCGCGCCGCATGCAACACAACCACGTGCTGAGCCGTTCCCGCATCCTGCGCCACACAAGACGATACCGCCAGACCAACAACCATCGCACAAATAAGTTTTTTCATCGTCACAGCAGCATATCGCGAAACCACACCGATCGTGCCTCAACCTAACAACGCCGTACCGCCACCCATCATCCAAACACACATGACGCCCGTTCCGCCGCAAGCTTGGAACGAGCACCGGAGGAGAGATGAAAGCGACCTGGAAGCATCACGAAGACAACAAAGCCCTCGACGCAAAGGAACGTGCTGAACTACCGACCTCTGTCTACGCTTTTCCCGACAAGCGAAAGGAGCCGTTGAACAACGCCTCTCACGTCCGCAACGCCATCGCCCGCTTCGACCAGGTCAAAGACGTCACCGACCACGAGCGCGAACAGGCCTTTGCCAACATCAAGGCCGCCGCAAAACACTACGGCGTCGACATGATCGAAACCGATTGGCATAACTTGGGAAAAAAGCCACACACCACCAACCCCAAACACAAAAATTCCGCGTAACAAAAGAGTCGCCCCCCGCGATATCGGATGTAAACGCTTCGCGGAGAACTTTCAGAACACCACGAAAACTGAGGGACCCAACCTAACCCGATGGCCCATCCTGAACCCAGGTGATCCACAAAACACGGGTGCCCCATCCTTTGCAGTCTCATCGCAAAGGGTGGGTTATCGAGCGAAGCGACACCGCTCTCTTCACTCCGCCTCATCGCAGTGAAAAGAATCCTACCCAACCTTCTCCGTCAACTCTGCCCACCGCGCATACAGCCCATCTGCAGTCTCCTGCGCCGCCTCCATCTCAGCCAACGCCGCCGTCAATCTCGCCGCATCCACCGCCACCGCCGGATCCTCAATCAACTCCCGAGCCGTCTGCAGCCGATCCTCAGCCGCCTCCACCGCAGCTTCGATCCCCGCATACTCCCGAGCCTCCAGGTAAGAAAGCTTCTTCTTCCCGCCCGAAGCCCCATTCGATGATGTCGAAGAAGCAGCAGCCGGCGAAACCGCAACCCCAGCAGCCCCCGGAGCAATCGCCTCTTCCACCTTCACACCCCGCCACTGCTCCCACTGCGAATAATCCGCAAACATCTCCGACCCGCCCCGGCCATCCAGCCCCAGCACAATCGTCGACACCCGGTCCAGCATGTAACGGTCGTGCGTCACCAACACCAGCGCGCCCGTATACTCCAGCAAACTCTCCTCAAGAATCTCCAGCGTAGCGATATCCAGATCATTGGTCGGTTCGTCGAGCAGCAACAAATCCGCCGGCTCCAGCATCAACTTCGCAATCAGCACACGCGCGCGCTCGCCTCCACTCAATCTTTCAACAGGCTGATTCAGCTGTTCGCTCGTAAACAGAAACTTCGTCGCATAACTAGCCACATGCACGACCCTGCCCTGGTACACCACCGAATCCGAGTCAGGAGCCAGCGCACGCCGCAGCGTCACACCCTCCTCCAGCTCGCGCATCTGGCTGAAGTAGACGATCTTCAGCGAAGCCGCTTTCTTTATCGTTCCCATCGAAGGCTCCAACTCGCCAGTCAGCAACCGCAGCAACGTAGTCTTCCCACTTCCATTCGGCCCCACCAAACCAACGCGCATCCCCGAGGTCACCAGAAAATTCAGTCCTTCAACAATCTTCCGATCCCCCAGCACAACACTTACATCTTCCAACTCCACCAGCCGCTTCGTCTGCCGATCCGTCGCCGAAAAATCAATTCCCGCGCTCGACGTCTGCACCCGCGAGTTCACTTCCTTCAACTGCCCAATGAGATCCTGCGCATTGTCGATCCGCGCCTTCGCCTTCGTGCTCCTCGCCTTCGGTCCGCGCCGCAGCCAGTCCACCTCAATCTTCACGCGATTCTTCAGCGCGTCCTGCAGCTTGCTCTGCGCCTCCATGTACGCCTGCTTGCCTTCAATAAACTTTGAGTAAGTCCCCTTCACCCGCAGCAACCCCTCGGCATACACACGGTTCAACTCAACTATCTCTGTCGCAACATTCTCAAGAAAATAACGATCATGGCTGATAAGCACACAAGCAAAACTACCCTCATTCAACAACTCCTCCAGCCACGCAATCCCGGCTAAATCCAGATGGTTCGTCGGCTCATCCAGCAGCAGCACATCCGGATGCGTCACTACCGTCTCTGCAATCGCCAGCCGCTTCCTCCACCCTCCGCTCAGTCTCGCAGCCTCAGCATCCAGACTAGGAAAACCCGTCCGTCCACTCGTCTCTCGCAGACGACCCTCATGCTCGCCTTCGGAGACCTTAGCCCGTACCAGAGCAGCCTCCAACACCTCACGCACCGTCACTCCAGGCGCAAACACCGACTCCTGCTGCACATACCCAACCCGCGCCCGCTTCCGCACTGCAACATCACCGGCATCAGCGTCTTCATCCCCAGCCAACACCTTCAGCAGCGTAGACTTCCCCGCGCCATTCGGCCCAATGAGCCCAATACGATCTCCATCCGAAACGGTAAAACTGATCTCACGAAACAAAGGCGTTGCGCCGAAGGCCTTGGTCAAACCCTGCGCATTTAAGATTGGTGGCATTTCTTCAGTGTATCGTCTCCGACGAGCCATTCCTAATCGCCCACCGCAACTCCACATCCTCCTTCACCCGCGGTGGCTATATAGGAATTGCTTGAACTGGTCATAGGAATCCGAACAATCCCGCCCTATAGTTCATCCATCCATGGATGGACCTTCAACAGCGTCGAACAATTTAATTGAGCCAGTGATACCCCCTGCTGTTTGGGAGACCCGTCGCAAAGCGGGCTCCCATTCAGCAAAAACCCACCGTACCGGACCGCCGAAGCTATATTCCTGTGCGATAGGATCGCTCCTCCTCATCCTCACATGCATCCCAGTTGCGAAAGCTGAAGACACCTGCCGAGGCATCCGCGGCGCTGTCACCGACTCAGAGGGCAACCCGCTCCATCACGCACCCCTCGTCATCACCGCCCAGGCAACCGATGCGAACTTTCGCACACTCACGAAGATCGATGGAAGCTATGAGTTCTCCAGACTTCCCGTAGGAACCTACTCACTCACCCTTCAGATACCCGGCTTCCAAACCACCACTGTCTACGGGATCAAGCTGGACGCCGGCAGCAGTTTCTTTGAAAAAATCGAGATGCTCCCCGGCAAGATGACCAGCTCCACTCTCGTTCCTGCAGACGATCACGCAAGATCCTCCTGCAAGCACAAGTCCCCTGCGCACATCCCCGAGGCTCTCGCACCACGGTAAGTTCGAGCTGCGTTCGCAAACAATGAGCAGCCCCGCACCCCGCCGCCAGCGACTTATATTTAGCTTCCGCAGCCAGACGAGGGATGCAGTCTTTGCACCCTAGCTCATCTTCGAGGGAAGTCGCACATAAATTACCTCAAACTAATCCAGATCGAAGTCCCTCAATGGCCGCTCAGTCAACGGAGTCTCCTTCGCCTTCTTCACCGCCTCGGCAAACTTCTTCGCCAACACATCATCCTTATTCTTCTGCGCATCCACGCTCTGCTGAAAGATCGAATCCCTCCGCGCATCCGCATCGCGCAGCGCCTTCGCCGCCTCGCCAAAGTCTTCAAACATCTTCTTCTTCGGCGCCGACGTATGCGCAATCACCGACCGCGTCACCGGATCCACCTTCAACATCCCCCCACAATCCGGACACATCACCTCAAACGGCTGATCGCTCAATCCCATCCCACACACCTCACCCAATCATTCTAAAACCGCCAGCGCAAACTCGCTGCCATTCCACGAAATCGATCACGTGTAGGGTTAGCCACTGAGAGAAGAAAAAGATGATAGTGAGCAGGCCACAAGCAGCAGGCAAAGGCTACAAGCAGCAGGCCAAGAGCTGTCGCCTCTGCTTCTAGGTAACCCAAGGCTTTAGCCTTGGGCCTCTCAACGCCGCCCGCTAAAGGGGCTTCAGCCCCTGGTGTATGCCTTCCTGCAGCTACAGCCCGGAACAAATCCTGCAACTCGAACAACCGCTACAGCCGCACCACCACATGCCCCGGACACTGATTCCCCGCGACCCCCACCAGCTTCTCCACCAACCCATCCCCATACCGCGCCATAAACCAAACCCCCGCCACCACACGCTCCTGCGGATGCCCCCCCGGAAACACATTCAGCGTAATCGCCTGCGCATGCTTCAGCAGGCTCGCCTCTTTCTGCAACTCAAACGTAGCAGCCATCCTCCGCAGCCGATTCATCTGGTACCGCATCTTCGACCCCGACACCTTCGCCGCGCGTCCCAGCGACTCATCCATCCCCGCCAGGTACTCCGTCAACACAGCCAACTCGACCTCGACAGCATTCCCCACCGCAGCCAGTTTGCGCTTGCCCTCGATCGGCATCGCCCGCGCCCCCAGCCTCTGCGCCAAAGCCTCCGCCGTCGTCATCGCATCCGGCAACTGCACCTCATCCTTATCCATCACCGTCGCAATCGCCGGCTCCAGCAGCGTCGCGCTCAACCGCGGCAGCACCGGCGTGATCCGCCCCAGAATCGCTTCATACAAAACTGCACTCTGCGCAAAGTAAGCGATCTCTGCCGGCCCACCGATATAAGCCGCTGTCGGCAACAAAGTATCCTGAAACACCGGCCGCAGCAGCGCATTCGGACTCAGCCTTTCCGGCTGCGTCTCCAAAATCTTCAGCAACTCCGCCGTAGAATAAACACGCCCACCAGCCTTCCACTGGCTGTCCTTACCCTCTGCCACAATCCGCCGCAGAGCCACCCGATCCCCCGTCGTCTCATCCAGCAGAAACAACATCGATCCACCTTCAGCGACCAACACCTGCGCGTGATACCCAGCCCCCACCAGTTCCGCACTCCGCGCAATCAAAGCATCCTGCAACTCAGCCGCATGTTCAATCGCATATCGAAGCGTACCCGCCCCCAGCGCATGAAACTCTCGCGAAGCCGCATCCATCACGACCAGTCCCTGCTCCGCGAAAATCTTAGCGATCAACCGCCCGAACGCCATCGCAAGCGTCGGCCTCGCCTCCCCGACGGGCTCATAACACTCCCGCAGCCAATCGCTCACCGGAGCATTCTCAAGCAGTTCACTAGCCTGCTCCAACACGGCATCAAACGATGCACCCGGCACCACTCCACCCACCGGCACCGCATGCGCCACCTTCAACCCTGCACGCAGCGTCTCCACCGACGTCTTCGTCAACATCGAAACCTGATCCACCTCTTCCAGATCATGGTCCTCCGTTGCCATCCAGAACACAGGAACATGTTCAACGCCCGTAGCCCTCGTCGCATCCTTCGCCCGCGCCACCGCCGTAGCCGCCTTCAAGATCGTCAACAGCGGCCCACCGAACAGCACCACCTGCTGTCCCGTCACCACCGCACGAGCACCCGCCCGCAACTTCGCAATATTCGCCTTCGCGGCATCTCCCGCGCCAAACTCACTCGCCTGCCGCTCCAACAGATCAGCCAACGCATCGGCATGCCCCACCGACACGCCCTTCCCTATCCACTTCCCGGCAAAAGCCTCCGCGCCATACCACCGCCGCACCGTCGCGCCTTCATCCATCGCAAGGTAGTCGCGATAGATCTGCGACACATGCGGCAACACCGTGACGGGAAAACACTCAACGTTCATTCAGAACTATCCTCAATCTCATCAACCGCGGGTCAACCTGGAAGTACCGCAGCAGGCAACCATTTTTTTTGCGCTCCCCGTTGGATGCCCTCCACCCAAGTCTAGATGCAGGATGATACTTTAGCCTCATGGCCGCCCAAATAAAGAAGCCCGGAAAAAAATCTGCCAAGCCCGCCAAAATCGCTCTTCAGAACCAGTCGCCCGCCGCCGCCATCAAAAAATCCCCAGCCAACACAAAAAAATCCCGCCTCATCTCCTCCAAACTCTCTTACAAAGGCAAAGTCTTCGACGTCTACACCGACAAGGTAGTAGAGCCCGGCGGGCATCTCAACACCCGCGACGTCATCCGACACAACGGCTCCGTCGTCATCCTCGCCGTCGACGAATCCCGCAACCCAGCCGATCCCGACATAATCCTCGAGCGCCAGTACCGCCACGCCGCCGGCCAGTTCCTCCTCGAACTCCCCGCCGGCCGCGTCGAACCCGGCGAAGCCACCCTCGCCGCCGCCAAACGCGAGATGATCGAAGAGACCGGCTACCGCGCCAAACGTTGGACGCTGCTGACAAAGTACTTCGCCAGCCCCGGTTTCCTCGGCGAGTGGATGCAGATCTATCTCGCCCGCGACATCCGCGAAGGAGCCGCTGCGCCCGAGCTCGACGAGCAGATCGAGATCCTCCGCGTCCCACTCTCTGAAGCACTGGCACTCATCGCCGCAAACAAGATCCACGACGGCAAAACCCTCATCGGCCTCATGCTCTACGACGCTGCCCGACGCGCCGGCCGCCTCTGACCCAAGCACCACTCCCCACTGCAAGCACGACACCGCAGCGGAGCTGCTTACCATATGAAATTTTGACATATCCACAAATCGTTTTATATCTGTGCATCGCGCAAAAATGTGGGGAATAACCAATAAACACGCAAGTAACCAAATTCATGGTTTTCGTCAAAAAGTAGACATCGGCCAACGGATGCAGAAAACTCGCATCGCTCCGTTTGCGTCACAGTCTTTAGAACGGCATTACCGCTGAGGTACTTTCACTTGGCGGGAACGACGCTCAATACGAGATACGAATGGGAGCGGCTCAGTGGCACAATACAAGGGCACAGTTAAGTGGTTCAACAACGCAAAAGGCTACGGGTTTCTAGGCCGCGAAGGCGGAGCAGACGTCTTCGTTCACTACAGCTCCATCCAGCGCGAAGGCTATAAAAGCCTCAAAGAAGGCGATGAGGTAGAGTTCGACATCATTCAGGGCAGCAAAGGTCCCCAGGCCGACCAGGTAGCACGGCTGAAAGAAGTGGCCTCCTAGTATCTAACTCTTCCAGTCAGCGCCGAGAGCTCCACCCTGGGCCCCCACTCGGCCTGCCTCTTTCTGCCTTTCCTCCGGACAATGTTGCATACTTGCTCAGTGACCCCTGCGGTCGCTGACGAACACTCATGGACAATATCTCGATCGCACGCCTTCTCGACGAAACTGCCTCCCTCCTCGAGATCGACGCAGCTGACACCTTCCGCATCCGCTCCTACCGACGGGCAGCCGAGGCAGTCGAGCAGCAAACCACCCAACTCTCGACCCTCGCCGACGACCCCAAGGCCCTCCTCACCATCCCCGGCATCGGCAAAGGCATGGCCGCCAACATCCAGGCTCTCCTCGCCACCGGCACCATGCCCCTGCGCGAAGAGCTCCTCCAAAAATACAAGCCCACCATGCTCGAACTCCTGCGCCTCCCCGGCATGGGCCCCAAAACCGTCGCTCTCGTCTGGTCCTCCTGCCAGGTCTGCGACATCGATGGCCTCGAAGCAGCCGCCAAAGCCGGTCACCTCACCAAGCTCCCCCGCATGGGCGAAAAGTTCGTCACCAAGCTCCTCAAAGGCATCGAAGACCACCGTAAAAACTCCAGCCGCTTCCGCATCGACAAGGCCCAGCAGCACGCCGACACCATCATCACCCTCATCCGCGCCTTCCCCGGCATCGACGAGATCACCCCCGCCGGCTCCCTCCGTCGCGGCCGCGAGACCGTAGGAGACCTCGACCTCCTCGCCACCGGCCCCGCCTGCGAGCCAGACGTAGTCAGCGCAGCCGTCGAGCACGTCGCCAACCTCCCTCTCATCGACAAGCTCATCGCCAAAGGCCAAAACAAAGTCTCGTTCACCCTCCGCAACAACCTCCAGGTCGACGTCCGTCTCCTCCCTCGCTCCAGCTACGGAGCCGCCCTCCAATACTTCACCGGCAGCAAGATGCACAACGTAGCCCTTCGTCAGCGCGCCATCAAGCGCGGCCTCACCCTCAGCGAATACGCCCTCCTGCGCCTACAAGACAACGTCATCGTCGCCTCAGCCAGCGAAGAGGCCATCTACAACGCCCTGGACCTCGACTACATCCCCCCCGAGCTCCGCGAAAACGGCGGCGAACTCGACGCAGCGGCCAATCACACACTCCCGCAGCTCATCACCATCGCGGACATTCGCGGCGACCTCCACATGCACACCAACGCCACCGACGGCCGCGACACCATCCGTCAGATGGCCGAAGCAGCCCTCGCCCGCGGCCTCGCCTACATCGCCATCACCGACCACAGCAAAAACCTCGCCATGACCAACGGCCTCGACGACACCCGCGCCCTCGCCCACGTCAAGCGCATCCGCGAAGTCGACACCGAAATGGAAGGCCGCATCCGCATCCTCCCCGGCATCGAGGTCGACATCCTCGCCGACGGCGCCCTCGACCTCGAAGACTCCACCCTCGCCCAGATGGACATCGTCGTAGCCAGCGTCCACTCCCACTTCAATCAACCCGCCGAAGAGATGACAGCCCGAGTCCTCCGCGCCATCGAAAACCCGTACGTCCGCATCCTAGGCCACCCCACCGGACGCAAGGTCCTCGGCCGCGAGCCCTACGCCATCAACATCGACACCATCTTAAAATCCGCAGCACAAAAAGGCGTAGCGGTCGAGCACAACGCCAGCCCCGCCCGCGCCGACCTCAACGACCTCCACCTCCGCCTCGCCAAGCAGCACGGCTGCAAGATCGTAGTCAACACCGACGCCCACGCCACCGAAGAGCTCGACCAGATCCGTTACGGCATCACCCAGCTCCGCCGCGCCTGGCTCACCCCCGCCGACATCCTCAACACCCAGCCCACCGCCGAAGCCCTCCTCCAAAACCTCCGCCCCAAACCCTGACCACGCTCCACTTCTTTTCTTTCCACAACGAAGCCTGCCTTTTTGTTGTCATTCCACAACGAAGTCTGTCTTTTTGTTGTCATTCCGCAGCGAAGCGGAGGGATCTGCTGTTGTAGTGCTGTTGCACGTGCCTTTGCCATCCACTTCTTGTCATTCCACAACGAAGTCTGCCTTTTTGTTGTCATTCCGTAGCGAAGCGGAGGAATCTGCCTCTGCCCTTGCCGTTGCCTGTCCTGAACCAACAAAACCCAGCCAGGGAACATCCAAACAGGAAATCACGTACACACCATCAGCACCCAAGGAAGACCAGGAGAGCCCATGCGTAAATCACTCTGGTACGTCCTCACCTTTGCCCTGGCCATCACCCTCCCCGCCAACGCCGTAAAAGTCATCGCCCAGACAAAGCCCGAAGCCGAACCGCACACCCCATCCATGGACTGCGGCGACGACGACAAGCCCGTCACCACGCACGACTTCGCCACCCTCCCCAGCGACATCCTCAAGCCTCACCACCTTGAATTCGCGCGCCCCTTCGACAGCAGCGGAAGGCTCACCGTGCACATCTGTCGCGCCGACCTCCGCCTCCGCACCGATCCCAACGCCAAGCAACTCAAGCTCACCGTCGAGCTCAACACCCAATCAGACACCTACACCGTCGCTGACTACATCCAGACCCTCCGCGTCCAGCCCGACACCGGCGTCATTCAACTCAAATTCCCCAAAGCAGCCCACGCCGCCGTAACCCTCACCATGCCCATGGGGCCGAACTCCTCCAATGAATTCAACCTCGGCGATGGCGATCTCGACTTCAACGCCACCGGCAGCTCCGGCAACCGCGAGATCAACGTAGGCATGGGCCACATGCAGCTTGTCCTCGACAACGACAAGAGCTACTCCAAGATGGAAGTCAACGTTGGCATGGGCACGCTCCACGATCATCGCCCCGGCGGCCACGACGGACACTTCGTCGTCAGCAAAGAATACGCAGGCACCGGCTCCGGATCACTCGAGATCAACGTAGGCATGGGCTCCCTCGACATCCGCAACGACTAGAGCAACGCCGCCGCAGTTGTGGAGGTCGCTTCCTTGTTGTCATTCCCAAAGGGGAATCTGCGTTTGCAGCCTCGAACACAATAAGAAAAATCGCCATGACTCGACGGCAATCAGTAACAACGTAAAGCCCAGGCCCGGAAGTGGTCGTCTACCTTCCGGGCCATCTTGCATCTACTTGAAGAAGGTAGGACTGTCCGTTGTAATTTTGGTCCCGAAGACATCGCCGTTCAGCACATACAGCGATTTGCCGTTCTGGTCGAACTGCTCGACGCTGAATGTCCCCTGGAACGAGTCTTTCCCCGCACCGAGGGTGACAATCTCCTGGATGTACCCAGGGCCAATGTATGTGTTCAGCGGTTCCTTGGTCTTTGGATTCACCACGATGTTCCCCTTCGCATCCACAGTCAGACCGGACCAGCTCATCGTGTAGTGAGCAAGTTTGTAGCTCGATGCCCCCGTCTGCTTCCAGGTCCCAAGGCAGAAGTTCGTCGTCACAGGATCGCGACCGGAGTTCAGAATCTCAGTTCCATCGCTATGCCAGGCTGAAAATCCCTGATCCAGCACAGTGTAGTCCGGGATCCCGAACGCCTGGTTGCCTCGCGAAAGCACCTTGATCCGCCAGAGCCCTACGATCGGATTCTGTACAGCAGCAGAGCTCGAATCCTGACCGCCTGCCCAGGTCAATCCGGAACCAAAAACATAGGCCATCGGTTTCAGGCTACCCCTTGCTTGTATGCCCGGGTTGAAACCGCATCCGGCCCTCGCGACCGGTGCAAAACTCGTTCCCAAGGCGACGACTCCGAGAGCCACGGTAAGTGCGCTGAACTTCGGTCTCATAACAATTCTCCTCTTGACGCCGACTCTTGCCGACGAGGAGAACCTAGCACCCACCACCTGAATCTCGTCATGAGTTCATCATGAGGTCTTCCTCATCTCACATGAGGATCCAAACCACCTGAAAACAATAAGACAAGCGCTCTCATCGGGCTGCAAGAATCGGGGTGGCCCATCCTCGCGGTCTCATACAAAGGGCAAGTCATTGAAGAAATCGGGTGGCCCATCCTTTGCAGTCTCACCGCAAAGTGTGGGTTATTCGCGAAGCGAACCCCACTCCTCAAATCACCCACTCCTCCGGGCGATTCGGAGCAGAGAACTATAATCATCTTCCAATGTTCGACAGCCAGCAGCGAGAACTGTCGTCTGCCGTTCGCTTCGGGGACTACGAGCTCGACCCCAGGCGCGGCGTCCTGTCTCGCAACGGGGTCGCGCTCAAGCTACAACCTCAACCATTCCGCGTGCTCGTGCTCCTCGTAGCCCGTGCGCCCGACATCGTCACCCGCGAACAGCTCAGCGACTACGTCTGGCACGACGGCGTTTACGTCGATATCGACCAGAGCCTGAACTTCTGCATTCGCCAGATTCGTTCCGTACTGAATGACAGCGCCTCCAACCCCACTTTCGTCGACACCCTCCCCAAACAGGGCTATCGCTTCATCGCCGCCATCCACCACGAGGCTCCGGATCCGCTCCTGCCCGCTCCAATCCCTGCCGTTCCAATCTCAGCCGCTCCTGACCCGCCGGAGCCCACGCGAAACGGTTTAAATCACACAGCTCTCGCCGAAACACCGCCAGAAAGCAAAACGCAACCCTCAAGCCACACACCCCAGGGAACCACATCCACCTCACACTCCCGACTCTGGCTTCTGGCCGCAATCGCTCTTGCCCTCGCAGTCGTCGGCATCATCCTCGGCACACGCATCATGCGCAATCGCTCCCTCGTCGCAACACCTAAAATCACCTCTCTCGCCGTCCTTCCTCTCGACAACCTCTCCGGCGACCCCGCCCAGAACTACTTCGCCGACGGCATGACCGACGAGCTCACCACCATGCTCGCGAAGAACTCCACCCTCCGCATCGTCTCCCGAACCTCCGCCATGCAATACAAGGGCGCCCATCGCCCCCTCCCCGAGATAGCCCGCGAACTCGGCGTCGACGGTGTCCTCGAAGGCTCAATCGCCCGCACCGGCGACAAAGTCCACATGACCATCCAGCTCATCCAGGCACCCACCGACACGCACCTCTGGGCCGAGAGCTACGACCGCAACGCAAACGACGTCGTCACTCTGCCCAAAGAAGCCGCCCAGACCATCGCAAAGCGGCTTGGCACCTCCACTCTTCAACCCGCTCCCACTCAATATGTAAATCCCGAAGCCCACGACGCCTACCTCCGCGGGCGCTATATCTGGTTTCAGGGCGACAACGAAGCAGCAGGCAAGTACTTCCGAAGAGCAATCGAACTGCAACCGGACTACGCACCCGGCTGGGCTGGCCTTGCCACCTACTACGGTCAAGGCGCCTTCGATAATCTCGACCCAAGAGTTGCCATTCCAAAGGCAATCGAAGCAGCCAACAAAGCAGTTGCACTCGATCCCTCGCTTCCCTGGGCGCACCTCGCGCTTGGCGCGAACATGTTCTTTAATTGGAATTGGCCACAAGCAGAGCAGGAGATCGAACACGCGATTGAACTCAATCCCGACTTTGCCGAGCCCTATCACTTCCACGCAAAGGTGTTGAACGCACTCGGCCGCAACAGCGAAGCCATCGAATCGGAAAAAAAGGCGATGGAACTCGATCCGTTTGAGCGACCCTTTGGCATGGCTCTGGCCTTGAGCTCCGCGCGGCAATACGACGCCGCAATTGACGACGTTCGTTCAAGACTGGAAGCTACACCTCAGGACGCCATGCTTCACTGGATGCTCTGCGACACCTACCGCCGCAAAGGCCAACTAGAGAAGGCAGTCCAGGAGTGGGAGACGGCTTCACTGCTGTCGGGCGACAAGAAAGAGGCTGCTGAAATTCGGAGCACCTATGAGAAGGGTGGCTATAACGCCCTGCTCCTTCGGCAGGTAAACAACTTCAAGAAAAAATCCACCTCTCAATACGTCTCGCCCATGGAGTTCGCCCTTCAATACGCCCAACTCGGTCGTCGTGAGGAGACTCTCACGATGCTGGAAGAGGCATATCAGCAAAAGGCGCCATATCTCCTCTGGGTACAAGACGACCCCGCCTACGACTTCCTCCACACCGACGAACGCTACCGCGCCCTCATCAAAAAAACCGGACTCCCGCCGATGTATTGATCTTGAAGCCAGCTCTCCGCAGCCGCCTGCTGCCTTGATAGTTGATCATCTCCGCCAATCCAAAAAAACGTGTGTTGTACGATTTGGGTGTGACTCCAAAGTCTGCAAGGTTCGGCTTAATGCCCGAACCGAGCGAACGTCATTGTCGTTTGATAGAGAAACATAGGAGTGTGATGGGGCGTTTTCGACGATGGTGGATGGGCTATCAAGCAATAGCCTTCGTAATTCTCATTCCGATCATGTCCTACCATGTGATCGCGGAGCATCTGCCCAAGAAGATTTTGTTATTTGTCATCCCCTGCTATCTTCTTCTGGCTTGGTCTTACTTCACCATCTTCAAGAATCTATCAAACCCAAAATAGTTATTTGTACTGAGGCGATATGCACCATCCCGAAGAAATATTCAAATCACTTGGCGTATTTTTCGGCCTCTAAATAACGGCCATTTAACGACCACATCCACCACGCATCTCACCACGTTTCCACCACAAAAAACCACGCAAAAGTCACCACTTTTCCCGCAACCCCCACGAAAAAGCCCAGCAAAGACAGCAAAGCCCCGGTTCTCACCAGGGCCCACTTTTTTTCGGAAAAAATCCGCACCCAACCCCAAAAAATTTACTTCGTCTTCTTCAATCTCTTCACCACGCCGGCCAGCGAATGCTCGTTCATCGCCTTCACCGCATCTGCCCGCACCTTTTTGATCCATACGCTGACAGCCTTGTCTTCGATACTCAACCAATCCCCTGCTGTCGCTTCGAACACATCCCCAAGTCCGATCTGTTTTGCTGGAATCGTTAGCTTTGCACCTCCATGTGGCCCCTTCTTCTGCTCGATCAAACCCGCTTTATGCAGCAGCAGAAAGGTCCGTCTGACCATCACAGCGCTCTCCTTCAGCGCCTCCGCGATTGCCGCCGATGTATGCATCGCATCAGGCTCACTCGCCAGCACCGCCAACACCCGCACGCTCAATTGGAATCGCCCACTCTGTGCCATGCTCAAAAAACTAACACACCAGACGCCCGATCCAATCCCTCTATCGCCATATCTACCACCATTTCTCCACTGCCCCACCATGTAAACTTCTCAAGTGAACATCCTTTTTGTCGGCGACGTCTTTGGCTCCGCCGGTCGCCACATCGTCCGCGAACACCTCCCGCACGTCCTTGAAACCAACGCCGTCGACCTCCTCGTCATCAACGGAGAGAACGCCGCTGGCGGCTTCGGCATCACCCCGTCCATCGCCGAAGATCTCTTCGACCTCGGCGCCCACGTCATCACCACCGGCAATCACATCTGGGACAAGCGCGAGATCTTCGAGTACATGACCGTCCCCGCGGACTCCCACGTCCGCGGCCGCCGCGTCCTCCGGCCCGCTAACTACGCCGTCGGCACCCCCGGCTTCGGCGTCTACCAGGGCGAGCTCCCCAACGGCCAGACCTACGCCGTCATGAACCTGCAATGCCGCGTCTTCATGTCCTCCTGCGACGACCCCTTCCGCAAGGCCGACGAACTCCTCAGCAAGATCACCGCAAAGGTCATCCTCCTCGACCTCCACGGCGAGGCAACCAGCGAAAAGGTAGCTCTCGGCTGGTACCTCGACGGCCGCATCACCGCTCTCCTCGGCACCCACACTCACATCCCCACAGCCGACGAGCGCGTCCTCCCCAACGGCACCGCCTACCAGACCGACGTTGGTATGTCCGGCCCCTACGACTCCGTCATCGGAGTAGAAAAAGAGTTAGTCCTGGCCCGCTTCCTCACCGGCATGCCCGGCAAATTCGAACCCGCCAAGGGCAACCCAAAGATGTGCGCCGCCCTCATCTCCTGCGACGGAGCCACAGGCCGCGCCCACCACATCCAGCGCATCATGCTCGGCGAGTAAACACCTCCCACAGAGCCTCCACCCATCGCCAGCGCCGTTCCTTAGATTGTTGTCATCCCGTAGGGATCTGCTTTTGCCGTTGTTGCTGTTGCCTGTTCTTTTGTTGTCATCCCGCAGGGATCTGCTTTTGCGGTCTTCTTCACTGCCCTTTGTTGTTATCCCGCAGGGATCTGCTTTTGTCTACTCCTTTTACGCACCGCTTCTTGTCGCATCCAAAACCTGTCAAGCCCCAAAACAGGTAAAATCCGCGCCAATCCAGCACATTCGCGTGGCGTATGAGTTCCACCCAGCTAGCTATAATGGAAATAGAGTCAAAAAAAGATCCCGTTATCCACGGGATCTTTTTTATTGAAGGGTGATCGAGACGTAAGTTATTTGTTTGCACATATTTGCGCATAAGTCTTTTATTTTCTCATATTTAGGCGGGGAATACTCGCTATAAAATATTGTAAATAAATGACTTACGCAAAGGTAATGGGAGGGGGGCCCCTTGTAAGGGGAGAACTGAACAGAGCAGGAACGGCGCATACGAGCAGTTATCTCTACACGCAGAAGAGGCAGCCCGAAGGCTGCCTCTTCCTGCAAACCAACATCAGTTTAGTGATGTGGTGCTGTGTGATGCACTGGAGCCTTGGCCGGAGTCTTCTTCGGCTCAACGATAGCACCATCACTCATTGTGATCATGATCGGGCTAGGCGTAAACGAAGCGTACGTTCCGCTGACAGTCGCCTTCGCACCAACCGCAGGAGGAGTCTTCAACGGAGCAGTCAGCTGGAACGTGAAGTCCGCCGTCTTCGACTGAACCGCATCATCCGAGACCGCAACCTGCAAGGCAGTATCGGTTACCGCAATGACCAGCGTATCCGGGAACTGAACTGACTTGCCTTTGATCGTGTCCCAGACCTTTGCCGAATCCTCAGGCTTACCATTGGCAAGGATGAACTCCTTGTCGCTGATTGCCAGCGTTGCCAGGTCAGGCGTGCTCGAGATCACTTGGGCCACGATATCGGCGGGCGACGGTGCAGGCTTGATCTTGAAGTCGGCAGGAGGATCCAGATTCGTCTGAACAGCAGCCGTCACAGCTTCGTAACCTTCATCGGAGCCGTGGTACTTCTTGTAGCAGAACTTCGCCAGCGGAAGCATCTGGCTCTTGTACGGCTCTGGCGCAAAGGCGGCCGCGCGCGAGGCGTACCAAGTGCAGTTCACATAGTCAGGCGGAGTCTCCTGATAGAACGCTTGGCCCAGGGTGTAGGTATCCTGAAGCATCGGTCCGGGAACCTGAGTCTGCGCCACGGGGACGCTGTGCAGTTCATCTTTGAAGTCTTTAACGGCCGTCGCTGCGTCCTTCTTGTTCAACGCGGCTTCGGCGATCGCACGATCGAACACGGGGGTTGCAGTTGACTTCAGCTTTTCGAAGTCTGCATCGCTCATACCGGTAGGCTTGGTCGTTACCCCAAGGCCCTTCTGCCCGAATTCGGCTGCCTTGTCCAACGCTGCCTGCTTCGCAGTGGGGTCGGTCGCCTGGTCTGCGGCCTGATCGCGGAAGTAAACCTCAAAGGTCAGCGCGCGAAGATTGTTTGGATCGACCTGCAGCAGCCTGTCGGCCGCATCAAGGGTCTTCGTTGGATCGAACGCGCTATAAGCCAGCATCAGCTGCTCCAGCACCGACGCCTTCAGGGTCGACTGCGGATACGCCGTAAGATACTGCTCAAGCGCCGGCGCCTTGGTCTGCGGCGTCGACTGCGAGATCGCATCGTTATAGGCCTTGTACTCCGCTGGAGACAATTGAACGTCGCCACCCGCCGGGGTCTGCGCGTTGGAACCGAGATTGACCTGGGTTTGTGCTACCACGGTACCCGCACCACATGCCATGCTAGCAACCGCCAGGAGAGACGCAACGACTACCTTCTTCATTCCACACTCCTCAGTAAATCTTTTCTTTCAATGTGTCACCGATTGCTTCCGGGGTCACTTAGTTATTAAGACAAAGCACAGCGCGATCATAGTGCATCAACTCTGCTCTTCGCCGTGCCTAACCCTTCGGTCAAGCGATTGAAGTGTTCGTGGCATCTCGGGATGATGATGCGGATTATAGAAACGACGTTGCACAAAACGCAAGCCGACATACTCGTTCACAGCCATAAAGGTCTTTATACACGAATGAGAACGCCGCAGTTCCATCCCACGAAAGTCTCTACGGCAATAAACAGAAACACCCTGACCAACTCTCATCGGTCAGGGTGATCATGCGGCTAGGTCAGTTACTTATGTGCATCTGACTGCTGATGTGCGTCCGTTGAATGTTCGTGCGCCTGGGTGGAGTGTTCGTGGGCCTTCACAGCATGCTCATGGGCAGCTTCGTGGTCGCCATTCGCATGGTGCTCGGCTGCTGCATGATGCGCCTTTGCAGCCTGCTCGTGGTGCTCCGCAGCCTTCTTGTGTGCGTCGTGTGCCATTGATCACCTTATTTGGAGCGTCATTTAATACTCCCGCGAACCTACGCCGCTGCATGCATCAACGTCTATATTGTGTAAGATCTCGCGCAGATTTCCCCGACATTGATGGTGAACCTGCGACGATCGGCTCAGTGCCCTGATTTTGACGGCCACCCGCTCAGGTCGCCCATTCGTAGTGTTTCAGCCTTCTTATCCACAACAGGTGGTGTTGCACCCGTTGATTCCGCGCCCAACCACAGCTACAGTTAAGTGGTCATATATCGACAGGGGCGAGTTCGCTCAAATTTGATCCTGCCGCCCTACAGAGGTGCACTTGCTCAAGCTCAAGAAAGTTCAGATACTCGGCTTCAAATCCTTCTGTGATCGTACCGAGGTTCAGCTCTCCGGCGAGGGCATTGCCGCAATCGTCGGCCCGAATGGGTGCGGCAAGTCCAACATCTCTGACGCCATCACATGGGTCCTCGGGGAACAGTCTGCCAAGAGCCTCCGTGGCATCAAGATGGAAGATGTCATCTTCGCGGGCACACGCGATCGTAAGCCCACCGGTATGGCCGAGGTTTCACTGACCCTCGTCGACCCCGAGGTATACGACGGCGCCAGCCTGCAGGACGACCCCGAGATTGTCATCGACGATAGCCTGCCCACCGATTGGGACGAGACCACCTTTCGCCAGGAACGCGCCGAAGAGACCGAAGAGGCTGTAGCCGAAGCTCAGCCTGGCACCATCATCGAAGGCGAGGCCAAGGGGCCGCACATTCTGCCGCCACCAACCGAGGCAGATGCAGCCGCCGAACTCGCTAACCCCAACAATGTCGTCCTGAAGATCCGCCGACGCAAGTTTGGCCGCGCCCCGGTCCGCGCTGGCGAACTCACCATTACTCGCCGCCTCTTCCGCTCAGGGGACAGCGAATACCTCCTCAACGGCAAGATCTGCCGCCTTCGCGACATTCAGGACATCTTCATGGGCACCGGCCTCGGAGGCGAGTCGTACGCCATCATCGGTCAGGAGCGCATCGGCCAGCTCCTCTCCGCCAAACCTCACGACCGCCGCTCTATCATCGAAGAAGCTGCCGGCATTACCCGATTCAAGACCAAAAAGCGTCTGGCCGAACTACGTCTCGAGTCTGCCCGCCAGAACCTGGCTCGCGTCAACGACATCTTCGACGAGGTCACCCGTCAGATGACCACACTGAAGCGCCAGGCGGCCAAGGCCGAGCGTTATGGCGCACTCCGCGACGAGCTCCGTACTCGCCTTCGCGTTGTTCTGGCCAGCCGCATGTCACAGCTTGACGCTGAGCAGACCGCCACGACCGAAAAGATCCTTGCACTGGCCACCCAGATCGACGCCCAGTCCGAAACGGTCGAAGCCATGGATGCTCAGCACACCGAAGGCGTCAACACGGGTTACACGCTGGATCAGCAGATTCGCGAAGCCGGCACACAGGCAAATCAGTCGGCCGTCGAGCTTGAGCGCATTACCGCTCGCTCTGCGGCCAACGCGGACCGCATCACCGAACTCACCAACCGCCTCGCCACCGGTGCTGACGACCTCGCCCAGGCCCGCGAACAGCTCGCAAGCCTCGATGGAGAGCTCGAACAGCACCGCAGCTTTCTCAACAGCGCCACTGCCGAGTCGACCGGCTCTCGCGAGGCTGCGCAGACCCACCAGTCACACGCTCAGGAGGCGGTCCGCGCCGTCGCCTCAGGGGAGCAGCAGGCCGAACAGAATCGCCGTGCCACCATGCAGCTCGTTCAGCGCATCGCCCAAACCCGCAACGAAGAGGCGCAGGCAGCAGCAGCACTCGCTGGCCTTGACCGTGAAGCAGAGCGTCTCCTATCCGAATCCGAGATCGCGAAACAGGAGCTTGAAACCCTCGGTCTTCAGCGCGGCCAGGTCAAGATGTCCTTTGAGTCCGTGACCGAACGTCTCAAGCGTCTTGAAAGCGAGATTGCCACACTTCGTAGCGAAGTCGAAGCGAATCGCAGTGAAGAGGCTCAATCGAAACGACGCGGAGATCAGCTGCGAGGGGAGGTCGCAACTCTCACAGGCCGCCATAAGTCGCTAGAAGCTCTCATCCGCGAGCACAGCTACTCTACCGACACCGTCCGCAATCTCTTCAAGACCGACGCCTACAAGCAAAACGCCGATGGGATGGCCGCCGTCGGCACACTCGCAGACTTTCTGGAAGTAGACGGTAAATATGAAAACGTCGTCGATGAGTTTCTCCGCGACGAACTCAATTATGTCGTAGTCAAATCCTGGGATGCTGCCAACGCCGGCATGCATCTCCTCCAGACAGATGTCACTGGTCGCGCCACCTTCCTCGTGCATCCCAATGACTCCCAGGCCAACTTTGCCTTCGCAGAAGGCATGAAGAGTGAAGCTCAAACTCAGATCGACGGGATCGAAGGCGTGGTGCCGCTCAAAGAGTGCATCCGTGTCCTCGACGGCTTCGGCAAGTCCCTTGAAGTCATTCTCCCGAAGCTGCGTGAAGGGTTCGTCGCGCCGGACTCCTACACCGCCAGATCATTGGCTCTGTCGAACCCCCACGCCTTCTTCCTTTCTCCTTCCGGCGAGACCTTCCATAACGTCACCGTTACCGGTGGTCGTCCCCGCACCCAAGGTCCGTTAGCCCTAAAGCGCGAACTTGCCGAAGTCCAGCAGAAGCTCGAAAAAGCGGAAGAAGAACTGGCCCAGACCGACCGCAACACCATCGAGCTTCAGCACCAGATCGCCGCTCTCCAGGCCACCATTGAGGGCAAGACCCATGAACGCCGTGATGCCGAGCGCGAGTCTGCCAACTCTGGTGCGGCTCTCCGTCAGATGGAGTCCGAAGTCTCTCGTATCGAGCGCCGCCTGCAGGATTGGGCTCTCACCAGCGAGCGCAATCGCGATGCCCGCAACCAGAAGTCAGATCTCATCGCTCGCCGTCAGCAGGAAGCCGCAGCTTTTGAGAACGAACGAAGCACCTTAGAGGCCAGCCTCGTCGCTCTTCAAGAGCAAACGGAAGAGCTGCGAAGCCGTCGCGAAGAGCTGCAGCAGGCCGCAGCAGCTGCAGCTGCTGCGCTTGCGGGTTTAGAGGAACGCCGCCGTAATGCCGCCGCCAACTTCGAGCAGACCACCCGCCTCCATAACACCCAGAATCAGCGCATGCTGCAGCTCGAGCAGCAGCTTACATCCGCCGCGGAAGAAAAAGCTAGACGAGAAGAGGAGACCGCAGCACTCACCGTCCAGCACGCCGAACTCTCCGAACTCCGCGCTACCGCCGTTGCTCAAGGGACACGCCTTACGGAAGAAGCTCATGCATTACGCGCTTCCATGACGGAACTCGACGGCCGCCTTCGCACTCTGCGTCACGAAACCGAAGCCCTTCGTGAGCAACGAGCAGCCCTTACGGCCCGCGCCGCCAAGCTCGCCTCCGACATCGAGCACATCGATGCCACCTGCCTCAACGATCTTGGGGCTGAGGCTATCTCACTCCGCGAAGACCAGACCATCGTTCGCATCGAAGGCGACGATCTTCACACCCAGGAAGAAGAGTCACGCGCCCTCAAGCAAAAGCTTGAGGCGATGGGACCAGTCAACATGATGGCCCTCGATGAATATAACGAGACCGTCACCCGTCACGGCTTTCTCGAAACTCAGCGCAAGGATCTTCTCGACTCCATCGAGAACACACAGGCCTCCATCAAGGAGATCGACGACGTCTCCCGGCTCAAGTTCGACGAGGCGTTCAAGATCATCAACGAAAACTTCTCCGTGACCTTTACAAAGCTCTTTGGCGGCGGGCAGGCCTTCATGAAGCTCACCGACGCTGAGAACTCCAACGAGAGCGGCATCGACATCGTCGCATCGCCTCCGGGCAAAAAGCTGCAGAACATCCTCCTTCTCTCCGGTGGAGAGAAGGCCTTGACTGCACTTTCTCTTCTAGTCGGAATCTTCCAGTTCCAACCCGCTCCCTTCTGCATTCTCGACGAAGTCGACGCACCGCTCGATGAAACCAACGTAGGCCGCTTCGCCAAACTCATTCACGACATGAGCGCAACCACACAGTTCGTCGTAATTACTCACAGCAAGCGAACCATGTCCCAGGCCGACGTTATCTACGGGGTCACCATGCAAGAGCCCGGCGTCTCGAAGATCGTCAGCGTCAATCTAAACCGCCGCGACTCCCCCGAAAACCGTCGTGCGGTGGCCTAAGGCCATCGTCGCCAGAGACAACCAGCTTTTGCGCAGCTGGAGCGGTTCACCACTCGCTCCAGCTTTTTTTCATACGCAACCCACCAGTAGGCGTCTTCAGCAGGCAACCGAGCCGATTTGGTCGTCGGCCCCGCTGCTCCCTAAAAACAGCTAATCTAAAAAAGCATGTACATGCCGATCACAACTGCTGTTCTCGCTCTGCTAACTGTGGCTATGATTTTGCTGAGAGTCTTCTGGGACCGCGTCCCGCCAATGCTCCGCTTTGTCCTTATCCGGACGGCAATTGCTTTGGTCTTACTCCAGGCTTTTTTTGCCGCTACAAGATGGGGAACCACATCGAACCACATGAACGCCTTCATCAGCTGGCTGGCGGTCGCTTCTTACGAGCTGCTTATCCTGCTCTTTTCCCGGCTATCTCCAAAGTGGCTAACCTCAATCAGCGCTGCGATCCTCCTGATCCCCCTCTTTGCTGCCAGCATTCTTTTTCCTCTCACTGACCTCTTCAACCCCTGGCCCAACACTGACGTATCGATCAGCCGCAATTTTTTCTACGAAATTCAGCCCTGGGGCACTACCGGCGCCGACGGAGATAGCGACGGCGTCGATCTCATCGTCTGCTATCGCCCCTCATTCGCACCTTTTCTCCGTAAAAAGATCCAACCGATCGCGTTCAACATTCGTGAATGCAACATAAAAGCTGCTAGGGCCAAGCTTTCACCTGATGCGAAAACCGTCGTAGCTCGCTGCCCGCGTTGGCCCTCAGAGCCCCCCGGAACCGTCGACAAATCCCTCCGGCTCCCCTAAGCCGCTTTCCTAGCCCTTCAAAGAAGGGTTGCAAACTGATCTCATTCTCCAAGAGGTGGTACCGTCAACGTGATGTCAACAGCCCTTCTCCAGACCGATCTTGGTTCACTCCCCCTCACCGCACGCGGCAAGGTCCGCGACATTTACGCCCTCTCTTCCGATCAGCTTCTCTTTGTCGCCAGCGACCGCATCTCGGCCTTCGACCACGTTCTGGGTAGCGGAATCCCCGATAAAGGTAAGATCCTCACCCAACTCTCTCTTTTCTGGTTCGACTTCCTGAAGAGCGTCATCCCCAACCACCTCATCACAGCTGAGGCATCGGAGTTTCCAGCAGAATTGAAGCCATTCCTCAACCAGCTGGATGGTCGCAGCATGCTCGTCAAACGAGCCAAGATGTTTCCCGTAGAGTGCGTCGTACGCGGTTACATCTCGGGTTCAGGCTGGAAGGATTACCAGTCGACCGGCGCGATCTGCGGCATCAAACTACCCGCGGGTCTTCGCGAATCGGACCGATTGCCCGAGCCCATCTTTACTCCGGCTGCCAAAATCAACACCGGAGGCCACGACGAAAACATCTCCTACCAACTAGTTGAGCAGACCATCGGCGCACCCCACGCCGACGCCCTCCGCACGCTCACACTCGACATCTACGAAAAAGCCGCGAAGCACGCCACCAGCAAGGGACTAATCCTCGCCGACACAAAGTTCGAATTCGGCCTCATCCCCGACAAGAACGGCAACGATCAGATTGTTCTTGCCGACGAGGTCCTCACGCCTGACTCCTCCCGCTATTGGCCTGCTGAAACCTACCATCCCGGCGGCCCGCAGCCTTCTTTCGACAAACAGTACGTGCGCGACTACCTCGAATCCATCCGGTGGAACAAACAAGCTCCAGCACCCGCACTTCCCGACGAGGTTGTGACTCGCACCCGCGAAAAATACCTCGACGCCTTCCGCCTGATTACCGGCCGTACCGAACTAGCCAACACCTAGATCGCATGAACCTCTTCGACTGGTTTTTGATCGCGATTCTTGCCTACTCCACCATCACGGCTTTTGTACGCGGCATCATCCTGGAGCTCTTCTCCCTCGGAGGTTTGATTGCCGGAATCGTAATCGCTAGTTGGAATTACAACCGTCTTGCGCTCTTTGTCGAGCGCCTCATCACTACACCGGCCATCGCACAGATCGTTGCCTTTTTCGCCATTGTCATCGGAGTAATGGTGCTCAGCACCATCCTTGGAAAAGCTCTCAACCGGACAGCACAAGCGATCGGCCTGGGGTTCTTCGATCGGCTTCTGGGTGGAGTCTTCGGCTTCGCGCGAGGCTGTCTGCTCGGCATCGTCGTTATGATGTCCATCGCCGCTTTTATGCCCCATTCCACCTGGATTGCAAACTCGCAGTTATCTTCCTATTTCCTTGCAGGGGCGCATGCGGTATCCTTCGTTGTACCTCACGACCTGCAGCAACAGATTCTGGACGGCGCCGAGCAGATCAAGCACAACGCGCCCCATTGGATCAAACCGCTCCGGTAGAGGCACAATGAGAGTGTGGTTCCAATCAAAGGAACCGCCAGCGAGGAATAACCTTGAAGCGCGAAATGGACGGCTTGATCACGCAGATGCACAGCGCCGGCATCCCTTACACGGAGGCCGTTCGTCAATTCAAGAGACGCTTTATCCTCGAAGTGCTCGCACACCACAAGGGAAATCAGTGTAAAGCCGCTGAAGAGCTCGGCATGCATCGCAATACGCTCAGCCGAACCCTCGCCGAGCTCGATATGGATACCGCACAGATCCGCAACGGCATGCGTCGGCCACCCCGGAGCGAGCGCCCACATATTCAAAGCATTGCCAGCGCCCGTTAGCCGCCGACTCCGTCTAATCAGCAGTCGATGAGACCCATCATCCAGCCACGCGCCACTGTCGTCGCAACATGCACGGTTGTGCTTACGTTCTGGAGTCTATGTCTCACCACGCTAGCCCAGGCGTTGCCGACTCCCCAATCATCTACACAAGCCAAACCCACTGATGTTCCGGTTTCAACAGCCAACATCGACGACTCTGCGGTTGCCAACGCAGCAGCTCCAACGAAACACAACGCCCGAGCCGCCGAAGACGCCTACCTAGCCGGCGCGCGTCTGCTAGAGCACAACGATCTCACCGGTGCCGAGCTGCAGTTCCGTAAAGCTGCCGCGCTCAATGCATCCAGCCATGACTACGCTCTGGCGCTCAGCGTAACTCACCAGCGACGCGTCAACGAGCTCGTGCAGCAGTCCGGCAAAGCCCGGCTCCTCGGCCAAAACGCAAAAGCCGAGACCTTGCTTGCCGAAGCCCGCCTGCTCGATCCGGAGAACAATATCGTCGGCCAACACGTAGACTCCGGCGCGCTGCCCAAAGTCTTTCATCCTGAAATAGAACCCTGGATACGTGAAGGCCCGGCCATCGCCGGGCCCATCACACTTCTTCCTAACCCTGGTCTGAAAAGCTTCCACATCCATACCGACGAGCAGGACGTCATCCGGCAGGTTTTCTCCGCCTACGGCATCCGTGCCGTATTCGACGAGTCCGTTCAGCACGACAACATTCGCTTCGACCTGGATGAATTGCCTTATCGACAATCCTCCGCAATTGTCCTCAACATGGGACATCTCTTCAGTGTTCCACTCGATGCCAAAAGCGTCATCATTGCCAAAGACACCCAAGAGAATCGCGAGCGCCTCGAGCATCAGTTGCAGGAGACCATCTTCATCCCCGGCATGACCAACGAGGAGATGGACAATCTTGGCACCCTCGTAAAAAACATCTTCGACGTCAAACAAGTGACCGTCGGCAAGAGCTCCGGAACTCTCGTTATTCGCGCTCCTCAAGAGACTCTGACTTACATCAATCTCACTCTCGCCGACCTTATCGACGGCGGCAGTGAGGTCATGATCGACCTCCAGCTCTACTCCATCGACAAGAGTAACCAGCGCAACATCGGCGCTCAGCTGCCGCAGCAAATTGGCATTTACAGCGTCTCCTCCGCGGCGCAAAATCTTGTCTCGGCAAATCAAAGCATCGTAAACCAGGCCATAGCTCAGGGCCTCATCCCCGCCGGCGCAAGCAACGTCGCCATAGCTTTGGCGCTTGTAGCCTCCGGCCTTGTCCAGAGCACGCTTCTGTCCAGCACCGTCGGCTTTTTCGGGGGCGGGCTAACCACGACTGGCGTCACCACCAACCAGAACCCAACATTTACCCTTGCCCTAACCGCAAGTGACACCCGCGCGCTCGACGACATGCAAATCCGGGTTGCCGACCGCCAGTCCGCAACCTTCCGCGTTGGCGAGCGCTATCCCATTACGACTGCAACCTACTCAAGCGGAGTCACTGGCAGTGCCGCTGCTCTTGCAGGCGCAACGATCAACGGTGTTCCCGTATCCAGCCTCCTCAACTCTGCCGTGGGCACCGCAGCCACCATCCCACAGATTCAATACGAGGATCTTGGTCTCACGCTTAAGGCGACGCCAACTGTTCAGAAGTCCGGCGAGATCAGAATGCACATTGATTTGAAGATTCAAGCGTTGACTGGCAACTCACTCAGCAATATCCCGATCCTCAACAATCAGCAGTTTGTCTCCGACGTGACGCTTAACGACGGCGAGACTGCGCTCATGGCAAGCAGCCTCACCAAAAACGAAACGCTCAGCATCGATGGATATCCTGGACTGAGCCAGCTCCCCGGATTTCAAACAGCCACGGGTGACCGAACAACCGATACCGACTCCAGCGAATTGATCCTGCTTGTTACCCCACATATCACCCGCCGCAGGTCAAACCTGACGGTCGGCCCTAGAATCGCCATCAACTTACCCGAGCCGCCAAGCTAGAACTAGCCTTCACAGGCAACCATACCGAGAACACTGTTCCATGCCCTTCCCCTCTTCGTGTTCTTACTCGAATGCGCCCCCCATGCTTTTCTATAATCCCTTTACTCACCCAAAGCCCAAGCCCGGTTCCGGTCAACTCTTTTGTCGTCTGGAACGCTTCAAACAGATGGTCCTGCATCTTCGGACTAATTCCCTCACCCGTATCCGCAATCGTTAGCCGAACACCGTCGGCCTCACTGTGACTGTCTCGTTCTCGATGGAGCCGCACCATCAGCTTTCCTCCACGACTCATGGCATCGAGTGAGTTTCGTATCAGATTGTTAATCACTTGGCGAATCTCTCCCTCTAAAGCCATCACTCGCGGAGCCGCCTTCAGTTTTACGTCAGTATCGACGTTTCTAACGAGGATTCGGCCTGTATAGAGAGCCAACACCGTTCTCATCAAGTCGGCTATGTCCACTTCAATCGGCTTGCTGTGCTGTCGATTAAACCGCAAGGTCTGTAACGTGATCTCTGTAACCCGAGCCAGTTCGCCCTGCGCGAGCATTGCATAATGCTGCACGTCGTCCATCGACATTGATTGTCGAATCAAATACAACAAATTCGTAATCGACTCCAACGGGTTGTTGATCTCGTGCGCAATCGAAGAAGCAAGTTGTCCCACCGCAGCCAGCTTCTCTGACTTCATCAACGCTTCGTCCTGTAATCTGGCCTGCGTCACATCCGTATTCACGGCCACGCCGCCAAGAACCTTCCCGTTCAACAGAATCGGCGCGGCGACGCTACGAATCCACCGGTCAGAGGTCCGCACCGTCGCGGTCGACCACTCGCCCGCCAGAGCGTTCTCCAGCGTCTTCAACTCATGCGGAAACTCCCCACCGCTCATCATCTTCGCAACGTGGTTCGATCGGATCTTGTCGTCGGGCGTGGCAATATACACACCGTGCGGCATGCTCTCTATCACCGCGTCCAACTCCGCCGTCTTCTGTTCCGCCAGCTCATAAGCCTTCTTCAAATCTTCCTGCTGTTGCCTCAGTTCAGTCACCTCACGAAACGTGACCACCACACCCACGACTCTACTGCCCGCGATCACCGGCTGCGCCGAGATCTCCGCAACAAACGAACTCCCATCTTTTCGGAACATTGTGTCCGTTATCTGACGCAGGACCTTGTTTTTTCGTACCACGTCGTAGATTGGGCACTCGGAGCCGGGAAAGTGGCGGCCATCCGGATAGTGGTGATGCACAAGTTCGTGCATGTTGCTTCCTACCAACTCCTCACTGGCAAAGCCAAAAGTGTGCACCGCCATTCGGTTGACAAACGTGCAGTTTCCCTCAAGATCAAGCCCCCAGATGCCTTCACCGGCTGAATCAAGCAATGCTTGCCAATGCTGCATCTGCTCTCCGGTCTGTAATATTGGCATCGTCATCGGCACATTCCGTACTTTCACCACGCTAACTAAGCGCCCTTCCACAATTGAGATGCATTTTTTAAGTCCGTGTGGTTGCTAAACCGAATCGCAAGTTGCAATGACACGCCACAGCGCGTTGACCATACGGAACTTGGTCGTTATACTTGATCTTGTAGAGCGGGAGTAGCTCAGTGGTAGAGTGCTTCCTTGCCAAGGAAGATGTCGCCGGTTCGACCCCGGTCTCCCGCTCCAAATAAATCCTGCCTGCGGTACACTTCTCCTACAATTCAGCAGGGCAGAAATTCGATAGCCCACCCGAGGCGCGGTACCCAAGTGGTAAGGGAGAGGTCTGCAAAACCTTTATGCGTCGGTTCGATCCCGACCCGCGCCTCCAAATTCTCTTAATAAAGTCAAGTAAATCAGCAGATTACGCTTGTTTTTGGCACACCGTCACAGGTGTGCTTTTTTCGCGAATATTAGTGCCTTTACTGCAATTTTCGCCCGTTTTCGTGCAGGAGGGCGGACCAAAGCGGACGAGGATCCGGCCCACTACTCTAATCGGTTCCAGCATGCTGTTTTGCACCAGAGCCCCTGTACCAGGATGATGGGATTAGCTTCGCATACCAAGAGAAGGATTTTTTGCGCGTGAAGCATAGTTGCGAATCGGCGGACGGTGGGCTGCGTCTTCGTCCGGGAGCGCGGGAAGGAAGTTTTCAGCCCTGGTGGAATGATGTCGAGGTGACAGTCTTCGATTTGGAAGTCTGCGCCGGGAAAGATTACTTACGCCGGAGAGGCGATTTCGAAGTTCCGTTTTGATGAGTCGGCGCACTCGCTTACGATTACACTGCCGGAGAAGGCGGAGGGTGGCGAGTTAGAGATCGCCGCGAGTATTTTCGTTTGCAATATTCGCGGATCTTAGTGGAAGCGATAGGAGGCGCCCGATTCCCAAGACCTGCGGGGATAGATCGTTTGGCGGGAAGCCGAACCATTTTTGAAACTCGTATTCCACTCGTCCGATAGTCGACCCCTACGCCGGCGGCTCCGATGTTGTAGGCGAGGTTTGCGGGGGCGCCTTGTGGTGGGGCACCGGGGGTGAGGCTGGGGACCTCCGGATAATTGAAGACGCCGCGGCCGTACATGCCCTTCGCGAAGGGTTCGATTCTGTGGAAGTGCAGGACGAGCGCGGGCCAATTTCGTAGGTGCGTTCGTAGATTTTTGTGGTGGGGTCGGAGTCGTTGATCTGGTGGAACTCGGCTTCGATTCCCCAGTGATATTTGAAGTCGAAGCCAACGTAGGCACCTCCGCCCTTTGATCTTTTGCGGAACGTAGTCAGAGTCGGCGTAGTTGAATTCGCCGCCAGCCTGCAGGACTCCGGCACTGGTGGCGGTGGGAGTGCCTGGGCGTGGAGACGGACACCGGCGAAGCTGGTCAGGCAAAGCAGGGCAGAGATCTTGAGTCCGGGGAGGAGATATGCTGCCAGCTTTGCGAATTTCTTTGAGGTGGCTTTGTTGCTCATGCGGTGTTCTCTCTTGAAGCTTGTGGTTTTTTACTGTGGGGACTGATCGATGTGATATTCCACGTTTACTGTGTGCTGTATTCCGTTGCTACTAGCGGTTACAGCTATTGGGTAGGTGCGGTCGAAGTACCCTGAGCCGCAACCGGTGAGGGTTCCGATGGCTCCGAGCGAGGAGAGAATGAGGAGCGAGTGGATGATGAGGCGAGTGAGTTTGCGGCTTGAGCGACGCGAGTAGCGCAGACCGAGGAGAGGCAGGAGGAATAGGCCGAGGGCGATGTGAGAGAGCCGGCGTGAGCGGTCCTGCGGCGATTCGACGGAGGCGAGCTTGCGGGTCGCTACCGTGAGGGTGATGTCGGTTGGCCCGGCGTACTGATCGATGGACGACGGTGAGAAGCTATAGGTGGCGAGGATGGGGCCGGTCGGGCTGGCGGAAGGTTGATGACTCCGGGGTAGTAGTCGCCGATGGGGGCGACGTGGAATGTGTACTGGCGGGTGGTGCCGTAGATGCCTTCGACGGTCTGGGCGCTGGTGAGTACGATGGTGAAGTCGAGCGGTTCGACGGTGATGGCGCTCGCACCGGAGGCGGCAGAGGCGGTGCTGGAGCGGAAGTCGATGTCTCCGCTGTAGACGGCTGTGATGGTATGAACGCCTACGGTGAGGCCCGTGGTGGTGAAGGTTGCAACATCACTACTGTTGAGTGTGGCTGTGTTGAGCGGTGTGCCATTGTCAAAGAAGATGACGGTTCCAGTTGGCGTTCCGGAGGTTGTAGAAGCGACGTTGGCGGTGAAGGTTACCGGCAGAGCGAAGCGGATGTCGGTTGTGCTGAGGCTCAGCGTTGTGATGGCAGGCGCTTTGTTGATGGTCAGCATTCCGTTCTGTACGGTCTGCAGGTAGTCGGTTACATTGGTTCCGGTCGCGGCAGGAATGATTGGATACTGTCCTGGCTGAGAGAGCGTGCTTGCAGAGTTGGAGAAGATTTCGGTGAAGGTATCGCCGTCCAGCGCACCGGTGATGGTGCCGGTGAAGGTAGGATTCGCGCTTCCGTATGCGCGGGTGGCGTTGTTGGCGGTGACGGTGAGGGTGGCGGGGGTGACGGTGATCTGGGCAGTGGCGGTCTGTCCGGCGTAGTCGGTGGTGTCGGTGGGGTGAAGGTGGCGGTGACCGCGACTGCGGGGCCGACCTGGAGGACTCCGGCTGGGATGTAGGTGAAGGATCCGGGTATCGAGGCGGAGGCCTTGATGCCCGTGGGGCCGCCGATGGCGGTTCCGTAGACGATGGATTGTTTGGGCCAGGTGATGGTGTAGAAGCTGGCGGTGGCCTGGGTGATGGTGAGGGTTCCAAGGGCGTAGGTGAAGGTGTAGTTCCTTGCGGCGAGGTTTCCGGCAGCTGCGGTGATGGGGTAGATGCCTACGGGCGAGAGGGCAGTGTCGGTCGAGGTGAGGGACGCGGAGCCGGTAACGGCGGTGGCCTGGGTGTCTCCGTTGACGAAGCCGGTGAAGGCGGCGGTGAAGGTTGGGTCAGGGGCGCCGTAGGCGCGGGTGGCGTTGTTGGCGCTGACGGTGAGGTTACGCTGATCGACAACTATTCGAACGGAGGCGGTTGCAGTGGTGTAGTCGGTGGTGTCGGTGGGGGTAAAGGTGACGGTGAGAGTGTGGGGGCCTGCAGAGAGAATGGAGCCTGTGCCCGGGCTATATGAGAAGGATCCTGAAACCGCGGTCGCGTTCAACTGAGCGTTGCCAAGGGCTGTTCCGTAGGTAATGTCGGCAGGATTCGCCCAGGTGATGACCGGGGTGGTCTTCGTGACTACGAAATTGATTGGCGATGAGGTGCTGCGCAGAAAATTTGCGTCGGTAGGACTGCCGAGGTTGAAGCTCGCGGTAAGGCTATCTGTACCGGCAGGGAGCGACGTGACGTTCAGGGTCGCGATTCCGCTGGAAAGTTTGCTCGTGCCGAGGACGGTGCTTCCATTGAGGAAGGTGATGAGTTCGTTATTGGTCGTATAGCCGCCTAAGGTATAAGGGCTCAGAGTGGCAGAGAGTACAACCTGTTGGCCATAGGTGCTGGAAGAGGGGTTGGCGCTGAGCAATGTCGCAGTGGTGATTGGCGTTCCGGTGAGCGACAGTAGATTGGAGGTGCTCTCACTGAAGTAAATCTCTCCTGGATAGACGGCGTCGACCTCATGCGCAATTGCAGCGCCAGCGGGAACGTTAGGGGTGTTGAGTGTGGCGGTGACGGTCTGGGTAATCTGGTCGAGCAGGACTGCGACGTTGTTGTTGCTCTGGACTGGGGTTGCGATATCCGGAACTCCGTCGCCGTTGAAGTCGCCCACGAGTGTCGATGAGCCAGTTGTGCCGACCGTGTAGCTCCGTGCGGCTTTAAATGTTCCGTCACCGTTTCCAAGCAATACGCTCTGTGTCGTGCTGTTTCGATTCACAACGGTGAGGTCGGCTTTACCTTCCGTTGCTCCGTGATTCAGCAATCAACGAGCTATGGTCATTTGAGTTTCGAGAATTCCGCACGGGCCTGCTTTAGAATCGGGATGTCAGGGTCAGCGTCCTTCCATAGAACGAGGAAATCCCGATAGGCTTGGCCCGCCCGGCCGTTGTCTCCCGAAAGTATGTACGCCCTGGCCAGTTCCAAACGTGCCACCGCACCAACGGGATCGCTGATAACAATCCCTCGGTGATCGAGGATTTTCTGAAATTCGCCGACCGCTTCAACGCCCCGGCGTGCGGCGAGATACGCTTCGCCCCGCACATACACTGGATACAGCGCTCCAAAGAGGCCGTGGATGGAACTGCGCTGCGTTCCTGAGTCATATGGCGCACTGATTTGCAGCAATTCGATGGCTTTCAAAGGATCACTTTGTTTCAGGGCTACAGTTGCTCGAATCACAGGCAAGTAGCTGAATCTTACAGAGGTATCCTCCCGAAAACGATCCTCCAAGTCATCCGCTAGTGCTGTGGATCGGGCGTAATCGCCGACGAGAGCTAAGGCGAATGCAGCACCGTATTGCACTTCGCGCTGGTTGGAAAGGCTAAGTGCCAAAGAAGCGCTACTTTTCGCTCCCAGTGCGTCCCCGGCGAATGCCTTCCACACGGCCATGACAAGAAGGGCGGTGATACTAAACGTCCATTTGAGGGACCACCTCAATTTGGTCGTCGGTGCTGCGTTGTTTCCGATGGAACCAACTGGGAAGTCCTCTGTCGATGAATAACTCCCATTTGGGTGAGCGACGGGAGCGGGAGCATCGACTCGATGGACCTCAGCTGCAAGGAAGCGACATCCCCTCTTGGGGATGGTTTCAACGTACCGAGGATTCTCGGCGTCATCGCCCCAAAGCCTCCCTCAGCTTGCGAACTGCCACCCGGAGACCATTCTCGGAGCGGTCGCCAGCTTGGACGGCACATATTACGCATTCAACGACATGACAGGTCAAGTAGAAGGCCTCAACCTGGCGAATGGCAGTACCAACTTCATAAGCAATTTTGATCCGCCTGCAGGAGTGATTCAAGGAGCAGTCCCGGTCCCGACGCCAGAGCCATCTTCGCTGGCCCTGCTCGGCACTGGGTTGGTCGTGCTTGGAGCTTTTACCCGCAGCAAACTGGCCCACCTGCGCGTTGGTCGTGAGACGCGCGTTTAGCTTTACCGATGAAATAACGGTCTGGTCAAGGCTGAACTTTTCCAATCGGTCCTGAAGATCACTTGGAACGTGTTACAACATATCAACACCTTTGATCCCGCCGAACTCTCCGTTCGGTGAGGCAGGCCTCGAGTCTCCTCCACCCGCTGCCGGTTTCTTCCGATGTCGTTTACGATGCTCAAAACTAGACTCGTTATTTGATTGAACAGTGGGCCAGATCAGGAAGTCGGTTTCTTTTTTGAATCCAACAAGGTTTGTGGACCGGTGGCTGAAGGAAGCCTTCAGTGCAGGAGCGTGCGCACGATGTATTGTCTCTGTCAGGATCGGTAGGCATTCGGTTTGAACGAAATCCTTCAGCAGCCTTTATAGAGTGGACAGATTCACCCGGACTGCCGGGGAAGTCGAACGACGAAAGTTGACTGTAGTCGCATTAGGGTTCGGGTATTGCGCTTCTTATCATCTGGGAGAGTGAACATGATTTTTAACTCACTTGCCTTCGTTGTTTTCTTTGCAATCGTCCTTATCCTGCACTCGATGTCCTTCTCGTGGAAGGTGAAGAAGGTCAACCTGCTCGTTGCCAGCTACATTTTTTATGCGGCTTGGAATCCGCCGTTCGTAATCCTGCTCTGGTTATCTACAGTAGTCGACTGGTTTGCAGCTCGCGGGCTCGCCGAGGCAGACCAGCAATGGAAGCGCCGCGCCTGGATGCTGCTCTCCATTGTTGTAAGCCTGGGACTGCTCTGCTACTTCAAATACGGCCACTTCCTGGTCGAGAATTTCGCCCATTTGGCAGCGATGGCAGGGCTAAAATACAGTCCTCCACGATCGAGCATCGTGCTCCCTATTGGAATCTCGTTCTACACCTTCGCCACCATGTCCTACACTCTGGACATCTATCTACGCCGCGCAACACCTGCGCGCAGCTTTCTTGACTATGCCCTTTTTGTTACGTTCTTTCCTCACCTGGTAGCCGGGCCGATCATGCGGCCAACGGAATCGGTTCCGCAATTTGAAGTCCCACACAAAGCAACACCGAATCAATTTCGGTTTGGCCTGGCCTTGATGACCTTAGGTCTCTTTGAGAAGCAGTCCTGGCGGATGGTTTTCTCGCCCCCGTGGTTGACCAGGTCTATAACGGGAGGGTCGTCCCGGGCTTTATAGATTCCTGGGTAGGGACGTTGGCCTTTAGCGGGCAGATCTTCTGCGACTTTGCGGGCTACTCGATCACCGCGATCGGAGCGGCACTTTGTCTCGGGTTTGCTCTCTCGGATAACTTTCGCTTTCCGTATGCGGCCATTGGGTTCACCGACTTCTGGCGCAGGTGGCACATTACTCTCTCTGCTTGGCTGCGCGACTACCTTTACATTCCCTTAGGTGGCAATCGCCATGGAGAGGCGCGGACCTACTTTTCCCTGATGGCCACAATGCTCATCGGCGGCCTTTGGCACGGCGCGAGCTGGACCTTCGTTGTCTGGGGCGGTTTGCATGGTCTCTATCTCTTAGTTGAAAGAATGCTGCGCAAGCTCTTCTCTGGCTATCGGCCTGGAGTCGTCGCGGCCGCGGGGCTTGGGCTGCTGACCTTCGTCCTCGTCAACATCGCGTGGGTCTTCTTTCGAGCGAAGACATTTCGCGAGGCTATCGTAATTCTGAACGGCATGTTCGGTAGAAACACGCACGCCGAACCGGTGCTGGCCGCGATCTACATCATTACCACCCTAGTCATCATCGCCGGTCTGTTGCTCGCTCACTGCTCGATGCGCAACCAGACGCTTGAGGCGACGATTGCGCGCACACACCCCACAGCACTGACAGCGTTGTGGACGATCATGGCCTTCGCAGTTGTGATCCAGCATGGAGAGAGCAATGGCTTCATCTATTTCCAATTCTAGTGAGATCGCCCACGACACCGGCCACGAGGCTCTGCCTTCAGGTCTTCGGCTCACCGCAGCCGATCGCCCAGGCGTTGCGCAGCCGGTTCCTGAACGCGACATCCCCGACCAACCCTGGCGCATGATGTCGGCAGTCGTGCTCGTCCTCGTGATTCTGCTCACGTGTCTCTGGGAATGGAAGATACGCGCCCTTGAACTTGTTCGGGGTGACTTTAGCGAAAGTTATGATGCATGGGCGGAACTGCGACGGCAGGTGGATAAGCGCGACGTGCGCGTGGTCATCATCAGCGATTCGCGTCTGCTGTTCGACACCGACCTGGATCGCGCCGAACAACTAATCGGGGTTCGCCCGCTGCAACTCGGCATTGCGGGGGGGAAGCGGATTGCCAATCCTGGAGGACCTGGCCGACGACACTCACTTCAAGGGCCTGGCAATCGTGGGAATGACCGAAACCGTGTACTTCGATACCGTGTATTCCGTTATGCGGCCAAAAACGGCGCTTGATTTAAGCCGCTGGGAGTCTCCATCCAAACGAGCATCTTTTCTGGTCCAGCGCATGATCTCTCCCAACCTGGCGATGCTTGACGACAGCTATCAATTGAGCAATCTGATCTTTCAGCTCGATCCTGAGTGGAGGCCCGGCGTGAAAGGGCCTTACCACGACGTCTGGAAGATGGGACAGACAGATGCGGGCGGCCAAACCTGGCTTTGGCATCGGATCGAACACGATCAACGACTCAGCGACCACGCGCGGACGGTCTGGCATGAACTCTTTCCGCCATTCCCAATTGATGACAAACTTCCCGCCGCGCAGAACCTATTCTCCCGGAGAGTTCTCATCTCACTCATGCCTGCGCAACGGTCTTCACCGACGCCTACATGCGCGTCGTGGCTCAGAGCACACCCCTGTTGCACCTGAAATCCGATCTACCACCAGCGCTCTCGACTCGCGACTGTGTTCCATTGACAGCACTCAGGAAAGATTAGTTTATGTTGGCGTCAATTGCAGGTGAGCACGGTGGGACGCTTAGAATCGTCAAGCAAAACTGTTCGATAGCCGGAGCGGTCAGCTCCTTGTATACGGCTTCTCAGTGGAGCGGTTCATCTTCTCCGAGCATGATTTAATCCGCACCCTCTCTCCTCAAACCCCAGCGGTCATAATTGCAGACCACGGACCCGATCAGGGGTGACATCCACAATCGTACGCTGAGAAACCGGAGTGGTCTCTCTCAGTCCGTATATAATCCGAGTCCGCAATAGAAATTCTTTAGTGGGGCTGTTCCAGGCGTTCGAGTATGTCCTTGCGAACGGCGCCTTGCGTCTCTCACAAAGTGCCACTGGAGCGGTAATGGTTGTTCCCGGGCTGATCGGGCTCTTCCGGCGCGAAGCTCTGGAGCGCGTGCAGGCAGAAAACGAGTGCTCGCAAGGTTCTGAAAATCACGAAGTACCAAGACCATTTTCGCCGCTTACCTTCGCGGAGGATTTTCACCTCTCCCTTACTATGCTCACGCTCGGGTACCGTATCGAGTACGAGCCCCATGCAATCGCGCATACAAAGGCCCCTGCGACACTGGCCAGCCTGATTAACCAACGATATCGTTGGAACCGCGGTACGATGCAAGTCGTCCTGTGGTACATCAGGAGAGCCTTGCGTGGAGACAAGTCGCCGCTCAAGGTCAAGGCATGGATTGCAGCTGTGTTCCTGCTGGATTTCTCCTTCTTCCCGCCACTTTATTTCTCCTCGGAAGCTCGCTTCTGTACATCTTCCACGGTGGCAGTCTTTGAGCCTCGCTTCGTGGGCCACGGCTGCATGTCTGCTCAACATGATGTCAGGAAGTCTGTACGCCGTCGCACATCGGGATCAGATCTATCTCTCTCTGCTCTCGCCGTTTTTCGATTTCTATCAGGGCATTCTCTTGAATTGCGCTTGGTTTATCGCCATGGTCGACCAGGCCAGAGGGACCGGAATGCGATGGTAAGGACCATGTTGATCTTCGAGTGTCGCAAGATTCATCTCGCGAAGTTCGCCGGAAATCATGTGGAACAGACATTTCATCTCCAGCCGTTCTCTTGGGCGGCGCAAAATAACATTCCCGGCCCTCGACGTCCTTTTCGCAATCGAGAAGGACTATGCGGTGACCCACGGCAAAGTCTCCGCATAGGATTTGCGATCTGACGAGAAGACCTCATTCGCGACTTGCCAGTGCGGACTCCGTGCTGGGCTTGGCGAGGCCGCCAGGCCACCAATTCCAATCGCCCGCAATACGCAGGAGCGCTGGACCGATGACAATACGAACCAGTGTCGCGTCGATGAACACGGCGGTCGCCAAAGTAAACCCGATCATCTTGACCACCAGGAAATCTCCAATGGTGAATGCCGCGAATACTACGATCATGATCGCCGCGGCGCTCGTAATCAGCCCTGCGGTTCTAGCCATGCCCTCCGGGATCGCATCCATTTCACTGAGTCCGCTCCGTCTGGCTTCGAGAACGCGTGCGACTAGAAATACCTCGTAGTCCATGCTTAGCCCGAAGACGATGGCAAAGGCGACGATCGGAACGAGTGGAAACACGCTGCCTGTGCCCCCAGGAACTCCAAGGAACCTGCTTCCGTGTCCGTTCTGAAAAACGAAAACCAACGCTCCGAAGGACGCCGCAACCGAAAGCAGATTGAGTGCGATGGCTTTTAGTGCGGCGATGATGGATCGGAATCCGCAGAGCAGCGCAAGCAGCGTTCCCCCCACTACCAACGCCGTTACCGACGAAAAGCGGTCTCTGATAATCGTTTCATAATCGGCATTGAGCGCCGGAATACCTCCAACGAGAAGCGTCGCACCAGGCACGCCGGTGAGAGCTTCTGCGCCGGTCTTCCGAAGCTCCCGCACCCAGCTAACCTGATCGCGGAGGGAGACCGAACTCGCGGGTACCACCTCAAGCAGCGCCGCTCGTCCGTCACCACTCAGAAACGTTCGGCGTGTCTCCCGCGAGAGGTCAGTAAGGGAAGACCGGTTGCTCTCCGCAAGCGTTGTGATAGAGATTACGCGGTCACAGCGAGGGTCGCTCGCGAGGCGCTTGGTGAGACGATCCAGCACATTCCACCCCGCTTCGGTTTGCGCGATGGAATCGGTTGGAAGCTCGACGATGACGCGCAACGATTCGACTACGCCTCCCCGATCCATCACTTCAAGCGTGTGGAGCGCGTGGACCGATTCCGCCGTCTTGGGAAGCCAATCCCCTCGGGGGAGACTGGTATCGAGCCCTTTGGCCTGCCATGCGAGCAGAAGCAGCGGAGTGCCTGCCAGGATAAGGGCAAGCCAAGGATGCGCAACGATCACTCTCCCCCATCGTCGCCAGCGATCTCCGGTACGCGCGGCCCGATGGACGTCCAGCTTTGGAGTAAAGGGCAACCGGCAAAGATCGATCCGCGGACCGAGCAACGCCAGCACTGCCGGAACGAGGGTATTTGTAAGCAACACGCTCATTCCAGCTACCAGAAATCCCGCAATACCGATGGAGCGGATTTCGCTGATCGGGACCGTCAAGAGGGCCAGAAATCCGATCGCTACGGTGGAGGCTGAGATCAAGAGCGTGTGACCTGCCTGACGGGCCGCGATGACCGAGGCCGTGGGTCCGTCGTGCCCTGCGGAGATCGCTTCGCGGAAGCGGCTAACCATGAGGAGCGCATAGTCGATTCCCAGACCCAGGCCAAGCATGGTGGCTAAATTCTGAACCAGGATGGACAAGTGCCAGCGCTGCGCCAGGAATCCCGTGATCGCCAGAGTGGTCGCAATAGCGAGCTGGCCAACCGCCAATGGAATCAGGGCGGCGATCGGGCTTCCAAAAGCCAGCAGAAGAAGTGCGAGGGTCGCAGGGATCACCAGCCTTTCACCGCGTTGCACGTCGTCGGCGCTCGCCTTCCGAATGTCGAAGTTCAGTGGAATCTCACCGGTGAGTTCAAGCTTCACCGACGGATAGCGACTCCGCAGTTGATCTTCAAGCGAGCTTGCCAGTTGATGAAGCTTCGGAACAAGCGACTCCACAGAACCGTCAGCCGATGTGAGTCCAACAAGAACATACGTTCCCCCGCCCTTGCCCAGAAAGATCGGATCGCGCAACTCGAGATAGGACACCACACCCGAGACGCCGGGCTGGTCTTTCAGTCCTGCCACGATGGTTTCTAACGCTTGACCACCCTCCTCAGAGTTCGCAGGTGGAAGTCCCTGGATCACCAGGACAACACGGTCCACGAACGGCGACCGAAAACGATCGGCCAGCTCATCTCGGACAGTCTCAGCCTGGCTCCCTTCGACACGCGTTGCGGTCTCCAGGTGGCGCTCCGCGTGAAAGGAGAATGGAAGAAGTGCAATTGCTGCTGCGAGGACGATTCCTGACACCCAAAAACGGCGCAAATACATAGCACTGATAATGTCATACAAGATTGTTGTAAATGAACTCTTCGGCGGCCTCGAAGAACTGGAGATGCTAAATAGATACTCCCTTCAGAGACTGACTCCCACGCCACGCATCGTATCGCGTACATCCACACTTACGCAGGACTCACCTGCGTAACTATCTGAATTTGCTAAACTCTTCCCATCCGGTTAGGAGGACCAATTCGAACCTTACTGTTGCTTACACTGCTTGCCGCCTTCCAACCTGGAGCGGCTGACCCTCGCCTCGGCTCCTGGACGCTCGTCTCAGCGCAGTCCAGCCTGGATCCTCCGAACCGGCTCTCCATTGCGCCTCTACATGACGGAGTTCATATCACCATGTCAGGCGAAACCCATCTCGATTTCACTGCCAATTGGAACGGACACGAATCCGCCGCGCCAGGCAATCTTGCGTTCAATCAAATTAAGTTGCGCAGGGTCGATAAGAAGCAGGCGGAGGTCAAGGAGCAAAAGGATGGGACTACTGTAGCGACTGTTCGCGAAAAAATTTCGAATGATGGAAACGAGCTAACAACCACAACTACGACCGCGGGCAAAGCCGATCAGGTCACCGTCTGGACGCGAAGCGGAGGTGCGAAGGTCGCCAACAATCTATTCGCGGGCGAGTGGACCCAGGATCTCAGTAAGACCCGTCTGCGGCAAGCTTTGGTGCTCAAAATCGAGGCGGACGGAAGAGGCGGGGTCCGTTTCCTCGCTGATTTCAGCTATACCGCCCGCTTTGACGGAAAGCAATACGATCTAAAGAACTCTCGCAACGATACTGTGACGCTTGAACTCGTCGATCCTCACACGGTAGATGCGATCTACCGGCGGGACAACCAAGTCACTCAAAAGGATCGATGGCTGGTCTCCCCGGATGGGCAGCAGATGACGCTATCCACCGCTGGCACGTTGGAGACGGGCCAGCGGGTAACCGAGAAGCTCTTGTTTAAGAAGCAGTAACGGATAGCACATCCGGTATCGCGTCCGGGCACTCCAGAATAGGATCGCCGAGTAATACCTCGTCAACCTCACGTGGTGCGACCGAGATAATTCCCTTGCGATACATAAACTTCAGAATTCCGTTGACTGTGTCTTCGAGGGACGGGTCCGGTTTGCCCCACTTGGAGGCATCCCGGGCCATCTGATACGAAGAGTTGTCATACCTTTTAAACTCCATCGCGGAGATGTTGTCGACAGAGCCGACCAGAAAATCCAGCAGCGGAAAGAGAAGATCTTCCTTCCGGCATCTCCGGATCAGCTCTGGCACGAAATCGGGAAGGGCGAAAGATTCGAATTGGCGGCCCGTCGCTTCGGTAATCAGCCCGGTAATATCCATCATGTTCGAATAATCGTCACGCACGATGTGATATGTCTGGTTCGCTGTGCCGGATGTGGTGGAGATTGCAACGATATTGTTCGCCACGATATCCGCCGGGACAAAACTGACCTGGTTGAGCGTATCGACGCCAATGCCGTGATTGACCATGAAGGCGACCAGGCGAACGGCGATGTCAAAGTTGTTGCCTCCCCCTGTGACAGAGGGGCTCACGAGCGCCGGCCGGAACACCCGCGCGGAAAGACCCCGGCTGCGCGCGTCGAATACCACCTGTTCGGCTACCCATTTCGATTGGCTGTAGCCGAAATCGAGAAGCTCCATGTCCTCGTTATGGTCGGTCTCATACAGAACCGACTTGACTGCCCAGCCGAACACAAACGTGGTCGAGACATAGTTGAACTCTTTGGGCCTTCCCTCGAACGCCAGTCTTACGACCTCATTGGTTCCCAGCACGTTTGCGTCGCGCATCAGGTCGTAGTTGAACAGGTAGTTCACCGTTGCGCCGTTATGGAATACCGTGTCGATTTCGTTCGCAAGGAAATCCCATACATCCTGCGTCAGACCCAGCATCGGCTGCCCCAGGTCGCCGCAGACAGGAATCACCCGGTCTTCGAACATATCCATCAGCTCTGCGTCGCAGGGCCCCATGGACTCCATCGCGGTCCTCAGCCGTTGTCTGCCCTGCTCTTCATCGGAAGACCTGACGAGAACATGGATCTTCGCGCGTGTCTGTTCCAACAGGCTCTTCATGAGGAATGGCCCGATGAAGCCCGTCCCGCCTGTGAGCAGCACCTGATTCAACACCGGTATCTCAGGCATGGGCGAAGGCACTGGGGGCTCGAAGATGAGCTTTCGGTCGTCGGTCATCATCTGCTTCTCAGCAGCGCTCTGCTCTTCACGGAAAGCCGCGAGGGAGTGACGCAAATGAACCAGAGCCTCTTCGGGAGCGCGCTCCAACATCTCGGCTAGTCCAAACAGCTCGGCTACGCTGACGCGCTGAATAACACCGATATCCACCTGTCTCGCCAGCATCTCGGCGCCTTTGTCTTTCAGCAGCTCCTTGAGCTCATGCATGAACACCACAAGATCCAGCGAATCGAGCCCGGCTTCGACAAGATTGTACGATTCCTGACCTGTCAGGTTGTATCTGGCTTTCAACTCCGCAAAAGAGGAGTTCATGTCGGACTCGGCCGGGGAGGAGCTCCCGGCGTCCTTCTCCCGCGAAAAGTCGGAGAGAACGGTGAACTCACCTTGCAGCCACATCTGCTTGGTCTTATGGCGCATAATCTTCCCCGAACTCGTCCTTGGGATCGCACGAGGCGCAATAAGGGAGATTACCGCCACCTCTACATTGAGATAGTTCCGGACAGCGGCCGCAATCTTTCGTGCTTCGGGAAGCGACCTGGGATTTTTGACTTCTGCGACGATTGCCAGCGCAGGTTCGCTGTCTTCCTGAATCTGGAACGCGGCGACGCAGTTGTGCCGGATCAGACCGGATGATTTCTCGACAACGTTCTCAATGTCATGCGGGTAATAGTTTTGCCCGCGGAGAATGATCATGTCCTTGATACGGCCGCAGATGTAGAGTTCCCCGTTGTGGAAGAATCCCATGTCGCCGGTTCGAAGGTAGCCGTCGTCATAGGGAGTATCGTCCACCAGCCGCGCGCGGAACTGCTTCAGCGTCAACTCGGGGTTATTCCAGTAGCCCTGACACTTACCGCTGCCGGCAACCCAAATCTCGCCGATGCGCTCTGGCTGAAGTGTGAAATGCCCCTCCGGATCCACGATCTTTACGTCAAGACCCGGAAGCGGGGTTCCACAACTGACAATCTGCGTGGCCCCATCGATCTCCGACACCTCGGTCGTCAGACGGGCCTTCCCCAGCGTGAGTGCGCGCTTGTTGACGGAGACGATGTTGCGGCCGCCAACTGAGACCGCCAGGGTATTCTCGGCCAGCCCGTAGGCTACATAGAAACTCTCGGACTTAAGTCCATAGGACTGAAACGCTTCCAGAAATCGGGTGTAGGTATCCGCCTTAACGGGTTCAGCGGCGCACATCAACACACGAAGCGAGCTAAGATCACAAGCCTCGAGGCTGTCCTTAGACAGCCGCCCGGCACGCAGACAATAGTCATACGCAAAGTTTGGGGCAGCCGTCGCGGTGGCTCGGTAGGTCGTTATCGCGTCGAACCACAAGATCGGCCGCTGAATGAAGTCCATGGGAGCGAACCCGTACGTGGTGCCCCCTTTCAGTGCCGGATAGAGGTAACACCCGATCAGACCCATATCGTGATACTGCGGCAACCAGGAAACAACGACCGGCGAGGGATGATCGATCACGAGCTCATAAGTATTCAGGATGTTTTCGTGCGTCACGATCACGCCCTTGGGCTCCATCGTTGAACCCGACGTGTACTGGAGAAACAAGATATTCGAAGGCCCGCCAGCCGACCGGCCCGAAATCGTACCCACGAAATCTTCCGTAGCAATCCACGGAAGACCAGAGATGTAATCTACGTCAACTCCGGACGCAGAGACTCCACTCCTGGCGAGATTTGTCTTGAGAGATGCGTGGTAGTCTCTGCTCGTTAAGATCCCAGCCGCCTGGCAATCCTTAGCGATGTGGACCATCTTGTACAGGGCGCTCTGAAAGCCACGCGAACTGGGGGGATAGACCGGCACGGGGATCAACCCGGCGCGTACGCAACCAAAGAAGGCGCAGATCATCTCGAGCCCCGGCGGGTAGGCTAGCAGAAGCCGGTCGCCAGCCTCGAAACGACCGTCTTTCAGCAAATGTCCGGCGATCGCCTGCGATCGGTGAAGAAACGACGCGTAGGTGTAGCTCTCGATCGGATCGCCGTTTACGTCAAGGTACGAATAAAGGAGTTTGTCCGGGTGCTGATCTGCCAGCCTATCCAGTTTGTCTAAAATCGACGCCGTCATCAATCAGCGATCCTCCGAGGATTAAATAGAACCCAAGTCATTAAACGAAACATCTTTTCCCCAGCGAGTGAGGTGAAACACGATTGAATCCCAAGGTACAGACCTGAAGTGTGGGCAGACTGTGAGAATATGCGCCTAATTTTTCTCTCAGAATAAGCGTCGGTCGGCTCGTTGGTGAACAGATATTCTCTTTTGTGCCGCACAGGACGCGAAGGGGACTTGCGGAACTCCGCCGAGGTTCTATTGTCCATGCAGGAGGCCCGTTCGTTACGGTTCATTGGTGGTTATATGTTAGCAGAGCATTCGCACAATACCATGTGTCATCGCTTCCAGGAATCACCCATGGCATCGCCCGTCCCGAATTTGTTCATTGTGTCCTTAGGGGCTCACAGAATCGCATTTGCGAACCGCTTCGGGGCCGGGACAACAATTTCGCCACAGTGTAAGGGCCATCGACGCGTATGGAACCTGTCGGGTCCAAGTACAATGGACCCGGAGGGCACGGAATGACGTTGGAATCCGGAGCGGTAATCGCTCAAGAGCTTGATGCGGCGGATCTTGTACCATCCGAAGCCTCATCGTCGCAGACTGTCGAACCGACCAGTGCGTCTTCCTTTCCCAAGGTCTTGCGTCGCCGCCTGGACAGTTTTTTTGCTGAACAGAACGTCTCACCCAAAGCGGATCGCACGATGTGGGGCAAGATCGCTTTAAGTCTGGCAGTCCTCGTCGGCACCTGGATTTCGCTGTACGCCTTCAGACCCGGTTCGTGGACATTTGTTGCGCTCTATCTTTTGGGAGGTCTTGCGCAGACTTTTCTTTTGTTAAACATCGCCCACGACAGCAATCACAACGCTATCTCGTCCCGGCCGATCGTCAACAAAACCCTGAACTACGTCTTCGATCTATGCGGAATCAGCTCTTACATGTGGCGTATCCTCCATCATCGGGGTCATCACTCCTGCATCAATCTCCACGGAGAGGATGATGCGCTTTCGGGACGTGGCATCCTTCGCTTCACGCCCTACGAACCCCGGACGCCGTTGCACCGGTTTCAGCATATCTATGCGCTCTTCCTCTACGCATTCTTCTCTCTCGATTATGTCTTCGTCAGGGACTTTCAGCACTTTTTCTTCCCGACCCATGGATATCTGAAGCGCACCAGGCATCCTCTGCGCGAATACGCTATCCTCTTCGCCGGCAAGGCCTTCTATCTCACCTACATGCTTATCTTGCCGGTGATCGTGCTGGGAAAATCGCCTCTTCTGGTCGCCGGAGCGTTCCTCCTGGTCCATCTGATCGTCGGTCTATCGGTAACACTTGTATTCCAGACCACACACACCATCGACACGACCTACTTCCCCGCCGACCGCAGCGAGTTCGACAATGGCGTGTATCACGTCTTCGCCACCACGGCTGATTATGCGACAGAAAACCCGCTCGTCGGTTGGCTCGTCGGCGGCCTTAACCATCACATCGTCCACCATCTGTGCCCGTTCGTGTGCCATACGCACTACGCTCCGCTGACCAGGATCGTAAAGCAGACCGCTGAAGAGTTTGGAGTTCCCTATCGGCAGCACCCCACCATGACCCGGGCAATCTGGCATCATCTGATACTTTTGAAGCAACTGGGAAATGAAAACTCATTCTGAGCGTTATATCTTTACCTATGGCCCAGCTACCATCCTCTACAAGTACAAGTGACATGAAATCTTCTACGGTTCAAGACAAGTATCTGGGCGGCTGCGTATGACCACATCTACCTCTATCCCTGCTGTCTCCCGGCTTCGCAGCTTTGCTGACTCTGCCGCAATGGCCCGCAATCCCGTGCCGGTTTTGTCCAGGTACAACGAAGCGTTCGGCGACACATTCCGCTTCTATCTGGGTGGCCTCAAAGAGGCGATCGTTACCATCGATCCTGCTGTCATTCAGCACGTTTTGAAGACGAATGCGGAGAACTACCAGAAATCCGAAATTCAAGTAAAGCGGATGGGCCACTTCCTGGGCAAAGGGCTTCTTACAACCCATGGAGAACCATGGAAGACGCAGCGGCGTCTCATCCAGAAGGGCTTCGACCGAAAGCAACTCGATGCGCTGTCCTCAATCATGCAGGACTCCCTTGCCGAGTCGCTGCGGGACTTCGACAGACAGGTCCATGACGGCCCCGTCGATATCTATCCCCAGCTGATGAAAATTACCTTCGCGATGGTCGCGCGGTCCCTGTTTGGCGCGTCCTTGAAGGACGAAGACATCGATCTGGTCAGCCACACCATATGCACCGTTCAGGAATTCATCGTTCGCCAGACCCTTCAGCCCTATCTGAATCCCTGGTTTGCCGCCTCAGGCGAACTGCGCAAGCACGAAGAGATGCGCACCCGCGCGGACGCTGTTCTGATGGAATACATCAAGAAGCGCCGCAAGGAACCACCCCGTTCCGACCTGTTACAGACCTTAATGGACGCACGTTACACCGATGGCGAAGGCATGCCCGATGAGCTCATCCTGAGCGAGAGCATGCAACTTTTGGTCGCCGGCCATGAGACATCATCGAATGCGCTCTCGTGGCTTCTTTATCTTTTGAGCTCACGTCCGGATTGCCTTGAAAGGGTAAGGCAGGAGTTCGATTCAGTGCTCGGCGAAGAGCCTCTGAGCCATGGCCACGTTCCAAAGTTCGAATATGCGACCCAGGTCATCCAGGAGGCGCTTCGCCTCTACCCGCCGTTTTGGATGATCGATCGCATGGCTGTTGCCGACGACCGCGTCGGCGACCTCGTCATCCCTCGCGGATCGATGGTCATCGTCTATGTGTACGGAGCGCACCATGCTCCCCGCTACTGGGAGAATCCTGAAAACTTCGACACCGACCGTTTCATCAAAGCGAACGACAAGCTGCGCACACCCTTCACCTACCTTCCCTTCGGTGGCGGACCCCGAGGTTGTATCGGCGGAAACTACGCGATGCTCCAGATCCTCATGATTTTGAGCGATCTGCTTAGAAAATACGATTTTCAGCTCGCGCCGGGCCAGACGATCGAGGCTCGCCCGATGGTCATCCTCCGGCCAAAACACGGAATCCGCATGACGTTCACCAACACCGTCGCGCCTGCCACCTGCATCGCATAACGCGACCCGGTCGAAGCGTCGACGGTGTACGATCGCTCCGAAGGACGGTGAAAGTGGATCATCGCGAACTCACACCGCCTTACGTCCGTCTTCTCATTCGTTTAGTGCGTCCGTTTCCCAACTGGGATTTCTTCTTCATAAAATTGCTTCGGCAAAAAGCAGTCGAGGCGCTTCAATTCAAATCAGGAAGCCGTGTCCTCGATGCCGGTTGCGGGTCTGGCGGAACCTTCCCCTATCTGGCGGATGCGATAGGCCCTCTGGGCGAGGTAGTGGGTGTCGAAATTAGTCCTGAAGCCGCGACGAATGCGAGAAGAAGAATTGAGGCTAACCACTGGAAAAATGTCCATGTAGTGGAGGGAGACGCGAAGACCGTTAAACTTAACGGCACATTTGACGGTTTGGTAATGTTTGCTGCACCCGACGTCTACGCTTCTCCTGAAGCTGTTGGCAATCTCTTTGCGTACTTGAAGAGTAATGCGCGAATTGTCGTTTTTGGGGCGAAGCTCTCAAAACATCCACTGGGAGCGTTGCTCAATATACTCTTTCGAGCGCTCATGAAACTGTCGTTCTCATCTACTCCCGCATTGAACTATGAGCCTTTGGGTGTGCTCAGGGGTCGGCTTGCAGACCTTCAAATCCGGGAATACATCTTTGGTTGCATGTTCCTGGCTTGGGGTTCAATTGAATCCTCTATAACCACTGAGAATCTCACTGACACTCGCTGATCGGTGGCGTCGCGTTTCAATGGCTCAATGCTTCATCTAACAATGATCTCTTCATTACTCCATGAATCACTTTTTAACCTGAATTGCCACAATCGTAATATCGTCATCCAGATCGGATAAGGCCCGCCCCGACCAGCGCAACATCTCCTCAATTAGTAAATCCGCAAAACGATCTGCGGACACACTTTGATCTTTCTCCAAAAACCCTTTGAAGCACTCTCCACCAAACTCGACCCCCTCAGAATTCGCTGTCTCCGGAATACCATCGGTGTAGAGCAAAATTCGGTCCCCCGCCTTGATCGGTAACTCTACCGAGGTATAAGTTGCAAACGAAAACTTCCCGAGAAACAATCCATTCTCCTCCACACTCCGCACACCTTCGGAGTCACCCCATAAAAGCAGCGGTGGATGGCCTGCACCTGCGTAGGTCAACGTTTGTTTTTCCATGTCCAGATACAAATATGCGGCCGTGACAAAATGATGCTGAAACTTGCCGCATAACGCTTGATTCAACCCCAACAGTACTCGAGCCGGATCGGCAACATGCGCAGCCTCAGCCGAGAGTGCAATCTTCAACATGGATGCGATAAGGGCAGCAGGCATTCCATGCCCGGACACGTCGGCCACAAGAATGCCAATGTGTCTGTCATCTAAGACGATGAAATCGTAAAAGTCGCCGGCGACGGAAGTCATGGGAACGTAGCGCGCAGCAATATCGAGACCTTCAATCTTGGGAATCTCAGATGGAAGAATCGATAACTGGATCTGTCGTGCCGTCTCCAATTCCTTCTGAATCGTAAGCAACTGCTGAGCTAACTGCTCGCGAATCCCACGCAGCACGAGATGAGTGTGCACCCGCGCCTTTACGACCGCTGGCGAAAACGGTTTATGAATATAGTCCACTGCACCTACGTCAAAACCCCGTGTCTCATCCTCAACCTCCGTCTGTCCGGTAAGAAATATCACCGGTATGTCGTGCGTCACCTGATTCAATTTCAACTGGGTACACACTTCGTACCCATCCATCTCGGGCATCATGACGTCCAGCAGGATCAGGTCGGGCAGCGGTGTGACGTTCGCCAGTTCTAACGCCTTCGCGCCACTGGTTGCGATACGGATCTTGTAGATATCTTTCAGGATCGAATTCACTATTTGAATATTGGCAGGAGCATCGTCCACCAGCAGAACAATCTTCTTCTGATCACCTTCACTCATTGAGTCACTCCATTTCGTGCGCAGTGTTCGGAAATCTCATCCAGCTTTACTAGTGCTGCGGCAAAGTCGAAGTCGTTGATCGATGAGATCAAACCATCTAGCTGTGGTTTGTCGACAGCGCCCGCTACAGCGTGCTGTAGACTAGGAAACGCCTCTTCGGCATCGCCGTCACTAGCTTCGAGCAGCACTCTGAGTCTGGCAATCGCGGCAGTCGCCACCGCTGCATCGTAAGGCGACGTCCTCACTTCCTCAGGTCGGGCGGTCGTTGAATTGCTCAGGGCTTGCTCGATAGCATGAATTTGCGCTCCCATCACGCTCGCGAACTCAACGAGCGCAGCGTCCACTGTTCCATCTCCATCGCGCAGCGCCTTCTCCAATCTTTGAGCCACAGACTGCACTTCTGTCATTCCAATATTGCCGGCAACACCCTTGACGGTATGGGCTATTCGTTCGGCTAGTTTTACGTCGCCACCTTCGAGCGCCGTTGAAATCCGAGCAGCCGCATCGTCCTCTTTAGCAGAAAACTGCGCCAGCAAATCACGATAAAGCCGCCGATTTCCCGCAACGCGCTTCAAACCGTCCGCAGTATTGACCCCTGAAATATCTGGGATCGCGACTTCATCGGAGAGCTTTCGGGGAGAGGGGGATGCAACCGGCTCGTCTGCCTGCTTAGGCCGCGGCTTTGCCCATCGCATCAAGGTGGCAAATAGATTATCGGGGTCAATCGGCTTCGACACATGATCATTCATACCTGCGTCGAGGCAACGCTGACGCTCTTCAACGAGGGCGTGCGCCGTCATCGCAATAATCGGAAACTTCTGCAACCGCGGATCTTTCCTCAGTAGTCTGGTAGCGGTAAACCCATCCATCTCCGGCATCTGCAGATCCATGAACACCACATCGAACGCTGGCGCCTGATCTCCAGCGGTAAGAATCTTCACCGCTTCCCCGCCATGGTTCGCGACCGTTACGATTGCTCCGGCGCTCTCCAGCAGTTCTGTCGCGACCTGCTGATTCATCGCGTTGTCCTCGACCAACAAAACACGTATCCCCGTTGCATCATGCACTACGCCGTCCGTCTTCCTCTCACGCTTCTGGTGGTCCTCAACGCCAAACAGATCCGTCAGGGTGTCGTAGAGCAGCGATTGATTCACAGGCTTCAACAAGTAGCTATCGATGCCAATCTCGTCCGCCTGCGTCCTGATATCTTCACGCCCGAACGCAGTAACCATTACGATCTTTGGAATATGCTGAAGATGGTTCTTACGCTTGATGATGCGGCTGGCCTGCAGACCATCCATTCCCGGCATGTGCCAATCCATCAACACCAGATGATAGGGATCCAACGAATCTGCGGCAGCTATTTCACGCACCGCGTCTTCGCCTGACGACGACGACTCGGTTCGGAGAGCAAGCAACCGGAGTGCCTCGGTAAGGATCTCGCGTGCTTGTTCGTTATCGTCCACAACCAAGGCCCGTACGCCCGCTAGATCAGGAATGAATCGCTTGTGTTTATCCTCTGATCCAATCCCGAACCACGACGTAAAGATGAACGTGCTGCCTCGGCCGGGCTCGCTCTCAGCCCAGATAGTGCCATCCATCATCTCGACGAGACGTTTGGAGATCGAGAGTCCAAGCCCCGTTCCGCCGTACTTTCGCGTCGTCGAAGTGTCGGCCTGTGCGAATGCCTGAAACAGCTTGGCGCTTTGCTCCTGCGTCATGCCAATGCCGCTGTCTCGAACGGAGAACTTCACTTTTACTCGGTCCGTTAGTTGCTCCTCGCATGCAGCCGTTACAACCACTTCCCCCCGTTCCGTAAACTTCACCGCATTGTTTACCAGATTGATCAGAACCTGTCCGAGACGCAGAGGGTCTCCAACCAGATTAGGAGGAATGTCATGCTGCGCCGCGATTAAGAACTCGAGATTTTTGTCCTGAGCCTTTTGACTTACGATCGTCGATAGATTGTCGAGAACGTCTTCAAGCCGGAAGTCTATCTTTTCAATATCAAGCTTGCCCGCCTCAATCTTGGAGAAGTCCAGGATGTCATTAATGATCCCAAGCAGCGCCTGCGCGGCAGATTTCACCTTCGTAAGATAATCCGACTGTTTCGGAGAAAGATCGGTCTTCAAGGCCAGATGCGTCATTCCGATAATGGCGTTCATTGGCGTGCGGATTTCGTGGCTCATGTTCGCAAGAAAATCAGACTTGGCTTTGGTTGCGGCCTCGGCCGCTTCTTTGGCAACCTCAAGGTCCGCTGCCTGTACCTGTGTGTGCTCAAGCAGTTTGCTTGTAACCAATTTGCTTGCCAGAATCTTTGTATTAAGCGCAACCGTTGGCAACAGGGCGTCCAGCAGAGCCTGTTGACGCTCCGATATCGGTGCCGAAGGAGCAAGTTCGATGACTGCCAGCACGTCGTCCTGATTCATCACAGGAACGAACAACACGCAAGCCGGCGATACAGTACCAGCACCCGTACTAATCCCCACCATCTTGTCGACACCGGCGACGATTCGCAGCGTGCGTCTCTCAACAGCCGCCTGTCCCACCAAACCTTCACCAAGACCGTACTCGCGCGGTCCCGCCGAAACATCCCCAAAGGCCCCTACACGAGCAAAGCGTGTGAGACCTTCGTCCGCCAGGTAAAACCCACCGTACAGCAGATCCAGGGTCTCCGAGATTCGCGATAGCAGGACTGTGGCAAATCTCGGGAAGTCCTCCGCCGACTGCAATCGCTCGGTTGTAACCGCCACCTCGGCTTTCACCCATCCCAATATCTCCTGCTCACGCGCAGCGATCTGCAAGGTCTGCAACGCCCGGCTCATCTCACCGATCTCATTAGGACGGTCAAGATTTGCTATCGGCTGATCGAACCGCCCCTCCGCCACGTCCAAAATTCGTGTGCGAAACGACAACACAACCTTTACTACTTCAACCTGCACGATAGATAAAGCAATTGCGAAAGAGAGAGCCAGTCCAACAACGATTACGACCCAGGTAATCAGTATCGTGCGGCGAGTCCTGGCCGTGAGCTGATCGGATTGCTGATCGACTTTGGCATGTAATTCTTCACTCAACTCGTCGAATGCTTTTCGTGCTTTGACCATCTCAGGGTCGGCGCTCTCGCGCATTAACCTCATAGCCCTGTCGTTATCCTGGCTCATAGTCGCAGCGCGGACAGGCCGCGAGACAGAAACTGCCTGATCGAAAAAATCTGTCGCCGATTGGATCTCTGGAGCCAGGCTTAGGCTCTCGCGTTTCGCCTCTTCTACTGTGGAACGAAACTCTACTTCAACTTGATCGAGCTCCCCATCAATCTCTCGCATCCTGTCGACATCGGTCTCGGCAATCTCCTTATAGAGAAGGAGACTAAATTCATTGTCCAATGCTCGGGCAGCCGTCAGATTTTGCAGAACTTTCACATCTCTATCAAGCAGCCTGCTATATCTGGTGTCGATATTTCTTATCTCGATCGACGAGTAGATTGCAGCCGCAATCACCATGACAGCCAGCGGCAGCAGCGCTACGAACACCTTATTCCGAATTTTAAAGTTCGATAAAAGACCCATCTCAAGGATTCCAATCCCGTCACCCAGCAGCTGCTTTGAAGAATAGGCGACGGCATTTGCGACTGGCATCCGGCGAGTACAACCGTCCCACCGTGATGACTGAGATCTGCAAATCGCTCGCCAGCTGGGGCAAAAACTCTCCATTCATCAACTGCATCGCGGAACAACCGGCTTCTTTCGCTGGCATCAGCGATATGGATACAACTTCGTATGAAGCCTCGTGCCCCGCAGGTACGCTCCCTCTGTTCGTAGGTTTCGGTGCATTCGCTCTCCCGAACCATGCTAGACCGGGGCGTTAACGGTCGCTACTGACAATAATGATAGGTTTGGACGAATCGACTCATCGTCACAGGAATCGCAAACTGACTGTCCGCCGTACGTACTGCGGAAACGCTTAGCCGCGGCTCGCAGAGTGGTGTCCACTGCTTGAGGGGCGAAACGAGCCATTACTTCCCCGCCCCGATCAGCATAAATCGAAGACCGTCTTGGTTAACTACCTTATCCTCAAAAGTTTCTGGTCCATTCTCGGTGCATGCGGCGTCTTATATACTGAACATTCGACTGATGCCCACGACAGAGACAAGACGCCTGAATCCCGCAGTGCTGTGGGGCATCTTCTTCGCCGTAATTGCTCTCGTCTTCATCGTTGTACGCTCGACAACACGCGATCTTATTGATGTTCGTGTCGCAGCTGTCAGCCGCCAAAATATTGTGAGCTCTGTCTCAACAAACGGAAAAGTCGAGCCAGTCGATGAATTCCAGGCCTATGCGCCTGCACCCGGAGTCGTAGCAAAGGTTTATGTAGAAGTCGGACAGAAGGTCAAAGCCGGCCAGCTCCTCATCAAAATGGACGACGCCGACGCGGTCGCCCGGCTCGCAACCGCCAACGCCACCCTCCGTACCGCCGAAGCAAACCTTCATGACGTTGAGCAAGGCGGATCGCAGGACGAACGTATAGGTCTCTCCGGCGATCTGAGCCGAGCGCAACAACAGCAGCAGCAGGCAACGAAAGATCTGGCAGCTCTCAAGCAGCTGCAGCAGAAGGGCGCCGCCTCCGCCAGCGAAGTAGCTTCCGCGGAACAACGTCTGGAAACAGCCAACACCGCTGTTCAGAACTCTCACAATCGCACCACCCAGCGCTACGGTGCAACGGATCGCGCCAAGGCAGAGGCTCAACTCGCCGACGCACGCGCTGCCGTCGCAGCCGCACAGAATAGCTATAACGACGACAATAAGCGCGCCCCGTTCGCCGGAACCGTCTACTCCATCCCCGTCTCAGCCTACGATTTCGTTCCGGCCGGCGAAAATCTGCTGGATCTCGCCGATCTGAACCGCATTCAGATTCGTGCCTACTTCGACGAGCCTGAAATCGGCAAACTCGCCATCGGACAACCGGTCAAAATCGCATGGGATGCCAAGCCGAATCAAACCTGGCACGGTCATATCAGCCGCGCTCCGACAACCGTTATCACCTACGGAACCCGTAACGTGGGCGAGTGCATTATCACCGTCGACGACGCCCGCGGCGATCTTCTGCCCAACACCAACGTCGTAGTGACGGTCACGACGTCGCAGCGCTTCAATGCGCTCAGTGTCCCGCGCGAGGCTCTCCACACCGAAGGTGGCGATTTTGTCTATCGAGTGGTCGCCAACAAGCTCGTTCGCACACCCGTTCAGGTTGGAACCGGTGTCAACCTCACTCGGGTCGAAATCCTGAGCGGCCTCACTGAAAAAGATACGGTAGCCCTGAGCGCAGCCAACAATCATGAGCTAACCAATGGGCTCCCGGTAAAGATAGTCGAGTAGCCATGCCCCTCTCGACTTTTCTGTTCCGTCTCCGCCACCTTCTCTTGCTAATCCTCCTTTTCACAGGTCACTTTCTCGTAGCCGACGACTCCGAGGCGAATGCCCTGCTTCAGCAGGGCCGCATGGACGAAGCCACCGCGATGCTTCAGACGCTTCTTGCAGCCCAACCCGGCGACGCCGAGGCCCACCAGCTCCTCTGCCGCGTCTACTACGCCCAGGATATGGGCGAACCCGCCATCCACGAGTGCGAAGCGGCCGTCGCACATGCACCTAACAATAGCGAAAACCACATGTGGCTGGCCCGCGCCTACGGCTTCAAGGCATCTCACGCTAGTCCTTTCACCGCTCTCCGCCTGGCTGGAAGGGTTCATTCCGAGTTCGAGCTTGCAGTGCAACTCGATCCCGAAAATGTTCAGGCCATGAGCGATGTGGGAGAATACTACGTCGCCGCTCCCTCACTTGTCGGTGGTGGACTCGATAAAGCTCAAGCTCTCGCGGCCAGAATGCAACCGAAATTCCCCTCTCAATCGCATCGCCTTCTGGCCCTTATCGCTGAGAAGAGAAAAGAGATCCCGACAGCCGAAGCCGAGTTCATCAACGCAGTCGCAGCAGGTAAAACACCCGACGCCTACATTGACCTCGGCCACTTCTACAAGCGCCAGAATCAGCTCGACAAGATGCTCGAAAACCTGCAATCAGGCGTCGCTGCCGACCCCAGCAAAGGCGCGCCCCTCGTGGACGCAGCCAGCATCCTCACTGCGGCAAAAAGCTCGCCTCAACTTGCGATTAGCCTTCTCCGTACCTATCTCGCATCCCCCGCCAAGTCCGACAGTGCACCCGCCTTCAAGGTGCATCTCCAGCTGGGCGACCTGCTCGCCCTCGGTGGAGACCCGGTTGGGGCGCATCGCGAATACGTCGCGGCCAGCTCCCTCGCATCGAACTATGTACCTACCCGCAAAGCCTTGCAAGGTTCATAGTGGAAAAGCGATACCATAGTCTTTCACTAGTCTCAAGGAATCTCTCACGACGTATGATCCCCCCCTTTGGTCGACTTATCGCATGCTCTGCCCTTGCCTGTTCAATGACGCCTGCCGTTGCGCAGATATCATTCACAAGCGCGATCGGCCTGGCGTTAAAGAACAGTCCCAAAGTCATGATGGCTCAGGCCGACGTCGATAAAGCCAGAGCCTCTCTTGCTACGCTTCAAGACGCCTACATCCCAAACCTCGTTGGAGGCTCGGGCATCGGCCCTCCATCCTATGGATTCCCACTCGGTCAGCCCTCCATCTACAACATCACGTCCCAGTCTCTCGTCTTCAGCTACGCACAGCGTGACTATATCCGCGCCGCCAAGGGCGTACTTCAAGCAACCACCCTCTCCCTAAAGGATGTTCGTGAGGCCGTCGCCGAGGACGCCTCCATTACCTATCTCGCTCTCGATCGCGACATGCAGCGTCAGGCCGCCCTTCGAGACCAGCAGCGCTTCGCCGACCGCCTCGTCGCCATCGTTCAGGACAGGATCGACGCCGGTCAGGATACCCCAATCGATCTCACCACCGCCCGTCTCTCCGCCGCGCAGATCCGTCTTGCTAACCTTCGCGCAGACGACGAGTTCGCGGCCGACCAGGCACATCTCGCACAACTCCTCGGCCTCCCCGCACATGGGCTCGGCATCAACAGCACCAGCGTCCCTGCATTCGCGGCAACCGCGCCAACCGACCAACCCGGCAACAACGTAATTACCAGTCCCGCTGTCGAATCCGCGTACGCCATCGCACGATCCAAGCGCGAGATAGCCTTCGGAGACTCCCGCTATCTGTGGAGACCCCAGGTCACCTTTCAGGCGCAGTACAGCCGCTTCGCAAAGTTCAACAACCTTCAGGACTACTACTTCCGCTTCCAGCAGAATAACTTCGCCGCCGGCGTTCAAATCAACCTTCCTTTCATCGACGCCCAGCACAAAGCCAAGGCGCGCGAGACCGACGCAGACGCCGCACACGCCGAGCACGAAGCCGACAGCATCCGCGATCAGTTCTTTGACAGTCGCCTGAGAGCCCGGCACACCGCAGCGGAACTCTCCGTTCGCGCCGAGATCGCATCTCTCGACCAGCAACTTGCCCAGCAGAATCTGGATGTCCTCCTCATCCAACTCAACGCAGGGAACGGAAATCTGTCCGGCACACAGATGACCCCCAAAGACGAACAATCATCCCGGGTCGCCGAACGCGAAAAGTTTATCGCGGTCATCAACGCAAACTTTGAAGTGCAACAAGCCGAGATCAATCTCATGCGCCAGAACGGTGAGCTTGAAACCTGGATCGCCGCAGCCTTGCAGGCCCAGCCAGCCGCCTCCCCCAAGCCGTAACCGTGGCCGTCAGACAGCTTTTATCTCGTTGAAATGAATAAAATTTTGAATCCTTCGGCATTAAAACGTACCAAGGACGAAAATCCAGAAAAGCCGCATAACCCCTTAACTGAATGGTAAAATCGAGTTATCATTATGCCTCTTAAGACCTTATTTCTGAATCCGCCCTCCTTCGAAAAATTTGACGGTGGCGCCAGCTCCCGTTGGCCTGCTACCCGCGAGATTGAGTCTTACTGGTATCCCGTTTGGCTCACCTATCCAGCCGGTATGCTCGAAGGCTCCCGCCTCGTCGACGCCCCGCCACACCACATCAGTTGGCAGGAAGTCGTCGAAATTCTCAAGGACTATGAGTTCCTCGTGCTCTTCACCAGCACCATGGGCTGGGACGGCGACCAGAAGATGGCCGAGGTCATCAAGCAGACCTATCCCAATATCAAAATCTCCTTCGTTGGCCCCCCGGTGACCACCTCCCCTGAAAAGGCCCTCAACGAGTGCCCCGCAATCGACTTCATCTGCCGCCGCGAGTTCGACTTCTCCGTCGTCGAATACGCCAACGGCAAGCCGCTCAATGAAATCCTGGGCGTCAGCTACAAAGACAAAGCCACCGGCCAGATCCTCCACAATCCCGATCGCGCCCAGGTCACCCCCGAGCAGCTCGACGAGATGCCCTGGGCCACCGAGATCTACCACCGCGACCTCGACGTCACCAAGTACAACGTCCCGTTCCTCCTCCATCCCTACGTCGCTCTCTACTCCACCCGCGGCTGCCCCGCACAGTGCACCTTCTGCCTCTGGCCCCAGACCCTCTCCGGCCATGCATGGCGAAAGCGCTCCACGGACGATGTAGCTGCCGAGATGAAGCAGGCTAAAGAGCTCTTCCCCCACGTCAAAGAGTTCTTCTTCGACGACGACACCTTCAACATCCAGAAGGCCCGCACCATCGAGCTTTGCGAGAAGTTGAAGCCTCTCGGCCTCACTTGGTCCTGCACCTCGCGCGTCACCACCGACTTCGACACCCTCAAGGCCATGAAGGAAGCCGGCTGCCGCCTCCTCATCGTCGGCTACGAGTCCGGTGACCCCCAGATCCTCAAGAACATCAAGAAGGGTGCCACCGTCGAACGCGCACGCGACTTCACTCGCGACTGCCACAAGCTTGGCCTCGTCATCCACGGCGACTTCATCCTCGGCCTCCCCGGCGAGACCCGCGAATCCATACGCAACACCATCGAATTCGCCAAGCAGATCGACTGCGAGACCATCCAGGTCTCGATCGCTCATGCCTTCCCCGGTACCGAGTTCTTCGACTACGCCAAGACCAACGGCTTCATCACCAACGAGGCCATGTCCGACGATGGCGGCCACCAGATGGCCCACATCGAGTATCCCGGCCTCCCTGTCGAGTACGTCATGGAGATGGTGCACAAGTTCTACGACGAGTATTACTTCCGCCCCAAGGCCGCCTTCCGCGTCGTCTGGCAGGCTATCGTCAACCGCGATGTGCCCCGCCTCTACACCGAAGCCAAGTCCTTCATGGAACTCCGCTCCAAGCGGAACAAGGCCGTTCGCGCCGTCAAGGAAGCCAACGCCGCCAAGGCGCAGGAATCCGTCAGCATGAACGCGTAACTATCCCATATCCGCAGCATCTAAAAGAGCGGTCAGCATCTCAATGCTGGCCGCTTTCTCACAGGTTGTTGAATATCTTGGAGTCGTCGCACCTGCTGAGTAGTTGCTACACCACTTGAATGGATCGCTCAAACGAATGCAACACACCCTCACCCCCCGCCGCTGGCTCGTTCTGGTAGCCGTCATGCTCGGCGCCTCCATCGGCGACGCTCTCCTCGGCATCGGCATGAAGCACCTTGGGCCCGTGTCTCTGAATAACCTCGGCGCACTCTTGTTCGCCCTCAAAAGCCCCTGGATCATCTCCGGCATCATTGTTCTGATGGGCTTCATGGCCTCCTATATGACCGCTCTGAGCTGGGCCGACATCACCTTCGTCCTGCCCGCCACAGCCTTTGGCAACGTCATCGTCACCTTGCTCTCGAAATTCTGGCTCCACGAGCAGGTCTCACGTTCCCGCTGGCTCGGTGTTGCCCTTATCGTTATCGGCGTCGGCTTTGTCGCCAATGGTCCATCCCGCACCGAACACGCAGAGATCGAAATCGAGGCCGTCCCATGAGCCCCGCGACCCTCCACACCTGGACCACAATATTCGCCGTCGTCCTTACCGCCACCGCAGGCGACATCCTCATAGCAGGCGGCATGCGCAAACTAGGCGATCTCGATGACATCCGCGCAAAGTCCGGACTTCTGGGCGCGATCAAAGCTGTCCTCTCCAGCGGGATGTTCCTCATCGGCATCACCTGCATGGCCATCAGCTTCTTTTCGCTCCTCTTCGCCCTCTCCGACGCCGACCTAAGCCTGATCGCCCCCGCAACGGCCTCGCTCACCTTCATCACCACAACCGCAGCCGCAAAGTTCTTCCTCAAAGAAAACGTAGACAAGCGCCGCTGGCTAGCCGCTCTCTTCGTCTGCGCCGGCGTAGCCCTTCTCGCAAGATAGCGTCCAGCCATAACAGACCGTCGATGCAGCCGTTGCTTATCACAGTACCCGTCGCCGTTGCTTGCTCTTTTGTTGTCATCCCGTAGGGATCTGCTTTTGCCGTTGTTGTTGCTGTTGCCCGTTCTTAGTCGTCATCCTGACCCTGAGCGCAGTCGAATGGGGAAGGATCCCTGTATTTGCCTTGTCTTTGCCGCTGTCGTACCGTTCCGGTGTGCCGTCGCCGTTGGTCTGCCCCCAGCCACTTTGGGGCGATGAAGAATAATTAAAGCATAAGTCGTTTTCTGATGAATATTTTGCCGCCATTTATTGATACAACAGTTGAACTTAAAACCATTCAGCGGCCAACACAGTCGACCCGATGCCAACACCCTAAATGAACGGGTTGCACCCACTAACACTCAAGGACGACCATGGGAAGGAAGATCACACACAGCCGAGAGCCACTTACAAGAGAAACCGATTCCGGACTGCCATCCCCATTCCTTGCCCCAGAATCAACATCTTCTTTGAAGTAGACACACTCACACGCTCGGAGAATACGTCGTAGTTCTTTGCCACTATCTTCTCCAGCAACCCCCGATAGATCGTCACCAGCACCCAAAGCGCTGCTCGACTATCGCGATCTATCAGCGGCAGCAGCTCCTCCGCCGCGGCATAATAGCTCTTCGCCCGCCCACCCTCCAACGCCAGCAAAGTCCGACTATCTTCCGGCTTCAACTCCCTGCGAACCACCCCGATCAACCGGCGCACATCCACTCCGCTCGCCCGCAGGTCCTGCAAAGGAAGATAAATTCGTCCGCGCTCCGCATCTTCACTCACATCACGCAGGATATTCGTCAACTGAAACGCAACGCCCGTCCTCTCAGCCAGCTCCTCGGCCCGCGGATCGGTATACCCAAAGATACGAATGCAAACCAGCCCGACAACCGAGGCAACGAGATAGCAGTAGCGATACAGGCCATCAAAATCCTCGTAGATCTGCAGCGTCTGCGCTCGATTCGCCATAGTCTCCGTGACGGTCACGACACCCGGCAGGCTCTCCTCCAGATCCATGGTCGTTCCCCGCACCAGGTCCTCAAGCAGCTCATCCGGAATCGCAAACCTCTTCTGCGTATCGTTCAAAGCAACAAAAATCGGATCCTCAGACGAGCCGCTTCGCCGAGCCGCACGCCATGCTTCAAGCCACTCCGACATAACAGCACGCCGTTCCACAACCGGCATCGTCTCATCATCCGAGATATCGTCGGCCCTTCGCATGAAGGCGTACACCGCGCACATGGCATTTCGCTTATGCTTCGGCAGCACGCGAAACGAATAATAAAAATTCTTGGCCTCCCGTTGTGCAATCCCCGCACAAACGGCATAAGCTCCATCAATCGTCACGTGGCCATCCCCACACGTATCTTGCCGGCGAGCGCTTCCACCAGCAACCCAGCCGTTCTTGCCTTCGACACCATCGGACTTCCCCGCAACACGTCGAAGTCCTGCCTCTCAATTCCGTTCAAAATCGCCTCTCCACCCTTGAGAGCCAGATCCAACACCACCTTCAACTCCCTATCGACGTGCAAACTGAGTGCCCCGCCTTCGAGCAACATAGCCCGCGTACGCACGACCAGATCCTGCATCATCGCCCCAAACTCCGGCGTAAAGACTCGGCCCACAATCTGCCCCTCATCCACTCCAAAGCGCAGCATCGATTCGGCAGGAAGATACCGTCTCCCCCGCTCGGCATCCTCCACCACGTCTTGCCAGAAATTCGCCAGCCGCAGCCCCGTACATACATTGTCGGACAGCAGCGCCAGCGACTCCTCCTTATACCTGCACACCCACAGCACAAGTCGCCCTACTGGATTCGCCGAATAGTGCGAGTACTCCAGCAACTCCTCCCAGCTCTCATACTTCGTTTTGTATCGATCCATACGGAATCCATGCAGCAGATCAAGAAACAGCTGCCGCGGAGGATTACACGCCTCAATAGTCTCCCTCAACGCCACAAACACTGGGTGCGTCGACCGTTCCGGCGCGTCGTAGCACTCCTCCAGCATCGCTCCCCAGGTATCGAGCAACCGAGTTGCGATCAGGCGATCGGAAGATTCATCGCCCAGATCCTCCGCGACGCGGCAATAAGCGTAGATACTCTCGAAGTGCGGCCTCACCTTTCGCGGCAGGAAGAACGTCGCAACACGAAAATTTTCGTAATGCGTAGTAGCCAGATCTCGGCACCACGCCTGCGCCTCTTCAAGACCAGGCCTCTCCAAAGGAGTCAGATACTCCGTCGGAGCCCCCAAGAGCGCATAGTGGGTCGTACTCGCCTCGCTCACCGCGGCGCTCCTTCGGGAAATACCGCGGTCTTGATATCTCGCGAACCACCATTCCGATTCATCATGCGAGCGAAGATCTCCGGCACCTCACACAACTCAGCACGCCCGGTAATATATTCTGCACATTTGAATCGCCCGCTCGTCACCAGCTCAAAGGCAGTCCTGCAGGTTGCCGGAGTATGGTGGAAACTCGCCTTCAACGTGATGTCTCCATAGTGCAGCCGATTCGTATCCAGCTTCACCTTCGTCCCGCTTGGGGGTCCCCCAAAGAAGTTGACAACCCCGCCTTTACGGACCATATCCACCGCCCACTCCCACGTCGACGGGCTGGCCACCGCCTCGATCACGATATCTGCCCCCCTGCCCTCGGGCGTCAACGCGCGAGTTGCGGTCACAACGTCCTCGACAGCTCCCACATGGACGACGCTGCTCGCACCAAACAACTTGGCCGCCTCAACCTGATCTTCTCGCTTCACCACGGCGATCACATGCGCGCCCGCAAGCTCCGCCACATGCATAAACATCAACCCAATCGGACCGGCGCCAATCACCACCATGGTATCCCCGGCCTGCGCTCCACTCTCTTCCAGCCCACGAACAACGCACGCCAGCGGCTCGGTCAACGCCGCAAACTCCAGCGGAACCCCGTCCGGAACCACCAAAGTATTCTTCTCCACGATCCGCGCCGGAATCCGGATATATTCCGCATAGGCCCCATTGTTGAAGAGCAAGTCCTCGCAAAGATTCTGCTGACCATGCCGGCAGAAAAAGCAGACATCGCAGGGAGCCGAATTAAGAGCCACCACCCGATCCCCCCTGCGGAACGCAGTGACCCCGGCTCCGACCTCCTCAACCACACCAGCAAGCTCATGCCCGAACGGAATCGGCGGCTTCAACATCATGGCGTGGTACCCTCGCCGATACACCTTCAAATCCGTCCCGCAGGTCAGCGCAGCCCCCACCCGCACCACCAGCTCTCCCGCTGCGGCTTGCGGCACTTCAACGAGTTCCAGCCGCAGATCTTCCTTGCCGTACAACACCGCCGCCGTCATATCAGCTTTCACCCTTCTATCTTCTCATTCCCCACCCGTCCATGCACCTTTGACGATATCTCAACCCCCTCAAGAACATGCAATCACCAACGCAGCCTCTGCATCTGATAATCTGAGCCTCATAAACATGACCTTTGTCTCTCCAGAGATCTTCGCCAAGCAAAGACTTGCCGCCATCCAGGACTACTCCATCCTGTCATGGCGTGCCGTCGTAAATCTTTTCTCCCGACCCCGCTATATAGCTGACATCTACGCCCAGATGGACTCCATCGGCGTCGGCTCCATGCCCATCGTTATCCTCACCGGCTTCTTCACCGGCTGCGTCCTTGCCCTCCAGTCTGCAACCTCGCTCGAGGCCTTTGGTTCCGTCAGCCTCACCGGGAATCTGGTAGCCCTTTCCATGGTCAAAGAGCTTGGGCCCGTCCTCACCGGCCTTATGGTCTCCGGCCGCAATGCATCCGGTATGGCCTCCGAGATAGGCTCCATGAAGGTCACCGAGCAGATAGACGCCATGCGCGCCCTGGGAACCGATCCGGTCCGCAAACTCGTCACCCCGCGTCTCTATGCAACCATTTTCATGCTCTTCTTCCTCACGATCCTCTCGGACGCCTTCGGGATCGCCGGAGGCGCGCTGATCAGCGTGGCGTTGCTCGGCCTGAACGGCTCAACCTACTTCCACAACTCATACCGCGCGCTACAGTACGGAGACGTCGTCCAGGGGCTCACCAAACCGCTCTTCTCAGGATTCATCATCGCTACGGTCGGCTGCTACTTTGGCATGAACACCAAGGGTGGCACCCAGGGAGTCGGTAAAGCGACCACCCAGGCCGTCGTCATCTCTTCCGTCTTCATCATCATCGTCGACTTGCTCGTCACCCGGGCAATGATCGGCATCTTCGGCAGGTAGGGCCAGAACCTCAACCATGACGGCAGACCTCGCTCAGACCCGCCCGCGACTAACTCCGCAAGACCCTGCGTCGAACGAACCCGTCGTGGTCGTCGATGATGTCTCGATCATCTTCGACGTCAAACCTGTCCTGCAGAATATCTCTTTCACCGTTCAGCGTGGCGAAACCCGCATCATCCTGGGCCCTGCTGGCGGCGGCAAATCCGTTCTGATGAAGCTCGTCAACGGCCTTCTCAAGCCTGACACCGGCTTCATCCAAGTCTTTGGCCAGGACGTAAGCACGATGCCTGAGGTCGACCTCTTCAAGCTGCGCGCACGCATCGGTATGGTCTTTCAGGAGTCCGCCCTCTTCGACTCGATCTCCGTGGGAGATAACGTCGCCTACCGTCTCCACGAAGATCACATCCCCGAAGAAGAAGTTCACAGTCGAGTCGTCGAAGCGCTTCAGTTCGTCGCTCTCGAGAACACCTACGAGAAGTTCCCGCCCGAACTCTCCGGAGGCATGCGTCGCCGCGTCTCCATCGCCCGCGCCATCATATCGAAGCCCGACCTCATCCTCTACGACTCGCCCACCGGCGGCCTTGACCCCATCACCTCAACCACCATCATCGACCTCGTCATCAAGCAGCGCGACGCAACCCACACGACCTCTCTCGTCATCACCCATCGGCTGCAGGACGCCTTCCTGCTAGCGAGAAACCGCTTCAACTCCGAGACCGGTAAAGTCGAGCAGATCCCCAACGGTGGCATCGACGACAGCACAAAGTTTCTGGTCATTAACGAAGGCAAAGTAGTCTTCGACGGCACCACCCACGAGCTCGTTCACTCCAGCGATCCCTGGCTCAAGGAATACCTCTCGTAGTCGCCGCCTATCGCTTCCCCTTCTTCCAGTCCTCATAAAAAATCCGCGGTATATTCAAGAACGAATCCCGCGTCTTCACATAAGCCCCCAGCCCATTCATCCTGCCAATTGCGTGCAACTCCTGCGACAGCACATAAGGTCCTGCCGGATCGACGAATTTATCTTCGATATAGATCGAAACCACCCGTCCCAGAATGATCCGCGACCTCCCGATCTCCATCGTCGTGAACTCCTTGCACTCAAGCGCCGCATGCGCCTGCGCAATTCGCGGCACTTTCACAATCTCTGAGGGCGTGGTCGTAAAACCGGCCATCTCCAATTCGTTCATCTCAGCGGGGAAATCCGTCGCGCAGATATTCATCTGCTCCGCTATATCCTCGGTCACAACATTCACCACAAACTCGCCCGTTCGCCGGATATTTCGCGCCGTATCCTTCGGAATGAAATCTCCAGTGGGCCGATTCATGACGCCCATCCCGATAATCGGCGGATCCGTACACAGGTAGTTATAAGAGCTGAAAGGCGCAGCATTCATCCTGCCCTCTTCATCCATGCTCGTCACCAGGGCGATCGGCCGCGGTGCAACCAACCCGATCAAAAGGTTATACGTCTCGCGCGCCTTCACCTTCTCAATGTCAAAGTTCATTCACTCTCCTCTTCAGCAGCGTAACCCAGACAGGAGGTCAATGTCGCTCGCCCGGCCCAGATCGCAGTGAGAGCGGTAAGGTGACAGAGTCCCTGTCCGTACTTTCGCCATCTTCCTGAAAATAAAACGCCCATGAAACTGCAAATTTATCCATGCGTCTGGTTCCGTATGCGAAAATTCTCACTGCAAATATCCAGGCCCAACATTCGTTACCTTTTCAGGAGCTGACCAGATGCCCGAAGAAGCCGCAAAAATTCTGACCTATGAAATCGAGCGTAACGGCGACACAGCAGTTGTGAAATGTCACGGCCGATTGGTAGCAGGCACCACCGAAGAGATGTACCAGGAGGTCAAACACCTGCTCCCCCAGCTAAAAGCGCTAGTAGTCGACTTGGCAGATCTTACCTACGTCGACAGCATGGGGCTTGGTGCGTTGGTCCGTCTGTACGCAGCCGCCCGCCAAACGGGATGCGACTTCCAGTTGCTTCACCTTGGGAAGCAGCTTCGCAATCTTCTCAAGATGACAAACCTTCTTTCGGTATTCGGCCAGACAGAAGACCACGGCATCAACATCGCCTGATTACCCCCGATCCCACTAGCCCGCACTGCTCAGAGAAGAGGAAGGATCGACTAGTTCTCACCCCCCCGAGAATCCTCTGCCTAGTCTCTCTCCAGCACAATGTGGCTTGCGTACTCGGTAGCCTTGTGCTCGGTGACACGAAAGCCCAACGCTGGCATATCGAGCCCTGCAAACAAAGCTTCCCCTTGGCCGAGTACGACAGGTGCGACCGCCAGATGCAGCGAATCGATCAATCCGGCCTTCAGATACTGCCGCACCGTAGAAGCACCCCCTCCGATCTTTACGTCCTTGTCGCCAGCTGCTTGTTTTGCGAGCCGTAAAGCCTCTTCGATACCGCCGGTAACAAAGTGGAAGGTCGTCCCGCCCTCCATGACGAGTGATTCGCGTTCATGGTGCGTCAATACAAATGTCGGCGTATGATACGGCGGATTTTCTCCCCACCATCCCCTCCATGAGTCGTCTGGCCACGAGCCGCGCACCGGACCAAACATGTTGCGGCCAAGGATGAACGCACCAAAATTATCCATCGCTCGATGAGCGAACACATCGTCTTCATCCACCGATCCGCCTTCTTGCCCATGCATCGCACAGAATGACTTTGTGTGAAAGAACCACTGAAATATCTCGGCACCGCGCTTCCCGAGAGGATCGTTCAGGCTCTGATCCACCCCTGCACTAAAACCATCGACCGAGACACCGAATCCGGCTACACGAACTTTTGGCATGCTTGCTCTCCCCCTTTGTGTTTGGCGATCCTGATCATCGCTCAACGCTGTTGCCCGAGCCTCGGACTCCGAGGCTCGACAACGATAATCCTTCCTTTAGTTCAGAGTGTGGCGACCTTTCCCCGTCGCTGCTCACTCTGCTGAATAATGTCGCTCATATCGCCAGCTGGACGTATCTCGAACGACGACCCATACTTCACCGCCGGATGCTGCGATATGAGCTGAACGGCATGATTCATATCCCGCGCCTCAAGCATGAGGATCCCCCCGAGTTGTTCCTTCGTCTCCGCATACGGACCGTCCGTCGTCGCGACTTTCCCATTCTTCCAATACACACTCAACGCGGTTTCAGAAGGCTGAAGAGCTTCTCCACCAGCCCAGTGTCCGTTGGCGCGCAGATGGTCGTCGTACTCAAAACATTCGTCGAACATTGCGTTTCGCTCGTGCTCGGTCATGGCCGCGTGTTTTTCCGGCTTGTAGTATCCCAAACAGATGTATTTCATCTCACCTCTCCTTTTACTGATGCCGATCAGCGCAACCATGCGCGTTGGATGGTTCACCCTATAGTCGTCGGGGGGCGGGGAAAATCGACAGCAGACCCAGTATTTATTTCAACTCCTGCAGCCGCCTCGTAAGAAACCGGCGCTCCGGCTCCTGCCGAGCCAGCGCAAGCGCCTTCTCATACGATTCACGAGCCTCCGGAAGCTGCCCCAGCCTGCGACACAGATCCGCGCGAGCGGAGTGCGCAAGGTAATACTTCGCAAGCTCCTCCCCCTCCAGCAACGCATCGATAAGACGAATACCCTGCTCCGGCCCTTCGCACATCGCAACGGCAACTGCGCGGTTGAGTTCCACCACCGGTGATGGCTGAATACGAATCAGCCGGTCGTACAGCAGCACGATCTGCCGCCAGTCTGTAGACGCCGCCGACGAAGCCTCGGCATGAACCGCCGCAATGGCCGCCTGCAGGGTGTAGGCACCGAAACGCCGCGAGGAAAGTGCTCCCTCAGTGAGCGTGATGCCTTCCGCAATCTGATCCCTGTTCCACAACGAGCGATCCTGCTGCTCCAGCAGAATCACCTCTCCCTCCGCAGAGCTTCGCGCAGCGCGCCGAGACTCCTGCAGCAACATCAGCCCTAGCAGGCCCATCACCTCGGGCTCTGGCAGAAGCTCAAACAGCAGCCTACCGAGACGAATCGCCTCTCGGCTCAATTCCACTCCTGTCGTCTCGGCCGAATAACCCTCGTTGAAGACCAGATACACCACATGAAGCACGGCTCCCAGCCGTGTCGATAACTCCTGCGACACGGGCACCCGGTAAGGAATTGCCTTATCGCGAATGACACCCTTCGCGCGAACGATGCGTTGTGCAAGCGTCGCTGGCGTAACCAGAAATGCCCGTGCAATCTCCTCAGTTGTCAGCCCGCAAACCTCTCGCAGAGTCAGCGCAACCTGTCCCTCCGCCGGCAGAGCCGGATGGCAGCAAGTAAAGATAAGACGCAGACGGTCGTCTTCAATCTCATCTTCGGCAGGCGCGCCACCGATACGCGCCTCAAGATAGTGCGTCAACTCTCTCTGTGCTCCTTCGAATCGAGCCCGCCGACGCATCCCGTCAACGGCCTTGAAGCGTGCGGTTGAAATCAGCCAGGGCCGCGGTTTGTCCGGTATACCCGCCCGAGGCCATGTATCCAAAGCAGTAGCAAACGCCTCATGCATCGCCTCTTCGGCGAGATCAAGGTCGCCAAGCAGCCGCACCAGGGTAGCCAGAATCCTGCCCGATTCAGACCTGTAAAGCGTCTCGATGGTTCTGCTCAGATCGTCGGACACACTCAGCGGCATGTCCGCCAAACTAACAAATGGACGGCCTCTGCACAACCAAGCCCCCATCCCCAAAAATCCGCTACAAGTCTCTACGCGTCATCGTAATCCTCAGTCAGCGATAGCAGAAACGCTGTCAACGCACTCACGTCGTCATCCGACAGACTCATCATCTGAAACTCCGGCGGTGCATTCCTCAGCTTTCCAGCCTTCGCCAGCGCCGAACTCTTGATGTAGAACGCCACCACATCCCCGAACTGCGCTCGGCTTCCATTGTGAAAATAAGGAGCCGAATCCACCAGGTCTCGAAGATCCGGAGTCTTGAACAACGCAATCGTAGACGCCAATCCCTGATCCACCGAGCAGTCCTTCCCTGCCGCGCAAACGAAGCCCTTCAAGTTAGCCTGCGGGTTCGGATAATCCGCATTCATATAGATGTTCCACATCCCCAGATCCGCATACGCTGCATTCGATGCCAACGCCGGACGTCGAAACGTCTCACTGGCAGAAGGATGCGCCGGAGTCTCTGGCAACCATGCATTCGGGTTAGCCGAGCGATCCGTCAGATTCGGAACATAGAGAGCCGCAAACGCACCCGCACCATGCACTCCGTCGTACTCATCCTGCGCAACACCGTTGTTATGGAATGCAAAGTCCGTGAAGTCCGGTGGAGTATGGCACGCCGCACAGTTCCCCGCATGTTGATCGCTCCCGGAGCCCCCAGCCGAAGCCTTCAGAAATATCTTCAATCCTGCCAGCTCTGTCGGGCCAAACTGAAACGGCTGATCGTGATAAGCAAACGTCCCGTCAGCTGGCGTCACCCACACCGGATTCGACAACGCCACCACATCGTTATAGAGCCGCGTGTTGTACTCAGCCGGAGACTCACCCACCAGCCGCTGCCGTGGCAGATGATTCTTACTCAGAAAGAAATCGTACGGAGAAGCAATGTACCTCTGGTAGTTATCTTTCTTGAACTGAAGATCCTTGAAGTACTGCGCGATGCAAAGCGCAACCTCCTGCACGACCTGCATATCCGTCGCAGTCGCCACATCGATACGCTGCGAAGGCGGCAGCAAAATATCGCTAGTAATCCGCGGATCGACTCCCTTGAACAGCACACCATAGGAAAGACCGTCACTCCTGTCGGCAGCAAGTTGATCCGAACCATCGTCTCCCCGAATGATCGTCGCAATATGGTGGATCGCCGTGCTGTAATCCTCCGGCGCCCAGCCAAAGTTGCGCCCCGTCAGCGTTCCAATCACCAGATCTTCCCCGGAGGCAAACTCGCCATCGAAGTGAAGAAACTGCGTCCCGCCGTCGATACGAAACGTATTCACCATCTGCATCGAATTGCGCGGCGTGTTGTCGAAGCCGTTCTGCAAAACCGGAATCGGACTACGCGTCGTAAAGTCCGAGTAGGTCCGATTGCCCGCATTCGGTACCCCCTGAAACTCCGTCACAAAATGGCACGACCGGCAATTAATACTCGATCCGGCAAACGGCCCCGGAAGATCACCGTTCGGCGTATGAACCACAGCCACCACCGGATCGCCCGTCGTAAGCGGCGTATTCACCGCAGTCATATTCTGAAAGAAAAACTTCGCAAACCGCGTATCGAGAAACAGCCGCTCCCCAATCGGATCGGCCGTAGGCGTAGCTCCCTCATTCTCCGTGCTCACCGCAGGCGCCGTGCCGGAGCCGCAACCAACGATCACGCCAACAATCGCCAGCATCAGTCCGAACAACATCACAACCATCGGCACAACGCCTCGCATGCGTCGGCGCAAACTCATAAAGCCTCGTACAAAAATCTTCATTTCGATGCACCTTCAGATCCAGCCTCGTTCAAGGGCGACTGTGCATGTGACTCCGCAGAGTTCAACGCCCGCAGATAGGCCACCACCTGCCAGCGCTGCTTCTCCGGAAGCATGTTCCACGGCGGCATCCCTCTCCATGGCACGCCATTGTTCATCATCCAGAACAGGTCCCCATCCGAAGCCTCGGCGATCCGACCACTCACCAGCTTTGGCCGGCCGTAGATTCCCATCGCATCGTTGCCATGACACTTGGCGCACTCGTTATGAAAGATCTGTGCACCTGCCGATGCAGCGTTCTCCAACTGGTCCGGCTTTCCCGCAAACGGGCTCACCCGCTCGTGGTCCTTGTTCGAGACGCGACTCAGCCACGCCCCGTTGGCAGCTCCCATCAACAAAACAGCAGAGAGTACGGCGCACGCCGTGCCAAATAAGCGTCTCATCGAGACCTCCTGAACCAATCACGAAACTGATTAATCTCGTACGCCACCTTCAGCCGCCACAGCACCTTCGCGCTGTTGTCATTCAGCCCAAACTCAGGCCCAGCCACGATCGTCAGGTTGCGCGGTGCGTTATAAGCGAACGTAGGACCCGCATAGATCGAGGTCCCCGTCGGGCCGAAGTTGTACCGCGTCCCCAGCCCACCAAACACCTCGCCGCCCACCGCAAAGTACTGTCGGCAGAACCGGCACGCTCTCGGACTGCCCCCATTCGCCAGCGACCGGCTCGCTCCCGCCGCATAACCAAACTCCCACGGCTCATTCGAAACATTCTTCTCAGCAATAAAGTTCTCTGAAAAGTTGAAGCTTTTCCAATAGCTCGACAAGATCAGCTTCCCTTCAATCGACCGCTCCACATCCGCCCGCAGCAGCGCATTCGACACCGCCTTATCCTGAATCACCTGATTTCCCGTGATCTCCAGAAAGCTCTTATCCGCCTGGTTGATGTCCTCGTATTCCAGATACAGCACCGGATTGATCCAGTGCGACTCACGCAGCGGTCGAAAACGGTTCTCAAACCGGAACCCAGTGAACACAGTCGAATCGTGTGCAGTCACCTGCCCCTGCAGATATACCTCGGTCGTCCACCATCCGGTGACGCCGTACTCCAGCTCCACCGTCTGTCCATAAAACGGATTCAGATCCTTCGGTGTGCTGTAGATATTCTGGCTGGCAATCTCCAGGTTTCCGGGCTCCTCCAGCACGTCGGAGTAGGTTACGAAGTACGGTGGCTCTTGGCCAAAAGCCCGCGCCGTCAAAATCAAGAGCACGAAAAGCACGCAGGTAAGTTGTGGCGCAGCCCATCTTTGAGGCATAAAACTTCGTTCTCCCTGCATAAATACATATAGGACTGAGGATGTCCGAATTGTAAACGAATCAAGGACTGAATAGGTCGTAGATGCAGATTTTTAAAACAGGTTTTCGCTGCTTGCCCTTGACTTCGCTCTTCGACAAGATGACCGCAGCACAAATCCGGTCTATGAGGTCCACCCAGACGGGATGAAAGGCGGCACGCGCGACCTACAGCCGCATCTCCCATACGTCACCAAGCCGTAGGCCTTTGAAGAAGCCCCATAAGGCAGTTACCTCACAACGCAACGGCGTGCCCTCCCGCAGCGCAAAGCACGTTCACCTTACCGCAGCTATACGGTTCAGATCGGCGCCGGAGTGCTAGACCTTAAACATCCTCCTACCCCGTGTCCAACGAAAACGCGTCAAGAAGCTGTCAAGCCCCCAAACCAAGCAAACCTTTATGTACCAACGAGATATGCGTGGCGTATGAGTTAGCCTCAACCCGTTATACTGGATACAGAGCATAGAAAACCCCGGCTACTCGCTGGGGTTTTTCATATTAGAACGGAGAAATGGCCGTAACCCCTTTGATTGGACATATTTGACCGTAACCCATTTAGAATGAAATTTTTACGAAGAGATAATTCGGCAAGTACCTGAATATAATTGACTTACGCACAGGTATAGGGGGGAGGGGGTATACCCTTACAGCCACCCTGCCTGACCACCAGCCAGTGAGGATGGGACTACTTGAGCCGATGCCAAGGTGCCAAAGTAACCAAGCTGGATCCCACCTCAGTGGGATTGGCCTATCTCAGGTACGCTTTTATAAAGCAACTGCAAGCTGAGGTGGTTCTACTCGGCGATTTGTCTGTCCGGCGGGAGGCGATTTCAGCCTCTTGCGCAATCTCTTCCTCGTACGGAGCGCAACTCGAATGTGGCTGGGAACACGTCTGGGAAAGATCACGCGGCTGGCCGTTCTCGCGCCTTTTACTCTCGTAGTTCTTTCATTGCATGCGCTTTCAGCAGACAATCCGCCATTGCCATCGTCGGCCATCGCCGATAAAGTGCTCGTGTTGAAAGGCGAGAGGAAGCTGTTGCTCATGAAGGGCAACGATGTGCTGAAGACGTACACCGTCTCGCTCGGAGGCAATCCGGTCGGTTCGAAGATCAGGGAGGGCGATCACAAGACGCCCGAGGGCGTCTACGTGTTGGATCGGCATAACGCATATAGCCTGTATCACCGGTCCATTCACATCTCCTATCCCAACGCGGACGACGTGGCACGCGCAAGAAGACTGGGCGTCCCAACCGGCGGCGACCTCTACATTCATGGGCTGCCAAATGACTACGAAGGGCCGACTCAGCAACTGGGTGACTGGACCGAGGGCTGCATCGCGGTCACCAACGCAGAGATCGAAGAGATCTGGCGTGTGGTGGCAGACGGTACACCGATCGAGATCAAACCCTGACCGCGACGATCTGCGACAACAGTAACGACCTGCGATTCGCAAACCTTCCCTTCATTTGGGGTACGGGTAGCCATGAGCCAACTCCAACTTCAACGTTCGGTCGTGGTCATAGATGTCGTGAAAGAAGTGAACCTCCCCGCTCTCGTCGACGACAACGGTCATGTAGAAGATCATCACAGGAACAGGTGGAGTTAGATTCACCTGCAGGTTATCGCGGCCGTCGTGCATCGCCTTCTCAACCCTATCTTCGTCCCAACCTGTAGTGTTGCGCAGAAGATAGGCTGCGAACTTGTCGGGATACTGCAGGTGGATGCAACCGTGGCTTGCCACCCGCTTTAGCTCTCCCTCTTCCCCTTCGGTAGCCTCGGAGAACATATCCAGGCTCGCAGGGGTGTCGTGGATATAAACGTCGTGCTGGTTCGGAAAGATGAATTTGACCAGTCCCATTCCGTTCTCGGGACCAGGCGGCTGCCTCACCGTCAGCTTTCCCGTCCGCACCTCTTGCAACATCGCAGGAGTGACAGTTCCAGAGCTGACAACTTTTTCGTTGGCGCCGACCAGCTCCAGGCCGTCCAGAGAAGGACTCTTCTCCAGGTCAGGAATGATCTCATTGCGCAGGATGTTCGGCGTAGGGTTCCAGTAAGGACGAAACACAAGATACTGGATCTTGCCTTCGAACATCGGTGTCTGGTGGTTGTAGTCCTCGCCCACGTTCACCCTCATCGTAAGACCAACTTCATTTTTTTCATTGAAGGCGTAGAGGCGGAACTCGGGAACATTGATCACAATCGGTGGCTGTTTGAACTGGTAAGGCAGCCAGCGAAACCTCTCCAGGCCCAAGCGCATCTGTTCAACCCGATCGCTCAGCGGTACGTTCATCTCGACGACAGTCTTGTAATCGAGTAATCCGGTTGGTCGCAGGCCAAAGCGCCCCTGAAAGCGTTTGACTGCATCGACCAGCGGGCCTTCGTAAACTTTCGCGCCAGCAGGGATTGTGACGCTATCGGGCAGGTCACCTAGCAGTCGCAATCGGCTCGTCAAACCTGCTACCCCCGCATACTGGCCGCCCGGCGAGACTTCGCCGACGTCGAGCACTTTCTCTCCGTCACCGCTCTTCTCCAGTTCCATGTAGTGCAATAAGGCGGTGCGGAGTCGCTGATAACTCGGGAAGGGCGGTTCGACCCCAGCAAGCTCCGAACGTAGATCGGTCCCACTGACCAACCGTTCGCGGACAAAGTGCGGCAGATCGAGCTTTTTATGTGAGACGTCGAACTCAAAGCCCAGATTTTGCGGGTTGATTCTTCCAATATGCGCATCGGAGACATAACGCATGATGCAGACAGTGAGTGCAGCGTCGAAGCGCGCTTCGTCAGCCGCTCCATGTGTGCCTTTGAGCACCGCCAGACGATCCGCCCAGCGCGAACCGTCGTAATCCTCAGCCAGCAGGCCCTCTCGATCGGCGTCCTTGAATATCTGGATCAGTTCGATCGCCTGAGGAGTGGCCTCGCCGTCGCGGATCCACGCCGGTTTGTATGCGGCTGGGCGGTAAAAGTTCGTGAGATGCAGCCGGTAGTCTGAGAAGTCTGGCCAACGCAGATCATCGAGGTGTCCGGAGGCGACGATCGAGCTCAAGCGAGAATCGGCGCTGTCTGGTTTCTGTACGGAACTGCCTTTGGCACCGATGGAAGTTGGTGAATTTTTCTTAGCCTGCGTGGCGGTTTGGCTGCAGAGCGGCATCGATGCGGCAAGAAGCAGAGTGACAATTTCAAGCGGTCGTCTCGAACGCACAGTCATTCCCCCGGACGCTGCGAATCCTCTGTGTTAATGAGGTGTTACTAGTGATTCGCACGCATGAAGGGTCATCATAACAATACCTGCGGCGACGCGCGTTACGTTGCCGCCTTCTCATCTCCACTACGGAGGGCTCTCGGTCAGTATCAGAACGAAACTCTATTCACGAACTTAGTCTAAAAATCGGTTCTTCATCAGACTCAGCGTGAATACCGTCCCTTCTCGATTCGATTCCTCGAGGCAGACGCTACCACCATGCTCTTCAGCTATTTGACGAGCCAGAGTGAGCCCCAGCCCTGTTCCGTTGGATTTTCCCGAGGTCACGTATGGATCGAACAACGTCCTTTGAACAGAGACTGGTATACCGGAACCATTGTCTAAAATTGTGACGTAGATCAGTTCATCGCCTTCCGTAAGATCGACCCTCACCTCAGGCACGTGAGTGGAGCGCGCTGCAGCCTGGCAGGCATTGAGAAGCAAGTTATAGATGGCGCTTTCAAGATTCCTCGCATCGATGAATGCTTCTGCTGGCGAGAATTTGCCGACTTCAATGGAGATCTTCCGCCCAGCTGGATGAAACTTCACGGCCGCGATGGCTTTCTCGACAATCAGGGAAACGCGCTCATGAACAAGCGGATTTTTCCGTCCCCCACTAGCAAATTGCAGCAGTGTATCAATGCGCTCTGTCATTTCGACCACTGCTTCTTGAATTTCGATCAGCAGGTCAGTCCGCACGCTAACACATATATCGGGACGCTCGAGAAACTCCGCATTCGCATAGATTGCCGAGAGGGAGTGGCGCATATCGTGGGATATCGAGCATGCCATCGTGCCTATCGACGACATCCTCTCTTGCTGTATCAGTTGATTTTGTGCACTCTCTTTCAGCTCATTCTGCAGATCCAGACCGACATCCTTGTCAAACATAAGAATATTACGGTCTGAAATCCCTGTTTCCTTAAGGTGTGCTCTCACTCTTCCCCCTATGATCTGGACAGCGAATGACTGGCCCCTGCGACTTAGATTATTTGGCTACCGGCGCTCCAATCCAACTAGGTTGGATCTCCATACAAGGCTGCGAATCTCAAAAAAAACACCTAGGCGTCATAACAACCGATAGCTGCGGAGATAGGCGGAACTACGCTGAGACGATCAATCGCATGCTTCACAAGTCCCCGCACCTCAGATGGCGATACGCCGAGAAACTTCGCAACCTCTGCTTCAGACGAACGGATTATCAATCTCAGCATGAATGCCAGGCGAGGGTGATCGGGCAAGCTGCCAAAGGCCGGCCGAAAAAATCGATTTCCATCTTCTTCTCTCCGCGCGTCCGACAGCACAGCAATCGCCTGGGTGATGAGAACATCTCGAGCTTGACTGTAAGCGATCGCTGGAATGGAAGATTCAAATGCAGTCATATCGAGCTTCGCCATCGTGCGTGCGAATGTATCTTCGACAAGCTTGCCATCTGCTACGAGATACCAAACCAGCGTCGCGAATTCATCCAGGTACTCGAGCAGCAGGAAACACCATGACGCGCTTCTCGGCGATGGGGTAAATGGTAGAGATGCGAATGAAGTTGCCATAGTTGTCACTCCTGACTTTGTAACGGAGAGTGCTGAAATCTAGTCGACTGCGGGGCATCATGCAAAAGGATTCCGACCTGCTGGCTTTTCCGCAGAACGGTGGGCTGCTCTTTTTTTGAGCAGCCGAACCGCTCGAACGCGGCGTTCATCGTATCCTGCAACCGTGTTTTTGGGCGGTGCAGTTTGCGAGTTGCCTTCGCCATCAGCCGAATGAGTAAATAGCGATTCGATTCACGGGCGAGAGCCATCGATGTTAATTCAGGACGCATGGTGTTACTCCGGAAGTCCGATCTTTGTTGCAGATACTATCTTCAGGACCGACGATCGGCTGTGTTGGTGACGCAGTAGCCCCGTTTGAGGTGCACAATCATGAAAAGGTGTGACCGGTGATTCGTGCTGCTGCGTCTGATCTCGATTTGCGCGTTTGTTCTCTGAGCCAGGGCCGCATGCTGAACGCGTATACGCAGATGCAAAACATGTTCGCTGGAATAAAACCAAGCTGTGACGTTCTCAATCCAATGACACAAACGGTCAAGCTGTTGACAATTGCGACAAGGAGGCCGATCCAGGATTTTCGTGCGAGCAGTACCGTCGCTAGGACGGTAAGGAAACAAGAAAGATAATCCAAATGGATCATCACGAAATCCGACCTCCAAATTTAACCTTCACCCGATTCAGAGAATGAGTGATTCGTAACTCTGATCCATCTTCGGGTTTCGATACTGCTGAGGTGAATATGAGGGAAAACTCGAAAGATTACATCCCGCAAAAGAAGGTATTTTAAGCGCTCGTGACTGATGCGCATCCGATACCACTATTGAGGGGGCAATTTACCTCTCGTTCGAATAACTATTGCGTTCAATTTGACTGAAGCTTTGAAATTCCCGGAATTATCGAGGAGGTGAACGTCGCCCCTCAGGAATGATGATCTCGCGACGACCAAAGAGACGCGCATCGAGTGAAAAAGCGCCCGGACCAAGCAAGACGAGCGCTGCGGACATCGCGGCCAGATTGAAGGCAGTTGACGTACTAACGTGGTTGTTTGCCGCAGTCATCAAAAACGACGAAACGCCCCTCATAAGGTAACCAACTGTTGCCGCAGCGCTTGCGGCAGGCGTAAGAAAGCCGATGAAAATCACAACTCCAACCGCGATTGCAACCGATCCTCCTGCCCAAATGCCAATCGTGTGACTGCCGGGCCCAACGAGCGCGCCGACACCGCTATTGATTGCGTTGAGTGCAATAGCAAGTCGCAGGAAGATAAGGCCAATACCCGGCCACCCCTCCGGAAAGCTTGAGAAAAGCCTCTGCAGACGCTGCCTCCTGGGGGCTTAAAGACGAACCAGAAAAAGGCTAGCTTCTTTCGCAGCGGAATGGACCCCCCGAACGAGTGCTTTTTCTATACCACTTGCAAATTCTCTGGATACTCGAGAGTGTGAGTGGGCTAGAGATGTATGATTCCGCGTCTGATTCCGATCGCGACGGCCTCGGTACGATCGCTCGCACCGAGTTTCTCCATAATGTGCTTAACATGCCCTTTGACTGTTTCCTCAGAGATGAAAAGAAGTGCTGCAATATCACTGTTTCGATTTCCCCCGGCGACCTTCTGAAGGACCTCAATCTCTCGCTTGCTCAGCGTTTCACCCAAAAGATGTTCCATGAGCTGAGCAGCGACCTCCGGAGGGATGTGTTTATGTCCGGCATGCACCTTGCGGATAATATCTACCAACTGTTTTCGCGGCAAGCTTTTGAGCATGTAGCCTTGCGCTCCTGCCGCCAGCGCGCGCTGAATCTCGGCGTCTCCTTCAAACGTCGTAAGCATGATCACACGGGCATCTTCGAACTGCGTGCGAATCGCGAGTAATGCATCGATGCCCCCCATGTCCGGCATCCGGACATCCATGAGCGTCACGTCGGGCCGATGTGCACGAAATCCCTGAATGGCTTCCTGTCCCGTCGATGCCTCTGCAACCAATTCCATGTCGGGTTCATTTCTGATAACCGCCGCAATGCCTTCCCTCATGAGAGGATGATCGTCAACGCAGAAGACCCGAATTCTGGGGGCAACGTTCATTTACGGTCTCACTTCCCTTTATCATCCTTCGGCGTCTCGAGCCTCTCTTGGCGAAGCCAACGGAACCACTGCAATAGAGAGCCATTCGAATCTTTTTCGAATGCTATCGAGCCAGGAACGGTCAGTTCCACTTCAGTTCCTGCACCAATACGGCTCCGAAGTTTTAGATTCCCGCCAATTTTTTCGGAGCGCTCTTGGATGCCGACGAGTCCCCAGTGTCCCTCGCGGCCTGAATGCAGCACCTGAGGATCGATTCCACGGCCATCGTCGCGCACCAATATTCTAAGATGCCTGCTCGCATATTCAACTTCGACTTCGATACTGTTCGCGTGTGCATGCATAAATGCATTCAATAGGGCCTCGCGGCCAATGCGGTAGACTTCATCGCGGATCAGCGGTCGCAATGGACGCGCCACACTGTCAACGATAATCCGATAATCAGTTTTGCAGTCGAGGGAAAATTCCTGCCGCAGCCGAGAGAAGGATGTCTCAAGGCTCTGGTTCCCCGATTCCTTTGTGCGCAGCCCAAGGAGCGTATTTCTACCTTCTTCGGTGACCGTACTCATCAATTGCAGAACTCGTTTCAAAAGAGGTTTGGCGGGAGAGCCCTCCGGGAGTTGGTCTTCAGCTACATCAAGCTGAAGAGAGGCGCTCAGAACACCTTGGAGCAGCGTGTCATGCAATTCCTGCGCAATTCGCGTGCGCTCAGCGAGCCGCTCTTGGAAACCGACATTTAATCGTTCCGTTACTTGATGAATACGCAAGCGATATATCGCCAGGACCGTCAGGCAACATGCTGCGAGACAAGCCACACGAAACCACCATGTTTGCCAAAATGCGGGCTCGATGACGAAAGGCACGGAAGTCTCCGGACCATTCCAAAGACCGGCACTGTTGGAGGCAACGATGCGGAAAACATACGTGCCAGGGCCGAGGTTATTGTAGACAACCTGCCTTGACGCAACGGTCTCGCTCCAGCCTTGATTGGAGCCATCGAGCTTATAGCGAAAGCGGATGCGTTCCGGCACAGCCAGGTTCGTACTCCCGTAATTCAAGGTAATGCTCTGAATTCCAGAGCTGATCTTGATGGGGTTCTGCACGTTCACCCGGGTTCCGCCAGCCGCCATAGATTCGATTCGGACCATGGTTGGAACCGCATCTTTTGAGGTGACGATCGGATCAGCCAGGGACAAACCCGACTTAAGCGAGATCCAGATCCGGCCGAGGTGATCGGCAACTACAGTACGATCGCGGCTGACGCCTTCTACTCCAAGGAGACCGTCTTCGACTCCATAGCTTTGAACATCTACGTCAGAGAGCGCACCGCTCAGAAGCCGATCCTTGTTCACCCGGAGTATGTGATCTGAGGTGGTAAACCATAGTGAGCCCGTGCTGTCCTCCGCAACTCCGAAGATCTGCTCCCGTAACGCCTCCGGCAGATTCTCTGGAACTTGGATCTGTCCGGAATATAAAAACGCCAGGCCGCCGGAAGTCGCGAGCCAGAGCACATGCTTTGTGTCTTCGAAGATTGTTTTAACCATTGAGGATGACAGGTCATCACGAGCTATGTACTTGCTCCAATGTCCATTCGCAAACGAAGCCAGACCGCTTGGCGTAGCCAACCATGTCGCGCCATCGAAACCCTCCACAATCGAATTGACTGCATTGGATGGGAGTCCATTCGCGTCCGAAAAATTGGTGAACTTTCCGTCTTTCAATCTGCTTACACCAGCGCTCACCGTTCCAGCCCAAATCGTCCCATCGCGATCACGGTGCACGGAATAAACGCTGTTCTGCGCAAGCCCATCCGCCTCTGTATAGGTGCGGGCAGTAAATGAATCGCCTTCTTCCGTCAGCACAGTAAGACCGCCCTGTTGCCGGCCGACACAAATTTCACCGTCACCACCGCTGATGGAATACACAACATCGTGTTCCAGTCCGTCGACAGTTACATGGCCAACTTGTCCTTCCTTCATCCAAAACAGGCCACCGGTGAGTGGCGCGAACCAGACCCGCCCCTTGGAGCCGGCGTAGACTGAACCCATGCCGCCCGACGGTAGACCCTCAGAAGTCGAATACGTCGTAAACACTCCATTTCGCAGTCGCTCGACTCCTCGCGAGCCACCGAACCAAATATCTCCGTTCAGGTCTTCATAGATTGCTGTTACTTCGTATCCAGGCTTTGGGTTGAGTTGGTCGAGCGAAACAGCGCCGGATCGAGTGATGCGCACGATGCCATGGTTCGTTCCAATCCAGACGTTTGCGTCATCGTCTCTGATCATCGTCAGAATCTGGAGTTGCCTCAGCGAGGAAGGCAGGTTGAGCTTAGCCAGTACACCGCCCTCCCACAAATGAATTCCTTTGTCCGTCCCAATCCACACCCCCCCGGTGTCTGCGGGCAGAAGAGCATTGATCTTCAAATCCTTGAGCTCTTGCGCAACTTTGGAAATGTGTCCTTGGCTCATGCGAAAGAGGCCGTTAGCTTGTGTGCCGAGCCAAATACTTTGGTCTCGCGTTGCTGCGAGTGAGATCACAATACCGGGACTTTGCTCTGCGCTGACTATTGTCTCGAGGTGACCGTCCCCGTATCGGAACGTCCCCTCCCCTAGCCCGGAGAGAATGACACGACCCTCGTAGTCGGGAACGATTGCTGTAAACGTAATGTCCTGAAGATCGAACCGTGCGTATGGGTCCTCGAACTTCCCGTCATGATAAAGAAGCATGCTGGGACCCTCGAGACGAATCCAGAGGTTCCCGCTGGCGTCGGTAACGAGATCGCGCGCAGGGCTAATCGGAGGCGACTCCGGAAGAGGTCGTTTAATCAGAATGAAATTGGATCCGTCGAATCGGACCAGACCTCTTTCGGTTCCCATCCACAAATAGCCATCGGACGATTGGCGAATGGCGTAAATCCTTCCGCCAATGAATCCTTTATCATCTCCCCACTTGTCATGCACATATTGTGAGATCTTCCGGGTAGGGTCTAGTCCAAAAGCAGCATTCACAAGACATAGGAGCGCGATTCCATACAGGAGTCCTTTACGTAGCCGACGCCGCTGCATCATGGTTTCACGGTAGGAATTCGAATTTTTCAATCACAACCTCGACCGGTTGTTCAGATGTGCTCGTCGAATGCCGATAACTGTACAAACCAATGTGAGTCGTCTCTTTAGCGGGAGTCGGAATCCCTGACGTAAAGATATGTTCACTGATCGTTGCCGCTCCAGGGCCTGTCACTGGTCCGCGGACAGTCTTAAAGGAAGCGCGCCCTGACTCCCAACGTAACATGTGTGTCAGCACTCCGGCAGGGGCCATGAATCGAGAGACGTTTTCAGGGATATAGAAAGGTTGGACAACATACTGCGCATTCTTATTGTCCGCAATTCCCCAACGGCTCAATTCGATGTCGAGTTCACTACGTATGTCATCCGGTCGAAAGTCATCGTTTGTAAATAAGCCTAGAGCAGCAGATGGTCCAAAATGACCGATATCTTGAACGACAAAGATGTACGTACCATAACCCAGACTGCGGGTCAGACTCACCTCCGCACATGTCCATACGCCGTCATGCTCCTCCATTCGAAGGTGCAGATAGCCGTTCTTATCGGTCCACGCATTCGAAGGATCATAGAAGTTGGATTGCCCTCCCCGGTCGTTCGCCGCGTTGCGCACACCCCAGTCATATCCACTAAAATGGATGACCCTGGAAACGATAGGTGCGGCAGATTTGCCCATCGAAACAGCGATTGCGGCTACGCCGTTTCCCTCTGGAGGCAGTGCCGTAATCTTCGCTGTGGGGTGAAAGCCGGGCTCAACGAGAAGCGCTGCGTAATCGGTGCCGAGATGCGTCGAGTTCCTCCAGGTCGAATCGGGTTGAATCTTCGTAAAAGGCTGGTTCCCAAAAGGTTGAATCCACCAAATGCCGCTGCGTGCGTAAAGTACGATCTGTTGACCGGGTTTGACGCCGCTCACCCGTCCTTCAATAAAATCCAGTTCTAACGGACCTCCAGGATTAGCGGCCGGAACTTGTGTGATCTGGACGGTTGGTTTGGAAGGCACGCTCTTCGAATTGCACCCACCAAGCAAGACGCTAACGATTATGAGAGGGACAGTCGATCGTTGCTTCATGAGGGACGAAGTGCAACGGAAAGGGCCCATACGCCTCGCCTCCAAAATGTTCCCAACATTCTACTGTTAGCGAAGCAGATTTCTCTTCCCGAAGGCAGAAATGCCTACTCGCCCCAGGAAGTCAATGAAACCCCATCAGCGTCAGGCATCTGAACCACTACGGGTAGCGATCAGAGCAGCCCACGAGTATGGTCAGGTCTTGAAACATACATCATATCGAGAACGACCTTGCAACCAGTAGGCGTTTGACAGATTGGAAGACGGAAAGTGGTGGACGCGGTAGGGATCGAACCTACGACCAGTCGATTAAGAGTCGAATGCTCTACCAACTGAGCTACGCGTCCTTTTGGTTTTTACTCCCGGAGAGGAGGCCGGTGAGAGCCTTTGCAGGGGTTGAAGCACGCAAGACTGCAATCACTCGACTTATTAAAGATAACACAGCTTGCAGAAGAAAAACCGACTGCAAGCTGTGAGTTAGCCAACGAAATCGCGCCGATGCTTAGCCGACAAAATCAACATTGGCCCGATGAGGAATGATGCCGCGCTCGTAGCCCATATCGAGCAACTTGCGGATGGCCACTCTGCCATCTTCCCCATAGTTCAAGGTGCGTTCATTCACGTACATACCGACGAAACGGTTGGCCAGAGTCGGATCCAGATCGCGAGCAAACTGCATCGCGTAGGCCAGTGCCTCTTCACGGTGATCGAGTGCGTGCTGAATGCTATCGCGCAGAGCATTCGTGGTAGTCAGCAGTGTCTCAGCACCCAGCGAGCGGCGAATAGCATTCCCACCAAGAGGAAGCGGCAGCCCCGTCTGCTCGCGCCACCACTGGCCAAGGTCGAGCAGCTTGATAAGCCCGTCATTTGCGTAAGTAAGCTGCCCTTCATGAATAATCAGGCCCGCCTCATATTCGCCCGAGACCACTGCCGGGATGATTTTGTCGAACGGAACGACAACCGTTTCAACCTCCGGCGCGAAAAGCTTCAGCGTGAGATACGCAGTCGTAAGAGTGCCGGGAACCGCGATGCGGGTCTTCTTAACATCGTCGAGTGAGAGCTTGCGGCTTGCGACGATCATGGGTCCGTAACCTTCGCCGACGCTACCGCCACACGACATCAACGTGTACTTGTCCTGCAGATAGGGATAGGCATGAAACGAGATCGCCGTCACGTCATAGAACGCTTCGTTGATAGCACGTTGGTTCAGTGTCTCGATATCAGTAAGAGTATGGGTAAACTTGAAGCCCGGGACGCGGACCTTGTTGGTCGCCAGACCATAGAACATAAAAGCGTCATCGGAGTCTGGGCTATGGGCGATGCTGATCTCTTGAATTGCGGCGGTTGCGGCTGTCATGATGCTTTGATCCTTCAATCTGAGTAATGAGTGTTACATGCGCAGGCTAGCAGATCAGGTCTGCGCAAAGGAGGTAACAGCGCGATCTAGTTCAAGACCGGCGCCATCGTTGCACTGAGCTGAATATGCCGGCGGCGGCCATAATTTTGACGACCTCTCCCGGAAGAAACGGAGCGATCGCCATGGTCCAGGTCGCGGATGCGCTCAGATGCAGAAGATGAGCCAGCCAGCCAGCGCCAAGGATGAAGATCGGCGCACTCGCAACCGTCGCAGCGACCAGACCGCTGCGGAAACGGGAGGTTACACGCTGCATCAAGCGTACTACCCAGCCAGCGGTCGCTGCGGCCAGCGGATAAGAGAAGAGATATCCGGCATTGGGGCCAAGCAGGTGCGCAACGCCACCTACGCTGTGCGGCGTGAAGACTGGCAGACCCATCGCTCCTTCGGCGAGATAAAGCACCATCGCCGAAAAACCAGCCACCGGGCCAAGCATCATCCCAACGAGGATGACAGCAAAGTTTTGCAGTGTCAGAGGCACCGGCGTGAACGGAAGCGGAATTGAGAGGTGAGCACAGATAGCGACGAATACGCTCGCGGCTACGACCAGGATTACTTTGCCGGAGAGTGAGTCCTGCAGCGATCCGGTACGTTGCGTGAGACCAAGTTGTGTAGAGGCAGCGGATTGCATAGAGCAGGTCCTTTCGCGCTAGAAACGCTTTGATGAAGTTGCTTGACTAAAAGAAATAGCCCGAACATAGAAACTTGAGCGGCGACGCCAATCGCGAAAACGAGAATAGCAAAGGATCGAGATGGCAAAGCGGGTTCGCATGCTCCATAAGAAGAATAACAAGGTGAATGGGCTTCGTGCAGCTTATTCGGCAACGGGCGCGATTTCATTGCTTCTGCCATACGTATCTCTTCTCCCAAAATACAGCGGTACAAAGTAGGTACATCCACGCGCGAAGGGGGTTTTCCACTTGACGATGCATGGCACGAAGTTTGTACTTAGTTTTGTATGCCTCGTTCAAACACAACAAGCGCAGGAGCAAAGCAATCAAATGCTTTCGTGCGTTTGTACGAGCGAAGCCGCCTGGGCTGGCGAAAGGTCGCTACCGGAGCAGCCGCGCTGCTCGCCATCGCGATGGGATACCACGTCATCTTTGGACAGAACGGCCTTACCGTCTATCAGCAGAAGCGGCAGGATGCGCAGAGCCTGGACAATCAACTGCGCAGTCTGCAGCGCGAGAACGACCTGTTGAAAGGACACGTCGATCGCCTCCAGAGCGATCCAAACGCGATCGAGCATCAGGCACGCGAAGAACTCCACTACACGCGACCGGGCGAGGTAATCGTCTACATGCCGACAACTGCATCAGCCACAACCGCCGCAAAACACTAACGATCTCCCGTATTCCCTTTGCAGTGGGACCGCGTTGCCGTCACCTAATCCTGCTCTCCAAACACTGCGGCATAGCTCTTGCCATAGGGATAGAAACCATCCTTCTCCCCCCGCTGCCACGCTGCCTTGTGCGCAGCATCTGTGATATCCCAATCTGGCCGGCACTTCTTCATAACAGCTCGCAGATCCTGACGTAACTCTTCAACAGTCGGACGACCAAAAAACCAATACCCGTCATAGATCTTAAACACAACAAGCCCAGGCTCAAGAACGATGGTGTAAGGAATCATCGGATTATGCACTGGATCCGTATACTCGGCGATGTCGAGGTCCTTCTGGATCACGCGTCCCGCATCCGACAAAAACGTCCAGTGCGCACCAATGCCGGCACGCACCTCGTTCGTCTCAGCCAGATTGTCCGTGCTCACGGTCACCAGCCTGCAATACCCAACCTCCATCTCGCGATGAAGCTCGACCAACCCCTCTGCCTGCCGGCGATCCTTCGGGCAGAACCCACCTCTGCTTAGCACCAGCACCAGCGGATGTGGTCCTTGCAACTCAGAGAGCTTGCGCCGCTTCGCCGTGTGATCGGTCAGTTCATAGTCAGGAAACACAGCCCCAGGCACAATATCTGCTCGCATCAGATTCAAGCTCCTTCGCCGCACAAACTGCGTGCACTCACTCTATCGTCAGCGCAGAACGCAAACAATCACCATCAGCTCTCACCTCACTGAAAGAACGAATCCATGAAGTCTTGAGCAAAGAATACTTTCAGAAGGTAAACGCGAGCCCAGCCTGAATCGTGCGCGGCGACTGCGCTAGAAACAGCATCTGGCCATCATCAGACATAAACGGACGATACCCCTGCGCCAGCAGATTCGTTACATCGATCGTTGCGTCCAGTCCTGGTGGCAGCAAGCTACCCAGCCGCAGAGCCTGGCGCAGATAGCAACTGAAGTACGCCTGGTCGCTAAATGGAGCGTACGGATCAACCGCTGTCACCAATCGTGTCGGCTGCCAGCGATAGGCCGCCCGAACTGTCGTTCCGCTTCGAATCACTCGCCCACGCAACGCAATAGTCGCTGTTTGTGCACTTCGCGGCGCCAAACTAGCCCCAAGCGTCGGTAGAGCGATCACCACTCCATCCTTTTCAGCCAGCCCGGCCCCAGTACCGTACTCCAACGCAATCCACATATTCGACGATAACGGCTCAGACACAGTCAGATTCAGCCCTTGCGTCTTATATCCGTCTCCCAGAAACCGAAAATTCCCCGTCGTCGAATCGGCCAGAATTCCGCTGCCACCATCTTGCCCTGTCTCTGCAATATCGGCTGCGCTCAACGCACCGCCACCCGCAATCGCTACGCGACTCAGAGAGTCTCGATAATAAGCAATTTGGACAAACCCACGACCGGTCTTCCGGCCCACAGAAAACTCTTGATGCAACCCACCCTCGGTCTGCATCTTTCCCTCATAAACCGTCGCAACCGGCAGCTCTCGTTTGACCGTATCCAGCCCAGCGAACGATTGAAGCTCCTGCGACGTCGCCATCCGGTACCCCACGGTCCACGTTCCGGTTGGATGCGCGTTTACCTTCAGAAACGGTCGCGAACCGGACGCATAGCCCGAAGTCCGCACAACATACACCGTCCCCCCGGCCTCAACATCAACCATGTCCCCAAGCTGCATCTGCTGAGCGCTCGCTATCTGCATCGACTGAAGTCCGGAAGATCCATCCGGCCCCATCATCTCCGGATGAGACTGGTAACTCAGCACCGTTCTCGCCGCGCCACCCATTCCCAAACGCATCCCGTATCCGGTAGCCACTTCTGTCGATGGTCCAACCGAACTAGGTTGGATTGGTGCTCCAACATCCATATGCAACGTCAGACCCGCTCCATCGTCGAGCACTTTGTCGATAGCGAAGACAGTATGTACACCATTACTTCCGAAGCCACCATCCCCAGCGGTCATCTCGGTACGGGCTCGTTCGGCACCCTTCGACGACTCCGTCGCGCTAGACGAAACCACGATCACGTCGCCATCGTCAGCCAGCCGCAGGATAGGTCGGTTCGCAGCCGAGCGCAGAGTCCACTTCCAATCGTCACCCGGCTCATCGGCTTTACGCCGTTCCGCTGGAAGCCACGTCGCAGACTCGAACAGCGTATTCAATGTGAGATTTACAACGGCCTGAGCTCCGGAACGAAGCTGCAAATTAGACCGCAGCGCTGGCACAAACAACGCCGCACTGGCTCTTACCTGATATTGTCCGGGAACTAAGTGGGGGATAAAGTATCGTCCGTGCAGGTCGGTAAACGCCGTCCCTGCCATGGCTGAATCAGCCGCTATCACCTGAACCAGCGCCCCCAGCTGCGCCACTCCCTCCGCGTCGCGAACAACACCGGATACCGTGGCACCCTGACCGACAGCAACGCGGCAGGCTGCAGTCAGCAGCATCAGCGACAGAAACGCGATCTTCACCTGGGGCCGTTGCACAGTAAAACCGTCCTGCGCGTCGAGGGCTGTCCTAACCAACCCGCACCCGGAAAAAATAGGGTGCGTCTTACAGCGTGCGGTGAAATTGATTGCTGCAAATTGACGTCCGCGCAACCATATTGTCTTTCCAAATCTAAATCCGCACCTGCCTAATCTACGATGAAGGATGCAGATTCTGCGATCTGCTGCTTCGTTATTCCGTCATTTACTTTGATGCTTACCTGATATTTTCCTGGTTGCAAGCTTGCCAACGGCAAACTCTTTTCAATCGTGACCTGGTCCGCGTTCGGATTGGTCTTCGATGTCAACTCTTGTGCCTGCAAAACTGTCGTATTTGTTGCCATGTCCAGAATCTGATACTCGATGGTCGCACCGTTCTGTTTGCTCTTTTCATCGATACCAAGGTTATACACCTGCATCCAGAAGTTCAGACTCTGTGCACGATGAAATGTAACAGGAACTGCGACTCCGGTCGACACACGCGGACGAATTCGCGTATCTCCAATAATAAAGTTTCCGGCTCCAATATCCTTCGAGGGTACCCGTTCCATCTGGTCGGCCAGAATCAGCGACGAAGAAGAAAGCCGGTCATCGTCGTATTGGGGAACATTCAAACTGCGCTCCCATCGGCCGATGTGATCCGGATTGTTGACGTCCTTGATCACAATATCGATCTTATAAAGCCCAGGCCGTAACGGGAGAGACTTCCAGTAAACCGACAGATCGGACCGCTTGCGTGCAAGCAACTCGCTCGGCACCTGCACACTCACCGTATCTTCAAAGGTCTGAATCGGCTTATGGTTCAGATTCGACACGCGACCCAGGATGTTCACTGTGCCCATGGCAACTCCGTCTTTATTGGTGAACGTGATATCGCTGTTCCTGATCTGCAGCGTCACCGGTACCAGAATCGTATCGTTCGTCACCTTGACGTAGTCTGTCCGGACGTCAAATAAAAACGGTGGCCCAGTCAAAATCTTGGAGGTCGCCATAAACGACTCCAGGTCCTTGAACTTAATCACGGGAGGAGCCATCAGCTTCGCAAAGCGATCCAACCGATCAAACTGCTTGCTCGAGTTCTGCGACGAGAGCGGCCCCGCGCCAAGCTGCTCCAGACCGCCACCCGAAAACCGGTCGGCCTGCTTCGCCTGCCCCGTCTGCTCGTACATCGTCTGACCGGCTCCAGGAACATGCTTCAGCGCATCCTTCTCCGACCGATCGATCGTCATGTGGTAATCGCCGCACATGCACGTATCTACAAACTCGATGTCGATGTTATCGCCGACACCCTCGAGATAGCGGTAATGCCATATCTCGAACGGGAAGGTAGACGTACTGCCTCCGCCCTCTTCCATCGGCCGCTCGTAGCTGCCGCCGCTCGGATGGGAGTCAATGCTGTCCGCCTTGCCGTAAGCGATATAAATATGCCCGCGATCGGTTCTCCAGCCTGGCTTACCGGCAGCAAAATGGTCGTTCGCATACGCAATGCGTGCGTAATGCTCTTCGCGGAACTCATTCTCAGGCGAGTCAGGATTCGGATTCCGGCGCAACCAGAAGTTCTCAATAAACTGGTCACGTTCTTCGTCGTTGCTTAAACTCTTGAATGCCTGCAACTCCTGGTCGGTAATGATCCAGCGAACATCCTCATCTACCCACTTCTTATAAACGCCCTTCAACTCCTGCTTCAGGGCCTTACGCTGCGCGATCTTCTCCTGATCGCTCAACGGACGCTTCAGCGGATCCGGCTGTTCTGTAACCGTGGGGCCCTTTGTTACGCCATCGGGCGCCGTAGAACCACCAGTCGTCTGTTGCGCTGCTAAAACACCCGCTCCCATCATCGCCAGGAAGAGGAGAGCCGTGCCGGGTGCAAAGCGCCGAGAAGTTGTCATAGCTGAGGTTGTGCTCCTGGTACCAACCTACATTGTAGAGCGGTTACACCTCCGTTACAAGAGGAGACTCAAGCCAACCCCTGCTATCATCGCTCGCAGATGAAGGGAACGGATAAGTCCTCTCCACAGGGAAGTTGCGAACTCTGGAGGATCTCTTCGGAATAGGCTCCGCCCGCGTCACGGAAAGATTATTGGAACACATGGTCTTTCGCTTCCGTACTGTATTCAGTAGCCACTAACTCAAAACGCGGCTCCGCCATCGGGCAGAGGGCGCGATAAGAAAGCAGCAATGAGCCTAAAGAAAATCCTTTTGATCGTCGTTGCGGTCCTGGTTCTCGGAGGGATCATCGTTGGCACCATTCTTCACGGCCAGGCCAACGTCACCAAAGTTGCCACCGGCAAAGTCGTTCGTCAGGACCTGATCTCCGTGGTCAACGGCACCGGCCAGATCAAACCCAAGACCTACGTCAATATTGGCGCCACCGCCTTCGGACGCATCACCCACCTCTACGTCAAAGAGGGTGACCACGTGAAGGCCGGCACGGTTCTCGCTACCGTCGAGAGCGTTCAGCCGCAGGCGACCGTCGCAGCCCAGCAGGCCACCATCTCCTCGTCCAAGACAGATATCTCCAGCTTTCTCGCCGCCGAAAAGACCGCCGAAGCGAACATAGCCCAGGGTAAAGCCGACCTGGAGCAGAAGAAACTCGACTACGGTCGCGCCGAATCGCTCTACAACGAAAAATTAATCGCCAAGCAGGACTACGACGCCAAAAAAGCCGCCTACGACATGTCCGCTGCGACACTCGCCCAGCGTCAGGCCGCTCTCGCTCAGGCCCTGGCCCAGACCGAGTCGCAACGCGGCCACATGAACCAGGCCGTCGCCAGCCAGCGAGCCAACTACGACGCACTCGACAAGACCGTCAGCCGCGCGCCCTTCGACGGCCTCGTCACCAACGTCCCCGTCCGCGAAGGAGAAACCGTCGTCCTCGGCATTCAAAACGCCGAAGGCTCGACCCTCATGACCCTCGCCGACATGTCCGTCATCACCGCCGAGGTCAAAGTCGACGAAACCGACATCGTCAACGTCGAACTCAACCAGCCTGCTGAAGTCACCGTCGATGCCCTGCCCGGCCGCGTCTTCAAAGGCCACGTCACCCAGGTCGGTGATCAGGCGCTCCTCCGCACCACCGGCGTCGCCACCAGCCAAAGCACCACAGGCACCGAAGAGGCCAAGGACTTCAAGGTCGTCGTCACCATCGACCAGACACCAGGCCTGTCCAACGATGAGCTTCGCCCCGGCCTCTCCACCACGGCCAAGATTACCACCGCTCACAAACCCAACGACCTCACCATCCCCATCCAGGCCCTCGTCCAGCGCGATCCAGCCGCCGAAAAAGCCCTGGCCGCCAACGCGGGCAAACCCAAAGCAGGCGGAGTCGCCGCCGCAACCACCAAACCTCAGCCCGTCCAGGGTGTCTACCTCCTTCAGGCGGACCACAAAAAGCTCCGTGCAGTCTTCGTTCCCGTCACCACCGGCATCACCGGAGCCACCGACATCGAAGTTCTCAGCGGGCTCAAAGAAGGCGATGAAATAGTCACTGGCCGATATCGAATTTTGCGAGGCCTAAAGAGCGGCACAGCCGTCAAAGTAGATAACACCGTTGAAACGACCACCACAGACGCAGACAAGTCCTGACAAAGTTGAATCTGAACTCTAAAATAGGTGCTTACGCAGTGACTGAACCAACATCGCGGAACCATCCCACCACCCCAAACGTACTATCCTGAAACAGTAGGAGCACGGAGAACCGGATGGCAATCGAAACTGCAGTCGAAACCAACCTCAGCACCAGCAACGCCTCCGGTCCCACCACCGGCGACGTCATCGTCACCGACAATCTCTGGAAGACCTACGAGATGGGCGACCAGCAGGTGAATGCTCTCCGTGGCGTGAACCTCCGCATCCGTCACAACGAGTACGTCGCCATCATGGGCCCCTCCGGCTCAGGCAAATCGACTCTGATGAACCTCATCGGCTGCCTCGACTCTCCATCTCAGGGCCGCTACTGGCTCAACGGCCACGACGTCTCCGAGCTCAACGACGACGAGCTCGCCCGCATTCGCAATAAGGAAATCGGCTTCGTCTTCCAGACCTTCAACCTGCTCGCCCGTGCAACCTCACTCCACAACGTCGAGCTGCCTCTCATTTACAACGGCACTCCCGCAGCCGACCGCACCAAACGCGCCAAAGATGTCCTTGAGTCCGTCGGCCTCGGCACACGCATGATGCACAAGCCCAACGAGCTATCCGGAGGCCAGCGTCAACGCGTCGCCATCGCCCGAGCCCTCGTCAACCGCCCCTCCATCATCCTCGCCGACGAACCCACCGGCAACCTCGACTCCAAAACCGGCGACGAGATCATGGCTCTCTTCGACGAACTCCACGCCAACGGCAACACCATCGTCCTCGTCACCCACGAGCCCGACATCGCCGAGTACGCCCATCGCATCGTCACCATCCGCGACGGCGTCGTCGCCGGCGACCACCTCTCCTCCCGCATCCGCAACAAGTAGTCCGTAACAAGTGTGTCAAAAGATTCAACAACATCCTCAGTACAGCCGCAGGAGCCATTTCGCCGTCTAAAATAGAATGATGGCAAGTGTGTTTCGACGTTTCCGTATCGCTGGAACTCTCGCTGCCCTCCTCAGCGTATGTACGCTGCTCCACGCTGCCGACGCCGCCCGTTTCGATCTCGCTGGTCCCAAGGTAGACGTTCACGTTACCCGCGCCGGCAAGACCCTGCCCATCGCCCAGGTTCCCAACCTCCAACCCGGTGACAAGGTCTGGCTCCGTGCCGACCTCCCTCCCACCCAATCCGTCCACTACCTACTCGTTGCAGTCTTCCTGCGCGGCACCACCAACCCGCCGCCCGATAACTGGTTCACCGAAATCCAGACCTGGAACAAAAAGGTTCGCGAAGAGGGCGTCACCATCACCGTCCCCGCCGAAGCCCAGCAGGTGATCCTATTCCTCGCACCCGAGACTGGCGGCGACTTCAGCACCCTCCGGTCCGCCGTCCGCGGCCGCCCCGGCATCTTCGTCCGCGCCTCGCAGGACCTCCTCGAATCCGGCTTCGAACAAGCCCGCATCGAGACCTACCTCGCTGCCATCCGCCGCGTCCCGCCCGATGACACTAAGGGACTCGTCGATCACTCCGACCTCCTCGCCCGTACCCTCAACCTCAAGCCCAACGGCGACTGCTTCAAACGCCCCGTCGATACCCAGGCCACCTGCCTCACCCAGGCCGGCAACCAGACCCTCCTCGACGACGGCCACGGCCAATCCGTCGCCGATGCACTCAACGACGGCTCCAACTCTGACCTCATCAACCAGGCGAGCTACACCCGTCTCGCTGGCGGCGGCAACTACAGCCCCTACGTCGGCGCCATCGTCGACCTCATCCGCATCACCAGCAGCCTCCACACCGCCAGATATCAGTACATCCCCGCCATCGCCTTCCCCGACGGCGACGCCCTCAACCTCCGCCTCAACACCCCACCCTCCTTCAACAATCCGAAATCCGTAATCGTCATCGGTCTCCCCGCGATTCAAGCCGCTGTCCCCCCACCGCTGCGTCCCACCAATCCCAAAGACATCGCATGTCTGCTCAAACCCGCGGTCGTTCTCCCAGTCGAAGGCGCGCCCCTCGTCTTCGCAACCGCACTGGCACACGATCTCACCCTCCACGTCGACGGCCCCAACGGCGGCACCGACATTCCCGTCACTCCGGACGCCTTTCGAGGCGGTCTCGTCCTGGCACACGCCCCCGCACGCAAACCCCTCCCGCTTGAAACGCGCCTCGAAGCTCCCGCCGAGGCAAACTCACCAGCGAAACCAGACGCCAAACCAGATGCACCGCCCGCAACGGATGGTTCCCATCCAGCTTCGACAGCATCTGCGTCTGCACCCGGCACCGTTACCGGCACCATCAACGGCTTCTGGGGCTTTGACGCCTTCAAAGGCCCAACCCTCCAACTTCAAGACACGCCAGGTAAAGACTGGAGGCTGGCCGACAACGACCTTCTCATCGCCGGCCGTGAAAATCACCTCATGGTCAGTTCCACCGGCACCGCCTGCGTCGACACCATCTCGGTCGACACCGCCGGAAAGCTCGCTGAAGCCAAGTGGAAGCCAGTCGACAAGCCCTCCACCGTTGACGTGACCGTTCCCCTCAAAGCCAACGACCCTGGAGCCCTTCACCTCGTCGTCAAGCAGTTCGGCGAACCCAAAGACGAGACCGTCGCCGCCAAAACCTACTCCGAGCCGGCCCGTCTCACCGCCCTCGAACTCCACGCAGGCGACACCACCGCCGATCTCACCGGCTCCAGCCTCGATCAGGTCCAGCAACTCACCATCAATAACCTCGTCTTCTCCCCCGCCCCACCGGCCACCCCTTCCAATCAGGACACCGCAACCCCCACCCCTGCGGCCACCAACTCCGACACCCAGCTCCGCCTCACCCTCCCGCCCAACAGCCAGGCCCCCAAACTTCGCGTCGGCGAACGCCTCACCGCCAGCTTCTCCCTCAAAGACGGCCGCAACCTCACGCTTCCCCTCACCGTCTCTCCAGCCCGCCCCTCTGTCACGCTGCTCAACAAGAACATGGGCGACTCCAACAGCCCCATTCACCTCGCCACTCAGGACGACCTACCCGCCGACCAGCAGCTCACCTTCTCGCTCAAGTCCCCCGTGCCGTTTCCGCGCACCGGCAAGATCGAGATCACGAACGCCGACGACAGCCTCCACGCGACCCTCAGCGTCTCCGAGGGCAATCTCGTCCTTCAGAATCCCCACACCCTCCTCGCCACGCTAGACCCCCTCAAGGCCTTCGGCACCTCAGCCTTCGGTCCGCTCCGCCTGCGCCCCGTCTCCCCCGACGGCACCACAGGCGACTGGCTCCCTCTTGTCACCCTCGTCCGCCTCCCTACCCTTACAGCCCTCCGTTGCCCGGCTGACACGACCCAGCCCTGCACCCTCACCGGCTCCAGCCTCTACCTGGTTGACTCGATCGCCACCGACTCCACCTTCACCACCCCAACAACCGTCCCCGAAGGCTTCGTCGGCACCAGCCTCTCCCTCCCGCGCCCCGCCAAAACCGGCTTCTACCTACGCCTCCGCGACGACCCCACCGCCACCAACACGGTGACCCTGCCTATCCTCCCTCAAACGACACCTGCATCCACAGGCACCTCCGCATCAGCCCTCACCAACCCCAAAAACCTCCCCAAAAACTAATCCCTTCTCTGCACTTCTTCATTGTCAGCCGTTCTTAATTGGCCGCTGTTCTTAATTGGCAGATGCTTTTGCCGGTGCTTTTTTGTTGTCATTCCGCAGCGAAGCGGAGGAATCTGCTGTTGTCGTTGCTCTTGCTGTTGCTGTTGCTAGTTCAATTGCTGTTGCCCTTGCGGTAGCTTACCTTTACTGTCGTTCCGCACCCTGAGCGAACCACCGATGTCGTCATCCTGAGCGCAGCGAAGGATCCTTGTCTTTGCCGTTGCACTTGCCGCTGTTTGTTTTTGCTGTCGTGCAGTGCTAAGCCTTGCTCCTGTTCTAAAACAATCACACACAAAAGTCGTCATCTCGACCGAAGTCGTGCGGTCTCATCGCGCGACGCAGTGGAGAGACCCCAGTATTTCGCCTTTGCTCTTGTCGTTGCTCTAGCTTTCTTTGTTGTTCGAGCGTAGCCGAAGCGGATGAGCCATCATCTGCACCACAAACCACCACAAAAAACACCATCAACCCTCAACAAGAATCCCGCCAAGATCACCCCAACCATTAGCCACCACCGGAAGCATCACCCCACCCACTTCCATCTCCTTCGAGCCACCCGCACTCCGCCCGACGGAGAATAGAAGCCACCTCCGCCCAACAAGATGATCAACCTTTTTGCTCAAAGCCGTGGCAGAGCTTTGCCCGCTTTTGCTCGCGCCGAAAACCTGTCAAGCCCCAGATCCACGAAAACCCGCGCCAATCCAGCACATTCGCGTGGCGTATGAGTTATGCTCCAGCAGCTATACTTGAATCAGACATAGAAAAAGCCCGGCAACTAGCCTGGGCTTTTTCATCTACTGCGATGAGAAACGCATAACCCGTTTGCTTGGACGAATTTAGCCGTAACCCATTTGGAATGAAATATTTGACGCCATCCATTTCGGCAAAATGCTCATAATAAAAGACTTACGTACCCCCACCCCGGGGGGGGGTGGGGGTCTGAAGCAAGGAAACCAGAAGCTATTCAGTACCCTCTCGTAGGGCCTTCTGCACTTTGCTATGTTTCACGCTGTACGTAAAGTAGATCAGCAGCCCAAACGCCAGCCAACCCAGCACGACGATCTTGGTCAACGTAGGCAGCGTCCACACCAGGTAAAGAGCGCTGATGATACCCAGGATCGGCACCGCGGGAACAAACGGTGTCTTGAAGGGCCGATGCAGATGGGGATTGCGTCGCCGCAGTATCCAAACGCCCGCGCAGACAATAGCAAACGCCAGCAGCGTCCCCATGTTGACCAGCTCACTCAACCGGTCAATCGGCAACAGCGCGGGCATAAACGCCACAATCGCTCCAACCACCAGATTCGAGATCCACGGAGTCCGGAACCGGGGATGGATCACTCCCGCCCACTTCCACAGCAGCCCATCCCGCGACATCGAATAAAACACCCGCGACTGACCCAGCAACATCACCAGCATCACCGTCGCCAGACCGAACACCGCACCAATCTTCACCAGGATGCTGCCCCACCGAACACCAGTCACGTCGATACCGACCGCAACCGGGTCGCCCACATTCAGCGCCTTGTAGTTCACCAACCCGGTAAGCACGCCCGACACGACAATGTAGAGCAGCGTGCAGAACACCAACGACCCAAGAATTCCGATCGGCATATCCCGCTTCGGATTCTTCGCCTCCTGCGCCGCCGTCGACACTGCATCAAACCCGATATACGCAAAGAAGATCGACGCCGCACCAGCCGTAATCCCTCCGATGCCGAACGCCCCCGGCCCCTGGCTCGGCGGAATGAACGGCGTCCAGTTCGCATGAGCCTCGGCCGGATGATGAAGAATGTACCCGATTCCAAGCACCAGAAAAATTGCCACAACACCCAGCTTCACAATCACAATCGCAGTATTCAGATTCGCCGACTCTTGAATCCCAATGATCAGAATCGTCGTAATCACGGTGATCGCCAGAAACGCCACCAGGTTGAACACACCAGTGACATGAGGCAGCGCCGAAGCATCGACTCCTGCAGGAAGTGCCATCAGCGACTGCCAGCGATCGTGGTACATGTACAGCACATTTCCCGGCGTAGTCGTTAGTTGCGGAGGAATATGAATATGGAAGTCCTGAAGCAACCCAACAAAGTAACCGCTCCAGCCCGAAGCCACCGTCGCCGCCCCAAACGCATACTCCAGCACCAGGTCCCAGCCAATAATCCAGGCCACAAACTCACCAAGCGTGGCATACCCATACGTATAAGCCGAGCCAGCAATAGGAATCAGCGAAGCGAACTCTGCATAGCAAAGGCCCGCGAACGCGCAGGTAATCCCGGCCACCACGAAGCTCAGCATCACCGCCGGCCCCGCATGTTTCGCTGCAGCCTGACCAGTCAGCACAAAAATGCCGGCGCCGATGATCGCTCCGATACCGAGTGTCACCAGATTCAGTGGGCCCAGGGTACGTTTCAGTCCACTCTCGCCCTCATCTTGTGCTTCGTGCAGCAGACGCGAGAGAGGTTTGGTTGCCAGCAACTTCGCCATTGATTCGAGTTCTCTACTTTCCCGTAACTTATTACCCTTCGTTTGCCGTCATCTCAATCGACTGAGACCGTGGCATCCGCGTCCATACCAGATACACCGGTATCCCCAGCAGAACGAGCACAAGGCCCGGCCACGTATATTGAGGTTTGTAACGCAATAGTACTGCACAAATCCATAGCGCCATCACGATATACGCCGCAGGCAGCACCGGATACCCAAACGCTCTATAAGGCCGGACCGCATCCGGCCGCTTCCGCCGCAGCACAAACAGTCCAGCAATCGTCAAAATATAGAAGACCAACACCGCAAAGATCACATAGTCCAACAGCTGCCCATAGCTTCCCGATAGGCAGAGCAAGCAAGTCCACGCCCACTGCACCCAAAGAGAGTTCACAGGCGTCTTCGACCGTTCGCTCAACTTGCCAACAGACTTGAAGAACAAACCATCCTGGCTCATCGCATAGTACACGCGAGCCCCAGCGAGCAGCATCCCGTTCACGCAACCAAAAGTGGAAACCAAAATCGCCGCAGCCATCAACTTAGCGCCATACCCAGCGAACGCCTGTTCCATCACCGCTGTCGCAACTCGATCCTCGGCTGCAAACTGAATTCCCCGCCCCGCAATCGTCGTCGCTGCTGGCTCGCCCACCATCGGCAGTACGCTCAGATAAACGAAGTTGCACAGCACATACAGCAGCAAAACTACTCCCGTTCCAATTGCGAGCGAGAGCGGCAGGTTTCGCTTGGGATTTCGGATCTCCCCAGCCGTAAACGTCACGTTGTTCCAGGCATCCGAGCTGAACAGAGACCCCACCTGCACCACCGCCAGCATAGTGAAAAGCCCAACGTATGCTGTCGGCCCACCCACCCCTACTTGCACGGCATGCGTGGTATGCCAACCAGCACCCGCCCAGAAGTTATGCCAACCAGCACCGAAGTTCGCCGCAAGGGCAACAGAGTTCTTAGCAAGCACCCCTACCAGCACAACTGCCGCGAGAGCCAGCACCTTCGCCGACGTAAACACATTCTGCACCGCCGCGCCCATCTTCACGCCCAGTGTATTCAGCAACGTCAGCAGCGTAATCACCACAATCGCCGACAGGTTGGCCGTATTCAACCCAATATCCATGTTGCCCAGCACCATCGGCCCCACATGCCACGCCGGAACATGCCCGATATGCCAGATCCAGTTCTGCGCGCTCACGCTTGGAACAAATACCCCGAGAAACTTCCCGAACGCCACACCCACAGCCGCAATGGTTCCTGTCTGTATGACAAGAAATAAGGTCCACCCATACAGAAAACCCCAAAGCGGCCCCAGCGCCTCACGCAAATACACATATTGGCCGCCTGCCTTTGGCATCATCGCGGCCAGTTCTCCGTAACTCAGCGCGCCAATCACAGTCATTGTCGCCGTCACCAGCCACGCCGCAATCAGCAACGCAGGAGACCCCAGCCCACGCGACATATCCGCAGAAACAATAAAGATGCCCGACCCAATCATCGAGCCCATCACGATCGCCGTTGCAGAAAACAACCCCATCCCCTGCACAAATTGTGGAGCGACCGATGTTGCCTGTCTTTCACTCGGCTGCTCAGCAGCGGGAGCAAGTTCTGTTTTTTTCACAAAATTCACGTTTGTCAGTTCTACCGTAAAACATCGAGAAAGTCTCTCGCCACTTTCGCGACCGGCTCCCCCTTTACAATCAGAGCGCTGATTACGGCTACTGAATCAGCCCCGGCATCGATCACGGATCTGGCATTTCCACGCGTGATTCCGCCAATGGCCACAATCGTTTTTTTTGTCAGCGATCGCGCCACCCTTACTCCCGCCAATCCGATCACCGGCTCTGCATCCAACTTCGTCCCAGTGGCAAACACCGGTCCTACTGCAACATAATCTGCACAACTCAAATCCGCCCGCCGAACCTGCTCTTCAGTATGCGTAGAAACCCCAACCCACCTGGCCGCTCCCACAACGGTACGAGCGTCCTCAGGCGTGAGATCATCTTGCCCCACGTGAACCCCATCCCATCCAGCGAGCACCGCAAGATCGGCCCGATCATTCATCACCAGCAAACAGTCGCTCTCGCGGAATACGTCGCGTATGGTGTCCACGTTCCTAATAGCCATCTGCGGCGCAGCTCCCTTGTCGCGATATTGAACTAGGCCTACACCCGCATCGCGAATCGCTCGAGCAAAATCAGCGATATCAACGCCTCGTCGCGACAAAATTCCCGCGTCGAGAATGGCATAAAAAATAGGCAGAGAACGCAGCTTTCGATCCATCGTTATGTCTGCGTCCGGTGGTAGTGGATTTCGAACAGCTTCACCCAGGCATCTTTCTTCAGTGCGAACAGCGCCCACGTGTAGTCATTGCTGCCAGTCTGATCAGTGTGTACCTGAAAGCGATTTACACTGCCGCTCGCTTCTGTCATCTGAAAGTCCCATAACAACGAGCCATCTTCGCTCCTCACCGTGCCGTTGGTCAATCCGCCATCCGCGCTGGGATAAGAAAATACAATCGCTTTCTTAGCGGCGTCATAGGCGAAGAAGCCCTGATACTGCATCACACCGTCGAAGCTACTGGTGAAACTAAGCGCCTTGCCATCCAGTTCCCGTTCTACGCGAGTCTCGATCTTTGTGGTTTTGCCATCGGGGCCTTGCACCTCCCCATGCCACACTCCACCAGCCATCCACACAACGGGCGCCAGCGGATCCGGACCAGCGGGAGACGGAACGGTTTGAGCTCCTAAGCCCATGAAGCTTACCACCAGCACTAACGTTACAAGCCTCTTCATCCTGTTCACGTCCTCTAGCGCCTAGCTATCCTTCTGCCGCTCGAAGAATCGCTCCATAAACTTCGTATCGAACTGTCCCGACCGAAACTCTTTATCCGCGAAGATCTTTTGATGCAGAGGAATCGTCGTATGAATTCCCTGGACAACAAACTGGCTCAACGCCCGTTCCATCTTGTTCATCGCCTCTTCGCGGTCAGCACCGTGGCAGATTAGTTTGGCTATGAGCGAATCGTAGTAAGGCGGCACAAACCCCTCCGCATACTGAGCCGTATCCACTCGAACCCCGTTCCCACCGGGCAAATTGAACGCCGTAATCTTTCCCGCACTAGGCGTGAACTTCTCGGGATGCTCCGCGTTAATCCGGCACTCAATCGCATGTCCACGGATCTCAACCGGCTTCGTAATGATCGAGGTCAGCTTCTCCCCTGAAGCAATTCGCAGCTGCGCCTTTACGAGATCAATCCCTGTAACCATCTCAGTTACACAATGCTCAACCTGGATTCGAGTATTCATCTCGATGAAGTAGATCTTGCCATCCTCATCCATCAAAAACTCAATCGTCCCGGCATTCCAGTAGCCGATATTCTCAAGCGCCCTCTTGATTGTCTTGCCCAACTCCTCACGAAGCTTCGGCGTCACCATCAAGCTCGGAGCCTCTTCAATCAACTTCTGGTGCCGACGCTGAATCGAGCACTCCCTCTCACCCAGACTCATCACATTGCCGTGCTCATCTGCCAGCACCTGAAACTCAATATGCCGAGGCCGTTCGATGAACTTCTCCATGTACATATCGCCGTTGCCAAAGGCATTCGCCGCCTCCGTCGAAGCCTGCTGATACAGGCCCGGCAACTCTTCTTTGTTGCGGCAGATGCGCATCCCGCGACCGCCGCCACCCGCAACGGCCTTCAAAATGACGGGGTAACCAACGTCTTTCGCCCACTCCAGCGCCTCATTCTCGTCCGCGATAATCCCATCGGAGCCCGGCAGAATCGGCACCTTCGCCTTCTTCATCGTCTGCCGCGCTGTGGACTTCTCGCCCATCATCCGCGTCACCTCTGGCGGCGGCCCGATGAACTTAATATTCGAAGCCCGGCACACCTCGGCGAAGTTTGCATTCTCGCTCAACAGTCCATAGCCCGGATGAATAGCGTCCACGTCAGCAATCTCAGCCGCGGAGATCACGGCAGGCACATTCAAGTAGCTCTCGCTCGAACGCGGTGGCCCAATACAGATCGCCTCATCGGCAAACCGCACATGCAGCGAGTTCCGATCCGCCTCGCTATACACAGCAACCGTACGGATGCCCATCTCCTTGCACGCGCTGATCACACGCAGTGCAATCTCCCCACGATTGGCAATTAAAACCTTACGAAACATAAACTTGAGATGCCTTCCATCGAACTTTGTACCGAATCGCTAATGTGTCTTACCGCGCTCTGATGGCAAACAGCGGCTGTCCATACTCCACCGGCTGTCCACTCGCAGCGATCCGCTTCACCACTTCACCGGCCACGTCAGACTCGATCTCATTCATCAGCTTCATGGCCTCGACGATGCACAGCACCTGCCCAACCTCGACCTGATCGCCTACTTTCACAAACGCCGGTGCGCCAGGTGATGGCGACTCGTAGAACGTCCCCACGATCGGCGACTTCACTTCATGCAACTTCTCTTCGGCCTCAGCAGCTGGAGCAGTTGGCGCCACTGCCGCAGGGGCAGAGGCTGGATGAGCAGGAGCAGCAGCAGGCGCTGATGCCATCAACCGACTTAGCTGCGCCATATCGAACCCTGCCGCTGGAGCCGCAACTGCAGGCTCGCCAGCAAACTTGATCCGCACCTTCAGGTCATCCTGCTCCATGTCGAACTCGGCGATCTCATTCGCCTTCAAAAACTCGACCAGTTCGCGAAGCTCATTCAACTTATTTCCGTCCATCATGTCTCTTCCCGTGCCTCTTGCGGCACCATCTCGTTTTTACAACTCGATCCAGGCCTTCACACTCGGCGTCAAAACCTCTCCACCTGAAGCCGTCACCAGAACCATATCTTCAATGCGCAATCCAAACCGTCCCGGCATATACACACCAGGCTCGATTGTAATCACCATTCCCTGCTCTAACACCTGCGTTTGCTTCGCTGCCAATCTCGGGCCTTCATGAATCTCCAGCCCTACACCATGTCCCGTCGAGTGGCTGAAATATTGATCCAGCTTAGCCCGTCGCAACACGCTCCGTGCCGCCTCATCGACCTCTCCGGCCGTTACTCCGGGCGCAACAATAGCGACCGCAGCCTCCTGCGCTTCCAGCACAGAATCATACACGTCCCGAACACCTGGAAGCGCCTTCCCCATGTGTATGGTACGCGTCATATCGCTGCAATATCCGTCGAGAATAACACCGAAATCCAACGTCACGAACCCCTGCTTCGGCAGCTTGGCAGTCGTTGCCCGTCCATGTGGAAGCGCAGATCGCTCTCCACTCGCAACGATCGTCTCGAATGACATCCCCTCTGCCCCTGCAAGCCGCGCCGCATACTCCAGCGTCGCCGCTACTTCCACCTCTGTCAGCCCCGCCTCAAGATAAGTAAGCATCCCATCGAACAACTCACACCCTACCTGGGCAGCCGCGCGCATCCGCGCAATCTCGTCGTTGTCCTTCACCTCACGCAGCCGAGCCACCAGTGACCCCACTGCAACAAACATTCCTCGCCGTATCTTGGCAGATACTGCCTTGCGCATTGTCTCCAGCGCGGCCAGCGTCGTATGCGGCGCATCAAACCCACATCGCCGCAGTCCCGCCGCTTCGATCCATTCACAAGCTGCGATCACCGCCGGCTTCTTCGCGATGACAACCTTGGTTCCAACCGCTTCGATCTTGGCCTGCGCCGTATATCGACCATCGGTAAACAGGACTGCCTTGCCGCCAACCAGCACTAATGCCGCACTTGACCCTGTGAAACCACAGAGATAGCGAACATCCGGCAGATGTGTAACCAACATCCCATCCACGCCCGCTGTCTTTGCCGCGGCTCCGGCTCTTCTCTTCCGCAAACTGAAATTCATCACCTCTGATTCTACCCAACTGCTCGGTCCACTAGTCGGCTTTGGTCCATCCACGTGCAACCCGGTATCATGGCTTATGTCCGGCTTTAAATCCGACCAGCCGTCGCGCTTAAGCCGACGAAATTTCATCATAGGCACCGGCACTACCGCAGCAGCATTCGCTCTCTACGCTGGCGAAATCGCTCGACACGAGGTTGACGTCGTCGACCGGCCCATCTCCGTCAAAGACCTCCCGTCGGCCTTCCATGGTTACCGCATCGTTCAGATCAGTGACATCCATCTCGACGAGTACACCGAGCCCTACTTCTTCGAACACATCGTCAACAAAGTCAACAGCCTTGCACCCGATCTCGTCCTTCTTACCGGCGACTTCGTCACCCACGGATCTATCACCTTTATCGCCGGTCGACACGCAGCCCATCGCGCGGCCGAGATCATCACCAAACTCACCGCTCCCCTTCGCTACGCCGTTCTCGGCAATCACGACGTAGCTGTAGACGCCGCGATGGTCATTCACGCCCTTTCCAGCCGTGGCACTCCAGTCCTGGTCAACCAAAACGTTCCCATCGAACGCAACGGCGCACGTATCTGGCTCTGCGGTCTAGACGATCCCGGCACGAGCTCCCCGAACCTAGACTTAGCGGTCCCAGCCAAACCCGACGGCCCCGTCATCCTCATGGGGCACGAACCCGACTACGCTGACACCGTCATGGCCCACCCCCGCGGACCGCTCGTCGACCTCATGCTCTCCGGCCATTCTCACGGAGGCCAGATCAGACTGCCCTTCCTTGGCCCGTTGGTCTTACCCCCAATGGGCATGAAGTACCCTGAAGGCCACTACCGCTTCAACCAGATGCAGCTCTACGTCAACCGTGGCATTGGCACCGTCGGCCTCCCATTCCGGCTCAACTGCCCTCCAGAGATCACCGTCCTGACACTTAACCCAGCCTGAATCCCGTTCGACAAGAAAAAAAACTCGAAATTCGCGCGATGCAAAGCTAGCCCTCGAACGCCGTAAAAAATATCATCACGATTCCCATCCCAATAAGCGCCACTGCCGCCGCTACACGCCCTGCAACGCTGTACCACGGCTTTCCCACAGCCGACCAGCAAAGCTGTATCGCAAACCAAAAGGCTGCGACCGCAATCGCCCCGAACAGTATCACCGATCCGTTAATGTGCGCAGCCAGTCGACTAATCAACCCGTCTACCGCGCCCGCGCAACCGGCTTCTTTTGTTTTGGCATGACCGCAATCGGAGTGACCGTCGGCTTTACCCCCGACTTCTCATCCATCCAAGCATCCAGCAGCGACTTCTTGAAACGCCACCGATTCCCCAATTTAAACGCCGGAATAAACCCCTCAGACGCATATCGGTACAACGTATCCCCACTAATACCCAGATACTCCGACGCCTGACGGATATCCATAACCTCGCGTACCGCTACTTGCGCCGATACAGCCATCACAGGTCCCCGTTTCGCTCTCGACTGGTGCCGGGTCGAGCCAACCCGGCACCATCTTTGTACCTTCTTTTGTCGAGAGGCACAACAAAAATCTCCTTTGTTAACTGGAAGCTAACGGTTGCAGACTCTTCATCACGGTCAGCAGGTCCTCCCCAACCGTTCGCGTCTTCGCAATCGCATCCGCCAGCGGAATATCAGTAATTTCAGTCCCCTTCAGCACCACCAGCCGACCGAACTTACCCGCATGCACTAGGTCAATTGCCGCAACGCCATACCGAGTAGCCAACATCCGGTCATAGGCCGAAGGTGTTCCACCCCGTTGCGTATGCCCCAGGTTCACACTCCTCGTCTCGTAACCAGTGCGCTTCTCAATCTCCTCCGCCAGCGCCTGCCCAATTCCACTCAACCGCGCATGGCCGAACGAGTCCACTGCCGTCCCATGCGTCGCCTGCCCAGTCTCAGGGAACTGCGCCCCCTCAGCCGCGACCACAATCGAAAACTTCTTCCCATGCTCCCGACGGTATTTCACGAGCCGGCAGACCTCCTCGATATCGATCGGCACCTCAGGCACCAGAATCACATCAGCGCCGCCCGCAATTCCAGCCGTGATCGCAATCCAACCCGCATCGCGGCCCATCACCTCACACACCATCACCCGGTTATGCGCCTCAGCGGTCGAGTGCAGCCGATCCACCGCCTCCGTCGCGATCCCCACAGCGGTATCAAACCCAAAACATGCGTCCGTTCCGTTCAAATCGTTATCAATCGTCTTCGGAACTCCAACGCACTTCACACCCTTCTCACTCAGCGCCAAACTGATCGACTGCGTGTCATCCCCACCCAACGCAATCAGCGCATCCAGCTTATGCTTCCCAAGAACCTCAACGCACTTCTCAAATCCTCCCGAAATCTTCTTCACATTCGTCCGCGAGGACCGCAAAATCGTCCCACCCCGATGCAAAATCCCCGACGTCGTCTCGAGCGTCAGCGGCATGGTCACATCATCCAGCACACCTCGCCACCCTTCCATGAAGCCGACAAACTCATCCCCATGGTGCAAAATCCCCTTGCGCACCGCCGCCCGTATCACTGCATTGAGCCCTGGACAATCTCCACCACCGGTCAACATCCCAACCCGCATTGAGCCTCCTTAAAATGAGCAAATTAACATCAGCGAAATCATACGCCGTCAGCAGCTTCTGGTCTTCGCCTACAAGAGACCACAGAAGCGCTCAAAGCAGTCATTCCCGCAATCTAACTAAATCTCACCGCCACCAATCCGACCGCACCTCTTCCTCAGCCACCACTTCAGTTGGTCGCCCCGGCTCCGGTGCCCATAGCCGAATCCCCCGCTCACCCGCCAACTCCAGCATCCGTTCAATCGGCTGTCGCCACGCGTGCAACGCCAAATCGAACAGCCCCCAATGAATCGGCATCATCAAACCTTTACCGCCCAACGCCTCAAACGCTCGCGCTGCACCATCCGGACCCAGATGAATCGCATCCCACAGTGCATCGAACGCCCCAATCTCCAGCATCGTCAAATCAAACGGTCCATATGCCGCACCAATCTGCGCAAAACCCTCCCACCACCCAGAATCCGCCCCGAAATAAACTTTATGCTTCGACCCCTTCAACACAAACGCAGACCAAAGCGTCTCAAATCGGTTGAACAGGCTCCTCCCCGAGAAGTGCCGCGACGGCACAGCCGTGATCTCCAGCCCATTCACCGTCACACTCTCGGTCCAATCCAACTCGGAGATCTTCTCCGCGCTCACCCCAAAGCTCCGCAGCTCCTCCCCGACTCCCAGCGAAGTCACCCACCTCGCTCCACGCATCGACTCCAGCCGTGCAAGCCCCCGAATCGTAGCCTCTCCCAGGTGGTCATAGTGGTCATGCGACACCAACACCACATCCACCGCTGGAATATCCTCAAGCCGAAGCGGAGCAGCAAAGAACCTCTTAGGCCCCGCCCACCGCATCGGAGAAGCCCGTTCATCCCACACCGGGTCCATCAGCATCCGCACTCCATCTATCTCAATTAGCACAGACGAGTGCCCCATCCAGGTCACTCGCAGCCCACTCTCCGGCGGCGCCCCATACACCGAAACATCCGTCTTGAACGGCCCGAGCGCCCGCACCGGCACCGTCTCCGCCTTATTGGTCAAATAATGCGGTAGCACTTTGAAGATGGTGCTCAAGCCACCAATCACAGTAGGGACCGGATTCGAAAACCGCCGACCGACCTTCGTGGCCCGTCGCAACATCGTCATATCTCTGGATACTACAGTCGCCACAGCATGGCCCTCGCTTCAAAGAATCATCAAGGCAAATAGTAAAAGGGATTCGGAAGCTTCACGCTCACCTCTCCCTTGGCATCTCCATTCAGATCGCTCCACTGATCCCCAACATTCATCACAATCCGATACCCTGCATCCACGATCTTCTTCCGCTCCTCGCTCTTGTAAGCGACCGTTGCCATCGTCTTCTGCGGCCCCTCCCGCAGAGCAAGCCCCTTCCATCCCTTATAGCCTGCGGCCTCCAGATTCTTAGCAGTAGCCGCCTTCTGCTGCCCCTGCCGTCCCGTGATAAAAAACACGTCAATCCCCGCCGCCCGAGCCACATTGAACAACCTCAGCGTCCCGGGCAACGGCATATCCGCCTCAGCCGACACAGCCCACTCATTGAACGGCACCGAGATAAACCCGTAGTCCTCTCGCTTCATTTCGCAATAGTTCGTCAGCGAAGTCTCATCGATATCGAGCACCAACACCAGCTTCTCGCCTACCTTCCGCGTCGCAACCAACCTGTTCAGCTCCGTTTCAGCTCGCTTCGCCTGAGCATCCACATCCGCCCAATAGCATCCACCCGTCCCCACACAATCGGCATAGTCTTCCAGCCGATACCGCGCCACCCCAAAGTTCTCCATCGGCTCCGCAGTCACGATCATCGACGGATCCGCCGCAGCAGTCTCTGCCGTAGCAACAGCCGCAGCAACTGAAGGCCTCGTCGTCCCCACCGTCGGCCGCAGACTAGGCACCTGCTTCCCTGCCGGAACAGCGCATACCGGCGGTCCCACCTGCGCCAAACACATCCCGCAAGCCAACCCCGCCACACCCAGCACCCGCAGAACTCCAGCCATCAAAGCTCCGAGATCATCCCCTCGACGCTGTAGCCTCATCCGCATAGAAATCCCCAATCTGCTTCGCATACTTTTGCTCGATCACCCGTCGCTTCAACTTTAAACTAGGAGTCAGCGTTCCACCATCCACGCTCCACTCCTCCGGAACGACACTCATCCGCTTCATGCTCTCGAAGTTCGCCAGGCTCATATTCACCTTATCCACGATCTCCTGATAGGCCCTCACAACCTTAGCGTCCTTCACCAAAGCCGCCTTATCGCTCGTCGAAATCCCTTGCGTCTTGGCCCATCCCTCCAACACAGCGAAGTTCGGCGATATCAACACACACGCAAACTTATGTTTATCCCCCACCAGCGCAGCCTCCGCCACCAGCGAGTTCGCCTTCAGCTTATTCTCGATCGGCTGCGGCGCAATCAACTTTCCACCGCTCGTCTTCAGCAACTCCTTCTTGCGATCCGTAATCGACAAAAATCCATCCTGGTCCATAGCGCCGATATCCCCGGTCTTGAACCAACCATCCTCAGTGAACGCCTCTTTCGTCTCCTTCTCCTTCTTCCAATATCCCGCAAACACCGACGGCCCTTTCACCTCCAACTCACCATCCTCGGCAAACCGGCACTGCACATTCTTCAGCGCCTGCCCCACAGTGCCAATCCGGTGAGCCTCTGGATAGTTCACCGCAATCACCGGCGAAGTCTCCGTCAGTCCATACCCCTCAAAGATGCGAATCCCCACATCCGCAAACCACCCAGCCGACTCCATCCCCAGCGGCGCGCCACCCGAGATAAACACTTTAGCGCGCCCGCCAAACGCCTCAAGAATCTTCGAATACACCAGCTTGTTCGCAATCTTCCAGCTCAGCGCACTCGGCGTCTTCCCCACCAATATCTCCGCCCGATGCTTCTTCCCCACTGCCAGCGCCCAGTTCAATATCTTCAGCTTCGCCGGCGACGCAGCCGACTTGCCCTGCACCGCATGCCTAATCTTCTCGTACACTCGCGGCACCGCCAAAAACACCGTCGGTCTCACAACCTTCATCGCTACCGGCAACTGATCGAACTTCGCGCAGTAAGCCAGCTTCACCCCATGACACAGCAGCGCATAGTCCGTATGCCGCGCCGTCACATGCGACAGTGGCAAAAACGAGATACAGCAATCCTCCGCATCGAACCCCATCTTTCCCGTTGAATAGTTCACATTGCTCGCGAGATTCCCATGCGTCAACATCACGCCCTTCGGCTCACCCGTCGTACCCGACGTGTAGATAATCGTCGCCAAATCCTCCGGTCGCGCCCCCTTCAACATCGCGTCGAATCCAGCATCCTTCTGCTTCTTCGTCGACGCACCTTCCATCAACGCGCTGAAGCTCTCCGCATTCGCAAACTCCCCCGCATCCATCACCACCACATGCTCAAGCTCCGGCAGATCCCCCGCAGCCGACAGCTTGTCGTACTGCTCCCGCGACGAGAGCACCGCCACCTTCGCGCCTGAGTCCCGCAACATGTAACCAATCTGCTCCGGCGTCAGCGTCGGATAGAGAGGGACATCCACGCCTCCCACAGCCAACGCCGCAAAGTCTGTCACCGCCCACTCCCAGCGGTTCTCCGACAGAATCGCCACACGATCGCCCTTCACCACTCCCCAACCACGCAACACATCAGCCAGCGCCCGCACCCGCCCATACAGTTCACTGGAACTAATCGGCGTCCAGGTCCCGTCCGCACCCTGCGCCATCATCACCGTACGATCGCCACGCCCCGAAACCATCCCAAAAGCATCGTTCACTGTTGCCAGATCAAACATCATTCATCTCCAAATTTCACTACAAGCCTTGTTAATGACCTTGAATCTTCGTTTCTATTCACTATCTGTCATCTTGCAGCGCACAAATCTGCTCTCGCACAAGCGCAGCATTCCAGCACAGATGCAATCATTTCGCCTGAATCCCACTCAACAACACATCCATCACCTGCGCAGCCGTCGACTTCGAATCATAGACGCGTCCTGTGAACACTGCAGAACTCAGCAGCTCATCGATCGCCCCAAACATGCAATGAGCCACAACGCCATCTGAGACATCGCGTCGAAAGATTCCCTCCTGCTGCCCCCTCCGCACCACCTCACGAACCACCTGGATGTACTTCACCAGATGATGATGCGAGAACTCAGCGATAAACCGCGCACTCTGCCGCACCTCGGTCTGCATTAAGATCGCCATATTTCGGTTCACCGCATGGCTCTCCAGATGAACCTGTGCAATGTACTCCAACTGCTCCCTGGGCCCATGCAGTGTCTTGAACTCTTCCTGAACCTGACGATGAAACTTGTCGAACGTCGAATCAATCGCCGTCCGCAGCACATCATCTTTGCTCTTGAAGTAGAGATAGACCGTGCCGTCTGCCACCCCGGCACGTTTGGCGATGGCACTCACCGGTGAGCTGAAGTAGCCCCGTTCAGCGATCACCTCCACCGCCGCATCCAGAATGCGCTGATACTTCTCGCTTCCCGGCCCTGTTGCCGGTGCCACCTTTACGGTTGAATCAGGCCTCGTCTTCTTAGCTATCCGTTTCAGTCCAGGCCTCAAACCGGAAATCTCCGGTGCCGTCACTCTAATGAATCGGCGAGAGTTTGCCAAGAATGAACTGTCATTCACTCGAACAAAATGGATCTTTATGCACTTTTCACGTCTCCAGAAAGAGTCGAAGTATTCACTGGTCCAAGCTGAGTGTCATCGAAACGAACAGGCAATTCGAAATCAGCAGACAAGCGATTGGGGCAAATCAGTCACGCCTGCGTGCAGCAAGACTGAAATCAATTCGCCCCAAAACCTTAAGCCTGTGGTTTAGGAGTCAACCGAACAAACGCTGTAGCCCGCTCCGGCCAGTTCAGAAGCATCTCCTGCCCAAGACCACTACCCGAACGACTCACGTGCTCTTCAATCAGCGACTTCAGGCTCTCTTGCGACTCAGCAGAAACTAGGCTAAACGATTCGGCATCAATAAACTCCGGGTGATACCTCTTGCCAGAAACGAAGGAACGATCAGCATCCAGAACCCACCCCAAACCACCTGTCATACCCGCACCAAAGTTCATTCCAACTCGACCAAGGATCACCACAGTGCCGCCAGTCATGTACTCGCAACCATGGTCTCCCACACCTTCAACCACAGCCGTAGCTCCGGAGTTACGAACCGCAAATCGCTCTCCCGCACGCCCAGCCGCAAACAACCGACCTGAGGTCGCACCGTACAAAGCAACGTTCCCTAGAATTACGTGATTCCCACTATCCTTCGCCGCCAATCCACGCGCTCGAATCACCAGTTCCCCACCCGATAGACCTTTGCCAACAAAGTCATTCGCCTGCCCATCGAGCACCAGCTTCATCCCATCAACCGTGAACGCGCCAAACGACTGCCCAGCCGTCCCATGCAGATTGAACGTGACATCCGCAGCAAGCTCGCCCTGCGCACGACGCACCGCCAACTCACCTGCCAACCGTGAACCAACAGCCCGGTCGCAGTTCGCAATCTTGGAGTCCACCACAAACGGCTTACCAGCATCCACTGCAGTCATCGCAGGCGCAACCCACTCTTCATCGAGCGGAGCGGACGCCAACGGCTGGTTATTCCTCACCCCCATAAACTGGCGCGGCCCATCCGACACCTGAGTCAGCATCGGCTGCAGATCTAGGTTCCCATCAAACCGAACCTGCTCCAACAGATCCGACCGCCCAATCGCCGCCTCAATCGAAGGCAATCCATATCGTGCCAGCAGATGCTGCAGATCCCCGGAAAGCTGCTCAAAGAATCGCACCACATGCTCCGGCTTCCCACGGAACTTCGCCCGCAACTCGGGCTTCTGCGTAGCAATCCCCGTCGGACACGTATTCAGGTGACACTGTCGCGCCATATCGCAACCCAGCACCACCAGCACCGCCGTGCCAAACGCATACTCATCCGCACCCAGCAACGCCGCAATCAAAATATCCCGCGCCGTCGCCAGACCGCCATCAGTCCGCAACCGTACTCGCCCACGCATGCCGTTCTGCATCAGCACCTGCTGCGCCTCAGCCAGCCCAAGCTCCCACGGATTGCCCGCATACTTGATGCTCGAAAGCGCCGCCGCTCCCGTCCCGCCCGTATTTCCAGCGATCACGATAAAGTCTGCATAAGCCTTCGCAACACCTGCGGCAACCGTACCCACACCACAACCCGAGACCAGCTTCACCCCAACGGCAGCACGCGGATTTACCCGCTTCAAGTCGTAGATCAATTGAGCCAGATCCTCAATCGAGTAAATATCATGGTGCGGCGGCGGTGAGATCAGCGACACCCCAGGCTGCGCATGACGAAGCCTCGCAATCAACCCACTGACCTTGTGCCCCGGCAACTGCCCACCCTCGCCGGGCTTCGCCCCTTGGGCAACCTTGATCTCGATCTCCTCCGCATACGACAGATACTCCGCCGTCACTCCGAACCGTCCCGACGCAACCTGCTTGATCTTGTTATTCAGCGAAACATGCACTGCAGGCGCCTCAATCGCAGGCTCAGCAATCGCAGTCCCGCCTCCCGACCGAGCCAGCAGATTCGCTCCATCGCCCGAACTACCTCTGTCCGGCCCAACAGGCTGCACACGATAGACCGAAGAGTCCTCGCCGCCTTCCCCCGTATTTGAGCGGCCACCCAGCATATTCATCGCAGCCGTTATCGTCTGGTGAGCCTCCGGGCTCAACGAACCCAGCGACATCGCGCTTGCCACAAACCGCTTGCACAAACTCGCTGGCGTCTCCACATCACCCAACCCAATCTCAGGCCCCGCCGGACGAATCTCGAGCAGATCGCGCAACACCGCAGGATCACGCCCAATAACATCCTTGGTGTAGATCGCAAACGCGCCCGCAGGATCCGTAGGCTGCGGCACATTGCGCGCACTCCCCACAACAGACTGCAACGCCTTCACTGTTGGCGGCTGCCAAGCATGCGGCTCCGACACATCTGCCTTCCTGAATCGCACCCAGCCATAGTCCGGTAGCTCAGCCGAAGCCGGAGCAGCAGCCTCGCCCGTCACCCAGGTCTGTCGCAGTTGTCGCTCCACCTCGGCAAACCCTACACCAGAAAGCGGCGCCGGCGTACCTACAAAGCACCGCGCCACTACACTCGAATGCAGACCGAGAATATCGAACAGATGCGCCCCGCGATAACTATCCACAACGGAGATGCCCATCTTCGACATCACCTTCGCCAGTCCGGCATCGAGCGACTTCATCATCTTCCGCTCAGCTTCCACCACATCCGTATCCGCGGGAGCGAGACTCATCCCGGTCTCCAGCGCCAGCCACGGACACACCACCCCAGCGCCATATCCAATCAACACCGCCGCATGGTGAATATCGCGACAATCACCCGCCTCAACCGCAAGCCCAGCCAGCGTTCTCAACCCAGCCGACACCAGCGCCTGATGCACCGCCCCGGTAGCCATCGCCATCGGTATCGGTAGCTTCTCCGCACTCGCACTACGATCCGAGAGCAGCAAAATCCGCGCGCCCTCGCGCACCAGCTTGATCGCCTGCATGCAAATATCGTCGAGCCCTTGCGTCAGCGCCTTCTCAACGCCAAACACAGCCTGCAACTCAGCCAGCTTCAGCTCCGCCGTATGCGGATACTCGCCCTTCCGCAGCGCCTCAACCTGCCCCAGCGACAAGAATGGTGAAGGCACCGACAAACCAGGCAGTGGCGCATTCTTATCCAGCATGTGAGGCCACGGCCCGAGCCGCGTATGCAGCGACACCACGCAAGCCTCGCGCAGCGGATCGATCGCTGGATTCGTCACCTGCGCAAATCGCTGTCGGAAATACGCATACACAGGCCGCGGAGACCGAGCAAGAAACGCCAGCGGCGTATCGTCGCCCATCGACCACACAGCATCCTTGCCCTCGACCGCCATCGGCTGCAGGATCATCTTCACATCTTCCCGCGTATAACCGAAGCCCCTCTGCGCCGCACTCAAGGCACCCGAATCAACCGCCGCAGTAGCTACGCCAACCAGCGGAGTCTCCTCAGCGAGCTTCGCGTACGTCGCGCCCGCATCGAACAACTCCAGCAACTCCTCATCCTCATAAACTTTGTGGCTCTCGAGATCGACCACCAACATCTGCCCCGGCCCCAACCGCCCGCTATGCGTCACCTCTTCCGGATCGAGATCCACCAATCCCGCCTCCGACCCAGCAACCACTAACCCTTTGCTTGTCACCGCGAATCGACAAGGCCGCAGTCCATTCCGATCGAGAGCCGCACCCACAATCCGCCCATCGCTGAACGCAATCGCCGCCGGACCGTCCCAAGGCTCCGCACAATCCGTGTGATACCGCAGGAACGAAGAGAGATGATGCCCATCCGTCGCAGGAGGCAGCAGCATACGAATCGCCTCCGCCAGCGTCCGTCCATTCTGCGACAGCAGTTCCACCGCCTCATCGAGACTCGTAGAGTCCGTTCCGCCCTGCGTCAAAACCGGCTTGCACTCCACCGGCAGCGTAGAATCGCGAGCCGCCATCCGGGCACGATTTCCCCACACCGTATTGATCTCGCCGTTATGTCCAAGCTTCCGCCCAGGCTGTGCCCGATGCCACGTCGGCAACGTATTCGTCGCGTAGCGCTGATGAAACACCGCAAACGGCGTGTTGTAATCCTCCGACGCCAAATCCGGATAAAAATGCGGCAGGAACTCACCCGTACACATCGCCTTGTAGACAAGCGTCTGCGACGACAACGAGCACACGTATCCCGTCACATCCCCCTGCTCGTGCGCCCGCTCAAACTGCTTCCGCGCAAGATATAGCCGCCGCTCCATCGTCCCCGGCTCCGCGTCCTCGCGGTCGACGATCAACACCTGACGAATCTTCGGCATCGTGCCCAACGCCATCTCACCCAGCCACTCCGTACGCACCGGCACATCGCGCCAACAAAGAATCTCGAAGTCATGCGAGAGCAGACAACGCTCCAGCACCTCCTCAGCACGCGTCTCGTCGACAGGAATAAGCAACATTCCCACGCCCAGCAACTGCGTATCACTAATCGCAAGACTTGCGGCTTTGACTAGCAAAGACCGCGGAACCGCCGTCATCACGCCAACGCCATCGCTGCTCTTTCCATCTGCAGCGGTCGCTCCCCTGTGAGCAAGCCTCGCAAGCGCAGTTAGCGCCTGCTCCAGAATCCCATGCGAAGGCGAAGCATCAACTGAGGCGACAAACCCCACACCACACGAATCATGGTCAAACCGCTCGTCCACCAACGACGGCGAAGCTCCGGAAGACATACCCACACTTCCGCGAGTAGGGTTCAGGCTAGCTGCAAGAGACCGTTCCATGCTTCACTATACGTCGTACCCGGAACAACATGCTCGGTTACGACCCCTTCCAATTTTATGGAGCGTTGCTTCAAAAGAATTACTTGAGACGCTGTGCATAAATATACACAAATAATGTATAAATATACAGAGCGATTGAAGCGACAAATTGAGCTACCGTTGACGACTTAAATACACGAGAAAAGGTAAAACAAATCCATGAAACAACAGCGTCACGCCGTAATTCGAGAGTTGCTGGTCAAGACTGCCGTCACCAGCCAGGACGAGTTACGTCGAAAACTAGCCGGACGCGGGTTTCATGTCACTCAAGCAACATTATCGCGCGATATTCACGAACTACGATTAAATAAAGGACCGACCGGTTATTCGCTCCCCGGAGGAAACGACTCGGACGAAGACGCCCTCCCCGGAATCCGCGAGGTCCTCGAAAGCTTCGGCCTCGAGGTACGACAGGCACTCAACCTCCTCGTCCTCGTCACAACCACAGGAAGCGCCCAGCCCATCGCCGCTGGCATTGACTATGAAGACTGGCCCGAGGTCATCGGCACCATCGCCGGCGACGACACCGTCCTCATCATCTGCCCAGACGAGAAGCAGGCAGCTCTTCTAAAGACACGAATCGAAGGCTATCTTGGCTAATCCAGCGACAACATCCGTACTCGAACAGGAAGAGACGCGAACGACGGTACCCCGCATCGCGGTCGTGGGCGTAGGCGGCTACGCGGGCGGCGAACTCGCGCGCCTTCTCCTTCACCATCCGCGCCTGCGCAAAACACCCCCAATCTTTCTGGGCCGTGCTGGCGAGGCTGAAACCACCGCCTCCACTCACCTCGAAGACCTGCACCCGCACCTCGCAACCCCGGGAAGCCGCAAGAAGAACGAGGTTCATCCCTTCGGCTGGCAAAAACTCGCAGACTCGGGCACCCAAATCCTCTTTCTCGCCACACCACACGAGCAATCCCGCGAGTGGGTCCCCGAAGCCATCGAACGCGGTATCCGAGTCATCGATCTCAGCGGCGCATGGCGTCTCCACCAGACCACAAACCGCGCCATCTACAAACTCAAAGACACCAACGCCGAGCACGCCGCCCAGCTTCAGTCCGAAGCCGTCTACGGCTCCCCCGAGCTGCACCGCGACGATATCCGCAGCGCCCGCCTCGTCGCCAACCCAGGCTGCTACGCCACATCCGCCATCCTCGCTCTCGCCCCGCTCGTTCAGGCGGGCCTCGTCGATCTCGATCACGGCATCATCTGCGACGCCAAGTCCGGTGTCAGCGGCGCTGGCAAAGCACCCACCTCCAAAACTCACTTCATGTACGCCGCCGACAATCTCTCGGCCTATGCGGTCTTCGGACATCGACATACCGGAGAACTACTCGAACAACTCCATCTGCAGTCGGATCAGATCCAGTTCACCCCGCATCTACTACCCATTCCCCGCGGCATCCTGTCCACGATCTACCTTCGCCTCAGGCAGCCATCCAACGCAACAGTAGTCACCGAAGCGCTCCAGAACTTCTACCAGCACAGTCCTTTGGTCAGGCTTCACACCACACCGCAATTGCCCGAGATCCAACACGTCGTCCGCACCAACTTCTGCGACATCGGCTTTGCCCTCGCCGCAGACGGCCACCGTCTCATCATGGTCTCCTGCCTCGACAACCTCCTCAAGGGAGCCGCCGGGCAGGCAGTACAAAACCTCAACCTGATGTGTGGATGGAACGAAGAGGAGGGCTTGCTGTGAGATTCGTCGTCAAACTAGGCGGTGCCGCTCTCGAGGACCCGAAGATCCTGCACGCCTGCGGCAAAGCAATCGCCGAGCTCGTCGCCGACGGCAATCAGGTCGCCGTCGTCCACGGTGGGGGCGTTCAGTTAACCCGCACCCTCGCCCAGATGGGCAAGAAGAGCGAGTTCATCTCCGGCCTCCGCATCACCGACGCCGAGACTCGCGACGCTGCCCTCATGGTCCTCGCCGGCCGCGTCAACAAATCGCTCGTAGCTGCCGTCGGCTCACATGGCCAGTCCGCCGTCGGCCTCTCCGGCGGCGACGGCCACGTCTTCCGCGCACGCAAGAAAAAAACCACACCCGACCTCGGCTTCGTCGGCGAGATCGCCGCCATGGATCCCAAGTGGCTCGAAGCCATCTGGACCATGGGCGCCGTCCCGGTCATCTCCTCCATCGCCCTCGGCTTCGACGGCGAATACTACAACATCAACGCCGACGAGATGGCCGCAGCCTGCGCCATCGGCACCAAAGCCGACACGCTCGTCTTCCTCACCGACGTCCCCGGAGTCAAGGGTGCTGACGGCAACGTCATGCGCTGGCTCACACTCGCCCAGATTCCCGCCATGGAAAAAGCGCAGGTCGTCTCCGGCGGTATGCTCCCCAAGCTCAACGCCTGCCGCGAAGCCCTCACCCACGGCGTCAAGCGCGTGCGAATTCTCCCGGCAGAAGCTGCATCTCTACTACCTGACCTCGTCTCCACGCGGGTCAATGACGGAACGGAGGTCATGGTCGCATGAACACCTTGCAATCCATCCAGGCAGCAGAGAAGAACCTGCTCCTCAACACCTACGAGCGAAACCCCATCCTCTTCGTCAGCGGCGAGGGCGTGCATCTGCGCGACGAGAATGGCAACGACTACCTCGACCTCCTCAGCGGCATCGGTGTCTGCGGTCTCGGCTACAGCCACCCCGCCGTCGAAGAGGCAATCACGCGCCAGTCGAAGCGCCTCATCCACACCTCGAACCTCTTCTTCCACGAGCACACAGCCGAACTCGCCCTTCGCCTCACCGAAATCACCGGCCTCGACCGCGCCTTCTTCACCAACAGCGGGACCGAAGCATGGGAAGCTGCACTCAAGCTCGCCCGCGCACACGCTGGCCTCCTCCGCTCAAAGGGCCGCAACGTCGGCACAAAGTTCCTCGCGCTCGACCACAGCTTTCACGGCCGAACCATGGGCTCCGTCGCCACCACTGCCAAAGAAAAATATCGCGAGCCCTTCATGCCCGTCATGCCCGGCGTCGACTTCGTCCGCTTCAACGACGTAGCCGACCTCCGCGCAAAGTTTTCTCCAGAAATCTGCGCCATCTGCATCGAGCCCATCCAGGGTGAAGGCGGCATCCATCCTGTCTCGCAAGAGTTCTTCGCAGCAGCAAGAGAACTCTGCGACTCGACTGGAGCCCTTCTCATCGCCGACGAGATCCAATCCGGCATGGGACGCACTGGCAAATGGTTTGCCTACCAGCACTACGGCATCCTCCCCGACATCACCACCGTCGCCAAGCCCATCGCCAACGGCATCCCCATGGGCGCGATGCTCTGCACCAACGCCGCAGCCGAAGCCATCACCCCCGGCATGCACGGCACCACCTTCGGCGGCAACCCGCTCGCCTGCGCCGTCGCCATCGCCGTCATCGACACCATCAAGCGCGACAACCTCATCGCCCACATCAACGAAGTCGGCGCACACTTCCACGACCAGCTCACACAACTCGCCAAACGCCACGACTGCATCACCGACGTCCGCGGCAAGGGCCTCATGCTGGGCATCGAGCTCAACTCCTCCGACCTCGCCCAGCGCGTCGTCGCCCAGATGCTCGAGCGCCGCATCATCATCAATCGCACCAGCGAAACGGTCCTCCGCCTTCTCCCTCCCTTCCTTCTCGAGCGTCAACACGTCGAGACCGCCGTCAAAGCATTCGACGAGATCTTCAGCTCAGCCTACGTCGGCACAGCACCGGCAGGAGAAAAAGCCAATGGGTAGCAAAACCGTCATCATGAACCCCGCCCTGATAAACTCCAGGCCCGAAGCCGAAAACTTCGCCCCCGCTCGTCACGCCACCCTCGGCATCCAGTCCGACACCGCCTTCAGCGAAGCCTCCAAGCGCCTCTGCGGCCGCGACGTCTGTTCCATCTCCGACGTCACCGTCCAGGAGATGGCCGCCATCATGGAGCTCGCCCACGCCGTCAAAGCCAACCCCGAAGACTTCCGTCACGCCCTCGACGCCCGCCAGATGGTCATGTTCTTCGAGAAGGCCTCCCTCCGCACCCGCCTCACCTTCGAGACCGCCATCAACACCCTCGGAGGCAACGCCATCTTCGTCGACCAGACCCAGTCCCCCCTCGGCGAACGCGAATCCCTCGCCGACATGGCCCACAACATCGAGCGCTGGATGTCCATCATGGTCCTCCGCACCTACGCCCACGAGACCATCACCGAGATCGCCGCCTGCTCCAAGATCCCTGTCATCAACGCCCTCTCCGACCTCGAGCACCCGTGCCAGGCCATCGCCGACTTCTTCACCCTCGAAGAGCGCTTCGGCTCCGCAGCCGGCCTCCGCTTCACCTACGTCGGCGACGGCAACAACGTCTGCCACTCCCTCATGCTCACCGCCGCCCAACTCGGCGCCCACTGCACGGTAGCCACGCCCAAAGGCTTCGCTCCAAAGCTCGACATCATCCACAAAGCCATGGAGATCGCCGAGACCACCGGCGGCAGCATCACCCTGACGCACGATCCCGTCAAAGCCGTCACCGGCGCCGACGCCGTCTACACCGACGTCTGCACCTCCATGGGCTTCGAGCACGAGGCCACCAAGCGCGCCCCCATCTTCAAGCCCTACCAGGTCAACGAAGGCCTCATGGCCCAGGCGCAAACCGACGCCGTCTTCATGCACTGCCTCCCCGCGCATCGCAACGCCGAAGTCACCGACGCCGTCCTCGACGGCCCCCAGTCAGCCGTCTTCGACCAGGCCGAAAACCGCATGCACGCCCAAAAAGCTCTCCTGCTCATGCTCCTCGGCGGAGCCAAGCGCACCACCCACAGCCGCAACCGCGGAATCCAAACCCGCAAACGCAACTAGAGGTCACGAAGCAAGGCGCAATGGGCGAATTTGAAGCACTAATCGCGTAATAGATTTCTTAATATGCAGAAGACCTCTTTCACTAGATTCATGTCCTTCATTGTCGTAGGCGCATTGGGCTGCGGTAAACCGACCATCGTGGAAACTTACAAATCGCCAATAGATGGTGTCTTCTATACGGTCGAAACTACTCGTGAACACACACCGGTCTCTGACACCAACCGTGTTTACGCTCATCTTGAACGCCACGGAAAATCCAAAAAACTGCTCGTGCTGGACGGGGGCGACCTTACTGTTGGGAGAGTTATTTGGATAAATCCACATGAGGTCAATCTCTGTATAGATGGTGGTATTACCGACACTTTTCGCAACGAAGTAACTCTCATAATTGGAGACGGTCCAGCCGATTCCGAAACAATTCACAATCACCTTCTAGAGCATTGCTAAATGCTGGATTAACGTCTCCCTATCAACGAGTCTGCATCAACCATTGAGGTCTGTATCAAATGTCCGTAATCCTAGAAACTCTTCCCGTCGGCCGAAAAGTCGGCATAGCCTTCTCCGGCGGCCTAGACACCAGCGCCGCCCTCCACTGGATGAAGCAAAAGGGCGCGCTCCCCTACGCCTACACCGCCAACCTCGGCCAGCCTGACGAAGCCGACTACGACGAGATCCCCCGCAAAGCCCTCGAGTACGGAGCAGAAAAAGCCCGCCTCATCGACTGCCGCGGCCCGCTCGTCCGCGAAGGCATCGCCGCCCTCCAGTCCGGCGCCTTCCACATCACCACCGCCGGCGTCACCTACTTCAACACCACCCCCATCGGCCGGGCTGTAACTGGGACAATGTTAGTGACGGCGATGAAGGAAGACGACGTCAACATCTGGGGCGACGGCTCCACCTTCAAAGGCAACGACATCGAGCGCTTCTACCGCTACGGCCTCCTCGTCAACCCCGACCTCAAGGTCTACAAGCCCTGGCTCGACCCCACCTTCATCGACGAGCTAGGCGGCCGCGCCGAGATGTCCGCCTTCATGACCAAGGCCGGCTTCGGCTACAAGATGTCCGCCGAAAAAGCCTACTCCACCGACTCCAACATCCTCGGCGCAACCCACGAAGCCAAGGACCTCGAGTTCCTCACCACCAGCATGAAGATCGTCGCCCCCATCATGGGCACCGCCTTCTGGCGCGACGACGTAGCCATCAAACCCGAAGAGATAACCGTCCGCTTCGAAGAAGGTTTTCCTGTCGCCCTCAACGGCAAAGAGCTCTCCGACCCCGTAGCCCTCATGCTCGAAGCCAACGCAATCGGCGGCCGCCACGGCCTCGGCATGAGCGACCAGATCGAAAACCGCATCATCGAAGCCAAGTCCCGCGGCATCTACGAGTCCCCCGGCCTCGCTCTCCTCTTCATCGCCTACGAGCGCCTCATCACCGGCATCCACAACGAGGACACCATCGAGCAGTATCGCGACAGCGGCCGCAAGCTAGGCCGCCTCCTCTACCAGGGCCGCTGGTTCGACCCCCAGGCCATCATGCTCCGCGAAGCCGCCCAGCGCTGGGTCGCCAAACCTGTAACCGGCGAGGTTACAATCGAACTCCGCCGCGGCAACGACTACTCCATCCTCAACACCGCCTCACCCAACCTCACCTTCCACCCCGAGCGCCTCACTATGGAAAAGGGCGAATCCACCTTCTCCCCCCGCGACCGCATCGGCCAACTCACCATGCGCAACCTCGACATCACCGACACCCGCGCCAAACTCATCACCTACGCCAAATCGGGCCTAATCACCCTAAGCAAAGGCTCCGAAATGCCCCAACTAAACAGCGGGAGCAACAAGGATTAATTTCATCGCTGCCATTTGCTTGCGATCAACTCTACAGCTGAGAGCATGACGGTACAGGTTAAGGAACGGGTCGCTCATCATGCCTAATTGGAACGCACCAATAAGATCGCCGTATCTCTTTTTGATCCTCGGCATCATCTCAATGTCAGCTGCTGCGGTATTTACATATACGGGCAAAGTGTGGGTTCGTTTTAATGGATGGGTCTACCGCGATCAAGAGCCGGGATCATTTTGGTCGGAAGTCGCTATCATTTCTATGATTGGTGTTTGTTTCGTCGGATACTCACTGTACAGAATTTTTTGTACAGCATTTTGAACTGAGGTCGGTGCCCCACTCTGCCAAAGCGACTAAATATTGCCTTGGCTTTTACCGTTGTCCTTGTCTCCACTCTTCAAAATCGTCATCGAAACTCAAAAACTGGCAAACAAAATGTCCGAACAAAATACAAAAATGTGGTCCGGCCGCTTCCGCGAACCACTCGACGCCACCTTCGAATCCTGGCAGCGCTCCTTCCCCTTCGACTGGCGCCTCGTGCCCTACGAAGTAGAAGCCAGCATAGCCCACGCCCGAGCCATTCAAGCCGCAGGCATCCTCACCAGCGAAGAACTCCTGCAAATGGAAGAAGGCCTCCGCGCCGTTGCCAAGCAGCAAGCCGAACAAGGCGAAGCCATCGTCACCGCCAACCCCCAGGCCGAAGACGTCCACCACTACGTCGAACTAGAACTCACCAAACAAATCAGCGATCTCGCCCTCAAGCTCCACACCGGCCGCAGCCGCAACGAGCAGATCGCCACCGACATGCGCCTCTTCGTCCGCGAAGCCATCGACAACACCCTCGCTGGCCTCAGCGCATGGCGCAAATCCCTCATCGACCTCGCCGAATCCGCAGGCGAAGCCACCATGCCCTCCTACACCCACCTCCAGCGCGCCGAGCCTGTCCTCGTAGCCCACTGGCTCCTCGCCTACGTCAGTATGATCGAGCGCGACGCCAGCCGCCTCACCGACGCCCGCAAACGCATGAACTTCTGCCCCCTCGGCTCCGGCGCAGTCGCAGGCGCAACCCTCGCCCTCGACCGCACCATCGCCGCCCGCGCCCTCAACTTCGACGCCCCCACGCCCAACAGCATGGACGCCACCAGCGACCGCGACTTCGCCCTCGAGTTCACCCAATCCATCGCCACCCTGGGCATCCACATCTCCCGCTTCGCCGAAGAGCTCACCCTCTACTCCACAGCAGAGTTCGGCTTCCTAGACCTCCCCGAGCGCTTCTCCACCGGCTCCTCCGCGATGCCGCAAAAGAAAAACCCCGACCTAACCGAACTCATCCGCGGAAAATCAGGCCGTCTCCTCGGCGCAGCCACCACCCTAGCCACCCTCATCAAAGGCCTCCCCCTCGCCTACAACAAAGACCTGCAAGAAGGCCAGGAGCCTGTCTTCGACGCAGCCGACACCATCGCCGGAATCCTGAGCGTCCTACCCGCCTTCACCGCCTCCCTAAAATTCCGCTTCGACACCATGAAGACCGCCGCGCACTCCGGCTACCTCAATGCCATGGCCGCCGCCACCTATCTCACCGACAAAGGCATCCCCTTCCGCAAAGCCCACGAGCACATCGGCAACGCCGTCCGCCTCGGCCTCGAAACCCACCGCGAACTCCAGCAACTAACCCTCGAAGAACTCCGCACCATCTCCCCTTCATTCGGAGAAGACTTCTTCCCCGCGATCACCCTCGAAGCCACCCTCGACTGCCACGACGTCATCGGCGGCACCGCCCGCCCGCGCGTCAAAACCGCCCTAGCCGAAGCAAAGGCCCGCCTAGCGACGCAGCCAGACACTCCATCAACGCGAAAGATATGACAACTCCTCCCCTTCAGAACGAACCCGTGACCCTGATCAACGTCTTCACAGTCGATCCCCTAAACCAGGAACGCCTCATCGAACTCCTGACCCGGGCAACAGAAACCTCCGTACGCCACGCGCCAGGATTCATCTCGGCGAATCTCCATCGCAGCATCGACGGAACAAAGGTCACCATGGTCGCTCAGTGGCGAAGCGCGGAGGACTATCAAGCCATGCGCAGTGATCCCGCCCCGTTCCCATTTCTTCAGGAAGCGCTCACCATAGCGAAGTTTGAACCCGGCATGTATCACGTTGCCCACACCTTCGCACCGCTGTGACCACTTGGAGCACGAACCGCACTCTTCAACATCTGCACCGAACGTTTTGATCAAACCATCCAATACTCTGCGAAAATAAAGCAAGGAGCCCAACGCAGTTGTCCATTACCCCCCTGATGACCGTGAGTGAATCCACCTCCTCATCCCGACCGCGCGTAGGTGGAGCTACCGTGCGCAAGGCCAAACTTCCCGACGCCGTCAACATCTTCGACCTCGTCAACTCCCTCTCCGGCGACGGCACCCTCCTCCGCCGCAACTACGCCGAGATCTGCGAGAACATCCGCGACTTCGCTGTAGCCGAGTCCCCCATCGAAGGAGACTCCGGCGGTGTCTTCCTCGGCTGCGGAGCCCTCCACCTCTACGGCCCGCACCTTGCCGAGGTCCGCTCCATCGTCGTCAAGCCCGAAGCCAAGGGCCAGGGCGCAGGCGGCCGTCTCCTCCGTGCCTTACTCGAAGAAGCGGAAGAACAAAAGGTCACCGCCGTCTGCCTCTTCACCCGCATCCCCGACTTCTTCTTCCACTTCGGCTTCCGCGTAGTCGACCGCACCACGCTCCCCGACAAGATCTACAAGGACTGCCAGACCTGCCCACGCCTTTACGCGTGCGACGAGGTAGCCATGGTCCGTGGCCCCCTGCCAAAGATCGCAGTCTTGGGCCCCAGCCGCATCGCGCAGAACGAGCTAGTCAAGCTGCAAACCGGCGTAATCCCCCACACAGACTAGACAAGCGCACTCACCTTCCGACCAACGGGAGGATCACCGATCTTGGGTCCGCCAAGACAAGGTATACAAGTCACGAAGTGACCGCCCCACGCGCAGTGGGCCTGTCCGGCAGGACATCTCTTTCGAGCAAAACCGTCAGCAGCGATGCCAATTTCGAATGTGACAGGTACGTATTTTTTTAGGGTGGTGAATTGTGGTTTTTGCAGGGGTATTTTGAAAAAAGTGAGTGCAAAACGTGGTGATTTCGATGGTGAAACGTGGTTTTATGCGTGGTGTTTGTGGTCAATTGAGGAGCCGCTTTCTGACACACGAAAAATGCGCCACGTTTTGCAGATTTATTTTGAAGTATCACCAGGCGTGAAAAAAACCATCCCGCTCCGAAAGCTGAACCTCAGTCTTAAAAAGCTCACTCAACCGCGAAGCAGTCAGCAACGCCTCCTTCGAACCATCCGCAACAATTCGCCCCTCCCGCATCATCAAAATCCGATCGATCTCCGGCGGAATATCCGCAATATGATGCGTAATCAGCAGAATCCCCGTCCCCTGCTGCGCCAGCTTCCGCAGCAACCCACGCAGATCAGCCTGCGCCGCAAGATCAAGCGCATTCGAAGGCTCATCCAGCAATAACATCCCCGCCGAACCCACCAGCGCCCGCCCAATCATAATGCGCCGCTGCTGCCCCGCCGACATCTCCCCCACCGGCTTCTCCGCCAGATCCACGGCATCGATCTGCGTCAGCACCTCCTCCGCACGACGACGCATCTCCTCCGTCACCGTAAGATTCGGCCACAACGTACTACTCGAAAAAAAGCCGGTCAGAACAGCGTCCCGGCCCGTCGTATGCAACGTGGGCTTCCCCGGCAGCTCAGCCGAAACAACCCCAAGGCGCTTCTTCAACTCGGTCAAATCCCAACGTTCACGGCCAAATATGCTGACTTTTGTCTCAGGCTGAACCAACGGATAGCACTCACAAGTGATGGTCTTAATCAGTGTCGATTTACCGCAGCCATTCGGCCCAAGTATCGCAATGTGTTCGCCGGTATTCACCGTAAGGCTGATGTCGTGCAGCACGACGTTATCGCCGCGCGCCACATTGACATGAGAGAGATGAAGAAATGGTTCGACGGCTGTCTCTTGCATCCATAAAGCATAGCCTGCCTCGCATCTACCTTATGTAGCCTTCACTGCGGCTTATTGCTTTAGATTAAAGTGTGAGCAGAGATGATGGCTGGACATCACCGCCGGAGGATGGATGGAAACTGAATTGGATATTCGCGAAAGACGCACAGCGTACGCCTTGTTGCGAATCGTAGTTGGAGTCAACCTGATGATGCACGGCATCAGTCGAATCGTCTCAGGCCCCGGTGAATTCGCTGCAAAGCTGGTGATCCAGTTCACACATGCGCCACTTCCGGCCTGGAGCGTGTGGGGTTTTGCTTTGATGCTGCCGTCCATTGAGGGAATACTCGGAGGATTAATCCTGATCGGCCTGCGAACGCGAGCTGCACTCATCGCCGCCAGCCTCCTAATCGTCGTGCTAACGTTTGGCACTGCATTGGTGCAGGACTGGAACGCGACAGCGATTCAACTGACATACGCCATCGCATATGCAGCTCTGCTCTTTCTCGGACGATACAACGGTTGGTCCATAGACGCCCGGATCGCTCGAAATAAGAGCTGAACTAAGCCCAGCGTTCCACAATCAACGGAACTCCATGTTTGGGACGCAGGCTGATAGCAGGATTGATTGCAATCTCCGAGGGAGAGTCAGCGGGCATACTCACCCGCCAATCGCGAGCAATCGTAGCAAGCGAGAGAACACCTTCCATCCACGCCAGACCCTCACCAATGCACTGTCGACTCCCAGCAGCGAAGGGGAAAAAGGCAAAGCGAGGACGCGCCTTGGCGATGTCTTTCTTTTCCGCGGCGAAGCGTTCCGGATCAAAGCGAAGTGGGTCAGGATAGAAGCGTGCATCCCGATGAACGACAAACTGCGACGCCACAAGAACAGCTCCTCGCGGAATTCGATACCCCGCAATCTCGTAGGGCTGAATGCAGGTACGAGCTATGACCCAAACCGGAGGATACAGGCGAAGCGCCTCCGAAAAGACCTGCGTCGCATAAGGGAGGCGGCCGTAGTCGTCCGCCTCAGGAGCACGATTGCCAAGCACAGCAGTAGCTTCCTCATGGAGACGAAGCTGTACGTCAGGATTTTTTGCTAATAGCCAAAGCGCAAAGCTAAGCGCATTCGCAGTCGTCTCATGGCCCGCGAGCATGATCGTCAGGCACTCGTCGTGGACCTGCTGGTTCGACATCCTGGCCGTTGGATCCTCCGGATCTACCGCTTCAAGCAGCATCGAAAGAAGATCTCCGCGATCACCCGGAGATTTACGCCGTTCGTCAATCATGGAGTAGATGATGGCGTCCATGTCGGCCTGCCCCTTGCGAATGCGTTTCATCGCAGGCAGCGGCAGACGCTGAATCTGCTCTGAAAACGGCAGAATAGCGAGAGGAAGAAAGTCCATGAATGCATCGACAGCAGCAGAGATCTTTTTCACTTCTTCCTGAGATTGCACATCAAGATCGAAGAGACATTTGCCGACGATACGCAGAGCCAGTACAAGCATGTCATCGTGCAAGTTACGAACCTTGCCAGCTTGCCAACTCTGCGAAATAGCAGCAGCGTTCTGGCCGATAACCTCTCCATAAGCTGCAATGCGTTGACGTAAAAAAGCAGGCTGAGCGAGACGGCGCTGTCGCATATGAAGCGGCTCTTCGCTGGTCAGCAGACCTTCTCCAAGCACTACCTTGGCTCGCTGCATCACAATGCCACGATGATGTTTGCCCGCGTCCTTTAGCAAAAAATCTTCAATCAAATCAGGGTGACTAAGCTGATAGATGTGTCGCCCGAAGATCGTATAGTGAACGAGATCGCCGTAAGTACGCGCGGTCGCGCTCATGGATTCGATCGCGTTCTGACGGAACATGCGTCCCGAGAGAAAGCGCGGCAGAAACGGAGGACCGGCCGGATACCTCTTTGAGCGGCCAGGGTGAACGTCAAGCGGGACAGCAGTCATGCGGGCCTCTGCTTGAGTGTAGATGCAGGCAGCCGACCATAGATAATTCTCTCAACAACTTGGTTTCATGCGCTCGACGAAAGCTCTCTTATGGTTTCGTTATCCCTATTGTGATTAACTGTGCGAGGCCTATGCCTCGTCTCCATCCCCCATCCATACTCGATCGCGGAAAAAAATCATGACTCGCACCACCACAACCCTGATCCTTCTTGCTGCGGCAGCTCTTGAAGCTGGTGGCGATGCTCTCATCCGTGTCGGTCTTCATACGAGCGCAACCTGGCCGCGCAACCTCATGTTTGCAGCAGCAGCAATCATCCTCTTCGCCTACGGCTGGACGGTGAATTCTCCGCCCTGGGACTTTGGGAGGCTGCTCGGTCTCTATGTCGTCTTCTTCTTTGTAATCGCCCAGATGCTCTCGTGGCTCGTCTTCAAGCAAGTCCCCTCAATCGCAGTTTTGACCGGCGGAACACTCATCGTTGCCGGTGGCGTTGTAATCTCGCTCGCAAAGACGTAAGCGTACTTGCACACACGTCAGTAACATCGGCGCCTTCCTCCAGCTTCCTACATCCCCTTAAGAATCGAACCCACGATCCCACCGACTACTCCACCCTCAGCAGCCTGCTGTGCGCGCTCTTTCGGCAGGTACTCCTGAATCTGATGAGCGAGGCGTGATATCGGCAGCGTCTGCAACCACACGCGCCCCGGCCCCGTAAGCGCTGCGAGGAAGACACCATCTCCGCCGAAGATCATATTCTTGATACCGGGAACCCGCTGTATCTGGAATGCAACCGTCCCCTGAAACGCCCCTACATGCCCCGGATGAACACGCAACGTCTCACCGGCCGCGAGATCCTTGATGATAACTTCGCCCGAAAGTTCAAGCCACGCAATGCCCTGCCCGGTGATCTTCTGCAGCAGAAAGCCGTCGCCGCCAAAGATGCCTGCTCCAAGTGACTGCTGAAAACCAACACCCAGTTCAATACCGGCCGTGGCGCAAAGAAAGCCGTGACGATGAACCAAGTATTCATGCCCAGGCCCAACCTCAACCGGAACGATATGACCGGGCACGCGCGTTGCAAAAGCAACCTCGCCAGGACCTCCGATTGCACGATACTCCGTCATAAAGAGTGAGCCGCCGCCGGCCACACGCTTGATCGCACCAAAGAACCCACCACCACCTGCATGCTGAGTGTGAGTTGTCATCTGAATGGAAGCGGTCATCCAGGAGAGTTCTCCGGCCTCAGAGATAACAGCATCGTTAGGACCAAGTGCGAACTCGAGGACGGGCATGGTGGTGCCGAGAATACGATTCTGCATGTCGAATATCTCCTAAGATGCAACGAGAAAAGTATACGGCGACCCCAGATCTTCTATCTGCCGCACTTCAACGAAGGCCCACGTGAACCTCGATCTGCGCATTATCTGGATCTGCCGCGCGCTGATCGTAAACTTCATAGTCAACCTGAAAGGCGCGCGAGCCACCAAGCTCGCTTGGAGACATCGCCCATATCCGTTGCCATAACTCCGGAACAACTCGCTTAATCGCACCTCGATTCGAGCGAAGTACCGCATACCGCCCGTCTGGTACGTGTTTCAGCGTAAGGCCCGGCGGCAGATGATCGGTAGACGAGACAGCAACTCCAAGAAGGTACGTGTAATGCCCGGTGTGATCGGTTTCGTAGTTCGTATAGATAGCGATCAAGTCAACGCCAAGTTTGTTCGGAATCTTTGCCGCTAGATTTTGCGCCAGAAATCGCTGCCACACCTCACCAATCTTTCCGTTGCCGTTCATCTCTGCAGCATTTTGTGTGCGAGTCGATAGCCCGACGACATAAAATCCCGGCTTCTGCTCAATGTTCATCTTGTTCCTCGATGTTTCGTACGGTGATTATAAAGTGGCAAAACATGAAGAGCGTGCCTTCGTTATACCTTCCAACTCATCGAAGATTTGTGGAGTTTTTTACCACCCAATAACTCCAAACGGGCCACAGCGCTGCCCGAGAAAAAGACAGCGCTGCGTTGAATCAAGCAATCGTTAAACGGGTCCGACAACCTAAGCTACATCGCTCCAGTCCAGAATCACCTTGCCGGAGTTTCCAGTGCGCATCGCTGCAAAGCCATCTTCGTAGTCGCGCCAGTTCATCCGATGCGTGATCACCCCGGAGATATCGAGACCGCTTTCGAGCATCACCGTCATCTTGTACCAGGTCTCATACATCTCTCGGCCATAGATGCCGCGGATGGTGAGCTGATTGAACACCACCTGGTTCCAGTCGATCGAAATATCCTCAGACGGAATTCCCAGCATCGCGATCTTCGCGCCGTGGCTCATATTAGCGAGCATCTCGCGAAACGCCCCCGGGTTACCCGACATCTCCAAACCAACGTCGAAGCCCTCATGCATACGAAGCTGCTGCTGAATCTCCTTCAGCGGCGTAGCGCGAGGATCAACCGCAAGAGTTACGCCCACTTTCTCAGCGAGCTTACGCCGATACTCATTCGGATCGGAGATAACAACATGCCGAGCCCCGGCATGCCGAGCCACAGCAGCCGCCATAATCCCAATCGGCCCAGCCCCCGTAACAAGTACATCCTCACCCAGCACCGGAAACGCCAGCGCCGTATGAACAGCATTCCCCAGCGGATCGAAGATCGCAGCAATCTCATGCGGAATACCTGGACTATGAATCCAGATATTGGACATCGGCAGCACAATATACTCTGCGAAAGCTCCATTCCGATTCACGCCAACTCCAAGCGTATGCGCGCACAGATGCCGCCGCCCCGCAAGGCAGTTACGGCAGCGTCCGCAAACAACATGCCCCTCACCGCTCACCAGTTGGCCGATAGGAATATCAGTGACGTTCGACCCCACCCCAACCACCTCGCCGACAAACTCATGGCCGATGGTCAGCCCCTGCCGAATCGTGGATCGAGCCCACGCATCCCACTCATAGATGTGGAGGTCGGTACCGCAGATTCCGGTTGCGAGAACGCGAATCTTAACGTCGTTAATACCCATCTCGGGTTCCGGAACATCTTCTAACCAGAGGCCGCGTTCTTCGCGGCTCTTTACCAATGCCTTCAAGGGAAGTACCTTTCCTGTCGCAAACTGCAGCATCAACGGCAACCGCGTCTGCGGCAGCCGCAACCATATTCTAGTCTGCACCGACCATCTTGACAGAGCTGAGGAGTATCACCATACCTCGTTCTGTGTAATCACAGCAACACAAGCTGTAAAATCAAGACGCGGTAATCCACACGCCTTGCCGGTCAAAGCCTTGGGTTTACCTGACTCTATCTAAGTGAGACCCATGTTCTTTCCCACCGATGACCTCCGCATCACCTGGACCAAAGTCGTCCTCCCGCCCGATGCCCTCGAAGCCGAGCTGCCGATCACCGAAGCAGCCTCCGCCACAGTCTTCAAGGCCCGCAACGAAGTCGTCGACATCCTCAACGGCAAAGCCAATCGCCTGATCGTCGTCGTCGGCCCCTGCTCCATCCACGACACCAAAGCCGCCCGCGCCTACGCCGAACTCTTGAAGGGCGCCATCGCCGAGTTCTCCCGCGACCTCTGCATCATCATGCGCGTCTACTTCGAGAAACCCCGCACAACCCTGGGCTGGAAGGGCCTCATCAACGACCCCTACCTCGACGAGTCCTTCCAGATCAACGACGGCCTCCGCCAGGCTCGTCACCTCCTCCTCGACCTCGCCACCATGGGCGTCCCCGCCGGCACCGAGTTCCTCGACATGATCTCCCCGCAGTACGTCTCCTCGCTCGTCAGCTGGGGAGCAATCGGCGCCCGCACCACAGAAAGCCAGGTCCATCGCGAACTCGTATCCGGCCTCTCCTGCCCTGTCGGCTTCAAGAACGGCACTTCAGGCAACGTGCAGATCGCTATCGAAGCCATCCTCTCCGCCGGCCAGTCCCACAACTTCCTCGGCCACACCAAAGAGGGCCGCACCGCGATCTTCGTCACCAAAGGCAACCACGACACCCACATCATCCTGCGCGGCGGCCGCAACACCACGAACTACGACGCCACTGCAGTAGAAGATACCTGCAAGCAGATGGAGAAGGCCGACATCCGTCCCCAGGTCATGATCGACTGCAGCCACGCCAACAGCCACAAAGACCACACCCAGCAGCTATCTGTCTGCCGCAACGTAGCCGCACAGATCACCGCAGGCGACAAACGCATCATCGGCGTCATGCTCGAAAGCAACCTCGTTGCAGGCGCGCAAAAACTAGTCCCTGGCAAACCTCTCGTCTACGGCCAAAGCATCACCGACGCCTGCATCGACTGGGCTGAAACCGACGTCGCACTTCACGAGCTGGCCGCCGCCGTCCGCTCCGCCCGCACCCAGTCGTAGCCTTGATACGTTGTCCACGTGGATTCGCCACGTATACCTCATAAACCGGTGTCGTGGTAACATCCGCGAAGCTTACTCCGGGACACTTCATGCGCTGCCTGATCGTTCTAGCTGTTCTTTCGCTGTCGTCCGTCGCTCTATGCCAAACCGCATCCCAGAGCGCGCCTGCCCCTCGCACTCCCGCCTCCGACGGCAAGGTCCACTGCCCCGCTCAAGTTCCGCCCGCGCCCGACGAAGCATTGATCGCCTTCGCATCAGGCAACACCGAACATGCCGAAGCTCTCTACGCCGCTCAGGTTGCATCGGCGCCATCTGCCGGCGCATACGTTGGCCTTATCCGCGCTCAACTCGCAGACAACAAGCTCTCGGCTGCGCGCGCCACAGTGAAAAATGCTCTCGCGGCCATGCCCACCTCTGCCGACGTGCAAGCAGCCATGGGAGATTTTCTCCTCCGTTCCGGACAGATCCCCGAGGCTGCTACCGGCTACTCTCGCGCAATCGCGCTTGACGTATGTTCAGCACGCGGTCACCTCGGCATGGGACGCGTTGACAGCCTTCTCTCGCACCATACCACCTCTCAACATGAGTTCGATATTGCGCACAAGCTCGCGCCGCACGATCCCGACATCATCGACGCCTATCTCACGTCGCTTCCCGAGGCTGACCGCGCCGCGCCTCTCGAAAGTTTTCTCTCCAGCAAGCCGCTGTTGCCTCCTGATCGCCTCAGTGAACTCACTCGCCAACTAGCGATCCTTCAAGGTCACAAGTTCTGCACGGAAGTGGAGCCGATCCAGACCGCCAAACTGGTTCTGTTGCCCATCATGGAGAACGGAACCCTTATTCGCTCCTGGGGCTTCATGACGCAACTCAATCATGACGTCGAACTGCTCGAGCTTGACTCCAGTGTTTCAGGCATCCTGATCGACGAAAAACATGCAGCCAAAGCCGGAGTTCAACCGCTCATCGCCGGCGCGAACAAGGTGCCCTACGACGGTGTCGCCGATGAAATCAAGATCGGCGCCGTCAAATACAGAGACTGTCCCGTCCGCGTAGTAGCCTCGAGCACACTTGCTGAAGCAAACGGTCTCATCGGCCTCAGCTTCTTCCGCGAACACCTCATACACATCGACTACCCGGACCAGTCCGTAACACTCAGTCCGCTCCCCGCACTTCCTCTCGCCGCCGCGCCAGCAAACGAGCGGTCGATCATCACTCCCACTGAGAAGGACTGGTCGCAGGTCTATATCGCTGGCAGCAACATCCTCATCCCCGCCCTCATCAACAAACAGGGACCTTACCTCTTCGTCATGGATACAGGCGCCGTCCGCACCTTCCTCGCTCCTGATGTAGCTAACGCCACCCTCGGCAAGACCACCGACGGCAGCGTAGCGCTCCGTGGTATCTCAGGCCCGGTAGTCAAAGTTATTCCTAAGGAGGGCGGTGGTGATCAGAACCGTACCGACATCTACTCAAGCGACGGAAGCCTCGTCAAGGTTTACCGCCCGTTCAAGTTCCCAACCTTACGCTTCGCAGGTACAGAGTTCGCCGCCTCCGGAGCTATATCATTCGATCTCACCCCGAAGAGCCACGCCACTGGCATCGAGGTATCCGGGCTGCTTGGCTTCGACGTCCTCAGAAGCTTCATAACCGACATCAACTACCGCGATGGCCTGGCCCGAATCCTCTTCGATCAGAATCGGCGCTATCTCGTTCAACAAGCCGACAAGACATACCTTGGAAACTATTACTAAGCCCTCGGAAACTATTACTAAGCCATAGATAGATTGCCGAAGATTGAATGGGTATATCCTTCTCTCAGGAAATCATGCGCACCCAACCCTCGCAGCTCCTCGCCCTCGCATCCCTGATCGTCCTCACCGCATCCCTCTCCGCACAACAGCCAGCCGCGCCAAAACATCAGGACACCGAAGTCTACGAGCCGGTTCCCCCGATCGTAACGCCGGGCGCCACCGACGCCGCCCCACCCTCCGACGCAATCGTCCTCTTCGACGGCAAAAATATCGACCAGTGGGTCTCCACCAAGGACAAATCACCAGCCAAATGGACTGTCGGAGACGGCATCCTCACCGTCAGCAAGACCCCAGGCGTCGGAAACATCGAAACCAAACAAGCTTTTAAAAACTATCAACTCCACATCGAGTGGAGAATCCCCGAGAACATCACAGGCACCGATCAGGCACGCGGCAACAGCGGCGTCTTTCTCGCCTCCACCGGTCCCGGCGATGATGGATACGAGCTCCAGGTCCTCGACTCATACAACAACAAGACCTACGTCAACGGCCAGGCCGCCAGCATCTACAAGCAAGGCATCCCACTCGCAAACCCCGCGCGCAAACCCGGCGACTGGCAGACCTACAACGTCATCTGGACAGCGCCAACCTTCAACACCGACGGCACCCTCAAGACTCCCGCCTACGCCACAGTCTTTTTCAACGGAGTCCTGGTCCAAAATCACTTCGAGCTAAAAGGGCAGACGCTCTATGTCGGCCAACCCTTCTACAAACCGTACGACACGGCCCCCATCAAGCTTCAGGCCCACGGAGACAAGAGCGAACCCATCAGCTTCCGCAACATCTGGGTCCGCGAACTAAAATAGCGCAAAGGCCTTCACCCGACACACCATGTCGCTGCAAAAGAATGCACTGGCAGAAAAATGATGCAGATACATCGAGTCGCAGTCTTAATCCCTCTGGCGGTCAGCGCACCGGCCGTTCTCGCTACAATCCTGATCCACTCGATGGCTCTAACCGCTACGGTAGATTTCTTTCGCCGTGAACGAAGACTGGGCCGTACGGGCGTCGCTCTCTCCATCGACATTCTTATCGCTTCGCTCGCAATATCATTTGCGTTTCTCGCGCACCTGCTTGAGATCGCATTGTGGGCCTGGTTATTTTTGATCTGCAAAGAATTTCAAGACTTTGGATCCGCCTTCTATCATTCAGCCGTCAACTACACGACCCTGGGGTACGGCGACGTCGTCATGAGCCCGGCGTGGAAGCTGCTCGGCCCCCTCGAAGGCGCAACTGGCGCGCTTATGTTCGGTGTCTCAACCGCGCTGATCTTTGCCGTCACGCAACGGCTGATTGTTGCAAGGTTCGTGGATCTCAAAGAGTGATGCGCCTCTCGCATCACCTCACTCGAGCTGACGATCATAAAACCGCCACCCTTCTGCTAGCATTAACTCTTGGCCTTTATGACGAATAGCACTAGCACCACCGAAGCCCCTATCCGCGTCCGCATCGCTCCCTCCCCCACCGGCGACCCACATGTAGGCACCGCCTACATCGGCCTCATCAACTACCTCTACGCCCGCCAGCGCAACGGCAAGTTCGTCCTCCGCATCGAGGACACCGACCGCGCCCGCTTCGTCGCCACCTCCGAGCAGGAGATCTTCAACTCCCTCCGCTGGCTCGGCCTCACCTGGGACGAAGGCCCAGACGTCGGTGGCCCCTACGGCCCCTATCGCCAGTCAGAACGCACGGAAATCTACCGCGAGCACGTAGAAATTCTCCTCGCCAACGGCACCGCGTACCGCTCCTTCGAAACACCGGAAGAGCTCGAGGACCTGCGCAAACGCCAGATCGCCGCCAAGCTCCCCCCACGCTACGATGGAGCTCACCGCGAACTCTCCCAATCACAAATCGACGCCTACCTCGCCGAAGGCCGCCCCTACACCGTCCGCCTCAAAGTCCCCGCCGGCGATCCCGCCTTCACCGAGTTCCGAGACGAACTCCGCGGCGTCATCCGCTTCGAGCACTCCAACGTCGACGACCAGGTCCTCATGAAGTCCGACGGCTTCCCCACCTATCACCTCGCCAACGTCGTCGACGACCACCTCATGCACATCACCGACGTCATCCGCGCCGAAGAGTGGATCTCCTCGACCCCCAAACACGTCCTCCTCTACAAAGCCTTCGGCTGGCAGATCCCGCGCTTCTGGCACATGCCCCTCCTGCGCAATCTGGACAAATCCAAAATCTCCAAGCGCAAAAATCCCGTCTCCCTCATCTACTACCGCCAGGCCGGCTTCCTCCCCGAAGCCATGATTAACTTCCTCGGCCTCATGGGCGGCGGCATGCCCGCACCCACCACCGAATCCACACCCACGCAAACCGCCGCCAAACAAAGCGAGACCGACATCTTCACCCTCCCCGACATGGTCGCCCGCTTCGACGTCAAAAACATTCGCCTCGGTGGCCCCGTCTTTGACCTAACAAAACTCAAGTGGCTCAACGGCGAATACATCCGCGCCCTCACACCCGAGTCCTTTTACAAAGCCCTACGCGAAACCATTCTCAGCGACGCGTACCTGCAACAAATAGCCCCACTCGTCCAAACCCGCATCGAAACCCTCGGCGAGTTCGGCAACCTCACCCACTTCCTCTTCGCCGACGACATCATGCCACCCGCCGAAGTCTTCGTCCCCAAAAAACGCACTCTCGAGGAAACCCTGGCCTTCGCCGCCGAGCAGCTCACCGTCCTCGAAGCCACCGACTGGACCCACGAAGCCCTCGAGCCCGCCCTGAAAAAACTAGGCGAAGAAAAGCAGTGGTCCGTCAAAGAAAACTTCATGCTCCTCCGCGCGATCCTAACCGGCAGCACCATGTCCCCGCCGCTCCTCGAAAGCATGGTAGTCTTCGGCAAATCCCGCACCCTCGACCGAGTCCGCCGCTTCCTCGAAACCCAAAAGAAGCTAGCCAGCCAAAAGAAGTAGTAGCGACCACAAACTTCGAACAAAGCCTCAAGCACTCCGCAACTGCGCTAGCTGTTGCCTGTCCTTTTGTTGTCATCGCTGCCTGCCGTTCTGTTGTCATTCCGTACCCTGAGCGAGCAGAATCTCTTCCTTCGCTTACGACCCCAATAACCCGTCGCCATCCTGAGCGAAGCGAAGGATCCCTGCATTCGCCTTTATCGTTTGTCCTGTGATAGATTCCACCGCACCGATCAAGAAGCAAAATCCAAGCAGTGAGGATTAGTTCGTGAGAACAGCAGAGGCCTCTCTAGCCATTTCGATCGCTCTGATGGGGCTTCTTACCGGGAAGACTGGCACCCTCAACGCGCAGACACCTTCCGCCCAAGTCAGTACAGTCTCAGATACCGCCGCCATCGAAAAGATCGTCCACGGCAATCCATCCGACCACTTCGCAGAGGATGGCAGCTTCACCAACATCTTCGGCACCGTCCGCTACGGACGCGACGAGTTCGTCAAGCGGCACATCGAGATAGCCCAATCCATCTTCAAAGGCACTTCGGTTAAAACTTCGATCGCGAAGCTGCGCTTTGTGCGGCCCGACGTCGCCATCGTCGACATCAGCGGCGAAATGACCGGTTTCGCCAAAGTGCCACCCGGTCTTCCAGTCGGCAGCGATGGAATTCTCAGATTCAAGCTTCTAGAGGTATTGGTGAAGGACAAGGGTGAATGGCAGATCACCGAATACCACAACACCGCTGTTACCCCCGAACTCTAGGACATCCATTCACCCCTCTACAGATTGTCACTCAGCCGTCACACCCCCGAAACAATACAGGCATACGCTCACCCGCAGCTTGAAAATTCCAGCTAAAGTGAGGTTCTCCCCATGGCTCTAGACCGACGCAGTTTCCTGCAGCTTTTAAGCACCGGCGCTCTCGGCGCGTCCTTCCCCGCCAGCATTGCACGCGCGCTCAGCATCCCCGCTAACAACCGCACCGGCTCCATCGAAGACGTCGAACACATCGTCTTCATGATGCAGGAAAATCGCTCCTTCGATCACTACTTCGGCACTCTCCGCGGCGTCCGCGGCTTCGGCGATCCCCGCGCCGTCACCCTCCCCTCCGGCAACTCCGTCTTTCATCAGCCCAACGGCGGCAACAACTACGTCCTGCCCTTCCATCCCGGAGCGCCCAACCTCGGCCTCCAGTTCCTCCAGGACCTCGCCCACGATTGGACCACCACACACGCTGCCTGGAACGAGGGCAACAACGACCAGTGGGTGCCGCAGAAAGGCACCACCACCATGGCGCACCTCAACCGCAGCGATATCCCCTACCACTACGCCCTCGCAGACGCCTTCACCGTATGCGACGCCTACCACTGCTCCCTCCTCGGGCCAACCGACCCGAACCGCTACCACATGTGGACCGGCTGGGTCGGCAACGACGGCAAAAACGGCGGCCCCGTCATCGACAACGCCGAAGCCGGCTACGACTGGTCCACTTACCCTGAGCTCCTTCAAAAAGCAGGCGTCTCCTGGAAGATCTATCAGGACATCGGCGAGGGCCTCGACGCAAGCGACTTCTGGGGATGGACCGGCGACAACCCCTACATCGGCAACTACGGCGACAACTCGCTCCTCTACTTCCACCAATACCAGAACGCGCCCCAGGGCTCTCCGCTCGCCGAAAAAGCGCGCACCGGCACCAACATCCTCAAGACCGGCACACTCTTCGACATCTTCAAGCAGGACGTAAGCTCCGGCAAGCTCCCCCAGGTCTCCTGGGTCGTCGCCCCCGAAGCCTACACCGAGCATCCCAACTGGCCCGCCAACTACGGCGCCTGGTACGTCTCGCAGATCCTCGACATCCTCACCGCCGACCCCGCAGTCTGGAGCAAGACCGCCTTCATCCTCATGTACGACGAGAACGACGGCTTCTTCGACCACATGGTCCCACCCACTCCCCCGCAAACCCGCGCACAAGGCATCTCCACCGTCGACATCACCAACGAGATCTTCCCCGGCAGCTCCGAGTATCCCGCCGGCCCCTACGGCCTCGGCCTCCGCGTTCCCATGGTCGTCATCTCGCCCTGGAGCAAAGGCGGCTACGTCAACTCCGAAGTCTTCGATCACACCTCGCTCATCAAGTTCGTCGAGCAACGCTTTGGCCGCCAATACCCCGGCATCAAGGAGCAGAACATCACCAAGTGGCGCCGCGCAGTCACAGGCGACCTCACCTCCGCCTTCAACTTCAGAAATCCAAATGACGCCAAAGTGCCTCTACCCAGCACCGCCGCGTATCTCCCACCCGACAACCAGCGCCACCCTGACTATGTCCCCACACCACCCACCGACCAGGCCCTGCCCACGCAGGAACCCGGCACGCGCCCCGCTCGCGCCCTGCCATACGAGCTCCACGTTCACGGCCACGCCGAGCTCAACAACCAGACCATCAAGCTCGACTTCGGCAACACCGGCAAAGCCACCGCGGTCTATCACGTGCGCTCAGGCAACACGAAGACGGGCCCTTGGTCCTACACCGTAGCGCCACACAACGACATCTCCGACTCGTGGACACTCTCCGCGAATCCCGGCGGCGAATACGATCTCTCCGTCCACGGACCCAACGGCTTCCTGCGCTCCTTCAAAGGCAGCACCGCCAGTAAAGAAGCAGCCAATCTCCACGTAACCAGCCGCTACAGAGAGGATCGTTGCGGCATCACCCTCGACATCGTCAACCGAGGCTCAACCACGCAAGTGAGCATCCTCGACGTCTACACCAAAGAAAAAACAACCCACAACCTGAGGGCCGGTGAAACGCTCACCAAGACATGGTCTCTGGAGAAGTCGCACAACTGGTATGACTTCGTAGTAGAGGTCAACTCCGACTCCACCTTCCAGCGCCAAATCGCAGGCCACGTCGAAACCGGCGAAGACAGCACCACCGATCCCGCAATTGCCTCCACCACCGCAACCTCTCAGGCTGCCTCTGAGACCACCCCCACCCCAGTCCTCGCCTAAGCAACAACAGACAGGACGGCATAAATCACCGTCGATGCACAATAGAAAGAAGCCCCGGACAAACCGGGGCTTCTTTCGTGTCTGTTTCGTCGTCATCCTGATCCTGAGCGAGTCGAAGGGGAAGGATCCCTGTATTTTTTCGCCGCGTCACTACACCTACAGGAGAACTTCGCTAGACCCCAAACTGCCGCAGATGATGATCCAGATGCTTATACATCCACGCCGACCACTCATCCGGCGTAAGCCGTCCAAAGAAGCTATGCGGATGCGAAGTACATCCCGCAGGCCCAGCCGCAACAAACCGATCAATCAGCCCGCACAACCGCGCTCGCTCCTCACCAAGCTCCCGATCATCGCTAACCGTAAGACCCTGCACTGTAGGCGAATTCCTACGCATCGGCTCGCCATCCGCAAACGCCTTCGGCTTGATCATTGGCCCGAGGATCCGTCCAATCAACAACCGTGGCGGAAGCCGATCCCCTAACGCCAGCTCCATGCCCCTCGAGCAGTGCTCTACCGCCTGCGCCGCATTCATCTTGCCCCACTGCCGCGCGCTCTCCGGCCTCAGCCGCGCCATCCTCTCCTTTACCTCATCCACTGTCTCCGCTTCAAAAAGATTCTTCATGCTCCAATCTACCTTTCAACGAAATGGGTCTTCATCGGTGCTTAAGACATGGCCCGGAGGAATCGAAACGTCCAGCAGCCGAAGGTGCACCGGGCATTGGCACGGTGATGATACCAACGGTTCAAACCCTGACACTCTCCAATCACTAGGGCTCAGCAACTGCATGAAACATGTCGGTCGCGGCAGCAGTAAAAATATATTCCATTATAAGAATATATGTCAATTGACTCACGACAGTGCCGTAGTTGATGAAGAGCCGCTTTCGCTTTTTGTTGTCATTCCCGAAGGGAAACTGCGTTTGCAGTCTCTGCACCATGAGGGAGATTGCGCTTGTCCTCGCTAATATCAAAAGCACATGCGAATCGAAGACCATCTCCGATCCCTCGAAGAACAGCTTCTCGACCCAGCAGTTCGCCACAACTCCGAGCTGGCAGCCTCCCTCCTCGCAGACGACTTCATCGAATTCGGCAGCTCCGGCCGCGTCTTCAACAAAGCTTCCATCCTCGAAGACCTCAAGAACGAGCCGCCCCGTCCAGCCTCCCTGCTCAGCGACTTCTCCATACGAGAGATCGCCCCCAACGCCGTCCTCGCAACCTACAAAGCCACACGCCGAAACGCAAACGGCGAACCAATAGGCCAATCCTGGCGCAGCTCCCTTTGGACAAACATCGACGGACGCTGGCAGGTCACCTTCCATCAAGGCACCCCGATCCCCACCCCACCAGGCGAAGCTCCCTCGACCCAAAAATAAATCTTAAAAAGTTGGCGTATTTTTACGCTCGCAAAAACGAGTCGCTAATCTCCACGTTTTGACCACAATCCACCACGATATTCACCACAAAAAACCATCCCATTGCACCACGTTTTCCCAAAACACCCCTCAAAAACACCAGCAAAACAGCAAAAAGCCCTGGCTCGCACCAGGGCAATTTTTTCTGCAAAATGATCTCTCTCAGCCAGCCTTAAACATCTGCTTAATTCCCCGCAGAGCCTGCCGCGTCCGCTCCTCATTTTCAATCAAAGAAAACCGCACATGCCCATCCCCATGCTCGCCAAAACCCACGCCAGGACTGACCGCAACCTTCGCCTCCAGCAGCAGCCGCTTCGAAAACTCCACCGACCCCAGCGCCCGATACTGCTCCGGAATCTTCGCCCAGGCAAACATCGTCGCCTTCGGCAGATCCACCGGCCAGCCAAGCTTATTCAGCCCCGGCACCAGCACATCGCGCCGATCCTTATAAATATCGCGAATCTCCGCAACACACTCCTGCGGCCCATCCAGCGCACAGATCGCAGCCACCTGAATTGGCGTAAAAGTCCCATAGTCGAAGTAGCTCTTGATGCGCCCCAAAGCCGCAACCAGCTTGCGATTTCCCACCATGAAGCCCACACGCCATCCCGGCATGTTGTAACTTTTCGAGAGCGTAAAGAACTCCACCGCAATATCCTTCGCCCCCGGCACCTCCAAAATACTAGGCGCCCGATACCCATCAAACACAATGTCAGCGTAAGCAAGATCGTGAATGATGTAGATCCCCAACTCCTTGCAGAGCGCCACAATCCGCTCAAAGAAAGGAAGCTCCACACACTGCGCCGTAGGATTCGAAGGAAAGTTCAAGATCAGCAACTTCGGCCGCGGCTGCATACGTGGCAGATCATGCTCCAACCGCTCCAGCAACGCCTCTGCAGTCCCATCCTGCACAGGAATACTCTGCACCTTCGACCCAGCAATAACCGGCCCGAAGATATGAATCGGATAACTAGGGTTCGGCACAGCAACCGTATCTTCATCATCAAGCACAGCCAGACAAAGATGCGCGATCCCCTCCTTCGAGCCGATCGTCACAATCGCCTCCGTCTCAGGGTCGAGATCGACATCGTAGCGACGCTTATACCAGCTGCAGATCGCCTTACGCAGACGAGGCACGCCACGCGATAACGAGTATCGATGCGTCGCCGTCCGCTGCGCCGCCTCAATCAGTTTGTCGACGATGTGCTTCGGCGTTGCACCATCAGGATTCCCCATCCCGAAGTCGATGATGTCCTCACCACGCTTACGCGCCGCAGCTTTCAACTCACTGGTGATATTGAATACATACGCCGGCAGCCGTGTCAGCCTTCGAAATTCTTCCATTCCCGTCCGCCCGCTCCTGTTTTATCCATGATGCCACCAACTCATCACAAAATCAGCGGACGTATCGAAGCTACCAACAAAATTTGCGCCGATAACTCGCGCATCGACTACTTCGCCGTGAAGATCACCTGTACCGGCAGACTCTTCGGCGGATAGCACGCCGCATGATCACACGCCTGGTAACGCAACGTCCCATCCACAGTATGTGTACCCACTTCAGCCACCACAGGCAGCTTCACCGTGAAATCCCCCGAATAAACATCGAGCTTCTCCGTCGGATCAAAACTGAAGCTATACGACGTCCCAGCCGGATACTCGACTGCATCAGCCTTAACGCCTACCGCAGGTTGCAACTCAACCCGCGTCGGAATCAACAAATCAGACTTAGGAGTATGCGAGTTCACATGAAAGCCATCCACAACGCGGAAGTGTAGCTCCAACACACTCCGCTTCCCTGCCGACACGCTCTGCTGCTCCGCTGCATAAACCACATACGACTTCGGCTTCGCAGCCGGCGCATCCAGACTCCCAACCTGCTGGGCGAATCCAACCGTCGCGAAAGCAACCAATCCCGCAACTCCCAGGCTCAACCGCATCACTGCCCGCCTGCTGCTGACGTTGCTCCCGACGCAATCACCTTCTTGATGTGCGCTTCAATCTCATCCTTGCTGCCAAGCCCCGCCGTCTCTTCAACGACTACGCCGTTCTTATCGACGTAAAACGACATGGGCAGATAATCCATCCCATCAGGGCCGCCATACGCCTTCTGCACCTTCCCATCGGTCAACAGAATCGGATACGTCACGCCCGTCTTCTGCGCCACCTTCGCAATCGCGTCCTTGCCCGCATCAACATCATCCGCGAGCCCAAGGATCTCAAGCCCCTGCGCAGCATACTGCTTTTGAAACTCCTCAAACCACGGCATCTCCACCTTGCACGGCCCACACCACGTTGCCCAGAAGTTCACCAGCACAGGGCGTCCCTTGAAGTCGCTCAGCGATACCTTCTTCCCATCGAGCGTCACTAGCGTAAAAGCGGGAGCAACCTTGCCACGCATCTGCGTCGCTTCGGCCTCCGGCGACTGCGGATCCGGCTGCGTAGCACTCCCGGACATTGCTGCGCCGGACTTTTCCGGCACAAGAACCACATGGTTCTCCTGCGCCTCCCGCATAGCCAGCTTCCGCTCGCGGAGATTATGCCACCCCGCCCAGAGCAGCAGCGCTACTCCAACTATCATCACACTGAGAACCAATCCGCTCCGCTTCACGTCAAATCCTTCCGGCACGCACACCTGCCACACTTTAGCTTTTAGTTTAGACGCAAAGACCCGGCAAATGGTGCAACGACCGCATTCTTCACGAGTTGCATCACAATTCGGCCATCGCATACGCAGCGCTCCAGAAGATACAGCCACCCACACCTCTGCTAGCATCGACATGGTTCGGCCTCTATGTCCAGCAATTCCAACATCCCGTCACGTCCATCGGAGTTCGTCCGCATCGAGGCCACTGCCCTCAACGAACTCGCCGCCCGTCTCGACACAACGATGCTCGCCCCCTTTACTCAGGCCATCGACCACCTGCTCCAATCTGCCGCCGGCAACCGCCGCATCATCGTCACAGGCATCGGCAAAAGCGGCATCATCGCGCGCAAGATCGCAGCCACCCTCCGCTCCACGGGAACTCCAGCACACTTCCTTCACGCGGCCGAAGCGATTCACGGCGACCTCGGCATGCTCTCAACCGGCGACATCGTCCTCGTACTCTCCTACAGCGGAGAGACCGAAGAGCTCTTGCGCCTCCTCCCCACCCTCAAGCGCCTCGACGCCACCTTGATCGCCATCAGCGGCTGCAGCACCTCCACCCTCGCCCAGTCGAGCAGCATCTTCCTCGACGCCAGTGTCTCCACCGAAGCCTGCACCCTCAACCTCGCACCCACCGCCTCCACAACCGTCATGCTCGCTCTCGGCGACGCACTCGCCCTCGAAGTAAGCCGCCGTCGTGGCTGGAAGGCGGAAGACTTCGCCGACCTGCACCCCGGTGGCCGCATCGGCAAGCGCCTCGCACGCGTCCGCGAGCTCATGCACACCGCCGACGCGATACCGCAAGTCGCGCCGTCCACTCCCATGCCCCAGGTGATCTATGAGATGTCGCGAAAGAAACTCGGCATGACGACCGTCATCGCAGACAACCATCTCGTCGGCATGATCTCCGACGGCGATCTCCGCCGTCTCCTCGAACGCGATGGCTCCCACGCCCTCGAACACACCGCCGGCGACATCATGAACACACATCCGCTCACCATCGAAGGCAGCGCCTTCGCATCCTCGGCCCTTGCCCTCATGGAAGAAAAAAAAATCACATCCCTCATCGTCATAGCCCCCGACCGGCGCATTGAAGGTGTCGTCCATCTCCACGATCTATGGACCCTTCAACTCAACAACTGAAGTAGTGGAAGAAAATAACTCAAACGACATGGTAGGATGCCGGACTCACCACAAGCATCCTCTTCATCGCTTGCAAATCTAGCCGCCTCAGGTCCCTGTCTCTCTGACGCTGTGCCCTCCATAACATGGTGAGGCAGTATCCCTAATAACTCGCTAACCCGCGCGATCAGCCTCGAAGACTCCGCAAGACTGATAGCGTCGAATCGCATCTTTATAAGGTCGATCAACGCGCAACTCCGACAACACCAGCAGAAACTTTGTCTTCGGACAGCATAGCCGGCCCGTGTCTGCCATCGCCTCCGCGTAGTCCGTGGACAGCGAGTGACAGAGCACAACCATCTCTGGCATTTCAGATTGAACCGCAGTCAGGAGATCGTCTCCGATATAGGAGACAACAACAGCGCCGGTTCTCTTCGGAACTGCGGATCGAGCCGCCATACTTCAGTAATTATTGACAATGTCGAACCGCCAGCCGACAGTTCACAATGAAGAAAGAAGTTGTGTCGTCTAAACGACGTAACTCGGGGGATGCTTGAAATCGGTCTGCAAAACCCGTTCATAGGACAAGGAGACGATTCTGTAGCACTCGCAAGCTAATTTGGTCAGCGCTGCGCGGTCGAGGATATTAATTTTGCCGCGGCTGTAACCGATCATCCCACGCCGCTGCAAATCGCCAGCCGCAACAGTGACAGTAGACCGCTGCACCCCTAACATCTGCGCTAGAAACTCCTGTGTCAGGTTCAACGACTCCGACTCCATCCGGTCGGCCGAAGTCAGTAGCCAACGCGCCAGCCTAGCATCCACCTCATGCATCCGATTACACAGAACAGATTGCGATATCTGGACTAATTGCAGGTACGCAAACGCATGCACCATACGTTGAAATGCTCCACCCTTTATGAACTCGTCACGCACGATGGAGCTTCGAATACGCAGCCCTTCGCCAACGCCTTGAATCATCACCGAATGGGACATCTGCGGCTGGTCCAGCAAAGCTGGCAGGCCTGCGAATCCCTCGCGCCCGATCACCCCAACCTCGACCGATTCGCCCTTCTCCGTCAAAGCGTCTGTTGAGATCAGTCCGCTGTTCAGAAAGTACACATATTCGATTGGGACATTTGGTTCAGACAACTGCATGCCAAGCGGAAGATCGACACGAGTCAAAAACTTCACTAGGGCAGCGAACTCTTCGTCGGGCAACTGCCTCAGAATGAGATTGCGCGGGCGCACCGACAGCCCTACGCCGACTCCACTCCTTTTGTTCATCAATTGGGGCGTCCTTTGTGCGAGATAATCCTCTAGCCGCAAAGGCGTGTCGCCCACAAAGCGCTTGTCGGATCCATGCGATTAGCCCAACCATACGCTTATGGTTCAACATGGTCTGTCACCCACCCAACATATACAAACACGACACATCCTAAGATTTCACGCAGTCAACATCAAGCGCTTTTCTCGTGTGTAACGTCATCCGGTTTAGAATGAAATTTCATTCTTATATGTCCGCGCGCACCCGGCCGCGGGCCGGAAAGTGCTTCTTTACTTATGCATCGCTGGTCACAACTCTTCGTCCCCACCCTCCGCGAAGCACCCGCAGACGCCGAAGTCGCCAGCCACAAGCTCCTCCTCCGCGCCGGTTACATCCGTCAGCTGAGCGCCGGAATTTACAGCTATCTACCCCTCGGCAACCGATCCATCAACAAGATCGTCGCCATCGTGCGCGAAGAGATGGACCGCATCGGTCAGGAGTTCCTGCTCCCCACCCTCCATCCCCGCGAACTATGGGAGGAGTCCGGCCGCTGGACCGTCATGGGCGAAAACATGTTTCGCCTCAAGGATCGAAAAGGTGCTGACCTCTGCCTCGGCATGACCCACGAAGAGGTCATGACCTCCATCGCCCGCAGTGAACTTCGCAGCTACAAGCAGCTCCCCCAGATCTGGTACCAGATCCAGACCAAGTTCCGCGACGAGCCCCGCCCCAAAGCCGGCCTCCTCCGCGTCCGTCAGTTCATCATGAAGGACTCCTACTCCTTCGACATCGACGATGCCAGCCTCGACGCAAGCTACAACAAGCACTACAACGCCTACGTTCGCATCTTCAAGCGATGCGGTCTCGAGTTCGTCGCCGTCGAGGCCGACTCCGGCGCCATGGGCGGCTCCGGTTCGCAGGAGTTCATGGTCTATACCGAAGCCGGCGAAGACCTCATCGCCAGCTCCACCTCGGGCTACGCTGCCAACCTCGAAAAAGCAACCTCGCAACTCGCGGCAGTCGAAGCTCTCGCGCCCACCGGCGACGGTTCGCCCGAACTCGTCCACACTCCCGGCCAGCGCACCATCGACGAGGTCGGCACCTTCCTCGGTGTCGCTCCCGTCCACCAGATCAAGACCATGGCCTATATGGCTGAGCTGCCCCAAGCCGACCACGCCAAACTCGGCAAGCTTCGCCCAGTCGTCGTCTTCCTGCGCGGCGACCACTCGCTCAACGAAGCCAAGCTCCTTCTCATCGCCGGCGGAGAGCTACGCCCCATGACCCCCGAAGAGCTCGAAGCAACCTTCAAGGCCCCTGCCGGATACCTCGGCCCAATCGGCATCGAAGCCGCGCCACACCCCAAAAAGCCGGGCACCCTCGTCATCCTCGACAAAGCTCTCGAGGGCCGCAGCAACCTCATCGCCGGAGCCAACAAGGAGGAGTACCACCTCCGCAACGTGACTCCCGCCCGTGACTTCAAGCCCACCGTTATCGCCGACGTCCGCAACATCGTCGAAGGCGAACTCGACCCCATCGGCGGCCAGCCTCTGCGCCTCGGCAAGGCCGTCGAGATCGGCCACATCTTCAAACTCGGCAACAAGTACACGAAGTCCATGGGATCCTCCGTCCTCAACCGCGACGGCAAAGAGGTCACCCCCATCATGGGTTGCTACGGCATCGGCATTGAGCGCATTCTGACCGCAGCCATCGAGACATCTGCCTCAGCGAACCAGGGCACCAGCTATGCTCTTCCCCCTGCTATCGCTCCCTTCCAGGCCATCGTCACCATCACGAACATCGGCGACGAGGCCCTGCTCGCCGCTGGAGAAAAGATCGCCGCCGACCTCGAAGCAGCAGGCGTAGATGTCCTCCTCGACGACCGCGACGAGCGCGCCGGCGTCAAGTTCAAAGATGCGGACCTGGTCGGTATCCCCTATCGAATCAATATTGGTCGCGGAGTCGCAGAGGGCAAGGTAGAATTTCTCGATCGCCTACAGAGCGTCACAGAGGATGTCGCCCTCGGCGATGTAGTCGCAAAGGTATCCGAGCGGATAACCACGACCCTGCGCAACCCGCTCTCCGCAGCCGGCCTCTAACCGTCCAACGAAAGAGCATATTGCCAGTCAAACTCAAATACGGAAACGGCGTCCGCTCCCTCATCAAACCGTCCGGCTTCGGCCCACGCCTGTTGCGGATAGCGCTCATCGCGCTGGCCGTGCTCGTGATCGTGGGCGTATCCACCTTCACTTACTTTTACTATCACTACCAGAAGGTCGTCGATGACCGCCTCGCCGCCGGTCCGATCTTCGCCAGCGTCTCGCAGATCTACGCCGCACCCAAAGAAGTCCGCGCAGGTCAGAAGCTCTCCGCCGCAGCCATAGCCGCCGAACTCCGCCAGGCAGGCTACAACACCAACACGCAACTCGGCACCTTCCAGCTCAACGCCGACAACATCTTCATCAAACCCGGCCCCGAGAGCTACCACAACACCGACGGCGCTACCATCAACACCTCCAACGGCGTCGTGCAGACCATCACCGCCGAAAACGGCGTCACCCTCAGCGCCTACGAGCTCGAACCTCAGCTCATAACCGCCCTCTCCGAAGACAAGAACCGCACCAAGCGCCGCCTCGTCTCCTACAACGAGATCCCCCCGCGCATGGTGCAGGCCGTCACAGCCATCGAAGACCGCGACTTCTTCAATCACGGGGGCATCAACTACTTCCGCATCGCCAAATGCGCCTTCTCCGACCTCATCACCCACCACAGAACCTGCGGCGGCTCCACCCTCACCCAGCAGCTCGCGAAAAACCTCTTCCTCTCCCCGGAAAAGCGCATCAAGCGCAAGCTCATCGAGATCCTCATCACCTTCCAGCTCGAAAATCGCTTCAACAAAAAGCAGATCTTCGAGATGTACGCCAACGAGATCAACCTCGGCCAACGCGGCAGCTACGCCATCAACGGCTTCGGCGAGGCCGCCCAGACCTTCTTCGGCAAAAACCTCCAGCAGCTCGACCTCGCCGAGTGTGCACTCCTCGCCGGCACCATCCAGTCGCCCACTCGTCTCAATCCTTACCGCCACCCAGAGCGCGCCCTGACGCGCCGCAACGTAGTCCTCGACTCCATGGTCGAAACCGGCGCCATCACTGCCTCCGAAGCTGAGCGCACCAAAGCCGAACCCCTCCGCCTCGCCCCGCCCAACATCGACTCCAGCGAAGCCCCCTACTTCGTTGACCTCGTTCACGACCAGCTCGTAAGACGCATCGGTGACCAGGACATCGCCCACCAGAACCTCCGCATCTACACCTCGCTCGACCCCGAACTCCAGCGCGCCGCCTCCGAAGCCGTCGAGATCGGCATGAAGAACATCGACGAGCTAGTCCGCAAGCTCCACAAGACCCCCAAGGGAGAGACTCCCGGCCCCATCACCTATCCCCAGGTCGCGCTCGTCGCCATCAACCCTCACACCGGCCAGATCCTCGCTCTCGTTGGCGGTCGCAACTACGGCGTCTCGCAGCTCAACCACGCAGTCGCCGAGCGCCCCACCGGCTCCATCTTCAAACCATTCGTCTACGCAGCGGCCTACAACACCTCTCTCAACGGCCTCTCACTCGGCGACGGCGGCGAAGCAGGTGGCGGCGGAGTCTTCACCGCCCTCACCCCACTCAACGACGACACCACGACCTTCATGTACGACGGCAAGGAGTACACCCCAGGTAACTTCGAGAAGGGCGAATATCCAGGCATGGTATCCGCCACCGACGCCATCGATCACTCGCTCAACATCGCCACCATCTCGCTCGCCCAGATGGTCGGATTCGGCAACGTAGCTGCACTAGCCCGCTCCGCCGGAATCACCAGCGCCCGCGGAACCCCTTCCGTCGCCATCGGCACCTACAGCGCCACACCGATCGACATGGCGGGAGCCTACACCGTCTTCGCCAACAGCGGAGTCCACCTCACCCCGTGGATGCTGGCCTCTGTACGAAACGCGAACGGCGACATCGTCTCCGATTACTCTCCCGAAGCCAAGCAGGTCCTCGATCCGCGCGTCGCCTATCTCACCCAGTCGCTACTCGAAAGCGTCATGACCCGCGGCACCGGTGCCTCTGCCCGCGCACACGGCTTCCTCGCGCCAGCCGCAGGCAAGACCGGAACCAGCCACGACGTCTGGTTCGCCGGTTACACCTCCAACCTGATCTGCGTCGTATGGGTCGGCAACGACGACTACACCGATATCTCGACTGGACTATCGCGTCCTCTGCAAGGCGCCGACGCGGCCGCTCCCCTCTGGGCCGAGTTCATGAAGCGCGCCATCCAGCTCCCTCAATATTCCGACGTCAAATCCTTCATCCCACCCGAAGGCATCACCACTGCCCGCATCGACAGAACCTCAAGCCTTCTTGCCGACTCCACCTGCCCCGACAAGGTGATGTATGCTGCGTTCCTCGATGGCACCGCGCCCGTCAACACCTGCAGCCAGATGAGCGAAAGTCCGCAGAACTTCATCCAGAAGATCCTCGGCATCGGCGGCAGCAAATCTACACCCGACGCAACGCCAACCACACCCGCACCGATCGTCCGCGTCGCCCCAAACACCCCACCCAACGGCAACGCTCCCGACAACACACAGCAACCCGGCCAACCAAAGAAGAAAAACTTCCTCCAGAAGATCTTCGGCGGAGGCAAAGACAAACAACAGCAGCAACCACCACCCAATCCGCCCCCGCAATAAAACTGCCCCATATCTCGATTTTGAGATGTTGGCATTCGCCGGGTGGCCCATCCTTCGTAGTCGCATCACGAAGGGTGGGTTATTCGCTATACGCGCGAACCGCCTTCCTTAACTTCCCCAACCCCATCGCGTCGAACCAACCTCTGAAGCCCACGCTTAACACCCAACTTTCCCCCGACGCACAACCTGCGTCCGCCCCACTGGAGCAGCCGTCTCACCCATCCCCACCCACGCCTGACACTCCGGACACCAGTACGTCGACCGCGCCTGCAAACCCTGCTTCCGCATCATCACAGCAGCCCCACACCGCCGACACTCCTGTCCCTGTCGCCCATACACCCACAGTCGCTCCTCTCGATCCATCGCATGCGTCGTTCGCCGATTCCCCGCATACGTCACGATCCCATCCCCTGCCCCATCCACCACGTTCGCCCGCATGTACCGTTGCGAAACCTCCACCATCACTTCCATCTCGCGAGCCGTAATCGTCCTCATGGCACGAAACGGATTTACCCCGGCCGCAAAAGCCACCTCGCTCTTATAAACATTCCCCAGCCCGGCCAGCACTCTCTGATTCAGCAATACCACCGCAATCTCCGCATCAGGATTCTCTCTCCCGTAAGCGGCAAGCCGCGCCACACCACCCTCCACCGTAAACTCGTTCGACAAAATATCCGGCCCCAGCTTCGGCACCTGACTCGACCGCTCCAGCGACCGCGCCGTATGAAACTCCGCCACCGGAATATTGAACCCCACCGCCTCCCAATCAACCGTCCGAATCACCACCCGCATCCGGTCACGCCCCATCCGCCACCTCTCGCCCACGCGATACAGATGCCAGCTCCCACTCATCAACATGTGCGTCACCAGAATCAAATCGCCCGAGAAGAAAATCAGACACCACTTACCTCGCGACTCCACCTTCTCCACCACCCTACCCAGCAAAGGCGCATCGTCATTCACCCGAGCCAGCTTCGCCAGACCAGTATCAAAACCCGTGACCGTTTTGCCCCCAATAGCCTTCTGCAAAGCCCGCGCAGCACGATAGATCGTATCTCCCTCAGGCATTCGCTCTCACCTCGCCCCGAGCCCCCGGCAACGGCGGCAACCCACGTCGCACATTGAACCCCAGCGCCCCCGCCGCAAACCCTGCATCCAGCAAAAACCGCGCCATCCAATGCTCCGCAACCGCGACTCCATTCACAGACGAGATCAGCATTCCGCCCCGCCCGCTCGCGTCCTCGTCATCATGCACCCGCGTCACCAAAAACTCCGCCACACTCCGAGCCACCTGGCTTCTCTGCGGCTCCTCCTCCGGCAAAAACATCTGCACATTAGGATTCCCCCGCCTCAGATAAGCCACCAACGCACCATCACACAAGATCACCCGCGCCCCGACACTCCGCGTCAAAGAAGACCCAGCATCCGCCGCAGCAGGCCAACGCAACAGCGCACCATAAGGATTCGCCGGATCAGTTGCCGCCAGTTGCAACATCTCCACCTTCTCCGGATCCTGCTGCACCCTCAACGAACGCAGCAGATCCACGGCAGCCGGCATCGCAAACTGCGTCGCTCCAAGATCGGCCGCAAAGTACCCTCGCCGAATCTTCCCGCTCTCCTCCAGCGCCTTCATCACGTCGTAGATCGCCGAAAATCCACCCGGCAGGTTCTCCGCATGAGCCGTCTCGCGAAACACCACGCCATACCGCGTCAACAACTGCAACGCTATCGCGTGGCTCCACTCCGTAGACGACCGGTCTGCAGCAAACGCCGCTCCCTGCAGCGCCCATCTCCCCTGCGCAGTCGGAGGGGTCGTTCGCCTCGATCGAAATCCCGTCTGCTGATGCACCCTTCGCGCAGGCTTACGCGAACCACTCGACGCAGGCTTCTCGCAATATGCCCGCAGCGCCGCCATTCCATCGTTGGTCAACTGCCCCTTCCACACCAGGCTCCACAGCGCCTCCAGTGTCTCCCCCGGATACCCTCCTCCCACACCATCATGAAGATCCTGAAAGAACGACGCACCATGCGTCTTCAGATAGCCAATAATCTCCGCTTCCTTACTGGCCACTGCAACTGACGCCGGAATCACCTTCCCCTCTTCATCCCTCAACACCCGTTCCACCGGCGCAGGAGCGATCGGCCACAGAGCCGCAAGCCTCTCGGCAAGATATAGCCCAATCCGGCCGTCCCTCTCTCCAATCGGATCGAACCCCACCCAAACCACTTCGCCCGCTGCAATCAACGTATCGAGATCAGAAGATTTATATCCCAACAATCGCGCAGGCAGAATCTCCGTCTCCAAAATCGATGCTGGCAACGGCGCGCCCTGCAGATTCTCAATCACATCAAGCAGCGCATCCAATCCGCGCCGTGGCTGCACCACACCTTGCCACCGCGTAAACAGCCGAGCCAGCGTTCTCTGCTCAACCGGCTCAACCTCCTTCCGCAGTCGCGCCAGCGATCTACGCCGAATCGCCCGCAGCACCTCGTTATCGCACCACTCCCGATGGATACCCCCCGGACGAAACCCACCTTCAACCACCTTCCCGTTCTGCACCAACCGCTGCAGCACGGCCTCAACGCTGTCCGTCGGCCAGTCGTACCGCATAGCCGCCTCATGTGTCGTAAACGGTCCATGCGTCCTAGCAAAACGACGTATCAAATCAACGACAGCATCCGGCACCTCCTGCAAAAATGCAGAAGGCAGTCCCGGCGGCAGCGGCAACCCCAGCGCATCCCGATAACGAGCCGCATCTTCCACCGCGATCAGCCGCTTCTCACCGGCAACCTGCACCTCCAGCACTCGCCGCGCCCGTATCAACTTCGCAACACTATCTGCAACTTCGTCAGTTACACATCGATCCCTCAACTCAGGCCGAGTCAAATCCCCCAATCGCAGCAGCAGATCGTGCACCCCATCCATACTCCGCGCTCGATAGCTCTCAATGACACACTGCAACTGCTCCTCGGTGTCTTCAATCGCATGAATATCCAACAACTCCCGAAGATCCGCATCACCCATCAACTCCCGCAGCTGATCCTGATCGATCGAAAGCGCCTGCGCCCGCCTCTCCGCCAGCGGAGCATCTCCGTCATAGATATAGTTCGCCACATAACTGAACAACAGCGCCGAAGCAAACGGCGAGGGCGTCCGCGAATCCACCGTATGCACCCGCAGCGAACGACTCCCAATATTCCGCAGCGTCTCCATCAACGCCGGCATGTCGAACACATCCCGCAGACACTCCCGATAAGCCTCCAGCACAATCGGAAACGAAGCATACTGACTCGCAACACTCAACAAGTCATACGCACGCTTCCTCTGCTGCCAAAGCGGCGTCCGCCCATCCGCCCTCCTTCGCGGCAGCAGCAACGCACGCGCCGCACTCTCACGAAACTTTGCCGCAAACAACGCAGTCGATCCCAACTGCCGCAACACCAACTCCGCCGCCTCCTCGGGCTCCAGCAAAATCGGATCAACACCAGGCGCCTCCTCGGTCTCAGGAAACCGCAGCACAAAACCATCCTCCGACCACATCGTCTCTACTTCTTGCCCATTCACCGCCCGCAGCTTCGCCGTAACCGCCATCGCCCACGGCGCATGAACCCTGCTACCGAAGGGCGTCAGCACACAAACCCGCCAATCCCCCAACTCATCCCGCACCCGCTCAATCACAATGTTCTGGTCATCCGGAACATTAATCGTAGCCAACTCCTGATCCGCCAGATACCGCAACACATTCTCCGCCGCGCCTGGTTCCAGATCATGCTCCGTCGTCAGCCGCGCTATCGCCACACTTCGCGGAGCATCCCGCAGCTCCCTCACCAGCGCGCCAATCCTTCGCCCAAACTCAAGCGGCCGCCCAGCCTGATCACCATGCCAGAACGGCATCTTTCCCGCTTCACCCGGCGCCGGCGTCACCAACACTCGATCATGCGTAATCTCATCGATACGCCAAGTCGAAGCCCCAAGAATAAACGTATCTCCCGTCCTACTCTCGAAGACCATCTCCTCATCTAACTCGCCCACCCGCACCGGCTTCGACCTCTCCCCCGCGAGAAATACCCCATACGTCCCACGATCCGGAATCGTCCCTCCATTCAAAATGGCAATCCGCTTCACTCCAGCACGAGGCGTGATCCAGTCCCTCGTCCTGTCCCACGTAATCCGCGGACGCAACTCCGCAAACTCATCCGACGGATATCGTCCCGCCAGCATATCCAGCACACCGTCGAACACACTCTTGCTCAACCCAGCAAACGGAGCCGCCCCCCGAACCAGAGCAAACAGCGCAGCATAACTCAGCCCCGGACTCTCCTCTTCCTCGCTCTTGCGCTTCGACCGCCTCTCCGCATCAACAACATTCAGTGGAGGGTGCGCAATCACCGCCACCATCTGCTGCGCCAACACATCCAGAGGATTCCGCAGAAACCGCGTCGACTCCACATGCCCCTCATGCATCGCCCGCGTCACCGCCGCACACGCGATCAAGTCCGCACGATACTTCGGAAAGATAATCCCATGCGAAGGCGCTCCCACCTGGTGCCCCGCCCTGCCAATCCGCTGCATCCCGCTGGCAACCGACGGTGGAGCCTCAATCTGAATCACGAGATCGATCGCACCCATATCAATCCCCAGTTCCAACGACGAAGTCGCCACCAGCGCCTTGATCTTCCCCGCCTTCAGCAACTCTTCAATCTCGCTCCGCTGCGTCGCAGCAAGCGAGCCATGATGTGCCCGCGCAATCTGCTCTCCCGCCAACTCATTCAACGCACCCGCCAGCCGCTCCGCCACCCGCCGAGCATTCACAAAGATCAGCGTCGACGTCCTCGACTGAATAATCTCAAGCAGTCGCGGATGAATCGACTGCCAGATCGAAGTCCGCTTCGGCCCCTGCGAAGCCGGCCCACTCGGCTGCTCCTGAATCTCCCCGAGCCTGGCCATATCCTCAACCGGAACCTCAACCTTCAGCTCCAGCACCTTCCTCGCCCCGGCGTTCACCACCGTCACCGGCCGGTACAGCGGAGCACCCGCACCCACCTCCGCGCCTGCGCCATCATCGCCAGTCGCTTCCAGCAGCACGCCGCCAACTCCAAACGCATCCGCACCTGCCGACTCGCCGACTCGCTGACTCGCTTGCTCGCTAACCCGCTGCCGCGCAGCATCCGCCCCACCCAAAAACCGCGCCACCTCTTCCAATGGCCTCTGCGTCGCCGAAAGCCCAATCCGCTGCAGCTTTCTCCCGGTCAACGCCTCCAACCGCTCCAGCGACAACGCCATATGCGCTCCGCGTTTACTCGGCACCAGCGCGTGAATCTCATCCACGATCACCGTCTCAACCGATCGCAGCGCCTCTCCGGCCTCCGACGTCAGCAGCAGATAAAGACTCTCCGGTGTCGTGATCAAAATATCGCCAGGATGCTTCCGAAACCGCGCCCGCTCCTTCGGCGAAGTATCTCCCGTGCGCACGCTGATCTCCGGCATCCGCACGTCCACGCCCTCGCGCTTCGCCATATTCGCAATACCGATCAGAGGAGAACGCAGATTCCTCTCCACATCGGCCGCCAGCGCTTTCAGAGGTGAGAGATAGACGACACGACACCCACGCTCAGCCTCCGGCGCGATACGCAACATCAATTTATCAAGACACCACAGAAAAGCCGTCAACGTCTTACCTGTGCCCGTCGGCGCCAGTATCAGCGTCGACTCACCCCGGGCAATCGCCGGCCAACCCTCCACCTGCGGAGCCGTCGGCCCCTCGAACACAGCCCTGAACCACTTCGCTGTAATCGGATGAAAAAGCGCAAGCGCCTGCTCCCCCGTCGCAGCGCTATTAGCCAGCGGCAGAGCCTCAATCTTCTTCTTCGGCTTGGAAGGAGGTAGCGGCATCGTCTCAAAGTGCTTTCAGCAGCATAACTGCGGCACTGTATAAGATGCGCGCCGACGGCTTGAGGTCCGCCTCCGCTTCAAACCATCCACAGCACTCTCATCCCGTTTTTACGGGACTATAAAAATAGCAGTTTGCGCCGAACTCCACCTCAAAAAGATCCGTCGAGTCCTCCGCCTGCTCCGCATTCCCCAGTACCAAATATCCGTCCGGAGCCAGCTTCCGATGGATCTCACGAAAGAGTGCACGTCGATCCTGCTGAGAAAAATAAAGCAACACGTTTCTCAGCAGCACAAGATCGAACACCGGCAAAAGCGACAACGGAGCACATAGGTTCGCGTACTGAAACTCACACATCGACCGAATCTGCGGACTGACCTCCCACTCTTCGCCGTCCCGCGTCATGTACTTCAGCAGCATTCTCGCAGGCAGTCCCCGGTTCACCTCCAGGCGCCGATACCGTCCCTTCTGCGCGTAGTCCACGACCTGTCGTGAGATATCGGTCCCAATAATCTTGACATCCCAATGAGCCAGGTCCGGAAAATGCTCCGCGATCACCATCGCCAGACTGTACGCCTCCTGCCCGGTCGAACTCGCTGCACTCCATATCCGCAGCCTGCGCGCATCCTGCCGCCGTTCGATCAGTCGAGGAAGAATAACCTCCCGAAACATCTCAAATGGCTTCAGATCGCGAAAAAAACTGGTCTCATTGATCGTCATCGCCTCAGCAACCGCCCGGTGCAGATGAGCCGGACGACCCGATTTCAACATCGTGACGAAGTCACCAAGGCTTTCCGCGCCCGACAACCTCGCAATCTGCGTCAACCTCGTATCGAACAAAGCATTGCGCGAAGGGTCGATCAGGTTAGCCGACTGTTCCTGCACAAGTTCACGTAGATAGGTGTAATCCGACTCAGAGACAGCCATCAGTCATCTCCCGATGGGGTGCCGTCGCCGACGTCGCTAACGGCACAGCGTTCAGCTTCGTCAGCCGGCCTGCGTTAACCCTCTTGTTCAATGCCTCTGCCATCGCGCCGAGCGACAGGGTTGCACTGGCTATGCCGGCCTCCGTCACCTTGCCCGGCATCCCCCAAACGGCAGAGCTCGCCTCATCCTGCGCCAGTACAGTCCCACCACGCGCATGGACCGCCCGCGCTCCATCCAGGCCATCCGCGCCCATTCCCGTCATCACCAGCGCCATCGCCGAGGCCCCGAACATCCGCGCCGCAGAGAAGAAAAGATAGTCAACCGCAGGTTTGCAATGGTTCAACGGCTCCCGCTGGTGCAGCCGAACGCGACCGTTTCGCCCCGCGACGCTTGCGTCCTGCTTCTCCATCAGCCCGTTGCTCGGCCCTATCTCCATATGGGCATCTCCCGGAGCAAGCCAGACCGTTCCCGGACGGATCACTGCATTTTCATAGGCCTCTCGAACATGCAGTTTGCAGATCTTATCCAGCCGCTCCGCGAGCGCGCCGGTAAACAGCTTTGGCATATGCTGCACAATCAGAATCGGAACAGCAAAGTCTCCCGGCAGCTTCGGTAGTAGTTGTTCGAGCGCGGTTGGGCCGCCGGTAGACAATCCGATCACAACGACCTCAACAGGCAAGGCAGCCTTCGCAGGTGCCTCGGCCGATTGCAACGCCGGTCTCTTGGCTGGCGAAGACTCCTTGTCCGCGCTCACCTCCCGTTGGCGAGCGCCCTTGGCCAGCGCAGCGATTCGCGGCAACAGCTGTTTCGACAGCGACACCATCGCCGAAGCAAAGTCGCGCTGCTCCGCCGGTTTGGTCACATAGTCCGAAGCACCGCTCGCCAACGCCTCCAGGGTCGATCGCGCTCCGTGCTCGGTGTACGAGCTGCACATGATCACCGGCAGACTAGGGTTCTCCACACGCAGCCGATGCAACACCTCCAGACCATTCAGCCTCGGCATCTCGAGATCAAGCACAAGGACATCCGGCGCCAGGCGCTTCACCGACTCCAGGCAATCAATCCCGTCCTGCGCAACCCCGCACAACTCCATACGAGGCAGCTCGCCCGAGCGTTCTTCCGCATGCATCTGAAACAGCTTCCACATGATGCCACGCATCACCGCGGAGTCATCCGCCGCGAGGATGCGCAGAGGCCGATCATCCAAAGTACTCATGTCTGCTTTCCTTAGTCTTCCGGTTTAGGCGGCAATTCAAGCGGCGATAACACCCAGCAGAAGCATCTTTTCCCGAAGACTCTCCGGCGTAAAGGGCTTCATCAGAAACTCATCCGCACCATTGTCGAGCGCAGTCGTGATAAATGTGTGATCAGCCTCCGTCGTTACCATCATCACCTTCATGTCCGGGCCGAGGTTCGCATCACGCAGCGCCTTGACGCACTCCAACCCGTTCATCACCGGCATATTGACGTCCAGCAACATCAGGTCGAAGGACTCCTGCGCTGCCAACACGGTCAGTGCGTCACTCCCGTCTACCGCCTCTTCACACACGATGTCCATTCGGCTCAGCAAGTGCCGAAGGTACTCGCGGATGAAGCTGGAGTCATCCACGATCAAGGCTCGCATCTGCACCTCCATTTGAATTTTTCCTAAATAACCCCGTCTCCGACAGCCGCGACGGGCTCAACTTCTGCGGATCCAGTCGAATCATCAGACCTGACTCCATCTTGTACGCTCCATCGAAGAGCCACTTGCCTCGTGCCTCCAACGTGCATGGATTTTCTTCCAACGCGCTCTGGCTCACCACAACCACGCCGCCAACCGCATCCACTACCAGGCCGAACCGCTCCGCCGCCTTGTCGTCCTCCATCACCAGCACACAACTCCGCCCCGAATGCGCCTCGACTCCGAGCAGCGCTCGAAGATTTACGGTCGTCAGCACCTCACCACGGTAAGGCACAACACCCGCGATGAAGGTAGGCGACATCGGCACCTGCTGCAGGTCCCGCTCGCCCAGCACCTCGCGTATCTTGCTCGTGTCGATCCCGAACGTCTCGCTCCCCGCATACAGTGAACAGAGAGACACCGCATCGCTCTCATCCTGGATCTCATCGACCTTCGCCTTGCCAGCGATTCTCATGCAACCTCCTGCCATACGCCCTTCGCCTTCACACCAAATTCACGATGAACCAGCGTCAGTTTTTCTTTCACCAGGGCAAGCTCCACTCCATCGGTCGCCTCGTCGCGCTCAAGCAGCGTGCCGTGCGACACATCCAACACCTGACGCACGATCATGCCGCCCCGCTGCACTCCGCCCATCTCGGCATCGCCGCAGATCAGCACCGTTGCCATCACCTCTTCGCCTCGCTGCCGCGCCGCTTCGAGATCCGCCAGCACATTTCCTTCGTCCTTCAACGGCAACAGCTCTCCGCGATACTGCAACAGCGGCCGTCCACCCGCATACTCGATCTGTCCCAGCGGCACACTCTCGATCCGCTCCACCACATCCAGCGGCAGCGCAGTCCTCTCCCGCGCACGATCCTCGAAGATCAGGAACTGCGTCCCCGCAGCCTCCTGGACCGAGGCCTCGCCCACACCAATCCCACCAATCTCTTCTTCCATCGGCTTCACACCAGCTCGAGCCGCGGTCGCTCCAATGTCCAGAATCAAAGCAAGCGTCCCATTCCCCAGCACCGTCGCGCCCGAAAACAATCCAATCTCCCGCAACACCGGTGACAACGGCTTGACCACAATCTCCTCAGGCGACATCAGATCATCCACGACCAGGCCATACCGGCAACCCTCCGCCTCCAGCACCGCGAGATAATGCCCCTTCGACTTCTCCGGAGCGTCCGCATCCAACCCAAGCAATCGATCCAGCCACACCATCGGCAGCAGATGTTCCCTCAATCGATAAAGCTCCGACGAGCCGATCCGCTGCACCACCTCTTTGAACTCACGCTCCGGAATATCCACCAGCTCCACCAACGCGCTCTGCGGCAATGCGAAGCTCTGCCCCCCGCTCTTCACCACCAGCGATGGAACAATCGCAAGCGTCAGCGGCACCCGCAGCCGCAGCGTCGTGCCTACGCCCCTGCGCGACTCCACCTCAACGCTCCCGCCAACCTTCTCCACGTTCGCGCGCACCACATCCATCCCGACGCCGCGCCCCGAAACCGTAGTCACCGCCGCCGCCGTCGAGAAGCCCGGCAGAAATATCAGCTGCAACGCCTCCCTCTCCGACATCGCCGCGGCAGCCTCCGCCGTCACCAGGTTCCGTTCGACCGCCTTCTGCAGCACACGCTCAATCGGTATCCCCGCACCATCATCTTCAACCTCAATCACCACCGACCCGCTCTGATGGAATGCCTTCAACCGAAGACACCCCTCCGCCGACTTACCAGCCAGCACACGGTCAGCAGGCGATTCAATTCCATGATCGACCGCATTCCTCACCGCATGCGTCAGCGGATCTTTGATCGCCTCCAGCAAGCTCTTATCCAGCCCAGTCTCCTGCCCGCTAAACTCAACCCTCACATCACGGCCGCACGTCCGCGCCAGATCCCGCACCATCCGCGGAAACTTGCCAAACAGATTTCCCACCGGCTGCATCCTGGCCTGCATCACCGTCTCGCGCAGATCCGCGGTAACGCTATCCAGACGCCGCGCCAGTTCGGGAAAGTTCGCCGCCTCCATGCCGCTCTGCAGCATCTGGTTGCGAGTCAACACCAGCTCTCCCACCAGATTCATCATGCGATTCAACACGTCTACATCGATACGCAGCGTCTTATCGGCGCTTGCCTTCTCACTCACTACCGTCGGCTGCAAACCTGGCGATGCCCCACTCCCAGCGACAGGCACAGCACCCTCTACCTTGGTCGTCTCCACCAAAGCAATCTGAGGAGCCTCGATCTCCGGCAACTCCGCAGGCTCCTGCCCGTTCAACATCGCCAACTCTGCGATCAGCTCTCCGTCTTCATCACCCGCCCGGGTCCCTTCGCTGCCGGTCTCCTCAATCAGCACCAGAATCGCGCGCAGCCCATCCATCAAGCGCAACAGCCCGCTGATCAGCTCCGAGGTCACAGCAAGTCTGCCGTCCCGCAGCGAACCCAGCAGATGCTCTCCCGCGTGCGCCAGCTTCTCCAGGCGATCGAATCCCAGAAACCCCGTCGTCCCTTTGATCGTGTGCACCGCACGGAAGATCTCTCCCAGCAATCCAGCGTCGTCAGGCCGCGTCTCGAGCTCAGTCAGACACCGTTCCATCCGGTCCAGACCTTCCTGGCTCTCTGCGATAAATTCTTTGGTTAGGTCGTCCACACTCTCTCTATCGGACACAGGACGGTAACCATGAGCGCAACACGACTTGCTATCGAACCCCGCACCCGATAGCCTCACTCACATCATGTCCTCCACCGAACGTCCCAGCGAGCTCCCCCCCGCACAAATCGCCGATCTCCAACAGCGAGCGCGCGCCGTTGCGGAACACGCCTACGCGCCCTACAGCAAATTTCGCGTCGGCGCCGCCCTCCTCCTCACGGACGGTACTATAGTCACCGGCTGCAACGTCGAGAACGCCTCCTACCGCCTCACCACCTGCGCCGAGCAGGCCGCCATCGCCACCGCCGTCTCCCTCCACGGACCGGGCATCCGCATCCGTGCCGTCGCCATCGCTAACCTCAACGCCGCCGCCAGCGAACCCTGCGGAGCCTGTCGCCAGACCATCCACGAGTTCAGCACCCCCGACACCATCGTCTTCTATCCCTCCGCCTTCGGAGTCATCGCCGAGACCACCATCGCCAAACTACTCCCCGCCGCCTTCGTTCTGGAAAACTCATAGGAAATTCGCATCCAAATTCGTAACTATAATAGATACATTCATCGTTATGACTCAGCCCATCCACCCCATCGACGTCATCCTCCACAAGCGCGACGGCCACGTCCTCAGCGACGCCGAAATTAAAGCCTTCATCCGCGCCATCGTCGACCGTACCCCAACCAACCAGCTCGTCACCGACGCCCAGATCGCCGCATTCCTCATGGCCGTCTTCCAACGCGGACTCGACCCACACGAGCTCGCCACCCTCACCTCTGCCATGCGCTACTCCGGCGAAACCTTCGACGCGGCACCACTCCACACCTTCACCATCGACAAGCACTCCACCGGCGGCGTCGGCGACAAGACATCCCTCCTCATCGCACCCATCCTCGCCGCAGCAGGCTTGGCCTCACCCACATCGTCAGGCATCCCCGGCATCTGCGTCCCCATGATCTCTGGCAGAAGCCTCGGCCACACCGGTGGCACACTCGACAAACTCGAAACCATCCCCGGCTTCAACACGCAGCTCACCCTCGACCACCTCTTCCTCACCCTGGAAAAATGCGGCGCAGCCATGGTCGGCCAAACCCCGCACCTCGTCCCCGCCGACCGCATCCTCTACGCCCTCCGCGACCACACCGGCACCGTCGAGTCCCCCTTTCTCATCTGCGCCAGCATCATGAGCAAAAAACTCGCCGAAGACCTCAAGGCCCTCGTCCTCGACGTCAAGGTCGGCAGCGGCGCCTTCATGCCCACCTACGAGCAGTCAAAGTTCCTCGCCGAACTCATGGTCCAGACCGGCGAAACCTCCGGCACCCGCACCGTCGCGCTCCTCACCGGCATGGACGAGCCACTCGGCCGCTTCTCCGGAAACTGGGTCGAGGTCTGGGAGTGCATCGACATCATGCGCGCCCGCCGCCCCCAGGACCGCCATCCCATGTCGGCCGACCTGATCGAACTCTCGAACATCCTCTCCGGCTGGATGCTTCACCTCGCCGGACACGCCGCGACCCCGGAAGAAGGTGCAATTCTCTCCAACAACATCCTCCTCAGCGGCACCGCCTACAAAGCGTGGCTCAAGATCGTTGCAACCCAATGCGGCGACATCGCCGTCTTCGAAGATCCCGCAGCGCACCACCAACCCACTGCCTCACGCACACTCGCCGCCACTCACTCCGGCTATCTCGCCAGCATGGACTGCAAACAAGTCGGCTGGGCCGTTCAACGCCTCGGCGCAGGCCGCGCCAAACCCGGCGACCCCGTCAGCGCCCACGCCGGCATCGAGATGCACGCCAAACTCGGAGCCAAAATTAAAATCGGCCAACCCCTCATCACTCTCTTCAGCGAAGACCCCGATCTCCTCGACGAACCCGAAGCCATGCTCCGCGAAACCCTCCACATTGCCTCGACACCACCCCAGAACCAACCCCTCATCCGCGAAGTAATTCAAAAAAAATAATAGCCGACGAACTGTTCTCAGACAGCGCTCTAGAAACAGAAGAAGACCCGGAGACATCGTCTCCGGGTCCATCTCATCTCAACCTCTGAGTAACTAGTTGAGCGCGACCAGAACATTGTTGTCTTCGCGAAGAGCTGCCTCTTGCGTCCGTGCCTTTGCCCACTTCTCCTGCTTCGAGGTCGTAAGGTGAGCGTTCATCGACGCAGAGTCGCAACGAATCTCGCTGAGGAAGTACTGGTTTCCATACTTATGGAAGACCAGCTTGTTCGACACATGCGAGCTGCTCGAATCGGGCAATGTAACGGCCATCAGATTAACCTTCTTCGCTCGATCGCTAATCGTGACGATGCGTGGAGAAGAGATATCGGAGCCGATAACGTAAGTGCCAGCTGGAAGCGATTCACCATTGACGGTGAAGTTGAACGGAACGGTTGCCTGGACTCGATGATCCTGTGCCATGGCGCTGCCGGCCGTAACGAAACTTGCTGCGACGAAGAGAGCGATTGCGGATATGCGGTTCATGGTGATCTCCTTTTTCTGAGGTGCCCTCATTCGGCTCCCTCTTGGCCCGGGTGCTCCGGAATACTGTCTGGAGCGTGTTTGCTATGCCCGGATATATTGCAAGCCCGTGGCCAAAGTGGCCAGAGTCCGTGCAAGAAAACCGCATGCGTGCATTTGCAACGAGATACACCCGCATCAATCAGCCCCTTCGCAATCGCCCTCCGCCACGCTCAGTCTCATCGGTATCCGAACGGTTACCCGCAGGTATCCGATAGGCTCCCGTCACCCTTGAATACCCTGCATACCGTCAATTCAGCTACACTTTGACGCATCGGAGGTCCCCGATGCAGCCGCGGCTCCTTGCCATCAAAGGTTCGCTGACAGGCACTGTTCGACAGCTCGTCGACGGCCAGATCTCCATCGGCCGCGACGACGCGAATCAGCTATGCCTGGTCGATCCCGTGGTCTCGCGAAGACACTGCACCATCCGAAAGACCGAAGCGCTACATGAACTCATCGACCTCGACAGCCAGAACGGTACCTTCGTCAATGGAACCCCCATACGCCGCAAGACCGTGGACCACGGCGATACCATCCGCATCGGCAGCGCCGAGTTCGTCTTCCTCACCCACGAAGGCGAACATACCCCCACCTCCAAAATCCACCTGAGCGACAGCTCTTCCAACACCAGACTCGCGATGTTTCGAGTGGAGGACTCACCCGTGCCCCCGGCATTTGGCATCGAGGTAGGGCGGATGGCGCGCGATCTAACCGCGCTGTTCAGAATCAGCAACATTATCAACTCAATCCGCGACGCAGAACTCCTGCAACGCGAACTTCTTCGCCTGATCTTCGAAGTCGTCCCAGCCGAAGACGGCGCTGTCGTTCTGCTGACCGATCTCGAAGAGGAGAGTCCTTCCATCTGCGCATGGAGCCGAAAGACCGACGAGGCGTCGAACATCGAAATTCAGCGAGAGTTCGTTCATCGCGCAATCTGGGAGAGAGCCGCCGTCTTCACCGAGTCACCTTCAGACTCAACCGCAGCGCGAAACATACTCTGCCTCCCACTCGTGGCCGTTGAACGAACCATCGGCGCCATCTATCTCACCTCGCCTCACCCCGCTCCGCCATTCCGCGAGGACCACATTCACTTTCTCGACTCGGTCTCCCGCATCGCTGCAGTCACGCTTGAAAACATACTCGCCCTCGACTCTCTTCGCTCCGAAAATCTGCGCTTGAAGCAAGAGCTAAACCAGACCAGCAACCTGATCGGCGAAAGCAAGCAAATCCGCCAGGTAGAAGAGTTCATCTCCCGCGTCTCACAGAGCGACTCCACCGTCCTCATCCGTGGCGAAAGCGGCACCGGAAAAGAAGTTGTCGCACGCTCCATACATCAGATCAGCCCTCGGAAAGATCGCCCATTCATCGCCATCAACTGCGCCGCAATCCCCGAGACGCTCCTCGAAAGCGAACTCTTCGGCCATGAAAAGGGTGCCTACACCGGCGCCGTCGGAATGAGAAAGGGAAAGCTCGAAGCAGCCGAAGACGGAACGCTGTTTCTGGACGAGATCGGCGAACTCGCCCCACCCATGCAGGCCAAGTTACTCCGAGTCCTTCAGCAAAAAGAGTTCGAGCGCGTCGGAGGAACAAACTCCGTCCCGTTCAAAGCGCGCGTTCTAGCCGCCACCAACAAAAATCTCGAGCAGGCCATCAAGTCCGGCGAATTTCGTCAGGACCTCTACTACCGCCTCAACGTTGTCTCCGTCACGATCCCACCTCTTCGCGAACATCGTGAAGACATCCCTCTCCTCGCTCTTTTTTTCGCGTCAAAATACGCGCAAAGAGCGAAGCGCCCCTTCAAGGGAATCTCACGCGAGGCCCGCGCGCTCCTGACAGCCTACAGCTGGCCCGGAAACGTTCGCGAACTCGAGAACGCAATCGAGCACGCCATCGTCCTGGGCCTTACCGAAGAGATCCTCCCCGAAGATCTTCCCAACGGAGTACTCGAGGAGCAATCCGCAGAACTCGCCGGAGCCCGCTACCACGACGTCCTCAACCAATCCAAAAAAGAGATGATCCTCAACGCACTACGCGAATCGAAGGGCAGCTATCCCGAAGCCGCGCGCCTCCTCGGCATTCACCCCAAGTACCTCCACCGCCTGGCCCGCAACCTCAATCTCAAATCCGATCAAACGTAACGAGCCCAGAAACAAATTAGCGACACGACCGATCTGTACTACTCCAACATGGAGCGTTGCAGCTGTTCTCAACTCCAACAGCGCGTGCTCCGACAACTCAACTCACACCGCTCGTGCAACAACAAACCTTGAAATCCCTAGGCCCCTCCCCCTCCCACCCGTTACACTCAACCCGTACTCATAATTGCGATCCATCTAGCAGGAGCAGCCTTTGCCCCGATTCATCGGTCTTCTCGGCCTCATCACGTTTCTTGGCCTCTCGTACGCCTTCTCCACCAACCGCAGCGCCATCCGCTGGCGCACCGTTGCCTGGGGTCTCAGCCTGCAGATCATCTTCGCCTTCCTCGTCATCAAGTGGAACACCGGCCAACTCATCCTCCACAACGTCAGCGCCGTCATCACCTCCCTCCTCGCGCACTCGGTCGACGGCTCCTCCCTCGTCTTCGGCCGCCTCGGCACCCCCGGGCCCTTCGCCATCCTCGCCTTCGCCGTCCTCCCCACCATCATCTTTGTCAGCGCCTTCTTCGCCATCATGTACCACATCGGCCTCATGCAGCACGTCATCCGCATCGTCGCCTGGATCATGCAGCGCACCATGGGAACCTCCGGTGCCGAGTCCACCAACGTCGCCGCAAGCATCTTCATGGGCCAGACCGAAGCCCCCCTCACCATCCGCCCCTTCCTCGCCGGCGCAACCCGCAGCGAACTTATGGTCATCATGACCTCCGGCATGGCCCACGTCTCCGGAGGCATCATGGCCGCCTACATCAGCTTCGGCATCAACGCGCAAGATCTCCTCTCCGCCGTCATCATGACCGCACCCGGCACCATCCTCGTCGCAAAAATGCTCGTCCCCGAAACCGAAGTCCCCGCCACCATCGGCACCGTCCACATGCCTCCCAACGAGGAGCACAAAGACGAAAACTTCATCGCCTCCATCGCCCGTGGCACTCTCGATGGCGGCAAACTCGCCTTCAACGTCGCCATCATGCTCATCAGCTTCGTCGCTCTCGTCGGCCTCTTCAACGCCATCATGCTCGGCATCTCCAACTTCGCCTGGGCCCACGGACACATTCCCTTCCCTCACTCCCTCAACGCCATCCTCGGCGTCATCGGAGCCCCCATCGCCTGGCTCATCGGCATCCCCTGGCGCGAAGCTCCCACCATCGGCAACCTCCTCGGCACCCGCACCATGATCAACGAGTTCGTCGCCTTCACCCAATTAGGCGCCATCAAATCCACCCTTACCCCACGCACCTTCTCCATCGCCACCTTCGCCCTCTGCGGCTTCGCAAACGTAGGCTCCATCGGCATGCAGATCGGCGGCATCGGCGCCCTCGTCCCCAACCGCCGTAACGACCTCGCCCAGCTGGGCCTTCGCGCCATGCTCGCCGGAACCATGGCCAACCTCATGTCCGCCAGCATCGTCTCCATGCTCATCAAATAACACCGAAGCCAAATAACATCGAAGCCTCCAACTCTGTAGGACTAAAATCTCCGCGTACCTCACCTTGCGAAAGAGCATGAGCGATGGCATTCAGACAAGGAAACAAAAACAGCGCCGACTACAAGCAACAAGTCATCGCCGAAGAGAACAGAACAACAGGTCTACTCAACGTCGTCGTCGCCCTGGCCATCGCTGCCGTCGCCTTCACAGACTGGAAGGTAGTCGTCAACATCTCCATGGGCTATCTCTACGTTCTCCCCATAGCCCTCTGTGCGCTGGTCAACCCACTTCCAGTCACCATCGCCCTCGCCATCCTCTGCACCGTCCTGCAAGACCTCTTCGGACCACCCGCGGAGTCGATCAACCTTAGGATCGCCCACATCGCGCTAGGCTTGACCGGCTTCCTGATCGTCGGATTTCTCGTCACCCTCATCGCAAGACAGCGCGAGCGCCTCGCGGCCGAGGTCCGGCGCCAACGAGACGAATATGAGCGCGACCTCACCCTCGCCTCTCAAGTTCAGCGTCAGGTTTTATCAAAGCCCCCAATCATGCCTGGCATCGAACTCGCTGCCGCCATGCAAACCGCTCGTCTCCTCGGCGGCGACTACTACGACTTCTTCAAGGTCTCCGACGAGATCGTCGATGTCGTCATCGCCGACGTCTCCGGCAAAGGCGCCGCCGCATCTCTTCTCATGCCCTCCCTCGCCGTAGCTCTCCGTCTCCACGCCGGCGAACTCAGTGGCCCTGCCGCCATCCTCAAAGACCTCGACGGTATCATCAAACAGATCACGAACCCCGCGACCTTCGTCACCATGTTCTACGCCCGCTTCAACCCATCCCGTCGCACACTCGAGTACGCCTGCGGCGGCCACAACCCACCACTCCTCCTTCGCCCGAAGACCGGCGAGTCGCTCCTTCTTGAAGAAGCAGGCCCTATCATGGGCATCCTCCCCGACGCCCAGTTCACCAACACCATCGTCCCACTCGAACCCGGCGACATCCTCATCCTCTACACCGACGGCGTCACCGAACAGGAGAACGAAACCGAAGAAGAGTTCTCACTCGACCGGCTAAAAAAACTCGTCCTCAGCAAAGAATCAGAGCCCGCAGCAAGCGTAGTCGCCGACATTGCGGAGGCAGTCTCGAACTTCGCCGGAACCACGCAACAGTCTGACGACCTGACCGTAGTAGTAGCAAAAGTACTCTAAAAAAAATGTCAGCCCCGACCAACGGGAGGACCAAAGCCGATCACAAAGCAGGAAAAGGTACACCCGCCACGAAGTGGCCGCCCCACGCGCAGTGGGCCGTCCGGCAGGACAGTAGCCTCACGCAACCAGCTTCAAATAATCCGGCTCATCCGCAATCGTCCGATACCGAAACTGCCGCACAATCTTAGGCCCCTTCAAAAAGAAGAGCCCCTGCATCTGCTCCCCATCTTCTTTGATCGCTCCGATTCCATGCTTGAAGATCGCGCCCTTCAACCAGCCCGCCCACACCGCAGGCTGCAGCAGAGTCAGAAACGGATTGATCCGCGGCAGCAGAAACACCGGATCCCGATAGATCTTGGCCTCCGGATCGCTCACCCGCTCCACGTCCCCAATCCCGTAGTAATCGAAGAACGGCTTCGCTCGCTCCGGCGTACCCAGATGAACAAACACCGGCCGCACCCCACGTCGCGCCAGTTCCTCACGAAGATCCGCAACATCGCTGATCGCCTGACGGCAAAAAGAACATCCAAAGTGCCTCAGAAAGATCAGCAGCACCGGCGAAGCCTCCACCAACTCCAACAGGCTCGCCCCCGACTCGGTATGAATCGAAGCAAACCGCCCCGCAACATCATCCGTTGAACTCAACCCAGCGCTTCCCATCACATGCCCCCGCTCCTACATCTTGCTACGCACAAACCCTCTCATTAAGATTTGGCGCACGCCAGCTTTTCCTGCTCAGACTCCCCCACGCGACACACCGTTTTTTCTGTCAAGCCCCCGGCGCTCACACAAAAGAAAATAAAGTGTCGTGCAGTGACGCCAAAACCCGCGCCAATCCAGCATCTCCGCGTCTTCGCCAACGTAAAAAATAAAACCCGAAACCGTGGCGCATTTACCCCTGCCCGCTCGCTAAACTATTAACAGTGGAATAACCACACAAGTTAGACTGAGCCAACAGGGAGAGATTGGAGCTAAGTCCTTTCGCTGGACGAATTTGGATGTAACCCATTTGGAATGACGAATTTGCCGGAATCAACCCCTCGTAAGTTGTTGATTCTGGATAATTTAGGCGAGGTATATAGGGGGGGGTACCCTATGCCGGTGCAACCCCAGGGAGAGCAGCACCAAAGATCTATGACCGACATCTACAGCAAGGCCCAATCCGCCGCCGACTTCATCCATGCCAGAACACCGCTCCTCCCATCCATCGGCGTCATCCTCGGCTCCGGCCTGGGAAACTTCGCCACCCACGTCAAAGACGCCACACGCATCCCCTACGCCGACATCCCAAACTTCCCACGGTCAACGGTCCAGGGCCACTCCGGCCACCTCGTCCTGGGCACCATCGCAGGAGTCACGGTTGCGGTCATGCAGGGCCGTGTCCACGCCTATGAGGGCTACCCCATCTCCGAGGTCACCTTCCCCACCCGTGTCCTCGGCCTCCTCGGCTGCAAAACCCTCATCGTCACCAACGCAGCAGGCGGCATCCGGACCACCCTCCAGCAAGGCTCGCTCGTCGCCATCTCCGACCACATCAACCTCACCGGAACCAACGCCGCCCTGGGCCCCAACGAGCCGCGTTTCGCCATGGTCCCCGGCGCAGGCCAGCGCTTCTTCGACATGAGCTCCGCCTACTCCCTCAAACTCCGCACCCTCGCCATCGAAGAGGCCGAACGACAGGAGTTTCTCCTCACCGAAGGCGTCTACCTCGCCGTCCTCGGCCCCAGCTTCGAAACCCCTGCCGAGATCCGCGCCTTCCGCACCCTCGGTGCCGACCTCGTCGGCATGTCCACCGTTCACGAGGTCATCGTAGCTCGCCACATGGGCCTCGAAGTCCTCGGACTCTCACTCGTAACCAACATGGCATCCGGTGTTCTCGACCAGCAAATCAATCACGAAGAGGTCATGGAGACCGGCCGCTACGCAGAAAAGCAGTTCACCAGCCTCCTCACCGCCCTCATCCCTCAGATCGCAATCGAACAGCTTGTAGCTGCCAAAATTAAATTGTAACCGTGACAGAACCAATTCCACAGTCGACTCCCGAACAGCTCACCTTACCCCGCCGCCCCTTCATCCTCGGCATCGCAGGCTGCTCCGGCTCCGGCAAAACCACCCTGGCCAGAGAACTCACCGCCCAGTTCAAAGCAACGCTCCTCCCGCTGGACTTTTACTACTGCGACCTCGGCCACCTCCCCCCGGAAGATCGCCCCTTCCAAAACTTCGACCACCCCAACTCCATCGAGCACACGCTTCTAGCCGAACACATCCGTGCCCTCGCCAACCACGAATCAATCAATCGCCCAATCTACGACTTCGCCAACCACACCCGCGTGCCGAACCAGACAGAACTCATCGCCTCAACAGAGTTCCTCATCGTCGAAGGCATCCTCGCCCTCCACTACGAAGCTCTCCGCTCCCTCTACGACTTCAGCATCTACGTCAACGCTCCAAACCAGATCTGTCTCAATCGTCGCATCTATCGCGACATGCGCGAACGCGGCCGCACCGAAGAGAGCGTTCGCGCCCAGTTCGACGCAACCGCTAAGCCAATGGCAGATCTCTACGTCCTGCCCTCTGCCACTCACGCATCCATAACCGTAGAAGGCACAGACGCCCTCGATTGGTCCGTCGAACAGGTCTTACAACGCCTCAACCAGCTTGGCGTCGTGCTCCCACCCCAATCGCGCCCCAACCCCTCCGCCTAACTCCTCATACATCTCCGCCACAACCGCCTGCGCCCCCTCCGACAACACAAATCGATCGGCCCGCTCAACGATCTCTTCGCCAAATCGAATCCGCGCTCGCAGCCCCCGCAGCCCAAGAAACCGAAACATATGTGAGACAAACTCCATATCGCCCCACCAGCAGACATCTTCGCCAACCGTCGCATCGCCATTCACACCATGCGAATCAAGCGTGTATCGCAGCGCCGCAGTCCGCAACGCAATCCCACCACTCAGCACCGAGTGAAACAACCCACGACGAAACGCCAGCACACCAGCTCCATCCGTCGTCGTCCCCTCGGGGAAGAACAGCACAGGCAATCCACTCCGATAAGCCTCAGCCATCGCCGCATTCACCGCAGGATAAGTCTTCGGTCTACCACCACGCTCCACATACACAGTCCCAGCCTGGGCCGTAAGCCAACCCAGCAGCGGCCAACCGCGCACCTCCGTCTTCGCCACCATCACGAACGGCTGCACCGAACTGTACAGCAGAATATCCAGGTAGCTCAGGTGATTCGACACCACAGCTCCACCCGTCGGCATCACGCCCTCAACGCCACACTCAAACCCCAACGCCCCGACAATCCGTCGACACCACCCATGGATCCACACCGCCCCCTCAGCCCCAATCTTCGGCCGCCGAAGCCTGCAATCCACAGCCGCCGCCAGCAGCAACGCCACGAATAGCCCACTGCGCCACAACGACCGCACCAGCGACCTGACCGACCGTGGAGCCGTCACTTCAGTATCCCTCAAGAAATCTCTTCGCCACCCGCGGATGCAGAGTCTGCAAATCCAGCAGAGTCAGAAAATCAATCGTCTTGAAGCTACGATCGATCGCAGGCTCGCTGCAGATCTTCGCCCCAATCGTCAGATAAGCTCGCAGCAACTTCGGCGCTCGCACATCAGGCATCTTTGTCTTCGCCGCAGGCAACGCAAACGCCGGCGTGGTGACAGTCAACAGCGAGCGGTCCACCATGCAGCTCTGCAGCGACTCATACACCGCATGCCCCATATCCGCATCCTGCGATGTCAACGAGCAGCATCCCATCATGTAACGACCGCCATTCACCAGCGCATACCGTGCAATCCCACGCCATAAGAGATGCAACACCTCAGACGAGCGATGTTCCCGGCTAATGCAAGCCCGCCCCAACTCCACAATCTGCCCGCGCATCGCCTCATACGGCCCAAAACAAAACTCCTGCTCGCTGTAATACCCAAAGTACTGCCCTGCCACATCCCCCATCTGCATCCGATACGTCCCCACAATCGCGCCAGAACTCAGATCCTGCACGATCATGTGGTCGCACACATCGTCAAAATGGTCCTTGTCATAGCCATCGACGTACGCCGACTCAAGCCCTTCATTCATCTCCAGGTTGAACACCAGGAAGCGCAGTCGAAAGGCGGCAGCCCGTTCTCCTTCAGACAGCGCCAGACGCACCACATAGTTCCCCGCTTCCAGTCGTATATCTTTCTTTGACGGCAACTCCGGGGATACAGCTCGATTGGGCAGAAGTACGATCGGCGACTCAGTGACTGTGAGCATCGACTCTCCTTACAACGTCCAGGATGTGCTGCGTTCGATGTCAGTCTGCTTTGTCTTCTGTTACAGAGTGTTCATAACAAGTGAACATTCGTTGAACAAAAAATGGTGCACCTCCCTACTCACCCCACCTTCACAGTTCCCGCCTGCCCCAACGCCGCAACTGCCGTCCGTGCCTCTACCGCCGCCTGCTTCCGGTGCAGTGCATCACCTGAAAACGCAATCGGCGCCTCCGCAAACCGAATCTCTGCTCGAACCCCGCGAAGACCTAGAAGCGCAAAGACATGCCCCCACATACTCCGTTCACCCCAGTAGCAGACATCGTCCGCGATACTCACGTTAGGCCCATTACTCACTCCAAAGTCGTACCGCACGTAAGCTGCCGTCACAGGTGCTCCTCCGTCAAGCACCTGCGCTAACAATCCGCTGTGAAACTTCAACAACCCACTCCCGTTACTCGTCGTTCCCTCAGGAAAAAACACCACCGGAAGTCCCGCATCCACCACCTCTTGCATCCCTTTGCGAGCCTTCATCGCAGATCCACCGTGGCCGCGCTCAACATAAACCGTCCCCGACATCGTCGTCATCCATCCCACAACCGGCCAGCTTCGAATCTCCGCCTTCGACACAAACACACAAGGACGCACCGCCGCAAACACAACGATATCCAGATAGCTAAGGTGGTTCGAAATCACCGCTCCGCGCTCTGGAAAACTCCCCACCACACTGACGTCAATCCCCATCCCGCGCAATGAACTTGCACAAAATCGATGCAGCCAATCGGCGCGCTCCTCTCGTGTCGAAGGACGCTTCAACGCCAACTCCGTGCCGGCCACCACAAACATTCCTACCAACCGAACGCTCCTCCCCACTGCCCGAAAAAAATTCACCAGATCGAATCCTCACCTTTCCGAACCTGCCCCACCCGCACAAACCCTCGTTGCGCAGTCTATCCTGTCATCAGTGCAACCCAGCGAATCCAACTCCAGCGTCTCTGCGCCAATTCATCACAGCTGGCTCTACCGTCGCGTCGTCCTTCCTGTCCTCGCACTACTTCGCATGGGAACATCCCCAGAGAAGCTCGCCTGGAGCATTGCCGTCGGTCTCCTCATCGGCATCAATCCCATCCTTGGCAGCACCACGATTCTTTGCCTCGCAGTAGCCTTTATCCTTCGTCTCAATGTGGCCGCCTCTCAACTCGGCAACCACATCGTCTATCCGCTCGAACTCATTCTCGTGATTCCGTTCATCCACATCGCCAGCCGCATCTTCCACACCGCACCGATGCCGCTCTCACCGAACGAACTCCTCCATGCCGCCCGCGAACACCCCATCGCTCTCTCCCGTCAGCTCTGGCTGTGGGAGTGGCACGCGTTCCTTCTTTGGGCAATCCTGGCCGCCGTCGCTATACCTCTCTTCGCCCTTGCTTTGACACCATTCCTCCGAAAGCTCCTCAAGCGCGTTGAACGCCATCAATACCCAATCCTGTCGTAAACGATACGAACAGTAAAAAATACCTCCGACTAATCCGCCCACTTGGAAGGTGGCAGTGGTTCCGCGCTCTTCACCCATGCCGAATAGATCAAATCTCTCAACTCAGTCGCTCCCGCAGCCAGCCGCTCATCGGTAAACGCCTTACCCTCCGGCGTTCCAGCACCCGCAAAGGCTCCGGTCTTTTCCAACTGATACGTCTTCTCGACCAGTGAGTTCGTATGCCGCAGATAAGCCATGTAATCGGTGAATATATCTCCCACCACTACTGGCTTTGCCACAATCAACGGAGCGACATCCGCAGGCTTCACATTCGCCGAAACATACACCGACTCAAACAGTGCATGAATCTTGTGCTCCGTCGTATACCCATTCGGATTCGGTCCTGTCCATCCGTTGTACTGAATCGTCGTATGCAGTGGTTGCGAACCATCTGCAACATAGTGCCCCAACCACCCGGCCAAAAACACAATCTCGCACTCCGACGGCTTCGTATCCTTATGGTCCAGCACCAACTGTCGATAGTCACGCATCGCGCTCTTCAACCGCTCCCACACTTCAACCGTCACATACGGTTGTAGCCCCACCTTCTCGGGCGTCAACGCCAAATCCGGATGCGACTTCTGCGCAAACGCGAGCGCCCTGACAAAGTCGTACCGCTTCCGCGGCAACTCCCCCACCAGATCCGCCCACTCAAGATCGATGAAGTGCTCCGAAAATCCTGCCGCATTCAACTCTGGTTCCAGCGGCGACTTCCACCGATCCGGCTCCGGCCCGTAGTACTCCAGCGCATCCAGCGCCTGCTTCGATCGCAAAAACTCCGGCACATCCGACGGCAGCGCCGCCCCCGCCAAGCGGTTGATCATCATGTGCCCATCCCTGCCCCACGCCAAACCCTGCTGAACCAGCATCACCGGCAGCAAAGTTACTGCCACCGCAACCCGTACAGAACCCATCCAACTCATCATGCAAAAAAGTATACGTGCCGGCACCGCAGGAAAAATAAATGCAGGCAACCCAAGCAGAGCACACAAGTCACGAAGTGACCGCCCCGCGCGCAGCGGGCCCGGCCGGCAGGCCATCTCAAACAGTAACGAACGCACCCTCAACAGCCACACTTCCAAACACCTGCCGATAACGCGCAATCTCCGCCTCCGGCCCCGTAGCCTTCCTCGCATTATCCGACAGCTTCACCGCAGGCCGTCCCTCCACCGTCATCAGCTTGCACACCAGACTGATCGGCTCAAGCCCGGTCTCTCCGCGCGGATGGCATCCGCGAAAATCATTCGTCAGCAGCGTCCCCCAACCAGCACTAAACCGTATTCGCCCATGAAAGTACTCATGCAGTCGCAGAATGTCATCTGCATCCAGCCCATCTGAGGCAATCAACCGCTTCTTCTTCGCATCGCGTCCATGGGCACCAAGCCACGCAATGTACTCATCCCCGGCAACAAACGGATCCTTGCTGTCACACCGCTGCCCCGTCCAATCCGCTACCCAATCCGGCGCGCCATCTAAAAACTGCGTCGTGCCAAACGTATCCGGCAGCATAATCAAAAGCTCTCCACCATAGCTCTTCTGCCACAACTCCAACACCCGATACTGCGACCGGTGCAACTCTTCATCATCATGCGTCAGCGCCGCCATCGCCATCGGCAACTCATGCGCATTCGTACCCATCGCCTCCAGGTCATGCTTGTAAGCAAGAAACGTATTCGAAGTTCCCGAAAGACTCGCCCCCAGCGCCACCCGCATCACCTGAACCACATACTCCTGCCACAAAAAGCTGTGCCGCCGCCGCGTCCCAAACTCAGAGATCCTCACCTCCGGCACCGTACGCAACAGCTCGATCTTCTCCCATAACTTCGTCTTCGCCCGCGCATACAACACATCCAACTCCAACTCGCTCAAAGCACTCAGAGCCGCACGTGTTCTCATCTCACTCACCAACGCCAGCCCATAGACCTCCCACATCGTCACCTCGGTCCACAACCCGCTGAACCGCACCACAAGCTGCCCATCTTCCTCGCTTATCTCATAGTCCGAGAGCCTGAAGTCTTTCTCCAGCCACTCCAGAAACGCGGGCTCGAAGATGCTCCGCGTCCCATAGAATGTATTACCTGCCAGCCAAATAATCTCCGACCGCCGAAACCTCAACTCCCGCACATGCTCCATCTGCTCCCGCAGCATACCCGCCGGGATCACCTCTCCCAGTCGCACCGACAGTGTCCTATTTGTAACTTCGGAAGTGACATGAATCTTTGGAAAGTTCTTCCAGATAAACTGCAGCATCAGCAGTTTGTAAAAGTCCGTATCGAGCAGCGACCGAACGATCGGGTCCAGCTTCCAGTTGTGGTTGTGCGCCCGCTCCGCAAAATTTACATTCACGTAATCATCCTCCCCGTAAGCCTACCAACTCGCCGATCTTTTCGAACAGCCAATTGGCATAGCTCCAGCACAAACTCCAACCCCAACGCCCCAATGACAACTGTCATCCCCCTTCAATGACTCAACTCACTGGTCGCCCTGCAGCTTCTCACGCACACTAGAGTAGTTCTTAGATAACGAAGGAGCCCCGATGACCACATCCACCAAAGCTCTCCGCCTCGTCGCCCTTCTCCTGCTCCTTGCCGGCGTCCTGTTGCTGCAAAGACCGCTCTTCAGCCAGACAACCACCGCCGCGCCCACCCGTTTCTCCTTCGTCATCGAAGGCGTCGCCCCCGGCAAAGGCACCAGCGTCCTCCTCATCCCAGGCCTCGCTAGCTCCCGCGACGTCTACGCTGCAGAGGCGATGCTACTCACCGCAAACTACCGCCTTCACCTCGTCCAGATCGCCGGTTTCGCAGGCGAGCCCGCCGGTCCCAATGCAACCGGCCCGATCCTTGCTCCCGTCGTAGAGCAGCTCCACCAGTACATAGCCGCCAATCACCTCCAACCCATTCCTGTCATAGCTCACTCTATGGGCGGCCTCCTCGCCCTCATGCTCGCCCAGGCCCACCCCGAAGACGTCAGCAAACTCCTCATCATCGACACCCTCCCCTTCTACGGTCTCGTCTTCAACCCCGCCGCCACAGTAGAAAACATCGCGCCCCAGGCCAAGATCATGCACGATCAGTTCATCGCCATGCCCAGCGACCAATTCGCCGCCAGCCAACCCCTCTTCACCAGCCGCCTTGTCATCTCACCCGAGGGAGCCAAGGCCGTTTCAGCCTCCTCCATCGCCTCCGACCGCACCGTCTTCGCCAACGCCATGCTTGAAGACCTCGGCACCGACCTCCGCCCCCAGCTCGCCTCCATCAAAACTCCGATGACCCTCCTCTACCCCTATGAAGCCGCCGAAGGCTCCCCCACCGACGTCGCCGCGCTCTACACCAACGCCTACGCAGCCAAGCCTAACCTCCAGATCATCCGCATCGACGACTCCCGCCACTTCATCATGTACGACCAACCCGCCGCCTTCGATAAAGCCGTCCAGACCTTCCTCAAACCCTGATCGATCAAGCCCTCCTCACCCTAAAAGCGCATCAACTCATCGCATCCCGGACGATCCCTGTACATCTAACTCCCATTCGAGAGATGATGGACCCCACGTCGCACAGATCAATGAAGTCCTGACTCTGACTAGCCGTTCGCCGACGCAAACCAGTCCAGGAACATCCGTTGAAACCCAGCACCGCAAGCATCGTGACCTCTCCCTCCCTCCTCGCCGAAACGGGAACCCGCGACTGCCCCGAGTGCATCTACCTGCGCGTCTTCAAATCCACGGTCTACGTCCGCAATCACGACCTGAGCCTGAAGTTCTACGTCGATCAGCTCGGCTTCAGCGTTGTCGCCGACGCCCGCTTCGACTTCGACGGCCGCTGGGTTGCCATCGCCCCACCCGACGGCTCCACAGTTCTAGCCCTCATCGCACCCCGGCCCGGCACTGAAAACTACAGGCTCATCGGACGCAACACCCAAATAGGCTTTCTCTCCGAAGACATCAACGCCACCTACGAGCAATGGAACGCTCGTGGCGTCCGCTTTCACCACCCTCCCCAGCAAACCCTCTTCGGAGGAGTCGTCGCCGGCTTCTACGACATCGACGGCAACTCCTTCGAACTCCTCGGCTCCGATCAGATCACCCGTGAGATCGAGCGTCAGCGCCGTCAGGCAGCCGAACGCATCGAAGCAGAGCGCCGCAGTGCGCAGGAGCTGGAAATCGCCAAGCAGGTCCAAGCTCGGCTCTTCCCCCAGACTCTCCCTCCGCTCAAAACCCTCGACTACGCCGGGATCTGCATCCAGGCCCGCCACGTAGGCGGCGACTACTACGACTTCCTCGCCCTCGGCAACCAGCGTCTCGGCCTCGTCATCGGAGACATCGCCGGCAAAGGCATCGCCGCCGCCCTGCTCATGGCAAACCTACAAGCCAACCTCCGCAGCCAGTTCGCCCTCGCCCGCGACGAACCCCAACTCTTTCTCCAGTCCGTCAATCGCCTCTTCTTCCACAGCACCACCGACGCCGCCTACGCCACCGTCTTCTTCGCCGACTACGACGACGCAAATTGCCGTCTCCGATACGCCAACTGCGGCCACCTCTCCGCGATCCTCCTCCGGCAAAACGGCCAGGTCGAACTCCTCCACCCCACCGCAACCGTCCTCGGTCTCTTTGAGGAGTGGCACTCCCCCACCGTCGACTGCCAGCTCTCCCCCGGCGACATCTTCGCCCTCTACACCGATGGCGTCACCGAGGCCTTCAACGAAACCGAAGAAGAGTTCGGCGAACACCGCCTCATCGCCGCGCTCCAACGAAACTCCCACCTTCCACCGTCCGAGATCCTCTCCGCCACCATCAGCGAAATCCAGCTCTTCAGCCCCCACGAGCAGCACGACGACATCACCCTCATCGTCGCAAGATGCACCCCCGTAACCTCAAAAAGTCCAGCCCGGCACAGCAATCCAACTAAACATGCTTGACCCCGGCTTACTATCTGTCATAACGCCCGGCAGCCTAAGCCAAACGTTTGTTAAATTCATATAAAACCCGCATAAATCCAGCCGAAAACGTTGATATCCTAGTAGAGCCATGCCTACAAAAAAAGAACTCCTCAAATCGCCCATCCAGCACCTCGACATCAAACAGCACAACGTCGTCCCCATCGTCGACGCGATGTCCCACATGGCCTACTCCGCGCGTGACACCGCCCGCGCCGCCAACATCTACGACATGATGCTCCGCGACACCGACTGCGGCGTCATCCTCTGCCTCGCCGGCTCCCTCATCTCCGCTGGCCTCCAGAAGATCTTCGTCGACCTCATCCGCAACAACATGGTCGACGCCATCGTCTCCACCGGCGCCAACATCGTCGATCAGGACTTCTTCGAAGCTCTCGGCTTCAACCACTACGTCGCCGGCGACGAGTACAAGTACGGTGCAGGCGACGCCGACCTGCGCGAGCTCATGATCGACCGCATCTACGACACCTTCATCGACGAAGAAGAGCTGCGCGAGTGCGACGAGATCACCCACCAGATCACCAACTCCCTTGAGCCCAGGCCGTACAGCTCCCGCGAGTTCATCCGCGAGATGGGCGCCTACCTCGCCAAGAACGGTAAGAGCCCACAGGCAGGCGGACGCGACTCCATCGTCCTCGCCGCCTACGAGAAGAACGTTCCCATCTTCTGCCCCGCCTTCTCCGACTGCTCCGCCGGCTTCGGTCTCGTCGCCCACCAGCACGAGCGTCAGGGCAAACCATGCGTCTCGATCGACTCCGCCAAGGACTTCTACGAGATCACTCAACTCAAGATCGCCAACCCCACCACCGGTCTCCTCATGATCGGCGGCGGCGTTCCCAAGAACTTCGCCCAGGACATCGTCGTCGCAGCCGACATCCTCGGCGTCGAGGCATCGATGCATAAATATGCCATCCAGATCACCGTGGCCGATGCCCGCGACGGTGCCCTCTCCGGTTCGACCCTCAAAGAGGCCTCCAGCTGGGGCAAAGTCGACCTCACCTACGAGCAGATGGTCTTCTCCGAAGCCACCTTGGCATTACCCTTGATTACCGGTTATGCCTTCCATAAGAAGGCTTACGCCGCCAGGACCGGAAAGAAATGGGCCACCATTCTTGACCGCGTTCCCGTCACCGCCTAGTCGCATCAAACGAATAAAAGGCCGCCTTTCCTCGGAAAGGCGGCCTTTTTACGCCTTTTTTACGCCTAAGTGCTTACGCTGCAATGTTGTCATCTCTGATAACCCACCGAGGTGTTATTGCCGCTACAACTTTATCTCTGTCATTCTCAGTTTGAAAACAGAATCTTCGATGCAGGAATAAGGACCCCGGCGGACACCCTTCCACTCACGCAGAGGCTTCTCTGTCTTCAGCAAGCAAGAACTCAGATCACCAGCCCAGAGCGTATTTTTCGAATCTTCATAACGGTCACCAAATTAAGTTACCGCTAAGCGATGTAAGAAGTTACCATTAGGGTCACTGGCGAATAATGCATATCCTTTTTGTTCTTGGCTACCTCTCACTCCTCGCCACTTCAGCAATTTTGCTGATCGCTTTCCTTCGCGCTCAACGGACAATACGCGACCTCGCCGAGCAACTGTCGCAGGCCCGTGAACAGCAGCACCAACACACGCTTCAACTCACTCAGCGCTCCGAGCTCGACACACTCAAAGACGAGTTCATCTCCACCGTCTCACACGAGCTGCGCACGCCACTCACCAGCATCCGCGGAGCACTCGGTCTGCTCTCCTCCGGCATCATCGGCGACGTCGACGCCAAAGCGCTCAACCTCCTTCGCATCGCCGTCACCAACACCGATCGTCTCATCCGCCTCATCAACGACATCCTCGACCTCGAGCGAATGGAGTCCGGCCGCGCCCCTCTGCAGATTCGCCGCTGCTCTCTGCGCGATCTCGCCCAGCAGGCCATCGACACCATGACTGCCATGGCCGACGCCAATACCGTCCACCTCGTTCTCGAACCATCCACAGTCGCTCAGGCAGCCTATCCCGAAGCGCTCTTCTTCGACGGCGACGCAGACCGCATCCTGCAGGTCCTCACCAATCTCCTCTCCAACGCCATCAAGTTCTCTCCGGCAGCCTCAACAGTTCGTGTCCACACCGAAGCCGCATCCGACTCCATCCTCCTCAAGGTCGTCGACGAAGGCCGCGGCATCCCCTCCGACAAACTCGACACCATCTTTGACCGCTTCCAGCAGATCGAACCCTCCGACGCCCGCCAGAAAGGCGGCACCGGCCTCGGCCTCGCCATCTGCCGCAGCATCGTCCAGCAGCACAGCGGCTCCATCTGGGCACAGCGCAACCTCGGCCCTGGAACCACGATGTACATGATGCTTCCCCGCACCACCCGTGCGACCGACGTCCCCCTCCCCACCTCTGTACCCCGCGGCGAAGGCGCCATCCTGGTCTGCGACGACGACGCCGGCATCCGCACGGTAGTCGCCGAGCACCTCACCCGTCAGGGTTACACCGTCATCGAAGCCACATCAGGCGAGCAGGCACTCGTCCTCGCAGCCGAACACCACGTCGAAGCAATCCTCCTCGACCTCTACATGCCTGGCCTCAGCGGTTGGGAGACCCTCCAGCGCCTCCGCAACAACCCCGTCACCGCGAACATCCCCGTCGTGGTCCTAAGCGTTCTCTCCTCGACCCTTCGCCCCCAACTCACCGGCGACGCCCAGGGTTGGGTCCAGAAACCCTTCAACGAAAACCTCCTCTTCGCCGAACTCGGTCGCGTCCTCCACCATGGCGAAGGCCCCGCCTACGTCCTGCTCGTCGAAGACGACGAAGACCTCGCCAGCGTCCTCTCCGCAAGCTTCGAAGACGCCGCCGTCCACATCGATCACGCCGCCACCCGGCAGCAGGCCATCCGCCAGTGCATCACCCGCCCGCCCGATCTTCTCATCCTCGACCTCACCCTTCCCGACGGCGACGGCTTCTCTCTCGTCGAATGGCTCCGTCAGCAACCGACCCTCCGCTCCCTGCCCCTGGTCGTCTACTCCGGCCGCGAGATCTCCGAGACCGAGATGGCCAAGCTCCGCCTCGGACCCACCGAGTTCCTCACCAAGGCCAAAGTGCAGCCGCAGGAGGTCGAAGAGCTCGTCCTCTCCATGGTGCATCGCATCCGCACCAAGTTCGCCGACCTGACCACCGCAGGTCCCGCCGCCTAGCAAATCTCTGATGTCGCTTCATGAACGTCGGGAACTGGGGTGAAAACTGCCATCACAGCCACTCCCTAACCCTTTTGTAAAACTGTTGTCATTCTGAGCGCAGCAAAGAACCCCCGCATTTGGCTTTTGTCGTTGCGGTTGTCTGTTTCCTTGTCCTCAAAACCGACTCCCACTTATCCGCCAGGCAGGAAACCCCCAAGGCAACTCCACTAACCCGCAGCGCATGAGAGAATAAGTCTTTCCATGCGACGCATTCTCATCATCGACGACGAAGACGACATTCGTGAGGTCGCCGCTCTCTCTCTGGAAGCGACTGCCGGCTGGGAGATCCTCACCGCCAGCTCCGGCGCCGAAGGTATCTCCGTCGCGACCGCCCAGCAGCCGGACGCGATCCTCATGGACGTCATGATGCCCGGTGTCGACGGCCCCACCACCTTCAGCAAAATGCAACAAACCCCAGCCATCGCGAATATCCCCGTCCTTCTACTGACCGCGAAGGTTCAGGGGGTCGATCAACGCCGCTTTGCCGGACTCGGTCTCGCCGGAATCCTCTTCAAACCCTTTGACCCCCTCACCCTCGCCGAGCAGATCTCCGAAGCCCTCGGCTGGAAAGACTTGTAGTCCCCCAGAAGCACTGTCCCTAGTCTCTCCCCATTACCTTCCCCGCAAAGCTCGCATTCTTTCCTCGCAACCGTAACAATCCGCAGTAAACTGACCCCTGTATGCTGATGGAGCCATCTGCCGGCTCCATCAAAGCCGCCGATCCAATGAAGAAACCCGACCAGATCGACACCGTCCTCGCAAGCCTCTGGCAAAAGAATCTCCCCACCCTGCGCGAGCGCCTCGACCTCATCGATCGCACCGCATCGATCGCGGCCTCCGGCACCATCCCCGAAGCTCCACGTCTCGAGGCCTACAACATCGCCCACAAGCTCACCGGCTCCCTCGGCATGTTCGGCTATCAACAAGGCACCGAGATCGCTCGCAAGATCGAGCACATCCTCAAAGATCCCACCCCCAACCAGCTCACCACGCTTCCCGAACTCGCAAAAGATCTCCGCAGCTCCCTCGCCTCAGGTCTCTAAGCTCAGCCCTGTAAGCTCACTTCGCCCGCCGCCTGCTGCGTCACCCGATACACAAACCGCACCGCACGGCCCATCTCGATGTCGTCGAGAGTAAGCCCATCCGACTTGTAACCGACAATTGTTCCATCATCCGTTACATATTTATCAACTGCCGCCTTAATGTAGGCGAAGTCCTGACCATTCGCAGTAGCATGCCACTCCGCGGCCATTCCATCCAGCAGAACACCCTCTTCATATCCCCACTCCCCCGGATGCCCTGTCGTCGAAATCACTCCCTCAGGCCACTGCTTGCTGAATACGCTCACCAAGCATAAGCCACCATCAGCCTGAAGCAATCAGTTACAAGCCAGCGCCACCCACATGCTCGACGCACTCCCACTCGCTCCAGTAACGGTGAAGTCCACAAAGTTTCCCGCTGGCACCACAACATTGCCCGTCTCCGTACAAGACCCACCCGGCGCCACCGAACACACCAGCGACGTATTCGCCATACTTCCCGGCGTCCCCTGCCGCAGTATCACGTTCACGGTATTCGTCTGGCGAGAAAACACGCTCAACTGCGTCGCCGTGCAGCCCGCAGGCACCCACGTCAAAACCGAATCCGTCTCAGTCCCGGAATCGATCGAGCTATTCACCGAGTGAAACAGCAGATTAAACGAAACCGAGTGAAACACCGAAGCAAACGGTATTCCACTTGTCCCACCTCCACCGCCTCCGCCAGTCCCATTGGCTCCCGCCGCGCCCTGAGGAATCGTAAAGTTCAACACCGCCGCACTCGACGTCCCACTATTGCTGACACTCGCCTGGCTCCCCGCCGCACCAGTAGTCACCGTCCCCACACTCACTGTCGCGGCACTCCCGGACGGTCCCGTCGCACCGGTACTTCCATTCAGCGACAACACCGCCCACAGCGCAGGCGAGACATCCGGCTCCGACCCAAGAGAAGTTGACGCCGCCAGATAAGTTCCTCCATTGAAGCCGACCACATCATTCGCGTGATACGCCGTACTAGCCACCCACGTCCCGCGATACGTCACACCCACCGCCCCAGCCGGCCCCTGTGGCCCAGTCGCGCCTGCAGCCCCTGCCGCACCCAGCGCACCAGCCTGCGACAACACAGCCCAGAACGTCGGACTGATATCCGGCTCTCTCGCAGTGTTCGCCGCCAACGCCACGTAGCTCGAACCGCCAAAACTCACCGTGCTCCCCACCGAATAAGCCGTCCCCAGCTGCCACGCGCCAAGAAAGCTCAATGGTGGTCCCTGCGGCCCAACTGCACCGGTAGCTCCCGTCGTTCCAGCCGGACCCGCTGGCCCTGTCGCCCCGGTCGCGCCCACTGGTCCAGCAGCCCCCTGCGCCACCAGCAACGCCCACTGCACCGGACTCGACGACGGTGTATTCCCAAGGTTCCCAGCCACCAGCGAAACATACGTCGATCCGCCAAAGCTCACTGCATCATGCAGCCCATAGTTCGTCGTCGTAACATAGCTCCCCGTAAAGTTCGCCACCGGCGGACCCTGAGGTCCAGTAGCCCCTGCAACTCCCTGCGCCCCAGCCACCCCCTGCGGCCCAGCCGGTCCCTGCAATCCCTGCGGACCCGCTGGCCCCGCCACTCCCTGCGCGCCCACGGTCCCCGTCGCAAACAACTCCCACTGTGCCGGACTCGTACTCGGAGTATTCCCCTGATTCCCCGCAACCAGCGAAACATACCCCGAGCCATTGAAGACAACTCCATCCGCCAGCGCATAGTTCACTGCCGACGAGTACGTTCCCCGAAATGTCATTCCAACCGGCCCCGGAACTCCCTGCGGTCCCATCGGTCCCTGCAGCCCCTGCGGCCCGGTTGCTCCCGCCACCCCCTGCGCTCCCGTCTGTCCCGGAGTCCCTTGCGCTCCCTGCGGCCCAACCGGCCCATTTGGCCCAACCGGTCCGAGCAATCCCTGCGGTCCCGCCACGCCCTGGGGTCCCTGAGCACCCATCGCACCCGCTGGCCCCTGAGCCGTCAGCACTCCCCACCGCCCAGAACTAGTGCTCGGAGTATTTCCAAGATTCCCGTTCAGCAGTGAAGCGTAGCTCGCCCCCTGAAACAACACTACATCCCCCAACGCATAGTTCATAACCGACGAATACGTCCCCTGATACACCAACCCCGGCGATCCCGGTATTCCCGTCGCACCCGCCGCCCCGGTAGCGCCAGTAGCCCCCTTCGGTCCCGCCGGTCCGGTCGATCCCTGCGGCCCTTGCGCTCCCGCAACACCCGGCGGCCCCTGAATCCCCACCGCTCCCAGCGCAAGCACTCCCCACGCCCCCGGGCTCAGCCCCGGCGTATTCCCATGGTTCGCCACAATCAACGAAACATAGCTCGACCCCTGGAACGTCACCACGTCATTCAGCGCGTAGACCGTCGTCGAAGCGTACGACCCCTGATACGCCAGACCTGCAGTCCCCCCACCACCAGACCCATTACTCCCCGCCTGCGCCAACACCGCCCACTGCGCCGCAACTCCCGGCGTATTTCCCCGATTTCCCCCGGTCAACGAAACAAAACTCGACCCCGAGAACGTCACCACATCATTCAGCGCATACGTCGAGTTTGCCGTATACGCTCCCTGAAAGCTCAGTCCAGGCGCACCCGCAGGCCCAACCGCCCCGGCAGCGCCCTGTGGCCCAGCAAGCCCAGCAGGCCCCTGCGCACCAGCAGGTCCGGTCGCCCCAGTTGCCCCCGCCGAAGACAGCTCCACATCCAGCACCGCCGCATGCCCGGTCAGGTCGTTCTCTTTGCTATCGAACTGCACCACTGCCGACCCCGCCGTCAGCGCCACCCCATTATTCGCCGATGCCCCACTGATCCACCCCTGCACCAACCCCGTCACATCCGCCACCACATAAGCCCCAGCCTGCGTCACCGACACCACCTGCACCGCGCTCCCCAGCGAAGGCAGCGTCGCAAACGTCACGCTGTACTCCCCCCACGCCCCACCCACCGGCTGCACACTCACCTGTCCCGCCACATCCGCCCGATTGCAATACAGCCGCAACGTCGCCCGCGACACCTGCCCCGCAGTCGTCCCCGCCGGCAACATCGAAAGATCGAACTGCAGCAGCGCCGTATACCCGCCGCCCACATTCAAGTTTGAGATCGCCCCGCTATTCACCCCCGCCCGGGCGCTGTTCACATGGGCGTCTGCCACCAGCGTCGCCTCCACCGCGAACGCTGGCAGAGCCGCAGCTAAAATCGCCGCAAGCGCCGCCCAAAACAAACAAATCCTACCTACCCGGCCCATCCAGCTCCTCATGAACAGGCCCCGCAGCGCACTCCGGCGCATCGAGGCCCACCCATCGTTCAACGATCAAAACTCTGTGGTGCCCGCCGAACCAGCCATGAGCTGGTCGAAACAATGTTCCAAAACGAAACAGACAACTGGGAGCATTCCCGTTTTAGGCTATCCGCCCTAAAAATACAAGCATCTTCCGCTGCGACTTCCGTGTCACCGCGAATCCCCACCCTCCAGCCACCCCACAAACCGACACGTTCACTTCCCTTGCAACCCGCATCCCATATAGTGTCAAGGTCACCACCAACGAAGAAGGACACGAACGGTATGAGCACGAATCCACTCCAGCACCCCAACCAGCCCGGCCAACCCCCACTCCTCGCCAACCTGGTCAATCTCCCGCGCCTCATCACCGCCTACTACTCGCTCCATCCCGACCCCACCGTCCCCGCCCAGCGCGTAGCCTTCGGAACCTCCGGCCATCGCGGCAGTGCCTTCAACACCGCCTTCAACGAAGACCACATCGCCGCCATCACCCAGGCCATCGTCGACTATCGCCGCGACCAAGGCACCACCGGCCCGCTCTTCCTCGCGCAAGACACCCACGCCCTCTCCGAGCCCGCCTTCGCCACCGCCCTCGAGGTCCTCGCCGCCAACAACATCGACACCATGGTCGATACAGATCTCGCCTACACCCCCACCCCCGCGCTCTCCCACGCCGTCCTCACCTACAACGCACAGCGCAAAGACAAACTCGCCGACGGCATCGTCATCACCCCCTCGCACAACCCACCCGACGACGGCGGCTTCAAGTACAACCCACCCAACGGCGGCCCTGCCGACACCACCGCCACCAAGTGGATCGAGAACCGCGCCAACGAAATCATCGCCGCCGGCCTCACCACCGTAAAAAAAATCCCCTACGCCAAAGCCCTCGCCGCCAGCACCACCCACCGCCACGACTACATCACCGCCTACGTCGACGACCTCGCCAACGTAATCGACTTCGATGTCCTCAAGGGCACCACCCTAAAACTAGCCGTCGACCCGCTAGGCGGAGCCGGCGTCCACTACTGGCCACGCATCGCCGAAAAGTATCTCCCATCGTTACAAATCCTCAACCCAAACGTCGACGCCACCTTCCGCTTCATGACCACCGACTGGGACGGCCGCATCCGCATGGACTGCTCCAGCCCTTACGCCATGGCGTCGATGATCGCCAACAAAGAAAAGTACGACGTAGCCTTCGCCGCCGACACAGACCACGACCGCCACGGCATCGTCACCCGCACCTCCGGCCTCCTCAACCCCAACCACTACCTCTCCGTCTGCATCCAGTACCTCTTCACCAACCGCCCGCAGTGGTCCGAAAAAGTAGGCATCGGCAAAACCCTCGTCTCCTCCAGCATCATCGACCGCGTAGCCAAGGGCCTCAACCGCCCCATGCTTGAAGTCCCGGTAGGCTTCAAGTGGTTCGTCGACGGCCTGATCGACGGCACCCTCGGCTTCGTCGGCGAAGAGTCCGCCGGCGCCACCTTCCTCCGCCGCGACGGCCAGGTCTGGACCACCGACAAAGACGGCCTCATCCCCGGCCTCCTAGCCGCCGAGATGACAGCCCGCACCGGCAAAGACCCCGGCCAGCACTACGCCGAACTCACCGCCAAATACGGCAACCCCGTCTACGAGCGCATCGACGCCGCAGCCACCAAAGACCAAAAAGCAAAACTAGCCAAACTCTCCGCCGCCCAGGTCACCGCAAAAGAGCTAGCCGGCGAGCCCATCACCGCGATCCTCACCGAAGCCCCCGGCAACCACGCCCCCATCGGCGGCCTCAAAGTCACCACCGAAAACGGCTGGTTCGCCGCCCGTCCCTCCGGCACCGAAGACGTCTACAAGATCTACGCCGAATCTTTCAACGGCAAAGACCACCTCAAACAAATCCAAACCGAAGCCCAATCCCTAGTCACCAAGGCCATCTCATGATCCCTCCCCACCGACCAACGAACCAGCGCGGAACGTGGATGGATCGACCTCATAAGCCTGACGAAACGCATGCGAAAAATTGCTTCGGCTTGAAAAGCCGACACACCGGGCAATCTGATCAATCGACGCATCGGAAGTAGCCAGGAGTTCCCGCGCGCGGCTAAGCCGTGCTGACCTCAGCAGACAAATCGGCGTCTGACCAAAAGCCTTTGTAAACCGAGAAGCAAACGAAGCACGGCTCATCCCCGCAATCGAAGCCAGCGTCTCCACGGTAAACGGCTCCGAGTAACGATGAAGGATCGCATGCAATGCCTTCGATAGTCCCTTGTCGCCGAGTGCCGCTATCCACGGCAGAGGAGCACCCCTGCGTTCAATCTTTCGCCGCAGCAGCAGGATTAGACACTGCTTCAACAGCGCCTCCGTCAACGGCCGCGTTCCGAACTGAGGCCGTGCAGACTCGGCAAGAAGAACAATAAAATGCTCCCGCAACCCATCCGGCCCATCAAAGTGCTCGATCATCGGCTCGCCCAATTGAGCGAAAAATCCCGGTATGCCGACGCCTTCAAAACGAATCTCACCACACACCGTCACGATCCCGCTCTGCCCCTCTCCAGCCTGGATCGTGGGAACGCTCTCTTTAAACAAAGGCGCTCTCAGGCGACGACGCGGCACACTGTCACTCTCTTCCGCCTCATTTGCGCCTAAGCTGTAGATCACATTCGGAGGCAGCAGAACAAAGCTGTGCTGCCGTATCTCCACTGTCTTCCCGTCCCGAATCCGTAGAGCACCCTTGCCAGCCAGGCAGTAGTGCACACCAGCCGCAGGCCGCGCTTCGAATGTGAGTTGATGGCCTTGACGAATATCACACGACGCAAACGCTCCCACCCCCACTTCGAGATTGGCGAGGAGCCGTTCGATCACATCCAGCTTCATGCCTCTTCCTCTCCCGGTGTTTGGACGAATCCGCACCAAATCGAGACCCATTCGCACTGCGGACTTCCTATCATAAAGCCGTACTGCAACGGAGTCCGAAGCAGACACATCAAGGAGGCAAACAAGTATGAAAAAAACACTAACTGCAGTCTTCGCTGCATTGCTCTTTATCGGGACAAGCTTCGCTCAAAGCTCAACGACCGTTGCAGGCATCGCAGTCCCCACCCACATCAAGCACGACTACACCCCTTACGAAAGACTTATCCTGAACAACGTCTCTCAGTTCCACAAAAACTTTAACAACCGTGACTTCGCAAAAAATGGCGACCTCGTCGTAGAAAATCTTCACGTCGACTCGAATGGCACAGAAGTAAACGGACGAGTTGCATTCGTAAATCGAATAGGAAGATTCGTCGTGCCATTTCCTGACGTGAAGATCACCGATCTGACCACGGTCGTAGACGGCAACACAGCCGCCATTCGCTTTGTCATCACGGGCACGCAAAAAGGAGATCTGCCGACACCGGAGGGCGTCATCGCTGCAACCAACCGGCAGATTCATGTGGACGGAACAGAGTTCTTTACCTTCGACAAAGACGGAAAACTCACCGACCTAGTTACCGTCGAAAACCTAAGCCAACTGGTACATCAATTGAAATCACCAAACTGAATCCCCATCGAAAGTGAGGCCCTGAGCATGGCCCTCACCGACGAACCCCAAGACACGTTCCTCTACCTGCAACGGCAGATCGCGCACGAAAAAAGTTTTGCACAACCTGCTAACCCTTGCACTGCTAAAATTTGGCCACTTCCGCAGCACTCCGAGCGTCTAACTCGACAGGTAAGAGAGAAGGAGTTCAACGAATGCAGATTCAGATCAGCAGCGATAAGAACATCTCCATGCACAACAAACTCTCCAACTTGATTCAATCCGATCTCAACCGGATTCTGAACCGATTTAAAGACCAACTCACTCGCGTTGAAGTTCACCTCAGCGACGAAAACGGAGACAAGGCCGGAGCACAGGACAAACGCTGTCGCCTCGAAGTCCGTCACAAACGCCACCAGGCGCTCGCCGTCACCAACGACTCCTCCGACATACCATCTGCCGTCACGGGAGCCGCCGCAAAGATGCAGCGCCTTCTCATCAGCACATTCGGCCGCATTCAGGACCGAAACAGATCCCTGACCACCAGAGCCAGCGGAGAAGGTCAGAACCTGGTCCTCAAACCCGAGGGCATCTAAAAACCTGTCAACCCCCAAAACCGCAAATCCCCGCGCCAGACAAGGACTTCCGCGTGGCGTATGAGTTTGCATCCGACAGCTATAATAGAAATAGAACTCAAAACAACAGAAACGCCCCGCATCTGTGGGGCGTTTCTGTTTTAAGGAGCTAACTCATTTGGTATGACGAATTTGGCCGTAACCCCTTTCGATAGACGAATTTACAAATCGACGCCACCCGTAACTCGTTGAAACGAAGGTTTTTACGCGCAAATATAGGGGGGAGGGGTACTCACCACAATAGAGGCTAGGGTCGAGGCCGGGTCACCCAGAGCAGCGGCTGCCGAATAGGAAAAGTACGCTGCAACTCGAAAAAGGTAGTGTCTGGAGGAAGGGTCTTCCAGAGCGAGGCGTACTCGGGGCGGTCGTACGCGCGGGCAGCGAAGAGCAGGCTCGGAGGACGGATGGGAAGCGCGGTGAAGTAGGCAGCATCAGCGCGAAACGGCCACGACCCACGGTTGAGGATGTAAGGAAAGAGACGAGCGACGACAGTGCGCATGCCCGGACCATCCTGCAGTTCGTAGTCCCACGCACTCTCGAAGCGGCTGGTCAGCAGGAGGCAAACGCCTGCGAGCATATCCAGGTTGAAGAGGGTATTCCGATAGGGATTCGGCGTGTTGAGTTCGTGGGGAAAGGTGCCGTCGGCGACGATCTGGGCACGGATGGTGGAGCTCTTGAACTGGTGACGCAGCGTGCTGAGTGGCCGGTCGTCCTTGATCTCGGTGAGGTGAGCAATTGCGGCAGCCTGCAGCAGCCACGAGGTGCCATGATGGCTTTTGTTATCGCGAGCGAGCCCGGCGAGCCGCGAGGTGTTGAGCCAATCGAAGTAGTCAGTAAACCACTTGGTAAGGACAGTCAGGTCAGCGTCGGTAAGGGCTTCGGACTTGCTGAGAAACGGGATCGATTGAACCACCTCAGCCAGGTGAACTGCTTCGATGACACCTTCGAGGCGTCCAGCCTTTGCAGGTGGGATGGTCTGCCCGTAGAGGATGCTGGGCGTCATGCTGGTAGCTGAGTCGATAAACCAGGCACGGAGATGAGCGACAGCCTGCTGGGCGTAGCGGGGGTCGTTGGTGAGAAGGAAGGCAGCAGCAAAGGCAGGAACGTAAAGGCTCAGGTCGAGAAGCGCATCGCGATGAGCGATGAAGGCGTCAGGATTCGGAGCACCATCGGAGTGCTGAACGTAAGGACCGTCGGGGTTTGCTGGATCGGGAAAGTAGTCTTCGGCCTCGGAGTAGTAGTCGTGGGGTGTGCCGGGACTGCGAGGACAAGGGAGGGTCGTGAGTGGTGCGACCGGGAGTGCGAGATAGCTGTTCGCCAGCCGGAGGATGCGGTCGTGGTCGATCGCAGCGACATCAAGGCGAGCAGTGGGTTTTGCCGGAGCCGGAGTCTGAGCGGCAGACTGCGATTGAGTCGGGCTTTGCCCCAGAAGCACGCGAGGCGCGAGGAGAAGGGCGGCGGATTGGGAACAAAAGGTGCGGCGGCTAGTGGCCATCGTTGGAGAACTCTGCACGGAAGGGTAGCATGTGGGTTGAGAGAGGCGATTTGCCGGTTTATTTTTTGTGTCGCGACCGAAACTCCCGAACAATCTCCAGATACTTCCGCGCAATGTCGGTAATAACCTCTGGCCTTCCATCCTTTATCATCTTCGCCGCCACCAGATCCGAACCAACACCAAGCGCAAACGCTCCCGCCTCCAGAAACTCAGCCGCAGTTCCCAACATCACGCCGCCCGTCGGAATCATCTCGATCTGCGGCAGCGGTCCCTTGAGCGAGGTCAGGTACTTCGGCCCTCCCATCGCACTCGCCGGAAACACCTTCACCACATCGGCGCCCGCCTGCCACGCCGTAACAATCTCCGTCGGCGTCAACGCTCCCGGCAACACTGCAACCGAATACCGATGACACATCTCAATCGTCGCGATATTCAGCGCCGGACTCACCACAAACTGCGCCCCCTCGAGGATGCACATCCGCGCAGTCTCCGCATCGAGCACCGTCCCCGCACCGATCAGGATGTCCGGCCGCTGCTCCGCCAGACGCCGCATCACCTGAATCGCTCCAGGCACCGTCATCGTCACTTCAAGCACAGTCACGCCGCCCGCCGCAATCGCATCGGCAAGCGCCATCGCCTGCTCGACCGACTCCGCCCGCAACACCGGCACCAACCCAATCTCCCGCAACTCCCGCAGTACCGCAGCCTTCTCCATAGCCCCTCGCAATCTAGACCCTCACAATCAACCCTCTAACGCTGCACTCCAGCCGACCCACCCGCCATCAACCGCTCCACCTCACTCAGCGAAGCCATCGAACTATCTCCTGGAGTCGTCATCACCAAAGCCCCATGCGCCACCCCACAATCGAGCGACCACTGAAGCCCCTTCCCTTCCATCAATCCATAAATCAACCCAGCAGCAAAGGAGTCGCCACCGCCAACCCGATCCAAAATCTCTAGATCATCAAAAGCGATGCTCTGAAAAACCTTTCCGCCGGAAAATCCAAACGCACTCCAATCGTTCCGATTCGCCGTCTTGGGTCGTCGCGTCGTCGTCGCGATCACCTTGAGGTTCCCGAACTCGCCACACACACGAGCAGCCATCTCGCCATAGCTCTCACGACTATGCCAAGGCGCTCCATGCGATGCGTCGCACAGCACTGCCGACACATCGCCCTCGTGTCCAAACAGCACATCCACAAACGGCGCCAGCATCCGGTTCACGTCAGAAGCCCCTTGTCGCCCACCAGCATTCTTCCACAGCGAAGGCCGATAGTTGCAGTCATACGAAACCAACACACCGTTCCGCTTCGCCGCCACCATCGCCTCACAAGCCACCGCCGGAGACTCGGCAGAGAGAGCACACATAACACCGCCCGTATGAAACCACCGCACTCCTTCCCTGCCGAAGATCGCGTCCCAATCCACCTGGCCAACCTTCAACTGAGAGATAGGAGTATGTCCGCGATCCATCATCCCCATCGCGCCGCGCACGCCAAATCCACGCTCCAGAAAGTAGACCCCGTTCCGTGCCTCACGACCAATCCCGTCGTACTCTACCCACCGCAGGTGCGACAGATCTACGCCTCCCTGCAACATCAGATCCTCAAGCAGCCGACCTACTGGATTGTCGGCCAACGCAGTCACAACTGAGGTCCGTTGCTGAAAACACCGACGCAGCCCCCGCGCCACGTTGTACTCCCCGCCACCCTCCCAGACTCGAAAACTCCGCGTGGACGCAATCCGCTCCTCACCTGGATCGAATCGCAGCATTACTTCACCGAGGCTCACCAGGTCCCACTTACATTCGGTCTTGGAGCGTATCGTCAACCCCACGGAAGCATCGCTCATCTGAGATCCGCAATCGTTACAGGATCCATGTCGTCATATGCCTGGTTCTCTCCGCCCATCCCCCAGCAGAAGGCATAGTTCTTTGTTCCCACACCGGCGTGGATAGACCATCCAGGCGACACCACTACTTCCTTGTCCGCGACCACCAAGTGACTCGTAGCATCCGGCGGCCCCATCAGGTGCAGAACCCGATGCGCAGGATCGACATCGAAGTAAAAATAAACTTCACTACGCCGCATATGCGTATGCGGAGGCATCGTATTCCAGTTACTTCCCGATTCCAACAAGGTGAAGCCCATTACTAACTGGCAGCTCTTAATTCCATCCTTGTAGATAGCTTTATAGATAGTCCGCTTATTGCAGGTCTCAGCAGCCCCCAGCTGTACTCCCTGCAGATCGGAAAACTTCGCCATCGCCGTGGGATACTCTGCATGCGCCGGATAACTCAACAGATAAAAATACGCTGGATCAGACGCCTTTTTACTTGAAAAAGTAACTGCTCGATTTCCACGACCGACATATAAACAATCGAGCTTCTCCAAATCGAAGATCTTCCCATCGACAACTACCGATCCGGCGCCCCCGACGTTCAAAACACCAAGCTCACGCCGCTCAAGAAAATACTCCGCCCTCAGTTCAGGCTCCGTCTCAAGTGTCAGTGTCTCTGTCTCGGGTACTGCGGATCCGATCACCGTGCGATCGAGATCAACATACGAAAACTCAATCTCGCCGGGCTCGAACATTCCCTCCAGCAAAAATGTCTCCCGCAACTCTTCCGTATTCATCAGGCCATACCGCACCGCATCCGCCATCTGATAAAGCCGCATTTGTTACTCTCCTCCAGATCCTCGTTCCCAGTATAGCCATCAGATTTTTAACTTTGGTTCGTAAGTTTAAAAACTTATCTCACTTAGCGCAGCCACTGCCCCGCAAATCTTACTCGCGCGCCCATGGCCGAGATCTGGATGAGTTACGTTGCATGTTCTTGGCAAATCGTCGTCGGATGTGGTCAACTTTCGCATGCTCAAAGATCAAACTCGCCGCAACTTCCTGCGAACTGCACCCCTCGCCGCTGCAATCAGTCTTCCCCTTACTGAGAAGTTCCTCTTAGCATCGAACGCCACGCTAAACAGCGCCGAAGCCGCGACTCCACAGCCTTTTCAGGTTTTCGCTGCTGACAAACTCTCCGATGCGATGAAGACGCTTCAAGCGAAGCCAGGGAATGACAGCCTGTTCGATTCAAAAGCGCTCCCCTTTACCATCGTCATGACAACTGAGGAGAAGAAGAGCGCGAAAGAGTTTGAGTATCACGAAGGGCGCGACCACATCCTTCAGATCCTCGACGGGACAACGTTCTATGAGGTGGGCGGGACACCAAAGAATGCACGCAACATTAAACCGGGCGAGTGGCTCGCTCCAACATCTGAAGGGGCCACATCGCTCACGCTCCACAAGGGCGACATGCTCGTAATTCCGCGTGGCACGCCGCACAAACGCAGCACCGAAGGAAGCGTCACGTTAGTGCTGATCTCGACAACGGGTTCAGTTCCAGCTTAGACACACGCTCACAATTTGCCCGATGACAACCCACAACGTAAATTGGCTGTGATGCCAACCACAACAGCCAATATCCTCGACAGCTTCCGTCTCGACAATAAAGTAGCGCTCGTCACCGGCTCCGCCAGCGGTCTCGGCGCTGCCATCGCCGTTGCGCTTGCGCAGGCCGGAGCCACCGTCGCCTGCCACGGCAACCGCCGCGCAGCCACCGAAACCGCCGCCACCATCGGCGAAAAAGCCGCAGCTTTTCGCGCAGATCTCTCCTCGACCAGCGGTGCCGAAGACCTCTTCACCCAGGTCAAAGAGAAGTTCGGCCGCGTCGACATCCTCATCAACAACGCCGGCACGATCCTCCGCGCCGCCGCCGAAGAGGTCACCCTCGAAGACTGGCAGCAGGTCCTCCAGGTGAACCTCACCAGCGTCTTTCAACTCTCCCAGCTCGCCGCACGCGACATGATCCCCCGCGGCGGGCTCGGCACCAACTGCGGCAAGATCGTCAACATCGCATCCCTCCTCAGCTTTCAGGGCGGCATCCGCGTCCCGGCCTACGCCGCCAGCAAAGGCGGAGTCGCTCAGCTCACCAAAGCCCTGGCCAACGAGTGGGCACCCAAGGGAATCCAGGTCAACGCCATCGCCCCCGGATACTTCGCCACAACCAACACCGAAGCCCTTCAGGCCGATGAGACCCGCAATCGCCAAATCCTCGAACGCATCCCCGCTGCACGCTGGGGGCAACCGGAGGATCTCGCCGGAGCTGCTCTTTTTCTTAGCTCTCCCGCCAGCAACTACGTCACCGGCACAGTGATGACAGTAGACGGCGGCTGGATGGGCCGTTAGAAATCCACCTCCGATCACCTCAGCCAGCATCCAACGAATGAAGGAGTACGTCATGCCTCAAAGTCCGCACGATCGCGCCGCCGAATACCACAACAAAGCCGCCCACGCCCACAACGCCGCCGCCACCGCTCATGGCAAGGGAGACCACCTTACCGCCCACGAGCTGTCCAAGCAAGCGCACGAACACTCCACGAAAGCCTTCGAACTCTCGAAAGAGGCATCAGCTCACGCAGCACCAAGCAAAAACTAAACAGGCGTCTAGACTGGAGCATGCTCCGAATACCTTTCGAGGATCTTTACGCCGCCCTTCACCGCGCCATGCGCCAGCTTGGTCTGTCGGAGGACCGCGCCGCCCACTGCGCTCGCCTCTTCGCGGAGACCACACGCGACGGGATCTATACCCACGGCCTCAACCGTTTCCCCCGTTTCTCTGAGACCGTTCGTAACGGCAGTGTCGACGTCAACGCCGAACCGACCAAAACCGCTGGCCTCGGAGCGATCGAACGTTGGGACGGCCATCGTGGAGTCGGCAACCTCAACGCACACGCCTCAATGGAGCGAGCCATTGCACTTGCCACGCAAAATGGCATCGGGGCCGTGGCCTTAGCCAACACGAACCACTGGATGCGCGGTGGCACCTACGGTTGGCAGGCAGCAGATCAAGGCCTCTTCGCCATCTGCTGGACCAACACCCTCGCCAACCTGCCAGTCTGGGGCGCCACCACGCCAACCCTTGGAAACAACCCCATCGTCATCGCGATTCCTCGCCTCCGCGGCCACGTCGTGCTGGATATGGCGATGTCTCAGTTCTCCTATGGCTCCCTCTCCGCCTACAGCAAACGCGGTCAGCACCTGCCGGTAGACGGAGGCTTCGATTCAGCCGGCAACCTGACGAAGGATGCGACTGCCATTGAAGCGTCGCAACGCGCCCTCCCCATCGGCTATTGGAAAGGTTCCGGCCTCTCCCTTGTTTTAGACATGATGGCAGCGATACTCTCCGGAGGCCTTTCCACGCACGAAATCCCGCTCGATCCACTCCGTGAGTCGGGCATCTCGCAGATTTTTATCGCAATCGATCCCCGTTCCCTCTCGACCGCCGAGGCGATCAACCGAATCGCAGATGGCATTCTCCAGTCTCTCCGCGACGCAACGCCCGTCGATCCCGCCAAGCCAATTCGCTATCCCGGCGAACAGACTCTACAACTCCGCGAAGAAAACCTGCGCCTCGGCGTGCCCGTCGACCCCGAGATATGGAGGCAGATAAGCGACCCCTCCCGAGCATAATGCCAGCAACGATCACAACGTCAGCAACTTGCCAACGTCGCATATCCAACACCTTGCCCCATTGCTGCATCAATTAAACACAGACTTTATTTCTATGTGACTCTTTCGTTATCTGCAGTCTCACTCTAGGAGCGATTTGAAAGACCTTGTGAATGCTGAGAGTCCATGGCGTGACCGGCTGCGTGCCCTCAAAAACATGCCCGCAGTCCTGCGTATCCTGTGGGAGTCCGGACGTGCGGTTGTCTCATGGGGCCTTGCACTTCGGGTCATCGTCGCAACCCTTCCCTTCGGCATCGCCAAGGTAGCGCAATACATCATCACCGACATCGCCAGCGTGCTGCGCGGCAACCCCCTGGCCCACAACTTCTGGAACCTCGTCATCGCCGAGGTTGCCCTCAACGTCGGCCTTGGCCTCATCACGCGAGCCATCGACTACTCCGACTCGCTCCTCGCCAACCGCTACACCCAGCACGTCAGTGTTCGCGTCATGGAGCAGGCCGCGCGCCTCGACCTCACCACCTACGAAGATCCCGTCTTCTACGATCGCCTCGAGCGAGCCCGCGTTCAGGCGACCGACCGCCTGGCGATGATCCAGCAACTAGGCCGCCTCGTCACCCAGGTCATAACCACTCTCACCTTTTCGGCAGCATTGGCGTGGGCCTCGCCGTGGCTGGTGCTTCTACTCGCACTCGGGGTCCTCCCGTCGTTTCTAGGCGAAACCCACTACGCATTCCTTGGCTATGCGAAGAACTTCCGTCAAACTCCAGCAAAGCGGCAGATGGACTATCTCCGACAGGTAGCCGGTAGCCGCGAAGGCGCGAAGGAAGTAAAGCTCTTCGGCCTCAACAAGTTCTTCACCAGCAGATTTCAGACGCTTGCGAACCAGATCTACATCGAAGACGTCACCCTCTCACGCTCCAAACTCATCGTCGGCGGCCTGCTTGGCATCATCGGCACACTTGGCTACTACGGCGCTTACGTCTACGTCATCTGGCGCACCCTTCACGGCGTCTACGACATCGGCCAGTTCACCTTCCTCACAACCGCGATCCAACAAGCTAGTTCGAACCTCCAGCAAGTCTTTTCCACGGCATCTGGTATCGCCGACCAAGCGCTCTTCCTCACCGATCTCATAGCCTTCTTCGAGATGGAGCCGACTGTGCAATCCAACCCAAACGGTCTCCCGACACCAAAGCCCATTCAAAGTGGCTTCGAGTTCCGCAACGTCTCGTTCACCTACCCAGGCACAAACCGAACAGTCCTTAAGAACTTTAACCTGAAGCTCTCAACAGGAGAAAGAATCGCCCTGATCGGCGAGAACGGCCAGGGCAAGACCACCGTCGTAAAGTTGATCACCCGACTCTACGATCCCACCGAGGGACAGATCCTGCTCGACGGCATCGACCTCCGCGAGTACTCCCTCGAAGATCTGCACCGCCATATCGGCGTCATCTTCCAGGACTTCATGCGCTTCGAGATGACCGCCCGAGAAAATATCGCCGTAGGCCGTATCGACCAGCCGCATCAACAGAGCGACATTGAAGACGCAGCACACAAAAGCCTTGCCGACACTGTCGTAAGTAAGCTCGCCGGAGGCTACGACCAAATTCTTGGACGCCGATTCGAAGGTGGAGTTGAACTCTCCGGCGGCGAATGGCAAAAGATGGCCCTCGCCCGCGCCTACCTCCGCGACGCGCAACTCCTTATCCTCGACGAGCCGACCGCTGCCCTGGACGCTCGCAGCGAGCTTGAAGTCTTTGAGCGGTTCGCGGAGTTGACCGAAGGCAAGATGGCGCTGCTCATCTCACACCGGTTTTCTACAGTACGCATGGCGGATCGCATCGTCGTCCTCTCCGGCGGCCGTCTCATTGAAGAAGGTAACCATCAGCAGTTGATGGCTAAAAGTGGACTCTACGCGAGCATGTTTGAGATGCAAGCCGCAAGCTACAGGTAAGCTACCCTCAGCATCTTACCCAGCAGCACAGACACGAATCGACTGAATCGAACTCCCAGGTCAGCGGGCGAAGGGTACGAGAAAGGCAACATGGCATCGTCTTCAGACAATCCAGTCACCGCAGAGCACGCTCTGCCCCCTACCGCACCTGCGCTTGAGCTTCCGACCGCCGGCCTCCCCGAGAGGCCGACCGTGTCCGAGGCGGAGCTAAGGCAGCGCGCCGACGAACTCAGCCGGCAATGGGAGATGGTGCCTGCCAACACGAAGGCCGATGGGCTCGCCGCGCGCCTCGCCCGGTTGAAAGAGAGGCTCACTGAAACGCTGCGTACCTGTCGCAAAACTGCCTCCATTCAGGAGCTCACACCTGAACTTGAGCTGCTCGAGAGCACGCGCATGTTGGAATCGGCGCTCATCGCTGGTGATAACACCGCCGCCACCTTTGCATCTCTCCCTCACGTCCGCGTCGACCACGACAGCGAGCTACCCCGCGCGATCAACCTCACCGAAGGCTATCTCGTCGCAGCGCGAGGCATCTGGTCCGCAGAATCCCTCACCATCTACGTCCAGCAGGCGCAGCAGCGAGACGCACTTCTCCTCGAAGAGGTCACCGTTCTTCCGCAGGCGCTCAAGCTGGCGCAACTCGAATACATCCTCGATCGCGCCGACGAAGCCTTCGCAGCCGGCCCGCTCCCTCCCATCGAGCAGTCACCCTTCTCCGCAATTCTCCACAGCATGCGCCGCCTCAATCAATTCGAGTGGCGCAACGTCCTCGAACCGCTCATCGCATTCGATGCCATCCTCCGCCAGGATCCCGCTAACGTCTTTGCGCGAATGGAAGACGAAACACGTCATACCTATCACATGCGAGTCGCCGAGCTCGCCCAGTACGCAGATGCAAGCGAGGTCGAAACCGCTCAGATAGCTTTGAATCTGGCGCGTGAAGCCGACCGCGTTGGTGATCAAGACCCCCGGCACGCCCTCCGAATCAAACACATCGGCTACTACCTCTTCGCCGAGGGCCTGCCCACGCTAAACCAGCGCATCGGATACAACCCACCACCGATCGAGCGCGTACGAGGCATTCTCCGTAGATGGAAAGAGGACTTCTACATCCTCGGTATCTTCACTCTCTCCTGCCTTCTCATCGTCGCCATCATTGCTCCTCTGGTCCCGCATCATGCATTCTGGCCGGTCATGTTCGCGCTCTTGCTCGCTCTCCTCCCTGCGACGCAAGGTGGAGTCGACCTCGTCAACAACACCGTCACCGCGCTGATGCAGGCCGAGTCACTCCCCAAGATCGACCTGTCAAAAGGTGTCCCCGAAGACGCAATCACTTTTGTTGTGGTCCCAACCCTGCTCATCAACGAGGTACAGGTTCGCGAACTCTTCGATGAACTCGAAGCCCGCTATCTATCCAACCAAGACCCCAACGTCCACTTCGGCCTTCTCACCGATCTGCCCGACACAAAAGCGCGGCCTCTCGATGAAGACTCCCACCCACTTGCTCATCTGGCCGTTCAGTGTGTCGAGCATTTGAACACGAAATATCCGCGAACCAAAGGCGGAGCCTTCTTCCTTCTGCACCGTCATCGCATCTTCAACTCACGCCAGGGCGTCTGGATGGGATGGGAACGCAAGCGCGGCAAGCTACTCGATCTCAATAAGTTTCTATTGAACGAGCACGACCCGTTCCCGCTGAAGGCTGGCCCCCTCGAAGCATTGCACCGTGTGCGCTACGTCATCACCCTCGACTCCGACACGCAACTCCCGCGCGGCACCGCCGCCCGCATGGTCGGCACGATGGCGCACCCACTCAATCAAGCGATCGTCAATCCCCGCCTTCGCATCGTCACCCAGGGCTACGGCATTCTCCAGCCGCGCGTAGGTGTCAGCGTTGCATCCGCATCGCGCTCCCACCTCGCGTCCCTCTACTCCGGCGAAACCGGCTTCGACATCTACACTCGCGCTGTCTCCGACGTCTATCAGGATCTCTTCGGCGAAGGCATCTTTGCCGGTAAGGGCATCTACGAAGTCGACATCCTCCACCAGGTACTCGACCGCCGCTTCCCTCGCAACGCTCTCCTCTCTCACGACCTCATCGAAGGCTCGTACGCTCGCGCCGGCCTCGTCACCGACATCGAGATCATCGACGACTACCCGTCCCACTACTCCGCGCACACCCGCCGCAAGCACCGTTGGGTGCGCGGCGACTGGCAGATCGCACGATGGCTCTTTGGCAACGTGCCCGACGAGTCCGGCAAACTCGTTGCCAATCCCATCAACACCGTCTCTCGTTGGAAGATCTTCGACAACCTCCGCCGCAGCTTAGTCGAACCAGTAACCTTTCTTCTCTTCCTCCTCGGATGGTTCGTTCTTCCCGGCGGAGCGCTCTACTGGACCATCGCCGGCCTTGTTCTTCTGCTTCTCCCAGTCCTCGTTCAGTTAGGCTTCAACCTTGGCCGCGCGCTCCTGAAACTAAGCTTCGTAGGCGCTCGCGAAGGCTTCAAAACCTTCGCAACCTCCTTCGGCTTCACAATCCTCAACCTCACCTTCCTTCCGCATCACATGTTTCTCGCGCTCGATGCGATCGTTCGTTCACTAAGCCGCAGCCTCGTGTCTGGCAAACATCTGTTGGAGTGGGAGACGGCAGCGCAAGCCGAATCCGGTGGCTCTAAAACGCAGCTCGACGTCTACCTTCAACTCTCACCCGTCGTCGCTCTGCTCATCGCGTTGGCTCTTGGCCTCACAAATGTCCGGTCTCTTATTGCGGCGTCTCCCGTGCTGCTACTGTGGATCATCGCGCCGCTCGTCGCCATCTGGCTCAATCTTCCTCCCCTCAAGGAAGAAGGCCCCCTCACCTCGGAAGATAGCCGTTTCCTCCATCAGCAAGCCCTTTACATCTGGCGCTACTTCCACGAGTTCGGCGGCGAAGAAAATCACTGGCTCATCCCGGATAACGTCGAAGAGAAGAACACCCTTCAGATCCGCAAGCTTTCCCCCACCAACCTCGGCATGCTCTTCAACGCTCGCCAGGCCGCGTACGAGTTTGGCTTTCTCACACTCTCCGAATTTGTGCAGGCCACACTCGGCACACTCACCACCTATGACCGGCTCGAGAAGCAGCGCGGTCACATCTATAACTGGTACGACATTGAGACCCTGAAGCCAATCGCCCCACTCACAGTCTCAGCGGTTGACAGTGGCAACCTTGCCGCATCCCTTTACACGCTGCACACCGGCGCGCTAGATCTCTTGAAACGCCCTCTCCTCAGCCCAGAGATCCTCACCACTCTCAAGCAGATGCAACACTCGACTGCCAATACAACTCCATCCACTATCACTACACCCGCAACGTCAGTGCGCTCTCACCTCAAATCAATGCAGGAGAAAGCTGCACAACCCACACATCCCACCAATCCTTCAAGCGCTACCAACGAGGCGTGGATCGCAGGCGAAGTATCGAATCGCAACGCAGCCTTTATTCGCTTCGCAGAGCAATACGCACCTTGGCTTCTCCCACAATTCGGAGAACTCTTCGCGTCGCCTCATCTCAACGAACCTGCTGACAAGCAAATTCCTACTCTGCAGGATGCCGCCGAATATATTGCCGACCTGGACTCGAAGATCTCTGCCACACTCCATGATGTGCCCAAGGATTCACCTCTTGCAGTCTCTGCTTCAACGCTGCAATCGCTATTGTCTGAAGCGGCCAGAAACCTCGCTAAGCTCAAGGCCGATCTACTCACAGTCGCAGGCGAAGCGGAGCGACACGCCGACGCCATGGAGTACGGTTTCCTCTTAGTCGAATCGCGTCAACTCCTCTCTATCGGCTACGACGGCGTCACTCACGAACTACACTCGGCCTGCTACGACCTTCTCGCCTCCGAAGCGCGCATTGCATCGTTCATCGCCGTTGCCAAAGGGGACATACCGCAGCAATCGTGGTTCCGTCTCGACCGCTCACACGTTCTGGTCAACGGTCGCGCGGCCCTTCTCTCGTGGACCGGAACGATGTTCGAGTACATGATGCCCTCCCTCTGGATGCGCACCTTTCCCGACACGCTCATCGCGCGCTCGCTCGAGTCGGCCGTACGTATTCAGAGAGAGCACGTCCGCAACATCCCTTGGGGAATCTCCGAGTCAGGCTTCTCGAAGATGGACCCCCAAGGCAGATACGGCTATCAGGCCTGGGGCATTCCAAAACTAGCTCTCAAATATGGTGCAGAAGATGGCCCCGTCATCTCTCCCTACTCGAGCTTCCTAGCTCTTCCCCTTCTGCGCAAAGACGCCATCGCAAATCTTCGCCGCATGGCCTCACTCGATTGGATGGGCGCATACGGCTTCTACGAAGCAGCCGACTACACAGAGGGTCATCAGCCCCAGTTGGTCAGATCCTGGATGGCTCATCATCAGGGAATGTGCCTCCTCGCGGTAACCAATTTACTCAAAAACAACATCGTTCAGGACTGGTTCCACGGAACCCCTCGCGTTCGCGCAGCCGAACTTCTCCTCCACGAAAAAGCATTGAGCAAAGAGACCCTCAAAGACCTCGCCAAACAATCGAAGCTGCAGACAGCGGAGTAGTTCGTACTACGACAAGCCCATCACAAAAGAAAATGGGCAGCAGGATCTACTCCTGCTGCCCATTTGTATTCAAGTATTGCTTCTAAAAGTGGAACCCAAGCTCCGCCGTCAAAGCACGCGGTGTTACATAGTGCGTACCGCTGAACGTCGAAAGGAAGTTATACAAAGCGTACTTGTTGGTGATGTTTACGCCAGTCAGACGAAGACTCCACTTGTTCTTATCGCCGTTGAAGAGATTGTCCTGGCCAATCGAAGCATCAAACAAGCTCCGCTCCGCGATACGTGGTGGATGCTTATCATCATTTTCCGTACCTGGCGCAGGAATCGATACCAGTTTGGAAGTCAGCTCTGAAGCCAGGCACTGAGGCTGACCATTGGTCACAATGCCCTGGGTCGGAGTCGCCGCAACACCGTTACAGGTAAGACCAGCCTGAAACTGCTGATCCGGCGTCAAGCCACTGAGATCGATTCCCGGTTGACCGTTGATCGTGATCGAAGGCCCACCATTCGCAGGATTGCACAAACTGTTCGGATCCGTAACGTTGTAGCAAGGCACCGAGCCAGCCGTCAGACCGCTGTCAAATCGCCAGTTGAATCCGACCCACGGAGTATGTTTTCCAGGGATCTGATACTGAAGGTGCGTCGTCTGGTTGAAGCGTTCATCGTGGTCGATGCGGAAGGGGAATCCGCCGTTTCCAACAGTCGCGCCGGCACCGGCAACCTGCGGCGGGAAGAACCGCGCAGCCACTGAAGACATAACGACGAAGGCCGAAAGGTTGTGAAAGTTCGGGACATCCGCACGAAGTGCAAAGCCAGGAATCTTCGAGTTATGCCAGTCGATCGGAAACGTGATCGGCGTATTACCGAGCACGCTGAAGTCGAAGGCGTTGTGGGTGTACTTCCAGATGTAATCACCGCTGATGACTAGATTCTTACCGAAGGCCTGCTGTATTCCAGCATGAAATTCGTTACGGAACCCAGGCTGAAGATTTCCCGACACGCCAGACGTACAGAGCAGCAATGGAGAAAGCACTTCATTCCCGCATCCCTGGCTTGAAAGCACAAGATTTTCGTTGAAGGGTGACTCTAGTGTTCGCGCGTAAGAGACGCGCAAAACGGTATTGGTCGGCTTAATACTGTAAGCAACACCCACACGAGGTTCTGCCTGACGTGCAATCGTCAAACCGTTATAAAGATCGCCGCGAATACCGACATTGAAGAGCCAGTTGCCGGCCTTGATCTGGTCCTGAACGTACAGAGCCAACTCCTTCACATCGGTACGGCCAATAAAGTTGAACTGGCCGCCTCCGCGAGTCAGATCGTACGGCAGCAGCACAGGATTGAAAGCGAGGGTTTGAGATCTCAGCGCCCCAGCGAGTACGCCGTCGTTCGGAAAGAAACCCGCTGCCAGGCACTGCGATGGATCACTGAATCCATTCACCGGATTCGCCGCAGCATCGGTACAAGGCGAGTTGAAAGTATTGGATACGAGGCCCAGAGTGTCGCTCTCACGCAGGAAGGTCTGCGAGTAGTTAGCGCCAATCTTGATGTTGTTGATTCCCTTCGCATACGAAAGATCGGTGTGCACACCTGCATTCGTCAGCGAACGAGTCTGAGAGATGGTCTGGTTCTGCAGATTTGGCGGTCCCAGATCGGCCAGAGGATTCCCGCTCGGATAGTAGTCATACTGATCCTTGCGGATATATGGACCAAAGTTGAAGACTGAATTTGCTCCAATCGTGCGCGTGTACGTCGGTGAGATATCAAACGTGCCGATCTTCGAACGCTGATCGGTATTGCCAACGTTCCCAAAGATTGGGTTCGCTCCATCGCCGCCACTGACCACGTTCTGAACATTTAAATTATCGAAGGCGTTCGGCGTTTGAAACCACGACCGGCTGTAGTTCAGATTCAGATGAATCGAGTCGACAGCAGTCAGCTGGCGGTCGATGCGATCGAAGACGTTAACCTCATTGCCTTTGTCGTGAAACACAGTGAACTCCGGTGGATCGAGAAAGCGCCCAGTGTTCAAACCATCGACTTCGATGAAATTTCCCCAGTTCTTCCCGCCATAGCTAAGATCAATCGCGCCAGTCGCTGAACCGAACGTGCCGTACGAAGTCGAAATGCTGCCTGTTGGCTTCGTGACTCCTTGACCCGACCGTGTCGTCACCTGGATCACAAGGCTAGTCTTGCCACCAAACTCCGCCGGCGGAGCGCCCGAGATCACCTCAATCGACTGGATCGAGTTCGAGGGAATCTGGTTCGAGAAAACTTTGCTCTGCTGATCTGTAATCGGCTGGCCGTCAATCGAAAAGGAGTTCGACGCATGATCGCCAAGCCCATGAAACAACCCATTCGAGTCCGCAGCAACTCCAGGCGACGACAACGTCACCAGAGAACTGAGAGAAGAAGACTGGCTCTCCAGCGGAAGCTTATTGAAAAGTCCACGATCGATGTCCGTGTGAAAGGTCGAATCATCCTCCACAAGATCATTGCCCGTAACGTCGATCACCGTCGAAGCCGCACCCACATTCAAGCTGGCTTTAATGGTTACCGGCACCGAAGAACGCACCACAACATCCTGAACGCTTTTGGAAAACCCCTTCGCCACCACGCTAACGTGATACGGATTGAGCGGCAGGTTGGTAAATTGAAACTTCCCCGCGCTATCGGACGTTGTAATCCTGCTGTAACCACTAACTGGATTCTCGGCAGTCACAGTCGCTTCCGGAATGATGGCGCCAGTTGAATCCGTTACAGTACCGTAGATCGTGCCCGCGTTTCCGGCCGACTGCGCCCACACACCTGAACTGCCAAGTGCAAACAAAATAACAAATGCTGCGAAGATGACCCGTCGTATTGACGTGTGCATACACTACCCCCTTGATTAGACCTGTTTTTTTGACTTTCGTTCTAGGCGAGAACTGTGTCAGCAGGCGGTGGTCGGGTGAAGAGTGCAAACGTGGAGAAGGTCTTGTTCCGCATAGGCGAAACAAACGCTTCAACATCTGTTACGACGGCCGTGACAAAGAGTGTCACAGGCGGCTCGACCACCTGCACTGTTACATGTGCGGTGGCGCAGAGTGAGCAGTCTGCATGCGAGATATCCCCAACTGGGTGGGCGTGTACTACCTGGATCGTCCCGGTCGCAACAACCAGAAACACACAAAGCAGAGCGAGGAGAAGCCTCCACGAACTTTGCATACTCGGTCTTGGCCATGGGCTCAGCACGATGAATCTAATATATCCCAAGACGTTACATGCATGTGACCGCGAGGCCGTCAAGACTGTGCGTTTCGCACGCCTCGCAGCATCATCAATCAACAGAAAAAACACTGAAAATGCGCAGCTTACACGCCACCTGCTATCAAGAATTAATTCTTATTATTTATTTTCCTACACCAGCTGAACTTCAATCTTCTTTGCCTCGCGATCGAGCAACGCAATCCGGAAGCGTCGAATCTGCCCCACACGAACCGGCTCAGCCTTTGCCTCACTCGCAGCGGGTCCATTCTTCCAACGAGCCGCCAGCATTGAGCTGAAGGATGACAAATCGACAGCCGATGCCTTCGCTTCCTCCGGCGCCGCAGCCTCCACCACCAGGCGCCCCCGCGCGCGAATCCCCTCGCCCAGCTCCACCGTCCCATGCTCCTCCGAGATGTCGATCAAGCGTCCCGAAACCACATCCCCTTGCGCATGCTCGGCGATATAGTCGTCCAGACCCGTCGGCACCAACTGTTTCATACTCAGCTTCAGCTGCCGCTTCTCCTTATCGAACTCGAGCACCTTCGCCTTCACCACCTGGCCCACGCGTAACACATCCTGCGGCCGCTCAATCCGTTTCTCAGCGCTGATCTCACTCACGTGGATCATCCCTTCAACGCCCTCTGCCAGCTGCACGAACGCGCCAAACTTCGTAAAGCTCACAACCGGCCCCTCCACCTGCGAACCCGCCGTAAATCTCTCCGCCGCCTCGATCCACGGATCGCCCAGCGTCTGCTTCAGCCCTAGCGACATCCTGCGTTCCTCAACATTCACGCCAAGAATCATCACCTCGACGACATCCCCGCGCTTCACCATATCGCCGGGCTTCCTAACCTTCTTCGCCCACGACATCTCCGAGATATGCACCATCCCTTCGATCCCCGGCTCCAGTTCAACGAACGCACCAAAGTCGGTCACCCGAGTCACCGTGCCACGCACGCGCTCCCCGGTCACATACTTCCCTGCCACTGCATCCCACGGATGCGGCAGAAGCTGCTTCATCCCCAGCGAAATACGCTTCCCCGCCGCCTCAACCTTCAACACCTTCGCTTCAATCTGCTGTCCCACCGTCAACACATCCGCTGGCTTCTCCACGCGGCTCCACGCAATATCGCTGATATGCAACAACCCATCCACGCCACCGATATCGACAAACGCGCCGTAATCAGTCAGACTACGCACCGTACCAGAGATCACATCGCCCTCTTGAGTCTCCGCATAGCGACGCTCCTTCGTAGAGCGGTCTTCCTCCTCCGCAACCGCGCGCCGGTCAACGACGACATCCTCCTCCGCCGCATCCAGCTTGATAATCCGGCAGCGAATCTCCTGCCCAACCAGCTTCTCCATCTCAGCCGCGTCACGCGCTCCACTCCGCGAACCCGGCATAAACGCACGCACCCCAACATCCACCGTCAGGCCGCCCTTCACCACACCCGTGACCGTTCCAACGATCACAGCCTTATCCTCGAACGCCTTCTCCAGCGCGCTCCAGTCCTTCGGCTGCTCCACCCGCAGGCGCGAAAGCTCGTAGTATCCCTCTTCGTTGCGCCCCTTCACCGACACCAGCAACTTAGTGCCAGTCTCCACAGCCTCACCAGCCGCTTGAAACGGCGCAAGCGGTAACACACCCTCAGTCTTATACCCAATATCGACGATCACCGAATCAGCAGTAACCGACACAACAGTCCCCGATATCTGCTTGCCGCCCTCACCGGATCGACGCGAATGAGTCTGTTCATACTGCGAAAGGATCGTGTCGAAAGATTCGGTAGACTCAGCGGATTCAAGAGAAGATTCGTGATCGGGATTGCCAGGGTTGGACATGAAAAGCGGAGGCCTCATTCGTACTGATTTTGGCTAGAATATCACCGCATCGCAGTGCTTCGCCTCTCGCCGCCATGCGCTCCAACGGTTCCATAGCAATTACTTCATTCAAACGCTCGCACTTACCTTAGACTTCAGTTCTCATGATCCTGCGTATCCTGGCTCTCGCAACAGCGACATTCTTCGCAGCCCCGCTCGCACCATCCGCCAATCCAGTCAGTCAAGACTCGATCGCCATCACCCCTGCAGCCTTGCAGAACGGATCGCCCTTCCTCCTCACCGTTGTGCTGCACAACAAAGCATCTGTAGTCACAGGCACATGGCAAAGTCACCCGATCCTATTTTTTCCAAACACCGATCATCAAACTTGGTCTTCGCTCGCAGGAGTCGACATAGAGACAACCCCAGGTCACTACCCCCTCGCAATCGAGATCGATCCCACCGAATCAACGCACCGAACGCTTCAACAAGACCTCGAGATAACAGAAGCTCCCTACGAAAAAGTGCCTCTCACCGTGCCGGACAAGTTTGTCGAACCAAACGCCGCAGCTCTAAAGATCATTGCCGCTGACAAGATCGTAAAAGACAAAGCCTTTGCCCAATCGTCCTCGAAGCCAGGGTGGACCTCCAACTTCCTTCCACCACTCCGCGTCGCTCCCATGACGGACTCCTTCGGCAGCCAACGCATCTTCAACGGAAAGCTAGCCAGCGTACATCGCGGCCTCGACTATCACGCAAAGACGGGCACCCCGGTCTCCGCAATCAACTCAGGACGAGTCGTCCTTGCGAAGCCGCTCTACTTTGAAGGAGGTTGCGTCGTCATCGACCACGGCCTCGGCCTGATGAGCGTCTACATGCATCTCTCGAAGATTGAAGTGAGGGTCGGCACAAAGGTTCACCGTGGCCAACTCATCGCATTGAGCGGCGCCAGCGGTCGTGCCACCGGCCCTCACCTTCACCTGGGAGTACGCTGGCAAGGCAGCTACCTAGACCCCGCCAAACTATTCCAAATCCAACTAACCCAACCTCCGCTAAGCAGCCCGCGCCCCTGATAACACCGAAAAAAGCTCCCAAGAATCGGGTGGCCCCGAGGATAGGGTGGCCTCAATAATAGGGTGGCCTCAAGGATAGGGTGGCCCATCCTTTGCAGTCTTACCGCAAAGGGTGGGTTATTCGCGCGAAAGCGCGAACCGCTTTCTTCAACCCAGCCGAATCCACCCCAAGTCGGCCGAGTCTCCTACGTTCTGCCGCCATCTGCTCCGAAGTCCTCGGCTCTTGACTCGCGAAAAACCGGCGCTTCCTCGCTGTCAAGCCCATAAAGCTATCAACCCCAGTATCAACAGCAACATAGCCGTGGCGTATGAGTTATAGGTAGCTCACTATAATAGAACTATGCAGATTAAACGTTGCGGCTCACAACCCTCTGTCAAAGGCTCCGCCGATTGGTTCACGGGCACGGTGCGGATCGATCCGCTCTTTCAGGCTCCAGATCCGGCGCTCGTCCAGGGTGCCAGCGTCACCTTCGAACCAGGCGCCCGTACCGCATGGCACACACACCCGCTCGGGCAGACTTTGATCGTCACCGCCGGCTTGGGCTGGGCGCAACGAGAAGGCGAACCAGTTGAGGAGATCCGCCCCGGAGATGTCGTTTGGTTCTCACCCGGCGAAAAGCATTGGCATGGGGCAACACCAACCACTGCCATGACTCACATCGCCGTTCAGGAAAAACTCGATGGCAAAGTCGTTGACTGGATGGAGCAGGTTACGGACGCTCAATATCACGCATAACGTTAGAGCAGAATGCGGTATATAGCTTTGTTTTCCTTTTTGTTGTCATTCCGCAGCAAAGCGGAGGAATCTGCTGTATGGCGTACCAATACACCATCAGGAACATCGCTTCAAGTAAAGCCGCACCGCAACCTCTTTGTTAAGACGTATTTGCCTGCAAGATATTTAGAATGACGATTTTAGAAGGAGCCACTTCAGTAAGTTATTGCAAATGGATGAGTTAACATAGATACCCCCGGGGCCACCCCCTGTTCCTGACGCATCACTCAAGGAGTCGGCTCAATCGGAGTCTTCGTCTCCTCCAGATCGGTACCGAGCAGCCACCGCAAGGGTTTCTGTATCGCCCGAAGCAGCGCACGCGCAGCTAAAACCGCGGCTCCCAGACAAATCACCGCGATCGAAGCTGCGATAAACGGGTGGTGGGTCGCAAACCATGTAAGACCGATCGCTGCCGCATCCTCGGTAGTACTCAGCGCAATATTAGAAATAGGCTCCGGACTCGGTGTTACCGCCGCACGCAGAGCGGTCTTTGATCCATGCGCGGCCAACGCGACACTCGCGCCAATCGCCGTCGCCAGCACCTGCATCTGCGGCGACAACTGCGAACTGGCGTGATACGCAACCAAAGCAGCAACAGGAATACGTACCACCGTGTGGAGCGCGTTCCAGATCACGTCGAAGCCGGGAATCTTATCGGCTACGAACTCGATCGCGAACATGATCCCGCACACCACCAGAACCCAGGTGTGGCCAAGCGAGTCTAGGCCGGGAGGCAGCGCTACCCACTGTGTCCGCGCAAGCAGCCCAAGCGTCAGTACGGTGGCATAGATATTCAGGCCTGCGGCAAAGCTGGCAGCAACAACAAGTGCCGTGATGTTTGCCGGACTGAAGCTCATTTGGCTGAAAGTGTACAGCCTTTCAAAAAGGACTGGGCACTTTATTAATCACGGTGCCTGTCAGCTACGGACAGCGCGCTTGATCTGAGCGTACTGCAGAAGGATAAAGCTGTCCGTCATGCCCGCAATGTAGTCGGCAACGACCCGAGCGAGCCCTTCCTTCTCTACCTCATCGAAGTGGCCAACCGGCAGCTCCTCCGGATCATTGATCCAGTAGTCGAAGAGAGCCGTTACGACCTCTTCCGCCTTATCGTGCTCGTGCTCAAGGGCCGGGCAGGTGTAAAGCGTGTCGTACAAATACCGCTTCTCCTGCAGACGCTCCGCTTCCACCTCCGGGGAAAAGAGCGCCAGCCGGGTGGGATACCTGCGAATATCCGCAAGCGAATCAGCCCCGATCGCCTGCGTATTGCGTGCAGTATTTTCAATCAGATCGTCAGTGAGCACGTTTTGCATCAACTGCAGCGCTTCATTGAAGAGGAACTTTTCGTCGACACCAGCATGTACTCGCTCGACCATCTTGTAGCATCGCGCAACGATGTCCACATGCTCGCAGATGTGCCTAATCTCGAGCAGACCGGACTCAACTCCATCGTCGAGATCCGCAGTAAGATATGCGATCTCATCAGCCAGATCGATCAGCTGCGCCTCGAGCGGTGGTCGCTCGTCCAACAGATAGCCCGCAAGATCAGGGTGCTTCTCAACCTTGTAATCACGCGAGTGCTTGATGATGCCCTCGCGAACGCCGAGCGTAAGATTCAGCCCGCGATGTGCCGCATAGCGTTGCTCAAAGTGCTCGACGATCCGCAACGCATGAATGTTATGGTCGAATCCGCGTCCATGACGCTTCAGCGCGCGGTCCAGCGCGCGCTCTCCAGCGTGCCCGAATGGCGGATGACCGATGTCATGAACCAACGCCAGCGTCTCGGCCAGATCCTCATGCAAGCCGAGCGCAGCCGCGGCTGCGCGGGCGATCTGCGCTACCTCGATAGTGTGAGTGAGACGACTGCGGAAGTGATCGGAAGCCCGGCTCGTGAACACCTGCGTCTTGCCCGCGAGACGCCGAAAGGCCCTGGCCTGCACGATACGCTCACGGTCACGCTGGAACGGAGTCCGCGACGGCCGAAAAGGCGCAGGATATACGCGAGTCAGAAGCAGATCGTCCGGGTCGGCAACGACCGCGCAGCGATGAAGATCGAATGGCATAGTCAGATTCAAGTGTAAAGGCAGACATCAGAACCGATGTCTGCCTTGAACGGGGACCGTCGCTATTTGACTGCGGTCGTAGCCTTTGCAAGCTTTACGCGAGCGTTTTCCAGCTTGTGCTGAACTTTGGCAACATCCGCAGGATCGGCATCGGCAGGAAGTGAGTGAGCATATTCGGTCATCGAACGCTCCCACTGTGCCACAGCCATCTTGAGGTTGCCGGTCTTCTCATAGACCTCACCAAGATGATCGTGAACAGTTGGATCGGTATTGATCCGCTCGTTTGCCTTACGGAGATTCTCTTCAGCCAAAGCGTACTGACCTGACTTGTAGTAGACCCATCCGAGAGAATCCAGAAATGCGCCATTCTGAGGATCGAGATCGACAGCTTTGCGGATCATAACAAGCGCTTCGGGAAGTCGGACACCACGATCAGCAAGCATATAACCGAGGTAGTTCAGGATCGTCGCATTCTGAGGATCGATAGCAAGCGCTTTACGAAACTCAGCCTCTGCAAGATCGTACTGTTTCTGCCGGTCATAGAGCGAGCCTCTCAGGAACGCGACGTAGAGCTTCTCATCCGGCTTCGTGGCCAACGCCTCAGCGCTGTTCAGCTCGGCAGTCGCCTCCTGCCAGCGCTTCAGCCGGGTATAAATCTGTGCCAGCGCAAGATGTGAGTCACGTTCATCCGGAGTGCCTTTCGTGGCGGCAAGCTGAGCGTTTGCCAGAGCCACTCCTTCGTCGGCCTTTCCCGTATCAGCAAGCTGACCGGCATACATCAACTGGATCGCGTGATCATTCGGCATCGCCTTCGCCGCTTCATCAGCAACAGCAGTGGCTTCTTTCCACTGATGAGCGTCGCGATAAGCGTCGATCTGCCCTTGATAGCTACTCTTAACGTAATCGCCACCAAGCGCAATTAGCTGCTTATAGGTAGCAACAGCCTCTGCTGTTTTGTTTTCCTCGCGGTATATGATAGCCAAACGATCGAGGAAGATCGACCGGTTGGCCTTTTCACCATCGGTGTACTTTCCATCGGAATGTGCCGAATCTGTAACCAGCTTAGTTAGAACACCAGTCGCGTCGTCGTAGCGGCCAAGCGAATCGTAGATGAGCGCTTCATTGTAGGTCAGCTCCAACGAATCGGGAGCCAATGGCTTCGCCTTATCAAGTGTCTTCAGCGCCTCGTCGTAATTTCCCTGCCGTCGCTCGATCTCGGAGATGTGGATCTGGGACTGAGCATCTTGCGGCTCCGCTGCAACGATCCCATTCAGCACCTTCAGAGCCTCATCCAGTTGCCCATCTGCAAGCAGTGCGTTAGAAAGTCCGCGCTCTGTGTCCAGGTTGTCGGGCTCCATATCAAGTGCGCGGCGGTAGGCAGCGATAGCATCCTTATTTTTCTTCAGTTGCTCGTAGCTAGCCCCAAGAGCAAACTCGACACGAGGAGAGCGATCGTCTACTGGAACTGCGTTTAGCACCTCAGCAGCGCGCTTCGCATCCCCCTGCTCGCTATAGAGACGAGCCATATTAAGCGCAACCTCTTCCGAGCTCGAGTCGATACCCTGTGCAGCTTTGAACTGTGCCTCCGCCTTAGCCGAATCATGGTTCAGGCCATACAGCTGCCCTAACAATAAATGCGTCTCCACATCGTTCGGCTTCAGTTGAGCGAGTTTCTCATACTCGGTGATTGCCAACTGAAGCATCTGGCCGGATTGCGGACTTTGCATATCGCCCAGCGAACGCAGATACACCTTCCCGAGCAAAGTATGCGCTTCAATATCGTCGGGGTTTTTGCTTACTTGGTCCTGAGCAGCGGTGACTGCCTCACGAATTCGCCCGATCTTGAAGTAGAGGTCAGCCAAACCATCCTGAAGCAACCGGGAGTTCGGATCTGCGTCCAGAGCTAGTTTGTACTGCTCAACCGCCTGGGTTGCGTAATCAGACCGGCCCGCGTTGACTGCCATGTCTTCATACAGCCGCGCTAAGCCATAGTGGTAGTAAGAGGATGCCCGATCGGGAACAACTGTCGTCGGAGTGATCGTACTTTTGGAGGCTGAAGAGGCCTGACCCAGCATCGTGTGCGCAGCAAATAGGAGTGCAGTGGCCGGCAATAGACGAAGATGGCGAAGGGAAGAGGCACGCAAAAGCAAAGTCATGATAGTTTCCTGGTGCCTACGGAATCGAAGTAGATCTTTACCACTAGACGTTGGTTAGACGGCGCCATCCGCACTTTGGATGCAGGGAGCATAGACAGGCCGGTTGCACAGCATGCCGGTGATTATATCCATCATTTCCTTAAAACCGCAGTATTATCCGTGCCGAAAGTGCCTGACGCCTGTAAAAACCATCGCCACGCCCAGCTTATCGGCGGCCTCGATCACCTCTGCATCCCGCATCGATCCTCCCGGTTGAATAACTGCAGTAGCACCTGCCCGAGCAACTGTTTCAAGGCCGTCCGCGAACGGGAAAAAAGCATCCGAGGCAGCGACTGAGCCCTCCAGTGGGAGAACTGCCTTCATTGCCCCAAATCTGGCAGCGTCGACACGACTCATCTGGCCTGCTCCAACCCCCACCGTCTGGCCGTGGCCCTGATTGAAGCGCGCATAGACGATCGCGTTTGATTTGACGTGTTTACAGACTCGCCAGGCGAAGAGTAGCGCACGCAACTCCTCCGTGGTGGGCTTGCGTTTGGAGACAACTTGAAGCTCTGACTCGGAGAGACGCAACCGGTCAGCATCCTGAACCAGCAGACCACCCGAAACCTGTTTGAGGACACGGGGCGTCTCGGCCGGCAGAATTTCAATTAGTCGCAGGTTTTTTTTGGTGGCGAAGCGTTCAAGAGCTTCCGGGGTAAAGGATGGCGCAACAATCGCCTCGACAAAAAGCTTGGCAATCTCCTCGGCTGCAGAAGCGTCCACCTCGCGATTGATGCCAATGACCCCACCAAATGCCGACACCGGATCGGCCTCGAGCGCGCGGCGATATGCTTCAACAACAGTTGCCCCCGTTGAAGCTCCACACGGATTGGTATGCTTGATGATCACAGCGGCTGGCTCATCAAACTCACTCACTAGCTCCCAGCAGGCATCCAGATCTACGATGTTGTTGTAGCTAAGTTCTTTACCTTGAAGCTGCTTTGCATTCGCTACACCTTTACCGCTCCCGTCCGTGTACAAAGCCGCCTTCTGGTGGGGATTCTCGCCATAACGTAATGCCTTGGATAACGGATCAATGACTCGAATCGTCGTCGGCAAGTTTTCTTGCGAAAAGACGGCAGCACCGCTAGGAGTTTCGATACTCTCTAACGCCGTCGCGATCCCAGCATCGTATGCAGCAGTAACGGCAAATGCCGCCTTGGCGAGCCGCCAACGTGTCGAATGACCTAAGCTACCGGAGTTTCCAGCCAATTCCTCCGCGAGCAACGAATAATCTGCGGCGGAGGTGACAATCGCGACGTCCGCGAAGTTCTTGGCTGCCGAACGAACCATAGACGGACCGCCAATATCAATATTCTCGATGACATCCGCAAATGCTACGCCGGGTCGCTGCGACGTTTTCTCAAACGCATACAGATTCACAACAACCATATCGATGGGCTCGATCTCGTGTTCTGCGACCGAAGCTACATGCTCCGCGTTATTGCGGATATGTAGGATACCGCCGTGAACCTTTGGATGGAGCGTCTTTACCCGACCATCAAGCATCTCGGGAAAACCCGTCAGGTCGCTGATATCGCGTACCGGCAGACCAGCCTCTCGCAACGCGCGCGCGGTTCCCCCGGTTGAAACCAGATCTACACCAAAGGAGCTCAGGACGCGGGCAAACTCGACTAGGCCTGTCTTATCGGTAACTGAAAGCAATGCGCGGCGGATAGGGCGAAGATCGGTCGCAGGGGCTGAAGGGTCAGTACGGTGTTCAATCATCACTTGCTTATTCTAAGCCAGTCGAGAGACACGACGTTACCTCTCTCAGAGGATGGCTGACCCGGTAAGAGAGCTGACTCGAGCTACATCATGGGCGATGCACCAGTGTTTTAGCCTATCGGCGATGTTCTCGACTGCTCTTGGGTCGGCGTAACTGGCGGTTCCGACCTGCACAGCCGTCGCACCCGCCATCATGAACTCGACGGCATCCTCGGCACGTACGATTCCTCCCATACCAACGATCGGGATAGTCACATTTTTCGAGACCTCATGCACCATCCGCACAGCTATTGGCTTGATAGCGGGCCCTGATAATCCCCCGGTGATATTGGCGATGCGTGGCCGGCGCGTCTCAACATCAATTGCTAGAGAGACGAAGGTATTGACCAGCGAGACCGCGTCGGCGCCTCCATCCGCAGCGACACGAGCCATCAAACCGATATCGGTGACGTTTGGAGAAAGTTTGACCATCAACGGCCGTTGGGCGACTGCTTTGCACCTTGCTACCAGCTCCCAAAGCTGAGGAGGATCGGTCCCGAAGACCATCCCCCCATGACTCGTGTTGGGACAACTTGCGTTGAGTTCGTACATAGCAACGCCTGGAGCGTCGTTGAGTGCGCGAATAACTTCAAGACAGTCGTCGATGGTGAAGCCAAAGACATTTGCGATAACAACTGCGCCCGGAGTTCTCCGTAGCTTGGGGAGCTTCTCCGCGATGAATGCCCCGACGCCCATATTCTGCAGGCCAATGGCGTTCATCATGCCTGCAGAGGTCTCAATAATCCGTGGAGCCGGATTGCCTGCCATCGGCTCGCGGGAGAGCCCTTTGGTGACGAAACCGCCTATGCGTCCCAGAGAGACAATATCCTCAAATTCAAGCCCATAACCGAAGGTTCCGCTCGCCGCAATTACCGGCGAGGCGAACTCAACTCCTGCTACGATCACCCGCATATCCGGGCCTTTGCTCCGCGCAGTGGCGTTCACTGTCCTGATCCCATTTTCATACTTTATATAAGTGTAGCGGTTCGCAATTGGCCACGTTCATTGTTGACTTATGTAATTGCTCATTCAAACCGCGGCAGTTGTCACTAACAGAGTGGGTGAATAGCTCAGAAAAAATACGCGACAAGTACACCGGCGCTCCTCCTTGCGTTCAGCTGAGGGGATTGGGTGGGTTCGGACGCCCGCGTTCGGCTGGGAAGACGCTAAAATACAAGTGATGATCGATTTGGCATTTGTACGGGCCAACCTGGCCCTTGTTGAAGAAAAATTGCGCTCCAGGGGAATGGATCCTGCTGTAGCTCTTGGTGATTTTGCCAACGTCGACCAAGCACGACGCGAGGCCATAACCCAGGTAGAGACGCTCAAAGCTCAGCGGAACCGATTGACGGAAGAAATCTCCAAGCTCAGGCGCGAAGGTAAAGATGCCACCGCTCAAACCGAACAGACAAAGGCTTTGAAATCTCAGGTTGAGTCGCTTGAAACCTCGGCTGCGGTTGCCGACGACAAGCTGCGGGAGATTCTCCAGGCACTTCCCAACCTTCCGCAAGCCTCCGTACCTGTCGGTAAGGACGAGCACGGGAATCGCGAAGACAAGGTCTGGGGAGAACGACCGAACTTCTACTTTCCTGCTAAACCTCACTGGGAACTCGGTGAAGCTCTAGGCATTCTGGACTTCAATCGTGCGGCAAAGATCTCCGGCTCACGCTTTGTCGTCCACTTTGGTCAGGGTGCAAGGCTGGAACGAGCGCTTGCGAACTTCATGATTGACCTGCACACCCGCGAGCATGGTTACACCGAGGTCCTGCCGCCCTTCATGGTCAATTCGAAGTCGCTTTTCGGCACCGGCCAGTTGCCCAAGTTCGCAGAGGACCTCTTTCATTGTGATGACAATGGAAACTACCAACCTGGCGCCTATCAGGAGAGCGACCACTGGCTCATCCCGACAGCCGAGGTGCCCGTTACCAACCTATTTCGCGATGAAACGCTCGACGAGTCGCAGCTTCCAACCTCCTTTTGCGCATACACCCCTTGCTTCCGCTCCGAGGCCGGCTCTTACGGCAAAGACGTGCGCGGAATGATTCGCCAGCACCAGTTTCAGAAGGTTGAGTTGGTGAAGTTCGTTCGACCGGAGGACTCCGAAGCCGAACACGAGCAGCTGACCCGCAATGCCGAAACAGTGCTGGAACGGCTCGGACTTCCCTATCGGCGTATGCTTCTCTGCACTGGTGATATGGGCTTTGCTGCTGCGAAGACGTACGATCTGGAGGTTTGGCTTCCCGGTCAAGAGCTTTATCGTGAGATCTCCTCCTGCTCGAACTTTGAGGCGTTCCAGGCACGTAGGGCGAACATCCGCTATCGACCTGCAGGAGCAAAGAAGAGCGAGTTTTTGCATACTCTTAACGGCAGCGGGCTCGCGGTAGGCCGTACGTATCTCGCGATTCTGGAGAACTACCAGCAGGCCGACGGCACAATCAAAGTTCCAGACGTCCTGATGCCCTATATGAACGGTGAGACCGTCATTGGCAGGCAGCAAGGCCGGAGTTAAAACATGTTCAAACTAATCCGCAATTACATTTTTTGGGCCTACGAGCGAGGCAGCTTCCACTACGACGTCATGGTGACGGCCATCCTCATTTTCATGTTTGTCTCGCCCCATTTCATCGATTTCAAGGACAAACCGGTCGAAACAGTGGCACTTCACGCCAGCGAGGTTCTTGTACGAGAGGCGGGGACATCTGGTGGAAGCAGCCGCTTCATCTACCAGGTGCGCGCCGATGACATGAATGGCGCAAACACGGACGCTGAGCGCCGCGCCGCCATTCTTCGTGTCATCGAGCCAATCTCCGGTGAAGTCTCTCTGGAGCGTTACGAGCCTGTCCGCGACGTGCAGGGCAGGATCATCGCGTACAACGCCTGGGTATTACGTTAGCCTTGGTTTGCGCGTGCACCATCGAATCATCGGGAGTGTTTAACTTATGAGCAGCATCCGTCGCATAACAGCGTTATTTCTGGCCTGCACCGCCTTGTTAGGCCTTTCGTTCGCCTCGGCGGCAGCGCAGCCTAAGGCCGGCCATTTGGACGAAGTCCTTCGCAAGATGGACGCGGCGAGCCTTAGGTTTCAGGCTGCTGAGGCGACCTTTCAGTGGGATCTCTACGAGAAGGTTGTGAAGCAGACCACGTCGCAGAACGGCACGATTTACTTCAAGAAAGACGGGGCGAAGACGGTGATGGGCGCGAGAATTATCTCACCTACCACGAGGATTCTTGAGTATCGCGATGGAGTGCTGCGGCTTTACGATCCGGGGACTGATCATCTAACAGTTGTCACTTCGAAGGGAAACCAGGCGCAGATGGAGAGTTTTCTGACACTTGGCTTCGGCGGGAGCGGCAAGGATCTGGCTAAAGCCTGGAATATCTCGGACTTAGGCGAAGAGACGATCAACGGTACAGAGACTGTCAAGCTGGATTTGGTGCCGAAGGATCCGGCGATTCGAAATAACTGTACGCATATGACGATCTGGGTGGATGTGGAGCGTGGTATCTCGTTGAAACAAAGCTTCTATATGCCATCGGAAGATTACCGGACCGCGGTGTATTCGAATATCAAGTACAACCAAGGCGTCGATACGAAGCCGTATCAGATAAAGACGGACAACAAAACGACCGTGGATCAGCACTAGATTTTTTGGAAGTTCCGCGGAAAAAATCTGGCGTGGTGAACGGCCTCGGAATGCTCATTTATGGGCGTTTTTGACGGGTGTTTTGGAAAAAGCGGTGTGTTTAACGTGGTAATTCGCTGGTGAGTTGGTGGTGAATTGCGTGGTAAACATGGTGGCTTGCAGACCTCTTTAGGACGCGCGAAAAATGCGCCACTGTTTTCAACTATTTTTTTTGAACAGCCTCTTCAAGAACTCTGTCCATTTTCCCTCGAAGACTCCAAACGCAGAATTCCCCTTCGGGAATGACAAACAAAAAGCGAGAGCGGCACTGCACAACTCCGGCGTTGCTCTAGCCCGGGATTTTGGCGCGGCGGGCGAAGACGCAGCTACCCCAGACGAACAGCAGCGGAAAGAACTCCAGCGTGTAACGCGGCTCGGAGTTGTCGAGGGTCAGGAGCAGAGTGCAGCGCAGGACGACGAAGGCCGTCATTGCAGCTGCAAGTGCTCCGTGCACGCCCCACCCTGCACGCCACCATAGCCAGAGGCCGATGGCTCCCAGAGCGAAGTAGCTGAAGTTGAGTGCTGCCATCCCGTAGGCAAGGAGGGTCTGGGATCGGTATTCGTGCCAGTTCCACCAGTCGAGGCCGATCTGCATCATCTCGGTGCGCGGCCGGAAGAGCATATTGATCAGACGGGCGATGGGGAGACCGATGTAGTAGCGGATGGGGTTGGCTTGGATGCGCTGTTCGGCGATGGCCTCGAATCGATCGTCCAGTGGCCGGGTGGCATTGTCTTTCTGGTTGTAGTCGGAGAGGAGAGAGGCGGTTGCTTCGTACTGCTCGTCGGAGTTGAACGCGCGGGTGGGCAGATCGCCAAGTCGAAGGTCGGTGCTGTCGTAGTTCCAGTAGACCTGTTCGGTGGAGGCGAAGTCGATGGCCCAGGTGCGATACCAGTGCTGAAAGCCGCGGGGAATAAACTCGCCGGGGTCGGAGGCGGAGCGCGGTGCCAGCGGCTGGATGACGTGGAAGGTGCGCCAGTTCCTCGCTGTCCAAGGGACTAACGGCAGAACGACACAGATTGCGGCGACCGCGACGGGCGAGAGATTCTGGAGCAGAAGAAGCCGCTGCGGGCTCTTCCAAACCATCCAGATCATCGCCGGGACGACGACGGCGGGGAGCATTCCCTGCTCCGGCCGTAAGAGGACTGAGTAGGCCATTGTGACGGCTACTACCCATAGCCACCGGTTGAAGCCGAGGCTGGCGCTGCGCCAACGTTCGAGGCTGTAGAACGTGAGAGTGATGGTGAAGAGAGTCAGAATCTCGGTGAGAGGAGCCGCCACATAGGCCGCTGTGAACGGACATAGAGCTGAGAGCCAGAGCGCAACCAACGCGGCTCGCTGGCCGAACAATCTTCGCGCCAGAGCAGCGATCAACAGGCAGGTGAAGAGGTCGAACAGGCCCTGAACGCACATGACCGCAACGTAATGATCGACGCCAAAGACCCGAAAACACGCGGCAAGGAAGAGGGGATAACCGGGTAGACGAATCAGGGTCGGCTGGAGTCCCTTCACCGTCGTCGCGAATCCGTATATGTCGTGCTGCATCCAATTCTTAGCGATGTTGCCGTAGATGAGAGTGTCGCCGTCGATACGTGGTGCACGTGTGACATACCAAAGACGCAGGGCGAAGCCGGCGATGAGCGCCAGAGTAGCGTTGAGACCTGTCTTCACCCGTCCTTCAGTCATGTCTCTGCATAATACTGTGGCGAGTCGGACAGCCACGGATGGAAATCCAAAACAGTTCTTTAACAGTGAAGGTCTATTTACCGGATGAAGTCCTCTCCCGGTTTCGCCGGTTGGGAATAAATCCGTCGTTGCAGTGTCTTTATTAACGGTGGTTCGAAGAGAGAAGTGGGGATCGGATGAGATTAGCGGGCAAAGTCGCCCTGGTTACGGGCGGAAACAGCGGTATTGGATTAGCTACGGCAAGATTGTTTGTTGCTGAAGGAGCAAAGGTCGCAATCACGGGACGCAACCAGAAGAGACTGGATGCTGTGGCAGCGGAGCTGGGCCCGGAGGTTCTGGTTATGAATGGAGATGTATCGGACTTCGCGGCCATAGAGAAGTCGATCGCGGCAACGGCAGAGCGATTTGGGAGACTGGATGTGGTATTTGCCAATGCCGGTATTGCCCATGCGACGCCGGTCGGAGCCACGACGGTCGAGTCGTTCGAAAAGATCCTGCGAGTAAACCTGACTTCGACTTTTTTTATCGTGCAGGCTTCCCTGCCCTACCTGAACGACGGCGCTTCGATCATCTTCAACGGTTCTGTTCAGAGCGTAAACGGGAGACCGGGCTTCAGCGCATATGCAGCAAGCAAGGCCGCTGTGCGCACGATGGCGAGGGTGATGGCCGCGGAGCTCTCTCCGCGAGGAGTTCGAATCAACGTGGTGACGCCTGGAGCGATCGATACGCCTGTCTGGAATCCTCTTACCGGCAGCCCCGAGGAGAAAAATGCACTGCGCAAGCAGATGGGGAGAGCGATTCCGCTGGGACGGGTCGGCGCCTCCCTTGAGGTGGCCAATGCTGTTCTGTTTCTGGCTTCTGACGAGTCCTCCTTCGTGCAAGCCACGGAGATCGTCGTGGACGGTGGGGCGACGGGCGCGCCGATGGGAGCACCCATCTACAGGCAATAGGAGAGTTGAAGTCTAAAGAGAGTATCTTGTTCGCTTGTTGAGTCGACGCCGGCGTGGGTGGCGCCGTGCGTTGACTCAGGCCATTCGACCCCATACGATGATGACTGACCCCGCTCGCAGAGTCGCACGTATCTCTCAATGAACAGACAAGTCTTCTACGACCCACAACGCAAGCGCTGGAAGCGGCTGCGCCGAATCTTTGACGTACTCGCCCTGCTGGGGTTGGTGCTTGGTAGCGTGTTCGTCATTGGCTTGCTGCGGATGAAGCCGTTGCCGGAGCTGTTTCTGCAGGCGCAAAAGCGCAACTACCGGGCGCTGGCGAATCAGTCTACGCCTGTGGTGAAGCCGGGGCAGAAGCTGCATCGATCGGCTCACCGTAAGACTGACGTAAAGCCGGGCGACGTTCCTCTGAACTCGGGTGAAGGTTTGCGTGCGGCGTATTACGTTGAGGACGACCCGGCTAGCTACTCGTCGCTGAAACAGCACATCGCCCAGGTTGACTTGCTGTTTCCGGAGTGGCTGCACGTGGTTACGCCGGACGGAAAGCTGACCTCCTACACCCAGGACAACCGCCCCTACGATGTTGTGGATCGTAACGGCGTTCATAAAGTTGACCGTGAGGACAAGGTTGCGCGCACAGTCGTTGCCAACCACGTGAATCTGGATATCTTTCCACTGGTGAACAACTACGACCCGAACAAGGGCAGGTTCATGCCGCAGGTTGGCGACTTCCTGACGAACGATGCATCACGGGCCCACTTCGTTCAGCAGGTTCATAGCTTCCTTGCGGGAAATCCGACCTATCGTGGAATTTCACTGGACCTTGAAGAGATTCCTACGAATGCGCAACCCGGTCTGAGGGCTTTGATTGCAGCGTTGTATGAGGACTTTCATCCGCGCAATCTGCGCCTCTACGTGAACACGCCTGTTGGTGACGATGATTGGGATTTGAAGTTCATGGCGGATCACTCCGACGGTTTGCTGCTGATGAACTACGACGAACACCAGACCGATAGCGGACCGGGGCCGATCGCATCGCAAGACTGGTTCCTCGACAACCTGAAGAATGTTTTGAAGAAGGTTCCGAAGGAGAAGGTGATCTGCTCGCTGGGTAGCTATGGCTACGACTGGACGACGGCGCTGCCTCCGCCAGAGATTGCGACGAAGCGAGGTGCTCGCAAGACGGCTGCTAAGAAGCCGGATGCGCCTGAAAAGATACTCTCGTCGCATGATCTATCGACGCAGGAAGCGTGGCAGGCAGCGTCGGACTCCGACTCGCAGATTGATCTCGATGACGATTCGCTGAATGTGCATTTTTCATACGATGATGAAGATGCGCGCATTCGACATACGGTGTGGTTTTTGGATGCGGTCACGATTCAGAACCAGATGAGAGCAGCTCGTACGGTGGGGATACAGACGTACGCGCTGTGGCGGCTGGGCTCGGAAGATAATTCGCTGTGGAAGATCTGGGATCATCCGATGCAGTCGGACCCGGTGAAAGACCTGGCTGACGTTGAGCCTGGATATGATGTCGATACTGAGGGCGAGGGAGATATTCTGCGGGTCACGCGCAAGCCTCAGGTAGGCAAGCGCGTCGTCACCATGGATGATGACACTTCGATACCGGTGGAGTATCGGATGATCACGCAGGAGTCGATGGACTCCTACCCACTTTCGTACACGGTCGAGCAGTATGGCTATCAGGAGAAGAAGGTCGCGCTGAGCTTTGACGATGGGCCCGACCCCGAGTGGACGCCGAAGATTCTAGACATTCTGAAGAAGTACAACGTGAAGGGTACGTTCTTCATGATCGGCGAGGTGGCCGAAGACTACGTTGGCGTGATGCAGCGGGTGTATCGCGAAGGGCACGAGATTGGGAATCACACGTGGTCGCATCCGGACATCAGCGAAATCTCGAATCGCCAGGTGGATCTGGAGTTGAACCTGACGGAGAGGTTGTTTGCGTCGAAGCTTGGAGTGCAGCCGCTCTACTTCCGGCCGCCGTACTCGATCGATCAGGAGCCTGACACGAACGATCAGGCTGCGCCGGTGGAGAAGATTCAGGCGCTTGGTTACGTCATTATCGGCAACAAGATCGATACGAATGACTGGGATGAGCATCCGCGCAAGTCTCCGCAGGAGATTACTGACAGCGTCTTTCAACAGATTGAGGATATGAAGACGCGGCCCTGGAACAGGGGCTCGGTGATTCTGCTGCATGATGGCGGCGGCGACCGGTCGGCGACGATTGCTGCGCTGCCGGTGTTGATTGAGGCCCTGAAGGCGCGGGGTTATGAGATTGTTCCGGTGTCGGAGCTGGTGGGCAAGACACGGGCCGAGGTAATGCCCGCGCTGACGCCGCATCAACGCTGGCAGGCGCGGGCTGATTCGCTTACGTTCTTCTTCTATAGCTTCTTCCACTACTTTGTCGTGGGTGTGTTCTTCGTCGGCGATATTTTGATGAGCGCGCGGCTCATTATTATCGGGATCTTCGCGATCATTGATCGGTTCCGCAAGAGGAAGAACTATGCGACGCCGGAGTATCAGCCGGGAGTTGCCGTGCTGATTCCTGCGTACAACGAGGAGAAGGTGATCGTCCGGACGATTCGTTCGGTGATGATGTCGTCTTATAAGAACATCCGCATCATCGTGATCGATGATGGATCGTCGGATAATACGTTTGACGTGGCGAAGGCCGCGTATCCGGCGGATATTGCGTCGGGGCGACTGACGGTGATGAGTAAGCCGAATGGCGGCAAAGCGGATGCGCTGAACTACGCGCTGGAGCGGATCGATGAGGAGATTTATGTCGGCATCGATGCGGATGGCGTGATTGCGCATGATGCGATTGCGAACCTGGTGCCGCACTTTGCGAATCCGAAGATCGGCGCGGTTGCAGGAAATGCGAAGGTGGGGAATCGCGTGAATCTGTGGACGCGGTGGCAGGCGCTGGAGTACATCACGAGCCAGAACTTTGAACGGCGGGCGCTGGATCTGTTCGATGTGGTGATGGTGGTTCCGGGGGCGATTGGTGCGTGGCGGACTGCTCCGGTGAAGGCGGGTGGTGGGTATCACTCGAACACGGTGGCTGAGGATGCCGACCTGACGATGAACCTGCTGGAGCAGGGGTATTGCGTGATCTATGAGGATCGGGCGCTGGCGTTCACGGAGGCTCCGGTGAATGCGGATGGCTTGATGCGGCAGAGGTTTCGGTGGTCGTTCGGGATTCTGCAGGCGATTTTTAAACATAAGGGAGCGATCAGCAAACATCGTGCGATGGGACTGTTTGCGCTGCCGAATATTTTGATCTTCCAGATTATTTTGCCGCTGGTGTCGCCGCTGATTGACCTGATGTTTGTTGGCGGAGTGATTCACTACATCATCGATAAGCACTTTCATCCGGAGACGGCGTCGACGGACAGTTTCTATAAGCTGCTGGCGTTCTTTGCGGCGTTTCTTGCGATCGATTTTGCGGCTTCGGCGCTGGCGTTTGCGCTGGAACGGAAGCATCCGGCGAGCAAGGGCGACGGGTGGCTGCTGTTTCATATCTGGATACAGCGGTTTACGTATCGGCAGCTGTTTTCGGTTGTGCTGCTGAAGACGGTGAAGCGCGCGATTGACGGGAAGCCGTTCAATTGGGACAAGCTGGAGCGGACGGCGAAGATGTCGAAGGCCACGGAGAAGCTGACCGAAGGTGCTTAGGCGGGCGTTGCACAATCGAACATCCGTCCGGAAGCATCCAATAGAGTGTGAAGGCTCATCAGCTTGAGTCGGCAAGGCAGATGCAGGGAGAACGGAATGAATTCAGTCAAGATCGTTGAGGACTTTTGGACAGCGGTCTGGAAGTCTCGAAACCCTGACGCCATCGCAGACTTCGTCGTGGAGGATGCGATCATCACCACCGGAGGCGTAGAGATTAGGGGAAGGGACAGGTTCATCGCCTGGGCCTGGGACTTTTTATCGAAGATCAATGACTTCGGCTTTGATGTCCTCGAGACCTTTCAGAATGAAGACGGGAGCCGGGTGGCATCGCTCTGGCGTATTACGGGCAAGAACAACGGCATGATGGGAACGGTTGCCGGCCAACAGCCAATCAGCTTAACCGGAACTGCCATTTGGAGCGTTCGCGAAGACGGAAAGTTGCTACACAACCGTGTTGAACGCGCTGCCTGGGAGACATTCATCAAACTCAACAGCAACAAACGCTAATTACCGCAAGAAGGATTATCCACCTCACGAGCGACGAGAGACTGAAACCTCCGCTAGAATCGACACGTTATGGCTACTATGAACCTTACCCACTCCGCCCCGGCGTTTGCGCCGAAGACACCATTTTCCAACGAGCCGTTTGTGGACTTTACGACGGCTGAGAACAAGCGGCGCATGAAAGAGGCGCTCGTGCGGGTCGAGAGCGAACTTGGCCGTGAGTACGACATCGTCATCGGCGGCAAGCGGCTGAAGACGGCCGGGAAGATTGTTTCGACGAATCCGGCGCGGCCGGCTGAGGTAATTGGGATTCACCAGCGGGCGGGGGCGGAGCACGTCGAAGGGGCAATGCAGGCAGCGCAGGCAGCGTTTTTGAAGTGGAGCAAGGTGCCGGTCGAGGAGCGGGCTGGGCTGCTGTTTCGGGCGGCAGAGTTGATTCGTGAGCGCAGCTTCGAGTTTTGCGCGTGGCTGACGTTTGAGGTGGGTAAGAACTGGGGCGAGGCGGACGCCGATGTGGGCGAGACCATCGACTTTCTGGAGTTTTACGGGCGCGAGGCGTTGCGGCTGAACGATGCAAAGACGCCGATTCAGTTTCCCGGCGAGCGCAACCAGCTGAGGTATGTTCCGCTGGGCGTTGGAGCGGTGATTCCGCCTTGGAACTTTCCCTTTGCCATCATGGCAGGGATGACTGCGGCTTCGATCGTGACCGGGAATACGGTCATCCTGAAGCCATCGGTTGACGCACCGACGATTGCGGCGAAGTTCTTTGAGTTGCTCGAAGAGGTGGGCCTGCCCGATGGTGTTGTGAACCTGTGTCCGGGAGAAGGACCAGAGTTCGGCAGCGCTGTTGTCGCGCATCCGCAGACACGGTTTATCGCGTTTACCGGTTCAAAGGCGGTTGGACTGGAGATTCACGAGCGTGCCGCGAAGACGCAGGCTGGTCAGGTCTTTATCAAGCGGACGATTCTTGAGATGGGCGGCAAGGATTCGATCATCGTTGAAGCGGATAGCGATGTGGATGCTGCGGTGGATGGAGTTGTGGCGAGCGCGTTCGGCTTCAATGGGCAGAAGTGCTCGGCTTGCTCGCGAGCGATCGTGGCGGCTGACATCTACGATGTGTTCTGCGACAAGCTGCGGGAGAAGGTCTCGAAGATCAAGACCGGTGACCCGGCTGAGAATGTCTACACCGGACCTGTGATCAGCGAGAAGGCCTATCGGAAGACGCTCGACTACATCGAGATCGGCAAGAAAGAGGGCACGGTGTTGAATGGCGGCCATGCGATTGAGAACGCGGCAGGTGGGTACTATATCGCCCCTACCGTGATCGCTGACGTTGCTCCGACGGCGCGGATTGCTCTTGAAGAGATCTTTGGGCCGGTGCTGGCGGTGATAAAGTCAAAGAGCTTTGACGATGCGCTGGCAATTGCGAACAATACCGAATACGGTCTGACCGGGGCGCTTTACTCCAGCTCGCGAGACAAGCTGGATCGGGCTCGCGAGGAGTTCCAGGTTGGCAATCTGTACTTCAACCGTAAGTGCACCGGCGCGATGGTTGGGGCGCATCCCTTTGGGGGCTTCAATATGAGTGGGACCGACTCGAAGGCTGGCGGACCGGACTATCTGCTGCTGTTTACGCAGGCTAAGAGCATCGCGGAGAAGGTCGGACACGCGAGTCCTGCGGCGGAGAAGCAGTCTGAGCAGATGGGCATGTAAAGACGGGGGCCTCGGCCTGTAAGAAGGAGATCCACCCACAAGACGACATCCAGTGCGGACCGCGGCTACTCTCGTTGTCCGCACTGTGGCGTGGTGTACGGAACCGAGTTTGATATCTGTGCCCTGACGGGGCTCCGATGATATCGCCTGCTATGCGGTTGCAGTGTGCGCTGCACGGATCTGTGGACTATAGTTCTAGTTCTTCAAGGAGAGATCGCATGAAAGCAGCAAGCACAGTAGCACTTGCCCTCGTTCTCATCGTGTCCCCGATTCATGCGAAGGACAAACTTGCTCCGCTCCCGGCCAGCGTGATCGCGGCAAAAACCGTGTACATTGACAATCAAACGGGCCACGCAGAGATTGCAGACCGAGCCTACGATGCATTAAGTAAGTGGGGGCGATTCAAAATCTTGAAGGACGCAAAGGACGCCGATCTGGTCCTTCGGTTCACAACAAACACCAAGGGCAGACCCACCCCACCAGGCAATGATATAGACATATCACCTACCCCCGTAGTTTTCTCTGTACGCGACCAAGCTAATAATGAACTCTGGTCTGTATCTAAGGACAAGCCGCTTCATAGTCAAACGCGCCTGGATATTGATGAGTTCAAAAAGCGAATTGAAGAACAAGAAAAAGGCAACTAGGCTTTGACGCTGTTTCTGCTGATTATCAGGCGGCTGTCAGGCGGTTTTCATCTGGATGAGGGTGCCGGCTTTGGCAGCGGCCTCGGCGAGAACGCGATGATGGATCGTGAAGAGGGCTAGTTCGAGCCGGTCGGAGACGCCGCTTTTGTCATAGATGCTTCGAAGATAGTTCTTGATTACCTGTTCTTTGGTGCCGAGCTGCTGGGCAATGTCTTTGTTCTTGCAGCCTTGAACGATTAGGGCGACGATCTGCATCTCTTTTGGGGTGAGGCGGTCGCGAACGCGTGTTCCGACGCTGTCGGAGCTTTGCATGGTGGTGACGTTGGCGCGTTGCACGAAGCGCTGTCCGCTGACGACGCGACGAACGCAGTCCACCAGCACGGTGCCGCCGACGTTGCGGTGAAGGATTCCCTGGAAGAGTACGGCAGGATCGTCCGGGACCTGCTCTGCGTTTTCCGCAATCAGAATGGAACGGCTGCCAGCGGCCTGGGTGCGTGCTACCAGGTCTCTGAGGTCCAGGCGCAGGCTGGAGGCGACAAGGATCACCGAGCCACGAAGTCCGTCGATGGCGGTGAAGAGCTTGGCCGCGTCCTCGCACTGGGCGACGATGCGCATATCGTCCTCGAGTGACAGGGTTCTGGCTGCACCCGCCCGAAAGATGGCCTGATTATCCGCGAGAATGATTCGATTCATAGGTGCCGTAGTCTCCTGCCGGGCTCAAGTTGTCCCACAATCCCCATATCGGTTGATTGCAGCAGGAGTGGTGCGATGTCTAAGATTCGGACAAATTGTTGTGTTGATAGCACTTTAGGGGCATGCGCCTCGTCTCCGGGCGCATTAACTTTCTGAAACTTGTGAGCGTGAAACACAATCAAATCATACGTGGGGTGTCTCGAAACCTTGTCACGAAGTATAAAGAGATATGCCTAAGCCTATTCTGTTAGCGATCGACGACGACACCAGCGTGCTGGAAGCTGTGGTTCAAGATCTGCGCCGTCACTATGGTCAGGACTATCGGATCGTCCGCGCTGCCTCTGGGGGGGCTGCGCTGGATATCTGCCGCCAGCTCAAAGAACGCAAGGACATCGTCGCACTGTTTCTCTCCGACCAGCGTATGCCGGGGATGACCGGCGTGGACTTTCTGCAGCAGGCTCTCTGTATCTATCCCAACGCAAAACGTGTGCTGTTAACCGCTTACGCGGATACCGAAGCCGCGATTCGGGCCATCAACTCCGCCAAGATCCACTACTACCTGAATAAGCCGTGGGATCCACCGGAGGAGAAGCTCTATCCGGTGCTGGACGACCTGCTGGGGAGCTGGAAGGAGGGCTACAGGCCTCCGTTCGAAGGGATCCGCGTGGTGGGTGTGCGCTGGTCTGCGATGGATCATGCGGTACGCGACTTTTTGTCACGGAACCGGATTCCCTACCAGTGGTTGAACCCTGAGACGAATCCGGATGCGCTTGCGCTGCTGAAGGAAAAAGGCATCGACGATACCAAGCTGCCGGTGATCCTCTTCGGCGACAATACGGCACTGGTGCAACCCACCTCGACCGAGATGGCAAGCAAGGTTGGTCTACGCACTCAGGCGCAGCAGGAGTTCTACGACGTGGTCGTGGTGGGTGCCGGGCCTGCCGGGTTGGCTGCGGGCGTCTACGGGGCCTCTGAGGGGCTCCGTACGCTGGTGGTTGAGGCCGCCGCACCGGGGGGGCAGGCGGGTTCGAGCTCGAAGATCGAAAACTATCTTGGGTTTCCTGAGGGACTTAGCGGGGAAGAGTTGGCCAAGCGGGCGTATCTGCAGGCGAACCGCCTGGGGGCAGAGTTTTTGACCCAGCGAGTGGACTGCATACGGTCAGAGAATCAATACCGCATCGTCACGCTGGCGGATGGGCAGGAGGTCACGTGCCACGTGTGCCTGTTGGCGACCGGCGTCGACTACTGCAAGCTCGACGTTCCGGGCGCGGATAAGTTGAGCGGAGCAGGCGTTTACTACGGTGCGGCGCTGACTGAGGCGATGTCCTGCAAGGAAGAGGCGGTTTATATCGTTGGCGGGGCGAACTCGGCCGGTCAGGCGGCTATGCATTTTTCGCGTTATGCCGATCATGTTCACATGCTGGTCCGCGGCAAATCGCTTGAGAGCAGTATGTCGAAGTATCTGATCGATCAGATTGAGGCGACTCCGAATATCACGGTGGAGACCGGCACGGAGGTTATCGCGATGGGGGGCGAAGGACACCTTGAGTGCCTGACCTTGAAGACACCGCGCGGAGAAGAGGCTCGGCCGGCCAGTTCCCTGTTTATCTTTATCGGCGCTGCTCCCAAGACGGACTGGATGCCACAGGAGCTTTGTCGTGACAGCAAGGGATTTATTCTTGCGGGTCCAGACTTGAAGGCGCAATCTCCGAAGTCATGGAAGCTGGAGCGCGATCCCTATTTGCTCGAGACGAGTGTTCCAGGCATCTTTGTTGCAGGCGACGTACGATTCAACTCGGTCAAACGATGTGCTTCCGCAGTCGGCGAAGGCTCCATCGCAATTCAATTTGTGCATCAGTATCTTGCGACGCTGTGAAAGGCAATGAACGACTAACCCAATGAGCGAACAAACCCAAATCGTCCAAAACCACGTTGTCGAATCGGTCGGTGCAGAGCTGACAGCCCTACTGCGCAAAGTTCCCATTCTGTCATCGTTGAAAGATGATGAGCTGCATTGCCTGGAGGGGGTGCAGGAGATCCACATCGACAAGGACGAGGTCATCGTGCGCCAGGGGGAGATCTCCCACTACTTCTGGATTCTGCTTGACGGAGAGCTTCGAGTCTCTCAGAAGACGGCTGAGCAGCACGAATATACGATGGCAAAGATCGAGTCGGGCAACACTTTTGGCGAGCTTGCGTTGCTGACGACCGTTCCGAACCTGAGTAGCGTTCAGGCGACGTCGCCGAGTCATCTTTTGCAGCTGGACGATGAGCAGTTCTGGAATCTGATGACCAGTTGCCCGCAGGTTCGTAAGGCGATTCTGGGCAACATGGCTTATCGGTTTCAGAAGCTGCAGAGCACGACTGTGCAGCAGGAGAAGATGGCGTCGCTGGGGACGCTGGCTGCGGGCCTGATGCATGAGCTGAACAACCCTGGTGCGGCTGCTCGCCGCGCTGCTTCGCAGTTGCGGGAAAACCTTCTCCGGCTGCATGAGATCTCGCTCAAGTTCAAAGAACGCGATTTTACGTCAGAGCAGAAGCACTGCATGTTCGATCTGCAGAAGCACGCGCTTGCCGTGAAACAACCGCTGATGATGAACTCGCTTGACCAGAGCGACGCCGAGGAGGCGCTGGCGGAGTGGATGGAATCAGCCAATATCGAAAACGCGTGGAAGATGGCTCCTACGCTGGTTTCAATTGGCATGAGTGCTGCTGAACTCGAGCGCGTCCGCAACGACTTCGATGGACCGCTGTTGGGAGAGGCATTGAGCTGGCTGGAGGCTCTGGTCTCGAGTATGCAACTTGTCGGGACCATCGAAGAGAGTATTGGCCGCGTTACTGACCTTGTGCAGGCGGTCAAATCGTATGCGTACGAAGGCAAGGGGCAGCGGCAGACGATCGATATCAACAACAGCATTCATGCGACGCTGATCATCCTCGGCCACAAGCTGCGCGAGAAAGAGATTGTGTTGGAGAAGAGCTTCGCGGCTGACCTGCCTCCTCTCCACAGCGAATGCACTGGACTGAACCAGATCTGGACGAATCTTCTGGACAACGCGATTGACGCAGTTCCGCAACACGGACGCATCAGCGTGCATACGTGGGCGGAGCAATCGACTGCGGATCCGAAGAATCCGCATACGGATCTGTGCATTAGTGTGAGCGATAACGGCAGCGGAATTCCACTGGAGAGCCAAGAGCACATCTTCGACCCGTTTTATACGACGAAGCCTGTTGGAGTTGGCACGGGCATTGGTCTGGGCATTGTTCAGCGCATCGTTGAGCAGTACAACGGAATCATTCGGTTCAGCTCTGAACCCGGAAACACAAAGTTTGTCGTTCGCCTGCCGAGCGACAGCGAATAAAAAATATTGTGGTCGCGGAAGAGATTCGGCGACGACAACATTTTTCTTTCATCAGCGTTTATCTATTCGAACGCGCGTTCCTTTTGTGATTGCGCGAATTGAATAGTGAGGACGCCATGAAACGCTCCGCTCTTACTTTGCCCCTTATTGCCACAGCTTGTATTTTTACGGCCGGCTGTGCCTCGCACACTGCTTACTATGCTCCTCCCCCACCGCCCCCACCAGTTGGCTACAACAGCGTTCCACCGTTGATTGCGAGAGCGGATCATGAAGGCTTCCGTGCAGGCTCGGAAGATGGTGCGCGCGACGCGTACAACGGGTTTGGATATCACCCGCAACACGACCGCAAGTTTCACAAGACGCCTGGATACGACTCGGCGCTGGGGCCGTATGAACCGTACCGCGATGCCTTCCGTCGTTCTTATGTTCGAGGCTACGATCAGGGTTTCCACCGCGGGTAGTCGCGAGCGGCAGATGGTCTTCTGCATCGTATGATGAATGCAGGAGACTATTTGTGCCGCTGACACCTTTTCACATCGCCTTCCCAGTCGACGACCTTGAAGCTGCTCGTACTTTTTATGGAACGACTCTGGGCTGCGCCGAGGGCCGCAGCTCTGCGCAGTGGATTGACTTCGACCTCTTCGGACATCAGATCGTCGCACACCTGAAGCCGGGCTCGGCTACCGACAAAGCCCATCACAATCCCGTCGATGGTCATGACGTTCCCGTTCCTCACTTCGGCGTCGTGCTGCCGATGGAGGTCTGGGAGACGCTGGCTGAAAGAGTTCGCCGTGCGGGTGTTTCGTTTGTGATCGAACCGTACATTCGGTTCAAGGGAGAGGTCGGCGAACAGGCGACGATGTTTTTTTTCGATCCTGCCGGCAACGCGCTCGAGTTCAAAGCATTCGCCGACATCGGTAATCTCTTTGCGAAATAAAAGCGAATCATAATTCTGCGGAGAGGCATCTACGGTAGAGGACGCTTCTTCATTTCTTCCTACAAACTCCGTCGAAATCGGGGTTGAAGTCCAGCCTTGGTTGAGTGTTCCTGGGATCTGACTCTCATTGCCTAGTCTGTGGTGAAGACGCCGACACGCGGCTCTACCTCCCCACTCCGGTCGTACCGGAAATGCAAGAATTCCCTTACCTATATCGTTTTAGTTCGTATAGACTCTCTAGCGGCTGGGAAACACCATTTTGACGGCTGCGACTGGCGATCCGTTGGTCGCACAAAGATTTCAAGGAGCATGGATGTCATTTTTCACGCGGTTTAAGAGGTTCACTAATTCACCACTGTTCGCAACCGTTTTCATGACGTCGCTTGGATGTATTGCGGCGCACGCTCAAACGAAAACAGATACTTCCAAGATGCCCTGGATGAACAAGGCTCTCTCTCCTGACCAGCGCGCCGACATTGTTGCGCAGCAGATGACGCTCGACGAAAAGATACAGATGGTTCATGGAACCGGCTGGGGTGTTCTTCGTGCGGGCGATCCAGTCCCTGCAAAGTCGAACTTCGCCGCAGGTTACATGGAGGGTATTGAGCGGTTGGGTATTCCGGGCATCGACCTTGCAGACTCGGCCGTCGGCGCACGTATGGCGGCGTATCAGGCACGCTATGCGACTTTGTTGCCTTCGACCCTGGGCGCCGCATCGAGCTGGGACACGGATTCCGCATTTCTTTATGGTTCAGTGATCGGCCGGGAGCTTCGCGCGTGGGGAACGAACATGTCCATTGGCGGCGGCGTGAATATTACTCGCGAGCCACGCAACGGGCGCAACTTCGAGTATGCGGGAGAGGATCCGATCCTCGCCGGTACGTTGACTGGGAACCTGGAAAAAGGCGTCTTCTCGCAGCACGTGATGAGCGACATTAAGCACTACGCGCTGAACGATCAGGAGACTGGGCGCACGGTCGTCAATGTGCTTCTTGGTAAGAAAGCGATGCGCGAGTCTGACCTGCTTGCGTTCGAGGTTTCGATTGGCATTGCCGAGCCGTCTGCGGTGATGTGCTCGTACAACCTGGTGGAGGGTGATCATGCCTGCGAAAACGATTATCTGCTCAACGAAGTTTTGAAGAAGGACTTCAAGTTCAAGGGCTGGGTCGTCTCCGATTGGGGCGCCACTCACAGCACCGTCAAGTCTGCGCTGAACGGCCTCGATCAGGAGATGCCCGGCGACGAAAACTACTTCAATGCACCGCTCAAGAAGGCGGTAGAGGGCGGCCAGGTGCCTGAGGCACGTCTCAACGACATGGTTCACCGCATTCTGCGCAGTATGTTCGCTGCTGGTGTCGTGGACGATCCTCCGATTCGCTCGGTAGTGGATCCGTTTCGTGGCCGCGACGACGCGCAGCACATTGCCGAAGAGAGCATCGTCCTTCTCAAGAACGCCGATCATATTCTGCCGTTGAAGGCTTCTGCTTCAAACTCGATCGCAATTATCGGATCACACGCTGACGTTGGTGTTCTCTCTGGCGGCGGTTCGGCTCAGGTCGATGCGCCTGGTGGAAACGCTGCGAACCCAAAGCCCGGTGGCTCCGGATGGACGGAACATGTCTACTTCCCTTCTTCTCCGCTCAAAAATATCCAGTCGCACTCGCCCCAGACTTCGGTTCGCTATGCTGATGGGATGGACACTGCCGCGGCGGTGGCGCTCGCGAAGTCTTCCGCCATCGCGATCGTCTTTGTAAGCCAGCCGATGCAGGAAGACATGGACGCTGTCACTATTGCGCTGCCGGGCAATCAGAACGCGCTCGTCGAAGCGGTCGCCGCTGCAAATCCAAATACTATCGTCGTGATTGAGAATGGTGGCCCGGTAAGCATGCCATGGGTTGATCACGTCAAGGGCGTGGTCGAGATGTGGTATCCCGGCATCGGTGGCGCGCAGGCGCTTGCGAATATTCTCTTCGGCAACGTCAACCCCTCCGGGAAGCTGCCTGTTACGTTCGCTAAGGATGATGCGCAGCTGCCAAACCCTGTGGTTCCTGGGCTTGAGGGTTTACCTGCTACGGAGCCGACCCAATATCACAAGGTCGCGCCGTTCGACCTGCGTTACACCGAAGGCGCCAAGGTCGGTTACAAATATTTTGAGGCGACCCACAAGCAGCCGCTCTTTCCGTTCGGATTTGGGTTGTCGTATACCACGTATGCGTACTCGGGCTTGACCGTCGATGATACGAAACGCACCGTCCACTTCACCGTTCGCAACACTGGGCCGCACGAGGGCACGGAGATTGCTCAGGTTTATGTTGCTCTGCCTGCCGCGGCAAATGAGAGCTACAAACGTCTGTCGGCGTGGCAGCGCGTCAAGTTGGCTCCGGGTGAATCGAAGGAGGTCACGCTCCCGCTCCATCCGCTCTCGCTCACTGTGTTCAATACCGATCAAAATGGTTGGCAGCTACTGCCCGGCGACTATACCGTAACGGCTGGGCCATCCTCGAGCGATAACCCGCTTAAGGCAACTCTTCACGTCCATCCGTAGTCCCTGATGGTCACGGCGCGCCGTGGCTCTTATCAAACAGCCGTGCGAGAATGACCTTAGCGTTCCGGTCGTTTTCGCACGGTTTTTCTGTGTTGAAAGAAACGCGATCCAGTTGAGAATCTTCATTTGCAATGACTGGATCGACCGGCTTCGCTCAAATCCTATGCCTTCCCGACTCATCATCAACGCGGACGATTTCGGCCTCACTCACGGTGTCAACCGCGCTATCGTAGAGCTACATGAGGCGAAGGCTCTTACCTCCACGACGCTCATGGCCACAGGCGCTGCGTTTGATGACGCCGTCAGCATCGCGCTCGCTCATCCAACACTCGGCGTAGGTTGCCACGTTATTCTTACTGACGGGATTCCAGCGTCGCCACCGCAAGACATCCCGACCCTTCTCGGGCCTGACGGCAGGACGTTTCGTCCCTCGCTACTCGACTTCATTCAAGCTTTGCTTCGTGGCAAAATTAGCCGGGATGACATCGAACGCGAGGCTCTGGCGCAGATACACAAGCTGCAGAACGCCGGTATCAACGTCACTCATCTCGACACACACAAACACACCCACATGTTTCCTGCAGTTACCCGACCGCTTTTAGATGTCGCCGAGCGTTGCTCGGTCGGTGCGATTCGTCAGCCGTTTGAGAGGCCGTGGAGCCTCGGCCTTGGTCACGGCGGCATCGTTCGCCGTCTTCAAATCCATGCCGTTGGCCGCCTTCAGCGTGGCTTCGAGAATCTGTCACAGATCCGTAACGCACATGTCCTGACTACGGACGGAACTATCGGGATTTCTACGACGGGTAATCTCTATGGAAAGACCCTCCGCGAGATTCTTCACGCCCTGCCCGCTGATGGAAGCTTCGAGCTATGCTGCCATCCCGGCTATAACGACAGGGATCTCGATGAGGTTACGACGCGCCTTCGGACCCATCGTGATGTGGAGCGCACAGCTCTATTGGTGGAGATTCCCGCGAGGGCTTTGCAACCAAACGCTCCGCAACTCATCCACTATGGAGAGCTTGGTGGTCACGCGGCCGTACGAGAGACTAGTCACGTTATGAACGAGTCCTAACAAGTCGCTGCTCCGTCCAATAACTGAACCACGCAGCCTAACGAAGTATGGGAAGTCTATGAAGATCGGCATCACCTGTTATCCCACGTATGGCGGCAGCGGAGTCGTCGCCACGGAGCTTGGAATTGAACTCGCGGCGCGCGGGCACGAGATTCATTTCATCACCTACTCGCAGCCATTTCGACTGAGCGGTCGCGAGGCCAACATTCACTTCCATGAGGTCGTCGCGTCGAACTATCCACTGTTCGAACACCCGCCATACGATCTCGCGCTTGCGACTCGCATGGCAGAGGTTGCCGAGTTCTACTCGCTCGACCTGCTGCATGTTCATTATGCGATTCCTCATTCTGTCAGTGCACTGCTGGCGCGCCAGATGCTCGCCACCCACGGTGTGCATCTGCCATTCGTCACGACGCTTCACGGCACTGACATTACTCTGGTTGGCCTCGACCGCTCCTACCTGCCGATTACGAAGTTCGGCATTGAGCAGTCCGATGGCGTGACCAGCATCTCCAGCTACCTGCGCGACCGGACCCGCGAGGCCTTCGCCGTGACCTCTGAGATTGAAGTCATTCGCAACTTCGTCAACTGCGATGTCTACTTCCGCAACCCCGAGCTGGTCGGCGCTATGCGTCCACGCTTCGCAGAGCCGAATGAGCGGCTCCTCGTGCACCTCTCGAATTTTCGTCCAGTCAAACGCATTCAGGACGTGGTTGAGGTCTTTGCGCGGGTAGCTAAGGCGATACCGGCTCGGCTGATGCTCATCGGCGACGGGCCTGATCGCAGCGTGGCCGAATACCTTGCGCGCCAGCATAATATTCAGGATCGCGTCCACTTTATTGGCAAGCAGGACAATGTGAACGAGCTTTTGCCGCTCGCCGATCTGATGCTGATGCCAAGCGAGATGGAGTCGTTCGGGCTGGCCGCGCTCGAAGCGATGGCGTGCAGTGTGCCGACGATCGGAACCCGCGTCGGCGGCGTCTCCGAGTTGATTCAGGACGGCCACAACGGCCTTCTCTTCAATGTAGGCGATATCGAATCCATGTCCGCCGCCGCCATCGCGCTGTTGCGTGACCAGCCACGTCTTGAAGCAATGGCTCAAGCTGGCCGGAAGACAGCGCAGGACCACTTCTGCGCGTCTCGTGTGATTCCGCTCTACGAGGACTACTACGACCGCGTCATCGCTCGTACGGCATCTTCGACCAAGTGACCGATGGCCTGACCGGCCGCGCCGCCGATCGGGCCCCATGTTTCTGCGCCCGCTTCAAGCACCGGCATCAGCATCGTCACCTTCGTCCCGCGACCGGGGCGGCTGTTGATCTCAACGCTCGCAAGGTCGCCATAGAGCACCTGCATCCTTTCGCGAACGTTTCGGACTCCGATGCCGGTTCCTGGCCTCACCAGCCCACTGGTCGCCGACGCTTCGTCTCGGTCCGGAGCCATCCCGACGCCGTCGTCTTCGACCTCAACCATGAGCCGGCCCTGGTCCGTGATGCGGCTCCGCAAGGTCACAGTGCCACCGCTGATTCGTGGTTCGAGCCCGTGTTTGATGCTGTTTTCGATCAGCGGCTGCAGCAACATTCCTGGCACCACAATATGCAGGGTATTTTCTGCGATCTCCTTCACGACCTTCAGCTTGTCGCCGAATCGCACCACCTCGATATCCAGATAGTCGTCCGTGAACTGCAGCTCCTCACTGAGTGGAAGGAAGGCTTCGCGGTCCTTCAGCAGCACGCGCAGGATATTCGCCAGTTTTATGATCATCTCGCGCGCCAGCTCAGGCTTGGATCGAACGAGTGATGTGATCGAGTTGAGTGTATTGAACAGAAAATGAGGGTTGATTTGGCGTTGCAGCGCATCGAGGCGCGCTTCAAGCAGTAGCCTTCCCTGCTCTTCAAGCTTGCGCTCGACGCGGATCGCGTTCCAGATCTTCAGCGGAATTCCAACGACGATCGGTGCTGTCGCGCAGATCAACAACTGCACCCACCATTCGTTGGAGTACAACTCGAAAAAGTGCCGCGGGTAAAATCTCCCGAGCATGCTTGTGCCGAGCTGCATCGACGAGACGAGAAGCAATAGCAAGATCTGCCGGTCCAGCTGCGGCCTTCGCAGATTTCGCGTCACCCAGCGATAGATGCTGAGATCGATCATCGGCGAGAACGACCAGACATCCTCAGAGTCAGCAAAGCGTCCGAAGGCCCCGGAGATGGCCGCGATTGCCAAATTAACCGGGAGCGCCCAGTATTCATGATGCAGCACCGCTGGAATTGCCAACACAGCTCCGCCGGCCATCGCGGCCAGTGGACCGACCAGAATGCCCAGCAAGATCGTGGTTTCGAAGGAGAGGTCAGCCGCAAGGAAGTTCGGCACTGTCGTCCGGACCCAAACGCCGAGCGTTAGCGGCACGCAGATGATGATCACCAGCCACGCGGTCTGTTTAGGGGTCCGACGCGACAGCAATAGGAGGTTTTTGAAGCGTTGCGAGCGTGCGAGCGAGCTGGAGACGGCCGCCGCAACGCCTAGCTCGATCAGCAGCGTAATCAGAATCAGCTTGGAGTCGGTCGGGGGCACACCATTACTTTACGCCCGTCGCGCAACTCCGCATCCTGGAGCCCCCTCCGGCAATCTAATGTTCATGGGTGCTGAAACGTATAATCGAGATATGCCGTTCGCAAGTGTAACCAAAGTAGCCGAAGCCGACTTTCCCACCCGCTGGGGGCACTTCCGCATCCTCGGCTTCGAGGGTACGATTGAGAACCCGTTGGCCTGCAACGACAACGTCCCTCCGCCGACCGTGCGTGTCGAATCTGCCGTGGCTCTGGTCATGGGAGATATTCACTCTGCGCCCCCCATCGTGCGGGTGCACTCCCAGTGCCTCACCGGGGACGTCTTTCACTCCCTGCGCTGCGACTGCCGTCAGCAGTTCGAGCTCGCCATGGCGACGATTACCGACGCAGGCGCGGGCATCCTCCTCTACGAACAGCAGGAAGGCCGCGGCATCGGCCTTATGGCGAAGCTTCGCGCTTATGAGTTGCAGGACCAGGGACGCGACACTATCGAAGCGAATCTGGAGCTCGGCTATGAGGCCGACTGCCGCCACTTCGAGCTTCCCGCCCAGATCCTGAAACAGATGGGCGTTGAGTCCGTCCGCCTCATCACCAATAACCCAGAGAAGGTTGAGGCGCTAGAACTTGCAGGCGTCAAAGTCGTCGAGCGCATCTCCGCCGAAGTTCCGAGTGAGCCTACCAACGAGCGCTACCTCCAGACCAAGCGGGAGAAGATGGGCCACCTCGTTAGTTAATTCAGCTCTTGAATACAGTCGAGTCAGGATGGTGGTTCATCCAGTCGAACCAATAGTCCTTGTGTGCGTCGATCTCCTTCAAACAGCGCCCTGAGAGAGTTCCTTCCACCGCGCAGCCTTGAAAGTTCCACGTTGACCCTGTCTCAGCATCCGTCATCGTTCCGTCATGCGGCCCGGTGGCGAAGGTCAGATCGGTGTTTCCGCCCTCAACCCTGGTTTCAAACGTCCGGACTGATGTGCCGTCGGGCCCAACCAGCAGGAGGATCGGGACCTTCCCGACGTGATCCTGAATCAACTTCGTCGCGAGTATTGCCTGGACCGGATAGGCTTTGCTCCCTCCAGCCGTAGTGATGCCCCACATCAGCTCATGCGGACCGATCCCGGACTTCGCTGTGTCTACAACTGTTCGCGTCTTCTCGACGTGTTTTTCCCAGTCCTTGGGGTCGTACTCGGACGCATAGAGTGAGTTGGACCGCAGCACCTGCCCGTGCGGCTGCTCTTGTTTCCAGAGGCCGAAACTCAACTCGTTGCTGCGAACCAGTTGAAGCTGCTTTCCTTTGAGCGGGCCGTAGATCGCCTCGCCGGTGCTCTGTTGCCAGATGCTGCTCGTCTCTTCGTCGCGCAGCAAAGCGTTTCCGTTGTTGATGCCAGCGAGCCGGAAGTGCAACAACCTCCCGTCGAGCATCCGGTTCCACACCAATCCGGTATGGCATAGCGTACAATACGTCACCGCGATCGGCACACCGTTAACGGTGTCATTCACGATGTGGTGGTAGCCCATCGTTCGGATGGGGTAGGCACGGGCGTCATGTCCTAAGGTGACTGCCAGCACCTTGTCATCCGGATCGACCGCAGCGCTTGCTGGGCTTCCAAACGACGGCGAACCATAGGGGTGAAACATCTTTTCGAAGATATTGATGTGCGTGAAAGCCGCACATACAGTCGCCACGAGGAGCAACCCGGCCAACGCAATGCGAGAACTCAACCGCGTGGTTTTCCACGTTTGTATTACCAGCAACAGCAAGGTTACGGCGCACGCGCCAGCTAGCCAAGGAGCAGCATGACGAACGACCAGGGCAATTTCTAGTTCCCGAGCGCCCTGAGGGCGAAACGGTCGAATGACAAACATGGGGATAGCTACGCAAGCGACGCAAATTGCAGCACTAATCGAAGCCAAGGATAGAATTCTTCTCGACTCAGTCTTTTTTGTGTAGAGCTCTTGCATCTGTGGCATGTTCTTCCTCGCAGCGATTCAACGCTGCCGTCTGATATGAGTCAACCCACCTAAAGGCGGGGATCTGAGTCCGCCTAATGGATGAGCGCTGGGCGCTCCGAATCAGCTCTTTTGCACTCCCACGACAACCTTTGCAGTCGTCACCGCCTGCCCCACGTGTCGCTGTGTGTGCTCCGCACAGTGGATCAACAGGCCGCCCACCGTACTTGGCAACAGCGCTCTGCCCACGCCACGCTTTTCCTGGTAACTGTTTTGCGGGATCAGCATGATTCGCCGGTGAGCTTCACCAAGACCTGCTCGAACCTCAGCCAGAACCTCCTCAGCAAGCGCATCACCGGCCATTTCGGTAGCCAGAGCATTCATCTGCGCTCCTGACAACGCCCTACCTTCCGCGTATGTGAGCAACCTATCAAGGCTCCGCCCGATGTGACGGAGATGGAATGCGACTGGGGCCAGTTCGAATGGTCGTGCATTCATCTCTGTGTCGCTCAAGCCTGCGCACCAACGCTCAACATCTTCGCTCGCCAAATCCAGAGCGTGGAGCACCTGACGCCGTACAGAATCCACCTCCGTCAGCGTGCCCCGCAACCATGGTTCAACCATCACTGCCACTCCCTTCGCTCCACACGCATCCGATAACAACCTGCATTCGGATCCCGCACCACCACGTACCGAACCTGCGGATCCATCAGCATCTCCCGCATCAGGGTTTCGGGTGATACATCCTTTGCCACGAGTTCGCGCCGCCGAATCATCTGCTCTGCATCATAGCCGTCGAGCAGAGCGCCCAACGGCAACAGCGCCTCTGGATATTCATCTTTCTCCTCGTGTCGTTTGCATGTCTCTTCGTGCAAAAACACCGGCCCTGGCTGCGGTATCGGCGCCACGCCATCAAACGGATTCAACGTAAACAACAGCCTTACCTCCTCACCCACCGCAAACGGCTGCAGACAATGCCGGCAAGGGCCCAACCCGGTCGCTACCTTCGCCGTCACCGGATGCCCATATCCAGGCGACACCATCGTGACTCTTACCTGATCTGCCAACTCACTTGCAATTGCAATGATTCGTAACTCGCTCATCGGAACTCTCCAGTCGTGTGAACTCAACTACTGAAGCCATCTTCGCGAAAACGAGTTACGCTCACACTCCGAATTGTTCAACCAAACTCAGAGCCCCTTCCCTTTGCGAAACTCTCGCACGACGTCCCCTACATCCCGATGTTCGCCGTCGACAGCGTAGTTCATTCCGCGCATCTCATCCGCGCTTACCTTCCCCGCAAGCCTCTCCATTGCGAATTGGATTCCAGGATGACGATGAAGGGAGTCTTGCCTTACCAATGGCACTGCATCGTATGGGGGAAAGTAATGCTTGTCGTCGGCGAGTACGACGAATCCAAGCGCTCGTATCGGTCCGTCTGTCGAGTTGCCTGCGACCATATCAACCTGATTATTCGATAGTGCTCGGTACAGCAGTCCCAGGTCCATCGTTCGCGGTGCATCGGCGAATTTGAGGCCATAGGTTGCCTCGAGACCGCGCAGGCCGTCCGGTCTTTCCTCGAACTCGTAACCCACGCCAAGCCGCCACTGCGGCGCGACCTTCACGGCGTCGGAGATGGTCTTTAACTCCAATCGTCGCGCGTCGTCTCCTCGCACGACCATTGCGAACGTGTCCTCAAATCCCATTCCTGGTCCTACCAGGACGTGATAGCGCGAAGCATACAGCTGAGTCACTTGTCGCAGCACCGTTGCAGCATCCCTCTGACCCATCGGCGGTAGAGGCTGCTTCAGGATCGCCGTCAACGCCGTCCCCGTGTACTCGACGTAGCCATCGATTCGTCCGCTCACGAGCGCCTGCTGACAGAGATAGCTTCCGGCCAGGTAGAACCTTCGGGCAACTTGCTCCCCAGTGACTGCTTCGATCTCCTGGGATAGCAACTCTCCGAGGACGACCTGCTCGGTAAAGTTCTTCGCGCCAATGGTGATGCGTGATGAGCGTGGAGGCGCGCACGCCACACAGGTCAGCAAAAAACAGAGAACGACTGCACTCAGTGACAGCTCGGACAGCCGTCGTGGCGCAGACCCGCGGACGCGCTGACTTGCCGTCTCGCTCCTCACACCCGCCTCACGGCTAATCGCTTTTCCAACAGCCCCAATCCTGCGTCCGCAATCAGAGCTAAGAGTGCCGCTGGAATTGCTCCTGCGAGTACGAGGCCGTTGTCAACACTTGCTACGCCGCGAAAGATCAGCTCGCCGAGCCCCCCGGCGCCGATCGCAGCCGCAATCGTCGCTACGCCGACACAAGTTACCGTTGCCGTACGCAGGCCTGCGAGTATCACGCTCGCGGCGAGCGGCAACTCTACCTTGATCAGCCGCTGCCAGGAGGTCATCCCCATTGCGTTAGCTACATCGACCAGCGCGGGATCTACACTTCCAATCCCTGCGTAGGTATTCCGCAGAATTGGCAGCAGGGCGTATCCGGTTAGCGCCAGAATTGCCAGCCGGGCCGCGTTCTCTCCCAGCCATGGCACCGGCAACAGCAGGCCGAACAACGCAAGGCTTGGTACGGTCTGCAATACATTTGCAAAGCCAATGACGGGCTTCGCCAGAGCTCGATTCCGGGTCAGTAAAATCCCAAGCGGTAGACCAATTGCCGCTGCCAACAACATTGCCGAGAGCGTCAGCCAGAGATGCTCAAAGGTCAGTCTGCCGATCTCCCACCCGTGTTGCCTCAGGAAGTCCGTCATGCAGGCACCGCGCGATGTACCGCCTGAACATAATTCTTAATTTGAGAATTTTCGGACCTGAGAACCTCATTTGCCGGAAGGTCCGCCAGCACTGCCCCTTTAGACAGAAAGATCACTCTGCTGGCGAGATACAGGGCCTCATCAAGATCATGTGTCACCAGCAAAACGGTCTTCCCTACACGCTTCAGCAAATCTTTTAGCATGGTTTGCATCTCTGCCCGTGTCAGGGGATCGAGCGCGCCGAACGGCTCATCCATCAGCAGCACGGTTGGGTCCGTCGCCAACGCTCGGGCGAGACCGACACGCTGTCTTTGGCCGCCGGAGAGTTGCCACGGATACCGTGCGTGAAATTCTTCATAGTCCAGGCCTGTAAGCTCCAGCACCTCCCGCACGCGAGCCGCAGTCTCCTGCTTCGTTCTGCCGGCAAGCTCGAGAGCCATCCCTGCGTTTCGCTCCACAGTCATGTGTGGAAACAGCCCGGTCTCCTGGATGACGTATCCGATGCTTCGGCGGAGCGCCACCGCGTCGCCATCCTGCGTGTTCTTCCCCGCAACCAGCACCTCACCCGCGCTCTGCTGCACCAGTCCGTTGACCATGCGCAACAAGGTCGTCTTGCCCGACCCGCTGCGCCCCAGCAAGGCGGTCGTAGTCCCTGCCTCAAGCTGAAGCGAGACGTCGCGCAAAAGAGTACGCCCACCTGCCAGCGTGTAGCTCACCTTCGCGAACTCAACGCCAACTGTGGGCATGGTTTACTCTAACGTGTCTTGTCGAAAGAGAGACTTACTCCGCGGTCTCCGCAGCCGGCTCTGCTATAGCAGCGGGCTCAGCCGCTGCTACGGGCTGTCCTTTGACGCGGACTACCGTAATCTTCTCGAATCCTTCTTTGAAGGTTGGAGGCTTGAGACGCTCGGCCATCTTATGCATCACCTCGTCGGTAACCTGGCGGTCGCGTTTTGAGTTCCGCTCCAGACACACAGCCAGCGGCACGTCGAAGAAGACAGCTTGCACCTCGTATCCGAAGCTCTTGGCCATCTTGATCCACTGTTTGCGCTCGTGCGGAGACAGGTTAGTCGCATCCACGTAGTTCCATGGCATCTTGGCGATGAGCCGAGCACGCAGAAGACTTCGTAGCGTCGAAAACACCAATCCCTGATACCGCTGTTCTGTAATGTCGTCGAATAAGAGCGTACGCAGCAGGTCGCTGGACAGCGGAGTGACCCCACGCCGCTTGTACCAAGTCGTCTTGCCCGATCCCGGCAAACCGATTGCGAGAACGACATACCCTTTCGGCGACTTCGCCGCCGTCGCCTCAGCAGGCGGCGTGCTCAACGACTCGGGTTGCGTCTCCATCACGATGTTGGGTTCAGTTGGCGACGCCGGAGTAAATGGCTCTGCCAGGGGAGCAGCCTCGGCGATCGGCTCAACAGGGTGCTCCACCTTTGCCGGCGCCGGCTCGGCAGCACGGGTTGCCACGGGCTCCGGGTAGCTTGGTCTCAGGGGAGCTTGCTGGTTTGCGGGCAGCTCCTGCCCGCTTTTCCCCGTGGACTCCGAATCATTCGGTCCACGTCTCGGGCGTCGTCTCATCTTTTCGCTTATCCATTCGCGCAAATCGCGCATACGACGCTTGTAACACAGCGCGGAAGCCTCCCGCAAATCGGTCGCACCTTCAGAGACACCCCATCCGTTGCTCCACCCGCTCAGATTGGGCGCCTCCATCCCATCTTTTCTCAGCACTTTACATCGTCCGTTTACATGGCTGCGATACTGTCGCTGGTAAAAGAGGTGAACGATGCCAGCCGAAGTCTCCGATCTCGATAAGATGCAGGCCGCTTACAAAGAAGCCGTCGATGCGTGGGTCAGCGCCATCCACGAAGAAGAGGCTCTTGCCTCCGTCAACCACACCGAGGCAGAGGTTGACTTGTGGGAGGCGGCCGACTTTCGCGAGGAAGATGCTCGCGGAAGGGCGAAGGAAGCCAAGAAAAACTACGAAGAAGCTCTTCGCGAGAAGTTCTTCAAGTTTTAGCCCGCAGACGCAGCTTTTCCAACAAATCTCCACCACCGTGGCTAACGGCACGGCAGGCCACAGTTTGCGTCACCTCAGCCCCGGTGATAGCATCCCGGTCTGATGGCGTGCAGGCCCGCTTGCTGCGCTCTACAATAGTGAAACGTGTAAATAACGCAGCAACCTGACAGGAGCAACCGAAAATCATGGCAGCAGTAAAGGTAGGCATCAACGGCTTCGGCCGCATTGGACGCAACGTCTTCCGCAGCGCAATCGGTAACTCAGATATCGAATTCGTCGCCGTCAACGACCTCACCACCCCCGCCACCCTGGCTCACCTTCTCAAGTACGACTCCATCCTCGGCAACCTCAAAAACGAGATCACCCACGGCGAAGACTTTGTCGCCGTCGACGGCAAGAAGATCAAGGTCTTCGCGGAACGCGATCCAGCCAAGCTCGACTGGGCCTCTGTCGGTGCACAGATCGTCGTCGAATCCACCGGCTTCTTCACCGATGCCGAAAAGGCCAAGGCTCATCTCGGCAGCACGGTCAAGAAGGTGATTATCTCCGCACCAGCTACAAACGAAGACATCACCATCGTCCTCGGCGTCAACGATAACAAGTACGAGGCGGCGAAGCACAACATCATCTCGAATGCGTCCTGCACGACCAACTGCCTCGCGCCTGTCGTCAAGGTGCTCAATGACACCTTCGGCATCGCATCCGGCATTATGACCACGATCCACAGCTATACCAACGATCAGGTCATCCTCGATACACCGCATAAGGATCTCCGTCGCGCCCGCGCTGCTGCCCTCTCGATGATTCCGTCGAGCACCGGTGCTGCCAAGGCGCTCAAGCTCGTCGTGCCCGAGATGGCCGGTAAGCTCGACGGTTTTGCCATCCGCGTCCCAACACCTAACGTCTCCGTCGTCGACCTCACCTTCGTCTCCGAGAAGCCAATCACCGAGGCTGCAATCAACGAGGCGATCAAGAAGGCCTCCGAGGGCGGACTCAAGGGCATCCTCGGCTATACCGACGAAGAGCTTGTCTCCTCGGACTTCAAGGGCAACCCCCTATCCAGCATCTTTGACTCAAAGCTCACGAAGGTTGTCGGCGGCAACACGGGCAAGGTCATCAGCTGGTATGACAACGAGTGGGGCTACTCCAACCGCGTCAAGGATCTCATCAGCTTCCTCGTCCAAAAAGGCCTGTAGTTCGCTTAGGACCTTCGCACTGCAACCATGCCGCTTCGTTGCTACGCCGAAACTGGGAGCAGCGGAGCGGCATCTCACTTTCAGAACTGGTGGCTCACTCTATGTCTCGCAAGAACATTCCCGGAACCAGCCCCTTCGAACCCATCATCGGATTCTCCCGGGCTGTGCGCATCGGCAGTCACGTCCACGTCTCGGGCACTGGCCCGGTCGGCTGCGATGACGGCGACGTAGCCGCGCAGACCGAGCAATGCCTCAACCTCATCGAGACGGCGCTCAAGCAGGCTGGCAGCTCCGTCGAGCATGTCTATCGCACTCGCATGTACCTCACGCATGCTCAAGACTGGGAGATCGTCGGCCGCGTTCATGGCAAGTTCTTCGGCACCATTCGTCCCGCCGCAACCATGGTCGTCGTTGCTGCGCTGCTCAACCCGTCCTGGCATATTGAGATTGAAGCAGATGCCTGCATTCCCGACTAGCTGACGCTCAACATGCTCTAAAATTCGGCATGCCAGATCAACACATTCGGCCTGTCCTGAAGGCTATTCTCGTGGGCGCAGTCGTCGCGGCGATCCTCGACATACTCGACCCCATCATTTTCTTCGGACTCCGCGGCATTGCACCCATCAAGATCCCGCAGTCCATCGCAAGCGGCGTTCTGGGTCGGGCCGCATACTCTGGCGGGGTCCAAACCGCCCTTCTCGGGCTTGCCCTTCACTTGTTCATCGCATTGGTCTGGGCCACACCGTTTGTCCTTGCATCTCGTTTCCTACCGTTTCTTACGCGGTATGCTGTCCTCTCGGGCCTGCTCTATGGAGCTTTCATCTACGTCGTGATGTACTCTCTCGTGCTTCCCCACACGAACGTATTCCCCAAAAACCACCCAACTGGCCCGGTTCTCCTCAATAGCATCGCCGCGATGGTCTTCCTGGTGGGCCTGCCCATATCTTTAGCCAATCGCCGCTTTGGGCCGCCTCCTCGGGTATTCTCTAACTGACATGTCCAAACTATCCATCCGCGACCTCGACCTGACCGACAAGCGCGTCCTCATTCGCGTCGACTTCAATGTCCCTCTCAAGGACGGCATCATCACCGACGACACTCGCATCCGCGAGACACTTCCTACCATTGAGTACGCATTGCGCCACAAGGCCAAGGTCATCCTGTGCTCGCACCTTGGCCGGCCCAAGGGCAAGCCTGTCGCGGGTATGAGCCTCCGCCCACTCGTCGATCATCTGCGTACGCTCCTCGACCACATCCTCGGTGATGATGAGAATGTCGCCTTCTCACCAGACTGTGTCGGCGAGATCGCAAGCGAGATGGCAGCCAACCTCGAGTCCGGTCAGCCTCTCCTGCTCGAAAACCTGCGCTTCCATCCAGAGGAGGAGGCGAACGACCCGGCCTTCAGCAAAAAGCTCGCATCGCTCTGCGATATCTATGTCAATGACGCATTCGGCAGCGCTCACCGCGCCCACGCCTCCACCGAAGGCATCACCCACTTCGTAAAGCAGTCCGCAGCCGGGCTGCTGATGGAAAAGGAGCTGACCTACCTTGGCAAGGCACTTGCGGAGCCCGATAAGCCCTTCGTCGCCATCATCGGCGGAGCCAAGGTCTCCGACAAGATTCAGGTGATCGACAATCTGCTGGAGAAGGCCGACGCCATTATCATCGGCGGTGGTATGGCCTACACGTTCCTCAACGCGCAGGGGCAGAGCACCGGCAAATCGCTCGTCGAAGCTGACAAGATTGACGTTGCCAAAGCCGCGCTCGAAAAGGCGAAGACCATGGGTGTTCGTTTCCTCCTCCCCGTCGACCACGTCCTTGCCGATAAGTTCGCCCCTGACGCCAAGACTCAGGTCTTCGACGGTGCCGGAGCCTTCCCTGCTGAGCTCATGGCACTCGATATCGGTCCCAAATCCATTGCGCTTTTTGAAGACGAGATCACCGAAGCCCGCACCATCATTTGGAACGGCCCGATGGGCGTCTTCGAGATGCCTGCCTTCGCTCGCGGCACAAACGAGATCGCCGGCGCAGTCGCCCGCAATCATGACGCGACGACCATCGTCGGCGGTGGTGACTCGGTCGCAGCGATCCAGCAGTCCGGCTTCGCAAATCGCATCACCCACATCTCCACCGGCGGCGGCGCCAGCCTCGAGTTCCTCGAAGGCAAAACCCTCCCCGGCGTCGCAGCTCTCACTGATAACCAAAGGTTTCGCTAATTGTGTCGGGAACCCAACCCGACTTTCGACAAACAACGAAAAGATGCGTATCGAACGGGGTTCGGATATTGGTTCAAAGACGTTCCCAAATCACATAAAAACACGAATTATTACAATTAAATTCAGCTTGAGTTAAGTCGAGTGCCCTAAAACGCTTGCAAAATAATATTCTGCACAAATCCACGAACCTGGACCTACTCCGCGCGGTTGCGGTGACCTTTGTCGTTGTCGACCACACCTCGAAATTTTTAGGCCACCCGTTCGTATTGGGGCGAGAGATGAACTGGCTGGGTCGCCTGGGTGTGATGTTCTTTTTCGTACACACCTGCACGGTGCTTATGCTTTCGCTGGAGAGATTGACCACGGAAACCACGAGAGCGCGAGCATGGCTTAGCTTCTACATCCGCCGTATATTTCGGATTTATCCTCTTAGCATTTTCGCCGTCACCGTCGTTGTGCTATTTCATATCCCCTCGGCGTTTATCTCAGGCCGATATCTATTTGGCAATTTTGACCCTTCTCGGAATGAGGTGGTCGGTAGCCTGTTGCTTATTCAGAACGTTTGGCCGCGAGGATCGCGAGAAATAATCGGAGTACTTTGGAGTTTGCCCTTTGAAGTCCAAATGTACGTGTTGCTGCCGATAATATTTCTGTTTCAATCGAGGCTACGCAGACTGTGGCCTCTATTCGCGGTCTGGATAGGCTCGTGGATACCCGCTCATCTATTTATGCCCTTGCATTATGCTCCACATTTCCTGGCGGGTGTTATTGCCTTTGCGCTTGCGAGCCGTCAGCGGTCATCACTCTGGCCGTCCTGGCTCTTCCCGATTACACTCGGTGTTCTGACAATGGCATTCTTTGCCTGGCGGCAGTCGACTGCGGTTGGCGGGATGATCTGTTTCATCTTGGGTTCGTTGCTTCCCCGATTCGCCACGATCAAAAGCCCAACAGTCAACCGTATTACCTACAACATGGCCAAGTATTCCTATGGAGTCTACTTGTCACACCTCTTCTGCTTGTGGGTAGCATTCGACGTAGTGCGCTCGTTCCACGTCGTGACTTTCGGCATCCTTCTCTTGAGCATGCCGGTCCTGCTTTTTCACTGCATCGAGTCCCCGATGATTCAGCTAGGTATTTGGCTTGGATCGGCCATCGCAAGACATCCAATACAGTACGCGTCTACAGAAGCGGTACCACCAGCGGCTCCGTAGCTCACCGCAGGACGTTTCACCTTTGAAGTCGTCCAGGCCCTCTTCCCTTCCCTTGACGGCGTGAAAATGGAATACTGATTTGCACATGCGCAAGCCACTGATCGCAGCCAACTGGAAGATGTACAAGACCCCTAAAGAGTCCCTCGCATTCCTGAGCGAGTTCCTTCCTCTGGTCAAAGACCACACAGCCAGCGAGATCGCAATCTTCCCCACCATGTCGTCGCTCGGCTACGTGATCGAGGCGACCAAAGGCACCTGCGTCACCGCGGGAGCCCAGACGATGCACTGGTTGAACGAGGGTCCCTATACCGGCCAGACGTCGCCCACCATGCTCGAAAGCATCGACTGCACCCGCGTCCTGCTTGGGCACTCCGAGCGCCGCATCTACGCCCATGAGACCGACGACATGGTCAACCTCAAGCTCAAAGCAGCGCTGGATCACGATCTGATCCCCGTGGTCTGTGTTGGCGAAACCCTAGACAAGCGCCAGTCCGGCCTCACTGAGGCCGTTCTCCGCTGGCAGATCGCCTGCGCGCTCAACGGGATCAAAGGAGGCTCCTGTGGCCGGTTGGTGATCGCCTACGAGCCGGTCTGGGCCATCGGTACCGGTAGCGTCGCCACCCCGGAACAGGCGAATGAAGCCCACGCCATCATTCGCCGCGAAGTCGCAGCGCACCTTGGCGAACCTTGCGCCAGCGGAACGCGCATTGTCTATGGCGGTTCGGTCAAAGCCGATAACGTGGCCAGCCTCATGGATCAACCCGATATCGACGGTGCGCTCGTAGGCGGCGCCAGCCTCCAGCCCAAGTCATTCTTCGAGATTATTCATAATGCCACCGCATAGCAGCGGATCGTCGGCCAGCTACCGCACAACCCCGGCCTGGTCCACCGGCCAATACACGAAGGCCGCCTTGCCGTAGATCAGGTCCCGCTCAACGGGCCCGAAGTCCCGGCTGTCGCTCGAAATTGATCGATGATCACCCATTACGAAGTACTCATGCGCCGGAACCAACATCTCCGGCTGAGATCGGTCGTCGGCGAACCGACTCGGCACATAGGCCTCCGCGATCGGTTTCCCGTTGACGAAGACCTGGCCATGATCGATCCGCAGATCGTCGCCCGGCAGAGCGATCACCCGCTTGATATAGCTCTTTTCATGGTCACGCGGATACTGAAACACCACCACATCGCCACGATGAATCTCTCCCATGCGATAGGCCATCTTGTTGATGAAGAGCCGGTCCTGATCCTCCAGCACGGGCAACATGCTGGTTCCCTCCACTCGCACCGGCTGGTACAAAAAGATGATAATGAACGCCGAAACGACGACTGAGATCACCAGGTCACGCATCCACGAATGCATTACGCCGCGATCGTGCCGTGGTGGCTCATTCACCGGCCCATCGTCAGGTTCTAACTTTGCGTCGATCTGCACTCGATCTTCTGACTCCTCTATCATTTAGACGTCCCACTCCCCAGAAAGCCTACTACCGCTCCCTGTATCTCGTTGCTGCCTCAAGTCGGTGGCCGGGCAAACCTATTTGTAAAAGCTGCATCTCATGTATCACAAGCTGCAGTTTGCTTCGCAAAATCTATGAGATCCAAACATTGCGATCCGAACCTCATTTGCGTACCACAGGTTCCGGCACTGCGCCATCTCCATCTTCGATTTCAAGCTGCCTCCGACCCTTTATGATAACCGGTCTGTGGCAAACCTTTCTTGACGCATTCGAGAAGGTTAAGACTAGAATTGCCCCAGCAGAACAGTAGGACACTTATGGCAACCCTTACCATGCTCGAGCAGGCCCCGACACCCAAGAACGTCAACCGTGGCGCAGCAGACTTCAACGATCTCACCACGGAGACCGCCAACGCCGCCTCAGAGGGTCTCGACACCAAGTCCGCCCTCGAGATAGCCCGAATCATCAACCACGAAGACGCGAAGATCGCTGCAGCAGTAAAGAAAGCGCTGCCAGAGATCGCCATCGTCATCGATACAGTAGCTCGTTCCCTCCGCGACGGTGGCCGGCTCATCTATGTCGGTGCAGGCTCCAGCGGCCGCATCGCCTCCCTTGACGCCTCGGAGTGCCCACCAACGTACTCCACTGCTCCCTCGCAAGTCCAGTACATAATGGCTGGGGGTCCCAAGGCTCTCGCCTCTGCCTCCGACGTTAATGAGGACTCCCCCGAGATCGGCCAGCGCGACATCGCCCGCCGCCGCCCAACGCGGAAGGACATCGTCATTGGGGTATCGGCCAGCGGCCGTACGCCGTACGTCGTTGGAGCGGTCGAGTATGCCCGCGCGCGCGGAGCGAAGACCGCTGCCATCACCTGCAATCTGCATACACCCTTAGCCGATGTTGCCGACACTACCGTGATCACAGAGGTCGGGCCCGAGGTTATCTCCGGCTCCACACGCATGAAGTCTGCTTCTGCTCAGAAGATGGTCCTCAACATGATCACCACTGGCGCCATGACCCGTCTCGGCTACGTCTACGACAATCTCATGGTCAACGTGCACATGAAGAATGCGAAGCTCGTCGAGCGCGGCATTCGCGTCTTGATGAAGGTCTGCGACATCGACCGCGACACCGCGATTCGCACCATCAAGTCCGCAGGTAAATCAATTCCTATCGCAGTGGTCATGCTGAAAGCCAACGTCGACAAGATGGAAGCTGTACGCCGCCTTACAAAGTCCGACGGCAACGTTCGCCTTGCCATCGACGACTCGCGCCTGGAGCTCTAGTTCGCCACAAGAGTCCCCATCTCTATCGAACGGCCTGAACCAGGGAATGGTTCAGGCCGTTTCATTTTGTCTGACCGCGGTGCTGACAACGACGGTAGATCCTGCTCCGAAGTGATCCTCCACCCTCTTCCATCAACGCGTTTCAGCTTGAGTCGAGTTGGAACAAACGACTCCACAATCTCGGATGGTACAGGTTCGTCAATGAAGTGCTTTACCAGGCGAACCTCCGCTTCGGATTTTGTCTGCCTCACGATCACAACCTTCTCCATCTTCACCGTCCACAATCCCTTCCTCATGTGAATGGTGGCTTCCCTATCCTTCAACACCGCGTCTTTGCTTACGTCGTACTTCCCCACATATTCGTTCACGGTGTCCGCATAGAAGGCGGCCTGTGCGCTGGCATCGCGCGTGCGCATCGCAGCCGCCCAATTGTCCAACCACACCCTGACATCGGTCACTTGAACTGCCGGATCGACGACTGGGCGCTTCGTGAGTGGCAACGGTAGTTTCGCGTCAGGCACATGACTCGGCTCAGTCGTGGGTAACGAATCCGTCGTGACAGGAGCGGGCTGTTCGATCGTCTGCGCTGAGGGCACTTCAGGGCTAAAACGCGAGCGATATAGAAAAAAGAAGATGCCGGCGGCGATCAATAGCAGCGCAACCAATCCAGTCACCCACTTGGCAGATCGCTTTCTTTGGGGAGCCTCTTCAACTGCCCCCGCTACTAGGAATGGCGGTGTTTCAAATGGCTTTCGGGCATGCTGATCCAACTCGGTTACGTGTTGCAGCCAGACGCTTTGCACCGGATCGATACTCGGCTGTCCTTTGGCTGTCTCGACAGCCTTAGCACTTTCTTCTTGCAGCGCAGTCAGCTGCGCCTCAATACTCTGTGCATGCTTTACGCTTTGTTCCAGCTCGGGATTTGGTTGTAGTTTGATGCTCGATTCCACTTCGGCATCTTGCACAGCTTCAGAGGTGCGGCTATCTTCGGCATTTTGCTTCGAATTAGCAGCCACTTCGGACACAGCAACCGAGGCTTCCATCTCTGAGTTGGATTCGACATCCGAATTCATGACCTCGGGCTCGTTGTCTGGAGCATCAATAAAGGCGGCTTCTTTCGCCGAAATGCCTTCCGTCGAGATCGAAGACGCATCATCCGTGGTAGTCGATAAGGACGAATCAATCGATGCCGTGCCGATAACATCCTGCGCTGTCGGGCTCCCTTCGACGTCAATCTGCGCGTTCATCTGGTGGAATAGATCTTCCAGCCATGCATTTTCTTTTAGATCGAAGTTGCCCTCCGGCTCGACACGCCTTTTCAGATCGACATTCTGTTCCACCTCAGCATTTTGCGCGGTGAGAGCGGCCCATGTAGGTCCGTTGCTTTCCTCCAAACCAATCGGCTCTGCTAATGCGGGCTCGGTGGAGGCGATCATAATCTCCTCCGGCTTATCCGAAGAGACAGTGATATCTGCTGCCTTTTCCGATATATCTGCCACAACAGAGTCCGTGACACCAACTGTTGCCTGTATCGACGTAGTGGTAGGTGCCGTGGCAACGCCGTCAAGCGCCAGCCTCTCTTCAAGATCGCCCTGCGCCTTTAGCTGGCTAAACAACTCGTCCAACCAAACATTTCGCTCTTCGACTTCAACGTTTTGTTCAGCCGGGACATTCCTTTCCGATTCTGCATTTCGTTCGAAATTAATCGCCAACTCCGAGTTATATGCCGAGACTACTTCGACAGCTCCAGCCTCCGAGTGCTCGGGCCGAATCTCCACTTCTTGATTCTGAATAAAAGCAGTGGAGGCGCTCTCGTTCAAAACGTCTGTTGTCACACCAGAATCTGCTTCGATCGAGACTGCAGACACTGACAAAGCAGAACCCACAGGGTGCAGTTCATCGATGCCGATCTGCGCCTTCATCTGGTTGAATAGCTCTTCAATCTTTGAACGTACGACATCACCTTGCGGCTGGTCTCCAAGCAAGGCTGACGCTTGAAAGCTCACCTCTCCGCTGATGATGGTTTTATCGTCGTCGGCATCAACACGGAACACAGTCGTGTCACGGACGTTCTTTGCTCGTGGCGACGGCCCTAGTCCCTGCAGAGTAATCCGATCACCGTAACGCACGACCTTGCTGGAGACCTCTCGCGAACACATCTCCAAGGCACGCAAGACCATCTCACGGTCTGGCGTGGGCACCGTCTCCAGGATTTCAAATCTCATAACACCTCACCCTTAATGGATGGCAAAAACCCCGTCAGGGGAAGCCGACAAAAGATGAGCATGCACGATAAAACGTCTCGGCGCGGCACCTACGTAGTCAAAAGGAAAGCAGGTAATGAGTGCAAGCTCCGGCCGTGCAACGATATCGAGCACCTCGACCCTGTCAGGGCTCACGATTTCGGTGGAGTCAACAACATAATGATAGGTGCCACTCTTATCGACAAGTCGTATCTCCATCTTCGGAGTTACACGACGCAATGGCCTGAAAAACGAATCACGATGACCTGCCAATCCGACTGTTCCAAGACCACCTGGCACTGCCGTTCCGGGAATATGACCGACGCCTAGTCGAAGACTGTTCACGTCGTAGTCCGATGTAATCGGAGCCGACAACGCGAGTGCGGGAATCTCTATCCTTCCAATCACCCCATCTGCCCGGGACGCGTCGTTCTGAGGAGCGACATCGCCAGCTTGCTGAGGTCTACCAATACCTGCAGCGATGTTCTGCGATCCTCTTACCTGAACACCTACTACAAGGCAATAGCCGAGGCTGAGAGCCCCGGCCGCCCAAAGAAGACGTTCGGCATGTGCTAATACCCGCATTCTACTCCCGCAGCGGCTGTCTTTCGCTGACAGGGGATGTGCGGTTCTTCGATGCGATGATGTGCAACGCAGCCGCTGCAATCAGTGAGCAAAGTGCAACCAACCATACCCACGGTAGCCAGCTTGCAGTATGAGGCAGCGCCTTGATTGCCGGCTTCTGGCTGGCGCTGGCCATCTCATAGCGCGCAGCTTTGATAGACGGTGCCCCCCCTGGCCCAACCTGTTCTAACGATAGAACCCAGAGGGTCAGCAACTGCATGTCGTCCTGCGAGAGCGTGCTATCGGTAACCTTCCCCTCGGATGCAGGATCGACAGCTGGCACCATGGCAGGATTCGACTTAGCAATTGCGACCGCGTCATCCTTCGGATAAACAAACTCAACGACCGATGGACTTCCGTTGAAGTACCAGCCCTTAATGTATGGAGTGCCATCCGGTGAGTTGGCCCACTTCAGGGGACCACTGGCCGCTGGCTTTTCTATCTTATTATTAGGAATACCGATAAAGGTTGAATGTTGAGCACCATTCGCCGCATCGACCTTCAGAATGACGCGATCCGACAAACGATTCACAACATGGATGGAGTAGGTACCCGGCTGCAGAGTAGCGCCGGGAATGTGGGACGTGCTGGAAAGTGTGAAATCAGAAGAGGGAGTTGCCGGACTGGCAGCCCATACGACCGCATTGACGAAACAGACAGATATGAAAGAAATAAAGGTTTTTAGTCGCATAGTTCTCCTTTGCAGGATCGACGTGCGTCCGCTATGCAAGGTGTACGCGAAAAGAAACTATTTGGCTTGAGAGAAATACGGGGTAACCCAAGATTTTTGGCAATGGTAATCAGGCCATTTGTAAGTGCTCAAGAGTAATCAAAAGCCTGAATTACCTACGTTCTGCATCAAAACCATACGGATCTAACGCCTTACTTGGTTTGTGGCTTCACCATAATCAACCATTCTCAGCGGACTTTCTCTTCTGCCTTATCCAAGCTATCGTCGCCCGCAAAATCTGCCGAACTCGAAGGCATGCGCTCGGGTCGACCTACAGCCAATACATCACGAAATCAAATTTGCCAAAGCTCGTCTACGAGTTGAATTTGCATATCGGCTGTTGTCCCAAACTGCTCATAAATTTCGACTTACGTCCGCCCTGCTGCACAGTACGACTTGGTTCAATGGCCAGGTCCACAACTTGAACCATCGCCGTTACTCATTTCCACGCCAAATCTCCGTAAACTGGCAGAATGGATAAGTTCGTAGTACGCGGCGGCAACCCCCTTCTCGGCACAATTAAAGTCTCTGGAGCTAAAAACTCCGCCCTCCCATGCATGGCCGCCGCCATCCTGACCGAAGAAGAGGTCATCCTTGAGAACATCCCTCAAGTTCACGACATCGAGACCGAGCGCAGGCTCCTCACCAGCATGGGCGCTGAGGTCGAACTCGGCTATGGCCGCGCCCAGCACCGCACTCATATCAAATGCGCGATCCTCTCCGACCCCGTCGCCAAGTATGAGATCGTCAAAACGATGCGTGCCAGCTCACTCGTCCTTGGCCCGCTCATCGCCCGCACAGGTATTGCCCGCGTCGCCATGCCTGGCGGCTGCGCCATCGGCGGCCGTCCTATCGACCTCCACATCAGCGGCCTCGAAGCGATGGGTGCGACCATTACCCAGGACCACGGCTACCTGGAAGCTCGCGCCGACCGTCTCAAAGGCGCTCACATTGTCTTCGACAAGATTACCGTCACCGGAACCGAAGATCTTCTGATGGCCGCCACCCTGGCCGAAGGTGAATCCCTCTTTGAGAATTGTGCTCGCGAGCCTGAAGTCACCGACCTCGCCGCTCTGCTCGTCGCGATGGGAGCCAAGATCGAAGGCGCCGGGACCGCCACGATTCGTGTACAGGGAGTCGCCAAGCTTCACGGCGCGCGTCACCGCATCAACCCGGACCGAATCGAGGCTGGCACCTTCCTCGTCGCAGGAGCCATCACCGGAGGCGATCTCAACGTCGATTGTTGCGAACCGAAACACCTCGGCGCTCTCATCTCGAAACTCGAACAATGCGGCGTCAAGATCGACGTCGGTGCCGACTACGTCCGAGTCCGCTCCGGCGGCGAACTCAAAGCTGCAGACATAACTACAGAAGAGTATCCCGGCTTCCCCACCGATATGCAGGCCCAGTACATGGCCCTGGCCACTCAAGCCGAAGGCACCAGCTCCGTCACAGAGAATATCTTCGAGAATCGTTTCATGCATGTTCAAGAGCTCATCCGGATGGGCGCGAACATCACCATCTCCGGTCGCACCGCGACAATTCGGGGTAAAACGCCGCTTCAATCTGCCGCCGTCATGTGCTCTGATCTGCGCGCTTCCGCCTCCCTCGTCCTCGCGGCGCTCGTCGCAGATGGCGAAACCATTCTCGACCGCGTCTACCATCTCGATCGCGGTTACGAACATTTTGAGGAGAAGCTTCGCGGCGTCGGAGCTCAGATTCGCCGAATGGGAGATGTCTTCGGTAAAAAGTAACTTTATCTGTTACAAATTCAACAATCCCTTTCGATAGACAAAGGCGTCGAGTCCGGCCTCGCCGTAGAATCGGCGCCTTATCGCGATCCGTTCATATCCCATTCCTTCATAAAACCGGATCGCACTCTCATTCTCCGTAAACACATGCAGTTCCATCCACCGTGCACCAGCAGCCGCGATGCGAAACTCCGCCTGCTCCATTAGTCTTCGAGCGATGCCCCGCCCTCGATGCTGCTCTGCGACATCCAACGTAACGACATATCCTCGCCATTCCTTCGCAACGCGCTTCACATGAGCAATCACAAACCCAACGATCCCATCGCCGCTCTCCTCCGCAATGCGAATGACAGCACCTTGCTCCTCTGCGAACATCTGCATTAATTCACGATCAAAGCGAAACTCCGCTGAAAAGCACTTCTCATCCAACCGAAACATTGCATCAAGGTCAGCCGACCGATAGTCTCGCAAAACGATCTCATCACTCATTCGTCACCTTGCTCAGGATAACCTCGATCGGGTAGAGCAAAAAAAATGCGCCTCGCTGACAGCTACTCAGCGAGGCGCATCTTGCAAGCTTCTTCTTAGAAGACGAACTTACCGCTAAGTTGAAGCTGCCGTGAAGATCCGCCATCGCTCGTCGCGAAGCGGGTCGCGGATATCTGGCCAAACGTCGCTGATTGAGTGTTTCCCGACGGCTGAGCAAAGTTGGGGTGATTGAGAATATCGAACGCATCCACACGGAGCTTGAAGGTTAGTCCCTCAAAGATCTTTGTGTCCTTCTCTCCGGAAAGGTCTACGTCCGCGAATCCAGGACCCGACACAGCATTACGCTGTATATTGCCGATGCCGGTGTACTGAAGTGTGGTGGCGTTGGGGTTGGTTGGGGTTGGCGTAGACACATTAATGCCCTGAATTTGCAGGCTGCACCCATTGGGTACTGCCAGCGTGCGACCAATCGGGCAGACGTTGCTTTGCGGGATAAAAGTGACGTTGGCGATAGCAGTTTGCGATTTGTGCGTCGACACTTTGCCAACAAGATCAGGACGAACAACGCCGGTGACACCATTGAAGCTCGAGCTGCCTGCGGTGATGTTGATCGGATTGCCAGTTTGGTACTGAATGATCGTTGAAAGCTGATAACCCGAGACCAGACGATTGCCCTTGAACGGAAAAGCATAGATCGCTGTTCCAGCGTAGTGATTGCGCACATCAAAGTCAGACAGTCCATAGTTGCCGCGCGGATTATTACTATCCTGCAGATTAAGACCACCCTGCGATCCAAGTGAATTAATGTCCATGGACTTCGCCCACTCGTAGTTCATGTTGACGTAGAGCCCATGGCCCATGTTTTTGCTAAGCACGGCCCACGTAGCGTTGTAGTTCGATACGCCGATGCTGTTTATCTCGGAAATGTTGGAAGCAATTGCCAGACCGGGGAGAATCGGGCTGTTCGACGCGAGGTTCGAGAACATGTGGGGCGACCCAACCGGTCCGCTTGCCTGGTTCTCGTTGGTTGTAATGCGAAGATGACGGCCGACGGAACCATAGTAGCCAAGCGACGCGACGATGCCGGCCGGAAGTTCCTGCTGCACATTGAGGTTGTAGCTCTCGATATAGCCATTCCTCAGGTTAGGGTTGACCGAGCTGATCGCGAAGCCAGAAGCTTTTGCAGAGTTGTAAAGATTTCCGACCGGGATGGCAGGGCCGTTATACGAAACCGCAGAGCTCAACGGAGGATTGGATGCAAGCGCCGTCACCGCATTTGAAACCGGCTGGTCCACTAGGTACGCGTATCCGCCGCGCACTACAGTCTTGCTTGTGCCGAAGACATCATAAGCAAATCCCACGCGAGGTTCGAAGTTATAGTTTTGGTTGTAAGCTGCGTTGGCTCCGAGACCATTGGTTCCAACCTGAGTTAGGGATGGACCAGAAGGATTGAAGAGGATAAAGCGATTCTCGCCTTCAACCGGAGTTCCGTTCCATTCGAAGCGGAGACCATACTCAAGCGTGAGCCGCGAGGTGAACTTGAAGTTGTCCTGCACAAATGCACCTACAGCATCAGCGTATACGCGGCTGGAGGTAGTATTTGGCTGGACGCTAAAAACAGTGGCGCTGTCCTGCTCGAAGTTATTCGGAGTACTCACATACGTGAGCGTTCCAATATTGGCGGCAAAGCTCGCGCTGAGATACCGGCGGAACTCCCCGCCAAACTTGATCGTGTGTCTGCCACGAAGCATCGTCGCCGCATCCGAAAGAACACCGAGCGTATCGTTGCGTCCCTGCGGAAAGCCCGAAGGGCCACCGAACACAAGACCAATATCGGAGAGCGTAATCTGAGGCAATCCGACATTGCCGTTAAGGCCATCGTTGATACCAACGCTCGACGGGTCCAGCAGATTCGCCGGGTTGAACGCGATCGAAATACGGTTAAAGCCCAGCCGAGCCTCGTTCACGAAGTTCGCGTTGAAGATATGCGTCTCATTCAACGTAAACACCTGACGATGCGCGGAGCGATGGTCTCCCCAACCTGGTATGGTGTCGCCCTGCAATGCAGGTTCCGTGCGGACGTCCTTCTGAAATGCGTAGAAGCCATGCAGAGAGTCACTGGTGTTGATCTGATGCAAGACGTCGACGGTGAACTGGTCGATATTGACTGGACCGGGTGTGAACGCGACAAAATTATTGCCGCTATTCGGGAGCGGAATGAGCTTGGCGAGAGCGGCCGCAGCAGGAAACTGAGCAGCGTTGGCAGCGATTTGCGCCTGCTGAGCTGGTGTAAGCACAGTACTGTTCTGAAGGATCCCCTGATGCTGGCGCAGACCTTCATAGCTGGCGAAAAAAAATGTATGTCCCCTCCAAATTGGGCCACCGACTGCACCACCAAAGTTATTGCGTTTGAGCGGCGCCTTTTCGCCCGGAAGGCCAGGAATTGGCAGTCCGGTAGCGGGGCTGAAGTTGCGGTTGAAGTAATTGCGCGCATCGAGAGCTTCGTTGCGGAAGTAGTCGAAGGCCTCGCCGTGAAATCTGTCGGTGCCGGAACGTGTGGCAACGTTCACAATCGAGCCAGAGCTGCGACCGTACTCCGCACTGAAGGTTGAGTTGTTAATCTTGAACTCGGAGGTCGTATCGATCGACGGCTGAAAGGTAATCTGATTTTGGCTGATGTCGTTGAGATTGACGCCGTTGATCTGAAAGTTTACCGAGTCTTCGCGGTTGCCGGCAGTGATAAAGGAGTTGGCCCCGAGGCCGCGGCTGGCGCCGGTCAAGTTACCTGCAGTCGGAGCGACAACACCGCCGGGAGTGAGGACCGTCAGATCGAGAAAGTGGCGCCCGTTCAGCGGAAGCTCCTGCACCGTGTTCTGTCCGATCACCTGCCCGACCGTCATCGTCTGAGTCTCGATCTGCGACGCCGTGCTCTCTACCTGGACCGTCTCACCAGCGGATGTGACTGCCAACGGCATATTGACGGTGACTCGTTGATCGACGTCCACAGTCACTTTCTTCACCGTATACAAGCTGAAGCCTGCTGATCTCGTCTGCACCTCGTAATCACCAGGCTCCAACGAAGGCACAGCGTAGAGGCCAGCACTATCCGTTACGATCACGCGATCAAGCCCGGTCGCCAGAGAATGCACCGTCACCTGTGCCCCGGGAACCACCGCGCCACTCGGATCAGTGACGGTTCCAGACAAGGTGGCCGTGGATTGCGCAAATCCCGCGCCAACACTTATCAAAACCAAAGCAACAAAGCCCAACAAACCGTTCGAGAACTTCCATGAATGCATCACTTCAAGCCTCCTGCGGAAAACACGCGGCCCATCCGAATTTTGTTCGGTGCGCTACGGCTAATGAAATAAGGCTTCTGATCGTTTGCGGTGTGCAAAACACACCCGATGGCCTTAAGTAATGCCGATGGTCTGGTCCTATATGCCCTCTATTTATGCTCTACCGGGGTCGCGACCAGTTCCACGAGTAACATCTCTTGTGTGATATCTAAAGTTTCATGACTTTCTGCAGATGTCAACGCGCTACGTCATTACAAAAGTGTTTTTTTCTAATCAAATCTAGATGTGTTAAACACTTCAGCGCTGACGCTGTATAAATGATTTTTTGTGTTGACGTTTTCCGCAAGCAAGCGAAAAAAACAAGCTTCTCTCGACCCAACAAATATTGAACTTGTCTTTTTCTCGTGACTTCTACTGGCGTCCCGAATTTACTACCTGGCGTCTATCGACTCGCCGAGTTCGTGCGAAAGGTGTACAAATGTTGCCATACAAAGAAGATAGATCCGCCGGAGCATGATGACAGGCATCAGAAAAAACGCGCCCGACGCAGCCAGACCTGTGACGCTCAAGACCCTTGCCGAGTACCTTGATCTGTCTCCCGCAACAATATCCATTGTCCTGAATGACTCACCGGTCGCGAAGTCGATCTCTCCAGCGACCAGAGAACGCGTCCATGCTGCGGCTAAGAAATTTGAGTATCGGCCAAACCTGGCTGCTCGTATGCTGCGCACCCGCATCACCAACACCATCGGGGTTATCGTTCCAGAGCTTAGTGAGGGTTACTTCACCGGAGTCATGCTGGGCGTAGAAGAATATCTTCTTCAAGAGGGCTTCCTCTACTTCACCGTCAGCCATCTCGGCCGCAATGACCTCCGAGATGAGTACCAGGAGCTCCTCATGAGCCGCCGCGTCGACGGCTTTCTCCTGGTCAATACTGAACTGTCACTCAATGTTCCCCTTCCTGTCGTCGGCGTCTCCTCCCATAGCAAGGCCGACGGTGTCTCCAATATGATGCTCGATCACAACTTCGCCGCCAGCAAGGCCCTTCGTCACCTATATGACCTCGGACACCGCAAAATTGCATTCATGAAGGGCCAGCGTTACTCTCTCGACTCCGAGGCTCGTTGGGAGGCCATCGTTCGCATCGCGAAGGAGCTTGGCATCGCGATACAACCTGAACTCTGCATCTATCTGGAAAAGAATCTGTGGTCACCCGAACTCGGCTATCCACCGATGCGCGAACTGCTCTCCCGCACCCACGACTTCACTGCAATGTTCTGCTTCAACGACACCGCAGCGATCGGCGCCATTCGCGCCATTGAAGATGCTGGACTCAACTGCCCCCGCGACATATCGGTCATCGGGTTCGACGACATCATTGTTGCAGAGTACTTTAACCCTCGCCTAACCACAGTCCGTCAGCCTCTGCACAAGATGGGATGGACCGCGGCGCAGCTGCTCATAAAGCGTATTCAGTTCCCGGATGAACCCTATCCGCACGAGGTCTGGTTTGAACCGGAGTTGGTCGTGAGAGAATCGACGGCAAGCATACACAACACCCACCAATCCCGGTCGAAGTGAGACAAATCCTGACAGGAGCACTTTGCAACAACTTCATCCAGGAGTAACGGCCCCCGACGAAGACCGTATCGCACTGTTTCGCATGCTCGGGCCCGTCTTCTTCTACTTTTTCGTGGCTGGCATTGCAACCGTGATGCTGGGTCCTCTGCTGCCAGCACTGATTCAGCACTGGCAGATCCAGGACTCACAGGCCGGAACTCTCTTTACAGCCGACTTTTTGGGCCAGCTCTGCGGAGCCTGGATCGCCGCACGCAACCTTCGAGGTAGTCTCCTCTACGGCTCGGCGCTCTCCGCGTTAGGCTGTGCAACCTTATCGTCGCTGAGCTTTGGCAACGCCCACATTGCCCTCTTCTGCATCGGTGTCGGTCTTGGCACCGGTCTTACTGCTGGCAACATCATTGCAGGAACAACCCTACCCTCTGCACGAGCACGCCTCCTCGCCATATTAAATGTTGCCTGGGGTCTTGGTGCGATCGCATGCCCCCTGCTGCTCCGTATTGCGGGAGCGGGCGACATTCGCCGCTTCTTCTTTGTTCTCGCAATACTCTTTGTTATCGCTTCTCTCTTCTCCACCGCTATCAAGATTTCGAGCTCTTCCAGCGACAGCGCGGAGACCTCGCAATCTACCTCAAGTTCGCAGCTAAAACAGCGAATGCCTCTGCCCCTATTGCCTCTGATGACCTTCGCTGCTGCCATGTTTCTCTACGTCGGCGTCGAAAACTCGCTTGGAGGATGGCTTCCTACCTACGCGGTCCGGACCCACCCATCTCTGCAGGCGTCTTTTATCGCAATCTATTTCTGGGTAGCGGAGTTAGTCGGTCGGCTTCTTGTAGCCGCTCTTATGTTTCTCCTGGGAGAGCCGGCTCTCTATCGACTCTGTCTCGTTCTACTTATTATCATTGAAACTCTGCTCTGCGTTTTGGTGCACATCTCCGCAGGTGGAATCCTCACCCTAACAATCCTCGGCGGCTTTACCTTAGCTCCTGTCTTTCCTCTCCTGGTCTCGTTTATGCTCGCCCGCACCGGCAACCACAAACGACTCGGCCCTCTCTTCGCCAGCGCCTCTGTCGGCGGGGCTGTACTCCCGTGGATCACAGGCGTCTGCTCTACCCAATTTCACAACCTCCGCGCAGGGCTTGTTGTTCCCGCCGCCGGCGCAGTTCTACTCCTTATTCTCTCCGGCGTCATCACTGCCAAACCAATCACATCCCGCGGGTAGATGTGCAAATCGCCGACCCTAAGAGTTAGAAGAGCGGCCTCCCAATCAAGAAGACTTAGTAGACCGCGGAGCAGCTCTCCAACCGACCACACGGAAAAAGAGGCCAGGCTCAGCCTGACCTCCATGGGGATAATAACCTGCAACATTTATTTGGCAGGGGCTACAAAGTGATCGCGGAGTTGAATTACGCCAATAACAACAACGGCAGCCATAGCTGGTCCGAATAGAAGATACATAGTGCCTCCTTCCCAAGAGTGAAATATCCAAACGAAAACTGCAGCCTTACGGCTCACTGCGTGATTTAGGGAATTGCCCTTCATCAAGCAACAAGCTGACAACTGTGCAAAAGCAACTGCGACACCAACCTTCGCTACCCAACCTGTGTCGTTACTAACCTTCGGCGAAGCATTCCGGCCATTCCAATGAGTCCAGACCCAAGAAACAACAGACTCGAAGGCTCTGGGGTAGCCGCAGTTCCGATAAACTCCTGCGGTCCCGAAGAGGTATCGTCAGATGGAATATATAAAGTGAACTGATTGAAGTAGCCAGAACTGATCAACTGTTGGTTGTTGGCGGCCTTCAACGCATTGCTCGCCAGGGTTTGAGCCGTAGAGTCAAACAACGAATTGCCATTCAGATCAGATGGATCGAAGATGCTCCACTCTGCGTACTGAATCTCGCTGATGCTCACGCCAGCTTGCGGGTGTAGGATTTCGGAGTAGAGAATCGCATCTGCGCGATAGTCCTGATCCATCACCGAGGTGCCCGTCGGAATACTCTCCTCTGCGGCACTCCAGCTCTCGCCCGCAGCGATCTCACGGTTGTAGTTGAGGCACATCAGGTCCACCGTCGATGTGCCGGAAGATGTGTTCAGTTGAAAAGAATATGGGTAAATCTCAGCACTACCGCCCGAGGGATTCACCGTTCCGTTATTAAGTGTGAGCGTGTCCGCTTTAACCGCAACCGGACCAGCTACAAGGCAGAAAATTGGAACAAGTAATGCAAACTTAAGTTTCATGAAAACCTTCCCCGAGATCTCTACTGCACCCTCTCTGTTGCAACTTGGGAACCATTCACGAAAGATTAAAAATTCACTGAAATTCCAGAGTTTTCAAATAACCCGCTGAAATCACGTGGCAAACCTCTTGGATTTCGTGTCAAAGGTTTACCCACGAGGAAAAACATTTCCACTATTCACATGCAAACCTTGGCAACAGTGTTCGTTTTTAAGGCAAAAGCTTATTTTTTCGTGAGTTTTCCGATCACTTAGCCAACAATAAGGCAAAAATGACGTAACGGAGCACGGAGGGTCTATAAGTGATTAAGAACCAGGAAGGTGACGATTCCCAATCTCGAACACAGTTCATTCGGGCACCACAAGACGGATGCGGGACTCAACATCTCAATCTCACTGGGTGAATCTAGCGAGAAGGCGACACCATTAAGCAAAAAGGAAAGCCACTCCGTTCCGAAATGGCTTTCCTAAAATAGAACTGGTATCAAAACGGGAACTGTGCAGGTTACACGGCAACAGTAAAGCTGTCTTCGCTGCGGGTCACAGCTCGATACATGGTGTCGCGCTCAAACGGCTCTCGCCCAGCCTCCGTAATCAACCGAACCAGATCCGCCCGCCGCATACCCTGCGGAGTCGTTGCTCCGGCATCGTGGTAAATCTTCTCCTCGATCACCGTGCCATCAATATCGTCCGCGCCAAACCGCAGAGAGATCTGTGCCATCTTCGGCGAAACCATCTGCCAATAGCTCTTTATATGCGGGAAGTTGTCCAGCATCAGCCGCCCCACAGCGATCTGCCGAAGGTCCAGCATTCCCGTTGTCTTTGGAATGTGAGCCAGCGCCGTATTGTCCGGATGGAACGACAGCGGGATAAAAGTCTGAAACCCGCCAGTCTCATCCTGTACTGCACGCAGCTTCAGCAGGTGGTCCACGCGATCTTCTTCGTTCTCCACATGCCCGTACAGCATGGTAGCGTTCGAGCGCAGCCCAATCTGGTGCGCCATGCGGGCTGTATCGAGCCATTCACCGCCGTCAATCTTGTGATCGCAGATAATATGTCGCACCCGATCCGCAAAGATCTCTGCACCACCACCCGGCATCGAATCCACCCCTGCGGCCTTCATGTGAGCAAGCGTCTCCGGAATCGTCATCTTCGCGCGCTTGGCCAGAAACGCTACTTCCACCATGGTGAAAGCCTTCACGTGAACCTTCGGAAACCGAACCTTGAGCCCACGAACCAAATCCATGAAGTACTCAAACGGCAGGTCTGGATGCAGTCCGCCAACAATGTGAAACTCGGTCACGGCCTCCGAATACCCCGAAGCTGCCGTCTCCCAGGCCTCTTCGAGGGCCATCGTGTAGGTACCGGCCTCTCCCTTTTTGCGCCCGAACGCACATAAACGGCAGGACGCCATGCAAACGTTGGTTGGGTTGATATGCCGATTGACGTTGAAGTACGCGATGTCCCCGTGCATGCGCTCCCGCACCAGGTTTGCCAGCCAGCCAACAGCGAGGATATCGCCACTCCGATAGAGCGTCACTCCATCGTCGAAGCTAAGCCTCTCGCCTTGCTGCACCTTCGCCGCAATGGGCAAAAGTGCAGCATCGTCTGTCTGGAACGAGTGTCGAGGGCGTGGAGCGGCTGAATAAGAACTCATACTACGATTCTATTCCTCATTAGCCCTCGAGGCCCACCTCAATGACTGGCCACTTCCTTGGAATCGACCATACGTGGCTGTATCACCACACCATCAAACCAGGTCGCCCCGACGAGGTGGTCCCCCATTGGGCGCACCAGACGCAGATTCCAGCCGGTGTTCCAATACTGCACCGTTCGATCGGGAAGATGAACGCCAAAGGCAATCGTATTTTTGCTGCCCGCAGCGATGAGGACGCGTTGTGAGGCTGCATCATAGAAAATGCTGTTCACATCAAGAAGAAAAAGGTTCTTGATCGTCTGCCAGGTAGCTCCTTTATCGTCGGAGACAAATATGCCCTGTCGCCCACCCACCCAAAGGCCACCCGCATCGTCCACGGCCAAAGCCGAGACCTGATCGATTGCCTCCGGTAGCTTAATCGGGCTCCATTGCTCGCCACCGTCTGAAGAAAACGACGCAGAGTTCAGACTAGCCGCCAGCACCGAAGACTTCGATGCGGCCACAAAGTTCCAGCTCCTTGGTTCGAAACCCGGAACCTCTTTCCAGCTCTGACCTGACGTGACACTGCGAAAAAGTCCACTCGAAGTTGCAGCATAAAGTGCATCGCCGCCACGGGCGATCCCATTGATCGTCGCCTGGAAGTCAGTGAGCGGCTTTGCAACAGGCTTGTGGACGGTTGTTGGAACAGTGGTGTGTCCAGCAACCTTCTTTCCTGGTCGAGGTGCCGGCGCCGGCGGCGGGTTGAGAGTGATGTCTTTCACGCGGCCCCACGTCTCTCCTTGCAACCGGTAAATACCATGTCGCGTGCCCGCCACTAAACTCCCGTCCGTTCCCTGCCCAAGGCTGACCACATCGTGGCCCTCTAATCCCACACTCTTCTGGGTCCAATTGAGGCCGCCATTCGTGCTGGCGAATACCCCACCCAACGCCTTATCGTTCACGACTCCCACGTAGACAGTCTGGGGGTTGGAAGCGTCCGCCACGTAGGAAGTAATCTCTCGTGCCGAGAACCCGCTGTTCGATTGCGTAAACGAATTGCCACCATCGTTGCTCACCAGGACGCCTCCGCGGTCTGTCGCAAGCATCATTCGACTGGTGTTGGTCGGATCAACGAACACATCGTTGATAATTACCTCGGGCCCAGTTGTGCGCTGCCAAGTCGCGCCTGAATCGACGGTACGCCACAACCCTTCCGTGGTTCCCGCAAAAACAATATTCAAATTCTTCGGATCCTGCATCAAAACCCTGGTTCTGCGTGCCGTGGACGGAATCCCCTGGATCTTTTGGAACTTTTCGCCACCAGTCTGGCTCTTGTAGATTCCTGAGCAGGCGCTCGCATAAACGGTCTTCGAATCTTTGGGATCAACGATGATTGAAAACACATCGGAGTCGTCGATGATGCCCTCTTTCATGTTGGTCCAGTGCTTGCCACCATCGACCGTCTTCCACGGTAGGTGCCATGTGCCTGCGTAGATGATCTGAGGATCCACCGGATCGATTGCAATCGACTCGACCTCATGCAGTTCGTGGCTTCCCTCAGGGCTGATCAACTGCCAGTGTTCCCCACCATCGGTCGATCGGTAAACCCCCTTGAGGGTCCCTGCCACCACAATATTAGGATTCGATGGCGCAGAGGTAAGAGCACGAATGGACTGGCCGTGCATATCCGCTTCATTCTCCCAGCTTGCGCCGCCGTCTTTGCTGAGAAAGATGCCACCATCTGGGCTGCCCAAAACCCAGGCCCCAACCAAAATGCGCTTCGCATCGGTGCTGTTGAGCACGATCGAATCCAGCACCAGGTCATCCCGCTTGCCAATCCACGCCAAACGCTTCCAGTCACCGCCGCCATTCTGTGACTCATACATCCACCCGGTGGCGGTACCCAGGTAGAGATGCGAGTGATTGTGGGGATCGGCAGCGAAAGCTCGAGCATCGCCTCCATCCGGTCCAAAGGGCAACCAGTTTGCCGCGGCAAATGCTTGAAGGGAGGATAGAACGAGAAGAAGAGCTAACTTACTAGGGAGCCGGAGATGTTTGTTCAAGGGAGGTTATCCAATCTGTGTGTGTTGAAGAGTAGAACATTTTACATACAGCCTTCAACACAAAAGCTGACTGGGGGACCTCCCCAGTCAGCTTTTTATGCACATCTACAACTATCGTTACTACTTCTTCTTATGTTTCGCTGGTGGTGCCGTCCGTGGCTTGGCGGTTACTGCGCTTTCGTCCACAGGGGTTAGACCAGAGGTGCTCAGTGTGGCGCCGGCAGGAATCAACGTCGTCGTCACAGTCTTTCCGTTATCCGAACCGGTGTAGACCGAGATACGGCCAGCGTCGATACCCTTCTCCGTTACCAGGTAGGCTTTGGCGTTTACAGCGCGCTCTGCAGCGAGCTGGTCGCCCTTCTTCTCTGCGCTGTCCTTATCGCCAACCACAGCCAGCTTCGCATCCGAAGTGCGCTGCAGGTTGAGAGCGATATCGTCAAGGCAGGCCTTCGCTTCGTTATCGACACGTGCTGGCCGCTTCTTGTCACGATCGAAGTTGATCGAGCAGAGAGCGCTGGTCGTTGGGGCAGGCGGCGGCGGCGGTGCATTTACCGTAACCGTCGTTGTGCAGGATGCACTCTGACCCTTATCGTCAACCACGTTAGCAGTTACCGTAATCGTTCCGGGCGCTGCACCAGTCGTCGTCAGAGTTGCGGTCGAGGTGCTTCCCGAGACCGAACCTGCTGTCGAGCTATAGCTATAAGTCAGAGGACGATTCTGCGGGCTGACACCAGTTGCGGTGATCGTCGCCGAATCTCCAGGTGCAACCGTCGACGGATTCGCTGAGCAGCTTACGGTTGGTGGATCAAACTGCTTCACAGTGTAGGTGGCCGAGCAGTCCGCTGTCTCGCCAGGCTTTACGCCCTCGGTAACATGGCCCTTCACCGTATAGGTGCCCGGAGCCGCAGACTTCGTGTCAATGTTGGCTGTGGTGGATGTGCCGGAGATTACACCACCATCAGCTGTCCAGGAATACGTCGCCGTCTTCTTCGGGTTGAGGTTCAACGCCGTTCCGGTCGCCGTAACAGGGTCCCCAGGATAAACAGTCGTAGGCGAAACAACGCAGGAGTAGGTCACAGGTGGAGGAGGAATAATGTGACCGAAGTGCATCAAAATACCAGTGCTCAGCTCGACACCACTCAGGTTCGCGCGACCGCCCAGCACACCAGCGGTTGGGGGCGGCGTCGGAGCGCCATAGCTGGTGTGAATGTAACGATAATCGGCTTCGAACAATCGAAGCGAGAATTTGTTGTTGAAGAAAGGCAGATCGTAGTCCATGCCGCCGCCGGCAGTCAGAGTCGGGCCCCAGCGATATGGGTTGTAATAGGTGCCATTGTGAGAGTTCGGACCATCGAGGCGACCGCCACCGACCAGGCCGTGGCCAAATAGCGTAAAGTTCTGCATCGGAGCCCTGAAGATGGGACCGGCAGAGCCAGTATAAAGATCATCGTTCACACCATTCGGATGCGCCGCGAAGATAACCTCTCCACCGACATACTTATTGAAGTAATAAGCTACGCTACCGATGGCGCCGACATTGATCGAAGAGTAGCTAATGTCCGAGGGCTTAATCTGTCCATGAGCCCCAAAGTAGGAATACCCCAGAAATACATCCACTCGGGAAGGGTTAGGCCCCACCGGGGCGGCTGTGCTGGGAGTCTGCGCGCTTAAACTGGCAGCTCCGAGACCGACTGCACATGCAGCCAGTATGAACCGGCGTGTACTGCGAAACGGGCGATAAACCATTCGAGTTCCTCCACTCAAAGTCTTGCTTTTTTACGAACCTTTATTCAGAGATCGTTTTGTTTTGTTCGATTCCTAACAGCTTACTTCAGTTGCTAATGGATCCGGGTAAAAAAATACTCCTCGATGACACTATTTTCAATAGGTTACCAGCCCGCCGAGCAAAAAACTCCAGATGGCCTATCTAAAGAACCCTTCCAGTAACGTGCACTTCATACTGTGCACTATGACAAATTCAGGGTTTTACGGACTGTTCCCCGCTCCTGCTGAATCTTTTCCTGCAACAGAGTAATTGCATATAACAGCTGCTCGGGGCGCGGTGGGCATCCTGGAACATAGATATCAACCGGTATCACCTGGTTAACACCCTGCAGCAGAGCGTAATTATTGAACACCCCACCTGAGGTCGCGCATGCACCCATCGAAATCACCCACTTTGGCTCCGGCATCTGCTCATACAGACGCCGAATCACAGGCGCCATCTTCTGCGAGACTCGGCCCGCAATGATCATCAGATCGCTCTGTCTAGGCGACGGACGAAATACCTCCGCACCAAACCGGGCAATATCGTATCTCGATCCGCCCATCGACATCATCTCGATCGCGCAGCACGCCAGACCAAAGGTCATCGGCCAGATTGAGTTCTTTCGCACCCAGTTGATCGCGGCATCCATCGAAGCCAGAACAACACCCTCCGGCTGCTGATCCCCCCAGCTCACCTCGGTCACCTTTTCGTGGTTCTTCCCGGAGCTATCCAGACTACCGAAGATGTAGCGGTCGTTCTTCTGCGGAGTCGCTGTGGGTCGGTTGCTCGTATTCTCGTTAGAAGCTGTGCTCATGTCTCTACTATAAAACCGGTTGCGCGCGTCGCATAACTTATTTCGTTCACTTTCTCGCAAACCGACTAGCAAAAATAGTAGTCCGCGGCTGAAACATTACAGTCTCATGCGATACCAGCCTCAAACTTAGCGAGCATTCTCTTCGATAGCTTGTAACAGCGCCTGTCGCAGCACCACTTCCTCGTCTTTATCCAACTTCGCTCCTCCACGAGTCAGATAAAAGACGTCGATCGCCGTCTCTCCCTCCGTATCCACAAGAGCCACTTCAATATTGCAACTCTGCGCCGCCAAGGTCAGACTCAACGCCCGCAACAGCCCGGTTGTATCCTGCGCCACCACCTCCAACAGCGTGCTGTGCGACGAAGCTTCATCATCAAACTCAACCCGCGTCTCCACCACCACCAGCGGAGCCTTTCGTCTCCCACGTCGTCGCCCGCTCAGCAGCTTCTCCACCGACACCGCGCCGGTCATCACATCATGAACACTCTTCACGAACACCTCATGCTCCGAAGCATTCATCTCCAGCGTTCGAAAGCCATCGGTAAACCGGAACGAATCCACCACGACACCCTGCCGATTCGAAAACGCATCCGCCGTTACGATATTCATGCCCCACGCCGCCAGCACTCCTGCCATGGTTGCAAATAGCTGCGGCCGATCCCGCGTCACCAGCGTCAGTTCGCTCACCGTCGCCGCATAACGAAAGTCCAGCTGCACCGGATCACCTGCAAATCCCGTTGCCATCTTGAAATGCGTCCGAACCTGCTCCGGCGTTCTCGTCAGCACATACCGCTCTGGAAACCCCTCCAGATACTCCCGTACAGCAGCCTTCTGCCCCGGCAACAACGCCACCACACGATGAACCAGCTCGCTCTCCTCCTGCGCGCCCAACCGCTCATCATCCACACTGCGATCCAGGTAGTTCGCCGTCGCGATATAGAGCCGCCACAGATTCTCCGCCTTCCACGGAGTTAACGCATCCGGATGCACCGCGTTGATATCCGCATACGTAAACAACGTCAGCATCCGCAATGCCTCCGGCGTCTGCATCTTCCCTGCAAACGCCCTCACCGTCTCGGCGTCGAAGATATCTCTCCGCAGCGCAGCCGACATCTCCAGATGGTTCGTAATCAGGCTTACCACCAGGCCGCTCTCATACGTATCCAACTCCAGCCGTTCAAGCACACTCTCCGCCATCCGAGCGCTCTCCCGTGTATGGTCTCCAGTGCTCCGACCCTTCCCGGTGTCATGCAATAACGCAGCCAGATACAACAAACCCGGATGCGGCAGCTCACGCAACACCCCACCAAACCGTGTCGCCCACTCCGCCATTCCACCCGACTGCGCGCTCTCCAATCCATGCAGCGTATCGATCAGCACAAACGTGTGTTCATCGACCGTATACCGGTGGTACGCATCCCGAATCACCAGCGCGTCGATCCCATGGAACTCAGGAATCAGCAGTTCCAATACGCCAAGCGCATGCATCGACCGCAACGCATCTCCAGCATGAATCCCAGTCAAAACTCCCTGCAGGTGATGCCATAGCGCAGGTCCCTCCTCCAGTTGAGCCGACAGCAGCGGCAATCCCTCCGACAGCCGCTCCTCCGCGTCTCGTCCCAGAGTCACCCCGGTCTTCGCCATCGCCGCAAACACCTGCAGCACAACATCCGGGTCCTCCGCCGGATCATGCCCAAACTCTGCCGCCGACTGCAGCATCACCCGTCCGCGCTCCAGGCGAAACCCATGCTGCGTCACCTCGATCTTGCGCTCCCGTTTCAAGCCCAGCAGCTTCGAAGGCGCCGGCACCTCGTCCAACATCTGCTCCACTCGCCGTTCAACGCTCCTCGCATGACGAAAATAGAGCCGCATCCAATACGCAGCATCCGCCTTCTTCGGCTTGCGCCCCTTCAATCCGACCGCATCCTCAGCCGCTGCATCCTGCGCCTGCCAGTCCAGCGTGTTATCGTCCCGCTCGTGCCGGTAGTGTAGAAAACACCGAACCAGCCACAGAAAATCCACCGCCTTGCGAAACTCATCTCCATCAGCGGCTGAAACGCCTTTCGCCTCGCTGCCTTTCTTTTGCGCCAACTCCGCGGCTTCTATCAGCTTGGTCATCCACCCGCACACATGCACGTCCCGCAAGCCGCCGGGACAGTCCTTGATATTCGGCTCCAGGTGAAACAACGTATCCCCATACTTCGCATGACGAGCGCGCGTCATCTCCAGCAGCCGAATCATCACTGCTTTATGCTCCCGCTGCAACAGCTTCGGCACACTTTGCCCAGCAAAGCTCCCATATAGAGCCTCATCGCCAGTCACCAGCCGATGGTCCAGCAGCGACAGCGCAAACTCCGCATTCTCCGGATCGAACTTCTCGCACTCCGCCAGCTTCCGCGTCGCCGGCGCAACCCGAATCCCGCAGTCCCACATCTCTTGATTCACGCGCCGAATCGCATCTTTGACGTCCTTCTCCGGCACTTTGCTATCGAGCAGAAAAAGCAGGTCAACATCCGAATAAGGAAACAGCTCCCGGCGCCCATAACCACCCACCGCCACCAAAGCTATCCCGGTTCGCAGCCGCGAATCCTGCTCCATCGCCTGCGCCCACAGCCTCTTTACCAACTCGTCCAACGCTGCCGCCCGCGCCGCAATCGTCACCGCACCCGAAGCGCCACCCGCCTCGAACGCACCACGAACCTCCAGCATCTTCCGCTGGTACACTCCGCGCATCCCGCTTGTGGGTTCATTTCCCTGCATGGCTATTTTGCTCGAAAGAACCTTAAGCATACAGCCAGCCGCGCCCATCCCCGCACGGCTATAGCGTCAATCTGAAACTTCATCTGCCAGCTGTCTAGAGCGCAATCTCGCCACGCTCATCGTTACGAATTCGAATCGCCTCATCAATCTTCGAGATAAAGATCTTTCCATCCCCGATCGTTCCTGTCCGTGCCGCGCCTGTGATCGCCAGTATCGCCTTATCCAGCATCTCGTCCGCGACCACAACCTCCAGCTTCACCTTCGGCAGCAAATCAACCGAGTACTCGCGCCCGCGGTAGAACTCTGTATGTCCCTTCTGCCGCCCATGCCCCCGAGCCTCGGTGATCGTCATCCCCTCAACGCCAATCTCCACCAGCGCATCCTTCACCGCGTCCAGCTTCGACGGCTGAATCACCGCTTCAATCTTCTGCATATCCGTATCTTCCTCTCAACCCAATCGTTCTACCGACAAGAATTTTAGTGCGCCCAATCGTACCCTTCTTCGCCGTGCTGCGAAAGATCCAATCCTTCGCGCTCCGCCTCTTCGCTCACTCTAAGCCCGATCAGTTTATCGACGATGAACAGGATCACCAGCGTCCCCACAATCGACAAACTCCACGCAATCGCCACGCCAATGATCTGATTCAGCAACTGATGACCATTGCCCTCGAGAAGCCCGGTAGCCTTCCCTGCCCCGAAGATCGGGTTAATCACGCTGTTTGCAAAAACACCCGTCAACAACGCTCCGATCGTCCCGCCCGCCCCGTGCACGCCAAATGCATCCAGCGAATCGTCATAGCCAAACGCAGCTTTCACTTTCACGACCATCAAATAGCAGAACACACCGGCAATCAGCCCAATCCAAAGCGCCGACATCGGCGTCACAAAGCCCGAAGCCGGAGTAATCGCCACCAACCCCGCCACCGCGCCCGAAATCGCACCCAGCGCCGACGGCTTACCCTGGCGAATCCACTCTGCGATGCTCCAGCCAATCGCCGCAGCTGCAGCGCCGAAGTGTGTTGCCACAAACGCCGACGTCGCCAGCGTCCCAGCGCTCAGCGCCGAACCCGCATTAAACCCGAACCAGCCCACCCACAGCAGACATGCGCCAATAAAGCTCAACACCACCGAGTGCGGCGGCATCGGCACCTTCGGATACCCAAGCCTCTTCCCCAAATAGAGCGCAGTCACCAACGCCGAGACCCCTGAGGTTACATGCACCACGGTCCCACCAGCGAAGTCCAGACAAGGAAATCGTCCGCCCAGCGAAGCATTCAAAAGACCGCCCTTGCCCCACACCATATGTGCCATCGGGCTATACACAATCAGCGCCCACAACACCATAAACACCAGCATCGCCGAAAACTTCATCCGCTCTGCAAACGCACCCGTAATCAGCGCCGGCGTAATAATCGCAAACATCAGCTGATACACCATGAACGTCTGCAGCGGAATCGTCGCAGCATACTTCACATCCGGCGCCAGCCCAACACCCTTCAAAAATACATTGTGCAGCCCGCCGATAAACGCATTGCCCTCGCCAAACGCCAGCGAATACGTCACAAATGCCCAGAGCACAGTGATAACCGCCATCATCGCGAAGGTCTGCATCATCGTGCCCAGAATATTTTTCTTTCGCACCAGGCCGCCATAGAACAACGCCAGACCCGGCCCGCTCATCATCAACACCAGCGCCGCCGAAACCAGCATCCAGGCGTTATCCCCAGCCGACTGCGCCGCCGCCACCAATGCAGCATTATCCGCACTCTGCTTCTCCAGCGCAGCAATCCGATCCGCCTGGCTCGTCGCCGCAGGAGCAGCCGTCTGGACCACAGTCTGGGCCATCACCCGCGCTCCACCCACAACCGACCCGCCGATCATCAGAACGATCAGCGCAAACAGAAAAACAGAAAACACCTTCGCTACTGGAAGACGCATGATTCAATCACCCGTTTCAAAGTTAGTCATTTCAAAATAAACGAAAGTTGCAAGGAAAGAAGAGATACGCCGTCAATTCGCCAATCTGGCAGCCTACGACTCAATCTTCACACGTCATGAAGAGCGAAAGGAGCGAAAGTAGCGAAGCACCCGCCGCACCGCCCCGGTTCGCTTTACTCTACACAAGGGAGCGCGCAACACAAAGCGAGAAATTATTCCCACAGGCGTCACGTACCAGCACTCATTCTTCGAAAGGCATCTACCATGTCGACCGCAACTCTCTACAGTTGGAACGAAGTTGAAAAAGAGCAGCTCAACCCACTCCTCATCCGTCAATTCGTCACTGGCACCCAGGCCATGCTCTCCCGCATCGTCCTTAGCAAGGGCTGCGTCGTTCCTACCCACTCACACGCCAACGAACAACTGGCCTTCATCCTCCATGGCGCTCTCCGCTTCGTGATGGGCGACGGCACAACCCACGTCGTCAAGTCAGGACAGATCCTCGTCATCCCTGGCAACCTCGCTCACTCCGCCGAAGCCCTTGAAGACACGATCAACTTCGACATCTTCGCCCCACCCCGCCAGAACTGGATCGAGAAAGACGACAGCTACCTCCGCTAGCCAACAGGCAAACTCGGCTGTTGCACTCTGAGTTGAATGCGAATCTTTCCAACCCGAGAATTTGGCGCCAGTAAAAAATGATGATTAGAAAATGATCGTCATCTCGACCGAAGCGATGGACAGTAGTACCGTCCATCGCGCAGTGAAGAGCCCCGCATCTGCATCTCTGTCGTAGCCACAAAAAATCACGGCAGCAGCGAAAACACCCGCCGTGCCCATCTTCAACGCATTCCGCCAGGATGGGCACACTCACCTAAACCGCGAGCTACCCGACATCAACGCCCAAGCATCTCCGTCACAATCGCTACCCACTCCACCCTCGAATCTCCCCGCACCACATCCCGACCCGCCCGCCGATACCAATAACCAGCATTCCCCACGTCACCCTCCTTGCGATGCAGATAAGCATGCACCCACGCGCCATCCGCCCCTGCAACATCCTGCGCAATCTCATGCGCCTTCGTCCAGTCGCCCTTCCCATCCCACCACAGAGCCAGCAGAGCCCCATGAAACTCATCCGCCTCTGTCTCCAAAAACTCCTCGACCGTCATCGCTCGCTCCCTACTGCGAAGCCGCAGCCATATATCCGCGCTCCCTCATCCACTTCGCCATCAGATCCGGCCACACACTCAACTCCGGATTCGTTGCAGCCAGTCCCACTCCGTGCGAACCGTGCTGAAACAGATGCATCTCTGCCGGAACTCCCGCCTTCACCAGCGCCGAATAAAACATCACGCTGTTCATCACCGGAACAGTCTTGTCATCGGTCGTCGCAAATAAAAATGTCGGCGGCGTATCCTTTGTCACCTGCGTCTCGTCCGACAGCAACTCAACCAACTTCGGATCAGGATCGGCCCCCAACAAATACTTCTTCGACCCGCTATGCACCGCTGGCTCTTCAAACGTAATCACCGGATAAGCCAGCAGCAGAAAGTCAGGTTTACTTCCCTGCCGCTCCACAACATCCGCGTCCCCCGCCCTCCCATCATCAAAGTGCGTCCCTGCCGTCGCGGTCAAATGACCACCCGCCGAAAAACCCATCATCCCAATATGATCTGCCGCCACGCCATACTCCGCCGCATGCGCCCGTACCCATCGAATCGCCCGCTGCGCATCTTCCAGCTCAACAGGATAGTGATACTTCTGCCCCAACCTGTACTGCAGAACAAACGCCGTCACACCACGCGCATTCATCCACTGCGCAAAGTCCGTTCCTTCCTTTGTCCACGACAGATGTTCGTACCCACCACCTGGCGCAATCACCACAGCCGTCTTCGTAGCATTCTCGCCCGGCGCTACAAATATCGTTAGGGCAGGCCTATCAATATCCTCACTCCCCTGCGCCCCCGGAGCCCCATCCGGCCACAACAACACCGTCTTCCCACTCGCCGCAGCTCCCGTCACAGCCGGTGCCGCCACTCGCTGCCCAAACCCCACGCCACCCAACATCACTGCAAAAACGAAACAGCCAAGAAAGCCCTTCACCACGCGTCATCCCCCGTAGCGCTGTACAAGACGCCAACGGAAGCAATGGTACAACCACCTCACCAAACCCCGCCAGGCAAGCTCGCGCGTAAAACCTCACCACCCCCAACGATCACACCTTCGACATTACCCCCACCCATCCCGTACCCTTGCACCAGCACCCAAGGCCACGCCGGAGAGTTCATGAAGCAACTGGTACAAAAGCAGCTCGCTCAATCCATCGCCACCATGCAAGCCGTCCTCGCCGACGAAACCATCATCCATACTCTCGTCACCGTCGCCGAACTCACAGCAAAGGCCATGCAATCCGGCCACAAACTCCTCGTCGCCGGCAACGGTGGCTCCGCCGCCGACGCACAGCACCTCGTCGCCGAGTTCGTCGTCCGCCTCACCGTCAACCGTCCCGCCCTCCGCGCCATCGCCCTCACCACCGACACGTCGATCCTCACCGCCGCCGGCAACGACTACGGCTTCGACCACCTCTTCTCCCGTCAGCTCGAAGCCCTCGGCCAACCCGGCGACATCTTCCTCGCCATCTCCACCTCCGGCAACTCCAAAAACCTCATCCGAGCCATCACCCAAGCCAAGATCATCGGCATCCCCACCATCGGCCTCACCGGCAACGACGGCGGCCACATGGCCCCTCTCTGCGACTACAACATCGTCATCCCCTCCGCCGTCACCATGAACATCCAGGAGTCGCACCTCGCCCTCGAACACATCTTCTGCATGCTCGTCGAGCGCTTCACCTTCGGCCACGACTTCGACAAAAAGCCTCAAATCCTCAGCGAATAGCCTGTGCGTAAGCCACTCGCATTAAACCTGCATCGGTTTGAACGCTCGTCACCCTGAGCACAGCGAAGGATCCCTGTATTTCGCTTTTCTCTTCGTTGTTCCAAATACCGCAGATCTGGCGTCTGTTTCCTTTTACTCAAGATCCCGCTTCAGCCTCGTCAGCAACTCCACCGAAGGCCGCGCATACTGGCTGATCCAGCGATCGTAGATCTCCTGCACCGGAACGACGTTCAAATAATTCCATCGGTTCCGTCCCTCCCGCTTGGCAATTACCAGCTCAGCCTCCTCCAACACACCAAGATGCTGCATCACAGTACACCGATCCACCCGCTTGAAGTGCGCGCATAACTCCCCCGTCGTCTTCGGCCCATCCTTCAACAGATCCAAAATCTTCCGCCGCCGATCATCGGCCAACGCTTTATAAACTGCGCCTCGTGGATCTTTTTTTGACATGTTATAAAAATATAACCTATAAAGGTTAGCACTCCATTCCGAGGTGAACCACGCGATGCAACTCAAATTTCAAATCCAGACCAAGATCCAGAAGCCTATCGCCGAGGTCTTCGACGCCGTCTACAACCCGACCAAGCTCAGCACCTACTTCACAACCGGAGGCGCCAGCGCCCCGCTCACCGAAGGAACCACTGTCATCTGGCGCTTCGCCGACTATCCCGGCGACTGCCCCGTTACCGTAAAGAAAGTCACACCCAACCAACAGATCATCTTCGAGTGGCCCGCCTATGAGCCGCCAACCGAAAACAAGCTGCCTCCGCCGATCGACTACAAGACCACCGTCGAGATGACCTTTGAGTCGCTAGGTCCCGCCAATACCCTCGTCCGCATCGTCGAATCCGGCTGGCGCGAAACTCAGCAGAGTCTCGACGGCTCCTATGGCAACTGCATGGGCTGGACCCAAATGAGTTGCTGCCTCAAAGCCTTCCTCGAGTACGAGATCAACCTCCGCAAGAACTTCTTCTAAGCGGTCAGCAGCAGACTCAAAGGCAAATGACACTGAGGTGATACGATTCCCATTTGAAAAAGTTTCTGGAGAATCCCGTGCGACGAATCTTCCCTACCCTCGCCACCCTTGCCACCCTCACGATCGCCTCCCACGCACAAGCCCCCAACCTCGCCCTCATGAAGTACGCCTGCGGCCCCGCCAACCGCATGTTCGCGACCCTCAGCCCCACCTCTCGCTTCACCGACACCACCGCAGGCTTCGACCTCATCGCCTCACCCGAAATCTCCGGAAACTCCTGCACCAGCGATGAGCCTTTCTTCTTCTCCGTCGCCATCCCCGAAGGCAACTACCGCGTCACCGTCATCCTCGGCGGCCCACAAGCCTCCGTCACCACCGTGCGCGCAGAAGGCCGCCGCCTCATGCTCGAAAAGATCCCCACCGCGCCGAACGCCTCCCTCACGCGCTCGTTCGACACCAACGTCCGCTACCCTGAGATCGCCAGCAACCCCGACAACCGCGTCAAACTCAAAGACCGTGAGCAAGGCATCCTCAACTGGGACCACAAACTCACCCTGGAGTTCAACGGCGAACACCCAAGCGTCCGCTCCATCTCCATCGAACCCATCCCCAACGAGCCCACCATCTACCTCGCCGGCGACTCCACCGTCGTCGACCAGTACTACGAGCCCTGGGCCGCCTGGGGCCAGATGCTTCCACGCTTCTTCCTTCCCGGCGTCGTCATCGCCAACCACGCCGAATCCGGCGAGACCACCCGCAGCTTCGTCACCGAAAAGCGTCTCGACAAGATCATGTCCACCATCAAATCCGGCGACTACCTCTTCATCCAGTTCGCCCACAACGACATGAAACCCGGCGCCGTATCCCTCGACGACTACAAGCGGCTCCTCGCCGACTACATCGCCCAGACCCGCGCCAAAGGCGCAACTCCCGTCCTCGTCACCTCCATGAACCGTCGCACCTTCGACGACTCCGGCCACATCACCAACTCCTTCGGCGGCTACCCCGACGCCATGCGCGAAGTCGCAGCCCAGCAAAAAGTAGCCCTCATCGACCTCAACGCCATGAGCAAAACCCTCTTTGAAACCCTTGGCCCCGAAGGCAGCATCAAAGCCTTCATGCATTACCCCGCCAATGCCTACGCGAACCAGCCCAAAGCCATTGACGACGACACTCACTTCAACAGCTACGGCGCCTACGAGCTTGCCCGCTGCATCGTCCACGGCATTCGCGAATCCAACCTTCCCATCGTCAAGTTCCTTGACCCAACCGTACCCGACTTCAACCCGGCCCATCCCGACTCTCAACCGGATTTTCATCTTCCCGCAACACCAATTCTCATTAAATCGGACCCAACTAAAGTGGGCCAAACCTAACCACTGCCAGAGCTAGCAGTCCAAGGATGCAAGAGCGATAGCAAATCACAGAGAGTGGCGCTGACCCTCACAAAACCAGGGGCACGCCAATTGCATTATGCTGGCTGCGCTCGAAGAACGAGAACCCAACTAAAAAGGAGACTCACATGACCACCCAGGAACTAGCCAATCAACTGGTGAAGCTATGTAAAGAAGGTAAGTTCGCCGAAGCAGTCGGTAGCCTCTACTCAGACGACGTCGTAAGCATGGAAGCCGGAGCACCTCCGGGAGGATCCCGCGAGTCCAAGGGTCTGGACGCCGTGAAGGCCAAGGGAAAGTGGTGGGAAGAAAATCATGAGGTGCATGGCGCCACGGTCGAGGGTCCACTCGTAGCCGGATCACACTTCGCCGTCACCTTCAAACTCGACGTCACCTTCAAACCCCAGAACAAACGCTTCACAATGGAAGAAGTCGGAGTCTACAAGGTAAAAGACGGCAAAGTCGTCTACGAAGAGTTCTTCTACGACATGTAAAACAAACAAGCGACAACAGATATCACTCCTCTACGCTTAGCAAATGAAGGCGACTCACAGTGTCATCGTGAGTCGCGCAGAGGAGCGACATTTTGACTATGACCTGAGATACTTTCGCCTTTGATCGTATGATCTGAATTATTTTTACGCCTCAAAAATCGTCATCTTGACCGAAGTGATGGACAGCCTCACCGTCCATCGCGCAATCGAGAGACCTCCGCGTTGTCTTAGTCCCGCAACCCTACACTCTCCCTCGCGATGCGTAGATCTTCCTTACTCTCCTTCGAGCTATGTAAAGTATGAGAGGAACAAGCACGACCGCATTACTAGGGGCCTACTCATTCCCACCTCACGCCGCTCTACCCTCCTCAAAACGCTAGCCTCCCTCGCACTGCTTCTCACGGCGACTCCCGCCGTCCCCTACTCGGTCCAAACCCATCAGGAACTCATCGACCTTGCCTGGAAACAGACCATCCGTCCTCTTCTTCTCAAGAAATACCCCACTCTCACGGAAGCTCAGCTCCAGGAGGCTCACGCCTACGCCTACGGCGGCTGCGCCATTCAGGACTTCGGCTACTATCCCTTCGGCAACGCCTTCTTCTCCGAGCTCACCCACTACGTCCGCTCCGGCGACTTCGTCCTCTCCCTCCTTCACAACGCAAAGACCGCCGATGAGCTCGCCTTCGCCATCGGCTCTCTCTCCCACTACATCGGCGACAACTTCGGTCACAAATACGCCGTCAACCAATCCGTCCCAATCGAGTTCCCCAAGCTCGAAAAGAAGTACGGCCCCTCCGTCAACTACGCCGAAAATCCCCACGCACACGTCCAGACCGAGTTCGCCTTCGACATCAACCAGCTCAGCAAACGCCGCTTCGCACCATCCGCCTACCTCCAACACGTCGGCCTCGAAGTTCCAATGCCACTTCTCCGCACTGCCTTCTTCGAAACCTACGGGCTTCGCCTCCCCGACATCATCGGAAGCAAAGAAACCTCCATCCACATCTACCGCTACGCCGTTCGCCGCTTCCTTCCCAACATCGCCCGCGCCGAAACCATCCTTCACAAAAGCAGCTTCCCCGCCGACACTCCCAGCCCCGATCTCGACACCCTGCGAGCCGATCTCATCCAGGCATCAGCCGACAACGAATGGGAGAAATATCGCAAGACTCCCGGCTTCCGCAGCCACCTCTACGCCGGATTCATCTACATCCTCCCCAAAGTCGGCACTCTCAAACTTCTGGCCATCAAGGGACCCACTCAGCAGACCGAGGATCTCTACATCAAGAGCGTGAACCACTCCATCATCGCCCTGCGCCGCGTCCTCACCAACTACGACTCCATCGACCACTACATCTCCAACCGCGATCTCGACACCGGAGACGTCGTCCAACCCGGCGGCTACCCACTCACCGACATCACCTACGCCAAGCTGCTCGCCGTAATCACGAAAAACCCATCCAACGTCGTTCCCAACCAGCTCAAGCACGACCTCATTGCCTACTACGCCGACCCTCAATCCCCCATCACAACAAAAAACGATCCGCAAAAGTGGGAGCAGGTTCAGACCAATCTCAAAACCCTGGCCACCATGAAGACCATCGGCGAACTGGACCCAATCCCGGACGAAATCCTGGCCGAATAGGCCGAACAAGCACGCAGAAAAAGGAGGGCGGTCACCATCCGCCCTCCTTCGCTCCTCTACTTGATGATTGGCAACAAGGCCGCCAACTGCACATTCACCAACAAAGTCAACCGGCTGTCCACCTGGTAAAACTTCGCCGTCTGCTTCGCTCCGATCGCCTTCTCGAACTTCGCCACATAGCTCTTCCGCAGCTTCAAACCGTCCTCCTCGAACTTCAAAGCCCGGGTGATGTACGACTGAGCCTGAACATCATCAATATGGTCGTAGTTTGCCGCATAGTCTTTGATCAACGAGACCCGCTGGTCCCCAATCACCTGCTGTTCATGCGCGTAGTTTCGATAAACCGGCCAGAAAGCCTTCGACTGCTCGTCTGTGAACTGCATATTGCGAGTGATAATCTCGGTCTTATCAGCCTGAATATCCTGTCGCAAAACCGCAATGTCGTCATCGGTCACCGGTCGCCCCGTATTGGCATCTGCAGGCGCCTGCGCCATCGCGTTCAGCGTCCCCAAAACAAACGTCGTCACCAGCAACACTCGTATTACCTTCATCAAACTTCCTCCGCTTGCTTTTCGTTGCGTTTAATTAGCAGGCTTCCGCACATAGCGTGTCACCCGGGCAGATGTCAAAAAAAAATCTGCACCATCTGCAGATACAGATACCTCAACTCTCTCACCTCCGCGCATGCATCCAACTAGTAGATTAATAGGAGAAGCGATGAAAATCGTTCCAGCCAAATCCGTCTCGCCCTCACTCGCAGCCACCGCCCTAAGCCTTCTAACCATTGCTGCACTCGTCTTTACCTTAGGCTGCAACGACACCGGCAAAGCCGCCGCCACCCCCGCCAACTTCACCCTCGGCATCAACAACCACTACCTCGACCACCCAGCCTGCCTCCTCACCGACACGCGCTTCCCCTTCGAGACCAGCGACCCCGCAATAACCAAACAGATGGACACCCTGGTCAAGAACCTCCTCCTCGAAAAAACCGTCGAGACCAGCATTCACGTCAGCCGCTACACCGTCGCCCCCGCCGGAACCCGCTACGCTCCACGTTTCTGCTACGGTCACCGCGAGGTCACCGGCATCAACAGCTTCACGCCCATCGCCGTCAACAACGGCTTCAAAGAAACCACCGTCACCTACACCTACACCATGAAGGAAGTCCCCGTCTGGGCCGAAAGCCACGACATCCAGGCCGCCTTCCCCACCATGGCCCACGCCACCACCAGCCAGGCCACCGACACCATCGTCCTAGCCCAATCCCCAGTAGGCTGGCAGGTCCCCGACTAGCCACACCGCCTTCGAGAGAAAACCTATCCAGCACCAGCGCAACTACCGATAAGCCCGGTCAAGACATCAGTTCGAAGCAGGAGGAGTAATAAGCTTCGCGATCGTAACCACTGAGAACGGCGTCTTACCGGTAGGTATTGGCGCTCCTGCGGAGGAGAGCGTACCAGTGTTTGGATCAATCGCGAATATTGACACACTGTCGGATCCGGCATTGCCTACGAATAAATACCTGCCGGAGGGGTCTACATTCATTGAGTTCGGCGCGTCTCCTGCTATCACTCGCGAACCGATCGAAGAGAGTGCACCGGTTGCCGAATCAACCGTGAACGCGCAAATATCTCCCGTGCCTACGTTCGAAACATAAAGAAACCTCCCACTCGGATCTTCTGCTATTGCTGTCGGGAGATTCCCGCAGCTGGTGATTGGGTCGCCAAGCGGTGCAAGCGCTCCACTGATGGAATCAATCGCAAACACGGAGATAGTTTGGGAGACGACATTGGTAAGGTATGCAAACTTACCAGAGACATGCACCATCATGATCGTCGGATCGAACCCAACAACAGGGACAGGCTTTCCCGATGCCGTCAGAGTGCCTGTGTTTGGGTCGATCGTGTACACCGATATCGTATTGTCGTCTGAATTTACGACGTAAGCGAACTTCCCAGCAGGATCCAGGGACAGAGATACAGGCGCTTGCCCTGTGGCTATTGGAGATCCGATCGGGAGCAGAGCGCCAGTACTGGGATCGATGGAGTAGGCGAAGATATTATTCGAAAGCAAGCTGGTGCCATAAAGAAATCTTCCGCTGGGGTGCACGACGACAGTGCGGGGTCCGTCGCCAGCAGCGGCCGGTGAGCCCACTGGCGTCAAAACTCCAGTATCCGCATTGATAGCGAACGCAGATATGCCACCACCGCCAACTCCGCCTCCACCAACTATCAAGTTCGCAACATAAGCAAAATGGCCGGCAGGATCCACGGCAAGCGCAATCGGTCCAGTGCCTCCACTCGCGACACTTCCGCTGTTACGAAGCTCCCCCGTAGAAGAGTTGATTAGGTAGGTGGAAAGAGTATCTCCATCTCGGTTCGCAACGATGGCGAATTGAGGCACGAGCACAGGCTGAGGAGTCGGAGTTGGCGTTGGAGTGGGAGTGGGCGAGGGAGTTGGAGTGGGCGAGGGAGTTGGAGTGGGCGTGGGTGTTGGGGAGGGAGTTGGAGTTGGCGTGGGCGTTGGGGAGGGAGTTGGAGTGGGCGTGGGTGTTGGGGAGGGAGTTGGAGTTGGCGTGGGCGAGGCAGTCGCCCCATATCCATTGCTACTACAACCTGTTAGGAACAGTGACGACAGACCAAGCGGGAACAATGTTAGAGACACAAACAAGCACAGCTTCTTCATTACTTATTCTCCAGATTCTTTTGGCAGAGAAGCTCTTAGTGCCAGTGCGCGCAACGAAGTTAACTGACACATCCGGTTTTTATTCCAGGGAGACGCAGAAATAACATGCCTCCGGTCGCAAGAGCACTCGTAGAAATTCCATCGCAACGAACGGCACGCGCTGCCTCACATCTCTACTTCACATATGGATGAACCGAGGAGCGTCGATGACAGTTTCAGAAGGGTGGTCTTCTCAACCATTCCTGTCTGGAATGCGTTCTCTCTGGAAGGCGGGTACATCAAGTTGACCATCGGAGCTTTACGAGTAAACCACTCCATGACATCTCCTCACACATCTCCCGCTACAATCCCCAACAGAGGAACCAATGTCGAAATCGCGCCGAGAATTCCTGACCCAAAGCACGCTCACCCTGCTCGCCTCCGCCACCACCGCAACCCTCGCACAAACTCCCAACACCCCACCTACTCCCGGCGCTCCACCAGCCTTCGGCACCTCTCCCGCTGTCGGCCCTGAGGTCACCACCACCACCTTCGCCGAAGCCGAAAAACTCGTCCAATACGAGCTCACCGAAAAAGACCGCGCCCAGGCCGCCGGCAACTGGCGCAGCGCAATGGCCCCTCTCTACGAACGCCGCACCGGCCCACGCAAAGTCGCCATCCCCACCACCGCCGTCCCCTACTCCACCGTCAACTCTGTCCTCCCTGGCACCACCGCCGGTCCCGCCAAAAACGAGTTCATCCGCACCAAATCCGACGCCCCACTCCCCACCACCGACGAAGCCATCGCCTTCGCTCCCGTCCACCATCTCTCCCGCTGGATCGAAACCCGAAAACTCACCAGCACCCGCCTCACCGAGATCTACCTCAAACGCATCGAGCAGTTAAATCCCAAGATCAACTGCATCATCACCCTTACCCGCGACCACGCCCTCGCCCAAGCCAAAGCCGCCGACGCCGAAATCGCCGCCGGCCACTACCGCGGCCCACTCCACGGCATCCCCTGGGGCGCAAAAGATCTCCTCGACACCGCAGACATCCCCACCACCTACGGCGCCGAGCCCTTCGAGCACCGCATCCCCACCGCCGACGCCACCGTCACCGAGCGCCTCAACGCCGCAGGCGCAGTCCTCATCGCAAAGCTGAGCCTCGGAGCCCTCGCCCTAAACGACGTCTGGTTCGGCGGCCAAACCATGAACCCCTGGCTCACCGAAGAAGGCTCCAGCGGAAGCAGCGCAGGCCCCGGAGCCGCCACCGCGGCTGGCCTCGTCGCATTCGCCATCGGCTCCGAAACCGGAGGCAGCATCGTCAGCCCCTCCATGCGCTGCGGAGTCACCGGCCTTCGCCCCACCTTCGGCCGCGTCCCCCGCACCGGAGCCATGACCCTCTGCTGGTCCCTCGACAAACTCGGCCCCATGGCCCGCAGCGTCGAAGACACCATGCTCGTCCTCAACACCATCACCGGTGCCGACAACAAAGACGTCTCCTGCGTCCCCAGCAAACTAGCCTTCGATGCGCAAGCTCCCATCAAAAATCTCAAAGTCGGTTACTTCCCCCAGTGGATGAAGGAAGCCCCCGCCACCGACGTAGACCGCGCCGCCCTGGCCGCCATCGCCACGTTAGGCATGACACCAGTCGAAGTCACCCTCCCCGACTGGCCCTACGACAACCTCGACCTCATCCTCTTCGCCGAAGCAGCCGCCGCCTTCGAAGAGATCACCGTCAACCACCACGTCGACCAGCTCAAAGCACAAGTCCCCGACGCCTGGCCCAACACCTTCCGCCAGTCCCACTTCCTCTCCGCCGTCGACTACGTCCAGGCCGACCGCCTCCGCCGCATGGTCGCCGTCGAAATGGCGCGCATCATGGCCGAAGTCGATCTCCTCCTCGTCCCCTCCCTCCGCGACGAGATCCTCACCATCACCAACTTCACCGGCCATCCCTCGCTCACCCTCCGCGCAGGCTTCGTCGAAGTCTCCGAGGCCCGCAGCGACTGGGCCCCAGACCCATCCAAGCCTCTACCAAAATTCTCGCCACCACGCCGCGTCCCACACGGCGTCACTCTCATCGGCCGTCTCTTCGACGAAGGCACCATCGCAAGCGTAGGCCTGGCCATGGAACGCCACTTCAACGTAGCGCAAGAAAACCCACCCGGCTTCTAACAAAACTGCATGCCGAGCATCGCGAGGCCCCCAAGCAACTCCCAAGCCACACAAGGTACACACGCCACGAAGTGGCCGCCCGCCGCGCAGGCGGCCCGTCCGGCAGGACCCAACCAGATGCCCCATCCACCGCAGCCCTATCGCGATGGATGGGAGCACAAAACTCTTCATCCCTCGACCAGCAGCCGCAGTTGTCTCTTCTCCGATCCCACTCCTCAGAGATCGTCATCTCGACCGAAGCTGCTCACAGTCTCACCGTGAGCAGCGCAGTGGAGAGACCCCCGCATTTTCATCGTCAAGCCACAAACCTACGGATATAATTGCCGCCGTGGATGATCGAAAACCAAATCCGAAGCAACTGGTGCTATGGGCAATCGCGGGCGCATTCCTTGCGGCCAGCATATGTTTCGTCGCCATCTTGCCGATTCAGAAACTCCCAGCACACGGGTCTGCGGTCTGGGATGTCGCATGGTCGAACCGTCTGCAACTTGCAGCTTTGACAATACCCCTCGCACTTGGACTCGCAGTCTCCCTGCTTGCAGTCCGGCGATTCAAACGAGGCTTCCACGACAACATCTGGACGGAAGCTGATCTCGAACCGGTAAAAGTTTTGGTCACAAATCGAATCTGGCTTTGGGCAAGCTTAGCCCTGATCGTCCCACCTCTCGTATCGATCATATTAAACAAAAATCTAGCTCACCCCGGCGCAGGAGGCTTTATCTGCCTCGCTCTGCTCCCCACTCAAACCGCGCAGCACATACAACAGTTGCTGACACCAAAAGAAAAATCCACCAGCGTCTTCGCGAACTGGCAAAACTACAAGCCAATCAACTCAGGCCACTGGGGACAGCCGCCAGTCCATCCCTCCGAATAAGCGCCAAACGCACACGAGAAAAGATATACAAGCCACAAAGTGGCTGTCCCCCGCGCAGGCGGCCCGTCCGGCAGGACAAGCCGCCAGAACACAGAACTAATCCACCACCGCATCCCAAACGTACTATCAGAGTGACTAGAACCAACCACTCCGCCGCCCGCCTCTGCATCTTCCTCGCACTCATTGTCAGCGCAATCGCGCCATCACCCGCCCGAGCACAACAACCTACACTCCACTGGCAACCCTGGTCCGACGCTGCCTTCACCACCGCTCGCCAGCAACACAAGTTCGTCCTCCTCGACCTCGAAGCAGTCTGGTGTCACTGGTGTCACGTCATGGACGACGTCACCTACCGCGATCCCACCGTCATCCGTCTCCTCAACGAAAAGTACATCCTCGTCAAAGTCGATCAGGACTCCCGCCCCGACATCTCCAACCGCTACCAGGACTACGGCTGGCCCGCCACCGTAGTCTTCGCCCCCGATGGCTCCGAGATCGTAAAGCGCCAAGGCTTCCTCCAACCTCGCCTCATGGCCTCCATGCTCAAGGCCATCATCGACGACCCCTCCCCTGGCCCCAGCATCGAACGCGAAGCCGCGCTCCATCCCGCAGCCGACGCCACCATAGCACCCGCACTCCTCAACCGCATCCACACCAGCTACGACGCCCAGTACGACCAACCCAACTCCGGCTGGGGCTTCGTCCACAAGTACCTCGACGAAGAGTCCGTCGAGTACGCCCTCCGCCTCTCCGCCCGCAACAACGCCCTCTACACCAAGCGCACCACCGACACCCTCCACAACGCCACCTACCTGATCGATCCCGTTTGGGGCGGCGCCTACCAATACTCCGTCAGCGGCGACTGGCGCGAGCCCCACTTCGAAAAGCTCATCTCCATCCAGGCCTCCTACCTCCGCGAGTACTCCCTCGCCTACGCCCAAACCCACAACCCTGAAGACCTAGCCGCGGCCCAATCCGTCCACCGCTACGTCCACACCTTCCTCACCGACGCCCCCACCGGCGTCTTCTTCGTCTCGCAGGACGCCGACCTACACGACGGCGAAGACAACGAGCCCTACTTCAAACTCGACGACCGCGGCCGCCGCGCCCAGGGCATCCCCCGCATCGACAAGCACGTCTACGCTCGCGAAAACGGCTGGACCATCGCCGCCCTCTGCCATCTCTACGCCGTCAGCGGCGACACCTCCGCCCTCACCGAAGCAAAACACGCCGCCAACTGGATCGCCATCCACCGCACCATCCCCGGCGGAGGCTTCCGCCACGATGACGTGGACCCCGCAGGCCCCTACCTCGGCGACACCCTCGCCATGGGCCACGCCTACCTAGCCCTCTACAACGTCACCGGCGACCGCAACGACCTCTCCGCCGCCACCTCCGCAGCAAAGTTCATCGCAGCCCACTTCGCCCCCACAAAACCCGGCACCGGATTCATCACCTCACCGACCCGCACCGACGCCGCCTACCGCCCCCACCCCGACCGCGACGAAAACGTAGCCCTCGTCCGCTTCACATCCTTACTCTCGCAAGCCACCGGCGACCCCACCTATCACCAAATGGCCGCCGAAGCGATGCGCTACCTCGCCTCCAGCACCATCGCCCTGCAACCACTCTCCGCCGGCACCCTCCTCGCCTACGAAGACTTCACGCAAGACCCTCTCCACATCACCATCCTCGGCCCAGCCTCCGACCAGCAAGCCGCCGCCCTCCACACCGCCGCGCTCCGCTCCCTCACCTCACACGAGCTCATCGAGTGGCGCGACCCCACCGACCACAACCCCCTCCCAACCGCCGTCACCTACCCACCCCTCAAGCAATCCGCTCTCTTCCTCTGCACCGCCCGCGCCTGCTCCTCGCCAATCTACCGGCCGGAAGACGTAGCCGCAAAGATCCACAAAGCCCAACTCTCAAACTGATCGCAACGGCAAGCATCCGCTGGCACAACCAAAGTAATTGAACGAATGTCGACAACGAACAAGCCTGTTTCCCGGCGAATGCATTGGCAATTTTCCAGCATTTGCAATAAATGATGATGTAATAGGTGCGGAAGAATTCTCATGGGCTTCTTGCATAGTCAAAGCCGTAACAAGATGAAGAAAAATCTCACGATTACCAGGCTCACATCGGCTTTGCTGCTCGTCCTCGGAATAACATCTGCCGCCACGGCCCAGCAGCAGTCGACCATATCGGACGCTGCAGCCGTTTCGCGTATTGCATGGTGGCGCGACGCCAAGTTCGGTCTCTTTATGCATTGGGGCGTCTACTCCATCCCAGGTCGCGGCGAATGGGTGCAATGGGACGAGCAGATTCCAGTCAGCGAATACGCCAAGCTGGCCGGCCAATTTCATCCTGACAAGTTCGACCCTGACGCATGGGCTGCAACTGCGAAATCGGCTGGCATGAAGTACACAGTCCTCACCGCGCGCCACCACGACGGCTTTGCACTCTTCGATGACCCCGACAGCACCTTCACCTCCATGAAGTCAGCCGCTCACCACGACTTCGTCGCCGACTACGTCAAAGCTATCCGCAGCGCAGGCCTTCACGTCGGCCTCTACTACTCGCCCCTCGACTGGCGCTATCCCGGCTTCTTCTTCCCTGGCATCTATCAGGCCAACGCCATCGAGATGCGCGAGCAGTACCATCGCCAGCTCAACGAACTCGCCTCTCATTACGGCCCCATCGACATCCTCTGGTTTGATGGCGGAGGCGTCGATTGGCTCGGCTTCAACGGCATCGCCTTCAAAGGTGGATGGAAGGCGCGGCCAAAGGATCAACACTACACCGGTTCGTTCACTTGGCAGGATGATCAAGCCGTCGACAACCTCAGAAAGCTCCAGCCATCACTCATCATGAACGACCGCACCGACGCCCCCGCCGACTTTCTATCGCGCGAGGGCGACCAGGCCATGGGCAACTTCGACAACCAGCATCCGTGGGAACTCTGCACAACCCTCACAACCGGAGCATGGGGCTATCAGCCGAACGCCAGCATCAAATCACGAGACGAGGTCATTCGCCTCCTGGTAGGCGCCGTCGGTCGCGACGGCAATCTGCTTCTCAACGTCGGCCCCCGCCCCGACGGACAGATCGTGCCGGAACAAGCCGCGCGTCTCCGCGAAGTCGGCGATTGGCTCACCCGATATGGCCAAAGCATCTACACCACCCGCGGCGGCCCCTATCTGCCGGGCGACTTCGGCGTCTCAACCTATCACGACAAAACCATCTATCTCCACATTCTCCATCCCACAGGCACCACACTCTCGCTTCCAGCTCTTCCGACCAAGATACTAAGTTGCTCGAGCCTTACGGGAGGAAGCTCCGATTGCAAACAAGCCAATAATTCTGTGGAGATTACACTGAACGGGAATATGGACGCCGTCGATACAATCATCGCGCTAACAGTCGCATCGCCAGCTGCTGAGATTAAACCGATAACGACTCCGGTTACCGTGAAAAAATAACAGAGACACCCTCCCAGTCGACGACAATAGGTTGATCCACTCATCAAGCGAATCAACACGTCGCAACACGCTTCATCTAAACCATCCGCGCTCAATCTAAGCCGACACAGGATCTCAACTGATAGTCACGCAGGACGAATCGGCGCTGGCGGTACAACAACCTCAACCAGCCCCGTCGCCACGTCATAGACAAGGCCTGAGAGTAGCCACTTGCCCGGCAACGCGGGAATCGTCCGGAGCAGAGCAACATCACCAGCAACCGCCGCGCGGGGATCGGTGACCGTTTTTGAATTCACCTCCGCGTCCGGGATTTGAAAATAGTGCGCCAGCTTGGCAGGGTCCCCCGCAAGGCGAGTGATGCCGCAATCGGTGTGCTGAAACACAATAAGGTGAAACTCCCCGCCACCTGCAGGAACCACTCTGGCAACTTCACCAATTCGCCCGAGCAGACCCAACTCCTCCAACACCACCGGTGTAATTCGACCGCCAATGTTACGAATCACCAGAGCCTCGCCCTGTTTAATTCCAAGCACGTGAGCAGGGTCAACTCGCATATCAGCGCAACCGATGATCGTTGCTTTTAAATTTGGCGTCGCCAGTGGAAGCGACGGCATCAGTGTGCCGGCAGCAGTATGCTCCGCAGCAAAATCCTTGTTACGCTCCAACATCGAGTCGAGAATGTCCACGTTGATTCTCCTTAAGAGGCCGTAAGAGATACGTTGATGAAACGGCTTTGTCGAGCCGAAGCGATCGAATCGTACGCGCCTCAGCGCTTCTGAGTCTTGTCCATCCAGATGTCCCACGTGAGTGGACCAATTACCTCATCATCGAAGGGATGGCCCGCTGCCTTGAGCGCCAGCTTGATCTGACCGTGATGATACCCCTCATGCCAAATCATGTGCTGGAGATACAAAAGCGGATGGTCGTAGTGGAGATTCATCGCCTCACCAGACTGAATGCGGCTCTTCACAGCATGGCGCACGGCTCCCGCGCTCCGCTCCAACTCCTTCGCGATGACGTCAGCACTCCCTTCCCTGACCCACTCTCGCTCGGGCAGCGGAACCGCGCACTCGGGCACATCTTCAGAGAGAAAGATGAGACGCACAAAATGCATGTGCGTAAACATCTCCGCTACCGTCGGACTACCCGACATAGCCCTCGCCTCCAACCCGCCAGGCGGCAGCGCTCCAAGCAGATTAACCAAAATGAGATTATTCCGGTCCCAGGAGTCCAGGATGACCTCCAGCAGTTTGCCGTCGTTTGCACTCGCCACTCCAACCACCTCTGTCGATGAAGATAGAAAGATAAAAGCTAAGAAGATAACTAGACGTTCAGGCAGACGCTCGTCCAGAGGTATCCAGTTACCCCGCCACTGCCCACTGAAATCAACTTCTTCCTGAACTGAAATGCAACTTCGGACAACTCACAAACAATCCCCATTGAAAGACCGCCCACCAGGTTCAGTGAACTCTCAAACGAAAGAGATCCTCAAGCTTAGTAGATTCCCAAGCTCAGTAGATTTCCGGGCTCAGTAGATCTTCAGGCTCCGTGGATTTTCAAGCTCACGCTGGGCTCTCGTGGAGTAATAAAGGGACATAAGCTAAAGGTTGCAAAGTTCTCTGTTGAAACATTCTCTCAAATGAACTAAGGTGACTCCGATCTCTAATTCCACGTAGTAAGGACTGCCGACGTCGTAGACCGCGCCTCATCCAACTCTCCACGACCCGCCTCGGCCCTCCCACCAGAAATTAGGACCTAACAGAATGCCATCTTCACCACACATCGCACCACAAAAACGCCACAAATTTGCATCTGCATTTTTCCTGGTCGCAACCGTACTTTTATCCCAATCAAACTCTTTATTTAGTCAAACTTCCATCGCTGATCTCAACCAAAACTTCCATAATCCACCAGACGATGCAAAACCCATGATGCGCTGGTGGTGGTTCGGCGGTGCGGTCACCAAACCGGAGCTGGAAAAAGAGCTTCAGGATATGCACAACGCCGGCATCGGAGGTGTGGAAATCCAGCCGGTCTACCCCCTCGCACTCGACGATGAGTCCAAAGGAATCAAGAACTTACCGTATCTATCCCCCGAGTTTCTCGACGCCATCTCCTTCGCCAACAAGACCGCCCGCTCCCTCGGAATGCGCGTCGACATCACCCTCGGCAGTGGCTGGCCCTACGGCGGCCCTCACACCACCTTGAACCAATCCGCAGGCCGCTTAAAAATCGTCGCACTTCCCATCACCAGCAGCACAATCTACGCCCCGCAACTGCAAGCAGGAGAGTCACTTATAGCCTCCTTCTACGCATCCGGCACCCCCGATTCCTACCAGGCAAGCACCGCCAAACCACTCCCCAACACCTCCAACCCGATCATCGTTCCATCATCCACATCAGGCGACCGCGTAGCTCTGCTCTTCATCGCAAGCCACACAAAACAAACCGTAAAGCGTCCCTCCGTCGGCGCAGAAGGTCTCGTCCTCGACCACTTCTCCCGCACCGCTACCGACGAACACCTCGCCGACGTAGCCGCCCCGCTCATCAAAGCCTTCGGCAATCAGCCACCATACGCCGTCTTCTCCGACTCCCTCGAAGTTTACGGCGCTGACTGGACGAGGAACCTCCCTGCCGAATTCCAGAAGCGTCGTGGCTACGACATCGTCCCCCACCTGCCTGAACTCGCTGCAGGAGGAAGCCCTCAAGCCGACGCTATCCGCCACGACTGGGGCCAGACCCTCTCCGACCTCATCCGTGAAAACTACCTAACGCCGATCAACACTTGGGCCACAAACCACAACACAAAATTCCGCTCACAAACCTATGGCGTACCAGCGGTTACGCTCGCCGATGAAGTCATCCCTGCCCTACCAGAAGGTGAAGGCCCACAATGGCGCGCGTTCTCTTTCACCCGATGGGCAAGCTCGGCAAGTCACCTCTACCACCGCAACGTCACCTCCGCTGAAACCTTCACCTGGCTCCACTCCCCCGCCTTCCGCGCCACTCCACTCGACATGAAAGTCGAAGCCGACCGCATGTTCCTCCTTGGAGTCAATCAGGTCATCGGCCATGGCTGGCCTTATTCTCCTCCTTCAGCCGGCGAACCCGGCTGGAACCTCTACGCCGCTGCCGCCTTCAACACTCACAACCCCTGGTTCTCCGTAATGCCTGACATCAGCCGCTACATTCAACGCGTAAGTTGGCTCCTGCGGCAAGGAGAACCGGCGAACGACGTCGCCATCCTCCTCCCTGAAAATGACGCCCAAGCCAGTTTTACCCCCGGTCACGCGTCTATCACCGAACTGATGAAGCAATGGATCACCCCCGAGTTGATGTCCACAATCCTTAACGCCGGTTACAACATCGACTACATCGACGCCACCACGATCAACAAGCTTGGCATCATCTCCTACTCAATCCTAATTCTTCCACCAACAGATCGAATACCACTCGCAACCTACAAAAAAATGGGAGAATATGCTTCGCGCGGCGGCAGGGTCGTCGCAATCGAAAAAGTTCCGTCGATTGCCCCCGGCTTCCTCGACCAAGCTGAAAACCTGAAGATACAGTCCCTTTCTACACAACTTTTCCACAGCAAAGATCACAAGGGGATCCTCCTCAGTTCCCTGTCCAACCTGACTGAAACGCTCCACCGCGCTCTCCCCCCGGACGTAGCCGTCGTCGGCCAAACCACAGACTTTGGCTTCATCCACCGTAAGCTTCCGACATCTGACATCTATTTCGTCGTAAACTCCAGCAACCAGCCCATCCACACGACCATCCGCTTTCGCGCTCCGCACCCGATCACCGAAACATGGAACGCCGATACCGCAGAGACAAACTTGGTGGCCAGCCGAACCGGCACGCAAATTCCCCTGAGTTTGGCTCCCTACGAATCACGTATCTTTGTTCTCGGAGACGCTCCTACCCACCGATCAATCACAACCTCAGACTTCACCGAAGGTAAATCTATCGACTTCAGCTCCAACTGGCAGATCCGATTCGCAAACGACGCCTCCACTCAATACTTACCGCAATTCACCTCATGGACCGACCTCACAGGTCACCAGTTTTACTCCGGCGAAGCGACCTACACTAACAATTTCACAGTCCCGGCCAACCCCGGCCACACCATCATCGATTTCGGCCAGGGCACCGCGACCATCGACACCCGTCCGCCCAACTCCAGCGGCATCCACGCCCTGCTCGATCCACCCATCCACGAAGCTGCCGTCATATATGTAAATGAACAGCGCGTCGGCTCCCTCTGGCACCCGCCCTATCGTCTGGACATCACCCCCTTCGCCCACGCTGGCAGCAACACCCTCGAGGTCCGCGTCACCAATACCGCGATCAACGAGCTGGCCGGCCAACCACCCCGCGACTACACCTCCCTGAACGCCAAATTCGGCAAGCGCTTCGATCCCCAGGACATGGATAACCTCAAGCCCATCCCCTCTGGCCTCTTTGGTCCAATCAAAATCCTCGTAGAGGAGCCGGCTAAATAATGCGACCAATCTATGGGGCCACCTTGATCGGAGCCACCTTCCTAATCGCAGCCAGCCTCTGGGCCGCGCCGCAAAAAATCCTCCACGCCACCGACTACGGTGCCAAAGGCGACGGCACCACGCTCAATACCCAGGCCATCCAGAAAGCCATCGACGCTGCATCCCTCAAGGGCAGCACCGTCAACTTCGATCCCGGCACCTACCTCACTGGCTCGCTCTTCCTAAATCCAATGTCACCCTCGACATCCCCGAAGGTGTTACCCTCATCGGCTCGGAAAAACTCGAAGACTACCCCATGCTCCCCACCCGTATCGCTGGCATCGAGATGACCTGGCCCGCCGCCCTCATCAACTCTCGCGATCAGCACAACGTCACCCTCACCGGTCACGGCATCATCGACGGCGACGGTCCCATCTGGTGGAAGTCTTACTGGGACCTCCGCGCCACATACGAACCCCGCGGCCTTCGCTGGGCCTCTGACTACGATGCCCGCCGACCTCGCCTGATCCTCCTGCAAAACTCTGCCAACATCCGCCTCGGCGGTGGCCTCACTCTAAAACGTTCTGGTTTTTGGACCATCCAGATCCTCTACTCCCACGCCGTCACTATCGACGGCGTCACCATCCGCAACAACGAAGGAGGTAAAGGCCCCAGCACCGACGGAATCGACATCGACTCATCTCACGATATCCTCGTCCAGCACGCCGACATCGACGTCAACGACGACGCCCTCTGCCTCAAAGCCGGCCGCGACTCCGACGGTCTCCGCGTCAATCGCCCCACGGAAAACGTTGTCCTTCGCGACTCCATCATCCGTCACGGCGCCGCCGCCATCACTATCGGCAGCGAGACCTCCGGGGGCTTCCGCAACATCGAAGCCTACAACCTCACCGCGCTCTCCGGCGTTCCCTCCGGTGTTCTCTTCAAATCCGCTCACACTCGCGGCGGCACCGCAATAGACATCCGCATTCACGATCTAACCCTCGAAGGCGTCGCCACTCCCATTCACATCACCATGAACTGGAATCCCAGTTACAGCTACGCGACTCTCCCCGCTGATGTGAAGAATCCCCCACCTTACTGGATCGTCCTCACCACCAAAGTTACCGAAGCACAGGGTCTTCCCCACTTCAGCGATGTCCACATCTGGAACATCAAAGCCACTGGCGCCAAACAAGCCTTCAACGTCAGCGCCTACCCCAACGCCACCCTCGACAACTTCCGCCTCGACCACCTGAACATCGAAGCAGCCACCGCGGGCACCATCGCCAACGCCAAAAACTGGACACTTACCGACAACGCTATCCAAACCTCTGATGGCAGCAAAATCACTCTTACCGGCTCCGTCGGTAAAGCCGACCCAAAAGACATCCCCTACGGAGAACCGAGATAGCCGCTATCCCCCAGGCACGGCGCGCGATCGTTTAAATCGATCCATATAATCCCCAGCCGTCACGCCAAGTACACGAAGAAATGTCCGCCGCATTGAATCAGCGCTCTTGAACCCACAGGAATCCGCAATCTCCTTCAAGCCCATCGTGGAGCTGTCGATCATCTGCTGCGCCGCCTCCACCCGCATCCGGTCTACAAACTGACCTGGATTCATCTTCGTCTCTCGCAGGCACACACGCGTAAAGTGTCGCGCACTCATCGCCATCCGCTCCGCCAGCTTTTCTACCCCCAGATCCTCGCGCAGATGTTCCAGCATCCACACCTGCAACTCCCGCAGCGGTTGGAACGTCACCGCCTGCCTCGAAAGCATGTGGCTGTACTGCGCCTGCCCACCTGGCCTCACCAGAAACATCACCAGCTTCCGCGCCACATTCAGCGCAACCTTGTGTCCATGATCCTCTTCCACCAAAGCCAGCGTCAGATCCATCCCCGCCGTGATCCCTGCTGATGTGTACACCGATCCATCCCGCAGAAAGATCGGATCAGGCTTCACCGCCACCGCTGGAAACTCCCGCGCCAGCCGGTCACAGAAATCCCAATGAGTTACAGCCTGTTTGCCGTCAAGCAATCCCGCAGCAGCCAACAGAAATGCTCCGGTACAGATCGACGCCACACGTCGTGACTGTTTCGCCAGCTCGGCAATCTTCGCCACATATTCCGTGTCATAGACACCGCTCTCCGCTCCAGACCCGCCCACCACCATCAGCGTGTCAATCGGCCCCGAAAGATCCCTCAGCGGCAAAGCACCAGTGAGCGAAAAGCCACGACTGGTCAGCAATACATCGCTGCCATTCGCGCTGGCCAGCACAATCTCATAACCGGGAGCGTTCGCAAATACTTCGAGTGGCCCCGTTACATCGAGAACCTGGACCGGCGGCGGCCCCGTAATCACGATCCTTCGCATGCATCAAGACTACGGGATGGAGGCTCTAACGAATGTCCGAAATCGTCGGATCTGCGTCGTGGCGTCCATCCTCGCGGAGGTCTACGGTAAAGAAGTCACGACGTACGACAAAGGAGAATTCAAATGAATCTCACTATCACGGCCACTTCGATCCCTGACACCAAGCTCGCAAAGGAAGCAACTCAGATCCTCCGCGAGCAGAGCACCGATCTGCTCTACAACCACTCGCTACGCGTGTACCTCTTCGCTGCCGAGCAAGGTCGCCAACAAAAACTCCGCTTCGATCCCGAGCTCCTCTACGTCAGCGCCGCCTTCCACGATCTTGGCCTCATTAAGAAGTACTCCAGCGCTACTGAGCGCTTCGAAGTCGATGGAGCCAACGCCGTCCGTCAGTTCCTCACCGCGCACAACCTCCCAGAAGTGCAGGTCCAAACCGCTTGGGAAGCTATCGCGCTGCACACTACCCCTGGTGTCACCCAGTACATGAAGCCCGAAGTCGCACTCCTCTTTACTGGTGTCGGACTCGACGTCCTCGGCGAAGGCTTCGACAACTTCCCTGCCGAGCTCCGCGAACAGATCGTCAAAGAATACCCTCGCCACAACTTCAAGGAAGGTATCGTAAATGCTTTCTTCGGAGGCTTCGAGCACAAACCCGGTTCAACCTTCGGCACCGTCAAAGCAGACGTCTGCGAATGCTACATTCCCGGCTACAAGAGCCCCAACTTTTGCGACCTGATCGCCAACTCCCCATTTCCCAACTCCTAAGCCGAATTGGGCTCTTCGGAGTTCATCTTTCAATACGGAAAGAATTAGCCCATAAATCCCATGTAGGGGTTCGAACCAAAGTTGGCAAAATTAGGAAAGACCTCTTTCACCTGGCTGTCAGATAGCCCAAACCATCGCGCAAGCGTTCCTGCGTATTGTTCAACGGAGGTCGTCGGTATCAACCGGCCGGCGCCCATATCGTTGGCCTGGTTCGAACCGATCACGGGATATTGACCGTACATATCCTGTCCCACCACCGCGCCGCCGGTAACAATGTGGTGGCTCCCCCAACCGTGGTCGGTGCCTGCGCTGTTCGCCGTAAGCGTTCTTCCAAAGTCGGAGGCTGTAAAGGTGGTCACTTGATTATTCAGCCCTGCAGTCGTCATGACCGAATCAAAGTACTCAAGCGCCTGTCCAAGCTCCGTAAGTAGGCGCGCATGCTGTGGCGCTTGATTGTCATGCGTATCGAAGCCGCCAAGTGTGACGTAAAAAATCTGCCTGTTCACTCCCAGGCTGCTTTTTCCTCCAATAATTCTCGCCACGGTCTGCAATGAGACAGCAAGCGAGTTGTTCGTCAGCTTATTTGTGACCGGATCCAAATATTGCGGAGGATTCGCCACCCCACCTGCTCCCGCAGGCAACATCGAACTCGCAAGACTAGCCTGAGCAGCAATCGAGCGGCCGATAATTACTTCGTACTCCTTGGCAAAGAGATTTGTCTCTTCAGCGCTGAGGATCGACGCCAGTGCAGTGGACCCAGCTTGCTGCCCAAATAACGGTTGTGCCAAGCCGCCAATCGGTATCGGCCCCGCAGAGGTCACGTTCAACTGAAACGACGTCTGCCCTGAAAGAAAAAGAGCTACCCCTGCGGTGGAGATACACGTGAAGGCTGAGTTCGTGTTCATTGACGCGATCAGGTCTGCCATCGCGCCTCCCCACCCCGTATGAACCGCACTCCCTCCATCGGCTGTAATCGCCTGCCATGCTGCCGTCTGGTCGAAGTGGGAGTAGAGCGAAGCCGGCAGTGGCACCGAATTTTTCTGAATCTGCGTCTTTGTCGTAGGAGAGATCAGCGTTCCAGTATTGGTAACGATTGCGGCACGACCTGCGTTGAACAAATTCTGCACACCGGTCAGATAAGGATTCAGTGCAAAGGTGCGGCCGCTCTGCGGAGTCTTCAAAACAATCGGAAGCAGATCACTCAGGCTGTAAGCAAGGCCCGGTGCCCCTGACCGTGCCGTTGTAAATGCGCTGAATGACTCTGTATCCGTTGCGATCACCGTTCCATGGCCGTCGTTGCCACCCTGTAAGAAGATACAAACGAGCGCCCGATAGTCAGTAGGGTTTCCCTGCTGCGCCATCGCCGCAACTGAGTTGAGTTCCAGAAGAAAAGGACTGACGGAAAGACCTGCCATCGACGCCATGGACGCTGTCCGAAGGAACTGCCGCCGCGATAGTTCGTGCTTATTCATCATGATCTCCGTTCAGAACTGCGCGCTATAAGATGGCGCTGCCATCGCAAGATAAATTGCCGTCTCCACTCGAGCCACGAGTGCCGCGTTGATCGCGTTCTGATCACCGGCAGGTATAGCAATGGAGTTCACTGCAGAGAGAATCTGGCTACGAAGCGTGCTATCCATCTCCCCCGCCAACAAAAGCAAATTGACTCGGTCGACCAACTGATCGGGAGTCCCGGCTAATCCGATCTCCGTCGAGTAGTTCGAGAAGACATCTGGCCCAGCCGTCGCGTTGGCGCCGATCGCGCTCTGCATGTAGTTCAGATACCCGACCACCGTCGACACATCCGTCATCTCCATCTCAGGTGCCACCAATCCAGCCTGCGCGATACTCGTTCCAGGAGGAACATATCCCGGAGCAAACCAGTTGAAGACGCTGGGCGATCGCAGCGACATCTCACCAAGCCCATAGATAGGATCTTCCGTGCTTCCGATATTGAATGCTCCATTCCGCGACTGAGCTGTAAACGCACGCGCCCACTCCGTGTAGCGAACCAGCGATTCACGCACTTTGCCGTACTGCGGACTACTGCTTGCCGCCGTGGAGTTGCGTGCTTCATCATCGAGCAGAATCGCCTGAATTACCGCCTGCATATTCCCTCGCACACCCGTCCCGTCATCCTGAAACACCGACGCGACACGACCAACATATGCCGGACTCGGATTACTAGTGACGAGATGCTGGATCATCTGCTTGCAGAAAAAGGGCGGAAGATTTGGATGGTTGAATAAGGTATCCAACGCAATCTTCAGATCGCCAACAGGATCGGGGTTAGATTGCGTCGGAATCGTGACACCAAGAAAATCTTTTTCGTCTGTCGAATGGTGATTCGGGAAGCTCTGCATCGGCAGAATATCTTCGCCAAAGCCCGTACCGACATACGCGCAGCAATTAGACCAGGCTGTGTTGCTTTGATCGCCAGGTATGTTCCAGCTAAAGCCGGTGAACACCTTCGCCAATCCCATCACATCCGTGTTCGAGTAAGTTGGAATCGGTTGGCCCGTCGGATCCAGCTTCTGAGAGCCATCCGGATTGAGTTGATAGAGCCCGATGGTAAAGAGCTGCATCACCTCGCGCGCATAGTTCTCATCGGGATCTCGCGTCGCATCTCCCTTGTCATTCCCCATCACGGAGAGATACTGACCCATCATTGGGTTCAACGTCACGTCTTGAAGCAGCTGACGAAAGTTGCCAAACGCATCTGCCCCAAGTACATCGTAGTAATTCGCCATGCCTCGCGGCATCTCGGTAACGGCAAAATCTACCCCTGAGATCACCATTATTTCGGTAAGCGCATACTTCACACGCTGTCGGAGCTGGTCGCTTCCAGTCAACGCCTGCTGCCAGAAGCTCTGCTCCACATACCCTGCGTTGGTATCGTTCTGAACGAAGAGGGCGGCGTTACACTTCACATCGCCAGCATTGCATGGAGGGTTATTGATAATGAGAGCTTGTTCGACTGCCGGTTCGTGCAAAGTCGGCGGTGTACTGAATTGTTGATTAAGCCACGCGTTATAGCCAATCTTTGAAAGGGTATGAATGTCAGCGTCGGTGGCGCCGAATGTAGCCTGCGCCAAAAAGCGCGATGCGTCAGTAGGCGTCACCAGAGGCACAGGAGGCGTCCCGTTTACCTGAGCAATGAGATCGGTCGAAGTCGCTGGTCCCGGACTCGGATTCAAGACCTGGAGATCGAGATTGCCTGGGTCCGTCGGGCTGATACTCGCGGTAAGTTGGCCACCACTGTTGAAGGTCGTTGGTACAGCAGCACCGTTCATCAAGACCTGGGCCCCATTGATGAAGTTGCTGCCGGTCAGCACCACCGTCGAAGGGCCGACGTCGAAGGCCATCGGCGCACCCGACGTCAGAATCGGGATCGGATTTAGCACGGAGACATTTTGGCTAATCGTTACTGTCGGATTATCAACGCTGACTGCAGTCAACTGAACAACGTTATTTGGCGTTGGAACAACTGCGGGTGCCGTGTAAGTCACACTGCCATCTGCGTTGCCTACTATGGTCCCAATCTGCGCATTGCCACCGGCGATCCCATTGATCAACCAGTTCACACCCGTGTTATTGGTGCCCGTGATCGTGAGCCCAATCTTCAAACTGTTCGTGACACGCACACTGGTCCCGGCGTTCGTTTGTAAAGTAAGCACCACCTGCCCCGGGCCCACTAGCTCAGAGAGCACAGCTGAGTTCGCCGATCCTGGATCGGGGTTGTTGACAGCCAGCGGATAGGTCCCAGGATTAGGTGCGGCGATCGATGCTGCCAACTCAGTATTTGACACAAACGTGGTTGGAACTGGCGCTCCGTTCCACATGATCTGTGCACCGTAAATAAACTGAGATCCACTAATCGTGATCGTCTCCGTTCCCTCGGAAAAACTCGAAGGAGTCACCGTATTGATGATGGGAATCGGATTCAACACACTGACTGTGACAGAGCCAGGTATGTCTTGCGGGAACATAGTAGCTAGACTCGTAATCGTCACCGAATTATTAGGGCTTGGAACAAGAGCCGGAGCCGTGTACAGGCCATTACTATCAATCGTCCCAACCGTCGCATCCCCGCCCTGAATACCATTGACCCAAAAATTCATGGGCGAACCGGTGACCTTCGACTGAGTGCTCAATTGCAGCGTCTGGTTGACCCGAACGGCACTGCTGGGAGGAGAAATGTAAGACGCGTAACCTCTCTCAAATCCCGGTGCGCAACCAGAGATAAATAACGCTACGGTCGAGATGAATCCAACTACCAACGCAACATTCAACGAGTGATAGCGCGCAGAGCTCCGCTGCATGAGTACTCCAGTGATACAGGATGAGGCAACGGTTCCAGACCTTCAGTGCTACAGAGATGCATTCACGATTCCTCTCTAGCCTATTCTTGATCTGTAACGAGATAGAGCCCCTTTTGACATCACGCGCTGCAACAAAAGTTGTAGAGAAATTGAATTGAGCTAACGCGAATGAATTTGCAGCAATAGATGACGTCCCATCAAAAGCTTCAGCTGAGGCTTAGCCGCCCCACTGACCGAGCATTCTCAAAAAAAAACAATTAGGTTCTGGCGCGAAGAGGGGCATCTCTTGCGTCTCTCTATCTACAGCAACCCATCAGATCCACAATCCATTGACCACGATGGCAGAAAAGATCTGTTTTTATGAAGCAGCTGTTGCCAACAAAATTCGCAGGTCCCGCAGGTTGTTTCCTGTAGGCCCAGTCACTATGCTCAAACCTGCTTCTTGCAAAAACGTACCCGACTCGAAGTGGCGTAGTGCCGTGCGAGCGCGAATAAGACCTTCCTCGTTTCCATAAAAAATCTTCTCATCCACAATCGCTCCCGCAGACGAGCTATTTCCATCAACACCGTCAGTACCTGCAGACAAGATGACTACCGACGCATCAGCAGGCTTCAACAGCGTCGCTACATAGAGTGCAAAATGCTGATTACGGCCGCCGACTCCCCGCCTCTCAGTCCCACCCGCATCATCAGGAATCAACGCAGGCCCTGACAACTCAACCGTAACCTCCCCTGACGAGATGAGGCAGACCCGCGGATATTCCCTCCTCAATTCACGAAGGCGATTAAGCAGATATTCGGCCGCAGCGCGGTAGTCCCAGTCATCGCATGTATTGTCTATGACAGCATAGAAACCAAGCTCCGCAGCACGCTGTTTCGCGATCACCGCAGTGTCGTCAGCAGATAGTAGTGTCAGGACGCGTGCCTGAAGCTGCCTCTGCTTGGGAGTTTCACAGAACGCTTCCGACGAAAAGAACCGCAGGACAGAAGCAGGAAGCCTCTCCATCAGACCATACCGCGCCAGCACCTCGCGGCACTCCTCGACTGTAGATGTATCAGGTAATGTTGGCCCGGAACCGAGCGAATCGAGGCGATCCGATGGAACATCCGACACGAGTATTGAGTAGCTCGATAAGCCATCGGCCTCCATCGCTAGTCGGCCGCCCTTTATCGCTGAGAAATGTTTACGAACACAGTTGATCTCAGCAATCGTCCCCCCACTGTGCACTAACTCCCGATGAAAGCTCATAATATCTTCGAGTGAGATAGCAGGATCCAGCGGCAGCTCCATCATCGCGGATGCACCTCCGCTAACCAGAAAAAAACAGAGTGCATCGCCAATCGCATCCGCACGCAAAGAACGCACAAGATCTAAAGCTGCCTTCGCTCCATCGACCGAGGCTTGATTCGGGGTGGGATGCCCACCGGCAAAGAACTGAAAGCGTGGCGGATGGTTCGATGGCTTATGGCTCGTAATCAATACGCCAGAGATGTCGCAATTCGGCAGCCCGTCGAAGAACGGCAACAAAGAGTTCAACATCCCGGACGCTGCTTTACCTACAGCAACGATTCGAATACGACGAATGCCGCCCAGATCAATCACATCGTCGCCAAGCCTGAACAAGCTCTCATTGTTCTCTCCCGAAAGACGCTTCACCTTCCGCGCGAAAGCCTGCTCAACGCTGCATTGCTCAAGAGAATGCAGGAAGAGACCATGTGCAATTTCACGTAAGTCAAGCGCAGCATCTTTCAATCACAATACCTCAGCAGTAGAAACTCTCCGAACGACGGGACTACTAGTTCCACTGCACGTTGCCGGCGAACAGATGCTTCACCGTCAGCCTTTTAGCATACTGATAATATTCGCATGTCATCCTATCAGCCTGTTAGGTCCGTCGCAGCTCAACTATCCGAGGGATAACCACCGCCGTGATCTGGAATCAAACGTACTATCTATTCGGGCAAGGCTTGACACTCTCTGTTGTCTTGGCATCTTTACCTGTCCTCGCTCTATTAATCCTGCTTGGCTTTATGAGAAAGCCGGCCTGGGTAGCCGGCCTTATCGGTCTGACGGTCACACTCCTGCTAGCAACGCTGGCCTACCGCATGCCAGTAAAGGTCGCCATCAGTGCAGCGGCAAACGGCGTAGCGTTCGGCTTCCTTCCTATCTCGTGGATCGTATTTTGGGCAATCGTTCTGTTTCGAGTTACGGTCGAAACCGGTCACTTCGAGGTCATCAAAGACTCTCTGGGTCGCCTCACCCCGGACCCTCGCCTGCAGGCTCTCCTGATCGCGTTTGCCTTTGGAGGATTTCTCGAGGGCGCCGCCGGATTTGGAACCCCGGTCGCAATCGCATCCACAATGCTCATCGGGCTCGGATTCACCGCTTTTAGCGCCTCTGCAATTTGTCTTTTGGCCAACACGGCACCCGTAGCCTTCGGCTCCATCGGAATTCCGGTGGTCACGCTCGCGGGCACAACCGGCTTACCCCTCGACCAGCTCAGTGCTGCAGTAGGACGCATCTGCACGCCCATGTCGCTTCTCATCCCCGTCTATCTAATAGCTGCGATGGGAGGCTTCGGCTCGCTTTCAGGAATCTGGGTTCCCACTCTCATCGCTGGCGGCACTTTTGCCGTCATACAACTCCTCGTATCCGTGTACCTCGGTCCTCATTTGACTGATATTCTTGCTGCGATCATCACATTGGCTGCACTCATAATCTGGCTCCGATCGCACAAAACCAATAACGAAGAAATCGCATCGACAGCAGGCCCATGGACGCGTTTCACACACACCCACGCAGATGGAAGCAGTACCGGACGCGACGGTAAAAATCCATCGACACACAGTCTCGGCAAAATACTTTACGCATGGCTTCCCTACGCGCTTCTCGTACTTTGCGTCCTACTCTGGGGATGGCTACCGTTTCAGGCGCTTTTGAATAAGACCGACGTCATGATTCACTGGCCTTATTTAGATAATGTCGTGCAACGAATGCCGCCGATCGTCCCTGCACCGATGCCCTATCACGCGATCTACCGTCTTAGTTGGCTTTCTGCCTCAGGCACCGCGTGCATGGTGGCGACGATGCTCTCCGCACTTTGTCTCAGAATGAAGCTGCGCGACTTTGTGCGCATCATCGGCAAAACGATCGATCAACTCAAACTTCCTACAATCACCGTAACTTCAGTGATCGCGCTTGCCTTTGTGATGAACTATTGCGGCGCAACGGCCACCCTTGGACTCGCCTTCTCGGCTACCGGTCGTGCCTTTCCTTTCTTCAGCGCGTTGCTCGGTTGGATTGGCGTCTTTCTCACCGGCTCGGACACTTCAGCAAATGCACTCTTCGGCAATCTTCAGGTAGTCACTGCAAACCGTCTCGGCTTCGATCCTGTTCTGATGGCAGCGGCAAACTCTTCAGGAGGAGTAATGGGAAAGATGATCAGTCTACAAAGTATCGCGATCGCAGCTGCAGCCACCGGCCTTACACAGTCAGAGCAAGCAAAGCTCTTCCGCTTCACGCTAAAACACAGCGTATTCCTGGCCGGCATCGTCGGCCTCATAGCTCTGCTGTACACCTACGTCATACACTTCTAACGAACTTTGAGACAACGTAAGCAGATCATCTGCCAGCTATGAGGCTGTGAAGCTTTTCAACACCTTGTGGAATGTCAGATACATCAGTGCTGCCAAAACCCAGAATGAAGCCCGGGCGAGTCACCTGGCCGAGGTACGTAGTGGAGAGCGGCCAGACCCAAAGATTCTGCCGAGCAGCTAGCTCACCAATCTCCACGTCATCGGTCCCCTGCGGCAGTGTCACGGTAAGATGCATGCCGGCTTCACTTCCTATAACGTCGACGGCAGATCCGAGCTGCTTGCGGAGGCTGTTCACCAACACAGTCCTTCGCTCTTGATAAAGAACCCGCATTCTTCGAAGGTGGCGCGCAAAATGTCCTTCGCCAATAAAATCGGTCAGCACATCCTGATAAAAAGTCGGTGTTCCAAGATCCATCGCGCGACGGATGATCATAAAGTGGTCAACAAGATCTGGCGGAATAACCATGTATCCGAGACGCACCGACGGAAATAAAACCTTGCTGAAAGTTCCAATATAGATCACGCGCGCGTTTACATCGAGCCCCTGCAGCGATGCAATTGGTGAACTCTCATATCGATATTCGCTGTCATAGTCGTCTTCGATAATCCACGAGCCCGTGTTCTGAGCCCAATCCAACAATTGAAAACGCCGCTGAGCGGTCATGGTCACGCCGAGAGGAAATTGATGTGAGGGCGTCACAACCGCAGCTCGCGCCTTGGGGCACAGCTTGATACCGGCGGAAACGTCCAGGCCTTCGTCATCGACGGGAACCGGCACGAGACGACAACCAGCCAGTGCAAACGATTCGCGAGCCAGACGATATCCAGGCTCTTCGAACCACACCGCGTTACCCGGATCCAGAAGTGCACGTACGGAAATATCCAGCGCTTGTTGCGACCCTGTGACGATCATGACTTGTGACGCTTCACAGCGCACCGACCGTGCGGTTCGAAGATAGCTCGCAACTGTCTCTCGAAGGGCGAGAGAGCCCATCACTTCTCCATAATGGAAGGAGTTAGCGCGCATATTTCGAAGATGGCGCGCGACCAGTGGGGTCCACACCTGGAGTGGAAATTGGTCGAAGGCCATTCGTCCCACACCGAATGCTCCCCAGCCACGCACCCAGGGAGGAGCGTCGCGCCGCGGAAGAATTGACGTACGCTGAGCAACAGGCCGCGGCCCTGAGCGAACCACCGTGGAGCGCGCACCTGTCGACTCGCTGACAGTGAACCGGTCCGGCAACGAAGTGCAGATCACCGTCCCGGCACCAACACGGCTCTCAAAGTAGCCTTCGGCGAGAAGCTGAGCATACGCGTTCAGAACAGGTAATCGCGAGATACGAAGTTCGGTGGCAAGAGCCCGGGTAGAAGGCACACGCTGCCCCGGACGCAAGATCCCGTCAACAATGGCCACGCGATACGCATCGCAAATCTGCTTATGCAACGCCTTTCGACTTTTTCGGTCGATGGTGATGATTGGCAGAATGCCTGGAGCCACTCTAGTCATGCCACGGAGAATATGGCTATGTCGGAACACCGTCAAGTGGATATTATTTAACGCCAAATAACCTGTCACTAGAGGGGAGCGAGCGGACACTCCCTACCATCACCAGAAACATGAGCACTAGCCTCAAGTTTCGACGACGGAGAATTCCGCTGCCGGTTTTCGTCGAACGAATCATTTAACGAGAAGTAGCCTTGGTTAAAGCCGTAATCTCTTCGACGAACTGCGGCCACTCTGCACATAACTGCTCTCGTGACCCCTCTTCATAGTCCTCAAACTCGAACCCAGGGCTGACGGTGCATCCCAGCAGTGCCCACCGTCCGCCCTCTACCAGCCGAGCCCCCTGCCAAACCCCACGCTCCACCACAACCTGCGGTCGCTGCCCCCTCAGCAGATCGTTCCCAATCACCACGGTTGCACCCTTACCGTTGGCGGTCAATTGCAACATCGCCACCGCGTCGCCTGCATAAAAATGAAACACTTCATCCGACTTCAGTCGGTGCATCTCACTGAACGTCTCCGGTTCAAGCAGATAGTAGATCGCAGTCCCCGTGCGCCGCGCTCCGTCGTATCTCATATCGCTAAACGCCTCGGCGCCAACCACCTCCGTAGCCTCATAAGTGCGCACATACCACCCGCCCTCTCGAGGATGAGGCTGTAACCCAAGTAATTTCTTCACTTCCACTGCTGTCATCGAGTCCTCTCAGGCTATGCTGGTAACACTCCACCTATTTTAGTTTCACGCCACACAGGAGCCTGACCTGATGCCCATCCGTACCCGCCTGGAGCACTACTTCGGCTTCTCCGCACACGCCACCGACTGGCGCACAGAGATCCTCGCCGGACTCACCACCTTCATCACGATGGCGTACATCATCTTCGTGAATCCCTCCCTCCTCAGCAAAACCGGCATGCCCCTCGCCGCCGTAACCACCGCCACCTGTCTCTGCGCCGCCTTCGGCAGCATCCTCATGGGAGCGCTCGCCAACTACCCACTGGCCCTGGCTCCCGGCATGGGCCTCAACGCCTACTTCACCTACACCGTCGTACTTGGCATGGGCGTTCCATGGCAGACCGCCCTCGGAGCCGTCTTCCTCTCCGGCATCATCTTTCTTGCCCTCACCTTTACCGGCATCCGTCAGCGCCTCGTCGCAGCCATTCCTCATCAACTTCACGCCGCTGTCGGCGGAGGCATAGGCCTCTACATCGCCTTCATCGGATTCCGCAACGCCGGCATCATCGTCCCCAGCGCCGCAACTACGGTCACACTCGGTAACCTTCGCGCTCCTGGCACCTCACTCGCCATCTTCGGCCTACTCCTCATTGCGGTCATGCAGGTCATGCGCATCCGGGCCTCAATGCTCATTGGCGTTCTCACCACTACCCTCGTCGGTATCCTCTTCCATCAGGTTCATTGGCAGCCCGCCGCGTATGACCTGACGGCCATCAAATCCACCGCCTTCCACCTCGACATTCTGGGCGCCCTGCATGTCGGTGCCTTCGAAATCATCTTCGTCTTTTTGTTCGTCGATCTATTCGACAACATCGGCACCCTTGTTGCCGTCACCCAACGCGCAGGCCTCATCGCTCCCGACCACACCATTCCGCGACTCAACCGCATCTTCCTCGCGGATGCAAGCTCCACCATCCTCGGCTCAATCACCGGCACCAGCACCGTGACCAGCTATATCGAGTCCTCCGCCGGAGTCGCCGCAGGCGGTCGTACGGGCGTCACCGCTATTGTCACCGGCATCCTCTTTTTTGTCGCTCTCTTCATCGCACCTGTGGTCGGTGCTATACCCACCTTCGCCACCGCACCAGCGCTCATCCTGGTCGGCGGCCTCATGCTCACCGGCCTCGGCGAGATCGAATGGGACGACCCCCAGATTGGCATCCCAGCCTTCCTCACGGTCGCCACCATCCCCCTCACGTGGTCTATCGCCGACGGTCTCAGCTTCGGCCTCACCAGTTACGCTCTCCTCCAACTTCTAACCGGCCGTGCCCGCCGTCAGGATTGGATGCTCTACCTCCTCGCCACCCTCTTCCTCTTACGCTTCGTCTATCTTGTCCGCAAATAGCGCTCAAAAACGTTCGAAACACCTCGCCGTCGCCCTATTAAAAGCCTTATTTCGTGCACGATGTGATAAATTCCGCCTATCAATAGATCTGATCTTCCGGTTGAACCCTGAGGTCAACACCCTATGGCACTTACCATCACAGGTCTCTCCAAGACCTATCCGAATGGCGTCAAAGCCCTCAAGAATCTCTCCCTCACAATTGGCAACAACATGTTTGGTCTGCTCGGCCCAAATGGCGCTGGCAAGAGCACGCTCATGCGAACCGTAGCCACACTCCAGGACCCGGATTCGGGCACAGTCCAACTTGACGAACTTAACGTTCTGACTCAAAAAGATGAAGTGCGCAGAATCCTGGGATATCTCCCACAGGAGTTCGGCGTCTACCCGAAGATGTCAGCCCTCGACATGCTCCACCACCTCGCCATCCTCAAAGGAATCACCAACAAAACCGAGCGTGTCCAGATGGTAGAAGCTCTGCTCCAACAGACGAATCTTTGGGACGTTAGAAAAAAAGCCCTCAGCGGCTACTCCGGCGGAATGAAGCAGCGTTTTGGCATCGCACAAGCGCTTCTCGCGAATCCCAAACTAATCATCGTCGATGAACCAACTGCGGGCCTCGACCCCGCCGAGCGCAATCGCTTCCTGAATCTCCTCAGCTCAATCGGCTCAAACGTAACGGTAATTCTCTCCACTCACATCGTCGAAGATGTCCGCGAACTATGCCCCCGCATGGCCATCATCTCCAATGGCGAACTCCTCCTCGAAGGCGCACCAGCAGAGGCGCTCGAAGTTCTTCGCGGCAAGATCTGGTCGAAGGTCGTAGCGACGGACGACGAACTCCGCACTCTCGAAGCGACCTTCAACGTCATCTCCACTCACCTCATCGGCGGTCTTCATGAGGTGCGCGTCTACGCAGATTCCAGCCCCGGAGAAGGCTTCCGTCCAGTCGAATCCGGCCTCGAAGATGTCTACTTCCTCAACCTCGCGAACCAGATCAAGAACTAACCCAGCACAGGAGACGAAATTATGGCCATGTTCTGGGAGTTCTTCACCTTCGAGCTCAAGTTCCGCTTCAAGAGCATCTCGACCTACATCTACTTTCTCCTCTGGTTTACCTTCAACTTTCTCGACGTAGCCAGCGAGAACTTTGGCCCAGTCGGTAACTCCAACGGAAAGATCCTGCTCAACGGCCCCTATGCCAACATCTACAACGACATTGGCATCAGTTTCTTTGGCCTCATCGTCATCGCCGCGATCTTCGGAACCTCGATCCTGCGCGACTTCCAGCGCGATACAGTACAAATCCTCTTCACGAAACCCGTCTCTAAGTTCGCCTACCTTGGCGGACGTTGGGCCGGCTCCTTCGTCGCCACTGTCTTTGCATTTTCAGGCCTTCTCTTCGGCGAGTTCTTCGGCACCCTCGCGCCCTGGGCCGATCACGCGCGCATCGGTCCGAACCATCTCAGCTGGTACCTGCAGCCCTTCTTCTCCATCGTCGTCTTTCAGATCTTTTTCCTTGGCTCACTCTTCTTCCTTGTCGCAGCGCTCTCTCGCAAGATCTTCATCGTGTACCTACAGGGCGCGGCGATCTTCATGCTCTACCTCATCGGAGTCAATGCCTTTGGCGCGACGCGCTCGCTGGAACACTTCTGGTCAGGCATACTCGATCCCGTCGGCTTCCAGTACCACGACGACATCACCCGCTACTGGACAGTCGTTGAGCGTAACTCGCAGCTCTACTCATGGTCCGCGCACTCCGGCTACGGAGTCTTTCTCTACAACCGCCTCCTCTGGGGCTCCATCGGCGTACTCGCGCTGCTAGCAGTTTGGAAGCTCTTCCCAATGTCGGTTGAAGCGCTCACCGCTCGCACCAGCGGCAAACGCGCTGCCCTCGCCCGCGAGCAAGAGCTCGATGAAATTAAGCCCAAGCGAAGCCTCGTATCCGTTCAGTTGCCGAAGATACACCAGATATTCGGCCCCAGCACAACCTTCTCGCAGTTGGCATCGCTCACTCGCATCCGCATCTCCAACATCCTTCACGAAATTCCGTTCTGGGGAATTCTCATTCTCATGGCGGGTCTCGCGCTCAACAACGGCCACTTCGCCGGTCGTGTCGCAGAGCAGAATGTATGGCCTGTCACCTACCTCATGCTGCAGTCCGTCGAAGGTGGCGCTGTACTCTTTCTCTACATCGTCGCCACGTTATACGCAGCGGAGCTGATATGGCGCGAACGCGACACTCACTTCTCAGGAATCCACGACGCGCTCCCCATCCGCGAAACCACTGACTGGTTCTCAAAGCTCTTCGCCCTCTGCTTCGTCGAACTCATTCTGCTCACAGTAACCGGCCTCTGCGGCATCATCATGCAGACCATCGCGGGCTACTACCACTACGAGCTCCTGCAATACGTGAAGGAACTCTACGTCATTACCTTCCCGCAGATACTCATCTTTGCCCTGCTGTCGCTATTCGTCCAGACAGTCGTGTCCAACAAATTCATCGGCCACGGGATTGTCATCGGCATCTTCGTCATGACGCCCATCCTGTTCAACTTCGGCTGGGAAAATACCCTCTACCTCTTCGGCAACACTCCTCCTTACACCTACTCCGACATGAACGGCTACGGGCACTTTGTCCCGTCACTCTTATGGTCGATCATCTATTGGCTATCCATCTCCAGCGTCCTGGCCGTCATCTCTATCGCCTTTGCACGCCGCGGCTCTGACGACGCATGGCCCGCGCGAATCCGCTTGGCCCGTCAGCGTGCTCCACGCCTTATCCCCGCCGCAGCTCTCTTCCTCATCATCGCCATCGGCAGTGGCGCGTGGTACTTCTACAACGCGCACGTCCTCAACGAGTACCTCACCGCAAAGGACCGCCGGCACATCCAGGCTGACTACGAACGAAACTTCAAGAAGTATGAAAACTTCCCTCAGCCTAAAGTCATCGCTGTCGATTCCAATATCGACATCTTCCCCGAACGACGGTCTCTCTCCGGCACCGGCCACTTTGTCCTTCAGAACAAAACCCCGCAGCCTATAATCCAAATTCATCTCACCGATCAGAAACAATCAGTCTCCAACGTTCAGTTCGATCGCCCGTTTCACATCGTCTCGACGAGCGCTCGCGACGCCTACACTATCTATCAACTCGACACTCCGCTCGCTCCCGGCGACAAGCTGAACTTGAACTTTACGGTCGCGTACACCAGCCGTGGCTTCAGAGACGGCAACGAACGCCCCGAACTCGCATACTCCGGTACCTTCTTCGACTCCGATTACTTCCCTACCATCGGCTACAACAACGGAATCGAACTCGACGATCCCCGCCGTCGCCGCGAAGAACATCTGCCCGATCAGGAGCTGCTCCCTCAACGCGGAGACACGGCCGGCAGCCTCACAAACCTCTTCACTCCATACTCAGACTGGATCACGTACCGCACCACGGTCAGCACCTCCGACTCAGACTCTGAAGGCAAGCCGCAGATCCCAATCTCACCCGGCTACCTGACCAAAGAGTGGCACGCCAACGGCCGCCACTACTTCAGCTACGACATGGGCGAGGTTCGAACACTTGATTTCTTTGCCTTCGTCTCCGCCCGCTACGAGGTCAAGCGTAATACCTACAAGGGTGTTGCCAACCCGATCTCCATCGAGGTCTATCACACACCCACTCACACCTACGATGTTGACGACATGATCGCCGCATCCAAAGCCGGCCTCGCATACGACGAGAAAAACTTTACTCCGTTTCAGTTCCGCCAGTACCGCATCCTCGAGTTCCCACGTTACCGAGGCTTCGCACAATCCTTCCCCAACACCATTCCCTTCTCCGAAGCAATCGGGTTCATCGGCCGCCAGGAGAAACCCACCGACATCGACTTCACCTACTTCGTCACAGCTCACGAGCTAGGCCACCAGTGGTGGGGACATCAACTCATCGGTGCTCGCGTTGAAGGCTCCAACATGATGTCCGAAACACTCGCCGAATACTCCGCCCTGATGGTAATGCAGCAGAAGTACGGCCCAGACAACATGCGCAAGTTCCTCAAGCATGAACTCGACCGCTATCTGAGAGGCCGAGCGGGTGAGATTCGTCGCGAGCGCCCCGTCGTGCTCGTACAAAACGAACCGTATGTCTGGTACCAGAAGGGCGGGCAGGTCATGTACACACTCGCCGACTATATCGGGGAAGACAAGGTCAATCTCGCCCTGCACAACTTCTTAAAACAGTATGGCTATGCGAACGCGACCGACAGCCAGTCCGGCCCCTATCCCGATACTCGCCAGTTCGTCGATGCTCTTCGCGCCCAGACCCCACCCGAACTCCAGTACTACATCACGGATGCCTTCGAAAACATCGTCCTCTACGACAACAAGGCGGTCTCAGCGACTTACACCGAAACTCCCGATCACAAGTACAAGGTCACCTTCACAGTTCAGGCTCGTAAGGTCAAAGCAGATGGAAGCGGAAACGAAACCGCAATGCCGCTCAACGACCTGATCGATATCGGCATTGTGAATGGGAACAAAGACGATGAGAAAACTCTCTATCTGAAAAAGGTCTGGATGAATCAACCCTCTCAAACCTTCACAGTCACCGTCGATCAACTTCCAACCCGCGCAGGCATCGATCCCTACAACAAACTCATCGACCGCAACGCCGACGACAATCTGATCGAGGTCACGAAGCAGTAGGCAACACTGCCTCTCGATTCAAGAGAAAAGGTCGCAACCTTGGGTAGTGGCTCAGCTTCGAGTTCGGGACAAGCGAAGTTGCCGCAAACCCCGTTTCGAAGAAACACCCAGGCAAGTGCATATTAGTTTGGGATTACGGCGGAAGCCCTTTGTCCCCGGTAAATTTGGCTTTTGACTGATGTGGTCGGCGATGGAAGGTACTCATCATTGGAGTATGGACTCCATTCGCCTAGACTGGTCGTCCGCCATCTCGACCCATTGGAGAACCTTATCCGGATAATTCCGGTCGATCCGAATGAGGTAGAGCAGGTTCACCAATGCCTCAAGCGCATTTGCCAACTGTGCCGATCCTTCAATTCGTTTGTCAGACATGGCAGCGTGTTCCCCTCGGGTGATGGGATCAACACTAAAACCTCTTGCATTTGTGTCGTCAAAGCTTGGGATGTGGTGGAACAGCTACGGGTTGGCTTTATCTAACGCTATGTCTAGTGTTTAACCTAATCAAGATAAAGGGCTCACTCCAGCTTTCAGTGAATGCGAATTGGCGCACACATCTCTGTAACCTTTGCTACCAGACCAGCTGGATTTGACGGTGCCGTATCGTCCGCACCTGAGGTTGAATGGTGCCAGCTCGGTTCTGCAGCTTGCAGAATTTCGAGCACTTGAATATAGTTCGCTTGCTGATGAGCTAGTGACACAAGCTTTTTCATATCTTCCGTACTCAATGTGTGGCAGAGAACGACAAGGTCGAAGCGACCTGCTTTGAGGATCTCTGTCGCTTCGGATGGTCGTGCCGCGATGACCCCTGCATTGCACCTGCGGAGTACAGCAGATCTTGTGTTCAAAAGCTCTTCATCGTGTCCAATGGCGAGAATCGTGCACATAGCTTCCCCCTTAAAGAGGGAGCCAAGGCTGTGGCGGGGGCTGAATGCCAGCGCATATACGGTAGGCTGTAACGGACACTACGCTCACATGAGGGCTGTGTCTAGTGGAAGACATAACTCTGTTGTCCTCAACACAAGTCATATTGCTAGCGTTCTCAGTTCTGCTGAACTTCCAAATAATTGTTGAGATGGTCTCTAACGACCCGGTAGCATTCGCACGACCGTGCCTCCAGCCCTCTTCGGTCGGTAATTGTGACCTTGCCTCTGGAATATTCGATAAGATGCTCGCTTTGCAGTCGCGCAGCTGCCGAACTGACCGTAGAGCGATTGGTGCCCAGCATATCCCCGAGGTATTCATGTGTCAGTAGGAGAACGCTGGACTCTGACCGATCCGCACACAACAGCAACCACCGTGAAAGGCGTTGAGCGACTACATGATGGGCGATGCAACCTACCGACTGACACGCCTGGATTAACAACGCCTGCTGGTAACGAAGGACAACATCATGGAAAAGGCCAAAGCGCGAGAACTCTGCCACAGCTAACTCAGTTCGGCAGGAGTAGCCATGGCCGCCCATCTGCATGTACACCTTATTGAGGCTTAGCTTCGTTCCAATGAGAGCTGAGCCACCCATGACGGACTCGTAGCCAAACAATCCGACTTCGACCTGAAACCTGTCCTCGAAGGTGGTGGTCATTGAGCCGATGCCTTGCTCAATGAAGATCAAGTTGTCGATGGGTTGACCTGGATTCTCAATCTCCTGACCAATTGGCAATTTCAACGGTCTGAGTTGAAGTCGGGCGGTTATTTCGGGGTCAAGTGCGCCGAGTAACTTGTTCTTAAGAACGAGAGGATTCATATACCACCCCTGCGAGGACTCTAGCAGGTATGTTGCATAGGCAACATATTCCAGCCGGGGTCGCTCAAGGGAGTTGAAAGGAATCAGCTTGTAAGGTTGTGCCGGTTGATCCGAACGGCGATATATCCAGGACGTTTCTGGAGTCCCTGCGAAGTCTGCGTTTTCGGAAAGTTCAGTAACCACATTAAACTGACCCATTACCCAACCTTGTCAGTAGCCCAATTTCCTTCGGGGAAATATCTGTCAAGCCTCAAATAGCCTCATCCCACTACGTATCAACCAGTTACGCGTGGCGTATGAGTTACGCCAATGCCTATATACTTAGTACAGAGAGATAAACAGAGATGCCCCAAGGCTGAATGTCTTGGGGCATCTCTGTTTCTACTGCACTTACTTAGGATTAAGCCATTAGAATGACGTATTTATCAATAACCCGCATGGAATGACTATTTTACGAAACGCTCAAATCGCAAATCGTTGAAATAAAAAGGCTTAGCTAGAATACCCCGAGGGGGCGGGGATACCCTGGCTAAGCCCATACTGGATTCACCTCGAGAAGAGAGGAGGCACACAATAAGGTGAAGACGCCCGTTATTTGCCAAGCGTTGGCTGAGTCGAAGTACTTACCGATGCCGCAGGAGAGCCAGTGCTCACACCATCCGACGCGGCCTGATAGGAGATGATCGTCTTCAACGTCTCGTACGGAATGCCCGATAGAGGTAGCAGATGGCCATTCACCGCCAGCATGGGAGTCTGATCAACCTGGATCTCCTGCGCAAGCTTGATCGAGGCATCCACCTGGTCCTTAGTCGCCTGTGTCGCCGCGCATGTAGCCACGGCCGCTGGATCTAGCCCAGCCTTGGTCACGGCAGCCTTCAGCGTCTCGTCGCCGGTCTCAGGTGTCAAAGCATCCTGCGTATCAAAGACAGCCGCAGAGTAGACAAAGTACGCATCGTTCTTCTGCTTCTGCACGCAGTACCCGTAGGCCGCCGCCTTGTAAGCGAAGGGATGCAGATCGACGAGCGGAAAGCTCTGGTAGACCACGTGAGCGTTCGGGAAATCCTTGACCAGTTGCTCCATGGTGGACTGCGCTTCTTTGCAATGCGGGCACTGCAGATCGGCGAACTCGACCAGCATAAAATCTTTACTCGCAACACCACGCGTTGCACCATCGGCACGGGCCTGCAGCACTTTACGCAGATCGGCGAACGGTTTATCACCAAACGGTACGACCGCGTCACCCGCAACCGCATGCTTCCCATCGGGAGTCACAAAGAACGCAGTCGGCTGAACCTTGGCATTCGGCGTCTTATCCGATACGAAGACCACAACCTTGCTCACATTCGGAGCCGCGGTCGTCTGAATCGCCTCCACCCGCCAGATGCGGTTGGAGTCATATCCCCACAACGCCTTCAAAAAAGCGTTGACCGTATCGACCGACGGCGAAGCTGCAGTGAAATACTTCTGGTTCACTGGCGGAAACGGATCGGCCTTCGTCTGCTGCCCGAGACTCTGCAACTGTAGCGGAGCCGCAGCCTTCTGAGCTGCCGGAGCCGTCTGCGCTGCACCAGCAGGCTGAGCCGGAGTAGGTGCCGCACCCGTTCCTGTCTGTGCTCCCGCCGCAGTGACACTGAAAACTGTTGCCAATCCCGCCAACATCCAACTTGAAATCTTCAAAGAATCCATCCTCCGCTGACGCAATCCGCGCAGCATCTCTATTACACCTGAACCTTGACCGCAATGGGAAACCGACGGCCCATTCCGAACGACTTTTTCGTAACCTTCAACACAGGCGCGGCCTGTTGTCGCTTGTATTCACTCCGCTCCACAAGCTGTAACACCGACCTTACCAGCGCAACATCAACTCCCTGCTCCTCCGCAATCTGTTCCGCCGAGCAGTAGCGCTCCACATACGCTTCCAGGATCGGATCCAGCACCTCATAGGGCGGCAGCGAATCCGTATCCAACTGCTCCGGTCGCAGCTCCGCAGACGGCGGCTTCTCGATCGTCTCCCAAGGTATAACCTCCCGCACTCGGTTCACGTACCGACTCAAGGCGTACACCCGCGTCTTCATCACATCCCCAATCACCGCCAGCGCCCCCACCATATCGCCGTAGAGCGTACAGTACCCCGTAGACATTTCGCTCTTGTTCCCGGTCGTCAATACCAACGCCCCAAATTTATTCGACAACGCCATCAGCAGTGTTCCCCGAATTCGCGGCTGCAGATTCTCCTCCGCTAACCCAAACGGTGTTCCTGCAAATAACGGTTGCAGCACGTGTTGATACTGCGCGAACACGTCGTGAATCGGCAGCAATTCGAACCTCACCTTGAGATTCCTCGCCAACTTCCGCGCATCCTCGATCGACCCCAAAGACGAGTACTCAGTAGGCATCCCAACGCCGATCACGTTCTCCGCTCCCAAAGCCTCTACCGCAATCGCCGCCACCAGCGCGGAGTCTATCCCCCCACTCAGACCCACCAGCACCTTACTAAACCCACACTTCCGCACATAGTCCCGGGTTCCGAGCACCAGTGCATCCCACATCGCCGCCACCTCATCCACCTCAGCGTCGACGGCGACAGCCTCTCGATCGTTTGTATCGAAGACAACAAGGTCTTCACTGAAGGAAGTTGCTCGCGCACCAACCTCACCATCTGGTCGAATAACCAGCGATGAACCATCAAATACCAGACTGTCGTTTCCTCCCACCTGGTTTGTCATTGCCACATATGCGCCATGCCGCACCGCAAGCGCAGTCAGCATACTTTGCCGTACTTGCGGCTTTCCTTGCCAATAAGGAGATGCTGAGATGTTCACAATAATGCGTTGCTGTCCAGCGCGCTCCTCCGGCTGAGTCTTCCACTGCGCCATCAACCTCTCTACCGGGTCAACTGGATACATCTGTCGCGGCCAGAAACCTTTATCGTTCCAAGCATCTTCACAGATCGTAATTGCCAACGGTTCCCCACCGACGCTGATCAGCGTCTGCTCCGCCGCCGGCTCAAAATATCTCTGCTCGTCAAAGACATCGTAGAACGGCAGCAACATCTTTTGCTGCACAAAGCGCACTTTCCCTCTATCAAGCAGAGCAGCGACATTCCGCACTTGCTTCCCCACGCTTGAGGTCGCAGCCATCACCGTCCCACATAATAGTGCCGGTCGTCCCGCGCTCGCCGTCCATTCAGCCAGTTCAGCCGTTACCTGTTCCGCTCGCGCCACGAAAGAAGATTTTTCTAACAAATCGGCTGGCGGATACCCACATACGGCCAGTTCGGGAAACACTACAAGGTGTACCCGCGATTCTTCACCACGGGCAGCGTATTCAAGAATCTTCTTCGTATTCCCGACGAAATCCCCAACGGTCGGATTGATCTGGGCAAGAGCTATCTTCACCTGTTAAGTCTAACGCTTAGGAGCCGGTCCCGCTCAGTACGACGGCCACCGTCCGCGCCAGAATGCGCAAATCCATCCGTAGGTTCCAGTTTTCCACATATGCGGTGTCCAGAGAGATGTAGCTATCGAACGATGGATCTTGCCGCGCTTCGACCTGCCACAGGCCTGTAATTCCAGGCAGCACGTCCAGCCTACGCAGATGCGCCAGATCATACTGCTCCACCTCAGCAGCCATTGGAGGCCTGGGGCCCACCAAACTCATATCTCCTTTTAGCACGTTGTAAAACTGGGGAAGTTCATCGAGCGAGTACTTCCGCAACCACCTGCCCACTCTTGTAATTCTAGGATCCTTGGCTATCTTGAACAGCACGCTGTCTCGTTCGTTCATGTGTTGCAGATCAGCCTTCAATTTGTCGGCATTAGGCACCATCGTCCGGAACTTATAGCAGGAGAAGGCGCGTCCTTTGCGCCCGATTCTCTGTGCCTTATAAAAAATTGACCCCGTTGAGTCAATACGGATTGCAATAGCAATCGCCAACATCACCGGAGCTGTTACCAACAACGCGATCGACGAAACCGTGATGTCAAGCACCCGCTTCACTAGAAATCCTCCGATGGGGAAGTCCTTCCGGTGCAGTGGTATCGTCGGGAATTGACCGACATACTCAATCTTTGCGTTCCATGCAAGCCCGTCGTACAGATCCGGCACCACCCGCACGTCGATGCCGGCCACCCGGGCCTCCTCCACCATGCTGATCACCAGTTTCTTTTCTGCTGGCACTGAGAAAAAAATTTCATCTACAAAAAGGGACCGCGCTAGTGATAGGCAGTTTCGAGCATCGCCGATAACATCTGCATCACCAGACTCCGCCTCGCGTTCAGTGAGAGCAACGAAGCCTTTGAAGCGGAATCCCAAGTGCTGAAGTGTGTCAATATGGTTTCGTAGCGCATGCCCCACCCGTCCTGCGCCGACAATCAATACATTCCGTGTCTCGATCCCAGCACGGAACCGTCGGTACACCATCCGTCGCCATAACGCTCGCCGCAGACAGAGTAGCGCAGTAGTGAATACCACCATCAGCGCAACTACTACCCTAGATATGGCCTTACCGTCGGATAGGTATAGCGTTCCACAAAGAAGCAACCCGGAGGTCAGAGTCGCTTGCATAGTCATCCTCTGTTCGTGCAAACCGCTGCGATGCTGGATCGCTCCATACAATCCGTACGAGCGTGTGAAGAAGACCAGGCAAATCCCAAACCAGCCGATATAGAAAAACAGAAGATTGGGAGAGGAATGGATTAAGTGTGGCAGAACATGAAGAGTAGAAACATCAGGAGGCAAGTCCACGCGAAACCGCAACGCCAGCATTGCAGCGACTACTACAGTCAACATATCGAGAGATGCCCAGACAGAACTCGTAACCGATGGCCTGCGGAACAATCCCGTGCCAGCGCTTGACGTGCGCGTGTCGCTCCCTGAATATTTCTTTCCTGAAACAATCACCTGCTGCAGATAATCCGGTGTCGCCATCGCGAACGCCTTTCAACTCATGAGTCCCTAGGCCGTATAGTCGTTAGGATGCCTGAATTGAAATTCAGGAGTGACCCTCCGATAAAAAGAATTACTACAGTTACGAATCCCGATGGAACACGCCGTTTCCAAGCTCTTAATCCTCTTATCAATGCTTTTTAACGGAAGTGTTTGAGTCTGAGCTGATACTTGCAGCATACGTTGCGCGCTCCGGCTTGGCAATAGCAGTGCAGCTTCTTGCAATGTTGACGTAACATGCGCATCCAGATCAATTTAGCTAACTTAAACACCTCGTCCTCAGTCTCATCTAAACGGGTGTAACTAGTTCGTCCAGTGTCAAAAACTCCTGCACGATTGGGTCTTGGCATCGTTCCATTTCTTCCATTGTGCCAAAAAAAATCGCTTTCCCAGCACTTAAAAAGACCACGCGATCAGCCAACTTTTTGGCTAAACGCATGTCATGTGTCACCACTATGCTCGTTAGATGTAACTGTTGCTTTAATCTTTCAATTAAATCTCCCAGCAGATGGGCCATAAGCGGATCTACCATGGTCGTTGGCTCATCGTACAGAACCGCTTCTGGTTGTGACGCCAGCGCTCGCGCAATCGCCACCGACCGCTTCATCCCTGTCGACAGATCCGAGGGCAGCAGGCTCTCCATTCCGGCTACTCCTACCATCTCAAGTAGTCCCTTTACCACCTGCAGAATTTGGTCTTCTGCCATCTCGCCACGTTCTCTCATCGGAAACGCAACGTTTTCGCCCACCGTAATGGAATCGAAGAGTGCTCCGTTTTGGAAGACCATTGTTACTTTTCGGCGAATCTCTTGCAACTCGAGTTCTTTGAAGCCACAGATATTTTCCCCCGCAACCTTGATCATCCCCTTATCCGGCTTCAAAAAGCCCAGAAGCATCTGCAACGAGACCGATTTCCCAACGCCGCTTCGGCCAAGGATGCAGAGCGTTTCCCCGGGAAAAACATAAAAACTCACATCCTCCAGCACCACGAAGTCACCGAAAGACTTGTAGACATGTTCAAACGAAATATACGGCCCAGGCTTATTCTTTACATTAACAACAGCCTCTGCCGCAGCTTCGTTCTGCTGCGCCGCCTGCTCCATGAAATCGCCCACAACAGGCGACACGTCTTCGGACACACTCTCAACTAAAGGAGTATCCGCGGTCACCTCGATCCGTCGTTCGTCTATCTTTTCATCCGGTTCAGCCATGTTACCGACTCCGATTTATCAAATCACGATACAAATCTAGCCTAACCTATGGCCCCAGCTAAGCATCCAACGCGTCCACATGCAGCTTAGCTTCCGCAAGTTCTTCGGGCGTGTTAAGGTTCGCAAACCATAGGTGCTTCGCCGCCTGCTGCGCATCAGTCATCTCCGACCAACCTTCGCGACATTCGTTCTCGGGATTCGCAAAGCCAGTTACCGGAACGTTCCACAATCGCGCTCCTGGTAAAAGTCTGCGTTGGATCGCCAACTCTTTACTCGCGGCTTCAAACGCGGGAAGCAACTTGAACTGCGCCCGATCGAGCGACACGGATAGAAACGGAACAACATCCTTGTGCAGCAGACAAAACCCAGGCTGCGGGCGCCCATCGACCGTCAACATGCGTACAGGCATCCCTGTCCCGTCTTTCCATTCCTGCAACCATTTCCTCAGCCAAGCAGCAATAAAAGAGGAAGGCAAAAATGGCATATCCACCGGTAAGAAAAGATTCCAATCGAAGGCCGAATGAAGAAGGGCCGCCTCCATTCCTCCCATGGGCCCACATTCTGGATGCAGATCTGGCAAGACGGGCGCGCATTCTGAGAGCTTTGGGTCGTTGCTCAAAACCCAAACATCCGCGCATACACGTCGCAACTTCTCTACCGCATGACGCACCAACGGCTTACCAGCAAGCTCTAACAAAGCCTTGTTCGCTCCCATGCGCGAACTCTTCCCACCGGCTAGCACGTAGCCGCCGACCGCTTCTGGTGTTTGTTCTTGCATCAAACAGCGACACCACTGAAAAAGCGAATAATCGACTCGATCCCCCGATGGAAGTTCGCCAGATGAAACTTCTCATTCGGTGCATGAAGATTATCGTCGGGCAGCCCAAACCCCATCAATACCGTTGGTATTTTCAGCTCACGCACAAAATCTCCCACAATCGGAATTGAGCCTCCTCCTCGTACAAAGACGGTCTCCCTCCCAAACACCTCATGCATTGCCTCAGTTGCGGCTTTCACGTAGGAGTTATCCGTGCTCACCACAATCGGGTCACCCGAGTGGATCAACCGCACCTCCAAGACGATCCCTTTCGGCGTAATCGACTCCACGTATGCTTTATACATTGCAAAGCTCTCCGCCGGATTCATATTCGGCACTAACCGCATACTTACCTTTGCTACAGCCTTCGCAGGAATTACCGTCTTGGCCCCGACCCCAACAAACCCACCAGGCATTCCATGCACGTCAAGTGTGGGCCGCGCCCATGTCCTCTCTTGAACACTAAAACCGGCCTCGCCAGTTAGTTCAACTGATCCGATCTCGTTCTCCCGATAGTGTTCTTCATCAAACGAGAGCGCCTTCCACGCCTTTAGCTCGTCAGCACTTGGTTTCTGGACCTTGTCATAAAATCCCGGGATCAAAATCTTTCCACCTTCGTCTTTCAACCGTGCGATCACTTGTGACAGGGCAACAAAAGGATTCGGCGCTGCACCTCCATACATCCCCGAATGCAGATCCGTCCTCGCCCCATGGGCCTCGATCTCGGTATAAATCATCCCCCGTAAGCCAACACACAGCGTCGGCATCTCCGGCGCGAACATCTCCGTGTCCGAGACAAGCGCAACATCCGCCTTCAACTGGTCTCCATGCTCGCGAACGAAAGTCGCGATCCCTTCACCGCCAACCTCTTCCTCACCCTCGACGATGATTCGAACATTTGCAGGAAGCGTACCGCCGCCTGCAACCATTAGCGACTCCAGCGCCTTTAGGTGCATCCACATCTGCCCCTTGTCGTCCACCGCGCCTCGGGCGTACAGATTCCCATTCCTTTCAGTGGGCTCAAACGGCGGAGACTTCCACTCATCTAAAGGTTCAGCAGGCTGCACATCATAATGTCCATAACAAAGAACCGTAGGCTTGGCCTTTCCATCGCCCTCACGAGTCGCATGCAGCCAATCTGCATACACCAGAGGGTGTCCGTTCCGTTTGGTCGTAGTCGTTTCGATCAGACGAACGTTCTCCATCCCAATCCTTTTCAGCTCCGCAGCAACAAACTCTGCCGCCCTCCGCACATCCGCTACGTGCTCTGGCGCAGTTGATACCGAAGGTATTCGCAGTAGCGCCTTTAACTCCTCGACAAACCGTCCTTTATTTTCCTGCGCAAACGCAACCGCCGTCATCATCTTCTTCGCCACGGTTTACTCTCCTAAATTCTTCTGCAAGCGATGGTTCCTGCGAACATAAGTATATGGAAGCATCTCGCCTTAAGGCACGAAGTGATAAACAGAGTCAGTGCGACGCCCATCAATCGCCGAGCTGCTCGATAAAAAAGAACAACCTTCTCGGCCAATATCAGAGCCATGACAAGAAGCCTTGCACTCGTTTCACTCAGATCTTCGAGACACAAGCTATTTCATTTTCAGCGATACACTCTTTCATTTCTTACCCGGCAATGCGCTACTAATCGACTCCTCGCAATTTCTTATCATCCTCGCTCATCACATGTCTTTTGAAAGATAATAACTACCATGGACACAATCCCGAAGACAGCCTCAGCCTCGACCAACTCTTCGACTGACCAAAGAAACGGCCAGACTTGGGACACTGAGGCCTACGCCATCAATGGCCGTTTCGTCGCGAACCTAGCATCCGACGTAGTCGCCCTCCTTGCCGCACAAGCCGGCGAACACATCCTTGACCTCGGTTGCGGCGATGGGGTTCTTACAGAACAACTCGCAGCAACTGGGGCCGTTCTTACCGGCGTCGATAACTCTTCCACGATGCTCGCTGCTGCGCGACGGCGCAATCTCCACGTCGAACAGCACAATGCCACTGCGCTTCCCTACCACCAGCAATTCGATGCCGTCTTTTCCAACGCCGCCCTCCACTGGATCACCGGACTCTCTGGACACAATTCCGCCCTTGCAGGCGTCTATCGTTCTTTACGCTCAGGGGGGCGTTTTGTTGCAGAGATGGGTGGTCACGGTAATATCGCCGCTATCCGCACAGCGCTCCAGGCTACTCTCGCGCCATTTCAGATTGACGCCGAAGCCGCATCGGCCAGCTTCTTCCCATCACCTACGCTCTATCGTCGTCTTCTCGAGACAACAGGCTTTACCGTCCAATCAATCGAACTTATCCCACGCCCCACGCCACTCCCCACTGGTATGGAGTCCTGGCTCAACACATTCCGCAATGGCGTTCTCAACCGCCTCAACGTAGCCAATCGAGCAACCGCCCTCGCCAACACCATTGCTCTCCTTGAGCCCATGCTGCGCGATGCCGACGGCAATTGGATGGCCGACTACGTACGACTTCGTTTTCACGCTACAAAATGAACGATGGCGCAAGCTTCGCATGTTTCAATCCGTTATACCTCACATCATGTGTGAAGGAAGAACGGATCTAGTAAGGTTGGAGTGAATCATCATTTGCAGCCAGAACATCCTATTCTTGCGTCTAATAAATGAATCACTGCAAACATGACTATGAAAATAAAAATGCTCTCCCTTCGTTCTATAAATATGTTCCTGTCGCTGTGCTTTTTTTGCAGAATCACACAGGCCCAGTCTGTCTCTGCGCCCATCCAGACGGATGCGTATGGCGCAGTTCGTACGATTAGCCTCAACACGAGCGTGTTCACGTCACATTGGTCGTCGTCCAATAGTGACGCAACTCCATCAACTGAATTTCCCGACGCCCCCCAGACGGCACCGACATCAGCGTCAGTTCCGCCATCAGATGAAGGTCAGCAGACCAAACGCATCCTTGGCATCTTTCCCAATTTTCGAGCAGTCAGCGCTAACGTTCACCTCCCCCCCCAGACGGTGAAGGAAAAATTCATTACGGCTACGCACGACAGCTTCGACTACTCCTCGATCTTTTTACCGGCAGTCGTTGCAGGCTACTCGCAGGCGACAAACGCAACCCCTGAATTTCACCAGGGTGCAGCCGGATATGGGAGGTACTTCTGGCACACCTACCTCGACCAGACCAGTGAGAATTACTTTGTCGAGTTCATCGTGCCCGTAATAACTCACGAAGACACTCGTTACTACACGCTAGGCAACGGCGGATTCTGGAAACGCACTGGATACTCTCTCAGTCGTGCCGTCGTCACACGCAGCGACGCAGGTCATAACACCTTCAATATAAGCGAAGTCGTGGGAGCTGGGGCAGCCGCGGGCGTCTCGAACCTTTACTATCCGTCAGGAGAACGAACTTTCGGTAACACCGCAAGCAGATGGGGCTTGAACGTAGGCATCGACGCCGCCACCTTTTGTGTTCATGAATTCTGGCCGGATATCAACCACGCGCTCTTCCACGGAAAAAAACAAACTGACTGAGCCCGCCAGCCGGCATAGGCTTTAGCCAATGCCGGCGGCCCAACTCTATTCGGCGTCTGCCTCAGGCTCAAGATTAGCCAAGCACTGCTCCAATACTTCATTCACTGCCTCAATCGAACTCTCCGGAACACCTCGCCACAGCTTCCCTTCAATCAATTTCGCGGTCTTTTCTGCGCTCAGTAGTAGCTTCTCTCCCTCCGAAGTCAATCGTGCCGTAAGAATACGATCGTTTTGGTTATCTTTGCTACGAACGATCCACTTGCCATCTTCAAGCCCCCTCAATAACGACTGCGCGGATTGGGGCGTAACGTAGCATGATCGCGCCAGCTGTGCGCCAGACACCCCCGGTTGATCTCGAATCGCCTTTAGCACTTGTAATTGCGCCGTGGTTACCCCCTGCGGACGCAGACTCTCGTCCATCTGGCTGCGGAAATGGATCAAGATGCGCTTCATCATTTGCGCAGTCCGTCTTCGCTCCGCTTGTTGATTTTTCCCAATCCGGACGGCAGTATTCATATCAGTCTCCTGATATTATATCAGGAGACTGATATGGCAACGATGACAATGAGCCCGCCCGCCGTCTGGAAGCCCCACCACAATCCGTGGGCGGTCGCACTCACTGTTACCCTCGCCACATTCATGGAGGTGCTCGACACCTCCATCGCCAACGTCGCCCTTCCCCACATAGCAGGCACGCTCGGGGCAAGCTCCGAAGAAGCTACCTGGGTCCTCACCAGCTATCTGGTCTCCAGCGCCATCGTCCTCCCCATCTCCGGCTGGCTCTCCAACCGCTATGGACGCAAACGTTTCTACATGGTCTGCGTCGCTTTGTTTACCATCTGCTCCTTTCTCTGCGGCATAGCGAACACCCTGCCTCTCCTCATCTTCGCGCGCATCCTCCAGGGTGCAGGTGGAGGCGGCCTCGCTCCGAGCGAGCAGGCAATCCTCGCCGATACCTTCCCTATCGAAAAACGAGGCCAGGCTTTCGCGGTCTACGGTATGGCCGTCGTTGTGGCTCCCGCCATCGGACCAACTCTCGGCGGCTGGATCACAGACAACTTCAACTGGCATTGGATCTTCTTCATCAACATACCCATCGGACTAATCTCGCTCTACCTTAGCAACCGTATGGTTGAAGACCCACCTCACCTCAAGCTTCGCAGGGAGCAGGCCAAACACCTCAAGATTGACTTTCTTGGTCTCGGGCTTGTCGCCTTTGGTGTTGGCTGCCTCGAGTTCACCCTCGACAAGGGTCAAGAGAAGGACTGGTTTGGCGATCCATTGATCCGCACCTTCGCCATCTTAGCCGCGGTCACACTCATTTTCTTCACATGGTGGGAGTGGCACCACCCCGACCCCATCGTCGACCTGAAACTGCTCAAGAACCGCAACTTCGGTACGGCAGTCTTCCTGCAACTTATCCTCGGCATGGTCCTCTTCGGTTCGACTGTACTCATTCCACAGTATCTCCAGGGGCTCTTAGGCTACACAGCCGAACGCGCTGGTATGGTTCTTTCCCCTGCAGGGTTCGTCATGATGCTCATGATGTTCGTCGCCGGCCGCAGCCTCGGCAAAATCGACCCACGGCTTATGGTCTGCCTCGGCTACCTAGTCACCGCAGTCGGTATCTTCAACCTCACCCGCCTCGATCTCAACGCCGCCTTCGGCACCGTCACCCTCTGGCGCATGCTACAGGTGATCGGTCTCGCCTTCATCTTCATACCTATCAGCACGCTGAACTACGTCGGCGTGCCTGCCAGCAAAACTAACCAGATCTCCAGCCTCTCCAACTTCGCACGCAACCTCGGCGGCAGCGCCGGAACCGCACTCCTTACCACCTACCTCGCACGCAACTCGCAGGTTCAGCAAGTTACGTTGGCTGCCAACGTGATCCCAGGCAGCGTCCCCTATCGCCTTTATATGGACAGCATGACAAAGATGATGATGGCACAAGGAATGTCCGCGGCAAACGCATCGCAGATGGCGATCGGCCAAGCCTACCAGCAGATGCTCCGTCAGGCATCCATGCTTAGCTACAAGAACGCATTCGCCATCCTCGCTGGTATGATCTTCCTCCTTTCCCCTTTGCCCTTCATTATGCGGCTACCCACCAAAGCTGCGAAGCCTGATCCCGAGGCCCTAGGTGGTCACTAATTAACGAAAATCAGCGATGAAAATCCGCTCTAATCCCCCGCAGCCACTTCATTGCTATTTGGTCTTCGAAACGCCGTTACCAAGCTGCACTCGCCATCCGTGTGATCCTAATCGCGAACGTCAACGGCAATACTCCGCAGTAGCACAGCCATTTGTTTTCATTGATCAGGAGACGACTGAACTCTTCTCACTCGGCCACGCATAACACCAGTATTAACCGGTCCAAGTTCTTCCGTATTTTCTACCTCCTCCTACTCACCGCCACTGCCTTCCCACAGAATCCCGCCATACCCACACGCATACGAGCGCGGAAGGCGCCGAACTCAATGCCGAATCTGTCGTAATCGCCCTCCGCAACGCCCACTCTCCTCTCGTCGCCTACTTGAAGACCAGCAACCCCTCAAAATAATGGCCGCGTTGCGCAACCATTCGAAAACGTCCCAACAAATGGCAGAGGAAAGAATAGAATTCTGACAGTGAACAAAACTGCCTCAAACGCGGTTTACGTAGTTGTCGCAGTGATGCTCATCTTTGCGGCCTCAGCACAAGCTGCCCCAGTACAGTCCGCGTCGACCCTCCTGGCCTGCACCGCAGCTCAACTATCGCTCAGCTTCGACGGCAAAGGAGGCAACCTCAGCGGCTTGTCTCAATCCGGCGCCCTGCTGGTCCTCCGAAACATTGGCTCCCGAACCTATTCTTGTCGCGCTCCTTTAGTCTTCGAAGACGCCTTGAACACCAGGCTTCCCGTCTTCCGTAAAGCCTCAACGGGAATGCACCCCCACCCAGTCATCATCTTCGTTCCCATCCCAGGCGCTGAAGCCAGCAGCAAAATGTACCAACGGTCTGGCGACGTATCCGATATAAGCAAGTACGTCTCCACAGCTTCATTCAGAATCGCGTTGGGAACCGACATCGTTCCAGCTTCCTTCAGTGACCATCATCGCGTCGCTTCCGGCCAGGATGCCAAATACCGCTTCGCCTATCTCAAGCGTGACCCGGTCTACGTGCGCTCGAAGATCTAGCCGAGTCGGACGCCCAGATTTCGCCGTATCTCAAACGGCCAACTCCACTTCCACCTGTGCCGCCCATACCAGTTACACTAGTATTTGGGACAAAGTGCACCCCGAAGGATACCGTTTTGCTCAACTCAGTCATTGCAAAAGTCTTTGGCACTAGTAACGAACGCGCCGTCAAGCGCATCCAGCCCACTGTTGCGCAGATCAACGCGCTCGAGCCGACCATTCAGGCGCTCTCCGACGAGTCTCTTCGCAACAAAACCGCCGAGTTCCGCCAGCGCATCGCCGCGGCCATCTCTCACATCGCCGACACCCCCGAGAACGCTGACGAGCGCTACGCCGCCGAAAAGGAAGCCCTCAGCGCCATCCTGCCCGAAGCCTTCGCCGTAGTCCGCGAAGCCGGCAAACGCGCCGTCGGCATGCGCCACTTCGACGTCCAGATGATCGGCGGCATTGTCCTTCACTCCGGCAAGATCGCCGAAATGAAAACCGGCGAAGGAAAAACCCTCGTCGCCACCCTCCCCTGCTACCTGAATGCGCTAGCAGGCCGCGGCGTCCATGTAGTCACTGTCAACGACTACCTCGCCAAACGCGACGCTGAATGGATGGGCAAGATCTACGGCTTCCTCGGTCTCACTGTCGGCGTCATCGTCCACGATCTAGACGACCAGCAGCGCCGAGATGCCTATGCATCCGACATCACCTACGGGACCAACAACGAGTTCGGCTTCGACTATCTCCGCGATAACATGAAGTTCGAACTCAAGGACCAGGTTCAGCGCGGCCACTACTACTGCATCGTCGACGAAGTGGACTCGATTCTCATCGACGAAGCCCGCACTCCCCTCATCATCTCCGGACCCACCGATCAGACCACCGACAAGTATGCGCGGGTCAACGTTATTATTCCCAAACTCGAATTAGGCGAGCTTATCGAGACCGTCGAGACCAAAACCTGGTCCGGGGACTACGTAGTCGACGAAAAGACACGCTCCATCACTGTCACCGATGAAGGCTGGGAGAAGGTCGAAGGTCTGCTAGGGATTGGAAATATTGCGGACCCGGAAAATTGGGACCTTAAACACCATGTCGAGACCGCTATCAAGGCCCATTCCCTTTACAAGCGCGACGTCGAGTACGTGGTCAAAGACGGCGAAGTCATCATCGTCGATGAGTTTACCGGCCGCCTCATGCCAGGCCGCCGCTGGTCCGACGGTCTCCACCAGGCTGTCGAAGCGAAAGAAGGCGTGGCTATCCGCAAGGAAGACCAAACTCTAGCCACTATTACATTCCAAAATTACTTTCGCATGTACAAAAAGCTCAGCGGCATGACCGGCACTGCCGAAACCGAAGCTGCCGAGTTTGACAAGATCTACAAGCTCGAGATCGTCGTCACCCCCACAAATCGGAAGATGCTCCGCATCGAAAACGCCGACGTGGTCTACCGCACTGCGCAGGAAAAGTACTTCGCTGTCGCCGATGAAATCGCTCGTCTCCATGCCGAAAAGCAGCCCGTCCTCGTCGGCACCACGTCGATTGAAAAATCCGAGCTCCTTTCCGAGATTCTCAAACGCAAAGGCGTCCGCCACGTCGTCCTCAACGCAAAGTTCCACGAGAAGGAAGCCGAGATCGTCGCACAAGCCGGCCGTCTAGGCATGGTCACCATCGCAACCAACATGGCAGGCCGTGGTACCGACATTCTCCTCGGCGGCAACGCAGAGTTCATGGCTCGCCAGGACCTCGTTCGTAAGCAACAAGCCCGCGCTGTATCCGCAGCCGAAGGCGCGATCAACCCCGTAGCTGGCCCCGGTATGGTCCGCTTCTACTACACCGGCCAGGAGTTCGAAACAACTCAAGCCGCATGGGACGCCGCCACTGCTGCCCACGAGGGCGCAGCCAAAACCGAACACGAAAGCGTCATTAGCGCAGGCGGCCTTCACATCCTCGGCACCGAGCGCCACGAGTCCCGCCGCGTCGACAACCAGCTTCGTGGCCGCGCTGGCCGTCAGGGTGACCCCGGCTCCTCCCGCTTCTTCCTCTCCCTCGAAGACGACCTCATGCGCATCTTCGCCCGCGAGTGGGTCTCGACGCTCCTCCAGCGCCTCGGCATGGAGGAGGGCGTTCCCATCGAATCCGGCATGATCTCCCGCCGCATCGAAGCCGCTCAGAAGGCCGTCGAAACTCAGAACTTCGAGTCTCGCAAACACGTTTTAGAGTATGACGACGTCATGAACAAGCAGCGCGAAGCGGTCTATGGACTCCGTCGCCAGCTCATGGAAGGCGTTGATCAGAAGCAACTCATCACCGAGGACTACACCTCCACTATCCTCTCCAGCATCCTCGACGAGAATGCTCCCGAAAAAGTTCACGCCGACGAGTGGAAGCTCGAGCCTCTCTTCAATCAGATCTACGACGTCTTTGGCGCGCGCCTCGAAAAGGAAATCGACGCAACTCAACTCAATCGCCACGAGCTAGGCGAAGCGATCTTCCAAAACCTCCGCGCCCGCTACGACATCAAAGAGAGCATCCTCGGTGCTGAAGCCATGCGCTACCACGAGCGCATCGTCATGCTATCGGTCCTCGACGGCCTTTGGAAAGATCACCTTCTTGCCATGGACCATCTCAAAGAAGGCATCGGCCTCCGCGGTTACGCCCAGCAGGATCCCTTAGTTGCTTACAAGAAGGAATCCTTCGAGATGTTCGAAGGTATGATGATGCGCTTCCAGGAGGACACTGCACGGCACCTCTTCCGTATGCAAATCATCGGCCCGGACGGCAGCCCCATCGAATCCGCCGAACAGCTGGCAAACGCCCAAGCCCACGCGCAAGCTCTCGCTCAAGCGCAACAGGCCCAACAGCAGCTAGCCTCCGCTGCTCCCCAAAATGCACTTCCCCTATCCGGTCCACCGCAACACACTAACGCCCCGGCCGCCCGTCAAAATGCGCCAGCACCACCCAACCGCGCTCCTTCTACTACCATCGACGCACTCGAGCGCGAGTTCCAAAAGAAGAAACAGCGTGAACTAGAGCAGGCCCGCTCCGTCAGCTCGGCCTCCGCCGAAACCAACGGCTCCGGCCCCCGTCACGCCGGCGAAAAAGTCGGCCGCAACGACGAGTGCCCCTGCGGCTCTGGCAAGAAGTATAAAAAGTGCCACGGCGCCACAGCGTAGCGATCATTAGCTGAAGTGCATTGTTTTGTAAAGAAAGAAACACCCGTCAATTCAAAAGCAGCTGCTCGCAGGTCCATCACGAGCAGCCTTGCATCAACCATCGCCACCAGAGTCGACATTGGGCGCTTTTTGTCAAGCCAGTACGACTTACCGTTGCCGACAAAACCACAAATTCACCTCAATTCGACATTTGGTTGGTTATCGGCAGCAAACTCGTAAGAAAATCCGTTCTATCCTCACTTCTCCAGATCATCCAGCAGAAGTTTAGCCTTCGTCGCCAGCGTCTTCGCCCCTTCCGCATCCCCGGACTTCAGCGCATCCTGCGCATCCTTCCAGAAGTTGCGTATCTTGCTCACCTGACCTTTCTCCTCCTCCACCTTCTGCGCCGGCAGCGCATTCAGCCTTTTGTCAATGGAAGCAATCAGGTCCTCCGCCTCTTGTTTTGTCTGCGGATTCGTCTCTCCGCCAGCGGTTAGGGCACCGACCGCAGTATCGGACGACGGAACCGCTCCCGCAGCACTAGTCACCTGTGTCTCCGGCGCTGGTTCAGGCGGCATGATAATCTTCGGCGGTTGCTTCTTCCTCCTCTTCGGCTTACCCGCCTCGGTCGAAACCGGCACCGGCGGAAGCTTTTCTGGTGGTGCCTCCACCATCGGCAGATTCTGCGGCTCAGGAATGTCCTCGAGCGCCACTGGCGTCAGTACTGGCGGCAAAGGCGCAAGCTGCGGCCTATGCCGGCAGCCCGATACCCCAATCGCCAATCCAAAGCAGAGAGTCGTCCATGCGATCTTCCGCGAAAGCTTGCCCTTGCCCTTCAAACCCGTTCCCCTATTCCTTTATGAACCGCTCCAACCGCAACTACTTTCCTGCCCTCGCCGCCGGTTCCGGCGGCGATCGGTAATTGGAACGTGAATGTCGTCCCACGCTCAACCGAATCTGGGTCTGCATTGGATCGTACCTCCATCGCGCCGCCATGCAACTGCAGAATTCGATACGTCATCGCCAATCCGATGCCGCTGCCCTTCGGTTTTGTTGTGAAGTACAGTTCGAAGATACGCGGTAATAGCTCCGGAGGTATACCCTCTCCTTCATCAATCACCTCAACCACTGCAAATTGGTGCTCCCGGCGCAGCCGAACCCTCATCTCCCCACCCTCGGGCATGGCCTGCATCCCGTTTAATAGCAGATTTAACAGCGCCTGCCGCATTAGCTCCGCATCCACCCGCACCATCAGTGGCTCTCTCGGAGCATCTACTATCACAGCCACCTGATTCTCCTGCATTTCGGCGGCCGTCAACTCCATCACAACTCCCACCACCTGCCGCAGGTCGTGCTCTCGCAGATGCAATTCCATCGGCCGCGAAAAGTCCGCCAACGTCTGCACCACCCTGTCCAGTCGTTGCATCTCTCCCGCCAGAATGTCGACATGCCGCTGCGCCCCGCCAAAAGCCTCAGTTCCACCCGGCACCAGCTTTCCGCGTAGCAATTCGAGATGCAATACCATCGCATTGATTGGGTTCTTCACTTCGTGCCCCACCCCTGCCGTCAGTCTCCCAATCGCAGCCAACCTTCTTGCTACCTCAATCTCCTGTCCCAGTTGCGCCACCGATTCCATGTCGCGGAGCGTCAACAGCGTCGTCACATTCCCGGCCCCACCGACCCCGTCGTCGATCCGGTCCAACGAGATCTGCACCTGCCGTCCATCCTCGAGCGTCACTGCCTGCGCACTCACCTGGCCGCCCTCGGCAAACGCCTCTAAAACCGCCTCTCCCAGCGCGCTATCCGGCGCGAAGATCTCTTCCATGCGCATCCCCACAAGCTTTTCGTGATCTTCGTTCAACGGAGCGCCAAGGAAGTAAGCCACCGCATCGGATACCATAACGGCTCGCCGGTCCGCAGTAAACAGCAGTACTCCGTCCCGTAGCGTGTCCAACATTTGGTTCAAGTTCGCTTGCAGAGCCGTATACCCGGCCTCCTGCGTGCGCATTTGTTCGCCCAGCCGGTCGAGCGTTTTAGTCACACGCACCACTGCATCGCTCTTACCTTCACTACTCTCCAACTGCAGCGCCGCATCGGCGCCGCCCAGCAAACTGCCCGCCGACGTAAGGCTTTCAAGCCTCGCGCTGATCGTCTCCAATGGCCGTAGTGCTACATTTGCCAGCAACCCCGCCGCGAGCATTGCCGCCACCGCAGCAAGCGCGGTAAAAATGAGCGCCGACAGAAGCCACGGTTCATACGCATTCTTCAAAAATGTCGACCGCACCCCCACATGAACCACCAGGAAGGGAATCCCGTTCCGATCCAGTGCCTGCGAAATATCAAGCACCCGCGGTTTGCCGAACACGACCTTCATCTGGTGGGCCACGGTCCCATTTTGCACACCCGCAAGACTAAACCGGAACACCGCGGGCTGCCCAACCGCGTCCGGATCCGTACTCACCAGCGTCATTCCATGGGCGTCCGTCACACTCACGTCCTGCACTGTCGGCGAGTAACGCACAACCGTGTTCATCACGTCCGATAGCGCTGTCTGGCTTCTCAACGCATCCACTACGGCAGCATGCAGTGCCTCATCGCTCCGATCAATCGGCGGGTTTGCTCGTAACCCCGCCTCAACCGCTTTCCTCATCTCCAGCCAGACTTCATGTGCTAACACATCGTTGGCTGCCGCCGTCTGCTCGATCCTCTGACGCATCAACTCGCTGACAAACAACGCTGACAGCACCAGCACGATCGCAAACGTTACCCCGGTCGCCGACAGCACCAGCTTCGTCTTCAGGCGCATCGTTACTCCGTTACAGCTGGGTTCGAATATTCTTTCAACTTATTCTGCAATGTCTTCGAACTTATCCCCAAAATCTCAGCTGCCTTCGTCTTGTTGTTATTCGTCGCCACCAAAGTCTTCAGAATCAGCTGCCGCTCCGCCTCATCGACCGTTGTCCCAACCTCGACCCGCACCGAGTTCGACTCATCCAAATGCCGCTGCATCTCGTCTGACGGCGACGACGTGTGCGCGCCTCCAACCTCGGCCACGGCAACCCTGGTCGGAGGCGGTGCAAACCCTGGCTCGCCAAAGTGTGGCGGCAAGTGCTCCACGCCCAGCATCCCCGCCCCGGCCAGAATCACCGCCCGTTCAATCGTATTTCGTAACTCCCGAACATTCCCCGGCCACTTGTACCCCTCCAGCCGCGTCATGAGCGAGTCCTTCAGCCCTGCAACTGTGCAGCGATGCCGTTCATTCATGTCGTCAATCATCTTCTCCGCGATCGCCGAAACGTCCATCAAATGATCTCTCAGCGGAGGCATCTGGATGTTGAACACATTAAGCCGATAGTAGAGATCCCCTCGTAGCTCACCACTCGCAACAGCCTTCTCCGGATCTTTATTCGTCGCCGCGACCACTCGAACATCCACTGGCGTTTCGATCTTGCTGCCCAATCTTCTTAGCTTTCGATCCTCCAGCACACGGAGCAACTTAGCCTGTGTCGCCATTGGCATCTCGCCGATCTCATCGAGCAGCAACGTCCCTTCCTCAGCCAGCTCAAAACATCCGGCCCGCCGTTCGAGTGCCCCAGTAAATGCACCCTTCTCATGCCCGAATATCTCGCTCTCGATCAACGTCTCGGGAATCGCAGCGCAGTTCACCGCCACAAATGGCTTCAGCCTCCTCGCACTCAGGTCATGCAGGGCTCTGGCTACCAGCTCTTTCCCTGTCCCGCTCTCACCGGTCACCAACACTGACACATTCGACGGCGCAATCCGCTCGATCATGGTAAAAATCTCCATCATCTGTGGAGACGAGCCCACCATCGGACCCAGCACGCCCGTATCCCGCAGTTGCCTCCGCGTCGCCTCCAGTTCAACGTCCGCCTCTCGTTGCTGGCTCGCATTGTGCAGAATCGTCTTCAGCCGATGTGGGTCCACCGGCTTCGGAATATAGTCGTACGCGCCCATCCGCATCGCATCGACCGCCGACTCGATCGATCCTTGTGCCGTGAGCATAATTACCGCGATGCGCTGTGGCAATTCGCCAATGCGATTCAGTAGTTCCATCCCGTCCATCCGAGGCATCTTCAGGTCGGTCACCACGATGGCGGGAGCCCAGGCGATCGCCTTTTCCAGACCCTCCATGCCGTCAGCAGCACACTCCGCCCGATATCCCCAGCTCTCGACCAGTTCCGTCAAGCCGCTACGGGCATGCATCTCGTCTTCAACAATCAGAACCTTTTCCAAGACAGTCACCATCCCTATTTCAACTTTTTGGAGTATCCAGGTAAGGATGCAAAATGCTCAGTAGCGTTCCTAGTCGGCACTCCCCGGTATTACCGAAGTCGTCAATTTCAACCAAAGCGTTACGCCCAGAAGCCCAAGGCCCGTTCCTTGAGCTTGTGCTTTATACCACCTCTAAGGATATCCTTGAATACATGCTTGAGCCCGAAATTACCGCAGAAGTCTTTGCCCAGCGCCGCCAACAACCCGATGCCCCAATCCTCCTAGACGTCCGAGAACCCTGGGAGTATCAGACGGCTAGCCTACCAAACTCCCTCCTGATGCCTATGGGCGAAATCCCCGCCCGGGCTCACACCGAGCTCGACCCCGACGCACCCATTGTCGTCATCTGTCACCATGGCGCCCGCTCACTTAATGTCACCATGTGGCTACGCAATCAAGGTTTTGAGCACGTCCAATCACTCGCCGGCGGCATCGACGCATGGTCTCGGGCCATTGATCCCACGATTCCCCGCTATTGATCTCTACGCTTTTTGGAACCGCAAATATTACCTATCACGGTTTCAATAAATCAAGTGCTCACCTTTGCTGGCCCTGTCGGGCTGTTACAAGCGGCTACTACCCCTCAATGTATACAAAATGAGGAACAATTTTTAAACGTGAGGTCGCTGTGGGAATAGTTAATCGCAGGAGTTTTCTTCTAGTAGCAGGGGCGGCAACGTCTACAACGGTTCTCGGACGGAAGCTGCATGCGTTGGTCGGTCCCGTAGACGAAGGCTTGAAGGCGGTTGGGGCCAACGATCACATCCAGATCGCACTCATTGGCGCGGGCATACAGGGCCAAGGAGATGCGAAAGTCGCAATACAGGTTCCGGGCGTCAAGCTCGTTGCGGTGGCGGATTGTTACGATGGACGACTTGCACATAGTAAGGAACTTTGGGGTAATGACATCTTTACGACGCGTGACTATCGCGAGATTTTAGCGCGGAAGGATATCGACGCTGTCATCATCGCCACGCCAGACCATTGGCATAAGCAGGCCGCAATCGACGCGATGGAGGCCGGAAAGGATGTCTACTGCGAGAAACCGATGATTCATCTGTACTCCGACGGGCCTGAGATGATTGAAAGTGCCCGCAAGACGAATCGGATACTCCAGATTGGTAGCCAGCGTGTGAGCTCAATGATTTACGCAAAGGCGAAGGAACTGCTCGCCGCAGGTGCTATCGGTCAACTCAATATGGTGACTGCGCGGTGGGATCGTAACTCGTCGATGGGGGCCTGGAACTATACTGTTCCGCTGGACGCTTCGACAGAGACCTGTGACTGGCCGCGCTTTTTAGGGACTGCTCCTAAACTTCCTTTCAGCGCCGAGCAGTTTTTTCAGTGGCGTAAGTGGAAGGCTTATGGAAGCGGCGTTGCCGGGGATCTTTTCGTTCATCTGTTCAGTGGCACACACTTTATTACAGGCGCACACGGTCCTACGCGCGCAATGGCGACTGGCGGCCTTCGCTTCTGGAAGGACGGCAGAGATGTACCAGACGTAATGCTCGGCCTCTTTGACTATCAGGAGGGTTTCAACCTGAGCCTCCGTGTAAATTTCGTGGACGGTGGGGAGGAGAGCGAAGGGTTAATTTTTACCGGCTCAGAGGGCACGATGGAAATCGCTGGGAATACAGTCAGCGTAAGTCGCTCGCCGAGTCAGAAGGAACCAGGGTATACGGTTGGCACATTCACTGATGCAATGCAGAAAGAGATTCTCGACGCCTACCGTCAGAAGTACCCGCTCTCGCACCCTGCAGGAGAGCCGCCTACGGGATACGAAAAATACGTTGCACCTCCGGGGTACAGCGATAGCTACGATCACTTCCACAATTTCTTCGATGCGGTTCGGACCCGCAAACCTGTCGTGGAAGATGCTGTATTCGGCTACCGCGCAGCCGGAGCCGCACTGCTCAGCAACCTTAGTATCGAACGTGGCGCTATTGTTCGTTGGGATCCAGATAACATGAAGGTGATTTAACGGTCCCCGGATCAGTGCTTCCAGACAAGGCAACGTAGCTGCCAAAAGATGCTCCGTGAGCGTTCCACCCTAGCCTGTTGTTTGTGTACAAGTTGTTTGCGAGATATGCTGACTTCACTTCCGCCCGCTGAAAGGTCGATACGTGAATACGACAACAGCCGAGAGCAGCAGCGCCGACCGCATTACACGCGCCATATTTGAACATGCGACCCGTATTAGCCAAGAGCAGGAGATCGAAGAGCTGGTGCGCCTCAACGCGGACTTTGCGCGAAACCTCGCGGGCGCAGATCGATGCAGCTTGTGGCTGATCGATACGAAGTCGAATGAACTTTGGACGAAAGTCGCGCATGGTGTCGATCCGATTCGCATCCCGTTGGGAGAAGGTTTGGTCGGCGCGTGCGTCAACGAAGATAAGGTGCTGCTGGTCAACGATATAACCAGCGAAACGCGACTGCTGCGCAAAGTCGATCAGAGTAGCGGTTACCACACGCAGCAGGTACTCTGTGTCCCTCTTCGAGCTGAAGGCCGCGTAATCGGCGCGCTGCAGTTGCTTAATAAGCCAAGCGGATTTACTGAGGCGGATGCCGGTTTGCTGGGCTTACTCGCTCATTTCGCGGCGAGTGCCATCGACAATGAACGGCTGCGCCAAGAGGCTCTCGGGGCGAAGCTGATGAAGCATGAATTGAATCTTGCGCGTGATGTGCAAGCGCGGCTATTGCCGCAGAATCCTACTGGGGTACTTGGGCTGGGATGCGTTGGTTTTTGCCGTCCTGCGCGGTCGATTGGCGGCGACTACTATGATTTGTTGCCGCTGCGTGATGGGGGTTTTGCGCTCACGCTGGGCGATGTTTCCGGCAAGGGGATTCCAGCTGCGGTGATGATGGCGAGCATACAAACATTGCTTCGCAGCCTGTTACAGCGCGGGTCCGAAGATCTTGCGGGGGTGCTTAGCGAGTTGAATCGGACGCTCTATGTCAGCTCGACGGCAGAGCGTTATTCGACGCTGTTTTGTGGGGTTATCTCTGCGGATCGGACGAAGCTGACGTACGTGAATGCTGCGCAGGTTCAGCCTATGCTGTTGCACTCGGATGGGCAGTTGGAGCGGCTGGAAGGTAGTGGTTTGCCGGTCGCGATGATGCCGGAAGCGGTGTATGAGCAGAGCAGTGCGGCGTTGCGGCCGGGAGATTTGCTGGTTGTGGTTTCGGATGGGATTGTAGAGGCTTGTAATCAGGAAGATGAGTTTTGGGAGGAGGCGGAGGTTGATCGGATTGTGCTTGGACATGGGGTGAGCGATGTCCTGGAGCTGCCGGAGAAGCTGTGCCGGGCGGTGGATACGTATGCGAATGGGGCGGAGCAGTATGACGATATGACCGTGGTGGCGGTCCGCATTTCCTGATTTGTGTGCGGATTTAATTTGGCGTGGTGGAGTGGCGTTTTTGCAGGGTATTTGCGAAAAACGGTGTCCAAAACGTGGTGATTTGGTGGTGAGTTTGTGGTGGTTTGCATGGTAAACGTGGTGCTTTAACGACCACTTTTTCATGCTCGAAAAATGCGCCACGTTTTGCATATTTATTTTTGAGTTCTCGAGTTTACTTTTCAGTAACTACAGGGCGGCATACTCCTTTTTGGCGGCGAGGAGCTGGGGAAGGTCGGCGTCGGCGTCTTTCCATGTGACGAAGAGAGCTTCGTAGGCCTTTTTCGCTTCAGGCTTGCTTCCTGCCATGGCGTAGGCGCGTGCCAGGCCTAGCTGAGCTTGGCCGTAGTCCTGCAGGGTCTGGAGGGCTGCGCCTTTGTACTTTGTCGCGCGCTGGAAGGCGTCGATGGCGTTGGCTGAGTCTTTGAGATCGAGGTAGGCGAGGCCCTGCAGGTAGGCTCCGGGGGAGACGAGATCGAAGGCTTTTGCTCCTTCGAGATCGGTGAGGGCTTCCTGGGGCTGGTTTGCGGCCAGCGCGAGCGCAGCTCGGGCTTGGGGAGCAACGATCTGATTGATCTGCGTGTCTTCCGGGTACTGCTTGACGAGGCTCTCAATCAGCGGCAGAGCGATGGCAGGTTGGTTACAGATTGCGGCGGAGATGGTGGCGGAGATAAGGGTCGGTTTTGTTTTATCCAGTGCAAGGGCAGCTTTGATGTCGCGGGCTGAGTTTTCGCACATGCCTGCATAGCCGCGACCCGATAGTCGGAGCAGGAGACTGCTGGCCTGGGCATCGGTTGCTTTCTGCGTCGCAGCCTGTGTTGCAGCCAGGTTCCATGACTGGCTTGCCTCACGATACTGACCTGCAAACTCCTGCGTTGCGGCGATGCCCTGGCTCATCTGGTATTGATCGACTCGACCTTCCACCTTCGCGGCCGCCTTCGTCATCGCGGCACGATCGCCGGTTAGGAAGGCCAGCTGGTAAACAGCAGTGAGGCTTCCGGTACCGCTGTCGGCGTGCTGACGATCGGCTTCGGCCAAGGTCTGTGCTGCGTCGCTGAACCGGTCGATGGAAACCTGCATGGACGCGAGGTTCAGGAACGCGACGCCATCTGTCGGATCGAGAGTAAGCGATCTTTTCGTGTTTTCGATAGCTTCGTTGATGAGGCCGATGTTGCTTTGAGCGCTACCGAGGTTGATCCAGTTTGAGATGTCCAGAGGATAGGTTCGAACTGCAAGTTCCAAGGTGTCGATGGCCTTCTGGACGTTACCGATTGCGTTGAGAAAGTAGTGGGCTTGAATGTAAAGCCGCTCACGTTCGCTAACGTTTTTCGAGAGGGCGTAGGCCTTTCCGTAGCAGTCGAGTGACCTGCCGCGCTGACCTGAGTTGCCGTAGACGACACCGAGGCGCGCCCAGGCCATCGCAAAGTTCGGATCGAGTTCGACGGCCTGACGATAGTGGCCTTCGGCCTGTGGGATGTCGAGACCTTTCTCGTGCTCGACGTCGCCGAGGGCATAGGCACGGAAGGCCTCGAGCGACGGCGTGGTGGCTTGACCCATGGGCGTGTCGAGCTTCTGGATGGACGAGAGGGATTCGCCGAGACGGGCTCGCATGGAAGTGGCGACGGTGCCGATGGCGTCGATGACGTGTTCCTTGTCGGGAGCCTGGGCCTGAACGCTGGCGATGTCGTCGCCGGTGTTCGTGTTCTGCGCGGTGACGCTGATTACGTACTCGTTGCCGAACTTTGCGATGTTGCCGGTGAGGTAGGCTTTGATTCCCTCACGCTGCGCGACTTCACGGACGATGGCTGGGGTCAGGGCTTCCGTTGATTGCTTGCCCAGATATTGCATGCTCTGCCGGATGTGCTGCTGGCTGACGAGGTTGAGGACAGGCGACTGCTGCATCTGGATGGCGAATGCCTGAGTCAGTGTGGTGTCGAAGACAGGGTCGCCGGTCTTGTTCTCGAAGTCGGCGAGGATGATGGAGTCTTTGGCGGAGGGTGTGACAGATTTCGTTACCAATTGTTGGGCTTTGTGGTTTTGCCAAAGTTGAAAGCCGGTAAAGCCGAGCACGGCGAGGACAAGAAGCGATGCGATGGAGACACCGATGAGGCGGCTGCGCTTCTTCAGTTCATTTGAGCGGAGCGATGGCGTGCGGAGGCCGTGTTGATCGTAGTCGGCGTCCCATAGCTTTACTTCGCCTACGCCCTTTAGCGTGAAGGTGCCAAGGGGGCGGAACTTGATGCCAATGGGGTCGCCGATGAGCTTGCGTGCTACGTCGGTGACGACGATCTGCTGGGGCGAACCGGCGGACTCGGCGCGTGCGGCGGTGTCGACATCGGTTCCATGCCAGCTATTTTCAAAGTACTCTGGCGTGCCATTGTGAATGCCAATGCGCACTTGCATGGGGCCGGATGGCGTGTCGATTGGGTGTGTGCGGAGGCGTTGCTGGATTGCAGCGGCGCAACGAATGGCATCGACGGGGTCGGCGAAGGTGAGAAAGAATGAGTCGCCGATCGTCATGATCTCTTTGCCGTTATGATCTGCGATTGCGTCGCGGATGAGGCGGAGATGCTTGCTCTGAATTCCTTCCAGATAGGCACGGTCGCGCTCGTGAGCGTCTGCACCAAGCGAGGCTGCGCGTTTGGCAGCGCTGGAGCCGACCATGTCGGTAAAGACCAGAGTGAGAGGCGTGGGAGCGAGCTTCAGTGTTGGATGAGCTGGCTCGGGTTCAGGCAAGGGATCGGGAAATCTATGAACATCAGCCAAGGGATCGACTCCTAGAAAAGCAATAACGAACAGGGCCCGGTGTAACTGGTTCTCCTAGACGCCGATGGTCTCGCCTTCGGTCGCTAAGTAGGTTTCAGGAAACTCTCGACGTGCGTTGTCGAGGATGGAGTGTAGGGTGTCATCGTCGTGAGCTGGGTCGTGATGGAAGAGCAAGAGCTTCTTTACGCCTGCGTTTTTCGCGACTTTTGTGGCTTCGAGCCAGGTGCTGTGGCCCCATCCGTGACGATGTTCGTACTCCTCTGGAGTGAATTGAGCATCGTAGATCAGGATGTCGGCGTTTTTCGCCACATCGATGAGGCCGCGGTCGAACTCGGGGACGCCGTGCTCTAGGTCGCTGGCGAAGACAACTTTGCGATCGCCGTGCCTGAAGCTGTAGCCCAGGCAGCCCTGCGGGTGATTCAGAGGAAAGCTACGCACGGTGGTTTCGCCGAAGTGGACGAGTTGCTGCGAGACATTGACGAAGTGACGTTGCGCGGGAAGAAAACGGAAGTCGACGGGGAAATATGGCACGCTCATCTGGCCTTCGAGCGTCTCACTCGTCTCGGATGGCGACTTCATGGAATAGAATGTGACGCTGTTTTCTCTTGAGTAGAGCGGCTGAAAGAATGGCAGGCCCTGAATGTGGTCCCAATGGAAATGGGTCAGGAAGAGATGAAGATCCGCTGGCTGGCCGGCCGCCTCTTTCATCAAAGCCGCTCCGAGGGGGCGGACACCGGTGCCTCCATCGACGATTACAACCTGGCCACCTGGGAGACGCACCTCGAGGCAACTGGTGTTGCCGCCGCTTCCCATGTTCTGGACGCAAGGCGTCGGGATAGAGCCCCGCACACCCCAGAATCTCAACAACATCTGTTCTGAAGCTGAACTCATGGACAAATCTCGATCCGTTCTTGAGCTATCTACGATTTTCTGGGCTGGGAGTAACGGTATTCGTTTCTTAGGATTGTGTAAACAAAAAGCTTACTCGGGAGTCTTGCGAAGCTCCTTGAACAACCAGATTCTGGCCATAGCCCAGTCGCGCTTTACCGTTCGAGGAGCGACCCCGAGGGCGGCGGCGATCTGCTCCAACGACAGACCGCCAAAGTATCGGAGCTCTACGACCTTTGCCTGCCGGGAGTTTACTTCGGTCAATCTGTTGAGTGCCTCGTCGAGTGCGAGCATCTCCTCGGTGCGCTCGTCGGAGATCGCGAGACCTTCTTCGAGTTCGACACGCTTCAGTTCGCCTCCCCTGATCTTCGCTTTGTGCGCCCTTGCGTAGTCGACCAGAACTCGGCGCATGACGTGCGCGGCGATTCCGATGAAGTGCTCTCGATTTTGCCAATCAAGATCTTCTTTGGCGAGGCGCATGTAGGCTTCGTTGATGAGCGCCGTGGGTTGGAGGGTATGGTCTTGCCGCTCCCTGCGCATGTACGACGTTGCAAGACGATGGAGTTCGGCGTAGACGAGCGGCAGCAGCCGGTCCGCTGCGGCAAGGTCTCCGTCATTCATCGCTTTTAGAAGTTGAGTAACCTCACCGCTGTCGCTCGTCATCAGTGGCTCAACGCTACACCAAGCTTGTGTTGCGTTGCTACGCAAAAAATTGCCATATCGCAACTATTCGACTTATGGGACCTTAGTAACACGATCTAACAGAGATTGAGAGTCGGTTTGGCCCTTTTCGGCCCTCGTCTTCGCTTTAATAGGTGTCAGAACGACTAAGCCATGATTTCACTGCGACTTAGTACTGGAAATTCGTCGGCCGTTATGTAACTATTGGCGCCGAGACCAGAACATTTGCACGTCCTTGTTATGTCGGCGTAGTCCAAACTAGTTTGTTCGTTCGACTCGGGCCCCTGGAATCATCCGTTGTTTCGCAGACATCAAAGCGCTCATAAAGATAGCTAAGCTGCATTCCTTTTCCTCCCCAGGTAGGAATCATGGCCAGTCAAGAACAATCCGTCGAGCAGTTGTTCGGTGCCGCGCTGGACCAGAGGCCGGAGGATCGTCCCGCCTTTCTTGATCGCGCGTGCGCCTGCGCTCCTGAACTGAGGCGACGTGTCGAAGAGTTACTGCTTGCCGACGAAGAGGCGGGAAGTTTTCTCGAAACACCGCTCCTGAGTTCTCTTGCAGATAAGTGGGACGACATAACGCCTGTCGACGATGGCGCTCGCGCGGCCGCAAGTGATTTCAAGCCTGCACCGATCGGGCGATTTGACCCTGGGCAAATTATCGCTGAACGCTTCACGGTAATTCGCTTCATTGCGCACGGTGGAATGGGAGAGGTCTACGAGGTCGAAGATCGCTTTTTGCAGGGAGTTCACATTGCACTCAAAGTGATTCTTCCGCATATCGCGGGCGATGCAGGATCGTCGCGTCGCTTCGAGCAGGAAGTGCTGCTTGCACGTAAGGTAACGCACCCGAATCTCTGCCCCATCTATGACATATCGCGCTGCCAAGAGCCCACGCCACCGTTCGTGTTTCTGACGATGAAGCTGCTCGCCGGGGAGACGCTGGCTTCACGGCTGAAGAGACCTCTGAGCATCCCTCGCAACGAATGCCTGTCGATCTTCCGACAGATGACTGTGGGGCTTGGCGCTATTCACGATGGCGGAATCGTCCATAGAGACATCAAGCCGAATAATGTGATGCTCGATTACTCGGGCTCGGAGCTTTGCGTTTCGATCATGGACTTCGGGCTGGCGCGGCTGTATGACTCTCAGACTACGATCACGGTTGGGCTCATCGCAGGAACTCCGGGTTACATCGCGCCGGAACTGCTGCGGGGAGATCCTCCGTCGCAGGCCACGGATATCTTTGCGCTTGGCGTTTTGTTTCAGCAGGTATTGACGAATAGGTGCCTGAGCGAAGAGGTACATGGACTGTCCGTTAAGGCGTCTCCGGCGCTTGATGCTGCTGACGTTCCGTCTGTCTACATTCATTCGGTGAAGGAGTTTCTCTCCGAAGATCCGAAGCGCCGCTGCGCAGCCTTTCAACAGATTCGATCTGCCTTTGAGTCGGGAGGTTCGATCACTGAGCGGAATCTGGTTGAACCGGTCAGCTCGATCGATGTTCCTGCGCGACGGTTTTTAACTCGGCGTAACTTTGTTGTGGGGTCTGCGCTTACTGCGTGTGCGGCGGCTGGGGGCATCGCCTGGAAGTGGGACCTGGTCGACGATTTGGTTCACCCCATTCCACGCAAACGGTTTGTGGCTCTTCTCGATTGGCCACCACCTGACAACCGTGTCAAACCCATGCTTCTAAGCGTTCTTGACGCAATCGCAACCGAACTCTCCCGTGCCGAAGCATTCGATCGCGATCTCTTAGTCATTGCACAGAAGACAATTACCGATATCACGACGCCAGCGCAGCTAAGCGCACTCCGGGAGTCTCTCGGAGCCAATCTTGTCCTTGCTGCCTCTGGACTACCGACGACTAAAGAGCTTCATCTATCGCTTAGTGTTCTCGATTCTTCCGGCACCCGCACACTGCGCGAAAAGCAAATTCGCGTTCCCGCCGACCAGCAAACATCTCTTCCCGAAAAGGCAGTTCGAGCGGCGGCCGAGCTACTTAATATCTCCCACTATCAACCTAGCGGGCATCGCATTAAAGTCGGAACCGATAATGTAGAGGCGTACTCGACTTTTCAAGACGCCGAAGTGCTAATGAAAGAACCGAATGACACCGGTCTTGAAGGGGCTATCGAGAAGTACAAACAGGCAATGGAGATAGACCCGCATTATGCAGTCGCCCAAGCAAAACTTTCATGGGCTTTTATCCGATCTTATTTCCTGCACGGCGACGAAGCAGCGTTGATCCTTGCCCGCGAAAACTGTGAAGCGGCTATCGCGGTCGATCCCAATTTGGTGGAAGCTCATGTGGGTCTCGCCTGGATTTACCAAAGAACTGGTGATTTTCAGAAGGCGGATAAGGAGTTGTTAAAGGCGCTGGCGTTAGATCCGTCGAATCCCCGTACGCTTCTCTACCGAGCAGAATTCTACGCTGCCACCGAACACTGGAAGGAAGCAGAAGATGCATATGCGAGACTTGTGCGGTTACGTCCAAACTACTGGTTGGCACATAACGAATTCGGCATGTTCCTGAATTCTCAAGGCAAGTATCCACAAGCTTTGATGGAATTTCGCGCAGCTAGTCTTGCTTCTCCAAAGAGCTCTCTCGCTTACGCCAACATCGCAGCAGTCTATCTGCAGCTAGGCAAATTACCTGAGTCTCTGACCAATTACACGAAGAGTTATCAGCTTAATACGAATGATCTGGCCGCTGTAGGCATCGCCGAAGTAAATCGAATCCAGGGCAACTATAAGGACGCGGTAACTCATGCGAAAGAAGCGGTCGCGCTTAGCCCGTCGGCGGCCAGTAACTGGGTAGAACTTGGGGATTGCTGTTCGAATATCCCTGGTATGCAGAAGGACGCTGCCGCTGCGTATAAAAAGGCTAAAGAAGTACAAGAAGAACAACTAAGGATTGAGCCAAAGAATGGGCCCGCGTGCTTGTTCCTGGCTCTCTGCAACGCCAAGGTTAGTGATCTGGCGGGATCTGCCGTGCTGTTGAAGAAAGCAGAAGCTCTTGGCATAAACGATCTCGATTCACAACTGCTCAAGGTGCGCGTCGTTACACTTCTAAGCAAACTTGACGAGGCTTTCGACACTTTGTCGCGTTGTATTCAGCGCGGTGCCACAGCATTTCAATTTCAAACAATGCCCGATTTAGAACCTCTTCGAATCGACAGTCGCTATCATCGGTTGGTCGCATCAACTGGGCCTGCAGTAGATTCAAAAATCTAACCCAAATAGGCGAAGGAGTCAGGATGCGCGAGTACGTGAACTTCAGAGTTGCAGTCTTATTCGGGCTGGCAATGATTGTCGGATGTCAGCAGCAAGCTCCAGTTCCTCCACCAACGCCTGCACCACCGGCAGGCAATACTCAAGTGATGACTGTCACACCAGACATGAATATTCTTCAGGTAACCTCAGCTGGAGACACATTGGAATGGCGTTCCTCTATACCGGGGAGCCCCACATTTTATGTACATTTCATCGGCTCGGGCCCTTGCGGCACGACAAAAATTGTGGCCAGTGTTAATGGGGTCGCTAGTTGCAAGGTAGTTGCACCTGCGAATCCAGGTCCGATCTATTACAAGTACTACATCGATAATAAGAAACTCTCAGAAGAACCGCTCAGCGGACCACATTCATGCGGAGGCTGTTCATTACAGCAAGGCGCAAGCACTGCGGGACAGCCCGGATCGGGTGCTGCTTCAAGTAACTCCACTACCGCCTCTCCTTCAGGTGCTTCCAATGCTATGTCTTCGACCGCCACAACCGATGGTGCGATATATATTGATTGCAATTCGGGCAAGATAAGCGTGGAAGGTCCGAGTAAACCAGGGAACTATCTTTATTGGCAAGCTAATTCCGACGCAGCCGGATGGTCTGTTACTTTTCCGGCAACCGGAACTAAACCACTTTGTCAGGGAGGAATAACCACATTCAATGCGGGCAACAGTGTTTGTACTCTTTCGAATCCACCTGTCAAATCAACTTTCAGCATAACTACAACTGACTGTCCGACACCTGCGACATTCCCAGTCCCAGCGGCCAAATAAGAGGCAGGTGCCACATCTTTTTTTTAAGCACATGAATGGCATCTGCCAGCCGTGGAGGCGTAAAGACATTCGTTTTTACGCCTCTTGCAGTCTGCTTGTGACAAGGACGTATTGAGCGCACGGCAAATCACTTGCTGCTTTTGGCTCGTAGCCCTGTGTGTCAATGTAAGTTGAAAGATTTATTGCGGAGTTGGTTTTGGCAGGATTGACTCAGCGAGGTACTGGATGCCTAGTAAGGTGCAGTCGTCCTGGGCTGGGTTTGGGGCTTGAAAGTTTGCGATGTGATCTAGGATGGAGTCGATGTCTTCGTAGTGGGCGATGGTGTTCAGGCCATCATCGCCGAACTGCTGGCCAGATGGGTCCTCTGCTTCGGTGAGGCCGTCGGTTGCCAGGAGAATGCGTTCTCCTGGTCGTAAAGTGCAGTGAGCGGAGGTGTAAGTCGCGCCGTCAATGAGTCCGACGATCAGGTTGTTTTCTTTCAGACGCCGTATCTCCGTACCTAGAATTGTAAGTGGGTGAACGTGGCCGCAGTTCATGTACTCGACGCGGCCGTCTGGAAAGAGTTTGAGCAGAATCATCGTCGCGTACTTGCCAACGTTTCGGGTGCATAGAAACTGATTTGCGAGTGAAGCTATCTCTGGCAGGTCTTGACCGGCAAGCAACTGAGAGTGAATGATGCCTTGAAGCGTGGCCGCTACGATGGCGGCTGAGACTCCTTTGCCGGAGACATCCGCGATTGCGACGCAAACGCTATCTTTAAGTACGACAGCATCGTAGAAGTCTCCACCGATGGCAAGACACGGTACACTCTTCGCCTGGAGTTTTGCATAGGAGATGGTCGGGAGTGAGATGGCCATCAAACCACCGTGGATCCTTGCCGCGACAGCGAGCTCATCGCGAGCCTGTCGTGCTTTGGACTCATCTTCCGCAAGGAGAGCATTGTGCAGCAGCGCTGCCGCTTCGGTGGCGATCGTTTCGAGTAACTGGTGATCGACTTCGGTAAGTTCTCCGAGCCGGATCTGACTGTCCAGATAAAGCAACCCGAGCAGTTTGCCGGGCTCGGCTGTTGAAGCGCGCTTCCTCAGAGGGATGCAATAGATACTGCGAATCCTGTGTGCCATGACACTCGACCATCCGGAGGCCTTTTGATCGGCCAGAGTGTCGCTGATGGAAAAGTTCGATTCACTTTCGATCGCTCTCTGCATGGCATTGCGCGAGACGGTGGAATCCTCTCCCACAGCTTTACCGTCAGCGCTGAGGCCTTGCGCGAGCCGCATCTCACCTCTTTCGCGAAGGAAGACAAAACCTCGCTCCAGGCCAGTGAGTTGCAGCGTCAGATGAAGAAATGCGCTGAGGATATCTTCGATGGCGCCACCCTGATTGAGTTGACGTGCTGCACGGATCAGCCAGTTCAACTTCTCCATCTCGAGCGCTGCCGGAAGAAGCTCGTCAGTGGGAAGACGGAGTTCGCTGAGTGAAGAGATCAGATGACCGGCTGGCTCGGATAGTTGGGTGCTTGACTCGTCGTTTTGCTGCAGATGAAATCGTAACCTTGGGCCATTCAGAGAGCCTATCTGCAGGACGTCGTTGAGCTGGAGCACCGATCGCCCAACGCGGACGGAGTTAACAAAAGTTCCGTGAGTGCTGTTCCGATCGACGATCGTATAGCGGCCGTCCTCTCGGAGAATCACTGCGTGCTGACGAGAGACCGAAGGGTCGGTGAGTATGACATCCTGGCCTTGGGAGCGACCGATCGACGTAGACTCGCGATCAAGATGGATGCTGTGGTGTCCACTGGCATCGGAGTAGCTAAGCGTGGCAATACCCATTGAGAGAATCCTGTTTGTTAACGATGTATTGGAGACCGACTCGATTTGCTCAATCACCATGTCAATCACTTCCTCGTCCGAGATGATGTCGGCTGACGATGCCACTCATGATACAGCCTGAAATTCGAATTGCATGTCGCTGCGAGCCTGCGGCCATGCACTATTTAAACCAAAAAACAGCTGGCCGCGTCCGTTTGCGGCCAGCTGTTTTGGCCCGTATTACCTAGAACTGCCTTCGTTTTGTTAAAGCGGAGATCGTCGGTTTTTTGTGCCACGGTTCAGAACCCTTATTTAGTGTCTTCGCTGATGCCACAGCAACAGTGCAAGATTTGTCCGAGAGTGGCTCTCCGAACCGCGATGAGGGATCAGAGTAAGCTGTAAATTCTATTGCGGCCAAGTCACGTATTTGATCAGCAGCACCTCGTTGCCGATCTCACTGTAGATAAGCTCGTCGACCGTGCCGCTCGCTAGAAGAAGACCATATCCCCCGGGTCGCATACCCTCTTCTTCTCGTGTAGCGATGTGCGCCGCGGGATCGTGGGAAGAAGTTGCAATGGCCGCATGGCTCAGCGATTCCTGACGGAAACCAGAACCCGGGTCACGCACGTAAAATACCAGTGTTCTCGCAGTACGGACCGCAGTGACTTCCACCACCTGTTCGGCATTAAATGCCGCTCCGTGCTCCATGGCGTTTAGCAGAATCTCTCGCAATGCCTGCATCATCTCTTGCCGCGTATCTTCAGGCAATTGAGCGTTGAGCTCATTCGCGAAGGTCATGAGGCGCTCGGCAGTGATCAGCCGGCAGTTAACGCGTACCGACACCCATCCTGGCCTTGCCGATATGATTTGGATGTCATCCCGCCACTGACTGTCAGATGCCGCTCTACTGGCTATGTTCGCGACATCGTAGCAATTAATCGGAGGCGTGAAGCACGCGAACACTCGGGCACGCATAGCAGCAATGACTTCGTCCGGGGTGCTGCTATGGGCCAAAACGATGCACTTTACCCCAGGTCTGATGACGCGCATCTCCTCGAGGAGCGCCAAGTCTTCATCAACTGCGCTATCGGGGTTGGTGATTACTACCCCGAAGGATCGCATCCGCAGTCGCTGTAACGCGTCAGCGTTCCCTGCCGAATACTCCAAGGGAATACCGGCGGCTGAAAGTGCGCCACCAACCTCGCGGCTTATTTGAGAATGACTTCCGATAACAAGGACGCGGCTCATTGTGCCTCCGAGGAGTCAGCTGATAATTCTAGATTATCTCTCTCACGCGTTTCTTTCAGTTTGCTGCGTAGACCCAGTCAATATGCTGCCCCCCATGCATTTGAAATATAACTACGTGCAGAACGGAATTTTGGGGTGAGGAGTGCATAATGGTACGGATATTGTCCGTTCGACGATTTGCAATCCGGTGGCAAGCAAATTTCATGGCAGGCAGGTGATAGTGGGGGCACGCGAATCAGTCCTAACTCTGCAAAAACTGGTGGGGCAAACGGTACTTGGCCAGGAAGCAATGATCGAGCGGTTAATTATTGGCCTGCTGGCGAATGGGCATCTTCTCGTCGAAGGCTGCCAGGGCTGGCGAAGACTCGAGCCATTAAGAAGATGTCCAGATTTTTGGACGCTGGTCTGTCGCGCATCCAATTCACGCCTGATCTGCTACCGTCGGATATCACGGGCTCGGAGATTTATTACAGCGTTGAGGGCAAAGGAGAGTTTCGGTTTCAGCCTGGACCGATCTTCAATAATCTTGTCCTCGCCGACGAGATAAATCGTGCTCCGGCCAAGGTGCAATCCGCATTACTGGAGGCGATGGAGGAGCGCCAGGTAACGGTCGCGGGCAAAACCCACTCTCTGCCTCCGCTCTTCCTCGTGATGGCAACGCAGAATCCGATAGAGCAGGAGGGTACCTATCCTCTTCCGGAGGCCCAGATGGATCGTTTCCTGATGCATATCTATGTCGGCTATCCGGAGGAGAGATCGGAACGAGACATCATGCTGCTGGTGCGCAATGAAGAACCGCCGTCAGCCGCGACGCCTTCTGTAGACTCATCTAGCAAAGCCGCGCTCATATCACAAGATGTAATCTTTGCAGCGCGAACTGAGATTCACTCAACCGAGATGGCCCCGGCTGTTGAGCAATATATCGTCAGCCTGATCGAAGCGACACGGTATCCTGAGCGCTACGACAAAGATTTACGCAAGTGGATTCAAATCGGCGCGAGCCCGCGCGGTACGATTGCTCTCGATAAGTGTTCGCGTGCTTACGCATGGCTTAGAGGCAGCTCGTTTGTACGGCCCGATGACGTGCAGGCGATCTTTCATGATGCGCTTCGTCATCGGATTCTGCTGAGCTATGATGCGCAGGCTGAGGGGATCAACGCGAATCAAATCCTCGATAAGGTCATTCAACTGGTTGCAGTCGTTTAGCAAAGTAATGATGCCATGGGCGCTTATGCTGAACTCGATTCGCTGATCGCGCTGCAATTCAAGTCGCGCGGCTTCTCCCTGCATCACCGCCAGCCGGTGCACAGCCTGCTCTTCGGTCGCCGCACCTCACGCGTTCGTGGGCGCGGACTCGACTTTGAAGAGTTGCGCGCTTACGTTCCCGGAGACGATGTGCGAAGCATCGATTGGCAGGTGACTGCACGCATGCCGAAGCCCTATGTTCGCGTGTATACCGAAGAGCGCGACCGGCCAACGATGCTGATTGTTGATCAGCGCATCAATATGTTTTTCGGTAGCCGCGTCTCGATGAAGTCAGTCGTTGCAGCGGAGATCGCAGCGCTTGCCGCGTGGCGTGTCTTCCACCAAGGCGATCGGGTGGGCGCTTTCATCTTCAATGACGACTCCGTCGAGAATATCCCCATGCGTCGCAGCCGTCCCACTGTTCTGCGAATCCTCGACCGCATCTCGAACATGAACCACCTTCTTCGTGCGGCTCTCCCCGTCAAGGCCAGCGCGGGTCGTCTCAATGAGGCGATCGAGTCGGCCGCGCGGGTCTGTCGCCGCGATGCGCTCATCGTAATCACGAGCGACTTCGACGGCGCCGATCAGATGACACGTGATCTTTTGCTGCGTCTCTCGCGCTCTAACGATATTGTTTGTTGTCTCACGTATGATCCGTTGTCCGTGAAGCTGCCGGCTGCCGAGCAGCTTATCGTCAGCGACGGAGAGTTGCAGGTTGAGCTGCAGCTCGCACAAGAGAAGGTTCGCAAGAGCATTCTCGATGCTTCCGACAAACGAGTTGGGTTCATTCTTTCGTGGCAGCATGAGCTTGGAATTCCGATTTTACCTATCAGCACGGCGGATGACGTCCCTGCGCAACTTCGCCATCTGCTTGGCGGCGTTGCGGAGTTGCGGAGGCGGACATGACATCGCCCGCGTCACAAACCGTATCGCCGGCGGCACTCGACAGATTGCACGGCTTCTATCAGCCGCCGCCTGTACCTTGGACTCCGCAGACACCTGGCTGGGACATCGTATTCGGCATTCTTGCTCTGCTCATCGTGTGGCTAACGATTCGGAAGATCCGTCACTGGCGGCAAAACCGTTATCGTCGTGAAGCTCTTCGTGAACTGATCTCTACATCCCCAGAGCAACTCTCCGGACTGCTCAAGCGTACGGCTCTAGCTGCATGGCCCCGGCAGCAGGTGGCTTCGCTCAGTGGAGACAAGTGGATTGGGTTCCTCGCAGAGAGCTCCGCCATGCCGGCGTTTCGAGAGAAGCCCGGCAACCTCATCGAACAGATAGCTTTTGCACTACCCTCTCTCTCTTCGGAAGACGAAGTTGTGCTCAGGGATTTATCAGCGCAATGGATTCGGAGGCATCGTGTACAGGCTTGAATACCCATGGTTGTTGGCGCTGCTTCCGCTTCCAATCCTTGTCTACTGGTTGCTGCCTCCCTACAAGGAAGAACAGGATTCAGTGCGCCTCACCTTTTTCAACTTCATCTCCTCCGCGCTGGGCCTCACGCCTGCTCCGGGAGCTGTCGTACCTCGAACCAACTGGCTGCAGAAGATCCTATCCGCAGTTTGCTGGGCTTTGATAGTCACTGCACTCGCGCGGCCGCAGTTTGTCGAGCCTCCAATCCAGAAGATTCAACCTGGGCGCGATCTAATGCTTGCACTCGATATCTCGCAATCAATGGAGACGCCTGACTTCTTCACGTCTGAACATAGACGCATCCGTCGCGTCGACGCCGTCAAGCAGGTTGTCAGCGACTTCATTCGAAGACGCAAGAACGATCGGATCGGGCTGATTGTCTTCGGTCAGGCCGCGTATCCCGTCGCGCCTTTCACGCTTGATCATGATGCATGCCTGAAGATTTTGGGCCAGACGGACGCTGGCATGGCTGGTCCGCAGACGATGATCGGCGATGCCATCGGACTCGCGATCAAGCAGTTCAACGCGAGTGATGCGAAGGAGCGTGTGTTGATTCTGCTCACTGACGGAAACGATACGGGCAGCCGTGTGCCACCTCAAAGAGCCGCCGAGATTGCGAAACAGAACAATATTACTGTCCACGTCGTTGGCATCGGTGACCCGCACGCAAAAGGGGAAGACAAGGTGGACTATGCGGCCTTGGGTAGCATCGCTCAAGCGACCGGAGGTCAGGTGTTTCATGGTGAAAACAGCACAGAACTCGAACGCGCATACGCGACATTGGATCAGATCACGCCTCAGAAGTTCAAAACCTTGAGCTATCAGCCTAAGCGTGAGCTATTCACAGTTCCACTTGCTGCAGCCCTTGTTCTACTGACCGGATATCACCTGTTGATGTTGCTCGTAAGCCTGGGAATACGCCTGTTTACTCACGGCGATCATCCGAATGAAGAAGCGACGACATCTTCGGTATTGAAGGTACGCGTATGAAGGAGTGGCTCCAGGCTCTTCACTTCCTTCGACCACATTGGTTCTGGCTGCTGGCAGCCGTGCCGATCCTGCTTTTCTCACTTCGCTTTAACGAAGACATTCGCGCGCGCTGGCGGCGCTATATCGATCTCGGATTGCTCGATCACCTTATCGTCTCTCCAGGGCGAAGTTGGCGCCTTCGCCCGACACACACGCTCTGCGCACTTATCGCTCTCGGGGCAATCGCGTTGGCCGGTCCTACATGGAGGCGCGAACAGCCGCCGTTTACAGAAGACAAGGCTCCTCTTGTCATCGCGCTCGATCTCTCGCAGACTATGGATGCAATCGATCTGGATCCTACCCGCCTGGAGCGCGCCAAGCTGAAGATCCGCGATCTGCTTAAGGAACGCCCCGGAGCACGGACAGCACTCTTCGTCTATGCGGGCTCCGCACACATGGTGCTTCCCTTCACTACGGACAACTCGCTCTTCGAGCTATATCTCAGTTCGCTATCAACGAGCCTTATGCCGCGTTCCGGTAAAAATACGGCTCATGCCATCGATGCGATTGAAGACTTTCTCAAAGACGAAACAGATCCTGGGACGATCCTGTTCGTTACTGATGGCATCGAACCTCAGGCTCTACCAGCTTTTCGGCAGTTCGTCTCGCGTAATGCAGATAAAGACGACATCCTTGTAATGGGTGTCGGCACTTCGGCTGGGGGTCCTGTTCGCACGTACGGCAATCGCTTCCTCACCGACTCTGCGGGACGACGAGTCTATTCCAAACTCGACGTAAATGCTCTCCGCAATCTCAAACAGTACGGCATTGAAGCGACTTCCCTTACGCTTAACGATGACGACATCCGGTGGATTCAACGACGCGTGCAGCATCATCTGCATGCGGTGGAGCAGCTGGACAGCAAGACCCGTCCTATCGATGAAGGTTACTGGTTGAGCATTCCTATAGCGGTTATTGCTGCATTCTCTTTTCGAAGGGGATGGACCGTACGTTGGACGTCCGCAGCGCTTGCTTTCGTTTTCGTACTCCCCCCGACAACAATAGAACATCGATTCCGTTGGATGAATTTGTGGCTTACAGCTGATCAGCAGGGTCGGTACTATTTTGAACGAGGCGAGTTTGAAGAGGCTGCAAAGCACTTCGAAGATCCCATTTGGCGTGGCATTGCGCTGGAACGCACAGGCGACTTCGACGACGCAATCAATGCGTTTGCTCTCAGCGGCTCCGCGGAGGCCTGGTACAACCAAGGCAATGCTCTTGCTCACCTCAGCAAATATTCTGAGGCTGTTGAGGCCTACGGCCAGGCACTAGAGCGGCGCCACACTTGGATCGAAGCGCAGGAGAATATCGCGCTGGTGAAGTCCTTGATTCCTAAAAAATCCACGAAGAATGACGATGAAAAGGAAAAAGAACAAGCACCGAACCTTCCACCTGATCAGATCAAATTCGACAATAAAGGTAAGCAGGGGAAAAAGATTGCCATGAAGGCGAATCTTGATCCGAAGACGATTGCCGACATCTGGATGCGAAATATTCAGACAACGCCAGCCGACTTCCTGCGTCAACGGTTTGCTATTCAGGCTGCGCAGGAGAAACGGTGATGAGGCGTGGCCTTCTCTGTCTTCTCGCTGTCTGCGCTGCAACTATTTCATTAGCGCAGTCGCCTGTTATCCGGGCTACTCTGACGCCGACGAAAGAAGTTATAGTTGGCCAGGCTGTGCACCTCACTGTTACCGTTCTTGTACCTAACTACTTCACTGGCAGTCCCGATTTTCCGGTCTTCGAGCTTGAAAACGCAATCGTCGTTCAGCCGCAGGACCGGCCACAGAATTTGTCAGAGACTATCGGTGGCGTACATTACGCTGGGATCAGTCAGTCCTACACAATCTATCCACAGCAGGCCGGGGAGTTTCGGCTCCCTCCGGCACAGTTCACCGTTCCTTATGCTGCAAATCCACCCAAGACAGCAGAGGCACATCTTTCGTTACCGCATTTGATATTCCGCGCCAATATTCCAGCTGCGGCTCAAGGTCTCGATTACTTTCTCCCAACTACTTCGCTTACGCTTCAACAGAGATGGGAGTCATCTCTGAAGGAACTTCGCGTGGGTGACACGCTTCATCGCACAGTCATAGTAACAACTGTAAAAACGCAGGGGATGATGATCCCACCATTGGTTTTTGAAGCCACTGACGGTATACGGGTGTATCCAGAACAACCCACTGTCGTGGACCAGAAGACACCGACGGGGGAATTTGTTTATGGACGACGTACTGAGTCAGCGCGGTATTTTCTGCGGAGGGCTGGCGAATATACGTTGCCGCCTATTCAGCTGCAATGGTGGAATCTGAACGCTCATAAGCTTGTTACCACGACGCTTCCCTCCGTTCATCTTTCGGTCGCGGATAATCCAGGCTACGTGGAAGAGTTGCCGCCGGAGCAAGAACCTGTTGCAGTTGCTCAACCTCCAGCTGTGAGTTTTTGGCACCGATATCGCTTTTGGATCCTTGTCGGTGTTCCATCTTTCGTGTTCGCACTTTTCGTTTTTTGGCTTATAAGTCAATACATTCCGATGTTGCGTCGTCGATTGTTAGAGCGTATCGAGATAAGAAAAAAATCAGAGCGGACTTTCTTTCGACAACTGATTCTTGCCTGCAAACGCAATGACACACAAGGGGCTTATCGATCTCTGATTGGCTGGATTGCGCGGTGTAAGGGTGGCATGACTTTGCAGGAGTATTTGCGACGAGCGAAAGATGACGAGCTAATTGTTGCGGTGGAAGAACTTGGTGCTTCGATCTATTCCCGTGAAAGCAAACAGAGTTGGGATGGGAGTCGACTGTCGCGGCTGCTTCGAAATCATCGTCACGAGCGGGAAAAAGAGCTAGGCTCGCGGGGGATTCTTCCTCAACTGAATCCATAAAAATGAATTGGCGCGTTTATTTTTCCGGTGGTGTTTGTGGTGTTTTGCTGGGGGTTTTGAAGAAAATGGGGGGCTGAACGTGGTGTTTTAGTGGTCAATTTATGGTGGATTGCGTGGTGAACGTGGTCGCTTAATGGTCATGTTCTATGCCATGAAAAATGTGACACGGATTCTGGGTTTATTTTCGGGGGTTTCGTTTTGGAAACTGCGGTCCGGTGGTCTTGGCCTGTTTGGTCTGACCAACATCGCGCTCCTATTTTTGGGTTTTGGGCTGATGTGGCTGCGGGTATGAGACAAGTGTCTGATGGTGCAGTTACAATTTTCAACACCGAGGACACCATCTCATGTATTTGAAGCCTTCATGCGCGTTCCGCTCTTCTTGTCTAACAACTCTTATTTTGGGTGCGACTCTTCTGGTCACGCATACGCCGGGATTCGCACAGGCTCCCCATACGCTGGACGCGGCTGAACAGCAGAAGGTGGATTCTTTGGTGAAGCAGATGACGCTTCAACAGAAGATCGACTATATCGGTGGGACAGGCTTTGGAGTGCGAGGTGTTCCTTCGCTCGGGATTCCTCCGCTCAATATGTCGGACGGGCCGTATGGGACTCGTTCTAACTCAGGTTTTCCGTCGACTACGTATGCGGCCGGAATTAATATGGCGGCTTCGTGGGATCCGGCGCTGGCAGCGCGGATAGGAGCGGGGATTGGCCGCGATGCGCGTGCGCGTGGAGTTCACTTCATGCTTGGGCCGGGAGTTAATATCTACCGTTCGCCGCACAACGGACGCAACTTTGAGTATTTCGGCGAGGACCCGTTCCTGTCGGGAAAGATTGCGGTGGGCTATATCACCGGGATGCAGGAGCAGGGTGTCAGTGCGACGGTGAAGCATTATCTGGGAAACAACAGTGAGTTTTTGCGACACGACTCTGACTCTGAGATCGACGAGCGAACGTTGCGCGAGATCTATCTGCCTGCATTTGAAGCAGCGGTGAAAGACGGCCATGTGAGTTCGGTGATGGACTCTTACAACTTGATCAACGGTCTGCATGCCACCCAGAACAGCTACTTCAACACTGAGATCATGCGCAAAGAGTGGGGCTTCAAAGGCATCATGATGTCCGATTGGGATGCGACCTATGATGCGGTCGGCGCGGCAAACGGCGGACTCGACATTGAGGAGCCGACGGGAAAGTTCATGAACAACGCGAACCTTGGGCCGGCGATTAAGGCTGGCAAGGTCTCAGAGGCGACGATTGACGAGAAGGTGCGACGCATTCTCGAGACAGCAGCTTCGTATGGATGGCTGACCCGCGATCAAGTCGATAGTTCCATCTCGTTTATCGACGCGAAGAATAATGCCGCTGCGCTTGATTCGGCACGCGAAGGTGCAGTGCTGCTGAAGAACGAAGGCAATCTGTTGCCGCTGGATAAGTCGGCGGTGAAGACGATTTTGATCGTTGGGCCGGATGGCTATCCGGGTGTTCCGGTAGGTGGAGGCAGCGCGGGCGTGGTGCCGTTCCACCAGGTGAGTGCGCTTGAGGGCATCGCCAATTTAGTCGGTGCATCAACGACCGTGCTGTACGACAGTGGTGTTCCTACCCTGTCTCATCTGGCGTCGGCGACGGAGTTTACGACAGAGGCGAAGGGCGGCAAGCCTGGGCTCACACTGGAAGCCTTCAACAACCTCGATTTGTCTGGAACTCCTGCTTCGAAGACCGTTACTCGTCATGCAGTGTTGTCTGGACTCACTATCAAGGAAGCGATTGCGGATATTGATGCTGTGATGGAGATGCTGTTCAACTCGCCACCGTCGCAGATATCGCACCGTCTTACGGGTTTTTACAACGCTGCGACCTCGACGAAATACATCCTTGCATTGGAGGATTCAGGGGAGGGTTCGGGGAATCGCGTCTACGTGGATGGCAAGCTCGTGATCGACAACTGGAAGATCGTGCGTGCGTTTCAGCCGCATGTGACGCTGGAGTTTGCGGCCGGCCCTCATAAGATCGTCGTAGAGGAGTGGCAGAAATCTCCTATCGGTGGGCACGTGGCGCTTGCGATCGTGCCGGAAGATAAGATTGTGAATCCTGAGGCCGTGAAGCTTGCTGCCAAAGCGGATGTTGTACTGGTCACGGCTGGATTTGAGCCTGAGAGCGAAAGCGAGGGCGGGGATAGGACGTTTGCGTTGCCCTATGGCCAGACTGAACTGATTCGCGAGATGGCGGCAGCGAATCCGAAGGTTGTGGTTGCGATCACGTCGGGCGGGAATGTGGATTCCACGAAGTGGATTGATCGCGTGCCTGCGGTTTTGGAGACGTGGTACGCAGGGCAGGAGGGTGGACGGGCGTTGGCGGAGATTCTGTTTGGCGACGTCAATCCATCGGGGCATCTGCCTGCAACGTTTGAACGAAACGAGAGGGATAATCCGACCTTCGCAACCTACTACCCTGAAGGCGACTCAAAGCGGGTTGACTATAAAGAAGGCATCTTTGTTGGGTATCGCGGGTATGAGAAGAACAAGGTCAAGCCGCTGTTTCCGTTTGGATATGGGCTGTCCTACACGACCTTCAGATTCTCGAACCTGACAGTGAAGCAGGAGGACGCGAGTGGTGTTGTGCATGCAAGTGCCACCTTTGACGTAACGAATACAGGTGCTCGGAAGGGTGCTGACGTTGCGCAGTTATATGTGACGGAGGATCACCCAAAGATCGCGCGACCAGAGCATGAGCTGAAGGGCTTTGAGCGCGTGGAGCTGGCGCCGGGAGAGACGCGACATGTGACTATCCCGCTGGACGCGCGATCTTTCTCTTACTACGACGTTGCAGCAAAGAAGTGGGCCATCGGCTCGAATCAGTTCACAATCTCCGTGGGCGATTCGCTTGAGTCGCTTCCTTTGAAGGAAGGGCTCAGTTTGAAGCTTGGCAGCAACTAGGCGATTGTGGTGAAGAGTAGGGCTCCAATGACTTTGAGCATTGGAGCCCTATCTGTTTCTACTCGCCGCCGGGCAAGTCGTTCGATCCTGAAGAACTTTTGGGTCGCATCCGCGCACTTCTTCGTCGATCCGAACCGCCCACAGCCAACTTGTTAATTCAACGGCAGCTTCGTTGAATGCACGCCTACGCTTTGCAGCCGCAATTGCACTTAAAGCAGGCCTACGCATATCCGCAATCTGTCATCTGCGCATCGTCTCTCAGTCTCGACATGAAACGGCAAACACTATTTGTCCGCTTGTAAGCGTCCGTCAAGCGGCCGTGTTGAGCTCATGCGAGGCGTGCGATACCAGCTTCATGTAATAGGCACAGTTGCACGCCGTCACTATTATCACGACAAATTGTTACCGCAGATTCAAGGAATATGAGGGCGCAGCAATGCGTCCAGCGTTTTTGCTTTCCATGGTTGCCAATCTCGCGATTTTTTCTCGCGCTGCAAGCCTCCCTGTCCATGCATAGATTCATACTCCCTGATGTGCATGGATCAAACGACAATCTACCCACGCAATCCCCCGGAGGTCAGTGAATGGAAGTTAGTTTTTGCAGAGCTACGAAATTCGTTACGGGTATAGCAGGTGTTTTGATTAGTCTTGCATCTTTCGCGCATGCCCAGATCCAGCCGAAGATTATGCAAGCGGTTGATCCCTCTCAGAGAAAGATGTTAGCCGGCACAGTACATCCGTTGGCCAAAACCGCAAGCGATCAAGGTGGAGTCGATGCTAGTCTGGCGATGAAGGACATGCTGCTTACGCTACGGCCGTCGGCTGATCAGGCAGCTGCACTTAAGAAATATGTCGATGATCTGCACAATCCCAACTCACCGAACTTCCATAAGTGGCTTACTCCTGCACTCTATGCAGAACAGTTTGGCGCCAACGATGCGGACGTCGAGATAGTACGCAGCTGGCTGACATCGAATGGATTTTCAGTGGACGAAGTTTCACACGGCAAGAACTGGATCCGGTTCAGCGGCAATGCAGCGCAGGTCGAGAATGCATTTCAGACACAGATCCATCAATATTCCATCAGTGGATTACAGAGATACGCCAATGCTACGAATCTGTCGATTCCCGCTGCGCTGGATCCTGCAGTCACCGGAGTGGTCAGCACAAACAATTTTCTTTCCAACCCGCAGCACACACCTCCAGGCAAAGTCGCGCGCAATCAGGCGGGGAAATTGGTGCGCGTGGCCGACACCAGCGCAGGGCAGACGCCACTCTCCGCGGCCTTTACGAATCCTAACCAGACCGAAGCATTCCTCATGCCCGGTGACTTTTCAAAGATCTACGATGCACAGAGTGTAGTCGCGAATGGTATCGATGGATCTGGGGTCTCGATCGCGGTCGTAGGTCGCTCCGATATCAGCATGTCGGATGTCGAAGCCTTCCGCACCATTGCAGGCCTGCCCTTTAACGACCCCACAGTGATCTACGCAACAACAGATCCCGGCGTGGTTCCGGGCGACGATGTGGAAGCCTCGCTCGACGTGGAATGGGCGGGCGCGATCGCTCCCAAAGCTAAAATCGCTTACGTCGTCGGCGCCACCACCACCACCACGGACGGCGTAGATATATCAGCGTCCTACATCGTCGATAAGGCATTAGCGCCCATCATGACTGTGAGCTTCGGCTTGTGTGAAGCCGATATGACGGATTCGCAAATTGCGTTCTACCATCTGCTTTGGCAACAGGCAGCGGCGGAGGGCATTACGGTTTTTGTCTCCGCAGGCGATGCCGGATCCAGCATGTGCAATAACCCATCCAATTTGAGCACGGTCTATAGCTTTGGCGTCAGCGGCCTTGCCTCTACGCCCTACAACGTCGCTGTCGGTGGCACGGAATTCAACGACGTCAACCTCGCCACCTATTGGAACGCGAGCAATACAAACGACCTATCCTCCGCCAAGGGCTACATCCCGGAAGCAGTGTGGAACGAATCCTGTGCGTTCGGCCTCCCGCAGAGCATCACCAACTGTAACTTCGCATTCCATGGCTCCTCATTTGCGGGCGGTGGTGGCGTCAGTTCCTGTGCAAGCCGAACTACAGACGATACCGAAACGGAGTTCTGTGCGGCCGGTTATGCCAAGCCCTCGTGGCAGGCAGGCCCGGGCGTTCCGCAGGACGGAGTGCGCGATCTCCCGGACGTTTCTCTTGCAGCCGCCGGTGGACATGACGGCTACATCCTCTGTGTCGAAGGTAGCTGCCAGTGGACCAAGAACAGCGACGGCTCCATTACCCTGCAACAGGCCTCAATCGTCGGTGGCACCTCGGCGGCCTCCCCCTCCATGGCCAGCATCATGGCTCTCATTGAGCAGAAGCACGGTCAGTTCCAGGGCGTAGCCAACTACCAGCTCTATCAGTTGGCAGCCGCAGACAAGGATCAAAGCTGCGACTCAAGCCAACTCACCAGCCCGACGGAACCCACCACCTGCATCTTCCACGACATCACCCTCGGATCGAATGCGGTGCCGTGCCTTCACGGTGCGCCAGATTGCCAAGGGCCCGATTCGCCTGTACCGGTTGGTATATCTCTTCCGCCGGGGAAGTTCGCTCCCAACAGTTTTACGGACGGCTACGCTTCGACAGGAGGCTATGACCTTGGAACTGGCCTCGGATCGGTGGACGTCGCCAATCTCGTAGAGGGATGGGGTAAGCGCAGAACCTTCCATTCGAGGACCACGCTAAACCTCTCTCAAACCATCTTCCAGCACGGCACGTCCATTACTTTTTCCGGTAAGGTCGTCGGAGTTGGCGGCGGAACTCCTTCCGGAGAAGTACTCCTTACTGCGAGCACCACCACCGGAGCGCCTCAGAGTACGGCCGTGGTCTCTGGAGCTTACAGTGCAAGCACCATCAATCTGCCGGGCGGCCAGTACACTCTCACCGCGGAGTACTCCGGCGACAGTGTCTTTGGCGCCAGTTCCTCGCGACCCGTCGTCGTTACAGTGACTCCGGAAAACAGCGTTCTAACCGGGACGAGCTTCGCCCAGAAAGTTCTTCTCAGACATTTTTCTCCGATCGTGGTTCCATCGACCACTGGTCTACTTGGGGAGCCGTTCTGGCTGCAGTTCCAGGTGAATGGAGTATCGGGCTCAACGGACGGGACCGGCACGATCAAGTTGTCTCAGGGAAACAAGGTAATTGGCACGTATCCCGTGAGCAGCAGCGGCCAGATCTATGTCCAGTGCGGACCTAAGACACCATGCGATTACTGGCCCGGAACGTATACCTTCAAGGCAGACTATTCCGGCGGCAGCAGCTTCAACCCAAGCAGCACCACGCTCGCCTTCGAGATCGTCCCGGGCTTCGTGTTTGCCGATACCAGGGCCAACACCATTACTCCGGTTGCGGGCAGCCGGGATATCGCTTTCGTTACGTTCCGCGGCCCATTGGGGCCCACGACCATTCAGCCTACCGGAGTGGTGATTCTCACGCGGTCGGATACCGGCGCCGCTCTGGGCACGGGCACGATTGACAACACCGGTACAGCAACGATTCCGTTCAACTCGCCCGCAGGAGAGTACTTCCTGACTCCGAACTACGCCGGTGATGCAAACTACACCGCTGTAAACCTGGGTTCTTTGCAGTCGATCCAAACAATCGACGGCAACAGCGGAACCCAACCGGTGAACATCAGCGTCAACCTGGGTAAACCAACGTTTGCGTTGGGCGAACGGAGCTCATTCTCCGTTACCGTCGCGCCGGCAACCAAGGTCGGCACGGCTCTCCCCACCGGCACCGTCACACTGTTTTCAAACAACGGCCAGATCAGCGGCCAAATTGTACTTGCTGGGGGCAAGGCGACTGGCACAGCCGAGTGGGACGCTGTCGGAGCACAGGGCGTTTACGCGGTCTATGCGGGTGATACCAACTTTGCCGTAGCCAGCAGCACACCAGTATCCGTCAACGTGGCGCAGGGTGTGCCAACGGTTACGGTACAACCCAGGGATAACGTTGTGAGGGTTCGGGAGGAAACAAGCATCACCGCTTTGTTGACCAACTCCGTGGCCTCGACAAATGTCCAGGCGCCTACTGGCACCATTCAACTCTTCGATGCAGTGGACGGCGATAGACCTCGTGCGATCGGTGTCCCGCAGGTCGTGATTAGTGAAAATGGTGCATTGGGGGCAACGTTAGCCACCACGCTGCCGAAAGGCGTAAATGTCATCACTGCGATCTATTCCGGTGATGCGAATTGGAAGAGTGTTGTCTCCGCTCCTTCGGTTATCGACGTCAAGAGACACAGGGGGTCAGACGACGACCAATAATTAGGGGGCCGACAGTCGCCAACACCCCTCAACAAAAAAGGTGGCAGGCCTCAAAGGCCTGCCACCTTTTTGAGCTCAAGTCCTGGATGACGCGGTCGGGCGCGATTCTGACTAAGCGGGAGTTGTGTAAACGCGGTCTCTTGTCAGTTTGCACCGGCGGCCGCCGCAGTCACCGTATTCCCGAGCATTCGGACGAAATCGTGTCTGATCGATCTCTTTATGTGTAAATAACGTTACAGCAATCGTTTATCCAGTGTCTGCCGAAATTTCGATTTGTGCCTATGCATTAAAAGTGAAGGCCAACGAGGGCTGATTAGCGGCCGTGTCCATCGCCGTCGTCAACCATCGAGTGGAGTTCCTTTGAAGAGATGGAAAAAACGGCAAAGCCGATAAGCAGCAAACTCCGTAGCACTCCTCTCGACGGACAACCACAAAGAGGTAGCCCTGTGCGTCTCAATTCACCGTAGCAGTCTCCCTTGCCAATCTCGGCGCTCCACTGATACTGTACGTTTATGAATGATAATCGTTTACTTTTACGCTTATCCTGGCCCGCGATTGCTGGCCTTCTCTTCGGCGTAACCGCTATCGGCGCCTCCTTCGCTCAAAGCCCTGCGCAGACCTCCGCGACGACCGGCAAGACCTTTATCGACTACTTCCAGCCCACGCCGATCCTCTCCCCACTCTCGACGACTGCCTGGGGTGCGGCCACCGTTGGCCCGCGCGATCAAAAGAACGGCCTCGAAGACCCCACCATGAAGCTGTGGGACTACTGGGACGGGCAGATCATCCACGGCCCGGACGGCAAGTACCACATCTTCGCCAGCCGCTGGGACGAGTCCTTCGGCCACAACGCCTGGTTCCGTTCCAAGGCCGTCCACGCTGTCAGCGACAATCTCATCGGGCCCTACATCGATAAAGGCCTTTGCTGGCCCGACGATCAGGAGGGCAAGGGCCACAATGTCACAGCGCTCGTTCTCCCTGATGGCCGTTACGCCATCGTCGTTAGTGAATCCCGGCCCGGCGACGTCTTCGTCTCCAGCTCGCTCGATGGCCCATGGAAGAACATCGGCAAGATCACACTCGTCCCCAACGAGTTCAGCGCGCATGAACGGATGTCCAACGTCAGCATCATGGTCCGCCCCGACGGGGCCTTCGAGATTGTCCCACGCTCAGGCCGCATCTGGATCAGCAAAACCGGGATCATCGGCCCCTACACGGTACAAGGGCCGCCGATCTATGCCACCATTCCGGAGCTGGCCGTACGCAAATCAGAGTACCTCGAAGATCCTGCTATATGGTTCAGCGGCGGTCTCTTCCACATCACCGTTAATGACTGGAACGATCGCAAGGCCTTCCACCTCACATCCGCCGATGGCATCCACGACTGGACCTTCCGCGGTCTCGCCTACGATCCCCGGAGAGACTTCGTCCGCTACACCGACGGTACCGTCAACCACTGGAACAAGATGGAACGCCCTAGCGTCTTTCTTGAGAACGGCCACGTGGTCGCGGTGACGCTAGCCGTCATCGATGTCCCGAAGGACGACGAGAAGGGTAACGACGGACACGGTAGCAAGGTCATCGTGATCCCCTTCGACGGCGCAGCGTTCGACCGCGATCTACAACAGCACAAATAGCAGAGGCTGTGTAAGAGGTTATGCAGGCGGCGGTTTCGACGTGGATTGGTAGACCGCAGTTGCCGGCCAGCGGCGGTAGGGGGACCCCACCTTCATCGCCTGACGCTGTTGAAGCGAAAGATTTCACAGAATCCTGAACGTGATGAAACCTAGCAGTTTTACTGCACGGAGATAGCACTCTTAAGCGTGTAGGTACTGCCATCCGGATTGGTGATCGTAAGGTCGTGGTATCCGGCGGACATCGTCGGGACAGTGAGTTTGAAGGTGTTCTCGTCAATAAAAACGGCTGTTGCCGATTGTTGATCGATCATGGCGCTCAGACCTGACACAAACCCACTGCCGCGAACCTGAATCTGCGAAGCTCCTCCCGATACAGGGTCAAGATGGCCTATCGAGAGAGGTGCCGTTCCAAGGTCAACGACGGTCAAGCCCTTGTCGGTTATAAGAAATATCTGCCGTCCGCCTTCATCGATTGCAAGCGGGGTCTCGACGTTCTGGATTGTTTCCGCAAGGGAGAAGCGCATCTTCAGCGTCGCCGTGGGTACATCGAAGATCTCGAAGTAGTTTGGGTAGGCCCAGTAATAGAGGCTTCCTGAGGCGTTGAGCCGAGGGCGCTCAAGGGTATTGGAAGGATAGTTGTTCAACGGATAAGGCGTCTGTGTTTGATTGGGAAAGAGAGCCGCCGGCCGGCCCAGGCCGCCAAGCATGTTCCCTGAGGGATCGACAAATGCGTTGCTTACCGACGCGATATTGCCGTCTCCCGATATGCCGACCCCGTAGTAGTTGATGGCTCCCGACTGCGTTGCGATGAAAGAGTTGCTAGTGGTGGAGTAAAGACACGAGCCTCCCTCTTCTGCGCCAATGATCGCGAGCGTCCCGTCTGTAGTGCCTTCACTGGTACTCGCCACCGTCGAGCAGACATAAGACCGCGCTTGCGACGATAGTGAGGCCGCAGTCCTCGCCTGCAGGTTCGCGATATAGAGAGTCTGAGCGTACGGACATCCTCCGATAGTTGGCGGCAGACCGCTTGATAGGAGGGCCTGTTGTCCCGCGAGCGCGGTGACGGCAAACGGTCCAGTCTGACAGCCTGGCCCTGAACTGCTCGGATGCGGAATCGCGATCGCGAACGTCTGGGATGGAGTGTCGATGTTGATGACACTGAGTGACTGGTCCAGCAGGTTCGCGGCAAGGAGTTGCGTGCCATCCGGACTGAGCGCGAGCCCACGGAACTGCGATGCAGAACCGAGAGTGGCAGGCTTCAGTGGGGCCTGCCAGGAGTTCGACGTCAGTGAGAACACGTCGATATGGTCCGTGCCAGAGAGATACAGTTGCTGCCGGACTGAATCGTAAAGCACATCGGAGAAGCTGTCGGCTGAGCTGTAGTCGGTCACGCTCTTTGCGTAGAACACAGCCTTCGGCAGAGTTCCACTCCCGATTGGAGTGGTGATGGACAAATCGGCATACCCTGGCGTTCCAGATGGAATCGTGTAGTCCAGATAAGTCGATGGAAAGGCTTCGCTGGTATAAGGAGGATACTGGCCCACTGTCGTCGTAATAGTAGCCGTCTGCCCTCCAACCGTAAGCGTGCCACCGCTACTATCTGCAGGCATGCCGTACCCTGAGATACGTCCCGGAACCCCGCCGAGCGGGGTCGCGCCTGAAAGGATGGAATCCTGCGGAAACGAAGAGTAAGAGAATGCCTGTGGCGTGAAGACCTGTTCTCCATTGGGGTAGATGTACTTCAGGTTCACCGGGCCGTTCGCGTTTCCTGGGGGCGAGGTGATAGTTAGACTACCGGTGCCATCAAGATTCGCCGATCCGCGGTTTGTGCCATACCAGATGTCTGGAGTCAGATCGAAGCTGCCATATGGCGACGAGACTGTGCCACCAGCGAGAGGACCAGCGTTCGGTGAGAGTGAGACAGGCGATTCGGAACCGCGCGCCGAAGTCCCAAAGTTTTGGAAGAACGTGCTGTCCTCAAACCCAACCCCAAAGGTCTGGATCCCGATCATCATTCCGCTGTCATCAACAGAGGCATTGGACGTACTAACAGGAGTTTCGCTGACTTCATTGGGCAGTGTCGCAAGCGCTGGAGCCACTCCTCGCAAAGTAAGAGACGCCACATCGATCGTTGCAATCCGGCTATCCGCTCCGGACCCGATCTGGTAGAGCGTGGTTCCATCTCTGCTGAAGGCTGTGGATCCGTGCTGTTCAAAATAGTAGTTTCCGAGGTAATCCGGGATCGTACCTAACAGTTGACCGGCTCCGGTATAAACGCCGTTGTCGCCCCCGACAAGCATTGAGCCGTTGCTATTCGCCGCGATGAGCTGAGAGCCCTGACCTAGTTTAGGAAGAGGCGTGAGGGCCTTCGTGGCGACGTCGTAGACGACATTTGAGTAGCCAGACGCATAGGTAGTTCCGTACGCTTTGCTGCCGTCTCCACTTCTCAAGGTGAAGTAGTCAAAAGTCGGCAGAACGGTAAGCTGGTTGGTTGAGGGTGTCCAGATCACGTTATTGTAGATTCCCTGCCCCGCCCCTGGAGAAGTGTTCAGCAGCAAAGTTCCATCCGAAAGCGCAAGCAGCAGATTGTCTTCCCATCCGCTTCCCGCAATCATCGGGACAATATACCGAATCAGGGCAAACGTGCTGGTATTCAGGGCAAATACCTGCTGTGAATCAGTACCAATCCATACGGTAGAGCCATCCTGCGAGACATCGATCGCCTGCGCTCCACGAAGTGGAATGCTCTGCTGAAGCAGATGTGTCTTGTTCGAAATGACGTCGATCCTGTTCCATACCGAGTTACTGGCAAAGATCAGATCGGCCTGGCGGTCGTAGACGACACCGAAGGGCGTTGCCTGAGTCGAGACGAAGTCGGTCCGATTATTCGCCAAAGTGCCCGGTCGAGGAGTGACATCGAGACTGAACGATCCAGTGGCCGGTGTAACCGACGCCAACGAAGGTGTTGCTGTGATTGTAATTGGAACGTTCTGGCTCTCGGGAGCGGTACTTGCGGCAGCCACGGTAACGGTGAAGCTGTCACCAGGAATGATAGGTGTCGGCGTGATTGTAGCTGTGGTTCCCGCAGGCAGTCCGCTCACAGTGAGATCAAGAGCGTAGTCTTGGTTTTGCCCCGTGCTGCTGAAGACCAGACTGTTGCTGCCTCCAATCGGAACACCAAGTTCGGACGACGGAAAGCTGGAGAAGGACGTAGGTAGAGCGGCCGTGGAAGAGACCGTGAGCGTGACCGTGCCGGTCGAAGACAAAGTACCGGCGCTTCCTGTGAAGGGAAAGCTCAGAGGACCGGAAGCTAAACTGCTCGCTGCGGTGAAGACCTGGTGAGCGCTTCCCGGATAGCCCTGCCCGATAGAGATTGGGAAGGTAGCATTCGTCGTGATTCCTGCAGGCAGAGTGATCGAGGTCACGGCCGCGGTAGAGGATGAATTGATTTGGGTCGCCGCGAAGTTGAGTAGGAACTTGCTGTTGGGGTAGATCGTTGCTCCTGCCGGAGAGGCACAAAAGGTGAGAACAGGCGCTGCGGTAGTTGGGAGAAGGTACGGATCCGAGCTCAACTGCAGGTAGGGTTGGGTGGCAACCGCTGAGAACTGCCCGGGTGCGGAAGAAAATCCGATGGGCAACTCACCGTAAAGATCGGTGCCGTTTGTGGCCTGAGAGAACGGCAGGAGGATCTGGCCGTTCACCACGAGCTCCATCCCGTAAAGGTTTGTGCCAACTGCATGCACCTGAACCTGTGGACATGCCCCAGTATAGAAAGACGGGACCGAGAAGCTCAGGCCAGTAATTGTGGGGATGGGCTGATTGGTAATAGCCAGTGAGAGCGCCTTGGTTACGCCTCCTCCTGGTGCCGGATTAGAAACTGTTATCGTCCCCGTTCCAACTGCGGCAAGATCGTTAGCACTTAGGCTCACGGTGAGTTGAGACGGGCTCACGACCGTTGTCGGGCGGGGTGCGCCATTCCAAAGAGCAACCGAGTCAGGACCAAATCCAGATCCACTTAGATTGATCACCGCTGCCTGGTTGATCTCGACAGTCCCAGGCTGCAGCGCGCTGAGTATTGGCATCGCTGAGGTTACCGAAAAAGCGACCGTCGCCGATTGCCCTCCTCCTGGTGAGGAGTTCACTACCGTAATCGAAGGCGAGGACGCGCCCGCCAGTAGCGAGGCTGGCACAGCAGCGGTCAACGCCGTCGTGCTCACCGGCGTAGTCGTCAATGCGGTTTGATTCCAGTACACGACAGACCCGGCGATGAACCCACTCCCCACAACATTCAAAGTGAAGGCCGCACTGCCCTCGGCGATGGTGGAAGGCGTGAGCGACACGATCACAGGCGCCGGATTATTGACCGCTAAGGTAAGCACCGCTGAGCTTCCTCCACCTGGAGCGCCGTTTGTCGCAACCAGGCTAATCGTACCAACGGAGGCGAGGTCGGCTGCTGTGAGGACGACTGTTACCTGCGTCGGGCTGACGTACGTTGTCGTGCGAGCGGCAGAGTTCGCAACAATGCTGGTTGTTGGTACAAATCCGGTTCCAGTTACTGTGATCGTCTGCGGACCTGAGCCGGCAATCACGCCCGTCGGCGCCAGAGAGATGAGGCCTGGAACAGGGTTCAGCACACTGACGAGGGACGCTGCCGAGTTCGCACTGGAACTACTGCCGTTCGAAACGACAATCCCTAACTGCATACCAGGCACAATCAGCGAAGCTGGAATCGATGCCTGAAGCTCAGTCGCACTGACGTACGTAGAAGTCAAGGCAGTGCCGTTGATCTGCGCCACCGACGTCGCAATGAAACCGCTGCCGGTGATCGTGATCTGGACCGCGCCTGACGCACCTGCCGCGATCGTGCTCGGAGTGATGGCTGATATTGCTGGTGTGGGAACGGGGGGTGTCATGCCGCTTGTATTGCCGCTGTTGCCACCACAAGCAGCAAGGAACAAGGTCAAAGCAGAGAGAAGGACAAGGGCCACGCCTCGAAAACGAACGGAGAGTCTCATGGTTGATTAGCCGTAAGTCTAGGGGGAATCGATTATTATGTCATCCCGAATCGAGTGCACGTTGTGTAATTTAATGCATTCTCGCCTTTTATACGTTACGAAGGGCCCCATGATGCCCATCGTAAAGGCTTCGGGTCTTTCGATGCAGCGTCCCACACATTGCGGAAGGTGGCGTAGTTCTCCTCTCATCAATTAGTGACAAATCGCAATGCACTCAAATAAGTGACTCGGTCTGTTACCGTCAAGCGAGATGGATGACACAGCGCCGGATCTTGCATCGCATCTCATGGAAGAGTAGGTACATAGCGGCTTAAGCTAGTGCAGGTTTTCAGAGTCTTTATTACAACTAGTGAACAGCTGATTGCACAGATGAACTGAGTCGACGTTCCCAACATCTTCCTGATCGACACGCTAGGTTTCTACGTGTTCAGATCAGCGTCTCCAAATCTGGCGCCGACTAGCACGAACTTTTTTGGAGATGAAAATGGAACGTTTTTAGACACACCCCGGGGCCGCCCCGGCAGCGGCCGTTTCAAAGATTTGTCGTCCATCACTGTGAAAGCCCCAAAGGTTTTAGGCGAACGAATCGCCATTGCGAATTCATCGATGGATCCGCATTAGCTGAGAACCGGCAAGAGAAGCAACAGTCCGGAACTCACACCGACCGCCCACTTGGATGGGATTCGGCCGGCGAACAGTGATCCCGCCTGGTAGCCCATGAAGGCAAGACCTCCGCTGAGGATCCCCGTAAAACAAGGGACCACAACGGTGTGAGTGGCGATTTCACTTGCCAGCGACGTGCCGAACAAATTGTCGACAGATAGGAGCAGGGGCAACAACGACAGTTCGATTACGCTCATCTTTCCTTTCGCCGTAATCCTGAGCGTTAGAAACGCAACGAAGAATACCCAGAAATAGGTCATCACGATAAGCGGGACGGTCTGATTGGTCCGCGCAACGAAGGGCGCGAGACGGAAGTGCAGTCCGGCGAAGCTTGCCGCACCATCGCACAGGCCAAACGCGAGGCATAGCGCGCGCCTTCCCGAGCAGTTCGGGGCTAGCGCACCGAGGGCGGATGCCGCGAGGAAGCTATCGATGGAGAGAAAGAGAAGTTGGATCAAATCGCACCTGACCTTCCTGAAAATGTTGAATCGCCAAACGAGAATGTCAAAGCCTTTGTCGTGAACTACATCTGCAATGTCACTTTGTCGATAAGGGCCACGCACAAATCCTGCAACACCGGATTGGTATTCGATGAATGGGCACACACTGGCATGCCTGCGAATGACGCCGTGCTCATCGTAAACGTCGTCTTCCCTACCTGTGTCCAATTCACTCCATCTATGGACACCGAGCCAATGAATGTATAGGCGGCAGATGTTCCTGTTCGGACTAGACGAACCCAGCAAGGCGCAGCCATCTCCTTGGGGAAGCTGATGTTAACGCTCGCGCCCCCATCTGTCGCACGGAACTGAAATGCAGCGCCACTACCCGGAGTAACAACCATCATTGCATGGGATGACTGCGCGTCCAGGCGCTCACGAATCATCACGCCGGCTTTTGCCCAAGCGTTTGAGTCCTGCACGGAAAGAACGCGTGCCGTGATGCTCACTTCATCCTTGGTCGCAGCCTGGTACACGAAGTGGAACGAGTCGGAAGGACCCCAGATGTCAGAGCCGCCTCCCACGATAGTGAAACGGTTGCAAGAGAAAGATGAGGTGCCCTCAACTTGGAAGGTCGTATCGGCAGCGCTCTGCTCGGGAACGTCATCTTGTGACCATGGCCCCAGAGGGTCACTCAGGCCTTCTGAAAGTAGGCCATAGACGACGAGTTGCTGAGAAAACGTCGCCACATAAACACGTCCATTCGCAACGACAGGAGGGCAAAACTTCGCGAAGTCCCCTAAATCGTCGCTCCCGCGGGGATCGTGGTTACTCGCATAGATGGGCTGGCGGATATCATCCGCGCGGTAGGCTTGGAGGACTCCCGAAACAGTAAACCGGTTTGCATTGCCAAGTGTGGGATGGAGCGCCCAGAGTATGGCGCTGCCTTTGGTCCCTCCGGCACCTTCGCCATTGCTTGAAACGCTTAGCATGCCACCGGGCATTCCGATTGGAAGGTTCGAATTGCTTAGAAGATTTACCGGAGGAGTGGTTTCGAAACTAGACGATGCGATATCAAAGCGATAGCCACGTAGTTTGTCGTTTTCTCCCCAGACGTAGGACACTGGCCCTACGTCTGGATTGTCGAAGATGACGGGCGCGCAATGAATGTGCGCCGTGCCAGCACCGTTGACAGGCGTCGTCATAGCCGGTGCGAACTGAATGATATTGTTGCGCCCCACCGTGAACTTGCCGAGGTTGTTACGGTTCGCAATGTGATATGCGCGGTCCTTTCCCCACAGGCCAACCAAGTTGTTCCATGGCAAAATAACTGGGCCTGCGCACATATCATCGTCGGCTGCGTTCCGGTCGAGGATGTCGAAAGGCGTGTACCAGTCCACTAGCTTGAACTTTCGATCCGCTCCGAGTGAAAGCTCAAGGAGGCTGTGACCGAAGGATGGACCTGATCCAAGCTGTGCGTTCGTTGGGTTAGGAGGGCTGGGGAGAGCTTTTCCAGAACCATCTTTTTGGCACTCGCCATTACCACACACCGCGAAGATATTGCCAACTCCATCGCCCGCCAAACCACAGCCAGACTGCCAGATACCACCTTCGCCCCAGTCCGGCGTCGTGCAATATGCGTCGATGAACTTTAGGTTCATTGCGTCATAAGCAAGAATCCAGCCGTGGAACGGATCACGATCGCCCTGTGAGGCGAAGGCAAGATAGATTACGTTGTCCTGGATCAGAAGTCCCGGACGCTGCAATTGGAGGAAGGCATTGAAGGTTACGGCTCCGTTGACATTACCCTCCCCCGTACCCGGTACGGAAGGCCCGCTGATGAAATCGAACGAACCATTGCCGTTGACTGCGGTCTCAGCAATGGTAACGGCCCCGGCCAGCTTACCCGAACCCGTACGCAGGTCCAGCGCATGCAGCCTATAGGCGTAGTGAGGTATTCCATTGTTGATAGCCTTCGACTTCGACGTGAGATAGATCGTCCCAGACTGGCGGTCAATCACCGGCGTCGAGGTGACGCCAATCTCCGCCGTAAAGTCCTGGTATCCAGGCCCGTAGTCCATCCGCGGAACGGGCATCGCGCCCGCGACGTCAAGGTCGACCCGCCACACCGGGTGGCATTGTGCCGGGTCCTCGGCATCGAACGCGTAAACCATGTTGCGTGAGGTTGCAACAATTACAACAGACCGGGTCACACCTCCGGCAAAGTCCAGATCGGAGACGATCAAGGGCTGCGCATAAATCTGCCCATCGACCCCGCGGGTGAATATCTTGCCGAAGCCGTTGACGTTGACGTTCGTCTGGTTCAACACTGTTTCTGCTGTGTTTGCTCCAGTCCGAAAGACGTTGTAGCGATTCGTAAGAACATCAACCTTCATCGGATTTCGCTCCTGAGTTGCACGATGAAATAGTAGGGACAGTATCGTTACGCCGTGAGAGGGCATCCTTCACAGTTGCTGCTCAGAAATCTTTATTGATCAGGTTCAAACCGGCCCGGGAGTTCCCTGTACGTTCCAGAGGCACCTGCAAACGTGTAGCAAGTTCGATACTTGAAGGTATAAGCTCACTTCAGAATTCGGAGCTTGGAGAAACTCTGCGGTTCATCATGAATCTTTCGCGAGAAGAAGTCAACGGACCATCGATACAATCACTGATCATCGGGGAATGTAGTTAAGAACACTATCTTTTAGCCGAACTCCAGACCAGCCCCTGAACAGTCGCAATCCGATGGTCGGTGTAGATATCATGTGCTGCCGTACAGAAATCAAACCTTCGACTTCGTTTTCTGTAGCCACGTGCTTGAACATGTGGCCTTGGAAATGTCTGGAGCCATTACTGCACCATTAACCACGATGGCGAGGTAGTCAATCGAGGCCGTTTCAGAACCAGCCTGACGGCAGTTGAGAAGTGGTTTGCCTATGTACCGGTGGAATTCGATACGAAGCTGAAGATCGCTAAGTCTTAACGGTGCCACCGAGCGTGAACGAAATCTCCTCAGCACTCTTGCGAAGTGCCGCGACCACGGCGCTGCGTGTAACCTTTGAGTCGACATGTTCTATATAGGGCGCCGTCAAAGCTCCAAGAGCTGAGCCTCGATTGTCGAAGATCGGAAATGTAACGTTGACCACACCTCGAACCTGGTAACTGTCGTGCTCTTCAAATCCCTTCTTGCGAACGCGTGCGAGATGGTCGCCGAGATCGGTCGGAAGCTTTCTCCCGGTCAAACTCTTCCACTCCGCAAGAGAGGCTTCACGCTGAGCATTGTCCTGATGCGCGAGGATGACGTAACCGGTCGATGCGTCCATAACGTCGACGCTTGAGCCCAGCTTCACATAGAAGCCAACGCTTGTGGGCGCGTTCACCTGCGCAAGAATAACGACGCGGCCGCCTTCAATCACTCCCAAATGACAGCTCTGCATTGTCTGCTCGGTGAACCGCCGCATGACCGGCAGCGCATCCACGATGAGGCGCTCTGTTGGAGGGTGTTCCTGCACGAGCTTGAAGAGTTTAAGGGTCAGCGCGTATTGGTCGCCCTGCACCTGAGAGATGTATCCTCGTCGCTCCAGGCATACCAGCATGCGGAAGATTTCCGACACGGTGCGATCGAGTTCACGCGCGATTTGGCTCTTCGTCAGTCCAGCTGGCTGGTGAGCCAGGAGTTCGATAACATCGAGGCCCTTCTCCAGCGCCGGAGTAGAGTACGAGGTCTTGTTTTGGCTTTTCTTCTTGCCCTTCATTGGTCAACAGACTATAGCAGACGGCTAGGTAAGGGAACGATCCAGGTGCGTATAGCCGCCATCGACCACGATCTGCTGCCCCGTCGTGTGAGAGGACTGCGTGGGCGATAGTAGATAGACCGCGATCGAACCCATCTCTTGGAGGGTGGTCATGCGATGACCAAGAGGGATGCGACTTTCAATGCGACGGATCTCTTTGTCTGGCTCGCCCAAGGTCTCCAGCCAGCGTCGGTAGAGCGGTGTCATCACCTCTGCAGGAAGTACGGCATTCACACGGATTCCGAACGGGAGCAGCTCGGCCGCCCATTCGCGGGTCAACGCAAGTTGCGCGCCTTTAGCAGCGGCATAGGCCGACGTGTTCCCTTGTCCCGTCAACGCGACCTTAGAGCTAATGTTGACAATTGAACCTTTCGAGGCTTTGAGCATAGGCAACATGTAATGAGCCAAGGCATAGTAATGCAGCAGGTTCTGACGGAGACTCTCCATGAAGCGCTCCGGTGTACCGGACTCGAGTCCAACTCCATCGTTGGCGCCGGCATTGTTCACCAGCCCGTCAAGCCGACCGTAACGTTGATTTATCGCTGCAACGGCAGCCCGGCATTGGTCCATCTCGCCCAGATGCGTTTCGATCAGCTCGACACGTTCTCCCTTCTGTTCCATCTCCGCCATGAAGCGCTTTACGTTGTCTGACACACGGCTTAGAACAACAACGCGCGCACCTTCAGCGAGGCAAGCCCGAGAGATGCCTTCGCCGATTCCAGCACCTCCGCCGGTCACTGCGATGACGGCATCTCTCAATCCGAGGTCCACCTTTTCCTACTTTCTTTAGCGAAGGTTGGAGAAGCCGCCGTCGATCAGGTAGTCGGCGCCGGTGATGAAACTGGCGGCATCCGAGCAGAGAAAAAGTGCGAGTGAGGCGACCTCGGCCGGCTGGCCGATGCGACCAATGGGTTGCGCGGCGGCCAGCTTCGCCATTTGCTCCACTTCGCGGCCAGGATAATTCTTTGCCAGAAAGCCGTCCACAAATGGCGTGTGGACGCGCGCCGGCGAAATGCAGTTGCACCGAATGCCATCTGCTAGGTAATCGCGGGCAACGGAAAAAGTCATTGATAACACCGCCCCCTTCGTCATGGAGTAGGCAAACCGGTCTTGCAACCCTGCAGTCGCGGCAATAGACGCCATGTTCAGGATTACACCGTGCTTGTTGGGACGCATGCGCTCCAGCGCAGATCGCATCGCGAGAAATGTGCCTCGAACGTTGACTCGAAACAGACGGTCAAAATCCTCCAGGCTGGTTGTGTTGAGCGATCCCACATGCGCGATGCCGGCGCTGTTCACCAAAATCTGGTTCGTATTCATCGCATCGATCTTTGCGAATGTGTCCGCGACGCTGTCTTCATCGGAAACATCGCACCCAAATCCTGCTGAGCCATTTCCAAGCGATGCGGCGACAGCTTCGGCGGCGTCAGCGCGGATATCTACCACCGCGATGCGGGCTCCAGCCTGCGCGAAGCGCTGGGCAATGGCTCTGCCGATGCCGCTTGCTCCGCCGGTGATGATGGCCAGTCTGCCTGTGAGATTGAACTCTTCCATGGGGCTATTCGTAGTCGCCTCTCGTTTTAGCCGTGACGAGTCTTCTTGTCAATTCTCCCAGGGCGTCGAATATTCGAAAGACCCAAGAGCTCTCTACACATGAAAACATATTTTCATTGACGAAAACAAGTGCTGCAACTTACACTTCATCAATTCACTTGGAGCACACATTCCCGGAGTGCGCAGGTACTCTTGAAGGCAACTTATGAAGCTAGTTACCTACATTTATGAGGGTATTTTGCGCGCCGGAGTTGTAAGAGAGGGTGAGGTTTTTCCCCTTGTGCAGGACATGCTGAGCACCATCGCTGGCAGACATACGCATGTAGCGGAAGGAGCATCAGTCTTACTGAGCGATGTCACGCTGCAGCCGCCACTATTGAATCCGCCGCGCATCTTCGGGATTGGACTAAACTACGTTGAGCATGCAGCTGAATCAAAGATGAAGGTGCAGGATGTGCCGACTGTCTTTATGAAGCTGACGTCCTCCATCACTGGTCCGGAGATGCCAATCTTCCTGCCGCCACAGGCGACCCAGCCCGACTATGAAGCGGAACTAGCCGTAGTGATCGGCAAGGGCGGCCACAATATCGCAGCCGCCGCCTGGAAAGAGTATGTCTTCGGGTACACCATCCTGAATGACGTAAGCGCTCGCGGAGTACAGCTTGCCACCACGCAATGGACGCTGGGGAAGAGCTTCCCTTCCTTTACGCCGCTTGGGCCGTGGATCATTACTGCGGACGAAGTTGGCGACCCGCATGCTCTGAACATTGAGTGTGTCGTCGCTGGAGAGACGCTCCAGTCCGCTAACACACGCGACCTCATCTTCCGTATCCCAGCACTGATTGAATATATCTCCAGCGTCACACCGTTGGAGCCGGGCGACATCATCAGCACTGGCACGCCGCCCGGCGTTGGTTTAGGACGCACACCACAACGCTGGCTCAAGCCTGAGGAAGATGTCGTGATCACGATTGAAAAGATCGGATCGCTGCGCAATCGGACCGTTGCAGTTGAGAGGTAAAGAATTGTGCTGAAGTCAGGGATTCTCAATCCCCATATCAATTCGCTGCTGGCTCGGGTGCGCCACACCAACACACTGGTGATCGCAGATCGCGGATTTCCGTTCTGGCCCCAGATAGAGACGATCGATATAGCCTTGGTGGACGATATCCCGCGCGTTGTGGATGTGCTTCACGCCCTACTGCCCAACTTCGCGGTTGGACGATCTTGGATGGCGTCTGAGTTTCGGGAGCATAACGATGCTTCGGTCGTGAACGGCTATGCCACTCTCTTGTCAAAGCTTGAGTTCGAGCCTCACGTTGACTTTAAGAAGCGCGTGCCGCACGCGATTGGTCTCATCCGCACCGGTGACACAACGCAGTATGGGAACGTGATCTTGGAGTCGGCATAATGCGTATCGACGCTCACCATCACCTGTGGCGCTATACCCCAGAGGAGTTCGGATGGATCACCGACGACATGGCTCTCCTGCGCCGCGACTTCCTTCTGCCGGAGCTTGAGCAGCAGATGGCGAGCACAGGAGTCGATGCGACGGTCGTGGTGCAGGCGCGACAGACGGTCGCCGAGACGGAGTGGCTTCTGCAGCAGGCAACAGCGTCGGATGCCATTGCAGGCGTAGTGGGATGGGGACCGATTGCTGATGCCGATTTTGAAAAGAGCATCGAACCTCTCCTCTCGCACCGGAAGTTGGTGGGGCTAAGGCACATTCTTCAGTCTGAGCCGGTTGGTTTTCTAAGCGAAGAAGGCTTCAATCGAGGAATCCGGTACTTGACTGCAAATCGACTCACCTACGACGTGCTGGTCTATTCAGCGCAGTTGAACGAGGTCATCGACTTCGTCGATCGGCACCCCAACCAGCGCTTCGTAGTTGATCATTGTGCAAAGCCGCAGATCAAGAACGCGAAACTCGAGCCGTGGAAGCAGCAGATGATGGAGTTAGCACGGCGCAACAACGTGTGGTGCAAGGTATCTGGGCTTGTGACCGAGGCGAACTGGCAGGTCTGGTCACTCGAGATCCTGCGGCCCTATCTGGACACCGTGCTGGAGGCCTTCGGCGCGGAACGATGCATGGCAGGATCGGACTGGCCCGTTCTCCTGGTAGCAGCCACCTATAAGAAGTGGTGGTCAGTCCTCGAACAATACACCTCTGGCTTCAAGAGTGAGGAGCGCATTGCGTTCTTCGGTGGGACCGCGCGCAGCTTCTATGGACTTGAGGTCGGCGCTCCGCGGGAGATGCGATGAGCATCCATCTCCCGGGCTCATCGGTCACCTCAGTCAACTCCAGCGGCTCGCTGTTACCAGCCGGGCCTAAGCGTGCGTTCTTCCTCGTCACCGCACTGTTTTTCCTGTGGGGGATGTCGAACAATGTCACAGACATTCTTGTGCAGCAGTTCCGGATATCTTGCGCGGGAACATGCGAGTTATGCAGTTGGATATCTCGTGACAGGAGCGTGTTATGTCGCGGTAGCCGCATACGCACTCGTCGCAGTTCGCCGAACGAATGCGGTGGTCAGTATCAACTGATGTGTATTGCATCCAGCTAGAGGGGAGTAGAGCAACGAATGGATATTCGAATAGAGCGCGTGCGGACCGTCGATCTCCGCTTCCCGACCTCGCGCGAAGCGATCGGTTCAGACGCTGTGAACAAGAACCCTGACTATTCCGCCGCCTATTGCATTTTGGAGACAAATGCCGAAATTGAAGGCCACGGATTGACCTTCACACTGGGCCTCGGCACGGATTTATGCGTGCAGGCATTGCAGCATCTGGGAAAGCACGCTGAAGGTCGCACACTCGACTCCATCGTTTCGAACCTCGCGGCATTTTTGCGCGAGCTCACGGGCGAGAGTCAATACCGCTGGCTGGGTCCGGAAAAAGGCGTAACCCATCTTGCGTGCGGTGCGCTCATCAATGCGGTCTGGGACTTGTGGGCGAAGGCCGAAGGAAAACCGGTATGGAGACTTCTGGCAGAGATGTCTGCAGAACGTATCGCCGATTGTATTGACTTCCAATATATCGACGATCTACTTTCGCGCGAAGAGGCGATAGACATTCTTTGCGAAGGGCAAGAGGGCCTGCAGGAACGCATGGACCTGCTAGTGCGCCAAGGCTATCCCGCGTACACCACTTCCGTGGGCTGGTTCGGCTACAGCGAGGAAAAGATTCGCCGTCTCGCTCGCGAAGGCATTGCCGAAGGCTGGACGCACTTCAAGCTGAAGGTGGGCGGTGATCCTGTCGACGACCTTCGCCGCGGCCTGATTGTGCGCGAGGAAATTGGCTGGGAAAACCGCCTGATGGTGGATGCCAATCAGAAGTGGGGCGTGACCGAGGCCATCGCCCGCACCAGAGAGCTTGCTCAACTACAGCCGTGGTGGATGGAAGAACCTACAAGCCCGGATGACATTCTGGGACACGCGCGCATACGTCGCGAATGCAAACCCGTTCGTATTGCCACCGGCGAACACTGCCACAATCGCGTGATGTTCAAGCAGCTTCTGCAGGCCGAAGCGATCGACGTCTGCCAGATTGACAGTTGCCGTGTCGCCGGAGTGAACGAAAATCTCGCTATCCTCCTCATGGCTTCGAAGATGGGCGTGCCGGTTTGCCCGCATGCCGGCGGTGTTGGCCTTTGTGAGTACGTCCAGCATCTTTCGGCTTTCGACTACCTTCGTGTGAGCCGCTCCATGCGGGACCGCGTGATCGAATACGTCGACCATCTGCATGAGCACTTTGTTGACCCGGTACGCATTCGTCGCGGCCGCTACCTGATGCCTCAGACACCCGGATACAGTATCCAGGTCAAGCAGGATTCGCTAGAGAGGTATTCCTTTCCAGGCGGCGAAGTTTGGGCATCTTTGACATAGAAGCCGGTTGACTCGGAGTCGATCGGTGCGCGAGTGACGACGTGTCCGCCGCCGAGTACACCGAGACGGCAGGACTGCCGGAGTTCGTGTGAGAGTCCATGCATGGTGGGCTTCCTGCACCTTTAGGTCCGGACGATCCATCGATATCGGTGATCGCCTCCAATCTGTCAGCGTCAGTGGCGGATTCGTGATCTCCGTTACAGCTGGCGGTGCCGCGGTAGCTATCACGTCAACTGAGACATCTCCCGCACTCAGGCGTGGGCTAGTTGCGTGGAGCGTCAGCTTACCCTGACCCGCCAGCTCGCTCTGCACGATAACCTGGGCCGACCCGTGGTAGGTGCTGTGCTGGGTTCCCTTCTCCGGCTCGTGATTGGTTGGGTCGCCGTTGTTGAGCCCGATGATGGCTCCCGGACCGCTCAGCGAAAAGGTCACGGGGACGTCTGCCGTGGGAACCACACGCCCCCTGGCATCGACTACCTCCACCGTAAAGGGCTGCGCATCATTGCCGTCGCCGGCCATGCTCTTGCGATCCGGAGTCAACCGAATGGCCGAGGGTACACCGGTTGTTTCGACATCGAAGCGGGCGACCTCCTTGCCACCGTTGAGGGCTCGCGCCTCTAAGGTGCCAGTCGTGTACGGCACGTCAAATGTCACCATCTCATATCTGTCGACAGGCTTCTCCGCGATGTGATTGCCGTTCAGGAATAGTGCGACACTTTCAGCGTTGGTCGCCACCATGATCTTGATTGGTTTGCCTTCGCTGCCAGCCCAGTTCCAATGCGGAATCACATGGAGTATGGGGCGGTCGGTAATCCACTGGGCCTGGTGAATCCAGTATGCAGCCTTAGGGAAACCGCAAAGATCCATGATTCCAAAAGATGATCCGGCGGCCGGCCAGGAGAGAGGCTGTGGCTCGCCGCGATAGTCGAAGCCAGTCCAGACCATTGTTCCGAAGATAAAAGGCCGCTCGTCGACTTGCTTCCAGGCATCCCGATGCGAAAGGCCCCACGGCAGCACCTGGTCGTCGTAGGAGTCCAGAAGCATCGCCTTCCGATCCGTGGTGTACTGATCGCGAGTCATCACGGAGGAGGTGTCTTCGGAGCTGAACATCGGCTTGGAGGGATTGACCCTGCGGTACTCGTCGAAGTCCCGATAGACGTAGTTGAAGCCGGCGACGTCCGCCGCTTGCGACGCATTGACCGGATTCAGATCCGAGTTGCTTTGTGCCGCAGTGACCGGGCGCGTTGTGTCCAACTCCTTCACTGAAGCACTCATTCTGCGCACGAGTTGGTAGCCCATCTCAGAGCCCTGCGAGGGCTCCTCATTGAAGACCGACCACATGATGACGCTGGGGTGATTGCGATCGCGACGGATCATCCAGTCCAACTGTCTGAGATGCTCAGGGCTGGAGCCAAAGTTCCGATTCTCATCGATTTCCATCAGACCGAGACGATCGGTGGCGTCCAGGAACTCTGCGGCAGGTGCATTGTGCGCACACCGATATGCATTCGAGCCCATCTCTTTCAGGCGGCGCACGCGGAATTCCCATAAGGAGTCGGGAACGGCAACACCAACGCCAGCATGATCCTGGTGGTTTGCGGTGCCTAACAGCTTGACCGGCTTGTCGTTCAGAAAGAACCCCTTGTCTGGATCGAAGCGGATGGTGCGAAAGCCGTTGTGGATCGTAAGTTCATCCAAAACGACCCCATCTCGTTTGACCACAGTGCGCACGGTGTACAAGGTAGGCTGATCGACCGACCAGAGCCTGGGTGAGGACACCGGAAGCGTAAACTTCGCGACCGACTCCCCGAGAGGCTGGATGGTGGCTTCGATATGACCGCTCACCACTGGCTTTCCTTCAGGGTCAATCAGCGTCGACTCCACCTGCACGGTCGATGGCTTCTGTTCCATGCCGTACAGCGTCGTCTCGACCGGGATCGACCAGCTACCATCGGCGTTTTTGACCGGGTTAGCGAAGACTCCATCGGTCGCAATGTGCAGCGGATTTCGTTTCACCAGCCAGGTATGCCGATACATACCGGCACCCTCATACCACCAGCCCTCCATCGCATTCGCGTCTACCTGCACGCTGATTATGTTGAGCTCACTGCCGAACCTTGCGAAGGGCTCATGTCAATGTAGATGGAGTTGTAACCCGACCAGTTTCGCGCAGACAGAACACCGTTGATCCAGATCGTCGAGTGCGTCGCGATGCCGTCGAGCTGAATCTCCAAGTGCTTGCCACGGTCCGCCGGATCGAGGCGAAAGTACTTGCGATACCAACCCATACCGCGCTGTCGATAACCTTGGGCGATGTTGGCGTCCTTGTCGAAGGGTTGCCATACAGCCCAGTCATGCGGGAGGTTTACCTGGCTCCAGGAGGAGTCGTCGTAGTCCGGCGATGCCGCACCGGAGGAACTCCCCGCCTTGGCGTTATCATAGGACGGCTGATGTCCGGTGATCACTGGAAATGGAATGTCTCCTTCATGAAACAGCCACCCGCGGTCCAGCGACAAGCGCTCTCGTCCAGACTGTACCGTCTGGACCGCACTCTGCGCTGAGGCGGCTTTTGCCTGGAACAAGAGAATGAAGAGGAGAATAAGACCTAACAACTTGGTGGAACGAAGGATTGATCTCATCATGAGATCATCCCCTGTCGAAATAGCTTGCATGGTACCGTCCGCCTCTGTATCGGCTTCGTCCAGCGTAAGATCCTTCCGGCAAAGTTCTTCACAAAAAGACATCGTTATCAAGAGATGAAACAGTGACGAAGATAGTATATATCGTTTACTTTATCGACAGGGTCGACCAACTTAGGATGATCGCGATACGGTACGAACGCCGTAGCCAGCCGCATACTCCCATGGCTGAGGCTCAAACCTACATGCGTTTGCTATCCAGATTTCCTGTAAAGTAAAAAAGTAGTTCGAGAAGATCTAAGCCTATGACAATGCGCATGAAGGACATCGCGAAGGAACTTGGGGTCTCTGTGGTGACGATCTCGAAAGTACTCCGCGACCACCCGGATATCAGCGATGAAACCCGCGAAAGAGTGCTGAAGTACGTAAAGAAGGTGGACTATCAACCCAACATTCTGGCGCGAGGTCTAGTGACCGGCCGCAGTTATCTTGTGGGTCTGATTGTGCCCGATCTACTTCATCCTTTCTTTGCTGAGATCGCAAAATCACTGTCACGAGAGATCGGCGTTAAAGGGTATTCGCTCATCATTGCGTCATCGGACGAAGATCCTGAGGTAGAGGCAAGGGAAATTCGCCAACTGCAAGCCCGTCATCTGGATGCTCTTGTCATCGCGTCCTGCGCCTTGAATAACACGTCTATCGATCAACTTGCCCTCCATAGCAATCCGTACGTATTGATCGATCGCAACTTTTCGAAGGTCAAGTCTAACTTTGTCGGAACAGATGATGAGGCCGCAGGTCGGATTGCAACAGAGCATCTAATCCAGATGGGTTGCCGACGTATCGCTCATATCAGCGGACGAAGTAACAGTACCGGTCATGGGCGACTGAAAGGGTATCAAGCGGCATTGCAATCGCACGGGCTGCGCTATCGCGAAGAATATGTTGTCAGTCGACCCCATGTGGACGCCGATAGTATCGAACAAGGTAAGCAAGCCATGCAAATGCTGTTGGAGCGTAAGGTTCGTCCGGATGGCGTGTTTTGCTACAACGATCCTCTCGCGATAGGAGCGATGGAAAAAATATTCGAGGAGGGTCTTAGTGTGCCCAACGATATTGCAGTCATCGGCTGTGGCAACTTGCACTATGACTCCTCGCTACGGGTACCACTCTCAAGCATCGATCAACAAAACGTTAATATTGGTCGACGCGCAGGTGAGGTTGTTCTCGAAATTATCGAATCTAAAGTGCCAAAGCCGCCACAAAAGATTGTGTTTGAACCTGCTCTAGTTGCTCGGTTGTCTACTTTGCGAAATTCAGCAAACCATTCTGAAAATCCGAAGCGGAAATCGAAAAAGTAGCTTTACTTGCGGGCAAATTGGAAACTAGGTATTGATCTCCAATTTGCCCAGCGCACTCGGTCCGTTCGCTAGAAAAGAGAAGAGTGCAACACATACGTACGCAATGAGCGGCACCGCGTAAGCGAGAGCAATGCTATGTCCGATCTCCGAAATCAATCCCATAGCCGGGGTCAGAATGGCGCCACCGATGATCGACATCACCAGGATGGATCCGCCTATTTTTGTGTTGACTCCAAGACCTCGAAGACCGAGCGCAAAGATTGTGGGGAACATGACTGACATAAAGAAGCTAGTTAGAAAGATGGCCCAGAGACCTATCCAGCCAGGAAAACCAATGGCCAATGCGACCAAGACAATGTTGACCCCTGCGTAAACTCCCATCAGTTTTGCAGGAGGAACTCTCTGCATGATCCACGCGGATGAGAACCTCCCCAGTGCGAACGCAACGAGCGTTCCGGTAAGAAAAAGCCCGGCAAGTTTTTGTGTCTGATGTGCGTAGACCTGCACATACTGGATGAAGTAACTCCAAGTGCCCACTTGGGCACCGACATACATGAACTGTGTGGCCACTGCCAGCAGGAAGTGTCGCTTCGTCAATAGTTCGGAGAAACTTCCTTCGCTCCCCTGTGTCGATGTTGATTCTGCGCTGATCCGAGGAAACGTCGTAAAAAAAAAGATGACCGCCAACACGAACGCTAAGATTCCCAGTGCCATATACGGGCTCACGACACGAAGCGTCTCCGACCGGAGGTACGCCTCATACGTATGGTTCGCTTTACTCATTGCAATGTTTTGAGGCGACAGTTCGATACCAGAAAAGATAAAGATGGTTCCCAGAAGAACTCCCGAGATGGCGCCGAGAGGATTGAAGGCCTGGGCGAGATTCAGTCGCCGCTCCGAGCCAGCAGGATCACCTATTTGTGTAATGAACGGGTTGGACGCTGTTTCCAGAAATGCCAGACCGCCCGCCATGACGAAGAGCGCAACCAGAAAGAATCCATAGCGCATTGACAAAGCCGCCGGCCAGAAAAGGAAGGCACCCACACCGAAAAGCACCAGTCCGGAAATCATCCCCGCCCTGTAACCTTTCTTGCGCATTAACAATGCAGCCGGCATGGCCAGCAGAAAGTATCCAAGGTAAAAGGCCGACTGGACCAAGCCAGCTTCAAAGCGACTAAGTGTGAACGCCTTCATAAACTGGCCAATCAGCACGTCGTTGAGATTGTTAGGAATGCCCCAGAGAAAAAATAGCGAGGTCACAAGAACGAACGGAGTCCTCTGACCTGGCCCAATCAGCGGCTGATCTGTTCGGGAGGGAGACGGGGCGTTTTGTTGATGTGCGACAGGAATCATTTATTTTCCTTGTTGGACGTCGTCACGAAAATTAGCCAAGTCGGATCATGATCTTAGAAAACTGCGACGGATTGCTACTCCATGCGGCGAGGATCTCAGGTGCTTCTTCAAGACTGATAACCGCGCTAACCGCATCGTTAACAGGAAATCGACCTTGTTCAAGCATTTGAATAACAGCGTGAAAGTCTTCCGGCAAGGCATTTCGCGACCCAAGAATATCCAACTCCTTCTGAACGAATAACCGGGTCTCGTAAGCTACTGGCTCTTTCGCGTAACCAATGTAAACCACCCGGCCCGTGAATGCGACTTCTTCAACCGCGGCGCGAAAGGTCTCTGGCAGGCCGATGGCCTCGATGATTACGTCGGGCCCATGTCCCGCAGTGAACTCAACCAGGCGGTCGTGCATCGACTCTTGCGTAGTGTTGATAGTGTCTGTCGCCCCAGCTTTACGAGCCAGCTGCAGTTTCTTATCGTCTACATCGATTGCAATCGTACGGGCCCCAATGAAACCAGAGGCAGCAACCGAACCCAGGCCGACTCCGCCACATCCGATGATCGCCACAGTATCTTGTGCGGTTACTCGGCCACGGGCCACGGCGTGAAAGCCTACGGTAAGTGGTTCGACAAGACAAAGCTCCTTAAGTGAAAGATTTGCCGGATAAAGTTTCTCGGGAACCTCCACAATGTATTCGGTGAGCGCTCCATCGCGCTGTACCCCAAGGGTCTGATTAAACTGACAAGCATTTGAACGACCGCGCCTGCATGACGCACATCTGCCACAGCTCGTATATGGCGACAACGTCACATCTGTTCCTGCGACGAGATCTGGACGCCCTGGTACGTCATGAACAATCGTTGCAGCAACTTCATGACCCAGGATGCGCGGAAACTGAATCAAAGGGTTCTTCCCACGGTAGCTATTCAGATCACTGCCACACAAGCCAACCCTTTTTACCTTTAGGAGTATCTCTTCCTCGGTGACTGATGGGTCTTTCACTGTCTCTACTGCGACGTCCCCGGGATGTTTTAGCATCAGTGCTTGCATCGATATCTTCCCTTCGTTGCTCTCCTGCGCAGACAGCGATTTGCCTCAAAGCTTGGTTCCTACTCGCCACAATGTTGGTGAATCGTTACGATCTATCATGGGTCTCGACGCGACCGGAAGGCTCGACGGAGTTGATGATGCCTGACGGCCAGACATAGTTCAAGCTGGAACCGATAGCTGTAGTGATCTCTCGAATCACGTTTGTATCGTCGGATGGTTCAAGCGCTCGCAGGTTCTCTTCCAGTTGTTCAACTGTCGACATGCCTACGAGGGTGGACGCAACGGAAGGCTCTGAGAGGCAGAAGCGGAGCGCCACCTCTGGTAGCCGCAATCCATGAGCTTTGCAGATCACAGCCGCCCGACGCCCCGCGGCCCAGACCTCTGGAGCAGCTGGATGCCAAGTCGGTATCTCCCCAGAACTAAGGACCCCCATGTGAAGTGGCGATGCATTAATGAGCCCGATGCCGTTTTCCTTCGCGAACGGTGTTAAACACTGGTCCATGTCGCGCACCATCAAGTTGTAGCGGCAATAGCTCAGGATCGAATCAACCGGCGCCAGATCAGCAGTCGCGATGAGAGTCTCCAGAGAATAGCCTGTAATACCTACGTAGCGTGTTTTTCCTGCCTTCTGCAAGTCTCGTAGAGCTGGCAACGTTTCTGTGACGATCTGGTCGACGCTTCCAAACTCCACATCATGCACCTGAAGTAGATCGACGTAGTCGGTTTTTAGTCGCCTCAGCGATGCATCTACTCCATCTACGATCGTGCGAGCGGAGAAATCAAAGTCGTCGGTGCCATAACGTCCGCACTTCGTTGCCAAGATAACTTCTTTTCGTCTTCCGACAAGGGCTGTTCCCAGTCGTTGCTCAGCGAGAGTCAAACCGTAGTAGGGTGACACATCGAAAAAATTGAGTCCACTATCGATTGCTCGATGAACTGCGCGTGTGCCTTCCACCGGATCAACCACCGAAAACACGTTCCCTAGCGGGGAGGCTCCAAACCCGAGAACAGACACCTCAAGATCTGTCTGACCGAGTCTTCGATAGCGCATCAAATTCCTCCGACTTGTACGAACGTCGCTCGGATGGCGTATGGCCGAAAAAGCTGGGCTTTAAACATTCGTTACAGTAAACGATATACTAAATAAGATGCAAGCGAAATCTCTAGATCATAGCGACACTCCAGGAAACTACTCTCGCGATTCCAAAATCCACCTCTTGGAACGCATGCAGGCATCGGGTCTCTCGTACATTGCAGGTGTGGCAACACTATTTATCGGCACTCTGAAGACAGCGCACGTCTTTGCTAGCGGAGTGAGGGCGATCGACCACAGAAATAAATTGTCCGATGCTGATTCCACCTCCTCCGTCTTCGGCATTCGGCTCGTGCGATTCACGAAATAGTTTCATCTCGCGTTCCGCCGCCTCAGCGTGTCCGGCCCTTTCATATGCAGATGTCAAACGATAGTGCACCTCTTTCATGCCGGGGGCTAGATGCTCCGCGGCTTCAAACTCTCTTATGGCGCTCTCGTAATCCTCACGATGCGCGTACAAAGCTCCAAGTTGGAAGTGTGGCTTTGCGAAGTTAGGGTCGAGCGCGGTTGCTTGCTTTAGAAGAGATTCAACTTGAGCGCCTGTGGCGGCACCACCAGCGTTGTCTTTCGACAGCACTACCGCATAGAGATAAGAAGCTTCAGCCCTGGCGGGAAACTGTTCCGAATAGCGCTTCAGGCACGCCAGAACCTGCGCATCTTTTACCCGGGAGGTTTCAAATGCCTCAGTAAGAAACGAATAGGGTCGCGGATCTGATGGATTTAGATCTGCCGCTTGAAGGAATAGCATCACCGCTGCAGAACTGTCCCCCTGGAGGAACTTCGCTGTCCCAGCACCGATCAGAAGCGTACTCGAAAGGGGATAACGCGCCACGCCTGCGCCAAAGACCCTCGCTGCATCCATAGGGTGGCCCGCTAAAATCAGTTCATACCCTCCGCCAAAGATATTTTCTTCGCTGGGGTCCAGTTCTGCTGCATTCAAGTATTCCTCAGAAGCCGTCGCGAAATGCCCAGACCCTTCTTCCGCTTTCGCTGAAAGGCGATGGAAGCTAACGTCTTTTGCACCTGCAGGCATTGTTTTCAACTGCTCGCGGGCGGCATCGAAGTTGCCACTCCTTAGTAGCGCTTCTGAAAGATATAAGATCGTGCGTGAATCTGCGGGACCGATTTGCCGTGCGCGTTGAAGATACAAGATGGCCTGCCCAATCGACCCGTGCGCGAGATAGAATTCGCCGAGTTGGCGGTTGGCATCTGCGCTATTTGGAGTCGCCGCAACTGCCTTTGTCAGTTCGGACTCGAGAGAGCACGGAAAGTCTGCCGCGAGTGGGAATCCCGCGCCATTTTCTGTACGTCGGATGTCAGCCACACCGGAGATTAGTCCAGAGGCAGCCGCAGCGTTCGCCGGCGCCGAGTATCCGCCTGGGTCGATCAAGCCTCGGATGCCTGCAGCTTCGAACTTGAGCCGAGGCTGCGATGCCGCACGCTCTCCATTTTGTTCGAGTCGACTCAAAGTAAAGTCTGTCGTTACAGAGGTGAGTTCTGTTGATACTCTGACGTCCTTCGGCTCAGCCGCGCCAAATCCGTTCTTTTCGACTGAAAGCCGATATATCCCGGGAGGGAGTTTTGTGAAACTGTAAGCTCCGACTTTGTCGCTGGTCATCTCCTCAGCTCGCTCGGGAGCTTGCTTGCACGTCATCCTGACTCGCACCCCGCCAAGAGGATTACCTTGAGCATCTCGAACGACTCCAGCAATCGTCGCGGCTTCGATAATGGTCTCGAAACACACTACTAGAATCCATATTGCGACGAGATACTTTGTCCAAGTCGCGATACGAGCCACGCTCATCTCGCCACCATCTTTTCGTATGCGCTACGGGCCTCGGCATCGTCCGGATGGCGAGCCAGGAACTCCTCAAGAATCTCACGTGCTTTCGCGGGTTGACCCGTGCGGGTATAGACAATGGCCGAATTAATGACCGGTCGGTCCAGCTCCGGAGCGAGCCGACGGCATCTCTCAAACAGCTGCAAAGCATCCTGAGGATGGCCTGTTTGCAGAAGAACCGTTCCTAAATTATTCAAGGCATCCACGTAGTCAGGCCGAAGACGTACCGCGGTCTCAAGTTCCTCACGCCCGTGTGCTACCTGATCCTGACCCAATAGAGCCATCGCGAGGGCCAGATGGAGACCTGCGTTCTCTGGAGCCTTTGCGATAAGCTCCTCCAGTGCTTTTTGCGCATCGGCTGGCCGCGCCTGGAACTGGTAGATACTCATCATGTTTTGCACCGCCTGCGGGTGGTTCGGATTGGCCCTCGCAGACTGTCGGAAATCTTCAAGCGCCTCGTCGTACTTCTCCTGCTCTCCGGCGATCATACCCAGGTTATTCCATGCATCGGAGTCCTCCGGGTTCAGTCGAACGGCCTCTCTCAGACACCGCTGGGCATCTGGGTACAGCTTTTTTCCTAAATAAATCGTCCCCAAGTTAAACCACGCGGCTGCATAAGAGGGCTCAGCATCGACCACCCTCTGTAAGGCGGCTTGCGCTTCGTCAAGATAGCCGTATTCCACGAACGCTACACCGTAAGTGAAATAGTCACGCTTCATCGCATTGCCATAGTAGTGTCCTGGGAACGGCATAGCACGCGCAAATCTCGCCTCAGGCGTTGCAGGCGCAGACTCCCAGTCATCTACAACATTCTGCGGAATCGCGAACCCGTGGTAAACGCGGATCGTCGCACCGCTCTTGTCTACGAGAAATGAAATTGGGAAGTTCATGTCGCGTCGGCGATCAAATAGATAGCGGTACTGTATGTTCCAGACAGCTACTAGGCGTTCATCTGCCACGAGCATCGGAAACGAAACGCGGGAAGAGTTAGCGAACTCATGGACCCGTGTCTGATCGGTGCTGGTGTTCACGATTACTGCCATTGCAGTGATGCCGGCGGACGTCAGCGTGGCCGAGGCTTTTTGTAGTTCTTCCAGCTGCCTTTGGCCGTCACTGCAATCAAGACGGACAAAGGTGAGTAGAACCGCTCGACCGCGCAACGCGCTCAATTGATGCGTTGCCCCTTGCAAGTCGAGGAGTTTGACGTCCGGCCCGAAGAGCGGTGCGATCAGCCATGTGCCTACGTCAACGGAGATGGTTGGAGCTTTCGTCTCATCTGTCTGCAATCCAGACTTTGAACGCGGCACCTGATAGGCAGTCGACTTGAACTCTTGCTTCCCTTCATCGATCTCGACACGGTGGTTGATCGAGATGTTTTCATATCGATCGATCGTTCCGGACGGCCAGCGTACTGAGATAGTGATAGGCCGCCCCCCCTCCCCCACTCCAAAGAAGAGCTCCTTCGTGTGTTGAGATGCGAAACCTGAACCTGCTGAGACAAACTTTGTTTGCCGAATCGCACCCGCCTCGATGGTGACCACCGCTCCTATAGCGTCGCGGTTGCTCTTGTGTCCGGTCAGTCGGAAGACGACGGAGTTACCGATGCCCTCAAGATCACTGCGAAGGATTCGTAGCTGCGGACCAGTTCGATTCTTCAGGATAAACTCGAGACGCCCGTCGTGGTCGAAGTCGCTCAATGCGTATGCTCGGCTGTCATCACGCAGATCCAACCCAAGTGCGCCTGAGACGTCAGAGAAAGTGCCATCGTGATTATTCGCAAAGAAGACGTTTCTCTGGTACCCGCTCCAGCTATAGTCTGAGCGCACCAACTCATTTACGGCGTTCCACGCCATCTCATAATCCGGCGACTTGCCCGGTGGACTTGCCGATCGCTGTGCCACCTGTCTCCAGAAAAAACTCTGCAGATCGAGGTGTTTCTCACCTGAGACGAAACCATTTGCGACATACAAGTCAGCATAGCCATCGTTGTCGAAGTCCCACGAGGAACAAGACCAGGACCAACCACCTTTGGCGGTCCCAGCTTCGATCGATTTATCTTCAAATGCGCCATTTACGCTATTCCGATAAAGAGAGTTGCCGGCGTTGTGTTTCCGGTAGAGAGCCCGGATCTCCGGCGCGACGCCCGGCAGAAACTGATCATCCGCGGTGATTCTCTTTCCTTCAGGGAGCCACATGTTGGCCACATACAAGTCTTGCCGACCATCGTTGTCATAGTCGAACCAGCAGGTGCTCATGCCAGGCCCGTAGTCCTCGACACCTGCCTTCGCCGCGATATCGGTGAATGTTCCGTCACCGTTGTTTCGATAGAGATTCTTGCGTCCAAAATCATTCGCAACGTAAAGGTCTGGCCAACCGTTGTTGTCATAGTCACACCACTCCACCGCAAAACTAAAGCGATTGTTGTTCTGGTCAACCCCACTGGCAACTGTTACATCTTCAAATGTTCCGTCGCCACGATTGCGAAATAGAAAATTCGGCGGCCCATTCTGCGCGTCATAGTAGGGCGACGGAAACTGATATTGATTTAGTCCCTGGTAGTAGCTATAAACACAAAAATAGACATCAAGGAACCCATCGCGGTTATAGTCCGCCACCGCTGCACTCGTGAACGTTCCCTGGGGCGGCCGCGCGAAATGAAACGCATCGGGCTTCACCTCAAATCGTCCATCGCCCATGTTAGTGAACAACAGAGGCCCCCCGCTGCGTATGACCAAAAGATCTTGCTTTCCACGATTACAAAAGTCGACAAACAGTGCGGATGCGGTGCCATCGAGAATACCTACACCGGATCTCTCAGTAATATCTTCGAAGGTCCCGTCACCGCGATTGCGGAACAATCGATTTGGCAGGCCAGAAGGCTGGCATACGTAGAAGCTGTCGAACCCGCTGCCATCGATGTCTCCAACCGCAATTCCGTGGTTTCCATATACATCGATGCCGCTTGCGCCATCCAACGAAGCTCTCCACTCGTCGATTCCAGGGAGGAGCTGTGCCATCGCTGGCGTACCTGCCTCCAGACATTGCGCCGTGATCTCTGTGAATCCTGGACCGGTCAATCGGCTGCGAACTTCGCTATTCGCAATCCACCTCTCCGCTGTCCAGCGTCCAGAGTTGTCTTTCTGCCACGAGATACTCCATGAACCTACCCTCTGCTCCTTTGTCCCATCCGTTCCTATACCAACCAGGTCATAATGAATTTCTGTGTCCACGCGTAAAGGCAGTTGGCTTAAGATACGAATCGCATATATCTCGAATTCCGCGAGGTGTAGCGCAGCGTATGGGGCGAAATACATCGCCCAACTACTCAGGAAGGCCTCGCGCCCCATCGTCTCAGCACCGCGGAATGATCGACGCTCGATGTGCAATGGTAAGGACGCTCGGAGAGTAATCGCTTCGGGAGCTCGAAGCGACGACGCGACTAGGTTAGCTGATAGATCGCCGCCGATGACCTTCGTGTCATGTACCGAATGGGAGAGTGCAGCACTCCATCCTGCGAGCAGTTTTTCAAGTTCTGCGACGTATACCTCCGTCGGGAATATGTCAGCGGCTGGGTCAAGCTTCTCGATGAATCGCTCGAGCAAAGGTGGATAGGCTGTACGCGAACTTTCAAAGCACCTTGGGACAGCATTTGATTCCGCGGGGGGTGGAGACGCGAACAACCAATTTGTCCGCGGTCTCGCCGCTTGTAGCACAAGATAGTACCCCGAAGCCGTTAAAAAAGTCCGCCGAGAAAATGTTGCTGGCAATCCAAATTCCTTGACGTTAGATGGGAAAGCCGGTGTTGCGGTCATACTAATTTCGAAATTGGAGAATGTCCACCCAGAATGCGGGGACATAATAAACGCCTAGTCGAAGTCTATTTTTTTAGCATCCAAGACGTGGTGAAGACTAAACTGCCTTTCGTTAGGAACCCCGACGTCTGACACACAATGCGGGAGACGCCGGGGCTGATAAGAATCAAGTAGCGGAGGCTAGAAGATCAATTTAGCTGCAAGTTGACCGACTCGATTTGTACCTGCGGAGCTGGTAGCTGTTATCGCATTAAACCCTCCGAAACCGAAGGTTCCGTTTGGATTGGCCAGGTTCGGATGGTTGAATAAGTTGAACGCTTCAACACGGAACTGCAAAGTAACCCTTTCTGTGAATGGAATATCGCGGAAGATCGAACCGTCTACCTGCACAAAGCCCGGACCGCGCAGTGAATCGAGTCCTGCGTTGCCATACGTTCCATTGGCAGGTAACTGGAAGGCAGAGGCATTGAACCATGCTCCGATCTGGTGTGGCGCCCCAGTGTTCGGGTTGCCGACGAAGTTGACACGCTGTTGTCCTCCGCCTGTATTTGCGATATCCGAGTTATTGCCACCATTGACGCCGTTCGCGGGGTTTATCACAGTGCCGTCGCGTGCGGCGATAATTCCGTTCACCTGCCAGCCACCCAAAATCCAGCTTGATGGACCACTCGTTAGGTACTGCCTACCTTTCCCAAAAGGAAGTTGATAGGTGGAGTTGAAGGTGAAGACCAGCGGGACGTCTAAACTAGTTGCCCCGTAATCTGCCCGGACGTTATATGGGTTCTGAATACATGACGTGTAAAAATCGCCGCATTGTGCAAGTGCCCGCGATTTGGACCACGTGAACGCAGCGTTGAAGGCCAACCCACCAGCGTAGGTCCGAGAAAGTTGTGCCTGCAGTGCTGAATACTTGCCTGTTCCTCCACTCTGAAGGTCGGTTCCCGGTCCTCCAAATACGGTATCGGGATAGACCTTCGTAGTGTTGGTGGATGGCGTTGCGAGGTTATATGGAACGGGATTGGTCAAATGCTCTGTTTGGGATCCGACATAGGCGAGCGAGAAGGTGCCGACGTGATCGAACTCTTGCTGCAGCTGTACGTTCCACTGATAGGAGGAAGCCGATTGCCACTTCGTATCCTGGAATCCGAGACCACCCAGCGGAAACGGACTGGCTGGCAACGTGGCAGTGCCCACAAATGGGTTCTGCCCTGAGTACGGAGTTCCATCTGGCTTATACGATATTCCTGCAACATTCAGTGTCTGAATACTTGCGTTTTGCGAGTAGCCTGAAGGCCAGGCTCCACGGTCCTGTTGTCCAACCTGCAACGGAAGTCCCCAACTGTCGATGCTACGTCCAATTCCGAGGCGCAGTGTCGTCTTGGGGGTGAACTGATACGCAAAACCCAGTCGTGGCTGGAAGCCGTTATAGTGCTTCGTCGTAATAGAGTTAGTCGACCCTATTGTGACGTTAGTTGGCAGCGGTCCAGCGGGCAGGTCTTGATTGCCCTTCACCACCAGGTATTGTTTGGTGTAGATGTCATAAACAGCAAGTCGATTATTAGCTTCCGTCATCGGCGCGTTATAGTCCCAGCGAAGTCCATAAGTCACCGTCAGTTTGGGTTTCACCACCCAGGTATCCTGGGCAAACGCGGTGGTTGTGTTTTGACGGAGATTGACGCCGGTATTGCCTAAAGCACGGGTAGCATCGATGGGCAGACTTAGCAGCATGCTAGCTACCGGATCGCCGCCTCCACCCAGATTTCCTGCCGTGGGATCGTAGGTCGGGCACGCTGTGAGAGCGGCAGGATTGCTTCCCGCGAACTGGCATGCTGCATTCCAGGTTCCCTTGTTCGAAAAATCCTCGTTGTTTCCGGACCAGTTGGTGTACATCGCCGTGTGGTAAAAGGAGCCTCCGAACTTCAGTGAGTGATGCCCCACCGTCTTCGACACCGAAGCGGTAAACTGCCAGATGTCCATGGGGCCGATAGGTCCTGCGCCATTCCAAAACCCGCTGTAGTTTCCACCTTGCAGGCCGTAGCCGGGCACGAGAGTAAAGGGGGTCAGCCCTGGATTCTTATTGAATCCTGCTCCGAGACCCGCTGCGGTAAAGAGAGCTTCCTGAGAGACTGGCAGAACGACGGCCTGGGGTATGTTCAGCGAATTGTAGGCAACCACGACATCACTCACCAAAGTTGGCGAGTAGGTGTGGACCCAGCTTCCCCCGGTGTTCTTGCCGTTGAATCCTGTCTCGAAGAGATTGCTGAGGTTAGCCGGAGACGTAAGGGTAGCCGAATTCTGGCTATATTTGCCCATGAGAATGTCTCTCTTCCCAAGGTTATAGTCGATGCGGGCGGTGCCCTGATCAGCGACCGTCGTTATGCCTGTAGTTGCAAGGTAGTTGTTGGTTCCGTTGACTCCGGGTGCAATGTTCGGCATCGGATAAATGCCGTTCAAATAAGCCTGCATGCCCGTATTGATGCTGGCGGTTGGAATCTTGTTACCGGGGAACGGGGACTCTGTCTGCGTTATCGGGTTATACGTCGACGGATCGTAGATCGTAACGGGTGCTGTGTTTCCCGGCAGAAGTCCGGTGAAATCACCATTGCGCTCAGCCGTCGTTGGAACGGTCGAGTAACTAGGCTGCGGCTGGATCAGTCGGCCGCCTTCGTAGTTCGCAAAGAAGAACAGCTTGTCCTTGATGATTGGACCGCCCAATGATCCGCCGAACTGGTTCTGATGGTAAGGAAGCTTGGGCTGAGGGGTCGCAGCAAAGTTTTTGATCTGAGTGTTGAAGATCGTATTGCGTACGAATTCATACGCTTCGCCATGAAGGCTGTTCGTGCCAGGCCGTGTAATCACACTGACAATGGCTCCCGTCGCCTGACCATACTCGGCTTGGTCGGTGTGCGATTGAGCTTTGAACTCTTGGATGTCGTCAATCGACGGGCTGAATGAAAAGCCGCCAAAGAATGGGTTCGAATCGATGATGCCGTCGACAAAGAACAGGTTGCTGCGATTGGATTGGCCATTGACTCCAGGGCTTGACGCACCTGCGCCAAAGTTCGGCGCCTTGCCAGTGTTCTGCGAATTGTCGATCGGCACCACACCAGGCGCCAGTTGGATAAGTTGAGAGAACTGGCGTCCGTTGAGTGGAAGATCTACCACTTGTCTCTGCGAGATCACTGTGCCCAACGTAGTGTCATAATTTTCAATACTCGACGAAGTAGTCGCAACCTCGACTGTCTGTGAGACATTCCCAATCGGCAACGTAAAGTTCAAGGTAGCGACTTGGCCCACTGTTAGCGTGACGTTTGTCTGTTTCACCATCTCAAATCCAACATGAGATGCTGTTATCACGTAGCTGCCGGGTTGCAGAGCCCCGAGGAAGTAATCCCCTTTCTCATCGGTTATGGTATTGCGGACGACGTCAGTCGCCGTGTTCCGAACGGCGATAGTAGTGCCGGGCACCACGGCCCCAGCGGGATCGACCGAAACTCCTTGCAACGTCGCAGTATTTACCTGGGCATACAAGTGGGCTGACGCAAGCATCGATACCACCAATACTGCGATGCCAAACCTTAGCATCGACACAGTTCGCCTGGATGAAGTTGTTCTCTCGATTTCAGCAGCGGGTATTGGCTGCAAATATCCTTTTATCGTGTTCTGCGTCATTCCCGTCACCTCAAATGAATTCATCACTGTCTTTTATCGAAGACCAGGTACTTGAACTGATGAAATAGCTCAGAAAAGGCTCACCAGATCTTTTCTTTCTGGTGGAGACATAGCTCCACCAAAGGTTCTATCGGAATTTCAGGTAACGTTTACTCTTACGAATACACAGATGTCAAGGAATTTTCGTCTGCGATGGTTTTATTCGATAACTTTGGGATAATTTGCACAAAAAGCCATGCTTTGACCTAACCGCTCAGCAAGGCCAAAACCATGCTTTCGAACCGCTTATTCCCTACTTTTCTGGGATTCACGGTCCATCTCCAGCAGCGCCCTCTTAGCGTCGACGGAGTCCGGTTGGAGCCTCAGTACGGTGCGAAATTCTTCAGATGCTTCATCGGTACGGCCTAGCGCAAGAGAGATTTTGCCCATCGCCAGATAAGGATCGACATCGTCAGGCACTACGAGCAGAATCTTCCGATACTCCAACCGTGCACGATCCAAGTCTCCAAGTTGCTCATAGCTGTGGGCCAAACGAGACCGGACGTCGACTGCCGCAGGTGATAGCGCCAGCGATCGCAATAACTCCCCTATGGCTCCCAGCAAGTCTCCATTCGCACTTAGCTGCTTCGCAAACACAAGATGCTCAGCCGCCGTGTCTGCAAAGGCGCCTGCCTTCGGCTGCAATGCGGGCATAGCGGCATCGGTCGCAGGCGGCATTTTCATCTCCGACCGTGTGAGTTGCAACTCCGCCTGGATGCGCGGATCGGATGGAGCAAGGCGGTCAGCCCAGGAGAGTGACTCCAGCGCACTCTCTGGCTTTCCTTGCAGTCGCTGAACTCTTCCCAAATCAAACCAGGGCTTTGCCTGCCCGGGTAACAGCGATATCGCCTCCGTCAACTGCTGGACGGCCCCGTTCCTGTCTCCCCGATCGGCAAGAATTAGACCGAGATTGTAATGAGGAACACCATAGTCTGGCCGGAGCAAGATCGCCTTTCGTAATGAGCTCTCCGCTCCCGCCATGTCGCCCTTCGACGCCATCTGGAGAGCCAAGTTGCTTAGCTGCGAGGACTCGACTGCGTCGGGTTCGCGTCTGCCTAAAAGAACGGCCTCATCGAACTCAATCTTAGCTTCGGTTGGCCTCTTTAATGACTGGAGGACCCGCGCCAATCCATAGTGGGCATCCTGCAGATCAGGGTTTAGGCGCAAGGAATTTCGCAGCTCTTTCTCCGCCTCCTCTCCCCGGCCCAAGCGTAAAAGGAGCTTGCCCAATGCACTGCTTGCCTCCGCGTAACTTCCTTTTGCCGCGATCGCCTCTCGATATTGCTTTACTGCATCTTCGAGCCGGTTACTGTTCTCTAGCGCGATCGCTAAATTAAAGTGAGCCGATGGCAACGACGGTGCAATACGTACCGCCTGTTCTAGTTCAGAGATCGCCAGATCCGTCTGCCCTGTAGCAGTCAACCCAACACCAAGGTAAGTGGATGCCTCCGGGTAGTCGGGCTGTATCTTCAGGGCCGCGCGGAACTCTGTTATCGCGGCAGGCCAATCGAGTTTGCTTTTCGGGTTGGCAACGAGGGACAGCCCAAGCATGTAATGCGCTTTCGCAAGATCCGGCTGCAATTGAAGTGTGTGTCGAAATGCCTCTTCGGCTTTTCGGAAGTCCCCAAGCTGTCCGTAAAGTTCCCCCATCTCGTACCATCCGGCTGGATTCCTCGGCTCAAGGTGAACTGCAGCCTCAAGATCTGCCTTAGCCGTTGAGAGACTACCCCGAGTGAGCGCTTCAGTCCCCTCGCGCATATAGTCCGCGTAGCTATTGCGCTGTGCCAGAACCGAGGTAGCCCAGAAGATCGAAGCAACAAGAGCCAAAGACGCCGTAACAAGGCGCTCGCGCCGATCCGCTACATATCGTCTATTTCTTTTTATCTCGGACCGCATCAGATACTCCAAAAATTGAGGTGCGACGCGGACGACCGTGAAAAAAAAGAGGGATTGGAAACATCGATGGTGTTCCGACCTAGACTGGGTTATCAAAACAATTCATATTACAGCGATTCCCTCTACAGTAACGGCTTCCAGTAAGCAACCCTCGCTAGAAATCTTCAATTTGGCCATGCAGAATCGGCATAAACTACTTCAAGATTTCGATTTCTCTTTTATGGCCACGCCAGACCGATCCGACACCCGCTCGTTCGTGGTGTCCACGCCAAACCACGCTAATCTCGCGGCAGAAGGACCGATGTCTTGATCCAAGTGAAGTGATCTTCGCTTCCTGTAGAAAAATGCAAGGTAACCGGATACCCTTGAGTGAGATGCACATTACATTCGACCTAACCAGGTGTCACTGAACCGACGAGCGCTCCCGAAGGCGCATCAACACTTTCGATTCCGTATCGAACAAAGAGCTTCATCGTTTGGTCCACCTTCGAACTGATCGTCACGTCTATCTTTCTTCTCTTTAGATCCCATGCGAGATTGTCTATTGTCGCCTGAGTGCGGCTCACGACCCCCCTTTATGGTTCCTTCTGAGAGCGAATCAGGTGCCGCCGGCAGCAAACCTATGACACCCGGCCTGGAATAGACCAGCATCTCCATAATGAGTGCGAGGAGAGCTCCTTGCGGATCGGGGAAGGAATTGCATAGGGATTATGCATCGTAGTCAGACTCGGGTTGACGTAGCCCTGCTCAAGAATCTGTTTCGAGTCGAAGTTGACCAGGTACGAATCCTTCAGTCTTGCTGCAGCCAATCCCCGATGCAAGATGCCGTGCGCTGAATCATTTCCTTGCGCTCGTTTCCGTGACGCAATCGAGGCCGCTCTGGCGAGTTCTGGAGTAAAGCCTGGAGTGAACTCATCCCCAGGCCACGCGCCATAGAGATGAGAGACGTGCCGATGATCCTGGTTCTCTTCGAGGGTCGGCCAGGCCCACTCCTTGAGTGCACCATCGGTATCCAAAAGATACGGGGGCAGCTTCGCTAACATAGCCTTCCAACGCGGAATTTTCTTCAGAATTAATTCCCAAGACCTGTGACGCTTCGATGACGTGTGTCAAAACCTCCCTGCATATAGAGATATCCATCGTCGCGTTGATAACGGCTGGAGATCTCTCTGAATTACGGGGGTAATTTTCCGGAGAGTAAGAAGGACGAAGATATAGTCACCGTTCTTATCCGTCTCCTTCAGATAGTCTTCATAGAAGAGTGCAAGCTCTCTGAGTCCAGGCGCTACGTACCTCATAAAGTGCTGTTGTCCTCCATTCTCATTTGTCATCGCCGTTATTTCGCTGAAATCCCCATCGCTCATTCATCGAGACATAGAGGCAGTATCGAGCGAGGTCACTCTGCGGTAACTTTAACTAAGGTGCTGGCATGTGGACGCAGCGATAGGTGGATTGCGTCAACGTCTTTCGCGTCCGTGTGCAGCCAGAGGTCGCGTACGGTGGCCTTGGAAGCAGTGACCCCAACTGATGTCCACGGAAGGTTGATGTCTTTCGCGGTGTCACCGATATTGAAGATCGCCACATACTTGGACTTAGAGCCGGGAACATCTGCTGTCCAGGCGACAGTGGCGCCCTCGCGAAAAGACTGGTGTCCATTGTCACTGTGCTGATTGACGTCCAGCACCTCAGGATTCGTGAGGATCTCAATCGTGAACGGATCACTTGACGGAATATCGCCTCCCAACATGAGCGGAGAGCGGAAGATGGACCACAGCGACATCAATGTGTACTGTTCATCGTGAGTCAGCAGACTCGCCCGGTCGTCCCCGCGTTCCGCGCGAATTCCAATGTGACCAAGAGGAAGCATGTCGGCATCGGGCCAGCCATTCGGATGGACCTTGCCCTCCCAGTTCTTCATCAGCTCGAACTGCTTCTTCACATCGATCCAGCGGTCCCAGAAGTCGTTGGAGATGCGCCATAGCTGCGCGTTCGCTTTCAGATCTTCATACTGATCAACAGGAGCAGGTCCAGGCGACAGGCTGAGAACAATTGGGCGACCGGTCTTCCTGAGTGCCACACTGAGGGCGTGGATCTCGGGGCCACGATATGGGCGGCTCATGTCGTCGGCTTTGACGTAGTCCACTCCCCAAGAGGCATAGAGTTCTGCGATGGAGTCGTAATAGGCTTGCGCACCGGGCTTGGACATATCTACGCCGTAGGTATCTTCCATGTCCTTCCACTTACAGACGTTGACTTTGTCGGCTACATCCGCAGCATGGAACTTCGTGCCTTTGATGGGCAGGTTCTTCTCCACGGCTTCGCGGGGAATTCCGCGCATGATATGAATGCCAAACTTAAGCCCTTTGCTGTGCACATAGTCGGCCAGAGTTTTGAAGCCTGCATCGTTCGCCGCGGATGGAAACCGATTCGGCGAAGGGACGAAGCGACCATATTGATCCATCGTGACTTCACCTCTGGCAACGTATCCATGCGATTTTGCCTTGGGCTGATACCACTCGATATCAACAACGATGTACTGCCAACCGAACTGAGCGAGCTTCGCAGCCATGGCATCTGCATTTGCCTTAACTTCATCTTCGCGGACCGTGGGGCCGAACGAATCCCAACTATTCCAACCCATAGGGGGTGTGGGAGCCAGCATCTTGCTTGGGGAGGCTGCAGGACTACAAAATGCGGTCGCGGTGTAGGCGGTCAACGCCAGGATGCAGCGTGAGAATACACGAAGAGAAAATTTCATTCGATAGTCCTTCTTAATCAGTAGAAAAAAATCAAACATTGCACAATGCCTAAGTAATCGTTTACTTTGATGATCAATGACAAATAGCGGATCTATTCGGTTCTTGTCAAGCAGAAGCTCTTTCAAGCACTCCTACCACGCAGTTCGATATCTGACTCAGGGGTAAGCATGGACTTCGAAACATCGCGACGACGCTTTGTTGCACTGCTCAGTTCAGAACTGGCCTCAGCGCAGATCGAACGCAATGCATTAGCTCAGACTCAACCTTCATCATCGCCAACACTGAAACCTGAGGCCAAAGATGTGTTGATCTGGTTCGAGCGACCCGCCTCTGAATGGGCTGCCGCGCTGCCGGTTGGCAACGGAAGGATTGGCGCGATGCTATTTGATACCGTACAACAGGAACGCATCGCGCTCAATGAAGACACGCTATGGTCTGGAGCGCCGAGAGACTGGAACAATCCTGACGCAAAAAACCACCTGCCTGCTATACGAAAGCTGATTCTCGAGCAGAAGGACTATCAAGCAGCAGATCACGAATGTCGGAGAGAATGCAGGGACCCTACAACCAGGCATACCAGCCACTCGGCGACCTTCTGATTGACTTCAGCATCCGGATACGGTCCATAACTATCGCCGCTAACTAAACCTTGATACCGCTACCGCAAAGGTTACGTACGAGGCCGCAGGCCGGAAAAGCTCCGAGCGAATCGGCTCCCAACTATCTCTTTGCGCCTGGAACACCCTCGCAAAGCATGGGTTCCATCAGTGCCAACTCCGGGTGGGGCAACACACCCGACGGAACCGCAAGTTCCAAGGGCGAGACCGTCGATGAGCGCAGTGGAAGTGGAAGCACAGGCCGCATCAGATCGGCTTGCTGAGAACCCCGTTCAGTACAGTGACGTTGAGGGCGTCGATCACGCTGCGCGATCGGCAATCCATGACATCGGCACTCCGGTGTCTCCGATCTTCTTTAGAACAGAATCGCTGCAGCTTAGGATTGTGTTTCCAACTTCGGCAAAACCATACCCCGCGTAATACATGAGAAAGCGATCCTCTTTCGTGAGGCTCTCCAGAAGCTCAGAAACTCGATGCTCGACGGTGTTCTTGGTCGCCTGATGACTCCAGGAGAACGCAGTCAACTTCATAACCTAGTTCCTGAAGGGCTTCTCTCATGCCCTTCGCGTCCGCTTCCGCGTATCGGACGGGAGAGATGCCTGCCGTCATATATTGCTCAATGCCGACGATCAAAGCGTAATCTGCCATCTTTCCTCTTGAAACCAGGGATTGTCTTGTGTGGAATCTGGGTAATCCCCCTGACTATATGGGGTCGGGTTTCCCGGAGGTCTCGGGCAGGGCAGTCAACACGGCATCATGAACCGGCCTAAGTTGGACCACTATGAGTAGGAGTTATAAGCTCATCGCTCAACGTCTGTTGCAGGGCAGAATGGCCTTTGCCGGACAGAAACGTCCTGAACAGGTCGTCGCGAGAATTATTTCTTGCCACTCTCAACTTCAACAGCCACAAAACACCCACCCTGACAAAATAAAATAGGCAGCCGTTTTTGGCTGCCTTGCATTACATTGATTCTAATGGTGCTATGGCTCCTGAGGTAGGACTCGAACCTACAACCCTTCGGTTAACAGCCGAATGCTCTGCCATTGAGCTACTCAGGAACGTTACAGAACGCGAGAGGCATACGCGCCTTAACAGTTATAACAAATACAGATAAGTGGGTCAAAGAACCAAAATTGAGCTATCCAATGACTTCATCGGTAGAACGATCTGCTGAAATGGATTCGCCCTTAGTCAGCGCGAGGAATTGGTGAAGCTCGGCACTGTCGAAGATTTCTATGGGTACAAGAGGACGGCGATGTTGTAAGCCGTAAATGGAGTGTTTCGCGGGAGGGCGCAGGCACCGACTACGGCTTGATGATATTTGCCGGAGGTCAGCTTGATTTTAAGTTGGCTGGGAATTTCGTTCAAACTTCCGGCGGTGTAGCGCATGATGAACCAGGGTTGGTGGGAACCCGCGTAACCAGTGGACATTGTGCAGGTTTCGCGAGCGTCCTTTGTTGTCTCTGCTATGTGTATTCCTGAGCGCGCGATGATGTCGGCGACGGTGCGCTCTTGCTGGTTGAGAGTGATCGTTTCGACTGTGCGTGCGAAGTCTTCTACTGCGAAGAGTTGGTTATCGCGGGTAACGATGGCGATGCCGATGGAGTCGACGTTGGGATCAAGCAGATTGGCGCGGTGGCCGGGTGAGTGCATCCAGAGATTGTGGATGATGACGGAGGTGGGGGCTTCTCCTACGTTTTCCGTGATGAGGCTGAAGTGCGCGCCAGCATTGGCGCCGCGGGCTGCGAGTTCGGGTTCACCGTCGAATTGGTGAGATATTTCTTCGTGATCGGCCATCTCGCGGGCGTGGACTGCGGAGGCTTCGGCGAGGACGGGATCGAAGTGAAGTGGCGGAAGTCCTTGATTGGCGCGGTCTTCGTTCGCTGCTGCCAAAAGATATTGCTCGGCTACGGTGAGGTTTCTTCCGGTGTCGAAGCTCTGCGATCGCAGGGCTGGGGTCGATAGAAACAGTAGAGTAGCGAGTGCCCAGAAGGGCGATTCTAGCAATTGAATCAATGACTTGACGCGCGGAGTACGAGGAGCCGGCATGAACGTGATTCTAGGTTCGGGGTGCCGGGCTGGGTAATACAACTTTCGGGTGAACATTAGGTTTCTCTTATCTACCTATCGACTGTGACGGTGAAAAGTTGACTGGACGATGCCCGGAGATTAGATCTTTTGCCAGAAAAAATCTGGCGTGGGAGAATCTCGTTTTTGCTGGGGGTTTTGGCTTTTTGTCGTGTTTTTTGATGGTGAAATCGTGGTGAGTTTGTGGTGGTTTGCGTGGTAAACGTGGTGCTTTGCAGCACACTTTTTGAGCGCTGAGAAATACGCCACGTTTTACAAGTTTATTTTCGGGACGGCCGGAACCGAGTGGATCATTTTGAGACAGTTACGTTTGCTTGTCGGCTCGACTAAGTCTTGAGGTCGGGTAGGCGACTGCGGTGACGGAGCATGAGGGCGAAGAGTTTGCGGGCGTCCCAGTAGCGGGGGATGTAGCGCTTCGGTTCGGCGAAGGAGCGGAGGAGCCAGCCGAGGTAGTACTTGTCGGCCCACACGGGGATGTGGACTTGGTCGCCGCTGAGGAAGGCAATGGCAGCGCCGATGCAGTGGATGGCAGGACGGTACGAGAGGTTGCGCTTGAGGTAGAGGCCGAGCCGCTCCTGGGTTCCACCGCCGATGGTGACGATGACATGTTGGGGACGGAGTCGGTCGAGGCATTCGATCAAAGCAGGATCGTCGATGGGTGCGTTGCCGTACATGGGCGCCATGTAGATGTGGTCTTCGGGGATGGTGATTCCCTGCCCTGCCAGCCAATCCAGATTGCGTTTGGCGCTGATGGGGCTGGCCATGATCCAGAAGGTGTTGCCTGGTGTGCGGATGTCTGGCTGGAGGAGAAGCTCGCGGAGATACTCGAGGCCGGAGAGACGCGTGATCTGGGTGGATTGGAGCCGGTTCCAGATGAGAACCATGAAGGCGGAGTCTGTGATGGCGAGATCCGCGTTGAGTAGGGATTCGCGATAGTCGCGACTGCGGTCAAGGTCTTTGAGCGCTGGGGCCGCGGGAACGACGAGGAGACCGCCGTTGGTTCGCATGATGTCGATGGCTTCCTTTGCGGAGCCGTCGAAGAAGTCGATGCCGAGGATGCGGTGATGGTTGGGGGGAGTTGTCGCCATGAAGAGATCTGTTCGTCTCTTATCTTATTTCGACACACGAAGGATGAATAGCCGCCAATTCTTGCGACGTCACCTTATAACTACCTACCAGCCGACTTCTGAGGGCTGATTTCGCTCGTCGAAGATTCATATGCGATTTGTCCTCCAGTGAGATGATGGCTCGATTACTTCCGAATAGCGACTTGCCAAGACAAATATCAACAAGTGAGACAGCGGAGCGATGGTCCCGATTCTCTAATATGCTCGCCCACTGATTTATGATTCCCGCTGATACCGATCCTAAGGCGGGCTTGCATGAAGTTTCGATTCTTTGCGTTATTCACGTTCTTTACCACCCTTCTCCCCGCCCAGCAGCAGACCCTCCGCCCGCCCGCGACTCCGCTCATCACCCACAACCCCTACTTCTCCATATGGTCGAACACAGACAAGCTCACCGACTCCGATACCGTCCACTGGACCGGCAAACCTCAGCCCATCACCGGCCTCCTTCGCGTCGATGGCCACACTATTCGCTTCATGGGCGAGCGTCCACGCCAGCTCCCCGCCATGCAGCAAACCGCGCATACGATAACGCCGACGCATACGCGGTACAGCTTCACAAGTGGTGGTGTCCAGCTCGACCTGACGTTTTTCACTCCGACGATCCTCTCGGACCTGGAAGTTCTCTCCCGCACAGTCACTTACATCAGCTTCACCACAAAGTCGATCGACGGCAAACCTCATCACGACGTGTCGATCCTGCTCGATGTCGATCCGATCATCGCGGTGAACGCTGCTGGTGAAGCCGTTACTTACTCGCGTAACCAGACAGAGACGCAGACCGTGCTTTCCGTCGGCTCCCGCGACCAGCACATCCTCAACCGCGCCGGCGACGACCTCCGCATCGACTGGGGTTACTTCCACCTCTCCGTACCCAACGACGAAGAGTCCGCGTCGGCCATCGTGCGCGATACGTCTGCCTCTGCGGACGGCGCCTTCGTCTCCACCGGCCTTCTCCCCAAAGCCGACGATATGGACGCGTCCCCCATTGTCGGTCGCGGCGACGCCCATCTCGCAACCGAACTCATCCTCCACACGGTCGCGGACCAGCCGGTCACTCGCCACCTCCTCGTCTCGTACACCGAGGGCTTCGCTATCCAGTACCTCCAGCGCAACCTGCGCCCCTGGTGGCAGCGCAACGGTCTATCCGTGGCAGCCATGCTCGACACCGCAGAGCGCGAGATGCCCGCGCTCGAAAGACGCGGCAACGAACTCGACACTAACCTTACCGCCGACCTCACCCGCGTCGGAGGAGCCAGCTACGCCGACCTTTGCATCCTTGCCTACCGCCAGGCGTGGGCAGCGCATGGCTTCGTCGCGGACCTGGACGGCCAGCCTCTGGTGTTCGGAAAGGAAAACTTCTCGAACGGTTCGATCGCCACCGTTGACGTTCTCTACCCTGCGTCCCCGTTCTTCCTTCTGTTCAACCCAGTCCTGCTTGAAGCTGAGCTCCGTCCTCTTCTGGAGTACACCGCTCTTCCTAACCGCTGGCGCTTTCCCTTTGCGCCGCACGACCTCGGCACCTATCCCCTCGCCAACGGTCAGACCTACGGCGGCGGCGAGGCAACCGAAGAGGACCAGATGCCCGTTGAAGAGTCCGGCAACATGCTCCTCATGATCGATGCCGTCGCTCGTTCCGAAGGCAAAACTGACCTCGCCGCCCAGTTCTGGCCGAAACTCACCCAGTGGGCCAACTTCCTCAAAGAGCATGGCCTGGATCCCGAGAACCAGCTCACGACCGACGACTTCGCGGGTCACGTCACACACAACGCGAACCTTGCCCTGAAGGCAATAGACGCGCTTGAGGCTTACGCCGATCTAGCCAGGCTTCTGGGCAAGAACGATGTGGCACGCGGCTTCTCGAAGACTGCTCATGAGTATGCCCTCAAGTGGATCGATCTCGACAAGGAAGGCGACCACTACAAGATCGCGTATGACTCCGCCAACACCTGGAGTCAGAAGTACAACCTCGTCTGGGATCAGCTACTCGGCTACAACCTCTTTCCACCTTCCGTCCGCGAAAGCGAAATCGCATTCTATAAGACGAAGCTCAACAAGTACGGTCTCCCGCTCGATAGCCGCGCCGACTACACCAAGCTCGATTGGTCGATCTGGACCGCCACCCTTGCCTCTAACCCGGCCGACTTCAACGCCATTATGGATCCCATCGCCCTCTGGGTAAATGAGACTCCTACCCGCGTCCCCTTGACAGACTGGTACGACACCAAAAACGGGAAGCAAATCGGTTTCCAGGCTCGTTCCGTCGTCGGCGGCGTCTTCATCAAAGCACTTTCCGACAAAGAACTCGCCAGCAAGTGGCGCGCACAGGCTCAACTGACCGGAAGGTAATGTGTACGGAACAAAACTTATAAAGGTCATTGGCTCGGGTTCATCGATGTCGAGCCACGTCGATCGAAGACTCCTTCGGTTTCGACACATTTGATGTGAGGTATCGCGAGACACATGGGTATTGCCTGCTAAGACGACTGACTAGCGCGTGGCGGCTGCGAGGGGTTTGGCGGCTAACATCTCTTCTTCGATCCAGGCGTAGGTCTTGGCGAGGCCTTCGCGAAGTTTGATCGAGGGTGCCCAGTTGAGCTTCTGCTGGATGAGCGTGTTGTCGCTGTTGCGGCCGTTGACGCCCTTGGGTGCGTCGAGCTTGTAGTTGCGCTTGAGCTTGATGCCGGCGATGTCTTCGGCGATGTCGACGAGCTGGTTGATGGTGACGAGTTCGTCGGAGCCGAGGTTGAGTGGCTCGTGGATCTCGCTCTCAGCGATCATCTGCGTGCCCTTGGTGCAGTCGTCGATGTACATGAAGGAGCGGGTCTGTTTGCCGTCGCCCCAGATCTCGATCTCGTGTTTGCCGGAGTGCTTGGCCTCGATGACCTTGCGGCAGACGGCAGCGGGAGCCTTTTCGCGGCCGCCGGTCCATGTGCCGAGAGGGCCGTAGACGTTGTGGTAGCGGGCGACGCGGGACTGCAGGCCGTAGTCCTCTTCGAAGTGGCGGCACATGCGCTCGGAGAAGAGTTTCTCCCAGCCGTAGCCGTCTTCGGGAAGCGCGGGGTAGGCATCTTCTTCTTTGAGAGCGACGACGTTGGGGTTGGTCTGCTTTTCGGCGTTGTAGACGCAGGCGGAGGAGGAGTAGAAGAAGCGCTCGACACCCTTGTCGCGTGCGGCCATGATCATGTGGGTGTTGGTGAGGACGCTCAACATGCAGAGGGCCTTGTTGTTTTCGATGAAGCCCATGCCACCCATGTCGGCGGCGAGCTGGAAGATGACGTTGGCGCCAGCGGCTGTCCTGAGGCAGCTGTCTTTGTCCTTCAGGTCGAGCTGGAGGCTTTCGACGTCTTTGGAGGCCTGGTACCACTCGTCGATGGGTTTGATGTCGACGGCGCGGATGACCTCGACGCCATTGCTAAGCAGGCTCTGTACGAGATGGCCGCCGATGAATCCGCCGGCACCACAGACGACTGCTTTTTGTCCTTTGAGCTTCATTCGAGGGAGGGCTCCTTTGAGTCTTTCGCTATGTAATTTGTTGCACTGATTTGGGTTATCCAGTACAGCGTCCGGCGAATCCAGCCTGCCTGTCTTAAGTATAGCTGGCAGGGGGTTTCGGGGAAATGCACCATTTGGGACATGCGGATTTGATGCCACACAGTTGCAGGAGTGGCGCCATAGGGACGGATAAAGCCCGAGGAACGGCTTCTCCCAAAGACGGCCTCGGCGGCGCGATCTAGTGACGATTTCGATTGTGAGGGGAGACTTCCTGAATCAGCCAAAAGAGAAAGGCTGTGGACAGACCGAAGAGCAGCCATCCGTCGAGCGCTTCGATCGGCCCCATCAGGCGCCAGCGGTCTTCGAGATAGAGGTTTCGATGCCCGTAGGTTGTCAGGGCGCCGAGCGAATAGAGCATTGCGTCCTTGAAATCCGGCAGAGCGCCGTTGAGACAGTAGGCTGCGGCCCAGATGCCCGCTTCGATCCCGTGCAAACAGGTTGCGAGGAGAGTCATCGCTCCTACCACCAGTGCGGATCCAACGGTCGCTCGTCGGGGTTCCCTTAAGTCAGCGTGAAACTGGATAGCCTTTGAGCTGATGAAGCCGAGGCCCAGGACATGGAAGATCACAGTGATTACGATCAAGGGACAGCCCCATACCCAATCGACGCTCCAGGGGGCACGAATATCGGAGAGAAAGACAAGAGCGGCTAACGCGATACTCATCCAGACCTTCCTTCTTCTTGTGAGCAAAAACAAGTGGGAGCAAGTTCCATCGCTGCTTTGGCAAGAGCTTTTCGACAACTGAGAGTACTGGGAATCACTGGGCTTGCAGGAACTCCCGATGACTATGTTTTTCGTAATGAACTACCAAGAGTACCTTGGCGTTCCAAGAGCGTGGAACTCGCAGAAGTACTAGGGACGTGGCTCGAATATGAATGTACGGGTGCGGCGGAGGAGGATTCGCCGTCACTGGACGCATCATCATGGCCATGGCCAGCTAGGAGTTTTTTTAGTTTTGTAACTGAGATAATTACAAAATTAGATAATTGACGGCGGTTGAGCCATACGAAAGACCGGAGTCTTTTATAGTTCGCTTCTCCGTGCGGAATTCTATGTCAACGACTGCTTACTGTCTCGGCGAGATTTGCATACTGTTGCTCGGGGGTATCGGCGTCTGGCTTGTGAAGCAGATCGATGACGGCCTGGTAGAGGTGGTTGCGGGTGTCGAAGCGATCGGCGGCGCGGATGACGTAGCGGACGACGATGTCGATGCCGGAGGCGGCGGGGCGCATGTCGACTGAAGGCGTGGCTTTGAATTGGTTGAGGCCATTCTGGCCGGTGGTCTGCCACTCCTGCTTGGCAAGGTTGGCGTCTTTTTCTGTCTGTTCGAGGACGACTTTGTGGATGGCTTCTATGATCCTGTAGCTGTCGGCGTTGGCGGGGATGTTGACGCTGATCTCGTCCCACATCCACTGACCGGTGGTAGAGAAGTTGAAGTATTGACCGGTGACGGCGAAGTTGTTGATGAAGGTGACGCGACGGCCGGTGGGGTGGCCTTTTGCCGTCCAGTTGCCGGTTTCGAGCAGCGAGGTGCGGAAGAGGCCGATCTCGAGGACCTCGCCGCCGACGCCGTTGATCTCGACCCAGTCGCCGACGCGGATGCCGTTTTTGCCCATGAGAATGAACCAGCCGAAGAAGGCGAGGATGAAGTCCTGGAAGACGACGGTGAGGCCAGCGGTGGCGAGACCGAGGATGGTTGGGACCTGACTGGGCGCTCCGAAGACGACGAGAAGAATCACGATCAGCGTGACGAATTGAATGGCGAGGATCGCGATGGTGCGGAGGGTGTGGAGGCGGCGGCGATCCATGGTGGAGCGTTCGAGGAGCTTGCGCGCCGCAGTTGCGAGAAGGACGCCGAGGAGGATGAGGAAGCAGATGGTAGAGAGCGATTGCAGCGCGAGGTGAGCGACGATGCTGTGTTGAAGCTGGACCTGAGCGAGCCACTTGGCGTAGACGGTGGAGAGTTGTTGCTGGGTCTGGAGCTGGTCTTCGACGATGCCGTGCATCTGCGAGAGGGAGTGAGCCTGAGCCATGAGGGCGACGCGGCTTTGGACCGTGCTGGCGGGAGCATCGGAGCCGACCGAGGCTGTTGCAGCGGCGGCTCTCTTTTCGAAGTCGGCGTGTTTTGCGGTGAGGGTTGCGATGTCGGAGTCGGTCTGTGCTTTGGCCTGGCGGATAAGCGCCATGCGGCTGCGCTGATCGAGCCAGGCGGAGGCTCGGCCGTAGAAGGTGCCGTAGCGACGAGCGGAGAGGACGCCGATCTGGCCGCCGCTGTTGGCCTGTGAGGCTTCGTACTTCTTCATGGCGGCCTGGCGGGCGTTAAGCTCCTGCTGGATCTGGCCGCGCTTGTCGCCGCTGGCGCGAGAGAACTGCTCGGTGGCGTCGGCGAGTTCGTCACTGTCGAGTTGGAGCTGGGCCTTGGCGATGTCGAGGTCGTCGGAGGCGGCGATTGCGCCATTCGGTTGCTTCAGGGACGCGGTGAGGGCATCTACCTTGGCCTGATCTTCTTTGACGAGGGATTGGAGTTGGGTAACTTTCTGCTGGAGGACGAGAGTGTCTCCGGTGAGGGTGCGAGCCTGTTGCGCCGACTGACGGAGGGCGAAGGCGAAGGACTGGTCTATTTCGTGGTCGGCGAGGCGTTCGGCCTCGTGGGCGAGGGACTGCTCTTCGGCGGAGACGGCGAGGGGTGCGAGGGACTCGATGGTCTGCCAGGGGCTCTGGTCGACGAGGTTATTGGTCCCATAGGAGTTGCCCCTGGAGTGCAGGAACGGCATGTGCGTCATGGCACCGCGCGTCCACCATGTCGCCACAAGGCAGAGGAGGAAGATGGCGGCGGGGAGGGCAACGGCGAGGCGGCGAAGATCCTTCATGCTTCAACCCTACATGTTCGGCGAGTTAGCTCCAACGTACCGTTTGGGTCATTGCGCGAGGCAGGATGCGGCGGTTTGCTATATCTGTTGCAGATACAGGTCTTATTTCGAATGTGCGTTCATAACGATTCGATGTGATCCAAGCCGGGGCAATTTCGGTCGAGCGATCCTTCGTAATCGGAATTTAACAGTGCGCGGATCAGCGCAGGAGTAGTTTCACCTTAGTTCAATATTCCCGGGAGATAGAGTTGACGAATACGCAAGAGGTTCCCTTTCGTTGTGACGTAGAAGCTTCGACCGAAGACGGCATTAAGGTGACAACTGTTCGATGCCATGGCCGTTTGATCAACCAGACGGCTGGTGAAGTAAAAGACATTGTGAAGCCCTTGATCCCTCAGGGCGGGACCATCGTGATCGATCTGAAAGACGTGACCTTTCTCGACAGTCTCGGGTTGGGGACGCTCGTTGGGTTGAAGGTTTCGGCGATCAACGAAGGTTTCTGCACGTTGAAGCTGGAGAACCTGTCGCCACGCATCCAGGAGCTGGTGAAGCTTACGAGTCTTACGAAGCTGTTTTCGTCTTAGACTACAGTTCTCAGATGGACGGGCTTCCATGTCTCCGGGTCCAGTGTGGATGTAGGATTCAGGTGTGAGTTCTGAAGCAAACGCTGAGGTTGTACCTGGACGGTCAATTGCGGGAGCGGTGAGGAGACAGCCGCTGGCGGCAGTGGGGATCGCGCTGCTGGCGGTTTTTGTGTTGTGTGCGGTGTTTGCGCCGTGGCTGGCTCCGCAAGATCCGGCGCGACTGGATCTGACAGGCAGGCTGATGGGGCCTTCGGCGGCACATTGGTTTGGGACGGATGAGTTGGGGCGGGATATTCTTTCTCGAACGCTCTTTGGAGCGAGGATCTCGCTTATTGTGGCCGTGAGTGTTGTGGGTTTGTCGCTGGCGGTTGGGCTGGTGGCTGGCGGGCTGGCGGGATTTTATGGCGGGTGGACCGATACGGTGGTGAATATCTATGTGATGAATGCGTTTCTGGCGCTGCCGGGGATTTTGCTGGCGATTGCGTTTGTCGCGTTCATGGGGCCGGGGCTGTTCAATGTGATTCTAGCGCTGGCGATCTCGGGTTGGGTGGGGTATGCGCGGCTGGTGCGGGCGCAGGTGATGACGGTGAAGGAGCGGGAGTTTGTGGAGGCAGCGCGGGCGCTTGGTGCGAGCGACCTGCGGGTGATGACGCGGCATATCCTGCCGAATATTCTGCAGCCGCTGATTGTGCAGGCCGCGATTGGTATGGCGGGAGCGGTGCTGGCGGAGGCTACGTTGAGCTTTCTGGGGCTGGGCGTTCCGCCGCCTACGGCTAGTTGGGGATCGATGCTGAATGACGCGCGGTCGCATCTGTTTGATTCGCCGCATCTGGTGTTCTTTCCGGCGGTGGCGGTGATGCTTTGTGTGCTCTCGTTCAACTTTATTGGAGATGCGCTGCGTGATTATCTTGATCCGCGGACGAGGCTTGGAGCTGGGATGTAAACGGGGTTTTAAGCGGGTTGGGGGGTTATCGGATATGCTTGGCCTTGGAACTGAGAGGCAACTTCAATGCGCAAGAGTATCGTTTCACCTTCGGCTACAGCGGTAACACCAATCAGCGATCAGTGGCGTGATTTGGAGCGAATTGCGCGGGTGGAGATCAGCTCCGAGGATGAGCAGTTTCCGATTGAACAGGCGTTGGGCAAGAAGGCGACGACGGGATGGAAGGCCGCAGAGACTGGGCCACAGTTGATCCGGCTGCATTTTGATGAGCCGCTCACGATCAAGCGGTTGCATCTGCATTTTGTTGATCAGGCTTCGGAGCGGTCGCAGGAGTTTGCAGTGTTTGCTGGCGCGGGTGCGGAGTTGAAGGAAGTGGTGCGGCAGCAGTGGTCGTTTTCGCCGCAGGGTTCGACCGAAGAGATTGAAGATTACACGGTTGATCTGAAGGGCGTGACGACGTTCGAGCTGCGGATCGATCCGGATCGAAGCCACGATCCGAAGCAGAGCCATGAGTATGCTTCGTTGCAGAGTTTGAAGCTGGCTTAGACGCAACGACAACGAAATACGGGGTCTCTCCACTGCGGCGGCAAAGTGCGCCGCCTTCGGTCGAGATGACGTATTTTTACACTCGAGGAAGATCGGCTAATGTTGATTGGGGTGATCTCGGATACGCATGGGTTGTTGCGGCCGGAGGCTTTGGCTGCGCTGCGTGGGGTGGAGCATATTCTGCACGCAGGCGATGTGGGGGATGTTGCGATCCTCGATGCGCTGCGGGAGACTGCTCCGGTGACAGCCATTCGTGGGAATGTGGATGTGTCTGGCGTTTGTGCGGAGTTGCCTGCAACCGATGTGGTGGAGTTAGGTGGCCAGCTGTTTTATCTGGTGCACTCGGTGCATGATCTGGATATCAATCCTAAAGCGGCTGGGGTGGCGATAGTGGTGAGCGGGCACTCGCATAAGTCTTCGGTGACGGTGAAGGATGGCGTAGTTTATTTCAATCCTGGGAGTGCTGGGCCGCGGAGATTTTCGTTGCCGATTACGGTGGGGTTTGTGACTGTTGAGGACGGGGTTGAGGCTACTGTGCGGGAGTTGGTGGTTGGGTGAGGAGCAGTTTGCACGCTCGCTTGCATAAGCATTTTGGATAGGACTCATTGTTTCAGTCACTCATTGGACATGAACCCTTCTCCACCGTCCGTCGAGGGTTTGCGTGGCGCTGTCTGAGGGCGACTTTTAGATGAGCGTTAGGGACAGACAACAACCAAGGCAAATGCGGGGGTCCTTCCCCTTCGACTTCGCTCAGGGTCAGGATGACAACTTTTCCTGTGGACGTAATCCTTGTTGCTTATCCATCCACGCGACCCTAATTCGTGTCGAAGTGGACGGAGTCGAGGATCTTCTGCATGCGATGGCGGACGGCGTCGAGTTCGTGGGGTGTTATGTCTTGTACTCCGCTGACGTCGCCGCCGCAGAAGGTGTTGATGACGGCGTCGAAGCGATAGCAGGCGTTGTTGCGTGGCGTGGTGTAGATCTCGTCGCGGGATTCGGTGCATATGCCGCCGTGCTCGTCGTAGCCGTGAGTGAAGGGCAGGCCGCCGATCTCGGCTGTCGATGCGGTGCGTGGAGCCTGGGCGGTGGCCTGGGCGCTGCACTCGGCTGGCGTGACGTGTGGCGTGACGCTGAAGTAGAAGAGCGCGCCGCTGAAGGTGGAGTTGGGGTGGGGGTTGAAGTCGATACTGGCGACAGCGCGCAACTGAGTGGTGTGGGCGATGGTGCGGGCGTCGAGGTTGAAGGTGCTGACCTCGGCGTCTTTGCGGGTGACGTCCCAGGCGGCTGGGACGGTGAAGGAGACGCCGTACCGGGCGTCGTGGAAGGGATGAGCCGGGGGCATGGTGGGTTCGATCGCCGGGGGCTTGGAGCGGAGCAAAGGCGGGACTGGCTCGGTTTTGACCTGTGCGGAGGCGACAGCGGTGGCAGCGATGGTCAGCAGGGCGATCGTTGTGCAAAACGACACGGGGTAGGGTCTCATGCGTCCTTCTCGGTTACCGTTATTCACCGCGCATGCGCGGATTGGCTACAGTGTAGGCGATGTCGGTGAGGAGATTCACTCCCACATAAGTTAGCCCTACAGCCAAGATACAGCCTTGAACTAAAGCGTAGTCACGGTTGGAGATGGCGGACAAGGTGAGACGGCCGATGCCGGGCCAGCTGAAGATGGTTTCCGTGACGATGGCTCCGGCGAGCAGGCTGCCGAACTGGAGGCCGACGACGGTCAGGACCGGAATGAGGGCGTTACGGAGGGCATGACGGTAGATTACGGCGTTTTCCGTAAGACCTTTGGCTCGGGCGGTGCGGATGTAGTCCTGGTTTAGCTCTTCGAGCATCGCGGTGCGGACCATGCGGGTGAGGATGGCTGCGAGCGACAGACCTAACGTTACTGCCGGGAGGATGAGGTGAAGCAGGAAGCTCGCGGGATCGCCGTTCCCTGCTCCTGAGACCGGGAGCCAGCCCAAATAGATGGAGAAGAAGAGGATGAGGATCGGGCCGAGTGCGAAGTTGGGAAAGGATAGACCGACGAGTGAGACGACGCCTAGGGTGCGGTCCTGCCAGCGGTTGCGATGGAGAGCCGACCAGACGCCAGCGGGGATCGATACCACGATGCCGATGAGCAGGGCCGCGACGGTGAGGGCGAGGGTGTAGGGGTAGCGCTGAAGGACAAGGTGGGTGACGGAGTCGTGGAGGCGCAGGGATTGGCCGAGATCCGCGTGAAGGATTCCGTGCCAGTAGTGGCTGTACTGCTGGCTGAGCGGCGCGTCGAGTCCGTAGGAGTGGCGGAGAGATGCGATGTCGGAGGCGGTCGCTCCCTCGCCGAGCATCTGGACGATGGGATCGCCGGGTACGAGATGGATGAGGAGGAAGACGACGGAGACGACAACCCAGAGGACTGGGAGGGTGATCAGGATGCGTCGTACGGGGCGCCACAGGCTCGCTACAGACGAGCGTGAGCTTTTTTGCGCTGGCACCTGATGTGGCGCCTCGTCGGGCAAGATGCGAGGGTTCACTTCGCTCAGAGTGACACCTTTTTCCGGGCTGACTGCGAGGTTTTCATTGGATCGCTTCCCTGCTGTCGACTTCGTCGGCGGGTTCTGTTTGCGGGGCGGCGACGTCTTCTACGATGACGCGGCTGATGCGGTGACCGGACATCTCTGCGACCTCGTAGCGCCGGCCGCCGTGCTCGATACTCTCGCCGACGGTGGGAATGTGACCCAGGTTGGCGAGGAGAAAGCCAGCGAGGGTTTCAACTCCGGCTTCGCGGGGGAAGGTCCAGTGGAGTTGGTTGCCGAGGTCGCGAAGGGTCGTGCTGCCGTCGAGCGACATGGCTCCGGTGGTGCTTAGGAGAGGCGATTTGCTGACGTCGAACTCGTCCTCGAGCTCACCAACGATCTGTTCGAGGACGTCTTCAGCAGTGACCAGGCCTACGGTGCTGCCGAACTCATCGACGACGATGGCGATGTGTCGGCGGCGCTCCTGAAACTCCTGCAGGAGCTCGATGGCGAGTTTCGTCTCGGGGACCACGGTGAGCTCGCGCATGACCTGGCGGAGGGTGAGGCCGGACTCGCCTTTGCCGCCGAGGGAGAGCGCGACGGTGCGGAAGTGCATGAGGCGGGAGATGTCTTTGGAGTAGACGATGCCGATGATGTGCTCGTGACCTGCGGCGGGGTCGTAGACGGGGACGCGGGAGTGCTGCTCTTCGACGATGCGGGCGGAGGCCTGCTGGAGAGGCATGTCGGCGGGAAGGGAGAAGATGTTGCCGCGGGGAGTCATGATCTCGCGGACGGTGACGTGGTTGAGCTCGATGGCGCGGTGGATGATCTCTTCCTGAAAGACCGGGAGGAGGCCCATGCGGCGGGTGGCGGTAGCGATGAGCTTCAGCTCTTCCGGGGAGTGGACGGCGCCTTCGCCGCGCAGAGGGGCGCGGAAGAGCCTGAGGACGATGGCCGCTGAGGTGTTCATCAGGCGCACGATGGGGCGGGTGATGCGGATGAAGACGTCCATCGGGCCAGCGACGGCAAGGGCGATGCGCTCGGCACGCTGGAGCGCGAGGGACTTCGGGACGAGTTCACCGAGGAGCACTTCGAAGTAAGTGATCAACGAGAAGGAGATGATGACGGCGAGGGTGTGGGCGTAGAGCAGCGAATGGGGCGGGAGGCGGTGCAGCCAGTTCGAGCCAAGGTTGAGGATGATATCGACGACGGCTGGCTCGCCGATCCAGCCGAGGGCGAGGCCGGCGACGGTCACACCAAGCTGGACGGCTGGAAGAAACTCGTCGATGGAGTGTTTTAGTTTGAGGGCGGTGCGGGCGCCGGGTCGGCCAAGGGCGATGAGTTGCTGGATGCGGGTCTCGCGGACGCTGACCAGGGCGAACTCGGCAGCCACGAAGAAGCTGCTGGCCAGAATGAAAAAGGCCACCATGATCACGCGAAAGAGCATCCACTCAAGCATTAAGGCTTGAGTTTATCAGGGCTGATTTCAGGGGGTTTTGAGGGGTAATTGCGGCGCTCCGCTGTGTGGCGAGCAGACGAAACGGCCCGGCGAGATGAACTCGATCCGGGCCGTTCGATGTGTCCCCAAATAAGTACAACTGGCGCTTAGGCCAAAACTTTATTCACAGACTTGTCGATGGTGTCCTTGGGGACGAACCCGACGATCTGCTCCGCAACCTTGCCATCCTTGAAGATGAGCAGGGCGGGGATGCCGCGGATGCCATAACGCATCGGGGTGGCCGTGTTGGAGTCAACGTCCATCTTCATGACCTTGAGCTTGCCATGATAGTGGGTGGCAACTTCATCGACGACCGGGGCGAGAGCGCGACAAGGACCGCACCAGGCAGCCCAAAAATCTACCAGAACGGGCTCTGCCGACTGGAGAACATCCTTTTCAAAGTTTGCATCGTTTACTTCGGTGACGTACTGTCCTGCCATTTAGCTTCCTCCAGATTGCTCTGCACTTGTTACACCCATCCGGTGCAGCGCAGTCTTCTCAATAATAGATGCAATTCTGAACCAGGAGTTTCAGACCGAAGTTACAGGGTTAAAAAGCAAACGCCCGGACCTCTGATGCAGAGGTCAACGGGCGGCGTAGCAGCCCTCCCCAGAACTGCCCACACGGCTAAGGTACGGAGGTTTTTGCGTTTCGTAAAGAAATCTTAGGTAATACCAATTTAAGTTACCGACTGTACTTTGTTATTAAGTCCTTTTGAGTGTTGGCGGTGGCGGTTTCAGGCTCGAATTGCGCCCGAAGCGATGCGTGTCTGGATGATTTCAAGGGATTGATCTGCCGCGGTCTGGCGGATGATAGCTGGAAGTGCTGGTGCCGACTCCACTTCGGTGATGAGCAGGACGGACGGGCCTGCTCCGCTGAGAGCTACGCCAAGGATTGCGGGATTTTCCGTAAGTGATAGCAGCTGAGGGAGAAGCGGGCACGCTTCCATGCGGTAGGGCTGGTGCAGGCGGTCCTGCATCGCCGCGCGGAGGAGGTCGCCACGCCCTTGAGCGAAGGCAGCTACCAGAAGTGCTGTCGATTGAATGTTGGCGACGGTATCTTCCCGAGAGTAGGTTGCTGGAAGCAGGGCTCGAGCTTTTGGAGTGTCGAGGCTTACAGAGGGCAGTGCCAGAGTGAGGCCCCATGACAAATTTTGACCGCAAGTGGCTGTCACGACTGCATCTTGCTTGACCGCCGATACAGTCATTCCGCCAAAAAAACACGCCGCGACGTTGTCGGGATGACCTTCGCGAGTACAGGCTTCTTCAAGAATCTGTTGGTCGGTCCAATTCAAGCCGCCAAAGTGATTGGCAAGCAGAACTCCCGCTAAAAGCGCGGAGGCACTGGAGCCGCAGCCCATCCCGAGGGGGATCTCATTGTGAAGTTTTAGATGTAATCTGCGGGCCAGAACGCCTGCGTTTGCAAGTACATCGATGTAGGTAGTGAGGATGAGATTGTCTTCGATGCGAGCGCACTGATCGGCATTGCGGCCGGTGGCTACGATATGGAAGTCCTCCGCTGCGCTGGCGTCGATGGTGAGATAGAGAGCCATGGCCAGGCCAAGGGCGTCGAAGCCGGGACCGAGGTTGGCTGAGGTTGCGGGGAGGCGAAGGTGCAGTGGCTTGATTGGACTAGAGATCGGTACGGTCATGCTGGCTGCGGCTGGTTCATGTGCGATTCAAGGGTGCGGAGGACCAGGCTTGGGTCGGCTTCAAGGACGATGGGGGCCTTGCGAAGAGCCGCGTGCTGGATCCGTTCGGCTTGACTAAGCTGGGCGTTTTCAGCGTCGGTGAAGAGCTCGTTGCGATGGTAGTCGATGGTGTAGGCGGAGTCTTTGAGGGTGTGGCCGGTGAGGATGAGGACGACGCGCTCTTCTGGAGTGATTTTTCCGAGAGCGACGAGCTTTTTGAGGCCGGCGAGAGTGACCGCTGAGGCGGGTTCGCAGCCGATTCCCTCTGCACCGATCTCGGCCTTGGCCAAGGCAATCTCCTGCTCCGAGGCCTGCTCGCACCAGCCGCCGAGTTCGTCGATGGCTTTAGCAGCTTTGCGCCAGGAGGCCGGGTTGCCGATGCGGATGGCGGTGGCGCGTGTGTCGGCCGTGACGGGCTTCATCTCCCGGTTGGAGTCGATGAACCAGCGGTAGAGAGGGTTGGCCCCCTCGGCCTGGATGATGCTGATCTTGGGTCTGCGGGGGATCAGCCCGAGCTGGAACATCTCGGAAAAGCCTTTGGCGAGGGCGGCGGAGTTCGCGAGATTTCCGCCTGGGACCACAATGTGTTCGGGGACCTGCCAGTCCATCTGCTCGACCATCTCGAAGGCTGGAGTTTTTTGGCCTTCAAGGCGGTAGGGGTTGACGGAGTTTAAGAGGTAGATTGGGAACTTCTGGACCAGTTCGCCAAGAATTTTTACGCAGCCGTCGAAGTCGGTCTTGAGCTGGATGGTGAGGGCGCCGTAGTCCATCGACTGAGAGAGCTTCCCCCAGGCGATCTTGCCTTCCGGGATGAAGACGATGCTGCGGAGGCCGGCGCGGGCAGCGTAGGCGGCCATGGCGGCGGAGGTGTTGCCGGTGGAAGCGCAGGCGACCCACTCGAAGCCACGCTGCGCGGCGACGGAGAGCGCGGCGGTCATGCCGGTGTCCTTGAAGGACCCGGTAGGGTTCATGCCCTGATGCTTCGCGAGGAGCCAGTCGATACCGGCGGCTTTGGCGCAGCGGGGAAGATCGTAGAGAGGCGTATTGCCCTCGCGCAGGGTGACGACTTTTTCGAGATCGTCGACGATGGGAAGCAGATCGCGGAAGCGCCAGACGCCGGACTGGTCAACCGCCATCGTAGAAGAGCGGCGCTCCTGCCAGAGCCAGCGGAGCGCGCTGGGATTGGGGAGGCGGCTCTCGGGGCTGGTTGGCCCCTCAGACCATGAGTAGAGGACTTCGTAGAGACCATTGCACAGCGGGCAGCGGAAGTTGCTGCTGACTGCGTCATTTTGGATGACGGTAGCGCATTCGGTGCATCTAAGGTGATGTGTTGCTACTTTCATGGTCTCTACTAGCCTATCGTAAAGGGCGGAGTGCGTGCGCTGCCTTTGTGTGCCTTGTGATGTGTTGCGGTTTGATGGTGAGCGGAACGGATGCGTGGGGACAGAAGCAGTTGCGGGTAGCTGCTGCTGCGGATCTTCAGCCTGTGATGCCGGTGTTGGCTCAAGAGTATGAAAAAGCGACTGGAGTGAAGTTGGTGGTGAGCTTCGGGTCTTCGTCGACGCTGGCGACGCAGATTTTGAACGGTGCTCCGATGGATGTCTTTCTCGGTGCTGATTTTACTTATCCGGAGAAGGTTGTCGCGGCAGGATTGGCCGAAGGCTCTGCGCCGATACCGTATGCGAATGGGACGTTGGTGCTGTGGGCACGGAAGGATTCACAGCTACTACCGCTAAGCCTGGAGCGCCTGACCGATCCACGGGTGAAGACGGTTGCGATTGCGAACGAACTGCATGCTCCGTATGGCAGGGCTGCGGCAGAAGCGTTGCGCCGGATGCATATCTACGATGAGGTTGCGCCACACTTTGTCGTTGGGGAGAACATCGCTCAGACGGCACAGTTTGTGGAGTCGGGCAATGCGCAGTTGGGACTGATCTCGCTGACGGCTGCGAGTTCGCAGCACTTCAAGGAGATCGGAACGTATGTGCTGGTACCGACGTCGCAGTATTCGGAGATCCACCAGTGCGCGGTGATCATGAAGAACTCCGACCGAAAGGGGGACGCGCAGGCCTTTCTTGCCTGGATGTTGTCGCCTGCGGTGCAGGGGAAGCTCAGCACGCTTGGGCTGGGTGCTGTGAAGTAGCCGTTTGTTGCGCGCGTCCTCTCAAGTGTCAGTGAGTATCCACACTTGTCATAGACTGGCGCTGTATGGATTTTGAGGCGCTCTGGTTAACGTTGCGGCTGGCCGTGGGGACGACGGCGATTCTGCTGGTGGTTGCACTGCCACTGGCATGGTGGGTGGCTTCAGGACACGGGGCCGGGCGTGCTCTGGTGCAGGCGGTTGTGGCGCTGCCACTGGTGTTGCCGCCCACGGTAATTGGGTTTTATCTGCTGGTCGCGTTGGGGCCAATGACAGCACCTGGGCGTCTGCTGATGCGTGTACTGGGTCATCCGCTGGCATTCAGCTTTGGCGGGCTGCTTGTTGGGTCGATTCTTTATAGCTTGCCTTTTGCGGTGCAGCCGCTGGTGGCTGGATTTCAGGCGGTGGACCGAGGATTTATCGAGGCTGCCGCTGGGTTGGGGGCGCCACCGGCGAAGGTCTTCGTGTCGGTGGTGTTGCCGATGGCACGCGCTTCCCTGCTCACGAGTGCGATTCTCGCGTTTACGCATACGGTCGGCGAGTTCGGCGTGGTGCTGATGCTGGGCGGAAATATTCCGGGAGCGACTCGAACACTTTCGATCTCGCTCTACGATCTGGTTCAGGAAGGAAACTACGCTGCGGCGAATCGGACTGCATTGGTGCTGGTCGCGTTTGCGATTGTCGCCCTGATGGTCATCTATCTTTTACCGAGTGTGCGGAAGACAGATGGAAGGCAGGCTGACATTGTCCGATAAGCTGCCGGAGCATCTGTTGACGGTGGAGATAGAGCATCGAGTGGGAACGGTCTCGCTCAAGTTGAACTTTGTGTTGACGCAGCCGTGGACCGTGCTGTTCGGACCTTCGGGGAGTGGCAAGACAACAGTGTTGAGGGCGATCGCGGGATTCGTACGCCCGGATGCGGGGCGTATCGTCTACGGACCGATGGAGCGGTTGCTGGTGAGCACCAAAGAAGGTGTGTTTATGCCGGCGCACTTGAGACCGGTGCGCAGCGCAGCTCAGGCGGCGAGGTTGTTTCCTAACATGAGCGTGCGGGAGAATGTTCTTTATGGAATGGCTTGGCGCTCGCACCCTGCGGACGAAGAGCAAGTGTTGAACGAAGTCCTCGGACTGATGCGGCTGACGACCCTGGCGGAGCGTGACGTGACAAAACTCAGTGGCGGCGAGCGGCAGAGGGTGTCGGTTGCGCGGGCGATGGCAGCGGCTGTGGCCTTCGACGGTCCGGACAAAGCTTTGCTCCTGCTGGATGAACCATTCGCCGGATTGGACGAGATCTTGAGGGATGATCTTGCGCTGGAGCTCCGTAGCTGGCTGGCACGCTGGAAGGTTCCGGTACTGTCGGTGTCGCATGACGTGGGCGAGTGCTATCTGTTGGCCGCGGATGTTGTCAGGATGGCGGACGGACAGGTGATCGAGCAAGGGCCAGTCGAGGTTGTGCTCGCGGAGGAGCGACGAAGGCTGATGGAGCGGCTCAGGGCTGGATCAACGGCCTAGTTGAACTGGCTCCTGCTCTAACTGGATATGAAAACGTATGTTCACTTCTTGCTGGATAGTGTTGCGCAGATTCTGTATGTCGGCGGCGCTGGCGTTACTCCTGTTGATGAGAGCCAGCGTGTGCCGGGAGGAGATACCGGCGTTGCCGAGTTGAAAACCTTTTGTGAAGCCTGCCTTTTCGAGAAGCCACGCTGCGGGAAGCTTGATGAGAGATGGCCCGGCAGGCCAGTGGGGGATTTTGTCGGCCGGAAGTTGAAGGTTGGTCGCTATATCGGTTAGGACGGATTCGGGGACGACAGGATTTTTGAAGAACGAGCCTGCACTGCGGCAGTCTGCTTCGCCCTCGACGATCAACATTCCCTTGCTGTGACGGATCTCGCGGACGGCGTGGTAGATCTCGATTGGAGTGGGTGACTGGCCCGCAAAGTGGCGTGTGAGATCGGCGTAGGTGAGACGCGGGCTTGCAGTGCGGTTGAAGCGAAAGGTGACCTGAGTGACGATGTAGCGTCCGCGATGCGTGGTGTTGAAGATGCTGCTGCGATAGGCGAAACGGCACTGCTCGTGGCTGAGGGTGACGAAGCAGAGAGTTTCGAGGTCGAGGGCTCGGACTTGCGTTATCGTGTCGGCGACCTCTTGACCATAGGCTCCGACGTTCTGGACAGGCGTGCCGCCGACACTGCCGGGAATGCCGGCGAGGCACTCTACGCCGCTAAAGGACTGCTCGCAGAGGGAGAGGACGAAGGCGTTCCAGTCGGTGCCGGCGGCGGCGGTGACGTCGAGGGTACTGCCTTCTAAGTTTGTCTGGTTTGGTGTGGCGATGGCCATGTGAAGGATCAGGCCATCGAAGCCGCCGTCGCTAACCAGGAGATTGCTGCCGCCGCCAAGGACGAAGAGAGACAGATTGCGCTCGCGGGCGAAGGTGACCGCTTCGAGCAGCTCGGATTCGGCGGTAATTTCGCAGAAAAAACGAGCCGGACCGCCGATGCGGAGGGTGGTGTAAGGAGCCAGCAAGACATGCTCCTGGATACGGATCGCGGTAGATGGCACGGGTTTGAGAGTACAACACTGGCGGGCAGGGCTGGCACGCGCGATTGGCGGAGCGGGGGCGAAGACCGTACAATCGAGGGAAGCGCGGCTTTTACCCGCGAAAAAAAGGGTTAAAGGGAGAGTGTTATGTATCCAGAAATTATGGTGATTCCGATGCGCGAGGAGTTGACACGCGCTGGCTTGACGGAGGTCCGCAGTGCGGCCGAGGTGGATGCAGCCGTTGCAAAGCCGGGAACGACGATGGTGGTAGTGAACTCCATCTGCGGTTGTGCGGCTGGCAAGATGCGTCCGGGAGTTCGTCTGGCGATGCAGCACACTGCCAAGCCTGACCACGCGGTGACGGTGTTCGCAGGACAGGATCGCGAAGCAACCGAGAAGGCTCGCAGCTACTTTGGTGGACATCCGCCGACCTCGCCCGCGATTGCGATTCTGCGCGATGGCCAGTTGGTGTACCTGATGCAGCGCTCGGCGATCGAGACCTCGACCGCTCCGGCGATCGCTCAGGAGTTGCAGCGCGCATTTGATACCTACTGCGCCCCGACGACTGCCTAGTTCGCTAGTTACACAAAACAAAGAGCCGGAGACCCGCTGCTGGATACGGTCTCCGGCTTTTTTGCGTCTTTGAGCCTCAACAAAAAGCCGAATTTGCCGATGTAGGGAGAAGCCATGTCGATCTCCCGAACTCATGCTTCGTATTTCATCGATCCTCCCCCTGGACCCGTCGAAGTACGGTCCCCCCGTCCGAGCGAGTTCGAGATAGTTGGCAACAGTGCCGCGATGCGGCGTTTAAGGCTGCAAGTGCAGCGGATCGGGCCTCACTTTCGCACCGTACTGGTGAGTGGAGAGGTGGGAACAGGAAAGGAGCTAGTGGCCCATGCACTGCATGAGATGAGCCTGGGCTCCAGTGGACCGTTTGTGACATGCCATGCAGCAGCGCTTGAGGATTCACTCGCTAGTTTGAATGAGCGCGAAGGAGAGAGCGCGGCTTCTGGCGATACCTTCGATCGCCTCGTGAGAATGTCTCAGCGTGGGACACTTTTTCTCGACGGAATTAGTGAGATGCCTTTGGATTCGCAGCTTCGCCTGCTGCGGATTTTGAGACGGCATGAGCTGGCACAGAGCCACCTGGAGGGTCAGCGGCCGGACGTGCGGATGATCGCCACAACAAGCGAGAACCTGAGGATTCTGGCGTCTGCCGGTCGCTTTCGGCAGGATCTGTACCAACGGCTTGCCACGGTCGAGATCGTTGTTCCGCCACTGCGCACTCGCATGGACGATCTTCCCGAGTTGTCTAAGCGTTTTCTAGACAGATTTGCCCTGCTCTACGGCAGGACGGCACCCAAACTCTCTCATAACGCGATGGAGCGGATGCTGGGGTATCGCTGGCGCGGGAATGTACGGGAGCTGGAGAGCGTGTTGCGGAACAGCCTGCTTCAGGTTGAAGGGAGCGTGCTTGAACCGCATCACCTGCCGCCGCTTGCGGATGTAACTGTGTCCGACTCGACGACCGGAGGTGCGGGGGAGAGTGCTCGACTTCAGGATGTTGTGGATCAGCATGTGCTGAGGGTGTTGAAGGACTGTCGCGGAAATAAACTGCGAGCCGCAGAGGTGCTTGGAATCAGCCGATCGACGCTCTACCGGATGTTGGATGCAGTATCTCCAAACACCCTGCAATAGCTCGGACAGGAAAGCTGCTCGGGATGTACCAATGAATCTTCGGGCTGTCGCGATAGACTGACAGGATGGAAATAACTAGATTCTTGTTGGGTCGAGCGGGCGGGTTAGTCGTGGCTTGCTGTCTGGGTATCGCGCCGGGTGTGGCACAGAAATATCCCAAGCTGACGGCCGTAGAACCGGCGTCTCCATCGGTAGAAGCGCGAAGCAAAGCGCTGTCCGCTTTGTTGGCCGAGATATGGGAGGATCGGCTGAGGCTTTCGCCGGAGTTTGCCTCGTCGATCGGCGACAAACGCTACAACGATCAATTGACCGACTATTCGGTCAAAGCGGTCAATGCCTCGCTGGCAAAGGGGCTGGAGTACATCCAGCGATTGGGTGAGATCGATACGACCGGCTTGACCGACCAGGAGAAGCTGTCGTCTGAGCTGATGCTGCGCTCCCTGATCGACGATCAGCAAGGAGCGAAGTTCAAAGAATGGGAGATGCCAGTAAATCAGTTCAACGGCTTTCATACCGATCTTCCGCAGCTTCCGAGCAGGTTGCAGTTCGACTCCGTCAAAGACTACGACGATTACATTAAGCGGATGAAGAAGGTCCCGACTGCCTTCTCGCAGATCATGACAAACATGCAGCTGGGCGCGGATGAAGGTCGTGTGCCGCCGCAGTACCTGATGGAGAAGGTGCTGGTACAGACCCAAACTCTGGCGGATCAGAAGCCGGAGGAGAGCCCGTTTGCGCTTCCATTGAAGAAGTTTCCTAAGATCGTGAGTGCTGAGGAACAGAAGCGAATCTCGACGGAGCTGCTTGCAGCCATCTCGACCGATGTGTTGCCTTCGTACAAACGGTTTGCAGGGTTTTTGAAGGCTGAATATATACCGAAGTCGCGCAAGGAGCCTGGTGTATCGGTCATCCCGGATGGAGATGCGTACTATGCGTTCCGCATTCGGCAGAGCACGACGTTGAATAAATCGGCTGCGGAGATCCACCAGATCGGACTTGATGAAGTGAAGCGCGATGAGACCGAGATGCTGGCGATCGTGAAGAGTCTGGGCTTCTCCGATATCAAGAGCTTCAGCGCCGCACTCAAGACGAATCCAAAGGAACACCCCACATCCGCGGATGCGTTGATTGATAGCTACAAAGCGTACCTTGCGGGCATGAAGCCAAAGTTGCCTGAGCTGTTCGGACGACTGCCAAAGGCTCCGCTCGAAGTAGTGCAGATGCCGGCGTTCATAGAAAAGGACCAGGCCGCGGCGTTCTACGATAACGGCACGCCCGATGGGAGCAGGCCGGGACGAGTGGATGTGAACACTTATAACTTTGCAGAACGATCGCTGGCTCCCGTCGAGGCGGTGTCGTATCACGAAGGCGTTCCGGGGCACCATCTGCAGATCTCAATCGCGCAGGAGCTGACAGGATTGCCGGAGTTCCGCAAATTTACCTACTACACGGCGTATACCGAAGGCTGGGGACTCTATAGCGAACGCCTTGGCAAGGACATCGGCTTCTACAAAGATCCTTATAGCGACTACGGCCGGCTGGAGGCGGATATCTGGCGTGCCATACGACTGGTCGTCGACACCGGCGTTCACTCGCAGCATTGGACGCGGCAGCAGATGGTGGATTACTTCCATGAACACTCGGCCATCGATGAGACCAACATTCAGGCAGAGGTCGACCGCTATATTGCGTGGCCGGGACAGGCGCTTGGATACAAGATGGGCCAGTTAAAGATTCTGGAGCTTAGGGACAGAGCCAAAACAGAGCTGGGACCGAAGTTTGACATCCGAGCATTTCATGATCAGGTGCTGGACTCTGGTGCGCTGCCAATGGATGTGCTCGAGCGGCGCATAGACGCCTGGATCGCGGCACAGAAGAAGTAGGGTCTGATAGCCTTTGGGGATGAGTGAGAGCTATGAGGTTTCGGTTCCGCCGCCGGTGATGCCGGAGTTGCGGGTCGCGGTGCTGGGAGCAGGCAAGATGGGCGGCATTTTGCTGCAGGCCTTTCTGAAGAACAACCTGCTGGCACCGGAGCAGATCTTCGCCACCGTGCATCATGCTGAACGTGCGCAGGCCCTTTCCGCACAGTTCGGGGTCGAGGTAACGACCGACAATCTCGCTGCTGCGCAACAGGCCGATGTGATTTTGCTGGGCGTGAAGCCGATTCAGGTCCCGGCGTTGATCGAGGTGATCAAGCCTGCATTGACGCCGGAGAAGCTGGTGCTTTCATTCGCGGCTTCGGTGAAGACGCGGAGCATCGAGGATGGCGCTGGCTGCGAGTTGCCGGTGATTCGTGCGATGCCAAACACTCCCGCGATGCTGGCTGCGGGAATCACTGCACTCTGTAGCGGTCGCTTTGTTTCGGCGGAACAGATGGCCGTTGCGCAGCGGATCTTTCAGACGGTAGGCCGAACTGTTGTCGTCGATGAAAAACACATGGACGCAGTGACCGGCTTGTCGGGATCGGGGCCGGCGTTCCTTTACATCATCATCGAGGCGCTCGCTGAAGCCGGCGTGAACGTTGGGCTTCCGCGGGACATCGCGACGTTGCTGGCGGCACAGACAACGCTCGGTTCGGCTCGAATGGTGCTCGAGACGGGATACCATCCGGCGCTGTTGAAGGACGCGGTGACGACACCGGCAGGATGTACCGTCGATGGAATTCTCGAGCTCGAAGAAGGTGGCCTGCGGGTGACCTTAATCAAAGCGGTGAAGAGGGCGACCCAGCGTGCCAAAGAGTTGGCAAACGGATAGAAGTCCGGACTCGCTCGTACTGGCGCGCAGTAGAGAAACATTGCTACGGAGCTTGCGTAGAATAAGGATATGGCTGCGACTGGTGCGGTAACGGTGCCGATGAAATTGACGATGAGGCCTGAGGTGTCTCGGGCACTCGTGAGATTTGCGTGGGTCGTGGTGGCGTACAACGTGCTGGTTGTCCTATGGGGCGCGCTGGTACGCGCGACGGGCTCGGGCGCTGGCTGCGGAAATCATTGGCCGCTGTGCAACGGTCAGGTAATTCCGCTTTCTCCGCGCGTCGACACGATCATCGAGTTCACGCACCGGTGTATGACGGGTGGCTCGACGTTTCTTGTAATTGGGCTGCTGGTATGGACGTTTCGGGGGACCGTGAAGGGGCAGGCGGCGCGAACGCTGGCAGTGATTTCAATGGTGCTCCTGCTGAATGAGGCGTTTCTTGGCGCGTTGCTGGTGAAGCTGGGATACGTGACCGGCAATCAATCCGTGGGGCGGGTGGTGTTGCTGTCGGTCCATCTCAGCAATACGCTGCTGCTGTTAGCTGCGCTGACGCTGACGGCGACGCTCCTCGGTACGGGGCAAACCAGCCGGGAACTGGGCGCTCACGGTGCAAAGAAGCTCTGGGCGCTATTGGGGTTGGCGGCGACTCTGATCGTCGGAGTGAGCGGTTCGCTCGCAGCTTTGGGAGATACGCTCTTCCCTGCTTCCTCTCTGCGGGCGGCGTTTGCTCAGGACTTTGCCGCAGGTGCGCCGTGGATCCTGCGGTTGAGAGGTGTCCACCCGGCGAGTGCGGTCATAGCGGCTCTGTTCGTCTTTTGGCTGGTGGCTCAGGCGAGGCGGACCGGTGCTGGACGACTCGCAGGGCTGGTTTTGGGATCGCTCGGGTTTCAGTTTTTGTTAGGGCTAGCAGATGTCGCACTGCTGGCACCGGTGTGGATGCAGATTATGCACTTGTTGGGCGCTGATCTGTACTGGGTTGCTCTCGTTACGCTGGCAGCGGCAGTGATATGGCCAAATCACAATGCCCGTGAGACATACCACCCAATCTGAAGAGCGGGCCCTCGTCCGACAAACGTTCGTGCGGTTAGCTTGTGAGCACTTTAAAGCAGGAAACTCCTCAAGCTCGATCTCGAGACCTGAGGAGTTATCGGAAGCCAGGTTGCCACAGCGCTACTGCGGTGTGGGCTTACCTGCGATCTTGTCACCGAGCTTTTCGGTCCCGTGGACCGTGTCTTTGGCAGCGGTTTTGGTCCCATGACCAATATCTTTACCAACTGTCTTGGTGCCATCCGCGGTCTTGTCGGCAGCTGTTTTGGTGCCGCTGGCAGTTTTATGCGCTACTGTCTTGGTGCCGTCTGCCGTCTTATCGGCAGCCGTTTTGGTGCCGCTGGCGGTCTTGTGCGCTACTGTCTTGGTGCCGTCTGCTGTCTTATCGGCAGCCTTTTTCGTATCGGTGGCAACGTCCTGCGCGAGAGCGAGGCCGGCCGACATGGAAATAGTGAGCGCAGATGCCAGAAGCACGGCCTCTAACTTGCGAATTTTCATAGATTCTCCTTGGAGCTTATAAGCCCTTGTCAGATAGATTAGCGGTTGAAGAGAAGTGATGCAAAGCAGAGCGAAGATGGCTCAATTGCAAGGCGAGAGATAGGGAAACTGTCTCGTCCTTACGGTGCAGATCGGAAAGATAGAGGATTGATCTGTCTTGTGGCGAAATCATTGTTGTATAGTTGCAACGTTCGACAGTTCTCGGTCCCACCATCCTGAAAGGGTAATTCCCGTGTGGTGTACCGAAAAGATTCTGCAGCGACCGTATAAAGCTTCAATGGAGAGAGGTAGACGTTTCAGCAATTGCTTCTCCGCACGAGATAACGTTTACCCGGGGATCTGACCAATGCACGCTTCTGCAGCGATTTTGCTCCTGAACCAACAACTGACGAGATTGGCGCCCGTTGACATTCTCATCCTGGTGCTTTATTTCGCTTTGGTTGTCTTCATCGGCTTTTACGCAAAGGGCAAGGCAAATACCAGCGAAGACTTCTTCCTGGCTGGCCGCGAGATGACAGCGTGGATCGCCGGGCTGAGTTTTGTGTCGGCCAACCTCGGTTCGCTGGAGCTGATGGGATGGGCCGGCGCGGCGTATCAGTATGGCATTCTGGCGGCGCACTGGTATTGGATCGGGGCGATCCCGGCGATGCTGTTTCTCGGCATCGTGATGATGCCGTTCTACTACATCTCGAAGACCCACTCCGTGCCCGGCTACCTGCAGCTTCGGTTCGGCGAAGGGGCGCGGGCAGTATCAGCCGTCTCGTTTGCAGTGATGACCATCCTGATGAGTGGCGTCAATATGTACGCCATGGCACTCGTGATGAAGACAGTGCTTGGATGGAACATTAGCTTTAGCATCTGGGTGGGCGCAGCGACGGTTGCTTTATACGTGATGCTAGGTGGCTTGCGGTCGGCGATCATCAATGAAGTACTTCAGTTTGTGTTGATTTGGGCTGGCGCCGCAATGATTCCGATCCTCGGCCTCATCGAAGCCGGTGGATGGACAAAGCTGAAGGCACAGATCGCCGTCAACGTTGGGACAACGGACTACGGGCACATGTGGAGCACGCTGGGCAGCTTCAAAGACAACCCAATGGGAGTGCACTGGACAGGAATCGTCTTTGGGCTGGGCTTCGTGATCAGCTTCGGATATTGGACAACCGACTTTCTTGTGGTCCAGCGGGTATTGAGCGCAAATAATCTACGTTCGGCCAAACTGGCTCCAGTGATCGGCGCGGCGTTCAAAATGGCCGTGCCTTTTATCGTTATTTTGCCTGGGCTGCTGGCGCTGGCGGTGTTGAAGAACGCTGATGGCAGCATCATGCACCTGGTTCCCGAGAGCGTGGCAGCCACGACAGGACAGCATAGTTACAACGAAGTGCTGCCGTTGATGCTAATCCGTTATTGTGGCCCTGGACTGCTCGGTCTTGGCATCACTGCCCTGATCGCCGGATTCATGAGCGGCATGGCGGGAAACGTCAGCGCGTTCTCCACCGTCTGGACCTATGACCTCTACGGCGCATTCATCAACAAAAAGGCTAGCGATAAGCACTATGTCGCAATGGGACGCTGGTCGACAGTAATCGGCATGTTGGTGTCGATCGGCACCGCGTACCTCGTCATGAACGCCGCCAGCATCATGGATTACGTGCAGGCGCTGTTCAGCTTCTTTATCGCTCCGCTGTTCGGCACGGTGATCCTTGGCATGCTGTGGAAGCGTGCAACGCATATGGGAGGTTTTCTCGGCTTGCTGGCGGGAACCGTCTCTTCGGTCGGAATGTTTATCTGGGTGCAAGGAGATGCCGGCGCTCTTCGCTACATCGCCATGAGTGCGAATGCGAAGCCGATGGCCGAAAATCTCTATCGCGCGTTGTGGAGCTGGATTATCTGCGTAGTCGTCACAGTAGTAGTGAGTCTGATGACTAAACCGGTGCCAACCGCGCAACTCGCGGGACTTGTCTATGGTGTGACGCCAATCCCTGACGATGGGGCAACGACGATCTGGCAGAAGCCGATCTTCTGGGCCATCATCGTCATCGTCGTCTTCTTTATTTTGAACCTGATCTTTTGGTAGAGGTGGCAGAGTTATGGATGAGAAAGAGCGCGAGATTGAGTCGGCTGAACTGTCGATCTGGTTCTTCTGCGGCATCTTGATGTTGGCCTATGGCCTGGTGCTTGTGGTCACAGGAGTTGCAGAGTTCAACCATCCACCTGCGAACGAAGTGCTATTGCCATGGCTCGAGTCGCTACACCCTACATTGTGGTGGGGAGTGGTGCTAACCGTGTTCGGTGCTTTTTATTCAATCCGGTTTCGCCCTGGCAGGGCATAGAAATTGTTGAAGTGCCGCGGAACGAAGGTATAACCGAGGCGATGTGTGAATGGACTACTAAGACCAAGACCCCCGCGGGGGCTGAGACGGACTGAGGAGCATTATGGCAAAGCAAATGACAATGGGCGTGATTGTAGGTAACCGTGGATTTTTTCCGAGTCACCTCGCCACCAGCGGACGGCTCGAGATGATCGCAGCGCTCGAGGCCGCGGGAATCAAGCCCATTGTCCTCAAACCAGAGGAGACCGCGCACGGAGCAGTCGAGACCTATGAGGATGCGAAGAAGTGCGCGAAGTTATTCAAAAAGCACGCGGCTGAGATCGACGGAATCATCATTACGCTGCCGAACTTCGGTGAAGAGCGCGGCCTCGCCGATGCGCTGCGGCTAGCTAACCTTCAGGTACCAGTGCTGATTCAAGCGACTCCTGACCACGCCGGCAAGATGACGATTGCGTTTCGGCGCGACAGCTTCTGCGGCAAGATGTCGATCTGCAACAACCTGAAACAGTACGGCATTCCCTACTCTCTGACGAAGCTGCACACAGAGGCTCCGGACTCAAAGGAATTCAAGGCTGACCTTGAATGGTTTTCGGGCGTCTGCCGCGTCGTGCGTGGCCTGAAGAACGTGCGCTTCGGCGCAATTGGAGCGCGGCCCACGGCATTCAACACAGTTCGCTACTCAGAAAAATTGCTGGAACGCTCTGGCATCACCGTCGAAACGCTCGATCTCAGCGAAGTGATGGGGCGAATCGGACGCATGAACGATACCGACGACGCTGCGCAGACGAAGCTCGCAGCAATCAGGAAGTACATCCCGGTCGGAGAGACGCCTGACGCTGCACTGCTGAAGATGGCGAAGCTGGGCGCGGTGATCGACCAGTGGATGGCCGCCAGCGAACTCACCGTAAGTGCGGTGCAGTGCTGGACCTCGATCGAAGAGTTCCTCGGCATCGTTCCCTGCACCGTGATGAGCATGATGAGCGAGAATCTGATTCCTTCCGCCTGCGAGGTAGACGTGCTGGGCACCCTGAGTATGTATGCGTTGACGCTGGCCAGCGAAACACCCAGCGCACTACTGGACTGGAACAACAACTACGGCGACAATCCGGACAAGGCTGTATGTTTCCATTGTTCAAACCTGCCCAAGCACTTTTTCAATGAGGGAGTGAAGATGGACTTCCAGCAGATCATCGCTGGCACCGTAGGCAAAGAGAACACGCACGGCACTCTCGACGGAACGGTGAAGGCCGGAGCAATGAGCTTCGCCCGCTTTTCAACCGATGACTTCGCCGGACAGATCACCGGCTACGTTGGCGAGGGCGCCTTCACAAACGACCCGCTCCACACCTTTGGCGGAGCCGGTGTCGTTGAAATCCCGAAGATGCAGGAGTTGTTGAGATACATCTGCGAGAACGGGTTTGAACACCACGTCGCTGCCAACTTCTCAACCACCGCAGCTCACGTTTACGAAGCAGGCAACAAATATCTCGGCTGGAAGATGCACTGGCATCGCTAAAGTGTATTTGCGCCTCTAGACCGGCTTGCGGAGCTGCTGGTTTTTGATCAGCAGCTCTGCAACAAGGCGATGCAGGCGCAAATTCTCCATCTCAAGCTCGACAAGACGTTCGCTGTAGTCGACATTGGACTGGCTGTAGCGTCTTAGCGATACAGGGTCTCTGTAGCATATTCCGAGCTCTACCTCTTCTGCACTTTTGCTGGGGCTTGCGTCGAGGTCATTCATATCTGAGTCTCCGCAGACGCGGTGAAGGGACCGCGTCCACAACGCATTCCACGGCGGAACTTGTCGCGCTCGTCCGGGGTCATGTTCTCCCAACGGTCCTTCATGCGTTGCCTCCAGCGGTTACGCCCCCCACCATGGCGATGGAATCCGCCGAAGAGAATCTTGCTCAGCAGAAGCAGCCCAATTCCCTGCCAGAAGGTGATCGTGTGCCATCCAAAGATTGGTGGAATGAGGACATTCCATAGGCTTTTGACGATGAAGCCAAACACAATGACGGCGATGACAACGGAGATCGCGATTCTAATTCCCTTAAGTATCGGATGGCGTCCCATATCTAACTCCTTATTTCTTTCCAAAATTTTCGTAGATCGATTGCAGACTTTCGCGTAAATGCATTACTGCGTAGCGTTTGCGCGAGAGCAGCGTGTTGACACTTCGACCTGTCTCCGCGGATATCTCTTTGAAACTCTGGCCCATCAATTCATGGGCAACGAACACCTCACGTTGTGCCTCAGGCAACTCCTCCAAAGCCTCGTCCAGCGCATCGAGAAGAAGGCTCCGAGCGTAGGCGGCTTCCGGACCCGCGTCCGCTGAGGGAAGAAGGTCTTCCAGCGTGTCGCCCTCATCTTCTGCCGACACCGGATTGTTGAGCGAACTTGGCTTACTCCTTCGAAAAAGATCGATCATGCGATTTCGCGCCACACGATAGAGCCACGCGGTTACATGTTCTACGGGCTTCATCAGGCGATACGCCTCAAGGAGTTCGTAGAAAACATCTTGAAGTATGTCCTCGGCTTCACCTGTATCGGCTACGTGCTTACGGATAAAGCTGCGCAGTCTAGGGCGATCTCTCTCAAGTGCCTGGGAGAGGAGCTGATCTTGCTCGATAATCGTCCAGTTGCTTGGAATTTCACTCATCTACAGGTGTAGACGGATGGCCAGCGCAAATATTTTAGGGAGTGCAATATTTATTGAAATAGGGCAGTGGTGCCCTGCAAGTCGTGACAAAGACGGTTCCTACCGATATTCGCCGGTTCTTCATACTGAGGTTTCATACGAGTGCGGTAATCTTTTAGACCTCTATGACTACGAAGAAACACACTCCCGGAAGGTCTTCCAGCGCGAAAAAAGCTGCACCAAAGGTTGTTGAAAATCTGTTCTTCAGCCGAGACGAGTCATGGATGCGTTTCAACCAGCGTGTGCTGGAAGAAGCTCAGGACGAGACGAACCCGTTGCTGGAGCGGGTCAAGTTTTTGGCAATCACCGCCAGCAATCTGGACGAGTTTGTTGAGATTCGAGTCGCAGGTTTCCTGCAGCGAATCGAAGATGGTTACAATCTGGCGCAGCCGCCCGACGAAGGCGGCTTGACTCCTCAGGAACGGCTCGATGGACTGATGATCCGGATCCACGAGTTTGTGAATGCGCAGTACCGTTGCCTGAACGAGCAGCTTATGCCAGCCTTGCAGGCGCAGAAGATCCGCATACTACGCTGGAGCGAGTTAAGCGATGTGGCGCGGAGACAGGCGCTGGACTTCTATGAGAATGAGGTCGATCCCTTACTCACTCCAGTAACGATCGATCCTTCGCATCCTTTTCCCCGTGTGCTGAACAAGGCGCTTTGCATCGGCTTAATGCTGCGGCACAAGCGTCGCGGCGTTAAAGCAGCGACGTCTTTGGGCGTGGTCACGGTGCCTCGTGCGTTGCCGCGGCTGGTTTCGCTGCCAGGTACTGGCGGCAACTGCGACTTCATCCTGCTGCATGAGCTAGTCGAATCTCAGGTGGAAAGGATGTTCCGCGGATACGAGATATTGTCGCGGTCGGCTTTCCGCGTCACCCGCAACAGCAATCTCTACATGCAGGAGGAAGAGTCGCGTTCTGTACTGGAAAGTGTTCGTGCTGAGTTACATAATCGGCGCAAAGGGGATGCTGTTCGCCTGGAGATTGAGAGTTCCGCTACCGAGGAGATGATCGAGCGACTGAGGATCAACTTCGAGTTGGAGCCCGATCAGGTCTTCAAGACAAATGGCCCGGTCAACCTCTCTCGGCTCATGAACCTTTATTCGCAGGTCAAGCAGCCACTGCTGAAGTATCCGGCGTTCGTCGCAAAAGAGTTCAAGCTGAGTCCGAAGTGCACCGACATATTCGACGAGCTACGGAAACGAGATGTAATGCTTCATCATCCCTTCGACTCGTACAAAACGGTCGAGGAGTTTATCGGTGCCGGGGCGGCGGATCCGCTTGTAATTTCAATGAAGCAGACGCTCTATCGGACCAGCAACGATTCGTCGATCTTCACAGCCTTGACCGAGGCTGGACAGAGCAAGGAAGTTACCGTTGTTGTAGAACTCATGGCCCGCTTCGATGAGGACTCGAACATCCGCTGGGCGCGTGAGTTGGAAGACGCTGGTGTAGGTGTCTTTCACGGCATCTTTGGATTGAAGACGCACTGCAAGTTGTCCCTGCTGGTTCGACGCGACCCGGACGGTGTGGTGAGGCGATACGCGCACCTGGGAACTGGAAACTACAATCCTGTTACTGCGCGTTTCTATAGCGATATCAGCCTGCTGACCTCGAAACCAGACATTACCGGCGAGGTGCAGAAGGTCTTTAACTACCTCACGGCTGAGACCGAGTCAGAGTCTTACAAACCACTGATGGTCGCGCCGCTGACGCTGGCCGACGGGCTGGTTGAGCTGATCGAGAGGGAAGCGGCCCATGCGAAGGCGGGTCGTCCTGCATCCATCATTGCCAAGATGAATGGCCTTCTAGACCGGAGAACGGTCGAAGCGTTGTATCTGGCCTCGAAGGCAGGTGTTGAGATCGATCTGATCGTCCGGGGTATGTGTTCGCTGCGGCCAGGCGTGAAAGGACTGAGCGAGCGGATACGAGTGCGCAGCATTGTCGGACGATTCCTTGAACATAGTCGGATCTTCTGCTTTGCCAATGGCGGCAAGGAGGAGGTCTACTGCGGAAGCGCGGACTGGATGCCCCGTAATCTCATCGAACGATGCGAGGTGGTATTTCCTGTGACGCAGCCTGACTTGCACAAGCGGCTGCGTGAAGAGATTCTTATGGCATATCTGACAGACAACACCAAGGCACGACTGCTACAGCCTGACGGAGAATATGTGCGTGCGCCAAAGACTGGGGTTGCGTTCAGTGCTCAAAATTACCTGATGCAAGTGGCAGAAGGTAGTGTTGAGAAGGCCTCTGAATCTCCGAAACAAAAATAACCAGCTCATCGCATTTGCCCAAAACACCGACCACTACTGAACGGTGTAGTTGATGATGACAGTCTGGATGGTCGAGCCACCAGCTGCACTTACAGTGACGGCGTAGGTCCCCGGACGAAGGAGGCTTGAGTTCGGGTCGACTCCACCTCGGCCGCAGCCACTGAGGACTCCCAAAGAAGAAAACAGGAGAAGGGCCGTCAGCGCGCTCCATCGACGGTTGCGGCCAGGGCGGAAGAACAGGAACATCCCTGCCACCATGACTCCGACGCCTCGAGAGATGCCTGAGACAGCATTATATTCGGCGGCGGTCTGGCCGGCGGTAGTGGAGATTGTCAGAACGGTGGTTACCGGCTCTGAGCCAATCGGTGCGCTCGTGACCGGGGCAAAGGTGCAGACAGCTCCTGCAGGCAGCCCGCCAGTGCAAGCAAAGGTGATGGGCGAAGCAAAGCCGCCAGTGGGATTTACGGTCAGAGTAACGGCTTCAGAGTTTTTGCCTTGAGATGTGCTGGTAGATGTGGTGGATGGCGAGAGGGTAAAGCTCCCAGTTGGGTCGAAGACGTTAAGAGTGGCCGCAACCGACGTAGTTGATCTATGCGCATTGTCGCCTGAGTAAGTGACCTGTACGGCGTGTACACCGGACTGGAGCGTGTTGGTCAGCAGCGGAAGAGTGATGGTAACGCCGGTTACTGTCAGTGGCTGGCCATAAAGATTGCCATCAAGTATCAACTGTGCCGTGCCACCCGGCCTGGGCGAAGCCGGCGCGATCGTCGCAACAACGGTGACGCTGATCCCTTGGACAGCACTTGCATCGGAGAGTGCGACCGACACGGTGCTAGGTGAATTCGCAGAGCTGATACTGAAAGGAACAGGAGCGGAGACGGAGGCCTGGTAGTTTGCATCCCCGGAGTAAACTGCCGTGATGATATGCGAACCAATTCCGATCGCGAGAGATTTGCTCGACACGCTGACGGTACCGCCCGAGAGCGGGAGCTGGCTGCTTATCGCTTGGCCATCGCTGATAAAAGTGACGGTGCCAGTGGGTTGGGCGCTCCCAGATGAGACGCTTGCCGTGAAGGTGAAAGGATCTCCCGGCGCTACGGAAGGGCTCGATAGAGTGAGAGAAGTAGTGCTGGTGGCAAGTGTCGAGGCAGCAACGTAAACGCCAGCCGCTGAAGAGACCGAGGGCTGATAGTTGGCGTCGCCGGAATAACTGGCCGTGATCGAGTTGTTTCCGATTGGCAGTTGATTCGCCGGAAAAGTGAAGTTCGCAACACCAGTGTCTGTTGAAGCAGCGGGAAAGACATTTTGCGTGACTACTGAACTCCCGAGCGTTGTACTTCCGGAGGTGAAAGTTACTACGCCACTTGGCGCGGCGGCGCCGAAGCCATCTAGTCCGCTGGCAGCAAAGCCTTGCGCATTGATTTGAGCGGTGAGCGTGACGGTCGCTGCGGCGGAGACGTATCCAGAGGTAGTCTGAACAACGCTGTCCGTTTGGGCTTTGACGATCGTGACAGAGAACGAAGACGATCGGCTCGCATTGAAACTTGCGTCGCCCGAGTAGCTTGCGGAGATGACGTGCTTTCCGGGCGCAAGCGAACGGGTCTGATCTTCGGTATTCGAAGTCGAGTTAAGGCGAAAGACACCGCCATCAAGCGGGATACCTGAGTCAGTGAGGGCGATGTTGCCGGTAGCGACTCCCTGCCCTGAACTACCGGCTACAGCGACTCCAAAGACAAAGACACCGCCATACGGATACGTCAAGCCCGACGCCACTGGCGTACTAACTCCGGAGATTGCGTTGAAGAGCAGAGGCGCAAGCGTCGTAGTGCTGGCTTCTGGAGTTACCGTCAGAGTGACGGGATTTGAATCGCTGGATGCATAGGTGCCGTCACCGGCGTAGTGAGCCTGAACCGAATATGAGCCTCCAGGAAATTTGTTGAGCGACGCAGTATAGCTGCCGTCGTGTAGCGTACCGGTTTGTATGGAACCATTGGCCGATAACGCATTGATCGAAACGTCCCCCGTTGGCGCACCGGTGGTAGAGGTCACGTTGACAGTAGCAGCCACGCTGCTCCCATGCGAGATCGTTGAGGGAGAGAGCGAAAGCTTCGTCGCACTAGCCGTGAAGCTGGCGTTCGACCAGTTCTCGACGAGGTTCGCAGCGTTGACGCTGCCCAATCCTGTCGTCAGATCGTAGCCAGAGGTGCTGTTGAAGCCTGAGAGAGTGCCATAGAGATCGTTTGGATTAGTCGCGGTGCAATTCGGAGTGCCCTTAAGACAGGGCATCGCGGTCGTATCCGTAGTGATGTCGTTAAAGACGCACCCAGCAGCCGGAGTTCCGGTGATAGCGCTACAAGCCGTGCCGGCCTTGGCCTGCTGGCTAGCTAGACGATAAAGAACATAGTTGGCGTTGCCCTGACGGCTTCCCATCTTCTGATTGACCAAGGACAAAATTCCGGCGAATGCGGGGGCCGCGACTGAGGTCCCGCCATACCCTGCAAAGTCGTACGTCGGACCACCGAGACTGCAGGGCTGGCCGTCGGGATTCGTACTCTGTTGGCAGACCACATAGAAGGCCCCGAAGAAACCCGAACTGGCAAACAAAGAGACGTCGGGAGTATCGCGGACGCCGTCAGACGGAACGCCAACGCCAGTTTGCCATGATGGCTTGGCGTACCCGCCTCTGCAACTTGCGGGAGATGTGCCATTGGACTGAGTGCAGGAACTGGGGCCGCCGCCACCACCGACTACGCTGAGGAGGCCATCAACCACAGCAGTCGCGCTATTGCAAACCTGTTCGCGCGTCTCGCCGGAAAAGATGCGTGAGGTGCTGAATACACTGTTGGTGCAACTCTCATTCCAGGGAGATTCGGGGATGTAGCCTTTGGCCGAGGCTTGCGTGGCAGAGCTATTGGTGGCGCTCCAGAAGGCAGCGCCTCCCTGAGGCATATAGAAGTCAGTGCCGCCGACAGAGATGTTGTAGGGCGTGCTTCCAATACCGTTGACGGCGATTCCGCCGCTGGCGCCTATGACACCGGCATTATCGCAACCCGCCGATCCGGAGTCTCCACTTGCCAACAGTACAGTGATGCCCTGTGCAGCAGCCTGCTGCCAGAGTGTCTTGTAAAAACTGTTTCCCGAAGTACCAAGAAATAGCTCGCATTCGCCGTAGCTATAACTCATCACAGGCGCAAGATTGTTATTGACGATGTAAATCGCCGATAGGTCCGTCCCCTGCATCACCTCGGTTCCTTCAGAGACGACATAGTCGATGATCGCTCTCTTTGCAACGGCAGCAGACCACTGTGTATCGATGTCACCCTCACCCTCGTCTCCTGTCACCCCCGGGTTCGGGCCGTTGTAAATAATGTTGAGGTACTCCGTTCCCGTAGGAGTCGCGGTGTTTCCGAGAGGCAGGCTGAATAGCTTGCGGAAGTTAACAAAATCGGCTGGATTGATATCCGTCTGACCAACGATGGCGATCGTCTGACCCGTACCGTCGATCGGCGTGCTGGCGTTCCAGAGTGGAAGAACGTTATAGATCGTGGCGAAGTCGTATGGAGTTACTCCATAAGCCGCGACACCGCCATTATCGATCGTGAAGGCTGGAAGAGCTTTCCCCGATCGTTGCTCGGACAGAGGGGTCGTGCGATTGGTCGCCACATCATGACGAAAGTTACCTGCCCTGTGACTCGATGCTTTGCGTGGAAAGTTGTTGAGCGATGCAATGCCTGCGACGACCGGAGCAAGCGCAGCGGGAATCTGCGGGTCGGAGTCGTTTGCGAAATGCTGCTCTCCCTGAATCGCATAACGATGCATGCCAACACGAAAGGCACTTCGCACCATCCCTGCGGTCCCGTTGAATTCAATGAGAGTGCGTCCGGCATTGACCTGTAGATTTGAGAAGCCATGACCAGAGAGCCACGTAGTGACTGCAGAGATGTCACGATCCGACGGGCCAAACGCAGCACCGAAGCTATCGGGCGTGAGCCACTGGTGATACATCGACGAGCTCTTGTCCTGCTGCTCGTCGATAAGCTGTTGCAGCTCGGTCTCCTGGTCTGCGCTGCGTTGGAGAACCAGAACCATGCGGCGAAGCGGTGTGGCATCTGCGAGAGCGCCTTGGTCGAACTCAGCGCGCGCCAGAGGGTGGGTATTGCCGTGAAGGACCGTGCGGTGACTGTCGTCAACGGCTTGGAGAATCCGCGACCGCGGAGCGGGTAGCGGAGACTGTGCAGATGCCGGAGCAAGGGCAGCAAGCAACAAAACGACAGGGTGCAGGGACAACAACAAAACTCTTGAGAGACCAGGCATTCGTTATTTCCAAATGCTGAGAAGATCGTGAACTCCTCAGCAAAACAAGTGAAGCAATAAAGTAGGCCTGATTCTTTCCTGATCCCGAAGCCGCGTCAAGAAAGATTTGTAACCCAAAATGGCATATTTGGGTGATAGTTCCGTTAAAGGAAAAGCCGCGCCATGAGAGGCGCGGCTAAAGTAACCACTCTTAGATTACTGAACGGTGTAAGCCGCCTGTATGCTATGCACCAACCCTGTGCTGGTTGTTGCGGTAATCGTGAAGGTATAGGTACCCGGAGCCGCATCGTTGACTGGAGTAGTCCCGCCGCCGCCGCTCCCGCCGCCACCGGTATTCGAAGTGCTTGAACCTCCGCAGCCGAACGTGGTCAAAGCAGCAGCGGAAAGCACCACTGCGAGAAGTGCAGTCCATCGACGGCGACGTGGAAGCGTGAGAAGAAGCAAACCGGCGAGCGTAGCGCCAGAGCCGGCAGCATACCAAGGCACTTTACCCGATGGAATCGTTCGGGGCTTGATAAGTTTCGCAGTCGTCGGCTGAGAGGCCTGCACAACAAAGGACGTGTTGACTCCAGAAGCGGTCGTAATACTCACGGGCGAAACTGAGAAGCTTGTTGTTGCGGCCATCCCGTCTTGATTCGTAGCAGTGAGGTTGACCGTCCCTTGGAACCCGTTGAACGGTGTGATGACGAACGTAATTCCCGAAGCCGTAGCGCCGGGCAGCACAGTCGCGGTTGCGCCACATGGACTAGTTGACGAGCTATTGGTGATCGAAAAATCTGGTTTAGTTCCCGAGACGATATCGACCGATGCCAATGCGCCGTTAGGGTAAAGCGGGAAGCTGCCCTCGTTCGGAACAACAACGACCCCGCTGAGATTAGCCGGTGCAAGAAGCGTTCCCTTCGATCCCGCGTAGTTGCCATCGCCGGAATAGACCGCGCTGACAGTGTGGCCGCCCGACGAAAGCGAAGAAGTAGCCAGAGTGTAGGTTGCGGTTCCGCCTTGCAGCTGCGTTGTGCTCGCCGTTACGGCTACGTTATCGACAAAGAATTGAACAGATCCCGTGGGTGTTGTCCCTGAGATGGAACCAGTCACCGCGACGCTCAGTGCAAGGGTGCCCGACGAGACCGCGCACAACTGGCTGCTGGTCGTAAGTGCAGTGGTTGTGATGCCAGCCCCGACCGTGCTGCCTGAACCAGTTGGAGTCACCGAGCTCCAGCCGTTCACGAGCTGATTGACATCGATACTGCCAATACCAGAAGCCTGGTCATATCCAGTACCTGCGTTGTAGGAACCAATCGAGCCGCCACTCGGGCAGTTCAGCGTTCCCTGCGTGCATGGAACAGCGTTGCTGCCAGAGTTGATGTCGTGGAAGACGCTGGAATATGTCGGCCCGTTCAGGAAGCCGTACAGCGTTGGCCCGATATTGCCAAGGCCAGTGGTATTGCCAAGTTTCTGCTCGACGAGCGCAAGAATACCCGCAAAGGTGGGCGCTACGAATGAGGTGCCACCGAAGACGTTTGGCACTCCAGCAGAGGAGAGGAAGCCATTCGTACATGTGGGCTCCGCTGTGGTGGTGCTATCGCCCGAGCTGCAGACAAGATAACCATCATGCTCAGCGGCAGCGTTCAGTGAAAAATCTGGCAAGTCGCGAGCTGAGTCTAGGGGAACTCCTGTGCCTACCTGCCATGCAGGTTTAGCGAAGAATGCGCTCGCGCCGCCACCACCTGCACCTCCGCCATTGCCGGCGTTATCGCCAAGCCCAGCGGAGGCGGTAGTTTCGTTCCAGGGCTGTTCGGGGATGTACCCAGGTGAGGGCAGGACCGAACCTCCATTGGAGCCGTTGCTGCTGCTCCAATAATTGGCTGGTGTACTCGCGTCACCACTAAACATCGTTCCGCCGGCGGCGGTCACGTAAGGCGAACTGGCAGGAAAGTCCACATTGAGACCTTCGGTAGCAAGCCCGGTTACATCGCAGTCGGTAGAACCAGAGTCACCCGAAGAACTTATGATGGTCTGACCCTGAGCGTTCGCCTTTTCAAGGACCAAATTGTTGCTGGCGAGCATTGCGGTGCCCCATCCGCTCTCACACTCGCCATAGCTAATGGTAATGATCGGAGCGACTTTGGAGTCAACGGCATAATCGAGGGAAGTGAAGACATCTTCACTGTAGACGTAGAGGAGAGTGGCTCCCGGAGCGGCAGCACCCGACCACTCCAGATCCAGATGTGCTTCGTCGATATCTCCCGTTGAGAGGCCGGGATCTGTCCCCACAAGCTGTAGTTTGATTGGATTGGCGGTGAGGGAGGGAAGGCCAGCCGCCGCACGAAACTGGGCGATGTTGGGGTCTGGATTCGCAGTAAGATCGGTCTGCCCCATCACAGCAATCGTTACTCCCGTCCCGCCTGCCGGCGCTGAAGAAGTAGCTAAAGGATTGAAGTCATAGATCGTATAGAAGTCAGCTGGAGAGATGAAGTGACTTGGCGGGGTAGTGCTGTTCAGCGTGTAGAGCGGCTGCGACGGGTCGATAGACGAGGCGTGACGCGCACGGGAGCGTGGTTTAAGTTTGAAATCATTCAACCCGTTCACGACACCCACAACGCTCGCAATGGCCGACGGGATGACCGGATCCGTCATGTTCGAGATGTGCTGCTCACCGTTATAAGACAAACTGTGAATGGTAGTGCCAAATGCGGTCTGCGCCTGCGCCACAGTACCGGTGAAATTGATAAAAGTAGAACTGCGAGAAACACTTGTGATGGTGAACCCCTGGCTGGTGAGCCACGACGAAACCTTCGCCAGATCCGCGCTACTCAGTCCAAACCGCGCGCCAAACTGCTCTGGAGTCAGCCACTGGTGATAACTTGGCGAGCTGGGGTTCAGCTGCGCAGCCAGAAGCTGTGTCAGATCTGCCTGCTGGGCCGCGGTCATGCTGAAACGCAACGACAACGAATTTAGTTTCGTATTGGCCGGCGCCAGACCCAGATCCGTTGAATTCTTAGCGCGCGCCATGATCATCCCAGGCATCGCAACGCGACTTCCGCTGTTGATCGTGCCGGCGATCCGGTCGCGGACGGCGGCATGGGCGACGGCGCTCATCGATGCAGCAAAGAGGGCGACGGGAAGAGTCAGTGAAGCGAGAAAACGGCTGCGCATGGATATTTTCTACCTTCTTACCAGTTTACAAAGTGGCCTGCTGGTCGACCCACTCAGGATGAAACCGGTTCCGTTGAACCAGAGCATAGAGACCAAGGTACATGCTTAGACAGACGTTGTAGAGAAATGTTGCGTCTACACGCAAAGAGATTAATTCGCGAATCCATTCCGGGAAGCCGTGGACTTGCAATTAGGACCCACAATTATGTCTTCACGTCTTGACCGCGCACCCTGCGAGACTGAAAATTTTATTCAGAGCAACCTCGCAGGCAATGAAAGGCCAACCATCAGCGCGTTGGTTGGCCCCTCAAAGCTCGCCCGCTGAAACAAGGAACCTTACAAGCTATACTTGCCCGCTTTAATCACGTGGCGTGCCACCTGACGCCGCAGACTAATGGTATCGGCCGAGTCGTGCTTGGAGAGACGACGAAGAATCGTAAGCTGGGTCCGCAACATATCGCCTTCAGCAACCGCAGCAATCACCTTGCGCGCCGCCAGCTCAATCGTCGACATCGCCTTATCGGCATAGATGCGCGCCATCGCCACCGGTATCGCGGAGGTCTCGCTCCCCTGCGCAGCCGCAATCTTCTCCGCGCGCAGAATCGCACTCTCCATCGCAAACACCTCGATGATCATATCGGCGATTGATCCCATCACCTCCTGCTCATCGGCGATCTGGGTCATGTACTTCTGCGTAGCCGCCCCAGCGACAAACAACGTCAGCTTCTTCGCGTTGGAGAGAAGATTGAGCTCGTCAGCCAGCGGGCCGTCGCGCTCCGCCTTCTCGCTAGGTCCTGACATCACCTCGTCCATCAACTCCTTGATTGCAGGCATCAGAGCCAGTTTGCCGCTCATCGCCGACTTCATCAGCCAGCCCGTAATGATGAGGCGATTGATCTCGTTTGTACCCTCGAATATACGGTTGATACGAGCATCCCTGTAAGCGCGCTCAGCAGGATACTCCTCGACGTAGCCATAACCGGCGAAGATCTGCAGCGTCTCGTCGACGACCATGTCAAGCATCTCGCTCGCCCACACCTTCACAATCGAACACTCAACCGCGTAGTTCTCAATACGCTTCTGAATCTCCTTCGTATCGTTCTTGTCCACCCCCGCAAGAGCACGATCGATCAGTCCAACCGTCCGATAGCAGACCGCACCGCCAACAAAGATCCCGGTAGCGCAGTTCGCAATCTTCTCCTGGATCAACCCGAACTCCGAGATGGACTTACCAAACGCCTTACGATCGATGGCATAGCGAATCCCGTTATTCAACGCCATTCGTCCACCGCCAATGGCAGCATTGCCCAGCTTGTAACGACCCACATTCAAAATATTGAACGCAATATGATGTCCCTTACCCACCTCACCCAGAAGGTTGCCGGCCGGAATCACACAGTCAGTCAGGATCAACGGGCAAGTCGAACTGCCGCGAATACCAAGCTTGTGCTCTTCCTTCCCTTGCGTAAAACCAGGTGTCCCACGCTCGATCAAGAACGCCGTAAGCTTCTCCTTCCCTGCATCCGGCCCATCTGGAATCGCGCACTTCGCAAACACAGTAAACAGATCCGCAAATCCCGCATTCGAGATCCACATCTTCTCACCGTTCAGCGTGTAGGTCTTTCCATCGGCAGAGAGCACCGCCTTCGTCTTGGCATTCACCGCGTCCGAGCCACTGGTCGACTCCGACAACGCATAGGCCGACACAATCTCTCCCGACGCAATCTTCGGCAGATACTTCTTCTTCTGCTCCGCGTTCCCGTACCACACCAGCGGCAGTGTACCGATGCCGGTATGTGCAGAGAACGCCACAGAGAAACTAGCCTGCTTCGAGATGTTCTCGGCGACAATGGCCGACGACGCCTTATCCATCTCCAGTCCGCCATACTCCTCAGGAATATCGATCGCGGTGAGCCCAAGCTCCGCGGCCTCCTTCAGCAGACGCTTCGTCACCGAAAAGTCCTTTGCTTCAATCGCATCAGACGCCGGCATAATCTCATTGAGGGCAAAGTTCGCAGTCGTCTCCGCAATCTGCTTCTGCTCGTCGGTAAAATCCTCCGGGAAAAAACAGTCCACAGGTGTTGGGTCGCTGATAAGGAAGCTGCCGCCCGCAATACGGGAAGCAGTGGTCGGTTCGGGTGTGGTCATCGTTGCCATGGTCTTACTCCTTCTGCGAATTCTGAACTCTAAAGATGCAACCTAACTCACTTCAGCGATCATCTGTTCGGGCTCGGACGACTCCCACCGAACAACACATTGCTGTCCCTTCCAGCGAAATGTCTCAAGTTCCACTTCAGCAAGAGTGACGGGCGGTTGGTCGACGACTATCCACTGTTCGTGGTCCGTACCTCCCGAGGCGTACTTCGCGAGTATGGAAACCTCATAGACCACTACTCCACCTCTCGCGCTGCTGACTTGCTCTATCTCTCTGGAACGGACATCTTCAATGGTGGCTGTCGCACACTTCCAGTTTTGCTCCAAACTCTCGAAATGCCTGTGTCTGAAGATAAACAGCGCCGAAACAAGGATCGCAACTACTGCCACGCATCCAATCAATAGTCGAATCCAATGCCAAGCCGTGCTCTCGCCAGGGCTCAATCTACTCCCTGCTGTTGCCGACATGGAGTCTCTGCTCATTACTAACTCACAGCCTCGTAAATTCCTGCGGCGCCCATCCCACCACCAACACACATCGTCACAATCCCATACTTAGCCTTACGTCGTGGCATCTCCCGCAAAAGCGTCGCAGTCAATTTAGCTCCGGTACAACCAAGCGGATGACCAAGCGCAATCGCTCCACCGTTTACATTCACCTTCGCCCCGTCAATCCCAAGCACCTTCAACACGGCCAGCGACTGCGCAGCAAAGGCCTCATTCAACTCAAACAGATCTATATCCTCAAGCGAAAGGCCAGCCATCTTCAGCACCTTCGGAATGGCATGGATCGGCCCTATCCCCATCTCCTCGGGATCGCACCCGGCGTAAGCAAAGGCAATAAACTTCCCCATCGGCTTGATCCCCAACTGCGCAGCTCGTTCAGCCGACATCACAACCGCCGCCGCCGCTCCATCCGAAGTCTGGCTGGAGTTACCCGCCGTCACCGTTCCCTTCGCATGAAATACCGGCTTCAACTTAGCCAGCGCCTCGAGCGAAGTATCGGCGCGCGGCCCCTCATCCTGCTTGAAAGTTGACTCGACCGACTTAGCCTTCCCCTTTCCATTCGGAGCAGTATTTGTAACCGCTACCGCAACAATCTCATCCTCAAACTTATTTGCCGCAATTGCAGCAAGAGCCTTCTGATGGCTCTCATATGAAAACTGGTCCATCTGCTCGCGGGTGATCCCGTAGTGTGTCGCAACGCGCTCCGCAGTGAGCCCCATCGACATATAAGACCCCGGATAATTCTCCACCAGCCACGGATTCACCGATATCTTGTTGCCGCCGAACGGAACATATGACATGCTCTCCGTTCCACCCGCCACGATCACATCCGCAGATCCACCACGAATCCGATCCGCTGCCAACGCGATCGACTGCAACCCCGAAGCGCAGTACCGATTGATCGTCATCCCTGCAGTAGTGACCGGCAAACCAGCGCGAAAGCTGGCGACCTTGGCCACATTCATTCCCTGCTCTGCCTCAGGCATCGCGCAGCCCAGAATTACATCTTCGATCTCCGACTTATCGAGCTGCGGAACACGCTCCAAAGCCCCACTGATAGCGAACGCAGCGAGATCGTCCGGGCGAGTAGAACGAAGCGTTCCCCGGGGGGCCTTGCCAACGGCGGTGCGAACTGCGGATGCGATGATCACTTCTTTCATCGGAAGCTAACTCCTAACCTCTGCCTCCGGCTGTCACCGGAAAAGCTGTAGATACAACGTGAATTCAAATTCAACCGTGATGTAAGCGGCTCCTAGTTCCTCAAAGGCTTTCCAGTCTTCAGCGTGAACGCAATCCGCTCCTGAGTCTTCTTCTCACCGCACAGCGACAAAAACGCCTCGCGTTCAAGATCAAGCAGATACTGCTCCGTCACGGGAGTACCCGGCGTAACCTTGCCTCCACACAAAGCGTACGCCACCCAGTTCGCAATCTTCGCATCATGATCGGAGATGTACTGCCCCTCCCGCATCGTCCACACCGCTAACTTCAATGTAGCCAGTGCATTCTCACCAGGCGCTGCGATATCAGTACGAACAGCAGGCGCGGTATATCCAGCATCTGCAACTGCCCGGGCCTTCGTCTTCGCATCCGTAAGCAGCCGTTCGCGATTCATCGTAATGCTGTCGGACGGCCTGAAGAATCCCATCGTCCGGGCTTCCGCCGCACTGGTCGAAACTTTGGCCATTGCAATCGTCTCAAAGTTCTTCTTTAGAGCCTCAAAGATCTCCACGCCCTCGCCGCGCGCGTCAGGCCGAATACTCGATCCCGCTTCGATGCTCCGAATGGTCATCTCTTTGCAGCCACCGCCACCGGGGATTAACCCAACACCAGCTTCGACCAATCCCATATACAACTCAGCATGAGGCTGTCGCGCCGCAGCATGCAGCGAAATCTCCACGCCTCCCCCAAGACACATTCCATACGGCGCAACCACCACCGGACGTGGGCAGAACTTGATCGCCTGCGTCATATTCTGGAACGCCCGCATCGCCATCTCGACCTCGTCCCACTCCTCTTCCTGCACGCCGAGCAATAGTTGCATCAGATTCGCGCCGACCGAGAAGTTAGCAGAGTCACCAGTAATCACGAACGCCTCAAAGTTCCCGACAATCTCACTCGAAGGCTTCAGCGTGTGTGTGATCAGATTAACGATGTCATCGCCGAGGGCATTCATCTTCGAGTGAAGTTCAATCGCGGCAACTCCATTGCCCAGATCGATCACCGACGCACCCGGATTCTTCTTGACGACGCCATTCGCTTTCTTGATCGCAGCCAGCGAAGTAACACCATCTGCCGTAACAACAGGCTTATACGAACTGCTTACCGGATCGAAGAAGAGTCGACCCGACGGCACCGAAGCGTCGTCTTTATACCAGCTCACATTCGACTCGCCATGCTTCTCCGCATAGGCAAGCAGCTTCTCCACATTTGCAGAAATAGGCGAGCCACTCGCACGCATCTTCTCCGTGGTAGCGCGAACGCCTGCAGCGTCGAACATCTCGAACGGCCCAAGCTCCCAATTGAAGCCAGTCTTCATCGCCTGATCGATCTCAACAATGTTGTCTGCGATCTCAGGCACACGATTCGCGCTGTAGGTAAACAATTCCGTTAGCAATGGCCAATAAAACGCAGCCGCCTTGTCCTTGGTGACATCGGCGTGCAGGAGCTGCGCAATGCGAGCAGCGCTCGACTCCACATTCTTTGCCATCTCAATCGCAGGAAACTTCGGACGCATACTGGGCTTGTAATCCAGGGTCTGCCAATCGAGAACATGCCGCAGATCGCGGCCTTCAGCATCTTTTCCTTCTTTCTTGTAAAAGCCCTGCTTGGCCTTATCCCCTAGCCATTTGTTCTCCAGCATCTTGCCGATAAACGGAGCAAGCGTCACCTCGGCACGTTCATCTTTGATGCGTTCTGCCTGTTTGGAAAAGTTTGTAGCAACATGCGCGAGCACATCCACACCAACCATATCGCCCAGCCGGAACGTACCTGTCTTCGGCCATCCCAACGCCGAACCAGTCAGCGTATCAACCTCTTCGATCGACAGTCCCTGCGCCTGCATCAAACGAATCGCATTGCCCATCGAAAACGTACCGATGCGATTCGCAATGAAGTTCGGCGTATCGTGCGAGTGCACAATGGCCTTCCCCAACCGCAGATCGCAGAAGTGCTCCACCGCTGCAAAATCCGTCGGATCCGTATCCGGCGTAGGAATAATCTCAAGCAGCCGCATGTACCGTGGCGGATTGAAAAAATGCGTGCCGAACCAATGGCGCCGAAGCTCCATCGGCATGCCCTCGACAATCTCATGGATCGGAAGACCGCTTGTATTACTCGTGATAATCGAATCTGCACGTCGGTGCTTCTGTACCTTATCGAGCAGCGCACGCTTGATCTCAAGGTTCTCTGCCACAACTTCAATGATCCAGTCGCAATCAGCGATCAGCGCAAGATCGTCATCGAAGTTCCCAATCGTAATCAACCTCGCGCTCTCAGGAGAGTAGAAAGCCGCGGGCTTCGACTTCTTCAAACCATCCATCGCAGCCAGAACGAACTTATTGCGCTCCTGCTTCGCCGCCCCAGCCTCCGTCGCCGGAGGAACGATGTCCAGCAGAACGACAGGCAGACCCGCGTTCGTTATATGAGCGGCGATGCGGGAGCCCATCGTTCCAGCTCCAAGAACTGCTACTTTTCTGATCTGTTTATGCTTGGTCGAACTCACGGCAGTGGTGCTGGGGGGCATGAAGGAAGGCTCCAACGGGTGATATTCCCGAACGATGCGAAGCATACTGAATGACCATTCATTTCGTCAAGTAAACCTTCTATCAATCCGCTAAGTCACTCATTGCGCAAAAGAAGAGCCCAGAACAGTAGCTCCTTTTATGCATCAAAGTCGCAAGTGCTTCGAGTCACGCAGACGCAGGACATGCAGATTTACGGTGCGACGAGATTTCGTAGCTCTGCGGTTAGAAGTGCTACATACACATCAAAAAAATCTCGCGCAACGTCTAGATCCGCCAACCCTGATGCGGCTACGGCAGACCCAGGGTAAGAAAGAGTATTAGTGCTTCGATTCAGCGAGCCGATGCATCTCGGATCCCGCCAACAGAAAGCCACCCACTCCGTACACATAGCTCGCCGACGGTTTGAACTTGCCCGGTTGCCCATCAATAGGCTGAATGGACCCCAGCCGTCCATTGGCATAGACATGCGCAAGTATTCCCTTCCATGAACGCTCCACCACCGGCAGATATGTTTTGCGGTCAAGAATCTTCTCGTTGATCCCGTAAGCAATCGCGTAAGTAAAAAACGCCGAGCCCGAGACCTCCGGCAGATCATACGAGTCCGGATCAAGCAGACCCGAACGCCACAGCCCATCCGGGCCCTGGATCGCCGCCAGCTTCTCCGCCATCTCCTTGAATTGCGCAACATACTTTGGACGCGACGGATAATCCGCCGGCATAATTCGAAGCACATTGACGAGTGCGCCCATCACCCAACCATTCCCTCGCGACCAGAAGATTGGCTTGCCATTCGCTTGCTTCTGCGTGAAGTATCGGCTGTCGCGGAAGTACAGATGCTCATGCGGGTCGTAGAGACTTCCAGAAGTAAGCCACCACTCATGATCCATGTAGTCGAGATATTTGCGATCATTCGTAATCAGATACATACGCGACAACACCGGCGGCGACATGAACAACGCATCGCACCACCACCACAGCAGCTTGTCCGGATCGTCCTGTCGAACAATCAACCGATCCATAATCTCTTTGGTATCGGACATCCGCACCGGTCGCGGGTCGTTAAGATAAAGATCGAGATAAGCCTGCCCCAACGCCTGGTCATCCGCATGCGGAAACCGTGCATTGAGTAGCGTCCAGTCCGACCGCTCCGCTAAACGCTGCACAGCTTCGCGATACTTTGGATCACCCGTAGTCTTCGAAGCCGCCAGCAGACCATCGTAGAGCGCAGCAAACGTCCATTGCTTATTGAAGTGCGCCTCCGCGTATCCAACCTGCCAGTCCGCAACCTTTTTCATCGCCTTATCGATCGCCTTCGGCTTCAACTGAGCGGAGAGGTCAGTTGCAAGCGGGCCTGGATCATCCGGCGCATCACCAGCAGCGGCACCATCTACTGGAACAACCTTGGCAACCGGCGCAGCAACCGGTGCCGTCTGCGCAAAACAGCAGGAACAAGCCGCGCCAAACAGTACACTCAGACCGACACGGCGAAGCAATACAAAATTCAATGAATACATAGCAATTCCCTTTAGAAAGTTAGACCAAACTTCCATTCATAACCAAGGCGACCGCGCTACGCAGCCTTGCGGTATTACCTTCAAAAGAAGGCCGCAACCTCGGCTCCTTCGAGAGCGCATTTTGCTTCAGCTCTGCCTCAACGATCGGCCCGAACAAGTACCACGCAGCAGTAATATCGCCCACAACGACGATCTCGCTAGGCGCCAGCGCAGAAGCAATCATCCGCAGCCCACGGCCCAGAAACGAAGACATCTTCTCAAGCGCCTTTACAGCATTCGTATCGTTAGCTTGCGCCATCTTTACCAAAGCACCGAAGCTCGCAGGCGAAGCATTTCCACTCATCTCCTCGTAGTAACGCAGACCCGCGCGATTCGACCCCACGGTCTCCCAGCATCCACGCCCTCCGCACCCACAGCGCGGTCCATTGATCTCCATCTGGACATGGCCAAACTCTCCTGCCATACCGTTAGCACCACGCAGCAGCTGTCCGTTTGCGAAGATACCTGTCCCAATTCCCTCTGACACGTTCACCACCACGAGATCATGCACGCCATCGCTGTCTCCGAACCACACCTCAGAGAGCGCACACGCATTTGCCACATTGTCCATCTCAACGCGCAACCCGGTAGCCTTTTGAATGCGAGATTTGATGCTGGAGATGGGCCATTTCAGATTCGGTGCAAAGATCGGCTCCTCACGAATCGGGTCAGCGCGCCCAGGCAAGCTAATGCCGATACCGTCAAACGACTTATCACTATTCGCTGCAATGAGCTTCCGAATCGCCGCAATGATCGGCTGAATCGCCTTTTTAGGATCATCCGGCAACTCAACGACATTCTGCGCAACAATCTTGCCGCCAAGATCCGCCACGGCAACTGTCGTCTGCGACGGATGAATATCAAGCGCAATCACAGCCCGCTGAAGATTCAGTTCGAGAAACGTCGGTCTCCGCCCCCGCGGCGGCCTTCCGGTCGAGCCCTCAAGAACCCACCTCTCCTTGATCAGCTCCTCGACGATCAGCGAAACCGTGCTGCGCTGCAAACCAGAGACGCGAGCAAGATCCGCGCGCGACAGCGGTTGGCGAGTCCGTATCAAATTGAAGACGAGATTCCGGTTGATCTGACGTGGCGTTTTGTTCGACGCGCTTTGTCTGCGGGTAAACGTAAATCGAGAAGACTGGGAGGTAGGCATATTTAATTTCCGTCCATCGAGATCAATGCAGCAATTACGAAATGAACCATCTTCAATTCAGCGAAAACAAAGCATCACGGCACGTCGTCGCATCGTCTCCTGGCACACGCTTGCTTGACATCTTTGACGACGAGTCTTTATACCACTGGAGGTTAGGCATTTTGTAGATACTTTGAATTATTGTTCATATTTCGTAAAAATGACCGGCAAATAGCCAGCTCTGCGTAGATCCCACAAGCCGGCAGGAGAACTGTGACCAGGACATATTCGCGGAGAAGTTTCCTTAAGACCAGCGCCATCGCAACGGCTGCTTCGCTACTCCCAAGCCTTCCCCTGCGTGCATCCGTCGCAACCATGGGCGGCAGTGCAGATCCGCACGCGCATCGTCTCGCCAACGGATGGGAGTTCTTGCAAGGCTCTCTGGGTAGTCCGTGGGAGGCATGGCACAGCGAAGAGGTTGCCGTCTGGCAGCAGGTTGCAATGCCCCACTGCTTCAACGCCTACGACGGCTGCGACCCCGACGTCCCGTACTACCGCGGCAATGGCTGGTATCGAACGCATGTACCCATCGCCAACCCATTCAAAAACGGCCGCACTTTATTGCACTTCGAAGGCGCAGGCCAAACGACAACCGTCTACGTCGGTGAAAAACTCGCAGGCAAACATACCGGAGGCTACGACGAGTTCGTCTTCGATATCACGGACCTCCTTCCAACTTCTGACAACATAAAAACAGCAACAAACAAAGGCGTTCCAATCTCGGTCTTCTGCGACAACTCGCGCGACCAGGACCGCATGCCCTCCGACCTCAGCGACTTCAGCCTCTACGGCGGCCTCTACCGACACGTAAACATGGTCTTCGTGCCCGAGGTCTCATTCGAGACCATCCACATCCACACCGAACTGGCATCGATCGCAGGACAAATAGTCTCCGTCCTCGGCTCGCTGCGTAACCCCACAGCCTCCACCGAGCAACTACAAATCTCCATTGAAGTCGTGGACGCAAACGGCACTCAAATCCACGCTTCAAAGCACACCGTTGCGCCTTGGAAAGATGCAACCGCGTTAACCAGCTTTACGATCCAGAAGCCACATCTCTGGAGCCCCTCAGATCCTCATCTCTACGAGTGCCACATCACGCTTCATGGAGCCTCAAACAACGGATCAGATACGGAGTACGTCACCCACGAGACCTTCGGCATTCGCCACGCCGAGTTCGTCCAACACGGTCCCTTCAAACTCAACGGCGAACGCCTCCTCCTGCGCGGCACGCATCGCCACGAAGACCACGCAGGCTATGCAGCCGCGATGCCCGACGACCTGATTGACCAGGAGATGCATCTCATCAAAGACATGGGCGTGAACTTTATCCGCCTCGCCCACTACCAGCAATCACGCCGCGTACTCGAACTCTGCGACCGCCTCGGCATCCTCGTCTGGGAAGAGATCCCCTGGTGCCGCGGAGGCGTCGGTGACGACACCTTCCAGGAGATGGGCCGCCGCACCCTCCGCAACATGATCGCGCAGCACTACAACCACCCCAGCATCATTCTCTGGGGTCTCGGCAACGAAGATGATTGGCCCACCGAATACCCCGAGGTCAACCAGCAAGCCATACGCACCTACCTGCAGGAGCTCAACACTCTCTCCCATCACCTCGATCCATCACGCTTCACCACCATCCGCCGCTGCGACTTCGCACGCGACATCCCTGACGTCTACTCCCCATCCATCTGGGCAGGCTGGTATCGCGGAACCTACCCCGAGTACCAAAAGACCCTCGAAACCGAGCGCGATCGCGTCAACCATCTCTTCCACGCCGAGTGGGGTGCCGACAGCCACGCAGGCCGTCACTCCGAAGACCCCGACAAGGCACTCGCCAAAGTTGTAACCGGCAAAGGCACAGATGAGCGCGGCCTGGACTACCTCTCGACCGGAGGACAGGCTCGCGTCTCAAAGGACGGCGACTGGTCCGAAACCTACGCCTGCAATCTCTTCGACTGGCACCTCAAAACTCAGGAAACTCTACCCTGGCTCACCGGCTCCGCCCAATGGGTCTTCAAAGACTTCACTACTCCCCTGCGCATAGAAAACCCCGTCCCCCGCATCAATCAGAAGGGCCTGATCGAACGCGACATGACCCCCAAAGAGTCCTACTACGTCTTTCAGTCCTACTGGACCGAAGCTCCAATGGCCCGCATCTACGGCCACACCTGGCCCATCCGCTGGGGCGCCGCCGGCGAAGAGAAGATGGTCAAGGTCTACTCCAACTGCGACACCGCCGAACTCTTCGTCAACGGAAGATCCGCAGGAGTAAAGCACCGCGACAGCCAGAACTTTCCTGCCGCAGGCCTTCGCTGGATGACTCCTTTCAATCCCGGCAAAAACACCCTCCGCGTCACCGCAACCAAATCCGGCAAAACCGTCACCGATGAGATCACCTTCGTCTACCAAACCGAAACCTGGGGCACCCCCGCAGAGATCAAGCTCACCGAAAAATCCCGCAGCACTCTGGACGGTAAAGAGACAGTCACCGTAGAAGCAAAGCTCTACGACGCAAAAGGCGTCCTTTGCCTCGACGCGCGCAACCGCATACGTTTCACCATCGCCGGCCTGGGCACTCTCATCGACAACCGCGGCACCACCAAAGCCTCCCGCGCCGTCGAACTCTGCAACGGCCGCTCCGAGATCACCCTCACTCGCAACAACGGCAGTTCCGTAGTCAGCGTCACCACACCAAACATCAAACCCGCCTTCTGCAACATCACCTAATCAATATGCAACCTCACCACAAAGACTCTCGGGGGAGGACCATCGCTAGGTAATCTGAGCACAAGACTCTCGGGGTGCCCCTTGTAGTCGCATCACAAAGACCCTCGGGTGGCCCATCCTTTGTAGTCTCATCACAAAGGGTGGGTTATTCGCGCCACGCGCGAACCGCTTCTTCATCTCCATCCATAAACAGTTAGAACTAACTCACGACCTCATTGTCTGAGCTACCGTCGAGGAGTTCCATCGAAGGAGTCGCCGCCAAACATCAAATCCCCATGCTAGCCTGACTACAGTGGCGACTTACCTAGAACAATCGCTTGCCAAGCTAAAAGAGTTTGAAGGCTGCGTCCCGTGGATGTATCGCGACACGGTAGGCAAAATAACCGTCGGCGTCGGCCTGATGCTTCCTGACGCCGAAGCCGCGCAGGCCCTTCCCTTCACACTCGGCACAAGCCCCGCCACGCCCGAAGAGATCGCCGCCGAATACACTCGCGTAGACACCCTGCCCCTAGGCCGAGCACCCGCGTTCTACAAATCCCCCACCGCCCTTCAACTGACTCAGCAAACCATCGACGCCAAACTCACCTCCGTCCTCGAAGGCTTCGAAGCCGATCTCCGCACCCAACTCCCTCACTACGACACCTTCCCCGACACGGTAAAGATGGCACTCCTCGACATGATCTACAACCTCGGTCCTGCGGGCCTCTTCAAAGGCTTCCCTCATCTCATCGCTGCAGTCGACGCGGGAGCATGGGCCGAGGCAGCCGAATGCTGCATGCGTCGAGGCCCCAGTGCAGCCCGTAACGCATGGACACGAGAGCAGTTCCTCGACGCCGTCGTCACCACCATCAAGGCAGAAACCGAGACCTGGCTGAAGCGAATCTGGGGGCGCATACGTCAAACCTTGAATGTTCTATTTGGCCGGCGGCCATAGCCCCGGCCTGTAGCTTCGATAGAATGAATTTCCGACTCAATGATTCACGACTCAAAAGGTCTGCGGAGGGCTTTGGTGCAAGTAAAACGTAGAATTGCAGCGATTGCGGTATGTGCGATCGCTCTAAGCTGGGTTGCGAGAGCACAAGACCTGGCAAGCTTCGAAAAGCGCACCACCGTCAAAGTTCTCCCCAACGGTCTAACCCTCATCGTCTGCGAGCGCCCCGAAGCCCCCGTCTTCAGCTTCTACACACTCGTCGATGCAGGCTCAGCAGACGATCCCGACGGCGCCAGCGGCATCGCCCACATGTTCGAGCACATGGCTTTCAAGGGCACCACCGAGATCGGCACCACCAACTACCCCGCCGAAAAAGTAGCCCTCGAAAAAGTCGAGTCAACCTACGCCGCCTACGACGCCGAGTACCGCAAGCGCGTCGGCCAGAACCCCGAAAAATTAGCTCAACTCCTCAAAGCCTTCCAGGACGCGCAAGCCGAAGCACAAAAGTACGTCATCCCCAACCAGTTCTCCCAGATCGCAGAAGAGAACGGCGCCGTCGGCATCAACGCCAACACCACCGAAGACTCCACCCAATACTTCTGGAGCATGCCCTCCAACCGTCTCGAACTCTGGGCCTACCTTGAAAGCCAGCGCATCGCCCACCCCGTCGAGCGCGAGTTCTACAAAGAGCGCAACGTCGTCCAGGAAGAGCGCCGCATGCGTGTCGACTCCAACCCCATCGGTCGCATGGTCGAGCAGTTTCTCGCCAGCGCCTACGTCGCACACCCCTACCGCCGCCCCGGCGTAGGTTGGGAGAGCGAGATCAGTCAGGTCTCCGCCACCGAGGCCACTACCTTCCACGAAAAGTATTACGTGCCCTCCAACATCGTCATCGCAGTCGTAGGCGACCTCAAAGCCTCCGAGACCATGCCCATCCTCGAGCGCTACTTCGCACCCATCCCCGCCGCCCCGCGCCCCGAACCCATGACCACCGTCGAGCCCCCGCAGGTCGCAGAAAAATCCGTCACTATCCGCGAGGCCACCCAGCCCTTCTACATCGAGGGCTACCACCGCCCCGACTACCTCGACGTCGACGACTCAGCCTACGACGCCATCTCCGACATCTTCTCCAACGGCCGCACCGCCCGCCTCTATCGCTCGCTCGTCCGCGACCAGGGCATCGCTGCAGAAGCGCAAGGCTTCAGCGGCTTCCCCGGCGACAAGTACCCCGGCCTCTTCGCCGTCTACGCAGTCCCCCTCCCCGGCCACTCGCCCGACGAGATGCGTACCGCAATCCACAAAGAACTCGACCGCCTCAAGAACGAAGACGTCACCGACGCCGAACTCGAGCGCTTCAAGACCCGCTCCCGCGCCGACCTACTCCGCGGTCTCGCCGACAACGAAGGCCTCGCCCACCAGCTCGCCGAATATCAAACTCGCTTCGGCGACTGGCGCGAACTCTTCAATCAACTCCAGAAGATCGACGCCGTCAAAAAATCAGACATCCGCCGCGTCGCCAACAAGATCTTTGTCGACAGCAACCGCACCAGCGCACGCATTGAATTCGTCCCGCCCCAACAAAAAACTCGAGTCTCTCCACAGACCGAAGCACCCCCCGGAACCCCAGGAAGCCCAGGAAGCCCAGGAACAGCCATGCTAACCGCACCCTCCGCGCCGACCGCATTATCCGCACAAAACGCCGGAGGCACGAAATGAACTCAAGTCACCGTTTCTCCCGTTTTTCTTGGTTGTCATTCCGCAGCGAAGCGGAGGAATCTGCTGTTGTCCTTGCAGCCGCACATGCCACGCGCGAAATCTCGAACTCGCCCCACCACCAAAAACCACAAAGGCCAGTGCCCACCCTGAAACTCGTTAAGACAATAGCCACCGCAGCCTTCCTGCTCCCCCTTACCATCTACGCCCAAAGCGCGCCGGCCACTCTAAGCGCAACCGAAGCTCAACCGTGGAAGCAGATCCCCATCCCACCCCTCCACGCGTTCAAGCCCACACAGCCGCGCCGCATCGAACTCCCCAACGGCCTCGTCATCTTCCTCCAGGAAGACCACGAGCTTCCCTTCATCGAAGGCACCATCCTCATCCGCGGCGGCAATCGTGACGAACCCACCGGAAAGACGGGCCTCGTCTCCCTCTACGGCGAAACCTGGCGCACCAGCGGCACCGCCACCATCGACGGCGACAAGCTCGATGACGAGCTCGAAGCAAAAGCCGCATCCCTCGAGACCGCCGGCGGCGGCGCCTCAACCACGATGACCTGGTCCAGCCTCAAGGGCGACTTCGACACCGTCTTCACCGCAGCGGTCGACCTCCTCCTCCACCCCGCCTTCAAGGAAGACAAACTTCAACTCGCCAAGCAGCAACTCAACACTGGCATCTCCCGCCGCAACGACGACGCCGGCGGCATCGCCCACCGCGAAGCCATCAAGCTGGCCTACGGGGCACACAACCCCTACGCTCGCGAGCTCGAATACGCCACCGTCGACGCCGTCAAACTCGACGACCTCAAGGCCTGGCACGACCGCACCGTCGTCGCCAGCAACATCATCATCGCCGTCTCCGGCGACTTCGACAGCGCTGCCATGGAAGCCAAACTCCGCGCCGCCTTCGAACCGCTCCCTCGCGGCCAACGCCTCCAAACCGCCAAAGTCACCTTCACCGACCCGAAGCCTGGCGTCAACTTCGTCGAAAAGGATGACGTCAACCAGTCCAACGTCCTCATCGTCGGCCTCGGCACCGAGCGCAGCAACCCCGACTACTACGCCCTCTCCGTCATGAACCAGATCTTCTCCGGCGGCTTCGGCTCACGCGTCGTCCAGAACGTCCGCACCAAACTCGGCCTAGCCTACAGCGTCGAAGGCAGCTACGGCGCCTCCTATGATCACCCTGGCGTCTTCTTCGTCGAGGCCGCAACCAAGAGCGCAACCACCGTTGCCGCAGCCAAGGCCCTCCTGGCCGAGATCGATCGCCTAAAAACCGATCCCCCAACAGCAGCCGAACTCAGCAAGGCCAAAGACCACGTCCTCAACTCGTTCATCTTCCACTACGACTCACCCGACAAAACGCTCGGCGAACAAGTCACCCTGGCCTTCTACGGCTATCCCGCCGACACCCTCGAAAAATACAAGACCGGCATCGAAAAGGTCACCGCCGCCGACGTCTCGCGAGTAGCCAACAAATACATCGACACCTCAAAGCTCGCCATCCTCGTCGTAGGCAACGAATCTCAGATCGCGCCAAAAATCGACACTCTCGGCAAGGTCACCAACCTCGACATCGCCATCCCCCCACCGCCGGCAGGCAAATCCGCAGAGTAGTCTCGTCGCCACAACATCAACAGAAAATCAACGAGAGAGAAATCGACGCCCATCAAAACGGGCGTCGATTCACTTCTTCGGCGCCTTCGTCAGCTGACGATAAAGCTCGATCGTCTGGTCAGCAATCGCAGACCACGAGAACGTCTCTTCCACGCGCTTTCGGCCTGCCTCACCAAACCGTTTCGCCTTCTCCGGGTTCTCCAGAAGGTCCGAAACCTTCGCCGCAAGATCGCGCGCGAACTTGTCCGGCTTCGAAGGAAACTTAGTAACAGCATCCTGGTCGAACGGCACCAGATGCCCCGTCACACCATCCACCACAACCTCAAGAATTCCTCCGGTAGCACTCGCAACCACCGGTGCGCGACAAGCCATGGCCTCAAGGTTGATGATGCCGAACGGCTCATACACCGACGGGCAACAAAAGACTGCAGCATTGCTGTAAAGCTGAATCACCTCAGGCTTCGTCACCATCTTCTCAATCCACACCACATTAGGATTGAAGGCCTTCGCCTCCTCCACCTTCTCCCGCATCTCCGCTGCAATCTCAGGCGTATCCGGCGCGCCAGCACACAGCACCACCTGCGTATTCTTCGGCAGATACCGAATCGCTTCCACTAAATGCGTAACGCCCTTCTGCCTCGTAATCCGCCCAACAAACAACACATACGGCACACTAGGATCGACGCCATACTGAGTCAGCGCCGTAGTCTCCGCTGTCTTCTGATATTCCTTCAGATCAATCCCGTTGTAGATAACATGAATCCGCTCCGCCTTCACGTCAGGGTAAGCGAGCAAAATGTCTTCCTTCGTCCCCTTCGAAACAGCAATAATCGCGTCTGCATCCAATACCGCCGTCCGCTCCATCCACGAGCTCATCGCATACCCACTACCCAGCTGCTCCGCCTTCCACGCCCGCAGCGGTTCGAGGCTATGCGTCGTCAGCACAAACGGTATGCCAAACAGCTTCTTCGCAAGAAATCCCGCCATCGCCACATACCAAGTATGCGTATGCACAATGTCGATCCCCGCCAGCGGTTTCATCTGCGCAAGATTCAGGCTAAACGCCTCGAGCGCCGCTTGAAACTTCTCCTGCTTCCCCTCCGCAAGCAGAGACCAAGGCTCCGCGCCTCGAACATGAAGATTGCCCTCGTCGGATCTCTGCTTCCCCCAGCAATGCACCTCAACGTCGATCTTCTTCGCCAGCTCGCGGCTTAGGTATTCAACGTGAACTCCCGCTCCGCCGTACACATTTGGCGGATACTCGCGCGTCATCAGGCCAACTCGCAATTTGGTCCTCCTGAAAATCTTTCCATCAACCCTTGGATGCAGAACCGAAGCTATCATACGCACACCGCAGCCTGTTGACGAGAAGCCTCACGCAACGCGACCGCCAGCCAAGCATCGAGCCGCCCCAGGCCAACTCGGCCAGCGATAGAACGGACGCGACTATATTGTTCTGAAGCGACTTGCAGCGCTAAGCCATCACTCGAGAAAAAGCTTATTCAGAAATACAGGGGATGACATTGCCATACTCAAGAACACACTCGAAGACCCGCTCCAGCTTCCAGGTGCTTTCGGCGACGCTCTGCACCATCGTTCTGCTCGCAGGTGCCGCAACCTCCACCGCCCAGGAAACAACGCCGGCCACGCCCCCGTCATCAACAGCGCCACCCCAAATCACCAACGTCCTCTAAGGCGCCGCCTACTACCCGGAGTACGAGCCAACCGATCACCTGAACGAGGACATCGCCCTCATGAAGGCCGCAGGCCTCACTGTAGTACGCATGGGCGAATCGACATGGAGTCTGTGGGAGCCGCAAGACGGCGCATTTGAAACCGCATGGATGGACCGCGCCATAGACGCCCTGAGCAAAGCCGGGATCAAAATAATTATGGGAACCCCCACCTACTCCGTGCCAGCGTGGATGGCAAAGAAGCATCCGGAGATGCTGGTAGTCACGCTGGACGGAAAACAAGCCACCTACGGCATGCGCCAGAACATGGACACCGACAACGCAGACTATCGCTTCTACGCAGAGCGCGTCATTCGCAAGATGGTCGAGCACTACAAAGACAATCCAGCCGTAATCGGTTGGCAGGTGGACAACGAAACCGCCTCCTACGGAGCCGCGAATCCCGACGTCTTCCAAGGATTCGTCCGTCATCTACAAAAGAAGTTCGGCACAACCGACGCACTCAACAAAGCATGGCTGCTCAACTACTGGGGACAGGATGTGAACGACTGGAACGACATGCCCACACGCGCAAGCGCGACCAGCACCGCATACAAACTTGAGTGGACCCGCTGGGAGCAGATGCGTGTCACCGATTTCCTCACCTGGCAGGCCGCGCTCGTCCGCAAATACCGTCGTCCAGACCAGTTCGTCACGCAGGACTTCTCCGACCATCTGCACCGCGACGTCAACGAAGGAGAGGTCGCCAAAGCGCTCGACGTCGTATCCGTCAATCCCTACTTCCGCGCGCAGGATCGCATGGATGGCGAGAAGCAGACACTCGATGGAGACTACTACCGCTCACTAAAACAGCAGAACTACCTCGTCACAGAGACCAACGCCCAAACGACCGACTGGAGTTCCTCCTTTCAATTTCCTCCCTACGACGGCCAACTCCGCCTCAACGTCTACACCCATCTATCGAGCGGTGCAAACATGGTCGAGTACTGGCATTGGCACTCTATTCACTCCGGCCAGGAGACCTACTGGAAGGGCATCCTGAGCCACGACATGGAGCCCAACCGAATCTATGCCGAGTTCACCCGCACCGCGCACGAACTCGAGCGCATCGGCCCACACCTGGTAAACCTCAAAATAAAAAACGACGTAGCCATTCTCTACAGCGTCGACTCTGCGAATGCACTCGACTTCATGCCCTTTGCCAGCCCGTCACCCCAGTGGTCCTTCGCTCCCACGGTGGCCGACTACACAGCCCTTCTCGACCAACTCCACCACGCGCTCTACCTGGACAACGTCGGAACCGACTTCATCCTTCCCGACAGCACCGACTTCGCCCGCTACAAATTAATCGTGGTCCCCGCACTCTACATCGCAGACGACGCGCTCCTGGAACGCCTGGCGAACTACGTAAAACAAGGCGGCCACATCCTGATGACCTTCAAGAGCGGATTCGCAAACGAAAACTCAATGGTTCGAGACGTACGCGCACCCGGCCCCCTGCGAGCCGCTGCAGGCTTCAGCTATCAGGAGTTCTCCAACCTCGAGACACCGCTCAAATTAAAGGGCGACCCCTACGGAGCCGGCGAAGACAACAAAGTATCCTACTGGGCCGAGTTCCTCATCCCCGACCACGCAAAGGTTCTCGCAACCTACGACCACCCGTTCTTCGGCCAGTGGCCCGCAATTACTCAAAACACCTACGGCAAAGGAACCCTCACCTACGAGGGAACCTGGCTCTCCGACACACTGCAACGAAGAGTCGTCACCGACGCACTCAAACAAAGCGGCGTCGAAATGCGCGCCTCCCAGTTGCCGCCATCAGTCCGAGTCAAGAGCGGAACCAACGCCCAAGGCAAGCAGATCCACTACCTCCTCAACTATTCCAGCGATTCACAAACATTCACATCCCCCTTCGCCGCCGGAACCGATCTACTCACCGGCAAAGCCATACCCGCACAAACATCCGTAACCCTAAACCCCTGGGACCTCATCATCCTCGAAGAAAACTAGTGAATATCTTAGCGATGAAATATAACTTCAAACTCAGAGAATTTATGGGACCCAGCAAATTCGCCATCATGACGCACGCCAGAAGAAACAGTAAAAACTGCTCCATACACGTCACTCCAGCAAAGAAAATAGCCTCTGTAAGCTTGGTCGTCGTCATGCTGGGAGGTTGGTCTACAGGCAGATTACATGCACAAGATGACGCCGCAACGCCTGATCACGCCAGGCAGATCCAAGTTGTAGTTGCACCACCCGACAAATCATCGGGCAATGTCATCGCAATTCCTCCTTTCACTTCATGGACAGCCTCCATGGAAAGGAACGCGGAGACTCCAAAGGAGCCTCTGAACTCCGGCGATGTTGCCGAGTGGTTGCACAAAGTGTCGAGTCTTAACGGCCTCCAGTCAGCCGACATCCAGCCATGGCACATTGTCATTACCTACGACCAATTTGATGAAGATGGCGACAATGTTCACAGTGGAGTTGTTGAGGAACTTTGGGCCAACCCAAAAAAATACAAAATAAGTTACAAGAGTGATGCTCTCACTCAAACTGATTACGCGACCGATCAGGGCCTCTACCGACTCGGTGATCAGCGCTGGCCCAACCCCGCCGAAATTCAAGTCCGCGCCGAGATCGTCGACCCATTTTCCTTCGCGTCAAAACTTCGCGGTCTTACTTCAAGCAGCGAAGAGAACACCTTCGGCACACACACGCTCCACTGTGTTGCCTTCAAAAAAACGGGTGGTATCAGCGTGTCAAATCAATACTGCTTCGAGCAGAGTAGTTCTGTTCTTCGTTACGTCCGAGGTCAGGGCTGGGATCAAACAACGTATAACGACATCATCTCGTTCAGAGGCCGCAGCGTCGCTCAGCAGGTAAATGTCACAAATGGCGGAAAGCCGTTCCTCAAACTAACCGTAAAGGCTCTGGAGCCGATCACCCAGCTCGACGAGAACGATTTCACACCCCCCAACAACGCAGTTAGCCTAATCGGTAAGCGAGTAACGGGCGTCCTTCGGCAACCTGTCAAGATGAGTTTTCCCGAGTGGCCAGAATCTCTTCGCCAACAGCACTTCATCATTGGGCTTCAGATCGTCATTGGACAAGATGGACACGTCGTAAGTGCCCAGGCCATCAGTGGCCCTGCTGACGCTTACAAGTCTGCCGAAAACGCGGTTCGAAAGTGGGTATTCGAGCCCTACCTCGTGCTCGGCGAGCCCTCCGAGGTAGAAACCAAAGTTCAACTCAGCAACCAATAAGTCTGCCCCCACATGAGACCATATTCATCTATGGTCTCTAACGAATTCGCCATCGCCATCATGGCCGCCGGCAAAGGCACGCGGCTCAAAAGCAAGCGCCCCAAAGTCCTCCACGAGATCAGTGGCCGCGCGCTCCTCCTCCACGTCATCGCCGCCGCCGAAACCGTAGTCCCCGCCGACCACATCTACTGCATCATCGGCCACGAATCCGAGCGTGTAAAAGCCGCAGTCGCCTCCACCGGCGTCCAATTCGTCCTCCAGCCCGAGCAACGCGGCACCGGTCACGCCATGCAGATGCTGAAAGCTGACTTCGAACTCTCCGGCAAACCAATTCCGCAACACCTCCTCGTCCTCTCAGGCGACGTTCCCCTCATCCGCCCCGAAACCATAGCCGCCGTCCGCGACACCCACCTCCGCGAGCACGCCGCCATGACAATCCTCACCGCCGTCCCCGCCGACCCCACCGGCTACGGCCGCGTCCTCCGCGCAAATCCCAACACGCCCGAAGTCACTGCCATCGTCGAGCAAAAAGCCCTCCGCCCCGACCAACTCAACGCGCCCGAGATCAACTCCGGCATCTACTGCTTCGAGACCCGCGCCCTCTTCGCCAAACTCGACGCCCTCGACACCAACAACGCCCACGGCGAGTTCTACCTCACCGACGTCGCCGCCATGCTCGTCGCCGAAGGCAAGCGCGTCGTAGCCATCAAAGCCGACAGCGTAGACGAAGTCCTCGGTGCCAATACCATCGCCGAGATGATGCACCTCGACGCCGCCATGCGCCTCGCCACAGCCAAACGCCTCATGGCCGCCGGCGTCACCATCTTCCGCCCCGAAACCTGCGTCATCGACGCCCAGGTCACCGTCGGCTCCGACACCACCATCGAGCCTTACGTCCAACTCCTCGGCAACACCCGCATCGGCAGCGACTCCCGCATCCGCTCCTACTCCGTCATTCAAGACTCCGCCCTCGGCGACAACGTCCTCGTCCGCAACGGCTGCATCCTCGACAACGCCGAGGTCGCCAACAACGCAATCCTCGGCCCCTATGCCCACCTCCGCCCCGAGAGCCGCATCGGCGACGGCGCCCACGTCGGCAACTTCGTCGAAACCAAAAAAGCCACAATAGGCAAAGGCTCGAAAGCCAACCACCTCAACTACCTCGGCGACACCGTCATCGGCGCAGGAGTCAACATCGGAGCAGGCGCCATCACCTGCAACTACGACGGCGTCAACAAGCACCTCACCACCATCGGCGACGGCGCCTTCATCGGCTCCGACTCAACCTTGGTCGCTCCCGTCACCATCGGTGCAGGCTCCTACATAGCCGCAGGCAGCAGCATCACCGAGGACGTTCCCGAGGGAGCCTTAGCCTTAGGTCGCAGCCGCCAAACCACCAAGCCCGGCTGGGTAGCCGCTCGCAAAGCAGCAGCAGAAGCAAAGAAGGACTGATCCGCAACCAGCCTCCAATCGCCCGAAGGCGCCATCACTTCACCTCATGATGTCGTAATTCTTCGACGAGTCGTCTGCTTAAAGAAGCGTCATCCTGAGCGCACCGAAGCATCCCCGTATTTGTACTTTGCCCGATCCACCAAAAAAAATAGTTGAAAGATGTGGCGCATTTTTCGTCGCTCAAAAACGTTGCTCCAAATCACCACGTTCACCACGCATTCCACCACCAACTCACCACCAATTGACCATCAAAAAACCACGGCATCCTGCGAACCACCCCCGAAAACAGCAAAGAGCACACTCCAAATCTATCCAAAATTTTTCCGGGAGAAATATCCACAAACAAGCTCCTCATGCCAACGCCTCTCCTGCCGATAAAGGTACAGAAACCGCTCGCATCCGATCCTGGAAAGAGACGGCAGCGCCACAACGCGAAAGTACCCGCCCATGCCGCAGGAAAGAATTCTCGTAGTCGACGACGAAGAACCCGTCCGAGCAGTCGCCGCTGCCCTTCTCGAACGCAGCGGCTACGCAGTCACAACAACCGAGAGTGCTGAAGACGCACTCACCCGTCTCCAGCAAGACCCCGACTACGACCTCGTCCTCTCCGACATCATGATGCCCGGCACCGACGGCCTCACCCTGCTTGACCATATCTGCGCCGACCACCCCGGTCTGCCCGTCGTCATGTTCTCCGCAGTCAACGACGCCTACGTCGTCACCAACGCCTTCCGTCGCGGCTCAATCGACTATCTCCTAAAACCGTTCGAACGCTCCGAACTGGACAGCGTCGTCATGCGTGCCATCGAACATGGCCGCCTGCGCAAACAGAACACAATCTATCGACAAAATTTAGAGTCAATTGTCTCAGCCAGAACGGGGCGGCTCCGTTCCACCATGCAGGACCTCGAACGGAGCTACGACATCACCCTCGAAGCCATGGGAGACGCACTCGACCTTCGCGATCAGGAGACCGAAGGCCACTCAAAACGAGTGACCGCTTATGCGATCACTCTCGCCCAGGCCATGGGACTCGACTCCGAGGAGTTGCGAATCATCGCACGCGGCGCCTTTCTTCACGACATCGGAAAGATCGCAACACCAGACAATATCCTCCTCAAACCCGGCAGACTCACCTCCGACGAGATGGCCATCATGAAGCAGCACTGCGAGCGCGGCTACGAAATGGTCCGCAAGATTCCATTCCTGCGCGAGGCCGCGGAGATCGTCTACGCTCATCAGGAGCAGTTCGACGGCTCCGGCTATCCACGCGGCTTGCGAGGCGAGGAGATACCTCTTGGCGCACGAGTCTTCGCCATCGCCGACACACTGGACGCCATGACCTCGGACCGCCCCTATCGAAGAGGAACCACCTTCGCCGCGGCGAGAGACGAGATCGTCCGATGTGCCGGAACCCAGTTCGACCCGCAGATCGTCGAGCTCTTTCTCGCCATTCCCCACAAGACTTGGCGCGAATTGCGCGCCGCGACCATACGATCGTCATAGTAGATAACGCGCAAACTGTTGCACGGAACAAATAAGGCGGCTACGATCGCAGACGCGAGGTATTTTGGTCATGACAAAGACATTGAACTCCGCCGAGATCGAAGAGGTACTACGGGGCGATCCGGAGTGGAAGCTGCAAAACGGGAAGCTCGTACGGGAGTGGACCTTCAAGGACTTCGTCGAGGCCATGTCTTTTGTAAATCGAGTAGCCGACCTGGCCGAGGCCGCAGGACACCATCCAGATATCGACGTGCGATACAACCAGGTCACCCTCGGTCTCGTATCTCATGATGCCGGCGGTATCACCCAACGCGATACTGCCATGGCGAACCGGATTAGCAAAGAACTCTAATCTGGTAGAACTTCAAATCTCCCTTACCCCATCAAAATAACTAAATTTCATAGGTGATATTTTGGGGCATTACTTTTCAATGGGAAAAGTAGTGCACAAAATCATCTTCCGCGTAAACCAATGAAAAATATAAGAATCCATGGCAGATGGCACGCGTCTGAGCGGGCACAATACCGTCAAAACCATCTAATTTCTATGATTGAACATATTTTTCTATTATCGCCTCCATATTGTGGTATCTTTTATTCAACGTGAGCGTGACTCTCCGCCCGTGAAGTTTTTCAGCCAATGCAGTAGACAGGCTGACACAAGTTGCGTCACTGGCCTCCCGGCACGAGCAAATCAACGTTCGTGCCGCCTTTTTTTGCCCAAATTAACCACCGATTCCTCCTCAATCTCTCAAGCTGATGCGTCTGTGAAGCTGTAGCGACCCATCTCACGCTACAGATCTAGTTTCAAGTGCTTCCCACCGAGGCATAGGGGGAAAGACGAGCCATGAAATCGACGAAAACCTTTGTCAAGTCCCTTCCGCCATCAAATCATTGATATACAGCAACTTAGCCTTGGCGCATGAGTTACCGTTCGGCGGCTATACTTTAAACAGACTAGGAGACCCATCTCGCAAGGAATGGGCGCCTCATCTTGGAGACATGTAACCCTTCTTGAATCACATATTTGCCTGTAACACCTGTCATATGAATATTTTGCAGACAGCAAAAATCGTAATAATATGTAAATAAATGACTTACCTATACCAACCCCCGGGGGGTGGGGGTACGTGGGATTCCAGCATTAGAACGCCAGGCCACCGGGCAGGCGGGTGCTTCACAACCGCATCAAGGATAGGGAGATACAGACCGCAACTCGACGAATTCGTGGAGGGGTAGTCTAAGATAATGACATGAAGCAACTACTCGGATGCATCGCGTTGGGCCTCGCAACAATGGCAGCGTCAGCTCAGTGGTCAAACCCGTCCGAGGATATCCCTGCCTACAACGCGACAGCACCGGCAAAGCCTCTTCCCCCGGTATTGAGTGGCAACCAGCTTACCGGCGTCTACTTCTCGCACCCATACCAGGTGACCGCGTATAAGATGGCCGCCGCGATCCCTGCGGTGCTGCATCAGCAACCTTGTTACTGTCACTGCGACCGTGAGTTGCGGCACAACAGTCTGCACAGCTGCTTTGAGGGAACCCACGGAGCAGCCTGTTCGACCTGCATGAAAGAGGCAGTCTACGCCTATCAGCAGACGAAAAAGGGACAGACCCCAGCCCAGATCCGTGCAGGCATCGAGCGCGGCGAGTGGCAGGCTGTCGACCTGGAGAAGGCAGCACTGTAGCTAGTCGCCGGCGCGGTCAGAGCCAGAGAAATGGAAAGACTCGAGTTTTAACATAGAAAGTATTTACCTTCGAACATTGAAGATCGTCAAGCTCACTCTCATCCGCGTATGCTTCTTTTATGGGTTGGGTCTTCTGGGCAGTTCTCTCCGCTGTCTTCGCCGCTGCAACTGCGTTATTGGCTAAGGTAGGCGTGTCGGGGATCGATTCGAACCTGGCGACAGCCATACGGACCACGGTCATTTTAATCTTCACCTGGGCTATCGCCATTGGCTTCGAGAAGCATCATGCAATGGCACAAATCGGAAGACGAAGCTGGCTGTTCCTGGTGTTGTCTGGCATCTGTACCGGCTTATCGTGGTTGTGCTATTTCCGAGCATTACAGATTGGACCGGCTTCGAGCGTTGCGCCAGTCGACAAGTTGAGCGTCGTGCTTGTGATTCTGGGCGCATGGCTATTTCTCGGTGAGCACCTTACGCCACTGAAGATTGGTGGCGCATCGCTGATCACAATAGGCGCCGTTATCCTCGCCTTCGCCTAAAGTCGCGTATGCAGTAAGCGTTATAATCGAGGTAGTTCTTTGTAGCGCCCAATGCAATGTTGGTGCCAGCTCCAGATGGGGGCGTCACGGCTTCGACGGGATTGCTTGTGGCAGAGAGGCATGCCGGGGTGTGGACACCCGTAATCGCTCACAAAACTATAAGTGCCGAACCTCAGTTCGCTCTTGCTGCTTAATAATTAAGTAGCCGATCGCTCAAGCTTCGCCTACGGGCCTGTACCGATCGTCGCACAGTAGGCTGGTCTTCCCTGCTCCGTCTGAGCGGGTCGGATGAGATCAATCAGACTGGTCGTCGTCGCATCTTCGTCCGTTCTAAGCGCCGATGACGAGACAAAGATGAACGTGAAAAAGCATGAATGCTCTCTGTTGGAAGTTTTTTCGGACGTGGGTTCGACTCCCACCGCCTCCACCATAGATAAACACTTTATAATGAGCCACCTGCGAAGGTGGCTTTACTTTTTGTGTCAAAAACGTGTCTAATACTTTTCGTTGCGTCACGGAACGGAGAGCGGCACAGTGACTACCACACCCACCATCACTATCTACGTCAGACACTCGGCAGGCTGCAAATATGAAGGTGATGAGTTCGCGAAGCGTTGCGACTGCCGTAAGTGGTTGCGCTGGACTCAACACGGCACCCGTCATCGGCTAAAGGCCAACACCCGCTCATGGGCTGAAGCTGAACAGGTCAAGCGAGACCTGGAAGACCAGTTGACCGGTAAGACCGTCGTGTCTGAAACAACCGGCACAAGAAACATCCGTTCAGCAATTGAGGTGTTCATCACTGACAAAAAGGTCGAGAACCTAACGGCTGACCTTATACGCAAGTACGAACGTGAGCTTGGGCGTCTAGCGTCCTATTGCGAGGCCCGGGCCGTCTTCACCCTCGGAGGCATCAACCGTGAGATCATCACCGGGTTCTGCTCTGACTGGCATGAACGGTACCCATCTAGCCTCACCCGCAACAGGCTCGCCGAGCGATACAAGTCATTCCTCAAGTTGTGCCGTTTGGCCGGGTGGCTGGTCGAGATTCCCCAGTGGCCGAAGATGAAGGCTGAGCAGACACCCACGCTACCTCTCACCGCGGAGGAGTATAGGCGGCTGCTCGATGCGGTATATGTGGTGGTGAGGTCACCGCAGGATGCGGTGGTGAAAAACCAGAGCCATGAGTACTGGTGCCAGCGGGTACATGGACTGTTCCAACTGATGCGGCACAGCGGTCTGTCCATCCAAGACGCTCTGACACTTCCCCGCTCTGCCCTAGTTAAGAGTGCGACTGGATACAGAGTTGTGACCCAGCGAACCAAGACCGGGACTGATGTCAGTGTCCTACTACCTACCGACGTTGCCGCTGAACTCCTTGCCGTGCCGAACGACAATGACAAGTACCTCTTCTGGTCCGGGGTCGGTGCGCCGAAGTCCATCTGCGGCAACTGGGGGAAAAGGTTCGTAGCCCCCTGCTTTACCGAGGCAAAAATCGATGACAATGGCCATATGAAGTCGCATCGTCTGCGAGATACATTTGCCTGCGAACTTCTCAAGGCCGGTGTGTCACTGGAACATGTCTCCAAACTGCTTGGCCACCGCTCGATTCGGACAACTGAGCAGTCTTACGCTGCGTGGGTGCCTTCCCGGCAGGAGGTACTCGATAAGGCGGTGGTGTCAGCGTGGGTTACTCCAGCAACCAGGAAGGCGCGTCTGGGAAGCACCAGGTCTACGCCCTCCGTCTACCCTTGACCTGCCTGTCAGCGATGTACCGCTCCAGTGTGCGCCGCGGAATGCGGAGTACCCGCTTGCGACGACGATGCATGCCAGCAGGCGTTCCTATATCGATCACACCATCCAACGCACCGAACTGCTTGAGGATGGTGTCGTCCGATACGGCCAAAATTGTAGCCACGTCTCCTACGGTTAGGTATTCGATCCGTGTCTGGGTTGCAGGGCTGTGGGTTTGGGTGTTCGTATCTGCCTTCATAAAGGGAGATACCGAAGCTGGCCGCTCAACCTGAATTACCAAGTGGATTTTATTGCGCTCGGTCTGGAGCTATGAATATCTCAGGAGTGTTTGCCGTTTGCGTAACGTCTAAGCCCGAACGAACGTTCTCAGGCCGCGCCTAATGCGTTCGCGAAGTTGACAATCGCGTAAGGTGTTAGCAAGTTCTTCCAAATCAGGGATTGCGTAGATAGAGAAATTTTCAAGTTCCGCATCGGAGGAAAAGAGATGCAGCGAGGCCTGGCCGAGTATTCGCCTCCCAAGAGGTTTTCGCAGTTCTAGGTGGTCGATCCGAAACAACTCTAACGTCTCTTGTATTTTCGATAGTAAGCCACGTTCGAGTTTGATTCGTTGGGTCGTTATGGTGTAGTGGACGCTCCGGCTTATCAGGTAGAAACGAAGGTAGATGAGGCCGCACGCTATCAGCAACCCAATGGCAATGTAAAAGATTTGCTGCCAGTAGTGCATGAAATATGCGAGCACTAAGGCGATCAAAATCAGCAGTACAAACGGAACAAATTGGCCGATGCTGAAGAAGACAGCCGGGTTACCTGAGAAGAGTGGCCTCTCAGTCTCGAATTCTTTTCTTGCGGCAAAGGCTTCCAAATCGGAATTGCAGAAGCGGCACTTCAAAGCTGCAGTTTTGATTGTTTCAGCGCATATCGGGCATGGCTTGCTATCTGAATCTATTACCGTTCCTTCGTTCATGGTGCCACCAGCCTATCACTCAGAGAGGCTCTAGGAGGACGCTCCTCGTTTGTCCTAAGACCGATCTGGTGCGCCCGGGTTTCGAACCCGAACCCAATGGCTTAAAGAGTGCTACCAGTCGCGACAACCCACAACCTAATGCATGTGAATCCCAACATTGGCGATCGCAACTGGTAGAACCCGGATCAAGACTGGATCAGTTTCGCGGCTGTCGCAAGATGAGTTTCACCCGATCGAGCTGTTCGGTCAAAACGGGTTAGACTGCTACTACCTATGCCGAGAAACACCCGCTGTTACGAAGTACTTATCGCCTCGCCTAGCGATGTTCGGACTGAACGTCAAATCATCGTTGAATGCATCGAGGATTGGAACGCGGCGCACTCGCGCTCAAGCAACGTGATTCTGCAGCCGCGCCGTTGGGAACTCGACGCATATCCCGAACTCGGTGACAGGCCGCAAGAGATCATCAACACACAAATCGTCGATATCTCTGACATCGTTCTGGGCGTCTTCTGGCACCGTATCGGCACCCCGACGGGTCTGGCCGTGTCAGGTACGGTCGAAGAGATCGAACGGTTCGTTGCAGCGAAGCGGCCAGTGTCGCTGTATTTCTCTCAAGCGTCCGTCCCCATCGACCACGATGCCAAGCAACTTGCGTCTGTGCGCGAGTACAAGGTGCGGATGCGCCAAGAGGGGGTGGCTTTCGACTTCCCGGACGTTCACGAGTTCCGCCGCATGGTTTCGAGGCACCTGGCCTCGAAGATCAATGCACTGACCGGCGCACCTGTTGCCGAACCGGCCAATCCAAAGTCTGATCTGGCTCGACTCGACTTGCGGATCGGCTCAAAGGGCAGAAGCGGAGACGTGAACACTGTGAAAGTTGTCGCAGAGATCACCAACCTGTCGTCTTCGGTGAGAATCCGCGAGTACAGTGTCACGGTGTCGGTGCCCGCCGCTTGCCTCACTTTCGAGTCGGCGCGGTATCCATCGGAAATCCAGTCCGATGTACCGGGTCGGCGCAGATTTAGACATACAGAAAAGAACTTCTCTGGTGTTGAAATTCATTCCGGCGACAGGTTGCAAGTGTTCTCGCTGGATCTCGGCATCGACCAGTTGAAGATGGTTGGAACGAATTTGGCAGGTGATGTTGAAGGGACGTTAGCAGACAAGATCGTGGCGGATGCCGTGGTCGATGGAGAGACGCTACACGTAGAGCGCTCGGTTGCCGAAGTGTTCCAAGGCGTTTAGGGCGCTAGGAACAGGTACGAATCCCACATTTAGAACCTCTTTGAGGCAGGAGATCCAATGTTCATCAAAGAAGTGCAGGTCAGTAATTTCAGGCTGTTCGCGGCGACGAGTCCTGCGTTCATCGTCGCGTTAAATGTGCCCGATGCTCAAAACGAAGGTGGCGGCCTAACTGCATTTGTTGGAGAGAATGGGTGCGGTAAAACGACATTGTTGGACGCAATTGCATTGCCTATCGTTTCTTTCAAAGCGGAGGGCTTTGTTCTGGAGGATTTCAATGATCCCGCGAAGGACGTGAACATCAAAGTGTTGTCGGATTGCATCTTCAGCGTCGACGGGACAATGCCGAACAGCACCTTTGCAGCAAAAGGCTTTTTACTCAAAGCGAATGTGCGATCGAGGGGAAACAAAGCATACCTCTCTTCCGTCGTTGTGAGCGATCAGCTCTTCTTACGAGCCAACGACAAACCTAAAGAAGGAAGTCCTGATCTCAGGGTTTCAGTCAACAATCCTTTCAAGGGAAGGCGTTTTGACGAAAACGATGTATTGCTGCTGGACAAGGGTCGTACTTACCAGACTCGACTTGGGACGTACAATTCCACGCGGTTCGATCGTTTGATGGAGGACTGCGATTTTCAATACATTGGCAAGCACAAGCCGGATGTCCCGAATATCCAACAACTTCTCGACGAAACCCGCGATATAACATCGAATGCATTTCTGAAGAGGGCGATCGACCAATTCGAGACGATAAGCGGGAACGAATTGAGCCTCAACCTCATAAACAATTGGAAGCCATTCAACAAGGCTTTCCTAGCGGTGACGAAAGAAAACAAACAGCAGCTACCGCTGCACATGCTTGGCTCCGGCTACGAAATGGTATTTTCGCTCTTGCTGGCATTTCACCTATCTCAGCAGAGCGGGAAGCAACTCATCTGCCTAATAGATGAACCAGAATTGCATCTCCATCCTGCCCTGCAAGAGCAATTCGTCAAAATCCTACTTGAATTTTCAAAGGATGCGCAGATCATACTGTCCACTCATTCACCGTTGCTCATCAAGCAGCTATCGATGAATAAGAAAGTCGGTATCCAGATACTCCGCAGGGAAGGCGGCGTGCCTCGCTCAGTTCCAATTGGGGAAGGCGTTCTTCCCTATGCTTCATCGAACGAGATCAATTACCTCGCGTTCGGCTTGGCAACCGCCGAGTATCATGACGAACTCTATGGCCGTATTCAAGAGACACAGAAAAAATTCAGTGAGACCGATATGATCTCGTATCTCAATTCTAAGGGGCAAAAAAAAGTCCGCAAGTGGAGCCCCGAACGAAATGGAACGCCGCATGGAGATATGGACGTCCCATTGCAGGTCTTCATCCGCAATAAGATTCATCATCCAGAGAATATTGGTATGCGAAACGCTTTCTATTCGTCCGAGGAATTAAAAGAATCCACCAAGGCAATGATAGAGATCATAAGAACGCCTTAATTAAATGGATCGCGCCTATTGCTGCCATAGTCGTGGGGCTGGCAGTTGCGAGGTCGACTATCAAAACTAGGGCCAGCTCTCTCATCGCCTCGAGTCTTATCCTTGCAATCAGAACCGCGCGTTGGGCCCCGATGCACAGCGACAAACTTGCAAACGTTGAATGGGAGAAGGAAGTCGAACATAGTGTGAGAATCGCTAAGATTGTGCTTTCGCATTTAACCTCCCGGCATCCTGATCTCTTTCAATCGAAAGATGTGGCTTGGTACGTTGCGACGGACGAGGAGATGCCAAATAGTTGCTTTCATTAGTGCGCTACACCACCGCGCACTTCCCGCACCGTACAGCCCAGAGCTCATCCGTCACTAGGAGCGCCCCCGCCGCCCCACACTGGTCGCATGTAACCATCGCCTCCGCCTTCGCCGCGTCCACTGCCTCCCCGATGGCATCGCTGCCACCGCAAAAGGTGATGCGCAGGCTGCCAAGCTTCTCCTTTACGCTGATCAATTTGAACGTGGGTTTGGCGATCGACTGAAGCCGGATGCACAAACGCTCCATGATGGGAAGCCATCCCGACCCGACGCCTTGAAAGCCCCACCGCATTTGTGATGTGGTCACGCCGCCAAGGTCGAACAGTTCTTGGTAGCGGTCGATGATGTCTTGATCGGTCACTCCTCGACAATACTGCACTTACCGCCGCATCGAAAACACGCCAAATTCAATTAGCAGACTTCCTGATCTCTTTAACAGGGGGGCCATCGTGTCCAAACAGAAGAGGTTCCCTCGCCACCTTCGTAGCTGGCGCGACTTGAGCGACAGTGTCCACCGGACCTTCACATTGAAAAACAACCCGAATCATGGCCGATTGATACCATAAGCTGGCCAACATAACCTTTTTGTTATGAATGCGGTTCTCAATCGGGGAAGACGGCGATTGGAACCATAATATGGCCGAAACACCTTTCTCAGACTATAAGCTGGTCAGGAGTAGTGAATGGGTGAGGGCTCACGAGTTTCGTCTAGCCCGAACGAAATCGATCAACCGGACGATGGTCGCATCGCGAACTCGAACGACAAATCAAGAAGTCGGCGTTTAAACGGACGATCCGTCGGAGTCTTCAAAGACAGCTATCTCCTCGATATGGTGTGCGTGGCATCGGAATCGTTCACTCAGGCCGACGCTCGTTCAAGTTGCATCCAATAATGAGCAAGTCGCTTTGTGCACTGATGCAGGTTAGTTGCAGCAGCGAGGAGGGGATCCGTTAGATCGTTATCTCACTGCCACACGGTGAGTAGTGCAGGACAATTGAAGCTATTGAAATTGATCTCATGCTCTACGATCATTCACGGAAAACTGTTTCCAGAACGAATCGAGGGGCTGCCAAGTCTGAGCGGCCTGCCAACTGGTTTGTATGTGAGGTGTCAGTAATAAGCCATGTCCACTCAAGCAGGCTCTTTCGCTTCGACCCCAGGACAGGAAGGTCCGGCCACGATGACCTTGGCTTGCAGGTTCGCCAAGTGAATGTAGACAAACAGGGCAGCGACGCCGTTGATCGCGTAGCGCCCAGCCCAAGCCATAGAGACATGTAGCAAATGTGGCCAGAAATTGTATGGGAAGCAAGGCATCACGGATCGCACAGTAAATGTCGGAATAGTTGCGGAGAATCGCAATCGATTCAGCGGTGTGGGTTATGCAGAGCCCGATGTAGTGTGAGACGAAGACGACGGCAACGATCTTTAAGACAAGAAAGACCCAAAACCGCCAAACGCCAGATCTCTCAATCTGCAAGGAGTTAGAGCGATATTCTCCCAATTCCATAGACGTAGTTGCTGGAAGGGAAAGAAACGCGATAACGACCTGGAGAGCGACATTTGCCAGTGAATCATCAATCCATACGTTATAGAAATCAGGGTGGGGCGCTCGTTCGAAGCCAATGTGCAATTGCGCAGCAAGGTAGCTGCTGACTAAGAGAACGCTCAGTAAGGCGAAGCACTTCACCCATGATCCTGGTATGAACGGCCCCTTAGCGTATGAGCCTAAGTTTTCCCACCAAAGGAAGAGTGCATCCTGGAATGAACCGAAGCAGAAGATGACGGCGTAATGCGGAGCCGCCACTGCATCCCTCTCCTGCAGGATGTATGCAAGTTCTCCCGTCCATTCGGCCAGCCACTCGCTACGCTCAGATTTAGGCACGAACACAGAGGAACAACGAAGAAGCACCTGAGTCCAGTGAATAGAGGTCGGAGTATTCATGCGTGTTCCACAGCGGCAGAAGGGATCGATCGTTCAAGCAGAGGGTATCTCTCTCGCATGGTCCGGAGTGTCACCCGGCCATCGGATGTGATCGTGTAATACTTACGCGGCGGACGCTGTGCTTCATCTGCAATCGACTGCTTTTCCCATTTGGAGCGAATCAAATCATCTCGTTCCAACCGTCGTACGGCGGGATACACCGTCCCGCTAGCAAGGCCAGTCACCTCCATAATGCTGAACCCATAGGCATAGCCCACGCCAATCGCGTGCAAGATAAGGGCTGCTGTATGGGAAAGCTTAGGAGAACCGGCCATGCCCGCAATCATACCTATGTCGCCTGCTACTTGACTAGGATATACGTCTCCTGCTACATAGGGTAATGCTTGAACTGCGCAACCTATCGAAACGGTACTCACAAATTCCTGCGGTGGAGAATGTTAGCTTCATTGCCAGAGCAGGTGAAGTCACTGGCTACCTCGGACCGAACGGCTCAGGAAAATCGACCACCATGAAGATGATTACGGGCCTAATCGGAGCAAGCTCAGGAGATATCTTTTTTGACGGGAGACGAATCGATGACGATCTAATCGGTTACCGGAAACGTCTCGGTTACGTCCCGGAAGAACCATATCTGTACACGCATCTGAGCGGATTGGAGTACTTGGTGATGGTGGCTCAACTGCATCATCTTCCTGGGAAAAGAGCGCAAGAGCGGATTGGGGGCCTTTTACAAGCCTTTGAGCTTTATAACGATCGCGAAGTTCTCATCTCAAGCTATTCGAAGGGAATGAGACAGAAGGTATTGTTGGCAGCAGCGCTCTTGCATAACCCAGACCTAGTCATCCTTGACGAGCCATTCTCCGGGCTTGACGTCGGGTCGGCTCTCATCCTACGAAGCCTTATTGAGGAACTCGGCTCTCGTGGGAAGGTGGTGCTGTTCAGCTCACACGAACTTGATACGGTGGAGCGTCTCTGCTCTCATGTCGTCATTCTGCATCGCGGACGCATCGTAGCTGACGATTCAGTGAAACAACTGAGAATCTTGATGTCCGCGCCGAGTCTGGAAAGTATCTTCGCACAACTTGCAGTCGAGCAGGATTCGGCTTCTATCTCACGACAAATCGCGGACTTGATCTATGCGTAAGGTCTGGCAAAGTGACGCGCACTTTCGTGTACTGTACCGGATCTTCTTGCGGCGCGTCGTCGATCTCGATCTCCTATCCACAGACGCTGATACCAGCAAAATTCTTGGACAGGTCGCTGCTCTCTTCGCCGGTGCCAGCTTTCTGTTCACGGCTCCACTGGTCCTCTTTGGCGGGGGGCTTCCACCCAGCTCGTTATGGACTATGGAACATCTTCTAATAGCTACGTCGATGCTCGTGGTAGGCCTGCTATCCATACTGGCTTGGGAATCGATCTTTCCTGAGCGCCTCGATCTCCTCATCATGGGCCCTCAACCAGTTCAAGTACGAACGGTGTTCCTGGCGAAGCTTGCAGCATTGATTGGAGCGTTGGCCCTGTCGATGCTCGCTCTCAACTGCTTTACTGGTTTAATCTGGCCGCTTCTTTTTTCGCCTCACTCCTCTGGACTTGCAGGTAATCTGCGCTCGCTCGCCGCATATTGGGGAGTGATCCTCGCGGCTGGCCTCTTCACTGTCTTCACTGTGATTGGATTCCAAGGCGTGCTCTCGCAGTTCCTTCCACGTCAACTGTTCCTTCGTTCCGCGGTGTGGTTCCAGGCATGTGCTTTTTCTCTTCTGCTCGCCGTCTACATCTTGGAGCCATCACTCGAAGCCCCGGAAGCGCTCACAGCACCTGAAAACCAGAGGCTGCTTGGAATGCTCCCTTCGTACTGGTTCTTCGGTCTATTCCAGCAGTTGAACGGCTCGGTGGAACAAGGCTCGATTCCCCTTGCTAGACATGCTTGGCGCGCTCTTGCAGTCGCCGCCTCCACAGCGGTCCTTTCCATTTCTCTGGGGTACTTACGGTCAATCAGGAGAATTGTGGAACAGCCTGACATCATTCCACGCAAGGGCGGGATATGGCAGGTCTTTCAGTTGGGTACGGGATCTGCGGCTGCGGTCCTTCTGTTCAGTGCCATGACCCTACTTCGTAGTCGAAAACATCGTGTGTTGTTAGCTTTTTACTGGGGTGCGGGAGCCGCGATTGTCTACGCTATAGCGAACACTCAGAGTTCAGCCCTAAACGCCGCAGGTCTTAGACCGTCGAGAATTCCTACGGAGACGTACCTTATGGCAAGCCTGCTCCTCATCGGCCTTGCGGTGGGCGCTCTACGGACTCTTCTTGTTCTACCGATCACGGCGAAAGCTGAATGGATCTTTCGCATAACTGAATTTGAGGGAGTCAGAATCTATCGTGGCGCTACACGTCGCTTCTTGGAGGCGTTCGCGATGAGTCCTATCTGGTGCTTTCTGACCGCCTTCGCTCTGTGGCGCTGGCCAAGCTGGACGACCATCATCTACGCGGTTGATCTCGGCCTCATAGGAAGTTTACTCATCCACCTATGCAGTTTCCGGCTCCGTAAGATTCCTTTCGCTTGTTCTTATCTTCCTGGTCAGGGCAATGTTCACATGGTCTTCTGGTGTGGAACACTCCTGCTGCTACCCATAACAGAGTTCGTTGCGAAGTGCTTCTACCGAAGTCTACAAACACCAGCGCGGTGCCTGCTTAGTACAGCTCTGTTGGGGGGTGCCCTTGCGGGCCTCAAATGGAAGCTGGAGGGAGAGTCCTCAGATGAGATGGGATTACTCTTCGAGGAAGCTCCCACAGAGGATCTGCAATCTTTGGGCCTCTGACGCTCGCAGAATGCGCTGCTTCGTATTCAAGACCTGCTTTGAATGCAGCGGCGCCCATTGAAGCTGCAGGAAAATAACCCCATGAGATTCGGTTGCGTCACGTGTAGATATCGTGAGTAAAACGAACTAAGACCGGCCACCTGCTAGAATCCGTGAGCAACTATTTTAGTCAAAGGCGCACGATGTCCTTCTCCCTTGCTGTATCTCCTGAAGAGTTCATGCCTGCCGTTGGTCTCCCTGCCGAACTGCCACTAATAGCTGAAGACGAACTGGTTTCCATTTTGCAGCAGGGAGCGGAATCAGAACTCGACGGACTCGTCGCGTGCCTCCTGCAGGGAGGAATTACTTGTCAACTCAAGCGCCTTACGGTCTATAAGGCAAATCAGCCTCATCACCGCGTCTACGTAAACGACATCGCTGCTGAATTGCAGAAATTTGGTGCTAACACCATTGCGTCTGCGTTTCGGTCTGGCAAAGGCGTCGCGTATAGGGAAATAGTTCAGGATGTAGCCGATCGGCTTGGCATTAGCAGAGAAGGCACAACTATGGACATAGAAAAGTGCATCCTTCAAAAGCTTGCTGAAAAATTCTGGGAGGGTGCAACCGCCGAGCAGAGACTTGCGCTTCTGAACCAGGTCGGTGTCAGAGACTATTCTCTCGTCGCCCGTCCCGCGCTTCCAGCCGCGGTCATCTCTGCGGTACATCTCTCTGGTTTCGCCGCCTATCAGTTCACAGTCATCGTCGCGAATGCTATCGCGCATGCCGTTCTCGGACGTGGCCTCTCACTTGCAGCCAATGCAGGTTTGACCAAGGGTGTTTCCATCTTTGCGGGGCCGCCGGGCTGGTGCCTCGTGGCTTTTCTGACTGCTCATTCAATTGCGAGCGAAGCCTATCGTGTAACGATCCCCGCTGTCGTACAGGTGGCATTGATACGGAGCGCAATTGAGGCACGGCGCGAGCAAGACGCCGAGCGCACGCGCCGTAAGCTACCAGTAAACCCTAAGCTGCTGGCCGTCGCTCTAGTCCTCCTTTGTGCAGCGGTTATAGCTGCAATCATGCTCCTTGTCCGATAGGCGCGGGAGTATAGGCGCCCTGCTGATCGTGCTCCCGGGTACGCTATCAGTCGATCCAGATCGTCGCCAACAGACCTTAGCAGGCGACCAAGCTATTCGCAGCAACTTCAACAGCGAGCATTCTAGGGATGCTTTGCATCACCGAGAGGACTGTGACATGGGCTATCAGCTAAACGCCAACATCAAATCACGAGCGATGTCAGCGTGTAAACCTTTCGCTCCGTAGGCTTGCGGTCACGATCAACGACGTATGGGCGCGGTTATTGACTGAATTAGCGGTAATAACCTCTAGATGTTAAGGGCTTAAATCACAAGTCCGCTTACCCCAATGGTTGTAGCGACTTGCGGCTGCTTCACCATCCACTGTACGTTACACTCTCAGGAGTCTCAGTAGAGCATCAGGAGCCCAAATGTATTGCACTAATTGCAACACCGAATCCGGTCCAACACTTTTCTGCCATGTCTGCGACCGCTACCTTCCGACCCCTTTAACCGGTTTGAAAGCAGGGCTTGTTCGGCGTGTTGTTGCCGTAATTGTTGATCAGGTTTTGGCGCTTACCATTTTGATTCTGTCCATCCGATGGCTGATATCGACCACAGGTGCCGTCTCCGGTCCGCAGCTTGTGATTGTTCTTGTTTCTTGCTTTGCTCTTGTTGCATATTCGATTGCGTTCTGCAGTTCTCTTTCACAGGGAGCGACCCCGGGAAAGTGGATCTTAGGAATCAGAGCGATCGATAAGCGAAACGGAGAAGCTCCCGGATTAGGTCGTATGCTAGTCCGCGAGATAATCGGAAAGTTTGTTAGCGGACTCTTCTTTGGTCTGGGATTCTTCTGGGCAATCTGGGATAGAGATAGCCAGGCTTGGCATGACAAACTGGCTGGCACAGTTGTCGTTCGGAGGGACACTGTGTCGTCAACAGACCAGCAGTCCACAATGTGGCCCGCAGCTGCGTGCATAGCATTTCTAGCCGTATTTGTTCTTCAAGTGGTGAGTATTGTTGACCCGGCTTGGTCCGAGACAACCAAGAAACAGGGTTACCCGCAGATAGCCGAGCCAAACCAGTCTGAATTTCGGTCGCCTAACTTAGCGGCCCAACCCAGCGCAAACACCATCTCTGACAATGCGGACTCAACAACCCCGGCAGTCGAGCCTGTGGCGCCGTCAGCAAATTCGACTGACGATCCGCAAGAAATGCTATTGGAATCTCAGATAAAAGAAGTTTTGACACGCTTCGCATCGGCGACCGAAGCGAATGACCCGTCTGCCGCCGCAAGTTTCTATGGGGAGTCAGTGGACAGATATTTCTTGTCGCGAAACATCACCAAATCAGACGTGCTGCAGGACAAAGAAGCTTCTTGGACAAAAGGCCTTAGGTTTAATTCTTATCGGATTGAGCAGGTGAACTTCGACGAAGTGTCTTCTAGTTCCGCAAGAGTCTCACTTGTGAAGTCATATGAATTCACGGATCCGGATAAGGCACCTGTCACAAAAAGAATTCACTCTCGACTTTGGTTGCAGAATACTGATGCTGGCTGGAAGATCGTAGGCGAGCAAGACCTATTGAAATGAGTTGCGGCTGTTCCGACTCCTCAAGCGCGTCCGCTGCCCGGCTACGTTTCTGCTCCAGAACGAAGACGATAGTTCGGACAACGTAAAAGACTCGCTGGTTTATTACATTGCACTGAAGAACGCTGGGGTCCCAGTCGAGATGCATTTGTATGCGCAGGGTGGAGGTGATCGACTGTCGCTCGACAACCTACAGTCGCTGTGCCGTGCATGTCACCTCATCAAGACTGCTGAAGATCATCGAAAGTAACTGATGATCCATTGAACAAATCGCGATAGGTAAGACTCGTTTTCACCTTGCTGAGGTTCAACTATCAGTGTCGTTCTGCTTGCTTGAGTGTCCGCTAACGGCGACAGCGTTACGCCTCGCTTATACTTAGGTGCGTTTATACGCCTCGGTCTGCGCCGGTGAACCGGCTCACTTAGTTGATAAACGTAGATGTACACCTTGGGCAGATTTATATTGTCATTGTCGATCCAATGTACCTCTGCACTGAACTGTGCACCACGTTCCATCAGCTTACATAGCATCCTCGCGCCGACAGAGTCGAGGTATCCCAAGTCATCCGCCTGGTCATCTTCGCGATAGATCAGAACAGCGTTGCGGTCCGCCGGGTTGTTCGGGTACGCCACAAGCACCAGTGACGTACCGATCGAAAGCTTGCGTGCCAACGCGACACGATCGTTACCTAGATGGTTGACGTGTGTTAGACCAACTAGTTGCCGATGGTAGCGGTGAATGCACTGGTTAAGTTTTCCGTTCGTGTCAGTCCATTGGCAGGCATTCGTAAAAGCATACCGTGACCGAAGGGGTATGGGTATAACATTTGTTTTCATGGACATAACCCGAGACCACACACCGGTTTCATTTTTATGTGCGCGTTTTGAAATTCGTTTTTTCTAATGGTCTTACGCTAGAGTCCGCGCTCGACATCCTTGAGATCGTCGGGCATATCTTGGTCGATTTGTTGGCGCTGATCCATCCCCTTCTTAACTTTCTGTCGGAGGTGGTACTTGCAATAGTTACTGGTTGGCTCAGGTAAATTATCGCAACCGGCGACAATACACATGGGATGATCCTCCTTCCCGAATTACTACCGGAGAATAGTCCTGATCATCACAAAGAGCAAGAAAGCCACTGTGGTCATTCCGAGAGCGAGAAGGGCTTGCGCGATCTTAAGACGGGCTGCCTTGCCTTTATTGAGACGCCCTCGGGTACGAAGGATTTCGCTCCAGACCTCTAGCCGGTCTCTGTAGTAGTTCTGTTGAACACTTTCACTGATCAGGTCGTCCGGAAGTTGTAAGACGTCTTCGTTTAGCTCGTTGAGGGTTTCAAGGGCAAGCCTCCCTCCTGGCTCGACAAGGATGCCAAGCGCGAGTACCAGCGCATCGTTGCCGAACTTGCGAATCGACATGCTCCGTGCCACCGATGTCAGTGTGCTCTCCAGCTACGCCGTCGCGTACAGCAGATGGATCGCCACCGAGACAGCGGTCTTATTCTTACCTCCGCGTTTCGGAGTTTCATTGTTTTGCATTGCAGGTTGCTAAAACGCGGACCTAGTCTGATCTCTAATGGCTGACGGCAACCGTCTTGTCAGGCTTGCCATCGTCGAGATCTAAGGCACTCACCAACTCCCAAAAATAACCCTTGTCCTTCGGGACTTGATAGCTCGAAGTGGCCTGCACAGTATGGATATAGTCAGGAACAACAAATGTTACAAATATGGCTTGGTCCGCTTCCCCGGGATCAAGTTCCAAATCCTGAGAGAAGTCGTCGTAAGATCTTCACCTGGCACCCGATTTATTTGAGTCAGTGACAGAGTGCCCCCGGTCAGAAAGACCTTCACCTTTCCGATATTCGTTGCACGTACGTCAACGGCGGTCAGCCAATAACCGGGCTGTCCCGCGACTGCACGTTTGGTTATTGTCTGTTCCAGTTTGACTTGAGGCTTCAAAGTTGCGTTCATCCGCCACACCGATGAGGCTGAACTCGTCAATCGCCGCGTGTTATCTCCAAAGGTCAGGACGCTTTGTCACCAACACGCGATGCGCGACGAGCTCACCGATCTGTTCCTCTGTCGCGCCAGGGGTCAACCCAAACATGATGAAGTTCTTCTTCGCCAGCAACGGCAAAAGCTCTGGTAGGTCATCAACAATCAGGACGGAGCGGGCGACCGTCGTCTGGGGTGGCGAATCACTGAGGTGTTGTCGGCTTTCAGCAGTATCCATGACGACGTCCATCCTACAACGAGCAACGAAAACAAGACTTCCAGACTTCTTTTACAGATGCGATCATTTGAAAATGACGAAGAAGTCTCCTCCTGTCCCGTGAAGGCGGAGGGATGTAAACGACAGGTGTGCCGTTCATCCCCTCAGTCTGTGATCCGGCAACACGGCTGTTCGCGATCATCGGCGTCAGATGCTAGGCGATCTTGGACGCTCTACCAACGTCTTCGCATGTCATTCCGATCGAAGGCGGTGATCGCATGACGACTCCCGAAGAGTTCATCTCTTACATCCGTGTCAAGACCGACGGGCTTGATGTTGCCGCCATGTCCGTCCGACATGAAGCTCTAGTGATGGTCCTTTATCTGGTAAGTCCGCCCACACACCGGCCAGAGTGCCTCGACGCGTGCGTCGCTGCCGGTCTCCTCATCTCACATATGGATACGTGGTATGCAGACATAAATCGAGTCGTCAAGGGAGTCGTAGATGGTCAGAGCTAGAAAATCATGGCTAACACAATCCCTGTTGCTTTCTAAGAGCAGTTACCACTACTGACTCCACGGGACCCCGTGCGTTACGGCTCGATCCTAAAGTCCCAGGCCTCGCTCTATTGCCGAGACCAACTCACCTCTCTCCAAGTCTCCACAGGAATCCAAAAGTTCCTCAGCCACCGATTCCACTGCGGACCAGACGAGTGGCTGGTTCATCATCGTCACCGCCCGTGCCTCCAACAGATTCAGACGTGCAGCAAATACATCTGGTTTGTTCTCAAAGCCCTGGTTATACATAAGTTGATCGATCACCCTGTAGACAATTTCGTAGTCGTCAAGCCCCGACGTCCTTCTCAGCTCCGCCATCGGCACATCTGCGATCTTGCTCTCGGCTGCTATCCCGGCAATGACGGTCACTGCATAATCCTGAGCTCGCTCACGTGCTACTGGTGTCATAAGCAATCCAGGCCTACTGCTAAAGAACGCTGTAGTGCGACGGTCATGCTCGGCGAGCGGTCCGGTAATCCGCTTCGGCTTGAAACGGTATATGTAGTAGGCGACGGCATGACCTGCTTCATGGTAGCGGGTGAGTTCTGATTCACGCAAAAAGTCTGCGAAACCTTCTGCCGTGGGTGGCCAGCCAGGTTCTGTGACATCGGACACGCACGTCTTTGGCTTGCGCGGCGTATAAGTTCTGTTTTCTTTGAGCGGGGACTGAGTATGAGTCAGGTTATCGTCGGAAAGTTTGGTCCGAATATCGGTGCAGCAGTCTGCCATATTTATTCCTCTGAAGGTAGATACTCCAAAGGAGTGCAGCTCCGGCAAATTCACCTAAAGTTTTCGGCTATGCGCGGGTGTCATGGCTTCATTGATCTCCATTTCTCGTTGGCTGGCTTCTTTTTACGCCGGTGGTCATTTTCGTACCGGGGATGATCTCGGATTCGTCCTGGATGACCGAGTCGCACACAAGACAATACCCCACAGACTTGCCTTCATGGGAGAGCACTTGGCGATCACCGCTTCGAGCTTCTTCGGTGCTCGTATTTCAACCCAGTCGTCACCCATCGACTTTTCTTCCTCTGCTCTAGTGAGCACATTTCTTCGGACTAGCAATACGGCGCGGCATCGCAATATAGGTTCAGCGACCTTAGGATTTCGCGAGCGACAGCGGTGCTTGATTCAACGATCTCCAAAACATATTCCAGACCTCTATGAAGTCGAAGACGACGCGGTCGCTTTCAAGGTAGAGCCCCTCCACGTGTGGTCGAATATCCACGACTTACTCTCTGAGGAATGTTGGGCACCATATATGACACTCTCCGGCGGCGAGGACAAACCAGGGAACATTGGCAGTCCGAAATACGCATCAGATTCCGATGTGGAGTGGCAGAGGGCGACGCTCGTCGAGACGTCGTTTATGGAGCAACTTAATCCGAGGATGAGGCCTGGCTGAGTGACACGGCCTTGTGGGATGCGATTTTCTAGTCTCGCTGGGAACGCGAAACACGCTTCACTGTGAACTTGGCCCTGTCTAGGCGATCCGCCAATGGAGCACCCCAACCCAGGAGTCTATGGTTCCCGTGCACCAGTCGCGTGATACACGGCACTGGCGACGGCAGCGCCCTATGCGGAAACCTCAATGGGAGTTCGCTCATATTGACACGGTTTTCGACGATTCGAAGGTACCGTCGGTTACAAACTGGCATCATCTGCAGGCTGTTCGATCTCAAACAACGGGAAAACTTTTTCTTGCGATAATTTCTCTTCCCTACTTCACATGAGTATCTACCTTTGTGGCGCAAAATACCCCGATAGATAAACGGGATGCGCCCCAAGGAGCATCACCGTGGATCCGAAGAACCAACCCGCATACCCTCTACTCGAAGGCCTGCTTTGTATTAAGGGACTCACGCTGCAGCCTACCTACACAAACGCGGACGTAGCGTCGCTGTTCGGCATGACCGTTCGTACGATTCAAAGTCGAACCGCCAATGGAAGTCTGCCAAGCCGAAAGTTGATCGGCAGGGCACGGTTTTTACCCATTGATCTGGAGACCTTTCTTGTGGAGAGCAAGAAGTCCGAGGACGTTTAGCTTCGCAGTTGTTCTCACAGCGTCGGTATATCTCGTGGTCTCGCGTGGCCTGCGCAAAGCTTCCGAGTTCTTCAGCAAGCGTCGCCTTGCTTCGTCTTTTATATGCCGTAAGTGCTTGTATTTTGAAGGGTTATAGTAGGTAAGAACGCATATATGAATGAAGAATTGATCGTATCTGGCATCCAAATTGCTTATAGCCTTGCAAAGGTCTCCACCACCGTTGCTCTAGTCACTCTCCAAGATCTTCTTCTTGTGATCAGAAAACAGGATCGATCCGATAAGGCGATGCTCTGCTCAACGATCGGCAAGTTCGTCGAGTTCCAGGGTCAGGCGGCGGAAAACATCTCCATCGATCTCCTCGAAAAACAGATAGAGCCATTCCTTCAGCACCTCCGGGCCGGGAAGTATAAGCCTAATTCCATAAAGTCCTATAGGAACTTCGTCAACATTCTATTGAAATCGGCACGGGCGTCTGGATGGATAGCGCTCCCATTTGAAGTGCCCGCGGCATGGCGGCCCTTTTGGGATCTCGCTGCGGAGAGTACGACGAACAGAGAGATTATCCGTTTTGCGGTCGAGCTAGGCAGAAAGCCGAAGGACTTCAGTGAAGATGACCTGACCACTTGGCGCTTGAATCGAGTTAAGACCGGTTATGCCTTCTCTGGCACGAGCCCCGCTTGTTGTCTCTTTCGCGTCGCCGTGGCGGAAGCTGGACTGACAAAATCATTTCCTCTGATCAGGTTCAGGAAGGCTCCTTATGGCGTGTCCCTAGCCAAGATGGACCCTCAACTCAGTAATGAGATCAAAGAACTCGCAGCCTGGAAAACGCGCGGTTTTGAACCCGATCGTCCTGCCAACGCGAGGATCCGACCAGTAAGTGCCAAGAATCTTACCGACCATCTTTGCCGGATTGTTGGTTACGTCCAGAATGAATTAGCGCATCCGCCGATAACGTCATTAAGAGAGTTGGTCACCCCTACCCTAATCAAAGGTTATGCTTCGTGGGCCATCAACGACCGTGAGATTCAAGGAGATTCTTTGGCTGCCGGACTCACTGCACTACGAGCTGCAATAGAGCAAAACCCACGGTATAAAGACGTGAATCTCGAATGGCTGGGGCATTTGGCCAGACAAGCACCGATCGAGCCGCAAGCCGCGGTCGATGGACGCAAAGCGAAGAAGTTTATTAGCTTCGATGAAGCTGAAAAAATTCCCAGCAGTATTCTCGCGGACAGAATACGGCAGAGACACAAAATTGGTTCGCCCGCATATGCGAATAGCGTGCGAGATGAACTTCTTATGACCTGGCTCGTTCTTTTGCCGTGGCGGCAGAAAAACATCAGACAATGCAGGATCTTCGGCGACAACCCAAACTTAGCCAAGGAACCAATCGGGCCATTTTCCCAAATGAAGAAATCAAACTGGATCGTTGAACAAGAGAAACACCAGCCCAAAAGCTTGTACTGGCAGTTTCATTTCAGCAAGGAGGAAACAAAGACAGGGAACCCTGTTCATGCGTTCGTGCCATTCGATCTCATCGCTATCCTTGAGGAGTATTTATCCAAACACAGGGCGGTTCTTATCGGCGACAAGGAAGACCCGGGAACACTTTTTGTCGGTGAACGAGGAGGGACTTACGAGGAAGGAACGTTGACTACACACGTAACGGACCTCGTCGCCCTACATGCCGGAAGGGCCACAACCCCTCACCTCTTCCGTGATATCGTCGCCGACAATTGGCTCGAGCATCATCCTGAGGATTATCTAACCGTATCGAAGATCCTTTGGCACCGAAACATCGACACAACACTTAGGAGGTACGCCAGTCGATTTGATGAGTCGGCGGGAGTCGCTCGCATGGACGATTGGCGTGCAGGGCGTCGCAGGGCCGTGGCCTAGATGTTTTGAGATGTCAATTTTAAATGAATTCTAGTCTTGTAATTTTTGCCATTTTTTCGAATATCAGGCCAGACTTGCGCTGTCATGCCGATCTGAGCAATGGTGGTTCAGAAGCGTCATCTGGCCAAGGCTGCGTCAGACTGATTCTCTGCCCTCGGATTCACCACGAATACAGGCTGGCAACATGGTCTAAACCCTCTCAACCTGGTGCCAGTAGATTTGTGTCGCATGGCGCATATGTGAACTCAGCCAGGTTGCAGATGGCTTGACGACGAATTTGGTGTTGTACTCCCGTTGTAGCGGACCTCGGTTGTCCAAGGTCTGCCGGAGATGTGATCACCCCCTCACCACGGAATTAGGAAGTCGTGATATCCCAATTACCTAAAAAAGCTGCGATCGCGAACGAACGTGAACCAAAGGTCGTCTGCCGTGGGTAGCTCCCTTCGTCGACCTCCGTACCCGAGTAAGCGTGACAAGGTGCTCCGGCAGTTACACACCGCCGTTAAAAGGCTGTGACGCAGACATGGTGGCTGCTGTCTCATGGCACAGCCGCCAAAGTCAGAGACCCTTGGCAATCTCTGAGATTTTGTCCCACGTGCTCTTGCCGTCCTCGTCCTCGAAGGTGTCGGGATTACGGAAGACCGTATGCTCGGTCCGCAGCATGTACCCGTCCAGCAGTAGGGCCGAGGCTTCGTTCATGGCGGCACGGGCTTCCGCAACGGCGCTTTCGATCTGCGTGATCGGAGCCTCGATCAGCACAGCGTCATGTACCGGGCAACACACGTCGACGCCGTGATCCATCATCTGCATGACGGCCAACCTGAGCATCTCCGCCCCGGTCGCCTGGGCTGTGAAGTTGAGCAACGTGTTCGGCTTCACCCTCGTCCCTCTATGCAGTGCCCATCCGAGCTTTGTTTCCAGCCGGGAACGGATTGAGTACGTGTCTATTTGCTGCTCGCGCCAGTGACAGTAGCGCGAGTACACGCGCCTGTAATCCCTGAAGACCTGGTCGGCCAGTGGCGTACTCACACCGGTCTTACGCGCGAATCCGGGAACTTTTTGACCGTAGCCGATCGCAAGAGTCGCCTGTTTGTACATCTTCCGCTCGGAGGGGTGGCTGTTCTTCGTCGCCCCAGGTGGCGCTGCACCGGCGAGGATGGCGAACTGGATGTAGGGATCACCGGCTTGGTATGAACGAAGCATGTTCGGGTCACCACTCAGGACTGCACCGATGCCATATTCCTGACAGGACCAATCGATGTAGGCGAGAGCCCACCCCTCAGGCGGTTTCATCAGGAAGCGCGTCCACTTGGCAAGTGCGAAGATGTAGGCACCTCGGTCGCCGCCGCTGGGAGTATTCCTTGATGTAATCGCCCCGAACGGCCCGAGCATGACCCGGTTTCGCCCGTCAGGATCGCAGGCGATGTTTAGGCGCGGCATCGTGATGGTCCTGAACATCTGATACACGTTCCCGATATCCGGATCGATTGCCCACATTGACTCCCACGTGTCTTTGTCCGTGCTCCGGACGCCAGATTTTGCCGTCCGAGGCCATACACCGTTGAGTCCGCGCTGACCGAGAAACTGTTCGAACTTCTCAGGATTAAAGTGGTGGCCGTCGAAGATGTCGTATCGAGACGCGTTCTCTCCTGCGAGGCGCTGCCGAACAGTGGTCCAGTTGTTCTGCAAGTGCCGCAGAGTCACAACGTCGAGAGGAGCGAATCGGAACTTTGAATTGGACTGCATGTAACGTCCTCGTAGAAGCGCCGATTGAAGCTGGCGGGGGATCATGGGCACAAGTAACCCTCCAGTACGCCGAGCAGCCTGACGGCACCGGCCACGTCCGACCAGCAGTATCCGAGAAGAGCGCTCCGTTCCTCAGAGCTGTACATGTCGTTCCGCCGATCAGCTAAAGCAAGTTCCTGCATCTCGTCCTTCTCGTGGTGATCTAAATGGGGGAGGTTGAAATACATGAGCGCGTCAACGAGACCGCGACCTTGGTCGCGGCGGCGTTTGCCCGCTGTAACCGCCGAGAACTCGACGCAGGTGTCGAGAACGTTGAAGGGCCTCGGCCATCCCAGAGAGTCGTGTGTCACCAGTTCTGCTGACGCGTAATGCGCGACGATGAGAGATTGATCATCCACCGGATAAGGGCAGACGGTGGAACCATCGACCCACACACGATGCTCCCGGCCACCCCCCAGTTCGATGGCACACACGCACCGAACTTCGTGTGTACCATCTCCCTGACTGCGGTACTCGCTATCGACGACTACTACTTCCCCGAAGTAATCGAGTAGGCGTGACAGCTTGTTCACCGGAGCCACATCCGCTTCACGATCGGATGATCTTCGGAGTCAATGATTCGACCGTCGCCGAAGGCCAACACCAGCAGTTCGGTGAAGGTCTTGTCCCCCTGCCAGACCGGCTCTTCATTGCAATGCTGTGCAACGCGCTTCTTATAGGTAGAGCTGGCGTGATCCGGCACAATCCGGCACCATGACTTCATCGCGTCGAGGGCGATCTGTCGCGCCGAACGGCTATAACCATCCTTGCCCGTGGCTGAGATCGGCCACAGGAATGATGACCCCTCGCGCGTCACGCCAAAGAACAGAGTGTAACGTTTGACGTTATCAACCGATGAGATCATCTGGGGGGCCACCGCGTAAAGCTCGTCGCCGAACGTACCCTTGATCTTCAAGAGGCTCACGTCGCCATGCAAAGTCGGATGTATGCGGAAATAATCGACCAGACTGGGGCGGCCAACGGGGAGGGAGATGATCTCGTCGCGCGTCTCTTCAAGATCTACGGCTCCGGTGTGAATCAGAGATGCAGCTAGATCCATGAGACCACTCCGAGTAGGTACAGAGGTTTGGGTTACACCGAGATCCGGAGCGTCCGGACCCGACTTCTTTTGCTTCTCAACAGAACCCATCGTGAGTTCCTTTCCGGGGGTCGACGCACAGGTGACGACCAAATCTTGCGCAAACCGCCGCCATCTTATGGGTCTAGGTCGAGCCCTGCAGCCCGACCTAACAATCTTGTCCCCCAAAGGGAAATACCGTTTTTAGTGGTCCGGCACATTATTCCGAGAATTTTTTCTGCTGCAGTCCACTGCGATTTGTCGTTGACACATAACAACCGACCATCGGACCTCAGAGCGAATAACATCTACACCAACATAGGGGGTAGGTACGGAGATAGGGGGGCAGGTAGGTGGGTGGGTGGATACTAACAATTTAAATACAGATTAATACAGAGAGAGAATTTAGAGATGCCCGGAGTCCCGTGTTGTGACTTCGTTGGACAACTAAAGACGATGTGAAAAGTGCTCTACCACCGCAAGCCAACCAAGGTTATGAGCGCTGATTCAAATCTCCTTTTTGCCGAATGGGCGGTTATTTCCATGACCGAGCATGTACGAGTGTCCATTCAAACGGACCGTTGCCTCAAAACCCTTCTCACGTTTATATGAACCTTCCCGGTCAACGCTGCAATCTGGATGAGTGATGGCGTCGGCGACTTCAAACCTCGATACAGAAACTGATGTTCCTGACACGCTGTACCAATACCAAAGATCATGCAAACGAAAGTGTGCCTTATATCCTGTTTGCCCTGTCTTGTGCGCCACGTAGTAATCTTCGCTTTCTAAGCGAGCAGCAGGATGACGGAGTATTTTAGCGAAATCGTTGACTGTCACAACCCCTCGCGATCAGTTTGTCTTCGCAAGTTCAGTAATTACGGATTGGAATGCCTCCAGGGCTGCAACAAGGTTTTCGACTATCTCGGCGGCGATCACATCTGGCGGGGGCAGGCTGTCCACGTCGTTGAGGCTGTCGTCCTTGAGCCAGAAGATATCCAGGTTGATCTTGTCGCGCTTCAACAGGTCATCGGCCTCGAATCGTTTGAAACGTTCTTTGGGTTTGCGTTTGCTGCGGTCAGCCGACGAGTAACGTTCCACGAAGTCGTCGAGGTCTGAGGGCTTCAGGGTGTTCTTGCGCAGGGTGAAGTGCATGTTCGTGCGGAAGTCGTATATCCAGAGAGCCTTCGTGTTAGGCTTTCCGTCGGCGCGGGGCGGGTGTTTGTCGAAGAAGAGAACATTGGCCCTCACGCCGGGCTTGTAGAAGATGCCGGTGGGCAGGCGCATCAAGGTATGGAAGTCGAACTGCGTCAGAAGACGTTTGCGGATGCCCTCGCCTGCGCTACCTGCCTCGAAGAGCACGTTGTCCGGCAGCACGACCGCGGCGCGGCCGTCGCTCTCCATGATCGTCATGATGTGCTGGAGGAAGTTGAGCTGTTTGTTTGAGGTGGTGAACTTGAAGTCCTCACGCTCGTAGTCCTCCCGCTCGGTATCAACTTCGCCGTCCTCGCCAATGACCTTGTAGCTCGACTTCTTGCCGAAGGGCGGATTGGTCAGGATTACGTCGTAGCGGTCGCCGGGGTCCGTGGCCAAGGCGTCGCCAGAACGGATGGGGCTTTCGCCGTTGCCGATACCGTGCAGATAAAGGTTCATGCCGCACAGGCGCACGACCTCGTCCACGATGTCCACGCCGCTCAGGGATTCTTCGCGCAGCTTCCGCTGTTTGGTGCGGTCGTGGGACTGGTCCTTCATGTGGTCGTAGGCGGCGAGCAGGAATCCGCCGGTGCCACAAGCCGGGTCGTGGACGGTCTCGCCGATCCGCGGGTTGATGACCTTGACCGCAGCCTCGATCAGGGGACGCGGTGTGAAGTACTGGCCTGCGCCGGATTTGACCTCGGCGGCGTTCTTTTCGAGCAGACCCTCGTAGATGGCACCCTTCACATCGACGCCAATGCCAATCCAGGTTTCACCGTCGATGAGCGAGACGATGCGCTTCAGCTTCGCCGGGTCGGTGAGCTTGTTCTGCGCCTTACGGAATATGGTGCCGATCAGGCCCTTCTCTTTGGCGAGGTTTTCGAGGGTGCGGCGGTACTGGAGCTCCAAGTCGTCTCCGGCGAGTGGTGCCAGCTTGTCCCAACGCCACTTGGCAGGAATTATGGATGACTCGCCGAGCAAGTCGCTGCGCTCTTGGTCCATCTTGAGGAAAAGGAGGAAGGTAATCTGCTCAACGTAATCGCCGTAGCTGATGCCCTGGTCGCGCAAGACGTGGGCGTAGTTCCAGACTTTGGCGACGAGGCTGGAGGAGTCGGTAGTGCTCATGCAATGACTTTCTTTCTGCGAGTGGTGTTCGGTCTGGCTTTCGACTTCTGACCGTTGTGCCCGCTTGCGATGCGTTCGAGCAGGATGGAAGCAGGCTCGTCGGTTGGGTTTTGTCTAACCAGTTGGCCTGAGAAGGCAGATCTGAGAAGAGTCTGACGTAGGACATCAGGTTTGATCGAGCCAACCTCAGAAGTCAGATGAGCGAGCCTCTCCGTCTCAACGTCAACCGCGTCGCAGATTCTCCTCTGCTCTTCCAAGCAAGGTAACGCCACCGTGACCTGCTTCAGGTCTTCAAGGCTCAAACCCGGTTTACCCGCCCCGTAGGCAGCATCGAGTAGTTGATGCCTGCCGTTCGCAGCCGAGACGATCCAATGGAAGAGAAAGCCTGATGACTGAGCAAGTGCAGGTCTTACGAGTGCAACATGCTGACTGACGTATGCCTCTGGCAATTCTTGCTTTACCAAGGCACTCTTCGTCACATTCGCGCCAGTGATTGTTACAAGTAAGTCGTGGACCGTGACACGGGTTCGCAGACCCTCGGTCACATTTTCAAGATTCACAAAAGCGATATCGTCAAGGTTAAGAGCGTCATGTTTCAGGTTCTGAGCCCTGATAAACATCGCACCGGATTCTGAATAGTGCTCTTTCCAGCCTCGTGATCCGCTAGTTATCAGAATAGTAAGTTGATCCAATGATGCCCAAACCCAGCCCGCGGGTAGTTCCGGGAGGTCGGTTGTGTCGGGTGGGATTGGTTCCTTGTATTTGGTCTTCCAGTTGTTGTTGGTGGGCTTCTGGCCCTTGGCCTTCATCTTTTCCAGTTCGGACGTTTCCCAGGCTTCGCGGCGGGCTTTGAGGATGCGGGCGAACAGGGCTTCGCCAGACTCCAGTTTGCCCTTGTGCTTCTCGCGCCATTCGCGTGTGAGTTCGCCGGTAACGGCATCCTTGAGCATGGACTGACGATACCGCTTCATCAGCTTCTGCACCTTCTGTAACGCCCGCATGCCCTCTTCAATCTCGCTGAAGAGTTCTTCGATCTTGGATACGATGCGCTCTCGCTCCGGTAATGGTGCTATCGGGAATTTGCATTTTTTCAGATAGGAATAATGACGGGAATAGCCTTTGTTCGGAAATTGAAGTGAAAGACAAGCGTAATAGGCATATCTGGCCTCGGCGAGTATCGGACGCAGAACTTTGATTCCATCGGCACCGGCGGCGAAAGGGAAGTCGATACGTTTAAACGTGCGAGTATGATCCCCAAAGACAATAACACCATCACCAGGATCAATAGCCAAACTGAGATCGTTGGTATAACCGCCAATGAACGTCTGCCCTTGATCCACGATTGGAAGAGTTCCAACTGGAAGGTATGCCTTTGCAGGTACCTTACTTTTGTTCACTGAAATCGGTTCGAAAGCATCTTCAAAGTCCACATTGACCCAGGAAAATGGAACCTCCGCCACCCGGGGCTCCCAATTGTTTTCCTCTGAATCCAAGGTTTCGGTCACGCTGCCAACGCCTCACTCAACTCATCCAACATTCCATTCAAGTCCGCCCCGAAAAGATTCCGGGCAGCAACGATGCCGCCCCATTCGCTGAAAGGTTGATCCCGCATCATGTCGGCGGCTTTGATCTCGACGTTTGCGGCAAGGTAATCCTTAATAGCTTTGAGCCAGTTCATCTGATCCTCACTAAAGGTGCGCCCCGCTTTGAGCTGGCGGCCTATCCATAGATTGAAGCGTTGCTCGACGCGGGCTGAATAAGGCTCAAGAATCTCAGACTGGCCGGTGGAGAAGCGCACTAAGGAGATGATATCCGTTAGCACCTTGTCGCTGGGTGCGCCGCGCACGAGCGACGCCTCAAGTCGGTTATATGCCTGCCAGACGTCAGCCGTCGTGAGGTGGTAGGGCGGGTCCGTGAGTCGGGTGGCAAGTTCCCGAATGCTGTCATAGGTGAGCTGACGCTTCGGATAGGGTTGGCTATAGAGAATCTGTAGCGCGAGCAATTCGTTCTTGTGCTGCTCGATGAAGTCGTTGAAGCTGGTGGTGCGCTTCTCAGCCTGCTGGAGGTCGTATCCGGCGGAGGTGACCTGGTCGACCGTGCCCTCGTCGATAACGATATCGGCCTTCTTCTTGATGGCCTTCATAAGGTTTCGCAGACTGGCATCATCCAGTGGTTTACAAGCGAGGTCCTTCAGGTCCTCTTCGACCGCCTGAAGCTGAGCCTCGCTCGGTTCGTGGCCTGCGCCATGACGCTTTTCGACCTCGGTGCGAATGACGTCGGGACTGATGGACTCTAGCAGCGTTTGGGCGAGCTTCTTGAGGGTCTCGCCGTGCGCGGCCTCGGCAATGCGTTGGCGGTCCTCGTCCTCAATCTCGCGGTCCATCGCGGCGAGCCGTCCGGCGAGGCTGGAGATGGAGTCGAAGTCGCGGCGGCCTTGGGCGATCTGGTCGATGAGCTGATCGAACGAGATGGTACGCTTGCGTTCCAGAGGCTGGGAGACTGTCTTCTTGCTCTCGGTGACGCCGACGGCGTCGATGAGCACGAAGCGGGTTTTGGTCTGGGCGTCGGGAGTGACTTGGCGAAGGTCTGCGTCTTTGACGGTGCGGACGCCGCGACCTTTCATCTGCTCGAAGTAGCCCTCAGATTTGACGTTGCGCATGAAGATGAGGCACTCGACTGGCTTGATGTCGGTGCCGGTGGCGATCATGTCAACCGTCACCGCGATGCGAGGGAAGGGATCGACGCGGAAGGCTGCGATCAACTCCTTTGGTTTCTCCGTGGTCTGGTAGGTGATCTTCTTGGCGAAGTCGTTGCCCTGGCTGAAGACTTCTCGGACGGCGTGGACGATCTCTTCGGCGTGGTTATCGTCTTTGGCAAAGATTAGCGTCTTGGGGACCCATTGACCGGTGCGGCCTGGGAAGAGGTCGGTAAACAGTTTGTCTTTGTAGCACTGGAGCACGGCACGAATCTGGTTGGGGACGGTGACATCATTGTCGAGCTGCCGGTGCGTGTAAGTCATATTGCTGTCGAGCTGCTTGTAGCGGATGGCTCGTGTGCGGCGGTCGCGGACAGGGACATGGTAGCTGGCATCGACCACACCACCCTGCTCACCGACTTGAGTGCGAATACGGTAGACCTCGAATCCGACATTGACGCCATCGACGACGGATTGCTCGTAGGGGTACTCGGCGACGAGGTTCTGATTGAAGAAGCCAAGGGTATGCATGGACGGCGTAGCGGTGAGGCCGATGAGATGCGCGTCGAAGTATTCCAGCACTTGCCGCCAGAGACCGTAGATGGAGCGGTGGCACTCGTCGGTGACAATGAAATCGAAGTGCTCGATGGGGATGTCGGGATTGTAGGTGACGGGGCGCAGCTCGCCGTCCTCGTTGGTCCAGGTCTCGAAGGCGGATGCCTCCTCGTTGGACTCGTCGAGTTCCTCGCCGCGGAGCATGGCGTAGAGCCGCTGGATGGTGGTGATGACGACCTTGGCGTCTGGGTCGATGTGGTTCGAGTGAAGGTGCTGGACGATGTAGGTCTGGGTGAACTTGCGACCGGAGCCGGGCGGGTCGTAGTTCTGGTACTCCTTCAGGGTCTGATCGCCGAGGTTGTTGCGGTCGACCAGAAAGAGGATGCGGCGGGCCTTCGCGTACTTGAGGAGCCGCCAACTGAAGGTGCAGGCTGTGAAAGTCTTGCCAGCGCCGGTCGCCATCTGGATAAGGGCTCGCGGATGGTCCTCGGCCAGGGAAGCCTCCAGACCATGAACGGCATCGACTTGGCAATCGCGGAGGCCGCTTGGGTCAAGAGGAGGCATCTTCTGAAGTCGAGCACGCAAGGTTTCTTCTTCCTTGAGCCACGCATGAAGGGTTTGAGGCTTGTGAAAAGCAAACAAACGGCGCGAGCGGGCCTTTGGGTCGCGGGTATCGCGAAAGAAGGTCTCTTCGCCGGTTGACTCGTAGTGAAAGATCAACCCATCGGACCAGCGGGCGAGATGCTCAGGCAGCTTCGTCATGTACTTGGCCGACTGCTCAGCGACGCCACTCAGGGTCAACCCTGCTCTCTTGGCCTCGATGACCCCTGCTGCCCTGCCACCTATGAAGAGGAGATAGTCGCATGGGCCGTTAGGAAGTTGGAACTCTCGCACAGCGACGCCTTCGGCGGCATTGCGATTGAAGTCAGTATTGTTCTGAAGGTTCCATCCAGCCGCAGCGAGGAGTAAGTCGATATTCTGTCTCGCGCGTTGTTCAGGGGTAGATTGCAAGGTGGCAGCTCTGGACGCAACGTTCTAACCGTATTGGAATCAGCTACTTTAAGCAATTGAAAATTCTCGGTTTTGAATAAGGGCTCGTAAGACTAAACGGACGATTGGTAGAGGCATTATGCCCAATATCACTCGGGGCTAGTCAATGATTCAAACAAGTGAGCAATAACTTTTACTACCGCTGGATCTTTGCAAAACGAGCCGTGATGAAGTCCGCTTTTGCAGACGTGATTATCCCGCACTATCGATGATTATCCCCTTTCGATACTCTGGGATGGCCGTCACAGTCAGGAACATATTTCGCTTCATTGTGTGAAATTAATTCACTTGTTGAAATTTTTCTACACCAATGTCGCGATTCGTGTATATTCGAACCCATGATCATCGAACTGGAACCGTGGACTAAGTATCCCGACCTAACCGAGGAGTATCTCTCAACTATCGCCACCCTGCTCCGCGATGTTCGTGCCGAGTGCGTGAGGCTGCACGAGCCGGAAAAGGGTGATGGAGACTGGTCGCTTGGTACCAGAGTCTATCAGCGCAACTACTTCGAGATTCGCGAACTCTCGGTGACTGTGGACTGGCTAAAGATGAACACAGAACTTAAGGCACTCCAGTTTAGTTTTAGTATTGGTCGGGTGCCACTGCGGATTTATAAAGGTGATCCCGAAGAACCGCCCAGCCGCTACCTGACTCTTACTCCCGGCGAGGAACGTGCCATTCAGTTGTCATTTGAGTTCGAGGGAATTCCGGCGCTAGATACTGTTTTGAGACTGGCCGTCGAAGTTGATTCGACTCGGCATGCAGCGTCAGTTAGCCTTGTCGAAATTGATGAGTTCAAAGAAGTCGTTGGAGTCTATAGGATTCCGTTCGAGTCTCAACTCAAGACGAACATAACTCCGATGAAGGCACCGCCAGTCAGCATGCCGCCTGTCGTTGCTGTCCCCTTGAAGAAAGAAACCGCCGAAGAAAAGAAGAATAAGGAAACGCCGATCAATGCCGTTGCAAAATGAGGTTTTTTGGGGAGAACGGTTACAACTTGCAAGGGATTTTCGGGGACTTACCCAGAAGCAGCTTGGAGAAGAAGTCGCCGCGTCGAGCGCGATGATTGCACGCTGCGAAACTGGTATCAAGAGAGACCCGGCTCCCGATTTGGTAGAAGCATGCGCCGAAGTTTTAGGGTTTGAAGAAGATTTTTTTTATAGAGAACTAGACGACGTTTTTCTAGAGCGTGAATGCAGTTTCCGTCACCGCAGATCAACACCCGAAAAGACCAAGACACAGATACGGGCGCACGCGACGCTGCTTGGAATGGTCATCCAACAACTGCGGGGGTATTTTGCATTTCCGGAAGTTGACCTACCAAGGATTCCCGCAACCACATTCGAAGACGTTGAACTAGCTGCTGAGAATGCGCGAAATCATTGGCGTTTAGGGCTCGATGGCCCCATTTGGCAGATGGGGAGAGTCTTGGAACACGCAGGCGTAATCATCGTTCGGCATTTTGTTCAATCGTCTAAAGTCGATGCGTTTTCCCGGCAAGGCAAGACCACGGTAATCTTCTTGAACGAAGCGATACAAAGTCCTTCGAGATGGAATTTTGACATCGGGCACGAGTGTGGCCACTTAATCATGCATGCTGGCATTCACACTGGTGATGTCCAGACTGAGGAGCAAGCGGATAGATTTGCGAGCGCGTTTCTAATGCCGAGAAGAGCATTCAGCCGAGAATTTCTAGCGGCACCGTTTTCATGGAAACACATTTTCGACCTCAAGCGTCGTTGGCATACGAGTGCGTCCGCTATCGTCCGTAGAGCATACGACCTTGGACTCATTGGTGCAGCACAGTATCGCAGGGCGTTTCAATATATGTCGTTCAAGGGGTGGACAAAGGGGGAACCCGCCGAGCCAGTTTTTCAAGAACCAGAGCTTTTACAGACCGCGTTTAATGCTCTCGGAAACGGAGTAGACCTGACTGTAGATCAGTTGCGTTCTAAACTGCATTTCACCCATAAAACATTCAAAGATGTCACGGGAGTTCAAATAGCAACTTCGTCTCCCAAAATGGCAGAAGTAATTTCTATGAGAATTGCTTAGGTGTGATTAAGAGTATAAGACGGAGGGTGACTAGCAGGAGCGGGGAACCCACCATCGCGGTCGTGTTAAACTCTGAGCAATCGTGAGGACGTGATTAATGACTGCCAGCATCTGATGCCGATATCAACGGACTGGGCAACCAGCAGATATCAGCCAAATTTTGATGTCAACGTCACCGCTCAGTTGCATCCGACTGTAGGTCGCATGTGAAACGAAGGTGCGATGACGATGAGGGGAGAGCATGGACCACTTTCATCGCATGAAGTGCGTCCCCATTTTGGACTTGAATGTTCGCCTTATTTTCGCCTACACTATATTTCTTCCAGCGGAGCCTCCCCGATATCCCGCCCGCTGAACAGCAGGCCTCTTGCCCAGCAAACCAAGGCGCACCGCCATGCGGCTCGCTCTCTACCTAAAGGCTATGGGAAGAGAACCGCTACCCTTCGAACATACCGACTTTGTGACCTATCAGAAGGACCTGGAGAAGCAAGCGGCACAACTCAAACTCCAGATTGGGTCGAAGAAAGCCAAGAAGGCCAAGAGAGCCGTCGCGCTTCTCCTAAATAGAACTTCCCTCGCACACGCTGCGGGGGGACTGGTGCCACTTTACCCGCTTGCACCGGAGCGCACAGCTCCCAATAATCGCCTTCGACGCCAGTGCCGCAGTAAGTTCGTCCACACCAACTTCCTCTCAGCTCTCCACCATCTCCAGCAACTCACCCAAGGCCGCAGTGAGTCAAATCTCCGCATATACCAATGTGTCGTCTGTAACGCAATGCATATAGGCCATCAAGAAAAAGGGGAACAAATCAGTAAACACAAGGTACCAAAGCCACCCAAAACCTTAGAGAGTTGACGGAACGATACGGCTTCGCTTATTGGGGTCTGGGTTTGCAGCATCGCATTGGCGAACTCAGGGGACGAGCAAACTCTTGGCCCTGAGGCATTCACGCTCCTCGGCGGAGTAAATCTTTCCGCGTTCGTTACGATCTGCGGGAATTCTTTTATCGGCGAGTAAACGAGGCGAGGTCTAAGGGGATCATGGATGCTGTGGACAGGGCCGCTTTTCGCGCGACAGACGTAGACTTGGAATCATGCCTTTGGACGCTGCGCTAGTACAACGCCTAGAAGATGAGTTGCTATATGCGGTGCTAGATGTCAGCCAAGACATTCAGGCGAACATGGACGCTGGCTCTGACCCGATCTACATACCGTTCCGTCGAATGCTGGTACGGTACGAGATACTCTGTCCTGCCAATACACCCGGCATCATCACCCGATACTGCGAATTGCGTTGGAAGGCTTGCGGCTTCCTGAAAAAACATGGCGTCATAGCGGGTTTCCACTCTGGCGGCAACGACGATTGGGATGGTGTCATTGAAATCTTCGATCCCAACGAACCAGCATTACTTGACGTTGTGACGCAATTTGAGGCCGAAGTGAATCGTCGCGAACTCCGTACTACCTTCAATACCAACAACGCCGCCGCGCTTCAGCATGTGATGCAGTTGGCTGAGACATTCCATCGCGCAGCGCTGGCCCTGCGCAATCGGCAGCACAATCGACCTGACTTTTTGATCCAAAACGAGTACGACGTGCAGGACCTGTATCACGGGTTGCTGCTGACGAGATTTAAGACAGTACGGCGCGAAGAGTATGGACCGAGCTATGCTGGCGCATCTACGCGATCCGACTTCTATCTCAAGGACGATTCGATTGTGCTTGAAATGAAGATGATTCGGGAAGGCTTGAACGACAGGAAGCTGGGCGAAGAACTCATAAACGATATCGCGCATTACAAGCAACGCGGCTGCAAGACGATGATCTGCTTTGTCTATGACCCTGAGCACAAGCTAAAGAACCCGGCTGTTCTTGAGGCCGATCTGTCCAAGCCGACTGACGGCATGGATGTGAAGGTCATCATTCGCCCCAGACAGTAAGCCTGAGAGTCCATACCTGTTGATACTGATCCATCTTGGTGGAGGAGTTTGAGTTTCTGAGGCACTCCAATCACTCAGACTGCTACACGCCGGAGACTACACTGAGGTGGCACCCCTGCCACAATTTTGTGTCAATTTTGTGTCACAGATTGTCGGGATCACGGGAATGAGCGGGAACATCGGCTTTTGCAATGTGTAACTTACTGATTTCATTAGAGCCTTCCCGGTTCGACTCCCACCGCCTCCACCATTTACAGAAAACTATCACTTACATAAATCTCGCGTATCTCTCACATGATGAATAGAGAAGCTTGTCGATCATCGCTGATGATAGTACCGATCGGCGTCTCACTTGCTTCTTGCAGACTGCTTGACAGAGTTTCGCTTAATCGCTCTCGTTGACCGCTTCGTATTTCCCAACTGGATGTTGTGAGCCGTAACAATGGCTAGGATTAACCCTGGGAAGCGTTTTTCGATCTCCGTGCAACGAGAGGTATTGTGCATCTCGACACCTTGTCGTTCGCCTCGAATCAACCCTGCCTCGCGAAGGATTTTGAAGTGCTGCGAAAGCGTTGATTTTGGTATCGGCTTCTCATTGATATTGGAAAACGCTACGCAGTTGTGCGAACAATCCTGCCCCACAATGTTGGCAAATATCGCGACACGCACAGGATCAGACAACGCATGAAGGATCGCTTCAACCGTAACGTCTTGGACCGAAGGGTGGAACAGAGGTCTCACACATGTCACAGTAGTCTTTTTTAATAGATTGTTCAATAGTGCATAACTTCGGAACTAATGAATCTTCTAATCATTGAACTCCATCTATTCAGCAGAAACCGGAACATGACCGTTACTGGTGGTTTTCCGACGATTCCAAGTTCAATGAGAGCAATCTCGAAGAGGAGCCAGTCATGAGCAAGCTAAAAGGTAAAGTAGCAGTCGTTACAGGCGCATCCAAGGGTATCGGAGCCGCCATCGCCAAATCGCTCGCCGCGGAAGGTGCGTCCGTCATCGTCAATTACGCATCCAGCAAATCTGGCGCGGACAAAGTCGTCTCTTCAATTACAGCCGCGGGTGGCAAAGCAGTTGCCGCAGGTGGTGACGTCTCCAAGGCCGGTGAAGCGCAAGGTATCATCGATGCAGCCATCAAGAACTACGGACGCCTTGACATCCTCGTCAACAACTCTGGAGTGTACGAGTTCTCTCCTATCGAAGCCGTAACCGAAGAGCAGTTCCACAAGATCTTCAACATCAACGTACTCGGTGTTCTTCTTGTCACGCAAGCAGCCGTCAAGCACCTCGGAGCGGGTGGCAGCATCATCAATATCGGCTCCGGCGTCAGTAGCATCACCCCTCCCAACAGCGCCGTCTACACCGGCACTAAGGGCGCTCTCGATGCCATCACGGGCGTGCTCGCAAAGGAACTCGGTCCGAAAAAGATCAGGGTCAACTCCGTTAATCCTGGCATTGTTGACACCGAAGGTACTCAATCCGCCGGCTTTATCGGATCTGATTTCGAGAAAGCTCTCGTCACGCAAACTCCCCTGGGTCGCGCAGGTCAGGTCGACGACATCGCCTCTGTTGTTACCTTCTTCGCATCCGACGACGCAAAGTGGATTACCGGCGAGCGCGTCATTGCGGGTGGCGGTCTCCGATAACCTCGCAGTCAGCCCGTTCAACGCTTGATCATCAGGCGTTTGAACGGTCTTTTCATCGCAAGGGTGGAAAAACAAGCACTGTAAAAGCGAAAGGGAGAATTGACATGGGAAAGCTTGAAGGAAAAGTGGCGGTTATTACAGCAGCGACGTCAGGTATGGCACTCGCCACAGCAAAGCTCTTCGTGAAGGAAGGCGCGTATGTCTTCATCACCGGCCGTCGTCAGGACAAGCTCGATGAAGCGGTTAAGGCAATCGGCAAGAACGTAACCGGCGTCCAGGGCGACGCGGCAAACCTCGCCGACCTCGATCGCTTATACGAGATAGTCAAGAAGGAGAAAGGAAAGATCGACGTCCTCTTCGCAAGCGCAGGCAAAGGGGAATTCGCAAAGATCGGCGAAGTCACCGAGGAACACTTCGATAAGACTTTCGATCTGAACGTGCGTGGCACACTATTCACTGTGCAAAAGGCTCTCCCGCTATTTTCAGATGGCGGTTCTATCTTCATGAACGGTTCAATCGCCAGCGTCAAGGGCTTCCCAGCATTTGGGGTCTACAGCGCCAGTAAAGCCGCAGTTCGATCCTTCGCACGTACATGGTTGAATGATCTCAAAGACCGCAAAATCCGCGTCAACGTCCTCAGTCCAGGAACAATCGACACCGCCATCCTCGATCCTCTTGGGCCTGATGCGAAAGAATACTTCAAGACTCTTATTCCACGTGGCGAAATTGGTCGCCCCGAAGAGATAGCAAGCGTAGCGCTCTTCCTCGCCTCTGACGATTCAAGTTTCGTCAATGGCGTCGAGCTATTCGTCGACGGCGGAACAGCACAGATCTAACACAACTGTATATAGCTGATACAAATCTAGTGAAATCGCCACGCCGCTGTCAGCACGAAGCGGCGTAACGAATTTAAGTGCGAAAAACTGCCTGCTATGCATTGATAATCTCATGCGATTTCACCCTTGTATTCCGATGTCGCAGCTGAAATTGGCCTCCTGACGAACGTTATCCAGCCATTATGTGTTCAACATCACTTGCGGCAGTGCGAGAATTGTCAGAAGATTTTCAAGTCGTAAGCTAGCTTTGCGTGATGGTAGTGCGTATTTGAGTTTGCACACTTCTTAGGCAATTTCGCCGGATGCTGCATATTTTCTGACCGGCCACTACAGTCTTGAAGCCTTTCCAAATACATTCTTGTTGTGCTTTTAGGTCGCCGGTAATATCGAAGAACAGCGAAACGGGCTCACCACGGAGGAGTTATGGGTATTACGACAAACAAGTCTGTCCCGGTGCGCATTGTTGCAGCTATCTCTTTCTTTTTACCGTTTGTTGTGATTTTTCCTGAAAAAGGCCTCACGCAACCGAGTTCTGCTCCGCCCATACAATCGGTTCAGCTTACGCTGAAGGAGGCGGTGCAATTGGCGCTGAAGCAGAACCCCCAGGTCGTGGCCTTTCGTTTGCTCTCTTTGGAAAGCGACCGCCAACGCCAGATCTCGCGCTCGGCTCTACTGCCGCAAGCAAGCCTGACCAGCACCGGAGCAGTCAGTCAGTACAACCTGGCCTCGGTCGAGCGTACAACCACGCGCGACACTGCCGGCCCCTATCAATTCATTCAAGCTGGTCCAGCTTTTTCGCAAAAACTCCTCAGTCTTCCCTTATTTCGCAACTATCAGGTCTCCCGCGAAGGCGTCCGTGAGGCGGGAGCGCAAGAGACTGTAACGCGCGAAGATGTTGCTGCTTCGGTAGTAACCCAATATATTCTGGTTCTCCGTGCGTTCGCTACTTACGACGCTGCAAAGGTCCGCGTTGCTCTCGCCGAGCGCCTTTACGAGCAAGCTTCGAGTTTGCAGAAGACAGGGATTGGTCTGAACATCGATACCGTTCGTGCTCAGGTCGAGTTGCAGAATGAACGACAAAATCTGATCGACGCGGAAACTTCGACGCACACCACTAACTATGTTCTGGCGGAACTGCTCAATCTTCCACGCGACAAGGAGCCGGTAGTCACCGACAAATTGAAGTTCTTCGATTTGCCTGATTTTGAAAAAACAGCAGCCATCAACACAGCATTGGCAAGCCGCCCGGAGATGCAGGCACAGGCTTCGCAGGAGCGTATCGCGAATCTGGAACGTAGATCGGCTTCTGAAGAGCGCGTGCCCCAGATAGGGTTTTCCGGATTCTGGCTCTACCAGGGCTCTCGGTTCGACAATGGCGTTCCCGCGTACAGATATCAGATCGATTTGATCGTTCCGCTTTTCACTAGTGGGCGGATTCACGCCGAAATTGCCCTCGCAGACCTGGAGCAAAAGCGTATTGAGGAGAATCGTCAGCTCTTGGAAGCGCGTATCGTTCGTGAGGTGAAGTCGGCGACCGATGAGCTCGACGCGGCACGTAAAAACGTCGAAGTCGCAAATCTGGGGCTTCAGCTCGCGAACGACGAGGTCGCGCAGGCTGATCGCCGTTTTGCAGCCGGAGTTACTACAAACGTTGAAGTTGTCACCGCACAGGATGCGCTGGCACGCGCGAACTCCAATCAGATCGATGCGCTATACCGTTTTAACCAGTCCAGAGTGAATCTGGCTCGAGCGATGGGCGAGGTGCAGAACACATATGCCAAATAAAGGAACCGCCGAAAGAAAATCGCGCCAATGAGCTCAATACCCACACCACCCACTGCATCGCCAGAGCCCCCACCAATGTCGGCATCAGCGATGGACACCATACCTTCCTTGCCAGCTACGGCGGGTAAAGCGATTCGCGAACTTCCCCGCCCTGCGAAGTTTGGCATTATCGGACTTCTACTCATCCTGCTTGTAACCTGGTACATCTGGCTAGGACGCGTCTCAACTGACGATGCAGAAGTAGATGCTCACATCACAGCCGTCGCATCCCAGGTGTCTGGTTACGTCGTCGCGTTGCCGATCGACGACAATGTGAACGTTAAAATCGGAGATGTGCTGGTGCAGATCGATCCGCGCGAATACAAGGCAGAACTCGATCAGGCAAAAGCTGCTCTAGATCTTGCCGAAGCCCAGTCAAAATCAGCCGAACTTCAAATTGGACTAACGCGTGGCACCACAACGCACAGCACCGGAGGAGCCGTGGCGCAGCACGAATCTGATGCTGCCGACTATGCGATGTCGGAGGCCCAACTGGAACGTACCGCCACTGCAAATCTGCTTCAAGCAAAAGCTGAGGTCGCCGCCAAACGCGCAACCAACGAACGTGCACAGGCCGACCTCGAACGTTACAAGCCGCTTTTGCAAACAAACGACGTTTCTAAATTTCAATTCGACGCCGTAGACGCTACCGCACGCGTCGCACAAAATGATCTTGCAGCCGCCGAGCAGCAACTCGCCGCCGCACAGCAGAATGTGGAGATCGCGCGAGCCACGATGAACTCGTCAAAAGCAAGAGTTGCGCGCTCGCAATCGCTGCTGCTGGAATCGAAGGCTCAGGAGCAACAGGTTCCGATCACCGAGGCAACGTACAAATCAACCGAAGCGGCCGTCGAGCGGGCCAAAGCCGTGCGGGACCAGGCCGAGCTAAATCTTGATTACACGACAATTAGAGCGCCTATCTCTGGCCAAGTGACTCAGCTGACGGTACACCTTGGACAGTACGTGCTGCCCGGAAACTTACTGTTCACGCTGGTGCCACTTGATCAGGTGTATATAACCGCGAACTTCAAGGAAACACAGATGAAAAACGTGCATCCTGGTCAACGCGCGAAAATTCACGTCGACACCTACGACCGCGACTTCGATGGTGTCGTAGACTCGATTGCCGGCGCGGCCGGCTCGCGGCAGGCGCTCTTGCCTCCGCAGAACGCCACCGGCAACTTTATCAAAGTGGTGCAGCGGCTCCCGGTGAAAATTCTTGTGAAACAGAGCAGCGACTTTCGTTTAGTCCTGCGTCCGGGAATGAACGTAGAGGCTACGATTTACACTCGCTGAAATAACGGAAATGTCATGAGCTATATTGCTGGAAACAACCTTAGCAATCTCGAACCCTGGGAAGAGGAATACGGCCGGCGGATAACCCAATCGCTTGCCCAACTCTCTCAGAAAAGCAGACTCATCATTCTGCTCAGCGTTGGCCTGGTCACAGCAATCGAAATTTCGAATCGACTCTCAATCAACGTCCTGCTCCCGGACTTGCAAGGCAACGTGGCTGGCAGCTCGGACGACGTCAGTTGGGTGATTATCCTCTACAACCTCGGCTTTTTGTGCTCTATGGCGATCAGCTATTGGATGAGTCGCGTTCTCGGCGCACGGCGCCACCTGCTTCTCAGCATTGCGTTGTACGCTACAGGAGCAATCGGCTGTTTTTGCAGTCCACACAGCCTTAGGCTTCTGCTCATCTCACGAGTCGTCATGGGCTTTGGCGGTGGAGCATTTTTGGTTCGCACCGTTATCCTTATCCGCCTGATGTTCCCAGGTAAGGCCAGCGTCTTCGCGGTATCTTTGCTTTACTTGGAACTCTCGATTTTCGAAGTAATCTATCCCATCGCCATGGGATGGATCTCCGATACGTTGCGCTGGAACTATGCCTTCCTGTTGGATTTCCCCTTTCTCGCTATCGGCACATTTCTGGTCTGGAAACATGTACCGTGGGGACAACTGTACTTACGCAGCGAGAAGTCATACGTCGACGCTTGGGGCGCGGGCCTGCTGATCGCCGCACTTGGCTCTATGCAAATTGCACTCAGCAGGGGTGAGCGTGATCTTTGGTTTCAGTCGCCTTTCATCGTGTGTTTCCTGCTCGTGGCAGTCCTTTGCTTTGTAGGTTTCCTGTGGTGGGACTGGAGGCCTGAAAATCCGGCGCCTGTTTTGCATCTGCGCACCGTCTGGCGGCAAACTCCGTTACGAGCCTCCATTGTGATCGTGGCTATCGTCGGCGCGATGATGGGCGCAGGTCTGTTCGTCTTGCCTCAATATCTGCGCAATGTGCAGGATTACAGCGCCACTCAAACGGGCGGCTTCATCTCAGCGTATACGTCGGGATTGGGAGTCGGCCTCCTAGTTACAGTCCGTTACGTTCTACCCCGGCTTGGTGGATCCAAAGTGGTCGCTGTCGGCGCATTGATGATGTGCGCCGCCTGCGTCAACTTCATTTACATCTGGACGCCTACTACCCCGACGTGGCTCCTCGCGCTCTCGACCTTCCTGCAAGGACTGTCCATAGCACCTCTTGTGATAGGCGCTTCCAACGTTGCCACGAGCCAGGCCGCGTTCTCGGATTTGAACGACGTCTCCACAAGTTATTTTTTCGTTCGACAATTGGGAAACACGTTTGGCGTCACCGCCGCAACCGTCATGTTCGACCACCGCCAGACGTTGCACTCGGCGCGTCTGGTTGATGTGGCCAATCGCCTTGACCCAACGCTTCAATCAACCCTCTCGCAATACTCCAGCCTGATCACGCGCGATGGCGGAGCATCCAGCAATCCCACTTTGGGTGCGATCCAAATCTTCCAATCGAACGTGATAACGCAAAGTCGGCTGCTCTCCTACATCGACATTTACTTCGGTCTTGCTGTTCTAAGTGTCGTCATCCTCTGCGTGATAATAGCAACGCGCCTAAAGAACGAGCCCTCACCCGTACGCTCTCACTTCCACTTGTGGTGAGGGATAAGCTGATTCATTTTCGACGATCACTCTATGACTCATAGCTACAATTCTGTTGCAGAAGAATACCCTATCCCCAGCGAAACAGACATAGAGAGTGGGAGCAGAATGATCCACACTTATTGTTCCTTCCTCGTGTAGGGAGTACACCAATCACAGGCTTTCATGTGTTTTCTGCACACTGCAGTCAAGACATGCCAAAGCGAAGTTCAGCATCCTGCGTATTCTGAATCGGATCGTCGAACTTTCAGTTCGATAGCCAGAAGATAATTCGGCCCGCCGAACCGATGAACAACAAGTCTGAGAAGATTCTCTGCAATGCAGAGACTGAGAAACGAAGCGCTCTCAACATCTGAACTCTCTCGTCGTTCACACGATGCGATGGCCGTTCGTAGTCAGAAAATGATTTTTTTTTGCGATGCCCTCACTGAATTCTGTCGGGACCAAATGAGTCGCCGCACCGATTGCCCTTCGCATATCCATTGCATGAAAGTAAAGACGAACTACTTCAGAACCATCAGGCACACTGTCCGCAGAGCGGTATGAAGTCGTGCGTATCGGATAAATTGAGATTATTTAATCAGTTGAATTACACAATCCGTGAATATCAGCGCTTTGCATCGCTGTTCAGCGCGAGGCAAGGAGCCTCACGATACGGTTGTAGTCCTGACGCGAGTCGGCAGTGCGAACGTCCGGAATGCCTTTAATATTGCGCCGGACGCTTTGAACGGCCGTGTAGGTGCTTCTCTTAACGCGATCTACAAAGCGATTCCTCCCCGGCGGCGTAGGAGTGAGTCCAACTCGACGGAGGTAGTAGTTCGCTTTAAAAAGATTCTCCCAAGCGCTTTCGTGAAATTGGAAGTTAATGCTGAGACTAACAGATACATTGTTGTCGTTTTGCAACCAGTGTGGCGTGTTTACGGGGCTGTGTACGCCAGTGCCTGGACGCATGTGGTGGACAATAGCGCGCGATTCATACTGTGGTCTGTAGATCGCCGAAAAACGATTGTTATACATCCAATACTGCTCGAGCTCTTCGTCGGGCAGCACATCTTTGTCAGACCGGTCAAAAAAGTGAATGTCTTTATTACCATGGATTTGAAGTAACCAAGAACACTCGCGGTCAATGTGATATTTGGTAACTCGATTGGGAGAAGTGATGAAGAGGATAGCTTCAAACCACTTGATGTTCTCGACAATCCCACTACCAGTAAGATCCAGGATGTCGCAGATGCAGTTTTCGAAGACCTCACGATAACCGGGTTCGCGCTCAATGTGTTTCAAGATAATCCAGGTTTTCCCGTCTTCAATGTCCTCTACCAATTTGGAGATACCGTTCTTTTGTGGCCAGTTGTGTAAATGAACCTTACGATTTGTTGGTGCTGGCTCTCGATCGACGTGAATGTCACCTTGCGGATGGTGTGGATTTTTGCGTGCCGCAACTCTCTGGGCAAGCTCCGCAAGTGCTGGAAGTTTAAATAGAGGATGGGGTGTCAGCGTGTGCTTAACTTCATGCGGTAAATGGTTGAAGTTCTGCCTGAAGACCTCGGGGTCGCAGTGAAAAACACGTTCTAGCCTTGCTGACATGTGAATCCTCTTCTCATCTACCTTCCGCTAAAATCGACATAATCACGAAACGCGCGATGCTCCAAGTGGGGCATTCATCGTTATGTCAGACCGCCACAAGGTAATGATCTATCTTGCTGGCACGACTTGTCACCGGCCTTGGTTCTTAGTAGTTATCATTTGACAATTTCGTGACAAGAAAAAGACAACCACAGCTATTGAAGCGGCCTCTAGCGAACGTTCGACGACTATTATCAAGCTTGTTGCCTTGTTCCAAATCTGAGACAAAAGGTGTCAAGAGTTTACCTGTGTGGTGAGTGTCGCAGGAGGTATATGTCAGCAAGAGCTTTTAAAGAAGATCTAAATTTAAAAGAAAATATCTTCGAATTTAACTATCCCACTTCCAAGGAAGACTTCGACGAGAGATCTTTCGAATTCAGACACAACTTAACATCGGACCACCCCTTGTTCTCGCGTGAACGCCTTCGAAAGCTGCTGACTAGTCCTGCAACCAAGAAGAACGTCTATTACAACGCCGGTGAAATTCGTGTCGACCAGAGTCTAGAGTCTGTCCCGGAGCGGACAAGGCCTGTAGAAGAAGTCTTCGACTCTTTAGAAAATGCCGGAGCCTGGATCGCTGCTCTGCGAGTAGATGAAGATCCTGCTTACAGACAGCTTCTTGAGGATTGCCTATCGGAGGTGAAGAGGCTCAGCGGTCGCGTAGTCGACGACGACAAGAAGACCCAAGAAGCGGATATTTACATCACTTCGCCGGGACGTGTGACCATGTATCACGTTGATCCAATCTGCAATTTTCTGATGCAGGTCAGTGGCGAAAAGCAGATTCACATCTTCGATCGCAATGACAGAGAGGTGTTACCAGAAGAGGAGTTGGAGCGATTCTGGTCGGAGGACAATTATGCAGCGACGTATCCACTGGCCCATGAAGACCGCGCCCAAGTCTTTACCTTGCGCCCAGGGGCGGGAGTTCATATACCGCTGAACAATCCACACTGGTTGAAAAATGGAGATGCCATCTCAATTTCTCTCAGCATCAATTATCAATATAAGGATACGTTACGCAAGAACGTTTACCAAGCCAATTACTACCTGAGGAAAATGGGGCTGAAACCACGGCCCCTAGGAAGCTCACCGCTTGTTGACTCTGTGAAGGCGTCCGCAATTACTCTGACGCATGCAGCGAGTACAAGATTAAAACGATTGAAAGCGAAGGGAGATGAGCCGACAATGCATGGCGAGTAACGCCACATGTTGAAGCCGGAATTACCTCGACGGTGTCGGCAACGGTAGGTGGAAGTTAACCCAACATAACTGGTTTATAGTATGCCACCCTCTTCCTGTTACTCGGGCTTCGGCCGCACAAAAGAGACCGTTGAGCGGCCTCCGTCTGATCCTTGCAAGAAGACGTCGCGTTCCGGGCAGACGTTCGGTAAAGCAAGGAATGAGGTTTGGAAACTTGTAAGGGCTCGGCGATGGCCTCTCGCCGGTAGCCTCCTACTGATGATGGTAGAGCGGTTCTGCAGCTTCGCGGTACCAATTTCATCGCGCTACCTTATCAACGATGTGATGTACCAACATCAACTCGATAAACTTCCCTTAATCATCGGCGTTGTCGCCAGCGCGACTTTTATCTCAGCCACCATCACTTACATCTTAGATCGCTATCTGTCCGTCGCAGGCCAGAGCCTTGTCGCGGAGCTTCGAGCACAGGTACAGGAGCACGTCGGCCGTCTACCGATCTCCTTCTACGACGATAACCATACCGGGACACTGGTCGCCCGCATCATGACTGACACTGAAAGTGTGCGTAACCTCATTGGTGCGGGCCTTCTGGATTTCCTTGGAGGAATTCTTACTGCAATTATCGCGATTGCCATCCTCATCCACATCAGTACACTCATGACAATCCTCACGATATGCATTGTCATTGCCTTCGGTTGGTTTTTGAAAAGGGCATTTGGGGTGACTCGGCCCCTTTTTCGCGAGCGCTCTCGAATAAACGCCGAGGTTACCGGCCGCCTGACGGAGTCGCTTGGCGGCGTGCGGGTAGTCAAGGGTTACCACGCCGAAGCACGCGAAGCACGCGTCTTCTCTGATGGCACAAATCGCCTACTTCAGAACATCACCCTTTCAATCAAGGCGCAAGCCTTCATGTCACTTTGCAAGACAGTGGTCCTTGGAGTACTCGGCCCACTCATCATGTATCTAGGTGCACGAGAGGTAAAGATGCATCGTCTTGATGTTGGTGGTTACGTTGAGTTCACCATGTTGCTTGCTTTTATGGTTGCGCCTATTGCGATGTCGGTTAGCATTGGCACTCAACTTACCGAAGCCATCGCCGGTCTAGATCGTACCGCAGATATTCTCAATGAATGCGGTGAGGGCAGTGAGCCAGAACGCACTCAAGAGATCAACTCCATTTGCGGAGAGGTCACTTTCAAAGATGTTACCTTCGCTTATGTCCCGGACAAGCCAGTCCTTCATAGCATTAGCTTTGAAGCTAAGCCGGGCAGCGTTACCGCCCTTGTTGGCTCTTCTGGATCTGGAAAATCGACCATCCTATCGCTCCTCTGCGGCTTTCACACTGCAACAGGCGGCCACATCTCAATCGATAGTATTGACCTCGGCAGCATTCGGTTAAGTAGCTTTAGGCAGCAACTCGGTGTTGTGCTGCAAGATACTTTCCTGTTCGATGGCACCGTACGAGAGAACATTCTCTTCAGCCGTCCTGAGGCAACCGAGGAAAGATTCATACAGGCCTGCCGCATCGCCCGCGTTGACGAATTCGCCGAACGTTTTGCGGAGCGATACGAAACCATCGTTGGTGAACGCGGCATTCGGTTATCTGGAGGTCAGCGCCAGCGCATCTCGATTGCCCGCGCCATACTTGCCGATCCACGTATTCTCATTCTAGATGAAGCCACCAGTTCGCTCGACTCAGAGTCTGAGGCCCTGATCCAGAACGGCCTGCACTATCTTATGCAGGGACGCACAACGTTTGTCATTGCTCATCGACTATCCACCATTCGGCGCGCCGATCAGATTTTAGTAATCGAGAGCGGAAGGATTGTCGAACGTGGCACCCACGATTCACTCTACCGTATCGACGGCCGCTACCACGAACTTTATGACCGTCAACATGGCCTCGAAGCCAACCTCTTTCTTGCACCGGGAGAAGGCGACAGAATCATGTGAAGTACTCGAGGTCAGGTTGCTAAATAGCTGAATCACGGACGTTTCGCAGATAAATGAACCGACGCAGAGAGAGAACGACATTGCCATGAAGATCTCTAAGATTGAATCAAATCCAGCAAATCTAAGTCGAGTCGAAATCCTCCTATTCTCTTTCGCCTTAATATTGTTTCTCTACTTAAAGACATTTTATCTTCCCGCTACACCCTTCTTAACCCTTGGCGACGAAGCGCACTATTTTCTGCACGCTCTTCGTATTCTGCATGGAGAGCTCCCCTATCGGGACTTCTTTACTTTCATCTTTCCCGGAACCGATCTGTTATATGCCGGAATCTTTCGACTCCTCGGAGTGCACCAGTGGCTGGTGCAAGCGATTCTGCTTGTATTGGGGTTATGTCTTGCTTGGGTCGTACTCTGGATTTCCAGCAGAGTTCTCAGTGGGTCATCCGCGATATTAGCGGCAGTGCTCTTTCTCGTAATCGATTTCAATAGTGCACTCGATGCGACACATCACTGGTGGAGCACCCTATTTGTATTGATCGCAGTAGGCTTTCTATTGCGCGGCAGAAGCCAGGGCAGGATACTTGCCGCGGGAATCTCATGCGGCATCGCAGCACTTTTCACACAGATGCATGGCGGGCTCGCATTGCTTGCATTTGGCATCTATCTTTCATGGACAAATCGTGAAGATGAGCAGAGCACATATCTCCTCCGCGAGCTACTTCTACTGTGTATGCCATTCGTAGCCGTATTAGCCTTTGTAGTCGGACCCTACGCCCATATGGTTGGTCTTCGCACGATCGCATACTGGACAATTTATTTTCCGGTTGTTTTTTTTCATCACAATGAAGGCAATACCTATAAGACTTTTTTTCAGAAGCCTCCAATGCATGGAGCAGGCGATCTCGTTTCTTTAATTCCATATTCATTTATTCATGCTGTCCTGCCGCTTATCTATGTGCTATGTACATACCGGCTAGTGAAAAATAAGAAGAGTATGCGCCACACCGAATGGAGAAATATATTTCTCCTGACCTCGGTGGGAACTGCACTCTTCGTTTCGGTCATGAGTGCGCCGACGTTTCTCCGGCTATGTGTCGTTGCCCCTCCTGCTGTGATTCTCTGTGTATGGCTTTGTGAACGTACTGGCGGACCGTATCGCCGGGCAAGGACCGTACTGTGGATCATTACAATATTCGCTGTCATTTATCTTCCGATTGCTCGGCAGCTACATCGACATACTATAGTCAGTCTGCCGACAGGGAGTGTGGCATTAGTAAACGACAAGCAATATGAAAAAATATGGTGGCTTGCTCAGCATACGAACTCAGGCGATACGTTTTTTAACGACCCGACTATGGCTTTTGCCCTGTCTTTGGAGAGCCCTGGCCCTCTAGATTTTGTGACGCCGAGTGACTTTACTCGACCGCAGCAGGTTAATGATTTGCTCTCTTCCATGACTCGTCACCGTACAAGATATATTTTTCTCTATCCCGAGCTAAATCAATCCAATTGTGCGACAGACAACCTAAAGCCGTTCCGCCAATATGTTGCCACAAACTACCACTTGGCTAGGGTTGTTTCTGGAGGAGAGATTTGGCAGCGCAACGGAACTCTTGGTAGCGACCAGAAGGCCATCGGAGGAAACTTCGATTCGAATCACTGTGTAGGGAGCTAAAAAAATTCATGCGCGCCGACCGACTTTAACCCTTTGTTTTGGTGGACGGAATCTGAATCGGCTCTCACCTCTATGACAATCAAATGACAGAGTCTCGATCATGCAGTGACACACTCCCAGAGGCAGGAGGATAAATTTGATTCATTATGTGTCTCTCACCAGGGTTCAACTGTCGCAAACTTCCGCGACGAATTGGCGCCATACTGCTAATTCTAGGTTTATCATCTCTTGCGGTAGATCTAATGGCCCAGGATATCCCCCTTCTTTCGGGAGGTGCTGGCTTTTTTACGAATACAACGGGCGGTAATACGACATACCAGCCAATATTGACACCCGTGCTTGCGGCTCCGATTGGCCAGCATCTGCTGATCGAATCTCGGGCGAATGTGGTGGAGACATTTTCCCCGCAGGGCAATGGGCAAGGCTACAACCACTCAACCTTCCTGGGGTTGTCGTATCTGCAAGGCGACTACATTGCCAATTCGCATGTAACGCTAGTGGGGGGGTACTTCCTGACGCCATTCGGAACCTACAATGAACGGCTCAGTCCAATCTGGATCAACAATTTAGATGGTCCACTAATTTTTGGTATCGGGACCATGGTGAATGCCAGCGGTACTGGTGCGATGTTAAGAGGGAATGCGTTCTCGACGGAGAACGTCTCGATCAGCTATGCGGCGTACTTCTCAGCCGGCAGCACAACGAAAGAGTTCCAATCACAACGTTCGTCGGGGGGACAACTAAATGTTTACTTCCCAAAGAAGGGGCTTGAAGTAGGAACATCCTATGGCCGATCGTTGGAGCATAACCAGACAAATGCCGTTGGGATGCACGTATGGTGGGAACCCATTAATAGTCCGTTGAGGATTCGCTCAGAGTGGGCCCACGGGCCGCATTCGCAGGGTTATTGGGCAGAGGCGGATTACCGCTTATCACAAATCCATGGCGAGGAAAGTTTGATCGGAAGACTGGAACCAGTCTTTCGCCTGCAGCAGACATTTCGAAATGCTCCTGATCCGAGCGATGAACTACCCGCAGCGAACACGCAGAGAGTAGACTTCGGACTGGCGTATCACCTACCGCATGAGGTCAGGCTCAACACAACCTATGCGCGGCAGTTTTCTTCCACCGGCAATGTCAACATCTGGGAGACCGGTATCGTTTATCGCTTTCTCTTTCCAGCGTGGAGAGGTAAATCATGAAGATTGCGAGCCGTACTTTTTTTAGCCTCCTGATTTTGATCGCAATGCCGGGACTATCACAGACGGCAGATGCTAACAAGACTACAGTCAACAACAGCGAGCATCAGTCGAAGAGCACAGCCGTACATGTTGTTGCTCAACAGAGAGATGGTCAAAAAGCGTTCGAGGAGAACTGTTCGCGCTGCCATACCACGCCACAGGGCTTCTCTCCAAGAATCTCAGGAACGGTTGCTCGACATATGCGCGTGCGTGCTGGGCTAAGCAAGGAAGACGAACAGGCAATCCTACGCTTCCTTAATCCATAATGAGTTGCTGAACACTTCGTTGTCTCCGGAGGATGTGTCACATGGTGAAGATGAGATACCTTCGCCATCCTCTAAGAACGTCAAAAGCCGCGAAAGCTTTATTCGCGGCGCGTTTAAGTATGTGGAAGTTTGCTGCTTATAGCGAACGCCGCTTTCGTGGCGATGCGCGCTACGATCTGCAAAGTGTTACTGACGGTTTCTTATCTCGTATCCAACACGCTGACGATGATGCAGAAATTCTGGCAAGGGTTTGCGCATCATACATTCGAGCCGTGGAACAGCAAAAGTTCGCACCTGAGGCATTTAGAGCTACTGAGTGGTGGCAGCAGGTGCAGCAGCAAAGTCTAGCCCCCGTAATGCGGGCGTTACTCACATCAGATATCGAAGCATTGAAAGGAATGTACCAGAATTTCTTTCGCGATCCCTGTTCCGCGGGCCTGATAACTGCGCCGTACGGCATGTCGAAGGCATATTTTGGGGGAAAGATAAAAGATATTCACCGTCGATTCTATTTGGGCCTTGTCCTGCATCGTTTTGACTACTGGATGGAAAGGACAGGCGGCCGCTTTACGTTGAATGATTTGGCCGGTCCAGATATTGGGAACCCGTTTGGTGTGTTGTTTGGAGAAACGCACATAAGAGTCGGTGCCGAGTTTGCACATTATTGCGCACATAAGATCGACACATTGCTCGACTCTAAAATCGCAACCGTCGCAGAGATTGGGGGCGGGTTCGGCGGTATGGCTTATTATCTTCTCCGTGACCGGCCAGGAGTAACCTACCTCGATTTCGATGTTCCAGAGAGCATAGCACTGACCTCGTACTACCTCATGAAAGCCTTTCCTCAACTAAGGTTTTTACTCTTCGGCGAGCACAATCTGACGAAGAAGGCCATTGACGAGGTAGACGTTGTACTGATGCCGACGTACGTACTGGCAAGTATGCCCCCCGGAAGTGTCGATCTTACTTTCAGCTCCCATGCGATGTCAGATATATCTTCCGACGCATTGGTAGAGTATCTAAATCATATCGACCGAGTGACAGGAGATTGCTTTTTACATATCGGGAATAAACGCGCGAGTGAGCTGATTTCAAGCTTGATAAGCCAGGGATGCGCTTCCTTCGACTTGGTTGATGCGCGCTCGTCGGATTGGCACAGTCACAAGGTCTTCAGTGCGGGTATCGGTAGTGCTGAGGGCATTGCGGCTTCAACCATATTGGAGCAGCACTACATGAGAACAAAATCGGTCACGAGATAAGTTGACGAGATCCATTCGCTTCCTGACGGACTTTGCGGGATGACCACCACGTCAACACCGAGCCAACGTCGTAAGGTGATCGCGAAATTATTTTTTTGGTTATATAATTCGCCAGAGCCAAGCTAGTTTCACCGCCTGGCACATTCCTCATCAGCACCAGTACGGCGCTTCTACTTCACATCCTCTCTCCATCCGGCATGAAGATTTCTCGCATAGCAACGATGCAATTCCTAGTAGCAGTATGTTTGTCTCTTCTACGCCCCGACGTGTTGCTGTTCTCCTTACGGGACATTCCGTTTACTCATCTACACAAAAGCTCAGTGAACAATCTCCCTGTAGCTACCCTTCGTTACATCGTGCTCTTTCCCATCTGCGTCTCGATTCTGGTTATGCAGGAAGCATGGATCGAAGCCTCTGCGTCGCATCTTCTCACCACAACAATCCTCTTTATAGGCACGCACCTTATTCTGCAAAGCACACAGACCAGCCTGATGGCGCAGTCCACTCTCGACACCCCACCGGACGAGGCCGACGAGTTTCCACAGCGCCTGGGACTTCGCGAGCCTGAGGTCGAGTACTCTACGGGCGATCGCAATAGACCTTCAGGGCGACCGTCATGCTCCAAGCAAGTGTCATGACACCGTCTCCAAGTCAAGCACAATATTTGAGACTCGCGGTACCACGGAATGCGTCTTCACAATACGAACGACAGAGCAAGCGTGAGAATGAGCGCCATAACCGAAATGATCGTTTCACAGACGGACCAGGTCTTGATCGTTTGGACAACGCTCATCCCGAAGTACTCCTTCACCAGCCAGAAGCCACCGTCATTGACGTGCGAGAAGATGAGCGAACCCGCACCGGTGGCGATGGCAAGCAATTCGGGATGAACTCCCGTGCTATTCAAAGCGATCGGAGCCACAATGCCGGCGGCCGTCGTCATCGCTACGGTTGCCGATCCGGTCGCGAGGCGGAGCAGCGCAGCAAGAGTCCAGGCAAGCAGGATCAGGGGGACGTGACTGCGCATCGCGAGAACAATAATCGCGTTGGATACTCCACTATCTAGCAATATCCGTCCGAAACCGCCGCCTGCGCCAACCAGCAGCGTAATGGTTGCGGTGGGCGCAAGGCATTCATTGCTGAAGCGCAGGATTGTTTCTCGTGAGAAGCCCCTCATCCGACCTAATGTTACGAAGCTGAACAACACACCGACGAGAAGAGCCAGATCATCGTTGCCGACAAAGTGCAATCCATTATTCAAGGCGCTTCCATGTTTCGAGATTGCATCTGCCCAACTCCCGATCAGCATTAGAAGGACCGGCAGCAGGATGGTGAATAAGGTGAGCCCGAAACTTGGTAGGCTGCGTTCTTCATCGTTACCAACGAAATCCTGTGCCATTGGGTTCTCTGCCGCAAGCTGCACATGTGGCGCAATCAGCTTGGCGTATATTGGTCCCGCGATCACCGCTGTTGGAAGTCCGACGATCAATGCATAAAGAATCGTGCGACCCACATCGGCCTTGTAGATCGTTACTGCCAGGAGCGCCGCGGGGTGCGGCGGTATCAATCCGTGGACCACGGAGAGTCCAGCCAGCATGGGTAGGCCCACCAGGATAAGTGAAGTTCCGGTACGCCGGGCCACTGTAAACACAACTGGAATCAGTAGCACGAAACCTACCTCAAAGAAAGCAGGTAGGCCTACCAGGAACCCGATAACTACCATTGCCCATGGGATATTCTTTTCGCCGAACAGTCGGATAAGGGTATACGCGATCTGGTCTGCACCACCCGATTCAGCCATCATCTTGCCCAGCATGGTGCCCAACGCCACTACGATCGCGATATGACCCAGAGTCGCGCCGACACCGGCCTCAAAGGAATGAATCACGGTGGTAGGCGGCATGCCCACAACCACGGCAAGCGATAGGGCGGTGAGAATGAGAGTGATGACCGGATTCAGTTTGAAGACGGCAATGAGCAGGATCAGGCCAATGACCGATACGCACGCGGAGAGCAGCAAAAAGATACTGTGGTGGTCGACCATTGGCAGATTAGTTCCCCGGCGCCTTGTAGGCCACGCAATCGATCTCTACCTTACAGTCGACGACCATGCTCGATACGACGCACGCGCGGGCCGGAGGATTTCCGCCAAAGTGCTCTTTAAAAACGGCATTGAATGAGGAGAAGTCGCGCGGATCTTCAAGCCAGACGCCGCAACGCACTACGTGCTCCGGACCATACCCGGCTTCATTCAAGATCGATAGCAGGTTGCTAATTGCCTGTTGCGACTGGACAACAATGTTGCCGGCAATAACCTCACCGTGGATCATTGGAACCTGACCCGATACATAAAGCCATCCGTCCGCCTCGACCGCTCGCGCAAAAGGAAGGTGTTGACCACCGGTACCCTTACCGCCTTCTATCCCATACCGCTTGATGTTCATCTTGAGCTCCTTAAGGATCAAATCACGAAAAGCGTCCGTTGAACTACTGACTGAAATCACTGAACCCATGAACTCTCGCCGCGGGGCAGAAAGCGTCCTCCGCGATCCCCCGACGCTCCTTCGCTCGTATAAGTGAGAATGCCGTTCACCCATACGGCCGCGATCCCCTCGGCTGGGCGGATTGGATCGGAGAACGTTGCCATGTCAATGATGGTCTCCGGATCGAAGAGAACCAGATCGGCATAATAGCCCTCGCGTATGAATCCGCGCTTGGAAAGAGCGAATCTCTGCGCTGGCAGTCCGGTCATCTTGTAGATCGCCTCTGCGAGTGAAAAAAGTCCTTCGTCGCGGCTGTATCGCCCAAGCACGCGAGGAAAAGTACCCCACAGGCGGGGATGTGGTCGCGGATCGTTAGGCAAGCCATCGGAGCCGATCATGGTCGCCGGGTGGCGCAAAATTCGGCGCATGTCGTCCTCGGAGATGCTGTGATAAATCGCGCCAGCCGGTTGCAGTCGTTGCGCCGCCTGCAACTGACTTGTCTGCCAGTCCTCGGCAATCTGCGCCAGAGATTGGCCGGCTACCTCCGGATGTGGCGTGCTCCACGTAATAGTGATGTGAACTCGCTCATCCACTTGCCGAAGATCGAGTGTGCTCGAACCTGCCGCATAGGGATAACAATCGCAGCCAGCAGGTTGCGACGTTCGCGCGATTTCCAGCGCATGGAGTACCTCACCACTGCGGCCCCAGTTGGCGATGCCGGCGCACTTCAAATGAGAGACGATGACTGGCACATGGCTGATACTACCGATTGCAAAGGCCTCGCTCATCGCATCGAGGATGCCGTCTGCCTCAGTGCGCATGTGCGTTGTGTACACTGCGCCTGCCGCCTTCAACGGCTTTGCCAGCGCTAGCACTTCTTCCGTGGACGCCGCATATGCGGAGAGATAGGCCAGACCGGAACTCAGCCCCAACGCTCCACGGCTAAGAGCATCCTGCAGTTGCTCGCGCATCGCTTCGGCTTCAGCCTCCGTTGCAGCACGATCAAGCCGGTCCATATGATTATTCCGCAGCGCCGTGTGACCAATCAGCACGCCAACGTTTACCGCAGGTCGCGCAGCCCCGATGGCGGTGAGATAGGTGGCAAAAGTCGGATAACAAAAATCTTCTGCCTCACCAAGTAGGTTCATAGGGTCAGGGAGCTCGCTGCGCAACACTACTGGAGTGGCACCGATGCCGCAGTTGCCGACGATCACCGTGGTAATACCCTGCGAAATCTTCGGCAGCATCGCCGGCGTCCGAATCACGGCGGTGTCGTCATGGGTATGGACATCGATAAAACCGGGCGCCAGCACCAGACCATCGGCGTCCATCGACTTTCGCGCTTCGTAATCAAGAGAAACGCCGATCTCGCAGATTCTGTCACTACGAACAGCGACATCCAGGAGTTCGGACGCCATGCCCGTGCCGTCCAGCACCCGCGCATTACGGATCAGTGTGTCGCAACGTAGCATCCCGGCTCCTTCAAGATATAGGCTATATCCATCGGTGTCTTCGTTCCCGCACTCTCTGCTATGGACGTTCATTCCTTGAAAAATCGAGTCTCGGCGCGCACATCCAACCTTTCCGCCATCGCCCCTTTAAATAAAGGTGTGGGCTTTCTTGATCAAGCGGTCGAACACGAGGACATTGCACAACTCGGCTGGAACCTATTGCGGGAAGACCTCAGCCTGCCCACAGCTGTTTTGTACAAAGACAGGATATTGCACAACCTGAACTGGATGCAGCAGTTCATTAACCGATATGGCGTCAAACTGGCTCCGCACGGCAAGACCACCATGGCTCCAAGATTATTTGAGCTGCAATTGCAAGGTGGCGCATGGGGGATCACGCTTGCTACTGCCGATCAGACGCTGGTCGCATACAAGCATGGAGTACGTCGTGTTCTCATGGCAAACCAACTGGTTGGCAAAGAAAATATGTCGATCGTTGCGCGGCTGCTGGAGGACCCGGATTTTGTTTACTACTGCCTCGTCGATTCGGCGGCTCAGGTCGAACAGCTTGGAGCGTTTTACTCGAAGCGGAATCAGCGTCTTAATGTGTTGCTCGAGTTAGGCGTGATGGGGGGGCGCTCTGGCGTCCGCGACGAGCAGCACTTACAGGCGGTGTTGGATGCCCTTTCACGCTGGAGTAATTCCATCATTCTAAGCGGTGTCGAGATTTATGAAGGTGTTCTGGAAAAGGAGTCTTCCATCCGCGCCTTTCTCCAAAAGGCGGTTAGCATCACCCGAACGCTCGCTGACGAGAAGCGCTTCCAACAATCGCCAATCCTGCTTTCAGGCGCCGGTTCTGCTTGGTACGACGTGGTTGCCGAAGAATTCTCGGCCGCAGGGTTTGGAGATACTGTTGACATTGTTCTACGCCCCGGCTGCTATCTCACACACGACGTCGGCGCGTATCGCGAGGCACAAACGAAGATCCAACGACGCAATCCTATCGCACACCAGATGCATTCAAGTCTTCTGCCTGCACTTCAGGTCTGGGCCTATGTGCAGTCAATACCCGAAACCGGGAAGGCGATCATCGGAATGGGCAAGCGCGATGCCGCCTTTGATTCCGGACTTCCAACTCCTGTATTGCACTTCAGACCAGGCGATACGGCACCGAAAGCTGCCCCCGCCCACTGGGCACTTACCAAAATGATGGATCAGCATGGATATTTGCAGATCACCGCACAGGACGATCTTCGCGTAGGCGACATGGTCGGCTTCGATATTTCGCACCCTTGTCTAACCTTCGACAAATGGCGTCTGCTGCCACTGATAAATGCCGACTATCAGGTCATCGATATCATTCAGACCTTCTTCTAAATAGTCCGTCAACGACGGCTGGACAATAAACATAGTAAGAGAGTCACACCTGTTATGTTCCGCAGAAGGTTTGACTCACGAACTCTTCGGGACGAGCTGGCGTAGCATACCGTTGCAGTCCCGTCCTGTCTTCATAGGGCCGTGACACAACGTCGAGAAGTTCCTCGAACGGTTGGAAGTCCTGTCGCTCGACAGCGGCCAGGAGTGCCGCCTCTACTATATGGTTGCGCGGGATGAATGCGGGATTTGCCATCCGCATATCTGCAGCACGTTCTCGCGCCGATACAGACTCTTTCGCCATGCGAAGACGCCATCCAGCAGCCCACAAATCGAAGGCCTCAGGTTTGGTGAACAGCGCACGTGCTCCTTCGTCCCCCATCGGCCCGTCTACTGCATCGCATAGTCGGCGGAAGGTCAGTGTGAAATCAGCGTGATTGGTGGCCATGCGATCTAGCAGATCTTGAACTAGCGTTTCATCACCTTCGCGCTCCGACAAGAAACCGACCTTGCGTCGGAGGCCAGCACGATGAGCCGCCTCGAACTGCGGGACGAAGCCAGCGAGCGCTTCATTAGCGGAGACGAGCGCAGCCTCTTCGCTTCCTTCCTCATCCACTAAAACAGGCAACAATGCCTCTGCGAGACGTATCAGGTTCCAGTGTGCGGCGCGCGGCTGATTCCCGTACGCATAGCGCCCTTGACGGTCGATCGAACTGAATACCTTGTCCGGATCGTACGCCTCCATGAAGGCACAGGGACCGTAGTCGATTGTCTCGCCTGAAATCGATGTGTTATCGGTGTTCATCACACCATGGATGAAACCTAAAAGCAGCCACTGCGCGATCAATTGCGCTTGCCGGGCAATCACGCTATCCAAAAGAAATCTATACGGCCGTTTCGTCTGTGCCGCCTCCGGATAGTGCCGAGCGATCGCATAGTCCGCGAGCTGACGCGTACCCTCCGTATCGCCCTGTGCGGCAAAATACTGGAAAGTACCCACTCGGAGATGACTCGCTGCTACCCGGGTCAGTACGGCTCCCGGCAGTACCGTTTCGCGCAGCACTCGTTCCCCGGTGGTCACAGCGGCCAGAGCACGGGTGGTCGGCACACCTAGCGCCGCCATTGCTTCGCTGACGATGTACTCGCGCAAAACCGGACCGAGCGCTGCCCTGCCGTCGCCGCCACGGGAGAAGGGAGTCGGACCGGAGCCCTTGAGCTGAATGTCATAGCGCACGCCGTCAAGCCCCATCACCTCACCAAGTAGATTGGCGCGGCCGTCACCGAGTTGGGGCACGAAATGCCCGAACTGGTGCCCAGCATAAGCCGCCGCCAGAGGTTCAGCGCCCTCAGCTACACGGTTGCCAGCCAATATCTCGACTCCTTGCGCGCTCGCTAGCGCGTCCGGGTCCAACCCCAGACCGCAAGCCAGTTCCACGTTAACCTTGACCAGACGAGGGTTCGTTACTGGTGCTGGATTCAGCCGCGCATAGAACCGCTCGGGCAGCCGCGCATAAGTGTTTTTGAAGCCGAAACGGACGGTGGAGCGATCGGTTCCGGAGCCGACGCGCGGTGAGATTGCGGGAGCCTTTGGTGAAGTCATTATGTTTTAGATGCGTCCAGGCTGTTTTTGTTTCCGCTCAGCAATCGCGCCGTACATGCCCACTTCGATTCTTCCATCAACGAAGAACCGGGACCGGAACTGGCGCTGAAACGCGGGCGTTAAACGCCCGCGTCTCGAGCGATCATCTTCAGAAGTGCTCTTCGACGAGTTCTTCGCTCTTCGCCCAGAGTGCCTCAGCATTCTTTGGATCGACCGCGTAGCCGCGCACACCTTCGTTCATGAGACCAAGAACCGCATCATCCCGAACGACATCGCTAACATGGCAGTTCTCACAATACCGACCGCCGATCTCATCAACTGCAGCGACAACTCCAGCCCATACCGAGGTCGCTGCCCCCTGCGGGATTGTCTTGAACTTGAAAGGCTCCTTACCCTCTGCCGCTGCCTGCTGATTGATTTGCTCGACCATGGCTTGAAGTTGACTCGGGTCCATATGACGAGCTAGCTCAGTCTGGATGCCTCCAGGATGAACCGCAGCTGCGCGCACTCCACGCTCCCGATGACGCTGATCAAAAGCGACTGCAAAGAGAATGTTTGCTGTCTTCGACCGGCCATAGGAGACGAAGGGATCGTATGGTGTGTGCTCAAAGTTTGGATCTTCAAAATCGACATTCGAGAAACGGTGCCCTGCAGAAGAAAGATTGATCAATCGCCCGCCTGCCCGAAAGAGCGGCGCAATCCGATTGACAAAGACGAAGTGACCGAGATGGTTGGTTCCGAACTGCGTCTCAAAGCCGTCCGCAGTATGGCCAAATGGAGTCGCCATGACACCAGCGTTGGCGATGACCACATCGAAGAGATCCCCCTTTGCCAGCAACCCATCAGCGGAGGCTCGCACACTCGCAAGACTCGCGAGATCAAGCTCGACAAGTTTGAAGCTACCGCCATGTGCAGCCGCTTCCTTACTCACTTCAGCCGTTGCGCTCTCTGCTTTTTTCAAATCGCGCGCGGCACCCACAACTTGGGCTCCGTGCGCAGCCAGGGAGCGCGCAGTTTCCACGCCCAATCCTGCCGAAACGCCGGTTACAAGGATCCGTTTGCTATGAAGATCTAATCCGGAAAGAACATCTTCCGTCGTTGACGTCGCACCAAAAATATCTTTCATTTTCTTCCCCCGAGCTTGCCAAAACTGCTTCCAGCTGCAACGTCGTTGCGCGTTGATTGACGATGATCTCGCCTTCCGATAAAGCGGAGACAATCTCCGTAAATAAATACTAAACGGAGATAGTCTCCACTTACAAGTGGCCTCACCCATGGAACGCCAGAACTTCACAAACAATCACAAGAAAGCCCTCGTGCGTATGCTCAACGCCATCGCGAATGCATTCTCGAGGCCCCGAGAAGGCGTACACCAATCCGGTGCAGACATCAGCCTCGATGAACCCGCGAAGAGCGTCGGAATTGGAATCTGGAACCGTGTACCGGACTTCCCTATGCGTGACGCGCTTTTGGAAGCCGTCTACCGCACCGAGGCCGAAAGACTGGCTGCGGCCGAGGCAGATTTCTCAAGCAGGATGCCCCCATAGAGGCGCGCTTGGATGCTCCTGTTATTGGACTACATGCCGCCTCAGCCATTTATCTCGTGGCAAGTTCCGGCGTGTACGAGGGGTAGTCACTATAACCGCGTGCCTCGAACGTGTAAAAGGTGTCCCGATCATACTCTGCGAGGGGCAGACCCTCCTCAATTCGCCTCGGCAAATCTGGGTTGGAGATGAAGTGACGCCCGAACGCTACAGCGTCGGCAATGTCCTCCTTGATAGCCTCTTCAGCAGAGTCAGGCTCAAACCCGCCAGCTGCGACTAGCTTGCCTTTGAAGATCTCCCTCAGTTGTTCTGCAGCAACGGGCCCCTGATTCTCGTAAATCAGCATATTGCCTCTTACGCGCGGTTCAATGACATGCAGGTAAGCAAGACCAAACGCATTTAACTGCTCGGCAACGTAGGAAAATAGAGGCTCCGGGTTGCTGTCATGCATGGCGTTGAACGTGCCTCCGGGCCCGACACGGACAGCGACTCGGTCGCCACCCCAGACGGAAACAAGCGCGTCTACCGCTTCAAGCAGAAGGCGGGAGCGGTTTTCGATCGAGCCGCCGTACTGATCGGTACGCGTGTTGCTGCCATCCTGGAGGAATTGGTCGATAAGATAGCCATTCGCCCCGTGCAATTCCACCCCATCGAAACCCGCTTGTTTGGCGCGCTCTGCCGCCTTGCGGTAGTCCTCCACAATTGCGGCGATCTCCGGGACCGTCAGTGCACGATGAGGCGACGGCTGGATCCAGCCACTGGGCGTGGAAGTAAGGCGAGCCGGATCCTCCCAGTACGAAGGATTGACAGAGGCGCTGACCGGGGTTTCCCCACCCGTCATTGAAACGTGCGAGGAACGGCCGGTGTGCCAGAGTTGGGCGAACATGACGCCGCCTTTGGCATGAACAGCGTCGACAATAGCCTTCCAGCCTTGCACCTGCTCGCTCGTATAGAGGCCAGGGGCACCAAACCACCCACGACTGGTAAGGGAGATATTGGTAGCTTCGCCGATGATGAGGCCACCATCGGATGCCCGTTGCGAATAGTATTTGGCCATCAAATCCCCGGGGACCGAGTTCGGCTGGACCGAGCGAGAACGCGTCAAGGGGGCCATTATGATCCTGTGCTTTAGTTTTATCGCCCCGAATTCTACGGGAGTAAAGAGAGCTGATTTCGTTGTGGTCTTCATTTGCAGTGCCCTTCTCTAAGTCGTATCTATAGTATTTTTCTGGATTTCAAGCCATCGTCGCCGGTGCGAAACAAAATAGGCACGTACGCTTATCAGACCGGAAAGAGCGTTTACATCTTCTCTAAACGGCAATTCATCGATTTACATGTCACACGCCTATATGCGCAAACTCTCGTCGCGCGAACTCCTGTCGACACAAGACCTGTTTCACTAGAAGGTCTTGTGCCGCAGGCACCCTGCTTGAGTCTGCTCGTTGATTACGCGTTTGTGCCGCCGTCGACCGTCAGATTCGCCCCAGTAATGTACGAGGACTCAGGCCCGGCGACGAATGCAACGAGAGCAGCGACTTCGTCGACATGCCCGTACCGGCCGAGCGCCGTGGCAGCCTTCTGAGACACCGCCCAATCGCCACCAGCTGGATTCAGCTCCGTATCGATCGGCCCTGGCTGAACGTTGTTGACCGTTATGCCCCGAGCACCAATCTCCCTGGCCAAACCCTGCGCAAACATCTTCACGGCGCCCTTCGTTGCCGAATATGCAACAAGTCCCGGTGCGATGACGCGCTCACCGACACATGAACCGATCATAATGATGCGACTGCCGCTCTTCATATGCTTCAGCGCCTCTTGTGTCGCGACCAGCACGCCACGGACGTTGAGATTGAGGACATGCTCCATCTCTTCCAGCGGCGTCTCCTCAAATGGCTTCGGAATAGCCGTGCCAGCGTTGTTCACAAGCACATCCAATTGACCATAGGTCGCAACGGTCTTATCAACAGCGGCCTTCACCGCTGCAGCATCGCCACCGTCGGCCTTGATCGATATCGCCTTTCCACCTTTGAGTTCAATCGCTTTGACTACTTCGCCAGCCGAAGTGGCGTCCTTCGCGTAAGTAATGGCCACGCTCGCTCCATCTGCCGCAAGACGTTTCGCAATCGCTGCGCCAATACCTCGGGAACCGCCCGTAACGAGTGCTACTTTATTGGTCAAGTTCGACATAAAATCTCCTTTATTGGCAACTCTATACTTCTCTAAAAAACGTCCCAAGATCACATTGGGCCTATTGAGAGACTTCCTACTTTCTTTACGATACGATACATATCGTATCGTTTATCAGAGATAAGATACTCTACGTATCATTAAAGATTCAGGAAATTGTTGGGCTTTCACCTGTACCAGATGGAAGCAGAAAAAAGGGCACCAAATGACGAATAGGGCGACTATTGGCCGGCCTCGAAGCCCCAAAATTCATCAGGCAGTTCTGAAGGCTGCGGCGGACCTTGTACTTGCTCACGGCTTTCGGGCGCTTACGATGGACGCTATTGCCTGCGCTGCCGGTGTAGGCCGCATGACCGTCTATCGCCGCTGGCCCAACAAGGCCGCAATCGTTATGGACGCCTTCGTGTCGAAAGTAGATCCCGGCACCCTGTTCGTACCTGCCAAAACTTATAAAGACAGCATTCGCCTGCAGATGCGTACTATGGCAAAGGCGTTCCGCGGTAAAGACGGGGCGCTCATCCGAGCACTCCTCGCGGAGGCCCAGTTCGATCCCGAGCTTGCCGTAGCGTTCCGCGAAAGATGGACGATGCCCAGGCGCATAATGGCCATCGCTTATTTTCAGCAAGGAATCCGGGATGGGTTTCTGCGATCGGATGTGGACCCTAACGCGATGATCGATGTGCTCTACGCTCCCCTCTATTACCGCTTGCAGATGGGTACAGGTCCATTGACCGATGCTTACATCGACGAAATCTTTGAACATGCCATGAAAGGTCTTCAGAAAATATTGGTCAACAACAGCTGAACATCTTCTTCAGCTGTGTTTAGCCCCGTTGTAGCAGCGGCTTATGGCTGCTACAACGGCTGCACCGCCAAAAATCATATTGCGGCGGGATAAACGGCTCGATCCTTCATCGGAGTTAGTGGAAACACCTGACTCCGCATCATTCGTTTGCGTTGGTAGGTTCATAGCGATCTCCTCCGTCGCGCGCTGGCCGTAAAGCTGAGCGTTCGCAGATTCCTTTCCTAGCCTTCTCGAAGCGACCGATACTACGCGTACTTCAGCTGGATTCCATCCCAGCTGAAGCAGCGGCTAACAAGACGAGCGTCGCCGCTTACACAACGTAGGCAATTCCAGTTAAGATCCCTAACTTTGCAATCGTAGTGAATTGCGCATTGGCCGTGAGCGAGGCTACCCGCACTTCTCCACCGAGTTCTGTCGTAAACGCACGCTGATTGGCGTGATCGATAGCCAGCCCAATGCCTTCCTGCAATCCAGTTGCGAGTACCTCGTGGTTTTCCAGCTGCTTGGTACCGATACGCGCACGGTTTAGAGAGTTGCCGCCATCGAGGTTGCCTCGGTCAGTCCAGTAGAGAAGGTTGTTCTTAGTGTCGAGTTCGAGATCGATCGGCTCAGGCAGGTGATCGATCAGCAACTCGATATCCGTGCGGTTCTCGGGCTGCTGACCCGCCGGAATTTCAAGCCCGGTTCGGAAGATGCGCCCCTTGCCGCCATCCGGTGGCCCTTTTTGCGTCCAGTAGATATAGCGATTGACCGGATCAATGGCAATGCCGACGCAGTGACGCATAACGTCGTTCGAATCGACAGGAAACACACCGTTGCGGACGAGAACAGTCACGTTCGAACCGTCGAGGTTTGAGCGCATCACGCGCATGCCCTCACGATCGCACCAATACAAGAGTCCCGCGTCGAAGTCAGCGGTTACCTGCTTAGGCGTCACGGTGAGACCATGGCCAACCAACATACGTCGATTAGCACCGTCTAGCCCGATGCACTCGATCGAACCGTCAGCCTGAAAGAACTCACCTTCACTTGGACCGATCGCAGGCCCCATGTTTGTCCAGTACAACGTCTTTGTTTTTTTGTCGATGGCGATACCGTCAACATTGCCGAGCAGATTCCCAAGCAAGGTGCGACGATTGCCACCATCGGGATCCATCTCGATGATTTCGCCACCTGGCCGGTACTGCAGAATGTAGAGTTTCCCTGAATTCACTTCTTGTCCTCGCTTCCGTCAAAGTGCAATTGATCCCCGCTTAACTCAGATAGCTCGGTTTTCAGAAACCCCAACGATTCGGTTCCGTAACCGCCGTCCAAGCTGGCTATTGTCAAATCCGAACTGTTGACAGTCCGAAATAGTACTCAACACTCAAATCAATCCCTCTACTCAGGTCGTGCTCGATCCTCACGGAACGGTCACGGTTCGATAAGACCAGAGACCTGGCCGCGGCAGTGCGACTCTTTCTGCCAGAGAGTAGCAATCACATCGTGCCGAAACAATCACATGTTCCTGTAAGTTGCCACCCTTCCATCTTGTCGCTAAGCGCGGAATGCCAACACTATGGTCGACATGGGATAGGGCAGCTGTTTTCTTGGTTGCCTTGAACCACACCTAACTGCTAATCCATTCCATCAGCTCAAGACATGCTTGACATAAACATGTAATAGATCATGAACGCCAAGTGACATATTGTCTTCTTCATATAGTCGAGGATGTCTCGCTCTTAGAGCTACGTTGAACTCGTCGGATCTCGAGCCGAAAAGAACCCGCAACGCATCCAGCGGTCGACCCAAAATGCCACCCCCGCGTTAATTATTCCTTTGAAGCGAATCAGCCAACGCCACGCGCAATGTGGATTGGAAGTAGGGCGGACGTTATGAACACGGGTCCCCGGAAACTAAGACATTTCGGCGCACCGCTACTGATCATGCTCTTGGCAGCATCGCTCGGCTGGTTTGTCCAAGCGATCGGAGTAGTTGCTGTTGTCTTCATCGTGGTTCTTGTCAAGCGTTTCGGTAGATTCGAGGCGCAGCTAGCCGCGAGTACCTTTACAGTTGTGTCAGCTCTCCTTGCACCCGCACCTCACTCTCAGTTCAAAGTCGATAGAGGCTTCCTGGAGACTGCCCTGTGCGTCGCTTGTGTTTGGGTCGTCATTGTTATTGCAAATAACCGCGACAGTGCCGAAAAGGTCATTCGCCGAAGCAAGAGAGAGCTGCGCGAGGTAATGGACACCATTCCGGCAATGGTGTGGATCGCGCTACCGGACGGCTCGAATCTATCTATGAACAGGCGTTGGACCGAGTATGCGGGTCTCTCCCCGACCGGCTTGGGCTGGCAGGCCGCAGTTCACCCCGACGACCTTGAACGGCATATTGAGGCTTTTCGCAAGTGCTCGGCAGCAGGCGTGCCCTTTGAGGATGAGGTACGGTTCCGGCGCTCCGACGGGGAATTCCGCTGGTTTGTTGTTGCTGCCGAGCCGTTCCGGGATGAGCACGGACGGATTGTGAAGTGGTACGGCATTGGCACCGACATCGAAGATCGCAAACGGGTTGAGCAAGAGCTGCGTGCGGCGGAACATGAGGCGCGAGAACTGCTGGAACGAGTGCCTGCAATGATCTCTCTTCGAACTGCGACGGGTATTACCTACACAAATCAACCTATTCACAACTACATCGGCGTCGAACATCAAGAATTACAAGGTGGGGGTTGGCAGAAATATCTCCATCCTGAGGATCAAGAACGCGCGTTGGCAAATCAGGCACGTTCAACGGAAGAAATGGAAACCATGGATCACCTGTATCGGCTCCGTGGAGCGGATGGGGTGTATCGCTGGTTCCGTACGATCGCAGAACCATATCCAAGCGTGGATGGGAAGTCCTGTTGCTGGTATGGTGTCACAACAGACATCGATGAGCTCTACAGCTCAAGAGAGTTACTCAGGGAGAGAGAGTTGCAACTGAGTCTTTTTACCGAGAATCTCCCCGCGGTCCTGTTCAAGGCCGCGCCAGACGGGTCGATCGTCTACATCAATCAAAAAGGGATCGAATACGGCGGGAGAACACTTGAGGATCTGCAGCAGAAGGGTTGGATCGATCTGATCCACCCAGATGATATTGAGGAAACTACAAAGCATTGGAATCGAATGCTCACTGAAGGCCTTGGATATGACACTGTCCATCGCTTCATGGGCGCTGACGGGCAATACCGATGGTTTCACACTAGCGTTGCCGCTTGCCTCGATGACACCGGAAAGACGATAGCGTTTCATGGAATAATGCTCGATACGAGTGCCCAGAAGGCTGCGGAATACGCTGTTCAACAGTCTGAGCATCAGATGCAGAGAATGATGGACACGGTTCCCTCGAGCTTGTATTCGACGGCACCTGATGGGAAGTATACGTTCGTCAACAAGAAGGCACGTGACTACCTTGGAATGACCCTAGATCAGATCAAGGGCTGGGGATGGGTTGAAGCTACTCACTCTGAGGAGCAGGAATACGTCGTCAAAGAATTCAAGAAGGCTCTTGGGACCGGCAGTTCCTACAGCAACGAACATCGGATCCGACGAGCAGACGGGATTTATCATTGGCATCTTAGTCGCGCAGAGCCCCTGCGAGACGAAGACGGGCAGATCGTACAGTGGTTTGGGGTCGCCATCGATATCGACGAGCGAAAGCGAGCCGAGGATCATTTACGGGAAACACGCGTCAAGCTGGCGCGAGCATCGCGTATCGCCACCGTCGCTGAATTGTCCGCATCTATCGCGCACGAATTAAACCAGCCTCTCACTGCTGTGATCGCAAACGCTCAGGCTGCACGGCGCTGGCTATTGAACAGTCCGACGAATTTTAGTGAAGCAATGACTTCCATAGAACGAGTGCTGCGCGACGGCCGTGTTGCCGACGAGAGGATGCAGCACATTCGGGCGTTGTTCAAACAGCAACCGCTCAGGAAGAAGCACGCGTGGCCGTCACAGATCATCCGCGAAGCGATACGATTTGTTCATGAAGACCCGAAGAGAGATGAAATTCTCATTGATGTACAAATTGCGGGTCATCTTCCGCCAATCTTAGTTGAACAAATTCAAATTCAGGAAGTATTGATCAACCTTATCTCGAACGGAATCGAGGCGATGGAAAGCAACGCCCGGACGCCTCATCTCATGATCAGGGCCGCTTTCGTCAACGAAAGCGAGCTTCTAATTGAAGTTATAGACAATGGACCAGGCCTGAAAGATACTCAGAGTATTTTTGATGCCTTTGCAACTACCAAAGAAAAAGGAATGGGGATAGGTCTAGCCATTTCCCGGTCTATTATTGAAGCGCACGATGGACAATTATGGGCTGAGAACAATCCGGACTATGGAGCCAAGTTCAGCGTTAAGCTTCCCTGCGGCGCGCGATCAGTACCCCACCGGCATTTGAACGCCGAGATATCCTTGGCGCAGCGATAGCAGCCGTCGTTGCTGCTGCGTAGCCGATCTCTACGAAGAGTTCGCACTGCAGCATCCAGAAAACTCGCTTCTCGCGGGCTCCTGCTACGGTTTAGCCCAAGCAGAAATTTCACACAGAAAGTGGCCCATTTTGTGTTGGAAATTACCTATGGTCGATTTGTAGTGACTGATCTGCAAGTTCGGTTGGGAAACGCAGGTAAGTCTCGGGCTCCTAGTTCCTTCGATATGGCAGCCAGTTGAAGTTGTTTCTTTTTAAGGCCGTGAGCCCTGAATGAGAATCGCTACAAAACGTCGCGCCTTTTCGGGCCAATCCTCTGTGCTGCCTGCGCTGGCAATTCCATAAATGGCACGCAGCATATCCATTGGATCGACGTCGGGCCGAAGATCTCTGGTAGCAACGGCGCGGCTCGCCAGCGCATTCGCTGCGTCTTCCATGAGACGGTTCGTCTGCTGAAAAACCCGAGAAGGACCGCCGGTCATTGCGTTCAACGCCGAGGCAATGATTTTTTTGGCAATAATGTAGTCAATAAAGACCAGCAGCCACGCCTGCAGAGCTTCGACCGGAGGCAACTCGGCGGAGAACTTTTTCTGGGCTTTTGCCAGCTTCTCGACCTCACTGATATAGACAGCAGCCAGTAGGTCATCGCGCGTAGGAAAGTGACGATAGAGCGTCCCCGGGCCAATCTTAGAGCGCTTGGCGATCTCGTCCATGCTTACCTCCACACCGCGGCGAGTAAAAAGCTGTTTCGCGACTTCGAGAATCCGCTCACGGTTGCGCTGCGCATCGGCTCGGGGTTTGCGGACGGTTTTTTGTGGTGTTGAAGTTTTCATAGACTCCTGAATCCGAGAGAATTTTCCCGTAATCTACCGCTGCATAACGGAGACTAACTCCGTTTTATTCCGAGCCGAGGCTCTTGTCAAAGATTCGTGATCAGAGAGTACAGCATGGCCCTGAGATACAAGAAGATCATCATTTACGCAAGCGAACGTACGGCGATTGCAAGATTTGCTGAACGCGATAAATCTTTTTGTCCATTGGCATCGGAAGGATGGCACAATCCAAGACGCGCCGATTGATCCTTTGGGGTACGTGTTTGAGGTCCCCGCCAGCTAGAGTTATTTGGCATCCCGAAAACATTACTTCATATTTGATTGAAGCAGACTAGCGTTCACGAAAGAAGAGAAGCACAGACGTAGCAACGGAACATTTCCAAGGTGGACTGCGCAAGCCATCGCGACAAGTTCATCACGTGTTTTAAGTGTTTTTTTGGCATAGTACCGTGCGCTAAAAGAAGTCGATTGCACGCAATCGACTCATTGGAGGATCGTCCTATGAACCAACCGCACGGAGTTCGCAAGAAGCCGCCAGCGCGAGCATCTGACTCTTCGAACCACAAACTTTTAGTCAGCCGTCACGAAGCGGTGGCTGTAAAATCGGATTTGACATTTTTGCAGTCCGACGCACTAGTCACTGGACGGATTGTGGCGCGCGGCATCATGAACAGCCCGAGGGCACTGGAATTGGTGGATTCTCTGCTATGTCGGCAGCAACCGACGCCGGGAAAAAGTTGGTCTTAAATCCGACGCCATCAAGCTCTATCAGTCGAGGAAAGCTCATACTCTCGCAGGGCCCGAATTGCCCGAACTCCGCCAAGCAAATCCAGGTCCTTCGTCGGTCGATGGGTTTCCCCGGTCCACAGCGTAAAGAGCGTTGCGCCTTGAGCACAAAGCGATCTCTGTAGGACGAAATCCCCAGCCTATAAAGGATTCTTTCAATGGCGAACCTGCCGAGCACTCTCTGATAATCCTCGCCCTTTTCGCGGGAGAGGGAGAGGAGCTTGGCTCGGATGGATGCCGCCGGATTCTTGTTGGGCTCTCGCGTCATATGGCCTCCATGTATGGGCGAATGACATTGCTGACGCGGCAAATTTTAGCGTAGCGGTAGATATCATTGATGCTCGCCTTCCTCTGAGAAAGGCAATCTCTGAGAGCCTCGATTGCGATATCAAGACCAATCTTGTTGCGAAACTTAAAACAGTCGGCGACGGTCTTTGCAGCGGAGTAAACACGGACAGAAACGCCCTCGACACGATGGGTCTCAATGCCTTCTGTAAGGGATGGCCCGGACAGCCGAGCAATCCTGAGCGAAGGAGACTCCAGCGCGGGTGTTCTGGCTCCCTTCCCCAGGGCAATCCATATCGAAGAGGGGTTCTGGGTCGTGATCTCGTGGAACGCGAGCGCCGTCAGAAGGCAAAGAACAGCTCCTGGAAATCGCTTCGTCACCTCAGCATAGGAATGTCTCTCGGTGATGGCCGCGTCGGGTAGTGTGTAGACGCCGCGACCAGTTCGGCTGAGTTTGCCTCGCCGATGCAGACGCAGAAGATATTCGCGGAATGCCCAGCGCTTCAAGATCGCGGGGTCTGACGATCCCGTGCTTGCCAACATAGCGCATTGTCTTCGTCATGTTGTTTGTCATGGTCGTTTGTCTTAAAACGTCATTAGTTGATTATAAAGGATGACGTATTGCAACACTTCTAAGTTTCAAGCCCAATCCAGGCTGTTCTACCATCTGCTGAACCGGCTGAGGATCAAGACTCTTCGCGATAGTCATATCCTCGAGAGCAACAGACTTTGACACGTCACGGCTCAACTCTTGGCCCAGCGTTGCCGCGTCGTTCGTATACATACATCTGTACGTCGTACTGCGCGCGCGAGACGGAGACGTAGGCCATGCGGCTATTCAACAGCTCGCCGTGTGCCTGGTTGGAGTCAACGTGAATGAGCACACGGTCGGCGGTCTGGCCCTGGCTGCTATGGCTGGTCACGGCATAGCCGTAGTCGAGATGCGGATGCTGTCGCGCATTGAACTCGACCTCACGACCCGAGTCCATCTTCAGTTTGAGGTTGCCGCCTCCGTCGATCTGCTCCACCGTGCCCAGCTCACGATTGGCTAACTTTTGCTCGTGATATGGCGCGGTCAACTGCACCCGGTCGCCAACTGCAAACGTGCGTTCGGTGTCGGTAGACCGTCACGCCCTGCAACCGGCGCGGGTCATAGCTCAACTCCTCGCCGCTTTTCCGCGTCACCGTGACGATGTTGTTCTCCGGCTCGGTACGGGCCACACGCGCATATTCCCCGGCCTCGATTCCCAGCGGCTTCGACCCTTTCGAGTAGCGGATCACGTCGCCCCGCTCGTAGTTCTGCGCGTATTGCCGGTCGGCTCCAGTGATGTCCAGTCGTGCGTAGAGCACATGCACTCGGTGCTCGTCGCCTTTCACCTGGCCTGCGTCCTGCATCGCGCGATGTATGCTGCCGTCGATCTCGCGGCGGCTTTCGTTGTCGGGTGAGACGACCAACGTGTTCTCCGGCGAACGCACATACTCGCGGGCGATCTCCGCGATACGCTCCTGCCGGTCGCCGATCTCATGCACCCGGCCCTGCTGATTCAGATTGCCGATGGCGTCGCGTACTTCACCACGCGCAAGCTGCTCGACAACCTCCTTCAATGCCGGGTCTTTTTGCCGGATGATCTCGTCAAGACGAGCCGTGCGAAGCCCCGCCTCCTGCAACTGCGCGTATGGTCTTCCGGCTTCGACGGCCTCATGCTGCCGCGTGTCGCCGACGAACAACACACGGTCATTTTCCCTTAGCCGCTCGACAAACGTGTTCATCTGCTTGGTGCTTGCCATGCTCGATTCGTCGATTACATAGAGCCGTTTCTGGCCGTCGTCGGGCCTGTCACCACGCGCGAGATGATGCTGCAACGTGTGCGTTTCTATGCCCGCCTCGCCGAGTTTCTGCGCGGCTCTCGATGTCGGCGCAAGCCCTTCGACCTTGCAGCCCGCGCTCACAGCGGCCTCACGAACGGCGGCTAAAGAAGTTGTCTTCCCGGCTCCAGCCACGCCCTCCAACGCTGTCATCTGGTCGCGGCTTGTCAGCACCGTGTCAACGGCGCTCCGCTGGCTCAAGCTCAGATGCGGATGCTGCTCCATCGTCTGCTGCCGCACGTTGCCGTGCACCAATACCTCGCGGTTGCCCTGGCTCAACTTCATCCGGTCAATAAACTCGCGCTCGTAGCCTTGCATCTCGAGAGTTGTGAACGTGCGCCCAGCCGCGCCTTCTCGATGTGACACCTCGATCAGTTCCGACGCCTCAACCCGCCGCCCGAACTCGGCGCGTATCTCTGGCAATCGGGCCTCGCCCATCGTGTGCTTAAGAGCGTCGCGCATCAAAGAACGCTCGTCGGTCACGGCCTCCCGCTCCATGCCGCGCTCTCCCGCGTAGCTCATGCCGTTGGCTGCGGCGGTCAATGATCCCTCCGGGATAGCTCGACAACCGGGCGCTGTGAGGATCTTAGAACAATCCGCTGCGGCTGATCTCCGTGTGCGGTTGCCATCGCCTGATGCTGGGCTCGTACCTCATCGTGTGAGAGATTCTGTTTGTTGCCGCGCGTGTGGTGCGCTGCTATCTCCGCAGCTTCAGGGCCGGTGCGACCATGCTCCACAAGATGATCTTTGATTTGCTGCCGCCGCGGACTCGAAGCCTCCATGTACTCGCGCGAGTAGCCCTTAATCTCCGGCTGGCCGTGTTCCCCGCGCTCGATCTCGTAGCCCATTCCCTGCAAACGCGCCGCCAACTCCGACCGGTAGACCGCCGTCGCGTACTGTTGCGTCTTGTAGAGTTCCTGCGGCTGTAACGCCCGTGTGTCGCCGTCCGCCGTTTCGGTGATATTGAAGACAACGGCATGGGTATGAAGTTGCGGCGCGGCATAGCCTTCGACAGGTCGGCTGCTGTCATGTTCGAACTTAGCGACAGCCATGCACCCGTCGTCTGTGCCGGGATGTTGCCGCCGATTCGCGCCTGAACGTATCTCTCCATCTCGTTTAGCGCGACCGTCACACTTTCCCGAGGACCTCTCTAATCCGGTCATCGCTTCCAACAAGAGCGGTCAACGAGACGGACTTCGGTACGCTGAACGTCGCATCCCAACCGGCGCGATGCTCCATTGAACGCACCATCTCACCGCGCCCGTTCTCATATTCACGCGCCGTCTGATGCCGCACAAGTTGCTCGCCAGTCAACGGATGCTGGCCTTCTGACAGTCGGGCGAACTGCTCCTCCTGGACCTCGCCAGTCAAACCGAAATGTGCGGCAAGCTGGCCCTGCCAATCGCCGCGCACACGCTCGCCCTCCGTGTAGTAGTTCTCATTGGCGTTGGCAAACTCCTCTTTGTGATATGCCTGAGCCTGTCCCGCGCTGATCGGTTTTGAGAGCGTCACCACGATTTATCACTCGAAAAAGTGCTGCTGTTCATTGACCTGGGCGGGCGGCTCCAACTGCTCAGAGACGGCGACCGGCGGCTTCTTCAGCGGAGCAGCCTCGATCACCGGCTCGGCCTCTTTGACCGCAACAGGCTCCGGCTGCGCGGTCATTCTTGCAGCAGTCGCGGTCATCTTCCGCTCGAGGAATTTCTGCGCATTGTTCGGCAGCTCAAGATACGGGAAGCGCATCCGCACGACCAGATTGCCGTGCTTTAGGTAGCCATGCAACGGGTCAAGCCCCGCTACTTCCGAGGACATAACCAACGGCTCCCGCGTGATGTCGCGCTGCTCGTTCTGCGAGTTTGCGGGAAAGCGGCCTACTGTCCGCGACTCGCGGAAGCGTTCGATTTCTATCTCGCCGATGGCTTTCGAGATCCACTCGGACGCATGAGGCTCACTGGTTTTGGAAGATTTTCGTCGCCGGCTGCGACAGCATCGCCTCCGCAACGTGGCCGTACAGAGCCTCCACCTGCGCCTTGCCCTGTAAGCCCAGCACCATCGGATTATTCGATTTTCTGTTCTCCGTCACCGCCGTTTTAAGCTGCGGTAGATGCTGCAAGCTGGCCAACTCGTCGAGCACGAACCACATCTTGCGGGTACTCGATTCCTCATTCATCAGACGCAATACAAGCAAGTCCAGCCACAGGCTGATGAGCGGGCGCATTCTCTCCCGCATTTGTCGGCTTCGATGTAAGGAACACCCATCCTTTGCGCTCCTTTGCCCACTCGACCGTGCTCCAGCGCTGCTTCGTCTCCGACTCTCTGGGCAGCAGCTTGAACGCATCCGCAACCATGTTCAGGGACCCCAGAACGCCGCTGCGCTGGTTTGCCGCGCCCTTCTCAATCATCGCCGCCATCTCCGTCCCGGCGATCCGCTTGTCGATCTCATCCGCGTTCGTCATCCAGTACGTTAGCTCCTCTGGCGTCGGCCTCAGATTGATTAGGTGTGCGAAGATTTTCCTCGGTGCTTCGACAAAGAACCGGTTCTCCCGGCCCTGATCTGGGAACAGGCTGACGGACAGCGTAAGGGCCTCGGCTTCATGCGGAACCTCGTCGCCGGGAGTCCAGAACGGACACCGCGTATCGAGCGGATTCAGCACCACGTCGCCCCTGGCTTCGTTATAAAACTGCGGCAGATATTCCATCGCCGGGTCGTACACGATAGCCGCTTCGCCGCGCTCCCAAACTTGCGAGAGTATCTGTCTTATAGCCACGCTCTTGCCAGTGCCGCTGTCTCCTACGATGAGGAAGTGCATCGCCTCCCGCTCGCGCGGAACCCGCGCCCAGCGACTCAAATCATTGCGCATGACCTTGTCGATCCAGCTCTGCTCCTCATTGATGAGCGCGATGCCAAGCGCGCCAAGAACGTGCTGGACGACCGGCGTCAGAAAGGGCTCCGAAATAGTGCAGATTCTTTCAGCCCCCTTCCAGTACGCATACTTCATTGGGTGATATTTCTTTTGAGCCGCCGTAAAAGTCGTCCAAGTGTCGGGAGTGGGAGTTCTGATGGATACAAGCTCTTTCGGAATCGCGATGAAATTTTTCAGGGTCACGCCGACAGGAACAAACGGAAGCACAAAAAGGCCCCTCTGAAAGCTCGCCGACATTGCCCAGAAGACTGCTGACCCCTTTTCCGCTGAGCTTGTCAGCCTTCACGACGAGAGTCAGCAGGTCACGTAGGCTTGCGTTAGCCCTGTCCAGATCATGCAGGGCGACTGCGTTCACGATTCCGAGGTTCTTGACCCATAGGCGAACCAAATCACAGTCTGCGGATAATACAAACAGAAAGCGATCATCGACCTTGACAATATCCCCGCGCCTGACGAGGTCATCCCCGGTCGTCTGGCGAAAGTACAGACGATAGGATTAGACGTTCGACGCAAGATTCGCGTCCACAGGACTGCCTGTCGCCGGAGCCGCGGGAATTTTTTCGACAAGATCATAAATATTCTCGCTGGCAAGTGAAGTACGAAACCTCTCGGCCAGAAAATCAATGAAGTCTTTTTTGCCGCTGTCGCCATCTGCAGGCAGATTTTTCACGTCGTTCAGTGAGGCTGCGCCCATGTCAGCGAGGATTTGATCTGCGCACTGAACCGAGCGGTTGCGGAGTACACTTGCAAATTTGAAAGAAAAATTAGCGGCGTACATCGCGTCTGCTCTTTGCAGGAGAATGGCGGTCTGGTCTGTGCCGTCCTTTGCTTTGTCGAGATATTGCAACCGCTCCTTATATGGCAGGAATTCCGGCTTGGCCAGGATCGCTTCAATCTCGTCTTTCTTATCCGCCTTTGAAAACACGAAATCAGGCAGAAAGTGCGCTCGACAATCTCCTTGAGGATGCTCTCGGAGTTTGTGGCGGTGGCGTTCTGTGCGCCTGGATATTGCCAGTCAAAGACATGCACATCCGACCGAAAAAAACCGTCATTCAGAGCGTTGATGTAGAAAGAGGGATTCGTGAAACCATAGACATCCCATTTGGGGTTGAGTCCATTCGCGTCGGCCTCATTCAGAAGAGTTTCTGCCAGTTTGCGGATGATCTCGTCCGGCATGTTTCCTCCTTAAGCAGGAGCTGCAGATTAGCTCTGTTCAGAAGGCCGGTGTCCGTTATTCCCAGCGCTTGGGCCTTCTGGCCGGAGGCGGGGATGTCATTGTCGATAATGCAGACGGAATAGCTCATTTCTCTACTTTTTCTCCCCTGCAGGTCGTTCAGACGGAACCGATGCAAAATCGAGTGTGAACTGAGCGCCCTCGACGCCCTGGAGTCTTTCTCTGTGAAGCGTGCTGTAGGCGTCGCCCTTCATGCTCCGCATATAGTAACGGCAGATGTAGAGCCCAAGGCCGCTCGGCGGCACACGCAGGCTGTAACCGGGCTGAAAGAGATACTGGAGGATGACGGCGTCGATGCCGGGACCGGATCGATCGCAATCTTGAGTCGGCCCTGTGCCTTCGGCACCATGCTCAGCCAGTAGCAGCTGTTGTCCAGAAGGTTCGAGAAAATCTGAATCAGCGCTCCGTAACGTCCGTAGATCGAAAAGTTCTCCTTGGCGTTTACCTCGATCGATATGCCGCTCTTTTCAAGACGGGACCGGAAGATTTCCAGGAGGAAGCTGACGACCTTAACTATTTTGAATTCTGTTTCTGATTCACTCTTAATCGCGCGAAGTGGGCTCAGTCGCCGCAGTTTCGATTGCAGCGACGCAGAAGCCTCCTTCAGGTTGTTCAGACTTTCTACATCCGGAGAATCTGACTTGAGCAGATGATTAACGCCGGCGTAGAAATTCGCTGCGATCTTCGCTATCTCGTGCACAGAAACAGCAACAGCCATCCCATAGCCAGCCTGCTCGGTGAACAGATCCTGTGCTTCCTCCATCAGACCGATGCTCTGCTGAAGATTCTTCAGCGAGGTTGATAGGTTCACCAGGCCATCCCCTCTTTCAGCGCGCTTGCCGACATGATCAAGAATCTTGTAAGGATCTTCCTCGTAGGGATATCGATCCTTGATGTCTCTAACCAGTGAGGCACCCTGTTTTACATAGTTGGTGAGCACCTTGGGATCGCGTTCAGCCTCCCCCGTGAGGGCGTTGTACTCGTCACGCTTACCGATGAACTGGTTTTCGATAATATTCGCGATGATCGCGTAGACGAGCTGAATGAGATCTTTGCTCGCCCGGTTTGCTATCAGTCCTTCACGATTGGTCTTATCGATCAGCTCAATGTTTGAAGCCTGATTAATTTCAAGATTACCGATCATATTGTAGTACGACATGCGGTATCCCTGTTTTATGTGCCGGGTGCTCAGATTCAGCCAGTCCGTCTCTTTCCCCACTCCGCGGGAAAGACGTTGATCTCGTCTCTGAATATGGATATTCCGCCGAAATTGGAGAGATAAGCGAGAAATTCCTTACCGTCCGGCCCGGTACTGGATATCAACGGATCTTTGCGGTACCACACATCTAATGGAGGTAAAAGTCGCCGCATTCGGGTGCCCGTACGAACTACCCTTTGCAGTCATCATCAGTTCGGGCGAGGCGTGGGGGATCGTCGACGCAGTGAGAACTGCCCTACTCGACTGGAGCCTCAAGCTCGAACAGGCAGGCATTAAGGGAGAAGATCTGTCGTTCTCGAATGAAGAGCGTGAAAAAGCACATGGAGGTTCGGCAATCCTCCTGAATTGGCCGCAGTTATCAGGGGAGCGGAATGGCCGCAGGATAATCCTTATGGGAAGGCGAATCTGAGCTCTCAATATTGTTCCGGTCACCGCCCAAAACACCATGATGGGAGTTGGAACCCAGCTTATCGACGAGCTCGAAGGAGCAAGGAAAAGTTTGAGTCCGAAATCATCAGGGTTGAACATCACACATGTAATCTTCGGAGCATCGCCGTAGCTAAGAGAAAAGGTCTCGAAGATCCTTTTCTGTGGGTCTTGGCGCGAGTGCTGGATTTGTATCTCTTCGAGGACGAACGTTGCCGCAATATCGTTCGTATGAGCCCTATCAGTTGACTTTTGTCCTAGGCAATCAATTTCATTCAGTCTTCAGTTGGCGATAACAGATGGGATGAGAAGGCCGGTCTCCAGCGGGATGCGTTAAGCTCCCAAGTTATCGACGCGCTTGAAGCGCGGGAGACAAGGAGACCGGCGATGAAGAAGCTTACCACTACGATGATGCAGCAGACACTCAACAAGCAGGACCGACGCCTGACCGTCGGTCTGGATCTGGGCGACAGATCGAGCTTTTATTGCGTGCTCGATGAAGCAGGTGACGTCCTGATGGAGCAGAGGGTGAACACGACGCCCAAGGCGATAAAAGAGATCTTCGGAGCGATGCCTCGGAGCCGTATCGCACTGGAGACCGGAACGCATTCACCGTGGGTAAGCCGGTTGCTTAGCGAGCTCGGTCATGAGGCGATCGTGGCGCACGCTCGCAGCGTGCGACTGATCGGGGAGAGCAGGCGCAAGGATGATCGGATCGACGCTAGAACGCTTGCGCGACTGGTACGGATCGATCCACAGTTGTTGTGTCCAGTGAAGCATCGAAGCGCGGAGGCCCAAGCGGACCTGACGGTGATCCGTGCGCGAGCCGCTCTGGTGCGTGCACGGACGATGTTGGTCAACGCGGCGCGCGGCCTGACGAAGTCCTACGGAGAGCGGCTCCGCGGATGCAACGCACGCGGGATGAAGCCGAAGGCGGCCCAGGATCTGAGTCCGGAGTTGAAGAGTGCACTGGAACCGATGATGAGAGAGATAGAGTCGGTCAGCGAACGGATCTGCGAGTACGACCACCTGCTTGAGTCCATGACGCGGAATAAGTATCCAGAAGCGGAGCGGCTGAAGCAGATCAAGGGAGTGGGAACGCTAATCGCCCTCACCTATATGCTGACGCTGGAAGATCCACACCGTTTTCGCAAGAGCCGGGATGCCGCCTGCTACGTGGGTCTCCAACCTGGAAGGCGTAACTCGGGACAGAGCGAGCCGCAGATGCACATCAGCAAAGAGGGCGATCCTTACCTACGAACACTTCTGGTGCAGGCTGCGCACCACGTTCTCGGCCCCTGGGGAGTCGACAGCGACCTGCGCCGATGGGGCATGAAGCTGGCTGAGCACGGAGGCAAACGCGGGAAGAAACGCGCAGTGATAGCGGTCGCCCGTAAACTGGCCGTCCTGCTGCATCGACTATGGGTGAGCGGAGATGTTTATATGCCGCTACGATCAAGTGGCCGGGCTACACTGCCGGCGGTTGCATAGTTCAGTTCCAGATGTATGGAGGTTTAGCGTCATAAGCCGAGTTCCGGTGACTGCGTCATTGGCCTGGCCCAACACTCCGTCTGCGAGATCGAGTGAAAGGTCGCAATAACAGGTGGCAGCACCGGCTAAATCGAGAACACCCAACTTGCACCGAGCGATGGAACGCTCACAACAGAGTGCGGATGGAAGGGTGGCGACAAAAGCGGCAGCTCGGCGTGCAAGGAATCGCGTTCAGACCGGGAAGGAGATGAATTTGTCCCCAACTACACAAAAACGGGTTGACACCGACCGGCCTTCTCATGGAAGACCGGGAAGGAGATGAATTTGTCCCCAACTACACAAAAACGGGTTGACACCGACCGGCCTTCTCATGGAAGGGCAATGCACTCATTGAGCGTTGTGAAAGACTCAAGTTTGTGGATTGTTGTCGGATGACGGGCAAACCGGAAGTTTCCCTTAGAGTCGGGTTTGCGCCGACTTCGATCCGGTTATTGCGTGAAACTCCGTTTTCGAGGAACAGGCTTGAGCCTTCGTTTGATGGGTGACTCAGCTGCGGGCGGAAGATTTGGTAGCTTTGATGGATGATGTGACGTCGGAACGGTACATCATGGAAACTTTCTTGAAGTCCTCTGATGAAACAGTTTTTGAGACCGCTTGGCGCGAGATTCCAAGCTGTCGTGCAATGTCGGATTGATTAAGACCTTTAATGCATACGCTAGCGCAAGGTTCTCGCGGATGGGCGGAATAACTTTTCATTGTGAGGCCAGGAGTTCGCTCAGTGTGTTTCGTGGCTGCCATTGCTGCTGGCTTCGACGAAAGAACGTCGGGTCCGCATTGATGAGCCCAACCAACACGTCTGCCACAATCCGGCCACCCACTGGGCCGAGAAAATCCCCCCTGTGGAGATGTCGGCCTCGCGAAGAATGTAGTACCACAGCGGTGTCTCTCCCTGCCACCCTGTGGAAGCGATGCCAACCTGCTCCGCGGTGAGTGGGGTGCCTACTCCCATAACGTTGAGATGAAACTAGGATTCTTTTGTTCCTATGCACCATGCGCACGGTCCGCCTACTGACGGCGATTCTCCTTCGTCGGCGGTAAGCGGAAGAAATCGCGAAAACTCCGCTCCCTTGCGCCCGGCACATAAGCTTTGCATCCGGCTTGCTAAAAACCTTGGTAACGAAGGTAGGTCGAGCTGGGAGCATGACGCTCCAGCAGCTTGCGAGTTAGGACACCTGTCCCCTGAGCACCGTCTATCGGTCATCGATCGAATCGCTGGAGCAATAACGACGGAAGCAAAATGTAGGAGAAACTCAAAGCCAACAGCCACCAAAACAGCCACCAAATAAAAATGGCCCCTCCTCGTGAGGTGCCATTTTCTATATAAGCCATTTATTATCTTGGTGCCGGGAGGGGGGGTCGAACCCCCACGACCTTGCGGTCGGCGGATTTTGAGTTTCCGGATATCTCTGTAAGTCTATGACAATAAAAGAAATGCTAGCGTAATTAAGCGTAGCCTTAAGTGGCTGAGCAACCGTACTTTAGAGCAATTTAGCGCAACAGGGAAAAGCTGATGAGTGTACCGCTATTGCACCGAAAATGTAACCATTTCGATTACATATATAGATCATCCTGCAAGCCCATCGCTACGAAGCGTTCCGGTTCAAGAAATCAGCCGAAGCGGTGTTTACGGGGGGCCAGGACATGCCATCTCGTACACTTGGCAGCTAGCCAGCAACGTGGCAATCATCTATCCGGATAGCCGGTTATTCGGCCACTTACCGGAGATATAGACGCGTCCACGTAGAGATAGGAGAAGTCATCGTCGCGATTGGGAGAATTCCGCACCAGATCCGGTGATGCGTAACAAAGATTCATCAAAGAAGGAAAGTCGTTGGTCGCCATCGCGCACCACACCGCACTCAGCCAATTGGCGGTACTGAATGCATACGGCGGCACCGGTCCTCGCAGACGTATCGCAACATCGGAAGCCAGAGGAAGATCAACTTCGCGATCGCTGCGAGCCAGCACGAACGCCGCCGCGCCACATTGCGCCGCATCGCGAAAGAAGCGTTCGATATCTGAGGACTCAGGTTGAAGCGCTGCCGTGAGAAACGCCCTTCGTAGTCTAGCGCCGATTAAATCAGGCAAAGCTGCCGCGTCACTCCGGGTCTGATCGACCTTGATCGGAACCAGTTCGCACTCCGACTTCCAGTTTCGTTCGATTCTTGTTACGTCAAATGAATGTCGGGGGATGTTCATTCTGCTCACGCCACTCATGATACCAATTATTTTTCGCTGACGATGAACAATGAGCAGCTCCGAAATTGAAAAATGTCCTGAACGCAGCACTGTTTCTGAAGGGATGGGTCAACGTGCGGCGTTCTGAATTTCTTGGTGGTCCGCAACGGTATAGAGCACCCGAACGAGCTCTACGGAAGCATCGTCCGAAAGGGAAACACGCTCCTCATGCGTTACTGAGGCTGTTCGGTAAAGCCGTCTGTCGGGTTTATGCGGGCAGATTAGCTTCGAATGCGACGATCGGAGTAATAGTGGGTGCACCCACGATTTGTTCGATCGAGTCCAAGGCTGCCGCATCTCCGGGAGGCGCCAGCAGCAGTAACCGGGAAATCACCAGGTCGACGACGGTGGGATTAGGCATGGCTACTGGAACCAGGAGCTTCATCAACACCTCGCGTTGCGCATGCCCCAAGTTTTGATCGACGAGGATTTCGGCGGATAATCGCGCGGCAATCCAAGTGGCGAAGCCAGGGTCGGGGATATTGACCCAGGTTCCCGGTGCGAGTATCCCCTCGGCGTCAACCCCTGTATTGACGCTGCGAACCTCAGCCAGGGGGCGATGATAGCTCTCGGCGATGGACACCAGGCTTGCTGCATAAAGCATCGAGAAGGGGATCGGCAGGCAACTGGCGTCACGATGCACAAAGGGCTGAAGTATGCAGTGCCGCGCAGTGAACTGCTCATGGTGCGGGTTCTCAACAAGCGTGGACACTGCCAACGGCAGGTCAAAAGGGGCCGACCACCACCGCTCGCGCATGGCATTGCATCGTGAGGTCATGCGGAAGCAAAACGAGGCATCTTGGACATTTTGAGCTGCGGCCAGTGCCATGTCGAGAACCGTATCGATGACCGGCAGACGCGCGCCGTTACAGATCAGGAATGCTTCGGCCAACATAAGATAAACGGGTGCCTGGAAGCCGGCGAAACCCCGCTTCAGAGCGGCCGCTCCGGTAAGGAGATCAACGGCACCCGGAATGTCATTCTGAAGACGCGCAAGGATCTGCGCATGCGCGGCGAGGCGCCGGCGATGGGCGCCCCACGAATCGTCACCGGGTGCGGGCATGGCCGATGTGGACTGAAATCTCCAGGTGGTAAGCATGTTCACATTAACGGGATTTCCCGGCTCATCAGGGACCCGCGCCGCTTGCTCGATTGCGTCAGTTTGCAGAGCACTCAATGCTTCCTTCGCGCCAGGCTTGCCTGAAGCCGTCTGCAGGGCAAGTACGGTAAGCGGAAGGGTCTCTCTGAACTCCAGAGAACTTCCTGCAAGAGCCGTCGTGGCCAGCTCCCGCAAGCTCGTGCAAATCCAATCCGGGTCAGGGTGCGCTAGAACATTTTCGAGAATGATCCACAGGGACCTGTTGCGATATTGAACATACTGATATCCGCTGTGAATCGCGACATATCTACGCAGGTAGATGTCCCCGTCTACCGGGTTCGCCGCCGCAAACGCAACCAACAACGGTGCGTCGTGGGCAGCGAGATAGTCGGGACCACCGGTGCCATTGGCTGACGCCGCGATGAAGCTGTCGTTCACCAGGCGCTGGAGCATCTCGGGATCGCTGCCCTTTCCGCCGAACCAATCAACCAGGTTCGCAACATCCGATTCCAAAGGTGCTGGAACCATGAGCAAGGGACGCGGGGGAGCAGGCCAATTCTCAACGGACCCACGCACCAGTTCGAGAAGGATCTCTAAAGGTCCCGGAGGATACTGTAGTTTGGCTAACCGGAATCGAACATCATTCGGATTTGACTTTGCCGCCAGCCAGAGGATGATCAACTGCGCGGCATGAGCCCAGTCATCATCCACATCGAAGAATTCCAGACGCCGAATTGCCTGCTGGATCTGGCCTTTCGACGCTAGTTCAAACAAGGCATTGGGACGCAACTGCTGTTCGCGGAAGGTATGCAAAGCGAACGTCGCCCTAATCAGGTTCTGAACGCCGTCCTGATCCAGTGCGGCGCAACGGACGGCTGCATCATGGTCGCGCAGCAATGCCGGCACATCGTCGAGCTCTGTTTGATGTCGTTTCCGATAGTCGGGATCCGATACAAGGCTGACCAGACGCTGAACAAGGGCATGCCGATTTCCGTTTGGCTCCTCGCGCACCGCCTCCGCAAGATGAGCTGCAGTGTATCGGAAGCCATACAGATCCCAATTCGGCCAATGTGGGGTGCCGTTGCAGAAATAATAAGTCGCCAGGTTTGTGTGCCACTCAGCCCGGGGAAGATAAAACTCGTTCTTCAATCTGCGCCCCGGACTCTTGATCTCCGGAAGTTTGAGGAAGTCCACCATGGACTGGTGATATAGGTGATACCCCCCCGCTGTTTCTTCAATAAACTGGCGCAGGTTCAGCAGACGATAGGAGACTTCGCTCTCCTTCAATCCCGAGTATTTCCTGAGCTGTTTCTCGGTCACGCTTTCAAAAGCGACAGAAAGCGGTCCCATCACTGGAGCGTATTCATTCCTCCACACTGCAGCGTCACTAAGCCGGCGCAGCCAATCGCCATAGAGAGCGTCGAGGCCGTTGGGAAGACCGTCGATGGATATGGGGCCAGCCGTTGGCAGGCTTCTGAGCAGGAATGTCACGTACTGGAAATTGCGGTCGGCCTTGAACGCAATTTCGTCGGAATGCCTTTCCAGAGCCGTCCCCCGCAGCTTGTTGCGTACAAAGGTCTTCATGTCCTGATCATTGGCATCGTCGTGCTCTTCAGCCGATAGATAGAAGTTATCCACGTTCGGGAACTCATTCTCAACCGCGCTTTCCGGGCGGCTGGTGAGGATGAACCGTACCTTTGCAGGAAGCTGATCGAGAGAGGCGAGCAGCTTGATGATAGTTGTGTCGCCTTTGAATGCCAGCGCCTCATCGAGACCATCGACGAGGATGGTGATCGGCACATCGAAACCGCCCTGAAAGAGTCCTGCAACCGGCTTGGCCACAACTGCGTTGAACGATGCCTGCGGATTCAGTCCGGTCAGATTCAGATCGATGACCACTCCCGTCACGACTCCGGCGTTCGTCACGTTTTGCACCACGTGAATGTTGACGCTCCGTTCACCCACGTTGATCAGCTCCTGCGCGAACTCCGGGAAACGTCCGGCCAATTGCAGCGAGATTGATCGCGCGAAGCTGGATGGGTCAATCCATTCCCCGGCGCGCGCAACGCAGAAGTGCGACGCCGACAGGAATCCGTTGCGGAACTCCGGACAAATCGCAGGTGCGGGAGCTTCGCCACGCGAGAACTGGACCAGCCGTGCGGCGATTGCCGTTTTTCCGCTACCTGGCTCCCCGGTGAGAAGCAGAAATCTTGGGGCGCCCGGGTCGGCTAACCAGGCGTGAACGCGTTCGAACACCCAGTTTCTTTCTGAGAATCCGCTTGTCCGCTCAGCGATATAAGTGTCGAATTCGTGAGTGAGTTGTGCCGTCTTGCTAGCCATGGGGAAATCCTGGAATTGGATTTGGCTCGGGCAATTCCGTCGATGGTCTGGATAGTATCGGGATCCGCACAGCAGGAACCACGAAAAGATATCCAGGGACCTTTCACGCTCGAGCGCTGTTCAATTGACTGAACCTTCGCTTCGGTCGCCTGCCTCCTGCGGTTGCCACTCCCGCGTCAACCCGATTCTTCGGCCTTGAATCCGATTATTTCTTTGACGTTGACCGCATTTTGATCGATGTCGAAAGTGCCGGCCCGGGCCTTTTTCACTTCAGCCGCAACTGCCTTGTCGCTGTCCTTAAGCGACTGAACGACCTTGATGTAAGGTCCAACGCCGTTCACATGTTTCTCCAATTCGCCCGCAAACTCGGGATCCGTTCGCGCCCGCTCTTCAAGCACATCGGTGAGAGCTTTCTCGTACTTCTCGGGCTTCTTTTCGAACAACGAAAGAAGCTGTGATTCTTCTGAACTTGCGCTGAATTTGCCCTTCAGATACGCGTACAATTCCTTCACTTTGGGGGCGGCATCTTTGCCGAGTTCCTTGGCGAATTCTTCGGCGCCCTTTGCAACATATGGACTCAGCAGAGTTATGGCTGAAGTGACGAGCGTTATCGGATCCATTCTGTCCCCCTTTCCGTCCTGGTTGTCCTCGATGTTTCCTGCGGCCGGCCTTCTTGGGTGTTCGTCGGCGACTCCGGTCCCAAACCCAGTGAGCAAAATCTCTTGCCTCATACTCTCGATTGCCCGCGAGGCCAATGCTAAAATCTGAAGGTTGAACCACCCCGTCTGACTGGCACTGAACGGCGGTGAGCGACTCGCCCGCGAACGTTGCGGTGCAGCCGGAATACACGTCGGGAAGCTTGTGGCATCCGAGAAATATGTGAGGGTAGTCTAGGACGGAAATCGATCATGCGCGAGTAATATTTGGGACCAGCGGACATTTTATCCGCGCGCATTCCGTAATTGAGCGTAAGCAGGTTTCAACTGCACGTACGCTAGCGAATGGTCGCAAATGCATCAAACTACGCAAGTTATTGAAAATAAATAGGCTGCGCACTGTATCGTATTTGTGCCGCACGAACTCGTGTCGGTCGCTTCCCTGCTGGCAACTTGTTGCAAATCAATGGGATATCTGGTGCCGGGAGGGGGAATCGAACCCCCATGGAATTGCTTCCGACGGATTTTGAGTCTCCGGAGAACGCCGTAAATCTCCGGAGAACGCCGTAAATCTATGATAATGAAGAGAAATCGAGCGTAATTAATGAAGCAGCTAAACCCATTGCCATGAGTAATTTAGAGTAGTTCAGCGTAAATTGCCAAAACTGGTGTCTGTACCTGATCCTGTACCCAAAACTCCATAGAAATCGAGCCGTCAGTTAGCCTTGACCGTCATCGCTAAGCAGACGTATCGAAGTTCCCTCTGTGGCTTCTGAAGATAAAACACAGCCGAAAAAAGATCCTCAGAGAGCGTTGCCGGCACACCTCCCCGCCCTTCAGTATTGTCCATCACCAGGTGAATGGTGTCCGCGTTCGGATAAGCGGCAACGATTTCCAGCAGGTAATCGGCGAACTGAGGCGCCCCTCGTCTCTAACGCCGATTCTCACTCTTTTTCTTCAGGATCTTCGACCTTGGTATGAATTACGATTCGAGACGTCCGTCGAACCACGACCTCGGCAAACTCGCTCCGCAATCCCCGAATGATTCCTTCATAAGGACCAAACAATACGAGGAGCCACATAATACACCCGACCCATTGGCCCATACTCCTATGCAGCAGTGGCTGACCACCCGGTAAATGAGACTCATTGATCAGTTCTATACCTGAAGCAACGAGCCCCAAAAATGGCGGCAGCAGCGCTGTTCCAAAACGCACCCATTTGTTCGGGTTCGTAGCAAATGATGGATACATGAGTACCGCTTCACGTAAATCCTCTTCAACAGACATCCTACCCAGAATCCGTGCGACATTCTCAATTGCGGACCAGGCGACAATGCCAAAAACAAAAGTGGCTGCGAACGCAACGGCCCACCCAAAAGAAACGTTCACTACGCCATAAAGCACCTCAATAGGAGGGCTATTCGGGTTGCGCAATCTCAGTGAGAGTAGCAAACAGACTGACGCCGCAGTCATCGACCACACAATCGCTTGCTGGTAAAAGTCGAGGGATCTCCGCAGGTTCTCCACAAGAATCTCATCTTTTTCGAGGGTCATCTTACGTCCTCCCTGAGACAGAATTCTGCCGTTACCTAAACGAACTATAGCCTCTAAGGCGTGCAGTTCTGAAATCAAAAGCTTAATCATCCAGCATTTGTTCCTTTAGACCTGGGGGTAGTTTGTTCCACATCCGGCCGATCTCCGGAATCGTACTGGTTCGCACACAATCCGATCACGTAGTCACTGCCGAGTTTGGAGATGGTGCCTTCGAGCACGACTGTGGCACCGATGCGTTCACACCCTTCGCGTGCGGGGCGGAAAGTCAGGGGCTCGCTGCCACGCCGGCCCATGAACTGCAGTGTGTGCTGCACCCGACTGGTCCGATACGATTTAGAGGAACGCGGATTGCTCCAGTTGCATCGCCATACCCTGGCGATTAACCGCCGCGCCACCGTAATCAAATCGAAGCGTAAGGAAAGGCCGAACTGAGAGTAGTTCAGAGGGAAAACAACGAGCAGCAATCCATGCAACTTCCTCAAATTGATATGGCTTTTCATCTTTCATCAAAGAGCGCGCCCTGTGTTAACTGGCCGCCGGGCCCGCGGGACTGCGAGCCCATGAGCCCCTCGACAGTTAGAAGATATTTGGCGAAAAGAAATGCTGATCACGGCCACCAACTTACGGTCTTGGCCTGGCCTTTGAGAAGGCCTCGAATGAAATTCACTCCGCCGAATTCAACAGCAGGATGAAGGACTGCACTCAAAAGAGCGCCGAATTGCGGCCTTTTGAGAGAACCCAGGAGGCGGAGTGTACGGCTGAACGATAGGGCATTCTCAAAAGGAGCCTCTATCTTGAAGTTAGATAGGCAGCGCCCCCGAACACCAACCACGGCGGTATGCTGGTTCCTGCCTCCCGTGCGGTGCACACGAAATCCTTACTGTCATACGCCTTGTCGGCGCCCACAGTGATGCGGCGTGCACGGCCTTGTCGCCTCTCGTATCAGCCAGTGGCGGCTCAGACTGATTGCGTAGCCAGGCTGTCGCGTCGTTCTACGTTTCCGGCGACTGTCTCGCCCCTCAACCTGAGCAGACTGGCTTTCTGCTGGAAACGTGGCTTGCTTTGCACGAGCAACGCGACATCCTGGCAGCCGTAACTACTAGCAAATCGTCGTAAACTGGACCTTGGCAACGGACGCCAAATCCATATGCTCCCGAGCTGGGATAGACAAACTCGCGACGTCCATTGTGATAAACGACTCGTAGAGCTGCAGAGTGTGTTCGAGCTGTTCGTTTAAGAGTCGACCTTAGTTTTCCCAATGAGTTGGAAGCCAGCAGAACGTTCGGCGGCCACCGAATGGTTTATGGCAAAGAGCCGGAGAGACCAAACGAATCTCGTGTCTCGCTCCCCCAGTTCCAAGGACCGGAGAGTTGTCTGGTGAGCCAAATAGGTGTATTCTCACGCGAATGCTTTCCGCAAGCCAGCGCTGCTGGTAATGTGCAGAGTTCGTCTCCTAGCCTATTGCTCTGGAGCTGTTACCGGTGAACTATCCGAACAACTCAAACGATACCGCGACTAACCAGCCGAGTAGAGGAGCTTTTCTCCTCGCCCCCCCTCAAATCAATGTCCCGAAGGGCGGAGGCGCAATTCGCGGCATGGGGGAGAAATTCTCTGCCAATCCAGTGACAGGAACCGGATCGATTGTGGTTCCCATCTTTACCAGCCCAAGCCGCTCTGGTTTTACACCGCAATTATCGCTTTCCTACGATTCGGGTGCGGGAAACGGCCCGTTTGGATTGGGCTGGAATCTTTCGTTGCCGTCCATTCAACGCAAGACAGATAAAGGCTTGCCGCGGTACCGGGATAACACCGACTCCGACGTGTTCATCCTCTCCGGTGTGGAAGATCTGGTCCCTGTTCTGGATGCCAATGCAAATTGGAAGTCGCTGAGTGATGGTTCAGGCAGGCTCTTTGGATCCAAGCAGACGTACTCCATCCGGAAATACCGGCCTCGGATCGACCCTTTGTTCGCAAGAATAGAGCGATGGACCAATGATAGCGACCTGAGTGACATTTTCTGGCGCTCAATTTCCCGCGACAATGTCACGACTTGGTACGGGCGATCCGCAAACAGCCGGATCATGGAAAGCGGCTCACCCTATCGGATATTTGGCTGGCTAATTTCTGAAAGCTACGACGACAAAGGAAACGTGATCGTCTACTGCTATCAACAGGAAGACGAACAGCGGATTTTTGAGAACTCCCAAGGCAACGCCGTCGCGTTAACCAATGAAAGCAACCGGGCGCGCGGCAGCCGCACTGCCAACCGGTATTTGCAAAGGATCCTGTACGGCAATCGTGCGACCAATCGAGAAGCCAAAACTCTTCAAGCCACTGATCCAACACTCCTTCCTGCGAGCACCTGGATGTTTGAGTTAGTGTTCGATTATGGCCAGGGACGCTACGCTGAGGATCCACCCGATACCAAACAGCAGATATTTGCGCGCGCGCAAATCAATCCTCCCGCCGGAACATTCTGGGCCGCCCGGCAAGATCCATTCTCGACCTACCGCTCTTGTTTTGAAGTACGCACCTATCGTCTGTGCCGCCGGGCGCTCATGTTTCACCACTTTCCGCAAGAGCTGGGAGTCGCGGACTATCTGGTGCGATCGACTGAATTTAACTATTCGGAGAGCCCAATCGCGTCATTCATGACGGGCGTCAAGCAATCCGGGCATGTACTCCAACCCACCGCGAACCAGCGAAATCGTTATCTCAAGGAATCCCTGCCGTCGTTAACCTTCGAGTACAGCCAGGTTCTCGATCCGGCCCAACTCGCTCAACAACCGGTGCGCGATGTCGATCCGCAGAGCCTTGAAAATGTTCCTGGCGGGTTAGACGGAACACGCTATCAATGGCTCGATCTGGATGGCGAGGGCGCTTCCGGCATTCTCAGCGAGCAAGGCGGTGCATGGTTTTACAAAAGAAATCTGAGTCCCATCAACGGCCTTCCTGGCACGGTAAGTGCGGGGGTGCTGGCAAAATTTGGAGCGCAGGAAGTTCTCGCCAAGCAGCCCGCTCTCGTGACCGCAGGCGCACGCCAGCAATTCCTGGATCTCGCCGGTGATGGCCACCTCGATTTAGTGGACTTCAGGGGCGAAGCACCAGGATTCTACAAGCGCGAAGACCACAAAGGCTGGAAGCCATTCTCTCCTTTCCAGGTATTGCCAGTTCTCGATTGGAACAATCCCAATTTGAAGTTCATCGACCTTACCGGCAATGGCCACGCGGATATTTTGATCAGTGATGAGCAGGTTTTTCGCTGGCACGCCTCCTTGGCAGAAGCCGGATTTGGTCCGGAGGAGTCAGCTCCAAAACCGATGCACGAAGACCGGGGCCCTGCCGTGTTGTTCGCGGATGGCACGGAGTCCATCTTTCTTGCGGATTTCTCAGGAGACGGGCTAACGGATGTCGTGCGGGTCCGCAACGGTGAGGTTTGTTACTGGCCCAGCCTCGGTTATGGACGGTTTGGCCGAAAAGTGCAGATGGATAATGCGCCGTGGTTTGAGTCTCCGGATCAGTTCGACGGACGGCGCATTCGCCTGGCCGACGTGGACGGATCCGGCGTCACAGACATCATCTACCTAGACAGCACAGGCGTGCAGGTCTACTTCAATCACTCGGGTAACAGTTGGAGTGAGAAAAGGACGTTGAGCCAATTTCCTGCCGTAGACGATCTAGCTTCTGTCCATGCGCTCGATCTACTCGGCGTCGGAACGGCTTGTCTAGTCTGGTCCTCGCCGTTGCCGGGCAACGCGCAGCGCGCGATGCGCTACATCGACCTGATGGGCGGCCAAAAGCCGCACCTGCTCACCCGCATTCGCAACAATCTTGGGGCCGAGACGGAGGTTCGCTACGCGCCGTCCACAAAGTTTTATTTGCGGGACAAACTCGACGGCCGCATGCCATGGGTGACGCAATTACCGTTCCCAGTTCACTGCGTTGAACAAGTCAAGATTCGCGACGCGGTGAGCCACAACGTCTTCGTCACGCGGTACGCCTACCACCATGGATATTTTGATGGTCCGGAAAGAGAATTCCGCGGCTTTGGAATGATCGAGCAGTGGGACACGGAGCTCGATGCAAGTGCGGACACTTCGGGAGCGCTGAACCTCAGCAAGGCATCACGTGTCCCTCCCATTTTGACGAAGACCTGGTTTCACACCGGCGCTTACTTGGAGGGCGGGAAACTCTCCAGGCATTTTGAGCACGAGTACTACCAGGAATGGGCTTCCGGTGGAGGGTCGGGGAATTTCTCCGCTGCAGAACGCGAGTCCATGCTGCTTCCCGACACGCTCTGGCCTACGACGATTCTTCTGCCGGACAAGATCCTGAAAGGGTACAAACCAGCGCCGGAAGAAGCGCGGGAAATCGCGCGAGGGCTCAAGGGTTCCATGCTCCGGCAGGAAGTGTATGGTCTCGACGGAACAACTGCGCAGGACAGACCCTATCTCGTATCGGAAAAGAATTTCACCATTGAGATTCTTCAGCCCAAGGGAATGAACCCTCATGCCGTGGTGTTCTCACATGCGCGAGAAACTGTTGATTTCCACTACGAGCGCGAACTTTATCGTGTTGGGCCATATGATCTGGCCGATCCTCGCGTAAGTCACGACATGATTCTGTGTGTCGATGCTTACGGCAATGTGAAACAATCTGTCGCGATTGGTTATGGAAGAAGGCGGCCATCGACGAGCACGCAGTTGACCGGACCAGACCCAGACAACCAAAAACGTGCTCACGTTACCTTTACCGAGAATTCGTACACGACGCCTCTGCTTGACGACCCGGATGACTACCGGACGCCTTTGCGTTGTGAATCGTCTACGTACGAAATCCTGAAGATCATGCCAGCTCCCACGTCCTCAAACGTGACCAGCCTTCTGAAATTCAACACCGTGGCCAATGTCCTCGCACCGCTAAGCGACGGGCTGACTGACCTCCTGTATGAGGGTTGGAATATGGATGAGTCTACGCTGACAGGACCGCGGCGGCGGCCCATCGAAAGAGTCCGTCACCTCTATTACGACAATGATTTGTCGGGTCCTAAGGTGTTGGGACAAACGGACTCGCTCGGACTGCTCTATGAATCCTACAAGCTTGCCTTCACGTCTTCTCTTCTGAATCTGATTTACAAATCGAGAACAGAGAAATTCCTGCCAAGCCCAGCCTCCGTGCTCGGTCGGGAAGGTGGATATGCGCTGGGCGACGATTTCGTGACGACTGGCTGGTTTCCCCATTCCGACAAACCGGGTGAGTGGTGGATTCCCTCGGGGCAAAGACTGTATTCTGACTTGACGGAAACGCCGCTACCCGCGGGCAGGCCTCAACCGTTGGCCGGCGATCAAACTTCCGCTGTTACCCACTTCTTTATGCCGATGGCCGAGCGTGACCCATACGGATGGATCACACGCGTTACTTACGATGCCTACGATTTGCTGACCGTCGCGGTCAAGGACCCGATAGGGAATATGGTGCAGTCACAGAATGACTATCGAGTCCTGCAGGCTGCTATGATGACCGATCCTAACGGGAATCAGACCGCGTTTCGATTTGATGCGCTGGGCTTGGTTGCCGGGAGTGCGGTCGCGGGAAACCAGTCAAGGACGCCTACGCCGGGAGACTCCTTCAAAACGTTCAACCCGGATCTGACCGAGCAACAGATTTTGGATTTCTACGCCGATCCGATCGGCCAGGCTGCGGGTTTACTGGGCACAGCGACAACGCGCGTTGTTTACGATGTGAATGCATACGCTCGATGGGCAAACCATGCTGGTGCGGCCACGGGCCAGGTCCCGCCAAGTTTTGCCGCAACGCTCGTGCGGGAAACTCACGTCAGCGACCTCGGGCTCAATCCGGCCACAAAGATTCAAATCAATTTCAGTTACTCCGATGGGTTCGGACGCGAAATTCAGAAAAAGATTCCCGCCGAGGTAGGTCCCGTCGTCAGAAACGGGCCATCCATAGACCCGCGTTGGGTTGGCAGCGGTTGGACGATTTTCAACAACAAAGGAAAACCAGTCCAGCAATTCGAACCGTTCTTCTCCAATACGCATCAGTTTGAATTCGCAATTCGTGTAGGAGTGAGTACAACTCTTTTCTACGACCCGGTGGAGCGAGTTATCGGGAAACTGCACCCGAATCACACTTGGGAAAAGGTGAGATTTGGTCCTTGGTGGAAGGAAACCTCGGATGTCAATGACACGGACGGTCTTGATCCCAAAACCGACAACGTGCTCCGAGATTTTTTCACGCGTTTGCCTGACTCGGATTACCTGCCAACGTGGTACGAGCAACGCAGCGGTGGGGCCTTGGGAGCGGATGAACAAAGTGCAGCGCAAAAAACGGAAGCGCACCAGGGAACGCCTGCGGCCGAGCACTTCGATACGCTGGGCAGAACTTTCCTGACTGTGGCCCACAATCGGAAGGCCGTGGGGGGCGCGGACGAGTTCTTGTCCGCCCGAGTGACCTTGGACATCCAAGGAAATCAGCGCGAGATACGAGATGCGCACGTGGACGCGTCCAGCCCGATGGGACGCAGCACGATGCAATATGACTACGACATCGCCGGGAATCGCAGTCACCAGTTAAGTATGGAAGCCGGGGAGAAATGGGTATTGAACGATGTCACCGGCAAGACGATCAGGATTTGGGACAATCCAAAACAGCTGGGCGAACCGCGGCGTACCTTTCGAACCGAATATGACGCGTTGCGGCGAATGGTGCGTTCTTATGTCCTGGGGTTTGATCCCAAGAACCCGACGCGAGAGATTTTGTATCAACGGACCGTCTACGGCGATAGCCATCCGGATTCCAATGCGACCGGCGGTGCGCCCGCCGCGTTGACGCTTAATTTGAGGGGAAAACCATTCCTGGTCGCGGATACGGCTGGCATCCTGGTGAGCGAAGGGTACGACTTCAAAGGGAACCTGTTGAGCAGCACCCGCCGGTTTGCAACCAACTACAAGGATGCGCCGGACTGGAAAGCTGTGGAGATGGAGTTCGCGGCTGTGGTGCTGAATCTAACGAGCCTCGAAACTGCGTTGGCCAATACTTTGGAGACGCAGAATTACACAACCACGACATTCTACGACGCGTTGAATCGCTTTGTATCGATTCATACCCCGGACCAGAGCACAACGATTCCGCAATACAACGAGGCGAATCTGCTGGAGCGACTCTCCGTAAATTTGAGAGGATCCGCGGCGGCCACGCCCTTCGTGGCCAACATCGATTACAACTCCAAGGGGCAACGCGAACTGATCGAGTACGGCAACGGAACAAAAACGGAATACACCTACGACTATGAGACATCCCGGCTGACGCGTTTGGTGACCATCCGCGCCGCAGGTCTGAACGGCACCGCACAAGCGCTGTTCGCCGACGCGGCCACCTTGCAGGATCTTAGCTTTACGTATGATCCAATCGGAAATATCACACAGATTGCGGATGCGGCGATCCAGCGTGTGGTTTACAACGGGCAAATTGTTGACGGTGCCTGTGAGTACACTTATGACGCGATTTACCGGTTGCTTTCCGCGACGGGGCGCGAACACATCACTCAATCGGGATTCTTTTTCAACCCCTCAGATAGCAACTACCGCGATCATCCCTTCCTGGGATTTCGCGATCTCACCAATCTTCAAGCGCTGCGGAATTACACTGAGGGCTACGAATACGACGACGTGGGGAATTTTCTCAGTATGACCCACACTCCGATGGGTGGGAGCAGCTGGACAAGAACTTACCTGTATAAGGAAGGCAGCCTGATAGAGGCGGGCGTGAGAAGCAACCGGCTCAGCGGAGCGAGATTTGGCAGTGGCCCTAACCCCGCGCTAGAGAATTATGCATACGACGGGCACGGAAACATCGTTTCCATGCCGCACCTTTCGACCATGCAATGGGATTTCCTGGACCGCCTGAGCGGGACTTCGCGCCAGGTGACGAATCCCAATTCCCCGGGCAATACGGTCCCGGGAAGTACCTACTACGTTTACGATGGCACGGGTCAGCGCGTCCGAAAAGTGAACGAATCGCAGGGCGGAACGCGTCGAAACGAGCGCAGGTATCTTGGCGGCTTCGAGATTTACAGAGAATATACGGCGGGTGGCAATGTTGACCTTGAACGCCAATCTCTGGACGTGATGGACGACAAACAGCGCGTCGCGCTCGTGGAGACTCAGACAATCAACGCGGCAAAGGCTGTGAACAATCCCGTTGCTGCGCAGCGCTATCAACTTGGGAATCATCTGGGCTCTGTCTGCCTGGAACTCGACGATCGGGCACGTTTGATTTCCTACGAAGAATACACGCCGTACGGCAATCCATCCGTACAGGCTGGACGCAGCGCCGCCGAAGTCAGCCTCAAACGCTACCGATACACGGGCAAAGAGCGCGACGAAGAAACGGGGTTCGCTTATCACGGTGCGCGATATTACGCATGTTGGTTGGGAAGGTGGGCAAGTTGCGACCCCGTCGAATCGGAGAACCGATATATCTATAGCCTGTGCCGCCCGACCGGGCTCGTCGATTCATCGGGCGCCCTTCCGGCAGTCGGCCCCTACGATGAGGTTCGGGGTGACCACATTCATCAAGTAGCTTCGCGCACGAATCAACCTGGCGCCGAGCGGACGTCTGCCCCTCAATACCACGAAGCCTTGGCGGCGAGCACGAAAAGCAAACGCGCGCGTGCAGCGGACGAACGCGGTCAGAAAGTGGAGAGAGCCATAAACCAAGCTGCGTGGGGAAAAGACAACAGTAGAAGACCGGCCGGTCGAAAAGGCGTAGGAAAGGTTACTCTTGAAGCAATAGGAGACACTAGAACAGGTGTAACCAAATCAGCCACTCCTTCACAGTGGTTCGAGGACACAAAATCGTACTACAAGGAACTTGAAAAAGGAGCCTCACAGAAAGATGCTCTTAAGAACGTGGTGGACTCCAGAAAGCAATTACAAGAAGCGGGCGCAGTCCCCCAGCGTGTGCCGGACGCACCGAGAAATATTCCGTCAGACCTACGGAGAGGACAAAATCTCTCAGTCGAAATTGAAAGATATCTTACTTCTCCCCGAGTGGAACCCCCTACCGTTACAAACTCCAAAGTTGGACCGGTCGAACTACATAGCGGAATAGGCTTGGGCAAAGCAGACTATGCCCAAGTTGCTTTTGCGATGTTCGAACGTAAGCAGGATGAGATGGTTGCAGAGATTCAGAAGAAGCCCTACTACTCACTGTCGGATGAGGACCGGGAGTTCATGGATTATGCGGGATTTGAGCACAACTACAACACAAGCAAGTGGGAACAGGATCCACAATTTGAAAAGCCTATAGTCCGAGATGCCTTCATAATGGTTTTGACTGCAAAGAGAACCATGCGCTACACGGGTGATTGGTTACGATCCACGCTTGGGATTGCTGGCGGTACTCCTCTAATGCTCTCGGCTCACTAAGCAGGATAAATTGTGACAAAGAGCAGCTAGTTGTACAAGTTGGATCGCGACGACTTATTGGTCTAGGGAGCCTCTGCATCTCGAGGCGCGGGGCATCCGCATCAGCACCGGGACGATTGTGGATGCGACCATCGTGCACGCCCCCGTCCACGGTGCGCTCGACCTGTTGGGAAAAGACCCGGTCCAGTTTCCTCCGCGGGCAGGGCAGAAATCCAGGGCGCCTCGGACGGGATAAATTTTCAGAATCACGCGCTCGGAATTAGGTGCAGGCCACTTTGCGGGAGGACGTCAATGCAAATAACCGACAGGCTACGTCAGGAAATATGTGAATGGATGATCTCGGCTGGACGGCAGTGTCCGAAGTGCCAAGCCTCGCCAGACCTCATCGAGGTGACAGAAGTCGATGACGACGCACTGCATCCGTTTGCTGCTGGCCCGCACGGGATCGACACTTCCAACACCTGCCACATGGCAAAACTACGCTGCACCAAATGCAGTTTCGACGGAATGATACTCGTTCTGGAAGACGTCGGGCTGAGTTGAGATCCGTGACCGGAGCCGGAATCAACTCGTCGACTCGACCGGCAACCTGATGGCATCGCGCGATGGTCATGACTCATGACTCTGTATGCCACCGGCAGCAACCGACCGCTTCCATTCACGACCCCTTATGACCCATCAGCTCAGGCGATCGCGTACTTGCTTAAAAGGAAGATGTCCTCGATGAAATCCTTTGGTACGGTAACGCCCGCGCCAAGCCATAAACCCAAGGTCCAGTTGTTGTCCGGCCCGGCGTTCGCGTCCTTGCTGCCGATCCAAAGTGTCCCCGCCAATTGGGACGACTGCAGATTGGGATTGGGAGTAGGAATGGGGTTGGTGGTGACGGGAGCAACGGCATTTGTCCCTGATGCGAACGTCCATTGGAGTTTCGATGGATCGTTTTTCGCCAGATATGCATCACTGAAGTTCAGGATGACATCGATCGAAGTTAAAGTGATGTTTCGGGTTCGAAATACGAACGGGAATCGTTCCTTGGCCAGTGGAAAAGTGATCGCCTTGGGGGCTCCGGCAGCATCGGTCGTTGCGAGGGCTTGCGAGAATTGGTACCAGGCGTCGGGAAATTCCTGGCGCGCACTGAAGAGACGAAAAGCACCCGTATTCTGCGAATCGCTGACGGCCGCGTTGATTGCTTTTTGCAGTTCAGCGGCAGCGGCAGCCCGGAGGGATTCGCCGCCATCCCTTGCGGTATAACGCATATGAAGGATGACATCGGAAATCGTGTTGTAGTCAAACTGCCTTAAATCTGCAGGAAGGTGCAGGCGCCATTCGCTTACTGCCCCCATGCCCTCAAACGGCAGGAAGCGCTCGTCCCGCAGATTGGCTTCAAACAGACCGGCATCGTTCTGGCCACTGCTGGTGACGATCGACTCCGTTCCGGCGGGTATGTCAATAAATCGCGTGTCGTCGGTGGATGAGCGTGCATACGCAGCAGAGCCGGAATTCACTTGACTGACGCGACGCAGCGTGCTCTTGAGAAGAGTCAAGGTGCAGGGAACACTGGTGTAGGGGCCGGTAACACACGGAATTGTTAGACCCACGGATTTGATGCGGCGCAGGTAATGGCCGGCGAAATCCAAATCAAAGGCTGACTCGGGAATATTTACAGTGCACTCGCCGGTTTCTTTCAGTTGGAGCAGCGCGTAGGGATCGAGAGAGAGGATCGAGACGTGTTTCAGAATCTCGTATTCCCTGCGATTCTGGTCCATGTAGGCGGAGTCCATCCGCTTTAGGTCGTAGGCAAGACGCTCTCCAGCGAGCAGGCCTTTCTTGAGGCTGTCCCAGTAGCCGAATTGAATGAAGTTTGAATCCTCCAGGCCAAGTTCGTGTCGGTAACACTGCTCAGCGCGTTTGGCGAGTGAGTAGGCGAGTTGGTAGCTTTGGAAGTAGGTGCCGGCGAGCTGGCCGATCATCCAAACGTAGAGATCCTGGTTGGTGTATTTCTCGCGCAAGAAGGTATCCACGTCATTGGCGTTGTCGATCTGTAAGTTCTGGGCATCGAGGTCTGCCTGGGCAATAGCCTGACGCACGGTTGCGGCCGCAACTTGCGTGGTGAACTGCGTTACTTCGGCGGTGGCTAGATTCAACTGAAATTGCCATTCTTCGGATCGTCGCTCGTGACCGCCAACGATTCCGCTCATACTGGCGATAGAGTTCATCATCGAGACCATGGAGCCCATGTAGGAACTGACTGTGCGAAGGGCATTCCCTAGTTGCGAACCTCCAAACGATGCGCCGTCGGTCGTAATTGCGCCGATCTTTATGTCTGGAACCAAGCTGAGAATTCCTCCAAGGAGTTCGACTGTGGTTTGATCTTGCTGGGTTGATAGGGCCTGGCCCATTAGGTCTAGTTGCTGGGATTCGTTGGCGTTGAGCTTGAGTGAGTTCTTGCCCAACTGCCCTTGTGAAGGAGGAGTCGGGCCGGGCGAGGTCGCACCAGCCTGCACGAGGCCTTGATAGTAGGTCTTGCGAACTTGGACGACCGCAAGGCTTTGTTGTGCGGCCGTCAGGTTGTTCGTCGCTTCCGCAAGTTGTTGTTCCTTGACCGCTTTCATCGCCGTGAGCGCTTGTATGTCGTGCTGCGAGCGCAAAGCAGCCAAGGACTCCGCGTCGCGCTTTTCGAGGGCGGAAAGCAACGCGCCGCCGAGGGACTTCACCTCGTTGCACATCTCCATTGCCTTTTGCAGAAGGACATTGAAGCGGTAGTAAGGGAGGGGCGCGTTCAGGTCACTCAGCACACTACTCAGGTCTGCCCCCGCAGCGACCGCACGCACGAGAATCGCCGGGTCGATGGGAGGCTGGAATAGAGGCAGATCACGAACAATACCTTCAATGTTCATGCAATTGCGCAATTTGAAGAGCCTGTCCGCGACGCGATCCCAATAGCCAAGGAGAACATCGTTTCCTGACAAACAGAAATAGGGCAACTGGACTGGAGGATTTGAGGTTCCGGTAGAAGGGCCGGAAGGAAAAACAAACGATTCAATGGCCACCATGGCATTGGAGAACGGGTCGAATGACACTCCAGAGGCGGTAATGGAATCATAGGTGGAAACCTCGGAGGTGGCGCGAGCAGGTCGCCGCTCCGGACGTTTGCCCAGGATTTGCGCAGCGAGGATATAGATTTGAGTGGCCTCCGCGTCGGTCTCGCGGGTGTCGCTGGTGAAGAGCATGTCGCCCCAATCAAGCAGATTCCCGATGTACTTCATCACCACTGACTTCATGTACGCGAGCGGACGATGGCGTGCGATGAGATGAGGATTGAAAGGATCCGCCGTCCAAGCGTCCACCTCAATGTCTAATTCCGCGGCGTCGTTCAATAGATCCTGCAGAGTCTGTGGCGGGTCAGCAAGCAGATCGCGGAACGGCTTGAACTTCCAAAAGCTGGCTGCCCGGTTGGAAACGCCCGTGGTCGGCGTGCCGGAAGCGGTCGGATCGAAGATGTAATTGAACCACTCCTGGGCCTCTTCGAAACGCTGATTTGTGCTTAAACGTACTGCAATCTCGAACGGAATGTGGAAGAAGACTTCCCAGTTGTAAATGGAATAGGCGCCCTGAGGAGAAAAGTCCACAATTTCCCGCGGCAGATGCTGAACGTCGAGCAAGCTGCCGGGCGCCACGTACAAACCGTAGCGTAAGTAGAAAGTTCTGCCGATGGCAACTGTCTGGGTCAACGAGATGGCATCCGAGAGCTGTTGTGTTTCGAGAGTCAGCAATCCATCGAGACCCCTAGCATAAAGGACACTGAGAAAATTGCAGACATACGGGTGATAAAAGTCGACAAATTGAATCTTGACTGCGTTGGCTGCCTGCCTGATGTAGTAGGTGCAGACATCGTCTTGAAAGAATTGATCGTTAGCAAATTCAGCCGACTCGGTATTCGGCAACAGCAGACTGAACGGCGCGGGTGTCTTGGTGAAGATTGGTAAACTCTGATCCAGCGAAAGATAGAGCGGAGGGGAGAGGCTGTTCCGGTTTGAATCGAGCATCATTCCGTCGATATATGTATCGTAGGCGCCGCTGAAAAGTTGGTTGCCATCGAACGGGGTGGTCACCAACTGCTCCCCACACGTCAAGGAGAAGAAGCCGATCAGTACCAGTTCCTGCACGGTTGCCTGAGCCGGTTGGGACTGTGGCGTACCCGATAGCAACAAGTAGCGCGAATAGATGTTTCCTAACGCAACCTGTTGCGTTAGATCCGCCGGTGAAATAGCTGCAAGCGAGTTAGGATCATAATCCGAACTTGGTGGCGTCACCGCGAAAACGTAGTCATCTGGACTAACAGCGTTGAAGATAATCAGGCCATTCACGTCTGTGTAGGCGGAAAATGTGTGGATCGGATAGTCATACCAATTACCTTGAGCATCGACTCCTTGTGAGTGATCCACGCTATTAAACGTCACGTAGGCTGATGGGATCGGCTGATAGCCATTCGCAGCGTCGACCACGTGGACTTCAACGTTACTCGGCGTTTTCGGGTCCGGCCATGGAGTCATACCATCCACGGGTTGCTGGTAAGTTATAGGCGCCGGCCCCGTGATTATGTTCTCTGCCGCGAAACAATTAATGGTGAAGTTGTCGGGAGTGCCAATTCGACGAAATGTGAAAGCCTCTTTGAGCGCAACGCCGTCAATCTTGGGGCAGCTCAGAGGAGGAGTGTCCGATGACAGCTTTTTCGCACTCCAACGGCCGTCGCGGTAGGAACTCGCGGCGAGCTGGACCTCCCAAAGAGATGGTTGCGGCGTGAGATCGCTGGAACTCAGAGGCTGGGAAGAGTTACTAGGCGCCGTCTGTTCCTTGAAGATGGGCCAAAAAGCATAGAGACGCCGATTTGTCACACCTAGAATCAGATGGTCGCCGTTGATGTCGACATCCATCTTTTCCCATGGACTCCACAGGGAGTTTTCCAGTTTGCGGTAATAGTAGAAGTTGGGGCTTGCCATCGTGCGGCCAACCACGTGCAACTGATCAATGGCACCATCCAACCCATTTTGCGGCGTAGCCGCTTCCATTTCGTGGTAAATCGCAATGATCTCGAGGCGTCCGATCTGATGAAGTTTGTCCAGGTAATGGGCGAAGGCGGCCTCAGCAGAATCGGAAGTGATATTGTCCTGAAGTAATTCGCTCTCCAGGTCCTTGAAGAACGGCGTTTTGTCGTCGCGGAGTTCAGGCTGGATCCAGTTTTCCGGGTATAGGAAGACTTCGCGATTTGCCTCCCATACCCGGTAGTACTTTCGCCATTCATTCCATTCGATCGCCTGATCCGGGTCGATGGAAACGCGCGATTCCAGGTTCAAGAGGCAGCGTTGCACGAAGAGTTGTGCGGAAGCAGTGGCCTGCACCAGACGGGACGTTTTCATGCACGTTCCCATGTCTACGTCGATGAGATAGTAGCCGTACAGTCCGTCATCATCGCTCCAAATCGGGCGGCCTGCCGCATCCTTCTGGGGATTCGCGATGAGGTACGCGACCAAGGCATTCCGCTGCTTGTCTCGCAGAGCGTCGTTCAACGGCTTGGCGCGCTGCAGCCAGTCCGCTTCGTTGTATTTGCTTCTGGCGGCGGATTTGGCGCTAATGGCGTCGGTCACTTTGAGCTTTGTCACGCACCACTGCATGCATTGTTTTGCAGAAGCCCCCAAGCGCTTTATCTTCGCGAAGCAATTCACGAGGCGATGCAAGGCGCGTTCGTTCTGATAAGAAGAGAGCGTGCTAAAGGATAATCCTTGAGTCCCGGTCAGAAACGTCAAGTCATCGGCGTTCCACTCGAGATTGTCCACAAGAAGCTCTCTTATCGGAGATGTGGGATCAGCTGGGGCTGCCGTCGCATACGCAATCGCGAAGATCTCCGAAAGAAGGGTCTCACCGTCCGGCAGCGCATCACGCAATGCAGCGAGAGCTACCGTGTGTCTCCACGCGTCGAAGGACGCCGTAGCCGCGCCGGCCTGCAGGGGGAGCGAGTTCAAGTCCAACCATCCGGCAGTGGCCCCATGATCGAAGAGCCAACCGAGTTGAACAAAAGTCTGCTTCAACCTGGAAACCACCATCGCAGCTTTTTGAACACGGGTGTATGTCAGGAACTGAGCGGGGAAATTGTCCCACGACGTAGTCGAATTCGGGTTACTTTCCGAGAAGGCCGGGTCGAGCCAGACCCTCAGGCAAGGTACCGGGGCGGTGGGATTGAGTGGATCCAACTGCGCAGTGAGCCAGGTGGAGAGCAAGGATTCCGCCGAGCGCGAGTCCAACTGGAAGGCTGTCGCCGTGGATTGGACGACGAGATCGGTGCTGAGCTTTTGTTTCAAGTAAGGGAGAAGTTTTTGCAGAACGATGCCGAACCGATCAGCTGGTTGTGTGTTTCCATCAAACAGCGCAGAAATGTCCGGTCCAAAGGGCGGTGGAGCTCCAGCTGCGAAGCCGTTGAGAAAAGCATCGCCCAGCGCGGGCACAATTGTTACGGGCTTTTGGAAGAGAGTGTTGACCGCCGCCAGGTAGCCGACATCCCCGGAAAGCAAATTCAGGATCGACTGATCCTGTGCCGACATCACGCCGACGTAATGCAACTCCATCGTCCCGCCGGCGGATTCTGTGTAGGCCCTTGCTCCGAGGGAGGCCGGAAAAACAATGGACAGGGGGGTTGGCAGATCCAGCGAAAAGTCGATGACGCTGAAAGTTCTCATGTTGCGCGCAATGAACTTGCGCGGGGCATCGAACAGCGCCTGGACAAAGCCGGTAAATTCCGCGGTGGCGCCATTGGCATTCGCAAGAGCGGCTCTCCGCTTTGCGGTCATAGGACCGACAAAGCTGAGAGTCAGCGCCGCAGCGTCGTAGTTGAGGTCGCCGTCGAGGCCATCCTGCAAATCCAGAAGTTGATTGACACCCGTCGTAAGGGCCACCAAGTTTGCGGCTGTGGCTATGGAGATCAACTGGGTTCGTTCCGGCGCGGTCAAGAAGCGCGTGGCGGTCAATTTCGGAGTCGTCGCGTCGTAGCTCACGGCGCTATTCAGAGGACTGGGAATCGAAAATCCCGCAGGCAAAGCTCCTGTGAGAGTTACAGTAAAAGTCTCTGAGGCGTTGGGGATGGAAAATCCGGCGGCCAACGGATTCGTTAACTTGACCTGATAAGTAAGCGTACCTTTTAGAGTCGTCACGATTTGCGTGGTCAAGTCGCTATCCCAATTCAGGAGAGCCAGCTTGGAGCGTGTTAGATCGCCGTTTGGGTCGGACGTAGCGTTCAGAAGATCGCTCGGGTCGTTGCGGAATGTATTGTCTTTCGCAATTTGAAGCAGACCAGCGCGGAGTGTCTCCAGAAAGAGGGCGACGGTTTGGTCATTTGACGCTGCCGGCGAAGAAGGAAGAAATTCGTGGCGCAGAAGGTAATCCAGATCGGCGATGGTGAAACTCGTGGAGCGAATCGTCGATACGCGGTAAGCAAAACGGATAGTATCCAGAGAGCTTCCGAACACCGAAGGTTGCGCGGTCAAGCGCCAAACCGTAATGGAATCAGGAATTGAGAGCTGCAGGGCTCGGGCGAAAGAACTCACGCGGTAGAGAAAAGAGAGAGACGATAGCGTCATCGAGCCGAGATTGACCGTGACACCGCCCGGCAGCGGGGACATCGCGTTGATTTCGGCAGGTGTCAGGGCGAGCAAAAGCGCCAGATCGTTCGAACCGATGTTGAGCGCAGCCATCACACGGTCCGCATGTTGCAGGATGGGATCTGCGGCCCCTGACGAAATGTAGTTAAGTTCTGTACGGTCTGCGTTCAGTTCGAAATAGTCCACCGGGGGAGCCGTCTGGCCCTGTGTCGAGGCGAAGACGTCGACTGCCGAGGTGGTTACGGTTTTCGTGCGGAAGATGGAGTCGTAGACGGAGGGAACGAGAGACTGAGTTTCGGTGGTGTGATCGAGGTAGAGATTGGTGTCAAGAGTTGCGGACCACCATGCGAAAACATTCTGGGTAGGAATGTCGAGTTTTGCGCCCAGTCGATTTGCGTGGGAAAGACAAAGGAGAGTTGAAAGTCCGTGGGCCGGCGTATCCAAAGGCGGATCGACTGGAATCGCTGTCAATGCGCGATCCAGATCGCGGAAAATCCAGCCCAGTTTGCGAGACTGCCGGATGAACCTGTGGATATTCTTCAGAATGGCTGGCGTGAGTCCGTTGATGAGCAGTTTATGCGGATCGCAGGTTGTCTGATCGTTCGGATCAGAAGAGACCAGAGTCAGCGTGCGGATTACGCGGCCTTGCGCATCACGCTTGGGCTTGGGAGGGATGGTTGTGGTATCAAGGACAACGGGATTGACGAACCAGGTTTCGAGGAGTTCGAGAAGATCGATATAGCTTAGGACAGATTGAGCGAGGAAGATATCCACGCGCTGCAAAACAGAATCCCAGCTGCCAATGATGGGCGTGGCGCCTCCCGATGGATCCGGCACAGAAGCAATCTGAATTAAGCCCCAAAAATCGAAGATGCGCTCGGGGCCTCCGAGGGTGATTGGTTTGTTAGGGTCTTGGGTGAGAGCTCCGGTGCAAATGTCGGCTTCTATCTGAGAGAGACCCAGGTATTCGTTGACGATCGCCGGACTGGCAATTGCGGAATCGAAGTCGCCGTTGAAAAACGATTCCATCAATTGCGGGCGCGGAACACCAAGATGATTGAGGTAAACGCGCACCATTTCGAGCCATAGGTCGAATGGCAGGGTTGCGGGATAAACGGTCTGGGAGAGGAATTTGTCGTAGGCTAGGGGCGTCAGGTGTTCCGCATTGGCGGCGAGTTCGGGTTCTTTCCAGCCGGTCTGTGGCCACGCTGAGATGGTGATCTTTATGTCGAGGGCGGGAGGAAACGACGTGTGACTCCCTTGACTGGTGAGCGTGAATCGCCAGCCAGCGTCGCGCAGGTCCCATCGACGGCCAGGCTTGATCACTTCGACCTCGGCCGAGTCGCTCAGCGGGTAGAACTTTGCAAGCAGTTCTTGGCGTAGAGGATCCGGAATCTGCCCCTGATTTAAAAGTGTAATGACTCTGGAGCGGCGGCCAACAGACATTTCCCAACTGCGGCTGACCAGGGCCTGTTCGAGGATTTCGTTTACGAGATCGATGTAGGAAAGCTCGGTGTCGGCGTTATCGCATGTCAATTCGACTTGCGCGATATCGGGCCGCCTCCCAAGAAGAACGTCCAGCGGTGTCAGGCCGGAGAGAGTTGTTCCTTTCTTAAGCCAATTCAGAATGTCCACCAGATACGCGGATGGGCCGTATAACGAATTGCACTCCGTACATTCGCAGATGTCGATGGAGCCGAAAATGGAGCGCCAGTCCGGGGGCACGTCGATGGAAGCGGTATCGGCCAAGGTCGCCCCCGTCAGTACATAAGGAAGAGGGAGGCGCAGAATGGGGTGGTTATCGACGAAGGCGAGAAGCGAGGTGTTGTAGACCTTCAAACCGCGATCGCAAATCTGCTCGATCTGTGTCGGGCCAAAGGTGTTCCCATACTTTTCTTGAAGAAAAGGCTTGCCAGCAGAGACGACGGCGTGGGCGCTTGCGTAGCCGTCTTTGATCAGAGTGGCTGTCTGACTCGCGTTAGAAGTCAGCTTTGAAATGCGGTCTATGTTGGATAGAAGAATCGTAGTTCCGGCCTGATCCTCCACGCTGGTCCAGTTCACGGTCTTGCCGTTCAAATATGAGCTCAACGGATTCGTGGCCTCGCCAAATTCGATGGTGGAGTTGTTGGTGATAAACGTGGCGAGGTCCGTTTTCTGTTTGTCGTCGAACCCGAACAGTCCTTGCTGGATGCGGCTGGAAATGACAGCAGTGGGATAGTTGAACTCGAACGCGTTCGCGACGTTCGTGGCGTACGTTGTGATGCGCTCGCGCAAAGTTGTGCCAGTAACGCCGGGCGGTGGACCAACGGCCTTCACTACCGCTTTCCAGGCTTGTAAATCATAAGAAGCGAGGCCGGCAACAGTCTTGAGTGCCGGATCGGATTGCATTCTCTGCTGGAGATCATTGACCAAGGGAACGTAGCCACCTGTAACGCTTCCCAAAACTGTCGTGGTGCGGACCTGCGTGGTTTCCGCGTCTGTCAGGCCGGCGGACTTTTGCGCCCGTTGCCAGAAATCATCGCCCGTGTCAGTACGACTCACCCATGCCGCAGCGAAATTCTTTTGCTTTTCGGGCGAGAGCGAAGTAAGCGCCAGAAGGTCACCCAAAGTCGCCGGCTGCTTCTCGGCCCCAGGTTTCAACTCGTTTTCTGCAGCGAGTTTCTGAAGAATGGAAAGATACGCTTGGATTTCCTTGCCGGTGAACGTGCGAATCAGATTCTGAGAGATCGAACTTTGGATGGCTGCAAGCAGTGTCTTCTGGCTGCTCTTGCTGAGCGCGGGCAAATCGGTAGGCAATGCTTGTCGGTATAAGCCGTAGAAGATTTCGGCCGGAATGCCGTCTACCGACTTAGCTGCCCTATTAGCGCTGGCGATCCAGGCAATGCGCTTGGCATCTTCGTTGGTGTCACCCGCCAAAAACTGGATGTCGGCCGATGTCAAATCATTGAGCGCAATTCCCTGGAGGTCGGGAGTGATGGCAGCAACGAGCTTTTCGTATTCCGTCGGACCTGCAAAGCTCACTGGCAAGGTAACGTCGATGACTTCTTCCGCGGATGCGTTGAAGAGAATTTGCGACGTCGCGATTTCACGGCCTTCCGGGTCGCACACGCTGATGCGGAGATCGGCGCTGCCGGCTTCGGCACGAACGTATTTCTCGGCAGAGTAGGAAATTTGATACCTTCCCGCGTGGTCTGTTTTCGTCTCGTTGCCCAAGAGCTGTTCGCTGCGCATATCCTTGTCGTATGCGCGGATGAGCATCCCGGATGCGCCTGCGCCCCTCCTGTAGCTGACTGTTCCGCGAACCAAATAATCTTTGCCGGTAATTGTGGCCATTTTGGAGCCTCACTTTCCTCCGACGAATCTCGATTGCTGGAACGATGAGATGGACTTGCACATCGCCTGAACTTTTGGAAGGCAATATTCCCTCGGAGCTGCCACTACACAGAAACTGGACTGCCCGATGATTTGTGCCAGCGAGACAGTTAGTTTGACGCGGCAATAGCGGTATCAAGCATGTAGGCGTCACGCCACGTCATCGTGTCCTTTGTCTTCGGATCTTCAGCCCTGGTGACCACCTCTTGAGCTCATTCTTTTGCCTCATCATCCTTGCAAATAGTTCTGAGATTTTGAACTCGCCAATAAGGTGACTAAATAGGCCTTCCCGTCGTTCGGCAAGTTCCCGTGTGAACCCCGCTCCTTCAACTCCTCGAACTTTGCTGCTGGACTATTGCCGCTCTTCGAAAGAAGCTGCACAGATCTGGCGCGCGTTCCTGGCGAAACCTCAGGCATAGTCGAAGAGCATATACCCTGATGTCAAATCGCAGACAGAAACAGATGCGCACTCCGGTGTTTGAAATTCTATCGCTCTGTCAATCGACGCGCGCTAGGCTGTAAAGCGATCCCTCAGCATCGGAGAATCGCACTTGCGCTCAATATGGTAACCATCTCCAACGCGAGGATCACTTCGCGGAAGTCACACGTTGCACTTTCAGACAGCGCCACGCTGTTCGGGTCTGCAGCGTTGATGCTAAAGAGCGAAAGTAGACACTGGCGGTTTAGCGGACCGATTATCCGCCGCGCACTCCGTAATCGAGCATAAGCGAATCCCATTCGAACGTATGCTAGCGAAGGGGCGGAAACGTCTACAATGTCGCAAGTTATTCAAAATAAATAGGATGCGCACTGTACCGTATCTGTACCGGACGAAGGCGGTCGCGTCACTTCCCTGCCCTCAAATCATTGCAAATAAACGGGATACTTGGTGCCGGGAGGGGGAATCGAACCCCCATGGAATTGCTTCCGACGGATTTTGAGTTTCCTAATATCTCTGTAAGTCTATGACAATAGAAGAAATGCTAGCGTAATTAAGCATAGCCCTACGTAGTTGAGCAACCGCAATTTAGAGCAATTTAGCGAAACACGGAAAAGCTGATGAGTGTACCGCTATTGCACCGCAAATGTAACTGTTTAGATTACATATATAGATCATCCTACAAGCCCATCGCTATGAAGCGTTCCGATTCCGGAACATGCCATCTCGTACACTTGGCAGTTAGCCAGCAACGTGGTAATCATCTATCCGGATAAGGAGAGGCTGCTACGGTCCTGTCGCGCGTGAGACCTCTGATTGAGTGATCTGAGCCATTGCTTTGAGACTTTACATCATCGCTTACGCCAAGACCCCAAACCGGCAGAAGTCCTCTAATCTTTACCATCGAGCCATCGAATAATGTTGCTGACTGTGTCCTGGTAGAAGCGCCCGTATAGGTTGCGCGAGACGTAGCCGATATGTGGAGTAGCCAGCAGGTTCGGCAGGCTGCGGAAAGGGTGATCGAGCGGAAGCGGCTCCTGATCGAAGACGTCTATCCCTGCCCCCGCGATCTTGCCGCTTTTGAGCGCATCGAGGAGATCGGCCTCGACAACGATCGGTCCGCGCGACGTGTTCACGAGCCGGGCTGTCGGCTTCATGAGCGCAAACTCCGCCGCCCCCACGAGCCCACGGGTACGGTCACTCAGAACCAGGTGGATACTCACGATATCGGCTCGTCGAAACAAATCGTCCTTTGGTACCTTGACAGCACCGACATCAGCCGCTTGCTCACCGGTGAGGTTTTGGCTCCAGGCTATGACGGTCATGCCGAACGCCTTCCCGATCCGTGCTACCTCGCGACCAATGTTGCCCAAGCCGAGCAGGCCAAGTGTTCGCCCTGCGATTTCGTCACCGACATGACGCTGCCATCCGCCACTGCGTAGTGCGGCATTCTCTTCAATCAGGTTGCGCGAGCTGGCCAGTATCAGCGCCCAGGTCATTTCGATTGTCGGCGCCGAACTGTAGCCAGTATTGAGAGTCTGCACGCCTCGCTCTGCAGCGGCCTCAAGGTCGATCGAGGCATTCCGAAACCCCGTCGAGGCAATCACGCGAAGCTTGGGTAGTCGCTCGATGATCGCGCGCGTCATCGGCGTGCGCTCTCGCATGACACAGACGATCTCGAAGGGCTGAAGGCGCGCGACAACATCATCGGTGCTTTCGAGATGGTCATTGAATACAGTGACCGTCGCTCGTCCGTCGAGCGCTGACCAGTCAGCCATTGAAAGGGCAACGTTCTGATAATCATCGAGGATGGCAATGCGTATCTGTTCAGGCTTGGCTGGCATATATCTCTCCTAGGGGGACCAATTGCGGCCAATTACCTAAAGCAGGCATCATACTCGCCGCACGACGTCACACGGTTTTGCTAGCAATGAGATTAGGCGGGTCGGCGTAGAAGATACTTGTGTTCCCCAGAGAGCACGAGTTCACCGCGCTGGTTATGGACTGTGGCCCTCGTCGTTACCTGGCCGCTATCTCCCTGCGGGGTGAGAGCAACAATCTCAAGAGCAGAATAGAGCGTGTCTCCGGCATGTACTTCCTTAAGAAATTTGCAGGACGCCTCGGTAAACGCGATGAACACGTCTCCGATGTACTGAGGAAACAGCGTTGCCCCGGGAGCCGTGAACGCAAGTACCTGCAAGCCATGCACTACTGGGGCTGTGTGTCCGTGACGCCGTGCATACTCCACGTCGTAGTGAATAGGATGATTGTCAGCCGAAACTGCCTGGAAGGCCGAGGCGTGCGCATCGGTGAGTGTGCGGCTTGGTGCGCGAAAGATTTCGCCAACGCGTAAGTCTTCAAACGTTCGCGCAGGTACAACGGTGAAGTTGCTGGGGTCGAAGGTTTGCGTTGTTCCCGGTATGTCTGTTGTCGAATTCACGTTGTCATCCTTTCCATTGTTGTTCTTCCAAGGCTGGTCTGTCGTTGAGAGTGGCGTTGATGCCAAGCTGTTCTTCGGCAGACTTATGGCTGCTACAACTGCTGCACCACCAAGAATCATCTTGCGGCGGGATAAACAGCTTGATCCCTCATCGGAGTCAGGGGATATACCTGATTCCGGATCATTCATTTGAGTTGATACGTTCATAGAAATTTCCTCCGTTGCGCTCGGCAGTGAAGCTGAGCGTTTGCAGATTGTTTTTCTGGCCTTTATCGCAGAGACCAATTCGGACATGAAGTCTGATTGCCAACCCGTCCGTCCATTGCCTTTGCCCAGGCGGTGTAATTACCTTTTCGATTGACATAAGAAGGTCCTTGGTAACACAACTTGACTCAACTGCCCGACCGCGGCCGGATAATCAGCTGAGCACCGCGCTTGCCACTCAGATAAGTCCACACCCATTGCAGAAAGACACTGAACCTTAGGCTGGTCTCCGTCAGGAATTGAATGTGGATGAGAGCCCACACGAGCCAGGCCATAAAGCCGCTGAGTTGAACGCCTGCGCTTTGTAGCACTGCGAAACTCTTGCCCACAACGGCAAGATTGCCTTTATCGAAATAACGAAATGGTGGCAAGGGAGGATGGCCAATCACCTTGCGGGAGATGGACTTGGCCGCATACTTACCTTGCTGCATCGCAACTTGAGCGACTCCGGGGAGCGGTCGGCCGTCCTGATCGAGTGATGCCGTGTCTCCAACAACAAACACATCCGGATGACCGGGGACTGTAAGGTCTGGTTGAATTCGAACGCGGCCCGCACGGTCAACTGCACACCCGAGCCATTTTCCCGCCGGCGAAGGAGCAACACCCGCCGTCCATACTACCGTCTTTGCGTGAATACGTTCATCTCCAATCACCACGCCATCTCCGTCGATGGCCTGAACCGGCTTTCCGAGACGGACATCGATACCAAGCGACACCATGTGCTGCCTTGCGGCTTCAGACAGCTTCTCCGAAAATGTGCCAAGAGGGCGAGACGCCATATCCGCGAGAACGATGTGGGCTGACTTCGGATCGATTCGACGGAAGTCTTTTCGGAATGTGGTTTCGGTCATGACTGCAATTGCGCTTGCCATCTCGACACCAGTCGGTCCTGCGCCGACCATCACAAAGGTCATCAAGGCCTGGCGTCGATCTTGATCGTCTTCGATCTCAGCTTTCTCAAAGACTTCCAGTAAATGGTTTCGGAGAGATTCAGCATCCGACAGGCTCTTGAGCCCCGGCGCAAACGCAGCGAACTCGTCATGGCCGAAGTAACTGTGAGTCGCCCCAGTCGCAAGAATCAGATAGTCATAGCTGATCCGGATTCCGACCTTGTCGTCGCCATCCACGATCACCTGCTTTGAAGCCGCATCGACGCCGGTCACGTCGCCCAACATCACCGATGTGTTTGCCTGCTCAGCCAGGAGACTTCGGATGGGCGATGCAATCTGACCGGGGGCCAAAACCGAGGTTGCCACCTGATATAGGAGGGGCTGGAAGACGTGATGATTGGAGCGATCGATGAGTAGCACTTCGACCGGAGAGCGTTTTAATCCCTTGGCTGCGGCGAGTCCGCCAAATCCGCCGCCAACAATTACCACAAGAGTAGCTTTCGTTGTCATCTCTTTGCTCTCAGATCTTTAATTTTTGAGACGGTACTTTACTTTGGAACGCCCCAGAGACACAGTCCAGTTAGAAGCGACTAGCCTTTCGAAGATTGTTTCCAGGCTCGTAATGCGTTTCCCGCATTACGAGCCTGAAAGCATGGGATGTCGATTATGGCGAACCCGTGGTTTTCGGTTAATGCTCGGCTGGCAGCTCTACATACGCGATGCCTGTGAGGTTTCCTTGCGCATACGCCAACATCTTCCGGTTTGATCCGTCGATATTGGCGCTGTAGAGCGAGCCGGCGTAATCCGTCATAAACATGCGACCGCCTTTCAGGTCTAAAGCCAGCCCAATGCCTTCCTCTAAATGCGTAAAAAGAATCTCAGGCTCCTTTCGATTCCCTGTTTCAGGATCCATCGGTGCACGATTCACCGTGTTGCCACGCGGCGGGTCCCCGCGGTCGGTCCAATAAAGGGTCCGATTGGCGAGGTCGAGGTCCAGATCGATCGGCTCAGGCAGGTTTTCATAAAGAAGTTCAATGTCAGTGCGATTCGCGGGTGACTGACCTTTCGGGATCTTGATGTTAGCCCGAAAGATTCGACCATCACCGGCGTTGCCTGCCCCTTTCTGGGTCCAGTAAAACTTGCCGCCTTCAGCATCCACGGCGATGCCAACACACCATTTCCTCACCTCTTGCCCAGGGCGTGGATCGCCGTGGCTCGTGTCCACGAGAGTTTCGATCTTCGATCCATCCAGGTTTGCTCGCATCACCCTCATACCTTCGCGATCTGACCAGTAGAGCTTGCCGCTCTTCTTCTCCAGTTTGATCTGCTTGGGCGTGAATGTATCACCTGGAGGAACGACGGCGGTGATGTTTTTGCCATCGAGATCCGAGCGAAGGATGGCGCCATCATTCTCTTTAAAATTGCCCATGTTGGTCCAGTAGATGTGTCCGGCGGGAACGTCGATCACCACTCCGTCCGGCCCTTTTCGACCTTCCTCGATGAGGGTCCTCAAATCAGAACCGTCCGGATTTGCGGTCAACACGCGACCGGCTCCGTTATCCAGGAAGAAGAGCCGCCCGGACAACGTTGACTTACCAGTTCCTGCGTTGACGGGTGTTGAAGTTATCGTATTCATGTACAAATCTCCTTGTTCTGTTTTCAATGTCGTTCAAAAGCGCAGGTCCAAGAATTAGAGACCAGCGTTCGCGCGATTGCTGAGGAGCTCCGTGACGACCTCGTTCTCCTCTGCAGCGAGCTGTTCGACCGAACGATTGCCAGCAATTTTCAGGACGGCGTCGGCGACGGTCTGCTTCAGCTCCGGCGTAATGTTCGGGGTGCCGAGAGCCTTCATCCAGGTCTCCATAGGACCCATGATGTGTTCCATAAAATGCTTAATCCCACCCGCCCCTCCGCCGAGGTGCCACTGGAGGCTTGGTCCCATCACGCCCCATCGAGGCCCGGGCCCGTAGCTCACTGCAACGTCGGCGTCGGCGACGCTCAGTACGCCTTCCTGAATGAGGTAGAGCACTTCCTTGTAGAGTGCCGCCTGCAGCCGGTTGGCGACGTGACCGGGAAGCGCCTTGAACAAACGAATTGGCTTTTTTCCGATCGACGCATAAAACGCCATGGCCCTCTCGATCGTTTCTGGCGACGTTTTGGCTCCGCCCACCACTTCAACCAATGGAATAACGTGAGGCGGATTGAAAGGGTGTCCGATCACACACCGCTCGGGGCGCTTGCACGCGGACTGGATCACATCCATAGTTATGCCCGAAGAACTCGAGGCAATGATCGAGTCAGGAGGCGTGGCATCGTCCATCTCTGCGAATAACTTCGCCTTGAAGTCAGGGCGTTCGGGTCCGTTTTCCTGAACAAAGTCCGCTTTGGCGAGCGCCTGAGCCATGCTTGGCGCGAAGCTCAACCGGTCACGCGAAGCACTGGGAGACAGTCCGTTTTTGCTGAGTATCTTCCAGGCTTCGTCAACATACTTGCGAAGACTAGCCTCTGCATTCGGCGCGGGGTCGGTTGCAACTACGCTGAATCCGCGGGACAGGTAATAAGCCGCCCAGCTTGCACCGATGACTCCTGTGCCGACTATAGCTACATTTTGGATCTCTTCGATTTTTGCCATGATACTTCTCCTTGTTGTTTGAACTTCGCCACGAAGCCGCAGGAATTGACATTGCGTTCCCTTGACCGCCTACCATCGCCTCAACGCGCTCTTGTCAAATCCGACTGGAGGCAGTCCGAAATGAGACACACGTATCCGAATCAACTCCGCCACTCAGGTTTGTTCGATCCACGCGGAACGAGCACGGTCCGAAACGATCCAGGCGACTTGGACAGGTAGACCTGCTCGTCGAGCCCTTGGTATGTGCCAAGTGGAGTCTCTGCGGTGAACAGATCCGGGGCGATATTGGTGCGTTCTTCCGTGGAGCCGGCAGCCGTTTGGGCGTAGGTCTTGTCGAAGATGCCGAGCGAGAGCTGCCAGAGCACAGTGCGAGTGAGGGAGACAACAACCTTATAGCTTCCTCCCTCCACGGCGCGCCTGCGCAACGCTGCGAGAATGCCCACAGTGCCGAGCCACCCCACAACGTTGTCGCAGATGGGCTTAATAGGCGGCTGCTTCGGACTGGCGAGAGTCCCTTCGGCAGCAAAGATACCCGCCACCGTTGCACCAGTCTCATCAAAGCCAGGCCGGTTCGACCACGGCCCGGTTTCTCCGTGAAGAACGATGCTGGCGTGGATCAGTCCTGGCTTTTTCGCACACAATTCTTCCGCATCCAGCCCGTTGGACTTCGAATATCCAGGGCGTTTGTTAATGAAGAAGATGTCGGCATCCTTGAGCAAGGTATCGAACTTGGCGCGATCTTCCTTAGAGGAGTCCAGAATGGTAGAGCGCATGCCAACCTGAACGTCCCAGAAGAAGGCCTCTACTTCGGCGTTGTCAGGCCTCCAGATATTCAGGACATCGGCGCCATAGAAGGCCAAATCTCGTCCCATTCCAGCGCCCGCAATCACATGCCCCATTCCGAAAGCCCGAATGCCGTCAAGTGGTGCTTTGGCGTCTGGCTTGAATGGAACAGGCTCGCTTTCACCGATCTTCTCGACCGAGATTAGGGGCATCTTCGCAAGCACTTCGGTGTACTGCAGCTCCTTGCTGAACTCTTCAAAAGTACGAACTTTGCCAAGGATCAAACCCTCTTCCGCTGCAGCGACCTCAAGGTCATCTGCGCGCCACTGCAGAACGGAATTCTGAAGTGATTCGAGGCTGTCGCTGCAACGGAAGAAGTTGAGTGCGCGTTGATGCGCTTTAGGATAGAAACTCAGACACGTGATATGCCGGCCATCACGTGTCTCACGGAAGAGGGGAAACTTTAAGAAGGGACTATTTTCAAAAACTCCCATTGCGGGAGAGCGCCCGTTTATGGTCTCCCAGATCCCATCGAAGAAGCCACTGAAGCGTCGATATGCCTTACGGATGTCGACATGAATGTCCTGGCCCTGTCCGGTTCGGTCTCTCCACACCGCCGCCGCCGCAATGGTTTTGGCGGCAAGCCCTATACCTGCCGTCGTTGCAAACCGGATCCGGCTCGGAATGATCGGGTCCTGGCCATAGAAAGTTAGTTGCCCACCGCTGTCCGCGGCTGACATTCCGACATCTGCAAGCACTTGATTCACTCCCTCATGCAAATCAAAATCTGAGGAGGTGGAGGGATTGTTTAGTTTGTCGACGATAGTCTCAGTTAGATGAGTTGGGGTCTGGGTTTCTTCCTTAATCGCGGATACAGATGGCATTTGTAGACTCCTGGATGTTGTGAGTGCAACGTGTTTTTCTGAGACGCTGCGCCATGAGTTCAACGTAGCTCCATAACCCGAGGGCACCCTCGGCTTTACGAATAAGACAATATGCCAAGTAGCACCCTTGATCTATTACATGTTTATGTTGAGCTGATGGCGGAGATTTGCGGGTATGAGCGGTTCAAGACAACGGCTCTTTGTACTGAAGCGCGTCCGGGCCCGCCGGAAGAAAGAGCATCGCCGATCCAGGGCGGACTAGCGTTCGGCTCCCATTCTGGTTGCCCAAGTGCTTCGTCAGAGTCTTATCGTGCGCATCGCCCCGATCGAAACGGCCAAGATGGATCTCTGTCACTGATGATGTTTTGTCGTAGAGGCTATTCTGGTCTGCCCCATTCGGTATGAGCCACGCAGCAAAACAGGTCCTTGTCCGCCAGCAAGCTGACTTTAAGTCGTGTGCCAACTTTTCCGAGTTTCCCCTACGGCGAGCGCCTTAAAGCTCATGGTGCGGTCGAGAAACGGCCTGCCTTACCGTGACCTCTCTTTTGAAGACCGCTCGTCCTCGGACAAAATGCTTCCCAGGTAGTGAGTAAGGGCCTTCTTATATTCTGCGATGATGAGAGGCTTCTCCCTCGGACCTGCTTCTCCGTAGAGCGTTGTCATGCCTTTGACCATCTGGAGAGTGATGTTTGCGGCCAACATAGCCTTTACGCTGGTGAGCGATGGGTCCTTCGCTCTAAAGGCATTCGCGATGGCAACGCGCAAAGCCCTGCGCGCAGCGGGATCACGAGAAAACTGGATCGGCGCGGCCAGTAGCTGCAGATATGCGGGACGTTCCCTTAGGAATTCGATAACGCGTTCAAGGAACGTTTCCGCAAATGCGGTGTGGGACAGTGTCTCCGCCTGTTCCATCAAAGGCTTCCAATAAGCCTCGAGTTTCTGTGCGTATTGGTTCAAAAGAGCGAAGGCCATGGATTGCTTGTCTGGGAAATAGTGATAAAGCGTGCCAATCCCTGAACCGCTACGCTCAGCGATAGCAGTCATGGTTGTGGCCTCATAGCCGATCTCTGCAAAGAGCACCGCTGCAACATCTAGAAAATTCGCAAGCCGCCGTGTTGCACGCTCCTGCTGCGGCTCCACTCGGGCAGAATTTGACACAGTCGAGAGCATTCTCGCATTTTATGCGAATGAAGCCTGGGGTGCTGTCGCTTTCTGGAACCGCAATCTCCCCTTCGGCTCACATCTGCTCGAGATTTCGTCCCTAAATGCTAACACCGCACTTGACTAATTTGAACATTTTAGTCAATATGGTCAAATGAAGAATCAACCTAAATCCCAGCTAGCCAGGCCGGACAAGAAAGAATTGATCTTGAATGCGGCTATCCTGGTTTTCGGCAAGTCGGGATTTAAGAAGACCTCAATCGAAGATCTGGCTGACGCCGCGGATATTTCGAAGCAGGGACTCTATCTCCATTTCTCAAGCAAAGAGGAGATATTCCGGGCTGCGAATCAGAAATACCTGGAGGACGGCCTGAACCTGGTTCGACAAGAATTGGGCAAGGCTGACACTGCGCTCGTTCAGCGGCTTATGGGCGCGATGGACGCATGGTTCGGACGTCATCTGGTGACGTTCACCCCGCGATCGTTCGATGTCATCGAAGCAGGAGAGCGCTTGTCCGGAAGTCAGATCGAGGAATTCAAGGTTGCCTTCAAGGAAAAGCTTGCGGAGACAATAGCCCGTTCATCTGAGTTCAAGAATGCCAGAAATGTTTGCACGCCCGAAGAAATCTCAGAAGTACTCTTCCTGTTTGGGCTCACCTGGAAAGAGGGGAATCCCTCTCGGGCAGATTTTATGAAGAAGGTAAACACCTGCATACGCGCGTGTTGCCAGATCAAAACAACAAGGAGTCGGAGGTGAGCACGATTCGTAAAAACCACGAAGGTGTTCCAGAGGAAGTCGATGAAGGCGCGTTCAGCTGCTCGAGTTTTACTGATTTCTTTTCTCGCATAAACTCTCGGCAGATTGCTTTGCAGGCTATAGAACTTCAACCACGAACCGCAGAATTGGATAACACATGCCTCAAATTAAAACGACATTCGGTTTTCACTCTACCGCTGAAGAGGTGGTGAATGGTATCAATCTTTCCGAAACCCGTGTCATCGTAACGGGAGGGTCGTCCGGTATCGGAATCGAGACCGCCAGGACGTTGGCTCTCACTGGCGCAGAAGTGACTTTGGCTGTCAGGAACGTTGAAGCCGGCAATATCGTGGCAGCGAATATCAAAGAAACAACCGGTAATCCGAAGATCGCTGTTGCCCATCTTGATTTGTCTGATCTCGCGTCTGTGAGAGCGTTTGTTGGTGCGTGGAGGGGTCCCCTTCACATTCTGATTAACAACGCAGGGATCATGGCACTCCCGGAACTGGTGCGAACGCGGGAGGGATACGAGGGGCAGTTTGCCACAAACTTCCTGGGACATTTCGCTTTGACCGTCGGACTACATCGTTTCTTGGCAACCGCAAACGGTGCGCGTGTCGTGTCGCTGAGTTCAAGCGCAAATATGATTTCACCGGTCATCTTCGATGACTTGCACTTCAACTTTCTTCCTTATCAGCCGTTTGTTGCCTATGGACAATCGAAGACGGCGAACGTTTTGTTCGCGGTGGAGGCTACGCGCCGCTGGATGGAGGACGGAATTTTTGTAAATGCCGTCAACCCGGGCGCTATCGCAACAAACCTTCAGAAGCATACAGGCGGCTTGAAGACTCCGCCTGAACGACGGAAGTCAATTCAACAGGGTGCGGCGACATCGGTGCTGGTGGCGGTATCTCCTCTCCTTGCCGGCATAGGCGGGTGTTATTTCGAGGATTGTAACGAGGCAAGTACCGTTAGCCAACGCCCGTCGGACTTTAGCGGAGGCGTCGCTCCTTATGCTTTGAATCCTGATAATGCTGCACGTCTCTGGGCGATTGCACAAACTCTCATTTCGTAGATATGAATGCTCGCTTAATCCCACCGCATCCGATCGACGTCGTAAACGGCGGAGAAATTCCGAGCAGCGTGGATTCCGGTCATGAAGAAGACTGAAACTGCTCTTCAGATGCGAGAGCATGAACTCCTTGGCATTATCGAAACGATTCCTGCAATGCTTTGGTCAACGTCGCCGGCCGGAGAACCAACGCATCTCTCTCAGAGATTTCTTGAATATCGTGGAACGTCCTTCGAAGAATTCGTTAATCGCGGGTGGGAGGGACTTCATCCTGATGATCGAGAGGAGAGCGCGAAGGCATTCTTCCGGGCAATCGAAACTGGAGAGTCTTACAACGTGATTCACCGCTATCGACGTGCAGATGGAGAGTACCGATGGCATCATTCCATGGGCGAACCGTTACGTGATCCCCACGGCAAGATCATTCAGTGGTATGGTCTCTCGATCGACATCGATGAGCGTAAACGGGCAGAAAACCATCTTAGGGATACGCGCAACAAGCTCAGCACAGCGTCGAAAATCGCAACCGTAGCTGAGCTCTCAGCATCGATCGCTCATGAACTTAATCAGCCGCTTATGGCTGTGCTTGGAAATGCTCAAGCCGCGAAGCGTTGGTTGGCAGCCAATCCGCCAGATCTAATCGAAACAAACGCCTCGATTGGGCGAATATTGAGAGATCTTCGTTTAGCTGATGAGACCATGCAGCGCATTCGCGCTCTTTTTAGGAGCGGACCATACAAGAAGCGTGACGAGAGTGTTCTGGACATCATTCGGGAGTCCATACGTTTTGTCCATGAAGACCCCAAAAAGCGCCAGGTTCAAGTTGACTGGTCCATCGAAAGTAGCCTGCCGCCAATTTGGGTCGACCGTATTCAAATCCAGCAGCTGTTTATCAACCTGGTTTCGAATGCGATTGAAGCGACCGACGGGAGTGCAAATGCGGCCAGGATTCTGCTGAAGTCCTTTGTTACACAGGAGCACGAGGTCGTTGTCCAGGTCATCGATAATGGCACCGGACTCCAAGATACCGAAAAGATATTCGATGCCTTTGTGACAACCAAGGAAAAGGGCATGGGCATAGGCCTGGCCGTCTCAAGATCTATCGTCGAAGCCCACGGCGGGCGGCTCTGGGCGGAGAACAATCCTGATGGCGGCGCAACTTTCAATGTCGCCTTGCCCGTGTCGTCAAAACGCGAGGTCCATTAATCCGCGCTCAACGATCTCCGATCTTGAGTTCACAGGAAACGTACCGGCGAGCCGCTGTTCACAATGGTGAGCAGCCTTCCACGCCGCCCGGCGGACCTTATTGGACGGCAGCCCAGCTAGCGTTGTTCGTCCAGTGGCAGAAGGACGGATACCTGCCATAAGCCTTGGTCCCTGCAAGGGAGGCTCACCCTATCTAGATTCAAACCTCTGATATGGCGATCCAAGCTAGACCTGCCTGCGTCGTTGAAGCCTGGCAGCTATATCGCAAATCGGGAGATAGAAGCCCTGCGAAGACCAGGTTGCCCGCAGAGAGTCACCGCTGAGAGCTCCGGCGGCTTCCCAAACCGTCGCTCGAGGCTAGTCCACCGCGGAGGTGTTGTCAGGCGAGTGCCCTCTTTTAGCGGACCGATTATCTGCCACGCAAACGCTAATTTAGCGTAAGCGGGTGCCAGCCAAACGTAGTCTAGCGAATGGGCGGAAACGCACCACATACCCCAAGTTATTCAAAATAAAAAGGATGCGCACTGTACCGTATTTGTACCGGGACGAACTCGGGTCGGCCTCTTCCATGCTCGCAAATCATTGCAAACAAATGGGATACTTGGTGCCGGGAGGGGGAATCGAACCCCCATGGAATTGCTTCCGACGGATTTTGAGTCCGCTGCGTCTGCCAGTTCCGCCAATATTATGAATTAGTTATACCAACACAACAGCTGAATGTGTAAGTTTATGTGTAAATTTTACCTAGAGTAAGTAAGTGAATACACGAGGGAGGATTTCATGTGGTTAACTTCTCGAGTAGGCGCTTTGGGGAATCGAACAGTTCTCGGCCAGAGCTACGTTTGGGATTTCCTATAACCCCGGCGGTCTCAATGGGTCGACCAACACTCCCACATTCGTTGAAACAAAAGCTAAATGCGCTGGCCAGGGTTAGATCACCCGGAACGGTTTGGCCACAATCAGCCAAACAGATCGATTCTTCAAGGTAAGCATTTGTGGATCAGCTGATTAGATACTGTTGCATCGACCGGTTGAGACCGCCCTGTTTTCAAGGAACTTCGTTTCCGACTGGGCAACGCTTTCTGTCCAGAAACCGAATTAGAACGCCAGGCTTGGCAGACCGATTTCCCGTCAGGCCCCAAGGCGCCAGGCCGTGCCCCCTCGGTGGCCGAGCGGTAAAACTGCTGCAATAGGTAAGCTGCCGCTCTATTTTAGCCCTGCACTTGAAGTACGCGAATTCAGGGAGGGGTCAAGTTCGGTTCCTCAGGTTCACCAAGATCAGTGGTGGCCTTTCAAGAAAAGCGCAAATGCCTTCTGGTCGCCCGCGAAGACATCCACATCCGTGGGTCCTGTCACGCCGGAGATCACGCCTCTGTCGCTGTATTGCCATATCGTCCAAATCAAATCTCTTGGCCTACCTGCTTCGTTCGAACCGTGGCTGTAATCGGCGGTCCAGCGTGGATAAGCGTCGAACCGTGTGTCGAGCAAATTGCGGGACACACTGGGCAGGAAGATGATCGGCGCGCGCCCGTATGCGACTGTCAAGCGCTGCAAGACCCGAAGCACATTATTCCTAGTCAGAGTTATGTCAGCATTGGCGCACTTCATCTGCATGCGGAACGAAGACGGCGTATTAATGCCGCTGCCTTCGAACCATTCAAGGTCGAGGGCTATCGGCAGCATGTCCGTCCCGTACGGTACGATCCTCAGCAAGTTCTCTACCTCCAAGTCGGGATTCTGGCAGAAGTCGTAGGTCAGATAGACGCCGTGCGGCAGTGAGGCGATGTGGAGCGCGTCGAGATTTCGTTGGAGCATCGGATCGATCAGAGTAGTGCCCTGCGTTGCCTTGACGTAGGCAAAATCGATGCCACTCGCCGCAACCTTTTGCCAATCGACTTGGCCCGAATAATGGCTGACGTCGATCCCACGCACCACATACGAATGGAGCTGCGTCTGTGTCTTCTGGCCTTGCCCTGAAAATTCGCGCGGATCGATCTTGGGGGCGATCTCGGCGATGGGCACGGCCTTGGTTGTTGGCGTGTTAGCAAGAAAGAAGAATGCGCCCGTCGACGCACTGTCGGGCATCACCGATCCTTCCCATGGCGGTGAGAGTGCGGCAGGGTTCACCTCTGCTTTGATGACTCCGGCTTGCACGTCGAGAATTACTCGCGTCGCCTCGGCGAAGGCCTGACCCTGTGTGACAACGCCACCATAATTGATTAAAGATTTGGGGTTATTCGGATCGACGACTTGGACGGGAAAGCTGTTGGCAGTCCCGTTTTCGATGCCGTCGATCAGCGCCTGGAAGAAGACGCTGCCTCCTTTATCAATCGTCCACGTGAGGCTGCCTTTGCTGCCCGCAGTGATAACGTAAGCGCCTTTGTCGTGATAATCGTTGGGGTTTCCGCCGACGAAGCCAACGCCGAAAATATCGCCGCCGTAGCAAGCGTCGATTAAACCCAGTGTCTGCCAACTTGCCGCTGCTGCGGTCTGCAGATCGCCTTGAAGCGCTCTCAAGCGATAGAGGCCGCGAACGTCACTTGTCGTCTGCGCACTCGACAGTGCCAGCGCTGATCCGGCACCATCTGGGACCCCATGCCCAGAGAAGGCAAACAGCACACGTGCGCGGCCCTCGAATGCGTTAGCCTCGGTGACAACATACTTGCTTAAAAAGTAGCTGATCGTTTCCTGGGTCGCCGCCTCGTCCTCGAGAACGATGATTTCATCGAACTGCTGGTTGACGAGGAAGGTTTTCAGTCGCTCGACGTCAGCATGGGCGGCGGGCAGCGATCCCTTCTCGAAGCTGCTGCTATATTTACTGACTCCGACGACCAGAGCGATGCTGCGGATTTGCGACGCATTGTGGCCGAACGCGGCAAGAATGCGCGCATCTTTAGTGTCGCTGTCTCGGGGTGCGAAGTGGACAAAGAACTTGCAGCGCGCTTCCCTGTCGACAAACGCGCCGTTGGAGCACCGCACGTCGTCCTCGGCATAGGCTGCCCGAGTGCTCACCGCGCCCGTAATCAAGATGAGACTGCACAGGAGAACAAACGCCCCCAAACCGTTGCGGGTGCTCATGAGCCTGATATCTGCATGAGGTCAGCGAACTCTGCGTCAGTGCCCTTGAAGATCGAGGCATCGAGCGGCTTAGGTGCTCCGATGCTCAGCTTCGACGCTGCAGTGAATTGCCACAGCACCCAAGCAAAGCCGGCCGGCCGCGACGGTTGCTCGATTGCGCGGCGCGTTTCCGAATAATCCGCGATCCACAAACGATAGGGCTTGAGACGAGCGAGCTGCGCTGCCGTGAAGTTATGCTCTCTCAGCCAAGCGTTGCTCGTATATATTATTGGATTTTTGCCCGATTGTTTGGCGACATATGTGAGCCAATCGATTGCATCATCAACGATGGCATCATTTTTCGTTCCGACCCAGCGGTCAGGATTGGTCGGCGTCTTGTCCCATTCAAGATCAAGCACGGACGGCAGCTCGGCCTTGTCAAAGCCGCCTAATTGCGCGCGGAGTCGAACATAGCTCAGCGCTTGATCATGGCTCGGCTTGGTCGCGGTAAGGAAGTGATACGCGCCGCGCAGCGGCCTCGATTTCGATGTCAGGGCGCCCAGCGCCGACCAATATTCGGCGAACCGGCAGTCGCGAAAATTCACGTCCTGCGTCGCTTTGACATACACGAACCGGATGCGCTGGCCGGTGAGCGTCGAAAAGTCGATCTCCTTACGCGGATCGAGTTGGGCCTTGCATTGTGGATCCACTGACGACCAGTGGCTGACATCGATACCGAAGATCGCATTGGCGCGGGGTTTGCCACCGTCATTGGCGGCATTCTTGGGAAACTCAAATGGACCGTTCAGTGCCTTGGACCGATCCGCGTACAGCAACGGCGCAGCCGTCGCCACCAAATGTTCCTCAAAAAGCTGACCGCGCGAATAGTCCTCGGTGTTTCTCCATTCGGTCGGTTCCGGGCGAGCCCGTGTCGCGGCTGTCGATCCCGCCAGTAGTGTTACGCACATGGCAACGAGCGTTCTGCTTTTCATCGGACCCCTCTAGCTCCCGGCAGCATAGTGCAACCGACCGTTCAGACGGTGAAAAGTGACCAATAAGACGACGCTGCGCGACTACGAAACTCGCACATATTGTTGCATGGCGCGTACCGAAGCGCTAGGAATTGATTGGACTTGCTTGAGTCTCATAAGCCACGCGTACGCCTGCTAACTCCGGTGACGCGATCAATACCGGCACGACCGCACCCATTGCGACCGTAGCCATTTTGGAGGTTCCAAAATTGAATGTTCGTAGATCCGCTAGGCAGGGGACGGCGAGTTGACCCTGCGCGTACATCTGAGAAAAATCATTCCATGAAAAAGTCATTTTTCGACGCGAAGTTGTTGGAAGACTTCAGGGCAGCGGCAGTGGACTACGGAGAGGCTCTTGAAACAGGCACCCACAAGGGGCCAATCATGCGGCCCGTCTTGATGGGGAAGAAAAGATCGTTGCGCAGGGAAATCACTATTAGCCTTTTCCTAAGAATGCTGCAGGACGAGAACCCGTGGGTAAAATATGCAGCGGCGGCTAGCACGCTCGATATTGAGCCACAGCGTGCCTATCAAGTGCTGACTGAACTACAAAAGCACCCCCAAGCGATTGGGGGCGGCAGCGTTTACTGTCATTCGTATGTGGGAGAGTGTGTCCAGGCCTAGGCCGCGCATGACATCCTGATCTACTGTTCCACGGAACGCATCCGACAACTGCGCGTGGTCCGTTCCCAGGTATAACCTGCAATTGCTTCGACTTCAACTCAGGAAGTTCAGCATTAGAATGCTACTACAAACGAGCCTGAAGGCGATCGCGATGGCCGGTCTCTTGATGTCATCCATCTCAAACGAGGCATGCGAGCCCAACCTTCTCAACTGGAAACAACGACGGATCCTTCGATAACACCCCTCTATTCTATTCAGTTCAACATTCGCTTATAGGAGGGGTGCCAGCAGCTTCGGTCTACATGGAACGATAAGAGCGGCAGTCGGATCAACTTCGGGAACCACGAACCTAAAGTTTCTCGCCGGCCGCCACTTTCAATACACCGACGAGCATTTTCATTACGCCTCTGCTGCAAATTGTAAGGCGAGATCAGTTACTGCCGGGTTACAAACTTGGTGACGTACTGGCGAATGGATTGACTTCGATCCTGGTAGCAACAAACTTGCACTCAGGTATTGCCCTGACATTTACATTCGGCGCGGCACCGTGATTGTAGCGGTTCAGCCCGGTGGTCTCTTTGAGAAATCCAGATTCGAGCTGGTCGTTGTGGATATAATTTTTTGTGGGAACTGACGTCTTCGTTTCCTTGCGACCTGGGGTCCGTTACATAGCGAACTGCAACGGATTGTGGGGTGTACTGGTATTATGCCGAGGTTCCGCTGGTGAAGTTCAAAGTAAGAAGCGTTTGAGGACACCTCACGGAGGAAATCTATGCGAAGGCCCTACTTTACGTGGCTTGCAAAAGGCCCGTGCCTTATGCTCCTGAGCATATCTCCTGCTCTGTTGCTGTCTGGTTGCGGATTAGCCGGTATTTTCGCCTCTGGCCCAATAGCTAAGAACGTCATCCAAAATGCCCAAGAAACAGGTGACGCCCTAATTGCCAATGCAAGAAACGCTGGCGATGCATTAGAGGTAAAGGCTGCGAACGAACTAAGTGTGGCGGCGAACAACGCGGCGATCACTGTCGGAACTGACCTGAACAAAAAAGTTGGCGCTCTATCGACCGAGAATAGATTGCTTTTGAGTCGTCTTGAGGAGCTCACCTCCCAATCGAAGACGTTTAAGACGTCAGCATTTGAACTCAAGGAGTCGACATACCTTGATATCACAACCCTGACGGGTGATTTGGCAAGATGGTCACAGTATGATTTTCTATTGCAGAGTATTAGGGGCATCACCCAATTACAGAAGCCTGACGGCACGTACGTCCTGACGTTTGTTGGAATTGGCTTTGGGACAGATTCAAGTAAGCGATCTCAGGCCGTGAAAGCGGTTCAGGTAGGCGATAACGCCCTGAGTTCCTTTCGTGAGAACAAAGTTAGGGCCTATACAAGTGAGATTAGTATTCCAGCTTCAGTGTTCGGTCCCTTCGGCAAGGAGCGCGCCATCTCCATCATCCCTATTGTGATCACCGTTGAGGTCATTTCCGAACACCCTTTCGGTAAGCAATCGCATTTTTATAAGGTGCCAGTTTCAGTGACGCTGATGCCGAAGGTCGCCTCGGCAGTCACTGTCACGTGGACTGAGCCAATCATGGAATGGGTCACAGTCAACAGTAGACAGGAGTTTACAGGCACCACCGATGACCATAATCAACACGGTGACGTCAGGCAATTCCCGTTTACCTTCTCGAATAAGGTCGATGACAATCATCAATTTGCAGAGCCGGTATCATGCCAAGCCAACACATTCGCGGAGACGCAACCGAATTGTCAATACAGTCGTTGCAATGGCGTTAAAGTACTCGGTGGCGGAAAGTCTTTGACGCTCAATGGAGACTCTTGGGGATCACCTTGCACCTACCACTACTGGGCGCCTCTACAAGAATATAAACCCACTGGTGAGAAGAGCGTAGTTAAGCAGTATGACCTGATATACGGTGAACATCTCGTGGTCGAGCTTCCGTTATCCACGACCTTCTGGAAGATACAAGGCAAGAATGCAAGTTTTGAGACTATTGATGTCGTCGCGAGAACCAGCGACGCAAACTTAAAATTTCAGGATCTAATTTCATCGGGTCCGGTGCAAAGAGCGGTTTATCTCGTGAGCACGCCCGATGGCGTTGGGCAATGACGCGGCGGAATCAGTTCGCGCCGGAGTAGACATCAACAATATCCGCGCATGGCTGGTGCACGTCTCGCTGGGCACCACCAATGTCTCGGCCGAGACAGACCTCGATATAAAAGTAAAAGCGTCGCTCTTAGCATTCGCCCGTCAGCTTTGATCGATTGGCTCGATATTCAAGAAAAACTTATAGCTATACGGCCATGATGGATGAAGCTATGACCGCGAAAGTACACTTTAATCCAGCTATTGAGCTATTGTTTCCAAGCGGCTGCATTAATTGAGAGCACGCTAATATTATCTGCAAACTCATCAACAAAAATCTTCATTGAAGCTACCGTGAATAATTTGCCGTGATGTGCTCCATTATCTGCAGGATGGTCTTCTCCTCCTGACAGTGCAGGGAAGAGAGGAGTGCCATCAATCTTCGTCATAATCAGCCCGTAGTTCCATCCTTCTGGAAGATGTCCTCCGAGCCCGGGAATACCGCCAGTGTAACTTCTCTGATTGTATACTTTTACAACAACATCATTGATGCCACCTTGGAGCTGAATGCGTTTCTTAACGGCTCCGTTTTCGTTCCAATCCAACACTGACTGTCCGTTTATCATTAGCAAAGCGTCGTCGTCTGCGGAAGAAAACTGGGCTTCTATGAATACGGGGTCGCGGAGCATAGTACGCGAACCGAGCGAAGTATTTTCCCACGGAACCTGAATGTTATCGGTATTGTCCTCGACGTCGGCCCTGACTTTTGTAAAGAGCTCGTCGGTGTTCTGGCCTGGCCTGCGCATGTACTTTAGGAGAGCTCTTGTGTAAGGTGAGTGAGTGCCTTCACCGTCGGCTGCTACGCTGCCCGGAGACGTAGAGAAGGCTATAACCGAGTTGGAAGGCGGATTCGCTGGAGCAATAAGCCCCTTCACCCATCCCTCAGATGCGCCTGATAAAAAGGGATTTACTCTACATGCGTCTAATATGATGATGTTCGGTGCGGTTCGGCTACCAAGGGCATCAAAGACCGTCTGCAAAGAAACGGTCTTGTTGTTGACATCCATTTCCTTCATAGATTTTGCATCGACAGGAATCAAATAATTTTGCCCGTTCACTTGGATACCGTGACCTGAGAAATAGAATATCGCCACCTTCCCACTGGCTTGTGCGGTTGCGCCGAATGATTTTATGGCCGACCTTAGATTTTCGAGATTGACATCTTGTTCGAGCAATACGTCAAATCCGAGACTTTTCAGTGCATCACTCATGTCCTTTGCATCATTGGATCCATTAGGTAGGCTTCCCACTTTGTAATTTGTGTTTCCAATGACGAGCGCGACGCCTTTAGTAATGGTGGCTTGAGCGATCATCTGCCTAGAGGTAACAGTTGCAATCATGAACACTATTGCACTAAGGCAACGGATGAAACCTATCGGTATGTATCTCACGGCACTTTACTCCAGTATTGATGGAGAAAATCGGACCAGTGGTAATCCTGCACAAAATCGACGGGATAATAGGTATTGTTTTTCTCATAGCCACCCTCCGCGAAAGGATCATTTGTATGATCGGTGGAAGTTGCAGGAAAATAGATAGCTAGACCAAATGAACCGTAAGATCCCTGCCTGGCTGTGCCCGCATAGTTGGCAATTATGGATGAGCGCACAGAAGACTCTGTTTCAGAAATCACGGCCAGCAGCTTAGCATCAGTGACCTGAGCACGCAGATTAGTCAAGAACTCAACGATGTCAACATGATAGAACTGATACCCCGGCGCGTAAGTGGACGTTTCGTTGCGAGCTGTAATAATTGCTTGCAAATTGGGAACAATGTTCGTCATCAACGAATCGGCTAAGGCCGATACCGAAGATGCCACCGCCGGGATTTTACTGAGATCTAATGCTGAGAGAGTAGTTTCCGCAGTTGGGTTTTGGTAAGTTGCTTCGTAAGAGGCAACCGTCATTTTAGCCAATTCGGCCCCGTCCTGCGGGAGATGAGTTTCAATTGCTGAAAGCCAATCATCGTACTTCCAGCCGTCGCCAGGTTCAAGCTCTTCGCTTCCCACCATGTATGAGCCGACGTCTCGCAAAGCATAGCCGACCTCAAGCATTGACATTAAACAGGCATCAAAGCCAATGACGTCGATCTTCTTACCGTTAAGTGCACTTTTCAGCCCTGATTCAATCTCACTGTCGTAAAGCTGATCATTATTAGTTTCATCATTTGAAGCGGATCGAAATGTTGCTCCTGGAGCACTGTTGAGTGGCGCGGTGATACCCTGACTATCAGCCTTTCCCACCCCTGATCGAAGCGCGGTGGTAGCAGATCGCTGACTGACAGCATTGTCAGTCGGGGCATACGCACGAGAGTGTCTCATTGAGCGTTCTTTTGTGAGGAGTGTGTTTAGGAAGAGTCGCCACCCTTGGCCGTGATCCCAAATGATTAGCATGTAATGCTGTGCCGGAAAATGACTCTGCCCCCAAGTCACGAAGTCGGATAAAACTTTTGGATCGCCCATATTTGCTTCGCCGATATCCTCCATAGCATTAGAAGGTAGAGGCTTCATCCCTTTTGTGACACGAAAGCGCAAAGTTTGCGCCCAGTCAGGTTGAGTATGAGCATATTTCGCGATCCTATCGAGTTGAACGACGACATTGACGTCCGCATTGCCGCCGATCTTGGCTAACTGGCCAAAGTTCATCAGGGCATCTGGTTCTAGATTGTTATCACCGTTCATGAATATAAGAATTGTCCACGGAACGACATTAGGTGGCATGGCGGTTGGTTGGTGACCGCCTAGTGCAGTGCTTTTTATGGTGAGCGCGACGAAAAATATAAAAATGTGAACTATTATGCGATAAAGCTTACCCATTTCGCCTCCTCACTGCACCCACCTCGATCTATAAGAGACTTCCACCTTTCGCGTTGACTCTGACGGGTTCAAGAACGGGGTTCGACAGATCTCGTGCGGGGTATTTTGCCTTTGAAAGAGTTCAGACAAGTTCAACTCTGGCATTCGTAAGCAATTCATTTTGTGGCTTTCTGCAGAGCGCTCACAGCGGCTTTAATAGGAAGATTTATTCCAATCGTGAATTGAGAAGTGAAGCTATACTTGGAAGCTGCTGCCAGCTGTGCCGGAGTCGCGGCACCACCTGAAGTTACCCCGTTCAAGAGTTGTTGTTTGACAAAATCATTTGCAACATAGACTTCGGCAAACGAAAAGCCTATGGCTCCTCCCACAAGAATCGAATGCAATGGTTGACTCGCCATTGACACTCCTACTATTGGGTGCGGAATAAGGCTATAGTTAGACCCAGCTAAGTCTATTGGCGGGAAATATAAGTCTAGAGCCGCGAAGACGTTTTGTTTACTTATCTGGGTAGGTACTACGGTGTTATTTGAACTTGTGTACTGCAGTGAACTTACGCTGTGTACGGGCACTGCGACGCTCACGTCCCAGTATTCCTTCGGCTCATTTATCAGCGAGTAAGTTGGCGATAACTTTGTGGAGACTGCAGTCGAAGCGCCAGTGGTCGATGGAGTCTCAAGGAATGAATCCACCTTAATATCGCTAGTCTTGTAACCGACATCGATCACTCCTCCCCCCCATAGATTGCTTTTCGTCGGCGCTGCGGCAACTTTGGAGGAGGGGATAATCAGTTGTGCTAACTGCGAGACTGCTTGAAGGTTCGTCGGAATTCTCTTTGCTATCGTTAATTGGTAACGCACGCTGTAAGGGTGGGGGCCAAAATCACTTGCATTGAGATGTAAGTAGAGAAGCACGATCTTCGAAGCACCATATAAACGATTGTTGCCGCTGAAATCGCCCTGACCCCATCTGTTCCATTTACGAGTCCCATAATTCCTGTAGACATACCAATTCGTCGTCTTTATGGACTGGACTGCGGTGTTGGGGTCCCCCCCGGGAGCGGGATCTCCCCAGACAAGAACGTGGATGACGACATATGTGCTTTTGTTATCGAGGTTGCATGAGGGCGATGAACCCAACTGGCACACGGTTTGAGCCAGGAGTTTTGACACTGCCGATAGATCTAGGTTGCCCGACGCATCGATTCCAATCAGGGGGCTTGCTGCAGTTGCAGCCGTAGGAACACCTTCAATCGTAGCAATCTGCTGTCCTGGCGTAGAAACATTTGTCGTAGGTGTGGTAGCAGCGGCTGGTTGTGCTTTTAGGTTGTATGAAGACACCAAAAGCAAAGTCGAAATCAACATAGGCAGTGAATATCGGGGCATTTATGCACCTCTGACAAAATGTTCGGCTCAACTTATTTTGTAGAAAGGCCCGGAAGAAATATTCAATTATCTGTAAACCATGATTGTAAAGTTCATCGCGTTACACGGAATTACGTTTACCGCGATCGAATCTCTATAATTATCAGAAGCAAGTCATATCGCAAGTTTTACCGCGTGTCAATAGCGACCGCCTGTTCTGGCGAACGGATTTTCCTCTGTACATATTGACTGGGGATTATTTGGCGCAAAACTTTGAGACATAACTGACGTAACAGGCAAAAATTCACCTGGGGGCACTCGGGGGTGAGCGCAAAGAGTCAGATGCTGCACTAACCCCGGCAATTTGGTGGTCTCACTCCAGAAGATTTGCGACAAAGCCGTACATGTAAACCCACCCGAGTGGTTGTGCTCTTGAACCTCGCAGTTGGTTTCAACTCATGCGGAGACCCTGCGATATTTCTAGATCAACAGCCTGCGGCCCGATGCGCTGTTCCGTCTCTTGAGGCTGAGAAGTTTCCTGGAGTGCTGTGGCTTTCGTTACATTCCGGCTTAACTCCTGCCCGAGCGTCTTAGCATCGTTTGTATACATCTTGACGTCGAACTGCGCACGCGAGACTGAGACGTAAGCCATGCGACTGTTCAGCAACTCACCAAGGGCTTGCGAGGAGTCCACATGAATCAGTACCCGGTCTGCGGTCTGCCCCTGGCTGCTATGGCTCGTCACCGCATAGCCATAGTCGAGATGCGGATGCTTCCTCGCGTTGAAATTGACCTCATTGCCTGAGTCCATCTTCAGTTTCAGATTGCCGTCTTTGTCAATTTGCTCGACCGTGCCTAGCTCCCGGTTTGCGAGCTTCTGTTCATAAAACGGCGCCGTCATCTGCACACGGTCGCCAATGGCGAAGCTGCGTTCGTGGTCGCGATAGACAGTCACACCCTGCAGACGCCGCGGATCATAACTCAGTTCTTCGCCGCCGCGACGCTTGACAGTCACGATGTTCGTTTTTCGATCCGTGGCTGTCACCCGGGTGTATTCTCCAGCCTGCAAACCGAGAGGCTTACTTCCTTTCGAATACCGGATCACATCCCCTTTCTCGTAGTTCTGCGCATGCTGCCGGTCTGCGCCGGTTATGTCTTGCCGTACATTTAGCACGTGCACGCGATGCTCTTCGTGGCTGACTTTGTTCTCTGCCTGCATCGCGCGATGGATGCGCTGATTGATCTCGCGGCGAGATTCATTGTCAGGCGAGATGACCAAGCTGCTCTGAGGAAAGCGTACGTACTCATGCGCTATTTCACTGATACGCCCTTCACGATCTTTGATCTCGACCACACGGCCTTGTTGGTCAAGATTGCCAATCGCTGCGCGCACTTCGCCTCGTGAGAGCTGCTCGACAGCTTCTCTCAGGACGGGGTCTTTCTGCCGAATGATCTCATCGAGATGAGCCGTGCGCAGACCCGCCTCCTGCAACTGCGCATAAGGCCGCCCAGCCTCGACAGCCTCATGCTGCTGCGTGTCACCGACAAAAAGCACACGATCATTCTCCTTTAGCCGCCGCACAAACGTGTGCATCTGCTGTGTGCTTGCCATGCTCGATTCGTCGACGACGTAGAATCGCTTTTGACTGTCGTCGACCTGTTCTCCGCGTGCAAGGTAACATTGCAAGGTTTGCGTCTCGATGCCAGCTTCGGCGAGCTTCTTCGCGGCTCGCGACGTTGGAGCGAGACCCTCAACCCCATAGCCTGCACCCTCCGCAGCGTCGCGGACTACGGTTAGTGATGTTGTCTTCCCTGCTCCCGCAACACCTTCCAGGGCCATCATCTGATCACGACTTGTCAGCACCGCTTCGACCGCGTGCCGCTGGCTCACGCTGAGATGCCCGTTTTCTGCCATAATTTGCTGCCGTACTCTCCCGTCGGCCAACACCTCGCGTGCATCTCTTCCCTGTCTCATGCGCTCGATCATCTCCCGCTCATATCTCTGCATCTCATGGGTCGTGTACGCACGAGATCCGACTCCGGCTCTGCGCTCAACCTCAATCAGGTTCCCGTCGGCAGAGCGGCGATCGAATTCGACGCGGATCTGCGGCAGACGAGCATCGCCCATCGTGTGTTTCAACGCATCTCTCATGAGAGAACGCTCATCCACAACAGCTTCGCGCTCCATACCACGCTCTCGAGCGTAACTCATGCCCTCTTGTGCCGCACGTTGCGAAGACTCGGGCCTTAGCATTACGACATCTCGCCGGGCTGCTTCTCTGAGCAGGCGCTGGGGCTGTTCACCGTACTCGACGGCCAACTGCTGATGGCGTTGACGGACCTCTTCATGGGAGAGCGGCTGCTTTGCATCGCGCGTCCGGTGGGCCGCGATCTGCGCAGCGCCAGCTCCCGAAGTCCCGCGGGCTTCCATGTGATCGACGATCTGCTGCCGCCGCGGGCTCGACGCCTCCAGATACTCGCGCGAGTACCCCTTGATCTCTGGTTGTCCGTGTTCGCCACGTTCGATCTCGTAACCCAGCCCCTGCAGATGCGATGCCAGCTCCGAGCGATAGACCGCCGTCGCATACTGCTGCGTCTTGTACAGCTCCTGCGGCTGCAGAGCCCGAGTGTTTCCATCAACAGTCTCGGTGAGGTTGAATACCACCGCGTGCGTGTGAAGTTGCGGCGCGGCATAGCCACCAACGGGTCGGCTACTGTCATGCTCGAACTTAGCGACAGCCCATGCACCCGTCGTCTGAGCCGGAGCGATGCCACCTATGCGGGCCTGGACGTACTTCTCCATCTCGTCAAGCGCTGTCCTGACGCTCTCCTGGTGGGCTTCACACACACGACTGTCGCCGCCCACCAAGGCAGTGAGCGATACAGACTTCGGTGCGCTGAATGTCGCATCCCAGCCGGCACGATGCTCCATCGTCCGCACCATCTCGCCACGCTCATTCTCATACTCACGCGCGGTTTGATGACGCACAAGCTGCTCTCCGGTCGATGGGTGCTGGCCTTCGGACAATCTTGTGAACTGTTGCTCCTGCACCTCGCCGGACAACCCCCACCGCTCCGCAAGCCGGCCCTGCCACTCGCCGCGCACACGTTCGCCTTCGGTGTAGTAGTTCTCTTTGGCGTTGGCAAACTCCGCTTTGTGATACGCCTGCGCCTGGCCGGAGCTGATCGGTTTGGAAAGTGTCACCATAAGCGATTCACTCGAAGTATGGATGTTGCTCGTTCACCTTCGCTGGCTGTTGTTCCTGCTTCTTTAAAACTCCCTGCGGCGACTTCCGTTGCGGGGCAGGCTGCATGACCGGTTTTTCAACCGCAACAGCCGTAGGCTCTGCTGCTATTGGCACCGGAACCAATGGCGTTAACTTTCGCTCGATGAATTTCTCCGCATGATTTGCCAGCTCCATGTACGGGAAGCGCATCTGTACCACCAGATTGCCGTGCTTCAGATAGCCGTGCAGTGGATCGAGTCCACCAACTTCGGATGCCATGACCAATGGCTCACGAGTTATGTCACGCTGTTCGCTCTCGCGCCCGCGGGGAAATGCGCCCTTTACGCGCGACTCGCGGAAGCGTTCTACCTCGATCTCTCCAATGGCTTTTGAGATCCATTCGGATGCATGCGGCTCGCTCGTCTTCAGGAAGATCTTCGTCGCTGGCTGGCTCAACATTGCCTCCGCAACATGTCCGTACAGTGCCTCGACCTGCGCTTTACCCTGGAAGCCAAGTACCATCGGGTTATTCGATTTGCGGTTCTCTGTCACCGCCGTTTTGAGTTGCGGGAGATGCTGTAAGCTCGCCAGCTCGTCGAGCACGAACCAGGTCTTGCGTCGAGCCGTGTCGTCGTTCATCATCCGCAGCACCAGCAGGTCGAGCCATAGGCTCACCAGTGGCCGCATCCGCTCGCGCATCGTCGGTTTCGATGTGATAAACACCCATCCTTTGCGCTGCTGCGCCCACTCGACGGTGCTCCATCGTCGGTCAGTTTCGCTCTCTGTCGGGAGCAGCTTGAACGCGTCGGCGACCATGTTAAGGGACCCCAGAACACCGCTTCGCTGGTTCGCTGCGCCACGGTCGATCATGGCCGCCATCTCTGTTCCTTCGACTCGTTTGTCGATCTCGTCTGCGTTGCTCATCCAGTATGTAAGCTCTTGCGGAGTCGGTCGGAGATTGATCAAGTGCGCGAAGATTTTGCGTGGAGCTTCGACGAAGAAGCGGTTCTCTCGCCCCTGATCCGGAAACAAGCTAACAGCTAAGGTCAGGGCCTCTGCTTCGTGGGGAACCTCATCGCCAGGTGTCCAGAACGGACATCGGGCATCGAGCGGATTCAGCACCACATCGCCGCGTCCTTCCTTATAGAACTGCGGCAGATATTCCATCGCAGGGTCGTATACGATTGCGGCTTCGCCACGGTCGGCGATCTGCGAGAGAAGCTGCCGGATCGTCGCACTCTTGCCGGTGCCGCTGTCGCCCACGATGAGGAAGTGCATCGCCTCGCGGTCACGCGGAATACGTACCCAGCGGCTAAGATTTTTATGCACAAGCCGGTCCGACCAACTCTGCTCCTCATTGACGAACGCAATGCCATCGGGACGACCCAGCTTCGCGTTGAACTCCGCCGTCCTCACTAACTCCGGGCCGCGCAACCGCCGACCATGCTTCCAAACCATCCGCCGCGCACGGTCCTTCGGAACCGCAACCAACAGTGACAGGACGAAGAACCCTGCCGTCCATTCCGCCGGCGTCTTTGCCAGGTCCCGAGTCCTTTGATCTTTGAACACGAACCGTCCCAGCAGCGTGTGCAGCCCTCGGTCGTTGTACGTCCCGGTCACATATTGCAACCGCAAAATGCCGTCGCTTACGCCCTCATCCGTCAGCTGGTACCCGTGCCTCCCGTCCGGCCCGGTCACCGGCTCGATCTCGTCATCGATCAGCAGCCGTTGGCCCTTGCCCACGACGGCCTCCAGCAAGGTGTACTTCCCCGTCGCGGTCGGCGATCCCCGGCCTAGAGTTCCGCTCCTAAGATAATCGGTTAGGTACAGTTTTTGCGCCGCTGTCCATCGCTCCCTGTACTGCATCGTCAGCGCGCCGGCAAGGAACACGCCCGTCAGCAGGATCGCCGCCCAAGTCCACACCGGCGTTTGGCTCGGCCATGCTTTCGAGTACTCTTTACGCCCCCATTCCGCCATCCCCTTCGACCTCCTCCGATTGGGTTTTCCGCAGGACCGAACGGGCGGCCTGCAGGCGTTCACGTGCTCTCTCTACCTTCGTGGCATCCGCCCGTTCGATCAGACCGCGCAGCTCCGACTCAACCATCGGCTCGCCCTTAGCTGTGCGAAAGCTCAGGTTTAAGAACAGAGACCGTAGGGCCAGCAACTCAGCCAGGATGACCTCGCCAGACTCCACTCCCCCGTCCAGTGGTGCGGAAAGGAGCACGTCCCGGACCCACTCCGACAGTGTCAGCCCCGCCGAACGCGCTCGCTCCTCCAGCGTGGCGAATTCGGCCTCGCTCACTTTAGTACCAACGGATTTTGTACGGAGCGGCGGCTTCATAGATCACCGCCAGCAACCAGGGGAGAACACAGGCCACACATCGCCTGCGCGTTGCACAGTTTCGGGCAGCGTGGCCGAAAGCGGGCTAAGGGATCGGAACTCATATGGTTCCCCGTCAGCAACCTGCGATCGCTTCAAGAGTACCGCGTTTCTTATACTTTTTCTATTGCCCTCGCGTTTTCAGCAAGTTCCCGATCGCCAACCGCGGGTTACTGTGCAGCTCCCATTCTGGGGTGACGTGTCACCCTAAAACCGCTGCGCAGCAGCGGCCGTTGGGGTCTTGGTTGGAGTGGGGAAATAAAGGAGGCGCGGACCTCTCTATCGCGAACGTCTTCTGCCGCGTAGCCGGCGAGCGAGGGCCGGCCGGGATGGCGGGATGAGATCGGCGGGGAGAAACCGAAGAGGTTTCTGGACAGCAGGCCAGCATCCAAATTACCTTCGACCATAATGAAGATCACGCCGAGCAATGTCGCATCTTCCGATTGTCTCTTCTGCAGAATAGTGGCCGGAGACATATCGGCAAACCGCGTTTACGAGGACGAGTTCTGTATCGGCTTCCCGGACATTAACCCTCAGGCTCCAACTCACCTGTTGATCATCCCGAAACAGCACATATCTTCGATCGCAAAGGCAGAGGCTGAGCACGCCGCGCTTTTGGGCTCGCTTATGTCTGCAACGACGAAGATCGCACGGGACGAGAATCTGAGCAAAGGCTACCGAATCGTCGTCAATACCGGCGATGATGGCGGCCAGACCGTCAATCATCTTCATTTGCATCTGCTGGGTGGCCGACATATGAACTGGCCTCCAGGCTAACAGTCGGTTGGGGAATCGAAAGGAAAGAGCCCGCGACATGTCTCCCGGACTCTTGAAAATCACCAACTGAGGAGCGTAAGCTCTCCGGCGGGTTTACCTAGATATTGAAGTTTGGCTCTCTTCCTCTTCTATGCCATAACGGAGGCTTGGTTCGCTTGTATCCACGCGGCAACATGCTTTGGCGGGTACCCACAACCACTCGCTTCTTAATAGAGGTCGAGTTCTCCGTGCTTTGAGAGTCGCTTCGCCATATTGGTTATACAGTCTGCCGCATTCGGAATCGCTCCCAGAAACCGCACGGGGCAGTTCCGGCCGTCTTCGGCTACGCTGATTGAAGGTTTACGACGCATCCTTCGCCAAGAGCTTCCTCGCTTCTGAGCGAACCTGCACTCCGCTTCCTTGCTTCGTCTCTCGATCTAGACGAGACCACCGCAACCGAATCGAGCTTTCGGAAGAAGATCTCGAAGGCCTGCGGGAAGGGATAGAAGAGGGCGCACGAGAAAGCTGGAACACCTATTCCTGTTTTGTCGTGGAGTTAGAGATTGGACGTACTGCCGTGCCCCGTTTCGTTTGCGGGGACAGGCCGAACTCGGAAGCATTCGTTAAGAGCTTCTTTCCGGACGTTGTTTCTAGCGCGTTGGCTTTATAAAAGCTGCATCTTTTTCGGAGTGGACAGGTTTCGCATCGCGGTTTGATGCTGCAAACGCTTGAGGCGAAGTCCAGAATTGCCCAGTTCATCAGCTTAGGTTCTTGCAGATCGACAACGCGGCCGGCCAAACGTTGAAGATAAGGATCGTGACGAATATCGGCCAATATCCGTGAGCCGAAGAATCGCTCAAGTAAACGTGCCATGTTCACGTCAAGAAGGGGCACAGGCTTCCCGAAGCTGAACATTTCTATCGCATTCCCGATGTATTGACCCACGTTTGGCAGTGCGTCGATTTCAACGCGACCGAGAGGGAAGACGCCATGTCTAGCAGCCATTGCGCAGGCAAGATTCTTCAGAGAAGATGCACGGCGTCTCCACAGCCCTATGGGCTTTAGAAATCTTTCCAGGTCGGCGTTTGAAGCTTCACTCAGGCTCTTCCAGTCTGGATATTTCAACACAAACGAGGGAAAAAACTTCGCAACTGTTTCCGCGCGGGTTCTTTGGAGCAATACTTCGGAAACGACCTGAACGAAGAGACTCGCGTCGGACGCCCGCCATGGGAAGATGCGCTTGTTATTGGCAAACCAGCTCATCAAGTGCGAGCTAAACCAATGCAAGGTTCTCTTGTTTGGCTGGCGCTTTCTTTCGGATCTGAACCGCGGACTCGCTATTGAGGATCGTCGCAAGATGTTTGCCAATTTCATGGGCGAGTTTCACCGGGACTGCGTTACCGATCTGGGTGTACTTAGGTACTTCTCTATCCCAAACCCCCTCAGTGGGGATACCCGCCCTGCGCGATCCCCCGGTAGTTCGCGAGCCCTTGAACTGATACCAATCTGGAAAAGTTTGCAGTCGAGCCCATTCCCGTACGGTGGGTATTCTCGGCTGTTCGTAGTGTACGAAATCGTCTGGCAAGGAAGTCACCGTGAGTGACGGCCCCTGCGCTCCCCAGACGGCGGGCAGAACTCTCTGTGCAAACTTCTTCGTCCGCATCTTTTCCGGAATCGCCCCCTCATTATCGATCATGTGAAGAAACTTGGCCCTGATGTTTGGCTTATGTTGCGAATACTCGTGGTCGGTGAGGGGATCGCCTTTTTGGGCGACACAAGAACAACACTGAGATTGCCGGTAATACTTCTGCGTTGCTGTCTTAGGAGAACCTGGGTAAGCGACGGTTGCGTCCCTTTCCATGTAGAGGGGATCCATTAGATCGCCAAGCACATCTTTCAGATTGGGAGGCATCACCCCTTCGAGCTTGGAAGGTAGCAGGCCTTCGGCCACTCCCTGAGGATCCTTCTTGAAAAGATGAACCAGATCCTTCCGTATCCCGACAATCATCACTCTCGGACGCCGTTGAGGAACGCCATAATCGCTTGAATTCAATTGAACGCCATCCGGCACGTAGTATCCAGACAGCTTCTTAAAGGAGGCCTGCACCTCGCTCCAGATTTCCCCCTTTTGGCCGGTATCTGTCCACCGTCCGAAGGTGATTCCACGCACGTTTTCAAATAGAAACATCTTGGGCTTAACAGCCTTGATAACCTCGATCATCTGAAGGTAGAGATGGTTCGAAGGAATATCCGCCTTTTCGACCTTGTACGAGCGCCTGTGCCCGATTCCGGAATAGCCCTGGCAGGGCGGTCCCCCGCAAACGAGATCGACCTCTCCGTCCGCAATGCCTTGAGCGTGCCACTTGGGCCACCATTTCGAAGACAGCTCCTTCTTATCCAAATCGTAGACATCAGGCACCCAAAGGTCTCTCATGTCCGCTCGATTCGCGATATATGTCTCGGCTGCAGATTTGTTTAGTTCTGAGAAGAGAATGGGATGAAGTCCCGCTTGCTCTAGACCGAGGGAAAGCCCTCCGCAACCAGCAAAAAGATCCACGAAAACGAGTTTGCCGTCTGAACGCATGGGGAACCTCCGTTGCAAAACCACTGCACTAGAGGCAGTCTAGCAAAAAACTTTTCCACCTGGCTTTTTTAGGCTAACTTGCTGATAGCAAGAGGTGTATTTTCACCAATTTGGCCGAAGGAGTAATCGCGGGGCTGCGCGAACAACACAGGAATATCGCGCTTGTTCAGTTTGAAGAGATATCCCTGGTCCTTTGCCCCACCACTCGCTGTTTCCTTAATCACGTGATCCATCGTGACCGACCCAAGGCCCAGTAACGCATTGAATTGCACGACACTCGGTTTTTCCGTATGCCGAACAGACTCCAGATCGAAGTATTCGATTCCCTCTGAATGTGTCGACCGGACTCGTATCCAAAAGGTTTCTCGGTGCTTTTCAAGCAGCCGCGCGTGAAGGTGAGGTAAAGCCCATATTGCGCAATCGGAGTTGGTGGGCTGGTGAAATTCGTGAAGCACCTCTTCATCCATATCCAATCGAAATCTGAGCCCTTGAGAGTTGGCAATCCGGGCGGAGACGGTGCAGTTAAGACGGCGAAGCCCGCGTCGCTCGTAGCCAAACTCTCGAAGAAACTCCGCGCTGGACTTGAGGCGGCTCATCGACCAATTGGGAACCTGTGAGAAGAGCCCGGCACGATTTTCCTGCTTAGGCTTACCTCTATATGCTTTCAGCTCAATGCCGAGGTAGTCGGGCTGCTTCGATGGGTTCTGTAAAATTCCGAGGGCATGCTCAAGGGTTCTACCTACTGCCGTATCGCCTTCGCAAACCGCTCGAAGTGGACCGCTGGAGGCAATGACTCGTAACTTACTCAATAGCTCATCTGAGACTCGGTCCTTATCTCGGCGAACCTGCTCAAGAAACTCACTGAGATCAGTCTTTCTAGTTTCACGGATGGATTCAACGGTGACCTGGCTAAGATTAATTAGGTAGATTACGCCGACGTAAAGAAAGACCCCAAGAATCTCGTCCGGACCTGCGAAGGATGGCAATCCTCGAAACCAAATCCTTGGATCACCATGTTTCGTGCGTGGACGGTAGAGGCTAGCCGTAGATGAGATCTTGTTTGATTCTGAAAGGAATACTGCGTTGATTAGGACCTTTCCAAGGTCACCTTGCATTTGCGCTGCGTAGTCGTGGATTCCAGACTCTTTCAAGAGGGATCGCATTTGTATCGTCGCGTCGAGAATGGACTTCCTAAGTCCAGTTGCCGTCGGCATCAATAGGGCGACTTCCCCGACAAGACCTGCGAGAACCTCTCTTGTATGCTCTTCTCGGCGTTCCAGAGCCCTGATTGGCATTTCACTCCCGTCGGTCGAAACTTCAGAGGTCGATGATCCTGCAGTCTCTTATCGAAACAGGTCAAAGGCCTCGATGTCTACGATACCTTGCTTGTTCTTCACCTCTGCACATAGCCTGCGCCGATCGTGTGAGGTTCGGGGAAACATTGGTTTGTCCTGTTGTAAGCGGTGTTGAAGAATTCCTTCAGCGACGAGATGATGCCTTGTTTTGACGGCCGTCCCCAGTAAGCGCCTGTCAACATTGCCCGAACCCTGACGACAGGAGTGCTGTTCGGCTTGAACAGAGACAAATCTTTTTTGCGTCGGTACCGTGGCAAAAGCGTATCCAAATCCTTTCAGGGCGGTTATGTGAAACGGCCCCGTCCCAATTGACATCCCGTCCTGAGGAACCTGCCCGCCTACCGCCAGCTTGTAAACGAGGTTCCAGAGCATAGGGATCTGCGAATTGTCGTTCCAATTTGTCTTTGTTTGAATGATGATTGCGGAGCTGTTCCGAAAGTTTTCCTCAAAAAACTCCGAAAAGAGTGCGCTCGGATTTCGCCGTGCAGGGCTGTGCTGCAGGGACGCGCCTGGCAAGTTAACAACGATCAGGTCGATGTCAGAGTTGAGCTTTGTAGATGCAGAACTGGAATGAGTAACCATGAGGGCTTGCTTGAGGCTCTTGGGAATGAAGGAGCCGGTCAATGCGATTGCATCGGTTCCGGCTAAGCAAAGGTTGAGGTAGTAGCCCACCAGCGCGGTCCAAATCGAGCCACCTGCATTTAGGCCGGACGGGGTTCGATTATTAAGAGCTTCTGGCAATTGGAATACGGCAGACAGGTGATCGCCAAGATCGATGATCTGCTTCGCGGTGAGCCGCCCCGATGTCGATGCCAGATGCCCAAGCAGAACTGACCGTCTATCCTCGAAGGACTGTATCTTGCCGCGTTCATGACGTACCGCTTTGGCCCTTAAGGTCTCGATCAAGTTCATCCCTCCAATGTACCGCTTCATTGAAACTGTTACACCTAGCTGGACTCAGACATACCACTGTTTTAATAAGGCTTAGCCCAGAAATCAGGGTTTGGGATAGGGTAGATAGTCTCAGGAGAAACGACTGCGCAATGAATAGCACCGTGTCCAGGCATGTAGAGATCGAGAGTCAACGTTGCCTTGACGCTTATCGAGCGAACCCGAAGCTCATCAATGAACATGCGGGCATTGAGGAAGGAATCATCTACGGAGGGTACGGTCAGCGGCAGTTGTACGAGCTCGTTCAGAATGGGGCCGATGCCATGCTCGCCACTTCCGGTCGAATTGAATTGCTTGTCACGGAAAACGCACTTTACTGTGCGAACGAGGGAGCCCCGATTGAGACTGAGGGCGTCGATGTGATCCTGAGTTCCAGCGTTTCAAACAAGCGCGGAGCGGAGATTGGTCGCTTCGGTATGGGCTTCAAGTCCGTGCTTGGGCTTAGTCGTAATCCCTCTTTCTTTTGCAAGTCTGGATCCTTCGGGTTTAGTGAGGAATTAGCAGAGAGGCACATCCGGCCATTGTGCCAGGGAAATAACAGGCTGCCGATCCTACGAATCGCGCAGCCATTGGACGCGCGGAGCGCTGCAGCGGATGATCCGACCCTTGAAAGCCTCCTTCGTTGGGCGACCACGGTGGTGAAGTTGCCCTTATCTGGAGATCACAGCTGGCTCAAGAATTCCCTGCGAGACTTCCCCGCGGAGTTCCTGCTGTTCGCACCGCATGTTGCGTCGCTCAGGCTGCAAGATCAACGGGACGGTGGCGCTGATCGTTTGATTACCGTGAAGCGGGCGCCAGGAATCCTCACCCTGAACGAACAGGGGCGAGCTATCAACTGGAAAGTCTTCAAAACAGTCGTTATCCCTGATGAAAGAGCACGGGCAGACGCTGGTGACCGCGCGAGTCGAGGCGAAATCCCAATCAGTTGGGCAGTTCCGCTTGAACGCGCCGCACCACGGGGCGCTTTCTGGGCTTTCTTTCCAACTCAACAGCAAACAACTCTCTCGGGAATCGTCAACGCCCCGTGGAAAACGAACGAAGACCGCTTACATCTTCTTCCCGGGGCTTTCAATTTCCAACTCATCCGAGCCGCTGCCGCTCTGGTTGTTGAGAGCCTGCCGGAACTCACGACATCGGACGATCCAGGTGTGATCCTCGACATGCTGCCCGGACAGGAGCCCATAGACTGGGCAGACCGTGATTTGAGTGATGTTGTTTACGAACTGGCAAAGATAAGTCCGTCAGTGCCTGATCAGGACGGGAAACTCAGAACCCCAGATCGGCTTAAGCTTTCGCCACGCGAACTTCCTCAAGCGGCACTTGAGCTCTGGAGCAGTTGCGAAACTCGGGGTCGGCGCTGGAACCACCTTTCAACAGAGCGCGCTCAACGTAGAAGACGCATAGAAAGGTTGGCACCATCTACCGCTCAAGTTGCCCCTGTACAGATCTGGTTAGAGGCGCTGATTCAGAAAGGCAACGTTAGATCCTCAGTGGCTGCGCTTCGCTGTGCTGAATTGCTTCTCGACAATGATTTCGAGATGGAAGGCATCAGGACAGCAAAGATAGTCCTAACGGAAGACAATGTTTTCGTATCACCCGATCCTCATCACCTCTTTTTGCCAGGCGAGTACGACCTCACAACAGCGGAAGCCTCCGTGGTTCACTCAGGAGTCGCAAGCGATAAAGCAGCCTTGAGGGCGCTCTTCAGTTTTGACGTAAGGGTAGTGAATCCGTCAGGCGAACTCGCCGCCCTAATCAATACGGGTTTCGAAACATACAAGGATCAGCATTGGAACCGCTTTTGGCAACTCGCGGAGCGCGCAGGCAACGACGCACTTCGTCATCTAACTGAGCCGGCTACTCAAGGAAAGCTGATGGTCCGCACGGCGAACGGCACCTTCCGACCGATCGGCCAAACGTTGCTACCTGGACCAATCGTGCCCCGCCTCGCGAACGAAGAAGACGAAGTGACCATTGACGTTCAGTACCACGCCAAACACCTGGACTTACTTGGCTCCCTCGGAGCGGTAAACGACGCCGTTCCAGAGTACGTTTTAACGCCGGGGCCATTGCTAAGCGCTTACCGCCAGTTCGCAATTGACCAATTCGTAGCGAAATCGAAGACCAGACCGCAGGACTCAAAACGCCTCGTGTTTGACAGATACAAAAGCATTGGGCCATTGCCCGTGCTCGACCAGCTGTCAGTCGAGGGTAAAGCGGAATTTACTCACGCTGCACTTGAACTGCCTGATCCTCTCTGGAAGATGTATCACTCGACGGTGAAAGCATACGATCCAGTCGAGATCAGCCCTTCGCCTGCCTTATGGCTTCTTAGGCGAAGGGGCTACGTGCGCACAAGTGAGGGCATCAAGCCCATTGGCCAAGCATTATCTGCACATCTTTCGGAGATGCGATTGTTCCTACCGGTAGCAGAATTGGATCTGGATATCTCGGACCGTCTTGCTCTCCGCACCACTATGAAACATGCCGATTGGGAACAAGCGGTCGAGACATCTCTTTCGGTTGATGACGAGAGCGCTCTCGCGAAGTTATATGCGAAAGCCTCTCTCGTTGTGCCTGCCCCTAAAGCGATTAGGTGTGTTCTTGGGGACACGTACCAGAATCGCCCTCCAGGTACAGTGTCAATCGCCGTCAGCATGATTGACGTTCACGCTCTTCGGGTCGCAGAGACGCCGTATCTACCTGCCAATACCGCTGAAGCGCAGATACTAGCCGCCCGTTGGGGTTTGATGATTGCTAGGTCGGAGGTGGCAGTCGAAATATCTCCCGTTGACCCTGGACCCGAAGTTCCGCTAGCAGATCGTTTTCCATTGTTGGCGGAAAGGCTTCCGGCAAACATCTTTTTAATATCCTGCACGTCAGTATTGGTGAACGAGATCTCGGAGGGAGGCAAGCAAGTTGAATCCAGAAGGTTTGTTCTTGCTGGCAATCTAGCGTACTTTGATGAGTCCCTCAGCGACACCGAGCTTTTCCGCGATCTTGTGCAAAGCACTGGCGCAGCAATCAGCGAATCAGAAATAGCGAGTTTCGCCTCAAAGTTCAGCGGCGACTCGGAGTCGGGCACTGCGGCAATACTGAAGTCCGATAAAATCAGCCCCGAGCGGTTAGCAAGGATACTAACTTCGGAATCTATCCCTCATAAGCTAGTGGAGTGCCTTTCGGTGGACGCTCTCCGGCGTAAGCTACCGGTCAACCTCATGGAGGCGGTACAAGCGGATCGAAACGGCAAAGAGCTATCTGAAGCGGAAGTTGGCGAGGTAGCATTGGCCCTCTATGGAACCGACGTGCTCCGCGTCTATCGTGAAGAGCTCGCGACTGCCGGCTTTGCTCCACCGACCAATTGGGCTGGAAGTCCACGCGCACGGGAGTTTGCCCGTAGTCTCGGATTCAGCGACAAGTTTGCAGGCACTCCTTCTCCGCGTCGTGAGCCACTTGTCGAAGTCCGAGGTCCTCAACCTTTACCTCCTCTTCATTCCTTTCAGGAAGAAATCACGAACAGGATGCAAGAAGTGTTCGTCGGAGTTGGCGGCTACCGCGCCTTCATCTCTCTGCCAACGGGCGCCGGTAAGACGCGGGTAGCCGTACAAGGGTTGATTAAAGGCATTTCAGCGGGGCTCATCACTAGACCGGTTCTCTGGGTGGCACAACAAGATGAACTATGTGAACAGGCAGTGCAGACTTGGCGCGATGCTTGGTCGGCCATCGGTATGCCCTCAATGCTCAACATCAGTCGCCTATGGGGCCCGAATTATGTGAGCCAGCTTGATGGAATACAGATCGTCGTAGCAACCATGGCAAAACTTGACGGTGCATGTAAAGACGAACGTTACGACTGGCTCAAGGATGTTGGAGTATTAATGATTGATGAAGCACATACCTCCATCACCAAGAGCTATACAGCCCTGTTGGAATGGTCCGGTTTTGGACGGGATCGGAATAAAGACAAGGCTCCCCTCATCGGCCTTAGTGCTACGCCAGAACGTGGAAACGAAGAGGAGTCGAGAAGACTGGTAGAGCGCTATGACGCTCGAAAGCTTGATACCGGCGTTTTCGGCAGTGTTAATCCCCATGAAGCGCTCCAAGAGCTAGGAGTTCTTGCGCGGGTTCAACATGAGACACTCGGCGGAGCCACGATCGAGCCAACAGCAGCCGACCTGACTCACTTTAGGCAATACAAACGCCTTACTCCTGATTTCGAGGAACGTATCGGCCGTGATCATGAGCGGAACATCAACATCTTGACGTCCATGGTTAGCAAGCCAAAAGACTGGACGATGCTCTTGTTTGCTTCATCGGTACAGCATGCAGAGTTATTGGCATGTCTGCTTACATTGGCGGGCGTGCCTTCGGCTTGTATCACCGGGCAAACGCCAGATGGGGCGCGAGCCGACGCGATTGAAGAATTTCGATCAGGCAGGATTCGAGTTTTGACGAACTTCAACGTCCTCACACAAGGATTTGATGCTCCCGCAGTGCGCGCACTCTACGTCGCCCGCCCCACCTTTAGTGCCAACCTATATCAACAAATGGTTGGACGCGGGCTCAGAGGCAAGCTGAATGGAGGCAAGGAGGAGTGCCTCATCGTCAACATTGAGGACAACATGGCCCAGTACGGTACGAGCTTGGCGTTTCATAGCTTCGCTCACCTATGGGATTCTCAAGCTGACGATCAACTTGCTGTAACTTCTCCAGATTCGCTGGGCTGAGTCTTTCGTTTCGCTCGTGTCCGAATAGGTCGGACAGGGCTTACCCCGTGCGTAGACAGTTGTCTTTCTGCCCACTCAAGCCTTTCGATGTTTCGCGTGAGCGACGCCGAGTTGAACTCGAGCAAAGAGATGGTGCCGAACACGACATACTGCGATCCTTTAAGGGTTTCGCGGAGACCGACCGAAATAGCCAATTCCCATGCCCTTGAAAGAAAAGCGTTGAGTTCAGGAACCGTTCGCTTGTTTGTACCTACGCCTACAGGAATACCGATACGCACGCCTGGTTGGCCGTCCGGGTACAAGTAGTCCTCGATGAAGGCCGAATGCAAACCTTCACTTCTCGGCACGATCGCCTGTCCCTCTGGTGAGAGCCCCACACCAGTTCCACTGCGAACCTGTTCGATGACAAACCGTTCGAAGGCATTCGGTTCAAGTTCGGTAGTTAGCACGTGGCGTCCGCCAAAAAGCACCTTCCTAATAACTTTCAACTCGCTAGTGATTGATCTGGGAACGAGTCGCAATTCAATAGATTGACCATGGTCAAGAGCCTCTGCTAGATCACAGATCAGATCAAGCAGCTCACGGTTACTCTTGGTTTCCCCAGGAACCCGCGAAAGTCCCTCGAACGCGTATGCGGCGGTCGTTACCAGCGCCTTCACACGTGGCCCAACCTCAATAGTCGTGCCAAGCATAGATGAACTCTGAAAATCAGGAGCCAAAATTGCGCCTAACGCGGCGCGCTGTCCGATGCTTCTGCGATCATCGAGTGCGGGTGGGTCAATCAACGAACGGACGACCTTTTGACACGTCTCCACCCAAACCCTAAGTGCTTCAGAAGGTGTCTCCGATGCAAGGGCCGCCCTCTTAGCGATCTCTTCAAGTAGCTCCTCGCGATCGAAGCCCCGTTCACTTGCGCGTTCAGAGAGAACCTCGATGGTAGTACACCAAATCATCTCGTCTTCCTGCGTGGCATCGGGATGAAACGACTTAAGTAAATCAGCAGCAATTTCGTAAACATTATCCGGACTGTCGATGGCGCCTATTAGCCGCGAAACCTCGGCTTCGAAAGGCGTCGTTTCTAGGAGAGTGATCAATCCTGCGGCTAGACCGCCCAAATAGTCTCTGCGTTTTCGAGCAGAACTCAAATCTTTCCCAATAGGCTCTGGAGGAATCTGGATTTCCAGAAGGGGCCTCTCGATCCCTCCAATGACGCATTCGATTAGCCTTAAGGGAATATCTGGAAACAACGAGTATGACGCTATGAAGTTCCTGCGTTCATCTTCGTTTTCAAACCTTGCAGCTTTCACGGCTGTGACGCGAAGAAGATCGTTGAGGAATATGACCTCTTGATCTTCTTGTCCAGTTGGCACGACTAGCGAGGCCGAGAGCACGACAGAAGATGCACCGCTGAGAGCCGCTGACGGTACGCATTCACGGAATGCGATCATATGATTCCGCAGGCCCGTCTGGATGTCAGAACTTCTATCCTTTGACGGGTCTGGCCCGAGGTAGCCCGAGCCCAAAGATAAAGCCCAATTATCGGCGTGCATCGGGATCAAGACTTCCGTTGCAGATGACTTTGTAATCTTTTGGCCTTTGCCTTTTTTCATTTGCTTCCCTCGTATCCAACTAGCGGCACGGTCCATTGGACGCCGCTCAAAAGAGTTTTTGTCGTCTGATCATCCCAGTCTCCCAGCCCTGCGAAACGGCAAAGCCCAGCTTGTGGAGCGGGCATGAGTCCCACGGAAGCGGGCAACGGGTGTTGAGGAGACAAATCGTTGAAGACAATCGTGAGGTCTGTACGCGCGCGTGAGGCCATCACGTAAAGTGACATCCGCTCGTTTAGGCCACCAGAAGCGTTGAGATCAATGTGTTCAAGGCCAACGTAAAAAACAATGTCGAATTCCAAACCCTTTGACGACTTCTCATTCAGAATGGTGACACTATCCGGTCGAGAGAAATCCAGATTGTCAGCGGCATGTGACGGATCGGAGTAAAGATACATTTGTACTTTCAAATTGGAACCAGTCAGAGCATGGCTAAGCTTGTTATAGACCTGCTTTACTCGCTTATTGAGTCCGCGCACGATGACGCCAACCTGACGCCCCGGGTTGGACTTGATCTTGCGCTCAATGAATGGGATAAGGATCTTGTCTTCTGGCGAAAAGATGACTTGTGGAAGCCCTCCTCGCCGGGTTGGCAGCTCAAGTTCATGAGAATTGGCTGACACTCGAAAGTGCGAAGCAAACCGAGCGATCTCTTGGGAGTTTCGAAAGTTCTTCTTGAGAACAAAATTCCTTTCGGCGTTTCCCTCAATCAACAGAAACTCTCTAATTTCCTTGGTTTCGCTATTTGACTCGATATCCATCCGTTGATTGTCATCCGCAAAGATCGTCAATTGCGCCCTAGATTCGAGGGTCTTGTCTCGAGAAAGCCTACCTAAAGCGTAGTACAGCTCTTTCGGGAAATCTTGGCCTTCATCGACTAGCAAATGTCCCCAGCCTAGGCACTCGGGGGCATTTGACCAGCTTGATAAAACTTCCCGCGCTCGCAGGAGAATCATTTCCCAGTTCTTCGTATAACCCTCACCCGGAGCGTAGCGGGTATCGCCGAAGCGCTTCCACCAAGCATGTATCCACTGATCCATCGTGCTGACCGGGACATCGATTGCAACCCCTGTCCGAGAATCCGTGTACGCCTTCAGTACCTTGTTCTTCATCACTACTTGAGGAAAGGCTCCCAGCTCGCGGAGCTTGTGCGCCCGGTGAAATGCCATGATCGTTTTGCCTGTTCCAGGCGCACCAGTAATCAGGATTGAACCCGTCGTGGGTGCTGATGCGTAGATACGACGTTGTTCGTTTTCGAGATCGGCTAGATTCGGAAATTTCACCGGCGCTGCTCCAGCATTGGCGAGAAGAATCCCTTTGGTTCAACCACGCCACGCCCGTTTTTTCCGCCTCGTCCAGAAACAAGAATCCGATTCAATAGGATGTTCGAGAACGTGCAGCTAGTTTCGGCGACGAGCGAGCAGGCATGACATGCTGCACGGTTCATTCCTCCGATACCCTGAGCTTCGAGCTCGCGGCAAACTGGGTCTCCAGAACACCATTCACTCCGCTCTACAGCACGGCGAACAGTTTCCGCGAAACGATCCGGTGTTCCCATCTCAGACAGGCCACCCATAGAGCCTTCTGAATCAGAGTCCGCTGTGTAGATGAGGACTCCAGCATGCAAATCGCTGACCGTGCCGCAGTAAATGCGCTCCCTTAGCGAAGTGGAAGAATAACCGCAATCGAAGGACAATTGATTAATAAGTAGGTGTGCGAACGTATGCACCATGATGAAAACGGGATTTGCATGAAAACCGCGTCTTGATGGAAGATTGTCCTTCTCTGCAGCGACGAGTTGATCCTCCGAAAAGTTGAGAATCTCCGTGCTATTCAATAAAAGCCAGTCGCTCAAGGCTTTCTTCGAAAACTCTACGAAAACCCCTTCTCCCATAACTTGAGTCGCCGGTAGCCATGATGGTGCTCCGCGGTTGAGACTCGCGGAGACCATCGGATTCTCGGCAACGGGTTTCCGCCTCTGAAAGCCGCGGAAGGCGCGAACTTCTCTAAGCTTCTCAACCTGCACAACACGGTCGAAGAGTTCGTTGAGGGAATACTGTGCTCCCATTTCGGAGGGCCGGGTGACAAGTGTTAAAGACGTGATCCCCGTAGAATCCGCGAGAACTGGATACTCCTCGCCCAGAATGTCGCGTTGATCAAGATCGGTCTCACCCGCTTGTTGAGAGTTCGATTCGCCTCTCTCAGCGATGACTAAAGTCTTGAATGCCTGCCATGCAGCTGCGGGATCTAGGTCAAGTTGAGCGGCTCGCTCAAGAACATCCTCTTGAACGAATTCGAGGCCAACTAAGATTGGCTTCCCTGGCTTAGAAGCTAAGGAGCGCATGTTCTTCATCAACGCATCGTTGGCGACTGTTTCTTCGAGTCCCGAGGCGATTTTGCTCGCGGAAATGTCTAGCGCCGAGACAACCGAGGCAAAATGGAGAGCGCTAGATCCTCTTGGCTCCATGAACATTCGGCGAGGTTTCTTGTCTGCTGCTTCAGGATCGATACAAGCGTCTGGACTCTGTTCGCCGGGTTGGTAGCCCTTGCATCTCTGCGGCAATGGTCCATCGCTTATGCCTTCCAACGTGGCAGCTGCACCGCAAGAACAGGTAATCTTCATACTGGAGAAATCGCCACCGCTTTGCCCCGTCACATCGAAAGCCAGACGAGATACATTTCGGTCGCATGCCCCAGACACTGCAGGTTGATTACGGCGGTGTGCCCACCCGTACCAATCGACCTCATCGAGATGCCCCCCATCGCAAACGGCCACAAAGCGCATGGGCACCAGCCGGTCATGGCATTTCCCGTTATCACAGAGCGGCCGCGGCAGTGGCTCAGAATCCTGATGAGCATCGCGCGCCTTGCTCCAAAACGTCATGCGGCGGCACTTCGGACAGAAGTGCCATCGCGGAAAGCGGCTGACAGCAACAGCTTTTAGCGGTCGTTTCAGAACTGTACCAGCATGCATTCGCTCCGTGATTGCAGCAAGCTCGAGACGCTGAAGATTCCAGTTTTCGTTTGGCCATGACGCAGTGCCTCGAACGAAGAAAGACTGACCGTCCGCTTCGCACAGCGAACCTATTCCAAATGGCGAGATGAGTTGAGCGCTTCTGATCGTTGGTGTCTTTACCATTACGCCTCCAGCCTTATTTCGGTATCTACGTGTCGCATCGAGGTAAGCGTGTTCCATCCGATTCGGCCCGCGATTGCTTGTCCGAAGGGCAGCAACAAACTAGCCCCTGACTGGTTCCGCTGTAGCCTGTAAACGAGACCGTTGTGCCAATCCTTGCCGTCTACAATCCAGTCCGTCCACTCCTTCACACGCTCAGCCAGAAACGAGGAGATCCTGGTGCGCTCAAGGTCTTCGTGGAGTTCTGGATAAGCTTGTCTCAGGCGCAGCTCTAGCTTTGAAATGAGAGAGGCAAGCTTGGGCTCCTGTGGGTCGAACTTCTTCGCGTCGTCGTTGTCTTTCAGGCTGCCGGCGTGCCGAACCACCGTGACGAGAGCAGCGTGTAGTGCGCGTTCCAACGCAGGGAGCGCCCCTGGTGTAACGCTAGTTGGCTCCACGAAGCTGTAAAACTTATCGTGGTAGTCACGGAATGATTCATAATGCGACCGATCTCGGGGCTTTCCTGCGGAATAACACGTCACGACCAATCCTGGAACTTTGCCGCGTCCAACTCGGCTGGTTGCTTGAATGTATTCAGCAGTGAGCTTCGGTTGACCGTTGACTAGCATGAGACCCAGCCTGTCTACGTCGATGCCCACGGAGATGATGCTGGTACAGGGCGCGATATCTACAGCGGGAAGCTCAGGTGTATGCCGTTGGCCTAGGAGTTGCCGAGCCTGAGGCACGGGAAGCTCTGAGTTTGCCTTCAACTCCAGAACTTTGAGAGGCATGGGGCGTTCGATACTTCGTGATGCGTAGACCTGCACGCGGGCAGGAATTTCGTCACGCGTCGCGTTAGTGATCCGACCAAGCTCTCTCTTGCTATTGTGGTAGGCCATAAGAGTCCAGTAAGAATCCCGCTCTTGATTGGTCAATCGACCTTGCACATCAAGATCTTGAACGCCTTGAAGAACTGCCGCGATGGCCCAAGAGACCGCAATGGTTGGCCTTACTCCCTGTGCCATGATTCCAACGTAGAGTCGTGATCTGGATGTCTCGCCTTCGTCAAGGGTTGCAAAGAAGGAATCTTTGGCTCGGATTCCCGGAGAAGGAAAGATAGAGGTTTCACGTCCGTAGATACGGCGACATTGGGAGGCTGCATTTCTGATCGTCGCTGTTGATCCGACAACTTTCGGCCGACCATTGGCCACCACGGACATCACTGTCTCGAAAGCCGCTTCGTAAATTCCAGCGAGAGTTCCCAGCGGGCCCGATATGAGATGAAGTTCATCCTGAATCACGAGCGAGGGAGGATGAAATTTGGTACCCACGCCAAGTAGTCGCCCCGCCTCCCCATTCCAGGGGATCATCGCGAATTTGTCGATGGTACCCAGCAGAAACGAAGGAGGATTCCGGTACAGTTCCTCATCGATAAACGATATCGGCAGTCCCCCGTGAAACGGACATTCCTCTTCGGGGCATCTCGTTACGAAGGAATTAGCCGTTGAACTGAATCCATAAAAAGATTTGTCTACGAAGCCATCCGGGGTTTCGGCCCTCTCGTCTGGCACTAGGAGAGTGCCGCAACAGGGACAGCTCTCGATTGGAAAAGGGTTCTCGGCCCGTGGTGTCTTCGATTCAAAGAGCGAAGTGCAGAGCTCAAAGGCCCCACTGTCAAATCCTGAAGCGATCCGGTTTGGGCTCACTTTCTCCCCGGCAAATAGCCCAATCTTGAATTCACTTGAACCCAACCTATTGATCCCGTCACCACTGAGGCTTTGTCGAATTAGCTCCAACGCACAGATCATCCCTGCGGTTCTCTGGAACTGATCCGCCGTAAGAAATTGATATGTGTACCTATTCATGACGGCGGTCCCGCCGCCGGCCAATCCATTAACCAAGCGTCGACGCACCAATTCGAACGCAGCGGCAAGGAGGTAAGCCTCAGTCTTACCGCCGCCTGTAGCGAACCAGATAACGTCGACAATTTCACGGTCTGGATGGTGAGTGTCCATCAGTGACGGAAGGAGCTGCAACATGAATGCGAGCTGGAAAGGCCGCCAAGCATGTTGCGATTGAGCCTTATAGTCGATAGGGCTCAAGTCAGCATCGCCGAGAGGGAAAGGACCTTGACGACCGTCAAGCCGATCTCTTCCCGTGGCCCTGTTTGCGTGACACATTGACATCAACATCGCTCGATTGGCGAGGGCGAACGCCTCGTATGCAACCGTGTTCGTCCGCAAGAGTTCGATGCCGGCTCTCATCCTTGCCGCGCTCTGCTTGCACCTTCCGATGATGACTTGAGAATCCGCCTTTAGCTCCTGTTCCACCTCTATCGTGTGCTGGCTTTCGATCCAGCGCTCATAGAAGCTTACGAGTTCCTGAAAGTTATTCGCGAGTTCCGCGGGCGAGAACTCCGTGTACGCCAGACGACAGACTTCGAAAATGCCCTTCGCCTCGAAGACTTCGCCATTCAGCCCCACCCGCAAACTGTCGAAGCGCGGTCGCCATACATGAGCAGCGGGCAGCGCGGACGTGCATACCTCCGTACAAACTCCACCTGCGAGGGTCCAATCTGCAGCTACCCCGTGACCAGCGGCAAATGGGCGTTGTTCGCCGTAAATTAGTCGGAGCTCTCGTTCCTCCGCGGTTGGAGGGATAAAGCGTGAGCTCGGATATGGCAAGATGATCCCGGTCTTGGGCAAGCAAGAAATTGAGACCTGAAAAAGTGCCTTGGAGAGATCTGGTTTTCTTCCCGCTCCTTGTTGTCTGTTGCATACGCTGACGGTAAGTAGCGAGCATCCGTTTTCGAGTGCCCTAGACAAGACTTCAAGGTCTGCGAGTCCCTCGAAAATGGCAGTTCTCGCGAGTCCCTTGTCGCCCACCACGTGAATAGAATCGGTGAGCTGCACCCTTACCCACGATTGATCGGCGTGAGTTGTTTTGCCGAGTGACTTATAGAGAGCCCCGCGGACAGTAATCTCCAAGAGGCCTGCCCCCGATAGGCATACGGAGAGCCCCATGGCTGATGGCGCTGCCGTCCCTGCCATACTGAGTGGATCTGTTTCTTCGTCGTCGCCTTCCACTTCGTCAACATCGAGTTCTGGGTCGAGATCTATGGAATCGCCCGATTCGGAGGGCATAGCGTAAAGCATCCCCATCGAGTAGGCCAGGCTAAGACGTCCAGTGATCTTCTCTTTTTCGGCCCCACATTCGGAATGCGGCTCGCCCAATCCGGGGCCGATGAGTACAGATCTTAAGTATTGAACTAGTTCATCGCGTGCGGCCACGTTGTCTCCTGAATTTGGTTATCCCTGCGCTTCAGTACGTCTGCCTCTAGCTTCTTTAATCCAGAAGTTTCTTCGCGGGTCAGAACCACGGCTAGCGTGTGGTTGGCTCTCGAGAACGCTCGATAGAGTCGACCACCCAGAACTGCTAGTTCGGCCGCATCACCGAGGCCTACTACACAGATGAGAGGCCTCTCCAGGCCTTTGAACTCCTCGACGGTTCCCACTACGACGCTGTCACGATTCTGGCTGCCAGCTGGACGCAGGCTTTCGGATCGAATCTTTCGTGCTTTCATCTCGTCTAGAATCACTTGTTTCTGGTCTTGGGAGTGAACAAGGATCGCCACATGAGACCTCGGAACCGGTAAGTCACCGGTCGTCCACGATGCGACTATCGAAGCAACGGCACTTGGATATGTTTCACCATCCTTGAGCTCCTGAAATCGCGCTGCGGCCCCTTGCCCGAGCGCGGCAGGCGCTCCGAGTGTCGCTCCTGAGTAGCGTTCAATGGTCTCAACAATCTTCGGAGTATTCCTCACATTTTGTTTGAGATTGCGCTTCATACCCAGTCCTTCGAGGTAGCCGAGCGCAGTGACATCTAGCGGGAAGCTTGGCGAGATTTGTTGATTAGGATCTCCAAACCAACGCCAGCGTCCCTTGTCTAGACCTCCCGAGACCATGCTGTTCAAGATGTCGAGAGAATCCAACTGGCAGAGATCCTGACCTTCGTCTACCAACAAAACATCCCAAGGCTTGCCTCTGGCCTCAAGGAGCGAAGGCAAATCATTGTAGGCGGCTATGTCGATACCGGCAGGAAACTCGGCACTCTTTAGATAATCAACAAGGGGCTCACTTCGCGTCGTCAATAACACATCCGCCCCATGGCTTTGGTCGTATCTCGCACAAGCGACCGCTAGGAAGGTCTTGCCAGTGCCTGCGCCCCCCCGTATGAATAAGCGGTCGTTTTCCTGAAGTTCATCCAATCGCTCGTACTGTTCGTTTGTTAGTCGAGTTACGTCTTCTCTGAATTCCTCTATACGGCGCGCAAGCGGAGGTACCTGCTCAAAATTCGGCCTGAGATGCGAGACCATCTTCGCTATGGCTTCGGGCTGTAGAAAAGTCGTCTTACCGCTGATCGTGGATGCCCAATACTGGAGCGCAGCTTTCAAGAATCTGGCAAACGTGTTGTGACCAACACAGTCTCCAGAAAAGCAGGTAATGTCCGTCGGCTGGTCGGGTGTGCCGCCCGTCGGCACAAGCCCAAGATTTGGTATGTCAGTGAACACGACAGCCCAACCACTGGGGGCGTTCCAGAGTTCGTTCTGGAAGGATGGCAAGAGATAATTGTCTCTCAACGCGAAGAAGGCCGTTCGAGCTTGTACCGCCGGACTCTCGCGTTTTCGTGAGGTCTCACCATACCGATTTGTGAACTCCCACATCCCGTTCTTGCAGGAAACACCGCCACCCTTGACTTCGAGGAGCAAAATCCCGAATGTCGAGAGTATGACGAAATCAGCCTCTGCCCACTTCTTGTATTCGTGGCGCGGCAAATTTAGCGAATGTAATGCGACTGCGCCGGCGCCAAGATCAACCTCCTGAAGCATCGCAAAAATCTTTCGTTCAGCCGAACTGTCAGTCCGAAGAATTTGGGACGGAATCATTTTCATCGTGACTCGGTGCTCTCACGACACAGACCGGACGAGCCAGGTCAACTAAACCCGAAGCCACGGTCCATGCGCACGAAAAATTGAATTGAAGTACGCACCAAGTGTAAAGCCATTTGCCTCCACGATGTTCAAGAGTCTAAGCCGAACGCGCCTCTGGCCAATCAGGGTGTCCTCACCATGTCTAGATTCCTATGCTGAAGCCTTATCTTGCGATATCGGACATGACCGGACGCGTCCCAGCGATGTGCAGAGAGCCCTGTGCCGGTCCTGCCGAATCCTGGTTTGGGAAGTCAACTGCCACCGTTTTAGTGATGTCTGACTCCAAGCGTTTCCCGGGAGTTTCAGCATTGTTCGTTTAGGACGCGGGTGTTGTCAGACGTGCGTGAGATGGCGACGTAAGCGAGGCAATTATTGATAAGCTATGGGACGAATCGGTGTCAATGTGGGCAAGAACGCGCCTGCGGTAAAACCTTGTGAGCTATGTGAGGTTATGGCGTAGCCGCGGTCAAACTGACGGAACTCCTGAGGACCGAATGTCACCATGCGGTCGGATTTGCCGTCCATCCGCAGAGTCATCTTGCCGTCTTCTAGGTTGACGACGGTTCCCAAGTCGCGATTGGCAACGCCAAGCTGTTTGTTGGGTGCTGTGAACTGGACGCGATCTCCTGCGGCAAACTCACTCTCTACCTCGCAGAAAACGTCAATGCCCTTCAGCCCACGCGGGTCGTAGGTCACGGTTGAACCGCTTTCCAAAGAGACGGTGACGCCGTTTACTCAGGCATCGACGGACTGGACGGTCGCGAAGCTGCCGCGCTCGATCCCCTCGGCCTTGCTGCCGTTGTTGTACTGAAGTACGTCGCCAGTGTTGTAACGCGCCGCCCAGATACGGTCTGTGCTCGCCGGTTTGTGTGTGAACGCCGTCTGCGAAGCGCGAGAACTCCAACGAAGGAATTTCGCCTGCCAAGCCAAGGCTGGCGGCGAGTTCGCCTTACCAGTCGCGCTTCACCGAGTCGCCCTGCTTGTAATAGCTTTGTTGCCTCACACGTGAACTCAAGCTTGTGATAGCTCTGGGCTTGCCAGAACTGAGCGTTTGGAGATTGTTGGCGTGGTTAGAAGATCCCTGAATGAACCGCGTGATGACGACCGCCTCGTGAGTCATGGAGATCGATTTGGTCCTGTAGATCACTCATCGGCTCAAGCTCCGTTGGGGCGATTGGTGCCTCGGAGATAGAGGGTCGGCAAGTTTGCAATTGTTTCTCTGCCGCAAACGATGTCCGGCTCTCGTTTGCGTGCGAGTTGGGATCCTGAAGACGACGCGGTGGGCAGAAAGCGCCGCCAAAGCGAGGGCCGAAGCGGCCCTCTGTCGGCGTAATGCAAAACCAGGATGGTTCCATCCTGACCAAATAGACAGCGAAAGTACGATCCGGCGGTCGAGCTCTGACCACTTCGACATCGTTGACCCGTCAACGACGGGTTCGCAGCTTGGACTACATTTCGCGAGCCAGCGGAACAGCTTCAACACGCTGCGGTCCCTTCTTGCCATTTGCCTTCTTCTGCGATCGCGGTCTCATGATGTTGATGGCCGCAGCGTCCAGTTGGGTCTTCAGATGAGCGGCGTAATACTTTTCGATCATCTCCACGCTCGTGCGGCAATTCTTTGCGATCTGGTAGATGTCGGCTCCCTCAAGCAGACGTAAGCATATGTATGTGTGACGGAGGCTATATGCTGTCCGAGGTTTCCCGTCGCGATCTGTACGCAGCTTCTCTTCCTCGAGAATGGCGTTGAACAAGTCACGAGGCCATTTAGGAAACAATAAGTCGGTTGGCCCTGGCGCATGCCACTCCCCACTGGACATCGACGCAGTACGGCTTCCTGACCGTCCCGGCCCACCATCAGGACGTTGACGAACCTTCAACCGTTCGAACGGCCGCACTGCACCCGCGGTGCTCTTGCAATAACCGACCCCGCGCTTCCCTCTCACTTCGATCTCCAAGATCGTTTGGCCGCTGCCTGCATCTTCGACGACAGTCACGTCTCGAAACTGAAGGCGCAAAGCCTCATCGGGTCGAAGTCCCGTGTTCGCGGAAAAAAGGACGAAATCATGAATCTGTTCGCCTTCCCAACGAAAGCGAGGCTGCTTAGGATGAAGAGCTCGCTTTCTGGTCGCCTCGTATAGCTGCTTGTACTCTTCTGGAGAAAACCACGCCCTATGAGAAATCTTCGGTGAAGCGCGATATGGCTCTGACAGGTCCGGAAGATGATCGATCCATCCGTGCCGCAAAGCCGTCTTGAATATTTGACGGAGCGTGACCATCTCCTGATGCATGGTGTTTCGGGCAGGTGGCTTCCCGCACTTAGCCCTGGATACTTCAAGCCGGTGGACTCGATATTCATTGACCTTGCCGGCTGTGATCTCCGGAAGCATCATGCTGCCAAAGAACGGGATCAGGTAGTTGTGGGTGCGCGCATGTTGTCCTCGCGCGTATGTTGGGCTTCGTTGTCCCTGAGTCATGACGTCAAATTCGCGCAGGTACAACTTTGCAGTCTCGCGAAACGATTTCCCGCCCTGCAACTCTCCGTCGCGAAGTTTGCCCCGTAGCAGCAGGTACCAGTCCTCTGCGATCTCTTTTGCTTTCGAAAGACTGTCCTCTTTGCTAGTCGTGCGCCGATTTTTTCCTGCCAAATAGGTCGCACACTGCCAGATGGAACTGTTTGTACGTTTGTAGACATGCACTTTGCCGCCGAGAATCGTGTGATGTTCGGACATCAGCAATCACCTCCACGCTCTTTCTAAATATCATAAAAAGTGTGCAAGGGTTGTGCCAGCATTAGGCCATAAAAGAGCCTCTCGAATCGAGAGGCTTGATGCTTCGTAAACCATTGTTTTTACTGAAGATATTTGGTGCCGGGAGGGGGGGTCGAACCCCCACGAGGTTGCCCTCGGCGGATTTTGAGTCCGCTGCGTCTGCCAGTTCCGCCATCCCGGCACTACCGATAATCTCGTTCAACGAGGTTACCTTGCACGTTGACCTGGTGAATCCCCTTTTGCGAAAACATCACCAGAAACTGCGAAGTCGGACCGAAACAATCACGATCCTACGTCTTCTAGTATCGCATAGCCTTCGCCTGTCGGCACCTCTCAGGACCGTTGAATAGGCCATAGCCATGCCGCCCCTCGAACGCCACTTGAATCTCCATACATCGCGGGCAAAATCGGTGTCGAAGCTTCTCCACCAAACACATACTTCGGCAACAATCCAGGCAGCGCCTGGTAGATATGTTGCACTCGCGACACCCCACCGCCAATCACGATCACATCAGGGTCAAGGATATTGATCACATTGGCCAGGCCGCGCGCCAGACGATCTTCGAATCGCTCCACCGAAGCAGCAGCAACTTCATCGCCAGCTTCGAAGTCCGAGACAATCTCACGCGTCGTTCGAGTTCGGCCAGTCACCTCCTTGTAATCGAGAGCTATTCCAGTCCCCGAAACCCACATCTCCATGCATCCGCGTTTTCCGCAATAGCACGCAGGTCCTGGATTCTCCTCGGGCCTCTGCCAAGGCAATGGATTGTGCCCCCATTCTCCGCCAACTCCATTCGGACCGGCATGGACACGCCCATCAATCGCGACTCCACCACCGCATCCTGTTCCGAGAATCACTCCATACACAACATGCACGCCGGCCGCAGCACCATCAGTGGCCTCCGATACTGCGAAACAGTTTGCATCATTTGCAACGCGCACCTCGCGACCAAGAGCAGCCGTCAGGTCTTTGTGAAGCGGACGTCCATTCAACCATGTCGAATTCGAATTCTTAACCAGCCCGGTAATTCGAGAGATGCTTCCCGGAATCCCAGCCCCCACCGTACCAGTGTTTCCAGTCTCTTCCTCCATACGACGAACAAGCCCCACCATTGCGCTGATCGTCGCATCGTAGTCGTTTCGAGGCGTATCCACACGATGCCGCGCCAACTCTACGCCCTGGCAATCGATAGCAAGCACTTCGATCTTCGTTCCGCCAAGGTCAATGCCAATGCGCATCCCTGTATCTGTCATTCAATCTTCCTCATCTACCGCCTTCAACGCAGAGCTCGCGACAAGACACAAAAGCAGCGTAGTGTTTCTGGAAAAACAACCTTGCATCTACCTGCAGAGGAACAGCCTGGTCCCCATGCGTCACCAGCGCGCCGCGGCTACCGCGAGCCCATGCTTACTGCACCTTTCCACGCGGACGCAGCCGTCTCAGCTCCGTCGCACAGGCAATCGAATTCAGTGCCGAAAGCTTCAGGTTATCCGCTGCCAGCCAAAGCCAGAAGCGTCGTCCCTGCTCTCCGTCCCCACCATCCTTGGTCACTCGTACCATAATGTCTTCCTGTCCCGCCGCACTCAGATTGCTCGGCGGATCAGAATCCTTACTCACCACGTCGATATGCTCCCCAACCAGCGCTGCCTCGACCGCATCCACGCTTACCGACTCACCAAACTCCACCAGCATCGAAGCAACATAGCCATGAAACACAGGTGCCTGCACGATCTGCAGCGCTAACGCAGGCAACACACCACCGGCCAGCCCATCATAGTGCCTTCGAATACGCTCTTCCGTCACCCCAAGCTTTACCTTCGCAGCTTCACCCAGCGCAGGCAGCAGATTGAACGACACCTGCGCGTCATACTGCTCGCGCGGCAGCGTCTGAAACGAAAGCAAAGTCACCGTCTGCTGATGCAACTCATCCATCGCTGCGCGGCCATACTCTGAAGCAGGCTCCATCACCGTAGCCGCCACGCTCGTCAAAGCCAGCTTCGCCCTCAGCTTGCCCGCAACCAACGCAAGCATCACTGCAACCGGATGCGCCGCCACCACCGCGGGAGTCTTCAGGTCAGGCCCAGGCCGCTGCTCCTTGTCGGCCAGAACCTCAGCAACCCACGGCGCCCGCACTAGAACATCCTTCTCGCCATCCAGTGCATACGTTAAATCAATGATGCTGGCACCCGCACGGCGAGCCTCGTGCCAGTGCTTCTTTGTCACCGCTGCACTACCTGTAAAAAACACAAAATCCATTCGCTCGAACGAAGATGCCTCCAGCCGCTGAATAAACGCAACCTCGTCCCCAGCCGCAGTCATCTGTCCTGCGACCTCTTCTTCATCGAGCAGCACAAAATCCGACGCCCCCAGCTGCGACTCTCCCAACTCCTCGCTCAGCTCTTTCCCAGCCAGCGAAGACGCCCCAACGATTCCGATTCGATCCAGTCTATCCGTCATGTTCTTCCGTAATCTTTAAAATATGCGCCTCGCAGGCGCCGGACCCTACGCTCGAGCGAACGCTACTGCTGACTCACAAAAGTCGAGCGCCGCCGCCCTCTGCTCCACGAATACGCCAACCGCGCCACAACACCCGACACCAGGTAAGCCATCGCAAGAATGATCAGCATGTACTCCGAATACAGCACAATCAGCGAGCCAATCAATACAATCACCGCTACAAGCTGAAAAGGATGCCTTCCGCCGGTCGTAACTTCCTTCGCGCTCCAGAAACGCCAGTTGCTGACCATCAGGAAGCTCGTAAACACCAGCAGGCAGATCCACACCACCGCTATCCAGGGATTATCAATCGGCGATCCCTTTTGAAAGTGGATCACCGAACTGATCACGCCCGCGCCCGCCGGAATCGGCATGCCGACAAAATACTTCTTCCCTGGCCTACCCGGATTTCGCGGCTGCGGATTGACGCTGATATTGAACCGTGCCAACCGGCTCGCACCGCAAATTAAAAATATGAAACAGACGAACACACCAATGTGCACAATCTGCTCCCGCGCCTGCGGATGTGCCATCACCGGCAGCATCCGAAAGCCCCAGATGTAAGCCAGCAGGCTCGGTGCAACCCCGAATGTAACCACGTCCGCTAGCGAATCCAACTCTTTGCCAAAGTCGCTCGTCGTATTGGTCAGCCGCGCAATGATGCCATCCAGCCCATCGAACAACACGGCAATACCCAGCGCCAGCGCGGCCCGGTCAAAGTAGCTCTGATCCGTCGCCGACCCCTGAATGCTCTGCGTAATCGCATAGAACCCAGCAGCCATGTTGCCCGCCGTAAACAACGACGGCAACACATACATCCCGCGGCTGGGCTGTCGCCTCACCTTACCGTCGACGGCTATCTGCGCCCCGTCCGCCATCAGGCCACCACTGCCGCAGCGGCACTCTTCGCCTGCGCAGTAAGCTCCGGAAGCACAGCCAGTACAGTCGAGCCGCCCTTCACACGCGCTCCCGTCTTCACCTTCAGATTTGCCGCAGCCGGTATCAACACATCCACTCGAGAACCAAACTTGATCAACCCGATCCGTTGGCCGCGCTCCACTCGATCGCCGACCTTCAAATTACACACAATCCGCCGCGCCAGCAGCCCGGCGATCTGCTTGAAGCTTACCTCGTACCCACCAGCATCGATCGTGATCAGCGTCTGCTCGTTATTCAGCACAGACTCTGCCTTCATCGCATTCATGAACTCGCCCTTGCGAAACTCGCACACGGTCACGACTCCGCCCACGGGCGCACGGTTCACATGCACATCGAAGACGTTCAAAAAGATGCTGAGCCGCAGTCTGCTGCCACCGATGGTCTCGATCCACTCCGCTTCAGTAACCACCCCATCGCCAGGCGAAACGATCTGACCAGCCGCCTGCGGGATCGTCCGATTCGGATCACGAAAAAACCACAAAAAGAACGCCGCCAGAACTATCGGAAGAGCCACCAGCGCAGCCGGCATACTCAAATACCAGAGCACAGCCGCGACAACACCAAGCCCTAACGCGTAGAAGAATCCATCTCGAACCATAAGTGACTCAATTATAGGGCCTCGCACACCTCAACTCTGAGGTCAGCCGCCGCCCCGGCCACTGACCCAGACACCGAAGCCTGCGCTTGCGCCCTTACGACACTCCTAATCGCCGAAGCCGCTCAATCTCGTCCTTCAGACTGAGTTTCAGCTTCTTCAACCGTACCTCTTCCAGTTGCTCGGAGTCAGTCAGGAAAAGTTTCGAGCGCAGCGTATTCAGCCTGCGGTCATACAGGCTGTGTTCTTGTGTTAATTGTTGGATGGAAGGTAGAGACGCAGGATGGGGAAGTTCGATAAACTTGCCAGTTTGCACGTGGAAATACCTCCAGCAACAGACAGCGTTTCACATAATGGCGACACGCTATCACAGCGCAAACAACACCGGCAATGTGGATTACTTGATTCCCGCTAACTTCAACTGCATCAGTACCGCGTCCTCATCCGGCTCTCGATAGTACCCACCGCGTCGCCCAACAACACCAAATCCAAGGCCCTCATACAAGGCAATCGCGCCGCTGCTCCCTGCGCGAACCTCCAGCTCCATCTCTACGGCTCCCTGTTCCCTGCACCACCCGATAACCGCCTCACACAAAGACCTTCCCACTCCACGCCGCCGGCCCGCCGCATCCACCGCCACGCTCTCAAGCTCGCCCACACCATCAGCCGCCGACAGAATCACCTTCCCGACTGCAAAACCCAGTAGCCCCTCATCTGTCTCCGCAACAAACAGACCACGCCTGACAGCACCCGCCGCACCACCTCCGACAATCGCGCCATACTCCGCCTCTGCCCAGTGCGGTGCCTCCACAACACGCCGCTCGAGTGCAACCACCTCAGCCAGATCCGCCGCACCCCCAACGCGAGGCTTCGCCGCTCTCGGCAACGCAGGCTTCGCAAAAATCTCAGCATCCGTTCGCCGCAGATAGTTCGCATCGAGCGTCATCGCATCATCAAACTCCCCCGCAACAATCCTCTCCAACGCAAGCGGCAAAGCATCCGCAGCCGATGGCTCCTCCAGCACCTTCGGCCGCAACTCCGCCAAAGCCTCCGCCACCTTCTCCTCGCACACCACCACAACCCCACTCGCAGCCGCCGCGATCACATCTTCCCGCGCCATCAGCGCCTCGCGCAAGCAACGCTGCCGAACATACTCCCCGTAATAAAACTCCCCACGCCCCGCATCGAGCACAGCATGCACCGCTTCACCCGCTCCATCAACAGCAGCAGCAAGCAGCGCCAACCGCGACACCGCAACCAACGGAACTCCACCCGCCTCGCTCAACCCCTTCGCCGCGCTCACCCCAACGCGCACGCCAGTAAACGATCCCGGCCCATACACCACCACCACCGCCGCCAGCTCACTCAGCCGAAAACCACTCGCCTCCATCAACCGCCGCACCGCCGGCACCAATCTCTCCGACGAAGTCCTCCCCGGCAGCGCCTCAGTCGCAACAATCGCCTGCGCCAGCGCCGTATCCCCCAGCGCAACGCTCCCCTCACCACCCGCAGTATGAATCAACAGAAGCCGCATCACTCCCGACCTTCGTTTAAGCCGGACGACGCAACACCATCCCCAACAATCTCCAGCAAAACGCCCCCCGTACTCGCCGGATGCACAAAAAAATACCGATGCCCACCAGCCCCAACCTTCACTGCATCACTAGCCATCCTCACGCCTTGCTCAGTCAACCGCGCAAACATCGCATCGATCCCATCAACATGCACGGCAACATGATGCAGCCCCTCTCCACGCTTCGACAAAAACCTCCCAATCGTCGAGTCTTCCTGGGTCGCCTCCAGCAACTCAATCCGACTCTCTCCAAGCGGCAGCATCGCAGTCTTCACCTGTTCATGCTCCACCGTCTCCTCATGGCTCACCGCCAACCCAAGCGCCCCATAAAACCCACGCGCCGCCGCAATACTCTTCACCGCAACACCCAGATGATCCAACCGCAACCCATCCACCCGAACATCGCCCAACCCGACCCGAACCCTTCGCTCAACCTGCTGCGCCGCACACGCCCGCACCGCCTCCATCAGCTCCCCCACCCCCTCACCCGTAGTCGCAACCGTCTTCACCACAGGAGGCACCCATCCCCCTCTCGAAGCCGCCAACCCCTGCATCGCAACAATCTCCTGCTCCACCAGCTCCGCGCCCCCACGATCGCTCTTATTAACAACAAAAACATCCGCCACCTCCATCACCCCTGCCTTCAAACTCTGCACCTCGTCCCCCATCCCCGGCACGAGCACCAGCACCGTCACATCCGCCAGCCCGATCACATCGACCTCATCCTGCCCCACACCCACCGTCTCAATCAAAATCGTCTGCCGTCCCCCCGCCTCCATCACCGCACAAACATCCTCAGCGGCACGCGCCACACCACCCATCGCCCCCCGCGAAGCCATACTGCGAATAAACACACCAGCATCGCCAGCGAACCCCTGCATCCGTATCCGATCCCCAAGCAGCGCCCCACCGGTATATGGACTCGACGGATCCACTGCCACCACCCCAACCATCTGCCCATCCGCACGCAGCCACTTCACCATCTGATCAACCAGCGTGCTCTTCCCTGCTCCCGGCGGCCCGGTCACTCCCACCCGCAGCGCTCTCCCGCCAAACTCCCGGCAAGCCGCAAGCAACTCACCCGCCAGCGCCCCGCCGTCCTCAACAACCGACACCGCCCGAGCCAGCGCTCTCACATCTCCGGCACGCAGCCGCCCCATCATCTGCGCGACCTCACCAATCTCCGCCTGCAAATCTTTATCCACGTCAGCGATGATACCGCGCAGCCGTCCCTCCAGCCCCAGCTGCGCAAGACATCTTCAAAACCACCAACCCAACAGTGGCCGAACCATTCTCGAAAACCCAAGAAGATCTCCCCGACATCAAAGCAACCAGACTCGTCTCATCGCAATCCGAATCCATCTACATCACACCGCAACAAAACTCCCTCATCGTCTGCTTGACACAAGTAGCCCACCAAAGACTATCCTCATCCTCGACGCACTCTACCAAGTCATCAGGTCCCATCACCGGAGTTCGATTAATGGTCAGACCAACCCTTCCACCGGAGCCGCTACCGCATGCCGATTGACACCGCCAGTGTGCCAGCCCCGGGTTTCACCACAACAGCGCCCGATAAACCCAACATCCGCTGGGCCGTCTGTGGTCTTCTCTTCCTTGCCACCACCATCAACTACATGGACCGCTCGGTCTTCTCCCTCATCGAGCCGCTCCTCCACCTCGATTTCATGGGCTGGATCCCCGGCCTCGACGCCGCCCATCAGACCGCCTACAACATCAACTTCGGCCGCGTCCTCATCTGTTTTCAGATCGCCTACGGAGTCGGCTTCCTCTTTGCCGGCCGCATCATCGACAAGCTCGGCACCAAAACCGGATACGCCCTCGCCATCCTCGTCTGGGGATGCGCCTCCATCAGCCACTCCATGGTCGCCAGCGTGGCCGGCTTCTGCATTGCTCGAATCTTTCTCGGCCTCGGCGAGTCCGGAAACTTCCCCGCAGCGATCAAAGCCACAACCGAGTGGTTCCCCTCCGAAGAGCGCGCTCTCGCCACCGGCCTCTTCAACTCGGGCTCCAACGCATCTGCCTTCATCGCGCCCGCCCTCATCGCAGCAGTCGCCGCTAAATGGGGTTGGCAAGCCGCCTTCATCTGCACCGGCTCCATGGGACTCATCTGGGCAGTCATCTGGCTCATCTTTCCCTACAACAAGCTTCGTCGCGGTGCCACGCAGACTCAGGCAAACCTCGCCCCCGTCACCAAGGGCGCCGGACCAATCTACTCCATCCTTCTGCGCCATCGCGGCTTCTGGGCCTTCTGCATCGCCAAAGGAATCACCGACCCCGTCTGGTGGTTCTATCTCTTCTATCTCCCAAAATTCCTCAACGACAACTACGGCCTCAATCTCAGCCACGTCAAATATCCACTCATCGTCATCTACACCTGCGCCAGCATCGGTTCTATCGCAGGTGGCTGGCTCTCCGGCTTCCGCATGAAGCACGGTCACACCGTAAACTCCGGCAGAAAATTCGCTCTCCTCATCTGCGCCGTATCTGTGCTTCCCATCATGCTCGTCCCTCACATGCACACGCTCTTCCCCAATAATGCATGGCCGGCCATCGCCCTCTTCTGTCTCGCTACCGCCGCTCATCAGGGATGGTCTGCTAACCTCTTCTCTACACCAACCGACATGTTCCCATCCACCAGCATCAGCACCGTCGTCGGCATCGGTGGCGCCACCGGAGCCGCTGGCGGAGCATGTTTCACATGGCTTGTCTCCCACTACTTCTCGCTTCACCCAATGCCGATCTTTATCCTCGCGGCCTGCGCCTACATCACGGCTCTACTCATCTTTCAACTACTCGTTCCAAGACTCGGCGCACCCCAAAGGGCTTAACTCCCTTCGCTTTGCGTAAGAGGTAGATCATATGTCAGTCAACACTTCACCGAGCCGCTATCACCATTTGCTCAACGGCCCCTTTGCTCTCGTGTTACCCTTCTCAAACTTCGGCAAGGAGCTTCGTATCGCGTGAAAAAAGAGGTTAAAGAACAGTTCGACGAGGTAACCGGCCACAGTCAGCTCACGATGCAGGTCGTCGAGCACGTCCGCTCCCTCATCAGCAAAGGCGAGGTTCACCCCGGCGACCGTCTCCCGCCTGAACGCGAGCTCGCCCGCAAACTCAAGATCAGCCGCTCCAGCCTCCGCGCCGGCATCGGCTTCCTCTCAGCCATGGGAGTCCTCAAGAGCCGCCACGGTGCCGGAACCTTCGTCTCCTCGGGCCCGCCCGCACTCGATTCCAGTTCCCTCTCCGTTCTCGGCGCTCTCCACGGCTTCCTCCCATGGCAGATGTTCGAGGCCCGTCTCGTCATCGAGTCCAACGTAGCCGCACTCGCCGCCGAGCGCGCCACCGACGAGCACATCGCCGAACTCGCTGAAGAGGTCGCCGAGATGTATGCCTCCCTCGCCGACCCGCAGGAGTACCTCATTCACGACGTCCGCTTCCACCGCACCGTCGCTCGCGCCTCCGGAAACCCCATCCTCGGCGCGCTCATGGAGACCATCACCGCCAACCTCTACGAGTACCGCAGCAAGACCGTGCAGAACGCCGTCGATCTCAAAGAATCCGCCGAGATGCATCGCGAGATCTATCGCGCCATCCGCTCCCATCACCCCACTCAGGCCCGTCAGGCCATGGAAAAACACCTCAACCTCGCCCGCATCGCCCAGGACTCCGAAGCCGATCTGAACGGCACCAATCCCACTGGCACCCCGAGCTCTACAACCCCGTCCGAAAGCCCAACAACCTGACTCAGAATCACGGTCCCCCACCACATCTCGGCAGGGGACCATCCAAAATCTTGTCAACCCCCAAAACAAGAATTCACCGCGTCAATCCTGCACAATTGCGTGGCGTATGAGTTCCATCCGATCCGCTAAAATAGAATTAGAGATCGAAACGAGGCTCCGGGCTGTTTCCGGAGCCTCTCTCATTTGGAATGATGCATTTTTGGATATTTTGAAGATGCAACTTTGAACGAAATGGACGTAACTCCAATCGCTGGACGAATTTAGCTATAAGCCTTTTACTTGCACGAATTTAGAGGACGTAATTTTGCTAAATGATTGCAGTGATTGTACTTACCACCGATACTGGGGGGGGTGGGGTCCCCATGCGTTCACTCGGTCAAGCAGGGAGGATGATAGTGGTGAAACCGGGAGTTCAAATAGTCGTCAGGAACCGCAGTTTAAGCCCATCAGCATCTGCGTCAACCGTTACCGCCTCAAGCGACGGCACGATCCATGTAGCAGCTTTCAAGTCTTCTGCAGAGTGCGTTCCAAGCACCCCAAGCACCCGACAGCCCGCAGCAAGGCCGGCACCCACACCCGAAGGCGCATCCTCGATCACCAGGCACTCCACAGGCGGCAGGCCGAGCAACTCCGCCCCGCGCCGGTACGGCTCCGGATCCGGCTTGCCGCGCTCCACCATATCGGCGCTGATGATGCGTTGCGGAATCGGCAACCCGGCAACCTCCAGTCGTCTGATGAGCAACCGATGAGTAGCCGAGGTGACGATTGCCCAACGGTCCAACGGCAGGCTCGCAAGCAGAATCCTGACACCCGGCAACACCGTGAGGCCGGAGACATCCTCCATCTCCATATCTTCAATCACCCGCAGCCCCTCCTGCGGATCGATGTCGGGTCGCAGCTCCTTCACAATCTCAATCGCACGCATGCCATGCGGCACCTCATAGATCTCCGCGTTCGGCACGTCATAGTGCTCCGCCCATTGCCGCCAGCACCGCACAACCGACCCGATGGAGCTGATCAGCACTCCATCCATGTCAAACAAGATGCCTTTGGTCTCAACCCGTACCGACTCGCTCAAACTGTGCTCCCTTGCAGAACAAACGCCTGCGCCGCCTCAAGCACACGAGCGACCGACTCAACCGAACAGCTCTCGCAGTACACCCGCAGCAGCGGCTCTGTACCGGAGGCACGCAGCAGAAGCCACGTCTCAGCAGCATTCGGCACCCCGGCGCAGCTCGGATTGTCGAGAAAGAACTTAATGCCATCCAGCGTCTCAACACGAAGCACCTTCAGGCCAGCAAAGTCCGTGACACCAGCCTTCGCCCGCGAAATTGCAGACTGCTTCAACGCCTCATCAATGTGCATATCGACGCGGCCATACTGGTGTTCACCGAACTCCTGCTGCAACGCCGCCACCAACTCACCAAGCGTCTTCTTCTCATCGGCCATCACGTTAGCCAGAAGCAGCGAGTTCAGCAGACCATCCCGCTCAGGCAGATGTCGGCTGATGCCGATGCCGCCGGACTCCTCGCCACCAACAAGAATCTCCTGCTCAAGCATGAGATCACAGACATATTTGAAGCCGATCCCATGCTCATGCAGTCGCCGCCCATACTTCGCACAGATGCGGTCCAGCATCTTCGTCGTATTGAACGCCCGCGTAACATCTCCCGGCCACTTCTTCCGCTCCAGCAACCACTTCAACAGCACAGCAAAAATCTTATGAGCATCAACGACATTGCCATGCTCATCGACAGCGCCGATGCGATCCGCATCTCCATCAGTGATCAGTCCCGCATCACACTTCTCCGCTGTAACAGCGATCTGCGTCGCACGAATGTGCGGCAAGATCGGCTCAGGATTGATCCCCGGAAAAGCTGGATTGATCTCGTTGCGAATCTCCACGAAAGGAACATGCGCTTCGGTAAAGATTCCCGCAATCACATTCCGTCCCGCGCCATACATGACGTCGATCAGAAACTTGTAACCCGACTTACGAATCGCATCGAGATCGACAAACCGAGCGATGGCCGCAACGTAATCCGGATTGAAGTCAACCGTCTCAATAGCTGCGGGTCGAGCAGCCTGCGCGAGTGGCTCACCAAGATACCCTTCAATCGACGCCATAATCGAAGGCTTGCCCGATCCACCATAGCTCGCCTTATACTTCACGCCATTCCACTCGGCAGGATTGTGGCTCGACGTAATCATCACGCCGCCAGCCGCCTTCCGCTCACGGACCGCGTAAGAAAGCGCAGGCGTCGGCGTAATATCAGCAGCCATAGCAACCGGAATCCCAGCCTTCGCAAGCACGTCAGCAACGACGTTAGCGAAGGAACGCGAGCCGAAGCGCGTGTCATACGCGATGCAAACGCCGGCGGACGCGTCCTCATGCGCCAGAACATAATTCGCAATCGCAGACGCCGCGACACGTACATTCGCGTAAGTGAAATCATCTGCAATGATGCCCCGCCAGCCGTCGGTCCCAAACTTGACTACTGAATCTGCCATATCTCGTCGAGTGTCCTGTATTCAATCTTTGTAAATCGGTCACTAGATCAGGTCTTCGCGGCCGGCGCTCTTAAGCTCGGCGACCACTTTGCCCACATCCTGCGATCGTTCGCGAGTCGTAATCAACAAGGCGTCCTTAGTCTGAACAACAACGAGATTGCTGACGCCAACCAGCGCAATCACCTTGCCCGGAGCGTGCACATAATTACCGCTTGAGTCGATAGCGATGCACAACGGATCGTCACCCTCGAAGACGTTAGCAACCGAAACGCTCTCCGGCGGGCAGCCCGACGCATGCTCATGCAACGCAGACCAGCAACCCAGGTCATTCCACTCGAAGTCCCCAGGAAGGCAGTAGATCTCCGCACCTTCCTCCCCTTTGGCCGAGCGTGGCTCCAGCACCGCATAGTCGATGCTGATGTTCTCGCACTGCGGATAGACCTCCGCGAACACCCGATCAAACTCCGCCTTCGAGGTACGATGTGCCTCGGCAATCTTTTCAAGCAACGGCGCCATCTGCGGGCAGTGCTCGCGAATTGCATCTGCCAGCGTCCGTGCGCTCCAAAGAAAAATTCCGCCATTCCACGCGTAGTTGCCGGATGCGACGAACTCTTCTGCGACTTCACTATTGGGCTTCTCAGTAAAGCGCTTCACGCGCCGCACCGCAACTTCAGGAACAGGCACATCCGAAGGCTTCACGGTCGCGCCCAACTCGATGTAACCGTAACCGGTCTCAGCCCGCGTAGGAGGAACACCAAGCACGACGATCTTCTCGCCGCTCGCAGCCAGTGCGATACCAGCGCGAATGACCTCCGCAAAGCGAGCCTGGTTCTTCACTACATGATCTGAGGGAAAGATACCAATGACCGTCTCTGGACTGGTCTTCTCCAGAAGAAACGCAGCAAGAGCGCAAGCTGGAGCAGTGTTCCTCGCCGCAGGCTCGCTCAGAATGTGCGCGCGAGGAACCTCGGGAAGCTGCTCCGCAATCAGGCCATGAAGGAGGTTATTGGTAATGACCCACACATGGTCAGCATCCACCACCGGCGAGAGTCGCTCCACCGTCTGCTGAATCATGGTGCGTTCACCATCGAGCGCCAGCACCTGCTTAGCCCGCGTCTTCCGGCTTCGAGGCCAGAATCGAGTTCCGCTGCCACCTGCAAGAATCACTGGAGCGAACTTCTGCTCCGTTCTACTGCCTTCAATGGGCATACGCCTCCGTCTTAATGGAAAGATCGCCCCGCGAATACGCTAAAGCGATCCACCCATAAGATCAACAGCTAACTCAACGTTGCGAAGTAGTCCCGCATCCGCTTCACGCCCTCATCAACAACATCGTGCGAGACGGCGTAAGACAGCCGAATATGTTCCGCAGTGCCAAACGCCTCACCTGGCACAACGACAACATGTGCTTCACTCAAAAGCTTCGCTGCCAGGTCCGATGCAGACTTGATCCCGCCCTTACCGATAAAGTTCTTCACATTTGGATACACGTAGAAGGCGCCCTGAGGCACAGTGCAAGTAAGCCCAGGAATAGTCTTGAATCCAACCAACACCTGATCGCGCAGCTTGATGTAGTCGGCGCGCATCTCCGACACGCACTCCTGAGAACCGGTCAACGCCGCAATCGAGGCGCGCTGCACCATGCTGGCTGTGTTCGAAGTGCTCTGCGACTGCAGCTTGCTCATCGCCGCAATAATCGCCTTCGGCCCAAGCGCGAAACCCGCTCTCCAGCCAGTCATCGCATACGTCTTCGAGAGCGACCCCAACACAACGATGTGCTCCTTACAGTCGGTAAACGAGCCGCCACTGACAACCTCGCCCGTAAAGGTGAGGTAGACGTAGCATTCATCGAGCAGCACGTAGATGCCGTGCTTGTGCGCCAGGCGAACGATCGCTTCCAGATCCTCTGGCGCCACAACAGCACCGGAAGGGTTCGACGGCGTATTCAGAATGATCGCCTTCGTCTTCGGCGTAATCGCCGCTTCAATCATCTTCGCGGTAATGCGGAAGTTCTCTTCCTCTTTGCTCTCGACCAGAACGACCTTGCCGCCAGCGTACTGAATGATGTCCTTGAAGGAGACCCAGTACGGCACCGGCAGAATCACCTCGTCCCCATGATCGACCAGAACCTGAATCGCATTGAACAGCGCCAGCTTGCCACCGGTGGTGAAGACGCACTCGTCCGGCGTGTAGTTCGAGCCGAAGTCGCACGCATGGCGATCGACCACCGCCTTACGCACCTCAGGAACCCCAGCCACGTTCGTGTAGCGCGTAAAGTTCTTCTCGATCGCCTCGATGGCTGCATCCTTGATGTGGCGAGGGGTGGAGAAGTGAGGCTCGCCTGCACCGAAGTCCGCCAGGTTCACGCCCTCGGACTTCAGCTTCAACGCCGCCGCGGTGATAGCCATGGTTGCGGAAACTTCGATGCGGCCGATGCGGTCCGCAAATATCTTGGTCGCTGTCGCTGTGGTCATGTCTCTAGTTTGGCAGATTTGGACCCTGAGATAAAGCCACTACCAGGAACAGCCTATTTAGACGGTTTTGGGACCTTAGCCTTCAAGCGTTCGACGACCAGCGGGGGAACCAGTGCCGTAACGTCGCCACCGAGCTGAAACACACCTTTTATCAGCCGCGAACTGACGTAGGTGTACTTCTCCGCAGGCATCATGAACAGGGTTTCGAGCTCCGGATCGAGCTTTCGGTTCATCATCGCCATCTGAAACTCATACTCGTAGTCACTTATGGCGCGAATGCCTCGCAGAACAGCCTTCGCTCCCTGCTGGCGCGCAAAATCGACCAATAGTCCATCAAACGTGGTCACAGAGACGTTCCCGAAGCTGCGGGTCGCCTCAAAGATCATCTCCTCACGCTCAGGAACGGTAAATAATGGAGTTCCCTTCTCCGAGTTGCGAAGGATCGCAACCACAAGATGATCGACAATCTTCGACCCACGCGAGATCAGGTCGAGATGGCCGTTCGTGAGTGGATCGAAGGTTCCAGGGTAGATCGCCTTGACGGTATGCATGCATCAAGCAGCATACCGTGCTTTCGTGACAAAAAATAAATCGGCCAATTCCTGTAGTCTTCCGGACACCCCCAAGCGTCTCTCCCAATAGCCAAATGTAGCGTGGCTGCAGTTCGAATACGGTTCTCAATGCCCTCACACGCCATCACTTCCGACAGTCTCTCCGTTGCGCATCAGCCATCGATCACGCAGGCGTCGGCAACGCCGCTCGACGATATGGATGCGATCGTTGCCACGTATGAACAGCGGATCTTCCGCTTCCATCTCATCTCCATTCGTGACCGCGATGTGGCGCAGACACTCACTCAGGACACCTTCGTCCGGGCCTGGTCGGCGCGCAGCAGCTTTCGAGGCGATTGCTCCGTCTCGACCTGGCTGATGCGGATCGCGCTAAACCTGGTACGCGATCACACCCGAACCGACCGTTTTCGCTTCTGGAAGAAGGTGTCAGAGACGGCTATCGATGTATCCGACATCTCGTCGCATATTCCACATCGCGATAGTTCGCTCGAGTCGCGCCTCATCGCCAGCGAGCAGATGGCTATCGTGTGGGACAGCGTAGCTCAGCTCTCAGACCGTCAGCGGAGCATCTTCCTTCTCCGCTTTCTGGAAGAGCTTGAGCTCTCCGAGATTGCCAGCATCACCGGCCTGCCAATCAGCACCGTCAAGACCCATCTTTATCGCGCACTCGCTACAATCCGGGCTCGCCACAACGCCAACCTCAAGGATTCCCTATGAACCTCCACCTCACTCACGATCAACTCTGCGACCTGATCCTCGCCGATACGTCACTCCAGCCCAATGCTGAGTCCGACGTTGTCGAGCAGCATCTGCAGGCATGCCTGATCTGCTCAGCAGAGCTGAAGAGCCTGCGTGATTCCATCTCACACTTCCGCGATGCGTCGAGCGCATTTGCTCGACATGAGTTTGCTCAAAGCTACGCGCAACGATCGTCCATTGCGCCTCCTCACAGCTATCTCTCGCAACCTCTTTACTGGGCGGCAGCGGCAGTCATCTTCGTCGCTGCCCTTTTTCCTATCACCCTGCATCAGCAGCGCTCTGCCGCTGACTCTTCTGTGAAGGCTGCTGCGGTCTCTTCTCAGACGGAATCGGATGACGCCTTGCTTGCGGACATCGACCAGAAGGTCTCTGCGGATGTGCCTTCTCCGATGGAACCGTTGGCGGACCCGACTGATGGATCAACTTCGACAAACTCTACTTCCGACCAAAGGACGAACTAACATGCGCTTGAAGCCTGTACTCTCGCTTGTTTTATTTGCAACTCTCTCCGGAACTTTACTGGTTGCGCAGCAGCCTGGTGGAGGGCCACCACCTGTGGGTCCCGGATCCTCCGGCGGCAAGATGGAGCAGGGCCGCGGCGGATGGGGAGGTGGCGATGGGATGCGCGGTGGCCTTCGCATCGGGCCTCCAGGCATCTGGTGGCACAATGCGGACCTGATCCAGAAGCTGAACCTCACTCCTGATCAGCAGAAGAAGATGGACGACATTCTTCAGCAGAGCAAGCTCCAGTTGATCGACCTCAGGGCCGACGTCGAGAAGCAGGAGGTTTTGATGGAGCCGATGCTCGCAGCCAATCCACCGGACACGAACAAGATCCTCGCGCAGATCGATCACACCGCGCAGGCTCGCGCCGAGCTTGAGAAGGCCAACGCCAAGATGCTGCTTGGCATCCGCAACGTGCTCACGCCGGACCAGTGGACCAAGCTGCAGGCAGAAAGGCGCGACCGCCGAGGCATGAGGATGCGTGGTGGGCCGGACGGTCAGGGCGGACCAGGTGCCCCCCCAAATCCAGCCGGTCCCGGCGGCGGTGGCGAAGGGATGGACTAAGCAGAGTTTTGAGAGAGCAATCAGAGAAGCTGTCAAGCCCCGACTCCCAATAACTCATCACAGTTCAATAACTTAGCTTTGGCGTATGAGTATCTATCAATCCGGTAAACTAGATTAAGAGATCAAAGAAGCCCCGGCTAATTAGGCCGGGGCTTTTGACTTCGATTGGCGAAAGAAACTAAAATCGGCGTAACTCGTTTAGAAAGTCATATTTACCGATAAACCATTTGGAATCAACTATCTGCAGAGTCTAAAAATCGTAAACCACTGATAAATAGCAAGTTAACGATACCCAACCGGGGGGGCACCCCCCCAAAACAGACCTCTAAGAAAAGTTAGGACGGCTGCTATCAAAGGGGTTAGTCGAGAGGAAGACGACAAAGCGCCGACAGATAGAACCGCCGGCGCCTCATACGCTGCATCTTGCTGTTACTTTCTGGCCTTTACCGCTTCCTTAGCCTGAACAGGACCGTCGGCGGGAACTGGCGGGACATCGGCTGACGCGACACCGGAGATACCCAGCTTCTTGCGGAGCTCAGAATCCACGCGACCGAAGACCTCCTTGTTCTCCTTGAGAAAGGCACGGACGTTCTCGCGGCCCTGACCGATGCGCTCGCCCTGATAGCTGTACCAGGCGCCGCTCTTGTCGACGATGTTGTGCAGGACGGCGAGATCGAGCACGTCGCCCTCGCGCGAGATGCCTTCGCCGTAGAGGATGTCGAACTCGGCGTCGCGGAAGGGAGCGGCTACCTTGTTCTTGACGATCTTGACCTTGGTGCGGGATCCAACGACCGAGTCGCCGTCCTTGACTGCGCCAATGCGCCGGATGTCGATGCGGACGGACGAGTAGAACTTGAGGGCTTTGCCGCCCGTCGTGGTCTCAGGGTTGCCGAACATGACGCCGATCTTCTCGCGGATCTGGTTGATGAAGATGAGGCAGGTGCGCGACTTGGAGACAGTTCCGGTGAGCTTACGGAGAGCCTGCGACATGAGCCGAGCCTGCAGGCCCATGTGGGAGTCGCCCATCTCGCCGTCGAGTTCAGCCTTGGGGACGAGCGCTGCAACCGAGTCGACCACGAGCACGTCGATTGCGTTCGAGCGGACGAGGGCTTCTACAATCTCGAGGGCCTGTTCGCCGTAGTCGGGCTGGCTGACGAGGAGATTGTCGATGTCGACGCCAAGTTTGGCGGCATAGGCAGGGTCGAGTGCGTGCTCTGCGTCGACGAAGGCAGCGAGACCGCCGGACTTCTGCGCCTCGGCGATGATCTGAAGGGTGATGGTGGTCTTACCCGAGGACTCAGGGCCAAAGATCTCGATCACGCGACCACGAGGAACGCCACCAACTCCGAGGGCTGCGTCGAAGGAGATGGAACCGGTAGAGATGACCGAGATCGGCACGACATCCTTCGAGCCGAGCCGCATGATGGAACCTTTACCAAACTGCTTTTCCAGCCCGGAAAGGGCCAGTTCTATTGCTTTGCTGCGGTCATCTGCCACGATATTTCTCTCCTGAATGGGGGTGAAAGGGAGGTTGATAGTTCAATTTCGGATTCTAGCATCCAAAACGGGAAAGGCAAATAAAAAGCGAACATATCTCGATCTTCTTTCGGTGGCATCCTGGTTCCTGAGGCAACATGACTTGCTTCGAAGGAATCGTACCTTTCAGGAGCCTACATGAGACTAATCCGCAAAGTTTTAGCGTTTTCAACTTTGGCCGCAACCCTTAGTACGGGCCTCGCATTTGCTCAAGATCACGATCACGATCACTATGTCCGCCATGATGAGTGGAAGAAGGGTGCCCACATCAATCACGAGGACTGGGAGAGGGGTCAACAGGTCGACTACCGTCACTATCATCTGAATGCGCCCCCGCGTGGTTATGAGTGGCGCCAAGTCGACGGGAATTACGTTCTCGCCGCAGCCGCGACAGGAGTAATCGCCACTGCAATTGTGGCTTCAACAATCCACTAAGTTTCTAGTTCCTAAAGATGTGAAAACCAATTCCGCCGCGATTTCAAATCGCGGCGGGTTTCTATTTAGATGGCAAGAAATACTGATTGCCGACGACGACATGATCGACAGGCGCCGTCTGTTGATCATGTCGGCTCTATTTTTTGGGTGTTACCGACGCAACAGATCTACCGGCTCATTGACGTCTTCGATGCGGAAGTATTGCGCAAGAGAGGGGTGCTTGCGAACAACCTCGCGATACATCTCCCAGGCGACGCGGCGGTAGCTGAAGTGTCCGGCGACACCGCTGCGCAGTTCGGAGATGTATAGCGCTTCGGCGAAGTCCATCTTGAAGAGAGAGCGGCAGCGAGTCGCTAGCGGCAGGCAGTACTGCGCGGATTGCGCGGCCTCCGGGACGCCGCTGTCGCGGAGCTGGCGATAGGTTGCGTAGGCGGCTTCGAGGGCGGCGGTGTAGGTTGCTTCGAGGCCTGCTTCGGCGAGCGTGGGCTGGCCGGGGCAGATTGGTTCGTCGTAGCCGTGGAGATCGGTGTAGGGCTGGAGGAGCTGGACGCAGCGGCGGTGGCGGTGCATGTCGCGGAAGCCGCCAATGTCCATGAGGATATCGAAGCGCATGCTGTGGCCGGAGGAGAAGCTGCGGAGGAGCTCGTCGTGACGACCGCGATGTTTTGCGCCGAGACTGGTGATCTCTCCGCGCTGGTTCGCGCTAAGCGCGGCGACCTGGTGGCGGAGCTGGCGATAGGAGTAGTGGCAGTGCGGGTAGAGGAGCGAGGTGGCGAGTTCGACCTCCAGCGGCTCGTCGCCGTCGAGGAGATCGACTACGGGCGCGGCGGCGATGGGCTGATTGCCCATCAGTGTTGCAGCGGCGTGGGCGAGTTCGCTGCGAGTCTGGCGCTGGTATTCGTTGGCTGCTGCATATTTGACCAGCGTGGGCGCGGTTTTGACCGGGCGAAGGAAGGCTTCGTGGACGCGCTCGCCGCAGTCGGCGTCGAGGGAAGAGATCTCTTCACAGAGAACCTCGCCGGCAGCATGCTGGACGTTCCATGCAGGCTCGGAGGCGGCGGTGCGAAGCTTTTCGCCTAGCTGACGGACTTCGGCGAAGTCGCTGGTGAGCAAGCGAGAGACCTGCGTTTCGAGGGTGCGGGCGTTGACGATCTGGCCGAGCGAGGTATTGGTTGCAAGCGGAAGAAGGTAGCGGGCAACGTCGAAGGCGCGGGCCTTGAGGGTGCGCTCGTAGGCCTCCGGCTTCATCGATTCAGGTAGCGGGATCGCGGCCTTGAGGGCAGCGAGCATGCCGGCGCTGATCTTCTCGTAGTTCGAGAAGAGAGCCTCGACGGCGGAGGTAAATTTAGGCGTCTCGGAACTTAGCGCAGGAGTGAACCAGCCGGAGCGGCGGAAGTTCTGGTAGCGAGTGGAGCGCTCCTGGCCATCCCAGCGCTGCTCGTCGACGAGCTCGATGGCGGCGAGCAGAGACAGGCGCTCGATGGCAAAGGGGATGTGGGCGAGGTCGGCGATGGAGCGGTGGCCGTAGGCAAAGTAGAACGTATTGAGGAACTGCTCGGCGCGCTGAGAGCTGATCTCGGCCAGCGACTCCTTCATGGTGAGAGACGAGCGGGAGTACTTGGCCATTGCGTAGGCGAGGACTTCGGGGTCGGCACCGTGGATGGCGTAGACGTCGGTCTCGCTTGAGACGGTGGGGTGTTGGATCGGCGTAATCGCCGGGGAGGGGTCTTTCTGGCTGTCAGACATGGTGAGACTCAGAATACTTGAAGAGACCGATTCGTATAATGGACGGGTTTGGTTTTAAGGAGATTCATGAGCATTCTCGCAGGTCGTATTGCATTGGTTACAGGAGCATCACAGGGAATCGGGCGCGCGTGTGCGCTGGAGTTGGCACGTTCGGGGGCAACCCTGGCGCTGGCGGCGAGGAATCTCGATAAGCTGGCCGAGGTTGCGGCGGAGATTACGGCCGCCGGGGGGACCGCGCATGCCTTTGCGCTGGACGTATCGAGCGAAGAGTCGATCAAGGAGTGTGCCAAGTCTGTCATCGCACATTGCGGTGGCGTAAATATTCTGGTCAACAACGCAGGGATCACCCGGGACATCCTGGCGCTGCGGATGAAGCGGAAGGATTGGGATGATGTGCTGACGACCAACCTCACAGGAGCCTTTCTGATGACGCAGGCGGTGATGTCGCAGATGGTCAAAAGCCGTTGGGGCAGGATTATCAACGTAACCTCAGTGGTGGGCGAGACGGGACAGGCGGGACAGGCTAACTACGCAGCCTCGAAGGCTGGGTTGATCGGGCTGACGAAGTCGCTGGCGCGGGAGTTGGCGAGCCGTACGATCACGGTGAATGCCGTGGCACCGGGATTTATCGAGACCGCAATGACCTCTGTGCTGACGGAGGAACAGAAGGCGGCGAATGCGCAGTTCATTCCGCTGGGACGGGTCGGAACTGATCTCGAGGTAGCGCACGCCGTTGCTTTCCTGGCGTCGGAAGAGGCTGGTTACATTACCGGACATACCCTGGATGTAAACGGTGGTATGCACATGGGGTGACCATTGGGTAGATGGGCGAGACGTTTTATCGAGCAGCAGACAGTTCATTGCTATATAAATTATTTGCAGCAATCGATTTGCAGCCTGATATCAGAAAAACTAAATGAGTCGAACTCTGTCGTATCTTGAATAAGCGAATATTCTTCTCAGCACTGGCAGCCAGACAGACCGCCCGTCCGCATTGTTGAATAACGGAAATTAAACGAATCCAGTTCGATAAATTTGGCGTATGTTGTTCAGCCATAGGTACAGTTCAGCTATAGGTGCAGTTTGTCTTAGGAAGTTGTCTCTATCTGATCAGCAAACTGACCGAAGAGTCAGGGAAGTGCCTCGGAGGCACCACCGCTTAACGAATCAACTGTATTTTTACTCTGATCTCAATGTACTCGGATTCACAACCTAATCTATGTTGTCGACAAGTGTTGAAGCAGGGCATCTCAGGGGTTTCGATGTGGAAGCCGCGCACGTTTGTCATCTACGCGACCGCAGTGCGATTCTGCGTATGCGAGAATCACTGATTCATCTGAGTGCACGCTGCGGTCAGACCGGCGCGATGGACTACCTGGAATACTTTCTGACATCGACAGAGAATCTGAAGAAGGCTCCGTATCTTGTACTGCTGGCGACTCGGTCGGACTTGAATGTGTTCGAACTTGAGGCCAACGATCTGATAGCCGCGGTCTTGATCTACGAATATAAAGCGATGGGGTTTTATTCGAGAGTCTTCAGCACGAGCGACTTCAATGGCAGCCGTGCTGTCATCGCGCCTGCAGCCGACAGGGCCAGGGTCTGTGCGATGGTCTGCCGCTATTTGATGGAGCGCGGCGCGCAGATTGTGATGCTGACCTTTGCGGGCGATGAGGACGAGACCGACCCCGAGTGGTTTGCCAACGCAGTGGGGGGCGACAAAAAGTTCCTGTGGACGACGCAGACACGCGAGGTAGGCGCAACGATTCTGCTCGAAAAGACATTGGACGAGACGCTGGCCGCGATGGGAAAACATACGCGACGCAATCTTCGCTACTACCGCCGAAAGGCGGAAATAGAGCTGATGTGCACGTTTGAGAGCGACGCGAAGAGTTCGCTGAGCATGGCACAGATGGTCGAACTGAACGAGGCCTCCACCCATCCGGTGAGGTTCCCGACGCTGGAGCGGCGTTACAGAACCATGAAGGCGCTCGACGGGCTGTTCTGCGTCGGAGTGAGGACACCGGACGGACAGTGGATGAGCCTGCTGGGCGGTCGCAGACACCATGGCGTTTCGGAGATTGCATGGCAGATGAACCGCGGAGGGCTGGACAAGTTCTCGGTCGGAACGGTGATACGAGCCTACCTGCTCGAACATGAGATCTCGATTGGAACGAACAGACTGTCGTTTGAAGGCGGGACCTCCCATTCGATGAGGCATGCCTTCATCTCCGAGAAGGCGATCGATATCGTGGTGAAGAAGCGGTCGCCTTTTGTCTTTGCGCTTCGCCGGTCCGCCCAGTGGCGGAGCCCGAATAAGAACTTTTTGCTGCAGACCCTGGTCAATCCCGCGCTGCGGTGGGACCTTCGCTGAGCATGGACAGCCAGAAGAACCGCTTCGGTGCTGACGCAGTCCAGATCTCAGGATTGGACTGCCAACGTTGAACGATTTGATCCCCAAAGCTGCAAGGGCATGGTCGAAGGCGCGATGGTCCCTGGCGCACCGTGGTTTCGCCGGAACGATGCGGACCGTGCTTGTGCGATTGCGGCGAAAGGAGACCGCCGGCGACTCCAAGCCTCGTCTGCATCCATTCGATACGCGTTATGGTGTCGATACGAGCGGACTGATCGGCGGTGGCGATCTCCGGACGGGGCACAAAAACGACGTGTTCAACACCGCTTACTACGGAATGGCCCCCTCGCGCTTTCGCCAGTCGATTGCTGACTGGCTCTCCGACCGAAGCCACGCCGCAGTCGCGGACTACAGCTTCGTCGATCTGGGATGCGGGAAGGGCCGGGCCGTCATGCTGGCCTCGGAGTTTCCGTTTCGACAGGTAATCGGGGTCGAGTTGAATCCTTCGCTCGCAACGATCGCCAAAGACAATGTCGCAGCGTGGACGGCCGCAGGCAGGGCAGTCTGTCCTGTGCAGGTCGAATGTCAGGATGCAACCGAGTTCGTGTTTCCCGATGGGCCCTGCCTCTTGTATCTGTTCAACCCCTTCGCAGCGCCTGTCGTGAAGCGATTGATCGAAAGCATCAGCACCGAGTTTGCGGCGCGACCAGGGAGTCTCGACCTGATTTACTTCAATCCGGAGGCCGGCCATCTTCTGGATACCCACGAGGGCTTCGAGTTGCTATGGACGGGATCGATTCCGATGTCTGAGGAGGATACTGCGGTCGACTATGTGGCCTCTGCCGACGACCTCTGCAGCTTCTACCGCTGGGTGGGAGACCGATAGAATGGCCGATTACTTGCTTGCTAGTAACTGGTTCACTAATGTTGTGCGCGGTTCCAAAGCGCCCTGGGGTTCAAGTAAGAGTTCAGGTCTTCGCCGGTAACTGACTCTGGATGAACCTGCGCTGGTACCGGACTCGACGATCCCCTAAGATAGTCATTGACCAAGTCTTTGTGGGTGTTTACTTTGTGGCTAATGGCTGACATGCAAACTATCCCTGTTGATGTGGCGAACGAGCCGATTGAGGCTCTTTCAATTTCGATGAATATTGGCACGACGATACGCGGATACCGGCTGCAAAAAGGGATGTCGCAGGGCGACATCGAGAAGCGCACCGGTCTGTTGCGCTGCTACCTTTCGCGGGTGGAGAACGGCCACACGGTGCCGTCGCTCGAGACCTTGCAGAAGATTGCGCGGGCGCTGGATCTCCAGCTCTCCGAGTTCTTCGCCGAAGAGACCATTGCAAAGGAGATGTCCGGGCTGAATCTTGGCGAAGATGAGATTCGGTTCCTGACCCAAGTGCAGCGGTACTCGGCGCACCTGTCAGAGAGCGACCGAAGGCTGCTGCTGGCTATGGTGCGTAAGTTTGCTCAGACGACTCTCACCTAGAACAGGCAATCTGTCGGCTTTCGAGCGTGTTGCAGCGCACGATGAGGGGTATTCCTCTCCTCGACTCAACCCGGAGGATCGACTGGTGCCGGATACGAAACTTCTTGACAGACTAAGAGCGATCGTCGACCAGGACCTGGACCGTCCAGTCACGGCGAAGTACATCGCTGATGCGATTCGAGCCGCGGGGCCGTATCGCTGGGTGGGGCTGTATGACGTGCACTATCGGCGCGGCATGGTCATGAACATTGCATGGAGCGGGTACAGCGCACCAGCCAGCCCAGGATTTCCCATCACCGAAGGCATCACTTCAAGAGCGATCGCTGAAGGAAGAACCATCAATGTGGGAGATGTGGCCAGTGACAAAGGTTATCTGACGGTGTTCGATAGCACCAAATCAGAGATCATTGTCCCGGTGCTGGACCGCGATCATCGAGCTATCGGCACTCTGGATGTAGAAAGCGAGCATCTGAATGCATTTGACGCTGAATCTCAGGCGCTGCTCGAAGAGTGCTCCCATCTGCTTGAAGATTTTTGGAGGAACGCCGAATGAGCCCGGAATAGAGACGCGATAACCAGATAATCTGCTCTCAAATAAAGCTCTGACGGGTGTCAGGGCTTTATTTACGTCTCTTTGTTGGCTGGGTTTATTTGTTGGCTGGAATGCCACCGCACAAATGAACTTTGGGACAGCTACCGCAGCTTCGTGATGAAGTAGGCAAAGAGAATAAGCGCGAAAGCAGCAGCGGCGAAGGTGAGTTTCTGTCGAGCGAGGTACCGGGTGCGGCCGGAGGTCATCCGCGGAACCAGCGGAACGCCCAACGCCAAGCCACTGAGAAACCCGCCAATGTGCGCGTGGTTGTCAATACGGACGATACTTGTGAAGTTGGCGCCGATACCGATGATCAAATTCAAAACCGCGAACTGAATGACCGACCGGCGAAGACGGTTCAGTTCGAAGGCAGGGATCGGAAGCTTTTTGTTCGAGAGCAGCACGATCAGGATTCCGGCGATCCCGAAGACCGCGCCGGAGGCACCCGCGCCGACCGAACTATAGTCACGGAAGAAGACTGCGGAGAAGAGGCCGAGCAGGTTGCCGGCGATGCCCGTGATCACATAGACCGCGATCAGGCCGAATGGGCCAAGCAGCGGCTCGCCAAGCAGACCGAGGTTCCACAGACACCACATATTGGTCGCAATATGAAGCAGCCCCACGTGGACGAAGGTCGCGGTGAGCAGACGGTACCACTGACCGTGGAGAATCAGCTCCGGATTGGTGGCGCCGAAGTAAAGCAGCTGGGCTGAAGTGGGGCTACTGGGAGAGACGCCGCGAAAGATCATGTAGCAGAAGACTGCGACGTTGATTCCGAGCAGGATATAGGTGCCTGGGGTGGCCAGGATGTTCCATCCGCGCTCGCGAGAGCTGGGACGATCAACCTCGCGTTCGTAGTCAGGAATAGGCGCAGCGCCACCGGGGTGCGGTGGAAGAACTTCGCCTTGAGATGGAGGGGAGGAGGACATTGTTGTTCTTCTACGCTATCAAAAGCGGTGAAATCGTGGCGCCTCTTAGCGAGAAGGAACGCAACAAAAGAGTTGTGCCGATTAAAAAGTCGAGACGCAGCTACAAATACCGCTAGTAGCTACGCATCAATCCGCTACAATCAGGCTGCATTTTTGGTAAAGCGGTCGCGGAGATCAGCGGGGATACGCTCCTGCACGATGCTGCCGATAAAACCGGGGAGCGGCGTCGCGACGGCAACGAGAACCCAGAGAAGGGTCGAGAAGACAAGGCCGGCTATCGCTACTGCTTCGAGCGAAATAGCGACGGCGTGAGCCTGATTCAGGTGCAGCCGTACGGTGTTGATGTGGGTGACGAGCTCAACCCTTCGAATGACGACTGCAGCCAGCAGAAAGGCGACGATGGAGAGCGTGCTGACACTAATCAGGAGAACGTCGATGGTGCGGGCGATGCGCTGGCGGCGACGGCAATGGCCACAATCTGAGAGATGCTGATCGTAGTCGGTTCGCATCGCTGGGGACAGGCCCGAGATGTCATAACGCCAGCCGGAGAGAATGTCCCCTACCACCTGATCGATGCAAGCAGTGGTGTTGTTTCGGCTCGGCGGAAATGCTAACGCTGTTTTTTTCATTAGTTTGTAGTCACCATTCTATCTTGTTTGATACTGCCAAGAAAAGAAAGGATTCATTGAAGAGTAACGATTTGGACACTAGAAACAACCTGCTGCAAATCAATAACTTACACGACCTATAGAGCTATCGGATCGAGTGGAATCGACTGTCCTGCGAGCAAAATCCGGTTACCGAGCAGAGTGGGGTGGTTACCAAGGGCCTTTTCAGCGGAAAGGCGAGCAAGTTCAGGTGCGTTGTTGGACTCGGAGAGGTGGCCAAGGATGATCCAGGATGCTCCGCCGTCGTAGTCCTTTTCGAGCCACTCAGCAGTGGCATCGTTGGACAGATGACCGACGCGCGACAGAACCCGCTGTTTGACCGACCAGGGGTAAGGACCGTCGCGAAGCATCTCGAGGTCGTGGTTGGATTCAAGGAGAAGGACATCGATGCGCTTCAGTGCCGCCTTGACGTTGGGAGGCATATAGCCGAGGTCGGTCGCAAGCGCCATTCGTATGCCCTCGGACTCGAAGACGAAGCCGCAGGGGTCAGCGGCATCATGCGGAATGGTGAAGGGGGTAATCTCGATGTCGCCGATTGAAAACTGAGTGCCGGAGTGAAAGTACTCGACGGCTGGGAGCTGCGTCGGGTCGGACTTCTGCGCAGGTTCGGCTGCCGTTTGGGCTCCGGAGCACTCTGCTTCGGGGGCGCAAAGATCCTCTTCGTCGGGGTCAACGGGAAGCTCGAGTGTGGCGTTAGGATCGTCGGATCGATTCAGTGCGGCTGCCTCGGCAGAGATGCTGGCGATAGCCTCTGCCTGCGCCGCAATCTGGGAGGCGAGGCCAGCAGCCGTGGTACTCGCAGCGATCGTGGCGGCACGAGCCTCTTTTTCGCGCTGCACGTGATCGAGCCACTTCGCGTAGGTCATCGTCGTGCGCGGGGTGAGCATGCGAACCCAGGCGCGGTGAGTCGGCTCCGTGAAGAAGACAGGAATCTTGAGGCGGCGAGCCAGCACGGCGAGCCCGGCGATGTGATCCTGATGCTCGTGCGTGATGAGGATGGCGTCGAGCTTGCCGGGATCCTCGCCGGCGATAGCCATGCGCTTTAGAAGTTCGCGGCAGGACAGCCCAGCGTCCACCAGAACGCGGGTGCGAGAGCTGGAGATGACGGTGCTATTGCCTTTGGAGCCGGAGGCGAGCACTGTCATACGCATCATTCGGTAAGAATACGCCGATTGGTTGTGGGTATGTGGGCGAGGTAACTAAGTTGATTCGTCGTGCAGTCGATTAAGCGCGCTTGATTACGATTCGAGGCGATGCACGGCAGCGATGTCTGCTAACAGGGTCGAGTGGCCGCCGCCTCCTATCGGGACGAATCTGCCGTCCGCATCAGGCTCGACCTTGAGGTAGAAGACGTCTGGGGTCTCCTCTCCCTCAAAGACGAAGAGAATCTGGGCGAGAAACCGCTCGCCCTCCGTGGTCTCCAGTGTGACGACCATGTCGATGCTTGATTTGAGCAGAGCAAGATGCTCGTCGGTCATATGCGTTCCTGCTTCTCAGGCCTTCGGTTTTACCGGCGCCAGAAAGTTGACAGTCGAACGCATGACCACCTGGTCGCGCTGATTGTAGGCAAGCGTTCGCGTGCGAACCACGCCATACTCTTTCCGGGAGTTGGATTGGCGCACACCGACGACTTCGATCTCAGTACGAAGCGAATCACCAGGCCGGACAGGTTCGGTCCATCGCATCTCCTCGACGCCCGCGCCGATCATGCCGCCCGCAACCGTGATCGATTGCACGCGCAGACGCATGACGATAGCAGCGGTAAGCCAGCCAGAGGCAGCGAGACCCTTGAAGAAGGAGTTTTCACCGGCAGCTTCGTCCAGGTGAAAGGGCTGCGGGTCGTATTTGCTACCGAATTCCTTGATCTCTTCGGCGGTCACCTTAGCCTGACCGATGGAATGAAACTTCTGGCCAACGTAAAAGTCTTCGAAGTAAAACTCGTGGGGCATGTCTTCTCCTGTTTCTCCAATTAGATGCTTCTCACAGCTTCAGGCTTCTTCGTCTCTTCAGTGTAGGGCCCGGTGGGCTGGTCGTGTCTATGTCGTAACTATGGTGACGGATACGTGTAGAAGCCGCGGCCGGATTTGCGGCCCAGCCAGCCCGCGTCGACCATGCGCACCAGCAGCGGACAAGGATTATATTTCGGACTACCGAGGCCGTCGGCGAGGACGCGCATAATGTCGGCGCAGACATCGAGGCCGATAAAGTCCGCCAGCGTCAGCGGCCCCATCGGATGCGCCATGCCAAGCATGAAGACCTGATCGACAGCCTCAGCTGTCGCGACTCCCTCCATCACAGCGTAGATGGCCTCGTTGATCAGCGGCATCAGGACGCGATTCGAGATGAAACCGGCGGCGTCGTTGACCTCGACGGGCTTTTTGCCGAGTTCAACCGAAAGCGCATGGACAACTTCGAAGGTGGCCTGCGAGGTTTGCAGGCCGCGGATCACCTCGACGAGCTGCATCACCGGAACCGGGTTGAAAAAGTGCATGCCGATGACCTTCTCCGGACGCTTCGTCACCGCGGCGAGCCTGGTGATGGAGATGGAGCTGGTATTCGACGCGAGGATCGCATCGGCCGGCAGAATACGGTCGAGATCGCGAAAGATCTCCGCCTTGATGACGAATTTTTCTGTCGCCGCTTCGATTGCGAGGCTGCAACTGCCGAGAGCTTCGCGGTCGAGCGTAGGCGCGATGCGGGCTCTCGCATCGTCGGCCTGCTGCTGAGTCAGTTTGTTCTTCGTAACCTCGCGAGCGAGATTCTTTTCAATGGTGGCGAGGCCGCGGTCGAGGAACGGCTGCTGCAGGTCGTAAAGGATGACGTTGAAGCCGGAGCGGGCACACACATGCGCGATGCCGTTGCCCATCGTGCCGGCGCCGAGAATTGCAATCGTTTTCGTATCGGACATAAAGGTGTTTCGGACGACTTTGCAGTGTAGCAGTTTGGAGGCTGATGGCGAATCACACGCGGCTGATGTCTGGTGCAACGCCGACCAGTAGCACGGTGATGTTGTCATTGCCTCCGTTACGGTTTGCAGCCGTAATCAGCGCTTCGCACGCAGTGGTGAGTGCCGCTGTTGACAGCGATTTGGGAATCGCCGCAAGTATCTCCACAATCTCTCCGTCGGTGACCTCGTGGGTCAGTCCATCGGAGGCAAGCAGATACAAATCGTTCGGCCGTGGGTGGTGGCTTTGAATCTCCGGCTCGACTGTGGCCTGTGAGCCGATGGCGCGCGTGATCAAATTCCGCATGGGCGACTCTGCCGCCTGCTCCTGAGTGATCTGGCCGGCACGCACCTGTTCTTCGACGAGGGAATGGTCGGAGGTAAGCTGCTCAAGCCTGCTTCGGCGATAACGGTAGCAGCGGCTGTCGCCCACGTGGCCGAGCCAGAGCGTCGGAGGATCGGTAACGCGAGAGTTGGTGTGGTTCGTCGGAGAGCGGCCGGGCGCGGAAGGCTTCCCGTTGCTACCCTTCACAAGAGGTGCGTGGAGCAGACCCACCAGCGTAGTTCCCATCCCAGCGAACTGCCGCGACTGCCTGGACTGCTGGTAGACAGCGTGATTCGCGGCCTGAATTGCAGCGCTGAGACGAGCGTGCGGCTTCAATTGCGCTTCGCCCTGCGGCGGGGAGCTCAGGACAGCGAGAAAGGTATCGGCGGCAAGATTGCTGGCGATCTCGCCGGCCGCCGCTCCGCCCATGCCATCGCAGACCACAAACGCCCCAATCTCGGGTGCGGCCGCGCAGGTATCTTCGTTGCCATGGCGTACACGGCCGCGATGGGTAAGCATGGCGTAGATAAGGTGGTTCGCCGACATGATCGTTGAGGTTACAGCCCGAAGAGAAAGATACACGCTGACGCCTCAGAGTCCAAGGGTACGTTAGTGTTAGGAGCTGGAGATACGTGGAATGAACCGGATCGTGCACGGGGACAACCTCAGCGTTTTGCAGGGCCTGGAGGCGGAATCGGTAGAGCTGATCTACGTCGATCCGCCGTTCAACACCGGCAAGCGGCAGAGCAGAAAACAGATGAAGACCATCCGCGATGAGGCAGGCGACCGAGTCGGCTTTGGTGGACGACGCTACCGCACGGAGGTGTTGGCGCAGCAGCCGGCTGGAACAGGCTACGGAGACAGCTTCGACGACTTTCTGGGATTTCTGCGGCCGCGCCTGCTCGAAGCGCATCGCGTGCTCGCCCCGGCCGGCTCTCTGTTCTTCCATATCGACTATCGCGAGGTGCACTACTGCAAGGTGATGCTCGATGAGATCTTCGGCCGGGAGTGCTTCCAGAACGAGATCATTTGGGCCTACGACTATGGTGCCCGCGCCACCAAACGATGGCCGGCCAAGCACGACAACATCCTCTGGTACACGAAGGACCCGAAGCGATACACCTTCAACCTCAACGAGAGCGATCGAATACCCTACATGGCCCCCGGACTCGTGGGCGCGGCGAAGGCAGCGCGCGGCAAGACTCCGACCGATGTGTGGTGGCACACCATCGTCTCGCCAACCGGCAAGGAGAAGACCGGATACGCCACGCAGAAACCGCTTGGAATTCTCGAACGCATCGTGCGGGTGCACTCGAATCCCGGGGAGAGGGTGCTGGATTTTTTTGCAGGCAGTGGAACGACCGGCGTGGCCGCAGCCAGGCATGGCCGCAGCTTCGTGATGGTGGATGAGAGTGCGGCAGCAGTTGCCGTGATGGAGAAGCGGCTTGCGCATTATGCCCCTCGGCACGAGCGCGTAACTGCAGCCAAACGCAAAAAGACTAGCCGCGCGCCTGCTTCTCGGCGAAGTCCCCAATGACTGGCAGCTTGTACCACTCGCCTTTGGCGGCCTTCAAGATGATAAAGAGCCAGACAAGAAAGATTCCTACCCCGATCGCGAGGTGAACCAGCCCGAACAAGAAGACAATCCCCGGAATAAAGTGCACCGCAATCTCCATGATCGTAACGACCATCTGAATGAGAAACGCCATGACACCAAGCCCGATCGACTGCCAGGAATGGAAGCGGACCAGTGGCATCTTGTTATACGGCTCGAGCACAAGGAAGATGATCGCCGGAATAATCGTGAGATAGGCAATCGCAGCAGCACCATTTTCAGAGAGCCCAGCTCCGGTAGCCGGGGGTGACCCGGCAGCATACGCAGGTGGAACGGTGGAGTAGGCAGGCGGCGCATTCGTGTAGTTCGGCGGGGGCGGAAAGCCTGCGCTTGCTGCTCCACCGGATGCAAGGGGAGCGCCACATTGACTGCAGAAGGCGCTCTGAGGCGAGACTTCGTTGTGGCAGGCGGGACACTGCATGACATCACTCCTGAGAGAAAAATTAAGCATACATGCACACGCGCGTGCGCTAACTACAGCTCGGCAGGTTGCGTCTCGCGTGAAGTGCTACCCAGCATACCTCAGTACCTGAGCAGGTCAACCCTTCCACCGACAAAAAACGCTGCATACAGATTTGTCTTCGCCATTTCAGCAATCAGGTGTTTCATCGCCAGCCAGAACTGAGTCGCGAGAGGCCTCTCCCGTTAGCGCTCGCTCTTCCGTTCAGCGGCAAGACAGTGTTCGATAGCCTGTTGCCACTCCGGTCCATTCTCGCCATCGCGCTTGCCCATAGCGAGCACATCCTCATTCGCCTCCGCATGGAGCGCTGTCCGAATATAAGTCACCTCAACCTTTGTGGTCGACGAAGTCAGCGCGGAAAGCCGCACATCAACGGTGAACACGAGCGTATCTGGAACGAACGACACATACTGCATTCGACCGCCCGCCTGATCGAAGAGAGTATTCACCCACACGCTCGAATGCGGACCATGCTGCACCGTGAACACCGCTCCCTCAACATCCTTTGCCGGCTGAGGATACAAAAACACCGGGTTCCAGTGGTCTCCTGCCCAGCACCGCTCCCCCTCTGGGCCAAAAAAAGCCGATGCACGGCTCAACGAAGCAGGCACTGCGAAATGAAAGCTATTGCTGACATGTGCGAGTGGCGAGTCTGTCTGGGCTGTTGCGGCAGTCTCTCCAGCGCCAACACTTCCGGCAGCGAGTCCAACCGCAAGTAAGATCGTCGATTTCATCTACGCTCCTTCAGGTGATGGCTATCTGCCGCACGAAGCGTCAAGCCATATATCTTTTTGAACTGGTCGATCTCCTTCAGCGTCTGTGCGGAGAAGGCGGACTTGCCTTCGAAGGCGTGAAGCACGATTCCTTCCAGAAGATCACCGAGACTCATGTCTTTCAGCTCAGCGACAGCTTTCAGAACTTTGATCAGCCGCTTCTCCATGCGAACGCCCGTTTGTATCCGCTCAATCTCGACAGTATTTTTCGTCTCTGGCATATTTACCAATGTACCACGGTAATAAACTGAACTCTGCCCAAATTAGTATCGGCCAATGACTCGCGGCCACTTAGATACCTTGGCCATTGCGCAAGTTCCCTCTCGTCGCAGACAGCCGGTACTATGTTAGTTTTCTGTTGAGAACAAATGACCCGACTCAGATCATCGCCGCGTTCTGGCGATGCTGGTAACCGACTCATCTGCAGGTTTGTCTCTGCGCGATTTTGAAAGGATCTTCCGATGCGACGCTCCGTCTTCACCTCCCTGCTGATTGGTTCGCTGACCCTGTGTTCTTTATCGATAGCCGAGGCTCAAACGACCAAACTGCCTGCGTCGGCCCACACGCCAAACGGACTCGAACTGTCGAGTGGCACGCTGACGATCCGCGTTGACGCTCTCCGCCCCGACGTGCTGCGGGTGCGAGTCTTCCCTGCCGGTCATCCAGCCGAAGACGCTTCGTGGGCCGTATTGCCTGCGGCACGCAATGCGCGTGTTGCCGTGACGCCCGAGGTCAACGGCTTTAGCACACCTGCGTTGCGAGTGACCGTGTCACCAAACCTCCAGCTGAAGGTAACGGACCTCGCAGGCAACCCACTGCAGAATGACGCGCTACCCGTCGCATGGAGCTCTGACGGCTTCAAGGTGACGAAGGCCAAGACGGATGATGATCACTACTTTGGACTCGGTGACAAACCCGGTCCGCTGGATCGCGCTGGCGAGGCATTCGTCATGTGGAACACCGACAACTTCGGATGGCAGGAGTCCACCGATCCAATCTATAAGTCGATCCCTTTCTTGATTCAGATGAGGTCGGGGCGAGCACTGGGCGTGCTCTTCGACAACACCTTCCGAACGTTCTTCGACTTTGGCCGCGAGCGTACCGACCGGATGACCTTCAGTGCGCCTGGCGGCCCGTTGGACTACTACCTCCTCTACGGCCCCGAGCCGAAACAGGTGCTCAACGAATACGCATGGCTGACGGGGCCGACACCACTGCCGCCCCTGTGGACGCTAGGCTACCAACAGTCGCGCTACACCTACTATCCGCAAACCCAGGTGGAAGAGATCGCAGCGCGCCTTCGTGCAGACAAGATTCCAGCCGATGCAATCTATCTGGACATCGACTATCAATACAAGAACCGCCCATTCACGGTGGATACCGAAGCGTATCCAGATTTTAAAGGGATGATTCGCAAACTTACCGCCCAGCACCTGCACACGGTGCTCATCACCGACCTTCATATCGCCAATCTGCCGAACCAGGGCTATGCACCGTACGACAGTGGCAGCGCCGGTAATCACTTCGTGAAAGAAAAGGGTCAGAACTATGTAGGCCCAGTCTGGCCGGGCCCATCAGTATTTCCCGACTTTACGCGACAGCAGACGCGGGCCTGGTGGGGAACGCTGTACAAGGAGTTTGTGCAGGACGGCGTATCCGGATTCTGGAACGATATGAACGAGCCCGCAGTCTTTCGCTACCCAACAAAGACGATGCCAGACGACGTGGAGCATCGCATCGATGAGCCCGGCTTCGTCAAACGCACCGCGATGCACCCGGAGATTCACAACTTCTATGGAATGGAAAACTCCCGTGCAACGTGGGACGGTCTGCTGGCGCTGAAGCCGAATGAGCGGCCGTTTGTACTTACGCGCGCAAGTTACGCAGGAGGCCAGCGCTACGCAGCAACGTGGACCGGCGACAATCTTGCGACGTGGAATCATCTGCGACAGACCACTCCGCAGATCCTCAACCTCGGGTTGAGCGGATTTGCGATGACCGGAGCGGATGTAGGCGGATTCGGCGGCTCGCCCTCTCCCGACTTACTCACGAAGTGGATCATGCTGGCAGCGTTTCAACCAATCGATCGCAATCATGCAGCAAAGGGCACACGAACGCACGAGGTGTGGGTGGATGGGCCCGAACAGGAGGCGATCCGCAAGCGCTATATCGAAGAGCGATATCAGCTCCTACCCTACCTGTACACGACGGCGGAGCAGACCTCTCGCGATGGCGTGCCCATTGTGCGGCCACTTTTCGTCGAATACCCGCACGCAACCAGCGACGGCCACCCGCTGGACCTCGATGCCGATGGGGAGTTCTTCTTCGGCCCCTCCATCCTTGTAGCCGCGTCGCCGCTGCCGGATGATGTGGCACCGTATGAGTTACATTTGCCGTCGGGCATCTGGTATGACTATTGGACGGGTGCGAAGCTGGACCGGCGAGGCCCCGCCACCGCACGGGACCTGGAGATTCGCGACACCGCACCTGCGTTACAGCCGGTGATGCTGCATCCGGGGCTCGGTGATCTACCGGTCTACGTTCGTGCCGGAGCAATCGTGCCGATGCAACCCCTCGTTCAGTCGACAGACGAGATACCAAACGGCCCGCTGACCCTCCGTGTCTTTGCGCCAGCTGCGGGCGAGAGCTGCGGCGGCGATCTTTACACCGACGACGGCAGCAGCTATGACTTTCGCAACGGCGCCTATCTGCGACTGCATATAACCTGCAGCATCGATGCGAGCGGTGCACTGACAGTGAGCATTCCGCAACGCGAAGGCAACTTCAAGCCGTGGTGGAGCACGCTGCGAATCGAAGCTGTCGGATTTGTGCCGGCTCGCTCACAAGCTACTGTCGAAGGCCGCACGACTGCACTCGAAAAAACCAAGTTAGGTTGGGCCGCAACGGTTGCCGATACCGGCAAAGCTCAAACAGTTATTCTGCAATAGACCTGTGCGGAGCGCGCCAACCCCAATGGCCGCACCGAACAAATAGTGCCTCACTTCGTAGGGGATCAAAGCGGAGGGCCGGCCCTCATCATTTAAGCTCTCCACAGAGGCATCAGAGCGCTCATGAAGAGTCCCTCACCCAATCTCGTCTCAGAACTCGCCCCACCGGCAAACCGCTCATCCCATGAAGTGACGATCGAGAAGGTGATTGGGCACAGCTTTCGTCGCGTGCAGGACACGTTAGCCGTTGAAGAGCCGCTCGAGATTCAGTTGGCTCACGGGGCCATCGGTGCAAGATCGGTCAAGTCCATCTCTGTAACCATGCGCACTCCTGGCGACGACTTCGACCTCGCGGCGGGCTTCCTCATGACCGAAGGCGTCGTGCGCGATTCAAACGACATAGAGCAGATTGTCTACGCAGCGAGCAGCATCGGAGAGGCTTCACGTGAGAGCGAAGAGACACACAGCGCGCTTCCCTATCAGCCAGGAAAAAATGTCGTACGCGTAGAGCTGGCTCCCGACGTCGTGGTGAGCCTCGCAAATCTTGAGCGTAACTTCTACACCACCTCCAGCTGCGGCATCTGTGGTAAAGCTTCTCTACTGGCGCTCCAAACCGTCTGCCCGCCACGCAGAAAAAACATATTCCAGATCGAAGCCGACACTCTCACCAGACTTCCCGATCGTCTGCGAGAAGCCCAAAGCCTCTTCAACCTGACGGGCGGCATCCACGGTGCCGGCCTCTTCAATTCAGAAGGCGAGCTACTCGGAGTCAAGGAAGATGTCGGCCGTCACAACGCAGTCGACAAGCTCCTCGGCGCGGAGTTTCTCGCAGACCGCACCCCATTGCGCCAAGCTCTGCTCCTGCTCTCCGGACGCGCCAGCTTCGAACTCCTCCAGAAAGCTCTCATGGGCGGAGTCTCGATGGTCGCCTGTGTTGGTGCTCCATCGAGCCTTGCCGTGCAGGTTGCGATCGACTTCGACATTATTCTGGTCGGGTTCCTTCGCGACAATCACTTCAACATCTACCACGGTGCAAAACACATTCTCGGACATTCTGCGGATTGAAGTAAAACCGCAAGCAAAAAAAATGGCCGCCGCGAGATGAATCGCAGCGGCCCAAGCGCACTTCAACTTACATACCGCTCTGATTACCCGCATCGGGGTGTATCACGCGGTAGCTCGCTCCCCCCTGTGACCACACAAGAAGCAGCAAATCCTTCCCCGCCGGGTTCGCATGAGCCTCGTTCACAAACTGTTCAGCCGAAACGACTGGATGACGATTCACCTCCAGGATCACATCTCCCGGAGCGAGGCTCGCCTCGTCCGCAGGACTTGCAGGGCGCACGCTCTGTATCGCAACGCCCTTCATCTCCGATGGAATATGCAACTGCTGGCGCACATCAGGAGTCAGTTCAGCCACAGCAAGCCCAAGCTTGCCCTTCTGCGGGCCGGCAGAGTCGCCATTCGAAGCCACCTCTGCATCCTTGTGGAACTCGCCAACCTTTAGAGTCAAAGTTTGTGGAGAGCCGTTGCGAAGAATGCCCAACGTGATCTGCGTGCCCGGAGTATCCTCGCTCACAGCAACCTGTAGCGCACCGCCGTTCACCACCTTCTGTCCGTTCAGTTCGTCGATGACGTCACCGCTCTTCAAGCCTGCCTGGCTCGCTGGCGAATCAGGCGTCACCTGCGCAACGATCGCACCGGTCGCCTCCTTCAAATTGAAGAAGCTCGCATTCTCAGGCGTCACATCGTTCATGCTGATCCCGAGATAACCATGGTGGACGCTGCCCGTCTTAATCAACTGCTCTGTCGTCGCCCGCACAATCTGCGACGGAATCGCAAAACCAGCTCCGGCAAACGAACCACTATTCGAGATGATGAATGTGTTGATACCCACCAGCTCGCCACGGGCATTCACCAACGCACCACCCGAGTTACCCGGATTGATCGCAGCATCGGTCTGGATGTATCCGCCCGGTTTCCGCGGATCGTCACGATAAGGATTCGGGCGATCTACAGCGCTCACAATTCCGCGCGTCACAGAGAACTGGAAGTAGCCGAACGGGCTGCCGAACGCCAACACCGTCTGACCGGGCTTCAACTTCGTCGAGTCACCCCACGCGATGCTGGGCAGATCCTTCGCATCCACCTTGATTACCGCAAGGTCGGTCAGCTTATCCACGCCGATCAACTTCGCATTCATCACACGCCGGTCATGCAGCGTCACTTTGATCTGCACGGCTCCATCGACGACGTGATTGTTCGTCACGATATAACCATCGGGAGAGATGATGATCCCGCTGCCGATTCCATGCTCGATCTGCGGCTGCTGCGGTCTCTGCATTCCTTGAGGTCCCTGTCCAAAGAACTGCGCAAAGCCCGGAGGCAACCCCTGAATCTGACCCTGGCCCCCTTCCTGCCCTTGCTCCTGCTCTTCGCCGACCTCGTGCTCCGAAGAACCACGCGACGTCACAGCGACGTTGACCACCGCTGGCGTGACGCGTGCCGCAACTGCCTCCACGGCGCTGTCCAACGCCACCAGCGACGACACACTGTTGTCGTCCATCGGCGCAGGCGACGCCATCGCTGCATGAACGCCGTTGTGATGGAAGAACATCCCCGCAGTCAGCACCAGAGCCACCGCAGCACCTGCAGGAACGGCAAGCCGCCCCGCCTTACCTACTAATTTATTAGTTTCAAACGACATGGTCGATCCTCACAAATGGTTAGAACAACGGTTGGAGTTGCGTGTTTAAAGTTGAATTACCAGCCAGCCGTCCGGAGTAGGCACAGCTGCATACGAAGAAGAAACTTCAGGCTCACTCGACACCGTGAGCATCATCCTTGCCCTCGCCGACCCATCCCATGCAGTCAGTACAACCCATCTCCGCAGCTGTTGCGGTCCTTGCACCATCGCTCGATTCTGTTTCGCTCGCATCAGAATCGGTTTTGGTGCGCTGCGATGAGCTTTGGCAGCAACTCGCTTCGTGGGCGGCAACGCTCGATGAGATGAATCCACCGGCATCGAAGCTTTCAGCAGGGTCTCATGGGGCGCTCCCGATACTGAAGAGGCAACAGCAGGATGAAATACCACATCCTGATATCCCGCAGACGGATAGCCCGCAGACGGCAGACTCTGCACCGCAGCTTGCTGAGCGACAGCACCGCCGGAAAAAGAGACGAACTGCGGGCATCGCGAAAGCCCAGCTGCTCCGCCAATCAAACCAAGCGTCACAACACTCATCACCGCATACGCCCGCGTCCTGCTCATTCCTTCCGTCCAACTCAGAATCCTGTGCACTCGCCGTGACAGCTCCGACCGCCGCTCCCACGCTCCCAACGAGAGCGCCGCAGCCCTCCGTCCAAGCCGTTCCTCAGCCAGACTCGTCAGGCACGTTGCATAGGCCTTCGGCGCCTTTGTCAGCCGCAGAACATCGTCATCGCAAGCCAGCTCCCGCTCGAAGCAGAGCCGCTTCTCGATCCACAACAAGGCTGGATTCAGCGGCACCAGCACCAGGCTTACCTTCTGCAGCAGGTTGATCCAATCGTCATGTCTTCGCAGGTGCCCAACCTCATGCAGCACAATCTGCTTCAATTCAGCGGCTGTAACTCGTTCGAATACCTCGCGAGGAATCAGAATCCGTGGCGAGAAAAACCCGATCACGCTAGGCCGATCGACATCCGTTGATGTGCAAAGCGTCACCCCACGAGATCCAGCCAGGGCCAGCGCTGCTTCGCAACCAGAACCAGGACCAGCCTCAACCGGCGTTGCTCTCTTCCAGACCCAACGCAGTTGCACCCCGCCGACAACAAGCTTCACCGCCCGCACCAGCGAAGCCACAACCCACAGCGCCGCAATGGCAAAGCTCCATCGCGGATCCACCTGCACGATCGCGCCATGCCCAGCCATCTCGCTGCCAGCGCGGAATCCATAGGCATGCAACAGCGGCAACACCACAAGAATCGCAAACACCACCGTCCACAACGCAAACCGGATCGCCGCCGTCGTCTTAGGCACCAGTCGCAGACAGATCCCTACCCCCGCCGCCAGCACGGCGCCCTGCCAAATCCCCGAAACTACCGAAGACGCCGCCATTCGCGACAGACCTTCCACATCGTGCAAGAGGCTCAGATCCATCGCCATTACAGTTCGTCCCCCGCACGGTCATCCGCCGCCGCAGCAATCGCCTCTTTCAGACGCTGCAACTCCTCCGGAGTCACCTCGTCATCACCCAGCAACGAGAGCAGCAGCCGCTCACGAGAGTTTCCAAAAAAACGATGCATCATATGACGAACCTCAGACCGGCTCGCCTCCTGCTCAGCGACGCAGGGACTGTACAAAAACGCCCTGCCCTCCTGCCGGTGCCGCACATAGCCCTTTTGCTCCAGGATCCGAATCGTCGTCAGCACCGAGTTATAGGCCAGCGCTTCCCCATCCGGCATCGCCGAGACAAGCTCCCCGACAGCCGACTCGCCGCGGCTCCACAGCAGCTTCATGAGCCGTAACTCAGCCTCTGTCAACGTGATGGACTTCTTCGGCGGCATCAATCATCCTCGCAGGCTCTCCCCCGGCAGAGGTTTCAGAGAGTCGTCCTAATCAAAAGACGACCAACTAATCGATTAGTTAGCAACGAAATCTGAAAAACTTCGCTCCCGGATGGCGATCCCGCCCAATGACGCCAGTTCAACCATCGCCGCATCAAAGCTTCATGCACATATCCCCTCCTATCCTCAAGCCCATCAGTAAATACCGTTCAACAGAGATTCCGCGACGCCACACTTGCTCCCGCGGCTTCCAGGCCGGAAGATTCCGGTATAAGTTGCATCCGAGCCGTAGTATCGTTTCTTACCATGGCTGCTGAAGACGCGAACGATCTGCGTAGAGCGCTTGAGAAGAACGAAATCATTCCGTACTTCCAGCCGCTCGTCGAGCTGCGCACAGGCCTCCTCGGCGGCTTCGAAGTCTTAGCGCGATGGCAGCATCCCAGCCGCGGCCTTATCCCTCCCAACGAATTCATTCCACTGGCCGAAGCGGCCGGCCTCAACGGGCTGCTCACCGGCAACCTCCTTCGCGCCTCTTTCGACGCTGCCAGAAACATCCCCAATCACCTCACCCTTTCGGTAAATATCTCCCTCACGCAGCTCACCGATCTCTCTCTCCCCAAACACATCCGCGCCGCCGCTGAGCAAGCCGGCTTCCCGCTCAACCGTCTCATTCTTGAGATCACAGAGAGTGCTCTGGTCGGCAATACCGAGTACGCCTACCGCATTGCAACCGAGCTCAAAGAACAGGGCTCCCGCCTCGCGCTCGACGACTTTGGGACCGGCTACTCCAGCCTGCGGCACCTGCAATCGCTTCCCTTCGACGAGCTGAAGATCGACGCAAGCTTCGTCCGTTCCATGGACCACACGCGCGAGAGCCGGAAGATCGCCGCGGCCATCGTCGGTCTCGGCAACAGCCTCAGCCTCACGACCGTAGCCGAAGGGGTCGAGACTCAGGCCATCGCCGACATGCTCCTCTGGCTCGGCTGTGATGTCGGCCAGGGCTGGCTGTATGGCCGCCCTGTACCTCCCGAAGAGCTCCCTGAGACCCTCGCGGCCAGGCTCGATCCCCCGCCCCCGTCCACACTCACCGAACCCCGCTCCGCCGCCGCGAACTCCACCCTGCCGTTACGCCTCGAAGCGCTACCCACCCAGCGCCTCGCCCAACTCAACGCCATCTACGACGGCGTCCCTGTAGGTTTAGGCTTCCTCGATCGCAACCTCCGTTACGTCAGCGTCAACAAGCGTCTCGCCGAGATGCACAATCTCCCCGTCGCCTCCCATCTCAATCGATACTTCGCCGATATCCTCCCGGAAAAATTCCCCGAGTGCGAACCCTACCTCTTACGCGCGCTCGATGGAGAGGCAACTGCCGCCCTGGAGATCTGTCTCCCCGATGCTCGGCGCTCCGGTCAGCGATGCACCTTTCTCATCTCCTACCAGCCTGCGCGCGACGAGGTCGATGAGGTTATCGGCGTCTCCATCTCGGTCGTCGATATCACCCGGCGCAAACAAGCCGAACAAGCGCTCATCGAAAGCGAAGATCACTACCGGCACACCGTCGAACTCAATCCTCAGGTTCCATGGACCGCCGACGCCCACGGCACAATCCTCGACGTCAGCCCGCGATGCGAAGAACTGACAGGTATCTCGAGTCATGAGATGGCCAACGGCGGATGGTTCCGCATCGTCCATCCCGACGATCTCTCGCGAGCCATTCACGAGTGGAACCATTCGGTCCGCACCACCACGCCCTATGACTCGGAGTACCGCGTCCTGATCCGGGAAGGCGTCTGGCGCTGGATGCGATCCCGCGCCGCACCGCGACTTGACGACCAGGGCAAAGCCATCCGATGGTACGGCACGGTAGAGGACATTCATGACCACAAGCAAGCGGTAGAGGCTCTCCGTCGCAGCGAAGCTCGGCTGCAGGCTGTCTTCGATGCCGTTCCGTTTGGTATCGTCATCGCCGGAGCTCCCCACGGCAACGTCGTAATGAGCAATCCTCGCGCCGACGACATTCTTCGCAGCGTCGTCGCTCCTCCAGCCATGATCGACGACTATTGCATGGAGCGAGACTCGTATAGCGGCGACCCGGCCAGCGAGTACCCTCTTGCCAACGCCATCATGAACGGCAAAACCATCGGCCCGAAGGAATATCTTCGTCACTACAGTGACGGCACCAGTGCCTGGATCAGCCTGACCGCTGTTCCCATCCTCGACGACGACGGAAAAGTTGCTGGCGGTGTCCTCGCCATCCAGGACATCGACGAAGAAAAGCGCAAGCTGCAAAGCCTCTCCGACCTCAACCTGGTACTCCAGACCAAAATAGGGGCGCGCTGATAACTTCGCTAGCCCCCCACCACCGTAACACCCACTCAACCTGCTAGCGTAGTAGCCAATGGCCCACGCCCACACCGTCGCGAGCGTCCGCTACACCTTCAGCTCCCTCGCCGACCTCCTCGCCAAAGCCTCCCCTGCCCGCTCGGGCGACGAACTTGCAAGCATCGCCGCCACCAGCGTGCAGCAGCGTGTCGCCGCACAGATGGCGCTCGCAGATCTGCCCCTCACCCACTTCCACAACGAGGCCGTCGTCCCCTATGATACCGACGAGGTCACACGCCTCATCGTCGACACCAGCCGCACCGAAGCCGCCACCGAAGCCTTCGCTCCAATCTCCAGCCTCACCGTAGGCGAACTCCGCGACTACCTCCTCTCCGACGACTCCACCCCAGACAGCCTGACAGCACTCGCGCAAGGGCTCACGCCCGAGATGGCCGCCGCCGTCTCCAAACTCATGCGCCTCCAGGACCTCATCCTCGTCGCGCGTAAAATCTCCGTCGTCACGAAGTTCCGCACCACCGTAGGCCTTCCCGGCCGCCTCTCCACCCGTCTCCAGCCCAATCACCCCACCGACGACCCTGCAGGCATCGCCGCCTCCATCCTCGACGGCCTCCTTCTCGGCTCCGGCGACGCCGTCATCGGCATCAACCCCGTCTCCGACAACGTAGCAACCCTCACAACGCTCCTCCGCCTCATCGACCACATCCGCCGCCGCTACGAGATCCCCACCCAATCCTGCGTTCTCGCTCACCTCACAACGCAGATGCAGGCCATGCAGCAGGGCGCGCCTCTCGACCTCCTCTTTCAATCCATCGGCGGCACCGAAGCGACCAACACCAGCTTCGGCATCAACCTCGCCCTCATCGAAGAAGCTCATCAGCAGGCCCGCAGCCTAAACCGCGTCGCACCGACAGCTGAAAACCCCTCGCCCAACATCATGTACTTCGAGACCGGTCAGGGCAGCAGCCTCAGCGCCAACGCACACCGTGGCACCGGTGGCCAGGGCGTAGACCAGCAAACCCTCGAATCACGCGCCTACGCCGTAGCCCGTCACTTCAACCCGATGCTGGTTAATACCGTCGTCGGCTTCATCGGCCCTGAGTATCTCTATGACGGCAAGCAGATCCTGCGCGCCGGCCTCGAAGACCATCTCTGCGGCAAGCTCCTCGGTCTCCCCATGGGCTGCGACATCTGCTACACCAACCACGCCGAAGCCGATCAGGACGATATGGACGCGCTTCTCACCATGCTGGGAGCCGCCGGCGTCAACTACATCATGGGAGTTCCGGGAGCAGACGACATCATGCTCAACTACCAGAGCACGTCCTTCCACGACGCCCTCTATCTCCGCCGTCTTCTCAACCTCAGCCCCGCACCGGAGTTCGAAGCGTGGCTCAACACCAACGCTCCGCACCAACTCGCAATCCCCGCCATGCTCCCCTAGTATCGATCACCGGAGAGCATTCAACGGCGATCACTCACTTCTTTTTATCGTGCTTGTGTGTCGACAACGCCAGATCCTCTGCGACATTCGGATCGCTGTCTTTCAGCTCAGCCAAAAGCCCCTCATCCGACAGATCGAGCGGCTTCGAGTTCTCCCAATCATGCCGAAGCACTTTGTGAACACGATCGACGATATGGTCGTCTTTCACCTCGATCGCTAACTCGCGACGGCTATCGAAGCTGCCAGGAGCAAGATTGATCGAGCCGATGATTGTGCGCGCTTCATCCGCCAGCAGCAGCTTTGCGTGCAGTTTGATGTGTTTCAACTTATGGATCTTGACACCAAGATCCTGCAGCACGCGCAAACCGCTAACGCCTTCGATCAGCTTCTCCTTCTTCAGCTTGTGCGGTGGCCGCGCCATGATGTGGATCTCAACTCCCCGGCGATTCGCTCGTACAAGGTGCTCGATGATGGTCGGATCCTGATAACGTTCGTTCTGCAGCCATAGCGAATGCTTCGCTTCGTCGATCAGGTGCCCCAGTCTTTGACGGCCGTTGCCGATGCACCAAATGAGATGAGAATGGTCACCGGCGTTGAACTGCGTCCGGTTCCAGTCCGCATCGAAGCACTCCATAATCTCTTCCACTTCGTGCTTATGCGTGGTGACCACGGCATAGTCACGCGTCTCCGTAATATTTTTCGTCTCCCAGTTAAGCGACTGAATGAACGCTGTCGTATCGTCGATCACCATCGACTTCTCATGCGTCAGATCGAAGTGGGGATTACTATCGATCACCTCGACGCCCCCGTCGATCAGCATCTTTCGCGATTCGTCATTCTCTTTCTCCCCGTCGCGCCTCTCCGGGTTGAGCATAATGCGAACCTTGACGCCACGCTTCTGTGCGTCAAGGACCGTCTGAAGCAAGGTTGGGTCAGAGAACAGAAACATCTTGACCCGGATCGAGTCCTTGGCCCCGTTGATGGCCTCCACGATCGGCTTGGCGGAGTCGTCAGGTAAAACAATAATGGAGCGGGACATACAGTTTCCCCTTCAATTCCTGATCTCTAACGTGTGATTGATCCGTTGTACAACTCCCGGCGGCCCTTGACAAGCAAACGTCAAGAAAACGACAAGCAAACGCCGAGCAACCTAAGCAAACGCTACGCGAACAACAGTAAACCATAGCAAGAACGGCACTCTATGCCAGAACTTTATCCTTCCCTGCATCAAACTGCGTCCGATGCAACTCCGCATAGAGCCCATTCCTCGACATCAACTCTTCGTGCGTACCATTCTCCGCCACAACTCCTCCGGTAATCACAATAATCTGGTCCGCATCCCGGATCGTGCTGAGCCTGTGCGCAATCGCAATCACTGTCCTTCCTTCCATCAGTCGTTGCAGCGCATCGATGACCAGCTTCTCCGATTCGCTGTCCAGCGCAGCGGTCGGCTCATCCAGCAGCAAAATCGGGCTGTTCCGAACCATCACCCGCGCAATCCCGATCCTCTGCCGCTGCCCACCCGACAGAGTCGACCCGCGCTCACCCACCATCGTGTCGTACCCCTGCGGCATATGCGAGATGAACTCGTCCGCGTTCGCGAGCTTCGCCGCCGCAACAATCTCCTCTTTCGTCGCCTCTGGGCGGCCAAACGCAATGTTCTCGAGAATCGTACCTCGGAACAACACGGTGTCCTGAAGAACATATCCGATCTTGTCCCGCAGCGACTTCAGCTTGTAGTCGCGAACATCCTGCCCATCAATCCTTACCGCTCCCGATTGCGCATCGTAAAACCTCGGTATCAAGCTGACGACCGTCGACTTCCCACTTCCCGTCGGCCCAACGATTCCAATGAACTGTCCCGGTTTGATCTTGAAACTCACGTCCGTCAATATCGGGTACGCAGGATCATACCCAAACGCCACCTGCTCAAACTCAATCTCACCAGCGACCGTCTCCGGAGTAAGTCCATCCTCTTTTTCGGGAATGACCGTATCCGTGTCGAGGATCGCGCGAATGCGCTCCGTCCCGACCGCAGCCTGCGCCACCGCATTCGTCGTGGTCGCAAGGTCTTTCACCGGCTTGAAGAACTTCGTCAGATACGCAAGATAGACCGTAAGCGAGCCCACCGTCATCGCCCCTGCAAGGATCAGCGCAGCACCACGCCACAACACAATAGCCGTACAAGCCGCCACAGTCACCGTTACAACCGGCGACAGCAGCGCCTTCACGCTTCGAGCCTTCAGCGCAGCGCTCACCGTCGCCTCGCTCACCGCCTGCAACTGTGCCTGCTCCGCCTGCTCCTGCCCGAAGGCCTTCACCGCCTGAATCGACTCCAGCCCCTGCTGCACCACCGCAACGATCTCACTCTGTTCCTTGCGCACCTCGTGAGTCGCCTTCTTCACCGCCTTCTTGAATCTCGAAACAAACAGAAGAAGAAACGGCGTGACAGCCACCGCAATCAGCGTGAAGTCCCAGTTGAGCCAGAACATCAATCCCAGCATGCAGACGATCGTCAACATATCCACCACAATGTTCAGCGTGGACGACGAGGCGAATCCCTCGATCGTCTGGATATCCGACGTAATCGTACTCAGAATCGTGCCTGTCGCATGGGTACTGTAGTAGCCCAGCGAAAGCCGCTGCAGGTGCTCGTACATCTTCATCCGCAGATCGTGCGCGACCCACTGACCAACGCTCTCTGTGTAATAGTTCTCGATATACGACGCAATCGCACCAAGCGCCGCAATTAAAACAAAGACCAGCGCAGCCACCCCCGCCACATGCATTCTGGAATCACGTCCAACCAGGTCACCAATCACATGATGAAGCCACGGCGATAACTTGTGTTCCCCCACCACGTTGTCCAGAATGATCTTCAGCGGCCACGGAGCAGCCAGACTCATCGCCGTCTCGACGAGCATTGCCAGAAGGATAAAAACTAAAGTGCTGCGATAAGGCCGGATCAACCCTTTGATGAACTGCAACATAGAAGTAGCCCTGACACACAAACTAACTTTGCATTACGCTCTACAGCGTACGACCAACCGGCCATGCAAAGAGTAGAAACCAACATCTCCTCTCCAACAAGTCCTGATTCGATCTTAATTAGGCCATCGAATGCGAACCATAACGCACAGCCAGCGGCTATCATCGTCCATCGACCTAATGCGCAACCGCGCTTTGGAGAACCGGCATTTGGAGAACCGACAGATGACCGCCTCGAAGATCACGAAGATCCCCTCAGTGCAGCCCACCAATCCATCGCCTCCCAAACCGGCGACAGCCTCCACCGCACTGCAAAACTACACCCCCGCCCGCGTCTCTCTGCGTCGCACCGGCGTCAGCCTCGCCACCTCCGAAGTACTCAACTTCCAACTGGCCCACGCAGAAGCCCGCGACGCCGTCAAAGCCGAACTCGACCCCAACCACTTGAGCCATCGCCTGCGAACCGAACTCCCGGCATTCGCCGCTCCCATCCTAACCCTCGCCAGCGCGGCACCCGATCGCACAACCTACCTCCGCCGTCCAGACCTCGGCCGCACGCTGACACCAGGCTCCGCTTCACTGCTCAAACCAGCGCCCTGCGACATCGTCATCATCATCGCCGACGGACTCTCCGCCACAGCGATTGAACACCACGCCATCCCGCTCCTCGCAACCCTCATACCGACCTTTGCTCAGGCCAGTTGCACCCTCGGCCCTGTCTGCATCGTCAGCCAGGCCCGCGTCGCCATCGCCGACCAAATAGGTGCTCTCCTCAAAGCTCGCCTATCTCTCATACTCATCGGCGAGCGCCCCGGCCTCAGTTCGCCAGACTCCCTTGGCGCTTACATCACCTGGAATCCAACCCCAGGCCGCACCGACGCCGATCGCAACTGCATCTCGAACATCCGCGCCGCTGGCCTCGATTACGCCACAGCAGCCGCGAAGATCGCCTTCTACTGCAGCGAAGCCCAACGCCTGCAACTCACCGGTACAGCACTCAAAGAGATCACGCCTCCACTTCTGAATCAATAATCCTAAAAAAATGGCCCGCGCTCATCACGCAGGCCAGCCACATAAATTCGGTCCAACCAGCTACTCTAAAAAACAAACCGCAAAGTCATCTGTATCTGCCTTGCGCTGCCGATCGTATGACTGACCGTGCCCAGGTCAAACGCGCAGTTGTAAAAACCCTCGTTGCTTGCATTGCAGGCAGTAGGCAGAACCGGCGTTCCTGCAGCCGGGAATCCGTTGTAGTTCTCGTTCTGCGAGACCTCGTTGCCCGGCACATCAAAGCTCGCGGTGTTGAAGACGTTGAAGACGTCGAACGTGTACTTCAGGCTGTAACGCTCCGTGAACTGAGTTGTCTTCACAATGGAAGCATCCCAGCGCTTCTGAAAAGACTGCCGGAAGATGTTTCGCTGGCCGGTCGTGAAGTCGGTCTCATAAGGATCGGAGGTGGGAATAGCACCGCCCAGTCCACCCGCGCCAATCAACGGCACAGTAAAGCACGAGGCCTTCAGCGCCGGTGTTCCAAACGCGCCGGACGCGCCCGTCTTTGCGTTCTTTGCATTGCAGCCGGCAGCAAGCGGCACAATCGGATTCGTAATACCGTTGCTCACCCCGTAGTAAACACTGGCCACCGCGCCACTGAAGTCAATGACGCTGTACGGCTGTCCACTCTGCAGAACGGTGAGCCCTACAAGCGACCAACCATTCGTAAAGTAGCTCTCAACCGTATGGCCGCTCACAAAATTCGGCAGACGGTAGAGGTAGTTGAAGTTGATGACGTGAGTACGATCGAAGTCTGCCGAAGCATATCCGTCGCGGAGATTGAGCGGGTTATTCCCGTTGTAAAACAGGCCTAGACCGCTCTGCTCATCAAGGGCATGAGAATAGGTGTAAGAGGCCGCCGCCTGCAGACCGTGCGACATACGCTTCTCAATGTGTGCGGTCAGGGCGTTGTACGCATCGACGCCAGCTGCCCTGTAGTCAATCGACTCTGCTGCATAGCCAACATAGGGAACGCGATGATCGACGTTGCCGCCCTCGTAGTCAAAGAGGTAGCCAGTACCGTCCGGCAAGGAGGCTCCCTGCACGTTGTAACCGTAAGAGTAGCTCTGACCATGAATTTGACCGCCAGGTGAAGCGATCCCAGGCTGATTAAACGGAACCGGTATCACCTGATGACGTCCGAGATTGCCGACATAGCCTAGCTCAATCGCCAGGTCGTTGCGTGGCTGCCATTGGATGTCCAGCGTGTAGTTGTAGGTATAGGGAAGCTTGTTGCCGCGATCATAAACGCCCAGCGAAATCGGCTGCCCGCCATTCTCGATGCTTGCAATATTCGGCAGGTAGTTGCTCAGGTCGGACGATTTGGGATTGGTCGGCGCCGCACTTTGAACGTTCGTATAGGGGTTAGCAAGATTACCGGTTGCAGCCGTCGGCGCAGTAACAGGAGGAGCCGTTCCGCCGCCGCCGCCGCATGTCGGAATGTAGTAGCTGTAGAGACTCTGCACAGGACAGCTCTGTGCGGTCACGAATGGAAGCTGCTGATTGACACCAAAGGGACCGCCTGTGACAGTGCCAATGGCATACCCAGGCGAGAAGTAGCTGAAGAGCTCGCCACGATCGTAGTACATGCCAAAGCCCGTGCGGACCACCACTTTGCTATGGAACATCTCAGGCTGCCATGCCGCGCCCAGCCGAGGCCCAAGCCCCCACTGACGGCCGGTCAGTGTGGTTGAACTCACGCCGCTGGTTCCATTCTTGTTGTTGCCTGCGATGATGAAGCCCGGATTGACGATCGCATCCGACGCCGAGTCGTAGCTATACAAAGTCGGGTCGAAGTTGAAGATACGGCCATTCTTCTCGCTGAGCCCGCCATCCCAGTCATAGCGCAGACCGGCCGTGAGAGAAAGCGTTGGCGTGATCTGGAACTTGTCCTGGACGTAGCTTCCGACCTGGTTGGCGCGATAGTAACGGCTGGCATCGCCCTGCAGGAAAGAACTCACATAGAAAGAAGTAGAAGAGCTGCCGGGAGTCACGTAGCCCTGTGCGTAGGCGCTCAGGTCGTCCGTCGCGACGGTGCCCGCATTCGTACGCTTGTCGATCGTGTTCAGCTGCGTATAGCTGTAGCTCAAGCCAAAGCTGACCGTGTGTTTGCCCAACGTCCAGATGGCGTTGCCGGAGGGCTGCCAGCGATTCTGAAATGCCCCGGTATTCGGAGCCTGACCTTCAGCATTCGGTCCAATGTTCAGGATGCCTGTGCTCGAAAGGCCCGCGTTGGCCGCAGACGCGCCCAGTACATTGACGATCGACACACCCGGAAAGTAATTCGAACCGAACTCGTTGATGGAGACCGTCCCCAGCGAACCACCGGGGATCGCAGCCGGACCGAAGGGTTGTTCGTTGTCCACCCACGTCTTCTCGCGGATGAACCCCATCGTCTGCGTCGTGCTGAGATTCGGCTTTACCAGGTACGTGTTGGTAATTGCGAAGACCTGTGCACCGGAGTCGAGGTGCTCGGTGAATCCCGGAACGCTCGAGTAAGCATACGGCGCAAGCGTGGGATCGTGCTGGTAGTAGTACTTCAGCGAAAGTGTGTCTTTGCTTGTGATGTTGTAGTCGAGATTAGCCACACCCATGTCTGCTTTGAAGCGGCCCGTCCCAGGAAGAAACGCATTGAAAGGATGAGTCGGAGTTAAACCCCTTCCGGCGTCATTCGGTATCAGCCATTTGCCGGGCTCACCTGGCAGCGACGGCGAATTAAACAGAGCGAGCGCGGTGTTATCGATGTTCGCCGCAGTGAGCGATGTTCCGAACCCCGTATTCGGATCGTTGATGATCCCTGCAAACCCGGCGGCAGTACGGTTCGTATCAGAAAGCCCCGTTGGCACAGCGAGAAAACCATCACCGATCTCTTGATCGGAGACCTGCAGGTGCTGATAAGCAACAAATCCAAAGAGCTTGTCCTTGATGATCGGTCCGCCAATCGTGCCGCCAGCAACGTAGCGGTGCAGATCCGGATTCTTCATGTTGTCAGGAATGACGGGATCGTTCTTGAAGAAGAACGGAGCCGCGTTAATCCAGTTCGTCGCACGTTCCCCATACACTGTGCCGTGATATGCGTTCGTTCCGGAAGCAGTACTCATATCGATGTGTGCGCCCGAGGTCGATCCCTGCTGCGCGTCGTACATCGAAGCGTTCACGCGCACCTCCTGAATCGTGTCAGGCGCAGGAGTCGGTATTGCATTACCGATAGACAGGTAAACCGACGCAACCGATTGAATAACCCCACCACCGCCATTGCTGGTCGAAGCACCAGTGCTGTTGATGACACGCGCCGAACCAACCTGGCTGGTGCTCTTACCGTTGAACAGATTGCTCGCATCCACGCCATTCAACGCAAAGCTGTTGCTGGTATCGCGCTGACCGTTTGCCCATATCGGATTGTTCCCCAATCCTGAGAGAGCTCCCGTCCCTCCCGGCAACTCTGAGTTCACACCAGGCGACAGAATCGCCAGTCCCGTAAAGCTTCCCGTCGGCAGCGGAATCGCATCGATCTGCGCTTTGTCCAAAACGTATCCGTTTGTCGTATCCACAGCATTCAGCAGCGGCACCGCATCCACACTCACCACGGTATTGACCGCGCCCACGCTCAACTGCGCATTGATCGTTCCGGTCCGGTCGCCCTGCACCGGAATCGACTGCATCTTCTGCGTCTGAAATCCTTCTTTCGAAAACGTAAGCGTGTACGTCCCGATCGGCAGGTTCTGAAAGTCATAGAACCCGTTGCTGCCCGAGGTCTGCGTCCGCTGCAATCCCGTCTGATCGCCCACCGCCGTCACCACAGTGCCCGACAAAATGCCGCCCTGATTGTCAGTAACCACACCCGTCAGGCCGCCAAGTGTCTGCTGCCCAAACACAGGACACACCAGAAGAAAGCACGCCATCTGGCAAACGAGGACGAGGAAACAACAGCGAAGACGAATAGTCATATCTGGCTCCAAAAGAAGTGCAGCGAATGCTCAAATCAAGATTTCTGTCTGTACTCGGCTTACGAAGACACGAATGCATAGGGGCAGCATGGCGGGCCCTTTGAGACTGCGCTCAGGCAACTGTCAACTAGTCAAAAACTCAGAGCAGCTGAATTTCTATTTCTTGTGTGAACTTGGAATGAAAATGAGCATATCTGAAGTTGTCAAAATTGCGAAGCAAATTCGACGCCAAAAAAATTGCCAGCCGCACGCCGGCCTAACTCCGCACGCCAGAAACCTTTGCGGTCCGCGAAAGTTTAATTACGACGCAGATATCAACAGGTAAATCACCACGCTTCACGCACCACTCGCAGAGTCGAAGCCACCCCCAATCGACTCTGCGCCAGCGCCTGAAGACTTACTTCGCCGCCGTCTTCTCCAAGCCGCGATACTTCAGCATCGGCTCGATCTTCGGCTCACTCCCCAGCCAAGCAGCGTACATCTTCGCCAGGTCCTCGGTGTTCCCACGCGACAGCACCATCGCGCGAAAGCGGTCGCCATTCGCACGCGTCAATCCGCCGTGATCCTGAAACCACTGGAACGCATCGTCGTCCAACATCTCGCTCCACAGATACGCGTAGTAGCCCGCTGCATAGCCTCCGCCCCAGATGTGCGAAAAGTAGCTCGACCGATACCGCGGCGGCACATAGCTCAGCGTGAACCCCTTCTTCGCCAGCGCCGCCTTCTCAAACGCATCCGGCTCCTGCAAACCCTCACCCGCCGGCAGCGTGTGCCACTGCATATCCAACTCCGCCGCCGCCACCAACTCCGTCAGCGCGTAGCCCTGGTTGAAGTCCTCCGCCTTCTTGATCTTCGCCGCCAGCTCCGCCGGCATCGCTTCACCCGTCTTGTAGTGCTTCGCATAATGGTTGAAGATCGCCGGATACGTCGCCCAATGCTCATTGAACTGCGACGGAAACTCAACAAAATCACGCGCCACCGAAGTCCCCGATAGGCTCGGATACTCACTAGCCGCAAACATCCCATGCAACCCATGCCCAAACTCGTGGAACATCGTCACCACATCGCTGAAGCTGATCAGCGCAGCTTCACCCTCCGCAGGCTTCGGCAGATTGGCCACATTGAACACGACCGGCAACGCCCCCGTCAGCTTCGACTGGTCGACGAAGTTGCTCATCCACGCGCCGCCGTTCTTATTGTCCCGCTTGTAGTAGTCGCAGTAGAAAAGCGCCAGCGGTTTGCCATCCGCCTCCGACACCTCGAACACCCGCACATCCGGATTCCACACCGGAATATCCTTGCGCTCTTTAAACGTCACTCCATAAAGCTGATTCGCCGCATAGAACACGCCATTCTGCAGCACATTGTTCAACTCAAAGTAGGGCCTCACCTGCGACTCATCCAGATCGTACTTCGCCTTCCGCACCTGCTCCGAATAAAACTCCCAGTCCCACGGCTCGACAGAAAATCCACTCTTCTGAGCATCGATCACAGCCTGAATATCCTTCGCCTCATCCGCCGCATTCGCCGTCGCCGGCGCCACCAGCGCGTCCATAAACTTCAGCGCATTCTCCGGCGTCTTCGCCATCTGGTCTTCCAGCTTCCATCCTGCATAGCTGTCATGCCCCAGCAGCTTTCCCTTCGCTGCACGCAACTGCGCCATCCGCGCAATCGTCTCCCTCGTATCGTTCGTATCGCCGCGCTCAGTCCGCGTCCACGAGTTCTCAAACAAAGCTTTCCGCGTCCCCCGCGCACTCAACGACGAAAGCGCAGGTTGCTGCGTCGTGTTCTGCAGCGGAAGCACCCAACCGTCTTTCTTCCGATCCTTCGCCGCCGTCGCCGCCGCGCTCACCTCCGCATCCGTCAACCCAGCCAACGCACTCTTGTCCGCAGTGAAGTACGCGCCATCCTTCGTCCCTGCAAGCACCTTGGTCCTGAAGGCATTCGACAGCGTCGACTCCTCCGCATTGATCTTCTTCAGCTCCGCTTTATCCGCGTCGGACAAGTTCGCGCCCGCATGCACAAAATCCCTGTACTTCACCTCCACCAGCCGCAGCCCCTCCGGGCTCAGCTTCAGCGAAGCCCGCGCCTCATACACCGCTGCCACACGATGAAACAGCTTCTCATTCAGATAAATCGCATCGCGATGCGCAGCCAGCTTCGGCGCCTCTTCTTGCTGAATCCTCTCCAACTCAGGATTCGTATTCGCACCCGCAACGCCGCTGAACGCCGCCATGACACGATCAAATAACGCGCCGGTCCTCTCCATCGCAACAACCGTGTTATCAAACGTAGGCGCAGCCGGATTATCCGCGATCGCCTTCATCTCCTTCAACTGCTCCGCCATCCCGGCTTCGATCGCAGGCTGATAGTCGCTGTCCTTAATCTTGTCGAACGGAGGAGCCTGAAACGGCAGCGTACTCTTCGCATAAAACGGATTCGACGGACCAAACTCCGTGCTCTTCGCCTGTGCAACCGCAACCTGCGCGCTACTCACAATCACTCCCGCAAACATCGGCAGATAAACCCACCGCAGCAAACTCCGCATTGCCATATCTCCTCACGTGTCACATCTCCCAAAACTCCGATTGTAGATGAACTATTGAGCCACCCGCCAAGGGGAAGTCGTCTTCCAGCTCCGCAGCTCATTCGTCGCCCATCCAGTCGACTTATCCGTATGACACGAAGTGCAGGGGTTCGGAATCCCCGACTGCTCCGTTTCAGTCGGCGTTATAAACCGAAACGTATGCGCCCCCACATAGTTGTCTTTAATCGTCTGCTCGATCTTCGGCATATGGCACGACACGCACTGGCTACCCGCGCTCCCCGCCGCATGATGCGTATGCTCGCTCACCGTTCCCTGCAATCCAGCAGGATTCTCCTTCGTGTGGCATGACAGGCAGACAGCATTGCCCTTCGCATTCAGGTTCGACTCGTTCTGATTGCTATGCACCTGGTGACAGTCGAAGCAGCGAATCTGCCGGTGATACATATTGCTCTGAACAAAATCGTTCCCCTGCATCCTGTTCTTGTGCGCGGTCAGATCGGCGTACTGAAAAAAGTTCGTCACCCCCGGCTTCAACTCTTCCAGCCGCCAGAAGTCGGCCAGCCGCTCTCCCGGCACAAAGCCCACCGGCCAGTCGAAGTACTTTCCAGCAATCGGATTCGATACCGGACGCCCCTGGCTATGACACTGGATACACGTATCGTTCCCCCGCACATAATCGAGACGATTTGGATTGACGATGTTACTCCGAGTAGGATGAGCAACATGCAGACTGCCCGGCCCGTGGCACTTCTCGCAGCCCACATTCCACTCCGTCACATGCTTGGTCTCCACGTGATAGTTCACCGAATGACATCCATCACACGTCGGCCCCGTCGGTCGGTCGAAGTTACTCGGGCCATAGAACGGCAACCACCAGTCCGTGCCCGTCTCCGCGTGATACGGCAGCCACCGACCCTTCTTTACGTCCCACTGTGCCGGCAGCGGATAGTAGTCATCCCCGCGCTTCGTAAAAAATCGTTGCTTCCACCGGCTGCCATACACAAACGCAACATCGTCGAGCTTAAAGGTGACCAGCGGATCAGGATGAATAAAATCTGCAAGCACAGCCTCCGGATGCCCCTTCGGATCGCGCACCACATTTGCCATCCGAGTCTGCTTCCATCCGTTGTACGCCGCGACGTGGCAGCTCTTGCAACTCTCCGACCCCACAAAGCGAGCCGCCGGTGCTTCCCCGCGTGCACCTCTGGCAAGCAAGCTCACTAAAACAAATCCCAATACCAATCCAAAACCAAATCGAAAGCCCACTTCAAAGCTCCCTGAAAGAACCTCGGCTCCTGCCCTTCTCCCGCCGTTCGTTCTCCATGATCGACCGTTCGTCATGATTTTTTACTATAGGCATATCTCGTAGGAGAGTTGTCACCATAACCTCCGCGACTCCTGGGACTACCGATGGGCTATCGCAATCTCGCGCGATCGCCTGTCGGGCGCCGGTTGAGTTGCGAGCGCTCTTCAGATCGTCGGCCGACTGAAACAACGGAGCGGTCCCGTATCATGCAAATAACACGCATGTCTTCCCTCCAAGAGCAGTTCGGCCCCATCGACATTTACGTCTTCGATCAACTCCTCCGCGGGAACATCGCACCCGGCATGCGCATCCTCGACGCAGGCTGCGGCTCCGGTCGCAACCTCGTCTATCTTCTCCGCGAAGGCTGGAACGTCTCCGCCGTCGATGACAATCCACCAGCCATCGAGCAGACCCGAGCTCTCGCCGCATCACTCGCCCCAACCCTCCCCGTAGAAAACTTTCGCGTCGAACCCATCGAGCGCATGTCCTTTCCCGACGCCTCCTTCGACGTCGTCCTCTGCAGCGCCGTGCTCCACTTCTCACGCGACGACGACCACTTCCATGCCATGCTGCAAAACCTTTGGCGCGTCCTCAAGCCCGGAGGCCTCTTCTTCTGCCGGCTCGCCTCCACGATCGGCATGCCCCACCGTCACCTCACCGGCCATCGCTACCTGGCCCCCGACGGAGCAGAACGCTTCTGCGTCGACGAACCATTCCTCATGCAACTCACCGCAAAGCTCAATGGCCAACTCGTCGACCCAATCAAGACCACCGTAGTCCAAAACCAACGCTGCATGACCACCTGGGTCCTCGAGAAACGCGTTACAGAACGACCCTAAACAACCACAGACTGACCACAAACCACCGCGATCACACCACGAATTGCACCAGCCGATCCTGCCTTACAATCCCTGCATGGACCAACCGGCAGAAAAGGATCCACGAGTCTACTTCGCGGCCGAGCGCACCTTTCTCGCCTGGATACGCACCGGACTCGGCCTGATGGGAATAGGCTTCGCAGTCAGCCGCTTCGGCCTCTTTTTTCGTCAGATCAGCGCCTCTGAATCCCATCCCCCTCCCCACACCACAGGTATCTCGCTCTGGTCCGGCGTCTCGCTGGTAGCCTTGGGCGTCCTCGTGAACCTCAGCGCCGTCCTCCGCCACTTCCAACTCATCCACGAGCTAAGCTCCGGCACCTGGCGCCCCGGCAGAGTCTCACGCGACGCGGTCATCCTTGGCCTCCTCCTGGCTGCAATCGGAATAGGCATGGCCATCTACCTCACGCTCGTCCGCTAAGAGCCCCGCATGCTTAAAGATTGCCGACTCCCAACTTCGTCTTCGTGAACACCAGCCGCGGTCACAAAAAAAAGTGCCGCCACTTGACAAACGTGCCGCCCAGAAACGGCCCCAAAGAATTACGAGAAGACGTCATCAGCCCCATAAAGGGTTTATTTAGAATATTTTGCAGGTAAGTCATTTAGATAGAATATTTTACAGCTACATACACTAGGCAAGCTACACAAAATAAAAGACTTACTCCCAAAATACCCGAGAGGGGGAGGGGGTACCCATCCCATGCCAATAGCCAAACTCACCATCGAACTTGAAATCCCCCACGCCCAGTCCCTCAAGGACCGCCGCCGAGTCCTCCGCTCAATGAAAGATAAACTCCGTCACAGCTTCAACTTATCGGTAGCGGAGCTCGACGAAGGTGTGGTCTGGAACCGCGCTACACTGGGAATAGCCGCCATCTCCTCCTCCGCCAACTATTTGACCGGACAAATGCATCTGATTGACCAGGCTGTGCACCGAATAGCTGCAGCTTCCAGTACCGAAATTGTCGACTCATACGCGGAAATCCTGCCCGAATAACGCCTTACGCCTCCGCAATCCACAGGAAACCCGCCGGAATCGACAAGACACGCTAGGCCAGACGCTCTAACTTTGATATCCTCAACCGTTCGACCCAGTCAAAACCATATGCCCGAGCAACGAGCCAGAACGTACCACCGCAACCGCGTCGCCAACACCTTCTCCGAAGAGATCGGAGCCATGCTCGAAGGTGAGCTCTCCGATCCCCGCATCGCCCCAAGTTACGTCACCGAGGTCGTCCTCGCGCCTGGCGGCAAGTCCGCCCGCGTCTTCGTCGCCGTCCACGGCAACGAGGAGGAAGAAGCCTCCACGTTAGAGGGCCTTACCACCGCCCGAGCCTACATCCGCTCCCAGCTCCGTGACCGTATGGGCGTCCGCCACGTCCCCGAGCTCTCCTTCGCCATCGACCGCTCCGAGAAGATGACCGGACGGATGGAGGAGCTGCTCGCCCGTACCCGCAAGCGCGAGCAGAAGCGTATCTCATCGGAACCGCCCGCGACCACACCGGCCACAGGGGTTCCAGCCAAATCATGACCCCCAAAACCCAGATCCTCGAAGTTCCGCCGCACGCAGCCCGAATCGATGATCTGCTGACGGCCTTCCGCTCCCATCCTCGCTTCCTCCTCACCTCTCATACCCGCCCTGACGGGGACGCTATCGGCTCCGTCCTGGCGCTCGCCGAGGTACTCGACCAGCTCGGCTGCCAAGCGGACGTAGTATTTGCCGACCCGATTCCCACCACCTATCTCACCCTCCCCAACGTAGACCGTATCCGCCACACCCCCTCCGCCACCGACATAGACCCCAGCGGAAACACTCCCGCCATCCTGTTGGAGTGTGACGGCATCGCCCGAACTGGACTTCTCGGTCTCGAAGACCGCACTCTTATCAACATTGACCACCACGCCAGCGGCCGCGCCTTCGCCTCGGTCAACTGGATCGACGAAAACGCCTGCGCCGTTGCCGCCATGGTCTACCACATCGCCGTTGCCGCAAACGTCGACATCACGCCCTCGATGGCCACCTGCATCTACGCCGGTATCCTGTCCGACACGGGCTCCTTCACTTACTCCAGCACGACAGCCGACACGTTTGCCCTCGTCCAACAGCTCGCCGATCGCGGAGCAAACCCCAGCCAGATCGCCCGCGACATCTACCACTCAAACCCAGCTAGTAAGATTCGTTTGCTCGGCATTGCGCTCTCTAACCTCCAATGCAGTGACGACATCGCCTGGACGTGGGTCACCAGCGAGGACATGGATAGCGTTGGAGCCGTCGCCGAGGATTGTGAAGGCGTCGTGAACTACCTCATCAGCATTGCAGGCGTTGAGTCTGCCGTTTTTCTACGAGAGGTTCCGGACGTCAGTCAGTTTCGCCTCAGTATCCGCAGCAAGGGAAAGACGGATGTTGCGAAGATTGCCGAGCACTTCGGTGGTGGCGGCCATCGCAGCGCCAGCGGATGCACTCTCGACGGCCCGCTCGATGCAGCTATCAATCAAATCCTCACGCAGCTTCGGACAGGACTCTGATAGCCTTGTCTCGCTCCACATAAAAGAATGAACGATATCCAACATCCCGCCGTCTCCGGCGCAAGGAGTGACAGCGCAACTGCAATGTGGCTCCAGCAATACCTGAAACTGCCGAGCGCGGCGACCGTACGCGAGTTTATCGTCCTCTTCGTCGTAACGATCTTCCTTCTGCTCTATGGCCTAGTTCCAGCCTTCGGTGGCGATCAGTTGGGCCTGGTAGGCGCGGACGAGCCGAGATACGCCCAGATCGCGCGAGAGATGCTCACCGCTCACTCCGAGGCCTGCCACGAAGTCAACGCGAAGATGGTCCCTCGCAGCCTCCGGCTCGAGGATATCCGCAACTCTTTCCACTGCATCGCCGGCGGCACGGTCACGCCGATTCTCTACGGCAAGCCCTGGCTCGAAAAGCCAGCCCTCTATTATTGGCGCGCCATGAGCTTCTTCAAGGAGTTTGGCGTCTCCGACTGGACCGCCCGACTTCCCTCCTCCTCCGCAACTCTCGCACTCGTCGTTTTGGTATTCCTTCACATGCGTCGATTCCGCCCCGGCGGCCACCTCGATGCAGCACTGATCACCGCCTCCTGCGTAGCCATTGTCAGCTTCGCTCGTGGAGCATCCACCGACATGCAACTGGCTGCCCCCTTTTGCATTGGCATGCTCGGGTGGTATGCCTGGTACGAGACCGGCAAAAAATTCTGGCTGTTTGATCTCTACTTCTTCGGCGCGGCCGCAACGCTCGCCAAAGGTCCCGTCGCTCCCTTTCTTGCGCTTTCCATCATCCTTCTCTTTGCTGGTCTCCGGCGCGAGTGGTCCCTCCTTCGTCGGACAATCTGGTGGCCCGGCGTTATGCTGTACCTGTTGATGGTGCTGCCCTGGTTCCTCGCCGTACAGAAACGCAATCCGACCTTCTACCGCCTCTTCTTTCTCGAACACAATCTGGAACGCTTCGCCACCAACCGCTTCCAACACCACCAACCTTTCTGGTACTACATCGCCGTTCTTCTGGTTGGCCTGATGCCCTGGACCGTCATGGCCGTTCGAGCCCTTGTCGATTCGGTTGAAGTCTCCATCGCCGAATGGAAGGTGCGGCACAACCCGCAACGTTATCTTGGCCACACGCGCGCCGGCGATGCCTTTCCCGAGTTCCTCGTTCTCTGGGCGCTCTTTCCGATCGTCTTCTTTTCTTTCTCAGGATCGAAGTTGCCCGGCTACATTCTTCCGTCGATTCCTCCACTCACCATCCTGACTGCTGACTACCTCAATCGCAGCCGCCGCGATGGTCTGCCACGATGGCTTCTTTGGGCTCACGCCGCAACCTGTGGCTTTCTGGTCTTTGTACTCGCCCTGGCTCCGCAGCACATGAAGTACGAGACCCTCATTCCTTCGACACAGTGGCTACTGATCGCAGGTGCCGCGGCCCTCATCTTTGGAGCAGTCGTCTTCCTGACCATACGTCGCTGGGGGATCCCGCAGGTCTGTAATGTCACCCTGCTGCCTATTCTTGCGACGCTCGTCTTTCTCCTGGGTTTCTACGGAAAAGAGCTTGACGTGAACTATTCTGCTCGGCCCCTTGCCCGCGAGATCCAGCAACAGGCCCCCAACGTAATGCTTGTCGCCACCGACCAGGTTCCCGGCAGCACCGCCTCCGCTATCAAGAGGGACATGGACTACGGACTCGCGTTCTACCGCAACCAGCCGCTGGTTCACTACAGTACCGACGGAGTGCCTGCGGCAGAGCACCTGCTCGTCATTCGGGCAAACGACGACGCCGAACTTAATCGCTGGCTCGCCGGCCGTGTCTACAAACCCCTCTTTCTCTATGAGTCGCAAGGCCTCGAAGTCTACCGCGTCTACGCCCAACCTTAAAAGTTCCGCGACCGGGTGCCTGACCTAACACTCACTCCTATCCTGGGAAATCCTATAAGCTCAACGGAGACTTCCCAAAGGGTATGACTGTCGCCACCCAACTCGAGATCCTCGACCTGCGCCACTTCTCCGCGCGTCAGTTGCGCCCGTTGCTTGAGACCGAGTCGCGCATCTGGGACCAGCGCCTCCGATGGAACTATCAAAGCTCCACCGAACTCCTGCTTCAATATCTCGACTCCCGCATTCTGCCCGGCTTTGTTGCTCTCGACCGAGGGCGTATCTGCGGCTTTGCCTTTTGCGTCTACGAAGGACAGAAAGCCGTCGTTGGGGATGCCTTCGCCGTTGCAAACGATCCAACGCAGGCGCTTCAAATCACGCAGACTCTCCTCCACCATCTGCTCCAACTCTTACAAAACTCCCCCGGCATCCTGCGGATAGAATCACAGCTTCTGCTTTATGACACCGGCTCGATCAACAGCCCATTTGTCGCAGCTGGCTTCTCAATGTACCCGCGGCTGTTCATGGAGTACGATCTACGGCTCGCGCCCGGCCTCACCGTGACGAAGACCGCAGATCAACACGAATCGAAGCTCCCGAGCCAGATTGAGCTGACACGCTGGTCCACCGACTTCTATCAAGCTGCCGCGGAGCTGATCCATGAGTGCTACCTCGGCCACATCGACGCACGCATCAACGATCAGTACTGCTCCCTGCACGGATCTCTAAGGTTTCTTCACAATATCGTTCGCTTTCCCGGCTGTGGCGTCTTCGACCCCAACGCCTCCTGGGTGCTACGCGATCGGCACACCGGCACGCTTGTCGGAATGTTGCTCTGCTCCCGCGTAGCCAGCAATGTCGCTCACATTACCCAGCTCTGCATCTCCCCGGCTCACCGTGGGCATGGCCTTGGCCGAACGCTTCTGGGCCATTGCATCCGCCATCTTGCAACTGCAAACTTCGCCGCGATCACCCTTACCGTCACCGAGGCTAATCATCAGGCGGTGAAGCTGTACGAAGACCTCGGATTCTTCACACGCCACCGCTTCGATGCGATAATTTTGGACAAGTCGTAAACAAGTTTCTAACCCTGGCTATCCACTCACCACGGACTATTCAACGTGATAGTTCGGAGCCTCGCGTGTGATGATCACATCGTGAACGTGGCTCTCGCGCAGGCCGGCATTCGAGATGCGAATAAACCGAGCGTTCGCCTGTAACTCCGCGATCGTCCCGCACCCCAGATACCCCATCCCGGAGCGAAGCCCTCCGACAAGCTGATACACCATCCCCTCAAGCGGCCCACGATGCGGTACACGCCCTTCGATCCCCTCCGGCACAAACTTCGCCAGCCGGTTCGAGCCACCGTTCTCCCGAGCCGTCAGTGACGGACGCTCTGTGCTCGCAGCATCGTCCATATCATCCTTGCCTTGGAAATATCGCTCGCCCGAGCCCTGAGCCATCGCCGACAACGAACCCATTCCGCGATAAGCCTTGAACGAGCGCCCCTGATACAGAATCGTCTCGCCCGGGCTCTCATCCACGCCAGCAAAGAGTGACCCCATCATCACAACGCTTGCCCCGGCAGCAATCGCCTTGGTCACATCGCCCGAGTACTTGATTCCCCCATCCGCAATAATCGGAATTGCCCGCTCCTGTCCTGCCCGGTAGGCCTCCGAGATAGCAGTAATCTGCGGCATTCCCGCACCGGTCACCATGCGCGTGGTGCAGATCGACCCAGGCCCGATCCCTACCTTGACCGCGTCGGCCCCGGCATCCATCAGTGCAATTGCGCCTTCATACGTGGCAATATTTCCTGCGAGCAAATCGATATGCGGATACGCCTTCTTCACCGCTGCGACCGCCTCCAGCACACGCGACGAGTGCCCATGCGCCGAATCAATCGCCAGCGCATCGACCCTGGCCGCGACCAGTGCCGCAGCCCGCTCCAAAAAATCTCCAGTTGCCCCGATCGCGCCTGCGACCCGCAGTCGGCCCTGGCTGTCCTTGGAAGCATTCGGGTACTTCAACTTCTTCTGAATATCCTTGACCGTAATCAGACCCTTCAGCTCATAGTCGTCGTTGACGACCAGCAACTTCTCAACGCGATGCTGATGCAGGATCTGTTCCGCCTGCTCCAATGTCGTTCCTACCGGCACCGTGATCAGGTTTGTCTTCGTCATCACGGAGTCAATCGACAGATCGGTCCGCGACACGAACCGCAGGTCGCGATTCGTCAAAATTCCCACCAGTTTTTTATTCTTCGTCACCGGCACACCGGAGATCTTGTACCTCCGCATTACCTCCAGCGCGTCTGCGATCGACTGCTCCGGCGCAATCGTCACCGGATCGACGATCATCCCGCTCTCCGACCGCTTCACCTTGTCGATCTCTCCCGCCTGCTGCTCTATTGTCAGGTTGCGGTGGACCACCCCCAGGCCGCCCTGCTGTGCCATCGCAATCGCCAGCCGAGCCTCCGTCACTGTGTCCATCGCGGCCGACATGAGCGGCGTACTCAGCGTGATATTGCGCGTCAACTGCGTCTGGGTGCTCACTTGCGTCGGAACAACATCGCTATAAGCAGGCACTAGGAGAACATCATCAAACGTAAGGGCTTCAGGAATCGGGGAGATAATCATATTTTTATGGTTCCAGGCGATGGGCCGGGCTTACAGGAAGCCTGAATTTCGCGGGATTTCATCGATTGTAGAGTCGCAAACGACCCATAGCAAATCAGATGGCCGAATTTCACGAAAGTTTCGTGCCATGCTCAACACCTGCCATTGCTTCGTCACGGCCAACAGACAGACGCGGCTATTGAACTTCGCGAAAACTAGTTGTATCATTCAATTTGCAGACGATTTTGTTCCGTCGTAAGTATGAGAGCCGTGATCGTACCGGTGATTTGACGGAAGAGATGAGTGGGCTAAAGCCCACTTTTTATTTGCTTTAAAAACGTTTGTGCACACGGGACTATTGCACCGAAATAAAGCTTATGGCAGTTCAGTTAGATCAAATTCGAGCAACCGCGGAGCGTGTCGCTGCCTCCCACAACCTGGAGCTTGTTGATCTCGAGTTTCAGGGCGGCATCAAATTTCGTACCTTGCGCGTCTTTGTAGAAAAAAACGCAGCAGAACGGGCCAAGCTGACCGAACTTGCTGCAAGTGAAGCGGAGACGAATCTTCCAAAGGGTGTGCCGGTCGAGATGCTCTCCGGCGTTACTCATGAGGACTGCGCATTGTTTGCGCAGGATTTTGGCACGGTGCTCGACGTAGAAGACCTGATCCCGGGGGCGGAGTACACCCTGGAGGTCTCGTCGCCGGGCTTAGAACGGAAGTTGCTTCGCCCCGCAGACTACATCCGGTTTCAAGGCAGCCTGGTCAAACTCCAGACCTTTACTCCGGTGAATAAGAACAGGCAGTGGCAAGGCCGTTTGACGAAGTTTACAGACGGTGTACTGACGATCGACCTTTCTGCCGTCAAACAGAAGGGCAAGGCAAAGAAGGCCGTGACAGAGTCGACAGTCGACATCGCTTTGGCGAACGTCGAAAAGGCAAATCTAGTCGCGGAGATTTAGAAGCTGTTCGCACCACAGGCAGCCTTCGAATCGGCAAACAAACAGAGATACCCGGAGAACTCCGGGAAAAAGTAAGGACGAGTGAGCGATGGCAAGTGTTTTGTATCAATCGATTGAGACGTTGAGCCGCGATAAGGGCATCGAGCCGGCAGTTGTAGTGGGCGCCGTCGAGGACGCGATCGCGCTCGCCACGCGCAAGTACTACAAAACGCAGGAGAATATGCGCGCCGAGATGGACCGCGAAACCGGCGAGATCCGCGCCTATGTCTTCAAGACGGTGGTCGAAACCCCGGAACAGGTCGAGGACGACATCAACCAGATGACACTCGAGCAGGCGCGCGAACTCGCTCCCGAGGTTGAGGTCGGCGGCGAACTGCGGTTCTACAAGGACACCACCCCTCTCGGCCGTATTGCCGCTCAGATGGCAAAGCAGGTCATCTTCCAAAAGGTTCGCGAAGCCGAACGCGACACCGTCTTCAACGAGTACAACCATCGTGCAGGCGAAGTTCTGACCGCTACCGTGAAACGCCTCGAACCCATGGACGTCATCTTCGATCTGGGGAAGGCCGAAGCCCGTATGCCAAAGCGGGAACAGTCTCGCCTGGAGCAGTTTGCCGTTGGCGAACGTGTCCGCGTGGTCCTTCTCCGCGTCGACCGCGCCGCCAAAGGTCCGCAGGTCATTGTCTCCCGCGCCGCTCCGGCCTTGGTCCAGAACCTCTTCCAGTCCGAAGTACCCGAGATCTACGACGGCACTGTCAGCATCAGAGCCATCGCCCGCGAAGCAGGCGAGCGCACCAAGATTGCCGTTATGAGCCGCGACAAGGACGTCGATCCGGTCGGCGCCTGCGTCGGCATGAAGGGCATGCGCGTTCAGTCCATCATCCGCGAACTGCGTGGCGAAAAGATCGACATCATCGAGTTTTCGGAAGAGATCACCACCTTCGCCGAAAAGGCGCTGCAGCCGGCCAAGGTTAGTCGTGTCTCTATCACCGACCTGGCCGAAAAACAGATCGAAGTCATCGTCGATGACACGCAGCTCTCGCTCGCAATCGGCAAAAAGGGACAGAACGTCCGCCTTGCCGCCAAGCTCCTCCAGTGGAAGATCGACATCAAGAGCGAAGAGGAGAAGCGCCAGGAGGTCGAGAGCCAGATGCAGGCCATGAGCGGTGGTCCGACGACCCCAATCGAGCAGGTCTCCGAACTCGGTGAGGCCATCCTCGAAAAACTCATCGCAGCCGGTATTACCACCGTCGAAGCCCTCGCCGACATGACCCCCGAACAGCTCGAGGAAGTTCCCGGCATCGGCGAAAAGACGGTAGAAAAAATCTCCGTCGCCGTTCGTCACTACTTCGGTCAGTACGAAGAAGGCGAAGAACGCCCGCCGGTCGCCGTCTCTGCCGCATCTGAGACCGTGGCGGTAGAACCAGAGGAGGGCTCCATGGAAAAGACACCAGAGGCAATTCTTGCCGAAGAAGCGGGCGTCGGTACAGCAGAAGAGGTCAGCAACCTCTCCACCGAAGACATCGAAAACAGCGAAGAGGCCGAGTCGGCCAGCGATGCCTTCAGCGACAACGACGCACGCGAAGAACAGATCGAATTGGACAATGACTCCGTAGACAGCCTGGTGAATGAGAGCCAGGAAAACTCGGATGAAGGTATCGACGACGGAAACGATCGTGGTTAGTCAGTTCAGCCACGCGCCACAGCATTCCCTGGATCGCAGCTGCTGCAAATCCAGTGAGAGCACTTACAATAAAGATTCCTGCAACGATGAGGCTGCTATGAACAGCTAACCGCGCAGGGCAAGCGAAAAGGGACGGATGAGCAAAGTTCGAATTAACGATCTGGCACGAGAACTGGAAGTAAAGAGCAGGCCTATTCTGGACGCGCTCGAAGCGATTGGCGTGTCTGGAAAGACTCACTCCAGCTCGATTGAAGCCGATCAGGCCGAAAGAGTTCGGGATTACTTCAAAAACGGCGGAAGAAGCAGCGGTTCGAACCGGCAGCAAGTTGACACAAAGCCAAAGTTCGACCTTTCGAAGGTCTCCAAGCCAGGCGATGCCCTGAAGGCCATCCTCGAGCGCAAGCAGGCCGAGGCTACAGCGAAAGCTGCACCGCCACCACGCCCGACTCCCGTCGTTGCGCCGCCGCCGGCACACAGCATAGTTGCTGCAGCGCCACCGCGTCCGGTCGCAACGCCTGCTGCCAGCGCAGCCCCGCTAACGCCACCAGCAACCCATGTGGCACCAGTGCACGTCGCGCCAACGCCTGCACCTGCAGCACCTCGGCGCATCGTTCCGCTTCCTCGCCAGGGTGCAAACATCGTCGCTCCTGCGCCCTCCCCAGCTATAGCGAGCAGACCACCCGCCGGCCCAGTTATCGCTCGTCCTGTAGCCGTCGCCGCGCCAGCCGTGGCTGCGCCAGCCGCTGAACGCCCGGCCGTCGCGACTCCGCCAGTCGTCGTGGCGTCGCCAGTAGCAAAACCCGCGGTTCCGGCACATCCGACAAGCGAGGCTGCGCCAGCTGCAAAACCGGCGACTCCAACAGCCCCTAACGCTCCTCAAGTCGAAGCGGCTACCCCTGAAGCGCCAGCAGCAGAGGCGCCTGCCGTGACTGCTGAGGCCGAAGCCGCCCCATCGGCTCCTGTCACACCTCCAGGCCCGCCGGTTCGGCGTGTCATCATGCCGCAGACTGGCCCGCGCCCCATCTACACAGCGCCACCTGTCGCTCCGGGAACACCGCAGCGCGGTCGTCCCATCTTTGAGCGGCCCCGTCCCCAGGCCCCCGGCACTCCTGGCTCACGTCCGATGTCTTCGGGCGCTCCTGGTGCTCGCCGCCCGATGCACCCGACCCGTACCTTCCCTGGAGGCCCAGGTGGTCCAGGCGGAGCACCTGGCCGTCCCGGATTCACCCCAGGCGGAGCTCGCCCTGGTTTTGGCGCACCACGTCCCGGCTTTGGAGCTCGCCCGGGCGCACCGGGCGGCGCTCCCGGAGTAATGCCCGGCCCAGGCGAGGGCATGCGCCCCGCTGCGCGTCCTGGCCAACGCCGTGGCGGACAACGCTACGAGAAGACCAAGGAAGGCCCAATGAAGGGCTTTCAGCCGCCACCACGCTTCGGTGGAGCGCCTGTCTCGCGTGAGCCGTTGCCGATCACCCGCACCATTACGGTCACTGAAGGTATCAGCGTCAAGGACCTCGCCGAAAAACTCGACGTTCGCGGTAAAGATCTGATCGCCACCCTTCTCATGAAGGGCGTCTTCGTCACCGTCAACCAGTCCCTTGAAGGCGAGTTGGTCAAAGATGTAGCCCGCCAGTTCGGGGCCGACGCCACCATCATCTCCGTCGAAGAGCAGCTCGAAAACGAGGCCATCGAAGGCTTCCTCGAAGACACCACCGGCATGGTCGAAGTCGTTCGCTCGCCTGTCGTCACTGTCATGGGCCACGTCGACCACGGAAAAACCTCGCTCCTAGACGCCATCCGATCCACTGACGTCGCAGGCGGCGAAGCCGGAGGCATCACTCAGCACATCGGCGCCTACAAGGTCAAAATCACCAAGCCCGACTCTCCCGCCTTCGGTCGCGAGATCGTCTTCCTCGACACTCCTGGTCACGAAGCCTTCACCCGCATGCGTGCCCGCGGAGCCAAGGTCACCGACATCGTCGTCATCGTCGTCGCAGCCGACGACGGTGTCATGCCCCAGACGCTCGAAGCCATCGACCACGCCCGCGCCGCGAACGTGCCGATCATCGTCGCTGTCAACAAGATCGATAAACCCGAAGCCAACCCGTCCAAGGTCATCCAGCAGCTCACCGCGCGCGGCCTTCAACCCTCCAACATGGGCGGCGACACCGAGTTCGTCGAAGTCTCCGCGAAGAAGCACATCAACCTCGACAAGCTCGAGGAGATGATCTGCCTCGTCGCCGACGTCAATGAGCAGAAGGCACAACCTGACCGCCCCGCGGTCGGAACCGTCATCGAAGCCAAACTCGATCGTGGCCGTGGAGCCGTCGCTTCAATCCTCGTACAGAACGGTACTCTCCGTACTGGCGACAGCTACATCGTCGGCAACACCTTCGGCAAGATCCGCGCGATGTTTGACGACCGTGGCCGTCCCATCACGGAGGCTGGTCCGTCAACCCCGGTTGAAATCCTCGGTCTCGAGGGTATGCCAGACGCAGGCGACACCTTCCTCGTCATGGCAGACCGCGACAAGGCCAAGGGCATCGCTCAGTACCGCAAGATGAAGGAGCGCGAGGCGCAACTCGCCAAGAGCTCCCGCGTCTCGCTCGAAGGCCTTGCAGAGCAGATCAAGCAGGCCGGCATGAAGGATCTGAACCTGATCCTCAAGGGCGACGTGCAGGGTTCGGTCGAAGTTCTTGCCGACTCGCTCCAGCGCATGTCCACCGAGAAGGTTCGCGTTCGCGTTCTCCACTCCGGCGTCGGCGCTATCACCGAGTCGGATGTTCTGCTCGCCTCTGCTTCGAACGCAGTCGTTATCGGCTTCAACGTGCGGCCTGATCGCAAGGCCGGCGAAGTTGCCGAGCGCGAAAACGTCGAGATTCGTCTGCACTCCATCATCTACGAGCTGCAGGACGAGATCACCAAGGCGATGTACGGTCTCCTCGAGCCGGTATTCAAGGAGAACTACGCTGGCCGCGCCGAAGTGCTCAACGTCTTCAAGATCACGAAGGTCGGTCAGATCGCGGGTTGCCGCGTCACCGACGGGCTTATCAAGCGCGATCAGCAGGTACGTCTGCTGCGCGAAGGAGCCGAGGTCTGGAAGGGCAAGATTGCTTCGCTCAAGCGCTTCAAGGACGACGTTTCCGAGGTTCGTCAGGGCGTTGAGTGCGGTATTGATCTCGCTGGACACAAGGACATCCGTGTCGGCGACGTCATCGAGTCCTTCACTACGGAGACGCTGGCTGCCGAGCTGGGTCAGAACTCTGCTGCAGCTAGAAAAGCAGAGAAGGCTGAGAAGGAGCGCGAGGCCGCAGCTGCTGCTGCCGCGCACTCGGAGAACCCAGTCAACGCTTAGTTCGGTTTCACTTATTCAAGCGAAGAGGCCGGGAGCGATCCCGGCCTCTTCACGTTTACGGCCGAGGAAAATGTCTGGCAAATGGATGTTTTTCCGCCGCTTTTTTCTGCGCTGGTAGATGTGCGTTTTTGCTGGGGGTTTTGGCAAAAATGGGGTGTAAAACGTGGTGTTTTGATGGTGAATTTGTGGTGAGATGCGTGGTGAATGTGGTGTTTTGATGGTCACTTATTTGGCTTCGAAAAATACGCCACCAATTTGAACTTTATTTTTTCGTCTTCCCGTTTTGATTCTTTGCGATTTGTCAGGGGGAAGGCGTCTTCGCGACCAGGCTTCCCTATCCTTCGATCCTTGTCTTCGTTGTCGAACAGAGTGGTGACAACGCTCCCTCATGCGTAGAGACTTCAAACGCAGATTCCCTTCGGGAATGACAACCAAGAAACGAAAGCGGTCGTACACCAGCTGCGGTGTTGCTCTAGGATTGAGGACATGAACCTCACTGCAATTCAGTCTGCTTTGCGGGACGCCAACCTCGATGGCTGGCTCTTCTACGATCACCACCACCGCGACCCACTCGCCTACAGCATTCTGGGTCTTGATCCGAACATGCACGTCACCCGCCGTTGGTACTACTACATTCCCTCGCGCGGGGGCGTACCGCAGAAGCTTGTCCATCGAATCGAATCCGGCAGGCTCGACTCGCTGCCAGGAGAGAAGACGGAGTATTCCTCGTGGCAGGAATTGGAACAAAGACTGGAAGGAATACTGATAGGTTCAGAGAAGATCGCCATGCAGTACTCGCCGCGCAACGCCATCATGTACGTCTCTATGGTCGATGCGGGAACGGTCGAGTTCCTACGCGACGAGGTCGGGATGGAGATCGTTAGTTCGGCCGACTTGGTCAGCCACTTTGAAGCTGTCCTCACCGATGCGCAGCTTGCCACTCACTATGTCGCGCAGAGGCACATCGACGAGATCCTCGCAGCGGCGTGGAAGCAGATTGGCACACGCGCGCGGGCCGGGGGCACCGATGAGCACGCCATGGTGCAGTACCTGCAGGAGGGGATGTCGCGCGCAGGGCTCATCTGGGAGCATGGTCCCAACGTCAGCGCAGGTCCTAACTCCGCCGACTCTCATTACGAGCCCACCGCCGCTAATTCGCGTGCAATCAAACAAGGCAACTTCGTCCTTATCGACATATGGGCCAAGCTGGCGAACGACCCCACGGCGGTCTGGTACGACATCACCTGGACCGGAGTTGTCGGCCGCGAGCCCACAGAGCGCGAACACCTCATCTTCAACACCGTCCGGGACGCTCGCGACGCCTCCAGCAAGGCCGTGCAGGACGCCTTCGCTGCCAACCAGCCCATCGCTGGCTGGCAAGCCGACGATGCCTCACGCAACGTCATCCGCAAAGCCGGATTTGGCGATTGGTTCACTCACCGCACCGGCCACAACATCGGCACCGAACTACACGGCAACGGCGCGCACCTCGACAACCTTGAGACTCACGACGAGCGCCTCATTCTGCCCAACACCTGCTTCTCGGTCGAACCCGGCCTCTATTTCACAGGAGAGTTCGGCATTCGCAGCGAGATCGACATGATCGCCCGCAAAGGAAAAGCCGAGGTTACTGGTCGAATCCAAACCGAGTTAGTGCGGGCTTAGTGGTTTCCAGCCCCTTACGCCAATCATTGAACGTTTGAAGCTATACCGTGGGTGTCGTCCTGGGAGACCTTTGTTGGGATGGTGAAACGGCGAATACGCTGGTCAGCGGTGAGGACGAGGAGTTGAGTCCCGTGGTTCTGAAGAGCGGCGAAGCGGAGCGGGCTGCCAAGAGTGAGATGCAGGAGTTCACGACCGCTCTTGTCGGAGACGACGGTCTCGTCGCGGCGGTTGGCGCTGCAAATGATCTGGGAGGAAGAGTCTGCGGTAACGATTGTCCCGAATAGCTGGCGGAGCTGGACGCCTGTCTTGAGTGAGTAGACGATGGTTCGGTTGTCTCCGGTGGAGAGATAGAGCAGATCACCTACCCTGTTGAAACCGCCGACACCTTCGTAGGTGAGGGGCACTTCGACAACAACCTGTGCGCGCGTGGTGCCGTCCTCTGCGTTGACGATCTCAATGAGGCGTCCTGCGGCCTTTTGCTTAACTGCATCTGCCTGCTTTTTGATGGTGGGGTTACTGCGGAGTCTCTCCTTTGCGGCCGGAGACTGGATCAGGTCGCTGAAGATGAGGTCTGTGTCTCCATCGTTGGTCGTGTAACCGGGACGACCGTCCGGGAATTGGCGGGTCCACTTCACGGCGAGGTCGGTGGACGAGTAAGCGGTGAGTGTCCAGCCTTTCTTATTCGGCTGCTTCCACTCGAACAGGTAGTTGTTCTCAAGATGGGCCTTGTCGGGAAGCTTATAGGACATATTCCTGGCCAGGCGAGGTTCGGGTACGAGTTCCCCGATGACTGCGGGCTGGTCCTTGTCAATTTGAGTAAATTCGGCGAGAAGCTTACCGCCGGAGGTCCACGAGGAAGAGCGAAAGCCGCGAACGAGGAAGATCTGCTTGCCTGTGGCAACGTCCCACACCGCACCACGGGTTCGGTCGGAGTAGGCAATATAGCGGCCGTCGGGTGAGATAGCTGCGGAGCTTGCAGGAGCGAGTTGACTGAGCGGCAGGTTGACGCGAGGCACCTTGGCAGCAGTCTGATCGTTGACTTTTCCGAGAGCCAAAGAACCGTCAAGAGCCTCTACGACGAATGAGTCACCGAATACGTCGATCGCCGGGTTCTTGGACGTGAGGACATATGTTGGCGCGTTTACATTGACGACGGCGACTGCGGCTCCTTTGGAGCCGAAGGTGGTGATGTAATCGGCGCTGGTGGTGGCGCTCACAGAGGGAAGGCCGAGTTTGAGCGATTGGAGACGCTTGCCTGCCGGGAAGCTGAAGACGCCTGATTGTGCGGGCTGAGAGTCGTGAACTGCGAGAACTTTGTCGTTGCCCTGAAAGCAGTAGGTGACCGGAAATTCGTAGCTGGTAAGGGCCCCTGCGATTTTGATGGGAGTTCGGGTGCGGAGATCAAAGGCAACGCGGTCGGCTCCCGGCCCGAAGAGGAGAGTATTGCCGTCGGCTGAAAATGCTGAGGTGAGAACGCCGGAGGTGTCGTTTTCAAGCCGGCGAAGGTAGACCGAGAACTCGAAGTTGAAGTTGGGGTGGAACCAGTGTTTATTTTCGTAGACGACATGCCCGGTTTCGACGTCGATGAGTAGGATTCTGAGTTCAAAATCGGCCGCTGGATAGGCGACACAGATGAGGGTCCGGGCGTCGGGTGAGAGGAGGGACTGGAGGCATTGTTGCTGGCTGACGACCTCGTGGGCAGAGACGAGTTTTTGCTGGGCGATGCTCCAAAGTTCGACATGAAGATTGGGGGTGTAGAAGGCGATCTGTTTGGAGTCGGGGGTGAAGTCTGCGGGGAGGGCGTGGTCGGCATCGAAGCGGAAGATCTCTTTGAAGGGGTTGCGGGAGAGGACAAAGATTGAGCTTTCGTCCTGGGCAAGAACGTACAGACCGTCGCGGCTGAAGCGCAGACGTTCGATATTGAGGTGGAGCGGTGGGGTAAGTTCGATTGGGGCTGCGTTGGCCGAGACTTCTGCGACGGCCTGCGCAGTGGGGGTCGCTGCGGTCTGGTCCTCGACAACGAGAGTGTGCCAGTGATTAAAGGCTGCGGAGGTGTTGTCGGCGACGACGGCACAGCCGGTGGGGAGTTCGGCGATGATGCCACGGATGCGCCGGAGACGCTTCTGCGAGGGAGTGGTGGTGTGGAAGAAATCGCCAAGGCGACTGCCAGTTTTGCCCTCAACGAAGAAAGAACGGTCCCAGAACTCGGCATAAGCCTGAGGGCGATACCCGGAGGCAGCGGCGGCATAGACGGCGACGCGATCTGCCTCGTCCTGCTTGTCGTCGGAGTCGCCGTTGGTGGCGTGCTTGCCGTGCAGACGGGCGTCAGTGAGGCGCTGGAATTTGGCATAGATGTCAGCGCGGTCGCTGACCGAGGTGACGCCCAGCAGAGTGCGGAGGTCTGCGGTGGTCTCGATGGCGAACTGGTGGGAGAGGATGTGGCCCATCTCGTGAGCGATGACGCCGGCTACCTCGTCTTCGCTGCGAGCGCTGGCGACGAGCTTGCGTGTGAGGTAGACGTGGCCGCCGGCGAGCGAAAAGCCGTTGACGTCTGGAGATTCGACGAGGGTGAAGTGGAACCGGATCTTCGTGGGCGGGAGTACGGCAAGGAGACGGGCGCCAATGGTGTCAAGGTAGGCGTTTTCTTCGGGGTTCTTTATAGGGCGGTATTCGCGGTCAATGTAGTCGGCCATCGCATCGCCGAGCCATTGCTCTTGCTGCTCGGAGAAGATATTAGGCTGGGCGGACTGGAAGACGGGAGGAGGCAGTCCGCAGACCGATCGAGGCCCCGTTTGCGGGAAGGCGTGAGAGATCAAGAGGAGCAAAGAGAACAACAAGGTCAAACGGGAGAGCATTAGATGGCCTGAGGTTAATTAGAAACAGTGTTATCTGAGGGCGATTGAAGGCGTGCTTCTTGCGAAACCCTAACAAATTTCTGGACCCGCAGCTAACCGTTTCGCCTCCTCGTCAGAGATCATCCGACGCCGGCTTGACTGCTGCAATCCCCCTTCGGGGGCATGACTGAGCACACGTCACGATAGATCAACTTCGAAACTTCGCGGCTCGCCTGCCCAGGGCAAATTCATAGCAGGCAACCATCCTGTTATCATCAAATAAGCAATGGCTACCAACGTCTCGGCACAAGCGCGCGCGCAATCTTCCTCATTCCCAACGATGGTGCTCATCGCCGGCTGGCTTATTCCCGGCGCGGGGCATCTGATGCAGCGCAAATGGATTCGCGGCGGCCTCATCATGGTCTCGATCATCGCGATGTTTACCATCGGGCTCGCGCTGAAGGGCAAGGTGTATACGCCGAACACCGGCGATCTGCTCGACATCCTGAACTTCGCGGGTGATCTTGGCAATGGCATTCTTTATGTTCTTGCCCGCATCTTCGATCTGGGCCAGGTGACAGTGCAGGTTGCTACGGCTGACTATGGCACTAAGTTCATGGTGGTGGCCGGTCTGTTGAATATAATCTCCGCCGTCGACGCGCACTCGCTGGCAACCGGGAGGAAGCGCTCGTGACCATCTCTCACTTTGGAGCAGTGCTGCTCTTCTCTCTGTTCACTTCGATTGTGTTTGGCATCACGCAGCGCTCTGAGCCGCGCATGATGATTCGCTTCGGCGCATTCTGTTTTGTTCTGTTTGTCGGCGGTACGATAGCAGCGAGCTGGGTGATGTGGCTGATCAAGCACTAAGCGGCGTGCGTGGTGGGGTTGACGTTGCAATCGACATCCCTTTGCCATAGGCTAGTCGAGGCACTTATTTCTTCGCACACCTGACGGTGTTGCCCACGAAGAATGCGGGAGTGGCGAAATGGCAGACGCACTTGGTTTAGGTCCAAGCGGAGCAATCCGTGGGGGTTCGAGTCCCTTCTCCCGCACCAGATTTCAGTAGTCGCAAGCAACCCAACCCCGAAAGAGATTCGATGAGCCAGCAGAACCCCAGTCAGCCGCAGGATAAGCAGCCCCAACTCAAGCTCACCAACGCCCCCGATTATCGCGACGGCTACGCCAACAGCGTTCAGGTCCGCATGAGCGTTTGGGACTTCTTCCTCGTCTTCGGCACGATGAGCCAGGACAGCCCCGATGAGCTGAACGTCAAGAACTTCCAGGGCATCTACGTGAGCCCGCAGCAGGCCAAGGCCTTGTGGAACGTGCTCGGCCATAATCTCTCGCAGTACGAGCAGACGTTCGGTGCCATCACGCTCGAGCAACTCCCCCACTCCGAAGGTCCCGTCAACTAAAGCGTGCGACCTCGAAGCAGCGCCGACGAAGACGTTCAGAGACCCAGCCGCGAGATCGCTCTCTGGATGCTCTATCCGCTCTTCTTCGTCGCGATCTACCTCTTCCATCTCCGCCTCCTTCGGCTTCCCTACTTTTGGGACGAAGGAGGCTATTACATTCCGGCTGCGTGGGATTTTTTTCGTACCGGCACGCTGATCCCACAGAGCACGGTCACGAACGCGCACCCTCCGCTGCCCTCAATTCTTCTGGCGAGTTGGTGGCACCTCTCGGGATACGTTGTCAGCGGTACGCGGACGTTGGTTTGCATGGTCGCAGCGGCGGCTCTGCTTGGCGTCTTCAAGCTTGCAAGGACGCTGACGAGTTCTCCCGTCGCTGCGGTCACCGTTCTTCTTACCGCGCTCTATCCGGTCTGGTTTGCGCAGAGCACGCTGGCTCATGCCGACATCTTTGCGGCTGCCTTCACGCTCTGGGGACTCGCGTTTTACTTCGATCACTCGGAGTCAACGACGAATGGGGGCTCCATCAAAAGTTCGCTTTGGGCTGCGCTGATGTTCTGCCTTGCGGCGCTCTCGAAGGAGACGGCAATCGTCACGCCGGTCGCGCTTGCGCTGTGGGAGGGCATTCTCCTCCTTCAAGAGCGTGGCGAACCGCTGTCGCGCAGGCTGCATCTTCGCTGGATTGCCGCGCTGCTCGTTCCGATTCTTCCGTTAGCGGCGTGGTACGGCTATCACTATCACAAGACCGGCTTCGTCTTCGGTAATCCTGAGTTCCTTCGCTACAACGCAACTGCGAACCTTAGTGCGTACCGCATCGCTCTCTGCCTGTGGCATCGCCTGCTCCATCTGACGACGCACATGAATATGTTCGTTCCCGTCGCCTGCATGGTGGCTGCGATGTTTATTCCCGTTGCCGCAACCAACACGCGCAAACCAATTGCACGTCCACCGTTGAAGGCAATCGGCGTAGTTCTGCTGGCCAACTGGATCGCGTTCTCGGTACTCGGCGGTGCTCTGTTGACGCGCTATCTTCTGCCGATGTACCCGCTCATTCTGCTGGTCTGCGTCAACACATGGCGACGGCGCATCCCGGAGCGGTGGCCTCTTATCGCTGCACTCAGCGCAGCAGGCTTCCTTGCGGGAATCTGGGTTAACCCTCCTTACGCCTTTGCGCCTGAGGACAACCTGACCTATCGCGACTTTGTTGTTCTGCATCAGCAGGCAGTCCGTTTTATCGACCTCACCTATCCTCAGGCGACGGTGTTGACAGCGTGGCCCGCTACCTCGGAGTTGAACCGGCCCGAACTCGGCTATACGAACCATCCGCTGAAGACTACGGCCATTCAAAACTTCTCGATGGAGGAGATCCAGAAGGCCGCAGCTGATCCCGGCAGCTACGACGTGGCCCTCATCTTCTCTACGAAGTGGGCACCATCGGCAAACCGCGTTGACCTGGGCCGCCGCAACGAGTCGGCAGACACAAAATACTTCGACTTCCATCGCGATCTCTCCCCTGCCGAGGTGGCGGCGATCCTGCACGGTGAAGTCGTATGGCAGGCGCATCGAAAGGGTGAGTGGGCTGCAGTGCTCCACTTCCCCCGCATCGTCGAAGCCGCATTGGTCGAGCCACGCAGGCCCTGACGCTCTATACTCATCACTGTGACGAAGCGCCTTCAAGTTCGCTCGATTCCCCGACGCTCGATTCTCCGAGGTTCAATTCTCCGACGCTTGATGCAGCAAACCTCCATGTGCAAGAACTCATGGCTGGTCTTGCTGCTGCTTCTGCTGTGCACCCTCCCCGGGCTCTCACAGACCTCTGCGGCTTCGAACCCAACGGCTTCGGACTCATCGGAGACTGGCGGGCGCGTCGTGCTGGTTCTCCCCTTTGATAACCGCTCGGGACAGACTGCTTTGGCGTGGGTCGGAGACTCGTTTCCCGACACGCTCAACCAGCGTCTGACTTCGGTCGGGTTTCTCACCATTACACGCGAAGACCGCCAGTATGCGCTCGACCATCTTGGCCTTCCAACCGACTTCAGGCCCTCGCGCGCGACGACCATTCGCATTGCGCAGACGCTCGATGCAGATTTTGTCATCGTGGGAAGTTACACCGTTGCAAATGGTCGCATTGCCGTCCAGGCGCAGGTTCTCGAGGTGGAAAAGCTGAGGCTTTCCTCGCCGCTCGAAGACTCGAGTGAACTGCCGCGCCTCTTCGATGTTGAAAATGCGATTGCGTGGAAGGTTGCTAAACAGATCGATCCACACCTCAACGTCGCTCAGCAGACTTTTCTGGCAGCCTCAGGCGGGGTTCAGTTGAGCGCGTTTGAAAATTACATTCGCGGCACGGACGCAACGACGTCGCAGGAGCGAATCAAGCGACTTCAGCTCGCCGTGCAGGCGAATCCTAACTACTCCGCTGCGCTTCTCGCTCTTGGCAAGGCGCTGTACGCGGATCGAGAGTACGATCAGGCGGCAGCGACACTCGCAAAGATTCAACCCACCGACCGGCGCGCCCTTGAAGCTAACTTCTACCTCGGACTCGCTCGCTTCAACACTGCAAAGTACGCCGAGGCGGAGTCGGCCTTCACCTTTGTTGCGAGCCGCCTTCCACTTCCCGAGGTGGTCAATAATCAGGCGGTCGCGTCCAGCCGCCAGGGCCACGATGCCGTTCCCCTCTTTCAGCGCGCCTCGACCGCCGATCCCAACGACGCGGACTACCACTACAACCTTGCCGTCGCATTTCTGCGCCGAGGCGACGTCGCAGGTGCTCAACATGAAATCGATTTGGCTCTGAAGCTGCGTCCGACGGACTCTGAAGCTGCACAGTTGAAGGCCAACATCAGTGCAGGTCGAAAGATCGCCTCGCCCACAGCGGCTGCCACGACCACCGCTACTGATTCCGACTTCGATGCACTCGAGCGCATTCGCCGCACCTACTCCGAGGCGTCGTTCCGGCAGGCCGCCTTCCAGCTTGACCAGATGCGCGCGATTCGCATGGCGAGTCTGCCTCCCGCGGAACAGGCCACGCAGTACACGCAGCTGGGTCGCGACTATCTTGCCGAGGGACTTATCCCCGAGGCGGAGCGTGAGTTTCAGGCCGCCATCGCTGCCGATGCGTCCAGTGCCGATGCGCATGCCGGTCTCGCGCAGGTGCGCGAACGCAGCGGAAGCGCAGCAGATGCCCGCGCCGAGGCGCAAACATCTCTTAACTTGCGCCCCAACGTTCCCGCCTACCTTGTACTCGCCCGCATCGACCTTCAGACGAGCAATACAGCGTCCTCGGCGGACAACGTGAGCAAAGCGCTCCAACTCGATCCGAAAGATCCGGCTGCACAGGGAATGCGACAGGCTTTGCAGACACGCGGACAGAGTTTGCCATGATCAACGCCACGAGATTCGTCTTGATGCTGCTGATGACGATCTCTTGTGTACTGCCCGCGAAGTTGACCGCTGCTTCGGCTCCCGGAGTGGTCGTCAAACTCACCATCCACGACACGATCCAGCCCATCACGGCGGACTATCTCCAACGTGGTCTTCGCGAGGCTGCGAACCTTCACGCGCAGGCGGTCATCGTCTCCATGGGCACGCCGGGCGGCCTGCTCGAGTCGACTCGCGTCATGGTGGAGGCGATTGAGAACTCGCCGGTGCCGGTTGTTATCTTCATCTCGCCGACAGGCAGCAGAGCAGGTTCGGCTGGTTTCTTTCTTCTCGAAGCAGCAGACATCGCAGCGATGGCACCGGGAACGAACGCTGGGGCAGCTCATCCGATCGTGGAGGGACGTCAGCTCGATCCGATCCTCAAAGAGAAGATCGAGAACGATGCTGCGGCCTTTCTGCGCTCTTATACCAGTCGTCGTAGCCGCAACGTGGAGGCCGCCGAGGACGCCGTCCGCAACTCGAAGTCCTACAGCGACGAAGAGGCTCTCAAGCTGAAGCTGATCGATCTTGTCACGACCGATGATGCGTCCCTGATGGCAGCGCTCGATGGCCGCGAGATTCATCGCTTCGACGGCAGCACCCAGACTCTGCATCTGAAGGACGCGGCGATCGTGACCACGGCACCCTCCCTGCGTGAGCGCCTGCTCAGCAAACTCGCTGATCCCAATCTTGCCGTGCTTCTGCTGGTCCTAGGCGCCCTTCTTATCTACCTCGAGTTCAATGTTCCCGGCACTGTCGTACCCGGCTCTCTCGGCACTCTCTTCATTGTCCTCGGCCTGTTTGGCTTGAATCTTCTGCCGGTCCGGCACACGGCGATTGTCCTGCTGGTCGCTGCCTTCGTGCTGATGCTGCTGGAGTCGAAGTTCACCAGCCACGGAGTGCTTGCGCTTGCCGGCATTGTTTCGCTCGTCGTCGGCCTCGCCACGCTGGTGGACGGCCCCATCCCCGAGATGCGGGTTCACACATCGACTGCCCTGGGGGCAGGGCTGGGCTTTGGCGCGATCTCCTTCGGGCTCGCCTGGATCGCCCTGCGGGCACGCCGCAGCAAGGTCCTCACGGGGCCTCAGGCGATGATTGGAGGCACCGCCATCGTGCGCACCCCACTTGCGCCCACGGGCCAGGTGGAAATTCGGGGCGAACTCTGGCAGGCCAGTCTGCGCGGCCATGCGACGCTTGCCCCGGGTTCTGCCGTGTCGGTGCGCGCCATTGAGGGTCTGGTTCTGATCGTAGAACCCACGCAGGATTCGATTTGACCGGTGTCAGCGCCCCGCCAGCGCCCACGCCAGAGTAGACTAGAAGAGCAGCAGTTCGCAGTAGTTCGCAATAGTTTCCAGATAAGGGAGTTTTGTCTTGATGTTGAATGTGCCTCGCCCGTTGTGTGTCCGCGCTCTTCTGTTTTGCCTGCTGGTAGCGACGGCGGCGTCAACCGCGAAGGCCCAAACCTCACAGAACCCCGGTCTCGACCACCAACTCTCTCGCCTCGACATCGGAGTGGCTGCTTCGGTCATCATCGGCAAGGACGAGAGCGGCACCGCTATCATCAATACCGTCCCAACGACCGTCAATCTGACCCCTAGCAATACCGTCGGTCCGCTGGTGACCATCCGCTACACGGTGAAACCCCTCTTCGGCTTAGAGTTCAACTATGGGTACGCGCGGTTTACCGAAAACTTCACTCCCTTCGGCGCTCCGCTTCCCGGCTCATCGCTGACGGGCGGCGTACAGCAGAATACTGCCGAATACACGTTTGGTTATGTGGCACACTTCCGCGAACGTCATGGCATCACACCCTTTGCAGGTGCAGGGTTGGGAACGCTGGACTTCCGTCCGACTCCCAATGGCGGTGAGGGCCTGCTACCCCAGGCGCGCGCAACCTATTACTACACGATCGGTGGCGACTATATGCTGTCGAAGCATTGGGGAGCGCGGGCTCAGTTCCGCGAGCAGTTCTTCCTCGCGCCGGACTTTGAGACGAACTATCTGACGATCAAGCAGCACACGACGAACTTCCAGCCTGGATTCGGCTTTTTCGTCCACTTCTAGGCAATTTGCGGCGACGCCAATGCGCCTGCTTTACAATCGCTTCGGCGGGCGCAGTCCGGCGCGCCAGAAGGTTTACATCCATGATGTCTCTCCCGCTCCTCTTTGCCGTCGTTATCGTCGTTCTCTACCTGGTCAACTCCCTCAATATCCTGAAAGAGTATGAACGAGGCGTCATCTTCCGTCTGGGCAGGGTCAAGCAGGCCGCGGCCGGACCGGGCATCATCTGGATCTTCCGCCCCCTCGACCAGATCGTTCGCGTAAGCCTACGCCAGGAGGCGATGGAGGTTCCGCCGCAGGACGTCATCACCCGCGACAACGTTACCCTGAAGGTGAACGCCGTCATCACGCTTCGTGTCGTCGATCCGACGAAAGCCGTGATCGAAGTGGCGAACTACATCTATCAAACCTCTCAGTTTGCCCAGACCACACTGCGCTCTGTCCTGGGTGAAGTCGACCTTGACGGCCTGCTCGCGCATCGCGAAGCCCTGAATATTCGCATCCAGACCATCATCGACGGCCACACCGCCCCGTTCGGCGTCAAAGTCGTCTCGGTCGAGGTCAAACAGGTTGATATGCCCGAATCCATGCTCCGCGCCATGGCCAAACAAGCCGAGGCCGAACGCGAGCGGAGAGCCAAGATCATCCACGCAGAGGGTGAGTTCAACGCCGCAGCCAAGCTGGTTGAGGCCGCTCAGCTGATGGCGACCCAGCCCATGACGCTGCAACTCCGTTATCTGCAAACCCTTACCGAGATAGGTGTCGAGAAAAATACCACCATCGTCTTTCCCCTTCCCATGGAGCTGATGAACCTGTTCAATAAGACATTCACGCCCGACGCGGCGCTGGAAAAGAAGGTCTAACTTGGGCAGCCGATACGAAGTCGATAATGATCTGGACTTTAACGACACTCGCGAGCAGGATCGCGAGATATCGCTTGGAACGACCACCATCCTTGGTATCTTCTTCGTTCTTGCGCTGCTCTGCGCGATCTTCTTCGGATTTGGGTATTCATTAGGGAGAAAGTCGGCACACCCGACACCAGTTGCGGACGAACCGGTTGCAGCGAGTTCGGAGAACGCAGCCGCCAAACCAGCTCCGGGAAGCCTCGCAAATCAAACCGCGCGCGTTTCTTTGAAGCCTGCCGCTGGAGCCAGCCAATCTTCGGTACCAATCTCCGACGCCCCCGACACCGAAACTGCGACTGACCAGAGTCCGCAGATCCCTGCTCCCACCCCGGTCAAGGCGACGCTGCCAAATTCACAGCCTGCCCCACACGCCGAAACCACCGCAAAGCCTTCACCAAAGGCCGCCGCGATCGTTCCTGCGGTAGCCGCAACGCCATCGGCGGGGGTAGCTCTCGTTCAAGTTGCCGCGGTCTCGCATCAGGAGGACGCCGATGTTCTGGTTACAGCCCTCAAGCGCAGAGGCTACAGCGTCACGGTTCGCCATGAGCCGCAGGACAAACTCCTTCATGTGCAGATTGGGCCGTTTGCAACCAAGAAAGAAGCGGACGCGATGCGCCAGCACCTTCAGACAGACGGTTACAACGCCATCGTCAAATAATCAGCCGGCTTCATGTCAGCGGGGAGCGCCTCTGCAATGGCGTTCCTGACCGCTCGCATCAACTCATCCCGCGTCTCATAGTCAGACGGATCGATAGGCGGAAGCAGGCGAATCCGCGCTACCTCCGGTGTAATTGCGCTGCTTCCTTTTCGCATCATGCTCTGGGTGCCGGAGACTGCAACGGGGATGATCGGCGCCTTGGTCTCCTGCGCCAGAAAGAATGGCCCCTTCTTGAAGGTCGAGAGCCTTCCGTCCAGCGAGCGCGTTCCCTCCGGATACACCAGCATGTGCAGCCCTGACCGCAACGCATCTGCAGCCGCTGCAACGCTCGCCTGCGCAGCATCGCGACGGCTGCCGCGCTCGACCGGCACAAACTTCGCCATGCGCATTGCGCGGCCCAGAATCGGAATATTCATCAACTCTTTTTTGAGCAGCACCGAACTACGCCCAGGGATCAGGGGAATTGTAACCGGCGGGTCAAGATTCGACACGTGATTGCTCATGAAGATACAGCTGCGACCCGCCGGAATATTCTCGAACCCACCGATGTCGATTTTGATTCCGGCCGCACGAACGCCCGCGTTTGTGACCCACATCGCAGCGCGATAGAGCCGGGTAATGTCGCCAATCAGCAGCGTGTAAGGGATGCCGACAAAGCCGGCGATCGAACCGAGCGTGATGTAAACAAAGACGAGCTTGAAGGTCGCGAACATTCCATCTTTAAGAATACCGTAATCGCGATGATGCCTAAAGACCGCCTACGATGTGACGGGAGCTCGCTTTGCGATGGCGGCAGGCAGCTTCTCATAGATGCCGCCAAAGCCGCCATTTGAGAGGATAGCGACGACATCTCCCTCTCGAAGCTGCGGCACAATCGTTTTGACAATCGCTTCGACGTCGGCCAGCAGCTCGGATGGAATCTTGCGAGTATTCAGCGCCGCGACAACATGCTCGGGATGCAGTCGCTCGGCCGCCGGGATGTTTTCGGACTTAAAGACTGAGGCCAACACCACCTGGTCGGCCAGTGCGAGGCTCTCCACAAGGTCAAGCTCGAAGACGTTGCGACGAAGTGTGTTCGAACGCGGTTCGAGCACAGCCCACAGCCGGCGGCCTGGGTAAGATTCACGCAAAGCACGAAGCGTCTCGCGGATAGCCGTAGGGTGATGAGCGAAATCGTCAATGATGGTGACGCCGCCAACGACAGCGCGGACCTCCAGGCGACGTTTGACGCTCTTGAAGGTTGCGAGCGCTTCGACGATGTCCTCAGTCGGGATTCCCTGCCCTGCTGCTAACGCGGCAGCGGCGGTGGCATTCAGCGCGTTGTGCGCGCCAGCCATCGGAAGCATGAGCTCAGCAAACGGAACACCGGCCCGCGTCAATGACCAGCGTGTGACAGATCCTTCGTGACGCAGATCAGTCAGCCGCCAGTGGGATAGCGGGCCGAAGCCATAACGCTCTACCGCGCAGAACGCTTTTTCGACGCACTCGCTGACATTTTCGCTGCCGTCATAAGCAACGATCCGTCCACGCCGAGGCACAAGGTTGACGAGGCGTTTGAACGCAGTCTTGACCGCGGGTAAGTCTGCGTAGATGTCGGCGTGATCAAACTCAACGTGTGTCAGAATGAGCGCGTCGGGAAAGTAGTGGAGAAACTTCGGCCCCTTGTCGAAGAAGGCCGTATCGTATTCATCGCCTTCGAGTATAAAAGGCTTCGCTGGGCGAACCATGAAGCTCGTGCCGAAGTTCTCGGCAACCCCACCGATGAGAAACGATGGTGCCAGCGCGGTGTTCCGTCGTGAGGCAACCTCGTAGATCCAGGCAAGCATGCTGGTCGTCGTGGTCTTACCGTGAGTGCCGGCCACAACAAGCGATTCGCGAGCGGGTAGAAACTCGTCATGCAGAATCGACGCCATCGAACAGAATGGAATGCGAGTATCGAGGACGTGCTCCAGCTCAACGTTACCTCGCGAGATCGCGTTGCCGACGACCACCAGGTCTGGGCGCGGGTCGAGATTCTTTTCGGAGTAAGGCTCGTGAATCGGGATGTTGAGCGAAGCAAGCAGATTGCTCATCGGCGGATAGGCCGCGGTGTCTGAGCCGGTGACACGGTGACCCTGCAACTGCAACATCCCGGCGAGCGAAGCCATCGCGGTGCCACAGATGCCGATGAGGTGAATGTGCTTTGAGGTTTGCATGGCCGGACTTTTCAAGCTTAGATGCTAACGGCAGCTTCGAGAAAGTGTATCTGAGGGTTCCCTGGTTCGTTCAGGTCGAGCGCAGCTGCGACACCCAGAGGAATCGTTACGTTCAAACTGCTGACATGACCGCTACGCAACCCAATCGCAATCGGACCTTCGAAGTCGCGTAGACGGTGCAAGATCGCGCGTTCGAGGTAGTAGTTCTCATCCGGAGAGACGCACTGACTCATGTCGCCGAAGACGATCCCAGTTATTTTTTCGAGGAGCCCGGAGTAGCGAAGATGCAGAAGCATCCGATCCCACTGGTATGGCTTTGTGCCGATATCTTCCAGAAACAGAATGCTGTTGTTGTCGATGCGCGGCGCGTAAGAGGTTCCGAGGGCTTCGACAAAGATGGCCACGCAGCCGCCGGTTAGCAAACCATTTGCGCGGCCCGGGCGAAGAGTACGCAGACCATCTGCAGGGCCGAGTGACCACTCGCTCTCCCCGCGTAGGCTGTGTGCCCAACTCGCAGCATCTGCACCATCTTCGCGGGAGAAGTCAGCAGCAACCATCGGTCCGTGGAAGGTGATGAGGTTAGCCTCGTTGTGCAGCCAGCAATGAAGCGACGTGTGATCGCTGTAACCGATGAAAGGCTTCGGGTTAGCACGAATGAGCGCAGCATCGAGATGCGGAAGCAGCTCCGCAGATCCCCATCCCCCGCGAGTACAGACGATCCCGTCGACTGCCGGGTCCGCAAACGCTGCGTGAAGATCACGCAGGCGGTCTTCGAGCGTGCCAGCGTAATAAAGTGGCCCGCTGTCGTTCGCATGGCTCCCAACGACGGTCTTGTAACCAAGCTTATGCAGATGCGTGACGCCGCGCTCGACTAGTTTGGGCTTCGGCGTACTGGCAGGAGACACCACTGCAAGAGTCGCTCCCGGCTTCAGCGCACGCGGCTTGATTAAGGTAGCGCTCACAGGCCGTTCACCTCACCACGGCAGATAATCTCAGCCGGTCCCGTCAGTTGCATCGCTGCGTCGTTCGACTTCCACACAGTCCGTTGTGGTCCGCCCTCGGCGATGGCTGTCAGTTCGCGATCGACGCCACGCAGCACCATCGCCGCAGCGGACGAAGCGCAGGTGCCAGTGCCCGACGAGGTCGTCGGACCGCAGCCGCGCTCAAATATACGGAAGGCAATCTTCGAAGGTGAGAGCACGCGAACAAACTCGACGTTGGTGCCATGCGGAAAGAGCGGACTGGTGCTGATCTGTGCGCCTAACTCCTGCCACGAATGGCCATGTGCGCTGAAATCGTCTGTATCGACGAAGAGAACGAAGTGCGGATTCCCCACATTCACCATGGCCCCGGGAACATCGCCGACACCGGGGATCACAATCGTGCGCTGCATCACACGCGGGACGCCCATCTCGCTCTCGATGAGGTAGACAGGATCAGCCGCTTCGACGACGTGGCAGGTACGAAGACCGCCATGAGTACCGAGTGCAACATCCCGTTTTCCTTCGCTGCTTGCAAGCCATGCTGCAACGCAACGCGTTCCGTTGCCGGAGAGCTCTGCTTCGCTGCCATCCGCATTGAAGAGCCGGAGAAAGAATTCGCCGTTCGGTTTGCGGTCGAGAAACTCGATGCCATCAGCGCCCACGCTGGCGTTACGAGCGCAGAGCTTTCGTGCAAGATCGGCGTGACGGCGCTGCGCCAACGGCTCGTCGATAATGAGAAAGTCGTTCCCGCAGGCGTGCGCTTTGACGAAAGGAATCATGTTCTCTTATTCTGCCTCACCACACTATGCGAGGTGGACAACTATTACTTCAGTGGATTAGAGACCGGTTGATCGGATCGATAGATGCGAGCACACGGTTGGCCGGTGGTGCACAAGATAGTCAACTCGGTAAGACCTTGAGGATGAGCTGCGACGGCAGCGGCAACAGGGTCGCCGGCGATCGCGACGACGTAGGTTGCGTGTTCGGCAGGCGCGGCCAGTGCGGCCTGGAAGCTATCGTAGTCTCCTTCATTGATGGTCTGCTTCAGAGGCATCGCGGCATCCTGCAAGGCGCCGACGTGGTCAGAGTTGTACATCAGGATGGTTGCTCCATCGGGAAATGCGCGCAGCTGGCGAGCGAGTGCCGTCTCAAAACCGACGCGGGTCATGGAGTTCACCATCGCTTCTTTCAGCACGAGCGGCGTATGGTGCATCATCCCAACCGTATTCAACGCAATCAAAAGCAGTGCAACTGGCTGCATGAGTCTCTTCGCAAGCGGCTGCGTCTCGCTCCATCGGCTCTCAATCCAGGCCGCGGCCAAAAACGCAAAGATCGAAAGGGCCGGGAGCAATTCCATGCCGTAGCGCGAGTTGTAATAGGAGTGTGGCCAGAGCTGCGGAATAAAGATAGGAATTGAACCATACGCGATCGAGTAGATGTAGAAAGGCAGCGGCATCCAAAGTAATAACGATGCCAGAGCCACGCGGCGGCGAATGGCCAATACCATGCCGGTGACAGCAGCCGCCATCAGCAAGAAGCCAGTCTCCCAGAAGGCGGCGTCGATCTGCGCAGTGCGAGTGTAAAAGACGAGCGCCCATAGTGGGTTGTGCCATCCGCGATGATGTTGCCCGTTTGGCGGCATCGTCTTCTTCTCAATAGCCGCCGCGGAGTAAGGCCCACGCATGAAGTCGAGTGGATCGTGCGTGAAGTGCTGGTTATACGCGAGCCAGCCGAGTGGTGCTGCCACAGTCAAGAGAGTGAAGACGGCAAAAGAAGGTGCGGCTTTGCGCCATACGTCGCCACGGCGCGCGAGCGTGAATGTGAGGACACACCAGACTGCAGCACCAAGAATCCAACCGTCATAGCGCGTGTAAACGGCCGCAGGAATAAAAAGTGCAAGCAGAAGAAGGCGACGGCCAACCTGAGCGTACCGCGCGGCATGGATGGCCGACGCACACTCGACCGTAAGCAGTGTTATCCAGATGAGGAGCGCGATAAAGAGCGGTTCCGTCATCGCGGTCGTGGAGAGGTAAAGCAGGTTGGGATTCAGTGCATAGAGTGCAGTCGCAGCAAGGGCCCATCGCGGAACCATCATCCGGCGCGCCAGACGATATAGTCCCGCAACGCTTGCGATGTAGCACAGCAGAGACGGCCATGCACCGGCAAGCCCGTTCTGCCACCACTCTATCTTCTGCACGAAGGGCAGCATTATGAGATGAGGCAGCGGCAGCCAAACTCCGCCTAACTGAACCAGGCCGGGATTTCGCGAGTCAAGAATGCGGCGAGCGATGCCAAGATGCGCGACGGCGTCACCGTAGAGCAGAAGGTATCCACGCGAGTACGAGATCATCAGCGCAATAAATGACAAGAGCACCGCGCCCAGCGCAATCGGAAACGTCTCCTGGCGCGTCGCTGGACTCACTGCGTCAGGGTCTGTCTTCAAAACATCCGAAGCAGCGCCGCGAGCCGATGAGGCGGACGACGCTGATCCGGAACGTCTTGCAGATCGAGACGATTTAGACGCTCGCGTGTTCAAGGTGCGAGATCTCCACAAAGAGTTTAAAGCGCTCGTCGATCTCCTGCTTGGTCACATTCTGCAACCGCTCCGTTCCGAAGCGCTCCACGGCGAACGACCCCATCACGCCTCCGTAGAACATCGCTGTACGGAAGACCGCCGGAGTAAGAGTGGGCTGCGAAGCCAGGTATCCGTAGAAGCCTCCGGCGAACGAATCGCCCGCACCCGTAGGATCGATCACCTCCGACAACGGCAGAGCCGGCGCACGGAAGGGACGCGAGATCTTCGTTCCACCACCGAACGATCGATCACTAAAGAAAGCGGTCGCGCCGTATTCACCATGCTTGACCACTAGTGTCTTCGGCCCCATCGCGAGTACTTTTTCCGCCGCGAGCACGAGGTTACGTTCATTCGCCAACATCCGCGCTTCGCCATCGTTGATCAACAGCACGTCGAGCTCGCGCAGCACTTTGGCGAGGTTCGCGGCGTGGTCGGCAATCCAGTAGTTCATCGTGTCGCCGCAGACCATCCGCACCTTCGGCATGTGGCCGCGCACACGAGCCTGCAGCACAGGATCGATGTTGGCGAGAAAGAGAAACTCGCTGTCCTTATAAACGTCAGGAATCTTCGGTTCAAAGGTCTCGAAGACGTTCAAGTCGGTGCCTAGCGTCTTCGCTTCGTCCATGTTGCCGGAGTAGGATCCGGTCCAGTGGAAGCTGAGGCCGTCCATGTGCTCGATGCCCTGGATATCGATGCCACGGCGAGTAAAGATAGCCTCGTGCTCAGCCGTGAAGTCTTTCCCGACGACAGCGATGACGCGCACAGGAGTGAAATAACTCGCTGCAAGAGAGAAGTGCGTTGCCGCACCACCGAGACAGTTCTGCACCGCACCATGCGGAGTTTCAATAGTGTCGAATGCAACCGATCCAACCACGAGAATCGCCATAAACTCCTTTTCGCTTTCAACAGCTAAGTAATTTGTAATACCTTCAAGCACAAAATTGATCGTCGACGGGCTATCTCAAAGATATTTGTCGAGCAACAGCGAAAGCTTTTTACGAGTCTCCGCGGGAATCGCCTTACGATCCGTGAGAATGGCGTACTTCAGTGCATCGACACAGGCACAACCCTTCGTCATATCCGCCGGCATTGCAGCGACAGCGGCGCGTACGACCTTCGATGCATTCTCGGCGTTCTGGTGCATCACAGCGACGATCTGATCGACCGTGACATCGTCGTGACCTTCACGCCAGCAGTCATAGTCGGTGACCATCGCTACTGTGGCATAGCAGATCTCAGCCTCGCGGGCGAGCTTGGCCTCCTGGAGATTCGTCATTCCGATAACGTCTGCACCCCAGCTGCGATAAAGGTTCGACTCGGCACGCGTAGAAAACTGTGGCCCCTCCATGCAGACGTAGGTTCCGCCACTCTTACCGACAACGCCCACGGTGTCACAAGCCTGCTTCAACACACCAGCCAACGGCCCGCAGATCGGGTCGCCGAACGAAACATGAGCGACGATCCCTTCGCCAAAAAACGTAGAGGCACGAGCAAACGTGCGATCGATAAACTGGTCTGGAATAACAAAGTCAGTTGGCTTGTGTTCTTCTTTGAGTGAGCCCACCGCCGAAACCGAAAGAATCGTATCAACTCCGAGCAACTTCATCGCGAAGATGTTCGCTCGAAAGTTCAACTCACTGGGCAGGATGCGGTGCCCGCGTCCATGACGGGTAAGAAACGCGACGTTGCGACCCTCAAGTTCACCGAGAACGAAGACGTCGGACGGTTCGCCGAACGGTGTTGTGACGCGCTCTTCGCGCACGTTGGTAAGTCCGGGCATCGCGTACAGACCGCTGCCCCCGATGATGCCAATCTCTGCCTTCTTCAATCTACGTTGCTCCTCTGGCGACCCTGTTTACTTAGCCCCTATAGAAGTATATCGTCGCAGGCTGCTCACGTTGGCCGCACCGAACGAGGCAATGATTCGCGCCATCGAAAGCGACGGTTCGGACATAGGCGCTGCAGCCTGCTGCATCGGCCCGTGAGGCTGCACACTCACAATCAGGTCACGCAGCTTACGTGCTAACGACAGGTCAAAACTTTCACCGATGAAGACGCTATCTCCCGAACGCGAGATCAACACATCGCCCTCGTTCGTGGAGTAGATCAGCTCTTTGTCATCGGCCTCGTCTTTTTTACGCTCCACCACGTTGGAGTATTTTCTTGGAATCTGCGACGCATAGATTCGCATGAACGAACGTGCTGAATCGGAGTTCTTCCAGCGCGAGTAATAGAGCAGACCGATCGATGCGGTCGACGCCCTCTGAGCTGGCGTCACTGCAGATTTGCGTTGCGCCGCGTAGTACACGCCCCCATTCCATTCGGGCGCCAGCGCAGTTGCTAACTCCCGGCCACCAAAGAGTTCAGCGACGATGCGGACATCAAGCTCGCCCATCACGCCGATGTCGTAGGGCACATACTCGGGATCCAGCAGCGGATGAATGTCCGGCAACCGGACCACAGGCACCGGTGCATGCGCCATATACGCATTGGGATGAATGATCTCGAAGCTCGACGAAGGCGGATTGGCCAGGACACCGGCGAACGCCGCCTCTTTGCCCGCCTTAATGAGAATCGCCTGCTCAAAGGTCAGCCCTTCGCTGTACGGAAACATCAGTGACTGTTGAAGCAATAACGGCGCACGCGCCATGATTGGCGATCCGCTTGTGTCGGTCACCTGCTCTTTCAATCGCTCGGAGAGATCCGGCGCATCGGCCAGCGTCTTGCCCGTAGAGCGCAAGGTGTAGTCGATAAAGACCGCCATGGCCTGCCCCTCGGCAACCGCTGTGCGCGCAGTGTCGGCCTCATCCACCTGCAGATGACGGTTGTCATCCTGCACATCTTTCGAGGTGTCACTCAGGCTCACATCCGACCACTTCGTCAGACCGATCTTCTGATCCTGCAGCGCGTGAGTTAGCTCATGGGCGAGCACTGGCTTCTGCTCATCTGGCTCGATCCAATCCAGCAAATTAACGGTCTTGGTCTTGTTGTCGTAGAAGCCGGCAATCTGCTCCGTCAACAGGGAGAGCAGAAATGGACGAAGATGAAAGTCCTGGTCGAGCAGCCCAAACTTCTTGAGCACAATCTCGGAGCGCTCCATCCGTTTGGCTCCCTCGTCCTCGTCGAACTTTTCTTTCAGGTAGTGGGTTACCTCATCACGAGAGATAAGTTTGCGCTTTACGCTGTGATCGATTGGCAGTTTAGTGTCAGCACTGACGAAGCTCAGGATCTCATCCACCGACCGAAAGAGCTCCTTAGCTTGTGCCTTCGTCATCGGCGCTTGATTTGCCGAGTCTGACGGAGTCTGAGCGTCGTTAGCGGTCGTCGTCTCCGCCGCCATCGCTGCAAAACTCATCGACAAGAGCGCAACCGCCGCGACCCACCTCACCGAACCTCCACTCTTGCCACAAAGCACGCGCTGCAACATGACCCTCTCAATCCACCGCTATAATCAAGTGTACGCAAGTTTTCGGTACCGTCTGTTATGACCTCGTCCACCCAATCCGATCCTGCTATTTCACCGACATCCAGCTCTGCCTCACAGCTCTCGGCGCTTCTCCGTGGCACAGGCATATCCCCCCTGGGAAACGTCGGATGGATCCTCGTAACAGGGGATGATCGAGTTCGTTGGCTGAACGGAATGGTCACCAACTCGATCCAGGCACTGAGCCCCGGCGAGGGCACCTATAACTTTCTACTGAGCGTGCAAGGCCGTATCCAGGGCGATGCCACCATCTTTGCCACCGCGGATGGCCTTCTGATGGAGACGGAGATCTCACAAATATCGGGCCTGATGGCGCTGCTCGATCGCTTCATCATCATGGACGACGTGGAGTTAGCGGATATCACGACCAACCGCTCTGGCCTGTCGTTAGCTGGCCCGCAAGCCGCTTCCCTGCTGCAGCAGATCGGTATTTTCGCAGACAATCTCAAGCCGTTATCAATGCAGGCCGTTGCTTGGGAAGGCGCTGAGGTCAGCGTCGTCCATGCTCATAGCCCTCTCGTGCCGCGGTACGAGCTATGGGCAGATGCCGCAACGATTGAAAAGCTTCACGGCGCCCTATCTACCGCTGGAGCGACACATTGCGAACACGAATCTCTGAACTGGCTTCGAATGCTCGAAGGAAACCCGCTTTACGGCACCGATATTCGCGACCGCGAACTTCCGCAGGAGACCGGCCAGACCCGCGCCCTGCACTTTTCCAAGGGCTGCTACCTCGGGCAGGAGATCGTCGAACGTATTCGTTCGCGCGGCAATGTGCATCGCACCTTCAGCGGCTTTCGCCTCAACGGCGAGCTTCCAGTCGCTGGCGCACCGCTCGAAGCGGACGGCAAACAAGTTGGTGAGCTAACGAGTGTCGCTGCTATTTCGCTTCCAGATGAGATCGGCGGCCCGATACGACTCGGACTTGGCTACGTGAGACGCGAAGCTCTTGATCGCGGCATACCAATTGTCTACTCCGGCGGTGCCGCACTACCGGTTTTGCTTCCCTTTTCCGCCGCTGCAGCCTCCGAGCTGCTGGCTGCATCTGAAACTTCTGAAAGAGTGTGATCATGTCTGAACAGAACAAGCCCTTTGTCGTCACCGATCGTCGCAAGTTCACCATGGATGGAGACTTGCGGCCCGATGCCGACCCTTCACCAGAGAGAGAAGAGCGTACTCCTCCCCCGACACCCGAGCCCGCAGCCGCTGCACCGCAAGCCCCACCACCAACGGAAGCCCCGCAAGAGCCGGAGCTGCCGCCACCCCCCACTGCAGAACAAAACGAACAGGCCAAGCGCGCCTACGAGATGACGGCTGAACGGCTCGACATCGCAATCCGCTCCGCCAACCCGGGCATGGATCACCCGCCCACGATGAACTTTTCGCAGCTCGTGCAATCGGTCTACATGACCTCCATCATGCAGATGGGCGGCACCACGCAGGAGGGCCAGCAGCCCCAGGTCGACATCCTCGGAGCGCGTCAGAGCATCGATATGCTCTCCGTTCTTGAGGACAAAACCAAGGGCAACCTGGCCCCTGAAGAGACCAACCTGCTCGAAAGCGCGCTCTTTGAACTCCGCATGGCGTTCCTGGAGATCACTCAGGCGCTCGCGCGATCATCCGCCTCCAAAGCCCCAGGCGGCGCAGGTCGTCCCGGCCCGGTCGGCCCCAGCATCGTCCGCTAACGATGGAGGCGACCCTCACATTTCTCGGCACTGGCACCTCTATGGGAGTGCCGACGCTCGGTTGCGACTGTGCCGTGTGCACTTCACCCGACCCACGCAACCGGCGCACACGCCCGTCCATACTTCTGCAGTACAACAACCACACTGTCCTCGTCGATACCGGCCCGGACTTTCACGCGCAAGCGCTTCGCGAGGGCATCCGCCACGTAGACGCAGTGCTCTACACTCACGGACATGCCGATCACGTCATGGGCTTTGACGATCTGCGCCCCCTCAGCTTTCGCCTCAAAGACAACCTGCCGATCTACGCTGACGACGAAACGGCAAGGAACATCGAGCGCATCTTCGAGTACACCTTCCGAGAAAAAGACCGCTATCCCACCAGCGCACAGGTAGAGCTCCATCGCATCGACCTGACCCCCGGATCAGGCTTCGACCTCTTCCACGCCTGCTTCCGTCGTGTCCCAGTAACCCACGGCCGCCAGGAGATTACCGGCTACCGTTTCGGCGGCGCCGCATACCTCACAGACATGAGCGACATCCCACCCGAGAGCATGCCGTTGCTGCAAGATCTCGACGTGCTGATCCTCGACGCTCTTCGCCACGATCCACACCCCAGCCATTCGCACGTTGAAAAGTCAGTCGCCCTTGTAGAGCAGTTGAAGCCTCGCCGTGCCTACTTCACTCACATGGGCCACGACCTCGATCACGAAGCAACAGACGCGTTGCTCCCTCCCCACATCCGTCTCGCCTACGACGGCCTGAAGATCAACTTCGAGATCGCCTGATGCAGATATTTCGCCAACTCGCAGAAGTCCCCGCGAACTTCGGGCCGTCGATCGCCACGATCGGCAACTTCGATGGCGTGCACCGCGGTCATCAGTGGGTCATCGCCGAAGTTGTGTCGCGGGCGCGGGCGCTCGACCAGCGCTCTGTCGCAATCACCTTCGATCCGCATCCAGCACGCGTCATACGGCCTGAATCGAGCCAACCACTCATCACTCCCCTAGCGCAAAAACTCGAACTGCTATCGGCAACAGGCATCGACGCGACGCTTATCCTTCCCTTCACAGAAGAACTTTCAAGGATGACCGCACGCATCTTCGCCACAGACGTGCTTCAGCAGACTCTCCACGTCACAGAACTTCATGAAGGCGAAAACTTCCGCTTCGGCTATCAGGCACAGGCCGGCGTCGAGAACCTCGAAGCACTTGGCCGCGAACTCGGCTTCAGTGTTCGTGTCTACGCACCGCGCCATCTCCGCGGCGAAGCCATCTCTTCAAGCCGCATCCGCCAGCTCATCGCCAACGGCAACGTCAGCCATGTTCGCGCTCTGCTTGGCCGCAGCTTTGCCGTGCACAGCACACCGGCCTCAGGTCGCGGCTATGGTACGCGCTACACCGTCCCAACAATCAACCTGGCACCTTACGCCGAGCTACTCCCCGCAAACGGCGTCTACATCACATCGCTGACAGTGGGTGTGGGAGCATCAAGCGAAACCTTCGACGCCGTCACCAACGTAGGAAATCGTCCGACGTTCGGCGCTGACTCCTTCGCGGTCGAGTCGTACCTGCTCAACTTTCACCCAATTAAGCTGAACGAGTCCACTCCCCTGACGCTAACCTTCCTGCATCGACTTCGCGCAGAGATGCGCTGGCCAAACCCCGAAGCCCTCAAAGAGCAGATCGGCCGCGACGTAGCCAAAGCGAAGCGCTACTTCAATCTATGTCGGGTGGTGGGCTCGAGACCCCACTCCGCGGATCCGCTGGCGACTTTGCTGGAGCCGTAGTCGCCGGTGGCGGACTAGCTGGAGCCGGACTAGCCGGAGCAGCATTCACAGGTGCAACTCGCCGCGGAGCCTCAGAAGCCTTCGGCCGGTCGACCGGAGCCGCAGGCGTAACCGTAGGCGTAGGCGTAGTTGTAGAAGCCCAAGGCGCAGGTGCTGGAGCGGCCACTGGAGCAACAGCTTTCGGCGCACTCCCCGCAGGCGCATCCGGATCTTCTTCATCCGGCTTCGCAACTGGAGGCCGTGCAGGCTTTGCCGCATCTGCCACACCATTCACCGACACATCCAAAGTCTTCTTCGGCGCACCAGCAGTCGGAAACGCCTCATTTGGCTTATTCGCAATAGCCGCACGCATGAAGTCCATCCACATCGGCAACGCAGCGCGAGCGCCGGTCTCTTTCTCTCCCAGCGTCTGTCGATCGTCGAACCCAATCCACGTCCCGCACGTCACCGATGGCGAAAACCCGATGAACCACGCGTCCGTAAAATCATTCGTCGTCCCTGTCTTGCCACCGAACGGATGCTTCATCTGCGATGCAGCGACGCCTGTGCCCTGTCGCACCACGGCCTGCAACAACTGCATCATCGTGCGCGCTGTCTCAACCGAGATAACCTCCGTCACATCGGACGAAGTCATCTCAAACGGCAGTCCATTCGATTGCGTTACCTTGCGGATGTAGCGCGGCTCAATGCGAATGCCATCGTTCGGGAATACGCTATACGCTCCAACCTGCTCCGCCAGCGTGATGTCTGCCGAACCAATCGCCACCGGCAGAAACGCCGGAATATCGCTCGTGATACCGAAACGGTGCGCCGTCTCAATCACCTTTCGAATGCCGTACCGCGCTGCAAGCTTCAACGCCGGAATGTTGCGCGATTCCGCGAACGCATTCAGCAGCGTCATCGCTCCCTTGTAGTCACCCTCATAGTTATGCGGCGTGTAAGGACCACTCGGCGTCGGGAAAGTCGTAGGTCCATCAACAATAATGTCCGTAGGCTTCGAACCGCCTTCGATCGCCGTCGTATACACATACGGCTTGAACGACGAGCCCACCTGCCGTTGCGCCTGGGTCGCGCGATTGAACTGCGACAGCGCAAAATCCCTGCCGCCCACCATCGCCAGCACCTCACCGCTCGAGTTATCGACTGCCATCATCGAGGCCTGCGCGCCAGAATCCTGCTGCAACGAAGCGCGCAGCGTCCCGTCCGACGAGATGCTCTCCACCCTTATGTAAACCACATCGCCCGTGCGCAAAAAGCCATCCGCATCCAGATTCTGCGTCCACTTCCAGTCCTCAGGCGTCAACACAGCCTCTTGCGTAGCCCCAACCTTGACGACGACCTTCTTCGCCGCCACCTCCGTCACCACACCGTGAACGTAGCTCCCTTTATCGAGCGGCTGCACCCAGTCCGGATGGCGATACATCGCCACATCCGCACCATCAAGCACCACGTTCGGAAGCCGTCCCTTCCACCCACGCCTCCGCTCATACGTCGCCGTGCCATCAAGAATGGCTTTGTTCGCGACCTGCTGCAGATCAAGATCGAGCGTCGTATAAACCCGCAGCCCCGCGCCATGAACCTGCTCAACGCCGTACTGCTTCTCCAGTTGCCGCCGCACCTCCTCCACAAAATAAGGCGCAACGCTGTTGGCCGGTGGCTCAAGATGCAGCCCAAGCGGCGCTTCCCTCGCATCGTCGGCCTGCTTCTGCGTGATCTTACGGTCCGCGAGCATCTCGCTCAGCACAAGATTTCGCCTGCGCAACGCACGGTCCGGATACTTCAGCGGCGAGTAAGCCTCAGGCCCCTTCGGCAGCGCAGCCAGCAGCGCAGCCTCTGGCAACGTCAGGTCGCGCACATGCTTGTTGAAGAAAAACTCCGACCCTGCTTCGAAGCCATACGTCCCATGCCCCAGATAGATCTGGTTGGCGTACAGCTCGAATATCTGCTGCTTCGTAAACCGCCGCTCAATCTGTACCGAAAGGAAAACCTCCTGCAGCTTGCGACCATACGTCTTCTCGGACGAGAGAAACAGATTGCGCGCCAGCTGCATGGTCAGTGTCGAAGCACCCTGCGCACGTCCACTCGAATGCAGATCCCGGTACGCTGCCCCCACAGCCCGCACCAGGTTCACACCCCAGTTGCTCTCGAAGCTTTTGTCTTCAATCGAGATAATTGCCTGTCGCAGCACAGGGGGAAAATCCGCATACGGCAGCACAACGCGACGCTCCAGCGCAAAGGAACCGAAGACCTTCCCATGCACATCGAGCAGTTCCGTCGTTGTATTCGGATGGTAGCGCGCCAGATCGTCCATCTGCGGCAGATCGATCGAATACACCAGCATCAAGCCGCAAAGTGAGCCGAAGACCGCGGATAGTCCGAGCAAAATAAAGAACGTGACGCGTCGCGCAATACGACGACTAGGATAGTCAGGACCATTCAACGTGGCACGGCGAAGCGCTCGTTGCCACTGTGGCAGATCCTCACTCTCGGATGCTTCTGTTCTGCGGTGGTGTAGACTCTGCACGGCCCCTTCACGATAGCATGTCGAGCAGCGCTGTCGCCTGCGCGAAAGTGCTACAGCGACCGCTCTAAAACCGGCAGAAAATTGAACTAAGCAGCTTTGTTTTTCAGGAGATCGAGCGCCTTCGTCAGTTGCTCATCCACCGTTACACTGGGCTTCTGCAGCGGCGGTTTATTCTCCGATGCGGTCGTCGTGTCGTCCTCTGCCACCGCAGCTTCATCGTTGTTCGAAGCCACCAGCACACCGGGCGTCACGCCATCGTCCTGAATCTTCTTGCCCGACGGAGACTCATACTTTGCAATCGACAGGATCAGTGCCGCACCATCCGGCAACTCAAACGTCTTCTGCTGAGCGCCTTCACCAAACGTCTTCTCACCAACCAGATCCGCCCGCTTGTTATCCAGCAGAGCCGCGGCTACAAGCTCCGCAGGACCAGCCGTTCCACGATTCACCAGCACAACCACAGGCGCCGTCGTATTGATCGACTTCGAAGCTTCGGCAGTAAAGGTCTGCTTCTCGACCTTCTGTCCTTCCAGAATCGCGATCGTGCCGTCCTTCAGAAAGAAGTTCGCAAGCCGCGTCGCCTCTGGCATATCACCGGCAGCAACATCGCGCAGATCCAGCAGAATCTTCTTGTTCCCCGCCTTCGACATGCCCTTCAGCTTGATCTCGATCTGCTGCACGTGGTCGTGATCAACAATTCCAGGCTTCATATAAAGGATCGACGCATTCTCATACATCGTCTCCGTCACCGGCGGCAACGCTGGCGAAACGCGGGTCATAATAATCTTGTCCGGAGCCGATTTGCGCGGCCGAACAACCGAGAGCGTCAGTTCCGTTCCCGGCTGGCCCTCGAGCAGTAACTGAATCATCGCCAGAGAGATATCCCGCGTGTCCCGGCCGTTAATAGCTTCAATGATGTCGCCATCACTCAGGTTGGACTTGTCCGCCGGGCTGCCTGGAGTCACCGACACAACCGTCGCATATCCAAAACGCTTGGAGACATTGATCCCCACCTGCGCCTTGCCGCCCTTGTCCGCTTTGTATGCCTTGTAGTCATCCGCCGTCAGATAGCTCGAATCCGCATCAAGCGACTCCAGCAAACCGCGCAACGCGCCATTGGTCACGGCGTTGATATTCGGCTCTTCCACATAGTCCGTCTGAATGTGTCGCAGAACCTCGCTATACACATTGATCTGGCGATAGGCCCCATCCTGCGGCTCGGTGGCGGCGCTGACGCCGCTCGAATTCACGCCCAGAAAAACGGTGACGACCAGAACTACCGAAACGGCGAGAAGAAGGATCTTCGAAATCTTAGGCATAGTTCAGAGCGACTCCATGGGGACTTCCGGGGCAACAAGGGGTTAGACGCATCCCGCATACGAAATGATATAGACAAAATGATACTCTCGAACCATAGAGAGTGCGCTGGCAGTCGCTATAACACTTTGGTGGCGGTGGGCAGAATCGAACTGCCGACCTACGGGTTATGAGTCCGTCGCTCTAACCATCTGAGCTACACCGCCAATGTGTGTATGGAGTACGCCGGCACAAACTCTCTGCGGAGAGAGACGATCGCCACGGCACAGCCAGTTCCAATCATACTTGATTCTCCGCAGACCGAAAAGCCGGAGACTCGCCCCGGCGAAAAGCCTGACTCTAAAGCTGCTTCCCAGCCTGGTGAAGCACAGCCTGATGAAACAACTCGCCTGACCGTTCTCGGCGTTATTCCGGCTCGCCTGGCCTCTACGCGCCTCGCCCGCAAAGTCCTCCGCACCATCGCCGGCCGTCCCATGCTCTCCTGGGTCTTCGACGCCGCCTCTGCCTGCCCACAGCTCAACCGCGTCATCATCGCCACCGACTCCGACGAGGTCGCCGATCTCTGCCACCGCAACAACTGGCCCGTCCAGCTCACCTCGCCCGACCTACCCAGTGGTACTGACCGCGTCCACGCCGTAGCGCGCCACATTCACGCCGACATCTACGTCAACATCCAGGGCGACGAACCCCTTCTCAAACCCCAACACCTCACCGCCCTGCTTCGTCCCTTCAGGCACGCGCACGCCCAGGTCTCGACCCTCAAAGTCCTCTGCACCACCGAAAACATTACTAACCCCAACGCCGTAAAAGTCGTCACCGCCGCCGACGGCCGCGCCCTCTACTTCTCCCGCTCCACCATCCCATACGACCGCGACCAAACCATACCGCAGTACTGGAAGCACATCGGCCTCTACGCCTACCGCAAAGCGACCCTCGAGCGCTTCCCCACCCTGCCCCACAGCGCGCTCGAACACACCGAGCGCCTCGAGCAACTCCGCTTCCTCGAAAACGGCATCCCCATCCACGTCGAGCCCACCGACTTCGACACCATCGGCGTGGACACCGAAGAAGACCTCCACCGCGTCGAAGCTCTCTTAACCCGTTAGAGCCGTTCTCCTGCAGCTGTGGAGTAGTTTTCTTCAGCCGTCATCCTGACCCTGAGCGCGTCGAAGCGGAAGGATCCATCTCCCTGTCGTTGTTGTTGCGGTTGCATTGCCCTTTTGTTGTCATTCCGTAGCGGAGCGGAGGAATCTGCTGTTCCTCCGCCAGCCGCAACCAAATGATCCAAACCGCCACTGCCGTCATCTTAAACGCAGTGAAGCATCCCTGTATCTCTTGTTGCAGCGTCATCACGCCTACAGGAGAACTGCGATAGCCGCCGCACAGCAGTAGCCATCACGCGACAAGCGGCCCCCACCAATCCCCTGCTAAACTGGCCATATCGTCATGCCTGAAACCCCGAAAAAGTTCTACCTCACCACCCCCATCTACTACGTCAACGCGCGCCCTCACATCGGCCACGCGTACTCGACCATCGCGGCCGACGTCATCGCGCGCCGCCACCGCCTCCTCGGCGACGACACATTCTTCCTCACCGGCACCGACGAGCACGGCCAGAAAATCGAACGCTCCGCCGCAGCCGCCGGCATCCCGCCGCAAGAGTTCACCGACCAGGTCTCCGCCGAGTTCCGCAACCTCTGGAACCGCATGGGCCTCACCTACGACGACTACATCCGCACCACCGAGCCCCGCCACCAGCGCGGCGCCCAGCGTCTCTTCGCCGACCTCCACCAGCGCGGACAGATCTACCTGAGCTCCTACACCGGCCAGTACTCCATCGGCGAGGAGATCTTCGTCGAAGGCCCTCCCGGCGTCCTCGGCCCCGACGGCAAACCCACCGAAACCGTCACCGAAGAGAACTTCTTCTTCCGCCTCAGCGAATACCAGCTCCCCCTCATCGACCTCATCGAGTCCGACGCCCTCCACATCCAACCCGAGTCCCGCAAAAACGAAGTCCTCAGCTTCCTCCGCGGCGATGTCAAAGCCTTTGTTTCGGCTGCATACGATCGAGCGCTCTTTGAGCAGAGCGATGATCTTTCTTCGAAACCAACGCCATCCAACCTTCCGCCAGATCCTCTCCGCAAAGCTGAGGAAGATGGAAAAATCGGCCGGAGCGCTCAAGGCAACCCCTACGTCAAAGGGCACCTCCGCGACCTCTCCGTCTCCCGCTCGAGCTTCACCTGGGGCATCCCCGTCCCCGAGCCCGCCGCCTCCGAGACGCAGCAAAAACACGTCATCTACGTCTGGCTCGACGCCCTCGCCAACTACATGACCGCCATCGGCTACGGCAGCGACGCCCCCGAAGACATCGCCAAATTCGAACGCTACTGGCCCGCCGACCTCCATCTCATGGCCAAGGAGATCACCCGCCAGCACTGCATCTACTGGCCTGCCTTCCTCCTAGCGCTCAAACCCAACGAAGTCCCGCAAGAAGAGTGGAACCGCAAGATGCTGCCCAAAGCCGTCACCGCCCACGGCTGGCTCCTCTTCGACGACAGCAAGATGTCCAAATCCAAGGGCAACATCGTCCGCACCGAGACCATCCTCGACGCCTTCGGCACTCTCTGTCCCCCTGTACCCACCTCCCCAATCAGTTCCGCCGCAACCGAACCGAACTCCGCATCCGCCTCTTTGTTGTCATCCCGCAGCGCAGCGGAGGGATCTGCTTCACCCGAACCACCGCGACCGCCAACCAAGGCCGAACAAGACCTCTTCGCCTCCGACGTCCTCCGCTACTTCCTCCTCCGCGAGATCCCCTTCGGCCAAGACGGCAGCTTCAGCTTCGAAGCCATGATCACCCGCTACAACGCCGACCTGGCCAACGGCTACGGCAACCTTGTCAGCCGCACGCTTTCGATGATCGAGAAATACATTGAAGCCGCAAACAGAAATCAAACGAGCGTCGACCCAGCGACACCCTTTTCTATATCGAACGAGTCTGTTCGGTCAGCTGCAGATGAAGTCATTGAAAGCGCGTCGGAAAATTGGAGTTCATACTCCTTCGGCAAATTCATCGACTCGGTTTTTGGGCTGGTGAGCGCTACGGATGGTTTCATAACCAGTCACGCCCCATGGAAAATTGCGAAAGCGCAAGCGGAACATTGGGAACTAAATTTGGCGTACGTACTCTCCACGGCCGCTGAATCGATTCGCATCATCACCGCGCTTCTATATCCCGTTATCCCAAACGCAACAGCCAAAGTATGGGCCCAGTTGGGTCTAGGCTCGATCGAGGAAGCTGCCAAAACTGGAGCACTACGTGACCTGAAATGGGGCCAATTGGACGACCTCGAACCAGGAAAACTAGGCCCCCTAAGCCCCATCTTCCCCCGAGCGGACAAAGGACTCGCACAAATCATGATCGACATGGAAAACCCCACCTCTGCTCCTCAGCAACCCGAGCACCCCAAGCCCTCCAAGTTCGTTGACGAGACCACCACCCACACCTCACCGGTCCCAACCGACCCCACGCATCCCGGAGCCGCCCCCCGCACCTCGTCTCTCGCCGAACCCGCTCCCGGCACCACCGTCGGTGGCAGCCACGCCATCAGCACCGAGCGCACCGGAACCCCATCCCACACCGAAGCCCACGCCTCAGGCGTCTTCGCCAACGCCGTTGCCCAGTCAAACATCCCCGACACCCCGCAGATCGCCATCGACGACTTCGTCAAGATCGACCTCCGCGTCGCCCAGATCATCGTCGCCGAGCGCATCCCCAAAGCCGACAAACTCCTCCGCCTCGAAGTCGACCTCGGCTACGAAAAGCGCCAGATCCTCTCCGGCATCGCCGAGTGGTACACCCCCGAAGAGCTCCTCGGCAAAAAGATCGTCGTCATCGCCAACCTCGCCCCCCGCAAGATGCGCGGCCTCGAATCCCACGGCATGCTACTCGCTGCATCCGAAGGCGAAAACGGCAAACCCATCCTCGCCACCTTCGGCGAAGACATAGCCCTCGGCTCCCGCCTCCGCTAGCACAAAGTACCAGGTAGACGCACTGTAACCATTACGGAATCGTCATCTCGACCGAAGCGGCGCACAGTACCATCGTGCGCCGCGCAGTGGAGAGACCCCCGTATTTGTCTTACTCATCTACATTCGCCAAAGAGACACCGACCAACCTTCGGCTCACCGGCCCCCAACCTTCTGCAACTCAGACTCACGCCCAATCGCAATCACAAAATAATTCGCATCCACATCCCCTACGTTCTTCAACCCATGCATCACGTCCGACGCCGCAAAGATCACACCACCCGGTCCCACTCTCTCCGGCGTGCCATCGTTGTCGAACTCAAGCTGCCCCTCCCGCACCATCATGAACTCCGAGTGTCTGTGCTTATGCGGCGGATGCGGCATCTGTCCCGGCGGCAGCGTCGTCTCATGCATCTCCACCGTCTCGCCCGTAGCCAGAACACCCTGCACGACGGCTCTGCTCGCCCCACCATTCGCCGTCTTCTTCACCGGCAGCTTCTCAAAAGGAAACGTCTCCGAGTGCGACAACACATTGCCCCCCGGCAACGCCGTCGTCTGTCCCTCCGCCGTCACCACACCCATCGCAACCATCGCCGAAAGGCCCAAAAACACATCACGCCGGTTCAGATTTTTCATGCCGCCATCCTACGCGATTGCGCCGCCCCCATCTACTTCTTCGTGTCCCCACCAATCTGCACCACGCAGTACTTCGCCGGAACATCTCCAACATTCTTCAATCGGTGCAGCGTACCCATCGCCACATAGATCACACCGCCCGGCCCCACCTTCTCCTCCTTGGCGTCATGGTCGAACTCCAAAGTCCCCTCCAGCACCGTGATCAACTCCGAGTGCTGTATGGTATGCAGCGGACTGGGTGTCGCTCCCGCAGGCTGCACAGACTCATGCACCCCCACCGCCTCACCCGTAGCCAGCGCACCATGCAACACATCACGACTCTCGCCACCGTTTGCCATCTTCCGCACCGGCATCTGCTCCAGCACATACACCCGCGACTGCGACAGCGTCCCAGAAGAAGCCGCTTCCGGTGTCTGCGTCCAACCACGCGCACTTCCAATCGCAGCCAGCAGCGCCAGCCCCACAAACACTCCCCACCCGGTCGTCTCTCTCATCCAGCCATCCTAGGCGGAGATATACTTCTTCACAACCCCATCATGAAGCGCCACGCCCTCATCTTCGGCCTCGTCGGCGGCCTCCTCATCGCCACCCTCCAATACACCGAATACCGCTTTGTCATCATCGAGCACTCCGTCGAGCTCTACAGCGCACTCGTCGCCATTCTCTTTGCAGCCTTCGGCATCTGGCTCGGCCTTCGCATCACCCGCCGCCGCGAAGTCATCCGCGAAACGATCGTGATCAAAGAAGTCCTTGTCCCCGCGGAAGTCCCTGCCCCCGCCCAAGAGGAAGTCTCCTTCGCTCCCAACACCGCCCACCAGCAGACCCTCGGCATCACGCCACGCGAACTCGAAATCCTCGCTCTGATCGCCCGTGGCCTCAGCAATCGCGAGATCGCCACGCAGCTCTTCGTCTCCGAAAACACCGTCAAGACACACTGCGCCCGTACCTTCGACAAGCTCGGAGCCGCCCGCCGCACCCAGGCCGTCCAGCGCGGCAAAGAGCTAGGCCTCTTGCCCTGAACGTGTCACCCAAAAGCACGATTTCCGCTCCACTCCCGCAAAATCATCCGAAAGGATGACGACATCCGACCCCGTTACACTGCATCGTGACTCCATCCTCACTCCCACTTAGGAGCCTCGCATGAAGAAAACCGTCCTCACCTTCGGCCTCATCGCCGGCCTCATCATCTCCGTCCTTATGGACGGCTCCGTCCTCCTCGCCGACAAGATCGGCTCCGGCCACAGCATGATTCTGGGCTACGCCAACATGGTGGCGTCGTTCCTGCTCGTCTACTTCGGCATCCGCAGCTACCGCGACAACTCCCTCGCTGGCCGAATCTCCTTCGGCCGTGCCTTCGCCTGCGGCATCCTGATCACCCTCATCACCACCGTCTGCTACGTCGTCACCTGGGAGATCATCTACTTCAACTTCATTCCCCACTTCATGGACGGTTACTTCGCCGCGCAGATTCACAAGGTTCAGGCCTCCGGACTTGAGCCAGCCAACATAGCAACGAAGGTTGCTGCCATTCAGCACTCTCAGCAGCTCTACCAGAACCCCTTCGTCAACATGGCTTACACCTTCATGGAGCCCCTGCCCGTCGGCCTCGTCATTACCCTCATCTCCGCTGCCATCCTCCGCCGCAAAGCCCCTGCCAAACCCACCGCCACCGCTACAATCCACGTTGACCAAAAGGCCGGGGCGTAAGCCCCAGCCGTCCATCGTTCGAACCGTTAGCGTATTTCCATGCCAGCGGCTTCTACAGCTGCTCAATCCGCCGTGTCCTTCACATCCGCTGAAGTGAATGCTGTCAAGCCCCTAAGCCACTTAAACCCATCTCTCACAACAACATGCATCTGGCGCATGAGTTATATCGAACCCGATATACTGGATACAGGTCATCAAAAGGCGGATGATTCCGGCATTTTTGCCCATTCAAGGCGTAAACCCTTTGAATGGACATATTTACCTGCATCCCCTTTAGAATGACATTTTTGCAGTCACTAAAAAACGCAACCCGCTGAAACCAAGCGGTTTAACTAATACCACCCCGGGGGGCACCCCTCTGATATAGCAGGCGTACCGCACATGTTCCTTACCGACTCACACGCCCACCTCGACTTCTACACCGAGACCCCAACCGACCGCGATGAGGTCCTCCGCCGGGCCTATGCGGCCGGAGTCCACACCATCCTCGCCATCGGAATCGGCGACGGCCCCGCCACCATGCATCAGGCGCTCGAGATCGCCAACGCCACCAACGGCCCCGACCTACCCAAGATCTACGCCACCGCGGGCATCCACCCCCAGGAGGCCACCAGCGCCACCAAGGAGGCCCTCGCCAAGCTGACCGCTCTGGCCGCCGACCCCAGATGCATCGCCATCGGCGAGATCGGCCTCGACTACTACCACTTCGACAACCCCGACATCGCAACCCAGCAGCTCGCCTTCACCGCCCAGATGTACATCGCCGCCCAGACCCGCAAGCCGATCATCATCCACTGCCGCACCAGCGAGCTCGCCACCCCTCAGGCCAAAGAAAAATACGGCACCGCCGACGCCTGGGAGGACCTCCTGGCCCTCATCGAACAGCACTGGACGCATCCCGGCCATGGCATCGCCCACGGCGGCATCATGCACTGCTTCTCCGGCACCGTCGAACAGGCCCAGCGCTCCATCGACGCAGGCTTCCACCTCTCCTTCGCCGGCAACCTCACCTACCCCAAGGCCCAATCCATCCGCGACGCAGCAGCCGCAGCCTCAGCCGACCGCATCCTCGTCGAAACCGACGCCCCCTTCCTAGCGCCCATCCCCCTGCGCGGCCAACGCAACGAACCCGCCCTCGTCACCCATACGGCGGCAGCCCTTGCTACCCTCCGCGGCATCTCACCAGAGGAACTCGCGACCCTCACCACCAACAACTTCAAAAATCTCTTCCCCACAACGCGCTAAACTCTTCAGCGCTGACATAATAGAGTTCGACAAGTCACAGACGAAGGAACAAACCAATGGCATCCGACAACAGCTTCGACGTAGTCAGCAAAGTAGAGATTCAGGAAGTAAAAAACGCCATCGACCAGGCCTCGAAAGAGGTTCACGCCCGCTTCGACCTCAAAGACTCCAAGTCGAAGATCGAGCTCGAAGGCACCGACACCATCCAGCTCGCCAGCCAGGACGAGTACAAGCTCCAGGCCGTCACCGAGATCCTCTCGCAGAAGCTCGTCAAGCGCGGCGTCTCCCTCAAGAACCTCGAGTTCGAGAAGATCGAGCCCGCCGCCAACTCCAGCGTCCGCCAGAAGATCAAGCTCGTCCAGGGCATCCCCTCCGAGAAGGCCAAGATCATCGTCGCCGCCATCAAGGACTCGAAGAAAAAAGCGCAGGCCAGCATTCAGGGAGACACGGTCCGCGTCGTCAGCAAAGACCGCGACGTATTGCAAGAGGTCATGGCCCTGCTCCGCGGCAAAGACATCGGCGTCGAACTCCAGTTCACCAACTTTCGCTCCAACTAACCAGCGCTCACTGGCACTCGAAATGGCAGCAAGCCCCTCCGCCCTGCCAATTCGCCAACCCTTTGCTTACATGAACATCGTAGTCAATTTTTTCGAGCCAACTCTGAAGCCAAACGAACATCCTGATACTCTGACTTATAAGTGAGCACGCTCTCCATCGCGACCGCAGCCGAGGTGTTCGACCTCCTCCGTGACGATCTAGCCGCCATCGAGCAGGAGTTCTCCCGGCAATCCGCCTCGAACGTGGAGGTCATCACCGACATCGCCCAGTACCTTATCGCAGGCGGCGGCAAGCGCATTCGCCCCTTGCTCCTCCTGCTCTCCGCCAAGGCCCTCGGCTGTACGAACCAGAGCCGAATCCGTCTCGGCGCCGTCGTCGAGATGCTCCACACCGCGACCCTCGTCCACGACGACATCATCGACGAGGCCGACACCCGCCGCGGCCGCCCCTCCTCCAACACCACCTGGGGCAACGCCAAGTGCGTCCTAGCAGGCGACTGGCTCTACATGCAGTCCTTCTCCTCCGCCCTCGAAGAGCGCAACTTCCGGGTCCTCGAACTCCTCATCTCGCTCACCCAGCAGATGGTCGAGGGCGAACTCCTCCAGATCGAGAAGCTAGGCCACCTCATCAACGAAGAGGAGTACTTCGATCTCATCTTCCGCAAGACCGCCTGCCTCTTCCAGGTCTCCATGCAGCTTGGCGCTGCCATCACCCACTCCGGCGACGAGATGGAGTCGCAGCTCGGCGAATACGGCCGCAACCTAGGCCTCGCCTTCCAGATCGTCGATGACGTCCTCGACCTCACTGCCGCTGAAGACGTCCTCGGCAAGCCGGTAGCCAGCGACCTCCGCGAAGGTAAGGCAACGCTCGCCGTCATCCACGCGCTCGAACGCGGCACCGGCGCTGACCGCGAGGCCATCCGCACCGTACTTGCCGACCGCAGCTTTGCCCGCGTCTCCCATCCGGAGATCCTCGAGATCCTCCAGCGCCACGGCTCCATCGACTACGCCATGGACACCGCCTGCGCCTACGCCGAAGCCGCCCGCCTCACCATCGCCGACCTGCCCGACACCGAAGCCAAGCGCGCCCTCCTCTGGGTACCCGGCTTCGTCACCAGCCGCGACCGCTAAAAGCTCTCGCTAAAAGATAAAACGTGGTGCTCATCGAATCGGCGAGCACCACGCTTTCCTTAAGCCTGTTTTACTTCACTGGATTGGCAACGAGAGGTACAGCGTTCCCAGAGGAGTTAGTACGCCAGTCCCACCCAGCAGACTCGTGAAGTGCGGGTCAGGACTCAAACGCCCCGTGAACCACGCGTAACGAAAGACATCAGACCGGCTCTCGCATGTTGCGACCATGCTGGTCATCTGCGACTCCTGCTTGGCCAGCGTGTCAATCTGCGCGCTGCCGTCCCCTGTATGCCAGTTCGCAAACTCCGTCACCCAGAAGGGTTTGTTGTACTTGTCCAGCAGATCCAGCTGAGCATCCAAGCCATAGTCGTACCAATGGAAGCCTAGGTAGTCGATCTGCGGATCGTTGCCACCGTTGGCCGCCTGATAAGCAGCGTAAAAGGCATCGAGCCACGCAACCGGAGTGTTATACGCCGTGTTGAGCTCGTTTCCGTAGCTCATCTGTGGCCCAACGATCTTGACCCCGGTCTGCGCAGCGACCGCCTCGTACTGCGGCCATAGAGCCGCAGCCTGTTGCGGCGTCATATTCGCCTGGCCCGTCTGGCTCGGCTCATTGAGAACAAGCATGTACTTGATGCCGGGATTCGCCTTCAGATACGTCACAATACTTGCCGCATTGAAGTTCCCATTCCACAACATGGGAAAGTAATCCATCCTATACTGCGTCTCATAATCGGCGGACACGCCAGAGTTCGGAGCCGAGGTCCAGTTGTACCACCAGCTCACCCCAGGCGAAAGCACTGCAATGTCCAGCGGCGAAGACAGATCGTAGGCAACTCCACGTTTCGCACTCTTAGCCGGAGCACTCGGCCCAGGAGTAGGTTTGGGCGTTGGAGTTGGTGTAGGCGTAGGAGTTGGTGTAGGCGTAGGAGTCGGTGTTGGCGTAGGAGTCGGTGTTGGAGTTGGTGTAGGCGTAGGAGTCGGTGTTGGTGTCGGTGTTGGTGTTGGAGTCGGTGTTGGTGTTGGAGTCGGTGTTGGAGTCGGTGTTGGCGTTGGCGTTGGTGTTGGCGTTGGCGTTGGTGTTGGAGTTGGAGTTGGTGTAGGTGTTGGTGCCGGGGTAGGCGTCGGCGTAGTTCCTGACCCAGAGCTATTCGATGGAGGAGCGACCGTTGAACCGCCGCCAGCAACCTGTGTCAAACCTGCGCCACTGCCACAGCCGGAGATAGCAAAACACGCGGCAAGAACAAGAACCATAAAGGCATGCTGATTCTCAGCGGGCATGCGAAGTCCCTTCAATGTATCTCCTTCCAAACAACGTGTAGAAATCTCACTCATCTCGGGACAAATAGTCAGGCTAAGCCGAAGCCAGGCACACTCCCATTGTTAAAACCGACGCAGTCGAGGCGACATGCAGTCGTCACTGCACTGTTCGGCCTGTTGGCCCACGTACAGTGCTAGAAAATCATGCCCCACGCGCGTGGTCTCTGACCCGGAAGTTGTAACGGCAAAGATCCGGAATCCATTTATTTTGTGTCGTCTATATGGTTATCGGCTGATTCGGAGCATTCTTTACGCAAAAATCGGTCCCGCCAGGCAGCAGCCCCAATCAAGCACCTCAGACCGTGAATCCAGATTACTTCTCTGTCCCACCCTCTTGTGTAACATCGAAATCCACCGCCCGCATCCCGCCACTTCCCTTATCCACCAGCAGTTGGATCCGTCCTTCGGCTGCCTCCAGTTCCTTCTTGCAAGCGTCCGAAAGCTTGATACCTTCCTCAAACAGACGCACCGAGTCCTCGAGTGACAGCTCTCCCTTTTCCAGCCTCTCCACCACCGACTCCAACGCCGCTAACTGCTGCTCAAAGTTAGCCATTATGCGACCTCGACCAAACCATCCACCTTCTCCCCACTCAAACCCAGCACATCCGCGGCAACACTGTATCGTCCAAACGGCGCGCTCACCTGCACCCCCTGTACCATCGGCCGCGCCTCGGCGAGCATCTCCTGCGCGATCTTCACACCTTCAGCCCTGCCCGCCTCAGGAGAAGACACGGCACCCATCCGCTTCATAATCTCCTCTGGCATACTTACCCGCAGATCGTTCTTCATGAACTCTGCATTCCGCAAGCTCGTCAACGGCCAGATTCCCGCAATCACCGGAATCCGAAATCCTTCGATCCGCCGCAGAAACTCCTCCAGCACGCGCATGTCGAATACCGGCTGCGTAATCGCAAACTCCGCCCCCGCCTCAACCTTGTAGGCAAAGCGGCGCACTTCGTGATCCATATCCTGCACACCGGGATTCGCCGCCACGGCGATCGCAAAACCCGTCGACTCGCCGATCGAGTTCTTCCCAATGTCCAATCCGTAGTTCAAATTGTGGACGATGTTCACCAGCCCGATCGCATCCACATCAAACACCGCTGTCGCATTCGGATAGTTCCCCAGCTTCGGCGGATCGCCCGTCAGGCAGAGAATATTCTTCAGCCCAATCGACGACGCCCCCAACAAATCACTCTGAATACTCAACACATTCCGGTCGCGGCACGTGTAGTGCAGGATCGTCTCGATCCCGACATGCTGTTGAATCTGCACGCATAGGCTCTGCGCGCTCATCCTCGCGCTCGCTCGCGGCGAATCGGGCACATTGATCGCATCCACGCCAAGCCGATGCAGCTGCGCCGCACCATCCAGCTCCTTGCTGCAGTCGATCCCCTTCGGCGGCACAATCTCCACCATCGTGACGAACTCCCCCGCCGCGACCATCCCGCCAATCTTTGACCGCCCCGCAAGCGCTGGCGGCTCAACCTTGCTTCCCGCCATCGCCGCTGTCTTGTTCGACCCAGCGCGCTCCATCACCTGGGCCCCCCCCTCCATCGCATCTAGCGCTCGCAACGAGCTCTTCATCGCCCGCGTGTAACTTGGAGTGGTCCCGCAACACCCGCCTACGATGCTCGCGCCCGCCTTCACCAGCTTCCGAGTAAAGCTCGCCATGTACTCCGGCGAGGTCAAATAGATCGTCCGGCCCTCCACCGCCCGAGGAATCCCTGCGTTCGGCATCGCAGCCAACGGCAGCTTCGTCAGCGGCCTCATCCGCTCGATCACGCTCAACACCGTCGCCGGGCCAGCGCTGCAGTTGCATCCAATCGCATCCGCGCCCCACTCCGTCAGCTTGGTCGCAGCCGTCTCCGCCGACGCTCCGTCCAGACAGCTCCCATCCTCATCGACGGTCATCATCACGATCACCGGTGTTCCCGGAGCCTCACTCCGCGCCGCAAGAATCACCTGTTCCGCCTCGGCCAGCGACGTCATCGTCTCCACGATCAACAGATCCGCTCCTACGCCCGGGCCGCCCTCCACCAGCGCCCGAATCTGCTCCGCAAACGCAGCTCGCGCCTCCTCCAGTCCGACCTTCCCAAGCGGCTCCAGCCTCACACCCAGCGGCCCAATTGACGCTGCGACAAACGCCTCGCTCGCCTGCTTCTCCAGTATCTGGTTCACACAAGCCCGCGCCAGCGCAACGCCAGCCAAATTGATCTCGCGAACCTTATCCTGGAGCCCGTGCAGACCCAGCCGGAAGCGGTTTCCTCCAAACGTATTCGTCTCGATGACCTCGGCGCCCGCCTGCAGGTACTCCGTGTGAATCTCGCGGACCAACTCTGGCTGAGACAGATTCAACTCGTCATAGCAGCGGTTGATGAATACCCCGCGCGCGTACAACATCGTCCCCATCGCCCCATCACACAACACCGTTCCGCCTGCAAACAGTCTGTCAACCGCAGCAGGTCCGGTGCCAGGCCCCGCGTTTGTATTCAACTCATCTGCCATGATCGTCTCCAAGCGCTTCGCTCTATCCTAAGCCACGGCCCGGACGCGCTCCAAACCAATGCAAAATCCAGACGTGCAGATCTGCTTCCAAACGGGCGATCGACGCGTCCTTTGTTATACTCGGCACATAGCATTGGCCGCCAAAACCATATAGCAGCGTTCAGGTTGGAGTTAGTTACCGTTGAAGAATCGAAGTCTCTTTACCCAGTCTCTCCGTGCCCAGATCTTCTGCGGCCTCCTGATCGCTGTCGCTACGCTCGGGCTCACATCCTGCCAGGAAATCCTCTACAAGTTCCCACAGTTCACCTTCGCCAACCGCCCCATTCCGCCAAGCCTGCTCGCAAACCGGGTCATGGTTGGGGTCACCGCGAACGGCGGCGGCAGTGGCAGCCTGCAGATTCTCGATGCGCTGAACGACCTGCGCGGCAACATCCAGGGCACCAAGCTTTCCTTCTCCATCAGCGGCTACTCCTCCGGATTTCCCAATCTCATCCTCAACTTCCCGTCTGAGATCACCGGCTACGTCTACTCCAACACCCTTGGCGACGTTCAGATCATCAACTACGGCAAAGAGTCCGTCACCGGCTCCGCAGGCAGCTTCCCGACTAAATCGACCGGCCTCGCTATCCCACCGACCTTTGGCCATATCTATTCGGCAGAAGAGGGCATAGGCCAACTCGGCATCATCGATAACAGCACCGGCAGAAGCTACGGGCTCAATCTTCCCAACGTCTTCCAGGTCGTCGTCAACACCGGCGACAGCGTCGTGCTCGCCATGGTCCGCAACTCCGACGCGATCTACCGCGTCATCAAGCTCAACGCAAACACACCGTATGCGACCTCAACAGAGGCTATTGCAAACGTCACGGGCGCAGTTGACTGCGAACCCTTCAACCTCCCCGTGTACTGCGTCGTTGCCGTCAACAGCGTCAATCCCGCTGCCCCTGCAGCACCATCCACCTTCGATCGCCCCGTCAACGCCTACTTCTCGCTTGATGGCAACTCCGTCTACGTCCTCAACTGCGGCCCGGAGTGCGGTGGCAAGACCGCCGGCGTGACGTATCTGCAGAACGGCGCGCTTCAGGTCAATACCTACACCAACAACACCCCTGCAAATCCAAACGCCTTCCTCGCCGCCTTACCCGTCCAAGGCGGCGTCACTGCCGCCGTCTCCGACGGAACCACACTCTACGTCTCAGGACAGCAGATCCAACCCGACGGTCTTCTCGCGGGTAATCTCTCCACTATCAATCTGGCAACGAACACCATCACCAGCGTCACCTCCATCTCCGACGGCACCCACACCAAGATGCTCTTCGCCGACGACAACACATTATGGGTAGGCTCACAGCTCTGCGCCACCGGCGAACGTGCAGCCCGCGCCGCCCAGGGCATCACCGACCAGACAGCCAACTACAACTGCCTCACCCGCGTCGCATTGCCGTCAGGCTCTACCCCTATCAGCGCATCGATCATTCCAGCCGTCTCGCAAAGCAAGTCCAACACGGTCGCCGTTCCTTACCCCAACACCAATCAGAATCAGTTCTACTACGGCGACCTGACCGGCCTCTGCTGGGTTCAGACTCTTCACAAGGTCTACACCGCCTACGGTGGACAGATCCACGCCTTCAACACCGCCGACGGCTCTGAGATTAACAACAAGAACATCACCATTCAAGGCACCGCACTCGACGTCGCCTACATGGACGCCTTCACCGACGCAGCCAACTAACGTCACCTAACGGAGCGAATAGGGCTTAGGACGTACAAAAGTGCCTAAGCCCTGCTTCCTCCACTCCTCCCTTCTATGTCCACCGTCCCGACCGTCGACATACTCGCTATCGCCGCTCACCGCGACGACGTAGAGCAGACCTGCGGCGGCACGCTCCTCTCCATGCACGCCCGTGGTTGGCGCACCGGCATCCTCGACCTCACTCAAGGCGAGTCCGGCACCCGGGGAACTGCCGCTGATCGCGAAGCAGAAGCAAACGCAGCCGCTCGCATCCTCAACGTCGCCCATCGCGAGGCCCTCGATCTCCCCGACGGCAACGTTGAGAACACCCTCGCCAATCGCCTCAAACTCGCCGCGGTCCTTCGACGCCTTCGTCCTCGCGTCGTCATCCTTCCTTATTGGCAGGGCCGGCATCCTGATCACTACACCAGCGCCACCTTAGGCTACGAAGCCTGCTTCATCAGCGGCCTCGCCAAGGTCGCCACATCGGGCGAAGCCAACCCGCCACATCGCCCCTTCAAAATTCTCTACGCCAGTCTCTATGCGGACGTGCGCCCCACCTTCGTGGTCGACATCACACCGTTCGTGGAGCAGCGCCTTCAGTCTCTCCTCGCATATCGCTCGCAATACGGCACTCAGCCGCAGGGCTCCGGCCTCTTCGTCCCAGAGGAGGAGATCCGCGAACGCACCTTTGCCACAGCGCGCCACTACGGTCTGCTCGCAGGTGTGCGCTACGCAGAGCCGTTCGTTCAAAAAGAAGTCAGCCTTGTTGATGACGTCATGAACCTTGCTGTTCAATCAATCTAGCGACGAATATCACCGTCTCCGCAATCCGTTCCTGCTTGCCCTTCGTCATCAGAACGAGTGTGCAGTCTGCAGTGCACTGAGGAGAGGTAAATCGTGGAAAAAAAACTCAATGATCTCATCGACAAGGCCCTGTCGCGTCGCAAATTCCTGGCCGGCGCAGGTACTGCGACAGCATCAGCGTTGATTGTCGGATGCAGCAGCAGTTCACCGGCGCCAACCCCAACACCAACGCCGACACCAACACCGCTGGACGTTCCCGATAACGACATCCTGAACTTCGCCCTCAACCTCGAGTACCTTGAGGCCGAGTTCTATCTCTATGCCGCAACCGGGCATGGCCTTTCTACTGCCGATGCGCTCACCGGTGCAGGCACCACGATCGTTCCTCCAAACATCGCAGCCGTTCCCTGGGCGAACTCGACCTACGCTCAGTACGCCAACGAGATCGCACAGGATGAGCTGAACCACGTCCGCCTCATCCAGTCAGCCATCACGGCAAACAGTGGAACACCGGTGCCACGTCCTGCTCTCGACCTCACCTTCTTCGCTCCTCTGGCCGTGGCCGCCGGCATCACGACCACTCCCACCTTCAACCCATTTGACGGAACCAACGACTTCCTAATCGGCGCCTTCGTCTTTGAGGATGTTGGCGTTACTGCTTACAGTGGTGCCGCGCCTCTGCTCACCAACAACAACATCCTCAGCGCTGCCGCTGGCATTCAAGCGGTTGAGGCCTACCATGCCGCTGAGATCCGCACCCTGATCGTAGGTACATCCATTGCCACCAACGATCAGACGTACATCGCTATCGCCAACAAGGTCTCAGCTCTCCGAGGCATGCTCGGTGGCGGCAATGAGACGGCCCTCAGCGTCAGCAGTATCGTCGCTGCTGATCCCACCAACGCCATCGCATTCCATCGCACAACCGATCAGGTCCTGCACATCGTGTATGGCGCGGCTGGCGGAGCAGGCTTGGGCAAGGGCGGATTCTTCCCCAATGGCCTCAACGGCAAAATCTCAGTAACAGCTTCCTAAGGACGGAGACATCATGGCAACTTTAGAGACACAGCAGCTCGATGAAATTATCGTCAGTACCCGCCGAAAGATGCTCACCAAAGGAGGCGCAGCACTTGCCGCTCTCGCCTTCGGCGCACTTACAACCAAAAAGGCGGAGGCGCAAGCCACTATCGGCGATTCAGACATCCTCAACTTCGCCCTCAACCTGGAGTACCTCGAGGCGCAGTTCTACAATCTCGCGGTCTATGGCGTCACCATCGACAAACTGCCGACGCCGATTCCTATCAGCGTCAACGGAACCACCGGTGGAACCGTCACACTGAGCCCAACGTTCGCCAAGGTTCCGTTCTCTCTCCCGTACGTTCAGTCCTATGCGATGGAGACAGCAACCGAAGAAGGCAAGCACGTCAGCTTCCTCCAGGGCGCTCTCTCCACCAAGGCAGTTTCGATGCCCAACATCGATCTGTACAACTCCTTCAACACGCTCGCAACGGCTGCAGGCATCGGCCCGGCCTTCAATCCCTTCGCCAGCGACGCCAACTTCCTCATTGGCGCATACATCTTCGAAGACGTCGGAGTCTCTGCCTACCACGGCGCTGCCCCTCTGATCTCCGACAAGACCAATATCCTCCCGGCTGCAGTGGGCATCCACGCCGTTGAGGCATACCATGCCGGTCTCATCCGTACGACCATCAACGGCCTCGATGGTGGTGGTGGCACCGGACCACTCAGCACTCTGACCCAAATGATCTCGGCGGCTCGTTCCTCACTCGCGAATCCCGATCCTACCAACCCCATCACCACTCCGTTCGTCACATTCACAGGCTCCAAGGCAGACGACATCGGAGTAACAGTAACACCGGTAGCGCTTAACACAGGTTCGGCTACCTTCACCGCCTCCACCATCGTCGATTGCGACCAAAACTCCTTGGGATGGTCGCGCAATACCTCCCAGATACTCGCAATCGTGACCGGCACAGCACCCACCGCTACCGTCCATCAGGGAGTCTTCTTCCCTAATGGCCTCAACGGTCTCATCGCATAGCTTCAAAAGACTCGTATCAATAAAAAGAGCCTCAGTCCGCAAAGGCTGTGGCTCTTTTTATGCCAGAAATCAAATCAAACCACCACGCGAACCCGCAACCGCTCCTTCACGAAATTAGTTACTTCATTGGTTACATACAGGGGAGGCCGCATCGTCAACACCGGCGTCCCCTCCACGAGCTTCAACGAAACACCCTTCCACTCCGGCCGTCCCAACACGCCATCCGCTACCAGCACCGCATCTGCGCGGTCCAGAAAGTACTTCGCCGAGTCCTTGAAGTCCGCCGTCTCAGGGTCCAGCACGCTCAAATAAAGGTCCGGTCGCAGAAATCGCATGATGCTGTTCGACTCAATCACTACATTCTCAGCTCGTGCTATCTCCTTACGAATCCGCGGCATCGCTTCCGAAAGATCTCCCTGCCTCGTCCTCACCCAGAACGATCGCACCGCCCCAGCCGCAAGATAACGCCCCGAATCTGTCGTGGCGTCTCCCCCAATCCGTTCTTCACTCACCGCCACCGTGTGCTCCGCCGTCTCGCAGTCACAAGGCTCCCCATTCGCCGAACACATCCCATGCCCGAACTGGGTCACCTTGAACGCTGTCCAATGCATCTCCGGCATCGCGGCAATCAGACCCGCCACTACGCTCGTCTTCCCGATATTCCTCGTATGTCCGCCAACCACAACAATCGCCATCATCCACCACGCTTATCACCACAACTCACCAGCAAATCACCACCAACGCACCACAGAAATTCCACCACGAACCATCAAATCGTACGCTCTTCAACGATGTTTGAGCCGCGCCAGATCCCGCAGATACTCCTTCAAAGGCCGCGCAGGCCTGCCCCAGAACACCTCCCCCGGCCCCCGCATTTTTTTCCCGCTCAACACACCCGCTCCACCACCGAGAATTACCCCCGCCCCCACCGTCGCATGCTCTCCTATTCCCACCTGCCCGCCCAGAATCGCACCATCCTCCACCACGCTCGACCCCGAAATTCCAGTCTGGGCGGCGATAATCACGTTCTTTCCAATCACACAGTTGTGCGCGATGTGCACAAGATTATCGATCTTCGTCCCTCGCCCGATCCGCGTCTCTCCCAGCGCACCGCGATCGATCGTAGTATTCGCACCGATCTCAACATCATCCTCCACCACCAGTCTCCCCTGCTGCGGAAAGATCAGATACCTGCCCGTCTCTTCGCTCCGCACATACCCAAACCCCGTAGAACCCAGCACCGCACCAGCCTGCACCACCACGCGATCGCCCAGCACCGTTCCAGCATAGATCGTGACCCGCGCCTGAACATCGCAATCCGCACCAACCACGACACCATCCTCCAGCACCACCCCCGGCCCAATCCGTGTGCCAACTCCGATCGTTACGCCCTGCCCTATGATCGCCGAAGCATGCACTCCCGCCCGCAACACCTCTCCTTTGAGTTTGCGTGCCACCACCGCAAACGCATACCGCGCATCGCTCACCCACAACACCCGCGGATCCAGCGGCAGTTCCCCGGACTCCAATTTTCTGTTGGCAAGAATTACTCCAGCATTCGACCGAAGCGCCTTATCCAACGCCGCCGCCTCCACGGCAAACACCACCGAGTTCTCACTCGCTCCCTCGATATTCGAGACCGCCTTGATCTCGACATCCAGCAACGGCGCGCTCACGCCAATCCAGTCCGCCACCTTACTCATCGTCGCCATCAGTAGATCCCCTCATCTCCTGGCGGTCGCGTCTTCCAGCGCCGGTGCATCCACAACCACTGCTCAGGATACTGCCGAATCATCCCTTCGATCGCCGCAGTAAACGCCGCCGTATTGGTCACCGCATCGCGCTCTGAATCCCCAGTATGGACGACCTCAAGCTCGCGCCCAAAACGCAAAACATACTGCTGCTCGCTCTCCTCCCACAACAAGAACCCCGGCACCACCGCCGCACCGGTCTTCAGCGCGATCCGGGCCATTCCAGAGGCGGTACACGCCTGCACGCCAAAGAACGGCACAAACACACCCTGTGGCGGAGTCATATTCGTGTCCATCAGAATCCCCACCGTCTCCCCGGCCCTCATCGACGCAATCAACCCTCGCGCAAAGTCGTCCTTATGAATCACCCGGTTCCCATGCCGGCAGCGAATCTCATTCACAAACGCATCCACCAGCGGATTGTCCAACCGACGTATCACCATCCCCATCGGCATCCCCATCAGCGAGTGGTAAAAGCTCGACAGCTCCCAAGCCCCCAGGTGTCCGGTCAATACCAGAACTCCCTTACCCCGCTCCCGCGCCGCGAGATAGTTCTCCAGCCCCTCATACCGAATGAACCGGCTCGCCCCGTCCGGCGAATACCCCGGCATCAGGCAGAACTCCGCCAGCAAAGCACCTAAATTCCGATAAACCGACCTCAGAATCCTCTCACGCTCCACCTCCGGCATCTCCGGAAACGCCAAACGCAAATTGAGAGCTCCGACCCTCCGCAGCCGCCCCAAACTATAAAAAGCAACCAGCCCAATCCCCGAGCCCACCGCTCGAGCCAACTTGCGCGGAAGCACCCGCAAAAGGTGAACAGACAGCCATACCAAAACGAACTCCACTCGTTCGCGGAAACTAACCTCCGTCGCATGCGTCTGTTTTTGTGGAACTTCGCTCAAGCTTCTAGTCTACCGATTCCAACCCCCTGCCACCCAAAAACAGAAAGGGCGGCTGATTAAGCCGCCCCAACCGCAACCAAAGAGCACCTAGGCCTAGCGATTTTTTGCAACAACAAAATACTTTGCCACCGTCCGTACAAAAGGACGTGCGTCATCCGGCGTCACCTGCTTGCCGCTGAGAATCTGAGCGAACGGAACATCCGCGCCATACAGCGCACGGGTATCGTCCTGATTCTGAGACAGCACTGTTCCATCCAGGTTGATACCGGCAAACAACCCCTTGCTGCGCGAGTAGCTCAGGAACTCTGCATTCAGCTTCCAGTCCGTTCCTGCCTGCGCATTACGCCCAACCGGGCCAGCAGCAGCCGCTGCATCAGCACCAAGCTTGAACTTATTTTTCAACATTTGCTGCAGCCCCTGCTGGTTCATCGCCACCAGCACCAGGTCTGTCGCCTGTCCGCCAATCTGGAATCCGAAGCTGCCACCAGCCAGCTGAACACACACCGGCGCGCTCCACTTTCCCGACGCCGTCCGGCAGGTTGCAACACCCTGCCCGTATTGAGCTCCAACAACGAAAGCACCCTTCTTATAGCTCGGTATGACGACGACGCACGACGCGCCTGCGAGAATGCCACTGGGAATCCCCTTATCCGGTGTCGCCATGATCTCATCAACGACCTGACCGGCTGCGACCAGCCGTTCGTCTATCTTCGCTTTATCATCCTGCGCACGCGCAGACACACTCCCACCAATTACAGCTAGTCCGCATAAAAGTACGGCTATTCTCTTCATCATTTCTCGTCATCCCTTTCGCTTTTCGTAGCTCTTTCCTGCACGGCCCCAACAAACTGCTTATTTCCAACAGTATGTAGGATGAACGAAACAGAAGTGGAGTTGTACAGTCACGGAGTTTACATGACACGAAGCAGGGCATCTAAAACAAAAAATGGGGGTTGTAGAGATAAAGCCGGGTAGAATCACCCGACGCTATCTCTACAACCCCTCTCCCAGGTCTGTGTTGCTTGTAAGTACTTTGCATCACATTACCTTTGCTCACAACGGTACGAAGGTGGGTATACCTTTGAGCGGATTTTGTTAACTAATAAGTTAACAAGCAGTATGACGCCAAGTTACTTTGATTGTGATACTTAGCTCAAAGCCCTGGCATTTTGATTGCTAAGTGCGTTTAGAAAGCAGCTTGTGATTCACTGCTTCCACCGAAAGCGCGATGCGGTTGTCTACCCCAACTTTGCGCATCAGCTTCCCCACATGTTTTTTTACCGTGGTCAGGTCGATTCCGAGCTCCTGTCCGATCACCCGGTTCGGATGTCCAGCTACCAGCAGCCGCAAAACCTCCAGCTCCCGTAACGTAAACTTTAGCTCCCCTGCAGGTTTCACCCGCGACGCTTCAGCCGAAGTAGACTCCAGCAGACGCGCCAGCACCTTGCGGGGCGCCCACACAGAACCATCCTGAACCACCTCAATCGCCAGCCTCACCTCGCGCTCATTTGCCGACTGCGCAAGATAACCCTTCGCTCCCGCCCCAATGATGCGCTGAATGTGCTCGTGGTCCTCTTCCAGCCCAATCACGATCACCCGCAGGCGAGGCCGCGTGCGCTGAAACGTCGCCAGCAGCTCAAAGATGTGGTCCGTGCATCCGGAATCGATCAGGATCAGGGACACACCCGACGCATCTAGTGCCCCAGGTACCGACAACGGAACGATCTCAACCGGGCCACCTTCGCCTTCAGACTGCGAAAAGATCGTCTGCAACCCTAATATCCGCATAGGGTCGGCAGCCACCAGCCCTACTCGCAGATCTCCCACGGACTTCTTGTCTTGCGTCACCTGGCAGCCCCTGGACTCAGCATCGTGCTATTAGTAGGCCGTCTTATGCGTGTCAGATGGACCGTCAGCGCCAAACCTACAGCTTTGGCAGCACGATCCCCTGTTGGTTCTGATACTTTCCTTTGCGGTCCGCATAGCTGACTTCGCACACCTCATCCGACTGAAAAAACAAGATCTGACATAACCCTTCGTTCGCATAGATACGCGCCGGAAGCGGCGTTGTGTTCGAGATCTCCAGCGTCACAAACCCCTCCCACTCCGGCTCAAACGGCGTGACATTGACGATAATCCCGCATCTCGCGTACGTCGATTTACCAACGCAGATCGTGAGCACATCGCGAGGAATCTTGAAGTATTCAATCGACCGCGCCAGGGCAAACGAGTTCGGCGGAACGATCACGCTCTCCGCTTGTACCGTCACAAACGACCGCTCGTCGAACGCTTTAGGATCAATGATCGCGCTGTTGACATTGGTGAAAATTTTGAACTCGTCGGAGACCCGCAGATCGTATCCATACGAGGAGAGACCGTACGAAATAACACCCTCTCGAACCTGTTTTTCGCTAAACGGAGCTATCATTCCGTGGTCGATCGCCTGCTGGCGAATCCAACGGTCGCTTTTAATGGCCACTCTGGTCTGTCCCTTCCATCTTCCTGCTTCTGATCTTCTCATTCTCGCAGAAGGTAATAATTCCTAATTGTCGCAGAAGGGTGTAAATTGGGTGCGTCAGACTCCCAGTTCCTCTTGCATCATTAGATTCTTCATCTTACGGTAGCGTTCTTTCGTTGACAATCTCCGTTTGAGTTTCTACCATCACGGTACTAAACCCGGTCTGCACCAAAGTTTTTCAAAATTACAGCCCAAGGATGGCGGCCCAGATGATCAAGCAGGATCTTATACAAAGGGTAGTAGAGCGAACAGGCCTTCCGAGAACCAAAGCAGAGTCTGCTGTCGATGCCATATTTGAAAGCATGAAGGCGACTCTCATCGCGGGCGATCGCATTGAACTCCGTGGCTTTGGCGTCTTCACTGTCAAACCGCGCAAAACCGGCATCGGCCGCAATCCCAGGACCGGAGCCGAAGTCACCATTGCCCCCGGCAAAGCGGTACGCTTCAAGCCAGGCAAAGAGCTCCACCTGCTCGACTAACACCTGAGCTAAATCCCAGACCCGCTTCACTTGCGTGTCAGGATTGGTTCTCGAACGCCTCCCCGAAAATTCATTCGCGGTGCGTCACATCAGATGCACCGCATCCACGTCGACCACCAGGTTTCGCCGTGCGATCCCTTGCGTCTCCGCAAACGCCAGCATCATCCGCAGCGTCTGCCCCAACGCCTGCCTCTTTTCTGCTTTCAACACAAAGTGATACCGATAGATCCGCTTCAACCGCACAATCGGAGCAGCCGCCGGTCCCAGCACCCTCACCTTATCCAACCGAGCCTTCTGAAACCATCGCCCCAGCGTGCCTGCCCAGGCCGTCGCCTCCTCTAGCTTCTCGCTCTGAACCACCACATTCGCCAGCACAGCAAACGGCGGGTAGTGCATCCATCGCCGATACTGCATCTCCTTCGCAACAAATCCCGGATAGTCATGCTTCGCAGCAAACTGAATCGCATAATGATCCGGGTGATACGTCTGCACCAACACCTTCCCGATCAGATCGCCTCTGCCCGCGCGCCCCGACACCTGCGTCAGCAACTGAAACACACGCTCCGCGGCACGAAAGTCCGGCAGCCCCAACGCAAAGTCAGCCCCAATCACACCCACCAGCGTAACCCCATGAATGTCATGCCCCTTCGCGATCATCTGCGTCCCCACCAGCAGATTGATCTCTCCACCATGCAGCCGCGCTAACAATCGCTCCATATCGCTTCGTCCACGCACTGTATCGCGATCCATCCGCCCAATTCGCGCCGTCGGAAAGAGCTCCTGCAACCGTTCCTCGCCCTGCTGCGATCCCGCCCCCAGAAAATAAAGATGTTCACTCTCACACTTCGGACAAGCCTTTGGCACCGACCGCCGCGACCCGCAGTAATGACACTCCAACCGCTGCCCCGGTTGTGCAACCGCATCGTTGCCACTCACCGGTTTGTGATACGTCATCGAGATCGAGCAGTTCTCACACTCGATCTTCTCCCCACAGCTCCTGCACATCACTGTCGACGAGTACCCGCGCCGATTCAGCAGCAGAATCACCTGCTCTCCGCGATCCAGCGTAGCCTGCGTCTCTTCAATCAGCTTCCGCGAAAAGATCTGCTCCTGTCCCGTCTCGCGAAACTCCTCGCGCATATCCACGAGTTCCACCAACGGCAGCGGACGATCCATCACGCGTTGCCGCATCTCCAGTCGCGTATATCTTCCCTTCTCCGCATTCGCCCAGCTCTCCAGCGAAGGCGTCGCCGACCCCAGCACCACCACCGCATCATTCAACTTCGCCCGCATCACCGCCACATCTCTTCCGTGATACCGCGGCGTCTCCTCCTGCTTGTAGCTCGAATCGTGCTCCTCATCCACGATGATCAGTCCCAGTTCCACCATCGGCGCAAACACTGCCGACCGCGTCCCCACCACAATCCTCGCCTCACCCCGCCGAATCCTGTGCCACTGCTCTGCCCTCTCATCCGGAGTAAGCTGCGAATGAAGCAACGCCACCTCACCCCCAAACGCCGCCACCATCTGCCCCGCCATCGCCGGCGTCAACCCAATCTCTGGGACCAGCAGCAGCGCCGACTTCCCAGCATCCAACGCTCTCTGCATCGCAGCAAAATAAACCGAAGTCTTCCCACTCCCCGTAACGCCATACAGCAGATGCGGTCGAAACACACCCTTCTCCATAGCGGCTGCAATCGTCCCCAGCGCCTCCATCTGCGCCTCATTCAGAGCGTGCTCATGCGCATGCTTCTTCCCAAACGCACCAACACCGCCCAGATGAAACTCCTCCGCCACCTCTTCAATCGTCACTAGCCCGCGCTTCACCAGCGTTCCGAGCGTGGACTCCGGCACGCCCGTCCGCGACAAACTCAACCGCAGATCCCTGACCCTCATCCGTCCACCCACCGCTGCAATCTCTGCGAGAACCGCCGTCTGATTCTCATTCAGCTTCGGCAGCCGAGCCTCCGCCACTAGAACAGCAATCTTCTCCAGCCGCCGAGCGTCCCTCTCTTCGGCCACTGCCTCCCGCACCAGCCATTTCTTACGAACCATCCCCTCCAACAAGCCTTTATTCGCGCCCGTAGCCGACCGCAGCGCCGACATCTTCGCCTGCTCTCCACCCTCCAGGTAGTTCAGCACCGCGTACTCGCGATTCTGCTCCTCCACCGTCAGCTTCGATCGTCTCGAAGACCCCTTCGCCGCGCCCTCATACAACACCCTCCGCCCGGCCTCTGCGATCCGATAAGAAAAATGCCGCTTCACCTCCGCCGCCAACGGCATCATCCCACGCAGCACCTCGCCCAGCGGAGCCACATAGTACGCAGCGATCCACTCTGCCAGCTTCATCAACTCATCCGGCAACAATGCAGCGTCATCCAAAACCTGCTGCACCGGCTTTATCTCAAAGTCATCAGCAGGAGCATCCTCATGCACCCGCACCACCACGCCCATCAGCCTCTGCCCACTGAACGGCACCAACACCCGCGCCCCCACAACCGGCACCACGCCGTTTACCGCATAGGTAAACACCTGGTCCAGCGGCACCGGCAGAGCAACATCACAAAACAAACCCATCCCACCAGCCTAACCGACCAGCCCCGCAGCCCGTCTTTTCGCCTCACCCGCGAAGAATCTACAAAGCAGCTTTCTCTCGCCGCGCTCCACGCCAATGCGCCGGCGGAACCCCCTCCCACACCCGAAAGGCCCGCACGAACGAGTTCGAATCCTCATACCCAAGCAGATGAGCTGTCTCGCTCAACTCAAGGAGCGAGTTCGTAAGATAATGCCGCGCCAGTTGGTGCCGCGCCTCTTCCAAAGCCCGTTGAAAGCTATACCCCGCATCCTGCAACCTGCGCTGCAACGTCCGAGAGCTGATGTGAAGTTCGCGAGCAATCTCCTGCATCTTCGGACGACTCCCCGTAAGCTTCTTCTGGATCGTCGCTCGCACACGCTCAGGAAAACTCTCCTCGCCTTTATGCCGCTTCAGCTCCTCATCCAATTGCGGCGCAAGCATCGCCAACAACTCCGCATTACGAGTCACAAAGTGCAACGCAGTATCCGACGCACGAAACACAATCGCATTTCGCGCCGCTCCAAACACAACCGGGCAGCCAAAGTGCCGTTCAAGAGGCTTCGCATGTGCCCGCGCTCGTTGCAGTTCAAGACGCACCGGTGAGATCCGCGTCCCTGTCCCATGCCGCGCAATCCCAAGCACCCACGCAAAGCAGAGATCAGTCAACACCGCAGGCTCCATCTCCTTGGCCAGCAGCCAGCGAAAATGAATACTCCACTCCGCATCACCTGCTTCAAGCACAAGCTCCTCCGGACACGAGAGCTGTTTATAGCGAGCAATCTGCCGCATCGCCTCCCCAAAATTCCCCGTCGAAAGTGCCGCAAGCACCACAGGATCGAAGTGCTCCGCCTTCGTCTCGGTGCCGAGCGCAAGCCCTATGGCGGGGTCCGGGCTTACCTGCCCGATCCCCCGCCACAACGCAAAGAACTCCTCTGTCGATAAGGAAATTCGAGATTGATCGAACAGTCCCGAAGGCAGTCCCGCATGCTCCAAAACCGAAGACACACGGACTCCCAACTCCTTCAACTTCACCGGCAGACGGCCCGATACTCGAAAGTGCTTACTCATCGTGAAACTATGCCGCACCTTTCAAAGAAGCCATGTCGATAACGAACCGATACTTCACGTCCTGCTTCAGCAACCTCTCGTAAGCATCGTTGACCTTCTGAATCGGAATGATCTCGACGTCAGCGGTGATGTTGTTCTTGCCACAGAAGTCCAGCATCTCCTGAGTCTCCGCAATGCCGCCAATCGGCGAACCCGAAAGGCTGCGCCGACCGAACAGCAAGTTGAACGCAGACACCGACAACGGCTTCTCCGGCGCACCGACCAGGCAGATATTCCCGTCGCGGCGCAGTAGGTTCAGATAGGCGTTGATATCGTGATCGGCCGAGACCGCATCGAGGATAAAGTCGAAGCTGCCAGCATGCTTCGCCATCTCATCGGCGTTGCGCGAGATCACAACCTCGTCCGCACCCAGGCGCAGAGCATCATCCTTTTTGTTCGGCGAAGTCGTAAACAGCACGACGTGCGCACCCAGCGCATGAGCGAACTTCACGCCCATGTGGCCAAGCCCGCCAAGACCCACAACGCCAACTTTCTTGCCCTTCGTTACGCCCCAGTGATGCATCGGCGAGTAGGTCGTAATCCCCGCGCAGAGCAGAGGCGCAGCACCCGCAGGATCAAGATTGTCCGGCACTCTAAGAACAAATCTCTGATCCACCACAACACTGTCCGAGTAGCCGCCGTACGTGACACCGCCGGTATGCTTGTCAGGAAAGTTGTAGGTAAGCGTCATATTCGGGCAGAACTGTTCAAACCCCGCCTTACACTCCTCACAAGTGCCGTCCGAGTCAACCATGCAACCCACAGCAGCAATATCACTAGTCTTGAACTTCGTTACAGCCGAGCCGACCTTAGTCACACGGCCCACAATCTCGTGACCGGGAACGCAGGGGTAAACAGTGGGGAGCGCACCGCTCCACTCATTACGGGCCTGGTGCAGATCAGAGTGACAGATTCCGCAGAAGAGAATCTCGATCTGCACATCTGTTTCGGTTGGATCGCGCCGCGCGATCGTAGTGGATGCAAGCGGCGATGACGCACTGGCAGCAGAAAATGCTTTTGCGTTGTACATGGTTCAAATGTAGACCGTAGACGTGTGTCGCAGATATGCAAAACACGCCATTCTGCATGCAGAAGACGCCCGCCTTTTCGATTCAAAAATATTGAGTTACAACGTGACATGCACTAACACCCCTGCGAAAACCATGGAACACGCAAACACAAAGGCTCCGACACGCTCTAAGTCTCTATACTTGGAACGCAGTCATGACAGGCCGATCCCCACGCACATGCGGTGCACTCCTGGCTTATTCGCTTAGCGCGCTCCTGTTAGGCTGCGGTGCTACCGTATCGACGCCAGTTAGCTCAACAACGAACGCGGTGCCTCCCGGAACTATCAAACACGTAGTCGTGATCTTTCAGGAGAACGTCTCCTTTGACCACTACTTTGGCACCTATCCGACAGCATTAAACCTACCCAGCGAATCACCTTTTACAGCACTTCCGGGAACTCCCGCCGTCGACGGCCTCTCACAAACCCTTCTGACGAACAACCCGAACGCCAGCAACATCAGAAACGGTGCTGGAGCTACCAACCCCTTCCGACTCTCACCTGCCGACGCCGCCACCGCCGACCAGGACCATCAATATGGCCCAGAGCAGTTCGCATTCGACGCCGGCGCAATGGATCTGTTCCCGCTCTCTGTAGGCGCGAAGGACGAGGCCGACATGGGAAGCGGTATCCTCGCCACCACCGGCCTCACGATGGGCTACTACGACGGCAACACCGTCACGGCGATCTGGAACTACGCCCAGCACTATGCGATCAGTGACCGCTTCTTCGGCACAACATTTGGACCGTCAACCATCGGCGCCATCAACCTTATCTCGGGACAGACCAACGGTGCCGTAAACGACTTCAACGCCGAAGGTTCCATGATCTCAGATGGACATGGCGGCTTCACGCTCTTCGACAATGCGGACCCAGTCAATGAAATCTGCGCCGCCTCAAACAGCACTGCGCTTCATATGACCGGCAACAATGTGGGCAACCTGCTAAACGGAGCGGGCGTAACTTGGGGATGGTTCGCAGAGGGATTCGACCTCACAGCAACCAACAGCAACGGCACCACAGGCTGCCACAGAAGCCACACATCAGCCATCACCAAGCAAACTCCACTGGACTACATACCGTACATCGATCCGTTCCAGTACTACGCCTCGACCGCCAACCCGACTCACGCCCGGCCCACCTCTGTGCAAATGATCGGCCTCGCGAACGATGGCAGCACCAACCACCAGTACGACCTTCAAGACTTCTTCAACGCCGTTGCTGCAGGAAACTTCCCTGCAGTCAGCTTTCTCAAGCCCGCGACCTATCACGATGGTCATGCCGGCTTCTCCGACCCACTCGATGAGCAGGCATTCCTGGCTAACACCATCAACATCATCGAGCAGATACCGGAGTGGAGCAGCACGATCATCATCGTCGCCTATGACGACTCCGACGGTTGGTACGATCACGTCAACAACGTGATCAACGGCAGCGCGACCGAACAGGATGCTTACACTTCACTTGGCATCTGCGGGAATAGCGCGACGGCTCTTCCCGGCGTAAATCCCGCGACTTTGCACGCGCAGGGAAGATGCGGATATGGCCCACGACTACCCCTTCTTGTGATCTCACCGTGGGCCAAGCCAAACTATGTCTCCCACACCATCACCGATCAAACCTCTATCTTGCGTTTCATCGAAGACGTCTTCCTGAACCAGCAGCGAATCGGACAGGGCTCGTATGACTCGATCGCCGGTTCAATCACCGACATGCTTGATTTCAGCCAGACCACACCGCAGAACGGACAAGTGCTTTTGCTGGACGAAACTACTGGCCAAATCACGAATGCTCAATAGCCATTCCGATCAGATCCCAAGCTCTCGTGCGGCCAACGCCGTCCCCTCGACTCGCGCTCGAATCTTGCTAAACGCTACGTCACGAGCCGTGGAAGTGTCGTCAGCAAAGGGCGCAAAGCCACAATCATCCGTAGTTCCGAGTTGAGCGATTGGAAGAAAAGAAGCTGCTTCGAGAACTCGATCGCGTACCTCAACAGCAGTCTCAATCGCTGGATTAATCGGATCGATCACCCCGACAAAAACAGTATGGTGATGTTGAAGAAGCTCTCCGACGGTACGCAAGCTACGCTTTCTGTCCTGCTCACTCGCCATCTGCAGATAGAAACGCCCAACGTTCATCTGAAACAGATCGGGCAGCAGCCCTGCGTAATCGACATCCGCACTATGTGTCGAATCCCGATCGCCTCCAAGACAAACGTGGACCCCAATCCGCAGGCGCTCCTCTGGAGTAAAGCGGTCCAGTACGTTGTTATTCAGAGCAACAAAGCTGCGCAACAAATTCCCCGACGGATCAAGCTTCAGCGACAGCCGCGCCTCCGTAAAATCAATCTGAACAGAGGCCGCACCCGCATCGAGCGCACCTCGAATATCCGCCTCTGCTTCAGCGATCAGATCCGCGAGGAATGCTTCACGCGAATAGCCTGGGATCTCCGTCGAAGGATAGAGAAGACTCATGGCCGACGCAGAGATAACCGCCTGCTTGATCGGTAGCTTGCTGTAAGCGCGCGCAGTTTTCGTGTAGCTCGCAACATGCTCACCATAGCGGAAAGGCCCAGCAGTCAACCGAGGCAACTGCCGCGTATGCCCATCCGCAAAAGGAATCGTCACTCCATCGGAAGCAAGATTGTCGAGTCCGCTAAGAGGATAGGTCGCGAAGCTGGACTTGGTCTGCTCTCCGTCCGTGATGATCGGCGAGCCAGTCTCTTCAAATCGTTGAATCGTATCTCGAAGTGCGTCTGCATACGCACGTTCGAGAACATCGCGACCGATCTTTCCAGCCTGAAAAGCCGATACTGTCTGAAGCAAAACAGCAGGGCGAGGAATACTGCCAATCGGTTCGGTCAAAATTGCCATGATGGGAAGCATACCTACGCAAAATCTCAAGTCTATCCATCAAAAGATTGATTTAAGAATCGTGTCTTCTTTGCGTCGATAAGCTTTTGCCGTTGCTTCTGCCATCGCCTGTCCTCTTGTTCTCATCCCGTAGGGATCTGCTGATTCGTCATCTCGACCGAAGCGACTTACAGTCTCATCGTGAGTCGCGCAGTGGAGAGACCCCCGCATTTTGCAGTTGCAGTTGTTGTCGCGTTGCTTGTCTTTTTGTTGTTCCCATAGAGATCTGCAGTTGCTTTTGCTGTTGCCTGTCCCCGATCAAGCAAAATGGAACACTCTGTCTTTGAAGGCACACAAGAAACCGCAAAGACGGATTGACACCTTTGCAACAAACTAAATTTAAATTAAATCTGCCAAATGCAACACGCTGGCGCACCTTGCACGCACACGCTATCCTTCTCCAACCATGATGAAGAGAGCCGCTCCCGCACTTCTCGTGCTTCTACTCCTCACCGCCTGCAATCCACCCCCGCGGCCTGCGCCCGAGCCAAGTCCTCGTCCAGCTGCCGCGGCAGCGCTGGCAATCGAACCCTCAGCAACTCAACCCTTCGACTACTACCTCCTCAACCTCAGCTGGTCTCCCGAGTTCTGCCACTCCCACCCAAACGCAACCGAGTGCGCCCAGCGCGCCACCTTCGTCCTCCACGGCCTCTGGCCCCAGAACACCAACGGCGCCTATCTACAAAACTGCTCCACCGATCCCGGTCCACGCGACCCGTCCTCCTACTCCGACATCTATCCCGACGCCGGACTCCTCCGACACGAGTGGCGCACCCACGGCACATGCTCAGGCCTCGCCCCCGACGCCTTCTTCGACCTCGCCCGAAAGGCCGTTCACGCCGTCGTCATACCAACCGAACTTACCTCCCTTGACCACCAGATCTCTATGCCCCCCGGTCAGATCCTCGACCTCTTTGCCAAGAGCAACCCATCCTTCCCTCCCGACAGTCTCGCTCTAAGCTGCGGCAACAACTACCTCACCGCCATCGAAATCTGCATGAACAAAACCCTCAGTCCCATAAACTGCACCAACATCCGCTCCTGCAGAGCCAACACCGTCCGTATCCCACCCCCATAGCTGTCTTGCGGCTCCTGGCGTGGTTGCTTTTGTCGGTGTCGCTGCTTTTGTCAGTGTCGTTGCTTTTGTCGTTGTCGTTGCTTCTGTCGTTGTCGTTGCTTTTTGGTTGTCATCCCGTAGGGATCTGCTTCTCTACGAATGGGCCTGCCAATCCCTATATTCACGCTCCTAAGCGAATGTGCTTCAATCCGGCCGACCAAAAACAGAAATAAAGCCCTCGAAACAAGCCCATAAAACGCATGTCAAGCCCCTTACTCACCTAAACCCGTACCACGCAACAACATCCGCGTGGCGTATGAGTTGTCATCAACTCCCTATAATCAAAGGAAGAGAAAAACGAACAAAGCCCCAGAGAATGCCTAGAGCTAACTTGTTGATATAGGCGAATTTGCGCACAACCCTGTTATTATGAATATTTTACAGGGGCTTGTTACTCGTAAACCAATGAAAATACGCCACTTACGCGCGGTATATAGGGGGGGGTACCTAGGCGGCACAGCCGAAAAAAACTCGTTTACCCCTTAGCCGGAGCCTTCAGCCCCAACTCCGCCATCACCATCTGCAGATCCTTCCACGCATCACCCTTCATCCGCGGATCACGCAGCAGAAACGCCGGATGGTAGGTCACCGCCAGCTTAGCTCCGCGGCAGCTATGCCACCTGCCTCGCAGCGAACTTAGGGACTGCTTCACCCCCAGCAGATACATCGCTGCTGTAGACCCCAGCGCCACCACGACCTGGGGCTGCACCACATCGATCTGCTGCAGCAAAAACTGGTCGCAGGTATTAGCCTCTACCGGCTCCGGAACCCGGTTCGCCGGAGGCCTGCACTTCACGATATTGGCGATATAAACCTCCTCACGCTTGAGGCCCATCGCTTGAATCATGTTGTTCAGCAGCTGCCCAGCCTTACCGACGAACGGAATGCCAGAGGTATCTTCATCCGCCCCCGGCCCTTCGCCGACAAACATCAACCGCGCATTCGCATCACCATCTCCGAACACGATCGTACGCCGACCCGCATACGCCAGCGGACACCGCGTGCAATCACCAATCTCAGTTTGAATTGCAGCCAACGCCTCGACCTTGTGCGCCGCATCTACCCGGCTCTCAGGCAGGGGAACAAGATCATCGAAACTCACAAGCTTCGGAATCGGAGGCTCCAGAAATTCAGGTCGACTCGCAACTACAACAGGTCGCCGCTCTTCCGCCACAGCAACCTTCGCAGGCAGTGGACGCGCCTCAACCGCAGCATCGGCCACAGCCATCTCTGCAGCAATAGGGGCGGAAGCAGGAGCAACGTCGGCATACACCGGCTCTCCCTGACGATAAAAGTCATGGACGCCAATGTCGCGAAGGTACTCAACGTAAGCCCGCAGCTGCTGCTCTACCTCACCTGCCATGGCTCTATGGTATCGCGCTTAGTGCACAGGAGTATCGAGCACCGGATCCACAACGCGCTCCGGCAGAACGAACTTCACATGGCCCTGCTTGATCTCATCCTGCGCCACTCGACATGCCTTCATCGATTTGGCCACGATCAGAGGAGAGGCGCCCGACTGGAGCTGCCGCGCACGTCGCGCCGCACCTTTAACTAGGCTGTATTTATTGTGGAATGCATTTTCAATCGTCATGCGTTTCACCCCGATGTCTGAAGTTATATCTCAGACCAGCCAAAAGCCATACACAATTCGTAGTGGATAACTTGTCCTTTAGTCATCAAACGTACTCAACGCCGCCCTTAACCTCGGCGAGGCAGCATCGGTTCTGCAGCTCACAGCCAGCGCCTGCACTCCGTCGCTGTCGCCTCGCTCGCACAACACAATCGCTCGCAACTCTGCAACAGCCTCATCCAGAACATCGTTTATAAGCGCATACTTGTAGTCCCACATCTGCTTTAACTCATTCCGAGCCTCAGCCAAACGGCTCTGAATCACCATCTCAGAAGTAACATGCTCTGCCGCACTGCGGTTACGCAGCCGCCTCTCCAACACCTCAGGACTCGGTGGCAGGATGAAGATCGACACCGCCTCCGGCATCTTCTTCATCACCTGCATCGCGCCCTGTACATCGATGTCAAGCAGCAAATCCTTCCCATCATCCTTCGCGTGCCCTAACGCCGACATCGCCGTACCGTAGTAGTTCCCAAAGACCTCCGCCCACTCCAGGAAGTCCCCCGCCTCAATCATCCGCTCAAACTCTGCCCGTGTCGTGAAGTGATACTCACGCCCATCCGTCTCCGACCCCCGGAGCGCCCGCGTCGTATAAGAAATCGAAAAATCCAACCCCTCCACCAACGTCCGCAGCTGACTCACCAGCGTCGACTTCCCCGAACCCGACGGCGCTGAAATAATGAAAAGAATTCCTGCCATGCGCCTCAATCACCTGTTCAATTTATATCTGTAAGTCTAACAAGCGAACCCGCTCGAACTACTCCAGGTTCTGAACCTGCTCCCGCGCCTTCTCGATCTCAGCCTTGATCTCGAGCCCAAGCTCAGTAATTCGCAGACTATTCTCGCCTGCTGCTCCGCTGGTCTTCGACAGCATCGTGTTTGCCTCACGATTCAGCTCCTGCAGTAGAAAGTCGAGCCGTTTGCCGAGCTCTCCCCCCTCATCAAGCATCGCTACGAAGCGATCCACATGCGTCCGCAGCCGAACTATCTCCTCCTCGATATCACTCTTCTCCGCAAGCACAGCGGCCTCAGCCAACAACCGCTCTTCTGTCACCGCGACACCTTGCGTCAACTCCATCAATCGACTACGCAAACGCTCAAACTGCGCCTCTCGCACACCATTCCGCAGTCCAGCCATCTCGTCGGAGAACGCCTGCAAGCGCAACATCGATGCCCGCAGCTCCGCGGCCAATGAAGCGCCCTCTTGCGCTCGCCCTTCATTCAACTTCTCCACCAACGGCACGATCTGAGAGAGCACCGCCGCATCAAGCCCCTCGATCTCGCTCGCTCCTGCACCCTCCGCGGTCATCATCCCAGGAATTCGTAGCATCGCATTCAGATCAGGCTCGTTCGTCACACCATGCAGCTCCGCTGCCGTACGGAAGGCCTGCACATAAGCCTCCAGCAATCCAGCATTTAGTTGGAGTTCAGTGACAGCCCTGCGCTCTAACTGCAACGTCACTTCAATATGACCTCGCCGCAAATTCTCCTTCAGCATCCGACGCAACTGCACCTCTAGCGCATCGCATGACGAAGGCAATCGCAGGTGCAGATCAAGAAAGCGGTGGTTAACGCTCTTCATCGTCAGTGTAAAAGCGACGCTGTCCCTTACCGATCCACGCAGACTGGCGTATCCAGTCATGGAATAAATAGCAGTCACGCAATCCCCTCCAGCCCCACCTGCAAACCACCTTCGCCGGTACTGGCCAACACCACATCGTCATCATTGAACTGCATGTTGTAAAGCCGCTGATACGTTCCTGAGTACTGCATCAGCTCCTCATGTGTGCCAATCTCCGTGATACGTCCACCTTCAATCACGGCGATGCGAGAAGCCCGTCGAACGGTCGACAGACGATGCGCAATCACAAACACGGTTCTATCTTGCATCAGGTTTGCCAACGCCGCCTGCACCAGCTGTTCGCTCTCCATATCCAAAGACGACGTCGCCTCATCCAAAATCAAAATCGGAGCATTCTTCAAAATTGCCCGCGCAATCGCCAGACGCTGCCGCTCTCCCCCACTCAACCGGGCACCCTTCTCCCCAACCACAGTGTTGTATCCATCCGGCATATTGAGAATGAAATCATGCGCTCGCGCCATACGAGCTGCCTCCTCCACCTGGCTCATCGGAACATCCGGCTGACCGTATGCGATATTGTTCCGCACCGTGTCGTTAAACAGAACCGTCTCCTGAGTCACGTTGCCGATTTGCTCTCGCAACGAGGCAATGGTTACATCGCGCAGATCGTGCCCATCCAACAGAATTCTTCCCTCATTTACATCGAAGAATCGCGGGATCAGATTCACCAACGAAGACTTGCCAGCTCCACTCGGCCCGACAAATGCGATCACCTCACTCGGCTGAACAGAGAGATTGATTTCATGCAACACCTGCTTTACTTCACCATCACTCTCATAGGCGAAACCTACATTCTCGAAACGGATTCCCTCAGTGAACCCCTTCAAGACATAAGCGCGTTTCTTCTCCTGCACATCGTCTTGCGCGTCCATAAATTTGAAGATCTCTTCACTCGCCCCCAGTGCCTGCTGAAAGCTGTTGTAGAACAGCGCAAACTTCCGCACCGGGTCATATAACGTAAACACCGCAATCAGAAACGAGATAAACGAACCGATCGTCATCGATCCGCCCTTGATGCGATCACGTCCCAACAGCAGAAGCAACGCAATCGCAACGGAACCAAGTCCATCCATTAACGGCGAACTAATCGCCTGTACACTTACCGACCGCAGATTCGCACGAAACAGCCTCCGTGCCGCCCGATGGAAGCGCTTCATCTCCCATAATTCCATCCCGAACGCCTTCACGATTCGATTGCCAGTAATCGTCTCGTGAAGGATATTCTGAATTTCAGCCAGCTTGTCCTGTCCTTTACGCGTCGTCTGTCGAACACGCCTCCCGATGCGCCGCGCTGACGATATCACCACCGGAACGAATAGCAGCAACACCCACGCGAGTTTTCCGCCGTAAAAAATTGCGACCCCCGCCATAAAAATCAGGGTAAAGATCTGCTGCAGAAACTCCCCAAGCACACTCGACATCGCTGTCTGTACCCGCTCGATGTCATTGATTAACGTCGACAGCAAAGTCCCGGTCGTGTGCTTCTGAAAGAATCCAACCGATCGACGCAGCACTGCGTTGTAGAGGTCGTTTCGCAGATCGGTGATCATTCCGAAGCCCGCGTAGTTCACCAGATACGTGCCCGCATAGTCGCATACCGATTTCAAGAGCGCGGACGCCACCAGCGCATACGCCACCACCGTCCATGCGTTGTGCAGCGAACTCGGCACAAGAAAATGTAGATTCAATGGCTTTGCAAAAAGAGGCACACGAAACACCAGCACGTCATGCGTGTACGCATCTGGGCTCAGCACATTATCGAAGATCGGTTTCACGAGCAGCACGCGGAACGCTGCCATCGCCCCAACAACCGCCATCAGCACAACAGACGCCAGCGAATAAAGCGCATATGGCCGGACATACAGAAGCAATCGCCAGATGCGCTTCAAGCCATCACTCTCCCGGTCGTCCTCATCGCTCTGCGCATCTCATCATTCTATTGCGCTCCGACGCTTCGCCCAACTCACCCAGCTACCTCGGCATATCCCGATGAGCCGTCTTCACAGAATATCCTTCCTTCGCGAGACGCTTCTTCATCTCTTCCGCAATAAATACAGAGCGATGCTGCCCTCCAGTGCACCCAAACGCCACCGTTAGATAGCTCTTTCCTTCCTTGATGTAGTGAGGAAGAAGGAACTTGAGCATATCCGTAGTCTTATCCAGAAACTCCTTCGTCTGCGGAAACTGAAGTACATACTTCGCCACCTTTGGATCCTTACCGGTCAGCTTGCGAAACTCCGGAACGAAATGCGGATTCGGCAAAAAACGCACATCGAAGACCAGATCTGCCTCCGTCGGCACCCCATTCTTAAATCCAAAGCTGTTCGAAGAGATCATCAGTCCACGACCGCTCACCTCGCGTTCAAACTGTGAGGTGATGTGGGCTCGTAGATCATGCACATTGAACTTCGTCGTATCGAGCACGATGTCGGCGACATTCCGAACCGGGTCAAGCCTTTTCCGCTCTGCTCGGATCGACTTCACTACCGTTTCACTCCGCCCCAGAGGATGCGGTCGCCGCGTCTCCGAAAAGCGCCGAATCAGCGCCTCTTCACTCGCCTCTAAAAACACCACACGCGTCGGCAACACCTTGCGAACCTTATTCAGAATCGCCGGGAACTCATCCAATCGCATCCCTTCGCGAACATCAACCACCAACGCCGCACGTTCAATCTCCGACGACTGCCGCACCAGATCGGCAAAACGCTGCACCAATTCAAGAGGTAGATTATCGACCGAATAGAAACCCAGGTCCTCGAAAGCCTTCAACGCAGATAACTTGCCAGAGCCCGACAGTCCGGTCAGAATTACCAGTTCGCCTCTGTTTTCAAGACCACTAGCAGGTTTTGCCCTCTTCTTCGTACCTTTCTTCGCGCCTGTCGTTATCAACCGCTTCGAAAGCTTCTTGCTGGTCATGCTTGAAATCCTAGCATCCCCGCCTACGGAACCTCGATCAGCTCCATCTTTCCGTCCCGCTTGCGATAGAGGACCATCGCCTGGCCGCCATGATTGCGAAATACAAAAACATCGCGATCACGAAAAGCCGCTTCCTTCACCGCCTCCTCCAGCGACATCGGCCGCAGCGCGACCCCATCCGTCGAACGAACAACGTGAGGTTCAGATAGCGGTGAATGCGACGGAAAAGAATGCACGAGCATCGGCACGGCCTTGCGCCCAACACTGGTCTTGGTCGCCACCTTCAACGCAGTCGTCTTCCGCGCTGCTGGTGCCACCACCTCAGCCGTCCCACCCTTCACGTCAGACTTCGGATGCCTCTTGATGGTCCCGAACTTCTTCTTATGCCGAATCGCCTGCTGCTCAATCTTCGCCAGTGCGTCGTGCAGCGCGACCTCCATCTCCGTAGCCTCGCACCGCGCCACCAGTTTGTGATGCTTTGTCTGCACTGTAACCTCAGCGATCAGCCGGTACTTATCTTTGGATAAAATCACATGTACGCTGCCAGAGGTGCCCACGATCTTCGTGATCGCAGTAACCCCTTCTTCCGTCTGCAGCTTCAGTTTTTTCGTGATGGTTGTCTGTCTGCCGGTGTACTCCACGTCCATAAGCTCACCTCGTCGCTGCAATCTAATGTGATCCTAGCGCAGACGATCAGCGTACACGACGTTGGTGCGTGCTTGGAATCTGCATATCTTCGCGGTACTTCGCGACCGTCCTTCGGGTCACCTGAATCCCCTGCCGCTGCAGTTCGGCAGCTAGCTGATCGTCCGTCAAAGGCTTCCGCTCATCCTCGTCCTCAATCAGCTTCTTCACCTTGCGCTTCAGCAACACCAGCGGCAGATCGCCACCCTCCGGCCCATTCACGCCCTCGGAGAAGAAAAAGCGCAGCTCAAACACGCCTTGCGAGGTATGCACGTACTTATTCGCAACAGCGCGGCTCACCGTGGAGGGATGCACCCCGATCTCTTCTGCGACCTCTTTGATCATCATCGGCTTCAGCGCATTGACGCCATGTTCCAGAAACTCCGTCTGCCGCCGTACGATCACCTCGCACGTCCTCACAATGGTGTTCTTCCTCTGTTCGATGTTCCGAAGCAGTTGGATGGCCGATTTGTACCGCTCTTTCACATACTCTTTTACTTCTTTCTCCGTCTGCTTCTGCTGCAGCATCTTGCGATAGCCCTGGTTCAGACGTAGGGTCGGCATATCCTCTTCATTCATCAGAACGACGTATACGTCGTCGCGCTTTACAAACGCGACATCCGGCTCAATCAACCGTGTCTCGCTCTGGTTGTACCGCTGGCCGGGTCGAGGGTCCAGCGTCCGGATAAACTCGACCGCTGCATTCACCTCATCCGCCGTACGTGCACAACTGCGCGTCAGTTCACGCATGTCTTTCTTCTGCAGCAGCGGCAGGCAGTTCGTCACAACATGGATCGCAATACTGAAGATATCTTCACGCGCTGGAGTCTCTGCTAGAAGATCTGGCTCGACAGCACCGTAGTCCTCGTCGCCGTCCGATCCGTTCTTATTCGCACTGTTTGCAGCGGCGGCTTGCCTCCGCCGAAGCACGATCGCAGCTTCGCCTCTCTGCGCGTTAATCTGTATCAACAGGCACTCACGCAAGTCACGCGATCCCACGCCAACTGGATCGAGATAATTGACCACCGTTCGCGCCTCACGCACAGCAGCCAGAAGGGATGCAACCGTCTCATCCTCCGCAGACGCCGCAATGTCCAGGGCCTCTTCTTGCTCTGCACCATGCCCATTTTCGCTGTTCTCAGGCACCTCCCACAGATGAGCAAGCTTAGCTTTGGTTCCACGCTCGAATGGAATCGGCTCCGACCGCGCCGGCTCTCGAAACATCATCAGTGCTTCAACAAGCTCCTCGTCGCTTGCAGTCAGATATCCGTTTTCATTCAGATTTCCGACCACCAACTCTGCCGCCGCTCGAACCTCCGGGCTCAACGTCAACGACCCCAACTGCCACGTCAGATGATCGCTCAGCGTGCTCGGCTGCGAGAGAAAATTCTCAAACGAAGGCTTGTCGTACTCCTCAAAATTCGACGCCGTACGAAAACCCGGATCGAGATAGTCCTGAAAGTAGCTCCCGAAGTCGATCTCATCGAACGGGTCCTTCTCCACCCTCTCGCTCTCGGCCGCTACCTCCTCCGCCGAACGCTCCCGGTCCCCTTCGATCCCCGCTCGCTCGTCCAGTGTCGCGACCGACTCCTCCAACTCCTCCAGCACCGGATTCTCCACCATCTCGGTGTTGATCATCTCTCTCAGCTCAAGCTTGTTCAGCGCCAATACGCTGACCATCTGCACCAGTCCAGGCGTCAGTACCTGTCGTTGGGAGACCTTCAAGTTCAGCTTCGGTTGCAGCAGCACGTTAACCCCTCATCAACTCGACCGGTTACTCTTCTGTCGTCATGCCATTTGGCACTCGTCGTGCTTACACTACGACACATTGCACATGAAATGCCAATCTTCTCGCTTCGCCAACAGTCTACACTCCATGGCCCCATCTCGCTGTAAGTCTAACTCTGCCAAAGGCTGCGCAAACTCCACCGATAGCAACCTGGGCTTACAACAGAAGTTGTAAGATTCGGCTCTAACCCCTCATCCCATCGAGAAATTCTCACCCAGGTAAATCCGGCGCACCTCCGGATCGCGCCCCAATTCCCCCGGCGTTCCCGTCCTGAATATCTTTCCTTCGGTAATAATGTAGGCCCGATCCGTCACCGACAATGTCTCACGCACATTGTGATCCGTAATTAATATGCCAATCCCACTCTTCTTCAACCCAAAGATAATCTCCTGCAAATCCAATACAGCGATCGGGTCGATCCCGGAAAACGGCTCATCGAGCAGAATGAATGCGGGCTCGATCGCCAGGCATCGTGCGATCTCCACCCGCCTGCGCTCCCCGCCGCTCAGTGCATAGCCGCGAGTTTTACGCACGTGCCCTAAATTCAACTGTTCAATCAACTTCTCCGTGCGCGTCCGCCGGCTCTCCCAGCTCAACTGCTGCGCCTCCAGCACCGCCAGAATATTGTCCTGCACCGTCAATTTACGAAACACCGACGGCTCCTGCGGCAGATAGCTGATGCCATAGTTCCTCGCACGCAGGTACATCGGCAGACGGCTAATGTCATGCCCATTCGCCAGCACCCGCCCGGAGTCTGGCCGCACCAACCCCACAATCATGTAAAAACTCGTCGTCTTACCCGCGCCATTCGGCCCCAGCAGCCCCACCACCTCACCCTGTTCGATCTCCAGGCTGACCCCCTTTACAACCTGGCGTCCACCATAGGACTTGCCAATCTCCTCCGTCGATAACGTCTTCATTGCTTGTTCTTCACCCGCGTCTCCGTGCGCACTCTTTGTCCGGCGCCACTCTCTCCTCCATTAGAAACCACGACGTTCTCATCCCCGGCATGGAATCGCAAAGATGTACCCACCACGGTCCCCTGCAGATCATCCACAACCTTCGGCAATACCGCAGCCGTTCCGGTCAAAACAGACATTCCGTCGCTCGCCGTATACACCAGCTGCTCCCCACTCGCGCGCCTCCCAGGCTGCTGCATCTCAACATGCCCACTTGCCACAATGCGTTCCACGTTACCAGCCATGAACCCGCCGCCAACCGCGCCACCACTCGCGTTCGTCCCCCCCACTGCAGCGCCGCTGGCTCCCACTCGACCACCGCCTGTCTGCGATGCCTTCACAGCCGCAGCCTGCAGATACACCACAACCTGCTGGCTCCGCAAACTGCCATCCGCGCTCTCCACCTGAACCCCACCCGTAAAATCTGCTCTCCTCGCCTCATCCGAGTAAACCAACTCCCGACTCACCACACGCACGACGTCCGTCTTCCCGCTCGCACCGCTTGGTTTCCCCGCTTTGGAACCACTGGCCTTCGCCGAAGCACCACCACCCACCAGCACTGTATGGACCGCCATCGGAGCACCCTGCCCCTCCCCATGAGCCAACAGTCGCCTCTGCTTCTGCTCAAACTCAAGCACCGGCGCATCCACCTGCGACGCCCCTTGCCACAGCCTCGCCGCCCTTCCCGGCACGCCATAAAACTTCGCAACCTGCGAATCATGTTTCAACTCAGCCCGCGCTGCCAGCACATGCACCGGCTCGTCCGTGCTCCCTGGCTGCCCATAACTGGCCTTCACCGAACCATCTGCCGTCGCATCTCCACTCTGCTGCTCCGTCACCACACGGTCGGCCCAAAGAACGCTCGTCCCATCGCTCACCTGCACATCTCCGGTCAGAGTCGTCCTCTCAAGCGCACCATCGTAGATAGCCCGCTCCGCCGTCACTCGTTCCTCTACAGGCGCAGCTGCATCGCCAGGCTTCTTCACCGGCACCTGCGTCATCACTACATGCCCCTGCTCGGTCGCATTCGATATCGCATCACCACCATCGTTCCCATGCTGCGACACTCTGCCCGTCAGATTCGCGCCGCCACCAACACCAGCCACCACAGGGTGAAAGTGCGCGACTAACGAATCCCCCGAGCTTGTGTTGACCACCCCAGTCGTACTCACCCTTCGAATCGTCGTATGCCCATCGCCATTCACCTCAGCAATATGATCCGCATTGCCCACTCTCACAAAATGCGCCGTCAAAACCTGCCCAGCGAGCGCACTGCTGACCATTCCGCTACCCTTTGCATCCGGATTCAGCACCTTCAACCGGGCGTCGCCAGTGGCTTTCGCATCCCGAATCAGGGTAGTTCCCGTCTTATCCGTATCCAGCGCCAACTCAACTACGCCAGCGTTCAGCTCTCTCTCACTCCATGGGTCCGTCGCCGCATCCGACGCCCGCACCTTCTCATGCAGATGCACCGCCCCGGTCATCACAACATGCTCCGGATGCCCCGCCTTATCGAACACGACCCTTCCTTCAGCAGCCTCACCCTGCGCCTTACGCAACGCGTCGTCTAAGAGATACTTCAGCCCTCCCGACATCACCCCCGACTGAACCTGGTTCTGCGCATTCAACGTCATCTCGCCACGCGGCCCTGTCACTATCCCACCCGCTCCATTTACCAGCGTGACATCGCCCTCAGCCTCCACTCGCTCCGCCGATCCGTCCGGCCTCAAATGCATCACCACATGCTGCGCCTGCGCTGTCTGACCCTGTCCCCCGCCCGCGGCACCCACCGCCACATACTTCGCCTGAGTCAGCAGCACTCTCTCATTCGGTCGGTCAAGCTCCGCCCGCGACGCCGTCAGTACCACGGGTTTGTCGTGCTCGAGCCCATTCACCCTCACCGCCGAATGCAGCACCACCACACCCGAGTCCGAGTTATAGTCCGCGCCAATCGCATGTCCGGTCAGCCCACCCGACTCAAACTCAATATCGTTATCCGTCGCCGCCACACCCAGCTTCTGCAGAAACACCAGTCCGCTGGTCGTTACATGGATCAGTCGTTCATCCTTGTTCTTATGCTCTGCCCCAGGCTTATGCAGATCCTTCCCGGCTGCATAGTCCATCTTTGCATTCGCATCTGCGGCTTCTGGAGCCTCCAGATCGATATGCACCTCTCCCACCGCACGGATGACCCCTGCCGCCTGGTCGTACTCAAACTCGTTCCCATAGATCCTGTCGGCTCGATCCTGCTTCCGCCCGTACAACACGATCCCCACATCATGCAGCGCAACTTTGCCATCGGAACGTTCCACAGCCTTCGCGGCATGAATCGTATATACCGTCTTGCCCTGCAACGACTGCGAATAGGTAAATCCGTTCGTCTCCCGCCGGACATCGACCCCAAGCTTCTTCGGCAAGTCCCTCAAAAATCGGTGCGTCCGATAATGCGCATAACCCACAAAGGCAGCGATCACCATCAGCAGCAGGCCCGCACCCGCCAGCAACCAAACTCGCAGTCGTTCTACCGAAACGCTCATCCACCTTCTATCTTCTCACCCATAATGGCCTTAAAAGCCATCCCAGCCCCACAACGCCACACATCCTTCCTTGCGCCAACCGCGGTCATAACTCGCCTTCGAGGTCTAAACTAGAAGTATGGCCGATCAGCTCTACCTTAGCCTCTGGTTCCCGAACTTCCGCTTCGAAACCCTCCCTGCGGCCATGGTCTCGGTCATGCGCCAGTTCGCCCTCATCAGTGGAGAAAAGCGTGTAGTGGCAGCCAGCGTCTATCCCATCAGCTTCACCGAAGCCCCCACCTACCAGCGCATCTACGTCAACGACGACCGCGCCGAAGAAAATCAGGACACCTCTGGCTCCATCATCGAAAACGCTGTCGCCGAAGCCACCGAGCAGCTACACGACGACATGGCCTACGAGTTCGAGATGCGTTGGAATCTCTGGGCTCCCGAAGTCGCCTACAGCACCCCCAATCCATCCCCCGGTTACGAAGCCGACGCCGATCCCGAGTACGAATCCACCGCTCTCGATCCCCTCTGGAAGCTCCAGCCCGCCACCGTGCGTATCCTCGGCTTTGGCCCTCAGTTCGACGACGCCAGCTTCGACCAGAACGGCCACATCCGCATCGACTTCGGCCTCGACACACCTTGGCTCGCCGAAACTCTCGAAGACGAGCAGCTCGACGAAGCTGCAACCAAACACATCCAGCAAAATGTCGAAATGCTCCTGGCCTTCACCCTGTCAGTCGAGAAAAACTGCGGCATCAGCAGTCGCCTGCTCTGGACCGAATCTGGCGAACCCCTCGCCCAGAAGCTCATCGACCGCCTGCAACGCGTCAACTAGCGCTCTCTGCCACCGCCGTCTCGCTCTGCGCCGCAGCACCCTTCGCAGCCGCCGCAGCGGCCTTTGCCTCCCTGCGAACCCTAGCCTCCCGCATCGCCACCAGCATCAGCCCCGCAAACGTAAGCGAGAGAATCCCATAAGCCCGTGCGCCATGCAGCTGCGGCGCATCCTCATACAGCAGCGTCAGCCCCACAAAAACAAAGAACACATGCGCGCAAAAAACCTGTAAAGAAGCCTTCCCTAGCGTCAAAAACGGCTCAATCGAGATCAACCGAACCAGATATCGTCGCATCCAGTAACAGACGATCAGAACCGCCGCCAGATTCACAACCCGCATCGGCCCGATCTGCCACTTATCGAGACTGATCCCCAACGACTCCTGCGTCAGCACACTCCCCAGCCAGTGATGCCGTACTCCCAGGAAGAACACACAAACCGCGCCGCACCCAGCCACGACATATCCCGGAACCCGCTTCAACGGCATCTCATCCTGAGCATTCTTCGCACCCAGCCACAGCCCCGCGATCCAAACCGCCTGCCATGCAAACAGATTGAACGCCCCCGTCTCCTGCAATGGAATCGCCAGATGCGTCACCCGCACGACCCATGCATGCACCAGCTCTCTCAGCCCGAACTGCGCCGCAATCCACAGCGCCGCACTCCCACCCAAAACCCACCGCCAGCCATATCGCACGCCCACGGCCAGCGCAATCGGCGTCAGAAACAGAAACAACACATACATCGGCAGAATATCCAGCAACGGCGGACAATAAATCAGCAACACCCCACCAAGAATCGCCGTCTTCGGATGCGCCAGATAAAAGTTGATCAGGTTATAGATCGCTGGCCGATGCGTCTCTGTCGCAAACACCGCCGCAATCGTAAAAGCAAACGCCAGCATCAGTAGGTGGTAGCCGTAGATCTTCAGCGTCCGTCGCCACAACTTCACAATCACGCCAGACACGTTATCCATCGCATCTCGCAGATAGACCTGGCTCACCAGCATCGCCGACAGAAACACAAATCCTTCCGCCGAAGACACAAACCCAAACGGTTGATTGACCAGATCGCTGAAGTGCGTCGGCATATGCGCAAACGTCATCCACACGAGGAATAACCCTCGCAGCGCATCCAGCTCCGGCCGCCTCCGCAACGTTGGATAAGTCAGCTTCACCGGACCGGACCCCCACCAGGCAAGAGAGAGACAAGTGCTATCACAGCATATAGAGAGACCGTCACCCCCGGCACAACCGCAGGTCGCTTCCTATTCACCGAACCAAATCCCCACTACCCCACGCCAGGCCATCTCCTGCCAATCCGAGACCTCAAAAGACCTCGCAAGGCCTAGTACTCTACATCCGTCGACGTCCCCGAATCCACCCACGTGAGACATTTTCGCCCAGTCATTCGCCTCATTCCCTGCGAAAACCCGGCAACCACCCGCCGCAGCCTCCGTTTTGCCCCACCTGAAGCCAGGACTCCGGTACGTTATTGACCTTTATGAACTTCATCGAAAACCATTACGCCATTCTTATGAATCAAGTGCTGAAATAAATCTTGTCGGCAGAGCAGAGCCGTCAGGAGAGAGTTACATGAACACGTTCCGCACCCGCAGACCGCTTCTCGTAAACGCCACCCAGTGCCTCCACCCTACGGTCGTCCTCACCGACGCCGGCCAGCGTAAAGCCTATCCCGGCGACTGGATCGTCGAGGGCGAAAACCGCGAACGATACATCGTCGACAACACATTCTTTCAACGCACCTTCGCCCCGATTCCATGGGAACCCTCGAGCGAAGGCCGCCACTACGGCAGCTAAGCCAGACATCACAGTCTGAAACCTAAACCTCAACCTTCAACCAACCGGCTCCGGTCCTCGCGACCAAAAGAGAAAAGCGCAGCGGCATATGGCATTGTCCCTCGTAATAGAACCTCCCTCCCAATCCTTCTCGTCCAACTTCAACCACAAAGCGACGCCATCCTTCTCTCCTCATCTAGTCAGCACCCCGCCTGTCACTCCGCCGCAACCTCGCTCCACCCCTCCCCGCTCCGAGTTCAAAACAAATGCCATGTGCACTCGTAGAGCAGAGCTGCAAGATGCCCACGCCATCCATCAGCTAATCAAGAGTTTTTGCCACGACGGCACCCTCCTTGCACGCTCCTACGCCGAGATCTGCGCGAACATCCGCACCTTTACCGTCGTCGAGACCGAAACTCATCAGTTTCTCGGCTGCGCGGCCCTGCACGTCTACGGTCAGCATCTCGCCGAGATCCGCTCCATCGCCGTCCGCCCGGAGACCAAAGGCCACGGCGCCGGAGGTCTCCTCGTCCAGGCCATCCTCAGCCGGGCCGAAGCCGAAGGCATCCAATGTGTCTGCCTCTTCACGCGCATCCCGACCTTCTTTGAACACTTCCACTTCCACGTCGCCGAGCGACTAACCTTCCGCGACAAGGTGCTCAAAGACTGCACTCACTGCGCCCGTCGCAACGCCTGTGACGAGATCGCCATGGCCATCGGCGAACTTCCCGAGCCCCGCGATCTGCCGAAAAACCTCTTCCAAACCCAGTACCACTCAGACCTTGTACAACTTCAGCTCTGAGTCCTCCCCAGTAAGTAGCATCCAAGGTACCGTCTCAACACGTTACCCTTGCAGCCAATCGCGTTGGTCAAGCATGATGGACCACCGACGCAACAAATGCGGGAAGAATGCTGGCAACCTCAGCGCAGCTTTCCGCATCTTGGAGCAAGCAAGCTTGGAAGCAAATGAAATCGGTTCGCATCAACATCCTGCGAACCCAGCGACACATCGCACAGGAAATGAAGATGGAATACACAGAACAACAAGACATCACCCCGACCTACCAATCCAACATTCGCGCCGAAGACGGTCTATCGCAGCGCAGCCAATGGAGCACTCTCTGCGAAGGTGTCCTCATCCCTCTTGGTTCACTCTTCGCCGTCTTCCTCTTCATGCTCGGCGTCATGCTCATCACCACCTAGAGCAGCTTCCGCGAATCGGCACCTGTGCTTCAACGAATCGATGCGTCGACTCATGCGCATCGACTTCCTTCCTCCGGCGAATCGTCATCTGCTTCTAAAGCAATTCCGCAGTTGGTCTGGAGTGGCCTTCGCTTTTTTGCTGTCACTCCCGAAGAGAAATCTGCGTTGCAGTCTGTACACCATAAGGCAACCTGCTCTAGATTAGCCAAGGCTTAGTTTTTGGTACTCTCCTATGAATCAAGCCTTCGCCTCTAGGTAAGCCAAGGCTTTAGCCTTGGCACTCTCCTCAAGCAAGAATGGGGCTTTAGTCCCTGGGGTATGTCTTCCTACCCGGCGACCACGATCTCCGAAAAGTCAGCTATACCAGAAAAATCTCCCAGCACCTTCTCGAGCAGCGCCAGCCGATTCGCCCGCTCCGCTTCATCAGGCGCCATCACCATCACCGCCTCGAAGAACGCATCCACCTGCGGCCGCAGCGTAGCAATCTGCTCCAACGCCGCCTTATAGTTCTTCTCTGCCCTCAGCGTCGAAACCCGCCCCGCCAACTCCGCCGACCGCTCCGCCAAAGCCTTCTCCGTAGGCTCCGTCAGCAACCCACCATCAACATGAGTAGCCGCAGCAATCCCCTTCTCCTTCGCCTGCGCAAGAATATTCTTCATCCGCTTGAACGCCGACGACACAGCAACAAAATCCCCAGCATCTCCAACGGAAGCACCACGAACCGCCGTAAGCGCATCGGCACGCCCAACCGCGTCGCGCACATCGCTCGAACCCGCCGCCAACACAGCCTTCACCACGTCGTAAGCCTGCGCCCGCACCTCACGTAGGTAAAACTCCAGCCGCTCCGCAAAGAAAGCACGTACCTTGCCAGCCACAGCAGGGTTCTGAGTCCCCATCGACGCCACTTCATCGAACGAAAGCGGCAGCGCCGTCTCCGTCTCGGCCAGAATCTTCACAATCCCATTCGCTGCTCTGCGCAGCGCAAAAGGATCCTTGGACCCAGTAGGCTCCAACCCCAGGCCAAACATCCCCGCAATCGTGTCGGCCTTATCCGCAATCGCCAGCAACGCCCCCTCCACCGTTCGAGGCACCCCATCTTCCATCGACGATGGTTTGTACTGGTCGTAAATCGCATCGCCGACCTTAGCCGGAAAGCCCTGCGCCCGCGCATAAAGCCCACCCACAACACCTTGCAATTCAGTAAACTCCTTCACCAGCTCGGCAGTAAGGTCCGTCTTCGCCAGCAAGGCTGCGTCGTCCAAAGCCACAGCATCCACCACAACTCCACGCGCAGCAACCAGCCCAGCAAGACCAGAGGCCACCTTCCGCACCCGCTCTGTCTTCGCGAAGTAGCTCCCCAAATCTTTCTGAAACGTCACATTCTCCAGCAGCGCCACACGATCCATCAACCGAGCTCTCTGGTCGAACTCCCAGAAGAACCTCGCATCATTGAACCGCGCTCGCAGCACTCGTTCATTGCCATGCCGAATCACCGCCATCCCGGCCTCATCAGCCTCGGTATTCAACACCGCCAGAAAATGCGGAGCCAACTTCCCGTCCTTATCCTCAACCGCAAAGTAGTTTTGGTGATCCCGCATCACCGTCACCAGCACCTCTTCCGGCAGCGCGAGATACTCCTTCTCAAATCCACCCAGCAGCATCGAAGGCCACTCCGTCAACTGCGTCAGCTTATCCACCAGAGCATGGTCCTCACGCCAACGCAGTCCCGGCACGGTCCTCGTCACATGATCCAACGCCTTCCGAATCCTCTGGCGCCGCACCTCGACCTCCGCGACCACAAATCCCTTCCGCAGCGCGTCTTCATACTCCCCTGGAGCCTTCAGCTCAATCCCCGCATCGCCAAAGAGCACCCGATGCCCATACGTAACCTTACCCGCTACATATCCACCAAACTCAACCGGCACAACATCGTCCCCCAGCAGCGCCACCAGCCAACGCACCGGCCTCACAAACCGCTCCGGCCGCCCCGCACGCCAGTACATATTCTTAGCCCAATAGATCCCTGCCAACTCCTTCGGCATCTCCGCAGCAATCACCTCCGCTGCAGGGCGTCCCACCTTCACCGAAGTCGCCGCCAGATACTCACCCTTCGCGTTCGTCACGGTCTTCAAGTCAGCAACATCCACTCCGGCCTTCTTCGCAAACGCCACTGCAGCGGGCGTCGCCACACCATCCTTGTAAGCCACCTTCACCGACGGCCCCGTCAACTCCTCGGCCACATCCTCCTGCCGCTCCGCCACTCCCGCCACACAAACCGCCAGCCGCCGCGGCGTCGCAAAACTCTTCGTCACGGCACCGGACCGCACCAGCCGCTCGCGCTCCAACATCTTCACAACACGCTGCTCCAGCTCCGCCTGCGCGCCCGCGATCATCCGCGCCGGAACCTCTTCTAACCCAACCTCAAACAGAAAATCCGCCATCGTTCCTCAACTCGTCTCTAGTTCATACACAAAAAGCCCGGGTGCCCCATCCATCGCGCTTCTGCGATGGGTGGGATGAAATTCGTCAACCCGCCACAGCACAAGTCTCCGCGCCCAACAACGCCTCACCCTGCGCCGCATACGCCTTTGCCACTCCCACGACCAGCGTCCGAATCCGCGCCATCACGCCAACCCGCTCCGTCACCGAGATCGCTCCACGAGCATCCAGCAAATTGAATAGATGCGAGCACTTCAGCGCCAGTTCATACGCCCCCAAAACCGGAAAGCGCTTCAACTTCAGCCCGTCCATCTCGCCAAAATCCTTCACCTGCGACAGCAGCCCCAGGCACTCCGCCTCATACAAATTCAAATGCTCCCAGAGCTTCGACACATCCGCATAGTCGAAGCTGTAAGCCGAAAACTGCTCCTCTTCCGCCAACCGCATCTCGCCATACGTCACCTTGCGGCCGGTATCGGGTTCCACCGCCCACACAATGTCATAGATCGAATCCACATCCTGCAAAAATCCAGCGATCCGTTCCAGTCCATAGGTAATCTCTCCGCAGATCGGGTCGAGATCCATTCCCCCGCACTGCTGAAAGTAAGTGAACTGAGTAATCTCCAGCCCATCCAGCATCACCTGCCAGCCGACGCCCCAAGCGCCACCCACCGGCCACTCCCAGTTGTCCTCTTCGAACTTGATATCGTGCTCGCGAAGATCGATCCCGATCGCCGCAAGCGACTCAAGGTACATCTCCTGAATCCTCACCGGTGGCGGCTTCAAAATCACTTGCAGCTGCGTATGCCGAAACAGCCGATTCGGATTCTCTCCATACCGCCCATCCGCTGGCCTCCGCGAAGGCTGCGCATAAGCGATCCTCACCGGCTTCGGCCCCAACACCCGCAAAAACGTATCCGGAGACATCGTCCCCGCCCCAACCTCAACGTCGTAAGGCTGCTGCAACACGCACCCACGGTCCGCCCAAAAACGCTGCAGCGTAAACAATAGCTCCTGAAAAGTCAGCGCTTTCTTCTTCTCCAAAACCCCAGAAACCGATCCAGTCATATCTCTCTCTTCAACACGAGGCAATCTTCTGATTCTAACTGTTCAGCCACCGCATGGCTGATCCGCGCGCAGCAGAGGCTTCTCCCACCGCCGCCACATTCTTTGACCGGCATCAATGCGGCGTTATAACACGATGTTTCCCAACCTCAGGCGTCAGCGACGGGTCCGGCAGAACGGTCGTCGGATCCGCCAGCGTGGCCGGATCAACGATCGGCACCGAAACACCTGCCGATCGAACAAACGCATTGCTCTTGTCAACTGACACCAGCAGATCGTGTGGTCCAATCGCTCCGTGAAGCGGGCGTGGAAACTCCACGATATAGCGCCCACGAACAATCTCAGTGAACCACTCCAGCTCCTTCGTCACAGTCTTTGGGGTAGCCGAAAATATAAGGCCGCCCGTCAGTTCGCACAAAGAGCTGAGCGCATTCTCAACGTCGAGACGCTGAAAGGCGTTCGGCACAAAGACATCGTATCCAGCTCGCAAACCGAAGATCGCTACTCCCGACTCCTCGGCAAACAAGCGAACTCTGTTCCAGTTATTCACGCTTCCTTGGTCGACCCCGCTCGTCATTGCCAGAATCACTCGTCGACCGCGCGACTGCGACATGTGCCTGATAACAACCGCCAACGCATCCCACAGGTGTATCTTCTGCTTGCATGTCGACTTGCGCCCTGCCTTAACTCGGTTGATCCAAGTCTCCAACGCCGCGTTCACCCCCACCTGCAACCGTGTCGGTTCAGCGGGAACGTCGTTCAAAGATCGAACAAGGGCGCAGTCCAATGCATAAATCGACACCCGATCCTGCGGTCGCAACGAAAGTGGAGCAAGCCCTGCAATCGCGCCGCTCACCTTGGACATCAGTGCTGACTCATCCCCACTCACATCGAACAATATCGAGAGCGAAACCGGATCGTCTCCCTCAAGGCGAACATGTTTTGCCCGAAACTTCGGGCCGCCGTCGATCGAGATATTGAACCTGTCCGGAGCAATTGGCAGAACCGTCTCGTGTTGGGGGCTCAACACAAGCACCGGAATCTGGATCGTATCTGTATAAACATGCAGCGTCTTTACAGACTGCTCCTCCTGCCTGGCGAGCGCTACCTCATCGATTCCCAGTGACAACCCGAGCAAGCAAAGAAGTAGATTCGCAATCCAACTTGCGCGAAGACCCAGTCCGGAACCCCGAAAGGCCGCCATCCCGAAAGTATGCCAGAAACGAAGCTCGCACAACTACCCGCCGGCCAGCTTCTGGCCTCTCAAAATGCACGACAAACATTCTTCACTCTGTCCGCCGCATCGGCCATTGCCGTATCCAATCCTGAACACGCTCTTCAAAACGGATTCATATAACCGGATTCCCATTCTTCTCAAAAGCCACCCTGGCCCGTTCGATCTCCTCGCCATGCGTCTCTGCCCAAACCCAGACCCCACAAAACGCCTCCCCCAGGCTCGAACCCAGCTCCGTCAACTGATACTCCACTCTAGGCGGAATCACCGGATGCACCGTCCGCGTCACCAACCCATCCCTCTCCATCTGCCGCACTGTCTTGGTCAGCATCTTCTGGCTCACCCCTCCCACCAGTTCCCCAAGCCGCGTAAACCGCACCACACCATGCTCCTCCAGCACCTCCAACACGAGCATCGTCCATTTATCCGCAACGCGTGCGATGATCTCTCGCACCAGCGCTTCCACCTTTGGATCATTCTCTGCCGGATACGCTGGATTTCCTATCGCTGCAGTCTTTTTCACTGCAGATTGAATCGAAACCTTAGCTTTTCCCATAAATTAATCACTCTCTTTTAGGTAAGTATAAATATTTTAGGTGCCTACTTCCCAATAGATACAAACGATCCTACTATTAATTCAGGAGAAACAACCACCATGAACACCACTGGAAACACAATCCTCATCACCGGCGGCGGTTCCGGCATCGGCCGCGGCCTAGCAGAAGCCTTCCACAAATTAGGCAATCACGTCATCATCGCCGGCCGCCGCAAGCAGGTCCTTGACAAGACCGTCGCAGCCAATCCCGGCATGTCCTCCGCCGTCCTCGACATAGAAAACGCCGCCAGTATCCGCGCCTTCGCCACCAAACTCATCGCCGACTTCCCTGCCCTCAACGCCGTCATCCACAACGCCGGCATCATGCGCCCCGAAAACCTCCTCGCGCAGCCCGAAGGCCTCGCCGACGCCGAAGCCATCATCACCACCAACCTGCTCGGCCCCATCCGCCTCACTGCCGCTCTACTTCCGCACCTTGAAAAGCAGCCCCACGCAGCCATCCTCAACGTCACCTCAGGCCTCGCTTTTGTCCCCCTCGCGATGACGCCCACATACAACGCCACAAAGGCCGCCATCCACTCCTACACCCAGGCGCTCCGCTATCAACTTAAGAGCACCAAAGTACAAGTCATCGAGCTGGTCCCACCCTACGTCCAGACCGAACTCATGGGCAGCCAGCAAGCCTCAGATCCCCGCGCCATGCCCCTCGCCGACTATCTCAACGAAACCATCAACCTCCTCAAAACTCAACCCGACGCCACCGAGATCCTCGTCGAACGAGTAAAGCCTCTCCGCTTCTCCGAACAAAACGGCCTGGAGAAACACACCGCGTTCTTCAACCAGTTCAACGACGCCATGTCCGCCAACCACTAAACCAGCGCCGACGAGAACGCAGTTGAAAAAAGGGAAAGATCGATAAGATTGGCGAATGAACTCTCATCACGACGTAACGAATCGGATCTTCGCTCTGTCACCATCCGTGCGATACGTAGCACTCTACCGAGGTGGTGAACTGACCTCTCACCAACGTGCAGTAGCTGGAGCAGCCTCCGCCTCGGAGTCGGATCGCTACGAAGAGTTGTTCGTAAACCCAACGCTGCTCACCCTGGCTCGCCAGCGCGGCAACCTGGACTGCGGAGGCTCACGATTCGTGCTGGTAGGTTACGGAAACTTCCACCAACTGATAATGAATCTCTCCGACGGACACGTATCGGTCTGTTTCGAGCTCGCTTCCAACCCCTTGGAACACGCCGATGCGATCCGATCCATCTGCGAGAACGCCTGAGACAAGTACCCCGCCGGGTGGCCCATCCTTTGCAGTCTCATCGCAAAGGGTGGGTTATTCGCGAAGCGAACCGCACTCTCCTGCTCAGCGGTTAGAGGGTCGGGAGCCGCATCATCACAAACCCAACCACACACCCCAACAACGCAACGGCTCCACCAAGCCGCAAACTCGTCCGCCATCCCAACTCTTTCCCCAACGCACTCAGCGAATAAACACTCACCGGCCCCAGCGTACACAACAACACCGCAACATATGCGACCGGCACACCCGCGTGATAGAGCACATAGGCCAGCGCCACATCGAGCGCCATCGGCACAGGCAGCAGCGTCCCAAGAATCGCAACCAGCACAATCCCAATGACAGAAACCGGCACATGCGTCCCATAAGCCGGAATCGTCTCCGCCGCAAGTGCCCCAAGCACAGCCGCCAACAACATCCAAGGCAGCGTAAGCAACGTGAGTCGCAGCAAATTCCGCAGATAAGTCTTGCAAAACGCAACCAGCCGCGCCCCCAAAGCCTCAGTCGCCACCGGAACACCAATGGCCTTCACAACTCGCTGGTTCTCTGGCACCAGAAACGGAAGAGCAATCAGCAGCAGCGCCGGAACCGCAACGCGCATTGCTGCCAATGGCAGCGGAAACAGCACAAACGCCATCGCCACCACCACGGGATTGAAGCTCGGCGAACTAATCATCGCTGCAACCGTAAGCCGCGTACTCGCTCCCGCCACCAGCAGACTCTGAGCCACCGGCGTAGCGCAGTTCGTACACACTCCCATCGGCGCACCCGCCACCGCACCGCAGAGCACATTCCCCGCCGCCGAAGAAAACCGCTTCGGAGCACCAACACCCGCCAGCAACGTCATCATCGCCGCGCCAAACGGCAGCGCAAAGTACATTCCAAAGCGGTTCGTATACAACCAGTTCATGCCCGTGCGCGCCACCCTCGTCGACACCGGCATCGCCGGCGTCACCTTCAGCAGCGCGTCAAACGAGATCGGCCCCGCCACCTTAATCGCCGTTCCCGCATGCAGCTTCTTCAGCAGCGCCGGATACCGTTGCTGACTCCAGAAGATCAGCAACGCGCTAACAGCAATCAGAGCAGCGAGCGACACCTCAAGCGAACGCCGAGACGTATTCGAGACAGTAAGTTTGGTTGTGCCCATGAGGAGCCCAAGTCTACCCCACTCACAGCGCACAAAAACATCCACCAAAAGGTTGACTAACCTTCATCAAAGTGGTGCGGGGTGCCCATACCCAAATCTTGAGATGCAAGTTGGGTGCCCATATCTCGATTCTGAGATCTGGGCATTCGCGCCCAGCGCGAACCTCCGGTTGTACCTGAAATTTCGAACAACCCACCTAAGGCATCGTCCCCGATCGGTCTCATACTCTTTATCGGAATCTCCCGAAAAGATGCGTTTCAGACTCTCCCCAAAGCCCGAGCACTCGCCAATCGCCGCTCCAGATGCCGCTCCAGCATCTCCACTGCAAACCTCCGCAGATCCGCCGCACGCGTCTTCGGCCATTCCTCCTTCGCCAACTCCCCAACACTCCCGCGAAAGATCCTTACCGCCTCCCCCACCGACGCAGCCGACAGCGCCACACTCCCCGGCCTCCGGTCATCCCAACACGTCACGCCATCGCTCGTCGCCGAATACCACACCGTCCCTCCGCGCAGATCGAGCCCACACACCACGCAGTGCCCCAGCTCCGGCATCCACCCCATCAGCCGATTCATCCAAAGCGCAAAGTACGTCACCGGCAACCACACCCGTCCCACCTGTATCTCCTCCAGCACCGCCAACACCAGCCGAAAAACAGCATCCTCGGGGGCCAGCTCCGGCAGCGCCTCCTCCACCACCTCCGCCACCAACTGCAGCGCCGCCGTCCGCGCATAGTCAATCGGCCGCGACAGCGGCGAACTCAAAATCTCAAACGCATCCAGCCGCATCAACTCCTGCTTCGGCCTCTCGGCATAACTCGCCTTCACATAGGTCATCGGCTCCAGCGCCCCGCCAAACCTGCGCCGCGACCGCATCGCATGACGAGCCACTCCCTTGATGCGTCCCTGCTCCCGCGTAAACAGGCTCACCAGCAGGTCCGCCTCCTGGAACGGCCACACGCGCAAAACAATCGCCTCACCCTGACGCTCAATCATCCCTCTCAGACTATCCCTTCTGCTCCAGTCGATGCAGGCACATCTTCCCACCCAGCGTTGAAGACGCAGAATCATCCGGCTCTTTCGCAGTGCGCTCCAATAAGAAAACATGTAAGATTGCCCCGGCAAGCCGACAGCTCTCAACGAACTACCTAACTCTGGAGGAACGTGATGAAGATACATGCACTCTTAGCTGGAGCCATATTGACGGCATCATTGCTGGCTACGGCCGAAGACCGTGGCGCGACAGTGACGGTAAAAGGCTGGGTCATCGACTCGGCATGCGCCTACACCAAAAATCTCGACAAGCCCATCGGAGTAGCCTGCGCAAAAGGCTGTGCCAAGAACGGCTCGCCTCTCGTCATCTTGCAGGATGACGGAACCATCTTCATGCCGATCGACAGCAACACGCCCTCGGCCTCTCAAAATCCGAAGCTACTTCCCTTCGCAGGCGAACACGTCACGGTCACAGGCAAGGACTACGTAAGAAATGGCTCGCACGGCCTTGTCATCGACACCATCACAAAATAAAAACACAGCGGCGAAGCCACACGAAAAATAAAAATGCGCAGCCCACAGGCTGCGCATTTTATTGAAGATCAAAAAACCTACCGCCCGAAGTGAGCCGCATTCTTCGTCTGATACTCCGCCCACTTCTCCGGCAGGTCGTCACCGGCATAGATCGCCGAAACCGGACAAACCGGCACACACGCGCCGCAGTCGATGCACTCGACCGGATCGATAAACAACTGCACGGCATCGCTATACCCGTTCTCATCCTTCTTCGGATGGATACAATCCACCGGGCAGGCATCTACGCAAGCCGAATCCTTCGTCCCGATGCACGGTTCCGCAATCACATAAGCCATCTCAAAAATCTCCCTTATACATCTAAAGTCGCTGCGCAAAATTGAGCACGTACTTCGATTCTAGCAGCACAACCGCTCTCAACCGCAACTCCTCACCCACTGCAAATACGACCCATTCAGGCCTTATTCCACGCATTTCAGCCAATCTGCTCTCTTATGCGCTCCGCCAGGTTCACGGGAAAGATCCTCTCCTGCGACTGCTCGATCTCCCTCTCGCTCCACCACCGAATCTCTTTCATGATCTCCTTTTCATCGGCCGTAACTCCCATCAGTTGAGGAGCATCACGCGCACACTTCGCCTTGAAGAGAAAATCAACATTGTCCTGCATCTCGCCCTGATGCAAAAACTGGTTGCTGTCGCAATAGACCGGCCCGGTCACCATCAACTCCAGCCCAAGCTCCTCCTTCACCTCACGCGCGGCAGCCTCAACCTCTGTCTCGTCAACTTCGATCTCCCCACCCGGCAAAGCCCAAAAAACAAACTCACCATCGTCTCGCGGCACCACAAAACGAATCAGCAAAATCGCGCCCGTCTCATCGAACAGCATCACCCGCGCCGTCCGCCTCTTCCGCACTCTACTTCGCCGCCAACCGTTTCGCCGCAAACTCCGCCGGCGTAGGAATCTCCCCCAGCCCCCGCCCAGCAAACATCTCCGTAAACAGGTGCACAATCTCCTTCTCAATCAATCCATTTGTAGCCAAAGTCTCACGGCTATCCAGCGTAAACTTCCCGCCGTCAAAGTGAGTCACCGTCCCGCCAGCCTCTTCGACCAACAAATATCCCGCCGAAGTATCCCACGGATTCAGATTGAACTCCCAGAACCCATCCAACCTCCCACAAGCCACATAAGCCATATCCAACGCCGCACTCCCCGCCCGCCTCACCCCATGCGACCGCAGTGTAATTTCGTTATAAAAATGCACATTCGGGTTCTCATGCCGCTTCCTGCTCGGAAACCCCGTCGCCGTCAGCGACTCCTGCACCGTAGCAATCTTCGACACCGCGATCTTCGTCTGATTCAGCCACGCACCCTTCCCTCGCTCCACCGAAAACATCTCATCCCGCAGCGGATCGTAGATCACCCCGGCGACCATCTCTCCGTCCTGATCCGCAGCCAACCCAGGCGCGCGCTTCTCCAATCCCAACACCACGCAAAACGCCGGAAATCCATGTGCAAAGTTCGTCGTTCCATCTAGCGGATCGACATACCACCGATACTCGCTCTCCAACCCACTCCGCGTCCCCTCTTCGCCATACACCCCATGCGACGGAAACGCAGCCTTCAGCTTCTCCACAATCAACTTCTCACTCGCGCGATCGGCTTCCGTCACCAGATCGACGTCACCCTTATACTCAGTCGCCACACCCTTCGCATAGAACTCACGCAGCAACGCCCCAGCCTGCCGTGCAATCCCTTCGGCCACATGCGCAAAGTCGAACTTCTTCACCATCCCCATCCCAAACCTCCCCTTCAACACTCGTCCAATGCTATCGTTCCTTCAGAGTATCCTGCGACCACCAAGCCCGCTCGAAACTCCGCTCGTCAAACTCATCCTTTGAGGTCAGTCAATGCCTAAATTTCTGATCGAACGCGATATCCCCGGCGCTGGCAACTTCACACCCGAGCAACTCACCGCCATCTCCGAAAGCTCATGCCGCACCCTCCGAGGCATCGACACCGAAGTTCAGTGGCTCACCTCCTTCGTCACCTCCGACAAGATCTACTGCATCTACATCGCGCCCGACGAAGAGGTCATCCGCCGCCACGCCTTCGAGGGCGGCTTCCCCGCCAACGTAATCACCCAAATCCACTCCGTCGTCGATCGCAACTACGCCGACGCCTGATCTCATTTTTGCGATTGTGATTGATATGCTTTCAGTTGCATCAGTTGCGAGGCCTGCGAAGCTACTCCTAGTTGCTCACGCAGCGCATCCGACACTAACTCACGATCGTAGGGCTCCTGCGTGAATTCATGTTTCGCATCGCCAGAGTACTGCGTCCCAAACACTTGCTTTTGACCCACCTTCCAGAGATACCGATCCAGGGTAGCCGCAGCGATGAAGACGGCGGTCGCATCTCCCTTCGACACAGCCACAATCGCCAGGGTATGAGCCAGCAGATAATCGTTAGCAGTATCTGCGTGCTGGAACACAAACGCAGCCTCTTCGAAGTCTTTACCAGTGTGCAGCGAACCGATGGCCAGCAGCCTGCGTGTCTGCTCTTGGCGCTCTGCATCAGTCTTGTTCACCATCGCCCAATCGATATTCTCTACCGACCGAACGCGTTGATCCTCTTTATAGATCGCCTCCATCTCCGCGTTCGAGACATCGGAGTCGTGTGCGGTATAAAGCCGGTTGGGCTCCCAATCCAGCGCCACCGTCGCTCCAACTTTGACTCGTTCAAACACATCAGGCTCCTCTGCATCGTCCGCAGGAAGATCGTCAAACATCACCATTGCCCGAGCCCCATCCACCCGCATCACATATGCGTCCACGTCCTTCGGGTCGTTGGCGTTCTGAACGGTAAAGTGCAAAGCCCCATCAACCATCCGAAGGTGAGACACCTTGTCCTTCCGCACGCCCCCGCGGATATTTGCAAACCCATAACCGTTATTTGAAAACTTTGCCGGACGCTCCCAACTTCCGCTCATACTCTCGCCATCCTGCACCAAACGCAGCACGAATATGTTGCGCGCTCCTAACCGCCTCGCCCAAGTCCCGGCAAAATCTCTCATCTCAGCCGCATGAGCAACTGGCACCGTCAATAGTGCAATCAAACACCCAACCACACGTACAAGCACACTGTTCCTAATGCGCATCCGCGTAATACCCCTTCCGATACTGCAGTTGATACTTGCCTTGCAGCTCGGTATCCAACATCCGCACTTTAATCGACCGAAATGAAGTATCCGCCCCTCGGTTCGGCGCATAGTACCCCAACAAATACTGCGTCCTCAGATCGTCCGACACATGCGCAAACGCCGGCTCCAGATCCTTAGGATCCACAACGTAGTAGTACTTCCCCCCGGTATCGTTGGCCAACTGAATCAGAGCATGCTCCCCACCGGTATTCCGCCCCGCATCGGCATAGATCGGCACAATGATGATCGAGTACACCATCGCACCCGCCCTCTGCGCCTGTTCGAGCGCCTGCGTATACCGCGCCCCCTTCACCGTATCTCCACCGTCGGTAATCAGCACCACCACCCGCCGTCGCCCATTCGCCAACGACGTCCCATCCAGCTTCTGCGACGCCAGATAGATCGCGTCATACAACGCCGTCGCCGCTCCCGTATGAATCTCACTCAACCCGCTCTCAATCCGCTTCTTCTGATTTGTAAACGGCACAACCTCACGCACCACCTCAGAGAACTCCATCAAATCAAGCTCGTCCTGCTCCCTCAGCAGCGCATTCACGAAGTGCTTCGCCGCCTCCTTCTCCAGCCGTTCACTCGTCATCACGCTCTCGCTGGCATCGATCGCCAACACAATCGACAGCGGCGTCGACGACTCCTTCTCAAACACAGCAATCTTCTGCGGCTTCCCATCCTCCAGAATCTCAAAGTCATCCCGCCCCAACCCACCCACCGGCGAACCCTTCGCATCGACCACGTTCAACGCCACATTCACCAGCCGCGTCTCAACCTTGATCGTCGGCACCTGATCTTCGTTGCTCTGCGGAGCCTGTGCCCCAGCCTGCGGTGGTGGCCTCCTCACTATCGGCGCCTGCGAAAGCAACTCCCCATGCACCATCAACAATCCAGCCAGAGCCCCAACAAGCAACTTCACCGCACTCCCCCATCACGCACAACTCCGCTGACCTGCTGCCCCGCCGGCTCATCACCGGGTGCCCCATATCTCGATTCCGAAATGTGAGCCTCGTCCGAAGGACGACCACTCTCCTCCCCGCGCCCACCCACTAAACCGGCGGCTTGAGAAAATGGCTCCCCGTCCGCCGATTGCGCCTTAGCCTCAGCATCTTTCGCCAGACCAATCTCGCTCGGGAACGGCTCTCCATCCGCCCAAATTGCCCCATCCTCAAACTGCTCTTTCTTCCATATCGGCACCGTCGTCTTCAACGTATCAATCAGCCATCGACAAGCATCGAACGCCGCCCCGCGATGCGCCGAAGCCACCACAATCAGCACACTCGTCTCCCCCACATGCAGCCGTCCCAGCCGATGCACCAACGCCACATCCCGGACTCCGAACTTCTCCAGCGACTCCTCCGCAAGCGCCCGCATCTTCCCGAGCGCCATCTCCCGATAAGCCTCATAGTCGAGGTAAAGCGTCTTCCGCCCCCGCGTATTATCCCGAACAATCCCGTCGAAGACGCACACCGCTCCATCGGCGCCCGCCTTGCTCTCCAGCACAATCTCCTCCGCCGGAATCACATCATCTGTAATCTCAATCCGCATCGTTCCTAGCCCTCAATCCCGCCACTCACCGGCGGCAGCAGCGCCACTTCATCGCCATCGCGCAACGCAACCTCCGCCCGCGCATACTCCTGGTTCACCGCTACAGCGATCGAATCCCAGGCAAACCCCGGCACGCGCTCCTTGTAGACGTTCAAAACGCCCGCAACGGTAGCCGAATCTATTAGTTCAAGAAACTCCTGGTCGCCCCCCAGCCTCTCCCGCAGCACACCAAAGTACAGCACACGAACACGCATTCAAAGAGCATATCTGACGACCGTCCCAACAGCCATCGCACCAGATTTCGCAGCAATCACAGCTTTATTCGTTCGACAGCCACAAAAAAATAGGCTAAAATTGCCCATCCAATGAACCACTCCGAACTCTTCTGGCGAAATCTATCGCTGGCAGTTCGCCGTGCCACGCGAGACAAACGTGCTTTGAGCAATCTGCTCGGTGCCTTCGCTCTCCTGTCCTACATCGCCTATCTGCTCTGGACCTTCACCTACCTCGGCCTCTGGGGCACAATCTGCCTGATGGCAGTCGTCGCAGCGGCAATCGGTCTCGCCATCCTCATCAACAAAAAAAACGCGCGCGACAAAGAGAGCATCCTCTCCCTCTCCTCCCCATCAGCGCTCGAGATCAACGACCTCCGCGAGCATCGCATCCGCCTCGCAAACATCCTCCTCTGCAAAGCCGTCGTGGTCGCCCGCGCCGACAACGAAAATCTGCACCGCATGGGCAAAATCGATCCGCGCCGTCAAGGCGACTGTCGCCGCCGCACCCTCGATCTCGCCCGCCGCCCCGAGCTCTGGCAGACACTCTCCACCGAAGAGCGCGACCTCCTCATGTCACCCGAAGGCACTTGGAAGTGGGACGCCGTCTGGCCAAGAATCATCCGCATCGAAGACGTCAGAGTCCTTCGTTGGATCCTCAAGATCGATCCCATCCTCACACCCTTCGAGTTCCTCAAACCCGACCTCAGCGCCGCGCTCGAAATCACCAGCAGACCGGAGCAGGTCGAAGGCAAAGCCTGCATGCAGCCGTGGGATCTACGCCCCGCGCAACAAGCCGCCGAGCAGATGTTAAACCGATGCGTAGCAGAGGGCATTCATCGCGGCTTTCTAACCATCGAAGACAAAGAGGCCCGCGCACAATACATCCACCTTGCGCGAACCCTCGGAGCAAATCAGAGTGAAGACTTACTGATCGGCTCCACAATCGTCGCCGAAACCAACCGGCAGCACATCGAATGGATCACACAAGCCGCACTCCGTCGAACCAACCTGCTAAGCGCAGTAATCAAATATTTGAACTCTGCTCCCGGCGAAGATCTGCAACTCGATTAACTCAATCGGCGCCAGCACCTTCCCCCTTTTTGTCGCAATCTAATACTTGAATCGATACTTCACTTCGCCATAAATCTGGCGCGGATCATTGAAGTGGAACCCGCCAAACGTAAGGCTGTTATCGAGCAGCACGCGATAGTTCGCCAAGTTAGTCGCGGTCACAGAGGCCGTCAGCTTTTCACCAAAGCTCTTGCCAACCGAAAGATCGACGCTCGTATGCTGCGGCAGATAGGCATTCGGGTAAGGCGTCGCGGGATCAGGATTACCATTCGTAAACCCAGAACCGTAGTAGACATTGGTGGATGCAGTCACTTGCCACGGTAGTGTCGCATTGAAACCCACATTCAAAGTATTGCGCTGATCGTGGTCGACAGGCGTGTAGCCGGGGTCAACATCACACTCAGGCGAAGTAATCGGCACGCAGATCAGGCCACCAGTAATCGCTCCCCTCTGCTCCGCGATTTGGTTCGAGTAAGCAAGATGCGCCTGCCCAAAGTGCCACAGACGCGGCGAGCGAAGACTAAGCTCCCACGCACGAATCAGCGCACCATCGACCGTCACCGGAAAATAGATGCTGGAGTTGCCGACGTTCGAGTGGTCAAGAAAGTTATTAACCCGAGTCTTGAACGTATCGACGTCGAGCACCCAGCCGCGAAGCGGAATCTGAACTCCGAACTGGTGCTCTTCATCACGCTCTCCGTGAAGCGGAGCAAAGTCGGTGTTGTTGTCATTTGCAAACTGCACAATCGGCCCCGCCGCAGTCAGCAGCGGAGGAGGCTGATAATAACGCCCATAAAACGCACGAAACACCCAGTTCAACTTCGGAACGCGGACCGCGACGCCGAACCGTGGGTCAGTTGCATTCTCACTAAACTCGCCCTGGAAGCGCGTCTCGCGCAAACCCGCGATAAGTGTAAGCCACGAAGTGGCTTTGAAGTTGTCGGAGATGTACTCCTCGATCACACCACCGCTCGCCGAGTCGGGCTTAGTGAAGTTCGCATTGCCACTGTCGTCGTTGAAGATCGCGCCAAAGAGATAGTTATCGTGTTGGCCGAAGGAGTACAGACCAGCCTGAATCGTATTACGCGCAATCGCAGTCGTGATGGAAGCTTGCGCGCCACCATAGGTCGAAGAGCGATCCGCAGTAGTAGCTACAGGTGTGTCGTTAGGGTTCGACTCATAGTTGGCCTTGTTGTAGTGGTAGAATGGCGACACCTGTAGCACAGTAGATGGATTGAAAGTACGGAGCCACGTGAAGGCCACAATCGCATCGCTCTCATGCTGGCCATCACGTAACCCACTCGAATCGAACTGCTGATTCCCGAAGCTGTTCGGATCCGGATCATACGGAATCTGAAAATAATCGTTGCGCAGTTGAGTCATCAGCCGAAACTGATCCTTCGCGCTTCCGTTGTAGATCAAGGACGCAAACCCACCATAGCCGTTCGTAGCGTCATGAAGAACCTCACCGACCGGCGGTGCAAGTCCATAGTCGCTGCGATTCCCATTCAGGCTGGCGTAGTAGGCGAACTTCTCCGTATGGTCCCCAAAGTTAAGCTGATCGTCAGTCTGGAAAAAATTACCAGCCGTGACGATAAGCTCAGCCTGGCGATTCCGCTCGAACCCAGTACGAGGCACAACATTGAACACCCCATACGTACGGTCGCCGATATCAGACGTATAGCTGCCACGCTGAATCTCGATGTAGTCGATATCCTTTGGGCTGATCTGTGCAGCCAGATTGCTCGCGATATTTGTATTGGGCACTTCCACGCCATCAATCAGCCAACTCACCTGGTGTCCCCCGCGCATATGCAGCATGTCGTGGGTGATATAGGCGCCGGGAGTGTAGTCGGTAATCATCGAAAGCGAGTTGGTGCGGTCTGAACCAGGCGTCAGGGCAATCGTCTCGCGATCGACCAGCGTAGTAGGAGTGACAGTATTGACGTTGGCCGTATAAGCGGGATTCTCCACCGAGACAGACTGTTGCACCGTGCCAACCTGCAGCTCAAAGTGCAACGCAGGCGCTGTGTCCGAAGCCAGCGTAAGAGTCTCTTTCCTGCTCGCGAAGCCAGACTGCGAGACGGTAATAACGTAATCCCCCAGCGGGATCGAGGAAAGCGTGAAAGATCCGTCCTGATTGGTGACGGTACTTTGCGTGTAGGCAGAGGTAGAAGCCTGCAGCACGACGCGAGCGCCGGCGATAGGACGATGTTGCGGGTCGTGAACGACTCCGTGAAGCTGGCCGAAGATAGTGGCATAGGCCGCAGTGGTACCCAGAAGAAGGGACCAGAGACAAAGTAGTACAAGCTTGCGCATGGTTTCCTCGTCAGAGAGCTGACAGGGCTGGAACTTCAATAGAAGGAAGGCGTACGACCCATCTCGCTTCAGAAGTCGGAGAAGAGTCGAATGCCGTTCGGCTAGAGAAGATCTACGGGAGGACCACGCTTTTGACGGGAACGATCGAGAGCCACGCGGGCGCGGGCCTCGGTCTGTGTTCGAGCGGAGGGGTGGTTTACGATCTCTGCGAAGATGAGCGATGCCGCATGGAACGACAGGTCACCATGTTTGATCGGCGCAACCGCCGCCGGAAACGCCGGGCACCGCGGTGGAATAGCCGAGAGGCTCACTTCCGATCCAGTGGACTCTGCAGTCCGCATCTTCAGCATGCAGTGATGTGCGCCGCCGCGTCTGCAGCAGGCCGGCAGATTCGCATCGGATCCACCCGTAAGGGCCAGGACGGGCGAAATCAGCGGGAAGCTGAAGATGAAAAGCAACACGATGCTGAGAAGACGTCGCACCCCGCTATTGTAGCGAAGCTTTGTCACAAATTTGTCACAGCGATCGTGCAACAAGATACGCGCAGCTAAACCTCAGCAAATTGAACTGCCGTAAAACCGCAGAACGTTCAGCGCATCTGCCCAACTCACTCTGCAAACAACGTCGCTTCAGGATGCGATTCCCTGGGGTACCAAACCCTCTCGCCGTCCACCCGCGCAAACTCCGTCATCTCATGCACCCGTCGCGAACTCCCACCACCCGCCGTCACAAAGATATCTTCCACCACCTCACCCCTCGCCAGCGCCGCATCACCAATCAGCGACCGGTGACACCGCCACGGCACCGCCTCCGCACACATCACCACCGTCGCATCCAGCTCCGGCAACCCCATCAACCAGTCGACCTCTGCACTAAACTCCGGCGTCTGCATGTAATCCGCATACCCTCGAAAGCTCTCATTCCTCCATCCGGTATTCACGCTGTCCTTCCGAGCTGCCCTGCGCCCGCCCAACCCCACCCGCCACACCGGACGTATCCCCGCACTCACCACCGAAGCAAACAACCGCTCCTGCCCAAACTGCGGATACCTCTTCGATCCCGGATATCGCCTCACATCGACCAAAGTCGAGCACTCGTTCTCCCGAAGCGCCCGCACAAACGCCTCAATCTCCAGAGTCGAGTGCCCAATCGTCATCATCGCCGTCACCAGCCAAAAATAAAGTTCAAAAACGTGTCACTTTTTTAGACGCTCAAAAAGTGGTCTGCAATGCACCAGATCTACCATGCAATTCACCACGTTTTCGCCACCAAAACACCACACAAAAACACCGCTTTTCTGCAAAACCCCCAGTAAAATCGCCACTCCACCACGCCAGAAAAAAACGAAAAAAGAAAGAAAAAAGGCGGCCCGGCAACCGCCGAACCGCCCTATTTTTATCTCGCCGACAGCAGGTCTTACACAGTCGCGTGAAGTACCTCTTCACGAACCACTTCATCCTGCGCCTTCTCCCGCTGCGTCTTCGGAAGAGCAACCGACAGCACATCCTCAATCCGGGTAGCGTAATGAATCGTCACGCCCGCCGTCTGATCCGGCGTTAAGTCCTCATCCACCTGCTGTTTGCAGTCCGTCGGCAGAATCACATCCCGCACGCCGGCCCGCTTCGCCGCAAGGAACTTCTCCTTGATTCCGCCAACCGGCAACACATTGCCGCTCAACGTTATCTCACCCGTCATCGCCGTCAGCGGATGCACAGGAGTGTCCGTCAACAGACTCACCAACGCAGTCGCCATCGTCACACCAGCCGATGGACCATCCTTCGGAATCGCACCTGCAGGCACATGAATATGCAGGTCCGTATCCTTGGTAAAGTCCTCATCGAGCCCTAACGACGCGGCATTCGAGCGCACCCAGGTCAACGCCGCCTGCATGCTCTCCTTCATCACATCACCGATCTGACCAGTGATCGTGAAGCCGCCCTTACCCTTCATCCGGTTCGCTTCGATGAACAACACATCGCCGCCCGCCGGTGTCCACGCAAGTCCGACAGCAACGCCGGCTCGCTTGGTTCGCTCAGCAATCTCTGTATCCACGCGCACCTTGATGCCACCAAGGAACTCATGGACGATCTCCGGAGTAATCACAACCTTCTCCGTTGCGCCCTCCGCAATCTTGCGCGCAACCTTGCGGCACACCGTTCCAATCTGCTGCTCGAGCTTACGAACACCCGCCTCCCGCGTGTAGTGTCGCGCAATCAGATGCACGCTCTCCTTCGGAAACTCGATGTTCGCTTCCGTTATCCCGTTCTCTTTGATCTGCCGCGGAATAAGGTATTTGATGGCGATGTTCACCTTCTCCTCTTCCGTGTAACCAGTCAGTTCAATGATCTCCATACGATCGAGCAGTGGCCCGGGAATCGTGTCCAACTGGTTCGCCGTGCAGATAAACAGCACTTTGCTCAAATCAAACGGCTGATCGAGATAGTTGTCGCGGAACGTATTGTTCTGCTCCGGATCCAGCGTCTCAAGCAACGCGCTCGCAGGATCTCCTCTAAAGTCGCGTCCCAGCTTATCGATCTCATCGAGCATGAACACAGGGTCCTTCACTTCGACCCGCTTCAGGTGCTGAATAATCTGACCCGGCAGCGCGCCAATATAAGTCCGCCGATGTCCACGAATCTCCGCCTCATCATGCATACCGCCCAGCGAGATCCTCGAGAACTTACGATCCAGCGCCTTTGCAATCGAACGCCCCAGCGAAGTCTTACCCACGCCCGGAGGCCCAACGAAGCAAAGGATCGGCCCCTTCATATCCGGCTTCAAACGCCGTACCGAAAGGTAATCCAGAATGCGGTCTTTCACCTTCTTCAGCCCGTAATGATCCTCATCGAGGATTCCCTTAGCCTTCAGAATGTCTACCTCTCCCGAAGAGGTCTTCGACCACGGCAACACCGCCAGCCACTCCACGTAGTTTCTGGTCAACGAGTAGTCCGCAGCCGCAGGATTCATCCGGCTCAAACGCCCGAGCTCCTTCAGCGCGTCCTTCTTCGTCTCCTCCGGCATCCCTGCGTTTTCAATCTTCTCCTTCAGCTCAGCGATGTCCTTCTGGGTGTCGTCCTGATCGCCCAGCTCCTTCTGAATTGCCTTCAACTGCTCACGAAGGTAGTAGTCCCGTTGCGACGACTGCACCGAATCCTGCACCTCAGTCTGGATCTTGTTGCGCAACTGCTGCACCTCAAGCTCCTTCGCAAGATGCTTGTTGATGCGCTCCAGCCGAGCCGAAACATCCGGCGTCTCCAACAGCTCCTGCTTGTCGGTCGTCGTCAGAAATGGCAGCGACGACGCAATAAAGTCCGCCAGCCGCCCGGGCTCATCAATGTTGATCGCAATCGTCTGCAGATCATCGCTCAGAGTAGGAGACGACGTCACGATCTGCTGAAACTGGCTCACGACGTTGCGCTGCAGCGCCTCAGCCTCCGGCGTCTGCTGTGGCTCGACATCCGGAATTGCCTCATACTCTGCCGTCATAAACGGCGTCAGCTGCGCAAACTCACCCAGATGCACCCGCTCATTGCCCTCTGTAAAGACAAAAAGGCTTTGGTTCGGCATCTTGACGACCTTATGCACCGTCGCTCGCGTGCCGGTGGCAAACAGATCAGCCGCCACGGGCGAATCCTGCCGTGCATCCCGCTGCGCCACCACCAAAATGGTCTTCTCCTCGCCCAGCGACTGAATCAACTGGATCGAGCTCTCGCGCCCCACGGTCAGGGGCAGTACTGCATGAGGAAATAAAACAGTATCCCGCACCGGCAACACGGGAACAGGACGTTTCCCGGTCACTTCATCGCTGGACCCCTCGCTGGTTTTTGCTGCTGTCGGCTGAATTACACTTACAAAGTCGCTTGGCATTGAGTGTACCTCTATCAGATTATCCACTATTCGATGCAGCAAGTCTTCATCTGGTCGCAAATCCGGCTCCTCTTAGTCGAAAACGTGTTTCATCTTCCCCGTCATCGGCCATAAGCCCATATTCATCAGTGGAATATCGAATTGCAGCCTAAAAGCAACCTCGCTAAGCCGAAAACGCAGTAAGCCTAAGCAGGGCCCAATCCAAAGAAGCCCCCGGACCCGGCAGAAAAGGTCTCTTTCAGGCGGGGCGAACGCCAACAGTATTCGGCATCCTACGCCTCTATTTGCCCGAATGCTACCTACCAGCTCCAACATAATCCAGTTCTACGCAGCCTTATAACGCCCCAACACCTTCACCATCCGACAATGCTCATGCAAAGCAGCAAGAGTAGCGGCAGCCTTCGCGGCGGAATCAAACCGCACATCGACATAAAACACATACTCCCACGGACTACCAGGAACCGGCCGCGACTCAATCTTGGTCAAATCGACTCCAACCTCCGCCAGTCTTTGCAGCGCTCCCGCCAAGGTTCCCGGCCGGTGCTCGATAGCAAACGCCAAGGTCATCTTGTTTGCCTCCGCTGCAAGCGGCTCATCGAGGGCGTTACCCTCTCTTCGCACCAGATGAAATCGGGTGAAGTTTTCCGCATGATCCTCCACCCCACGGACAAGGATCTCCGCGCCATATTCTCTGGCCGCCAGTTCCGGAGCGACTCCGGCAGCATCTCGTAAACTCTCCTGCATCAGGTGCTTCACACTTCCAGCCGTATCGTAAAACGACACAACCTCAAGCTCAGGATGCGCCGCCAAAAATCGACGACACTGCGACAAAGCCACCGGATGCGACATCACTCGCCGCACGTGCTCCAGCTTCACTCCCGGCATCGCAATCAGGTTATGTCGAATCCGCATCAGGCTCTCTCGCTCGATCCGGACCGGCATCTCAAGCAGCAGATCATAGTGTTCCGCCACCGATCCATGCAGGCTGTTCTCGATCGGAAGAACCGCTCCATCGACTTCACCTGACACGACCTTCGCCAGCACCTGCCCGGATAACGCACAAGCGATGATCTCCACATCCTCATGGTTGCCCAGCATCTCGACAGTCGCCATATGGCTGTTTGAGCCAAGCTCACCTTGAATTGCTATCTTCAATCCGATACCCCGTCGATTTCTTTATGAATTCACATTTTATTCTTCGCCGCGGCAACCCGCCTGCGACGCCCCGCAACTTACCACATGAAGGGCCTGAGCTTCTGAATACCATTACTGCGAACCGGAGATGCTAAAACCGGCAATCGTCTAGGAGAACGAAATGCTTTGGACAATCACCATTATTCTTTTCATCCTCTGGGTCGTAGGACTCGTCAGCAGTTACACCCTCGGCGGATGGATTCACATCCTTCTTGTCCTTGCCATCATCGTGCTCATCTTCAACCTGATGTCTGGTAGACGAGCGCTTTAGCAGACCCTGTACCTCATAAGCAGCCCTCCCAATTCATCGAAGTAAGGAGCAAATCATGAACAGCGAAAAGATTGAAGGAAAATTCGACCAGGTAGCCGGAAAGATTAAACAGAGCGTAGGCGAAGCAGTTGGCAACCAAAAACTTGCTAACTCTGGCGTAGCCGATCAAGTCAAAGGTGCCGCTAAAGAAACCTGGGGTAATGCGAAAGACACCGCAGCCGTTGTCAACGACGACAGTCACAGTCGAGCTGTTGTTGAAGGTGACGACCTTAAACATCGCGCAGAAAATTCAGCTCACAACATGCGCGAAAAGATCGCTGATGCAGCTCAAAACGTCAAGAACTCAGTCAATGAGAAGTTAGACAACCTGAAGCGTGAACATCGCAGCTAATCGCACGATGCCTCACTAAAGGCCCGCAAACGCGGGCCTTTCTATCTCCTCATCAAAACATCCGCAGCGACAAATCCGAAGAACACGACTGAAATCACTCCGTTCAACGTGAAGAATGCCGCATTCATTCGCCTCAAATCCTTCGGCGAAATGATCGAGTGCTCATAGAGCAGCAGACTCGCGACAAGACCCAAGCCCACCATAGCAACCGCGCCCAGACCAAACAATTTCATCAACCAGCAAAGCAGCAGCAACATACCCAGGTGCATGCCACGCGCAATCCAGAACGCTGCTTTCAGCCCAAAAGCCTGGGGCACGCTGTTTAGTCCCGCCTGGCGATCATGCTCGAAGTCCTGGCACGCATACAACACATCAAATCCACCGACCCACAGCATCACCGCAGCCGTCAGAACTACGATTCTCGCGTCGAGTGATCCCCTCACCGCGATCCACGCAGCCGAAGGCGCAATTCCCAACGCCAGTCCCAGCACAATGTGCGACCACCGCGTCACCCGTTTCATGTAGCTGTACGCCAGAACCACCAGCAACGCTACAGGCGCCAACTCCAGAGTCAGCCGGTTCAACATCGCCGCACCCACTACAAAAAGAGCAATGGACACGACAACAAATCCGCCGACAAACCCCATACTCAAACTACCGGCAGGGAGAGCCCGCATCGCCGTCCTTGGATTTGCCGCATCCAACTGCGCGTCAGCCAACCGATTGAACGCCATCGCCGCAGACCGAGCCGCGACCATACATACGATGATCCAACCGAGTACCCGCAGCGTCGGCCACCCGCCCGCAGCCAGTACCGCTCCCGTCAACGCAAACGGCAACGCAAACACCGAGTGCTCCCACTTGATCATCTCCAGCGTTACAACCGTACTCTTCCAAAGTGATGCCATCTCTCTATCGTAAAAGAATTGAGCCGCGCCGACAGTGCCGACGCGGCTCAAACTGCCGAAACCGACCTATTTGTCTGATTTCTCTGGCGAACCGCCAGCCACTTCCAGGTTATTCACTACCTTGAATACTCCCGAAACTGTATTGGCCTTTATATTCGCTACATCTTTGTCGGCCTGCGAATCCACGACGCCCGACAGTGTCACATTCCCATTCACCACCGTGATTCGAATAGGCTTCGCGGGATCAATGGCGTATCTGTTTAGCTGAGTCGCACCGTAGATCGCTCGCGCCTCTGCCAACCGAATCCGTTCGTCCATCGGAGACGCCGGCGCGACCTCGATGTTGTCGATCACATCCTTCACTCCCATATAGTTCTCGACCAGACTGATCGCAGAGTCCTTATCCGTCGGCCCGTACGCCGTCCCACCTAACGTCACAACACCGTTTTCCACGCCAATCGTAAACGCATTAAAAGCCGTCGTCCCATAGCCCACGCGATCGTATGCCAGCTTCTCCGCTAGCTTGTCACGCAGCGTTGTATCGTCGACCGTCGGCCCCGCGACCTCAATCAGATTCTCAACGCCCTTCACATTCTTGCGATGATGCGTCCGGTCATCTGCATCCACCTTTGCGCTATACAGGTCAACCGTTCCCGACAACGTCACAACGCCGCTCTGCACCGAACTTTTAACATCTTTGAATCTCTTGTTATCCAGCGCCTTCATTACCTCCGCCTGAATCTGCGCATCGTTTGGCCCATTGGCAACGTTCGCGGCAGCGGTCTGGGCGACTCCACTCGCGACTCCACCCATCATCAACACGCCGGCAAACCCCATCAAAACCTTACGTCCAACATACTTCGTCCAACTCATTGTCTTTCCTCCAGAAGTTCCGGCAGCCAGATCCACACACTTGTGGAATCGCCGCTGCAGGTCGCACTCCGTACGATGCAATTTTCGCCCCGCCCGCCTAGCGATATCGTTTTCGAAGCTTATAAACAATACTGAAAACACCCGATTCATCGCGCCCGACCACAATCGAATTATCGTGGTTCAAGTCATACTGCACCTGAATCAACTGCTGCGCCGACGTGTTCACGTTTGTCGCAAACGTAGCTGTAATCTGCCGTGACAGCTGCTGCTGCACAGTAATCCTGGCCGACGAACCACCCAGCGTTCCTACGAACGCCGGATCGATCTTCACACTGCCAACCCCAAACAATTTCTCAACACGATTGCTCACAGTGGCGTTCAAAGCGCCGCCCAGCAACGCACTCGTCGTTGGGTCGGTCCCTTGTTGCGCCTGTCGTTCTTGATAGAGTTGCGCCTCCTCCTGCGTCCTACCCAGAGCGAGCAGCGCAAACACATCAGATTCACTCAGCGGAGGCTCCGATCGATACGTCGGCTTCAGATTTGTCGCCGTCCCATGCAGCCCAATCGTAATGTCATAGTTCTCCACCTGCGCCGTCGCATCCAGATCGATGATCGGGTCGATTCGCACCGGGTTGGTAAAGTAAATGTCCCCCCGCTGCAGCTGGTACTTGGTGCCTGCAAAGGTTGCACTACCTTCGTTAATCTCGATCCGCCCAAGCACAGAAGGCACAGCGGCCGTCCCACGAATCTGCAGATTGACCGTACCCGCCAGCTTTGCATACGAGTTCTGAAAATCGAGCTGCGGAGCGCTTGTCACATGCACATCCAGCCGAATCTTGTTCGCGGGCGAATTCGGATCAGGTGGCGCACTCACCCCACCCGCCGAGCCAAACGCCGCGAAGTCTACGTCGGCGCCGATCCCAAACCGAGTTATCAAAATTGTGCCGCTCAACAACGCGCTCTCCGTCCCCCCCTGCAACTTCAGATTTGCATTCGCCGTCGCGCTTAATCCATACAGCCGCACACGCACCACGTCGCCTGTCGCAGTCAGATCGGCGTACACCCCATTCCGATAGCGAATTGACCCACCGATCTTCAACGTCCCTCCGCCCGTAGTTGCGGTTAGACTCTGAACCTGTAGTCGATCGTCGTTGAACACCAGCGTCCCATTCATATTGCTCAACCCGTTCGGCACACCATCGATCGCAATATTCACATTGTCGAACTGAACCTTCCCCGTCAGTTCGGGATTCATCACATGCCCACCCGCGGCAACCGTAAATTCAACCTTCCCCGTGGAGATAATGTCGTCGTCGAACGTGTGAAGCAACGCCATGCTGACACTTCCGACCGCCTTCACATCCAACTTGCCACCCTTCGGATCGGTGCCCCCAAACAGCTCCCCCGTACCGCTCGCTCTCATGTCGGTATCTTGCCCGGTAATGTGAACCTGTTCGAGCGTTGCTAAACCATCGCGCAGCCCCACCCGCAGCGGCTCAGCTGCCTTCAACTCAACCCCTTGCAGCTTCACATCCACCTGGCTGAACTCAGCCTCTCCACTCAGAGCCTTTGGCGTCTTCAGCGGGCCGCTCACCGTAGCCGTCCCGTTGATCATCGACTCCGCCTTCATACTTGCCGGACCAAACATTGCCAGCGGCTTGCCAATATTCAGCCCCGCCACCGTAAGCTTCGCTTGCGTATCGTAGCCCCCGGTCAGCCGCGTCTGTCCCGAGGCATCCAGCTTCGCCCCGACCAGCGTCGAGTTCGCAGAGAAGTACACCACATCACCCTGACTATGCGCCTCGACAGCAGCCTCGCCAATTCCCTGCCCGCGATACGTCACGCCTGCAAGCTTCAAATCTGCCTTCAGCCCTGGCTGCGTCATCGTTCCACTCGCGTCTGCAACGAAGCTCAACGTACCATCCACCTCAGACTTCGCCTTCTGCACCGTCGAAAACTTCGACAGCAAAATGTCATGTCCAGCAATATGAGCATGCAGACGGTCCGTTCCCATGTCGTACCCACCGTTACCGGCAACCTGCATTCCATGCATCTTGAGCACAACGTTGTTCGCTTCCAAATCCTTCCCTTGCACTGTCACGTCCGCCACGGCAGACTCATATGGTTCGCCGTAAGCAACACCATTCATCAACGAAAGATGGCCACCACCACTCAAACTCCGTAACGTTCCAACCGCGTGGCCATTCAGTGCAATCATTCCCGTCAGTGGAACCTTCCCCTGCTGTCCTGCGATCTGCATCACGTCAACGATCTGTGCGTCGGACACCTGCGCCGTGGCATCCAGAGCCATCCCGTCATCCCACAAGTACGTCGTAACGCCGCGCCGCGACACCACCTTCCGTGGCGCAATCTTGCCAACCAAATTCAGGACCGCAGTTCCACGTTTGATCGTCGAACTCGCCACAACCACTCCACTATTCGGCGAATACTCCGCATCAGTCACGACCGAATCCATCAGAACATCCGTCGTCCCCAGCTTGAACTCCGCATTCGTCGCCTGCAGATGTCCTTTCACATCGAGATCGGCGATCTGCCCCTTCGCTGTCCCGTTGAACTGCATCGCACCATGCAAAACGACGGGTATCGCTGCCGTACCTCTCTTCCCATTGCCCTCAAGATCGAGTGTCGTCAGCAGCTGGTTGTACTCCGAGAGATCACGTACCGTCATATCGACCTTCAGATCCGTCAGCGGATCACCCTCGTTCACGCCCAATATCCCCGACGCCTCAAAGTTCGTCTCCGGCATCTGCAGCGAAACCCGCTGTATTCGCACCGTCTCATTACGCCCCGAGTAGTGCGCCTGCGTCTGCCCGGTCACCGGCACATCATTCAACGCGCCGCGTCGCTTCACGCCCGTCGGTGCAAACGTCAGGTTCCCATCCACCTCCACGGTATCCGCGACATACTTCGCCGGGCCGCCCCACTCCACCTTGACTGGCCCGCTCACCGCAGTATCGAACCCAAGATCGCCATAGTCCTCAGGTGCCGTCACATCCATAATGGTGCGCAGCGGAATCTTCGTCACGACCGCAGTCAAATAAGCATGTGCCGTATGCACCTGCGGCACCGCAATCTTTCCTTCTACCGGAGCCTTCGCCCCCACAGCCTTCGCAGTCGTATTCGCCGTCGCCACCGCGGCCTTCGTCGTAGGCGAGTTCTTCGCTACATCCTGCGATGGCACCTCGCCCAGCCAGTTCGCAATTCTCAACTCACCCGCCGCGCTCCCACCGCCCGGCAGATACCCGGTTAGCGCAGTCAGCAACAATTCGGTCGGGGTCACATGCAGCGTCCCCCCACCATCTATGTCATGCAGACGCACATTCTCGTCCCTATATGAAGCTTTATGAACCTTCGCCGTTCCCACCACCAGATATCCTGCCGCGCAGTCTGGATCCGGCGGTAGCGGTCGCGGAGGAACCGTAGTCTCATTGGGATGACTCCGTCGCCAGAAAGGAGGGTGCTTCTGTGCCACCGACGGCGGTGTCGTGCAGTTATGTCCATTTATATCCAGGTCCACAGATCCGGCATTCAGACCATCTACATTCGCCAGCACAGAGAGCTGTTTCAGATCGAGCGTACCCTTCACTGTCGTCTGCCACTCAGGATTGGCAAAATGTTTCAGGCTCCCTGTCACATTTAATTTGGAGCTGGCACCGCTAGTGAACTCTAGCCCTTGCAGCCCAACCATATCTCTTCCAAGCTCCGCCGTCAGGTGTAGCGTGGAACTCGCCTCCGCCCGCTTGGCCATCTTCGTACGCAGGTCTTTCAGATCGATCGTCGCACCGTAACGATCATCCGACGCGATGTAGTGCACCTCCGCATTGAGATCCCGCGCAGCCAGATCGAACGGAATCGCTCGGTTATTCAGCAGAGCCACTCCATTCGACACCACAACCTCTTGCGCCTTCAGATCCAGCAGCGTATCCGTGACGGGCGTCTTACTGGTACTCGGATGCTTCGGCACCGGCTGGTTCGTCTTCCCATCCTTATCTACGATCAAATGAATCTGCGGATGCTCCACGCTTAGATAGTTCAACCGAACATGAGACGCAAGTTCGCTGCCCGCAATGCGTGTGAAGAAATCGAAGATCTCTACGCGAAGCTGGACCTTATCCACTGCGATATAAGGCGCCTCACCCAGCCCCTCCAGTCCGTGAATAATCAGGCCGTCAGCCTCGACCGCAAGGTGCAGTAAATCGAAGCTGATTTTGCCCAGCTCTACCCTCCCGCCGGTCGCATCCTCGAGCACCTTAACCACTTCTTTGCCGACCCGGCGGTTGAAGTCGTCCGTCTTCGAATACCAGACAAACACTCCAAATACCACCACAGCCAGCACCACGAGACAAACGAAAAACCAGGCCATCCAGAGGCCCATTCGCCTCGCGAACGAGCGCTTTACTTTAACAATCTCGCCTTCAACTTTTCCTTCGAGCAGTTTTTTTTCTTCCGACAGTTTTTTCTCCAGGTCGCTCATGGCGCAACCTCCCCCGGAGTCATAATCGTCACACTGCCCTGCGCCCGCAACGACTTCAACCAATCCACCAGCAGCGCACCCACCTCCTGCTGCAACAACACCTCTTCAATCCGTTTTGAGATCGTGTCGATGTTTGGCGGAGTGACCTTCCGTTCCTCGTACTCCGGCAACATCTTCGAATCGTAGAACTGCTTGATCTCTGCATTTGTAATCTTGATCCCGCTTCGAAAGCGCACCTCAATAAACTTCAACAACTTCATGCGCAGCAGCCACCGCTCCCGAAACTCTTCGACAGTAAACCCATGAATGGCGAGATACTTCTGCCACCCGTCATCTGTCTCGCAGTGGTACTCCTTACAATCAGGAATATCTCTTCGCAGACCCGCAAGCTGAGCATCGAGTTCCTGATCCGTAACGACATCCTCAGGCTCCGACACTGCCTGCTGCAAGATGAGCGCCCGATCGATCAGTCGCTCCAACATCTTCTCTCGTGCTAACTCCGCTTCGCTTCTCCGGTACGGTTGAATCTCCTCAAACCGCCGCTCCTCATCCACATCGCTCTCTAGAATCACGTCGCCATTCACCACAGCAACGACTCGGTCAAGCATGACGCCCTGCCCGACGCTGCTGGTCAGATTCGAAGTCTGTTTAGGAACAGAAGAAGCAGAAGGAGCAGCAGGTACAGCAGCAGGCTGCGGCGCCACCGTCTGCGTACTAGCGGCCGCCTGCGCCGAAAAAGCCCACCCGCGCTCCGTCATCAGGCCAGCCATAACAACAGGCACAACCAGGCCAGGCAGCAATCGCGCCATCGTATTGTGCGTTATCCAACGCATCTAGAAGCTCTCTCCAATGCTGAAGAAAAAATTGAAATGCGAAGCCTGTCCCTCATGCGGAGGGTTGTTATTAAAGTCGTAAATAACCGGATACACCGGCGGATTCAAGTTATAGCTGAAATCCACACGAATCGGCCCCACCGGCGTCCTGTATCGTGCGCCAAGTCCCACCGTTTGGGAAAAATAGTTGAAGTTACACGTCCCAATGCTTCCCGACACATTCGCGCACGTCTGTTTATTCGGCTGATGAAACCGCGTAATACTCGGGAACATGTCACTCGCATTTTGAAAGACATTTCCCATATCGTTGAAGATCACAAAGTTCACACTATTGCCGACCAATGGCAGCGTCTGCGCCGGCAGCCGAAGCTCAAACGTATTCACAAACGCCGCTGATCCGCCCACCGGAAATCCTGTCTGCAAATCCCTCGGCCCCGCTCCGTTGATCGGAAATCCACGAAGTGAATTCGCGCCACCAGCGTAGAGCCGCTCCGGCAACGGAATCGCATTGCAACTTGGATTGGTTGTTAGCAGCACGCCCAGGCAGGCCTCATTCCCCTCATTCGGATTAGGACCCCAGGCTTGCTCATATCCAATCCGCAGATTCCGAGCGAACACATACTTCTGTTTGCCAAACTGGTAGTACGTCGAATTCGATCCGTCCAACTTCCAGAAATCAGTCTGCGACCCAAACGTCGACGAAGCGATAAACGTCTGCAGTGTCGTGTAGTTCCCCTTCACCGCATCCAACGGCCCCGGCGACCGCGAATCGTGAAACCACGTCACTCCCGGTCCGCCCACCCGCACCGGCTGCGACAGCAGCGGAATCAGATCCGCCGAAACCTGCAACGAGTTCGGATCCACTGCCACTCGCCTGTAGAGAAAGTCGTAGATAAAGGTATCTCTGCCCCTGAACTTTTGCGTTATTCGAAAGTCCCCTTGCAGCGTCGAAGCCGCAAAGGTGGTGATGTCCCGCACATTCGAATACCCGCCGGAGATCGACGCACTAAAATTTTTGCTTTGACGAATGTGCGGATTCAACAACGTCAAGATTGCTACCTGCTCCAGCAATCCATACGACGAGTGCAGCGTGAGCGAATCTTCCGTTCCCCGCAGATTAATCCGCGACACGTCCAGCGACACTCGTGGGCTGACTCCCACCTTCCCTTCCTGCGTCAGCTGATTGCAAGGGTTCAGCATCAACTGAATACACGATGCCTCCGAGATCATTCCATTCGACGGTGTCCCAGTCTGCGCCTCGAATCCAAACCCATACGTCACGTTCCACCGCTTCGCCTCCGTCAACTGCAGCAGCACATTCTTCTGAGGAGCATCGCCCGCCGGATTCTGTACCGCCGCCACCACCTCGTTGAACAGCGCAATGTTGTACAGATTCCGTTGCGTCTGCAACAGCGCCGTCTGGTCCAGCGGATCACCGGCATGCACCAGGACCTGCGCCTCCACCTCCTTCGGCCTCGTCTTCTCCGCGCCCGACAGAAGCACCCGGTCGACGAATACCTGCTGTCCCTCCGTCACCGTCAGCGAGACATCCGTCTTGTCTGCATCCTTGGACTCAATGCTCTGCCTGATCTCCACCTTCACCTGGTCGAACCCATGCGCCAGATAATACTGCAGCACCGTATCTCGATCTCCCGACAGCGTCACCAGCGAAAACGGCTGTCCCGCCTGCGTATTCATCAACGCCTTCACGTCCTTCAGCCTGCTTGGATCGACGCCCGCCAGGTCTACACTGCCAAACTTCTGTTGCGGCCCTTCTACAATCGTGTAGGTCACGGCGATCTGTCCAACCTTGGCGGGCTTTCCATCCGGTGCATTTAAATAATCCTTTACATCCGTAGTCACCGTGGCTTCATCAAAGCCATTCGCACGATACAACGCCAATATCGCGCTCACATCCGAAGACACCAGCGCCGGACTATACCGCCCGCTCCGCTGATACGCATTCGACTTCACCACCTTCATCCGCTCCCGCAACAGATCATCCGAGAAGTATTTGTTCCCCTTCAAATCCACCGACTGCACCCGATGCTTCACCCCGCGCTCCACCGTAAACACAACACGTTCATCCGGTGTCCCCTCGCCCACCACCTTCACATCCACCTTCGAGTCGAAGTACCCCTGCTGTTGTTCGAAGTCCCGAATATTAAACACCCCTTCGTTCAGCAGATCGTTGTCGATCGTCCCCTCTTCGAAGATCGGTACGAGCAGATGCAGCCGCCCCGTGGAGATCTTCACACCCTCCACCAGCACCTTTACCTCCGGCCCCTGATTCGCGTGGAACTCATAGTCCACCTGCTTCCGTGCCTCGACGTACGTCTGCTTCTGCATCGTTATCGTCGCTTCAAGGTGATTGCTCTTCTGGTACTGCTTCCGCAATCTGTCCAGCGCATTGCTCGTCGTATCCCGCGTCACCCTGCTGTTTTCCTTCAGCTTCGCCTTCTTGCGGAACTCCTCCGCGGTCAATCCCGTATCGGTCCCCACCAGTTGCACCTGCCCCACCCGGGCCTGCGGTCCAATTGCAACCGTATACGTTACATTTACCTGAATCCCCGCAACATCAAGCTTAGTCTTCACCGACACCTTGGATTCGTAATACCCCTGCTGCTGCAGAATCTGCTGAATACCCTCCGTACCTGCTGGAATCTGTGGCTCGCTGAACGCAGTCCCGGGTGAGAGCTTCGTCGCAAACTCCAGCAGCGACGACAACCGTTCGCTCCTCACCCCGGCAATCGTCACCCTTCCTACGAAATAGCGCGAGACACCGTCAAAGATCAGCGTCACATGATCCCCCTCCCGCACCCCGCGAACTTCAATGTCACGATATCGTCCACTGGCAAACAGGCGCCGCAGACTCGCCCGCACCTCCATCGGATCGAGAGGCACTCCCACCTTCTGAGTCAACTCCTTCGGCAGCATATCCGTCGCACTAAACGTCACGCCCTCAAACACAATCTTTTCGACGATCAGCCCCTTCCACTGCCAGACCGTCGCCGCCGGATCTCCGTTGTTCACGGCAGCCGAGACTTCAGCCTGATTGGTCACTGGAGGTGTCCGTTGAGATACTGGCGGAGTCCGTTGAGCCGTCGCCGGAGTTGTTGCACTCACCCCGCTCTGCCCCACAATCGGCGTTGGGGCGGGAGCCGAAGTCGCGGGTACACTTTGGGCTACGCTCGCCACCGACCACAACAAAATCACGATCCACGCAGTTACCGCCGCGCGTCCGCAACTCATCCCCCGTGGTATTCGCGCCCGACCTCGTAGCACCTGACCCAAAAAACCACCCGTCATTCTTGTTCTGATTAAGGAGTCCCGCAGTCCTGCACGATGCAGCGAAATCACCGCATCGAAAGTCCGCGCAACGCCCGCAGACCCTTTCTTCGTAGGATGCGGAAATCAGCTGGCATGTCTGCCAGTTTCACCCACATCCGTCCTTCCCTATACTACGAAACAGCAGCCTTTTTGACGTTACTGCATCCATCATGTCTCAGCCGACCATCCCGCGCACGCCCGATCCGCAGACCAGCCTCTCCGCCGCCAACGGTCACCCCCCAAACACCGTCCCCGACAGCATCCCAGACGACATCACCGACCGCGACCGCTACTCCCGTCAGATCCTCTTCCCCGGCATCGGAGCCACTGGCCAGCAGCTCCTCGCCTCCGCCCACGTCGCCATCATCGGCGTCGGAGCCACCGGAGCCGCCACCGCCTCCCTCCTCGCCCGCGCTGGCGTCGGAACCCTGACCCTCATCGACCGCGACTTCGTCGAACCCTCCAACCTCCAGCGCCAGATCCTCTTCGACGAGGCCGACGCCCGCGAATCCCTCCCCAAAGCCGAAGCTGCCCGCCGCAAGATCGCTCTCTTCAACTCCTCCGTTACCGTCCACTCTCATATCGCCGACCTCGTCCCCGCCAACATCCACGAACTCCTCGCCCCGGCGCACCTCATCCTCGACGCCACCGACAACTTCGAGACCCGTTACCTCCTCAACGACTTCTGCGTCCAGCAATCCAAACCCTGGATCTACGCCGCAGCCATCGGCGCCTACGCCGCAACGATGAACATCCTCCCCAAGCCAGCCCAATGTTTAGAAACTGTCAGTCCGAGCGATTCAGAAGCTGCCATTCTGAGCGATGGCGGCGAAGCCGTCGAGTCGAAAAACCCCCGCATTTCGTCTTTACGGACGGAGCGAAGCGACGTACCAACCCCCTACACCCCCACCGCCTGCCTCGCCTGCATCTTCCCCAAGCCGCCAACCGGCCCGGTAGAAACCTGCGACACCGCCGGCATCCTCTCAACCGCCGTCAACCTGGCCGCCTCCATCCAGACCACCGAAGCCCTCAAGCTCCTCACCAACCAACCCCACCTTATCCGCCGCACCCTCCTGTCGTTCGATCTATGGTCCAACGATCGCAGCGAGATCAGCACCGCCAGACCCAACCCCGACTGCACCGTCTGCGGCCACCGCATCTTCACTCATCTCGCAGGAGAAGGCCGCCCCCACATCACCCTCTGCGGCCGCAACTCCGTCCAGATCCACGAGCACCATCGCCCCGTCGACTTCGCCGTCATGCGCGACCGCCTCCTGCCTCACACCGACATCCACGACCTCCGCTTCAACGAACTCCTCCTCCGCTTCAAACGTGGCCCTCACACCTTCACCCTCTTCCCCGACGGCCGGGCTCTCATTCAGGGCACCACCGACATCACCCTAGCCCGCTCCCTCTACGCCCGCTTTATCGGCTCCTGATCTTGTTTTCGTGTCACGAAAAACCCAGTACCGCCAACACGATCCCACGCAAACAACCCTTCTTGCCTACCGTCCATCCAACCCACTACGACCGATATCTCCATACGTTTGCATTAGGCTAAAAGCAGGCGACAACTTGACGGTGAACGACGAACAAATCCGGAGTCTAGCTATGGACGTCCAAGGCCTACAAATGACCCAAACAACAGTAGTTCCTGGCATCTTTAAGCGCAACCCGCCCATCGCCGGGGAAGCGGAAGCGATCGAAGCAGCAAAAAACGGCGACGCCGAGGCATTTTCCAAGCTCTACGCTCTCCATAAACGCCGCGTCTACACCCTCTGCCTCCGCATGCTCGGCAACGTCTCCGAGGCCGAAGACATGACCCAGGAGGCCTTCCTCCACCTCTTCCGCAAGATCGGCAGCTTCCGCGGAGAGTCAGCCTTTTCAACGTGGCTTCATAGACTTACCGTAAACTTGGTGCTCATGCACCTGCGCAAAAAGGGCCTCAACCTGGTCTCCCTCGAAGAGACCATCAACCCCTCCGAAGACGACGCGCCAAAACGCGACTTCGGCAGCCGCGATCTCCAGCTCACCGGCTCGGTCGACCGTGTCGCTCTGGAGCGTGCAGTCGCTTCCCTCCCTCCTGGCTACCGCATGGTCTTTGTTCTCCACGACGTCGAAGGCTTTGAACACAACGAGATCGCCACCATGCTCGACTGCTCCACCGGCAACAGCAAGTCCCAACTCCATAAGGCCCGCCTCAAGCTCCGAGAACTCCTTCGTCAGCCCGATCCAGTCGCTCAGCCAGACAGCTTGAAGGAGGTTGCGGTATGACCGAAACCAAGCTTCCCAACTTCGACACCATGACCCCGGCCGACTTCGAGCAATACCTGCCCGAGATCTTCGCCAATGGCGACGGCCACGTCAGCACCGACCCTCGCCTCCAAACCTTCCTTAAAAATAATCCCGACTGCGCGGCTCTCGTCCGCGACTTGGAAGCAATCGCCGACCAGGCTCGCAGCCTCTTCGACGACCCGATCAACCCAAGCGACGCCGTCTGGAACGGGATCCAGGACAAACTCAAGCACGCCAGTCCCGAAGACGACGACTACGCCATCCCTCAAACCGTCTAGTCGCAACATCACGCAAGCAGCTCATTCTCTGGCTGAGAACGAGCTGTTTGCATTTAACCCTCCCGACGGGAAACCGAGTCCAGAAGAGATCAGCAGCACCCGGTAACAGAAGAGAACAGCTCGCCGCCAGCCCCGATCTTCACCCAACAAGCCACTCCAATCGACGCGGCTGAAAGTTCAGTTGGCGCTTCGCCTTCGCATTCGAGGCCCCGGACAGTCTCATACCGCAGTACACGGCATCTTCCCCCGCGGACTGGCGAGCAGCCTCTTCCGTCACTCGTCGCGGTGGCGGAGCACCCATTGCCTTCGCAAACGCAGGCAGCCACACGCTGATCGCAGATGGATCATCATCAACCACGTTGTAAACACCTGGTTCAGCCGTCAGAGCCGCAACCGTCGCACGCGCTGCATCTTCAATGTGCACAAAAGACCACACACCCTTTCCTTCTCCAACAATGGGGTACTCTTCCCGACGCACCATCTCCGCAACCCCGCCATCGGGGTAATACCAGGTATTCGGCCCATAAAAGAATCCATACCGAAGCGCCACCCCCTCCATCGTCGAATGAAGCACTCGAGCCTCAAGCTGCGTATACATCTTTGCGCTCATCGCCACACCAGGGCTTGAATCAACAGCCAGCGGAGCCAACTCATCCGCCAATCCCGACACAGCCTTCAGATAAAATCCGCTCGACTGCTGAATATAACGACGCACGCCGCAACGTTCCGCAGCGCGAGTCAGATTTCCTCCGCCCTCGAGCCGCACCCTCCCATCCCGCGGCAACGCCGTGCCCAGATCAGCCGGACTCTTCGGCAGCGATGTCAGCTCATCGATCACCACCTCCGCGCCCGACTCCCGAAGCGCCTCCTCCACAGCGGCCGCATCAAACGCATCCGCAACTGCGGCAGCCGCTCCCAGCGCAACCAGTCTCTTCGCTCCATCCGCAGATTGAGTCATACCCGTCACACGATGGCCCTGCCGAATCAACTCCGCAATCAACGGCTGACCAATCGCACCACTTGCTCCCGCCAGAAAGATCTTCATCTCGCTACCTCATTCCGTATTCGTATTCCGTTAGATAGCACCACATCCCGCCGATTTATAAAGTTTTTCGCGCCACGCCCAAGCGCAGCAGCGGTCCACATCCATTAAAAACTGCTGAGCCCAAACCGCATCCCGCCCTTGCAAAGCCCGACACACCCGTTGTATCTTCAATTCAGCATGTCGAGCCGTTTCCAGTCCGCTTTTTTTACCCTCTGCTATTGGCGCAGCCCAGCGGCCAGCGGAGTCCTCGCATGCATCTCTGAAAACACCTAAAAAAGTTCAGAGTCTTCGACCTTCCCGAGCCGCAACCTCAAACAGGTTGCGGCTTTTCCATGCCCCGCTAGCGAATTGATCCGAATAGAGCACCTGAAGAGAACCGAGGAGAGGCAATGACGTCCACCGAATCCACCATCCACACCGAAAACAAGACCAGCTCAGCCGAAAGCCCGGTCATCCCTGCCCACCTCAAACGTCTCGTCCTCACCGGCTTCATGGGAGCAGGCAAATCCACCATCGGCCGACTCCTCGCCGACCGCCTCAACTGGAACTTCCTCGACCTCGACGCTCACCTCGAAGCCCGCACCGGAGCCACCATCCCCCAGCTCTTCGCCGAACAGGGCGAAGCCCGTTTCCGCCGCCTCGAATCCACCGCCCTCGCCTCTGCTCTCGGCCTCTCCAACACCGTCCTCGCCCTCGGCGGCGGCACGCCAGAAGACCTCACCAATCGTCTCCTCCTCGAACAGACTCCCGGCACCTTCACCATCTTCCTCGACGCACCCTTCCCCACCCTCTTCGACCGCTGCATGCTGCAGAACATCGCCCGTCCCGTACTCGAAGACCCCGCCGCCGCCCAACTCCGCTTCGAACGCCGTCACCCGCTCTACCGCCGCCTCGCCAACCTCACCGTCGCCACCTCCAACCAGACGCCCGGCCAGACCGTCGACACCCTCCTCACCAACGCATTCCGGTCTCAGTGACAAGGGACTCAGTGACAAGCCCATCAAGCCCATCGAGGACGAGATAGACAAGATGGACAAGCCACAACCGTCAGGACAAACCCTGTGTTCAAATGAATCGCTGACTTCTCTGAGCAAGCGAGAGAGATTCCAATGGTTCTGAAACAGTACTACTTGGGCTGTCTGGCCCACGCCTCCTACCTCGTCGGTGACCAGGCGCGTGCGACCGCCATCATCGTCGACCCTCAACGCGACATCCACCAATACCTCGCAGACGCCGAAGCGTTAGGCCTCCAGATTCGCCACGTCGTCCTCACTCACTTCCACGCTGACTTCGTCGCCGGCCATCTCGAACTACGCGACCACTGTAGTGCAACCATTCACCTGGGCGCCCGCGCCAAGGCCGACTACGCCTTCGTGCCGATGAACGACGGAGACACACTCGACTTCCCCGGCCTGCGCCTCCAAATCCTCGAAACCCCGGGCCACACCATCGAGTCGATCTCGATCCTCGTCTTTGACCTCACCAGGGACACAACAAAACCCCACGCAGTTCTCACCGGCGACACCCTCTTCATCGGAGACGTAGGCCGCCCCGACCTCCGCGCCTCCCTCGGATGGACGGCCAACGATCTAGGCGCGCATCTATACGACTCGCTGCACAAAAAGTTGCTCCCGCTTCCCGACGAGACCCTCGTCTACCCAGCCCACGGCGCAGGCTCCCTCTGTGGCAAGCAACTCTCCTCCGACACCGTCTCTACACTCGGAGCCCAGCGACAGTTCAACTACGCTCTCCAGCCAATGTCGAAGGACGTCTTCATTCGCCTCGTCACAGCTGACCAACCCGACGCGCCGCCCTACTTCACCTACGACGCCATCCTCAACACGCGCGAGCACGTCACTCTAAACAAGAACCTCGAAGCAGTCCTCAAACCCATCGACCTCGACGAAGTCATCCGCCTTGGAGACGCAGGCGCACAGATCCTCGACGTGCGCGACGCAGCAGAATACGCCAAGGGACACCTCGCCGGCAGCATCAACATCGGCCTCGGTGGCCAATACGCAACCTGGGCCGGCACAGTCCTCGACCGCGCCAAACCAATCGTCACCATCGCCGAACCCGGCCGCGAAGAGGAAGCCATCCTGCGCCTCGGCCGCATCGGCTTCGATCACGTAAAAGGTCATCTGCGCGGCGGCATGGAAGCGCTCGCCGAAAGACCAGACCTCGTCTGGCCAACCGAGCGCGTCAACGCGCAAACGGTAGCCGAAGAGTTAGCCGTCGCAAACCCACCTCTCGTCCTAGACATCAGAAATCCACGCGAGTGGACAACGAAGCACATCGCCGAAAGCATGAACCTTCCCCTCAATCATCTACAGGAACGCATCGCCGAGATCCCCCGCGACCGCCGCATCGCCGTCCACTGCGCAGGCGGCTACCGCTCCTCAATCGCCGCCAGCATCCTTCACCGCCACGGCATCACAAACCTTATCGAAATGGCCGGCGGCCTGGCCGCCTGGGAAGCCGCCAATCTACCGGTAGTAAGCGAGCCCTGATACGTATCAGATAGATATTCAGACAGGCATTCCCTTGGAGTGACGATTCGGTGGATCACCACAGTGCACTCTGTTGACGGAGCCAAATTCGTATCGCTAGACTCGACGAATCTGAATCAGGAGGGTGCACCGTGAAGCTCTCAGTATTCTGCGGAGTAAGCGTAGACGGCTTTCTGGCTCGGCCCGACCACTCACTCGATTTTCTCGAAACAGGCGAGCAGGAGCCGCACGGCTTCGAAGAGTTTTACAACAGCGTCGACGTCGTCGTCATTGGACGCAAGACCTTCGACGTAGTGCTGACATTTGGCGAATGGCCTTACGGCAAGAAGCAGGTAGTCGTGCTGAGCAGCAATCCACTGAACTTCTCATCCATAAAAAATGGAGTCGTCGAACAGATGTCGGGCGAACCCTCCGAAGTAGTAACCCAGCTCAAAGCTCGCAACTTCAAACACGCTTACACAGATGGCGGCATCACGATTCAGCGATTCCTGTCTTCAGGCATGATCGACCGAATGATAGTCACACGCGTGCCGATATTGATCGGAACAGGCATCCCGCTCTTCGGTCCGATACCGCACGACATCACTCTTCGCCATCTCGCAACGCGAACCTTCAAAGGCGGCTTGGTGCAGAGTGAATACGAGCTTAGCGCGAATCAGTAGCGTTCGCCGCAAAAACTAGAACGCTACGGATGGCAACCACGCGCCTCCGGGGTCGTTGTACATCCCGACGCTCATCAACGTCATGGGCTGTACAACGCGGAGACCATGCTCCAGGCACCACCGCAGCAAAGCGCTGTTGCGAGACGGAACAAGGATCCCCGACCCGGCAAAAAACTCAACCGAACCTATCAGCGCTTGCATGTCCAGAGTCGTCTCCGACGTGGAGTGACCAAAGAAGGCGAGATGGGTGGTGTATCCAGTAACGCGGCCCGCTCGTTCGACCACCTGGGCGGTGCCATCCGAGATGGCCTGCGCCAACTCGATGCCGCGATCAAATCCATGAACGCGACGGGAGAGGGCATTGCAGGCATCTTCGTCGGCCACTGTAGCGAGCCGCACCTGGCATCCGGGAACACCGCGTTCGCGAGTTCTTCCCTGGAGGCAGGACAGCGGCTCACGGACGTCGAAGCCGAAAGAGGTATAGAGGGACAAAGAACGATTGTGAAACGTCGCCTGGACGAGCCGTACTCCAGCGGCACCACGATCGCGGACGCGATTCATGACGGCCTGCATAAGCAAACGGCCAATCCCCTTGTTTTGGGCTCCAATGCGAATCGTGATGGGTCCAATGCCGCGAATTATGGCACGCTCGTCAAGGCAGTTGCTCCCGACAATCTGGCCGTCGACTTCCGCCACAACGCAATAAAAGCCAGGGTCTGAAAACATAGAGGCGAGGAGACCTGACGCCACTTCGGGATTGGGAAAGTCTCGTGGGAAGCCATGAGCGGTGTTAATGGCGGTGAAGGCGTCGTAACAAATCTGCCCGCAGACTGCGACATCGGCGGCCGTGGCGGTCCTGACAACGACGGCAGAGTTACCTATCGGCTGCATGAGGGTACACCTCTGTTCAGGAATCTTCCAAGCCAGCCTACACGCAAGGCAGAACATCGCATAAAACGATTCCACCAAAGGATCTGTCCGCGAGGTAGAGATTTCACTTGACATATTCTTATATAGGAATATGTTAATCACATGGCACGAGCAGCAACAACGACCGACGTCTTCAACGCAATCGCAGAGCCCCGGCGCCGCGAGGTAATTGCTGTACTCGCAGATGGCAAGGAGTACGCCGTGGGTGAGGTAGTCGTACGACTGCGAATGCCTCAGCCTGCTGTCTCGAAACACCTCGGTGTCCTGCGCAAAGTTGGTGTAGTCTCGGTGATCAAACGCGGACAGCATCGCATGTACAAGCTGAACGCCGCCGAGTTAAAGCCTGTACACGACTGGGTGAAGACGTTCGAGCGGTATTGGACACATCAGCTAGGTCATATCAAGGAGCGTGCGGAGCGAAAGGCTCTGGAGCGCATCATCTCAAGCGACAAGAGAACAAAGGAGGAGTAAATGGCAGCAACTATTCAGGAGCAGGTCGTTCAGACCTTCGAGATTGTGAAAGAGGAAGAGATTGCAGCACCGATCGACATCGTCTTCGAGACGATTCTGGAGCAGATGGGACCGTTGAACTCGACTCCCGAAAAACCGATGCCGATGAAGCTCGAAGCGTGGCCAGGCGGCCGCTGGTATCGCGATCTGGAAGCCAACACAGGACACTTCTGGGGCGTAGTCCAGGCCATCAAACCACCGTCGCTGCTTGAGATCTGCGGCCCCCTCTTTATGTCGACGCCGGCAACCTCAAATATCCAGTACCGGCTGACAGAAGAGAACGGTTTGACTCGCATCCGGTTCGTCCATCGAGCAATGGGCTGGATCGGCGAAGGGGATCGCGGAGTGGACGCAGGATGGACCGACCTGATGAGCCGCATTCGCACCGCGGCAGAGAAGCGTGGCAACAAACATTGAACGAAAAGGAGGAGCGTGTGAAAACGGCAGACAGAAGATCTCTGACAACCGGAATCAATCGCCTTCCGAAGCAACATGCAGATTGCCACAAGCCGGACGAGCCGGACGGAGTGTAGCTATGTGCCCCCTGTGTCTCGCAACGGTAGCGTGGATCGCCGCAGGAGCAACCTCGACAGGCGGCATCTCCGCGCTGGTCGTCAGCAGGTTCCGCGGCAAGGGCCACGCACCGCCAATAAAAACCGATAGCAAGGAGATCAAAAATGAACACAACCACGCCGAACGGGAACACGTTGAACATGAAAACGCCCCCCATCGTCTCGCCAGAGGAGTGGGAGGCAGCGCGCCTGCAACTGCTCGTCAAGGAGAAGGAACTAACCCGCGCCCGTGACGCGATGGCCGCCGAGCGTCGGCGTATGCCGTGGCTGGCCGTCGACAAGAAGTACGAGTTCGACGGACCGAACGGCAAAGCGAGCCTGCTCGACCTGTTCGATGGGCGCCGTCAACTCGTCGTCTACCGCGCCTTCTTCGAACCCGGCGTATTCGGATGGCCCGATCATGCCTGCCGCGGCTGCTCCTTCGGAGCAGACCAGCTCGGTCACCTCTCCCACCTGAACGCTCGCGACACAACCCTCGTCTACGCCTCGCGCGCACCGCAACCAGACATCGTGCGTCTCAAGAAGCGGATGGGCTGGGATATGCCATGGTTCACCATCACCGACAGCTTCGATAGCGACTTCGGCGTCAACGAGTGGCACGGCACCAACGTCTTCTTCCGCGACGGAGACCGCGTATTCCGCACCTACTTCATCAACAACCGCGGCGACGAGGCAATGTCAACCACGTGGAGCTACCTCGATGCAACCCCACTCGGCAGGCAAGAAGAGTGGGAAGACTCGCCGGAGGGCTACCCCCAGACCCCGCCCTACAAATGGTGGAACTGGCACGACGAATACGCCACCGCTGCCGCCTCGCCCGATCCAAGGTGGGTCAAGGTAATCGACAACGCACTGGCAACATAACCCCCGCAGACCAGCGCGACAAGAAGCGCAGTCTGCACCAGCAGACTGCGCCTGAATCAGCTCTCCGCCTCAAATAAACCCCAGCCGGACTCAAACTTCGCACTTCCGCCCCGAACCCCCACGGCGCACACTGGATGCATCCAACAGTCAGCACCCCAGGAGATCCAGCTGACCACTCCCACCACCGAAGACCTAACGCCCTACGAAACGAGAACTCGAGCCGTCTCCAGAGGCAACATTCTCTTCGTCTTCGCCGTCATTCTTCTCCTTGCTCTCGCCTGGACCCTCAAGAAAGAGTTGCTGATCCTCTACGTCAGTGCGCTCTTCGCGGTCGTCCTCATGCCCGTCGTAATCCGCATCACCAAGCTCAAACTGCGTAGCTACCAACCCTCCCGGCCCGTTGCCATCGTCTTCCTGATCGTCGCCGTCACCGCCGTCCTGGCACTCTTTTTCACCACCGGCCTGCCCCCCGTCCTCCGCGATCTCAGCAACTTTTCCAGTGAACTCCCACAACGCATCCCAAGGATCGTCGACCAGATCAAGAAGCTCCCATTAGCCAATAAGTTCGGCATCGACTCCTTCGCGCAGCGCACAGCCGGAGCCGTCGACGCCACCGCAGGCTATCTCTTCACCGCACTCCCCAACTGGCTCTCCCACCTCTTCGACATCCTCACCGCAGCCTTCCTCTGCATCTACTTCATGCTCGAAGGCGAACACGCCTACGACTTCTTCCTCTCGCTCTTCCCCAAAGACGAACGTGGACGTCTCAACAACACCTTCAAAAAAGCAGAGCGCAAAGTCAGCAAATGGCTCCTCGGCCAGGGCCTGCTCATGCTCATTCTGGGCATCTCCAGCACCATCGTCTTCGGCCTCCTCCACGTCCGCTACTTCCTTCTCCTCGGCTTTCTCATGGGCTTGCTGAACATCATCCCCATCGCCGGCGGCGTCATCACCATCGTGCTCGCGGCCGGCGTCGCTGCACTCGACTCCTGGACCAAAGCCGCCGGCGTCCTCATCTTCTACCTCATCTACGTCAACATCGAGAGCGCCCTCCTCACCCCGCGCATCATGCGCTCCAGCGTCAATCTCATGGGTCTGACGGTCCTGGTCGCACTCCTTCTCGGTACAGCTCTCGCCGGGGTCGTCGGCGCCCTGGTCTCCGTCCCCACCGCTGCCCTCATCGCCGTCTTCCTCGACGAATACGCCGTCCAGCGCGACTGAATCCACCGCATTAACTCCCGTCAAAATCTCAAAGGCAAACGTTGTATCGCACCCCAGATCAGCGTTTAGCATCTCGTCCGCAATGAAATTCATCGCAATTTATTTTTTTTTAATCTTCTGAAAATCAAACACCCTTGCTATGCTTCTCCCAGTGTCCGATCTCAAGTTCGCTCAACCCGCTCGAAGCAACCTGTTGGCACCTGTTCTCTTAGCCTTCCTGATCCTTGGCATCACTCTTGCCTTAGCAATCCGCTACACCCCGCACAGGACAGCAGACCTCTCGATCACTCGCACCGTCGTCTGTCCCATCCACACCGTCTTCAAAGGCGACACCATCGTCGTCGGACACGACCAGGCCCAGGACGACCTCTACGTCCTCACCACCCTCCGCATCGACGACCGCCTCCATCTCCCACTCTTCCTCAAAGACTTCACCGCCACACTCACCACCGCCGATGGCCAGGAGTTCACCACCAACGCCACCGAAAAAGACGACTTTGCCAACATCTACACCTCCTTCCCCGCCCTCAAACCCCTCGCCTCCGAGCCGCTCCTCCGCGAGACCATGATCAATCCCGGCCAATCCGCCGAAGGTATGGTCCTCCTCCACTTTCCAGTCACGCAGGACGTCTGGGATCACCGCCGCACCGCCTATCTCAACGTCGACCTCTACCATCAGGGCCAGCAAAGCATCCTCATCAGCCGCTCCAGCGAACCATCCCTCAGCTCATCCTCCAAAGACAAGAATCAGAACAAGCATAAAGACGATAACTAACTTCGGCACAGAGACTTAAACTAGAGCCATGGATTTAAAGTAGAACCATGGATTTAGAATCATGACCCGCCGCCGATGGATCGCTGACACCTGGACCGCCACCACCGCTACCCTCACCGGCGACCAGGCCGTCCACCTCTCCCGCGTCCTCCGCGCCGAACCCGGCCAGATCTACGACGTCGTCTCCGGCGGCTTCCTCCACCGCGCCGAGATTACCAGCGTCTCCGAAGCAGAAGTCCACTTCACCCTCCACGAAGAGCTTGAATCCGACGCCGCCCTGCCCCTCCATCTCCTCCTCGCCGTCTTCAAGTTCGACCACATGGAGTGGGCCATCGAAAAGGCCACCGAGCTCGGCATCGCCCGCATCACCCCTATCCTCGCCCGCCGCACCGAAAAGCACCTCGCGCAAGCAGCCCTCAAGCGAACCGAACGCTGGCGCCGCATCGTCCTCGAAGCCTCCAAGCAATCCCGCCGCACCACCATCCCCGAGATCGCCGATCCCACCCCCATCAAGCAAGCCCTCGAACATGAAAAATCCCCCAACCGCATCCTCCTCAGCGAAACCGAGCAAGTCCTTACCTTAACCGCCGCCCTCGTCGCCACGAAATCCACACAAAACGAAGCCGACACTGCCTTCGCCATCGGCCCGGAAGGCGGCTGGACCCCTGAAGAGATGTCCCTCTTCACCCAGCACAACTGGCAACACGTCACCCTCGGCCCCCGCATCCTCCGCGCCGAAACCGCCGCCATCGCCGCCATCGCCATCGCCTCAACCCACCTGAGCTAGACATCGCGCGCTTTCCCTACTAAACCTTTCCTGCCCTTCCTAGGACATTTGCTAGTGCCCCTTCGCACGTCCGCTGCCTAGACTGATCCAGTCGAGGTAACGATCATGAACAAGCTCCGCGCACTCCCACTCACCACGCTCATCGCTCTGGTCACTTTACCCTTTGCTCTCCCCAGCCAGCGCGCCATCGCGCAGACCCAGCTCCAGGGAGTCATCGACGGCCGCAGCGGCCCAACCATGTCCGTCAAGCAGGTCGACTCTCCCGATGTCACCGTTCTCCTCACCGACAGCACCAACGTCGGCGAGGTCGAAGGCGTCTTCCACGGCCGCACCAAGCAGATGCCCATGACCGCCCTCATCCCAGGCCTTCCCGTCCAGGTCAAAGGCACCTACAACGGCCAGAACCAGCTCGTCGCCGACAGCGTCAAGTTCAAAGGCTCCGACCTCAAAGCAGCCATGGACGCCCAGGCCGGCCTCCAGCCCACCGAGCAGAAAGTAGCCGCCAACAGCGCGGCGATACAGCAAAGCCAGGAGGAGCTAGCCGCCCAACAAGCCGCCCTTCAGGCACAACAATCCCAGCTCACCGCCGAGCAGCAGAAGATCGCCGCCAACAAAGCCGCAATCGCCGCCGACAACAAGCGCTTCGGCGAACTCGGCCAATACAACATCCTCGGCGAAACTACCGTCCTCTTCGGCAACGGCAAAACCACCGTCGAGCCGCAGTACCAAGCCCAGATCCTGCAGTTGGCCCAGCAGGCCAAAGGCGTCACTGCCTACATCATCCAGGTTCAGGGCTACGCCTCTGCCGTCGGCAGCGCTGCACTGAACCAACGACTCAGCAGCGAACGAGCCAGCGCCGTCACCGCGATCCTCGAGCAACAGGGCCAGATCCCCCTCACCAACATGCTCGCTCCCGGCGCCATGGGCACATCGTCCCAGGTTGACTCCGACAAAACCGCAGAAGGCCAGGCCGAAAACCGTCGCGTAGTAGTCAGAATCCTGCAAAACAAAGGCATCGCCGGCAGCTAACCATCAATTTCATCACAAACAGAAGTGCCCGAGCCAAAGCCCGGGCACTTTCATTGACGAAGCTGACTAGCTGAAGATATCCTTCACCTTCTCAAACAGCCCACGCGACGTCGGCGTATTCTCCACCACCATCGTCTCGCTCAACTGTTTTAGTAACTCTCTCTGTTGCTTATTCAACTTCCCAGGCGTCTGCACACGAATCTCAACGATCAGGTCGCCCTTTCCATGCGAGTTCAGATGCGGCACACCTTTGCCCCGCAGCTTGAACGCCTTCCCACTCTGCGTTCCCTCGGGAACCTTGATCGTCGCTGCACCTTCGAGCGTCTGTATCTCAAGCTCCGTCCCCAACGCCGCCTGCGGAAACGAGATCGGCATCACACAATGCAGATCGTCTCCATCGCGCTCGAAGAACTTGTGAGCCTTCACGCTCAGCACAACATACAAATCGCCGGCAGGTCCCGCAAACTTACCCGACTCCCCTTCGCCCGAGTAGCGAATCCGCGTATCCTGCTCCACACCCGCAGGCACCTTTACCAGAATGCTGTGCTCTCGCTGAACCACGGTCTGGCCCTTGCACGTCTGGCAAGGATCAACGATCAACGTTCCCGTCCCTGAGCAAACCGAACACGTCCGCGCCACAGAGAAGAAGCCCTGCTGAAATCTCTGCTGCCCACGTCCACCACACTGCGTGCAGGTCACCGGAGCCTTGCCCTTCGCCGCGCCCGTTCCCTTGCAATCCGTGCAGGTCTCTTGGCGTCGGATGGTGATCTCCTTCTCCTTGCCGAAGACCGCCTCCTCAAACTCGAGCGTCAGGTCGTACCGCAGATCGCGGCCACGCTGCACACGCGAAGCCTGCCGCCCGCTCCCGCCCATGTTGAACATCTCGCCAAACAGATCGCCAAAGATGTCCCCAAGATCCTGTGCATTGCCGCTGAAACCGCCGCCAAACGGGCCACCTGCACCGCCCCCACCACCCTGGAACGCAGCATGCCCATACCGGTCATACGCGGCCCGCTTGTCGGGATCGCTCAGCACCTGGTACGCCTCGCTGCACTCCTTGAACTTCTCCTCGGCCTTTGGGTCGTCTGGATTGCGATCCGGGTGATACTGCATGGCCAACTTCCGATAGGAGGTCTTCAACTCCTGATCGCTCGCGTCCCGCGAAACACTCAACACTTCGTAGTAGTCAACCTTCGTCACGTTTGCCGTCGCCATATGTCTCTAGAATCTCTCTCTAATTCTCTCGAACCAAACTAAAAAAAGCACCAACAAACTCCACTCAGACTCACACCGGCCCAATTCAAAACATCGTCCTTGCCTTCGCTGCTGTACTCGTCTTTGCAGTTGCTTTTTTGTGTACTCGTCTTTGCAGTTGCTTTTTTGGTTCTACTTGTCTTTGCAGTTGCTTTTTTGGTTGTACTTGTCTTTGCAGTTGCTTTTTTGGTTGTCATCCCGCAGGGATCTGCTTTTGCAGTGGCTGTCGCCTGTTCTTTTATTGTCATCCCCGAATCGGATCTGCCTACGTTCTTGCCTTCGCTGCTGTACTTGTCTTTGCAGTTGCTTTTTTTAGTTGTCATCCCGCAGGCATCTGCTTTTGCAGTTGCTGTCACCTGTTCTTTTATTGTCATCCCCAAAGCGGATCTGCGTATGTCCTTGCCTTCGCTCCTGTACTTGTCTTTGCAGTTGCTTTTTTGGTTGTCATCCCGCAGGGATCTGCTTTTGCAGTTGCTATCGCCTGTTCTTTTATTGTCATCCCCAAAGCGGATCTGCGTATGTCCTTGCCTTCGCAGCCGTTTTTTCCCTCATCAGCCATCCCATTCCACACGGTAATTGCCTTTGCCTCTAGGTAACCCAAGGCTTCAGCCTTGGGCCTCCCTGCGAACGAAGAAGAAAGGGGCTTCAGCCCCTGGGGTATGCCTTCTTCTCCCGACCAATCATTAATCCGCAACCTGATCCGCATTCGCCGCGATTCTCACCAGCGCAGGACGCAGCAGCTTCTCACGAATCTTGTATCCCCGGCGAATCTCCTCCAGCACCTGGTGGTCCGGGAACTCCTTCGTTTCGATGCTTCCCAGAGCCTCGTGGATTCGAGGGTCAAACTGTGTCCCGACCGTCTCTACCGGCTGAACATTCAGACCCTTCAGCGCATCTTCCATCTGCTTCAGAATCAGCTCCACGCCGGCTCTCAGCTGCTCTGCCGTTCCATCCGCCTTCAACGCCAGTTGAAAGTTATCCATCACGCCAAGAAACGGTTCAACCGTATTCGATACCGTGTAGTCCCTGGAGTCGGCCCGCTCCTTGATCTCACGCTTCCGCGCATTGTCGAACTCGGCCTGCAGCCGCACCAGCCGATCCAGTAACTGGTCCCGCTCCCCCTTCAACTGCTCCAGCTCCGCCTGCGCAGAGCTAACCTCGTTGACCGGCTCAACATCAGAACCCAAAACCACCTCCGGGTCGGTAACTCCCTGCCCGTTCATCTCATCCTGCATCTCTTTAGAGCTCCTCATCGTAGTACCTCTTCTATTGTTGCCCATCCGGGCCCATCGCGCGAACTCGTCTCTCGCATTCATTGCAAAACCCCTCTACATCGCGTCCGCACAAACTCGTAAACCTCGCCGCTGCCTTTACCGTTGCCTTGGCTTTTCTTATTGTCATCCCCGAAGGGGAATCCCTGTTGCCTTTCCCATTGCGCGGCCTATTTGTTGCCTTTCCATTGCGCGGCCTACTTGCGTGTCATCCACAGGGATCTGCCTCTATCTTTGCTTTACCGCCTGCTTTTCGCCTCTGCCGTTGCTTCTAGGTAACCCAAGGCTTTAGCCTTGGGCTCTCGACGAACACAGAGGGAGAGGGGCTTTAGCCCCTGGGGTATACCTTCCTCTGCCACTACGAAAAATAAATCCCAAAACCCTGGCGTATTTTCCAGCTCCAGAGAAGTGGCCGCCAAAACACCACGTTCACCACACGAACCACCACAAACTGACCACAAAATCACCACAACAAACACTCTATTTTCTCAAAAAACCCTGCAAAAACCACGTCCCACCACGCCCAAAAAAATCACTCTTCCGGATGCATCATCCGGTCAAAAACCTGCGCAATATAGCTCACCGCATTCATTGTGTTCTCGTAGTGCATCCGCTTCGGCCCAATCACCCCGACCGTTCCGCGGCTCTCCCCACCCATCCGCGCCGGCGCCGCAATCAGCACAAGTCCCGCCATTTCAGGAGCTTGCTCCTCCAGATCGAACACTACCCTCACGCTCTCCTGCCGCGCATCGATGTAAGCATTCAACAGCTCCACCAACCGCTCCTTCGCCTCCAGCGCCGTCAAAACCTCCCGCAAACGTTCCCTATCCTCTTGAGAACCAACGAGATTCGCTACTCCGTCCACATACACCGTCTGCACCGGAATCTCCGCCTCCGGCACCGCCTTCATCCAAAGCTGCTGCACCGAGTTCAAAAGCCTCTGATATTCGCTCTTCTCCCGCTCCACCAACCGCGCTATCTCAGCCCTCACCCGCTCCACGCTCCAACCGCGAAAGTTCTCATTCAGAAAATTCGCGGCGACCTCTAACTCCCCCACAGTCAAATCTTTATCGAGCGCAAGCACCCGATCCCGCACCAGCCCGCTCCGGGTCACCACAACAGCCAGCACCCGCGCAGGAGCCAACCGCGAGAAGTGCACATGCTCCAACATATCCCCATCCGCTGCCGCCGCAATCGCCACGCCCACCCCACTCGACAGCGTAGCCAGCACATGCGACGTCCGCTCCAGCACAGCCTGCGTCCCCGCAAGCCCCACAAAATTCGAGTCAATCTCCGAGCGTGACCGCGCCGACAACCGCCCAGCATCAATCCTGGGGTTCGCGCCACGGCTCAACTGCTCCACAAACATTCGAAACGCCCGCGCCGTAGGCACCCGCCCCGCCGACGTATGCGGCTGCTCCAGCAGCCCCGCGTCGGCCAGCTCCGCCATCTCGTTCCGCACCGTAGCGGGACTAAGCCCCGAGCTTTCACCGAGTTGCAGCCGCGCGATCGTCCCTGACCCGACCGGCTCGCCCGTCTCGATATAGCTCTCGATAATGGCCGTCAGAATAGCTCTCTGCCGCGCCGAAACCCGCTCCGCATCCGCCATCCATCCCTCCACTCTTTAACTCTACGCCCGCCGTCAAGCCCGCAAAACCGACCAAAGCGAACAGTCTCGAAGGGTATACGAGTCACGAAGTGACCGCCCCGCGCGCAGCGGGTTCGTCCGGCGAGGACAAGTCCTTACGAAATCTCCAACACATCCTCACTCTTCGCCGCAATCTCCTTAGCCTTCTCCGCAACCTTAGCCGCAATCAGGTAGAAATCCTTCGCCAGCTTCGACTCCGGCCCTGCAAGTGACACAGGCAGCCCCTTATCCCCGCCCTCGCGAATCTGCGGATCCAGCTCCACCGCCCCAAGAAACTCCAGCCCAAACTGCGCCGCCGTCCGCTCCGTCCCACCAGCGCCAAACACATCAATCACCTGCCCATCCGGCAGCGTCATCTGGGACATATTCTCCACCAGGCCAATCACCTCCACCTTCACCTGGTGAAACATCTCCAACGCCTTGCGCGCATCCTGCAACGCCACACCCGAGCCCGTCGAAACCACAACAGCACCAGTCAGCGGCACCGTCTGCACCAGCGAAATCACCACATCGCCTGTCCCCGGAGGCAGATCGATGATCAAAAAATCCAACTCTCCCCACTCCACCTGCTGCAAAAACTGCCGAATAATCTGGTGCAGCATCGGGCCGCGCATCACCATGGGCTTATCTCCAGGCGAGATCAACCCCACCGAAATAAACTTCACCCCATGCGACAAAATCGGCTCAATCCGATTCTCACCGACAATATTCGGCTGCCGCGTAACCCCCAGCATCATAGGCACATTCGGGCCATAAATATCGGCATCGATCAACCCAACCTTGTACCCCAGTTTGCCCAGCGAAACGGCCAGGTTCACTGCAACGGTAGTCTTCCCCACTCCGCCTTTTCCACTACCAATCGCCACAACATGCGCCACACCCGGCAGAGGCTGCGGCCCCTGCGGTACTCCTGCTCCTGTATGTCCCATAACCTTCTCCTAAACTTCAACCGTCTTTATTTGCTGCTAACTAGTGTTTTTGCGGTTGCCGGTTTTTTTGTTGTCATTCCGTAGTGCAGCGGAGGAATCTGCTTCACCGCCGCGACGGCTACACGTGCCAGCCGGCTCCAAGCGCTGCCCGCATCTCTTTCTTCCTCTGCGTCTCACCAGCGCGCATCTCCCGTCGTCGTCCTGCGTCCTCAAATCGACGCTTCTGGTGCTCTGTCTCCGGAACGACCTGCGGCACAACCAGTCGGTTCCCCTCGCGATCCACTGCGACAAACGTCAGATATGCCGAAGAAACATGGCGCAACCGCTGCTCCCTTACGTCCTCAACCATCACCCGTACACCAATCTCCATTGAAGTCCGAAACGCACGGTTCACACTCGCCTTCAAAATCAGCAACTCCCCGACTCGCACCGGAGCCACAAAATCCAGATGATCCATACTCGCCGTCACTGTAAACGCTCGCGCATGTCGCGAAGCAGCCATAGCTCCCACCAGGTCGATGTACTGCATCAACCGACCGCCAAACAAGCTTCCCAACGCATTCGAGTCCGCAGGCAGGACAATCTCGCTCCGCTCAGACTGCGATTCAGCCACCGTACGTTCTAAAACCGAATCGCTCATTCCTACAAGTCTAAATCGCCACGGAATCCTTTGCAGAGATGATGCCGCGAGAATGATTGCGAGGTTTCATGTCGCAACTCTAAAATCATCTTCCTCGGTCTCTGCTCTACGCTCGTAACCAGCCAACTTGCCAACTTCACCCACAACACAGCACCATCAGTAAATGGACAAGATCGCAGCCCTCACCGAAATCCTCCACGCCGACCCCACCAACGCCTTCGCCCGCTACGGCCTCGCCATGGAGCACATCAGCCAGGGACAAACCGACACGGCGCTAGCCGAGTTCGCCACCCTTATTCACCACAATCCCGACTATGTTCCCGCCTACCAGATGTCCGCCCAGACCTTCGCCAAGCTGGACCGCACGCAGGAAGCCCTCGACCGTCTCCACCTTGGCATCGCCGCCGCCAATCGCACGAACAACCAGCATGCCCTCGCCGAGATGGAAGCACTACGCAGCGATCTCGAATCCTGAATCCGCTGCACCTGAACTTTGGCGGAGTGATCTCGGAGCAGTCTTCCTTTACTTTTTGGCAAGTGAACGAACGTAAATCACCATATTCCACATATCGTCCGGCTTCGCGCGGTCCCCTTCACCCGGCATCTGACCCTTGCCATTCTTGATGATGTAGAAGATCTGTCCGTCAGTCAGGTCTTTCAGCGCTGCCGGATCGGTGTAGTCCTTAAGGCTTAGCTTCATATCGGCAACGAGATCCCCCTTGCCATTCCCACTCTCTCCGTGGCACATGGCGCAGTCATATCCATATACTTTCTTGATGTGGGCCTGGGATTCGGGCGTGGGCTTCACCGGATTAACCATTCGAGCGGCTTCCGCAGGAATCACCGAAGCGGGTGGCGTGGTTGTCGGTTGCTGGAACGAAGATACCAAGAGCAGTAGCGTGGGAAGAGCGAACAAAGGCTTCAACATGCGAGCCACCTATATTACGGACGGAATACTATGCCTTTGGAAGGCGGATGGAAACATAAAATCCGTCCCGCGCTCTCCCGAACCCTTCGGTCCAGCCAAACATCTATACTTGAACCATGGCGACTTCCCTACCGGCAACCCTAGGCGCCCTCCGCGCCAGCGAATTCACCCCAGCCCGCCTTGCCCGTAGCGTCAAAGACGAGCTCCGCGAAAATCTCATCGCCAAACTCCGCGAATCTGCGAAGACCAAAGCTCCGCTCTTCCCCGGAATCGTCGGCTACGACGACACGGTCGTTCCCCAGATCATCAACGCTGTCCTTTCAAAGCACAACTTCATCCTCCTCGGGCTCCGCGGCCAGGCAAAGTCCCGCATCCTCCGCTCGCTCACGACGCTGCTCGATCCACACTCTCCCTACGTCGCAGGCTCAGAGGTCCGCGACAACCCCTACGCGCCCATCTCAAAGTTCAGCCGCGACCTCATCGCAAAGATGGGCGACGAAACCCCCATCGCGTGGATGAGTCCCGACGACCGCTTCGTAGAAAAGCTCGCCACACCCGACGTAACCGTAGCGGACCTCGTCGGCGACATCGACCCCATCAAAGCCGCGCGCAGCAACCAGGACCTCGGCAGCGAACTCACCATGCACTACGGCCTGCTCCCCCGAGCCAACCGCGGCATCTTCGCCATCAACGAGATCCCCGACCTCGCTGGCAAAATTCAAGTGGCCCTCTTCAACATCATGCAGGAGGGAGACGTCCAGATTAAGGGCTACCCAGTCCGCCTGCCCCTCGACGTCGCCATCGTCTTCTCCGCAAACCCGGAGGACTACACCGCTCGCGGCAAGATCGTCACTCCGCTCAAAGATCGCATCGGCAGCGAGATCCGCACTCACTACCCCGAAGACGTCGAGGAAGGCATCACCATCACCGCTCAAGAGGCCTGGTCAACGCGTCCAGCATCGCAGATCGAGATTCCCCACTACATCCGCCAAATCGTCGAACAGATCGCCTTCTCTGCCCGCGAAGATAAGAAGGTCGACAAGCGCAGCGGTGTCTCGCAGCGACTACCCATCAGCACTATGGAGCTCGTCATTTCGAACGCCGAACGCCGCGCCCTTCTTCACGATGAATCAGTTGCCGTACCTCGTGTCGGAGACATCTACACAGCTCTGCCCGGTATCAGCGGCAAGATCGAACTCGAATATGAAGGCGAGATGCGCGGAGCCGACACTGTCATTCGCGAGATCATCCGTCAGTCTGTCGCCACCGTCTTTGACAAGTACTTCGCCGCGACTAACACGCAGCAGATCGAACAGTGGTTCAATCTAGGCGGAACAGTCCAGCTCAACGATGCACAGGCGTCCAGCGGTTCGCTCGAAGAGTTGAAACAAATCCAGGGCCTCATCGAGAAGCTGTCGCCGCTCGAAATCAACTCAAAGTCAAAACCTGAGGTCACGGTCAGCGCCGCAGAGTTCCTCCTCGAAGGCATGTACGCTCACAAACGCCTCAGCCGCACCGAAGAGCGCAGTTTCAGCGCTGCCGAAAAGAAGTCCCGCAACGATCAGGCATCGCAATACGCCGAAAAGATGCGCGAACGCGAGATCGAACGCGACGACTACGCCAAAAACCGTACCCGCCGCGGCTTCAACTAACCAGCAACCGCTACTGAGTTCTATTTGGTTGTCATTCCGCAGCGAAGCGGAGGAATCTGCTGTTACAGCCCAACGTCATGCTACTGACTTCCACCCTCGCACTCCTCGCCCTCGCCGTACAACCAGAGAAGCCGCGCCCTCACATCCCTGCTAGCCAGCTCACCGACATCGCCACCATCCTTGCTCACGACGAAGGCTGGCCCCTCGGTGACCCCGACTACACGCTCGACCCCATGAAGCCTGACACTGATGACGGCTTCGACTCGATCGGCATCTACAAACAAGCTCATCTCGTCCGTATGTATTCCATCGACCGCAGCACAGGCGACGTGGTCGACTTTCTACGCGGCTGCCAAATCTTTCGCTTCGACGACATCAAGCACTTCCAATCGAAGATCAAAGAATCGTCACACGCTCCTTCTCTCACCGACAAGCAACTGGCAGCCAAAGTAGGCTGTCCAAAACTCACCGTCGTCAACACCCGCTGGGTCCACTAGGCGAAAACTATGAAGCGCGTCCGATACACAAAGTTCACCGGCGACCTCGCCTCCTCCTTCGGCCTCGAAGACCTCATGCAGGCCCTCTCCGACTTCCTGCTCGATTCAGGATTCAACGATCCCATGTCCCGCTTCCAGGAGTTCAACGGCGACCAAACGATGGACAACCTGCGCGAAGCCATCCGTCAGGCGCTCGACTCCGGCGAACTCTTCGACGACGAAGCACAGGAAAAGTACGAAGCCCTCTCCGAAGACCAGGTCGAAGAACTCATCGATCAGATCATCCAGAAGATGCAGGAGCAGAACTTCATCAACGCCGAGATGCCCGAACAAGGCGAAGGCCAGCAAGGCGACGGCAACGGCGAAGCCCGCTTCGAAGTCACCGACAAGGGCATGGACTTCCTCGGCTACAAAGCTCTCCGCGAACTCCTCGGCCCCTTGGGCAAATCCAATCTCGGCCGCCACGACACCCGCCACGAGGCAGCTGGCGTCGAGACCAACGGCAGCTCCAAGCTCTATGAGTTCGGCGACACCCTCAACCTCGACATCACCGCAACGCTCTCCAGTGTCTTTGCCCGCGAAGGCCTTGCCACCGCTATTCAAGGTGAAGAACACGCCCCGCTCAACATCTACCACTCCGATATCCACGTCCACCAGTCCGACTATCAATCGTCCTGCGCCACGGTGGTCCTCCTCGACTGCTCCCATTCCATGATCCTCTATGGCGAAGACCGCTTCACACCCGCGAAACGCGTCGCCATGGCGCTCTCGCATCTCATCCGCACCCAGTTCCCCGGCGACACCCTCAATCTCGTGCTCTTCCACGACACCGCCGAAGAGATTCCCGTCTCTCAACTCTCTCGCGTCAAAGTTGGTCCCCACTACACGAACACCCGCGAAGGCCTCCGCATGGCCCAACGCATCCTCGCCCGCCAAAACAAAGACATGAAACAGATCGTCATGATCACCGACGGCAAGCCTTCTGCACTCACCCTCCCCGACGGCCGCATCTACAAAAACGCCTTCGGCCTCGACCCTCTCGTTATCTCCGAAACCCTTGAAGAAGTAGCTCGCTGCAAGCGCTCCAACATCATGATCAACACCTTCATGCTCGCCAGCGACTTCTCACTCATGCAGTTCGTGCAAAAAGTCAGCGCCATGTGCCGCGGCAAGGCTTACTTCACCACCCCTGAAAACCTAGGCAACTACCTGCTCATGGACTTCATGTCCCGCCGCATGAAAACTGTCCATTAATACTGAGCGGATCGTTTCGACTCTCGCTTAGCGTCAATGAAAACTGTCCTTTAAATGTGCACGACGCAGTCAGTACCACGCTACGCTAAGGAACAAACGCAACATTGCGATGCTCGAGCATCAATGGAATTCAAGCTGAATAAATCCTTCCGCCCATGGTGAAGCAAAAAGAACAAAACTCATCTCCCTTGAGCAGCCGCTACTCTCACGCATGGCGAGCTCTCCGTCACCGCAACTTCCGTCTCTACTTCACCGGCCAAAGCATCTCGCTCATCGGAACATGGATGACCCGCGTTGCCACCAGCTGGCTCGTCTACCGACTCACCGGCTCGGCCCTCCTGCTTGGAGTCGTAGGCTTCGCAGGTCAAATCCCCACCTTCCTTCTGGCTCCGTTCGCCGGAGTCCTCGTCGACCGCCTCAACCGCCGCAACCTACTCGTCTGGACTCAGGTTCTCGCCGGCCTCCAGTCCCTCGCCATCGCCGGCCTCACTCTCGCTAAAGTCATCACCATTCACGAAATCATCGCCCTTAGCGCATTCCAGGGTCTCATCAACGCCTTTGACATGCCCGGCCGCCAGTCTTTTCTCATCCAGATGGTCTCTGACGACACCGGCAAGCCGGAAAAGCAGGACCTAAGCAATGCAATCGCCCTCAACTCCTCGATCGTCAACATGGCTCGTCTCGTCGGTCCCGCTCTCGCCGGACTCGTGATCGCAGCCGTCGGAGAAGGCTACTGCTTCGCCATCGATGGAGTCAGCTACATTGCCGTTGTCGTTTCATTGCTCATGATGCGCGTCCCCCCATCCACGCTCAAACGCGCCACATCCTCCATGCTCGAACAGCTTCGCGAGGGGTGGTCGTACGTCGTCAACTTCCGCCCCATACGCACCATCCTCACCCTCTTCGCGCTCCTCAGTCTCATGGGAATGCCCTTCATCGTACTCATGCCAATCTTTGCCTCGCAGGTCCTCCACGGTGACCCTCACACACTCGGCTACCTCACCGGAGCATCAGGTGTAGGCGCACTCATCTCCGCTCTCTCGCTCGCGCTGCGCAAATCTGTTCGCGGCCTCACCACCATGATCCAGATCGCCGCCATCATGTTCGGCTCAGGACTCATCCTCTTCGGACTCTCTCGCCACCTTGCCCTATCGCTGTTCCTCATGCTCGTCGTAGGCTTCGGTATGATGCAGGGTCTCGCCGCCAGCAATACCGTTATCCAAACGCTGGCACCAGAAGACAAGCGCGGCCGCGTCATGAGCTACTACACGATGGCCTTTGTCGGCATGACACCCTTTGGCAGCCTTCTCGCCGGCGCCCTCGCCCACAGATTCGGCGCACCCCACGCCGTGATGATCACCGGTGCATTTTGTCTTGTCGGCGCCGCTTGGTATACCACTCAGCTCAGATCCATCCGTGCCGTCATGCGCCCCATCTATATCGAGATGGGTATCCTCAAAGATCCCTCCGAACCAGTCCTCGAAGAGCAAGCAGGCACCAGCTAGACCTACTTCCCGTCTTGATCCCCCACGTCTTTAGCCACCTTATGTCGAAGGTCTAGCCCAAACTTTGGCGCCGACCGCGTCCCGCTCACCTTCACAGGAATCTCTGCCCCAGCGCCATTCTTCTTGAAGAACGGATCCACCGGCTTCAGCAAAACGGACTTCCACTTCGATGCCACCATCTGCGACAGCTTCGCCTTCGTCCGAACATTTCCAGCAAACTCGAACTTCTCACCATCCAGCGTGTACTCCCCCGCAAGCATTACATCCGCGCCTGGCAGCGTGTAGCCGAGCTTACTAAAGCTCAACTTGCCGTCACCCAGTACAAACTGCCCCACCATCTGTGACTGCACATCCTCGGCCCCCGGCTTAGCGGCCTTCGGATCTCCCTGCGCCCGCAGACTCAACATATCCACCTTGTCCTCGACCTCGGGATTCGTGAAGTGGATCTCCCCCAATGTGAACCCACCCTTCAATCCTATTTTTTGCGACACGCTCTCCTTTCCTGGACGAATATGGAGCTTCGTCTTCATCTGCAGCTTTCCCGTCATCACTACAGGCGACGTCTTCACGGCAAGCTTCAGAAAATCCTGTATCTGCCCATTCGGCACGTTCACATCCAGATCGATGATGTGCCCCTTTCCCTTTACATTCACCACAGCTCCACTACAGCTGAAGTCAGAACTTCCCAGCCGCGCCTCCACCGGCTGCAGATAGGTATCACCACTGGTCCCATCCACAATCGCGTGAAACTTCGTATGCAACGGAACCGGATGATTTGCCGTATCGAGTGAAAAATTCGGCGTCTCCGTAGTCCCGTCTACTACGATCTTGTCGAGCTGCCCATTGAACTCCCCAACCGAAGACAACATCCCGCCGATTCCCTTGATCGTATTCAAATCCACATGATCGAACGTATAGTTGCCCGTCACCGTCGAATCCCCTGGACTCTCGTTGTCCCAGGGTCCAAACGTTCCTGTCGCATGGATGTCACCCTTCGGAATCGCGTTCACCAGCGTCGCATCATACTTCCACGGAACATCCGGGCCAATATTCCGCATCACAATGCGGCTCATATCAAACTCCTTCGGATCCTTATTCGGCTTAGTAGTTCCAAGTATCAGCTTCGAATCATCGAACACAATCTCATCCACCGTGATCTTGATCTTGCCCAAATGCCGCGCATGCGGCGGAGCTTGCCGTCGCATCTCACGCGGCGGAATATGAATCACCATGCCTGACACATGCACCGTCCCCACATGCATAGGCTTCACAAATAGACCCTTCAGATTTGCATGAAACGAAAAATGCCCCAGCGCAATCAGCGGATCGATCGCCCCAGCGGCCACAACGTCATCAACGGGATAGATCCGCAGACCGTCCCCGAAGACTTCAAGCCCCTTCAACACTGAAACGGAAAATCCATCCATCTCCACCCGGCTATTGAACCGTGTGCTCAGTGTTTCGATCACGCGCCCCTTCAAAATTGGCATCGCGCGATGTAACACCACTTCACCGATCGTCGCCAACACGATGACCGCGATCAACAAAGATACAAAACCCCACCTCCAGATCGCACGCCACTTGCCGGAAATACCGGAACTTGAACCGTTCACTCGTTCGTACTTTTCTTCGATCACAATTCGCTCACTAAGTTTTTGATGCGAAGAACCGCATTCGCGTTCGACGCAAAAAAATGCAGCCCGAGGCAACCGAGCTGATTCTTTCCACTCACTGAGCGACAAAGGCGCAAAACGAAGGCATCCGACTATTTCGCTGCAAAATCCACATGTTTTTGGCTTATTGAGTTAGCTTTATCCCGTGCGGCAAAAGCTACGCCTTCTCGCGCTGGCTATCTCGCTCCCTCTTTTGGGGCCGATTGCGGACGCCCTGGAGATGCACGAGACTGAGACGCGCATCCCCTGGACTCAAGCGTCCCCCGATGGACTCAGTGCGCTTCTGGTCTACGCCGATCTCCCCGGTAAACATCCCCTGGTCGTCATCACCCACGGCACAGCGCGCGAGGTTGAGCCGCGAAATAACGTCACCCCATGGGCGTTCCTCCCGCAGGCCCGCTGGTTTGCCCGTCGAGGCTTCGTCGTACTCGTCGTCGTGCGCCGTGGCTACGGCTCTTCGGGTGGTAAACCCGACTATCTCGACAATGGCCATTGTCCCGACACCAATTACGAAGGCGCCGCTCGCAAATCTGCCGAAGACCTCCGTACAGCCATCGATTACGGCAGCAAACTTCCCCAGGTCGATCCGACCCGTGTCCTGGCCGTCGGCATCTCAACCGGCGGCATGGCCACCGTCGCCCTCACAGCCGACGCCCCCAAAAACCTTATCGTAGCCATCAACTTCGCCGGAGGCCGAGGCTCAATCGCCGACCACGACGTCTGCAACGCTCCATCCCTCATCGCTGCGTACCGCGATCTCGGCAAGCACTCTCGCACCCCCATGCTCTGGATCTACGCCGACAACGACAAATACTTCTGGCCTGAGCTCGCACAGCAGTTCGACGCCGCCTTCCGCTCCACCGGCGGCCAGGACCAACTCATTCACGCTCCGCCCTTCGGAGAAGACGGCCACACTCTCTTCAACCGCGGCATCTCCATATGGGGCCCTATCGTCGACGACTTCCTTAGAGCCCACAATCTCGTACTCTTTCCTCAACCCCTCCCCGAGATCACTCCACCCAACATCCCTCCGCCCCCAAGCCTCTCCGACCATGGCCAGCAAGCCTTTCGCAACTACCTCACCCTCGGCCCACACAAAGCCTTCGCGGTGTCGGCACACCACTTCGCCTCCTCCACCGCGCAGATGACACCCGACAGCGCCCGCAAGAACGCACTCGAAAACTGCAACCGCCTCGCCGCGTCAGACAAGGAAACCTGCACCATCGCCTTCGAAGAAAACTCACCGGCGAAGTAGACGGTGTTCTTACTTCGAATGCCCCGGCAAGCCAACAATGCTATGCCCATCGTGATACACCGCAAATATCTTCTGTGTATTGCCGATATCGACCAAAGGATCCGCGTCCAGCACTAACAAATCGGCTCGCTTCCCCGCCGCAATCGTCCCACGATCCTGCGCGTGCAACAGCTTTGCATTCTCACCGGTTGCCGCCGTAATAGCCTGCATTGGAGTAAGCCCCGCCTGCACCATCAATGCAAGCTCATGATGCTCCGCAAATCCAGGAATCCGCCCCGGCAGCGCACCCGAATCCGTTCCAAATCCAACGCTGACCCCGGCATCAAATAGTTTCTTCAGATTCTGTTGATCATTCGCAAAGTCTTTCTGATGCTGCGCTGTCTGCGGATCCTGGTTGATCTTATCCGCATACCCCGACGCATTAAACTTCGCCATCAACTGCGGTCCCGCAGCCTGTTGAAAGAACGTCGTCTGCATAAACTCAGGACGCTGCGCATAAACATACGCAGACTCATCCACCGTGAACGTCGGCACATACCACGTATGGTGCAGCTTCATCATCTTCACGAAGGCATCATCCACCACCTGGTCCCGCACCGAATGCGCCAGAACATCCACGCCATCGGAGACGAGTTGTTTCGCATCCTCAAGCGCATACTCATGCGCCGCCACCCGCACATGTCGCTTATGCGCCTCATCGATCACAGCCTTATAGATCTGGGGCGTCATCTCCGGCACCTTGCCATGCAGCTTGTCCACCCAGATCTTCACGATGTCCACGCGATGCGCCGCCATCTCATCCACATCGTGTCGCGCCTCCTTCTCATTCACCGGCCGATACACCTGGTCCGCTGCCGCAAGCAGCGGTGGCGCACCATCAGGCACTCCAATCCCTCGCCCTGCTGTAAATATCGTCGCTCCTGCCAGTCGTCCCGCCTGCTGCTCATCCCGCAGCACAAACACAAGATCGCGATTCAGCCCCAGAGATAGAATCGTCGTTACTCCATATCGTTCAAACTGCTTCAACTGCTCCATCACGTTCTCCCGCGTGTATCCCATCGCTGACGACTCCGCGTCATTCACAAGCAATCCCAAATGCGAGTGTGCGCTGATAATTCCCGGCATCACGGTCTTCCCGGTCAGGTCGCGAATCTGTGCGCCTGCGGGCGTCTTCAACTCCGGCCCACCGATCTGCTCGATCTTTCCGTTGCGAAGCAGCAACGAGACATGTTCTTGAGGGGGCGCACCAGTCCCATCGATGACCCGCGCATTCCGCAATAAAATCACCTGACGCACGGGCAACTGCCGCCCCGGAACCTGCTGCTGCGCCAAAGCTAGACCACCAAAAAAAATCGCAACGAAGATAAAAACCGATCGCGAAGACATAATGTTTTGGTTGGATGCAAAACGCATCACCTGTGCTCGCACCAAACTCAAAACTCACCCCGCACAGGCGAAAATCTACCTACGACGCTCCCGCCAAAGCCGGTAAAGCCCCCAGGCGGCCACCGAGCAGTTATCCACGATCGTCTCGTCAAGAATCATCTCCTCGAACTCGCTTACGCTCACCCGGCGCACCACCAGATCGCTCTCCTCAGCATCTGGGTCGGCCTCTCCCATGCTCAACCCCTCGGCCAGAAACACGTGTTGCTTCTGATTCATCACCCCATACGCAATCTGCAAGGTGGAGAGATGTGTCATCCGTTCAGCCGTCAATCCAGTCTCCTCCCGTAGCTCCCCTCGAGCCAGATCTTCCGGCACCACATCTGCAACCTCCCATCCACCCTGAGGAAGCTCCCAGAGCCGCGCCCCAACGGTATATCGGAACTGCTCGATCAAGTACACAAACTCCCCATCAGCCCCAGACTCCAGTGGAATCACGATGCACGCCGGATCTTTATCGACCACCCCGTAGATCCCGCGCTTGCCGTTCGCCCGTTCGATCACATCTTCCCGCACGCTCGTCCACGGATTCCGATAGACCTCTCGGCTGCTGATCGTCTTGATCGTCACAACACCCCCATCGCTGCTTCAACTCTACTCAGGCACTTCGAACTCAAGATGAGACGGATACTTTTCCGACCCATAGATCGACACCGTCTGTCCTTTATACGAACCCGCCGGCGCCGTCATGATATTCGGCACAAACGTCTGCGGATTCCTGTCATACAGCGGAAACCAGGTCGACTGCACCTCAACCATAATCTTGTGCCCCTTCAAAAACGTATGGTCCGCACCATGCAAGCTCCACTTGTACTCGGTCACCTTTCCAGGCGCCAACGCCTCCGGCTTTTCAAAGCTCTGGACATACCGCCCGCGAAAGATCTCATCCACGATCATCAACTGATACCCCGCCATCGGCGCGGGCGCATCATCCGGATACACATCAATCAGCTTCACGACAAAGTCCCCGTCCGTGCCCGTTGTAGCAGCAAACAAATCTGCAACGACATCCCCCGTTACAGTTACATCCTTCTCCAACACCGCAGTTGAAAAGTTCGCCAAATCTTTCCGCCCACTCACGAACCGCTGATCCTCCACCAACCACGTCCGCCACTTCGACCCGTCCCCATACGTCGACTGGATCGGACGATTGCGATAAGGCACTGGATTCGCAGGATCGGCCTTATAAACTTCCGCCGCCTTCCCGTCCACGCTCGCCGTTGGCGCAGCCGTCGACAACCCGCCACCGGCAGTCAAGAAAAGTTTCTCGTCTTTGAACCCGATTTTCGGCGGCCACACCTCATACCGCTCCCATTGGTTCGTGCCAGTCCTGAAGCTTGCGACACCCTGTAGATCGAACCCCGGAAGTCCCTTCAAATATTTCTCAAAGAAGGGCGCCTCAATCGTCTTCCGGTACTCATCTCCCGTCGCAGCACCAAAGTCCAACGCCCCCAGATGCCGTGTCGTCGGCCCCCATCCACCATGGTTCCACGGCCCCAGCACCATGAACACTTCGTTATCTTTGTCATGCGGCTTCAGCGCAGCATACTCAGCCTGCGTCCCCCACATATCTTCCTGGTCCCACCATCCGCCGACTTCCAGCGTCGGCACCTCAACCTGCGTCAGGTGCTTCTCCACCGCCATATCCTGCCAGAACTTCGAGTATTCCGGCTGCGTCAAAAATATCTTTGCCGTCGGCAAGTCTTCCATCTTGGCCGCATCCGCCGCCCCGGCAAAGTTCACATGCTTCAGGAAGAAATCAAACATATCTTCCTTATTGCTCTGCACGCGCGCATCGGTCTTTTGTGCCTCTAACTGTTGTACATAGTCGAAGCCATACGTCTCGCGAAACGCCCCGTTGTGAAAAAAATCATCGCCCATCCAGACATTAGTCATCGGGGCCTGCGGCGAGATCGCCTTCACCGCCGGATGCGCATCGATACCCGCCGACATCGCCAGAAACCCCGGATACGACACCCCCAGCACCCCTACCTTGCCGCTATTATTCGGAACATTCTTCAGCAACCAATCGATCGTGTCCCGCGTATCTGTAGTCTCATCCACATCATCCTTTGTCGTATGGGCAACGATCGCGCGGTTCATCACGAACTTTCCCTCAGACCCATACCGCCCGCGAATATCCGCATAGACAAAGATGTATCCACTCGTCGCCAACTCCGGCTTACTCCCGTTCACGCTGGCCGACGACGCCCCATCAACACCATACGGCGTCCTCTGCATCAAAAACGGGAGCGCCTCGCCGCTCGTCTCAGATCCCGCCGGCCGCAGAATCACGACGTGCAGCTTCACTCCATCGCGCACTGGAATCATCAACTCGCTTCGCGTGTAATCGCGAAAGTGATTGAGCCGCACCCCTACACCGCTGAACCGCTCCTCGGACACCTCGCCATCGCCACCCCGGCCCCCAGAGCTGCTCCTTAGCCCCGACACCCTCCCCGCCGCATTGCGCACGAACACAACTTTCAATCCATGCCCGGCGAAGTGATCCATTGACTCCTCCTGCAGTTCAACCCGCGGCGAACGCTTTCCCTCGATAAAAAGTTTGTTCCCTTCGACATATACCGAGCGCACCACATCCGGCTCATCGGTCTCACGATACTGCCCTATATAGTCACCCAACTTACCGGTAGACACTGTCGTCGTATGCGACTGTTCTGCAGTCTGATTCTCTTGCGCACCATACGCTGTCACTGAAGCCACCAACCAGGCAGAAAGAACCACCGCACAGCCGCCGCGAATCGTCATCCAACGTAGTCCTCAAAGTGAAATTAAATCTTCAGACGCTACGACCATTCAACCAAGGATTACCTTAGCGCACAGCAACCCGAACAACTCCGAAGACTGGTATTTACCCAACTGACCTAGATCCCGTCCATCCCGGCAAAGATCTCCTCAGCCGTTATACTCCGGCGACGGTTCTTTCCGCAGACGAACAGGATCGTAGTCAATGATCGTTAAGTCAGTATTCCTTCAGGACTGGCCGCACACTGGAAGCCAACCCGACTATGGGACCCGTCGCAGAACGGGCGCTTCTCGCTCGCTCCGCAGCGGCACAGCGATACCGCCGGTTTTCCCGTCAGGTCCCACTCTTTGCCATCGGCATCCTTCAAAATGATGTGGCCCTCGACACGCAAGGGACCGTTAGGGCGAACCGTTATTCTTACTGCTTCTTCTGACATCGTTCGTTACTCTCTCTCTTGCAAAGGATGGGTTCAGCATAGCAAACCTGCGACCACAACACCGGGTCGAACACCCAATCGCTAACGTGAGGCGGCGTTCTCTGCTTCCACCATTACCTCATCGTCATCGATGACAGATCCAAGTCTTGTCGGGCCCTCCTCCCACCGTCTACGGAGCCATCGGTTCATCGGCTCCGAATACCCTCGCGACATCACTGCACCCAGCAGCCCTGCGAGCAACACGACAACGAGAAACAGAGCCGGGACAGCTCTCATCGGCTTGTTAGCCGCAAGAAACACATCGAAGATGCCCACGACGACAAAGATATGAGTCAGATAAATCTCATAGCTCAATCGACCCACCCTGACCAGTGGCCACACAACTCTCGGCGTCTGCCATCCAGTCTGCGCGACAGCGACAACAACCGAACATGCACCCAGCGCCAGAACTGTCATATCCAATCCAATCCGCCCCAGGCCCCAACGATAAGCAAGGTTCGAAAAGCCAAGGATAAACACAAGCAGCGCCGTCCCCGCCATTCCGCCCACTCGCAGCAGGACGCGCGAAAGACTTGTCCTGGCGCAGAGCAGTGCCGTCAAACAGCCAAGCGCAATGGCATCCATCCCTCCAAGATACGAGTACTCTCTCCACACAGGATTCGGGTTGAACGGATGCGACCGGGCAAAAGGTCCCAGCACCACGAACACACACAGGGGGATCAACAAGAGGCTTACGCGACGAAACACTCTGCAGGCCAGCGGGAAAAACAGGTAGAACGTCTCCTCGACAGAGAGCGACCAGAGAATATCCCACCCCGCCGGCAGATAGCCTCTCCGAGCCTCAAGCAGGTTGATATGAAACGTAAGCGCCGCTAGTAGAGCCCGCCCCAACCCGCCAGTCTTCGCAGAAACCACGAACCCCGGCACATGGGCCAGATCAAGAGCACTCAACGTTACAAGAAGAAGCAGAAGCAGCGGAGCAATACGAGCAAACCTCAGCCGATAAAAATCCCTCACGTTCACTTCAGCAATCGAACCCCACCGCCGCAGCGTCGTCGAAGTGATCAAAAAACCGGAGACGACAAAAAAGATCTGCACGCCGTACTGCCCGTTCCAGACGAGTGACGACACCAACTGCGGAGGAAGCCCCCGAGTATACGGAACGTGCGCTCCGAACAGCCGCATATTGACATGATTCATTAACACAAAAAAAATTGCGAGACCGCGCAGAAGATCCACACCATCGAGCCGCCTCCAGCTGCGCGCAGGTTCCGCCACCGTCAAGACCACGCCCTATCCCGAACGAGAAAGACCAGCAACTCCGAATACACCATCGACCCCAAGCCCGATCACACCACATCCACTTCCATCTCATCGACATAGCACCAGCCCCAGCTCTCGCCCGGCTCAATCGAACGCATAATCGGATGCTGCGTCTTATGAAAGTGCTTGGTCGCGTGTTTATGCTGAGACGAATCGCAGCATCCAACATGCCCGCACTCCAGGCACATCCGGAGATGAACCCAGGTGCTGCCCATCTTCAGACACTCCTCGCAACCCTTCGCCGACGGTTTAACCTTTCGAATCTGATCCAGATGCGTACATTCCATGCAGGCCACCTTCCTTCGCCACCGATTCTATCTCTCAATCAGCCGCTTATGATGATCGCCCAATCACAGTCAGCATCGCAACACAGTCGATCAATCCCCAAGACCCTCCGTAATCCCATACTCCTTCAGCTTCCGATACAACGTTGTCTTGCCGATCCCAAGCAACTTTGCAGCCATCAGCTTATCTCCCTTCAGCTGCCGAATCGTCCCTAGAATGGCGTGCTTCTCCATCTCCGCGATCGACACAATTCCGTCCTGTGTCGTGCCCATCACCTCATGACGCTCTATGGAGTCCGAATCAGCAACCACCTGCGCCGCAGGTCCCTGCTGCAGACGAAAATCCTGCAGCTGCGTCGGCAGATCACCCAGATGCAACACCGGCCCCGACGACAGCGCGCAGGCCCGTTCAATCGCATTCTCCAACTCCCTCACATTGCCTGGCCAGTCGTACTCCGCCATCACCCGCAGCATCGAGTCGGAAAAACTCCGCACCACTCCGCTTTGCTTCTCCATCTGCTGCAAAAAATGCGTCGCCAGCACGGCAATATCTTCCCTTCGATCCCGCAATGGCGGAATCCGCAGATTCACCACATTCAATCGGAAGTAAAGGTCCTTACGAAATCTGCCCTGCTCCACCATCAAGGCGAGATCGCGATTGGTCGCCGCCAGCACTCGCGCTGAGATCGGCTTTGCCTGCGTCGCGCCGACCGGACGCACCTCTTTCTCCTGAAGCGCCCGCAGCAGCTTCGCCTGAAGATCCAGCGGCAGCTCGCCCACCTCATCCAAAAACACCGTCCCACCGTCAGCCGAGGCCAGCAGCCCCTCCTTCGCGCGATCCGCTCCGGTAAACGCCCCCTTCACATGGCCAAACAGCTCGCTCTCAATCAGTGTTGGCACCAGCGATCCGCAGTCCACCGGCACAAACGGTTTCGCCGCATTCGGCCCATTGAAGTGAATCGAACGCGCCACCAACTCCTTGCCAGTCCCACTCTCTCCCAGGATCAAAACCGGGTGCGTCGAATAGGCCACCTTCGACAGAATTCGATACAGCTTCTCCATCCCCGCCGACCGCCCCACCAGCCCGCCCATCCCTTGCTGCGTCCTCAGCCGCTCCCGCAGCTGCCGACTCTCCACATCCATGTGCAGCTGCTGGCCCGTTCTCTCCAGCACCGCGGTCAACTCCTCCAGCGCAAACGGCTTCGTCAGGTAGTCTCCCGCTCCAATCCGCATCGCCTCCACTGCGGACGACACCGTCGCAAACGCCGTCATCACGATCACAGCGATATCCGGATGCAGCGCCTTCACCTGCTCCAGCAGTGGCAGCCCACCACCCCCCGGCATCTTCAAGTCCAACAGCAGCATATCGATCGGCCGCTCCTTCATGATCTCCCGGGCTGCCGCCGCGCTCTCCGCCCCAGTGACCTCAAAACCCATCCCCGCCGCAATCTGGCAGCACGCCTTGCGTACCCCCTCATCATCATCGACCACCAGCACATGCAGCAGTCCCAGGTGCTCTGCGGAGCCGACCTTCCTCGCACTCTCTGCAGACGCACTCACCGGCGAAACGCCGATCAGCACCCCCGACGGCAAACTTCCCTTCACTCCGTTTGACAACTTCAATCCTTCCAAAACTTCCAATCCTTCGCTCAACACTCTCACCTCACCTGCGTTTCCAACTCCTGTACCTGAATCTGCCGTCCTCAGCATGCCATCCATCCCGCCTCTCCCTTCAACAGCCTCGTCACTCCCGAATCATTCATCCTCAACTCCTCTCGCTTCACTTCAACCTTCTCCTGCTTCACCGCATACCACTCCGCCGAGATGCTCGTCCCCACCTCAGGCTGGCTCTCGATACTCAGGCAGCCGTTCGAAATCGCCACCAGCTCCCGCACCACGCGAAAACCCAGTCCGCGCCCGTTCGTCGAGCTGGTTCCATCACCCCGCATCAACCGCTGCACCGTAGCCTGGTCCATCCCGCAACCGCGATCCCGCACCGTCATCACCACTCTGCGCCGCGGCTCTTCGCTTTCGTCCTCAGCCCGCTCCAGCACGCCCTCCACATGGATCGAAATCGCACCCACCCATGGCGTCGCCTCTGCAGCATTCTTCACCAGATTTGTCAGAATCCGCTCCACCGCCTCCACCGGTACACGCACCGGCTGAAACGCCCCTACACCATATGAGATATCGACCGTACGTCCCGCCACCCGGCTCAACAACCCTCTGCACTGGTCAATCACATCCGGCAACATCGAAGACTCACCCTGAATCTTCGCCGGCCGCCCAGCCCGGGCATGGTTCACCAGCCTGTCGATCATCGCCCAGCTGCGATCGCTCAACATTCGCAGCTCCGAGGCATATCCCCGGTGCTCGTCATGCAATACCCCTGGCATCGCAAGCAGATCCGAATACAGACTCAGCGCTCCAAGCAGATTGCCCGCGTCGTGCGCCAAGCCGGCACCCTCGGCCACACCAGACACATGACTCGCCTCCGCGCCCTCCACCGACGCATCGACCGTCCTCCGCACACTCGGCATCGCTGAACCATGCTGGTTCATCTCCCGTGTCACATGCCGTAGTGCTGCAAATTGTCCTGAAGCGCTTCCTGGGCCCAAGGCAGTACTGCTCTGCGTTGCCTGCATTTGTAAATCCACCGTTCTCCTGCTTCGTCATTTCTTACAGCAGGTGCACTTCTGTAATCACTTCAAGTGCCAAACTGGGACTCCTTCCCTAAGTGATTGCTCATGAACAGTAAGCCCTCCCAACCCAACTCCCATTCTCGAACAAAGTATTTCCCGAAACGGAACGCATCTCAAGCCTTCTCACCAGATTCCCCAGCAATACTCAGATCCAATCCCACTTTCCCATTCTGGAACCAATTCCATTTTGGAACACTCCCACAAAGGGCTCAGTCTCCACCTATCTCACCCTCTATCAAATCATAAGAGGATTCTCACAACTATAATTCCCTCATGTCCGTGACCGCCGCACCCTCCCCCCAGCTCTTTCGACCCGACCACCGCCCCGCCGACGCCCTCCGCACCATCCGCATCACCCCCCACTACGTCGCCATGGCCGAAGGCTCCGTCCTCATGGAGTCGGGCAACACCCGCGTCCTCTGCAACGCCACCATCGAGCAGGGCGTCCCCGGATGGCTCCGCAACTCCGGCCGCGGCTGGGTCACCGCCGAGTACGGCATGCTCCCCCGCGCCACCCTCACCCGCACTGCCCGAGAGAGCGAACGCGGCAAAGTCGGCGGCCGCACCCACGAGATCCAGCGACTCATCGGCCGCTCCCTCCGCAGCGTAGTCGACATGAAGGCCCTCGGCGAGCGAACCATCATCCTCGACTGCGACGTCCTCCAGGCCGACGGTGGAACTCGCACCGCAGCCATCACCGGAGCCTGCGTCGCGCTAGCTCTCGCGCTTGGCAAATTAGTCAAAGCCGGCACCCTCAAAACCTCCCCGCTCAAACAGATGGTCGCCGCCACCTCAGTCGGCATCGTCGATGGCCACGTCCTGCTCGACCTCGCCTACGAGGAAGACTCCCGCGCAGCAGTCGACATGAACGTCGTTATGCTGGCCGACGGCGGCCTCGTCGAAACTCAGGCCACCGCCGAGCACGACTCTTACTCACGCGCTCAGCTTGGCCAGATGCTCGACTATGCGGAAAAAGGGATCCACGAGCTTCTCGCCGCACAGCGCGCCATCCTCGACGCCGAAAGATAACCTGCATTCAGATCACATGCACGCTACCTCATCAAAACCGCATGCCACAGGGCTTTCGGCAAGGAGCAGATTCACGACCCGTATAAACACGTAGGCACTGCCTTACCGGGGTTGTAACTTTCTCTCCACCTGTTTGCGACGGAATTCAAAAAACCGGACTCCAATACCTGTAGAATCTCTCACGCTGGCACAACTTGTCGGCAGAGGCAGGGAAAACCTTTGATCACAGCTCCCACACAGTCGACCGCCTACACTCGCGACCCACAATCCACCGACGTCCGCGCCATGAGCATCGCCACGGTGCTCTTCTTTATGTGGGGCTTCCTCACCTGTCTCAACGACATCCTCATCCCCCACCTCAAAGCCATCTTCAGCCTGAACTACGGCCAGGCCCTCCTCGTCCAGTTCGCATTCTTTTCGTCCTACTTCATCTTCGCGTTACCCTCGGGCAAGCTGGTCGAGTGGCGCGGCTACAAACAGACCATGGTCATCGGCCTCATCGTCATGGCCGCCGGAGCCCTGCTCTTCCTACCCGCCGCCACCACCGCATCCTACGGCCTCTTCCTCACCGCTCTGGTCGTCCTTGCCGCCGGCATCACCTGCCTTCAGGTCTCGGCCAATCCGTACGTCACCAACCTCGGCCCCCAGGCCACCGCCGCCAGCCGCCTCAACCTCGCTCAGGCCTTCAACTCCTTCGGAACCTTCATCGCTCCCTTCTTCGGCGGAGCACTCATCCTCGGCGCAATCGAAGCAACCCCTGAAGCCATCAAGGCATTCTCCGCCTCAGCGCTTCAGACCTATCGCGAGCAGCAGGCCTCCACCGTGCGCCTGCCTTACCTCGGCATCGCGGTCACCCTCCTCGCCCTCGCCGTTGCCATCGCCCTCATCAAGCTCCCCACCACCGACTTCACTCGCGACTTCCGCCCGGGCGAACTCACAACCGCCGCCACCGGCAGTATCTGGAACCATCCCTACCTCATCATGGGAGCTATCGGCATCTTCGTCTACGTCGGCGCCGAAGTCTCCATCGGCAGCTTCCTCATCAACTACTTCGGCCTGCCGAAGATCGGTGGCCTCAGCCAGAAAACCGCCGCCAACCTGGTCCCCTTCTACTGGGGCGGAGCTATGGTGGGTCGGTTCATAGGCTCTGCGGTCCTGCGACGCATCAACGCAGGCAAGGCCCTCGCAAGCGCAGCCTTCATCGCCTGCTGCCTGGTCGCCCTCACCATGATGAGCGCCGGCCATCTCGCCATTGGCAGCGTCATCCTGGTCGGATTCTTCAACTCCATCATGTTCCCCACCATCTTCACCCTGGGTCTTGCAGGCCTCGGGGAGCTCACCAGTAAAGGTTCCAGCCTCATGGTCGCCGCCATCGTCGGCGGAGCACTCATTCCCCTCGCCGAAGGCCATCTGGCCGACCGCATCGGCGTCCAGCACGCCTTCATCATCCCCGCCGTCTGCTACATCTACATCGCCCTCTTCGGCATCTTCGCCTCCCGCCGCAAGGACATCGAGCAAGACCCCCGACACCCATCCCACGCCACCGCAGGCTAAATAGAGCAAATTTCCTGAATGAACATGTGGGGGGAAGTCTCGTCCTGCACGTGCAGAGAGAAAAGGTCGTACTCCATCGGTAGAGAGAAAAAACATCGTCATCTCGACCGAAGCGACTCACGGTTTCACCGTGAGTCGCGTAGTGGAGAGACCCCCGTATTTCGCCTTTGCTGCTGTCGTTGCCTGTTCTTCCGCGTATAGCAATCTGGAGTTTCTCGCCCCTACTTCCCCAGCGCCCTCCGTTCAAGACTCTTCGCAAAATTAGGTGTCTCTTCCTTGTTGTGCGTATCTGACGCGATCTGCCGAGCCTCTCTCGCCTTCTCAAGCGTGATCCCGTGCTTCTCAAAGAACGCCACCGACTCATCGATCGCACTCCCATGACGGTGATTGCTGTACTCACAGGTTTCATCGTCGATCTTCTTCACGCTCAGCGTCCACTCCACCTTCGTCCGGCCATTCGCTGTGATCGAATCCGAGATCGAAACCATCTTGCAAAGATGTGGCTCATGCACCTCCGCGACGTAGTGTTGCACCATCAGCGCATCGCCAATCGTCTCAACATTGATCGACATCGGACGTCCATCGTCAGTCGTAGTATTTCCTGCCGCAATGTGCGCATGCGAGCAGCGCTGATACTCCGCATCAGGAAGATGCAGCAGCCAGTCCGCAATATCAACCTTCTCAATAGGCGCGTTGATAATTGCCGTAACCGTAGAGAGCGAAAGCGTCAGATCAGTAGCAGCAGTGGTCATGGATGTCTCCTATAAAAGAAATCGTTAGGTTCAATAAACGTCCCTGTGCAAATCCAGCAGCTCTCTTCGCAGCTAAGATTCTCAGCGCCGTGAAATGGGTTCCTATCTTTCTTTACGGGTCTTGTTCCCAACTAATGAAGGCAGAAGTCGCGACAGTCTCTCCTCAAACCCCACAACGCGAAGACCCCAATCGAGTCGTTCGTGCATCCCATTGTTAGCTTGCTTAGCACCTCAAAACCATGCGAATTCGCAGCAACTCAGGCCCATGGCCTCCCTTCACACCGAACCTGTCCTCCACTGTGTAAAATGACCCTTCGTAGTCCTTCCATCACTCGAACCGTTTCAGGAGAGATCGAATTATGATTAAGTTGACCCCAGGAAAGCTAGCTGGCCTCAAGGCCGTCTCCGACCATCGTGGCGTGATCGCCGCCGCCGCCATGGATCAGCGCGGATCCCTTCAGAAGTCTCTCGCCAAGGAGCGCGGAGCAGCAGCCGACGCCCACGACCTCGAAGAGTTCAAGATCCTCGTCACCTCCGTCCTCACCAAACATGCCTCCGCCATCCTCCTCGATCCCGAGTTCGGCCTCCCTGCCTCGAAGCATCGCAACGGCAAGGGCCTCTTGCTCGCCTACGAAAAGACTGGCTACGACGCCGCCACCCCCGGCCGCCTCCCCGATCTCCTCGACGTCTGGAGCGTCCAGCGCCTCAAGGCTGCCGGAGCCGACTGCATCAAGATCCTCCTCTACTACACCCCCTACGAGAAGACCACCGTCAACGACCTCAAGCACGCCTGGATCGAGCGCATCGGCTCCGAGTGCGTCGCCCACGACATACCATTCTTCCTCGAGTTCGTCGGCTACGACGCCGAGGGCGGCGATGAAAAATCCGTAGCCTACGCCAAAAAGAAGCCCGAGATCGTCTCCGGCTCCATGGCCGAGTTCGGCAAGGCACACTACAACGTCGACGTCCTCAAGGTAGAGGTACCCGTCGAGATGGCATTCGTCGAAGGCACCAAATCCTTCAAGGGCGAAAAGGCCTACACCCGCGCCGAGGCCCTGCAGCACTTCCGCGACGCTGCCACCATGACCCACAAGCCCTTCATCTACCTCTCGGCCGGCGTCTCCAACCCCGTCTTCATCGAAACCCTCGAGCTAGCCGTCGAGTCCGGCACCACCTTCAACGGCGTCCTCTGCGGTCGCGCCACCTGGAAGGACGGCATTGCCATCTACGCCAAGCAGGGCTCCAAGGCCTTCGAAGACTGGCTCAACACCACCGGCGTAGAAAACATCACCAACGTCAACAACGCCCTCAAGCAAGCCCACTCCTGGCACGAAAAAGTCGAATCCAAGTAGCCCTCGTTCCCAGAAACAAGGAGGCGCTGCATCCGTGCAGCGCCTTCCCCTTTTGGAGTTCCAGGAAACCGTGCCTCTGGCTATGCGGCCTTCAGGTTAACTTAAGCTTCAATCTGTACCATCAGGCATGGTCTTTCGAAATCCTGCCCTGTGCCTGCTGGCGCTCAATGCCGCCATCTGCACAGCGCAAAGCATCACCCTCCCTTCAGGAACGCCCATTCCGGTCCAAATCGACGATCATCTTCCGATGCAAGTCGGCCAAGCCATTCGGGCCAAGCTCATCTATCCGGTCTACGCCGACAACACGCTCATTCTTCCCGCCAACACAGTCGTCATCGGCACCGTAACAGCGCTTCGCTCCGACCACGTCCACCGTATCGATGCTCGCCTTCGCGCCGACTTCACACCCTTCCGCATCCCCGTCGTTCACTTCACCGACATCGTTCTAGACGATGGTTCGACCGTGTCCATGACCGCCAGCACAGCCACCGATGGCGCTCCCATCTACCACCTCGTCGCGCCGCCGCCACGCAAAGGCGGCTTCATCCATCAGCAATGGGACAACGGTCGGCAGATCCTCCGCGACCAACTCGCAATCATCACCGGCCCAGACAAGAAAGATCGCCTCGTACAATTCCTCTACACCCAGCTCCCCTACCATCCTCAGCGCATCCAAAAAAATACCGCCTGGACCGTCGAGACCTCTGAACCCCTCTCAATCCCTCTGCAAACAGTCATCGAAGCAATAAACACCAAGCGAGTAGTCGCACCGGAGCAGAAGGACGACTCCACCACCAAGCCCTGGATCATCCAGGCCTATCTTCGCGATCCGCTAAGCTCCGCCACCACAAAAACCGGACAGGAAATTAAAGCCACCGTCGCCGAACCCATCTACAATCCAGACCACACCATCGCCGTCCCGCAAGGCGCAAGTATGATCGGCACCGTCACTCTGTCCAAACCCGCCCGCCGCTTCGGACGCGCCGGAGCGCTTCACTTCGACTTCCGACAGATCGTCCTCCCCACCGGCACGCAAAACGTCCAGACCTCGCTCACTGGAGCCGACTCAGCCGCAGGGCAAAAACTGGCGCTCGACTCCGAAGGTCAGGTCAAACCCAAACCGCAAGACAAGATCGTCGTCCCTCTGCTGCTCATCGCTCTTGCATCGCGGCCCCTCCACCACGACGCAGACGACGGTAGCGGCCTCGGCAAAAATGCTGTCGCCTCCAATAGTCTTGGCCTCATCGGCTTCCTCGTTGGAACTGCTGCCGGCCAACGCAACATCGCCGCCGGCATCGGCTACTACGGCGCAGCCATCTCCATCTACGAGCGATGGATCAAGCGCGGCCACGATGTCACCTTCGCCCGCGACACCCGCGTCGTCCTCCAGACCACCCCAAGAAGCTCAACCGTCCTTCATCCCGATGCCGTCACGCCCCGGTTTCGCTAAGCCCTACTCCCACTCAATCGTCCCTGGCGGCTTCGACGTAATGTCATACACCACTCGATTGATCCCTCTCACCTCGCTCACAATGCGACTCGAGATCGTCCTCAGCACCTCATACGGCAGCGGAGCCCAATCCGCCGTCATGCCGTCTTCACTCTCCACCGCCCGCACGGCACAGGTACTCGCGTAAGTCCGCTGGTCTCCCATCACACCAACCGACTTCACCGGCAACAGCACCGCAAAACTCTGCCAAACCTTCCGATACAGCCCAGCCTTTTTAATCTCATCCACCACAATCTGATCGGCCTCCTGCAGAATCGCCACGCGCTCCGCCGTCACCTCTCCCAGAATCCTCACCGCAAGCCCCGGCCCTGGAAACGGCTGCCGCTCAATGATGTCATCCGGCATCCCCAAATCCCGCCCAATCCGCCGAACCTCGTCCTTGAACAAATCCCTCAGCGGCTCAATCAACTTCAACTTCATATCCGCCGGCAGCCCACCCACATTATGGTGGCTCTTAATCGTATGCGACGGCCCATGCACACTCGACGACTCGATCACATCCGGATACAGCGTCCCCTGCACCAACCACGCGACCTCCTCGCCGGCACTCTTCTCCGATTCAGCGCCTGCGGCAGAGGATTCCCAGATCTTCTTCGCCTCATCATCGAACACAGCAATGAACTCGTTCCCAATCACCTTCCGCTTCTGCTCCGGATCGGTCACTCCCTCAAGCTTCTTCAAAAATCTCTCCGACGAATCCACAGCGACGACATTCAACCCTAGCTGCTCACGCATGGTCGTCTGCACCTTCAGAAACTCATCCTTCCGCAGCACACCATTGTTCACAAAGATGCATGTCAGCCTATCCCCAATCGCCCGCGCCACCAACACTGCCGCAACAGACGAGTCCACGCCACCACTCAACCCACAGATGGCATGCCCGCTCCCAACCTGCGCCCGCACCCGCTCCACCGTCGACTGAATAAAGTGCTCCGGCGTCCAATCCTGGTTCGCCCCGCAGATATCGAGGCAAAAATTCTTCAGCAGCTCCATCCCCTGCCGCGTGTGTGCGACCTCCGGATGAAACTGCACAGCCCAAATCTTCCGCGCCTCATCCGCAATTCCAGCAACCGCATTCGACGTCTTCGCCGTCAGCGAAAACCCATCCGGCAGCGCCTCCGCCTCGTCGCCGTGCGACATCCACACATCCAGCGTTCCCGGCAACCCGCGAAACAGCGGCGTCTCCGAGACAATCGTTACTTCGGCGTGGCCATACTCGCGCGCCGCAGCCCCCACCACCTTCCCGCCCAGATGATGCACGATGAACTGCAGCCCATAGCAGATCCCTAATACCGGCACACCCATCGCCAGCACACTCGCATCTGCATCCGGAGCATCCGCGTCATACACCGAACACGGGCCACCCGAAAGAATCACGCCCTTCGGATTCAACGCCTTAACCTGCTCTAGAGGAGCGGTACAAGGCAGCACCACAGAAAACACATTGAACTCACGTATCCGCCGCGCAATCAGCTGCGTATACTGCGACCCAAAATCCAGAATGACGATCGTTGAGGTATCCACTTACCTAGTGTAAATGCGGCGCCAAAAGACTCGTCAGCTAGTTAGGATCCCTCTGCCGCGTACTTTGCACCCCTGTCACCACTCCGACTCCAAGCATGATCACCGAAATCGCAATAATGTAATGCATCGGGATGTGCATCAGATGGGCCAGATAGGCCACTCCCGCAACCAAAATCAAATAGCCAACCGCATAGATCCCAAATGACATGATAGTTCTCCAGACCAGATTCAGATCGCTGTCGAGTAGGATGCAGAATCGACGCGACAGAAGCGGTCATCGTCTAAAAGTCATTAAATGAGTTGGAATGTTTCTGACGCGCAGTCTCGACGCCGCCCACCACGCCGATGCCAAGCATAATCACCGCGATCGCAGCAATATAAGGCTCAGGAATATGGCTGAGATCAGCCAGATAGCATACGCAGGCGATGACGAGAAGATATCCAGCAGAATAAAGCGCAACAGACATGATCTCTCTCCTAAATGAAGATGAGGGGGCCCGTCCTGTTAAGATGCCAAATCTACGCCTGTGTAAGAAAAAACTTTAGTACTCATACGCCCGCCACAGCTGTAGATATGCAACCTGTCGCGCCACATGAAAGTAGTCAGACCCAAGAAAATAAAGGATCGTCACACCCGTCCACCACCAGAACAGGAAGTCCGGTGTCGTCACACTTTCAAACGGAAGTGGTGTCGCCGAGAACACCATCGCCAACACAATCAACGCGATCTTCACAATCCCCATCACCAGATTGATCTCGACCAGCTTCGACTTGAGCGGCCCCAACCGAAACGCCGCCGCCAAGCTCCCACCCACTCCAAACCCTTTCAACATCGCCAAAAGTGGAGCCACCGAGAGCGCCCAACTCACCACAGCCCACAGCGTAAACAGCCCCAGCGTCACCACAATCACGAGCGAAAAGTAACCTACAAGATTCGGCTCACCATCCGCAGCGATTGGCCCCGTGATCGTCCACTGCGCCACCCGCTCCATGCACCAGAACCAAAATGCGAAGCTCCCCAGCAGCGCCACAACTCGCAATGCCTGCAACACAATCAGCGTTCCCACCCGAGCATGCAGGCGACTATCGGCTCTCTTTAACACCACCGTCCGCCCGACAGCCGACACCACCACCCAAACCACAACCAGCAGCGGAGCCAGCCACAGCGCCACACTCAACACCCGCGGCAACAGCAGCGCCATCGCCTTCGCCAGCGTCTGCGCCGACCCCATCGGATCCAGCACCGTCATGCCCTTCAACGCCGCGTAGTCCAGCGGAGTCTCCTGCAATATCTTCAAGCCCTCGTACCGAAGCACTAGCAGCACAGGAATCCCATACGCCCAACGCCACAGCACCTCCAGCGCCGTCAGCGAAGGCCGCCGCCAGCACTCCGAAAGCGTATGCACAAACGACTGCGTCCCCCGCACCGTCCCAGCAGCAACAACAACGCCATCCTGCGGAATCGGATCCACTACTTCACCACAAGATTCACAAGCTTACCTGGCACAACAATCACCTTCACCACGGTCTTGCCTTCAATCCGAGCAGCCACCTTCACGTCGGCCAGCGCCGCAGCCTTAACCACGTCCTCATCGCTACCCGACGGCACCTTCACAACAGCCACCAGCTTGCCATTCACCTGCACCGGAATCTCAATCTCATCCTCCCGCGCAAGCTCCTCATTCACCACAGGCCACTGCGTGCGAAACACCACACCCTCGCCGCCGATTTGCTCCCACATCTCTGCCACAAAGAACGGCGCAAACGGAGCGAGCAACAAAATCAAGCCACGAAACACCTCAGCAATTGCCGCAGGTGAAATCTCGCCAGCATCCATAGCTGCCTCGTTCGCCGTAATCTCATTCACCAGAATCATGATCGACGAGATCGAAGTGTTGAAATGCCATCGCCCATCAAAGTCATGCGTGATCTTCGCAATCGTCTGGTGTAGCTTCCGCAACAGCGCCTGATCCTTCGGTGCCGACGACACACCTTTCGTACGTGCAACAGCAGAGAACTTCGTCGTCAACCGATACACCTTACTCAAAAACCGCGAGATCCCCGCAACCCCTTCCTCCTGCCACTCAAGGTCACGATCCGGCGGCGCCGCAAACAGTGCATACATCCTCGTAGCATCCGCACCATACCGCGAAATCATGTCATCAGGCGAAACCACATTGCCCTTCGACTTCGACATCTTCGCGCCGTCTTTAATCACCATTCCCTGCGTAAACAGCCGCTCCGCAGGCTCATCGGTATCGATCAGCCCAAGGTCCCGCATCACCTTCGTCCAGAACCGCGAGTAAATCAGATGCAGAATCGCATGCTCTACTCCACCGATGTACTGATCGATCGGGAACCAGTAGTTCGCCTTACCCGAATCAAACGGAGCCTTCGAGTTCTTCGAATCCGTATACCGATAGAAGTACCAGCTCGAATCGACAAACGTATCCATCGTGTCCGTCTCTCGCCGCGCAGCACCACCGCACTTCGGACACTTCGCATTCACAAACTCCGGCACCCGGCCCAACGGAGATCCGTTCGTCTGCGTAATATCAATCTGCTCCGGCAACAGGATCGGCAGCTCGCTCTCAGCCACCGGCATCGGCTCATCCGGCGAACATTTATCGCAATACACCATAGGAATCGGCGTACCCCAATACCTCTGCCGACTCACGCCCCAATCCTTCAATCGATATGTAACCGTAGGCGTGCCAAATCCCTTTGCCTTGGCAAACGCAGCCATCTTCTCCTGCGCCTCCAGGCAGTTCTCCCCAGTCCACTCCCCTGAATCAATCAGAACCGCCTCATCCTCTCCCGTATAAGGCAGCGCCAGATCATTTGTATCTACATTCGGAGCAATTACCCGACGCAGCGGCAACCCATACTTCTGCGCAAATTCAAAGTCCCGCTCATCATGCGCTGGCACGCTCATAATCGCGCCCGTCCCGTAGTCCGCCAGAATATAGTTCGCCACCCAGATCGGCACCCGTTCCCCATTGAACGGATTCACCGCAAACCGGCCAGTAAACACGCCGTGCTTCTCAATCGCACCCAGCGCGTCGCTCTCACGAGCCACCTTCTGCTGCTCCAGCAACTCCTCGATCTGCACACGCAGCGCATCATCTTCCAGCGCAAACGCCTTCGACACCGCATGCTCCGGCGCAAGCTGGACTGAGGTAGCCCCAAAGATCGTATCCACCCGCGTAGTAAACACCGTGATCTTTGCGTCGCCATCCGCAACAGCAAAATCTACATGTGCCCCCTCACTACGGCCAATCCAATTCCGCTGCATGGTCCGAACCTTCTCAGGCCATCCTTCCAGCTTGTCCAATCCCGCGAGCAACTCATCCGCATACTTCGTGATCCGCAAAAACCACTGCGTCAGATCCCGCAACTCGACGACAGTATCCTCATGCCGCCAGCAGCGTCCGCCGATCACCTGCTCATTGGCCAACACCGTGCAACACTCCGGGCACCAGTTCACCTTGCTCTTCTTCCGGTAAGCCAGCCCCTTCTCATACATCTTCAAAAAGAACCACTGATTCCATCGGTAGTAGTCCGGCATGCACGTCGTAACTTCCGTCGACCAGTCGAAGCCCATCCCAAGCCGTTGGAACTGCTTCTTCATCGCCGCGATATTCGCGAACGTCCAGTCCCGCGGCGGCACTCCATTCTTCAGCGCCGCATTCTCCGCCGGTAGCCCAAACGCATCCCACCCCATCGGGTGCAGCACATTGAACCCACGCATCCACATATGCCGGGCCAGCGCGTCACCGATCGCATAGTTCCGCACGTGTCCTATATGCAGCGCGCCGCTCGGATACGGCAGCATCTCGAGGCAGTAGTACTTCGGTTTCCCCGAATCATGTCCCTCGGCAGCGTAGAGCGACGCATCTGCATCCCACACGGCCTGCCACTTCGGCTCAATCTCAGCCGGGCTATATCGCTGCGGCTGGGTCGCTTCCGCAACAGAAGAATTCTCGTCAATACTCGCGGTTTTCCCGCCGATTTCGCTCGCAGTTATCTCAGACATACTCCTTCGATTGTACCCGTCCGCATACTTCCCTCGAAAACTCGCAAAGCAGCCGGCCGCTTGCATTGCTTATCACAAGCCTCTATACATGGTTCGCGCGGAAAAGAGGCCCGAGCGCTGCCCTCTCCACGAATTCAGCCGACACAAGAAGGTGAAATGGATAAACGACAGTTCCTCAAAGGCTCCTGCTCTATCCTGACTGGAAGCATGCTCTCCCGATTCGTCTCAGCAGAACAGGCAGCCCAGCAATCGACTACCCCACGCACCAACTGGGCCGGCAACTACACCTTCCACGCCGAGCACCTCTACGAACCTAAGACCGTCGCCGAAGTTCAGCATCTCGTCACCACCTGCCCCAAGCTCCGCGCCCTCGGCCGTGGCCACTCCTTCAACGGCATCGCCGACAGCACCACCAACCAGATCTCCCTCAAGCAGCTCGACGCCATCGACATCGACGAAAAAGCCCACACCGTCACCGTCGGAGCAGGCGTAACCTACGGCAAACTCGCCCCCGTCATCGACGCGCGCGGCTTCGCCGTCCACAACCTCGCCTCACTCCCTCACGTCTCCGTCATCGGAGCCTGCGCCACCGCCACCCACGGCTCCGGCAGTAAAAACGGCAACCTCTCCACCGCTGTCTCCGCCATCGAATTCGTCACCGCCGACGGCTCCCTCCACACACTCTCCCGCGCAAAAGACGGAGACAAATTTTTAGGCGCAGTCGTCGCCCTCGGCGACATCGGCATAGTCATCAAGACCACCCTCGATCTCGTCCCAACCTTCCAGGTCGCGCAGGTCGTCTACGAAAACCTCTCCATCTCCCAACTCGAAAAACACCTCGACGAGATCTTCCTCAGCGGCTACAGCGTCAGCCTCTTCACCGACTGGCAAAACCACAACATCTCCGAGGTCTGGGTCAAACGCCGCCTCGGACCCGGCGCCACCTCCGCGAACTTCGCCCCCGAGTTCTTCGGCGCCAAAGCCGCCACCCGCAAGCTCCACCCCATCGTCGATCACAACGCCGAAGCCTGCACCGACCAGCTCGGCGTCCCCGGCCCTTGGTACGAGCGCCTTCCCCACTTCAAGCTCAACTTCACCCCCAGCAGCGGCGCCGAACTCCAAACCGAGTACTTCGTCCCCCGCGACCGCGCCTACGAAGCCATTCTCGCCGTCGAGCAACTCCGCGACCGCATCACCCCACACCTCTTCATCACCGAACTCCGCACCATCGCTGCCGACAACCTCTGGCTCAGCATGGCCTACCAGCGCCCCTCCATGGCCATCCACTTCACCTGGAAGCCCGAGTGGCCCGAAGTCCAAACCATCCTACCCCTCATCGAAGAAAAGCTCGCCCCCTTCGACGCTCGCCCCCACTGGGCCAAGCTCTTCACCATACCCTCGTCGCGCCTCAACCAGCTCTACGCCAAGATGCCCGACTACCAAGCCCTCATCAAGCAGTACGACCCCCAGGGCAAGTTCCGCAACCAGTTCATCGACACCAACATCTACGGCACCTAGCTATACACAAAGCGCGCAAGAAAATCACCCTGCCGCCAGCGTCCGCAGCACTCCAACATTCCGAGCCTCGTCTCCCGGAGCGTCCACCGGCGTCTCCGCAATGAACGCCGCATGCGCAAACCGCTCATCATGCAGCAACCGCCGAAATACCTCCGCGCCAATCGTCCCTTCGCCGATATGCTCATGCCGATCCAGCTTCGACCCCATCGCCGCCTTCGCATCATTGCAGTGCCACACCTTCACCGCATCGAACCCCACCGTATCTTTCACCAGCAGCATCGTCTCCACATACCCATCCGGCGAAACCAGATCGTATCCCGAGACATGCACATGGCACGTATCCAGACACACCCCCACCGGCGCACAAGGCTTCAGTCGCTCCACAAGCTCCGCCACCTGCTCCAGTTTTCCCCCCAGCGAAAACTCCGCTCCCGCCGTATTCTCGATCAGAATCTTGAAATCCTTTCCCTGCCACGGCACCCCATCGATCGCCTTCTCAATCGACTCCGCCGCCAGCCGCAGCCCCTCTTCGCGCGTCAGCCCCTTCCAGCTTCCCGGATGCAGCACCAGATACTCCGCTCCTAGCGCCAGCGCCCGCTCCACCTCTCCACGAAACGCCGCCACGCCATTCACCCGCACGCTATCCGTCTGGCTGCAAAGGTTAATCAAATAGCTCGCATGCACCGACACAGGCCCCACATCATGCTTCGCGCGAAGATCCCTCATCTTCTTCGCGTCCTCCGGCTTCACCGCCGCCGCCTTCCACTGCCGCGGACTCGAAGAAAAAATCTGAAACGTATTCGCCCCCGCCGCCACTGCCCGCTCTACCGCGGTCCACGTCCCACCCGCCGTCCCGACATGCACACCAATTCGCTTCTTCGCTGACTTTGCCATCCCTCAAGGCTACCCCAGTTTGGGTGCCTTTGCGCCACCAGCCGTTAGCCAGCAAATATCGTCCTTTTGCCATCATTCCTCAGAAATCCGCAGCTGCAGTTATCTTTTTTGCTGTCATTCCGCAACGAAGTTGAGAAATCTGCTGCAGCTGCAGTTTTTTTATTGTCATTCCGTAACGAAGTGGAGGAATCTGCTGTTGCTGCAGTTTTTTTGTTGTCATTCCGCAACGAAGTTGAGAAATCTGCTGCAGCTGCAGTTTTTTTGTTGTCATTCCGTAACGAAGTGGAGGAATCTGCTGTTGCACTTGTACTTGCTGTTGCACTTGTACTTGGACTTGCCGTTGCACTTCTCTCTCAGCACCCAGCACAGTCACCGAAGCAGGGAATCCGTGACCAGTACGCGTACACTCACCTCTCACCAAAATGCTATGCTGTGCCAAACAAAGAGGACGTCCATGCCCACTCCGCAAACACTGAAAAACCACGCCCGCTTTAACCCCCTCTTTCACTTCACCATCCTTCCTCTACTCGTTCTCAACCTCATCTTCTCCATCTACATCACCATCCACCGATGGCCCGCCTATCAGCACACTCATCTCTGGTGGATCGTCATGGCCGTCGTCTTCATCCTGATGGCTGGCGACGCCCGCGGCAGCGCCCTCAAAGCTCAAGACCGCATCGTGCGTCTCGAAGAGCGCCTCCGTCTCGCAGCGCTCCTCCCACCCGCCGACCGCACCCACATCGACGACCTCACCACCCGCCAGCTCATCGCCCTCCGCTTCGCCTCAGACGCCGAACTCCCAGCGCTCGCGCACACCGCACTCACCCAGCGTCTCGAGCCCAAAGCCATCAAGCAAGCCATCATCAACTGGCGCGCCGATAACGAGCGCGTCTAGCAATCAGTAAAAACGCACTTAAAAGAAAGGGGCGGCCAATCAGGCCGCCCCTCGCATCTACTCTTCCAGCAATCAATATCCAACCGAAAACGAACCCCGCTCATGCGCAGGCTTCTCGATCTCATCCACCAAAGCAATCGCATAATCAGCAAACGAGATCTTGCTCTCTTTCTTTGCGTCTGAGACCAGTTCCTTCGTTCCCAGCCGAAACTTACCCGTCCGCTCTCCCGGCACGAAGTACGCTGCCGGGCTCAGGTAAGTCCAGTTGATATCCGACTTCCGCAGCACAGCCAGCGCCTTCTCATGCGAAGTAGCAATCGGCAGATACTCTTTAGGAAGAAAACCGGACTTGATCAACGTCACTCCCGGCGCAACCTCCAAGAGGCCCGCACCACCCACCACCAGCAGTCGCCCCGCGCCCGCCTTCTTCACCGCGGCAATCTCCCTCTCCGTCACACCAAGAATCGCATCCGTATCTTCCATCGGAGGAGCGTACGCGCTAACCACAGCGTCCGCGTCTTTGATGACCGCCGCAATCGCATCCACATTCGAGAGATCGTCCACCTTGGTGGTCAGCCCCTGCTCTGCCTTCAGCGAGGCCACCTTTCGCGCCACGGCCGTTACCTTATGTCCACGCGCAAGCAGCTCCTTCACAATCGCGCTGCCCGAATTCCCTGTCGCTCCATACACCACAACGTTCATGACAGTCTCCTGAAACACATCGTTGACACTATAAGCCTTCTCACGCGGCTCGACATCGGCCGAGCCGCATGAGAACTAAATTAACTCCAAAAATCTCCGACTAAGCCGCCACAAACTGCGAGCGAATCACCTCAAAGTGTGGCTGCAAAAACGTCGCACGATCGGTCTGGCCGTACATCAACGCAGCAGCTCCACCAGCCGTCAGGAAGGTCGTATCCGTCACTCCAAGGAAACCAAACACGTCACGCAGATAAGGCTCGACGTGATTGAGCGAGGCCATCACAGTCCCAGAATCATAGACGCCGCCTGATGCAATCAGGAATGTACCTTTCTTCCCGAGCAACAAGCCCTTCGGCGTTCCATCTGCATAAGAAAACGTCTCACCGACCCGCGCAATCTGGTCGATCCACAGCTTCAGCACCCCAGGCACCCCGAAGTTATGCATCGGCACGCCAAGAACGTACTCATCGGCTGCCCTCAGTTCGGCCAGCAGCGTGTCAGAGAGCGCAAGCGTCTCATTCTGTTCCGCGGTACGCGCATCCTTCGGCGTATACGCCGCACCAACCCATGCAGCATCGATCGTCTTCAGGCTGCTGGCGTTCAGGTCGCGAGTAATCACCCTCCCATTCGGGTTCGCCTTCTTCCAGTTCTCGACATATTCACTGGTTAGGCCGCGCGAAACGGAGGTCTCAGAAAAGGGGCTGGAATCTACAACGAGCAAAGTTGGCATGGCAAAATCTCCTATACGACATCTGACGTTTAAGCTACTACTGTCGATTCAATAAAACACAACAAATGTCGTTTAAGCAAATAATGTCGCCAAAGTCTAGTAAAATGAGGGCAGGCCAATGTCACAGCCAATCCGCAAACCCGAGGAAACCACGACGACTGAGAGGACGCCAGTAAAAGCGACCGACCACCGCGTAGTGCGAACCCGCCAGCTCATCCAGCACGAACTTGGCAATCTACTGAAACAAAAAGAGCTTGACGTGATCTCAGTGGATGACATCGCCGAAGCCGCCACCAGAGCAGCTCAAATCTCCGAATCCAACGGGAGACTCTCCGACATCCCCGAACTGATGCCGGAGAGATCCGTCGATCCCCGCATCCTTCGAACCCGCAAGCTCCTCCAACAGGCCCTCGTCCAACTCATGAAAGAAAAGCAGTTCGACACGATATCCGTGCAGGACATCGCCGAGTCCGCCACCATTAACCGTGCCACCTTCTACGACCACTACCCCGACAAATTCGCACTGCTCGAGTGCACCGTAGGAAGCCGTTTCAATGAACTACTGGCCGAGCGCGGCGTCACCTTCAACTCCAGCTGCACCTCTGCCCTCAAGGCCATGGTCCTCGGCGTCTGCGACTTCATCGCCTCCTCCCAGCTCCTCTGTTCCGAGCGCCCCGGCCAGATGGAGCCTCACATGGAGTCGGCCGTCATCGCCGTCGTACGCCGCATGCTGCTCGAAGGCCTCGAACATCATCCCTCCAGCGCGCCCGTCTCCCCGCAGATGATCGCCACCACCGCAAGCTGGGCCATGTACGGAGCCGCAAAACAGTGGGCCCAAACCCCCAACCGCCCCCCCTCACACGAAATCGTAGACACGGTCGTTACACTCATTTCGCCGCTGCTAGCCCTGGCAGACACCACACCACATCCAATCCCCGCCTAACCTGGCCGGATGAGTGCAGTCTGTTGGCCCTCATCTCGTCGGCACCAACAGGCATGTCTCTTCAACATCTTCGCCACACCGACAACGGAAGACATTCAGGAATGGTGAGCGCGACGATCATCGAGAACAGCGATCCCGCTCTCACACTTGGCTAAACTGTCCCGAAGATCGTGAATTCACAACGTTTTGCCGTGATACTATTCCCTCGATCGGAGTGACCCTATGGATTCGATGCCGACGATTCTCCCTCCCAACGAAGTGCGGTCGATGGTTGTGGATGCCATCGAAGCGAAGGCCAGGGATCTGGGCTTGACTCTCTCCCAGGGCGCAAAGCAGGCGATCCTTCAGAAGACGCTGCCGAACCTCACTAGACTGAATAAGGATGGAGAGCTGACCGGACAGTTGATAGACAGAATTCAACATAACTCAGCCGAATTCATTCAGATCCTCTTTGACCAACAGCTGCACGGCAAAGCGAGCGAGATTACTATCGATCACGTCAGTACTTTGCTCAGCTCTTTTTGCCAACGCTTCCCGGACTTCATTCCATTTTGTCCATGATGAGGTGAGCCCATGCCCTCCAACGATCGGCCAGTCCAAGAGTGGCGGAAACAGGCATTCGACCTCTCGGCAGAATCAACGAAACAGTTGATCACGGTCGCTACTGGAGTCGTCACAGTAACAATTTTGTTTTCGAAAGACCTCGATAAAATCTCCCGTTACCTCGCTTATGCGGCATGGGTAGCGCTCGTCGTCTCTGTCATGTTTGGGATTGCAGTACTTCTGAACTTGAGCGGAAATCTTCAGCACGCTGCTGATGGGAGACACCAGTATCCCAGCGTCACCGCCAAAGGAATCCCCTTTTTATCCATAGGACAGATCTTAACGTTCGGGGCGGGGATCATTTTGCTCTTCGTATTTGGACTATTCGCCGTAAACGGTCACATCCCACCGGATACCAAACCCATTACCGTGAACTGCATTCTTCCTCCGCCACCCCAGCCACCACCACAGCCCGCCGGGGGCGAAGGTAGCAGCCATCCTCCGTCCCCAACGAAACACCGTCGCAGATGCTGTTGCTGTACCAGGAAGCCTCAGATTAAGCAGTCCGAAGTCCCACCGATGACAAATCCCTAAGCTGATCTTCAGATCCAACTGTCGATCGGCACATAGGCTGATCCTGATTGAACTGAGCAAACCAGTTTTGCGACGCCTTCGCGTTGCCGGCAGAGTCCGTTTGAGCATAGCCACTGCTGCCCAGGAGTGTGAAGGCAACCAACATTGATGCCACACGAATGTAACTTCACCTGTTGCCTTGATTCGTTCGTGCTCAAAATGTGCGGTAAGGCTTAACCCTCACTTTCGGGGGGGCGGTGCTGTCGGTTGGTTGTGTTCGCATGCTATCGAAAACGTATAGCGCGGGAGAAGAGAGATGCTCCATTGTCAGCGCATGCTGCAAGCGTCACCGCCGGTCTATCTCGCTTCGATCAAAAAAATGCTCACTGGAACGGTATCGCTCATCATCCTTAAATGAACCTTAAGAGAGCGCTCGATTGAGAGCTGGGTAACTGGTGAAATCCAGCTCACAGCGACAGTCTTTCGAACGCCGAATGGGGGTTGTCTTGCTCCATCTGCCAGCGAGTGGAAAATGCAACTTCTGAGCTATCGCGAATACGCTCCTCGTGGCCGATAACCAATCGTATGAACATTCAGAGTGTAGGAGCAAAGCAATAATGTCGTAGCTCTGCAAAGCCAAAGTGTCGCCGGGTGATCCTTGGAACAAGGATCGTGAGGCGAAGATTGGGCTGGCTACAGATGAGCAAGCAGGAGTTACGACGGGTTGAGGTTTTGACCGAGGTACTTGCTGGCCGGCGGACGACGGAGTCGGCGGCGGGTGTGCTGGGTGTGAGCTTGAGGCAGGCGCAGCGGCTGGCGGCCAGGTATCGAGCTGGTGGTGGTGGAGCGATGATCCATCGGTCTCGGGGTCGGCCCGCGTCCAACCGCTTAGGTCCAGGCGTTCAGGAGTACGTGCTCGGGCTGGTCCGGCAGAACTTCCGCGACTTTGGTCCAACGCTTGCTGCCGAGGCCTTACTCGAGAGGCATGGGGTTACGATCTCGCGTGAGACGCTGCGCAAGTGGATGGTCGCCGAAGGTCTATGGCTGTCGCGCAAGCAGCGCCGAAGCTTTCACCAGCCGCGGCTGAGACGTGAGTCCTATGGCGAGTTGATCCAGATCGACGGCAGCGATCACCGCTGGTTCGAGGACCGCGGCGAGCCCTGCACCCTGCTGGTATTCATCGACGATGCCACGAGCAAGCTGATGCAACTGCGCTTCGTGCCCAGCGAGAGCACGGACTCCTACTTTCAGGCGCTGCAGGGCTACCTCGAAGCCCATGGCTGTCCGGTAGCCTTCTACTCTGACAAACACACCGTCTTCCGCGTCAACAAGCCGGATGCCAGCGGAGGCTCAGGCATGACCCAGTTCGGTCGTGCTTTGGCCGAACTCAACATCGAGATCCTGTGCGCGAACTCCAGTCAGGCCAAGGGACGGGTCGAGCGAGTCAATCGCACTCTCCAGGACCGCCTGGTCAAGGAGCTGCGACTAGCTGGCATCTGCGATATGGCAGCTGGCAACGTCTTCCTGCCGGCGTTCCTGGAGCACTTCAACGAGCGCTTCGCCGTGCCTGCTCAGAAGCCAGAGAACCTGCACCGCTCACTCCATGTCAAGGCAAGTCAACTCACCGATATCCTCTGCCACCGCGAGCAACGTCATGTCGGCCAGCAACTCACTCTTGCCTATGATCGCAAGCAGATCATTCTGGAGCGGAGTGAACTATCGGAGAAGCTGGCCGGTCAGTACGTCGAGATCTTTGACTTCTCCAACAGGCCTTTAGAGGTGCGATGGAAAGGGTACTCGCTTCCCTACCGCGTCTTCAGCAAGGATCAGCGGGTAAGCCATACCGCCGTCGTCGAAAACAAACGCCTTGGCCATGCCCTCGCTGTGGTCAAGGCGCAGCAGGATGTGAAGCATCAACCGAAGATAAAGACCAACAGCGAGAAGCTTGGATATCAGAAGCGAGGCCGACAGCTTTACGGACCCGATTACAAAGCAAAAATCGTGGCGCCCCCCGCGGTGGAAATGACGGTCTGATGGAAAGCATGGAACGATGAAACTGTCCCACGCTTCCCACAGCCCTTGGAAATCGATAGAGTACATCGATTCCCACATTACGCACCGCACGACGACTACGACGCGTTATGATGACAGAACCGCTTTGCAGAAGCAGCGACGTTATCGCTTTGCAGCAACACAGAGTTCTCCGTTCGCTGGTTTCGATCTCCGATTGGTCGTATTGACGAGCTTCGTGCTGATCGTCGCAACCTCTGCGACACTCGCGTTGCGAGGACGAATCAAGTCGGCACGAGGTGCGGCCTGGTTTGCGTGGCTCGGTGGTGGCGCATTCGCAATGGGAATAGGGAACTGGTCGCTGCACTATCTCGGACTGAAGGCTCTCGGCTTACCTGTCCCCCTGTTGAGCAACTCGGCTGTCGCCGTTTCAATCGTGACGACCATTCTCATTTCAGGTGCCGCCTTGCTTATCGTGAGCGGAAAAAACGACTCCGGGCGATATGTAAAAACAAACGAGCCAACACCCTCCGCCAGTCAGATCAGTGCCACGCCCTAACCGTTAGTCCCTGAAATAAAGCGCTCATCGACAGTCGCTTTTCACTTTTCGTTTGTCATTCCCGAAGGGAATCTGCGTTTGCAGTCTCTACACCGAAAAGAAAAATTGCCATAGCGAGGAAATCCCTGCGCCAGACAAGGCGTGTCGCCGACGCACACACCCACCCGGTTCGCTGCAAGCCGTGTCACAACGAACATGCCACAGCGCACCCTCGAACATTTCCTAAAATTGACCTGCGCAGGATCCCGCTACTGGGTAAACAGCGCGGCTGTCCGCACCTGCGTCTTCACAACCGCGGACCTCAGGAGCAATGCCGCTCGAGTCGGAACGCACACGCATATGGATTGTTTCGATCTGCCGGTGTGCCGTGACTGCGAAGCACCGATAGCTACGATGACGAAAAAGGCGGTTAGGAAGAGAGCGAAGCGGCGCATGGAAGGATCGCCTGGTGGACGATACGGAGGCTGTGTCATGGGATGACCCTCTGGTAGACAATACGGAGCCCGTGTCATGGGAGTTCCATAGAACTTCCATTTTTTACACAAAACCACACGCTCCCGAGCGAAAGCCCGATCTGCCGTTGCGTTCTTCTCCCTCTTCCGAAGGCAAAGCCGTCAACAACAGAAACCCCTGTCAAGCCCCAGACCGACAAATCCCCGCGCCAGACAAGGAGATTAGCGTGGCGCATCCCATCCCTCCAATTCGCTATACTTGAAGTAGAAAGAAAAAAGGCTGCAAGGGCGCACCCCTTGCAGCCTTTTCATTTAAGCAAAACGAAATGATGACAAGGACCAGCCGAGTCATCATCCGAGACCCGTAAGCCATTTGTAATCTACATTTTGCAGGTAAACTATCTGAATACAATATTTTACCGGCAAAGCCTCATTGCAAACTACTGAAACCAAAGCACATCGCCGCAAGATACCCCAAAGGGGGGAGGGGGTAGAGGGAGATTGAGATCAGCTCGGACCGTCCGAGACACAACAACCAACGCACCACGAACCACCACCTTCAAACCAGCGAAACATCACCGAAGCAGCATCAAACGACCACAAAAATGCACGAAAAGAACGCGCCACGCCAGGCAATTTCGCTCAAATGCAACTGCGTTTTTCCCCGATGCGTTTTACCATAGAAAGCATGACCGAAGTTGCAGATCAGGTAGACCAGCAAGCCAATCCGTCCGCGGGACACGCCTCCAAATACACCCGCAACAACCCCTTCCTCTCCACCGTGACCTACAACCGCCTCCTCACCGGCGAGGGTTCGGAGAAGGAGACCCGCCACGTAGAACTCACCCTCGATGAGGGCATGACCTACACCCCCGGCGACGCCGTCGGAATCATCCCTGAAAACCGCGCCATCGCCGTAGCCGAGGTCCTCGAAGCCCTCCACTACACCGGCCGCGAGCGCGTCCTCGACCACTACAAAGTCGAAATCAGCCTCGAAGAGGCCCTCCGCACCCGCCTCGGCATCGGCAAGCTCTCACGCGGCTCCGTAGGCCAGTACGCCAAGCTCGCCCCCACCGTCGAAGGCCTCAAGCACCTGGTCGGCCCGGAAAACAAGGCCCGCGCCGAAGAATACTGCTGGGGCCGCGAGTTCGTAGACCTCGCCACCGACTTCCCCAAGGTCGTCACCGATCCGCAGCAGCTCTTCAACGTCCTCCAGCGCCTCACCCCTCGCATGTACTCCATCGCCTCCAGCCAGGCCATGCACAAGGACAACGTCCAAACCACTGTCCGCGTCGTCCGCTACGAGGCCCACGGCCGCGACCGTCAAGGGGTAGCCAGCGGCCACCTGGGAGACCGCGCCGGCGAAGGCACCACCATGCCGATCTTCCTCCACTCCAACAACAGCTTCCGCCTCCCCGAAGACACCACCATGCCGGTCATCATGATCGGCCCCGGCACCGGTATCGCCCCCTTCCGCGCCTTCCTCGAAGAGCGCCAGGCCACCGGCCAGAAGGGCGATAACTGGCTCTTCTTCGGCGAACAGCGCGAAGCCATGGACTTTCTTTACAAAGATCAGTTCCAGGCAATGCACAAAGAGGGCGTCCTCACCCGCCTCGACACTGCCTTCTCCCGCGACCAGGCCCGCAAGGTCTACGTCCAGGACCGCATGCAGGAGCGCGCCAACGAACTCTACGAGTGGCTCGAGCGCGGTGCCTACTTCTACGTATGCGGCGACGCCACCCGCATGGCCAAGGACGTAGAGACAGCCCTTCTCGACGTCATCGCCAGAGGCTCAAACGGCACCCTCGACAACGCCGCCGAGTACCTCGCCAACATGAAAAAGCAAAAGCGCTACCAGCGCGACGTCTACTAGGCAGCTGCCAGCGTTCGACCGAAGGTGAAAAATCGCAGGGTCCCACCCTTTCAACCGATTTCCGAGGAACTCCCACATTGCAGAGAGACTGGGAAAGTTGGCCTTTGATCTAAAAAAACTGACCAATGCTGCGTGATGCTCTACAAAGAGCGTCACGCAGCATTACAGCATCTTCCGCGACAAAACCTACTTCGCAACACTCTTGAGCAGGATCGGCAGATCATAACCGGCCTCGAAGCTTGCCAGACTGATCGACTCCGCATGCATCACATCGGCAAGCTCTTTCGCCTTGCCAAACGCGGTATTGGACAATTCGGTATCAACAACCAGCGCAGCGCAACGAATCTTCGCTGCTGCCTCCAGTGCATCAGCCCAGGGGTCCGCCGTCCGTGACGGAACGTTGGCACGGCCATCGGTCAGCAACAGAAGAAGTGTCTCTTCATTGATGAATTGCTGAGCAAGTTCAAGCGCATGGGCCAGTGGCGTGCGTCCTCCCGTCGGCAGATACTCCAGTGCGGCGAGTACCGCCGCACTATCGCTTGTTGGTTCTACCAGAACCTCCGCAGATTCACCGCGAAACACGATCACCGCAACCTCATCGCGACGTCGTAACGAGCGCTCAACCAGCCCGGCGACGGCCCCCTTCACCGCACGCATACGTTCACGCGCCGCATGCGAACCGCTTGAATCCACAACAAATAAAAACCTCGATCCAACCAGCGGTTCACGAACCTTCTCGTAGAGATCCTGAACGCGAAGTTTGCTCTGACCAGTCTCCGTCAGTGCCGATCGCACTGACGATCGAACGTCTAACTCCGCAGGCACCTCACTCTTTCGAACTCGAATCGCAGGTCCGGGCGCTTGGCCTCTTCGCGCCGCCGTAGCTCCGCTCCTCCCGTCATCCACCATCCAACGAAGCTCCGGAGTGGAAAGCGGCATTGCAGAAAACCGGCGTTCCTCTGCCCCTGCTGCCTCTTCGTCAGCTTGTTTGCCGGTCGGCGGTTCAGACTTCTCCGTCCAGTTCGGTGGCGGCGAAGACCGAGGAGAACGCGGCGGCTGTGTGGGACGCGTTGTGCGATGGGTGAGAGCCAGAGGCAAGACCGCATCGATGTGATCTGCGGTTACATCTTCAACTCCCAACAGTGCAGCCTGGGCGCAGCTAGCTCGCGCAATCGCCAGATCAGCTCGAAGTGATACGACCCCGTGCTCACAAACCTGTGTGCTGATCCGTTCTAACATCGCAGAGGAACATCGGACGGCGGACAATCGCGATCTCGCAACAACAATTTGGTGCTGCAAATGTGCTTGCTCCTCTGCCCAACGCTCAACGAAGTTAGTCGCATCCGTGTCGTACGCTAGGCGCCGTTCAACGACCTCTCGTCTTTCTGTAACCAGCTGAGTTGCAAAAATATCAACCGCAAGAGCAAATCGATCCAGCAACTGCGGTCGCAGTAACCCTTCTTCCGGATTCATACTCCCTAACAGAACAAACCGGGCCTCCTGAACCGCGCTAAAACCCTCGCGCTCAACAGTGCTTACCCCGGTCGCTGCTGCATCAAGAAGCGAGTCGGCCAGATGGTCAGGTAAGAGATTCACCTCATCGACGTAAAGCACGCCACCACTTGCCTCCGCCAAAAGACCCGGACGAAGCTCCGGCTCTCCTTTCAACGTCTTCCCTAAATCCATGCCGCCGAGCAGCCGATCTTCCGTCACACCGATTGGCAGATTAACAAAACGTGCAGGCCTTGGCAGAAGATCAGCAAGCGCTCGTGCCGTTGTAGTCTTCCCCGCGCCTTTATCACCGCGCAGCAATACGCCGAGACGCCAGTCCACCGCCGCCAACAGCAGCGCCATCTTCAGTTGTTCCTGTCCAACAATCGCAGCGAAAGGATAAGCAGGGCGCGTCATACTGTCGTCCTCCTTGACTCGCCACGGGCTTCAAGAAGGCTTTCGCTGTCCAGCAAAACTCCGCGGAGCGCATCGAGAATCTCCGGCTTTGGCTCCTCCCACAACCCGCGCTCACTTGCCTCAAGCAGACGTTCCGCAATCGCATTCAATGCCCATGGGTTGGACTGCTTCAGAAAATCCTGCATATCGGTATCCAGCGCATAGTGTTGGGCAAGACCCTCATACACAAAATCAGGTGCGATATGTGCCGTTGCATCAAAGCCAAAGATGTAATCGACCGTCGCGGTCAACTCCAATCCCCCTTTGTAACCATGCCGCTTGATACTCTCAATCCACTTCGGATTGATTACACGCGAACGATAGACACGCAGAGCCTCTTCTCGAAGATCGCGCACTCGCACTGCATCAGGCCGCGAGCTATCACCGAAGTAGGCCTTCGGCTGCACTCCTGTAAGAGCACGAATGGTCGCGACCATGCCGCCGTGAAACTGAAAATAATCGTCCGAATCGAAGATATCGTGCTCACGATTATCCTGGTTGTGCAACGCCACCTGTACGCTCTTTAGTCTCTCCGCAAAGACACCACGCGCGTCCACACCATTCGCCTCTTTCCCGTACGCATACCCACCCCACTCTAGAAATACTTGAGCAATATCCCCATCGTTCTTCCAGTGTTGAGTCTCCATCAGTGCCTGAATACCGGCGCCATACGTACCGGGCTTGGCACCGAAGATTCTGTACCGCGCCGAAGCCTCGGCCTCCTCAACTCCTTGATCCTTATTCTTATCGACGTCGCGCAGATAGTGCTTGCGTGGAAAGTTCATCTCCAACGGCTCATCCTGATTCACCACCAGTGAAACAGCATCGTCGATCATATCGATCAGATGAGGAAACGCGTCGCGGAAGAACCCACTGATGCGGAGCGTCACATCGATTCGAGGTCGCCCAAGCTTCTCGAGAGGGATCAACGTCATCCCCTCAGGTCGTCTTGACTGCTTATTCCACACCGGCTGCACGCCAAGCAGCGCTAGTACTTCGCTCACATCATCTCCATGCGTCCGCATCTGCGAGGTACCCCAGGCACTAAGTCCCACCGTCTCCGGATACCGGTTCTCCTCCGTACGATAACGTTCAATGGCCTCACGTGCGAGTTGCTGGCCTACGCGCCACGCAGCCTCTGACGGTAAGGCACGCGGATCGACAGCGTAAAAGTTTCTCCCCGTTGGAAGAATGTGTGCCATCCCACGCGTCGGCGCACCAGACGGCCCGGCAGGAACATACCTCCCATCCAGAGCGTCAAGAACATGCTCGACCTCCTCACCGGCTCGCTCCAGATTCGGAACAAGCTGCTGACATGCAAAGATAAGAGCTTCGGCAACGTCGTTGGAAGCAGAACCCACGATCGTACGTTGCAACTCTTCTAATCCGTCGACGCGGAAACCCGACTCTTCCAGATGTGAGTAAAGCTTCAGCGCAACGCGATCCAGCACTTCAAGAACGTCCGCATGCGTATAGCACGCAGTACCATCGATCGTGATTGCATCATCGAACTTCTTCCCCGGTGCATCAAGAAGCTCGCGGTAATCAAAACCAACGTTGCGAGCGATCCCATCCAGTAAACTCGGCGCACCCACATTCACCAGTCGCGTCATCGACCGCAGCATCTCCGGCAATGGCGGCATACTACCTAAAACATGCAGTCCATCGCGAATCTGCGCCATGCCAAGCTCACACAGATACCCGTCAATATCCTCGATGAGGTGGGCAACCTCGCTTCCGCTCATCTCCGCAAGCGTAACCGGAACTCCTTCTGGTGTGAGTTCATCCTCCCACTCATGTTTATGATCTCCGTGGTCTCGCGAGAGCATGTTTCTTAAATCAAGATCCGTATTCAGATTCGCATCCTGAATCAGCTCCCAGATCTGCTGCTGAATGAACGGCAGCTTCGACGGATCCAGCTTCTCAACCGCATAGTACTCATTGACAAGTTGATTCAATGCCGCAAGCGGACCATAGGTCTCGGCGCTCGTCATCGGTGGCGTCAGATGATCCACAATCACTGCGTGCCCTCTACGCTTCGACTGACTTCCTTCTCCCGGATCATTAATGATGAATGGGTAGATCAGCGGCATATCTTCCAGCAACAAGTCTGGAAAACAATCTCCCGAAAGTCCCACGGATTTTCCTGGCAGCCATTCAAGCGTCCCATGCTTTCCTACGTGCACAATCGCATCCGCTCCCCAACCACCGGCCTCCACTGGCGTAGCCAGCCACTGATAAAACGCAGTGTAGTGATGTGTCGGTGGCAAATCTGGGGTGTGATAAATCGCATCTGGATTCAACCCGTATCCACGCGGCGGCTGAATCGCAATCAACACGTTATCCAGATGCAACGCCGCAAATAAATAATCATCCGCCGCGCTCCATGGTTCAAAGTCCATTGAAGCAATCTTCGTCGCCACTTCGTTCATCAACTTTTTATCGATCTTAGGCGAAGACGATCGTAGTGTGTACCCATGTTCGGCGGGCTGCCCCCACATCTCTTTCATCCGCTTCTGCGGGACATCTGGAAAACGTTCAAATCGTTCTCGATATACCGCACGCGAGTAACGATGGGCACGAGCAGCATCGAGCGGATACGCATCATCGTAGGTGCCGCGGGAGAGAAGTTCGTGAATTAGGTCATCACCAGACTCTGGCAGTTCTCCGATGGAATATCGCCGCCCCTTCATTGCACGAAGCAGATTCAGCAGACTTGCCGGCGCATCAAGCCCCACCGCATTACCAACCTTCGCGGCCTTCGTCGACGAGTTCGTCAAAACGAACGCAACGCGTTTATATCGGTTCGCCAGAGTCTGCAGTCTCGCAAGCCGGAACGCAACTCCAGCCACACGATCCGCACGCTCCTGATGAGGAACATAGAGATCGCCCGACTGAGTATTGCTTCGCTCCTTAAACGAAATTGGCACAGTAACAATGCGGCCGTCGAACTCCGGAAGCGCTACGTTGATCGCTGTATCCAACGCATTCAAGCCTCGACGTGAGACCTCCCAATTACCACGTGACATGCCACTCGATACTGCCTGAATCACGGGAACACCTAGCCGTTCAAGGATCGAAACGTTATCACCAGCCAATGTGACATCACCCGTGTTAATCTCGCCGAGCGCAAACGACAACGTCGTAACAACAACGTTGGTACGTCCTTCAATCAACCGCAGTGCCGCTGGAAAGCCTTCATCCATTGCCTTCATGCTCGAGGTGAAGACGCACAACGCGTTCATACCGCGCGACTCCAGAGCGTCCGCAAGGGCATCAACAAAACTTGTATTTCCACTAAGAAGATGAGCGCGATAAAAAAGAATTGCGGCAGTTGGCTTAGCCGGGTTCGCACGCAACAACCAGTCTTCATACGTCGCATGCTCGAGATCTTGCATGTAGATGCCGTGCTCGGCGGGAGTCGCTGGCTGATCATATCCGTATCCAGTCAACAGCAATCGATCGGACAAAAATTTCAAGCACTCTGCAACGTTGGCCACCCCGCCGCGCTCCAGATAAGTCGTCACTGAAGCCACAACGTCGGGATCAACGGTACCTGCACGAAGAAACTCAGGATTGAATTCGCCGGTACCACTCGTTACGACCAGAAATCTGTTCTGCTCGACACACATTGCTCGCAGGAGTGAAAATCCTGGAACCGAATGCAATGGACCATGCAGTCGGAGAACAACGATTCGCGCACGTGCCAGCGCTCCCTCTATCAGCGCGATCATCTGCTCCTCGCTGCGCAGCCCATTCAACGAATAGGGGATCACATCGATATCAGCAGATAGATCTGCAAGCGCCGTCCTCAGTGTCACCAGATCAGTATCAGCATGGGACAAAAGTGCGATGCCCTGGACCTTCTGCGGCGTCATCACAACAGGAAGAGACACAAGATCAGCAGGTCGCGCATCCCAGTCGTAGAAATTGAAAACATATTCGAGAAGCTCTTCAGGCGGCTGCAGAAAACGATCCGCCTCTAACATCGCATCGATGTAAGCAAATATCTGCTTCACCTGCCACGGGCTATTGACTGAATGAAACCAGACCGACCGACCATCGAAGACAAGGCTGGCAACATTCGACAGTACACACGGACCAAGGCATCCAGCCTTCGTCAGATGGACGGCGTTGCGCATCTTGCGTCGCGTCCACTCTTCTTTGTAGGTATCGACTGGAACCTGAGCGTAGCCGCGTTCCGTTCTGCCGCAGCAGCAACCCGTAAAGCAATAAGAGAGGTGTGCGCGTCGCTGCACTATGTTCACCGGACGACCGTCCGCACGCACAACCCGTTGCCGATGCATCTCACTCACGGTCCACACCCTCTCTGTCCTTGCCATTGCGCAGACTCGGTGGATGGAACAACGAAGGAGAATAGGGTACGAAAAGAGTAGCGATCATGCATCTTCCTGTTCTCCGCAGAAGGCTGCTGGTTACTCTCGGGTAGGTCTCCTGGCTTGGAGGCTGCAGGTCTTGCCTGCATCGCCGCTTTACCTTCCCCAGCCATCGGCCGAGTGGTACTTCAAAGCAGCTTTCCTCACTTACAGTGGCGGAACCGCGCCGGCTCTTCACCGGACTTCCCTGTTATGCCCTGGTGGGCACCCGAGACAGTTTCGTTATACCACAACAATATTCGGTGGATGTCAGGCTGAGGTCATCGCACGCCTAACCTATTGAATCAACCAGATCTCTCAACGCCGTCACCCAGCAGTCATCACGCATAGATCAGGTGAGACAGTAAGCTTCGCTTCCGTCCTCGCCTGCACCGCAGCAGCGTCAAGCCCTTCCGCCACCTCGGTCAACAGCAGCCCGTCGCGGGTCACACGAATCCAGCAAAGCTCCGTCACGATATCGTGCACCACACTCTGTCCCGTCAATGGAAGTGTGCACTCTTTCAATATCCTTGAACCACCGTCTTTGGTCTGGTGCTCCATCGCCACAATCACGCGACGCGCCCCCGCCACCAAATCCATCGCCCCACCCATGCCCTTCACCATCTTGCCCGGTATCGTCCAGTTCGCGAGGTTGCCGTGCTCATCCACCTGCATCGCTCCAAGGATGCTCATATCCATATGCCCGCCACGAATCATCGCAAACGACTCTTCGCTCGAAAAAAACGAGCAGCCCGGCAACTCCGTCACGGGTTGTTTTCCCGCATTAATCAAATCCGGATCGGCACACTCATCCGTCGGCGGCGCACCAACACCAAGCATTCCGTTCTCCGACTGAAACATCACATCAATCCCAGCAGGCACGTACCCCGCAATCATCGTCGGCAAACCAATTCCGAGGTTCACATAAAATCCATCCTTAAACTCTCGCGCAATTCGTCGTGCAATCCGCTCTTTACCTGTCACGCTGCACCTCCGGACTGAATAAACTTCGACTCGATCGGTTTACGATACGCCGCACCAACCAAAATACGATTTACATAAACGCCCGGCGTAACAACATGGTCTGGATTAAGCTCTCCCGGCTCCACTAACTCCTCCACCTCAGCAATCGTCAGATCCGCAGCAGTCGCCATCGAAGGATTGAAGTTCCTCGCAGTCTTGCGATACACCAGATTTCCCAGACGATCGCCCTTCCACGCCTTGATCAGCGCAACATCCGCATGGAGTGCATGCTCCATCACGTAAGTTCTATCGCCGATCTTCCGCGTCTCTTTGCCTTCGGCAACAATCGTACCCAGTCCCGTCGGCACGTAGAACGCCGGAATCCCCGCACCACCAGCACGAATCCGTTCAGCCAGAGTTCCCTGCGGAATCAGTGTCAAATCAAGCTCACCCTTCAGCACCAGCGATTCTAGCCTGCGATTCTCTCCCACATAGCTGCCAATGTGCGAGGCAATCATTCCCGCTTCCAGCATCAGTCCCATGCCAAAGCCGTCCACACCCATGTTGTTGCTGATCGTGTGCAACCCAGTTACTCCACGCTTCACCAACGCGGCAATCAGGTTCTCCGGAATCCCGCAGAGGCCAAAGCCCCCAAGCATAATCGTGGAACCGGAGGCGATGTCCGCAACCGCTTCCTCTGCTGTCTTAACAACTTTATTCATCGATCGAATTCCCTGCGCGGCGGAAGAGACACGCCGCGCCTTTTGTCTATGTCTTACTTCGCGTGCGTTGAAAAGGTAAACGTCGTGGTGCTATGACGCATCTCCCCTGGCTTCAACTCCGTAGTCGGAAACGCCGGATGATTCGGCGAGTCAGGAAAGTGCTGCGTCTCCAGGCACAATCCCGTGTTCTTGGCATGGCCTTCCTGCACCGCGCCATATTTCGTCCCATCGAGAAAGTTGCCCGTATAAAACTGCACGCCCGGCTCCGTCGTAGTCACCGTCAACACACGTCCACTGTTCGAGTCGTAGACACGTGCCGCAGTCTTCACCTCTCCATTGTTTCCACGCAAAACCCAGTTATGGTCATAGCCGCCGGCGATCTTCAACTGTTCATTGTCATCATGAATCCGTGCGCCAATCGCAGTCGCTTTCCGAAAATCAAATGGAGTTCCCTCCACAGGAGCCAACACACCCGTAGGAATCAAACCTGCATCAACAGGCGTGTACTTATCTGCCGGCAACATCACCTCATCATTAAGAATCGTCGAGGTCCCATCACCCGCCAGATTGAAGTAAGAGTGATTCGTCAGATTGACAACCGTAGGCTTATCCGTGGATTCGACGTAGTCGATACGCAGCGCTCCATGATGCACGGTATATCGCACATGCACCGTCAACGTTCCCGGATACCCCTGATCGCCATCTTTACTGACCAGCGTCATCTCAACTCCATCTGTGATCGCCTTCCCCTGCCACACCAGGCGATCGAAGCCAACGGTGCCGCCATGCAGCGAATTCGCATTGTTATTCGTCGGAACCTGATACTGATGACCGTCGATCGAAAACTTCCCGAATGCAATCCGGTTCCCATACCGGCCTACAATCGCGCCAAAGTATGTCGACTTATCCGCAACGTACCCATCCAGCGCACTGTAACCCAACACAACATTGGCCACCTTGCCATCGCGATCCGGCGTCTTGATCGACACCACACGCGCGCCATACGTCATAATGCTCGCCTCAATACCCTCACTCTTCAAGGTGTAAAGGTCCACCGCCGTACCATCCGGAGCGGTTCCAAATGCCGTCTTCGTTACCGAGCCATGTGCTGCCAACGCAGTTGTCATGCTAAGCAGCATAATCCCTAGCCATCTCATCGTCATACTCCCTCGTCATTTCAACCGCCTGGCGCACGCCATGCAGTCCGTTTCGCTGCGGATTATCCGGTGCGTCAGCAGCCCTCGCCACTATACGTGATGCTCCCCGCAGCAGCGAAACAGCGGTAACATTGACCCGTCACCCAAATCGCGTTAAGGACGGTCATGACCAGGCATCTTGAAAGATCTCTCCTACCAACTCTTGCGCTTTTCTGCCTCCACTGCTTCACCACACTGCCTGCCACCGCCGCCGCCCCTGACCATTGGGTAGGAACCTGGGCGACCTCTCCCATAGCGGCCAGTAACCCCACTGCGAAGTTTGGAGCAGAAGGGACAACCGGCACCACCCTCCGAGAAATCGTCCACATCTCACTCGGCGGAGGCACCGTACGAGTCATCCTCACCAACGAATTCGGCCTCGATCCGCTCACCATCGGCGCGGCGCAGATCGCCCTCAGCGCAGGCGTCAGCGGAATCACCGGAACTGGAGCCCCACTTACCTTCGGCGGACAGGCATCCGTCATCATTCCCCCCGGCGCCCTGTTGGTCAGCGATCCGGTCACCCTCAAAGTCGCTCCTCTCTCCAACCTCGCCGTCAGCATCTTCCTCCCCGACCAGCCCATAACCCAGCTCACCCTCCACTCCTTCGCCGACCAGACGAACTACCTCGTCCCGGGCAACGCAGTCGGCGCCCCTTCGCTCGACACTCCACAAGAGTTCTTCAGTTGGGACTTCCTCAAAGGAGTGGACGTCCTCTCCGCCGGCGACAGCGCCTCCATCGTCACGTTCGGCGACAGCATCACCGACGGCGCACTCAGCACCCGCAATGCAAATGCCCGCTGGCCCGACGTTCTCGCCCGTCGCCTTCAGGTCGACAAGAAGACCAGCAAGCTCGGCATACTCAACGAGGGCATCGGCGGCAATCGCATCCTCCACGACACCACCGGTCCCTCCGCCCTCGCTCGCTTCGACCGCGACGTCATCGCCCAGGCCGGCGTCAAATACGTCGTCATCATGGAGAGCATCAACGACATCGGCCACGCCACCGACCCCAACAAACCCTACGACGTCGTCACCGCACAAGATCTCATCGTCGGCCTCGGCCAGCTCGCCACCCGCGCCCACACCCACGGCATCAAGGTAATCGGTGCAACCCTCACCCCCTTCGTAGGCGCGAAATATCAATCCCCCGCAGGCGAAGCCATGCGTCAGGCCGTCAATCAGTGGATCCGCACCTCCAGTCAATTCGACGCCGTCATCGACTTCGACAAACTCACCACCGACCCAACCCACCCCGGAATGTTTCTGCCACTCGACGACTCCGGCGACCACCTCCACCCCGGCGACTACGGCTACAAAACCATGGGCGAATCCATCGACTTGAAGCTATTCACCAAATAACCACTCGCACCGGAGCCGAGTATGACTGCCTACAAAGTTCGCCCGGCGCACACCTCCGATCACAGAGGGATTGCGGAGATGTGCGCCCTGCTATGGCCCGATACATCGATCGAAGAACACCAACAAGAAGTTGACCTCATGTTAAAGTCGGGCCTGAGCGGAACTCTGCCAGGCGCGATTCTGGTATCTCACGAAGATGGCGGAACCCTCAACGGCTTCATCGAGGTAGGACTGCGCTCTCACGCCGACGGGTGCAACCCCACCCAACCCGTCGGCTTTGTGGAAGGCTGGTTTGTCTACGAGCGCCTCCGAGGCAAAGGCGTCGGTAAAGCCCTCATGCACGCTGCCGAAACCTGGGCGCGTCATCATGGCTGCATAGAGATGGCCTCTGACACATGGATCGATCATGTCGTCTCGCAGAAAGCCCACCGAGCCTTAGGCTTCGAGGTCGTCGATCGCTGCGTCCACTTTCGCAAAGCTCTTTGAAGCCCTTACCCGAAGATAGCCTCAACCAACCGACACCATCTCCCGCTCCCATGGCTGCATCACCTTCACCGAAGCCATTCCCGCTGCAGTAGCCGCCTGAATCCCCATATCCGTATCTTCAAACACCAGGCAATCCTCAGGCGCGACCCCAAGCCTCTCCGCAGCAATCAAAAACGGCTGCGGATCCGGCTTGCTCCGTTCATAGTCACCCGCACAAACCAGCGTCTCGAACCGATCAAGTATCCCCAGCGTCGTCAACGAAGCCGTCACCGACTCCCGCGTACTCCCCGACACCACCGCAAATGGAACATGCCCATGGCTCAATTCAATATGCTCCAACACCTCCGGCACCGCCTTCAGCTCCGGAAGAATCTCAAAGTACAGCGCCTCTTTCCGCCTCTGCACCTCTTCAATCGGCATCGCTAGCCCGTCCCGCACATTCAGTGCAGCAATAATCTCCGTCACGGGCATTCCGCCCCACGAATAAAAAGTCTGTTCGCCGAACTCGCAGCCCCACTCCGCCAGCACTCTCTTCCACGCCACATAGTGCAACGGCATCGAATCAACAATCGTCCCATCGCAGTCGAACAAATACGCCTTGAACGGCCCCTTCGGCAACTTCAACTTCATCTCGCTCTTCAACAAAATCTCCTCAGCCGCGCGGCGGCACAGTTCCCTCTTCCACAAGTTGTTTTGCAGCACGATCAAACCCACCCCACGCTGCAGCGGCGAGCGCACTTCCAACGCTCACCCGTCTCACTCCTGCCTTCTCCAGATCCGCAACACGCATCCCCGGAAACAGCAAAACATTCACCGGCTTCGGCGCCACAGCAGAGACAACAGCCGCTATCGCAGCCCCGTCAACAATCCCCGGAGCATACAGACAATCAGCACCAGCCTCTGCATAAGCAACCAGACGATCGATCGTCGCGGACAACTCCGTATTTCCAATCAGGAAGCCCTCCGAGCGAGCGATCAGCATGACATCCTCGCCGGATCGATCGATCGCCTCACGCGCCGCTCGAATTCGTTCGCTAGCGAGCCCCAACTCATAGAGCTCCTTCCCCACGCGATCTTCAACAGACAGCCCCGCCACTCCCGTCTTCACTGCAAGCGCAACATTCGCACCCACGCCCTCAGCCGAGTCAGCGAACCCAGCCTCGAAGTCTGCATTCACCGGCAGATCAGTCGCGCCGCAGACCACCCGCAAGTGATCCAGCACCTCATCACGCGTCAGCTCTCCGTCATCACGACCCATCGCCCACGCATATCCTGCGCTGGTCGTCGCAAGGGCCTTAAACCCAAGACGCTCCAACCGGCGTGCGCTGCCGATATCCCACGGATTCGGCAGCACAAAGCACCCCGCCTTATGCAGCTCACGAAAGTTGGCACGCTTTGTCTTCAAATCAACAGGCATCAGCACCTCTCTATCAACGAATCACTAAAATCGCTGTGGAACAAGACGCGAAACGACTCTTCTAAAAGCGATTAGAGGCGGCAGGCCGATCGTTAGATTTACCGACCAGGCCCACCACCTCTGTTGCTCTCCACGTAAAAAAATACCTACTTAAGCTCGATCCCTGCGAAGAAGTATCCAATCTCGAACGCCGCCGTATCCTCGGCATCCGAACCATGGATCGCGTTCTCGCCAATCGACGAAGCGAACTTCTTGCGAATCGTACCCTCTTCAGCCTGTGCCGGGTTGGTCGCGCCCATCAGCTTACGCAGATCGGCAATCGCATTGTCCTTTTCAAGCACCATCGGAAAGATGGGTCCGCTCGACATGAACTCCGTCAGTTCACCGAAGAACGGCCGCGCTGCGTGAACGTGGTAGAAGCCCTCGGCCTGAGCCTTGGAGATCGAAAGCCGCTTGATGGAAACAATCTTAAACCCTGCCTTTTCAATCTCGGCCAGGATAGCTGCGGAGTAGCCTTTACGTACGGCGTCCGGCTTGATGATGCTGAATGTGCGTTGTGACAACGTATTTCTCCTAGGTGAGTCTCTATTACTTAGTGTAGAACAAAGGCCAGCGAACCGCGCCCGTTCACCCCTGGCCGCGACCTCTCTCTGGAGCATGGGCATGATGCGAAAGACAGCGTGGATATGGTTCCTGGGCTTTGCAGCGTGGCTGGCGGACAGCCTCCTCAGCCTCCGTCTCCACAACGTCCTTCACGCCCGCCTCGCCCTCATGGTCGCCATCGTCTTCTTCACCGCCGGCCTCTTCTACCGCCGCCAGACCTAATACCGCCAGCTGGTCACATCCGCACCCGCAGGCGCAGTCTTCGCAATCCTATCCATAATCTTCGGCAGATACATCGTGTTGTAGTGCAGCCGCGACAGCGCATTCGGCAGCGTCGGATCACCATTCCAGCAATGCTCCGCCCGAGGCCCGTACTGCACCTCGCCGTCATACGGCACACCACGCCCCGGAGTACCTGTGGTCTTCAAAAAATCCTCCATCAGGTAAACCGCATCATTCAAAAAGTACGTGTCATCGCTACCCACGTACAGATGAATCTTCCCCTGCAGCTTAGGCCCCAGCGTCTCCCAATCCCGCTGCAGCTTCGCATTCAGATCGTAGTGCTCCTTCCAATACTCCGCCGTCTTATGATCAATCGCTCCAGTCTCCTTATCGAAGATCGGCTGCGGATATCCATCCTTCCCCGCCGGCGAGTACACCGCCTGCCATATATCGAACTGCTCACCCGACCGCCCATGATCCCCAAGCGCCGCCTCATACGCAATGTTGTCTCTCATCGAAATCAACGTATGGCCCAGGTAGTCCCGCATCGCCGGCTGCTCCACCCGCTTCGTCGCGCCCTGCACATAGAACATGTTGTCGTCCTTATACAAATCCCGCGTCATGTACGCATGAAAGTCCACCGGATCAGGGCAAGCCACAAACGCTCCGTTGTAGTGGTCCGGATAGAAGATCTGCACGGCCAGCGACTCCCACCCACCCGTCGATCCGCCATACATAAACCTTGCCCAGCTCTGCCCAATCCCGCGAAACTGCTTCTCTACCGCAGGAACCAGCTCCGTCTCAATCGCATCCCCATAAGGCCCCAGATTCTCCGAGTTCACCGCATACGAATCATCGTAGAAAGGGTTCGCATGTTGAATCTTCATCACCAGCACGCGCGGAAACTTCGGCCCACTCCACTGCTGATACTCCTTGTACGCCTCCTCCTGCTGAATCCGGTTGTAACCCGCAAGATGAAACCGCTCCGAGTAGTTCGGCTTCAAGTTCGGGTCCGGAGGCGTCGTCCGAAAATCATCGAATCCCGTCACAAAGTGATCATGAAAGATCAGCAGCGGATAGTGCGCCTCCGTATGCTCATCAAAACCCTCCGGCACCAGCACCACGGCGCTCAAATAAGTAGGCGTGCCCCAGAACTTCGTCAGCAGCGCGCTCTGTATCCGTATATGCCGAACATATTTTGTATCTGCCTCAGGCACAATTGGCGGAATCACCTGATCCAGCGAGATCACAATCGGCGCACCACCCGGCCCGACATGAACCTTGCGCGGCTTGCTGTACAAATTCCCCGGCGCCAGGTTCCAATGCTGCCCTTCCCCCCGATCTGGAGCAAGTTTGACCGTCTTCCCATCCGCACGATGAAAGGTCTCATAAATATTCAACACCGCCTGCACGGTATAGTCACCCGCCGGCACATCCTTCAAGCTCTTGATCGGATATCCCGCAGCCGTATCCCCAACGGCCACGCTCTGTCCCGGCTTCAACCCATCAACCGTAACGCCGAACACCATCTGACTCCGCGGCGTATCGTCGATCTGCATCCGCGGCTCCTCCGACGGATCATTCGACAGCAGAAAAAGCACGCGCCCATCCAGCGGCTTACTCGACTGCGCAGCAGGAAACGAAACCGACACAGCCTGAACACCAGTCTGCGCAACAGCAGACGCACTCAGCCCCAGAGAAGCCGCCAAAACAAACGCAATCATTCGCATCCAGAGAGTATACAAACCTCCCTGCATCGCGCACTAATCTGAAAATCGTTTTGTTTCAGCAGAACTCTGCGACCACGGCGGAACAATTCCATTCATCCGCGCATAAGCAATCTCTTGTCCCATGTGTTCGTTGTCATGAACGATGATGCGCAGGTACATCCCATCCACCGTCGCATCTTTGTTCATGATCTTGACGTGCCGCTGAAGATCACCCGGCTTCAGCTGAGCGCGGGCCGTCTTAACCGCATCAAGAGACCGCTTGAGAAACGCGATAACATCTGCCTTCGCGGTCACCGTCTTCTCCATATCCTCAGACTTTATGTCAGGCGGCATCGGCGGACCGGTCACACTCAGCAGGTAAAAATTAGCCAGCGCAATGTGCATATAAACCTCGCTGATCGACCTCACCCCAGGCGCCGGACGCCACGTAAACTTATCAGCCGGCGTAGCCTCAGCCAAAGCTATCAACTGCCGGGAAACGTGGCCCCACTCACCGTCATACCCTTCCCAGATACCCTCGAACTGAGCATGAAGCGTAGTAGCACTCATCGCAAGAACAGCGAACAGCAGAATCTTCTTCATAACACCCTCAAAATTTTCAAATTCATACTACTCCCCCAACCCGGCGCAAAACGCAACCGGCGTGAGCGTTCGCGCCTGAGCTGACCGCTGACTCGAACGACATATCAGCAAACACAAGAAGGCCGGAGAGCATAACCCTCCGGCCTTCTATTTCGCAGTTGAAAGTAAAAGCTAAGCCTTGCCCAACACCCGAGCCATCGCCTCGCCTATCTCCGCAGGCGACTTCACGACAGTAATCCCAGCTTCCGTCATCGCCTTCATCTTCTCCGCAGCCGTACCCTCGCCACCAGAGATGATCGCGCCAGCATGTCCCATCCGTCGTCCTGGAGGCGCCGTCTGCCCGGCGATAAACCCAACCACCGGTTTCTTCACATGCGCCTTGATGTACTTCGCCGCAGCCTCTTCCGCCGAGCCGCCAATCTCGCCGATCATGATGATCGCCTCAGTCTCCGGATCCTCATTCAGCAGCTTCAGCGCATCGATATGAGTCGTCCCAATAATCGGATCGCCCCCAATCCCAATCGCCGTCGACTGCCCAATCCCCCGAGTCGTCAACTGGTACACCGCTTCATACGTCAGCGTCCCCGACTTCGACACAATCCCGACCGAGCCTTCCTTATGAATCCGCCCCGGCATAATCCCAACCTTCGCCTTACCCGGCGAGATCACCCCAGGACAGTTCGGCCCAATCAGCCGCGACTTCGAGCCCTTCACAAACTCCCACGTCTTCACCATGTCGAGAACCGGAATCCCCTCAGTAATGCAAATCACCAGAGGCACCTCCGCAGCCGCAGCCTCCAAAATCCCATCCGCAGCAAACGGCGGTGGCACAAAGATTACCGACACATTCGCGCCCGTCTCCTTAACCGCCTCTTCGACGGTGTTGAACACCGGCCACCCCTCATGAGTCGTACCACCCTTACCCGGCGTCACACCACCCACAACCTTCGTCCCATACTCCGCGCAACCCTTGGCATGAAAAGTCCCCTCACGCCCAGTAATCCCCTGCACAATCAGCCGCGTATTCTTATCAACCAGTACAGCCATTACTTGCCACCTTTCGCAGCCGCCACGGCCAAATCCGCAGCTTCCTTCATCGTGCTTCCCACCTCAAACTTCAGCCCGGACTCCGCCAAAATCTTGCGACCCTCTTCCACATTCGTGCCTTCAAGTCGAAGAATAATTGGTATCTTCACGCCGAGCTTTTTAGCAGCCGCAACAACCGCAGTAGCGAGCACATCGACGCGCAGAATCCCGCCAAAGATATTAATGAAGATCGCCTTCACATTCGGGTCGCTCAGCAAAATCCCAAACGCATTTTCAATCTGCTCTTGATTCGCTCCACCACCCACATCAAGAAAGTTCGCCGCACTTCCACCCGCATACTGAATGATATCCATCGTCGCCATCGCCAACCCGGCGCCATTCACCATGCAGGCAATCGTGCCATCCAGCTTGATGTAGTTCAGCGCAAACTTCGAAGCCTCAACCTCCAGCGGATCTTCCTCCGCAAGGTCACGAAGCTCCTTCAAATCTTTATGCCGAAACATCGCATTGTCATCAAAGTTGATCTTGCAATCGAGCGCCAGCAGCTTGTCATCCTTCGTTGTAATAAAAGGATTGATCTCCATCAGCGTCGAATCTGTCTCGACGAAAGCCTTATACAAGCCCGTCATAAATTTCACGGCATCGTTAATCTGCGTCGTCTTCAACCCCAGCTTGAACGCCAGCTTCCTCGCCTGATACGGCGCAAAACCCACCGCCGGATCGATGTACTCCTTGTAAATCAACTCCGGAGTCGCATGCGCAACCTCTTCAATCTCCATCCCACCCGACTGCGAGGCCATAAACACAACCTTCGCCGAAGCCCGATCCAGCACCAAGCCCAGATAAAGCTCCCGCTCAATCGCCGATCCCTCTTCGATCAGCAACCGCTGCACCTTCTGCCCAGCAGGCCCGGTCTGATGCGTCACCAGTTGCATCCCCAGAATCGCCTTCGAAGCCGCATTCGCCTCTTCCAGCGTTCTCGCCAGTTTTACGCCACCACCCTTGCCACGACCACCGGCATGAATCTGCGCCTTCACCACAACGACCTTATTCCCCGCGCCAAACAGACTCTTCGCAGCGGTGTCAGCCTGTTCCAGGGTTGTCGCCATCTCGCCGCCCGGAACCGGCACACTATACTTCCGCAGAATCTCTTTTGCCTGATACTCGTGAATTTTCATAGGTGTTTACAATTTCGCTCGCCCGAGAAGTGTAGCGGACGCCAACAACTCCTCGCAACGCAATCTCGCACAAACGTGCGTTTATCGCTCGTTCAACAAATCTGCCACTATGCCACCTAAAGCAAACAATCACTGTCCGCCGGTCGCCGCAATTAAATTTGTTCCGCTTTTAAAGTGAGGGACTCGCACCCGCGCAGGAGAATGTGTTGCGGCCATCAACGAATGTGCCTCCGCGCCCCTCTTCGGCACAAGCAAAATGTAAGGCACCACCAGATCCGAGAATTGGCCCCTCAACTTCGCCGACCCGAACGGCGGCGCATGATCCCCAACAATCAAAAATACGGTGGGACGAGCCGTCTCTCGCAACGCAAGCGCAGCAACCGATCGATGAACATTGAACTCCAGCTGATACCACGAGCAAAGCGCCGGACTCTCCGCGGTAATCCGTCTATCGTCACAAGCGGGAGGAGACTTAACCATGTTCGGAACCGGCACCGGCAGGTGCGAATTCAGCGTCACCCAATAGATGAACTGAGGCGAATCGAAGTCCCTTTGCAGTCGGTCCCCGATCCATCCTGAAATGGCAGAATCACACACTCCAGGAAATGCTCCCGGACACAGTGGCAAGCCATTGCGTTGCAGCCCATCTCGGAACCAGGTCTCGTTAAATCCAATCCGGCGATACCATTCACCCCGATCGAACATCCGTTCACTAAACCCGTGAACCCCCACGCTGTGATACCCCATGCCATTCATCCTGGTAGGGAGACAGCTCTTCAACTGCAAAGCCGAAGCGGCCAACAACCCAAAACCCATCGCACTTCCGCAAAGCTCCCTCGCCTCTCCAGCCACAGTAGCGCCATAAAAAGGAACTGTCCCCTGGCGTACGGTGTATCTCTCTGTGAGACCCTTATCCTCATACGGCTTAACTAAGGCTTCATCCAGATCCGCATCGCGCGGCCTGCCCCAGGACTCCACCAGAATGAGCACGACATTGGGTAGCGTCGCACTCGTCTTCTCCAACGCAGATGAAGTGTCTACCCCAACCAGCTTCGTTGACGCAGACACCACCGAGAGAGTCGAACCAGATCGGCGTGAGACTCGGTACATCTCATCCTGCCACTCCGACTTGATCAGAAAGTGGCTCGGAAATCGAGTCAGGCGCGGAACGTTTAGCTGGACGTCTCTTCGAAAGAACGTGCCGTATCCCGTTAGGGCATCAAACACTCCGCAGAAAATAAAGAGGACCAAAAGCGTCAGCGCTACACATCCTCGCTCCCGACTATTAGCCTCACCACGCGAGGCGAAGGCCGCCAAAACACAGATCACGGCAATGCAGATCGCAATCACCGCGACCTGCCATAGATGAGAGGGTCCGGCGCCGAACAGATAGCGGACGCTGCGAAGCATCTCCGACGGACTGAGCATATACGTCGACCCAATCCCCCGAATCATATCTACAGAGATCGCACACAGCAGCAGCCCAACCGTCAGCCTCCGACGAATAAAAACAGAGAGAATCCCAAGGATCAAAAACTCCGCATTAAACAAACCTATGAGTAGAAACCCTATCGATCGACTTGCGATCCAGAGCGGAATATTTGCCGCGACAAGATAAACAAAGACTACAAAGAAGACTCGAATTTTTATTGGTCGATAAGACGACGCGTATTCGTAACGCATGATGTCTACGCTATCGTCCGAAAACGAGTCACCGTGAGGAAAATAGCAAGCTCGTTTGTCTCTCAGTGCCAAAACAGAACAAGTACCCCCCAACCGCGACTTCCGTAAGGCCCGCAACGCCCCCAACCGCAGCGTCAGAGGATGACGCCATAACAACCGCACCACCCATCACCTGCTACGCTTAATTCAATGCCTCTTCAGCCTCACCTCAAACAGATCATTGAAGGCCGCACCACCCTCACGCGAGAACAAGCACGCGCCCTCATGCAGGAGATCCTCGACTCCAAGCTCTCCGACATCGAGATCGCCGCCCTCCTCGGCGCCCTTGCAGCCCGCGGCGAAACTGCCGCCGAGATCGCCGGCTTCGTCGACGCCATGCGCGCCGCCGCCACCCACCTCCCCCTCGATCAAGCCGAGCAGCTTCAACTCGTAGACACCTGCGGCACCGGCGGAGACTCCAGCGGTACCTTCAACATCTCCACCGCCGCCGCCCTCGTCGCCACAGCAGCCGGAGCCACCGTCGCCAAACACGGCAATCGCGCCGTCACCTCACAAACTGGCTCGGCCGATGTCCTCGAAGCCCTCGGCATCTCCGTCAACCTCACCCCGGAAGAAGCTGCACTCGCCCTCCGCACCCATCGCTTCGCCTTCCTCCACGCACCAAGCCTTCATCCCGCAATGAAAGCGGTCATGCCTGTCCGCCGCGCTCTTGGCTTCCGCACCATCTTCAACATCCTCGGCCCCCTCACCAACCCCGCCGGAGCCTCCTCGCAGGTCATGGGCGTCTACTCGCCCCATCTGGTCCCTCTCGTCGCCGAAGCCATGGCCCTCCTCGGCACTCGCCACGCCTTCGTCGTCCACGGCAATCGAGCCAACACCGCCGACGCCCCAGGCCAAACCGGCTTGGACGAGTTCTCCATCGCCGGCACCAGCCAACTTGCCGAAGTTCACAACGGCATCGTCACGCTCAGCACAATCACCCCCGAAGACGCCGGCCTCGAACGCGCTCCACTCGAAGCCTTGCGTGGCGGCGACGCCCACACCAACGCCGCCATCCTCACCGCCATCTTCTCCGGCGAGCAAGGCCCCCGCCGCAACATCGTCCTGCTCAACGCCGCCGCCGTCCTCGTTGCCGCCGACCTCGCCCCCGATCTGCAAAATGGCATCGCCCTCGCCGCCAAGGCCATCGACACCGGCGCCGTCACCACTCTCATCGCCAAACTCCGCATCAAGAAAAACCCATAAGGGAAACCATCGTGACCAGCAAGCAACGAGTCTGCTTCATGCTCCAGGTAAAACCAGACCGCCTCGAAGAGTATCGCCTCCGCCACGCCTCCGTCTGGCCCGCCATGATCGAGGCCCTCCAACGCACTGGCTGGCACAACTACTCACTCTTCCTCACACCCCGCGGTGACCTCATCGGCTACCTCGAAACCGACAACTTCCAGCTCGCCCAGACCAAAATGCGCGCCGAACCCATCAACCAGCTCTGGCAGGCCGAGATGCGGGACTTCTTCATCGAAACCGGCGACAAAGATCCGGACCAACTGATGTCACCACTCGACGAAGTCTTCCACATCGACTAGACGAGGAGACGAGAAGACGCCGCAGAGCACCTGGCAAAACAACCAACCGGAACCAAACCCCAACCAACTTCGTATCATCTCCAGCAAGACAGGAGCTCTTTCCGTTATGTCGACCTACCCACCCCCGGCATCATCGCTCGACCCGGCCCTCGTCACCACCGCCCTCGAAATCCCCAGCTACCGCATCGTCCGCAACGTCGGCATCGTTCGCGGCATCGTCGTCCGCTCCCGCAACATCGTCGCCACCATCGGCGCCAGCCTCCAAACCCTCGTCGGCGGCGACATCACCCTCTTCACCGAGCTCTGCGAGAAGAGCCGCCAGGACGCATTCGCCATGATGACCCTCCACGCCGCCCAGCTCGGCGCCAACGCCGTCATCTCCTTCCGCTACGACGCCAACGAACTCATGAACGGAGTCACCGAAGTCCTCGCCTACGGCACCGCCGTCGTCGTCGAACGCACCAAAGATTAGCCTCTGCTGTAACCTGATGGTCTTATGCAGATCTCAAGTTTCAGTCGATCCCGATCACGCACCCAGACGCTGAAATCTCTCTGCTGCGCCGCCCTCATCTTCATCACCCCATCAGGCTGTAAACGAAACTCCATCAACGATGGAGTCCCAATGACAATAACGCTCGAAAGCACAGCCTTTCACCAGGGCGAAGACATCCCCCGGCAGTTCACCTGCAGCGGAGCCAACACCTCACCCGCACTCTCCTGGGGCGCTCTCCCTCCAAACACAAAGAGCCTCACCCTCCTCGTCATCGATTTAGATTCGCCCCTCCGCCCGTACACCCATTGGATCCTCTACAACCTGCCGCCACAACCAAACACCCTTCCCGAGGCCATCCCCCGCACCGAATCCCTACCCAACGGCGCGAAGCAGGGCACCAACAGCGACCCGCAAATCGGCTACTCCGGCCCCTGCCCTCCCGGAGACTCTCCCCACCGATACGTCTTCACGCTCTACGCACTCGACACCACCCTGACGCTCCCCACCACACCAGACGCCGCGCCAGACAAAGCCCAGCTGACCAAAGCCATGCAGGGCCACATCCTCGCCGCCGGCCAACTCGCAGGTCACTTCCACCGCTAACATTGCCAACACCCGCCGCATATATACTCTTCTCCATTCTCACGGAGGCATCAATGGCTCGAGTCACCGGCATCGGCGGAATCTTCCTTCGCACCCGCGATCCCAAATCCCTCAACGCTTGGTACGCGAAACACCTCGGCATCCAACTCAGCGAGTACGGCGGCGCCACCTTCCTCTGGACCGACGAAGTTCCAGCCACCACCGGCAGTACCACGTGGTCTCTCTTCCCCGAAGACACGAAGCACTTCGGCCCAGGAAACGATAGAGGCCCACAGCAGGTAATGGTCAACTACCGCGTCGACGATCTCGACGCCCTCCTCACTCAACTCGCAGCCGAAGGCGTCCCCATCGACCCCAAACGCGAAGACGCCGACTACGGACGCTTCGCCTGGATCACCGATCCCGAAGGCAACCGCGTCGAACTCTGGCAGCCCCTCGCCGACAAAGATGAGCAGCCAACAAAATAACCATCGCTAAAATCATCGATCGAAGGAAGCTCATGCCGACTCTCGAAGCCCAGGCCGAACTAACTCAAACAAACGTCCAGCAAGCCGTTCCTTTCTTCTGGGTCTCCAACCTCGAAGCCTCGCTCCGCTTCTACGTCGACGGCCTCGGCTTCAAAAAAACAAAAGAGTGGATCGACGAAGGCAAGCTCCGCTGGTGCTGGCTCGAACTCGGTGGCGCAGCTCACATGCTGCAGGAGTATCGCCCCAACACAATCCCTTCCACCAAACGCGGCGAAGGCGTCTCCATCTGCTTCCAGTGCAAAGACGCCATCGCCATCTATAACGACGCCATCGCTCATGGTCTGAAACCGCAACGCCCCGTCGTCGGCAACCGCATGTGGGTCACCATCCTCACAGACCCGGACGGTTACAAACTCGACTTTGAAAGTCCCACCGACGCCCCCGAAGATTCCGTCTACACAAGCCCAAAAATGACCTGAATTTAGCGAGCATCCAGCAATTCTTTCGCACAAACAGGACAAATCTTCCTGCAAGTTATTGCACGCAAAGAAGCTCTACGAATAAGACCACGTTCCAGGAAAACCCCGCGAGCAATCCCACGCATCTAGTCAATCATGATGAACTCGATAGAATGGCCCAACGCAATCCTCCCCGATGCATCGAGTCATGTTCTTCTACCAGAGCTTGAGTTGACCGATGACGATTACGCAGCAGCCGCTGATGCCCTGCGTCAATTAGAAGACTGCTTTTCAGAGGTTGTCTTCATCCATGAAGTCGCCGCCAGGCACTGTCGCGAACGCCAGCTGAACGCAGAACTGGCACGCAGATCGGGTGCCAACGGGACACAACACTCACATGGCAAGGACTTCATCAGAAAAGCCCAGTCCCCAACCCCGATCACTCAATACGCCTCGTTCGGTCGGCCAGACTCCGCACTCACCCGCATAAAAAAGTAAAAAGATAGTTCAAAAAAAATGTATGTTTGCACCCCTGACAATTCCTCTCTCAGAGGCGATGCTGTTGCGTCCAGAGCTAGCTGGTCAATCGTTCTTTTAGAACGACTGTCACAACATTGCCTTCGTCTTTACCGATTGATCGTCTGATCTCAGCCTTGACAGGAAGTTTGTGCGTGCCATCTCCGAGCGCCATGAAAGCGCTCTGAAATGGCCGGCCATCCATAGTGCCCCGAACCTTGACCAGCCCCTTCGTCCCGAAAAACTCCGCTGAATCCTTCATCACGATATAAGTCCATCCACCCTTCGCAGGCGACTTTTGCAGCTTCGCGGTAAATTGCTTTTTCATTGCAACCTCCATCCACCAACAGCCAGCCACTAACAAAAGAAGCTGCTCCTTCGTGCCATGTGAATTTGCACAAGTGAACTTGACATGACCGGATCAACAGAAAAGTGCAGGCCTTCGTTAGAAGGCCTGCACTTAGATAAAACGCAGTAGTATAGGGGACCGCTTTTCTACTGCACAGCCTTCACAACTTTGTTGATGAACGTTGCACCGTTCGGCGTACCCAGCCCGGTCACATTATCCCAACCGGGGCCTGTGACCAGCGAACTGTCTGTTCCGAACGTAAACACATCCCAGCGAGTCGAACTGGGGCTTTGATACAACGCACTGACAAACCGCCTCGTGTTCTCCAACGGTTGCGCCAGATCAGCCGGGGTTTCGAACAAAGGAGCCTTCGGCGGATCGATGATCAGTCCCGAGACATTCAGCAGCGTATCAACCGGCGTCAGATTGACGTCAATGATTGCACTCTCCGGCAGCTCATAAAGGATCGGTGCAGCCTGACCGATCGGCCCTCCCCCGGCCGCCTGGTTCGCAATTGCCCAAATGGCCGAGAACATCGGGCAAGAGAGGCTGGTGCCTCCAAACACATCTACCTCTGCGTGAGCGGGGATACCGTCAGGTGAGACGACGACCTCGTTGCCAGTCTGCGGGTCCGCGTTCATCGAGATGTCCGGCACCTGACGGAACTTACCCTTCAGGCTCTTTTGGTATTTAGGCTTCTTATAAACAACGCTGGTGCCTCCCCCGGATCCCCCATTGAAGCCAAAAAGCAGCGGCGGGATAACCGGTGGGTTCGGAGTCGGGTCGGCGATTCGGGCAAAGTTCAAGCCCCATCCAGTCTGCAGCTCGATATTGCTTTTGGAGTCCAGAAATGTACTGGTGCCGCCAATCCCGGTCGCAAACGGCGAATCGGCATTCGCACCTACCGACACAGAATCAATGCCGAAGTCAGTCTGATCCAGGGCTAGATTGTCACCGTCGTCTCCACTGGAGATGTTGTGGGAGATCCCCAACGCCGCAGCGATCTCTGAGATGCCGTTCTCCACCACAAGCTGCGCTGGGTCAAGCTGCTGCAGTACTATCTCCGGGATCCCGAAGCTGTTCGAGATCACATTGCCATATCCGTTCTCGATCGCATCAAGGTTCGAAAGATCGAGTGAAGACGAGTCGTCCGCAGCCACCACAAGTACGATGTTGGCGCCCGGAGCCATCGCATGCGCCCACTCAACATCGAGCGTCGTTTCAAACTGCCAGTTCCCGCTGATGCAACCATTTGTGTCCGTACAAGTCACAGGACCGGTCGGTTTGACGATCTGAAAGTTCGACGATGTCAGCGCGGGCAGTCCGTTCAGCTCCGAAAACAGGTTGGCGTCGGACAGTATGCTGTTCGAACCGAACGCATCGACGATGACAATCGTCTGGCCAGTCCCATCCAGGCCGCGCTTATACAGTGGCTTCAGGCCGTACGCGGTTTGCATCTCAGCGGCATCATAGCCGCACGGAGGCAGGTTGGGCGGGTTGGTATTCGTGATATCCGCTCCATAGCGGTTGCCGGCGTAGAACGCCTCAGGGAAACCACCATCCGTTTTGAAGACCTTCGACTGGGGCGGACGGAGGCACTCCGCGCTGAAGAACAGTCCATCGGCACCAACGGCGGAAGGCGAAACTCCCGCATAAGGTATCTTCGTCTCAGGATTGCTGGCACGCTGTGCATACGCTCGATAGCGGAGATTGCTCAGCCCTTGCACCGAAGCCACCAGCGGAGCTGCCTCTCCCGTAACAGAAGCCTCGGTTGCGGCGGCTCGATGGACTTCTCCGTTCATCATGACCTTGTTGATCTTGGTGTTGAACGCAGTCTGTGCGTCGCCGACCTTACCCTGCGCCACCACAAAACGGTTGTTCTTCTGAGTCGACATCACCTTCATGCCATGAGCCGACAGGTAGTCGCGAACCACGCCGGCTTCCTTCTCCGTCGGCGCATACTGCTCGTTGAACTCCTTCAGCGTCAGAAAACGGTGATAGTTCGGTGAGCTTTTGTCATACATCTGCTCGACCGCATTATCCAAAGCCGCCTTATTGTGCGGGTTCAGCCAGACAGTCACAGAAACCTGTTTGGACTCGTCTTCAGGCCCTATGTTCTTTGCCTGGCCGGCGGGTGCGGCGAATGCCGAACCTGCCGTAAGCGTCAGGACTCCGAGCGCAACGGCAAAGGGAAGGCAGGGAAAAGCAAGATTACGAATGGAGCGCTGCTTCATAGCAATATCCTCGTTGAATTGGGTTTGTCTGTCCGGAGCCGTTGCGGGAGAAACGTGGCAGTACAACCAAAATGGGATTGCGTGGTGCTGGCTTTAGTGATGGGCCGTCGGTGGATGGATACTACGGTCACCCCAAGGTTTCGGTCAAGCGCCAAAATCGCACTTGCGTCAGGCTAAAAAAATACTTCACAAACCTGTCACATTTTTCAGCGCCGAAAAACCCGCCGCAAAATCACCACGTCCACCACGCAATTCACCACAGACTCACCAGCAAAACACCACGATTTGCATCCGTTTTTTTTCAAAAACCCCTGCAAAAACCACACTCCACCACACCAGAAAAAAATCCGGCCACGAAATCCACCGCTACCCGTTTCGTCGGCGTTTAGGATAGCCAGATACCCCAAGCAAAGGCTCCGCACAATGACCCTCCCTGTACCCGGCCGCATTGAAGTCATCACTGGCCCCATGTTCTCCGGCAAATCCGAAGAGCTCATCCGCCGCCTCAAGCGTGCCCGCATCGCCCGCCAGCGTGTCGCCTGTTACAAGCCCGACATCGACCTCCGCTACCACCGCACCTCGATCGCCAGCCACAGCTCGCAGACCCACGAAGCCTGCACCGTCACCAACGTCGAGCACCTCAAAGCCGAGCTACTCCCTCAGTTACAAGACATCGACGTCATCGGCATCGACGAAGCCCAGTTCTTCGACGCAACCATCATCCCTCTCATCGTCGAGCTCGTTCACCTCGGCAAACGCATCCTCATCGCTGGCCTCGACACCACCTTCAACGCCGAGCCCTTCGGCCCAATCCCTGCGCTCATGGCCATCTCCGATGAGGTCACTAAGCTCTCTGCCGTCTGCATGACCTGCGGCGCCCCCGCCATCCACACCCAGCGCCTCGGCCAAAGCCAGGAGCTAGTCTTGGTAGGCGCAGCAGGCCTATACGAAGCTCGCTGCCGCACCCACTTCGAGCCCTTTGCCGACGATCAGCACACCGAGCAACTAGAGCTTCTCTCCATCTGAAAGCGGACGCACGCGCTGAGCAACGCGAGGACCACCGCCCCAACCCAGCCAAAACAAGCTATACCCGCCACGAAGTGGCCGCCCGCCGCGCAGGCGGCCCGTCCGGCAGGACCCTATCAGCAATCACTCAGTGCTTCGAAACCATCTCCATCACATCCTTCCGCAGCGCCAGCGAGCTAGCTGGCCGCGCGTAGTACATATGCCCACCGGGATACTCATGCACCTGCACCCGTGTCGGATCTCCCATGGTCGGAATCTGGCTCACCGTCAGCACCGACCCCATAAACGGGCAAGAAAGGTCAGCCCATCCATGCGCAATCACAACCCGCAGCTTCGGATCCGTCGCAACCGCCACGCGCAGATCAGTCGCAGAAGCCGACCCTGAAAACGCACCGTTGCTGCTGCTCTGATCCCACAGGCGGCCTACGTCATACGACAGAGCGTTATACCGCGCCTCCGTCTTCCAGCCCACAGTCCTCGTCACAAAATCGACCATCGCCGTCGTCGTCGGAGCGATAATACTCAACAGAATTGGGTCATTCGTCTCCTGCGTGGGGTTATAAGGAAACGGATCGTAAGCCGTCACATTCGGGTCGTACCGGCTGCCCAGCTTGCCCGTCTCACGAAACTCCTCCCGCAAAAACGCCTGCGTCTCCAGCCTTCCACCCGACTGGCGCACAAACGTCGCATCCAGCCCCGTCAGCTCGGTCACCCTCTTCACCAACCGCGGCGTCGCAGCAGGATCGCTGGTCCCTTTCATCAAATCCACCGCATATTCGCTGCGCGTGTAATCGATCACCTCAGCCATACTCTCGTTCGTCAGCTTGCCCTGCCGCTCGTAGTTCGCAGCCACAATCGAAGGCAGCGTCATCATCCACGGAATCGGCGACAGATCCTGCGATCCTGCATCAGGCGAGAGCGCAGGGGACACCAGCACCAATCCATTCACCGCCACACCAATCTTCGACTGCAGATAAGCCGTCAACCGCGGTCCTCGGTACCCACCGTAACTCTCGCCGACGATGTACTTGCGAGACTGCAGCCGCCCATTCTTCACCAGCCAGTCATACACATTCCGCGAAAGATACTCGATATCTTGATCCGGCCCATAAAACTGCTTCTTCGACTCCTCCTCGGACACCAGCGAACGCGAAAACCCCGTCCCAACCGGGTCAATGAACACCAGGTCCGTAAAGTCCAGCCACGTCCCCGGGTTGTCCATCAGAGTCGCCGGATCCGAAGGGCTCTGCCCTTCCGCGCCAAACGCCACCCTCTTCGGCCCAATCGCCCCAAGGTTCAAATACACTGACGCCGCACCAGGGCCGCCATTGAAGGCGAACGTCACCGGCCGGTCTTTACCCTCCGCAACATATGCCGTGTAAACAACCTCACCGCTCAACACACCTTTGCTATCCCGCACCGGGAGCGTCCCCACCGTGACGGTGTAGTGCAGCGTCTTCCCCTCCAGTTGCATGGTCTGCTCCACATGCGCATCCCCAGGAAGTGGCGGCTGCGCCACCAGCAACCCCGACACGGTCTTCGCATCAGGAGTCGTAGACTTCGTATCGGGCGCAGGAGTCTTGGTGTCGTCCGAAGCACCCTCCGACACAACGTGCCCAACGGGCTCTGCGAGGCAAATGGACGGGATCGTCACTGGAATTGCGGCAAAGACGCATGATAAAACGACGAACTTAGGAAAGGAGAGAGACCGATTCGAAATCATGATCCAAATTTTACATAGATGTTCCCTCTTCACGCGCAACCCAAACAAACACTTCGGTATTCTCATGGAGTAACTGATCTGGAGATCAAGACTATGCGCAAGACCCTCGCCGCCGTCACAATCTGTCTTCTCACCATTCCCGCCCTCGCAAAAACTCCGAAGAACGCCGTCGTTGTTCCCATCAAGACCAGCACCGGCGAAGATGCGGGCACTGCGACCATCAGCCCAGGCAAAAAGGGCGTCCAGATCAAGCTGGATCTAAAGAACCTCCCCGTAGGCGAGCATGGCGTTCACATCCACGCCAAAGCCCTCTGTGACGGCCCCGACTTCAAGACCGCCGGCGGTCACTTCAACCCAGACAATAAGCAGCACGGCTTTGAAAACCCCATGGGCCACCACGCAGGCGATCTCCCCAAGAACGTCGTCATCGGCGAAGGCCACCTCGGCCAGGCCACCTTCAACGCCAACTACCTCTCACTCGATCCCTCTGCCCCGAACAGCATCATCGCCAATGGCGGCACCTCCATCGTCATCCACGAGAAGGCTGACGACATGAAGACCGACCCCTCCGGCAACTCCGGCAACCGCATCGCCTGCGGCGTCATCTCGGCTCCAACGCCCTAACTAACATCTACTGTCCATCTTTGAACAAACCGAAACGCCCATGCGTATAGCAATGCATGGGCGTTTTGCACATGGCGATTCCAACGACGGGCCGGCTGCCGGGTCTCAAATCCACGCCGAGGCACGTCATCCGCCACAATTCAAAGCCCGTTCCACGGACCAAGGAAGATCAACAGGTCCTCCAACAAATCCAGCCATCCCCTGCTCCACGCGGTACACTTCTCCCACCGACAAAATCACTTGAGGCGAAGTTGGAGCGTACCCCACAACAGGATGCGGCACAGGAAGCAGCGCAGGAAGCCCTAGCCAAACTGGTGCGCCAGTGCATGGCCGGCGACTCCCAGTCCTGGCAGCAGCTGGTCGCCTCCCAGCATCGCCGTATCTATGCCATCTGCTATCGGTTCACAGGCTCTGGCAGCGACGCAGAAGACCTCACCCAGGAGGTCTTTCTCAAGCTCTACAAGAACTTAGGCAGCTTCGACACCCAAAAGGGCAGCTTTCAGACCTGGATCACCACCCTCGCCCGTAACCTTCTGGTAGATCACTTCCGCCGCACCCGCCTCGAGCGCGCCTCCGAGTCCCTCGACGCCACTTTCGACGGCGAAGAAGACGGCCCCACCATGGCCGACCGGCTTGCCGATCCCCGGCAATCTCAGGAGCAGCACGTCGCCGGTCTCGAGCTCAAAGTCCGCATCCAGAACGCCCTCAAACAGCTCTCTCCCGAGCTCCGCGAAGCCGTCATCCTTCGCGATCTGGAGGATATGGATTACAAAGAGATATCTCAGGTTCTCCGCATCCCCGAAGGTACGGTAAAAAGCCGTATAAGCCGCGGCCGCGGGGAACTCGCAAAGCTTTTGCAACGTATAGAAGGGCAGGTGGTTTAAAGTGGCAGACTTCAACCAATTCGGCAGCCCCAAACCCGGGGGACCCGGCGACCCGCAGCACTGCGCTCAATGCGAGGCCATGCTGACCGACGTGCTTGACGGCACCCTCTCCCCGGCAGACCAGGCCACCTTCGACCTCCACCTGGTAGGCTGCACCAACTGCGCCGGCATGCTGGCCGACGCCCAGCGCGGAGCCGCCTGGATGGAGATGCTAAAGTCTCCCCGGCCCGAACCACCCGCCTCCCTGCTCGAGCGGATCATCGCCCAGACCAGTGAGAAAGACACCAAACCCGCAATCGTCCTCGGGCCAACTGATTTTCTCCGCGCTCCTGCGCCTCCGCGTCCCCCGAATACACTTCTCGGCCGCCCCACTCTCGTTCCCGCTGCTTTGGCCGCCGGGTCTGTCCCCTACGTCCCCACCAACGTCCTCCCTTTCCGTACTCGCGTCACCTCCGGGCTCCGTTCCTTCGGCCACACTATGTTGCAGCCGCGTCTCGCGATGACTGCTGCCATGGCCTTCTTCTCGATCGCCCTTACCATGAACCTCACCGGCGTTCGTCTCAGCCAGCTTCACGCCAGCGACCTCAAACCCTCAAGCATTCTGCGCAGTGCTTACGAGGCCAAAGCGAAGGTAGTCCGCTACTCCGACAACCTTCGCGTCGTGTATGAACTCGAATCCCGCGTCCGCGACCTGCAACGCTCCTCGGACGATGACGGATCAACCGGATCGACCAACACCCCGAATAACCAGAGTGATCCAGCCAAATCGAACCAAAGACCTGCTGGCACTCAGCCGGACAATCAGAAGGACCAAAAGCCCGGCAACCAGAAGCAGACCAGCCCCCACCCCAACCCCGGCTCCAGTCAACGTGAGACACCCGGCGGCAACATTCGGCTGGTCGAGTCAGTTCGCACCCAGGCCCCTCCCTCCTTCGCCATTCAAGCTCTTGCTGTACTTACTCCCAGCGTCAAGAAGGAAGGGGGATTGGTATGAACTGCGCAAACCATCCTGACCGTGAACGTGTTGCCTTTTGCCAAAACTGCGGAAAGCCGCTCTGCCAGGAGTGCGCCCGCACCGTTGGCTCTGCTGTCTTCTGCGAACCCTGCCTTGCCGCGAAGCTGGCCGGTGGAAACCCCGTCGGCACCTACACCGAAACTCCAGCAGGCGGCAACTACGTCTACACCGGCAACGCTGGTGGAGTCGATTACACAGTAGCCGGTGCCATCCCTCCGCCCTATCCGGCAGGAGCGCCCAACCCAGGTCTAGCCGCGCTGCTCGGTCTAATCCCCGGCGTCGGCGCCATGTACAACGGCCAATATGCCAAAGGCGTCGTGCACCTGATCGTCTTCGCCGTCCTCGTCAGCCTCGCCGACGAACACGGCATCTTCGGCCTCTTCATCGCCGGTTGGGTCTGCTACCAGGTCATCGAAGCACACCACACCGCCCGCGCCCGCCGTGACGGCACACTGCTTCCAAATCCCTTCGGTCTGAACGACCTCGGCGAACGTCTCGGCTTTGGCAAATCGTGGTCCGGCACACCCCACCAGCCCGGCGCAGCGAGCCCTTTCGTCCCGCAAGGCGCCGCTCCCACACCCGACGCCTCAACAACTGCATACACCGAAGCTCCATACGTTCCGCCACCTACCGGCTACACACCACCCACCGCTGCCTGGAGCACTCCGTGGCAAGGCTACGGCCCGCCAGTCCCCCCAGTCCCACCGATTCCTCCTTACGGAGTCCCGCCCTACCCTATTGATCCGGACTTGACCGTCCCCCGTAACCGTTTCCCCGCAGGTGCCCTCTGGCTCATCGGACTTGGCTGCATCTTTTTGGTCGGCAACGCGGGCCTCTTTCACCACTTCCCCGTTCACCGCATCATCCCCTTCTTCCTGATCGGGCTTGGCGTCTGGCTCTTCGTTCACAAGATGACCGGCACCGGCACCAGCATTACGGACGATGGCACCCCTGCCTATCAATACCGTCTCTTCGCGGCTTTGCGCGGGTCTATCTGGGTCATCGTCGTCGGCGTCCTGTTCCTGCTTGACTCCTTCGACATCCTCTCCTGGGCCCACAGCTGGCCGCTCCTGATCATCGTTGCCGGTCTCATGGCCGTCTTCCAGCGTGTCTCCTTCAACTCCGCCGCCGCCGTTGCCTACCCTTATCCGGCGCCCCACACCTCACCTCCACCACCTACCGCTTCCACCACCTCGATCGTTCCCTCCAACCATCACGACCAGGAAGGAAACTAGGCCATGGGAAGCTACCCACCACCACCGTACCCGCCACCCCCCGGTCCACCCTACGGAGGCGACTGGAAGTATCAGCGTCGCATCCTCAAGGAGCAGGCTCGCGCCCAGCGTGACGTAGCCCGCGCTCAGCGTGACGCCTACCGCTATCAGGCTCGCAGCATGCGCCGCAGCTCCATCCTTGGGCCGCTGCTCCTCATCACCATCGGCATCCTCTTTTTGCTCGTACAGACCGGACGCCTCGCTGCTCACAGCCTATGGGACTGGTACGGGCGCTTCTGGCCCATGCTCCTCGTCGGCGCCGGCATCGTCATGCTCCTCGAGTGGGCCTACGACCAGTACATGCAGTCTGACTCCACCGAACCCCGCTATCGCCGCCGCCTCGGTGGAGGCGTCTTCACCCTGCTCCTCCTCCTCGGACTCACCGGCATTCTCTTCAGCAGCGTTCGCAACGGCGGCCACAGCAACCTCATCGACGGCCTCAACATCAACCAGGACAATCTCGACGAGTTCCTCGGCGACAAGCACGAGAGCGATCAGACCCTCTCCGAGACCTTTCCCGCCGGCGCAGGATTCTCAGTCGACAATCCTCGCGGCGACGTCACCATCTCCGGCACCAGCGACGACAACCAGATCCACGTCACCGTCCACAAGCAGGTCTACACTCGCTCTGACTCCGAAGCCGACAGCAAGGCTCAGAAGCTTAGCCCGAGCCTGAATACCAGCGGAGGAAACGTCACACTCTCCGTGCCTGCCCTCGACGGCACCCGCGCCGACCTCACCATCACCATTCCCGCTGCTGCCCCTGTCATGGTTAATGCCAACCACGGCGACGTCCGCGTCACCGCCCTTAAGGCCCCAGTTCAGGTCACCGCGAACCACGGCAACATTGAACTCAGCGCCATCACCGGCTCCATCATCACGCGCATCAACAATAGTGACTCCGACATCTCTGCCCACAGTGTTACTGGCCCAATCACCGTTCAGGGCCGTGGCCACGACACGACCCTCACCGACCTCAGCGGCCCCGTCACCATGAGCGGCGACTTCTTCGGCACCACTCACCTCGAGCGCGTTCGCGGCCCCATCAAATTCCACACCAGCCGCACCGATCTCCAATTCGCCCGCCTCGACGGTGAGATCGACATCAGCCACTCCGACATCACTGCCAGCGAAGCCGTCGGCCCACTCACCCTCACCGCCGGCAACCGCAACGTCTCGCTCGAGCGCGTCGCCGGAGACGTCTTCGTCACCAATCGCAACGGCTCCGTTGATCTCACCAGTGCCCCGCCAATCGGCAACGTCACCATCGAAAACCGCAACGGCTCCGTCAATCTCAGTCTCCCCGAGCAGGCCAGCTTCAACTATCAGCTTGAGGCCGCCAACGGAGACATCGAGAGCGAATTCTCCGAGATCAAGATCCCTGAGGGCGGCCTCGAGAAGAAGACCATCAACGGCACCCAAGGCAAAGGTGGTCCGCTCCTGCGCATCTCCACCAGCCAGGGCGACATCTCTCTGAAGAAGGCAAGCATCATGCCCCTTCCTCCCCTGCCGCCCATGCCACCGAAGATCACGACGCTTCCGCCTGAAGCTCGCCAATCGATCGAAGAAGCAAAGCAGGAAGCCGCTGCAGCCACCCGCGAAGCAAAACAGGCTGCTGCCGAAGCCACCAGGCAAGCGAACCGGGCAGCGAAAGACCTCAAGCAACAGGACAAAGATCCTCAATAGCAACACAGCAACGATGGCGCTTTCTCAAACAGAGAAAGCGCCATCGCTCTTTAATTCACCTTCAGCCATCAAGCCTCAACGCTTCCGAACGATCAACACCTCAGCCGGAGCATGAACCCCATACGTCTCCGCAAAGTTCCTCTGGTTGATCCCCAGACTCAACCGCCCTCGCGAATCGATATAAGCCAACGGCTTTCCTACCGCAACATCGCTGAACGTCTTCACGAACGGAAGATCGTACGTCTTCCCGCCAACCTGCACTGGCACCGTATCTCCAAGCCGGTATCCAATCTTCGCAAAGGTCTCCGCAGGCACATTCAGCACAAGATTCCCAAACGGCCCATCGGTCCCAATCACTTCGCCGTGCAGCCCCGCATCATCCACCATCGCCGTATGAATATCCAGCCTCACCAGATTCGCCACATCGACCACTGGCCCTGCGGTAGTCCAGTCATCACCCCGCGCAAGGTGAGCCCCAGCCGGAGAAAAGATATCCCGTCCATGAAAAGTGGATGACATCTTCGCTCCAATCATCCACTCCGGATTCGTAATCTCTCGCACCGCCTCAATTCCGTCGCGATCCTGCACCAGCGTCAACAGCCCGTTATCAGGCAGCACAAAAAACTGTCCCTTCTTCGACCGCGCAATGATCGCCCTCCGCGTACTTCCCACCCCAGGATCGATCACCACCACAAACACCGCATCTTTCTCAAAGTAAGGTGCCGACCCGGCAAGAAATCGCGCCCCCTCTGCGATGTTGTACGGCGTCGCCTGGTGCGTAATGTCGATCACCTCGACCCCGGGAGCAACCCCGTTCATCACTGCCTTACAAATTCCTACCGCATCATCTTTCACATCGAAGTCCGTCATAAACCCAATCGTCCGCAGCGTCTTCCGCTCCTGCGGCGACGTCCCGGACATCTGTCCCGCAGCAACACCCACGAACGGCAAAGCAAGCGAACCACTCAGCGCCAATACAGCGCAAAACTTCCTGAAAGAAACGAGTCGTATCAAGGCGGACGCTCCAAAAGAAAAGGGAATATGCTAACTCTAACTCCAAATCACACATGAGCGGTGATCAAACGGTGCTCAAATCAGTAGCACCCAATTCCTGGGCCGATCGGCGTCTCGCAGTCATCTAAATAACTTCAGGCATTCCAGGAGAAGACCCATGGGCCGACGCTACGCAGAACTCGCCTTCACTCCTCTCGTCAAAGAGCAGCAGAAACAGCACGGCAGCCGCCATCTCTACGAACGAATGGAGCGCTCCAACGATCCTGGCGACAGTCTTGGCCCCCACGAGCGCGCCTTCATCGAAGCCAGCGACGGCTTCTACATGGCCTCCGTCACCGAAACCGGATGGCCTTACATCCAGTATCGCGGAGGCCTCAAAGGCTTCCTTCACATCCTCGACGACCGCACCCTTGGCTTCGCCGACCTTCGCGGCAACAAGCAGTACATCAGCGTCGGCAACCTCCAGCACGAAGATCGCGTAGCTCTTTTCTTCATGGACTACCCGCACCAGACGCGCCTGAAGCTCCTCGGTCGCGCCAAGGTTCACGAAGGTACCGCCGAAGCACGCAAGCTCATCGACCAACTGCGTATGCCGGAAGAAAAAACTCCTGCCGAACGCGCCATGCTCATTCACGTCGAAGGATTCGACTGGAACTGCCCACAGCACATCACCCCACGCTACACAGAAGAAGAGTTGGTCAAGGCACTCGAGCCGATGCGTCAACGCATCGAAAAACTCGAAGAAGAGAACAAACGCCTGCGAGCCCTCACCGAACCAAAATAAAATACTTAAGTATCCACTTGACAAACCATCGGCTTGACTCCATAGTTAAGTACGTACTTAAGTAATTCTCTTTACGAAAGAGGAACTCCAATGGCAGAACAATCCGTCATCCACAACACATTCGTCATCGAGCGCAGTTATCCCAAGCCGCCTGAAGTCGTCTTCTCCGCCTTCTCCGACACGGCTAAAAGACGTCGCTGGTTTGCCGACGGCGATACCCATGAAATCGAAGCATTTGAATCTGACTTTCGCGTCGGAGGGACTGATCGGCTTATCTACCGCATGAATGAAAAAACACCATTCCCAGGCGTCCTGCTAACCAATGAAGGCACCTATCAGAACATCCTTCCAAATAAGTGTGTCGTCATGGCCTCAAGAATGGCTCTTGGCGACAAGCGCATCTCCGCTTCGCTCGTCACCATCGAGCTCCTGCCGACGAACAAAGGAACCGACCTCATCTGCACCCATCAGGGAGCGTTCTTTGAAGGCGCCGACGGTCCTCAAATGCGAGAGGCAGGTTGGCGGAGACTCTTCGAAAACCTCGCAAAGGAACTGGCAAGCTAATCAGCAATGGCACGGGAGAATCAAACGAATGCCAGCTAAAAAAGCCAACGTCCACCGTGTCTTTCACGCTCTCGGTGACCCCACCCGTCGATTGATTCTCGAAACGCTGACTGCGGGACCAATCTCTGTCTCGCAGTTAGCCGCTCCTCTCAAGATGACCCTCGCCGCCGTAGTGCAACACCTCCAGGTATTGGAAGAGAGCGGTTTGATACGCACCGAAAAGAGCGGCAGAGTGCGCACCTGCAGCCTCGATCCAGCAGGCTTCGCGCTAGCACAGCAGTGGATCGCCGATCGTCGCTCCCCATGGGAGAAACGCCTCGACCGATTGGGTGACCTGCTCGCAGAGCCCGATGAACATTGACGAAATATCGCCGAGAAGAATCACACAGGCAATCCATAATGGCCCTGACCTTCAAGTCCGGGCCATCTTCTTGCGTCGCCGTACGCCTCGGCTTGATATATTGAATATCTCAAACCAAAAACGCGTAGGATGCGTTTGATGCCATTGCCTTCCAGCTCTTCAGACATCATGCCCAGGAGAACACATTGCGCCGTCGCTCCTTCATCGCCGCCCTTCCCCTCGCTGTAACTGGTTCCATCGCCTCCGTTCAGCCATCCATCGCCCTAGGCCAAAGCGGCGAGCAAAAATCAAGCGCACCCGACGCATCTCTACCAAAGTTCCAGCCCGCAGGCGCCGAGCGCTTCGTGCGGCCAGACGTTCACGCTGGCGACCGCGTCTCCGGCGCAAGCTTCGCCAGCCGCTCCGCCGCCATGGGTTGCTCCGGAGCAGCCGGCACAGCCCATCCGATCGCAACCCTCACTGCAATCGAAATCCTAGCGCGGAGGCTCTGCAATCGACGCAGCAATCGCCGCCAACGCCTGCCTCGGCTTCCTCGAACCAACAAGCTCCGGCATCGGCGGCGACTGCTACGCCATGATCTGGGACCCCAAGCTCTCCAAGGTCGTCGGCCTCGCCGGCTCCGGCCGCTCGCCAAAATCCCTCACCCTCGAAACCGCTCGTGCCCGCGCAAAAAACGGAGTCCTCCCATCCCTCGGAGCAATCACCGTCTCCACTCCCGGTGCACTCGACGCCTGGTGGACCCTTCACCAGCGCTACGGCAAGCTCAAATGGGCCGAGCTCTTCGAACCCGCAATCCATCTCGCCGAATCCGGCGTCCCCGTCCCACAGATCATCGGCTTCTACATCAAGCGCAACCTCACCGCATTCACGCGCCCCGGCTCAGGAGTAGAAGAGACAGCCAACGCCCTGCACACCTGGGCCCCGAACGGCAAAGCTCCGAACGAAGGCGATGTCTTCCGCAACCCCGATCTGGCCCGCACGTACAAAATGATCGCCGAAGGCGGCCGCGACGCCTACTACGACGGCCCTATCGCCAAGACCATCGACGCCTACTTCAAGCGCATCGGCGGCTGGCTCTCCGCCGAAGACCTACGCGACCAGCACGCCGAGTGGGGCGACCCGCTCGTCACCAACTACCGCGGCGTCGACGTCTACGGCATGGCCGCCAACACGCAAGGCCTCGCCACCCTCCAGCTCCTCAACATCGCCGAAAACTTCGACCTCCGCAACATGGGCTTCCAGTCCCCACAGTCCCTCCACATCCAGATCGAAGCCAAGCGCCTCGCCTACGAAGACCGCGCCCGCTACTACGCCGATCCCCACTTCGCCAAAATCCCCTACGAGTTCCTCAACTCCAAGTCCTACGCCGCCGAGCGCGCCAAGCTCATCAAGCCCGACAGCATCCTCACCCCGATCCATCCCGGCCAGGCCCCCAGCCACGGCGACACCACCTACTTCACCGTCTCCGACAAAGACGGCATCATGATCTCCATGATTCAGTCCAACTTCCGCGGCATGGGCTCCGGCCTCGTCGCCGACGGCCTCGGCTTCATGTTCCAGGATCGCGGCGAGCTCTTCTCCCTCCAGGACGGCCACCCCAACATCTACGCTCCCGGCAAGCGCCCCTTCCAAACCATCATCCCGGGCTTCGCCACCAAAGACGGCAAACCTTGGATGTCCTTCGGCGTCATGGGCGGCGACATGCAGCCACAAGGCCAGGCCCAGATCATCATCAACCGAGTCGACTACGGCCTCGACATCCAGGCCGCAGGTGACAGCCCACGCTGGCACCACGAAGGCAGCTCGCAATCCATGGGAGAAGATCCCGAAGGCCTCGGACCAAAGGGCGTCCTCCGCCTCGAAGCCGGAGTCCCCGAGTCCACCCGCAAAGCCCTCATCGCCCTGGGCTGGCCGATGGGCCCCTCCGACGGCGGCTTTGGCCGCTACGAATGCATCGAGCACCGCATGGACGGCCCCGACCGCGTCTACTCCGCCGCCAGCGAGATGCGAGCCGACGGCTGCGCCCTCGCCTACTAGCCAACCGACCACAACAGTACGGAAGATACGCCGCGCAAAAGTAGCGCAAGCTTCGATCAGCATGCTGTGCTAATGTTTCTCGAGACCCAACACTTCAGTTATTAAGCTCTCGAGAAAGACTGATCACTCTGTATGAAGCGGATTTGCCGAGTTGTACCGCCGTTTCTCTTGATGGGCCTGCTGTTTTGCTCCTCATCTGCCTTTGCCCAACAACCCACACCGCGACTAGCGAGAACCATCGCGGATAGCGCACGAACCGTTCTTGCCGGATCACGTACCCCGCAGGCGCTAAGGGGACAAGACCTCGGCCCCGTCTCGCCAGAGATGGCCATCCCCGGCATCACTCTGGTCTTCAAGCGCTCCCCTGAGCAGGAAGACGCGCTGCAACAACTGCTAACCGCGCAGCAGAACACGGCCTCCCCTCTCTACCACCACTGGCTGACCCCGGATACATTCGCGGCCCGTTTTGGCATGGCCGATGAGGACATTGCAGCCGCCGAGACCTGGTTGCAATCGCGTGGCTTCCACGTCGAAAGCATCGCACGCAGTCGTGATCGCATCACCTTCTCCGGCACTGCCGCGCAAGTACAATCTTCCTTCGGCACCGGTCTGCATTACTACCAGGTAGATGGCGAACACCACTTCGCCCCGGCAGCCGACCTCACCCTGCCGACAGAACTTGCCTCAGTCACAGCGGCCGTTCTCCACCTCTCCAACTTCCGCCCCAAACCGTCCATCAAATTACAAACCCGCCCCAATCCCGACTACACGACGTCTGCAACGCAAGCCCACTATTTGGCGCCAGTGGACATCGAAACGATGTACGACCTGACCACTCTCGCAAAGAATGGATTTACCGGTGCGGGGCAAGCACTCGCTGTCGTAGGGCAGTCGTATGTAAACACTTCGGTGGATTCTTCCGAGATTGCTTACTTCCAGACATATTCCGGCCGAACGACTCCGATTACCCCCGTTCTGGTTCCAAGCTCCGGGGTAGAAGCCATCTCTCCAGGGGATCAAGGAGAATCTGAGATCGACCTTGAGTACGCTTCTGGCATCGCCTCGAGTGCCAACATCTTTCTGGTCTATGTGGGCAACAACCAGAACTACGACGTCTTCGATGCTTTGGCTTTTGCAATCGACCAGAACATCGCCCCAGTGATCAGCATCAGCTACAGCAGCTGCGAGCCGCTGATGAGTCTATCAGCCCTCGACCAGGGGAATGCCCTCTTCGAACAGGCTTCTGCTCAGGGACAGACCCTCGTCGCAGCCTCAGGAGACAGCGGCTCTACCGCGTGCGCTCTTTTCACCTCGGCTGGACTAACGCCCACCCAGCAACAGGCTCTTTCAGTCTCTTATCCAGCGGACAGCCCCTATGTCACGGCGGTGGGCGGAACTCAGATGGCGGCAGGAACCTTTGCCGCAGGATCCAATCAATATTGGGCAAGTGCGGGTGCCTACGATGCGCCTAATACGTTGCTCTCCTACGTGCCCGAGGTTGTCTGGAATGAGGGTTCGACCTCATTCGGTATCGCGGCGGGCGGCGGCGGTACCAGCACCCACTTTTCTCGTCCCAACTGGCAAAGCGGTGTCCCCGGCATACCCTCAGGAGCATTTCGTCTTCTCCCCGATATAGCTCTACAGTCTTCTATTGCAGACCCCGGCTTCCTCCTATGCTCCAGTGACCCCACGCTCACTCAGGGCCAGACAAGCTGTAACGGCCCTGAAGGACTTCAGGGCAGTCAAGGTAAGTACACCGTGGCCGGGGGCACTAGCTTTGCCACCCCCATCTTTGCAGGCTTTCTCGCAATCCTGAACCAGATTGAGCAAACAAATGGATTAGGCAATATCAACCCTCAACTGTACGCTCTGGCTGCTAATTCAGCGTCCTACGAGGCTGCTTTTCACGACATCATCTCCGGTTCAAACGCCTGCATCTCTGGCACTGGCAACTGCGCCACACCAGGAGAGTCAGGCTATGCCGCAACTCCAGGCTACGACGAAGCGACCGGTCTCGGCAGCGTTGATTTCGGCCATCTGGTGACTGCGTGGCCCTCAACCAGCACTACGACGCGAACCCCCACAAGCATCCAGCTCATTCCATATTCAGTTTCGGCCTTGCCGGGGCAAAGCCTTCAAGTCCAGATCATGGTGGGATACTTCAACTCAGTGAGCCCCAACGCGCAGTACGAAGTGCCCACAGGCACCCTCGCGGTATATGTCGATGACATTATCTCGCAACCCTCCCTACCGTTCTCCTCAACAAATGCATCTGTGTCAAACGCGACCGCAATCTACACATTCGTAGCACCCGCAACCTCCGGTTCTCACTTGATCACCGTCACCTACCCTGGTGATGCCTCTCATCTGCCCGCGGCCGCAACCACTTCGATCCTCGTAGGAAACGTGACAGCTACCGGAAGCTTCACGGTTACAGCTGCGAATCTCACGATCACAAACGGCAGTAACGGGAGCACACAAATCGCCACTACACCGACCGGCGGCTACGGTGGCAGGGTTACTTGGTCTCTCGCAGCCACAACTACGAATGGCACCGCCGAATTGTGTTATTCCATCGGTGCACCATCCACTAACAACCCGAACGCAGCAACTCTCACCATCGGCGTCGGCTCGGCATGCAACTCACCTGCGCCTGCCCAACGAGCGAACTTTCGACCGGTTGGTTCACACGCTTCATCGAAAAACCAGAACTCCTCCCCATGGGGGAACACGCAGATGATTATGGTCGCAGGTCTGATGGTCTGCGGTTCGTTCGTTACGAAGAGGCGCAACACCCGCATGCCGCTAATGCTCACCGCCATAATTCTAACAATAGCCAGCGTGGGCCTCATCGGCTGCGGAGGGAGCAATGGAGGAAGCAACGGCGGCACATCCGCACCTCCAGCCAACTCAACGAACTACACCTTGAAATTAACCGGCACCGATTCAGTCAACACTACAATTACCGCCTCAACCACCTTCACCCTCACGGTGAACTAATCTCATTCCTGGCGAGTTGCTCCCCAATGAATGGACACTAAATCGGCTGCCCCATATCTCGATTCTGAGATGTGGGCATTCGTGCGAAAGCACGAACCACCTTGACCCGGCCAAAGTTTCGTCCATTGAGCTAACGAATCGCAGCCAGCTGCATCCATCTCTCAGTAATGATGTAGAGACTGAGCATCCTTCAAACTTCATCAAAACCTGATCTGGACTCTGCAAGGAGGATTGGATGACCGTCAGCGCCACTCTCACCCCGGCAACCGAACTCGCGGCAAAAAACACATCACACTTTCCAAATGAAAGCCCTGAGTACAGGAAGGCGCGCACCACCCTCCTCGCCGAAGAGATTGAACTCCGACGACACATCGAGCGAGTCGCAGAGTTGCGCCGTGCCTTACCCCCAGGCGGCACCGTGCCCGAGGACTACACCCTCGAAGGCGCGAAAGGAACAGTCCACCTCTCCAACCTGTTCGGCGACAAGCAGACCCTCATCATCTACAGCATGATGTTCGGGCCACAACGCGAACGGGCGTGCCCGGTGTGCACCTCGTTCCTCTCCGCATGGGACGGAACTACAAGGAACCTTCGCGAGCGCGTCGCCCTTGCCGTCTTCGCACGCTCACCCATCCAGCGCCTTCTCGACTACAAAAAAGAGCGAGGCTGGCAGAACGTGCAACTCTACTCCGACATGAGCGGCAACTACACCCGCACCTACGTCAACGCCGATGACGCCGATGTTCCAGGCCTCAGCGTCTTCACCCGACGCGACGGCACCATCCGTCACTTCTGGAGCGGCGAGATCAGCGGCGAGATGACCGACCCCGGCCAAGATCCACGCGGCGCCCCCGAGATCGACCCACTCTGGACGTTCCTCGACCTCAACCCCGAAGGCCGCGGCACCGACTGGTATCCAAAACTCGAGTACACACCAACCCCACTAACAACCATCAAATAAACCCACGGGCCAGACCCGGTTCTCACTGATGCAGCATTTCGTCGTCATCGTGACACATTATTTTTCGCCGTCATCCTGAACGCAGTGAAGGATCCCTGTCTTTCTTATCGCGAGGCCCACACTAAAGAAGAACCGCTAAAGCTGATGCCTTGGCGTTTGGCGTTGTTGTTGCTTTTTTGTTGTCTTCCTTCGCGCAGGGCGGAAGATACGTTTCTGCCTTGGCCGTTGCCTGTTTTTTTGTTGTCATTCCGCAGCGGAGCGAAGGAATCTGCTGTTAGTAGTTGCCTTTGTTTTTGTCGTGCTTTTTATTTGCCACCTTCGCCGCAAGCGAAAGATCTGCCTCACTACCGTTGATACCAGCGGGAATTCGCTGAAGACCCATCATCAAAGTGGCGGCCCCGCTAAGACTGTGCCCCTCCCGTGTCTCCGCACCTCCCGCGCAGACACGCAAGACGCATGGTAGAGCCTGCCACTGAAAGTCAGCCCACAATCCTCTGATAAAGTTTGCTCATGCGCACCCCACCCGTCCCGCAAAACCTCAAGCGACGCATCCTCAAAGATGCGCTTCGCAAAAATGAGACGCGCGACGAAGCATTTCGCCGCATCATTCGTTCGGTCCCCAAAGGCAAGGTCTCTACCTACGGCAAAGTCGCCGCAGCCGCAGGCTACCCCCTGTACCACCGAGCCGTCGCAAAGCTGTTACGCAACGCCCCATTTCAAGGACTCCCATGGCAACGTATCGTAGGCGCCGGCGGCGAGATCAAACTAAAAGGCGAAGCCGCAGCCGAGCAACGCTTTCGCCTCGGCATGGAAGGCGTAAAGTTTCGAGGCAAGCGCGTCAACATGGAGATCTACGAACACACCCTCCGCAGCTGGGAGACTCTGAAGTAATCCTCCAAACTTGCTCAGCACAGTTACGCCGAGGGAACCACTCCAAGCTGCTGCATCATCCCCAGACTATCCATCAGAATCCGGCTCTTGCTCATCTTCCCGTCCGCCAACTGATCGATCACGACGCCCTTCACCGTCACACCTTTGCCCGTAGGCGGCACCCCAAGAAAGGCACCCCGATGTGTACCCTTCCAGGTAAACCGCGTGACCACCTTATCCCCTTCGGCCACCATCTCATCTACCACCCAATGAATATCCGGAAACGCAGTACGCATCATCCCCAATACTTCTTTCAAACCCTCCCGCCCCGGTCGTTGCCCAGGAAACGGATCCAACTCCACAAAATCCTCCACCACGAGATCGTCCGCCCGGTCCAATCGGTTCTGGTTGATCACCTCTTCAATAAACCTGCCGATCACAGCCTTATTACTCTCAATCGTGCTCATCTCTTCCCTTTCGAGGCCAACTCTTAAAATCCGCCAGCTAACAACCACGATTTTGCACCCAACCACCACACTTTCGACCACGTTTTGCACTCAAAAAATCGGCCTATGGATCATCGAAACACCAAAGATCCATGGCAACAAAGCAAAATCAAACCCATAAAAGCCAAAAATCAACCACAACTCACCACAAATGCCGAAGATCAGTTTTATCCACAAGGAAGTGGTCCGTCCTCTCCTCTTGACTTTTGCCTCGTGAGGAAGAGGGTGGGAAGTAAAGATAACAATTCAAATCGGAGACGAATCCAGGCCGGGAGTGGCCGAGAAAAGAAGGTTAAACCAAAAACCCCATCCTCGAAAGGATGGGGTTTTGATAATATGCCGGCGATCACCTAATCTCCCACACACTTACGCGTGCAGTACCATCGGCCCAACGAGGCTTAACTTCCGTGTTCGGGATGGGAACGGGTGTGACCCTCGCGGTAAACTCACCGGCAAACTTGAGAAATATCGCTCTCGCGATCTTCCACAACTGAATAGATTGGGATTAGACGTTTATTGCTCATTGCGTAGTTTCCAAAAGATATAACTACAAAGCTTGTATTGAATGACTCCAGAACAGTGGACTTCACTGCGCAGAGTAAATTCTATGGACAAGCCGAACGGGCGATTAGTACTGGTAAGCTACATGCATTACTGCACTTCAACCTCCAGCCTATCAACCTAGTGGTCTTCTAGGGCCCTTCATTTCCCTTTTGGGTTGGGAGATCTCATCTTAGAGCGTGCTTCCCGCTTATATGCATTCAGCGGTTATCACAACCGAACTTCGCTACCCAGCCGTGCCCTTGGCAGGACAACTGGAACACAAGAGGTTCGTCCATCCCGGTCCTCTCGTACTAAGGACAGCCCTCTTCAAATCTCCTACGCCCACAGCAGATAGAGACCGAACTGTCTCGCGACGTTCTGAACCCAGCTCACGTACCACTTTAATCGGCGAACAGCCGAACCCTTGGAACCTTCTACAGCTCCAGGATGTGATGAGCCGACATCGAGGTGCCAAACCGAAGCGTCGATATGAACTCTTGGCTTCGATCAGCCTGTTATCCCCGGCGTACCTTTTATCCGTTGAGCGATGGCCCTTCCATACAGAACCACCGGATCACTAAGGCCTGCTTTCGCATCTGCTCGACTTGTAGGTCTCGCAGTTAACCACACTTATGCCTTTGCACTCGACGGTCGATTTCCAAACGACCTGAGTGTAGCTTCGCGCGCCTCCGTTACAATTTAGGAGGCGACCGCCCCAGTCAAACTACCCGTCTTACTATGTCCCTCTCCCGGATTACGGGAGCAGGTTAGAATCACAACAACCGCAGGGTGGTATCTCACCGTTGGCTCCACCGAACCCAAAAGTCCGGTATCAAAGCCTCCCACCTATCCTGCGCAGCAGTGGCCGTAACTCATAGTAAAAGTATAGTAAAGGTGCACGGGGTCTTTTCGTCTAGCTGCGGGTAACCGGCATCTTCACCGGTACTACAAGTTCGCCGAGCAACTCGTTAAGACAGTCGAACGATCGTTACTCCATTCGTGCAGGTCGGAACTTACCCGACAAGGAATTTCGCTACCTTAGGACCGTTATAGTTACGGCCGCCGTTCACCGGGGCTTCAGTTCAAAGCTTCGAGCTTGCGCCCTAACCTCTCCCTTTAACCTTCCGGCACCGGGCAGGAGTCAGCCCCTATACGTCGTTTTTGACTTTGCAGAGACCTGTGTTTTTGTTAAACAGTCGCCGTTCGCGTTTCACTGCGGCCCCTCTGGGCTTGCACCCTGAAGGGCGACCCTTCTCCCGAAGTTACGGGTCTAATTTGCCGAGTTCCTTAACAAGCTTTCACTCGAGCGCCTTTGGATATTCTCCTCGTCTACCTGTGTCGGTTTGTGGTACGGTTCCCAATTTCTCTCCTTAGAGGTTTTTCTTGGCACCATGAAATCAGCAGCTTTCAGCCATTCGGCTTACTGCTTTACGCCTCACTGTTAAGACTCTCCGGATTTGCCTAGAGAATCCAGCTTACGCGTATCGAACACCATAGCCATATAATGTCCTGCTTATCCTTATGCGTCACCCCATCGTAATAACGAAAAACTGGGAGGTCCGGAATATTAACCGGATTTCCATCGCTTACGCCTTTCGGCCTCAGCTTAGGGACCGCCTAACCCTGAGCGGATTAACCTTCCTCAGGAAACCTTAGACTTTCGGCGTGAAGGGTTCTCACCTTCATTATCGCTACTTATGCCGGCAGGGTCTCTTCTGTAATGTCCACGCATCTTCCCAGTTGCGCTTCATCCACGACAGAATGCTCTCCTACCACGCACACCTAATGGTGTGCATCCGCTGCTTCGGTATACAGTTTTAGCCCCGTTGTATTGTCGGCACCGGACCGCTTGACCAGTGAGCTATTACGCTTTCTTTAAAGGATGGCTGCTTCTAAGCCAACCTCCTGGCTGTCTGAGCGTTCCGACTTCCTTTCCCACTTAACTGTAATTTTGGGACCTTAGCAGGCGGTCTGGACTGTTTTCCTCTCGACTGTGAAGCTTAGCCCCCACAGTCTGACTCCCGGGCTGGTTGTGATCGGCATTCGAAGTTTGATTAGATTCAGTAAGCCGGAAAGCCCCCTAGTCTATCCATGTCTCTACCACCGATCCAAATCACCCGAGGCTAGCCCTAAAGCTATTTCGGAGAGAACGAGCTATAACGGAATTTGATTAGCCTTTCACCCCTACCCTCAGCTCATCCGAGCTTTTTTCAACAAACACCGGTTCGGTCCTCCAGTGAGTGTTACCTCACCTTCAACCTGGCCAAGGGTAGATCATCCCGCTTCGCGTCTATTCCTGCCAACTTATCGCCCTATTCAGACTCGCTTTCGCTGCGGCTCGCTCACGCTTAACCTTGCTGACAAGAATAACTAGCCGGCTCATTATGCAATAGGCACGCGGTCAGACATTCCCTTACGGGCATAGTCCTCCCACTGCTTGTAGGCACACGGTTTCAGGTACTTTTCACTCCCCTCAATGGGGTGCTTTTCGCCTTTCCCTCACGGTACTGGTTCACTATCGGTCAGAAACGAGTATTTAGCCTTACGGGATGGTCCCCGTGGATTCAAGCAGGGTTTCTCGTGCCCCGCCTTACTCAGGTACCTGCTTCGAGTCTGGATCGCTTTCGTCTACGGGTCTGTCACCCTCTTTGGATCTCCTTTCCAGAAGATTCGACTAGCAACCAGATTGGTAACTCTACTTTTGCAGGCCCTACAACCCCCGAACTACCTAAATAGTACGGGTTTGGGCTGTTCCGATTTCGCTCGCCACTACTTTCGGAATCGAGGTTTCTTTCTCCTCCTGGAGGTACTGAGATGGTTCACTTCCCTCCGTTCGCCTGTTCCTACCTATGAATTCAGTAGGACATACCCAGGTTTTACCTGGGTGGGTTTCCCCATTCGGAAATCTCCGGATCAACGCGTGTGTGCCGCTCCCCGAAGCTTATCGCAGCTTGCCGCGTCCTTCATCGCCTGTTTCTGCCAAGGCATCCACCGTGCGCCCTTAGTAGCTTGACCATAGAATTTACTCGCACGCAGCAGAGTGAAAACCTCTGCAACATAGAGCTATCTACGTTTGATATAGTCCACGCCTGTGTCGTACAACCATCATCTCAACTTGCGAGAATCAGGTCGGTAACACGAAAATTATTCTAAAGACACTCAATACTGACGACAGCATCGCTATCAGAAACAACCTGAAAGCTAGCTGCTCAGCCTTGTAGTTATATTTACCCAATCTATTCAGTTGTCAAAAATCATGGAGCGATTCGCATTGCTGCGTCATCACTTCGCGCCCTCAGGCGGCTTGAGCATTCCTGCTCAAGGCTCAACCTCTGCAGCGCAGAGACTCAACCTCAAGCAGACGTCGCTTGGCTTACATATCGAACATTCCAATCGAGAAGTTATGGTGGAGCTGAACGGGATCGAACCGTTGACCCCCTGCTTGCAAAGCAGGTGCTCTCCCAACTGAGCTACAGCCCCTTGATGATCAGTTACCTGATCGCCGGGATAAGGTGGTGGGCCTGGGTAGATTCGAACTACCGACCTCACCCTTATCAGGGGTGCGCTCTAACCAACTGAGCTACAGGCCCGACTCTACAGCACCGACCTCTAGCTTATCAGCAAGAAGATCCAATGCGCAGGCTGCTCTGTTGTTGACTCCTGAGAATCAAAAATCGAGCTCTCTCGAAAGGTTTCGAGGACACAGCTGAACGTGCATAGCCGCTACGCAGCTATTGACCATCGGTGTTGACAGATAACGAAAAAAAGAAGGTTTAGTTCAGGCTCATCTGCAACTCACCGAAGTGCTTGCAGATGGTTCTCGGCAACGTCACTATCAACTCAGCTCTAAGCTGCCTGCAATCGCAGGACGTTGAAGTGTGCCGAGGCGTTCTCTTTTAGAAAGGAGGTGATCCAGCCGCAGGTTCTCCTACGGCTACCTTGTTACGACTTCACCCCAATCATGAATTACACCTTGGGCGGCTGCTCCCTTGCGGTTAGCGCACCGACTTCTAGTGCAACCCACTTTCGTGATGTGACGGGCGGTGTGTACAAGGCCCGGGAACGTATTCACCGTGGCATGCTGATCCACGATTACTAGCGATTCCAGCTTCATGGAGTCGAGTTGCAGACTCCAATCCGAACTGAGGCCGGCTTTTTCCGATTAGCTCCCCCTCGCGGGTTTGCAGCGGTTTGTACCGGCCATTGTAGCACGTGTGTAGCCCTGGACATAAAGGCCATGAGGACTTGACGTCATCCCCACCTTCCTCCCCGTTATCCGAGGCGGTTTCGTCAGAGTGCTCAACTAAATGGTAGCAACTGAAGATAAGGGTTGCGCTCGTTGCGGGACTTAACCCAACATCTCACGACACGAGCTGACGACAGCCATGCAGCACCTATATAGCGGTCTATTGCTAGACGCCGACGTTTCTGCCGGATTCCACTACATTTCGAGCCCAGGTAAGGTTCTTCGCGTTGCGTCGAATTAAACCACATGCTCCACCGCTTGTGCGGGCCCCCGTCAATTCCTTTGAGTTTCAGCCTTGCGACCGTACTCCCCAGGCGGATTGTTTATCGCGTTAGCTTCGACACGGCAGGATTGGGTACCTGCCACATCAAACAATCATCGTTTAGGGCTAGGACTACCAGGGTATCTAATCCTGTTTGCTCCCCTAGCTTTCGTGCATCAGCGTCAGTTATGGTCCAGTGAGCCGCTTTCGCCACAGGTGTTCCTTCCGATATCTACGCATTTCACCGCTACACCGGAAATTCCACTCACCTCTCCCATACTCAAGCCCGACAGTTTCTAATGCAGACTATGGGTTGAGCCCATAGATTTCACATCAGACTTATCAAACCGCCTACGCACCCTTTACGCCCAATAAATCCGAACAACGCTTGCCCCCCTCGTATTACCGCGGCTGCTGGCACGAAGTTAGCCGGGGCTTCTTCTATGGGTACCGTCATAATCTTCCCCATCGAAAGGAGTTTACATACCAAGATATTTCATCCTCCACGCGGCGTTGCTGCGTCAGGGTTTCCCCCATTGCGCAAAATTCCCCACTGCTGCCTCCCGTAGGAGTCTGGACCGTGTTTCAGTTCCAGTGTGTCCGTGCGCCCTCTCAGGCCGGATACCGATCATCGCCTTGGTGGGCCATTACCCCGCCAACTAGCTAATCGGCCGCGACCTCCTCCCCAAGCGCATTGCTGCTTTGACTCGTAAGTGTTATGCGGTATTAGCTGAGATTTCTCTCAGTTATTCCCCACTCGAGGGTAGATTAGTCACGTGTTACTCACCCGTGCGCCACTTTACTCAGGTATTGCTACCCTTTCTCGTGCGACTTGCATGTGTTAGGCACGCCGCCAGCGTTGATTCTGAGCCAGGATCAAACTCTCGTTTAATCTTGGTTTGCTCGCCATCCAACGACAGGGGTCGGGATGGATCGAGCGCCCTCGCTCGCTCGAAAGGAGCGAAGGATATAACTAGTGAGAATGACTAAACCAAATTTCGTATCATCTCACGACTGGCACGTTCAACTATGTTGTCAAAGATCCGAACTGCATCCGCCTTAGCGGGCAGCTTTGGATCAAGGACTGAATCGGCATAAGCCATATTCGTGTCCTCGAACTTGATGCGCTGTTGTCGTCTGTATTTGCTACTTACTTCCAGCTTTCTCTTTGGCCTTATATCTGCTCTTCGAGAAGCACTTCAGTAGCGTGTGACGTTTTAGCGAACTTTCTGAGATTATCAATCTTCAGAGTGTCTGTCAACTTTTATTTTCGTGTTCTTCACGCTTTACTTCAGCCCACAGAACCCGAAACAAGTCGACCAACATTCGCTTAGCACAAAATATCAAAATATCGTAACGCTCGAAATTGAGCGCGGAGCACTTAGCTCCTGGCATTCCTCAAATCAACAGCAGTGGCTTGGGTTTGGATTGCCGGTAGGCCCTCAGGCTCTAAACCGATATCAAACGCTTGGACTGCGCTCCGTCTTACCTTGTTACTTGCTCTCTTATTACCAGAGCCAAGGTGCGAAGCAGTGTTACTTTACTTCTCACCTAGAGTATCGTGCTTTTTGTTTCCGTGCAAGCTTGATGCTTTCCACTTCGTTTCTTGCCGTATGCCTCTTTGCGACTTCCTGAGATTATCAGTGACTGGGGCTCTGTGCAAGCTCAAGGCTGTGAATAATCTGGACTTCCTGTCGAAAAGTCGTTTTCGTCCAGTAAAGACGGGGGTGAAAAAAATGCGAGGTTACCGAAATTTCTCCAAAGCTACGCACTAACTGAGCGCTTTCGATCGCAGATTGATGTTCGTTCGAGCTAGAATCACCGCACTATGGAAGCTGATGAGGTTCAAGAGTTCGCAAAGCAGGTGAAAGAGGGGGGCGAGTCGCTCAAGATCATCTCGCTCGGCATCTCGATTCTTGCAGTTCTTGTGGCAATGGTCACTGTTCTTGGGCATCGCAGCCATACAGAGGCCGTTCTTATGCAGTCGCGTGCTGGTGATCAGTGGAATGAGTATCAGGCCAAGAAGATTCGTATGGATAACCTTTCGGTAACGGTAGATTTGCTTGCGATCGAGCCCACGGTCAATGCACCAGCGGCCGATACAAAGCGCCATGAATACGAAGTTCATATCGAGAAGTGGAAGGAAGACCTGGCGGAAGCGCAGGAAAAGGCGCGCGAATTTGAATCGGAAGTGACCAGGGCGGAGGCCAAAGCCTCGCGCTACGATCTAGGCGAGGCGTTGCTGCAGATTGCTGTGGTGCTTTGCTCAATTACTCTCTTCACACGAAAGCGGGCTTACTTTCTTCTCGGGCTTTCGTTGGGAGCTGCGGGGCTCATGGTGGCGGTTTCTGGATTGCTCATCCACTGAGCAGTATCTGAAATCGGAGACTATGTCGTTTATTTATAGCGGCTTGCTTCCTAATGACTTGTCGAGAGACTTATCCCCTTTTGGAATCGCTTTTAGCTCGAATGGGATGCATGACCTGTCAGGTCCCCGCTCCCTTGAATTAGAAGTCAGCCCGCAGATTAGATCGGGTGCGTGTTGAGCAGGCTCGCTAGAGCATAGGCAACGGCGGCTGCAGCTCCCCCAATAAGGACGGTCTGCGTGGCGCTGCGGAGCCAGCCAGTGCCCACTAACTTGCCTTTCAGCGCTCCAAAGATGGCGAGCGCTAGCAGCGTGATCATGACTGAGAGCTTGAGAGCGGCAAAGTTATCTTTGACAAGAATGTAGGGGAGCAAGGGGATCAGACCGCCAGCAATGTAGGACAGTGCGATGGTAAGGGCCGAACGACGGGCACGATTCGAGGCAGGCTCTTCAAGGCCCAGTTCGAAACGCATCATGAAGTCCACCCACGCAGCGGGGTTTTGTTTGAGTGCGTTCAAGACAGGAGCAGCGCTGGCACGGTCAACCGAGTACTGCTCGAAGATCTCATAGATCTCTTCTTCTTCGTCGCGAGTGCGCTCGATGATCTCGCGCTCTTCACGTTGCCGTTCGGAGACGTAGTGCTCGGCATCGCCGCGAGCTGCGAGGTAACCACCCAAACCCATGGCGATTGAGCCGGCGGCGATTTCGGCAAGCCCTGCAAGGACAACGATGTGCGAAGAGGCGACCGCACCCGAGAGACCAGCCGCGAGAGCGAAGGGAACGGTGAGGCCATCGGAGAGGCCAATAACGATGTCACGGACGGTTTCGGTGGACTCGAAGTGTCCTTCGATGTGCGGGTCGTGAGTGTGAGGAACGTGTACTACCTCATGCATCTCGGTAGTGTAGTGCAGCATGCGGCTCAGGGTGAAGATGAGCTAGTTGAGGCAGTTCCCCGCCCGAATTTTGCAGGAGTGCGAGAGTCTTTCGTACAAAGGGTACGTCTGTATGAGCACAGGCATCAGGATCAGCAATCATGAAGGAACGAAGCGAAATGAGACAGCGAATAAATCGGCAAAGCGTGGCGAAGCTGCTACTGTTTGCAGCCACAATAACGCTGTCCACGATGTCCCTCAGGGCATGGCCACAGCAACAACCGGATGATGAGCGTGAAGGTGGTGTGTCGTTTGCCGGAGGCCAGATGGTGAGGGGTACCGTGACGGCAGTCGCGGCTGATCGCCTTACTGTAAAGACGGAGGCGGGTGACATCTATCAGGTAGCGATCTCCGCAAATACGCGGGTGACCAAAGAGCGGCAGCCGCTGAAGCTCACAGACATCAAGGCCGGAGATGGCGTAGGGGCAATGGGCGTTCTGGATCCGGCGACGAAGACGGTTCATGCAGTATTCGTCGGTGCGATCGACGCGGAGCAGATCAAGAAGGCGAGAGAGGGTATGGGCAAGGTCTACATCACCGGAAAGGTGACGGCGATCGATATGGATGGGCTGAAGTTGACGGTGTTGCGACCGGATGGCGTAAGCCAGGTGATTGGAGTGGATGAGCAGACATCCTTCAAGCGTGGAGGACGCCGCATGGCTGCACTGGCAAGTGGCGCTGGTGTGGGAGAAGTTGGAAGTTCTGCCGCAGAACGAAGCAATGGAGCCACCTCCAGCGGCAACTCAAGCGGAGAGAGTATTACGTTCGCGGACGTTAAGGTTGGGGATTCGGTTGCCGGACGCGGAGCTTTGAAGAACGGAGTGTTTGTACCCACGGAGCTGGGCGTAATGGATGCTGCGATGGTTCAGCAGAGACGAAGACGTGCAGCGGAAGCCTCCGGAGCGGTGGCGCCGGCGGCTACGACATCGCCGGTGGCCCCCGCGAAGCCAACACCCCCCCAGTAACACGGAACGTTGTAGTCGCTTGTCGGTGGAAGAAACAAAACGAGGTGCAGGTGCAAGGATTTATTCAATGGATGGCGGTTGGCCTCGTGCTGGTAGGGAGCGCCTTTGGGCAGGCTACGCCTGACGTTCAGCCATTAGCTCCGTCAGTCGCACCGGCACCAACCGCTGCGACTGAGGCGAGCGGTGGAACGATTACAGGTTCAGTAAAGGCTGGAACTGTGCCGCTGCCTGGGGTCAGCGTAACAGCAACGAACACCCTGACAGGCAAGAAGTATGCGACGACAACAGATGTGAATGGCGCATTTGCCATGGCGATCCCACGCAATGGGCGTTACGTGGTGAAGGCAGAACTGGCGGCGTTTGCGACAGAGACGAAGGAGGTCCTGATCAACGCTGCGGGACTGAATGGTGGGAAGGGAGCACAGGTTGCGGACTTTGGTTTGCAACTAGCCTCGCGGGTGCAACAGGAAGAGGAGCGACAGGCGGCAGCGACGAGCGCAGGCGTAGCACGCGGGGTGCAGGCACTCAGTGTGACCGGCGACGGATTAGCGGCAACCGATGCAACTACGGGTGGCGGGAACTCCGGGGCGCAGATGCCTTCGCTGGCGGGGGTAGGTGGGAGCGATGCTGCGGCTACCGACTCGGTAGCGGTGAACGGCGCGATGGGCCAGACGAATGGCCTCGCGAACTATAGCGAAGACGATATTCGACAGCGTGTGCAGGACGCGATTGCGCAGGCGCAGCGGCAGGGTGGCGCCGTCGGCGATATGGCAAGCCAAGTAGCCGGAATGCTGGGTGGGATGATGGGTGGCGGCGGGTTCGGCGGCCCCGGAGGCGGTGGTGGTGGATTCGGCGGAGGCGGTCGAGGTGGTCGTGGCGGAGGAGGAGGTGGTGGATTCCGCGGGTTCAATCCTACACAGCCCCATGGAGCGATCTTTTATCAGGGTGGAAATGGTGCGTTGAACGCAGCGCCGTTCTCGATTGCGGCAGCACTGGGAGAGCCGGGCGCGACGGTGGTCAAGCCATCTTCGATGCAGAACCGGTTTGGCGTGAGCTTTACGGGTTCGCCCTTCATTCCAGGGCTGACCAAGCCGAACCCGAAGCAATTCATCTTCTTCAACGTGACAGGCCAAAGAAACCTCACGCCGGATGTCTTCAACGGCACGGTGCCTACGTTGGCGGAGCGGAGCGGAGATTTTTCATCGATCGCTGAGACGTTGTACGACCCGAACACAGGGCTGCCGGTTGCAGGAAACAATCTGAAGAATGCGACGACGCCGATCTCACCCCAGGCGGTGGCGTTGTTGAACTACTATCCGGCGCCCAACATTCCGAACGCAGGGCTGCTGAACAACTACCAGACGGTGACCAATGGCGGCCAGAATTCTACGGCCGCAGCGCTACGGTTTGTGAGGAACTTTGGCCAGGGCAATAACTTTGGCCAGGGCGGAGGCCGCAGGCAGGCGAATGCACAAAAGACGCTCCGGCAGAACATCAACTTCAATGGAAGTTACTCGCACAGCGCCAGCGATCAGCGCAATATCTTCCTGCCGCTGGGCGGGACCACCGAAAGTGACGGCTATGGAGTGACTGCGGGATATACGATCGGCTACGGCAGACTAACCAACAACGCGTCAGTGAACTGGAACCGTTCGCATATACAGACCGAGAACTACTTCACGAATGGGCTGGTGAATCCGGCGGCGCAAGCGGGAGTGCTGGTGGGTAACAGCACGATTCAGAGCACTCCGTTCTACTACGGGCTACCCTCGCTGACCTTTGGCGGATCGACAGCGTTTACGGGACTGAATAATACAACGCCCAACGACACGATCAATCAGACCATCTCGTTCAGCGACTTTGTGAGCTGGAGCCACAAGAAGCACAACATGCGCTATGGGCTCGACATACGCCGCGTACATGCAGATTCAATCGGTGTGACGCAGTCATTGCTCTCGCCGTCGATCTCTCCGCTCGGAGCGTTCAGCTTTACGGGATATGCAACGGAGAATCCGGCAGCTCGAAACTGCGTTGCGACATCGACGACCTGCCCGGTGCTGCCAGCGAGCGGTTCGGGGTTTGCGGACTTTCTGCTGGGGCTGCCGCAGCAGGCGCAGGTGCAGGCGGGGCTGAGCAAGACCTATCTACGGGCAAATATCTTCGACTGGTACGCACAGGATGACTGGAGAGTTCTGTCGAACCTGACGCTGAACTATGGCTTGCGGTATGAGTACTTCTCCCCGTATGTGGAGAAGGACAACCACCTGGTGAACCTGGATCATAATGCGAATTTCAGCGTCGTTCAGCCGGTGCAGCCGGGACAATCGGGCGAGTTCAGCGGAAGTTTTCCGCGGTCGCTGGTCAATCCGGACCGGGCAATGTATGCGCCGCGGGTGGGATTTGCGTACCGACCGAAGTTCACCAAAGACACAGTGTTGCGCGGTAGCTACGGGATCAACTACAACACGGGGCAGTACGCAACGATTGCGCGGTACCTGGCGAATCAGCCGCCGTTTGCGATCACACAATCAAACATCGCCGGAGAGCAGGGCTGCGGAACGGTAGGGGCGTTTACGCTGGCGGCCGCGTTCAACTGCTCCACTGCGCCGGTGCAGAACAACTATTCGGCGAACCTCAACTATCGCCTTGGACACGTGCAGATCTGGGATGTGGACATTCAGCGGACGATGCCTTGGGAGATTGTCTTGAACATCGGCTATAACGGCGCAAAGGGCGGCAACCTGGATCTGGTACGCGCGCCGAATCGTACAGCGACCGGGCTGCTGAACTCCGATGCACAGGCGTTTGCGTACGAGGATTCGGTTGGCTACTCGCGGTTTGAGGCGCTGCGGGTCAATGCACGCAAGCGGATGACAAAGGGCATCTCGCTCCAGGCGACCTACCAGTACGGACACTCGATTGATAATGCTTCGTCGGTGGGCGGGAGCGGGCAAACCGTGGCGCAGAACGACTTGAACCTGAACGCAGAGGAGTCGAATAGCTCATTCGACATCCGGCAGAAGGTAACTGGCAACTGGGTCTTTGAACTGCCGTTTGGGCCGAACCGCGCGTTGCTTTCGCGAGGAGGGTTCTGGTCGAAGGCTCTGGACGGGTTCTCCGTCTCGGGAGATTTTACATTTCAGACGGGGAACTACTTCACGCCCCAGTATCAGTTGACCTCGCAGGAGGCAGCAACAGGAACGACGAATACGCTGCGACCCGACCGGCTTTTCAGCGTGCCGATCAGCGGTGCAAAAACGCTGGGACAATGGTTCAATCCGTCGGCGTTTACCGCTCCGCCAGCGGGTCAGTTTGGGACAGCCTCGCGAAACTCGATTGAAGGACCGGGGACGAAAGTGGTGGATGCGTCGCTGTCGCGGACGGTAGCACTGGGCGAGACACGCTCGTTTGAGGCAAGGGTAACGGCGGCGAATGCGTTGAATATCGTCTCCTTCTCAGGGATCAACACGACCCTCAACTCGCCGACGTTCGGTCAGGTGACGGGAGCGGCCTCGATGCGGACGCTTACGGTGTTTGCGCGGTACAGATTTTGAGAGCGAGTCATCTGTTGGAGATTGCGATGCGTAGCGCGATACATAGAACGATGTCGGCATTGATGCTCGGTTTGTTGGCGATAGGGCCAGTCGCTGGACGAGCACAACAGCCAGACCAATCAGGCGGCTTCACGCTGAAGGTGCAGAGCGATATTGTGCTGACCAACGTCGTGGTTCGGGACAAGAAAACAGGCGAGGTGGTGAAGGAGCTGAAGGCGAGCGATTTCACAATTTTGGAGAACGGCAAACCACAGAAGATTGCCAGCTTCGACTACCAGAATGTCGATGAAGCTGCCGTACTACGGGAGAAATCGACCGTAGTGGGCAAAGCCTCCATCGCGGACCTGGTAAACGGGGAGTTTGCCGCAAATCCAGCTTCGCTGCGCGATCATCGGCTGATTGTTATGTTCTTCGATCTAAGCAGTATGCAGCCGGAGGATGTAGACCGCGCGGTGGAAGCCGCGCAGGACTATGTGAACAAGAAGATGCAACCGGCAGACTTGGTGGCGCTGGTGAGCATGGATACCGGCCTAAGCATGGACCAGGATTTTACTTCTGACAAAACAGCTCTGCTGCGTGGGCTGGGCAAGTACAACGGCACCGAGGGAACGGGTTTAGCCAATGGAAATGAAGGTGGAAACTCGAGCGGGACAGCGGATGATGGCTCAAGCTTCACGTCGGACGATAGCGAGTACAACGCGCTGAACACGGATCGCGAGCTGTATGCGATTCGCACCATTGCAAAGAGCCTCGAGCGGGTGGATCAGAAGAAGAGCCTGCTCTATTTCTCCGGCGGCTTGACACGTCAAGGTATCGAAAACCAGGCCAGTATGCGCGCAGCGACGAATGAAGCCGTAAAGGCAAACATGGCAATCTACAGCGTGGATTCACGTGGACTGGAGGCATTGCCGGCGGTGGGAACTGCTTCAACCGGCAGTCTGCGAGGAACATCCGCATACAGCGGCGGGGCGATGCAGAGCCAGTTGGACGCAAACTTCGGGTCGCAGGAGGTTCTTGCCACACTGTCGTCGGATACGGGCGGCAAGGCGTTTCTTGATTCGAACGATTTTGCGCCAGCGTTTCAGCAGGTGCAACATGACACAGAGGCGTACTACATCCTCGGGTTCCACTCGACCGATACCAGACGGGATGGCAGCTATCGCCATTTGACGGTGAAGCTCAACCGTAACGATGTGAAGATGAGTTATCGGCCCGGATACTATGCCCCGGCAGACTTTCTCCATCAAAAATCAGAGGACCGCGAGCAAGCCCTGACAGAGCAGCTGCGTAGCGATCTCCCGGCGACCGATGTTGCCGTATACCTGCAGGCTCTCTACTTTCGAATGGATGACAATAAGTTTTTCGTTCCGGTGTCGTTGATTGTGCCTGGTTCGCAGATTCATACCGTGAAGAATGGTGATCGCGACAAGGCGAATATTGACGTCATCGGCGAAGTGAAGAATGCGCAAGGAATCGTCGTCGGGAACGTTCGCGATACGGTGAAGCTCGCGTTGGACGCCGCTCAACAGGTACAGAAGAAGAACATTCAATACTCAACAGGATTTACTCTCGCCCCTGGCAAATACCATCTGAAGTTTGTGGTACGGGAAAACCAGACGGGCGCGATGGGCAGCTTTGAAACGGACCTTCAAGTGCCAGATCTGAAAAAGCTTACGCTGAAGCTAAGTTCCATTGTTCTTTCGAGTCAGCGGATACCTAATACGGCGAAAAAGACAACAAGCCCACTGATCAGGGACGGAGTCGAGTGGATTCCGAATGTGCCGCACGTATTCCGGCAGGATCAACACTTATTTTTTCTTTACGAGGTCTATGACCCCGCGAGGCAGAAGGGTTCACCCGCCCCGGCTAGCTCTCCTGGCCTGACGCGTCGCGAGGGAGGGCCCGTAAGAGTTTTGACCAGCATTGAGTTTTTGAACGGTGGCGTGAAGGTATATGAGACACCAGTGGTTGAGGCCAAATTGGTCAACATTCCGGAGCGGGGAGCTGTGGCGTTTCAATTTGATGTTCCGCTGACACAGCTGAAGCCCGGGACGTATATATGCCAAGTCAATGTGATTGATGATGCAGGGGGTAGCTTCAGCTTTCCGCGAATGGCGATTATGGTGCAGCCGGGAACGACAGTGGCTATTGCTCCCACCGGCCAGACTCCAGGAAGTGGTCTTAACAAACCATAGCTAAGTGGCTATTGACAGTGCATTAAACAGAGGATCATGATGATGGCCTGTCTCGTGAGGTCCGCCCATGAGTACCTATCGTCGCATATCCAGTCTCCTACTTCTCTCCGGTCTGATCATTGCCAGCTCTCCGTTGAATGCGCAGAAGATCGCGCCCCCCTCTGACGTTATTACTGATATCAGGTATCAAAGCCCCGAATGGTTTACGATCCAACCGCACCTTCCTGATCCCGCAGTGACGAGCGCGGCGCAACTCGAGTTAGTAGGCGATGTACTGCGCGCGCGGCGCTTCCCGGAAGAAGCAGTCAAGTACTACGGTTATGCGTTGAAACGAGGAGGCGACCAGGCAACCCTCATGAACAAGCTTGGTGTCACGGAGTTAGACCTGAGACATATCACGGGGGCACGAGGCTACTTCCAACAGGTTGTCCGTCTGCAGAAGAAGAACCCGCAGGGATGGAACAACCTTGGCGCTGTCGAATATCTCGATGGCCACTACGGCGGTGCTATCGCCGACTATCGGAAGGCAATCAAGTTCGATAAGAAATCGGCGACGTATCACTCCAATCTTGGAACGGCCTACTTTGAAGAGAAGGATTTCGACAAGGCTCGGGGCGAATTCGATATCGCTCTCAGGATCGACCCCGAGATGATGGATCACCATGGATCGACCGGTATCTCTGCGCACATGCTATCGCCCGTGGACCATGCACACTTCTGCTTCGAGATAGCGCGGCTCTACGCACATCGCGGAGATGAGGCCGAGATGCTGCACTATTTGCAGCTTGCCAGTGAAGGTGGATTCGAGGTGCTTGGCCCGATGCGCGAGGATTCGGTGATGGCGCCCTATCGCAAAGACGTACGCGTGCTAACCCTCGTGCAGAATGCCCGCCTACTCCGAAATGGCCGGATCTCCGTCGCCGATGCGCAAAACGGTGTACCCCCTCTGCCAGCAGCAACGCACGATTGAGGCAGTTATTTATAGGGGCAGTGACGGCAACCTGAGTTGCAGCAATAGCCGCGCTTGAGGTGGTAGACGGCGGTGAACACGAGGTAGGGACCTTCGTAGTAGAAGTCTTCCGGGGGCAACTCTTGTGGCGACTTATCGACCACTGGAGTTGCTTCGGGTTGTTCTGAGTTCGACATCACGCTAAAACAATCCTAGAACAACGTGAGCCCCGTAGATGGCGCAACTACGGGGAGCATCGGCGGCGGGACGCCATCGGCGAGGCCTTCTGCGACAGGTGGTTGATCGGGCGAATACAACTTGCCATCGCGATAGAGCACTTGTTTTCCAGGAACAGAGGGGATTCGCTCCCCCGGCAACACAATGCCGGCAAGGTTCATGGGATCGGCAGCGGCGACTCCTATAACTGCAGAGCAGTCACGGGTGCGCGCGGCACGGAGAGATTCAACAGCCTCGGGTAAAGCAAACTGCTCGCCACCAAAACCTGAGACAAAGCGGCCACCGCGAATCTCCCCCCGCGCTTCAAGACGGCGAAGGATACCAAGCAAGTCACGCCACTTTGGACTGTTGGATTCACGCAGAAGCAGGTCGCGGAAGAGAACGCCGTAGCGGCTCAAGAGCTGGCGTGCAAAAGATTCAAGTGCAGCGTCGGTGCGGCGAGCCTGCTCAATCGCAGTTGGGGCGGCGTGGAGTTCGGCGGAGAGAAGCGACCACCGTCCAGCGGTGCTGCGTGTGGCGCGTTTGCCCGAGTCTTGGCTGATGACAGACTTGCGACGCCCATCCATGATGGTGCGTAGCTGGTCGAACCCGTCGGCGGATGCGAGACCTGCCGTAGCGAGCTCCCAGAGCGCTTGTTGTATCTGCTGACGGCTGAGGTTGGCGATCCGCTGGATGTCATTGGCGAAGCAGGCCCCACGTTGCTTTAGGAGAGTACGGAGCTGCAAGGCCTCAGGGCTGAGCGCCGCAGCGAGTTTGGCCTCTTCCACGCATTGTTGTGTAAGTGCATGGGGGAGCCAATCTGCCGTCTCGCGAATGTAGAAGGTAATCGGCGCGGCATTGGTTGGGATGACGCGCCGGGGTGCAGCGCCATCGCCGGTCGACCAGGCGGGATGAGGCGAGATGCGGCCCCAGCCCACCGCTCCAGAGAGGCAAAGGGCATCCAGCCAGCGTTGGTCGTAGTTTGCGACTCGTGCGGGAAGCAGTGTGCGCTCCCACTCGACTGCGGGAGCTTCGAACCCTTCGAGCTGGCGAAGAGCTTCAAAAACTCCCTCTTCTCCAGAGAGCTGCGTCTGTGGAGCGAGATGTTGCCACGTGAGGAGCCACCGCATATAAACAGATGGCGTGACAGGTTCGATCTGTTTACGCAAAGTCGCCACGGTGCGTCGATGAATGCGCTGGAGGATGCGGCGCTCGCACCACTCAACGTCATGGTCTTCGGTTGCGGAGGGATACTCAAACGCTCCCCGCATGAGAAGGCCTTGCATCTCCATTGCAACGAACGCCTGGAATACAGCGGAGGGGTCGACGCCCAGTGTACGGGCGAAGGAGTTGGCAGTCGTAGGTCCAAGGATTTGCGACCATCCTTGAACACATTTTTGCAGAGCTGCCTCTTTTGTAACTCCTACGGTTTCATGATCCGCCCCCTGCCAAAGTGCGGCGACATGAGAGAGACGCTCGGTTGCGACCCAGCAGGAATTACCACCGAGATCGATAGTTTGAGCGCGTCCGGTGTGGCTGAGTCGCTCGTAGAAGCCAGGCCAGTGGCGGGCCTCGGCCGTGTCGAGGACGTGCAATGGAAGGGCTATGAGCGAGTGGAGAAGATCGTGGAGTTCATGCTCGTCGCGCAGGTCTGGCCATATCTCGTGGCGAACAGCAAGGATGGCCTGCGGGTCGAGTTTGCCAGGCTCTTCGGGAAGGCTGAGGCCAAGTGAGGTCGCGCGCGCCCGGCGCTCTTCAAGACCCGCCTCGTCAAGATAGGCGTACGGGTTGGCGTTGAGCAGCTCGTGCGCAAACTGCGACGGAGTTGGCGTATCGACGGCAAGACAGCGGATGCTTCCCTCTTTTATTCCGCGGAGTAGCTCGATGAGGCCTTCGAGATCCATCGCCTCCTGAAGAACGTCCTGCATGACTTCGTTCACGAGAGGGTGATCGGGAATCTGAATGTCCCCGACGATGGTCTCGAAGCAGGCAGCAGCTTGCGGAAAGACGCTTGCCATAAGGTCTTCCGAGCGGGTCCGTTGAATCTGTGGAGCAATACGCTTCCCTTTTGAGAAACGAAGAAGCTGCAAGCTACGGCCGGCAGCCCAGCGCCAGCGGTTTTTGAAGATCGGTGAGGCGATCGAGGCTTGTTCGAGGAGCTCCCTTGCGGTGTGCTCCGTAAGGAACTGAAAAACATCAGCGAGGGGAAAGCTATGCTGCTCGGCGAGAGAAATATTGATGCCGTTATCCGTGGCGGCAGCCTGAAGTTCGAAGTTGAAACCGCGGCAAAAGCGTTTACGGAGCGCCAGGCCCCAGGCTTTATTAATACGCCCCCCAAAGGGAGCATGAAGGATGAGTTGCATACCGCCACCATCGTCGAAGAATCGCTCGGCGATGATCGTGTTCTTCGACGGGACGGCACCGAGGACCGCGCGGCCAGTGACAATGTAAGCGATGAGTTGATGTGCACCACTCGCGCAGACGGAACAGACTTCCGTCAGCCACGCGGTTGCGTCGGCAACTTCAGGTTGAGCAGGCGAGATGTATCCAGGAACGACGTTAGGCGTCAGCGCAGAGATCTGCTCGCGTAGCTCGCTGACACCATCGGAGAGAACGCTCGTCCGTTGTGGGGCTTCGCCGAACCAGAAAGGAAGATTAGGCGGAGCCCCGTGAGCATCTTCAACCAGGACGCGACCCACAGCTTCAACACGCTGAATCCGCCAGCTCGCATTACCAAGGAGAACAACGTCCCCAGGGCTCGAGTCGACGGCGAAGTGTTCGTCAAGCGTCGCGATTTGAACGCCCTCTGGCTGGAGGATGACGTTATAAAGCGCAACATCTGGAATGGCACCACCATTTGAGATGGCGATCATGCGAGCGCCACGTCGGGGATGAAGATGATGCTGCACACCATCGCGGAGGAGGTAGGCACCATAGCGGCCTCGCGTGGACTCGATCCCTTCGGAGAGGATGGTGACTAGGGCATCGAATGCCTCGCGAGTCAGGCCGCGATAGGGGTAAGCGCGACGAAGAGTGTTGTACAGCGCGTCTTCCTGCCATGGCTCGGCTCCGCAACACGCAACGATCTGCTGCATCAGAACGTCCGCGGGCTGCGGAGGAATCTCTAATCTATCGAGTTCTCCCGCACGCATCTTACGAACAAGCGCGGCCTGTTCGAGTAAGTCGTCGCGAGTAGTGGCAAAGAAGCGCCCCTTCGGAATGGCCCCGCGCCAGTGACCAGCGCGGCCCACACGCTGCATGGCAACGCCCACCGCGCGCGTCGTGTTGATCTGACAGACGAGGTCGATATCGCCGATATCTATTCCAAGTTCAAGCGACGCCGTCGCTATCAGTATCTTTATCTCCCCGTTTTTCAACCGCTGTTCGGCATCGAGGCGAAGAGTGCGTGAGAGCGAACCGTGATGCGCAGCGACATGTTCGGAGCCGAGTCGAGTGGTGAGTTCAAAGGCAATCTTCTCTGCAAGGCGGCGGGTGTTGACGAAGACAAGGGTAGAGCGATGATTCTGAGCGTGGAGGGCCAACTTATCGAAGATCTCGGACCACATCCCATTCGTCGTGACAGAGCTGAGTTCGTCGCTAGGCACCTCAATGGCGAGATCGAGCTCGCGTCGCTGGCCAACCTGGATGATGTTGGCTGGCCTACGATCTTCGTGGATGCCTGTCAGAAAGCATGCAACGAGTTCAATTGGATTCTGCGTGGCAGACAGGCCAATTCGCTGCGGAGGGGTGTTGAGACCAGTAAGAAACTGTCCGGGGCTGAGACGGTTTTCTCCAGTAACGAGCGCATCGAGACGTTCAAGAGACAGAGCGAGATGCGCGCCACGTTTGTCATCGGCTACAGCGTGAATCTCATCCACGATGACAGTGCGGACGCGCCGAAGGTGTTCCCTGCTCTTACCGGCGGTAAGCAGAATGTAGAGAGATTCAGGAGTAGTGACAAGAATATGAGGCGGGTTGCGAAGCATGGCGGCGCGCTCTTTGGGCAGAGTGTCGCCAGTGCGAACGCCAGTACGAATCTCGGGGCAGAGATAGCCGCGCTCAAGCGCAAGCTGCTGAATCTCTGCAAGTGGGCCGTCAAGATTCTTTTGAACATCGTTCGAGAGCGCCTTGAGAGGGCTGACGTAGACGACCTGCGTGCTTGGAGCAAGTCGCCCCGAGATCGATTCACGTAGAAGCTGGTCGATACAGACTAAAAATGCTGCGAGAGTCTTTCCCGATCCAGTGGGTGCCGAGATCAGTGTGGCTTCCCCCGACACAACGCTGGGCCAGCCATGGACTTGGGGCTCGGTGGGGCTGCCGAATTTCGTGAGAAACCACTCGGCTGTGACAGGGTGTGCCCAGGCGAGCGATTGTGGAATCTCCAGCGGCATCCGCTGATTGTAGCTCGATTTTGTTCGTTCTTTCTTCGCCGCTTTGTTATCTACATGTTGCCGGTGCCGACATCAGAAGCGGCCGCAGCGGCGCTCGATTCGTCAAGGTATTGTTCAATCACTTTTTCCAGTGTTCCCTGTGCCGTGAGGATGAAATCGATCGCGTCGCGGCCGCCTCCAAAACCGCCCGGATTCGGGGTAACGTAGTGAGCCACGGCCTTAACCTCTTTGCGAGCATTGGCAGTCGCAATGGCAAGTCCGCACTGCCGCAAGACAGGCAGATCGATGATGTCGTCCCCGACATAAGCGAGCTGGTCGATGGTGTAACCAGTCTTTGCAAGAATCTCTTTGATGGCAGTCATCTTGTGAGACTGCCCTTGATAGATAAATTCGAGCTTGAGGTCGTTGGCGCGAATGGCGACTGTCTGGGACTGACGTTTGGTGATGATGCCGATGCGGAGGCCTCCAAGACGGCCCAGTGAGATGCCGAGCCCATCGTGTGCAGCGAAGCCTTTCGCCTCAACTCCATGGCCTTCGGCATTTGGTATGACGAAGATCTGGCCGTCAGTCAGTACGCCATCTACGTCGAAGATAAGAACTTTGATATTTTTTGCGCGGGCTTCTGCGGTCATGGAACGATGATAGCGTGGCAGGTCACGGTAAGGGCAACCCGTCAGGGGTTCGGTAAAAATTTAGATCATTACCGCCACCAACCCTCGGTCCAGACATACCCCGCGCCGATGGGCCTAATGACCGTCTACCCAAGCGACGCGGGAATGAGGCGGCCGCTCATAGACTCAGGGAATCCAGACGTAGCGGTCGCCGTCCCGACGGATTACTAGTCGCGACCTTCGCTCTCATCATGATTCCTCTTTAGCTCGTGAATCTTATCGCGGTGCACTTGCTGTGCCGCCTGAAGGTTATTCACTTCGCACTCGGATGCAACCGATGCGTCCTTGAGATTGAGATGGACTTCGATGGTTTCGATCTGAGCCTGCTGGTCATCCATATCCGCTTCAAAACGCTTCTTATCAGGATAAGACATCTGATACCCCCGAAGTATCCACGCAATGTGCGATACCGCTCACCACAGATGGTCTGTCGGCGGAAAGCTTGCCCGATTGGTTGGTACTTAGCGGGATGAGATGCTAGATCGCTCGTAGGCGATGTACCAGCGACCAGACTGATTCGAGAGAATACAATCTGCTCGCTGGAGATTTACTTCAATGTGTAAGGAAACTCGAAGACGAGTCCAGCGATTGGCAGCACAACGTTTACAAGCTGAGCGTGCTTATCGCGTTCGAAGAAAACTCGGCCTAGAGCGACCTCATTCGGAGGGAGAGAGGTCGCCGAGAGATCGCGCTGGCTTGCGGCCTTACCGGCCTCCTCTTTCAAAGCAGCCCTTCGCTTCGCTTCTTCGTAAAGCTGGTCGACGTTCGCGGTCTGGCTGGCGTCCGTCGCCTGCGCGGTAGAAGCTACCGGGGCTGATGGAACAGCGACAGAGGAAGCAGCGGAGGCAGTCTGAGGAGCAGAAGGGTTCTGGGTTGCCGGAAGGAGGTCCTTCAAGCCGGTGGGGGGAATATAGAGCAACACCTTAGGCTTAGGAGTCACAACTTCGACGCGGAAGTCTTCCGGCGTGAGACTCTGCGACATGACCGTGTTGTTAGCGATGCTGACGTCCGCACGAGTGTAAGCACCTTCCTGGGACACTGCGACCATTACGGTAAAGCGAGGTGTGTTGATCACCTTATAGGTACGACCGTACAGGGTTTTGTTCGTGCAGTTTGCATTGACCTGACAGGTAATAACGTTATCGGGGAGGATGGTCTTAGGAACACTCGCGGCGAATGACAAGGTTGGGGAGGTGAGGGCGAAGAGGAGGGAGAGTTTTTGAATTTGAGTCATTGGTGACCTCCTGCTACATCGCAGTAGAGGTAACTTAGCAGTTACCAAGGAGGTACAGAATTACTCGATAGTTGTACAAGGTCGAACGCGACAAGACTGAAATGGGGCGTAAATTGCGAACGGGTTGCAGGCCGACGCATGAACGTCTGCTTGCAACCCCGTTTGCTGTTCTGTTGGGCACGGCAAGGCTACATACTGTTCCGCAGCGTGCCGCTCGAGATCGGGTGAATTAGGCGGGCTGAATGTTTGCAGCCTGCTTGCCCTTGGGGCCAGTGGTGATGTCAAACGTTACGCGCTGCCCTTCCTGGAGGGACTTAAAGCCGCTGGAGTTGATTGCCGAGTAATGCGCGAAGAGATCCTCTCCACCGTCTTCCGGGGTGATAAAGCCAAAACCTTTTGCGTCGTTAAACCACTTCACTGTTCCGTTTGCCATGATGCTTCCTGCTTTCGTAAGGCGATATTTCGCCATTACTTATAAGGGTAGCAGGATGTGAGCGAATTTCAATCAATAAGCTTACAGGTTTTTTCAATTAGAGAGGCTGTGCCGCCTCCAGCTTGCCCGACAAGCATTGATTATTGCTGTCTAGACAGACGGAATACTCCCTAAAAGTGAAGTTATCGAGCGAATCGAGGCACTCCTCCGTCCACCAGGGTAGAAACCATGTCGATCAGGTCCCGAGGAAGTAACGGCGTCGCACCAGGCTGAGACGCTACAAAGCTGCCGCAAAGATTGCCGATCTCCGGCATTCTTGCCAGTGGAGCACCACTCAAGTAGGCATGCACCAGCCCGGCCGTGAAGGCATCCCCAGCTCCAACGGGATCCACAAGCTTGATTGGGAAGCCAGTATGAATATGAACCTCTTGTCGAGTAACAATCAGGCTTCCGTGTGCTCCCAGAGTCACAGCCACCAACTGACACTGGGGGAAATTAGCCAGCAAAGATCGCGCGGCAACCTGTGGCATGTTCGAGGTTAGCGGCCTGCCAAGCTGAGAAAAGACCAGAGGCAACTCCTCTTCGCTAATCTTGATCATCGTTGCGTGCAGCATCGACCAGGACAAGATCTCCGGCCCGATGTACGGCATTCGAATATTGACGTCGCACACCCGAACGCAGTTGGATGGGGTCGATTCGACGAAGCTTCGAATGGTCGAACGAGAGACCTCCGATCGCTGACTAAGTGTGCCAAAACAAACCGCGTCCGCTAACGGCGCGCTCGCGCTGATCTCCGGGGTCAGCTGAATGTAGTCCCACGCGACGCCGGTGGAGATCGTATAACTCGGCTGATTTTCAGACGACAAAGCGACCTGGACAGTGCCTGTCGGGTATGTAGTGCTGACCTGAACATTGTGCAGATCCAGATTTGGCTGCGCCAACACCCGGCTCGCGGTCCTGCCATAGTCATCGTCGCCAATGCTGGTGATTAACTCGGCACGGTCGCCTAACCTCGCACAGAAGACGGCAAAGTTTGCGAGCGCTCCACCCAATCTGGGCCCATTGGGTAGAATGTCCCACAGCAACTCACCGATGCCGACGATCCGGGGAACACTATTTCCAGACATACTCTCCTTCCGACGTGCCTCACCCACAGTCTTCGAGGTGTATCTCATTTTCAAGTCGTCGCCGCTTTTATCCGGCGAACATTGCCGGACAATGTTATGCCATATATTTTGATTCCGTAAGCCCTCTTGGATCAGCGCAGCGACACACCACAACGGAAGCTCAAAAGGAGTTCCTAAATGCAGTTAGGCCTGTTCACACCAATATTCAACGCCCTTTCTCTGGACGCGGCACTTGCCGAGATAAAGCGGTATCCCGAAATCAGCATGATCGAGATCGGTACAGGCGGGTGGCCTGGAGGCAACCATCTCGATCTGGACGCCCTGCTTGCAGATAAAGAGAAGGCGCATGCATTCCGCTCAAAGCTGAACGATGCAGGCCTTACGATCAGCGCACTCTCCTGCCACAACAATCCAGTGCATCCGAATAAAGAGATCGCTCGTCGCGACGATGCGGTGTTGCGCAAGACCATACAACTAGCCGAGCAGATTCATGTGCCTGTCGTAATAACTTTTTCAGGATGTCCAGGAGCCTCCGCCGAAGACGTAACGCCGAACTGGATCACAGCGGCATGGCCTCCGGAGTTCGCAGACGCCTTAGCGTGGCAATGGGAGCAGCGACTCATCCCCTACTGGAAAAACACCGGCACCTTCGCTGCAGACGCAGGAGTGAAGATTGCCTTGGAGGCGCACCCAGGCTTCTGCGTCTATAACCCCGAGACCCTCCTGAAGCTGCGCGCCGCCACAAACGCCTCCATCGGGATCAATCTGGATCCGAGCCACATGTGGTGGCAAGGCATCGATATCCCTACTGCCATCACCGAGTTAGGCGAATCGATCTTTCATTTTCATGCGAAGGACGTCGCGATCAACGAAGCGATGCGCAATCGCAACGGCGTACTCGACACAAAGAGCTATCGTGAGATGGCTCAACGATCGTGGCTGTTTCGATCCGTGGGTTGGGGACACAGTGAATTGGAGTGGAAGCGGATTGCTTCAGCACTAAGGCTCGCAGGATACGACTACGTCATGAGCATTGAGCATGAGGATGCGCTGGCATCCACACATGAGGGACTGTCTTCCGCGATATCAATGCTCTCCCGTGTACTCCTGAAAGAGCCGCCGGTCGAGCCTTGGTGGACGTAGCGCTTAGCAGTGAGAGAACAGCTACAGAGGCGACTCGACCGGCAAGGCCCCAGCGCTCTCAAGCGTGCTGACCGAAGATTTCTCAGTATCCGAAAAAGTAAGCAGAAATAAAACGAGAACGACCCCTGAAGCACCCGCAGCAAACAGCCAGATAGAACGCCATGCATGCATGGTCTCACCGCCTGCTGCTACAGCGCTATAGTGTTCAACGACCGCGCCAGAGAGCCACGAGCCCACAAACATACCGGCGCCGTACGTAATGAAGGTGATGAGACCCTGCGCCGCAGCACGCAGAGCCAACGACGCCTTGCGGTCAATGTAGATCTGTCCAGTGACGAAGAAAAAGTCATAACAGATGCCGTGCAACAGGATGCCAAGCCAGAACATCCACATACGATCGCCCACGCCGCCATACGCAAAGAGAACGTAACGCAAGACCCACGCTGACATGCCCGCAACCAGCATGTATTTAACACCGAGTCTGCGAAAGAACCACGGGATCAGCAGCATGCAGAAGAGCTCCGACATCTGACCGCCGGTCATCTTCCCTGCCGCGTTCTGTACTCCCGCCTCGTTCAGAAACAGGTTGGTAAAAGCATAGTAAAACTGCAACGGTATGCAAATGAGAAATGAGGCGATAGCGAAGACTGCCATCGAACGCTCACGCAGCAACGCCACCGCTTCGCGCGGAAATACACTCGCCAACGTAAAGCGCCCTACACGCGCCAATGGCGGGGTGTCTGGGAGCGTGAGGCAATAGATGGCCATCAAGATGGACAGGGCTGCGGCGAGTTGAAGAGGACGAGCGGTGCTTTCCAACCGCAACGATCCGACGAGCAGGCCGCCTGTGATCCAACCGGCTGTGCCAAGAACACGGATTGGGCCAAACTCCTCTTTAGGATCACGCATCTGGCGAAATGCAAGAGAGTTCGTAAGAGCCAGCGTCGGCATAAAGCACAGACAGTAGAGCAGCAGGAGAATGTAGATGTTGCCAAAAGCCACCTGCTGAGATGCGAAGAAGAGAAGCAGACCCCCGATGAGATGAAGCGCGGCGAGAACGCGTTGGGTAGCGAAGAGCTTGTCGGCGACGAGGCCAACGAAGAAGGGGGCAATCATAGCTCCGACCGCAGTGGTTCCGGCAGCGAGACCGATCTGTTGGCCGGTGAAGTGCAGCGACGAAGCCAACCAGGTGCCGAGAGTTACATACCAGGAGCCCCAGATGAAGTACTCCAGAAACATCATTGCGCCAAGCCGTGCCCTGATCTGCATCTTCACGATGTTGCCGTCCCTTCTCGTCTTCGAAGTTCAATCTTACTTGCTGGGTCCAGTCGGCAGCGCGAACGCCACGTACGCGGCTCCCTGCGGCCCTTTGGGGTTACGTGCGTTACTGGTTGCGATGACAAGATACTGACGGCCATCGATCATATAAGTAGCTGGTGTGGCGTTGCCTGCATAGGGCAGATCGCCCGACCATAACAACGCGCCTGTTCGACTATCGAAGGCCCGCATCGTGTGGTCGAAGTTGGTGGCAGCGATGAAGACGATTCCGCCCGCGGTGACAATTGGTCCGCCATAGTTCTCGCTCCCAGTATCTTTCATCCCCTTCTGCGCCAGCTCCGGATATTCACCCAGCGGTATCTTCCAGAGATAGCGGCCGGTATTCAGATCAATGGCGTTGAGAGTACCCCAGGGTGGCACCACAGCAGGATATCCGTCAGGATCGAGAAACTTGCGATAACCGGTAAAGCGGTATTTTGCGAGGCCGCCGGGAGGAGCAAGTGTGGACTCTACCTCTTTCTTTGAAGAGTTGCCCGATGCAACTGCCTCTTCGACCATGGGCGAGTTGCTGTCCCCTAAAAACTTCAGCAGAGACGCGGTATCGGTGTCGGTCAGCTTGTGGAACGACGGCATGCGGCCTTTGCCATTGTGAATGTTATCCAAAATCTGCTTATCGGAGAGGCGAATCCGAACACCGATAAGGCCAGGATAGTTTGACGGCGCGCCCAGCAGGTCATCACCGTGGCAGATTGCGCAGTTATGGTCATAAATCTTTGCACCGGCGATCTCTGCGCGATTGCCTGACTTCGGTGAGGGAGCTCCTGATGCACCGCCAGCCCCTGCATCACCGGTTTTCAGATATTCAAGCACAGCGGTGAGACGCGCCGCTTCGACATTTGGAAACGACGGCATCCGGCCTTTCCCATTGTGGATGATCGCAGTGATCTCCGCATCAGAGAGGCGTTTCTGCTCATCAATGAGTGATGGAAATGCAGGCGGTGCGCCCTTTCGATCGCCTCCATGGCACATCGAGCATTGGCTCTGGTAGACACTCGAGCCAAGACTTCCGCCAACCTTGTTCTCGGTGAGCCCTCCAGTCCATACGAGATCGTTCGCGTTGATGTAGATGATGCCGGTCTTTACATCCACGGCCGAACCACCCCACTCAGCGCCGCCGTCGAAGCCGGGAAAGACGACCGTTTGTTTATCAACGCTGAAGGGGACAAATAGCCCATTACTGACGAAGGTTTTGAACTGCTCGACAGCCCACGCGTGGGCATCAGGAGTACGCGTGGTGAGCATATCCTCAGTCAGTCTCTGGCGCGCATAAGGCTCAGGCAACAGTGGCACTGGTTGCGTGGGAGAAGTTTTTTCGCCGGGCGCAGTCGAAGCGGGAAACGGATGCTCTTCGATCGGAAAGAGCGGCTTACCCGTCGTGCGGTCGAAGAGAAACAGATAGCCCTGCTTCGTGGTCTGGGCCACGGCGTCGACCTGCTTTCCGTGCGAGCGAACCGTGACCAGAGAGGGTGGTGAAGGAAAATCACGGTCCCATATATCGTGATGGACACCCTGAAAGTGCCAGATTCGCTTTCCCGTATTCGCATCAAGCGCCAGCAGCGTGTTGGCGTAGAGATCGTCGCCTATGCGATCTGCTCCATAGAAATCGTTGACAGCCGAACCCGTTGGCACATAGACGATGCCGCGCCTTTCATCGAGAGCCATGCCGGCCCAGTTGTTCGCAGCGCCGGTTACCTTCCATGCATCCTTCGGCCACGTCTCGTACCCTGGCTCTCCCGGACGAGGAACAGTGTGAAAGATCCAGCGGAGTTTGCCGGTATGCACATCGTAGGCGCGAATGTCACCCCGAAGAGCAGGCCGCGTCTCCGGTGCGCGAAAGCCGACGATGATCGTATCCTTATAAACCAGCCCCGGCGACGTGAGAGCGGCAAAGGCCTGCGAGATATCGCCCTCAGTAAGATCTTTGCGCAGGTCGATCTTGCCGCCATCTCCAAAGCTCGAAACCAACTTACCGTTTGCTGGATCGATCGCGTACAAATTGCTCAATAGACCAGCAAAGAGAATGCTTTGTGTTCCATCAGTCCAGTAGCTTAACCCACGCGTCGGCTGAAGTCCCGGAGTACCAGAATCGAAGGTCCAGAGCTTCTTTCCTGTAGAAGCGTCAAGCGCAATCACCTTCTGCGTCGGGGTGAACGCAAACATCACTCGTCCCACGATCAAGGGGTTGGTCTGCAACCCACCTGCCTCTTTTGTGTCGAATGTCCAGGCAACCTTCAGCTTGCCCACATTGCTGCGATCAATCTGATGCAAAGCAGAATAACGATCATCCGCGCTCTGACCACCATAGACCGGCCAGTCCGTCCTGCCGACGGAATGATCCTTAGCACCAACCTCCGCAAGGATTGTCTTGCGGCTACCAAAGCACAGCGAAACAACGACTCCACCAACAACTACCAAAACAACCCGACGCATACCCACCGTGCGGGCTAATATATCTGAGAATTTCGCTGAAGTTTTCGTCACGCGCATCCACTAATCCGTGTACTTGATGATTTGCATGAACCCGTAGTCCATGTGGAGCTGTTGATGACAATGCAGTAGTGAATCACCAGGATTATCTGCGACAAAATCCACGGCAAGCGTCTGAAGCGGCATGACATTAATCGTGTCTTTGATGAGACCACTCATAGTCTGATCCCCAACTCGCGTCACCTCAAAACTGTGTCGATGCAGGTGAATCGGATGCTGATCGCCGCTGGCATTGCGAAAGACCATCCGATATCGCTTTCCACGCTTTACCTTCAGCGGCTTCACATCCGGCCATGCATCACCATTGATAGTCCACGTATCAAAGTTCGCTCCCTTAAGCGCGCCAGCATCGCGAAACGTAAGAGTAAAAGTCTCGTCCGGCTGCACAACCGAATCCTTCGAACCGAAGCGTGTGTAATCCCACTCAACAGGTTCAGGATCGTGCCACACCGGCTCGCCCGACCGCCCCGCATACTCCACGACAACCCCCAACCCCATATCGCGCCCATCCTTCAGTGTCGATCCAAGCACCCACACACCCGGCGAATTCATCTCAACAATGGCATCAACTCGCTCAGCCACTGCCAGCGAAATCACTTCAACCGAAGTTGGATTTGGCACAGGATTACCATCCATCGCGATGACCCGAAACGTGTGCCCCGGCAGCGCGAGCATCACATTCTCGGTTGCGCTCGCATTCAGCAACCGAAACAGCACGCGCTCCCCCTGTTTCACGCGAATCGGTTCCCCAGCGCCCAGCATATGCGCATTGACAGTGGCGTACTTATACCCAACGTCAGACCCCGAAGTCTGCGGCATATTCTGCGATTCGGCACGCATCGTCTCAACCATTGGGACAAAGTGCGGTCCCCAGTGATGAATCGCCAGGTTGACTTCCCTGTCATGCCGCCCAGGATCAGCACCATCGACCAGAAGAAATCCAAACTGCCCGGTATACGCAGCCAGCGACAGATCTCCCATCGCCATCGCGTGCGTATGGTACCAACGCGTCCCAGACGGATTCGGCATAAGTTGATAACGAAGCGTCGCCCCCGGCGATATGATCGGAGACCCCTCCTCGACCGCACCATCATTGAGAGAATCGGTAGTCAGTCCATGCCAATGCACGAGATCCGGCTTCGACGTCGCATTCGTTACATCGATCGTCACCGGCTTATTCTTCTTCAAGCGGAGCAGCGGACCCGGCACCTGGCCGTTATAAGCAACCGTCGCGATCTGCACTCCTCGGCCAATATCCAACGTACAAGCTTCGATTCGCAAGCGCAGATCTGGCGATCCACCATGGGACGACGCCAGCCCCAAAGGCACACTCGCATTTGCCCACGCTGCTCCAGCCCCGACGACAAAACTTCTTCGGTTCATCAATGGTTCGTTCATCCTTGAACTTTTAATCAACGCCATCGGGTAATAGACGTCCGACCGCTTCGTTGTCCAGAGTCTTGATCATCCTAGCGCAGCGCGTGTCACTTGCGTATCACCTTGTCCAGTTGGTAACGCTTAGGCATATTCAATCCGATGACCAAATCATCAGCCGCAGCATCTTGCTATCTATGCGAGCCGATTCTGTGTGTCTTCATCGCATTGCCACGGAGCCCGCCCGCCATTGACAGCCCTCTCAATGGACGCGCATAGTCTTTGAGGTTAAACGTTTGCCTAAGATGCCTACCTTTTGTACGAACGCAGCATCAAAGCGCCTAGAAGCGCGAGTTGCCGGCGTTTCCACTCAGGAGGCCTCATGTTTCACTTTGACTCAAAAAAATCCCCCCAACGCCCGAGACTACGGCAGTACTTGCTGAGCCGGGCAGTCGTCGCCATCACCATTCTGTGCCTCAGCACCACAGTCGCACAGGCTCAGTTCCGAGCATCCATCCAGGGCACAGTCACCGATCCGCAGGGCGAAGTTATTCCAGGAGCCACCCTCACTCTGACCGACGCCGACACCAACCACGCAGTCACGGCAACCTCCAACGCCAGCGGCGTATACAACTTCAATGCACTTCCGCCCGATCACTTCAACCTGACCGTTGAGGCTAAGGGTTTCAAGCAGCAGCTCATTCAGAACGTGCAGATCATTCCAGAGCAGGCCAACGCGATTAACGTTCAATTGGCCCTTGGCGAGGCGAGCACCAGTGTCACCGTATCGGGCGATGCCATCGCCCCGCTCGAAACTGCAACCGCATCCACGAGCGGCGTCGTCAGCAGCAATCAGATTCAGCACCTTCCCTCAGCCGGCCGCGATGTCTTCCAGCTTGCCCAACTTGCCCCCGGAGTCTTCGGCGACGGTTCCCAGGGTTCAGGCGGAGGCACCAACAACCTTCCCGGCACCACCGGCCCCGGAGGCTCCTCCGGCGGCGCAGGCATCTTTCAAACTGAAAACAATCCGCAGGTCATCGCAAACGGCGCGCAGAACTCCAGCAACGGCATCAGCATCGACGGCATCAGCACCGTCAGCGCCGTCTGGGGCGGAGCCTCCATCATCACCCCCAACGAAGACTCTGTTGATAACGTCAAAATCGTCTCCAATAGCTACGACGCGGAAAACGGTCGCTTCAGCGGAGCCGGTTTGCAGGTCACTTCAAAGAGCGGTACCAACAACTGGCACGGCAGCCTCTTCTTCCGCGCCAACCGCCCCGGCCTCAACGCCTACCAACGCTACAACGGCGTGTCCTTCTACAACCCGGCAAATACTACGCCTGCGGAAAAAGGCCTCACTCGCGATACGCAGCAGTTCAACCAGTACGGCGGCAGTGTCGGCGGTCCCGTTTGGAAAGACCGCGTCTTCGCCTTCTTCGCCTACGAGACCATTCGCAACAGCTCCTCGCTCACCGCAACAAGCTGGTACGACACCTCCGCATTCGACGCGCTTGCACCACCCAACAGCATCGCCGCAACCTTTCTCACCTTCCCCGGCGCTGGCGTAGCTTCATCCGGACTCATCGATCAGAACTGCGCAAGCATCGGTCTCATTGAAGGCACCAACTGCCATCACATTCCAGGACAGGGCCTCAATCTCGGCTCCCCCCTCACCAGCGGTCTCGGCACGCAGGACCTCACCTTCCAGAACCCCACAAATCCAGGTGTAGGAAACGGTCTCTCCAACACACCGGATATCGCAGACTTTACCACCGTCAATCCCACCTCCAACACCGATGTCCAGTACAACGGACGTCTCGATGCTGACGTGACTAAAAAAGATCACGTTGCCTTCGCCATCTATTGGGTGCCCGTCTCCAGCACCAGCTACAACGGCCCTGTGCGCCCTTATAACCTGTTCCATCATGACCAGATCAACGACGCCTTCTCCGTCATCTGGAACCACATCTTCTCTCCTACCTTCCTCAACGAGGCCCGCGCCAACGCTGCAGGCTGGCGATTCAATGAGGTCGCCTCCAACCCACAGGCTCCCTTAGGGCTGCCGCAGGACACAGTCGACAACATCGGCAGCCTCACTGCAACAAACACAGCAAACACCTTCCAGACCTTCGGCTTTCCCGGACCTGCGGACTTCAACCAGTGGACCTACACCTACAAAGACGTAGCCACCAAGGTCCAGGGAAATCACACTATTAAATTCGGCGGCGAACTCACTCGTCTGTCCTACCTCAACAACCCCACCTACGCCGCTCGACCGAGCTACAACTTTTACAACATCTGGGACTTCCTCAACGACGCTCCACATACAGAGAACGGCAGCTTCAGCCCGATCACCGGTACACCCACCACAAACCGGCAGGACGACCGCCAAAATCTCTGGGGCTTCTTCGTTCAGGACGACTGGAAGGCCGGTCCCAACCTCACCTTCAATCTGGGCCTGCGCTATACCTACTTCGACTCGCTCTCTACCAAGCAGAACAACCTCAGCACCGTCGTTCTGGGCTCAGGAGCCAACACCTTCACGGGCCTTTCTATCAGACAGGGAGGCAACCTCTGGAGTCCCCAGAAGGGCAACTTCGGCCCGCAGTTAGGGTTCGCCTGGAGTCCAGGCGCATTCCACAGTAAATTCGTCCTCCGCGGCGGCTTCGGACTCAACTACGACGAGGAGGAGATCGCCATCACAGGCAACGCATACAACAATCCGCCGGGCGTCATTAACGCTTCTTTCACCAGCGGCGGCCCAACCTCCATCAATCCGGCTATCCTCTACGCCATCGCGCCAACCTCTCACTCGCTCTTCGGCTTTCCTCCAAACCCCAATACCATCGGTACCTTTAACAGTGCCGGTCTCCCGGTTAAAGGCGGCATCGGCCTCACTGCTTTTCCCGCCCATCTGCCCACAGCCTACACAGAGCACTACTCGCTCGATACCCAGTTCGATCTCGGCCATCAACTCGTCGCCACCGTCGGATACTCGGGCAGCGCAGCGCATCACACCATCATCCAGTCCAACGCCTACGTCACTGCCATAGCGAACGGTATTCCTCTCAACCCTCTCGCCAACCAGGTGGACTACTTCGGCAACTACGGCGCTGCTAGCTACAACGCCTTGCTCCTCGGCTTCAAGCAGGCCATGGCGCATCGCTTCCAGGTCGACGCTCAGTTCCAGTTGTCGAAAAGCTTGGACAACACCTCACAGCCCTACTACGAAGATCCGTATCCCTTCAACTCATCCCTCGCCTGGGGCCCCTCAGACTACAACGTAAGCAAGGCCTTCAAGATCTACGGGGTCTGGCAACCGGTGATCTTCAGCGGCGGTCACGCTTGGCTTGAAAAGATCGTTGGAGGCTGGTCTCTCAGCGGCATCTTCAACCTCCACACCGGCTTCCCCTGGACGCCAAGTGTCAGCACCGGAAGCAACCTTTACTACCCCAACAGCGGCTACACCACCCTTCGTCCCGCTGCCTATCTGGGCGGTGCGCACAACAATCACAGCAACGATGCCTTCAAATCCGGACCCGGCGTAGGCAACGGCGTCAATCAGAACTTCCCCCTGGCCGCCGCGGAGACCGGGACCGCCTACTTCGTGACGCCCGCATTCACCCCCGGCTCCGGCGTCCCGCAGCTTCCGGGAGTCGGCAGAAACTCACTCGTAGGTCCTGGATACAAATCCCTCGACGGAACGCTCACCAAGGCCTTCGGCCTGCCTAAAATGCCCGTACTCGGCGAAAACGCAAGGATCGAAATTCGCGCCGACGCCTTCAACTTCCTAAACAACCTCAACTTCAACCCGAACAGCGTCTCCAATAACATCACCGCAACCAACTTCGGCCAGGCACAGTCAGCTCTCAGTGGCCGTATCGTCAACCTGCAAGCTCGCTTCAGCTTCTAACGTCGCTTGTCGCAAAATAAAGAAAGAGGATGTTCATCAGGAGCATCCTCTTTCCCTACAAACGATCCACCTTTAGAGTGCCAAGTGAAATCAAAGCATGAGGCCAGAACCATGAGGTCACACGATGGCCTCTCTCCAGAAAAGTGGCTGCCTCATTTATGGTGCACTTCTGCCACCAGCATTTTTTTAGCGCACAAAGTGCAAACAGCCGCGTCATTCCTGTCTCCGCACCACGTTAAGAGGCTACAATTCACCACGTTTCACCACCATAAAACCACGTTGTGACCACAAAATCACCACACGCTGCATGACATGGAGACGCCTCTCATGATTCGACGTCGCACACTCGCCCTTGCCGCACTTAGCCTCAGCCTTTTCAGCCCGATAGCACTTCACGCTCAGACAACAGAGCATATTCAGATCGACGCACGCGCCCAAACCACCCCGTTCCCCCATTTCTGGGAGCAAATCTTTGGCTCCGGCCGCGCCATCCTCTCACTGCGACAAAGCTATCGCGATGACCTCCACACAGTGAAGAACGTCACGGATCTCCGAGCCGTGCGTTTTCACGGCATATTCCTCGACGAAGTCGGCCTCTACGATCCTGACGCAATGACGCAAAACCCCGGCCAAGCAGCAGAAAAGGTAAAGGGCGCTGGCATCTACAACTTCTCTTACATCGACCAGATCTACGATGGCCTACTAGCCGCGGGTGTGCGACCTTTCGTCGAACTAAGCTTTATGCCGCGAAAGATGGCCGCAGATCCGAACCAGACGCAGTCATTCTTCTATAAGCCAGTCGTCTCCCCGCCGAAAGATTACGCGCTGTGGGACGCGATGATCACTGCATTCGCCCAGCATTTGATTGCAAGATACGGCATCGATGAGGTAGCAACCTGGGATTTCGAAGTGTGGAACGAGCCAAACCTCGACTTCTGGGGCGGCCGCCCAAACATGCCAACCTACTTTGAGTTGTACGATCACACCGCAATGGCGCTTAAAAAAGTGAATCAAAGAATTCGTGTTGGAGGACCATCTACAGCCCAGGCCGCATATGTCGCGGACTTCCTGAAACACTGCAAAGACCAGAACATTCCTGTCGATTTCGCTTCGACACACGTCTATGCAAACGACACCGCGAAGGACGTCTTCCACATCGACGAACAGATTCCCCGCGATCAAATGGTCTATCGCGCCGTCAGGAAAGTACATGAAGAAATCGCTGCTTCGCCGTACCCAAAGATGCCACTCATCTTCAGCGAATACAACGCGAGCTACTCGAACGAACCTGACGTAACCGACACCACATATATGGGGCCATGGATGGCCAACAACATTCGCCAATGCGATGGCCTCACCGAAGCCATGAGCTATTGGACATTCTCAGACATTTTTGAAGAGCAAGGCGTTGTGAGGACGCCTTTCTATGGCGGCTTTGGACTTGTCGCCGCTGATGGCATTCCGAAGCCTGCGCTGAACGCCTTCGCCTTGCTGCATCAACTTGGCGACCATAGAATTAAACTTGAAAGCGAGAGCGTCTTGGCAACGAAGTCGGACGATGGGAGAGTCGAAATCGCGCTCTGGAACTACGCTCCACCTTTCGGATCGGGGGCAAGCTATACACCACCACCTACGAGTCCGGGAGCAGCAAAGAGTTTTGACATGACGTTTGCAGGGGTAGCGTCGAATGCAACCGTCGAGGTGTGGCGAGTCGACGACAACCACGGCAATGCCGTGAAGAAATTTGACGCCATGGGACGTCCTGCAGGAAGCCTGACTCAAGATCAAATTAAACAGTTGCGCGCAGCAGGCGCCATGAATCCTCCGGAAAAAGTTCATCTCACAGGTGGACACCTACAAATCAGCGTGCCTGAGCACGGACTTGCCCTGATCGTAGTCAAGGAAAAACGTCCATAGAGAATCTTCCTGCTTTGTAATTTTCTTCCGATGGCGCGCAGACTCTTCCGCGGTTGCAGGTAGACGCGTTGGCAGCGTCGAAAGAGCATTAGCAAATTGCCAAAAGTACCTTCGAACTTAGAACGAGGTCGTCAGATGCTTCACATCAAGCGTAGATTTTTGCCACTTCTCTTCATCCTGTTGTGCAATACCAGGCCGTATCTTTCACAGGCACAGCAAACCACAGATGAAGTTGTTACCGTCGATGCAAAAGCCGCGTCAACTCCCTTTCCTCATTTCTGGGAGGAGATGTTTGGATCTGGACGAGCGATCCTCACGCTGCGCGAGGCTTATCGCGAAGATCTGCGGGCAGTAAAAAAAGTAGCTGACTTCAAGTACGTTCGCTTTCACGCTATCCTTCACGATGAGGTAGGCGTCTATAACGAGGACGAGCACGGCAATCCTGTCTACAACTTTGCTTATGTCGATTCCATCTACGACGGCCTGCTCAAGAATGGGGTTCGGCCCATCGTCGAGATCAGCTTCATGCCCAAGAAGCTAGCTTTCAATCCGGACGCCCTCCATCCCTTTTGGTACAAACAAAACGTATCGCCCCCTAAAAGCATGGAGCGGTGGGACGCGTTGATACAACACTTCGCGCAACATCTTGTAGATCGTTATGGCATCGAGGAAGTTTCGCAGTGGTACTTCGAAGTGTGGAATGAACCGAATATCGATTTCTGGAATGGCATTCCGCGCCAAGAGTCGTACTTCGATCTCTACGACCATACTGCCCGCGCCCTGAAGGGTGTTAGTCCGCGCCTGCGGGTCGGGGGGCCGGCCACGGCTGCGGCGCAATGGGTGCCGGAGTTCTTGCAACACACCGCAGAGAGTAACGTTCCAGTCGACTTTGTCTCCACTCACGGGTACGCCGACGATACAGTCAAGAATATGTTTGGCACGAATGAAGACATCGCCATGGACGACCGCGTTGGCCGGGCCGTTGCGAAAGTTCGCGGTGAGATCGATCACTCCGCAATGCCGCGGCTGCCCCTCTTCTGGACGGAGTGGAATGTCCCCGGCATGATGGAGGCACGCGATACGATCTACGTCGGCCCGGCTCTGGCAAATACAGTGCGCGAATGCGATCGTCATGTCGACATGATGTCGTTTTGGACGTTTTCGGATGTATTCGAGGAGGGCGGCCCGACGACGGGTCCCTTCCGCGGTGACTTCGGTCTGCGCGCCTTCGACGGAATCAACAAACCGAGCTACTACGCCTTCGGCCTGCTACATCAACTTGGTGACCAGCGCCTTGCCAACCCATCCAACAACGTACTCGTTACTCGCATAGCGAATGGGGGTATCGCCATTGCCGCATGGAACCTGGTCGATCCAGACCAACACGGTACGGATCGCGAAATGGAGCTCCATATTCTGGGCGTTGCTCCCAATGCAACCGTGAAGCTACAGCGTGTAGATCGCGATCACGGCAACGTGTTGCCACAATGGGCTGCGATGGGCAAGCCGAAAAACCCAACCCCGGTGCAGGCTGACCAGCTCAACCGCGAAACCGCGCTTCCCTTCCCAGAACAAACTGCCCTTCGCAATGGTGTACTGCACGTCAAATTTAGCCAGAATGCGCTGGTGCTTATTCAAATCGATGGTGCAAATCATTGACATTAGACACCGAGCACATACGTATCCCTAGAATGGGCTGGATCCGATCACCCATTCTGGGGATACCTCGATTGGCAGCTAGTAGCGCACACTTAAAACATGAGATTTACCCTGCGAGAGAGCTGGCTTCCTGCAGTTGTTCTCTTTATCAGCACGCACGTAGTGGGAGCGTCCACTACTTCTGTCGGCGGAATGACTTCAGCTCCGCCCACGGTGAATGTCAGGCTACAAGATACTCTGGATGCAGCAACTATCATCGAAAGTTTGAGACATGATGTTGCCATTCATCCAAATGATTTCGTCACTTTCGAAACCCAAACGACTGCGAATCATTTCATCCTTGACCATGAAGATGCGTTCAGAGAGACCAACCGAAGAATCAATCAGCGCGGAATTCTAGGCTACTGGCGCGGGAAGACGTTGGTCGTCCTACCCAGTCTTTCGATCAACAACCACTTGTAATCCCGCAAAACAGATGAACCGTACATAGTGAAAGTTGCTCTTGATCCTGTTTTGAAGCACAGTCGAGCTCTCACGAGATCAGCCACTTGAGGAAGTTTGCCATTTCGCGTCTAGCGTGACGCGCTGAGCAACGCAGGATATTTCTCCGCAACGGTAGCAACGAGTTCTCCGAACAAGGAGTTTGCCCAGGCAAACCAGCTTCTTGTAAACTTCGCGGCGTCGTTACGGTTGAAGCTCTCATGCATGAAACCCGACCCGGCGCTGGCATACTTCAACATAGCGAGTGCTCGAGCGATTTCGACCTCTGACCGGCTGGTGAGAGCATAAACAGTAATTGCCATAGGCCAGATCATGTCTCTGCCTTCGTGCGGGCCGCCAATACCTTCGCCGGCGCTTCCTTTGAAGAACCACGGATTGCCTTCACTCCAGACAAACTTTCTGGTACGCGCGTAGAGGGCAGCGTCAGGCGAACTGTTCAGATACGGTAACCCAAGCAGGCTCGGCACGTTTGCATCATCCATCAACAATTTACTGCCGTAGCCATCAACTTCATAGGCCCAGATTGATCCGGCTGCGGTTTCTACCACAGCACATTGCTGTAAGGCTCTTGCAACCTCAGCGGCCAGCGTTGACGCTTCATTGGCCAAAGAATCATCGTGCAAAATCTCATGAGCCATCTGCGAGAGATGACCGAGCGCCGTGACAGCGAACAGATTGGAGGGCACCAGGAATGGGAAGGTACAGGCGTCGTCGGACGGTCTAAATCCCGAGGCAATCAAGCCAACAGGCCGCACCGGTGCGCCGTATCCGTCGCCCGCTAAGGTCTCAGTAGGAGTCTTGGACGTCCTCTGGAAGTTGTACGGGCCGGGGCCGTCTTTGCGTTGCTGGACTCGCATAGTCTCGACCACGAGTTTCATCGCGGCACGCCAATTTTGGTCGAAGGGAGCAATATCTCCAGTTGAACGCCAGTAACCGTAGGCTAAACGTATTGGGTAACAGAGAGAGTCAAGCTCCCACTTGCGCTCGCCAACCCCGCGCTTCATCTCTGTCGCATCACTCTGGCTCCATTCGAGAGGTGGCGCGTCAAGGTCGGCCATAAACGCGTTGGCATAAGGATCGATAAGGATGCACCTGGCCTGCCGCCGAATGATCCCCTCGAGCATGTGGCGAAGCCCGACATCCTTGGCCGCCAACGCAAGATAGGGCCACACCTGTGCAGAAGAGTCTCGCATCCACATCGCCGGAATATCGCCCGTAATAACTGCCGTATCGGGCTTGCCATTGAAGCTGCTCAGCTCAATCGTGGTGTCCAGCGTGTTGGGATAGCAGTTCTGGAAGAGCCATGCCAGTTCCGGATCACCTATCCGACAACTCACATCCGATATGCATGCTTCAACGCTTGGGCTGTGAAATTTTCGGTCTTGCAACGCCGGACGCCGAGAAGGAAACGAATCACTCCCTGTACCGGCTAGCACGCTCAACGGATTAAGTGTGACCGCTGCTCCCGCCCCTGCCGAAATCTGTAACATACGACGGCGAGTAATTGTTGAACCCATTATTTCCCTTCAGTCGATAAGCTACGTTGCTAACAAGATGCAAGCTACGTCTACTCGAGATCATAACCGCTCACATTAATTGAATTAATTATTTCAAAATGATCACTATTTTGATCAATACATCTTTCCATTCCGTTTACTCTACGTCAATAATAGATACACTGAGCAAATTCAAATGCCCAGCTAATCTCTCACTTTGCTGCGTCATATAACGCGCACAAATTGGATCTCAGATCGATGGAGTACCAGTGATTTCAAGAAGAACATTCCTCGGCGGCGTCTCCGCTGTCTGCGCTGTCGGAGCAACGGAAACTAGCGCACTCGGCAAGATCATCGACGGTTCCAAAACGGCGACCCCAACCGATCCTTCCTCGTTTGTGGATATAAAGATTGGCACTGGCGGCCACGGGCACACTTTCCCCGGTGCGGCCGTTCCGTTCGGTGCGGTTCAGTTGAGCCCCGACACCTTCAACGATCAATGGGACTGGTGCTCCGGCTATCACATCTCCGACACCTCCATTATGGGCTTCAGCCACACTCACCTGAGCGGGACCGGCTGTGGCGACCTGCTCGACTTTCTAGTGATGCCTGGGACAGGGGAGTCGAAGATCGTACCCGGCCCACGCAGCAATCCCGACGCCGGCTATCGCTCGCGCTTCAGTCACGACGACGAACATGCTGAGCCGGGGTTCTACTCCGTTCTTCTGAAGGACTACGGCATTCACGCAGAGTTGACTGCCACGGAGCGCGCTGGGCTGCACCGATACACCTTCCCTACTGGTAAGAACGCTCCAGCAACCGGGCACATCATCGTCGATCTCGAGCACAGCTACGCGTATAACGGCCAGTCAGCAGTGGTCACGGCGTCGCTTGAGCACACCGCCGCTGACACGCTTGCCGGAGGACGTACCACCAAGGCCTGGGGCGATGGACGACAGATTTACTTCACGATGCAGTTCTCGCAGCAGCCTATTCGCATTGTCTTTTATCAAGAGGGGGCAGAGGTTCCAGCGGGGACACAGCCGCTCACTGGAAAGTCTCTAAAGTGCGTCTTGTTCTTCGACCTCGCACACAATCCAGTGATCCTGGTGAAGACCGGCGTCTCTGGCGTCAATGCTGAGTCTGCAGCAAACAATCTGAAGGTTGAAATTCCAGGGTGGGACTTTGAGGCGGTACGTCGTAGCGCACGCAATAAGTGGAACCAGCAACTTTCGCGCATCAGTATTCAGACGGAGAATGAGACCCATCGCAAAATCTTTTATGCTGCGCTCTATCACGCGTCAATCGGGCCTTCGCTCTTCGATGATGCCGATGGCCGATACCGTGGGATGGACAAGCAGATCCATCAACTCGCCCACAACCAGCACAACTACACCGCCTTCTCGCTGTGGGATACCTATCGCGCTGCCCATCCCATGTACACGCTGATGTGCGCTGATCGCGTTCCCGACTTCGCCAACACTCTAATTCGCATGGCCGAGGAGAGCCCATCGGGTATGCCGGTATGGCCGCTCCAGGGTTGCGAGACTGGCACAATGACTGGCTATCACTCTGCAGCAGTCATTGCCGAAGCCTGCAATAAGGGCGTCGCCGGTGTCGACTACGAACGCGCCTATAAGGTGATGATGAAACGGGCCATGGTGGACGACTACCGCGGTCTTGGCTACTACCGATCAAAGGGTTACATTCCTTGCGATCTGGAAGAGGAGTCGGTTAGTAAAACCTTCGAATACTGCTATGACGATTGGTCGATCGCGCATGTGGCGAAGAAGCTCGGGCACTTTGACGATGCAGCAATGCTTGTTGCGCGTTCGCGCAACTACAGAAATTATTACGACCGTTCCATCAATCTCGCCCGGCCTAAGCTCTCAGATGGTGAATGGGCGACGCCCTTCAGCCCAATCGAGATGGGGACATCGAAGAAGTGGCGCGACTTCACAGAGTCCAACTCCTGGCAGACGACCTTCGGCATTCAGCATGACGCAGCAGGGCTGATCGAGATCATGGGCGGACAAAAGCTCTTTCTCGCCAAGCTGGACGAGCTCTTCGATCAACCATCGACGCTACCTGCAGATGCTCCTCCAGACATCGCCGGTCTTGTTGGACAGTACGCACACGGTAACGAACCGTCGCATCACATCGCCTACCTGTATGCCTACGCTGGCCAGCCACACAAGACCCAGGCTCGCGTGCGTATGTTGATGGAGACCATGTACAAGGCTCTTCCCGACGGGCTGCAGGGCAATGAAGACGTCGGTCAGATGTCGGCCTGGTTCATCATGAGCTCGATGGGCTTCTACTCGGTCGACCCCGTAAGCGGCAACTACATCTTCGGAACTCCACTGTTCGATAACGTCAGTATGCAACTCGGTGGTGGAAAGAAACTTGAGATCGTAGCACACCGAAAGTCACCGTCCGATCAGTACATTCAGTCCATCACCTTCAACGGAAAGCCGTACACGCGCTCTTGGTTTAATCATCGCGACATCGTCAATGGCGCGCGCATCGTATTTCAAATGGGTAGTGAGCCTAACCTCGAGTTTGGCTCCAAGACAGAGGATATTCCGCCGTCACTGAACCTCGCAGGTGCATAGACTGTTTTAGTTTGATAAATGCAGATCGATCCTGCCGAACTACGCAGTCTTCGTCTTACGGAATATGAAGTGTGTGGCATATCTCGCAACTATGCCACACGCATTACCCACACATATCAATCAAGCTGGCCCCAAAATGAGTTCATATGAAGAAACTCCTGTTCTGTTTATTACTGACCGTTCCCTGTGCTCTGGCCCAGACTAAGACTCTTTTCTACATGACAGACCATTCTGATTCTGTCCGCGATTTCATACAGCACCAAGACAAGATCGATATCATTGTGCCGACTTGGTATAACGTCGATGCGAATGGGTTGGTCTATGGAGAACCGGACCCCACTGTCGAGCGCGCGGCAAAACAGCGCCACATTTTACTCTTTCCTATTGTCGCCATCTTCGACAAAGCTGGAGTTCACACACTGCTGACAAACGATAAGGCGCAAACAGCGATGACCGGATCGCTTATCTCGGAATGCAAGCAGAATGGATACGACGGCTTCCAGCTCGACTTCGAAAATATCGCATGGACAGACCGCGATGCTCTCTCGGCAACGGTCAAACGTATTGCCGACGCAATGCATCAAGAGCATCTGCAACTGCAGATCGCTGTCGTTCCAAACGCCCCAGGACATCCCAGTCACGGTGCGTTCAGTAAGTGGATCTTCTCGGATTGGCGCGGAGTTTTTGACCTCAAAGCACTCGGTGAGTCAGTCGACCTGCTCTGTCTGATGACCTACGATCAGCACACGCGCTGGACGACGCCTGGACCAGTCGGCGGATGGATGTGGGTGAACGAGAATCTAGCCTATGCCCTGAAGGTCGTGCCAAAGGAAAAACTTTCTCTAGGCATTGCTCTGTATGGCTACCACTGGTATGCCGGAGACCCAGGGCTAAATGAAAAAGAGCAAAAACCTAACATCACCGCCGATTACATTAGCGCCGTCGACGCGCAATCTTTGCGGGATACCTACCAAGGGCAAGAGATGTGGGACGCTCAGGACCACACTACATATTTTTTCTTCTATCGCGATCAGATGCGCGAGTGGATCTTTTACACCGAAAAACGAGGCTTTGCAGATCGCTATAATCTCGCTGCTGAGAATCACCTGCAAGGCATTTGCGCCTGGGTTCTTGGCGAAGAAGATAGTGCCATCTGGAGCATCTTGCCGGAACACAAATGAACAGCTATCGTTATGACCGGCCTGCAGGACGGCAGACTAATTCGCCAAGTCAGCCCCAGCATGTCGGGCATGCCAGAGAGCGCCCTCCAATGGATCTACCGGATCCGACAAGAAATTCAGCAAGGGATAGGTACACAATAAGGTGCGGCGCATCGCATCCGACACCTCAGGCACATGCTGCCAGACGGAGCCAGTGCCGGCGATCTTTAGTCCATCGTCGATGCCAGGCTCGGCGGCAACCAGTCTATGGATCACATGGCGCACAAGTCCGGCAAGTTCTACTCCTCCACGCTCGAGCGTCGCCTGCGCTAAGCTGTCGCCATCACGCGCTGCCTCTGCAACTACCGGCATAATCTGTGCGAAAGAAAAACCATACGCATTGGCAACCGCCACCAAATCATCCTTTGTTTGTAGGCCGAGCTTGCTGAGAACTCGATGCAGAAATGGAGGTTCCTCGCCAGCATTGATAGCAGCAAAGATAGCCCGCAGCGCCTGTTGTCCTAGTAAATTTCCTGAACCTTCGTCGGCAAGAGCAGGCCCCCATCCTCCCGCTCCCACTGCCCTTCCGTCGCGGCCGCGCCCAATCACGTTCGAGCCGGTTCCAGCAATCACCACGACACCGGCATCCTGCGGGAACGCTGCATCGAGCGTGATAATTTCGTCTCCCAATAAGATCAGGCTTCCTCCGACCCGCATCGCCATCTGCTGTTCAAGCCACTCCACCACATTGGGTATGGCGGCGCCAGATGTGCCTATGCATGATGCGGTCAGGTCAGAGAGTGCAACACCACTCTGGCGTGAGACTGCATCCAGCACCTCTCTCAAGTGCAATTCTGCCTCCGCTTTGCCGACGCGAAGCACCTTCGCACTGCCAGCCTGAGCGCGGCCCAACACCTTGTGCTCATCCGCCAGTACGCAGGCCGTCTTCGTGCCCCCTATATCGAGACCGAGAAAATATTTCATCGCCAAATGTGCTCTTTCAGACTTTGCAATTGCGTTTTATGCGTTGCTGAGATTCTCGATCATCTGACGCACATCTCGGCTATCAACAACAAACCTCGTATCGGCAGAAGAGCTCTCTTCCAGCATACCCGGCCCGCGACAGATCATAGGGCTCGCCACACGACGCCGCAGTGAACCATGAAAGTGCTGTGCACCGGTAGTGCGCGCGACGACTGCAGCATTATTCAGCCGCAACCCCCCGCCAACAGCGATGTCGATCCTCCCGGCAGCCTGATCCATAAGGCGCGCCAATGACTCAGCCCCTCGAACCACGTCAGATTCGCCGCCGGAGGTGAGCACACGTTTGCACCCCGCGGCAATAACATCTTCAAGCGCTTGCTCCTTGGACACAGTGCAGTCAAACGCCCTGTTGAAGGTCACCTCGAGTGGGCCTGCCATCTCAACAAAATGACGTGTCTGCTCGATGTCGACAGTACCGTCTGCGCAGAGCACACCTAAAACCACTCCGCTTGCTCCAACCGAACGGGAATACTCCAAATCCTCCCGCATTACTGCCATCTCTGATGGGGTGTACAGAAAGTCTCCTCCCCGCGGACGAATTAATACATGGATTGGCAGACCGCTTTTTTGTATTGCTTCCTGAAGCAAACCATGACTCGGCGTCAATCCGCCTTCGCTGAGTGCGCTACAAAGCTCAATACGATGAGCTCCGCCGGCATGTGCAGCGAGGCAGGCGTCTACACTTTCGGCGCAGAGTTCAAACACAATCTTTTGCATTAGAGATATTCCAGTTGAAAGCTGATCATAACCAGCTTTCTTGTGTAAAGAGGAGACATATACGAAAGGCCAGCGCCCACCCAAGATTCGAACCGGCGCTGGCGCCAAAACTGCAAAGACAGCCAAGTGTGAACGCATCCATTTTGTCGGAACAATGGATGCGTCAGCTTAGGGTTAGAAGTTGTAATGCAGGGCTAGCTGAATCTGTCGAGGGAGGCTGCGTGTTCCGGTGATCTGTCCGAAGTTTGAATCACCAATATTATTGTCAGGATTGTCGTAGCTGGCAAAGTTGAAGACGTTGAAGCCATCTGCACGAAAACCGACCGACTGGCGCTCCGTAATACGGAAGTTCTTGAAGACTGAGGTATCAATCTGATCGAATCCGGGTGCGCGCTCGGTGCCGACTGCGGCGGTGCCAAAGGTGAAAGGCGCCTCCGGGCCATAGGCACAGCTGCCATTGTCCGCTCCAGTGCACGGACTTGCCGATGGGTCATTACCCCACCAGTTTGCGACTGTGCGTCCATGCAAATGGAGTTTGCGGAATTGATTCGCGCGAGAGTCACCAAATGTATTCGTGCCGTCGCTGCGTGGCCCGAAGATCGAAATTGGGAAGCCAGAGTAGGCGATTGCCGTGCCTGAGATGGACCAGCCGCCCAACAGAAGGTCAAGGGCTCGGTTTGTGTTACCTCCATAGATCATGCCACGACCAAAGGGAAGGGCGTATACGCCAATAGCCGACAGGTTATGCCGTACATCTTGCGGTGCCGGACCATAGTCTGCATGACCGTCATAGCCGTTTTGGAAGGCTCCATCCTGAGTATTGACATCGATCAAGCCAGCATAGTTGCCCGCGCTGTTGGTCATTGCTCGGGCATATGAGTAGTTGATGGTGTACTCAAAGCCCTTGCTGGCACGTTGACGCAGCGAGGCCTGAAGAGCGTTGTAGTTCATCATTGCCTCAGACTCTGTGAGCAGTAACGGATTGCCTTGGCCTACCAGCCCGGCAAAGGGAGCGAAATCTGCCGCAGGAAGGGGGGCACCCGATGGAAGAGCTGCTATGTTGGCAGCCTGAGTAGTAGTAAGTTGATTGGCGTTTCGATAATCCTCGATATGCTGTCCGGTCTCTCCGACATATCCGATCGTCAGCGAAGTTTTGCTGTTGATCGCGTATTCAGTCGTCAAATTGAACTCATTGATATAGGCAGGCTTAATATTCTGCGGCCAAGCTCCAAAACCAACGTTTGTAACGGAATTGGCGTTGACAGCAAAGCCTTGCGACGCAGCCAATGGGGCGCCGCCGTTGCCTTGACTTGGGGGAGCAGCAGTAAGCTGGCTGAACTGGACGAACGGTGAGTTGTAGGTGAGACGTTGGTTGTTGGAGTTTCCTTCAAAGAAGCTAGTCGCACCATATCCACCGCGCACGACAAATCTGGGTGACATTTGATACGCAAAACCGATGCGCGGCATGATCTGGGCGTAGTTTGGCTGGTAGCAGGCCGGGTTGTCGCAGACGATGGAGCCAGCAGGCGCACCGACCGGAACCTGCTTCGCATATTCGACCGTGCCCGAGCTGAGCAGCACGTTAGCTGTCTTGTTGTTGACCTCGGTCCAGGGCTGGTCGTATTCATAGCGCAAGCCAAGATTTAAGGTAAGCTTACCGGTAACCTTCCAATCGTCTTGAAAGTATGCGGCGGCGCGCCATTGCCGGTTGCCGACCAGGGCGCCGGGTAGTTGGATTTGCTCATTCTGAACCCGGTCAAGGATGAAATCGGCGCCGGAGTAACCGTTGGTTAGTCCTCCGGCAGTGGCGAGGCCGGTGAAGCTGCCGTCGTAGTTGAACTGACCAAGCGCGCCTTGGGAAGACTGAACGAGATAGTTCTGTTGATACCGCACCGCCTGCACGCCCATGCTCAAAAGGTGCTTACCACGCTGCCAGGTGAGGTCGTCACCATAGCTGAAGGTGTTGTCTCGGAGAATTTGTGGAGCAGCAGGTGTGCCGATACCACCATTGCTGCTGAGATCCTGACCGAAGCTCTGAAAGGAGAACCCAACATACTGCTGAACACCAAAGGGAATGCCGACGAGAGAGTTGCCATTCAGACCGAAGGCGCCGGTGGGGTCGGTTGGGATGTTGTCATCCCAGCGAACACGCGTAAACCCAATTCTCGCCTGATTGACGATCTCGGGAGAGAGGACATGGACCCACGTGGCGCCGAAGAGCTTCGTCGGGAAGACGTTCTGTGAGGGAAATGTAATGGCCAGAACAGCCACCGTGCCATCAAATGCGTTTGATTGAGAGTAGAAGCCGGTTATCTTATCAGCAGAATTAGGGTTCCACTCGATCTTGGCATCACCTTGGTTGTTTACCTTGAAAGAGCGCTGCGGACCTACAAAATCATTCTGAGCAATGGAATCGGTTGGTGTTCGGTTCGCATGCGGGTAAAGCTCAGGGTGGGCAAAGAGATACTGCGCTACAGGATTCAGGACCGGAATGCCTTGATCGTTCATATACGGAGTGAAGTTTTTTTGGGTGTCGTAGAGTTGCACAGGAGCTGGCTGGCCGGTGGCATCCTTCAGGGATTCCAATGCAGAAAAATCCCCGCCGCGCATCGCATCGGTCAATACACTAGCGCTACCCGATCCCCCCGTATGCTCACGTACACCTTCGTAATCGGCAAAGAAGAAGAGTTTGTCCTTCCAGATCGGCCCTCCAATCGTTCCACCAAATTGAGTTTGCGTGTAGGGGTTTATCGGGATGCCCTTGAAGTTGTTGCTCCACGAGTTCGCGTTGAGCGTTTGATTCTGTAGATACGCGTAGGCGCTTCCATGAACCTGGTTGGTGCCGCTCTTGAGCACGGAAACCACATCGCCACCATTGACGTTGCCGTACGTGGCAGGCGCGTTGGCCGAGATAACCTTGACCTCCCCGATGGCATCAGGAGCAGGCGTGTAGGCGATCAGATTATTCTGCCCCTCGTTCATGTCGATACCGTCGAGGGTGTAGTTGTTCGCCTGCGTACGGTTGCCGTTGATCGAGGCGATTCCGCTAGTGAGGGTATTGCGTTCAATCGCGTTTGTACCCGCGAATCCCTGCGGAGTCGAGGTAACGGCTCCGGGTTGGAAGAGCGTGATTGAGGAGAAGTTTCGACCGTTCAGCGGAAGGTTTGCGATTTCATTCGTTGAGACCGTGATTCCGAGGGTGCCGTCGGTTGTATTGAGGATCGGCGCACTGGAGCTGTCGACCTCGATCACACTGGTGGCGCCAACGGATAGATGCTCATTCAGTTTAACGGTCTGGTTGATCTCCAGCGTGAATGGCGGAACCGTCTCGGAAGAAAATCCTTCGGCGTCGATCACTACCTTGTAGTGACCGATCGGCAGGAAGCGGATGCTGTATACGCCATCAGAGTTGGTGGTCGTCATGTTCCTTACGCCTGTGTCGATGTTCTCAGCCGTAATCTTGGCATTGGGGATAACAGCACCGGTCGGATCGGTCACCTCACCTGTAATTGAGCCCGTTACGGTCTGTGCCAACGTCACCGGGATGCCTACGGAGACCGCTAGCGCACACCCGGCAAGATACTGAAAAAATCTGGTCCTCATTCAACTCCTCATTAGGTACATCTGGCTAAATAAGCTGCAGCAAAGGCAGGGAAAGGTGAAAATAGACAAACGTTTCAATTTTTAGGACTGACTGCCTCTGAAACGCTACGGAAACCTCAACCATGAGGCAGAGGATAGAAAGGTGAACATACGATTGTCAAACATTTTTCACAAATAGTGAAAGCAAAATGACCATATGATCATTTTGATGATTATCGACAAATTCTAGAAACTCCTTATTTGTTAGAGAAAGGAATTACACAAGTGGCTGCAAAGACGAACGATCGTGCCAATCAGATCCTTCACCTTCTCCTGCAAAAGGGGACAAGCAGTGTCGAGGATCTCTCCGCCACGGTGAACTCCTCGCCCGCCAGCGTGAGACGTGATCTCATTAAGCTCGAACAGCGCGGTCTGGTCCATCGCACCCATGGTGGGGTTGAATTGGCTGGCAAGCTGACCTATGAGCCATTCCGCTTCGACGCAGCCTTCCCGCTTCGCGAAGAACGTTTCGCCGACGAAAAGCGTCGCATTGCGATAGCAGCAGCTGAAATGGTTCTCGAGGGCGATACGATCGCGCTCTCCCCCGGAACCACTACCACCCAGGTCGCTCGCAGCCTTCGACATCGCGAAGGGATCCACATCGTTACGAGCGCCGTGAACATCGGTATGGAGTTGTCCAGCCAGCCAAATGCTAAGGTGACTCTCACCGGGGGTACGATTCGTTGGCCCGGTTCATTTTCGATGGTTGGAGCGACCACGTTCCATGCGATCCAAAAGCTTTATTTCGACAAGGTCTTCATGGGCGCTACCGGCATCCATCCCGAACATGGTCTCACCGTCATCGAGTCCGATGAAGCCCTGATCCTTGGAGAGATGGTTAAACATTCACGCCAGGTTGTCGCCGTCGCCGACTCCAGCAAGCTGGGTATGATCAGTACAAATAAGGTTTGTGAACCAGCCCAGATCCACACAATCATCACAGACGACAACATTGATCCAGAACTGGTCGAAGTCTTCCGGAGCAAGCACATCAATGTCCTGTGCGTGTGAGCGCATCGAACCGTCGAGTTCAGAGATTTGGCGTATCAGGCTGAACGGGGTGAGCATCCCGGCCATTCGTGTCTCGAAATTTAGTCCAGATTGCCATGGTGAATTGGAGAAGTTCACTATGGCAATCTGGTTCTGAGACCAGATGCCACTACCGACGCGGATAGTCCCTATACTTCCGTCATCTGTGGGGTCCACGTCATTGTCTCCAGTGTTTGGCCCGGCTATGCCGGTACAGACGCACGATCGCCATCAGCCTTCGTTGCCTCGAGCCGTATCGCAAAGAAAGAAGAGCTAAGCTCACCGCCTAAAGGCGGTGAGCTTAGATCGGGTGGTGGAATTTGAAGAAATTCAAAGGGGACCGGCTGGAGCTAGACTAACTATCGCCCATGCCACTACCGACGTGGATCGAGCCTGGTTTTTCGGTAGGAGGCTTCGGTTTGCTGGCATCGGGCGTCCAGGTATAAGTGTAGGTTCCGTTTGCACGGGGTTTGACCCCCTCCGGGTGATCTTTTGGGTTGGGCCATACTGAGCCAGCTTTGAACGAACGGTCATGAGGAAGATGTGGCTGAAATTCTTTAGCGTGCGGACTTTCGAATACGCCATCAACTTCCAATTGGAAGAAGAAGTAGTCAGTGGCTTGCATGTTGATATCAACTGCCCCGGTAGTGAGGCATACAGGACTTGACGGGTTCATTACTCTTCTCCTTGAGGTCTGATGTTACTTTGGACGAATTATGGTTTGGCAGCGTGAAAGTTGGGATCCAGAAACAACGCTTGTGAGCTTGGGTCCTTCTTTGCGTAATTTAGATCGAGGCCCCTCTGAAGGGCCTGCTCAAGGTAACTGAGCGCTCGCTTGCGGTCACCTTCCATCTCATACACATCGGCTGCATTTTGGAGAACCATAGTATTTTCAGGCCCCAGCGCCAATGCAGTCTGAATATGATCCACTGCCTGTTGGCGCTTGCTGTTTTTAGCCTGCATCACTGCGAGTAGCGATTGCGCGACTGCATCCTGCGGCTCCAACTGCACCGTCTGCTCAAGCAGAGGAACAATATGCTTCGCGGCTGCTTCAACTCTGGCTTCGTCATGAAGCCACTCGTACTCTACCAATAAATTGTTCCAGACCATGTAGTTTTTCCCATTGAGTTGTAGTGCTTTCTCAGTTATGGCGACCGATTCTGCGTGTCGGCGTTGTAGAGCATACACGCCGCCGAGATTGGCGTACGCTGGATAACTTGGGCCTAGTTGAATCGACTTTTTCAGTGCCTCCTCGGCTAAGGAAAGACACCGTGTGCTGCCCTCGTCTAGGTAGGTCGCGCCGAGATTGACGTAAACTTCGGCGTTGTCGGGCGTCAGTTCAACGGCTTTCTTGAACTCGGAGATGGACTCGGGATATCTGCCCTGCTCATCGTAAAAGTTCCCCAGCAAGTTGTACCCCTCCCACTCGTCGGGCTGGAGGGCGATGGCTTTTTTGAACGTTGTCTCAGCATCAGCACTCCTCCCAGCGTGTTGGTAGACGCTGGCCAGACCTCTTAGCGCCCATGCGTTTCTCTGGTCGAGATCCAGAGCATGTTGGAACTCCTGAAGCGCCAGATCGCGCTTCCCCTGAGCGTCGTGGATGCGACCAAGACTCACGTACACCGCTGGAATATGGCTGTCGATTCGCACGGCCTGCTCAAGATTGGCCTGAGCTTCGTCAAGTAAATGAGGATCACGATCGAGTTGATACTTGAGTCGATACGCCTCCCCCAGCTGCGCATACCCTAAGGCAAACCTCGGGTCTGTCTTCAGCGATGCATTGAGAACGTCAATCGCCTTGTCCAGGTTGCCGGACTTATCGTAGCGCTGCATGTAACCCAGGGCCGTAAGATAGTCTTCGTAGGCCGCTGGCTCAACTGCACCTTCAGTGTCATGCAGCATCGCCGTGCTGACGTTGATGGTCATCAGGTGAGCAAGCCGCGAGACCGCCTCATTCTGCAGCATCGCCAAGTCGCCGCCCTGATCCTCGACATTCACCGATCCAATCAGACGCAGGTCTCTGGTGTCTATCAGGTTGAGGCTTAGGTCCACTGCCTTCCCATCGTGCCTGACGACTCCACTGACAACGAGATTTGCATTGAGGAGTTTAAGGGCAGCAGCAGGATCAGTTACCTTCAGGCGAAGCACCTCACTGCTGGGAATGACCCAGAGAGACTTGTGGCCAAGGTCGAGGTTGGAAAGCTTGCCCGCCAGCGAGTCCATTAGCCCCTGTCCTAAAGCCTCACTGTCAACCCTACCGCCCAGATCGTTGAAGGGCAGAACAGCAATGTGTTTTTCGCTGGATCCAAAGTGCAACATAGAAAAATAGTGACGGGTTGAGGAGAATGCCAGCAGGCAGCTAAAGAGTACAAGTCCGGAGAGAATAATCACCCAGGGAAGCCACTGGCTTCGTGAGCGATCGGGTTTACTCCATTGGGAGGTGGAGGCCTCTTCGATATACTTCCGCATCTCCGAAGAACGGCCTGTGGTTCTTCTTGTCGAGACGGCCCTATTGCTTTTTGAACCAGCGGGCATCTCCGCATGTACGCGCTGCAAATCTAGGAGCATCTCGGAGCAGTGTTGGTATCGTTTCTCTGGGTTCTTCGAGAGGGCACAATAGATAATGCGTTGCAGTTCGACCGGCAGACCATCAAGCGATTGCGGCGGTTCGTGCAGGATCGCTACCAGGATTGCAGGAATTGTCTTGCGCTCGAACGGGTTGACGCCTGTCAGCATCTCAGCGAGAACAACGCCGAGGGACCAGATATCGGTTCGCGGATCGATGCGCTGCCCCAACGCCTGCTCGGGTGAGACATATTTAACGGTGCCGACGATTCCGGTGACGGTGGCCGTCTCGGCATTGACGGCTCGGGCGAGACCGAAGTCGACAATCTTAATCGAACCTGTACCGCTGAGCATGACATTGGAGGGTTTGATATCGCGATGGACGATCTGGTGGGCGTGGGCTTCGCAGAGCCCCGAAGCGATCTGACTGGCGATTTCTATCGCTTCCAACGTATTCAGGGGGGTGGCGTTCATCTTTTGCGACAGGGAAAGGCCGTCGTAGAAAGCCATCACGATGAAAGCACGTCCGTCGAAGGTCTCTTCAATGCCGTGAATGATACCGATGTTGGGATGGTCGAGAGACGAGGCCATGCGGGCCTCACTGAGAAAGTACTCTCGTTCGCGGGGGTCATCGTTCAAAGATGTGGGCAGAAACTTCAGTGCGACGATGCGTTGCAGCTTTAAGTCGCGGGAGCGGTAGACGACGCCCATGCCACCCGCCCCGACTACACCGAGAATTTCGTAGTTGTCTTCAATCAACTCCCCGACTGACAGAGAGTCTTTAGTGTCGAACATCGGATTCGCTCATGCTCCGAAAGTTGGAGGAATTCGTTTCGTTGAGGAATTTAATGGTACCACCGGCGACACCATCTTTTTCATTAACTGACACTTTCGTAGAACCTAAGTGCACAGGTCTGCCACACCTCCTCCACATAACAGCCCTATAATCTGATCTACCTTGGATATTCGAGTTTGGACATAACCTACCTGGGATTGGGAATATTTAGTGGAAGATCCTAAAATCTGATTTTTGAGTGCCGGCCGCTCATCAAACGGTGAACTTTTTCATATAGTCAGAAAATTTCTCTTGCATCGATCAATACTGATCACGGTATATCAATCGTTTGCGTTCTGGCACTTGCTGGTTGGTTGATCAGGAAGAATATGAGATCAGCCACGTCGTTGATCATCGAATACCCGAAGAGGGAGAATCCGTATTTTTGTACGCGTCTGTTCTCAACAGACCGATTGGCGACGCAAGGCTGGTTCCCGCTGTCTCAATCACTGCCAATATCTTGAGGATCAGACTCTCCTGATAGGCCAGGAAGAGCGCCCAGTTGGCGCGCGGTGTGCGGAAGTAAGCAGACACCTCAATCTGTGGGCCCGTCGATGCCAAGTTGATTAGCCTCGCTCTTGCCGTGCTTTTTTCGATGTCAGGATCAGACTCCAGCAGTTGATAGATGCCATCCGATACGGTTTTGACAACGCCAGGAGGAGTGTCGATTTTCAGAGTGAATAGTTGATGCACCCAAAATTGGTCGCGGAGGGAAAAATTTTCGAGCTTCTCTTCTGCAACCTTGGCGTTCGGAATCGAGACCAGTGATCGATCTAACGTTCGCAAGTTCAGTGCACTAATTCCTATGTCTTCGATCGTTCCGATGATGCCGTCGATCTGGCACAAGTCCCCCACCCGAATCGTCCCACGCATAACGATGGAGAATCCGCCAAACAAATCTGCAAGAGTTTTTTGAGCCGCCAGGGCGAGTGCTATTCCGCCGATTCCCAAACCCGCTACCAGAGCAGAGACATTCACGCCAGCATGAGTGAGTAGCACAATGATAAGAACCAGCCCAACAAAAATCTTAAACAAGCGCCCCAATAAACTAATGAAGGTAGCTCGCTCTGTCTGCATTCGCAGTAGAAGGTGCTGGCGCGCAAAACTAATGGCAGTGTCAGCAACGCGAATTGACAACCAGGCGGCACCTCCCCACATCAGGACGAATCCAGCTGTCGCCCAGTAATGCCGCCCAAGTGCCGTAATGGCATGCGCACTGTCCACATAGGCGATAAACGCCAGCATCAGACAGAGGATAGGCATCTTCAATGCTAGAGTTGATGCTTCAACCTCTACAGATAGCCTCTTACGAAAGGCCCGACGTAACAACCAAAGCACTGCTCTGGTGAGGGCGGATGCAATACCAAATCCGAGCAGGAGGGACAGGAAAATCACTACCCACCGCCACAGCGGCACTGACTCGATGCGTATTCGGGAGGCCCACGCTGGGAAAAGATGCTCGTAATCTGTATGCTGCATGCTGGCATACGCTCCCGGAACGAGGTTGAGCGTCTCCTGCGAGAAGAGCCAAACCGAAGGCTGCTCGGGGCGTTTTACCAGATCGAGCATTAGTTTTAGGTCGCCACTTGGCGTCTTTACCGTTCCTATGTACTCCCGTGACAGCCGTAGTTGATCTTCTATGTTTCCGTTGGGCGACCGCGAAACATCGTCAATGCTGGTCGACATTCCCTGATCCAGCAGATATTTCAACTCGCTCGCTAACTGTTCCGATTGTTTTGGGGATCGCTTTCCGTCAAGATATTGCGTAGCTCTGTCATAGTCCTTTGCCTCGGCAGCACGCAGAAAACCCAGCACACATCCATGAGGAGACATTCGCCCCAGTGGATCGACAGGCTCAGGTATGGTTGCTGCGGTATTCGCAGTAGAATCGTTGTTCGTAGGGGGTGGCGTGGGACTTCCGCTAAGCGTCTTCACTGCAGTGGGCAGACTCTGTCCGCTTGCTCCTACCTGGCTACTGAACTGACAGAGGAGCAAGATGAAGAGTACGGAGTGACAGATTCCAGCCCAACCTCGATACGAATTTCTCAGTGTGATTCTCCAATCTGCCTAACCACTCTTAGCAACTTCTGATAAAGGCGAAGCGGCCGCTCAGGAGGCGATCATCGAAGCTTGTCATTCAATTTCAAAAGCCACATATTGCAAAACAGACTGACGCTCTACCTCGAATGCTACCGAGTCTCCGGTTTTAAAGTTTGCAAGCTGTTGCCGCAACTCGTCGGCGGTGCTGAGCCGCTTGCCATTAATCGATCGGACGACGTCGCCCACTTCGAGATTGGTGAGGGTAGCAGGCTCTCCTTCCAAAACGCCAGCCACGACTACTCCATGTTTGGAGCGGAGCCCCGGCAATGCTGCTGTAATCAGGTCACTAAGATCGACGACGAAGACGCCAAGCGACGGGATTAAGTCTTTTCTTGGATTTGTCAGGTCCGATAGGCTGTCCACTGTGGGGAGCGAATTAATTGCTGTGATGAATAATGTGACGGGCTTGCCACCGCGTAAAACCTCCATTCGCAACTGCGTTCCACGCTTGTGAATATATAGATACGCGGTATATTTCGGGAACGAGTCGATCGGAACGCCATCCATTAGCTCCACAATGTCCCCAGATCGCAACCCAGCATCGGCAGCTGGACCCGCTTTATCGATATCCGAGAAGATCACTCCGTGGTCTTGAGGCAACTTCAAGCCCGCAGCGAGGTCGGGGGTAATCGACTGAGCATGAGCCCCAATGGAAACGGACGGAACAAAGCCGCGTGCTTTCAATTCGTAATACACGAAGCGAACAACCGGTTCCGGGATGGCAAATCCCAGCCCCTCGCTTCCACCTCCGGAGCTATAGATAAAGGTGTTGATACCAATCAGATTGCCGTCACGGTCTACTAACGGCCCGCCGCTGTTGCCTGGATTGATAGGCGCATCGGTCTGTACGTAAACCATGGGACGATCCAATTCGGGTTGTCTCCCTACGGCGCTCACTATCCCTTTGGTGATTGTGTGGTCAAGCCCTTGGGGCGATCCAATGGCGATTACTGTCTCTCCTAAACGCACGTGAAATGGTTCAGGCAGTGCAATGATCGGAAGGTCATGGGCATCGATCTTGATGACTGCGAGATCGGCATATCGATTTGTGCCGATCAATTTCGCTTCATAAACGCGCTGTGAATTCGCCAGCTGAGTGTGACCGGTTACCAGCTCGACGGTAGTGGGAGCAACGATCACTCGAATGCGAAGCGCACCTGCAACCACATGGTTGTTGGTGACAATGTAACCGTCCGGATCGACAATTACGCCTGATCCAATAACACGCTGCCGTTGTAAGGTCTGCTGGTCTTCATCGTCGCTGCTCTCGGGTTTGCCAAAACCAGTGACTTCTATCTCTACAACGGAATGCATCGCCCGTTCGGCGACGTCATCAATAGCTTCGTCGTACTCCTGCAAGATTCCAGGCCGATCCATGGGCGGCGTACTCGCCTGCTTTGCAGGTTTCTGCCCGTCGGCGGGCAACGAAACCGCAACGCAAAAGAGTGCAAGTCGAAGAACAGTTATGGCTTTCATTTGGCGCTCCATGAGCAGACTTGAACAATTATGCGCTGGTGGCGTCAGCGGTACGTTTTTCTCCGCCGCATCCCATTTTAATTTTTGAGTTCGAGAACAAAAATTTGACGCGTCTGTTCTCTATCGATGCGGCCTGCGTGAACCTCGTGCAGCGCCGCTCCCACGATTTTGCGATTGTTCGAGTTGATCTCCCCGTGCGCGTGCCTGTGAATCGTTCTGCAACTGCCCCATCGTGTTGGGCGAGTTAGAACCACGAGGAGCAGTCTGGGCAGTAGGCTGGACGGGCTTGCTCAGCGTTCCTCGCTCAGTCGCACCAGGGGTAGTCTGGTTCAATCCTCTGCCATTTGCAGGCGTAGTAGACGTACCTCCTCCTTGCGCGCTGGGAGTGGAGGAACCCGAGGATCGTGACTGCGACAATGTGTTGGAGCTATTTGAATTCTGTTTCTGCTGCCTGGTCTGGCTTGCTCCGGTAGATGGATCTACCGGCGTCCAGGCACCGTTGTCATACTTGCTCCAACTCCCGCTGGAGTCCTTTTTGTAGACATTCCCATCGGCACCAGCATAAACGTTGTTGTTATTGGCATCTTTTGCAACGAAACCGCTGTTGCCATTGGCGCCCGAATATCCGGCACCAGCACTACCCTTCGAGGTCTGAAAAGATCCTGCGGTCCCCTGGCTGTTGGTTACATGCTGCGCCTGCGCCCAGTTGTCGCCGTTGGTAACGACCGAACTCCCCCACTGGCTGTATTGGTTGTGACCTTGCGAGGTCGCAGCATAGTTTCCTGTCCATGGGTTATAGGCCTGGGCATAGGTACGGCCGCCGTAAGCATTTTGAGCAGTGACGGCGCGCCCGTAAGTTCCGGTAGTTGGGTTGTACCAGGCTGCTGTGCCCGCCGAACCATAAGGCCCATACACAGCACGCCCAACTCCGTACGCCCCGGTGTATGGGTTGTATACCGCGGCTACGCCGTAAGAATAAGGGTAGGGATAATAAACGGGGTGCGGCCCCCAATAAACATAGGGAGGGTAGTAATACCCTGTCCCATAAACAACCGTGGATCCAACTGCCATCCCAATCACAAAGACCCCGAGATAGCCGCTTGAATAACTCGTCTGTACGGTGGTTGGCGTCGGGTTTGAGACAACGACATAAGTGACGTTGTATACCGGCGACGTCGGAGGAATAGTGTAGATGATCTGAGGCACCGAATCGGCCGTCTTCCATGGACCACTCGGGCTTCGAGATACAAACCATACGCCTTGAAAACAAAGATAGTAGAGTTCTCCAACACGAATTACCTTATCCGGTGTGTTGACGGCGTAGTACATCGTGGTCGATGGGATCTTTTCGAATTGAGGCGTCCCCGAATAAGCTACCTTGACCTGCGCCTCAGCTGCAGCACGATTAACGATAGCTGTCGTGGGGATTTGCGAAAGCAATACAGCGTCACTAGCCTCCTGCGTCCCAGGTACGGCAACAAGAACATCATGGCACGGGCTGCTTCGCGGAATCATCTTGAAGTCTGCTGGGAGAGAGTCGCCAGTATAAGTCCATGGCCCCTCAAGGCTGGCCGCACGGAACCAACGCCCTGATATCAAAACGTAAACACTGCCGTCCGGCTGATGGACGAATACTTTGTTCTCTGTATTGATCGCATAGCTGAGACTCGTGCCGATAATCTTTGAGTAGATCGGCTTTCCCCTGAATGAGATCAACTCAGCCGGTTTTTCCGTGAACAAAACGTTTGGCACAATTGCGCCGAGTCGTGGCGGAATGGCCTTCAAAACATCGTCCCAATTCTCGTGAGCGGGTAGTTTCGCAATGTCTGCGGGGAGGTTAGTTGTCATAGCCCATGGCCCACGTAACTCTCGTGATACGAGCCAGGTCTTATCACTCAATAGGTAGTAGTTAGATTTATCGAAGAAAAGATCCCAGTTCGTATTAACGACATACTCCAGAGTTGTGCCTGGAATTGGGACCAATACAGGCTTGCCGTCGATCAACAGCATAATCGCTGGCACCGTCGTGACAAGGATCGGTGGCACATCTGCGCTTGCTGCGATTGACCTGACAGGCTCGTTCACCTTTTCCAGGCTCGCAATCATTCTAGGTAGTTCGATCGTGAACGTCATGGTCGGGTAAAGCTGATGGGCACGCCTCTGCATCAACGCTTCCTGCTCTGCGCTTAGCGAAGGAAACCGCGCATCAAGCACCTCGATATTGCTGACGAAGACAGTTTCCGCGCTTACGTTGGCGATCGTATTAGCACGCCAGGAAATAACTCCAAGGACCGGTTTTGCACCATTATCTGTTACTGAAACTGCACTGTCGGCCACCATCGTTTGGTATTTCTGCCACGCTCGGAGTTGCGGCTGGTAGACAACAAGATGAGTGCCGTTCCGGTCAAAGACCTTTGGCCATGAGGGAACAGTGACTGGCAAACCGACGGACTTATTAGTCGCTGGAGCAGCTAACTGCGCAGAGGAAAAAACTGCACTATTCACGAGGCAAATCGCGACGATAAGAATCCGACAGCCTTTTGATGCTCTCAAAATGGCCTACCTCGCTTATGATCGGAATGAGTGATAACAGGCCCACTTTTGTGCGACCTGAGTGTACCCGATAACAGTCGTATTTGTAGAATTTTGTTTGCGCTTCGCAAATACTGGTCTAGCGAGTCTCATAATTTTTTTTGCTGACCATCGTATTTACCAATAGAATTTGGTTTCGTTCGAGATGCGATGTGCAACCGGGCCAAGTCTCGCCGGAGAAATCTGGCTATCTCTACTGATAGGGCTCCCATGAAACCAAATCGGCTATGCCGCGCGCTCTTTTTATTTTCCGTCTTACTCTTTTTTGCCTCACAGCTCTTACGTGCACAGGACCCCGTCGGCTCCCCAAAGCCAGCAGGGCACACCTTCACAAAGGAGATGACGGTCTACGTCAGCGACTTTGAGCTGGACGCGCAAGATGTCCAAGTGGATCAGGGTTCTGCAATAGGTCAGAGACGGCCGGGAATTCTGGAACGGCCACAAAAGAAAGCGCAACAGGATCCCGCAGCCCAGGCAAAGATGCTGGTTGATACCATGTCGCAAGGTATCGTCAGTGATCTTCAGAAGGCTGGCTACAAAGCTCAGCGACTAACGAGCGACGAGCCCAAACCATCCACGGGCGCTTGGGTACATGGAGTATTTACACAGGCTGATGAGGGCAATCGTCTTCACCGCGCGGTCATCGGCTTCGGCTCTGGTCAGGCTAAGATGGAGCTGTTTGTAACACTCACCGATCTGTCACGCCCCGAAAAACCGCTCTATGAAGCTTCCACTGAAGGCGCTAGCAAAGATAAGCCCGGCGCTGCGATCAGTATGAATCCCTATGTTGCCGCGGCGAAGTTTGTCATGGAGAAGAACGCACCAGAGAAGACTGTCAAAAGTACCGCCTCCACAATTTCGAAAGATATTGTGCTGCATCTGCAACAGTACGACAATTCGTCGACATCCCCGTAGTTAAGAACTTCCCCTGCCTGCGGTCTATTCGTTGGAAATCATCTCGCGAACTGTGGCGATACGTTTCTTGATCCCTGCGATCTTGTCAGGCCACGCGCCTCCAGTCGGGTCCGGATAGGGTACGCCGGCGGCGTACTCCCGTTCGGCCTCAGCGAGATGCTCAAGCAGGATATTCAGTCGGTCTTGCAACGTGGGACCAGGCATGGCTAAGAGCCTATCATCCTGGACTGCACGAATTGCGAGGCTACTATCGTGAGATCACGAAGGATTTGAGGCGAGTGCCGTCGTAGTAAAACTGGTTCGCCGACCCCGCAGGTCTTTCGTAGATAAATGAGTCCCGCGAGATGGAGGCCCTGGTGCCATCAATGCCCATGTAGTGGCCCGGGCGAAGCTTCCAAACGACGAACGGCGCATCGACCTGGGTGGGAGAGACGATGACTTCGGTGACGGGTTGGTCCTTTTTGAAGTAGATCAGGGTGAGTTTTTCGAGCATGTTTCTTTGGTCACTTGCCTGAGTCTGATCGCGGTGGATGAGGGCCACGAGGAATGCCGGTTTGCCTTTGGGATAGAAGTCTCCAGAGGCAATTCCCGGGCATTCGCCGGGGTGATTGACCTTCCAGAGTTTCAGGTCGGTGCCTGCTAAGTCTTGAGGCTGCAGGATGGTCCAGTTGTCCTGCTCGACAGCGGAGCGGATCGACTGAGGCAAGTTATTCAGGCAACCTTCTGCGTAGACGTGCGCCGACAGAGAGACGAAGATTGCAAGGAGAATGCTCTTGTAGAGACTCATCCTTCCAGCTTCATGGTTCGCACGATGTTGGGCGATACGACCTTTAGGGGAGTGAGGTTCAGTGCTCTGCCCGGGACCTGAGATATGGATATTTTTCGTGTGGAACTGATTTCTCGAATTGCCGTTTTTTTGGCCTTGAGAGTATTGGCGGTTTTGTTGGGTATTTTGCAAAAAACGGGTGTCTGGACCGTGGTTTTTTGTGGTGAGTTTATGGTGAATTGCATGGTAGATGTGGTATTTTAGCAGCCACTTTTTCAGTGCGAAAAAATGCGCCAGGTTTTGAGGATTTATTTTCGAGGCTTCCCGTTCTGGGAAGATGTGCAGCTGGGAAGATGTGTGACATAGATGCCTACCCTGTCAAGATCAAGACATAGGGAACCCTGTTGAAAGATCGGATGTAACCGCTCACTCGTTTTTGTGCAAGGATCGCGGCAGGAACAACTACGTGCGGTTGAATCTGCGACGCGCGGCTTCGGCTGCGCCAAGCAAGCCGATACTCAAGAGTGTCAGCGATGAAGGCTCAGGAACGGGGGAGGGCGAACTTGAGACCTGACTGATGGTAAGTTCTCCTTCGACAAACCCAGCGTCGTGTACGTTGTTGGGATAAAAGTAACCGTTGAAGTTTGGATTCAGGAGATACGTACCAAGGGTGAAGATTGGCGCGCTTGGTGGTCCTGTGAAGAGATCGTACTCCAGAAAATCATACTCGGGCTGTGGCGCTGGTGTGGGCAGAGTGAACCCCAAAAGAAGTCCACGCGGTGTAAATACTTCCTCAGCCGTGGGATCGGAGGGGTTGTAACCACCCGATGAAACTCCATTGTCCACAACCGGAGAAATGAAGAAGGTCTCTCCCGCGTCGTCCCATGTGAGGGGAGGCTGCCCTACGGGAATCGAAAATGAAATAGTTGAAGGTGCGCTCCAGGTGGTGCCGTTAAAAGGCATGGTACTGATCTTTAGCGTAAACACATCGACAGTGTCGGCGTGCGCGGTGAGGGTGGGGGCGAGGAGGATTGCAGCCGCCGCGAGGCTAAGTAAGGAAGTGCATCTCATGGTTGTCCCTCGGCTCAAGACCGGAATAGTGAGCTGTGGATACATTGCTGCAATCAGACAACCCTTGTTAGCGCGCCCTAAAGTCACTGGCCACAACGTTACTTAGTAAAACGATAGTTACAAGTTGCAAGGATTTGCACTATTACAGAAATTCGTTACCGTTTGTATTTCGCTGCGTCGAATGGGATGGACCGCTGGTCCATCCCATTGTGACTACTTTGGATGTCCTCCCTCGTTGTGGCTTACCGGCTGCCGTTGCTCCATGTGTTGTTGCTGTTGCACATGTTGTTGTTCCATCTGCTGAGTCTGCTGCTGATGCCGTTGCTCCATCTGCTGTTTTTGTGCGTCGTTCACACTCTGCTGTTGGGCGCGCTGATGCTCTGCCTCTTGCTGTTGCTGGAGTTGCTGGTGCTGCTGATTCTGTTTTGCAATCAGCTTGTTCTGCTGCTGTTGATACTTTTGATTGGCTTTGTCGTCCTCTGAGCTGGCTGGTTGAGGGGCGACGTGCGGCTGAACTTCGCTGGCATGCGCGGGATTGGCGGGGCGAGAGTCGGCGTTGGGGCGGTTGGCCGGTGGATGATAGGTAGCTCCCGCTTCGCGAGCTGCGACGGTGCCCTGTCCGCTAAACTCCGCTGGTCTCGCGGTCGCGGCGATTGGAGGCTTACCTTGATTGGCCGAAGCGCGGAGCTGCGGATTAGAGCGCGCTGTCTGGAAGTGTTGCACCTGAGCGGGCACGGGGCCGATATGACGCTCCTGGGCTGCCGCTTCCTGCTGCGACGTAGCACGTGCCTCGATACCGCCTGTACCGCCGTTATAGCTGACTCGATTATTGATGACTGTGGTGTTGTGAACGATGGTGGTGTTGTAGGTGTTGTGAATATTCACGATGTTCACATTGTTTACGGTGCGGTTGTAGTAGAAGTGTCCTCCGTCCCATCGTCCTCCCTCATAGCCATTGCCGAAGTAGCCGAAGCCGTAGCTGATTCCACCGTAGAAGCCGACTTGCGGCCCCCAGTATCCTTCATGGAAGAAGTAGCCGCCTCCACCCCAACCCCACCATCCGGGAGTCCAAAGATATCCGACTTGCGGGGCGAGAACCCAGGTGCCCGGCACCCAGTAGTAGTCGCCGTAATCTGGGTCCCAGGCCCAGTAGCCGGGTGTCCAGAGGTATCCGTCGCCGGGGCAGATTGGCTGCTCGTAGACCGGAAGTGCGGGTGGGCCGAAGGATACGGAGATGCCAACCTGCGCGAATGCAGTTGAAGAGATGACTACTAGTAGAAGACTGAGCAAAAGATTTCGAACGGAATGATGAGTGCGCATTGTGTTTGCTCCTGAGAGAAACCTGCGTTTTAGGTATGAACAGGTAGTTTGGGTTTTAGTTGTCGGTGATTCGTACGAATTTATAGAACTTGTCGGATGTTACCGGAGCCGTGACGAGGTCGTACCGGCGCACGAATGCCCACATCTCAGAATCGAGATATGGGCACACGGCTTTGTGAAACAAGGATTCGGTGTTGGCCGACCGCCCTCTTAGCGTTTAGTCGAGTTGGTCGTGTGCTTGCGCAAGACGAACTCCTGTATCAAGGAGTTGACGATTCGAGCTCCGGAGTTGATGCCGAAGGTAGAGAAGACCAATCCTGGGCCGCGATTGCTATCCGGATAGTAGAGATTTGCAAGAGATGATGCGATGAGATCGCCACCCATACTTGAAAAATTGACCTGGTGACGGCCATTGTCTCCCCTGCAGATGAATGGGCTTGAGATGGCGTGGACAGCGCGAGATTTGCCCGTGCCGGTGCCCTGGTAGAAGTAGCGCGGATCCTGATGCAGAAGCGAAGGCAGAACGGCGCCGCCGATCATTATGTTGGAGAAGCTATCGGCATAGGCAGCGCCGAAGCGTTGACCATAGCCCTTCCAACCTTGCTGGTAGTCGGGAGTGTCGGCTGCCTGATTGATGGCTGCAAAGAGGAGGTCGCCAGCGATGCTGGCTACATCGGTGCCTGCTTTGAAGGCGAGTTCGTACTTCAGCTTCTTCGTAAGCGGTACGGCGTTCTTGTCGTAGGAGACGTAGAAGTTGGGAATGATGCCGAAGACTCGTTGCTTCTCTTCTGCCCTGGCTTGCTCGAGAGCGAGTTGCTCCACTGTGACAGCCGCTACCGTCGTCTCCACCACTGCTAACTTAAGCGTGATGTTAACAAGCTGCAGCCTTTGGCCAGGCTTGAGAGTGATGGGCGGCGAGGTCCAATCCGAGAATCCCTTCGCACTCACAATGATTGTGTGAGGAGTTGCAGGATCGAGGTCTTCGAGTTCGAAAGATCCTGCCTGATTCGCTGTAATGGTGCGAGATTGGTTCGGATCAGGTTCGCTCACTTTAACAATTGCCTCAGGGATGATGAGGCCGTCCACATCCGTCACATTGCCGCTGATGCTTCCGCGCGGCAGTTCAGGCGCGACGAACTGTTGGCTCAGCGCGGTGATCGGAGCCACACCGAGAATGAGAAGCAAGAAAAGGTGACGGAAGCACATAGAGAGAGTCTCCGACGACGTCCCATTTCAAAGAAAAGATGCGTCAGCCGTCCCGAAGGGTTCAGGCCTTGCACAATTTTAAGACGAGGAGCCCGGTCACGCCCATTGTGTTTGTCTATATTTCTGGTTGGGAAACAGTATCCGATTTTGTGGAAGGTATCAAATTTCGGCATCCGTCTCAAGCGGTCAGGCGGATCACATTCGTATGTCGTGTTCTCCGACGATGGTGAAAGCCGGGAGCAGGTTTGTCATGATGAGAAGCTCTCGAACTTTTTTGCCGAGGTGAAGCAGTTGGAGCTCGCACCCCTTTGTGCTCGCGGACACGTAGAGGCGGGCTAGAGCGCCGAGCCCCATGCTGTCCATGTGGGTGAGGTCTGCGAGATCGAGGATGAGGCGCTTGTGGGTGGGCAGGAGGTGGAAGACGGGAACGTAGAGGAGATCGGTGAAGCCAGCCAACAGTTTGCCGTGGCAGCGTATGACGGCTGTGCTGCCGCGGTCTTCGATCTCGAGCGTGAAGGGTGGGGGCGTGGCAGCAGGCATGTATGCTCCTTTGGGAGCCTATTCTATCGTTTGGCAAGGTGTGTCGAGAGTCGCGGCGTTCGGAGTTTCTGCGCGGTCGAGGCGAGTGTCACTGTGTGTTTCGATGTTTCAGACTGCAATCGAGGTGTGATCTATGTTGTTAAGGTTTTATCTTGCCGGAGTAGCATCAGCCTGTCTGCTCAGCAGCGTCGTTGTTGCCCAAAATTCTATGACCTATCAAAAACCTCCTGAGCCCATTGAGGCACTCCTCGACGCGCCTGCTTCTCCAATTGCTCGTCTATCGCCGGACCGCCGGATGTTGCTGGTGGTGCAGCCTGCCACGTTCCCGACGATCGCGGACGTGGCGCAGCCTCGCTTTCGGCTGGCTGGTCTGCGTTTCAATCCTGCGACGAACGGACCAAGTCGTGAGCCTTACTACGTCTCCCTCTCTCTGCAGCCAAGTGGGGGTGGCGTAGCGAAGCAGATCAGCGGACTGCCATCGGCTCTCAAAGCCACCAGTCCACAGTGGTCTCCTGATAGTCGCTCGATCGCATTTGTGCAACGGACTGCATCGGGGCTTGAACTGTGGACGATCGACGTTGCTTCCGCAAACGCCCAACAGCTGCAGGGTGTTCGACTGAATGGAATACTTGGTTCACCGTTCGCGTGGCTGCCAGACAGTTCGGGGCTGCTTTGTAAAGTCGTACCGGCCGATCGAGGGGACGCGCCGAAGATAAGCGATGTACCGACGGGCCCGCACGTCTCTGAAAATCTTGGAAACGTGAGTCCCGCCCCTACTTACGAAGACATGCTGAAGACACCTGAGGAGGAGGCGATCTTCGAGCTCTATGCGACGGCGCAGCTCGTTGTTGCTCCGCTCAAAGGCGCGGTTCATCCGCCTGTGGCGAAGGGCATGATCGGCGATGTGAGCGTTTCTCCCAACGGTCTGTACGCGCTGGTGCAGGAGATTCACAGACCTTTCAGCTACAGCTTCCCGGCCAGCGAGTTCCCTCTTCAAACCGAAGTCTTCAATCTCAAAACAGGTGAGCGCAAGGCTCTCTTCGATCGCCCTCTGGTCGATTATCTTCCAATCGCGAATGATGCTGTCGCAGTTGGTCCGCGCGACTACAACTGGAGAGGTGACGCGCCAGCCACGCTGGCCTGGACTGAAGCCGGAGATCGCGGAGATCCGAACGCCAAGGTCGAGGTGCATGATCGACTCTTCGCACTGGACGCACCCTTCGATGGGAAGCCGACGCTTCTACTTGAATCGCCCATGCGGTTGTCGGTCGTCGACTGGGGTACTCCCCATTTTGCGGTGGCCACGGAAGCACGCTGGTCGGATCGTCGCATACGCTACATCGCATTCGATGTGGCACATCCAGCGAATCCGACAGTCACACTCTATGAAGGCTCTCAACAGGACCGATATCGTAGTCCCGGTTCGCCCTACTCGGCGCCGAACAGCACTGGACATGATGTTATTCAGTTCGCGCCAGATGGCAAGTCCGTCTATTTCTTCTCTGTTGGCGCAACTCCGACCGGCGATAAGCCGTTCATCGCGACCATGCCTCTGACTGGCGGGGCGGAAAAGATTCTGTGGCGTAGTGAGGATCCTTTCTACGCTGCTCCGATAGGATTGCTCGACCGTGGGACCGCACTGGTCAGGCGCGAGACACAGACAGAACCTCCGAATTACTTCCGGGTGTCTCTGGAATCGAACGCCGATGGCTATAAACAGATCACCAGCTTCGCCTCTCCTTATGCCGGACTGAAGTTGCCCACCAAGCAGCTTCTCAAATACAAGCGAGCCGATGGCATCGAGCTCACCGCAACCCTGTGGATCCCGGCAGGCTACGACAAATCGCAAGGTCCGCTTCCGACGCTGATGGAGGCGTACCCTCTCGAGTTCAAAAGCCGCAGCACCGCGGGGCAGGTTAGTGGCTCGCCAAACAGGTTCCCGCGGATCACAGCAGGATCGCCGGTGTTCTTTACTCAGTCCGGATACGCTGTTCTTGAGAACGCGAGCATCCCCATCGTCGGAGAGGGAACGGCTCAGCCGAACGACACTTACGTGGAGCAGCTTGTTGCCGGAGCTAAAGCAGCCATCGATTATGGCTCGTCTCTCGGAGTGGTCGATTCGAAACGCGTTGCCGTGATGGGCCACAGCTATGGTGCGTTCATGACAGCAAATCTGCTGGCCCACTCCGATATGTTTCGTGCAGGGATCGCTCGCAGCGGGGCATACAACCGAACTCTCACGCCCTACGGCTTCCAGGCTGAAGAGCGCACGTACTGGCAGGCGCCAGAGACGTATTACAAGATGTCGCCCTTCAACTACGCAGACAAGATCAAAACTCCGATTTTGCTCATTCACGGTGAGGCTGACGATAATACGGGTACCTATCCGATTCAGAGCGAACGCTTCTACGCCGCGCTGAAGGGCCAGGGCGCTACAGTTCGCCTCGTCTTTCTTCCTCTGGAGGCACATGGTTACGAGGCTCATGAAAGCATCCAGCACATGCTCTGGGAGATGAATCGCTGGCTTGATACGTACGTCAAACCCCTCGCGCCTGTCTCTACAGTTGGCGGGAACGCATCTCCACACACTAGCCGAATGGAAAGCGATATCGAAGATGCTGTCTCCGCTTTCTGAGACGCAGCACAGGCTCTTCGGTAAGTGGATCAACAATGCGATCAGTGTGATCCGACTGGTACGGGAGCGGCTTCGCGATCCGGAGTGAGAACTTTTTTTTGGCCACGCCATTATTGCCGCCTTCCAGAGTGAAGTGTGCGATCGGCTTCTTGTCTGCCGAGATGTTGACTGGGAGCGAGGGACAGCGTTTGTGCATGAGCGGCATTTACTAAAACATAGAGCGAACTTGGTGTGCTTTGCTTACTATGAGACACTCTAGGTCGCAGAAATCATTTAACGGAACGACGGAGGGTGTTCATAAACCATGATTAAACGCGCTGTCGTCCCAATTGTGGTGCTTGGGATAGCTGTAGCTCTTTTTCTTCTCATTCGAAGTCCCTGGAGAGACGAGGTTGGGGCTGGAGTTCAAAAAACGGATGATGCGTACGTGCGGGCGGATCAAACACCTTTGAGTACCCGCATCAGTGGGACGGTACGACGCGTGTCCGCGAATGACTATCAGGCAGTCAAGGCAGGACAGCTGCTTGTCGAGTTGGATGACGACGACTATCAGGCGATCGTCAGGGAGGCTGAGGCCGCGCTCGAAGCCGCGAAGGCTGAATACTCCGGCAACCAGGATGCAAAGCGCGCTGCGGATGCGAATGTAGCTGCTGCCGAGGCCGGTATAGCACAAGCACAGGCAGTAGTCGCCGCGGCGCATGCAGGTATTGCCGCAACACAGGCAAACGTTGACCAGGCGGAATCGGAGTTCGCCCGGCAGCAGGCCTTACTCAATAACAAAGCAGCAACGAAGCAGCAATTTGAACAGACGCAAGCGGCACGACTAAGTGTGGTCGCAGCTCTGCAAGGGCATCAGGCCGATCTCGCAAGAGCTCAGGCCACTGCAGCAAGCTCCCAGGCGGCTCTGGCCGGCGCGAGGCAGCAGCGATCCGCATTGAATGCGAAAGACGCTGGATTACTCGCACAGATTGCAGCAAAAAAAGCCGCCATTACCGTTGCGCAGGTCAATCTCAGCTACACGAAGATCTTTGCACCGTCCGATGGTTCCGTTGGGGAGTTTCGTGTCCACCCAGGACAACTGGTTGGAGCCGGCTTTCAAGTCGTCGACCTGGTACAAAGCGGCGTTTGGATTCAGGCAAATTACAGGGAGACCCAACTGGGACATGTTCGCCGAGGCGACAGTGTCGATGTACGGATCGACGCTCTTCCATCCATAGCTTTCCACGGCCATGTCGAAGATGTTTCGCCAGCGAGCGGATCGCAGTTTGCTCTCCTGCCGCCGGATAACGCAACGGGAAATTACACCAAGGTTGTCCAACGAATTCCAGTCAAAATCGTGCTGGACCAAAACTCCGCGATGGAACAACTTCGGCCGGGTTTCTCCGCTGAGGTCGAAATGCATCCTTCTGGCAGCTCCACTGCGAGGTAATTTTATCCATGTCAGAAGCACCACAGGAGAATGCGAGCGGGCGAATATATAACCCCTATTTGGGGATTGCCGGAGTTCTGCTCGGCGCAGCGCTTGCAACCTTTTTAGGCCGTCTGCTGAGCGTGGGCATTGCGGACTTGCGCGGCGCACTCCATCTTGATTTCGATGCGGCCTCTTGGATAGGCACTTCGTACAACATGGGTCTTATGTTTATCGGGCCGTTCTCGGTTTATCTGGGAGGGCTGCTTGGTCCACGACGTGTACTTCTGGCCTGCGCCGCGATCTTTAGTGTTCTCTGCGCCTTCATGCCGTTTGCAACACACTACTCATTGCTTATCACCCTCCTGGTTCTTGCAGGACTGGCAGCGGGGACGTTCTATCCTCTAAGTCTGTCTTTTATTCTCCGGAATATCCCACAACGCTATGCGCTTTACGGCATCGCCGCTTATGCCGTAGACATTGTTGTCTCGACCCATATTGCTCATTCTTACGAGGGATGGTTCATGACGTCGCTGTCGTGGCGCTGGATCTTCTGGACAGACGCCTGCCTCACGCCGCTGATGATGATCTTCGTCTATCTCGGTATTGCTCCCCAACCATTGCCTCAACCGAAGCCTGGACAACCGACGCCATCCTGGCGTGGCTTCCTATACTTCAGTCTGGGCGCTGCGATGGTCTTTGGAGCTCTCGATCAGGGGCAGCGACTGGACTGGTGGAGCTCAAGGACCTTCGTCGCTCTGTTCGTTACAGGCATATTTCTTGTTGTTTGCGCTGCGGTGCGGCACTTCCTGCTGCCAAACCCGCTGATCAATTTTCCCTTTATCCGCCGGCGCAATCCTTTGCTAATGGCGTTTGTGCTTGTCTTTTTCCGGTTTATGCTGCTCTCTGCCGTCGTCGTTGTCCCCAGCTATCTGGCAAGCGTTCAGAGCTACAACAATCAAGAAGTTGGTCCGGTATTGTTGTGGCTTGCCATCCCACAGATCTTTGCCGGCCTCTTCGCCGTCTATCTCCTGGGCCGAATCGACAATCGCATTATCCTTGGTTCGGGTTTCGCTCTGATGGGGCTGGGTTGTTTGATGAATGCCAGCCTCTCGTCTGCCTGGTCGGGAACAAACTTCATGACGAGCCAGTTGGTTCTCGCGCTGGGAGAAGGTCTTGCATTTAATGGATTGGTTGGCTCGCTTATCCTGGACATTCTGAACTCCGGCGCGATGAGCCGGGGTATTGATCTTCTGACGTTCTCTGGCTTCTTCCAGACGATACGTCTTCTCGGCGGCGAGATTGGATCCACGTTCATGCAGCACTTCCTGCAGACTCGCGAGCAGTTCCACTCCAATATCGTAGGCCTGCATGTGCAGGCGGGTTCGCCCGCTACCAATGAACGGATCGCCGGTCTCACCGCAGCGATGGGAGCGCAGGCCAGTACCCACGATGTCGCGTTGGGACGCGCGTCAGACTTACTTGCTCTGACTGTTCGTAAGCAGGCCTTCACTCTGGCGATAACCGATTGTTTCTTACTACTGGCCTGCGCATCTGTCGCGTGCCTGGTGATTATCTCCTTCCTGGAACCTCTGAAGGTTCAATACAAACAGTTACTCGCTTCCTTGAAAGCCCAGAGGGCATGATGCCAATGAACAAACGATGCCAAAGGACGCGCGCAACACACCGGATCTTGAGCGGATCTTTGCGTTTTGACGTAGTACTCATCACGCTTACGTTCTGTTTCCCTATGGCTGCCTGCATGGTTGCGCAAGATAAGGAAGCTGCCAGTCAGGAAGGTGCCGGAAGACCCACGGTATCGCTAACTCTTCCCAGGGCTATCGAGATGGCCATGCAGCAGAATCGCCGTCTCAAACTTGCCAGTCTTTCGGTGGCCGAGAGCGAGACGAAACGGAGCATTGCTCAATCGAACTACTATCCGCGTATTAGCAATCAGTCGACAGTGCTCTATCTCACGGAGCTTGAGGGCGTTGTCGTTCCCGCTGGAGCATTTGGGAATTCAGGCGTTACAGGTCCCATCCCCGGTGAGTCGCTCCGGCTTGGTCAGGGCGCGCAGGCAGCTTATACAAGCGGTACGGGCCTGATCCAACCGTTCACGCAGATGTTCAAGATTCATGCAGGCGATCGAGCGGCAGCAGCGGATGTTCAAATCGCTCGCATCAATGAAACCGATGCGCAAAATTCAATCTCGCTGATCGTCCATCAGCTGTATTTCGACATCCTCACGACACAGGCGCATCTGGATGCTGCGAGACGGTCCGCGTCGGCGGCTTCCATCAACGAATCGGAGAACACACGTGCGGTCGCCGAGGGCAAGTCCCTCGATGTGGCGGCTTTGCAGGCGCACGCGGCTTATCTTGATCGACAACAAACCGTGCTAACTCAACAACTCGCGATCGATGATTCGATGCTTCAGTTCGATGATGTCCTTGGGTTGCCACTTGGAACCAGATTGATGCTTGACGGCGAATCCCTGGGACTACCGCCGATGCTGCCTTCTCGTTCCGAGGCGATTGCTGCGTTCAAAGCAAGCAACACCAAAGTGCTCTCTGCCAGGCAAACGGTGGAGAAGGCAAAGGCCGCGGTGTCCGCTGCGCGCGACGCTTACATTCCCGATATCAGCGGGATGGCGCGTTATAGCTATCAGAGCGGCGTTCCATTCCTGGTACACAACTTCGGTACATTCGGAGGTTTGGTCAGCTACGACCTCTTCGACGGCGGCGCGCGGGAGGCGAAGCTCAAACAGGCGAAGATTGAACTGCAAATGGCGGAGACTCAATTGCAGCAGACAGAATCTGACGTTGCTATCCAGATCTCCGCGGCTTACGACAAAACCGAGCAGCTTCAACAGCTCGTGTCTGTCGTCGACGAGGCTCTCACGGCTAGAGTCGAAGCGTCTCGGATCAGCGCGCAGCGAGTAGCGCAGGATGCGGAACTCGCATCCAGTGCCGCCAAGGATGATGCTGCCGTGTATGACACAAAGGCATCTCTGTTGGAAGCAAGGTTGGGTCTCTTTTTCGCTCAGGACAATATCCTGCAGATGCTGGGTCATCGTCCGTGACGCGGAGAATTTCACTCTTCGCGCAGCAAGGTCATGGGATCGGCTGAAAGCGCGCGTCGTGCAGGGATCCAGGTCGCTACTATCCCCAGCAACGACATGGCTAAGACTGCTCCTGCCAATACCAACGGATCACGCGGGGTCGCTTCATAAACGATGTAAGCTAACACGCGTGTTGCGAGAATCCCGAGGAGGAGTCCTACCGCGGAGCCAACTGCCAACAGTTTGATTGCGCGTCCCAATGCTGCCTGCAACACCTCAGTTCGTTGGGCGCCGAGGGCGACACGAATTCCAAACTCCCGCAGCCGTTTGCTGACTGAGTACGCCGCCATGCCGAATATGCCGGTGATCGATAGCATAGCCCCCATTGCGCCCAGCACGCCCAGCGACATGGTTGCCACCCGCGAGGGAAACATCACGACGGTTAACATGCTGTTCCACGTCTGGGTGTCGACTGGTAAGCCCGCGTCCAACTCACGCACCTTACTCCTGATGGCCGTGGCAAGTTCTTGAGGATCACGATGCGAACGCACCACCAAATAGGCCGCAGCGCTTGTGGGTGACTGCGACGACGGGAGAAATATCGCCGGCTCCTGATCTTCCGTAACGCTAAGATACTTCCCGTTTTCGACAACACCCACGATCTGAAGGCGGGTCCCATCCTGCAGCTTGTAATATCCGCCGATTGCGCTATGGACTGCGCCAAACATCTTTTCGGCAAACTCTTTGTTCACGATTGCAACGGGTGGCGCACTCTTATCGTCGTGCCAGCTGAAGCTTCTGCCCGCTAACAAGCTGGTGCCGGCCCCATCGAAGTATCCGGGAGATATGTCGTACCGGTATGGTGTGGCAGCAACATTCGCCTGCTTCAACTCCGTATCAGATTCCTTGAAGACATTCGCTCTGCTTCCAGCTCCAAAGATTAAGGGAGCGTAGTTGTTTACCAGCCCTGCCCGCTCAACGCCCGGAATCGTCTCGATTGCATCAATCATCCGCCTTTGCATGGCCGGTGCTTTATCAACGCTGTAACCCGCCATTGCCAGGTTTGCACTGACCAGCATCGTCTTCCGATCAAAGCCAAAGTTGCTATGCAGCGTTCTTACAAGTCCGCGTATCGCGACCAAAGATGATGTGATGAGCACGGCACATGTCGCAATCTGCACGACGAGCAAAACGTCGCGAGCGGTCAGTCGTCGTCCGAGGCGGCCGGCCGATCCCGCTTTGACGATCTCGTACGGATTCGCGCGGAGGACCTGACGTATCGGCACAATACCGAAGAGAAGTCCACTCACCAACGACAAAACCAGCGCTACCACGTACACCATGGCATCGGGAGCTATGGGCAAATGGACAGGAGTTCCGGAAAAAGGTTGCCACGTACTGAGCCGGTGCAACAAAAGGGCACTTCCAAAGACTCCCGCAACTCCCCCAACGAGCGAGATCAGGAACGCTTCGGTCAATAGTCCTCGCAGGATTCGTTTTCGGCTCGATCCTAGTGCAAGACGGAGTGCAATTTCGCGGGAGCGGTCGGCAGTGTGTGCTGCAAACAGGCTGCCCAGATTGGCGCATGCACCCAGCAGGATCAGGCCAGCCAGCAACATCAAGCCGGCTACGAATGCCTGAGCCGGACGGCGAAACGATGTGAGGCCCGAACGTGAAAGGGTAGCGCTTTTAAGACCAGCCTGCTTCGGGTAGGTCTTCTCGATATAGCTTCGAACGCCGTTCATGTCGGCGATAGCCTGTTTGGGAGTTACACCCGGCTTCAGATGTCCGAGAACTTCAAAGAGTCCTGCCGTATTCTCTCTCGCATTCAGGTCAAAGCCCGCAACCAGCTGTCCCTGATTAACTATCGGCACATAAAAATCCGGAGAGATAAATAATAAGGTTCCCTGAAAGCCCGGCTGCGCCACGCCGATGATGGTGAAGGGATGTTGGTTGAGTTGAATGACTCGGCCCACAACTCCGCGATCGTCCTGGAAGCGGCTATGCCAATAGGAGTAGCTGAGCACGAGATAGGGAGCACTGTTCTCGCCGTGCTCATCGGAGCTATGGAAGACGCGGCCAAGATAAGGCTGAATCTTGAGCACGTCGAAGTAATTTCCGCTCGTAGCGAAGCCCGAGGAGACCTCGGGATTCTTGTCGGTATCAAACGATACGAAGGAAAAGTTGAAAGCGGCCAGATCCTCAAAGCTGTGATTGCGGGCTCGCAGATCGAGATAGTTGGGATAAGACTGCCACCCGCCACCATCTCCATACTCACTTCCGTAGAGGCTCTCCGACTGAGGCACATTAAGTGGACGAAGAATCAGTCCGTTCAAAACACCGAAGACGACGGCGTTTGCGCCGATGGCAAGTGCCAGTGTCAATACTGCCGTAAGTGTGAATCCTGGCGAGCGACGTAACTGACGCGCGGCATAGCGAAAGTCTGCCCAGACGTTGTCGAGACTGAGGGCGACGTCGGCAGAGGCAACGCGCTCTCTGGTTGATGTAGGGTTGCCAAAGCGGACGAGTGCATCGCGTCGTGCTTCGGCAGCAGTCATACCAGCAGCCAGGTTATCGTCGGTACGCAGGTCGATGTGGGACTGAAGCTCCGCGTTGATCTCACGATCCAAACGCGAACGGGAGAAAAGATTCGTGATACGCCTGACGAGCGACATAGAACCACCTCATGCGTACTTCAGCATTGCGCGGATACCCTTCACCAGCTGTTCAAAGCTCTCTTCCGCCTCTCGCAATTCCTTCCGGCCCACAGCAGTCAGTTGGTAGTACTTTGCTCGTCGATTGGTCTCTGTCAGCGCCCACTCGGAGCTGATCCATCGACTCTGCTCCATGCGGTGAAGAGCTGGATAGAGCGAACCTTCTTCGACGCGAAGCAACTCCGCAGAGGCTCTCTGAATATGCAGGACAATCCCATACCCATGCAGTTCCCCCCGCTGTGCGAGGGTTTTGAGGACCAGCAGATCGAGGCTTCCCTGAAAGTCGTTCCTCGCCAAAGCGCATTACCCCTATACTTCTTAGTCTTGGGCACAGACTAGCCCTAGAAGTCGATGGGTGTCAAATGCATTATTCAAGGCCCGGCTAAGCTGTTCTCTGCAGGAAGGATGGGCGACGGGATCTTGATGAGATGCGCGATACGGTCTTTAGGGGGTGGCAGAGATTATTGCGGCGCGGACGATCTTGCAGTCTACTTTTTTGTTCTGAGGAGTTTTGATATTGGCTTTGTTGTTGTCGATCTCATAGTGGATGGCCCCGCCTACGACGAAGTCTGTGGCGTTCATGGAGTGGCTCGGATCGGTGCGGCAGGTGTACGTCTTTCCCTTGGCGTCGAAGGTGAGGTCATAGCCTTGATGCTTGTGCTCTGTGTCCTTGGTGCCGTAGGGCTGGTTGTCTTTCAGGGTGGAGTCTCCCTTGATCTTGTCGGCGAAGGATGGAAGAGTGGCGAGGAGTACGACGGCAAAGATCGCGAGTGACGGTGCTTTTCGCATGGTTCACCTCGTGGGAATTGTAACTGGCAGGTATGACAGCTGGCGTTATTTTTCGGGGCGGCTGCTCGGCTCTGCGGCTTAGGTGTGTTGTAGAAATTCGGTTCGGTATTCGGGGGCCAGGGCTTCGGCTTTGGCTTTAAGTTCGGCTCCGGTGACGGGATCTAGCTTTGGGGGTGGAGTTGTGCGGGTAGCTACGGGAACGCCGATCTGGGCGAAGAATTCTTCCTGACCGGCGGGAGAGCAGATGCAGAGGAGGCGGGTGGGCTTGTCGCTGGCGTTGTGAAATTGATGAGGTGCGTTCGCGGGGACATGGACGGTTTGACCGGCCTTTACGGTGGACTGCGCACCGCGAAAGGTGGCTTCGATCTCGCCGTCGAGGAGGATGAAGGTCTCTTCAAAGTCGTGGCGATGCGGAGGTGGGCCGCCGCCCGGAGGAATGTGCATGTCGATGAGGCAAAAGCGGCCTGCTGTGTCTTTTCCGGAGAGGAGAATGGTGTAGGTGTCTCCTACTAAGCCGATGTGAGACCGGCTTTTGTCGTCGGCGGTGGCGAGGATCAGGCTGCGGATTAGATCGTCGTGCGGAAGTGAGGGCATGTGCCTCTCCTTGATGTTAGGGAGTTTGCTGTATGTGCTGATTGTTCGATGGTCGGATTTATGGCGAGGTTGTGAGTCGCCTTCGAGGCGATGGCGATGACACGGCCAGAGCGGGTGGTGACCTTAGGAAAAATCGTGGACTTAGGTGGTGAGGCGAAACAGTGCTCGTTTGGTTGCGCTGCGGTAGGAGTCTGTGTCTCCTACTTTTTCGACGGAGGTGTAGCCGGCGGATCTTAGGAACTCTTCGATCCAGGCGTGGGGGGTTGGCCCCATGTCCGGGAGGCTCTTGGCCCAGGTGTTGTTGGTCTCATCGCTCTGGCCCATGTCGAAGATCAGGACCTTGCCAACCTTGAGACGAAGGGCGGCCATGATGTCTCTTGCGTAGTCAACGCCCCGGTTATACATGATGTGATGCAGGACGGATTGGAACAGGACCAAGTCAGATACAGGCAGGCGTGACATGAGGTCGGGAGAGATATCGGCGTAGATAAATCCTGCGCCTTTGACGCCGTTGAGCAGAACGGAAGCGTGAGCGAGAGACAGCCGACGCACGTCACCATCGACTCCAAGTGACAGGCATCCACACACCGAGGCAGCCTTCTGTACAAAAAATCCCTCTGCGCAGCCGATGTCCAACATCGTAACGGACTTACTAGCGTTTATCTCTGTTTCAATGATGGCCCAGCGGTCGGCACAGGAACGTTCTCCTTCACTGACCTGCGTTTCGCCAATTTGAACTGGGTGATATGGATCAAAGCTCGCTGAGATGCTGTGCACTGCTCGGCGGTAGACGAAACCCGCCACTGGCCCGAATGATTCTCCGATATTGAGAGCTTCATGTTTGGAAGATTGGTCGGTACATTGCATTAATAAACTCCTGATCCTGGTTGTCTTTGTTGAACATCAACGTGCTCATCCACAACAGGACTGCCACCCCTTTGACATCATCCTGCGTGAGAGAGAAAGCTTGGCGAACAACTTCGGTGTAGTCGTAAAGCCAGGGATGGCGCCACTGTTCCTTTGGCCGCCAGATATCGGAGAGAAGATCGGAGAGGTAAACTCGATCACCCCACATTGCGTAGCTCATAAAACCCAAGGTCAGGGCGTCGAATCCAATGGAGCCGAGTTCTCTGGAACGGTCCCAATCGACGACTCCACTGACCTCATCGTTTTGAAGAAGGAGATTGTCGGCCCAGTAGTCTCCGTGAACAGGAACTACGGGTAGATTCGTGCGGTCCCAGTTGCTCAGGTACTCGCAGGCTCCCGGAATCTTTGCGAGGTGGGGGTGATTCTGGAGGAAGCTGAGTGTGCTTGAGATCATCGCCTGATCGCCCCCTCCTCGTCTCGCGGGGCTGGTCGAGAAGATCTGCAGGAGCGGACCGAGCCCCTTCATGATGACTTTCTGGAGCTCGGTTTCGGCCAGTTTTTTGATGCGGACCGGGGAACCGGGAAGGCGAGAGACGATCATGCGATCGACGCCTTTAAGGATGATCTCCGGCGCAAGAGAGCCGATTACCTTGCGGCCGAGACCGATGCCGTGGAACTGGTGTTCGATGGAACGCCGGTACTGCGGAAGATTGGTTGCATACGCGACGACATCCTGATGATTGAGCTGGCCAAAACAGACAAACAGTCCGGAGTTCGCAAGGATGACGCGGACTTCAGATGCCGGATCGAGCCTGAAAAAGTCAGTCACCTGCTGCAGCTTGCCTTTCAGGACGAACGCTGGGATTCCGTGGGTGAGTGAGTCGCGGACTGCCTTCGATGTGGCGGGTTGGGCGAGGCGGAGTTCTCCGCGGATGCTGCGGCCGCAAGGAATAAAGACCGTGGAATCTCGATAGACAGCCGGGGAAATTGCCCCGAGGACGGTGTGCCAAACTGCCATTGGGCGAGACTGACACCTCTCAAGCGCGGACTGCTGCTCTACCATCCTCCCCAACGTGCCTAGCATCTGCCATCGCTCGTTTGCGCCTATAAAAGCTGGTTCGCTTATGATAGGGACATCCCTTAAAGCACCTACGCCCAATACGCCCGTCACGCCCATCGGAGACCTCCTCTGTTGTAGCTGTTCCGGGGTCAACGGGTGCGCTGACCACTTCTCGAGAGGTGGCCAGAATAATCGATTGTTAATGGATTGTGAAGGTTTTATTAATTTTTAAACAAGAAATTGAGCGCGTAATAGCTATTTTTGGGCCAATCGCTTTGTGCTATCTATAAGTTCCGGCGTTTTATTGCATTCGAGGTACCGGGCCAACCCCTTGCCGAAGAGCGCATACCTGTGGCTGCACGTCTCCCACATGTAGCGCGGCCCCGAGGTTCTGCGCCGCGATGTGGTTGATGTGCAGCCCATCGTAAGTAACTGCTAGATCGATCGGCGCGCTCGGCACTCCCTGCGCTGCGGCCGCGCCCGCGGCCAGCATCACCGCCATCGACAGTACTCCGCTACTCATACCCTTCATCGCTACTCTCCTATCGGCCTGTTGCGGAAAGGTTCGTTACTGCACGATCAGCGTGAGCGCCTGGCTGTGCGCAAGCGTCCCACTGGTCGCGGTTACGGTCAGCGTGTAGGTCTGCGGGCTCTGCAGCAGGAAGCCGCTGTTCGCCCCGCGCCCGGTCAGCGTCGCCGTCACACCCAGCCATCAGCAAGATCAGCAGCAGCAGCATCCGGCCCTTCATCTTCTCCCGCACGCTGCGTTTGGCAACGAAGAGCAGGAACGCCAGCACGATCCCATAAACGGCGGGTTACCGTACGTCTGTGCCGGAACCCCAGCGAAGGTCAGCGCCACCGTCCCTGCATTCACGGTCAGTGAGTAGGCCGCCATGACCTTGCTTCCACTGCTATCTGTAACCGTCACCGTGAAGTTGAACGACTCAGAGGCGGTCGGCACGCCAGAAAGACCCCCCGCGCTGCTCAAGGCAACTCCAGCGGGCAGTGCTCCTGCGGTGACCGCGTACGTGTAGGGCGCCGTTCCTCCGCTGGCGGTTAACATCTGGGGCGCTAAGAAGACACTGCATTCGAGATGACTGCCTAACTAAGGATCAGCGAACGAACTGATTGTCGATTGCCGCGCCGGTGACGCGTTCGAATTCATTCCAGGAGCACGGCGCGCTCTCTTCTGTATGGCTGCATTGTGGAATAAACACTTGAGCTTTCGCGGGAGGTTCTGAAAGCGACACCGGCAACGCTTTCCTCATCTGCGCTGGTGTCTGCACCGTGTAATAAACACGCACTTCGTCTTCTTTCCCAGGCCTCTGCCACAACTCAAAGATCAGTGCACCACCGGGAGCGGCATCGTCCCGCTGGTAACCATCAATGAGCCAATGTGCGTCGAGCAATGCAGCCACATTCGAGATGTTCGTATCGTGCCCCACCAGAAACACGGCCTTTTGTTGCGATGACGCTATAGCTCCGGCAACGGATTTTCCCTCCTTTGCCTGCTTCAGCGTGCACACTATGTGGAACAGGAGATTCGACGCCTGAATCCGAGCAACATACGGTGTGCGTTGCACTAACTCCGAACTTGCCGCATGCAGCGCCATCAGTGACTGTACCTTCGCCTCATCGATCCGTCCCCAGCCCACCTCGGTGTCCGGCATGCCGTTCAGATATTCGAGCTGAAAGTTTTCAGCAAACGTTGCAGCGGTGTTCAGCGGCCCCTTGAGCTCCGCCACATGGTCTCCAGCGCCCGCGGTAAGAGACGGTTGTATCTTCAGCAGAGACTTCTTGCCGTCCACAGCGCATCCGACTTCAACACATCCCGATAACACCTGCTGCATCGCTTGCAAAGGCATCTCGTACGCGGGTAGCAGCGCCGCAGCGTCTCCACCTATGTGTCCAGCCACAGCGAAACGTCCAAATTGTGCATCCGCTTTTCCCAGCTTTGCGGACCCGTGAAAAAGGACATCCTGCGTTCCCTTCTCCAGCGAATGAATGATGGCCCCGCACCCGGGCAGCAAACCCTGCACGAGGCTCTGCGCCGTATCTATCGTTCTGTTATCCGTGTCTCCGCCTATATATGCCGCTCCAGCGTCAGAGCATCCATCTGCCGAGAGCAGTCCGCGATCAGCGAACCATGCGCGATAGTAGGCTCCAAACTGCGTCATAAGCATCTTTCCATGGGGCGTAAGCTCCCCTGGATCTACCTCCCATTTTGGCCAGGGATCCCGCGAGTATTCGTTCAGCCGGTCATTAGTCCAGGTTGGCGAACGAACTCCATGCCGCGTCAGTACAAGCACGAACTTCAGCCGCTCCTCCACCTGCGATTTCGCTTGGGCTCTCACTGCAGGTAGTCCGCTGCATCCAAAAAAGATCGCCAGCGCGCAAAACATCCAGTGTGATCTCATTTCGAGTTTTGTCCTGTTCTTATTTCTGCGCCTCCCCAAATGCTCACTGTGCTTCTGTCCGGTAAACGTCGACCTCTGACGGTGTGCCTGTGCCCGGAACTCCGATGTACATCGCACTTTGTGAGGGAACAAGTAGCCCGGTCTTCGCCCCGACCGCAGTGTGAGTAACTCCGAGAGCTTGAAGCTTCCCGCTGGAGGAGAGCGAGAAGCTGTCTACCGCACCCGACCCCGTTATGAGATAGGCGCGATGTGTCTCTGCGTCGTAGAACAGATCATCCGCACCCGAATCTGCTGGAGCGGAGCTAAGTTGCTCGCCTGTCTTTCCGTTCAACACCAGGAGTTTTGCGGGCATACGGCACCCCACCAATAAGAGGTCGTCCGGTCCGTCGTACGCCAGTGGCGTATTTCCCTTCGCATTCGCCAGTGTCCACGTTTTCATTTGGAGATGCGTCCTGCCGTCAATCACTACCACCTCTCCGGCATCGCTTACGTTCACAAAGACCCGCTTTCCGCCCGGGTCCAGTTCCAGCGCCTCAGGATGAGCGGCCATCGACAGTTGCTTGAGCACCGAGAGTCTTTTCGCATCCAAAATCGCTACCGATGCAGGATTCGCCGAGTCTGTGCCTCCGTGACCTACATAGAGCATCTCGCTCTGCGCGTCGTATACCATGTCGTCGGCGTCCTCGAACAGCTTGATGCTCTTTAGCAGTTTCAACGGTTCTCCTTCAAATACCGTGAGCTCTGCCTTCTCTCCGTCCGCAACAAAGAGCCTTCGTGTTGCAGCCACCCAAACTAGCCCGTGTGGCTTGCCCATTCCCGTGAGACTCTGAGTGACCTTTTCGCTCGCGAGATCAATTACCTCAACCGACTTGTTTCCTGTTGCCGCCGCAAAGAGGCGATTGCCGACCTCATCAATTGCAAAGTGATCGAACTTCCCCTTCACGCCGGGCAGCAAAATCTTGCGCTCCAGTACGAGCGGCGCGGCCATTTGCGTCAGAGCAAAAGAGGCGCTCAGCGAGTAGAACATCAGGACAGCCAAAATTCTCTTCATATATCCTTCCGGCTCATCGAGCCGATTCGCGCACGACGAGTCTTGTTCAACTAGCGATTGTTGTGCCTGTAGCGGAAATATCACCTAGGCTGCCTACTTACGGTCTAGCTCACAGTCGTGGGCCTGGCAGCTATTCGTGATGCATCGTCCAGCGAACGCCTCCCGAGTACGTAGGCTTGTAATACTCCCGCTGGACCATGTACTGAGTGCTGCCGTTGTAGAAACCGAAGACTTCGTTGTTCATGTTTTCCCCTACAGCCACCGCCGTAAATCCCTTGCCGATGTAATACGTCGCCTGGGCGTCGACCTGAGTATGCGAGTAGAAGTAGTTGTCCCCAAACGGCCCCTTCACTCCGAAGTCCACCGCTGCTGGTCCCGAGTTTTGGTACTGATATGCAAAAATGTTCGAGCCATTGTGCGAGATACCCATCGTCACCAGCGCACGCTTCGTTGCATAAGATGGGCCTATGTTCCACGAGAGGGGCGCTTGTCCCACCAGCGCGGGAGTGTCTGTCCGGTTGGTGAGGTTGTAGTTCCTGGAAGCCGTGTAGGTAAAGTTCGTGTTGATTCGTAGACCACTGAGCACGCCTGGGAGATGGTTCAGATGCTGTTGGTACGCGAGCTCCACGCCCTGCACATAGGCGTGGTCACCGTTCACCTCCTGTTGCACGAGGTCACCAGCGTACGCATGCGATAACGGCGAGCCCGTCGCTGGAATGATTGTCTGTTGCGCGAAGATCGGCCGGGTGATTTGCTTATAAAAGTATCCGCCTTGCAACACTCCCACCGACGGGAGATAGTGCTCATACAGTATGTCGTAATCGTTCGCGTGCTCTGCCACAAGGCCCGTATTTCCAATCGCGATCGTGTATGGAGTCGTCGATTGATCCTCTGTAATGTAAGGCACAAGCTGGTATGGATCAGGTCGCGAGATGCCGCGTCCATAGACCGCCCGGATGTCCGAGTTACCGTCAATCCGGTATCGCAGCTGCACACTCGGCAAAGGATTCACATACGATCCGCTCCCATGCTGCGGCGTGGTTGAGACATAGTTCCCATTCGCATCGTTCACCACAAGATAGCCGGTATTGCTCGTTACCGTCCCTTCGATACGCAATCCCGTCTGCAGGTGGAAGCGTCCGAACTCTACGGTATTCATGATGTAGCCGGCTGACACACGCTCCTGCAGGTTGTAGTTCGCAGCATCCGACTGAAGATGGGTCGTGCCTTCATCGAGTGTGAAATTGCCCGGATTCGCCGCAAGATCGCCGGTGATTGATGAGAAGTTCGTCACCGGACCTAATGGGTAACTCCCACCGTAAAAATGGTTGTTCGTAAACGTACTTAGATAGTTGCTCATCAAGGTGCCGTTGTTTGAGTCATACTCCGGGGCATAAGCATTCTGCCCCTTATGCTCATTCCGGACCAGGCCGCCGAACTCGAGCGTTGAAGCATGCGTCCCCAGGTGGTAGTTGATCCCCATCGCCGCGCTCGCCTGCAGGTTCAGTTGTGACGCCTGGCCGCTCGTCAGATCGATCGTGTCCAATTTGTAGTTCGCCGGGTTCAGTATGGCATCGCCGGCAACCGCGCACGTGTACTGCGGCCTGTATTGACTCACCGTGGCCGATGCTGAATATGCGCAGTCGTTCGTCGCTGAAGATCCCTTGAACGCCGCTCCCGGATTACCCGCAGCTCCACCAAATCGCGAGTGCGCCGCCGCGATCTGATATCTGAGAAACGAATGCTCAAAAACATGCGTCCCGCCCATCGCCAGGTCCGCTACCTGTAGGTTTGGTCTGCGGACACTGGTGTGAAACGACGCCTTCGATCCATCCTTGAGTTGATACGCATACTTCTGTCCGTAGTCTCTGAAGTTCGAAAAGAGTCCGTGCACGAACAGATCGGAGTTTGGGCCGAGCTTGTAGTCTCCAGCGCCCGCAAAGCCGTAGCGTGTCCGGTCATATAAATACTGCTGAATATTCAGGGCGTCGAACGTCTTCGCACCATTGCCATCCAGGTCTGGCGTAGGCTCCACGTCGTCGATTCCCCGCCCGTTATAGTCGTAGCTGTATCCCGCTTCGAGACCGAACTTCTTCTGTCCCGCATCGATTCGCGGTCCAAATCTGAAGCCCGCCGACGAGTTGATCGTGAAGGCCTTGCGTCCATCTGCGATCGGCGTATATCCATCCAATCCCGAGATAGAAAGAGTGGGTTCATCCTCAGTCGCCTGTTTGATACGCAGATCCACCGAGCCACCAATAGCATCACCGTCCTGATTCGCAGACAACGTCTTGTTGATCGCCACTGAACCCACGAGATCCGCCGGAATAGTATCCAAATCTACCTGCCGCACCTGCGGATCTGGCCCCGGCACAATCACACCGTCGATCGTCGTATTGCTCAACCTGGGCTCTGTCCCGCGAATCTGTACATACTGACCTTCACCTTCATTGCGTTGCAGGGTCACACCTGGAAGCCGTCCCACCGCGTCTGCGATGTTTGCATTCGGCAGCGACTGGATCTGCGTATCCATCATCACGTTCAGGATGTTCTCCGAGGTCCGCTGCTCATTGATCGCAGCAGCATCTCCCGCTAGGTTAGCCAGAACCTCGACCTGCTGGTTGCTCGAACCGACTGTCAGCATCGCATTCAACACTGCGGCTTTTCCGGAACTTACCACCACGGTCGACACCGAATCGGCAAATCCAATGTAAGTGACCGTCACGGTGTAAGTGCCCGGCTTCAAGTTCGGAACCGAAAAGTCCCCCGCCGCATCCGACACCGCTCTCGTCGCCGTCGGCAGCAGCACAATCTGTGCGCCCGGTAGTACGGATCCGGTGGCATCCTTCACCGTGCCACTGATCGAGCCGTTGCTGGCGTTGCTTTTATCGCTCTCCACAGCGTGCGCTGGAAGCGATAAAGAAATCGCAAAAAGGAGAAAGGCCAACATAGCTGACTTCATGAACATAGTTCTCCATAGGTCTCCGCCTCTACCGAGTACGGGGCTCGCGTTACAGTCTTGGGTTGATGACTTGTCGCAAGCTTCTTCCATTGAGGTAAACACCCGTTCACGAAGCGGTGAATAATTTCTAAGGTTGGTAGTCATACTCCTCACCACGTGTGCATGAAAAGATGATGAATCTCCCACAAAATCCCTGAACCTCTCGACCGCAGGTCGCTACCTCCACGTACACTCTCGATAACCCGGAGCAGACCATGCCCCTCGCATACTCTAGCTCCGTTCATCACAATGACAGCCACAATCAAACTGCGCATTCTCATCATCGAAGACGACCCACGGATGCTTGAGCTACTCTGCAAAGGGCTGCGAGAGGAAGGCCACACAACCGTACCTGCACCAGACGGGAATACCGGTCTCGACCTCGCACTACGTCACGACTTCGATGCCATTCTCCTTGATCTCGGTCTGCCCGGCCGCGACGGCATCGACATCGCACTCACCCTTCGCGCAGCAAATAAACGCGCGTTCATCCTCATGGTCACTGCACGCGACACTGAAGACGACGTCATCCGCGGCCTCGACTCTGGAGCCGACCACTACCTCGTCAAGCCCTTCTCCTTCGCCGAGATGCTCGCCCGCCTCAATGGACTTACCCGCGCCACCCGCCGCACCGCTCCAGGCTCGTCCCTTGAACTAGACCCCGTTCGTCTCACCGTACGTCGCGGCAACAAAGTCATCCACCTCACCCGCAGCGAATATCTCCTTCTCTCCGCTCTACACCAGCGCACGGGCGAGACCGTCCTCCGCCAGACTCTCATTGAGTTCATCTGGAGTTCCGAGCCAGTCGGCCCCAACGCCCTTGACGTCCTGGTCAACTCCCTCCGTGCCAAGTTCGACGCGCCGTACTCGCATAAGTCCATTCTCACCACTCGCGGCGTAGGCTACTCTCTCCAGCCTGAGATCACGCCAACAGCCGGCGATACCTCCACCCCACTCCAGGAGCAGATCCGGTGAAGCCACTCCCCATCCGTCTCCGGCTCGCCGTCTGGTACTTCGCCCTCTTTGCCACCGGTGCGCTCCTCCTCAGCCTCACCAGTTGGTGGATGCTCCGACACACTATCGAAACGACACTCCGGCAGGATCTCCAAGAGAGAACCGACGATATACGCATCCAGTTGCAGCACCTCGGCCCGCACCCCTCCGGAGATCAGGCTGCAGACGCATTCGACGCAATCTATCGCTTTCGCGATGACGGAAAATGGCTGCAGATTCTCGACGAGAAGGGCCGCTGGATCTACCGCTCTTCGCGAATGGCCACGCTCCGCGCTCCTCTCGCGCCACCACAGGCCCTTCCGCACGCTGGCCTCGTCGGCATGCTTGATCGAGGAAACCGGCCGGTCCGCACGCTCTCACTGCCAATCAATGTCAACGGCTCAGGCTACTCGGTCGAGACCGGCATCTCCATGAATAAGCCACTTGTCCTGCTCCATGACTTCGGCCTCGGGCTTCTCTTCCTTACACCGGCCGTCGTCTTCGCAGCAGCTGCTGCAGGGCATCTCATCAGTCGGAAGGCCCTCGTCCCAGTTGGTCTCATTACTGCCGAAGCACGTCGAATCAGCGACCGCAATCTAGACAACCGGCTCCCCGTCTCAGCCGCCGACGACGAACTCTCCCAACTCTCCACCACTCTCAACAATATGCTGGCCCGCATCGATGCGGGCTTCCGCAGCGTGCGCGACTTCACTGCCAACGCCTCCCATGAGCTTCGCACCCCGCTCACGTGCCTGCGCACCGAGATCGAAGTTGCACTCCTTCGCCCACGTCCTGCGAGCGAGTACCGCGACTCCCTGGAGCATCTTCACCAAGTCACTCTCGACATGTCCACTCTTATCGACAGTCTCCTTGCCATCGCCCGCTCGGATGCGGGCACCGAAGTGTTATCCATTGCTGAACTCGACCTGAGATTGCTCCTGGACGTAATCGCTGAAGAGTGGACACCGATCGCGAACCGTTTATCCATCCAGTTTCAAATCGTCGGCCTTCCCTCCATCGAAACTCATCTCATCATCCTGGGCGACCGCCTCTCCCTCCTCCGGCTGATGCGTATCTTCCTCGACAACTCCTTCAAGTTCACTCCACGCGGCGGAACCGTCACCATCGCGATCACGCCCGGCGAACAAGATGTTCTTTTGGCCGTTCAGGACAATGGCCCCGGCATCGCACAGGAGCATCACGCCGCCATCTTTAACCGCTTCTATCGTGTTCGCGGGGATACCAGCCGTCAGCGTGTGGGCGCCGGCCTTGGCCTTAACCTTGCTTCCTGGATTGCCGAACAACACAATACGGCCATTACCCTCGAAAGCTCACCTGGCCGCGGCGCAAGCTTCCATATCTCGCTGCCCGTCTCACGTCAGTTCCTGAAAAGAATCAATTCCGCCACCCCGCGCTACGTTAACCCGCTACCCCGTGCAACAGAATGCCGCCAATGAATGCAACGTCTATGCCACCTTCGATTTGATCGAAGGCCTGGGCTGTCCAGAGTTCGTTGTTGAGAAAGTTATTGAAAATTTGTGCAGCTTTTTTTTTGGGCGGGGAGTTGTGGTGTTTTGCAGGGGGTTTTGCAAAAACGGGTGTTTTTATGTGTTGTTTTGATGGTGAAAACGTGGTGAGTTGCGTGGTGGATGTGGTGTTTTGACGGTCACTAATTCGGGGCTGAATCATGCGCCACGTTTTTGAGATTTATTTTTAGGTTTCCCGTTTTGGGAATGAGTGGCGTCGGGGTGGGTTTCGAGGCGTGAGGATTCCCGGTGGAACCGCTGTGCGTCAGGCTTCGGCGATGGCTGCGATAGAGATTTTCATGCCGGAGATGCGGACCGGTAGTTTTGCGCCTTGACGTGCGGGCGGGTTCTCCGGAAACCATTTGATCCACTCCTCGTTCATTCCGGCGAAGTCTGTTTCTTCGAGGATGATGACGGTGGCGCTCACGACGCGGTCGAGGGAGGTGCCTGCGGCTTTGAGGATGGCAGAGATGTTCTCCAGGCACTGTCTGGTTTGCTCCTGGATGGTTTCGCCAACGATCTTTCCGGTTGCAGGATCGTGCGGGCCTGTGCCTGAAACGAAGACAAGGCCCGCAGCCCGTACCGCCTGGCTGTAGGTCGGCGGTGGGGATGGGGCGTTCGGCGTTCGGATGATGTCTCTTCCCATAGATTGCTCCAGTTGGGTGGCCCGGATGCTTCACAGGGATTCTATCTCGACAGGGCCTTGGTTCCCGGTGGCGTAGTGGTGGAAGCTGCTCCATTTGTAGTCTTCTGGACGGGGGACTAAGCCTCTCGTCACTGGATTGCGATGGATGTAACGGATCTTCTCGACCAGCTTCGGAGTTGTGAAGACGTTGAAGTCGTAATAGCGCGGCTGCCAGAATTTTTCGTGTGTCCCTTTGAGTAACCTGGAAGACTCTCCTTTGAGGACTCGGATGGTAGAGGAGAGTTGGTGGTGCTCGGGTTCGCTGAGGAGATGGATGTGCTCTGGCATGAGGACGTAGGCGCGGAGAATGAACTTATGAGTGCGACGGGTTCGTTCGATCACTTGTTCGAGGGTGTCTTTGGATTTGTCGGATGCGAGGTAGGGAAGACGGCTGTAGCAACTAAAGGTGATGAAGTGGAGCTGGCCGGTGTTCTGGCGACGTTCGAGGCCTCGAGGCATCTTTGGATTTTAGTGGTTGGGGGAGGAGAGCGGTTCGTGCTTTCGCACGAATGCCCACTCATGCGGTGAGACTGCATGAATGGGGCACCCGAGTTTGTGGTTGGTTTATGTATGGGCCACCCGCCACCCAAGGTTGTAGGTTGAGTCTATGTATGGGCCACCCGCCTACGCACTATACAGGAGTTATATTGGCGCCTTGCCGACGACCTGCGTGTCGCCATCTCTCTCTTCGAGTGAATCTCCTAGCGAACCGAGAGAGGAGAGCGGTTCGTGCTTTCGCACGAATGCCCACTCATGCGGTGAAACTGCATGAATGGGGCACCCGATATTGTGGCTTGATTTTATGCATGGGCCACCCGCCGGAACGCTCAACCAAGAGCGCGAAGGATGTGGCACCCGAGCTTTTGTGATTGGTTCGGAAGTGGAAGGGCGGGCCACCCGCCAGAGGCCTTGTTGCCTTCGGACTTGTTCAAGTATGGGGTGGAGAGTGTCTTTCGTGTGGTCGGTGGCGAGGAAGGGTTGACGGCGATAACAACTGAAGGTGATGAAGTGGAAGTTTTTGGTTTGTTGGAAACGTTTTAGGCCGTTGGGCATTGCTGTGTGGACAGTTCACATCCCACCCTTCGCAAGAGCGCGAAGGATGGGGCACCCGAGCTTTTGTGTGTGGTTAGGAAGGGTAAGGGTGGGCCACCCGCCCACCCGCCTCCGCTTTGTGTGTGGGCCATCTGCCTCGACGCCTATCTACGCTGCGCGAGCGGGGTGTCAGGTTGATTGACTCTCACTGTTCTAATGATGTTCTTTGTTTGGTGCAGTAGCCTGTAATACTTTGGGCTACGAAGCCTGAAAACGCTCAGTGGGACTAAATTTTTCTCAATAAGCGCCGTCGTTCTCGTTAGCACGTCTGCAAACTTCTCTCCGCGTTCACCGAACGACGCTACGTCCTGAGCCAAATCATGCACTTCATCATTCGATAGGGTTAGATAAGTAGAGTTGGCCAGTAAGAATTGGTCGAGACAAAGGGCGGCTGTGCGCTTGTTGCCATTTCCAAAAATGTGCCCCGAGGCAAGATGCATGAACAAATATGCAGCTTTGGCCGCGAGTGTGGGATAGAGTTCGCGGCCAAAGCATTCTTGATACGGTTGACTTGCTGCAGAATGCAGCAGGTTCAGGTTTAGACAATTCGCACGTGTAACTGGTTCCACTCCCGGCCATAGGTAATCAATTCCTATGTCGTGAGCGCTTTCAATAAACGCAGCGTAGAGCCTGTATGTGCGGGGCTTACTTTGAGGCAAGCTTTTTGAGCGCCGGATAATATTTAGCTGCCGAGGCCGCAAACGGAGCGTTATCCTTCGTCCTGACGCGGGAAATGTACTTGTCTGTAGTCTTCGTGAGGGCTGCTATCTTTTTTGCGGTGATTTGAGTCATGAGCGTGTCCCTTCGTCAAGGGTAATGCTGTTACCAGCGTTAGTCGATCTATTTCACTTTCTAATGTATAGACGCAAGTTATACCACTTTCGTGGTAGATCTCGCTGTTTTAAAGATGCAAGATCAAGTCAAAAGTTGCAACTCTCAATCTGGCGTTTACCGGCTTTTCCAAGTAAATGAACGACTTGCGCATTGAAAACATCTCTCACTCTTTGATTGTATTGCTTAGATCTTTTACGGCTGTACTCCTCGATAGTTGCATCACGTTATGTGGCTCTCAAGATCTGTATCGGCAGGAAATTGTCATTGGTCAATTCCACCCGCGCTATTCCACCGTGACGGACTTTGCCAGGTTTCTGGGTTGGTCTACGTCGCAGCCTCGGCGTACGGCTATGTGGTAGGCGAGGAGTTGGAGGGGGACCACTTCGAGGATGGGTAGGAGTAGTTCGGGGGCCTGGGGGATGTAGATGGTCTGCTCGACGAGCTGGCTGATCTCGGTGTCGCCTTCGATGGCGATGGCGATGACTCGGCCACTGCGCGCCGTTACTTCCTGAATGTTTGACAGGGTCTTTTCGTATTTCAAGACGCTGCTTGGGTCGTTGGGGTCCTTGGTGGCGATGCAGACGACGGGGAGGGATTCGTCGATGAGGGCGTTGGGGCCGTGCTTCATCTCGCCGGCGGGGTAGCCTTCGGCGTGGATGTAGGAGATCTCCTTGAGCTTGAGTGCGCCTTCGAGGGCGATGGGGTAGTGGATGCCGCGGCCGAGGAAGAGGAAGTCGTCGGCGGTGTGGAAGAGGCGGGCGAGCTCTTCGCACTGGGCGGAGAGTGGCTGGCGTGTGGCTGCGCGGCGGTCGAGCACAGGAGCCGTGGGGCGGGCGGGTGCGGCGACGCCTTCGGAGGAGCCGGGGGAGTCGGGCGAGTTGATGTTGAGCATGGAGGCGAGCTTGCCAGGGAGTTTGGAGAGCTCGGTGACGAGGTGGAGGGATTCTTCGTCGGAGATGGTGCCGCGGACCTGCGCGAGATGAAGGGCGAGGACGAAGAGGGCGGTGAGCTGGGCGGTGAAGGCCTTGGTGGAGGCGACGCCGATCTCGGGGCCGGCGTTGGTGGTGAGGGTGCCCTGGGCTTTGCGGGTGATGGCGGCGCCGACGACGTTGCAGATGGCGAGGGTTTTACTGCCTTTGGCGGCGAGCTCGGCCTGGGCGGCGAGGGTGTCGGCGGTTTCGCCGGACTGGGTGATGAGGAGGCCGATGGCGCGGGGGTCGGCGATGGGGTCGCGGTAGCGGTACTCGGAGGCGTAGTCGACTTCGACGGGGAGGCGGGCGAGGCGCTCGATCATGAACTTGCCGGCGAGGCCAGCGTGCCAGGAGGTTCCGCAGGCGGCGATGGTGATCTGGCTGGCGTTGCGGAGGTCGTCGTTGGAGATCTGCATGGCTTCGAGGAAGACTTTGCCGGTTTCGAGGGAGACGCGGCCGAGGGTGGTGTCGCGGATGGCGCGGGGCTGCTCGTTAATCTCCTTGAGCATGAAGTGCTTGTAGCCGGCCTTTTCGGCCTGGATGGGGTCCCAGGTGATGCGCTGGACTTTTAATGGGAGCGGCTTGGCGTCGAAGTCGGTGAGGGTGACGCCTTCTTTGGTGAGGACGGCTAGTTCGCCGTCGGCGAGGAAGTGGATGTTGCGAGTGTGGTGGAGAATGCCGGGGACGTCGGAGGCGAGGAAGAACTCGCCGTCGCCGATACCGATGACGGCGGGAGGGCCCATGCGGGCGGCGACGAGCTTGTTGGGCTCGTGCGCGGAGAGGACGCCGATGGCGAAGGCTCCGGTGATGCGCTTGACGGCGCGGCGGACGGCCTCTTCGAGTGCGATGGTTGGCTTGTTGCCCAGGGTGAGGACGGCTTCTGACTCGTTGGCTTCGGGTGCCGCTTTGCCGTTGGCTTTGGTGCCGGCGGCGAGGTTCAGCTCGTCTTCGATGAGGTGGGCGATGATCTCGGTGTCGGTCTCGGAGACGAACTTGTGGCCCTTGGCGATGAGAGCGCTCTTGAGGGAGAGATAGTTTTCGACGATGCCGTTGTGGACGACGACGAGGGTGCCGCTGCCGTCGCGGTGGGGATGGGCGTTTTCTTCGGTGGGGCGGCCGTGGGTGGCCCAACGGGTATGGCCAATGCCGAAGGAGCCGTCGATGGGCGAGCCGGCGATGACGGTTTCGAGGTTGCGGAGCTTGCCCGGGGCGCGGCGGAGTTCGAGGCCGCCGGGGCCGCCAGCTACGGCGATGCCGGCGGAATCGTAACCGCGGTACTCGAGGCGGCGAAGACCTTCAATGATGACGGGGACGACAGACTGAGGACCGATGTATCCGACAATTCCACACATGTGTTGAGTTTAGATGGGCAAGAGCCATTTTGTGCTAGTGACCGCGTAAGACTTTTGGGTGACTGTACCGGCACGAAACAGAGCTAAAGCTCGACGGGCTGTCTGGTGAAGATGCCGTCGACCTGGAGTAACCGCCCGGTGTTCGTATCGCGGAAGGATGGTTCGAGGTCCCAAAGGTCGAAGCCCCTTGCCTTCATGGCAGCGGACATCTGCGGAAGGAGCTGTTCGCCTTCATAGAGGGGAAGGAGGGACATCTCAAGCTGCACGGCAGATGTCTGAGTGAGGGTATGGGCGGCTCCGCTGAGGACCTGAGGCTCGTAGCCCTGGACGTCGAGCTTGAGGAAGATCTTGCAGGACTCCGCGTCCTCGGGGAGTACATCGTCGAGGCGACGCACAGGGACCAACTCTCTCTGGATGTACTGCGATTCCGGAGCGGCGGAGAGGTGAGAGTCCAACATGGGCAGGATGGAGCTGGAGAACGAGTTGGCTGCGATATTGATCTCGGCTTCGCCAGTGGCAGCACCGAGTGCCATGCGGTTGGCAACAGTCCATAGCGGATCGTAGGCAGCGGTTTTGAGAAGCTCTCGATGCGCCCAACTGGAGGGTTCGAACGAGAGGATACTGCCCCGGTAGCCATGAGCACGGCAAAGCGTCGCGAACTGCCCGGCGTTGGCACCGACGTCGACGAGGAGGTCGATTCCTAGAAGCGAGAAAAGTTTGCTATGCCGTAGCTTTTGCGAGCTGTAAACGCTTGTCTTTTGTACCTCAAGACCGTTTGCTTCAGCGAGTGATCGAAGTGTGTTCTTAATGTGCATAAGCGTCTTCTTGAAGTCCAGGAGGAGGCAACATTGCCGATTGTTCGGAATGATCCGCAGGAATGGCCAACAGAATAGAAAGCATCGTCATAAGCCAGAGAGGAAACGAGAGGTCGAATGTCTGTGTGTCGGTGAGGCCACGAACGAGAGCAAAGATAAGCAAAGAGGCTGCAAGGTTTTTGAGGGGAGAGCGGGGTGCGCGACGAATCTGCCGAAAGAACATCCAGTAGAGCCCGATGGTCAGGATGACGCCGACAGCCCCATAAGCGAAGAACTGCTGAAGCAATTCATTGTGAGCTTCCTGCGCTTCGAATTTGCCGAATGGGGGAACGATGAACCGGTAAGAGTAGAGCCCATATCCAAGCAAAGGCTTCTCCGACGCATACTCGAGAGAAACGGCCCAGATAAAAGTTCGTCCAGTAAGAGTCTCCGGGTCCGTTCCCACGGTGTAATTGCTGAAGTAGGCTCCGAGGACGCCGCCGAGAGAGGCCAAAATTACCCCAGCGACGATTCCAATTCTGACCCTAACTGCACGAGAGAGTGTCGAATCCCATATGAGGTAGAAGCAGAAGGCGACAAGGAACCCACCGATGGCGCTCTTGCTGATCGTTCTCAGGAGGGTTGTCGCTAAAAAAAGTGCTGACAGCCGCCAGATGGGCCTTTGGCGTGTCAGATGAATTGCCAGGAACGTCGCAATGGAGAATAGAAATCCCAGTGCATTTGGATGTAGAAAATCCTCATCGCCCAAGCGCATATCCGCATTTGCGGGGAGAGCCCAGGCAAGGATGGCGACACAGCAGGCGCCCCAGACATATCCCTTCATGACGGCTGCGGCTCGCTCTTCCCCGATATCACCACGCAGCAGAAACCATATCGTTGCAACGTCGGCAGCCCACGAAGCCCAGTATCCCGCGGCTGCGACAAAAGGAGCCTCGGACCACCCCAGACTAGCCAGGGCCAAGCCGAGAAGAGCACCACACCAATAAAGAGTCGAGGTACGAAAACATGCCGCAGGTATTGACGGCTTGCCACCAATGGTGGAAAGCACAGCCAGGGCCAGCAGGGCCAGGCTGAGTACGACCGAAACAGCGGTACCTTGCTGGGGCTCTTGCTGGAACCCGATGATTGTGATGCAGGTTCGGAAGGCGAAGACGAAGCCCACCACGCCGGGCAGGAGCAGTAAGCCACTCCGAATTTTGTTTGTGTACGGCGCCATAAGTGGTGGAAGGCCCGTAGTCGCGGAATCTACTATTGACAAGCCTCGTGGTGCGGCATGCGCAGATACCTGCGGCTGCTCTCCGCTGCTGCAAGTCTATTGCCTGCCTGCAGGCCGCAGTCAAAGGAACACAAGGTACTGCAAACTTTTTACAACTGCGAGACAAAGGCCGAACAATTGGAAAGACTCTCGACGCCTTTCAGGTTTTAGTGAGTGTTTCAGGGAATTTACTGAATGATGACAAATCGGGGTGTACTGTAAAGGGCGGACGTTCTGCGACAGGGTGTTGTGAACATACTTGTTATCAATAGTGGGTCTTCGTCGATCAAGTTTTCTCTGTTCAAAACAGGAGAGGGTGAGCCTCGATCGCTGTTTGAGGGTGAGGTCACCGGTATCGGCGGAGAAAAGGCGGCGTTTAAGTTCCGCGACGCAGAAGGGCGAGCTCTGAACGACGAGCATGCGGAGGTTAACATTCGGACGCCCATCGATGCGATCCGTCTGGTGGTCAACGCCGTGAGCAAGCCGCAGCTGCCGAAGGTAGAAGCAGTCGGATACCGGGTCGTGCATCCTGGCCCGAAGCTCGATCGGCATCAACTCATCACCGACGCCGTGCTGAAGGATCTGGAGGATGCAGTTGTCTTTGCCCCGCTGCACGATCCGGCGGCGATTGAAGTGATCAAAGAGATGATGTCGAAGTTTCCGGACGTGCATCACTACGCGTGTTTTGACACGGTCTTTCATCAGACGATGCCGGAGACGGCCACAACATATCCACTACCCATGAAGTACCGGGACCAGGGCGTGCGCCGATACGGATTTCATGGCTTGAGCTGCGAATCGATTGTGCGGCAACTGCAGGCAGAAAAGACAATCCTGTTTCCGAAGCGGATGGTGATTGCACACCTCGGAAGCGGGTGCAGCGTTACGGCGCTTCTGGATGGGCGTTCCGTCGATACGACGATGGGGCTGACACCGACCGGCGGAGTCGTCATGGGCACACGGCCGGGAGATCTTGACCCTGGCCTTATGCTCTATCTGCTGCGGCAGATGCAAGGCGATCCGATCGCGGCTTTAGAAAAAATGCTGAATCATGATGCGGGGATGGTGGCGCTCTCCGGGCTGCCAAACGACATGAAGACAGTTCGAGAAGCTGCCGCCAAAGGCGATCCGCGAGCGAATCTCGCCGTGGAGATCTTTACGCGTAGCGTGAAAAAAGCGATTGGAAGCTTCATCGCCCTCTTAGGCGGCGTCGACACCGTGGTGTTTGCCGGCGGAATCGGGGAACACGACACGAAGTCGCGAGAAGAGATTCTGAGTGGCTTAGGCAGTTTTGGAATTTCGATTAATTCTGAGTTGAATACCGCCAAAGGCAATGCGTTGCGTCGACTCAGCGCATCTCAGTCACAAACAGCGGTTTTTGTCGTTCCGGCAAAAGAGGATTGGATGATCGCAGTCCATGTAGAACACATGGCTCGATCGTAAGAGTAGGACTCGGATCTTCAACAGATACTTTTGTGATCTTGTACGAAGGAGTGTTCTGATGAGTGCAGCTACAAAGAAGTCACCCGACACAATCAATCATAGTTCTCAGCCCCTGACCGCTGACGAATTGCGCAAGATCGATGCCTACTGGCGAGCTTGCAACTATCTTTGCGTCGGCATGTTGTACCTGCGGGCCAATCCCCTGCTACGCGAGCCGCTGAAGCCGGAGCACATCAAGAACCGCCTGCTCGGACATTGGGGGTCGGACCCCGGACAGTCATTCGCATGGGTGCATCTCAACCGGTTGATCAAGAAGTACGATCTGGACCTGATCTTTCTCTCGGGCCCTGGCCACGGCGCTCCTGCGACTCTGTCGAACAGCTATCTGGAGGGAGTTTATTCAGAGGTCTATCCGGATAAGAGCGAAGACATCGCCGGCATGCAGAAGTTCTTCAAACAGTTTTCATTTCCCGGTGGCATAGGAAGCCACTGCACGCCGGAGACGCCAGGTTCAATCCACGAAGGCGGCGAGCTTGGGTACAGCCTGTCGCATGGATTCGGCGCGGCGTTCGACAACCCCGATCTCATCGTGACGGTTGTAGTGGGAGACGGCGAGGCGGAGACCGGCCCGCTGGCTACGTCATGGCACTCGAACAAATTTCTCAATCCAGTACGCGATGGAGCGGTGCTGCCAATACTGCACCTGAACGGTTACAAAATCGCAAACCCGACGGTGCTGGCGCGTATTTCGCCGGAGGAGCTGGAGTGGATGTTTAAAGGCTACGGCTGGACGCCTTATGTCGTCGAAGGGGACGACCCCGCAACGATGCACCAGCTGATGGCGAAGGTGATGGAGGATTGCGTGACGGAGATTCATGCAATTCAGAAGAAGGCGCGCAGTGCGCCGAAGGGAACAGAGCCGGAGCGGCCGCGATGGCCGATGATTATTCTGCGCTCCCCAAAGGGATGGACGTGTCCGAAGGAGATTGATGGGCACAAGCTGGAAGGCTCGTGGCGCGCACATCAGATGCCGGTTCTCGATCCCGTGACAAACCCGAAGCATCTGAAGCTGGTCGAGAAGTGGATGCGCAGTTACAAACCTGAGGAGCTGTTTGATGAATCAGGCAAGCTGATCTCTGAGTTGAGGGAGATGGCTCCGGTTGGGCACCGAAGAATCACTGCGAATCCGCACGCGAACGGTGGTCTACTGCGCAAACCAATGGAGCTGCCCGACTTTCGCGACTACGCCGTGAAGGTAACGAAGCCAGGACAGATCGAAGTTTCTCCTACGGATGTATTGGCGCATTTTTTACGTGATGCCATGCGCATGAATATGACGAGCTTTCGCGTATTCGGGCCAGATGAGACCGCTTCGAACAAACTACAGGCGATCTACGAAGTCAGCGGCAAAACGTGGATGGCAAAGCTGCTGCCTGAAGATGCAGATGGCGGCGACCTTGCGCGCAATGGCCGCGTGATGGAAATTCTCAGCGAACACACGCTCGAAGGGTGGTTCGAAGGCTATGTGCTGACGGGACGACACGGGTTCTTCTCCACCTACGAATCGTTCGTGCACATCATCGACTCGATGTTCAACCAGCATGCGAAGTGGCTGGAGAAGAGCAAGCTGGAGCTGCGGTGGAGAGCGCCTGTTTCGTCGATCAATCTGCTGATCACTTCGCTCGTTTGGCGGCAGGACCACAACGGATTTACGCATCAGGATCCTGGGTTCCTGGACGTCGTGACGAACAAGAGCCCCGAAGTGACGCGGATCTACCTGCCGCCTGACGCAAACTGCCTGCTGAGCGTTGGGGATCACTGCCTGCGCAGCTCAAATTACGTCAACGTGATCGTCGCGGATAAGGCGCCGCATCTGCAGTATCTGAATATGGCCGACGCGGTAATACACTGCACAAAAGGCATTGGGATATGGGATTTCGCGAGCAATGATTCAGGCGATGAACCGGATGTCGTAATGGCCTGTGCTGGCGATATCCCGACAGAGGAGGCACTCGCGGCCGTGGCGATCCTACGGCAACAGTGCGTGGATCTGAAGATTCGATTCGTCAATGTGGTGGATCTGTTTCGTCTGATGCCGGAGACAGAACACCCTCACGGACTGTCGGAAAAGGAGTTTGACGGTTTGTTCACCAGGAATAAGCCGGTGATCTTCAACTTCCATGCCTACGCTTCGCTGGTGCATAAATTGACCTACAAGAGAACGAATCATGAAAACTTTCACGTCCGCGGATACAAGGAGAAAGGCAACATCAACACTCCGCTGGAGCTGGCAATTCTGAATCAGATTGATCGATTCGATCTGGCGATCGATGTGATCGACCGCGTTCCCCGGTTGCAGTTGACGGCAGCGCACACGAAGGAATGGCTCAAGGGACAGATTATCGAGAGTGTCAATTACGCCCACGAGAACGGCATCGACAGCAAGGAGATTCGCGAGTGGAAGTGGCCCCTCTAGACACCCTCTAAAACTGAACAATCGTAGAAGCAAAACGACGAACGGGAACCCCCCGTTCGTCGTTTTACTTCGTGAATGCATCGGTGAGACTTGCTTAGTTCGGCGGAAGTTGAGTCGCGCTCCATCCACCGCCAAGTGCCATCTGCAGCTGTGCGCTGGCCACAATCCGCCGCGACACCAGGGATGCCGCTTCTCTTTCATCGGTCAATTCAATGGTCTGGTTCGTCAACACCTCAAGATATGGCGCCAGCCCACGCTTGTAACGAAGCGTCGAGAGCTCCGTACTCAACTTCGCCGCATCCACTGCTCTTCCCTGCACTGCGGCCTCCTGCTCCAACACCCGTAGCGCCGAAAGCTGATCCTCCACATCACGAAATGCAGAGAGCACCTGCTCCCGGTAGAGCGCTGTAGCCTGCTCCCGCTGCGCAATCGCAAAATCCATCTGAGCCCTTCTGCGGCCTGCATCGAACAAAACTTCATTCGCCGAGATTCCTGCATTCCATTGTGTGCTGTTTGTATTGAAGAGACTACTGATCTGAGAGCTCTGGATGCCGCCGCCCGCTCCGAGAAAAACAGTTGGGTAATATGCAGATTTCGCGACACCAATCAGCGCATTGGCTGACGCAACCCGACGTTCCGCCGAGGCAATGTCCGGCCGACGCTCCAGCAGTTGAGATGGAATGCCCGTCGGGATACTGGGCGGATCACCTGCAATTGGGCGCTCGGCAATATGAAATCCTGTGGCAGGCACGCCTACCAGTACTGCAATCGCGTGTTCGAACTGTTCACGCTGCACTTCAAGATCGATGAGTTGTGCGCGAGTCTCTTCCAGCTGAGCCTTCGCCTGTTGCACATCGCTATCAGAACTCAAGCCACCCTTCAGCCGATCCTCTGTGAGTTGGAGAGCCTGGGTAAATGCATCGATGGTGCTACGAAGAAGTTGGGCTTGCAGGTCGATCCCGCGCACTTGTAAGAACGTCACCGCGAGTAGTCCCTGCAGGCTCAGTTGTGTATTAGCAAGATCCGCCGAGGTTGCTTGCGCGTTCGCTGCGCTTGACTCAACCTGTCTGCGAACTCCACCCCACAGATCCGGCTCCCAGGAGATATTCAGAGGAATCAAAAAATCCCAGTAGGACGATGTTGATGGTCTCAGCGGCGCGTTGAGTGAAGCACCGTTACGGCTTGCACTCGGGCCAACCGACACTGTCGGATACAGAGCTGATTTATTCTCGCGCACAAGATCGTGTGCCTGCTCATAGGCATGAAGGGCCGCAGCAATATTCTGATTAGCCGCAGCACATCGCTGCTCCAGATTATTCAATTCAGCATCGTTGAAGACAGCCCACCACATACCGCGGTCGGCTCCATCGGCTGGTTTTGCCGCCGCCCAGTCACCATTGTGGCCGTCGTCGCTGAATGCAGGAGGAGCCGGCATGGCGGGAACCTTGTAGTTCGGTCCTACCTTGCAACCGTTGAGTGCCAACGCACCTAGCAGCGCTCCTGTAACAGCTACGTTGCGAGTCTTCATCGCTTCGCCTCCGCGCCCGGGTTGCTCCCATTCGGCGTTATGACTCGCACCTCTTCTCCGTCGGTCAGCGAATCCGGCGGATTAGCAACGATGGACTGACCTGGCTTGAGTCCTGCCAGAATCTCAACTGTCGAACCAAAGTCGCGGCCCGGAGTGACCGGCACCAGGTGAGCGTGATGACTTGAGTCCACCGTCGCGACGCGCAGCCCTTCCGGCGACAAAATCAACGCTCCGACAGGCACAAGCAGTGCGGGCGCATCGCTCGAAACGTTCAAGTGAACTTCGGTATAACTACCCGGAAGCAGTTCGCCCGATCGGTTATCGACATCCACCTCCGCAAGCAGCGTCCGGCTCGCCGGGTCGACAGCATCCGACGAGCGCACGAGCTTGCCTTCAAAAGTGCGCCCCGGATACTGCGGCAACGTCAACTTCGCAATCGTTCCGTTCTTTGCATCGGGCGAGTAAATCTGCGGCACGTTAATAAACACGCGGAGCGTGCGGACAGCCGATATGTCGAAGATCTCTTTATTACCCGTGACGGTGCCGGCTCCGGCTGTCGTGGTGCTTCCCGTCGCCGAAATCAGTTGACCGATGTCGATGTTGCGCGCCGTCACCACGCCGTCGAATGGTGCCACGATCCGCTCGAAGGAGACCAACTCCTCCAACCGTTGCACGTTCGCCTTCGCTGAAGCTACCTGAGTGTTCCTTGCCTCCAACGCTTGCGCCGCGGTGTCAGTATCCTGCTGCGAAACTGCGTTGCGACCGATCAAATCGCTGTAACGATCAGACGTCACCTTCGCGATTCCGGCGTTGCTTTCTGCTGTGGCAAGGTCCGCCTTCGCAGATGCCAGCTGTTGATCCAGCTCCGGCGTCTCGATCACCGCAAGCAACTCGCCCTTGCGCACAGGCGTACCGATATCGTGATACCAGGCCTTCACATATCCGGTCGTCCGCGCATAGATCGGAGCGAGCGTGTACGCTTGCATGTTGCCTGGCAGCACAATCTCGCGGGCACTCTTCTGCATCACCGGCTGCTCAAGCGAGACCGGTGGAGCGGCGGTGTTTTCCGTGTACTTCGCAAGCTCCGCACTAACATGCTTACGTCCCACAATGCCGAAGACGGCGACGACAACGGCCACTATCAATATGATCGCCACGACTGTGAGCAGCGATCCACGTGAGACTTTTTGCCCCTCGTGGTTCCCCTTGTTATGGCTTCCGGCTGCCTGCGTTGTCACTCTGTCTCCGTCCTTATCTGCTTCCGTCTTCTGGTCCTTGGCGCTCATCGACCTCTCTCCGCCTCCGCTATCCGCGTTGTTTCCGGTGCGCTCCGTTCGCTGCCCCTCGCTCATATGCGCTCCTCTTCCTGGTTATCGGTCAGCTCTTCTATCACCGGTCGATCGTTGCGATGCATGAAGGAGAAAAAGACAGGAACGAAGGTCAACGTACCGAAGGTCGCCAGCATCAGACCTCCGATGACAGCACGACCAAGCGGTGCATTCTGCTCGCCACCGTCACCAAGTCCGAGCGCCATCGGAACCATGCCTATAATCATCGCCAGCGCAGTCATAATGACAGGACGAAACCGTGTAAAGCCGGCTGAGAGTGCTGCCTCGGTGGCGTTCAATCCCAACTCCATCTGCTCCTTCGCAAAACTGACGACCAGGATTGAGTTCGCCGTCGCCACACCCACGCACATAATTGCGCCCGTCAAAGCTGGCACACTAATGTGCGTTCCTGTCAGGAACAGCAACCAGACAATTCCTGCCAGTGCTCCTGGAAGCGCCGCGATAATAATGAAGGGATCGAGCCAGCTCTGAAAGTTCACTACGATCAGCGCGTAGACCAACACGATCGAGAACAGCAACCCGTACACCAGTCCGGTAAAGGACGTGTGCATCGTCTGGATCTGCCCGCGCACATAGATCTCCGTACCGCGCGGCAACTTGCTCTTGGTGTCCTTTACGAGTTGTTCCACTCTGGTTGATACGCTGGCGAGGTCAGTCCCTTCGACAGCACCATAGATATCAATCACAGGCCGGGCGTTGTAGTGACTCACCGTGCCCTGCTCAGTGCCTCTGCGAATCGACGCAAGATTTCCGAGAATCTGCGGCTGCTGCGTTGAGCCATTTGTAGCAATCGGAAAGTTTTCCAACTGTTGCAGTGTCTGCACGTTGTATTGCTGCGTCTGCACAGCCACGTTATAGCTGACGTGATTTTGCGGATTGAGGTAGAACGTCGGATTGGTCTGGAAGCTGCCGCTAAGGCTGGTCAGCACACTCACCGCAACATCTCGCTGGCTGTATCCAACCTGCTGAGCACGAGTACGATCCACATCGATCGTCCAGGTCGGCAGGTTGAACGGCTGCTGGATCCGCAGGTCGGTCGTTCCGGGAATATGGCTGATCTGCTCCATCATCTTTTCTGCAACAGCGCGATTCTGCGTGAGCTGCTGGCCGACGAATTGCACATCGATCTGGGCCGGTAGACCGAAGTTCAGGATCTGGCTCACCATGTCGGTCGGCAGATAGTAGAACTCCGTGCCCGGAAACTCCTGCGTGAGCTTGTCGCGAAGCTCATGCGTATACTCCGCAGTCGGTCGATGCTTTTCCCCCAGCGTGACCAGAATATCCGCGTCCGCCGTTCCCACCGGGGCTGAGTTCGAGTAAGACAGGTTGAGGCCCGAGTAAGGAATACCAATGTTATCGATGATCGTGCCGAGCTGTGCCTGAGGAATCTCTCCTCGGATCACGTCCTCAATCTGATCGCAGAGGCGGGCAGTGTCTTCGATTCGTGTGCCGGTCTTTGCGCGAACGTGCAGCTTGAACTGACCGCCATCGACCGAGGGAAAAAAGTCCTGCCCGAGCCACGGATAAAGCAGTACAAGCGATGCGATCCAGAAAGCCACAATCGAAAACAGGAACCCAAGCCGAAACTCCAGGCAGAAGGTCAACAGACCGCGGTACCAGGTACGCAGCTTTTCAAAATAATGCTCAAAGGTGACTTGAAATCTGACGAATGGATTTCGGCTCGGGCGCTTCGTCTGATCGTGATCGGGGTTATGTGGCTTCAGTAGATACTTCGCCATCGTCGGGACAATGGTCCGCGAAAGGAAGTAGGACGCAAGCATTGCAAACACGACCGCTTCTGCCAGGGGAACGAACAGATACCGTGCAACGCCGCCAAGGAAGAACATCGGCACAAACACGATGCAGATCGAGATCGTCGAAACGAAGGCCGGCACCGCAATCTGCGCAGCTCCATCCAGGATCGCGTGTTCGACCTCCTTCCCTTCCTCAAGATTGCGATTGATGTTCTCAATCTCGACCGTTGCGTCATCGACAAGGATGCCGACCGCCAGCGCCAATCCGCCAAGCGTCATAATGTTGATCGTCTCGCCCAGTGCAGCCAGCATGAGTAGCGAGCAAATTACTGACAATGGAATCGAGACGGCGATAATGATCGTCGATCGCCAGCTGCCAAGGAAGATAAGAATCATCGCAGCTGTCAGACATGCAGCGATTAACGCCTCACGCACAACGCCACTGATGGCTCCTTTAACAAACACCGATTGATCGGCGATCGGTTGTATCTTGAGCGCCGGTGGCAACTGAGCGGAAATCAGCGGCAGTTGTGCGCGAACGTCTGAGATGATGTTCAACGTCGAAGCATTGCCCGTCTTCTGGATCGTCATCAGCGAAGCGCGCTGCCCATCCACACGCACAATATTCGTCTGAGGCGGAAACCCATCGCGAACATTACCAATGTCGCGAATGTAAACCGTCGCACCATTCACGGTCTTGATCGGCAGATTGTTCAGTCCAGCGATCGAACTCGGCGCGCTGTTGGTCTCCACCTGGTAATCGATGTGGCCAATCTTCATATCGCCAGCAGGCAGAATGATGTTCTGGGTTGAAACGGTATTAACAATGTCGGAGGCGGAGAGCCCATAGGCCTGAAGCTTCTGCGTATCGACGTCAACTTGAATCTGCCGCTGCTTGCCGCCATAGGGGAACGGAGTCGAGGCACCCTGAACCGTCGCGAGTTGTGTGCGGATGAAGTTTGCGCCGAAGTCATACAGTTGCTGCTCGCTGAGGCCCGGCCCGGAGAGTCCAAGCTGCAGGACCGGTACGCTCGAGGCGCTGTACTGAATAACAAGGGGCGGCTGCGTCCCCTGAGGATATTGCCGCAGCGCGGTCTGCGCGATAGCCGTAACCTGTGCCACGGCCTGGGAGATCTGAACCGTCGGGCGGAAGAAGATCTTCACCACCGAGACTCCGCTCAGCGTCTGAGACTCCGTATGATCGATGTCATTGACCGTAGTCGTCAGGTTCCGCTCAAACGGCAGAACAATTCGATCGGCCAGTTGCTCCGGCGACAACCCTGCGTAGTTCCACACCACCGATACCACTGGAATATCGATATTCGGAAAAATATCCACCGGTGTCCGCAGCATAACCACGGGCCCGATAATGAAGAGCAACAGTGACAAGACGACAAATGTGTAAGGTCTCTTAAGTGCGAGACGTACAATCCACATTGAAACTCCTTTGGCTGGCCCGGCTCCTGATACATCTTGGACGATTGGACGCGCTTTGTGGACTCAGAAACATACAAGACGACTGCGGGTGATACTAAACCGAACGTCTAGAAAATATGATGACACGAAGCTTCTGGCGGACTCAAAGATATGTGCTCCCTCACTTTGAGCCTCTCCCGTTTGGCTTCTCCTTTTTTTCGCTACGACGATTCGTACGTCTCAAACCCCCGAATGCCGCCCGCACGATCGCCTCAGCATCGGTATCGCTCATCGAACCGTGGCCGGCCAGCAACCGAAAGATCATCGGCCCATAGATCAAATCGAGAACAATCTCTGCATCAATTTTTTCGCAGATCTCCCCACGCTCCACCCCCCGTCGCCACATTACGCGAGCGAGATCGCGCCTCGGGTAGAGAAAGCGTTCACGAAACAACGCAAGAAAACCAGCATCGCTTTGGCCCTCAGCAATAAATTGGCAGAAAAGCCGACCAAGCGAGGAAGTGTAGAAAGCATTGACAGACCTTAATTGCAGGATAAAATCCGTCTCCGCCGATCCCGTGTCGGGGGCTGAGACCCGCTCCGTCATTCCGGCAAGATAAGCCTCCAGCGCAACAAGACTTTTGTTCGGCCACCACTTATAGATCGTCGCTTTACTCACCCCGGCACGTTTCGCAATGGCATCGGCCGTCACCTTGCGCAACGGTTTACGCTCCAGCAATTGCAGCGTAGCCTTTAGAATCGCGGTCTTTGCCTCGATGCTGCGGTGTCGGCCGCGGGCTTTTCGCTCCTCCACAAACCCCGACTCTTGCAGTGATTGCATCCGCCGACTCCCCCAAATAGTCTGCTTACTGACCGCTCCAAACGCAACCCCGGTCGTCGAAATTACACCGACGAAGGCAAATCAGGAGTCCTGAATGCAATTGTAAACTGCTCGTTCAGTAATAGAAAATGGGCAATCATTATCCGGCGAGCAAAATAGACATATCAGTCGACGAAAAGGACTTCAACCTTCGACTTGCCTCTTCGGTATTCGCGAAACAGCACACAGAAAGAAGGCGCCATCATCCAGACTGGCGCCGTCCCCCCTCGCGGTTCTCGGCGATGCAACAACCTGTCGCCACGCGAAAAACCTAAGCCTTACCCCGCATCTTCGCCGCCCACCACCGCGACCCCACCAGCAGGAATCGCCAATCCTTCAAAAACTCCGGCGGTTTGCCCTCAATCGCATGCCCAATAAACTGCAGTGCCCAGCCAAAACAGAACAGTCCCACTCCAACCCACAGCAGACGGTGCCACACGCTCGCGGCCACCAGCACAGGCAGCGACAGCATAATGATCGGTATCCCGAACGTATGCGTCAGCCGGTTCAGCGGGTGCTGATGGCTCTCCGAATACTCCGCAATCCAGCTATCCCAACTCCGTCCACCAAGCATGGCCGGAATCCTACTCCTCACCGTTCTCCGGTCGCAACCCCCAACACGCAATCGCCGTCAAACCAATCACATTCGCTCGCACGCCCCTTGAAGCGATGAATGCCGGAGCCATCATCAACATGAGCAAAGAGTGGATCGCCAGCCTTACCCAGGACATAAAACAAAAAGGCCACGAAGCGGCAGAAGAGTACGGCCGATCGCAACATCGCGCCGCCATCGTCACGGCTGAGAGCAGACCATTCTTCGCTGCCTTCGCAACCTGCCTGGAAGAAGACGTCAATGAGATCAGGCGTCAGTTACAAGGCGACGCCACCGCCTCAGACACCACCTTCAAAACCAGCGGCCCTTCCGAGATAAAACTCACTCGCAGCCGATTTCCCTGGTTTGACGCGGACATCACCCATCGCGACTCCACCGTCGTACTCGACTACGCCAAAGGTCTCGGCGTCGCCGGCGACCCGGCACTTGACCGCAAATCGTCCCACTTCGACTTCCACGTCGACACCGATGACACCCTCTCCATCAAGCAGTCCTTTGGTGATCACCCCAAACAGTTCCGCGAACCTGCAGAACTCGCCCGGCACATCATCCAAATATTATTCGAGGTCTAGCCGATCGCTCCTGCGAAGTGCGCGACCTATCATCGCGTCTGATACTACTCCCACTGCGCGGTATGTTTCTCCAGCCACCAGCACGCCGGATCTCCCTGCTGCGGAAAGATCGATCGGCTGCACGTCACCGGCATAGTGCCCATCAGGTCATACTCTACCTTGTTCCCCTTCAGCGGAGTGGCAAGAAACTGATTCACCGACACAACTCGATAGGCCGTCCCATGCGACACGCGAACCCGCAGCACCAACCAGTCGCCCACATACAACAGCACGAGCAAAACACCCAGCACCACCAATGCCTGACCGATACGTCGCAACCAGAGTCCCATCAGCCAAAGTATTGCACGAAAGGAATAAGCATTGCCGCAAATAGGCCGATAACTCTCTTCATGAGGAAGCTCCTCAATTGCAACAACGTGATCAATCGCAACGCGACTTAGAAGATCGCTCTTGATAGAAAGTTAATCTCAAAAAGGAACGCCAAGTCGTTGCGCACGCGCCATATCGACGAGTCGTCCTGCGGAAACGCGTGTCTAAGGTAAATAAGAAGTCCGAGGATTGAATGAAGGTCACACTATCTTTGCTAAGACTGGCACTGCTCTCCACACTCTCGTTGGTGTCCTGTCGGGCACTCGCGCAAAGCACCCCAGCCGCAACCCAGCAGCTTCAACTCTCCGCCTTCGTTGCAGGCACCGGTACCTTTACTGACCTCAGCGGCGGCAAAAATCTCGGTATCACCGCTGGCCTCGACATCACAGTTCTCCACTTTCGCGCCTTCAGGCCTGCAGCGGAGATCCGCGGCACCTACCCCGTCGACGGCGGCACCATCAGCAGCCAGAAGAACTTTCTCGTCGGCCCCAAGGTGGAATACCCGATCGGACGGCTCCATCCGTACGCCGACTTCCTCATCGGTCGCGGCGGCATCGACTACCTCAGAGGCGGCTACATCTTCGGCAACATCAAGTACCTCAGCTCCAACACCGTGGTCTACTCCCCCGGCGTCGGCCTCGACTACAACCTCACTCACAACCTCGCCGTCAAAGCCGACTTTCAGTACCAACACTGGGACACGCCCGCGGTTCCATCCGGCAGCATCAGCCCCAAAGCCTTCACCTTGGGCGGCGTCTACGTCTTCGACTTCAACCCACGCCATCATCACAGTCAGTAGCAGTGCGCAAAATCTTCAAGAAGTAAAAAAGCGCGTGGCAAAATTCGAGCGGCAAAATATTGACGATAACCCGTCTCCCTCGCTGGACTCACCCTCCCGCTTGGCGTATCTTACTGCCGAAGCACAATTTTGCAGCAGTGGAGAACTCATGCCCCGCCTGTCTCGTCCCGCGCTACCGACCCTTGCCGCCCTTCTCCTCTTTACCCTCTCTGCTCCGGCCGTCATCGCTCAAGACAACCCCGCACCCGGCCCGACCTGGTCGCAGGAAGACACTCTCCGTATCGTCAGAGATGTTCAGAAAAAGATCACCGGCCTCACCACCTACGGAGTCTTCGACTGGATCACCTTCGGTATCCAGGGCAAGACCATCATCCTCAGAGGCTACGCCTCACGGCCTGTGCTCAAAAGTGATGCGGGGAACGCAGTCAAGAACATACAGGGCGTCGAAAAAGTCGACAACCAGATTGAAGTTCTTCCCTACTCCCCCGCCGACGACCGCGTTCGCGCCGAAGTGTACAACCGCATCTACACCCAGGGTAGCCTGCGGAAGTACAACGCGAATCAAGGAAATCTTGGGCGTGCCATCGGTCCCGGTGCAGGAATTGCCCTACAGGCTGGCGGTATCACCAACACTCCACCGATGGGCTTCCATGCCATTCACATCATCGTGAACAGGGGCAAAGTCACCCTCTACGGCGTTGTCATCAATGAGAGTGACTCTGCCATCGCCGGTATGCAGGCAAACTCTGCTCCCGGCGCATTCAGCGTCGACAACGATCTCATCGTTCAGGGCTCCGCGTCCAAACCCAAATCCGCCGCAAAATAATCAAGAGGCAAAATATATCGCCATATATCGTCGGGTGGCCCATCCTTTGCAGTCTTATCGCAAAGGGTGGGTTATTCGCGCGGAAGCGCGAACCGCTCTCCTCCCACCCAGCCAAATTACACCGCTTGGCCAGCAGAGCCCTTAACCACCACCAAATCCTGTCAAGCCCCAAGATAGCAAAACCCCGCGTCAATCCAGCACATTCGCGTGGCGTATTAGTTATGCGCCAACCGCTATACTGGATACAGAGATAAAAAAGCCCCGAGCAATCGGGGCTTTAGCTTTTTGTGGGCCTGTGGGAGAGTTCTCCGCTTAACCCGTTTATTTGCACATATTTGCCTATAACTCGTTTGGAATGACATTTTTGCGAGGAGCTATTTTTGTAAGTATCTGCAAATAAAAAGCTTAGAGATACCAACCCGGGGGGCACCCCCAAGGAAACGAACTAATGCGCCTCCACCTGTCTGGTATGAATCATCGCGGTCATCTCGGGTACGGTACCGTCGTTGACGATCACCTCGCTCGGCGTGCCCTCAAACACGATTCGTGTCGAAGCACTCGAGCGTCCGGCGATCCGCAGCCGCTGCGTCGAAGTCAGCGTACCGGAGCGCACCGTCACAGGAACCTCGGCAGCAGCGTCGCCATCGTTCCTCACTTCAATCGCAACCAGCCACCCCGCCCCTTTGTTCCCGATCTTGTCGAGTGGACGTGGGGTCACATTGGCAATGCTCAGATCAGGCAGACCACGGTCGCGGTACACCCAGTCGTCAAAGAACCAGGCCAGATCCCGCTTCGCGCATCGTTCGAGCACCCGCTGAAACTCCTTCGGATCGTTGTCCATCTTGTCGGTCCGATAACTCTGCAACGCCTGCTGCAAAGCAGCATCGCCCACAATCGACCGCAACATCCACAGCACCGCCGCCGCCTTGGTCCGATAGTAGATCTCGTCCCTGGCGAGAATGAGACTCTGCCCCTCACTGGCCGATGGACTGCCGACAGGAGAACCTGCCGCAGCTGGCGGAGGCTCCGCAAGCGCCAGCGTATTTGCATCCTGCTGAAGGCGCTGCACGGCAATTTCACGACCCTGGGCCTGCTCGATCCACAACAGAGACAGGAACTGCGCGACGCCCTCGTCCAGCCACACGTGCGACGAGCCGAACCATGCATGGCTCAACGAGTGAGCCAGAGGCGGCGCGAGCTCCTCGGGAGTCGACGCGTGAATCGGTGTCACCAGCAAAGCGTCATCTTCAAACGGCTGGCCCGCATGGTCGAGAATGTTCAGCATTCCCAACGGCCCCGTCCCCAGCCACTCCGTCAGCACCGGCTGCACCTTCGTGGCCGCCGCACCGTAGTTCGGCAACGCATCGTAGTGGTCGGTCACCGCCGAGAGCAGGCTGTTATCGGTCACGGTGCCTGCCCGGTCGGTCACAAACAAGCTCGGCGCACGAAACCCCAGTTGCCGCTGCGAAAACTCAGCAGTCGCAACGCCCGGCGACTCGGCCACAGGCAGATTCTGGTTCTCACTCACCTTCTTCAACTGCTCGCGACGTCCACAGAAGAACGCCGCATCCGGCGCATCGCCAACATACTCGACCGTCAGGCTCAGGTGCACCGTAGCATCCGCCTGCTGCAGCTTGTTCTGCCCAACGCTCTGGAACAACTTCGCCCCATCACCAAGAAACACCGGAGCAGCCGCCGTTGGATACCACAACACGTTGCCAAATCCACGCAGCGCAATTCGTTCGGCGCTGATCTGATCCCAATCGGCGTCAGCCGCCTTATCCAAAGGCGCGCCAATGCGCTCCAACCGCTCAGCCGACAGCGGCACCTCGCCCGAGTAGAAGCTGGTCAGCTCAAGACTCGCCCCCGGCGCAAGCGGTTGCGACAAGGTAACTACTGCCTCCGTCGCTTTGCCGGTGTGATCCGCATCGGTATCGATGACGTGCGCAACAAACGACAGCGGCAGGACACGTCCGTCGGTCCGCGCTCCGAAGCTCTCCCAGTGCAGCGACGAGGATATTTGAAATACCAGCCTCTTCAACGGCTCTTTACCGGAGTTCTTCACAGTAAAGCCGGTATGTACCGAGAGCTGCGACGCTGCCGGAACCAGATGAACGTCCAGATCGTAAGCCGTGAAGGTCAAGGAAGCGCGCTCCACATCGGAGACGTCAACATTCGCCTGCTCAGCCGGCACCGCCGCCTTCTTCTCAACCTCCGGCGAATCCAGATTCCGGTTGAACAAGACCTTCCCGTGTGGCGCATCCTGATCGGTAGTCGGAGGCGGCTCAACCTGGGCCTTAGCGACAGAACTCACTAAAACAAAGATCGCCAGCACAGCAAAGCGACCCACCACAAAACTCACAACATTTCTCTTCAAGATCCCAATCCCTTACGTTCCTTCACAGGCTTCCGCGCAACCGGAGCTACAGGCTGACGGCGCTGCCGCATCGCTTCATACATCACAATCGCACCCGCAACCGACACGTTTAGCGACGAGACTTGACCAGCCATCGGAATCCGCAGCAGATGATCGCAGGTCTTCTTCACCAGATCGTGCAATCCAGCGCCTTCGCGTCCCAACACCAGCACACAATCGCTCCTGAAGTCATAGTCCGTATAGTCAGGCGTTCCGCGCTCATCCAGTCCAAGCACCCAGACATGCTTCTGCTTCATCTGCTCCAGCGCTCGAACCAGGTTCGTGACACGCGCGATCCGGACATGCTCCGACGCTCCAGCCGAGGTCTTCGCGACCGTCGCCGTAACCGGAGCCGAACGCCGCTCCGGCAGAACGACGCCATCGACGCCAGCACCATCAGCAGTCCGCAGCAACGCTCCCAGATTGTGCGGATCCTCGACGCCATCCAGCGCCAGGAAGAACCTGTGTTCTCCCTCCGCCTTCGGAGCCAGAAGGTCTTCTATCCCAAGGAACTTACGCTCCCGAACGACCGCCAGCACGCCCTGATGCGCATCCGTCCGAGCCAATCTGGTCAGCTGGTCCCGCGACTCCAGAGACACCCGAACCCCAGCTGTCCGGCACAGCTCGATCAGCCGCTCCAGCCGCTCATCCCGGCGCTCCCGGGCGACACTAACATGGTCAAGCTGACGTGACCCCGAACGTATGGCCTCCTCAACCGGGTGGAGACCGTAAAGAACTTCCATTAACCCAGTTTACCGCCCCCAACGCGGAGAAAATGCGTCGGGGACTTAGAATGTATGTATCGCGACCGCGCTTTGGTAAGCATCCAAGGCATTTGAAGGAAATATCCTTTTTATGAGCCAAGTCGGTAAAAAACGAGTCTTCCCTGATAGCACTGACGTCTCTAACAATGTGCAAAGGGGATCCATCTCGCTCACGGCCACATTGGTTGCCCAGGACCAAAGCGAAAACCTCGCGATTGCTCATGGACTGAAGAGACAAAATCCAGAACTTTTAGACCAGCTGATTGAGCTCTATCAACATCGGCTTCTGCGATATCTACTCTTTCTCACCGGCAAGCGGGAGGTTGCAGAAGATCTCTTTCAAGAGACCTGGATGCGGGTATTGCTGCGGGGTGGACAGTACAACGGCAAGGCGCGGTTTGATACCTGGCTGTTTACGATCGCCCGGAATCTGGTCATCGACTTATCGCGCAAGCGTACGATGGCGAGTCTAGATGAGATGAGCGAGGGGGGAGAGGACGATCGCCCATTTGAGATTGCGATGTCCGGGCCGTCTCCGCTCGAGCAGTTTCAATCCCGGGAGGATTGCGCTGAGGTCGGTGAGGTTCTGCTGAAGCTCGAACCGAACTACAGAGAGGTTCTGGTTCTTCGCTTTTATGAAGAGCTGTCGCTGGAGGAGATTGCAACGATGACGAAGGCTCCTCTATCGACCGTAAAGTCCAGGTTGTACCGCGGGCTGGCAGCTTTGAAGCCGGAGATGGAGAGGCTTCGCGCCTCGCGTCCTTTTGTTGGGGCAACGGTATGAGCGAGGCGATAGATAAATCTTCTTCGCAAGACTCATCCCGCTCGTTTGCGCGGGAGGCATTCACGAATCTGGATACGTCGGCACGAGCTTCTGTCGTGAACCGCACACATCGGGTGGTGCGGGAGCGGGCTAAGACGATTGCGGCCAGGCGTAGCCGGATTCGGAGCCTGTGGATTCCGGTGGGTGTATGTTCATCGCTTCTGGTCATCCTCTGCACGGCGGTGTGGAGCGCATTGGATGCTTATGATGTGACACCGACCGGTGTACCTGATGCGAGTAATCAGTTTCTGGTGCTTTGTCTATGGTTTTTTCCAGTGTCGATGGCGCTGTTAGCTGTGGTACTGTTTCGCCGTGGCCGCAAGCGTGAGGTTGTTTGATGATCAGGTTTTGGAATCAGGGATCGGATCGATCACAGGCCCCGGTGGCGGGGAGTGAAGATGAGCTGAGCATGATACCGACGTGGTCGGTGGTGCTGGCGATCATCGTGTTTGGTGCGGTGCAGTACCTTTTCCATGGCGTGCTGCCTCATCACAAGCATGAGCTGCTTCCGATGCGGTTGTTGATGGGTTATTCGTGGGGCACTGCGTTTGCCAGTTATGTGTTGCTGGTGGGGTACGTGAGCCGCGATGTTCGACGGCGGCGGATGCCGGCCGGGTTGTGGATGTTGATTGTGGTGGTTTTGCCGGGTGGAATCGGGGCGGTGGTTTACTTCCTGTTGCGACAACCGATGTTGATGCCTTGTCCGCACTGCAGCACCGAGATTACTTCGAGCGTGCACTTCTGTCCGCAGTGCCAGTTTCAACTGGCGCCTGTGTGCGGGCGATGCTACCGAGGCGTGCAGGTCACCGATGTGTATTGCACGCAGTGCGGACACGATCTCGCCGAGGATCATGCGCCGGCTCGCTTGCGCGTATATAGTGACTAGTTGCGAGCATGTCACTGACTGCACTCATCATCGACGACGAACCTCTGGCCCGGCAGGAGTTGCAATATCTGCTGGAGCGCGCCGGCGGCGTCGACGTGCTGGCTCAGGGAACCAATGGAATCGAGGCTGTCGAGCTGATCCGGACTCATAGGCCGGACCTTGTGTTTCTCGATGTCCAGATGCCTGGCCTGGACGGGTTTGGCGTGCTGAAGAAGCTGCTGGACCGCAAGGTTCCGATTCCTCAAGTCGTGTTTGCAACGGCATTCAACCAGTACGCGGTACGCGCGTTCGAGGTGAATGCGATTGACTACCTGCTGAAGCCGTTTGACCGGAAGCGGGTGATGCAGACGCTCGAGAAGGCGCAGGCGCGATTGTCTGCACCTGGTGAGTCTCCCAGTGATGCAAAGCTGGATGCCCTGCTTCGACTTGTCGAGGAGCAGACGCATACGCCGAAGTCCAACTCGGGCAAGGTGATCGTGCGGGCACAGAGCCGATTGCTGCTGGTTGACCAGCGTGAGATCTGCTTTGCATCGATCGAAGAGGGCACGATCAGTGTGGTGACCCGGACGGTCGAAGGCCAGTCCAACTGCAGAACCCTGGAGGAGCTGATGGATCAGCTCGATCCGGAGACATTCTGGCGGGCGCACCGGTCGTATGTGGTCAATATTCAGCACATCCGTGAGGTGGTGCCGTGGTTCAAGTCGAGTTACCAGTTGCGAATGGACGACGCGCAGAAGACCGAGATTCCGGTGAGCCGTGCACAGACGAAGAGACTTCGAGAACTGTTCAACCTGTGAACCCCCACCCCCCCCATTATCCCAAGTAAGTATTTTATTATCTGCTGCTTACAAAACATTCTCCTTGTAAATACTTCATTCCATGTGGCTTACAGGTAAATACGACAAAAGAAAGGATTTACCTGAGCTCCATAGAAAGAGCCCCGAATGATCGGGGCTTTTCTATGTTCTATATCCATTATAGCGGTTGGTGCATATCTCATACGCCACGCGAATGTGCTGGATTGACGCGGGGTTTTGCGATTTGAGGACTTGACACATGCTTTTGCTGGGAAAACACTTGCAGTCCCGCAGGGTTGGAGTATGTAAAGGAAAGCAAGAGTAACGACAAAGACAAATACGGGGGTTCTTCGCTGCGCTCAGAATGACAACCTCTGTTACTACGCAGACGACCCTTGTTACTGCTATTGCCGCAGACGACCTGTATTACTGCTGTTGGTGCAGACGACCTTAATCACTGCTGTAACTGCGCAGGGTGATCTCTGTCTCTGCGTAGAGCGACGGCCTCGATAAGAATGATGAGTCCTAACTGCGTCTCCCTCTCGTTTACTATTTCGGTTTGTTCCCGATTGAGTCCAGCTCGGCGATTGTTTCGGGAGGGAGGTGGAGGTTTGCGGCCGCAAGGTTTTCGCGAAGATGTGCGACTGAGGATGTGCCGGGGATGAGAAGAATGTTAGGCGAGCGATGGAGGAGCCATGCCAGAGCGACCTGCATTGGCGTGGCCTTCAGGGATGCGGCTGCGTCGTCGAGCGTGGATGACTGGAGCGGCGTGAAGCCTCCAAGCGGGAAGAAGGGCATGTACGCTATGCCTTGCTTGGCGAGGTCATCGATGAAGCCGTCGTCGCTGCGGTGTGCCACGTTGTAGAGGTTCTGAATGCAGACGATCGGTGCGATCTTTTGTCCGTCTGCCAGTTGTTTCGGGGTAACGTTGCTGAGGCCGAGGTGACGAATGAGGCCCTGGCGTTGAAGTTCCGCGAGTACGGTCAGGGGTTCTTCGATGGATCCTTCTTTCGGTCCCTCGATTCCACCGACGCGCAGGTTGACGACGTCGAGCTTGTCGACGCCGAGGTTTCGAAGGTTGTCGTGGATGCCGTCGATCAGTTCCTGACGCGAGAGAGCGGGAATCCATGATTTGTCTTCGCCGCGACGAGCGCCTACTTTGGTGACGATGACGAGTCCGTCGGGATACGGATGCAGCGCACGTTTGATGATCTGGTTGGTGACGTGAGGACCGTAGAAGTCGCTGGTGTCGATATGATTTACTCCGGCTGCGACGGCTTCGCGCAGAACGGCGAGTGCGGCGTCCATATCACGCGGTGGCCCGAAGACATGTGGTCCGGCGAGTTGCATCGCGCCGTAGCCCACGCGATTCACGGTCATCGATGTGTCGGGGAGGGTGAAGGGACCGCCCATGCTCGCTGTAAGATTTGTTTGTGTTGTCATGCCGTTGCTCCTTCTAATTTGTTCGTGGCTTGTTTGTGCTTTTCGGTTCGTTGTCGTGATTTCCTTTTGTTAGATGAAGAAAGCTTCAGGTAAGGAGTTCGCATTTGCCGCAACGTTCCCAAATCGTTCTGGAGCCGCGTAAATCGCCGGTTCAAGCGCGCTCGACTGCGAGTGTCGATGCGATTCTTGAGGCAACCATTCAGGTTTTGCTTGGGGAGGGAAAGGAGCGGCTAACCACGACGAAGGTGGCGTTGAGAGCGGGTGTGTCGGTTGGAACGCTGTATCAGTACTTTCCTAACAAGAGCGCGCTGCTTCAAGCTGCGTTGAAACGTCACATGGATGAGGTGGCTGAGGCTGTCGACGTTGTCTGCAAGGAACAGACCGGTAAGACGCTGCGTGAGATGGCGACCGCTTTGATCACCGCGTTTCTGAAGGCGAAGATGAGGGATGCGAGGACGAGTGTTGCTTTGTACTCCGTCAGCGCCGATGTGGATGGAATGAAGATCGTGCAGCAGATGGGAGGCAGGATTAATAAGGCGATTGTGCGAATGTTGGCGACATCGTCGGAGGCGCTCACAACCGATCCGCAACTTGTCGCTTCGATGCTGCAGGGAGCAATGGCTGGGGTGAGCCGGAGGATTCTGGAGTCGGGTGCACCGGAGAAGCAGTTCGATATTCTGCACCGCGAACTGATCGTTATGGTGAGCGCGTATCTCGATGCTGGCTCTTCGCGCGGTTCGGTTCGGGAGTGGCCGAAGACGGGAAGCGATTCAGCTTGAGCAGCCGGATTTAGCGGTGAGAGTTGTGATGCGGCGCGATGGGATGGTTGGAGTTGTCGGTCCAGGTTTGGGATTTGCCCCAGGGGCGAGTAGCGATGTAGTCGATGCGGAAGGGGCCGGCGGCGCGGTTGGTTGGCAGGACTTCATTGAGGCCATCGCCTAGTTGTGGGATCGCTGCGGTTAAGGCCTGCAGGCGTGCGATGGAGGCCATGCCAGTCAGATGGAGAGTGTATCCGCTGGCGTCGATGTGGCCGTCGAGCGTTGCGGGATCTTTGCCGCCGAGAGCGAGTGCGGTGGGTGCGAGTTGGAAGCCATCGGCAACTTTTGGAGCGAGTGGGTGGTTTTTTGCGTGATGGGCTTCGGGTGCCGGGGACGCGGTTGAACTGAGAGCTACGTCGCCGATGACGAGGGATGTGGGGCCGGCGTGGGGGGTGATAAGGCTGGCGTTGGTGATGAGGAGGTCGCCTTGCAGCGGGAGGGCTCCGCTTGAGGAGGGGGCGTAGGTGAGGCTTCCGGTGAGTGCGCCGGTGGCTGAGATGTCGGCGGGAACGCGCGCGCTGGCGATGCGATACCACTGGAGGAGCGTGGGGGCTCCAAGACCGGGAGTACCGATCTGGAAGGTTGCCGAGCGGAGGTTGCGGATGTCGGTCAGGGAGCCGGAGACGGCGAGGATTGGGGCGTCTGAGGAGCCAGCGGGAGGCCAACTGCAGTGGAGGTCTTGAAATGCGTGGAAGTCGCTGGTGGCGGTGCCGAGGCATTGGAGATCGACGGAGAGTGGCTGGGCGGGTACGAAGTCGGCGCGACGGGCGTCGGTGAGGCGGAGGCGGGCTTGCAGAGTGCTGTTGTTGACGGTGCCCTGCGCGTTGGCGGTGACGGTCATCTCGCCGCGGAAGCCGGCGTCGCGACCAAGGAGAACGCGACTGCCTTCGCCGAGGGGGACGTTCCGCCATTCGCCGCGGAGGCTGATGGGAACCTGGTCGAGCGAGGCGGCGCGGCCGAGGGTGCCTTCGAGGTCGAAGGTACCGGTGTCGGAGACATCGGTGTCGGTGCGGGCGGGACGGGCAGAGAGGCGGAGGTGCCACTGCTGCGGGTCGGGGAGCCAGAGGGCGAAGTCAGCGTCGGTTAGGGAGATTGGGGTTTTTTCGCGGTCGAGCTTGAGATTGAGACGAGCGCCGGTGGCTTCGATGTAGGGGAAGCGTGGGGCCGGGCCAGCTTTCTTTTGGTCGGTGGGTGCGGCTGCGACGTGGGCAGCGTGGAAGAGGATGCTTTCGAGGTTCCACTTGCCGGATGAGGCGTGGACGAGATTGACGCTGGGGTCGGTGAAGCTGATGGTGGAGAACTCGACGCGGCGGCTCCAGAGGGAGCTGAGGCGGAGGGTGGCGCGGACGGAGTTGGCGCGGATGACGGGCTCGGAGCCGAAGGCGGGGTCTTCGTCGACGACGAAGTTTTCGAGCGTGAAGCCGGGGAGCGGGAGGAGATTGAGGATGACTCTGTCGAGATGGACGGGGCGGCCGAGGCTGTCGCTGATGCTGGTGGCGATGCGGCGCTGGTAGCGATTGACGCTGATGTAGGGGGGAAGCAGGATCAGCAGAAGCAGCGCGAGGACCGCGAACGCCAGGTAGAGGAGGCGGCGGAGCGTGTGGGTGCTGACGACCGGGGCGCTGTCTGCTCCCGAGACTTCGCCCTGCTCAGAGGTGGGATCGGTGTGCTGCATGAAGATTTGTCCGGGGAGGTGATGTGAGCCGCGCCGGAATGACCTCTTATTTGATGAGATGCAGCGTGCGCTTCCAGCGTGTCTCGTCGAAGATGTGAATGACGATGTGGAACATGAAGCTGATGCGCTCGCCGATGCTTTGCTTGTTGATCTGGTCGGCTGGGGTCTTGAAGGACCAGTAGACGAAGAGAGGGCGGCCGACGATGTTTTCGCGGGGCACGAAGCCCCAGAAGCGGCCGTCGAGGCTTTCAGTGCGGTTGTCGCCCATGGCGAAGACCTTGCCGGGCGGGACTATGAGATCGCCATCTTTGATGTGGCTGGGGAGTTCGTAGGCCCAACTCGCGGTGACGCCGGTGTACTCGTCTGGTGGGACGGCGGGAAAGTCGTCGCGGTAGGCGTTGAAGGCGTGTTGCGGGTCACCGTCTGAGACGGGCATGCCGGCTTGTGGTTCATTTTGCGCGACGCCGTTGAGGTAGACGACACCGTTGCGGAGGTGGATGCGGTCGCCGGGGATGCCGATGGTGCGCTTGACGAGGAAGAGGTCGGGCTCGCCGGGCTTGAAGAAGACGATGATGTCGCCGCGCTGGACGTCGCGATAGAAGACGAAGGGAGCCCATTTGGCGGGCGGGGCGAGGGCGATGCGGTCGACGAGGACGTGATCACCGATGAGGAGCGTCTGCACCATGGAGGCAGAGGGGATCTCGAAGTTCTGGAAGATGAAGGTCATCACAAAGAGACCGATGGCGAGGACGGTGCAGATGGAGGCGAGAGATTCCAGAGGAGTTTCGGCCTGTTCCTGCTCGGCGACTTCGGGATTGGTGGCTTCGGTTGTGATGGTATCGGGCAAGACTCTTCTCCACAGGTGCAGCTATCAGTGTATCGCTGATGGGAGGGGGTCGGTGGGAGGATTTGCGAGGGGTTGTGGCGAAGATTTGTGCACGGTTTTTTTTGCAGTGGTGGGAGACGGGCCGTTTTGTTGTTTTTGCAGGGGGTTTTGAGAAAAAGTGATGGCTGGATGTGGTTTTTTTGTGGTGAATTTGTGGTGGGATGCGTGGTGGATGTGGTGTTTTGATGGACGCTTTTTGAGGCCTGAAAAATACGCCACGATCTTTGGATTTATTTTTGGCTGCTTCCTGTTTTGGAAGTCGTTTTGAATCGTTCAATGGGCTTCGGGGCTTGAGATTCACGTGTTTACTTCTTCGCTTTGGCTTCCCTGCCCTGTGGCGGCGATCTATTGCCAATCGTTTTCTTGCCAATCGGTTTCTTGCCAATCTGCGGAGGCGCGACTACTCTGGAGCGCAACAGTGGAAGCCCTTGCACGGGTAGGGAATAAATCATCCAAGGAAAACTTCTATGAACAAGATCACTCCGTTTCTATGGTTCAACGCCGATGCCGAAGCCGCGGCGGATTTCTATCTTTCGATTTTTCCGAGTGGGCGCAAGCTGGATGAGTTTCGCGTGACCGAGGCCGGACCGGGGCCCAAGGGCTCGGTGCTTGTGATCAGCATTGAACTGGAGGGGCAGCAGGTCACTTTTCTGAACGGTGGTCCAAGTAACAAACTCAGCGACGCTTTCTCCTTCTCGCTTCGTTGTGAGAACCAGCAGGAGATCGATATGTACTGGGCGAAGTTGACTGAGGGAGGCTCGGAGACAGCGTGTGGTTGGCTGAAGGACAAGTTCGGTGTCAGTTGGCAGGTGGTGCCGAAGAATATGTCCAAGCTGGTGAGTAATCCGGGCGGGATGAAAGCGATGATGACGATGAAGAAGCTGGATATTGCGGCTTTGGAGAAGGCGGCATCTCAGTCGTAGTAGATTTTTGCTGAAGAATGTCGAAGGACGTAAGACGGTTCGCGCTGGGTGCGCGAAAGCCCACATCTCAGAGTCGAGATATGTGGGGCACCCCAGCGGCAATAGATTACGTTGCGGGGAATGGCGAAGTGCGGTCCGCTTCCGCGAATAGCCCACCCTTCGCGATAAGACTGCGAAGAATGGGCCACCCGGCGAATGTTCATATTTCAGAATCGAGATGTCGGCACTCGCTTGTTTTGACTCACTAACGGTTTCTCTTGTGAGGCGCATACAATCGCTTTGGCGATCACGACGAAAGTGCTGTTGTGGAAGGATGGCCTTGAAGATGACTCTCTTCCGTGCGCTGCTTGCTGTGCCGCTCTTTTGCGTTTTGGTTGCGCCTCAGTCCAAGGGGCAGAGTACCGCGACAGTTCCCTCCTCTATCACCTCTGCACCTTCGGCTCCGTCGCAGGCGACATCCTTCGGGCCGATTACGGTTCCGGAGATCTCTCCCGGAATTCTTGAGGGGTATCTGGAGCGTGGAGCGCTGCCCGATAGTGTGGCTCTCGTTCCGCAGGTGCCTACGCCAGGGACTGCTGCGTATGCACTGGACGAGGCCGTCAGTCGTGCCAACCTTACGTTGCATGGATCGCAGCGTTGGGATTTGGCCACGATGGACGCGGACCTTACGTTTCCGCAGGTGACGGGAACATTTTCCTGCGCGGTGGGGGTTCCGATTACTGAGGCCGAGATGCCACATCTGTACATGCTGTTGCGGCGATCGTTTACCGATGCTGCTCTTTCCACCTACGCCGCCAAGAATCGTTACAAACGAGCTCGTCCGTTTGTTGAAAATAAGCAGTCCACCTGCACGCCAAGGCAGGAGGATTCTCTGATGAAAGATGGCTCGTACCCGTCGGGGCACACTGCAATCGGATGGGCGTGGGCTCTCATTCTGACCGAGATTGTTCCGAGCCGAACGGATTCGATTCTGGCGCGTGGCCGTGCGTTTGGAGATAGCCGGCTGGTCTGTAACGTGCATTGGCAGAGTGATGTGAACGAGGGAAGGGTTATGGGGGCAAGTACGGTTGCGCGGCTGCATGCAGATGCCGGGTTTCGTGCTGATCTCGACGCAGCGAAGACGGAGTATGCTGTCGCTGTTGCCAAGGGATTGAAGCCTAGCCGGGACTGTGCGGCTGAGGCTGCTGCTCTTGCGATCTCTCCGGTGATAGAAACGAAACCGGTTGTGCATTGAGATGAGGGTAATGAGCACCCGGCCGCATTGGACTGCGTTGCCCGGAATGGCGAAGTGCGGTTCGCTTCCGCGAATAACCCACCCTTCGCGATAAGACTGCGAAGGATGGGCCACCCGGCTTTTGGGAGTGACCCGGCTTTTGGGCTGGACTTCTACCAGGTTTATCGTCCGCGCCTCAGTCCGTTGTACTCACAGGGGTATACTGCGGACGGAATTTCTACGCGACTTCGATCGTGTCCATTCCAGGGCCAGCTTGTATTGGTTCGCGAGGGGATGGATGAAATTCACTTCAGCTAAATTCCTTTGGTTGCCTGACAGGCTCTTTCATTCGTTCGTGTAGAAGGAGAGATTGTGATCAAGACAATGACTGGGGAATGGACACGGCGGCGCTTTTTTGCAGGATTGGCGGCTGCGGGCGTGGCTGGATGTTTTGTACAGCGCGGCGAACCTGCATTGGCACAGACGGTACTGTCGAGCGACGAGGCGATTCGGGAGTTGATTGCGGGTAATGAACGATTTGTCGCCGGAAACATCACGTCGTTTCCAGAGGACCTGAAGATACTGAAGGCGAAGACGGTGGATAAGCAGGAGCCGTTCGTGTCGGTGCTTGCCTGCGCCGATTCACGCATACCGGTGGAGCTGATATTCGATCAAACTATTGGGCACATCTTCGTGTCGCGGGTTGCGGGGAATATGGTGACACCGGAGATCGTCGCGAGTCTGGAGTATGGAGTTGCGGTGCTTGGTACCAAGGCAATTCTGGTAATGGGTCATACAGGCTGCGGAGCGATTGCTGCGGCCATTCAGGCCAAAGAGGTGCCGGGGCAGATCAGCGTGTTGTACCAACATCTGATGCCGGCGATTGCGGGAGCCCATGGGGATATTTCGCTGGCCGTAAAGATGAATGCAGCCTATCAGGCGAAGCTGCTGAGCGAGAGCTCGACCGTGATCGCAAAGGCGATCAAAGATGGTGGCGTGAAGGTTGTGAGCGGAAGCTATGACCTTGGGACCGGTAGAGTGACGCTGAGTGCTTGAGTCGCAGAGGTGAGCGTTCGACCGGTCAATGGACGATTTGGCATTCATTCAGCAAGGGAATAAGTTCTCAGAATCCAGATGTGGGACACCCGGCTTTTCATTCGGTGAGATTGCAATGAAAGGGGCACACGCATGATCGCTACGGAATATATGTCGCTCGAAGAATGGAGCTGGATCGCTGCTATTGTCGGGGCTTTGTTCGCCATCGTTGGATTTCCGCTGCTCGCCTGGCAGTTGTACTTCGCTCGCTCGCAGCGGCGGGATGCGATTATGCTGAGCACGAGCCAAGTTCTGCTGGCGGCCGATGCCGTTCTTGCCACACACGCGGAGATCAACGCCAAGTTGCGTCCCTTTGGCGCCTGGTGGGGCGAAGAGGGAAGGACGCATCCGACAGATGATGAATTCCCACTCGTAGAGCCCTACTTAGGGGTATTCGAGCGCATCTATGTTGCGTACAAGGCAGGACAGATAGACGAGGAGATGTTGGATCAGCTTTATGGTTATCGTATCGCCAACATTTGGGCCAATAAGCGGATCGTGGATATCAAGTTGCAGAGCCACTTAAAAACGTACTACAAACGTCTTATTGCTCTAACCTATGTGCTTGAAAAATTCCGGGGAGAACGCTTTCCGTTGCACGTCGACACATACGTGCCTTTTTAGTCCATCGTACTCGAAGCGCATTCTCGATTTAAGAGCGACTCAAGAAACCCATGCACAGGCTCATTGCCCGAGCGTGATGGTTCGCGCTGGGCGCGAATGCCCACATCTCAGACTCGAGATGTGGGACACCCGGCATTCCGTTCGCGTATGACGTTCAGTATTGGAAAGACGGTTTCCGGTTGTGTGAGTTGATGATTGCGGGAGGAGCCACGTGGGGAGGAGTGTGGGTTCCTGTGGATTGCAGCACGAAGAGGTTTTGCTGTTGAGCGAGGGTGGTGTCGGTGTCCCACGTTATGAGGTTGGCGAGGGTTGTTTTGGATATGGCCGAGGCTAGATCTTTGTTGAATCCTTGATTGAGCCAGAAGAAACGATCGCCGGTTCGGAGTGCCTGAAACTGGTCTGCGATGATGATTTGAAATGTGGGGCCGACGACCGCGCCTGAAGCGTGCTTCTCGGCTAAGCCTCCCATGAACAGGTCGAGTTTGGATATGTCGCCGTATACGGTTTGGAAGTTTCCTTGCAGGACTGGGTCGTTGGTGAGGTCGGCGAAGGAATGGTAGGGCGTCAACCCGAGTGCCCGTCGTGTCTGGTTGAGAGTTCCCAGACCTACATCGCTTTCGCGTCGTATGTCGATGGCGATCAGATCTATCTGGTCGACTCCGCCACCGACCAGGCCCGCGAATAGCAGATTGCGCAGAGCGCCTACGGTATAAACATCGGTTGCCTGAGAGGAATCACCGCCGATGGAGCGCAGGAGCGGGTTGATTCCGTTGGCCTCGTCGATCTCGGGAGTGTTGAAGAATGCTTGTGCCAGCGACTCGGTGAAGATGACATTTCCGTGATTGTCGATGCCGTCCTGAGTGTCGGATACCTGTGAGTGGCCCACGCGGAAGGCTGCTGTCGAAAACTCTTGCGTGACCTGTGCGTTCACTGATGAGTTGTAGCCTTTGTATGGTCCGACTGCTGAGCCGACCAGGGTTGGCAGGAACTCTGTGTAGACGATGTTCTGGTATTCGGCGGTGGTGATGGCTTTTGCCATGTTGTAGAGCTGCGTGCCTGTCCAGTTGGGATGCTGCGACTTGAGGATGGCGACCCAACGGTTGTGTTCGCGCATGAAGAGGGTCGTGATGGCGGTCAGCTCGGGGTTTTCCATCACCCTGGGATCGCCAGTGATGAAGGTGTCGTTGACGACGGGAAGAGCCTGACCGTTGTCTGAGCTGATGAGGGTTCCGTCGGGGTTGGTGAGGCTGGCTGCGATTGCCGGGGTTGAGCCGTAGAGTTGAGAGAGGTCCAGGTAGCCGGCGACGGTGTTGATGATGGTGTTGGTCGCTGGACTGCGCGTGTCTCTCGTCATGGGAATCGTTGTTCCTGCTGCGAAGACGGGGTCGCCGGGTGGTACGACGATGTTGATTGCAGCTGAGGTGAGTGGGGTCTCTTCAAGATCGAGATCGTGATCGACGAACTGTCCGAAGACATAGAGCCACGCTGTGGCTACGGGATCTTCCGTGTCCGCGTTTTGTCCGTTGGCGCCGGTGCCGCCTGCGATCACGTTGCTGATGGTGCGGGGATTGGGCGCGGGCACCAGGCCGTTCTTTGTTCCGCGTGCGAAGTTTAACGGGGCTATCGCAAGTTCTGGCGATCCCGGAGTGCTGTTGAGGCGCGGGTTCGCGAGATTGTTGCCAGAGCCGCCGATGGGTCGAAAGACTTTGAGAAGGTCCGTGTCGGGCTCTCGATTCGATGGTTGGCTTTGGGCGGTCGCGCGGCACAGGAGAGTTGCAAATATTAATGCGGTAAAGATGATGCGTGCATTCGTGACGAACATTTCAGGTTCCGACCTTTCTTGAAGATGCATTTGCGCAGCCGTCCCGGTTCGCGGTGTCTTCGCAGTCGACTGTCAGTGGAGGTTGCGCGGCGCTCGGTGCGTTGCTGACGATTGAGGCCGTGATTCACCTGGAGCGTGCCAGCGAAGAGACGCGGGACGCTCGGGTTCCAATGAGTTTTGGCGATCAGCAGAGTTCAAAAAGGGTGCAGGCGCACAACGGCCTTCGTTCGACCTAACAACCTCTTACGTATTTTCGTCAGCAGACAGGTGCAACTATCAATGCTTCAGAACGAACGATTATCAGGTGAGCACGATACTCATCGTCGGGGAGCGAGTGAGCAGACGATGTATAAGAGCCTGTAACGTGGCGAATCGAACCGACAGAGGCAACAGCTCTGCGTTCGCCTGAGTCGTGGCCACGTCTGGGGCTTGGTCTGTATCGGTGCTATGCCGATCGCTGGATTGTGTTGTGTGCAAGCAATTTCACATCCAGATTTGTGGATTCATCTAAGTAAATGGAAAAACACGTTGTTTAAATTTTGTGTCTGAAGATGGCTCAGATTGAGTGGGAATTATTTAGCGGCTATCGCGTCGAAATGTCCGAATGGAGGGAAGAATCTACTCGTGCGATTTGATCAGCGGACGCCTGGAAGGTGCGGCCCGGGCGAGTCTACTACGGAGTCGATTTTGCTGGTGTGCGGCGGCTGGGAGTGGCGGTGGCTTGCTGGGTGAGAGCGCCGATGTTGTCGGGGTCCTTGAGTTCGTCGCCGAGGACGAAGTAGTTGCCGGTGGGGATGATGAGCGGTTCGCGCTTTGCGCGAATAATTCACATCTCAGAATCGAAAATGGGCACGCGGCGAATCTGGTGCTGTCTTACGAAAAATCAAATTCATTCAATATTTACTCGCCAGCAATGACAGCCTACCTGGGATAAATTGACCATCATCTGCGGAGGTTCCCCATGAGAAAGTTAGTTGCTTTCCTTTCCCTTGCCGTTGCGTGTTCGGCGGTTTCCGCGATGGCGCAAAATAATAATTTGTCCCGAGGTAAGATCAAGCGCGTTCTTCTGATTAGCATCGACGGCATGCATGCTGTTGATTTTGCGAACTGCGTAAGCGGCGTGACGAACGTCAACTTTGGCGATCCTTATTGTCCGACGCTCTCGTTCCTTGCCAAGACTGGCGTCAACTATGTTGCTGCCAGCACCTCGAAGCCGTCTGACTCCTTCCCCGGCCTGACAGCTATCATCACTGGCGGAAGCCCTGCCTTTACTGGCGTGTATTACGACGTCGCTTATTCCCGTAACTACGATGCTCCCGCAAAGACTACCGGCAACGGTGTTGCTGCTGGCCCCTGCACTCCGGGCGCAGCACCGTCGGGAACAACAACTGAGTATGAAGAAGGCATCGATATCGACCAGACCAAGTTGAACGGTGGCGCACCGGGAGCTTCGCTGACCGACGGCGGCATCGCTTCTATCGATAGCCGGAGACTGCCGCGCGATCCGGCGAACAACTGCAATCCTGTCTTTCCATGGGAGTTCGTTCGCGCTAACAGCATCTTCAGCGTGATTCACCGAGCGGGCGGATATGCAGCCTGGTCCGATAAACATCCGGCGTACTCTTCGGTAGCCTCTGGCATTGGCCCCGGCGCTCTCGATGATTTTTACTCGCCTGAGATTAACTCGAATGTGATTGCGCTGCCAAACGTTAAAACTCCCACGGGAGCATCCTGCGAAACCATACGAGATACAAACGCAGATCTGACGGCGTGGACCAACAGCTTCCAGAATATTCAGTGCTATGACACGTTGAAGGTCAATGCGATTCTCAACGAGATCGACGGAAAGAATCACCTCGGCAACAAGTCAACCCAGGTTCCTACGATCTTCGGCATGAACTTTCAGGCCGTGAGCGTTGGCCAGAAGCTGATCGAGAATGGAACGAAGGGCGGGTACTTTAATGCCGCAGGAGCACCGACCGATCCACTGCTGAGCGAGATCAAGTTTGTCGATGCCTCAATTGGCCAGTTTGTTCGCGAGCTGGAAGCAAGGGGTCTTTACGATTCGACCCTGATTGTGATCACTGCGAAGCACGGCCAGTCGCCGATCGATCCCAATCGCTATGTCTCTCAACTGATCAACGGTACTTCGCCGGTCACGCTGCTCTCTCAGAAAGGTTATATTCCCCTCTCTGAGTCGACCAATAACCCAACTGGCATTGGACCTACGGAGGACGACGTCTCGCTGATATGGCTGAAGAGCGCCACCTACACGGGCGAGAGCGTGAAGGTCATCGAAGCCAATGCTGCTGCCTCAGGAGTCGCACTTGGGCAGATTTATTTTGGCGCTTCGGTCACACTTAACTACAACAATCCAGCCGAAGATCCGCGTACACCGGACATCATCGTGACTCCAAATGTGGGCGTTACTTACTCAGGCAGCAAGTCAAAGTTGTCGGAGCACGGCGGCTTCGCCCATGACGACACCAACGTCATGCTGCTGGTGTCCAATCCGGAGTTCCAATACGCGACGGTTCGCTCCGAAGTAGGCACCGCACAGGTGGCGCCTACGATCCTGAAGGCTCTGGGGCTCGATCCTTCGGCACTTGATGCTGTTCGCGCTGAGGGAACGGACGTTCTTCCTGCAGTTCAGCTTCAGTAACTGTCCTAAACACGATTCATTGATAGCGGACGCTCCTCATGGAGCGTCCGCTGTTTTGTTGAATGCGATATATACCGAAATAGGGTAGCGGAGGTCGACGGGTTAGCGGACGATCTGGAAGGTGCGGCCCCAGCGGGCGAAGTCTACTACGGAGTCGATTTTGCTGGAGTGTTTGCGGCTGGGAGTGGCGGTGGCTTGCTGGGTGAGAGTGCCGGTGGAGTCGGCGTCTTCGGCTTCGTGTTGCTGCAGGGAGAAGTAGATGAGCAGGGGTTTGCCGACGATGGCTTCGCGTGGGACGAAGCCCCAGTAGCGGCTGTCTTCACTGTCGTTGCGGTTGTCGCCGAGGACGAAGTAATTGCCGGTGGGGATGATCAGCTCGTTGTTTTCGATGAGGGAGCGCATGCGGATCCACCAGTGGGAGTCGATCTCGGGGTCGGCGCTCTGGAAGCGGGGGAAGTTGTCGCGGAAGTTGTCGGGCGGGCTGGGGCGGTAGACGGCGTAGGGCTCGGTGAGGGCGTGGCCGTTGATGTAGACGAGGCCGTTGTGGAGGCGGAGGTGGTCGCCGGGGAGGCCGATGACGCGCTTGACGAGGTGGAGGGTGGCGTCGACGGGGTCGTGGAAGACGATGACGTCGCCGCGACGGATGGCAGCGGTGGGAAGGAGTGTGCCGGCGCCGTCGGGAGCTGCGGCCTGCTTGTTGACGAGGAGAAAGTCGCCGACGAGGAGGGTGGACTCCATGGATTCTGAGGGGATGCGGAAGGGCTGCATGCAGAAGGTGATGATGAAGATCGCCACCACGATGAGATAGAGGAGCGACTGCAGCGCGGCGTAGATGCTGGGCTTTTCGTGATGCGCGTGGTGATGATGGCCGTGAGGGAGATGCGGGCGGGGCGTGACCGGAGGTTGGGTGTTAGGGCTTTCGGCAGGGGGTTGCTGGCTGGAGGCTATGACGGGTTGGGTCATTCGACCACCTCCGCTCGCCCGGCTCCGTTGGTGTGATTCTTCAAGTTTGATTTGGCAAGGCGGGCTTCTGCGACGAGGCGCTCGAAGGCTAGGCGAGCGGCTTCCTGCTGGGCTTGTTTTTTGGTGGTGCCCTCGGATTCGGCGAGGGCGCGGGAGCCGCCGGACTTGTCGTCGATGCGGACTTCGACGCGGAAGCGCTTTTGATGGTCGGGACCGCTGGAGTCGGTGAGGACGTAGTGAGGCTGGCCATAGCCGGTGGCCTGGAGGTGCTCCTGCAGGGCGGATTTGTGGTCGCCGATGGCTCCGCTGAAGGTGCTTGTACCCTGCATGGCGAGGTTGAGGTCGGGCAGGGCGGGCTCGATGATGTGTTTTTCAATGAAGGCGCGTGCGGCGGTGAGGCCACCGTCGAGGTAGAGGGCGGCGATGACTGCTTCGAGGGCGTTGGCAAGGAGAGCAGTTTTTTTGCGGCCGCCGCTCTGCTCTTCACCGCGGCCGAGGAGGAGGAGCGAGCCGAGGTCGATGCGGGCGGCGACCTCGCCGAGGTGGCGCCGGCTGACGAGCGAGGAGCGGAGGCGGGTGAGTTCGCCCTCGCGAGAGGATGGAAAGCGGCGGAAGAGGGATTCGGCGACCGCGAGGCCGAGGACAGCGTCGCCGACGAACTCGAGCTGCTCGTTGTCGGAGGCGGGATCGGGGAGGGTCTCGGGGTTGGTCTCGTAGGCGAGCGAACGATGCGTGAGTGCCCAGGTGAGGAGTTCGGGGCGCTCGAATTTGTGATCGAAGAGCTTCAGCGCAGGGGTGTCCTTCGGCTGGGATCGTCCGGACTTTCTGTGGCGCGTCGTCATGGAACTCCCCTGCGCTCTACTTTACCGGACGGATGCGGGTACTGACCGCATCGTTCCAACGTTAGTGTGGGGGTGGCGGACGATAGGCGTCTTTCTCGGCTTTGCCACTAGGGTCCAGGGGTTCGTCGTCTTTGTCGGCAGGCTCTTCGTGGGCGACTTTAGGCGCGGTGAAAGGCTCTTTGATTCCCTTCTCTGCGGCAGCCTTGGTGTCGGGCTGCGCGTCGCGGACGGTGAGAGCTGCCTGATACTCCGCGAGTGCTTTTTTGCGGTCGTCCTTGATGTCGTAGAGGCGACCGAGATAGATGTGCGACCAGGCTAGGGTGCGGGGATCTTTCGAGGAGTCGAGGACCTCTTCGAAGTCGTCGATTGCGGCACCGGGCTGGCGCTGCATCAGGTTGACACGGGCGAGAACGTAGTGGGCCTGAGCGTGGTCGCCGTTGGGATCAGCGAGGGCCTTGTTTGCGATGTCGGAGGCTCCTGAGAGGTCCCCTTTGAATATCTTTTCCTCGGCGAGCTGCAGGCCAGTCAGTTGCTGAGGGGCGCGGCGGAGGACGTCGCGGCTGCCGGCGGGAAGAAAGGCTATTTGTTGGGCGTGATGGCGCTCACGGTCGACGTCCATGCCGTAGACCATCTCGCCCATGTCGTCTTTCAGGCTGACGTTCTCCTTCTCCATCTCGCCGATCTTGTTGTAGAAGTATTCGGTGAGTACCCAGCCCTGACGCATGGAGAGGTCGACGGCTTTGCGGCGGTTCGCTTCGGCCTGGTGGGTGTATGCACTGACCTCGGCATCATAGTGCTCGAGATCGGCACGCTCTCGGATTCCGGCTGGGCGCACGGGCTTCGTAAGGCCGACATCCATGGTGTGGGCTTCGACCGCCTTGATGAGGCATTCGGTGATGAGGGGTACGATCTCGGTCTTGTAGACGTACTCGAGCGGAGCTTCCTGAACTCCCTTGAGAAGCGGCTGGAGACGCTCCATGGCGGTGGCGCGGGAGTAGACGAGCGGTTCGATCTCGTAGTGGAGATAGATGTGACGTATATCGTCCATGTGGACGGCGCCGAGCGGCTCGCCTGCGGGTGATGCGGCAACGATGTAGTCGTTGGCGTAGATGCGGGCATTGGTGGCCGATGGTGCGAGCATGGGCTCGAGCAGGACGAGGAAGCGGCGGCCGTCGTAGCTGCTGACGGGGAGGCGAAGGTAGATGTTCGTGTTGAGCACCATCTTCGTCAGGGGATCGTGCACGAGCTTGGTGAGCTCTTCGTACTCGGGGCGATGTTGGACCCAGATGGCGTGAAGATGGATGTCGTCGGCGAAGTTTCTGAGTAACGGGAGGATGTTGACGACCTGGGTAGAGTCGGGTGGCAGGTCTGTCTCGTCAACGGTCGGCGTAAGACTGGGCGGAGGCGACAGATAGAGGGCGAGTGAGATGTACTGGGCCAGATTGAGGCTGGCATCGTTCAGTGTGTGCTCTCGTACATAGGCGCAGAGTGCGTCTCTGCTGGTGCGGGCCTTCTCTGATGCTGCGACCTCGGAGTTGACCTCGTCTCGAATTTTGAGACGCACAGGGCTCGAGTTGGCGAGGTCGGCGTCGTAGCCGCATGTGTTCAACGCCACTGCGAGATAGAAGAGCGGTTCGCTGGTTTCAAGGGTGATCGCGGAGCCGCCGGCTTCAGGTTGAGCGATTCGAGGCGGGGCTTTGGTTGGGGTTGGCTCTTTTGAGACGGTGGCGTCCGGAGCGGCTTCCGAGCTGCTGCTTGAGGAGCTCGATTGCGCCCTGGCAGGGACGGTGAGGGCACTCATGGTGGCGAGTGTGAGCAGGCACAGCGGGAAAAAAGCTGGATGCCGACGGAGGAACGGTTTTGCTAGAAAAGACACTATATATTCGACGCTCTGGTGAAGTTTATGGGAGCGGAGGGAGGGGTGGCAACTTGCCCGCTAAAAGCCTTTCAGCCGATAAAACTCACCAAGCCCGCGAGATCGGATGTTACGACATCGGGCTGTGCGTCGAGAACGTCCAGGGGCGCGTTGGCGCGGTTCACCCAAACGGTGGGATAGCCGAACCATTTCGCGCCGACTGTGTCCCATGGAGCAAATGCGGCGAAGGCGATCTCTTCTGGTTTCAAGCCAAAAGCATCTGGTCCCATCTGATAAGCGATCCGACTTGGTTTGAATGCTCTGACGCGGTCGGTGGTCAGGTGCGGTTCAAAGTAGCCAGCGAGATTGGCGGCTTTGATGTTGTCATCCAACATTGCTGCAGTGAAATTCGACAGGAAGGCCATTCTGATGCCGCGCCGACGGAGTTCTTTGAGCGTTTCAGGCACATCGGGCCAGACTGGCAACGAGCGATACGTCTGCATCAACTCGTCGCGTTGCGAAGTGGTAAGTGACAGGTTCATTGTGCTGACGGTGTAGCGGAGCGCGTCTTCGGTGACTTGCCAAAAATCCTTGTACTGATTGCCGAGAGTGCGAAGCCAGGTGTATTCGAATTGGCGTGTCCGCCAGAGATTGGTAAACTCCGCACCTCTGCCGGGAAATTCTTTTTCCACTTGCACAGCTACGGGGCGCGGATCGAAGATTACGAATCCGTCGAACGCGATCGCTTTTATGCGTCTTCGGTTAGTGAATGATTGGGCTTCTGTGGGAAGTGCCGATCCCATTGAAGCGGCCCCAGCGGTTGCAGCCAACATGCTCACGAACTCTCTACGCTTCATATGGCATTATCGGGCATGAGAGCACATATTTTCTGCAGCGACAGGCTCAGGATGCAGTGTGGTCGCGGACTTCCATACTGCGGATGAGGCCATCCTGTACAAGGTAGACGTGTTGCACCATCTGATCGACGAGAAGTTTCCCGTTGAGATCGTGCACGACCTGATGGACGTGAACGGCGGTGCGGCCATCAGGTTCCGGGGTGAAGTCGGTCGGTTCGACGTGCGGGTCGAAGATTGCCCACTGGCGGGTCCAGTAGTCGCGAACCTCGGCGTGGCCGTGGGCGCGACAGTTTTCCATGAGGTTGGGCCAGTCTACGTCGCGGTGCATGAGGTTGAGTACGCCGTCGATGTCGCGTGCGTTGAAGTGCTTGTATGCGGAGGCGAGGAGATCTCGTGAGGTCTGCATAGACTTCTACTCTTGACTGGGGCTGAGGTGAATGAGGCGGCTGGTTGTTTTAGCCGCGGACGGAGATGCCAGAGAACGTGAGAACGACGCGGCCACGCACTGGAGCGCCAAAGACGCTCGCTGGCTGGAAGACGCTGGTCAGAAGTTGATCAACGATCTGGGTCTGGACGGCAGCAGTTTCGGGTCCTGAGACGAGGTTGTAGTCGTAGACCTTGCCTTGCGAGTCCACGTACGCTTCAACGACGATGACTGCGTCGCGGTCGGTAACGATAGCGCGAGGAACCGACGAATAGAGATAGTGAGGCGCGGTCATGGCGCCCAAGGGTTCGTCGTTCGCCATGACTGGCTCTGGTGCGGCGACCATTCCGAGTAGAAGCGCAATGCCGCCGACGAGAACGACTGCGCCTGCGAAACCGGCCGAAACCTGCACCAACATTGGACGAATCGCGTTCTCCCATTTGACGGAGATGGTGTCGAGCCAGTTGGATTTGCGCTTTGCGTGCTCGTGCGAGATGGCGAGGCGAAGCTTGAGGCCCAGATCAGCAGGGGCTTTTGCCGGACCGAGTGAAGAGAGCGACCGCTGCATGGCACGCCACGCAGCGAACTCCTGCGTGCAGTCGTTGCAGCTCTCCAGATGCTTTGCGATCTTCTGCATCTGTTTTCCACTGACGTCGCCATCGAGATAGGACGAAAAGGATGACCGGCACTTCAGGCAGACTTGAGGGGTCATTGTGTCACCGCCTCTTTGGATGTCAGCACAGTCCCGGAGGACGCAGAATTGGTAGTTGCTGGGGAGATTACGCCGTCTGCGCTGAGGATGGAACGAAGTGCGGAACGTCCGCGGGTGAGCCGGGATTTTACTGTTCCGATGTTCACGTTGAGGATCTCGGATATCTCTTCGTAGGCAAAGCCTTCAATCTCGCGCAGGATGACGACCGTGCGGAAGGCCTCGGGCAGTTGCCGGAGGGCGGCCTCGACGCGTTCGCGGACTTCGGCTTGAGCAGCGTGGTCGTACGGTGAATCTCGATGGTCGGCCAGTGTGGCGGCGAGGCTAAGATGATTGTTTTCCGCGTCAGGATCGGACTCGAAGGAGGAGTCGATGGTGATCTCCTGCTTCTTGTGGCGAGACCACCAGCGTCGCTGGTTGGAAGCCTCGTGGAGCGCGATACGGTAGAGCCACGTTCGCAGGCTGGCTCCGCCGTGGAAGCCGCGAATGCTGCGAAAGACCTTAATGAAGACTTCCTGGGTGATGTCTGCCGCATCGGCAGGGTCGTTGAGGCTGCGCGCAATCAGCGAGTAGAGCGGCTGATGATACTGTGCGATGAGAATACCGAAGGCTTCCTCGGAACCGGCCTTGAGGTCAGCGATGAGAGCTACGTCTTCGGTGGTGATACCTATCGCGCTGGCTAGATTGCCCACTATCGTGCCCGCCTGCATATCGGGTGTCCTCTACATTACGACGTGATGAATCGCTATGCAACTATGGAGCGCGCGACGCTCACGAAGGTGTTAGAAACTGCGCCGCCGGCGGCCGAGTGCTCGCTCACTCTATTAGCTTTAGACACCGGAACATAGGCGATATGTTCCCGCCAACGTTGACTAATCTCGCCGGGTCGGCCAGAATAGATAAAGTCCTTCCTAAGAGTGGGCCTGTGGCGCAGCTGGGAGCGCGCTTCCATGGCATGGAAGAGGTCATCGGTTCGATCCCGATCAGGTCCACCAAACAACCCATTACAAATCAATAAATTAGCGAAAGTACGCAACCTCCTTCTCGGAGCGTTTGGTAGCATTTGGTAGCAAATTGCCAAAACCTCTGTCAGAACCGGATGATGCAGTGCGTCCGCTTTCTCCTCTCTTCCGCCCTCCGGCGCAGATTTTCTTTGCAGCTATTCTTTCTTTCGACTTCAACGACGCCTGAGCGCGGCGCTCTGCCGTCCATACTTGCGCTCCACGAGATGCCGGCTTCGGCCTCAGTTCGCTATGAATGGAGTCGACCGTTGCCTGCACACTCTCAGGAATCTCCTGCATGTAGACATCGGTGGTCGTTGCCGTTCGGGAGTGCCGGAGAACACCCTGCACGTCCTTCACTGTGCCCTTCTTCTGCGCCAGCGTAGCGATCGTTCTGCGAATCACCTGAAACGTCAGCTTCGGCAGTCCCAGGTCCTTTGCCAGCTTGTGCAGTACCCGCTTACGGTAGTTGTCCGTATCCAGAAATCCCCCGGTTTGATTCGGGAAGATGAAGGCTTCAGGAGACGGGTCGGGCGACTGCTCTTTCCACGCCGCAAGTTGATTTGCCAAGTCCTTCGGCAGATGCACCGTGGCGAGGCTTCGCTGAGTCTTGCCCCAAGGACGAATCTTGCCCTTGTAGACAGTCTCCGCGACAGTCATGGAGGAAGCCGCTTCGCTAAAGCACTTCCACCGTAGACCAAACAACTCACTCGGACGGAGTGCGTTCGTCATGTCCAGTTCAAGAAGGAGCCGATCCCGGACGTCCAGCTCCGACAGCGCTCTTCTTAACTGATCCCACGTCAAGGTTGTTTTGTCGGTCTCACGCAGTTGCGTTGGGACTTTCACCTTACGCGCAGGGTCTTTCGGGAGGAAGTCCTGATCGGCTGCCTCAGCGAAGATGTCCCGCAGGTACGCCCGCATCTGAAGCACTCTGTCCTTGGACTTGGTTTTAGCCAGCTTGTTGAGGTGGACCTGCAACGTGAATTTGTCGAAGTTCTCCATTGGGACATCCTCGAATTCGTCGATGAGGTCTTGTTGGATCAGCAACGTCTTCACCTTTGCAGTTTCTTCTTTCCAGCTCGCCTCCTTCAGCGGAAGGAACCGGTTGCGAACGAACCATCCAAACGTGACGGAGCTGCTGTTGACGGCTCTACCGCTCGGAGCGTGTCCGTTCTGTTTAGCGATCTCTCGTTCCAGCGATTCGCGTGCCTCAAACTTTGTCAGTTGCGTCTTGAGGCCGAGAACAACCGGGACGATAGTGCTTTTGGGTTCGCTGCTTATCGGGTCGATCACGTCACGGCGAAAGTAGCCGTACCATTTCTTGCCGCGCGCAACGACCCATCCCTTCTGGTGCGATTTGCCCATTGCAGTGCCTCGATTTCTGTGGGGGGAAACGAGCGGGCTACCTCTATTTTACCGGGGTTTTCGGCACTTTCAGCGCCTTTTCCGACGCAAAGAGGAGAGTCGTTCCCGTTCGTTGACGAACTCTTCAACCTCGCTCAAGCGATAGCGAAGGACGCCGTCGCTCATGCGGATTACGGGCAGGTAGGGAGCCTTGCGTGAGGAGTGATCCCAGACCCAGTCCTTCGTTACGTTGAGCCGTTGCGCGACATCTTCGACAGTGAGCAGCGGTTCTCTGAGGGGCATTTGTTGGACCATTGCGTTGAGAGCCATCGGTGTCTCCAGAGCTGTGGCGGTGGCTTCGCGACGACGGCGCGAGGCTGCTTTCAGCCTCTGGCCGATTGACCGTTCCGTCCAATACTTCCTATTTATCGGGTGATAATTCACAGCTATCACCCCACCGAAATCGAGCACACAAAACGTGGCAACGGGCCCGCCAAATCGTTCAAAGATCGTCGCTTCTGAAAATTTCTCTGTTGCTCAACTTGATTCCGCTCCGGTAAAATTTCCACAGGCAAGGGCGACCCCTATTTGCTGCGCCTTTCCTTGGTAATCGACGTTACGCCGAGACTTGTTCTCCAGGAGCATGCGTATGTACGATTGGGCCGAATATCGTCACTTCAGGTATCTTCTTGAGATTCTGGATCTCAAGGGCTTTCGCGCTGCCGCTGAGCAGCTCCACACCACACAACCGAACCTGAGTGCTCACGCCAAGCAGTTTCGGGAAAACTCCGGACTTCATCTCTATCGAAGATCCAAGAGTGGGCGCATCAGTCTCACCCCGACTGGCGTTGCGTTCAAGCTGATTGCCAGGGGATTGCTCAGTGCGCGGGATGAGGCGATGGCCGCACTCCTTGCCGTCGAACAGGGTGAGGTTCGTACCCTGAGACTAGGGTGCTCGTCACAAGCCGATCCGACTCTCTTCAACGCATTCTTTGCCATGCACAGAGAGTTGCTTCCCGACTGCCCAATCCGGCCGGTGCACGGCGACACAGCGCAGCTTGTGGAAGAGATAGCCTTGGGTGAGATCGACGCCGCAATCGTCACCTTGCCAGTAGGCGATCTTAGTCTCCGTGTGGATGAGATTCAGCGAGATCGTCTTGTGGTCTGCCTCCGTGCCGACCATCCTCTCGCAGCGAAGGCTGCGCTCCAGCCAACCGACTTGCAGCAGCACCCCACTGTTCTTTACCACCCGCAACGGAATGCCCAGGCCCATGCTCGGCTGCTTGAACTGCTTGAAGAAGTAGGCGTGAAGATTGAAGAGTATTCGCGGGCATCCCACCCTACGGAGATGCAGGGACTCGTCAAGCAGGGATTCGGTTTTGCTCTCATCCGCGAAGGAACCGTGTTGGATGTCGAACTCACCACGCGGCCCGTTGCCGGCGTGGACTGGACGGTGGACACTGCATTCATCTACAAGAAACAGGGGTATCCTAAAACAGTTCCGATGCTTATTCGACTCTTGAAGGGCCGGCTATCGCCGCAAACACCTAAAGGCAAGAAGCCTCCGCTCTCTGCCCGCAAAGGGCCAGAGCAGATGTCGTTGCTGGGGTGAGGGATCGATCTCTCAATGTCCTGCTCTATTGAGTTCGCGACTTCCGGATAGCCCGTTAGAGGCCCTGAACGAGGTCACAGCTCCCGGAAACCTGGCCACAAGCCGACTTTCCGTTACCGGCCCTCGTGTTGTTGCGAAAGAGCACGTCAGTGCTGCCAGCTCTTGTAAACGAATTCAAGGCTGTAGCCATCGGGGTCTAAGACGTTGGCTGCGTAGTAGCGAGGATCGTAGTAGAGACGTGCGCCCGGCGCGCCGTTGTCCGTGGCACCCTCGGCGATAGCGGCGGCATAGGCAGTATCCACTTCAGCGTGGCCGTTTGCCACGAAACCGACATGCGCTGCGCGACTATCCACCACTCCCTGTCGGAGCCAGAAGAAAATGCGCCCGTTTGCACCGAAGCCTTTGAGATCGGGATGGCCAGGCGGCCCGTCTTTTCCGTCATAGTCCACGCGTTTGGTGATGCCGAGGGGAGACAGTACTGCTGTGTAGAACGCGATCGACCGTTCGAGGTCGCTTACCGATAGAAAGATGTGGTCTAACATTTTGCTTCTCCATTCCCCGCTTGCTCTCTGTTTGATGTGGATCTTTGGACTTGAGCGCAGGAATAGTGGGAAGGCCAACCAAATACGATCGGGAATGTATTGGTACTAAGAAACGCTCCAGGATCCCGGTATCCCGGCGTTGAGGCCCGATCAGAATTCCTGGACACTGGCCGACTTATCATTACCTATCCGCAACTTGACCTTTAATCTTGTACGGCAGAGGTTTGCGCGGAAAACCGAAGTTAATTGCGGTTGAAGATGCTGACAAGGGTGTTGAGGGAAAGCGTCGTCCCACTCCTCCTGAAAGCGAACCGCATCTATCGGTGCAATTGCACAATGCCTGAACCGATTGCGACGTGCTTCGGCGGTGATATCCAGAGGACGCGATTTTGGCGCCAGCAGAACAGCAAACTGCGGGGGGCCAGTTCACCGCGATCAGTATTTCGCAGTTTCTTCAAATTGACCATGGGGCCGGATGGATCTCAGGCAGTTCTCTCTGTAATGGTTTTCCCTAACCATTCGCTTAACCTGGCGGAGGCATTAGATTTGAGCTATAGGTATGCAGTCGGACATGAGCATATATATCGCAACTTTGGAGTGGGAAACTGGGTGTGGAATGACTGTCTACAGCGACAGTCAATCGCAGTAATGGATGATGTGCGTGTGAACCCGTTCTGGCAACGTGACGATCGCGAGGTTACATCGCAGAAGCGCAGCGGGTTCTGAGGTGCGAACCCATTATCAAACCAGTGGCTTCTCCCTGGTTCAATCTCAACAGAGACAAAACCGATGATCCTCCGGGTTCTTGAATGAGCAGGCTTAGTCCGCGATTTAACTACCGTGGGCCGCCTCCGCTTTGGATTAACGTGCCAGATACACTCACCTTCCCCGTCAAAATCCGAGATTTATGGCGCGCCGCGACGCCTGGGCATCGACGCAGTACAATGGCTGCCGATGGCGTCCGCTCCAGTGACAATCAAGCATGACGATGGCTCGTCTCCTCCAACGTTCACACTGATCCGTCTGCCGGACGGTAGGTCCGCCCTGCCCGTAGTGATTCCCTCGCCTTACGACTTTCCGGTGGAAGGCCAGCCCAACTCCGACCTGATGCGCGAGCTGCGCTGGTACTTGGAGAAATTCCTCAACTACCCGTTCGATCCTGAAACCGTACACGCTGAGCACGTGCTGGCCGCCTTGCGGGCCTGGGGCACCGCGGCCTTCAACGCTCTGTTTGACCGCCGCGATACGTCCAACTGGCTGGCTGCATCGAACATGGTTCAAGTGCGCAGTGATGACGCGCGTATGCTCTCATGGCCGTGGGAAGCCTTGTTCGATCCGCAGAGCGGCTATCTGGCCCACGCGCGCCGCATTGAACGCCGCCTCAACCGGATTCCCGATCCGCCTCCTATGGCCGACCTGCCGCGCGACCGAGTAAACGTGCTGCTGGTGGTGGCGCGGCCTTACGAAAACGACGTCCACTACCGGTCAATCGCACGCCCGCTAATTGAAATGATCCAGTCAAAAGAACTGCCCGTGCACGTAGACGTACTGCGTCCGCCGACGTTCGACCGGCTGCGTGACCAGCTGCGCGCGAAGCCAGGCTACTATCATGTGCTGCACTTCGATGGGCACGGGGCGTACGACAAGGGTTTGATTTTCGAAAACGACACGGGCGAGCCCGATGCGAAATCTGCTCGCGACCTAAGCGCCCTTCTTCGCGAATATGCCCTGCCCGCGGTGGTGCTGAACGCCTGTCAGGCGGGTATGTTGGACACGAAGGGCGAAGACGCCTTTGCGTCTGTGGCGACAGCGCTTCTCCAAAGTGGAATGCGGAGCATAGTGGCGATGGCGTATTCACTCTATGTGAGTGGCGCGCAGGTATTTCTGCCGGCGTTCTACCGGCGACTCTTTGAGGAGGGCAGTGTGGCGGAGGCAGTCCGCGCTGGCCGTCAGGAAATGCTCGCACACAAGGGCAGGGTATGTGTGCGCGGCAAGTACCCGCTGGAAGACTGGCTGCTGCCGGTGCTGTACCAGCAGGACCCGCAGGACTTCCGGTTTGCGGCACAAGCAAAGGTGGAGGCGGCGGAATCGCGGCTGCCGGCGGAGGTGCGGGAGCATCGCGATGCATACGGGTTCGTGGGGCGCGACGGCGCCATTCTGGAGATGGAACGCGCACTGCACCGCAAGGCCCCGGCGTTCCTGCTACAGGGTTTGGGCGGCGTGGGGAAGACGACGCTGGCTCGCGGTTTCCTGCGTTGGCTGGACGATACGGGCGGACTGGACGGCGCGCTTTGGCTGGATTTTCGCGACATACACAGTGCGGAGTACGTTATCCAGCGTACGGGCGAGATGTTCTACGGGCAAAGCTTCGGGGTAGCGAGCAACAAGATCGAACTCCTGGCGCGCTCGCTGGGCGAGAGTCGCACGCTGATGGTGTGGGACAACTTCGAATCCGCGGCAACAAATCTATCGCGCGAGGACCACACCGAGTTGGGTCGTTTCTTGGACGCCATACGCGGCGGGCGCGGCAAAGTGTTGATCACCAGTCGGTCGCGCGAGGAGTGGCTGGGGCCGTCGCGTCGGTTCGAATTGAAGCTACACGGTTTGGACGGAGAGGAGCGCTGGGAATATTGCGAGGCCATCCTGAGGGAGCTCGGGTTGAAGGTGAATCGGAATGACCCGGCGTTGAGCGGGCTCATCGACCAGCTTGCCGGCCATCCGCTGGCGATGCGCGCGGTGCTGCCGAGGCTGGAGGATATGGTGCCGGCGAGCGTCGCGGAGGCCCTACGAAGCAATATCGATGAATTGGGATTGAGCGAGCAGGAGGAACAGGTTCAGATCTTTGCGACACTCAGATTTGTGGAGCAGGGTCTGGCGGAGGAGTTGCGCCCGCTATTGCAAGGTGCCGGGTTGTACGAAGAGTATGTGGATGCAGATTCGCTCGCGGCGATGGGAAAGCGGATGGATGGTGGTTGGACGCCACAGCGTATCGGTCAATTCTTGGAGGCATTGGGGGCCGCGGGTCTGCTTCGAGCGGGAGGCGCAGGCGTCTATGAAATGCATCCGCTGCTCACCAGTTTTTTGCGCTCGCAGCGGAGTGCAACGGAGTCGTGGCGGAAGGCATTCGTCGAGGTGCTGACGGCACGAGTAAATGCGTTAGTCCAGAGGCCCTATCACGAGCAACGCGATGCATTCGCCAGGGATGGCGCCAACTTCCATTTTGCGCTGACCTTGGCGAGGCAGCTTTCGATGGATGAGAGTGTCTTGGCTCTGACACAGGCGCTGGGCGCCTATGCGGTACACTCGCGGAACTTCGGGGAGGCTAAGCGGCTTTTCGGAGAAATGGCGGTGCATGCGGCAACGTTATGCGAGGTGAGGGCAGAAATCTCCGCTTACCATGAGCTGGGAATCATCGCTCAAGAGCAGCGGGAATTTGAGACCGCTCGCGATTGGTACCTCAAAGTGCTCACTATTTCGGAGCGGAGTGGCAATGATCGCGCCACAGCGATCACCTATCATCATCTGGGGATGATGGCCCAGAAACTGGGTGACCCAGCGGCAGCCCAAGCTTGGTATCTAAAATCCGTTAAGGCGAAGGAAAAGCTGCACGATCACCGGGGGCTCGCCGCGGTTTACCACTCGCTCGGCATGTTGGCGCTGGAGCAGGATGATCCGGCGGGGGCGGCAGCGGCGGCGGAGTCCTATGGGAGATCCCTCGCTCTTTTTCGGCAGGTCGGAGACCAACGCGGTATATCGCTCGTCCTTCACGGAATGGGGATGGTCTCGGAAAGAGTTAAGGACCCGGTGATGGCGCGGCAGTGCTATCTAGATTCATTGAAGCTCAAAGAAAAGCTGGGCGACGAGCACGGCGCCGCCAGCAGTTTGCATCAACTGGGCATATTGGCTGAATCTCAGAAGGATGATGACGAGGCCCGAGATTGGTACTTCAAGGCCCTGAAAATCAAGGAGAAGCTTGGTGATCTGAACCACGCAGCCATGACCTATGGCCAACTTGGCATCATTGCGTCAAGGAAGCACAGGCTCGAGGAAGCTGGCAAGTGGCTGGTCCGCGCGATTGCGGCGTACCGTCGAACGAACGACCGGCAGGGAGCGGAACGCAATGAAAGGAACTTTTACTCGTTCCATCAGCATGCTTCCCCCGAAGACAAACAGAAACTCGAAGCTGTCTGGCGTGGAGCCGCGCTTGGCGATTTTCCAAAGGAGCCAAACCAATGAACACTCTAGATGACGCGTCCGTCATCAATATTATCGACACGATCGCTCAGGAGCGGCTGAGGGCGGCGGTTCCCGAGGTTGCCTTCACCGCCGATTTACGTGCCGCGCTTGCGGAAGCGTTTAACGAGCGGCCGGCGGCCTCGGTTTCCGCAGGCGACGTTGCACGGGCAGCGCTGGATGTTCTGACCGAGGAGCCAGCGTTCGCGGAGCCGGTCCGGATGATGACCGAGAACACGATGGCGGGCGGCCCTGGGGCGCAGCGGTATCTAGAGCCTTCCAGCATCGCGCTGGCCACTGCGGCCTTGCTGGTGCTCCAGCTACGAGTGAAGTTTAAGCGCGATCACACGGGCAAGTGGTTGTTCGAGATGGACAAGAAGGCTTCGGGAGACGGCCCTGTCAGGCTGCTCGTCCAGCGTCTGCTCGCTTATTTGCCTTGACGTGGCGGGGCGCCCAAGTCGTGGGTCATTTACCCTGCAGATTTGCGCCCACTCGCTCGAAGAATGGGTAGCCAGCTTTCGCGCAGGAAAAGCCGACGCCGCCCGTAAACAGCAACAAATAGTTCACAGAAGGAATATTACGGGTTTCAATCGACGCTCTGGCAAGATAAGCTCTCGCTGCCCAAACTCATCGGCGGGCCCTCGTCTGCTCTGTCTCACACGCCTCCATGAGTGACTGCGTAACGGAAGCTGTCCCGAGTTCTTGCCGCTCCCCGTCGCTGTGGTCTGTACGAAAATCAGCGTCAAATCGAATCCCTCTGAGATTGGCCCAAATGGGATCCGAACGTCGCATTGGTACCGACAAACGCCGCAGCATCCTGTCATCAGTTTTGCCGCCGCGTTGCGGATTCCTGATGCAATGCCGACATATCGGTACCGATCGGCTTTCGATGAGTGCATCGCCGATTTGGGTGCTATCCAGGCCAAAGATCGAGACCTGGATAGTATTTTCGTGATCAATTTAGCCGGTAAATCCCGAAGCGACCACCTTTTCAACTCGACTAGCGAAATTCAGTCTCCTGAAGAATCGCCCGAACCGCTATAACGGCCTGATGACCCGAAAGAGGCCCACATGCGTTAAGACTCCCGTGCACAGTCTGAAGGGCGGATCCATACGCGTCCAGATGCGCTCGACCTTTTCCGCAATTTGGTCATTTTCGCAAACGGCAACTATGGTCAGTGGAACCGATGAAAATTCAGAACTCCTGGAGTGTTCGTATCGATGACGCAAACAGCGGCTATGCGGGAGTTCCGCTTGGTCTTGCCGCAGGCAGACCCATCCAATCTATCCCATGTTTACCGGGATGAAGAGGCCCTCAACCTCGAACTAGAATTCGAATTCGAATTCGAATTCGAATTCGAAGACAAGTCGATATTGGAGATGATCTTCCGCGTCAGCTTTCGATCAACTATCAATCTGCTCGAAGACAAGGACGGTAACTATCACCTCCGCAAGAGGATCGAACCGAAGCGCCGCGGAGAGTAGGTACCAGCCTCCGATGGGCTTCTCGCGCAGACTTGCGAAGTGGTTCACTCCGCACACCTGCGGACCAACTCAGGCCAGAATTTGCGAAATAGCTCCCGTGCCCACCGTACGGGAGCCTTCGCGAATCGCAAACCGCAAGCCCTTCTCCATGGCCACGGGAGTTTGTAACCTGATCTCTAGTTCAATCGCTTCTCCAGGCATTACCAACTCTATTCCGCCGGGCAATGTTGTCGTGCCGGCGACATCGGTTGTGCCGAAAACAAACTGCGGACGATACCCATTGAAGAAGGGCGTATGGCGGCCTCCCTCTTCTGTCGAAAGCATGTAGATCTCACCTTTGAATTGAGTGTGAGGTGTGATCGACCCGGGCTTTGCCAAAACCATACCGCGCTCGAGATCCTCTCGTGCGAGACCGCGAAGCAATATGCCAACGTTGTCTCCGGCGAAGGCTGACTCGGTTTGCCGGGCAATGATTTCGACTCCCGCCACTACAGTCTTGCGGGTCTCACGAAATCCTACGATTTCAACTTCGTCTCCCACCCTGATTTGGCCTCGCTCAACTCGACCCGTCGCCACGGTCCCCCTGCCTGAAGTCGAAAAAACATCCTCGACGGGCATAAGGAATGGAAGATCTATCTGTCGATCGGGTAGTGGCACTGTTCTGTCCACGGCCTCCATCAACTCCTCAACCCCGACTTCCCAAATTGCCTCCCCGTTCAATGCGCCGAGCGCAGAGCCTCGTGTGACTGGGACCTCGTCGCCAGGATATCCATACTTGTTCAGCAGCTCGCGGACCTCCATTTCGACCAGTTCGATGAGCTCTGGGTCTTCCACCACGTCACACTTATTCAGGAACACAACGATCGACGGCACTCCAACCTGCCGAGCCAGCAGAACGTGCTCCCTGGTCTGCGGCATCGGGCCGTCGGGTACGGCAACCACCAGGATGGCGCCGTCCATTTGTGCCGCACCAGTAATCATCTCCTTGATATAGTCAGCATTTCCCGGAGAGTCGATGTGCGCATAGTGTCGAGTGGCCGTCTCATATTCCACGCGGGATGCCGCGATGGTCGTCCCGAAATCGCGCTCCTCAGGCGCGTCAGCGATAGCGTCGAACGTACGAAATCTGTTTCTCGGATTGGTCTTCGACAATACCTTCGTGATAGCTGCCGTCAGTGTGGTCTTGCCATGATTGAGGTGACCGATCGTTCCAATACTGACACGCGGCTTTTTTCGCGCCTCTGACACATAGATCGGCTGCGCACTTAGATCCGGCAACGATAGCTGATCTGGCGGCGCGCTCAACTCCTCAATAGGATCCTGTTGCCGAATCGGGGCCTTCAAGGTCCGAGCGAACGATCGAGAGTTCTCGAAGTCGAGACCGTCTTCCTGAGCGGCAACACGCTTTCGTGCCTGCGGCTCCGTGGGGCTACTGCCGGTGAAACTCACCACTCCAGATGTCAGATCCGCGGCACCGATATAGGCAGCAACGACGTTCAGTGCCTCCTCCAGTTCCTTGTCTTCTGTCATTCTCTGCCACAGAAGCCCTAGCCGGCTGTGCAGTAGTTGGAGTCCAATGGAGTAATAGGGCACGCCCCTCCGAACCGACTCGAGAAGCAGAGTGCGAATCTCTGTCGCATTCGGATCGTCGCCTGTCATAAGATGACAAGCTCGAATGATGGGGCCGTCCGGCAGCCAGCGAAACCAATCTGTTAAATTCCGGGTCCAGTCATGCAGCCTTTCATATTTGCCAGCTTGAAGAAGGTAGTATCCCGCTACCGCCGCCGATAAAGGGTCTTGAACCTTTTCGCGCAGCATGCCTTCAGCTTCATCCAGAAAGCTGTCTCCAATATCCCGGGCAGATTGGAAGTCACCCGAAGTGAGGAAGCTTAGCATCGCCTCAGCAGTGGGTTTGCCACCACTAACCCGACATCCGAATGAAGGCCGACTGGCGTTCGGAAGCGATAGAGAGATCAGAACAGTAGACCTGTTTGTGACTGGAAGCGCTGAAAATATCGAGAGGTCCGGAGTCTTTACCTCCATCCAAAGTTGACTGTGAAGATTCATTGGATTTGCGTCTCCGAACTCATCTCGCAACTCCAAGGAAACCCAGTTTTCAGAAGTCTGACGGAAATTGGGCCTGAATCTATCTATGACGTTCGAATTGGACTGTTTCCAACCTTCCAGGTTGCGTTCCCACAACTGGGCACTCGATAAAACCAATAAGAGATCCAAGGAAGGCCAAAATCTTCTATTCTCTTGCCTGTCATCTCTTCTGAGTTTGAACGTAACTTCTGCATCTCGTCCTTCGGGAGCCACAAAGGTCTGTGAGAGCACGTCTCCTGATGGAAGGGTAACCCTCATGAGGTAAACTCCGGGATCGAACAACTGATCCAAAGGTGCGCTGGATTCTCCGAGCGGCAACGCTTTTGAGTAGATTTCGTTAGACTGATCGTTAAATACTTTAACGGGCACCAGGGCGCCGTTGTATCCCGACACCGAGCCGAATTTCGCGAAGACTCGACTCACGGAATCACCTCTACCGTGCATCGCGTGTACGGTGGCAGCATCAATTGAGGTGTTGTTGCATCCGCGAATTGACCTGAGGGAAACCTGGCTGCGACGCTGTATTCCCCTGCAGGAACGACATCTTCATATGGAACAGGAGCCGGTGTTTTTCGGCCGAATTCCTCTCTGGGCTCGTCATCGATGGACCGGTCTGCGCGTTTGACAGTAGTGATTGTCAGCTCAGCATGTTCAAGAGCACTATTGGGATCGCAATCTACGCAGGACATTACATGCGCGACACCGGTGAAGGTATGGATTACAGTATCGAAGTTACTTCGGCCCCCGACATGGCAGGTTGGTTGCTCCATCTCAGGAGTTTGCATTCTACTCATGAGGTGCTTCATCGCCGTGGCGAGCGAACTTGTTGTGACTTCCCACTTCCGATTGTTCTTTGCACGCGTGCCAAACTTTTCGAGGCCATCGAGCAACGCTACAGTAAAGAAGCTCTTCTGATCGGGTATCGCATGAGATTGCCCGCCCTCGTTACTGGACGATAAAATCTGGGCATCGATCTCCTTCACTTTCCACTTGTGCGAGGTTAAAAGAGCAGTGGGAGGAGTACGGCATTGCAACACCTCCAGAGTCGTCTCTCGGCAGGCATCTATCAGGAAAAGCATCGTATTCGCTGTCGATTCCAAGACACTACAGTCGTAAGTAAGGCTGAAGTTAACGATCTTTAGGCTGGTATTCGCCACAGAAGGGTCGCCAAAATCTGAGGGCATCAACATCATCGTGCCCTCCCTCTCCAATCCATGACCGCAGAAATAAAAGATCCCCACATTGTCCCGATGAGAATTCACCCGTGCGAACCACTCGCCGTAAGCCTTCGTCAGGTTCTCCATGGTCGGTATGTCGACGGATATCTTCTCGCCCGAACTCCCGATGTACTCAGCAGGGGAAAGCAGTAATTCAACGGTCCCGAGAGGCGCCCTTGCGTTATCGAGCTTCGGAAGCCAGTTCGCGAATGCGGTCGCGGATATGGGAGGAGACGTGATCTGCCCCAGACCGTAGGAGTTCTCAGCCGGCTTGTGTTCGGATTCGCTTCCGTCGATCAAATGAGGGTAAGCGCCCACGCCCACGATTAAAGCATGGGTCTGCGGAATACCGGCTGCGAGATCGCGATTGAGAATAATGCTCATGAGGCAACTACGCTGCTGATATGCGGTGTTGAAGGCGTTGATGAAAGACAGGACTCGCTAAGTAAGTTGTGTGCGCTGACCAGACAGGGGTATGACTATCGAAGGTGAAATCCACGCTGCCATCGAAGATTCGCCTGGTCGAATAGGCAAGCAAATCATTCGGGTCGATGACGTTGATCCACCGCTTGATGTTATGCGGTAGAGGAACTTTGGACGGTATCCCGATGTTGTCGTCGCTCGATTTGAACAGCTTCAGTTCTTCGAACATACCCACCTGCGAGCCAACCGTGAGGAAAAGATCGACCTGAACGTCGGGATCGAAATGGCTCAGGATGTCATAGACGATATTTCCGCCCATACTGTGCGCGATGACCACGAGCTTGTCATCGCCTTCGGCCCTAGCTTCGTGCGCTCTACGTAGGGAGCCCCTCACTGTATTTAAGATCTTCCCGCCTCCCTCCATATCGCGATCCTTGAGATATACGAAGACGTCTCCGAGGAATATCGCAATCTTCCCGTTCACCCAAGGCCGGGCCTTCCGGACTGCGGGATTCACCAGCATCCTCGCGGCCCTTTGTGAGATCTGAAATGTTGCAGTTTTCAGATGAGCCATGATCGCGCCAATGCCAAATGTTTCAACGAGTGCAGGTTGCGACTTCCATTCTTCAACGTTACGGAGAAGTTTTTCTACAAACTCGTTGTCGTTCCTGACCTGCTCCAGCCAATCTACTGGGGAATTCGACCCGCAGTACTCGATAGCCAATTCAGAAAACTCTGCCAGGGCTTTTGCAGTCGGTTCGTCGAGATCAGTGCAAGCTGCAGCTCGCCAGAGACAATCAACTGCGCGGACGAGAGAAATCCGAGCAATCGCCAAAAGGGTTTGGTCTTCGGAGTTGGCCTGAACATCCGAACCGGCATCCTCCAAAATCTGCTCATAGATCGAGTCGCGTTGTCCAAAACTTTCGTAGCCTTCACTCGGAAGGGAGGCCAGTCTCCAGCGCGCATTTGCTCCAAACTGGCCCCAGTATGGATTCTCGATGATTGCTGCTGCAGGATTCGCGCAGATGGCACGTAACGCGTATTTTCGGAACAACTCGTTCCTGGAGGCTTGGCTTGCCTCATAGTTGGCGGTCTTACGAACGTTTACTCCATGGACGAACACGAGGGGCATGATTTCACGCTCCGAATTTCACTGAACAACCATCATACGGTCCACTTCCCATTGTGTCCGCAGAATTCGGGTGGTTCGTTTCCGCTCGTCGGTCACTGGACCTCAACAATGAAGACCCTGAGGCCGTTGATCGCCGCATCCCAGACGCATTAGTCCTGGGAAACGCGCCAGTGTCTTGCGATCTCCCCGGCGTCGGACTTTGACCTCGCCTAGCGAGGTAAATGGTGCTCTAAGATCCAGGTCCGGGTGTGTGGTCGGCAACCAGGAAGTTGGACTTCGTCAAGCGAACCTTACTCGAATCTGCGAATGGCCTTAGAGGCGATACATGGCAGCTATCACCCGATAAATAGGAAGTATTGGACGGGATGATGGACCGCGCCTAACGTCGGCCTATCGCGACTGCAATCCGGGTCGCTGGAGGTGCCGATGTCCCGCAGCATACGAATCATCCTTCCCCAGAAGACGGCCCAGGCATTGCGGAGGTGGATGCGTCTGTCCATACCGCTCGCCACCGTATGCCTTTTCCTTCCCCTCACAGCCTACGCGCAGTCCGGCAGCCCCTTCGATAGCGGCTTCACGAACCTGCAAACCCTGTTCACCGGAACCGTCGCCAAGGTCGCATCGCTGATCGCCATCGTGATCGGCGGTTACGGTTTCGCGCATGGCGAACCCGGAGCCAAGAAGGCCCTCGCTGGTGTTGCCGCCGGCACAGGTATCGCCGTTCTTGCGACCAACGTCCTGAGCTGGCTTTGGGGCGGGTAAACCACTGTCTCCACTCTCTGCTTACCAACCTCAACCTGCGAGGGGCTTATGTCCGAACAACCGAATCGGAAGCGTCGCACAAATCGCGTCTTCAAGAGCCTGCATAAGCCCCTCACCTATCTCGGTGTGGAACGGACACTGTTTTACTTCGTATGTGTTGGCGCTGTGGGTGCGTTCAATCTGTTCAACAGCATCCTTGCTGGGATTGGCGTGTTCATTGGCGGATTCGCATTCGGTCATTGGGTGACGAGCAGCGATCCGGCGTTCCTTCGCATCCTGGCGAAGTCCGAGAAATACAAGTTGCGGTACGACGCGGCGAAGCAAGGCGTACCGCGTGTGGAGGTGGTGTGATGCTGCGACTGGATCGAGTCATCAAGCCGTGGAAGGAGAGCGCCGCTCTCAACGACCACATTAACCTCTATGGGTTCTGGGATCAAACGACGTTCCTTACGAAGTCGGGTGACCTCGGCGTTGTGCTGCAGGTGCAGGGAGTGGACTACGAAAGCCTTGATGGAGCGGAGCAGGAGTACGCCGTCAAGCGGCTCGAAGCTGCGCTCAAAGCCTTCGGCTCTGGCTTCCATATCTATCAATATTTGTTCAAGTCGAACCGGCCAGAGATCCCATTCGCCACCTACGACGATCCAGTTGTAGGGGCTGCCATCGACCAACGCCGCCTCTTCTTTGAGTCAAAGCGAGACGACCTCTATCAGATCGAGATCTTCTACGTGGTGTTGCTGGAGGGTGCGCGGTCGAAGCAAGGTATCGGTACTGCCCTTGCTCGTCTCTTCACCGACCCGGCCGGAGCCGTTGGCGAACTCCGCGCTCAGTTCACCAACAACGCCATGAAGACGCTTTTGCGGACACAGATCGAGGCCGACCATGCCCGCCTTAACCAGCGTGTCCAGGCCTTCACCCGGCAGCTTGCGGACTTTGTTCAGATTGCCGTGCTTGACCAGCAGGGGCAGTTTACGTTCCTGCGTCGTCTGCTCAACTATGACGCTACGCGCATTGCGGGCAGACCGCAGAGCACTCAGTTCCTCGACTATCAGGTCGTCAACTCCAACATCGAAGCCGAGCGCGATCATCTGCGTGTGGGCGACCACTTCGTTCGCGTGATGACGATGAAGGAGGCCATCACGGAGACACGGCCTCTGGTGCTGGATTCGTTGCTCAAGATTGCAGGCAACTTTATGGTCTGCACCGAGTGGACACCGATGACGGTTGCCAAGGCGCGCAAGGAAGTTACCAAGCGTCGCCGTCACTTCAATATGTCGAAGACTGGCTTTGTGTCGCAGATGGGTAATGACGTGGCGAGGACCAACCCTCGCGATGTTCTGGTAGATGAATCGAAGCAGGCCGATATCGAGAACTTGGGCGACTGCCTCCGCGCTCTCGGAGACGGCCAATCGTTGGGTGACTTCTCTCTTTCCATCGTTGTGTATGGAGATTCCAAGGGACAGCTCGATCAGCTTGTGGGCGAGTTCACCAGCGTCTTCACTAACGCGGATGGTAATCTCTCCGCCGAGACCTATAACCAGCTCAATGCGTACTTCGCCACTGTTCCCGGAAACTACGCGCTCAACCTCCGCAAGCTGTACCTGCTCAATAGCAACTATGCCGACCTGAGCTTCCTGTTTACGATCCTGCCGGGGGAGAAGACGAACGCGCATCTCGGCGCGGAGTACCTAGCGGTCCTTGAGACGGACAACAGCACGCCGTACTTCCTCAACCTGCATAACGGTGAGGTTGCTCACACGCTCATTCTCGGAATGACCGGCTCGGGCAAATCGTACCTAGCTAATTTCGTACTGCAAAACGGCCAGAAGTACGCGCCATTGACGTTCATCTTCGACATCGGTGGCAGCTTCCTATCGCTGACAACGATCTTCGGCGGATCGTATCTGAATGTCGGCCAGAACAGCCGGGACTTCAGCATCAACCCCTTCTCTTTGCCTCCCACTAAAGAGAATATGCAGTTTCTCTTCAGCTTCGTTCGTGTGCTTATCGAGGGCAACGACCAGCGTTACCGGCTCGACTTCAAGGAGGAGCGTAAGCTGTGGGACGCGATCGAGCGGGTCTATGTTCTGGAGTCCGATCAGCGAACCATATCGAACTTAGTCAACATCATCGGCGAGTTGAAAGAACGGCTGCATCGCTGGACCAAGGGTGGGCAGTATGGGTTTCTCTTCGACAATGTGGCCGACACGCTTTCGTTCAGCCGCTTCCAGACTTTCAACTTCGCCGGCTGGAATGATGCTCCCGATGTTCTGGAGCCACTGCTGTTTTATGTTCTCCACCGGGCCAGCAATGAGATCGCTGACCCGAAGAAGCTCGCTACGTTCAAGATGTTCCTGCTTGATGAGGCATGGCTGTTCATCAAGAACGAGACCATCCGCAGCTACATCGTCCAGGGACAGAAAACTTGGCGCAAACATAATGCTGCGATGATCCTCGCCACGCAGTCCATCAAGGAGCTCGAAGAGTCGGGGATGCTGCAGATTGTTTCCGAGAGTTGCCCGACGAAGATCTTCCTTGCTAACCCGGAGATGGACCGCGACCTGTACCGCGAAGCATTCCATTTGAACGATACCGAGCTTGAGTTGATTGCGGGGCTCGTCCCTCCAGGACAGATGCTCATTCGTAAGGCGCAATCCAGCAAGAAGGTTCAGTTGAACGTCGATTCCGTCTCGCACTGGACAGCGACGAACAACGCCCGCGACAACCTTAAGAAGCGTGAATACTTCGACCGATTCGGTATCGCCGAAGGGCTTCGCAAACTAGCCGAAGACCATCCATTCCGGCCCCGCACGCTGGCCGTCTCATCAACCACCAACCGATAAGGAGGGTTCGTCATGCTTCCGATCTTTGTCTCTGTCGTTCTTGCTCTGTCGTCAGTTGCTGCGGTCGCCCAGGATGCTTCGGCCCGCACCGTGCAGTATCACTCGCAGGACATCGTTCCGATTCACGCCAAGCTCAAGTACACGACGCTGATCCAGGTTCCTCCCACTGAGAAGATCATGGAGGCGGCGACCGGCGACAAGGATTTCTGGGTCGTCGATGTAGTGGGCAACTTTTGCTTCGTTCACCCGGCAAAGGTCGGCATCAGCTCCAACCTCAATCTCATCACCGACAAGGGCAACATCTATTCGTTCACCTTGCAGGACGTGTCCGGTACTGCGGAAGCGCCCGACTTGAAGGTGTTGATCCAGCCTGCTGATAAGTCTTCCATTGTCGCTTCCTCCGGCCCTGCTCAGTATGTCCCTGCCGCTCAACTGGAACAGACGAAGCAGCAGGTCGAAGCCTTGCAGTCACACGTCACCCAGGCCGTGGATGAGTACAAGAGCGCCTATCCGATGCAATTGAAGTTCGACTATGCGTACAAGGCGAACGAGGCCCCGTTCGATATTCAGTCGATTTATCACGACGACAAGTTCACCTACATCAAGACGAATGCCCCGGAGAAGTTCTCGGTCTACGAGATGAAGGACGGTAAACCGAACCTCATCACCTACGATCTCCGCGACGGGACGTACATCATCCCGAAGGTGATGGATTCTGGGTACGTCGAACTGGGCAAGAAGCGCATGGACTTCACACGCAAGGGCTAATTCAGGGCTTTAAGAGAGGAGCGTTCGATATGGCAGAGCAGACCGACGATCCGCAAATTCAGGGCCAGCCCCATGCCGAGCCGGGGTTGTCGAAGAACGCCTTCGTGCCCAGAGGCGTTCTCCAGAAGAACATCAAGTTGTTTGTCTATCTCGGCGCAGCCTTGCTTGTGATCCTTGCTGCCCTTGCCAGTTCGCACACCAAAACAACGCCCGCGCAACAGGCGGCGGCACGGCATGAACCTCCGCAGCCGAACTTGCAGGACAACACGGATAACAACGTGCAGGACCTGAAGAACCAGCTTGCCGCCGAGCGGCAGAAGCAGCGTGACCAGGCGGCGGCAGCCCAAGCGGCGGGGATCGACCCCGCGCTTTCCAACGCGACGCCCGCTCAGCGGGCGGCTGTAGCCGGGTACAGCCCGAATGGGCAAGCCGTCCCATGCCTTCCCGGACAAACCTGTCCGCCGCAGGGGTACGGTCAACAGGCAGGCGGCGGTCAATCGCAGATGACCCCTGAGCAGGAAGCGGCGCAGCAACTCGCTGTGAAAGAGCGCGAAAAAGCCTTCGAGTCGCGGTTCTCTTCGAATCTTGCGTACTCGCGTCCAGCCGATCCGCTGCCGCAACGTGCCGAAGAGGAGCGCGGGACTTCTATGCCGACAGGCTATGCCCCCGGTGCCCAGCAACAGGAAAGCAGCTTGCTTGCTTCCCGTGCAGCGGGTGAGCAACGGAATACCCAGACCGGACAGGCTGCGATCAAGCACGGCCCCGAGGTGAACATCGACTCGGCTACTGGACAACCTTATGTGATTTATGAAGGGCTGACAATGGACACGGTCTTGATGAATCGGTTGGACGGTGATGCCGTTGGCCCGGTCAAGGTGCTCGTCTCGAATCCTGTCTACTCACACGACCACCAGCACGTCCTCATCCCTGACGGGACGATTGTGCTGGGAGAGGCGAAGAAGATTGGCTCGTCAGGCTTCGGCCAGCAACGCCGAATGTCCGTGACCTTCCACCGGATGATTATGCCGGATGGTTATTCCGTGGACCTCGACCAGTTCCACGGTCTCGACCAGATCGGCGAGGAGGGTCTGAAAGATAAGGTCAATAACCACTACCTAGAGATCTTTGGAACTTCAATTGCTCTGGGCATCATCGCCGGAGCTGGCGTAATTACCCAGGGCGGCGGCACCATTTCTACCAGCGGCTCACAGGCATTCACCACTGGGGCCGCCGGCAGCGTGTCTCAGTCGGCAACCAGCATTCTTGACCGCTTCATTCAGATTCCGCCAACGATAACCATCCGCGAGGGCCATCGCATCAAAGTTTACTTTACGCAGGATATGTTGCTGCCTGCGTACAGCAACCACACGATAGCCCAATCGTTCTAGGAGGATGTCCATGCAGAGAAAGTTCATTGTCGCTGCTTTCGCTATTTCAATTCTGGCCTCTAATGGATGTGAAAGCCACCAAGCAAAAATCGATGCACTTCAGAAGGAGTATGACGGCCTCGAAGCGCAATTTAGGAAAGATTGCAGTGCAGAGTATTTCAAGGTTCCACCTACGCTAAGCCCCAAGTGTTCCGAGGAAGACAAGAGAACTAAAGAAGCATGGGCGCGGCTACAGGTCGAGCACGCCAAGCAATAACCCGAGAGGAGAAGATAGGGATGAAATCACTCTTTGTTGCAGCTCTCGCGATGGCAACAGCCGCACCGATAGCACACGCTCAGTTCGGTTCCGGGATCGTCTACGATCCAACCCAATCAGCCCACGCAGCCCAACAGATCCTCCAGACGAATCAGCTTTATACAATCACGCTGAAGACGACTCAGAACGTGATTGGAGCCTACAATCTCGCGCAACGCATGGCGAACCTTCCGCAATCGCTTTACACTTCCTATACGAATCTAGGGCGTCAGCAATGGACCGTTCTCACGCGACCCGCTAACACCTATGGGAACTCGCTATCGTGGATGAACGCTGCTTCTACCGGATACGGCGCATTGTCGGCGAACCAAACCGCGAGTGTGCAACGTACCGCCCAGATTTCGAGGTACAACTCACTAAGTCCGCAGGGGCAACAGGTAATTGCCGCGCAGGGTGCAACCGTCGATCTATCAGATGCGGCAAACACGACAAGTCTACAGACGGTTGGGACAATCCGGGCGAACTCCATCCAGCGAGAAACCGATATCAGTCAGCTTGAAGCGGCCAGTCACTCGACTGATCCGGCCCAGCATACCGAAATGGCAACGCTACAGCGCATCAACCAGGCGCTCTTGATTGAGTTGCGAACTCAGCAGGAAACCAACCAAATGATTCAGGCGCCGGCATTGCAGCAAATTGTGGGGCAAAAAGTCCAACAGGACAACCTCAAGTCCCTCTTTCAAACGGGTAACGGTTATCAACAGACATTCAATGCTGTTACGCCGCAGCAGACAAGCGCGGGAACACAGTGGGCGTTTCACTACTGATCGAAGGGAGCGACCGGCATGGACTTCCTCATTCTCATTAAGAACGGCTGCGAAAATCTGACCGCGACGGTCGCTCCCTCCGTAGACTCTCTGGGGGTGCATATGGTTCTATCGATCGCAACCATCATGCTTGTCTGGTTTGGAGTACAGGAAGCCCTCGCCTCTGCCCAGGGAAGTGCGGGCTTCAGTATGGCGAAGTTCTTAAACTTTTTCGTGCTGATTACCTTCGCCTATTGCTTTGTAAAGTTCTATGACAGCAGCATCCCCGGTATCGGGTACTCGCTCAAAGGCTTCGTCAGCGGCGGTACTAGCAGTCTCGTCGATTACATTGGCCATGACTCAACTGACGAAGTGCAGACCGCCATTCACACCGCACTGGGCAAAGTGGGAACACTTTCTCCGTCATTGACCGAACCATATACTCTTCTCTGCACTTACACGGTACAGATCATCCTTACCGTTCTAACTGCCATCATTGGGGTCATCATTGCCTACGGTGCAATCGGGGCAACGATCATCGGGCTTTTAGGGCCTGTGTTTATCCCATGGATGGTCTTCGACAAGACGGAGTTCCTGTTCTGGGGTTGGCTCAGGGCTTTCCTCAGTTTCGAGTTCTATAAGGTTGTTGTCGCAGCCACAATGAGCGTGATGAGCCACTTGCTGATCACCTATCTGACCAGTGGAGCGATGAACGTAGATGCCCCTCAGAGACTCATTACGCTAATGCCGGGGCTGCTCATGCTGTGCTTCGTAGCTGGTTTCATCCTGCTCAAGATTCCCGCCATGACTGCGTCTCTCTTCTCCGGTCACACTGGCGGACATGATGCTGGCATGGGAATGATGACAGGGATGGTAACTGCGGGACTGTTGAAGTAAACGGAGGATGAATATGGCGACAGCAATAAAGGCGTCTCCCGAGATCACTCGTGCAGCGGAACGCTATATGGAGCAGTACGGCGATTCGTTGGTGATGAACACCTATCTCAAGGTAACGATTCTCGTGCTGGGCATGGTCTGTCTCACGCTGTCGGGACTTGTCTATAAAAGTCAGAAAGCCCTCGCTGCCATCCATCCGATGATCGTGAGAATCAACGATGTGGGCCGGGCCGAAGCGATCGACTATCGCAACTTTCAGTACCGGCCCCAGGAAGCCGAGAACAAGTATTATCTGACCCGCTGGGCCGAACTGTACTTCACCCGCAATCGCTTCACCATCGAGCGCGATCAAACCAGCGCTCTCTACTTCCTCAATGGTGACGTTCAGCGTGCCGTGATCGAGAAGGAGCGGAACGACAACATCATCCTGACCTATCGGAACGACAGCACTCTTCCTTACGTCGATGTAGAAGTGAAGAGCGTCGTGCTTGACGACCTTCGGCAGTCGCCTTATGCGGCACGGATCGAGTTCGAGAAGGTATTCACGAACCCGGCGGATCATACCGAACTCAAACGGGAGCGATGGACTGCCAGCGTGACCTATGTCTTTCGCGAGAACGTGAAAAACAACGAACTGGCCGTTGACCCTCTTGGTTTGACCATCGTGCGATTCCGGGCCGACCAGGCGTTCAGCTAAGAATTTATCGACTTTCACAGAGGCTCACAGATGTCCAAAGTTGCTGCCAATCCGGCTGCTTTACCCCACCTGTGCCTGTGCAGGGTCTTCGCGGCGAACCCAAGCCCGAAGCCATGCGATAACGGTGGCGAAAGGCCATCCTTCCGGAGAGTTCATGGTCGCTCGAATGTCGCTGCAGCTGCGGCAAACTTCCGCAGCCAGAGAGTGGATGAGAACTATGTTCCCGTATGTGTCTGCCGTTCTGTATCCCGCCTTTTGCAGGTCACTGCTTCGGGGCCTATCCGGCGCCCTGCGGCAACTCGCTCTTCTGCTTCGGCTACGCCGCCCTGCGGGTTACGGTTTCCGTTCCGGACCCTCCGTAAATGCAGAGCTTCGGCACTTGGGAGCCGGGCCCACTTCGCTATTTAGTGCCCCGAGCAAGTTCGGGAAATTCAACAAACGGAGACACGACCATGTACCAGAACAAAGTAACCCTCATCGGCTTCCTCGGCAACGACGCAGAAGTTCGCGCCAACAACGAGCGCAGCTTTACAACCCTCTCGCTGGCAACCAAGTCCTCCTACAAGAAGGATGGCAAGTACATCTCGCACACCGAATGGCACCGTTGCATCGTCTTCGGCAAGCTCTCGGAGTTCGCCAAAACCCTCACCAAGGGCGCGCATATCCAAGTGGAAGGCGAGTTACGGAGCCGGGAGTACGACAGCAAGAAGACGGACACCAAGCAGCGCATCTGGGAGATCAAGGTCGATTCAATCCTGAAGCTCGACCGCGCAGAGAAGGCAACCCCGGAAGACCAGGAGCAGCACGAACTCAACCTTGAGGAAGAGGCCGCTTAGGCCTCTTGTTCTTTACCCCCGGAAGCCTGGCTACACGCTGGGCTTCCATCTCTGTGAGGTCCCGCTATGAGTTTCGAGTTGATCCTTCCGTTCCTTCGCCCCATAGAGCCGCTGTTGCTCGACGACAGTGTTAGCGAGATCATGGGCAATCCCGATTCCTCATGGTGGTATGAGCGCGATGGGATCATGCGACGTGAAGAGACGGTTTCCTTCGACGCCGGCAGGCTTCGCACCGGCCTCGAAGTGATCGCCAATCAACTTGGCAAGAGGCTCGACGAAGACAACCCCGTCCTCCACGCGCAGCTCCCTGACGGGAGCAGGCTTGCGGCGGTCATTCCTCCGGTCGTGCGGCCTTCGCCCGCGCTCATCGTTCGGAAGTTCCCCAGCCGTCATTACACGGTCGATGACCTGATCGCTCGCGGCACGCTGACGCAGCCGCTCTCTGAAGTGCTTTCAGAGTACATTCGCAACGGGAAGACCGTGCTCATCAGCGGCGGAACTTCTACCGGCAAGACGACGATCCTCCGTGTCCTTGCGAACGCCATCCCCGAGGATCAGCGCATAGTCGTCATCGAAGATACGTCGGAGCTTCATATTCGCAAACCGAACATGCTGGCGGTCGAATGTCAGACCGATACGTTCAAGGCAAGCATCTCCTTCGACGATCTTCTCAAGTCCGCTCTCCGCTGGAGACCGGACCGAATCATCCTTGGCGAAGTGCGCGGTATGGAGGCGCGGACGCTGCTCGATTCGCTCAACACTGGCCATGCTGGTTCGCTTGCTACGATCCACGCGAACTCCGCAGAGAAGGCTCTGCATCGTTTCGCCAATCTCGTCATGCGGAATCACGCGCAGACGACCTTCTCCGACACCGAGGCAGAGATCGCAGAAGCGGTCGATTTCGTTATCCATGTCGAGCGGCAGCCAGGGCGCCGCGTCATCCGCGAAGTGCTGGCGCTTCGCGGGTACGACCGTGACGCCAAGCGCTTCCTTATCGAGCCCGTCTTCGAGGTGCAGGCATGAAGACTATTGCCAACGTCTTCCTCACCCGTTGTTTCGCTCCGAGCGAGACGATTGCGCTCCTGCTTCGCCGCGAATCTGCGGCTTCTACACTCCAGCGGATCGTTCCTCTGGAGCGTGCTCTAGCGCCTCGTTACCTCGGCTGGCTTGCTCATCAGAATACGGAAGGCTTCAACATCTATGTCGCTGCCAACCCGCTCCGCTCTGGCAGCCGGAGGCGCACCAAAGAGAACATCGCCGCCATTCGCCACCTATATATAGATATCGATGTAAACGGGGAGGCCCGACTCGCTGCACTTCGGAACTCTAATCTAGTACCGACGCCAACGGCTATTCTCTCTACCTCAAGTGGCAAGTATCAGGTGCTTTGGCGGGTCGAAGGCTTCGACTTCGATGTCCAAGAGGCCACGCTCAAGCTGATTGCTATCGCCTTCGGCGGCGATCCCGCCTGCACGGATTGCAACCGTGTCCTTCGCCTACCAGGATTTTCGAATTGCAAGTATGATCCCGCGCAAACGGTCACTATCGAATACTTCTCCGACGCCACATGGAACCCAAAGGACTTCCGCCTGCACGTTCTGCCAGAGGCCGCCGTACTACCTCGCCCGACCGTGCATCACATTCGTCCCGATATGCAGACCGCTTCCGAGCACGATTGGGCCTGGGTTGTGGATGAGCTTGCCCACGGCACGGACGCGGTGATGCTGTCGGATCTGCTCGCTTTACGTCGCGAAGATAAACCGAATCCCCGGTATTACGCGCAACGGACGGTAGATATGGCTTCCGCTCGTCTTTGGCTGCTGGAAGGCACAACCGTATCAGATGTCATCACGATGCTTGAAAGCCGCCGCCGTTGCGAGATCCCCGCCGCACATTGCTGCGCTCGTGCGCGGGAGATTGCAGCCACCGCGCAGCGGATGATTGGCCGCAGAAAGTTTGCTTGAAACCTACCTCAAAGGAGAACCAATATGCCGTTACTTGAAATCACCCAATCCCGTCAGATCAGCGCTTCCGTCCGGTTAGACGAAGCAACTGCCGCCCAGGTCGATCAGTACGCCACCTTCATCCACGCATCGGCGGATGACGTAGTAAATAAGGCTCTCAACTATGTCTTTGTGAAGGACCGTGATTTCCAGGACTTTTTGAAGAGTCCGCAGGCAAAGCAAGTTTCCTCTACCCTTCGCATCCGTAAAGCTCCTGCGACTGTTGAAGCTGTCGATTCTGCACGGGTGTTGAAGGCATGATCCGCCATGCAATTCCGGGATGGAGGAAGAACGGTGCTCCGCACCGGAAGAATTATGACACTCCATCCCTTGAAGGGTTGGCGTTCGCTACCAAACGATAGCGCCCGTTACCGGAAACAGAATGACCAACTTACAAAGTTGCGATAGCACTCGCTACCTTTCGGTATCGTCCGCTATAGCTTCCTAAGCGAGGGAATCATGGCTGGAAATAGCGCACTCGCAGAACAAAACGAAGAGGTTTGTCGCCCTTCTGTAAAGAGTCGACAGATCGGTGTCCGTGTCACGGAGATGGAGTACGCTGCGCTCGAAAGAGAGGCGTGGCGGACGGGGCACAAGGTCGGCGACTGGGCACGAGAGCAGTTGCTGGAGCGAATGAATCGGGCGGAGGACGACCGCATCTCCGCCCATGTATTCACCGAGCTTGTCGGCCTGCAAATGCTGCTCATGGGCAGCTTCTCCCATTTGCTGCAGGGCCAGACACTAACGGCGGAACAGTGTCAGGAGCTTGCGAAGAATGTGCAGTCTGGCAAAGCCAAACGTGCCAAGGAACTGCTCGCTCAGCGCCTGAAACAGGAGGACAGATAGTCATGGCAAACGTCGAGAAGTGGGGCAGAAAAGAATCCGTCATCTGGCCGCCGCGCGGCTTTTATAACACCTATGGGGCGATCTTTATAGGACTCGTCCTCATGGGCTTCCTGATCTACCTGCGCTTTCAGTTTGGGATGAAGCCGCTTGAGCGTTACTACCTTCCGTACTATGTCCGCTCCGTCGCCAGCATCCGGCCCATGGCGAAGTATCAGCTTCTCTTCGTGAGCAATGGAAAGGAGTCTCGCTTTGCGAGTCTTGCTGATACCGAGGATGGGTCTACGGCCCAGCCCGACGGGAAGCCCATTGCCCTCCAGGTCTCCAAGCTGGCGAGTCAACAAGGGTACGACCGGTTATGGCGTGAGCCTGAACGGATGTATGTGAACACGCCACTGCACACCTTCTTCTCACAGCAGGTCTACAGCGGCGACGATCTCTGGCGGTTATTCTCCACGCAGGTGTATTTCGGTGGAATTGCCATCCTCCTTATGCTCCCGTTTGCTCTCCCGAAGGACATCAACCGTCGCAAGGAACTCCGCTATGGACGACGATTGAAGGGACCAAATCTCGTCACCGCTAAGGAGTTCAATGATGCGATCCACGGCGACGGCATCGGCATCAAGACCGATGACATGGACGAGTTGCTGTGCATTCCGGCACTGGCCGAGAACCAGCACATTCTTGTCATTGGAGACACCGGTTCCGGCAAATCGAGCTGCATTCGTCAGTTGGCGTTCCGCATCCAGGAGCGCGGCGAATGTGCCGTCATCTTTGATCCGGCAGGCGAGTTCATCCGCCAGTTTTACAACGAGAAGCGACACGATGTCGTGCTCAATCCCCTTGACGAAAGGATGCCGTACTGGAATCCGGCAGAGGAGGTAGACGATGAGGCCGAGGCCCTGACGCTTGCAACTTCTTTCTACCAGCCAGACAAAATCCCCAACCAGTTCTTCGTTGAAAGTCCGCAGAAAATCTTTGCCTACCTGATTAGCCGAGAACCGAAGCCGACGCCGGAAGACTTGATCGAATGGATGGCAAGCAAGGACAAGATCGAGGCACGGCTGGAGGATACCGAGCATTCGATTCTTGTCGATCGGACGGCAGGCCCGCAGCGTGTTGGCGTGCTGAGTTCGCTGAATAAGATTGCGACGACTCTGAGAATGCTCCCGACTCTGAAGGAAGCCGGGAACCGTCAGTGGAGCGCGAGATCATGGTGTGAGAATCGTGACGGCTGGATATTTCTGACCTCCACCGTCCAGACACACGAAGCCATCCGCCCCCTGCATTGCGTTTGGCTCGATATGCTCATCCTGCACCTGCTGGGAACGCGGAACAAAGACCAGAAACGTGTGTGGTTTTTCATTGATGAGATGGCCAGCTTGCAGCGGCTTCCCCAGTTGCATACAGCCTTGACGCAGAATCGGAAATGCGAAAATCCCATCGTGCTCGGCTTTCAGGGGCGCAGCCAGCTTGAGACTCGCTACGGTCACGATGCGGAGGCGATGCTGTCGCAGCCCGCGACCAAGATTTTCTTCAGGACGGATGAACCGGAGGCGGCGAAATGGATCTCCGACAACCTTGGCGAGATAGAAATTGAGCGGCTCAAGGAAACCCATTACGACGGCAGCCGCGCTGGGAAGAACTTCACGTTGGAACGCCTCCGAGAAGCGATGGTCATGCCATCTGAGATCCAGGGCCTTCCCGATCTGAATGCGTTTCTCAAGTACGGCAACCACATCGCGCGCTTCTCCATGCCGTTCGTGAAGCTCGATGACAAGTTCGATGACTTCCGTCCGCGCAAGAAGCGCAAGATCGATCCGGCGAAACCGCCGACAGCGCCCACATCGAAGGACAAAGAAGCCTGCCCGGAGACTGATATCGAGTCATCTGCGGACGACCTCGGGATGCAGGTGTCCTAACCGCTATGCTGACCATCTCCAAAGCACTTTCGGCTGGACAAGCGCAGTCCTATCACGCCAAGGAGTTCACTGCGAAGGAGCAGAGCTATTGGGCGCAGGGGAACACTGTGCAGGGGGAATGGCAGGGACGCTTAGCGGAGCAATATGGTCTAACCGGAGCGGTCAGCGTAGAGGGCTTCGCAAAATTGAGCCAAGGCCAGCATCCGCAGACAGAGCAGCAGCTTGTCCGTCACCGGACAGCCTATGAGTACGAGGATGACCGAGGAAAAGCGGTCAAAGCAATGGAGCACCGCGCCGGTTGGGACGCTACCTTTTCCGCTCCCAAGTCTGTTTCGCTGACGGCCCTCGTGGGTGGCGATGACCGTGTTCGTGAAGCGCATCGTGAGAGTGTGCGTGTTGCCTTGGGCCAGTTAGAGCACTATACCCAGGCGCGAATCGGGGGCAATCATCCGGCGGAGACAACAGGCAAGTTCATCGCCGCCAAGTTCGAGCACGACACCGCGCGGCCCGTCGAGGGCTATGCAGCGCCGCAGCTCCATACCCATGCTGTGATCTTCAACGTAACCGAGCGCGAAGATCGTCAGAGCCGCGCTCTTCAGGAGCGTGCGCTCTTCCAAACCCAGCAGTTTGCGACGGCGGTCTATCAATCGGAACTGACCTATCGCCTAACGCGGATGGGCTATGAATTGGGGACGGGCCGAAGCGGCGCGCCCGAGATCAAGGGATACACGCAGGAGTATCTTGACGCCTCCAGTCCTCGCAGTCAGCAGATTCGGGAGTATCTGGAATCGACCGGGCGCAATAGCAAGGAGGCGGCTGAGATTGCCGCGCATTCCACGCGGGATCGTAAGGAGATACTGACGCCACAGGAGGTTCTCGCCGCCCACCGGCAGCTCGGAGCGGACTTCGGGAATCAGGCCGACGTGGTCGTCAAGGCAGCCCGCGAACGCGCCCTGCATTTGGACCCGCTTAGCAACAGTACGCTGAGGGCGCAGGAGGCAGTTACGTTCGCCCGAGATAAGAACTTTGAGCGCGAGGCTGTCGTGGACGAACGCCTCTTGATGCGTGATGCGCTCCGTAGAGGAATGGGCGAAGTGCCCTATGCGCTCGTGCGCGGCAATCTTGAATCGCGTCATGCCGCTGGGGAGTTCTCCACCATTGACGGTAGGCCTCATCAAACAGGCCGACAGCTCACAACGGCCCAGGCCATAGCTGCCGAGAATGACATCATTCGTCAGATGCGAAATGGACAGAACCAGCTCGAACCGATCCTGTTGAGTAGGGACGCGCTTGCCCTGACGGAGCGGCACGCTCACCTCAATCGCGGGCAGCAGGAGGTCGTCAAAGAAGTGCTGACCTCCCACGACCGGGTGCAGGGAATTCAGGGAGTCGCCGGGGCCGGTAAAACGACCGCACTTGAGGTCGTCCGTGCGGGGGCGGAGTTCGCCGGGTATCAGGTCGAAGGCTTCGCGCCGACCTCCCGCGCTGCCAAGCAGCTTGAGGAGGCCGGCATTCACTCAGGGACGTTGCAGGGTTTTCTTGCACGGGGGCAGCAAGAACAGGAAATGCTAGAAAAGCGCCTGTACTTCATGGACGAATCAAGCCTCGCCAGCACCAACCAGGTGCGTGATTTTCTGAGCCGTCTTGGCCCCCAGGATCGCGTCATCCTTATAGGAGATACACGCCAGCACCAGGCGGTCGAGGCTGGCCGTCCGTTCCAGCAGTTACAGGATGCCGGAATGAATACCGCGAAACTTGACCAGATCGTCCGCCAGAAAGACCCGGAGCTAAAGACTGCCGTGGAACAGCTTGCCGTGGGTAACGTGGCTGGCGGTATAGAAGCGTTGACGAGACAAGGGCGAGTGCAGGAAATCGGAGATTCGCGGGAACGAGTTCAGGCCATCGCCAAGGACGATGCCAAGCACCCAGAGAACACCCTGATCGTTTCGCCGGACAACGCCTCGCGCCGCGACTTGAACCAAGCCGTGCGACAGGAATTACAAACCAAGGGTGTTGTCGATACAGTCGATCATGCCTTGCGAGTGCTCATTCCGCGCCAGGACCTGACAGGCGCTGATCGGCAGTGGGCCGAGCGCTACAACGCGGACGACATTCTGCGCTACTCACGCGGGAGTGCGGCGCTCGATATAGAAGGCGGCAGCTATGCTCGCGTCGTCTCCACAAACCCAAAGGAAAATCTTGTTACCGTAGAGAAAGACTCCGGTGAGCAGGCGACCTACGACCCAAAGCGTCTCGCGGGAGTGAGCGTCTATCGGGAGATCGAACGAGAATTCGCGGTTGGCGACCGCATTCAGTTCACGGCTCCCGACAAGGAACTGGGCGTCTCGAATCGAGAACTGGGAACCATCAAGCAGATTGCCGATGGTCTAATATCCGTCTCTCTCGATAGCGGCAAGACGGTTGACTTCGACCCGTCCTCCAGCCGCCACTTCGATCACGGCTATGCGGTCACAAGCCACAGCTCTCAAGGTCTAACGGCGGATCGGGTGCTCGTTAACATCGACACTACCAGCCATCCAGATCTCATCAACTCTCGCTTCGCCTATGTCTCGGTTTCCCGCGCACGGTTCGACGCCGAGATTTACACGAACGACGCTTCGAGCTTGACCAGAAACCTCAGCAGCGATGTTTCCAAATCGTCAGCGATCGAATTTACCCATGTCAACGCCCCGTCTCAGGGCCTCTCTATATAGACCAATGGAATCCGGACTTAGGCACGATTCCACAGCGGATCTTTACGCGAATAAAGGGTACGAAGTGTTTCACATTTGTAGTGATACCTCCCGCCCGAAGTCAGAACGCTGCAGCTTGAATCGGCTAAGTGAAGTAGATCGCAAGCAAGACGGTACCATCAAAATAGCACCTTGCAAATATGAAGCGACATGGCATAATTACAAGGTATGATTGCAAGGCTGGCACAGCCGAAGTTACGTAAACTCCTCCAGCAGTTTCCCGCTGTGGCGCTTCTCGGCCCTCGGCAGGTGGGCAAGACCACCCTCGCACACTCCTTGGCAGATGAGCTTGGACAGCAGGCTCTCTACCTTGATTTGGAGCTTCCCTCCGACCGAGCGAAGCTGACCGACGCCGAACTCTACCTCTCACAGCACGCAGAGCGGCTGGTCATTCTCGACGAGATTCATCGGCTTCCCGGCATCTTCGAGACGCTCCGTAGCCTAATCGACCAGAGACGTCGGAAGGGCAAGCGCAATTGTCACTTCCTGCTTCTCGGCTCTGCCTCTATCGACCTGTTGCAGCAGTCTGCTGAAACCCTTGCTGGACGCATCGCTTACGAAGAGCTCACCCCATTTTCTGTGAGCGAAGTCGCCGCGGCTGGGGTCGGCTCGGCTGATCAGCTTTGGGTGCGCGGCGGCTTCCCAGACAGTTTCCTGGCCGCCAATGACCAGGACAGCTTCACATGGCGTTCTGCCTTCATCCAGACCTACCTTGAACGCGATGTCCCCGCGCTCGGGCCGCGTATCCCAGCGGAGACGCTCCGGCGCTACTGGCAAATGCTCGCGCACAACCAGGGGCAGATGCTTAATGCGGCGCAGCTTGCCAGCGGGCTCGGCGTAAGCGGACATACGGTCGCACGCTACCTCGACATCATGGTGGACTTGCTGCTCGTTCGCCGCCTGCAGCCGTGGTCCACCAACGCAAAGAAGCGGCTGGTTCGTACACCCAAAGTCTATGTGCGGGACACCGGATTGTTGCACGCTCTGCTCGGTATCCGCGATCAGGAGGAGTTGCTGGGGCATCCCGTTGTCGGCGCAAGCTGGGAAGGAATGCTCATCGAGAACATCCTCGATGCACTGCCAGCGACAGCCCGACCTACGTTTTACCGTACTTCAGCGGGAGCGGAGATTGATCTCGTTATCGAGTTCAACGCAAAGGAGCGCTGGGCCCTTGAGGTCAAACGCTCTCTCGGAAATCCTGCTCCAAGCAAAGGCTTTTACATCGGATGTGAAGACATCAAAGCTACGCGGCAGATCGTACTCTATCCAGGGGAGGAGCGATTCAAACTCGATGCTAAGACTGAAGTCATGCCCTTGGAAACGCTCATGAGTTCAGAGTTTGGACTTGGCTTTTCGTGAACGACGCCTCCTCACTTCTGAACACGGAAACATTCGTTAGTATGGCTTTACATTCGTCCTTCACAATTGGTGGTTGAAGATTTGATCGCTTCATCCGCTGTGTGTCACTGAACGCCCGGGCAAGCCAGATTTCGATTCAGACAGGCCACAAAATGCCACGTATTTTGACAATATCGACCAGCAGTTGTTGCCTTCCCTAAAGACGACTCTGTCTGTCTCACATCGGTCCGACTTTCGCGTTGGATATTTCAATCTGCGTGGTTGGCGGCAACTCGACGAACAAATTGAAAGTTGGACCGGCGGCGAAGGCGAGTGTTGCCGTCTCCTGGTTGGGATGCAAACGCTCCCCCAGCAAGAGATCGCCGAGGCCTACGGCATCATCAAGCAGGATGCCGAACTCGATAATCAGACCGCCCTTCGCCTCAAGAAGGCGCTAGCAGAGCAGTTTCGGCTACAGATCTGCTCTCGCAGGCCACCGAAATACTCGACATCCTGCCGTTTCAGCGTGTAGCAGGTAGCGCAGAGGCCCAGGGCGAGGATCTTCTCATTCCCGCAGGGACAGCAAATTGCGGTCTGGACCCCTTTCTTCAAAGCCCTATTCCTTCGTCTTCAGCTTGGAGTCGTTTTCGCGGATGAACGCCTCGATCTCCGGCGCACTCGCCAGGATGCGGAGCCACTGTTCTTTGTAGAGCGTGACCGGAAACCGGCCCATGCCGTACAGAGAGAGGCCGCCTTTCTCGCTCACCTTCAAAGTGAGGCCGCCCTTGTCTTTGCTCTTGAGTTGGGCATTCTCAGCCCGCAGGCGCTCCAACTCCGCTTGCATCTCCGATTCGCTCATCGTTTCCTCCTCCGGTTCCCTGCATACAATTCATTTTGCAAGCTTGCCAGCCCCCGCTATTTGACCGGAACATACCGATATAGCGTATCCCGACTAATGCCCGCACTCTCGACTCTAAGGCGTCATCACTGGTCTCGAGCCTGTTGTGTGTCGATTGCCTTCTGATTGACTGCTGGGATTACGTAGAGGTGATCCAAGATGTATCTGATTAGCGCGTCAAGGTATGGGACATCTTCTGGCAGAAGGGCGCCGAGGTCGGCGTGCGCTGCTACGTTTCGCAGTCCAGTTGCGCCTTCTACTGCACTGAGATTCTCCTGATTAACCAAAATCGACAAGCGCTTCCCTAGAAAGATCGGACTACCGTTTGGACGATGACTACCAATCCTCTTATCTGTACAGATGGCGTCTAACACTCGTCCCAGCAAGGCTGCGTATCCATTCGGATTGCGTCTGCGCTCCTTCAAAGCAGCGCCATATTCCGCTGCGACTGTGGTCGGCAGGCCATCAGGAACCAGGATCGGCTCTGGATATAAAACTTCCATCTCCTCAGGTTCACCATCATGCGTGAATACCCTGTCGAAACTGGCCCGCTTGCATACAGAACAGATCGACATACGGTGAACCCATCCACGTTGAATTGAATTCTCGGCCATGCCCCACGGCGTCTCTTGCCCAAAATCGTAGGTCTCTACCCGCGAGAAATCCTGAGCGACAACAGTAAAGGGAGCAGTGTTGCCACAGTACCCACACTCCAAACGACCAATCTCGTACGTTTCATGCACAGGTATTCCACCTCAGGTCGTCATTAAGGCTCAAGTGTATCGCCTGTTATCCGCTGACTCTAAATTGCCAACGTACTCAGTAGCCGCATAGATGCATTAGGACGAAGCCATTCGCAAGGTGATGCGAGGCTATAGTTCCTGATTTGGTGCTCCCTCAAGCCACTCATCTATGAGTTGCTGAGAGCCACTTTCACTGTTTCGCAAAGGAGTTAATGTGGCCGTCATCGTAAGGGGCTTCCAATTTGAGGCATTGGTTTTGAAGTCCCCGTAATACCGAACATCTGTCACTCGCCTAAAATGACGGAACCAGACACCTATCTCAGGAACCGGTGTCGAACGTAGTTGTATGGACCAGCAACTCGCGCTAGAGCGAATGGATAGTGGTGGCTGAAAATCAGGACGTGATCACCTTCGATCATCTCGTGAGCGAATGCCCACTGGTTCTTTTCTTCCGGGGGCAGTTCCTCATATTTCGCTCGGCACAGATCCCCGACGTCCCACTTAAAATCTAAACCCACGAACCCGGCACTTAGGCTCTCGGCTGCATGACGGGCCGAGCCACCCGGGAAGTTTGGATGAAGCTGCATTCTCCATGAGGTCATTGCTAAAACTCACGCTACTTTCAGATTTTTCAGACCAGGCGGTTTCCCGACCCATTCACTCTACCAGAGACGATACGGCACCAGAAGGAGGTGAGCTTAGCTACTCACTACAGGTGGATGAGACTGAAAATCCAGCGTTTTCTTAGCGTAAGTGGATTTGTTGATAGAGGAAAATCGACGATCGATGTCCAGGATGCTCAACTCGAGCAATCAGTTCGATGTTGTCCCCATATCCACAGCTAGCGAAATGTGGCGAAAGACGGTGCATTATCCTATATAGCTGAGTTCCCCCAAACCTGGTTGGCGTTCTTAGGAGATTAATGACCATTGGAAAGAAAGCAGTCGTACTCTTCAGCGGAGGGCTTGACTCGACGACTGTCCTCACGATTGCAATCAGCGAAGGGTACGACGTGTATGCGCTCAGTTTCGATTATGGACAAACTCATAAATCCGAATTGGAAGCGGCCACTCGTATCGCAATGCGCTTAGGCGTGGGACGGCACGTGATATTGAAAATCGATCTTCGAGCATTTGGAGGTTCCGCGCTCACAGACGATATCGAGATTCCTAAGAATCGTTCCATAGAATCCATGGGCGAAGGGATCCCCGCTACCTATGTCCCCGCACGCAACACCGTATTTCTCTCGCTGGGATTAGCTTGGGCAGAAGCGATAGACGCTGGACATATTTTCATTGGTGTTAATGCCCTCGACTACAGCGGTTATCCAGACTGTAGACCAGAGTTCATCGAAGCGTTTCAGAGGCTAGCAAATCTAGCTACCAAAGCAGGCACGGAAAGCGGAGTCAAATTCGAAGTCCACACCCCATTGATTGCAATGACTAAGAAGGAGATCATCCAGGCGGGCTTGGCACTTGGCGTGGATTATTCGATCACGAGCACCTGTTATGATCCGTCACCTGCCGGCGAGGCCTGTGGTCAATGCGACGCATGTTTGCTTCGCTTAAAAGGTTTTGCAGAAGCTGGTTTAGCCGATCCTGCGTCTTATGTCGAAGGGAAAACACTCTAGTGGCCTACTCAGTCAAGGAGATTTTCTACACGCTCCAAGGTGAAGGCGCCCACACGGGCCGGGCCGCGGTATTCTGCCGATTCGCCGGATGTAATCTTTGGTCAGGGCGCGAAGTGGATCGCAGCCAGGCTATCTGCCAATTCTGCGACACGGATTTTGTTGGCACAGACGGGGACGGAGGTGGCAAATTCGCAAACGCCGCTGATCTTGCTCAAGCCATCTCCAACAAATGGCCGAATCAGGCCTCTGGTAGGAAGTTTGTCGTCTGCACAGGGGGCGAACCTCTCCTCCAGATTGATCCCGCACTTACCGCAGCGCTTCACGAGCAAGGATTCATGATCGCAATCGAGACAAACGGCACACTTCCTGTGCCTAAAGGTATTGACTGGGTTTGCGTGAGCCCTAAGAGTGGAGCCGCGCTGGTAGTCACATCTGGCGATGAACTGAAGGTGGTCTACCCCCAAGAGATAGACCCGCGTTCATACGAAACATTGCAATTTGAATACTTCTTCATCCAGGCTAAAGATGGAGCGAACGCCAGGGAGCATCTCGCTCTGGCGGTACAATTCTGTTCCGACAACCCGATTTGGCGGTTGAGCCTGCAGACTCATAAAATCATCGGCCTTCGGTAAGCACTGGAACGCCGCTGCTCCAGCTTCACTCTAGGCCCCGCACGTAATTAGCGATTCCAGCGAAACCTGGAATTTTGTCAATTACGTGGGATATGATTTCAACAGCATGGAAATATTTAAGGAGTTCACCTTCGAAGCCGCGCACCGTCTTCCGCATGTCCCGGAAGGTCACAAGTGCGGCAGACTGCACGGTCATTCCTTCCGTGCTGAGATTCACGTAGCTGGTGAAGTCGATCCGGTGACCGGTTGGATAATGGACTTTGCCGACATCAAGGCAGCGTTCGATCCGCTTTATAAACAGCTGGATCACAACTACTTGAACGAAATTCCAGGGCTTGAAAACCCCACAAGCGAGGTGCTGGCCCGATGGATCTGGTCGCACCTGGCCGGCAACCTGCCGGGTTTGTGTCGGGTGGTGGTTCGCGAGACATGCACGAGTGGCGCAACTTTCATTGGCTAAATAGTCCTGTCCCTAATTTCGCTTTCAAAAGCACATGACAGCCAAAACGCCCGATGGTAACCTAAACGCTCGGATCGAAGTATTTACATGGCCTGCCAATCGACTCTACCTGTAATTAACGTCATCACGACTTGCGCCAATCGCAAGAGCGCTACTCCGCATCCGGATCTCCTGGTTCGTAATCTCACCGATTCAAATATCCAACGGCGAGCGAATGCGTGGGTTGATCGCTTGGCTTTGCATAAGCAGGCCGGTATTAAAGTCTGGGATCTCTACCAAGGAGACCACTGGGCGACAATTCGAGCCTTAATCCTCGCGAGATCGGAGCAACGAGTACGCAAGGTCAATATCTGGGTCGCTTCGGCTGGTTGCGGCCTCCTGACTCCCGAAACTTCAGTTCCTGCCTATGGTGCGACATTCGCTGGAGGAGATATCGACTCAGTCGTTGCGAGACCGACTGACCGACGGGAATGGTGGCGACTACTGACCTCGAAACTAACTTTCGATGCGAATACCCCCCGGAACGTCGCCGAATTGGCCGATCGTTATCCGGACTCGCCAATACTCGTCGCAGGTTCAGCCGAGTACCTGGACGCAATGTCGGATGACCTCGTCGTGGCCAGAGGACGGCTTGGAACTCCGGAACAACTTACAATCCTTTGTCGCAAGGGAGCCATACCGGCCTCCTTAGCGGCCTCAGAAGTACGTATTAGTGCGGATCTGGCAACGGTACTTGGCGGAGCGCTCACCTCTCTGAACGCTCGGGTCCTGAAGTGGCTCGTCGCAGAACATCCGGAAATCGATCGGCGTTCATCAATCGAACGATCGATCCAGGAGCTTGGCGCCACTGCATTCGTAAGAGATGTTCCGATCAGGAACAAGACGACCGACGACGAGATTAGACAGTTCATTTCAAACAGCCTGATCGAAGATCGCAGACTTTCTGGAACTGTGCTCCTACAGCGTTTTCGGAAGTCAGGCAGAGCTGCGGAACAAAAACGCTTTCGAGGTCTATTTCACTCCACAAAAGAGGGGGTTCGTGTTGGCTAGACAATCTCGGACCATTATTCGCCGCGCCATCCGTCTCAAGCAGAACTTGAAACACCCTCTCTTCATGTTCTGCCTCACTGGCGCTGAGATTCTCCTGATCGCCGATATTTCTCGCCTCTCACGAGGAGACGATGGCAAGTTGATCGGCTACCAGCGGCCGGAGGTCAAGAAGCACGTTCAGGACATCACGAACTACCTTGATACAGAGGCAGGACTATTTCCCAACTCCATTATCCTGGCGCTCACTTCCCGGACGAAATTTCGGGCTAGTCGCGGACCACGAGTAGATGACGGTTTGGCTGATGCAGGTGAAATAGAGATTCAATTGCCTCGCGCGGGTGGTATCCGCCCGGCTTGGATCGTCGATGGGCAGCAGCGCGCATTGGCGATTTCGAAGTCCAAACGCAAAGACATGATGTTCCCTATAAATGCGTTTATCGCTGATGATATTGAAATTCAGCGGGACCAGTTTCTTCGAGTAAATAACACTAAGCCTCTCCCCCGCGGCCTCATCACAGAACTCTTACCCGAAGTCTCGACGGTGCTTCCGGCCAACCTTGAGTCGCGTAAGATGCCATCCGCATTGTGCGATCTTCTGAATACCATGGATGACTCCCCATTCAAAGGAATGATCTTGCGAGCATCTACTCCGGCAGGTGCAAAGCACTCGGCAGTAGTCACAGACACTTCGATTCTCCGTATGTTGCAGGAGAGCCTGACAACACCTTCCGGCTGTCTATTTCCTTTTAGGAATATAGCTACCGGGCAGTCCGACATGGATATGATCTGGGCCACAGTAGTTGTCTTTTGGAAAGCCGTTAAAAATGTCTTTCCAGATGCCTGGGGCAAATCGGCAGCGAAGAGCCGGTTGATGCACGGAGCAGGAATTCGGTCCATCGGCCGTGTCATGGACAGAGTAATGCCTTCGATCAATATTCAAAATCCTAAGGCGCTAGCTCTTGTAGAGAAAGAACTGGCGATTCTAGTGCCGGTCTGCAGATGGACCTCCGGCAGCTGGGAGGATATGGGCGATCTTGAATGGAACGAAATTCAAAACGTTCCGCGTCACATCCGTCTCCTGTCTAACTTCCTAGTCCGCACATATGTGCAAAAAGGGCATCGGGCATGAAGTTTTACTTCCCAGATAGTCAGGACCAGGTTGACCCAAGCTTCGACTTCGATACGGAGGAGCGTTCCCGACTTCGCCTGCGACATAGAGAAGATCTCTACGCCCATGAGTTGTTTCAGCGACCGCCCTTCGACGGTGTCCTTGTCTCTAAGGCCGTTCTCGACGCGGGCCGTTACAGCATCGCTCAAAAACATCGAATGCTGCGGGTCGGAGTCCGGGAATTCTTCAGAATTTCTGACCCGAATCTCCTCACCATGGGGGACTGTGGTGCCTTCACCTATGTCCGCGAGGAGCGCCCACCATTCAGCGTGGAGGAAGTCGTCGAATACTACCAGACGATGGGCTTTGATTTCGGAATGTCCGTCGATCACATCATCTTCGGATATGAGCCATCTGATCACGATATTCCCGAGGATTGGCGTTTCAGACATGAATTAACTTTGTCACTCGCGAAGCAATTTCTTGATCAACACAGAAAGACTAAGTCCCGCTTCACTCCAATTGGAGTCGCACAAGGATGGAGTCCATCATCCTATGCCGATGCAGTTGAGCAACTGCAGGCGATGGGTTACGACTACATCGCACTAGGCGGCATGATCGGTCTGAAAACACCGGACATCCTTAGCTGTCTCAAGATGGTCCACCCGATTCTTCAATCCGGCGTACGCATGCATATCTTGGGAATTACTCGCATCGAAAGCGTTCAACTGTTTGCCGACTTCGGTGTGAGCAGCATAGATAGTACGTCTCCGCTTCGGCAGGCCTTCAAAGACATGAAGGACAATTACTATGCTCCTGATCGCACCTATACGGCTCTCCGGGTACCCCAGGTAGAAGCGAACCCCCAATTGGTAAGGAACATTAAGGCCGGAAAAATCAACCAGCAGGAGGCGAGGAAGCTTGAACAACATTGCTTGGCCTGCCTTAAGCAATTCGATCGAGGGACCTGTGGCCTTGAGGAAACGCTCGATTCGCTGTTAACGTACGAAACCTTGTATGACGACAGGCGCACATTCGCGAACGAATACCGAGATACTTTACAAGATGAGCCATGGAAGAAATGCCCCTGTGATGTCTGCGGAGCTCTAGGCATTCACGTCATTCTCTTCAGGGGAGCAGAACGAAACAGACGTAGAGGTTTTCACAACCTTCATGTGTTCTACAACAAGCTCCAACAACGAAAAGCAGCGGCAAAAGGTTTGTTCGACCTTGAGGCGCACGAGGCCTTGTCACGATGATGAAACACAATGAACTGGTGCTTCCAGCGGTAGAGGTCACTCAGGGGGAGGGCCGAATCCTGTATAGCTTTGCGGTAGATGGCAAGATGCTGCCCCAATTTGCAGCTATTTCTCGGATTTCGAGACCAGACGGAACGGATGTTGATGGGTACCAACGGCCAGAAGTTCTTTCCCACATCTCTGGAATCCGCAAATACATTGAGTCCGAGGCACCACTTATTCCGAATGCCGTTGTGCTCGCGTTCGATCAGCGAGTCAGTTTCACGCCAAGCAACAGCAAAAACTCGTCCTTCAGCCGTCTTGGGCATCTCAGAATCCCTCTTCAATCGTCGTGGACCGAGCAAGAAAAACCGGCCTGGGTGGTCGACGGCCAGCAGCGAATCGCCGCCATCCGTGAGGCTCGTATCGGCAGTTTCCCTATTTGCGTCACAGCGTTCAAAGCTGAAAGTGTGCAGGAACAGCGTGAGCAGTTCATTCTGGTGAATTCAGCAAAGCCTCTTTCGAAGGGCTTGATCTACGAACTGCTGCCAACCACGCAGATGCTCCTCCCGGATATGTTGGAGAAGCGTCGCTTCCCTTCCATGCTGCTTAATCGCCTGAACTATGATCCTGATTCCCCTCTGAGGCTCAAGATCAAGACCGCGACGAACCAGGAGGGAGTGGTTCAAGATAATTCAGTCCTGAAAATGATCGAACACAGCCTAAGCGACGGGGCCCTCTATCAATACCGAGGGCCAAACGGAGAGGGCGATGTAGAGGCGATGCTGCTTCTTCTCAAGACCTACTGGTCTGCTGTCGCCCTTGTGTTTCGAGATGCGTGGGAGCTACCGCCAAACCGGTCTCGACTGGTTCATGGGGCAGGCATTGTAAGCATGGGATTTGTGATGGACGCCATCGTTGATCGGCACCACGATGAACAATTTATTACACTCGATCACTATCGAGCCGATCTGAAGGGCATGGAACGCTTCTGTCGATGGACAAATGGATTTTGGGATTTCGGCGGGAATGTTACGCGAAAGTGGAATGAAATTCAGAACACGACGAAGGACATTCGCCTGCTCGCAAATTACCTCCTCCTCCAGTACAGAACATCGGTATGGAGTCGTTCTGAAAGCAACGCAACAGGGGTTACCGGAAGCCGGTAACCCCCGCAACAACTAGATGAGTTCAGCATCCTCCGTCCCGGTGAGGATCTCCCAGGAAGGGGATAGAATCATATCGCGAACATTGCTGATGACCGATGCGGTGTTCTGGGCCTGTGCATCCACCTTGGACTCTCCGGTCGACTTCAATTTGAAGGTCTTTCGCCCTCCCTCCTTGCCGATCTTGGCGCCCGTGAGATCGACCCAGTGTTTGCGGTACCTAATCCAATCAATCTTTTGCAAACGACTGGTGAGCTCAGCGAGCGATATACCGAGCGATTCTTGACTTGATTCCTTTTCCTTTTCTACTTCAACCTGTGCGGCGAATGCTTCCTCCAGAGACATGCCAGTGTTCTTGGCTCGAAGAGATCTAGTCAATGGTCCAATCTCGCTGATACGCGCACGATGATATGCTCCTGCGATTGCCTTCAGCGTAAACGGCCAACCGTGTACGTAGAGTTTCCGAAACGGGTCTTGATTGATCGGAGTTGGCGCCGGCCACTGAGGGGCAAAGAGGCTTTCAAGCAGAAGAATGAAGTCACGCGTATAAGGCAAAAAAGCTGGCATATGGTAGTGCTTGAAGATCTCAGTGCTGCCATTGTTCCCAGTTGCTACGAGCATGAGCATTTGTTCCATACTTGAAAGATCGACAATCTTGCCGACCGCCGTCTCACCGGTTTCAGTAGAGCGCCCTGTTGCAATGCGATTCTCAAAGACTGTTCCCTTGATTGATTCTTCGCGAAGTTGGCTCAACGCTGAAGAAGTGTCCAGGCCAATCACAAGATTCTTGTTCTTCTTCGAACCACGACCGTTTCGATCTGCAAAGCTTTGGCCCGCCTGTTTCTCGTCCATGTTCAACTCGATTTCCAAGGTGACGCGGAAGTTCTCGAGTGCGCCCTTATCCTTTGCGTCTTTCATGTCCGAGAGAGCGAAAAGCGCAGCGGTCTGTGTCTGCCCATCTGCTTGCATGATGGGAGATTTTGGGAGATAGATCAAACCATAGAGGGCATCCGGATCTTCTTCATCGAAGGCAACAAAGATCGTTTTTGCGAACGTTGCTGTGGTCTGCCAACCAGAAATGGTCGGTAGGTAGGCACGCCTGGTTCCGTAAATGCTTTCGTGTAGATACTCCTTGAAGAGCATCTTGTTCGACTGCTTTTGTCCCTTGAAATCACTCTGCGTCTGCTGATGGGCCGTTACCATGCCGAGTGCCGCATAGTTATCGATGGGAGGATTCGACGGATCGTATTGCACCATGTGCGTGAACTGCAGCAACGTAGGGTGCGTGTAAACGGTGAGGCGGTTCTTGGCATTTACCATTCCCTTCCGCGTCAACGTTGCCCGCACGACGGTATATTCGGTCTCATGTTGAAAACGGTAGGAGACACTGTTATAGTTTTTGGCCGCGACAGCATCTGATTGCGCGCGAACAATCTTGAGATCCTGATAGGCAGGGTCGCCTGCAATCGCGTCGATAGAGATAAGTTGAGTCGTGGGGATGGCGGGGATCATTGTTTCTCCTTATTGGTGAGGGTGGGTTTGGCATGGAAATTGAGCGAGGGAATCACTGCTAACGGTTTGCTGCTCGTAGGTAGAACCGGAATATTGCCGCCGAACGCCATCCACGAAGCCAGAGTGACAAGTTCAATGTTGAGGTTCATCACCTCTACGGTGCGTCGCAACTCGTCGGTAAAGACGAAGGAGGCGATGACTCCCCGAACAGGGCGAAATTTCAACTCAATGCGCGCGTGAGCCATGTAGGTAAGAACTTGCCCGAGCGCATGATGATCAGCATTGATCTTGAATTCCCACTCTCGAATAAGACCGGAGGAATCGACTGTCCTCAGATCAGCACGCATGGCAGTAGAGGTGTATCGAGTCTCTCTAGAAAGCACCTTCTCATGCGGTCGCTGCAGCTTGAGGTCACTCGCGTACGCATTCCGGATACGGCATTCATGCGCATAGAGCGTCTTTGCGGCGCTCTTGAAATCTCTTCTTTGCTTGCTCATATCTCGTAATGCCATGCATTCCTCTCTCTACTTCTTATATAAATCTCGGAGATTTCTATCTGCCGCTAAGAGAGAATGACACACGCCGGGGAGTTGAAACGAAATAGAGCGTTTTCTTCATCATTATCGCGACATCATGATTCATTTTGGCGCAAACTGGTGAGAAATGCCTACTATCCTCCTCTTTATGAGCGTGGAGGTCTTAGCAGTCATCACTGACAGAATCGATGACGTCCAGGCTTCGAAGCAGAAGAGCATTGTTCTGAAGTACGCAAACCGTAAGGAAATTAGGATCGTTGATTTTTTTTATGTCGACCCAGACGGGCAACAGGGCCAAGATCCGCTCAAACAACCTGCGCTTCAAGATGTCCTGCTGAAGATTGTTGTGCATAGGGTGAAGGCAGTGCTTGTGGCAAGTCTGGACGCTCTATCAAAGCGCTCAATAGATCAGCAAATTATCCTGGCACAGTTGGCTCTTCATGAAGTCGTTGTTCTCTCCGCGCGGAAAACCGATTTGTTAGCAGACTCACCTGAGCTGGAAGATCTGAAACGAGCGATGCAACTGACGCTCAGTTTGAACAAGATAATTACACAGACGAAGCTGCAGGCTGCTAGAAAATCCAAGATAGAAACGAACGGCAAATGCGGTGGAGCCCGCCCCTATGGGTCTATCGCGGGAGAGGAGGGCACCCTTGATCTGATTCTTCGATTGCATGATGGTGGACATGGAATCGGGTACTCCAAAATATGTCGGTATCTCAATGAAAGAGAAATAGCACCGCGACGAGCAAAGATCTGGAAGCCCAACACGATAGCGAATATCACCGGAGCACGACTGGTGAAACAGGCCAGAGAAAAGAATTTTAAGCAACCTAAGCCTTCTAAAAGCAACCACACTGCGCCTTGATCTAAAAATAGTCAGACATACCACTGGCCTTTGCTACATCGCTACGGCATTCGCTACGCATGCGCCTCATCCCTTTGGCATAGTTCAACGTCGTTCCCTTTGTAGGGGAGGTTTCCCCTTTTCATCCAGAGTGCGCCGGCGAAAAGACCGGCTACTCTTCCGGCACCCCTCTGCGGACCTTTCCCGCCCGCAACGCCCACCCTAAAGCGCAATAGCAATAACGAATGCGATTTCTTGCGCTTCGCGCCCAGCAAGGTAACCAGACCTCCTGAGGGCGCTGCCCTGGCGCGGCGCAAGGGTATCCCCATAATTTTTCCTGCGTAAAAATCACTCGCTTTGCTCGCCCTTCGGGTGGGCGATACCCCTCCCTTGCGCCTTGCCGCCCCGCCTTCGCCAGGAGGCGTTCGGCATGTAGGTACATGCCACGCATGGCATGAAAAGCAACGGCAACAGCCAAGGAGGAAACACCCATGAACACCGCAGCCATCACCACCGCAACCACTGTCACCCCGTTTACCCAAAACCTCAAACAGCAGCAACAGAAGCAGCAGACCGCGAAGGAAGCCATCGCGGCCAACGTCCAAGCCCTCATCGAGCAGTTGGAGCAGGGGCACTCCGAAGGCCTCACCGCCTACCTCACGGCGATGGGAAGATTCCACAAGTACAGCTTTGGGAACATCTTGGAGATCGCCCGACAACAGCCAGATGCTCAAAAAGTAGCCGGGCTGTATGCGTGGAACCAGCTTGGCCGCAAGGTGAAAAAGGGAGAGCGTGGCATCCGCATTCTCGCTCCGGTCATCGGCGTAAAGCGCAAGAAGGATGCCGAAGCCGAAAAGGACATCCGCACCCAGAATCAAGCCGTGTTGGTCGGGTTCCGTTCGGCCTATGTCTTCGATGTCTCGCAGACGGAAGGCAAGGAGCTTCCCGAACTGTCCGAGCGCGTCACGGGCAATGTCGGCGAGTACCGGGAGCGGTTGCTCGATTTCATCCTCGCCCAGGGCATCCAGTTTGAGTTCAAGGAGAGCATCGCTCCCGCGTTGGGCATGAGCTACGGAGGCAAGATCGCTATTCTGCCCGGTCAGTTGCCAGCAGAGGAATTTTCGACTTTGGTCCATGAGGCGAGTCACGAACTCCTGCACAAGGCCGAGCGGCGCATCGCCACCACCAAGACAGTGCGCGAAACCGAGGCCGAGGCAATCGCCTTTGTGGTCGGGAAGACCATCGGCCTGAACACTGGCCGAGCTTCAGCCGACTACATCCACCTTTACGCAGGTAACGCGGCACTCCTCACCGAGAGCCTTGAGGTCATCCAGAAAACCTCCGCTGTCATCCTCTCCGCGCTTGAAACCCCAGCAGCGGAAACCACTACCGCAGAAGCCGAACCGGAACTGGCGGAAGCCAGCTAACCCTCTCGCTACAGGCGGACGGCCTCACGCTGTCCGCTCCAACGCCCTCGCACGTTCAACCGCTCAAGGAGAGCAGCCATGAATACCCAAACCGCCACCGAGTACCGCAACCTTCCCCTCAACGTCCTGTCCGAGTCCACCGCCAACCCGCGCCGCGTCTTTGAGGATGCCGCTCTTAAGGAGCTTGCCGAATCAATCCGCGTTCAGGGAGTGCTTTCGCCCTTGCTTGTTCGTCCCGTCACAGAGCAGGGGTTCGAGATCGTCGCCGGAGCTAGGCGTTACCGCGCCGCGCAGATGGCCGAGGCCGCGACCGTTCCCGTCCGCATCGTCAACCTCACCGACGCTGAATCGTTAGAGGCGCAGCTCGTTGAAAATTTGATCCGTTCCGACGTGCATCCGATGGAGGAGACCAACGGCTTCCGCGCTCTTCTCAATCTGGAGGAGCCGAAATACTCCATCGAGCAAATCGCAGCACGCACTGGGAAAAATCCATCATTTGTCGCAGCCCGATTGAGACTGACTGAGCTTGTTCCCGCAGCGGTCGAAGCCTTTTACCGGGAGGAGATCGGCGTCGGCCATGCCCTGCTACTCGCCAAACTCCAGCCAGCCCAGCAGGAGCAGGCACTCGCCAACTGCTTCCGTGAGGATTGGGGCGGGGGCAGCGGCAAAGCCAAGCGCATCCTGCTCCCCGTCCGGCACCTTCAGCATTGGATAGAGCATAACGTCCTATTGCTCTTGAAGCTGGCACCATTCAACAAGCGCGATGCCCAACTCGTTCCCGCCGCCGGAAGTTGCGTCGATTGCCCGAAGCGAACCGGAAACAACAAATTGCTCTTCGCAGAGTGGGCAGAGAACGAATCCCAATGCACCGACCCCAACTGCTACGCCGTAAAGATAGAGTCGCATGTCCAGAAGCAGGTTGCCGCGAAGCCGGAGCTAGTGCAGATCAGCACGGCCTACGGACAGCAGCAGGAAGGCAGCAAGATCGTCACGCGCAGCAAGTATGTCGAGATCAGGCCGGAGAAGCCCGACACCCCGGAGAAGGCGAATTGGCCGGAGTTCAAGACGTGCAAGTACACCAGCGAGGCCATCGTCGCGGATGGCCTCGACAAGGGAGAAGCACGGAAGGTTTGCACTCAACCCGATTGCGCCGTCCATCACCCCAAGAAGCAGCCATCGAAGGCGGATGCCAGCTTCAAAGCGGAGCAAGACAAACGCCGCCGTGAAGAGGCACTGGCGAACGCCACCGGGTTGCGCGTCCTGCAAACCATCGTCGCCGCCGTGCCTGTCCGTTTGATGAAGCGCGACCTTCTCTTCATTGCCGAACAGATGCTCCCGTTGCTCGACGAGAAGCGGGTCGAGATGGTCGCTCGAAATCAGGGCATCAGGGCGAAGGAGGGCGAATCCGCAGCCAAGCTGCTAACTGCCTTTCTCCGTAAGGCAGAGGAGGACGCAATCGGCAAGCTGATTGTCGAAGCTGTCATCCTGCTTTCAGCGAGTAGGCAAGCGGACGGCGGCAAGGTTCTCCGTGCCGCAGCCCAGGCTTACAAGGTGGACACCGATGCCATCGCCCTCAAGGTCAAGCAGGAGTTCACCGCAAAGGACAGAGCCAGAGGCGAGAAGAAGCCGGAAGCAGTGACAAAGCCAGAACGAAAGCGGGTTGCATAATTTCGGCGAGGAGCCTGTCCACAAGGGACAGGCTCCTCTTTTTTCCGGCCCGTCTTTCCCGCCCTGAAGGTCACTCTCGCAGATGCGAGAGCGTCTTTTTCTGCCCACCCGACGGGCTTAGAAAACTCATTTGAATCTCCAAGGTTCGACGTGGAAACCTATACACCCGCGTCATCCAGGTATTGCGACTGGAGAACGATCTGGCACAGCTCGCGGCCGATGATGTTCTTGGCCGCAAGCTACAGGATGCCGGCATCACTCCCAAGCGGAGGGCACCGAAGCGACCGCGAGCCAAACAGTCCGATGATGCCTCGATAGAAGGAACCGAGGAGTGAGCTATACCCGTTTCAATACCGTTCAGGTTACGTTGATCTCGACAGCTTTGGCAGGCCGCTCAGACGTACAAAGTAGACATCGACTCCTTCGTCACTCAACGTGAAGGAGGAGTTCGGTGGTGGGTCAATTTCCGGTTTGCCGTTATTCGCCCGCCACTCGGGAAGCTGGGATTTCTCGAGCCGTTGCCAGTCGATGAGTGCATCGGCGATTATGCGTGAACTCACCAGCATTCCCGGCGACATGCGCGTTTCGCGGTACTAACCGACACCTGTGGGGGCAGGTTATCTCCCGACAAGACGCTATGGGCTGACTTTAATGACGATGGAGCCCATACGCTCGCTGCCGGCATACTCCCGGTGCGCCTTCTGGATCTCGTCAAGCTTGAAAATGGTGTACACCCGTTTCCTCAGCTTTTTCAACTGCACCCGTCAGTCTAGGCTCCAATGCGGGATGTGAATGATGTCAGGGGGTCGAGGCAGCATCCTGGTCGTGCGGATACCGCGGTTCGCTGGGTCATCGGCGAACCACGTTTCATATTCTTCGATGATGAGCCTTGTCGCTCTCAGGGGATGTTGATGGTAGAAGGAATATGTCGCAACCAGAGGGTTTGGGTCGTCGGTGAGAACAGCCGACGCCTCGACGGGCGAAGGCTGAGAGTTTGCAGGAAGCCATTTGCCGTCGTCTTGATACTCAAGTGTCAGCTTGTAAATATTGATCTGCTGCGTGCAAGTGGCAGAGTTAGGAACGGCATAGATCTGCACCTGCATCATGCCTGAGCCAAGATGCTGGAGGAGAAGGGAACGGCCATCGAGGAGTTGGGCGAAGCCAGCGATAACGATGGATGAACATTCGCGATTAACGAGAGACGTGGGTTGATAGCGAGTGAGCGCAAGACGGATGAAGGTGTTGTAGGCAGGAAGGTTCTTGATTTGGACGTCGGCATACCAGAGCTGGGTGCGTTTCTGGAACGCCACTGGGTATGCGGCCAGAGAAATATAGCGGACATGCGTAGGGTCGATTTTCTCAGGATGGACATCGTCTTGACCGACGAGCATCTCCGCAGGGAAAGCGCACTGAACCAGAGTCGGGGCAGTGGTGTCATCACCGTTAGCGTTCGGCGGCGAGACAAAGTCTTTGAGGCGCGGAGCCAGAGTCCCAACACTCGCCGACCGGGTAGGATCCGCTCCCCATCGGGTGACAAAAGGCTCAAGAAGGGGGTCGGCGTCCCACGACTGGTAGGCGGCAGGAACAAAGTTTGCTGCACAGGTATAGTTAGGCTTTGGGGCAGGTATTTTTGGATCTTCACCCCAGAGCACGAGGCCGAGCATCTCGCCGAAGCCGGAGCTGTACCAAGATCTGTCCAGGTAGACGCGGAACGCACCGCCAACTCGCGTGTGGGTACGGGAATGATTGTGACGATCGCGGATTGAGCGAACTGGAAGTAGAGGAATGATCTTCATTACACGGGGGGCCGCTGGACGCGAAGTGCTGAGAAGTGTCACTTTTTGCGGAGTGGGATCTGGCATGCTGAGCTGGGTTTCATTTTTTGCGATCGCCGGAAGATAGTAATGTCCGAAACGGCTTACCGAGTTGGCCGAAAGGGTAATGATGCGACAGCGTGTGTCGGGAAACGAGTGTTTGATGTCCTTGAATCGCTGGCTTGTGCGCGAAACATTCTTGGCATCGAACAAGGTGGAGTTGAGGTTGTACTCGGCGATTTGCGCCTTCGAAAGACGATTCGTGGCCCCAAGCGTGGGATCGCCGTCGGTCAAATCCTCCCAAGATGCCAGGAACTCAATCTTGCCAGTCGATCGTCTGTCCCCGATTGTGGCTGTGGCGTTGAACGTGGCAACGGGACTGTCGTATGTCTGTGAAGGTTGGTCGCACACGCCGAATGTTGAAGCTCTGAGTGGGCGCTGTACCGCGTGAATGATGGTGAGCTCGCGTGAAGGAGTGTATTGGGGAAGTCCGCCGTCGCCAAGGGTTTTGTGGATCGTCTCTGTGTCGGGCAGGGAGGCATCACGGAAGGAAGCACGAATGTCTTCGAGCAGGCGTTGGCCAAATTTTTCGTGGTTGTGGCCCGCGACGAAGAGTTCAGCCTTCCCACGTCCCGGGACGCATTTAAGCCTCAGCTTGATCTGCCAGCCCTTAGGCACACTAACCATGAGTGTGCGAACTTTATCGATTTCATCCGTGCGCCAGCTCAAGGCGGGCTCATGGCCGGTCGAGCTGTCCATCTCGACGCGTAGGCGATGGGCGTGGGGCCAGCGTTCTTCATTGCCATAGAAGGCCTCAGCTGGAAAATTGGAATAGACAGCACCGGTGGCGAGATCCAACACTTCCGGTTGGACCAGGAGTGCCATCGGATCTGGCAGATACGTGCGCGAAGGAAGAGAAACTGCCGGCTTATAAGCGGGGACCCGGTCGATTGTGCCGTCGTCATATTTGATAGGAAGGGTTGGAAAATCACCTGTGAGGGGATCTATGAAAACATCCTCGAAGGTGCCGATCGTGTCGAGGTGGAGGAAGCCATTTTTCGACGCGATATCTTCGGGAGGTGCGTCTAGCGCACCGTGTTGTAGAAGAAGATCTAGATTGGCAACCGGCGGGCAAAGGGACCGGCGTGGAAGGTGATCGATCTGACCGTCTCGCCTGACGAGAGTGGTCAGCGATTCGCCGGGCCATTTCGTTCCATCGATCTCGCCTTCCAGCAGGAGAATTGGAGGGGGAACAGGATCGTTACGAAGGTAGGGGAGCGCCAGAGTGGTATTGTCAGCTACACTCGGCTCCATGGGTTCGCCGAGAAGGTCGACGAGGCGCACGCGCATGGAATATTTAGCTCCAAATCGCAAGCGAACGAGGCTTCCTTTTTCTGCGATGTATTTTGCGGAAATTGGAAATGCCGGCGCGGATCTCTGCCCTGTGCATGTGGCCTGATTGACGGTGAAGGGAGAGGGAACGGTAAGGCTCCACCCGTTCCAGCGGAAGAGAGCTTGCGGGATGTGAAGGTCAGAGACCGAGCCGCCGTTGCCAGTGGCCGAAGGCGAGTCGTTGTGCACGGCAGCTTCGAGATACACGGGAGCGTGAGGCTGCGGGCACGCAGTTTTCTCGTCGTTATATATGACCTGCCGCTTCGTGAGGGGATACCACACGTCCTTCGCGAAAGAAATTTCGGGGGCGTAACCGCGGACCAGATCAACGAGACCCAATGGCTGGCTTGGATCACTGCGAAGTCCCGTGTTGTTGCTTGCGTGGCGCGCAAGGCAGGTATCCTGATGGTCTCGGCTGTCGGAGTGTAGCAAGGTGATGCCGATACTACGGGCGGGCAGAGCACTGTCGACCGTGGGCGGAGCATCGGGTGGGTCAGCGTCGTCGGGGATGGATAAAGTTTTTGCTGCGGCTGCGGCAGAGAGAGAGAGAGAGTTCGCATGTTGCAAAAGACGTAGGCTTTCGCCGTCGACGTCGTTTTCCACCAACGTGCATGTGTTCGGATCGAGAAGCAGCAGGTTCCCGTCGTATTGGAAGGTAGTGGAATCATCATCAGGTGGGATATACGCTACGTAGCCGTCCGCCGTGCATTGCGTGGAACATGTAAGGCCGCTGGCTGGATTGGGCCAAGCCCCGCATGATTGAGGAAGACCCAGCAGCGCGACGGACTTCAGGATCTGGCCTGGGGGGAGTATGACTGTGACCGTGTAGGAGAAGCCAAAACGTTCGAGCCACTCAGGAAATCGTGCCAAAAGGGCCAGAGTGCGATAAAACGACTGAAGTGTAGGAGATGAGCAAGCAGCCATGTGGGCTGCCGGGCCTCCTCCAGCAGTCGGGGCTGCTGCAGAACCGAAGCTCGATTTTCCGAGCGCCGGCGGTTGGCACCGGCGGTGAAAAATTGCGTGTTCGATGAATTGTGTTTTCTTGTCATTATCGTCGATTTGCCCGTTGCCCTCCGCCAATTGGCGGACGATGGCAAACACGTCGCTATTTAATCGGTGGTAGGGGTCGTCGGCGAGTCGGTAAAGATTGCGTTGAGCGACCAGTCCGACGTTCTGTTCGGCGGGGTCGGTGCTGGCAAGTTGTGTGCGGAGCCAGCCTTGAAAGGCAAGCGCTTCTGGGCTTGGCTTGGCCTCAAATGGCTTTACGATAACCAGTTCGTCCAAAGTGTTTGCAGCATGGGCCTGCAAGGCCGAAGCCATCGGCATGATATTGGGGGCTTCGACCGCGGCATGATAAACCTTCAAGGCTGCCACGACGGCCATAGTGGTCTTGACTTGGCCTACGGGAGTTGCGAGCTGATGCAGTCTGCTTGTAGTGGACTTAGTTTCGCCATTTGCCGCCTGAAGATATATGTTGTTGCTGTTCGAGACGGGTGGTGGCTGCAACGCGGCTCCGTCCATGGTGAAGATGGCGGGTAAGTAATCGATCGCTAAGGGCCCGTGCGACCCGATGGACATGGGTTCATTCATTGCGATGAGAGTGGCCGATGAGTTGCCGACCGATGCTGAGGAAGTCTTGCTGGGTGGGCATGGGGAGTTGGGCAACGATCCGCTGAACGTCTGACCCTCCCAGTCCGGCTGCTGATAGCATAGAAGCTTTTGCCAAGTTGACCTCCAGTCTGTTTGCTCCTGCTGCGTGGGGTGGGTTGCCTCGAAAGTCACTAGGGGCGCTATTGCCGAATCGGTATTGCCGTTAATAGAGAGTTTGATCGCGTTGTTAGGATTTTTACCCGACAATAGATCGCTCTGCCGATTCATGTACCACTGCGTCCAGAGGATAGTGCCATTTGTGCCGTCGAGAGGCTGCTTGAGTACAGCATCCGTCTCCAACTGGAACGGAGAGATATAGATACCGAGCGTGAGGACATCCTGGTTGTTCTTCTTCTTGATTCCTCGCGGAATGAGTGTCCAGAGGCTGCTAGGCATGAGTTGGCGACTCCTTCATGAAGGCAGAGGTATAAGCGTCCCACATCTGTTCATCCCAGCCGACGAGACGCTGATTCACTTTAGGGACGGGTGCGGGCTTGGCTGGGTCGGGGCCATAGAACGATGCATCATCAGTGATGCCGCCGCTAGGACCACCTGTCTCGAGCATCGCGTAAAGTGGCAAAGAGGGATCAGGACCGATGCTGGCAGTGTCGTTGCTTTGGCTGCCGGCCCATTGCCACTGCATAGTCATGGAAACATCAGCGCTGAAGAACAGAATGGAGATGCTCACGGTGACGGTGCAGGTGCCATAGACGGACGTTTGGCCATCCACCTTTGAGTAGGTGAGCCCGATGTAGAACTCAACCGACATCTCGATGATGCCGAGAATATTTAGCGACCCGCCGGCGCGTACAAATCCGGTCAGCAAGCAACGCTGATCTCCGAACTCGAAGTAGATGCCGCCTAAGATGTGAACTTCACCGTCGGCGACACCAAGATCCAATGCGGCGGTCGCGCCAAATTCCATGCAGCCCTGGACAAGATCGACACCAGCGGTTGATAGTTCGAGGCCGAAGAAGCCGCCTCCGCCGAAGATACCCCCGCTCATCAGGAAGTGCTTTTGCGGCGTGGCTAGATAGAATCGAAGCTTCAGTGGATCCCCAGTGAATGAGAGCAGCAGCAGTGCCTCAAATGCGAGGCCGGTGATCTGGAAGCCGCCACCTTCGATTTGAGGGAGCGCGAAACTGTATCCGACGCCTATTCCTGAGCCAAAGAGCTGGATGACGGGCCCTGAACCGCCGCTAGCCATGGGCCCGAAAGCGCTTGCGATACCATTTACGAATTCCAGCGCGCCGCCGAGGATCACAGGGGTGGCATTGTCGAGTTTGCAGTGCGAGTGCGTGCCTTGGCCCGTCCCAGCAGTGAAGGTGAATGTTTGAAATTGAACGGTGATGAATGGAGCGCCAGGAAGGAGTTGAAGCGAGAAGTCGCTGAGCGTAAGAGCGGTGCTTGCATTCGCAGTCGCTCCAGCAGGGTTGACTGGCGTGGCGCTAGCGGAGACAGTCGCGTCGATCTCGAGAACGGACTTAACGGGCTGGCCGTCCTGCATCCTATGAGCGAGAAAGATGGGGTCAGAGGCTGGGGCATCCTGCATCGGAATCTTGGCCAGCGTATAAGTGGACGTGACAGCGATTGGAGTCTCGAGCAGATTAAGAAGACCGTTGCACAGGTCCTCGAGACCTTTGATGTAGTCCAAGCTATCGTTGAGAAAGCCAATGACGGGATCGGCTGCCGATGACACCTGGCCGGCCAGATTGCCGAGCGTTGTATCGATTTGGTCATTGAGTTCGGCGGTAGCGAGCGTCGTTGCGGCATTCAGGTAAGCTTGCGCCTGAGCAACGGTAGCAGCGTAGGTAGGGGTTGGAGGGAGCGTGTTATTGCAGTAGCTCTGATTGAACACCTTATAAAGTGCCAGGAAGGCGACATTGTGGTCGCTAATGGCGTTTTTCGCGACAGTCTTTATATCCGCAATGCACTGATTCGCCTCTTGCTTCAGCTGTGCCGTCAGCTTAACGAGGTAGCCGTCGAAGAGATGCTTATCGAATTTGACCTGTCCGGGTGCCGACGTGATCACATTCAGAAAATTCTTCAACTGCTTCTGAAGCGCGAGAGCTTTGGCGCGTATGTTGGAAAGTGACGGGAGCCCTAAAGTTGGATCGAAGCAGTCAAGCAGAGCATCGAGAGCCGCGGCTACCTGTTGAGTAGGTAGCCTCGACGGGTCCAGTGGACGCAACGCAACCGTGATTGCTTTCGTTAGACTCTTATGCAAGTCCTCCAGAGTGCAAATCGTGATGCTGGTCTGGTCTGCAAGTTGCGCAACGTCGGCCGCTACCAGTTGGCCCAAGACAGTTTCCATGAGACTAGTGGTGAGATCAATGTCGCCGGCAGCACGAAGGTCGTCCATGTCCGACTGCAAGACCGCTGGAATTACTTTATTCGGTGGCGGCGATGCTAGCGTGGCGGCAGCTTTGTTCTGCATCTCCGTCATAGTAGATTTCAGCTGCAGGGCATAAGTGCTATACATCTCTGCTAAGTTGCTAATGTTGGCGTCAGCCGCCGAGACGACGCCGATCTCCTTATTAACCCATGTTGTGAGGGCGGTCTTGAGAGTGTTACTGCTCTGATTGACTTGCTGTTGCACCGCAAGGTTAAACTGGTGCAGCTTGTCTTCGGCCGCTCTAACTTTTGCTTCGATCTGCTGGATTTCGTCAGCCGCACTGGAGACGGCAGTGTAGATCTTTTGCACATTCAAGGAGGGGACTAAGTTGAGGCTCGCTCCAAGATCGCCGAGGAATGCAACGGCTTCGGAAAGAGGAATGCACCCGAGTAGTTTCGCGTTGCCCAGATCGAACGATTTCAGGGGGTTGAATGCGGGGGGCTTTGCGGCGGTCGTCGGATCCCAAGTGGAGTTCGCACCATCGGCCACGATGCCGGTATGGCGTGCGATGGCCGTGATTGGTGCGGTAGGCAACGCCATACCCCCACCCTTCGCTCCGGGAAATTGCAGGCTGGCGGCGTCAATTACATCAACAAAGATCTCCGTGGGATTCGGATTTACTTTCTTATTGGGATCTGTCACCGAAGGAGCCGGGACCTGATTAAACGCGGTCTTGAGGTATTGGGAATTGTAGGAGACAGTGACGGGTTTTCCGTTAGACGCTCCCGGTAGGTCGGAAGCCGCCTTGCCACTGAACACGTTCACTGCCGGCACATCGACTGCAGCTTGGGCTAGGATTGGACGGAAGATGACTGGCGGCGTCGCCGGTATTCCAGCGGGTACCGGATCTATGTCGCCAGGAACTGTGTAGACTGACGGATCTTGGGCGTCATAAAGTGGATCCGTTGGTTTCGTTTTATCCAGTAACAAGGCAGAGAAATCGATCGACGTGACGTGGAGCTCGGTGTCTCCGGGAGACTTCGAGTCTGCAAAATGCAGCGGTGCGCCGCCGAATGAAATCCTGTTTCGTGGGGTCTTGCCGTCGATGAACGTTCGTGTGGCGTATCCATTCTGAACAGCCAGTGTTGTGGGATTCGGCCCGTTGGTTCCAATCTCAAGCGTTACCCAGATGAGCGGCGCCGAAAAGTCGACGGTGTTCGGTGGGTTCGCCGAGTCGTAGCCGCGAAGCTTGAAGAGAACGGGTTGATTGGGGCCGAGCGAAGGCCAAAACCAGGTGCTGCAGGCAATATCCGTTGGGTCGACCCCAGCAGGTGTAGGGCTCGCCGCGTACAGTGCCGGGGTGGAGTCAGTTAGGACATCGACGCGAATGAAAGGTAATTGAAGTCCTTTGAGTGGCGCGGCGATGAAGCTTCGCGTCTTCTGCTTGACCACCACGAAGAAGCGCGTGCGCAGGTAGCAGACGTTTGCGGTAGGCGTTACTGAGTTCTGAGAAGAATAAAAGAGCCTTTGCGTAATCTTAACGCGAATGGCACGATGGGCGAAGGGCCATAGATAGCCGGCGTAGTCGACCTCGACGTAGTAGTCACGCCTCTGCTCAAATCGGTAAATGAAGCGCTTTACGTCCTGTTGCTTGGCTGGATTGGGGTTGAAGTTGCCTTCCATGCTCGCCCATCCGCCGAGTGCTGAGAGAATAAGCTGCTCCATCGCAAGGGGTTGCAGGGACGAGAGATCGATAACTTGGCGCCGATCGTCGGAGGTGATCGGATATCTTCTGCTCACCACGATGCGACCTGTGTTCAATAAACTGCCCGGGACGAGCGGCGTCGCAGATTTTACTTTAAACGTGTGAGCGCTCTCTATGCTCTGAATGGGGAAGAACTGATTGTCCAGCGGCAAATTGGTGGCAGTGATGTAGGTCGAATCGTTCCCGCGCAGGCCGTGCGGGATGTCGGTCGTGATATGCGCGGTCGCCCCATCCGCGTCGATCACAACGCTGGCGATTGCAGTGGCTGTGAGAAGTGATACCAGAGCCGTATCGGTTACTAACGGGTTTGGCGCTGAAGCGAAGGTGATAGTGTTGCCGGCGGCCGAAGCTATGGTAAACGTTGAAGGGCCAGGCGTTACAGCACATACGTCTACGCTGTCAGGAGGTGTGATATTGATGACGTCTCCCGATTTGAACGTGACCGCGGCGGTGAATTGGATTGTGTAGGTGGAGTTGCCGAAACTCACGCCACCCGGCTTAATCGGGGGAGCGTAATCCGCCGCCGAATATGCCACAAAACGGTTAGCCAGCGACATCGTAAAATTCGAACGTGAAAGATCCGGTAACTTCTGGGTATACCGGACGATCTTGTTATCTGCTGCCACCTCGGTCAGAACGAAGGTGCCAGAGAACTCCTGAGGTTCGAGCACCGCGAATGTGTCTTGAGCCTTCCATCCTGGCTGCGCGTCTTGAAAGGTGATGGTGACATTGCCTGGCTGATCCCCAAAACGAACTGCGCTTATTACTTTGACGGACTGGCCGACGAGGCTGACATGCCAGAGTTCTGGGGTAGTATCGTCAGTTTTTTCCAGACAGCGCTGGTAGGACAGTTCCGTACTGGCTTCCACGGTGTCCATAAAGAAACGATAAGGCACTTCGAAGACGGTATTATGCAGACGATCGGCTTGTTGAGCCGCAGATAGGTTAGAAATATCGTCGTGGCGACGTAAAGCCCCCGTCTTCCACGCCAACAGATTCGCAACGGTGAGGGGCTCACCTTTGACGTCTATGGAGAGATTGAAGGCGAGCCGAGTGGGACCAGAGACCGTCGCGTCCACCGGTGTTGTCGGTGGATTCGTGTCATCGGTACCCCCTGAACTGTTCTCCTCGAAGGTTTCTTCTTGGATGTGTTGTGGGTAGAAGTGGGCGATGAGGACTGGCTTGGCGCTCGCGGAGTTAGCAACCAGCCATGGTTTTCCGTCACGCACCGAAATGGCCACGTTGCAGAATGTGAAGTGTAACGAAAGAAAATCTCTCGGCCGCGTAACCCGTAGCACGATTCCGTCGAGAGGAATCGTGCTCTTGCGGTGAAAGAGAAAGTGCCAGAGAGAGCGGACCCAGGACTCTAGAAAAAAGGGGTGTGCGCCAAAATGCCATAGGTCAAGATCGCCACCCTTTGGCACGAAAAAATCGAAAAGTGTGTCCTCGTCTTCGTAGTGTTGCTCAAATACCACCCGTGTCAGCCCGAACTCAATCTTGTCAGGATCGCCATGGCCCGTCGGAGCACCTTCGAAGTGAATGGCTTCGTCAAAAACTAAGGAATATGAAGGCGTCACGGCAACGTGCCGCGAGGTGAGCGAAGAGGAAAAGACAGCTTGTATCTCGCCGTCGGTCTTTGCTAGGAGAGCGTAAGCTGGCTGATGAAGCGACATCGAGAAAGGGCGGCCAGAAGTGTCCTTCAAAAGTCCCGGAGGGATTAGCCGGTGCGTGCCGTAGTCTTGCGGTATGAATACGGCCGAATGCGTCGAAGCGCCTTGGGATTCGAATGTCTCCAATTCAGCCGAAGCGAACACATCTCTCGGGCCTTCGAGAGCACAGTCATTACGGTGCAAAAGATCGAAGAAGTCCATTCCCCACGAATTTTGGCCACGCTCGACGGTAATCAGCGAAGCTTTCCCTGACGTCTCCAGCAGCGTTGAATGATAGCCAGATGGCGCGGGTTTTAGAGTTACACGAGCAGCCGCCAGGCCGGATTTCGTTCCGGGTAAATAGACTGAACTTGCGTTGAAACAAAGATTCCAGGAATTGTCCAGAGTTACAAGACCCCGCCGGGCTCGCAGCCTAAAGGAAGATTGAGCCGGAAAAACATTGACTGATTCAGTAAGGTCAAAACGAATAGGTTCTCCGGATAGCCACAAAACAAGATCTACCGCTGAGACTGAACCCAGCCCCTCAACCTGAATGTGGCAAAGCCAGGTGCCGATGCTACGGTTCGCATGGAAACGCATCTCAAGCCCATACGCCGTACCTGGAAATCGGGCGCCGCTGAGACGGAACTGTATTTCGGTTGTTGAATGACGCATCAGTTCGAGCGCCGCAGAGCCAGAGAAGCGCTCTGGATCTATCACCCAGCGAGGCACATCATCAAGCAAAAATACGGCAGTTCCATTCCGGAAAACGAACCGAGTACGGTCACTGAAGTACGATAACCGCGATGGCAAACTCGAAAGAGCCACCGAACCTTGCAAGAATCGCCGACGGCTCATCTCAACTGCTGTGGCCTTACGCTTAACTTTATCGAGATATCGCTCAATCGCGCCTGGGTCAAGATCCATGTGTGTCACCTGAAAAGCTTATGGGGCTCAGATGTAAGGGCAAATCGATGAACAGAGGATGGCGGGCCTGCTCTTCGTTTGAAGGGGGTTCGAAGAGCTACAACAAGATATGCCTATCGTCGATTTCCGAAAGCTAAAGAAACCACTGAGCCCTGTCAATCAGAAACTGCAATTTAACTAATAATTCCTCACTCGACCACGTCTGCAGAAACCTCTCGATGGTCAAAAACATTGCGTTTCCGCGTTAGGTCGGATTTGTCTTTCACTAATCTGGATGGGTCTGATACATTCTTTGGGTCTCGCGTAGATTCCAATCTGGCCAGTCAAAGATTTGTTCGTCGCTTGATGCAACTGCGTAACCAGAGGGCTTCAATGATTGCAATATCCGTGCAAAACGGCGAGGCAGGGACTGACGTCTATGTGACGGTGACCGACGCGAATGTTCAGGCACCCGGAGGCGTCACGAACCTTGGCATGATTCACCCGGGCCTATCGGTGCCATCGAACGTACAAGAAGATCTGAACGGAAGATTCAGCATAACGACCGTCACAACGGCCGCGAATGATGGGGCCAGAGTGAAGAACGGCGGACCATTCATTGGAAGTGCAGGAGACGTCGTAACTGTCGATCTTTTCGGCGTATGACGCTACGCTGCCTTTACAAAATCAAGGCATGGCCCGGGTTTGGCTGACGAGGGTTGACGCTCCTAAACTTGTTCGCATATGTAGGTTTCTGTTCTAGAAAAGAATCCCCCACGATGCATCCGGCCTCACGATGCTCGATCACTGCCGACTCACGCTACAGGTTTGAACCAGCAGGCGGAGGTAGTGGTTGAGGATATTTACCGAATCATTCATGTCTGCTGTGTGCAAATTAACCCGGACGTCGGGATGTTGAAGTGCCGCGCCCAATCCATGCCCCCATCGGCTTGTTATCGGATATGAGATTTTGCGTCCGGATACTATCATTTGTACGCATTAATCATTATTTGCAACGACCACTGGGTTCACGCCTGCATTGTTGGCTGCGATTGTGAATGCCTGCGCTACGTCTGCATCGTTGCAGGCGGCGATGGCATCCCAGATCGAGACGCCGGCGGCGGAAACGGCACAGGCGGCGTACATCGCAATGTACGCGGTCGCGAGTACCCCGGCTACCTCCCCGCCGGCAGCAGCCAGTGCCGCCGCGTCGATACCGAGGGCGGCCGTTGCCAGCAGGGCTCGCAACTGAAGACCCTCTGCCCCACCTGCCGCGCGGAACGCTGTAGTGATAGGTTTGAGCCGGGCAGCGAGATCCATAGCGTTGGTTATGACCCCGTCCGGGATCAGATATGGCTTCATGCAGTTTGCGAAATCGTCCTTGAATGCCATTTTGTTTTCCTTTTGGTCACCGTTAGAGGCTGGACTGATGACTTTTCAATCGGGGTGAGACGTTGCCCTCGTTTCCCGCAATTGTAAAGTGAAATCTCTATCAACGTCTGTGCGATGCCGTGAAATTTGCGGTGCGGAATGTTTGAATTCCGCAGGTGATTTGTGGGCGTCTGCGAAGGCGTTGAGCATGGGTTGGCTCATTGTCAGCCAACACGATTTTCCGACAACCATAAATATGCGAGAACGTACGCTGCTTATCTCCTCCTTTGTCGATTTCTGTTCTCGTCCATTTTGAACCTTTGAACCTTTGAACCGAGCAGCATAACACTCAATGATTGAGCAACCCTTGCTATCGTCGCGGACACCTATAAATCCGTAAAGAGATTGATTGACACCATGTACTTGCTATGCAAGCATGGCCGGGTCTCCATCCCTACTTTTCACACGGATCAAACCATGGCTGAGCTGCTCAGTGGTTTCTCACGTCGTAATCTTCTGACCGGTGCTGCGCTAGCCGCTGCAGATTTCGCTCTCACGGGATGCCGCCACGCATACCTTCTTCGCCCTCCCACGCCGGCATTGCGCCCGCTCACGATCGACGTCCACTGCCATATCTTTAACGGCACCGATCTACCCATCATTCCTTTTCTCACAAACGTCTTCGGCGTCAAAGCAGATGAAGCCGAAGCCATTGCCCAGCTCATAGGAGATGCCGGCGTCAAGGGCTCGGACGAGCTCAAAAAACTCGATGAACTTATTAACGAATACAACAACCAAGTCGTCCGGTCAGGTCCAGATGCGGCTTCGCAATATCTTCAAGGTCAACTGAAGCAATGGCGCCAGCAGACGGTGACAAAAATTCACGACAAGCTCGGTAATGCTCTACGCAAATTTCACGACGCCGAGAAGCAAAAGGTCTACGAGAAGGCGCTTGAGGGCTCATCGCCTGAGCCGCTTGAAGCGAAAGCTGGAAATAATACACCCGCTCCTCAACTAGACAAGTGCATCGACGGAGGCTCTCACCGCTACAACCTCTTTGGCGTCCTCGGCATGATTTATGAATACTGTTGTGCACGCAGCGTGTGCGCACAGGATTACCTCAACACATTCTGTCCTCCCGCGCGTCGCGGTGTCGATCTCATGTTCGCCAGTCTCGTCGATTATGACTGGTGGCTTGCGGGGGGTAAGCCTCCGGAAACCGACCTAAAAACCCAGGTCGAAATCATGCAGCGCATCACCGTGCTCTCCGGAGGTCGCGTGCATGGCATTGTTCCCTTCTGTCCGCTCCGCGCCGTCGCACATCGCTCCGGCAAACCACTCGCCGACTGGGATCCGCTCGATTTCGTGCAAGATGCCATCCAGAACAAGGGTTTCATAGGCGTTAAGCTCTATCCGCCCATGGGCTTCGCTCCCTACGGCAATAAGTTTCTCGATGCCGTTTGCGACTCATCCAACCTCTGCCCGGATTTCTTCAAATCGAACCCGTTGCTCGGGTCACCCAGCTTCTGGAACGACTCGGCCTTCCCCAAGTGGCTCTATGAAGGACCTATCTCCTACAACGATGGCAACCCTCCGCAGCGCCTTGGCATTCGTCTCGATCAGGAACTGGACCGGCTCTATCAATGGTGTATTGAACATCGTGTGCCTATCATGGCCCACACCAACGCCACGAATGGAGTCTGCAGACAATACGAAGCCCTTGCCGGCTACGACTTCTGGGGCCTCGCTCTCCAGCAATACAAAGACCTCCAGGTTAACTTCGGCCATCTCGGCGGCCTCAGCAATCGCTTTGACCCTCCCGGCCAAATCGACGATCTCGACGTTCCCGCCGAATCTCAGGGCTTCGTCTCGCTCATGAACAAGTATGCGTCCGTCTTCGGCGACGCTGCATTTCAAGACGGCATCCTGCACTCTGCGCGCGGTCGCTTCGACACCATGGTCAAGCGCGGATATCCCGCGAATCCCATCCTCAAGTCACGCTTCCTCTTCGCCACCGACTGGAGTCTGCTCATGGAAAGCGGTGGCGACAAACCCTACCTCAAGAACTTCCTGGCTCTGTTCGACGAAATCGACAAATCCTCATCGTACGGCCCGGACTTGAGCGCGGCGCAAGCCTTCTTCGGCGGCAATGCCGCCGTCTACGCTGGTCTGCGACAGTCCGAGTGCACTCGCACGCGCCTGCAGATTTTCTACAGTGCCAACAATATTCCGCAACCCGAATGGACATCCAAAGTGGACGCCCTCAGCTCCCGCCTCCCGACGTCGGTTCCCTGTCCCAGGACCATCCCCTCATTGCCGCACCGAGTCTAGCGTGACGCGCGGGGCTATTGCAATCGAAGTTGAACGAAAATCGCCCATCACAATAGAACAGAACTTGATGGCAAAGTTCTTGAGTGTAAAGCCGTAGCTGCAGTCGCAAAGAGGCGGTTCGTCAAAAGCCGGACTTAAGGGCTCTTACCGAGTTGGGCGGCAACAGAGCCGCACGATCCATAAGCTCAAAGCGCACTGGCATCAGCGGACGTAACGGAATCGGTACCGCCGTTCCCATCTTGACCTTGGTGAATTTCTTCATGGTGGCGGACAGCTGGATGATTTTCGCACGATCGATCTGAATCCTCGTTGGGCCGAGTCGAATGGGAGTTCCGAAGAGCGTCGCGGTCGAGTTCTGATGGTCCAGGTGAAAAACGATCTCGTCGCGGAACTGTTGTGGCACGACCGTTGCATTCTCCGGGGACTCGATAAGTGTTGGTGTAAATCGGTTAAGCTCCAGCGGCTCGTTCAGGGCGAAGGCTCTCAAGATCATGAAGGTTTCTTCTTCGTCACGAGGTAGCTTCAACGTGGCGGGCATGGGGAAGTTGACGTTGAACCTCGTTGCGATGGACGCCAGATCTTCGACGAACCTGAAGAATCCCGGCTTGAAGGAAAGCGGCAACGGATCGACTGAGAGCGTACATAAATGGCCGTTCAGTTTGAGAGACGTGAGCTCAAGCGTGCATCCGGCCTGCAAGAGCTTCAATGCGCCGCACGCCTTCGCGACCTCCCGGATATTCTGTCCCGGCAGGTTCGTAGAGATCGTTGCCGTTACTTCAGAGGCGGTGTTCAACGGCAGCACAAGCGTGATTCCCAACGGTTGCGTGCTCGCCGAAATGATCTCGACTTCTTCCGCACCGGATCGCATTTTACGAAACTCCACATAGTCGAGCGTCGCCTGGCTGTCTCCTTTGGAGAACATCAGCTTGAGCGGGATGATGCGATCATCCGGCATGGATCGAACGCTCATCGCGAGCGATCCGGGAACCAACTTAATTTGGGAAAGGAGAGGGACCGTGCTCTTGAAGGCGCGGATTTCCTCATGGTCCCAGATCTGTTCCTTGCCCGTCCGAATGAAGTCCAGAAACTTCTGCCCGCCTGTCTCGTTGAACTGAAAGCGACCCAACCGGGTCTTGTCGGAGAGCTTCATGGTCTCGTGCGTACGCCCTAATGATCTTGCGTCCGTCAGTCATCGACGGGTCACTTCATAGGTAAAGCGCGGGTCTCGCTCCCGGAGGCGATCTAACTATTCTTCCACGTTATCTGTTGCCAGCTTTTCGAGGTCCGCGTCCTCAATAGAATCCATCCCACTGGCCGCCGCCTTGACTAGGGACCTGAGTTCCTGCACATCAAGCATCAAATTCGGTAAAAAGTGATTCCGGATCGTGCGTCGAAACATGAGTTCCCGGGCCAGTTCCATCGCGTCGAAGGGGTCAGCCACGGTGATGCCTTGGTTTGCGTACGATTCCTGCAGCCGCTTGAACCAGCGTGCAGCTTTCGTATCGAGATTCAGGTTCAGACAGAGTATCCAGAGCAGCTTCAGGGGAGTGATATTGTTATCCAAAAGCAACAGTTCCATATTTGATGGGGATCGGACGGAGCAATGAACTATTGGCTTACAACCCATTGGCCGCGCCCGCAAAGTACACCGAATAGTGAACCCTACGCGGATGTTTGGGTTAAGAACGGGCAATGGAATGTCATTAAGCAGTTGGCTCCTGGGGATCTGGTCTTCATATACGAGTCGAAATCGGGCCCATTGCCATTGGGTCACAATCCGGACGGAAGCAGGTATACGCTGCCAAAGGCTCAAGGAAAGGCCGGCCTCGTAGCGCTTGTTCGCGTTATCGAACGCGCGATCGAACCGCCAGATAGCGTTGAGGATCTTTACGATAATGGCAAGGTAATGTGGTGGCGCTATCGGGCTCTCACCGAACCTGTTAACTCTGGAGCATTCATCCCGCGGGAAGAGTTTCTCCCTCTCATCGGCTACAGCGCGAATTGGAACCTTCACGGGTTCGGAGACAATCATTCGGGTGTGAAGCAATTGACCGCCGGGGAGTTCACAGCCTTACGCGAAATGTACGAAGAATTCGCCGATCGGGAGGATCGAATCCGCGTTGAGAGCAATATCCGTGGAGGACAATTCGGTGGCCCAGGCGGGGAAGGTGACGTGCACCGAGACTTGAAGGAGCGAATCGCTGCTGATCCATCTGCGGTCTTGGGCGAAGACGGCTTGAGTCTATATAAAGTTGAATTTCCCTTTAATTGTACGGGGGATCGCATTGACGTCGTTCTGCGCGACAAAGACAAAAAGTTCGTCGCCGTCGAAGTTGAGGTGGAATGCGATCGAAACCATTTGGCGGGGGCGCTGCAGTGTATGAAATACCGCGCAATGCTGGCCTATTATTTTGAGCGCCCACTTGAGGAGGTGCGGTGCATTTTAGCAGCACACGAGATTGCATCTGAGGTCAACGCACGTTGTGCCGCCTTTGAGATAGAAACGATCATGGTGGCAAGACCAATTAGACCAAGCACTGTTGGCAGCACTCTTCCCATCGGCAGTGTAGCCGTTACCTGCTAGCGGACACCCGACCGTTTGAACAGGCGGATTGTGCAACTTTTCGATAAGTCGGCAAGTGTCACCTGATCCGCCGGGTTTCTTCTGGATTGGTGACTTCAGGTCGATGCACGTTTCCAGGATGCCCTACAAGGGGAGGTGCTGGCTGCAATCAATTCCGCCACCCAATTCACTGATACGAACTCACCAAGTCCGCCGGAGTCGTCGTCGAGCAAGTCATCCGTCCCACCGGCCTCATCGACCCGCAAGTAGAAATCCGCCCCGTCAAAGGCCAGATCGACGACCTCCTCGCCGAGATTCGCGACCGCGCCGCCAACAACCAACGTGTCCTCGTCACCACCCTCACCAAGCGCATGGCCGAGGACCTCGCCAACTACTACACCGAAGTCGGCGTCCGCTGCCGCTACATGCACTCCGAAATCGAAACCCTCGAGCGCATCCGCCTCCTCCGCGACCTCCGCAAGGGCGAGTACGACGTCCTCATCGGCATCAACCTCCTCCGCGAAGGCCTGGATTTACCAGAGGTGTTGCTTGTTGCAATATTGGATGCCGACAAGGAAGGCTTCCTCCGCAGCCAGGGCTCACTCATCCAAACCATCGGCCGCTCCGCCGGCCACCTCGAAGGCCGCGCCATCCTCTACGCCGACAAAATGACCGACAGCATGCGCCGCGCCATCGACGAAACCGACAGACGCCGCGAAAAACAAGTCGCCTACAACGAAGAGCATGGCATCACGCCGCAAACCGTCATCCGCTCTATCAACGACTCACTAGCCGCCATCCTCAAAGCCGACTACGCCGACCTCACCGAAGAAGCCGACACCGCCACCCTCGACTTCGCCAACCAGGCCGACTTGGACGGCTACATCACCAAGCTCGAATCCGACATGCGCGAAGCGACCAAAAAAATCGGATTCGAAAAAGCCGCCAAACTCCTCGACCAAGTCAAAGAACTCCGCACCAAGGAGTTCTTATTCAGCTGACGCAATTGAAGGGAAACCGACGTTGAGTGCCCGTTGAAAGCCCATCTCTCCGGTTTGATCGTAGATACATAAAGGCAGATCAGCCTTCGGCATGCGAATCCGACCAAACTCCACCGCAAGCGCAAGTGGCATCGCGGGAAAAACATGCAATAAGGTATCTTGCTCGTGGGCTGCCTTGATTCGGTTCATCAAGAAACGCATCAAGACCCTAAAGTCAGAGGTCTGCTGTCTCGACTTCAGGAAGTCGTTTGAAGGCTGATCAATAGCGACATGCCAAATAGAGGCATCGGGGAGAACCGTCAGCACGCGTGATTCGTTGACGTTTGCGCTCAACGAAAAAACGAGAGCCGGGGAGCCCGTCTTATCGTCTGGCTCCGAAACCTTAAATTCAGGCAGCTCGCTAGCATCGCGCCATTTCCAGTCGGGCGGCTCACGATGCAGTTGATACACTTCAGCTGCTTGGATGTCGGAGATCAGTGCGCCGAGGGCTATGAGGAGCGGCTGAGGAGCCATCGCAAAGATCGACAGATGTTTGATCGACCCATTCACCAACAAAGGGCGCACGTGCTGCGAGAACTGTGCCCTCAGATTGGCTTCTTCGACACGCCAGTATTCTTCGTTCCGATCTGTGAGCATGCTGTTGTGCAGGCCGATTTCCACTGGACGCGATTCGGCGGGATACCAGTCCGGCAACATCGCCGGAACTGCCTTTGCCATGGACACCGGCGCGCTCTGACTGCCAATGTTGGCGCCGTACAGCAATACGTGGCTTTGCTTTTCTTCCGTCAGCGAACACACGAGCTCTACCCTATCCTCGTGCTTACGCTTCATTTGATGAAGTCGCTCTACCGGATGCTCAGCGACTTGAATCTTGTCAATCAGACGGTGATGCTTATCGCAAAGGATCATCAAGTTCGATAACTGACTGCCAAGGAGAGGAGAGAGAACGGCGTCGCCGCGTGGACCATCAACGCTGTCCGCGACTATGTGAGCTATGTACGCAGAGTTGAATTCGGCCTGCGTGAGCGCATCAAGCCAAAGTCTGTCGTTGCAACCCTCGTACTGGCAACGCCCACCCGCCTTCCCCCACAGGCGCACTTGGGTAGATACTGGGATGTAGCTTGTCGACATCTAAAAAATCTCCCTTATCAATCAGATACCCTTGACACAGGCGAACGATAAGCGAATAGTATCACTATTGGGAGAGTTAGATTATGTTAGCAATTGAGACTCACGTTTTCCATGATTCAGCGAGACGTACAGGATTTGACGACCTATTATTTGAGATTTGCGAGGAACTCCAGATATCGCCAGCCAAGTACGCGCTAGCCGAAGAACGCTACAAAACGATCGGCACCCTCCTCTGCGCGGCCAATAGCCCGTTTGCCGAAGAAGACCCAGAAATTTATCCGCAGGGCTCTATGCGGCTCGGCACCACCGTTCACCCCCTTGATGGCCCGTTCGATCTCGACTTCGTGTGCCAATTATCCGTCCCTTACCGCCCGCAAAACCCCATGGAGCTGCTGAATCGGCTCTATACCTTCTTCAAATCCAGCACCCGGTATCGGGATATGGTGGACCGCAAGAACCGTTGCGTGCGACTCACATACGCCGACGATTTCTACATGGACATACTGCCCGCATGCCGGGATCACGCGGCATGCATAACCTGTATCCAAGTGCCAGACCACGCTCAGAAATGCTGGAAAGCCAGCAATCCATTAGGCTTCGCATCATGGTTCCAGAAACGCAGCCAATACCGAATGTATAAATTTGCCCAAGACAGGGCCATGCAGCAACCACTACCCGGTCTGGAGGCGACGGAAGAGAAGGAAGTGCTTCAGCTCGTAGTGCAGCTGCTGAAACGGTGGCGTGACCTGTTCTACGCTGAAAGTGACTTTCCGCCTATCTCGGTAGTGCTCACAACCCTTGCGGCCGAAATCTACAGAGGCGAGGACTCCACTTCCGTCGCCCTTCTCAACGTATTGGAAGGAATTGTAGAGCGTATTGAGCAAGCTCATGCACAGTCGGTACGCCTCTCTGTGATCAATCCTGTTCACCCTGACGAAGATTTCAGCGAACGTTGGGACAACAGGGATGAAGCCTACGATCATTTCGTTCATGGCATCAGCAACTTTGCGGCACGCTGGCGGGAAGTTTGCACAAATGATGAAGATCCCAAGCGGGCCTTCAAAGAGCTGTTCGGCGAGGATTTGCTCCCAAAGATCTTGGAGAAACGCGCAACGCGAGCTCAGAATCTGCGGGAAAATCGTTCGCTCGGCATACGCCCATCGGGCGTCATCACATCTGCTGCGACTGCAGTGACTCAGATGAGACCCAACACAAATCATGGCGAAGAAGCTCAAAAATAAAAAACAAGAGCTGACGCTTGCCCAGCAAGTCTTCGCGATGACCAAGTATCCGCAGATACATGCATCCGTCAAGCGGCAACGGCAAGTTGTATGGAGAGGCCCGTGGCAACCTTCGGACATGAGCGCTACCTACGAGTTGCGAATCATGTACGCCCAAGGCTTCCGACCCAAGATTGAGATAACCCATCCAATCCTGACGCTCGCCACGGGGCAGGAACATCTTCCCCACACGTACGATGACGGGCAAAAGGATATCTGCGTTCATGAGCCAAGAGATTGGAACTCAAATCTACTAATTGCAGACACGATAATGCCTTGGATCTCGCAATGGCTTTACTTCTATGAAATCTGGGTGGTCACCGGCAAATGGTTCGGCAAAGGAACACACCCCAAACTGAATCGCCACGCAACCTAATTTCCCGACAGCAGAGACCCCATCCATACGCCGCACTTTGGCGGAAAGTGGTGTTGGAGAGTGGCTGATGGACAAAAATGGCGATCCATCTCGGTAAGCCATCGGCGCAAAGGCGGCTTGCTTGCACCCCAAAACGCCTAGTCCAACCCGTCGTTCATTTGCTGTTCCGACGTCCCGTCCGGATCTCTAAGGACGTTATCGGCCTTCTCAACAATTTTGACGTGCTGGATCACATCTTGCTTACCAATAATGCCCTCTTCAGGGCCGTCGGGATCAGGCGGGTTGATTTCGATATCCATTGGCCTGTGTCACTCATTTCCATGACGATAGATTTTCCAGAATAGATGTCCCCACTTCACAGGACAAGCGAATTTGCCGGGTGCCCCTCGATAAGGAAGAAAGCGTTGTCAAGGGCAGGGATATCCTGCCGGTGTGTTCGACACCGCGCGTGGGCCAGGGGGTTTGAGAGGACAGTAGCTTTGGCATCGCGCGTTGATCAGTTTCGGTGGAGGCTATAGGCCTGACCACGATCCATCGATTCGGTCGAAATTGCGACCATGATTTCTCTTGCGGACATCCCGCCTGCGTAGACGAACGAGAGACCCCCTGTGCCTGCAGCCACCTGCTGTCTGCCAGAAATCCTTCTGGCAAAGAAAGCAAGAGGTGGTTTAGCCGAGATGATCTTTGTGCATCCATGATGCACATAATCATCCATCTGCAAACATCATGTAAAGTTCATATAAACTCAAAAACGTGCGTCTTGAACGCACGTTTGTGGCTAAGTTCGAACCTGCCCGTCATACTGGATTTGCGCTTTAGAGTTCGTAAAGACGATCCCGGCAGCTGTGCGGCACTTGCCGCACAACTGCCAAGGACGTACTGGAAGAGTTTTGGGCTGCTCCCCCACGGGTTCAGCCCAAGTCCGCTCGGTTAAATTTTGGTAGCAAATTGGTAGCATTGGTAGCAAACTGGGCCGGTTTTGCCGACTCAGCCGACCAATAACTGCTTATCCGTCAACAACTTAGGTTTTTGGTCGTTCCATGGCATGGAAGAGGTCATCGGTTCGATCCCGATCAGGTCCACCAATAAATTCACACAAAATCGATAGGTTGGTTCGACGTGCGGTTGCTGTGCTACTGTTAGCGTCTAGTGCGGAACAACTTTAAAAGCCATTGCCATCACGATCCCCCAGCCCTGCCCGGTAGGTGTTATTGAGGTTGTGATTGACGATGAGGCGTTTGTGTCATATCCATCGACGTCACCGAGCGTGGTTGCTGTACCGACTGTCCAAGGTGACCCGACGCCTTTTGCTTGTCCCCCCACATAGGAAGCGAAATAGGCAAGTTCATTCGCGCCTGCGAGCGTAAGCGTAGCGACAGGATTAGTGTTGGTTGTTGTGGCGCCACATCCGTTGGTATCGGTGTCGAACGCCGGTGTCCCGCCTGATACAGAGAACTCATACGCCCAGACTTCATCTACATAGTCCGCATTGGTGTCTGAGAACACCACAGTGTTGGTCTTCACTCCCCCTGGAGAGGAGAGCAAATAAAAGAGCCACGCATGACTGGTGACCGATCCGCCAGTACACGGGGAGTGGGGGGAGAGCGTAAAGACATTTCCGGCTCCATCTTTCACTCCAGTCGACGCAACTGTGTTATCGATGACAGCGGCGCCGATGACTAAGTCTCCAGGTGTTACGGCGTTGGCAAATGTGCAAGTATTCGTGGTATTCGACTTGGGATGGCACTTTTGCACCAAAGTGAAAACAGGCTGCAAAGAGGTTGAGTTGACCAAGACACTTTGCGTCACTTGCGTGGCTGCCGAGTAATTGGCATTGCCTGCCTGATTGACTGCCACAACGACTGTGCCAATGCCCGTGATGTTCAAAGTGTTCCCGCTGATGGTTCCAGGGCCAGACAAGACACTGAAGACGATGGGATTGCCTGATCCTCCTCCGGTGGCCAACAGCGTGATCGGTGCAACTCCGTAGGTCACCGGCGATGCGGGCGCGGTGAAGGTGATAGTTTGTGAAGCCTGGTTGACGACGATACTTCGCGTGACCTGCGGCGCCGCCGTGTAGTTTGCATTGCTCGTCTGGTTGGCAGCCACAACGACTGTCCCAGCGCCTGTGATGGTCAACGTGTTGCCACTGGTGCTTCCTGGGCCGGAGACCACGCTGAAGACTACGGGATTACCAGAAGCTCCGCCCGTTGCTGACAACGTGATCGGCGCGGCTCCGTAAGTCACCGGCGATGCAGGCGCGGTGAAGGTGATAGTTTGTGAGGCCTGGTTGACTACGACGCTCTGCGTTACCTGCGGCGCTGCCGTGTAGTTTGCATTGCCCGTCTGATTGACCGCTACAACGACCGTGCCAATGCCCGTGATGGTTAGAGTATTGCCGCTGATGGTTCCAGGGCCAGATAGGACACTGAAGACCACGGGATTGCCTGATCCTCCTCCGGTGGCCGACAGGGTGATCGGTGCAACTCCGTAAGTCACCGGCGATGCAGGCGCGGTGAAGTTGATAGTTTGTGAGGCCTGGTTGACTACGACGCTCTGCGTTACCTGCGGCGCTGCCGTGTAGTTTGCATTGCCCGTCTGATTGACCGCTACAACGACCGTGCCAATGCCCGTGATGGTTAGAGTATTGCCGCTGATGGTTCCAGGGCCAGATAGGACACTGAAGACCACGGGATTGCCTGATCCTCCTCCGGTGGCCGACAGAGTGATCGGTGCAACTCCGTTCAACACGGGGGACAAAGGCGGCGTAAAGCTGATGGCCTGAGATGCCGGATTAACGGTGATGCTTTGCGTCACCTGCGGCGCTGCTGAGTAATTGGTATTGCCTGCCTGGTTGGCAGCCACAACGACCGTGCCAATGCCCGTGATGGTTAGAGTATTGCCACTGGTGCTTCCTGGGCCGGAGACCACGCTGAAGACCACGGGATTACCAGAAGCTCCGCCCGTTGCTAACAACGTAATCGGCGCGACTCCGTAAGTCACCAGCGATGATACGGGCGTGAAAGTGATGTTCTGCGTTGATAGTAGAGAGATGGAACTGCTGGCTGCCATCTGACTTAGACTCAGCGACGAATTCAGAGCGAGCGTTGCAGTCAATACCTCGCTGGAGGTGCCAGAAGGCACGATGAGATTGCCGAAAGCAGCCAACCCCGAAGTCAGATTTACGCTGGTTGTTCCGGTCAAGGTCACCGGGCTACCGGAAATCGAAACTAAGCTGTCCGCAGCGGCCACGCCGGAGCCGCTCTCAGTCAGCTGCACTGCGGGTGCAGGCGACAGTGTCACTCCCGCAGTCGCGGTAGAAGGCGGCTGGGTTGTAAAGGACAATGCATAATTGGTCTCGACGGCTCCGGCATCCACGCAGGCAGTAGTGCCGTAAGTCGTGCTGCGCGTGAAGCCGCGCTGATCCGCGCTCAGACCGCTTGCATTCGCTGCTGTTCCCGCGCAGATGGCAGGACTACCTGGCAGCGGTAGCAACGTCTGTGTGAGACCGCCGTAGTTGGCCAACGGTGCCAGAACAATGTCGCTCACGCTTACCTGATTGCCGCCGTTGTCGATGTAGGCAGCCCCATCGAAATCGGCTGCGGTCTGCGCGGTGTTGCCAGACACAATGGTGTTCGCCAAGTTGACCGTACCACCAGAATTTTCGATGCCGCCGGCGCTGGCGCTGGCATTGTTGGCGGAGATTGTGCTGCTGCTCACCGTTAGTGCGCCCTGGTTCCAGATGGCGCCGCCACTGCCTCCAGCGTTATTGCCCGACAAGGTGCTGTCAGTTAACATTAGTGTGCCGCTGTTAGTGACGCCTCCACCGTTGCCAGTTGTGTTATTGCCTGAGAGTGTGCAGGAGCTCACTGCCAGAGCGCCCTGATTGTTAATAGCTCCTCCGCCCGAGGGGGAGTTGCCGTTCGCTATGGTCAATCCGGTGAGGCTTCCGCCTGTTGCACCGGCGCCAACGGTGAATACAGTATATGAGTTAGCGCCGCTTACTGTGACCGGGCTGGCCAAACCTGAACCACTACCGATGATCCTCGTATTCGACGGTATGTTTAGACCGCCGTTGCTCAACGTTATGCTGTTCTGAGCCAGAGTGTTGTTCACCGAAAACACGGTCGAGTCGAAACTGATGTTCGTTGATACCGAGTTGGTGGCATAGAGCAAGGCATCTCGCAGGCTGCAGGACGCATCCGTGCCTTTGCCTGGGGCGCTTTGTGGACTGCAGTTCGATGCTGTCCCAGCATCATCGAGCGCCGTCGTTACCACGAGATTCGGGACCGGTGGTGGAGAGTTCGATGTTACGACGACACTTTGCGTCACTTGCGGCGCTGCCGTGTAGTTTGCATTGCCTGCCTGGTTGGCAGCCACGACGACTGTCCCCACGCCTGTGATGGTCAGTGCGGTGCCGTTTATGCTTCCCGGACCGGAGACGATGCTGAAGACCACTGGATTGCCCGAGCCTCCAGCGGTTGCGCTGAGCGTGATCGGTGCAACTCCGTAAGTCACCGGTGATGCAGGCGCGGTGAAGTTGATAGTTTGTGAGGCCTGGTTGACTGCGACGCTCTGCGTTACCTGCGGCGCTGCCGTGTAGTTTGCATTGCCTGCCTGGTTCGCTGCCACAACAACTGTCCCCGTGCCTGTGACGGTCAGTATGTTGCCACTGGTGCTTGCCGGACCAGAGACCACGCTGAAGACGATAGGATCGCCTGATCCTCCTCCGGTAGCCGACAGCGTGATCGGTGCGACTCCGTAAGTCACTGGCGATGCGAGTGCGGTGAAGTTGATAGTTTGTGAAGCCTGGTTAACGACGATGCTTTGCGTCACCTGCGGCGCTGCCGTGTAGTTTGCATTGCCTGCCTGGTTGGCAGCCACGACGACTGTCCCCACTCCTGTGACGGTCAGTGCGTTGCCGTTTATGCTTCCTAGACCGGAGACGATGCTGAAGACCACTGGATTGCCCGAGCCTCCACCGGTTGCGCTGAGCGTGATCGGTGCAACTCCGTAAGTCACCGGCGATGCGGGCGCGGTAAAGTTGATCGTTTGTGAAGGCTGATTGACGACGATACTTTGCGTCACCTGCGGCGCTGCCGCGTAGTTCGCATTGCCTGCCTGGTTCGCTGCCACAACAACTGTCCCCGTGCCTGTAATGGTCAGTATGTTGTCACTGGTGCTTCCCGGACCAGAGACCACGTTAAAGACGATGGGGTTACCAGAAGCTCCACCCGTTGCTGACAACGTAAACGGCGAGACTCCGTAGGTCACCGGCGATGCTGGTGGAGTAAAGTTGATCGTCTGAGATGCCGGGTTGACTACAACGCTCTGCGTCACCTGCGGTGCTGGCGCATAGTTGGCATTGCCCGCTTCGTTCGCGGCGATCACGATCGTACCGGCGCCTGTGATGGTCAGTACACTGCCACTAATGGACCCCGGGCCAGAGACCACGCTGAAGACAACGGAATTACCCGAGGCTCCGCCTGTTGCTGACAACGTGATCGCTCCAGCGGGGATTGCTTTGACAGCCATTGCCATCAAGATTCCCCACCCATGCCCTGGAGGAGTTATCGCTGTTGTGATTGAGGATGAGGCATTCGTATCGTAGCCATCAGCATTGTGAAGTTGTGTGAGTGAGCCTAGGGTCCAGGGCGATCCAACACCTGTTGCGCCTCCGCCCGTAATATAAGAAGCAAAATAAGCAAGCTCGTTGGAGCCCGCGAGCGTCAGCGTGGCAACTGGGTCAGCGTTGCTGCTAGATATACCGCAGCCATTGGTATCGGTATCGAATGCCGGTGTTCCGCCTGACACAGAGAACTCATATGCCCACAGTTCGTCCACATAGTCAGCATTGGTGTCCATGAACAGCACGGTGTTGGTACTAGCTCCTCCCGGGGACGAAAGCAGGTAGAAGAGCCATGCATGACTGGTGACCGGCCCACCCGTGCATGGTGAATTTGGCGTGAGGGTAAAGGCGTGTCCGGCTCCGTCTTTGACGCCCGTCGACGCGATTGTGTTGTCGATAATGGCCCCGCCGATGACCAGGTTCCCTGGTGTCACATTGTTCGGGAAGGTACAGGTATTTGTGGTGTTCGACGTGGGATGACACTTCTGCACTAACGTAAAGACAGGCGTCGACTGTATCGTCGATCCAAACGTCACCGGTGATGGAGGTGGCGTGAAGGTGATTGTCTGTACCACTTGGTTCACGACGACACTCTGAGTCACCTGAGGCGCCGGCGAGTAGGTTGAATTCCCTGCCTGGTTGGCGGCGATCACAACTACTCCTGCGCTGGTGATGGTCAGCGTATTGCCGCTAACGCTTCCAGGGCCGGAGAGAATGCTGAAGACGACAGGATTGCCTGAGGCTCCGCCCGCTGCCGACAGAGCTATGGGACCCACTCCGTAAATCACAGGCGATAAAGGTGGCGTGAAGGTGATCGCTTGGGTCGTACCACCTGACGTGCCAATGCCGCCGACGGCGATCGTCTGAATCGCCCCAGCAATATTCAGCGCATTGTCGGTGACCGTCACATCTTCGCTCAAATTCGCGGCGGACTTGGGTGTGAAGTAGATCGGCAGATCGCACTGCCCCCCCGGCGTCAGGGCGGTTGTGCTGGCGCAGGCATTGCTGTCGCCTGTCGCCTCGGGAAAGTCCATGGGGTAGGTGAGGGCTGAAAACGTCAGCGCCTGGTTGCCGATGTTCTGAACCTGCACTGTTTTCGGGCTGTCCGAACTCGTAGAACCCACTTGAGTAGTGGTGAAGCTCAAGGATGGCGCATCGGCGCGGTCTATCTTTACCACCCTGGCATTGCCCGTATCGGCGACGTACAGATTGCCGGAGCCATCCATTGCAAAGCCGGCCTGATTGCCAAACCCTATAATAACGCTACTCTGTGTGCCGCCGGTAGTTACCTCGTATACCGTGCTGTCGTTTTGATCGAAGACGTAGACACTGCCCGCAGCATCGACGGCCACTTCTGAGGGCTTGCTGAATCCACTTCCAACAGTAGTCTGTGTTCCACCGGAAGTAATTTTATAAACAGCTGGAACGCCTGGATCGGCGACGTAGACGTTACCCGCTCCATCCACAGCGACACTGGAGGGCTGGATAAAACCGCTGCCCATCTTGGTTTGGCTTCCACTCGGCGTTATCTCGTAGATAGCTGGAAGGCCGGGGTCAGCAACGTACACATTGCCCGCCCCGTCCACCGCTACGCTCACGGGCTCTACAAAACCGCTGCCCACCTTTGCCTGCGTGCCACCCTGGGCTATCTGGTATACCGCAGGTGCATTTGAGTCGGCGACGTAGACGTTGCCGGCGCCATCCACCGCCACACCGGCAGGCTTGCTAAATCCACCGCCGATCGTCGACTGCGTACCTGTTGGGGTTACTTTGTCTATCAACTGGGCGATTGCGTCAGCAACAAACACATTGGCGGCCACATCTACTGCTACCCCATCAGGACTGGAATATCCGCTGCCCACGTTGGTCTGCGTACCACCTAAGCGATAGGCCACCTGTGCGCCGGTTCCAATCCCGTATATGGGGATCATAGCGAGCACCGTGCCCGTATTGTTAGTGCCCGAATAAAAGACCACCGCGCCACGCCTGAGCCCTGTCGCCTGTGGCACGAAGCTAAGGTTCACCACACAGTTTGTAGCCGCAGAATAGGTTGATGCCGTACAAGTACTCCCCGCCGCGTTGGCGAAATCCTTGCCAGTAATACCGGTGCTAAGAACTCCGATACTGCCCACAGTCGTCCCTGCTGCAATGCTTGCGCTCAAAACCTGTGACGAACTCGTCGATCCAACGGCTTGCGAACCCAAGTTCTGGTTGTAGGAACAACCAGCGATAGACGGTACGGCCGCGAACGTTGGACACCCCCCACTCGACGGCTGCTGTGTACGGAATGACGCAAAAACCCCATTCCAACCACTTTTACTGGTTGCATTGCACTTTGAATTTCCGGAATCCGTCTCCGCTGTTATCGTTGCCATCGAAGTTGTTATGGCTGCCGCTGCAGGGTTTCCGCCGTAGTCTAGTTGGTGACCATAGGTGACATTGCCATTAACCGAAAGCCCCTCTCCAGCGCACGCAAAGCCCGCAACAGCTAATTCATTTGGCTGGTCTGGAGTGAGACTGATCAGGCTGGGAGCAGTTGTGGCCGCCGCAGTGCTTACGGCTCCGGCGCAATTTGAGGAGATCGTTCCTACTCCCTCAAGAAAATCTACAGCCTGAATACCATCGGTCCCGTTTACGATAGCGCTGGTAACTCCACCGACTCCACTGCATACATAGAAGACACAAGCATACGCGCCTGAATCAGGAGTGCCGCAAGTCCCATCAAGCTTATACGCCTGACCCTTTGAATCCGTAACACTGAGATTGGATACCGTGGTGTAATGGCCAGGAAAGGCGATAACAATGTTCAGATTCCCGGCAACCGTCGCTGGGAATGTAACCGTAGGACCACCATTTACTCCGACTGCCTGGCGTACGGACTGCGCCCCCAAATTTAGACTGCAGCACAAGAAGAGCAATAAGAGTCTGGGCCACATACCGTACCCCCTTCAGCGAATCGTTCGGTGCTTAGGGCCCAATATCCTAATCTGGCGTTCCCATATGCGGCGATCTCAATGCAGGCATTGAATCGAAGCGACAGAACGTCACGATGATTCTCTTGCTCGTCGAAAGCTCCTCGGCAAGCCTTGCGTAACCAGAAAGGCAAACCCTTCTGTCGAACTCCTGCCTGCTGACAGTCCATTGCACTGGAGGCATCAAGAGCTGATCAAAAAGCGGCGGACTGTGCGGTCAAGCCAACGGGTAAGGAAAATAACGGCGGCTAATTATGGATGGACCTAGATTCAAATGCAAGCTGAAATCCAACACTCCACTCCGAGATGAGCGAAGTCTTCGCAGGTGTGGATATAGAAGTGTGTTCGATATCGGCCTTCTTCATGATTCGGGTCCATTTTTTCTTAGTGCTTGCGTCTGCGCTCTTACGGTGCCAGCCGGACGAGTGCATCTAGAACAGCGTTTCAGGTTCACCCGCTATTTCGATGGTCATCGTCCGCTGACGGTTTCAACCTTACGCGAACGCGGGCACACTTGAGGGCACATCTCTTTCTTAAGAAGTGCTCCCTACGTGCCTTATCGTTCCCGTCGATTCCACTGCACATCTCTCATTCTATTGATGTTTAGTTGAATGGCATGGAAGAGGTCATCGGTTCGATCCCGATCAGGTCCACCAATAAATCAACAACTTAGTGACATTCGTTTTCTGTGGATTGATGGCATTTGGTCGCAGCGCCAGCTCATCAGCTGGACCGGTCCTTGAAAGCGTTGCTTGGCGGTTCGATCGGCAGCCCCGTTGCGCGCCATGCATGAAATCCACCGACTATGTCCGTCGCGCGCCATAGTCCGAGATCCTGCAGAGCGGCTGCCGCGAGGCTTGAGGTGTAGCCTTCGGAACAGAACACGATTACCTGGAGATCATGATCGGTTGCGACCGGCAGCCGCGTGCTGGAGGCTGGGTCGAACCGCCACTCGAGTACGTTACGCTCGACAATCAAAGCGCCAGGAATACTGCCCTCGATCGTGCGCTGGGCCTCAGGACGAATGTCGACGAGTACCGCCTCTGCTTTGGCCGCCGACTCATTGGCCTCATCCGGAGATAGCCGCCGCAGTCGGGCGCGTGCCGCAGCAAGCACTTGTTCAATGCTCAAGGCACCAGTCTGGTTTGCAGGTTTACCTCTCTGCACGTGCCACTCCTGACGAAGCGTCTCAGCTCGCTCAGACGCGCGTTCGCGCGGTACGAGTTGATTCCCATCCAGTTCATACTCGTTCATATCGGTGAGTGGAGGAGAATATGCATGAATGCTGACGGCCGGCGCGACGGAGGCATTACGGACATCATGTGCGTAGTCGGGACCGAATGCGCGCGGCTTGCCCGGATGGATCACAAGGGTCTGCTCACCGGGACGATGCTCCTCAAGGATACCGGTGGCTACGACGAAGGCTCCCGAGGACTCGCCGTGGTCGTGGAAGCCGGTGGATTGCCCGGGCAGCCAGCTGATTGCCCAAATGTCATAGTCCGGACCTTGGAACAGACGCTCATACCAACGGTGTCCGGTGCGCAGGCGCACGCGATCCATCCATCCCTCCGACGACGCGAACGAAAGGACGATGTCGGTAAGTTCCTCAGGTGTTCTCAAGATCGCGCCGGATTCGCTCTTCGCTGATATGAGTACGCTGCTGGTTTCACGTACGAGTCCTTCCTCTGTTGCGAGTTGCATGGGATATCTCTCCAAAGCTGAGCCGCCGTAAACAGGCCCGCGCACGGATGCCGGCTTGACGGATACAGGGGCAAAAGATGCAGGGTTTTGGATGAGCTTTGGAGGGGCGTTTCAGAATCCGAAGATGTCGCGGCTCACCCGAGGAGAGGCTGGTCGCAGCGACAACAATGAAGCAGGGGAGACGCCATACTCTGACGCTAGCATGGGCTGAAGAATCGGGTCAATGTTTGAGTTCAGAGCGGGGCGGAAAACGTGGCACAGCATGAGGAAACGACTTAGTCCCATCGAGGTGAAAGCCCGGGAGGACTCACTATCCGGCCGTTTGGTTGTGCAAGGTTGTGTATCGCGGCCATGTCTTTGGACGCGAGTTCAAAATCGAAGACCGCCAGGTTATCTGCCAGGCGATTTTCATTGGTGGTTCGCGACAGAGCGACCACTCCGTCCTGCTGCACCAGCCAACGAAGGACGACCTGGGAGATTGCCTTTTCGTAGCGCGAGGCGATCTCCTTCAACGTCGGATCGGAGAAGACCCTGCCAACGGCCATCCCGCAGTATGCCGTAACCGCCATTCCTGCGCTGCGTGTGGCGGCGACAATGGCGGATTGACTCAGGTAGGGGTGATACTCGAACTGATTTGTAACCAATGGAGTCTCTGACAACTGCACCGCCTGCTGCAACAAGGCTTTGTTGAAGTTGCTCACCCCGATGTGCCGGACTTTGCCGGACTGGACCACCGCATTCAGGGCGCCTATCTGATCGGCTAATGGAACCGCGTCGGTCGGCCAATGCAGGAGAAGCAGGTCGATGTAGCTGGTGCGAAGTGAGCGGCGGCTTTCATCGACAGATAGCGCAAATCTGGAAGGGGGATAATTTGCGACCCAGACCTTCGTCGTGATAAAGACTTCGCTTCGGGGAATGCCGGACAGCGCCACGCCTTCGCCAACCTCAGCTTCGTTGCCATAGACCTGCGCGGTGTCGATGTGACGAAATCCCGTCTTCAAGGCTGCCTGTATCATCCTGACCAGACCTGTCCCGTGCATACCGTAGGTGCCATAGCCCAACGCTGGAATTGCGGCGCCATTGGCGTTGATGTAAGGAGCGGGGACCACGGTACTGTGACTATCGATATCAATTTGCATTTCAAAATCCTCAAAATACCCAAGCATGGTTGCTCAGGAGATTGTTATGGGCTCAGAAACAGATTGATTGACAGGGTGGACGAGCGGCGTAAGCAGCCCAACAACGTCGTCCACGATCTCTTCGGCAGGACGACGGTCCGTTCTCAACACCCACTCCTTTGCGGCTCCGTAGAGAGCCCAGCTCACAATGGTTGCGACCATCTCCCGAGAGACCGGACCGAGCCACGGCTCTTGTTGCTTTAATCCATCCAGAGACATCTTCTGCACAACTGCGATGATGGCGGACTCCATATGAGGGTCCATGGGACGGCCCTCCCTGGCGGGATCACCCGTTGCTGCGGCCAGGTAATCGCAAATACCGAGCAGGATTGCGCGGAGAGCCGAACCGCAGGTCCCATCAAAGCTGACGCCGCGCTCTTCAAGCAGACCGAGGAAGCGGCTAGCGGTCATGCACTCGAGCAGGGCGTACTTATCGTCGTAGTGGGCATAAAACGTGCCGCGGTTCAGAGTCGCCTCTTCCGTCAGATCCTGGACAGAGATCTCATCGAAGTTCTTCTTTTGAAGCAGTCGGATCAGCGCTTCCTGCAACAAAAGCCGGGTTCTCTTGATACGGGGGTCGAGGTTCTTTGAGTCGGACTCGGTCATTGAGGTGCTCTCATTCGATCTTTCTTCATCAACACAAGAAAAGAATCATCCGTTGGATAGCAAACATCTGTTGGTTTATGTCACTAGAAACAGACAGTCGTCGGTTAACCATCTACTGTTGATTACTGGAACAGGAGTTTGGGTTCAAAAATGTCGACTTCTAGTTTCGGATTGAGGATTCTTATGAAGAAAAAGCTCTTAGTAATAATGTTCGCTCTCTTCGTCGCCTCGGCGCTTTCGGCAGCCGGCGAGAGCAACACCTGGAGTATAGATCCGATGCATACCCAGGCTACGTTTGAGGCTCGCCACCTCTCTATGACTAACATTCGTGGCGGAATCAGCAAGGTGACAGGCACTATCACCTGGGATGCGAAAGATCCTTCGAAGGACAGCGTGAATGCCGTTCTGATTCCGGCCACTATCAATACAGGTAGCGACTACCGCGACCAATACCTGAAGGGCGGAGACTTCTTCAACGTCGGAAAGTTCCCCACATTGACCTTCAAATCGACCTCAGTGGCACCCTCCGGCACCGGTCTGAAGGTCATCGGCGATCTCACCCTTGCAGGCGTCACCAAATCCGTCGTGCTGGACGTGACGGGACCTGCGGCACCGCAAAAGGGGATGGAGGGCGGATTGGTCAGTGGCATCGAGGCCACCACTACGATCAAGCGGACCGACTTCAACTTTGGCAGCAAATATCCGAACGCGATGGTCAGCGACGAAGTGAAGATCACCATCGACCTCGAGATGGCGCAAAAGTAGGCGCAATCCGATAGGAGATGATCATTTTGAAACTCACGAAGGCCCTTTTCTGCGCGGTCGCGGTCCTGGCGTCAGGACTGCTCCCATTCACCGTCTCCGCACAAACGCACACAAAGCCGACCGAGAGCGAGCGCAAGGAGTTGCTCACTGTTCGCAGGCTCGTGTGGGACAGCTATTTCAACAACGATCGAACCCAATTGACAAGGTTGATCGGCGAAGACTTCCTCACGATCAACCCAGGGGAGGAACACTGGCAGGACAAAGCAGAGTTCCTGGCTGGAGCACAGGGTTTCGCAGAGCATCAAGGCAAGCTCGTATCTTTGAATTTTCCCAGGACCGAGATTCAGGAGTTCGGAGATGTGGCCGTCCTTTACTCCATAGTGCGGATCACGATGGAGAGCGGGGGCAAGCGGGAGTCACTCAACTGCCGCTCGACCGAGGTATTTCAAAAGAGAGAAGGCCAGTGGGTGAACACGGGCGCACATGTTGACTCGGGACGATAATCGCGAGAAACACATGAAATAGGTCTTTTGTCTGAGCGCTGTCTGAGCGTGGTGTCAAGCGTTGAGCTGAACCCATTGGCGTCGCCAAGCCGGCGCCTCGAAGGAATCTGCAAAATACTGGGTTTCGTGCACGACCTTGTTGTTACGGAACTCCATAATGCTCACCGTATAGGATGTCCGCTCCTCGTAGGTGATTGAGTATTCCGTAATCCAGAGTTCAGCATTGCCAAGAATCCGCTTTACTTTGAAGCCTGACGGATGGCCGGGATGATGACTACGCAAAGCCTGAAGATTGGCGCGGCCCAGAATGCGCTCGCCTGATTGTGGATAGTCACAGATAGCAGCGTCGTCGTAGATGTCATGCTCTGCGTCTGCATTACCGGCGGCTGACGCCTGCCAATGCGTATTGAGGGCTTCACGTATCGTCGCCTCTTGGCTTGATGACTCCGAATGCAGGTTGGCTGTCATGCTGATTCACCTCGTGGGATAAAACCCGGGACGCCGGTCGTTACTACGGTATTGAGCCTCTGTCTGGTCTCAATGCGGTTGATCTCGTTGAACGCATCTTCCGGAAGGGCGGAGATGTTGAAGTTCTCCTTTGCGCGAGCCGCACTTTTGGGAGTGGTTAGTAAAGCGGTCCCGCGCTGCACTGCCCATGCCAGCAGTACCTGCGCAGGTGTCATGCCAGTTTGTGCGGCGATCTTTACGATGACGGGATCTTCGAGTGGCCCCGGTCTCGCTCCGTGACCCAATGGTGCAAAGGCTAACAAGATGATGCCCTTCTCCTTGCAGAACTCCAACAGCTCCGTCTCCGGAAGATGGGGATGAGATTCTACCTGGACCACGGCTGGTTTGATTCTCGCCGATTCATAGATGGACAAAAGTGCGTCCAGGGTGATGTCGGACAGTCCGATGGCCCGGCATTTGCCATGGTCCACAAGACTCTCCAGCGCTCTCCATGTGTCGAGCAGAGTTACGCCGCGGTCGTAGAGGACGTTGCCGTTTTGATCCCGCGGGTCCTGCTCGTCGCCGGGTTGAAATGCGAATGGAGTGTGAATGAGATAGAGATCCAGATAGTCGATCCTGAGTCTTTCAAGGCTGGCCAGGAAAGCCGGTTCGACGCGCTCGGGCCGATGATTTGAGTTCCACAACTTTGTAGTGACAAAGATGTCTTCCCGTTTAATCCCGCCGGTAATTCCTGCCTGCAACGCCTCGCCCACCTCGGGCTCGTTCCTATATCGCTCCGCACAATCGAAGTGTCGAAATCCAGCCGCGAGCGCGTCCGCGGTAGCACTTAACGTCACGGCTGGATCCGGGATTAAAGTTCCGAATCCGAGTGCGGGCATAAGTCCGGCCCCGTGGTTCAGTGGGAGTTTTGTGTCGCGAAGATCAGAAGCTGTACTCATGGAGCCTCCTTGATACGATCCCACCGCTCGAAGAGGCAAAACTCTCTGTCTTAAGCTGAGTGGCGTGTGTTTCTGGACGAGTATTCATAGTCGAATTCTTTTTTCGAAAGAGCACCACGATCTTTCCTCGGGTCTTGGATCATTTCGGCTCATCGATGGTTTCGTCTATCGCAATCATTATGAATGATTAATTTTCGGGACACCCGAAGAGCGTGACACTTTCCAGCAGATTGACCGCGATCGTCGAGAATCCAAAGGAGTTAGGCGAACGGCCAGGATCTTAGGCAATCGGGGAGCGTCATCAGTCGACGCCCGTCTTGACGATTGTCCCAATAGGCCAGTTTCCAACCACATCCTGATCTGCAGCTTCCAGCTCTAAATTCAATCGAGTTCGCCATTCGAGATAAGACGCCAGGCTCAACAGTGATCCACACAACCGCATTTCGATGTGCTTCTGTCGATCCTTCTCGTCTCTCGACTTCTCTTCTTCAATCTGCACTCTGGCACGGAGTTCTACAGCATGCAAATCCCACGCGGAGAGTTGTTCAGCCGTTTCCCCCTCGATCGCATTCGCCAACCCACGAAGCACGCTGGAAGCTTGCTCTTCTACTTCGCGAACAAGCACATCCGGTTCCGCCGCTGCCAGGTTTCTGTGCTGTAGGAGCCCAGTCTTCACGAAGAGGAAGGCGCGCAATTCCGGCGAGAGCGTCCGAATGCTCCGGTTCACAAGGCTTTCGTACGGCTTTTTGGGAAAAGACTCAAAAGCGTACATATCAGCCAGATCCCGCAGTTTGTCGAAGTCACGATTAATGTTGGAACTTGTCGCGGCCAGTCGTTGATTGGCTTGGAGAGGAGTTTCCGTAGGGGTTGTCTTGAAGTCCGCCAAGCTCCGAAGCGTGCCCAGGAGCAACGCCCGGACAGAGGAACTGGAGTTCTCTGCCCAGAGATGATCGAACACGAGCCACATCGCCACAACGCCTAGTATGATCCCCAGAATCGCATCGCGAGAGGGCACGAGGGAGGTATTGATCGTGAACCTGTTGAGGTTAACCAGATTGTAGGCCAGCACAATTTGAAACCCGGCGTAGGCAATCCGCGGACCGGAGGTCGCTATCCATGACCCCAGCGCAACAACCGACGCGAAGAGAATCGCGTACTGCACGAGACTGTCTACTCCAGGAAGAATCAACGCCTCAGTCCCTAACCCAATGACACCAGCGCCCAGGATGAACCCGGCAAAACGGAGACTTTGTCGATGGCGGCTCGCACCGGTGAATCGCCGAGCCGTAAGAGTACACGTTATGATCGATGCGCCCAGACCGGTCCAGCCCGTGCTCATATAGAACACGTAGCAAAGTAGAGCAGAGAGAGTGCCCCGGATCGCAAATTTATAATGCTCGTTTTGGCGAAGAGCATCAACAACGAATATACCTATCGACCGCGTTGGAATCGCTGCAGGTAAGAGCTGATAGATCGGAAGATCCTCATCAGAAAAACTCTGAGCGATCAGGTGCATCGTGCGTTCAATTTCTACCAATACTGGATTCGCGTTGCGTGTTGCCGGTGGCAGATCGGTCCAATCCGCAAGGCTCTTGCATAAGAGACAGTTGCGAATAGAAGACAGATTGCGCGCAATTGCCATGCAGCGCTCCTGGTCATCCAAGGACAAGATTCGCGTAGATTCGGCGAGATTGGACCCGAGTTCCACCAGTTGTCTAGTGAGAGCGATCACCGTGGCAAGCAGATCGTGATAGCTCGGTTCGTAGCGAGAGTGCGCGAGTAGCTCCGACAAATCGTCCACACTTTTGGCGGCGGAACGGCTGAGTTGCATCGTCAACGCCGGAGGAGGAAACTCTTCCGCTTGCGCTTGACTCAGAAGTGTCTCTATCAATCCTAGGCGGTGATTTATTCCTTCCAGAATTGCGTCCGGCGATTGCTTTTTCGCGAAGACGGTCTCAATCAGCACTGTGACTACGCACGCAATCAGAATCGCTAACAGCGTGTAGAGCGTTCGTTCAACGCGAACTTCAGTACGGATGGGAAGGTCCCATAGTTGAATCGCGACCGCAATCAGAACGCTCGCGGTAAGAGCCGGATTGATAAAGTTCAAACAACTGATTGTAAAAAATGCAGCGAAGAGAACTGCGATCACCCACAACACATGGAGGAATGCAGAGCCACTCGTCAGCACTCCCCCGAGAATGATTGCCGTAGTTGCGATGGAGCACGACAGGGCGATCTGAAACGCAGATACCTTGGTCGCCTTGGGGCTTTCCCGCGAGATCAATATCGGGAAGCCGGCGCCCAGTGCCGCACCGGGAATTCGAAAGATAAACGCCAGCAACATGACACTCGTGCACGCGAGTACGATTCTTCCCACCAACGCAGCCCGCCCGGGATACCATGCCAGTTCCGCGCGCAGCATCTCAACGGGGTTCCAGACCGGTGGCTTGTACTCCCCGTATATTGTCATGACTGACCTCAACCCTCACGATGGGGTGATCGCATCACGACGACTGCGACCTGACCCACACGAAATGTCGCTGGCGGCGGATCGATGATCTTGATACGTACCGGGTATCGCGACGCCAGACGCACCCAATTGAGCGTGCGCTGCACCTCCGGCAGACCTTCTGAAAGCTTTCCCACAACATCTGGATCGGGAGTCACGCCAAAGCTCGCACTTTCGACGACGCCGCGATATTTTTTAGTTCTATCGGACATAAGAAAGACGTCTACGGGCGTTCCCGGTTGAACATGGTCGATTTGCGTCTCTCTGAAGTTCGCGAGCACCCACCAATTTCTATTGTCGATCAGGGTGAACAGCCGCTCGCCCACCTTAGCGTATTGGCCTTCGGATATCGTGAGGTTTGTAATGCGAGCATCGAATGGCGCCAGCACGCTGCATTGTTCATAGTTGTATTGAGCCAGCCGAACTGCGGAAGCGCGGCTCGCACGCTGCGCAAGCAAGGGTGCCAGAACCAGAACAGAGTGGGCGGACTCTTTGACCTGGGCCTGACTCAATGACATCTGTGCAACGGATTGCTGTTGTTGAGCCGAAGCAGAGAGCAAACTCGCTTTCGCCAATAGTAATTGAGACTGCGCCTGCTCTACTGCAGCAGCCTTCGCGTCAGATGTGGAGCGAGCTTTATGAACATCATCCTCGGTAACGAAGCCCTTTGCCAGAAGAGGCTGGATGCGATGAAAGTTCGCTGTAGCGTAATTTTCGTCCGCCTGCGCCTGTTTTAGTGCGGCTTCCGATCGCGCAACCGCCGCTTTAGCAATCTCGATTTCGTCAGTCGCTCTCGTCTCGTTCGCCAGTGCGTTCTGCTCGCCCGCATGCGCTACATCGACTCCGTTGACCTGGGAGGAAATTCGGCGGGATTCATTTTCAATCTCGCCCTCCAGCGCCGCCTGGGCGGCGAGTGCGCTCTGCAAGGCATAGAGGTAAGGTCGATCATCGATTTTGTAGAGCAGTGCGCCTTTTTGGATGAGTTCGTTATCATGAATCGGCAACTGCATGACCGGGCCTTCAACCACCGGAGCAATGCCGATGAAGTTTGCTGTCACCTCCGCATCATCCGTGCGCGGATACAACACCACCTCGCGAACTACCAAACCTGCCGAAACAATGGCACCTGCGACGATGCATACGCTGATGATTGATCCTTTGCGTGATATCGCCGATTGTGAGTTTGTTATTGTCTGCAAAGTGTTTTTTTCCTCTCTACCGGAACAAGATCAGCCAGAGTGTGCAACTTAAAAGACAAAGAAGTGCCGGATAAACAATCGGTAGCGGCCAAAGTTGCTCCGTAAGCTTTTTCTTTGTGGCATACACGTGAGCCAAAAACGTCAAAGCAATCGCAATCGCGAGACATACAAGCCATGACGGGAAGTACGATCCCAGGATGTTGAACTCTGGAGATCCGGAGCATCCGGCAGTTGCCAGCAAAAGCGGAGTGATTGCAAAGCTTATCCAGCTCTGACGTTTGTTCGTACAGCGCCAAAGAAACTGGTGACTCGGGGTCATGGATTGTGGCCTTTCGGATGATTTGCCAGGAGATCTCCTGTTCGGAAGTCAAGATCAGTGAACGTCCTGAGCACTTGAGTGCGAGCCGTAACGTCGATAGCGCGGGCCTGTGCCAAGGCATCTTCTGCCGCCACCACATCGAGGAAATTTCGGACGCCGTCTTTGTATGATTCCAACACCGCGGAATAGGACTCTTGAGAAGCAGTCAATAAAGCCGTCGCAGCCTGCCTTTGTTGCAGGGCTGTTGTTGCATTCGAGTAGGTGGTCCAGACTTGATTTGTAATTTCGTCCTGACGGTCGCGAACTTCCTCTGTCGCTACTTTCTCTTCTGCCTTCGCCTCCCTGATCCGATTCTCGCGGAGGAGCCCGTCAAATACCGTCCACTTCAGCTCGAGCGTGGCGTCATAGACGGGGGCCTGGGCATAGAAGCCGGGCGAGCCTTGTTGCTCTCCGAAGGCACGAAGCCAGCCTTTCGAACCTTCAAAGGTGAGCGATGGGTAGTAGGCCGAGGTAGCATGCTTGACCTCAGCATGCGCGGTACTCACGTGCGCTTCGTCGGCCTGCAGGTCGGGCCGAACCGTGAACGCCGTGTTGACTGCTTGTTGCACGGATTGATCCAGTTTGTCTGGAATTCTCAACTGATCCAGCGCTTCTACCTTCAGCGGCTTCAGTGGACTGGCGGTGATTGCCGTGGCTAGATCTCCGATTTCCACTTGCTCAGCCCCAAGCGCACTCTGCAATTGGTAGTTTGCTTTTGCGGTCGCGGCCTTAGCCTCCAGCACCTCTGGCACTGTAGCGAGTCCGTTATTACGTCGTTCCTGAGCCGCGGCCTCTGACGTCTTGGCGTCGTTGAGGGAGACCTCAGCCGCTTCCCGCAGTCCCTTCGCTTCGAGTAAACCGAAGTACGATTGACTGACTCGTTGGATAAGGACCAGATGCTCGTTGTTGAAGGAAAGGTTAGCAGCGACGAGTCGCGCTTGAGCCGCCGTAATTTCTGTGCGACGTGCACCGAAGTCCACGAGAGTGTAGGCCAGATGAACAGCGGCATCAAAGTAGCCTATGTCCTGTACAGCCCAGGTATTGCTGTAGAGCTGTGCGTTGACATACGTTCTGCCACCGGCTATCGCAATGATTGTCGGATACAGTTCGCTCTTCGCGATTCCAACGGAAGCGGCAGTCAGCTTGGCTCGGTTCCACGCCGCTTGTGTCGCAGGACTGTTCGACTCAGCAATGTCGATTAATTCGCCCAGGCTGTAGACGTGGTCGTCATTGAGCGCCGCTTCATGCACAGGAACTGCAGTAGAGTGACGCTCCAATGTGTGATGGTCGGGAAGCCAAGGCTGATTCGCCGTGGTCGGAGCTTTTTGGCCCAGTGCAACCGATAGATACGATGTCATCGCAACGGCTATCGCAAGTAGTCTGGATGCGACTGTTCCTGACGGAGCGTTTTTTGTCTGATGACGCGATGTCATATCAAGAACTTACCACCATTCGTTCGCTGCGGTTTCTTGCATAAACCTGTTATACCGCCCCAAGGACACAGCTGCCGTCAAGCCAGAAGATGGTATCCGACTCTATTGGGACGAAGGTGCTGGCCGATACCTTCGTTGAAGCCCAAAAGCAAACTGTGAGTCAGACCCGATGACGTGCATAGGCTTGTATTGGATGCAGATGAGTGAGGGCAAGTTCCGTTGCCAAATGCAAAAAGGCCTCGACCTTATGAGTCGAGGCCCTCTTTGTCTGCCTGCAACTACTTTGCGGCGAGCGTGATGCACTCTTCGAGGATGTCGAGGGCGATCTCGGCCTCGTGCTGGTTGACGATGAGCGGTGGGCAGAGCCGGATGCTGGTTTCGCCGCAGCCGAGGATGAGGAGGCCGCGCTCGAAGGCAAGGTCTACGACTTTGTCACGCATCGGGCCGACAGGTGTGCGAGACTGCTTGTCTTTAACCAGTTCGATGCCGATCATCAGGCCGCGTCCGCGAACATCGCCGACAGTGGGATGCTTCGCAACCCAGGTGCGGAGGCGTTCGAGCATCTTTTCGCCGACCGTCGCGGCATTCTTGAGGCCTTCGCGCTCGAGGATGTCCACGGTGGCGAGTGCAGCGGCGATGCAGATTGGATTGCCGCCGAAGGTGCTCGCGTGAGAGCCGGGAACCCAATTCATAATGTCGGCCTTGGCCATGCAGATGCCGAGAGGCATGCCGCTCGCGATGCCTTTGGCGATGCAGACGATGTCAGGCTGGACGCCGGAGTGTTCGATCGCCCACCACTTCCCTGTTCGTGCGGCGCCAGACTGGACCTCGTCGGCGATGAGGAGGATGCCGTGGCGATCGCAGATGCGGCGGATCTCCTGGAGGAAGTTATCGGGAGCTACGACGTAGCCGCCTTCGCCCTGGATGGGTTCGAGGATGATCGCTGCAACCTCTTCGGGGGGAAGGATGGTCTTGAAGAGGCGGTCTTCGATGTAACGGGCGCATTCAAGGGCGAAGGCCTCTTGCTCTTCCGGCGTTCCGTTCGGACAGCCACGGTACGCGTAGGGATAGCGGATGTGATGAACGCCAGGAACGAAGGGGGCAAAGCGGCGTTTCTGTTGTGGCTTGGAGCCGGTGAGGGAGAGCGCGCCCATGGTGCGGCCATGGAAAGCTCCGAAGAAGCTGATGATGTTCTGGCGGCCAGTGTGATAGCGGGCGAGCTTCATGGCGCACTCGACGGCCTCGGCGCCGGAGTTGCCATAGTAGAACTTGTGCGGGCCGGGCATGGGCGCAATGGCGGACAGGCGCTCGGCGAAGGTGGTCATGTTTTCGTAGTAGAAGTCGGTGCCGGACATGTGGATGAGCTCGGCGGCCTGATCTTGAATGGCCTTCACGACTTCAGGATGACAGTGACCGGTCGAGTTGACGGCGATGCCGGCGGCGAAGTCGAGGAACTCGTTGCCGTCGACGTCGGTAACGCGAATGCCACGGCCGGATTTGGCCACCATGGGATAGCTGCGTGTGTAGCTGGGGGAGATGAGACGGTCGTCGTCGGCGACGATCTTCTGAGCCTTGGGGCCGGGAAGGGCGGTCTTTAGCTTGGGGCCAAACTCGCTATAGTGCTTCGAGCGAATGGCTTCGCCAGCGGAATGAGTGACGCCCTGAGCGGAGTTTTGCTTCAGGTCTTCGAGGGTCTTTTCAGTCAGTGTTGTCATACGAATCTCTCCTTGGGCAGCGGTGCGTTTGGTCTCGCCGTTCGTGTCCGGTCCGTTCCAGATAAGGTCCGGGGACGCTCTGTGGTTGCAGAGAGAACGGTTTGCGCTGGTGGCGAGGACTTCGCCGGCTAGGGGGTGGAGCGTTAGTCGCCGGCGAAGAGACTAGGTCGCGTGAGACTAGGTCGCGTCAGGCCAGGCAGGACGCGAGGGTGCCGACGCGGCATCTGGTGACGCTTGGAGCGGCACACTGAACCGGTAATTCTGTGCGTCCGAATTAGGTCGACAGACTGTTTCATCGAGCCTCTGCGCATGCCGCCGAGTATACCCCACCGTGGTAACGATAATCACTCGTCTTTTACGTCAATTCCTTGATGAAACACGATCTTCCAGCCCAAATGCGTGTGTTGCCAGATGGTGGAGCGGCGGGTTTTACGTATCTTGTCTTGAATCAACGTGTAGGTGAGCAGGTACAGGTCGGGTGCCAGAAGACGGCAGTGGAACTCGCTCGTCTCCCATATGTCGTTCTGGGGATGCTGATGACGATTTTCCAGTTCGTTCAGAACATATTCTCTGGAATAGCGGCGGCCAGAGGCTCCGATCTCCCAGAAGTCGGGGTGCATCATTCCATCGAAATCTGTTCGCGTGGTGCCGAACTCGGGGCGATGAAAGATTGGTTCGCGGCGCTTGAGCTCTTCGAGGATGCCTGGGTCGGTGGACAGGACTGGCTCTATCTCAGGACGCATCACCACCCCCTAAAACTGAATCAGCCACTCAATCCACAAACGATCACCGAATGACGGTGCCGGGGACAATCGGCTGAGGAGAGTCGTTGTCGAACTGCATGCTGAAGGCGAACATGAGCGTGAGCAGGTCACTGTGCGGCGTGGTGAAGTCGTAGCAGAGGACGTGGCGGGTGGGCTCGACGGTATCGGACTTTTTGCGGGGCTTGACGGGAATATTACCGAGAACGCAGGCCTTGGCGGCGTAGGTAGTCGTGGGGAGCTTGTTGGTCGGCGTCACGGGCATGGGCACCGATGCGAGGACGATTGCAGCGGGGTGGCCGTCGATGGTGTATTTGGTAGCCTCCTGCGTGACAGTCGGCTCGCCGTACTGCTTGAGCTGGCGGATGATCTGCTCTCGAATGAAAGGCCCTAGCTGAGTGGCGCCACGTAGAACGTTGGGGCAGGTGCCGTCGATTGTGGAGAGGACGAAGGAGGAGGTGCCAGTGGGGGCGTTCGAGTTGGCGAAGAAAGTCGAGTGGGCACACTTAGGTTTCCCGTCCGCAGCGGTGGAAGTACTTTCAGAGGAGACCGCGGGGTCGGCGACGAAGCGACCAGGATAGAAGTAGGTGACGTTCAGCAATGCGTCGTGAAAGCTCTTTGGCGCATTGGGATTTGCCGGAGCTTGCGATGAGTCGGCGGATTGCGGGAGAGCCGCCGCAGAGACGAGGAGAAGAGAAAATAAGGCAGCAGAACGGAACATCATCTCCTTATCGTAGCACCGGGACAGGCTTGCGGGCGGCGGCGCCAGCCAGCACCAGAGCCGCGATACCATTAGGAATGCCTGCCAATTCCTCATCCAAGCGCACGCGAATTCTGCTGGCCTTCGCCTGCGTTTATCTGTTCTGGGGATCGACCTATCTTGCGATGCGATTTGGCGTCGAGGTGCTGCCGCCGTTCGTACTGGGGAGTGCTCGATTTTTGCTGGCGGGTGTGTTGATGTTGGGCGCCTCCTCCGTGCTGCGGATGAAGATGTGGCCGAACCGACAGGAGTTAGTGCGTCTCGTCATCATCGGCGTGCTGATGATTGGCTGTGGGAACACTTCGGTGCTCTGGGCAGAGCAATATATTCCGACGGGACTGGCGTCGCTGCTGGTGGCATCGATTCCACTCTATGCTGCGTTGATCGAGATGGTTCTGCCCAATGGCGAAGGCTTGGCGGTACGTGGGTGGATCGGCGTCTGCGTAGGATTTGCCGGGCTCGTGTTTTTACTTTGGCCGGGTCTGCGCGAAGGTTTGCACGGGGACTCGCGACAGATCATCGCAGCGGGAGTGACGCTGTGCGGAACGCTGTGCTGGACGAGTGCTTCCATCTTCTCGCGGCGGTCGACGTTTCGACTCAACGGCTTCGCTGTGGCAGGTTGGGAGATGCTGTTTGGCGGGGTCTTCAACGTATTCCTGATGGTTGTGACCAAGGGATACCACGGTGGTCACTGGGGACTGCAGGCATGGGCCTCGACGCTCTATCTAGTGACCTTCGGATCAATCCTGACATATAGCGCATATATCTATCTGCTCGATAACGTTGCTGTGTCGAAGGTAGCAACCTATGCGTATGTAAATCCGGTGATTGCGGTTATCCTCGGGGCGATCTTCTTGAAGGAGCACTTTGTCGCGGTCGAATACGTCGGGATGGGGTCAATTTTGATCGCAGTGTTTCTTGTGACCGGCTCCAAGATGAAGAATGAAAAACCGACGGTGGTGGATGAGCAGCTTAAGCTGGGGCAAGAGGCTTAGTTAGTCGCGAGCCATCTGCTAGTCTGGCGGGCATGAGACGCTTTTGGCTTGCCGGAATGTGCGTAATGGCAATGAGTGTGGTGCAGGCTGCGACTCCAGCGGCAACAGATGCTCGGGCGAAAGAGATAATCCGCACGCTGAAGCTGACGGTGTTACCGAAAGAGTCTGGGTATCTCGGGATCATCGGAGTGTCGGCGCAGAAGATCAACGTCAACGGCAAGATGCTGGCGGTACAGAGCCAGAACTACTACATGCTGACCCGGGAACGGCCAATCAACTATCTGCATTGGCTGGCGTCGGACGATACGCACATTCTGGTGGAGGGTGGGCCGGTGGACTACTTCATCTTTCATCCGGATGGACGAGCGGAGGAGGTAACCTTGGGATTCAACTACGCCGCTGGTGAGCGCCCCGTGGTATCGGTGCCGGGTGGTTGTTGGAAGGCACTACGGCTGCGTGAGGGCGCGAACTACGCATTGATGGTGAACACGCTGTCGCCGGAGTTCACGCCTGATCGCGTAAAGATTGGTGAGAATTCCGCGTGGGTAAAGCGATTTGCCGGCGCCGCGCCATGGGCGACACCGGAGAGGCTGCGGGAGTTCATCGGGCCGAACTGGGTGAAGTGAAGCGCTATTCTTCGGCAGCGCCCGCGAGGAATTTACTCAAATCGCTTGAAAGAAGCAAGGGTAGATTCTGTTCAATCCGCTGTCGAGACCAGTCCCACCAGCGGATTCGCAACAACTGTTGAATTACGTCGTCAGTGAAACGCTTTCTCACGACTCTCGCTGGATTCCCAACAACAACGCTGTAGGGCGGGACGTTGCGAGAGACAACAGCCCGGGCTCCAATGATCGCGCCATCCCCAATGGTGATTCCCGAAAGAATCACGGCACCGGAACCAACCCATACATCATTGCCGATCACGACATCACCTCTCGTCTCGGGTACGATGCGCACTCCGGGGACCTCCGGCCAATCCGTGAAGGAGGCGAAAGGATAGGTGGTGACAAAGTCGGGGCGATGATTACCGCCAAGAAAGATCTCCACCCGATCCGCGAAGGAGCAGTAGTTTCCGATTCGAAGTCCAACGGCTTCGCCCCACCAGCGAAGAACCGGTACGCCGTAGCTGTACTCTCCAATGGCTGCCCCGCACTTTGCCAGGGCGTCTCGTGTGAAGGGGGTTTTTACTCGGGTCATGGCCGTTCGCCTACAGCTGCCATCGTGGTGCACTCCTCATATAAGGAGGAGTGCAACCGGAGGGCCATGAGCAACAGGGCGAAGATGAGGGGATGTTAATGCCCGCAGAAAGTACTCGCCCGACCCGATGCTCCAAGAATCTCAGAGGTTAGGACATGCCGGTGATCTCGCCTGCTGCGTCGACGTCGATACTCATGGCGCGAGAGACCTTGGGGAGGCCGGGCATCAGCATCATGCTGCCTGAGATTACGACGAGAAAGCCCGCGCCCGCGGAGAGAACGACGTCGGTGATGTGAAGCGTCCAGCCGGTGGGAGCGCCCATCACCTTGGGATCATCGGTTAACGAATACTGCGTCTTGGCAATGCAGACAAGTAGTTCGCCGTAACCCCATTCCGTAAATCGAGCGAGCTTCTCCTCGGCCTGTGGTGTGAGTTCGACCTTGGCCGCTCCGTAAATCTTCTGCGCGACGGCCGTAATTTTTTCGAGAGGCGAACCCTGTGGTGCATAGGTACTGGTAGGCGCAACATTCGGATTCGCGGCGATGACGCTCACTACCTTTTCGGCGAGTGCGGTTGCACCCGCGCCACCTTTGCTGAATGCCTCCGATAAGGCAAAGGCTGCACCCTGCGCCTCGCAGTATCTTTCGAGGAACTGCAACTCTTCGTCGGTGTCTTTGGGGAAGCGGTTGATCGCAACGATCGCGGGGAGATTGAAACCGCGGACGATGGCAATGTGCTTTTTCAGATTGGCGAAGCCAGCTTCGAGATCGCCACCGCCCTGGTTACGAACAGATTGCACCGTTGTGACGAGCACGGCTGCCGATGGTTTGATGCCAGAGGACGGCATCACAATGTCCATGTACTTTTCAAAACCGAGGTCGGAGGCGAAGCCGGTCTCGTTGACGACGTAGTCGGCCAGACGAAGGCCCATCTGCTGCGAGAGGACAGAGCTGGTGCCGTGTGCGATGTTGGCGAAGGGACCGCAATGGACGAGCGCAGGCGTGCCTTCGGTGGTCTGGACGAGGTTGGGCTGGATGGCCTCGGAGAGCAGTGCCAACATGGGGCCGGTTGCATTGAGATCCTTCGCAAGAACAGGCTTGCCAGAGCGCGTTGCCCCGATGACGATGCGGCCGAGGCGTAGGCGAAGGTCTTCCCTGCTTGCAGCCAGCGTCATGATGGCCATGATCTCTGAGGCTGCAGTGATAAGAAAGCCGGTGTGACGATTCGCTCCGTCACGCTTGCCGCCTGCAGAGACAACGATGTGGCGCAGAGCACGGTCGTTCATATCGAGCGCGCGTGGCCAGGTGATGGCGTGGGGATCGAGATCCAATTCATTGCCGTGGAAGAGATGTGAGTCAATTAACGCGGCGAGGAGGTTGTGAGCCGAGGTGATGGCATGGAAGTCTCCGTGGAAGTGGAGGTTTATCTTCTCCGCAGGCTCAACCTGAGAACGGCCACCGCCGGCGGCTCCCCCCTTCATACCAAAGACCGGTCCGAGCGACGGCTCGCGAGAGGTGATGATGGCCTTCTTGCCGATCTTTTCGAGCCCCTGCACCAAACCGATCGAGGTGACAGTCTTGCCCTCTCCAGAGACGGTTGGGGTAGTCGCGGTGACGAGGATGAATTTGCCGCGAGGTGGAAAGGCAGCGTCGTTCAGCAGGTCGAGTGAGAGCTTGGCGCCGTAGCGGCCGAGACGTTCCACATATTTTTCGGGCAGATTGAGCTTTTCGACGATGGCTTCGATGGGGAGCAGATCTTTGTTCATATGCCTCAGCTGTGAGATGAAGAGTTTCGAATACTTCTGTTACGGAGCAGCGGTGCCCATGGGATTCGGATAGAGCGGAGCGGCCTGAGCCCGGCCAAAGCGCACCGTTGTTTTGGTGATGCGGTTCAACGTATCGATATTGTTCGAAGAAAAGTACCAGACCAGAAGGTGGTTGTTCCAGTTGGTAGAAAGGCCCATCGTGTAAAGCGTTTGCGGCATGGCGGGTTGCGCGCTTGCCGGGTCGGAGTTTGAGGGCTGGCCTTGAGCGGCGGCCATGTGCACCTTCTGCCAACCCACGTTGTACCAGGCAGGCTGAACGATGGACTTCATGCCGGGAACTTTGTTCACGAGTTCAGCCATGTCCGGCAACAGCGTGGTGCTGGTGTTTGGGTGTTCGGAGTTCATGCAATCAATGTCCAGTTCGGCGAGCAGGATCGTCGCGGTGACCGCGGGCGTGATGGTGACTTGTGTGCCACCGTCAGCGGTCGGCTGTGTTTTGCTGGTTTGCGCCTGGCCCGACTGCGAGAGGTCAAGGACAAGTCGAGGGCGAAGGCAGCGAGTCGCCTCTGCAAGCTTGGGGTCGGGCGCGCCTGAGACGCCCAAGAGAGTAAGGCGGCCATTGTGCATAACCTTCTCCGGGTCGGCCTTCACCAGATCGGACGGGTAGAAGAGGCGCAGAGCGAGACCTTCGTTCTCCCACTCTGTGGTGTTCGGCGCGGGAGTTTGCGCAATGGCCGCTACCGGCAAAGCTGCAGCCAGAATTGCTGTTGCAAAGATGCGAGTGGAAAAGGATAAGGCCATGGTGTTCGCGCTCCCGGCGCGCTACTTTCTCTTCCAGCGGACGCCATCTTTGGAGTCCTCAATTAGGATGCCTTTGGCAAGAAGGTCGTTGCGAATCGCATCGGCACGGGCGAAGTTGCGGCTCTTTTTGGCCTGGGTGCGTTCGGCGACCAGGGCGTCGATGTCAGTGTCAGAGAAAGATAAGGTGGCGACGAGCGAGGGGTCAGCTTCGTCGATGCGGCCTTCAGCCTCGGCCCAGACGAGCGCGGCGCGGGTGATCGCAGCGTCTTTGTCTTCAAGCACGGCGAAGACGCCGTCAAAGAGCGCGAGCACCTTCAGAATCTCTGCAACGTTGTCTGCACGAAGAGTTCCTGCGTCAGCCGCAGAGTTGGCGGCACGAACCAGGTCGAAGATGGCAGCGCGAGCCTCAGCAGTATTGAGATCATTGGCGAGCGCGGCGGTATAGTCGTTCTCCGCCTTAGCAGTTGCTGCGGCGATGTCTGGATCGAGGCCGTCGGCGAAGCCGCCCTTCAACATCCGCTGATGAAAGGTGCGCAGGCGATCAATGGCGTTGGTCGACTCGACCAGGCTGTCGAAGGTGAAGTTCATCTGGTGCCGGTAGGGCACAGAGATCAACAGAAAACGAATAGCCGAAGCCCGGTAGCCTTTGAGCAGCAGGTCGCGAAGCGTGTAGAAGTTGCCCTCCGACTTGGACATCTTCTTGCCTTCGACGAGCAGGAAGCGGACGTGCATCCAGTGGCGAACAAAAGGTTTGCCCGAGGCTGATTCCGACTGGGCAATCTCATTCTCATGGTGAGGGAACATCAGATCTTCCCCACCGGCATGAAGGTCGATGTCTTCGCCGAGAAACTTTGTAGCCATGGCGGAGCACTCAATATGCCAGCCGGGGCGACCGGTGCCGAGGGCGGTGTCCCAGGACTGCTCACCCGGTTTTACCGCCTTCCAGAGGGCGAAGTCGCGGGCCGCGTCTTTTTCGTACTCATCAATGTCGACGCGAGCGCCGTCTTCGATGCCGTCGAAGTCTTTTTTCGAGAGCTTGCCGTACTCGGGAAAGCGGGCAATGCGGAAGTACCAGCTACCATCCTCAGCCTGATAGGCGATATCTTTCGCGGCGAGCTTTTCGATGAGATCGACCATGTCTGGAATGCAGGCGGTAGCGTGGGAGATGTACTCGGGGCGTTCGATACCCAAGGCGTCGAGGTCCTCAAAGAAGGCGCGCTCGAACTTCTCCGTGTACTGGGCGATTGGGACACCAGCGGCTGCGGCGTTGCGGATGATCTTGTCGTCGACGTCGGTGATATTCATCACGTGTTCAACGGGAATTCCTTGCTGGCGGACGACTCGGCGCAGAACGTCGACGTGGAGGAAGGTGCGGAAGTTTCCGATGTGGCCGTAGTCATAGACTGTAGGGCCGCAACAATACATTCGCAGGGCAGGTCCACCGACGGGGGCGAGGGCTTCGATCTTTCCGCCCAGTGTGTTGAAGAGTTCGATCGTTGCCACGTGCTCTCTGTCCTGCCGCAGCCGGGCGCGTGGCGCGGTGCAGACTGCTCTCACTTTAGATATTCCTTGATGATTTTAGCTGATATATGTAAGTCCTTTGTTGGGGCCGGGTTCAGGGCTGGCCAAGACGGAGTTGGGGGGTGGCGCCGAGGCCCTCCGTGGCGAAGTTCTGGGCCAGCAGCTTCGGCCACGCCGCTGCAGCGATCATGGCGGCGTTGTCGGTCGACAGAGCCAGCGAAGGAAAGGCAATGGGGACGCCACGGCGGTCGGCTTCCGCCTGAAGGCGGCTTCGGAGTTCGCTATTAGCGGCGACTCCGCCGGAGACGACGATGCTGCGTGCGCCGAGTGATTCGGCGGCGGCAAAGGTCTGGCGCAGGAGATTGCCGACCACCGCGTACTGGAAAGAGGCAATGAGGTCGAGGGTCTGCTGGTCACAAAGCTTGACGACCGTTTCGTCTTTCGGCGTAATTAAGGGGTTAGCGGCCAGAGCAGCGCGGCGAACTTCGATATCTTCGCGAAGGTGATGCGTCTCGACGTAGCGGAGAACGGCCGTCTTTATACCACTAAAAGAGAAGTCAAAGCGCGGACCTTCTGTGTTGGTTGGCGCCTTCTTATTCGTGACGCCTTCGCGAGGGGCGCGGTGTTTGATCTCGCCAAACGTAAAGGGTACGGCACGAGGGTTGCCGTGGGGCGCAAGCGCGTCAATCCACGGACCACCGGGGTAGCCGAGACCAAGGAGCTTGGCAACCTTGTCATAGGCTTCACCAGCCGCATCGTCGACCGTACGACCAACGTTGCGATAGGTCCAAGTGGCGCCGGCTCCTTGCTGCTGCGCGAGATACAGGTGGGTGTGGCCGCCTGAGACCACGAGGGCGAGCAAAGGTAGTTCCACAGGAACGTCCGAACGCTCGCGCGCCTCCATCAGTACAGCGTGAATGTGGCCTTCGAGGTGGTTGACGCTGATGAGTGGCTTGTCGAGGCCAAAGGTGAGGGCCTTCGCATAGGTGATGCCCACGAGCAACGCACCGGCAAGACCGGGGCCTTCGGTTACGGCGACAGCGTCGAGATCCGCAAAGGTTACATTCGCACGCTGCATAGCCTCACGAACCACCGGAACGATGTTCCGCAGGTGTTCGCGGGAGGCCAGTTCCGGAACGACGCCACCGTAATTGGCGTGCAGGGACATCTGCGAAGCAACGACGTTCGAAAGCGCAGTAGTGCCTGAACGGACAACCGCGGCCGCAGTCTCGTCGCAGGAGCTTTCGATGCCGAGAATCAACCCTCGGCTGGAGCCAGTTTCGCTGCTTTCACGCATCTCTCTATCATAGGGGAGACGACGATGAACCAACGGAAGGACAAGCCGAGGTACTCAGCAGCGCGAGAGATCGTGTTAGCACTGAGTCGCGCAGGGCACAAGGCTTACTTTGCCGGTGGGTGCGTGCGCGATCTGCTTCTGGGAGTGGAGGCTAAGGACTTCGACGTAGCGACAAGTGCGACGCCCGACGTCGTGATGGGGATGTTTGCGAAGACCTACTCGGTAGGAGCGCATTTTGGTGTAGTACTGGTTTGCTCGATTGGTGCGGACGGTGCAGAGATCGCCACTGAAGTCGCGACGTTCCGCCATGACGGCGCATACAGCGATGGTCGAAGACCGGATGCCGTACGCTTTTCGATTGATCCGCGAGAAGACGTGCTGCGTCGCGACTTCTCGATCAATGGGATGTTGCTTGATCCCGTGGTCCTTGAAGAGACCGCAGATGCCGAAGCTGCAACGCTAGATTATGTTGGTGGCCGCGACGATTTGAAGTTGGGGATCGTGCGGGCAATCGGAGACCCCTCACTGCGATTCGAGGAAGACAAGCTGCGAATGCTCCGAGCGGTGCGGTTTGCGGCTCGGCTTGAGTTCGAGATCGAGCCACGGACGATGACTGCAATTCAAGCAGCTGCCTCGGAGATCGGCCAGGTAAGCAGTGAGCGGATTCGCGATGAACTTACCCTGATGCTGACCGAAGGACATGCGCGCAGAGCGATGGAGTTGCTCGATGCTTCGGGGCTCCTGGCGTACGTGTTGCCGGAAGCCCTGCGGATGAAGGGCGTGGAGCAGCCACCGCAGTTCCATCCCGAAGGTGACGTGTGGATCCATACACTCCTACTGCTGGAGAAACTGAACCCAGGTGTTCCTACAACTCTTGCTTGGGGCGCGCTGCTGCATGACATTGGCAAGCCAGCAACGTTTCGACCGCCTGATCCTAAAAAACCTGGCGACCGCATTCGATTTGATGGGCATGTCGAGGTTGGCGTAAGGATCGCCGAAGCGATTCTCGGGCGCCTCCGTTTCTCGAATGAAGACACGGAGCAGATCGTCGCGCTGGTGAAGAATCACATGCGGTTCGGCGATATCTTGCAGATGCGCGAGTCGACGCTGAAGCGATTTCTGCGACTCCCAAAGTTCGACGAGCACCTCGCTCTCCACTGGATGGACTGCATGTCTGCGCATTCTGACCTGAAGCTGTATGAGTTTGCGAAAGAGAAGTATGAGGCTGCTCCAGTTGAGTCGATACGTCCGAAGTTACTGGTGACCGGAAGAGATTTAATCGCCGCAGGATATCGCCCAGGGCCGGAGTTCAAGGCAATATTGGACGCAGCGGAAGATGCTCAACTCGAAGGCCTGGCTACCACTACCGAAGAGGGTATGGCATTCGTGCGAAGACAATTTGGTGGCCCTCCGGCCGCATCTGCATAACGATAAGCTCGTAGCGACTGGCGACACTTTCATCGGAACTTACTGACCGCGCATCTAACTTCGAAATGACGACTGAAACGAACGACGTTGTAATAGTTGGCGCGGGTATGGCTGGCCTCACTGCCGCGCGGGCGTTGGCAGAGGCGGGCTTGCGAGTGCTGGTGATTGAGGCGCAGGAGCGAATCGGTGGTCGCATCTTGACCCAGCACGTTGGAGGCGAGGCGCTTGAGCTTGGTGCGGAGTTCATTCACGGCAGACCGCCTGAGTTGTGGGCACTGATCGATGAGGCGGGGCTCGAGACATATGAACGAGGTGGAGCGCAGATCTGCTTTGAGGATGGTGCGCTGAACCAGTGCGGCAGCGAGATGGAAGAAGTGTTTGAACCTCTGGAAAAGCTGGAGCACTTCGATGGACCAGACATCAGCTTCGCTGAATACCTTGACCGCGAAAAAGTTTCTGAAGAAGACCGAGGCCGGATGATCGGCTACGTGGAGGGGTTCAACGCGGCAGACCATCGCGTCGTAAGCGCGGCGTCACTCGGCGCACAGCAAAAAGCAGAGGACGCTAGCGAAGGAGACCGCATCTACCGGCTGCGACGAGGATATGACCAACTTCCCGCATATCTCATGCAACAGATCGTCGAGCATAAGGGTAAGGTACAAACTGGAACACCTGTGCGCGCCATTAATTGGCAATCCGGGCACGTAGAGGTCGTCACCGATGCGTATACTTTCCGAGCTGCGAAGGCGGTTGTGACGTTGCCATTAGGCGTATTGCAAAACGGAAGCGTCGCCATTACCCCTGAACCGGGATTGATGCTAAAGACAGCCAGCCGCCTGCGTATGGGCCAGGTTTGCCGTTTCACTCTGCTCTTCCGCGAGCCATTCTGGAGATCTTTACTGCCACAACCTGGGCTAAGCGAGATGAGCTTTCTCTTCTCGTTTTCAGAGACGCCGCCTGTGTGGTGGACGCCGCATCCAGAGGCAAGCAACAGCATCACTGGATGGGTCGGAGGCCCACGTTCGCAGGCGCTGGCAAGCATGAACGCAAACGAGCTTGGCGTTCATGCCTGCGCCACACTCGCCAGTATATTTGGCCTGACACACAATCACGTTCACGGATTATTGCTGGGCTGCTACACGCATAACTGGCAAAACGATGCATTTAGCGGCGGCGCGTATAGTTACGTCGCAACCGGTGGCCTGAACGCCTCGAGGCAGATGGCCGAGCCGGTGGCAAACACCCTCTACTTCGCGGGGGAACACACCGATATGACAGGGCACTGGGGAACGGTCCACGCGGCGATGCGGTCAGGGCTGCGAACGGCTGCTCAGATTCTCGGACTTGAAGGTATGAAAACCGAGATCCTTCATGAGCGACGAAGATTAACAACGACGCAATCACCAAAGTCCATCTCAGATGTGCCGTAACATCGTCCGTCGTTCGATGCTTCAGAATACTCAGCCGGATGCATCTTTTTGTCACGGATTTGTCAATGCAAGTTAGGTGTAATGTGGAAGAGATAGAGTGGTTTGACAGACGAAACACCTGTTATGCTGCTCTGCATCTTCGAGGGTCCAATGGCTATCACGAAATCGCTGCTGAATACTCCCGCCGATCATACGCCCAACACAAGGTTGACCATCGATGGGTTGGAAGTTCCTGGCCACGCGGGCGAACTGCTGATCGACTTGCTGAACAGCCGCACCGCTGTCAACGCGCAGAAGCCTGTGCCGCAGGTGTGCTATCTCCAGCAGATGGGCCCAATTCAGAGCTGCGATACCTGCATGGTGAAGGTTAACGGTGAACTGGTCCGCGCGTGCGCGACTCGAGTTGCCGGCGGAATGAAGGTTGAGACCATCGGTGAGACCGTTGACATCGCGCAGCGCGAGGCATTCGATCGCATCCTGCAAAACCACATGCTCTACTGCACGGTCTGCGACAACAACAATCAGAACTGCACGGTCCACAATACGACGGCTGTGCTGGATGTAAAGCATCAGTCGCGCGAGTACATACGCAAGCCATACGAGAAGGACATGTCGAATCCGTTCTACCGGTACGACCCTGACCAGTGCATCCTATGCGGTCGTTGCGTGGAGTCGTGCCAGAACGTGCAGGTAAATGAGACGCTGTCGATCGACTGGGAGAGCGACCATCCGCGTGTGCTGTGGGACGGCGGGATGCAGATCGAAGGTTCCAGCTGCGTCTCCTGCGGGCATTGTGTAACGGTCTGTCCGTGCAATGCGCTGATGGAAAAAACGATGTTGGGCGAGGCAGGCTACATGACCGACCTCCCAGCCGCCGCGTTGAACAACATGATCGATGTCGTCAAGGGAGTTGAGCCTCCGATCGGGTACGGACCGATTCTTTCGCTCTCCGAGATGGAGTCGGAGATGCGCACCGAGCGCACCAAGCGCACCAAGACCGTCTGCACCTACTGCGCCGTGGGATGCAGCTTTGAAGTCTGGACGAAAAAACGTCACATCTTGAAGATCGAGCCAACGCACGGACCGGCGAATGGAATTTCGACCTGCGTGAAGGGCAAGTTCGCCTGGGGACACATCAACTCCGATGACCGGCTCGTGAAGCCGCTTCTGCGTGATGGCGAGACCTTCCGCGAGATCGAGTGGTCGGAGGCACTCGACATCATCGAGCACACCTTCAAACGCATCAAGACGGAGCACGGGCCGGATGCTCTCGCATTCATCGCTTCGTCAAAGTGCACGAATGAAGAGAGCTACGTGATGCAGAAGCTCGCGCGTGGAGTGATCGGCACCAACAATGTCGACAACTGCGCTCGCTACTGTCAGAACCCAGCGACCATGGGACTGCAGCGAACGGTAGGGTATGGCGGCGACTCAGGTTCGATCGCGGATATCGAAAGAGCAGGATTGATCCTCATCGTGGGAGCTAATCCGGCGGAGAACCACCCTGTGCTTTGCACACGGGTCAAGCGGTCACACAAACATCGCGGACAGCGGCTGATTGTCGCCGACCTGCGCAAGCACGAGATGGCGGAGCGCGCCGATATCTTCTTCCGTCCTAACCCGTCAACCGACGCGGTATGGATGTGCGCCGTCTCGAAGTACATCATCGACAGCGGCCTCGCGAAGATGGACTTCATCAATCAATGGGTGAATCACTTCGACGAGTTCAAGAAGTCGCTCGAACCGTTCACGATGGAGTATGCGGAGAAGATCACCGGTGTTCCCGCAACGACGCTGACAACGGTCGCGCATGAGATCGCAGCCGCCGATGGCACCTGCATCCTGTTTGCAATGGGAGTAACGCAGCACTGCGGCGGCTCGGACACTGCAACTGCGCTCTCGAACCTGCTTCTGGTGACAGGCAACTACATGCGGCCAGGCGCGGGAGCTTATCCTCTGCGCGGGCACAACAACGTGCAGGGAGCCAGCGACTACGGCTCTATGCCGAACGTATTTTCCGGATATCAGAAGGTGGACGACCCAGAGGTTCGCACAAAGTTCGAGGCCGATTGGGGCGTTACATTGCCCACCACAATCGGAAAAGACAACCACATGATGATCGAAGCCATTCTGGCGGGCACGCTGAAGGCGCTGTACATCAAAGGCGAAGACACGATCACCTCGGACTCCAACGCGAACTATGTTGCCAGTGCGCTCGAGAAGCTGGACTTTTTCATCGTGCAGGACATCAACTTCTCTGAGACCTGCCGGTATGCTGACCTGGTCTTGCCTGCGGCGGCGTCGATCGAGAAGGATGGAACCTTCACCAGCACGGAGCGCCGCATTCAGCGCATCAACAAGGCGATGGAGCCGCTAGGCGAATCAAAGGCCGATTGGGAGATCATTCAACTGATCGCCAACCGGATGGGAGGCAACTGGAACTACACACATCCCTCCGAGATCATGGATGAGATCGCACGATTGACTCCGCTATTTGCCGGCGTGAGCTACAAGAGACTCGAAGGCTTCGACAGCCTGCAATGGCCGGTGCATGCGGACGGCACCGATACACCCTTGCTGTTTACCGACGGCTTCCCCTTTCCAGATAAAAAGGCCCGGTTCTATCCGATCGAGTACATCCCACCATCGGAGGAGACGAGCAATATCTACGATCTGCATCTGAACAATGGCCGCCTGCTGGAGCACTTCGAACAAGGCAGCATGACCTTTCGTACGCCAGGTATTCGCGAGATCACACCAAATAGCTGGATCGAAGTTTCACCGGAGTTGGCGGCCGAGCGCGGCGTTACCACAGGCCGCTATGTACAAGTGACTTCACCGCACGGCAAAGCTCGCGTGCAGGTTCTGGTATCGGATCGCGTGAAGGGCAAGCAGCTTTATATGACGTTGAACTCGGTAGATGAGCCGGTGAATCGGCTGACCAGCAGCTTTACTGATCGCCAGACTCACACTCCTGCCTTCAAGGAGACCGCGGTAAGCATGACTGTTCTGCCGGAGCAAGGCGAGAACCCCCTGCCACGCAGAAACTTCCGTTACGGCACCCGCACCCCGCAATCGGGGCTTGAGATCGAACGCAAGTGGGCGCGCAAAGACTACCATCTGCCCGGAACAGCCATCGCCGACAAACTCGTTCAGATCACCTCCACTACCGTTTAAAGTTCGCTACCACTTTCAGGAGTCGTCATGGCCAAACCCATCGCTTTCAAACCAGTCACCGTCGACTTCAAGGCCGATCTTCTGCGCAAGCTGGAGAAGGCCCCGGGCGAACACGCCGAAGCGCTACTGCTGGCCTACGACGTGCTCGAAGCTGCACATGAGGCGGGGGTGCTCGATCTGCTGCACGGTGCGATCGGCGCGAAAGACACTATCATCACAACTCTGTCGAAGTATGCCGCGCAACCTGAGGGCATCGCAGCGATACGGAATCTCCTGACCGCCGCGAAGATCCTGACCGAACTCGATCCTGATGCGCTCGGTCGGATGATGAAGGCGATGACGAGCGCGACCAGGGAGCACAAGAAGGAGCAGAAGCCCCCTAGCCTGTTCCAGCTTGCCAAACGAGCCACGAGCGAAGACAGCCGCCGCGGCCTTTCGTTCATGACACTGGTGCTCTCTGGCCTGGGGAAGTCCCTAAAGAGCTAGCCGCGCGTTAGCGGTGGCTCTTGCAGCGCCTCAGCTATGGTCAAATGATAGACGTGACTCATTCCTTCGACATCGGCAGTACTCCCCACCAGGTCCCGGTAGGCCGGGGCAAACTCTTTCTCATTGCCGGCCCGTGTGTACTGGAATCCGAGAGCCACGCGCGCATGCTCGCCGACTCCATTCAGCGCATCACCTCCGACCTCGGCATTCCCTACATCTTCAAAGCAAGCTACGACAAGGCTAATCGCACCTCAATCAAGAGCTTTCGCGGCCCTGGGTTGGTTGAGGGCTGCCGCATCCTCCGTGCCATAGGCGACAGCACCGGCCTACCAGTGTTAACCGATGTCCACACTGCCGTCGACTGCGCGGCCGTAGCCGAAGCCGTCAATGTACTGCAGATTCCGGCGTTTCTCTGTCGTCAGACAGACCTGCTCATCGCTGCGGCCGAAGCAACGCGTCAAACCGGCGGCGCAATCAACGTAAAGAAGGGCCAGTTCGTAGCGCCCTGGGATATGCGGCACGCTGTCGAGAAGATTCGCGAGAGCGGCAACGATCGAGTCTCGCTGACAGAACGCGGCGCCAGCTTCGGCTACAACAACCTCGTAGTCGATATGCGCTCATTGCCGGTCATGCGCGGCTTCGCGCCGGTCGTCTTCGACGGAACGCACTCCGTCCAGACACCTTCCGCCGGAAACGGCGTCAGTGGTGGCCAACCCGAGTTCATCCCCATGCTGACCCGGGCAGCCGTAGCGGCCGGTGTCGATGGAGTTTTTCTCGAAGTTCACGAAAATCCCGCACAAGCGAAGTCCGATGGGGCCAACGCACTTCATCTCAATAAGCTGAAGGCTGTATTGGAGCAGTTGCTCGCTGTCCACGCCGCCGTAGCCAACGCCGCACCGTAAGCTACCAACGCCCGAACAGCAAGCGGATCAAAATATCTACCAGGTTAAAAAAAGCGGCCCCTCATTGAGGGGCCAATCTGCCTTGGTTCTCTCTGGTTAGGAGAGGTTTTTGCGAGTGCGCTCTAGGTCGCTATCTCGGCAAACTTGCGGGCGGTATTGAATTCATACCGCCCTAGGGGGAGGGCTACTGATTCACCTCTTGTGGTGAACTTGCACCCGACGGGGAAGCCTTGGGAGCAGTAGCATTCGAAGCTGAGGTGCTACCCATAGTTGCGAGGCTGTTATGGAGCAGCGTCACGCGTACACCATTCACAATTGCCTCTTCTCCATCTGCGGGCTTGACGGTGTTCTTGCCAAGACCGGACTTATAAATGCGATAAACCGGTACCTGATGCTCGGTGACGAGGTAGCGAACTACTGAATCGGCCATCGCCTGAGACGTCTGCACACCGCTACGGCTGTAACCTTGAACCTCGATGATGTAGCCCTTCTCGCCCGCCAAAGTCGTAGCGAGAGCGTCGAGATCAGACTTGCCGCTCGGTCCGAGAGAGGTACGGCCGCTAGCGAACTTTACAGAAGTTGCAGATACGGTCTGATACTGATCCAGATTGCCTACCGTGTTGCCAAGGGAGTCGGTACGGTTGCTCGCGTTGCCTGCCAGCGTGTTAGCCGCGTTGGCTCGATTTGCTGCGTCCTGCGCATGCTGATCGGCGGTGTTTGCCGTGTTCATTGCGTTCTTGATGCCAGCCTGCGACCGTGCATCTACATCCTTAATGTCATTTGCATTCTTTGCCTGAAGCTGATCAAGCTCGTTTACCTGACCCTTGATCGGATCGGTCTGGCGTTTTACCCACTTCTTGCGGGCGAGGGGGTTCATATGACCCCAGAAACCTTCCTTTGACTGATCCGTCAGAGGTTTACCTGTTGCGTAGGTCGCACTATCCGTAGAATTCGCTGCACTTGAGGTCGAGCTGGCTGCTGCCTGATCCTGAGACTGAGCTGCCGGGGCGCTCGTCTGAGCGAAGGCTGACATACCTAACGCGCTACCTAACAGTAAAGCTGGGAGGCCGAAAGTGTTTCCGGATTTCATCATCTGATTTGCTCTCCTATCCTGGTCGGTGCGTCTGTATTCCAGACGTCAACATGCACTTGCTAGAGCAGGTAGGATGCCAAACTTGATGATTTTTCAAACTACTGAAAATAAGCAACTTGTAATCTATCTACAACTTTAGAGTACTGGGACATTACATCCGACTCACGCAAAAAGTTCCCGAGCGGCCAGTAACTATTACCCGGTCGAAAAGTTCGGCCCCTCTACTTTGTCTCGACCCGGACGATATGAACCTCGGGCATCTGGGTGTTCCAATTCGCCGGGATACTCTCGAAGATAAGGCGAAAGTCCCGCTCGTCACCCGGCTTCAAGGGCGAAGCTTCAACCGACTGGGTGTCGATATATGGCTCACGCGTACGGATGAGAGAAAGGGGCAGCGTCTCCACCTGTGGCGGCATAGCTTCGTCGTTGCGGAAGAGCACCTGCACGGTAACTCCGGAGACGGTCTGGCTACCGGTGTTCTGGATGTGTCCGTCGATGAAAGTTGACTTCCCGCCCGAGAGGCTGGTGGATTCGCTCATCGCAAGTTGTGTAAGCGAGAGATCGGCAGCATAGGCCGCCAGTGGCTGAATGGTATTAGGAGGAAGTTGTGGCTTATGGCGAGTCGCAAACAAGAGCCCAATCACGACTGCCAGCACCGCCAATCCAGCCACGCCCCACACTGCGATAGGAGTTCCGCCACCTTCGGGCGGTTTATTGCTAAACATCGCAGGTTGGCTGACTTTGTTCGTGTCGACGGCGGAAGAACTCGGAGTCTTTGCAGTTGGATCAATCGATGGATCGAGTGGCCGGTGCGGTTCGCTCATAAGCCGAGATTTTATACCCCTTGAGTCCTCCACCGGTCTCCGCGTGGCGTCCCGAAATGAACCGGGCGGTACACGGGGCGGAACTTCGCCGGATTTTCATCACAGACACCCAACTTCTTGATGCATTATCGCGTTTAGGAACATCTATAGGTTGTCAGGTTGATATAGATCAGTCTGTTACAAGCACTTAAACGACATTCAGCGGAGGCCGAAGATGAATGAACAGGATGAAACTCCGATAGACGTTCTGCCGACCTCTGATGCAGCTGAGGCGGTGATTCCAGTCGCTGCCGACCGGCTCTACCAGTTCGCTGCACTGACCGCTGGCTTCCTTCTACTCATCTCGCTGCTGTAATGCCGACAGCAAGGTACGCGGTTAGACAAAGCTTGCGCGCTTGACCCTCTGACGAAAATCTTCCCCCTGCATCTCAACCACAACGCACATCTCCTGCAATCTGGAACGCATGCGTTCGCCGATACGATCCCCTAGCGTCTCCTCGCGCATCACCGAACGAGGTCCACTCTCTATGCCCAACGGCCCGGCATTGGCATAGTTCGTCGTAATGATCGTGGTGCGTCGATCGTTATAACGAGTATTTAGAATGTGCGCGACTGTATCCCACACCCAGTCAGTCGGCTTGGAGGCGCCAAGTTCATCCAGAACAAGTACTTCCGCATCGAACACGGGCGCAAGGATCTCAAGCTCCGTCGCCGAAACCTGCCGGTTGTAGCTGTTTTGGACCTGTTTCAAAAGGTCGCGATAGTCAAAAAAGAGCCCGGTCGCGCCACGCTCCGCCACGAGTGCCTGAAGAATGCCAACCGCGAGATGAGTCTTCCCAACCCCGATCGATCCAGTCAGCAGCAGACCAGTTCCCGCCGTCTCGATTGGATAGCTGTCAACGAACTTTCTCGCACGCAGATGAGCAAGCCCGAGTGACCGGTTCGAGGACGGAAAGTTGGTCTCATAGCTCTCCAAAGAGCAGTGTTCATAGCGTTTTGGGATGTGGGCACGCCCCAGCATCCGCTCAGCGCGGCGCTGCACCCGGCAGACACAGTCTTTGACAAACTGCCTGCCATCCTCCTGCATGATCCGCAGACCCGATCCACCGCATATCGTACAAACTTCACTCATGGCCGTGGTTCCAGTATGGCAGCATCTGAATCCAATTGCCCCCTGTGCGAATCTGAGTTAAACTGAGGAAACTGCTTGAGCGCTCTGAAATAAGGCGCAAGCGGCGGCGCGACAGGCCCTTCGATGTGACGTGAACTCTACCGTTGCAAGCGATCCGCGAGCCGGCAGGCATAATCGAGATCAGAGAAAAGGATTAGTTACCATGCCAAAAGAAGGTATTCACCCGAAGTATGACAACATCCACGTCAAGTGCGCCTGCGGGAACACGTTTGAGACCCGCTCCACGCACAAAGGCGACATCGTCGTCGAAATCTGCTCTGCCTGCCACCCGTTCTTCACCGGCAAGCAGAAGCTTATCGACACCGCAGGTCGCGTCGAGCGCTTCCGCCGCAAGTTCGCCAAGTCGGACGCCGGCAAGGCCGAGACTGCCGCAAAGTAAGCGGACGCCTAAACCACATCGAGGCCTCCGCACACGCGGGGGCCTTTGTTTTGTCTAAACTAAGCAGGAAAGAGAACCACGAGCACTTGCCATGAAGAAGCGTTACACCCTCGAGCAGAAGCGTTGGGACGATCCAGCCGAGCACACGATGCCCGAGCACTCCCGCGTGCCTGCCAGCTTCACCATCGGCAACGTAAAGATCGCCCCCGCGACGGTGCTCGCCCCCATGGCCGGGGTTACCGACACAGTCTTCCGCCGCTTCATCAAGAATGCCAGCCAGTTCACTGATAGGACCGATGGCGCAGGCGACCGCAGAGCGAATGTAGACAGCATGACATCGAACCAACAGTCAGGCTGCGGCCTCATCATGACGGAGTTCACCTCCGCCGACGGCCTCTCCCGCATGCGCGAGACCAAGCGCAAGCGCTACCTCACCTACTACGACGACGAGCACCCGATCTCGGCGCAGCTCTTCGGCTCAAACCCCGTAACGCTGGCCGACTCAGCGCGCATCGTGCAGGACGCTGGCTTCGATCTCGTAGACCTGAATCTCGGCTGCCCAGCCAAGCGCGTCGTCGCGTGCAATGGAGGCTCCGGCCTGCTGCGTGACCTGCCACTGATCGAAACCATCTTCAAGACGGTCCGCGCAGCCGTCACGATTCCCTTCACCGTAAAGTTCCGCATGGGCTGGAACGACAAACACATCGTCTGCGTCGAGCTCGCAAAGATGGCCGAAGACTGCGGCCTCAACGCCGTGGCCCTCCACGCCCGCACCCGCGAAGACGGCTACACCGGCCAGGCCCGTTGGGAGTACATCACAGCGGTAAAAGACGCGGTAAAAATTCCAGTCATAGGCAACGGAGACGTCCGCACCCCCGAAGACGCAGCCGCGATGGTCGACATCACCGGCTGCGACGCCGTCATGATCGGTCGCACCGCGCCGTCAAATCCATGGATCTTTCGTCAGATCGCCCAGTACACCGCCTCGAAGGAAGCAACCGGTGTAGGCACTTACGATCAGCCCACCGATCAGGACCGCTACCGCATGATCCGCACCTACTTCCAGATGCTGGTCGACGAGATCACCATCGAAGAGCGAGCCGAAGCTGCACGCGCCGAAGCCATTACCGCCGCGGGCCAGGTTGCACGCGAGCAACGTCACCGCGACTGCGTCGGCAAGATGAAGCAGTTCGCCAGCTGGTTCACCCACGGTGTCCCCGGCGGCGGCGCACTCCGCAAGCAGATCTTCGAATCGAAGAACGGCGACGCAGTCCTCGGCGCAATCGAAAACTTCTTCTCGAACCGCGAGACGTCTCTCGAAAGGGAAGATGCCGTCGCCGAAATAGACGAAACGATGCTCGCGTCGGCCGCCGCCTACTGCGACTAGTTCACCCGGCGCAACGTTAGATTCATCTTTGAATCAATCGGCTTCTGATCCCGATCAAGCTGAAGGAGCAAACTTCCTTGCCCGCTCACCAGCCACGAGTCCGAGTGCTGCTCATCATCCGGATTGAGTTGATAGACAGTTGCATCAGGATTGGTTGCATCCCCGCGAAGCACCGCCCACTCCCCACGATCCGAGAGCACCACATACCCATGTGGCGCTCCACGATAAGTCTGCGTCCGAACATAAAACGCATACGTCGTGTCGAACTTTCCCTTTGCATACAGCCTCAGCACAGTCTCCAAACCACTGCAGTCCGCACAAGGCAGGGTGCCTTTATAGACACCGTACAAAACTGCCGTCCCTAGCTGCGGAGATCCCAGAGCAACATGCACGCGCACGGAGTACGCAGACGTATCCTGCGGAGCCGCACCTGGCGTCTTTACCGCGCTCTCAAAACCAAACACGAGCGCCGTATCCCCCACAGTCGCCGCGTTGAATCGAAATCGCGCAATCTGCACGGGCACGCGAGCACTCTTGTCTGCAGGAAGCACCTCGTCGTTCAGCGGCGTCAGCGTTGAAGGATTTGGCAGATGAGAGACCCAGCGAAATCCGTTAACCTGCCCGGAAGAAAGCTCCACCTCGAGAGTGTCTCCCAAATTTAAAAACACATCCGTTCTGTTATCCGCGGCACCGAGCGTCACAGTCTTCGCCTGCGCCAATGCAGAAGACATCAGCAACACTGCCACCACCCACAAGGCCAGCCGATTTCGGAGAATCATAAAACCCTCCCACATCAAGAAAGCGATCCTAATCCCTGCTCCGCTTCCGCCAGACAGCCTTCACATTGGCGCGCCAGCGTTCATCGAGCGCCACCAGCGTCCACTCAACACGAGGAGAAAGATACCGCAGCACGACCTCTGTCGCAGGATGAATTCGCAGTGCAGGTGCCACAAGGTAAAGCCGCGGAGGTTCAGTCGACAGCCGCAGCCCGCCGAAGTAGCCATGCCGCTGAAACTCGCCCAGACCGGTAATGTTATCGGGGTTCTGCAGATGATGCCATCGCACTCGAACCCAATAATCAAGCCCCTGCAACGCAAGGTGCAGATCCTCATCGGCTTTCAACTCAATAACCGCCAGCCGTCCATCGTCGGTCACACCAAGCAGGTCCAGCATTCCACGATCAGCAGCTGCAAACGCAGGCACCTGTGTGTAGACATGCTTCGGATTGAGCCGCACGTCAAGCGGCTCCACGTTACGTCGCAACACACTCTCAAGCCAACGCTCAGGCTGCATCCGGTAGAGCGGATCGCGCTTGTCCCCACCAGCAACGCGCCGCGCAAACAGCCTCGCCACCAGCTCACGTAGCTCACCCTCATTCTCCTCGGTCAGCGGAGTCTCATTCGCACCCGCACCAAAGGTGATCTCCTGCGCGCTATTGAACGAGTTGCCCGCATATCCCATCCGCACTCGAGCAAATTCGAGGCCATGCAACAAGAACGCAAGTTCCGTACCACTGCGGAGACGCTGCTCCACGACCTCGCGCATCCCTTCAGGCACAAGAGCCATCACACGCAGCCTCGATTCAGCGAAGCGCGCCTGCGCTGCCTCGTCATTCGGAGCATGCATCAATCGAGTAGTCAGGTTCCCATGATCAGCAGCATCTCGCTGCTCCATCTCTTCAGACTTCTGATCCAGCTCCCACAACTCCCACTGCGCAACGTTCGCATTGAGCCACGCCATCCGCGAAAGAGTCAGCGACGCCATCCCGCGCGGCACGATCAGCTTCAACCCCTGATAGACCCTCCGTCCGTCACCTGACTCCCGGCAATGCTGCAGCCACAAGATCCCCAGCGTCAGGATGCCATCAACCGTAGCTTGCGTCTCCTCCTCGTTCACGGCGATCACAGCCCAGGCCTTCTGCCCCTGCACCAGCGACCCGCGCGCATACGCCGGACCAAAGCTCTTTTCCAAATCCATCGCAGTACGAAATGCATCGGTCTTGAACTCGGGAAAGCTACGCAGAAGCACCCGCTCCATTACCCGCAGATACTTCACTCGAGTCGCCTCGCGCGTGGATGGCGTTCGACGATCGCGATCGGTTACAAGTTCAAGCGTCTGTGGCTTCGTCTGCCCAAAGCGATGCGTACTCAGCCGCAGCACTCCGTTGCGCAGCGTGGTACCACCCACCCGCCGCACAAGATTGCGCTCCTCGCCCCAGAGATGCAACGTGCAGCGACCATGCTCGGTTGCAAGCTTGTACTTTGCCTCGCGCATGTCGAAGAGAACCTTGCCATCTTCAAGCACCACGGCACGAGGTGATTCGGAGAGAAAGGATTCAAGTGCAGCGGAGATCTGCTCCACCGTCTGCACAGGCTCCGCGGAGGAAGCTCTTGGCGGCATAGCCGAACCTTAACACATTTGCGCATGTGCAGCGGAGTGTAGAGAGACGACGGAACCTACAAAGGAAGCTTGAAGTGGAAGTCCGAGATTCGCAAACCATGCCGAAAATAAAATGCGTGAGCCTCGTGGCGATGCGTTCCCGAGTCGAGCATGAAGGTCGTGCATCCGGCTTCCTTCGCCAGCGCGATCAGCCACGTCAACATCGACTCGCCGTGGCCTTTGGAGCGTGCCGCTTCATCGGTAACCAGATCATCCACGTAGAGTGTCTTGCCGCTCCACAGAAGCGTCTGTACGCGAAATCCTGCGACCGCGACGACGGCCTCATCCACTTCAAGAAACGCAAGCTGGTATCCCTCAGCCTGCTGAGTCTGGATGCGGCCTACAAACTCACTTGCAACGAGCATCGGACGCAGCTGTCGCATCACCGAAAAGCAGCGATCGATCTCGCTCGGCATAGTAGCTATCTGAATATTCGCCATGTAGTCGTTCGTTACCAGTTTTCTTTGGCGCGCAGATGCGTAATCTGCGCGACATGATGGCGCGAGTGCCACGCGTAGGTCAGAGCGGCAAGCTCAACCGACACCGGACCATCCTCCGGATGGTTGTACCCTCGCAACCACTGCTGTTCATTGAGAGACTGCAGCAGCATCACCCATCGCGCATGGAGCGCTTCGATCAACTCCAGCGACCACTCGATCGGCGCGGTCATATCATGTAGTTTTGCCCAGGCAGCTTCATCATACGGCTTCACCACAGGCCACTCTTCGGTCAGCGCGAGCTTAACCCGAACAAGCGCATTCATATGGCTGTCCGCAACATGATGCACCACCTGCCGCAACGTCCAGCCACCGTCACGATAGGGAGTACTCAGCTGGGCGAAGCTCAACCCATCAACCGCATTGCGCAGCTGCTCAGGCAGCTCAGCCAGAGTCGCAATCGCCCCGGTGCGTTCATCCGGCGTGATGGTTGCAGGCGCTTCAAACTCGCCTATAGGATACCTCGGGTCAACATCACTCAAAGCCATACGCCCCCTCTACACCTAACATGCAACTTAGCACATGGCGTTGTGTAACCTCTATGAAGATTCTGCTGAGGACCTCAGGCTCAATTATGCGACCGTTTGCAACACACCTCCTTACGTTCTTTGTCACCGCATCGACATTCTGTGCACCACAAAGCCACGCGCAAGCGGCCGCAGCGAAGTCCGCCGCAACCAGCGTCACCTATGTGGGCTTCGACAACAACGAATATCCAGGAGAGGCAGCGCTGCCCGTATTGCACCGGCACCTTGCCTTCGCCGGATACTGGCTTAACAATCCGCCTGGAGAAAAGCACAACAGCTGGCAGGGCAAACGCGATGTCTTACTTCGCAACGGCTTCGGCTTCATAGTGCTCGCCAACGGTCGGCTCGAAGCCGAAATAAAAAAATCAAAACGAACCGGCGTCACACCCGCAGCGCTCGGAGCCAAAGACGCTGAAGACGCCGTCGCAGCCGCAAAGCGCGAACACTTCCCCACGCACACCATCATCTTTCTCGACCAGGAAGAAGGCGGCCGCCTCACCGCCGATCAATCCGCTTACTTCTTCGCATGGACCGAAGAGGTCGCCCGCTCAAGCTACTTTCCCGGCGCCTACGCCAGCGGCCAGCCCGTCAACGACGCACCCGGCAAGACCATCACCACAATTCAGGACATCCGCGAACGAGTCGCAGCGCAGCACCTCCATGAGATCGCGATGTGGGTGTACCAGGACGCCTGCCCCCCAGCCAACGGCTGCACCATGCAACCTCCGCCCCTCTCCGCCAGCGGCACGCCCGACGTCACAGCGTGGCAGTACGCACAGTCTCCCCGCCGCAGGGAGATCACCGCATCCTGCAGCAAAACCTACGCCTCCGACGGCAACTGCTACGCCCCCGAACTCCCCAAATTCACTTTAGATCTAAGTGTTTCCAGCTCCGCCGACCCCTCACACGGCCGCTGAACACTCCAACACGAAGCCCACCCGGCAATCGAGAAAGTATGCCCAAAAGGCATACTCCACCTTCACCCGCGCGACAGTCCTATTTGCCCCAGCCCTCTGCGAAGCCTAGAATCAATCTAGATGACCATACCCCCTCCCGACCACAAACGCTACTTCATCGAGAAACTTGGTTTGTCGGAACGCCTGATGGAACGCTGTCTTGGGGAAGCCCTATCAGCGGGAGGCGAGTACGCTGACCTTTATTTTGAGTCGGTTACCTCAACATCCCTTGGCATCGACGAGTCTCTGGTCAAATCCGCAAGTCAAGGAATCAGCGTAGGTTGTGGCATCCGCGTGGTCTCCGGCGAGCGCACCGGCTACGCCTACACCGACGACCTTTCCAGCGACCGCCTCCTCCGAGCAGCGCGAACTGCGGCCCTGATCGCCAATGGCCCCGCCAAAGAACTGATGAGCGGCTTCCGCCAGACCGACACCCCCTCTCTACCCTGTCGCCGGCGCAACCAGCGACGCCGAGATCGCCGCCAAGCTCGACCTCATCCAGCGCGCCGACAAGGCCGCCCGCGCCTACGACTCTCGAATCACACAGGTTCGAGCCAGCTTCAACGACGAGCTTCGCCGCATCCTCGTCGCCGCCTCTGACGGCACCTTCGCCAGCGATACCCAACCCCTCGCTCGGCTCAACGTCTTCGTCATCGCCCAGGACGGCGTCAACACCGCTCGCGGCACCAGTGGCGGCGGCGGTCGCGTCACCATGGACTTCTTCGAAGGCGACAAGTCTCCCGAACACCACGCCCGCGAGGCCGCCCGAACCGCAATCCTGCAACTGGGAGCCATCGAAGCCCCAGCCGGCGAGATGCCCGTCGTCCTCGGCCCCGGCTGGCCCGGCGTCCTGCTCCATGAAGCCGTCGGTCACGGCCTCGAAGCCGACTTCAACCGCAAAAAGACCTCTGCCTTCGCGGGCCTCATCGGCCAGCAGGTAGCCAGCACCAAGGTCACCGTCGTAGACAATGGCCTCATGCCCGGTCGTCGCGGCTCCATCAACATGGACGACGAAGGCAACCCAACCCAGGAGACCGTCCTCATCGAGAACGGCATCCTCAAAGGCTTCCTCACCGACAAGCTCAACGGTCGCCTGATGAACACCCCCAGCACCGGCAGCGGTCGCCGCGAGAGCTACCACCACATCCCGATGCCCCGCATGACCAACACCTACATGCTCAACGGCGAAGACATGCCCGAAGACATCATCAAGAGCGTCAAGCGTGGTCTCTACGCAGTGAACTTCGGCGGTGGTCAGGTCGACATCACGAACGGCAAATTCGTCTTCTCCGCCAGCGAGGCTTATCTGATCGAAGACGGAAAAGTAACACGGCCAGTCAAGGGAGCAACCTTGATCGGTAACGGTCCTGAAGCGCTGAAGTACGTATCCATGGTCGGAAATGACCTCGCCTTGGATGAGGGCATCGGCACCTGCGGCAAAGCCGGGCAGAGCGTGCCCGTCGGCGTAGGCATGCCCACAGTAAAGCTCGACCGCATGACGGTCGGGGGAACGGGACAATAATGGCAGTCGAACGCGAAAAGATCTACGAGTGCGAAGTAAAACGTCGGCGCGTGAAAGTTGGCGGAGGCTATGAGCCATTCTGGAAGGTAAAGCCGGTCGCGGACGCGTTGGTCGATAACGACACCGAGTTCCGCTGCAAGGACTGCTACGGCGTCGTCAAGCTTCTCGGCCGCAACGGTAAAACCGGCAGCGTCCCCTACGTCGAACACAAGTCCACGGCTGACTCCGAGTACTGCGCCAACGGCCTGCTCTTCAAGAAGGCAACCGACGGCCGAGAGCCCAGACATTCGCAACACCCCGTAGAGTAACGCCACTGTTTTCTGCAAAAACTAACCTCGGCCCCGCACGACACCTGAAAGAACCACTCAACGGTTCGACTAACCGCACCACCCCGAGGTCTCCTATGGCAGCCGAACGTGAAAAATTCTACGAGTGCGAAGTAAAGCGCCGCCGTGTCAGAGCGACCGGTGGCTATGAGTCATTCTGGAAAGTTAAGCCCATCGCGGTAGCGCTCGAAGACAACGACACAGAGTTCCGCTGCATGAGCTGCGGTGGCGCGGTGAAGCTCTTCAAGCGCCGCTCCGAAGACGGCCCAGCAACCCACATCGAACACAAGCTGAAGACCGACTCCGAGTATTGCGCCGCAGGCATGTACTTCCTCAAGGCCACGGATGGCCGCCAGGCAAGACCTTCCGCAGCGCCCGTCCGTTAGCGGAGGCTCGCCGCCGGACGGAAGGATACAGCCGCATCGAGGGCACGTTCAGGCCCGCATCAAGGCCTCTGAGCACGTCGCTCCCACAACTCCTCTGGCGCACCTTGCTCCTCCAGAGGAAACACCTGGGTCAGGTGATAGTTCTCTTGCACGTACCTGCGGAACGGCGCGGAGTTGCTAAGCGTCGTCGCCGCCCCTCTGCTGTCCTGCGGAAACATCACGATGAAGCGCGCACGATGATCTTCAAGCCATGCCAGAACTGCGGTCACCTGTTCTGGCCGCGTGAAGCCATCTTCGTTGATGAACTCCACAACCTCAGGCGTATCGAGCGCGAGATAGAGGGATAAGGCAGTTTTATTAAAGAAGGGCTCATGCGGCTGAGTATGCTCCGCGAGCCATCGAAACTCATTGAACTGAAGCCGATCGACAAAAGCCGTGCGGCCAATCGGCAGATCGAGCACGCCATGCCACTGCGTCACACGATGCACCGACAACACAACCGCAAACACAGCTGTTGCCGTCCAGAGAACGCCGCGGACAACCGTCATCATCCGCGCAGCCCCGCTGCACAACCATACGAAGACAAGAATTGCAGGGGGAGCGACCGTACACAGACGAAAAAACCTCGGCCCGCTCACGATGGAAAGAAAGAGAGCCAGCCCCACTAGGTGCAGCAACATCAGATGACGACGCTGCCCCTGCGGCGCGTCCGTGCGTGTGCGCCAGAGCTGGTAAAGTCCTGCGAAGTACACGTACGGAACAACCGCGTAGATAAACACATAAGGGATCGCTCGAAACGCGTCACCCGGGCCGCTGACCCGCGGAAACTGATGAAGATACGTTCGCGGTGAGTTCACATCACCAGTCAAAAATCGTGGAGCAAACTCAACCAGGTCGAAGAAGACAACATGCAAACCGGCCCTGTAGACATAGTATCCAAGCACTCCGGCAACCACCGCAGCATAGGGCAGCACAAACGCAGCAAGCCGTGCTCGCGTTGTATTTGCTTCGCCGGTCGAACCCCTGTTCCACAGCAGATAGACCAGCATCGCGGTAAAGACGAGAGCGCCCTGCGTCTGTGTCAGCAAAGTCGCCAACGCGCAGAACACGCCCGCCCACGCGACTCGCACAGCACCTTCACCTCCCATAAGAACATTGACCGCAATCAGCGCAGCAAGCGTGCTGAACCAATGGTGCGTTAGATCGTGTGCACTGTTCAGATCAAAGACCAGGAACAGTGCGCCCGGGAGCAGAACAAACGGCCCGCGCACTATCTTTGCCGCAATCGAAGTCACCACATAAAACATCGCGAGTCCGAACGCCACACCGCACGCCTGTATCACCCACGCATGCACGCCGAAGAGCCGGAAGACCGCCGCATACAAAAGGTCCGTGCCCGGAGTCACCAATTCGAAGAAGTCGCGGTACATCACGCTGCCATGCAGGATGTGCACAGCCCGGCCTAAGAACAAATCTTCGTCGCCAACCGCGACCAGAGGAACTCCCGAAAGCAGAAAGCCTCGCAAATACAAAAACACCAGCGCCACGAACATCGAAACCATTAAGGCGAAGCGCGAAAGACCGCTCTTCTGCAACGGCGAAGATGTTTCTTTGGCGATAAAACTTCTGCTGTCCTGAGCTTGCGGCACACTGCCAATCGTAACCAATCGAAGTCCGCAAACCCAGCCCGCAGATAACATTCCTGGAACAAACTATAGACACCACCGCATACAAGGCGCGACCACGAAGTCGTCACGCGTTCGAAATGAACACTCCTGCCTCGGTCCTGTAGCCAACGCTTCCTCGTCCACAAATCCGAAAAGCGGTATCCTCAAGGCAATGCCGACTCAGACCACCACCGACCTCCAAACCCTCGCCGCAGACGTACTTTCAAAAGCCCTCAAAGCCGGAGCCACCGATGCCGAGGCCGTCGTCTACGAAGGCGACGAATTTTCAGCGCTCGTGCGGCTCGGACAAGTCGAAACCCTGAAGGAGTCAGGCTCGCGAGCAGTAGGCCTCCGCGTCTTCATCGCTTCAGGCAAAGCCCAGCGCACCGCCAGCACCTCCTCCTCCGACTTTTCGACCGAGAGCATCACACGCCTCGTCGAAGGCGCCATCACCCTCGCAAAGATCACCAGCGAAGATCCATTCGCCGGCCTGCCCGAAGCACACGAGTTCGGAAAGATCGAAGAAGATCAGCACCTCTACTTCGACGATGTGAACGCGATGCCGCCAGCCGAGCGCATCGAGATCGCACGCCGCACCGAAGCCGCTGCTATGGCCTACGACACGCGCATCCAGAACTCCGGCGGCGGCGACTTCGACACCTCTACCTCGCACAAAATCCTGATGAACTCACGTGGCTTCACCGGCGAATACCGCCGCAGCTACTGCGGATTCTCTGCCGCACCCATCGCCCACGACGAAAAGGGCAACATGCAGCGCAACTATTGGTTCTCCAACTCGCGCACCGTAACAAAACTGGAGAACCCCGAAGAGATCGGCCAGGAAGCCGCCCGCCGCACGTTGAAGCGGCTAGGCGCACGTCAGGTCAAGACCCAGAAAGCTCCAGTCGTCTTCTCGCCCGAGATCGCCCGCTCCATCATCGGCAACATCTTCGACGCCGCCAACGGCGACGCCATCTACCGCAACGCCTCCTTCTTCAGCGGAATGCTCGGCGAGCGCGTCGCAGGCGAAAACATCACCGTCATCGACGACGGCACAATCATTCACGACGGAATTGGCGGCTTCGGCACGAAGCCCTTCGACGGCGAAGGCCTCCCCACTCGCCGCACCGTACTCGTCGAACGCGGCATCTTGAAGAACTACGTCATGAACACCTACACCGCGCGCAAGCTCAACATGAAATCCACCGGCAACGCCTCACGCGGACTCGCCGGCAACCCTGGCATCGGCGCCGGCAACTTCTTCCTCGAAGCAGGCATACTCACACCCGAACAAATTATCGGCGACATCAAATCCGGCCTCTACGTCACCGAAACGATGGGCTTCGGCGTCAACCTCGTCACCGGCGACTACTCCCAAGGCGCCAGCGGCCTCTGGATCGAGAACGGCGAACTCGCCTACCCAGTCGAAGAGATCACCATCGCCGGCAACCTAAAAGACATGTACAAAAACATCGTAGCCATCGGCAACGACCTCGTCTTCCGCGGAGCCAGCGCCGCTCCCACAATGCGCATCGAAGGCATGACAATCGCAGGCGCGTAAAACATGATCATTGCGGGTCGCCGAACTCGCGTCTTGTCTCTCTAGCGCTTTGCCAAGACGACCAGACGAAGGCGACGCGCAACACAAACCAGAGAAAGAAAGCCATCGCACAGTACACAAGGATTCTGCCGACTGGCTCGGCATAGCCGTGCAGAAAGTTTCCTTTCGCAAATGGCACGATGCATAAAATGTTCACCAGGAGCGCCGTCCCTGCCCACGCCGCCGCTTTGATCATTTTTCTATGCCTAGCTGCGACGTAAACTTCGAACTCGACGGCTTCCTTTGCATCCCATTGTTCTTGTGGCTCAACGTTGAACAAGAAAACCTCACAGGTGATTGCCCGTTCATGCTATCGGAAATTTGCATGACAATCGCAGGCGCGTAAGTTGTAGCGCATCGTGAGTTAACCGCGACTACAATTCTCGGTGTGGCAACGACCTTCCATTTCGAACACGCGCTAGATTTCACTCCGGCCCAGGCAGACGAGATTCTACGCACCATCCCTCCACTTCCCGGCGTCTTCGCACTCTGCGGCGCAAGAAAAGAGGATGCCCCCTACCTCACGCAAACCACCGACCTCCGCCGTCGCATGCGTCGCCTCCTCGACCCACCCGAGTCGCAATCCAAGCGTCTCAACCTCCGCGAAAAAGTAGTGCGCATCGAGTACTGCGTCACCGGCTCAACCTTCGAATCCTCCCTCGTCCTCTACCAGGCCACCGCCGCGCACTTCGGATACACCGAAGCCCGCCGCCGCCTCAAACTCCACACCCCATACTTTCTCCGCATGACCATGGAGAACGCCTTTCCCCGCGTCTACTCCACCAACAAGCTCTCCAAGCGCGACCTCGCGCAGATGTACGGCCCCTTCCCCTCGCGCCTCGCCGCCGAGCGCTACTGCGACGCCGTCCTCGACCTCTTCAAACTCCGCCGCTGCTACGAAGACCTCGCCCCTTATCCAGAGCACCCCGGCTGCGTCTACGGCGAGATGAAGAAGTGTATCGAGCCCTGCAAACAAGCCTGCACCCCGGACGAGTACGCCGCCGAGACCGCAGCCGTAAAAAAATTCTTCGACACCCGCGGCGAAAGCATGGTCATCGACATCGGCCTCGAACGCGAGGTAGCCTCCTCCGCAATGCAGTTCGAAAAAGCCGCTGCTCTCCACGCGCAGTGGCAAAAGGTGAAGGCCGCTCAAGCCCTCGTCGATTGGCTCGTCCGCCCCATCCCCAAACTGCGAGGAGTCATCGTGCAGGCAGCAGGTCAGGAGCAGGAGCACACCGAACAAGCATCGTTATTCCTCCTAGACGGCGGCTGCATCGTCGGTCCCGAACGCCTCTCGACCCTCGGAGTCCGCGCCGTACGCGAGCAGACAAGCGTCGGCAGCTCCCTCTTCGCACAGCCGTTAATGTTGCAAGCCGTCCCGCTCGAAGGCGAGGCCGCAGCAGCCGACTCTCCCGAGACGCGAGCGGCCAACGTTCTCTCGCTGCTCGAAAAAAGAATCGAGCCATCGAACGATCTCGCTTTGTTAAGCGACCATCTCTCCCTGCTACGCCGCTGGTACTACCGCCCCGAAAAGCAACGCGTCGGCGAGATCTTTTTCCCAAATGAAGACAGTGGCGAAAAGGGAGCGTGGCCAATCCGCAAGGTCCTCCGCGGCGCAGCCCGCATGGTCCTCGGCGACCCGAAACCACTAGCCGAAACCCAACGCGACGCCGCCAAAGAAGCCGCAAAAGACATCAAGACGAAAGTCCTCCACGAAGGCCGCCCCGACGTCGAAAGAGTCGTCCCTGTGCTACCAAAGAACCGCTAATCACACATTTTTTCTAAGGCAAACATTCTGATGTAGCATTCGGAAATGCGTCGAGCCTTTGGTCGGTTTGTTTTAATTGCAAGCTTGTGTCCGTTTGCGCCTCAAATATCAGCACAAGTGTCAGGAATCCCCCAAGTCGCGGGCGAGCAAATAGATGGAACGATCGCGCTTGATCGCGCTCTAAAGGCAACCTCTCCAACCTACGATGGCAAACCCTTTCATGCCGTCATGGAAATTGGAACCACCGGAACTCCATATTCGGGGAGAATTGAAGTCTGGTGGGTGAACAAGACGAAATATACCTTGAAAATCACATCTCCGAAGTTCAGCCAATCGAAGACGGTAAATGGGGATTTGGTTCAAGAGAAGAACGAGGGAGATTATTACCCACGTTGGCTGGAGAACTTCGTTCTAGCGCTCATCGACCCCGTACCGATGGCGAAGAACTTTCGTGACGGCACGGTTGTGATCGGCGCTCAGGTAACGCAAAGCTGTCTACGCCGCGATGATCGTCCTAATGGAATAACCGATCAGACAACGTGGGGGCAGGTCTGCTTTACCGGGCCCGAACCCCGTCTCTCTTACATTTTGACTTTCAATGACTCGATGGAGTTCAAGGACTGGAAAAAATTTGGCGATAAGCAGATTGCGCGGACCTATCAGACCGACGTGCTCGACTTTCAGCCAGTTGTGGGAAAACTTGTGAAGCTTGAAGAGCTCCAGCAACCCGATGGAGCGATGTTTACCGTGAGTACAGCGACACCATGCGATCAAAGAATATCGACAACATTTGTATCAACGCTCACGGAAGAGAGTCTGGTCGAAAAGGCGCCGGAGATCCAATGGCCAACGGTACGGGAAGGCAAGACCGACGGATACATGATTGTCTACGCACGAACAGACCGCACGGGACAGGTCAGGGAGACCGCGAAGCATAACTCGGATCAACCAGGCCTTGAGAGCTTTGGTATGGAGCAGGCTTTGCAATACAAGTTCAAGCCACTCATCGTCGACGGAGTGGCCCAGCAGATGGAGATGCCGCTCGTCCTCCACTTTTCCTCCCATCTGGCAGACCCTTTGCCGATCCTTTCCGTCGAAGACATGAAGAAGCAAATGACTTCGTGCGTGGTTGGCAAGCTCCCACCCGGAACAGCCAAAGGAACTGTCGTCCGGATCAGAGTTTCGGTCAACGAAACAGGAAAGATGACAGGCATGGGGCCTGTCGGTCCTGGAAAAGGGAGTGATTGGATCGCAGCCATGGCAAAGATTAGGACCTGCCAGTTTGCACCATACATCGTGAACGGAAAGCCAACCTACTATAAGGGCGACATCGAGTTGGTAGCACCATAGAAATCTGGGGCGCGGGTGCCTGCCCAGAAAGCCATAGGTTGTAGCGCAAAAGCCACCAGAAGAAGAAAAGAAGCGCACGATAATCTCTTCCGATTCTGCATCGACACCCTCCAGACACTTTGGCTTTCTTTGTAGACGCCCCTAGCGCATGGCGGCAATTATAGGCATCTTCCTTGAATTACCGCCCCACCCACCATCCCGCACGCTGATAAACTCTCACACAGGAGCAACCCACGTGATCGAACTCGCCGCATCCATCCTCGCAGCCGACTTCGCCCACCTCGCCGACGAGGTCGCAGCCGCCGAGCGCGGCGGCGCCACCATCCTCCACGTCGACATCATGGACGGCCACTTTGTCCCCAACATCACCTTCGGCCCTCCCGTCGTCAAGGCCCTCCGCCCCGTCACCAAACTCCCCCTCGACTGCCACATGATGGTGGAAAACCCCGACGACTTCATCCAGGACTTCGCCGAAGCCGGCGCCGACATGATGACCGTCCACCAGGAGGCCTGCCGCCACCTCCATCGCACCCTCCAGCACATCGTCCAGCACGGCATGCTCCCCGGCGTCGTCATCAACCCCGCCACCCCCGTCGACACCCTCATCGAAGTCCTTCCCATGCTGCACTATGTCCTCGTCATGAGCGTCAACCCCGGCTTCGGGGGCCAAAAATTCCTGCCCCTGGCACTCGACAAAGTCGCTCACCTCACCGAACTGCGCGAGGAGATGGGACTCAACTTCCGCATCGAAGTCGACGGCGGCGTTGCTCACGATACCGTCTCTCAGGTCGTCGAAGCAGGAGCGGACATGCTCGTCGCCGGTTCTGCCATATTCAGCCCCGGCAAAACCGAACAAAACGCCCAGGAGTTTCTCAAGCTCGCCCGAGCAGCTATCCCGGCACAAGTCGCATAGGAACGATTAGAATAGAACACAGCCTGAGCGCCCTTGCGCGAGGCGGATGGGGTCTATAGCGGATGAATCAGCGTTCTTTTTTTCCCAGTGTCAGGGCCAGCGTTTTGGCAGGAATGGCAATCGCAAGTCTCTTAATCGGATCCATCAGTGCAATGGCGCAAGTCACCGGATCTACGCAGACCACGACCGACGCGAATGGGCAAGCCCAGCAGAACGTCACCCTCTCCGCAACACCAAACAAAAAGGACAAGGTCGTCCAATCAAAGGACACCAAGAAAGAGCTGCGCAAAGAGAAGACCATGAAGCCGGCCGACGCGCCTGACGCCAAGCTGCCCGACAAGGTGCTCTACGACAAGGCGATCGACGCGACCAAGCGCGGACACTACGACGTCGCCCGCCTCGATCTCCAGACCCTCCTCAATACCTATCCCGACTCGCAGTATCAAATGAAAGCCAAGCTCGCCATCGGCGACAGTTGGTACAAAGAGGGCGGCACCGCAGCCCTCACTCAAGCCGAGAGCGAATACAAGGACTTCATCACCTTCTTCCCCAACGCCCCCGAGGCCGCCGAAGCACAGATGCGCGTCGGCGACATCTACTTCCGACAGATGGACAAGCCCGACCGCGACTACGCCAAGGCGACACACGCCGAAGAAGAGTACCGCCTCATGCTCCAGCAGTTCCCCGAGTCCACCCTGGTACCGCAGGCCAAGCAGCGGCTGCGTGAGGTCCAGGAGGTCATGGCCACACGCGAGGCTTCGATCGCCGCCTTCTACGGCACGCACAACAACTACCCCGCGACCATCGCCCGCTACCAGACCGTCGTCGACACCTATCCGCAGTTCAGCCACATGGACGACGTCCTGGTCGGCCTCGGCGATGCGTATGAGGCCGAAGCCCGCTTCGTTCGCACCATGAAACTCCCCGAAGCCGGCAAAGCAAGACTCGAAAAGATCTACGATGACCAGGCTGCCGCTGCCTACACGAAGGTCGTCCTCGAGCACTCCGCTTCACCCCACGTCGAAGATGCACGCGACCGCCTCGAGGCCATGGGCCTGCCGATCCCCACACCCACTCCAGAGCAGGTTGCAGCCAGTGTCGCGCTTGAAAACAGCCGCCGCCAGTATCGGCTTCAGGATCGCGCCCGCCTCCTGGTCCTCCATCAACCGGACGTAGTCATGGCCGCCCGCGACGGCGAACCGACCCTCGCCGACCCCACTCCGACCATCGCGCCACACATCACAACCAAGATCATGGCCGACTTCAACAGCGCGATGAATCCCAACGCCCCGGCTGGCAATCCTTCTGGCCTCAACCCGCAGCCGGCAGCAGAGAACGCGGCGGCTCCAGCATCAGAAGCTCCAGCAGCCGCTGCCCCGGCGCCACCGGCCGCACCGCTTGCACTCCAGGACGTTCCTGCGGCAGACGCCGGCAACACTGGCGGATCGGCAGCAACCTCCAGCGTAACCAACGCCGCCCCCACCGCTCAGCCAGCCGCCGGCAACAACGTCGGGGTTGAGATCCTCACACCCGGTGTAACAGTAGGCCCGCCAGCAACCCCAGCCGCAGCAGCAACCGGAGCAACACCCGCGGCGACACCCGCGCAATCCGCCCCAGTCCCCGACGGCGGCTTGAAAGCAGTTGGCCCACCAACCAACGCATCCACCCTGCCCCCTGTCGAGAAAGCGGACAAGGCTCCCGATGCCGTCAACGACATCCAGCCTGGAACACAGGCAGCCGCGCAGACAGGCAATGCCAACGGAAAGAACGGCAAACCGGCCTTCGACAAGAGCGAAGAGTCAGACAGCAAGCACAAAAAGAAGAAGGGCCTGTCCAAGCTGAACCCTTTCTAGAGCACCACCGCAGTTGGTATGGAGTCACACCGCAGTCGGTGTAGAATCGTTTTCGCTTTTTTGCTGTCATTCCCGAAGGGAATCTGCGTTTGCAGTCCCTACACCATAAGGGAAACTGCCATAACGCCTACTCGAATCTCAAACAAAAAGAGGATGCAGCCGTTGAGCTGCATCCTCTTTTCTTGCTTCGGTGAAACGGCGTCCAGTCAGGAAAACCGTCACGAAGATTGATTGACGACAACCCGGCGGCGACCGCGCGGCGCAAATAAAAGGGCAGAGAGAAGCATCAGAGCAAGCACACCCGCCAAAGCAGCAACCAGCGGACTCAACGAGATACGCGGGTGCGTCTCCTGTCCGTGCGCTACCTGCACGTGCGAGAGGTGCCCACCCATCACATACGCACTCCCCGAGAGCGACTCGTCCGTCTCGTAAACCGCATTGCCGCCCAGCACGACGGTATCGCCGCCGACTCGAGCCTGCGAATCCACAACGGCGTTGCCTCCAATGACGGTAGCGCCGCCTTCCACGCGGCCACTCAGGTTCAGGCTGCCGAACAGCACAAAGACGTGCCCCGTCAGGTCGCCTTCCACCTGTACCGAGCAGAACACGCACGTCGCATTATGCACCTGCTGCCCCGACGCGACATAAATGTCTTCACCAAAATAAGTCCGATTGCCCGGCAGCTGGCCGAGCGCAGCCGAGGCGAGCACAAACATAAGAAATAAGCTGCGGAGCGCGTGGGTCGGCAAGGTTCCCCCAAAGATAACGGCATGCATCGGTTGATACGCAGACAACAGCAGGCAGGTTCCCAGTGTTCAATGTCCTGCCATCCCCGGGAACGGCCGCCTAGAAGCCGCGCCCCCCAGGATACGCAGGAAACTGGTATCGGTTACGCCGCACAACATAGACAACCAGCCAGATCACCCCGGCCAGGATCAGGAACGGAGCAATCGGAAGCAGTAGCCAGATACGCCCCGGCAACACAGTCTCCTCGCCTCGAATCGCAGCCCCGGTGGCCATCTTCGTCTCCCCCGCCGCTATGGCTACATCGCCACCGACCGAGGCATCCTCGCCCATTACCAGGTCTCCGCCCAGCGAAGCGATGTCGCCCGCAATATTGCGGCCCGCATCCACCGTCACTGTTCCAAGAAAGGTCGCAATATCTCCCCGCACATCGCCATGAACCCGCACCGTACAGAAAGCGCACGCGATATCGCCCGCAGACTCTCCATCCGCGATCACGATGTCAGTCCCAACCCCAACACGATCCTGTCCGGAGTTGGAGAAGCCGAGGGATACAACAGGTATCAACAGAGCAGCAGCGAGGAGCAATCTACGCATGGAAGACCTCGTGGGCTAGTGTACGGCGACGCATGCATTCGTGAAACGCTTTTCTCGAAGCTCCGGCCCGTCGCCGCCAACTCAGCCTTCAGCGCGCTAAGGCAACTGGATGCTACCCTTAAAACACCGATGAGCCAGGAACTTCCAAAAGCATACGATCCGTCCACTATCGAACAACGCTGGGCCGAGTACTGGGTCAAGGAACATCTGTTTGACGTTCCGACACCAGAAACTACGCACGACTCTGCAAAGAAGTTCACCATTCTTTTGCCGCCGCCCAACGTCACCGGCCGTCTCCACATGGGCCACATGCTCAATCAGGCCGAGATGGACATCCTCACCCGCTGGCACCGTATGCGCGGCGAAACCTCCCTCTGGGTCCCCGGCACCGACCACGCAGGCATCGCCACCCAGATGATGGTCGAGCGCCAGCTCAAAGAAGAGGGCAAAAACCGCAAAGACCTCGGCCGCTCCGCCTTCGTCGAAAAGGTCTGGGCCTGGCGCGAAGTCTACGGCGGCGCCATCCTCGATCAGATGAAGCGCCTCGGCGCCTCCGTCGACTGGTCCCGCGAGTACTTCACCATGGACGACCGCCTCTCCCCCGCCGTCAACGAGGCCTTCGTCCGTCTCTACGAGCAGGGCCTCATCTATCGCGGCGCCTACATCGTCAACTGGGACCCCAGCATCCAGACCGCCGTCTCCGACCTAGAAGTCGAACACGAAGAGCGCCTCGGCAAGCTCTACCACATCCGCTACCCGCTAGCCGACGGCAGCGGTTCGATCGTCATCGCCACCACCCGCCCCGAGACCATGCTCGGCGACGTAGCCGTAGCCGTAAACCCCACCGACGAACGCTACAAACATTTGGTCGGAAAAACACTCATCCTTCCGTTGGTCGGTCGCGAGATCCCCATCCTCGCCGACGACTGGGCCAAACCCGAGTTCGGCACCGGTGCCGTCAAGGTCACCCCCGCCCACGACGCCAACGACTTCGCTATCGGCCAGCGTCACAACCTGCCCAACCTCACCATCCTCGACGAAACCGCCCACGTCCTTCTCCCCGGCTCGCCCTACCACGGCCTCGACCGCTACGAAGCGCGCGAACGAATCATCGCAGACCTCACCGCGCAGAACCTCCTCGTCGAGATCAAAGACCACACCAACTCCATCGGCCTCTCGCAGCGCACCGGCGTCGTCATCGAGCCGCGCCTCTCCCAGCAGTGGTTCCTCGCCGTCAACAAAACACCCAACACCGGCGGCGACAGCATCGCAGCCAAAGCCATCGCAGCCGTAGCTCAGGGCCACATCAAATTCACGCCCGACCAGTACCGCAAAACCTACGACGAGTGGATGAAGAACATCTACGACTGGTGCATCTCCCGCCAGCTCTGGTGGGGCCATCGCATCCCCGCGTGGCACTGCAAAGGCTGCGCAGGCATCACCGTCTCACGCACAACCCCCACCACATGTGGCAACTGCAACTCCGCCGACATCACGCAGGAGACCGACGTCCTCGACACCTGGTTCTCCTCCGGCCTGCTTCCCTTCACCGTATTCGGCTGGCCCAACCCCGACCCCGACACCGGTATGCCGGACCTCACCCCCGATCTCGCAACCTTCTACCCCACGCAGCTTCTCGTCACCGGCTTCGACATCCTCTTCTTCTGGGTCGCCCGCATGATTATGCTCGGCACTCACTTCATGCTCGACGTCCCCATGCCCGACGGCAGCCCCCGCACCCTAGCCGACGCAGTCCCCTTCCGCGAGGTCTACATCCACGGCCTCGTCCGCGACGCCGACCGCCAGAAGATGTCCAAGACCAAGGGCAACGTCATCAACCCCATCGACATCATCGAGCGCTTCGGCACCGACGCCGTCCGCTTCACCCTCGCATCGATGGCCTCCCCCGGCACCGACATCGCCTTCAGCGAAGCCCGCACCGAGGGCTACCGCGCCTTCGCCAACAAGATCTGGAACGCCGCCCGCTTCCTCTTCATGAACATCGAAAACGCGAAGACAGCCGGCTACAACACAACCATAAATCCGGGTGGCCCATCCTTCGCGCAGTTTGCGAAGGGTGGGTTATCGAGCGAAGCTCGACCGTCTTCGCCCGCACTTCACGAAACCCTAGCCCTGCCGACCGACACACCACTAGAAACCCGCTGGATCTTCGATCGTCTTAGCGCCGTCTCCTCCGTGGTCGAACGCGCACTCGCCGACTACCGCTTCGACGAAGCCGCCAACGCCATCTACCAGTTCTTCTGGGGCGAGTTCTGCGACTGGTACCTCGAGCTCGTCAAACTCCGCCTCAACTTCACCGAAGGCGCAGAGAAAAACGCAATTACTGCGCTCACCCTAGCCTCTCTCGTCGGCGTCTTCGAAGCCGCTCTTCGTCTGCTCAGTCCCTTCATGCCCTTCCTCACCGAAGAGATCTGGCATGCCCTCTACGAAGGCAAGCCACCCGCAAAATCCATCGCTCTCACGCGCTACCCGCAAGCCACCGACTTCCCCGCCGACCCCATCGCCGCCAGCGCGATGCAAACCCTCCAGGAACTCATCGTCACCGTACGTGGCCTGCGCAAAGAGCTCGGCGTCCCCGAAAAAGAGCCCGCCCCAATCGTCATCCACGCCAACAATCGCATCGTCGCGCTCACCGACGCCAATCAAGACGTCCTCGCAAAGATGGCGCGCGTACAAGCCGTCGAGTTCGCCAGCGAGCCACTCACCGGCACCAACGCCCGCAGCACCGCAGACTTCGACGTAGCCGTCCTCTACGAGCGCCAGATCGACATCCCCGCCGAACGCGAACGCCTCACCAAAGACCTCGCTAAATACGAGAAAGGCCTCGCCGCCGCCGACAAGCAACTCAGCAACGAAGCCTTCACAGCCAAAGCCCCCGCCCACATCATCGAAGGCCTGCGCAAACAATCCACCGAAACCCGCATCCTCTACGACAAAACCAAAGCAGCCCTCGACGCTCTCGGCAATTGACGGAGCAGGCTAATCACACCATCGAGCAATGGTCTCGCCTAGGTTGATGCTCTAGAATTCAACTCGTCCCGGAGCACGACATGAGCCGAGTTCTCATCATCGGAAGTCACACCCCGATCAGCCGCGAGATCGGTCGCGCACTCACGGCCGCTCACTTATCTACGGTGTATTCGGCAGGCCCCGCCGATGCTCTGAAGCGCCTGCGTGCCCGCCGCTTCGACGTCGTCATCACCAGCGCCGACAGCGATATCGATGAGAACCTCGCGCTTCTCGAAGAGATGCGTTCCATCAGGCCCGACCTGAAGTGCATCGTCCTTGCCCAACACAGCACCCCCGACAAGGTCATCGCCGCATTACGTGCCCAGGTCTTCGGCTGTTTCACCCCTCCCTTCGACATTCACGAGATCGCAACCCTGGCAGCCAAAGCAGCATCCGACAACCAATCCCGAGATGACATCGAAATTCTCTCTGCCCGGCCCGGTTGGGTCTCCATCCGTGCCAACTGCCGCCTCGTCACAGCCGAGCGGCTTCTTTCGTTTGCCAAGGAGCTCAGCGCCCAACTGCCCGCGGACGCAAAACAGGAGATCATCCAGGCCTTTCGGGAGATCCTGATGAACGCCATGGAACATGGAGCGAAGTTCAACCCCGAGCAGGTCGTCGAAGTGCATGCCATTCGCACCGCCCGCACCATGGTCTTCCGTGTTCGCGACCCCGGCACCGGCTTCCAGAAAGAGTCCCTCGCCCACGCCGCCGTTGGAAATCCCGATACCGACCCCACCGCCCACATCCTGCTACGCAAGGAGCAGGGAATGCGCGCCGGAGGATACGGTCTTCTCCTCGCCAGCGGCACCGTCGACGAGCTGATCTACAACGCCATCGGCAACGAAGTAATCCTCATCAAGTACCTCGACACGACCGTACACAACGACAAGCCTTAAATCCTGCAAACCCACCCAAGCCAAACCCGCTTCGACATCCAAACCAACAAACGATTGCCACGCTTGACGCCGAACCGACCGTCAACTAGTGTGGCTGCACGCGTCAAGTAAACGTTATCCCGTCGCAACCCGAGGTCTCCTCCGCATGCGTCTCTTCCTCCAAGGCTCCCTGCTCCTCGCAATCTCCCTCCCCGCCATCGCGCAAGGAACCGCCACCCTCACCATCGACACCGCCAAACCCATCGCCAACGTAAGCCCCACGCTCTACGGCATCATGACCGAGGAGATCAACTACTCCTACGATGGCGGCCTCTACGCCGAGCTCGTCAGCAACCGTACCTTCCAGACAAACCGCGGACCCAACCTCGAAAACTGGACCCTCATCCAGAACGGCGACTCACGCGCCAGCATCGCCATCGACAAGACCACCGGCCCCAGCACCGCCATCCCCCACAGCCTCAAGTTCACCGTCACCGCCGCCGACCCACAATCTCAAGCCGGCTTCTACAACACCGGCTTCTGGGGCATGAGCCTCCATCCTTCGACCACATACCAAGGCTCGTTCTACGCCAAAGCCGACAGTACCTCACTCGGCAGCATCACCATCCGCCTCGTCAACAACAACACCGGCGCAGTCGCCGCCTCCACCACCGTCCCCGCAATCGGCAGCACATGGCAGCAGTACAAATTCACCCTCAAAACAACCACGCTAACCCCATCCGCCGCCAATCATCTCGAGTTCCTCGCACAGCACCCAGGCACGGCGTGGTTCTCCCTCATCTCGCTCTTCCCCCCAACCTACAAAGACGAGCCAAACGGCAAGCGCATCGACCTCATGGAGATGCTCGCCGCCATGCACCCCGCCTTCCTGCGCTTCCCCGGCGGCAACTACGTCGAAGGCGAACACCTCAACGAGCACTACGAGTGGAAAAAAACAATCGGCCCACTCGTCGACCGCCCCACCCACCCCGCACCCTGGAACTACCGCTCCTCCGACGGCATGGGCCTGCTCGAATACCTCACTTGGTGCGAAGACCTACACATGGAGCCGCTCCTCGCCGTCTTCTCCGGCTACTCCCTCCTCCAGGAGCACATTCCCGCAGGCAAAGACCTCGAGCCATACGTCCAGGACGCACTCGACGAGATCGAATACGTCACCGGCGACACCTCCACCCACTGGGGCGCCGAGCGCGCAAAAGACGGACACCCCGCACCCTTCCATCTCACCTTCATGGAGATCGGCAACGAGGAGTACCACGACGAATCCGGCACCTACGACGCTCGCTTCGCCCAGTTCTACAAGGCCATCAAACAGAAGCACCCCGAGCTGCAACTCGTCGCCGCCGCACCCGTCACACTCGTTCGCCCCGACATCCTCGACGACAACGACCACGCCCTCCACACCCACTTCTATCGCACCGCGCAGCAGTTCTTCGTCGACACCCACCGCTACGACAACTACGACCGCAGCGGCCCAAAGATCCTCGTCGGCGAGTGGGCCACACGCGAAGGCTCACCCACCACCAACCTCGGCGCAGCCCTCGGCGACGCCGCATGGATGACCGGCCTCGAACGCAACAGCGACATCGTCGTCATGGCCTCCTACGCGCCTCTCTTCGTCAACGTCAATCCCGGCGGCATGCAGTGGCCGAGCGATCTCATCGGCTACAACGCCTCCATCAGCTACGGATCGCCCAGCTACTGGGCGCAGGTCATCTTCAGCACCCATCTCGGCGACAAGATCCTCTCCTCCACGCGCGACGCAACCAACCCGCGCCTCTTCAACTCCACAACCTACGACTCGAAGGCCCACCGCCTCCACCTCAAGCTCGTCAACGCGTCGTCACTACCGCAGTCGGTTGCCATCAAACTGACCGGAGCAACTCACGTTCACAATAAGGCGACCATCACCACACTCAGAGGCAAAACCACACAAGAGACCAACTCCATCACCGACCCCACCAGAATCGTCCCCGTAGTCACCACTATCACCAACGCCGCAGACACCTTCACCCACACCATCCCGCAGTACACCATCCAGGTCCTGGACATCGACCTCAACTAGCCCAGCAAAATAACTCTGATCAGGCAGCAGATCGCCGCAGCGAAACCGCGCCCATCAGAAAACACGCCGCCGCAACTGCCGACAGCACCGCAGGCCCAGCTCCGAAGTATCGCAGCGAGAGCCAAAGACCAACGCACTGCAACACAAACAATCCCCACGCAATCGTGCGCACATCGGTACTCCCTCGTCCCACCATCGAAGCCAGCATCCACGTCAGCCACGCAACAAAGATCTGGCTCGCCGAGATCGACAGACCAAAGCCCCTATAAAACTCGCCATAACTAATCGTCGAACCCGACTCCGAAAAGTGCACGTTGTTCATCGCATCCCATACCGCGCGACCCTCCGCCGCGTGCGGACGGAAGCTCAAAAACCCGTAGGTGTGCCCGATAGCAAACAGCACCATCAACACCGCCGCAACGCGCAACCACACCACCGCCCTCATGCCGCATCCACCTGCGCACCAAACTTCTCCAGCACGCCGATCCATCCACCATTCACCGACTCATGCATCTTCGACCAGCCCGCACCGTGCCGCTCGATATGACGATGCTCCAACTCCACCAGCGTCGTCCCATCATCCGCAGGCGTAAACCGCACTTCCACCTCACTGCACTTGCCCAGATCCGGTTCAAACGTCCAGTCCGGACGTATCTGCCACGCCATCACAAAAAGATGCGGCGGCTCCCACGTCACCACCGAACCCCACGGACACACCGTCCCATCCTCCTGATCCGTGTAGATCGCGCCCATCGGCCTGCCCTCCACCACAACCCGCTTCATTGGCGACTTGCCAATGTGGTGTGTCCTCGGCCACCAGCTATCCATCTCCTCGGTAAACACGCGGAACGCCTTCGCAACATCGGCCCGCACGCGAAGACTCTTACGCACCGGCTCCAACTCCTGCAAGTCCGCCACTAACGTCGCTTCATCGACCGACACCTGTCTCTCCGGCATGTCACTTCTCCTCAACCTTCGCTTGAAATGCTTCCAGAGCCTCGCCCCAGAAGTTATCGAGATACGATCGCAACAATGCAAAGCCCTTCGGATCCAAACTGTAGTACCGTCGCGTGCCTGACGCCTCATCACGCACCAGCCTCGCCTCCTTCAACACCCGCAAATGCTGCGACACCGCAGGCCGACTCACCGGAAGGCCGCGCGCCAACTCACCAACCGGCAGCGGCCCTCGGCGAAGCTTCTCCAACAGGGCCCGCCGCATGACGTCTCCAAGAGCGTCTAGTTGCTGCTGTTGGTAAGTACTCACTTACGGTAAGCTAATACTTACAAAAGCTTTCGTCAAGTCATCTTTTCTGTCCAACGCCAAAAAATAACAGGATGTTGAAACAGGTGCAGACAAACCACTTACGCACTTTCTGCATCAGAAATATTGATGCAGAAAAAAATAGTTGAAATCAAACCAACAGATCGCCTCACTGTTCTCGAAGAACGTCGCCGCATGAAGATGGCCCGCTCCGCCCACGCCTACGTCCGTGGAAGCACGCTTCAGTTCTACGACTGGCTCAAAACCGACTCGTCCGCAAAGCTCCCGCAGGGTCCTCCCATCTGGATCTGTGGCGACTGCCACGCCGGCAACCTCGGCCCCGTCGCCAACGCAGACGGCAAGGTTGAAATCGAGATCCGCGACCTCGACCAGACCGTCATCGGCAACCCCGCCCACGACCTCATTCGCCTCGGTCTCTCGCTCGCCACCGCCTCCCGAAGCTCCGACCTGCCCGGCGTCACCACCGCCCTCATGATGGAGCAGATGATCAAGGGCTACCAGCAGGCGATGCTCCCGAGCCGCGCAAAGAAGGCCACGAAAAAACCAAAAAAAGTCCGCCCCGTCGAAACCGTCCTCCACCAGGCGGTCAATCGCGAGTGGAGCCATCTCGCGCAGGAGCGAATCGAGGACGTCAAGCCGACCATCCCTCTCGGCGACCGCTTCTGGGCCCTCTCCGACGAAGAGAAGGCAGAGATCACCAAGCTCTTCGAAACCGAAGCGGCACGCAAGCTGATCACCTCACTCAAGCACCGCGACGACAGCGCAAAGATCCGCGTACTCGACGCCGCCTACTGGATGAAGGGTTGCAGCTCCCTCGGTCGTCTTCGTTACGCCGTCCTCCTCGGCGTCGGTCCAAAGAAAGACAAAGAGTATTGCCTCGTCGATATCAAAGAGGCCATCCGCGCCGCCGCGCCGGCCACAAAAAACGCCGACATGCCAAAAGACCCCGCCCAGCGCGTCGTCACCGGAGCCTGCAATCTATCGCCCTATCTGGGTGAGCGCATGCTGGCTGCAAAGTTTCTCTCCCGCTCCGTCGTTCTGCGCGAGCTGATGCCTCAGGACCTCAAACTCGAGATGGACCGCCTCACCCGCGAAGAGGCCGTCGCCGCCGCAAGCTACCTCGCCGGAGTCGTCGGCAAAGCCCACGCCCGTCAAATGAACGCAGCCACCCGCAAACGCTGGGCAGCGCAACTCAATCACAACCAATCCAAAAACCTCAACGCCCCAAACTGGATGTGGCGCAGCATCGTAGAACTCATCGCCAGCCACGAAACCGCCTACCTCGAGCACTGCCGCCTCTACGCAACAGCCTAGCCCCAAACCATAACTTGACCACAGCTCGAATGCAGAAGCCGTCATCCTGAGCGCAGCCAAATGTAAGAGTCGTCATCCTGAGCGCAGCGAAGGATCCCTGTCTTTGCATTTGCTGCTGCGTTTCCCTCAAACGGCCAAGACAAGCGTCATCTCGACCGAAGCGGTTCACAGCCTCACCGTGAATCGCGTAGTGGAGAGACCCCCGTATTTCGTCTTCACTTTCCACAGAAATATTTCAAAAACGTGGCGTATTTTTCGCCTCCCGAGATCATGCTCCAAAACACCACGAACTCACCACCAACCACCACAAATTCACCATCAAAACACCACATTAAAATCGTCAATTTTCCAAAACCCCATCCAAAAACACCCGAAAAACAACAAAAACTCCCCTCCACCACCACCCAAATTTTTCCCTGCAAAAAATACAGGTTTAGGATTGAAGAATGGACTGGAAGAGCAAACGGATCAGCACCATCCTTGAAGCTGCCCTGGCGGAAGATAAAGTAGCCAACGACGTCACCACCGCTCTCACCATCGACCCAGGCCTCCGCGCCTCCGGAACCATCGTAGCCAAGCAGGCCTGCGTCATCTCCGGACTAGGCTGTATCCCCGTCTTTCTAGACATCTTCGCCAAGATGTCCACCGTCCCACCCGGCCGTTTCGAAGTAGTCAGCCACCCCGAGATCTTCGACGGCGTCAAGGTCAAAAAAGGCCAGACGATCGCGGTCATTCGTCACAACGCCGCGTCAATCCTGGCCTGCGAGCGTGTCATCCTCAACCTCATGCAGCGCATGAGCGGCATCGCCACGCTCACCAACGAGTTCGTCAAAGCCGTCGCCGGAACAAAAACCAAGGTCCTCGACACCCGCAAAACCATCCCCGGCCTGCGCGCCCTCGACAAATACGCGGTCTGCTGCGGCGGCGGCGTAAACCACCGCCTCGACCTTCAAGATGGAATCCTCATCAAGAACAATCACATCTCCCTCGGCGGCGGCCTCCCAACAGTATTGGAACGCGCACTGCAAGGCCGTAAGACCGGACAAGTCGTCCAAGTCGAAGTCCGCAGTCAGATCGAACTCGATCAGGCAATCGCTGGCGGCGCAGAGTCAATTCTGCTCGATAACATGACGCCATCGCAGGTAAAAAAGGCGGTCAAACAGATCCGCACGACACTCCCTACCGTCCCAATCGAAGCCTCAGGCAACATGAACCTCAAGACAGTACGCGCCTACGCCCTGGCAGGCGTGGACTTCGTGTCCGTCGGCGCTCTCACGCACTCTGCCGCCGCTGCTGACCTAAGCATGCGAATCACGGCAGACATCTACTGAGGACCAGCGTGAGTAACTCATTCGACGCATCCAGCGTTTCGGCGGCACTGGCTGGAACACCCTTCGCAGCCCGCCTTCAACATCTCGCAACAGTAGACTCCACCAACCTCCTGGCCCTTGCAGCCGCGCAGGCAGGCGCTCCGCACGGCAGCGTCTGGGTCGTAGACGAGCAGACCGCAGGACGAGGACGCGGCGGTCACGGATGGCACTCCACCGCAGGCGATGGCCTCTACGTCAGCGTTCTTCTCCGCCCACAAATTGCGCTCATCGACGCGCTCTGGCTCTCGCTGGCGACTGGCCTTGCCGCACAGTCAGCCATCACAACAGTCACAGGCCTTAAAATCGACATCCGCTGGCCCAACGATCTTCTGATCGGCGAAAAAAAAGTCGGCGGCATTCTCGTAGAAACCTCCACTGCCGCCTCACAGTCAGACACACCCGCGACACTGCGATACGCCGTCATCGGCGTCGGCATCAACGTAAACCATCAAGACTTTCCTCCAGAACTCGAAGCACTCGCAACCTCGTTACATTGCGAGAGCGGGAAATACTGGGCAAGAGAGCATCTGCTGATCGAGTTCTTGCGAGCGCTGGAGCAGCAGGTCGCTCAACTCGAAGCAGAGTTACGCGGACAATCCACCGTCCCCGCGCTATTGGACCGATTCGCTGCATCCTCAACCTGGGTCCACGGCAAACGCGTCCGTGTAGACGAAACCGGCGGCTATACTGGCGTGACGGCTGGGCTCAATCCACGCGGCTTTCTGCTCGTGGCTGGCGACGACGGAGTCTTGCACACCGTGATCTCAGGCGGCGTTCGGTCGTATTGACCAGAAAAAATAGTAGGAGATAGCGCAATGCTACTGGCAATGGATGTCGGCAATACCAACACGGTCCTCGGGCTCTACCGCCTGGCGCACGACACTGCCAACCCAACCACCGGACCGGAGATGGTATCGAACTGGAGAATCACCACGCCATCCTCAAAGCAGACCAGCGATGAGTTCGGCATCCTGCTGAGCAATCTGTTTGCACTCAAAGGGCTGGAGATTGGCGTCGTCGACGGAATTGCAATCTCCTCCGTAGTCCCCCCGTTGGACTCGACGCTACGGCAGGTCTGCGAGCTCTACTTCCACGTCAAACCGGTGTTCATTGAGCCCGGCGTCAAGACCGGCATCCCCGTCTTGACAGACAACCCCGCAGAACTCGGCGCCGACCGAATCGTCAACTGCGTCGCGGCCTTTGAACGCTTCGGCGGCCCCTGCATCGTGGTAGATATGGGCACCGCGACAACCTTCGACGTCCTCTCAAAGAAAGGAGAATTTCTCGGCGGCGCAATCGCCCCAGGTCTCGGCATCTCTGCCGACGCACTCTTCTCCCGAGCCGCCCGCCTCCCGCGAATCGACATCAAAAAGCCCGCTAAGGTAATAGGAACAGGCACAGTCGACAACATACAGATCGGCCTCTACTACGGCTACATTGGGCTCGTCGATGGCATCCTCGAACGAATGATCGCCGAGATGGGACCTGAGACCAAAACCGTAGCCACCGGAGGCCTCGCACGACTCATCGCAGGTGGATCGAAGTACATCGGAGCCGTCGACGAGATGCTCACCCTGACCGGTCTCCGCCTCATCTACGAGCGCAATCTGGACAGGCACAGGAAGCGCGGAACATAACTCACGCAGCACAGTTTAGGCACGCTCCAGCACATGGGATTAAGCTGTAAGAGCGGATGCAGAATTACTTCAACTACTTTACGGAGATCGAGGAACGGTTCCAGCAGCGGCGCGGTTCGTTGTTGATGTTATCCACCCTGGATTGGGCTCTCATTGAGACCTGGCGCGAGGCTGGAGTTCCCCTCGAAGCGGTACTACGCGGCATCGACAACGCCTTCGACAAACATGACGCAAAAGCACTTCGCTCCTCTGGCAGAACACGCAAGGTAAACGGTCTCGCATGGTGCGCGCAAAGTGTAATGGAGGCAGTAGAGCAGGCAATGGATGCATCGATCGGTACCGCGCCAACCAAAGAGAATGTTGACAGCGGTTTCGAGACCGAACGCGTTGCGAAATATCTGGAAGAAAACGCTGCAGCCATCGAAGCCGCAACGCTCCATGCTCCAGCCGACGCAACGGCTTCCGATGTTGCCACGCGTTTGAGGTCTTTGGCGCTCGGTCTTCGCACCGAGCCCGTACACTCGCTGGAAGAACTCGACCGAACGCTCAGCGTCCTCGAAGAAAAAATGCTTGCGGCGCTCATGACAGCAGCACCGGAGGAAGAGCTGACAACATTGCGCGAGCAAGCAGCGAGAGAGCTCGCCCCCTATCGCGGCAAGATGCAAGCCGTGCAGATCAAACAGGTGCAGCAACAATTTCTGCAAAAACGAATACTGGAAGCACGCAAACTCCCGCGACTTAGCCTCTTCTATATGAGCCACGAATGAAGCTACAAATCGAAAAGATGGTGTATGGAGGAGCGGGCCTCGCCCATCCCACCGAAGGCAAAGGCGCCGCAGGCGCAGTGTTCGTGCCATTCACCCTGCCGGGAGAGTTAGTAGAAGCTCGTCTCACAGAAAAGAAGAGCGCTCACGAAGAGGCGTCGCTCCTGAACGTACTGAGTGCCTCCGAAGATCGCACCACCCCAGGATGCAAACACTTCGGCGAATGTGGCGGCTGTCACTACCAGCACGCAAACTACACCGCCCAAGTGAACGTAAAAACTGCGATCCTGCAAGACACCCTCGAGCACGTAGGTCTAACAGTACTGCCAAAGATACAACCACGCGTCGGCGAACAGTGGGGCTATCGAAACCGCACGCGGTTACGGGTCGAAGAGATCGAAGGTACTTTGAGAGTCGGTTACAACCAGCGCGGCTCCAACCAGTTCCTTGCGATTCAAGAGTGCCCAATCCTGGCACCTCTCCTATGGCACGCGGCTGAAGCCTTATTAACCATCGGGGCTGATAACTCAACGGTCGGACGCTGGGCCCGAACCATGTCCGAGGCAGAGTTCTTCACAACAGCCGACGAAAAGAAGCTCCAGATGTCGGTCTTCATCCAGAAGAAAAATCAACCCGGCTTCTCTCAGTTTTGCGACAGCATGAAACAACACGTGCCGGAACTAACTGGAGCTGGTTCTTCTCTTATCCCGCCAAAGAGTCCGCAAAGACAGGTGCAAAAACCGCGTCCTCTCGAAGATTGGGGAGCAAAAGGGCTGACCTATCAAACCACACGCGAAGACTACTGGGTCGGTCGAGGCAACTTCTTCCAGGTCAATCGCTTTCTCGTCGAACAACTCATCACCATCGTGACAGAAGGCAGGCGTGGCCAACTGGCATGGGACTTATACGCAGGGGTAGGGCTCTTTTCAAAGCAACTAGCAAAAGAGTTCCAGCAAGTCGTGGCCGTCGAAGCTGCCGGAACGGACCTTACAAACTCATTTCGCGGGCCAGGCAAGCTTGCAGTAGAAGCGACGACGGTTGAATTTCTACGCAACGCAGTCGTGCAACGAGAACGGCCCGAACTTATAGTCATGGATCCCCCACGTGCCGGCGTAGGAGCGGAGGTCTGTTCGTTTCTGGCGCGAATCGCAGCACCTGAAATCATCTACGTCTCCTGCGACCCGATAACGTTAGCCCGCGACCTGAAGATGCTGGCGCAGGCTGGCTACAACATAGTAGAGCTACACCTCGTAGACCTGTTTCCTCAGACGTTTCACCTGGAGACGGTTGTGATTTTACGCAGGTAATCGCGAACACATTTGTGTTGAAATGGTAACTAAGTGCGGTCCGCAGGTAGAGTATTGAAGACCGAAAGAATGAATGGGCCGAACCCAGATCTTTGGCCGAAGGCGGTTGCACGCGTCCCAGCGCTCGAGTTCCGCCGAGTCCCTGTTCTAACAGCCGTGTGCTGGTTCGCACTTGGTGAAGTAATCGCCCGGAACCATCCCCCCACACTCATTCTCCTAATTGCAACCACGCTTCTATCTTTGTTGACGGTTGCCGCACTGCGGTGGTCACTGCGAATCGCAATCGTGCCTCTCGCAGCGCTCTGGATGGCAACAGGCATCTGGTGCTCGGAGATACAATCAGTCCCTTCAACACAGCACTCGCTGGCAGCGTATACAGACGGTCTAAGCCGACAGGTTCGCGGCCGCGTAGTGCGAGTGCGCGAGTTGCTCACTCAGCAAGAAGACTCCGATCACGACAAAGAAGCAGGCTGGTGGCCCGAGAAAGAAGAGACAGACGAAGCCGCCGCAATCGGCGCACTCTCGATCGACATCCAGGTCGATTCCATAGAAGAAGTAACGCCTGACATCTCGCGAATGGTCCCCGAGACCGGCGGCGTCCGTATGAATATCATCGCCGACAAGCCGACAAAGAGTGACGCAACAGGAACCACGAATGAAACGCCTTCGCTCACAATAGTCGGCCCGCTGCCAAAGTTGAAGTGCGGCGACATCGTCGAAGCTCCAATGCGGTTGAAGCTCGCCGAACGCTATCGCGACCCGGGAGCGTGGCAGTACGCCGACTATCTTCTCGCACAGGGGATCGGCGCTCACGCCAGTGTGCGTACCTCAAAAGTGATGGTACTCGGCAAAGCGGATATAACACCGTCTACACAAACCGATCCCCCGGCGCAGTGGCAGTGCAAAGTCTTTACCGCGCAGAGCTGGGCCTCTGGACGTGTACTCGGCTACGTTCACTCCAAGGCGAATCGCAGACTACCCAGAATGATGCGGCTCAGCTCAGATGACGCCGGCATGCTCAACGCCATGCTCTTCGGCGACCGCGCCGGACTCAACAAATCGCAGCGCATCGGATTTGAGCGGACAGGTTCGTTTCATCTCTTCGTCGTCTCGGGAATGCACGTAGGCCTCTTGGCCGGCATCGTGTTCTGGCTGGCGCGAAGACTCAAACTGCACGAGTGGCTCGCGACTCTGCTGACCATCGGACTGACCTTCGGCTATGCGGTACTGACGGGCTTTGGAGCTCCCGTGCAACGTGCGCTCTTCATGACGGTGATCTTCTTACTAGCTCGGCTGCTATCGCGGGATCGAAACGTTCTCAATGCATTGGGAGCGGCTGCACTCGGAGTATTGGTCTGGTCTCCCGCAGCTTTATTTGAAGCCAGCTTCCAGATGACGTTCCTGGCGATCATAGCGATCGGCGGCATCGCGGTTCCTCTAGCGGAGCGCAGCTTTTTACCCTACGCTCACGCAGCGAAAGACATCGAAGACATGTGGATCGATGGAACTCTTCCACCTCGCGTCGCACAGTTTCGCCTGATGCTGCGCCTCTGGAGTGAGGCCGTCGTAAACTTGCTCGGCAAATGGGCCGAAAAGTTATTGCCCTTATCAACTCGCTGGAGTCTTTGGGTGCTGGAGTTAGCGCTGATCGGTGCTGTAGCTGAAATCGTGATGGTACTGCCAATGGCAGTCTACTTTCACCGCGCAACGATGTTCGCCGTTCCCACCAATATGTTGAGCGTGCCATTGGTGGCAGTTCTTGCTCCTACGGCGGTCGTCACATTTTGCGCATCGCTCATCAGCCCTTGGGCAGCGATGGTGCCGGGTGCAGCGACCGCACTCTTGCTGCACGGAGTCACCGGCATCATCGGCCGCGTAAGCGCCGTTCATGCAGCAGACCTGCGCGTTCCTGCGCCAACGATATGGATCGCAATGGCCGCTGTTATGGGCTGGGCGCTCTGCTGCTGGTTCGTGCGTAGATCACGCGGTTGGGCATGGGTTGCAGTCGTTGCCCTACCGTTGATTGCCCTTGCTGTACTTTGGCCCGAACGAGCACTCGTATCGCCGGACATGATGGAGGTCACAGCCATCGACGTAGGACAGGGAGACTCCATCTTCATCGTAGGCCCGGACGGATCGACGATGTTGGTCGATGCAGGCGGCCCGGTCGGCGGAGTGACCGAAGCCGCTGAAGCAACCAGCCGCTTCGATGTCGGCGAAGAAGTCGTATCGCCGTATCTCTGGTCACGCAGATTTCGCCGGCTCGACACCCTCGTCCTCAGCCACGCGCACAGCGACCACATGGGTGGAATGCCCGCCGTGATGCGAAACTTCAGGCCTCGCGAGCTTTGGGTCAGTATCGATCCCAACTCCGACGCTTACCGTGCCCTCCTGTCAGAAGCAAAGACCTTCGGAGTTGTGTTACGTCACTTCTATGCTGGTGACAAGGTGGCGTGGGGCGGAACTCAGATAACGGTGCTCGCCCCAGAGAGCGGCTACACCAATCCCCGTGAGCCAGTGAACAACGATTCTCTGGTGATGCGGATGCAATACGGCGACGCCTCGGTCCTGCTCGAAGGCGACGCCGAAGCTCCCAGCGAACGCGCGATGATAGCGAATGGACGCGTAGCTACCGTCACTCTGCTCAAGGTCGGACACCACGGAAGCCGCACCTCAACAACGCAGGAGTTCCTGAATGCCGCCGCTCCCAGGGACGCCGTAGTATCCGTAGGCAAGGGGAATACATTTGGTCACCCCCGCTTCGAAGTCATAGAGCGAATCGCAGAAGCACGTACTAAGCTGTACCGAACAGACGAGTTCGGCCTGACTACATTTTTGTTGGGACGAGACGGCCGAATCCGTGAGATTCTCGATGCGTCTAATCAGTAAGTAGTTAACTTGATCGGGAGGGCTTTCGATGGAGTTGAACGAAGAGACGAATGCAGAGGTCGTCACAATCAGCGCAGAAGAGCGTGCCGAAGAGCAAAAACTGATTCGCCGGCTGCAGATGATGATGAACATGGTAATGCAGGTGATCGCCCAGGATGGATCCCTGACCGTCGACGATGCGTCTCAGATGATCGCGGACAGCAGGAAGGCTGCCCTCGCCATGTTCCCGGGAAAAGAGCTCGCCTACGACCTGATCTGGCGGCCACGCTTCCAACGTCTCATGCGCGAAAGATTTCGAATTATGTAACTAGTAAAGTTTCAAATAAAGCAACAATGCTCTTGCTGATACGCTTGAAGAACCATGCGTATACGGCTTGCCACGGAGAATGATCTTCCTGCCCTGATGGAACTGCTGCGTCGGGTAGTCCCGCTGATGCGCGCCGCGGGCAACCTGCAGTGGGATCAAAACTACCCGAACGAGGCAGTATTTCAGCGCGACATCGACCTCGGACAACTCTGGGTAGCCGAGGTAGGCACAGACATCGCCGCTGTTGCTGCCGTGACAATGGATCAGGAGCCCGACTATGCCCAGGTGGGCTGGGACATTGAAGAGCCAGCCATAGTCGTGCATCGACTCGCGGTTGACCCGGCATTTCGTGGACTCGGAGCGGCGGGAGCTCTCATGCGAAAGGCGGAAGAGGTCGCTGCCGAGCGTGACATCAACGTCCTTCGCGTCGACACCAACACGCAAAACGAAGCAACCCAACGTCTCTTCCCAAAGCTCGGCTATCAACTCGCGGGCGAGATCAGTCTCGCGTTCAGGCCGGGTTTGCGCTTCCTTTGCTATGAAAAGCGCCTCACCACAACATAACGACCATACGTATCGCAAAAACTACTCCCGCTAGACATCGCAGACGTTGCCTCGTTTCAAAGAGGGTAAAATTCCCCCGAAGCCTGCTATCTGGTTCGCACCGTTCCAAGAAGGAGTAACTGTGATGCTACGACGTTTTTTCGTTACAAGATTTTGGCTGGTGATGATGACACTTGTCATTACACCTGTCGTTGGACACGCCCTGGACAACGGTTTGGCGAAGACGCCGCCGATGGGATGGAACAGCTGGAACAAATTCGCCTGCAAAGGTCTCAACGAGAAGGTCGTGCGCGAAACCGCAGATGCGATGGTGGCCAATGGAATGAAGGACGCCGGCTACCAATTCGTCATCCTCGACGACTGCTGGCAGACCAGCCGCGACGCAAACGGCAACATCCTCGCCGACGCCGAGCGCTTCCCCTCCGGCATCAAAGCGCTCGCCGACTATATCCACAGCAAAGGAATGAAGTTCGGCATCTACTCCGATGCAGGCGTGCAAACCTGCGCCAAGCGCCCAGGAAGCATCGGGCATGAGTATCAGGACGCGAAGCAGTACGCGGACTGGGGCGTCGACTACCTGAAGGAGGACTGGTGCAGCACGCTGCCAAACCAGAACAGCGAGTCCTCCTACACCTTGATGCGCAACGCATTGGCAGCGTCCGGACGACCGATCGTCTTCAGCATCTGCGAGTGGGGATCAACCAAACCCTGGCTCTGGGCGGGCCCAATCGGAAATCTTTGGCGCTCAACCGGAGACATTCAGGACTGCTGGGACTGCAAGAAAGACTGGGGCGGCAACGGGGTCGTGCAGATCATTGACCAGATGAACGGCCTCGAAACCTACGCTGGCCCAGGCCATTGGAACGACCCCGACATGCTTGAGGTCGGTAACGGCGGCATGACAAAGGAGGAGAATCGCGCACACTTCAGCATGTGGGCGATGTTCTCCGCACCTTTGCTGGCTGGCAACGACGTCTCCAACATGACCGCAGACACAAAAGAGATACTCCTGAACAAAGAGGTGATCGCGATCGACCAGGACGCGCTCGGCCAACAGGCGCGCAGAGTTAAGAAAACAGGCGATCTCGAGATCTGGTCCAAGCAGCTTCAGGATGGCGGACGAGCGGTGGCCCTGCTGAACCGTGGTCCTGCCGCGACAAAGATATCCGTCTCGTGGACCGACATCGGCTATCCCGACGGTCTCTCGGCTTCAGTGCGTGACCTGTGGTCCGCAAAGGACATCGGCAAGCAAAGCGGAACCTACTCTGCCGATGTACCAAGTCATGGCGTAGTGATGGTGACGATAAAACCGTAACCGCCACCGCAATCATGCGGGATCAACTAGGGAGTCTGTGGCAACCCAATCAGCGGAGTCTTCACCGGAGTAGCTAGCCCGACAACTTCAGTCAGGAGACTACTCCCCTGGTTCGTAATCCACAGATTCCCGCTCGCATCAACCCGGATTGCATACGCCTCCAGCAGCTTCGCGTCTCTAGCATACCCGGCAGCGGGCGACAGAATCTGCCCCGGCGACGAGGCCGCCGAGCCCGCCAGCTCGGTAATCGATGGTCCCCGATAGTTTGTAACCCACACATGGCCCGATCCATCGATAGCCATTCCCTGCGGATGGTTGATGCTGGCCTTCATATCGCTGTACCCACTCGAAATAACGGTCCCATCGCTGGCCAGTTGGCTGATGCTGTCACCGGCATAGTTTGCTATCCACACATCGCCGCGCTGATCGATAGCGATACCATCCGGCATATTGCAGCACGCATAGCTGGTGAACTGAGTCCCGTCTGCAGACACCTTGGTCACGGTATCCACGTCCGAGTAGTTTGTCACCCAGCCGTTGTGGTTCCCGTCGATAGCCACCGTAACCGGAAACTCCAGCTGGCTCGAGGTGTACCCCTTAGCCCCCGACAACGGCTGGCCGCTGCTCGACAGCAAGGTCAGGCTCGAGTTTCCGTTATTCACAATCCAGGCCGTTCCATTGGTATCGATTGCGATCGCCTCGGGAAAATAAATCCCGCCCGAACTATATCCAGTGGCACCCGAGATCGGCTGTCCGCTTGAATTAAGCACGGTCACACTGCCAAAGCCGCCGGTACTCTGCTGATTAGGAAGCCAGACGTTATCCTGAGCGTCGATCGCAAGACTGTAGACACTCATCAAGCCGTTGCCAGTGATGCCGTTTGCAAAGACCGGATTGCCCGTATTCGAATACTTCGATGCGACACCGGCATAGCTGGCAACCCAGACATTCCCAGTCGAATCAACTCCGACCCCGGATGGCACACTGATACCTCCGCCCGCATAGTTGATGAACAGCGTCCAGTCTGACGGCGCCACAGTAAGTGCAGGCGTAAAGGGCGCGCCGCTGGCCTGCTGCGCATAGATTACGGCGATGCTGCTCCCTGGGTTTCGCACGACATTGAGAGCTGCATCCAAAGTATTGGCCGGCGCAGATCCTCCGCTAGGCGTCGTCGCAGAAAAAAGCTGGCCGCAGGCCGAAGCGGCCGCCGTGCAGCTATTAAGCACATTAGCCAAAGTGTTGATCTTCGCAGCAGGCGATACACCCGTAACCGGAAAGGCTGCCCCCGGTGATGTTCCCACCATAGGATTCACAAGATTCGTCACGGTAGCAAACGCATTGGCAAGACCCTGAGTGTTGGTCGCCGTTGCTCCAACATTCCCTCCAGCACTAAGGAACTGAGCAAGTCCCCACGCTGTAGCTGCAGTCGTGACTTCATTGACGACAAACTTGGTCCCGGACACAATCTGGTTGCACGCACCAAGCGCGCTGGCCAAAGCAATCGCCGAGTTGTCCGGCGAAGCCCCCACCTGTCCCCCACGAATCACAACATAAAGTTGAGAAGCCGCCGCAGGGCAGGCGTAACCAGCTGGCACTGTGAACGATCCAGTTGCATCCGTATCCAGTGTGCTCGTCAGCAGTGCGGTCGAAGCCGATCCATTCCCGGTCGTACCAGCCGCGTAAAGTTGAACAACCGCTCCCACAATCGGTTGCGCGGTGCCAGCCATCGCCTTCCCGCTAAAACTCACGCCGGGGTTCGTGGGCGTGACAGGTGGTGGAGTGACAGGTGGTGGCGTAACAGGCGGCGGAGTGGAGGTTGAACCGCCGCCTCCGCATCCCGCGAGCGTGCAGAAAAAAGCGGCCGCCATCGCCACGGTGAGAAGCCCTTGAGTGCTGTGCAAGATCGATTTCACTGGAGTGGCAAGGATAACAAAAGCGTCGAACGTTAGCGGTGACGGTACGGTTGCGTGAGACCAGCCAGATCGACGGACGCGAGAAACGACCGGACAGCAGTCGTCATCTGTTGGCGAGCCACATCTGCTGGCAAGGTGGTGTCGATGGTCTCAGCCCGTAGCAGGATCGGGATCGGACGTTGCGGATCCTGAGAGAAGAGAGATTGAGCATCAGGCTTGCTGTAAACAAAACCGAAGTGTTTGCGGTCGCTGGAGTACTCGCCACACGTAGCGCCATTGCAGATGGTGGTCGCCTCAAGATACTGCGTAGCGCCATCGTTGAAAAACGAACCGGAAAAATTGACTGGCACATTACCCGCCATTGGCAGGATCAGTTGGTCTCTCCAGAGTGGGTCTTCGCCACGCGCGGAGTGGCATATCAACGTGTCGTGCGACCCGAGAAGCGGCGACACGGCAAGTGACACATGCGGCCCTCCGTCAGCGGGCGCGTACTCGGCCCAATGATAGAGAAGCGTTCCAGCAAAGATGTTGTCATTCCAGGTGCGAACCAGCTTGTAACTTCCTGCCTGGGCAGGAAACTGTCCGGCAGCGTCCTGATCGGCGTTCATTTGAGCCGTATAACTGGCATTGTGCGTCTGCACATAAGCGCGCGCAACCTTATAGCCACTGAATAGCGTAAGCACTAGCATGGCTGCGAAGCGCAGATAGAAGCTGGAGTTCTTCGCCGGCTCAGCCGAAGCGGGCACGTTTATTGAAGGAGGCCTGATCTGGCCGGCCGATTCGCTAAGGCGGCGAACAACATAAAACAACAAAAACGTGCCCAGCAGAAACAGGCATCCCCCAATGACATAGTCACCCATCTCCGCCTTGTTCTGCAGCGAAGTAAAGTGCAGCGCCACCAGGTAATACAGCACCAGCAGGCTGAGACGTGCGAAGTTGAAGACGTATCCCAGCAATACAGCGCCGGCGACGACGGCGGCGTGCGCATACCAGCGAAAGCGGTAGACATACCCCGCGATCAATGCGATAAAGCCCATCGTAATAGCGCCTCGAATGCCGTTACACCCGGGCGCGATGAACATGCCAAAGTCGGGCGTGAACATCAGCCGTAACTGATCTGGGCTCAGGGGCTGCCCCAGCGCAATCGCGAACCCGCGGGCGACGTGAGCCGAGATCCGCTGCAACGGCAGGTCAACAAACACGTTGAAGACGTGAGGAACCGGATTCACAAAAAACAGAAGTAGGAGAGGGAACAAAGACGCCCGGAACAGGCGCGTTCCACCAAACAGCAACACCACCCCAGCACCATACGCAAACATAACCAGCGAATACGGCGGAACAAAGATTGACCACTGGGGTGAGAAGACAAATATCAGGACGGACTGATCTCGGAGGTGAACAACAACCGCAGTGAGGACCAGAATAGCCAGCCCCCACCAACTGCCCTCCATCTCCCACTCAAGCGACCGCCAAACCCGCAGAATCAGCACGAAGCTGACCAGCGGAACGAACATGCCAATCGATTTGAGGGCGTCAGTCGTCCACATCGCCCACAAAGCATTTACCGTGGACCAGATCGTGGAAAGGCCGAGGACCGCGACAATCGCCGCGAGTCCTGCGGCCTGATACAAGTTTGGCCTTTCCGCTCCAGCCGAATGGAGGGGGCTGACTTCAGCAGCAGCAGGAAAAGTTGGCATACCTATCGATTCAGGTGGCGCACCAAGGGGGAGTGTCAGGTGGCCTTCCCCAGTGAGTGGTTATTTGGACTGGCTGCGACGGGCTTTGATACGAGCACGTGCCGAAACGAAAAATGCACCCGCAGAGCCCACAACGGCAAGGATAGCTGTTGGATTTTCAGGGGATTCAGTGCAACCGCCTTGCGCATACAGCGGGAGGGCGACGGATGAGAGGAGAGCGATGCCAGCGAGTAAAAGACAGGTTTTCTTCATTTGTGTCCTCAATTGGGAAGGTACCTACACGAAAGTTGAAAGTCAACGCAGAATGCCCTTGCCCTCGTAACACTTTTGGGTATTGAAAATGTTTTCACACTCCGTCTATAGACCGGCCACCAGGCCGCCACCGCCTAACCTCGTAATTCATCAGGATTTGCCGCAAAATCACCCACCTAAGATCTCAGGCGGACCACTCCCGCGTCGGCTTTCGCGGCCAACCTGTTCACACTTAAGTTGTACCGGCGATCTCTGCCTACTTCGGTTGGGACGCCAGCCATGCATGCAGCTTCGGCTCCTGCGCCGAATGTAACTGAATGCAATCATTGATGCTGTCGACGGCCGCGGCCAGCGTGTGCTTCGCGGCGTCCACCTTGTGCGTGGCAAAGAAGCTGGCAACCTCATTCCGCTGCCGAACCGTGCAGAACGAACCAGTCGCCGCCACTACCTCCGCGCCAGACGAAACCGTCAGCTGTGCGTGAATCTTATCCCAGTTCTTCTGAATGTAATCCCACGTCTGATCGCGGGTCTCGCGGTCGCGCAACAGCGCTGCCAGGACGGTCCCGCTATCCTGATTGCGAACCGCTCCTGAAGCCGTATAGTCCAGCGTCCGTGTTACCAGTGCCGGATCGCGAAATCGCGCCAGCGCACGCAGAGCATCGCTCTGCTCACCCGGCTCGCTGGCATACTTGCTCACGGCCAGGAGCTTCTCATAGAGCGCAGCATCGCCATTCGTCGTGCTGACTAGCACAGCAGCATCCGAGAGCGCCGGGTCGAGCGTCTTGTCCTTCTTGTTATCCACTGCGAACGTCCGCGTAGTCAGTAGCTGCGCCTCGGCCAGCACGGTGGAGTCGTGCGCCTCACCCAGCAGCTCAAACAGTGTCCCACGAAGCTGTTGCCGATCGAACGACTCGCCCTTCACCGGGCTGCCAAGCGCCGTATAAACCGGCCCGAACTGGCGTCGCAGCACACCCGCAAGCTCAGCGCGGTCCTCCTCCGACGCAATCTCCGCGTCAATCTTCTTGATCTGCTCGTACGCCGTATCGAGCAGCACAGCGCCACTATCCTGCTTCAGCGCCAGAACCAGATCGAGATAATCGCCGACCGCAGCCCGCCCCGAAAGCACCATCGCCCAACGATCACCCAGCAGCCCAATCCGCTCCGCCGGCGTCAGCGACGTCTCCGCCTTCGCGACAATCGCACTCAACTGCGAGGACGTATACTCCGTCCGAAAATAGCCCTTCGCCCCGCCATTCGCATAAAACATCGGCAATCCAGCATCCATCGGCAATGGAACATTCGCATCCTCAGGCCGCAACACACGGCAGATAGGCTCCGCATTCGTCTTCAGGCACACCGGGACCGACCACTGCGCACCGCCAGCCGAAGCGCGACTCGTCTCCGCAGCAGACAGAAAAAACCTGCTCTGCCCCACCGGAACACCCCCCGCCCGCCTCTCAGAGAACGTCAGCAGCGGCACCCCCGGCTGCGTCACAAAGCTCGACATCACCTTATCCACTGGCAGATGCGAATTCGCCGTCTGCGCACTCCAGAAGTCCTCCGCCGTCGCATTCGCATACAGGTGAGCCTGCAGGTAGTTATGCACCCCCTGCCGAAAGGCCTCCTTCCCGATGTAGTTCTCCACCATGCCAATCACCGCGCCAGCCTTGCCATACGCGATGCCGTCGAACATCTCGTTGATCTCATCCGGCGTATCAGCAGTCGCTCGAATCGCCCGTGTACTCCTCCCCGAATCGAGGTTCAGCGTCTCATCAAGGCTCTGCGCATCATCCTGCGAAAAACCCCACTCCGGATGCCATGTAGCCGGAGCCTTCGTCTCCATCCACGTCGCAAATCCCTCGTTGAGCCACAGATTGTCCCACCACTCCATCGTCACCATATCGCCAAACCACTGGTGCGCCATCTCATGCGCGACCACCACCGCCACCCGTTTCTTCTCAGGTATGCTCCCGATCCTTGAATCCACCAGCAAATCGGTCTCGCGATAAGTAATGCAACCGAAGTTCTCCATCGCTCCGGCCTCAAAGTCAGGCAGCGCCACCATATCCAGCTTCGGCATCGGGTACTTAATCCCAAAGTAAGTGTCGTAGTAATGCAAAACGTACTTAGCCGACTCCACCGCAAACTTCGTCAGCCGAACCTTATCCGGTGTCGCACACACGCGGATCGGCACACCATCCGATTTGCCCTCCGTGCACTTAAAATCACCCACAAGAAACGCCACAAGGTAGGTCGACATCTTCGGCGTCGTCGCAAAGCGCAGCGTATGCTTTCCGGCAATCGGCCCCGCTTTATCCGAGATCATATTGCTGTTTGAAATCGCCGTATCGCCGCTATCGACGATCATCGTAATGTCGTAAGTAGCCTTCAGCGCCGGCTCATCAAAGCTCGGATAAGCCCGTCGCGCATCGGTCGGCTCGAACTGCGTCACCGCATAGCTTCGCGTCTTCGTCTTTGAAAGATAGAACCCACGCAGCTTGTCGTTCAGCACCCCCGTATACCGAATCGCCAGCGTAACCCTGCCCGCAGGCAGCTCATTGGCAAACGAAAAAGTAGCCTGCTCCTTCTCGCCATCGAGCGTAGTGATCGCAATCTGCGGACGCTGATCCGTCTCGAGCGGCGTCAGTGGCCTCGGCGACGACCCAAGCTTGCCGTACACGTAGGTAGCAATCGGCAGCGCATACGCCTTCACCTCGCCAAACTTGATCTCCGCTGCATTCAACGTAATGCTCTTGCTCGGAGCATCCAGCACAACATCGATCGTCTCTTCGCCACGGAAGGTGGCTGCTTTCAAGTCCGGAGTCAACGTCAACGCATAGTGCTCCGGATGAACTCCACCCGGAAGCCGTTGCGCTTGAGCTGCAGTTGCGGTGAGAAGAACCAAAGCAGAGAAGGCAGAGAAGACAACGGCAGCATTGCGGACAAACATGAAGTGGCCTTTGGCAAACAAGAAATCTATTCCTGGAATTGAAAAGCGCGTCGCAGCGAGATCGCTCTATTTCACGCGCCCAACGCACAGACGAGCAGGACGGTACTCTCTGATTGAGACTGTCTCGGCAGCAACTTCGGCAGCAGCGCACAGATCCTGCCAGTCCTCCGCAACAAAGCTCCGCCGGATCGACACCGGCCCATCATGCATGACGAACGGATGCCAGCTCGTGAACCGCGCCCACAACCGAAACAGATGGTACGGAATCGGCTTGCGATGCAAGTCATTGATGAACCATCCCCGTCGCGTCGTCCCCTCCATCCAGCGAAGGAAGTGCACAATCTGCGGATCGGTCAGATGGTGTGTCAGCAGCGAACAGATCACGACATCGATGTTCTCTGCCGTATCATCGGTCAACGCATCGCCGACCAGCCACTCAATCCGCTGGCTCCGCGGCGTCGCCTCTCGTGCCGCTCGAATCGCATCCGGATTCAGGTCGATCCCGGTAAGTGCCACTGAGACATTGCGCTTGGCGGCCCACCGATGAATCAGCCGCAGCGTATCTCCATAACCGCAACCCACATCCATAATGCGCAACGGCCCCGCCGACGCTGCATGCGTTGCAACCATCTCTTCAAGCCACTTCAGCGTCGGACGATCCGCAAACGTAAGCCGGTTGACGTGCGCAATATCATGCAGACACGCGCGAAGCTCCGCATAACTGCAAGGCTGATCCATCATCTCAATCAGATCCGCGCGTCGCGAAAAGTCCAGTACCGCTGGAATCGTCGACAGATGGGCCGATACCGTGCTCTCGAAAGAACTGGCGTCGACTATTTCGGATGAAGCGCTTTCCGGCGACGGGATGGAGGTCGAAGACAAAGTGTTCCGCAATCAGTATAACCGTTGAAATTGCAGGACCTTAGGAAATGCATAACCGCAATTATTTTTGTACAGATTCTTGTTCCCGCTCTTGACAGCGATATGGCGGCTGCCCGGCTTTTGTATGTCGTCATCCAGACACTCAGCCCGCCGAAGGGGCTGGAGCACTCTTTGTACGTCGTCATCTTGACGCTGAGCCCCCGACGAAGAGGCAGGACTCGTCTTTGTATATATGTCGTCATCCTAGAGCGAAGCGAAGGATCCCTGTATTTGTTGTTGCAGTTGCTCTGGTTCCGCATCTTTGTTCCCCACCGCCCAAGCGAAGCCGTCCACGACACTTCCACCGTCCGGGCAGACATGCTCTCGACGGAATCTGCTATGCGTCACATAGAACACATATCGCGATGCCAGCTGTGATGCCCTGCTGGCTCAGGATTTGTCGGCAGCCTTCAGAAAACCACACTGCACGCATTGCATCGAACTGGGACAGTGAACAGGGAGCGCCACGAAATGCTATTCGGCGGCGAAATACTATTCAAGGATCGAGCCGATGCCGGGCGGCGGCTAAGTTCACGGCTAAGTCAGTTTGCAGGTCGCGACGATGTTATTGTGCTTGCTTTGCCACGAGGCGGCGTACCTGTCGGCTTCGAGATCGCCCGCGCCCTGATCTCCCCGCTCGACGTTCTGGTAGTTCGCAAACTTGGAGCACCAGGCCAGGAGGAGCTCGCCATGGGAGCGATAGCCTCAGGCGGCATACACCTTATCAACTCCGATATCGTCCACGCCCTCCATATCTCGGTACAACAGCTTGACGAGAGACTGGCTCAGGAGCAACAGGAACTCGAGCGCCGGGAGCATCTCTATCGAGGAGACCGCGCAGCCCCGGATATCCGCGGCCACAACGTAATTCTGGTCGATGACGGAATGGCCACAGGATCCACCATGCGGGTGGCCATCTCTGCCGTCCGCCAGAACAATCCCACCTCAGTCATCGTAGCCGTCCCGATCGCTTCATACTCTGTCTGCCGGCAACTCGACAAAGAAGCCGACAGCGTCGTTTGTCTCTACACTCCGGTCGATTTCTATGCCGTCGGGCAGTGGTATCGAAGCTTTACCCAAACCACCGACGACGAGGTCCGCGACTTGCTGAATCGTGCAATCAAACCAACAGAGCACCACGTCGCCTGAACTCTGAAACTGACCTACTCGGTAAGGCCCCTCGCCAGGCCGCACTACGCCCGTCATCCTGAACGTATTTCGCCGTCATCTGAACGCACTACGCCGCCATCCTGACCCTGAGCCCGTCGAAGGGGAAGGATCCCTGTATCTCTCATCAGCGTCATAAACTTCGGTAGAACAGGTAAAGACCAACAAAATCCCCTGTCAAGCCCTCAATCGCCATAACCCTTGACATAACAAGAACATAAGCCTGGCGTATGAGTTCCCTCCGATTCGCTATACTTAGTAAAGAGATCAAAGAAACAGGCCCCAAGCGGGGCCTTTGGACTTTAATCGATCTAAGTCGTTTGAATGGACATATTTAGCTATAAACATTTTAGAATCAGTGTTTTACAAAGACCAAATTTCGTAAGTAGCTTAAAATAGATTACTTACGAATAGTAACAGGGGGGGTACCCCTGAGAAATGGCTAGGATGCCTGCAGAGAAGCAGCCCGCTCCGAGTGGCCGGAGATCTCTGACGCACGAGCTTCAGCGTACGCAGCAGCACCCAGCAGCGCACAGGTATCGTCTAGGATCACGCGAACCGGGATCGACTCAAGCAACGGCGACAGCCGTCCCTTGTCGATGAATGCCTGCATGAAGGTGCCGTTCTGCAGCGTCTTCAGAATCTTCGGAGCGATGCCGCCGCCAAGGTACATTCCGCCGGTCGCCAGCACCTTGAGAGCGATATTGCCAGCCTCAGCGCCATACGCGCCCGTGAAGATCTTCATCGTCTCAAAGCACAGCGAGCTTGACCCATCCTCAGCGCACTGGCCGATCACAGCGTTCGGATCTTCGCTCAGCATCCGGTCGTGAAGCCAGCCCGGCTCTGCGATCTTCTCGACGTCACGCAGGAAGGCGTAGATGTTCTTGATGCCAAGGCCTGAGACAACTCGTTCCCAACTTACGCGTCCTTTGAGCGTAGACCGCAGGTACTCCAGCAGAGCGATCTCACGATTGCTCCGCGCAGCGAAGTCAGCGTGACCGCCCTCGGACGGAATTGGACGATGCCTCGTCCCGTTCCAGATCAGCAGCGCCTCGCCAAGCCCGGTGCCCGCCGCCATCAAGCCCGCATGCCCGCCAACTTCAGGATCGCCCTGGTGCAGCGTGAAGATGCTCTCCGGCGCAAGCTCAAGGATGCCGAAACCGTTCGCTTCGAGGTCGTTGATCAGAGAGATATGAGGGATAGAAAGAGACTTAACCAGGTCACGCGTATCCAGCAGCCACGGCAGGTTGGTCAGCTTCAGGCGACCATCCCGAACCGGCCCGGGGCAACCGAAACACGCCGCGATAATGTCCTTCGTCGCTCCTCCGTCCGCATCGAGAAACTTTTTGACGACATCGTCGAGACTGGCAAACTCATGCGCCGGATACTTCTGGTCGCGAATCGGGTGAAGGCGCCCGTTGGTGAAGTCGTACAGTGCCAGGTGGACCTTCGTTCCGCCAACGTCGCCAGCAAGAATCATCTATTTGAGCTCCAAAGTTCCGGTCGAATCGGAATTCGCCGGTGCAGGCAGCTTAGCCGCTGCAGCCGCATCGAGCAAGAGGGTAAGCTTCCCACTCGCCGGACGAATCAGCTGCGAAGGATAGGTCTCAGGCTGATACGTGCCAAGAAAGACATCGTGCAGCACCTGCGTCTTGGCCGCACCCTCGATCAAAAAGGCCACCTCCCTGCCCTGATTGATCACAGGCCAGGTCAGCGTGATGCGCCAGGTATCCTTCTGCGGAACATGGTTTGGAACGACGATGTGATTCATCTCGTTCAGCGCCTCGGTATGAGGAAACAGCGACGCAGTATGGCCGTCATCGCCCATTCCAAGCAGCACAAGGTCAAAGGTCGGCGTCTCTGCTCCCTCAAGCTTGAACGTATTGCGAATCGCAGACTCATACCGAGCCGCCGCAACCTCCGGGTCAAGCTCACCCTCCATGCGATGAACGCGCTCGCCAGCCAGCGGAACCTTTGATAGCAGCGCCTCTTTCGTCATGCGATAGTTCGACTCGACGTTGTCAGGTGGCACGCAGCGTTCATCGACCCAGTAGAGCTCAAGCTTGTCCCAGGGAACCTGCTTGAGGAATGGTTCTGTAGGGTCTGCCAGCAGGCCGAACATCGTCTTCGGAGTCGTTCCCCCCGAGATAGCGATGCGAGCGAGACCGCGAGACTCCGCGGCCTTCACCGCGGAGTCCGTGAAGAGCTGCGCGGCGGCCCGAGCTGTGGCCGCCGGCGTAGGAAGTACACGATAGGTGATGCTAACTGCACGGGGCATAGAATTCCTATCCGTTCAGAGAGTTAGAGTTTGCGCCATTTGCGACCGTCGGTCTTCAGCATCGCATCCGCAGTTGCCGGGCCCCACGTTCCTGCCGCGTAGTTCGGAAGACTGTTGATCGGATCCTTCGCCCAAGCCTCAAGGATGGGAGTAATCAGCGACCAGGTTGCTTCGACGCCGTCACGATGAGCAAACAACGTCGCGTCGCCAAGCATCGCATCCAGCAATAGACGCTCATAACCGTTCGCAGACGACTTGCCGAACGCCTCAGCATAGCTGAAGTCCATATCGACCTTGCTGATGGTCATGGTCGGGCCCGGCACCTTCGCACCAAACTGAAGCGTAATGCCCTCGTCCGGCTGGATACGCATCGAGAGAACGTTCGGCTGAATACCCTCGGCGCCCTTGCCTTGCGCGTCCTTGAAGAGCATCTGTGGCGGCAGCTTGAACTGGATCGTAATCTCGGTCACGCGCTTGCCCAGCCGTTTGCCCGCGCGGATATAGAACGGTACACCGGCCCAGCGCCAGTTATCGATCTCCAGCCGCAGCGCAGCGTAGGTCTCGGTCTGCGAGCGTGGATGAACGCGCTCCTCCTGCCGATAACCAACAACCGCCTTACCGTCAACCGTACCCGGCCCGTACTGGCCACGCACTGTATCGGCAGGATGAATGGGAGGAATCGCCTTCCACACCTTCACCTTCTCAGCGCGTACAGCAGAGGCTTCAAACGAGACCGGTGGCTCCATCGCAACAAAGCTGAGCAGCTCCATCACGTGGTTCTGCACCACGTCGCGAAGCGCGCCGGCCGTCTCATAAAACGGTCCGCGGCCTTCGATACCGATGCTCTCCGCCGCCGTAATCTCAACGTGGTCGATGTAATTGCGGTTCCAGACATTCTCGAAGATTCCGTTGCCAAATCGGAACACCAAAATGTTCTGCACCGTCTCCTTACCGAGATAGTGATCGATGCGGAAGATCTGGTCTTCACTGAAGACCTTGTTGACCTCGTTGTTCAACGCCTTGGCCGACTCCAGATCGTGGCCAAACGGCTTCTCGACGATGGTGCGAACCCAGTTCTTCGCCTCACCATCCTTGACCTCCGGCTTGGCCATCCCATGATCGCCGAGATACTTGACGATGTCCGAGAAGTACTCCGGTGCGGTCGCAAGGTAGAACAGACGGTTCCCCTTGGTGCCGAACTTCTTATCGATATCGGCGAGCACCTTCTTCAACGCGTCATAACCAGCCGCGTCGTCGAAGTTCATCGCGTGATACTGAATACGACCTACAAACGGGTCGAGCTTGGCTTCATCCTTCTCGACGCCGCCGCCGCTGATGATGCCTTCCTTCATGTCCGGCGCAAAACTCTTCTCAAGCGGACGCCGTGCCACGCCGACAACCGCGAAGTCCTTCGGCAAAAGTCCGGACTGCTCAAGATGGTAGAGCGCCGGGAGAAGTTTGCGCTTGGTCAGGTCGCCCGAGGCGCCAAAGATTACGACGATGCACGGATCGGGCGTACGCTCCGGCTGCGGGACTGCTGCTGTATCACTTACTTTGATCGACATTCGATTTACCTCGTACTTTTTGTTAGAACCTGGTTTCTGAAAGTTGTGAGACTACGACTTCTTAACGTCGTGGCCACCAAAGGCGCCGCGCATAATCGAGATCATGCGATCGGTAAAGTTGTTCTCCTCGCGCGAGCGCAGGCGACGAATAAGAGACTCAGTGATCACCGGCGCGGAGATGTTTAGATCGATAGCTTCGGTCACAGTCCAACGGCCTTCGCCCGAATCCGGAACGAACGCTTCCAACCCGTCAAGCGTAGGATTCTTGGCCAACGCGTCCGAGGTGAGGTCAAGTAGCCACGAGCGTACCACCGAACCCTTCTGCCATATCTTCGAAATCTGCGGAAGATCAAGGTTCAACGGAGTCTTCGCCTTCATGATCGAGAAGCCTTCGGCATACGCCTGCATCAAGCCGTATTCAATACCGTTGTGAACCATCTTGACGAAGTGCCCCGAGCCCGAAGGACCAACATGTCCCCAACCCTCGTTCTTCGCTGGCGCTAACGTCTCGAAGATTGGCCTCAACCGCTCGACCGGCGCTTTATCGCCGCCGATCATCATGCTGTAGCCCTCTTTCAAGCCCCACACGCCGCCCGACGTGCCGCAATCCACATACTCGAATCCTTTGTTCGTCAACTCCGCATGTCGGCGCTGCGTGTCCTTATAGTTCGAGTTACCTCCATCGATGAAGGTGTCGCCCTTCTGCATCAGCGGCTCAAGCTTAGCGATCGTCTGGTCAACAGGATCGCCCGACGGAACCATGATCCACACAGCGCGCGGTGCAGCCAGATTCTTTATCAGATCTTCAAGCGAGTTCACTCCAAGCGAGCCAGCCGCTGTCAGCTTCGCTGTTGCATCTTTATTAAAATCGAAGCCGACAACCTTGTGACCTGCAAGACGGAGACGTTCTGCCATGTTGAAGCCCATCTTGCCAAGGCCAATTATTCCGAGTTCCATGTACTTCCTTTCTTATGCGGCTTGAAAGCCGAGTTGTGCAAGCTCATCTCTGAGCTGTATTGATAAAGGGCGATAAGCTTATTTGCCCTCCGGAAAATCTGCTCCTGCTGTTACCTGTTCCCACGCCGAAATCTCTTTATGCCATGCATCCAGTTTGGCCCGCATCCGTTGCAGTGCGCTGCCGCCAAGCAGAAGGTGGAGCGGAGGATTCGGAGACTCGACCACCTGAATCATCGCCTGCACGGCGCGAAGCGGATCGCCCTTTTGCTTTCCGTCATTTTCAGAGAAGTACTTACGCATATTGCCCGCGGTATTGTCGTAGTCTTTGATGCGAGTCTTCGCGATCACCCCGGAGCGGCCTAGGAAGTCCGTGCGGAATGGACCAGGCTCGATCACGGTGACATGAATACCCAGCGGAGCAAGCTCCGCCGCCAACGCCTCCGACAGCCCCTCGACAGCAAACTTCGTCGCGTTATACATGCCGATGCCCTGCCCACCGATCAAGCCGCCAATCGACGAAATATTCAGAATGTGCCCGCTGCGCTGCTTGCGAAGATGAGGAAGAAAAGCCCGAGTCACTTTCAATAAGCCAAAGACATTCGTCTCAAACATCGGCATGAACTCTGCTTCAGAGACTTCTTCAATAGCACCCGCAACGCCATAACCTGCATTGTTGACCAACACATCCACCTGGCCGAACTGGGCAAACGCCTGCGTTGCTACCGAATCCACCTGGCCGGCATCAGTCACATCCAAAGCGAGCGCCTTTGCGGCCTTTGGGTACTTCGCTTCTAGATCCGCGACCTTATCAATATTCCGAGCCGTCGCAACAACCTTCCCGCCGGTCTTCAGAACCTCTTCTGCCAGCATCCGGCCAAAGCCAGTCGATGCTCCCGTGATGAACCAGACACGTTGGTTTGATTGAGTCATACTCTCCACATACTCTGAAATAGTGAACCGAACTTCATGTATTTATGACTTGAAAGCCGCCCCCGCTGCCTCTGGCATGTATTGCTGCTCAATCGCCATGACCTTATTGAGACGGCGCACGAAGCGGGGCTCGTTTGCGATAAATCTAGCCTTCAAATAGGCATCCACGCACTCGAAGGCAAGGGCGGCCCCAATGATGCGCGCGCCCATCACCAACACATTCATCTGGTCATGTTCGACACCCTGATGTGCGGAGTAGGTGTCATGGCACATTCCCGCACGAACCCCCGGCATCTTGTTCGCTGCAACGCAGACGCCCACGCCCGAGCCACAAATAAGAATGCCGCGCTCAACGTTCCCTGCCATCAGGGCTTTACCAACAAGCAATGCAAAGTCGGAATAGTCTGATGGTTCGGTGTTGTAAGCGCCAAGATCATTGATTTCGTGGCCCAACTTTGCGACGTACTCACGCACCTCTTCCTTCAAAGGAAAACCAGCGTGGTCGGAAGCAATGGCGATCTTCATTGGGGCCTCTGCGTTGGATGTTCTGGAGTCGCGATAGGGCGCAAATGAGTCATGGAAACATCCACTGCCCAAGCTGCAACAAAGATACAAATGGGCGGGGCAACCTTGCCCCGCCCATCGATTTACTTCTTTACCAGCTTCTTGGCATGTGCCACAACGTTCGCAACATTGAAGCCCAGCTTATCCAAAGCGATCGGCCCCGGAGCCGAAGCACCAAAGCGATCCAAACCAATCACGCCGCCGTTATGGCCGACGTACTTGTACCAACCAAGCGTCGCACCGGCTTCAACCGCCAGCTTTGGCGTAGCCTCCGGCAACAACTTCGCTTTGTACTCATCGCTCTGCTCTTCATAGATGTGGAAGCTCGGCATAGAGACAACGGTCGCGTTGATACCTGCAGCCTTCAACTCCTCCGCCGCCTTTGTGACAAGCCCAACCTCAGAGCCAGTCGCGATGAGAATCAAATCCTTGCCATGCGAAACCACTTCATACGCACCCTTACGTGCTCCTGCACGCGCAGTCGCTGGGTCGATGGTAGGCAAGTCTTGACGCGACAGAGCCATAAAGCTCGCACTCTTCCGCTCCAGAGCGAGTTGCCAGCAAGCCGCCGTCTCATTCGCATCCGCAGGATGGAAGTCGGTGAGGTGCGGGATAAGACGAAGACTCATCAGCTGCTCAACCGGCTGGTGCGTCGGTCCATCCTCACCCAAACCAATCGAATCATGGGTGAAGATAAACAACGAGTGAATGTTCATCAGAGCAGCCAGACGCAGTGCATTGCGGCAATAGTCCGAGAACGTGAAGAACGTCGACCCAAACGGAATCAAGCCACCGTGTGCAGCCATGCCATTCACCATCGCGCACATGCCAAACTCGCGCACGCCGAAGAACACATTGCGTCCTGCGGGGTCCACATGAAAACTTGGTGAATCCTTGAAGATTGTCTTGGTCGAGGCGGTCAGATCGGCCGCACCACCAAACAACTCCGGCACCACATTCTCAATCGCCTGCATCACAGCCTGCCCGGCGTTTCTCGTTGCCATCGGCTTTTCTACGGGGAAGGTCGGAATCTTTGTCTCCCACCCGTCGGCAAGCTTGGCCTTGATCGTCCGGTCGAACTGCGCCGCGGGCTCCGGATACGCCTTCGCGTACTCCTCAAACTCCGCTGTCCACGAAGCGTGCAGATCCTTACCCTTCAGCTTGATCGTGTCCCAGTTCTTGCGAGCCTCATCAGGAACATAAAAGCTTTTATCCTCAGGCCAACCAAGGTTCTTCTTCGTCTCCTTCGTCGCGTCCGGCCCCAAAGCCTCGCCGTGCACCTTGTTTGTGCCAGCCTTCGGGCTGCCGTAACCAATCACCGTCCGCACACGAATCAGCGACGGCTTCGTTGTCTCGGCCTTGGCCGCGAGAATCGCCTTCTCAATCGCCACGAGATCATTTCCATCGGCCACATACTGCACGTGCCAGTGGTAACCCTCAAAACGCTTCGTCACATCCTCCGTGAACGAAAGCTCCGTCGGTCCATCGAGCGAGATCAGGTTGTCGTCATACAGCACAATCAGCTTGCCTAAAGCCAGCGTTCCCGCCAGCGAAGCCGCCTCATGCGAGATCCCTTCCATCAGGTCGCCATCGCCGCAGAGCACATACGTGTGGTGATCGACGATGTTGTACGTATCGCGGTTATAGACCGCAGCCTGATGCCGCTCCGCCGTCGCCATACCCACCGCCATCGCAAAACCCTGGCCAAGTGGCCCGGTCGTCACTTCAACGCCAGGAGCCTCACCGTACTCCGGGTGACCCGGAGTGTGCGAACCCCACTGCCGGAACTGCTCCAGCTGCGAGATCGGCAAGTCGTATCCCGAAAGATGCAGCGCGCCATACAGCAGCGCCGACGCGTGCCCATTCGAGAGCACGAACCGGTCCCGGTCGATCCACTTCGGATCAGAAGGATCGTGCTTCATCAGCTTGTGGTAGAGCAGATAAGCGATCGGAGCGCATCCAAGAGGAGCGCCGGGATGGCCCGACTTCGCCTTCTCCACGGCATCGACAGCGAGAAAGCGGAGGGCGTTGATGGAGATCTGGTCAATTTCGTGCTGTTTCGAATCCTGCTGTTCGCTCATTCTTTTCCTTTGCTCTTTCAAGAGACGCGACGCGTTTGGCGACGCTGAATCTGGATGATTTCGACAATCTCTAACAGTGTACTAGCGTGGCCCGACTCCCTGCATCTTCACACCTTGGTAGATGCCGGAACAGCATGAATGGCAACATCAATATTTCGCCCCAGCCAACGATCCTTCTGGCCCTCAACGGGCCACGCAAGCGTAAAGGTGATCTTGCCTGCTTGCCCTCCGCCCGTAGGAATATCCACAAATGACCCCGAATACCCAACCGACTGCGAATCCAGTTTAAGCGTCGTCGCCCAATTGTCGTATGTATAAACAATGTGAAAATGATCTCGGTCCACAATGCGAAGCGTATGCCCGGATAAGATCGAAGCAATCGGCCGCGTAGGCTCAAATATTTCAGTGTGGTTACTAAACGTCCGCTTGTCCTTCGGCACCGCATATCGATCCTCGACCGCCTGAATCCGGTCAAACACCCTCCCATCCGCGGCCGAACGCAAGAACTTCAGATACTCCGCATGCGCCCACACCAGCGGCTGCGCCGACCCCGCCGACCGCCCCCGATACATCCCCTTCGAAGGCATATCGTCATAGTCCCAGACCTGCTCCGGAAGCATTCCCCCCACCGAACTAAACTGCTCAATCGCCTTGATGTACTTCGTGAAATCGCTCCCTGCGCAAAGCTCATAGTGGCCGCGTTCGCCAGTCAGAATCGGCCACGCCCGTCCCTGCCCCGAACCGTCATACGGGCCACCATCTTTCTTCTGCCCGTAGCCGTCATGGTTATACCGACGCCACGAAACTCCATACGGCGTCTCAATCTTCAGGACGTGATCCACAACCTTCAGCGAGTCGACAATCAGCGGATCATCTGCACGCCGAATCCCATACCTCACCAGCTCCAGGAACCCGCCATCGATCACCTCACGCGCCTCGAACTCATACTTCTCCCCAGGCTCGCGATTATTAATCCGAATCATCCCCGGAGGCAGCGAGTCATCATGAAACGGCTCGCCCTTGGCCGGCGGACGAATCCGCATGTAGTGATACTTAACATCCGGATGCAGAACCCCTTCCTTCGTTGTCGTCCACTCATCCAGATGCGACTCAATCCAGTCCGCGTAAGTCTCCAGATAGTCCGCCAACTCCACCGACTCGCGATCCCGCGCAATGTCCGCTGCACAAATCAGCCCCGAGATAACCGCCGCCAGCGTCGAAGGCGAGTACCCAGCCGCCTCCTCCCAGCGCTCCTGCTGCGTCACCGGAGCGTAACGCACCAGAAACGATGCAGCGCGCTCGACAAAGGGAAACACGTCGAAGTTCCCCAACCCATCCTGCTTCCAAAGCCGCCACGCCAGAATGATCGGAAACGCCACCTCATCCAGCTGAATCCCCGTCCAATACGGTGTTCCGTCAATCCAGAAGTTCTGCGCAAAGCTGCCGTCGGGCTTCTGCGTGCAAGCCAGATAGACCAGCGCCCGAAGCGCCGTATCCTTTCGTCCGCACGCCAGCAAGGCGCTCGCCGTCTGCACCATATCCCGCGTCCAGACCAGGTGGTATCCACCTAAATCCGAGTCGCCCTTCGAAGCCCCCCACGGCACGGAAGCCGACGCAATAAACGCGCCAGAGAAGGTCTTGTCCTCGTGCGTCAGCAGCACGTTCTGGCTGATCCGCATCAGCTTGCCGCCATCTGTAGACGCAGCGGCGAGACCAACCGGCGAATTCACACGACGCCACTGGTCCAAAAACCGCTCCTGCAAATCTTCATACGGCGCGGCTAGCGTCTGCATCATCTGCGCGATCGCCGAATGATGGCCATCCCCAAACGAGATCGCAATCGTGAACTCGGGATTCTCCGCAATATTAACCTCACCCATAATTGCGAGGTTGCCATCCAGAGCCTGCCCGAACTGCCAGCTCATCCGCATATCCTGAGCCAGATTTTGATACCCATCGCTCGTCCCTGCATAGCCACACGAAGAACGAACAAAGCCGCAATTCGCGCCAAACGCCAGCGAGGTCTCACCCTTCCACGCCAGCAGACAACGCTGTCCTGCCACATCGATCGACCGCGCAGAATTCCCCGCACCACCACCGTTCAAGTGCGGAGCCAGCAGCGCATAGCACTTCAGCCGCGACAGAAGATCCGCCTCCCCGGTGATCTTCACATGCATCAGCACCACAGGATGGTGAGGATCGCTGATGAACTCCTTCGTCACCGTATACCGGCCATCCAGATCGCTCGCAACCACCCGAACCGCGGGCGCCGCCTCATCGATGTAGTGAAAGTCGTACTCAAAGTTCCGCTTCTCTTCGTGGAAGAACGTCTCTCCATCGCTGAACAGCAGCTCCATATCGCGAGTCTGCGGACGGTCGATCGTTGGATAGTAGATCTCATTCAAAGTGCCATGCGAAACCGTAAACCACACCCGGCTCGAAGCCGCATATGCAGTGGCAACCGCGTCCTTCTCGCTCGAAGTCCAGCGCGGTTCTATTCCAGGAGCCCCAAATGCGGGGCCGTCGTCATCAAGCCAGCGGTAAGAAGAAGTTAGATCGTTCATTGGTTCCTATTGGTTCCTATTAGAGCGCAAAATTCCGAATCCGGTTTGATTGCTTTGTCAAAGACCCATGAATCGAGGCAACAGAATCTCATCGCGACCAACGGAAGCGCAAACCGAAGGGGTACGCAAGTCACGAAGTGACCGCCCCGCGCGCAGCGGGCATTTATCGTCAGCACGCGTCGTCATCCCGAATAGTCTATGATTTTGATGGTTGTGCCGTCCCCTCAAGTGCATCGCGCACCCTCCGGACGGCATCGAACACACTCAGGCGGTCAGGATCCTCCTGACTGACACCAACGAACGACGACAGGAGAACTACTGTGGCCTACGAACTACCTCCTTTGCCCTACGATTACGCGGCGCTTGAGCCTTTCATCGACGAAGCGACCATGAAGCTTCACCACGACAAGCACCACCAGACCTATGTCACCAATCTGAACGGCGCGGCAGAAAAACACCCCGAGATTGGCAAAAAAACTCCTGAAGAACTGGTCAAAGACCTCGCCAGCATCCCCGAGGATGTCCGCAAGGTAGTACAGAACAACGGTGGCGGCCACGTCAACCACACCATGTTCTGGCAGATCATGAAGCCTAAGGGCGGCGGAGAACCCACCGGCGAGATCGCCCAGCAGATCAAGGCAGACTTCGGCTCCTTCGAAGACTTCAAAAAGCTCTTCAACGAGACCACCGCGAAGCAGTTCGGCTCCGGCTGGGGCTGGCTCATCTTCGAGGGCGGCAAGCTCAAGGTCGTCACCACCGCGAACCAGGACAACCCCCTCTCACAGGGTCACTACCCCATCCTCGGCAACGACGTCTGGGAGCACGCCTACTACCTCAAATATCAGAACAAGCGCCCAGACTACCTCGCTGCCTGGTGGAACACAGTCAACTGGGACGAGGTCAACAAGCGCTTCGCTACCGCCAAAAAGTAACTCCGCTCCAAATCACGAAATGGGGCCGCTACTCATGCGGCCCCATCTTCATTCCAATCTGCCACTCTTTTGTTTGTCATTCCCGAAGGGAATCTGCGTTTGCAGTCTCGCACCATAAAGAAAATCCCACCATCAAAACGCCATATCGCGAAGAACGATCTTGGACGAAACCTGAGTCACCCTCTCATTGACTGACGACCAGAGTCACAGTCGCCTGGTGCGAACGAACTCGAGTCCACAGCGGCCCCCTGCACCGCCAACTGGTACGTCTCTGGCGGGACGACGATGCTGAATCGGTCCGGTCCGCAGCCCGACAACGCCGCACAGGAAGAGATAACCCAGATCGCCCCAAGACGAAGCATCACCCCCCAGGGCACCCTCCGCTTCAAAGACCCTCGTCGACACAAAAGCAGAGACGGAAAAAGAAACAGTCCAACGAACACGATCGAAAGACCGCTGGTCGACGAGGTTCGCGACAGACCGGCTTGAGCCTTCTCAGAACTGATCGTCACGGTGGAAGATTGCGGACTGGTATCGGCAATGCTCAACGCCGGAGAGGTGAAGCTACACGATGTACTCGCTGGCAGACCGCTACAAGTCAGCAGCACGGTGCCCAGGTTCGCCGCTGTCGGAGTCACAGTCACCGTAAATATTCCGCTCATCCCTTGTTGAACCGCAATCGAAGATGGGTTCACAGTTAGGGCAAAGTCAGGTGGAGGCGGAACCGGAGCAGGGACGCCCGGATACTCATACACCCCCATGTCAATAACTGCGCTGCTCAACCCCTTCGCATTCTCAATCCGTGGATGACCGAGGAAGGCCAGCGCAGGAAGCTCAGGTGCCAGATTGTCGCCCGCGTCAACGGCTGGCGAAGCCAGCATTAACTCAAACGGGTGCGTGCCACCAGCACCCGATGCAAAAAGCGGATCAGCCGATATGTTCCCGTTCTGCCCCGTCTGGTCCGTGCAGGACCCCCCGTACAATCCAGGTCCCAGACGCAGGTTCAACACATCATTGTTGCGGAATGTTGGAAGTACGGTGGGAGGAGTTCCAACTGTGACTAATGATTCGCAGGAGACAGGTGTGAGCCCGTCTGCGCCAACGATCAGGTTGTTGAAAAAATAAACGTTGTCGTACGACCCTTGAACGTCCAACTGAGTACCTTGCTGCGGCCCCGGTCCAATAAGAGTGTTATCGACAAACGTATTATTGACGACATATATAGGGAACGCATGGAAGCTTCCGCTTGTAAGAAGCAGATTCAGACCTGCCCCAGACTGGTTTGGGTATTCCACGTTATTACTGTCTACAGTATTGTCATACACAAGATTCTGGACGATAACCGGTGAGGTGTTTCCCCGAATGGTTATTCCACTCCCCTCAGCCTTGCCACTATTTTGTGTAATGGTGTTGTCTTCGATGAATGGTCTGCCAGCATCCACTGCGGATATGCCACCACCATGTTCATCTGTGTTGCTTTCGATAATATTACCCAGAATCTGGGCATAGAGTGCGCCACCCGGCGCGCCATAGAGCACTATTCCTCCTCCTCCACCTGAGTCATCACTGCTTTCTGGTGTGCACAGAGGGAGGCTTGTGCCAACGAGGTCGGAATGGTTATTCACAATCGTGTTTCCCTGAATCAGCGGTGCTCCGCTAATGACTCCAACTCCGCACCCTTGATTGTTCTGGATAGTTGAATTGAGAATTGTCGGAGAGGCCTGAAAGATGTAGATGCCTCCAGCCGTAGGAATAGGAGCAGAGACACCGTTCTGGACAGTAACGTTTTGCAGAATCGAACTGCGGGTCTCTCCAGTGTTGAACGTCACCACGGGGCCATTTGCCAACTGCCCATCAAGGATCACCCCGGCACCACTTCCGCTCACCGTAATCGCCTTGCCATTGAATAATCGCCTTGCCATTGAAGTTGATCGGGCCAAAATATGTTCCGGGGCCGATGCTGACCGTATCGCCAGCATTCGCCGTATTGATGCCGGCCTGAATCGTGGACGCATCTCCCGGCACATGAATCGTGCGCTGAGCCCATAGCGGGTGAGAGGAGAAAACCGATATAAGTCCAATGGTTAAAACAATATACAAAGAACCTGCAAGGGCCCGAGACTTCATACCAGCATTGTCCGTGAGCCTATCCCTAAACGCAAATTACGCAGCCACCGAACCCTTCGCACCGGCCACGCCCTTCGTACCGGATCTGCCACCCAAGCCTAATTTCAGCAGCCAGATTGTTGCAGACGAGAACAGGCATCATCCCCTGGCCTCAGCGGCACCGGGAACTTGCCTGAAAATAAATCTCGAAAACCTGTCACATTTTTCAGACCTGAAAATATGTCCTCCAAGTGTCCACGTTCACCACGCATAACACCACAAACTCACCACAAAAACACCACGTTCTGCACCCCATTTTTCCCAAAAACCCCTGCAAAAACACCACTCCACCACAAACCAATTTTTCGCACCAGTCTTTCCCCAAACAGCCTCCTCCACCCCCCCAAAAGGTAACGGCCGAACCCCATCAGGGTCCGGCCGTCGAGAGACAAAACAGCGCTTCGACTACTCGTTACCCGAGCCCTTGCGGGGACGACGGTTCGCCTGAAGCACCTTCTTACGCAGACGCAACGACTTAGGCGTAACCTCAACCAGTTCATCATCCGCGATGAACTCAATGCACTGCTCAAGCGTCAGCTGCTTGTAAGGAACCAGCCGCACAGCATCATCCGAGCCTGAAGCACGCATATTCGAGAGCTTCTTCTCCCGAACGCAGTTGACGTCCAGATCGTTATCTCGTGAATGCTCGCCAACCACCATGCCTTCATACACTTCCACGCCATCTGAAACAAACAGAACGCCACGATCCTGCAGACCTTCGAGCGCATAAGCGGTGGTGGTTCCCTGGCGGTCGGAGATCAAAGCACCCGAGAGACGCTGCGGAATCTCACCCTGGTAGGCAACGTAGCCATCAAGAATCGAGTTCATGATGATGGTGCCACGGGTTTCAGTGAGCATCTCGGAGCGCAGGCCGATGAGACCACGCGACGGGATGCGGAACTCCATACGGACGCGGCCTGAGCCGTGGTTGACCATCTTGGTCATCTCGCCTTTTCTCGGTCCGAGGCGCTCGATGACCGTGCCAACGAAGTTTTCGGGCACGTCGATGGAGAGGTGTTCGACCGGCTCCATTACGGCGTCGTCGATCTTCTTGGTGACGATCTCTGGACGGCTGACCATCATCTCAAAGCCCTCACGACGCATCATCTCGATGAGGATACCAAGCTGAAGTTCACCACGGCCAAGAACCTTGAAGGAGTCGGGCGAGCCTGTCTCCTGCATCTTGAGCGAGACGTTGGTGAGAAGCTCTTTGTCGAGACGGTCGCGTAGGTTGCGCGAGGTGACGAACTTTCCTTCGCGGCCGGCGAAGGGAGAGTTGTTGACGTTGAACTGGATGGCGATGGTGGGATCGTCGATGATGATGGGCGGCAACGGCTTGGGGTCTTCGACATCGCAGAAGCTCTCGCCGATGGTGATGCCGGGGATGCCTGCGATGGCGACGATGTCACCGATCTGGGTCTCTTCGATGTCGGTGCGCTTGAGGCCTGAGAAGCTGAAGAGCTTGGTGATCTTGTGCTTGGTGAAGGTACCGTCGATCTTGGCGACGTTGTACTCCTGACCAGTGCGCATAGTGCCGTTGAAGACGCGGCCGATGGCCAGACGACCGAGGTAGTCAGAATAGTCGAGGTTGGTGACCAGAATCTGGACGGCGCCCTCGGGTTCGCCTTTGGCGACGGGGATGGTCTGGATGATCTGCTCGAACAGAGGCTGGAGGTCGGTGCCGGTGACGGTAAGGTCCTTGGTGGCTGTGCCCAGCTTGCCGTTGGTGTAGAGAACGGGGAAGTCGAGCACGGACTCGTCAGCATCGAGGTCGATGAAGAGGTCGTAGACCTCATTGAGGACCTCCTGGGGACGGGCGTCGGGACGGTCGATCTTGTTGATGACGACCATCGGGGTGAGGCCAGCTTCGAGAGCCTTGGAGAGAACGTAGCGGGTCTGAGGCAGTGGCCCTTCAGAAGCATCGACCAGCAGGACGACACCGTCGACCATCTTGAGGGCGCGTTCAACTTCGCCGCCGAAGTCAGCGTGGCCCGGGGTGTCAACAATGTTGATCTTGTTGTCGTGGTAGTAGAGGGCGGTGTTCTTGGCGAGAATGGTGATGCCGCGCTCTTTTTCAAGATCGTTGGAGTCCATGACGCGGTCGGCGACGGCTTCGTTGGAGCGGAAGGTGCCGGACTGGCGTAGCATGGCGTCGACGAGGGTGGTCTTGCCATGGTCGACGTGGGCGATGATGGCGATATTAAAGATGGGCTTTACGGCTACTGCGGTTGAGTTGCTCACTGCGTTTATGTCCTGTCTGGGCGCTTAGAGGTGATGATTTTGGGAAAGTGCGCGTCCTCACTAGTTTAGCCTACTTGGCCGTCGATTGGCCTCCTAAATGCGCGCTTTCGGAGAAGATACGGTGAATGCGTCGCTTCGGTGGGTGAACGGGTGCTCGCGCCTTATGTGTCATCGACATAAGAAACCTTGGTGAAAGGTTGATCGATTTCATTTTGTAAAGGTTTGAAGAACGTTTGCACCTTTCCTCCAGATGGTCTCATCAATTAGATGGTTATCGAATTATCGAACCATTGACTGAAACCAAGGAGAATGTCAGACATGAGCAAGCTCACAGGAAAAGTTGCAGTGGTAACAGGGGCGTCGAAGGGTATTGGAGCGTCGATCGCCGAGCATTTTGGCGCCGAAGGAGCGTCGGTTGTGGTCAATTACAGCACCAGCAAGTCTGGGGCAGATGCTGTGGTCAAAAAGATCACCGATAGGGGCGGTAAGGCGATCGCCGTGCAAGGCGATGTCTCCAAGCCGGAAGATATTACCCGCCTGTTTGCAGAGACTAAAAAGGCCTACGGAAAGCTCGATGTACTGGTCAACAATGCGGGTATCTACGACTTCAAGCCTCTGGGAGAGATTACGCCGGAGCACTTCCATAAACAGTTCAATTTGAATGTGCTTGGGTTGCTGTTGACGACACAGGAAGCAGTGAAGTTGATTGGGCCGGAGGGCGGGTCGATCATCAACATCAGCTCGATTGTGGGGCAGATGCCGGCTCCGACCGGGTCGGTTTATAGCGCGACGAAGGCTGCTGTTGATTCGTTGGCGGTTTCGCTATCGCAGGAGCTTGGACCGAAGAAGATTCGCGTGAACTCGCTGAATCCCGGCATGGTTGAGACGGAGGGTCTGCATGCCGTTGGCTTTGCAGATAGCGACTTCCGCAAGCAGACAGAGGCGACGACTCCGCTGGGACGCATTGCGCAGCCAGAGGATATCGCTACGGCGGCTGTGTTCTTTGCCTCCGACGATGCTGGCTGGGTTACGGGCCAGACGCTGATGTTGGCTGGCGGCAAACGGCTGTAAGTTTCATGAAAATTGCATAGGAGAAGGCTGCCTTTTGTGGCGGCCTTCTCCTTTTGGTGTCGAAGGAGCGGCGAGATTGAGTTTGGATGGTTCGGGATGTGCCGCTATACTCAAGGCTCCCAATGCTTCCAACTCAGTCACCCCAGTTCGAGCATGCGGCCCTGAAAAACTATCTGCTGGATCACGCCTATGACGAGATGTTCAGAGGGCCTGGCGACCTGCATCAACACTGTGAGCTGTTGCTGGACCACTTTGCGTCGCTGCCGTCGGAGGAGTTGCAGCGACGGAAACAGGCAGCGGATCTCAGCTTTTTGAATCAGGGCATTACGTTTACGGTGTATGGGCGCGAAGAGGGGACGGAGAAGATCTTTCCGTATGACCTGATTCCGCGGATCATTACGGCCGCTGAGTGGGCGACCGTGGAGCATGGGCTGACGCAGCGGATTACGGCGCTGAATCTGTTTTTAAAGGACATCTATAACGAGGGACGGATTCTGGACGACGGGATCGTGCCGCGTGAGGTGGTGTATAGCTGCAAGCACTACAGACGGCAGATGGCGGGGTTGCAGGTGCCGCGGAATGTCTATATCGCCGTCTGTGGGACGGATTTGATACGGCTTGAGAACGGCGAGTTTGTCGTGCTCGAAGATAATCTGCGGGTGCCGAGTGGCGTTAGCTATATGCTGACCAATCGCAGGGTAATGAAGCGGATCTTTCCCCAGCTGTTTCGTAGTTACAACGTGAGGCCGATTGAGCAGTACACGCAGCTGCTGCTGGGGACGCTGCGGTCGCTGGCGCCGGAGGGCCGGCCAGAGCCCAACATCGTGTTGCTGTCGCCGGGGGTGTTTAACTCGGCCTACTACGAGCATGCTTATCTTGCACGACAGATGGGGATCGAGCTGGTTGAAGGCCGCGACCTGGTGACACATGACAACGTTGTCTATATGCGGACGACGATCGGGCTGAGACGGGTGGATGTGATCTATCGACGGGTGGATGATGACTTCATCGATCCGCTGGCGTTTCGCAGGGACTCGATACTTGGGGTTGCAGGGCTGTTCAATGCGTATCGCGCAGGAAATGTGACACTGGCGAATGCGTTTGGGACGGGCGTCGCAGATGATAAGGCGCTGTATGCGTATGTTCCGGAGATCATCAAGTACTACCTGAGCGAAGAGCCAGTGCTGAAGAATGTTGAGACGTATCTGATGACAAGACCGAAGGAGCGGCAGCATGTGCTCGCGAATTTGGACAAGCTGGTTGTGAAGGCAGTGGGTGAGAGTGGCGGCTATGGGATGTTGATCGGACCGCAGTCGAGCAAAGCGCAGCAGGAGGAGTTTGCACAGAAGATTCAGGCCGATCCAAGGAACTATATTGCACAGCCGACGATTTCTTTTTCGCGCGCGCCTTGTTTGATTGGTGATGAGTTGCAGCCGCGGCATGTGGATCTGCGGCCTTATGTTTTGTATGGCGACAAGGTGACGATTGTGCCGGGTGGGTTGACGCGAGTGGCGCTGAATCAGGGTTCGTTGGTGGTGAACTCGTCGCAAGGTGGCGGAAGCAAAGATACGTGGGTGCTAAGCCAGTGAAGGGAGATGCCGATGCTGTCTCGCGTTGCGGATAGTTTGTACTGGATGAGCCGGTATCTTGAGCGCGCGGAGCATACAACGCGGCTGCTCGATGTGAATTTGAACCTGATGCTGGATGAGAGCCCGATCAGCGCGGAGCGGCGATGGCAGCGGGCGCTGCAGGCTCTGGGTAAGCCGAAGGATATCGAGTGGACAGGCGAGCCGTATGCACTGACTCAGGCACTGATATTCGATACGGAGAACAAGGCTTCGATTCTGTCGTGCATCATCTCAGCGCGAGAGAACTCGCGACATGTGCGTGAGCAGATTTCGACGGAGCAGTGGCATCGGTTGAACAGCCTATACCTGCAGGTGACGCGGCCAGAGATGCAACAACAGAAACAGTCCGAGGCGCTGGCGAGTGGGATGGCGCAGCCGAGTGAGTTTCTGCAATCGGTGATGGAGGCGGTGCATCAGTTTCAAGGTGTCACGGACTCGACAATGAATCATGGCGAAGGATGGCAGTTCATCCAGGTGGGGCGATACCTCGAGCGAGCTTCGGCGACTGCGCTTCTGCTGCAGGCTTACCACGTCGACCTGTGGGGACAGCCAGGGAGAATCGCTGAAGGGAATGAGTATTTGGACTGGATGGGATTGCTGCGCTCTGCGACGGCGTTCGAGGCGTATTGCAAGGTGTATACCGCGGACCTGACGCCGGATCAGATCTTTGAGTTTCTGTTGCTGGATGAGGAGTTTCCGCACTCGGTGCGATTCTCGATCGATAGTGTGCAGTGTGCTCTGGAGAAGATCCAGGGAGATAGCGGCAGGAGCCGCGCCGAGACGTTGCGGCGACTGAGTGGACGGTTGCACGCCTCACTGAACTACAGCAGCGCCGATGAGATTTTGAATCAGGATGTGTTGGGTTATCTCGGTGGTATTCAGGAGCAGTGCCGTGCCATTCACGAGACGATCTATGAGTTGTACGTGGATTATTCGATTCAGACAGCTCTGGCAGGATGATGGTCGCAATGAGGCAAGTACCGGAGATGCCGGCAACACTCACGAGTAGTTGTCGATGACTAGAAGACCGCCCCTATGGAACTGAAAGGACAGGCTATGTATTTTTCAATTCGCCATCTGACGAAGTTCCTGTACGGCAGCGAGGTCAGCGAAAGCATGATGGAGACGCGGATGCATCCGCGGAGCGACCAGAATCAGCGCTGCCTGACGTTTCATCTTTCTGTCAGCCCACGATGCCGGGTATTCAGCTATCGCGATCATCTGGCGAACCATGTCCACCACTTTGATATTCCGGGAATGCATGGGCAGTTGGTGATCGTTGCTGAATCTCTGGTGGAAGTACAGCCGGCGGCTCCGATTCCGGCATTTCTTGCGCCCGACGCCTGGAACGACCTCGATGCTATGGTCGAGCAAGGCGACTATTGGGAGATGCTGCTGCCGAGCGAGTTTACTACGCCGACCGCGGCGCTGGATGCTCTTGCCGCAGAGCTGAACGTGCGACGCAGAGACGATCCGTTGATGGTTCTGCACCAGTTGAATCAACAGATCTATGAGTACTTCGACTACAAGCCGAAGTCGACTCATGTCGATTCGCTAATCGATCTTCCATTGAGCACCAGGGCCGGAGTTTGCCAAGACTTTGCGCATGTCATGACTACTCTGGTGCGGTCGAAGTTGCGAATTCCCTGCCGGTATGTAAGCGGATATCTGTTTCATGGCGAGAGCGATATGGACCGGTCGATTAGTTCGGCGACGCATGCATGGGTCGAAGTGCTCCTTCCGCAACTTGGCTGGGTGGGCTTCGATCCGACGAACTGGCTGGTGGTGGGGGATCGTCACATTCGTGCGGCGATTGGCAGGGACTACGCCGATGTTCCGCCGACGCATGGAATCTTTCGTGGCCGGGCGAACAGTCAGCTAACCGTGGCGGTGCGAGTGACTCCGAGTTTAGGTGCACCTTCGCTTGATCAGGAGTTGCCAGTACCTGAGGACTGGTCAATCCTGGTGGAGAAGGCGACGCAGTTACCCGAACAGCCACCGCCGCCGACGCGGCAGCAGCAGATGGCACAACAGCAACAGGAGAAGCCTTAAGGCAAGCAAAGATGGTCGTTAAGGCAAAAGTTACAGCAGTCGAAGATCATACGCGTGCGGCTAATCTGTATGGGCATGCCGGGGTGCGAGGAGAAGCTGTCGCACGGCGAGCCAACGCGGTTTGTGCATAAGAGGGTGGCCGCACCCTATTGTCCTAAGCAGTCAAGATTTCAGTCCTCTGGGTGCGTCAAGCCCTCCTCGAGTGGTAATGAGCGCCGCGGGTATCAACGCACCGGTCAAACTGAATCATTTCCATATGGAAATGAACGCATCGGTGCGCCTCTCGGTGACGACCTCTACTTTGTGGAGCTTGAGAAATCCTCGGAGTAGAGCCCTCGCCTGCGGCAGCCAACCCGCTAAGTGCCCTGTTTATAGTCACCTAAAGAGAAGCGGTACGAGCCGTCTGTATTTGCCGACAAATCAAGACAACTCAGAGAACCAAACTCGTATATACTCAGTAAGTTGTCCAGAACACAGTTTTCGTCAGGAACACCATGCCAAAGTTGAAGACACACAGCGGCGCAGCCAAGCGCTTTCATAAGACCGGCACCGGCAAGTTCAAGCGCGGCCAGTCCAAGATGCGCCACATCCTCACCTCGAAGGCCACCAAGACCAAGCGCAAGCTCGGCGGGTCGGCGCTCATCTCTGAGGCGGATCAGCATAAGGTTGCCCGGATGCTTCCTTACGCCTGATTATCAGGCAGGAAATCATCAGTTGTTCAAGTCGAGCCGTCTGAAAAACAAAGGGCCAGTAAAAGCGTTCCGGCCCCTGGAACCGCGGTAGCGGCTCCACCGAGACTTGAAGTTGCATAGCGAGTGAAGAGGCCAAATCGTCGTTCGCACGAGTCGCTTTCAGAACATGAGCTGATTGAGACGAGAATGCGACCCTTACCTCCAGCCGCTTAAACGATGTACGCAAAAGGAGAAGCAAGATGCCCCGTGTAAAACGGAGTACAAAACGCAACGATCGCCGCAAAAAGATCCTCAAGCGCGCGAGTGGTTACTTCCTCACCAAGTCCAAGCTCTACCAGGCCGCTCAGGAAGCTGTCGAGCGCGGGCTCAAGTTCGCCTATACCGGCCGTAAACAGAAGAAGCGTCAATTTCGCGCTCTCTGGATCGTCCGTATCAACGCGGCCTGCCGCAACAACGGTATGAGCTACTCCACCTTCATCAACGGCCTCAAGCTTGCCGGCAATCAGTTGGATCGCAAGGTCCTCGCCGACATCGCCGCGAACGACGCCGCAGGCTTCGCCGCGCTGACCGTCCAGGCCAAGTCCGCGCTGAAGATTGCAGCAGACAAGCACGCCGCAAAGCGCGCCCCCGCTGCTGCCTAAAGCAGAGTTGCATACCAGAAAGAGGCACGGCCCACGCTGTGCCTCTTCCTTTTTAACCTGAACCCGTCGTAAATCACGACGAACCAAGTATCCTGTCTCTATGCCCGACCCTATCGCAACAGAGGAAGCTACACAGGTCCAAGCTCCCTTCGAATCCTGGGGCCGCTACCCAACCTACGGCGCGAAGCTTCTGCCATTGCATTGGCAGAGCGACTTTCCTGCAGTTACCGCAGGCCTGCACAACGGTGCGCTTCCCGTCGGAATGGGCCGCAGCTATGGCGATGTATGCCTCCTCAAGGACGGCAACCTTCTCGTAACCACCGCGATGAACCGCCTCATCGCATTCGATCCCGAGACCGGCCTCCTCACCGCCGAAGCCGGTGTAACCCTCGCGCAGATCCTCGACTTCGCAGTCCCCCGCGGGTTTTTTCTCCCCGTCACGCCCGGAACAAAATATGTAACCCTCGGCGGAGCAATTGCCAACGACATCCACGGCAAAAACCACCACGTCGCTGGAACCTTCGGCCGTCATGTTACGCAATTCGAGCTCGTCCGTTCCGACGGCTCCCGCATGCTCTGTACTCCGACGGAAAATCCGGAATTTTTCGCGGCTACAATCGGCGGCCTTGGCCTGACAGGCCTCGTCAGCTGGGCTACGCTCCGCCTCAAGCCCATCGTCTCCCGCAAGATCGACTACGAAGGTATTCAATTCCACGGCATCGACGAGTTCCTCGACCTCACCAACCAGGCGAAGGACATCGAGTACACCGTCAGCTGGGTCGACGTCACCTCCACCGGCCGAAACTTCGCCCGGGGCGTCTTCATGCAGGGCGATCACTCAGCTAGAAAAGATGATCTCACCAGATCCGCAAAGCCAAAGCTCTTCTTCCCCTTCGAAGCCCCCGGCTTTGCCCTCAACTCTCTCTCCGTCAGCCTCTTCAACACCGCCTTTTTCCATAAGCAGATCCACAAGCGCGTCGTCGCCCTTCAGGACTACGAGCCCTTCTTCTATCCTCTCGACAAGGTCCTTCACTGGAACCGCATGTACGGTAAGCGCGGCCTCCTTCAGTTCCAGTACGTCCTCCCCTGGGAGCACGCCAAAGAGGGGACCATCGCCATCCTGCAAGCGGTCGCGAAGTCCGGCCTTGCCAGCTTCCTCGCCGTCCTCAAAGCCTTCGGCGACGTACCCTCTCCCGGCATGATGAGCTTCCCCAAGCCCGGCATCACCCTCGCCCTCGACTTCCCAATCAAGCCCGACAAGAGCTTCCCACTCTTTCAGCGTCTCGCCGACATGACTCTTGAGTTCGGTGGCCGCCTCTACCCCGCGAAAGACGCTGCCATGACGGCTTCTCAGTTCCAGGCCTTCTATCCACAATGGCAGCACTTCGCCCAATACCGTGACCCGATGCTCACCTCCAGCTTCTGGGAGCGCGTCACTGAAAATTCATAAGACCGGACAAAACAGGAATATGAGCACGACTGCACAACCGACCACAGCGACTCCGCGCAAGATCCTCGTCCTAGGAGCCACCTCCGGCATCGCCGAAGCCACTTGCCGCATCTGGGCCTCGCAAGGCGCTAGCCTCTTCCTCATCGCTCGCAACGCGGAAAAATTGGCAGCCGTAGCAGCCGATCTCAAAACTCGCGGCGCCAGCTTCATCGACACTGCCGTCGCCGACCTCGACGACACCGACAAGCATCCCGAGCTCCTCGCCCATGCCATCAACTCCCTCACCGGCATGGACATCGCCTACCTCGCCCATGGCATCCTCGGCGACCAGACCGAAGCCGAGCGTGACTTCAACACCGCCGCTCAGATTATTCACACCAACTACATGGCTCCGGTCTCGCTCCTCACCTGGCTGGCCAACTTCTGCGTCCAGCGCCACTCAGGAACACTTGCTGTCATCTCATCGGTAGCTGGGGACCGCGGCCGCAAGTCCAACTACCTCTACGGTTCCTCGAAGGCCGGCCTCTCTGCCTTCCTCGGAGGTCTGCGCAACCGCGTCGACCGCGAAGGCGTCACCGTCCTCACCATCAAGCCCGGCCCCACCAAGACCGCCATGACGGCGAACATGCCAAAGAGCGAAAAGTTTGCCGACCCCGAATCGGTCGCCGAATCCATCGTCAGCGCCATCGACAAGCGCAAAGACATCCTCTACGTGCCATTCCAGTGGCAGCCCATCATGTTCATCATCCGCAACATCCCAGAGCGGATCTTCAAAAAACTCAACCTCTAAACCTTCGCTCATCTGGCACCACACGCAACCGAAGATCTTCGCCGAAGCGCGCCTGCGCAAGGAACTCACTTCACCAAGCCTCGATGCAACCGTCTTCCAAGCCTCAAGGATGTGCGCGGCCAGTTCCCTACAGACGGCGGCCGAAAATAAGTACCGGGGGAAAGCCGCGATCAAGCTGGCTTGCACACCAGGCAACATCGGCAGCCAGACTGCCACATGACCATCTTTGTGATGGTTATTGGCAAGCATGACGAACAAGCTTGGCAGTTTTGCCGCGGTAGGCGCCATTGACGAAAAGAACCAGTTCATCGCTGTTAGTAGATATTGCCAGAACGAAGATCATTGCCGTGATTATCACGATTTTCTATGTGGTCTCCAAACGGCGAGAGGCTAAAATCTTTGTTTGGAAGATATGTCCCCATGAGCCGCCATGGACCATGGCTTTACTTTAGAGCAAATAAAATGACCCTCCGCAAAGGGTCATCGTTGGGCTCTCACGAGCATAGCTTTTCGATCAAATCCGCTGTTATCCCTTAGGACCTGTTGAGGGTGGAGTGGTTGTGCCGCCACCACTACCGCCGCGGCCGGGACAGTCGTTACCGCCTTTATCCTTGTTGTGGTCGCAATCGTGGTCATGGTCATGATGACACCAGCCAAACCAGGACCACGAACTGCCACCGTTATCGTGATCGTGATCACAGGCGAAGGCTGAGCTGGAGGTTGTAAGCAGTGAGAATCCAACAATCGATACAGCTATCAAACGGTTCAATTTCATTGGTTCACCTCGGGGAGTTACGAGCCGAAGCATAACAAGCCACAGGTGTTAGTGGAGTACAACTTTCGGAGCACCGGCGGTGGTTACCGATGGGCCAGCGATTGCTCTAAAGGGAGCCTCTACCCTGGTCCCTGGCAGCCTCCAGACGTCCTACAACGTGCTATACTTAAGGCACTGAGAGTCAGGCTGGAACCTGTGTAAAGCGCTGTAATGGCGCGGGTTTTCGCGGATTGCGCGAACACGGGACGGGCTGAAAATCCTGCAACTTCAGCAACCGCTGAACGGAGATACATGGCATCTACTGCAATCCCCACCGAAGGTGCTCTTTTAGAGCTTGAAGCTGGCGCAATTAAGGATGTCTCCACCAAGGGAAAAGAGGGTGGCGGCTACTCGGCCGAGAACATTACTGTTCTGGAAGGCCTGGCGGCGGTACGACTGAGGCCGGCGATGTATATCGGCTCAACCGGTGAGCAGGGCCTGCACCACCTCGTCTACGAGGTCGTAGACAACTCTGTCGACGAAGCGCTGGGTGGCCATGCGACCAAGATCGATGTCACCATCCATGTCGACAACTCCATCACTGTGGTCGACGACGGTCGCGGTATTCCGGTTGACGACAAGGTGATCAACGGTGAGAAGATGCCAGCGGTGCAGGTTGTGCTGACCATGCTGCATGCGGGCGGTAAGTTCGACGCCTCGAACTACAAGGTCTCGGGTGGTCTACATGGCGTCGGTGTGAGCTGCGTCAATGCGCTGAGTGAAGAGTTTGATGTCGAAATCTGGCGCGACGGTCATGCCTGGGAGCAGGACTACTCCAAGGGAGCGCCGATCAGCAAGTTGAGGAAGATGGGCTCTTCCACGCGCAAGGGTACGAAGGTTCACTTCCTGCCGGACAAGTCGATCTTTACAGTGACGGAGTTCAACTACGACACGCTAGCGCAACGACTGCGTGAGCTTGCCTTTTTAAATAAGGGGCTGGAGATTCATCTGACGGACCAGCGCACGACCGACTCGAAGACGGGCGAGTACAAGCATCAGGAGTTTAAGTACATTGGCGGAATTGCGGAGTTCATCAAACACTTGAACAAGGGCAAAGCTGTGCTGCATGACAAGCCGATCTACATGGAGGCCGAGCGGGATAACGTGGCCATGGAGATTGCACTCCAGTACAACGATGCCTACTCCGAGACCGTGTTTACGTTTGCGAACAACATCAACACGATTGACGGTGGAACGCATCTTTCGGGTTTCAAGACAGCATTGACCAGAACGATCAATGCGGCGGGGCAGTCGCTGGGCTTGTTCAAGGATGTGAAGGAGAACCTTAGCGGCGACGATGTTCGCGAAGGTCTCGTGGTTGTGATCAGCGTGAAGCTGAGTCAGCCGCAGTTTGAAGGACAAACGAAGGGCAAACTGAACTCGGATATTGCCGGGACGGTGCAGGCGTTTGTGAACGAGCGTCTGGGCGCGTTTCTGGAGCAAAATCCCTCGGTTGCGAAGAAGATCATCAATAAGGCGATTGACGCTGCTCGCGCGCGAGAGGCTGCACGTAAAGCACGCGACCTGACACGGCGTAAAGGAGCACTGGATGGCGGTGGTCTGCCTGGTAAGCTTGCGGACTGCTCGGAGCGGCAGCCAGATCGTTGCGAACTTTATCTCGTAGAGGGAGAGAGCGCAGGCGGAACGGCGAAGCAAGGACGCGACCGGAAGTTCCAGGCGATTCTGCCGTTGAAGGGAAAGATTCTCAACGTCGAAAAGGCTCGCTACGACAAGATGCTGGGGCACGAAGAGATCCGCGCCATGATTACGGCGCTGGGCTGCGGGATTGGCAAGGACGACTTCGACGCAAGCAAGCTGCGCTATGGAAAGTTGATTCTGATGACCGACGCTGACGTCGACGGATCGCATATTCGCACACTGCTGCTGACGTTCTTCTTCCGGCATATGACGGAGTTGATCAAGCGTGGACATGTGTATATTGCTCAGCCGCCGCTCTATCGCATCAAGAAGGGCAAGTTCGAACAGTACATCAAGGACGATCGCGAGTATGTAAGTGTCATGGTGAAGCGCGCTTCGGATGGCATGGTGATTCGTTACGGCAAGGACGGCGGGAGGCTTGAAGGTGCTGCGCTGACCAAGTACATGGGTCAGTTGAACGACTATCTTGGCTTCTTCGATAAGGTGCAGAAGCGATTGCGAAATGACGATGTGACGCAGGCGTTTGCGGAGCTGTTTGCGCACGAAGGTAAGGACTCGGTGCGCCGCGTTGACTTTGAGACGCCCACGAAAGTCGAGGCGATGCGTCAGCGCCTTGTGGCGATGCAGAAGACCTACCAGTTCAAGAATGTTGGCGATGTCGTGATGGATGAAGAGCACAGGAGCTACTCGGTGAGCTATACCGACGCTCAGGGTGCAGTGAGGACGATCGACTGGGCGCTGGCTTCGGCTCCGGAGAGTCGTCAGATGCTGGCCAAGCATGCGCAGATCAAAGAGCAGCTTGTTGCGCCGTTCTTCATCGAATATGCGGCAAAGACCAAAGCTGAGGCCGCAGAAGAGGCCGAGGAGATCGCCTCAGAAGAGGGAGTTGCCGAGATTGCCTCAGCCCCTGGGACGGTCGCGGAGGTCAAGGCTAGCAAGAGAGCGAGCAAAGCTTCACAAGACCCGGTGGAGAAGAAGACCGCACGTGATGTGTTCGAGTATGTAATCGAACAGGGCAAGAAAGAGTATCAAGTACAGCGGTACAAGGGGCTAGGCGAGATGACAGCACCGCAGCTCTGGGAGACAACGATGGATCCGGAGCGGCGCACGCTGCTTCAGGTGAAGCTCGAGGACATTGCGGCCTGTGAAGAGATTTTTACAACACTGATGGGTGAGGACGTCGAGAGCCGAAGGAAGTTCATCGAAGAGAATGCGCTGGATGTGAAAAATCTAGATATCTAAACGGTTGCTGCTGTAGGTTGACACATGACTTGGGATTATTGACACATAAAGTGGGATTCCTTGACCGATTAAGTGAGATAAACCTACATCCGTCTAAAAATGGCCGGAGTCGGCGGGTTGGTGCCGTCTCTGGCTGCACCCCACTACAAACCTCTGCGCATTTCCTCACCGGTCAAGTTTGGACTCGGCTGCATGATTTCGCGCCGCTACGAGGTTTGATTTTGTTGTGAGGCGTCACAGTAAATGCAATTTGCATCACGATTGGCGAGTGGAATTATCAATTGCAATTGTGGTCACGAACCCGCCCCTGGTTGGGAAGCCCATATACCGTTTCCAATCAGTCGGTCAATTACAGTTACGCTAACTGGTTGTATCTAAATGATTTCATGGGCGTTGATGGCTAACGACAGCACCTTAAAGCACTCAGGAACACTGGGAAAAACACAGTTCAGAATTCGGCACCCTCGCCAGCACCCTCGCAGTTTGACTCTGGCAAACCCGTTGACCTCTGCCTACGCTGGGCAGAGGTCAATCGAGGTATGAGGTTGGCTCTTATCGCTCCGACTCCCGTTCCCGATTGTGAATTGTGCGAATAGCATTGCGGATCGCTTCGTTTGAACAGGAACTCGGCTCGATATCCCTAAGGAACGATGCCTCCGGCTTGAAGATCACCGGCACAATATGAAGTGCCAGCTCCTGTTCGGAAATCAACTTGATCATTGCACGGCATGTGTCCACGGCTGCGAAGCGATTCATGTAATAAGCCGCACGCACTGCTAGATCAAAGGCTTTAGCCGGGCTCCGGGAGGGGCTGTGGGAGTTCTGACAATCCAGTTCATTCTCTTCGCAATCGTCTCCGCGTGACCCCAAGAATAAAGCTGGGCTTCGACGTAAGCCTCATAAACTGTAAGAAACGTCTCCACTTGAGCTGCAAGAGGAGGCTGCGATATGGCAGAAAAGAACATCTCCGGCAATTCGCTGACTACTTGACGTTGCTCATCTTGATCGGCGATCGCCAATTGTTCAACAAAGCGCGCAAGCTCGGCTGCATCATATTGGCTGCTCGTAGCTAGACGATCCGTAATTGCAGAGAAGAGCTCCTGCAACACACCGCCCGCTCGGTTCTGTAGCACGTCATACGACGTGACCAGAGCTTGCTTCAGTTCAGCAAGCGTTTGGTAGCGTGCCTCTTTTGCCAAGCTGCAGCACCGATTAATGATGTGAAAGAGCGGTGGTGGAACGCCGTCATGCATCAAATAGGCAGGTTCGCGGCTTGTCAGCAAGACATAAAAAGTCTTATTAAGCATGTAGATGTCTCCGCTCGCATCTGCATGCTTGAAACCGCCCTGCTGGAATTCAGGCGGCATGTAACCGTGTGTTCCCCACCAGACGGAAATGTGTGAATCTATTTCTTAGCTCGAATTGCATGAACGGCAGCCACCGAAAACCTGCCCCATTCTGAATCTTCAAGTATGTCATTGAGCGCAGCAATGGAGGCCGCATCTCCAATGCGGCCAAGATCAGAAATGACATTCGGGAAGACACGGGAATCGAATGAACCTCCATGGCGGAAGAGCGAGGTCAAGTCGCGACGATTTGGGATTGCCTCGTGCAGGATTGGCCGGACTTTATCCGGGAAAATCTCGACCAAATCGACTGGTGGTGAATCTTTGTCAAAACGCCATTGTGAATGCTACAGATTGTAAAGAATGTCTGGCAGAGCCATCGCACACTCCTTTTGAATAAGGTGCCAAAGGTCTTCAACTCTCCTCCTGTAATCCTGAGATCCGGATAAGCGTAGAGTCCAGAACAATATCTCCCCGACAGCACCCCAGGCCAGGTGGTCCTTTGAGGTCGTATCAGAATAGACAGGCGCAGCTCCACACCAGCGCGCGCATCCGCGGACACCAGCAGGAAAAGCACCAATCATGTCTTGTGGAACGGAAGTATCTGGGTCGAGTCGAGACGCGAAATGACGAAAGACCGGCAATGCATTTGCGTCGCCGTTTTTCAGGAGCTCTATCAGAATCCAGTCAGTGTGGAACCCCGGTCTGCTTGCTATGGCAGCCAAAGAAAGGATTTTCGTTTTGTCCGGGGCTGATAGCTGCCAATATGCGTCCGAGTATGATCCCTGGAAGATGTCCTCAAATATCTTTCCTAACGCACCGTAAGCTTTGTCTCTCTGAAATTGCTCCCAGCTTTGTTCTTGGAGTTTCAGCAACTCAAGATCTTCCGTACTGGGTGGCCGCTCTGTGTCGATGATTGATTTCATCTCCTCCAGAGCTGCTCCTGTAGAAACGGGAGTTCGAAGCCCTCATACGTGGCGAGCACTTCCATACGCAGGCTATTGACGAATAGATTGTTCGTGTCGAGCTTTCGAGAACCTCACGTATTTGGTCCAAACGTTGAGTTCCTTCTACCTCTGCCTCACGGTGCATAGAGTGAATCAGATCAGTGCCCGCGAGACGCAAGTAATAGATACCCGTGTCCCATCCAGTCTTTGCAAGTTCGAGCTTCACATCAAGGCTCACTTGGCCCGAAACATAACGCTGACTGTCCAGCAATATCGCTAGAGAAAAGCACTTGAACGTTCCTTCACGCACCCTTGATAGTAGCTGGCCAAGGATAGGTAGCGTCTTCTGCAGGCGTTTCGAAAATGTGGAGCCATTCCGGATTGCCGCGAGGATCGCAGCAGAAGAAAGGTGGATCTTGGTATTGAAGCCCACTTCCATACTGTCTAACGACCTCTTCATCTGCTAAGTGGGCGCGAAAGCCGGCGCGTCTCACTGCAGTAACCGTTCTCCCAAGGACTTCCGGGTTCGATGTAAAGCGTCTTTGCACCGGTATCAGCCAGCCATTTGCGAAGGTCTTTGGCGACGAACTCAGGGCCGTTGTCGGAACGGATATGTTCTGGAACGCCCTTCATCACCATCACATCCGCCAGCGCCTCGATCACTTTGGCGCTGCTCCATCGCCGTTCGGGACGCACGAGCAGACTATCCCTGGTATGCTCATCGATCAGGTTCAACATCCGCACCGTCCTCCCGTCATGCGTCTTAGCACTCACGAAGTCATAGCTCCAGACATGGTTGGGGTGCTGCGGGCGCAGCCGCACGCACGACCCGTCGTTGAGCCACAACCGCCCTCTTGGCTTCTGTCTCTGTGGAACCTTCAGCCCTCACGACGCCAGATCCGCTCTACCCGGTCCTTGCCAACCTGCCAGCCTGTCCGCTTGAGCAACGCCTGATCCGGCGGTATCCATAACGGCCATACTGACTGGCCAACGTGATGATGGCCTGAGTAAGCGTGTCTTCGTCTTCCCGCTTGTCGGCCGGTAGCGCTGGGTGCCGCGTGGCTGCTTCGCCACACGACAGGCCTGCCGCTCGCTCATGCCATGCGCAGCACACGCATGGATCACCGCACAGCGCCGTCGTTCAGGGCTTAGAAGTAATGGGATGGTCCGCTCCGATTCCAACGAGAGCACACTATAACCAGGCAACTGCGGAAGGAGACCGCTATGAAGAAGCGCATTGAAGGAGTTAGGGTGTATAGCATCGATATTGGGAAGAACACCTTCCACGTCGTCGGCATCGACAGTTCGGGGAAGCCGGTGTTACACAGCAAGTTCCGTCGCGATCGATTGCTCGTCCACTTCGCGAACACGCCTGCAGCACTTATCGGCATGGAGAGCGTCCAGGATCGCAGTGGCTGGCACGCAAGCTCCAGGCATCGGGCCACACGGTAAAGATCATCCCTGCTCAGTTCGTAAAACCCTATGTCAAGTCCAACAAGAACGACATGGTCGATGCAGCAGCTATCGCGGAGGCAGTAACCCGACCCACGATGCGCTTCGCGCAGATCAGGCAACCGGAGCAGAACGCTCGTCAGGCGCTTCATCGCGTGCGCGATCGATATATGAGCCAGCGAACCGGACTCATCAACCAAATGCGAGGCTTTCTGTTGGAGTTCGGCATCGCCATTCGGCAAGGTGCCGGCGTCTTCAGACTAGATGTTCCACGGGTCCTTGGTGACGAGGAGAATGAACTTCCGCCATCCATGCGCACGCTGCTTGCAGACCTGTGGAACGATTTCAAGCTCCTGGAAGTAAGGATCGAAGAACTCTCGAAGCAGATTCAACGCAGCGTGCAGTACAGCGACACTGACCGACGACTCATGACCGTGCCCGGCATCGGACCGCTTGCGGCCAGTGCTCTTGAAGCCTCAGCCGGCAACGGTTACCAGTTCGTCAACGGGAGGTTCTTTGCCGCCTGCCTTGGACTTACGCCGCGAGAGTATTCCACTGGCGGCAAGACCACACTGCTTGGCATCAGTAAACGAGGGAACACCTATCTTCGAAGGATTCTGATCCATGGAGCCCGATCCTGCGTGCAGACCTGCGACAGGCAGCGTCATCCGCTGGGAGCATGGATTACTAAGCTCGAACAACGCATGCATCGCAATAAGGTGATCGTCGCACTGGCGAACAAGATCGCTCGAGTCGCCTGGAAGATCCTTACCAGGCCCGAGGAAATTTATCGCTGGGCTGACGTCTGACACAAGCTCTTCCTAAGTTTGCTGCGCAGAGAACTGATGACACAACGGTCGATCGGCATGGTGTAAACCCGAGCGGGAAACCGGTCTTCACTAAGACCGAAACAAGTTATTGGGAACGGCATGCGCGGATCTCATTATGGCCTGGTCGTCAAAAGCGACCGACTCGCGAGAGGCTGATTAGATAAGGGCGAAGGCTCTAGCGAAGCTCGTAGACTGTATCTGGTTTAGAGACCAGGGCCAGCGTGAGGAAGGAGTCGGGATGATCATAATAGGTTGTGATTTTCACCCTAGTTTTCAGCAGATCGCTATGTTCGATACCGAGACTGAAGCGACCGAAGAACACAAGCTGACGCACGCGAGCGGAGAAGCCGAAAACTTCTATCGAAAACTGACTGCGCCAGCGATCGTTGGCATCGAGACTGTAGGAAACGATCAGTGGCTCGTGCAGCTGTTGCAGAAGCTGGGGCACGAGGTATGGGTTGGGGACGCGGCACAAATCCGGGCCAGCTATGTACGGAAGCAGAAAACAGATCGACGAGATGCAAAACCCATACTGCAGTTGCTGATCGAAGGGAGGTTTCCACGCATCTGGATACCAGACGCCGGGGTGCGGGATCATCGCCAACTGCTGATGCACCGTCACAAACTGGTGCAGATACGGACCCGGGTCAAGAATGAATTGCAACATCTCATGCTGAACCAGGGAATGCAGAAAAAGCATAAACTGTGGAGCACGGAGGGCCGGGCAGCGCTCGCGTCACTACCGCTGGAGCCATGGACAGATTGACGCAGGAAGGATTTACTGAACCTCTTGGCGATGCTGGATGCTCAACTCGAGAGCCTGAACGATGCGGTGACGCGAGTGGCTCAAGAATATCCAAATGTTCCTCTACTGATGACTCAGCCAGGAATAGGTGCCGTTACAGCACTTGCCTTTGTGCTGACCCTGGGAGATGTGCATCGCTTTCCACGAGGCAAGCAGGTCGCCAGCTATCTGGGATTGGTCCCTTCCGAGCACTCCTCCGGAGGAAAGCAACGGATGGGTGGGATCAGCAAACAAGGCAACCGGCTCTTGCGATTCCTTCTCGTGGAAGCTGCCAACATCGCGGTGCGCTTTGATCCTGAATTGCGAAAGAATATCTGCACCGCTGCCATCACAAACACTTCACCGTCGCCAAGGTGGCGACGGCTCGTAAGCTTGCGATACGGATGTATTGGATGCTTCGTACACAGACACTGTATCCACAGGTTCTTTCATCGAGGGTAGCCTGAAATGTATTCTGGTCAGCGCAAGCCAGACCGACAGGCTGAGTAGGCGCCCTCGCACCCAATAAAGATTGGGTGTCCGAATAAGCAATCATGGTCGCAGTCGTGATCGAATTGATGGTTGGTGGAGAACGTTCCACCCAAGATGATTCGATAAAGGGATCCGCTCGGACTCTGGTCTCTAAGCTCTGACTCCGAGCGTTGCTTCAAGCAGCGGGCAGGAAACCTTTGCCCTTGACAGAGCCTTCGCCCTTATTGACGAATACATTTACGCAAACCGCTATGTGTCAGAAGCAAACCTGCGCTTGCAAAAACGGAGCGGACCATACATTTCCCGAGGCGATGTCCTTCAACACCAGCTTCTCCAGGCTCAACTCGGAGACCAACCGCTTCAGCTTCGCGTTCTCCTGCTCAAGCTCTTTCAGACGCCGAGCCTGATCCACCTTTCAATCCACCGTACTCCTTGCGCCAACCGTAGTGCGTCTGCTCTACGATCTCGGCTTCCTTGCACGCTTGCTGCAACGTCCTGCCATTCGCTACTCCCACACCTCAACCTGCCGCAGCAGGTCCACGATCTGCTCCGCTGTATGCTTTTTGCCTCGCGTCATACATAGCTCCTCTTGTTCCAGTTCTATCGCTTCTCAACTGGCACAAAAGGGGCCGGGCAGACCAAGATTCATATCTCAGAACTCTATTAGTTCGGCGAAGTGGAACACACGCGAGCCAGCGCAATTCTCTCAACGGTCTCCGACGTGATCTCGCACTGGAGCATGTTCGCCACAGCATCGGTTTTGCGCCAGCATTCTTGCGTCTGTTCCTTCGGACCTGCTAATAGATAAACTTCAACGCAAATTGCACTTGGCGCGGAGTACCCGCCGCAAGGATATAGTTGAATGTCGGCGAACTGATGTCGCTGTCGGGCAACCGGAAGTTCGTGCGGTTCAGGATGTTAAACAGCTCCGCGCGGAATTGTATATGCTTTGATTCTGTCACATTGAAATTTCTAAGCGCACCGAAGTCCCAATCGGCAAAAGCGGGGCCGACATTCACGTTGCGACCTTCTGTGCCAAACTGCCCCGCGTTGGCTGTGGGATCGAGTCGCTGGAAAGCACTGGCATTAAGCCATGCATTAACTGAGCGCGGCCCGTTATTGGGATTGCCGACAAGATTGGGCCGCTGCGCGGAAAAGCCGGTGATCTCCGGCGCTGTACCTTGCGCTGCGACGTCGTTCGAGTCGAACACTGTGAACGGCGTGCCGCTCATCAGTGTTCCTATCCCATCCAACTGCCAACCGCCTAATCCCCACTGGTACCAGTTCTGCGGATGGTTCCAGAACGGAAGCGCCCATACATAGCTCCCAACGAATCGGTTGCGCGCGTCGAACAACGAGAGCCCACGCTCTGCTGCGAGGTTGAAGGGATCCTGAGCGAGATCGTTTTCGCCCGCGACTGGCTTCGCTGCCGACCCGGTTATGTTGAACGACGACACATCGTCGATCGTCTTCGACCACGTGTAGGACACGAGAAATGACAACCCATGACTGAACCGCTTGCGCAACGACGCTTCCAACGCGTTGTACGACGAATTGGCAATGCTCGTGATCTCGCCGGTCGATGAAATCTTGCAACTGCTCGGCGAATCCGCGAGTGTGCAGCCTGAATAGAGCCGCCGTTGGTCGGCATTGCTGGAATTCGAGATCGGCTGGCCGTTCACGGTTCCGGGGACGAACACCGCCGGGTTCGCTTCTATAAAGCGCGGCAGGCGCGTGCCCTTTGTGCCAACATATCCGATCTCGAACAGCAAATCGGATCCGAACGACTGCTGCAGATTCAAGTCCCAATCCTGCGCGTAAGGGAGCGTCAACGTCGGCGATAGAGTCAGGTTCGTGAGTGGCGTGGAAAACGTTCCTACGGCAGGAGGATGGCCATTGAACGGATCAGCGAAGTCCGGCAGGCTCACCTGCGGCGTTCCGAGGAACGGAGGTGCACTGATCGGCGCCTGCAAAGGACCGCCCTGTCCGGTGTAATAAGGTTCGTAGAAAATTCCATATGTCGAAGTGATCAGCAACTTGCCATCACCGTTCGGGTCCCACGCGATACCAAACCGCGGCGCGAACGCCTTGAAATCGGTTTGGATCAAGCCATCGGGCACACCGGGATCGCCCGGATATAACAGTCCCAGCGGCGCATTCGGCATGACAGTAGATTGCTTCCCTGGCTCAAACAACGATACCCGGTTATGAATTTCGGTGTAGGGGATGGGCAACTCGTAACGCAGTCCTGCGTTGATCGTGAGTCGCGGCGCAACCTTATACGTATCCTGCACGTACAGGTTTGCATTATTGCCGCGAATACCGCGCGAAAAATCGCCGATGCCTTGCAGGAAGACGACCGCCTGCCCAGTGAGGAAGCTAGCGAACGCATCTGTAACCGGGAATGGCGCAAATACGAAGAAGCCGTTAGTGGCAATCCCTTGCAGCGTGTTGATTTGCTGATGCTGATATCCTCCTCCGAATTTCAAGGTGTGCTTGCCGTGCACCCAACTCACGGACCCAGAGTAATCGAAGACGTTTTCGTAGGTGTTGCGTGGGCCCGTGATTGGATCACCAATTGTGGAATAGCCATTCACTTGGATGAATGGGGGGCCAGTGGCGATAGCGAGACTCGGTTGGTATTGGAATCCAAAGTCTGATGGCGGCTGATGATCCTCGTGCTCGCCGTAGAGGAATTTGTTCCGGAGAAACGAGAATCGGGCTATAGCGATAAGGTTCGGCGTAAAGGTGTGCGTCTCTTGTGCGACAAAGATCTGCGCCCGCTGATTTTCTCCTATTGGGTAGCCCGGCACGCTGGCGCCTCCCGGCGATAGCGGATCCACCTGGGAGAGCTGGTTGAACATGTAATTGAAGTTCAGCATGTCCTTTTGAGTGATATAGTCATCAACTTTGATTCCGAACTGATCGGTATTGTTGGTTAAAACTTGGGTGGTGGAGAACAGATTCGTGCCGTCGTTCGGAAGCGGGAAGAACTGCAGCAGATTTTTTGAAATCGGGTCGAACTCGGGTTCCGGCACCTGGTTATTCAGGTAGGGGGCATTGGCGAAGACGTTGAAAAGCTGGTTCTGAGGGTTATTGCAGAAGCCTTGCGAGAAGCCCTCCGGGCAGAGTTCAGAGAAGTCGCCTGTACGCTGCTTCACCGACGGCACTGGGGTAAGCCCTGTTTCGCCCTGGCGATTGCGGAAGCCTTCATAGAACCCGAAGATAAAGATCTTTTCCTTTTTGATCGGCCCGCCGATCGTCGCGCCAAACTGGTTTTGCTTCAGTGGCTCCTTCGCCGCCCCCGAGTAAAAGTAATTGTTGGCGTCGACTGCGTCGTTGCGCAGGAACTCCCACAGCGCCCCGTGGACGTGGTTTGTACCCGACCGCGTGATGATGTTTGTCGTCGATCCTAGCGCGTTTCCGAACTCTGCATTCGCGCTATGCGTAATGATGCGGAACTCGCTGATCGCATCCACCGGAGGCTTGAGGACGAATCCGCCGTCGACCCCGTTAAAGTTGTTCGCGCCGTCGATGAGAAAGTTGTTCGATTCAGGTCGCTGGCCATTGACCGCATATACCTGTCCGGCGCGCAGCGATCCACCAGCTTCGGCTATCCCGGGCGTCAAGGGAACGACTCCAGGCTGCAACAGGCCAAGTTGCGAGAAGTTGCGCCCATTCAGCGGCAAATCCTCCAATTCGCGCTGTTGGACTACCTTGCCCATGCTGGTGACGGTTGGCTCAATCAGCTCGGCATCGGCGTTCACCACCACCTGCGCCTTTTCCGATCCGACCGCGAGACGTGGCGAGACTGCAGCCGTCTCGTTCACGTTGAGCGTGATGCCTTCCTGCACGTATTGCTGGAAACCCTTCGCTGCGACCTGCAGGCGGTAGTGTCCGACCGGGAGTTCCAGAAGAACGTAATTACCGTTGCGATCAGTAATCGTGCTGCGCGAAAGGCCCGTTTCCGCCTGTCGTGCTGTAACAGCAGAGCCCTGAATGACAGCGCCGGTTGGATCTGTAACTGTTCCGCGAATGTTTCCCGTGATTTGCTGAGCAGACAAACTGAGACAAGCAAGCACTACAAATGCCAGTACATTGCAAACGATTTTCATGTTGCTTTCGAGCCTCCAAAAGACTTGAAACTACAAACAGAGTGACGCCGGTGCTTCGCATGAAACCCGTTACATGTATCGTCGTTACACCGTGCGCCAGGAACGTACCGTATGGTCAAAAGTTCCGTAAGTTAGAGAGCCCTGGCGGAAATACCAGTGGCGGAGCACCTATGTTCAAGGGAAAGAAATCGCTTGGCGGACTGCACGATGAACGGTACTAGTTAAGTCGTTGCAATGTCTTCGCCTAGACGATGGACATTTTTCTCAACCATTGGGTGGACCCTTCACCGCAATCGGCCAATGCATTTTGCGTAACACTGCGCGACTCGCCTGAGCGACAGAGACAGCATTGCCGGCGGCTCCGGATAAGAGCAAGTCGGGCCCGGCGAACCTCTCAATGCTGAATTAGCCTTGAAGATCCTCTTCTAGCTCGAACATTAGAAAAGCCCCATCCTACATCGCGGGGGCGGGGCCTTCGTCGTTCCAGTCTCAAGTTGCCGGTCACTTCCACTCGCGAATCTCTTTGTTGTGATTACTGCCGGATCGCACTACTGCGCTGCCTGAGTATGGGGTCTGAGTTGCAATGGAACGGAAAAGCGTTAAGGATCTACGAATCTCAGGAAGCGCGGAGCAGTTCCACAGCTGGCGATTTAGATGTTGCGAGGTGACTGATAATCAGTGGCCTCGCCTTATTTTTACGGATGAATAGACTAGGTGATCTCGATGCTGGTTTGCAGGTGGAGATTTCCCAGTATCCAAAGCAGTCTTGAAGCTCCACTCGGTCACGGCATCTACGGAGCTTGGGCATAGTCGGGGCGGAGAGTCTTCGAGGTGTGCACGCTTGTGGGTTTGCCTTCGGCATTCGCCTCGACTGCGAGGTGGCTCTGGATTTTAATCCATGAACGGCCACGTCTTGAGCCACGTGTTCCTTGCTCTCAGTTGTCGTGTACAGGTCAATGCACTCATTGAGGTCAGATTAACATCGTGAATCGCAAAGGGTGCCGCTGTTCGCGCAAATTTGGCTGCCGCGGTAATCGTCTTCGTGTCTGGCGTTTGTCTAACTGGCCTTGCATACATTAATAATCAGAGCTCTGCGACTTACAGGTGTTCGCCGGAATATGCAACAGAATATTCTTGTGATGGACTAGCGATTTCTGATTGCAAGTCGCAGAGGGCGGAGTCACAGACCACGTGCTTGGCAACAAACACGTGGTCTCCCAGTGTGTGGGTTCTTTGGCTACCTTGGAAGATCCACCCTATGGTGTGCACAATGAGAGCGCTAGCATACGTCGCGACTACGACACTTAGTCCAGCACACTCTCAATTGCGCACGAAGCGTCGCCGACACTTGTCCATAAGTGATGTTGGAATTCTGCCCCGTTCCGGTACCGTCGAAGCCTACAAAGCTGTGCGCAATCGAATTCCTGCCGATAATGCGTTTACACCTAAGACAGCAAGCGCCCCCCTGCTCTGACAAAGCTCGGCGAATAAGGGTTGGCATCTGTGCCAACAATCCAGTTTTGGATTTCCCAATTGAGCTTTTGTTGTCCAAATAGATCGCATATTGTTGCCACGCTGAATTGAACCCCTGCGGCGAATAGCCATTAAGTTGCAACGAGCAGCCGGGATCTCCGGTATCGACGCTGGCTACCGTGAAGACCTTGGTGATGTCCAGCTCCACATCCAACCCGAGGATCGGATGGGCAAGACCCTCCTTGAGTTGGCTCATCATCACGAAGTTGGAATTGCCCAAAAGTCCAAAGCGCGGGAGCTAACAGTAAGAAGTTGTTGGCAAAATACCGACCAGTCGGTGCATCGGGGTCGTGGACGCTCCAATCGGAGCAGGCGAACCCAACCCGCAGTTCCTTCCCTGTTGTAACCTGGAATTCCCGGAATTATATTAGCCGTGTAAAAGTGGTCATTCGATCCGGCGCGTAGCGGCGAACCAACTCTCTTGCCGTCGCTGACTGCGCACCGGTGGGCCAAATATAACCGCTCATTCCGTCAGCCCGATATCCAGCAACGATCGTTGCGCTATCGTGCTCGGCGATACTCAGCGTGTAGAGGTGGCCACCCGTCGAAGGGTTATATGACCGATAGAAGGGCTGGGGGCCGACGGGAGCTGTTGCATACACGTAACCGCAAGTCGATTCTGAAGTCCATTTCGGAATCAGATTCTTCAGATCGAGCATCTCGATGTGACTGGCGGTGTGAAAGTGCCACAATCCGTCCGGGCTCAGGAGACGATAGAGAGGAGAGGTATTCGGAGCGTTGACAATCGAGGTGAAGCCAGTGATGCCTTGCCAGATGTAATTGGCCGCAGACTCATTCGGGTCGATCGTGTAGAAGAAATCGCCGGTTCGAGTGTTATAAAGACGAAAAAGTTTTCGCCAGTTTACCTGCTGCATGGCGTCCGGGTTAGGGCACCAGAAACCAATCCCCTCACGGATGAAACCATCTTCGTTGACCGCTACATCTCGCTCGTCGAGAAACGTCGTGAACAAATGGCTTCCGTTCGTTGTCTGACGCACCCGATACATTGGAACAGGATTGGAACCGCTGCTTACAACCAATTGAAAGGGTCGGGTTCAGAGGTCGCTCCCATGTTTGTTACTGCTGCGGTGGCTTCGTTGTCGTCCAGCGTCTAGAAGTTAGTGTTGCTCATTTGAGATCTCCTTAGTTCCGTCGCTGTCAGATATAAAAATGAAGCAACGCAATGTAAGCCAAATCCTAAGCAGCTCTCGTGGCAAACTTTATGACTCCACGACCGCCATCCGCTTCACCATCGAAGATGGTGAAATATCCGTTCATCAGGGGAAGACCGAGAATGGACAGCCCGGGACTTCCCTTAGTTATGGCCGACATAGCCCAACCTTCTTTTTGCGTGTTTAGCTGCCAGTAGTCGGACGGCGCCACCTGGAGCGAAACGTCCGCGGTATCGCCCTGTAGAACGAAGGTCAATGTAGGCCAACTACCTAGCTTGAGATCCGCGTTGGAGGCCAATTTCTCGTCGAGCACGGACTGTGTCAGCAGTTGCTGTTGTGCAGAGCTGAACTTTGACATCACAGCCTTCAGTAGTTGCGGAGGCAAATCCAAGCTATTAGTGCCGCTATCGACGATCGAATTCGAGGGCATTCCTTTAGGACCATTCCAGCGCCCGATGATCGGGTCTTTTGTGCCGACAATCACAGCTTTTAGGTTTGTGTTGTACCACTCGTCGGCAAGTACTTTGACTGTCTGGAAAGCGCCAGTGTAGAGGTCAGTGCTCTCTTCCCCGCCGCCAACGACCATCACCCCTTGGTTGAGAGGATCGTTTTCACCACCACTGCCAACGTGGACGAACGAACGTCGCGTTATAAAAGAGATAATGTCTGAGACAATGCCGGCATCGGAGAGCTGGGTGAGGTACGGCTTGATCTCGCCGTGTTTACCGGTTCGAACCTGGACCTCAGTGTATTTATTCGTCCAAGTGTTCTGCGGCATGGCAAAGGCGTCGTCGAGCGGAGCATAGGCAAGACCCAGAATGCCGTCGGTCTCTCCGAACATATCAACTGAGGCAGAATAGGCGATCGCCGCGTTTCCCCCCGGAAGGCTAACCGTTGAGTCGCCCTCGCCGATCGACAACTCAGTTGTAACGACTGCGCCGGTCCAGTAGCTTCCGTCGCCGTAAGAATCGGTCTGGGCCAAGTCTGTGGACTTATCTCCCCCAGTCAGGTTTGGCTTGTACTTTTTGGCATCGAGCGCGAGAGCGCTACTACCTGTGTCGAGCAACACGTTCATTGGCTTCTGCTTTGGGCCAACGAGGATACGACCGGTGTAATCACCGTCTGCATAGATATTAGTGATTGGAATACGAGCAATTGTAGACATTGAAATACCTCCAGCGACGATTTGAAGATAACTCGAAGCAAATGGCATCAGCCGATTCAAAGGTTGTTGCCGCCTGCTCTACTAAGTAAAGCGGAGCAGACCTCCAAAAGGTGTCACAACCTGACGGAAATCCCCTCATTTTGCTAGCCGAATCTTTGCGTTTTGCGCGTCATCTTGGGGTTATCCAGTGCAGACCTTGATTGGAGAACTTGATGCCGGTGATGGCCAATCTTGCTTAGGCAGTTATTGCGTCCGGAACCGCTCGACAGTCCTGTCCGCTCGAGAGCACCGCCCATGCGATACGGGCAAACTTGTTGGTTGCGGCCGTGATCACTACCTACCGGCGCTCAAGAGCGTTCAGCCAGGAGGAGAACTCCCGGCCCTTATGAAAGGCCGCTTCATTGCCGATCGCCGCTACGATCGCGGTTGCAACCAGAGGCCCGTTACCCGGGATGTGCCTGAGCCGCTGGCAGGCTGGAATCGGAAGAGGCGATCTGTTCAACCCTCCGCGTTCCTCGCAACGATCTGTTGCTCCAGATCCTTCCACTCGCTCCAGAGCAGGCTGACGAGGTTGCGCATGCGTAGCGTCAGGCCTCCCGATGACTCGTGGATGTACTTCGTTGCGACCGTGCAAGGTCAGAGTCATCTCTGGCGCCAGCGATCTCCAAACGACCGCCCGGAGCAGATTGGTCAGACAGGATACATAGGAAGACGAGCATACACTTGGCCTCAATGCCGAGATACAAGGCGTTCGCGGTTCAAATAACGTCCGATGATCCCATCGCGCGAAAGCTGTAGGAGTGATTGTTCGGATCCTTGAATCAACCGCTATCATTCCGACAATGAAAAGCAGCTCGAAGGCCGTTCAGCTTCTCATAATCGGAGATCGCACACTGGATGGTGGCGGCCAGGTGGATTGCCGATGCAATCTTCGATCCAGACACTCTCATTGTATTTTTCGCGACCTCAATCTCATACCCCTAAGGTGAATATCCCACTTTATGTATCAAAATGTAGGTTCTTCTCAGATACTGAGTCATTAAATCCAAGTGACACTGAACGTGTTGACCGCTGAACTCTTTTGCTGTCAATGCGCGATGTCCCTGGTTATGTGTCAACCGGCACTGTTTTTTAGTGTCGGCGTCGAGGAACGTGTCGGATCGGTCTGTTGGTCGGTGTTGTGGCCGTCAATGATCTCCCTGTAGGTCAAAGGATGGCAGCATAGGCTAGCACAAACTCGATAAGCGCTATTTTGAGGTGCCACCATAGACGGTAGGCTCCCCCAAACTGCCCGCTTTCGGAAGATGACGGATGTAGAGAACCATGCGCCACATATCGTAATCGGAGAAATCGCCAGCCGAAGGAGGCATGCCCGAGGGATAGATCCCATTTTTGATAATCCACTTCAGTTGACCGTCGGTATAGGTCTGCACCTCGATGCTGGCAAGCGAAGGAACCGGTGGCGAGACCGACGCGGCGAAGGGTACGCCGGTGTTCTGACCGTCGAGGCCATGGCACACCATGCAATACGAGGTGAAGGCCTGCTTGCCGTCTTCGATATTCTCCACGGTTGCAGGAACGGGGTTGATGTCGCTCTTGCCGTGAACCGTGATGTGACGTTTGGTCCAGTAGGCGATCCGGGTTTCAGCGCGCGAGGGCGGCCTGGCGCTGCAACCCGACAGCACGCTCGACAAGAGAGAGAGCAAGATTAGTCGCGAGGTGTTGGCCGCATGTCTCATTCTCGTTTATTGGACCACAGGAGCGGTCGTATTGTGATCTCATGGCCACCGCCGCAGAAGAGTTTCGCAGGTTGCTTCTGAGTGGTCTCCATGTCGGCCGACAAAGAGCACTAGAATTTTAATCGAACGTGCGTGGCCGCACTCTCACGACCCGTCTGCCGTGGCAAGAAGGGCGAAGGAGGAAGAAGCTATAGCTTTTTCCTCGCAAGAGAATGCGGCGATGCTGGATCGATCAATCAGATTGAGTGGTAGGGCTTGCTGTAGTGTGTGGACCACTCAACGAGGTCGATGTTCATGAAGCGCCATGTGGCACGTTTGGTGTCAACTTCCATCAGCATGTAGGCGTTGGGGTCGTACCGTGTAGAAGCCATCGTGTAGTGCTGTGGCCCATAGTTGTGCGCGTAGTCGATCCACTTGTGGACGTGGCCGGACACGACAAGTTGAATCGTGTCCTGATACTTGCGAAGAAGCGGCAAGAGTCCATAATCAGCAAACTCAGCCGCCTTCTCCTGCGTGAGGGGATAGTGGATGAAGACAAACGTGGGTTTGTGTTGCTGCAGTTGCGCCTCAAACCAGTGCAACTGCTCTTCACCAAGAGAGCCGATACCAGGATTGAAGTCGGGTGAGGTGCGGTCCTGAGTGCTGCCGAGAAAGTTGTTCAGGTGAATAAATTTATAACCCTTATAGTCCAGGACGGAGTAGGGCTTGGTATTGAACTTGGCTTCGAAGAGCTGGTGGCTCATCTCGCGGGAGACGCGATGGACATCATAGTCGTGGTTCCCGAATCCGAGGTGCACCGGCATTTTGAAGCCGTCCGTAACTGCTTTGGCGTTGTCGAGACGAGTTGTGTTCTGAAAGTAGAAGTCGTAATCGGTGGAGGGATAGTTATGAAAGTAGTCGCCGACGAGAAAGACCTGTTCGATGGCTGGACTGAGGGAGTTGATGAGGTCGCGAGCCGAGGTCAACCGAGGTGTTGTCAGTAGGATACTCTCGTTGTCTTCGACGCTGTTCTCGCCACCTTTGACATAGAAGTTGTCGATGATGTGCGTATCAGCAACGAGTGCAAAGTAGAACTTGTCGGGTGAAGCGGTCGCCCGGGCCTGCTCAGCCCAGAGTCTCTGGGTGAGCAGGTTGCCGAGTGATGCGCCAGCGAGGGCTCCAAACTGTCTCCGATTCATCATAAGGTCGGCCTCTACAACTAAGTTAGAAGATGATCTTTCCGGCGAACTGCAGGATACGCGCCGGGAAGGTAGATGCGGCGGCAACAACACCAAAGCTGCTGGAACCGACGCCACTTTGCGGAAAGGCGTAGTTGGTCTGGTTGAGAACGTTGAAGGCCTCGGCCCGGAAGTCGAACGATGTGCCCTCGGGGCGAAGGGAAAATTGTTTGTGCAGGCCCATATCGAGCTGGTAGAAGGGGTCGAAGCGGACGGAGTTACGGCCGACGTTGCCGTAGGGGTGGTTATCATCCGGAATGGCGAACGCCGCGCTGTTGAGGGCGATACTATCCTGGTTGCCCCCTACCTTCATGCGCTGCTTCTTGGGAATGACTACATTGTTTGATATCTGGTTGGGACGCTGAACCAGAATGGTGCTAACCGACTGAGCGCTGTTTGGAGAGTAGGTTATGTTGACCGGGAGGCCGCTGCTGGCGCTGTTGATGGCTGTGATCTGCCATCCTCCTAAGACCTGCTGCATGACGCGCGGGGCGTCGCCGCCGAACAAACGTCCCTTGCCGTAAGGCAGATCGTAGACCAGCGAAAGCACTTCGTTCAGCGGCTGATTGTAGCCGGATGGGCCACGGTCGCCCAGCGGATTGGCCAAATTGATGCGTCCGCTATCTCCCGACGCCTCTTCGAGGTGGCCTTCGGCGTTATCTATCGCACGGGACCAGGTGAAGGAGTTCAGGAGATAGAGACCATGGCCGGCGCGGTGCTCAAGCTTAGTCTGAAGGCCGTTATAGCTGAGGAAACCGGCAGGGAGAGTCTCTTCGATGGTGGTGAAGGTTGGGATAGGACGACGTGCTGCCACACTGAGGCAGCCTGATGTGTTGCTTACATTGCAGGTGGCTGTGACAGGGTTGGCTTCGGACTGGTTGAGGTCAGCGAGCACCTGAATCTTGACGCCGTGCTCTCCAACGTAAGAGGCCTCAAAGGTAGTGGCGTTGCCGAACTGACGCTGAAGAGTGAGGTGATAGCTCTGGACATAGCCCGTTGGCAGATTCTTGGGAATGTAGCGGGCCTGGGTGCTGAGGTTACTGGCTGCAGTCACGTTGGCGGGGCTGGTAAAGCCTGTTGGATAGCCCTGCGATGTGGTCCGGAAGCATGGGTTGGGGTTTGCCGAGTTGAAAGAAGCACCTACCTGGGCTGTAGTGCACGTGGCCTGGGCGGGTTGCGTACGAATACTGGCCAGCGCGAACTGCGGGGCCTGAACGATGTTGGTGTTTACGATAGCCGGAAGGTTATAAGAGAGCAGATTTTCTCCGCCTTCACGGTTGAACTGAGCATAGCCGAGGCCGTAACCAGCGCGGACGACGGTCTTCGAATCAAGCGAGTAAGCAAATCCGAAGCGCGGGGCGAAGTCGAGCTTGGGCATGTTGACCAGCGCGCGGTTGTAGATAGAGCCGGGGCTTGCTTTGATGAGAGACTGCGTTGCCGGATCATAGTTGGCGAGCAGGTTGTTCGACTCCCACTGCGGTGTTACGAGTTCATAGCGCAGACCTGCATTGACGGTAAGCCGGGAGTTTACCCGGATATCGTCCTGGAAGTAGAGGTTATGCATGCGCTGGTTGAGATGGACGTTGACGAAGTTGTTGAGCTGGTAGGTGTCGCGTGCGCCAAAGATGAAGTCGGCCAGCGAGACAGCCTCTTTGGTCCCGGCATCGGCCTTATTCAAATCGTTCGAGGTCTTAAGTACCCCGATTGCGGAAAAGCTGAAGCTGCCATTGTAGGTGTCCTGCCCATAGACGGGGTTGAAGTCGTCGATGGTGGTAAAAATTGCCTGATACTCGTATCCCACCTTGTAGGTGCTGCGTCCGCGGATAAAGGTGTAGTTGACCTTGGGATTGAAGATGTAGGGATTCTGAAACTGAGGGTTGCTACCCTGGTTGCCGAACTGAGAGAACTGGTTGACGCTTTGGACGTTTAGACTGCGAACGACCTGCGGATCGGTCGGAAGACCGGGTATGCCTGCCATCAGGCTTGGCAGGTTTGCGCCATAGGGACTTTTGCCACCATCCGTGCGGGTGAAGGCGAAGCGGGCGTCGAGGATCGAGTTCTGATTGAAGATGTGTGTCACACCGCCGGCGACCTGCTGATTGAAGATGTTGACGTTGCCGTTACTGTTGCCGCCGGCAGGTCCCTGAATGTTCGGTGGCGAGACGATCTTGCCTCGGTTTTGGCTATAGCGGACGAAGGCAGTGGTGCGCTGGTTGAACGTCTGATCGACGCGGACGTCAAATTTATCATTGTTGATCGTATCGGAGGGCTGAGACGAATAGTTATTGCTGAAGGGAGAACCGGGAACGTTCGGCTCGGGTAGCGCACCGAGGACACCTTTGGCGAATGTGGAAACCGAGGGATCGTTGAAAGGGATCACACCGTTCGCATAGTTCTGTCCTGTGAGCGGATTGATGAGAGGGACAGGGGTGTTTGAAGTACTAAGGAACGTATAGCCACCATTGGCAAGCGCAAGTGTACTGGTTCCGTTCTGGTCTACGGTCGGAACGGTGGCTTGCAGGATGGCGTGGGCGACCTGACGCGTTCCTTCATAGTCGCCAAAGAAGAAGGTGTGATCTTTCCAGATGGGGCCACCGAAGGTTCCACCGAACTGGTTGCGTAGAAGGACCGGCTTCTCGGGAGCTTTGGTAATCGGATTGGAGGGTGCAGTGAATGGCCCGATGGCGTTGAAGACAGTATTACGAATGTAGTCGTAGGCCTTGCCGTGGAACTGGTTGGTACCGCTACGGATGCTGACGTTGATGACCGCGCCGGCCGAGCGCCCATACTCTGCACTGTAGTTGTCTGTCTCGACACGGAACTCGGAGATGGCGTCAGGAGAAGGAGGAATGGCCTGGTTAGAAAAGCCCTGGTTCGATGTACCGTATGCGTTGTTGTCCAGCCCATCGAGCAGGAAGTTGTTGAATTCGCTACGCTGACCGTTGACGTTGAAGCTGGCATCCCGGCTGCTGTCGGTCGTGTTCTCCAAGACGTTCCGGCGAACACCTGGGACGAGGGCCGCAAGATCCGCATAGGCGCGGCCGTTGAGAGGAAGATTCTCCACTTCTCGAGTGCCGATCACCTGTCCGCGCTCGCTGGATTCCGTCTCAAGGAGCTCGGCGGCGTCGGTAACTGTTACGGTTTGGTTCGCTGAGCCAATCTTCAGTGCCACATCGACACGTTGGCGTGCATTGACTGTAACCTGGAACGTTTGCGTGGCGCTGAGGTCGAATCCATCAGCCTGCGCTGTAACTTTATATTCGCCAACCTTCACGTCGGTAAACTCGTAACCGCCCTGGTCGTTCGACTTCGCCGTCACAATCGCCTTCGTATCCTGGTTGACGAGAGAAACCGTTGCGTTCGCTAACGCTGCCCCGGAGCTATCCCGCACATACCCCAGAACGGAGGCGGTTTCGAACTGCGCGAACAAGGGCGCGGAATTAACGATCAGGATACAGACGATTGCTGCCAACCATAAAACACGTTTCACAATAGCTCCAGAGTTTCTGTAATTCGGTTACTGACACGGATCGGATTGCACTACGCTTTAAGCAGACTGGGACGGGAATCAGAAGGTGCAGTTGGTTGATGATGGCTCCCTCGCGGCAGTCGCAAAAGGGTGCAAGCCCGTGGAAAATCGGCTTGCCCTGTGGCTACACCTACCTCACCCCTGCATTTTGCAGGGTTTTTCGTAATTTCCTTTCGTTGGGTTCATTGAAATTTCATATATTACATTTAGGCTGAAGGCATGCTGAAAAGGCGCGACCCATCGCTCGGGGGATCTGGCCAGCCTTCCATGAAGGCAATTGGCCGGGTCGCCTCTACTTCCCGTTTTGTTGGTACCATCGGCGTGCTCGTGGAGGAAGCACCCCTCGATCTGGAACAGTTGCGTTTGCGTCCGGAGTGGCAATTGGCTTGTCGCGTCGCGGCGAGCAAGAGACTCTGTAAATCCGACCTACTTCCGCGATTTCTCCTCTATGTCTGCGAACAGCACCTTGCGGGAAACGATCACGAGATTACCGAGCAGCGGATCGGCACGCAAATCTTCAACCGCGACACAGGTTACAACCCTGGTGAAGATAACATCGTTCGAAGCTACGCTCGCATGCTGAGAAAGCGTCTTGACGAATATTTCGAGGGCGAAGGGTCCGGAGAACCCATGCGCATCATCATCCCTCGCGGCGGATATGTCCCTGTATTCGTAGGCTACGCCGACGCAAATCCTCATACCACCGAATTCCGGGTCGCCATTGAAGGTTCTCCCAATGCGGAGCGGCACGAGTCTGTATTGGAGCCACTCCGCCCACACAATCCTCCCTTCAAACCACATCGGCAGATGTCATGGCGTTCGCTTTGGTTTGGAACAGCACTAGGAATCGTCCTCACATTCGTTGCGTGGTTCGTAGCGCATTACATCCAGGAGCAAAAAGAGCGAAGCGGAGCGCACGCCATCTGGGCGCAGCTCTTTCAGCTAAATCGCAATACGCTTATCGTTCCACCCGACAGCGGGTTGGGCATCCTGCAAAACCTCACTGGACATCTAGTTCCGCTCGAAGAATATGCAAACGGAAACTACCCTATCGACAAACAGCCTCTGCACGATATCGGAGTCGACAACCTTAACGATCTGCGGCGTCAACGTTACACCAGCCTCGTCTCTCTCAACATAACGTCGATGCTTGCTCAGCTTCCTGAGTTCTCCGCGGGACGGCCTGAGATCCGGTATGCCCGCAGCATTACCGCCGAAGATCTGAAAAGCTCAGACGCCATCCTCATCGGCTCAAGCCACACTAACCCCTGGGTCTCCCTGTTCGATAGCAGGCTGAATTTCAAGCTCGAATACACACCGGAGATCAACCAATCTTTCGTCTTCAATATGCACCCCGCTTCTACAGAGCAAACCATATACCGCAACGGAACCGATAAAACCGCCAATAGCACCTACGGTGTGATCGACTACGTTCCAAGTCTTGACGGAGTTGGCCATGTCCTCATCATCCAGGGACTGAACATGGCAGGCACCCAAGCCGCGGCCGACACACTATTCAACTCAGATGCCATGAAGCCCATACTTCAGGAAGCCTCATCGAACGGCTCGCTTCAATCGTTCGAACTACTGGTGGAAACCAGCAGCATTGGCGCTACCGCGCCACGTGCGCAGATCATCGCAACCCGCTTTCATTCAGAATGATGTGTACTAAAAACTGTCTTTCCACGTCTCCTAAAGACTAGGCGTGTTGAGGCACATCGGCGATCGCGGCTAAGCCGAAGGCGTTTGCTGAGGTAGCTAAGCAGCGGCGCAATCACGTGCGGGCGTCTCGTTGCGAATGTTTCGGCGAATGCTAGTATCCCAGCATGGCAACGAATGAGGGACTGGTGGAAGCCCGGGGACTAGTGAAGGAGTACGACTCTGGGCGGCGACGCGTTGTGGAGAATGTTTCGTTTACCATTCGACGGGGAGAGACGCTGGGGTTAGTTGGGGAATCGGGTTCGGGCAAGAGCACTGTGGCGCGAATGCTCTTGCGACTCGTGGAGCCAACATCGGGTGAAGTTCTGTATGGGGAACAGGATCTGCTGGCGATGAGCCTGCGAGAGACGCGAGAGATGCGGCGACGTATGCAGATCGTCTTTCAAGACCCATATTCGGCGCTGAATCCTCGCATGCGTGTGCGAGATATTCTGGCAGAGCCGTTCATGATTCATGACGAAAGGCCGATGGAAGGACTGGCAACGCGGCTAGCGGAGATGCTGCTCACAGTCGGGCTGGATAGCTCAGCTCTGGACCGCTTTCCGCATGAGTTTAGCGGAGGACAACGGCAGAGAATCAATATTGCTCGCGCGTTGGCGCTGAAACCCGAATTTGTGGTGTTGGATGAGCCGGTGAGCGCGTTGGATGTCAGTGTAGGAGCGCAGGTTGTGAATCTGCTCCGAGATTTGCAGCAGACATATGGACTGACCTATTTGTTTATCTCTCACTCTATGCCACTAGTGAGATATCTGTGCGACCGCGTAGCCGTGATGCAGCGTGGGCGGCTGGTGGAGTTGGGCGACAGTGAACAGGTCTGTGGCGCTTCACGGGATGTGTACACGCAGCGTCTGATTGCGGCAACTCCAGAGATGCCCACTGCAGGTTGAGCTCGTGGGCTTGCTTTTTCGCTAAGCGAACATCGTTCTTCCAGAAGTCGATACAATGGAAGATGGATGATCTCGAGTTTTAGTTCGCATTGGCATTACATCTGGCTCGTCTTGGCCTCTTCGGTTGCCGGGGTGATGAATGCGATGGCGGGGGGCGGGTCGTTTATCTCGTTTCCAGCCATGTTGGCGATGGGTGTGGCTCCCGTTCAAGCAAACGCTACGAATACGGTCGCACTCTGGCCGGGTCAGCTGACTTCAGTGGCTGCTCTACGCGAAGACCTAAGACGGGACCTTCTGCCTTCGGTCTGTGCCGCATCAGTTTTGGGCGGCGTGAGTGGTGCAGTGGTTCTGTTGCATACGCGGCAGATTACGTTTCTGCATATGGTGCCCTGGCTTTTATTAGTTGCTTCCCTGCTCTTCGGCATCAGTGGATCGGTGTCACGATGGCTGCGGAGGCGATCGGAGACACCCCATATACAAAAAGCGCCGGCGGTGATTCCGTTGTTCTTCGTGCTGCTTCCGGTCTGTTTTTATATCGGTTATTTCGGGGCTGGTGCCGGTTTTTTGATCATGACCGCACTCGCGTTGTTTGGCGTGGAGGAGATGCATGCGCTGAACTCAATGAAGGTGCTAGCGGCCTGCCTGTCCAACTTTTGCGCCGTGGTGACGTTTGTGTTCCGCGGAGCGGTGATCTGGCACTACTGCCTGATCTCAATGATCTTTGCTGCCGTTGGTGGCTATGTGGGAGCACAGTATGCTCGAAAGATAAACGCAGATGTGTTGCGAACGATCGTTGTAATTACAGGGTGCCTGATGGCCACTTACTTCTTCTGGAAACTTGGCTAATGATCGATGGTGGCGATGGTGCATGCATTTCTATTGATGATGCGGCAAAGCCTTAAAAGATGTGGAAGTGGAGGGAAGCGTATGAGCCATGAAGGAATTCGCATTGTTAGTGCGGAACAGGCGCATCAAGAAGATGAAGAACACGAGCGGATGCCGTCCGATGCGGTAACTCCGCAGAAGGTGCGCGTAAAAAAAACCGAGGGAACGGGGGTAGAAATCGACTGGAAAGACGGACACCGGAGCGCTTGGAACTTTGCTTGGATGCGGAATGCCTGTCCCTGCGCTACTTGCCACGATGACCGGGAGAAGTCCGGTCGGTTGCCCGGTGTTGCGAAGCCGAAGGAGCAGACACCGTTGATGATGTACGAAGCGCCAGTAAAGCCCCTTGAAGTAACTCCGGTGGGTAAGTATGCGCTGAAGTTTAAGTGGAACGATGGCCACGACAGTGGAATTTATTCCTGGGAGTATCTGCGGCGGGTGTGCCGCTGTGATGCCTGTATGACGAAGCAAAAGTTGTAGGGAGAGTATGAGTACTTCAAAGCAGACGGAGAAGTTGCAGGCGTTGGCGGAGCAGTTGCGGCCCTTATACAACAGATTAGCGGGTCACCCTTTGTACAAATCATTTAAGACGGTGGAGGACCTGCATGTTTTCATGGAAGCGCATGTGTTTGCAGTATGGGATTTTATGTCGCTCCTGAAGACTCTGCAACGTGGGCTCACATCCATAGATGTTCCGTGGTTGCCAAGCAGGTTCGCCCTAAGCCGGCGGCTAATAAATGAGATCGTGCTGGGCGAAGAGAGCGACGTGTACGGGACCGAGACGGTGAGCCACTTTGAACTGTACCTGCGAGCGATGAGAGTGTGTGGGGCGTCGACGACTGCTATCGAAACATTGTTGAAAGGCCTGTATGACGGGGCAGGCTGGGAACAAGCTTTGGCGATGAGTGGCGCGCCAGAAGCGGCGCAACGGTTTGTACGCACAACTTTCGCTGTGATTGATAGCGATAAGCTACATGCAACAGCGGCAGCATTTACTTTCGGGCGCGAGGATCTTATTCCAGATATGTTCCGTGGATTTATTCGTGATCAAAATGAGAAGCTGCATGGGCGTCTTGAACTGATGCGCTGGTATATGGAGCGGCATATCGAAGTGGATAGTGAAGAGCACGGTCCGATGGCGCTACGGATGGTCGGCGAGCTGTGCGGGGACGATGCAACGAAGTGGCAGGAAGCGACAAACGCAGCAGAGATGGCGTTGCGTGCTCGTATTGCTCTTTGGGATGGAATCGCTGCGAGCCTGAAGACCGAGCGGGTAGAAACGTTTGTTTCGTGACTGTTTGCGGATCAATCGAGTTTGAGCACCGAGAGATTCGTCGACGGTAAACCAAGCTGTAATTTGATAAGAGCTTCTTCTATGGTGTCTGCGATGAGAATAATTTCGCGGTTATTCTGCTTGAGCATACCCTCTGCGACACAATGATCCAAGAAGGCGAGTAGTTGGTTGTAGAAACCGTTGATATTGAGCAAAAGGATAGGCTTTGCATGGAGTTTAAGTGTGTGCCATGCCAGGACCTCAAACAGTTCCTCGAGCGTGCCGAAGCCTCCTGGTAACGCGATGAATGCATCTGCCTTCTCCCCGATGAGCGCCTTACGGGTATGCATCGTGCTAGTAACATGGAGTTCTGTGATGCCGTGGTGTGCGACCTCGAGATCGACCAGCACTTCGGGAATGACCCCGACTACTGTACCTCCAGCAGATAGCGACGACTCGGCGACTGCTTTCATAAGTCCGACGTTGGCTCCGCCGTAGATGATTCCGATGTTGAGAGCGGCTAAAGCACTGCCTAGTTGCTCTGCCGCATCTCGATAGGAAGAACGCAATCCGTTAGAGGAGGAGCAGAAGACGGCGACGTTACGAATCATTCGTCGAGGATATCAAGACTGAGTAACGTCGGTCTCGACTACAGACGTGTTGCGTGTTTAAGAAGGGATGTAGACCGACCGATTAGGGAGAAAAGAGCGGTCGGTCTAAAGAAAAGCTTGCTTGAAACGGCTTTCTCGCTGCAAGAGAATTAGTGAATGGTGATGGTTGCGCCAGCGTGATCTTTTGTAACTTGCTCAATGACCGATCCTACCGCGTGGTTCGGAGTGGCACTATTGGCAACAATCTTAGTTCCGACAGGAAGATCGAGTGCGACGAGTTTGCCGGGCTCAAGTGTTATCGACTTGTCGCCTGCCAAAACCTCCAAGGGTGTTCCGGTTTCGTTGCGAAGGTTGAATTTAACAGAGCTGACCTTTGTCTTGCTGAACATCGCGTGAACAGGAGACGAGATACTGGAAGGTGCAGCGTAGACGGCCGGAGCTGCAAGGAGTGAGGTAGCGACGACTGCGACGGTGACGAGATTGTGACGTTTCATTGTTAGCTCCAGTACTTCAAAATTCCGACTGAAGTTCTCTGCCATGGATCAGGGAGCCCGTCGTGAATTGAGTTACGCAGGTTGGACGAAGTTGGTTCCCAAAAACTCGATTTGATTTTTCAATTAATCGTTTCGTCTTAATCGATTTGGTTCTTGTCCACGCGCGGACAGCTTGTTCGCAAATGGACATAAATAAGCGGGTTTGAGCCAGTTTTCAAGAGGCACCCAGGAGCGTTGGCGCAAAGAGCTTAAAATAGAGATTGGAGCGTGTGGAGTTGAGTCGACTTTTAGAAAATATGAATCCGCAGCAGCAACAGGGGATCCAATCCGTGGACGGTCCCGTGCTTCTGCTTGCAGGTGCCGGATCAGGAAAGACGCGTGTGATTACTCATCGCATCGCTTATCTGATACAGGAGCGAGGCGTAGCGGCGGATTCGATCCTTGCAGTGACTTTCACGAATAAAGCAGCCAAGGAGATGGCCGAACGAGTCGATAAGATTCTCGGGCATAGTAGCCTGGCGAAGCCGATGTTGGCGACGTTTCACAGCTTTTGCGTGCGTGTGTTGCGGCGAGATATCGAAGCCATGCGCGTGGGTGGAGTTGGGCTGACGCGTACGTTCGCCATCTACGATGAGACCGATCAGCAGGCCGTAGTGAAGCAAGCACTGAAGCGACTGGGAATCGATGACAAGTCGCTGAAGCCGAGAGTGGCATTGGGAAGAATCTCGTGGGCGAAAAATCACATGATCGATCCGCAGGAGTATTTTCTTGCGAGCACCAACCCCATGGAAGAGAAGATTGCGCACATCTTCGAGATCTACAAGAAGGAGCTGTTCAAGGCCAATGCGTTGGACTTTGATGATCTGCTACTGGAGACGGTGCGATTGCTGAAGTCCTCTGGCGAAACCAGAGAAAGATACAACAAACGCTACAGATATCTGCTGATCGATGAGTACCAAGATACCAACCGACCGCAATACGAATTGATGAAGCTGTTGGCAGGACCTGATGCCAACGTTTGCGTCGTAGGTGATGAAGATCAATCGATCTATAGTTGGCGCGGCGCGGACATAAAGAACATCCTTGAGTTCGAAAAAGACTTTCCCGAGACGAAGACGATTCGCCTGGAACAGAACTATCGCTCGACGCAGATCATTCTGGAGGGCGCTGGCGCGGTAGTGTCGCAAAATACGCAGCGCAAGGGAAAAAATCTTTTTACGACGCGGGAAGGCGGAAGCCTGATCGGATATTACGAAGCTCCCGATGGCGAGAATGAGGCTTTGTTTATCGCAGATCGGGTGAAGCGATACCTTCGCGAGGCTGGCGGACAGACGGATCTGCCTCGCTGTGCTGTGTTGTATCGCACCAACTCGCAGTCTCGGTTGGTGGAAGAGGCGCTACGACGATATCAGATTCAATACCACATGGTGGGAGGCTTCAGTTTCTATGATCGTGCTGAGGTCAAAGACATTCTGAGTTATCTAAAGCTGGTGCAAAATGTTCACGACTCTGTTGCACTCAGCCGAGTCGTGAATTCCCCACCTCGTGGAATTGGTAAGACGACGATGGAAACGCTGGAACGAATGGCGCTGTCGAGTGGCATGAGCACGTGGGATGCGATTGGTCGCGCGATTGAAGATAAGCTGTTGCCACCGCGGGCGCTACAGGCGTTGGTCGGCTTCAAACGATTGATAGAGGATGCCCGTGCGATGTTGGGACCCGGGTTCGCAGAGAAGCTGACGAGTGATCTTACTGGCCCCGAAGACGATGCCCTCTCGTCCGACTTTGCGGAAGACGCAGAAGTAGATGTTTCGTTCGGATTTGGTGAGGAGAGTGTTGCTGCTCCAGAAGAAGTGGACAGCGTAGATACTTCGTTCGATACGACCTTCAACTTTGGTTTCGACTTCGGCCCAAGCGAGGAGATCTCCACAATCGCGGCTGAAAACGCGTCGGACTCGGATGAGGCTCACGGAATTGACGCGTTAAATTTCAATCCATTTGCTCCCGTTGTGTTGAAGCGATCTGCCGGTACGACGATGGAGAGGGCTGCCGAGATCAAAATGACAGACGAGAAGCCCGCGTTTCGCAAGCCAGGAGATGCGGCTACATTGCCGGAGCTGATCAAATTTTTGAATGATCGAAGCGGTTATATTCGGGCGCTCGAAGAGGAAGCTACGCCGGAGTCCTTCTCGCGCATCGAAAACCTGAAAGAACTGGCCAATGCGGCTCAAGATGCCCAAGAGCGAGGGGAGACACTGCATGAGTTTCTTGACCACGCGGCGTTGGTGAGCGACGCTGACAGCTATAGCGAAGAAGCCCGGGTGACGCTGATGACACTCCACGCAGCCAAGGGGCTGGAGTTCCCACTGGTGTTTCTGACAGGCATGGAAGAGGGGTTGTTTCCGCATTCGCGCACGTTGACCGATCCTATTGGGCTCGAAGAAGAACGGAGACTCTGTTATGTCGGAATGACGCGAGCGATGGACACACTGGTCATGACGCGGGCCAGGTACCGGCGAAGGTATGGTAGCGATATGCCGGAGTCGAGCATCGCTTCGCGGTTTTTGGAAGAGGTGCCCAGTCGATTGGTGGAGGACCTTGGAAGCCCTCCGGCACAACCTCGGTTTGCCGGCTCGGAGTATAGTTCAGGCTACAGTGGCGCCTACGCGACACCTTATCCCAAGGCGAACCGGTTTGGTCGCACGAACGCCGAGGAGGGCGAACGGCACTATAGCTACGAGGACGAGGACCAAAGTGGAGAGCGTGGCCCGAAAAGGCCTTCAGGGATGCCCGGAGTTAATAATCGAGCGGGATACGCGGGTAAGACGGCAGCTCCCGGGCAGTCTATGGACAATATTGCCAGCTTTTTTGCTGCGAGAGGGCAGAAGATCTCGCGTCCGAAGCTGGAGGTCTCGGAACAGACTGGAAAAACAGGGCTGAGGCAGGGTTCCCGAGTCAGACACCCGAAGTATGGTGAAGGAACCGTGTTTCGTCGCGAAGGCGATGGGGATGACGCGAAGATTACAGTACAATTTCAACAGCACGGTGTGAAGAAGCTGGTGGAGAAGTTTGCCCAGCTGGAGCGCCTCTAAAGTTCTGAAAATCGCAGCTTATAGAAAGATTGGCAAGATACATGGCAAATACAAAGAGCATCACCGACACACAGGAGCGCAAGAAGGTTAAACGCGCAGCACGTAAAGCAGCGGCGCCAAAGGGTCCACGTACGGGCGCTCGTGGCGAGAACAAGCAGAAGGTTAAGAAAGCATCACGCGGCCAGAGCAAGCGGTAACTGATTCTCTTCAGCAAGGCTGCTCGGATTTTGTTGCCGCGCGGCTTTTGCTGGGAGATGATGTCTTGTGAAATCGCATTGTGTGTCGGAAACGCCCCCGCACCAATTCTTTGAAAGCAGGAGCGAGCGCGCTGGCCAGGCAAATCTTTGCAACTAAGTCGATCGACAAGCTGATCTCTGAATCGGAGCTGCCGGAGAACGCGTTGAAAAAGACGCTTGGCCCGGTCTCGCTGACTGCGCTGGGCATCGGCGCGGTCATCGGTTCAGGGATCTTTACGGTCATTGGCGTGGCGATCGGCGGCAATCCGGCGACGATGGCCTCGTTTGGGGATTCACCGGTCATCGATCTTCTGCTGCACCACGGTGCGATTGCTGGACGTCCAGGTGCCGGGCCGGCGCTCGCCATCTCGCTGGTGCTGGTCGCCATCGTATGTGCGCTGACTGGCCTCTGTTATGCGGAGCTGGCTTCGATGATCCCCATCGCGGGCTCGGCGTACACGTACACCTATGCCACGCTCGGGGAGTTGATTGCCTGGGTGATCGGGTGGGATCTCATCCTTGAGTATGCGTTCAGCAACATGAGCGTCAGTGTTGGCTTTGCGGCCCATGTGGTAGCGTTGCTGGACTGGATCGGGGTGCCGCTCTCGCCGAAGTGGCTCTCGCCGGCTTATCTGCCACTCGGATTGCAAGATCTCCAGGGTAAGGATATCTACGCCACAGGCTGGCACGCGGGATTCAATATCCCAGCATTCTTGATCGTGCTGCTGCTTACGGTCGTGCTAGTGCGAGGTATACGTGAGTCGGCACGGACCAACAACATCATGGTTCTGGTGAAGATCGCTGCGATCCTGTTGTTCGTGTTCTTCGGTCTCAGCTTCATACATCCGGCAAACTATCACCCCTTCTCTCCGAACGGTTGGAGCGGTGTGCTGGCCGGCGGATCGATCATCTTCTTCACCTATATCGGATTCGACTCGGTCTCTACCGCTAGCGAAGAGTGCAGGCGACCTCGGCGCGACGTCCCGATCGGGATTCTGGCGACTCTAATTGTCTGCACATTGCTCTATATCGGCGTTGCGATCGTGCTGACCGGGATCGTTCCCTGGCAGTCGGTTGCAGGCGATGCTGCTCCGGTCGTCAACGCGTTGAAGCGGGTCGCACTTACGCCCGATGGACACAAGCTGCATTGGGTGCAGCTCGCGGTGCTCATCGGCGCGCTTGTAGGGATGATCTCGTCGATCCTGGTGTTCCAGCTCGGACAGGCTCGAGTGTGGTATGCCATGTCGCGGGACCGCTTGTTGCCCGATGTCTTTAGCAGAGTGCATCCACGGTTTCGGACGCCGGCGTTTGCGACGTGGGTTGCTGGCTTTCTGGTGGCGATTCCTGCAGGGCTGTTTGACGTCGGGACGTTTGCGGAGATGTCCAACATCGGGACTCTCTTCGCGTTCGTTCTGGTGTCGATTGGCGTGATCGTGCTGCGGTACAAAGAGCCCGAACGGCATCGCGGGTTTCGCGTGCCGTTTGGACCAGTGATTCCGGTGCTCAGCGTAATGTTCTGCGTGCTGCTGATGGCTGGATTGCCGACGAAGACATGGCTGAGGTTCTTCGTGTGGCTGATCATCGGGTTGTTTGTGTATGTGCTCTACAGCCGGAAGCGTAGTGAGTTTTACACGCCGAAAGCCTAGGATAGACAGATGGCTCGAAAGCAGACGAAGCAAGAGGTTGAGATCGACGTCGTTGAGTGGCTGCGAAAGCTGCCGAAGGTTGAGTTGCATCTGCATCTTGAAGGAACGATTCAACTCGACACTTTGATGGAGTTGAGCAAACGGCACGATCCTGAGCCGCTGACTGTTGCAGCGGCCAAGAAACTGTATATTTACGAGAATTTTCTTGGATTCATGGACTCGTTCAAGGCGGTTTCGGCACGTTTGAAGGGGCCGGACGACTATGAATTGATTACTTACAACATGATTCGAGAACTGGCGGCGCAGGGTGTGTTGCATGCCGAGGTGTATATCTCGTTCGGGATTATCTATTTCTGGAAGAATGAGGAGGTAGAGCCGTACGTCGAGGCGATCGAGCGCGGCCGGGTGCGGGGCGAGAGGGATTTCGGGACCACCATCTATTGGTTGATCGACGCGGTGCGGCACTTCGGGGCGGAGGAGGCTGTGAAGGTGTTCCGGAAGGCGGCGGTGATGCGGGAGCTTTATCCGAGCATTATCGGGATCGGGATCGGTGGGGATGAGGCGCGCGGGAGTGCAGATCTGTTTCGGGAGTCGTATGCGGAGGCGAAGGCTGCCGGACTGCGGCTGACGGCTCATGCGGGCGAGACGATCGGTCCAGAGAGCATTTGGGCGGCGCTCAATATCGGAGCGGAGCGCATTGGCCACGCCCTCTCGGCGCAGCATGATGCGGAGCTGCTGGAGATACTGGCGGAGCGGCAGATTCCGCTGGAGCTGAACGTTACCAGCAACATCAGGACAGGATGCTGTAGAAGCATTGATGAGCATCCGGCGAAGCATTACTTCGAATCAGGGCTGATGGTGACGATTAACTCCGACGATCCACCGATGTTCGGGAGCAATCTGCTGGAGGAGTACGTACTGGTCCAGAAGCAGTTCGAGTTTTCACTAGAGCAGATGCGTGAGCTTGCCGCCAATGCTGTGGAGGCAAGTTTTCTGCCGCCTGAGCGAAAGCTGGACCTGCTGCGACGTGTGGAGCAGTACGGAAACTAACCCTGGGGGGTACCCCCCCCATTGCTGCACCTAAACCATTTTGAATGAGCAACTTAATGCTGACATAGGCTCCCAAATATGTCATTCTAAATGGCTTACAGCTAAATATGTCCAATCAAACGGGTTATCACTCACCTTGTCCCTTCTGAACGTAAAAAAGCCCCGATCGCCCGGGGCTTTCCAAATGTTCTATCTCTAGTATAGCTGGCGGCTGGTAACTCATACGCCACGCAGATGTGCTGGATTGACGGGGGGATCTGCGTCTTTGGGGCTTGACAGAGGATCTTCCCGCTAAAACACCTACCTATTATTTGTCGGTCCTGCATGTTTCGGTTCGCCATGACGTTTTCCTCGCCTGGCTTTGGCAACTTTCTTAATGGCGTGACTGTGATTCCCGTCGGGGATGACAAACAAAAGCGAAAGTGGCTCTACACCCACTGCCGCATTGCTCCAGCTTGTTCTCGCCGGGGTTGAGCAACCAAGGGCTGAAGACAAAATCGGTACGCCGGCCATTCGCAAGTCGATTGCGAAGGCCAGCGTACCGAAAGGTGGAAGATTTGCGATGGGTTAAGGGACCGCCACCGAGATCTCGTTCGAGCCAGTGCTTTCTACACCACTCTGGTCGACGCTCTTTACGAGGTAGTTATAGGTATTACCGGATGAGACCGAGCTATCGACGTAGGTCGTCTTCGTGTCGATTCCCGAGTTGACCAGTTGGAAGGCTCCACTCCCCAACGCCCGGTAGATGTTATAGCCCGCAACCGGATCGGTAGAGTTGCTTGGTGCAATCCAACTGAGGTTAACCTGCTCGGCTGTTGCCGTGCCCGTGCCGCTGAGAGCCACAGCCGCTGAGCTGCCTGTGGTCGAGTTGCTGCTGATGGTTAGCTGCCCGGTGGCTGATCCAGATGCGGTCGGCTTGAATTGAAGCTGAACGGCCATCGTTTGATTTGGGTTCAAGGTCGCCGGGAAAGAGCCCCCAGTGATGCTGAAACCTGTGCCGCTAATCGAAGCCGAGTTTACGGTCACAGGGGAACTACCGGTGGAGGTAAGGGTCACCGAACCGGCCGCTGCCGTGTTGACTGCAACGCTGCCGAAGCCGAGTGTCGAGGTATTAACATTCAGTTGCGGATTGGCGGCAGCGCCGGTACCGCTCAGAGACACGACCGTTGAACTGCCGGTGGTCGAGTTGCTGCCAATGGTAAGCTGGCCGGTCGCCGCCCCGGATGCGGTGGGCTTGAACTGAACCTGCAGGGTCATCGATGAGTTTGGATTCAGAGTTGTCGGGAAGGTGCCTGCGGCGAGGCTGAAGCCGGTGCCGCTGACTGCAGCCGAGTTCACCGTCAAAGGAGAGGTGCCGGAGGAGGTAAGCGTCACTGAAGCTGTCGTCGATGAATTGACAGCGATGCTGCCAAAGCTCAGGGTTGAGGCACTGACCGAGAGCTGAGGATTTGCGGCGGTGGCTTGTGCCGAGTACACGACATCGACCCAGAAGTTCGACGATTCGTAGTTGGCACTCGGGAATTTGCTCTTTGAGGCGTGAAAATAGACGCCATTTCCGCCGTTGACACCATTCTGGAGCGCGTGCAGGGGAGCATTATCTACCCCCTTCGTTTTGAAGTAGTTAAAGTCTATGGAATAGTGCCCTACGGGTGCCCAATAGGAGGCGATGTAGACCGTGTTTGCGGTCACCTGGACGGGTGTGGCGAAGTTTACCTGTTGCCAGCCTGATGCGGTTTCGTTGGTAAAGGTCGCGCTTTGCAAGAGTACCCCGGATGTAGTCCATAGATGCGCAACGTGGGTGCCTGTGTTTGTAGTTGCTTTATAGAAACGCAATCCAGTGATGTAGCCGGTTGTGTCGGACTTGAACTGCACGCCAAGCTCGGTTGGCGCGGGGTTACCGTGGTCGATCGTCCCAGGCGTGGATGATGCCGGGAAGATTGTGACCTGCGCATCGGCAGAGGTGGAGAACATAACGCCACAAGCCAGAATCAGAAGAAGAGCACTAATCCCTCTGCCAAGCAGGGAGCGTTTCTTTGCAGGCCAGAGGCGTTGTGGATCTCGTATAGGGGACGAATTGGTGAGGTTAAGAGTTGAAGTTGATACAAAACGATCAGCGAATGGGGAAAAGGGCTTGCTGTAGGACACTCATTACCTCTTGGATTTGAACAAAAATTGCATGGTTCAATGGATTCATACGGGTTCAGCTGAAACGTTATAGTCGGCAAGACCAGGCAAAGGTTCGCCATGCCCGGACTCTATTGAGTCCGGGTTGGCTTCCTTTGATTGGCTATGCAGGTCTTGAGAAATTAACCAGGTGGGCTACGGCACCGCCACTGAGATCTCGTTTGAGCCGGTGCTTTCTACACCGCTCTCGTCGACGCTCTTTACGAGGTAGTTATAGGTTTTACCGGATGTGACCGAGCTATCGACGTAGGTCGTGCTCTTGTCGATCCCCGAATTCACCAATTGGAAAGCCCCACTGCCAGTGGCCCGGTAGATGTTATAGCCGGCAACCGGATCGGATGAGCTAGCTGGTGCATGCCAACTGAGATCGACCTGCTCGGCTGTTGATGTGCCCGTACCACTGAGAGTCACAGCCGTAGAGCTTCCCGTTGTGGAGTTGCTGTTTAAGGTGAGTTTTCCAGTCGCGGATCCTGATGCGGCGGGTTTGAACTGAAGCTTCACAGCCAGCGTTTGATTTGGGTTCAACGTGACAGGGAAGGTTCCGCCGACGATGGAGAAGCCCGTCCCACTGACAGAAGCCGAACTTACTGTGACCGCGGTGGTACCTGAAGAGGTAAGGGTGACTGAACCGGTTGTCGCAGAGTTGACGGCAACGCTACCGAAGGCGAGAGTTGTCGCACTTACTTTGAGCTGCGGGTTGGCGGCACCGCCGGTACCGCTGAGAGTCACGGCTGTTGAGGTGCCTGTGGTGGAGTTGCTGCCGATGGTGAGCTTGCCGGTCGCCGTTCCGGAGGCGGTGGGCTTGAACTGAAGCTGCAGGGTCATCGATGAATTCGGGTTCAACGTTGTCGGGAAGGTGCCCGCTGTGAGGCTGAAGCCCGTACCGCTGACTGCTGCCGAGCTTACCGTCAAAGGAGAGCCGCCCGAGGAGGTAAGCGTCACGGAAGCTGTTGTCGCGGAGTTGACAGCGACGGTGCCGAAGTTCAGCGACGAGGCGCTCACTGAGAGCTTAGGAGTCGCTGGGGTAGCTTGTCCCGAGTAGACGACATCGACCCAGAAGTTTGACGACTCGTAGTTGGCATTCGGGAAGTTGCTCTTTGAGGAGTGAACATAGACGCCGTTTCCGCCGTTGACACCATTCTGTAGCGCGTGGAGCGGAGCCTTATTTACCCCCGCCTTCGCGAAGTAGTTCATGTCCATGGAAAAATGCCCCGCGGGTGCCCAATAGGAGGCGACATAGACGGTGTTTGCAGTCACCTGAACGGGTGTGGCGAAGTTCACCTGCTGCCAACCCGACGCAGTTTCATTGGTAAAGGTCGCGCTTCGCAGGAGTACTCCGGACGTAGTCCAGATATGTGCAACGTGGGTGCCTTTGTTTGTGCTCGCTTTATAGAAGCGCAGTCCAGTGATGTAGCCGGTGGTGTCGGACTTGAACTTCACGCCAAGCTCAGTTGGAGCTGGATTGCCGTGGTCGATCGTCACAGGTTTCGAAGTTGCTGAGAAAAGTGTGGTCTGTGCATTGGCGAAGGCGGAAAACGTCACGCCGCAAGCCAGCATCAAAAAAAGGGTACTAAGCGCTCGGCCGAGCAGGGAGCGTCTCTTTGTGGGCCCGAGGCGCTGCTCACCTCGTTTTGGCGACGAGATGGTGGAGTTGAGAGCTGGTGTTGCTACGAGGAGACCGGGTTTAGAAAAAGAATTGCGATAGGGCACTCATTACCTCTTTAGTTGCGCAAATTACATGGATCTTGAGCAGATAAAGAGGAAAAGAGAAAAGTGTGGTTCAAACTCGTATGCTTGTGCGCGGTCCTGATTCGGAAGGATCTGTGGGCACATTGGGATTTTGTCTAACCTAGCAGCTGCCATGACGCTACCAGGTCGCCGATTCTAATTCCCCAGCTTCATACGGGTGGGTTTCAGCTTACACGTTATATTTGGCAACGCTAACAAAGGTTCGCAAAAAAAGCGAAGGCCCATGCCCCGACTCTATTGAGTTCAGGCAGCTTCCTTAAATTAGAGGTGCAATTCTTGAGAATTTAACCAAGGAGTGTTACTTTTTCGTTACTTTGGTTCAAATTGATTGCTATCTAAAGTTCTTACTCAGTTTACAGCATAGATACGTTGAGTGCAAGCCGGCTCAATGTTGCAATTTTTAGCAGAGTGCGCGCGCCTTTGCAACCCTTGAAAGTAGTGTTTTTCGGCTAGCCGATCGCGTTAGCGGCCGTTGGGGGCCGGAACCATGACGGCGTTGGGATCCACTTTTGGGATGCCGAAGTGTCCGCTGAGGTGCACGAGGTCGAGTGGCCGGAGTTCGCAGGTGATCTGGATGACACTCATGTTTTGCGGGGAACGGCTGAGAACCGTTACGCCGGTGATGTCGGCGCCGGCGAAGTGCAGCCAGAGGTCGGTGACGGTGTTGCGGGGCTGGGCGGTGTTGGCTGAGTTTTGGTTCGCGTTGACGAGGTGTTTCCAACCGGCTGCATTGTAGGAGGCGACGATGGCGTCCATGGTCTCAGGGGTGTAAAAGGCCGGGCGGGGATAGCGGTAGTTGTCGACGGAGATGCCGGTGAGGGCCGCGGCGGCGTGGTTGGCGTCGAGGCCGCCTGAGGCGAGGAGATTCTGGGCGATCTGGAGCTCGGAGCGATCGAAGCTGAAAGAGGTGTGGGTGGCGGGCTGATCGGCGAGATTCATCAGAGCGCCGTGCATGTCGAACGTCGGGGGCGGCGGAGGACCAACGGGCGGTTGCGCGAGTGCTGTCGCGGCGAAGAGAGCAAGAACGAAGAGGACGGGACGCAGTTTCATGATTGTCTCCCTGCTTGCTTAGACCCGGGTTTTGATGGGGAGTTACGCCGGGTGCGTCCATTATTTGCCTGTTGGGGATGTGTTGCAAGTTGATCGTTGTGGCCGTGCTGCATGCGAACGCGGGTTGCTCCGCTGCGCTCCGGAATGACAACAAAAAGGACATGCAACAAAAACGGCAAAAGCAGATTCCTCCGCTGCGCTGCGGAATGACAACAAAAAAAGCAGCGCGGAGGAGTTTACTGGGCTGGGCGCGGAGAGAAGTAGCCTTTTTGGGCGCGGACCTTGAAACGAGGATCGTTGGCCTGGAGATAGATGGTGCGGAAGGAGCCGTCCATTCGGAGATTTGCGGGGCGGTAGACGAGGTGGTACTGGCTGCGGAGCTCCTCTTCGATGTTGCGGAAGCCGATGGCTACATCTTCGAGCTTGGTGGGGTAGAAGGCCTGGCCGCCAGTGGCGTCTGAGATCGCCTTGAGGACGTCATCACCTTTGTCTTTGCTGGGGCTGATGTTGGTGCTGATGGTGTAGACGATGGTGTCGGCGCGCTGGCACATCTTGATGGCGTCGGACTCCTGAACGCGGGAGTAGTTGTCGTCACCGTCGGAGACGAGGATGAGAGCGCGACGGACGGCGCTGGTCTCCTGCAGGGTGAGCATCTGATCTTTGCAGGTCTTGTAGAGTGCGTCGAAGAGGGCGGTACCGCCGCCGGGACGGAGTTTGCGGATTCCCTGGTTGAGGAGGTCGACGTTGTTAGTGAAGTCCTGGGCTACGTCAGTTTCTATGTCGAAGCCCTCGACGAAGGCGCGGTCGTCGCGGTGGAGGATCTGGAGGAGGAACTCGATGGCGGAGTCCTGCTCGAACTGGAAGCGCTGGCGGATGGAGCTCGATGTGTCGAGCATGATGCCGACGCGGAGAGGGAGGTTGGTCTGCTGGGTGAAGCGGAGGACAGCGGTGGGAGGGCGGCCGTCGTCGAGGAGGCCGAAGTTCTCGCGCTTGAGGCCGGTGATGAATTTGCCGTGCTTGTCGGTGACGGTGAAGATGAGATTGACTTCGTTGACGCGGACGACGATGTCAGCACCGCCGGAGGGCGGGGCTTGTGGACCGGGCAGGGGCTGGTCTGTGGACGGTGCCTGAGTTTGATCCTGCGGTGTCGCGGGTGTTTGCTGCGCTGCGGGCTGGGCTGGCGGTGACGCGGCTGGGGGCTGCGGCGCGGGCGGCGGAGTGTTGGACTGTGCCGAGGGCGTGGATGGGAGATTCGTGGTCGGCGTCGCGGTCTGAGCAGCTTCAGCAGATGACCCGGATGGCCCGCTTGGGGCGGCGAAGAGACGGTGCAGCCAGCTTGGGCGCTGAGTCAGAGTGGTCTGAGCTTGGGCGAGCGGGGCGACAACTGCCAGAGAAAGCACTAAAACGGGGACTTTGAGCCTAAAGATGCGGTTCATTCGGTTGGGGACGATCACTCGGATGATTCTACTCAATTGTGGACGAATTCGTGCGAATTGCTTGCAAAAACGTCTCGAGCTCAATGGGGAGGGGGGCAGCGAGGTCCATGGGCTTGTGGGTTTGGGGGTGGGTGAAGGAGAGATGCGCGGCGTGGAGGAAGTTGCGGTTGAGGTTTTTCTCAGGAGAAAGGCCAGGGACGGCGTGCGGAGCGCCATAGAGTGTGTCGCCGACGACGGGGTGGCCGAGGGATTGGGCGTGGACGCGGATCTGATGGGTGCGGCCAGTCTCGATGCGGACCTCGACGAGGGTGAAGGGGGCATAGGGAGTGGTTAGACGTTCGAGGACGTGGAAGTGGGAGACGGCAGTGCGGCCATCGGCGCGGCGGGTGGTCATACGGGTGCGGCGGATGACGTCGCGGGCGATGGGAAGGTTGACGGTGGTGTCGTCTTTTTTGAGGTGGCCGTGGAGCAGGGCTACGTAAGTTTTCGTTACCTGGCGGCGGGAGAACATCTCACCGAGCTTGCGGTGGGTGCTGTCGTCTTTGGCGACGAGGATGAGGCCGCTGGTGAGCTTGTCGAGGCGGTGGACGATGCCGGGGCGGAGGTCGCCGGCTACGTCCGAGAGCTTTGCGAAGTGAAAGAGGAGAGCGTTGACGAGCGTGCCGCGGTTGCGGACGTCGTCTGTGCTTCCGGCTCCCGCGTGCACCATCATGCCTGCTGGCTTGTTGATGACGGCCAGGTGCTTGTCTTCATGGAGGATGTCGAGGGGGATGTCCTCGGGGATGGCGTGGAGTGGTTCGGGCTGGGGGGAGCCTTCGATCTCGATGGATTCGCCACCGTGGAGCTTCTGTTTGGGCTTGGCGGGGTTGCCGTCGACACGGACCTGACCGGCTTCGATGAGGAGTTGGACGCGGGCGCGGCTGATGTCGGGGATGGCCTGGGCGAGGTACTGGTCGAGGCGGAGGTTGGCGGCGGCGGGGTCGGCGGTGAAGGTACGAATGGATGCTGCGTCGGAGTCTTCTTCGACTTCGTCGAACTCGATGACCGGGACTGGGAGTGGGGCGGCTTCTTCGATGCCGCGAGTTGCGACGTATTCGGGACGTACGGTGCGACGGCGCTGGCCCTTGGGGAGCATGTTCTTAGACGGCATTGGTGGTGACCAGCTTTCTTGGCAGCAGAACGATGAGGCCTGCTGTAACGATCATACCGATGGCGATCCATTGGATGGGGTCGAGGATGCCGTACGGCGCGTTGGTGTAGGGGTAAGGCTGGCGGAAGAAGGTGAGGAGGAACTGGATTACTCCGGCTGCTGTGAGTGCGAACGCTAGGGTATCGCCTGGATGTTGACGGCGGCGGAGTTGGCGAATAAGAGCCAGAGTGAGGAGAGCCGCCGCGATGGCAGCGTAGAGCGGGACCGGGTGCAGGCGAGTGGGATCGGGTGGGATATGTGTGGCCCAAGGGAGCGCGGTGGGCAGGCCCGCGTCGCTGCCTTCGGAGAAGTGTCCCAGTGCAAGGAAGGCCCAGATGATGGTGGCGCAGGGGCTCCATGCATCGAGGGTGTCGAGGATGGGGAAGCTGCGTAAGCGGAGGTAGATCACCGTTGCGAGGATGGTTAGGAGGATGCCGCCGGTGGTGAGGGAGGGCACCATCAGCAGGAGAATGGGATAGGCGAGGAAGTCGTGGAAGTTCGAGAGGACGAGGAGAACGCGGGAGAGCGCGAAGGCTAAGAGGAGGGTGAAGAGCCCTGCGTCCCAGAGCTTGTTGGGATTGATGCCGACGGTTGCGGCTGTGCGGAGGCTGAGGGTGAGTGCGGCCATGAGGCCAACGGCAGCGAGGACGCCGAATGTGGGTATTAGGAGATGGCCGGAGTGGATGAGGTAGGGGTGCACGTTCGGGGGCAGAACAACAGCAACAGCAGATCCCTACGGGATGACAACCAAAAAACAAGCAACGACTAAAGCAAGAACAACTGCGAGGGCAACGGAGTGAACTTCAACCGTTCCGAGGTTTTAGGTAAGAAGACCGACCCACTGGGCCGTACGTCGAGTCGCTGGTGAACCCGTCTAAGACGGCGGGACCCTGCCGTGGTTCTTTAGGCATTCCTGACTGGAGGACAGCACACCGAACCATGTATACGAGCCAGGCCCCTGTTCAATGAATATTGGTTCAACCAGCGTGGGTCGCGTACCTGCTTTGCAGGCCGGTTTCTTAAGATTGGATGCTAAACGTGCGGCGAGGGATTGGCAAGTTATGGAGCTGCGCGGCTTTGGCTCCAACTGCGAAGCCTTCAAGCTAATTGCCGACCTGATTTGTTGGTGGCGCTGAGGTTTTGGCGCGGGCGATCAGTTTTTTTAGTTTGCCTTCGACGTCGGAGCCGGAGCCGAGCATCTCGGCGGTGAGGACACCATCGGAGTCGATGGTGAAGTAGTGCGGGATGGCTTCGACGCCGAATTTTTTGCTGAGGGAGTGGTCGGGGTCGCGATATTGGACCCAGGTCATCTCGTTCTTTTCGATGAAGTTCTTCCATTTTGTCTCGTCCGAGTCCCAACTGATGCTGATGATGACCAGAGGCTGGCCAGCGAACTCTTTGGCGATCTTCTTCATGTGCGGGAGCTCTTCGTTGCAGGGACCGCACCAGGTGGCCCAGAAGTCGATGAGGACGACGCGACCGCCCATGGCGTCTAGGTTGAACTTGGATCCGTCGAGAGCAACGACGTCGATGGCCGGAGCCATCTTGTGCACGGAGAGCGAGGGATCTTCAGCGAAATGCTTGGCGCGAAGATAGCTGGGGTCTTCGGGGTTGACGCAGCTGACACAGGATTTGAATTGCTCGCGGGCTGCGTCCATCTTGCCCATGTGAGCGAGGACTGTGCCGTCGAGATAGAGCGCGGTGGCGTTTTTTGGATCGTCGACGATGGCGGCTTTGAAGGCGGCATCAGCGGCGTTCATCAGATCGGGCTTGTTCTTCTCGCCAGCCTGCAGGAAGAGAGCGTACCCGCGGTTGGCTTCGGCGCGGGATTTGAGAATAGGCGTGGTGGATGCGGCTTCGAGTGAGGATGCAGTTGTGACGGCGTCTTTGTAGTTGCCAGTGCTGAGTTGAAGCGCAAGGATCTCGTTCAGGACGTCGAGGTCTTTACCGTTGGCGATCTTGCTGGCCTTTTTGTAGGCATCGATGGCGAAGAAGATCTGGCGGTCGTGCTTGAGCTTCTTCCCTTCTGCGATGGCGGCCTGAAACTTTGGGTCGGATTTGTAGTCTGGAGCGGTCTGTGCAATGGCGGGAGAAAGGCAGAAGGTAGCGTAGAGAATAAGAACAGCGAGCAGGGTGGGACGACGCATCGAAGAGCTCCGGTGGTGATGATGATCGGCGCTGTCGATCATTGCAGCAGGAGCGGAGAAACTCAAGCAAAATCGCGGGTTCGATGGATTCGGAGGGTTAGCCGACTTTGCGCTCTTCGAGGACCTCGTCGAGCATGTGGGCGATGGTGCCGGCGCGGGAGCGGAGGGATTGCTGCGAGTTCTGGAGGCTGCCGGCGAGGTTGTCGTTGCGATCGCGGGCGCAGCAGAGCTCGTCGGCGATGTTGAGCGCGGCTAGGACGGCGACACGCAGGGAGTCGACGGTGTTGCCGTGGGCGGAGACGGCGCGCATCTTGGCGTCGACGATGGCGGCGAGGCGTTCGATGTAGGCGGGATCGGTGCCGCGGAGATTGTAGACCTGGTCGTAGATGTCGACGGCGATGGACTGGTTTTGCGTCGGCTCGGCGGGGGCCTTTGCGGCTTCGAGGGTCTGGTCCATCGGGTCTCCTTTACGTGAGGTTTTAGAGGAGTTCGTCCATCTGCTGGAGCATCTTTTCGACGCGGTGGCGGACGGTTTCGCGCTCTTTGGTAAGTGTGGTGAGCTCGGTTTCGGTCATGGCTGCGAGGCTTTGCTGCTCGGCGAGCTGCTCGCGGAGAGTGGCGACTTCGGCTTCGGCTGCGGCGCGGGCTTCACGCTCACGCTTTACGATTTCGACGGCACGGAGAACTTTTTGCTCGAGGGCCTGGAACTCGTCTGCGCTGATGTTCGGGCTGATGGTGGAAGTGCTCATATTGTTCTCAGTATAGACGGCGAAGAGGTGGATTTTCGCTGGGGAAAACGCGGGTGGAATCTATTTGGGTGCGAGTTTGTGCGGATTAAATTCGGTTTGTGGTGAAGTAGGCGTAATTCAAGGGGGTTGTGCGATTTTGGTGGTGATTGGATGGTGAATTTGTGGTGCGATTGTGGTGTTTGGTGTGGTGGATGTGGTGTTTTGCGTGGTGGATTTTTGGTGGGGAAAAATGTGACACGGTTTTGAGATTTATTTTTTGCTGGTTCGGTCCTGGCGGCCGTTGAGGAGCTAGGCAACAGCAGATTCCTCCGCTTCGCTGCGGAATGACAACAAATAGAACAGGCAACAGCTAAGGCAAATGCATGCAACTGCAGCCGCAAAAACAACTGCAGCCGCAGAAGTAGCCGTAGGTCAGGTCAGATTTTGTTGGCGGAGGTGGCTGCGCCGTCGCGGATGGTGCCGCCTAGCGCGGTGAGGGCGGCGATGATCTTTGTCCACCAGTCGGTTAGTTCCTCGTCGCGGAGGGTGCGGTCGTTTGATTGAAAGACAGTGCGGAGGAGGAGTGAGTAGACACCGGGATATTTCTTTGCGTCGCGCCAGACTTCGATGGGCTTGAGGCTTTGCAGCTCGGGGATGGCTAGCGCGTGGATGGCGGACGCTACGGCTTGCCACTGGATGGTGTCGGAGAAGACGAAGGAGAAGTCGCGCTCGACGGCCTGATAGCGGGAGAGATCGTGGGCGGTGATCTTTTTGAGGGGGAGCTGGTAGAGAGCGGCGAGGTCGAGCTGCGCGAGGTAGATGGGCTGGCGGAGCTTGCGGGCTTCGCGTTGCGCGTGGGCTAGTTCGCCGAAGTGGGCGATGGGTTGGTTGTTGAGGAGGGCGGTGGCGCCACGGCCGGGTTGGAGCCACGCTGGGGCTTCTGCTGAGAAGGTTAGCGGCTGTGCGGAAGAAATGCGGGGGTCTCTCCGCTCCGGCGGCAAAAGCGCCGCCTCCGGTCGAGATGACGACTCTTTTGACGACGCTGGAAGGTCGGAAGGAGAGGCATTTCTTGCCGCCTCCGATCGAGATGACGACTCCTTCTCTGATGCTAGAACCTCTGACGCGACAACTCGGGGTAATGTGTCGTTTGCCGCGTTCAGATCGAAGAGGGAGAGGAGAGATTCGATTGCGCCCTTGAGCTCGAAGAAGGGGGCGTCGGCTGCGATTTGGAGCGGGGCCGTTGGTTGCGGAGAGGCGGTGGTGAGGCCGAGGGAGAGCTGCGGGGCTTCGTGGACTTCGGAGATGAAGGTGCCGTCGGCGGGGATGGTGGCGGTGAAGATCTGGCCTTGTTCGAAGAGGCGGACTTCTTTGACGTCGCGGTTGAGGTTGTGGGCGAGCATCGTGACCATGCCCGGGACGAGTGAGGGACGGAGAAGCGATGCCTCTTCGGAGAGTGGGTTCTCCATGGGGACCGTTGTGGTTGCCACGTTGGAAGAAGACGGTTCGCTTTGCGAATAACCCACCCTATGCGGTGAAGCTGCAAAGGATGGGCCACCCGGATGTTGTGGTCCCTGTGCCTTTATCGCTGACGAATAAAAGAGGTCGGCGTCGGGTTGGCCGGCGAAGCTGCTGGAGACGGACTCGCTGAAGCCGAGGGCGAGGAGGCGCGTGCGGACGGCTGCTTCTTTGGCCGCGGTGGGATGGTCGATGACGATGCCGGGGGTGGGGAGGGTGTTGGCGAAGCGGTTGTAGCCGTAGACGCGGGCGACCTCTTCGATGAGGTCGATCTCGCGTTCGAGGTCGAGACGCCAGCTTGGGAGCTTCGTGGAGTAGACGGCTTGATCGTCGCGCAGGCCGTGGAGGAGGAGTTCGCAGCCTAGCGAGGTGAGGTACTGGGAGACGACGTCGGAGGTGATGCCTTGCGGGTCGATGGTGGTGCCGAGGTGGCGCTGAACTTGTTTGACGGAGAGTTCGATGGGTGGGCGCGAGGCGGTGCGGGCGGCGACTTCGGGATCGATAAGGTCGATGAGTTCGCCTTCGAGCTTGCCTCCGGCCTGAAGGATGAGCTGGGTGACGAGGGCGTTGGCGACGGGGGCGGCGTTGAAGTCGGCGCCGCGCTCAAAGCGGTGGGATGCGTCGGTGTGGAGGCCGTGTCGGCGGGAGCTGCGGCGGACGGTGGCCTGATCGAACCATGCAGCTTCGACGAGGATGTTTTTTGTTTCAGGGGTGATCATGGAGTCCCAGCCGCCCATGACTCCGGCTAGCGCCAGGGCCTTCTTTTCGTCGGCTACTACCAGGTCGTCGGCTTCGAGGGTGCGGTCGGTGCCGTCGAGGAGTTTTAATTTTTCTCCCTTGTGGGCGAGGCGGACGACGATGCCGCCTGAGATCTTGTCGAGGTCGAAGGCGTGGGTGGGATGGCCCATGCCGAGGAGGACGAAGTTGGAGGCGTCGACGACGTTGGAGATTTGTTTTTGGCCGAGTGCTTCGAAGTAGGTTTTGATTTCGCCGGTGCTGGTGGCGATGGTGACGCCGCGTAGGACCTGGGCGGTGAAACGTCCGCAGAGGCCTTTGGCTTCGGGGGAGATGCGGACGGGGAATGGCTCGTCGACTAGGGTGCCGATGGGGAGTTTGGTGTTGAAGGGTGCGAGAGGCAGGTTGTAGATGGTCGCGGCCTCGCGGGCGATGCCGTAGTGGTTCATCGCGTCGACGCGGTTGGTGGTGATGTCCATCTCGAATAGGTGGCCGTTGTTTGGGCCGAGATTGTGGACTCCTTCTACAGCGATTCCGCGGAGGGTGAGGTCTTCGGCGAGTTGGTGGTCATCGGCCGGGATGTTGGGGACGTGAGAGCGGAGCCAAGCGGTGAGGATATTCATGATGGACGGCTTTTAGTCTAAATGTTTCGTGGGGTTGGATCTTTTTGGATAGAAGAAATAAGTGGGAGAAGACAAAACGAAAACAACAGCAGATCCCTACGGGATGACAACAAAAGAACAAGCAACGGCAACAACAAAAGAACAAGCAACGGCAACAACAAAAGAACAAGCAACGGCAACAACAAAAGAACAAGCAAAGGCAACAACAAAGAACAGGCGACGACAACAACAAAAGAAACAGGCAACGGCAACAGCAAACGCAGATCCCCTGCGGGGATGACAACAAAAAGAACAGGCAACAGCAAGGACAACTGCAAGAACAAGAGCAACAGCAGATCCCTACGGGATGACAACCAAAAAACAAAAACAACCGAAACCGCATCGTCCTTGTTTGCGTCGTCCTTGTTTGCGCTGTTCCTTGTTTTGCGTTGTTTCTTGTTTGCGCTGTTTCTTGTTTGCGTTGTTCTCGTGCCGCTTTGGTGTCGTGTTCGAGTGGCAGCCTTGCGTGCGGTAGGGTTTGTTGTGATGATGGCTGCGGGTTTCGTGGAGGGTTTTGGATGCGACGTGTTTTGTTTGGTTTGGTGATGGTGTGTTTTGGTGGGGTAGCGGGGGCGCAGTCTTCGGGGTGGCCGGTGGCGGCGGGACATGCGGTGGTAACGCTGTGGCCGAAGGGTGCGCCGGGGGCGAATACGACGACGGGACCGGGGGCGAATACGACGACGGGACCGGGGGCGAATACGACGACGGGACCGGAGGCGGATACTTCGACGGCGGCTGATAAGCAGATTGCGGGTAAGGCCGTGGTTCGGCTGGGGAATGTGTCTGCGCCGACGTTGACGCTGTTTGAGCCGAAGGGTGGGAGCAGTGGTGCGGCGGTGGTCGTGTTTCCTGGGGGTGGGTACCACATCCTGGCGATGGATCTTGAGGGGACCGAGGTGTGCGACTGGCTGACCTCGCGCGGAGTGACGTGCGTGCTGCTGAAGTACAGAGTGCCGGAGACGGGGCCGTATCCGAAGTCGGATGAGGCGTTGCAGGATGCGCAGAGAGCCGTCGGGTTGGTGAGGGCGCATGCGACGGAGTGGAAGATCGATCCGAAGCGGGTTGGGGTGCTGGGATTCTCTGCCGGTGGGCATCTTGCGGCAGCGTTGAGTACGCACTTTACGGCGCGGCTGTATCCGAAGGTGGATGCTGCGGATGATTTGAGTTGCAGGCCGGACTTTGCCGTGGTGCTTTATCCGGGATATCTGGTGCTGGCGGAGAAGGGGATGATGTTCAATCCGGATATTCCGGTGACGAAGGAGACGCCGCCGACGTTTCTACTGCAGGCAGAGGATGACGACACGGCACATGTGGAGAATGCTACGGCTTATTTTCTCGCACTGAAGAATGCCGGCGTGCCGACCGAATTGCATATTTATGCCGAGGGTGGGCATGGGTATGGCCTTCGGCGGACCAAGTTGCCGGTGACGGGGTGGCCGGATCTGGTGGATGTTTGGATGAAGACGATTGGAGTGAGTCCGAGCGCGCGGTGAGGCTTGGGTTCTTCCTTATTCTGCTTCGTCTGGTGAGGACCTTCGATGCTGCGAGAGATTTTGAGCGATTCCCTTCCCGAGTGACGCGAACATTGTGCGTTGTGGCTGCGTACTGCCGTAAGTGTTCCGAATTCAAATCTGGATGCGAGCGAGGAGAGCGGCTATGAGGAAGTTTTGTGTTTTGTTGTTGGTTGTGTTGGGTGGCGTAGTGACTGGTGCGCAGGCGCAGACGGTTCCTTCGCTGGGTGAGATCAAGAATGATGCGGAGTTGACGAAGGCGATTAAGACGCTGGATAAAGAGCTGTTCGATGCGTACAACACGTGCAATCTGGAGAAGCTTGGGATGCTGGTGGTGGACGACCTGGAGTTTTATCACGACAAGACTGGGCTCGCGGTGGGCAAGCAGGTGTTTCTGGATGCGATCAAGAACAACATCTGCGGGAAGGTGACGCGGCAGCTGGTGCCGGGGTCGCTGGAGGTGTATCCGATACACGACTATGGCGCGGTGGAGATTGGGACGCACCGGTTTTACCATCCGAGGATGCAAGACCATGGGGCGGTGGGAGAGGCGAAGTTCGTTCATTTGTGGCAGTACAAGGATGGCGCGTGGAAGGTCTCGCGGGTGATCAGCTATGACCATGAGACGGCGAAGTGATGGTGGCTTTCGAGGGACGTTGAGGGCTCCGCAGAATTTGTGCCGAAAAATACCGGCGTCGGATATGCTGGTCGCAAATCGAGATTTCAATTTTGCTGCATAAGGACGGACTATGCTTCGCTTGCTCTTGCACTGGATTTTGAATGCCCTGGCCCTGTTGGTTGTTTCGCACTTCGTCGATGGATTCATTGTGACTAATGTAGTTTCGGCGTTTATTGCGGTGGTTGTGATTGGGTTGCTCAATGCGACGTTGGGACTGTTTTTGAAGATCATCACGCTGCCGCTGGGAATTCTGACGTTTGGGATCTTCTTCCTGGTGGTGAATGCGGTGGTTCTCTGGTTCTCGAGTAAGTTTGTGCCGGGGTTTGCGGTGACGACGTTCAAGGCGGCGTTTCTTGGGGCGCTGGCTCTGGCTGTTTTGCATATGCTGTTTGGGTTTTTCGGGGCCGCGGCGAAGAAAAATTCATAGAGGAGTCTCGAAGGGCTTGAGTGGCCGCTGACTTTCGGCGAGAAGTCTGGCACTTCGAGACCAGAGAGGCGGGAAGGGTGTTGAATCCTTTGAACTATCCAATATTTATTTTTTTCTTAACGTTTTTTCTGATGTGGTTTGCAGCGTGGCTGGGCGGCCGCATCAGCCAGCGGATACATGGCCTGGAGGAAGAGGTACGCCCGGACTATGGAACCGTTCTCGCGGCTACGTTGACGTTGCTGGGTCTGATTATCGGATTCAGCTTTTCGATGGCGACGTCGCGCTACGACCTGCGCAAGCACTACGAAGAGGAAGAGGCGAATGCGATTGGGACTGAGTACGTCCGGGCCGATCTGCTGCCGGAGCCGGATAGGACGCAGGTGCGAAGTCTGCTGCGGCAGTACACGGACCTGAGAATCCAGTTTTACAACGCACGTACCTGGGATGACCGGGCTCAGCTGATACAGACGAGGGGGAAGGTGCAGGATGAGCTTTGGGCTGCGGTCTCGAAACCAGCGATGGCTCAGCCGACACCGGTGATTGCGCTGGCGGTTGCGGGGATGAACGACGTGATCAACTCGCAGGGGTACACGCAGGCGGCGTGGTGGAATCGAATACCTGTGGGGGCGTGGTGTCTGATGTTTGGGATTGCGCTGTTCTGCAATGTGATGCTGGGGTTTGGATCTCGGAAGATCGATGGGAGAGTGTTGATGGTGCTGCCGCTTGTGGTTGCGGTTTCGTTTTTCCTGATTGCGGATATCGACAGTCCGCGGGGTGGGGTGATTCGGGTGCATCCGCAGAATCTGGAGAGCCTGGCAGCGAGTTTGGGGGAGTAGTCGAGAGTCCGGCGAATAGTTGTGCGACGCGGCAGGCCAACCGATGATGTTGTGTTGCGTCTATCAGAAAACGAAGTTGAAAAGAGGACGTGATCTTTTTGTTTTCGATGCTAGCGAGTTGGTAACTATGGCGTGGATTCTGGTCATCGATTGACTGGAATGTGTGGGATAAGTGGCACAAAGTCTCGACAGCTTCTACAATAAGCGAAGGAATCGTACCCTACAGAGTTGCTCGCGGCAGAAGGTGGGCGAAGATCGTCCACTGGCGAGGATTAAGGAAGCGCATGAAGTTGAGTAGGATTGGCCGGGTATCAATGGCCTTGGTAGCGTCCGTAGCGATGGGTCTGGGCATGACGGCGTGCGGTGGCGGCACGATCGGGTTCATGTGGGTTCTGGGAACGCAGTATAACCAGATTGCAGGCTTTAAGATTGATGACTTCTCGGGTAATCTGACGCAGATCCCGCACTCTCCGTTCAGCTCGGGCGGGGCGGATCCGGTTTCGCTCGTGGTGAAGCCAGGTGGCCGGTTCCTGTATGTGGTCAACAAGGGTGGCACGAATACTACCGGCGTCAACCCCCTTTGCGGAACGGCGGGGAGCATCAGCGAGTTCAGCGTGGGTGGCCAGGGTGTCTTGACCTTCCAGCAGTGCTTCCAGGCACAAGGATTTACTCCGGTATGGGCGGCACACGACAGCACCGGTAATTTCTTGTATGTGCTGTCCCAAACTGCGCCGGCTCCGAGCGCGACTCCGTCCGACCCGATGCCGGTCCCTCCTGCAAATGGCGCGATCACTGTGTTCTCGGCTGATCCGAGCACGGGACGGTTGACTTTGGTACTGAACCAGCAGATCAAGGACCCTGCTACGGGGCTGCAGTTGACCTACTTCCCGGTTGGCAATCAGCCTTCGATGTTGGCGATCTCCGGGGGATGCGTCTTTACACTGAACTCCCAGGACAATACGGTGTTTCCCTACGCTGCAGGCGCCAGTGGGCAGCTGACGCAGACGACGAACTCGCTGATCACGACCGGAGCGACAAAGGCGACCTCGATTATTGCCGGCGGAAGCGCGATCTATATAACAGATGCGGGGGCACCAAACTCTCCGGGACAGATCCTTCCGTTCACCGTCGCAGCGACATCGTGCGCGTTGAATACGATCACCGGTGGCGCTACCGCGAACCTGTCTCCGGCGTCCAACCCGGTGTACACGCTGGTAGACAGCAAGAATCTTCATTTGTATGTGGCGAATCAGTCCACGACAAACACGACGGTACCAAACAGCTCCATTTCGGCGTTCAACATTCAGGCGAACGGTCAGTTGCAGGAGCTGCCTGACTTAGGGAACAATCCTTATCCCGTCGGAGCGGGGCCGGTCTGCATGGTCGAGGACCCATCGAACCAGTACATCTATACCTCGAATGGAGATGGGACGGTGTCCGGCAAGAGTATCTCTACTATCGGTCAGCTCTCACCCTTGAAACGAGCGACGACCTTTAACGCGACAGGCCAGGCGACATGCCTTGCGGTAAGCGGCAACGTAGACTAGCTGGCAGCAAGGCAGCTGGAGAACCAGGACAGGATGTTGTGATGGCATCCTGAGTATCGCGACAGCAGTAGTGGGCGGAAACGATTTGCCCCGGAGTTAGGCAAGCATGAAGTGGAATAAGATGGGCCGCGGAACTTTGGCCTCGATTTTGTCTTTGGCGTTGGTAAGCGTAACGGCGTGCAGCCGCGACTACGTGCTGGCGTATGTGTATGTGACGACGTCGAAACCCCTGACCAGTACTTCTCCGAATGGCGGCGTTAGCGCCTATGCGGTGGACTTCCAGATTGGCTCGCTGACGCCGCTTGCGGATTCGCCGATACCCGCGGGCCGACAGCCGATAACGCTGGTTGCGGCGCCGAATGGATTATCGCTGTATGTCCTGAACCAGGACGACGCGACGGTTGGCCAGTATGCGATCGGGACCGACGGGAAGATCTATCTGCAGAACACCGTGAATGTAACGGGAAGCAAGCCGACCGCGATCGCAATCGATCAAGCGGGTGCGTTTCTGTATGTGACGTTCACGTACCAGCTTGGACCGCAGGGACAGCAGCTTTATTCCCCCGGTTCGCCTGGGCCGGGCGGTGTCACGGTGTTTCCGATCAATAAAGACGGCAGCCTTGGTACACCAGTGTCCAATACGACGGTGGGAACGACTGCAGCCAATCCGCTGAACTACTTCCCTGTCGGCAATAATCCAGCCGGCATTGTCGTAAGCAATATTCCGCCGAGCGGCAATGTGGGTCGATTCGTTTATGTTATCGATCAAGAGACCACGACGACGCCGAAGGCTACGGTACTTGGATTTTCCCAGAATGCGACGTCTGGTGGTCTAACGCCGACTCCAGGTACCACGATTACGACCGATAGCACTGGCAGGACAGTGGCGACCGGTTACGGCGCGGGAACCACGCCGAGTGCGATCGCTGTCGACCCGTCATCGCGGTGGGCTTACATCACAGATGAAGCCACCAATCAGTTGTACGGCTATAACCTCCAGAACGATGGCTCGCTTACTGCAATGGTGAACAGCCCCTTTCCGACGGGTATTTTTCCAGTCGGCCTGACGATCGATCCGCGGGGCAAGTTCCTGTATGTTGCGAACTTCAGCTCGGGCACGGTGGGAGCCTATGCGCTTGACGTAAATGCCGGGACACCGACTGGAGCTATCGGCTCTGCCTCTACGGCGACAGGTACCGGACCTATGTGCGTAACGATCGAGCCAGCGTTGGGTATTTACTTGTATACACCGAATAATCTGGAGGGCGACGTCTCAGCAATGCAGCTTGCGCCGCAAAACGGCACGCTGAAGCAGGTGCAGAATACTCCGTTCCCCTCGAGTGCATTGCCAACATGTGCGGTAACGGTGGCAAATGGATCGCACCCGACACAGATCATCGTCAACTAAATCGCTCGTTGTTCGAGTTGTAAGAAAGCCCCGCGATTGCGGGGCTTTTTGCTGTCCAACGAACGTAAGAGTGCTTTGTCCGGCTGATTTGCTCAAGGCAACTGGGTTCGGGTCCTAAGGAACAGATGGACCACACCACCAGGAAATAATGGCTTAACAAACATCGAATCGATGACGCGTAAGTAATCTTCCAGCGCAATTTCCCTTACGGTGTAGAGACTGCAAACGCAGATTCCCTTCGGAAATGGAGAAACAAAAGCGAAAGCGACTCTACACCAACTGCGGCCGTTGCCCTAGCGCGCGGTGGACAGGGAGGGACGGGCTTTGCGGGAGAAGCGGGTAAGAATGGCTCTGCGAGCGGGCGCCTCGACGAAGTGAAAGGCTGCCAGAGCGAGCAGGATAAGTATTGCGTAAGAGAGCCAGGGATCCAGAGCTGCCAGGTGGAGCCGCTCCGGCACATGATAGATGTGCAGAAGCTGGAAGACGTTGAAGTGGAGCAGGTAGAGGCAATAGCTGCTCTCGCCTATGAGTAAGAGGGGACGCCAGGAGAAGAGGGCTGAGATCGGATGAGGGCCGCTGAGGCCTAGAACCAGGGCAGCGAATACGGGAGTCATGAGACCACCGTGCATGAGAAGGTAGGGGGTGTGAAGGACAAGAGTGTAGAAGAAGAGTCCTATCGCAGTAAGGCTGACCGCCGAGAGAAGAAGACGCTGGCGTGGGGTGAGAGTCAATGCGAGCTGGAGTTTGCCGAGGGTAACGCCGGTGAGGAAGGTGCAGATGTAGGGGAGCGGTGTGTACTTGAGGAAACGGATGAGTTGGGTAGAGCTGTAACGGTCAACAGGGCCGACGATGTGGTCGGGGTTCAGCAATAGGTAGAGTGAATGAGGGATAAGGCCGATAACCCACAGCGCGAGTAAGAGAAGGACAAGGTGTAGAGGCCGCCTGGGCCAGGGTGCGCGGATGAGCCAGGGGAAGGCGGCGTAGAGGACGACCTCGCTGGAGAGGGTCCAGGCGACGGTGTTCCAGAAGGTGGCGACCGATGGGCTCCAACCCTGGAGGACCAGTGGAGTGAGGATGATTCCCTGCCAGAACTCGAAGTGGGAGCGCACGTGCCACTCTTCCTGCACCATGCGGAACGAGATGATCAGGACCAGGAGATAGACGGGGTAGAGACGGGAGAAGCGGGCCAGCCAGAACTCCCGCTTGACGAGAGTTTTGGCGCGATCGGCGTAGTTGTAGGTGAGAACGTATCCGGAGATAAGGAAGAAGACGCCGACGAAGACGTAACCGTTATCGATGATGGGATAAAGGAGTCCGAGGTGAGGCGGCGTGAAGTGGAAGAGGATGATGAAGATGGCGAGTAAAGTACGAATGCCAGTGAGCGCAGGGAGAGGCGGCTTGCGGGCCGTGACTGCCGGGACTGGTGACGTAGGCGGTCGCTCGATCTGTGATTCCAGGAGGGAGGTATTCACTCAGGTTTGTCCTGCTTGCTCGGGGATGTCTGGATCTAACTTTATTTAACGCGGTTTCTGGAGATTTGACGCTAGGAAAGGGAGGCAAGATGACATATTTCGCGCGATTGCGGTGGGAACCTTCCAAGGCCTTCAAGGTTGCCTGAGAATATGCGCCGTTCAGGCAGTAAGGATACGACGACAAAAGGTCCTGCACGCTCGAAGTGACCGTCGACGCTGGTGCTAACCCCATTGCTCAGGCAGTGACGAGGGATCCGATCTTTTCTCCGCTTACGACACGGACGATGTTGCCGGGCTCGCGCATACTGAAGACCATCATGGGCATGTTGTTGTCCTTACAGAGGGAGACCGCGGTGGTATCCATGACGCGGAGGTTGAGGCGGAGGATGTCGTTGTAGGTGATCTGGTCGAACTTCGTCGCGGTTGCGTCGAGCTTGGGGTCGGCGGTGTAGATGCCGTCGACGGAGGTGGCCTTGAGCAGGATGTCGGCCTTTATTTCCATGGCGCGGAGGCTGGCGGCGGTATCGGTGGAGAAGAATGGGTTACCGGTGCCGGCGGCGAAGATGACGATGCGATTCTTCTCGAGGTGGCGCATGGCGCGGCGGCGGATGTAGGGCTCGGCTACTTCGTGCATCTCGATGGCGGACATGACGCGGCAGAAGAGGCCGAGCTTCTCGATGGCGTCCTGGAGCGCGATGGCGTTGATGACGGTGGAGAGCATGCCCATGTGGTCGGCGGCGACGCGGTCCATGTCGATGGCCTGCTGGGCGACTCCGCGGAAGAAGTTGCCACCTCCGACGACGATGCCGATCTCGCAGCCGAGGGCGTGAACGGCGGCAATTTCAGCGGCGATTTTGTGAATGAAGACAGCATCGATGCCGAAGCCCTTGCCAGCGGCCAAGGCTTCGCCTGAGATCTTGAGAAGGACTCTTTTGTACATGTCAGGACTAAGTATCGCATGGTGAGCCGGGAGGGTTGTCAGCAGTGGGTTTGAATGTGGTCAAGGAGTCCTGGCCGATTGCGTCTGCAACTTTGGGGGGAGGAGCAAAATTTACGCACAACTTTGCAGGGTAAGGTGGGTATTGCAGGATGCGGGCACGACAGGATGTAGCCCAAAGGAGAAAGAAACATGTTTGCGAAGGTTCGTTTGGTGGTTTTGACGGCAGGTTTTGTGGCGGCAGCAGCGCCAGTGACGATGCAGGCCGATGTTCCGGGGCCACACCCGGCCTATCTGCACGCGCTGAGCGATCTGCGTGCTGCGAGGCATTATCTGAACGATGGCTGGGCATGGGCTCCCGTGAAGCACGACGACGATGCGGCCATCCGTGAGATCGATGCGGCAATCAATGAGCTGAAGCAGGCTTCGATCGACGACGGCAAAGGACTCAATGACTCCTTCCATATCGATGCGCACCTGAGCGCGCATGATCGGTTCAAGAAGGCGAATGAGCTGCTTTGGTCAGCGCACAATGACATCTCAAGAGCCGAAGATGTACCGGCGGCGCGTGACCTACGTAACCGGGCAACCTACCATATCGACCGGGCACACGATATCGTCGACAAGGCGCAACAGACGGCTCACTGGGAGTAGCAGAGTTGTAAGGTCCCAGAAAGGGCGCGGCTTCGGCCGCGCCCTTCTTTTGTACCGCTGCCCCATCAACACACCCCCCCCCCTGATACCTTCGCGTAAGTCTTTTATTTTTAATGAGTTACCCGCGAGAACCCCTCGCAAATATTTCATTCCAAATGGTTTACGTCCAAATATGTGCAGCATAACGAGTTAGTTGCGAAGACGGGCTAAGAATGGAAAACCCCGCCACTCAGGCGGGGTTCTTTGATCTCTTTCCAACTATATCATCTGGAACGAAACTTATACGCCACGCGGATGTTGATGGATGGTAAAGGTTTAGTCAATACGAGGGCTTGACATGTGTTTTCCGCCTAAAATCTCAGGGCCTGATCATTTTAATTGCAAGCTTCTCGTTTCTTTACTGACGATCGCTCAAAACGACTTTCTATCTCAATTCACAGACGCTTGTCCGAGTGGCCTATTAAAGGTGAACTGGTGAGTTTATGGCGATTGTTCTTATGGTGAAGAGACTTCAAACCCAGACTCCCGTCGGGAATGACAAACAAAAGCGAAAGCGCACTCTACCAACTGACGACTAAACTCAAACTTTCTTATGAGGAGCAATGTCGGCTGTTGGAATGGGAGATCCGTGTCGTTGGCATGAGTTTCGATGAAACGCGAAGAAGTCATGTAGAATCGCGGACGCATGCAACGAGGGTAGACCTGCCTCCCCTAAGTGCTTCTGTACACAGTGCAACGCCATCGGATTTTCTTCTGAGGAGAAGTCATGCAGCGTTCCAGCATTTGTCTTACCGCCGCAGCCACAGTCTTCCTCTCTGCACTCTCAACCGGTTGCCAGCAGCAGAAAGCTCCTGAGGAGACTCGCATGCCGCAACAGACTAGCAAACCACCAGCAGCTCCAGCGGCTGCCCAGATCGCAGGTACGCCCTCCGGTGCAGTGATGACGCCGGAGTATGTCGCTGCTGTAGGTCGATTTGCTTACATCTGGGGTTGGCCGCTCGTAAATAACCTGAACCGCGCGCTCGGTACCAAAGACATCCCAGCTCCCGGCCGCCTCGGCGGAGTAGTTCCCGTATCGCCTCCCGGCCATATCTCCATGCTTAGCGACTACATCAGCGCCGACGAGCGCTACGTGACCTGCCCCAACCAAGACACGGTCTACGGCGCCGGCTTCCAGCATGTCGACACGCAGCCGGTTGTGGTTCAGGTGCCCGACTTCGGCAGTCGATTCTTCACCTATCAGATTGCGGACGCCCGCACCAACTCCTTCGGCAATATCGGAAAGCAGTATGGAACAAAACCCGGCTTCTATCTCATCGTCGGTCCCAACTGGAAGGGAACGCTTCCTTTGGGCCTTACTGGAGTTCTCCGCTCGTCGACTGATCTCGTCGCTGTCTTCCCCCGCGTTTTCCAGGACGACACTCCAGAAGACAAAGCTGCGATCCAACCGCTTCTCAACCAAGTCGTCGTCTACCCGCTCTCTGAGTTTGACGGCAAGATGAAGACGATGGACTGGAAGAGCACTCCGTCCTATCCTGCTCCTCCATCCACTGGCGGCGAGACCAAGTGGGTTATTCCTGAAAAGTTCTTCGATGAACTAGCCATCATCCTTAAACAAGTTCCTCCGATGCCCGGCGAAGAGGCCCTCTACGCCAACTTCCAGTCTGTCCTCGATGCAGCGGCTAAGGATCCAAAGCTGAAGCAGACACTGACGCAGACTGCGGTAGCAGCTGAAAAAGACCTGATCAGCCCGCTCTTCGACTTCCACATGAACGGACGCCCTATTGGCAACGGCTGGAACTCCCCGCCCAACGGAGCCAACTGGGGCTATGACTATCTCTCGCGCGCCGCGACCGCAAAATCCAACATGTACGATAACTCCCCTAACGAGACCCGCTACATCTACACTGACTTCGACTCCAGCGGTCAGCGGCTCAACGGCGCGCATGGCTACACCGTCACCTTCCCCGCAGGACAAACACCGCCTGTTGACGGCTTCTGGTCACTGACTCTGTACAACAAAGAGCACCTCTTCTCGGCGAACTCGCTCAACCGCTTCTCGCTCGGAACGAAGAGCAAGTCGATGAAGCAGAACCCTGACGGCTCGCTGACGATTTACGTGCAAAACAGCTCGCCCGGCGCTGATAAGCAGGACAACTGGCTTCCCGCACCGAAAGACGACTTCTCTCTTTACATTCGCGCTTATTGGCCCAAGGAAGAGATCACCAGCGGGAAGTGGGTTCCGCCGCTCGTAAAATCTTCCCATTGATGCAATTTTTCTTATGGTGTAGAGAGTGCAAACGCAGATTCCCTTCGGGAATGACAAACAAAAGAGCGAAAGCGGCTCTAGATAGATCAAGTGCGCATTGCTCTGATTTACTGCTGGGAAGTGGCTTGGCAACTCTTCGTTTGTTCGCTGAGTTTGGGCTTCATCCACATTGCGTAGTGGGCGTGTCGAATTTGGTTGACTCAAACCTTGATACCTGTTTAGTCTATGCCTGTTGGAGATAGGCCTATGACGGAGTCTGCTGCACGCGATCTTTTTCCCGGCGCACTCGAGATGATGATTCTTGAGTCGCTTCGCCGTCAGCCGGCACACGGGTATGCGCTGGTGCAGCATATTCATCAGCGGTCGAAGAATCTGCTGCAGGTGGAAGAGGGTTCGCTCTATCCGGCGCTGCAACGGCTGCTCAAGGCCAAACTCGTGAAAGCCGAGTGGGGCGTCTCGTCGACGAATCGCCGGGTGAGGACGTACGAGATCACAGCCTCCGGTCTTCGCCATCTCGAGCAACAGATCTCCAGCTTCGAAAGAATGTTCGAGGGCATTACGCTGGTCCTCAAGCCGAGCAAGTCTCCATCCACTTAGGAGGAACTGCCATGAACTGGTTCGATCGTATCTTCCATCGCGACATGCTGTACGGCGACCTCTCCGAGGAGATTCGTCTGCATTTAGAAGAGCGCAAGGAGCAGTTCGTAGCTGACGGCATGAGCCGGAAGGAGGCGGAACGCGAGGCGCGTCGAGCCTTTGGAAACCGCACGCTGGTTGAGGAGCGCAGCCGCGAAGTGTGGCGATGGCCGTGGATCGAGTCGATTTGCGGCGATGTACGGTTTGCGATGCGGCAGCTGCGGCGTTCGCCTGGATTTACCGTTGCAGCCGTGGTGACGCTGGCACTGGCGATCGGTGCGAATGCAGTGGTGTTCAGCATCATGAATGCGTTTCTGCTGCGGCCGTTGAATGTGCCTCATCCGGAGAGTTTGTTTGCGGTATTTCGACCGAATGGCGACTCGTCCGAGTCGTACCCCGACTATCTTGATCTGCGGGATCGGACGCACAGCTTCGACGGCCTGATTGCGTATGACCAGCTCACGGTGGGGTTAGATACAGGCTCGAACCCATCGCGGGCGTGGGCGGAAGAGGCGACTGGAAATTACTTTGACGCAATGGGGCTTCAGCCATCTCTTGGCCGTTTCTTTCATGCCTCGGATGAGAATGGCCCTGACAGCGCGCCGTATATCGTGCTGACCTACGCGTACTGGCACAGCCAGTTTCAGTCGGACCCAAGCGTAGTGGGGCGAGTCGTTCGGTTGAATAAGCATCCCTTTACGGTGATTGGCGTGGGCCCGAAGGACTTTCACGGGACGATGATGTTCTTCCATCCCGATTTCTTCACGCCGATTGTGAACCATCCGGCGCTGGCTGGTGAGGATTTGACCACGCGCGGCAATCGCTGGATTTTCATGGTCATGGGGCATCTGAAGCCCGGCGTAACCCAGGCGCAGGCAATTACCGATCTGAACGCAACGGGCGCTTACCTTGAGAAGAACTACTCGAAGGATGAGAGCAAGATGCAGTTTAAGCTTGGGCGTCCGAGCCTTTATGGCGACTACCTCGGCAAGCCTGTGCGCGAGTTCATGACAGGGCTAACGCTACTCTCGGGGTTGATTCTGTTGGCGGCGTGTGCGAATCTCGGAAGCCTCTTCGCCGCACGGGCAGCAGACCGGTCTCGTGAGATTGCGTTGCGGTTGGCGCTAGGAGCAAGCCGGAGACGAATCCTGCGTGGGCTATTCACGGAGGCAGTGTTGATCGCACTGGCCGGAGGCGCGCTGGGGCTTGCGGGCAGTGTCGTGTTGCTGCACGGCCTAAGCGTGTGGCAGCCGATTCCACGCTGGCCGATACAACTGGCCGTGAATCCGGATTGGCGAGTCTATGGTTTCGCTCTGCTGCTGGCTTTGACGAGTGGACTTTTGTTTGGCTCGGTTCCCGTGCGCCAGGTGTTGCAGACAAGCCCGTACGAGGTGGTGAAGGCCGGCTCAAGTGCAAGGCTTGGACGGAGCATGACGTTCCGCGACGTGCTGCTGATTGTGCAAATTGCGTTGTGTGCGGTGCTGGTGACCTCTTCGATGGTGGCGCTTCGTGGACTGGCGCGTTCGCTGCACGGCAACTTTGGCTTCCAGGTGGAGAATACGATGATGGTCGATACCGACGTCAGCATGGCAGGCTACGTTGGTGACAAGGTCACTGCAATGCAGAAGCGGATGATCGAAGGGGTGGGGGCTATTTCGGGGGTTGAGTCTGTGGCCCTTGCGGACCAGGTGCCTCTGGGCGATAGCTCAAACGAGACGCCCGTCTTCACCGAGAGCACATCGGATCTTAAGATATCGAATGCAGCAGCAACTCCATTGCTCTACCGTATCTCTCCGGACTACTTCCGCGCATCGGGCACAACGCTGCTGTCGGGGAGAAGTTTTACGACGCAGGACGATGAGGGTTCGCCGAACGTTGCGATTGTAAATCCGGTGTTTGCGCGAAAGATCTTCGGGTCGACAGAAAAAGCAATGGGCGGGTTCTTCAAGACGAAAGATGGCGTGCGAACGCAGGTGGTAGGGATCGTCGAGACCGGAAAGTATGCAAGTCTGACCGAAGATCCGAAGCCGGCGATCTTCATCCCGCTGCAGCAGTCCCCCTCGAGTGCGACGTCGATGATCGTGCGTTCGGGGCGTGATCCGCGGGAGTTGGATGCTGCGATTCGCTTGAAGCTGCGCGAGCTCGATCGAGGGCTGCCGGTCTTCATCCAAACGCGCTTCAAAGAGCTGGATGCAATGCTGTTTGGGCCGCGGATGGCGACGCTGTCGCTGGGGGTGCTGGGGCTGATGGGCGCGATGCTATCGATCACAGGAATCTTCGGCATGGCCGCGTACACAGTGAGCAAGCGGCTGCGGGAGTTGGGGATTCGTATTGCGCTGGGGGCGCAGCGACGGGAGGTGTTGCGAGCCGCTCTGGCGCGACCTTTGAAGTTTCTTGCGTTCGGTTCAGCGGCGGGTTTGCTGTTGGGAGTTCTCGGCAGCCGCGTGCTGGCTTTCATCGTCTCCCAAGCCACTCCACGGGATCCACTCGTGCTCGGCGGCGTCGTTCTGGCGATGCTTCTGCTTGGATTAGTGGCGACGTGGATTCCCGCGCAACGTGCAGTGTCGGTCGATCCCTTGTCGCTGCTGCGAGAAGAGTAGACGGCCATCCCCAGCGCCCATGCATTTTCACGCCCCCGTTCGAAGTACACGACAACCTGTGCCCAAAGAGTGAATATGGCGACTGTGAGATTTAGGTAAGTTGGAATTACCCCACCTGTTTTGAACTGTCGGCAAGGTATATTCCTACTCAGCTACTTCAACGGCCCCAGTGCGAGTCAGTGCTTGATGCGCGAACTCATATTTTTTGTTCCCCCGGATGTGCCAGGAGGAAGAATATGCCCCGATCCCGTTGGTCATTGGAACATTTTAAATTGCTGATGTGGGTTGTCTTTGTGTTTGGCGGTTTATGCGATGCTGCCGCGCAGAACCCGGACGCGCTTTCGCCATTTTTCGAGGGCAAACAGGTGGTTGTGAAGATGGACATGCCGGGGACGCAGAAGGGTGTGGACATCTATCCGGGCAGGCCGCAGCCGTTGGATGTGAAGAGCTACTCGGATCGATTGAAGGACTTCGGTATCTCCGTGCAGAAGGGCGATTCGGTGATGGTCACGAAGGTAAAGGTAAACAAGGACAACATTGAGTTTCAGCTTGGTGGCGGAGGGTTTGGGACAGCGAGGGACAACACGGATACGACTGTTCACTTTACGCCGGCTAATAAGAGTGACAGAGAGAAGGAGCTGGAGGATCAACTGCGCGATGAGACGGATCCGGATCGGAGAAGGTCGCTGCAGCGAGAGCTGGACTATGTGAGAGCGGAACGAGAGAGGCGTGACCGGATCGATCGTGCGCGTGCCGAAGACGATGCGGCGAGAAGACAGCAGCAGGTTGGTATCGGTCGCCAGCAGGGTGGGTCAAGGTTCAACATTCGTTTGGATGCGAAGAAGATGGGTGACTCGCTGACGCCGCAGGTCGTTGAAGACGCGCTGGCGCAGTATGTCGAATTTCCGGGGGATGGTCATCAAACTGTGACTGCTCCACCGAGCGCGCCTTCGACGCTGGTGGCTCGACCTGCGGATCCGCCGGCTGATTCGGCGCAGGGACTGAAGAAGGGGATGAGCAGAGAACAGGTGGAGGCGCTGTATGGGAAGGCGGTCGAGTCGCATGACCATGCGGTGAATGGAATGACAGTCACATCGTGCGTGTTTCGAGGTAAAGATGCGAGTGTGCAGGCCGACTTTGTGAATGGCGTGCTGGTGCAGTATCAGCTGTCTTCGTACTGAAGTTTGGTGCGACTTTGGTGATCCGCTTTTCTTTCGTGAGAGGGTGACGGCTAATGAGCGCGGCCAGCTTCTGTGGCAGCTGGGACCTCGATCAGCCTGCCGGATTTTACGTCGTAGATGTAGCCGTAAATGGGGATCGACTTCGGCACGAGTGGGCTGGTGCGGATGCGGGTGACATCGGCGAGGACCGATTCGGCCTGGTCCTTGATGGTGAGGAACTCGACAAACTCGGCTGCGGTTGAACCGGGGCCTTTGCCTACGTCTTTGAAGCCTTCTGCAGTGAGAGCCGCGGTTTCGAGGCTGTTGGCGAGGAGGCCGCGGATGACTTCGCTGGTGAAGAACTGCATGCCGCAGTCGGTGTGGTGGATGACGAAGAACTCTTTGGTGCCGAGGAGTTTGTAGCTGATGACGAGAGAACGGATGGCGTCGTCGCTGGCGCGGCCGCCGGCGTTGCGGATGACGTGGGCGTCGCCTTCGGCGAGGCCAGCGTATTTGGCTGGGTCAAGACGCGCGTCCATGCAGGTGAGAATGGCGAACCCGCGAGCTGGGGGAAGGGCAAGGTTGGTCTTTGCGCCGAAGGTGGCGGCGTAGTTTTCGTTGGCGGAGAGGACGTCGGTGAGGATCTTGCTCATGGTTTGTAACTCCTGAAGATGATTGGTGTGGTGTGGTGACTGTTGGTCAGACGATGGTGAGCTGGTCTCCTGGAAGAGAGACGGAATGAGCTGACCTGATGCGGTTGAGGAGGAAGCTCTGCGGAACCTGAATGTGTCTCGTCGGCTAGAGGCTGGACGGACAACAATAACGGGCTGCGACGACAGAGTGCATGGTTGGAGAGTAGAGGAGGAAGAATCGGGCGTCAAGCTTGAGAAGTTAGGTTACTGAAGACAGTCGTTGACAGCGATTGATCGGGAGAGCATAGAATGGCGCGGGTTGAATCAGTTCAAACTTTTGCGGGACTGAATCTTCTTATTAGAAGACTGGGTTGAGGAGACCTCATTTTGCCAGCGCAGGTGTGGCGGAGGGGTTTCTTATTCCGGTAAGGACGGTGGGATGTTCATCGTAACTAATTCAGCGGTTGCATTTTTATTTTGCGCCTTGACCATGATGGGGTGGGGCTCCTGGGCGAATACGCAGAAGCTTGCTGGAAAAGAGCGCTGGCCATTCGCTCTCTACTACTGGGACTATGCGTTTGGAGTGGCTCTGCTGGGAGTGCTCTTCTGTTTCACACTTGGTAGTTTCGGCTCGGCTGGAAGCAGCGCGGTTGCGAATCTTCATACAGCGTCGGCGGACTCGATGCTGCGAGCGCTCGCCAGCGGTGCGTTGTTCAATCTCGCAAATATTCTGCTGGTGATCGCAATCGACGCTGCGGGAATCTCACTTGCCTTCCCGGTGGGCGTGGGCCTCGCTCTGGTGATCGGGACCGTGGCGAGCTACTACCACGCTCCCAAGGGCAACCCGACGCTGTTAGGCGCAGGGGTTGTGTTGATTGTCTTTGCGATGATCATGTCGGCTGTAGCGACGCGGCAAGTGCAGAAGCAGCGGACGGTCAATACCAGCCGGGGATTACTGTTTGCCTGCGCCGCAGGTTGTCTGATGGGGTTCTTCTATCCGCAACTGGCTTCGTCTATTTCGCCAAACTTCAACAGCGAGCCAATTCAAGCGGGCTTTCTGACTCCTTATACTGCGCTGCTGCTATTTGGTGCCGGCTTGCTTGCGAGCAACTTCGTGATCAACACCCTGTTTATGCGCTTCCAGGGATCGACGTTTCAAGAGTATCGCGATGCGAAGTTCAAGTTGCATTGGCTCGGCTTGCTTGGGGGTGCGATCTGGATGATCGCGCTGTGTCTGAATGTCATCGCATCGGGGGTTGCGGGGCCTGCGGTTTCGTACGCACTGGGCCAAGGGGCGACGCTGGTGGCTGCACTGTGGGGCGTGTTTGTCTGGAAAGAGTTTCATGGAGCCTCTGTCGGGACGCGATCGGTTGTAGCACTGATGCTGATCGGTTATGCGGCGGGGCTCGTCCTGATTGGCACTGCGATCTTGTGAGCATAACGAGTGCGGGTTAACTCTGTCGGTTTGTAGCGGGAGATTGCTGCATGTACTTGTCCAGCTCGAATCTCTTCGGCATGGAAGTAGCCGTACCGTTGCGTGTCACCGAGATTCCTGCGACGACGCACCCGAAGCGAATTGCCTCTTCGAGGCTCATTCCTTCAGAGAGCCCTACGGCGAGGCCCCCGTTGAAGGCGTCACCTGCTCCGGTCGTGTCGATCACTGGACCTGCGTTAAACGCCGCGACGTATTTCGTTAGCGTTGGTGTCTTGATTAGGGCGCCGCGTGCACCTAGCGTCATGATGACGTTACGAACTCCTCGTGCGAGTAGTTGTTCGGCTGCCTTTTCGGCATCTTCCAGAGACTCGACGGAACAGCCTGTAAGCGCTGCGGCTTCGCTCTCGTTCGGTGTGAGATAGTCGCAGAGAGCAAGCGTGGAGTCGTCGAGGGCGCAGGCAGGGGCGGGGTTGAGGATGGTAGGAACACCAAGTCCGCGTGCGGTCTTCAGACCATGCACAACGATTGGGACGGGTAGTTCGAGCTGCGTCATGAAGACTGCTGATTTGCGAATCTGTTCACGAGCCAGATCGATCTCCTGCGGAGTGAGAGCGTTCGCGGCTCCTGGAGTGATGACTATAGCGTTCTCGCCGGAAGCCTCGTCGATGATGATTGCTGCGGCGCCAGTCGTGTCGTCGTTTGAGGAGATAAGAAATTGTGTATCGACGCCTTCGGTCTCATAGGTCTTGCGGGCGATGTCGGAGAAGTTATCGGCGCCTACCTTGCTGATGAAGTAGACCTTCGCGCCCAGACGTGCGACCGCGACCGATTGGTTTGATCCTTTGCCTCCGGGGCCAAGGCGAAACTCGGATCCCAGAACGGTCTCTCCCCATACTGGCAGGCGTTTCACCCGAAAGGCAAGATCAACGGCAAAGACTCCCATGATGGCAATGGGTTTACTATTCATGTCGCGCTCCGCGGCAGTCTTAGACTGTCGGTCTCTTATTGCTATTTTGCTGAAGTTCGTTTTATCGCTTTGGTTGTGCCGCCATTTGAGGGTTGCTTGCTCCCGGAGTCGGAGAAGACATTAGTTGTATGAAGAACTTTTGGAACTTCGGCCAGTCTACGTCCATTTGCACATGAGCCTTCTGCAGATCGAGCGCAGGCTTGTCGTCGTCCGACCAGACGATTGTGTCTCCGTAGCTGATGCCTTTATCAAGGCTGACGTCGATGTAAACAAAACGCTCCCTTGTGATAAGGCCAGGATCGAGCCATGCGGCTGCGGCCAGCTCATCCCAAAGATAATCGCCGGGCTTAGTCGTGTAGTGAGCGATGTACTGGGCCGCCGGAGTGTTGATGCCCTTCAGTTGTTCGACCATCTCCTTTGTAAGATGTGTTTCGATTGAGACGTCGACGGTGGTGACTGTGATCTTCGGCCAATGGGCGTGGAAGACGATGCTCGATGCTTCAGGATCGAACCACAGGTTGAACTCGTGGCGCGGGCTGTCGACGTACTCCTTATCATCCGTGTGTGGATTGAGGCTGCCTCCCATGATGACAAGCTCGGCGGCTAGCTCGGCAAAGTGCGGGTCGAGGCTGATAGCCTGAGCAATATTTGTCATTGGTCCGGCAGCATAGATAGTTACTTTGTGAGGATATTTGTGCACCATCCGGATTAGAAAATGGGCGGCATCTTCATCGGACACCTTCGTCGTGGGATTTCCTTCGCTTAGCGGAGGAACCTCATCGATTCCATGTTTCGGACGAAAGCTACTCCACGCTCCCTGGTAGAGCACCTTTCCGTAGATCTGCTCCCAGGCATGAGTCCAGTCCTGTGTCCTTACGAGGGGAGTAACTGCTCCTGCCATAACTGGAATGTCAGTACGGCCAATCAGCTCCAGCAAGCGCAAGGTGTGCGCGACCTCTTCATCGCGCCATCCGTCGCCGGTCAGCACAGTGATTCCGAGGATATTCACGTGCGGGGCTTGCAGGAAGACCAGCATCGAGTTCATGTCCGTGCCTGCGGGACCTACCGCATCCTGATCGATAATGATGTAGCGACTGTCCTGTCTGTCTTGGGCGAAGGAAAAGCGAGAAGACATAGCACCAAAGAGAATGAGTAAGAGCGGCACACACCAACGATGACGTTTCCGTGGCTGTTTCAAAACTGTCCTCCTGAAGATTGCCCGTTGTTTCTTTGTTGCTCGTGATGCACTCGGCCAGTGGATAAAACTTGCTCGAACTTACGTGAGTTGAGATCTGATTCGTCAGGCGTTCCAGGACGGGACGGTACCGACCATGTTCCACATCATCTGATCGATGGCGGTGTCGATTTCGTTGGAGGGCTGTGTGCGGGTGTTCGCGAGAGCCGCCCAGCAGAAGCCGGTGGAGGTGCGAACCATGATGGTAGTGGTTCCGGGGAGGCTGCCGCTATGCCACCAGTTCCCTGCACCGTTGTCGCGCACCATCCATCCGCGGGCGTAGCGTGCGTCACCGGGTGGGTAGGCTGGAGCTGGGGTGGTCATGATTTTGATGGTCGCGGGCTTGAGGAGAGCTGGGATGTTGGGCGCGCCGGCGACGTGGTTGAGGAACTGGACGAGTTCGGTTGATGAGGCGATCCATCCGCCGTGCGAGTCCATGCGGGTGACGTTGAGCTTGTAGGGGTCTTCGGAGTATTGGCCGTAGTAGACGACCTCGTTCGGGGCGCGCTGGCTCTCTTTGTTGGCGGCGATCTGCATGGTGGAGATGCCGCAAGGAGCGAGGATGTTGGCTTTGACGTAGGCGTCGTAGGGCTGACCGGAGAGCTGTTCGATGACGCGACCGAGGATGCAGTAGCCGAAGTTGGAGTAGGCCCAGTGGGTGCCGGGCTGGTTAGTGAGGGGCTGGTTCGCAATTGTTTCGGTGATGAGTTTGGTGTGGTCCCAACCGTCGTTGTGCATCATGGGATCGTTGGCGTCGTTGGGCCAACCGCCGCAGGTGTGGGTGAGGAGTTGGTCGACGGTGATGTCGGCGACCCATTGCTTGTAGGGCGGCTTGCCGTACTTGATGCCGAGAATGGCGGAGGGGCCGAAGACCTTGTCGGTAAGGTTGAGCTTGCCCTGTTCGAGGAGGGTGAAGATGGTGACGGAGGTGATGGGTTTGCTAAGGGAAGCGACGCGGAAGAGGCTGTCCTGCTGGACTTGCGTGAGATGCTGGCGGTCGGCCATGCCTACGGATTGATCGTAGGCGAACTGGCCGTTGCGAGAGATGGCGATTGAGGTGGCGGGGACGGAGAACTGCTGACGGAAGGCTCCGGCGATGCGCCCCATCTCGCCGCGCTCCTGGCCGTTGGAGCCTCCGTACTGTGCCTGGGCGAAGGCTTTGGGAAACGGCGCGGCTGCAGCGGCTGCGGTGACGGCTAGATTTTGGAGGAGGGTTCTGCGGGTGAGGGTTGGGCGGAAGGGACTACGTGTTGGTGGGGTCGGCATTGCCGCAAGTGTCCTTTCGATGAACCGTTCTGCTACAGCCTTGTGATTTGACGAGGATTTTATCCTGCTACTGTCTTCGGCGTTTTAAAAGATGAAAGAGGTTCGGAATTGCGGTAGATTTTGCTATGCATCAGGTTGCCCTGGAGGATGTAGTGAAGAGATATGGGTTGAGAGTCTTCGTGTTTTGTTTTGCTTTGGTAATCTTCGCCGGTAGCTTTGCGTTCGCGCAGCAACCGCCAGCGCAACAACAGCCAGCTAATGCCGCGGGCAACTGGACTTTGTACTGCAAAGATCCGAATGGATCAACCTCTTCGAAGTTTCTTGAGCTTCAGCAGAAAGGAAGCGTGATCTCGGGACACTTCAAAGGACCGAATCAGTCGGGGGGAGTAGAGGGCACAATCGATAACCAACATCTCGTGGTGCATACGAAGACGCGTGACGTTCTAACGTTTCGCGGGCGAGTTGATGGGCCGCGTGTTGACGGTGTGGTTCAGGGAAATACGTTCAATGGGACCTTCCACGATCGAGGAGGGACGGGTTCGTTTCAAGGGGTTCGATCGAATTAAGGCCGATGCATGAATCCGGTTCCGATGAACTTTCCGACAGCCTCCGAGGGTTCGCGAAGTTCGTCGCTGATCGCTCGATAGTTCTCACTCGCTACGACTGTGCTAAATTTCTAGACTTACACACAAGGGGCTCCGGGGTAACGACCTGAAGTTTTGTCAGGAGGTCCCATGAAACGACGCACCTTTTTACTTGCAGCTCTCTTTCTTCTAATTTCCTCAGCGACGTGGAGCCAACAACTCGGCAAAAGGATGACCGATAAAGACGTCATCGATATGGTGGGCCTTGGCCTCTCCGACGACGTCATTATCGCTAAAATCCGTGCCGCTGCAGCCGGAGGAACGCTACAGTTCGACACCGGCGTCGACAGCCTCAAGGAACTCAAGGCCGCCAAGGTTTCGGACGACGTCATCAAGGTGATGATTAGTCCGACCCCTCCTGCAGCCCCGGTTGTAGTCGCCGCCACACCCATCTCGAACGACCCCAGCCTCCCACCACCAGAGGTTGGCGTTTATTGGAAGAACGTCAATGCGTTCGTCCTTATTGAGGGGCAGGCGATCAGCCAGGCCAAGGTCGGCGGCAAGGCAGGCAGCATGTTCACCTACGGACTGCGAAACGAACACTGGGACGCCTATCTGAACGGCCCGCAATCGAAGAACATCATCAACGACCGTCAGCCGGTCTTCTACTTCTACGTTCCTGATGGTGCCAGCGCGTCCGACTTCGCCCTGATCATCCTTGAGAAGAAGGGTGATCGCAGGGAGTTTCAGATAGGAAGCTTCGGCGGTATCACTGGCGGCAAATCAGGCGTAAAGCGGGACAAGGAGATCGCATTCACCGCTGAGCACGCAGGAATCAGGACCTACAAGGTGAAGCTGGATGCAGCCATGAAGCCAGGAGAGTACGCCTTCTTCATGGGCACAGGCCAGCAGGCAACTATGGCAGGAGGTTCCTCAGGAGGAGCCAGGTCGGGAGGCGCCGCGGCGGGAAGGGTCTACGATTTCAGGATTCCAGATTGAGCCGACATCTCGCGGCGCAGCTTTTGCGGGGTGCTCCGATGTAGCTTGATTATTAGGCTTGGACATTCACGCCTGCTCGAGATCGCTTGCTCCTATTGCGCGTTTGCGCCTAGGCTCCCTCAACGATCCGAAAGTCTCTTTCTACACCCGAACCAAGCGCATCAAGCGCTTTCTTGTAATCCGCGCTCTGATACGCAGCCAAAGCGATCTCGTAGCTGTCGAATTCCACCACGACCGTCATCTGTTTCAACCCAGCTTCAAGAGCCGTGACGGCGCTTCCCGGCGCCACCAGAATACGCGCACCAAACTGCCCAAGCGCCGCTCTAGCCAGCGCACTATAGTTGTTCATCGTAGCCTCGTCACCGACCGTCCGGTAGGCAACCACCCAATAACCCTTCTTCATATCGTCCTCTCTCGAACCTGTTGCAACTTAGATGCGGCGCACGATTACGCGACTCATCTTCCACACGAATGAGCTGATGGCGAGCGGCATATTTGCTGCTCACCATCTGGACTTTTGAGGTGGAGCCTTCAGCTCAGTTCGCCTCTGCTGAGTAACAACGCGCGGGAACGACGGCCTTAGGTATGGCTTTCTTCCGACTCACTTTTAACGGCGAAGACAAAATTCAGGCTGGATGAGCTTGACACCAAATTGGCCAGCGGGTACGCTGCGAGAACCGTTCCAGGTAGCAGTACGCGGGAACTCAGCACGTGGGCCCCTCTCTGATTCGCAGCCATGCGGAAAGCACAGAGAACTCCTTGGGTATGTTGTGATTCAAAACCTCAGGCGCTTCCCAGTGATGTCGATATCCCTCGCCGATTCGGCGACTTTTTAGGATTGTCCCGGGCCTGCCTTCGATCTACGGCAGTTGACGATCGTTCTTCTCGCAAGGAGACAGCGTAGGAGTCATGCCTGACCGTACACAACTCGTTAAGACCAAGGAAGATGCGGAGGGAAGCCTGCGCGCGATTCCGGGCGTACACGCTGTCGGGATCGGCAAGAAATCTGTGAATGGGGCGTTCACAGATGAGTTGGCCATCGCGGTCTTCGTTAGCAAGAAGAAGCCACTGAGCGAGTTGGCGCCGCACGAGGTTGTTCCTTCGCAGATCAACGGGATTAAAACCGATGTTGTAGAACGAGCAAAACCGCGTTTGATGATGGCTGCGAATCCGGCCAACCTTCAGTTTGCCGTGAGCGCCAACCAGCTTAGCATTACCTTTTCTGGAAAGAACCCACCTGGGGCCGGCATTGTGATTGTGCTGGACTACTCCGTGACGAGCGGCGCGTCTGCGCCTGTCCCATATGTTGCCTTCAAACGGACAAATGCCCAGGATAATCAAGCCACCATTGCGGCGGCTCTTGCCACCGAAGTTTCAAAAGGAGCGACTGGTGTTTCAGCGACCGCTTCAGGGGCGCAAGTCACGCTTATGCCTGTAGCCGGCTCGACCTGCGCCATCACGCATTGCGACATCACTGCCATCGACGATAAGAAGTACTTCGACGATCACATTCGCGGCGGAATTCAGATTCAGCCTGGCAGCGCTCACGCAGGATTCGGAACGATCGGCTTTCTGGCAACGACGGCCGACACGGTCTCAGATCCGCAAGGTACTGTCGTCGCTATCACCTGCCAACATGTGGTTGCCGAGTCCCACGACCTGACCACGAATCTGGTAGCGACGGTGAACACGAATCAGATCACGTTCAGCACCAACAGTGCGGCCCCTATTCCACTGAACTGCGTGGTGAAAGTTGAGTTCGATACGCAGTCGGGAAGTCTTACGATCATCCAGGATGCTTTCTACGCAACCGTTGCGGGTGACATGCCTATCGGGATTGCGACCAGCGTGGCGGCCGCCATAACGACTGCAGGTATTACGGGCGTCAGTGCGGCCTCTAGCGGCGCTGTGGTGGCCGCTGTTTTGCCTGCAGGAATGACCATGAGTTGCAATACGTACGGACCGCTCAGGGTTGACCCGGACTCTGCTCTGACAGCAAGGGTAGCGGGGTCAGCGCTCACCCTGACGGGTAGCGTCGACGGTGATAACTATGGCATCTATACGTCTGCGAGTGCGGGAGGTGGGCACCCTACCTGCGGCGCGTTTGTTCACCCCGCAAAGGGGGACACGCTGAGCTCCGTCGCGACTGCGATTGCCAAGGCGTTTAATGACCTTACCGGTGTGCTGGCCCCGATTACCGTATCGTCAACTGCCAGTACCGTGAACTTCACTCAGACGCAGACGGTGTCGTGCATTGTCAAGAGCGACTCACAGGTAGGGCAGCCGGATAATAGCTTCGGCTCGACGTGTTCTCACTGCTGCAGTCATCGGATAGGACGGGTGATCGATTCCCGAACCGACCTCGACGTTGCCGTGGTTCAATTGGACGCCGGACAAAAGTGGGTTCCGGAGATCCAGGATCTCGGCCTGGTTACCGGAGTCCGCACTCTTACTCCGGCTGACATCTCTTTGAACGTAATCAAACGGGGCCGCACACTTCCCGTATCGACTACAGGGAGGGTCGACTTCCTTAATGTGAGCGGTGATATTGAAAGCACTACCTTTGATCGCCACTATACGAATGCAATTCAGATTGCCTCGCTGGCGCCCAATAATGGGCCCTTTGTTTTACCTGGAGACTCCGGAGCGGCGGTTTTGGATAACGCACGCGCGATTGTCGGAATTGTGTTCGGCGGAGTGGATCTCGATGGATACGCCACTCCAATTGACGCGATTAACGACGCCTTCGCATACCTTCAATTGAACCCGGCACCGGCTCCCGAAGCAGGACACGCCCCCGGCGATGTCCGTACAGTTCCGAGCCCAGCGATGGCGATGGTGGCAGGCGAACAAAAGCAAGTTCCTTCTCCTCAGCCGTTTCTCGAGAAGCGGCTGGTGCAGGCCGAGAAAGATATCTCGGCGACGGTTGAGGGATCAGAGTATGCGGAGCTCGTGAAGACGCACATTGCGGAGACACAACGGCTGGTCAACTCCAACCGCCGCGTGGCGACTGCGTGGCATCGCAATGGCGGTCCTGAAATTCTGAATGCGATGTTGCGCATGTTGCAGCGTCATGACGAGCCGATGCCAGAGAGCATCAACGGCAGACCGTTCGCTGATTGTCTGGAGCGGATGAGGCGAGTATTCGCACGCTACGCGAGCCCTGCGCTGGCGGCCGATCTTCCACGGTTTGCAGAATGGATGAAGAGTTTCGCTGGCCTTACTTATCCGCAGATGTTAGCCACGTTACGACTTAGGAATGGGGAATAGGCATGGCAGGAAAAGCTGGAACGCTGGAGGTACTCGCGCAGCAGGTGGGCATAGCCCTGCAGCCGCTGGAGAACCAGCTTACAGCCGAAAATATTATCCCTTTTCTCTCGCAGCTCGGTTTGCAGTTTCCTCCTGCACTTACCGGATCAGGCGGCTTCATGACAGCTGTCGGTGCAGGCGCTACCGCAGCGGGTGGGCTTCCGCCGTTGTTGACGCAACTCGCGACTGACATCGAAGGGGACAACGAGTCGGGCATTCTGCAAGACGGGCTGCAGCTGATTCAGCAAGTGGGAAAGACCATCTCTGCGTTGGAGCAGATTGGCACGGAACTAAACACCCTCGCGAGCAGCTTGCCGGGCATGAATCCCGCCGAGGTGGGGACCTTTGCCACGAATCTCGCTAAGAATCTTCTCAGCTATCTTCTGATCTCATATCTACGAACGGTGGCGGCGGGAGCTGTGGGGGTTTTCAACGCTCTGGGCGTGTTGGATTATCTGCCCAATCCGGGCGTCGCGGGCGATGTTACGCATCCTGCGTTCGTTGCGGAACATCTTCAACTCGGCAACCTAGGAAAGCTATTTACCTCACCAGCAGATCTGCTCAACACACTCTATGGATGGGGTAGTCCGACCTTTGATGGTCAGCAGCTTCTGCCACGGTTGAGTGCAACTCTCGACCTTCTCGGATTTGTATCGGAGATCATCGGTACCGGGCCTACCGCCATTCTTAGCTGCTCGCTTCTCACGGTTCAGGCAAATCCGACGACGAATCCGCCGGGCTTATTGGCGTCAGTGCAGTATCCGATCTCTTCCGGGCTCGACCTTACGTTGCCGCTGAGCGAGATTTGGTCGGTGCGGGTGCAGGCACAAGCGGCGATCGATGCTGGGCTGGCTGCAACGATCACTCCACCCGCGAACGTTTCGCTGCTGCCTCCTACAGGCACGTTAGATGGCTTGCTGCAGATTGACCTGGTGGCTAAAGGTGCAGATTCTTCGCATCCAATCATTGTTATCGGGCAAACGGGTGGGAGCAGAATACAAACCGATTCGTTCTCGGTGGGCGCGGGACTCACCATCAATTGGAACTCCAGTGTTGGGCAAGCTATCGCTGAACCGCAGGTGCAGGCGGCGATCACTGGAGGCAAAGTTGTCATCGACACGTCGGATTCCGATGGGTTTATCGCGACGGTGCTTTCGGGAGTGAACGTCGAGGCTGCGTTTGACGTGGCAGCAACATGGGGGCCCGGCGTCGGCCTTCACATCACGGGAGGTGCGCAACTCGAAATCGATCTCCCGCTGCATGTGAGCCTTGGTCCTGTTACTGTGCAGACGCTTTACCTGATTGCCGGAGTCAGTGATGCCGGCATCCCCCTCGAAGTATCTGTGGCGTTGGGTTTGATTCTGGGGCCGATACAGGCCTCTGTTGATCGTATTGGCGTGAACGGGTTGCTCTCATTTCCCGACCATGGCGGGAATCTCGGTGCTGCAAATCTCGCTATCAGCTTCAAGCCGCCGAACGGCCTGGGTTTGGAGATCGATGCAGGAGTAGCGGCCGGTGGAGGTTACATATCGCTGGATCCGGCCAAGGGAGAGTATGCCGGGGTACTCGACGTCTCGATTCTCGACATGGTTCAGGTGAAGGTGATTGGGGTTATCGACACGATCATGCCCGACGGATCGACGGGCTTCGCGTTTCTGCTCATCATCACCTTCGATTTTCCCCCAATCCAACTCGGGTTCGGTTTTACGTTGAACGGAGTCGGCGGTCTGGGCGGTGTGAATCGCACAATGTCGATCGACGCGTTGCACGCAGGTTTCCGTGCTCATACACTTGATACGATTCTGTTCCCGCCTGACCCGGTGGCCAATGCACCGCAGATCATCAGCAACATTCGATCGTTTTTTCCAGTTGCTCCCGGACGCTATGTTTTTGGTCCAATGTTTGAGCTTGGGTGGGGAACACCAACGCTTATCACGCTGGCTATCGGAATAATTCTGGAAGTTCCAGATCCGATCCGCATTGCGATTCTTGGCCTGATTGACGCAGGTCTTCCCACGGAAGATGCCCCGCTCATCGAACTTCACATCGATGTACTCGGGACTCTTGACTTCGGCACCAAGACGTTCGAGCTTGCCGGTTCCTTATATGACTCGCGCGTCCTCATCTTCTCTCTTGCAGGCGACCTCTTCTTCCGCCTCTGCTGGGGAGACAACCCGATCTTTATCTTCTCTCTCGGCGGTTTCAACCCGCACTTCAATACCGCCGGACTCGACATACCTAAACTGGTCAGGATGTCTGTCAGCATCGGTGATGGAGATAACCCACGCATCAGCGCCAACAGCTACTTTGCTATCACTTCGAACTCTCTCCAGTTCGGCGCTAACGTCGAAGCCTATGCTTCGGCAGGCGGCTTCGCCATTCATGGCTACCTCGGCTACGACGTTCTCATCATCTACTCTCCTTTCTCCTTCGAGTTCGACTTCTCCGCGGGCTTCGACGTCTCCTACGATGGGCACTCTCTCTTAGGCCTCAACGTCGATGGACTTTTTTCTGGTCCGCGTCCGTGGCACCTCCACGGCGACGCCAGTATCGACATCCTCTTCTTCAGCGTCAGCGCATCGGTCGACCTTTCGTGGGGTGACTCCACACCAGTTACACTCCCGTCGAAACCTGTTCTCCCAGACCTCCTCGCCGCCTTCGACGCTCTGAGCAATTGGAGCGCGATTCTTCCGGACAACACCGTGCAGGCCGTCTCTCTCTCTACGCCAAAGCCCGACGACACCACGCTCCGAGTCCATCCTCTGGGTATCCTAAGCGTCAAAGAGAATGTTGTTCCTCTCGATATCGCCATTACAAAATACGGCAACGCGACTCCCTCGGATGGTACTTTCTTCTCCATCAGCGATGTTCAAATCAACGCTCAGGTAGACCCGCCCACTCCATACACTCCATATAAGGACTACTTCGCCACCGGCCAGTTCCAGACACTCAGCGACGCCGATAAGCTCAGCCTCCCTAGCTTCGAGTACTACGATGCGGGCGTAAACATTGGCTCTTCACCAATTCTCACTGGTGCAGATTCGCCCCGCACAATCGTCTACGAAGAGATACAGATCGACCCAACCACCTTCTCCACATTCAAGCGCTTTTATTCTATGAGCGCTGACGTCCACGCATCTCTTGTGCAGCAGGGCTCCGGTTACATGTCAGCCGTGAAGCATACGGGTTTCGCGAAGTACAAACAACCCTCTGCGCCAACACCAATTACCACTACCGATCCTGTCTTCGTCATTACGGGTGTGGATGATATGGTGATTCGCGCCGACATAGCGAATGCGTCTGGCACCTCCTACTTTGCCGCACGTGCGACCCTGGCAACTCACCTGGCTCTTCACCCTGAAGACTCCGGCAACCTGCAGATCGTTCCGCTCCATGAGGTGGCCGTATGAGCAATACTGCCCTCGCCCGCTACCACTTCCTCGCATGGACGCGACGCGGTGTCGCGACCAGCATCAACCAGCCCGATCAAGGTGAACTGCCGTCTCGCGCCAGCCTCAGCGTTCAGCTTGCTATCTCTTCGCTTCAAGGTACAACCACCACTATTACCAACGCTGACCCGAAGACCGTTGAGATATTCGGCCCTGGCGATGTGATCGGCATTGACCCGCGTCACATCATCCGCACCGAGCCACGAAACTTCACCACCAACTACGAACCGAACTATCTCTGCGGCATCGAGTTTGACTCGTCCGACCTGCCCTGGCTCTTTACTCCGGCGACTCCTGTTGGTGATCGTCTTCGCCCCTGGGTTGCTCTCATCGCACTCAAGTCTGACGAGTTCACCTTCGTTACGACTCCACCGAATCCGCTGCCCGCCATTCAGATCACCACCCTCACGCCACTCAATGAGCTTACCGACTCATGGAACTGGGCTCACGCGCAGATTAGCGGCGACACTCCCATCGCCGATGCCATGTCCTCCGCGCCTGGCACGGTTATCTCACGTCTCCTGTGCCCACGTCGGCTCGATCCCGAGACAGGTTACACCGCCTTTCTCGTTCCCGCATTCGAGATAGGTCGTCAAGCTGGACTCGGCCAGGATATCTCCACCGTTACACACTCCGATCCCGCATGGACTATCGCCAAAGGCCCCAACCAGACTGCGGTTCCGCTCACGCTCCCTTACTACTATCAGTTTCAATTCCACACCAGCGATGCTGGAGACTTCGAATCGCTGGTGCGCGCTCTGACACCAACTGTGCTGACAGATGGTGTGGGAAGCCGTCTGATGGACGTGGCGCATGCGGAGGAAGGAATCCCTTCAGCTGGCCCGCCGCTTGGACTTGAGGGTGCTCTGCGCAGTGTCAGCACTACATCGACCGATTGGAAAGACCCCGACAAGACGGCTTTTCAGACATCTGTACAAACGTTCATCAATCAGCCCTCTGCCCTCGTCGATGATCCGGCCAATCCTATTCCTGACGATCCAGTCATCGCCCCACCAATCTACGGCCGGTGGCATGCGGCGGTGCAGAGTGTTGATCGCACTGCGGCGGGATGGGTCAATGATCTCAATCTCGACCCGCGCAACCGTGCCGCCGGTGGTATGGGCACACAGGTCATCCAAAAAGAGCTCACGCAAGTGCTGGCGTCTGCCTGGCAACAAGTCGACGGCGTACTTGCTGCAAACCAAAAACTTCGCCAGGCACAACTCGCACGCGCTGCTCTGCAGCAGATATACGCCCAACATTTTCAGATTATGCAGCCCGACACTGCGCTCTTGTTAACTGCGCCACTGCACTCTCGTCTCATGGCAAGTCCCATCACTATCCGCGCCACAATTCGAGCTAGTCGCGTTCCCGAGCGTATGCTCTCTCCCGTCTTCCGTCGAGTCACACGACCTGTCAGAAGACTTACACCTGCAGTATCTTCCAGCGCCACACCAAGCATCGCTGCAAAACCATCCATTCTGTCTCGAGTAAACTCCGGCGAGCTAACCATCGTTCCAGCACCCAAGCCGCCCGACGGGATGGTTTCCATCGATCAAATCTCTGACCAGATCGCTTCTACTTCCGATCAGTCTCTTGCAAAGAACTGGAAGCTTTGGCTCATCTTGATCATCATTGCCGCCATTGTGCTGGCCATCATTGCCGGCTTCACGATCGGACTTGCTGCAGCAGTAGCGGTCGCTGCCGCTGGCGCAGTAGCAGCCGTCGCATTGTGGAATAAAGCGAAGGCGGCCATTGCAAACGTAGCGCTCTCGAACGAGCTTCACGTCTCCGGCTTCACTCCGCAGATGATCGTCTCCATTCCACAGAACACATCCTTTCAAGTCGTCGCAGCCGGAGTTGCGCCGCCCATTACATCCACGGGCACGGCAGACACTGCGGCCGCCGCTCAATTCCGCTCTGTCACCTCTGACCTATTCACCTACGTGCAGGCTCTCCCCATCGACGCTCCGCAAGCCCCTCCGCTCGATCTCGTCTCACTCAAGACCACTCTGATGCTTCGTCTTAATCCGGCTATCACCGTACCGCAAAGAATCAACTCTCTTATCAATCTCTCGACGCTAGTTCCCTGGAAGCCTCTTGATCCGATAGCTCCTATCATGGCTGCTCCGTCGTTCACGCAACCCATGTATGCTCCTCTCCGCGACCTTGATCAGCAGTACGTTCTTCCCGGCGTCGACCTCGTTCCTCAAAATTCAGTTGGGCTCGTCATCTCGAATCATGCTTTCATCGAGGCATACATGGTTGGCCTTAATCACGAGATGGCTCGCCAACTACTCTGGAACGATTACCCCACAGATCAACGCGGCAGCTACTTCCGACAGTTCTGGGACGTGAGCTCTTACGTTCCGGAACCCGGCGACCCAACTGACCCCACCGCGCTGAGCGAACTCCTCAAAGACATTCCGCCCATTAATACCTGGCCGCTCACCGTCCCACTGGGAGATCATCCCAACCGTACTGACGTCCCGCTCGACAACGTCGTGCTGCTGGTTCGTGGCGAGATCTTCAAACGTTATCCCAATGCAGTCGTCTTTGCTGCCAAAGCCATCCGCACTGGCAACACACTCGACATAGACGAATCTGACGATAGCGCCTACAAGTACCACATCTTCCGTGGAGAACTCTCTGACGACATCACCTTCCTGGGCTTCAACCTCAGCAAGGAAGACGCACGCGGTGGGACTACAGACGCGCCGTACGGCTACTTCTTCGTCTTTCAGCAACAACCGTCGGAGCCTCGTTTCGGCCTTGAGCCTACTGAAGCCACTAACCCCACCACACTTTGGGCAGATCTCGCCTGGACGAACTTCGGTCCGGCACCCGCGGGGGGCGGCATCTACCAGCTTCCTGACCTTGGATTGAGCACTCGCGCCATGATCATCAAAAAGAATCCATGGCGTCTCTCCTCCCAGGTATTCAACTTCGTCGTCTCTAATAATGCTGTCCCGGACATCCTTTCACCATCCATCTCTCCAGCTCGCACCGCGATCGCCGCCGATGCGAATAATCCCAACGACCCCAATAACAAGTGGGGCGTCAACAGCGCGCAGACCGCATACATTCTCCTGCGCCTTCCCTTTAGAGTTCTCATTCACGCGGACCTTATGTTGCCAACACAATGAATACAACCTTCAAATCGCCGCAGAGCGCAATCACTGACGTCACAGATGTCAGCAACATAGGTTTGCCTCAGGGGCTCGACGCACAGACACCCTTGCTGATGTTGCCCGTCAACATCGAGACGCGCTTCATGCACAGCAGCGACGCTAACGAGCTCTGGGTCCGCATCTACCCAGATCAAATCGCCATCAACTCGCACGAGCCCGAGCTCACCACACAAGAGATAGCTGACGGCCAAAGCTACTGGAACACAGTGTGGGGCGCTGGTCTACCATCGCCCAGCCTCGATGCAGTTCAAGCTCCTTGGCGTGGCCTTGCCTCTCTCTATGGCGCACCCCGAGCGGCCTGGATCGCTTTGCAGATGACGCCTACTAATCTGTCATTACAGCCAACTGCGAGCACGCCCGCCGGCTCTACACCAACTCCCGCGCCGGTCTTTCCGACGCCACCCACTCGCGACAGTTCATGGCAGAAGACTGCTTTCGCCGCCGTTCTCCCCGACGCATGGACTGTAGTTCTAGTCTCCGAAACCACTAACTCCACCTTCCGCAGTGGTCCAGTTACTCCCGATCTTGCAGTGGGTCTAACGCCAGGAGCCGGTTCCTTCCCTCCTGGCTCGCCCGTCGACGCAAACCTTCAGTGGCTCGTCGACTTCAATCTAGCGGTGGCCGCCGGCATGGCCCTGAAGATCCCGCTTACACCCGAGCAACGTAGCACCGGCTTCGAGCAAGTTTTTGTCTATGGATTGCGCAGTAAGGGCAATGCCGTCGAGTTCGCCGATCTGATCGATGCCCATCACTACACTGACGGCTTCGCGCTGGTTCCTCAAGGCTCGCCGACGAACAACACCACTGATGCGAGCTCTGCATTCTCCCGCAAGGACCCGACCTTTGACATTAGTTTTGCGGTCGAGCGGCAAAACGCACTCGACGCAGCCTCAAACTCCGACGGCAACATCTTTGCCTCACTGCTCGGCCTCGATCCAAAGACCCTCGCTCACGTTCAGTACGCAGACGGTATCGATCAGCAGAGCTCCGCAGACTCTGTCACTGCGCTGTGGCCATCCACCCTGGGCTACTTTCTCTCACAGATGATGTCTAGCGTCTTCAGCGTCGATCAGATCGAAGATGCGCGTCAGTATGTTCTCGCCAATACATCTCCACGTGGGGCGATCCCCGCGTTTCGGACCGGCCAAACTCCCTACGGTGTGCTCCCTGTCACCTCGCTCAAACGGTACAAGCCAACCCAAACTCGCACCGCTGCCCCCTCCATTGAAGCGCCTCTCGTCGACTTCATCCAACGCCTCTGGCCGGTCTGGCTGCAAAGCTCCGCGACCGCTCCACACATGCAAAACAGCGGCGATCCAGATCAACAGCTCACTAGTGTCCTCGGCATGGATGCCAGTTCCATGGCCTTCCGCGGTCGCAATGTCCTGGGAGATGATTTCCTCTGGAACTATCTTAATTTTCTTCGCACTCCATCCAACAGCCAGCAATCGTGGTGGACCTCACACCTTGTTGCGGGACGCCAGGCACTGGACTATTTCCAATACAACACATGGGATCCACGCCTTATTCACCTCGGCATGGCCCCCACTAACTTTCCCATCCCATTTCCCACCGTACAAACACCACCACTGTCAGAGACAGTTCCTCTTGCGAACGATGCTGATCTTGGTGGCGGTGTAAAAGCCAACTACATCGAGTGGCTCCGGCAAGCTACCATCGATGACATCCGCGCGGAGAACTATCCCGGCCCCAAACCCACCTCTCTTCTCTATAAGATTTTGCGCCAATCCGTACTTCTCGACTACGTTACGCTCGCGACCAACACAGAGCTTCTAACCGGTCGCGTTGTCGCATCGCAGCTTCGCGAGATTGAGATCGCAGGCATCCCTCCAGCGCAGCCAGCACCTCAACCACCTGTCAGCCCGTGGGAGATTCTTGCCCGCCCCTCCGAGCCCAACCCTGCGCTCACGTGGGCGCAATATCTGGTTACTGCCGATCCCACGCCTGAATCTCCATACGCTCGTCTCACTGATTTGCGAAATAGTCTCGACCGACTCGCAAAGCTTCCAACCGCAGAACTCGATAGACTCCTCACTGAGTTCCTCGACTCCTGCAGTCATCGCCTCGACGTGTGGGCTTCGGCAGTCGCAAACGCGTTGCTAGCTCGTACTCGTCATAATCAAATTAACGACATCCACCTTGGAGCATTCGGCTGGGTCGAGCAAGTTCACGCTTCAGCGGTCGGCGTTCCTATTCAGGGGCCCGAACTAGCCAGCGTTCAAACCACAGATCGCCTTCGCTCCCAACGCATTAACGCGACGTCAGTTCTGCCAACACCCGTACAGCCCTCAGTCGACAATGGCGGGTTCATCTTTGCGCCCTCGTTCGAACAGGCGCGCACAGCCGCAATCCTTCGCAACGGCTACATGACTCACAAGGGCACTGCCGACGAAGGCCTCCTCTCGCTGGACATCTCCTCCGACCGCGTTCGCAAAGCTCTCTACCTTTTGGATGGTGTTCGTCAAGGTCAGAATCTCAGCGCACTCCTCGGCTACCTCTTCGAGAACGGCCTTCACGATCTCAATCTCGACAAGTACACTCAGCCCTTCCGCGATCTCTTCCCTGTCGTCGCCAACCAACTCACACCGTCGAGTAATCCCAGCGAATCTGTTGCCGCCTCCAACGTCGTCGATGGTGTCGCTCTCGCCGCCGCCTTTGAGAAAGGAACATTTGCTGCTGGTGGAAATTGGGGCACGGGCCTTCCGTCCGCAGGCCCCGACCAAACCTCAGTTCTCACGCTGCTCAAGACTATCGACGACTACTCCGACGCACTGGGCGACATATCCATTGCCGAAGCAGTCTTCCAGATCGTTCGCGGAAACTACGGTCGCGCTGGCGGCCTTATGGACGCTATCTCCAAAGGTGATCGGCCGCCTGATCCCGATATCCTCACCACTCCCCGTGGAGGGCTCGACCTCACTCATCGCGTGAATCTTCTCTTTGCGGGCACGCCTACCTACGCCGCTTCGTGGAACGCCATTACCAAGCATCCGAGAGCCCTCGCAGAACCTGCACTCGATTCCTGGCTGAGTCAGATCCTTCCGAATCCGACTCAGGTCGCATGCACTGTTAAATACGAACTCGCTGGCGTCACCCACACTTCCACAGTTCACCTGTCCGACCTCAACATAGGTCCACTCGACTGTCTTTCGATGGCCAACAGCGCTGAAGTCCCGCAACAATCCGAACTCGAATCGCGCATCCTCCAATTCGCGCTGCCCGCTGGTGCCAGCAAACAACAAATTGACTACACCGCACCCACCAGCATCGCCTTCCCCGACTTCTTCTTCCTCGTCGCTTCGCTCCAGTCTCTCATTGGCTCCTCCCGCGCACTCACTCCGCAAGATCTCACTGTCCCGGAGAAAAAAGCCGAAGACCTAGGCGGTGCTGTCGACCTGACAAATCTGCAAACACGAGCCTCTGCCGCGGCTTTGCAGCTCAGCAACGCCGTAGCCGCACTAATAACAGCTATTGGTGGAGGCTCCGCATCCGTTATTCGTACAGCACTCCAAGCCTGTAGCTTCTTTGGCGTGCCAAGTTCCGTTCCATCCTCGATCGTAGACTCGGCCCTTCCCGACCAGGCGGCCGCAGTCCTAAAGACTCTGCAGCCCCGCTCCACTCAAGCCTCGTCCGTCAACATTCCCACGGCCTCACAGGCCGATATTCTCACTGTCTTCAGTTCCGTCTTCGGCGCAAACTTCACCATCCTTCCGCGATTCACTCCACCCGACGCCGCGAGTCTGCAGGGTGCGTTCACACAATCCGCCTCTCTCGTTGCGTCGGATCCAGTTGCTCCATCACGCTGGCTCAACCAACTTACTCACATTCGTCCGGCCATCTCCAAGCTCGATACCGTTCTCTCACTCGCGCAAATTCTTAGCGGCAACACATCTACTCCTCAGCTTCTTTTGGGCCAACTCCCGTTGCAGGCCGGCGATCACTGGCTAGGTCTTCCTATCGATCCCAGCAATCCGCCGAACAAGGGGCGCGTCGCTTTCGCCTGCATCACACAAGGCGATCCAACAACACAAACTCCGTACGCAGGCCTTCTCCTTGATGAGTGGCCTGAGCGCATCCCCAGCACCGACGAGCGTGCCGCAGTAGCGTTCCACTATGAACGGCCCAAAGCCCGTGCTCCTCAAACTCTGCTGCTCGCGGTGTGCCCCGACGACCGCGCCACCTGGGACGACGATCTCGTCGCTGGCACCATTCAGGAAGCCCTTGAATTAGCCAGGATTCGCACGGTCGATCTCGACAGCGTTCTCCGCGTAGGCCAGATCCTTCCCGCTCTTTACTTCGCCCTCAACCTCCAAGGCGCTACAGTCTCCACCAACTTCACTCGCTTCGATGAAACGAGCCTACATGTCACTTCAATCCTTCGTTGATAAGGTAAAGTTCACACCGTCGCTCACCACGTGGACTCGGATCGAGCCTCAGCCTCGAGACGCCTCCATGGAGCGTAGCCTGCAAGCTCAGGTCCGCGATCCCCTTTGGTTGCTCGCCCGCCAATGGCAGGTCGGAGAATTTCTTGGCGACGATGCAGGCTCACCCATTCACGCTACTATTGCTGCCGAGATGCGCACCATCACTACCTACCGTCCCGGCTTTAATCCCGCATCAACGGTCCCAATCGACCCCACTCTTCCAATCGAAGTCCACGTCGAACGCGAACCCGTCACCCTTGAGATGCGTGGATCCGCACAACAAGGTCTCTACTTCGAAAATCTTATTCGCCAATCCTCCGTCGCCACACCGGAGACGGTTATCGCGGCTTTCCGCGCCACCTTTCCGATAGCAGTCGCTTCGCCCGATCCCACGTACGCACCACCTGATGCACTGCGCTTCCGCTCCATCGTTGCGGGCCGCGTCACAGACGGAGAAGCGCTATACGCCTCTGCTCGCGCAGTCGCTGCAGGGCAAACTCCGACCATCCCTCTACCCGCCGCAGCCTCCGATCCAGGAATGCCTGCCGTCATCACGTCCTTCCTCGCCTTCCGCGGCTCGCTCTTCAGTGAGCCCACCACCGATAACCCATGGCAGTCTCAGAACCTGGATTACGAGTTCGCTCTTGGCTCACCTGCCTCTGAAGAAACCATTACTCTTGAAGCGCCCGAGTTCCCCGGCGGACATCTCGACTGGTACTCCTTCTCTCTGAACGAGACAGTTCCTACCGCAACGCAAGCACCGTCCGCTACCCAGACACCTCCTGCACAAGTCTCAACTACCACGTTCGACTTCCTCCCCAATCAAGTCGTCTTTCGTGGCATGCCTGACTCGCGCTGGTGGAACTTCGAAGATGCCGTCACGGACTTCGGACAACTCGACGTCGAACACGTTGATCTCGCCAAGCTCTTGGTCATGGAGTTCGCACTTGTCTACGGCAACGACTGGTTCTGGGTGCCAATCCCCATCCAAGTAGGAATCTCCGGCTCGGATCCCACGCCCCGCGGCACACTGAGTCGCATCACCAACCTCGTAATCACCGATACCTTCGGCGTCCGTACCCTCATCCGACCCTCCGAGCAGACTCAGGTCAATGCCAACGAATCCCCCTGGTCGATGTTCAAAGTCTCCGGCGAAAACACTCGCTCCGACTTCATCCTCATGGCCCCGACCCTCGGCGTTACGGACGACGCCGACCCGCTGGAGGAGGTTCTCTTTCTCCGCGACGACATGGCCGCAATGGCGTGGGCCATCGAGCATCGGCTTCCGTCAGAGTTGGACTCGGCCACAGACGCCTATGCGCTCTACCAACAACGCCTCAAAGACAATCCCCCACCCACGCCACTACCTATCGTTGCGGGAGGCCCGGCCATCACGTACACGCTGGAGACGCCGCCACCCGACAACTGGATTCCCATGGTGCCCGTTCTGTCTCCCGCGAACGAACTCTACCTGCGACGCGGAACGATGGAAGTTCCCACAAAAGATGGCTTCATGAAGCTACAGGCGCGCGGAGCGATCCTCGAGCCGCAACATCCGTTCTTCGTCACTGATCGTGCCGTCCCACGATCAGGCACACAGGTTGATCGCTACTTCCGTTACACGCGATCCTCGGACGGAACGATCTTCGTTTGGCTGGCACGAAGATCCGGGCAGGGCCACGGCTCCGGCTGGTCCGGTCTGCGCTTCGACCTCGTCCAAAAACTAGGAGCAGGTTAGAGAGAGACCGACGATGCGCAGACAGTTTGAGATCAGCATCTCTTCGAAACCGCGGCCGCACCTTGAAGGTCCCGCTACAAATGTTGGCGCGGGCAGCCGAATCAAAGCCCTCATGTATGGATTTGCTGCTCTCATTTTGATTTCCATAATATTCGTAATCGGATTTACTCTCGGAACTGCCGTATTCGTAACGATGGGTGTGCTCGTAATTGCAGCACTCGCGGTGTTAGCGGTGCGAGGAGCATTCGGCCGGACCTGATTGGTCTGCGCTGACAGTCCTACTCCCTCTGTCTCTGCTCCGACCCTTCGCTGAAATCGCGCAACAAAAATACATCGACCTGCCGCGAACCAACCTTGGCATATATTCTCCTCAGAAGACATCTCATCGATATCGTTCAGTGGATATCATGTTCAAGTTACTAACTTGGAGGTTTGCCGCATGCTTCGAGTAGCCCCTGTTTTACTTTTGATGGCGGCATCTGCCGTGGCAATGCCGGTGCACCTCCGCACCAATGCTTTAGAAACTCCACTCGCCATCGACGCGAAGCCTCCTATCTTCTCTTGGCAAAGCGATGCGAAGACCCCGAACTGGGCTCAATCTGCCTATGAAGTCCTGGTCGCAACCGACACGAAGCTACTTGAACCGGGGCATACGGACGCATGGGATTCAGGAAAAACTTCATCTTCAGAGTCACTCAATATCGTTTACGCTGGAACGCCCCTGAAGCCGCAGCAGCACTATGTCTGGAAGGTACTCACCTGGGACAACCACGAAAAGCAAACGATGTCCGCAGCAACCTGGTTTGAGACCGGTCTCCTCGACGCCAACAGTTGGAAGGCAGAGTGGATCACACACAAAGATCCGATCGCCGACAAGGAACTGGGAGAAGTTCGCTGGATCTGGCTGACAGGTTCAGACGCGATGCAGGTGAAATCGGCTACTTCCGCTCGATTTGTCTATCACTTAAAGCTAGCTGTCCAGCCCGCTGCCGGAAGTCTTCATGTGATGGCTCGCGGGAGATTTATTGCGCGGGTCAACGGAAATGTCGCGGGGCATCACGACGAGTGGGGAGCCTTCGACCGTGAAGAGATCGCACACTTGCTACATCCCGGCGACAACGAAGTCGAAATAGATTTCGTCTCTCATCGTACCGATCAAGCGAATGGTAAAGCGCCTGCAGCCGTTGCTGCTGCAATCCATCTCACTCTCGCTGATGGCACTCAGCAGCGAATTGTAACCGACGACGAATGGCAGGGGCGCTCGTCCAGCGAAGGTCCTTGGCAACAGGTTCAGGTGGTGGGTCCGCTCTCCATGCACTTCGGCATCGGCACGGATCGCCACGAGGCGATCGCAGGACCAGATCGAGTCACGACTGCGGCTTCGCTCTTTCGCAAGGATTTTACAGTCGACTCTCCTGTCCGCGCCGCGCGGCTCACCGTCACTGCTCTGGGCGCGTATCAAGCCGAGGTTGATGGCCAGCCCGTCGCGCCTACTACGTTGCTTGCGCCCGGTTGGACGGACTTCCATAAGCGTGTTCTCTATCAGACTTACGATGTAACGTCGATGCTCGGTGCAGGCAGCCACACTCTAGGAATGATTCTTGGCGGCGGGTGGTACAGCTCGCCGCTGACGTGGTCTGGCTTCCGCTATACCCCCGGTCCAAATCTACTGCGTGCACAACTCGATATCACTCTCGACAACGGCAAGCATCAGGTGATCTCGACCGACTCCAGCTGGCAGACTGCATCCGCACCGATAAGATTTTCGGAGATCTACGGCGGCGAGTCCTACGACGCACGTCTGCAGCAGCACGGCTGGAGTGCCCCTCACTTCAATGCATCCGATTGGTCTCAGGCCGAACCAGCAACACCGCCAGACAGCGAGATGGTGCTTACGCCGCAATCGGATCTCATGATCAGCACGGTTCAGACGTTGCACCCCACCGGCCTTGATGCGGCAAATTCGACTCATCCCGCAGTCTTCGACATGGGGCAAAACATGGTTGGCAACATTCGCATTCATGTTCGCGGAGCACGAGGAACTATCGTGCGGCTACGGTATGCGGAGCGGCTCAATCCGGATGGAAGCATTTACACCGAAAACCTTCGCAACGCCGACGCGACTGACACATACGTCTTATCAGGCGAAGGCGACGAAACATGGACTCCCGCCTTCACCTTTCATGGCTTCCGCTATGTGGAGTTGACCTATCTCGGAAGCGGGGCCAGTGCCCCGCCAACACTGCAAACCATCGACGGGCTCGTCTTCAACAGCCTTCCGCCCGCGCCCAGTGTTCGCCTGAATAGCTCGAGCGATCTTTTAAACAAGATGAACGAACTTGGTGTTTGGGGACAACGCGGCAACTTCGTCTCTATCCCTACTGACTGTCCACAACGCGATGAGCGCCTCGGATGGATGGGCGATGCAGGTGTATTTTGGCGTACAGGCTCCTACAACTTTGACATCGACGCCTTCACCCACAAATTTATGCTCGACGTCACCGATGCGCAGGAGCCAGAGGGTGCCTTTACCGACGTTTCACCAAACATCCTGGGACCAACCCCAGGCGCGCCCGGCTGGGGCGATGCAGGCGTCTTCATTCCATACGCTGCGTGGATGCAGTATGGCGATGTAAGCGTTGTGGAGCGCTCGTGGCCTGCCATGGAGCGTTGGATGAACTTCATCCTCACGAACAATCCGACATACATTCGACAAAATGCGCTCGGCAACAACTATGCCGATTGGCTTGCACCCGACCAGAATACGCCCCGCACTCTTATTGGCACCGCTTACTGGGCGCTCATCGCGAGAGAGATGGTCGAAATGGCGAAAGCACTTCATCATCCAGAAGATGTAACCAAATATCAGCAGCAGTACGAGCAGATTGTCGACGCATACCGCGCGGCCTTCGTGAAGCCGGACGGCAGCGTTGAAGGAAATACACAAGCAGCATATCTTGCTACTGTCTTTACCGGGATCGCTCCGCCAACACTTGTCAGCAATATGGTCGATCGTATAGCCAAAGACGTAGAAGCACACGGAAACCATCTCACAACCGGCTTTCTCGGAACTCCATTTCTAATGTTCGTTTTCGATGAGAACGGCCGTCAGGATCTCGCCTTCAAACTCCTACTCTCCGACACCTATCCCTCGTGGGGTTACATGGTGAAGAAAGGCGCAACAACCTGGTGGGAACGGTGGAACGGCGACACAGGCGATCCTTCCATGAACTCCTATAACCACTACGCCTTTGGATCAGTCATGGCCTGGGTGTATCGACGTGTCGCGGGTATCGATACCGACGCAGTTGGTCCTGGCTATCACCACCTCGTCATCCATCCACACTTTGATGCTGCTCTCCCTCAACTGCACGTCGAGTACGACTCGGCGTATGGGACCGTCATCTCTGATTGGCAGCAGCGTGATCACCGCTTCATGATCGACATTCCTCCCAACACCACCGCGACAGTTATTCTCCCCGGAAAACACACTGAAACGATCGGGAGTGGGCATCACACGTACAGCATTCCCTGACAGAAGCGACCCCACCACTTGAGTGGACGGATCTATTTTTATTGCTCGTTCCGAGACTCTGTCCTAAGCAAGCGATCGGTCTAGTCTGAGACTGCTGCTCTGCACTACTAGCGAGAGAGTTTGACCGCTATGATGATTTCCGCGATCGATTGACAGCGAGAAAGTTTCTTACTGTTTTTTTTCCAAAGGCTGTTCGGGTGGAAGCTTTGCAAGCGACGAATTCACTTTAGCTAACCAACTCGGAAAGGGACGCGAGAGAGCTTTAGCGTACTCGAGCGAGGGACGGTCTCCCTTTGCGATTAGTAAGTTGACATAACTCTCAAGAGTTACATGACTCCATGGCGAAATGGGCCGCTGAGTGATATCAGCGAAGTACCATTTGCCAAAGAGCGTCCACGGATCGTTGGCCTTCGAGCTGTTTAGTTGAACTCGAATAGCTTCCATCCTGGCAAGATCTGGTTTCCGTGCTTGATCAAAGTTATTCAATGTAGATGCGAAGTCAAGAAGGTCAGCAAGCCAGGAGGGAGCCTCGTCGTTTGGAGGCAGATCGAGGACCCAGCCAGACGAGCCGCCAGCGATCAACAGAGATAATCCGTCCGGGCTAAATGAGAAGTAGGGAGACCCGGTTGGTGTAACGATTGGAAGCAGGATTTGATCGCCCGAAAGGGTATCCCAGAGTCTGACTGCCTTATCTCCAGCAACTGTTGCAACTAGCCGGCTGTCGAGACTGAATGACGCCCGACCAACGGGAGCTGGATGCTGCAGAGGAGCGACCATCAACTTTCCAGTGTTCGCGTTCCATATTCGTGCAGTGTGGTCTTTCGACGCAGTGACAATGAGCGAAGCATCGCTATTAAATTCCGCGGATGCTACTCCGAATCCATGACTGATGACAACTCCGGTTGGAGTCCCACTCTGGGCGTCCCATATCTCTGCCGTAGAGTCTGCACACGCCGTAACAATCTTTTTGTCATCGGGGCTGAATTGAGCGCTGTAAATATCGTTGTTACGACGCAGTCTCGAGGTGCGAACTCCTGTGCGCGGATCGCGGAGATCAGCGTAGTTGTCTCCGTTTGCTATCAAGATCAATTTTCCATCACTGCTGAAGCTGACCTGATAGGCAGACTCGTGGTACTCGATAAGAGGAGACAGAGGCTTACCGGTTGCGGCGTCCCACGTACGGGCTTTCCCCGCTTCTGATGCCGCTGCAATAATCTTTCCATCTGGGCTGAAACTCACAGACCATGCAGAACCGGGCAGTTCCATGGATGACACTAGTCTTTTACCAGTGCTGGCATCCCAAATCACGATCTTGCCATCTTCAGTACCTGTCGCGATCTTTTTTCCGTCACGACTGAAGACTCCTGCAACCACCTCATCGTTGTGATCCAGCGGTGGAATCAGCTGGAGTCCAGTATGAGAATCCCAAACTCGGGCTGTCTGGTCCGTCGATGTGGTCAGGATCCTGGTCCCATCGTGACTGTAACTAGCTGACGTCATCACTCCTGTATGGCCTTGAAGCCTTAACGTAGTATTGGCGCGCTGTTCCGTGAGCAGGCGAAAAGCGAAACGCGAAGCCTCTAAGTTACGAGGTTGTTGGCGCAGACTATCCGCCAATAACTGAAACGCCGCCAATTTACTACCAGTCTCTGCAAGTTCGAACGCTTTCAAATAATCTACATACGAATCGGTCACAGCCGCTGAAGCTTTAGTGACTCCAACGGATGCCCCAGTTCCTTCTTTACTGCTAGAGATCGTCTGGGCCACCAGACTACCGTTTGCCAAAGATAGGAAGAGCATCAAGGCAGAGGCTGGTAAAAGCCCCCGATACCACGACCAATGATAGAGAGAGAACATCGATTCCTTTTCGAATGTTGAGCTTTTCTACGAAGTTAAGAGGGCCTGCAGGGAGTGCTCCGGCAGGCCCTCGGAAGACGACAGGCGGAAATCTCGCCTATCCCGGGTCAGTGGTTATTTGATCTCAATGCCGTTCACCATAGGCTGGTCGTGCGCACCATTGGAGAAAGCAATGACAATCTGACCGTTGACGGGTGTGATGTTGGCGAAGCTCTGAACGGTCGCCGTGAAGTTGGCATTTCCGGCAGCCGCAAAGATATCAAAGTTCGTCAGCACCTGTGTTCCATTGATCGATACGTTGAACTGTCTAGAGTTCGCCGTTGAGAAGAAGAGCTCGGCGAAGTGAAGGATCACCGTGTAGGTTCTTGTGGCCGACACGTTGGGGATAGTGTAAGTGACGCCGCCCTGGTGAGCATCCGCATACACCGCAGCTGGCGCAGCTATACTTGCGATCGCTGCGGGTATGGTGATGGCTTTATTGGGAGCATCATTGTTACCACCGACAAAGTCGGTATCGCCGATGAAGCTGCCTACTACCGTCGAGCTGCCAGCATTGATTGCAATCACATCCGAAGATGCAGCTGCCGTTGATGTGGAAACCTGCTGCGAAGGTGGGGAAAGGACTCCGGCCCCGTTGACCGCTTCGACTACGTAGTAGTACATGGTCGAAGGAGTGAGACCCGTATCGGAGAAGCTAGTCGTTGTAAGGTTATTTGCGATCTGGGTAGCCGCGGACGGTACGAAGCCCGCGGTGGTGCTCCTGAAGACCGTGTATGTGACACCCGAACTGACGCTTGCTGTCCAGCGCAGATTGACTATGTTTGCCGAGCCCGTTGATGCTGTCGGGGCTGTTGGCGCGGACGGTATGGCTGCCCCTCCTGTCTGAATCTCAATGGCGTTCACCATCGGCTGGTCGTTCGTGCCATTGGAGAATGCAATGACAATCTGACCGTTCACAGGAGTGATGTTTGGAATGGTCTCGACAGCCGCCGTGAAGCTAGCATTTCCGGCGGCCGCAAAGATATCAAAGTTCGTCAGTACCTGTGCTCCGTTGATAGACACGTTGAACAGACGAGAGTTTGGCGTGGTGAAGAACAGTTCAGCAAAGTGCAAGACCACGGTGTAGGTGCTGCCTGCTGACAGATTGGGGATGGTGTAAGTAACGCCACCTTGATGAGCATCTGCATACACCGCAGCGGGCGCAGCGATACTTGCGATCGCAGTAGGTATGGTGATGGCATGGTTTGTAACATCATCGTTGCCGCCGGCGAAGTCCGTGTCAGCGACGAAGGTTGCGTTGTTGGTGGAGTCGGGCACCGCTGTGGCACTGCCCGCATTGATTGCAATGACTTCGGTCACCCCTGAAGCGGCTAGCGTCTGTGTTGAGGCCTGCAGCGATGTTGTGGACCCGGCACCGTTGACTGCTTCTACCACATAGAAGTAGGTCGTAGAGGCTGTGAGGCCCGTGTCTGAGTCAGTGGTGGTCGTCAGATTTTGTGCGATCTGATTGGCCGCCGTGGGAGTAAAGCCAGAGGTGGTACTCCGGAAGACGGAGTACGTAACTCCTTGCGTGGTGCTTGCCGTCCAACTGAGATTGATCTGGCTTGACGATACTGCTGTCGGTGTCAGATTGGTAGGTGCAACCGGCATGACCGGCCCAGCGTTGCTAATGGTCAGACTCAACGTCGCTGAGCCCGTCTGGCCAGTAGAGTTGGTTGCAGTCAGGGTGATGGGGAAGCTTCCGGTTACCGTTGGCGTGCCCGAGATGGCTGCGCCGGCGAAGTTTAGGCCGGTAGGCAGAGGGCTGGTACTGAAGGTGGTACCCGCCTCGTTCGAGGTGATGGTATAGCTGAAAGCCTGTCCTTCCGTCGCCGTTGCAGTCAGAGCACTCGTGATGATTGGTGCAGGAGCGTTAATCGTCAGCGTCAGTGTTGCCGTGCCTGTCTGGCCGGTGGAGTTGGTTGCGCTTAGCGTGATGGGGAAGCTTCCGGTGACCGTTGGCGTGCCCGATATGACTGCGCCGGTGAAGTTGAGGCCGGTGGGCAGAGGGCTGGTACTGAAGGTCGTACCCGCCTCGTTCGAGGTGATGGTGTAGCTGAAAGCCTGTCCTTCCGTTGCCGTTGCAGTCAAAGCACTCGTGATGATTGGCGCGGGAGCGTTAATGGTCAGCGTCACTGTTGCCGTGCCTGTCTGGCCAGTGGAGTTGGTTGCGGTTAGCGTGATGGGGAAGCTTCCGGTGACCGTTGGCGTGCCCGATATGACTGCGCCGGTGAAGTTGAGGCCGGTGGGCAGAGGGCTGGTACTGAAGGTCGTACCCGCCTCGTTCGAGGTGATGGTGTAGCTGAAAGCCTGTCCTTCCGTCGCCGTTGCAGTCGGAGCACTCGTGATGACCGGCGGTGTTGGGGTTGCAGCGCCAAAGGAGCCGATGACCTCGAAGTCAAACAACGAATAACCAAAGTTTGTCGTCCGCTTCGTGCCGCACATACGTACAAAGCGACCATTCCCATTCAAGCCACTGTACGTTTTGATGCCGCCGTTTGTATTACCCGTAACGTTCACGACGGTCGTCCACTTGGTGTTGGCCGCGCTGCAGTCTGGGGTTGCCGCTTCCGGGATAACAGTGGGATCATTGCTTGTCTGCAGCACATAGTTGGCTCCAGCAGCATTTTCCCAATCGAGCACGATGGAGTGGATATTCGCAGTGTTATTCAGGTCGATGACGAGTGATTGAGGATCCACACCCTGCTGAGTCTCCCATCGAGTCGTCAAGTTGCTGTCTACCGCGTTTGCGGCGATGTTGCCCCCATTGGAGCTGGAGGCACTAGTAAGTTTGAACTGCGCTAGATTTGCATCCGTTTGCAGCGGCAGGCTTGGTCCGATCAGACTGTTTGCCTTGGCTGCGTCGGCTGCATTTATAACGCCGTCGAGGTTTAGATCGAACACCGCGTTGGCCGAGGTGATCGTGTTGATCGGATTGTTGTTATTGTTTGCGATCAAAGTTGTGATCGCGTTCGCATCGGCTGAGTCGACTACGTGATCGCCGGTGACGTCTCCCTCAAGAACATTGAAAGGAAGATCATAGGTTGCATTATGCGATGCCTCACTCGTGAGAGCGGTCAAATGCAACTGTAGCGACTGAGCGTTTGCTACGTTTGCAAGTGTGACGGTAACGATAGTTCCGGTTGAGTCGAGTGTGACTGAACTTACGCTTCCCTGCACCGGCTGCGTCGAGCCAGGCTGAGCGTTGAGCACAGCTGAGGGAGTCGCTGAAAGTTGCTGGGCAAAGTTCAGTTGGAGCGTGTAGATCTGGCTTGGAGCGACACGCGCCTCAGTAGAAGGTGATCCAGCTGGTCCAAACGGGTAGAGCGGAATGCCTACCGGGGTCCCCGCATGAGTCTGAATAGAAGTAGCCTGGTAGACGGGATCCGAAAACTCGTTCGAGAGTTGTGCAGGAGTAACGGCGGTGTTGTAAATGCGAACCTCGTCGATGAAGCCTTGGAATCCGTCCGCGGAAGTCCCGTCAGAGGCGCCATTCGGGAAGAAATTTTGTTGGCCGATCCATAGGTCTCCGCCTCCACTAGCATCCTGCGCAGTTCCTTGCCCGGCAAGCTGGCCGTTTACATAGAGGTACCGCTTGTTGCTGGGGCCGTCTTGTACGAGCGCCAACTGTGTCCAAACTCCGGCTGTTGCCGCTGGGCCAGTGATAATAGTCCCAGTGGCACCCGGAGTACCACTGCGTGCCTCCCACTGTCCGTTGAGGTTGATCCAAAGGCCGTATTCGTTACCCTGGTCTCTTGACTTCACGATGATCGAAGCACCATCAAGACCTACGCCTGAGGGCCCGCCGAAGCCCTGCACCGTCGTTGGGTTGACCCAGGCGACGAGGCTATAGCTCTGGTTCGCAGTGAACTGCAGATCAGATTTATTTGTTACGACGAGCCGGTCGATAACTGTGGTCCCGTGATACTGCCAGGATCCTCCGATATAGCCGCTGGGAGTAGATTCAATCTCATTCGATCCCCGGCTAAGGTCCTTCACGGCAGTATGGCCGTTTCCGGTGAGATCCACCGAGCCAGTCGCGTTTTGTGCCTGCTGAAGTCCTTCGTCCATCGGCCAGTATGCAACCAGTCCGGGTTCGGAGTATTGCTGGAAGGTGGTCGCAAAAGCAACGTTGCTTGCGTTTGAAGAACCAGCCGTGTTGGTTGCAACGACAGAGTAGAAATAAGTCGTATTCGGGCTCAAGTTCGCAGTAAACGATTGGCCGTTTGCACCGGTCTCAAGACCGGTATCTATAAAATCTAAGTTGGCTGTGTTATTGGCGATCTGAATAGGAGTGCAGTTGGCACACGTTGCACGAAAAACATTGAAACCGGTGTGCGCAGTCGGCTGACCATTATCCGGGTCAGTCCAGGTTACCGTAATCTGCGATTCAGAATCGGCCTGCGCAGAGACATTCACCGGCACCTGTGTGGGAGCACCCGGGGCGACAGGGGCAGGGCCGTAAACGAAGAGATAGCCTGGCTTATTGTCTGATGCCTGCACGAACGATGTAGTAACTCCGGCGATAGTGACAGATCCGGTCGTGGTGGGATTTTGGTAGCAGGAGAAATACACCTTTCCGCCCGACACAATCGGGAGCCCAAATGTTGGGGTGACGCAGGTATTTTCTGATCCATCATCTGTGTTGATGTTAGTTTGCGAGAAGATGGCACCCTGGGCTAAGTTGGTTGCATCCCAGGCACGTATGCCGTTGGTGGTCTGCCATACCAAGCCATTGCTGGTGCCGTTTGCAGAGATAAATACTCCGGCATTCTTGTCGACTGGACCCTCTGGCGAGGCGTCCTCGGTGCTGGAAACATAAGTATTCGTGGTTTGGTTAAAGCCAACTACACGGGATCGAGCGCCTGAGTTGCCTCCCGAAAAGTAGATGCGGTTGTTGAAGTAGGAGGGCGTATTGAAGAAGCCTGTTCCGCTTGGGAAGACAATCTCCTGCACAACATTGTCATCCTGAAAGTCGACCCCAAGATTCCTGCTGAACGTGCTGCCTTGCGATGTGTCTATACCGCCGAGATTCGTACGATCCAGAACGTACATGACGCCGGCTTTACCACCACCGATCAGTAACTGCTTTGTACTGCCATCCGGAGCGGGTGTGTCGAAGAGCAACGGGCCGCCCGCACCGAGGTCCTGATCTCCATTATTGAATGAGTCCCACTGCGCGGGAGTAAACCATACACTGGTATCAGCAAAGGGAACTCGCAACTCATTTTGACCGCGGTACGCTACCGTGCCAGCCGGGGTTGTATCGAAGGCGAGTACACTCATTGGCCAATTGGTTCCCTGCGAAAACACATTGCCTTGACCATCCGTACCCATGGGGGGCAAGGGGTTATTATTGGGATCTTTGTTGTCCCAGTTGTTGCCATTGCCGGTGATGACATACATCTTATTCAACGAAGGATCGATAGCAGGACTGGCGCCCCCCATCCAGATTCCCGCTTCAAAGGTCTTATCCGGGGTTGTCGTAAACGCAGTCGTTTGCTGCAAAGTGGTCGCGTTGTATCCCACGACGAAGCCGGAGTATGGATGTCCATCGCTATGCGATGCGTAGGCCAGATATAGGGTGTTATGGCCGTTGAAATTGTCCAGCGTTAACGCCGATCGTAGATGCGAATGAAGAGGATAAAAAGGGATAGTTCCAGCTGGAACGGCCGGTTCACTATCGTTTTCGCAAACGGGGTTAGTCAGCGGCGTATTGGGAATTTGGCTCGTCTGACTGCAAGGTGTGGCATTATCTCCGGCAAAGACACCGTTGAACTGAGGGTTGATCAGGACAGGGCTGCCGTTTACCGGTAGCCCAGACTTCACATCGATAGCCCAAAGAAGTTGCTCGTAGGGATGCAAAGCTGCAAGAGTTGCGGTGTCTTTTAGTGCCGACACCACATAAATGATTCCCAGCGTTGGATCGATTACCGGTGTTGCCGTATTGCCAAAGAGAGGCCTAATGTCCGGCGCGGCGTCGGTGTCTATCTGCGGAATGGGCACGGCCGTCGTGTTACCCGTCGGGACAAGATGCAAGCTCCAGATTGGGTTGGAGGTACCATGGCCTTTCACGTACTTTGGATCTTGATCAGCGTCGAAGGCATACAGGGTCGCATTCTCCGTGACAACGAAGACGACATTATTGTGTGTCTGACCATCCGCCCAACCCCCAGGAAGCTTGCTGCTGGTCGTACCGCTTAGATAAAGCGGCTGCGCGAAGACTTGTCCGTCCACTTTCTCGGAAAAAAGAGGGATGAGGTTGCCACTGGCGTGAACGAACGCAGGGGTGAGAGTCGTCTCATTTGCGTTCACTCCCGTGTGCTTCGTGTCGACTTGCCAGGTGGTGATGTCAGTCTGGGCAAGCCCCTTAGAAGCATAGAGTAGACCAGTAAGACCGAGAATGAGAGCGCGTGCATGCGATGGAATTCGCAAGATTATCTCCGAGTAAAGCTGTGACGGTCTCAGGTTGAGCTAAGACCAGATGCCGCCTTTGCTCAGAAGTTTCTGGCGAAGGACGAGGAAAGCCACCAGGAAGATGCGCTACCGGCGGCTTCAAGTGAGTGGCGAAAAAAGGACGCAAAGCGGCTAATGCATGCACAGATACATTAAAACGCCGATATAAGACCGCGATGAAGACCTACAGGGAGGAGGAAGCTTTGGGGAGAGTCCTTGGCGAACGAAGCGTCGCCTTTGCTCTTAGACCAGCAATGATGGGAGTCTGTCGTACATGCTCTTCATTGCCTCCTTCAGTTCTCTGATTCTTTCAAAACGCGTTTCAGCTTAGTACTTACGGCTGATTGCAAATGTAATCTAGCATGTTAGATCATCAGAGTTGCCTTACGAGATGTCAAATTTTTGTCAATTCGGCTGCGGAAAACTCTTTCAAAAATGTAACTTCTTATGTTCTCAAATTTATTTGTAACTAAAATTATCACAATACTTTAGTTTTGTTTTGAATCTGAATAAGCGTGACTGATCTGGAGTGCTATATCTGCGGGCTGCGTTGCGTGATCTGGGGAATCAAAATGGATCGCGTTCGAGAGCTCAGAGTGCGATAGACACACGACTCCGGGACACGCGAGTAAGCGCTTTCTTCCAAAAGCCACTTTGGCTGTCAGGCAAGAAAAAGGGGAGCCGGTTGACCGGCCCCCATAAGAGACTAATGCAGTTTGTCAGAAGGTGATGGTGCTCTTCACTGGTTCGGTTCGTTCCACATGAAAGGCAAAAACTTAAAGATCAATCAAATTTATATCCGCACCCGCTTAGGTTACCTGGGTGCGTTCGTGTGCGGTATTTTTTCGGTAGGAGCGTTTACTTAATGAACGAACGCTTACGCCTCCTGGCTCCCGTCTGCGACAAGCTTTGCAATCACCGACGTTAGGCTTACGGCTCCTGTGATGTGTTCCGTGCCGGGAACGCCGAAATGAATCCATCTCGAGTTGAAGCCATCGACCATCTCGGCGCGAGGTTCGGTCCGACCTTCCGGCATGCCTTGCCCGACGAAGAATTCCGCCCACTTCTCACGCGGTACGGCAACAGCTTCGATGGTGCGTCCTAGTGAACTGCTCAGTGCCCGTGCGACATCGTTAGGGGAATACTGCTGAGGACCGGCAACCTCAATATAGCGAGTGCCAACCCACTCCTGACAGGACATCCGCCCCGACCTTGCCAATATCAGCCGTAGCAACCAGTGAGAACTTGCGATCCAAAGGATAAAGGTTGGAGAAGATCTTTCCCTCTAACTGTGCGGCGGTAACGTCCCAGGCATGATTTTCCATGAACCAGCCAGCCCTCAGGAATGCGTGGGCGATAGGCAGATCTCCAAGCGTTTGCTCCAAGAGATGCGAACTTGTAATAAGTCCCAACCCACTGGTTTGTTCGGCTCCAATCGAGGAAAGGTATACGGCTTTCTTCGGCAGAGCCTTTGAGAGAGCCGCACGGTAGGACGCTAGAGTCTTGCGCGTTTCCGGAAAGCCGAGAGCTGGCGCAAAGTTCGGTGGGACCATGAGAAACACACCTTCTGTTCCTTCGAACGCGGATGCCAGTGCCTCCGAATCGTCGAAGTCAGCAGCCGCAACCTCTACTCCGCGGTCTCTCCATTGCGCGGCCTTTTCAGGATTTCGAACAATCGCGCGCACTTTCTTGCCCTGCGCCAATAGGTTCTCGGCAATAGCGCCGCCAACTTTTCCAGTGATGCCCATAATTGCGTACATTCGATCTCTCCTTTATTCCTTCCGATCACGGAGAACCCCTTGGAATGTGGGCTGTGATCTCCGTTCCGTTACGACCTGTACATCTGACGCGGCCAGCAATGACGAAAGCGTCAGAACTCTACGCATTTTGCTCATGACTAATTATCATGAATCAATGATTCATTTGATGATCGCTTGCTTAACGGGCTAGGTGTACTGGCTGCCGTCGTAAGAAGCGGAAGCTTCGGTGTAGCCGGAAGATCGTTGAACATGTCGCAGTCGGGAGTGAGCCGTGCAATCGCACGCTTAGAGGCGCGTCTCGGCACACGTCTGCTCGAGCGCACGACCCGTACTGTCACATTGAGTGAGGAGGGGCGCAGGCTCTATGAACAGATCGTTCCGCTACTCTCGGGATTGGAAGAAGCAGCGGCTTCGGTGGCAACCTCTAGAGATGCCGTTCGCGGAACTCTGCGGGTTAATATGGACCCGTTCATTGCGCAGCTTATGCTTGGGGCGCAGCTGAGTCGCTTTCTAAAACGTTTTTCAAGGGCTCAAGGTTGAACTGATTGCCCGTGACCGACTGGGCGATCTAGTTGCTGAAGGCTTTGATCTTGCCATCCGTTTCGGTGAGCCTCGTCCATCCACGCTTGTAGCCCGAAAACTCCTCGACACGAGGGTCGTTACCGTAGCTTCGCCGGCCTATCTGAAAAAGGCGGGCCGCCCAATTCACCCCTCCGAGCTCGGGGAGGGCAATCATCGTCTGATTGATTTTAGAAACCCTGAAACCGGGCGTGCCTACGAATGGGCTTTCCGTCAGGGCCGTAAGGAAGTAGAGATCAATTCGAACGCGCAGCTGCTGCTCAGCGATGTTGCGACCATTCACGCGGTCTGCCTCGCTGGCTACGGTATTGCACAACTCCTGGAGCTTGGGATCGAATCGTCGATCGCGAGTGGACGCCTGGAGGTCGTCTTTCCTGATTGGGTTGATGAACAGTTTCTTCTCTATGCGCTGCATCCCTCTCGTCATTATCTTCCACCGAAGACGCGCGCGTTTCTCGACTTCGTCATCGCGACCATAAAGTCCCCAACCTGATCTTCAATATTCCGATATGACAAAAGCGGCCAGAAGAGAACCCAAATGATCGTGCACGCCATCTGCGTTTGCTAACGTGGATGGCGATCGCAGATCCGCGGGACTGCAATCGTTGTACTGCGACGAGTTCTCAACCACTTCAGTGAGAAGAGGTATGCATTCTTGATTATGCGGTTTCGGACCGCGAATATCAGGCTGATCATCGTCGCTAAAAACTGCCCCGACTGCTGCTGGCACTGTCCTCGAAAAACGACGAAACCAACGACAACAACAAACCCATGGATTGCGCAGGTTGATACGGTCACTCCATATCGGACCAATGCGCTCATCGAGCGCTTGGCCTGTTCGCAACAACTGAGAACGGGCGCTAACACCGCTGCCTATCTCGTTTCTCGATATCGGGCAGCGCACAGGATTTGTCGAAGACGAGTTTTCGGGACCATAGAGGCGGAAAAGAGGTTCCGAAACCATCCCAATCGTCCTCAGCCATCTTTCCACCAATCCGGGCCATGCGGTCACTGGCAACTTCACTCGCCGCAGTCGCATTGCCCGAAGAACTGTCTTATTAGCGAGAGTTTGAGGAATTTGAGAGCGGCGCCGATAATGTGAAGTGTCTAGCCATCTGTGGCCTCTCTTTCATGCCGGCGAATATTGTCACTTCTTTAGAGCTCTTTCTCCTCGCAGTGTCTCTTGGCCTGTTCGTTATGGCCGCCCTGACAGCCACGCGTCGGCGCCAAGCGCCGCAGTCGCGCTTGTTGGCTATGGCGATGTGCGCCGAAGCTTTCTACTGCCTCGGTTATGCGCAAGAGATGGCGCAAACCACGCTTGCCGGAGCAATCTTCTGGCTCCGAGTGGAGTACATCGGTATTCCGTGGATCCCCGCGCTTTGGGTCCTGATTGGACGGCGGCACTTCGGCCTGCGAGGCCGCGCAGTTCTTTTATCGATCATTCCAGTGATCGTGGCCATTGCCGAATGGACCAACGGCATGCACGGTCTGTATGACCGCTCTATGGTACTTGTGCCGCGCGGTCCTTTCTGGGTGGTCGAGGTCCACAGAGGCCCCATTGCGTGGCTGAATCTGGCATTTCTGTATGGCTCCCTTTCTTATGGGACGGTACTTTGCCTATCGCGCATTCGCGGGTGTTCGGGGCTGGCCAGGTTGCAATCTATTTTTTTTGCGTTGTCCTGCATGCCGCCACTCATCGGCTACCTGATTTATTTCTTTGGTTGGAGCCCGTGGGGACTCGACCTGGCGCCGCTTTCCCTCTGCCTTACGGTCGCGCTCGTGTACGTTGCGGTATTCCGACTGGAGTGGTTCCATCTTGTCCCGACGGTACGGTCGCTCGTGTTCAAGAGCATCCGCGATTCAGTGCTTGCGATTGATCTGCGACATCGTCTGGTGGATTTCAACCCGGCCGCAAGCGTGCTCTTTCCATGGCTGTCGGAGCCCTGCCTTGGGAAGGAATTATCCAGCGTATTTCCCGAGAGCTCAGGCTTCCTGAAAGCGTTCAACACTTCGGAGAGTGTGCAAGATCTAAGTCTGCGGGTGAATGGCGAAGAACAGCACTTCGAGATGCGTATTCTCCCGCTGCATCGCGGGACGCAACACTTAGGTTGGGCTGTGATTGTGTCGAATATTACGGCCCAGATTGAGCTGGTGCAGCAGTTGCATCATCATGCCGTAACCGATTCCCTCACTGAAATCTCAAACCGCCGCGCCTTCGATGCCGCTCTGGAACGAGAATTTATGCGCGCGTCACGCTACCGCTCACACTTTGCCCTCCTGCTCATTGATGTGGACCATTTCAAGATGATCAACGACGTTGCGGGTCACGCTATGGGAGATCGAGTCTTGCAGGTAGTAGCCCGACGCATCGCCCAATGCCTCCGATCCACTGACCTGCCTGGGCGCTACGGAGGAGATGAATTCGCAATTCTGCTGCCCGACACTACACTGCAACAAGCCTCGCAACTGGCGGATCGTATTCGAGATGACGTGGGCCTCGCGACGGCTGACCTTGGGAAACAAGGGATGCGGGTAACCCTCAGCGTAGGACTCACGGTATATATGCCCGAAGATCCTGCTGACCCCACAGAACTACTGGAGCAGGCAGATCAGGCCCTTTATTCGGCCAAATCCGATGGACGCAACCGCGTCGGAATGTGGGGAAGCCTCTCTACCCACGCGAACTCGCCACTTTAGAACCGCTTGAGTCGGTGCGTTTTAGCCAGCTAGACTGGCGAATTGGCGATTTGTTCCGATCCTCAATCATGTGCACCCGCAAAAAGCTGCAGGTGTCCGGTAAGCAGGTCCGCTCAAGCCTGTCGCAGAAACTTGGTGGCCTCAGTCCCTTATACCAGATCGTTGGTCGCGTTCGACCCTCGCGCTTAAGGTACAGTTCTGAAGTGAGAACAGGTAGTTCGCCCGTTGATGTCAAATCAAATGAGGAGATAGCACGATGAGCACACTTGCAGCGTCCGCCCTTACCCCTCGGATGTCGATCTGACCCACGCCGCTATCTTAGATAATTCTGGTCAACAAGTTGGCTCTAGACTTATTGAGAGGGCTATCGGTCGATGGACATTGATGACTTAAGGATCGTGGATGCCGTAGCGAGGAGCGGAAGCATGAGTCGGGCGGCTGCCGCACTCAATATGGTTCAGTCCAACGTCACAGCTCGGATTCGTCTCCTTGAAGATGAACTTGGTGTGCAACTGTTCACACGACACAGCCGTGGTGTTCAGGCGAGCGATGCGGGACTGAGGCTTCTTTCCTATTCGCAACAGATAGGTGCGCTCTTCCGTGAAGCCGTTGAGGCGGTCAAAGAAGATGGGGTCCCCAAAGGTACACTCCGCATAGGAACGACAGTGAACAGCGTTCGGCCAAAGCTGCCGATGCTTGCCGTGACGTATGCCAAGGGCTACCCTCGCGTCGAACTGTCCATCATCAACGGTACAACAACATCTCTGATCGACCAAGTGCTGGAGAACCGAATTGATGGCGCGTTCGTCTCGGGGCCAGTGCTCCATCACGAACTGGATGTGCAACCGATAGGCTTTGAACGTCTCGTTCTTATCAGCCCTGTGTCCATGAAAAGTCTTGATGAGCTTTCTCAGGTTGAGAATCTGAGGGCGATCGTGTTTGCGAAAGACTGCTCCTATCGTCAGATGCTCGAAGCCGTCCTTGATGGCATGGGACTTCGGTATCAGACGCTTGAGTTTGATTCTCTGGACGCGCTCGTCACATGTATCACTGCAGGGGTCGGTGTCACAATTCTGCCAGATGCGCTCGTCGATGGTCCCTGGAAGGATCATGTGGCCGTCCACACGCTCCCACCGGATCGTGCACAGGTAGAGATCGTTTTTGTTCGGAGACTTGATCGTCATCCGTCGAGCACGCTCAACGCATTTCTGAAGATGGTCCGATAGATCTACAGCCTTGGCTTCCTCATAGGTGACCGGCATTATTGGCTAAAGTGATAGGTCCCATCAGAACAAATCGCGCCTCCCGTGCGCCCATGCTCACATCTATATAGCAGCGTGAATGCCGCAGATGAGAGTTTCTCCTCGAGAACTTTGCGGTGTCCACAGCAATGATTAGACGGGAGCAGTATGGCAAATAAGGGAACAGTTATCGTCACAGGCGGATCGCAGGGCATTGGGGCAGCGATTGTTGAAAGTTTTCTGGACCGCGGATATTCTGTCGTTGCTACATCGCGAAAGATTACCGAATCGAGTTTAGCCGCGTCTCCGAAGCTCGCGCTCATCGACGGGGACATCGGGCTGGCATCCACCGCAAAGAAGGTGGCGCAGACTGCGATCTCAAGATTCGGTTCGATCAATCACGTCGTCAACAACGCAGGCATCTTCATCTCGAAGCCCTTCGTCGACTACACAGCTGACGATCTCCGCGCGCTGCTGTCCACCAACATAGAAGGCTTCGTCCACATCACGCAGTTGGCGGTGAAGCAGATGCTGGTTCAAGGCACTGGTGGCAGCGTGACGAACATAACGGCGTCCGCCGTCGAAAATCCAAACGCGGCTCTGCCTGTGTCCTTCGCTATGATCACTAAGGGCGGCCTGGACGCAGTGACGCGTAGCCTTGCCAGTGAATACGCGAAGAATCACATCCGCTTCAATGCAGTGGCACCGGGAATTGTCGATACACCGATGCACAAAGATAATCCCAAGGATTTTCTGAAGACGCTCTCTCCGATGGGCACGATCTCCGATGCTAAAGACATCGCAGATGCAGTACTCTATCTCGCTGAAGCGGTGAATGTCACCGGCGAAGTGCTTCATGTGGATGGAGGCGCTCACTTCGGTAAGTGGTAAGCCTCTATTGAAGCAGCGGCGCGGTGGGCTCAACGAATCAGGCGGGGCCGGTTCCAGATATGCGAGCCGGTATCCAGCTATATTTTCGCTCCGAACCTAAGCTGCCGCTGACAGCGAGAATTTGTTTTGCGGAAGTCCCGTCTCACTACCAAGAACGGCTGCAAAGAGCCTATACGGACGCCGAACAACAGAGGACGCCAACATCGATAGCAGCAAATGACGCAAGACACTTGCACGCGGACGTGTGTCGGCGGGCGAAACGCCAACATTGTGAGGTAATCGAGCGGGCCGTCTCCACCTTTTGATCGATACCGTTCAGCAACCATCGGACTTATACTCGGGCGGTTGAAGTCTTTTCTTCGAGGAGACGAGTGAACAATCAAGCCAATCCACGGCGACCGAAACGTGGCAGCTACAGACCCAAGCCGGAGACTCTGGCGCTGCTCACGGCCTCCGGCAACCCAATCAACGGTCTGGGCGAGACCACACCTCGCCGGCCCTCCCCGTTCTTCTGGCATCCGCCGGATCAACACCCCTGGGGTGCATTGCAGGTCGTAGCGCGCGCAAACTCGCGTAAATGTCCTGGCTCAGCCGAGGCATTTCAAGCGGCCTACACCTATCCGGAGTTGATTCCTATCGCCGACACTCGCAACGAAGCTGCAGCCGAGCAACTCACTGCAGAGTTGACCAGGTTTGCGCTTGCCCACGAGGCGGATGGTGTAGGTGTCACAGCCGTGGATCCTCTGTATGTCTTCGAGGGCTATGCGATCGAAGATCCGTGGGTTGTCGTGCTCGCCCTCGCTCACAACTACGAACGGCTTAAGGAAGTCCCATCCGATGAGACAAACGGAGTGGGTGTCTGCGATGTTGGCGACCAGTACGCTAAGGGGACGCGCTCTTCGTATGCGTTAGTGAACTGGATTCGCTCGCAGGGTTACAACGCCAAACCACATCCGGGCCCGTCTGCGAATGCTCTGGCGTTAATTCCGCCGGCGATTGCTGCGGGGCTCGGAGAGCTCGGCAAGCACGGATCGCTGATTAGCCGACACTTCGGATCCGGGGTGCGTCTCGCTGGAATTACGACGGACATGCCACTCGTCGCCACCAGTCCCGACCGCTTCGGAGCAGATGAATTCTGTGCTACCTGCCAGATCTGCACGGCTGCGTGTCCACCCGGCGCGATTGGGCCGCAAAAGCAGATGGTACGCGGCGTTGAGCGGTGGTATGTCGACTTCGATAAGTGCATTCCGTATTTCACGGAGGCGGCCTCCTGCGGAATCTGCATCGCGGAATGCCCATGGACGCGGCCTGACGTGCGCCCTAAGCTGCTTGCTACGATGGCACGTCGACTGAGCCAGTAAGCCACGGTTTTTGAGCGAGACGAAATTTAGTCAGCTAGCTGGAGGACACGGCCGAACGATGAACGAGACAATTACCCCGCAGGCAGTGAACGAGAGCTCTCGTCACTACATTGGCTGGGGCGTGGTGGCGGCCGCATTTACAGGAGTGATGGTGAGCTTCGCTCCCATCGTCCCGTACACCTTCAGCCTCTTCCTGAATCCGCTCCATGCTGCGTTTGGATGGAAGCGGGAAGCGATCGGCGGCACGTTCGCACTGGCGGCGATCACCGTCGCTCTGGTATCTCCCTTCATTGGACTTCTACTTGATCGCTTCCCACCTCGACGCATCATCCTGCCGTCGATCCTGATCTTTGCGTTGGCGCTCGCCTCGCTCAGCAGGCTTGGACCAAACATCAGGCAGTTCTATTTCACATTTTTTGTGCTGGGACTGGTCGCCAATGGAAACGCGCAGTTTGCGTATGCACGCACTGTGCTCTCGTGGTTTCACAAGCACAGAGGATTCGCGCTTGCGATGGTTCTCACGGGCAGTGGAGTTGGTTCGATCGTCATCCCGCCACTTACCCAATGGATGATCGCGAATCATGGGTGGCGAAGCGCCTATGTGCTGCTGGGCGGCATCGCTTTGCTGGGCTTGCCTCTGACTGCGTTACTGGTGCGCAACCGGCCCGATACGGGCGTAGCGCATGAAAACCTTTCGTCTGCTGATGGTATGACTGTCGCCGCCGCACTTCGTACTGGATCCTTTTGGATTTTGGCCTGCATCATCATGCTCTCGGCGTTCAGCGAAAATGGGCTGGTGACGAACCTGGCAGCGATTCTTACGGAGCACAGGATCACGGCGCAGAGCGCTGCGCTTGCGCTTTCTGTTCGCGGTGGCGCCGGTATCATTGGACGCCTATGTGTCGGATTTCTCATCGACCGCTTCTCGCCGCAGCGTATTCAAACATTCGTCCTTCTGCTTTCGGCGATGGGCGCTCTCATCCTTTCTTACGCGGGTACATCGCCCGTCGCACTCATAGGAGCCGCGATCTTAGGGGTGGGTCTGGGTAGCGAAGCCGATGTCGCACCATATCTCTTAGCGCACTACTTTGGTCGTCGGCATTTTTCGGTACTGTACGGATTGACCTGGACAGCATATGCCATCGGCGGCGCAACAGGTCCCATGGCGATCGGACACTGGTACGATCGCGCAGGGTCTTATCAGCCTCGTTTTATTGTGTATCTGGCCTGCGTGGCCTTTGCGGCCGTGGTGATCAGCGTGTTCTTGCGGCGCGGCCGCGAACGGAACTCATATGATCCGGGCGTCATGACTTCCGCTGTCCCGATCTCCCTCGAAGACTAGTTGGGTAGCGATCCACCACCTGTTTGCGGATTGGAGAGTCGCGCTCACCATGGTCTTCGGCTCTCTGGTAGGCGGCGGCGCCAGCGAAGGCGCGGGCGCCATCGCATTCCCAATTTTCACGAAACTACTGCACATTGCTCCGCGTGATGCCCGTAATTTTTCTCTCGCAATCCAAAGCGTAGGCATGGGAGCCGCCTCAACGGAGCTTTGCTGCGCGCGTTTTATGAACCATTCTCTGGCCTCACCGGCTCCTGGCAGCTCATGCGACTCGTACGTTGGGGCAAACCTGAAGATATGTTGGGTGAAATCCCAGCCAAACTCACAGCATTGCTGATGCCCACGCTGATCTTCCAGGGATCACGCGATGTTTTGCCGGCCTCGTTCGTAGAGCGAGCCGCTTCGCTCATCCCGCACTCAAGAGTGGTTACGCTCGACACAGGACACTTTATTCCTCTCGACAGACCGAAGGATGTCGCGGCCTGCCTGCGCAGCTTCTTTGCGGAGAATAGCGGTATGATCGACATCCCCATCCAAGCGACCAATCGCAGTGCGCGGGGCCTTCACACCGTGCCTGCTGAACCGTTGCCCTTGCCAGTCGTTTTATAGTCCCAGTCTGATCTGCCGAGCGAGGCTGCTTCCGTTTTCAAAACAGCTTCGTCGAGTGACACAACGCGATAAACCCTTTTTGAGCTTCATCTACGCCGATTCGCGGGACCAATAGCGGTGGCTATACGTTAGAAATGATCCCCCCACGGATGGTGCCGCTCTTCGATCCCGGCGCGCAACCCGCCTCATGGAATGAGCGTTGGTGACGGGAGTGGTGCCTCAGTGGCGATAGCTCAGGTCTGGAAGCTTCGCTCGAATTCCCAAATCTTAGAATCAAGATATGGGGTACCCGGCTGACACGCGAATGCCCACTCATGCGATGAAATGTGAGTCTTCCAACGCAATGGCCTGCTTGAGGCTTGCAGCCATACCGCGATAGGTGCGCTGAATCTCTCGCAGGCGGAGCAGTTCGCCAGTGGTGTCGGGAGGATCGCTGGCGATCTGGTACTCGATCGCATCGATATCTCGCACGACGGACTCCAACTCTTTTTCCAGTAACTCACGCGGTGATAGAGGCATGGTCTCCTCCGCTTTGTTCCCATTCAGGGTACTGCTTTTTTCATTGATCGTCCTGGAGAACCGTGCTTCGCTCGAATGCCCAGATCTCAACTTTCAGAGTTCTGTATCCCACCCTTCGCAGAAGCGCGAAGGATGGGGCACCCAATTATGGGCTTGAATTCGTGTATGGGCCGCCCGCCACCCCCTCCTTCTGCTTCACCTCGTAGATTCCCAGAGCGTGGAATCTGAACTTCCGATCTCAAATCGTGATTTCTGCCCACGCCGGTTCGTCTTTTTCAAACACCTGTTGATGAATCGGATTCTTCATCAGGAAAACGAATTCTTGCCCTGTCGGAAAATCGCCCGCAATGAATTTGCGGCGGGCAAGTCTTTCATTTGTGTCGCTTCGAATAGTGGAAACAGTCGCCCCATCCAAAATCATTGATAGGTAGCTAGTGTCCACGACCAAGTATTTTCCAACTTCCGCACCTGTGTGATTCCATACGTTTGTAACTAAAGCTAGTGTCACGTTGCACTTTTTTGGATCGATCGCGAGTCCCTTTGCGTGCCTTGCTAAAAACCTTTGAAGTTCAGGAATTGAGCTGTTCATTTGCTCCGCCGCTTCCTTCAATATATTGTCGATTTTCCATTCATCGTAGCTGGTGTCGGACTGTATAAGTATTTTGCTCTGAAATAATATGACTTCGCCGTCTTTTGATACGGCGAGGTCGACATCGGTGAGCGGCTTTCCCCCCGCATCGAATATTTTCTTATCTCGCAGGATACGGAATCCGGCTCTCGTGAAATCTTTTTCAAGAAGGTCTAGATGTTTTTTACCTTTCATTGAGAGATCTCCGCCACTTTCAGTGACTATGATCGTCAGTAGATTTCTGTAAAATCTCGATGTTTCGATGACCGTCAAGGCAAGCATTACTTCGGAGTCGTTGAAGTGAATTAGAGGACGATAAAATAAGTCCCAGCGATTTGATTGGCTTATGACGAGTTCGAATTGATCGATAAGTGATCGAGCCTTCGTCTCGTCTACTTCTAATGACTCTCGAATAGCGAGCACGAGAGTCCCTCTCCTAAGAGTGGCTACAATGACTGAATTTGTTGCGTCGTAAATAGCTCTTTGCCATATCCTTCCGCACGCCATATAGAACATTAAGATGCCCCATACTTTAGCCAACTCTCGCGCTGAGAAGATACCCCCCTCAAGGGTGAATTTTGCATCTAAATCAAGGTCTCGCCCGACGTGCTTCAAGATATTAGAGGAAATGATTTCCTTAACGCTGCGAAGATCCTTTCGCAACTCTTCCCCTTTGGGGCTCTCCAAAAATACTTCTAATTTCTGAGGCTGCAATCCGGATAAAGCTTTGAGGTGCTTCTGCTGTGCAGGCAGATAAACTTTTCCGAAAAGAGTCTTATCAACTGAGTCGGCGGAACTATGACGAGTTTTGGACCAGTCCCAAGCTCTCTGCTGGTTTGTCTGCTGGATTCTAATCGTTATCGATTCATCGGTGACTGCGGCGTGAGCGCTTTTGTAGGAATAGAAGTCCCAAGACTGACCCACTTTCAGGGTGTCACTAGCTACTTCAAATGCTTCCACCAAGTCATCAACATCGACCGGACTGTCGTCGGAGCCAAGCTGCCCCTTTCTGAACAGTCTTCGTGCTTCGTTTATGATGACGTTCGCGTCGTCTGAAACATCTCGAACATAACCATTTCGGAAGCTCTCCGACACCTCTTTCCCATCAAATGGCGCAATCTCGGCCATCGTCAAAGCATCGTCGTGATGAACTCGAAGCGCAACGAAGTCTATGTTCCTCGCAACTTGGACTACTAGGGTTGTGAATGAATGATTCCAAATTTTTAGCTGGCTCGATCTCTTAGCGAGAATCGCCATGATTGTCTGAAATTCTGTACTTATTTTTAAATGAGTTTTTAGTTTAGATTTTTGTTTACCTGATAAGGACAGCAAATCGATTTGATCGAGAAGATTCCTGCAGAGATACGCGGTTGTCTTTACGTCACGCGAAGCTGTGAGAAGCCTTTGAGTACTTAGAAGCGCCAGAGTTGAATCGAAATCCTGCTTGATGAACGAACAAACGACTTGGACAAAATCGTCCAAGTTGCCATGTCTCAAGTGCTTCAACAAAATCGATTTTTGTGCCTGCCAAGTTTCCGATCCAACATCTTTTTTCATAGACTCTGCGGCAGCCGCCGACAACAAATGTGCGAATACATATAGTGAAAGTTTCTTTACAGCTGTTTGAACAACTTGCGATTTCCTATTGGCAGATCGATGAAAGTATACGATGAAAGTTTCGACGCCCATTTACGACTAAAGTGAGAGTTTCATCGATAAACCCAACCGCAGTCTCCATACCCATTTGTCATTCGCTTGACTGGTGCGCAAGATCTCAGTATTGATGCCCGGGCCAATCATTTAGAAGTATGCTAAGTCGACCAAGTCAGTACAGCTTTTGCGAGATAGCGTTCAGATCCTGGATCGCCTCTATATGCGCTTTCGGTCGTGATTGTCCCAATGAAAAGCGGTTGCGTTATCTCGAATACCCACTCTGATCAGAGCGCATCGACGCGATCGAAGGCGAATGTCGCGGCGGCTTTGCTGTCGCCGCCGAACGCCAGGGCGATGGTGAGGGTGTGGCCGTCTGCGGATAACGCATAGGTGTTGGTGGCGACAAGAGTGGCGCCCTGAAATCGAAGGTTCTGTGTGACTACCAGGGAGGCGCCTTGCCAGCGGGCCGAGACGCTGAGGATGGTGACGGGGCCCATCTTGATCCCGGGGGGCAGAGTGGTCTGGGTGCCGTCGGTGGCGAAGTCCAGGGTGTATTGTTGCCTGCGATGACGACCTTCAGCGGTTACAGACTCGCTGATGCGTCCGTCGCGTTGTTTGATGACGTCGGTTCGGGTGTCCGGTCCCTGCAAATCGCCGTAGTCGCTGGTTGCGAGATTGAGCTTCCAGGTTCCGCTGAGGTTGGGGTGTTCCTGGGCACGCATGGTGGTGGCGGTGGCGAAGATGAAAGTGGTCGCGAGCGAGAATCGTCTTAGCAAGAGTTTCTTGGAGAGAGATCTTCGGGACATTGTGCTTCCGAGCATGGGGCTTCCCTTTTTTAATCGGCGGAACATAGGGCGGCAGGTTCATTGGATAGGCGAAGGCTTCCAGGAAGAGGCCCAGGAGGATGGCTTCGCTCCCATGACGAAGCGTAGCGTTGCTCCCTGGGCGATGTCGCGGTAGCGGAGGACGGGGGATGTTAGCGGCTTGCCGTTTAGGGTGGCGGACTGGATGTAGAGGTTGCTTGCCGAGTTGTTCTGCGCGATGACAGTGAAGTGGCGGCCATGGCTGAGCTGGAGGGTGGCGCGGGTGAAGAGAGGGCTGCCGATCATGTAGTCGCCCGATGCCGGGTTGACGGGGTAGAAGCCGAGTGCGGTGAAGATGTACCACGCGGACATCTGGCCGCAGTCGTCGTCGCCATCGAGGCCAGACGGCTGGTTTGCGTATTCGTTCTCCGCGATCTCGCGCACCGTCTTCTGGGTCTTCCAGGGCTGGCCGCCGAAGTCATAGAGATAGCCGACGTGGTGGCTGGGCTCGTTGCTGTGCCAGTTGTAGTCGCCTTCGAAGTAGGCGTCGAGACGGGCGTTGAATTTGTCGTTGCCGCCCATGAGTTGAATGAGGCCGGGAATGTCGTGCAGCACATCCCAGGTGTAGACCCAGGGTCCGCCTTCGGTCCAGCCGGCGGCAGGGCTGGCCCACGATCCGTCGGAGTTCCGGGCTTGCATGAAGCCGGTCTGCGGATTGAAGAGGTGCTTGTAGTTGAGCGAACGCTGGAGGAAGAAGTTGTAGTCGGCGGTGCGGCCAAGCGACTTCGCGACCTGGGCTACGCACCAGTCGTCGTAGGCGTCTTCGAGGGTGCTCGAGGCGGCTTCGGATGTTTTATCGGCGGGGATGTAGCCGAGGGTTTTGAGATAGGTGAGCCCGGCTCGCGCCTCGTATGGCGTATTCGGCTCGCGGTCGCGCCATGAGCGCGTGGTGTCTCCGTCGGGTGGCGTCATGGCGTCTTTGTAGACGGCGTCCCAGGCCACGCGTGGAGAGAAGCCGGTGAAGCCTTTGCCAGCGGCCTCGGCAACGAGCGAGTCTGCGTGGGTGGAGATCATAATGTTGGTGTAGGAGGGGTTGGGCCACTTGGGCATCCAGCCGCCTTCTTGATAGTCCTGGAGGAGGGCCTGGGTCATGCCGCCGATGCGCTCGGGCGCGACGAGGGTGAGCAGGCTGAACTCGGCGCGAAAGATGTCCCACATGGAGTAGTCGGTGTAGGATTCGCCGTTGTGGATGTGGTCGTCGAATGCGCTGTAGTAGCGGCCGTGCTCGGAGAATGTGCGCGGATAGAGCATGGAGTGGTAGAGCGCAGTGTAGAAGATGCGGCGTTGATCTTCGGTGGCTCCATCGATGGAGATCTCGCCAAGCTTCGCGTTCCATTGGCGGCGTAGAGACTGTTGGACAGCGGTGAAGCTCCACGTGGGAATCTCGGACTGAAGGTTCTTTCGCGCCTGCTCCAGGCTGATGAAAGAAGTGCCGACGCGCGCTTCGATGACCTCTCCGTGTGTGGTGTGAAATCTGACGAAGGCTCCTGTGGCTAGGTCTGGCTGCGGCTGGGTGGGGTAGGTTCCTGCGTCGGCGAAGGGCTTGCGGAATTGAACGACAAAGTAGCCCTTGAAGTTTGGAAGCCGCAGCGGGCCGAGGCCGGAGTCGATGCGGTCGGGGTTATAGCCGGTGATCTCGTGGTCGGCTGTGTTGACGTGGGCGTAGCCGGCGATACCTGGCCGAGAGGTTTCGATGAGAACGAGAGATGAGTCGTTTGCGGGAAATGTGAAACGCAGATAGGCACAACGGGAGGTAGCAGTGAGCTCGGTGCGGATTGTGCGGGAGTGCCCGGCGTCCATGGTGACGGAGTAGTAGTCGGGTCGTACGGTCTCGTCGGCGTGAGTGAAGGGCAGTTTGCGTTCGGCGGGAGCGGGCTTGAGGGAATCGACCTCGGGCATGAGGGTTACGTAGCCGTAGTCGCCCATCCAGAGGGCGGGCTGGTGGGTGCCCATAAAACCTGAGATGGTGTTGTCTTGATATTTGTAAGAGAGGCCGGGCTGATGGTTCTGCCTGGTTTGCGCGGTCCAACTGGTCATGCCGAAGGGAGGCGTGACGAAGGGCATGGTGCGACCGTAGCCGACGGGGCCGCTGCCAGTGCCGATGTAGAGGTTTACCCAATCGACTGGATCGGCGAGTGTGGGTTGCGCCAGAGCGGCGAGAACAACGAACGAAGTGATTAGGCTGCGGTATTTTTTGATCATTTACGAGGGTCAGCTTTTTTGGGTAAGTCCAATTTCGGTGAGTCAACTTTGGTTGAGTCACCGACGAAGCGGTTGTCAATGGCGGAGTTGACGACCCTGGTGAACTCTTCCACGGTGCATTCGTAGGCGGGCGCAACGCCACTGCAGCCAGGAACGAAGATGGGCGCGATGGACGGACGTTCAGTTCCTGTCAACGGACGGAGATCTCGAATCTGATCGAGGGTTTGGCTTATGAAGAGAACCTGAACGGTCGCGCCACCACTGGCTCGGCTGCGGTGTACCTCGAAGACGAGTGCGCTGCCGGGTGGGGTGGCGTTGAAGGTCTGATCGGGCAACAGCCAGTCGAGATGGAGTAGTCCGCCGAGCCAGGAGAGGTTCGAGTCGTGCCCGTCGAGGAGGATGAAGCGGTCGGCTGTGGTGCCGAGTTGGTATGGCGTAGCATTGCCGGACGCAGCGCTGAGAATGGTGTCGCGAAGATGCGCGGCAAGGTTGGAGGCAGCGACCTGGGCTCCGTAGGGAGTGCGGAGCATGAAGTCGTGATACTGCGTGTTCATCTGCATGAGGTCGTCGAGGTCTGCGCGGGAGATGCGGCCCCATCCGACCTGCGACATTGGCATGCCCTCGGTGTATTCGAGCAGGAAGTTCTCGGCGAAGTCGGCGGCGAGGGTGACGGCGCCTTCGACGCGCGAATCGCGGGGCGCGGCGGCACCGTTCTGAACGCGGATGGTGCGGAAGTCCGGTGTGGATCTGTCGCAGCCGGAGCCGGCGCAGGCTGTAAGAGCACTGTGCATCTTTTCGAGCGGACGGGCGAATGCGCCTGTGAACCAGTCGGGCTGGTTGGCCATTCTGCCGAGGGTGGCGTCAGTGACGCGCTGGTGATCAACGGCGCTATTGCTCGACGGAGAGAAGAGCGGGTTCGGCCGGTCGGTGAAGTAGTGCGCCTGGACGGTGCATTGCGGCGAGAGGCCGGGAAGCAGTGCCTTGGCAGAGGCGATGGTGCGTTGCGTCGTGTTGGCCTCTACGTAGATGCCTGGATGTTCGCAGGAGTTCGACTGCAGGAGTGTCAGATAACGCATGCGGTAGAAGTCGGCGAGGAGGCGCAGGGCCTGGGCTCCGTGGGGTGTGAGGACGCCGGGCTCGGTTGGCCATGCGGGCCACGGCTGCGCGTTGTAGGCGCTGGAGCGGGTCTCACTCTCGATTGGAGCTCGGACGCCGTGGCGCATGATCACAATGACGGCTCGAAGATCGCCTTCGTCTTGTGGCGGAGAGGTTTGGCCTGTGGCCATGCTGCCGCAGAGCGCGGTAAGCAGAAGGCCGAGGAGCCTATATCGTTGACGAGCTACGAAGATCATCCACTCTCCCAGGGATTGTTCTTGAAGGAAGTACCGGAGCCTGCGTCGTGGATTGGACGCAGGCTCCGGCGGCAGGGTTGTCGAAGTGATTACTTGTCAGACTTCGCGGACGCTGCGGGGCGAAGCTCTTTCGCCTCCTGCTTCAGATAAGGAGCAAGCGCTTCGTACTGATTCGTCGCAATGAAGTTGACGCCGGCTGCAATCGCGGCCTTCCAGCGTAGAACAACTGCTTCGCGCGAGCCGAAGTTATAGGCGGATCCCCAGCCCTGGTCGTCGGCGGGCGCGAAGCCGTCGAGTGCGTAGAAGCGGACCCAGTAGCCCATCTTGTGGGCGTGGTCGACGAGCGCGTGAAGCCGCATGTTATCCGCTGGAGTCCAGTCGCCTGCGCGTGGCTCACCACCCTCCTCCACGGTGTACCAGGAGCTATTCCACCAGCGACGGTAGTTTGTTGGCGCCTCGCTGAGGAGTTCCTCGGGTGTGACGCTGACGGCAAGGTGCATGAGTTGCTCTATCGGCATGCCTTTGGGCATGGCGTGCTCGTGCGCCGAGCCAAACAGACGCAGGCGCTCACCAATGGCGAGGTCGTCGTAGAAGACCTTCTGCTGTTCATCGGACTCTTCGGTAACGACGAGGATGGGTTTCCTGTCGATCGGCGAGAGTGTGGCTGGATCGCTTGTCTTTACGGCAGTCGAAAGCCAATCCTGATGCTCGCCGAGGATCTGCCAGACAGCCTGGAGGAGCGGGGCCTGATTATCCTTGAAGTCGAAGTGCAGGACGATGACCGGCCACTGGCTCCGCTTGTTTTCAGCGATAGCTTTTTCAACGACAGGGCGAACCTGCTTGAAGAAATAATCTTCAAGCGTAGGCTCATTGCCGGTTGTGTGCGACGTATGCGAGACGACGACGCGACCCTTGCCGGTAGCGGGATCGACATACCATGCGAGGTCCTGCTCGATCGAGACCGGATAGCCCGAGGCGAGTGCCCGCTGAATACGGTCGTTCCAATGCCCTTCGTAGGGATAGCAGTTGTGCGCATCCAGAAGCGGCTGATTGTGATTGAGGAAGTCCAAATCCGGGCCCTGGGCACGGGCAGCCAGAACGGAGAGGCCGAGGAGTAAAAGAGTGAAGACCGAGTCGGACTTGGGACGCATGCTGAATTTTCCTTTGTACTATTTTCTGCTACGTGGTGTCGCTATGCGTAGCCCACATGCTGGACCTCGTCGTTTTTTCGAGGTCTAGCATGTGGCGAGGTTAGAAGGATAGGCGAAGCGCGAACTGCATGATGCGCGGATCGCCTGCGAGCGTAGTGATCTGGCCGACGCCACTGTCCAGAAGACCTGAGTCAGGTTGCGCGAAGAGCACGCTGTTGGTGAGATTGAAGACCTCCCAGCGGAACTGGAGTTTCGTCTTCTCCTGGAGATCGAAGTCGCGTATGAGAGCGAAGTCGAAGACGTTGGTGTGCGGTCCGCGCAGGTTGTTGATGCCACCGTTGCCGTAGGGATTGGCCGCCGTCGGGATGACATAGGGATCCGTGGTGTTGAGCGAAAGTGCCGGACAGCTCTTATTCAGAGAGGTGTAGAACCAGCACTTGACGTTGCCAACGATCTTCTGCGGGCCTGTGACGTTAGGGAGCGACGTCGCGTTTCCGTAGATATCGATGTCGTTGCTTAAGTTGCCGCCCGAGGTTACAGTAAACGGCGATCCCGACGAGTAGGTGTAGACGCCCGAGGTGCGCCAGCCACCCAGTAGTGCTGCAGCAGGTCCAGAGTGAAGGAACGCCTTGTTGTGACCGAAGGGCAGCTCGTACAGATAGGACAGCACCACGCGTTGGGGAATGTCGGATCCGCTGAGGGCATTGCTGGAGGTCTGCTCGTAGGTGGTGCCGGTGTTCTTGGACCAGGTGTAGGCGGCCTCGAACGACAGCCCGCCACTGAAGCGACGTTGCATCGAGGTCTCAAGACCACTGTAGTTGCCCACTCCGTTTGCCTCCGAATACTCGAGATAGCCGAAGTGAGGATAGGGGAAGGTTGTGGTGCCGGGGACGAACTGGTTCAGATCGCGGATGATGTCGAGATTTGAGGATTTGGTGCCGACATAATCCATCGTGAGTACCATTCGCGCGGGTAGCTCACGCTGGAAGCCGACGCTCCACTCCTGGGTGTACGGCGTGGGCGAGTTGGCCTGCATGGCGTGAATGTGAAGGGTGGACAAACTAACGTTAGCTGGATTCAGGGTGTTCGCGGGGAAGCCGTTCTGGAGGAATAAGGCCGGCTTGTTTCCGTTGGGGTTGAGCGTGACCTCGAGCAGGTCTGGTGGATTGAGGGCAAGCTGATCCTCGCTGCCGGCACGCTTGAACAGGAGATAGTAGATACCGTAGCCGCCGCGGATCACGGTCTTGTCGTCAAGCGAGTACGCGGCGCCGATGCGGGGAGCGAAGTCGGTCTTATTCAACTGGACGAGGCTGCGGTCGGAGAGCGAACCGGCTGTAGCCGTGACCAGAGATCCCGTGCCGGCGGGATTGAAGTTTGCGAGCTGGTTCTTCGCCGAGTAGGGTGGTGTCGCAAAGTCGTAGCGCAGACCCAGGTTCAGCGTCAGCTTGGGAGTGACCTTCCAATCATCCTGAGCGAAGCCGGAGGCCATCCAGATGCGCTGGTCGACAAAGAAGACGTTGGAGAGCGCGGCCTGGTAGACATCACCCAGGAGACCATCGATGTAGGAGTCCCCTGAGAAGACACCAGCGAAGGCGAGGCCACCGTTCGTGTAGTCCTCATCCTGATAGAGGTTGCGCATAGGAGCGCGGACGTCTGTTCCAAAGCGCAGGAAGTGCGCGCCTTTGATCCATGAAACGGTGTCGGTGTACTGAAACTGTTGCGGCACCTGTTGCTTGGGAAGGAATGCCGGCGAACCGATCACGGCGTGACTGATGTATTCCGTGATGCCGATGCCTCCGCTCGTGGCGGGGTTGGAGGGGACGCCGGGAATGAACTCGGAGGGATCATTGAGACCAAAGGGTTGCTGCTGATCGTAGGAGAAGTTGCGAACGAAACCGAAACGAAAGTCGTTGGTGAGGCTAGGACCGAAGATGTGGCTCCAGCCGAGAGCAACGGCCCATGACTTGAGGGTAGAGTTGCCCCAGGAGGAGGTACTGCTGCCGTCGGCGATGCCACCGAAGTTGCCGGGGACATCGCGGGTACGATTCGACGTGGTGTACCGGGCGAAGACGGCGTCTTTGTTACTGGCGTTCCAGTCGATGCGTCCGTTGTAGCTGTTATTGTCGTCGATTACAGAAGCGGTTCGTGCATAGTTGTTGAAGTCGCCTGGCTGATTGGGCAGTGGGAAGGCATTGAGAATTTTCGCGCCAAACGGATCCCACATAGACTGCGGGACCATATTATTCGCAAACGGAAGGCCTGTCGCCGGGTTACGGAGGGTCGGATATTTGACTCCTACCGCCGCGGAGGTGGCGGGACTGTAGTCTCCAATTCGCTCGTTCGGTAGAGGAACGGTTGATATACGAGTGACGCCCTGACGGATGCGCGTGCCTTCATAGTTAAAGAAAGCAAAGAGGCGGTCACGCAAGATAGGACCGCCGAGGTTGCCGCCAAACTGGTTCTGGATCTCCTCTGGCTTCTGAAAACCCTGCGACTTGGTGATGTAGTCGTTCGAGTCGAAGACGCGGTTGCGGAGATATTCGAAGAGCAGGCCGTGGATATTGTTTGTGCCGCCTTTGGTTGTGACGTCGACCTGTGCGCCGGGGCTGCGGCCATACATGGCAGTGTAGGCACTGCTGATGACCTTGAATTCGCTGATTACGTCGACGGAGGGACGAGATGCCGAAGCGGAGAGCTCCTGCAGATTCTCAGAGAAGGTGTTGTTATCGACACCGTCGAGGATGTAGTCGTTCTGCTCGTTGCCGACGCCGTGAACGACAAAGAGGCCTGTGCTGCCCGAGACACTGCTTCCGCTCTGCTGGGTAAAGCGCTGTGCCTGGACACCGGGAACAAGTCGGATAAGATCGTCCCAGTTGCGCTGGTAGAGTGGCGTTCCCACGATGGTCTGGTTGTCGATGACCGTGCCGATGGAGGCATCGTCACGGGAGAGTTGGGGGCTGGCCTCGGTGATATCGATCCGAGTGGTCGCTCCCTGGATAGCGAGATGAAAGTCCTGGCGCGCCTGCTCGGAGGGGTCGAGGACGAGGTCGGTCTCCTGAGTTTGAAAACCTGTCTGGATGATGGCAACACGATAGTGGCCGACCGGCAGACCGACGAAGGTGTAGTAGCCGGAGTGGTCTGTCACTGTAGTGCGGGAGACCTGTGTGTCTATGTTGGTCTCCGTGACCGGAGCGCCGGGAATAACAGCCCCCGAAGGGTCAGTGACAAGCCCTGAGAGCGATGCGACGCCTGCCTGTGAGAAAAGAGCCGGCGGTAGAAGGAGAGAGAACGACGCAAGCGCAATGAGGCGGAGACGGAGAGAGTTCATAAAGGCCAGCCTAAAAAAATGGGATCGAAACCGTTCTTGAAACGCGGACCGCAACGCAGAATCTGTTGCACTGCCGGGTATAGGAAGGAGAGTATTGAACAGGCGGAGGGCGTACAAGTGATGGCTATGTGTAAACACCTCCTTCGCGCAGCAGATTTGAAGCGGGAGGGGCGATCATTTCAGGAGTTTGCCCCTGTATGAAAATCTCGTTACCTAGAGACTGAATTGCGCTGCATTCCTCGGTTACACGGATGTGTATTCATGCAGAAACCGGTGTATACACCTTCTCGATTGATGCAGGACGGTGAATTCATTCACGCAGCATTCACAAGCGCGTTCTAGGATCAGGCTACGCAATGTTGTAGCCATCGCATCTCGATGGCAGAAATCTTCGTCTCAACGTCTTACATGACTAGTGTCGCCGGGTCCCAAACGAACGAGGAATATGCGGCAGTAGAGCGCATCGTGAGCAGCCGGCATTTTGCAAGATCTCCACTCCTATCGTCATTTCTGACCTATGCCTCTCGCCGTGCTCGTGAAGACGGCATGGTGCGCATCTCGGAGTATGAGATTGGATTGAACGTCTTCCAGCGGAGCGATAGCTTCGATCCGAGGGAGGACAATATTGTTCGCACCTACGCAAGACACCTGCGAAAACGGCTGCAGGAGTACTACGAGACTGATGGTGAGAACGATGTGATCCGAGTGGAGATTCCGAAGGGAACGTATGTTCCGGTCTTTCGGACCGTGGAACCCCATGCAATGTTTGCGGCGCCCGTGGCAGACTCCCTGCTGGAAAAAAGCGATTCAGAGACAAGCTTTCCAAGAAGTCGGCCACATTGGTGGCGGGTCTGGATGCCGTGGGCTGCAGCCATCCTGCTTGCAGTATATTCAGCTACATTATTTTGGGCAGGTCGCTGGTCTCTGCACTCCTGGTCTCTGCACTCTCAGATGACCACAGAGCATCGGAGTATGCTCCATCCACTGTGGGCCCAGCTCTTTCGCTCCGATCGGGATACATTCGTCGTTCCGGGGGACGTTGGATTTGTAATCCCCATATGGCACCATCTTCATCGTTGATCTGCAGGTCACCGGAGTGCGTGAGCCGGCTACTGCTGTCAGTACCCCGGCGACGGGCTCCACGAAGATCTTCGATCGAGGTGCTTTGCTCTCGACCAACTCTCTCGATGTAACCGGATCCAGCTTCTACGAAGGCCTCACGCTGCCTGCGTTCGACCTTGTACGCCGCTATCCAATAGAGACTCAGGAACCCGATATCGCCGCAGTGCTTGCTCGTGCGCAGAAATACTTGATCGATGAGGAATTCAAACAGCGATTTCATTCTTGATGCGTAGCTCATCAACTTCGACTAACGAGAGACCCTTGATCGTATAACGTCGCACATTGGAGCCGCTAGAAATACACACCCCATAAGGACTTTAGCCTTATGGGGTGTCGAATTTAGCCTTATGGGGTAAAACTTTAGCCTTATGCGTCACCCCACAAAAACTCCACTAAAAGTACAGAAAAGTTTCTAGCTACATCCCGAGGTGCTGCCGCAGGACATGCAGCGGTAGCACGAGCCGCTGCGGGTCATGATGGCTCCGCAGGTGGCGCAGGAGGGTGAATCGCCCATCTCGTACATGGACTTCATGGCGTCGGAGGCGTGGTAGATGCCGCGGTCTTCGAACGAGGAAGGATCGGACGATTCGAGTCCGCTGCGAGCGCTGAGGTCGGGTGCGATTCCCTGCTGGGGTGGAGTCGTGGTGTGTGTGTGCTCGTGGCTGTCGTAGTTGCTAATACTAGATCCCTCCACTTCGCGGGATGACAACAACGAAGATTGCGACGCTGCGGAGAGGTTGGGGATAACAACGTTGCCGGGCGCGTTGACGGTGCCTTCGATCGGGATGCTGGTCTGCCCCTGATCGGTTCCCTGGTTCTGCGGGCTGAGGCCAGCGAAGAGGTCGAACTGGTGGCCAGAGAGGAAGCGGATCTGGATCCAGCGGAAGATGTAGTCCATGATCGACTTGGCGTAGCCGATCTGCTCGTTGCCCGTCCAGCCGGAGGGCTCGAAGCGGGTGTGGGCGAACTTCTCGCAGAGGACGCGGAGAGGCACGCCGTGCTGGAGCGCGAGGGAGACGGCGGTGGCGAAGGAGTCCATGAGTCCGGAGACGGTGGAGCCTTCCTTGGCCATGCGGATGAAGATCTCGCCGGGCTGGCCGTTGGGGTAGAGCCCGACGGTGATGTAGCCCTCGTGTCCAGCGAGGCCGAACTTATGTGTAACGCTGGCGCGCTCGGCAGGGAGGCGGTGGCGAACGGCGCGCGGTGGGGACTGCGCGTCGACGGAGTCAGAGTTCTGCAGAGCAGCTTCGGCGATGGCCTTGAGCTGAGTTTCGAGAGCGTGGATGCGGGCGTGAGCCGAGGTCGCAGTCTCCATGGCCTCGACGAGCTGCTGGCGTGCGGCGAGCTCGGACTCGCTGGGCTTGGCGGCGACGGCTTCGGTGGAACGAGTGCCCTTCTTGTCGGCATCGGTCTGCGCGGTGACGTTGAGGGGCTGCGTACCCTTGGAGTTGTCGCGATAGATGGCGACGGCCTTGAGGCCCTGACGCCAGCTCTCCATGTAGGCTTCGGCGATGTCGTCGACGGAGCAGTCCTGCGGCAGATTGACGGTCTTCGAGATGGCTCCCGAGAGGAAAGGCTGCGTGGCGCCCATCATCTTGATGTGGCCCATGTAGGAGATGCTGCGAGTTCCCTTGGAGGGCTTGAAGCTGCAGTCAAACACTGCGAGGTGCTCCGCCTTGATGGAGGGAGCGCCCTCGATCGTGCCGGTGGCGTCGATGTAGCTGACGATGGCATTGACCTCAGACTCGGAGTATCCAAGCTTGATCAGCGCCGAGGGAACGGTGTTGTTGACGATCTTGATCATGCCGCCGCCAACGAGCTTTTTGTACTTGACGAGGGCGAGGTCAGGCTCGATGCCGGTGGTGTCGCAGTCCATCATGAAGCCGATGGTGCCGGTGGGAGCGAGAACAGTGACCTGCGAGTTGCGATAGCCGTGCTTTTCACCGTGAGCAAGAGCGCCGTCCCAGGCGTGGCGGCTGGCTTCGATGAGCTGGTCGAGCTGAGGCACGAAGAAAGGCTCAGCGGAGTTCTTCGACTTGCCGATGTGGTTGACCTCAGCGCGGTGCATGCGAACGACGTCGAGGAAGGGCTCGCGGTTGACGTAGAAGCCGGGGCAGGCTCCGCCTTCAATGTGCGCGCTCTGCGTAAGCGGAGTCGCAGCACCAAGCGGAGGGCACGTCTCGGCGATCCGCGACGACTGCCAGTAGGCATCGCCGCAGAGGATCGAGGTGAGCGTAGCGGCGAAGTCTCGGCCAGCGTCGGAGTCATACGGAAGGCCGAAGGCCATCAGCAGCGCACCGAGATTTGCGTACCCAAGTCCCAGCGGGCGGTAGTCGTGCGAGTTCTTCGAGATCATCTCCGTCGGATAACCGGCGGAGTCAACGATGATCTCCATCGCGGTGGTGACGATCTCGATGGCGTGACGATAGCTGGGGATGTCGAACTGGCCTCCCGGAGTGAGGAACTTCAGGAGATTGAAGGAAGCAAGGTTGCAAGCGGAGTCATCGAGGAACATATACTCCGAGCAAGGATTGGACGCGTTGATGCGTGCCGTATTTTTGCTGGTGTGCCAGCGGTTGATGGTCGTGTCGTACTGCATGCCGGGATCGCCGCACTGCCATGTTGCTTCGGCGATCTGATGCATCAGGTCGCGGGCGCGGTACTCCTTCACCGGCTTGCGGTCTTTTACGGTGCGAGTCGTGAAGGTGCCGTCGGTCTCGACAGCGCGCATGAACTCGTCAGTGACGCGGACGGAGTTGTTGGCGTTCTGGAAGAAGATGGAGCTGTAAGCCTCGGAGTCTGGGCCGCTGCCGTCGTAGCCCGCCTGCATGAGGTGCCAGGCCTTCTGCTCTTCCTTCACCTTGCACTGAATGAAGTCGTCGATATCCGGATGGTCGACGTTGAGGATGACCATTTTGGCGGCACGACGGGTCTTGCCGCCGGACTTGATCACGCCAGCAAAGGCATCGAAGCCACGCATGAAGCTCAGCGGACCGGATGCGGTGCCGCCGCCCGAGAGGGTTTCCATAGAGCCGCGAATGCCTGAGAGGTTGGAGCCTGCACCCGATCCCCACTTGAAGAGCATGCCCTCGGTCTTCGCGAGGGTGAGGATGGAGTCGAGCGAGTCCTGCACCGAGTTGATGAAGCAGGCGGAGCACTGGGGCTTGGTGTAGCCGGTGACAGAGAACTCGACCTTGCCGGTGGTGGCGTTCCAGTGCCAGTTCTGGGCGTCGGAGTTGGGCTCAAGACGATCGCACCCGACGTTGAACCAGACAGGCGAGTTGAAGGCGACCTTCTGGTTCAGAAGAAGGTGGGCGAGCTCGGCATAGAACGTGTCGGCGTCCTGCTGGCTGGCGAAGTAGCCATCGGCCATCCCCCAGTCGCGAATGGACTCAGCGACGCGGGTGATGAGGGCGCGAACGCCGGACTCACGCTCGGCGGTGCCGTTCAGGCCGTGGAGGTACTTGCTGGCGACGATGTTGGTCGCGGTCATGGACCAGTCGGCGGGAACCTCGACGTTCTTCTGCTCGAAGATGGTCTTGCCCTTGAAGTCTTGGATGATGGCGTCGCGGAGCTCCCAGACGATCTCGTCATAGGGGGAGACACCCGGTTTGGTGAAGTGGCGATCAAAGGTCAGCCCCGGGGCACGCGAGGTCGTCTGGTGGGCGGCGCTGGTGGGCGTCTGGCTCTGCTTCTGGGTCTGATTGGGGATGGTCGCCATGGGGGAGTAACTCCTTCTAATTTGATGATTAATCTGGTGTTTCGATGCCCCGAATGCTCTCGCTCTGAGGGGTAAAACTGACGCCGAAGTCGCTGGTTATTTATCAGGCTCGGGGAGCCAGCGGGGGTCGGACGTACCTGAAAATTGTGGAGAACTTAGCCTTGTCTTGCTTGGCTGCAGTCGTGAAAGTAACGCCCCTTATGGGGTGTGTCAAGTATAAAGCACAACATGTTGTGTTAGCTGTGCGAATACCCCTGTTAACGCGGGATTAATGTGACGGATAGATGAAAAACTTGGTTTTTGCTGTGGATTTTGCGGAATTTGCCCGTCCATAGCGGATTTACCACTCAGTAACAGTGCTGTTTTGAGGGTAGGCGCGATGGTGCCAAACCACAAGTACCGAATTGCTCCAAAAACGCTGTGGAATGGCGTGGAAATGTGGAAAGCGGCGCACGAACCCACGCGCTCAAATCAATTTAATGCGAAATCGAGACGTTTTGTCCCGAAACTGCATACCCTCCCGTAAGCTAAGCAATTTCAATAGCTGCCGTTAGGTGGCTTCTGCTATACAGCTAATACGTTATGAAAGTTAGATCGCTTCACTGGGCCTTCTTTGTTTGGTTCTCTACTAGTGTCTTCGGACAGAATCCAGCCTCTCCAACATCCCCTACGAACGCGAACGCGGCTCTTCCAAACGGATCGGTGCCCTCTACGGACTACTCGAGGGAGCCGACCGTCGTCGAACACCTGGACTCTGTTTACACGATGGGGGCAGACGGCACCGGAGTAAAACTAACGACCGTCAGCGCCCGAGTCCAGTCGGAGGCGACTCTCAAGCAGGTCAGCGTTCTCAACCTGCCATTTACGTCAAATACCCAGACTCCAGAGATTGTCTACGTTCGCGTACGGCATGCAGACGGTACCGTCGTCGCGACGCCGGTAGATCAGGCGATCGAGATGCCGAGTCCGGTAACCCAGGCGGCTCCGTTTTACAGCGACCTCAAGATCCTGCAGCTCCCCGTTCGCAATCTTCGGGTTGGCGACACCCTGGAATGGCAGGCAAAGGTCGTCTTGAAGAAGGCTGAGGCTGTGGGCCAGTTCTGGGGCCAGGAGAACTTCTCCGTTGACGAAGTCGTCCTCTCGCAGACACTCGAACTTCGCGTCCCGAAGGATGTCTACGTCCGTGTGTGGAGCCCGGCCAACAAACCCACGGAGACAGTCGATGGCGGGGATCGAGTCTATCGATGGGTCTCCTCCCAGAAGAAGCTGACAATTGGAAAGGAGGCGGACGCGGAGAAGGAGCTCAAGAAGAAGCAGGTCCTGACGGCAGAGCAGGAGTTGGACGCTACGGACGGAAAGCTCCCCGACGTGGCCTGGACAACCTTCAAGAGCTGGGAGGCGGTGGGAGCCTGGTACCAAGGACTTGAGGGCGACCGGATGACCGCCGATGCAGACGTCAAGGCGAAGGTCGCGGAGCTGGTGGCCGGAAAGACGACGGAGGAGGAAAAAGTCCGCGCCGTATACGCGTACGTTTCAACGCAGATCCACTACATCGGGGTTGCCTTTGGCATCGGGCGATACCAGCCGCATCAGGCCTCCGATGTTTTGCAGAACCAGTACGGAGATTGTAAAGACAAACACACGCTGCTGGCGGCGATGCTGAACACCCTTGGACTGCATCCGGATGCGGTGTTGATCGGCGCGGGCATCAGATTCAACGAGGCCGTTCCCTCGCCGGCCTCGTTCAACCACCTCATTACGACAGTATCGGTCAATGGCCAGCAGATCTGGTTGGATGCAACAGCCGAAGTAGCACCCTACCGAGCGCTGGCTTATGTGATTCGAGACAAGCAAGCGCTGGTCGTTCCAGAGACTGGTGTTGCCGAGATAGAACGGACACCCACTACACTTCCCTTTCCGTCGACACAAAAGATGACTGCGGTAGGAACGCTCGATAAAGACGGGACTTCACAGTCGAAGCTTGTGCTGACATTGCGTGGAGACGAGGAGATTGCGGTGCGCGGGGCGCTGCGGCAGATCTCGCCCGCCCAGTATGCGCAGTTTGTGCAACAGCTCTCGCAGGGAATGGGATATCAGGGAACGACGAGCGAAGGCGAAGTGAGCCGGCTGGAAGATACAGCCGATCCATTGACGATCAGCTATGACTACAAGCGGGAGAAGGGCGGCGACTGGGACAACTTGAAGATCGTCCCTCAGCTCGCGCCAGTCTTCCTGCCGCAGGTCGATGAGAAGAATCCTCCGGTGCAGACGATTTTGCTGGGCATTCCACGCGTCGAGACGTCCACAGCAGCGATGAAACTGCCAGACGGATGGGGAGTCGAGTTGCCGGAGGCAATTCACAAAAGTTCAGCCTACGCGACATACGATGAGACCTACCGCTTCGAGAAGGGAACGATCTACACAGAGCGCCGCATCGAGGTCTTGAAGCAAAAGGTGCCGGTATCGGACTCGAAGAGTTACAAAAAGTGGGCCGATGACGCGGATCTGGCGCACGACCAGTGGATCCAGTTGGTGCGACCCGCCGACAAAAACGAAGGCAAAGTAGATACTACGACCCCACCCCCCTTAGCCGACGAAACTCCCAATGCTGCCAAACTGATCGAAGACGCTCGCCTTGCGTTGCAATTGCGTACCTTCGATCGAGCGCAATCCCTGCTTGATCAAGCGAAACAATTAGATTCGAAACGATCGTTCCTTTGGGCAAGCTACGGAGATCTGGAGATCGAACAAGGTAAGACCTCGGCTGCTATCGACAGCTACAATGAGGAACTCTCACTTTATCCCGATCATTATGGAATCTATGAGCGGCTTTTGATAGCCCAGACAAAAGCAGGTCTAGACAACGATGTGCAACAAACTTTGAGGAAGTGGGCGGCAGCGGAACCACACAATCCGACGCCTCATGCGCGACTAGCTAGATTATTGTTGAAAGAGAGTGATGCAGAAGGCGCCGCCGCCGTTGCAGAGGCAGGGATCCAAGGACTTCCCGAAGGAAAACAAGGTGAAGTCCTCGAATTGCTCTTAGGCCGAGCACAGTTGATTGCCGGGAAGACGGATCAAGGCCGAGCGACCTTACTTGTGCTAATGCAGACAACGAAGAGTCCAGAGATGATGAATGACAGTGCCTATGAATTGGCCGATGCAAAGCTGGAACTGGCCCTGGCGGAATCTGCGGCGCGAACTGCACTCGATAAATTCGCTGACGAAAGTAGGAAATGGACGCTGGACCGAGGACCCCAGATATTGATAACAAATAGCCGTTTGATAGTAAAAACTTGGGACACTCTGGGATGGATTCTCTACCAAGAAGGCAAGAGTGATGAAGCGGAACCATATTTGAGAGCAGCCTGGATGAACCGACAATCCGAGACATTTGCGAAGCATTTGGGTCAGGTGTGCGAAGCCAGAGGCAAGGAAGATGAAGCCCTGACAGTATTCGAACTTGGTCTCGCAACTATCCCGCGGCGTAACAGCTCAACCATGAAAAAAGTTCCCGGGACTGAAGAAAAAGAGATACAAAGCTATGTCGACGCATTACGTAAAAAAGGAGCTAAATCTGCTTCTACAAATACATCGAATGCTTTGCAGGCAATGCGAACGTTTTCTCTCGGTCCATCGAAGGGGATGGTCGATATTGCGGAGTACCGCCTGCTGGTTAACAAAGGGAAAATTGTGGGAACTGCACCGGCTTGGGGAAAAGAATTGCCGGGCGGCGATAGCAAGTTAAAGGTGGCACGCCTCACCGGCTTCACACCGCCAAACTCTGAGGCAAACCTTGTAATGACGGGGCAGCTGAACTGCCACTCAGGTGTCTGCGAATTGATGCTGGAACCCTAGTTCTGCTCCTTTCCTTGCGGTGAAACTCTAAACAGTGCTGGTTTAACTTTGGAACCTGCATGTAATGTGTTGCGTAGCGTCGTGAGACAGCGAGGTGATGCATGGAAAGTGTGGTCCTGGAAGACAGTTCCGCGACTGCCGGAACGGCTTCGCGAAGTGGCGTGTGGGAGGTGGCAGGAATAGCTCTCGCGGTCGCAGTGATTCATCTGTTGACCAATGGGCGGTACGGGTTTCATCGCGACGAGTTCCAGTTTTTGAGCGATGCCCGGCACCTCGACTGGGGATTCGTAGCCTACCCGCCGGTGACACCATTTCTGGAGCGAGTGGGGCTGCAGCTCTTTGGAGTCTCTATGGTGGGGCTGAGGATGTTTTCGGTCATCGCTCAGGCAATGGCGATTGTGGTCACAGGGTTGATGGCGCGACAGCTTGGCGGTGGACGGCTGGCGCAGATCGAGGCGGCGCTGGTCGTGGCGACATCAGCGCTGCCGGTCTTCGAAGGGACAGAGTTCCAGTACTCCTCGTTCGACTATCTGTGGTGGGTGTTGATCGCCTACTTCGTAATTCGGCTGCTCAAAACCGAGAACCCAAAGTGGTGGGTCGCGATTGGCGTATTCGTTGGCCTTGGACTGATGACGAAGTACACCATCCTGTTCTTCATCGCAGGTATTTTCAGCGGACTTGTACTAACACCGGCGCGGCGGTTTCTCGGCAGCATCTGGTTCTGGATTGGTGTAACGATAGCGCTGGTAATCTTTGCGCCGAACTTCGTCTGGCAGGTGCGCCACGGATTTATCTCAGAGCACTTCCTGCAGCACATCCATATACGCGACGTTCGGCAGGGGCGAGCGAATGGATTCATAAAGGATCAGTTCATCATCTGCACAAATCCAGTCGCGGCCCCGTTGTGGATCGTCGGGCTGGTATGTTTTCTGCGAGATCGTAGATATCGCCTGTTGGCATGGATGTACCTCGTGCCTTTGGCTTTGTTTGCGTTCGGCAAAGGGCGAGGGTACTACCTCGCAGCGGCATATCCAATGCTGATGGCGATGGGCTCGGTGGCGCGCGAACGTTGGGTAGCATCGAGGACGCGTCCGTGGCGGCTTGCCGTTCAGGGTCTGTTCTTCACCGCGTTAATAGCGTGGGGAGTGCTCGTCTTCGCCATCATCGTTCCACTCGCGTCGAGCGGCCCGCTCAGGCAATTTGCGCTCAAGTACAACGGCGATCTGCGAGAGGAGATTGGTTGGGACGAGTTAGTGCGAACCGTCGCGGGGATCCGCGATTCCCTGCCGCCAGAGCAGCGCGAGAGTGTCGCGGTGTTGGTGGGAAACTACGGCGAGCAGGGCGCAGTGGAGATTCTTGGGGCTGCGTATCACTTGCCCATGCCCATCAGCATGACGAACTCGGCCTGGCTGCGTGGGTATCCTGCAGTGCCTCCTTCCACGCTGATGGTTGTTGGCTTTTCCCGCGAGGCTGCAGAGAAGGCATTCACGTCATGCAGGCTGGCAGGGCATAACGGAAACTCGGAGGGAGTCAAAAACGAAGAGAGCCAGTCGCATCCGGACATCTTCGTCTGCGGTTCTCCTCGCCTGCCGTGGCCGGAGTTCTGGAAGGAGTATCAGAATTATGGGTGAAGGGATGCGTTCAGGGCGTTTGAGGTGCAAAACGAAATACAGATATCCTTCCCCTTCGACTTCGCTCAGGGTCAGGATGATGGCTTTGTTGTGGCCCCCTTGTTATTAATGAGGCTGGACGGCGCGGGTGAGGCGGAGGCGCTTGCGGAGTTCCGCGGTTGCCTCGCGATGGCACAAAAGGCAGAGCGTACGGAGGTTGTCGAGGTCGCACTGACCACCGCCTTCAGCCACCGGCCGAATGTGGTCGGCATCCCACAGGCTGCGGCGCGTGGTGATGGTCTTCATGCCATAGAGCCGCAGGCCGGCGGCACGAGCAGCGCCACGGGCTCTCTTCAGTGCGTTATAGGCTGCGAGAGTGTCGATCGCGCAGACAGCACAGATGCCGCGATCGCGCGTGAGGACCTGGTCGCGAAGATAACCGGGGTCGGTGCGCAGACGCCACTGGTGAACGCAGTAGTCACTGCAGAAAGTGCGCCGACGCCTGGCGATAATCTCGAGGTCGCACCACCGGCAGAGGGGCAGGTTGTTAGGGCCGACTGGAAGATCCTCGCGCGTGGCGCGGCCGCCGGGGAGGGTACGAGGCACGAGCATGGTCTCTCCAGCATAGGGTGCGGCGACCGTGTGCGGAATTGTTGAGATTGATTCCGATCCCTGTCCGAAGTAGATTCGAATGCAGCAAAACGGCAGCAGGACGCACTCCGAAACGATCAAGCCTCGAAGTCCACCTCAATCGCATCAATCAGCGGAACCAGCCACGAGAGAAGCTGAAGATGAACGGGATGAGTCGAGTAGGCCTCCAACGCCGCGCGATCCGTAAACTTCATGACGCCGGCGAACTCGTACCCCAGCGAGCGCGGGGAAAAATTCACCCCCACATTCGTCTCAAGAATCCCGGGGATCTGGGCTTGCAAAGCACGAATCTCAGCTTGAGCGCGTAGCTTCTCCGCGTCCGTGACACCGGCTTTCCATCGGAAGAAGAAGGTGTGGATGACCATGCGGCTATTCTAGTAGACTGCCCTGGCCAGCCTGACCACACTGATTGAATCGTACCGTTTGACCGCACGTTCTTCATGCCAACGCCCGGATTTGGCTATTATCGGAGAGGTAGTGGTGGAGGGATGCAATGTCGAAGACACAATCGACGATGGTAGCGCTGGGAAGCACAGCTCCGGCCTTTGAGCTGATGGACGTCGTCAGTGGCAAAGCCAGGGGGCGAGACGACGTCTTTGCCACTAGTTGGGATGACGGCCAGTCCGATGCAGAGAACCAGACCCCCGGAGGAGGAACATCTCCGAAGGGTCGCCACGGCCTGCTCGTGATGTTCATCTGCGTGCATTGCCCTTACGTCAAACACGTCGAGGAAGAACTGGCACGTATCGGGCGAGACTACGAAGGCAGAATCGCCATTGCCGCAATCTCGTCGAATGACGTGGAGGCATATCCGCAGGACGGCCCCGAGGAGATGAAGAAACAGGCACAGCGACTCGGATTCAGCTTCCCGTACCTCTTCGACGAGACGCAGGAGGTAGCGCGCGCCTACGATGCGGCCTGCACTCCGGATTTTTTCCTCTTCGACGCGCAGATGACGCTGGTCTATCGCGGTCAGCTCGATGACAGTCGGCCTCGACGCGGAGACGCCGGAAATGATATCCCAGTAACCGGAAAAGATCTGCGCGCCGCGATGGACGCAGTGATCGCAGGCGAGCGGCCCGATCCAAATCAGCGAACAAGCATTGGATGCAACATCAAGTGGAAAGAATAGATTGGCAGTCGTCGAGTAAGACGGCATCATGTATGGGGTCGAACTCTATCTAGCTCTGCGTATCGCGAAAGGAAGAACTATGGATGCTGCATTAGAAGAACTGAAGGCAGGAATTCGGCGGTTTCGGACGGACATCTATCCGGACAACAAAGATGCCTACGTCAAGGCGGCAAGTGTGCCGCAGCAACCGCATGCTTTGATTGTGACCTGTGCGGACTCGCGGATCGATCCTGAGTTGATTACGCAGTCCCAACCAGGCGATATCTTTGTCACGCGAAACGTCGGCAACCTGGTGCCCGCCTATGGCGAGATGCTTGGCGGCGTCAGCGCGGTCATCGAATATGCCGTCTCGGCGCTCAAGGTTCAGCACGTCGTAATCTGCGGCCATTCGGACTGCGGCGCGATGAAAGCCTTACTGAATCCTGCAAGCCTGGAGAAGTTACCCACCGTGAAAAGCTGGCTGACGAATGCGCAGGCAGCGTTGAGCGTTGCCAGCTCACTGGCTCACAAAGACGACAGGCCAAGTGATTCGTTGCGGCAGTTAACAGAGGAAAATGTGCTCCTGCAACTGCAGCATCTGCGCACGCATCCTTCGGTCGCCGGCGCGATGGCGAAAGGCGAACTGACGATCTCAGGATGGGTCTACGACATCGGCACAGGCGAAGTCCGAATCTCGGAAGACGGCGGACGAGTCTTTGTGCCAGTAACTATAGGAGGCGAGACGAAGTGATCGTCCCCCGCGGGCCGCAGCTAAAGCAGATGTTGATCTACGTCGGCAAGCCGTTGCTGCTGCTCGTCCTCTACGACTTAGGTGTGGTCGTCGCCTACCAGGTGATGCATCTGAACTGGATTGCGCTGCCGCATATTCCGCTGGCGCTCTTCGGATCAGCGATCGGCATCATCCTTGGCTTCCGAAACCAGTCGGCGTACGCGCGCTGGTGGGAGGCGAGAACGCTGTGGGGCGCGATCGTGAACAACTCCCGCAGTTGGGGGCGTCAGGTCACGACCTCAATGTTGCCCTCAAAGAGCGATGAAGCCGAAGAGGTCAAGCAAATGCAGCAGCGAATGGTGCATCTGCAAATCGCATACGTACACGCGCTGCGACAACACCTGAGAAAGCTCGAACCGTGGGCTGAGTTAGCCCCGCTGATGAGTGAACGCGAATTGAATGGGTTACGAAACGAGAAGAACGTTCCGCTCTCGATCCAGGAGATCATGGGCAATCTGTTGCGCGAGTGCCAGGTACGCGGCTGGATCGATCGCATGCAGTGGCAAGCGATGGACGAGAGCTTAAACGACCTTACAGATGCGCAAGGTGGAGCGGAGCGGATCAAGAACACACCAATGCCGAAGCAGTATGACTACTTTCCGGAATTATTCGTACACATCTATTGCTTCTTGCTGCCGCTGGCGCTGGTAACCGCCATGGGATGGTTTACGCCGCTCGGATCGACGCTGGTGGGTTTTATCTTTCTTGCACTAAATAGGATTGGGAAGGATTTGGAAGATCCGTTCGAAAACACGATCTATGATGTCCCACTTACTTCCATCACGACAACTATCGAAGTGAATCTGCGACAGCTGCTGGGAGAGACAGAGCTGCCACCCGCTATGGTGCCGATAGAAGGGGTGCTCTGGTAGAAGTCGAGTCAATATTGAAAGAGCCCCGGCCATGCGCGCCGGGGCTTTTCATTGCGAGCTAAGCATGGGTAGTGCCGTCGGACCCATGAAGCTTTACGAGCTTGTTGTAGATGCCAAGGATGAGAAACGGTGCAGCCCATTGGCCAACGAAGAGAGCCGAATGCGGCTTCTTTGCAGCCTGAAAGCCGACAGAGACGGCCATGGAACCAATTGCAAGCGCGAGATAAGCGCTGGAGGGAACCTGTGCTGTGACCTTCTCGATGGCTGCGGTTATCTGATCTTCCTGAACTTCTCCCTGGCTTACACGATAGTCGGTCATTCGAATCTCCTTGGCGGCATTGCCGTCCTGTAGATAGTTGATGCAGGAACGGGCAGCCGCATGCTGTCTCGAATTTTAAGAAGTTTCGCGGGGTCAACAGACGTCGAAATTGCTTTGATCCGGTGACGTGAGCGTGCGTGCTAAAGCCACTTCATCTTGCGGAGGGCGTAGAGAAGAATTGCGGTAGCGATGACGGTCACGAGGGCAACCCACTCGGCCCCATGCGGCGAGTCTTCGAATGGAAGGCCCTTGAGATTCATCCCATAGATGCCGGAGATGGCGAGCACAGGAAGAACAATCGTGCCGAGAACGGTCAGGACCTTCATTACTTCGTTCGTGCGGTTCGAGACCGAAGACAGGTAGATGTCGAGCGTGTTGTTCAGAAGATCGCGCTGAGTTTCAACAGAGTCGAGCAACCGTGCGACATGGTCGTAGGTGTCGCGCATGTAGGGCTGATGCTCGGCGTCGATGATGGTGTCGGGGTCGCGCTGAAGGTGGAGCGAAGCGTCGCGGGTGTTAACGAGAACGCGACGTAGATCGATGAGCTCACGCTTGATCGCGAAGACAGACTGCAGGATCTCAGGCGAAGGATCGTCAAAGACCTTGTCTTCGAGTTGGTCGATACGGTCGTCGAAGTGATCGATGGCAGGAAAGTAGAGATCGACGATGGTATCGAGGATGAGAGAGAGAAGCTTACCGGGATGTTCGTCATCGCCATCTCGACGCGCGCGAGCGAGCGCTTGTTCGCTGGTCGGGCAAGTTGGATCAGAGATCGTAATGAGGAAGTCTTTCCCCGCAAAGATGTCGATAGGAGAAAAGGTCGGCATCTGTTCGCCGGGGTTATCGGGATCCGGGACGAGGCGTACAGGCTTGAAGACGGCGAAGGTGTAGATGGACGTCGTGTCGACTTTGACGCTCTCGTCCTGATTGCGTGCATCTTCGATGTGGAGAGGGTGGAGGTTGTACTGCTTTGCAAGCTGGTCAAGTTTGGGGTCGTTGGCGTCGTCGAGTTGATACCAGGGCATGAGCGCTCCTACTCTATTTCGTTATTCGACAGCTGAGACCGTTTGCGTCCATCGTACCGCGACGAACATACCTGATCCCAGGAACCCGCGCAAATTCCAGAGACTCTGATAAGAAACATCATTCGTCCGCATCATATGCCGACCGGGTGGCGATTGTGATAACAACGAAAAAAGATGAAGTAGACTCTCGGAGGAGGAAATTCCATGCGGTCACATCTCTCAATCTCCCTGTCACTGGCGATGTTGATGACAATGAGTTCGGCAAGCGCAGTAGCTTTGGCGCAGGAGCCGGCAAACGCCCCTGAAGTGAGCAGCTCTCCGGTGGGCAGCAAAGACCGCCCCGTGCGAGTGTCCTCAGGCGTGATGGCAGGACTCGTCGTCCACAAGGTCGATCCTGTCAATCCGACAGCCAACATGTCCGGCGCGGTCGTCATAGCCGCTACGATCGACGATCACGGCGGGGTGGCACAGATGACCGCTGTCTCCGGGCCGGAGGTCCTGCATGGCGCCGCACTCGCCGCCCTGCGTCAATGGACATTCAAGCCATATCTGTTGAACGGGGCGCCGGTCTTTGTGTCGACGATGGTGACAGTCGTCTTTCCGCGTACACGATAGCGCGACTCTAGTCGTCGTCCTGCCAGCGCAGATCACAACTGTTGCAGTGCCAGGACTCCGAACCACGAGGCAACGGCAGCGCGAAGAGGTAAAGCGACGCTAGTGCAGCCTTGCGCCCCTGACGCTCCCACATGATGTCGGTGGAGGTGCACCGGGGACAGCGGGGTTGCTGGAATCCAGGCTGGTCGGGAATGGAGAACTCGCTGGGAACAGGCTGCGAGAGGATCGCCTCAGCCGCTTCGACATCACTGGATGCGACCTGAAGACGGATGCCGCCGATGAAGTTAGAGACCTGCCAGTCGAGACGAACGAGGTTCTCGTCTTTGAGAAAACAGAAGATTCCCGCAGACTCGATGACGGCACGAGCGACGATAGCCTCGGAGAGATCGCGATAGCGGCGGATAGTGACAAGCTCACGGAACTCAGGCGGAGCATCTTCGACAGGCACAGGGGGTTCGGCGTAGTCGAGCTTGCGCGCAGAGAACTCAGCCTCAAGGGCCAGGCGGGCTTCAGGCATCAGCGAGTGCCATTCGGCGAGCAGACTCTGCAACTCCAGATCGGACATGGGACGGTAGACGTCAGCAAAGGTGAGTTCAGGTTCGCGATGGAAGGGGTTCAACACGCCTCGTGATCGTAACAGAGCACATCGGTGGCTCAAATTTGGGACGCAGGCCAAAAAACTTTAAAGCCACGAAAAAATATGTTAAAAATTTGGCACTTTTTCTGGAGCCGAAAAACGTGGTGTCGAATCACCACGTTTACCACGCATTCCACCACGATTTGACCATCAAAAAACCACGTTTTGCATGCTTGTTTTCGCAAAAACCCCTGCAAAAACGCCATCCGACCGCAGAAAAAAAATCCGCTCTAAAATTTAGCCGTTACCGTCTTCGACGTTGGTCATCTCGCCATCGCGCATGTAGAGAATTCGGTCAGCAATCTGAGCCGCCTCGGGATTGTGAGTAATCATCAAAACGGTCTGCTTCAGTTCACGGCTGGACTGGCGAAGCATCTTCAAAACCGCATCAGAGTTCTTCGTGTCGAGATTGCCCGTGGGTTCATCGGCCAGAACAATGGCGGGCCGGTTAATGAGCGCGCGGGCAATAGCGACGCGCTGTTGCTCGCCACCAGACAGCTCATTGGGCCGGTGATCGAGCCGCCCTTGAATGCCAAGCATCTCCGTGAGGTGCTGCAGGAGCGGGCGGTCCAACTCTCGCTTCGTAGACGCGCCAAGATTGGCGATATCGTGCGCAATCTCGATGTTCCCCATGGCAGAGAGCGTCGGCAGCAAGTTAAAACGCTGAAAGATAAAGCCGATCTTGGCGCGACGGGTCTTAGTGCGCTCGGCGTCAGTGAGTGTGGCGAAGTCAATGCCATCGATCAGAACCGAACCGGTAGTGGCGCCCGTAAGACCGCCCAGGATGTAGAAAAGCGTGGACTTACCTGAGCCGGAAGGGCCGACGATAGCGACAAACTCGCCGGGAGTGATGGCGAAGTTGACCTTGCGGAGCGCAGGAACTTCAAGCTTGCCAGAACGATAGGTCTTGCCCAGATCACGAGCGAGGATGATAGGCGCAGACGTCGAATTCAGGGTACCGTCAGGCGTCGTTTGAAGAAGCGTTGTGGCGGAGCTGCGGTCGGGCTGGGGGGGCAACGTGGAAGAATGAGGCATGTACTTCTCTAAAGTCTATCGTGAATGGGGTGGGAATGAGGGCCACTGAGGTTTTACTGCTGGGAACAGTGGGCTGGACAGGATTAGGTGTACTAGGGGTTTTGGTGGCGTGGCTGCGGGGAGAGAAGCTGCGCGTAAAGCGCGGGCTTCAGTGGTTGATCGGGGTGTGGGTGGTGTATCTGGGCGTCTTGGCGGGGGTCTCCCTGGTACAAAAGCAAAAAGTGGTGGCGATCGGCGAGATACAGTGCTTCAACAACATGTGTTTTACAGTGACGGGGATCGAAGAAGTGCCCAGATTTGTGCCCCGGGATGTGCGGCGCCTCGTTCGTGTATCCATTAGGGTTACAAACCGTGGACGGTCGGCAACGAGCAACAGTTTGATGAAGGCCTACCTGGTGGATGGGCAGGAGAGACGGTGGAAGGAATCATCCGGCGTGAATGGAGTTAATTTGACCGCGAAGGTCGCCGGGGGCTCTTCGGTGACAAGTGAGCCGGTCTTCGAGATTGCCGGAGACGCTACGCAGCTTGGATTGATACTGACGCAGGGATGGCGGCAACCAGGAGTCCTTGTGATTGGAGATTCGGACAGCGTGATGCACCGTAGGACGAAGATAAATCTGGGACGGTGACAGATGCCCGCGAGAACCTGTGGCTGTGAAAACTGAGAAAATTAGGTCTAAGTTACCGCAGATCCATTATTTAGTTACCGGTGTGGGAGCATGTTCGGGACACCGTTTTCCACAAATATTTGCAAATTGGTGCATGGTGCGAAACAGGAGAATGAGAAATCCCCTATTGAATGCTGGGTCGCAATTTGGAACACAGATTGCACGTAATACGTCGTCGGAAGTCTGAGAAAGCTTCTGCATGGGCTCCAACCTACTGCGCGGTAATTATGCAAAGTGGGGATGACTTCAATAAATATTGCTGGGCTTCACGAACGAACGGATTTATGAACGCGACTGGCGTGGGCAACCGCCTCCTCGCATGCGTCACCTGCACTTACGTTTCAAGGCTCAGTTTTCATTTTCGCCTGAGTTGAAGCCCTAAATCGAACATACGTGCGATGCACCGTCGCGCTCTCCAATAGCTGGAGAAGCGCCATGATGGCGCGTCTGACTGTCCGCTATGCAGCGCCTCCCGTCTGCGTATACGGTCGTGCTCGTCCAACAATGCCCAGGAGGCAGAAGTGAATAAGATCATTTGCAGTCTCGTTACCGCATCGGTTCTAGTGGCCGGCTCCGCTTACGGTCAGAACAAGCCCAAAACAACGCAGGACAAGCAAGGAAAGCAGGCTCTGCGTGACAACCAGATGGACAACCTCACTGCAGCCGGGGATCCTTCCATTGCGGCGAATAACTCTAGTGTCACAAGCTCTGCTACCGGAGCCGTAAATCTGAGCGGATCCACCTTGAGTGGTGCCAGTGGTATCAACATTGTCAGTTCAGCAGACGCTGTGGTTGCAAATGGTGTGAACGTGCATGACAGTAGCTTGACTGGCGACGCCTCGACCAAAGGCGCTGCTGTAAACCAAGTAAACGCCATCGGCCAGGGGACAACCACAACGGGAACGTTGAGTGGCTATCACCGTGGTCAGGACAGTCAGTTAACCGTCAACAAGAGCTCAGATGTAACTGCATCGGATAACTCTTCAGCGAGTCTGACGACAAGCCTCAATCACAGTACAACGAACAGTAAGTCCTTCACAGACGACAGTGCGAGAACTAATAGCGACTCGGCCAGTTTCAGCACAAGCGAGAACAGCGCACAGCAGGCAAACGCCAGCAAGCGCTCCACCCTTGATACGTCGGCTTCTGCTTCCAACAACAGGAGCAAGTCGAGTTCGACAAGCAATTCCTTTGCTGCAAGCGATGCACTATCGGCAAGTGACACCAAGTCGGCTGCCGCGACGTTGGATGCTTCGGCGCATAAGGCAAACAGCGACAACAGCACGGTGGGCTTCGGCTCGACCGCAAACACTGCGACAGCTGCTACAGGAGGCAACGCGGGAACGAGCGGCAATTCAGCGTCGAACAACAAAGCGTCGAGCGGTGGAAGCACTTCGGGAACAGCCGGAAACGCAGCTAACAATACTCATGCTGCCAATGGAGGATCGGCGACGAATGCCACCACAAATGCGGCCGCAACCGATACCAGTGCCTCAAACAGCGCTGCTTCATTGGCTGCCAGCTTGAACCTTGCTTCGAACAAGAAGTTGTCCGCAAGCACTTCCAATTCGGACAAGTTCGCTACCCAATCAGCATCCTCTAACGCATCGAAGGAGGCTGCATCACTTGCTACCACTGATGCTTCTTCGGCTGCAGAAGCATCGAACGAAGCGAGCGCCACAAAAATCACTGCATCTGAAAATTCGTCTTCGAGACACGATGTAAGTTCATCCGACAAGTTTGCTACCAGCACAGTTGCAAGTCTTGCTGCTAAAGAGTCGGACGTATCTTCCAGCAGCTCGGTTAAGCACACTGCTATCACGAACAACATCGAGGGTGCAGTTACCTTGGCTGATGCTGCTGCGACCAACATCGCGGTTGATGGATCCAAGATCAATTCGACCACCGACTACAGCGTAACGCTTGCCGGTTCGGCCGAGGCTAACGCTAAGGCACTGAACATCGTGAATGCAGCTGGCGGCATGGTTGCGAATGGAGTCAACGTTGCCCACTCCGCAAATATGAACGCCATACCGACCCTGAACCAGACCAACTCGATCACCCAGCTTCACTAAGAGCAGGAGTGGAGAGGAGCTTCGCCGAGTAGACGAAGCTCCGAACTGCGCCTGTTTACGGCTTCAAGGAGGATTTATGAGTCGTCTTTTAGTGATTGCGAGTCTTGCATTGCTAACACAAGCAGGACTGGCCCAAAGCCCAACCAGGCATAAAGGCCAACCGCTGAACGATGCTGCCATGGATCGAATCACGGCAGCAGGCGTTTCAGCGAGTACGTCGAACGGGGTCGTGAACTTTCAGGGATCGACGCTGACTCCGAACGGGCTGGTTACGGGCGCGGGCACACTGTCTGTGCTGACGGGCCCACTAACCGGCACTAACCTGAGCACGCTCACGTTGAACGGTAACGCACAACAAAATCTGAGTTCGCTGGTCAACATCAACGCGGTGAATTCGAACATCAACGTACTGCTGAACCTGAACGTCAATATGAATTCGACGGTTGGGACGATTGTGCAGTCCAATTTGAACGGAAAACACTGATGAATTGGCTCAAGTCAATACTTGCTGTTGGATTAGTGAGTGTTGTTCTCTTCCCCGCCGCCCCCGCGCCCGCTCAGAACACCGCAGCGTCGTCGGGGGTGCGGGAGAGCAAAAACATTCGCAGCCTGAAAGAGATTCGTGACGAAGGCGTGGTGCGACAACGCTGGGACATGAGTTGTGGCGCGGCTGCATTGAGCACTCTATTGACCTACGACTTCAAAGACAACACGCCGGAGACGTCGATCGTGGTCTGGATTCTGCATCGCGTTGACGCAAATCGCGTACGCAGTCGTGGCGGCTTTTCACTTCTCGACCTAAAGCACTTCTCGGAGGCGCGCGGATACCATGCGGAGGCATTCAGCGGAATGTCAATTGAAGATCTTGCGCTGGAGAAGACTTCGGTCATCGTCCCGATTCGTGTGAAAGGCTTCGATCATTTTGTCGTTGTGAAAGGCATCTTCGCTGGGCATGTGATCTTGGCCGATCCAGGCTTCGGCAACATGACGATGCGGGTCGACCGGTTTGAGACGTTGTGGAAAAACGGCGTGGTGTTTGTTGTTCATCCACCGGACGAACGGATGATCGGAGAAAAAAATCTTTCGGTGGCGTCGCGGCTGGTGCCTGACGAGACAGTGATCACTCGCAAGATCGGGGTCACTGCGCCGAGCATGTTTTTATATTGAGGCGAAAGGCGGGCTCGATGTTGCGGCAGAGACTTCTACCAAATCTTCTGATTGTGTTGACTTGTGCTGGGTCTGTCGCAGCTCAGACAGCACCAACAACGAAGCCCGCACCAACTACTGGTACCACACAGGCGAAAGACCCGATCGACGTGAAGTTGCAGGAAGCTCTCCGCGAACGAGACGCCATTATCCGCAACCTTCTTGAACGAGTCAGCGAACTGGAATGGCGATTGAACGGTGGATTTACCAGTCCCGCCAAGGTCGACGAGAAGCCGGTTTTGACTGCAGCTTCCAGTAGCCGAGTAATTAATTCCGTGGTGTCAACGTCGACCTACGACAACACGGAGCGACAGGCGACCGAGGCGCTGGATCAAGCGCTAATCGTGCGTGGAGGCCTGCTGCTGCCTTCAGGGACGCTTGAGATCGACAATACGACTTCTTATTTGAGCGCATCTGCCGACCACGTTACGGTCGACGGATTCGCGTTGTTACCAGTGTTGGTTGTCGGCGATATTACCTCCGAGCGAGTGCGTGAGGACTACCTTCTGCCTGCGTTCACGGCAAGACTCGGGCTGCCGCACAAACTTCAGGGTGATTTCACAATCCCATATGGGTATGAGTTGATCCGAACCGTTGACGCGGAGAATGTCCAAACCTCTTCGAGCAGCTTTGGACTGGGTGATATTTCATTCGGGCTTTCGCGGCAGCTTGTAACCGAGCATGGAAAGTGGCCCGACATGCTGGCCAATGTTCGGTTCAAGACAACGACCGGAAAAGATCCTTACAACCTAGCGAGCAGTCAGATCGCGCTGGGGACAGGATTTCCGGGGCTTCAAGGGAATCTAACGATGGCGAAGTCGAGCGACCCGGTAGTGTTCTTCGGGAATCTCAACTACACGGCCAACCTAGCCGCGAGCCACACGATTCCTGCCAACGATCCAACGAATCCGCAAGCGACTATGGTTGGCCACTTCAACCCGGGGTCGTCTGTAGGCTTCCAGATCGGATCGATACTGGCGTTGAATCCGGAAACTTCGATGACGGTGAGCTGGGACCAACGGTTTACACGTTCAACCCAGTTGAACGGAGTCGACATTCCGGCGTCTTATCTCGTTGAGGGCACATTGAGGTTGGGTACAAGCTATCTGTATGCGCCAGGAAGAACGATCGACCTTAGCTTTGGTGTAGGCTTGACGCCGGATACGCCGAATCTGCAGTTCTCAGTGGGGCTGCCATTCCGGATGGGGCTATGGGGACCGAAGCCAAAGAAGCTGGAGCGGTGAGAGGCTCAACTTTTATCGAGAAAGAGTCAGGCGGGGTCTCCGGCAGTCAGAAAGAGAGATTGAAGAGTGGTGTCCTCGAGAAAGCTGATCTCTAGACGAATGGCAACGATCTGACCGAGGTCAGTTGGTGTTCTGAGATTCTTGCGGCAGGTGCAGAGATGGGTGAAGCCGAGATGGCCGGCACGGGTGAGCTCGAGACCTGAAGAGATGATGGAAGCGTAGAGATCGACTACAGCGCGAAGCTGAATTTCAAGACGAAACTCCATCGTGGTGGGCGTAAGTGTCTTGCGGTTGAGAATCCAGCCACCGCAGTCGGCGAAGGCGGATGTAAGCGCAGGCAGAAGGCCGTAGCGCTCTTCGTAACTAAAGCCCTGTATATCGAGCGATTGCATGGGGTAATAAGCCTCTGCGGCTGAGAGTGTAGTTTGCCGGTAGGTTGTTCATCGGAGGATGAGAGGCGAAGCGTGAGCCGATGGAGCGGTACCGTGGTCACGTGTCTCATAATAGGGAGAAAAGAATTGAAAATAAATGACTTGCATAATACAGATTTTATCCATGAAGGGGAGAGGAACAGATTTTTTTGTCGTTGGACCGAACAGATGTAAGAGGATAGTGGGGAGGTTTGTATGGTACTGGGGTTGGGAACAGATTTAATCGAGACAAAGCGGATTCAGGAGAGCATGGACCGATTTGGCGAACGCTTTCTTGAGCGGGTATTCACGGCGGGAGAGATTACCTATTGCCGCCGTAAAAAAAATGCAGCGGAGAGCTTTGCGGCACGATTTGCTGCAAAAGAGGCCGGGGCAAAAGCTCTTGGAACCGGGATCAGCCGTGGAGTGAACTGGAAAGAGCTGGAGGTGCGCCGGGAGGTCAGCGGGAAACCTACGCTGCACTTAAGCGGACGGGCGGCGGAGCTTGCTAAGGCGATGGGCATACGCAGGCTGCAATTGAGTCTCACTCACAGCAGGGAGTTGGCAATGGCTGTGGTTGTCGCGGAAGACTGAGCCATGGCATGGGAAGTTGAAACCATTGGAGCGGTTTAGGCATCCATTGAAGACAAAGCACTTTACCGCAATACGGCGCGCGATGAATTTCGTGATGGGGCGAGTTGGGAGGTAATGTATTCTCTCAATTACTGGCACCATGTTTTGTGTCGAGGATAGTAGACGGCGACAAGACGCCGCGTAGTGGATTTTTGTGCAACAAGGTCTAAAGGAGAGTTATGCCCAGCCAGCAGGAGGTCCGATGGTCACAGCTAAAGGTGGGCGTGATCGTACTGATTTCGACCATTATTCTGGTCACGCTACTGTTTTTGATGACCAGCTCGTCGGGGCTCGGAATTCTATCGCACAAGTTGACGGTGGTGACATATTTTGCAAACTCTGCTGGGTTGAAAACGGGAGCTGCCGTAAACCTGGAAGGTGTGACGATCGGCACGGTGAAGACAGTGACGATCGATAACTCGCCGGAGCGCAAACTCACGCCTGTAAAGGTGGTGATGAAGATGAACGAGAAGTTCGCCACTAATTTGAAGAAAGATTCTAAGGCTTCCCTGTCGACGGTCGGCGTACTGGGCGATACTGTGGTGGATATTAACAGTCAGTTTGCCGTGGGGCCGCCGCTACAGGATGGCGACGTGTTGAAGACGTTGGAGACGCCTAGCCTCACTGACGTTGTGAAGGCCAGCCAGGGAACGATCGAGAGCTTGAATGTCATTCTGGCGAAGGCGAATGTGATCGTCGACAACATTGAGTCTGGCAAAGGTACGATCGGTCAGTTGATCAACAGTCCCGAGCTTTCCATCAAGGTCAACAACGCGGTAGACGAACTGCTGAAACTGGAAAAGAATCTGAACGCGGGACACGGCTCGGTCGGCAAATTGTTGACCGACGATTCGCTGTATAACAACCTGAACGATACCGTTGCCAAGTTGCAGAACATCGCCAACGGACTGGACAAAGGCCACGGATCGGCAGGCATGCTGCTGAAGGATGATTCGCTTTACAAGAATCTGAATTCTAGCCTTGCGCACGCGAATTCAATATTGGCTGACGCGGATGCAGGCAAAGGGGGTATCGGGTTGATGCTTAAAGATCCTAAGTTTCGACAGGACCTAAGCAATACGCTGGCCCAAATCAATACGCTCGTCTCTGGTGTGAACGAAGGACGGGGCACGCTGGGTAAACTCGTGACCGACGATGCAGCTTACACAAATGTGAATAAACTTCTGGTTAGTAGCAACGAACTGGTTGCCGCAATCCGGACCGATCCGAAGAAATATCTCACGATTCATCTGAAGATTTTCTAGGATCTAGGCAGGTACGACGCCATAAATGCTGACTTGGTGTCTCAGGGAAGACCCTGCCTGGAAGAGCGCCTTTCGGACACGATTTTGGATCTTGAGGCGAGACACATCTGCGCGGTCGCGGTGACTTGGTACGTTATGCGAATTGGTCGAGAAAGCGCATGTCGCCGGAGTAGAAGTGACCGATATCGGAGACGCCGTGCAGCATCATGGCGATGCGCTCAACGCCCATACCGAAGGCAAAGCCGGTAATCTTTTCGGGGTTGTAGGCGTCGTCTGCAGGGTTTATTTTTCGGCGCTCCGCTGTTACCGCCGCGAAGACGGCGGGATCCACCATGCCGCAGCCGAGGAGTTCGATCCAGCCAGAGTGTTTGCACTTGCGGCAGCCTTTGCCGCCGCAGAAGATGCAGGAGATCTGGACGTCGGCACTGGGTTCGGTAAAGGGGAAGAACGATGGGAAGAAACGGGTTTTGACGTCGGAGCCGAAGAGGGCCTTCATGGCGTGGTCCAAGGTTCCCTTTAGGTCAGAGAAGGTTATGTTGGTATCGACGCAGAGGCCTTCGATCTGGTGGAAGATGGGGGAGTGGGTGGCGTCGGCGGCGTCGTTGCGGTGAACCTTTCCGGGGATGACGATGCGGATGGGTGGGACCTGGGCGATCATGGTGCGAATCTGCACGGGGCTGGTGTGGGTGCGCATGAGGAGGCGGTCGCGTGATGGGCGGGTTTGTTGGTTCGCGATGACGAGAGTGTCCTGCGTGTCGCGGGCGGGGTGATTGGGGGGAAAGTTGAGGGCTTCGAAGTTGTAGAAGTCGGACTCGACCTGGGGACCGAGATTGGTGCTGTAGCCGAGATGGTGGAAGACGGAGACGATCTCGTGCATAGTCTTCAAGAGCGGATGGGGGATGCCGGGGGTGCGGAGGGCGCCGGGGAGGGTGATGTCGATTCCCTGCACTGCTGATTCTTGTGAGGCGGTGGTTGGGGCTTCGAGCACGGCTTCGATCTTCTGTTTGAGCTGGTTGAAACGGATGCCAAGGGCCTTCTTCGCTTCGGGCGGGGCCGATTTGAGCCAGGCTTCGCTGATGAGCTTGAGGCGGCCTTGCTTTCGACCGAGCCAGTCGAGACGGAAGCGCTCTCGATCCTCGTACGAGTTGAGGAAGGTGACATCTACCTGCACCTGATTTGTAAGCCTCGTGAATTCGGTGTCGAGGGCCGCGTCGTCATAGGTCAGGAGCTGGGGGATCGAGTCGTCCATTCGTTCGTAAGGGTCCATGTTAGGGATTGGTACCGCAGAGTCTGTAAATAAAGCGCAAGGTAAACATTGCCCCGTGTATGTTATTTCGAACACGGGAGGACGGTATCTATCAAAAGATAGCTCATCTTGGACGCGTCAGGTACCCCCCTCCCCTGCCTCGGGTATCTTGCGCGGAAGTACATTGGAATGAACAGTTTACGGTGGTACCGCATCTGTAAAATACTCTATTTGAACGACTTGCGCCTAAAATACTTATTTTGTTGCAGTTGCACGCCCCTACGGAGGAGTCAGGATTAGTTGCGTTCAACTTACTTACTCGACTACTTCTATTTTACGCCATTGAGATGGGAGGATACGCCACGCCAAAAGCCTTGCTGGGAGCGGGTTTGAGCGGGTTTTGGGGTTGACAGGATTTTAGCGACTCCCGCGAGTATGTGGACGTAGCCTGCAAAATAGAAGCGACGAATAGACAGACAGCGTTCTGCCTTATGTGAGACCGACAGAGATGAGGCGGTATGTAACTTTGGAAGAAGAGTTATTGGGCGATAAGGTCTGCCTTTTGAGTAGTCGATGTGCCCAGAGGAGACCTTTGAGCAGTGGCGGCCAAGTGCTGGGCGATGCGGTTGGAGGTGTACTGTGCCCCGAAGGCAAAGCGGCAGAGAGGGCCGAAACTGGTGGCTGAGGCGAGGCCGACGACGTAGAGGCCAGGGATGGAGGATTCGAAGTTGGTCGAGAGGACGGGGGCATCGTTAAGTTGGGTCATCTGGCTGCGTAGGTTGGAGTCGATGAAATTGAGCCGTTCGAGCTTCACTTTGTAGCCGGTGGCGGCGATGATGTGATCGACGATGAGTTCTTTTGCGGTGCCGTCGCTCTGTTTGAGGTGGAGTTTGAGGCGTTTGTCTGCGATGCTGACCTGATTTGTGTCAGTGCTGAGGTGGATGGTGACGCGGTCGACGACCTTGTCCTTCGCAAACCAGCCGGGAGCCGGTCCGTTGATGGTTTCGAGGAACCGAATGCGGAGTTTGGCTGGTAGAGCGTGGAAGACCAAGGGAAAGTCGGAACAGAGACGCGAACGCCACCCTTGACCGAGTCCAGAGCGTGGTTTGAGGACACGCTCCGAGAAGGGGCGAGGCTCGACGCCGGGTGGCTCGTGAAAGTGAACGGTATCGCCGCGGGCGATGAGGTGGGTCTGGGCACCCGCGTCGTGGAGGAGACCGGCGATATCGGCGGCAGAGGCTCCGGCACCGATGACAGCGACGGTACGGCCTTTGAATTGGTCGACGTGGGTGTGCTGGGAGCTGTGGCTGACAAGCTCTTCCGGCAGGTCTGCGAAGATGGGCGGGACATGACCGAAGTGAGTAATGCCGACAGCCACGACGACACGGCGCGCGAGGACGGTCTCCCCGGTTTGCGTGGTGAGGGCGAAGCCTTCGGGGGAACGGCGCAGCGAGGTGATGTCGGTCTCTTCGAGGTTGGGGACGAAGCGGCGCTGAAACTCCATGCCGTATGCGATGAAGTTCTCAATGGCAACCGGGGTTACGACCTCGTCGTAGTGGATGCCGCGCTCCTGACAGTAGTGAGCGAAGGTGAAGGTGGAGCCGGGATCATAGAGGCAGGAGGCAAAGCCGAAGGATTTGAGGAAGGTTCCAGCGGCCATGTGATGGCGCCAACTGGACATGGGAGTTCCGAAGATGCGAAAGGCTACCTTACGAGCGCTTAGGTGGGCCGCGATGGAGAGTCCGTAGGGACCAGCTCCAATTATGACAACATCAATTGCTTCCCCTGGCATGTACCCTCTGGAATATTGAGATTTTAATGTCTACGCAACGGAATTCCAGTTAGATCTTTCGTCGTTCGATACAAAAGTAGTTCGGTAACTCTATTATTGACAGAATTTAGCGAAGATCCAGAAAAACTTTCGAGCTATTGATACGAAAGAGCTTTGCGACCCCGAATCCTAAAGAGCTGACAGGACTATAGCGATGACCACGGCACCGAGGAGAAGGCTGCGGCGGTCGGTGATGGCATAGACGACGGGGTCTTCGTTGAGTTCGCCGCGGGAGGCCGTAAGCCAGAGACGGCTGATCCAGAGAAGAAGCACGGGAACGAGGAGCCAGAGGCGGTTGGTGTGCTGGTAAAGCTGGGCTGCGTCGAGGTTTGAGATGTAAAGGGTGAGAACGATAACCGAGGCGTAGCCGCTGGCTGAGCCAAAGCTTCGGAGCTGCTCGATGTCGGCGACGTGGTAGCCGCGTCCACCGGCTGAGGAGCCGCCGCGCTCGCGTAGATTTTCCAGCTCGGCGAAGCGTTTGACGAAGGCCAGGGAGAGGAAGAAGAAGATGCTGAAGCCGGCGAGCCATGTGGAGACGGCGACTCCGGTAGCGGCTGAACCGGCGAGTATACGGATGGTGTAGAGGCCGGAGAGGACGATGACGTCGACCAGAACGGCGCGTTTTAGGCGGAGCGAGTAGGCGAGAGTGGTGACGAAATAGATGCCAAGCCAGAGAAGGAACTTGTGCGGAAAGAGGAGGCTGGATGAGGGAGAGATTGCGGCGATGACATAGGGAACAAGGAGGGCCAGCGACAAGGATGCTAGTAGGAAGGCAGCGACAACGACGATTCCGGAGAGGGCGGAGAGGTCCCCCGAGGCAAAGGGGCGGCGGCGTTTACTGGGGTGCTGGCGATCGGCTTCGAGGTCGAGAAGGTCGTTGACGATGTAGGTTGCGGAGGCGCAGAGGCCGAAGCTGAGGAAGGCTACGGCCGATCCAAAGATGAGGCCAGGAGCTCGGAGATGAGCCAGAAGCAGGGGGAGAAAGATGAGGACGTTTTTCGCCCATTGGTGGAGGCGGATGGCCTTGAGCCAGGCTTTGAGGGGGGAGGATGTCTCGTTGAAGGTGTGGACCGGGGCGATGCGAGCCTTGCGGAGAGCGGCGCGGAGGCCCGGGGTGGGATTGGCCACCATGGGCTCCTTGCAGTTCTGGAGGAGCGTGAGGTCAGGGCTTGCGTTGCCGATGTAGGAAAAGTTGTCGCCGAACTGGGAGCGGAAGGCGGCGAGTTTGTTTTTGCCGGCGAGGTTGAGTTTGCCGTCGGAGGCGAGGACGCCCGTGAAGAGGCCAAGGTGGTCAGCGATGCGGTGGGCGGTGTCGGCGTCGGCGGCGGTGGCGAGGTAGATGGGGCGGCCGATAGCGTGCTGGTGCTCAAGATACTGAAGGAGTTCGCGGTTGTAGGGGAGGTGGGCGACGTCCAGCTTTACGGTGTTGGCGAGGTGGCGTTTGAGGGCGGCTTTGCCCTGGAGGAGCCAGCCGGGGAGGTTCAGGAGGGCGGACGGGCGGTGGCGGGCGACAGCGAGTGCTGAGTCATGAAGGGTGTCCGACTTGACGAGGGTGCCGTCGAGGTCGACGCAGAGCACCGGCAGTGTGGAGTTGTCGAGTGCGGGGGCCGTGGGAGGCAAAAGCGTCCTTTCTTACGTCTAAACCTTTACAGGTACAAAAAAGCGTTGGTTTTAACCGTCATGACGACGACGAGGCTGCTTAGGCGACCAAGGTCATTATCATTTATTCTTGAGTATCTGACACAGTAATCAGATTTAACGAAAACTGAATTCCGAAAAGAGCAGAGACACCTCCATGTTGTCAGCGCAGACGAGTGAAAAAGAGCCACACGATGACGTTCGGGCCGTTGAACCGAGGATGAATCTGCGCCCGACCGAACCAGCTCCGACCGAGCCGAAGGGTTCGGGGGCTCGGAAGTGGATCGTCGCGCTCATCATTGTGGGGGTGGTGGGGGCTGCTGTCTGGAAGATTCGCAGCAACGGGAAAGAGCAGGACAACGTCCAGATGATCATGGCTGCGCAGGCGGATCGTCCGACGCCGGTGCAGGTGTCGTCGGTGCAGCAGAAGACGATGCCGATCTTTTTGACGGCGCTTGGTACGGTGACGGCTTACAACACGGTGACGATCAAGTCGCGGGTGGATGGGCAGTTGATGCAGGTGCCTGTACGTGAGGGCCAGGCAGTGCGTCAAGGACAGATGCTTGCGGAGATTGATCCGAAGCCCTATCAGGCGGCGCTGGAGCAGGCACAGGGGCAGCTTGTGAAAGATCAGGCGAACGCTGTGAATGCGCGGGCAGAGGCTGCTCGGTATACAGCTCTGTTGCAGGCGGGAGTGACGTCGAAGGAGAGCCAGCAGGCGCAGATTTCGACGGCGGGACAGGCGGAGGGGTCGGTGGCCGCGGACCAGGCAGCGATTGAAGCGGCGAAGGTGAACCTGGGCTATACGAAGATTCTGTCGCCGATCAATGGGGTGGTTGGGTTGCGGCAGGTTGATCCTGGCAATATTGTTCATGCTTCGGACACAAATGGTTTGCTGGTGGTTACACAGCTTCAACCGATTGCTGTGATCTTTACGTTGCCCGAAGATCAGCTGCCACAGGTTTTGAAGCGGACGCGTGCTGGGGACAAGCTGGTGGTAGAAGCGTATGACCGCGCGGGTGCGACACATCTGGCGAGTGGAAGCTTGCTGACCATCGATAACCAGATCGATACGACGACTGGAACGGTGAAGGCGAAGGCGGTGTTTGAGAATCAGGATGGAGCGCTGTTTCCAAATCAGTTTGTGAATGTTCGTCTCATCTTGCAGGAGAAGCCGAATGCAATAGTAATTCCCGCTTCGGCGCTGCAGACGGGGACGCAGGGGAGCTTTATTTATCTGTTGAAGCAGGGGCAGCCGCCGGCGGATCTGGTGGAGAAGAAGAAGACAGATGGGCCGCCGACGATTGAGCTGCCGCAGAACCAGACGAACTTTTACGTTCAAGCGCAGACGGTGAACGTGGAGCTGACCGAGGGGACGCAGGTGATCCTGAGCGGCGGCGTGAAGCCAGGCGACCAGATTGTGGTGGACGGGCAGGAGAAGCTGAAGAACGGAAGCAAGGTGTTTCCGCGGACGGCTCCGGCGAAGGCTGCGGATGGGACGAAGGCGGAGTTGGGTACGACTGAAGCTGCGGGGCAGCCCTCGTGAGTCCATCGAAGCCATTTATTCTTCGACCGGTGGCCACCTCGCTTCTGATGGTGGCCATTTTGCTTGCCGGGTTCGTCGCTTATCAACAACTGCCGGTGTCGGCGCTGCCGCAGGTGGACTATCCGACGATTCAGGTGCAGACGTTTTATCCAGGGGCGAGTCCGGAGGTGATGGCATCTTCGGTAACGGCACCGCTGGAGCGGCAGTTTGGACAGATACCGGGGCTGAGCCAGATGACGTCTTCGAGCTCGGGCGGTGGCAGCGTGATTACGCTGCAGTTTTCGCTGTCGGAGTCGATCGATATTGCGCAACAGGACGTGCAGGCGGCGATTAATGCGGCGTTCAGCTATCTGCCGAAGGATCTGCCGAACCCTCCGGTGTACAGCAAGGTGAATCCGGCAGATGCGCCGATCATGACGCTGGCGCTGACGAGCGATACGCTGCCGCTTGCGAAGGTAGAAGACCTGGCGGATACGGTGATCGCGCAGAAGATCTCACAGCTCTCGGGCGTGGGGTTGGTGTCAATCAATGGTGGGCAGAAGCCAGCGGTGCGGATTCAGGCGAACCCGACGGCGCTCGCGAACTATGGGTTGAGTCTGGAAGATATTCGCGCCGCGGTGGGGACGACAAATGTCGACCAGGCTAAGGGAAATCTGAACGGGCCGAGCCAGTCATACACGATTGGCGCGAACGACCAGCTGCCCTCGAGCGCGGCTTATAACAATGTGATTGTCGCTTACCGCAATGGGTCTCCGGTGCGGTTGTCGGATGTGGCGAACGCGGTGGATAGCGCGGAGAATCTGTACCAGGCGGCGTGGATGGGGACCGCGGCGCAGGCCCCGGTTCATGGGCAGCAGGCGCGCGAGGCGGTGTTGAAGCCTGCGGTGATTGTGAACATCCAGCGACAGCCGGGGGCGAACATCATCGGCGTGGTGGATGAGGTGCAGAAGATTCTGCCGCAGCTGCGGTCGTCGATGCCTGCGACGGTGACGCTGCAGGTGCTGACAGACCGGACGAATACGATTCGTGCGTCGGTGAAGGACGTGCAGTTTTCGCTCGTGCTGACCATTGGCTTGGTCGTCATGGTGATCTTCCTGTTTCTGCGGTCGATCGCGGCGACGATTATTCCTTCGGTGGCGGTGCCGCTCTCGATTGTGGGGACGTTTGGTGTGATGTACCTGTTGGGGTACAGCTTGAACAACCTGTCGCTGATGGCGTTGACCATCTCGACCGGGTTTGTAGTGGATGACGCGATCGTGATGATCGAGAATATCTCGCGCTATCTCGAGCAGGGCGATTCGCCGCTGGAGGCAGCGCTGAAGGGCTCGGAGCAGATTGGGTTCACAATCGTTTCTCTGACGGTCAGCTTGATTGCGGTGTTGATTCCGCTGCTGTTCATGGGCGACATCGTCGGGCGGTTGTTCCGTGAGTTTGCTGTAACCCTGGCGGTTACAATTCTCGTCTCGGCATTGGTGTCGCTGACGTTGACGCCGATGATGTCCGCGAAGCTGTTGAAGCATACACCAGAGAGTGAGCAGAACACGTTCTACAAGAAGAGCGAAGAGTTCTTTGAGTACGTGATTGCGAAGTATGGGGTGGGCGTGCGGTTCGTGCTGCGGCACCAGACGATCACGCTGTTGGTGACGCTTGCTACGTTTGCGCTGACGGTTTATCTGTTTCTGATTGTGCCGAAGGGGTTCTTCCCGGTGCAGGACACGGGTGTGCTACTGGGGATTACCGAGGCTCCGCAGACGGTCAGCTTTAGCGCGATGAGTTCGCGGCAGCAGGCGCTCGCGCGGATTATTTTGCAAGATAAGGATGTTGAGAGCGTGTCGTCGTTCATCGGGATCGATGGTACGAACTCGACTTTGAACAGTGGACGCATCCAGATCAATTTGAAGGATCGAGAGCTGCGGAAGTCTTCGGCGCTCGAGGTGATTGAGAGGCTGGAGCCGAAGGTTGCGACGGTAGATGGGATTCAGTGCTTTCTGCAACCGCTGCAGGACCTGACCGTAGAAGACCGCGTGAGCCGCACGCAGTATCAGTACTCGCTCGAAGATGCGAACACGGAAGAGCTGTCGATGTGGACCGACAAGATGGTCGCCAAGCTGAAGCAGATTCCGATTTTGAGCGATGTGGCGAGCGATGAGCAGCGGAGCGGGCTCGAGGCCAGTCTGGTGATCGATCGCGATACCGCGTCACGACTGGGGATTACGCCGCAGAACATTGACGATACGCTGGATGATGCATTTGCGCAGAGGCAGGTGTCGACGATCTTTACGCAGCAGAATCAGTACCACGTGGTGCTGGAGGTGGCACCGAAGTTTCAGCGGAATCCTGCGTCACTCGACAATATTTATGTGAAGAGTTCGAACGGGACGCAGGTGCCGTTGTCTACGTTCACGCACTTTGAAGAGAAGCAGACGTCGCTGGTGATTAACCACCAGGGTCAGTTCCCTGCTGTGACGATCTCGTTCAATCTGGCGCCTGGTAAGTCGATCGGCGATGCGGTGGATGCGGTGAATAAGGCGAAGGCGGAGCTGAATATGCCTCCCAGCGTGAAGGGCGAGTTTCAGGGATCGGCGAAGGCGTTTGAGGCTTCGATTGCGAATGAGCCGTTGCTGATTCTGGCGGCGCTGATTGTGGTCTATATCGTGCTGGGTGTTTTGTACGAGAGCTATATTCACCCGATTACGATTCTGTCGACGCTACCTTCTGCGGGTGTAGGCGCGATTCTGGCGCTGCTGCTGTTCCATGTGGATTTGAGCGTGATTGCGCTGATCGGAATTATTTTGCTGATCGGGATTGTGAAGAAGAATGCAATTATGATGATCGACTTTGCGCTGGAGGCTGAGCGCGAGCAGGGGATGACGCCGACGGAGGCGATCTATCAGGCTTGTCTGCTGCGTTTTCGGCCGATCATGATGACGACGATGGCGGCGCTGCTGGGCGGTTTGCCGTTGGCGCTGGGGACGGGTACGGGGAGTGAGTTGCGACGGCCGCTGGGGATCACGATCGTTGGCGGGTTAATTGTGTCGCAGGTTTTGACGCTGTTTACGACGCCGGTCGTGTATTTGTTCTTCGATCGGATTGCGAGCAGATCGCGGCGGTCAAAAGATGTAGAGTTGCACGCGCATGCGGTGTCAGCGGATTGATTGTGGCTGGTGAATTTTGTAATGCGGTTTAGTCATGTTCGCTGGGATAGGAAGACGTACCCAGGGGCTAAAACCCGGACTTATTGACGCGGTAGAGTCCAAGGCTAAAGCCTTGGCTTACCTAGAACCAAAACGGAAGCAGAGCTGCAGTAAGAAACAGAAGCAAAACTACAGCAGGTGCAGAACAAGGCTAGGTCCACAACGGAAGTAAAGCTACATCAGGGCGGAAGCAAAGGCTACAGGTTAGAAGAGAAGCACGAACGATCGAGTAGAGGATTATGCATTTTTCAGCACCATTTATTCGGCGGCCGGTAGCGACATTCTTGTTGTCGATAGCGGTGATTCTGGCGGGTGCAGTGGCTTATACGCTGCTACCGGTGGCCAGCTTGCCGCAGGTGGAGTTTCCGGTGATCTCGGTGGGGGCGAGTTTGCCGGGAGCCGATCCGGAGACGATGGCTTCGTCGGTGGCGACGCCGCTGGAGCGGCAGTTTGCGAAGATTGCGGGCATCAATGAGATGACCTCGTACTCTTCGACGGGTACGGTTGGGATCACGCTGCAGTTTGATCTGACCAGAGATGTAAATGGCGCGGCGCGAGATGTGCAGGCGGCGATTAACGCCGCGAGGAGTCAGTTGCCGGCGAATCTGCCGAGCAATCCGGGGTATTACAAGGTGAACCCGGCTGACTCGCCGATCATGATCATCGCGCTGACTTCGGACACGATGAATATTCCGCAGCTGTACGACGCCTGCGACAGTATTCTGGCGCAGAAGATTGCGCAGATTCCGGGAGTGGGGCAGACGTTTTGCGGTGGGAGCGCGAAGCCGTCGGTGCGGATTGAGGCGAATCCGATGCAACTGGCGCACTACGGTGTTGGCCTTGAGGCGTTGCGGGCGGCGATTGGCACGGTCAACGTGAACCAGCCGAAGGGGTATCTACAGGATGACAGCAGACGGTGGAGCGTCAGTGCGACGGACCAGTTGTTTGGTGCGGATGCGTATGCTCCGTTGATTGTTGCGACGGATCGTGGACCGGTGAGTGCGGCGGCGGCAAGTTCAGGCTTGCCGGCTTCGGTAGCGAGCGCGTTGACGGCAAATGCGAACACTGGCTCGACGGCGAATGGGACGACGAATGCCGGCGGTAATGTTGCTTCGGCTGCTGTTGCTCCGGTTGCTGCCACGTCTACGGGGTTAGCTGCAGGGCCGAACACGGCTCATGGTGTGGTGCGAGTTCAGGATGTGGCTGATGTCGTCAACGGCGTTGAGGATGTCCATTCTACCGGCGTGTTCAACGGCAAGCCGGCGATTCTGGTGATTGTGTTCAAGACCTCGACCGCGAACGTGATCGAGACAGTGGACAATGTAAAAAAGATGCTGCCAATGCTGCAGGCGTCGATACCACCCGCGATTCAAGTGCATGTTGCGATGGACCGGACGACGACGATTCGCGCGTCGGTGAAGGATGTGACGCGGACGCTGGTGATCTCGATTCTGCTCGTGATCCTGGTGGTGTTTTTGTTCCTGCGAGAGGTGCGGTCGACGCTGATTCCGACGGTGGCTGTGCCGTTGAGCCTGTTGGGTACGTTTTGTGTGATGTACCTGCTGGGATATACGCTCGATAACTTATCGCTGATGGCTTTGACGATCTCGACGGGGTTTGTGGTCGATGATGCGATTGTGGTGATTGAGAACATCAGCCGGCATCTTGAGGCTGGGATGTCGCCGTATAAGGCGGCGATGGTCGGGTCGAAGGAGATTGGATTCACGGTGGTATCGATGAGCACGTCGCTGATTGCGGTGTTCATTCCGATTCTGTTGATGGGTGGGATTGTCGGCAGGCTGTTTCGTGAGTTTGCGGTGACGCTGTCGGTGGCGATTTTGGTGTCGCTGGTGGTGTCGCTGACGACGACGCCGATGTTGAGCGCGAAGTTTCTGGAGCCGCATGGCACGCGGAAGCATGGGTGGTTTTATCGCTCGGGCGAGCGCGTATTGGCTTGGATGGCGGCGGAGTATGAGCTGGGGCTGCGATGGGTATTGAAGCATCAGAAGCTGGTGCTGACGATTACGGTGCTGACGTTTGTGCTGAACGTCTATCTGTACATCCTGGTGCCGAAGGGTTTCTTCCCGGAGCAGGATGCCGGGCGCATCGGCGGACAGGTACAAGGGCAGCAGGATGTCTCGTTTCCGCAGATGAAGAAGAATGTGTTGGCGCTAGCGGCGATTGCAGGGCAGGACCCGGGGGTTGAGGATGTCACGGCGTTTGCGGGCGGTCGCGGCAACTCGAATGGTGGTTTCATGTTCATGTCGCTGAAGCCGGATGCGGAGCGACAGAAGACCGGGGACACGGCGCAGGTGATCGTTAACCGTCTGCGGCCTAAGGTCAGCAGTTTGCCGGGCGTGATTATGTATCTGCAGGCGTTTCAGGATCTGCGGATTGGTGGGCGTAATTCGGCGACGGAGTATCAGTACACTCTGACGGCGGATGACCTGAAGGAGCTGAATGAGTGGGGTCCGAAGCTGGAAGCTGCGATGGATAAGCTGCAGCAGATCAAGGACGTCGCGACGGATCAACAACAGTCGGGGTTGCGGGGACAGTTGGTGATTGATCGCGCGACCGCAAGCCGGCTGGGGGTTTCGCCGCTGACGATCGATTCGACGTTGTCGGATGCGTTTGCGCAGACACAGGTTTCGACGACGTACATGCCGCTGAACCAGTATCACGTGGTGCTGGAGGTTGCGCCGCAGTTCCAGGAAGACCCAAGTGCGTTGCGGAATATTTATGTGAAGAGCACGACTGGCGCGATGGTTCCGCTGTCAGCGGTGACGCACTTTGAGACGCAGCGGATTCCGCTCGCGGTGAATCACCAGGCACAGTCTCCGGCGACGACGCTTTCGTTCAATCTGGCGCCGGGAGCTTCACTGAGTGAGGCGACGCAGGCGATTCAACAGGCTCGGGTGGAAATTGGGATGCCGTCTGCGATTCATGGCGGGTTCGCGGGATCGGCGCAGGCTTTCAAAGACTCGCTGAAGAGTGAGCCGTGGCTGATTTTACTCGCGCTGATCGCTGTTTATATCGTCCTGGGGATCCTGTATGAGAGCTTTATTCATCCGCTGACGATTCTGTCGACTCTGCCTTCGGCGGGTGTGGGTGCGATTGTGGCGCTGCTGCTGTTCAAGGTGGATCTGAGCGTGATCGCGATGATTGGGATCATTCTGCTGATCGGGATCGTGAAGAAGAACGCGATCATGATGATCGATTTCGCGCTGGTGGCAGAGCGGCAACATGGGAAGACGCCGCAGGAGGCGATCTTTGAGGCTTGCATGCTGCGGTTTCGGCCGATCATGATGACGACGATGGCCGCACTGCTGGGTGGTTTGCCGCTGGCGCTGGGCCGGGGTACAGGGAGCGAGATGCGACGGCCGCTGGGGATCACGATTGTGGGTGGGTTGATCGTGTCGCAGGCGTTGACGCTGTTTACTACGCCGGTGGTTTATCTGTTCTTTGATCGGGTGAGGGCCAGGTTTGCGCGGATGAGGCTGCAGAGGCGGCGAACGGGGCGGGGTGTGGCGCAGGTTGTGGCTGGGGATTAGGGTTGGAAGTCTTTAAACGCATCAGCAGATTCCTCCGCTGCGCTGCGGAATGACAACAAAAAAAACGGGCAACGACAACTGCAACGGCAACAACAACAACAACTGCAGCGGCAACAACTGCAACAACAACAACAACAACAACCGCAACAGCAGCGGCGAGAACAACTGCAACGGTTGAAAAGAGAACAGGCAACGGCTGTGATGATTGCCGTTGCCTGAGATGTTGTTTGCGGGTTCGGTTAGGCCAGAGCCGGCTCTGCGACCAGTTCCTTCGAACGGCGGCGCTTGAGTGGGGTCGGGATTGCCGTTGAGAGTGCGGCCTGGGGGAAGTATGAGTTTTCGAAGTATTGGGCCAGCATGCGGTGGGTGTTGAAGAAGCTGCCGTTGATGGCAATACAGTGCTGCTGCATGCGCGACCAGGCTCCGGGGTTGGCATACATGGGAGCGATGGACTTTTCGAGCTTTTCGTAGAGGCTGGTTGCTTCAGCGGCTTCGTTTTCACCGTCTTCGATGGCCCAGCCGGTCACGTTCTCGGCGCAGCCTTCGATCCACCAGCCGTCGAGGATGGAGAGTGAGGGGACGCCGTTGAGGGCGGCCTTCATGCCAGAGGTGCCGGAGGCCTCGTAGGGTCGGCGGGGCGTGTTGACCCAGACGTCGACGCCTTGAGTGAGAAGAGCGCCGAGCTCCCAGTCGTAGTTTTCGATGTAGTAGATCTTAAGGGCCGAGGAGTTTAGCTTGGCGGCGGAGGCGAAGACGTCGCGGATGAGGCCCTTGCCAGCGGTGTCGGCGGGATGAGCTTTGCCGGCGTAGAGGATCTGCAGGCCGCCGATCTTTTCGGCGATGGCGACGAGGCGGGCTGGGTCGTGTAGGAGGAGGCTGGCTCGCTTGTAGGTGGCGACGCGGCGGGCGAATCCCAGAGTGAGGACGTTGGGATTGAAGTGGTAGCCCGAGCGCTTGGCGATGGTGCTGAAGAGACGAAGTTTACCCTTGTTGTGGGCGGCGGCGATGCGGGCCGGGTCAATGCCGTAGACCGAACGGAGATATTGATTGTCCGTGCGCCAGTGGGGAACGTCCTCGTCGAGGAGCTCCTGGAGGTGTTTCGAGAGCCATGTCGCAGCATGCACTCCATTCGTGATTGAGTAGACCTTGTAGTCGGGAAACATCTGCTGGGAGACCTTGCCGTGCTGCATGGCGACGCCGTTGACAAAGCGCGAGAAGCGCAGGGCGATGTAGGTCATGTTCATGAGGCCGTTGTGGAGGCAGCCGAACTGGTCGATGGCGGCGCCGATGTCGTGGCCGAGGACCTGATACATCTGATCGACGCCGAACTGATCGTGGCCGGCCGGAACCGGGGTGTGGGTGGTGAAGACGCACTGCTGGCGGACGGCTTCGATGTCGGCTTCAGTTGCGTCTTTGAGGGGGGCGCCGGCGAGTTGCTCTTCCAGTAGCCCGATGGCCAGGAGGGCGGCGTGGCCCTCGTTCATGTGATAGACCTTGGGTCGACAGGCGAGGGCGTGGAGGAGAGCAACGCCGCCAAGACCGAGAACGGTCTCCTGACAAAGACGGTAGTAGGTGTCGCCGCCATAGAGGCTGTCGGTGAGCTTGCGATCCCAGGGGTCGTTGCCTTCGACGTCGGTGTCGAGCAGGAAGACGGGGATGACGTGGCCGAGGACGCCGACGACGTCGAAGCGCCAGGCGCGGACGAGAACCTGACGGCCCTGCAGGGTGAGGGCGATGATCTGGTTGGCGCTGGGGAGGGTGGTCTCGGGGGACCAGGGAACGTCTGCCTCGGTCTGTTGGCCGATGTCGGAGAGCTTCTGACGGAAGTAGCCGCGGCGATGGACGAGCGAGATCGCAACCATGGGGGCGGCGGTGTCGGCGGCAGAACGGAGGGTGTCGCCGGCGAGCATGCCCAGACCGCCGGAGTAAGTCGGCAGGGCTGGGGAGAGGGCGATCTCCATGGAGAAGTAAGCGATGGTGCGTGAGGAGAGATCGATTGTAGAAGGGGGGATGGGAGCGGAGGGAAGAGTCATGCGGTGGTTGATCCTTTTCTCATCCGATTTTCGATCTCGTCGGTGGTGGCATGAGGTTCTGCGATGGTGCTCATTATCTTATCGGCGGAGATTGCACCGCACGAGACCCATAAAGAGTGCATTAGGACGCCTAATTAGGGCTGATTCTACCAAACGCTTTTCTGGTTACTGATAGAACCTCGGTTACTCACGCTGGTTCTATGGAGGTATTGACTGTGGAGACCTTGACGGCGGCAGCGTAGAGGCGCTGCCATATGTGGTCTAACCAAAGGAGATGTTCGGGCTTCATGAGGACCGAACGCAGACAGGTGACTGTGGATTTCTGGTCACTTATTGCTAAATTTTCCCATTTATCTCGTGAAAAAAAACGGGTAGGAAGTTGCGCAAGAGCAAGATGGAGGTCATTTTTGGCGGTTTCATCAAAAATTGCTTCGGCCAGAGCCGAGGAGGCATCGGGGGTAGATGCGCTGGGGGTCCAAAAGACGATGTCGAGTTGGGGTGGGGCGGATGGGGTAACGAAGTGGGCGGATTTGGTAAGGCGCTCATAGAGATTAAGTGCAGCGTTGCGGCCTGATTCGAGTCCTTGTGCGAAGGCTCCTCCAGGAGTGTAGGGCAGGAGCTGCTGGGTCGCCCAAAGTGCCACGGCAGAGGCGCCTGCCCGGGAACACTCGAGGGAGATCTCGCCGAGGTGAAGGTCCTTGGAGGAGAAGTAGGTGTAAGGGGAGTCGTGTTTATAGAAACGGCCGACGGCTGGGTCGCGGAAGAGGATGCAGCCGCAGCCGTAGGGTTGGAGGCCGTGCTTGTGCGGATCGATGACGATGGAGTCGGCGTGAGGGATAGCGTCGAAGGCAGAGCGGGTTTTGGGTGAGAGGTTGGCGGCAAGAGTGAAGTAGCCGCCGTAGGCTGCGTCGACGTGAATGCGAAAGCTGAATTTCTTCCGGAGAGCGAGGATTTGGTCGAGGGGATCTACGGAACCGATGGCAGTCGTGCCAAGGGTGACGACGACGGTTCCTATGTTTTCTGTCGCCAGGAGATGCTCGAGGGCAGTGAGATCCATTCGGCCAGTGGCGTCGGATGGGACGGTGACGAAGGGCAGGCCGAGGACAGTTGATATGCGGCTGTGAGTGTAGTGGGCCTGGTCTGAGGCGGCGATGGCCTTTCCCGGCACGAGTTGGCCGGCAACCCAGAGGGCTTCGAGGTTGGCGAAGGTGCCCCCACTTGAGAGGTGGCCGAGATGCTGGGGCCAGTCGAACATCTTTGCGACAGCTGCTACGGCTTCGACTTCCATGGCAGAGCTGGCACGACCACCATCGAGGGCGTGGTTGTTGGGGTTGATCGACATGGCCAGCGAGTAGGCGGCGCGAGCGATGGGGTGGGGCGGCTTCAACATCTGGCCGGCGTAGAGAGGATGCGCGTAGGGGTAGTTGTCGTGGAGCCGCTCTGCCACTCGTTGGAGGATGGCCGAGGCGGCTTCCCCTAGTGAGGGAGCGGGGTTTGGAGGGAGATGGGAAAACCCTTCATCCAATGTGCGCTGCGATGCGGAGAGAAGTTTTAGAAATTCTTCGGACATATATTTTAGAAGGTAGACCGGGTGAGGAAGCCAAACTTCATTGCGAATCCCAGCGCAGTTGCAAGGATGAAACCAAGTGCGGTCCAACGGCCAGACGTTGCGAGGCGCTTCCTGAGAGTTTCGATAAAGAGGATAACGATAAAGAGGGCAAGCATGAGGAGAAGGCCGTCGGCAACGAAGATGCGAGTGCCGGTGGGGCTGGTGTTGAGGACGTGTTCGATATGGAGCGGCGGAAAGAGAGAACCGACGAAAAAGACAAGCAGAAAGAGGATGAGTTGCAGGATGGTAGAAAAGACATTCTTCATAATGAGTTCTCGTGACGAGTTTAGCGTGGGGTGATGGAGAGCGCGTAGGAATTTCGGCGAGCGTTCTCTGCTATAGGTTGCTAATCTGTCTCGATCCAATAACTGGATGATGGATCAGAGAACGCTCGGCCTGCAGCGTAACTCTTCGAGATCTATATCCGCTGATGGTTCATTGCAGGCTCGACTCGAAGAGATCGTAGCGGTGTTCAAGCTCCCACTGTTGAGCGGCCTTTTCGCTGGATTGCAAAAAACTCAAGCATTTTGGATTGGGGTTGGCAGAGCCTAGAGGCTGGCCGGAACACGCAGAGACAGTTTGCGTGAATTTATCCGGTTGCTGCCAGAGGCTCGCCCCAGGTAGGAAGCTGTGCTCGAGACCTGTGCGGGCAGAGCTCTTGAGATCAAGGTAGGAGAGGCCGAATTCGAGGGCAGCGCGAGTGTATTCGTGGGTGAGATCGATACGGGAGACGCCTTCGTCGTCAGTAGAGAGCGCTACCGGCACGCCAGCGGCACGGTAGTTTGGCAGAGGATGCCAGGGCGCGGAGACACCTAGGATTACGTCGTTTGAAGTGAGATTAATCTCGACCATGATGTGACGGTCGGCTAGCTCCGTTAGCAATGCCTGGGGTTCGTTCTCGTACATGACGTCGACGCCGTGGCCGATGCGTTCGGCGTGTCCAAGATCGACGGCCTCGCGGATGTGGAAGCGAAGGCCATCGGGCGGGACGAGGCCAAGGGCGATCTCCCCAGCGTGGAGGGCGATGTGTACGTGCGGATAGACGCTGTGAAGATAGTCGAGCATCAGCATCTGGCGGTGGTATTCGGACATAGATAAGTAGCCGTCTTCAGGCTGCACCAGGTTGATGCCGACGACACGAGGATCAACTGAGGCTACCTCGAAGGCAAGAAGCATATGAGCAAAGACTTGTTGTGGAGGGAAGGCACGGAGAACCTGGTAGAGGAATCGAATTTTGACTGAGCAGGCCGATCGGGCGCTGGGCTGGCCGCAGTTTTCGATGTTGTTGCGAGTGTCGAGGGCGTCATCCAACTCTTTACGGTCGACCGCGACTTCGTCGCGAAGGCCGGAAGAGAGGAGAGTGTCACGGAGGTGGCTGAGATCTTGGCGATTGGTACCGGTAGCGTCACCTGTACGGTTTTGCGCCGGATCGACTGGCGTACTTGGCCAATCAATGTGAGAGACGATCTTCGTAACATCGGAAAAGATTGGGGTCTCCATAACCTCGAGGTATTGCTCGTTCTGTGCCGCGGCGCGTGACGCGACCTCGTCGAGCCATTCACCGATATGGGAGCTGCTGACGCTGTCAAAACGTCTGAAGGTGGCAAAAAACTGATCGTGTCCGCTGATGCCGGCGCTGGGAACAAAGGCGCGCATGGAGAACGAGTCGACTAACGAGTCGTATAGCTTTTGATCGTGGAAGGCGCTCTCGGCGCGGACGTTACCGTCGCCGCAGACAGGTTGCGGCGGAATACTGCGGGTGGTCGCCGTCGGTTTAAAAAAGCTGTGCGTGGCAGGATCAACACAAAGAAGATCAGCAGCGCCGTTCTTGATAAATGTTTCAGCATAGACGGCACCAGTGAGGTGCATGTGCAGGTCTGCGCCCTTTGGCATTCGAGCGATGAAGGCGTTCAGCAGGAGTGGGTTCTGCTTTGCGGTGTTAAATGCCTTAATAGCACGTTGCTCGCGAGTTGTCGGGACCTGAACTGTTGCTTTGGGAGCGGTCGAGGCTGAGAGCTGCGCTGAAACTCGCTCGGGGGCGGTGACAACGAAATAAAAGATGAGTAGGAGAAAAGCAGGGGTATTGCCGCGGAGGCGAAAGAGCATGGTCGTCCTTGTGGATCTTAGAGATGAGAAAGGATAGCGCGAGACGCGTGAGTTGGCGGTCTGGCTCGAGATTGCTATACTAAGAATGCGTTGCGTTGCTGATTCCCTATCAGCAGTGGGCTCCTTGAAAAGGCTTGAGCAACAGATGTAGAAATAGCGCACGGTGGTTCTTGGCGATCCCCGATAACAGGCGTGCATGCCAAGGCCAGATAGCTCAGTGGTAGAGCGCGGCCCTGAAAAGGCCGGCGTCGGCGGTTCGATCCCGTCTCTGGCCACCACTCATAATAAAAGACTTAACCGCCAGTCTTCGAAAAGTGCAGGAGAATTGCAAGAGAGTGATGCTACTCTTTTGCAATGCACCCGTTGAAGTCTGTCTCCCTCCGGCCCAAGACCCAAACTGTCTCCGTGTATACGCGCCATTCTGCCGATTGCTCCAAAAAGGGGGAGCCGCAGTGGAGACGTTGCAAGTGTGCGAAGTACCTCTACCTGCTCCGAGACGGGAAGAACAAGACTGTCTCCGCGAAAACGCGATCCTGGGAAAAGGCGGAACAACAGGCCCAGGAGATCCGGGACAGTTGGGATCCGGTCAGGCAGAGACTCCGTGAGTTGGATGAACTCAAGCAGGCTCGCGAGCTTGGCGAGGTGACGATCACCCATGCTTTGGAACGGTGGCTCGCGTCAGTTAAGGCAGACAGCGATTCGGGCAACGAGCATACCCATAGCAAATACCGGACTGCCGCTAAACATATCGGTGCCTGGGCGCACGCAAACCATCTGATCCGCCTCAGCCAGATTACGCCGGATGCCCTCGACCACTGGAAGAGCTCATGGTCACCGAAGGCGAAAAATCCTGATGATCGCATCGGCAAAACGACGGCGGGTAGGCGGCTGGAGAAGGTCAAGAGATTTCTTGGCTACTGCGTGAAGATGCACTGGCTTGCGGGAAACCCCGCCACCGAGTTGAAGGCCATCAAGCCTGACCCGAGCGTGACGTGGCCGTTATTGAGTGGTCGATATGAAAAGGTGATTGCCGCCACGTTTGAGTACGACAAGCGTGCGCGTCGTCCCTCCGACCAGTTCGGCGCCGAAATGAGAGCGATCATCGAGTTAATGCGGTGGACAGGCCTGCGGATCGGCGATGCCCTCATGTGTGCGAAATCGCGGATTCAGGGAAACCGTTTCAGTCTCACAACCCAGAAAGGCAAATCTGCCTTGACGGTGCTCATTCCTGACCACGTCATTGGCGCTTTGCACGCTCTTCCTACTCGAGCAGATGTTCATCCGGACTATTTCTTCTGGAGCGGAAACTCGAAGCCAAAGTCTCTGACCGGGCGATGGCAACGCAAACTAGAGCGCCTGAACGACTATCTCTCCATCACGAAGGACGATGGAACGCCTATGAAATTCCACTCACACCAATTACGCGACACGTTTGCGGTCACCCAACTGCTAAGTGGCACCAGCATGCAGGATTTGTCCAAGATGCTGTCGCACAAATCGGTAAAGATTACCGAAAGGTACTATTCGCCGTGGGTTCCTGAAAGACAAGCTGCACTCGAGCGACGAATGGCAGAGGCACTGGTCCAGATGGGCGTTTCGGTCAGTCTGTAGCATCTCGGTCGTATGGGGCTAGATCGGAAAAACGCTAGATCGACTCAAACGCGTTTCCTAGACAGCAAATAAAGGTACGTGAGTGGGCTATATTTGCTTTTTTCGCTTTACGGTAGATTGTCTGTGGGCCGGATGTGAAGGTTCCGGATGTGGAGCCGCTCAAGTCGATGCCTTGGAAGCGTGGTGCTTGTGGGGCGGGTGCAGCCACAAATGGTGAACTCCGCTAGGAGGCAAAATGCGCATGATAAGACTCCTCCGGCTCCCAATCGAGACTTTCGAGGAAAGCGAATGGCAATGTTATCAAAGCCGAAGGTTATTCTTGACACCACCGCAATCAATAGGCTTGAAGACAGCGGCACAGATTCTGAGCCTCTGATGTGTGGACTTGAGACTGGCTATCTTATCTGCCTCACCGCAATGAGCGCCGACGAAATCATTTCGATAACCAAGAACCCCCAGCGGAGGGAAGCACTGCTCAATCGGTTTGGACGGCTACTGAGTAGCGCAAGATGCATCTGGCCTCCCAACGAAGTAGTGCGGTTGCACGTTACCGCGTACCAGAATGACCCGAGCCACTACGATTGGCATAGGGTCGATGTGAGAGCGCGAGAGTACGAAGGCGCGATTCCAAGGCGGGCGTATCCTGATGACATTTCCTTGGCGCAACGTAAGGTTCAATTTGAACTAGAAGCGCAGTGGGCAAAAAGCTGGAAGAGCCTCCGCCCGAAACTCGCTGAAATCATCGTGAAAGACCCGAAGCAACATCTTGCCAGTTTCAGCGATGCGGCGGAAGCAAGTGTCAACCCCGGCGGTGTTCTTTGGGGATTTGGCAAAGGTCTCTACGACCACGCGACGGGTAACAAAGATGCCGGAATTACTGATGATGAAGTCAAGGCGTTCATCAGAGTCTGTCCACCTTTTCGGGCAGCGTGCTATGCGTTGGTGATGGCTTGGTACAACTTTTCTCTCAGCCCTACTCATGTCAAAATCCCGAAGGCCGGACGTAATGATTTGATGATGGCTACCTACCTTCCGTACTGCGATAGGTTCTTGACTCAGGACTTCGCCCAACACCGAGACCTATCAGCAATCGCTTTAGTGGCGGGCCTCCAAACTGAAGTGACCTTGTTTGAACAGTTCAGCCAAAGCTTCAATCCAATATCTCTGGCGAACGACTAGGCAGTCGCCATAGAATCCCGCACGGTCACTGCGTGTCGTAGAATGAGGCTGTGAGTTCAGGTCGCGGTCGGCAGTTCGGGGTTCAACTCCCCGTCGGTTCGTCGCTGTGTGGCTCCTCGTGGCTGCTTTGACAACAACCTTCAACATGAAAGTCCAATCAACAGCAGATGCGAAAAACGAGGTGATTGCGATGAAATGTGGCAAAGTGGAAACAATGGAAGAGAAATCGGAAACGACAATCGAAGTTGCAGCTACGAGTCACGCAGCCCGGACTGGATTGTCGACCTGAACTCACATCTTCTCCGGATGTCGCTCCCGGACTTCCGAATTCGTCCAGAACCTCTACAAACCATCCTCGAATAGCTCGGGGTCGGCTGCACTCTCGAATCGAGGAGGCCTTGCCTGTTCGATTCGTGGAGGTTTCCACGGCGGATTGGAAGCCCTTACCCGCCCTCTGTCTCCTCGCAGGCACCATGATAGCGAACTTCGACACGCACCAGAAAAACTCAGGTGCATAATCGTGGGTGGAGCGGTCGGACGGTCACCACGACCGACGCGGCAAGTGCTAAATCTCCTTATGTACTGCAAGCCGACACTAGCCGCAAGGTATAAGTGAAAGATGCGTGAAGAAGACCTAGAGCTGGACGATGCAATCGAGAAGTTCGCTGCACAAGCCGAGATTTCCGACTCAGCACTGGTCGCATTCCTGACAAACTGGGCTGCTCATCCCGACTACTACACCGACTTTACCCAGCAAGTCATCTCGAACCTTTCTGAACTAAACGTCACGCTCCTCAACAAGCTGGACTTGAGGAAGCGTTTTCATCTCGTAAAGGCACTTTGCATTACAGTACAACTGGCTTTCAGCATGAAAGAGTGGGAGGGCATGCTCGGACGCAAAGATGGCGCATGGTATTGGGAAAAACATGGCCTATTCTTTTCCTCGCTGCATGGGCTCATTCCGCCGCTCAATGAACTCCAGAGTCAAATCGCGGCGATAGGTGAGGGCTTTACCGGCCGGATTATCTGCCTGGAAGGCGACTCAGAGCGCATCTTCCTCGAACTCCTTCATTACGCCACCCGAATATCGCAGTTGGATAATCACTACTTTGTGTACGGCGGAAAAGGGGCACACCAAAATCTTGTCTTGTACATAAAAGACAAAAACCAAAAGGGCGTCAGAGTTGACCTCGCATACGATGGCGATTCCAATCTTCAGGTCACCATTCCCAAACTCCAACAAACGGTCGCAATAAACAGCGTCTTCCGCTTCGAACGTGACTTTGAAGCAGCCTTCCCACCCTTTGTGTTATCACCGACGTTGACTGACTATCTCAAGGAGCACACGGACAAACCGACCCAGTGTTCAGTACAAGAGGTTGCCGAGATGCTGCGAGACCCCCGACCCTTCGTCAAGGTTGTTCAGAGTAGATTTGCCATCAACATCAACAAGGTGATTTTCGGAAGACTCTTAGCATTGGAAATTCTAAGTCTATCGGACAAGGACCACAGGGTCTTGCACGGCGCAGGCTTGCTCACCGGCACCGAACTGTCGAAGTTCCTAAGGTGGGTAATGGGCTGGCCGCAAGATGTGTCGTCTGCGGAAAATGATGACGGCGAGATCATGTTTGAAGTTGACCCATTGGACATTGACGAGAACTGAGCGATTACTCATTGCTGAGTCCGCGCGGGGGTTGCCTCCATGACCTAGGTGGCATCGCACGCTTCGTGACTGTAGTTCAGCAACTTCCCAGCGTTCTTTGTTCCATGACTTGCTCCAACTCTGTGACTGAATACATCACCATCCCGCTAATTCGTGTGACTGGTGGCCCGGAAGATAGCCTCCTGCTCATCCGTTTATGAGCGCGGAAATGCTTGCGGCGTATTCTTGATGGGGGAGACGGACACCTTCCAAGACGACTAGATTCGTGGCTTTGCGTTAGGTATGGAAACCCCGGCACGAATGTTGATTTGTCTCCGTGCGCTCTTCCTGAGATTGACACTCTTAGACTGCTCAAACTGCCAGAAACGGCCAAGCACAACGTTTCGGACTTTGTTCTCGATACTGCCCACCTATTTGGCGAGGCAAGTGGGGTGCAAACCTTTGCCATTCGATTCTCGCCCGAGGTGGCGCGTCAGTTGAAGAACGGCCAACTGGAACTGATGAAGTCTGCTCTCTCACACAAACCATGCGCCATCGACCCCAACAACGCGTATCGAATCGTGGAACTCGGAAATATCGTTAGTTCTATCAATCCGTATTCAGCAGCCGCGTTTGTGTGGCAAATTCTTGCCGTTGTAACGGCAAAGAAATTCTTAGCAGATATAGACAGTAAACTCGCACATATCGGGAGAGAGATTCATGACATTCGTAGTTTCCTTATCGACGCGGAGGAGTCGGAACTGATTGCGAATTACCACTATTTGGTGCAGATCACACAATCAGCACTGCACGGGAATTTGGGGCCGGAGGACGTAATCGTCATTGGAACTCAATTGGAGGACATCGAAAGGCAATCCAGCAGGACAATGCACGTAATGCTGAAGTCAGGGCATCGTCGGTTGGAGGGCATAAAGCCAAAGCACGGAAAGTCTTTATTAAAGAAAACGTTCAAGCAGTGCATTGACTACAGCAAACAAGAGACCGAAGCCTTCTCTGAGTCGTCACGCGTCTGTCTGCTTGCGCTTGCCGTCAGAAGCTCGGCAACATATGTTCGTGCTGCCCTGCCCCTGAACAAGGACATTGCCACAAACCGACTTACGCGCATTCAGGACGACTTGGATTCGTTTAAAAAACTTCAATCGGAATTCATCAAAAAACTCCACAGCCTCAACAATGATGGCGAGAAGCTTGTCCCTGAATGATGAGTCCAAGTTCATCCAAATCGGCAAAGAGCAGTTGAGCGAGGTGTCGCTCAGGCTCGATTCAAAGTGTCGGGAAGTGCAAGACGGTATAGGCGCGGTTTCGGGAGCCCTGAATGACAAGTCGGTTACTGATGTCGTATACGCTCATGTTGATGGACAGAACGTGAGCTTTTTCAACGCTGCCAATAGAAGCGAGTCGAAGACTGAATCTGTCAACGTTGAGAGTTTAACCTCGGTGATTTCATGACCCCGCGTGAGCTAATTGGGCGGGAACTCCCTTCCACCACGCAGTTCAGCTTCCCTATGTGTTTTCAGTGCGCCTGATTTCCAGCGGTTTGCATTTCCATGAACCGCTCCAATTTCCTTCACGGAATACATCACCATCCTGTCGATTCGGGTGACTGGTGGGCCGGAGGATATCGTGAGGCTTCCCTCGCGTCACGATTAATCTCGCGACCGTACTAAGCCGTACTGTTTTTAGAGCTTTTCGTGGGGGAAAATCCCCTGCCAGGCAGTACGGCGGTTTTTTAGGGGTGGTTCTTCCAGAAGCAACTTAGCCTGATTCACAGCGTTTTCCCGAAACCGAGGGTCATAGTCCCCCTTCGGGCACCAGAATTGCTTCATTATTGTGTGTTTACACAGTGCAAATTTACTGGAACGCGCACTTGCACACTATGCAGCGCGGACGGCAATCCAGTCCAATGAGCAACGCGGCGCGATGTGGCCTGAATGCTCCTATCTGTTACGAGCAGACCGCCGAAATAGAATCACCCGCAGAATCCTTCTAGGTGTCCGGTCTGTTCCTTTTTGAGACAGGGTTAATCAACCGGGATGATCTGCCGATCTCCATTCGGTAGATGAAAGGAAGACCTTATGGCGATCTCCATCTCCGACTCGCTCCCGTCTCAACCCAGTGCTTCCCCATCAGCACGCGATACAGCCTCCCTGAAGCCTGCAGGGAACTCAGCAGATAGCGTCAAATTGTCGCAGGACGCGCAGGTCCAACTCCTGACTCAACAGGGGCAGAGTCCCTCGGAGATTGCGCAAAATCCAGGCATAGCGGCGATCACCGTGGCGGCGTATTTCGGCGAGGTTCCCCTTCCTCCGACTCCGGCCCCCGAACCTCAAAGCGGCCCTTCTCCGGCAGCCTCGATACCGGCGATGAGCTGATCGCTCATCAAAGCGGCTGTGGTGCAGTGGCGAATCGAAACGGTAAAACGGCTTTCAGTCGCGACTGAGGGCCGCTTTAATCTAATCCCCTAAACTTCCGCGATGCGCTTAAGCTCCAGCAACACAGTATCTGCGTTTCCCGCTGCGCCTGCCAGTGTGCCGGAATCGGCCTGTACCTCCGCACCGTGCCTCTCCGCACCGGTGCGGGCGCGGCGGGAGGCTGAGGCGGCGCTCTTCGTAGCGGCACAGAGATAGCCGGGCACTTTCTCTACAAGGTGGTGATGCGATGTGGCGCTGTAGACTCCAGTAATGGATTTGCGCATTGGCGATGCTCTCATGTGCGCCAAATCGCGCATTCAGGGAAACAATTTCAGTCTCACAACCCAGAAGGGCAAATCTGCCTTGACCGTACTCATTCCGGACCACGTCATCGCCGCCTTGAACGCTCTTCCCCCACGAGCAGATGTTCATCCGGACTATTTTTTCTGGAGCGGAAACTCCAAGCACAAGTCCCTGACCGGTCGATGGCAGCGTAAACTGGAGCGCCTGAACGACCATCTCTCCATCACGAAAGACGATGGAACACCCATGAAATTTCACTCGCACCAATTGCGCGACACCTTTGCTGTCACTCAGCTTCTGAGCGGGACCACTATGCAGGATTTGTCCAAAATGCTGTCGCACAAGTCAGTAAAGATTACCGAAAGGTACTATTCTCCGTGGGTCCCCGAAAGGCAGGGGCACTCGAGCGGCGAATGGCTGAGGCACTCGTCCAGATGGGCGTTTCGGTTAGTCTGTAGGCTCTCGATCAGACCGATTAAGATCACTAAATCTACTCGAACCAACGGTTGGCAGCTCTCACTCCATCGGCAAAAGACGAACACCGGTCGTCTTCCCTTGCATAGACCGCACCGAGGGTCACGGGGTTAGTGCGGAGGTCGGCCATGAGCTTATGGCGATCAAGCAAACGAATCCCATTGCGTGCCGCTTCATTCCTCGTGTCCACTGCGAAGCTGCCATTGGTGACGGCAAGGAGATGAAGCGAGTACGAAAGAGGCTTGGCATACGTCTGTGCCGCAGCCATAAGATCGCCCATCGCAACACTGTTGATTAGGCTATCTTTCTTCGTGTGCTTTGCCTGCACGAGCCACAGTTCACCCTCACGAAACGCTATCGCATCGGCTCCGCCGTCATTGGATCTAGCCGTAAGGATCGTCTTGTAACTTTGCTTTTCAAGCAAAAGAGCGATCAGGGCCTCAAACAGATGATGCGGAAGCTTGTCGACAGTCTCTGCGGTGATCGGCTCAGTAAGGTCCTGAGTTGGCGCTTCACCCTTCAACTTCCCGAATAGTTCCTCTCCGATTCGGGATTCTTCCGGCAGGGGGCTGAGAAAGTTCTCTGCCTGTAATTGCTTTTCTTGTATGAGTTCGTGCAGATTCTGATCGAAGCTCTTAGGTAATCTGCCCTGAGTGTCACGAAGGATGGGCAAGTGAACGTGAACCGCATTCGTCTGTCCGATCCTGTAAACGCGGTCGGTGGCCTGCGCTTCCACAGCTGGATTCCACCATCTTCCGTAGTGAATCACATGGTTTGCCTCCGTGATCGTTAAACCGATGCTGGCGACAAATGGCGAGAGAATGATGACGTTGAACCCACGCGTATTGCGAAATCTTTCGAGCATCGCGTTTCGTGTTCGACGCGCCTGCTGGCTTCCGAGACTCCCGGCGTCAACGCCACCGCTCTTCTCGGTCGATCCGTTGACAATATCTACCTGTAGACCAAATTCGTGCTCTATCACCGTTGATAGGATCTGCTGCATCGAAATGCGGTATGCGAAAATTACACACTTTTCCCTGCGGAGTTTAATATCCTTTAGGAGCTCGATCACCGCTCGGAGCTTCGATGATTCGTCGAGAAGTTTTCTGGCGTCGAGCGCTCCTCCGTCCTCTCGAAGTAGCGATGGATGCTGGTATAAGGCAACAAGCTTATGCAGGATTTTTAGCGGTGATCCGCCGTCTACACTATCCAAAAGTTCCTGATGCATGCGGATTTCCCATTCCGTCATCTCAGAGTAGAGGGGTTCAAATGTCTTTGGCGGAAGATCCTTAAGAACCTCGGACTTGTTTCGGCGAAGAACGAAAGCGTTGGCGGTATTGAATAGAAGACTCTGCTTCAGTTCGAGTAGGCGTTCACTCGAGTCACCGGCAGCCTGCTCATACTTGGTGCTGAAATCCTTCGAAGTTCCAAGGAGCGCGGGCTGTACCGTGTCAATGACATTCCAGAGATCAAGAAGTCGATTCTCGACTGGAGTTCCAGTACAAGCGATGTGGACATCAGGGTTGAGGGCTTTTAGCGCGTGCGAGATTTTCGTAGACGGTGACTTGTATTCCTGTGCCTCATCAGTGATCAGCACGGACCAAATCGACCGCTGTGTGTCAGGAATCAATTGAGCAAAGCTGTGCTGATAGTTCGTAAGCGTCTGATAGTTTGTTATGACAACCCTGTACTTTGCGAACTCGGACGGAGGGATCAAAGGCTTTCCGATGCTCGTCTCTTTGCCCGTGGTCTTTCCTCTACGCAATTCCTTTATCTTGTCACCATGCAAAACGAGAATCGGGTCGAATATACCCGCTCGAAAGCGTGCGCTGATCTCGTTTTCCCAAGTGTTGCTCTCAAGGAGGATCAAAGGTAGCACAACGAGAATCGGTCTCCATGGCGGTCCAGAAGTCGAGAGTCCGAGATCGCGATCATGTTCGATGCACCAAGCCAAATACGACAGGATTTGAAGTGTCTTACCAAGCCCCATATCATCCGCCAAGAGGCTTCCTCTCCGGGAGGGTCTCAGACGATGGCAAGTTTGCAACCAGGCAAGACCCTCGAGCTGATGGGTCTTCAAGATCACGTTTGGCTGTAGCGTAGAAGGCAAAACGTATCCGATAGACGGCTCACAAGCGCGGCGAGCTTCCTCTGCGTCTTTTACGTCCCAAGCCTTGAGATCCTCATCGTCTTGGTAGGGAAGTAGGTACGCGTCGGTCTTCTGCGGTTCGGGCAATCCTCCCGGCTTGGTCGCGAGAGTGGTCTGCTCGGCGATATAGGACTTGATATTTTCGTCGACCTTGTATTCGCGGCCCCCAAACGTAAAAGTCGATGCGTCGGTGTCCAGCGCGTCTAAAGCGGCACCGATTAGATCTTGTTTCTCCGCGGTTGTAGGCAGCGAGACATCGACAGTTTCGCCTGTCGTTTCGGACAGGCGAACGCTGCTCTGAGCTGACCTGCGTCCCTGATCTGCAAGTCCGGTTTCCAAGACACTTCGACTTCGAGCAATTGGTACTTGGGCGGGGGCCGATATGCTGCCAATTCCCGTAACTCTCCGTCCATACCTGACCTCAACTACGTCCAGAAGTCCTTCAAAAACGGCCTCGGGGTTCTCAAGAAACCTTTCTTTCTCCTTACCCCTAGCGTGATGTACATCCTTCATCCTCACTAGTGCTTCCGTTTGCCGCTCGTCAAAGACAACACGGACGCGGGATTGATTTGGACCGTCCACCGAGTAGAAATCCTGAGCCCGCGGGCTATTGAAGAAGGCCCTCTTCAAGCCAGTACCTTCGATCCCTGACACCTGTGGAGCGAAGCTGATACTGCCGTCAGGCCAGGTGTGCACCTCGAGATTCAATTGCTGAGGAACGACGACGTCGTTAGATAAAAGGTAGCTGTCCAAGCGAGCCCCAACATCAATGGCGCACTCCTTTACCTTGCTGAATGCCAACCAACTCTCCGACCGCCCCTTTTCCGCGGGAGGAAGCGCGTTAAACCTGTCCATCTCCGACACGAGAGCGAATGTCTGATCGTCGAGCCGGTAAATCCTTGAGTCTCCTGAGATCGTTCCGAAATACCCAAAACGTGTGAAATCGATTGGCCTCGATTCAAAAAGGAATGAATAACGATATTTGAACTCCGGCCTCCCGATATCATTGGCCCGCTCGATCTTCAACAAGATTGGTGCCCATTCGGTCGCCATCTCAGTGAGACGAAGTCCGCGTCGCCTTATTTGCGGAAAGAACTCGTTGGGAACAAAAATCACATTCTCAGACGCGATTGCAAAGCCCATTTCCAAGGCCTGTCCTACTTCCAGAGCCAATCGGGCTACATCGGGGATGGCCAAAGCGTCAGACGGCCAACCACGGCGCGTGCTCAGGTCGGCTGAGACTGGGGCCTTTAACCGGAGGCCATTCTGCTCCGCGAACATCTCTAATGAACCAAATTGTGCCAACCTTATGCTCAAGACGCCCGTATCCCTATCTGAGCCAGAGTGCTTCGTACTTTACTCTGCCAATTGCTCAGATGGCTGAAGCTGATCGCTAATCCCTCGTCTGACTTGAGCTCACGTAGTCTGAACTCGGGCCGATTGATATCACCAATCCGCTCTAAGAAGCGATCGTAATAGAAGATTCGGGCCTTACCGACGTTACTAAACTCAGCCACGATGAAATCCTCTCTTGCGCCTTTGAAACGCATCAGGAAGCAACTGATTGCTTGGTTCTCCTGAATTCTGCAATGGTGGACTCGCTCCAAGGACAGCGAGGTGCGCAGTCGCTGCAAATCTGAAGGGCAGAGTGCTACAACTGAGTCCACTACCTGATCAACGTAACGAAGCCAAAAGTCCTTACGACCGTGTGGATCTTTCCCGTCTGGGAGCACACTCTTGAAGAAGAACACTAAATCCTTAGTGGCACGCCATGTCCTGAACTTGCGCTGGGCTGCGGGATCAATCCCGGTCCACTTAGGGACATTCTGTGGAAGTCGCGGATCGCCGAGCCGAGGATGGTCGAGAACAAACGCTTCAACGCGCTTGCGGAAGAAATCGTTACGGTCGGTATGCGGAGAAAGAATCAGAGACGCAATCGCGAGCTGGAAAGTCGCCAGCATGACAAGAGGGAGTTGGAGAGTCGCTAGCAATCCGTCCAAATTGCCAACGCGACCATTAGCGATCTCAGTCAATTCCTGCTTGATGTAAGCGGTTAGCACGGCGGACGCAAGAGGCGAGGTTGTCGATACTCCCCATCTCTCAAGGAGCCCTGGCAGCGATCCATCTTCCGCAGCGACTAAACGACTCAGAAACACATCGGCAGTAGAATTGAAAATCGAGGTCGCTTTCTCTTTATAAAGCTGGAGCATTGGAGTAAAGCCGCCCTGTTGATTCGCTAGAATCCTCAACATTTGCTCAAAAAGCTCATGTTCGGCATGTTGCCCCCAATTGCCGAAATAGACCTGGCTCAAGACCAAGAGATTGGGTTTGACGACGCCAGACCGAACCCTTTTCGCAAGTTGGGATCTAAAGTGCGGGTTCAAAAGCATCTCATTGTTCCATGCGAGCAGCCGAACCTCGCCCGGGTCGAAGCCATCTAGGTTTTGGTCGGCTTGCTTGAAACGAGCGATCAACCTCTCGATCCGAGTTGGGTCCGGCGCACGAATCGCTGCTGCTTTGGCCTTCAGCACAGTCACAGCAGCATCGAGACGCTTCAATTCGAACGCGGGGTCGCACGCCTTGGACAGATTCGTAAAGCTAATGTCGCGGGGCAAGGTCGCTAAGCCTTGGAGTGCATCGAGGAGACTCATTTATGGAGGTCCGCCTTGATCTCCTGTGCCGCATCCTGAAGCGCAGTAGACCGGACTCGGATGCGGAAGATGACGCGCCGGAGATTGGGATTATTCTCGGGTCCGGCCTCATGGATGGCCTGTTGCTCTCCGCGCCCGCTGGCTGATAAGCGATCCAGAAAGAACTCTCTCTCGCGAACTTTGTCGGGGCCTGTCAGATCGTTTAGAGATTCCTCTACGACTTTCATAGAGCGCTCCTGGCTAAGAATGAGATTTTGCGCTTCGCCTTGTTCTTCGGAACTTCCAGCCGCTCGCTGTCTATCGGTGTAACCCTCCACGATCAAGGAATCGACATCGTTCTGAAAGTCATTCACAAGCATTTTCGAGATGGGAGGGATGTACTTCTCCAGAAATGCCCTGCCCCCGTCCTTCAAATCCGACTTTCCTGTCTCAAAATTCATGAGTCCTTCCGGCACGATTATGACTACCGCGTCTCCGTCCTTCTTGATGTTCTGCTGATCAAGGTTTGCTTCCTTGAGTTGCTGTTGCAACTCCGCTAGCAGCTTGTCCTTAATACTTTCCTGACGTCCTTCCTGTTCGTGTACAAAGGCCAGGAACAGTAGAATGAAAATCACAACAAGTGAGGACATCAGATCTGTAAAGGAGCTCGACAGATGATCGTGCTTCTCACGGGGTCGCATTTACTTCGCTCCCGATTGAAGCGCATTGCTGAATACCGACGTCAACTCTTCAAGCTGTCGTTCGAGCTCTTGAATCTGACTTTGAAGGACACGAGAGATTTCCGGCAAGTAATCGTTCGAGTGTTTGACGATTACGCCGAAGTTGTTTTCTACCGTCTGTACATATTCCCGCATTCCTGCGTTTATTTTTGTCAGGAGAGTTTCAATCTGCGTATCGAGAGAGCCAAACACTGTCTTGGCTTCGTTCAGACTGCGGTTGTACTGATCCAGAATGCTCTGGTTGCCGGCGCTTGTCTGTTTCAGCTCCTCGACGACTTGTCTGCTCAAGGCCACAACCTCAGCCTGGCGCCGCTGCGTATCGTCCGTGCTACGAGCGACAACGGTCAAGGCTGTAGTGTAGCCTTCGACCTGCCTCGCTGCCGCTTCCATCGACCGAAGAGCGGACGCATTTCGGTCTAATACATCGGCGAGCAGACCCTTTGCATCAAGCAGGCTTTGCCCAGCCGCTTTGAACTCTGCGCTTCGAGCCTCGATAGATTCAAGAAGACTCGTCAATTGTTGACTCGTGGCCTCTGTCCAGGCCCCACTCTTAGCAATCAGCGCATCCGTGGAACTCTGGCTTCCTTGCGCGGCGTCACTTACAGTACGAATCATCGTTTCAGATACGTCTTCTACCTTTCTAGACAGATCCGAAATCACATTCGTCAGAGCACCCGCGATGTTCTGCAAATTGGAACTTGCATTCTTGCCCATCTCTTCGATGAGACCGTGCATGAGTTGACGCAAAGCGTCTGCCTGTTCTTGGCTCGCTTTGGCTTGATGGTCAGAAGATGTATTCGCTGCGTCCACTAGGTTCGAAAGAGCAGACCGGGTAAGCTCGAACTGTGCATTCATTTGCAGCAGCATCTGCGAGGTACCGGAGAGAGTCTCCTGAACCCCCGCGAATTCGGAGTGCGCAGATCCCGTCAGTTGTTCATGGAACCGCGAACCCATATCAGACAGAGCTTTGGTGATCGACGTTTCCAACGTTGCGACCAAGGATCGGAACTCTCCAACGACGGAGTCTTGCTTTTGCGATTCAAGACGCTCCAAAGCGCCTTCCATTTTCTGAATGGCAGGGAGAAGCTGCTTAGTCAGCTGTTCCGCGAGGTCAATCGAAAGGCTCGGAAGGATCGTTTGCTGAAATGCTCCCGTGAGTTGGCCCACGAGATCGCTACTGATATTCGATAGGGAGACAGACTGGCTTAGTGCTTCCTTTCGAATGTCGATGAGAACTCGCTCTTGGGTAATGCGCGGAAACACCCTGTCGAACCGTCCGCAAATCTTCGCGTACAAAGTCTCGAATCTGGTCGCAAAGAAAAAGCGCTCAGCAAGGACGAAGATAAGACTGGAACCAAGGGCAAGTACCGATGTGAAGAATTTCCCCGAGAGGGCGTTTATTAGGTCCGATAGCCCCAATACTGCCTTATCCGTGTATCGGAGATCTGCCAAGCCTAAGAGCAGTGCACTGAATGTGCCCAGAAGACCTAGTGCCGTGAGGATTCCGGGGACTGCTTGGTGGGAAACGTCTGCATACTCCTCGAAGAGTTCCTCGGAGCTGAACAAATCCCGTGCAGCGTTCGATACGAACCAACGATCTTCCGAGAGGGAGGAAGCCAGCGGCAGCAGCGATGCTTCGATGGAGTTCCACCAGTATCGTGCATGATCATTTGAGTTTTGAAAGGCTGAACGCAACTGGTTAATTCGGTCGAGCGGCAGGCCATCAATACGTTCCTCGCTGCTAGCCTCCGGTACGGAAGCGAGGAGACCGAGGATTGCCCTATTGGCGGCATGAACCTTCATTGCTTGCCAGATCATCCTGACAAGAAACGCTATCCACAACGCGACTATAAACGCAGCAAAGCCGCGCAGGAAAGGTGACAACGACTGGACGATGTGTCGGAAGATTGGCAAGCATTCCTCAGCCATGGACCCTCCCGAACGAACCCTTACTCCGGTCCGCTTTCGGAACCATCCACGGTCAATTTCTCAACTTTTGGAACACATCCACTTTACTCTGGATAGGCTGTAGAGAGAAACATAAAAGGCGAGTCGTCCGTAGGTGGCCCCACGCGTGCACAACACCTATGATGAATGACTAATGGATGTCAGCGCTTGCGGTCTAGAAACGATACGCGTATGTTCGCGGGCGTCAAGTCATCTCCCCGGTGCCGCTGATGGAACCGAAGGATGCAGCCCGGGCGGTCTTCAATGCCATTGAAAAAAATCAGCCACGATTGCGTATCCCATGGCAAACCTATGGGCTCCCTTTTCTCAAGGGTGTCTTGCCAACCCCAATTTTCGACCTTATTGTTGGGAGAGTTCTAGGCGTGTATAGCAGCATGATCACATTCATCGGACGGCAAACTAACGATCGGAGCTAGAGGCCATGCCGCAACTCACCGACGTGAGCACGAGGATCAATGACGAAACGACTCTAGATGCACTACGTGATCTGTTCCGAGTGCAACGCCTTGCGTCTCGAACTGTGCCAACACTAACGATCAAGCAACGTGCGGAGTCCCTCAAGACTATTCGTGCCCTGATCCTCGAAAATGGTGAGGAGATTAAAAAGAGTATTTGCAATGATTTCGGGAATCGGTCGACTGCGGAAACGGAGATGCTTGAAATGATCCCGGTCTTGAATGCGATCCGCCATACCCGTCGAAATCTTGGCGCTTGGATGCGTCCGGAGGCACGACCGGTTGACCTGGCGTTCCAGCCTGGTCGTGCCTGGATCCGTTATGAACCACTCGGAGTCATAGGCATTATCGCGCCCTGGAACTACCCGCTACTACTGAGCCTCTCGCCGCTTGTCGACGCGATCGCCGCAGGGAACCGTGTCATGATCAAACCTTCTGAACTCACGCCCTGCTTCTCAGAACTCCTCCACAAGCTCATCTCATCCCACTTCGATACCACAGAGGTAACGGTAATTACAGGTGGCCCATCTATCGCCCGCGAGTTCGCACGCCTTCCCTTCGATCATCTTATTTTCACTGGGTCGACCTCTATAGGACGCGAGGTGATGAAGGCGGCAGCGGAAAATCTTACGCCTGTAACGCTCGAGCTTGGCGGAAAGTCACCAGCAATCGTTTGCGCCGATTACTCCCTGGAGAAAGCAGCCCGAAGCATCGCTTTCGGAAAGTTCCTGAACGCAGGACAGACGTGTATTGCGCCTGACTACGTTCTTGTTCCATCGGATCTGTGTCGCGAATTTGCCGAAGAGGTCATCAAGCGAGCACAACGAGCTTATCCGACCATCCAAGATAATCCTGATTACAGCACCATAATCAATGAACGTCATCGAGCGCGGCTCCTCGATGCTTTAGCCGAAGCGAAGGCGGGGGGAGCAACGTTGCTCACGACAAAGTCAGAGCTCCAACAGGCGGCGATTGCCCCTACGGTCGTACTCGGTGCCCCCGCAGGCTGCTCGTTGTTGCAGGATGAGATCTTTGGGCCAGTCCTGCCGATTGTTTCTTACGGAACGCTCGAAGAAGCATTCGATTTCATCAATGAGCGGCCAAAAGCACTGGCACTCTACTGTTTCAGCAACGACAAAATTACGCAGAATAGGGTTCTCGAACGAGTCAGTTCCGGTGGCGTCACAATCAACGGGACTCTTCTCCATATCGCACAAGACGGGCTTCCGTTCGGTGGCGTCGGCGCGAGCGGGATGGGTGCCTATCACGGGCGCGATGGGTTCCGACGGTTCAGCCACATGCGTTCGGTTTACAAGGTAGGAATGCTGAATGTCTTTGAACAGCTGGGGCCACCCTGGGGCACCCTCGCGAAGCGAGTGGCCAGTGTATTGAAGCGTCGGTAGCATCTTCTTCGAAACCTAAGGTCTTAATGGCCTGCACTGACAGTGTTGTGGTGGACGCGCCAGCGTTCGGCCAGCACGCTAAGCTCTTTGATGGAGTAGAAGATCTCTCCGTTGAGGAACTCATCTCTGAGTTTGGAGTTGAACGATTCGCAGTATCCGTTCTCCCAAGGAGAGCCCGGTTCGATGTTCAGCGTCTTTGCTCCTGTGTTCGCAAGCCATTTACGCAGATCCTTTGCGACGAACTCCGGTCCGTTGTCTGAATGTATGTGTTCTGGCACCCCTTTCCACACCATGACATCAGCCAGTGCTCCAATGACCCTGGCCGAGCTCCAGCGCCGATCCGCCCGGATCATTAGACACTCCCGCGCATGCTCGTCGATCAGGTTCGGATGGGTGCTCCTACTGCTCGGTCTCACGGGCGGCGCGACGAGACTGTCGCGAAGATGGGGCACCCCATTTGTAGTGCTGCGGGTAGACGCGGGTCACCCGTCCACGACTGAAAATGGGTTTTACCGAGAAATGTCACAAAGAGTGTTACCGTGGAGTGAACAAAAGGAGCGCATTAAATTGCAGACGAGTCCGGTGCGTTTGATTGATTATTTTGATGGTACGAAGCAAAGCGTAATCCCCCTATTTCAGAGAAGATACAGTTGGACAAAGAAGAATTGGGACCGGCTTTGGGATGACATAGTCGAATTGATCGAAAGTGGGCCTCAGCACACTCACTTCATGGGAGCTATAGTTTCGGTTCCTACAAACACAGTTCCAGTAGGCGTGAATAAGAGTTTAATAATCGATGGCCAGCAGCGTCTAACGACAATATCTATTCTCCTGTGTGCTCTCCGCGGATTTCTGGATGAGCGTGGAAGTGCGAGAATAGATGATTTTTTAACGAATCGTCATTTTGAGGGTGCTGACCACCTAAAGATTCTACCGACGCAGGGAGATCGAGACATATTTGTGAGGTTGGTAAACAATGAACCGGTCATAGCTTCCGATCATCTTATGGCCCGAGCCTACAAGCACTTTGTAAAGAGGCTGAGGGACGATGAGGAGGGCGCTCCGACCCCTGCAGATGTCATGGCAACTCTGGAGACGAAACTACGAGTTGTAATGATAAATCTCGATGAGCAAGACGATCCATACGTCATCTTTGAGAGTCTCAATTATTTAGGTGAACCACTGACTCATGCCGATCTTGTGCGCAACTATATCCTGATGAAATTCAAAAACACTCTCGATAGTGACAGTGATCAGGAGCGTGTATATCGAGAGCAATGGGTACCGATGGAGCAGCGGTTGGGAGAAAAACTCACAACTTTTCTCATGCATTATGGACGTAAAGACGGTACCGAGGTACGAAAAAACACGATCTATTCGTCTTTCAAAGAGAGAATCGAGCGGTTACAAGACACTTCCTTGTTAGAGGGAGAGATAAAGAGCCTCAACCGCGACTCTGAGTATTATGAGCGCTTTCTCAATCCCGAACGGGAAGAACTGACGGCATTGAGATCGAGGCTTAAAGCGTTAGAAGCACTTGACGTAAGTAGTTGTTATCCATTGCTTCTTAAGCTATACGGCGCGATGGACGCAGGCGCGGCTTCTGCAGACGACACTTCAAAGTGTCTAGATTTGCTGGAGTCATATTTGGTGCGACGCGCTGTGGTTGGCTTACCAAATAACGCGATTGACCAACTGTTTGTACAAGCTGCGGGGCTTCTCGAACCCTCAGATATCGTCAATTCGACAAACAACAGGCTCGCAGCTGCCACCGGCCGAATGAGATGGCCTACGGATGCAGAATTCGTGCAAGCCATACTCACTCAGCAACAGTATGGGAAAAAGAGTACTCCGCATGTTCTGAGAAAACTCGAGGAAGTCCAAGATCATCGCGAAATGGCAGTTCTGGACCAGATGCAAATCGAACATGTGATGCCTCAAGTTCTCTCGGCGGACTGGCTAACAACTTTGGGACCAGAAGCTGAAGAAATCAAAGACCGACTTCTACACACACTGGGAAATTTGACGCTCACGGGGTATAACCCACAGCTCAGTAACCAGTCATTCGCCGCCAAAAAGGAAATTTATCGGGATAGCCATATAGAACTCAACCAATGGATTGCAGATCGCGAGGTTTGGGGCGAAGAGCAGATTACTCAGCGAGCTAATAACCTGGCCCAGGAGTGTGTAAGGATCTGGGCACGATAGCGGCCGAACCTTCGCGTTGAAAGCAAAAAAACAAATGCTGGGGTTCTTCGCTGTACTACGGAGGTGCAAGCGAGCACCACCAGACAGGTTCGCGAGGGCAGAACGATTCGATCGTCTACACGTTTTTTTCTCCGGCTCGATCGCATCTGACCGGAGAAAAAAACGGAAGTTGTACGGCGAGTTTCCAAGGAATCCCTATGATGCTTTAGTCCACGTAGTATGCTGTGCTCAACGTCAAATTCCAGGCTCCCTCGTACATGTTCAAGCTCGGTTGCTTCAGCCATGCTGTCCTTCTTGCTCTCGCCTTCTCACCTTTCCTCAACGCTCAAACTCCCAGCTGGCCTATCGACGGACCTGCATTTACAGCGTCTGCGGCGGAGATCAAAGCGGCAGCCGCACACATCAAACCAGAGCCATTCGCCAACGTCACTGTGCTCTTCGAGCAGGAGCACTACCGTTTCGACGCATCCGGCAAAATCACTCGGGTTCACAGTCTTCTTTACCGCATCGAAAATAAAGCGGGAGTAGATGAGTGGAGTCAGACATCGGTCCAGTGGGATCCTTGGTATCAAAATCAACCTTCAATTCGTGCACGCATACTCCAGCCTGATGGTCGAGCCTCTGACCTCGATCCCCATACCCTCACCAATGTTCCGGCTCGAAACGAAGACAACGGCACTTTCTCCGACGCACGGATCTACAAGGGGCCCCTGCCTTCTCTTGCCGTCGGCTCTATAGTTGAGGAGGAGACAACTGTCGCGGATAAACTCCCGTTTTTCTCTGGTGGCTGCGTTTATCGCGTCTACCTGTCGCGAGACGTACCGGTCGTCCGTTCCCGTCTAATCGTTGAAACTCCCGCCGACTTTCCCTTTCACTCCAAGGTCTACTCGCTTCCGGACGCGACCGTTCAGACTCAACAGCTAGACAATATTCGCCGCAGTACCTTCGATCAAAGTCCCGTCTCGCTTTCCCCCGTCTCTGATATCGGTTTGCCTACTGACAAGCCTCTATATCCGTACATCGAGTTCTCTACAGGAGCCTCCTGGTCGGCCGTGGCCACTGCGTACCAGAAGATCGCGGAACCACAGATCGGTCCTGACGGCATCAAAGCGTTACTTCCCGCAAGTACATCCAAGGATCGCCTCGCCACGATACAGACTTTGGTTGCGAGGTTGCATCATGAGATTCGGTATACCGGCATCGAATTTGGCGAGTCCAGCCTCCAACCCCAAACGCCGGCAGAGATCGTCAAACGCCACTACGGTGACTGCAAGGACAAGGCTGTATTCCTGATTGCAATGCTTCGTGCCTCCGGTATCCCAGCGAACCTGGCCCTTCTAAATGTTGGCCCCGGATTAGATGTGAACCCCGACCTTCCTGGCATGAACCAGTTTGATCATGCGATCGTCCATGTACCCGCGTCAGTCAGCGGCGAATCAGAACTATGGATCGACGCGACCGCTGAATTTACGAGTGTCGGCAGTCTTCCTTACGGCGATCAAGGACGTCTCGCTCTCGTCATTGCGGACGGGACAACAGCACTCACCCTGACACCTGCGCCAAAACCCAACGACAATGTGCTCGTTGAATCCCGCGAGATCACACTTGCCCCGTTCGGACCAGCTCACATCGTCGAGTCGTCCAGCACCACCGGCCACATTGATGCCGACTACCGGTCTCTATATGGCGTGGGTGATAGCAAGACCGTTAAGGAAGATCTCGAGCAATATAGCAAACGGGCCTATGCCGCCAAGTCATTGACGCGGATCGATCACGGCGATGGAAGTGATTTCTCAAAGCCATTCGTTTTGCGTCTGGACATGGCGGATGCGGCGAGAGGATCGTCTGGCCTCAACGAAACAGCCGTCGCGATACCCCCAGCGGGTGTGCTGTCCCGCCTTCCGGGATGGTTCTCAACAGATATTCAGACCGATAGCGCGAAGTTGACTCCGGAGCAGGAAGGCGACCGTCAGAAAAAGGAGCGGTCACGGTCCAGCGAATACCTGATTCATCCATTCGTAACGGAGTGGCACTATCGCATTACCTTTCCTGACGGCTTCATTCCACGAACGCTTCCTGAAGATCAAACTGTACAGATGGGTCCAGCAATCCTGACCCGCCATTTTGCTTCGGAATCGAATCAACAGACTCAACCGGTTATCACTGCAATCTATCGTTTCGATACAGGGAAACAACGCTACTCGCTCGATGAAGGCCTCGCCCTCCGTAAAGCTGTTCTTGAGGAAAATCGCAAAGACTATCTTTTGATCTACGGAGATCAGTCCGGCGCGAAGCTTCTTGCCGACGGAAAAGTTAAGCAGGCTCTGACTGCCGATCGCTCTCTGATCGCCGCTCATCCCTCGGAAGCCATACATCATGTGCAGATGTCAGCGGCTCTTCTCAGGGTGGGTCTGGGTGAACAGGCTCAGAAAGAAGCTCGACTGGCGACCACACTAGATCCTCATTCGAGTATCGCTTTTGCACAGCTCGCAACCGCCCTCGAATACAACGCGATAGGCGTATTCGTTGGGAAGGGTTTTGATCGGCAGGCTTCTATCGAAGCCTATCGGAAGGCTAAGCTGCTTGACCCTGACGATGTTGGGATTCGGACCGGCTTCGCCGTACTTTATGAATACAACTCTCAAGGTGATCGATATGCTGATGGTTCCAGCCTGTCTGATGCGGTCCGCGAGTACCGTGAGCTCAAAGAGGTAGACAAGGCTGCTGCAACTCCCTACGAGGACAACCTCCTATACGCTATGCTTTACAACCGGCAGTTCGCTGACGTACTGACGGAGCTTGCTAATCAGCCCTCAAACCCCACTCGGGAAGCGATCGCCATCACCGCAGTCGCCGCATCACAATCTATCCCTTCTGCACTTCAAAGAGCTGACCGTGCCGGAGATTCGCAGCAAAAAAACACCGCTTTGCGTCTCGCTGGTCAACAACTAGTCCGTCTCTGTTTGTATTCGCAAGCTGCGGAGATTCTCGCTGCAAGCATCCAGGGGCAGGACAACGCCGCTGACCTTTCTCGTCAGATTGATATCTACCGCAATCTACATCACGGGACCCCAGATGCCTTTCCGTCATCCGATCCCCGTGCCCCCGTCCAACTCATGATGACTTCCATGATGAAGGGGACGCTTCGCCAGACCGTACCAAGCATTCTCACTCACCACGCCTACGCCACGGATGCAGAGTGGAATCACAATCTCGAGCACAATGACTCATCGGGTTTTCTGGTTACTATCGCGCAGAGGGCTCAGATTCCAGAAGCCGTAATGCGTGACATCATCATTGGGAATATGAAGTTCACCTCAACAGGCGATGACAAGCAGGGATACAGAGTTACGTTGCAGTCAATTGGAGCTGCAGCGCAACCGTTCTTCGTAACCCGCGAAGGCGGCACCTATAAGATCGTCGCTTCTGGGACGGACAATGCAGAGGTCGGCAACTATGCGATTTACCTGCTCATGAATGGTCGCGAAATCGAGGCGCGAAGTCTTCTGGACTGGAAACGTAGCTTGGTTCATCGTGGGGGAGGCGATGATCCTCTGGAAGGTGATCTCTTTGCCCGGTTCTGGACAGAGGGTTCTACAAACACTTCTCAATCCACGGCTGAGGCCATCCAGATTGCGGCCATCGCTCTTACGATACAAAAACACGCGAGCCAGATCCCCCTCGACCCGGCAATCGCTCTTTATCAAAAGACTCCCACTACTTCCCGTTCTGATCTAGCCCTGTTGCTCGCCTGCGCGTGGCTCAATCACGAGAAAGCTGCCGAAGCCAGACCCTACATCACGGAGCTACTCGGTCAGTACCCCGATTCCGTTACAGCAATTACCCTCGCGGGCCACGCCTATGCCCAGCTCAAGGACTTCGCCGCCTGGTCAAGTTTACTGAATGATCGTCTAACAAAACGGCCTAATGATAGAGATCTCCTCGCTCAATCTGCCTTGGAGGCGGAATCGCGATCTGATTTTGTAGATGCGCGAAAATCCCTCCGAGCCGTCCTTGACTCAGGCAAAGCCACCAGCAATGACTACAACAGTTTCGCCTGGCTGGCGCTCTTCGATAACCATCTCGATCCAGAATCAATACAGGCGGGACAACAGGCTAATCTCTTGAGCAAGAACTCCAGCTTCGCCGACCTGCATACACTCGCCTGCCTATATGCAGCGCAGGGAAAGACGACCGAAGGCCGCCAGTTGCTCCTGGACGCTATGTCTTCAGCCAATCTGACTGAGCCAAACTCCGCCGTATGGTTCGGATTTGGCAGTATCTACGAGCAGTTCGGTGAAAACGAAGCGGCCATCGCTGCATACCAAAAGGTTACCCCGCCCGACGGGGAAATGAGCCCAATCGACACTTATTCGCTAGCTCAATTCCACCTTAGAGGACTTCACGCAAATTGAACTGAAAGAAGATGGGGAATCTGAGGCAACCATCAGCCGTGATTCGATGCTGTCACTCGGCAGCTACTACCGCTGCAATCCCTGAAGATTTCTCTTTCCGAGCGGGCTAACATTTGCCATTAACTGTCTGAGACAGAGCCCGGAGAATCGGAGACACAATCCACTGTCGCGCGTTCGAAAGGGCGGTTGCGGCTCTTATCTTCACCAGTTTAGACGTTCCCCCTACGCTTTGAGTACGACTGAGTCCCGTCACCGAATCTTGCTGCAGGCGGAGCATCATCCACAGCGTGAAGTAGTCTTGGAGTATCCTTGCACCAAAACGCTCCGAGACCCGAAAGCCTCCTAAAGAAAATTCGGACTAAATGCGGAATCCTGAAGAGACGCCTGTGCCTGCCGATATTAACTCTGCCTGCCACTCATTCTTAGCAATGAATCGGCGAGGAGAGAATTTGTGGGGTAGGTCGTGGTCACGAGGCATGAAACAAAATCTGCTCTCTTGGAGAACATATTCAGAATTAAGAGCTGGCACCGGCATAATTTCCGGTGTGACGGACGACTATTCGCGTATTTACGCGTCCAGTTAAACCTTCTCGACGCAACGCTGACAGCAATTGAACAGGAGGATGAAGTTGCCAGCCTCATCCTGGAGTTGAACAAACGCAGGCTGCGTCCTTCCTATGCAGCCGAACCTGATCCAGAGCAAATCTCACTTACCCAGAAAATTCGGAGCAAGAACGCGTTACGAGAACGGTGTGAAAGTCGAATAAAGGAACTGTCGAATAAAGCATATGAGAATCGAGATGAAATCGAGAAGTTGATGGACACATTTCCGGAGGACTTTCCTAATAACGACCCCTTGCGACCCAGTAGCAGGCTCGAGAACCTCGCGTGGACGGAGTCGGAATTGGACGTTGTGCAGAGCGAGATTTGCATCGCACGCGAATTGATCGTGCCGACCGACGAATATTGCCTTGACCGACACGATCTTACGGCCTACCTCAGTCTGCTTTCTCAAGAGTGCGAGTTGGCTCGCAAGTTTTATGAGCTTAGTGCCTCCGCTGACGAGCGTTTGAACGTACTGCGCACAGGCGATGCAAGCAGAGTACAGCATTTGGAATACCTCAAGGGCGTCCTGATCTGGGATCTTGCGAAACCAAAAGAACTTGCATCGTTTGAGGCTGAGCTTGAAGTAGAAAGGGCCGCTTCGAACTCTCCCCATTTTATCGACCAAGCTTATCTGCGTCTCTGGTCAGAGCGGATTCCAATTGGGAAGCAAATGAATGAGATCAGGCGCACTATCAATGGTCGCTCTGAACACTTTCTTAGTGCCTTAAATTCGTTTCATACTCCGGGCACCAGCATTTTGCGACAAAACCTGGCGCTTCCCATTCCCCCAAAGTCTGGTCTTAAAGGAAACGACCAGGCCAAAAACAGAAGACGCAACAAGCAAATCGACGCCATGGAAAGGATAATCGCAAGTTGGTGGCAGAGTTTCCCTCATCATACGGGCACCGCAATCTTGAAGTCGAATTGGGACGAATTGTCTCGACTCATGGTTTGGCAAGATATAGATGTGAAGACCCTCTTACGCACGAAGGCCATCAATGAACGCGTCGCGACCACAAGAAAGCTGTCGGACCTCAAACCCATACACGATTGGCAGACTCTGACGGACCTTCTTACACGCAATGCAGGCTCAGAACTTCGTTTAGCGTTGCAAAAACGATTCTCGGCGATAAGCAAAAAGTACCCCGAAGAATCCGACTAGCGCAATATCTATCCGTTTAGCAATTCCTAAGTGAGTATCAGCCGTGATTGCACTTCCGGCTGCCCTTACGTCGACGTGCCGATCGCCAGGTTTATGACCACCAGTCTCAAACCTCGCCGATGGGACGAAACCTGACTGTCACTAATTTAGCCTCACGAAGTCTACATTCGATCAGGCCGATCCCCTCGTTGGGATCCACGGTGACACAGCGCTCGTTGCAGACTCCATGACCACTATGAATTAGTTCGATCCCATCTGGATTTTGGCCTCCCGTTCTGTGCAATCTGCGCCCATCGAACAAGGCTTGTTGCTTCAGATCGCGCTGGAGAGTCCGGCGGCTCCCGATGCTTCGTTCGCGCGCTTGAATCAAAGGCGGCTCGATGGCCTACGGGGAAGCCTGAAGTCCGGCAGCGGAAGTTGTCCTTGTCCGTTTATCTCCACTCGGACAAGAAAATCTCTGCAGCATTAAATCTCCGATTGTCACAGCACTTTGAGCGATTGGGAGTTGTCCAATCCCACCGGACATGACCAAACGATGTATCCCCTTCGATCTTCTCAACCGAATATGGATGACATGACCATGGGGCACACGGCAAATGATTCGGGGCGCAGATTCTTGGGGGGCCACCTTACTGTGCCCCAGCTCGCCGAGTCCTGGGGATGGAGCCGCAAAACCGTAATTCGAGTCTTCGAGAATGAGCCAGGAGTGCTTGTTCTGGATCGGCCCGAGGCGCGGAACAAACGCGGGTACAGGACATTGACCATCCCCATCGCCGTCGCGGAGCGAGTCCACAAGAGACTCGAGATCAAATGAGGCCGCAATCGAGCTTGAGTGTCTTCGGTGATGACATCGAAGGATTTCGAATTCGGAATTTGAAGGATCATCAAGTGCGGCCGAAGCCTGTCAGGCCAGCTGAACGCTACGTGGGGTGCTATGTGCATCCCTAATCTAGCTAGCACTAGAAATATCCCGTCGTACTACCCCGGGCTCCCTTTACGGGAGCCTTGCCATTTTCTTCTTAACTCGCAATCTGGCCGGGACGCGAGGACGATTGAGTCGCCCCGACGGATCGTCCGGGTCCGCGCCAACCATCCACTCGTCGGCGGTTTGAGCATGCTGCGCACAACCAATCGAAAGAGATCGATAAATGCAAACGAATGTACCTGCCGTTCCGGGTGGGCTCGCACCCTCATGTGAGTCTGTGCGGAGCTTGATTGCCAGTGGGGTGATTCCCCCTATCGTTGCTAACTACATCACCACGCTTGAGGCCCGCTGCTTAGAAAACGAAATCGACAAAAAAGAAGTGCCAAGAAGAGGAAAGAGTATGTCTCGTAGGACAGGACAGAACGGACACGTAGAGAAGAGCGGCAATTGGTGGGTCGTTCGGTGGTGGGAGGACGTACCAGGACAGGCAAAGCGAGTGCATCGGCGCGCAAAAATTTGCCCCGTTACGGGACTTGGCAAGCTTTCAGAATCTGCCCGCAGACGCCGTGCGCGTGAGATCATCGCGGCGAGTGGCTCCGATACACAGGAACATTTTGACCGCGTCGTCAAAATGCAGCCAGCTGGATGCGTGACTTTTAGCGAGCAGTCCAAAATTTGGTTCGCAAACTTAATCGTGAGAAGGCGGGATCCAGTAGCCCCCGCTACCATCGAGACTTGGGAAGCAACTCTGCGCAAGCATCTGATCCCGCTGATTGGGGATATCCCACTCTGCGACGTAAATAACTCTGTGCTGAAGCAAGTAGTCGGAGCACTTGTCGACAAAGGATTGAAACCCGGATCAATACACAATTATTCGCAAATACCCAAAATGGTTATGGCATCTGCGGTCGATGAGGAGGGACAGCCGCTCTATCCGAGAAAATGGAACCATCATTTCATGGATCTTCCCCGGGTCATTCCGAAAGACCAGAACCGTCCCACATACACCCCGGAGCAGATAACGTTCATGGCAAGATGGCCGCACGAGCGGGAACGTATGCTGTTTGTTTTCCTCGCGGGATCAGGAGTCAGAATAGGTGAAGCTCTCGGGCTCGAGATCGACAAACATATTTCCGCGAACTTTCGCACGATAACCATCGAGCAGAAAGTCCGCAGAGGCAAGGTCGAGGAGCGAGTTAAAACCGCCCATGCGGAGAGACAAGTCGACCTGCATCCATCTATTGCCCAGGAGCTCAGCAGGTTTGTGGGTTGCCGAACGAATGGCTTTTTGTTTCAAACCAAGGACGGCCGCCCCCTCTTGGCAAGCTCGCTATACTCGATGCACCTGCAGCCCGCTCTACGACAATTAGGATTCGTCAATGAACAAACAGGAACGACTCGAGCAGGTTTTCATGCCTTTCGCAGATTTCGAACGACCCACCTGCGAAATCGCCAGCCATGTCCTCCTGGACTTGTCCAGTACTGGATGGGTCACGCACCACAGACTATGGACGACTTCTACGATCTGGTTAGGAGGGATGAGGCGCTTCGGAGGGAATGGGCGGAGAAATGCGGATTCGGTTTCGAACTGCCCTCAGGTGTCCCGATTGTCCCGAAAACGGATCTAGGCGAGATGGAGTAACTCACCTTATAGACCATTACATATCAACGATATGCGGGAGGATGGACGAAGCCATCCTCCCGTATGTATTTATACCTCGCTAGTATCATCGCCTGTCGGATACTAGCTGTTTGTTATGAACGACTTAGGTGGGATATGATCTTTGGATCACTCCCCCTGAGTTGTACCGAATTTGTACCGATCCGCCCCTACTCTTCCAATGCCCCAATAGACTTTCAGGTTTGGTTTCGGACGGCAAAAGCTATGCCTCTAACACGCGTTCACGGGAGGTTTAAGACTCCTCACTCTTACGAATTCAACCCCTCATCAATGTTGCAGACAAAAAGGGACGCTCAAACGAGCGGCCCTTTTTTGTCTGCAACAACCTCGTAATCGCCGCTGGCGCGGTTACGAATTCCAGAAAGGATGTTCATGTATTCCGAAACTATTAACAAACTCGCAGCCCCCTCTGATCCAAAGGAGGTGACCGGGTATCCCGTAATCTCCAGCTCCGACTGCACGGTCTGCCGCTTCGAGCCCCATGTGTAGTGGAGGTCTTACATCGAAAGACTCAATGCTGTCCTTATCACGGTAGTGTCGCCCCCGGATGCCGTCCTTGTACAGGTTACCCACGGCTCCACTAATATCGCAGGCCTTCTGAACCTCTGTGGGTATGGCAATAAAGATGCGCGTTCCTTCGCCGTTATCAAGGGGCTCGCCGACAGCGATCAGCCCAGGAAAGTCCAGAATCTCAATGGAGCCAGTTAATTCCGCACCCCCTCTCCACTGCACTCGCATCCGTCCGCCTTAGCTTACTCAAAATATCGGCACTTTAGGAGAAAGGCTCCAGACCCCCCGCAGCCCAGTCGCCAAGACTGGGCATTTCTACGTAAACCTACGCAACACCTAACTGAAAGTGAAACCCATATATGAAAACCCCAACTGGAAACCAACTTCCCCGACGTAAGATCCTGTGGCTCCAGGCAGACAAGAGGTGTCACTGGTGCGGACGCGCCACACTTCTCTGTGACAATGTTGCACCCGACCAGGCCACCGTCGACCACAGTATCCCGCGCGGCCGCGGAGGTCCCAACAGTATCGAAAACTGCGTCAGCGCTTGCCGGCAGTGTAACGACGATCGTAATCGCTGGGACATCCTTTCACCTGGGCATAAGGGACCGGCACCAAAGGTCAGCACCGCCGAAGACCTAGTTGCTGCGCTGAATGAGACTTCTATCCAGCGCGACGCGGCCGTCTTGCAGCTCAGAAAGCAACGAGCTTGGAATCAGCGGTACCTTGCGGACCTCCGGATATTCCTTAACCAGCGGTCGGCGGCCAGTCGCTAACCGCTCCGCCCCAAGGCAGCGTATGACGCCGGTTTCATTGCGGGATGGGCGTTACCTCGAATCGATGTCCTGCTGATTTCAAACGTGGCCGATCTGTTGAGATACCCATCTCTCCCGGGCCGCCGCCCACGCGGGGACGCTCTAAATTCCTCAACAGACATCGCACCGATCAGTGCACTCGTTGTCTTCGACGGGTAGCGCTGCGGCTGACCATTTAACTCAAGGAGAAGAATGAAAATTCCAACAGCTTTTTTGCCAAAATACGGACAGCAGGTTGTCGCGCTGCCCACACGCTCATTCAACGCACCTCCATGTTCGACGGATCTCCCCATTGAGGTGCTCCAGGTGGACCATCTGTGGCGCCTGTTTCCGATTGAGCCAGGAAATAGGCTCACGCCTGCAAAGGTAAGAATCGAAGACGCGACCGCCGACCCGGCCCAATTGGAGCAATGGGCGCGCGAACTCCCAGGCTGCAACTGGGGTCTCGCCACCGGCGCAACATCTGGAGTCTTCGTCCTGGAAATGGATATCAGAAGTGCCGGCAACGCGCTCCGCAATCTTTGCGAGGACGATTGGGATTGGCGCCAGACGCTTCTGATGAGTGCCGGAGACGCAGGGTACGCATTCTTTCGCTGGCCGGCAGGCCGAGCCATGCGCCGCTCCGACCCAGCGCCAGGGCTAAGAATACGCGGGGAAAGGGATTGTGTGCTGGTTCCGCCCTCGGTCTCCCACGCTTATCTGGATCCAGATGGTCGATCGCAGCCGCACCGCAGTGGCTGATCGATTCCGCATTTACAGGATTGGAGGAACAATCATCAGGCAAGGTACTGGCTTTTCCGAACTCCCTCTCGCAGGAGGCTTCAACCACGGCTCGCCCGCCGGGATTGTCCTATGCCAAACTTCTCCCCTTCGTCGCCCAGGCTTGTCCGTCAGACCCTCGGCATCGTGTTGTTATTTACATGTCCTTTCAATTTCACCGCGACCGATGGCGGTGCAATTTTTTAGAAAAGGATCTCCAAACACGATTACCTCGAACGTTGAACCTGGCGACAGCTGAGGAGGTGATAGCGTTAGCGGACCGGGGTGGCGGATTGTCGAACCTGGCGGGCCGACATGCGCTCGATCTGGCGATCGCAACCGGACGGGGCGGCGTCTTTCTCGCTCTGACCACAGACCAACATACCCAGCTACAGAAGTATTGCAAACCGGCAAGCGCAGGCTCGCATTCGCGATACCTGTAGCGCAGTGGTGCAAAGGGTATGATTAAGGAGGACACCGGGGGGAGGATTCGAACCTCCGACCCCCAACTCGACAGTGGCCAGGTTATTCCTTCGCGGGGAGACCTGGCTGCTGCTGCTTGTGGGGCTCTATCCGTCTGAGCTACCCGGTGATTTTGTGCCGCTCTCCAGTAGCGTTCGTGAAGAGGTTCTATGTGAGGTGCGACGGGATCAACAACAGTGGGAGCGAAGGGAGCAAGAACCCCGAACCAAACACCGCCGGGTCCACGAGCAAGGCCGCGTCTAAGGGACTGGAGCCGCTGTCCGGGCTAACTCCAATGCACGTCGCGGCGTATGTCGAGCAACTCGGTCATACGCACTCGAGGCCGACCGTCAAACAACATCTCGCCGCGATCCGGATGCTCTTCGACTGGCTGGTGACCGGGCACATTACCTGACTCCCGACGAAGGAGAAGCCGCGGGCAAACTCCAAGAGAAGGTCGCGCAGATGGTCAACAGCCCCCGTTCGATCTCCCGATCCTTCGCCGTTGCCGAGTTCGTAGGAGATGAAGGCCTTCTTCCCGTTGATCAGCGGGGTTGGAACGGGAGCCTCGACGGTGTTAACTCCGACGCCGGCGGAGCTCTTCTTCGGCGTGCCGAGCCGGATGATCTGGGCCGGGGCGGTGAGACCCGCGATGAGCAAGAAGCTGGCGAGGAGTTTCGGGAAGTGGCGAAGCATGTTTCTCTCCAAGACAGCAAGCGGCTGTGCTGCTAGGTTACAGACGTGCCTGATGTTCCCGATGCCACAGTGATGTTATTTTTTGCATCCCATGTCTTGATTGGGGAAGAGTTTTACATCCCAATGGCTTCGCAGGATTTTACGCGCGAGCGGGCTGCCAGCGGACGGCCTCCAACCGACTCCCGACCACCACCATCGCCTTCGCGTGGCCGCTCAGTAGGGGCTGTACATTCTCGCGAAAGTGCTCCACGACCACCTGCACCTTTTGCGAGATGTTGTATGGGTGGAGCCGGACCCATCGCATGATGCCCTTCATGGCCTCATTGCGCTCGACCTCGCGGTCGTCCCACTCCTTACCGTTGTGCGCCAACTTGAACGCCAACTTGTAGGACGTGTAGTTCTGCAACACATCAAGGATGAAGCCCTCTTCGATGGCCTGGCGCATGGAGTACACGTGGAATGGGGCTGGCAGGTTGTCGGGACCGGCGGGGAGGTTCTGGATGGTGCAGACGACGATCTTCTTCGTGCCGGAGAGTGCCTGCGCTAGTTCGCCACTTTTGCTCGAGCTTTCGCCCTTGATCGTGGCGACGACTCCGGCGGTGCGTTCAAAGTCGAAGATGGCCTCCTGTAGCTGCTGGTCGATCACGTTGCGGTCGGACACCACCAACACTGAATCGAAAATCTTCTTGTGCTGTGCGTCGTGCAGGTCGGCTAGGAAGTGTGCGGACCAGGCGATCGAGTTGGTCTTGCCGGAGCCTGCCGCGACGGCAGCTTACGGAGGCGAGAAGAGTGAACGATGAAGTAGAGATGGCTCGTAGATTCTTTGGATATGGCCGCTGGGGTGCCCCATATTGGTTTATTGGTCCAGAGCAAGGGAAGGGACCGGGGGAAGCTGCTGACAATGCCCCCGCGTGAACGCATGGGTGAAGCTTGAGAAGCGCGAACTCTGCGACTGCAAAGCGTTCCACGACGAGATCGGCGAAGAGAAGTGGCATAGAGGATTGCTAGGTAAGCCGCGCCTTCAGCGAACGTGGCGACCTTTGATGCTGCTCTTAAAGACTTTGCTCAATGAACCCGCTGGACGAGACGACCTTCGGGCCTACCAACGTGACTCATGGGGACGCCAAAACGGAGGTGAGACTTGTGTCATCGACCTGTCGGGGCTGGCCGCTAAGACGCTTCAAATGCCAATCGATCGAAAGCAGTTCCGAAATGAGAGGATTGGAGTTATTTGCGACAAGCTTCGAGAACACCAGCCCAGGCTTGTAGTCATGTACGGCAAGGGCGAGAAGCAGTGCTGGCAGCAGATCGCCGCAGCCGGGCTAGAACCGGAACAGCCTTACACAGTAGGTTCAACGATCTTCGTCATGACGACGCACCCAAATACGCATGGTCGCACAGATGCAGACTGGATGGGCTTAGGCGAGCGGCTCCGAAAAGTTGACGCCCTCCGACGAGGTCTCGATATATAGAGGAGCAGCTACATATGAGATCGCCCGCTACCTAGCATACCCTTCCGACTCATTCGCCCAGGCGAATTTACCCTGTCTGTCGATTTACCCACCACAGACCTAGGACAGGACTCTTTGTCATCATTCACTCGTACATACTGGTACAAAGTCTCGCGGCTGATCTCGAACTCGCGGGCGAGCGCCGCCTTCTTCTCGCCGGATGCAACACGTGCCCGGAGTTCCTGCGAACGGTCCGGAGTAAGCGACGGTCTACGACCTTTGTATACCCCCGCTTTCTTCGCCAGCGCGATGCCCTCACGCTGGCGCTCTCTGATAAGTGACCGCTCGAACTCGGCGAACGCCCCCATCATGCTGAGAAGGAGTTTGCTCATCGCGTTGTCTTCGCCTGTGAATGTAAGCCGCTCCTTCTCGAATTCGACCGTGACGCCGCGTCCGGTGAGGTCCATCACGATCTTTCGCAGATCATCGAGGTTTCGGGCAAGCCGATCCATCGAGTGAACGACCAGCACGTCACCATCACGGAGGTAGTCGAGCGCGGCCTGGAGCTGAGGACGCTTGGTATCCTTGCCGCTTGCCTTGTCTATGAACCGCTTGTCCAGGTTTACGCCGTCCAATTGCCTCTCGGCATTTTGCCCAACGCTGGATATCCTGACGTATCCGACCCGTTTCCCGCCTCGCTTCGCTGGCGCCATACCGGCAACTCCCTCTGTAGTGTCAGGGTAGAGTTTAAGATGCTATTAGCAAAATGTCAATAAAATCTATAATAGACCCTATCCTGACGTAAAGCAGTGACGATCTGGTTGTCAGGTATGGGTATACCCTAGCCGGACACCGAGCGGTGTCCGATGGATCGCAAATCGTATGGCAAAACTCGTATTTTTCCTTCTCATGAGTCAGAGAGGCCAGTGCGTCGTTGGCATGGGCAACGGAGCAACAGTGTCGAATGCCCGATTGCGGCCTTCTGGAGTGCTATGGTGCCGATGGCTTACCATTTTTCGATTAGCCCCCAAGGGGCGAATTGAAAAATGATTAGCTGTTCTTTGTCCACAAAACGCGTTTCGCCCCTAGGGGTAAGATTGAATTAGAAGGCACTTGGTGTCACGAAATCGCCCGCCATTACAGCGGTTGGGCAAGTCCGCCCGTGTAACGGAAACTCGATGTGTGTTTCAGGGGAGTAAGCGGGGGCATCAAAGGGAAAGAGATCATGACGCTCAAGCTGAAATACGGATTTCTCACCGCGCTGACTTTGGCGGCGTCGATCGCGTGGGCCGATACATTGGAGTTGAAGAACGGGAGTCTGATTAAGGGCAAGTTCCTGAGTGGCACGGAGACTGAAATCAGCTTCCAGGTCGGCTCGACGGTACAGAAATATAACGTCGCTGACATCGTTTCGCTCAAGTTCAATTCGGATGGCGGAGCAAGTGCCCCGGCGCCGCAGCCACAGAGTTCGCTACCCGACGATCCGGGGACGCTAGCGCATGTCGAAATGAAGCCCGCCTATGTAATTATTCCAGCCGGGACGCTAATTTCTGTGCGCACCGTTGATGCCATCGATTCCACCTCTAGCCTCGTGGGAGATCGCTTCCTGGCCGCACTCGAAGAGCCCCTGACGTTGGAGGACAACGTGGTAGTCGCGAGAGATACCCCCGTCTATGGCCGGCTGACACAAGCGAAGGAGTCAGGAACGTTCACCGGCAGATCGCAGCTGCGTCTGGAGCTGACCGGGATTGTAGTGAATGGAAAGATGGTGCCCGTGGTGACAGGAGAATATGAAGTCACCGGCAAGTCGCGCGGCGCGAGCACTGCGAAGAGAACGGCCGGCGGAGCGGTTCTTGGAGCGATCATCGGTGCCGCTGCCGACGGCGGCCAGGGAGCAGCGGTCGGCGCGGGCGTCGGCGCAACTGCTGGCGCAGGCTCAGAAATCATCACTGGAGGTGACCAGGTAAGGGTGCCGAGTGAGACCCTGATCGACTTCACGCTGCAGCAAGATGTGTCGATACCGGCGCACCACAGCTAATTCCTGATACAGACAGCAGCATCCGTCCGGATCTGTTGCCGATGCACGGTGTCTGTTCCTCAGCCACCGTGCATCAGAATGTGGTTCGACTTTGGATCTGGAACTGTTACAGGGACTGGCAGGTCTGCCAGAGCCGGAGGAGAACCGAGTAGTTCGAGCTCGGAAAACTTCGCTGTCTGGAGGAGAAATCGCCTTCGACTCCACTCAACCCCTCCACCCGCTTTCATCCAGTCATCCATTCTGGCTCCTTCGCAGCACCTTACCTCTCGGTCTTTGTTATAAGGAAGTTCTCTCGATCCCTACAGGCTTCCACTGATCACCATTTCTTCTGAAAACAACGGTTACTGTCCGATGCGTTTGTTTCGTATCGGTCAACGTGCACCCTATAAAGCTGCCCTCGTTTGAGGATGCCAAAGCTGCCGGCACCGCATCGGACGAAACACCTGCCACCGGCGACTTGCGGCCCGACTGATTGTCGAATGAAAACCAGGAGTAGTTGTAGATGGAGGCTGAAAGAACTCCATACTTCTGTCCCAGGTCGGTGAAGCGCAGCTTACCATCCGCGACGACGAAGTCCTCAAGTGGCGCCACCTGTGAAAACCATGCCTTCCCAACGAGATCACGACGAGCGATGAGAACCTTCGTAAGGTAATCCGTTACCGCGGGATTGGAGAACTGCCCCTGTTCCGCGATGGCTCGAATGTCTTCATTACTGAACGACATCACCCGTTTAGCTCCCCAATATGCGTCTTGCGGCGTCATCTCTAGGAACGCAGGGTTCGGATAGTTAGGCTTCCAGGTCAGCGGGTCGAAGCCTGTCGTTGTGAAGTTTCCCGCTGCCGTTAGGTGTTGCGGATACTTCGCTTTCTCCCAGGAAGCCGGGACGAATCCAAGCGTAATAGCGCGGTTAGCTTGTTCTCGGCTCGTGGGAAGCCAGAACTCCTGCCCATGCCGAGGATCCTTGGCGATATCGCTATCGCTTCCGAATGAGTCTCCAAAGTCGAGAAGATGGTGAACGATTCTGGCATCGGATCCCTTTCCGTCAACGGAATCGAGGCTGTTGTCTCCTTTTGCATCCGTGTGATTGAGCCATGCAAACAGAACTTCCAGTCCGCGAAGATCGCGGCGGCGGTCGTGCGGAATCAAGTCATTTGGATCATCGCCGCGCACGAACTCGTATCGGAAAGGTCCGATGATGCGGCCCGACATCGAAAGACTGGCCATCAGCCGTATGCGGCCATCGGACTCGCCCGGCACCACATCCAGAATCTTCTCGAGTTGAGAACGATTCATCGGATGTTTCTTACCAGAAAGCGCAGTGATCGTCGCCTTCTCCGACAGGCGGAAGTCTTCACGGTGCGCGAGCAGGATGTAATTTTCGGGGACGTTATAACCAGCGGCATAGAGGAAGAGCGCGCCCATAACATCAGCCGAGGTCGCCATCTCGGGATTTGTCGGGGGATCAACTTTTATAAAGTATGTGAGTCCACGACCGTCCTTGATGCGAAAACCAGGGGTGACCCCTTCGGTCTTCGCAGCAATGACAGTAAACGGCGGCTGCGGGCCACCATGAACCCTTGCCCCTTTCCGGAGTTCCTCTGTCGTCAACGGCGGACGGTTCGTGAACCAGCTGGAGTCAGGAACCTCTCCAAGAGTATTGACGCCCAAGCTCGGTGTCGCTGGAGGCGTCTTGTATTTCGCGGAGTGGTACATGAAGTCGTACATCGCATTAATGCTCTGAACGCCGGCCTTTTGTGCAGACCCGACCTCGGGTACTTTCTGGATAGGGTCGTCCGGACGATACTGCTGAGCAATGACTGCTGGGACCTGGCAAGCCACACCCACTAGAACGAACGATAGAGTTTTCCGAACGCATTGTTGAAGACGAACCATACTTTGACTCCTTCTGGCGAAAAGCCGACGTCGAACCGCATAATCTCTTGCTGCTTGTTTTTGAACCTGACTCCGAAACCGCCGTCACCACGCAACTCGCGAAGCCCGATCAGGCCCGGACGGCTGTAGACATTCCCGCCGTCACCGAACAAAGCCATCTCGACGCTTCCTGCGACCGACCACTTGTATTCACCGCTTAGTACAGAGGCGCCATTGTCGTAATAGCGGTAACGCTCGTAACCACGGAGGTCGTTAGGACCGCCAAGTGTCGGCTGGAGATAGAACGGCACCTGCTGCCCGTCAGCGTGAAACGTTGTTTCGTTGCGCGCACGAAATGCAAGGGTTCTCATTCCGTTGATGAATGGTACGTAGTACGTAGCCTGGGTTTGCAGTAGATGAAAGGACGAGTTGTTGCCGCTTTGATCCCAGAACTGCGTATCCTGAGCCTCAAGAATCAGACCTTTCGGATTGCTGAAGCTCGGAGTCGTCAGATTGGCAGTGATCGATGCCGTTCCGGTGATGAAATTCGACTGCTTCTCCAGACCCGGTGTGTTGGCCTCGTTGAAGATCTGCTCTGTCGACGGCCAGTCGTTGCGATCTCCAGGCCCGACGTTTACGAGCAGACCACCGACAGAGTAACCAGCTGACAACTTCTGATCGAGAAGATGGAACTGGCCGCCGAAGTGCGCACTGGTAAATTCGCTGCGGTAGTCGCTCTGGTTGTCCTTGCTCGAATTTGAGCCTTCACCGTAATAGGGCATCGAGGCCGCATTTTGGTATGCACCGGCTGCTGTAAGTTGCAGATGGTTATTCATCAAGCCGACGAAATCGAGATTTGACTGCCCCTTGTACCACTTCCTTGTAGAGCCCACGAGGTAGCTGTCGCTGATCAAATGTTCGTGTAGCCAGTCACGTCGGATGTACCGGGGACCAAGGGAGAATCCTCCACCTGAGGGCAAACCACCAGATTTAAAAGTCAGCCTGTTGGGTTTGACAAGTGGGTCAACGACCTTCTCTTCGAGTCCATCGAACTCCTGTTCCCCGTGCGATGGCGCAACAGGGCTTAGGGCTTTCTCTTTGGCCTTCTCGGCGTCGATGATTCCGGAAGCCGTATCCCTTGGGGACGGCACCTGGGTTTCCTGTGCCAAGCTGGACGCACAGCTGAGGCAACTTAGTGTGAGAGTCGTGTATACCGCAATCGTTCGAAAAATATCTCTGGTCATAGTCGGTTTCTTCCTGCAGCAAATCTGCCTTTCCTCAAGCAAGAACAGCTCCCTCTCGAGCAAGCTTCTGAAGAGGCAGTTGGATTTCGTTATTCCTTTCGGCAGCAGCTTTCATGTGATCCACGCGTCGCAAGAGCCACTCACTAGAGATCCAGAGAGCGGTTCCGAGCGATGCAACAACGAGCAATGTGTATCTGAAATTTATGCCAGCGTGCTCCGAGAGAAGCAGATGCAACATGCCGGCTGCAGACACATCTCCCAGACGCTCGCCGACTACATCGACGAGCGGGCGCACCTCGACTCGCAACCTGTCCGGCAACGCTGCATAAACCATTTCGATACCGCAACGCGATGCCGAATTCCGCAGTGAGTACTCCCCAATCCGGAGGAACCCGAACACCTGGAAGACAGGCATAGCCACGCTTGCCAGTGCGGCTGCAGTCAGGATGCCGGGATAGAGGGTTAGACAACGCTTCGCCCATGGACCCCTCGTAATCCTCCGGACCGCAAACTGTGAGAGCAATGCTCCGAGGCATAGGAAACCTTGCAGTGATCCCATGAAGTGGATCCGCTCGGCCTGGGAGGTGTAGTGCTCCGCGACTCTCACCCGGAACACAAGATCAAGGAGTGTAGATCCGGAAGCTCCAAGAATCGTGACGATCACGAGCATTCGAACTACTGCGCTCGTCCAGTTCCGCCGTACCTGGTTCAACTCTTCAAACTTTTTCTTGCCGGCGGGGGTGCAACTTCCGTCCTTGTGAAAGAGAAGCAGCGAAGAGACACAAACATCCATCACGGCGAGCATCACCAGCGACGATCGAAGGTTGCTTGACGAAGGCAGGTGCACCAACCCGAAGCCGGCGAACATTCCCGCAGCTGTACCGGAGATCAGAACAGAGGGGACCTTGTTCGTATTGCCGTGGTTGCAGTTACTCGTCCAATCTCCAATCAATACCCATATCAAAGACAGCCCGATCGCAGTCGAAGCCGACACCTCGATGTAATACGCTCTCAGCATCCAGCTATGGGTCTGGTACTGGAAAGCAATGATGATTTCTGCAACGGCGTTTAGCACATAGAAAAACCGAATCACGTGAATTCTGGCATCCGATCGCAGGAACAAGGAGCAGATCAGGCTCAGGGTGATTGCGAGCAATGTGCCAAGGAAGGTAAGGCCTGGAAGTTCGGACACCGATAGTCCAGACCCGAGCAACGAATCTCTGAACGCCCTGCTGAAGACGTAGTGCATCATGAGAATCGAGTACGACAGGACGAGAATAGGAAATGAGCTGTCGCTAAGACGAGTTGTGAAACTTTTGATCATGTATAGACAACAACGCTGAGCTAGTGGAACTCCGGCACCTTTCGCTTGTGTTCCTGGTAAAGCTTGAATGCCACGAAGAGCCACAGCAGTGTGATCGCCAATGTCGTTCCCGCAAATGCCTGCACCCCGAAATGGAGTGACGTGCCGATAAAGATGACCCCGGCCTGCAGCACATCACCTAAACGGACACAGAAAGTTTCAATCGCCGCCTTTGCTTTGTATTTCGCTTCTCTTGATGTAGGAAGCAACAGGGCCGCCCGCACAGTGTTCTGAAGCGAATAGTTCGTGGAGTTTTCAGCGATCTTCAGAACACGCACGACCTGAAGTATGGGGTTCGCGAGAATCGTCGTGAAGGTGGCAAGTGAAAGTACTGGAAGGACGAACATAGACCCTCTCACGCCAAGCCTCTTGTAGATGCGGGACACAAGGAATGACTGGATGATTAAGCTGACAGCATTCGTCCACTCGTAGTACGAGGCATAGTAGGTTCCGATGTAAGTCTTGCGCGCCTTCATGAGCGAGGCCGCGGTGCCGACCACATGGTTTGTCTGCTCCACGAGCAGTTTGCCGAAGATGAAGTCACCCGAAAGGCTCACGATATTGAGCAGAACCGTGAGAATCGCGATCAACATCAGGTAGCGATCTTGCATGAGAAGCTGAAAACCGCCTTCACTACTCAGGGTCTCCTGGTCTTTCTTCTTCTCGAGTTCTCCGCCACGCTTCGTGATGATGTAGCCCGCCCACCGCGTTAGAGCAGCGCAAATACACAATGCACCGACAGCGATGAGCATGATCTTGTAAGGGCCAAGTGGGTTGATCAATCGTCCTGCAATCCAGGCCCCTGCGACCGCTCCAGCCGACGCCCCGGAACCGAGTAACGGGAACAGTCTTTTGCCTTGCTCCAGAGAAAAGAGGTCTGTCGCAAAAGCCCAAAGTTGAGCCACGGTGAAGACATTGAAGATCCCGACCCAAATGTAGTACACGACACCGATTCGAACACCGGCCTGGCCAGCGAAGTAGAAGAGGAACAGGTTCGAGGCGAAGAACAGCGTTGTCCATCGCAGCAGCCGATTACGATTCAGACGAGTTGCGATCCAGCCGTACAGAGGCACGACGCCGAGCAAGATAATCGCTTGCGCTGCGGACGAGTACGCTTTGACCTCTGCTCCCCCTTCGGCGAGTATGAGCGACTCTCTGACCGTCTTCAGAAGGTAATACGCCCCGAGCAGCATGAAGAGATTGATCGCAAGGATCAACGCGCCCAGACCTTCTCCCGGACAAACATCGCATATGACCGAAAGAAGCTTCTCCAAAGGATTCTTCCGGGGTTGCTGATTAGATCCAATTGAAGCCGCATTCCCTAGCGACGTGGCGAATTCAACCCTGTCCGGCTTTATATCAAACACTCCCATGAACTCTCGCCGCAGCATCGCGACTTCACGTCTCAATGCATCCTAACGAGGTCCATGGGGTTGATTCCATTACATCTTCCTAGTAATCCGCCGAGTTCCACATCTTTCCTTCGATGGAAAGAGGCTCGAATCGGGAGAGCACCACCAACATAGCGCCAAGAACGCGGACAATTCTGCATCGGTTTTCAGAGGAACACTGGAAGCATTTGCACAAAAAGAGAGCCGTCGCCGATGAGCGTTAGGCTCACATCCTGATTGCCTAGGCTGTTCCCTCGAAGTCTTGTCGCACATATCTCTCACTTGCGGATGCTCCATTCGACCGCGAAGACCCCGCCCTCAACCCCGAAGCCGGAGCTTGCATCACTTGCCCCCGACGCGCCGGATACAACACTTCCCTCTTTTCGGACGTACCGATGGCGACCAGTGCCTCTCGGGACCCTGCTATCAAATCAAGCTCACGGCCCATACCCGATGGCGGAGGCCTTCGAGCAAGAGATAACGACGCTCTACGAGGCCCGCGAGCAGAAACGCGAGGCAAGGCGCCTCGAAAGTTCTCTTTCTCCCCGAAGGGGACCGAGGTTCTCGAACCTATCTCTTGAGCGATTCCGAAGCTCGACCAGGTACCGGGACCGTCCCGCCGCAGCCGATATAGCCTTCTGTGTTGCGGCATTGCCAATGGCATAACCGAAGACAGGATCGGATGTGCCCTTGAAGACGAATACCTCTCCCGCGATCCCAGCACTTCCAGGCGTGCTGCCTACATCCGGAGAACCATGGCGAAGGCGAGGAGATGGGCCGAACGATGAGCATCGATGCTGCATTTGCCCTTGTCATTCTTCCTCCTGCTTGTGGGGATGACTCTTCTAGTTTCTGAGCTGGCTTTTGCTACTCGCGTCATGAGGCACCTGGGCCTACTCCGACACAGACAACATCCAACTCGGCGTGACCGACTACACCAAGTTGAAGCCCAATGGCCGGCATGGTGCAAATACTCAGAATGTTAAAAGATACATCGACATTGCCGCCGCGAACGGGATTAGTGCCGCCCTAGTCGAAGGCTGGAACGTGGGGTGGGAAGACTAGTTCGGACATGAAAAAGACTATGTCCTCGATTTCCTCACGCCCTATCCGGATTTCGATGTGAAAGGCTTGCACGAGTATGCTGCGTCAAAGGGCGTGAGGCTCATCATGCATCACGAAACCTCCGGTTCCACCCGGAACTACGAACGCTTCATGAGTCCGGCATATCAGTTCATGGTCGATAACGGCTACGACACTGTGAAGAGCGGCTACCTGTCGCAACCAAGGGGCCTATGCCGGGGGATTTGCCTGAGTCGTTGGCGGGCTGGCAAACTCAGCTTCTCGAATGAAACCCACTTCGGCCATCAGGCGAGAAAAAAGGGAGCCGGTAGACCGGCCCCCATAGAAACCTAATACAGTTTCGTTAGAAGGTAATGGTGCCCTTCAATTGAATGAGGCGAGGAGAAGCGTCACCACCTAGGAACGAGCCGAGAATCGAAGTCGGTGTGCTGACAGTGGTCGTGATCGCACCGAAGTTCGGATTAGCGAGATCGTTGATTGGGGCACCGAAGTTTGGGTGATTGAAGAGGTTGAAGAACTGGGCTCCTACCTGAAAGCGGCCAGTGTCCGAGTGAGGAATAGGCATCTTGAAACCCTTCAGGATGCTGAAGTCGGTATCCGTGTAGGAAGGTGCAACCGTCTGGTTACGCCGCTGCTGTCCGAATCCTGTGGGATCGACGTAGTTGCCAAGGTTCGCAATCGCACACGGATTTGCCGCTACGCCCTTGAAGGCAACTGCGCTGCCGCCGCAGTTCTTGACGCCGTTGACCTGAGCTGCCAGGAAACCTGGGAAACCCGAACCGCCGTAGTTGGAAGCCAGCAAAGCGGTGTCGACCACAGAGAACGGGAAACCGGTGTGGTGGAAGACCGTACCGCTCACCTGCCAGCCGTCTGTCAGCAGCTTCGGGCCACCGAAGTAAGGCAGCATATAGACGTACGACGCGGTGATGTTCTGGCGCGTATCGTAGTCTGCATTCCCGTAGTTCTGTTTCAGGTTGTTTGGGTCCACAGGAGTCAGGTAGTTTGCGCCGAACTGGCCAAAGCCCAGAATGCCGCCGTTCGAAATCTCGTCCAGCGCATGACTCCAGGTGTAGTTGAAATTAAGCGTCAGTGATTTCGTGTGGCGAGAGACGCCGACTAGGAAGCCATTGTAGTTCGAGACCGCACCATTCCCAACCTCAGTTGCCGCGCCGAACGACTGGTTCGGTGCGGTCGTCGGAAGTCCGGCAAAGTTGATCGGAGTTCCATTGTTTGTGACCCCGAATCCGTTCACACCCGCGTTTTGAACCGGCTCATGATATCCATGGTTGCCGACGTACGCGAGCGAGACCACTGTCTGCTTCTTGGCATCGAGTGCCTGCTCCACCTGGAAGCTATACTCCTCATAGGTTGGGTAGTGCAGCTTACCGGCGGCGGTTATGATTGTGGGGGCAGCAAAGTTTGCAACGGTGTTTGTGAGCGTGTTGAAGCTCGCACCATTCTTGAACCCAGCCTGAAAGGCTGCGTTGGAGGTGCTAGCCACGCTCTGGCCGCTCGAAGGATTTGCGGGATTCGCACTAATGGGATTGCTTCCGGGGTTAGCATCAGGTCCAAACAGCGTGAACCCAACATTGGTCGGTGCGTTATTCAGGAAGCTGTCCGCCACAGTCGCCGGAAATACGTCTGTGAACAAACCAAAACCGCCGCGGACAACCGTGCTGCTGTCCGAGCCGAACGGCGACCAGGAGAAGCCGACACGCGGATTCACCGCTATCGCCTGGAAGCCAGGGAACGCCTGGTGCTGGCCAGTCGTCAACAGAGTCGTATAAGCGGTTGCAGGGTTGGTATTCAGAGAATTGAAGGCACCGTTCGTATAGGCATAGCAGTTTGTGCCGCAAGTCGGATTGGAATCGTGCTCCAGGCGGACCCCAGCGGTCAAGGTCAAATTCTGGCGGAGCTTCCAAGTGTCCTGGCCATAGCCTGCAAGATTATAGAGAGCAACCGGCTGGGTGTCCCGGAGCGGAAACTGCTGAGAGTATAGTGATAGCCCCATTCCCATTCGGAATGTCCCGATCTCATCAGCTTGGACTGAAGGAGTCGTATTAATAGAGGGGCTGTAGTCCGTTACATCGTCACGCCGGAAGTAGGCGCCGAACTGGAAGGTATGACGGCCGTGTGAGATGCTCACGTCGTCACTGAACTGATAGTTCGTTACGTTACGGCCTTCGGGCCAATCGTTATCCTCGCCGCCGAGGCCGGTAAAACTACCGTTTGTAAAGGTGAGCGCGTAAGGAACAAGCGCGTTGGCTGCGGCAAGATTGGTGTTCGTAAAGACCGAGCTGTACCAGATCACGCCGAACAGAAACTGGTTGCTGATATTTGAGCTGATGACGTGTGTCTCTCCAAGGGTCCCCTCAAACGCTGGCTGAGGGCTGTCCGCATTGAAGATCGGATTGATAGGATCGGTGTAGGTTGCTTGTACGCCCTTGTCCCACTTAAAGTGGCCGAAGGCCGTGTCCTTATCGGTAAGTTTCAAGTCCACACGAGAGGTAAGCAGGAACTCGTGCGTGAAGTTCCCGGCCGTGGCTGTATACGTCACCGCATTTGGGTCGGGAGACGGTGTCGCGGTCGCATAGCCAGGAGCATTCTGATAGACGCTGAATAGTTGCTGGTAAAATGCTTTGTCGGCCGCTGGAGCACCAGCGATCGCGTTGGCAATGTACTTCGCGTTGGGTGCAAACACCGTGGTAGAGGTCGGCAGCACCACACGCAGACCTTCATAATCGACAAAGAAGAACAGGCGAGCTTTCAAAATTGGGCCGCCGATTCTCCCACCAAACTGGTTTACGTTATCGAAGGACCGTGGCGTCAAATCCGGAGTCTGATTACGGAAGTAGCTGTTCGCATTCAGAACCCTCCCGTTCCATTGATAAAGGGCATTACCGTGGAACTTGTTCGTTCCTGAGATTGTGATCTCATTGACCTGGGCGCCGCCGAGGCCGCCAAACTGAGCACCGTAAGCGTTCGAGGTCACGCTGACCTCGGAGACCTCATTATTGCCCAGCAGCAGATTGGTTGCTCCGGAGTTATTAAGATTCAGGAATGGGTCGTTCTCATACGAGCCATTTAAGGTGAAGGTATTTGAGGTGGCTGGCAGGCCGAAGACCGAGAAGTTTCCGTCGCCGCCCGACGTATTCATGACTGCACCAGGAGAGACCTGCGCCACATAGGTCAGATCGTTTCCTGGATTGGGCAGATTCGCGACCTGTGTCTGCGAGATCGAAGTAGAAAGATCGGCGTTATCGGTATGAAGCAGCGAAACATCGTCGCTCGATACTTCGACCATGACACTGTTTGAGCCGATCGTGAGTTTGATATCGCCTGAAGCAACCTGGCCGATAGATACGGTCGCATTCGTTGAGGTTCTTTCGAATCCCGCAGCCGACACCTCAATCTTATAGTTGCCGGGTTTGAGCAATGGAGCTCGGTAGCTGCCGTTGGCACCGGAGGTTAAAGTCTGCGTAAAGCCGGTATCGTTGTTCGTCACCACGATCTTTGCATTCGGGATAGCTGCGCCTGTTGCGTCCGTCACAAGGCCTGCAATATCACCTGATGTAGTCGATTGAGCATATAAAACAGCTGGGGGGTGAAAAAAACAAATGGCGCCCGATACTGTCAGCGCCATACCTAGAAACATTGCGGGCCCATGTAGAAGTTTCATATTTCCGGCAACGCAATTCAATTGCCACTTCAGGCCTTTCTATAACTTAAGTTCCAAGCCCATAAGGTATGTGTGGCCTGCGATACGACGGCCACATGAGCTGCCCAAAGTGCTTTTGACGAAAATACAAAAATCAAAATATCCTTTTCGGCCCGACCGGGTCTCTTCGAAGACCGTCCGCGTCCGCCTGATGACACAAAAAAAAATAGAAAGTTTCTATGTCAAACATCAGATATCAGACATCACAAAATTTAAGTTTTGGATTGTCCGCTAATCGCCTAATCCGGCCAGGTTCTGTATAAATCCACCCTTCTGGATCGCATATTTATCCATCAATTTAAAAATCAGAAATCTGTATCCGCTTTCGAGCGAAATACACAAAACGGAATGATTGTAAAAATTTGCCCGGTGTTTTCGCGCCAGTGTCTGAGCCACGGCAACGAACTGCTTCATCCCGTAGCCGTCGCACCGCTCCTGCGCGCTGACATCACAACCTATTCGCCGATCACGCACTGGAAGGTGGTCCCGGCCAGAAGGCGGTATCGTTGGACTCACTGGATTCGGTCATATCGCGGTCAAGGTCATCCTATGTCCCGTCACTAACCATGCTTGGTCCCTCGGATTTGTTCTCATCCTGCCTCGACACACCCTTTAGCGTGCTCTATTGTCCGTTTATTGACATGACACCTTTTGTAGTTCGCAGACCCCACTTAGGCTACTGTCCACGAAATTCTTCAAACTGCAACAGTCTCGAAGCAACCAAATCGCCCATCTTAACTTTTCACAACTGATGACAAGACACTGACATAGTCGTGACACCAATATGCGCTGACCTTACTACGCTTGCTGAGGATTTCCAAGCGCAGTTCCTCCCCGCCTGCTGCTTAGAGTTCGCGCTACGCAAGAGCCTAGCACTTCGTCTTTCGCGGTTTCAAAAGTTGCGGTTTTCTCTGTTCTGTCCTTGGGTATTGGGTGATCAGCGGATGCGGATAAGCGAGGTCCGGAAAATAAGCTCAGAAAAGTCGCTCGTCGGCTCGCGAGCAGTTCCGCATCACTACGCAGAACTGATCACCTACAACTACAACCCTGCTATCAGAAAAGGAGCATCATCGTGAAAAAGATCAGTATGTTAATCGCCGTAGTTTCCGTCCTCGGAGCCATGGCTCAATCGGCCCTCGCTCAGAAGTTGGTCGCGTTCAGTGGAGGGATCGGCGATATTACCACTGGTTCAACAGATACCACCGTGCTAGGCGTCCCAGCCGCTGGCCAGATCTGGGTGATCCGAGACCTTACAGCCGAAGTGAGGATGGGCGGGGGCATCCAGGTCGACGGCCGGGGTCTCCTTCTGGGCGCAGGCAATGGCGTCGGAAGCAACGCCGGCGCGAGCGTATTTGCGACGCTGTTCTGCACAAATGACGGGAATGTCGCACACAGCTCAAATCTTGCAGGCGTCCCGCTTCAGGTAAATGGTGATTTCCGTATTCAGGACTCGCTCTCGCCTGCGCCGCCGAATACTTGCACTAGTCCGGTGCTCCTCATCCGGGTCACTGCAAACGGGTCGTGGTTCGCCGCCGGGATTCCCTTCCTCATCCCCTCCTCTCCCCTCCCCCACTTCCCTTCTCCCAGAGAATAGCCGAGCTTCAGTTCATCGAGAACGCAGCCGGCGCCATTTCTTTCCCGTCTGATCCCTGGCTTGTGATGCGCGGAATCAAGGCACTGCCGAGGATAGCAATTTATTGAAAGGAATGGCGGGGACGACGGGGTTCGAACCGAACAACGCTATATCGGAGGGTGTGGGCGCGTGCTAAGTAGTTGTGGTTTTAGTGCGCGCCCGCAGGTCCGTTATCCACGTAATCACGGCCAATCTTCCTGGCATGATTCCACGAATTGACGCTCAGAACAGATCGGAATGCAGGGCGGCGAATACACTAATCAACCGACGTTCTGAATGCCCCATTCATACCGTCTAATCGCATGAGTGGGACGTGGATCGATCACAGGTATTCCTAATATTTCAGAATATGTAAGAGTGTCGTTGACCCGAGGCGGAGTGCAGACGATCCTTCGGTAGCGAAAACGCCCGGATAAGATTGAAGTAGCCATGGTCACTCACAATCGCAGCAATTTATGGATACTTCTTTTGCTTGGGTCGCTCTGTGTCGTGACTCCGTTCGCGATCGATATGTATCTTCCTGCCTTCTCCCGCATCGCTGCGGACTTCCATCGATCGACTCCTGAGATCTCGCTTTCGCTGTCGACCTATTTCGTGGGCTTCGCGCTAGGACAGATTATTTACGGTCCACTGCTCGATCGCTTTGGTAGAAAACGACCCCTATATGTCGGTCTCTCGATGTACATTGTGTGCTCTATTGGCTGCATCACCGCGCCTGACCTCCAGACCTTTGTAGCTTTGCGCTTCCTCGAAGCCTTAGGCGGATGTGTCGCGCAGGTGGGTGCCATTGCCATGGTGCGCGACTTCTTTCCCGTAAAGGAGAGCGCGAAGGTATTCTCACTACTCTTCCTCATGATTGGTGTGTCGCCGCTCCTTGCGCCGACAGTCGGCAGTCTCATTATGACCAGCCTAGGCTGGCGATGGATCTTCGTCATACTGGCGGCGATCGCCACGCTAATTCTGGCGCTCACGATATTCCTATTACCTGAAGGACACAAGCCAGACCACTCCGTCGTTCTGAGCCCCAGGCCAATCTTGGCAGGATTCTGGAAGATTCTTCGTGACCCGCAGTTTCTGACCTATACGGTGGCTGGTGCCTTCTCATTTGCCGGTCTCTTCACCTATGTTGCTGGATCGCCCATCATCTTCATGGATGGATTTCACTTAAGCACCAAGGACTTCGGCATTGTCTTCGCGACTCTGGTGATGGGATTTATTGGTGGCAATCAATTGAATGTCTTGATGCTGCGTCGGTTTACCAGCCAGCAGATCTTCTTCGTAGCCCTTTGCATACAGGCCGTAATTGGCATTATCTTCCTCGCAGGAATGCTGAGTCACAGAATAGGTCTGGCAGCCACTCTCGTCTTGTTCTTCGTCTTCCTCTCCTGCATCGGACTTACCTATCCGAATGGGGCCGCGCTCGGCCTCGCTTCGTTTTCGCGGGACGCGGGCCGTGCCTCCGCGCTGCTCGGTTTTCTTCAAACGGGAACAGGAGCACTGATCTCATTGAGCATTGGGGTTCTCGGCTCGCGGACGGTTATCCCACTTCTCTGGATTACGGCTCTGCTCGCACTGGCATCGCTCCTTGTTGGCCGAAAGCTCATCAAAGAGCCCGTTGAGACTGTGGCGGATGAACCGATCCTGCTCCACTAAAAAGTACCCGTTGGGGGTGAAATTATGGAAGTGCACGTGATTGATGGGACTTATGAACTCTTCAGGCATTTTTATGCACTTCCTGCAGCCAAAGACAGTGAAGGGCGAGAGGTGGCCGCGGTACGTGGCGTTCTCGGTTCACTTTTAGGCATGATGCAGGCCGGTAAAACTTACATTGGGGTGGCCACCGACCACGTAATTGAGTCCTTTCGGAACCGAATGTGGCCTGAATATAAGACCGGCGAAGGTGTGGAACCCGACCTTCTAGCTCAGTTTCCATTGCTGGAGGAGGCGCTCCGTGCACTCGGAGTTGTAGTGTGGGCGATGGAGGAGTACGAGGCAGACGATGCGCTGGCGTCGGCGGCTTTTCTCGCAGAGAAAGATATTCGCGTTGAGCGCGTGGTCATCAGCACCCCGGACAAGGATCTTGCTCAGTGCGTTCACGGCACGCGCGTGGTGCAACTAGATCGGCGCAGGCGTCTCGAACGCGATGAACAGGGAGTCATACAGAAGTTCGGAGTCAAACCGAGCTCCATTCCGGATTACCTTGCCCTGGTCGGTGATGCGGCAGACGGCTATCCAGGTCTCCCAGGGTGGGGTGCAAAGTCTGCTTCTGCCGTTCTGTCACGTTTTGGCAGACTGGAAGCGATCCCAGCCGACGCACGCGATTGGCACGTGAACGTCTCCAATCCGACTGGCCTCTCCGAGGTCCTAAAGAGGAAACGAGATCTGGCGTTTTTATTCCGGGACATTGCTACGCTTCGAACTGACCTTCCGCTCTTCGCAACCGTTGACGAACTGCTTTGGAAGGGTCCAACGCCAGTCTTTACTCTTTTCGCAGATCGATTGGACAAGGCTGTGTTTTCGAAGCAACGCGCCCCACGTGGCCGCTGAATTGCCCTACTAGTTAGAGCTAGCCTCCAGCCATACGAAAGTGACATGTTATCTCCTGAGCTATTACTCCGCAACCGAGGAGCACCCTCATGGCATCGGATGATGATGTGTTAGTTCCCGAGTCAATACGTGAGTTTCTTCGCCGCAGAATACTTCATCCACTGTTGCGTCTGCTCCGTGGCGGGGTGACGCCGCGGCGCCTGGCGTGGAGTTTAGCGTTGGGAATTGTCATCGGGATCAACCCGTCAGTGGGTATCACCACGTTTCTAGTCATTTTTCTCGCCTGGGCGTTCGGTCTAAACCAAATCGCATCGCAGATTGGTGCCCATGCGATGACGCCGCTCCACTTGCTTCTGTTTCTTCCATTTATTGAATTGGGCGTACATCTTTTTCACACTCGCCGCCTCCCGCTGAGCCGCCAGCAGCTTGAGCATCTGAGCCATCATCCCTGGCGCTTGATTCGCGACATCTGGCAGTGGGAATGGCATGCGCTGATCGTCTGGGTCGTTGTCGCTGCCATCGCGTTGCCCCTGCTCGCCTCATATATTCGACGCGCACTGGTGCTGCTGATGCGCCGCCATCGAACGCTGCTGCGTTCGAAGCCGACGTTGCCCTCATCTGATTAGCTCGTTAAGGATTCTGCACTGGCTTCGTCATCCAATCAGACTATTGGATAACCGAAGGATAAAAGAGCTTGATCCCGCCGTGCTGCGATAACAGGAACTGAATCGAGCCATGGTCCTTGTCGAAGGCACGACCAATCGCATGCAACCACTCTCCAGCCTTCCAAAGTCGCCATATATCAGCCTTCTGCTCCGCAGAAAGACCATGCCGTCTTCCTTGCCTCATACACACCACCTCTCAGAAATCATCTAAATCAGATGGTGTTGCACCGACCGGTTGAGGCCGCCGGGGTTTTCGGAAATCACCCATGACAACCGGAGTTGTCGTGGCTACGTGGGCGCGATTCAAACAAGGCAGCTTCGAATTCTGAGTAGTACCGTGGTCGCCAGCACGAAGATCAACACGCAGATGTGGAACGAATCACTGAGCGTGTTGCTTCGAAAGAGCAGCATGATCAGCAAAATTAGTGAGACAGCCACGATAAGTAAAATAGGGAGTTCCCACCACCGCAGCCTGCTATCCCACCGTCTCTTCGAAGTTAAATAATCCAGCGTCTCTTGAGGAATTCGCCCAGCGTGACGCAATCTATTTCGTTCGGTGTTGTTAAGCATGTTGGTCTCCACACCGATCCATCGTAAACCCGGCCGGGGATGAGCGAAAGAGCATCCCCGCAGAGAGAAGGCTAGTGGCACTGGCTTGGAGAGCCGTACTAACTAATAGCGCTGAGCGTTTGTACTCACTGAAACGACCGTTTCACCCCGCTTCAGCTTGAGAGCGCATCAGCTAATGGCGCATTCAGGGCTCAATAAGCGTTTTACGGTTTGATCGGCGATCGCTTGCGCCTTTTCAACGGATGGCCATATGCCCGCGCCAGTCTCCTTCGGGCTGCCGTGACCCGTGCGGCGCATCATCAAGCCGATGCCTCCCGCCCATTCTCCTATTTTGAAATCGAACCTCTCGCCTTGCCATTCAGCGTGGTCCGTTAACATCACGGTCGTCATGCCCATCATCCTCTCATGGGATCTCTCTCTTAACACTGCTTGGCCTGTTTTTTAGAAGATGATGCGGCGTTGAGTCATCCGTTATTCGCCAGCGTTTACCTGCATTTTTAGCAGCTAAGGTCACCTGCGTTATTCGTTCGTGAAGTCCCTGATCCACCACGTCAGATCAAGGATGATGCGATCAGGAGCATGGACGAAGCACGCAAGCCGCTGCAATGACGGCGCGGGAAGGCTTTCTAAAATCAGGCTAAAGAAAAGCCCCGGAATGTAGAAACTGAAGGATTGGCGATCTTCTATCGCAGCTCTTGGACAAAATGGCTGACTTGGGTCAGGTTGGAGCGATGGCGAATTGCGACTACGAGCGTGGCATCCTTCGGGAATGCTCCTACGCCGAGAAGGTAGTCTCTGAATTGAGAATCGTACGGCTCTAGAGAGATCGGGTTTCGAGGTAAGAACTGCGCCCGCCAGATCATCGAGGCAGCGAAATACTCAAGTGCCGCGTGGTTCAGGCCAGGGACCTGGCCGTGCGAAAAAACGCTGTGCTGATGCCGTCCGTCTCAAATGGAGCCGAAAGCACAAATCTCTAAGAGGAAAGGTGCTGTCGGCCTGCAGGCAGGCTCCCGCAACCTATCGTTCTCCTAATTTTCCGAAGCGTCCCCCGTCGCAATCGGAGCATAGTAGGGACAACCGTTGTTGGGCTGCAGTTTGTTTCAGGCCGCCACCGGAGCTTATCTGTACGGGGTGTGGATTCTTGGCCGCATCTGTCCGCAACCGCTTATAGACAAATTTTGGCAGCTCCAGGTGCGACTCAACGAGATTCCCGAAGTTCCCACATAGCTTGCAAATACCCTGCACTGGCATCCCACAGTCTACAATCCGACTCATTCAGCCGGTGATAGGTCGGCTTTGGCTTGTTACTCCTGAAACGAACGTTCAGAGGGTTACGCTTTCCCTATCCTTTGGTTTATGAACTCAAAGTGCAGAAACGAACCCACCGAATGTTGGATGATGGTTAGGGAATGATGTAGCAATCGGGCCGGGCGCACCCTCGTCCACTGCCCGACAGCTACTTTTCTGCAAATACTTTTCGTTTCAGCGAACTAAACTTCCAAAAGCTCCGAATCAATCATTGAGGAGCATGAGTGAACGAACAGGAACAGTGGACGCGGATTATTGCGGGTGACGCACAGGCGTTCACAGCCTTCTATCAGGCGACGGCTCCCCGATTGTTGGCTTTTTTGCAACGCATGGTCGGCAGCCGCGAGGCCGCCGAAGATGTGGCTCAGGAGACTTATGCCGGCATCTGGCGGCATCCAGGCAGCTACCGTCCCGAGTGCGGCTCGGCGCGCGGCTACCTTTTCGGCGCAGGCCGCAAGCGCGCCCAGGAGTGGTGGCGGCGGCGCGGTCCAGTGATGGAAGAGGTCGTCGAGGCCGCCGCCGAGGCTCGCGTCGAAAGGCAGACGATACTTCTCGATACCCTCGACCGCCTTCCCACCGAGCAGCGCACGCTGCTCTGGCTGCGCGAGGCTGAGGGCTTATCGTACGACGAGCTCGCCGAAGCGCTCGATATACCTCTGGGCATGGTTCGTTCACGGCTATTCACGGCGCGCGAGGCGCTGCGGCGCATCTGGTTTGGCGGCGGGAAGGGAGAACGTAATGAGATGTGATGAAGCTGCCGAGTCCGTCTCGGCACTTTGCGATGGCGAAATTATTACGCATGAGGCCGCAGCGCACATCCGCACTTGCGACGCATGTGCAGAGCTCATGGAGCAGTACACCACCCTGGGCGCGACGTTGCGCCGCGAGGCCAGTCTGGCCCTGGGCACGTTGCCCTCCACCCCGCGCTGGGAGAAAAGAACTGGGATATTCACCCGCCTCTGGCGGAAAGGATGGGAGACGATGCGAGTTCCTCGTTTAGCCTTTGTGGCTTTGGTTCTAGTGGCCCTGCTTACGGTGGCAGCTGAATGGAAAAGAGCCCGCGTGGGTGCTGAAAGCTCCGGCTCGGTCGTGCTGGTAACCGTCGATCGCGAGGACCAGAGTGTCTTCTCCTCCTGTGCGCTCTCACTGGTCGATTCCAGCAAAGACAGTATGGCTATGGGTGGAGTTCTTGATTCCAAAAAGGATCTAGCAGCAGCCATCTCACTCAAGCTTGCAGGCCGTGTCGAGGGCGGCGTACGGCTTTTGGTAAAGTCCTACGCTGGCCCAATTACAAAGGTAAACACGAGCGATCTTGCCAAGCTACCTGAGCGCGACGTGATCTTGATGCCGGGGGTGCCTCTTAAGGTGGCCATGGGAGACTCTGGCACTCTAACCCTGCATGGCGAGTGGTTCGATCACATTCCTGCAGAGATTGGAATGGGAATCAAAAGTATCGATCCCGATCCGAACGAATTGCGTATCCAACAGCCGGTCCTCTTGAAGGGGGATATACGCATTCTTTCGCTGGCCGGCAGGCCGAGCCATGCGCCGCTCCGACCCAGCGCCAGGGCTAAGAATACGCGGGGAAAGGGATTGTGTGCTGGTTCCGCCCTCGGTCTCCCACGCTTATCTGGATCCAGATGGTCGATCGCAGCCGCACCGCAGTGGCTGATCGATTCCGCATTTACAGGATTGGAGGAACAATCATCAGGCAAGGTACTGGCTTTTCCGAACTCCCTCTCGCAGGAGGCTTCAACCACGGCTCGCCCGCCGGGATTGTCCTATGCCAAACTTCTCCCCTTCGTCGCCCAGGCTTGTCCGTCAGACCCTCGGCATCGTGTTGTTATTTACATGTCCTTTCAATTTCACCGCGACCGATGGCGGTGCAATTTTTTAGAAAAGGATCTCCAAACACGATTACCTCGAACGTTGAACCTGGCGACAGCTGAGGAGGTGATAGCGTTAGCGGACCGGGGTGGCGGATTGTCGAACCTGGCGGGCCGACATGCGCTCGATCTGGCGATCGCAACCGGACGGGGCGGCGTCTTTCTCGCTCTGACCACAGACCAACATACCCAGCTACAGAAGTATTGCAAACCGGCAAGCGCAGGCTCGCATTCGCGATACCTGTAGCGCAGTGGTGCAAAGGGTATGATTAAGGAGGACACCGGGGGGAGGATTCGAACCTCCGACCCCCAACTCGACAGTGGCCAGGTTATTCCTTCGCGGGGAGACCTGGCTGCTGCTGCTTGTGGGGCTCTATCCGTCTGAGCTACCCGGTGATTTTGTGCCGCTCTCCAGTAGCGTTCGTGAAGAGGTTCTATGTGAGGTGCGACGGGATCAACAACAGTGGGAGCGAAGGGAGCAAGAACCCCGAACCAAACACCGCCGGGTCCACGAGCAAGGCCGCGTCTAAGGGACTGGAGCCGCTGTCCGGGCTAACTCCAATGCACGTCGCGGCGTATGTCGAGCAACTCGGTCATACGCACTCGAGGCCGACCGTCAAACAACATCTCGCCGCGATCCGGATGCTCTTCGACTGGCTGGTGACCGGGCACATTACCTGACTCCCGACGAAGGAGAAGCCGCGGGCAAACTCCAAGAGAAGGTCGCGCAGATGGTCAACAGCCCCCGTTCGATCTCCCGATCCTTCGCCGTTGCCGAGTTCGTAGGAGATGAAGGCCTTCTTCCCGTTGATCAGCGGGGTTGGAACGGGAGCCTCGACGGTGTTAACTCCGACGCCGGCGGAGCTCTTCTTCGGCGTGCCGAGCCGGATGATCTGGGCCGGGGCGGTGAGACCCGCGATGAGCAAGAAGCTGGCGAGGAGTTTCGGGAAGTGGCGAAGCATGTTTCTCTCCAAGACAGCAAGCGGCTGTGCTGCTAGGTTACAGACGTGCCTGATGTTCCCGATGCCACAGTGATGTTATTTTTTGCATCCCATGTCTTGATTGGGGAAGAGTTTTACATCCCAATGGCTTCGCAGGATTTTACGCGCGAGCGGGCCACTAGCATTTAGGTCCTAGGCTTTTAGCGCGTTAGAGCTTGGCCATGTTCTTTAGGCGCTCAATAATTAGCGATACCCTGAGTTGGCTGATCGCGTCGCCCGAAACATATCCAGGCAGTGCATCCAGAAACCGCTCGTCCCCTAAAAGCTTCCCGGTTGCTTCCCCCAGATATTTGCGGAGATCTGTTGGAACTTCGGCAAGCTCTTCGAGCAATTGCTCTCTCCCCTCTACGACGGCAATGAAGTCTTCCAGGTCGTGACTCATGTAGTAGTCGTTCTCGCCACGATCGTAAAACGCTTCCATTTTGGTCCCAAGGAAGAAGGGAGCTGTGATCAACCTGATTGTCTTGCCGCTTGGCAAGGATGCCAGCTTCGCTGTCTGGATCGCTCCCTCGTACCAGCGGTTTGAGAAGCCTAGTACACCTTTCTGGGTTGACATGACGTCGAGCTTCAAGCCATCGTTCAGAAAACGGCACATCGGAGCATCCGGACTTGTGTCGTTTACGAAGCCGATGTCTCGCAGCCGATCACAGAACGTCGAGTAATCGGCGTAGTCTGCTGCCACGATCACGTCTACATCGTATGTTGATCGAATTGGGGCCGAGGCCTGATCAGTCACGATCAGATCGAGCGTTGATCCACCCACGAAGACGAGCTCGGGAAGCAAATGCTTCAACTTCGCTGCTGCATCCTCAAGCAGCGGCAAATTGCTAGCCATTTGCAAGTAACCTCTTGCCTATTATCTCTAGGGCAATCTTTCGTTCGCGGACTCGTCCATCCCGCAGTGCGTCGACAAGGCTGAGGAGCTCGTAAAACGCAGAATCCGCTAGAGCCGCCTCTGCAGCGTGTTTATAGAGAGGCTCAAACGAATAACCGCGCACCTTTCCTAACACATAAGGCCACACAGGTACTTCCGATCCACTCTCGTGAATGACGCTACGCAATGGCTCAGCTGCGAAAGAAGTTGGCACTCCCCTGGTCTGCTCTCCCCGTACAGGCGGATACACGTACCTCATTCCATGTCCCAGTAGGTCCAAAAGCGCGGACCGATTAACCCTTTTTGGCCCATCATGTTGCATCAGCCCAGATAGCCGCGTCCTCTTAATGGCCCCGTGCACCTCGGAGCTGGCGACATGAAGATCGGAAGCAAGTTTCTGGAATGAAGACTCTGCAGCTCCTGGAAGCGTAAGTTTCAGCAATACCGCAATGTCGAAGGAGCGGAGCATGAAAACATCTTACCCGTTCTTCGTTCTTGATTCAAGAACGAAGAACGGGCTCATTCCTGCTCCAGCCGGATCTGGTTATCCCGGTTGGGAGTTTCTCTTCGATCCATCGCTTGCAACAAGCGGCACCGTTGCTCAGTACCGCGTTGTCCGCGTCGCCGTTTGAGTCACGCGACATCTTTGCCGATGTGTCATGTCCCAGTCTCTATACTTCAATGGGTAGCGATACATGTTCAATCTTCTAGTGCAGTGCTGAATGCAATCAATTCTGCCACTGAGTGCAACGTTACGCTGCCACCTGATGTGCAAAATATCATCCACGCCGACGGCGTGCCGCAGTTGCGGTTCGATCAGGACGATGTCCAGGAGAGTGTAAGGTGCGGATAGCCGACAACCCAGGAGTTAGTTTACGCGCTCTCGGGCAATGTCCGGATAGCTGGTTTTACGTCCATCTCTAACAATGTCTGCGGTGTCAAGGCGTTTTTCGAGCGCAGGGCGGCACGAACTCCGAGGAGTTGCTTCGATAGCGCTTTGGTTGAAGAACTCATCATCGATAACGAAGGCTCGCATGTAATCTGTCGGGCGAAACTCGGTCCGACCCAACCATCTCTCCGATCGCACGTTCGACCATGATTACTACTTCGAACTCCCTGGATAGGGAGCGGGATGCCCAATCAAGTGGGCGGTGATTTACTTCACACCATGGACGTAGCCAGGCTCTCCCGCGTGCGAACCGAACTTCAAACTCTGTTGATAGTCATATCCCTTCCTCCACATCCAGTAGAGGCTGATGGCTAGCCTGCGGGCCATCGCCACCTTGGCGATGCGCCGGTCGCGTCGCATGCTCAGATGGACGTAGCGACGTCGCCAGTCGGAGTCCCAGCGTACGGCAGCCTGGGCTGACTCAGCCAGCAGGTAACGTACCAGCGAACTGCCTTGCTTGGTGATATGCCCCAGTCGCTGACGGTTGGCGCTGGAGTCTTCACACGGAATGAGACCGAGATAGCTCCCGATCTGCTTGCCGCAGGCGAAGCGATCGGGAGACCCGATGACCAGCACGAGGGCCAGTGCTGTAATCGGTCCGACCCCGGGATGGGTCATCAGCCGCAGGACCTCGGGTCGTTTGTGTGCCTCCCGCTCGATGGCGGTGGTGAGTTCAGCAATGGTCCCGTTCAATCGATCCACCAGTTCCAGCAGGTCCTGGCGGCGGCGGGTGGCCCATGGAGCCAGCAGCAATGACTCCAGTTGCTGACGTCCGGACTTGCTCCACAGCACCTTCTTGCGTCGTACACCCTCGTTCATGGCCGTGGCCTGGATCTGGTTCATGGCCCGCGTGCGCATCTGCACCAGGCGATGCCGATGCCAGATCAACTGGCGTAGATCACGGTTCTCCGGACTCGGGACCCAGAGGCGCGGAAAGCGATCCTCCACCAGCAGCTTGAGCAACAACAGGGCGTCCTGCCGATCCGTCTTCTGCTTGCGTACCCGGGCAGCCTTGATCCTGGCCGGATCCCCAATCCATAGCTCGAACTTCAACTCCGCCAGTAACCGCTCAAACCAGCGTGCATGTCCGGTAGCCTCGATCCCTACCCGCACGCTGACCTGTCTTCGTTCAAGAGCGCGGTAGAAATGCTCTGCCTCTCCATCGCTGTGGTTCAATCGCCGTTCACAAGTCTCGCCTGTCTCTGTATCGACATACGCTATCTGCTGAACGCTTGGGTGATAATCCACTCCTATGATGATCATGTTCGGCTCCTTCTCCCGAACCTTCGGTCGTCGATGCTCCAGAGTCTAACCGGCCCTCAATGGAGCAGACAGTGTTATGAAATCAAGTGACAAAACTTCCGGTTTGCCCGTCAACTGCGAACCATTCTCCGACCCATCAGAATGGTGCATCTCCGACCGGACTGGAAAGAGTGTAACTTGTTGTTTGGCGGCCTTGACCGGAACGTTCGGGCTGAGTTTTCGAATTCTTCGCGTCTCGCAAGCCGTCCAATGGTCCCAATCGAAGGCAGGGAGATCGCAATGACTACTGGGTCGCGGGTAATTTCGTGGTCTGCAACGCTTCTGCTTGTTGTGGGTTGCGCTACTACAACTCCTGCCGCTCCGGCAACAGCCGAAGCTGCCAAGGCACAGATCACTATCCTCTATGACGCGTTCGGCAAACCGTCTGCTATGCAGAAGGATTGGGGTTACGCTGCCCTGATCGAATACGGCGGGAAGCGAATTCTGTTCGACAGCGGTAACAATCCCGACATCCTTGCGCAGAACACAAAAGCTAAAAACATCGACCTGTCAAAGTTGGATTTTGTTGTCATGTCGCACCGCCACGGCGATCACATGGGGGGCCTGGCCTATCTGTTGAAGGTGAACCCTACGATGAAGATCTATGCGCCGAAGGATGGACTAGGCGGCGTCTATGGCACGGACTGGCCAAGCAGTTTCTACCGCAAGGATCCTTCTCTGCCGCCAGAACAGCGCTATTACAGCGGCGCGCCGCCAGAGGTCATACGGTTTGGATCTGCCTGGCCGGGCGCGAATATCCAACTCGTGGACAAGACGGGTGAGATCGCCCCCAACATTTACCTGATCTCTCTGATTTCGGATAAGCCAGGCACGCTGGAGATGCGCGAGCTCTCGCTAGCCATCAAGACGCCCGAAGGCATGGTGATCGTAGTTGGGTGTTCGCATCCGGGCATCGACAAGATCGTCGAAGAGGCCAGCACGATCAACCCGCGCATCCACATGGTCGCAGGCGGGTTTCACCTCGTAGTTGCAAGCGATTCGGACATCGAGAAAATTGTTGCGACCCTGCATGACACGTTTCGAGTGGAGTTCGTGGCACCCGGCCACTGCACCGGCGAGCCTGCTTTCACAGCGCTCCAGAAGGCGTTCCGCGATCATTATCTCTACGCCGGGTTGGGTACGAGCCTAGCGCTGGGTAGTTCCCAAAATAAGACGTCGAGTGAAGAGAATCTAAATCGACTAGCGAAACTTTCGAATCGTAAGCTAATCGGGACTTATCTACTTGGCCGAATAGTCGCCTTTCCGGACATCCATGATAAGTAAAGTCAAGGGAAAAGCGAGAATCTTCGTGCCGCGCTCGGAGGGCGCGGGATGATGTATGTTTTGCAGTTCCTTTCATAGCGCTTTTGTTTTTGGTTCCTGCGGTGGAACGCAGAACCAGACATCCATTTGCTGTCTCGGGCCGTAGCCGTCACAGATGTTTGAGTTGAGGTTCTCTGCCAGTCTCGAAACAAGTGAGTTGGAGCCTTGGGAGCGGATGCTCCGTCGCTCAGCCGAAAAGTTGTGAGACCTGGCAGAGTGCGCTTGAAAAGCCCTGAATATGGCAGCAGCAGTTATGCTGCGACGCTGCTGTGAACCTGGTGAGTTACGAAGGCACGTTCTCCTCGATCGATGGCCAGAAGGTACGCTGCCAGCTTGCGGGCGACGGCGATGGTGGCCTGGTTGTGGTTGCTCTGCGCGGCTTCGCGCTCGTAGAGAACGGCCAGCTCCGGGTTGAGTCTCGGAGCCAGATGCGCGGCTTCCAACAGCACCGTCTGCAAGTGTCGATTGCGCTGCTTGGAGATGGGCATGCGCCTGGAACTGTCAGCCGAGGTCTTCTCTCCGCTGCACAGGCCGCGGTAGCTGATGACCTGCTTGACGGAATGGAACCGCTCGACCTCGCCGACTTCGAGCACCCAGGTCAGCGCCGTGACGTGGCCGACGGCAGGGATCGTCATCAGCCGCTCGACTCGCGTTGCCAGCAGTGGGTCGGCTTCGAGCGAACGCAGCAGAGCTCGTTCCGTCTTCTGGGTGCGCTCGATCATCTCGCGCGTGAGCTTCAGCAGTGGCCACAGCGAGGGGTCGATCTCCGGGTTCGCGGGTAGAACCTGGTGGAAATATCCTTGCTGATGCAGCTTCTCCTTGTTGTAGCTGACGCCGGACTCCATCAGCAGCTGCGCGATCTTGTTCTTCAACTGGACGTTCTGCCGGACCAGCAGCTTCCGGTAGCGCAGGGTGCGCCGGCGCTGCCGGATCTCCATCGGTGCCATGTAGCACTCCGGCAGGAAGTCACAGCGCAGGCAGTCGGCGATCTTGCCTGCATCGATGCGATCGTTCTTCTTCTTCGCCACGGCAATGGCACGCAGCATCAGCGGATGAGCCACCTTCACCGCTGCCGCGTGCGGTCGAAGGTAGTCGTAGATCCAGCCCGTAAACATGGTCGCTTCCATCGCCACCGTCCAGGGCTTCGCCAGCGTCCCAACCCACTCCCGCAGGCCCTGCCGCGTCGCCGGTATCTTGCCCTCCGACTGCACCTTGCCACTGATGTCCTTCACGCAATAACTGATCGTCTTCTTGTGGATGTCCAACCCGATGAAGTTCATACTGGTCACGAGGAGCCTCCTTGGATGTCTCTGAATCAGCCGCTTCCGCTGAGTTCAGCCCTTGTACACCAAGTGCTCCTCAGCCCAACGACTTATCCATACAAACAAGTGACCTATCGTTCAACTGTTGCTAACAGGCTGATGCGTTCCACGCAAAAATTCCTAAGGCTCGCTATTGAACTCCGCAGCGAGTTTTTTCATTGCTGCATTTTCACGGGTAACTTCGCCAGTCTCTCGACTGTGCAAAGCTATCTCTGCGGCGATTGAGCGACCGAGAATTGACTGATCAATATTCCCAAACGAGCCAGGCACGAGGTTTCCCAACCAACCGACCCAGACCGGCGTATGAGCGTTTGCCGACAATGATGCCGGGTCGAAATATGGCGAGGCGGGCAAAACCAACGTTACGCACGGTGTCTTCCTTCATGCCCATTATTCGCACATAGCGAAACCGGCTGCGAGCTGTGCTTCCTGCCGCAGAAAGCAGGCAAAACTGGGCGATTCCGGCGTCATGGCAGCCACCCGCAAAGGCGCCGACAACGCCGAGCTCAAGTCGTTGCAATTCTTCTTCGCTCCAGCGCATCGATCCAGAACCGACACCCACACAGCTCACGGCGCTGACGGGGCCTTGGCTTAGGACTTCGCGGGCAAGGGCGGCAGTGCGCTCGGCAAAGTCCGCAGCGCCGGTATCAAGAACGACGTTACGCACCCGCGATCGCGGCGCAATGGGCTTTCTGGTAACCATCACCACTTCCCGGCATTCCGAAGTTGCCAGCAGTTCCGCAACGGCTGCACCACCGACTTGCCCGGTACCACCAAGCATAATTGCTGCGAAACTCTGCTTCACAAATGGGACCTCTGCTTCGGTAAGGATGCATAGCCCCGTTCATCCAGAGGGAATCATACTTGGTCTCGATTCTAAATTGAGCCACTGAGGCGTGGCTATTCTCAATTGGCGCTATCAGACGTGGCTGTTGAAAAGCCCGATATTCATTGTGCCTTTATGGGCTGACTGCTCTGGGTGTACCATCGGCACCATGGAAGCGGCTGAGCCTAGTTCCGTCGATGATCAGACTCTGCGTCTTCGGCAGATTCTTGATTCGTCCCCTGCCCTGATCCACACAGGGACGCCAGACGGCTCTCTCGATTTCTTCAATCGCACCTGGTGCAAATTTGTTGGAAAACCTGTGGAAGAACTCTACGGGTGGGAATGGATCTCCTGCGTTCATCCGGACGATATCGGAGTGCTGCTCGAGAAATGGCGAGAGTCAATCGCCACGGGAAATCCATTAGAGACAGAAGCTAGAGTACGTCGGGCTGACGGTGAGTTTTGTTGGATGCTTCATCAGAAAATCGCACAACGCGACGCGGATGGAACAATCATTCAGTGGCACGGGACAAGCCTTAATATTGAGGCCCGAAAACAGGCGGAGGACAGCCTTCGGAAAAGCGTCGACGAACTGCAAACAAATAAGTATCTCTTGGCAGAAGCGCAGCGTCTGGGACAGTTGGGCAGTTGGTCCTTTGACCCAGCGAAAGGTTTTGATCATTGGTCACCCGAACTTTTTCAGATCCACGGCCTTGAACCCACTCCGGAGGCTCCAACCTCCGAAGTATATTTGGCGCTCGTCCACCCCGAAGATCGTGAATTCATGGCTTCGACCATGGATCAAATGCTTAGAGAAGCTTTCGGGTTTGACGTCACGAAACGCATCGTACGTCCTGACGGCCAACTGCGATACGTCCGTTGTGTGGGGTCGGCAGCCTCTAAAACGGGTAGTCTGAAGCGAATTGGCGTAGGCGTCGATGTTACAGAGCACGAGTTGCTGACGCGGGAGCTCCGGCGTCGTGAAGCCTATTTGGCGGAAGCCCAAAGGTTGAGTCACACGGGCAGTTTTGGCTGGCGACCGGGCAGCGGAGAGCATGTCTGGTCGGATGAAACCTATCGTATCTTCGAATACGATCCGGCGACCACGGTCACGCTTGACATGATCGTGGAACGCGTTCATCCCGAGGATCGTAATTTGGTGCTTGAACTCATAGAACGGGCTTCTACCAGCGGCGGCGCCATCGATTGCGAGTATCGTTTGCTCTTTCCCGACGATCGCGTCAAGTATGTTCGAGTTCTGACGAGGCCGCTGAGAACCGTTTCCGATGACCTCGAGTTCGCTGGGGCGGTCATCGATATTACCGAGGCGATACGGGCGATTAACGAGGCAAAACGGGCAGAAGAGAAAATCCGACTCAGCGAGAGAGAGCTTCGGACTCTCGTTGAGGCGATCCCCGCCTATGTGGGGACCGCCCTGCCTGACGGAACTGTTGATTTTCTGAGCCAGAGTTGGTTGGACTACTCCGGCCAGACCAGAGAAGAGGCTATGGGGTGGGGCTGGGCAGGTGCAATTCACCCCGACGACGTCGACCGACAAATGGCTAACTGGCGCACGGCATTGGCCGCCGGAGAGCCTTTAGAACAAGAGGGGCGATTCAGAAACGTTGATGGAATCTACCGCTGGTTTTTGAACCGCAACATACCTCTTCGGGATGAAGATGGAAGCGTCATCAAGTGGTACGGGATTCTATTCGACATCAACGCATTGAAGGAGACTGAAAGCGCCCTTCAAACGAGAGAGCATCAGCTCATTGGCATTATCGAAACCATTCCCTCAATGCTTTGGTCATTGTGGCCGAGCGGAGAACCAAATCATCTCTCTCAAAGACTCCTTGAATATCTTGGGGTTTCCTCCGAAGAATTAGCTCATCGGGGATGGCCGAGCCTCATACATCCCGATGATCGAGGCGAGCTCACGAAAGTATTCGGCCATGCAATCGAAACTGGAGAATCATTCAGCGCAATTCACCGCTTGCGACGCGCGGATGGAGAGTACCGCTGGCATCATGCGATGGCTGAACCTCTGCGTGGTCCCCAGGGGAAGATTATTGAGTGGTATGGCCTATCGATTGACATCGATGGAAGGAAACGGGCGGAAGACCACCTTCGGGATACGCGCATCAAGCTCGGCAGAGCATCGAGAATCGCAACGGTGGCAGAGTTATCAGCATCGATCGCTCATGAACTCAACCAGCCGCTTATGGCTGTGCTTGGAAATGCTCAAGCCGCCAAGCGTTGGTTGGCAGCCACTCCGCCCGATCTATCCGAAACAAACTCCTCAATTGAGCGGATCTTGAGAGATATTCGTTTAGCTGATGAGACCATGCAGCGCATTCGTGCTCTTTTTAAGAGCGAACCATACGAGAAGAATGACGAGAATGTTCTGGACATCCTTCGGGAGTCCCTACGTTTCGTCCATGAAGACCCTAAAAAGCGCAAGGTTCGAATTGAATGGTCCATCGAAGGTAGCCTACCCCCAATTTGTGTCGACCGCATTCAAACCCAGCAAGTATTTATCAACCTGATTTCGAACGCAATTGAAGCGACCGACGGGAGTGCAAATACAGCCAAGATTCTGCTGAGAGCTTTTGTTACACAGGAGCACGAGGTCATCGTCCAGGTGATCGATAATGGCACGGGACTCGAAGATACCGAAAAGATATTCGATGCCTTTATGACAACCAAGGAAAAGGGCATGGGCATTGGCCTGGCCGTCTCAAGATCTATCGTAGAAGCCCATGGCGGACGGCTCTGGGCGGAGAACAATCCTGACCACGGCGCCACTTTAAATGTCGCCTTGCCCGCGTCGTCAAAAACGTGAGGTTTGCTAACTTCTCGTTGAACGATCTTCGCCCTTTGAACCCACAATAAAATCTCGGCGAGCCATGATGCTCTCGACGGGTTGCTAGCGATCAAATCTTTGACTACTTGTTAACCGCATCCTTAACGCCATCGCCGGTCTTTTCTGTACCGGTCTTGACACCTTTTCCGGCATCTTTGGCCGTGACCTCGGCTCCGTGGCCAATGTCCTTGGCGCCAGTCTTCGTGGCGTTGCCGATTTTCTTAGTCGCGTGCTTGACGGCATGACCGGTCTTGGTTGCAGCTTTGTCCGCGTCGTGTGCAGCATCTTGGCCAATCGCCATACCCGCGCAGAGAACCAGCAATGCGGGAATCACTGCAATCGTTGGTACCTTCATCATTTCTCCTTTTCATTTACAGCCATCAGTTTGAGCAACCTCTATTCGTGTCCGACCGCTTGCATGATCTGGCCCATCTCCATGGCATTGCTCGATGGAATTTCCTGAAGCGATAGGGCGAGGTGATCGGTAGCAATCCCGGTTAGTCCCTGAAACATCGTCCAAAGCTGCTGCAGCATGTCTGTCTTCTCTTCCGCGGTATGCCCGCTTCGCAGCACACAATTGAGCGCGGCGGTAGGAGCTTTTTCTCCACCGGTAAATCCAGACCCCTTCGGATACGAGAGGAAGACAACGCGCACAAAGTTCTTCGGCACCTTCATCACAGAAGTGTGGATTCGGGTGATCTCTTCTGCAATTTTCGCCTCGGTCTCAACAGAGACAATACCCTCTTGAGTAATCGCGGTGTAGAGCGGCATTTGTATGACTCCTATCGGGTCTGCCATGGGAATGAGAGAGGGTTCCTCCAATCACGAAGATCGGCGATTTCAAACCCCGTGCAAACTTGTCGTGATAGATATTAGTTATCGGCTTACAAACGGCCTATCACATGAATCTGGCAGTTTGGGTTTCTATAGGCTCGTGGTTTTATGCAGGAATGTTGGGGACAAGGACGAGCTTTTTGTTCACAAACTCCTCAAGCCCCAAATTGGAGAGTTCCTTCCCGTATCCGGACCTCTTGATACCGCCGAACGGAAGATCAGGCCAGCTCACATCCGGATAGTTGATGAAGACCATCCCCGTCTCGACACGGCTGGCGACACGCTTGGCCCTCTCGATATCTTTCGAGTAGACCGACCCTCCGAGTCCAAATGGCGAATCGTTAGCAATCGCGATAGCTTCAGCTTCATCTTTAGCGGGAAAGATAAGCGCAACAGGACCAAAAAATTCCTGCCTGTACGCTGGGTTGTCAGGCGTGAGGCCTGTAAGAATGGTAGGTTCCAGAAACGCTCCCACTGTTCCTGCACGATGTCCGCCAAGCAGAACTTTGGCGCCATGACTCGTTGCGTCATTGATTTGACGAAGTATCAACTGCAATGCTGCGTCCGATGATAGCGGTCCGAGCGTCACGCTCTCGTCGAGAGGGTCTCCGAGTTTCAATTCCTTGGCGGCAGCGACGAACCGCGGAAGGAATTTATCGAGGATCGATTCGACTACGATGAACCGCTTTGCGCCAATGCAGGTTTGCCCGTTGTTACCGAATCGACCGAGAATAGCCATGGCAACGGTGTGGTCGAGGTCGGCGTCATCGAGAACGATAAACGCGTCACTTCCACCCAATTCCATTGTGGACTTTTTGAGATTTTTGCCAGCCCTGGACGCCAAGGCGGTTCCAGCTCGCTCTGAGCCAGTGAGTGCAATCGCCTTGACTCGAGGATCGTCGATCAATGCGCCGGATTGGTCGTTACTGAGGAATAGATTGGTGTAGACACCAACCGGTACCCCAGCGTCCTTGAGAGCCTTGTCAAACGCAACTGCGCATTGGGGCACACCCGGCGCGTGCTTCAACAGCATTACGTTGCCCGACATGAGGTGCGGGCCGACGAAGCGGGCCAACTGGTAATAAGGATAGTTCCACGGCTGAATGCTTAACAGAACGCCCAAGGGAGAAAACTCAAGATGGGCGTCTCCCATCGCGGACTTAAAGGGCTTCGGTGCAAGGAACCCTCCGGCGTGGTCTGCGAAATATTGAAGGATCGCGGCGCTTAACTCGACTTCGCCGTGGCTTTCCGCAATTCGCTTGCCCATTTCAAGGGTGGCAAGCTTAGCCAGCTCGCTCTTCCGTTCGAGCAGAAGCTGGGCGGCGCGGGAAATAATCTTTGCGCGTTCCTCGATTGGACGTGCCGCCCAGGACACGAAAGCCTTGTCCGCGGTAGCCAGGGCATCCATCATTTCCTGATCGGTGTGCTCGATGAAGGTCTTAAGGACTTCTCCAGTAGCTGGATTTACGCTGCTATATGACACGTTGAGCTCCTCTGCGATTGGCGTAAAAGTGGACCACCACACCGCATCTCGCGGCATGCATCGTCAAGAACGTTGAATTGCACGCACCGGAATGAAACATTCCAGCAGGTGAACAGCGATAGTAGCAATCCGGCAGAGTTCGATAAATTACATATTCCTTGTAGGCGATGGCCGCGCGGCACGGATCGCACTGTGTTCTCTTAGGGAGGGTTGAACAGGTATTTTTTGCCAGGGCAGACTGAGATTGAATCGCGTGTCGAAACTCAGGCTTTTTCTCGGCCCTCGTGAACTTTAACAATCGGGCGGGCAAGCTGCCAAATCCGATCCCCCATGCCCTTATAGAGATGATCGGTTCGTAGTCCTCTAACCCCACATACTTGATGGAAGAGCCTCGACACAACGGCTCCGCGATGCGTACTAGGAACATGTAATTTTGCGAGTAAAGACACGGAGATAGTATTTGCGGTGTGCTCCGGGAACCTCACAGAGTCCCACAAGCTGTCCGAAAAGGCGCACGAGGACTACTCAACTAAGTCAAGCAGGATCTGCTCGATGTCCACAAACGATAGTCCCGGTCACGGGCAGAGAGGAAATTGTTCCATGAAAGCGATTCAGATCACTTCGACTGGTGGTCCTGAGGTTCTTGAATATCGCACGATCTCCGACCCGATTCCGAAACGCGACGAAGTCCTCATTCAGGTCCATACATCAGGCGTCAACTTCATCGACGTGTACTTCAGAGATGGTCATTACAAGGCTCCATTGCCGTTGGTTCTCGGAGGAGAGGGATCGGGGTACATCGCGGCTCTCGGAACAGACGTTTCGGGATTCGAGGTGGGTGACCCTGTAGCGTGGTTCGGCCCTCTGGGCAGTTACGCCCAACAAGCCGTTGTCCCGGCCGACAAAATCGTGCGGGTTCCCTCAGGCATGGACATGGAAACCGCGGCAGCTCTCATGGTGCAGGGAGCGACAGCATATTGCCTGAGCCACCTCACTTACCCCCTTAAGCGCGGCGATACGGCTCTCATTCACGCCGCAGCGGGAGGTGTTGGATTCCTTCTAACGCAGATGGCGAAGCTGTGTGGCGCCAGAGTATTTGCAACTGTTTCAACAGAAGAAAAAGCCGAGTTGGCTCGGCGAGCCGGCGCCGATGAAATCATCATCTATACCCAAACGAACTTCGACGAAGAGATCATCCGTCGCACGGATGGCAGACGAGTCGATGTCGTCTACGACGGCGTGGGCCGAGCAACATTTGAGCAATCGCTCAAATCTCTCAAGCCCCGAGGCCTTCTAGCTTTATATGGAGCTGCGAGTGGGCCAGTGCCCCCCTTCGAGCTCGGACGCCTGGCGCAGATGGGATCCCTCTACATCACACGGCCAATAACGAAGGACTATGTCCCAACTCGTGAGGATCTGACAACCATCATGGACGCCGTCTTCAAGATGTACCTAGCTAAAAAACTTGAAGTTCTAATAGACCACCGTACGCGCTCAAGGACGCCGCGGAAGCCCACAGAGAGCTCGAGAGTCGCAAATCCACTGGGAAGCTGGTGCTATCTATCGGGGCTGAAAATGGAGCGAAGGAGAACCAGGACGCATACTCGAAATGAAATCCGGGAGGCTGCTGACGCCTTAAAACTTTTGGTTGTAGCAACAAGTCTCTCCTCTTACGTGGACGGCGCGGCGGCCTAAGATCGCTTGAAGCAAAGGGGCTTCTGTGCTCACCGACTAATGAGCTGCAATGGGGTCGAGTTCCAGCCGAAGTCAACTACATAAATATGTATACGGGGAACGCTCTCATTCCAGTCTCGCCTTCTTTATCCTCATTGAATGGCAATCCATAGAAGCATTTCCCCTGAAGAAGCTGCAGATCGCCTAGCGCTCAGAGAGTTAGTGGACGCGTATGCCCATTGCGCCGACCGCAGAGACGCAAAAGGCCAAATGGCTCTGTTCACCGACGACACGCGTTTCGTTGTGTACATGGATGCCAAAAGCGATGTTCCATCCCAGGAATTACAAGGCCGCGATGCACTCGCACCCGTCTTCGATAACCTGAACCAATACCAGGCCACGACTCATTTCAACGGCCAGAGCACGATCGTATTGGATGGGACTGAAGCGACTGGCGTCAGCTATTGTCTAGCGCATCATGTATCCGTACATGGAAGCGAGCGCAGCCTCATGATCGCTTCCCTACGCTATCTCGACAGGTTCACGAAGATCGGTGATGCCTGGTATTTCGCACAACGAAGACTCCTCGTGGACTGGATTGAGAAGAGGAAGATTATTGAACCGAAGGTTTAAGACAAACATCCAAATCGCTCGGAGAACATTGTGGAAGGCCTGACAAAGTCAGTCGGCTACGTTTCAAATGGTTTGCGATCTGATGGTGACAAACAGGGTTTGGACTTCCGCCGAGTCGCGGATACCGTCCCTGGCTGCATCCTGGTTGCGGATGCTGATGGCAAAGCCCTATACGCGAACAAAAGGTTTGTTGCTGCGCTTGGCCGCTCTCTGGAGGAGCTTCTTGGAGAGGGGTGGCTTGAGAGCGTGGAGCCTGCATTCCGCGAGGAAGCGAGGGCGAAGTGGTATGACTGCATTCGAATGCAAGTTCATTTGGATGTGACGTGGCGATTTCGCGTCCACGATGGCACGTATAGATGGCAGCACCTCAGAGCCGAACCCTCATCCCATGAGGAAAGCGACGACGCCTGTTGGTACCTGCTCGGGTGGACGTTGACGAGCAATTCAGGGCACGGGAGGCACTGCAGGCGAGCGAGAGTGAGGCCCGGGAGATTCTGGACCGTGTTCCGGCCGATGATTTCTATACGGACAGAGGAAGGCGTTGCGTACACCAACAACCGCCTGTCCGATTACGTCGGAGCTGTCATAACAGATCTCCGGGACGGGACCTTTCTGGACTGCATCCATCCAGACGACCGTGATACGGTGGTCGCGGAGTACATTACGTCGCTGAATCAGGGACCAATTGAAATCATTTACCGCCTTCGCGGGAAGAACGGGATATATTGCTGGTTTCATACCCGCGCGGAACCACACTTCAACGAAGATGGCAGCATATACCGCTGGTACGCCTTGAACAGCAACATCGACGATCTCTACCGCTCAAGAGAGTTGCTCAGGGAGCGGGAGCTTCAGCTAAATCTCCTCACTGAGACCCTGCCAGCGATTCTGTGGAAAGCCGATCTGAATGGGCAAATCACCTATATCAATAAGAGGGTTGTCGAATACAGCGGCCGTACTCTTAAGGAGATACAGGAGAAAGGCTAGATAGATCTTATCCACCCCGATGATGTACCCGAAATGGTGGCGGTATGGAATGAGCTGCTTGCTGAGGGCGAGGGGTACGACGTCGTTAACCGCTTCATGTGTGCTGATAGACAGTATCGGTGGTTTCACACTTCGGCAGATGTAATTCGGGATGACGCTGGTAACAGAATCGCGTTTCATGGGGTCATGCTGGACACTACGCCCTTAAAAGCCGTGGAGATGGCGCTACAGCAGTCGGAGCAGGAGATGCAGAGGCTCATGGACACTGTGCCCACGATTATTTGGTCTACGTCTCCCGACGGCAATACTGTTTTCACAAACAAGGTTGCACGCGAGCTTACCTGAGCATCACTCGAGGATATCCAAAACGGAAAGTGGATAGAGTATTCGCATCCCGAGGATCGCGATTCAGTATCGCGGGAATTTGCTAAGACGTTGGCGACTGGAAACTCATACAGCGCTGAATATCGACTTCAAATAAAGGATGGCACCTGGCGTTGGGTCTTGAGCCGCGCAGAGCCGTCGAAGGATGAGGCCGGCAACATAGTTAGATGGTTTGGAGTCACCATCGACATCCACGAACGGAAAGTTGCGGAGGGTAAACTTCGTGACCTGAGGGCGAATCTCTCCCGGACGTCACGGACGTCGCTTGTATGGGAGATCTCCGCATCGATCGCGCACGAATTGAATCAGCCGTTGTCATCGTTGCTCGCGAACGCGCAGGCATGTTTCCGGTGGCTGAACGCCCCAACCCCGAACATTGAGAACGCTGTCACCTCAATCGAGCGTGTCGTCCGTGATGGCCGTGCGATAGATGCGGCGATACGCAACATCCGTTCTCTCTACAAGCAACAACCCACGGCTAAAGCTTCATTCAGCATGGTGGAGCTTCTTGGGGAGGTAATTGGGCTCTTGAAGGAAGACGCCAGTCGGAGATCCACGCCGGTCGAGTACGAATTCGAAGAACCTGTCCTTGAAGTTCTCGTGGATCGATATCAGATTCAGCAAATCATCATCAATCTGGTCAGCAACGCGATTGACGCCCTGCAGGACATAGACCGGCAGCCACTCCTGCGTATTCGAATTCGGAAGGCCGAAGGCGGCCGAGTATTGACGGAGTTTATAGACAACGGCCGCGGGCTACCGGATGATGGAGCTAACAATATATTCGACGCATTCGTATCAACCAAAGAGAACGGGATGGGCATTGGACTCGCCATCTCACGTTCCATCGTCGAAGCCCACGACGGAGAGCTCTGGGCTACAGATAATTCGGGTGGCGGAGCTACTTTCAGCCTGCTGCTCAAAGGGTCAGGCGCCAGCCAGGAGTAGATTCATGGTGGCGCCACTGCTTCTAGGCAACAGTCAGTAGTACGTCGAGATTGCCTCGGGTCGCGTTGGAATACGGGCATACCTGATGGGCGTGATGCACCAGTTCCTCTGCAATGGCTCTTTCAATGCCGGGTAGATGAATTGTCATAGCCACGGCAATTCCAAATCCTTCAGCTTCTCCCTTCAATGGGCCAAAGGAGACCGCTGAGTCAATCGCTACATCCTCCGGTATCCGGATGTGGCGCTTTCCCGCAACAACTCTCAGGGCGCCGATGAAACAGGCTGCATAGCCTACCGCAAATAGTTGCTCCGGGTTGGTTCCATTCCCTTTACCGCTCATTTCAACTGGACGGTCAAGTTTCAGATCAATTTGTCCATCATCTGATTTCGCGGTCCCAACTCGCCCGCCCATGGCCTTTGCCCTGGCGGTGTAAATTACCTTCTCGATTGACATAGAATTCCCTTTTTGATTGGTAGTACAACTTGACTCACCTGCCAGACTGCTGACTGATAATCAGCCAAGGCCGCGCTTGCTGCTCAGATAAGTCCACACCCATTGCAGAAAGACGCTGAACCTCTGGCTTCGCAGCCAGGAACCGTGAACGCCGGAATACCAAACTTCAAGCCAAAGGTTAGCAATCGCTTCACGTCGAAACAATCACATGTTCCTGTAACATGCCACCGTTGCGCCCAGTCGCGAATCGCAGAAAGAAACGATCCCGCACAACTCTCTACGAAAATGACATAAAGATGCAATTGCTACGCAATGATGTCCAACTGCGTGCGGAGGTACTTCTACTCGTGAAGGGGGGATTGGTCCGCTAGACACTCGCTTTTAGTGTGCTTGGCGCCGCAGACAGAAAAGGGAAAGGTGCAGGAAGGGGAGACGTCGTCCTGCCGCGCGGCGCGGAGCCGGTTATGCAAAAAAGTGGGGGCCTCGCGACTCCCAACGCTGTCTAGGCTGCCTTGCGACTCTTGCCCGTGCCTGAAGTTACCGGCTTGGTTTCCTTTTTGGTCTTCGCCTTGGCGGCGAACTCCTGTTTTACTTTGAGAGCTATCGCATCGGTGTCCACCTTGTAAATGGCCGCTGCCTCGCGGAGAGCATTCGTTCCGTTGCTTCGTCCTGTAGCAATCACAACACTAACCTCGACAAGAAGGCGAGAGAGTGTCCCCTCAGCAGCGCGGCGTAGGAAGGCGGCAAACAACTTGTCCAGCATGTCGGTTTCCCGATCTTTGCGGATACCGTGCTGCCGGGCCAGTGTTTGTAGCTGCCACTCATTCAAGAGCGGGAACGCGTCTGTATCAGGACAAATAACAAATCGCGCTTCATCAGACGCACCCGGAACTGCGTCGCCGATGGCCTTCAAGACGCGAATGCTCGTGGTATTGGCGATGACTTGCTCCTTGCGTTGCTTCTCCTGTTCTGCCTTCCACTTGGAATCGTCCCGGTTCGTCTCCTGTTTCGGATGATGGACCGGGCAGGTGGGATTGGCACAGACCTTGTGAACAGTACCGACGTCGCTGGCTACGGCCATGTCTAAGCAGGAATGCGAGCAACTGCTGGCGCGCACGCATCAGGTGCATCGATGCATCCACTCGGGCTCTGACCAGGTCGCGAAGTGCTTCGTGCGTGGTGTCTGGAACCCAGACGGGCGTTAGGTCGCCGGGCCTGTGCAAGATCGCCAGCTTCTCCGAATCGCGCCTGTCGGTCTTGATCCGCTCGCCAGGCTTGCGCGGGATCATCGACGGCGCGACCACAATGCACTTGTGCCCAAGCGCAGTGAGCTGGCGATGGATGCCGTAACCACAACCACTCGCTTCATAGCAGAAGTCGAGCTCCCCATGCTTCGAGCGTCGCTTGGGCATAATGGCTACATCGTCTGCCGCGTTCGGAATCACTCCCAGGAACCGCACCGGGCCGTTCCGCCCGTCTTCCGCAATGCTGATCTAGATGATCTCCTTGTGGACATCCATCCCAACAAATGATCTGACTGTCTGCATGGCTCTGATCCTTCTCTCTACAGGAGAACCGAAGCCGCGCCCACTCCAAGAGAGACATACAGACTGAGCGTACTTAGCACTTCCGTTACAAAACAGATCGAAGACATGGTTTACAGCGAAGCGCGACGGCGACGTTTCCTCAGCTTTGGTCAACGCACGACGATGTTGTATGCCCTGGAAAGAGAGTTTGGATCTTGGATCAACGTGCGGTTTTTGTCGAGTTATCTGAAAGAGGAGATGTCAAGTAGCGGACCTGTGCCGTGAGGATGGAATCTCTTAATGCATACCCCAGAAACATGTAATTGTTCGCTTCTATTTCAGTTGCTACTCTCAGCCTGTCTTACTTCGGAAGCATTTGGTTGAAGACGAGCAAGTCCGCCCGGCAAGGATAAACAAGCATGAGTTGCAATGTTCGATTTGTTACTGCTTCTGATTGGATCGTGTCACGTAGTAAAGTTCGCGCTGGAATCGTCTCGATCGTGGTGGGGATGGTTGCTATATTCGGGGGCGGAAGCTCACCAACATTCGCTCAGAATTCGGATATCGCTAAGCAAGCTCAGAATCCGATCGCGCGCCTAATTTCAGTGCCGTTCGAGAATGATTTCAACCCTCAAACAGGAATCAAGAAGGACGACAGCTACGTCCTGCAGATGAAGCCTGTCGTCCCCTTCAAGTTGTCGAATGATTGGAATCTAATTACCCGAACCATTATTCCGGTAATTCAGGTGCCCGACCTCACCCCTAGCATAGGCGGTGTGAGCGGGATAGGTGACGTCAGCCTATCGTTGTTTCTGTCCCCAACAAAGTCCAGCCACATCATTTGGGGTGTAGGACCAATAGTTTCCATTCCTACCGCCTCAGAAAACATACTCGGAACAAAGAAACTCAGTGTAGGCCCCACTGCTGTTGTTCTCAGAAGCCAAGGACACTGGCTATTTGGAACGCTGGTAAACAACGTATTCTCCGTGGCAGGACCATCGGCACGACCGGACGTCAATCAGATGGTGATGCAGCCATTCGTAAATTACAACTTTCGTCACGGGTGGTATCTCACATCCTCACCGGTCGTCACCGCAGACTGGGAGAAACAACGAGCCCAACGATGGCTAGTTCCTGTGGGCGGCGGAGCTGGGAAGATCGTGCGGATCGGTGTCGTGCCCGTGAACATGTACACCCAATTCTTTAGCAATGTCGAGCGTCCGCAGGGCACCACGAACTGGTCCGCAAGGTTTCAGGTGCAGCTCCTTTTCCCGAAGAAGGGGTAGGAGATGAAAGCGGTCTAGGTTCGAATCCATAGGGGGACCTGAGATCCTCGAATGACGCCCACTTCCTAACCCCGTGCCGTCAGCGGCGACTAGCTCTTCTTGTTGAAAGAACGCACCTTTTGGGGAGAACAGAATTCATGAAGAAACCGGTCTTGGTAGTGACGTCGCATTTCATCAAGCCAGTTGAGACGCGGATCAATAGCGAATACGATGTCCGGCGCAAAGAAGACGGAACAGCCTTTACACGGGAAGAGTTCCTCGCCGCGGCAGATGGCGCAGACGCAATTCTGATCACGCCATTCGACAGGCTCGATGCGGATTTCTTCAGACGAGTCTCACCCTCCGTCAAGGTGATCTCAACGCATTCCGTTGGCGTAGACCAAATCGATATGCATGCCGCGGCGGAACGAAATATCGCAATTGGATACACCCCCGCCGAAGTAACCGACGCAACGGCGGACGTAGCCATGTTGCTGCTGCTTGGCGCTAGTCGCAGAGCATTCGAGGCACAGGATCTGATTAGAAGCGGTGAATGGACGGTTTCTCGCGCGGCCGCACTTTTGGGCTGGCAGGTGACGGGAAAGACCCTCGGAATTCTGGGTATGGGACGAATTGGTCAGGCGGTTGCGAAACGCGCCCGGGCATTCGGCATGAATATTCATTACTCAAATCCGCAGCCGCTTCCAGGGGAAAAGGCGAGCGAAGCTGTCTTTCATTCCGATCCATCGGAGCTTCTCGGTGTGAGTCAGTTCCTCAGCCTGAATACCCCGGAGACGGAGGAGACCCATCACTTCCTTAATGCAAGAACGATTGCCCTCCTTCCGCGAGGTGCGATTGTAGTGAACACTGCCCGGGGTGGCTTGATCGTTGATGAAGATTTGATTGCTGCTCTCAAGAGCGGCCACCTTGCTGCGGCCGGTCTCGATGTGTTTGAGGGAGAACCAAAGCTCAATTCCGGCTATCTCGAACTCAAGAATGTCTTTTTGCTGCCGCATATCGGCACTGCAACCATCGAGAGCAGGACGAAGATGGGCATGGTTGCACTCGACAACATTGATGCTGTGCTGAATGGCAGGCCGGCGCCGTCATTGGCCAAGGTTTAGACATCAGCGACGCGCAAAGGGCCGCCGTCGACGGGCGATTGTCTTCTGTGCTCACGCTTCGTGATCGCAATAAACCCAACCATCGAACGTTAGAGCTACTAGATTCATGTAGTTTCGCCTGGCTATCAGATGTGGGATGCTTCCGACATATGGTGACGAGTCCAATGCGCAGACCAACGACATTGTGAGGCCCGTCACCATGAACTACCCATTGCGCAGGTTCTCAAGCTTTCGGGAACTTGTCACCATTTGTTCAGGACTACAGTAGCACTTCGTGACGATCCAACGCCGAAGAGCCGGACACCGCATTAGGAGATTTGGAAATGAGCAGAAACAGCCAAACCGCAGTCCTAGAGGCGCTCAAAGATGAGCGACGCGAAACTCAGCCGACAGTCTGGGATGTTACGTATGACCTCTTACGGAAGCTAGGATTGACAACGTTTTTCGGAAACCCGGGGTCGACAGAGCAGCCGTTTCTTAAGAACTTCCCGAAGGACTTTGAATATGTACTTTGTCTGCAGGAGGCGACTGCGGTAGCGATGGCAGACGGCTTTGCTCAAGCTACTGGAAAGCCAGCGCTGCTGAATCTGCATACGTCTGCGGGGACCGGGCACGGCATGGGCAACATCATGACGGCCTTTCAGAACAAAACGCCCCTCATCATCACGGCGGGTCAACAGACACGCGAGATGATCCTTTGCGATCCATATCTTACGAACCGCGAAGAGACGAACCTACCGAAGCCATGGGTTAAGTGGGCATATCAACCAGTAAGGGCACAAGACGTCCCCGGAGCAATCATGAGGGCCTATACGGTTGCTATGCAACCGCCTGCAGGCCCGGTATTCCTATCGATTCCGCTCGACGACTGGGATCAGCCGGCCCTGGGAGAGGCGGTCGTTCGAACTGCGAGCTCGCGGTACTCTCCAGACCCCGAGCGGCTTGCTCAGTTCGCCGAAAAGATTCGGAAGAGCAAGAATCCAGTTTTGCTTTACGGGCCTGAGATCGAGCGCGCAGGCGGTTGGGATGCCGGCATCAAATTTGCGGAGCGCTTGAGAGCTCCGGTGTATATGTCGCCGCTATCTGATAAAGCGTCCTTCCCTCAAACTCACCCGCAGTTTCGAGGTATGGCCCCGTTTGCGATTGGGCCACTGAGCAAAAAGCTTCGCGGCCATGACCTCATCATCGTGGTTGGAGCCCAGGTCTTCCGGTATTACCCCTACGTTGCAGGCGACTACCTTCCCGAAGGTGCTGAACTCCTGCAGATCACCAGTGACCCTTACGATGCGGCCGCCGCAATCGTCGGGGACAGCCTGTTGGCAGACGCAAAGCTGGCTCTGGAGGCATTGAACGAGGCAATTCCGGAAGTGACGTCGCGGCCCGCTCCTGCGGCACCACACATCGAACGAAAACTTCCAGCGCCACCGAATAGCCCTTTAACGGCCCTTGAGGCATTCGCCGCATTGAGCGAGTTGCGGCCAGAAAATGCCATTCTGGTGAACGAAACAGCTTCTAATTTCGGGGATCTCGCGCAGTATTGGCCAATCAACGAGCCCGGTTCCTACTACACCTTTGCGAGTGGTGGACTTGGATGGGGAGAACCGGCGGCGGTGGGCGTTGCGATTGCCCAGAAAAAGCTGGGGACCGGGCGCCCGGTCATCGCTGCCATTGGGGATGGAGCTCTCCAGTATTCGATCCAGAGCCTCTATACCGCGGCTCAACAGAAACTCAAGCTCATCTACATCGTCCCCTGCAACGACGAGTACGCGATTCTCAAAGAGTTTGCGTTGCTTGAAAAAACTCCCAACGTGCCCGCGCTTGATCTGCCCGGACTCAATATTGTCGCAACCGCCAAGGCCTTTGGCTGTATCGGAGTGGCCGCCAATACTACGGAAGAGATCAAGGAGGCTTTCAAAACAGCTCTCGCTGCCGACGGGCCAACGGTAATCGCCATTCGCGTCGCGCATCAACTCCGGCCGCTGGTACCCGACGTGGGCTAGCTTCAACTCAATAGGAACAAACGATGTCTATCAAGATGTTTAAAAACGGCGCCGGAAGAACTGTGCTTTTCACAGTCGCACTTCTGGCGCCGTGCGCCCAAAACAAGCTGTTTGGTCAAGCCCCTAACATAGACGGCCAGTTGGCTAATTTCTTTGAATCATCAGCGAATGTCGTACCCTCACCACACAATAGGTTCGGCGCGCCCATGACGCCAGATGCGGATGTAGGTCAGAACGAGGTCACCAACCCAACTCATGACAATGATCCGATCAAAGAAACAACTACTCCTTCACACGCGAATGCAGCTGACTCCTGGGGCCCAGTTCTAACAAAAAAAGCTTCTATTGCTAATTTGGCACCCTACCTCCTGCCATACCTCAACAACGGACCCGTGTTCGGGTTGCCAGGAACCGACTCGAAAGATTTCCACTATCGCACTCAATTGAGTGGCGATTGGGGCGGGCTGCGAACAGATCTAGCGCGTCATGGATTCTTCTTGGATCTTTACTCAATTAGTGCATATCAAGATGTAGCGTCAGGTGGCCTCAAAACCGGGGGCTCCTTCATTCAAAACACTCAGCTTTCGATGAATTTGGATACCGGGCGCGCCGGACTCTGGCCGGGCGGCATAGTCCACATCACTTTGGAAGCCAGGAATGGAAGCTCTTCAGCGCAAAATACTTTTACCGTGGGCGCCACCGTGCCTCAGTACACCGGGCTGGCCTTCCCGGGTCCCTTCTTCGTCCATGATGTCCTCCCCACGGAGTATCTCTTATTGCAGTCTCTGACGCCGAAATTCTCCGTCATCCTGGGAAAGGTCAACGTGCTCACCCACGCCGACCAAACCCTTTTCGGCAACAGCTACAAGTACGACTTCGCAAACCTGAACTTCAACAAAAATCCGATGGCTCTCAATTTTTACAACACCACTTCGTGGGTAGGGATTGGGGTGTGGACGCCGTCAAAATGGCTAACCGCTTCTGCTGGTGTGTACGATCCGAATAGCGAGGCAAATAATTTCGCCACGAACGCTTTCAATCGGGTAAACATCTACGGCATTACCATCTTTTCCTATAAGATCCGCAACTTGCCGGGCCAATACTGGGGCCAGGCCAACTGGACGAACAAGCCGAAGATCGATTTGACGTCACCCTTTGGGCAGTTGTCACCGTCGGAGGTTCCGCAGGCTGTCGGAGTTCTTTTGGGGACTCCTTCGACTCAGGCTTTGCCCACCAACTATAAGAGTAAGAGTTGGGTTACGATCGGAAACTTTTCGCAGTATCTCTTTGTGAAAGATAGCCCCGAGGCGGTCGCTGCGAAACTCGGGAGTGGCCAGTCGCTCAGAGGAATTGGTCTGATAGGACGCATCGGATATGCCCCAGAGGACACCAACACCATCACGCGGGATGGGAGCGTAGCGTTGTTTGCCTATGGCCTCTCCGATCACCGGCCCAATGACAGTTTTGGATTGGGAATCTATCACAATGGAATCAGTCAGCCTTTGAAAGACGACTTCAAGCAACTCACCGCAGCCCCAGCCAATGTGAAAAACGAGAATGGGCTCGAGGTCTCCTACGATTTCGCGATCATTCCGGCGATCAGGCTGATCCCAAGTTATCAGCACATTTGGAACCCGATGGCCGCTGGGGTGGCGAACAATGAACACCACGCCGACGTATTTCTCCTTCGCACGAGTTTGACATGGTGAGGAAGGTCGTTCGGTTGTGAGTGGTATCTGCTGCGCAGAGAGGATCAAATTTTGAAACAATCGCCAACGTTTTCGACAATACGTACACCTTCCTCCTATCCTGCATCGCACAAGCGTTACCTTCAAGGCAATTGCGGGGACTTGCGTGTACCTTACCGGGAGATCGCTCTGTCCCCCACGAGCCATCGTGATCGCATAGAAGAGAACCCTCCATTACCGGTTTACGACACTTCCGGGCCATACACCGACGGCGACGTGCGGATCGACCTGTCTCGCGGACTGCCCGGTCTTCGCGCCGACTGGATCGAGCAGCGTGACAATACCGAGATTCTTGCCGCGCCCAGCTCTGAGTATGCGCGCGAGCGCGAAAGGGATCTACTGACATACAACTTGCGCTTCCCTTCTCCGCCCATCTCTCGGCGTGCGCGAAAGGGTCAAAACCTCAGCCAGATGCACTATGCGCGTAAGGGGATCATAACGCCGGAGATGGAATTCGTTGCCCTGCGTGAATCGATGCACTTGCATGAGTTGTCAGAAGACCCGGCTTACCGCGCGCTTCTCTCGCAACATCGCGGTCAGTCTTTCGGCGCGCATCTTCCCCCTCGGATAACGCCCGAATTTGTCCGCGAAGAGGTGGCCGCCGGCCGCGCAATCATTCCCGCCAATATTAACCATATCGAACTGGAACCGATGATTATAGGCAGGAATTTCAGAGTCAAAATCAACGCCAACATCGGCAACTCCGCAGTCACGTCCTCGCCTGCGGAGGAGGTGGACAAGATGATCTGGGCTGCCTATTGGGGCGCCGACACCATCATGGATTTGTCCACGGGGGAACATATTCACGAACTCCGGGAATGGATTCTTCGCAACTCGCCGGTACCGATCGGCACCGTTCCAATCTATCAAGCTCTTGAAAAAGTGGGTGGCCGCGCCGAAGAACTCACCTGGGAGTTGATGCGGGACACGCTCATCGAGCAAGCCGAGCAGGGTGTGGATTATTTCACGCTGCATGCCGGAGTTCGGCTGCCGTGGATTCCGCTTACGGCGAAGCGCCTGACGGGAATCGTGTCGCGCGGCGGTTCCATCATGGCGAAGTGGTGCCTTGCACACCACCAGGAGAATTTTCTGTACACGCATTTCGATGAGATTTGCGAAATCATGAAGGCGTACGATGTGTCCTTCAGCTTGGGAGATGGCCTTCGTCCCGGGTCTATTTACGACGCCAACGACGAGGCGCAGTTCGCGGAATTGCGAACGCTCGGAGCACTGACAGAACGTGCGTGGAAGCACGATGTCCAGGTAATGATCGAAGGCCCTGGTCATGTACCGATGCAGCGCATTCGCGAAAACATGGATGAAGAGTTGCGGCAGTGCTTCGAAGCACCTTTCTACACGCTGGGGCCGCTCGTGACCGACGTCGCTCCCGGTTACGATCACATCACCAGCGCGATAGGCGCGGCACAGATCGGCTGGTACGGGACTGCGATGCTCTGCTACGTAACTCCCAAAGAACACCTTGGTCTTCCAAATAGAGATGACGTCCGTACGGGCATCATCAGCTACAAACTCGCTGCACATGCAGCAGACTTAGCCAAGGGATGGCCCGAAGCACAAATTCGGGACAATGCCCTCTCCAAGGCGCGCTTCGAGTTCCGTTGGGAGGATCAGTTCAACCTGAGCCTTGACCCCGCCCGTGCTCGTGAGTTTCACGATGAAACCTTGCCCCACGACGGCGCCAAAACCGCGCATTTCTGCTCGATGTGCGGGCCGAAGTTCTGCTCGATGAAGATTTCTGAGGAGATTCGCGAGAAATATCAAGGAGACGCAGAAGCCGGCATGGAGGAAAAGTCGCGGGAGTTTGCCGAACTCGGTGGCGAGGTTTACCGGTGAATCGACCGGACGTAGCAATCGTGGGGGGCGGCCTGCTTGGACGTTGTTTGGCCTGGCGTGCGTCCCTTTCTGGTGCGCGTGTCGTCCTCTATGATTCGGCCAGTAGTCGAGGGATAAACTCATCAGCTTGGGTGGCGGCAGGAATGATCGCTCCGACGACGGAAGCCATCGACGCAGACGCACAAATCGCGTCAATGGGGAATAACAGTCTTAGGCTATGGCCGCAATGGTTATCTGAGCTGCCTATCCCTGTCTTCTATCGTGATGCTGGAACTCTTCTGCTTTGGAACCGCGAGGACGCGGGAGAAGCCGCCCGTGCTCAGAGCATGCTCGCCGCACGCCAAGCGCAGTCGTGCGTCCAAAGCCTCGAAAGTTCGCAAATCGCTCGAGTAGAACCCGAGCTCGGAACACGATTTTCCCAAGCGCTGTACGTCCCCGGCGAAGCGCAAATTGACAATCGCGATCTATTGAAAGCGGTTGGCCTCGCGCTTGACGAGGCGGCCATTGAGTGTCACTGGGAGACTACCCTTGAAGAGGGCAATCTTCCCGACTCGGGAATTATTGTGGATTGCCGCGGCATGGGTGCCAAGGGCGATTTCCGCAATCTTCGAGGTGTGCGTGGCGAGATAGTGCGTCTGCACGCACCCGAGGTCGAACTCAATCACATGTTGCGGCTCTTACACCCGCGCTACCCCGTATACATCGTTCCGCGCGCAGACGGAAAACTAGTTGTCGGTGCCACCGCCATTGAGTCCGAAGATCGCTCGCCCGCCTCCGTTCGCGGGGTTCTCGAGCTTCTGACTTCTGCCTATTCGATCCTCCCGGCTCTGGCAGAAGCGCGCATCCTCGAATTCAACACCCAGGTCCGGCCCGCCCTGCCAAACAACCTGCCGGCGATTCAGTTCGATCGTGAACAGAAGATTCTGCGTATCAACGGGCTTTATCGTCATGGTTTCTTATTGACTCCAACTATCGTCGAGGAGGTATTGGGCCTACTGTCCGGGCGGGCAAGCGGACGCTGGCCCTGTCTGGATGTGAACTGCTCTGCGGCTGTGTTTGGACCTTGGAATCATTCACGTGAGATGCAGACATGCTTGTCATCGTAAACGGCAAAACCTGCCTTTTGCCTGAACTTCGAACCCTCGATGCGTTACTGAGGTTTCTCTCGCCAGCGGTTCCGTTCGTAGTCGCGTGCAATGAAGAGCTTGTTCCGCGGGGAACCTACGAAGAGTGCGTTATTTCCACTGGAGACAGGATCGATATCGTTCACCCTACAGCCGGAGGTTGAGATGAATGGACAACAAATGGAAGATCAGCTGAATTTGTATGGACAGAGTTTTTCGAGCCGTCTCCTTCTAGGAACTGCCCGATATGATTCTCCCTCGCTGTTGGCCGATGCAATCTCAGCCGCGGACCCAGCGATGCTTACAGTGTCTCTCCGTCGCCAAATCTCCGGCGCGAAGGAGTCTGGTCAAGCATTTTGGAACTTGCTTCGGGAGAGCCAGCGGACAATTCTCCCAAATACTGCAGGGTGTTTCAGTGCTCGCGAGGCCGTAAAGACCGCCTGCATGGCACGCGAGTTGTTTGAGACCAACTTCATAAAACTCGAAGTGATTGGAGACGAACTCAACCTGCAACCAGACCCATTCGGTTTGGTCGAGGCTGCGGACGAACTTGTAAAACTTGGCTTCCACGTTCTGCCCTACTGCACCGAAGACTGGGTTCTTTGCAGACGCCTCATCGATGCTGGATGTATGGTGCTAATGCCCTGGGCCGCTCCCATCGGGACCGGTCAAGGACCACGCAATCCGCGCGCTTTACGGGAGTTGCGTGAACGCGCCCCACAGATCACACTTATCGTAGACGCGGGTATCGGTCTTCCGTCTCACGCGTGTCAGGTGATGGAGTGGGGATTCGACGGCGTACTGCTAAACACAGCTGTATCGCGTGCTCTTGAGCCGGTTCGAATGGCGAGTGCCTTTGCCACAGCTATCAGGGGAGGCCGCAGCGCCTTCCTCGCAGGGCCAATGAACGTGCAGGAGCTCGCTGTTGCGAGCACGTCCCAGATAGGCCGCCCTTTCACTTTCGATTCACCCCACTCCACGGGCGCCGCACGCTAGAGAACCCTTAGGTCCAATGGCAGCGGATCACTGAGAACTCTTAACGCCTCTGAGAAACGATCTTGATCTTGTGGGGAACGACGACTCGATCGACAGCCATCGCGGCTGCCCGGGTTGCATTACCGGCAACATCTTGCGTTATCGAGTCCATAAGAATCGATTACATCACAGCCATAGACCGTCTTCTCAAGCGGTCTTGGCTTCGCGTTCATCAGCCTTCGCGGCAGCCTTACGGACCGGCTTCTTGAGAGCGGCCTTAGCCATTCCCTGCGAGACGGCTTTGCCTACCGCGTCTTCAGTAAGACCCTTCTTGACGGCTTTCCTGACCGCTTTTTCAACTTTTTCAGCCGCCTTCTTCCTCGCTTTATCGTTCGTCATTTTCCCTCACATTCTTTACCGCCGTCGGGCAGCCTTCTTTACGGATTTCTTCGCAGTTTTCTTAGCCGGAGCTTTCTTGACTGCAACCTTTTTGGCAACCTTCTTCGCAGGTGCCTTATTCTCAGCTTTCTTTGCCATGGTTTTCTTGGCGGCGTTTGTCGGAGATGCCTTCTTCGGCGCATTTTTCGTCACGTCTTTAGCTGCTTTCTTGGCAGGTGCTTTTTGGACTGACTTGTCTGCCACGACGCTCTTGGCAGGTCCCGTCTTCAAAACTTCTGTCACCGTGGTTACGGCTGCACCGACTGCGGTTTTGACCGCGCCTGCCAGATCTTCTGCCATCGCAATTCCGAAACCAACAGCCTCGCCGGCCTTCTCCACTATTGTCTTTTCAGCCATTTTCAGATCCCTCAATCTTTATGTTCATACGCAGTCCCGAATTGTACATGTGGGCTTCCTTTCTGTTATTTCCCCCGCTTCATCTAACAGGCGCGCGCCGCTGACGCCGCAAATCTGCCCACCCGGGTTCGCCCCGCTGCAGCCGTTTCCTGCGGATTCATGTTGCGGGCCGGACCCAACCTGCTCGATGGCACGGATAACCCTTGCGAAGAGCTTGGGAGTAAACCTCACCTCGGTTACAAACCAGCGTTCATACTGACGAAGCCGTAATCGGTCAAATTCCGCCCGGGTGAAACCGCAGCAGGAGCGCGCGGGACGGCGAATTTCGCCGATGCTTCAGCGCGGAACTCTTAGCAGAGATCGGCTATGAAGCCGCAACAAGGACTGCCATCGTCGAGCCAGGGAGATCTCGGCTCTCAACTACTTGTCAGCTCTCAAGACGTGCACTCGTCGCGCGCCGCAGGGAAGCTTGACGCTGAACTTAGCTCCATAGTCTGGATTGTTCTCAGCCCATAATTGTCCATCGTGAGCTTCAATGATAGACCGGGAAACGGCCAGACCTATCCCCATACCTTTTTCTTTGGTTGTTACGAAGGCGTCAAAAATACTCTGGGTATCCTTCAGGCCTGGTCCATTGTCTATAACTTCAACTAGAAGGTCACTCTCATTGACGAAAGCGGCCTTGATGATCAGATGAGGCGGCCGAGCGTTGCCTTCCATCGCCTCGATTCCGTTCGAGATCAGGTTGATCAATACTTCCTGAATTTGAATTTGTTCAACTACGATTGGCGGAAGATCACCCGCAATTTGTACATCAATGGGAATTCCATCTCTCTTCGCGTCTTCATGAACAAATCGTATCGCCTCGCGAATGATCTGCGACGGCCAGGCGTGCTTCTTCCTGAGCGGTTGCTGTTTAAACAACGCCCGAATATGCTTCATCCTCTCGTCAGCAACGCCCCCGTCGCGTAGCAGTCGCTCTATCGAAGTCAGTGCTTCACTAAAATTCGGTGGACTGTTTGATAGCCAGCGCCGAGCGGCCTGACCATTTGCCATGACAGCAGTGAGAGGCTGGTTTAATTCGTGTGCGATCGATGCGGATAACTCAGCTACCGTGGCGATTCGAGATGCTCGCGCCAGTTTGACGCGGGTTTCCCGTAAATGGTCCTCTGCTCGCTTTCGCTCATCGATATCGATGGCGACCCCAAACCACTGGACGATCTGCTCGTCTTCGTCTCGCAGGGGCTCTGCGCGACTCAGATGCCAACGATAAACCCCGTCTGCTCGTCGGATGCGATGTTCGTTGATGTAGGAACTTCCGGTCCCAAGAGCCTTCTTGAATTCTTTGACGACGTATTCCTGCTCTTCAGGGTGAGTGGCTTCAACCCATCCCCAGCCTTGGATCTGATCCAGGGTCATTCCAAGGTAGTCACGTGCCTTCTTGTTGACGAACGTATACTTTCCATCAGGCCCCGTCGAATACAAGCTCGAAGGAACCGCGTCCATCATTCTCTGCATCTGATGGTCAGATTGTTGGAGAGCGCGTTCCGCAGCCTTCTGGGTAGTTGTATCGAGCATGATTCCGTGAAACGCGATGGTCTTTCCGGTGTCATCGCGGTAAGGGGCAACGCTGGTGTGAAACCATCGGTATTGCCCGTCAGCGCACATAAAGCGATTGACGGTGTCATATCCGACACTTTCTGTGAGCAACCGATTCCAATGGTTTGAGGTTTCCTCGAAATCATCTGGGTGGATCATATCGGTCCAACCCGTCTGCTCTAGATCCTCAGCTGCTCTTCCGCTGTACTCGATCCCCTTTTGATTGATGTAGACGATCGCCCCGTCTGGTGCGGCCTTGAACAGAACAGCGGGGAGATTCTCGGTAAGAAGATTCAGTTGCAGCTCTCTCTCCCTGAGCAACTCTCTGGAGCGGTAGAGTTCATCGATGTCTGTCGCGACACCATACCAGCAATAGGACCTTCCATCTACGCTCGGATATGGTTCTGCGATCGTTCGGAACCAGCGATATGCCCCATCCGCTCCACGGAGTCGGAACAGGTGATCCATGGGTTCAATTTGTTCTGTTGACTGTGCCTGATTTGCCAATGCACGTTTTTGATCATCAGGATGGATATATTTCTGCCAGCCCCCACCGTGTAATTCTTGCTGTTCGACACCGACGTAGTTGTGAATCCGTTGATTTGTGTAGGCAATACCCTCCACAGTTCGAAGAGAAATCATTGCAGGCACACGTTCCAGCAATTCTCGCGCCTCATGCTCCGCAACCTGCAAAGCCTCTTCGGCCCGTTTGCGATCTTCGATGTCGGTGCCAATACCGTACCACTTCAGAATCCGTCCCTGCTTATCCCGGAATGGCTCGGCAGCAACAACAAACCAGCGGAATTCCCCGTCGGCGCGACGGAGCCGCACCTCATCCTCAAAGGGCATACCTGCTGTCGAGCACTTGCGAAAAGCCTCAAAATGCTGTTCGAGATCGTCGGGGTGAACTGCGGCCTGCCAGTTCAAACCGATCGGGGAGCGACCCACATACTCAATCCAACGCCTGTTTAGAGATACAACCGAGCCGTCGGGAAGCGCGATGCATACCATTGCCGGAATGGTGTCCATTACCTCGCGCAGCTCTTTCTCGCTCCGGCGAATGGCCTCTTCGTCACTGTTGCGGTTACTTGCGACAGCAATGGTGATCCAAACAGAAGCGATGCACAGGCCAGTTTCCAGGAGGCCCCCACCGACTTTGAACTGAGGGTGAGGTGCGAGTGCACAGAGAGCTGACACAACGGTAAAGGTAGTAGCTGCTAGCTGCGCTTCGAATTTGCCGAAACGCTTGACAAGAACCACGATGAAGAGAACAGCAACGATTCCAATCGCCTGGACAAACCAGCCGAGAGTTGCTGCCAAGAGCATGATTAGTAGCAGTTCACCGAACGGTCTCATTTTCAGGCGACTTGTGTTCATAACGTCCGCCCTATTTCCTATCCACTTTTCGAGTGGCGTTGGCGGATTCGCTTCAGAGAAGAACCACTAACGCGGAGGAGGCATTTTGGGCCGCTCGTTGGATGTGTTGTGATTTTCTTCGGTCCGAGATCCAATGAGTTGAATGCGCTCCACGAGGCGATTAAGTACTCGACGTTATGAACATAGACAATATGTCACTTGGCGACCCTCGATCTATTACATATTTATGTCACGCATGATGTTGAACTGACGGCGGAGATTTGCGGTTTTATTCGCATAAAATGCGAGGATGCTATCCACTGTGTCAAATTCTGCCCGAGTGGAGCCGCAGCAGGAGCGTGCAACACGGCGGCTTGCGAACTTTCTGGATGTTGCAGCGGTGCTCTTCGCAGAGATCGGGTATGAGGCCACAACGATGACTGCTATCGCCGAGCGTAGCGGTTCCGGGATTGGCACGCTTTATCACTATTTCCCAGACAAGCAATCCATGGCCTTAGCTCTTTTAACCAATACACACAGAAGGTCGAGGCTTATTGGAAGCCTTTGATAGAACAGGCGGAGACACTGTCCCACACCGCATTTGCGGAGACGTTCATGGAACGCGTCATCGAATTCCTAAGGGAACGTCCCGCTTACCTGCAGTTACATGCCGCGCCGATCCGGCTTTCCCGTGATCCGGCTGCGCGCAGGGCTTTGCGCGTTGCTATCGCGAACGCCTTTAGAGCGAAGGACCCATCGCTCACTAACGAAAAGGCTATGTTGACCGCAAACATCACTCTCCAGATGGTCAAAGGCATGACAACGCTCTACGCAGAAGCAGGTCCGAGGGAGAAGCCTCTGATCATCGCAGAATATAAGAAGGCCTTGACGCTGTACCTGGGAAGCGTTTTGTCCGCGGACGAGCGGCCTTCAAAAGAAAGCCGACGATAAGGCAGGCCGGTTCTCGACATCGCACTATGAGTGTTGAGGTATTCGCGGGTGAAGGGGAACTCGGAAGTTGGCACATGGACTTAGAGTAGGCTTGTCGGACAGATGACCGTGCAGAGCGTAACTCCTGAGTCACGGGCAACTCGGAAGTTACCCCCGTCCCGGCATAACTTCCTGTTTGCCGACAGTCCGTCTGGAATCCTGCAACGCCGCGCACTCGATGAGTGCTAAGGCCTGATATGGAGTGACCGTGTCAACGCGGCGAAATCCGTGGGGTTGTTTTTGTCGTTGTCGTTGCTTTTGTATTTTCCCGAAGACAGAGCGAGCAGCAGTCGGAGCAGTTGTGAGCGACGATTGATCAGTCTGATATTCGCGGGTCGGAACCGCATAATCATGATCCGTCGGGAGCTGCCTCTGACTGTTATCGCGAGTCAGGTTGAGCCTGTCGCATAGGCCGAGCGAGGGTTCTCCTTCGTGCTTGCCCTGTCTGCTGCCGGCTCTGTGTTCGAGATGGTTGTCAGCGTTCATCGATTAGGCGTTCTTAGCTTTTCCCTTTTAAGAGGTTTTTGTTTTGGCTGTTGTCAGGCTGCAACTTGCTGCTTGGAGACAGTCTCGGCTCTGGTTCCGATAGCCCAGATAAACCCCAGCAGTTCTCGAGCTACTGCTGTGACGATCTTCCTCTGGTCCTTGCCGGCTGCGCCTAATCTCATATACCGCTTATGCAGCCTGTGTTGCGCTTTCCACGCAATCTCCTTGGCCTCTTCCGAGATGGTCTCCTGTCTTCGACGCAGTCCGTACCAGATACCTGGTGGACGACGATAGCTCCATGCGGTTTCAACAACGATGCGCCGCAGGTGCGCGTTGCCAGTCTTAGTGATGCCTCCTCGTCTGGTTCGCTTGCCACTGGAATCTTCGCTGGGCACTGCGCCGCAATAACCCATCAGTTGCCGGGCACTGTCGAAGCGGGATACTTGGCCTAATTCGGCCGCAATGGTCACCGCCGAGATATCTGCGATACCGCGCAGCGCCTGTAGATCGTTAATGACCTGTTGCAGTGCGGGCGAGGCCACCTTCACCGCTTCCGTGATGGCTTGCTCCAGACGCTCTACACGTCCCCGCATGTGCTCGACTTCATGTAGATAGTCCTGGCGCGTGGACTCCTGAGCTATCTGAGTGAACCGTAGCTGCGCGACCCAGATCAGGTAAGGGCGCGTCCATGACCTGACTCCGGTCGGTGGACGCTGACCGGAACGCAGAAGGAACTTGCTCAATCGATGCCGTGCTCGTGTCTGATCCTGCTTGGCTGCTTCGCGGGCACGCACCAGATCGCGCAACGCTTCGGAACCCGCATCGGGAACCCACACCGCCGTTAGATCTCCGGATCGATAGCAACGTGCCAGCTTCTCTGCATCCCGCCGATCTGTCTTTACCCGATCACCTGCCTTCACAGGCACCAACGTGGGTGCTACAACCTCGCACTCGACCCCTAGCTCCGCCAGCTGCCAGTACACGACATAGCCCGTCGGTCCGGCTTCGTAACATGCTCTCAACTTGGCTGCCGGACCAAGCTTCTTGATCAGCTTGCGGATAGACTCAGCGCGGTTCGGAATCGTTCCCAAGCTCCGCACTTCACCTTCCGACTCCGCAACCGCGACGGCGATCGTCTCAGCATGGACATCCAAACCCAAAAATCGTAACTTCTCCTTCATGACCGGCTCCCTTCCGCTTGTGGCTCTGAACTGCGCGTCCTTCGGACGCTCACAGCTTAACCCACGGTCAGCGCATCGGCGCCGGTCACTCTCCAGAAACTAGACGGCTGAATTCGGAAGGGGTGCCAAGCAGAGATGGAGTTCAGCGGCTTTTCTCGAAAGCCATCTCACCTGTTGCTCTTTGAACTTTGCCTCGTATGCTGCTGCGCCATGATCGACATATTTTGAGCCGTACTTAATCATGCGGTAAAACAATCGCGCGAGGTGATGAGCCATTGCGGTGATTGCCTTGGGTGCTCCCAGACGGCCCTGTAAGCGCCGGTATTTGGCCCCTAACGCACTCTGACTTCGGCGCAATGCGCTCGCCGAAAGCCGGAACGCTGTTGCTGCTCTGCTGATCACTTTTCGTGTTCCTCGCTGAAGCACCTTCCCGCCGCTGATTCGATGATCGGGACATAGGCCAAGCCAGGACACAAAGTGCTTTTCCGTTCTCCAAGCACTCATGTCGGTCCCTGTGTCTGCCAGAATCGCCTGTGCAGTCACGACGTTGATACCATCAATTTGCGTCAGATCAGTTCCAGTCACACGATAAAGCTCGCTTCGCAGGTCGAATGATGGAGCGTTGCCATGGGGCCGTTTTCCCTTTCGGGGTTTCGGCAGAGGGTTGGTGTTGTTGTCGACCTGGGCGGACATGTTTTTCAGATGTTGCTCAATTCGATAGTCGCAACGCTCGACCTTCTGTTGATAGACCTCATAGAGCGCAAGATTCTCTCCCACGACAAAGATCAGCTCGTCCCGCCAATTTCCCAGCAAGCTCTTGGCGACCTCATCTGGTGTGGCCTTGATGCGCCAGTCTCGCATCGCAGCCAGTCGCTGCGGATCCCGTTCCCCCTCCACGATCGCGCGTAGGATTCTTAATCCGGTTGTACCGCTGATATCGCTGATCACGTTGGCCAGCTGTAGATTCATCTCCGTGAGTGCCTTCTGAATGCGCTGGATGCAGGTTGCTGCTTCCTGCACCAGTGTTTCACGATGTCGGAGATAACGACGCAGGATGATGATCTCCCCCTGTGGCCGGAACGATGCGGTTAATAACCCGTAGGTATGCAACTGTTGCAACCACTGACAGTCCTTTACATCCGTCTTGCGTCCTGGCAGGTTCTTGGCTTGACGAGCGTTTACGACGCAGACCTTGAACCCCCTGCTCTCTAAAACTTCGTAGAGGGCGATCCAATAAACGCCTGTGGACTCCAACGCTACAGTCTTGATCCCGCAACGCTCCAACCAATTTGCAAGCGCATGCAAATCTGCCGTGAAACAGCCGAACATCCTTACGGACTCCCCATCCCGTCCTGCCGGCACAGCTACCCAGTGCTGTGCGTTGCCGACATCGATGCCGGCAGCATCGTGATTGATCTCCGCAAATCCATCCAATGTTCTGCGCCTGTCTCTTGCTTTTGCCATCGAACTGCCTCCGTCTTAGAAGTTGACGGACTCGGCCCGGGTGCCATCGGTTTAGTAAACTCTCCAACGGGATCAAGCTGTCACCAGCTGCCACCAAATCACGAATCGCCAGCACGCCGGAACCACGCTCCATAACGGGCACGAAGCTCCAGAGAGACCACGGTCATAGCTTGCCGAGCCGTCAAATCTATCTGATGCGTTAAGGCTTCGAACCCAGTTTCTGGTATCGGGAACGGCGACAACCGCCCTGCGCGGCTCCATACTGACTGTTATCGCCAACTGAGGGCTGAACGATCGCGTTCGTCAGTGAACATAAGCCGACTTCCCGTTATCTATCCATGGATTTCACAGCGGTAACGGACTCGTTTGGACCGGATCGAACGTGCTGATGACTCAACCACGCGACGACGCTGCAAACCCATAGTCCGGCATACAAGAGCACGCCGTGGTGCGCAAGCGTTTCGATGCCGTAACCGATCGAGTTCGGCTGGTCGACGACCCGTTCGGCAATCCAAGCACAGGACGCGACACTCGCAAAGGCGGCGCCGGTCAACCGAAACGCCGCGTAGCGTTCCGTGCGGCTCAATACCAGCAACGCCGGGAGCGTCATGGTGATCACGGCAAGCTGCATGGCTTCTATGCCAACGTTAAAACCAAGTAGGCTGACCAGCCGATATAACCTAGTGACGCCAAGCTCATTCAGTGCGGATGCGAAGGCGAGCCCGTGGATGAGTCCAAAGAATCCTGCAATGATGGATTCGCGTCCGGGAAAGATTGGCCGCATCGCGTGAATCGCGGAGACTAGGATCGAAATGGCGATTAGTACCTCAACTGGCCGACTGGAAAGATGAACCAAACCCAGACCCGAGAGAGCCAGCGTCAGGGAGTGTCCCAGAGTGAACGCCGTCACGATACCTAGAATGTGGGTCAGGCTGCGGCCGATCGTTGTGTGTCCGCTCCATCGGCCCCGGAACGCCAGCAGGGGCGCTGGCAGCAACAGTGTAAGAAGAAATAGTAGATGATCTGTTCCCTCGGCGATGTGGCGTGCGCCGAGCCTGAAGGCGCCGCCGAATCCGCTCCAGATAGAGCCTTTCGAGCGTGCGCCGGTGGCTTGTGTAAAGGTGACTTGGTAGAACGACTGGCTCTGATTGCGGCTCTGCGTTCCTAGCACAAGGTCTTTATCTTGAGGAACGAGGCTGTTGACCAGATAGACGGAGATGTCACTCCTGTGATGGTTCGCAAACTTGAGTAGATGCTCACCCCGGGAAACCGATAGTTCAGACGAAAACGTAAGCTCGATCTCGCCGGTTCCTTGCTTCATCAGGTCGACGGACGGAAACGTAGCCGAAAGCAAGTACAGTGGCAGCCTCCTGTCGTCTTCCTCCACCTGTAGATCCGTCAAGACGCGCTGCGCATAGCGATGCTGCTCCTCATTCGACAGCACGCCGTCGTGATTGCTGTCGATCGTCGCGATCACATCGCGTGCGACTGCAACACCCGGAACAAGGCGCATCGTTGTCTTCAGGCTTCCCGACTCAATCGAGAAGATCGTGGCCTGAAGGTATTCGTCGATCCTATGCGCCCGCGCAGGCAGTGACACCATCCCCAGCAGCGCGAGCGATATGAGCCGCCTATTCACTTTCCGATAACACCCTGACCATAGTCATTCGTCGGATCGCGGTAGATCGTGTGAACGTGATTGGTCGGTTCGTCGCTCTGCGGGGCATATTCGATGACTAGATGTGGCCCTTGAATGCGGTAGTAGGCGTTGATATTGGTTCCCACCTGAAGATCTGTCGGGCCGCTCCATGCAAACCAGGTGTCGTTAAGTTCGGACTTGAGTTGCGCAATACGGGCCGAAGCCATCGAGTCGTTCATAATTCCGGCCCATTCCGCGATCACCTGAAGGAGCAGAACCTTTTGCCTGTCGTTCATCGCGGAGACTCTGAGTCCCTCAGGGCTCATCTGTTTTCCGTCTTGGCCGGGGCCCAGGACGAGGTCGACCACCTTATAGCTGAGCACGGCCTGCGACCGTTGCTTTGCATCGAGCGACTCCAGCAGAGTAAGTGCCTCGTCGCTCTCGCGGCCAAGCGGTCGAATGGTTTTGCCATCGACCTTGAAGACTGCCGGCTGTGCTCCCGTCAGTGAGGGCGTCATGATGCCCTTACTCCCAACGATCGTGATGTTCAGTGCAAGATGATGGCCACCGAACTGCAGCATCCACGGAGATGTCGTCGAGGGCTTACCGAGGAACGAGATGTAATACAGATCGCCTCCGAACATGTTGTCGCTGTCGAACTGCGGTGGTCCGCCGCCGGGTCCACCCTTCCTTGGAGGACCACCCGCTCCCAACGGAGGTGATCCTTGCCTATTCGGCGGAGGGCCGCCTCCCGGCGCGGAACCATTACCGCGCGGACCACGCTTTGAGCCGTTCGTCTTGAAGTCGTCGTCCGCCATCCGGATCTGGCTGACCTTCTCATAGCCGCGCGAACTCAAAACCGTCTTCATCAGATCGAGTGCCGCCGTCTTCTGCACTGCGCTCATTTGCTTGAGGTTAATGCCACCGCGCGGGACAAAGCCGGTGGGAAAGTTCGACCACCGCGCACGCTGCGTATTGTCGTGGAAGTCGTACAAAACCTTGGCGCGCTGCGCTTCGCTGAGAGTCGACAGAAACTTGTCCGCCGACTGCACCGCTAAATCAACCGGCTGCTGAGCTAAGCATGGAACAGCCAGCACCGCCGAGACGGAGAGTATGCGGACGAAATCACGCAGGGTAGGAGGTATTTTAATCATGTGTCCATTGAGACGCCAATTTATCAATCGGCGGCTACTATAGGACTAAGACTGTATATCTTCAGCTTCATGAAGATCTCGCCTCGGGTAGTCGTGGGCGGAGCCATAATCCTTCTAGCCACTGGGAGCCTCGCCGACAGAGTCGGTCTTCAAATGGCTTTCTGATTCCTTCACTCTGTTACGTCTATATTGGCGGCTTCGGGATGCAAACAGATATCGAAACCTGCTTGGTAGATCGATAGATTCCAAAGCAGTCGCTCATTCGGTCTTGTGAGTCGTAGCACTCCTCGCAGTAAGCCCAATGAACGCTCTGCCACTATCTAACTCCCCGGTTCGAGGCGATCCGCGCGCGATCCTCATGGGATGCCGAGAGTGCTAGAACGTTTGCCATTCCCACTGAATCTACAGATTCGTTTGGAGAGGACACTGCCGCGGCTCGATGCCTCCAGACATCTGAAGTGCAGTCTCCCGAGCCTCGTTAGCGACTATACATAAGATGCGTCATCAGTACCGATCTTGTAAGCAACGATAGATGGGGCGACTCCAGCTCTCGCCTAATATGCGTCCGTGTACTTTTCATAACTGTCGACCGAGCATGAAAGCCACAATAAGTGCCATGCCAATTCGCTGAAGGATGCGATCAAAGCATCTTGTTTTAAGATGCGACCTCGATTATCTCAGCGCCCGTTGGCAGCATCACCGCGGCGACCGCAGAAGTACCACTGGAACTACCGGTGGCCCGGTCATCGGCGGCACGTCAATCGAGGGATCCGACCCGTTCGGCGCTGGCCCGATTGCTGGTCTCTCGCCGCCGGTCTCTGTCTTCTTCGACAGCAGGTCGCCCAGCCAGCCGAGATCGATCGTCTTCTGCAACTCCATCCGATCTCCCTTGATTGTCCCCACGTAAGTCCCGTTGCCCGATTTGAACGACACTCTATCCCCATCTACCTTGCCATCGGTGACAGGACCGCCGGATGAACCACCGTCTCCAAACCCGCCACCGCCGCCTTCCATTTGCCCGGTTAGGATATTGCCTTTCTGCAACAGCGTGAACACCGAAGCGTTATTGCCTACCAGGAATGCCAACATGCCTGGCGGCGGCGCTCCCGGCGCTGGCCTCCACAGCCCGGTGATCCCTTGCCCTTCCGGAACGCTGCGCTCCCACACCGGCACGTGGGGACGCAGCTCCCCAGCGACTGCCTCAACCGTCACCTCCGCAGAAGCAAGCCCGGGTGAACTCACCTCCACCGTGATGCTTGCGGCTTTCTTCTCGGTCTGCACGAGGCCCATACAATAGCCGCCAAACGCCTTCCGTGCGCTGCCTTTGTCCGGTTGTTGATTGGTTGGATCGCCATTACCAGTGCCGATCAGCCGCCCCGCTCCAGCTACCTTAAACATCACATCGTTCTCAGTGACCGGAACCACACGGCCTTCCGCGTCGTGCACCTCCACGGCAAACATCGCGACGTCCTCCCCGTCGGCTTTCAGCGTCTGCCGGTCTGCTGTCACCATCAGCTTCGTTGCGACTCCCGTAGTCTCGCGCTTCGTCGTCAGCGCTACCACTTCGCCCTTGTAACCACGAGCCTCGATGGCTCCCGCGGCATATTCCGCCGTCCAGTCCACGTGACCATCGCGCGGGACATTCTTCGTGCCAAGGCTCTTCCCGTTCACCAGCAGTTCCACTTTATCCAGGTTCGAGTACACCCAGACAGAGATCTTCTTCCCCTCGTAGCTCGGCCAGTTCCAGTGCGGAAACAGGTGCAGCACCGGCTTTGAAGTCCACCAGGACTGGTAATAGTAAAACGAATCTTTCGCAAAGCCGCAGGTATCGATGATCCCGTACTGCGAACTGATATTGGGCCATCCATTCGGCGACGGCTCCCCGCGATAGTCGAATCCGGTCCAGACAAACCCGCCTGAAACCCATGGCCTCGAGTTGCAGAAGCGCCACCATCCCTCGGCCGAAGCCCGGCCCGTCGTCGTATACGGATCGTAGGAGGAGACGAATCCCTTCGCCTTATCCGTCACATAGATCCCGCGCGTGCCGACTGCGCTTACGGTCTCCGTTCCAATCACTGGCCGGTCGGGATGTTCCCTGTGATATGCCTCGGCCTGCGGGTCCATGTAGTTGTACCCGATCACATCCAGCACCGCGAGGCCTCCCTTGCCTATTGCGCCCGTCGGTGCAATCGAAACCGGACGCGTCCCATCCAGCTCCTGCACGAGCGCCTTCATCGCGGAAAGAATGAGAACGCCGCGTTCGTTGTTCGCCATCCCCTCTTCGTTCCCCATCGACCACATGAAGACGCTGGGCTGGTTCCTGTCCCGCCTCACCAAGTCGCCGAGCTGCCTCAACCCTTCATCATTCGAAGACATCATGCGCGTCTCATCGAAGACCAGCATGCCCAGCTCGTCGCACGCATCCAGAAACTCCGGTGTCGGCGGATTATGCGAAGTCCGCAGAGCGTTGCAGCCCATCTCCTGCAGCCTGCGAACCCGGTAGTACTGAACAGCATCCGGCACCGCTACACCCACCCCGGCATGGTCCTGGTGATTGCAGGTGCCCTTCAGCTTCACCGGCTCGCCATTCAGAAAGAAACCCTTTTCCGCATCGAAGTGTATTGTTCGAATGCCAAACCGAGTCTCGTAGCGATCGATCGTTGCTCCGTCGGTCTCCAGTTCCGTCACCATACGGTAAAGATGTCTTTGCTCGAGCGACCAGAGCAACGGCTGCTTCACCACGATCTGCTGGGCGCACTCCCGCTCTTCAAACCCGGCAATCGACAGCGCGTCCGAGCGCGATCTTCCAACAACCTTTCCTTCAGGATCGAGTATCGATGCAACGGCGCGCACCGTCCGCGTCTCCTTGTCACGGTTCGCGATCTCGGTACGAATCGAAAGCGTGGCAGACTCGCCACTGACTTTGGCCGATACGAAGGTTCCCCACTGCTTCACGTGAACCGAGCTCGTCTTCACCAGCCAAAGATGCCGGTAGATACCGGCGCCTTCATAAAACCATCCGTCGCTGGAAGTGGCTTCCACCCGCACCATCAACACATTCCGGCCGCCGGGATTGGCGAACGTGGTCACATCGAAGCTGAATGGGTCATACCCGCCCTTGTGAGTTCCGATGTAGAAATTATTGAAGATCACGGTGGTCTCGCGGTACGCGCCGTCGAACTCGAGCGTAAGCAGCTTTCCCGCATCTTCGGCGGGCAACTCGAACACCCGCCGGTACCAGCCGACGCTCGTCTCTGGATACTTCCGCCCCAAAGGATAAAATCCTTTGCTCGCGAGCGATGGGTCATCTGTGAAAGGCAGCTCGATCGCCCAGTCATGCGGCAGATTCACCGCCTCCCACTCGCCGTCATCAAATGCAATCGAACCCTCAGGCAGAAAATTTCCAGTCTTCTGGAAGTTTCCTATACGCTCCGTACCAAACCCGAAGTCCTTCGCCGGGTCGTTGGCGTTGCCGAGATGAAACCGCCAGCCAAAGTCCAGGAGCAACCGCTCTCGTGCCACTCCCTTCGAGGGGTTTGCCGCCGACTGATCCCACGCCGCTGCCCCCGCCGTGCGAAATCGAACTTCCGAGCCTTCAGCAGGCTGGCTTGTAGCAGCCGCCACGATCCCTAATGGTCCCAATGCGTGAGTAGCCACTACCGCCGGAGCGATCAGCCCGGTCTTCAATAGATTCCGCCGCGAAAAATCCTTCATGCACACTCCCGGTCGGTTCAAGGCTCCGCTACTGCTAACCCCTGATAAACCGATGAGCTACATAGTTACATAAGCAGGTAAGGCTGGGCATCCGGCAAATGAAAAGGCTCCTAAGATAAGATTGGCCAACTGTCCACTGCGGGATGGTGTTGGTCGTTATGAATCGGGAAGCCTTGGCATAGGTCTGATGGCGTGCCAGGGATGACGAGAGCAGGCGTCAAAAAGGTTGAGGAGAATTGACCGATGCATTCAAGGATGTCCCGTTTTGTGTTGGCGGGTGTTGCGTTGGGAGTTGCGGTGTTTGCTGTGCCGGGAAACTGGGGTCAGGTTGGAGAGCACCCTGTGTTGCTGGCGCTCTCGAAGACCGATCACACGCTCTCGATCGTAGACCCAGTGACGCTGAAGATCATTGCGAAGATGCCGGTTGGTCCGGATCCGCACGAGGTGATCGCGTCAGCGGACGGAACGCGCGCGTGGGTCTCTAACATGCTGAACAGCCAGGGACACGAGTTGGACGTGCTGGACCTGGTGAATCACAAGGCGCTGCCGAGCATTGATACAGCGCCCATGGTCGGTTTGCATGGTCTGGACTTCCAGGGCGGTAAGGTCTGGTTTACGGCGCAGGGAGCGAAGGCAATTGGCCGACTGGATCCGGCGACCGGTAAGACGGAGTGGATCATGGGAACCGGGCAGGACTTCACACATCTGATCCGCGTGATGCCGAACGGTCGAACAATCTTCGTCTCGAACGCGCATTCAGCGAGCGTCAGCATCATCGAGAATCGCGAGATGCCGCCTGAACCAAGGCATCCTGCTCCGCTCGGACCGGCGCAGCGTGACTGGCTCGTGACTACAATTCCGACTTCATTGGGCACGGAGGGCTTCGACCTGTCGCCCGACTGGAAGGAGTTTTGGACCGCTGCGGCGAGCGATGGCAAGCTCTGGATCATCGATACTGCGCAGCGAAAGGTGGCTGCAACGATCGATGCAAAGCTGAACGGCGCCAATCGCCTGAAATTCACGCCCGATGGCAAACGCGTGTTAATCTCTATCCTTTCGACAGGCGATTTGTTTGTGTACGACGTGGCTTCGCGCAAAGAGGTCAAGCGGGTGAGCCTAGGCCAAGGGTGCGCCGGCATCCTCATGGATCCGGACGGTTCGCGCGCGTTCGTGGGCTGCACCGCAGCGAACTACGTTGCAGTGGTGGATCTGAAGACGCTGACGGTGACGAGCCATCTGGATGTGGGCGGCGGACCGGACGGTCTTACGTGGGCGACGCGACCGTGATGAGTCGATCGGCGGCGTTCGCTTTAGGCGCATGGAACGTCTACTTCTGGCCAAACACTCGCAAGAAGAAGCTTTCGCCTGGCTTACGATTTCAGCCTAACTTCGATCTTGGCCACGCGCGCAGAGCCGTCTTCGCGAGGCGAAGCACTCTTCGCGGCTGGCGCCATTGATGGCCTGGACTGCCATGCCTTGAAAAATGGCTGTGACGAATCGTGCCAGATCGCTGGCGTCTCCCGTCTTAGCTAAGTCTCCCTCTTCCTGGGCTCGTTCAAAGCGCTGGCGAAGCGCCTCCTGCCCTCGCAGCCTGAGAGCAATCAACTCCTCGCGCACGGGTTGGGACTCCTTGCCGCCGACCAGCGCTGCCTGAATGGTCATGCAGCCGCAGCGGGTGTGCTGGTTGGCGAGGAACTCCGCCGAGTCGCAGAGCGTCCGCTCGGCTACGGCGTAGGCTGTTGGCTCGCTTTGCGCGCCGCGAATGAAGGCAACCGGGCCGGCAAGGTAGCGCGCCAAGGCTTGTTCGAATAGATTCCGCTTGTTGCCGAAAGCCTTGTACAGACTTGCCGGCTGAATCCTCATCGCCGCCGTCAGGTCGTGCAGTGAAGCGCCCTCGTATCCCTTCTCCCAAAACACATGCATGGCCTGGTCCAGCGCCTGCTCCGGGTCCCCGTTGACGTGAGATGTTCTGGATACCGTTTACGAGTGAAAGCCGAAGCATTTCTAAGCTCCGCCTACGCTCGCAGGGCACTGGCGAGAGCTTCTGTACCGCGCGCTCGCACTAGACTGCGTTGTCGGTGAGTGCATTATCGCCGAGTCACGCAATATAAAAGGCGCCCACTTTGCTGTAGGTTGTGGTTATTCGTATCACCACCTACCGAAAGGAGCGCCGTTATGAGCCAAGAGAAATATATCGGCATGGACGTCCACCAAGCAACGATCTCGGTTGCAGTCACGGATTCCCGGGGCAAGTTGATCATGGAAAGTATTCTGGAGACGAAAGCGGCCACGATCCTTGAGTTCCTCCAGGGGCTGCACGGAAGTTTATCGGTGACCTTCGAAGAAGGGACCTCTGCGGCCTGGTTACATGACCTGCTGAAACCTCACGTCACCCGTCTCGTGGTCTGCGATCCGCGCAAGAACGCCCTGTTGAAAGACGGCAGCAAGAGTGACCGAATCGATGCGCGAAAGCTGGCAGAGCTGCTGCGTGGCAACCAACTCACGCCGGTTTACCACGGCGAGCACGGGATGCGCACCTTAAAGGAACTAGGTCGCAGCTACGTGACCATTACGCAGGATCTTGTCCGGGTCATGAGTCGAATCAAAGCACTCTACCGAAGCTGGGCCATTGCCTGCAGCGGTACCAGCGTCTATGCACCGCGGCATCGCGCAGAATGGTTAGGCAAGATCCCGGAACCCGGAGTTCGTCTCCGGGCCGAACGGCTCTATCAGCAACTGGATCTGCTGCAGCCGGTGCGTCAGCAAGCGCGACGCGACTTGCTGACCGAGAGCCGCAAGCATCATGCCGTGAAATTGCTTCGCCAGATTCCTTCGATCGGTCCGATTCGTGCAGCCTTGCTGGTTGCGCAGCTGCAGACGCCACACCGTTTCCGTACCAAGCGTCAGCTGTGGGCTTACAGTGGTTTCGCGCTGAAAACCCACGACAGCGGTGAGTACCGCTATGTCAGAGGGAAACTGCAACGAAACCAGGAGCGCATGACCGTGCGCGGCCTAAATAACAACCACAATCCCGAGGTGAAGAATCTCTTCAAAGGGGCTGCGATCTCCGCTAGCACTCACCCTGGCCCTCTGTACGATTTCTATATTGCTCTTCTTGAGAAAGGGATACGACCGACGATGGCGCGTCTCACCCTGGCACGAAAGATTGCCAGCATCACTCTGACGATTTGGAAGAAAGGAGCGGATTTCGACGCCACACAATTGCATCGGCAAGAAGCTTGAGCGTCTCTGATGAAGAGGCCTTTCCATCTCCGGCGATTCTCTCTGGTGGTGGTCAGTCGGGTTCTCGAGACGCTCGGTTCGAGGTGAGTATCAGTCAATGAGTTTGGCCCTGTGTGCTTCGGCACCGAGTCACTGAGTCACGCTATGCCTCCTCGGATAACCAGAAATAGCGATAGGCCACGAGCCTCTAATAGAACCATGGTTGACACCCAAATACCAAGGCCCGCTTGCGAAGTCTAAGACTCGATCGGCGTCGTCACCACTGGAAGATGAAAGCCACGGATATGCAAACAAGCCACAAAGGAACCTCTCGAGCGAATCGAGGGGCACACTCACAGGCAGTGGGCTGGATCTCGAGACAAAAATCTTCTCGCTGTCCGGTCGAGGGGGAAACTTTTTTCTTGACATCCCTTTTTATAGAACTCATTGAGCTGCGCGGGCCGAGAAATCCCACGTTTGCGAGTTCGGGACGGATGACGGGCTATCCGGAAACTATCCCGTTGTGCCTGCAAAGTCTTAGTGCTGTATCTGGATCGCCCGCGTTCGACTGCTGGCGGCAGCGGCGCAGCTGGGTGCGGGCGATTCGGATACAGCGACTTGAAGGAAGCCGCTGTGTCCGGGGCCTCTGATCTATGGGTATTGAATAGGGTGGGGCTGGTTCCGGGGGAGTGAGGATGGTGGGTTGCGGCATGCAGAGGGGTCTGAAATGCGGAGTTGGGAGCAGCGAACGAGCTTCGGCCTGTCGCTTGAGCGTGGAAGACGGAAGAGCCGGAGGCGGTGAGAGCCGCTCAGGTCGCAAGCGGGGTATCGGCGCCAGGGCATGGGGAGAGATCGAGTCTCGAGTTGTTGTCTCATGCGGCACATAAATGGGTGAGGGGTGGAGAACGCGGCAGCAGTTGAGTTGCGGAAAGCCGTTCGATGACATGCATGGAGCCTCCGCAGACGGGATAGTTCCAGTAAATGGACGAGCAGGGGTGATCTGCAGCGGACGATGGCGTTCGAGCCGGGATGTCGGCAGCACGCGCGAGCGACTGGAAGCAGAGTGGCAGCAGTGCAGCGCGTCGTCGGTTGGCGAGGAAGCCGAAGTTGCGGATGCGCACGAATCCGCGCGGTAGCAGATGGAGCAGGAAGCGGCGCAGAAACTCGTCGACCGGCAGAGTCAACAGCCGCTGCTTGTTGGCGTGGGCGGAGTCTCGCCAGCGGAAGGTGACGTTGCCCTGTTCGAGGGCGACCAGTCTGCGGTTGGAGATGGCGATGCGGTCAGTGTAGCCGCTGAGATAGCGCAGCGCGTGTTCCGGTCCACCGAAGGGCGGCTTGGCGTAGACGACCCAGTCGTGGCGGAAGAGGGATCGGCGCCATCGAGCGAAGGCTCGTGGCGCCGCAATTGGGGCGAGGTCTCCATGGAACTCGAGCTTGTTGTGGCTGAAGGCGGCCTTCAGTTCGTCGTTGAACTTGCCGCGAAAGACCCGGCTGAGTGCCTTGACCGGGAGGAAGAAGGTGTGGCCTGATGGGATCCAATGCATGTGGTCGGGAGCGAGGCCGCCCGCGGCGGCGACGCAGTGGACGTGGGGATGATGTTGGAGCCGCTGGTTCCAGGTGTGGAGCACGCTGAAGAAGCCGATCTCCGCGCCCAGGTGTCGGGGATCGCGAGCGAACTCCAGCAGGGTTGCGACACTTGTATGGAACAGCAGGTCGTAGATCAGCGCTTGTTCTGGAGAGCGAGGGGAGAGCTCACGGGGCAGCGTGAAGACGAGGTCTACGTAGCGGGTGGGCAGCAGTTCCTGCTCCCGTGCCTGGAGCCAGCGCACGCGCTGCTCGCTGATCCATATCGAGTGCGTTCCCGTCTCCATCGCGATTCGCGTTCTTGGTAGATCGGTAAACCACTTCTCGACCTCCTGGGGGTGTCGTTCGATTAGTCTCCTAGGAAGCAACACGATTGTTCATTCATTGAATGCAATACATGAGTGGCTTCGTTTCTTGCCAGACTTGTGCTACTAGGAACATGTAATAGCGACTTGTTTTTTACCTCCATACGATAGACCATGCCAGACCCGGACGAGTCGCTCTAATGCTGAAAAATAGGCTTTTCTAATGTCGTGGTACTGACGGCAAAAAGACAACGCCCACCGCCTGTCGGGATTATTGGGCAAGCGAGTTCAATCGCCTGGGAGTGGGCGGGTGATGACGGTTCTACGAACAATGTGGGGCAAGGCGGTGGTCGTCCGAATACGGGCACGACGCGTTTTCGTGTTGGGCACCGTGTTGGCTTACTTGTCGCTGGTAGCGTTTCCCCGTGCGCTCGCGCTTGATCCGGACCGGCGGATCTCTCAGTACGCGCACACTGCTTGGCGCGTGCGTGACGGAGTCTTCGCAGGAGCACCCACCTCGATCACCCAAACTACAGATGGATATGTGTGGATTGGGACGTTAGGTGGGCTGTTGCGCTTCGACGGCGTTCGTTTCGTCCGCTGGACTCCACCCACCGGAGAACATCTTCCCACGACGGTGATCTCACTCCTGGGAGCCGCCGACGGGAGCCTGTGGATTGGAACAGCCGCTGGCTTGGCCCAGTGGAAGAACGGAAATTTGTTAAATTTCCCAGAAACAGCGGGCCGCGTGAACTCGATCTACGAGGACCGTGAGGGCACGATTTGGATGGTGCGATCGCGAACGCGGGCTGGAGCTGTTTGTAAGGTCACACTATCTGTGGCCAAATGCTACGCGCCCGAAGACGGAGTTCCACCCTATGCCGGGACATTGACCGGCGACAACTCCGGATATCTTTGGATTGGAACCAGCACCGCGCTTGTCCGATGGAAACCTGGTTCATCTACTTCGTACGAGTTACCCGGACTCAAGTCCAACGCAGCGCTTGCTGGTATAACCGCTCTCGCTGCCGCTCCTGATGGGTCTGTCTGGGCGGGGATCTTGAATTCCGGCCATGGGCTTGGTCTGCAACATTGGGTAAACGGTACATTGAGAACCCTGATCACAACGGCACTCGACGGCAGCACGTTGAAAGTCATCGCCTTGGGGTTGGACCGGCATAACGCATTGTGGATTGGAACTGAACGAAACGGCATCTACCGGGTCCACGACGGCAAGGTAGAACGTTTTCGAAGCGCAGATGGTTTATCAAGCGAGACCGCCGAAAGTTTTTTTGAGGACCGGGAAGGTAATTTGTGGGTGACCACGCCCGAGGGCGTCGACTGTTTCCGGGACATTCCAGTTGTCAACTTCTCTGTGCACGAGGGACTTACTGGTGACATGGTCGATTCCATCCTTGCGGCTCGGAATGGGACCATCTGGATCGGGAACCATTCAGGTTTGGATTATTTGCGTGGGGACGTCGTTTCATCCATCGGTCCAAAGAATGGATTGCCGGGCAGCCGTGTGACGTCGCTTCTCGAAGACCATGCTGGACGGCTTTGGGTCGGGTTGGATAATGGATTGTTTGTTTACGAGCGCGGCAGGTTTAGACCCATCCGGCGTCGCGACGGAGGTACCATTGGGGTCGTTTTGAGGATGATCGAGGACGTGGATAGCTGCATTTGGGCCGTAGTCGTTCGCACTGGCCCCGGAAATCCAGGAGGACTGGTCCAAATTCAAGATGGCAGATTCGCCACCGAAATTGCAGATGAGAGGCTGGGTATTCCAACTTCGCTGGCGGGCGATCCCGAAGGCGGCCTCTGGTTGGGATTGCTAAAAGGCGGCCTGGCCCGGTATCGGAATGGCCAACTGCAGATCTTTCCCCTCGAGAACACAAATGCTCAAGTTTTACAGGTACTGGCAAACTCGGATGGTTCCGTGCTGGCAGCAACCACCGATGGCCTTGTCGAACGGCGCGGTGAAATTCAGTACACGCTCGACCACCATAACGGCCTGCCCTGTGACCGAACCTACGCGTTGGTTACAGACAAATACTCCAATCTTTGGCTGTATACCGAGTGCGGTCTGATATTGATCAAATCGGACGACCTGCAACAGTGGCGTAGACACCACGACCTAAAGGTAAGGTTCGATTTGTTCGATGCGTACGACGGCGCCCAGCCCTATCTCGCTGATTTTAAGCCACGTGCAACACGATCAAACGACGGGCGCTTGTGGTTCGCGAATGGAACTGTGGCTCAGATGATTGATCCGGACCGGTTGTTTAGAAACTCCATCCCGCCGCCAGTTCATATCGAAGCAGTGATTGCTGATCGAAAGAGTTATCCGTCTCAAGACGGCCTTCGTCTCCCGGCCCTGACGCGTGATCTCGAGATCGACTATACGGCCCTGAGCTTTGTCGTTCCTCAGAAGGTGCAGTTCCGGTACAAACTGGATGGCCATGATCGAGAGTGGCAGGAACCTCAAACCAGGCGCCAGGCTTTTTACAGTAATCTGCGGCCCGGCAACTACCGGTTCCATGTGATGGCCTCCAATAATTCTGGTGTCTGGAATGAAGCAGGGGCTGAACTCGATTTCAACATCGGTCCCGCCTACTATCAGACGACCTGGTTCCGCTTGTTGTGCGTGGCTGCGTTTCTGGCGTTCCTGTTGGGGCTGCATCAACTCCGAGTGCAACAATTGCGGCGGGAGGAAAGAAACTTTCGCGAAGCCTTTGAAACCATTCCGGCGATGGCGTGGATCGGTGGACCCGATGATGTCATTCAATTTTTGAATAGACGCTGGGTTGAGTACACCGGGTTGTCGCAGTTGGAAAATCCGACGGAAATCAGGAAAAATGCTATTCATGCCGACGATCTGGATCGAATTGAGCGACGACTGGCCGCGAGCATTGCCAGTGGTGAGCCGGTCGAGGAGGAGTTGCGCTTCCGCCGCACCGACGGGGAGTATCGGTGGTTTTTGAGCCGCCTCGTGCCGCTGCGGGACAAGCGAGGAAAGGTCGTGAGATGGTACGGTGCGGCGACCGACATTCAAGATCGCAAGCGTGCGGAAGAGCTGCAGGCAGACCTTGCACACACCAATCGGGTCACCCTACTCGGAGAACTGGTCGCCTCCATCTCGCACGATCTCGCACAGCCCATCACGGCCACAACCAATAATGCCAAAGCATCTTTGAATTGGCTCCAGCGCGACCCGCCCGATCTGACGCAAGTTCGCAAAGGGACGGAAAGAATCATCGAGGCGGGTACCTTTGCCTCGGAGATCATCAACCGTCTGCGATCGTTGTACCAAAAGTCCCCTCTCAAACGGGAGTTGGTCGCGATAAATGAGGTCATCGGCGAAATGGCCAAGATGCTGCGGGGCGAAGCCAACGGGAATGGCGTTTCGATTCGTACGGACCTTGCCGCCGATCTTCCCAAAATCACGGCGGACCGCGTACAACTGCAGCAGGTACTGATGAACCTCATGCTGAATGGTAACGAGGCGATGAAGGATACGGGCGGCGTGCTTACGGTGAAGTCGCAATTGGGTGAGGACGGCCAGATCCAAATTTCTATTCATGACACAGGGCCCGGGCTGCCCGTGGGCAAGGCCGACCAGATATTTGACGCATTCTTTACGACGAAGCCGCAAGGCAGCGGCATGGGCTTGGCAATCAGTAAGTCGATCGTCGAATCGCATGGCGGCCGGATTTGGGCCAACAGCGGGCGTGGCGCGACTTTCCACTTCACCTTGCCAACGGCTCCCGCGGAAACAAACCCTCCCGTGGATGCAGCATGATTAGGCATTCCGCAGAGTGGGTACGCGGGCCCAGTCGGCGTCATTTGATGCATAATCTCCAACTCATTCACAAACAGTGCGGACACCAGACTTTCCAGATTCTGGGTTCTAGGCGGATTACGGGCAAACCGCACCTTACTGCCTGTTGCTCCGACCGGAGTCGCATACGCTCGAGGAGCGCTGGATTTGGCGATCGAGACCACTTCCATTCAAGTGGCAAGATTGGGTTGTACCGGACGGCAGGATTTCATCGTATGGGTGGCAGGATAGTAGTGCATCGGGAATGCAGCCAGTGGCAGCATAACGCTGCATTCAGTGGCAGCATTTCATTGCAACCAGCAGTAGTATCCAGCTTGGGCCGATGGTCGACCGAACAATCTTTGTTGGACCGATTTCAGCCCGGTGGCAAACTTGACCTTGAATCTCTTTTAGCCTTTCCTGCACTGTCCGTTCAAGAAACATCCGGAGAACGCATGGCAACGTCGAATATCTCCGCGGAGCCCAAAACGAATCCTCGTGCATGGCATTAGAGTTCACCTGAAATATTGTTCTCCAGTCCTTTGTGATTTGTCGCCAACTTCAGCCGTTGTGAACGCGCCGTGCCGGGATTTTCTAGCCTTCTAAAGGAATTGCGCAGCTACCTTTTACACGAAATTGCACCGGCGGTGAACTAATATGGATGGGATTAGAAGGTTGTCCTGAGCTGCAATAGGAGGTGGGACAAGCGTGCTCTACCCTATAATCCCCACGCGGCGTATGGGAGGGTCACAGGCGCGAAGCCGAATGAGTCTTCTTACCACCAAGGTGTGGCGCCCTCAACCAGTGCACGATGAGAGCGGGTTTCAACTACGAGTCCTTGATTTCCATAAAACACCCGCCGGATCGGATCTTTGGTCCGGACCTCGCCAAGTTCGCGGCCGTCTGGCGTAAACCATCGCAATGATTTCGGCTGCAGTAAGCCAAAGCCTTTATGGGCGATCACTAGCTTTCCTTGGTCGAATACATCAACGAGTGCCTGCAACCTGTCGCCACTCAGAACGTATAGACGCGTCGCAGTCAGAATGTATAGGTTCGTAGGTGTCTCAGAAATTTGCTTTGGCACAGTTCCAATCGTAAACACGCACTGGACGCCCGCGTGGATCGACTTCGAGAACCCGGCCGCTATAGCTAGCTAGAAAGCTATTGAGCCCTTCGTGTGCGAAGGCCGACGCGTAGATCCAATCGGCACCAAGAGAACCGCCAATTTGGAGAGAGATAGTCATCGTGACGGATTGTCCGCCACGAGTGGGGACTGTGAGCCGTGCACGCTCTTGGTCTTCATCGACGATGCGACTAGCCGCCTGATGCAGCTGAAGTTCGTTCTGAGCGAAAGCATGGATTCCTACTTCTACGCGCTGCGTGGATATCTGGAAGCGCACGGTGCTCCTGTTGCGTTCTACTCCGATAAACACACAGTCTTCCGGCAGAACCGTGAGGCGAAGGGCGGACAACCATCTCTTCGCTCGGAACGATCGCCTTGCCTGCCTTTGACCGCAGCGCTTGGCCTGCACCTGATCTTCAATGTGACACCCCGCAGCGCCTGCGCGAATCAGTGAACGTATGGATCGTGCAATATTGAGGGCGCCCTGGCTGCGAATGGCAATCAAAGAGTCCGTTAATAAGGTGGAGGATTCCAGGACCACAACTGCCGGCACAGACAGCTATCTCGTTCGTAAGATGTGCCTCGGCCCCTGCCGCAAAGGCGGCCACTTCCTCATGGCGCACGTGTAACCATTCAATCTTGTCGCTCTTGCGGATCGTATCCGTCATGCCGTTTAATGAATTGCCGGCGACTCCATAGACCCGCTTGACACCGGCTTCTATCAGCGTCTGAACCAGTACTTCTGCCAGCCGACTGCACTGGCGGCAAAAAGAATAGGTTCAAGGAACGAGTCCCTTGGGCACCGTGCACCAGAGTGGCCTCAACATCGGCGGTGGCCGATGGCCCCATCATGAAGCATCCGAATGCCGTTTCATCGAGTCGCACTCTTAGTCTTTTCTGAGTCGAACCGTTTGTCGCTGAGAGCCTGTTCACGATGTTTTGAGAAGTAGGACTAGGAAGGCGAGGTGAACGAACTGCAAGCTGGTATTGAGCCTTCGTTCGCAGTTTTTCCACAGTCTTCGGTTCTTTTCCAGCCAAGCGAAGGAGCGTTCGACCACCCAGCGTTTTGGGATTACAGCGAAGGTGTGGAGTCATTACGCTTGACGACCTGGACGGTAGCATTCAAGGCCTGCTTTACGCCATCAGCAAAGGGTTGATCTACCCAAATGTAAAGTGTGGGAAGCCCTTGGCTCGCGCAATACGAAAAACTGACCTGATTCCTCGATGGCAATCAATTGCTTTATGTCGTTCGTGTATTGGGCGTCCATGAGCTTAAAGCGTAGCTGGAATTCGGAAATTTCGTCACGCCTTGCGCTAACCTGCTCTGTAATGGGCACCGTCCGCCGATCTACCATCGGACGGCGCGCCAAAAGCATTAGAACTGTTCCTGAGTACAGCTTGCAGCGTGTCTAATTTGCAGCATTGTCTTATCAGGCTCCAGATCGGCGCCGTGTCAGCCTCATTGAGCGGGGAGGGGGAACTGTGGCATCTGTTGCACGATCTCCTCCGAGGAGAGAATGTGGATTCCATACTTCTCGAAGATCTCTATGGTTTTCGTGAGGTCCATGGTTGCATAGGTGAAGACTTCATCGGCTGGAATCTCCATCTTTTGTGCCGGGGCGTTCATTTCGTTCACGGCACTGTAAAAGCCGCCTGGCGTAATGAGCACTAGCACTTTGGCCACGGGAGATTTGAAATGGACCGCATGGGGTACGCCCTTGGGCAAAAACAACCCCGCGCCGGTTTCCACTTCAAAGACCTCAGTTCCGACATAGCCGGTGAGCTCTCCTTCAAGAACATAGAAAAACTCGTTTTCACGAGAGTGAACATGCGGAGGTGGCTCGGTTCCTTTTCGCGCCTGCGTGATCACCAAATCGTAATCTCCGCCTGTGTCCTGCTGCCCTGCAAGTTGACTAATTAAGATTCCCTTGTACCAACTCGAGTTTCGCAGGGAGGGTGAGCTCTTGAAGGCCTTTGGTGCGAGTAATCGCGTGTTCATAGTTCCTTTCGTATGGATGAAGCTTATAAGTTGTTTGCGACAAACGCCGCGCAACGATAGCGGACAAAGACCTTGAGAATTTTAGCCACCTACCTTCAATTGTGAACAACGTTTGTCTGAGATCGGAGAGGTCAGTTCCATTCTCCTTCCCGACTGAGAAGGGCAATTCCCACCCGTGAAGCAAGAAGCCCGACCATGATGCCAACGGCAGTGTCGGCAAGTCGCAGAATGGGCTGTATCCAGGCTGGTCCCGGACTTATTCCGGCTACAACGAACACCACAGCGGTCGTAATGGGAATGGCCAATCAGACACAAAATGACGGTGCCGATCCAGATGAGCGCGACCATCCCGAAGACATTGAACGGGAAAATGAGAAAGTATAAGAAGCAGAGTGCGAAACTAAGGAATATCGCCAGCGTCCGCGATATCGCCGCGCTACCGCTCTGGAGAATTCTGTATCGAAACACAAAGATCGTCGCGATCACTGCCCACATGCCTCCAAGCAGGTCATTCTCGCGAGATACAGAATACTCGCGCGCAAGGATGTTCGTGATGAGCCAATAGCTGATGAGGCAGGAGATTGCGAGCATGGTTCAAAGCCTACTTCCCGGCCTATACGCGACAGTCCGGTTCCAGCGACGACAGCCTCATTGTGTGTGGATTCCATCGTTTTACTCCTCATTGGATCCAGATGTAGCGCAGATGGCCACATCTGGCGTAATGGCTATGATCCACACCACGAACTAAGCAAGCGTCTTTTGAAAGAAGTCGGAAAGCTTAGCAACGGCTGGGACCACATATTCGGGCTTGTCATAGAGGTCAACGTGGCTCGCGCCCTCGATCCAAACTAGCTCTTTGGGTTCTTTGGCGCGTTCGAACGATTCTGTCCCCATCCATTTCGTCACAGCTTTCGTGCCGAGAATAGACAACAATGGGCGAGGCGAGATCATATCGATAAACCGGAAAGCGTCGAATGTAGCCATCTTGTCGACGCTGTTCCAAGTCATGGCTTTCATCAAACGCGGATGTTGCGCGCGCGGGCTGATGTAGTATTCCCAGCCGTCAAATAAGTGCTGCCCCCCTGCTCGCGCCTGCGCTTCGGTACTCGGAAAAGCTCAAACCTCTGTATCTCTCCTCCCTTGGCTTCAGCAGTACGGGCCTTCGCTGCAGCATCCAGCATCCCTTGAAAGACGGCGGGAGGCTGGCTGCCCTCCGCTCCACAGCGGAACTGCGCCGCAATATCTACCCCGCTTACCGTGGCAATTGCTTTGATTCTGTGATCGGCGGCTGCTGCCGCCACGGCATAGCCACCAGAGGCGCATATCCCGAGCGCACCGATATGGTCGCCATCCACATCGGGACGAGTCTCCAAGTACGAAACAGCGGCCTTGATGTCCTCAACACGTTGGGCTGGGTCTTCAAGTCCCCGAGGCTCGCCGCCACTCTCACCCTGATAGGCTGCATCGAAGGCCAAGGCGATAAATCCTGCATCCGCCATGTGCTTTGCGTAGAGCCCCGCCGTTTGCTCTTTCACGCCGCTTCCTGGATGACTAATTACGATAGCGGGCACACGCGTGCTCTTCTTGGAATCGGGAGAGTAAAGAATACCCGCAAGTTGAATGTTGCTGCCGGATACAAACTTCACATCTGTTTTCATGGTTACCTTTCCCCTTGCTGAATATGCACGAGCTGGGTGTGTGGAGTCTCTTGCGGAAGCCCAACTACTTCGAGACCGCACGGGCCGCACTCTCGATTACATCTGCAACTTCCTTGGGGTGCGATACATAAACGCAATGACTGGCCCCTGCGACTTCGAGCATGTGGCTATGAGCTCGCTTGGCGTACCAGCGTTCAAGGTCAGGGTTGATGGTCCGATCGCTTCCCGCCACGAGCATCCAGCTCGGTTTAGTTCTCCAGGCGGCCGTAGTGATGGTCGCTGAGAAATTGCTCGCAAAGTTGAGGACCTGCGAGCGCGCCATGAAAGCGGCCTGCTCCCCAGAAAGATCGGCAGCAAAGTACTCATGAAACTGCACAGGATCGAGGTACGTGAAACCATCTGCCGTCTTTTTCAGCGCACCAGATTTCCCGAGGTCACTCGGAAAGCGCTTCCCGTCGTCTCCTTCGTTTTCCCCAGCGTCTGGCATGTGCGCTGCAATGTAAACCAATCCGGCAACTGATGGATCCGTGCCTGCTTCCGTGATCACAGATCCCCCATAGCTGTGGGCGACAAGAATGCTCGGTCCGTCTTGCAGCGCGAGAATCCGCTTCACCGCGGTCACATCATCTTGGAAGGACGTCTCCGGCTCTTGGACGATGCTCACATTGAAGCTGTCCTTGACAAGAATGTTATAGACGTCTTCCCAGCCCGAACCGTCCGCCCAGGCGCCGTGAACGAGGACGATATTTTTCACTGCTGACTGCTGAGCTTGTAAGTGTGGTGTGCTCGATAATGCCGCAGCACACAACATCGTCGCGAACACTGCACATTTATTGACCATACCTATTTCCGATGTCCTTTTCTGTTCAGCTTTGCAGAGCGTTTCAAAATCCCGGGGAACTGTCCTTGCGGTGAGGCTTTCGTCCAGCGAGTTCGACTGATGCCTTCCCCCATCGCTAAACGGAACTTCATGGTCGCTCTCAACCCCTTGAAGATCTCGCGGACGCTGTCTGATGTAATTTCCATCTGAATCGCTCCTTACGTTTGGCCACTTTCTCCTGCGCTTTCGCCTTTGAATATGCAGGCGTCATGCCAATTGCTAAGATATTGAAAAGAGACAGCGTCACCATCAGACTCATGCTTCACGCACAGCAAAATGACGAGCGTCCGGCAGAACGTACTGGAAACGAAGACTGACCGGCGAAGGGTGGCCTTACATTTCGAAGTGGTCTGGTCTAAGAAGGGAAAGAGAATCCGATGGCAGGAGGCGCTCGTCGTAAGCGAGAGCCGGCCCGCTTAGAAGGTTTGACGTTCCCCGTACTTGTTGATTCTGAAACGCCTGATCTTCGATTCGAGCGTCTGCCGCGGAATTCCGAGTTTTGCAGCCGCGCCTGAAGGTCCGGAGATACGGCCATGGCACTCAGCAAGAGCAGCTTCGATCAACTCTACTTCACGATCTGACAGCGTCGAAATCCCTTCGCGTGGCTGCCGAGACTCTGGCGATTCCAATTTAAGCCAGCTCTCATCAACGAAGAATGTGTCCGTTTCACTGAGAATGACCGCCCGTTCCACGACATTTTGTAATTCACGGATATTCCCCGGCCAGTTGTAGGCCGTTAACCGCGCCAGCGTTTGCCTACAGATGTGTAGGATCGTCTTGCCGGCTGCCTTGGCGTAACGCCCAAGAAAATATTCGACGAGCAATGGAATATCCGCCGTTCGCTCCCGAAGCGGTGGAGCGACAAGCGGAACAACATTGAGTCTGTAGAAAAGATCCCGGCGGAAGGTTCCGGCAGCAACGGCAGCAGGTAGATCTGCATTTGTGGCTGCTATTAGTCGGACGTCTACTGAGATCGGATGATTACTTCCCACTCGCTCAAACTCGCGCTCCTGCAGCACGCGCAGCAGTGCGACTTGAGTGTCCATAGGGAGATCGCCGATTTCATCGAGGAAGAGCGTCCCGCCGTCAGCGGATTCAAACCTCCCCACACGTCTCTGCAGGGCGCCCGTGAAGGCGCCTTTCTCGTGCCCGAAGAGCTCAGAGGCAATCAGCGATTGAGGGATGGCGGCGCAGTTCACGCGGACGAAGGCTCTCGTTGCGCGGTTCGATCTCCGATGAAGCGCGCGCGCGATCAGTTCTTTACCCGTTCCGGTTTCGCCAAGGATGAGAACCGTCGAATTCGACGGCGCAACTTTCGCCACCTGCTTCAACACCTGTCGCATGGGTTCGCAAGAACCGACAATCTCCTCAAACATCGAGAAGTGATCGATTTCTTCGCGCAACGCAACGTTCTCGTTTTGGAGGTGCCGCTCAGCTACTTTGCGATCCTCGATGTCTGTTCCCGTCGCATACCAGCGCACGAGGTGTCCCTGTTCGTCGCGGAAGGGATTATAACGAAGGAGGTACCAACGATACTTGCCGTCTTTTCCGAGAATCCGCTGTTCGCCCCCAAACGGAACACCATTTAAGATCGCGTGATGCCTTACTTCTCTGAACCTCTCAATGTCGTCAGGATGAATGACGCGATAGGGGGAACCTTCCGCCTGCATCTCCTCAACCGACAAACCGGTGTACTCGAGTCCCACTCGATTTACATAGATCGGTCGACCATCGGTATTCAGAACGACGATGATATGCGGGATAGCATCGGTAATCCGGCGAAGTTCGTGCTCATCTTGCCGATTCTTCTCCTCTGCCTGTTTGCGCTCCGTGATATCTATATTGGTCCCAACAAATTCGACGACATCGCCCAACTCGTTCAAGACAGGATGCCCGGTGGTATGAATGTGCTTTATAGCTCCATCGGGAAGAACGATGCGGTAGTCCGCTGCATAGCTCGTTTTCTGAATTTTGGATCTTTCGAAGAGCTCCAGCATGCGCTTCTGATCCTCGGGATGACTCCTGCTAAACCACAATTCAAAGATCGACTTGTCCTCATCAGGCTCAACGCCGTATGTTCGAAACATTTGCGGTGAGGCTGTGACTGTACCCGATGCAAGATCAAGTTTCCAGCTACCTGTTTGGCTTATTCTCTGCGCCTCAAGCAAATATGCTTCACTGCGTCGCAGTTTCTCCTCTGCGCGTTCCCGGTCCTCTATGTCAGTGTTTATCCCGAACCATTTGACGATGTTGCCGGATTCATTGCGTAACGGGTTAGCGCGGAACAGAAACCATCGATACTCGCCGTCGAAGCGGCGCAGGCGCGCTTCGCTCTCGCCTCGTTCGCCAGAAGCCATAATGGATCGCCACGAACCAGCCAGACCATTAAGGTCGTCCGGATGAACCGCAACCGTCCACCCCCAATCTTTCACCTGTTCCGCGGAGAGACCTACATATTCAAGGTAATGCTGGTTGAAGAATTCGGCCGAGCCGTCCGGACGCGCCGACCATGCCAGCGCGGGAATCGTGTTGATGATCAGGTCAAGATTGTGTTCGCTTGCCCGTAGTGCCTCATTCCGCCGCTTGATTTCTTGCAGAGCTTTCTCGAGCGTCGTCTCTGTCTGCACCTGTTTGGTGACGTCCGTCACAGCCCCCACGAATTCAAGGTTCCCGGAAGGCGTCGCTAACGCGCGAGCTAAGACGTGGAGATGTTTGACTGAACCGTCCGGCATCAGCAAACGGTGCTCAAGATCAAAATCGTCTTTTGTCTCAATCACCCGATCGAGGGTCTGCTGCACGAGATCTCTGTCGTCGGGATGAATCCGCGACAGTATCATCTCCAGCGTAGGCTTTATTGCTCGATCGTGTTCAAAGATATTGAAGGTTTCCGCTGACCAGTCGAGTTCTCCGCTGGCAACACTCCAGCCAAAACTGCCGGTGTGGCTTAGGCTCTGCGCTACGGCCAGGAAAGCCTCGTTCGCAGAAGGATCTGTCCCAAAAGATACCCTCGTCGCCACGGCTGCAGCGCCCGGACTCGGCGCGTCCTGCGAGAATGGAGTTTCAAGCGGCAAGGTAGTCATGTTGATCCCAGCGTAAGTTGAGTCCTTTGATGAACCGTGGAGTCCGCGGACGCCACTGAGCGAACTAGGTACAGAGTTTTCATTATTAGTGAAGCTCTGTAAGTCCTTAAGTTGCGGTTTGGAACAAAACCCGTCATGCAAACAACCTCAAATGGGGGCCAGGCCACCCACTCCGCGGAGGGGACAACTCCCGCGAACTCAAATCTCGAACCGCTTCCTGCCAAAAAGGCGAGCGTCGATCGACAGAGCGCCAGGTCCCAGGAATGCGAAGGCGATACCCAGCGTTGCCATCAAGATCGTGCCTCGCGGGTGGTCAGTGCCTGTGAGAACGATCCCGATTTCACACAGTGCAACAATCGCGCCGGCTATTGGTGTCCACAAACCGACGAGTAGAAAAATTCCTGGGATGGCAGCGATTTCCTGCAGCGCAATCGATTCACGTTGTGGCACCCCCATCAATGCGCCGATGCCATCGTGAATCAAAATTAGTCCGACAACGAGCCGTACTATGAGAAGCCCCCTGCCGGGCCAGCCGTAAGGAAACATGGGAAAAAGGCGTTGCAGGAAACCCCCTTATGTCAAACATCAACAGAGTAGTCCGCGTCAACGACGATTCGACACTCCAAATCTGGGGGGATAGCCGCCCCCTCTATCGTGGGGGTTACAAGTCAATGAATCCACGCTTCAGCGCGATTGTTACGGCGTGCGTTCGGTCGCTTGCGCCAAGTTTGGAAAGGATGTTCTTGACGTAGCCCTTGACTGTTTCCTCGGTAATCGAGAGATGATCGGCAATCAGCTTATTTGTATTCCCGCCGGCAATTAAGCGCAGCACATCGATTTCTCGTGTGGTCAGGGCATCATCGATCGCGTGGTCTGCGAGTTCAGCAGCGACCTCAGGAGGAATGCGCTTTTGACCGGCATGTACAGCGCGAATCGTCTCGAGGAGTTCCTTCCGCAAGAGGCCTTTTAACAAGAAGGCCCGCGCGCCGGCTTTGAGAGCGCGTAGAACCTTGACGTCTCCCTTGTAGGTTGTCAAGACAATGATCCGGGCGTCCGGAAATTCGCCGCAGATGGCGACCATCGCCTCAACACCGTCCATGTCTGGCATCTGCAGATCCATCAATGTGAGGTCTGGCCGGTGCTTTCGGAACTGCTCGAGTGCCTCACGTCCTGTAGAAGCCTCGGCGATCAACTTCATGTCCGGTTGACTACCGACCAGGGATGCAATGCCTTCAAGCAGCATCGGATGGTCGTCAACCGCGAGAATCCGGATTAAGCTAGGACCGGTGCTCATGATCTTGTTCCATTCTCTTCCTCTTACGGAAAGCGCGGAAACGCGTCTTGGTCGGGAATACCTCATAAGCGATCGACCCTGGAATGCTCAACTCTACCTCTGTGCCGGCTCCGAGTTCACTCCAGACCTCCAATTGCGCTCCGATCTGCCTAGCTCGTTCTCGGATTCCTGGCAAGCCCCAGTGCCCCGGACGTCCGCCGTGTTCAACGATACCTGGGTCGATGCCCTTTCCATCGTCGCGGAAGCGTAGACGAAGAGATTCGCCATAGGTGATTTCCGTTTCGATTTGCCGGGCCTGTGCGTGGCGGAAGGCATTTCCTAACGACTCCCGAGCAATGCGATATATCTCGCCTTGGAGAGTCGGACGCACAGTTCGCGGCGCGCCTTCTACAAGCATACGAAACGTTACTGAGCCCCTGTTGCCTGCCGCAAGCTCTTCATTCAAAGTAGTCATCAGCGCGATGATCGATTTCGCTAGGTCGTGACTTGCCAACGCGGGAGCACGTATGTGCGTTATAGCATCTCTTACTTCGCTGATTGCTTGATCCCCCCGATCGAGAGCGCTTTCGAGTGTCTTTTTCGCGTCCATTGGGCGTGCTGGAAGCATTTCGTCTACGGTTTGAAAGCGGAGCATCAATCCCTGGAAGCTTTGCAGTAGGGTATCGTGCAGTTCCCGCGCGATGCTCGTCCGCTCGTCGACTCGTGTTTCCAAAGTCATGTTGAACTGCCATCGTAGCTGTTGAAGACGGAGTTGATAGAGCGTCCACAGCAATAATACAAAACCTCCCACACACGAGGCGCGGAACCAGATCGTCTGGTACCAGGCCGGCGCGATCCTGAAGTCTAGGGTTGCTCCTGCTTCGTTCCAGACGCCGTCGTTGTTACAGGCGATCACGCGAAACTTATATTCTCCTGGCCCAAGATCGTTATAGAATGCCTGTCGCCGAGTCCCGGGCTCCTGCCATTCCGTATCGTGGCCCTCAAGTTTGTAGCGAAAGCGTACCTTCTGTGGCGCCATGAAGCTCAATGCTGTGTAGTCGATTTCCAAATCTCGAGTGATCGGCGGAAGACGAAGATGGCGTGCTACGACATAGGTCCTGCGATCTGCGATGATTTCTTCGATATGGACTGGCGGCGGAATGGGGTTCATTGACAGGTGGGTCGGGTCAACTACCTGCAATTCATATCCGTTGACGAACCATAACCGCCCATCGGGAGATCGCGCCGCCGCATCAAAAGCGGCCTGTCCTGGATGAACTCCGTCACGAGCATCCAGCATACGGAAATGCACGATGGCGTCAGGTTTTTGCCACCACTTCTGTATCTCCGCCTTCGGGACCTCAACTAGGCCACATTGCAAGTACAGCCAGAGATCTCCCTGATTGTCGGAAATAAGCGCATCGACTCCATCACAGGGAAGGCCGTTCCGGGCGGTGAGGGTTTGTTGAGTTCCGTTTCTCCACGCGATGACTCCAAAATGTGTAGCGCCCAATACAGCGTCATCGGAAGTCACGAGCAATTGATTTACTTCAGTATCGAAGCCGGGAACTCCGCTGTGCTTAAAGGGAAATATCTCGAGCTTGTCGTTTTTGTATCGGGCCAGATTGCCTTGAAGGAGACCCAACCAGATGCCGCCCCCCGGGGCAGGCGCAATCCTCCGAGCAGCAGGCATCTGAGGTGCCGGAAACCCTTTCTGGATCTTGAAGTCCTGAATGCGAAAAAGTGTCTTCGGCGCATCTCTGGTTTCGGCCCAGATATTGTGATCCACATCTTCGGTCATTCCAACAACGAACCCAATTGGCTTACCGTCAGGCCTGTCTATCCTACGGAACGTTCCGTTCTTATATATCGTCAAGAAATCATCGACACCCACCCATAGTTGACCGGCATGATCTTCCAGGAGCGACGTAACCTGATTCCCGGGCGCCCGATGCGCCTCAATGACGGGAGTTCGTTCCTGTCGGACTGCGACTAGCGATTGAGCAGTGCCTGACCATATCGTGCCAACGCGCGAGGCGAGAATCGAATCGACTTCCCCCGATGGGAGCCCCTCGCGGATTGTGTAGGTCGTGACAGGTAGATCGCTAAAACAGTCGAGGCCGTGGGGCGTGGCAACCCACATGTTGCCTTCACGATCCTCATACAGCCCCGTCTCACTCACAGAGTCACTGGACAGACCGTCTGAACTCCCAAAGTGATCCACACGCCGGCCGCGAATACGGTAGAGTCCTTGGCTTGCGGTACCGACCCACAACGTATTCTCCCGGTCTAACAACAATGCGGTAAGCGTCAATGAACTACTGTCGAAAAGCTGGGCAATAAACGGCTTCCATGCGCCATTTGTGAATTGTTGCAAGCCTGCGCCGTGCCCACCAGAAGTCATTCCGACCCACATCGAACCATCTCTTGCTAGAGCGAGATAAGCTATACCCGTCGCCCCCACCAGTCTCAGCCCCTGCTGAGCGTAAGTAGTGGATAAACCCGGGTTCCAGCGCTTGAGAGTTGCCCCGTAGCCAGTCCACAGAAATCCAGAACGATCTTCGACCAGCGGGATACCATTGTTCTTCCCGTAATAGCATTGCGTTTGTGTTCCGGTGACTTTACAAATCCCCCATGCGCTATCGATGGGTTGAATGTACGAGAACCAAATATCTCCATCGGCGCGCTGCATAATTGAAGCTACTCCTCCTGCCCGGTCAGGATATTGGATCAGTTTGCCATCGAGCAAATGGCTCAAGCCCGAGTCCGTTCCGATCCATAGGCTCCCATCGCGAGCGCCCAGGAGTGCGCTAATGTGGGATGACGACAACTCTTTCCCACTCGTCGGTTTCCATGGAACAAATCGGACGCCATCGAAACGCAAGAGGCCAGCCAGCGTTCCAATCCATAGATAACCATCGGTAGTCTGAGCAATTGCGGTTGGCACGCCGTTGAAAAATCCGTCCTGGATTCTCCAGGCGGCATGTGCATATTGGGTCACCTGCTTGCTGGGATCGACTGCGAGACATGACTCTCCAGTCATGAGCAACAGCAAGCAGAACGGAATTGATAACAGCTTATTCAACTTGCAGCCTCGGCAACGGACGTTCTCACCACTTCTTCAGTGGCATCGCGATCGGGTCCCCATCTGCCAAAGATAATCGCACGAACGGGAATACCGTCACATCTTGTTTCGCGGCGAGACACAAATGTCTATGAAATCAGATGTGCATCCCGCTCGGTTTCGACATAAAGTAGACGTCGGCCAGCGCACCATGCACGACGTGTTAGAGGTCGCCTTTGCGGAACTTACCTGCTTGACGGGCGCGTCGTCCACATACGCGTATCAACAGCTAGCCTGAGGTTCAGCGAGCCAGGCAACTGGCTGAGTCTTCGTCATTTTGCCGAAAACGCAGCACCAAGAATCGATGTCGTCCATTTTGCTTCAGTTGTTTACGAATGGCCCCCGCCATGCATATCCGGATACTGCAGGAACGTGGATTCGCGAATCCCTTACCGATGATGAGTTGATAAAGAGGAGCAAACTAATGACTTCTTCACCTTCCATCCGGATTACTCGCGCTTTCAATGGGATTGGCGTTGTCTATGCCGACCGCTTCGCCAGGCGGGGCCATGATCTCGTATCGGTATCCCGCGACCGCGCCCGAAAGGAATGGTCAACCAATGTTGAGGATTGAAAAGGAGTCGGACGGAGACACTACGAGCCTGCGGCTCAGTGGCCGAATTCAATCGGCCAATATCGGCAACATACGGGCTCAAATGGACGATCACAACGTTCACATACTCCTGGACTTGGGTGAGGTCACTCTTGTGGACGTTGAGGTTGTACGATTCTTGCGTGACTGCGAGGACGGGGGGATTGCATTGGTTCATTGTCCTCTTTATGTGCGCGAGTGGATTCTTCGCGAGCGGGCCGAAGGGGCACAGCCGCAGGTTTCGGATGACATCTGATTCGTTCGTGTCGTCCGGGCAATTGAACAAGGCAACGTCGTCCGCTCGTATGGAATCAACGCCGATATCGATTACCGGATACGCCGAGCAGAAACTGCAGGAAGATGAGCGGAATCTGCGCGATCACCGATGTTTATTCGCCAACCATCTTTGCCCTGGCGCGTGCGCATTTCCGGCCCGTCAGGCGCGGCTGCGAAAAACTTGGGATTCCCCGACAAACGGTTGAATCGACAATCAGACGTCTGTGAATCAACAAGTACAGTCTGAAACCTCAATCCTTCCAATGGGACGGCTCTCGTTTCCGACGAGCGGCTCCTGCCATCACATTCCCTTTTCGTCTGCCCAGACCAAGCGCCCTCGAAAGGTTAGTCCATCCGTTGCTGATTCAGTTTTTGATTTCAGCACGTTCTGCTGAGCGCTCGTCATTTTGCTGAGCGTGCAGCATGACTCTGATGATGACGCTGTCTCTTCTCAGCACCTTAGCAAATGGCAGGATACCTGCTTTATCTAATTGCGAAAGCGCAGAAGACTGATAGCAAACGACAAGGAGAGATTCAAATGGCAATTACATCAGACAGTGTTCGCGAGATCTTCAAGGGACTTGAGAACGGCGACGGCGCTGCGTTCTTCGAACGGGTAGCTGACGACGTCGACTGGACAGTGATGGGCACCCACCCCCTCGCCGGTCACTACCGTAGCAAGAAGGCTTTCACGGAGGGCACCTTCTCCAAGTTGAGCCAGGTTCTCCCACACGGCGCGCAGCTCCATGTGGAGGATTTGATCGTAAAAGACGACGAGGCGGTCGTTGAACTTCATTCTCTGGCGACGGCGACGAACGGCATGCGCTTCGACAATCGCTACTGCTGGGTAGTTTATTTCCGAGAGGGATTGATCGTGCGAGTTCGTGCCTACCTCGACTCGGCGATGGTCGCCCGGTTGTTCGAGGAGAATCCGATTGCATGATCGGCTGCGATGATCTCCCATTTCTGCCGCCTCCAATACCGACCAGACGGAATGACGGTCGACCGTTATTGATCGGCGTTGAGATCAGTTGAGAACGCTTGAAGGAGCCGTGATGACGCTTCCGAAGTTGCAACAATCGATTCTTTCGCTGAAGAGTTGGCTGTTCACACCAGCGACCAAATCTGACAGATTTGCCCGTGCAGCCGAGGCACACGCCGACGCCCTGATCGTTGATCTTGAAGACGCAGTGGCGCCTTCCGCAAAGAAAGAAGCGCGCGAGGCAGCACTTCGCTACCTTGCAGTGACTCCCGCAGACCATCTCCCTTGTGCGCTGAGAATTAATTCCCCGGACACGATGTTCGGGTTCGATGACCTGCAGGCTCTATTAAGCTCTCCGGCCGATCCTGATTATCTGATCTTACCGAAATGCGGATCGTCCGCTCTCATTGGCTTGGTAGGAAATCTGCTGCGAGAGTCGGGCAAGACGGCGCAGATTATTGCGCTTATCGAGAGCGCCAAGGGTGTGGGGGCTCTTGATGAGATAGTCCGAGGAGACGCCAAGCCAGCTGCCTTGCTCTTCGGCGCGGCGGACATGGCCGCGGATCTTGGGGCGGAAACTGCGTGGGAGCCCCTGCTTTGGGTACGGTCGCGCGTCGTTCAATCTGCTGCATCAACCGGGATGGCGCTCTTGGATTCGCCCTATTTCAATATTGGGGACACAGAAGGCCTCAAGCAGGAGACGAAAGCCTCGGAGAGTCTGGGATTTCACGGCAAATGTGCAATCCACCCGGCACAAATTGCAATCATCAATGAGGTCTTAACCCCGAGCGAACAACAAGTAGCCGAGGCACGCCAGATTCTTGTCGTGAACCAGAAGGGTGTAGGTTCTGTGGATCACCAGATGGTGGATGAAGCCGTTGCGCGCAAGGCGAGACTCGTCCTTGAACGAGCTGGAATCGCTGTTGAGAAATAAGTCTTGCCATCTGGAGCGGAAATTAACGAAAGAAACGCAACGAGAAGGAGAGGACATGGAGAAGACACTATCGGCATACCGGGAGCTAGGCCCGAAGCACTATCGCGAGACATCTGGCCTTTACTACGAGGATTTCGAAGTTGGGGACGTATTCGAGCACCGTCCGGGAAGGACGATCACAGATGTAGACAACATCTGGATGACGTTGCTGACCCTGAATGTGCAACCTGTCCATTTCGATGCCGCCTACGCCTCGCAGACAGAGTGGAAGAAGATGCTGGTGGACAGCACGTTCACCCTCGCACTCGTTACTGGCATGAGCGTCCGAACCATCAGTGCCAAGGTCGTTGCCAATCTGGGATGGGACAAGGTCAAGGCGACGCACCCGGTTTTCGCCGGTGACACACTGTACGCGGAATCGACGGTTTTATTCAAGCGCGAATCAAAGAGTCGCCCCACGCAAGGGATCGTGACGGTTTCCACACGCGGGCTGAATCAGGATGGCAAGGAAGTGATGAGCTTCGAGCGCACGATGCTGATTTACAAGCGGGATCATCAACCGGACTCCGCAAACTACTAAATCTCTCACAAGCCCGCGTTACGCACGAATCGTCAAAACGGATCGAATCCGAGGAAAAACCATGTTGGAACCCAAATCGCTTTATCGATCGAAGCTCACTACACCCGCAGACGCGGTCGCGATGATTGCCTCCGGAGCCACCCTGTCTATGGGCATGGCCATGACAGAGCCTCCAGCGTTACTCAAGGCATTGGCGGACCGTGCCGCCGCAGGCAAAGTCGATGATCTAAAGATTTATTACTTCGAGTCTACGCGTATCGCTGGCGAGACTATTCTGCGTTACGAGCTGGCCGACCGCATTCATCCCTATTGCATGTTCGTCACGGGAGTCGAGCGTGCACTGATCAAAAAAGGGATGCAGGACGGGGGCAACAAGACACTCACCTACGTTCCAAGCAACTTCCATCAGTCGCCCCGGCTCTTGATGGAACACATCGGCATCGACACCTTTCTCGTCACCGTGTCGCCCATGGATTGCCACGGGTACTTTACTTTCGGTACGGGGAATGACTACTCCAGCAAGGTAGCTCGTGCGGCCAAACACCTGATCGTGGAGGTGAACGATCAGATGCCGCGGGTCTATGGTTCTCTGGCACAACTACATGTGTCAGAAGTCGAGGTCATCGTCGAGAACAACGTACCGTTACTGGAGTTGCCCGTTCCTGACTCGTCACCTGAGGACGCCACGATTGGTAGGATCATCGCCGAGATGGTGCCGGATGGTGCATGCCTGCAGATGGGCGTCGGTGCGTTACCAAACATAGTCTGCTCGCAACTCAGTGGCCGGAAGGATCTCGGGATCCACACGGAAGCGCTCTGCCCTGGGATGATCGACCTGATCGAAGCCGGTGTGGTGACCAACCGGCGCAAGCGTCTCAACACGGGAAAGACCGTCTTCACCTTCGCAATAGGGCAAAAGGCTATGTATGACTTCCTAGACGACAACCCGTCCGTCGAGAGCCACCCGGTGGATTATGTCAATGACCCGTACGTCATCGCCCAAAACGATAACGTCATCTCGGTCAATGCCGCCTTGCAAGTCGACTTGACTGGAGCAGTCAACGCTGAACATCTGCTCGGTCATCAGTACAGCGCCACGGGAGGCCAACTCGACTTCGTGCGTGGCGCTTACGCTTCCCGCGGTGGCAAGTCGATCATCGCCTGCCATTCGACTGCGGCCAAAGGCAAGGTGTCGCGAATCGTGGCTCGATTGGATGGCCCGGTGACCACTCCACGCACCGACACGCAGTTCGTCGTCACAGAATTCGGTTGGACAGACCTCAAAGGTAAGTCATCGACAGAGCGCGCCAAAGCGTTGATCGCCCTGGCGCACCTCGAATTCCAAGGTGAGCTCACGGCGGCGGCCAAAGGCATGCACCTGATTTGAGAAGTTCAGGGCAACGGGGCCAACAGACATGCTAGATACCATTCTGAGTGCACTCCTTCCAATGGTCGTCACCTTCTCGCTCGGTTTCGTGGCGGCATGGCGACACGATTTTGGTTCAAAGGATGCCTCGACCCTGAATCGGATGGTGCTTCAATACGCAGTACCGCTGGCGCTTTTTGCCGGAACCGTCATGACGTCGCGCAAGGCACTCAGTCAGGACCTGCCGCTAGTGATTACCTTGTGCGTTGGCATCATTGGCTTCTACTGTGTGGTGTTTCTGTTTTCACGACTGTTTCTTCATATGAAAGTGAGCAATAGCGCGCTGGCCGCGCTGACGGCTTCCGCGCCAGCAGTGCCTTTCGTTGGCCCAGCCGTGCTCGGCGATCTATTAGGAGGGCTCAGCGCCATTCCGATCGCAATAGCCAGCCTGGTCATCAATCTCACGGTCGTGCCAATCACGATTCTGTTTCTCGCATTGGATTCGACAGGCAGAGACTCACAGAACAAAAATTCTGTTCTGCAGACAGGAATGGATTCGCTATCGACCCCTAAATCATACGTCTCGGTGTTCACTGGCAAACTCGTGGAAACCGTCAAAGAGCCGATCGTTTGGGCACCGGTCCTCGCTTTCGTTATCGTGTTGAGCGGCCTCCGCATTCCTCAACTCATCGTCCACTCGCTTACCCTGCTTGGCCACGCATCCGGAGGAGTCGCGCTCTTTGCCTGCGGGATCGTGCTTGCATCCGACAAGATCAAAGTCAACCGGTACGTTTTGCTCTTAGTATTCCTGAAAAACATCATTCAGCCCGCCCTGGTTCTGGGTGGTTTGCGATGGATGGGCTATGGCAATCCTGTAGTCAGTGAGGCCGTGCTGACTACGGCCATTCCAGCCATGCCTATTGTGCTCATGCTTGCTTTACAGTACCGCGTCGCACAGGAGGAGGCAGCATCCTCTGTGTTCCTCAGCGTAATGGGCTCGATCGTCACGATGGGAGTCTTCATCGCTTTAACGCACTAAACAAAATGACCTTAACAACTAGAAACGGAGAATCCAAATCATGACTCAAGTTGAAGCTCTCGCAAAATATGCTGCCCGCGCTTCCTTCGACGACCTTTCGGCCGAATCACGCAGGCAGTTACCAATCCACATTCTAGACTCGCTGGCTTGCTGCATCGCCGCACTGGGCGCCGCCCCGATCAAGGCTTGCCACGAGCAAGTCGCGGAGTTCGGGGGCACCAGCCCCTGCACGTTGATCGGCGGTGGGCAGGCGAACCCCATCTACGCAGCGTTCTGGCATACCGCACTCGTACGCTACGTCGATTTTATGGACAACTTCCTGGCTCAAACCGAAACCTGCCATACCGCGGATAATTTCGGCGTGGCGCTTACCATCGCCGACTACGTAGGCGGCAGTGGACGCGATTTGATGCTCGCGGTGGCATTGGGCTACACGGTGCAGTCACGTTTTGTTGATCACGCCAACTTCATGAGCAGCGGCTTCGACCACACCGCGCAACTGGCCTTCTCGCACAACGCCGCTGCCGGCCGGCTACTCGGTCTAAGCGAGCAGCGGATTGGACATGCGATCGCGATGGCCGCGGTCAGTGATGCGTCCTTCGCTGTCGTTCGGGCGAAGCCACTGTCGCAGTGGAAGGGTCTGGCCTCGGCGCAGTCGGCGCTCGGCGCCATGAACGCGTTGTTCCTCGCCCGTCGCGGAGTGCAGGGTCCTCTGCAAGTTATTGAGGGCCCCCTGGGCATCGATCACCTCCTGAGGATGAAGATCAACATCGACTGGGAGAAACAGGGGTACGAGGGCGTCGTGAGGAGCACCATCAAAAAGTACAACTCTATGATCCACACCCAGTCCGCGGTCCATTGCATGGTCGAACTTGCGAGCCGGAACAAAATTGATTTCGACAAGATTGTCTCGATCGAAGCAGAGGTGTTCCAACTCGCGTTTGACTTCGCAGGTGGCGGCCTCTATGGCGTGGACAAGGTGATCCGTACCAAGGAACAGGCGGATCACAGTCTGCCGTACTTGCTTGCGGTGGCCCTCCTTGACGGCGACGTGATGCCGGCGCAATTTGAGCCGGAACGCATCATCAAGCCCGACGTGCAGGCGTTACTAAAGAAGGTCTCGGTCCGGCCGAGCCATGAATACACGGAACTATACCCGGGGAAAATGCCCGTTAAGATCGCCATCACGTTACACGGCGGGAAAGTGATCGAACACAGTGTCCAGGACTACCCGGGTCTCGCTTCCCATCCATTCACCTGGGAGGATGCCGTCCAGAAGTACGACACGCTCGTTGCTGGTCGCATCAGCGAGGGGCTATCGCGTGAGATCAAGGATGCCGTACATTCGGTCGAAACCATCCAGGTCCGGGACCTGATGGAACTGCTCGGCGCCGTCAAGGTAGGCCACACGGCACTCGCGTCATCGAACACCGCCTGAGAAATCGCGCAGATCGAAGGCACGTTTGCAGTAACCGGGTAAATTGGGTGCGAAATCGTGGGCAAGCATCGATGGGAACTCAAGGAGTAGAGCAATGGCAAAGGTGGCAGAAGTACTGGTTCAGACGTTGATAAAAGCCGGTGTCAAGCGGGTCTATGGAGTCGCCGGCGATTCATTAAACGGCATGACGGATACGATCCGCAAGAGCGACAAGATTGAGTGGTTACACGTGCGCCATGAGGAAGTGGCCGCCTTTGCGGCAGGGGCCGAGGCACATCTCACGAACGAGATAGCTGTCTGTGCCGGCAGTTGTGGTCCTGGAAACCTCCACCTTATTAACGGGCTCTTTGATTGCCATCGCAGCCGAGTTCCTGTTCTTGCAATCGCGGCACAGATTCCGAGTCACGAGATCGGTGGTGGGTATTTTCAGGAGACCCATCCGGAACACTTGTTCAAGGACTGCAGCTATTACTGCGAACTGGTGTCACAGCCTGAGCAGATGCCGCGCATCCTGGCCATTGCCATGCAGACAGCCATCGCGAGACGCGGCGTAGCTGTTGTGGTGATCCCCGGAGATATCGCATTGCGTGAATGCCCTGCGCCGGCCATCTCTTTGGGAATTCTGGAATCGGCATCGACAATCCGTCCCTCGGAAGGCGAATTGCAGAAGGCGGCGGAGATTTTAAATAGAGCCAAGAAGATTACGATCCTCGGCGGAGCAGGATGCGAAGGGGCGCATGATGAGCTGGTCGCTGTTGCTCAGCGTCTGAAAGCGCCCATTGTGCATGCGATGCGCGGAAAGGAGTTCATCGAGTATGACAATCCATTAGATGTAGGAATGACAGGACTCCTCGGATTTTCCTCCGGCTACCACGCCATGATGAACTGCGATGCCCTGCTCATGCTCGGCACTGATTTTCCCTATCGCCAGTTTTATCCAACAAAAGCAGCAATTATTCAGGTTGACATCCGGGGCGAGCAGATCGGGCGACGCACACCTGTCAGCCTTGGGTTGATCGGCAAGGTCAAGGACACCCTGGAAGCGCTCATTCCTCTGCTCGAAGAGAATATCGATACGTCTTATCTGGATAAATGCATCAGCCATTATCGCCAGGCACGCCGGGGACTGGACGGTCTCGCGATGGGAGAGCCTGGACGAACTCCGATTCATCCGCAGTACGTCGCTAAGATCGTTGACGAAATTGCCAGCGAGGACGCAGTCTTCACTTGCGATGTGGGCACGCCGACGATCTGGGCCGCTCGTTATCTGCGAATGAACGGCAAACGAAGGCTTCTCGGTTCTTTGATTCACGGCTCGATGGCAAATGCCCTGCCGCAGGCGATCGGCGCACAGGCGGCATATCCCGGCCGGCAAGTGATCAGCCTTTCTGGCGATGGTGGGTTGGCGATGCTGCTCGGAGACATATTGACCCTCAAGCAATTGAATCTTCCAGTGAAGCTGGTGGTATTCAACAACAGCACACTGGGTTTCGTAGAGCTTGAAATGAAGGCCGCCGGCCTTATTGACTATGGCACAAGCCTCGTGAATCCCAATTTCGCGAAGCTGGCCGAGTCGGCAGACATACTTGGCGTCCGTGTGGAATTGCCGGAGGATTTGACACCGGCTCTCGAACGCGCCTTTGCACATAACGGACCGGCTCTGGTTGAGGTGATCGTGAACCGGCAGGAACTCTCGATGCCTCCCACGATCAGTGCGGAGCAGGCATTGGGTTTCGGCCTTTATATGATCCGCGCCGTGATGAACGGTCGAGGAGACGAGATCATCGACCTCGCCAGAACGAATTTCTTTCGTTGAGAGAGGAAGATAGGGAGTTTTCCAAAATATGCGTGCGAGCACAGAAAGTCTGGGAGATGAAAACACAAGGAGTACTCCCAACGAAGGGGAGCAGAGTGTGGAGCATCGTGTGTGCCTGCACTCTACTCCCGTTCAACACCTATGCGCAGCGTGCGCCCTCGGTTCCTGACCGTCCGTGGGAGAGTGGTCGTGCGGAAAATGTAGGGGTGCTTAACTCCCTCGCCGCGTTTGCCTACAGCACTGGAGACTTACTAAAGACCACTGCCAGGAGACCGGCACCGTGAGAGACCACTCTCTTCATATGAAAAACGCACGCAGGCAAAGGTTTCCGAAAACTGCATCGGCCTGCGGTTTGGATGATGCTTCTGTCTCAGTCGCTAGCGAGCGGCTGCCGCCGGGCTCCGTCGATCGGCATCTACGGCTCTTATTTTCCCGGATGGCTCATTTGCCTTGCATTGGGCATTGCGCTCACCGTGGCGGCACATCTTGTGCTCAGACAGCTGGACTATGGGCTGCATCTGGGTCACTCGGCCTCGTGTTCATCTCACTTTCGATAACACTCACATGCCTGTTGTGGTTAATTCTCTTCTACTAGGAAGGCCGGCGCGTTATGGACGACTCAAATGATCGGCAACCTGAGACGTATCTGTTGGGCCGAATCGTCTCGATTATTGTCATTGCGAGCGCAGTCCTCAGCCTCGCCCTGGTTATCTGGCTGACGGCGATCCACCCCCGTACAGACGACGCGACCGTTTTAGCAAACTTCATCGGAATCGCGCCCGTCGTGGAAGGTCCTGTTGTTCGTTTAGCTGTGCAAGACAATCAATTCGTCCACAAGGGCGAGCTGCTGTATGAGATCGATGATCTGCCTTATCGCTATGCTCTCCAGCAGGCGCTTTCGGAGCAGGCCGCTCTCGAAGGGAATATCCGTGATCAGTCGCGTCAGATTGCCGGTCAAACGAGTGCGGTCGTTGCCAGCAGGCTGCGCAGAATGCTTCGGAAGCCGCAATGCACCGTGCCGCAGCGCAGATCGACGAGGCGACAGCCGATGTGGTACATGCGGAAGCCGCGGTCAGACAGGCGCAGGCGGAATACGACGACGCAGCAAGCAACCTGAAGCGTATCGAGCCCTTGCTGACCAGAAAATTTGTAACTGCAGACCAAGTGGACCAACTGCGCTCGAACACAGAGGCGCGCGCCGAGCAACTTCGTCAAGCACAGGCACAGCTTGGGCTCAAACAGGCTTCCCTTAAAGCTGCGGTTGCGGCACAGGTTCAATCTGTTGCGCAGGTCGGAGAAAATCAAGCGCAGGTCGAGCAGCGCGGCCATGAAGTCAGAATTCTCGATCCCCTCACTTTGCAACGCGATGCTCGGGCCGCAGCGGTGGAACTCGCAAAGTACAACCTCGATCACTGTCGCGTCTACGCGCCTTTCGACGCTGGCCGATCGTGACGTAGAGATGATCGAAGCTGCACTGGCTGACTGTCATGGACGCATTTCCGGACCTTCAGGCGCGGCTGCCAAACTGGGGATTCCGCGACAAACGCTTGAATCGAAAATCAGACGCTTGGGAATCAGCAAGTACGGTCTGAAACTTCAATCCTCCTAATTGGGGCGGCCGTCGCTTCGGATACATTTGCGCAGACTTATCTTCTCGTTTCTAGCTTTTTCCTTGCAGCCGGACGGCGGACCATACATATACGTCCACATGGATCACGTCCATATATCCAATCATCCGCACAGACCTCTAAGCCCAAAACCTCCCCGCAGGCGGCGCGTTGAGAGTGTTGGCGACTTGGTACCAAGTGAAAATGCGGCGACGTGTTTTTCCTCTTTATGTCTGCTGCGATCTACTTTGGAAGGCAGTTGGCCTGTCTACTCTGCAACCATCTCTTCATTCTCGTGCCAGAACAAAATCAGGCATATGCTGCATTGTCTCAAGCAGTGGCGAACAAGAACCATGAACACACTATCCGATTTTGAGTGAGCTTCGGATGAATTTCTTCTTGCTGCGCATGAAATCAAGAAAGGATTTGTGCGTTTCTCCTTCGCGATTCGGAGACCACGCCATGACCAAATCGATGCCGCCCCCCGGATCGATGAGCGGGCAGAAGGAGAGATCGTGGAACCGGCTATGTTGAAGACCGGAAGGCAGCAGCGTTATGCCTTCGCCTGCCTCCACCAAGGTAAGCACGCTGGAAACAAGATTCGATGTTTGAACAATGTTCGGCGAAAAACCCGCCTGTGCACAGAGTGAAGTGATCTTATCGAAGAAGGTGGACGCGATGTTTCTGTCGCATACCACGAAGCGTTCGTTGGCCAGATCATGAAGCCGCAGCGGTCCGCTCGCCAACCGGTGATCTACGGGAAGTACGGCCACCACCGGGTCCGTATACAACAGTTCGGAGCGGAGCTGGGAATCGTAAGGAGGCTCAAGCGGCCGCGTGAAGCCGATGTCAATCGAACCGTTGAGCAAAGCCTCCGGCTGCGCTCGCGAGAGCATTTCCATCAGCGAGAGCTGCACACCCGGGTGGAGTTGACGAAAGCCGCGGATGATTCCCGGAAAGAATGCGCCGGTTCCCCAAATCAAAAAGCCAATCGTGAGCGATCCGGTCTCGCCTCGTGCCGTCCGTTGCGCGATGTCGACCGCGCGATCCGCAGCTGCGACCACCTTGCGCGATTCCTCCAGAAACCTCTCACCCGCGCTCGTCAGAGATACTTGCGACTGCGTGCGATTGAGTAGCTTCACGCCGATCTCTTGCTCCAGATCACGAATCTGCGCACTGATAGAGGATTGTGAAGTATGGAGCGCGCGGGCGGCGCGATTAAATCCATTCCAGTCTGCTACGGCACAGAAGTAGCGGAGATGCCGCAGTTCCATATCCTGACTCCTATCGAGAAAAGCGAACGCTGCGTTCGAAACAAAGCGTGCTTCGAATGGACAAAATCCTACTCTATCTATTTGTAAGCTCCGCTTGAGGCTGCCGCAGAAAAGAGGAATCCGCATGAATAACAGGGAAATAACTGATGGAGTAACTATTAATAGGCCACACCAATCAAAAACATTTACCGGTCTTGATTTCATCCATGCCATCGTCCACCCGGAGGGCAAGGTTTCGCACACCGCTGATCCTGCCGCAGAGCGCGGCGTCATCGAGAAGGCGAATCACGCTCTGGCGACCGCGCATGAAAGGTCCGCCGGAGCCAGTTTGCGGGCCGCCGTGAGCGCAGAGCGGCCACTACAGATGATCGGCGCCATCAATGCCTATCACGCCCGCATGGCGGAACGAGTTGGTTATCGCGCCCTTTATCTTTCGGGCGGCGGAGTGGCGGCGGGTTCGCTCGGAGTACCGGACCTTGGCATCTCGGGGCTAGAAGACGTGTTGGTGGACGTTCGGCGCATTACAGGTGTGTGCACGCTCCCGCTGCTGGTAGATATTGATACCGGCTTCGGGGGCGCCCTCAATATCGCACGATCCATACGTTCACTGATTTGCGCAGGTGCTGCGGGGTGTCACATTGAAGATCAGGTGCAGGCCAAGCGCTGCGGTCACAGGCCAGGCAAGGCGATCGTTCCGAGCGAAGAGATGGTTGACCGCATCAAGGCCGCCGTCGATGCAAGGACAGACGCCGATTTCGTTCTCATGGCGCGCACCGACGCCTTGGCCAATGAAGGCTTGAGTGCAGCTCTCGACCGCGCGGCTGCATACGTGGAGGCTGGCGCGGATATGGTCTTCCCTGAAGCCGGAACGGAATTAAGCCAATATAAGGCATTCGCCGACCGCTCTCATGTTCCAATCCTCGCTAACATCACCGAATTCGGATCAACGCCGTTGTTCTCTCTCGACGAACTGCGCAGTGTGGACGTAGCCATCGCGCTGTATCCTCTGTCGGCATTTCGGGCGATGAACGCCGCAGCTTTGAAGGTTTATAAGTCCATACGACAGGACGGCACGCAAAAGAACGTGCTCGATACAATGCAGACCCGCGCTGAGTTGTATGACTACCTTGGTTATTACGCATTCGAGCGAAAGCTGGATGAATTGTTCGCTCAGGAGAAGGGGAAGTAGTGGGAGCAGAGCCAGCAGTGAGGTTCGGACCTAAAAGTCCGTGGTCAAACAATCTGAAAGGAACAGAGATGGCAACAGCATTTATTGGTCTAGATTTCATCAATGACATCGTTCATCCGGAGGGCAAGATCTCGCACACTGCTGACCTTGCCGCAGAGCGTGGCGTCATCGAGAAGGTGAATCACGCTCTGGCAACTGCGCGTGAAAAGGGATGGTTAACAATTCTGGTGAAAGTTGGCTTTGCCAAAGGCTATACAGATCAGCCAAAGCAATCGCCGTTCTTTGGACGTCTCCACGAGATTGGAGCGCTCGAGGCGGAATCTTCAGGTATGGACTTTCACCCGGAGCTCAAGGCAGAGCTTGCGGATCTGGTGATTGTCAAACCGCGCATCAGCGCCTTTTACGGCACACAACTGGATGCAGCTCTACGGGCGCGCAAGGTTAACCGGCTGATTATCGCGGGAGTGAGCACGGCATGGGCGGTGCAGAGCACAGTGCGCGACGCGCACGACCGCGATTACGAGGTATATGTGTTGGAAGACGCCTGCGCCGCTGGGAACGAACCGGTGCATCAATCCTCCATGGAGTTGCTGGGCTCGATCGCCAGGGTGATCCGGGTGGAGGATCTGGTGGGGATTTCGTGATCTCTGCCTGGGGTGACGCGATCGATCTCGATCACGTCGCAGCGACACGTGCCGTGATCGTGCTCACGCCACTCGTTCTGCTGGCCATGATCATGGGGGATGACATCTGGTTGCGCGCGGCTCTGGTCACCATCTCGACCTTTATCGCCATGGAGCGCTCCGGGCTGGCGCCGCTCGGAACGCTGCTGCATGGAGCAGCGATCATCGTCTCCTATCTGGCGCTGCTGGCAACACAGACCGCCGAGCCCTTGTTCGTCGCGGGCTGCGCTATGCTTGCGGCGGCCTCTATCCTCTTTAGCGGATGGGATGCGAGGTTGCGATCGCTTGGCAATTTCACCTTTATTCCGGCTCTCTACCTTGCGTGCGAGACTGAGGAGTGGCGAGGGCCGGGCAATCAACTGCATCGCGGAATTCACTTTCTTCCCGCCATGATGTTGGCCATCCTTCCGGTTCTGGTGATGTCAGCATTGGAGCACCGGAACACTCGTCCGTTGCATGTCAGCCGGCTTCGACATTTCAGAGCGGTGTTGTGCTGGGCTGAGCGGAATGAGTCCATACCGTATATCGAGGCGCTGGTGGCGACGGCGCTGGCGGTTGGCCTGGTCGCGCACACGGTGATGGTGTGGCGGCTGGATCAAGGGCAATGGATGATCTGGTCAGCCGCGAGTGTGATTACCGGCGACCTCACCAGCGGACGCCAAAAGCTGCGGGACAGGACGGTCGGTGCGCTCGTGGGTGTTCCGGCCGGAATTGGGACAGGAATTTTCCTTCCGCACAGCACCTTTGCATACGACCTCGCCTTGTTGGTCGCCGTGCTGACATTGGTCGCGGTGCGCCCGTATGTGCTCGCCTTCGGTCTGCGTTGTACGTGCGTCGCGCTTGCCTTGATGTTTGCAGGCCACTCCTCCGGGATGGCCGCAGAGCGGGCTTCGCACGTCATCCTCGGGGGACTGGTCGGATTTACTGTCATGTACGCAGTGCGGGTTGTGGCAGTGCAAATAAGGTGAGCGGCGCTGGGTTTTGAGGTGTAAGCGCGTGCGTCGCGGCAACCCTTGAAGAAAGCAAATCAGGTCATACCTGAGAGGCGATCGCTGCGCTGGAGAATATTAGGAACCCTCTCGGCCCCTACACCGCCTTTTCAATACGAGCTGAATTGCGCGATCTCTGGAGACGCTAATGGGTTGGCTCAGCACGTCCCGGCTCTTCACAAATCGGAACGACGTTGAGGGGGCGTTGCGGAGCGTAAGCGTTCTACCTTCCGTTGGTCCCAATCAACTACTGGACGCCGCCTCCAACATTCCAGTGGCCTTCTCGCTCGGGTCGGCATCCCCGGCAATCACGCTGCAGATTCTCCACCGTGTCGACCCGCAGGCAAGACGTGAAAAACCATGGTGACCTTCAATGATCTCAACGGCAGCTTTCCCTTTCACACGGCCCACTATGAGAGAGAGCACCCGATTGTCGTTGGTGAAACATTGCAGGTCGATACCCCAAAGGGAAAACGCTCAGTCGAGGTTCTCGAAATTACCAAGAACGAGGTTGTACCTTACGGGAATTACGTGTGACATCTATCGATAGAATGCTGGCGTGCCACGGATCTCCACAGCCACGCCAGCGCCAATTTCAGAACTTCAAATCGGGCAACCCTTTTACATCCTCCGCGTCGGTTGAGACGCTGATGTTGTGCCATGCCTTGGCGTCGGATTCCCGCTTTTCCTCGGCAAATCGGGCATACTGCACGGCATCGCTGCCGAGCAAGAGGTGTGCAGGGAGCTGCTCCTTAGAGGTTAGTTGCAGAATGACTTGTGCGACCTTTGCTGGAGCGCTCATCTCATGCCCCCAGTGCCCCTGCAACATCTTGATAAACGTGCCTACAGAGGCCTCATAGTCGGGTAAAAGATCCGGTATGCCAGCGGTTGCCCGCTTGCCCCAGTTGGTCCGTATTCCCCCTGGCTCGAGTGCGCACACCTTAACGCCGAAGGGCGCCAGCTCTGGGGCAACGGCTTCGGTGAAGCCGCCTACAGCCCATTTTGCCGCGTGATAGGCTGCGTTTCCAGGAACCCCCAACCTGCCGCCGACGGAAGAGATCTGAAGGATGCAACCACTCCTCTGCTTCCGCATGACCGGGATCGCCGCTCGCGTCATATAGACGACGCCGAAGAAGTTCGTGTCGACTAAAGCGCGAAAGCTCTCTGAACTGAGCTGCTCAAAAGGGGCAACATCTCCGTAGCCCGCATTATTGACGACAACATCCAGCCGTCCGAAGACCTCAAGAGCCTTTTCGACCGCGGCCTTTGCCGCTGCTTCATCTGCCACATCGAGGGGCGCGGTATGCACCTGCTCGCCATATCGCTCCACCAAATCGTTCAACCGGTGTGGATCCCGAGCCGTCGCCAGGAGGCGATCGCCCGAAGCAAGAACTGCCTCCGCGATATCGCGACCCAAACCACTTGCACTACCTGTTACCAACCATACTTTGGACATCAGAACCTCCGTTCTGCCTATTGGATGCAGCATAGCGGAGTGAATACTCATTAATCTAATGGGAAATTCCTGCCTGGCTACTTTTTGCCTGCCGCGCTCCAAAAGGCCTCGAAACCTGCGCTTCGGTAGTGCTCCGCTTTGGCTGGATTGGCCACCATGGACGCCATGGTCGTCTCAGCCATCGCGAGCAGCAGGTCCGACGCAAAAGCTGCAGGTAGACCGCTCAATTTGCCCTGCGCGACAAACTGCTGCATGGCTTCGGTAGCGTCTTCGAAGCCCGCCTGCCCCTCCCGTCTGCTTTGGTCGGTGATGCGCTCAGAAACGGTAAGCTGCATCATCGCCTTACGCTTCGCCGGCGACTCCATACCCCAGGTGACGTAGGCGTTCCAGATATGTTGTACTCGCTTCCGGAGTGAGCCGGTCAAGGGAAAGCCCGCAATCATAGCGCTTCGCATGTCTAGTTTTAGCTCGCGGTAGAGCTCGTTGAGCAGCGTATCCTTATCCGGGAAGTACCGGAACAGCGATCCCTCCGCAACGGCCGCAGCCTTCGCAACATTAGCAGTGGACGCGCCAATGCCATCTTCAGCAATCGTCTTGGTGGCTGCACGGAGGATGGCAGCACGCTTGTCTCCAGTCTTCGGTCGCGGCATGACTGCCTATAGTGTATGCAGTTCCAGAAATTTTACCGAGACTATTGGGAGCCTAAGGTAGGGTCGATCTGTTGGAGGCTCGCGAAGTCTGAGGATCTGCATCGCCAGCTTATGGTGAGACCTGACCGGCTCAGTGATATCCTGTGCCATCGCGAACAACGTCATGTTGGGCAGCAGCTGACACTCGCCTACGACCGCAAGCAACTCATCCTCGACCGCAGTGCCGTGTCCGAAGAACTAGGCGGCCAGTGCGTGGATCTCTATGACTTCGCGGATGGAAGACTGGAGGTCCGCTGGAACGGACAGGTTCTTCCCTACCGCGTCTTCGATAAAGATCGGCGAGTAAACCATACGGCCATCGTTGAGAACAAGCGCCTCGGTCATGCACTCCCGTTCATCAAGGCCCAGCAGGATCTGAAGTATATTCCGAAAGTGAAGACTAACAGTGAGAAGAGGAGTTTCTCAGATGTCAGAAGTGCTTGCTAATTTGCAATGGAGGGAACACACGCGAGCCGGTTCAATCAGGCTGGTACACCACCGAGAGGTTTCGCTATTACTGGTTCACTGTGCGCATGCACCCCAAAGCGGCTCTGGTGCAAATAGAGGCGTACTGCCGGTACAGTGGTCCTTAGGAAGTTGAGGATGGACTTTGGGCAAGCTGAGGAACATCGAGGAGTTGTTTGCAGGGCGGCACTTTGATCGCGAAGTCATCATACTGTGCGTGCGCTGGTACCTACGCTATAAACTCAGCTTTCGTGATCTGGTCGAGATGATATCCGAACGCGGGTTACAGGTCGCCCATACGACGATTCTGCGTTGGGTCCGCAGGTATGCGCCAGAGTTCATCAAACGCTGGAATCGCTTTGGCAGGCCCACTGGTCGCTCCTGGCGAGTCGATGAGACCTATATCAAGATACGCGGCGAGTGGACCTATCTCTATCGAGCGGTGGACAAGGCTGGGCAGACTGTTGATTTCCGGCTCAGCAGTAGACGGGATGTGGCGGCCGCGAAGGCTTTCTTCCTCAAGGCGATCCGACACGAGGGCCGGCCGCCGCACACGATCACCTTGGACGGCTACGCAGCCTCGCACCGCGCAGTACGCGAGATGCGAGAGGACGGACTGCTATCCAGGCGCACGAAGCTGCGATCTTCCAAATATCTCAACAACCTTATCGAACAGGACCATCGTGGGATCAAGTTCAGAATCAGACCGATGCTTGGCTTCAAAAATTACAAATCCGCCGCCATCACCATAGCCGGCATTGAACTGCTCCGTCGTATTCACAAGAACCAGTTTGCCCTGAACCGGCTGCGGCTCAAAGGCCAAGCCGCGCCTACGATCTGGAATGCAGTGCTGGCTGGGTAAGCGTCAGGAGCACCGCTCCGCGCCGACCAGCTGATCCGCGGTCGCTATTTGCACCGGAACCGCCGAGCTCACGGAGGCAGAGGAACTGCTCGGCTTTAGGTACAACGCCTCCGCTTAAGGGAACAGCTAGCGCCGTCGGTCTGACGTAAATCGGGACTTTCCCTAATGAGAATTTGCAAGAGATTTGCAAGAACGTTTGGGCATTCTGGAACTTTTCGCTCTTTCTGCCCCTAGTAGAATCTGCAAGTTACAGATTCTACTAGTAGAAAGAGAGACCGATCCCGTCTCTGGCCACCACTTTAGGATCAAATTACTAATATGTAGTTTGGCAGCCCGCAAGAGGCGAATGCATACTCTTTGGGTATGCCCACCCGACTTGACTGCCAGAAGCTGGCCTCGTGACGTACAACCAGTTCACCTTCCCGGATGCTGCTTTGATCTATCGACCGCAATCATCAGAGTTCCCGGTAAATATTATGTGGTCGACGCGGAAAACTTGCGAAATAGCGAATTGCTGTCACAGAAAACTCCAAGTTCCCGGAAAGCAATGGTCTCGAGACCAGATTCAAGGACATCCATCCCGGTCGCGACAGACTTTAAATCTGACAAATTAACGCCCACATACACCCATCAACTACCTCAGCGGGGCAACCTAGACCTCAATGAAATTGATACGCAACGCCAATACTCAGAATGCCTGGGGTTAGACCACTCGGTGGGAAGCCGAACCATCGCTGAAACTCGTACTCCCCTCTGACGTTCATGAAGCGTAACAAGCGATAGTCCGCTCCAACACCGCCAGCTACCAGGTTGTATGCCAGATTTGCTGCTGCGCCACCCTGTGGATCGCCAAATACGGGAGGATAGTTGAACACTCCGCGACCATACATGAGCTTGGCATAAGGAGCGAACCGACCATAGCGACGAACATATCGAGGTCCAATCTCATAAGTGCGTTCGTAGATGGCCGTCGTTGGATTTGAGTCGTTGATTTGATGAAACTCTCCCTCGATTCCGAAGTGATATTGAAAGTCAAAGGTTGTATAGAAACCACCGCCTTTGATCTTTTGCGGGACATAGTCAGAGTCTGCAATGTTAAACATACCGCCTACCTGCAGAATTCCGGCGGCAGTTGCTGTAGGAACCGCCTGGGCATGAAGGCGAGTTCCTAAAAGGCCGACGAGACAGGTCAAGAGCAGGATCTTTATCCGCATCAAGATACCGTCTACGACCTTTGTTTTTGTTGTGACCTTATGTTTCATCATGCTGATGGTCTTTCCTGAAGCTGCGGCTTCTACTGGGGTGACTGATCGATATGGAAGTCGACACTTACTGTGTGCTGGATCCCATTGCTGACAGCGGTGACGGTGATGGGATAAGTGCGGTCGAAGTATCCGCTACCGCAACCTGTGAGCGTTCCGATAGCTCCGAGGGACGATAGGATCAGGATGGAATAGGTGATCATCCGAGCCAGCTTCCGACCCGAACGACGAGAGTAGCGAAGGCCGAGAAGCGGCAAGAGGAACAGGCCAAGCGCAACGCGAGAGAATCTGCTGGATAGGTCTTTCGGTGAATCGAGGGATGCGAGCTTTCGGGTTGCTACGGTGAGGGTGATATCGGTTGGGCCAGCCATCTTTGCGATCTCCGCAGGAGAGAAGGTATAGGTGGCAAGGATTGGACCGGTGGGGCTGGCGGAGAGCTGAACGGTGCCGGGGTAGGTGCCTCCGATGGGGGTGATGTGGAAGGTGTATTGCCGTGTGGTGCCGTATGTTCCTTCGACGGTCGCGGCGCTGGTAAGCGTAATGGTGAAGTCCAGCGGCGTAATGGTGATGGTGTTCGCTCCGGAGGTTGCGGAGGCCGTGCTTGAGTTGAAGTCGACGTCTCCGCTGTAGACGGCAGTGATGACGTGGGTGCCCACAGAGAGCGCTGTGGTGGAGTAGCTTGCAACTCCATTTGTGAGGGTTGCCGTTGCAAGAGCGTTACCGTTATCAAAGAGGCTGACGGTGCCAGTTGGCTGGCCGCTGGTTGTGGAGGCAACGTTCGCGGTAAAGGTTACGGGGAGATCGTAGGCAATGTTAGTGGTGCTGAGGCTCAACGTCGTGATGGCGGGTGCTTTGGTGACCGTCAGCATTCCGTTTTGCACGACCTGAATGTAGTCGTTGACATTGGTTCCGGTTGCAGCGGGGATGATCGGATATTGTCCTGGCTGAGAGGGAATGCTGGCAGAGTTAGAGAAGATTTCAGTAAAGGTATCGCCATCCAGAGCGCCGGTGATGCTTCCAGTGAAGGGCGGGTTTGGAGTGCCGTAGAGCTTCGTGAAGTTGTTAGCCGTTACAGTCAACGTAGCTTGACCAATGGTGAGGGTTCCGTTGACGTAGATGACGTTGTAGTCGGTCAAGTTCGTTCCGGTTGCGACGGGAACGATTGGGTACGTGCCGACAGAAGATGCAATGGTGGCCGGGGTGGTCTCAGTAAGGGTAAAGGTATCGCCGTTGACCGATCCGGTCGAAGTGGCGGTGAAAGGTGGATTGTCGATACCATACTCGCGGCCCGCGTTAGCAGCTGTCACTGTCAGGGTGGCCTGACCGACAGTGAGGGTGCCGTTGATATAGACGACGTTGTAATCGGTCAAGTTCATTCCGGTTGCGACGGGTGTGATTGGGTAGATACCGACCGGAGATGCCGAGGTGGCCGGCGTGGTTTCGGTGAAGGCGAAAGTATCGCCGTTGGCTGCGCCGATAGCAGATGCAGAGAAGGTTGGGTTTGTTGAGCCGTAGATACGAGTAGCGCTGCCTGCCGTGACGGTCAGAGTAGCTTGACCGACGGTGAGGGTACCGTTGACGTAAGTGACGGTGTAGTTACTAAGATTTGCTCCTGTTGCGACGGGGACGATGGGGTAGGCGCCAACGGGTGAGGCGGGCGTAGCGACAGTCGTTTCGGTAAAGGTGAAGATGTCGCTATTTTCCGTACCAGACGCCGTGGCCGAGAAGGCCGGGTTTTGCGATCCATACACGCGATTGGCGTCGGTTGCAGTGACAGTAAGAGCAGCTTTGCCGACGGTAAGTGTTCCATTGTTGTAGACAACGGTGTAGTCAGCGAGGTTGGTGCCGGTAGCAACGGGCACGATGGGGTAAGTTCCAACTGGGGAGCTGGCAGTCGCGGTGGTTGTCTCCGTGTAAGTGAAGGTGTCGCCGTTGACGGCACCGACTTCTGTTGCTGTGAAGGTGGGGTTAGCCGCTCCGTAAGTGCGGTTGGAATCGCCCGCCGTTACTGTGAGTGTGGCCTGGGTCACGGTCAGGGTTCCGTTGTTGTAGACGACGTTGTAGTCGGCGAGATTTGTACCAACGGCAACAGGGATAATCGGGTACGTGCCCACGGACGATGTGGTTGTCGCCGGAGTTGTTTCGGTGTAGGTGAACGTGTCACCGTTCACTACGCCCACTGCACTGGCAGAGAAGGCGGGGTTCGTTGCGCCATAGGTGCGAGTGGCGTTGGCAGCGGTGACGGTCAGTGTGGCCTGGTTTACGGTGAGGGTACCGTTGACGTAGACCACAGTGTAGTTGGACAGATTGGTTCCGGTGGCAACCGGGACGATGGGGTAGCTGCCTACAGATGAGGTGATAGTAGCTGGGGTGGTTTCAGTGTAGGTGAAGGTGTCACCATTGACAGCGCCCGAGGCAGTGGCAGTGAAGGCGGGGTTAGCGACTCCGTAGTTACGGTTGGCGTCCGCAGCAGTGACCGTGAGTGCAGCCTGGCCGATGGTAAGGGTGCCGTTGACATAGACCACAGTGTAGTTGCTGAGGTGCGTTCCAGTAGCGACCGGAACGATGGGGTAGGTGCCTATCGGCGAAGTAGCGGTTGCAGGTGTGGTCTCGCTGTAGGTAAATGTATCTCCATTGACTGCTCCGGTTGAAGAGGCGGTGAAGGCTGGATTCGTCGCACCATATGAGCGGCTGGCGTTGGCGGCGGTAATGGTAAGAGTAGCGGGCGTAACTGTGATCGTTGCGGTGGTGGTCTGGGTGGTGTAGTCCTTCGTGTCGGTCGGGGTGAAGGTTGCGGTGACTTGGGTGGCGCCGACATTTAATACTGTTCCGGCCGCCGGACTATAGGTGAAGGTGCCGCCGACAGAGCTGGTCGCGATCAGTGAGCCAGCGCCGACAGTGGAGGCTCCGTAAGGCACTGTAGAAGGTGGCCAGGTGATAGCAGCGGCGGCTTGGGTGATAGTAAGGGTGCCCGGGGTGGTTGCGAGAGTGTAGTTACCGATGTTGGTGCCAGTGGCAGTGGGAGTGATCGGGTAAGGGCCGACGGTCGAGGTGAGGACAGCGGTCGTCGAGAAACTTTCGGTGAAGCTGTCGCCGTTGACCGCTCCGGTGATGGTGCCAGTAAAGGGTGGGTTGGGAGTGTTATAAGCGCGGGTGGCGTTAGCGGCGGTGAGAGTTAGTGTCGCGGGATTGACGACGACAGTGGCTGTGACGGTCTGAGTGGTGTAGTTCTTGGTGTCAGTTGGGGTAAAGGTCGCGGTCACTGATGTGGAGCCGGCGTTCAATACTGTTCCGGCTACGGGGTTGTAGGTGAAGGTGCCACCGACAGAACTGGTAGCGACCAGCGAACCTGCGCCGACAGTAGCAGATCCATAGGTGACGGGGGCGGGAGCCCAGGTGATATTTGCGTTTGCCGCGGCGATGGTGAGAGTGCCCGGAGTGGGAGCGAGAGTGTAGTTGCTGAGGTTGGTGCCAGTGGCAGTGGGAGTGATCGGGTAGGGGCCGACAGACGAAGTGAGGACGGCGGTCGTGGAGAAACTTTCGGTGAAGGTGTCGCTGTTGACCGCGCCGGTGATAGTGCCAGTGAAGGTGGGATTGGGGGTGTTATATGCGCGGGTGACGCTGTTGGCGGTAAGGGTGAGGATCGCGGGCGTAATGGTTATCGTAGCGGTAACGGTCTGTGGGGTGTAATCCTTGGTGTCGGTTGGCGTAAAGGTCGCGGTGACAGAGGTGGAACCCACATTCATTACGGTCCCCGCTGCGGGACTATAGGTGAAGCTGCCGGCGACAGAGCTGGTTGCGGCCAGCGGGTTTGAACCTATGGCGGTTCCATAAGTAGCGGTGGCAGGCACCCAAGTGATCGTGGCGGTGGCCTGGGTGATGCTCAGGGTCCCGGGGGTGAAGACGAAGCTGTAGTTCTTGGCGGTCAGCGTCCCCACTGCGGCCGTGATCGGGTAGCTCCCGACCGGCGAGGTCGCGGTGTCGGTCGAGGTGAGAGCTGCTGTGCCCGTGACTACGGAGGACGTGTCGCCGTTGACGTAGCCCGTGATGGTGTCGGTGAAGGTTGGGTCAGCGGCGCCGTAGGGGCGGGTCGCATCCACGGCCTTGACCGTCAGCACCGCCGGGGTCACGGTGATGCTGGCCGTCGCGCTCTGGCCCGCGTAGTCGACCGTGTCGGTTGGGGTGAAGGTGGCGGTCACGACTACCGGGGTGGCGCTCACCGGGAGCACCGTGCCTGCGGCCGGGCTGTAGGTGAAGCTGCCCGCGATCGAGGCGGTCGCCTTGATGCCCGTGGCGCCGCCGATCGCAGTCCCGTAGACGATCGACTGGCTCGGCCAGGTGATGGTGTAGGCGCTGGCGGTGGCCTGGGTGATGCTCAGGGTCCCGGGGGTGAAGACGAAGCTGTAGTTCTTGGCGGTCAGCGTCCCCACTGCGGCCGTGATCGGGTAGCTCCCGACCGGCGAGGTCGCGGTGTCGGTCGAGGTGAGAGCTGCTGTGCCCGTGACTACGGAGGACGTGTCGCCGTTGACGTAGCCCGTGATGGTGTCGGTGAAGGTTGGGTCAGCTGCGCCGTAGGGTCGGGTCGCATCCACGGCCTTGACCGTCAGCACCGCAGGGGTCACCGTGATGCTGGCCGTCGCGCTCTGGCCCGCGTAGTCGACCGTGTCGGTTGGGGTGAAGGTGGCGGTCACGACTACCGGGGTCGCGCTCACCGGGAGCACCGTGCCGGCTGCCGGGCTGTAGGTGAAGCTGCCCCCGATCGAGGCCGTTGCCTTGATGCCCGTGGCGCCGCCGATCGCGGTCCCGTAGACGATCGACTGGCTCGGCCAGGTGATGGTGTAGGCGCTGGCGGTGGCCTGGGTCACCGTCAGGGTCCCGGGGGTGAAGACGAAGCTGTAGTTCTTGGCGGTCAGGGTCCCCACTGCGGCCGTGATCGGGTAGCTCCCGACCGGCGAGGTCGCGGTGTCGGTCGAGGTGAGAGCTGCTGTGCCCGTGACTACGGAGGACGTGTCGCCGTTGACGTAGCCCGTGATGGTGTCGGTGAAGGTCGGATCAGCTGCGCCGTAGGGGCGGGTCGCATCCACGGCCTTGACCGTCAGCACCGCAGGGGTCACGGTGATGTTGGCCGTCGCGCTCTGGCCCGCGTAGTCGGTGGTGTCGGTTGGGGTGAAGGTGGCGGTCACCACCACTGGAGTCGCGCTGACCGGAAGCACCGTCCCGGCGGCCGGGCTGTAGGTGAAGCTGCCCGCGATCGAGGCGGTCGCCTTGATGCCCGTGGTGCCGCCGATCGCGGTCCCGTAGACGATCGACTGGCTCGGCCAGGTGATGGTGTACGCGCTGGCGGTGGCCTGGGTCACCGTCAGGGTCCCGGGGGTGAAGACGAAGCTGTAGTTCTTGGCGGTCAGCGTCCCCACTGCGGCCGTGATCGGGTAGCTCCCGACCGGCGAGGTGGCGGTGTCGGTCGAGGTGAGAGCTGCTGTGCCCGTGACTACGGAGGACGTGTCGCCGTTGACGTAGCCCGTGATGGTGTCGGTGAAGGTTGGATCAGCTGCGCCGTAGGGTCGGGTTGCATCCACGGCCTTGACCGTCAGCACCGCAGGGGTCACGGTGATGTTCGCGGTCGCGACCTGGCCCGCGTAGTCGACCGTGTCGGTTGGGGTGAAGGTGGCGGTCACGACTACCGGGGTCGCGCTCACTGGGAGCACCGTGCCGGCGGCCGGGCTGTAGGTGAAGCTGCCCGCGATCGAGGCGGTCGCCTTGATGCCCGTGGCGCCGCCGATCGCGGTCCCGTAGACGATCGACTGGCTTGGCCAGGTGATGGTGTACGCGCTGGCGGTGGCCTGGGTGATGCTCAGGGTCCCGGGGGTGAAGACGAAGCTGTAGTTCTTGGCGGTCAGGGTCCCCACTGCGGCCGTGATCGGGTAGCTCCCGACCGGCGAGGTCGCGGTGTCGGTCGAGGTGAGAGCTGCTGTGCCCGTGACTACGGAGGACGTGTCGCCGTTGACGTAGCCCGTGATGGTGTCGGTGAAGGTCGGATCAGCTGCGCCGTAGGGGCGGGTCGCATCCACGGCCTTGACCGTCAGCACCGCAGGGTTCACGGTGATGCTGGCCGTCGCGACCTGGCCCGCGTAGTCGACCGTGTCGGTTGGGGTGAAGGTGGCGGTCACGACTACCGGGGTGGCGCTCACCGGGAGCACCGTGCCTGCGGCCGGGCTGTAGGTGAAGCTGCCCGCGATCGAGGCCGTCGCCTTGATGCCCGTCGTGCCGCCGATCGCGGTCCCGTAGACGATCGACTGGCTCGGCCAGGTGATGGTGTACGCGCTGGCGGTGGCCTGGGTGATGCTCAGGGTCCCGGGGGTGAAGACGAAGCTGTAGTTCTTGGCGGTCAGCGTCCCCACTGCGGCCGTGATCGGGTAGCTCCCGACCGGCGAGGTCGCGGTGTCGGTCGAGGTGAGAGCTGCTGTGCCCGTGACTACGGAGGACGTGTCGCCGTTGACGTAGCCCGTGATGGTGTCGGTGAAGGTCGGATCAGCGGCGCCGTAGGGGCGGGTTGCATCCACGGCCTTGACCGTCAGCACCGCAGAGGTCACGGTGATGCTGGCCGTCGCGCTCTGGCCCGCGTAGTCGACCGTGTCGGTTGGGGTGAAGGTGGCGGTCACCACCACTGGAGTCGCGCTGACCGGAAGCACCGTGCCTGCGGCCGGGCTGTAGGTGAAGCTGCCCGCGATCGAGGCCGTCGCCTTGATGCCCGTGGCGCCGCCGATCGCGGTCCCGTAGACGATCGACTGGCTTGGCCAGGTGATGGTGTAGGCGCTGGCGGTGGCCTGGGTGATGCTCAGGGTCCCGGGGGTGAAGACGAAGCTGTAGTTCTTGGCGGTCAGCGTCCCCACTGCGGCCGTGATCGGGTAGCTCCCGACCGGCGAGGTGGCGGTGTCGGTCGAGGTGAGAGCTGCTGTGCCCGTGACTACGGAGGACGTGTCGCCGTTGACGTAGCCCGTGATGGTGTCGGTGAAGGTTGGGTCAGCGGCGCCGTAGGGTCGGGTCGCATCCACGGCCTTGACCGTCAGCACCGCAGGGGTCACGGTGATGCTGGCCGTCGCGACCTTGGCCCGCGTAGTCGACCGTGTCGGTTGGGGTGAAGGTGGCGGTCACGACTACCGGGGTGGCGCTCACCGGGAGCACCGTGCCTGCGGCCGGGCTGTAGGTGAAGCTGCCCGCGATCGAGGCGGTCGCCTTGATGCCCGTGGCGCCGCCGATCGCGGTCCCGTAGACGATCGACTGGCTCGGCCAGGTGATGGTGTACGCGCTGGCGGTGGCCTGGGTGATGCTCAGGGTCCCGGGGGTGAAGACGAAGCTGTAGTTCTTGGCGGTCAGCGTCCCCACTGCGGCCGTGATCGGGTAGCTCCCGACCGGCGAGGTCGCGGTGTCGGTCGAGGTGAGAGCTGCTGTGCCCGTGACTACGGAGGACGTGTCGCCGTTGACGTAGCCCGTGATGGTGTCGGTGAAGGTTGGGTCAGCGGCGCCGTAGGGGCGGGTCGCATCCACGGCCTTGACCGTCAGCACCGCCGGGGTCACGGTGATGCTGGCCGTCGCGCTCTGGCCCGCGTAGTCGACCGTGTCGGTTGGGGTGAAGGTGGCGGTCACGACTACCGGGGTGGCGCTCACCGGGAGCACCGTGCCTGCGGCCGGGCTGTAGGTGAAGCTGCCCGCGATCGAGGCGGTCGCCTTGATGCCCGTGGCGCCGCCGATCGCAGTCCCGTAGACGATCGACTGGCTCGGCCAGGTGATGGTGTAGGCGCTGGCGGTGGCCTGGGTGATGCTCAGGGTCCCGGGGGTGAAGACGAAGCTGTAGTTCTTGGCGGTCAGCGTCCCCACTGCGGCCGTGATCGGGTAGCTCCCGACCGGCGAGGTCGCGGTGTCGGTCGAGGTGAGAGCTGCTGTGCCCGTGACTACGGAGGACGTGTCGCCGTTGACGTAGCCCGTGATGGTGTCGGTGAAGGTTGGGTCAGCGGCGCCGTAGGGGCGGGTCGCATCCACGGCCTTGACCGTCAGCACCGCCGGGGTCACCGTGATGCTGGCCGTCGCGCTCTGGCCCGCGTAGTCGACCGTGTCGGTTGGGGTGAAGGTGGCGGTCACCACCACTGGAGTCGCGCTGACCGGGAGCACCGTGCCTGCGGCCGGGCTGTAGGTGAAGCTGCCCCCGATCGAGGCCGTTGCCTTGATGCCCGTGGCGCCGCCGATCGCGGTCCCGTAGACGATCGACTGGCTCGGCCAGGTGATGGTGTAGGCGCTGGCGGTGGCCTGGGTCACCGTCAGGGTCCCGGGGGTGAAGACGAAGCTGTAGTTCTTGGCGGTCAGGGTCCCCACTGCGGCCGTGATCGGGTAGCTCCCGACCGGCGAGGTCGCGGTGTCGGTCGAGGTGAGAGCTGCTGTGCCCGTGACTACGGAGGACGTGTCGCCGTTGACGTAGCCCGTGATGGTGTCGGTGAAGGTCGGATCAGCTGCGCCGTAGGGGCGGGTCGCATCCACGGCCTTGACCGTCAGCACCGCAGGGGTCACGGTGATGTTGGCCGTCGCGCTCTGGCCCGCGTAGTCGGTGGTGTCGGTTGGGGTGAAGGTGGCGGTCACCACCACTGGAGTCGCGCTGACCGGAAGCACCGTCCCGGCGGCCGGGCTGTAGGTGAAGCTGCCCGCGATCGAGGCGGTCGCCTTGATGCCCGTGGTGCCGCCGATCGCGGTCCCGTAGACGATCGACTGGCTCGGCCAGGTGATGGTGTACGCGCTGGCGGTGGCCTGGGTCACCGTCAGGGTCCCGGGGGTGAAGACGAAGCTGTAGTTCTTGGCGGTCAGCGTCCCCACTGCGGCCGTGATCGGGTAGCTCCCGACCGGCGAGGTGGCGGTGTCGGTCGAGGTGAGAGCTGCTGTGCCCGTGACTACGGAGGACGTGTCGCCGTTGACGTAGCCCGTGATGGTGTCGGTGAAGGTTGGATCAGCTGCGCCGTAGGGTCGGGTTGCATCCACGGCCTTGACCGTCAGCACCGCAGGGGTCACGGTGATGTTCGCGGTCGCGACCTGGCCCGCGTAGTCGACCGTGTCGGTTGGGGTGAAGGTGGCGGTCACGACTACCGGGGTCGCGCTCACTGGGAGCACCGTGCCGGCGGCCGGGCTGTAGGTGAAGCTGCCCGCGATCGAGGCGGTCGCCTTGATGCCCGTGGCGCCGCCGATCGCGGTCCCGTAGACGATCGACTGGCTTGGCCAGGTGATGGTGTACGCGCTGGCGGTGGCCTGGGTGATGCTCAGGGTCCCGGGGGTGAAGACGAAGCTGTAGTTCTTGGCGGTCAGGGTCCCCACTGCGGCCGTGATCGGGTAGCTCCCGACCGGCGAGGTCGCGGTGTCGGTCGAGGTGAGAGCTGCTGTGCCCGTGACTACGGAGGACGTGTCGCCGTTGACGTAGCCCGTGATGGTGTCGGTGAAGGTCGGATCAGCTGCGCCGTAGGGGCGGGTCGCATCCACGGCCTTGACCGTCAGCACCGCAGGGTTCACGGTGATGCTGGCCGTCGCGACCTGGCCCGCGTAGTCGACCGTGTCGGTTGGGGTGAAGGTGGCGGTCACCACCACTGGAGTCGCGCTGACCGGGAGCACCGTGCCTGCGGCCGGGCTGTAGGTGAAGCTGCCCGCGATCGAGGCCGTCGCCTTGATGCCCGTCGTGCCGCCGATCGCGGTCCCGTAGACGATCGACTGGCTCGGCCAGGTGATGGTGTACGCGCTGGCGGTGGCCTGGGTGATGCTCAGGGTCCCGGGGGTGAAGACGAAGCTGTAGTTCTTGGCGGTCAGCGTCCCCACTGCGGCCGTGATCGGGTAGCTCCCGACCGGCGAGGTCGCGGTGTCGGTCGAGGTGAGAGCTGCTGTGCCCGTGACTACGGAGGACGTGTCGCCGTTGACGTAGCCCGTGATGGTGTCGGTGAAGGTCGGATCAGCGGCGCCGTAGGGGCGGGTTGCATCCACGGCCTTGACCGTCAGCACCGCAGAGGTCACGGTGATGCTGGCCGTCGCGCTCTGGCCCGCGTAGTCGACCGTGTCGGTTGGGGTGAAGGTGGCGGTCACCACCACTGGAGTCGCGCTGACCGGAAGCACCGTGCCTGCGGCCGGGCTGTAGGTGAAGCTGCCCGCGATCGAGGCCGTCGCCTTGATGCCCGTGGCGCCGCCGATCGCGGTCCCGTAGACGATCGACTGGCTTGGCCAGGTGATGGTGTAGGCGCTGGCGGTGGCCTGGGTGATGCTCAGGGTCCCGGGGGTGAAGACGAAGCTGTAGTTCTTGGCGGTCAGCGTCCCCACTGCGGCCGTGATCGGGTAGCTCCCGACCGGCGAGGTGGCGGTGTCGGTCGAGGTGAGAGCTGCTGTGCCCGTGACTACGGAGGACGTGTCGCCGTTGACGTAGCCCGTGATGGTGTCGGTGAAGGTTGGGTCAGCTGCGCCGTAGGGTCGGGTCGCATCCACGGCCTTGACCGTCAGCACCGCAGGGGTCACGGTGATGCTGGCGGTCGCGACCTGGCCCGCGTAGTCGGTGGTGTCGGTTGGGGTGAAGGTGGCGGTCACCACCACTGGAGTCGCGCTGACTGGGAGCACCGTGCCTGCGGCCGGGCTGTAGGTGAAGCTGCCCGCGATCGAGGCCGTCGCCTTGATGCCCGTGGTGCCGCCGATCGCAGTCCCGTAGACGATCGACTGGCTCGGCCAGGTGATGGTGTAGGCGCTGGCGGTGGCCTGGGTGATGCTCAGGGTCCCGGGGGTGAAGACGAAGCTGTAGTTCTTGGCGGTCAGCGTCCCCACTGCGGCCGTGATCGGGTAGCTCCCGACCGGCGAGGTCGCGGTGTCGGTCGAGGTGAGAGCTGCTGTGCCCGTGACTACGGAGGACGTGTCGCCGTTGACGTAGCCCGTGATGGTGTCGGTGAAGGTTGGGTCAGCGGCGCCGTAGGGGCGGGTCGCATCCACGGCCTTGACCGTCAGCACCGCAGGGGTCACGGTGATGTTCGCGGTCGCGCTCTGGCCCGCGTAGTCGACCGTGTCGGTTGGGGTGAAGGTGGCGGTCACGACTACCGGGGTCGCGCTCACTGGGAGCACCGTGCCTGCGGCCGGGCTGTAGGTGAAGCTGCCCGCGATCGAGGCGGTCGCCTTGATGCCCGTGGCGCCGCCGATCGCGGTCCCGTAGACGATCGACTGGCTCGGCCAGGTGATGGTGTAGGCGCTGGCGGTGGCCTGGGTGATGCTCAGGGTCCCGGGGGTGAAGACGAAGCTGTAGTTCTTGGCGGTCAGCGTCCCCACTGCGGCCGTGATCGGGTAGCTCCCGACCGGCGAGGTCGCGGTGTCGGTCGAGGTGAGAGCTTGCTGTGCCCGTGACTACGGAGGACGTGTCGCCGTTGACGTAGCCCGTGATGGTGTCGGTGAAGGTTGGGTCAGCGGCGCCGTAGGGGCGGGTCGCATCCACGGCCTTGACCGTCAGCACCGCCGGGGTCACCGTGATGCTGGCCGTCGCGCTCTGGCCCGCGTAGTCGACCGTGTCGGTTGGGGTGAAGGTGGCGGTCACGACTACCGGGGTGGCGCTCACCGGGAGCACCGTGCCTGCGGCCGGGCTGTAGGTGAAGCTGCCCGCGATCGAGGCGGTCGCCTTGATGCCCGTGGCGCCGCCGATCGCGGTCCCGTAGACGATCGACTGGCTCGGCCAGGTGATGGTGTAGGCGCTGGCGGTGGCCTGGGTGATGCTCAGGGTCCCGGGGGTGAAGACGAAGCTGTAGTTCTTGGCGGTCAGCGTCCCCACTGCGGCCGTGATCGGGTAGCTCCCGACCGGCGAGGTGGCGGTGTCGGTCGAGGTGAGAGCTGCTGTGCCCGTGACTACGGAGGACGTGTCGCCGTTGACGTAGCCCGTGATGGTGTCGGTGAAGGTCGGATCAGCTGCGCCGTAGGGTCGGGTCGCATCCACGGCCTTGACCGTCAGCACCGCCGGGGTCACGGTGATGCTGGCCGTCGCGCTCTGGCCCGCGTAGTCGACCGTGTCGGTTGGGGTGAAGGTGGCGGTCACCACCACTGGAGTCGCGCTGACCGGGAGCACCGTGCCTGCGGCCGGGCTGTAGGTGAAGCTGCCCGCGATCGAGGCCGTTGCCTTGATCCCGGTGGTGCCGCCGATCGCGGTCCCGTAGACGATCGACTGGCTCGGCCAGGTGATGGTGTACGCGCTGGCGGTGGCCTGGGTGATGCTCAGGGTCCCGGGGGTGAAGACGAAGCTGTAGTTCTTGGCGGTCAGCGTCCCCACTGCGGCCGTGATCGGGTAGCTCCCGACCGGCGAGGTGGCGGTGTCGGTCGAGGTGAGAGCTGCTGTGCCCGTGACTACGGAGGACGTGTCGCCGTTGACGTAGCCCGTGATGGTGTCGGTGAAGGTCGGGTCGGCTGCGCCGTAGGGTCGGGTCGCATCCGCGGCCTTGACCGTCAGCACCGCAGGGGTCACGGTGATGCTGGCCGTCGCGACCTGGCCCGCGTAGTCGACCGTGTCGGTTGGGGTGAAGGTGGCGGTCACGACTACCGGAGTGGCGCTCACCGGGAGCACCGTGCCTGCGGCCGGGCTGTAGGTGAAGCTGCCCGCGATCGAGGCGGTCGCCTTGATGCCCGTGGCGCCGCCGATCGCGGTCCCGTAGACGATCGACTGGCTCGGCCAGGTGATGGTGTAGGCGCTGGCGGTGGCCTGGGTGATGCTCAGGGTCCCGGGGGTGAAGACGAAGCTGTAGTTCTTGGCGGTCAGCGTCCCCACTGCGGCCGTGATCGGGTAGCTCCCGACCGGCGAGGTCGCGGTGTCGGTCGAGGTGAGAGCTGCTGTGCCCGTGACTACGGAGGACGTGTCGCCGTTGACGTAGCCCGTGATGGTGTCGGTGAAGGTTGGGTCAGCGGCGCCGTAGGGGCGGGTCGCATCCACGGCCTTGACCGTCAGCACCGCCGGGGTCACGGTGATGCTGGCCGTCGCGCTCTGGCCCGCGTAGTCGACCGTGTCGGTTGGGGTGAAGGTGGCGGTCACGACTACCGGGGTCGCGCTGACCGGGAGCACCGTGCCTGCGGCCGGGCTGTAGGTGAAGCTGCCCGCGATCGAGGCGGTCGCCTTGATGCCCGTGGCGCCGCCGATCGCGGTCCCGTAGACGATCGACTGGCTCGGCCAGGTGATGGTGTAGGCGCTGGCGGTGGCCTGGGTGATGCTCAGGGTCCCGGGGGTGAAGACGAAGCTGTAGTTCTTGGCGGTCAGCGTCCCCACTGCGGCCGTGATCGGGTAGCTCCCGACCGGCGAGGTCGCGGTGTCGGTCGAGGTGAGAGCTGCTGTGCCCGTGACTACGGAGGACGTGTCGCCGTTGACGTAGCCCGTGATGGTGTCGGTGAAGGTTGGGTCAGCTGCGCCGTAGGGTCGGGTCGCATCCACGGCCTTGACCGTCAGCACCGCCGGGGTCACCGTGATGCTGGCCGTCGCGCTCTGGCCCGCGTAGTCGACCGTGTCGGTTGGGGTGAAGGTGGCGGTCACCACCACTGGAGTCGCGCTCACTGGGAGCACCGTGCCGGCTGCCGGGCTGTAGGTGAAGCTGCCCCCGATCGAGGCCGTCGCCTTGATGCCCGTGGCGCCGCCGATCGCAGTCCCGTAGACGATCGACTGGCTCGGCCAGGTGATGGTGTAGGCGCTGGCGGTGGCCTGGGTGATGCTCAGGGTCCCGGGGGTGAAGACGAAGCTGTAGTTCTTGGCGGTCAGCGTCCCCACTGCGGCCGTGATCGGGTAGCTCCCGACCGGCGAGGTCGCGGTGTCGGTCGAGGTGAGAGCTGCTGTGCCCGTGACTACGGAGGACGTGTCGCCGTTGACGTAGCCCGTGATGGTGTCGGTGAAGGTTGGGTCAGCGGCGCCGTAGGGGCGGGTCGCATCCACGGCCTTGACCGTCAGCACCGCCGGGGTCACGGTGATGCTGGCCGTCGCGACCTGGCCCGCGTAGTCGACCGTGTCGGTTGGGGTGAAGGTGGCGGTCACGACTACCGGGGTGGCGCTGACTGGGAGCACCGTGCCTGCGGCCGGGCTGTAGGTGAAGCTGCCCGCGATCGAGGCGGTCGCCTTGATGCCCGTGGCGCCGCCGATCGCAGTCCCGTAGACGATCGACTGGCTCGGCCAGGTGATGGTGTAGGCGCTGGCGGTGGCCTGGGTGATGCTCAGGGTCCCGGGGGTGAAGACGAAGCTGTAGTTCTTGGCCGTCAGGCTTCCCACTGCGGCCGTGATCGGGTAGCTCCCGACCGGCGAGGTCGCGGTGTCGGTCGAGGTGAGAGCTGCTGTGCCCGTGACTACGGAGGACGTGTCGCCGTTGACGTAGCCCGTGATGGTGTCGGTGAAGGTCGGGTCGGCTGCGCCGTAGGGGCGGGTCGCATCCACGGCCTTGACCGTCAGCACCGCAGGGGTCACGGTGATGCTGGCCGTTGCGCTCTGGCCCGCGTAGTCGACCGTGTCGGTTGGGGTGAAGGTGGCGGTCACGACTACCGGGGTGGCGCTGACTGGGAGCACCGTGCCTGCGGCCGGGCTGTAGGTGAAGCTGCCCGCGATCGAGGCCGTCGCCTTGATCCCCGTGGTGCCGCCGATCGCAGTCCCGTAGACGATCGACTGGCTTGGCCAGGTGATGGTGTAGGCGCTGGCGGTGGCCTGGGTGATGCTCAGGGTCCCGGGGGTGAAGACGAAGCTGTAGTTCTTGGCGGTCAGCGTCCCCACTGCGGCCGTGATCGGGTAGCTCCCGACCGGCGAGGTCGCGGTGTCGGTCGAGGTGAGAGCTGCTGTGCCCGTGACTACGGAGGACGTGTCGCCGTTGACGTAGCCCGTGATGGTGTCGGTGAAGGTTGGGTCAGCTGCGCCGTAGGGTCGGGTCGCATCCACGGCCTTGACCGTCAGCACCGCAGGGGTCACGGTGATGCTGGCGGTCGCGACCTGGCCCGCGTAGTCGGTGGTGTCGGTTGGGGTGAAGGTGGCGGTCACCACCACTGGGGTCGCGCTCACCGGGAGCACCGTGCCTGCGGCAGGGCTGTAGGTGAAGCTGCCCCCGATCGAGGCCGTCGCCTTGATGCCCGTGGTGCCGCCGATCGCAGTCCCGTAGACGATCGACTGGCTCGGCCAGGTGATGGTGTAGGCGCTGGCGGTGGCCTGGGTCACCGTCAGGGTCCCGGGGGTGAAGACGAAGCTGTAGTTCTTGGCGGTCAGGGTCCCCACTGCGGCCGTGATCGGGTAGCTCCCGACCGGCGAGGTCGCGGTGTCGGTCGAGGTGAGAGCTGCTGTGCCCGTGACTACGGAGGACGTGTCGCCGTTGACGTAGCCCGTGATGGTGTCGGTGAAGGTTGGGTCAGCGGCGCCGTAGGGGCGGGTCGCATCCACGGCCTTGACCGTCAGCACCGTCGGGGTCACCGTGATGCTGGCCGTCGCGCTCTGGCCCGCGTAGTCGACCGTGTCGGTTGGGGTGAAGGTGGCGGTCACGACTACCGGGGTCGCGCTGACCGGGAGCACCGTGCCTGCGGCAGGGCTGTAGGTGAAGCTGCCCGCGATCGAGGCCGTTGCCTTGATCCCGGTGGTGCCGCCGATCGCGGTCCCGTAGACGATCGACTGGCTCGGCCAGGTGATGGTGTACGCGCTGGCGGTGGCCTGGGTGATGCTCAGGGTCCCGGGGGTGAAGACGAAGCTGTAGTTCTTGGCGGTCAGCGTCCCCACTGCGGCCGTGATCGGGTAGCTCCCGACCGGCGAGGTGGCGGTGTCGGTCGAGGTGAGAGCTGCTGTGCCCGTGACTACGGAGGACGTGTCGCCGTTGACGTAGCCCGTGATGGTGTCGGTGAAGGTCGGGTCGGCTGCGCCGTAGGGTCGGGTCGCATCCGCGGCCTTGACCGTCAGCACCGCAGGGGTCACGGTGATGCTGGCCGTCGCGACCTGGCCCGCGTAGTCGACCGTGTCGGTTGGGGTGAAGGTGGCGGTCACGACTACCGGAGTGGCGCTCACCGGGAGCACCGTGCCTGCGGCCGGGCTGTAGGTGAAGCTGCCCGCGATCGAGGCGGTCGCCTTGATGCCCGTGGCGCCGCCGATCGCGGTCCCGTAGACGATCGACTGGCTCGGCCAGGTGATGGTGTAGGCGCTGGCGGTGGCCTGGGTGATGCTCAGGGTCCCGGGGGTGAAGACGAAGCTGTAGTTCTTGGCGGTCAGCGTCCCCACTGCGGCCGTGATCGGGTAGCTCCCGACCGGCGAGGTCGCGGTGTCGGTCGAGGTGAGAGCTGCTGTGCCCGTGACTACGGAGGGCGTGTCGCCGTTGACGTAGCCCGTGATGGTGTCGGTGAAGGTCGGGTCGGCTGCGCCGTAGGGTCGGGTCGCATCCGCGGCCTTGACCGTCAGCACCGCAGGGGTCACGGTGATGCTGGCCGTTGCGCTCTGGCCCGCGTAGTCGACCGTGTCGGTTGGGGTGAAGGTGGCGGTCACGACTACCGGGGTGGCGCTGACTGGGAGCACCGTGCCTGCGGCCGGGCTGTAGGTGAAGCTGCCCGCGATCGAGGCCGTCGCCTTGATGCCCGTGGCGCCGCCGATCGCAGTCCCGTAGACGATCGACTGGCTCGGCCAGGTGATGGTGTAGGCGCTGGCGGTGGCCTGGGTGATGCTCAGGGTCCCGGGGGTGAAGACGAAGCTGTAGTTCTTGGCGGTCAGCGTCCCCACTGCGGCCGTGATCGGGTAGCTCCCGACCGGCGAGGTCGCGGTGTCGGTCGAGGTGAGAGCTGCTGTGCCCGTGACTACGGAGGGCGTGTCGCCGTTGACGTAGCCCGTGATGGTGTCGGTGAAGGTTGGATCAGCTGCGCCGTAGGGGCGGGTCGCATCCACGGCCTTGACCGTCAGCACCGCCGGGGTCACGGTGATGCTGGCCGTCGCGGCCTGGCCCGCGTAGTCGGTGGTGTCGGTTGGGGTGAAGGTGGCGGTCACCACCACTGGAGTCGCGCTGACCGGGAGCACCGTGCCTGCGGCCGGGCTGTAGGTGAAGCTGCCCCCGATCGAGGCCGTCGCCTTGATCCCGGTGGCGCCGCCGATCGCAGTCCCGTAGACGATCGACTGGCTTGGCCAGGTGATGGTGTACGCGCTGGCGGTGGCCTGGGTCACCGTCAGGGTCCCGGGGGTGAAGACGAAGCTGTAGTTCTTGGCGGTCAGCGTCCCCACTGCGGCCGTGATCGGGTAGCTCCCGACCGGCGAGGTCGCGGTGTCGGTCGAGGTGAGAGCTTGCTGTGCCCGTGACTACGGAGGACGTGTCGCCGTTGACGTAGCCCGTGATGGTGTCGGTGAAGGTTGGGTCAGCTGCGCCGTAGGGTCGGGTCGCATCCGCGGCCTTGACCGTCAGCACCGCAGGGGTCACGGTGATGCTGGCCGTCGCGACCTGGCCCGCGTAGTCGACCGTGTCGGTTGGGGTGAAGGTGGCGGTCACGACTACCGGAGTGGCGCTCACCGGGAGCACCGTGCCTGCGGCCGGGCTGTAGGTGAAGCTGCCCGCGATCGAGGCGGTCGCCTTGATGCCCGTGGCGCCGCCGATCGCGGTCCCGTAGACGATCGACTGGCTCGGCCAGGTGATGGTGTAGGCGCTGGCGGTGGCCTGGGTGATGCTCAGGGTCCCGGGGGTGAAGACGAAGCTGTAGTTCTTGGCGGTCAGCGTCCCCACTGCGGCCGTGATCGGGTAGCTCCCGACCGGCGAGGTCGCGGTGTCGGTCGAGGTGAGAGCTGCTGTGCCCGTGACTACGGAGGGCGTGTCGCCGTTGACGTAGCCCGTGATGGTGTCGGTGAAGGTCGGGTCGGCTGCGCCGTAGGGTCGGGTCGCATCCGCGGCCTTGACCGTCAGCACCGCAGGGGTCACGGTGATGCTGGCCGTTGCGCTCTGGCCCGCGTAGTCGACCGTGTCGGTTGGGGTGAAGGTGGCGGTCACGACTACCGGGGTGGCGCTGACTGGGAGCACCGTGCCTGCGGCCGGGCTGTAGGTGAAGCTGCCCGCGATCGAGGCCGTCGCCTTGATCCCCGTGGTGCCGCCGATCGCAGTCCCGTAGACGATCGACTGGCTCGGCCAGGTGATGGTGTAGGCGCTGGCGGTGGCCTGGGTGATGCTCAGGGTCCCGGGGGTGAAGACGAAGCTGTAGTTCTTGGCGGTCAGCGTCCCCACTGCGGCCGTGATCGGGTAGCTCCCGACCGGCGAGGTCGCGGTGTCGGTCGAGGTGAGAGCTGCTGTGCCCGTGACTACGGAGGGCGTGTCGCCGTTGACGTAGCCCGTGATGGTGTCGGTGAAGGTTGGATCAGCTGCGCCGTAGGGGCGGGTCGCATCCACGGCCTTGACCGTCAGCACCGCCGGGGTCACGGTGATGCTGGCCGTCGCGACCTGGCCCGCGTAGTCGGTGGTGTCGGTTGGGGTGAAGGTGGCGGTCACCACCACTGGAGTCGCGCTGACCGGGAGCACCGTGCCTGCGGCAGGGCTGTAGGTGAAGCTGCCCCCGATCGAGGCCGTCGCCTTGATCCCGGTGGCGCCGCCGATCGCAGTCCCGTAGACGATCGACTGGCTTGGCCAGGTGATGGTGTACGCGCTGGCGGTGGCCTGGGTCACCGTCAGGGTCCCGGGGGTGAAGACGAAGCTGTAGTTCTTGGCGGTCAGCGTCCCCACTGCGGCCGTGATCGGGTAGCTCCCGACCGGCGAGGTCGCGGTGTCGGTCGAGGTGAGAGCTGCTGTGCCCGTGACTACGGAGGACGTGTCGCCGTTGACGTAGCCCGTGATGGTGTCGGTGAAGGTTGGGTCAGCTGCGCCGTAGGGGCGGGTCGCATCCACGGCCTTGACCGTCAGCACCGCCGGGGTCACGGTGATGCTGGCCGTCGCGACCTGGCCCGCGTAGTCGGTGGTGTCGGTTGGGGTGAAGGTGGCGGTCACCACCACTGGGGTCGCGCTGACCGGGAGCACCGTGCCTGCGGCAGGGCTGTAGGTGAAGCTGCCCCCGATCGAGGCCGTCGCCTTGATCCCGGTGGCGCCGCCGATCGCAGTCCCGTAGACGATCGACTGGCTTGGCCAGGTGATGGTGTACGCGCTGGCGGTGGCCTGGGTCACCGTCAGGGTCCCGGGGGTGAAGACGAAGCTGTAGTTCTTGGCGGTCAGCGTCCCCACTGCGGCCGTGATCGGGTAGCTCCCGACCGGCGAGGTCGCGGTGTCGGTCGAGGTGAGAGCTGCTGTGCCCGTGACTACGGAGGACGTGTCGCCGTTGACGTAGCCCGTGATGGTGTCGGTGAAGGTTGGGTCAGCGGCGCCGTAGGGGCGGGTCGCATCCACGGCCTTGACCGTCAGCACCGCAGGGGTCACGGTGATGTTCGCGGTCGCGCTCTGGCCCGCGTAGTCGACCGTGTCGGTTGGGGTGAAGGTGGCGGTCACGACTACCGGGGTCGCGCTCACTGGGAGCACCGTGCCTGCGGCCGGGCTGTAGGTGAAGCTGCCCCCGATCGAGGCCGTCGCCTTGATCCCGGTCGCTCCGCCGATCGCGGTCCCGTAGACGATCGACTGGCTCGGCCAGGTGATGGTGTAGGCGCTGCTCTGGGTAATCGTCAGGGTACCAGGGCTGTTCGTAATGGTGTAGTTGCTGAGGTTGGCGCCAGCAGCGGTAGGAGTGATGGGATACGGGCCTGCAGCCGAAGTGAGTACCGCGGTCGTTGAGAAGCTCTCGGTGAAGGTATCGCTATTGACGGCACCGGTAATGCTACCGGTAAAGGTCGGGTTCGGAGTGTTATACGCACGGGAGAAACTGTTTGCCTTGACCGTCAGGACCGCAGGGGTCACGGTGATGCTGGCCGTTGCGCTCTGGCCCGCGTAGTCGACCGTGTCGGTTGGGGTGAAGGTCGCGGTCACGACCACCGGAGTGGCGCTGGCCGGAAGCACTGTCCCTGCTGCCGGACTGTACGTAAAGGTGCCTGGGATACTTGCCGTAGCTTTGAGCGAACCTGACCCAATAGTGGCGGCCCCATAAGTAACGGTCGCGGAGTTCCAGGTGATGGTGTACGCACTGCTCTGGGTAATGGTGAGGCTGCCCGGCGGTGGCGGTGGGAAGGTAAAGCTGTAGTTACTGGAGGCAAGAGAGCCGAGCGTTGCCGTGATCGGGTAAATTCCCGCCGCAGCAGGCGCTGCCGGAGTTGTGGTTAAGATTGGGGATCCTGTAACAGAGCTCGACTGAGTATCCCCGTTCACGAAGCCGGTAATTGAAGAGGTGTAAGCAGGTACAGCGTTGCCGTAAACAACAGACTCATTATTGGATGTGACCGTGAGAGGGGCTTTATTGACTTGAAGCTGCACGGTCTTTGTGGCTCCCCCGTAGCTCGTACTCGAAGGGGTAAAGACGACGCTAAGTGGAACGGTGCCGGCGGCGGGGACAGTTCCGGACGGCGGAGTGTAGACATAGGTACCAGGCACTACAGTTGGAGTAGACGACGTGCTGAGCGCCATCGCCACAACTACGATGTTGCGATTATTCGGGAGCGTGACGCTCTGCACCACCTTGGTGTTATCGAGAGGTAGTTGGAATCCGTACAGATTGGCAGTGCCGGTTGTTCGACCTCCGCTACCGGTATTTCGATAGGCAGTCGTCGAAACGATGGTCTCGGCCACATAGTTCTCGGATTGTGTCCAGCAACTAAGGTTGATATGGAAAATTGAGGAGGTGCCATCGGTGTAGGTAACCGTTAAGGCTTGCGCGGTCTGGCCAGTCGTAGTCGACGCACCAATCACTGACAGTAGAGCAAAATTTCCTTGTGGAAGTGCAATCGTTGTACTGGTGACTGCGTCCGGAAGGTTCGCAGGTCCAAGTGAATATGTTTGCCCTTGCCAGACGATAGAAGAGCCGACGAGGTTAGACGAGTACGCATTTCCGCTATTATCGAAGCCTCCAGTCGAGAAGGTCGATCCGTCGGTTTGAAAGGCATTCACGCGGTAGTAGGACGAGAGCGAAACAGATGTCGTTCCCGGAATCGTGTACGCAACTGCGTTGAGTTGTGTGGTGCTGAGGGCGGTCCCATACGTGATAGGTGCGGGCGTGGGCCAGTTGAGAGTCGTCGCGTTTGCCGGATTTACAAGCAGATTTACGCTCCCGGTCGCAGACGTGTAGTTCGGCTGGTCTGCTGGAAGGGGAGTGAATGTGGCTGAAAGAGTATTTTCTCCGGTGGGCAGGATAGCGCCCAACGAAGGCGTGTACACCAATGCAGGTGGCGGAGTGCCTGGAGCTGGAGCAACAAGCGCCATGGCGAGCATTACTATATTTCGCGTAGCCGGAAGCGTGAGGCTTTGAACTATTCTCGTGTTGTCGAGCGGAATCTGGTAGCCGTAGACGCATGTGAGATGCCCGTCTTGGCCGCCGCCGGACGTATTGCGATAAGGAACACACGTTACGTTAGTCTCGCCAGCATAATTCAGCGGATAAACCCAGTCGCTCAAGCTTTGAGTTGTTGAGGAAGTTGTCCCATCGGTATATGTGACAACAAAGGTGCCGGAGGGTGGTATCGCGTTATTTACGAGCGCGCCAAGCATTGCAAGAGAGCTGTAGTGACCGGGAGGGAGACTGACCGTCGTATTACTAACCGCATCAGGCGCATTTGCGGGACCTAACGGAAAGGTTATGTTGTTCCAAGTGACAGAAGTTCCCAACAGATTGGCTGAATAGGCGCTACCTCCTCCATCAAATCCTCCCGAGTTAAAGCTCAACCCGTCGGTGTAAATTCCGCTGACGTTATAGAACGAGGCCAGGGGGACCATGTTGTAGATGCCTACGGTGGCATCGAGTTGTATTCCACTCAATGCCGTGCCGTAAGTGATTGGCGCTGGGGTCGCCCAGCTTATCTGCGGAGTTGCGAGATTTACAACGAGTGTGGCACTGGCGCTTGCAGTCGTGTAGTTGCTGCTTGTGGGGGTAAAGACGACGTTAAGAGTGTGAGAGCCGGGTGTAAGTAACGTTAAGGCGGACGGACTGTAGGAGTAAGTTCCTGCGACAGATGATGACGCATTTAGTTGTGCACCCCATAGGAGCATCCCGTAGCTGATTGGTGCCGGGTTGGCCCAGGCGATCGTCGGGGTACCTTGTCCCACAGTGAAGGTAGCGGTCTGGGTTGAGGCAATGTAGTTGGTGCTGGTAGCCTCAGAGGCCTTCAAGACCACCGTGCCTGCACCCGTCAAGGTGACAGTGGAACCAGAGACCGTAGCCGGTCCCGAGACTACCGAGTAGGTGAAGGCACCGCTCGAGTTCGAAGTCGCAGCAACCGTGAAGGGAGTAACACCGTAGATCTGGTTTGATACCGAGAAGGTGATCGTTGGCGTTCCCTTGCCTACGGTGAAGGTGGCGTTCTTGCTACCGGCGATATAGTTGCTGTCCGCAACCTCAGACGCCTGCAATACCACCGTACCTACACCCGTCGGCGTCACCGTGTTACCAGAGACCGTCGCCAGTCCCGAAACCACCGAATAGGTAAAGGCACCGGTTGAGTTCGATGTAGCAGCCACCGTGAAGGGAGTCCCATAAGTCTGGCTCGATACCGTGAAAGCAATCGTCGGGGTACCTTGGGCCACGCTGAAGGTCGCCGTCTGGGTAGCTGCCACATAGTTGCTGTCCGCAGCCTCGGAGGCTTTCAGCACTACCGTGCCTGCCGCCGTCAGGGTCACTGTGGATCCAGAGATCGTTGCCGGCCCCGAGACCACCAAGTAGGTAAAGGCCCCGGTCGAGTTTGAAGTAGCAGCAACCGTGAAGGAGGCAGCCCCGTAGGTCTTATTCGCCACCGTGAAAGCGATGGTCGGAGTCGCCTGGCTCACAGTGATGTTTAGCGCAGCGGATGCGGGACTCGCTGCGAAGTTAGCATCACCGGAATAGGTCGCGGTAATGCTGTTGCTATTTATCGTGAGGCTTGTCGTGTTAAGGGTTGCCACACCTCCCGAGATCGTCACTGGAGAGCCGAGCGTTGTGCCACCGTCTTTGAATGTGACTGTGCCCGTTGGTATCAGGGCACCAACCTGCAGAGGAGTGTTCTGCAGCGTTGCCGTAAGGACCACCTGCTGCCCATACGTAGGTGTGGTCGTGCTTGCGCTCAAGAGTTCTGTCGTCGCTACCTTCGTCGCGGCCAGCGACACAGTGTTAGAGATGCTTGCGTTGAAGCTGGAATCTCCCGGATAGGACGCCTCGACATTATGGTTGCCACCGCCAGGAATTGATACTCCGGTGATCAATACACTTGCGGTATCCGTGATCTCGTTTAGAAGAATGCTTACGTTGTTGCTAGTGTTATTTGCAACTGCAAGATCTGCACTTCCATCTCCGTTGAAGTCTCCTGTCGTTATCGAGAAGGGATTTGTTCCGACCGCTGGTGTTGCTTGAGGCTGAAAGGTTAAATCGCCATTGCCAAGCAGCACGCTGGCGGTTGCGGAGTTGTAATTTGCTACTGCAAGGTCGATCTTGCCATCCGCGTTGAAGTCCCCCGCCGTGATGGACATGGGAGTACGGCCAGTGGCAGCGGTTCCCTGCAGTGTGAAGGTGCCTGACCCGCTTCCCTTGTAAATATCAATTTTGCTGTTATTGCTGTCGGCGACTACAAGATCAAGGTTTCCATCCGCATTGAGATCCACTGCGGTGATCACAGTTGGGCTAGCTCCACTGGGGAGGCCGAAGGTGAAGTCAGTAAAGTTTGTTCCGCTTCCGTCACCACGCATGATGCTGACCGAATTGTCATTTTTGTTTGCAACCGCGAAGTCTAAGTTTCCATCTCTGTTGAAGTCTCCTACTGCGATGGAAGACGGTGCGTTGCCAACAACGACTCCCGATGACGTGAGATCAGTAAAGCCGCCATTTCCATCGCCCTTCAAGATGACCACTGCACCACCGGTCGCGGGGTTACCTGCAACTGCGAGATCGGGAATGCCATCCCCATCGAAATCGCCTACTGCAAGCGATGTGGAGCTTGTGAGCGGAGTAACGGCATATGGGGTCTGCGTGTTGAACGTGCCATCACCGTTTCCGATGAGGATACCAGCCGTACCAGCGCTGGAGTTTGCCACTGCGAGATCGAGTTTGCCATCGCCATTAAAGTCTGCTGTGACAATGGCAACTGGACCGGTACCAGTCGCGTATTTTGTTGCGGTGGCGGTAAATTTGCCCGCACCATTTCCAATCAAGATGCTTATGTTCGTGTCGCTTGCATTGAGAACAGCAAGATCAATGAACCCGTCGCCGTTGAAGTCGCCCGCAACTACACTTTGTGGCTTGTTCCCAACAGGAATCGGAGAATTTCCGCCCACGATCGTCTGATGCCCGACGGTACCTGTGCCAAGTCCGCCTGAACCTACGAGTAGATTCGCATTGCTCGTGTCCAGAAGAGATACAGTTCCAGTCGGTGACAGAGTTGTGGTGCCAATTCCCAAGATCGTCGTAGTGAGTGACCAGTTGCCTGCTGACCCTCCGGAGTTAAGAAGGCTAGCCGTCGTTGGGTATAAACCGGTAACGGTAGCTACAGCTGCGGGACTAGAGAAGCTACCTGAAAAATTCTTTGGCGCATTAAAAGTTGCTACAACAGAGTGCGTGCCAATTCCGCCCAATGGTTGCTGGAGAACTGCATTGCCTTTGGTGCCGTGGGCTGATTGGACCTGAACGGTACCAAGCACCTGTGTGATGCCGTTGTAAGTATCTCGGAAAGTAACTGTGCCGCCCGCAAGTGACGTCGCACCTGCATTCACTGTTGCCGTCATACCGAATACGGAGCCATTGGCTGCGCTCGCTGGATTCACCGCGAGTGTAGTGATCGTTGCAGTTTGCGATTCGGCCACAGCACACGACATCGCAATCATAAGAACCGTCAAAGCAAAAACGATCTTTGAAAAGGCCCCGTAGCCAGACGCTACATATCCAAACCGGCTTTTCACAGTGACACAGCAGGACGACATATACATCTCCGTAACTTCGAATAGCCCGATAGAGGAGCCTTCAGGTGGCGAACCGCGCATTTGGAAAGCTCTTGGTGTTTCTTTGCGTAACTAAACGAGCCGGTTCTTAGGGCCTGCGCGGTCGCCGACTAAGAATGGATGGAAGGAAGTCTCAATTGCTTCGACAGTTACAAGAATCCCCTAGTTGTCGTTACCCGGCCATAGTCCTAAGGTGTCAGCGGAATCCCCTGAACTGGGGCGATTTTTTGCGTCAGACACAGAGCTTCTATCTTGAAAATGCCACTGAAGTGTGAGGGGAAACACTTGATGGTAGGAATGAGAGTTGAAAGGTCAAATTGCGAACGATAGCAGCCCGAGATTCGTTAAGGCATCACGAGTAGCTAAACAACTCGACCGGTCGGAGAGAGCAGATTTTGCGAGAAGATATGGCGAAGAAGTGCCGAACAGCACAAAGAATCGCTCTTAGGCAGAAAGCTACGCCATGAGGACATAATTTAGCGAGGAGGCCATCTTACTTGCCAACAACACTCACTATGCAACATCCATACTCTTTTGAGTTAGCTCAGTAAACAGTCTGTGTTCGCGGCGCAATAGGTGGAATGATGTCGAGAGCCGGTTGCTATTAAATTCTCAACTACCTCGATAGACTGGATACCGCCTCTGGCACCCACTGCCATGCAATTCAAAGCTGCCGCAGCACATGCAAAATCAAGTTGTCGCTCCAGCGACCAATCTTGAAGTAGTCCATAGATAAATCCTGCGTGAAAGATATCCCCGGCCCCGGTCGTGTCGACTACAGGAACATGATAGGCAGGAGTGTGGTGGAACTGTTTACCATTCCAGGCCAGCACTCCGTCCTCTCCCAACGTCGCAGCGGCGAGAAGACATCCGTAACGGCCTTGCATCCGCCGCAGCGCTTCTTCCAAGCTGGTTTCCGCCATAAGCCGACATGGGAAATCCCGACTCACAATGAGATAGTCAATGTTCGCGAGTAAATCTTCCACGCCCGGATAGATCTCATCTAAATCCGCGATTACCGGGATTCCCGCAGCGCGAGCCCAGTGCGAAGCTATCGTTGCCGCAGCGGTATCGTAACCATCGATGTGAAGAGCACGGGCGTTGACGATCCATTCACGCTCGAGTTCTGTGGGTCGAAGAATAAGCCTTTCATCCCGCCTACAAAGCACAGTCCGTTCGCCCTCATCATCAACGAGTATCAGCGACTGCGGGCTGGCGCCTCCTGGAACGGTGACAAGCTTCGTTTCCACACCTGCATGAGCAAAGGCCTCTCGATGCAGTCTTGCAGCGTCATCGTCACCAAGCTTCCCCACGTAGCGTGTCTGAAGACCCCATTGCTGACACGCAACAACAGTTGATGCGACTTGGCCTCCAGGTAAGACAGTTGCATTCCGGTACTCAACCTTAGAGCCTCGTGACGGATACTTTGAGAGCGGGATAACCGTATCAGTGGCGTTCAGCCCAACACCGACCAGGTCGACTTTCGACAATTTCGTCATACAACTACTGTAAATGGAGCCCCAACGTCCGCGATATCGATGACATATCGACAACTTACTCACCCTATGTTGGCTGGGCTCTTCATCTAAACTTCGACCCGTACCAGTTCCCGTGGAGTGGTTCAGGAACAACGCATTCTCTGCAAACAGCTATGACAGGCATGTTCCGCTGGAGCTCTTTGGAGCGGCATTTGTGCCGGGGACTTACCACGGTGTGGTGGTGCCAGTGGACATCGCGGCAACACTTGCTTCACTGCTCCGTATCAATCGTCCAAGTGCGGCTGTGGGACGTGTACTCACAGAAGCAATGCGTCCAGAAGATACTGATTCGACGTGGTGATTTGAGCCAGAGACAAAAATCAACTCAAGCAGGTGCGAACGCAAACAAAGCACCTCAGATCGTTGACGGATAAATCGAACTCTTACCAGCTGATCTTCGGGGGAAAGAATTCACCAAATAAATCGTCGTAGTATGGCTTGAGATTTTTTAAATCCGGCTTTGTGTGTCCCTTGGAATACAGGTCATAGACGTTGAACTTGTTCACCCACTCCAACATCTCTGTATCATGATCATTCATCAGGTGGCGGTATGCACCGTGCCGATGCGCTGCATAAAAGGAGTGATAGCGCAGCATATATAAAGACTCTTCCGGCATGTAATTCTTCATTACTTCGCCAATATATCCATCGTGACCAAACGAAAGGTGTACGTTTTCAAGTCCGCAGTTTGGCTGGTAGATACCATATTTAGTCTGATAAAGCGGGTTCTTGATGTCGGGGTTTGCTGCAAAGTATTCCGGAAAAACAATGTTCTTCGAATAGGCGCAGCCCACAGGAAAAGTATCGCCTACGACGCCCCACTGCGGCTCACCCCAGAGGCAAAGAACTTTGCCCAAGTCATGGATAAATCCGGTCAATACGAACCATCGCGGATGTCCGTCCTTTCGAATAGCCTCTGAGGTTTGCAGCAAATGCTCGATTTGGGTGAGATCAGTATCGGGATCGCTATCGTCAACTAGCGTGTTGAGAAACTCTGCAGCCTCCCAAATACTTTTCTCGCCCTTGTTGAGCCCAAAATACTCCTTCTCTTTCGCTATCACGTAGTCAAAAGTCTGATGTTGATGATTGAGCCGATAGAACTCAGCTACACCCGGAGTAGCTTTTTCGTCATATTGACGGAATTCATCTTCGCTCTTCCCCTCTTGATATCGACCGGTGAGAAAGTCATCCCACTCATCCATATCTTTCAGAGGAGCATCAGTAGAAATTGAATGGGCACCCATGAAACATCCTCCGGCTGGTTCGACTAAATCTACGTTACCCAAACTATAAGAGCAGAAGAGGTGAATGGCAAATCAGCCGTGCTCTGCGATTGGCGATTCAACAAGTTTCGTTGAGACACGCAAAACTGACTATCGCACAAAAGATTCGGCCTAAGAAAACCGCGTCCGGCGCCACAGGCTCAAACCACCTACGGCTAAGCTAACCGCCAGGAGAATTGCCATCACGGCGACCCACTTAAGGTTCATCGCTAGGGGCGGCACTATCGCTCGGACGCCTAAAGCGATAAAACTTCCTGTCGCTATTAGGACGATCGCGTAATCCCACCAGCGTCTCCGTTCATCTTCTCCGCCGCTCTCAATCCCTGCTTGAGCCATCATCGCTCGATGATAGTCCAACCCGTATCGGTTGCACTCCCGAAGAACCGCCTCGTTTGTCGAACTTTGCTCTTTTGCTGAAGCGACCGCAGTGCTTATTGCCAAGGCGCCAAAGATCATCAGGACTGAGCCGCCCACTACCAGCAACATGTGTTGTCGGTCAGCGGTTGCGAGTTCGCCAAACACAAGTGCTCCCCACGCCAGCCCCCAAAGTTGATTGGTATTCGAAAGCGGTATCCCCCTTCCAATCCCTAAATACTTAGCCGCGAATTGCTGAAATAGATCACCAACCACCCAAACAAAGCCTCCGAGGAAGAGCCAGAACAATACCCCCGGCATACGAAACAACTGGAACGCGGAAGAATGGATTCCACCATCCAGGGATAGCGTCAACCCCAAGACCGTCCCCAACTCTCCAACTGTGAACGCCGTCACAAATGAAAGAGGATTCATTCCGCTCAGATATGCTTTGCGGTACGGAACATACATCGTTCCCCACATTAGACTCGCACCGAGAGCCGCGACGATGCCGCGAAATGCATGCTGTCCCATCGAACTGCCATGAATGGTGCTGAAGCCAAGCATCACAGCGGCAGTTACGATCAGAACAGCGCCCATCACTACTTTGCCGATGTTCTTCCCGCTCGCGCCTTCAAGTTCACGGAACAGCACTCGGCCCCAGAACAGTCCAATCAACGAATTCGCGTTCCACATCGGAAACGCGACAGCCAGCCCAACATCGCGAATCGCAAAGACGGTCAGCGTATTTGCGACCGCCCACAATGCGCCAGCCAGCAGAGCCCATACAATCAGATGTTTCCTCTTGGCAAGGTCGGCAAATACATATTTTGTGCCCTTCAGCAATGTAGGAAAGGTCCATCGAGCTGTAAAAACTCCTGCCACCATGCAAAGCGAGATCGCGAACGGAGAGAACCCCGAGTTCACAAGTTTTGTAGGAGCTTCCGCCGCCCCAAGCCAGACCCCGGCCGTCAGTCCACAGATTACGCCCAGGCCGTGCAGCGACACTCCAAAACGCTTTATTGTTTGCACCGCACCTGCCATCCATCTGTTTTGGCCTTACACCCCAGCCTTTGAACTTGCGCGTAATCAGTGCAACACAACCAAGAGGGCCACACCAGCCAGCAATACAAAAAAAGGAACCAGGAAGTGGCTATCGGTAGCAATTGTCCTAATCCATTTACCAAGACTCAATTCCGCCTCCATCATTAACTTAGCCGCGAGAGACGGTTTCGTTGCTCCCACCCTATATTTCGTCCACATCACTGTCAACAAAATGGAGTTCAACCGCGATGCGGTTTACAGCACTGGTTGAGATAACTTTTCAGACTGCACATCTAAATATTCAAGAAAGCTACTCCGGAAAAGCGCGCCCATCTAATACCTCTACCTCGTCAAAACCGTGTGCGAACGCATTAGCAGAGAGTAAAACCTTAGAGCGACGGGATTTGACTCAATTCCTACTTGACTTTGAGAGTCTTGCAAAGGACAATCTCGATGCAGCTCAGAACACTTGAGTTGTGCCTTCGGGAACAGTGTTTCACCTGGATTAGATGAAACGAACTGTTAGATGAGCAAGCACGTGGGATGCGCTCCCCGGTGATTCAATCTTTCGTTCCCGCTGTGTAGATCCCTGCCGGTCGATTCACGTTGCCGATTCAGCATTATGCATCTGAGCACCTTCATTCCAAGGGAGCGCTTATGATCTCAGAAACTCATCGTTATTTGAACTGCCGAAGGTTGGCAGTTCTTCGGATGCCCCTATATTTTTTTGCGGCTCTATCGCTAATGGTTCTCTTCGCGCCGCAGGCTTCTTTCGGGCAGGCCAAGAAGCCGAACATCCTGGTCATCTTTGGCGATGACATTGGTCAGAGCAACATCAGCCGCTATACACACGGCCTGATGGGCATGATGACACCGAACATCGACAGCATCGGCGAACACGGAATGACGTTCACCGACTACTACGCTGAGAATAGCTGCACAGCAGGGCGAGCGACCTTTATCACCGGACAGGTTGCGGTGAGAACGGGAATGACCAAGGTAGGCGTTCCAGGCGCTCCGGTGGGAATCCAGAAGCGCGATATTACGATCGCGGAGGCAATCAAGCCGCTCGGATATGCAACCGGGCAGTTCGGCAAGAACCACTTGGGAGACCGTGACGAGTATCTGCCGACGAATCATGGCTTCGACGAATTCTTTGGCAACCTGTACCACCTGAACGCGGAGCAGGAGCCGGAGATGCCGTACTGGCCCACGGACGATCCGATCTTTTTAAAGGTGTACAACCCACGCGGTGTTATTCATTCCTTTGCTGACGGCAAGATCGAGGACACCGGACCGCTAAACATCAAGCGCATGGAGACGATCGACGACGAGACATCGAACGCCGCCATGGACTTTATGGACAAGCAGGTAAAGGCTGGTAAGCCGTTCTTCTGTTGGATGAACTTTACCAGGATGCACGTCTTCACCCATGTGAGGCCGGAGTTCAAAGGAAAGAGCGGGATGCCAGGCAATGAGTACATGGATGGCATGTGGGAGCACGATCAGGACGTTGGCAAGTTACTCAAGAAATTAGACGACCTTGGAATTGCAAATGACACCATCGTCATCTACACCACAGATAACGGACCCAATATGTTTTCGTGGCCTGATGCGGCGATGACTCCGTTCCGGAACGAAAAGAACTCGAACTGGGAGGGGGCGTACCGCGTACCTGCGATGATTCGATGGCCCGGGCATATCAGGGAGAACGTCTGGTCTAATGAGATCGTCTCTGGACTTGATTGGTTTCCGACGTTACTGGCAGTAGCAGGAAATCCCAACATCACGGATCAGCTTCTCAAGGGCACCGGTCCGGGTGGTATGGCGCATAAGGTTCACCTGGATGGCTACAACATTCTTCCTTACCTGACAGGGCAGGAGGCACATTCGCCACGGAAGAATTTTTACTACTTCAATGACGATGGCCTGCTGGTAGCTATGCGACATGAAAACTGGAAGTTTGTTTTTTGCGAGCAGCGAGAGATCGGGGGGTACAAGGTATGGTCGAATCCCTTTACATGTCTTCGGGTCCCGTTGATTGAAAATTTACGTATGGATCCTTATGAAAAAGCGCCTCTCATTTCGGATCAGTATGACGATTGGCAAGTCCATAATGTGTACTTGGCGGTTCAGGGGCAACTCTCTGCCCAACAGTTTGTCGAGTCATTCAAGGAGTATCCACCAAGTCAGGCTCCGGCCAGCTTCACGATCGACCCGGAGATGTTTGTGAATATGGCCCCGAAACCCAAGGAATGAGTTGGGAGCGGTGTATGCGTTAATCTGTTTGAAAGAACAAGCGACGAGCAGAATAAATGAACCGGGTTCATCCATCGTGAATGAACTCGGTTCATTTTTACAGGGGTCCCGCATGTCGGCTGTGAAATCCGGCTCTGCTTCCAAGAAGAAATCAAAAGATCTTAATGGCGCCAAGTCCGCTCCCGCGATCGAGCGTCGAAATCGTACTAGTTTCAACGCAAGATCCGTGTTGCTTGCTTTCGTGCTCTTCTTGTCTGGCGCAGCCTCTCTGATTTACCAAGTGCTTTGGATCAAGCAACTCTCACTGGTCGTGGGGGCAGAAGTATATTCCGTGACAATCGCAGTAAGCGCATTCTTCGCAGGGCTTGCGTTCGGAGGCTTGTATTTTGGTCGGTGGGCAGATCGGCTTACGCGTCCATTCCTGGTCTATCCCTACCTCGAAGCAGGAATCGCTGTACTCGGCGTCACCACGACTGTTGCTTTGTACCACTCCTCTTTTCTTTTCGCAGTAATAGAAATTCGAGCCGGTTTGTTGGCATGGTGCCTGCCGTTCTTCCTTGTCGGAGCACCTGCGTTTCTCATGGGAGGAACGCTGCCGGTTGCCATTCGTTTGTGGATGTTTGGGACAGAACGCATTGCTGAGGCAGGAGGGAGCGTATACGCTTCGAATACAGCCGGAGGAATCGCCGGCGCGCTGTTGAGCACTTTTGTCTTCTTGCCCCACTTTGGGGTTCACGGTACGGCCTATGCGGCGGCAGCGCTCAACCTCGGAGCGGCAGCCGGAGCCATTGCTCTGAATCGTCATTCTCACAAGGAGCAGAATGCGCCTGAGACATTAGACTCTCAAGCGCTGACCAGGCCAGCCCTCTTCGCGTTCGCACTCTATGCATTGGCTGGTGGCGTTGCGCTTGGTTATGAAGTCGTATGGTCGCAAGCCATCGTTCAGTTTCTTAGCACGCGAAGCTTTGCCTTTTCGATCGTTCTCGCGACCTACTTGGCGGGTCTCGCCGCTGGAAGCACGTTGTATGTTCGCTTTGCCGATCGGCTGTCCGACGCCTGGGGAACCTTCGGCTTCCTGATCTCCGCCGCTGGCTTTATCGCGCTATTAGAAATTGCTAGTTTGAGCGTATGGCAACTTCGCGTACAAGCAATCGTCGGAAACATGACGCTATCAACTACTGGAAGCGAGTTTGCAAGCATGTGCGCTCGCTTTTTTATTGCTGCTGTTGGAATCGTGTTCGTACCGACTGTTCTGCTTGGAGCTGCTTTTCCGGCGGCCCTTCGATTGGTAACGAGGAAACACTCGGTGGGGCGTGATGTAGGGGCTGTTATCGCTCTAAATACTGCTGGCGGCATCGTCGGAACCTTGGTGACAGGATTCTTTCTTGTACCCACGTTCGGTCTGGTACGGACCCTTGCGATACTGGCAATCGCAGCAGCAGCATTGGGCTTCTGCGCAGTCTTACGCGGGTCGATGGTTAGACCCTCGATGCGATGGACGGTGTTGGTGATTGGATTCATAACACTAGCAATTGCTGTCATCACACCACCCGACCGTATGGGGCGTCTACTGGCATCAACCCGAGGTGGCGGCAGACTCACCTTCTACAAAGAAAGCGCGGGTTCTACCGTCGCCGTACTAAAACAAGCGAGTGGCCACCACACTCTCAGAAGACTCTATATTCAGGGGGTTTCAAACTCAGGCGATGCAATGCCTTCATTGCGCTACATGCGGCTCCAGGCTCTGCTTCCCCTTATCATTCATACGGGAGAGCCGCGCTCGGCGCTGGTCATTGGATTCGGCACCGGAATAACAGCTGGCGGTCTGCTCCAGTACCCACAACTTCAAACGAGGGTCTGTGCAGAGTTGCTGCCTGCGGTGGTGCAGGCTGGCTCGTCATTCGAAGGCAACTTCGGCGCAGCCTCCGATCCGAGACTGCAAATCCGAGTACGCGACGGACGCAAGGAACTCGTCCAAAGCACAGAACGATACGACCTGATTACGTTGGAGCCACCTCCGCCGTCCGCTGCTGGCGTAGTGAATCTCTATTCGAGCGACTTCTACAAACTCGCAGCAAAGCGTCTCGAAGCCAACGGCCTTGTTGCTCAATGGCTACCTCTCGCCACCCAGAACGATGCAGACACACGTTCTCTTATGCGCAGCTTTCTCGATGTCTTCCCATACGCTACGCTGTGGTCGACCGAACTCCATGAGATGCTGCTTGTCGGCTCCCTGTCGCCGATTGAATTGAATCCTCAAGAGATCACGAGGCGATTCAATCAGCCCACGGTTACCTCATCGCTGCAAGAGGTTGGGGTTAAATCACCGGCGGCTCTGTTAGCTACCTGGATGATGGATCAGGATGGCATGAAACGCTATGTTGGTGATGCACCCGCCGTGACAGACGATAGTCCAAGTATTGAATACGCGGCTTCGGTGCACTCTGGAGAAATTAAGTCCGTTCTTCCGAAGTTGTTAGCACATCGCACCGTCCCCCCTGTGCATAGCGCCGATTCCGCCTTCCTTTCGGAGATACAAGAGCAGCAAGCTAGCCTGTTCGGTTTTTATGATGCAGGCATAGCTGCTTACGATGGGAACCGAGATCTGTGGCAGGTAACCATCGCAAAAGTACTCCAGCATGATCGTACAAATCCTTATTACAACTGGATACTTGGAAATACCCAGTAGCGGTTGCTTGAGACCGACGGAACGAACTCAATGAAACGACCAGCCGATTGTCGTCGATCCGCCAAGGTTATTGACTGGAGCTTTAATAACGGGTTGGTTGTCATAGTTATCGTAAAAACTAAAACGAATGTAGAAATCACCCAAAAATTTGTAATAAATATCTTGATTCAGGGTCATGCGTACCCGTCCAGCAGCAACTAGGCTGGGATATACCCAGACAGAAGTATCGAACGTCGTTGAATCGAACCGAAACGTTGAATATTGCACGGCGAACGCTGAGTCAAGTTCATTGGGGTGTGCATTACTCGTCGTACCTGCCTGATCCTGCTCAAGAGTATAAGCTAGCCCTCCGATGGCAGTTAGGTCGCTGCGATTCGTAAAAATGAGACGCTTCGCCAATGCGACCCCAAACGTGGATCGAAGATTGACCTGTTGTTCTGAACTGGACAGGAAGTTTGCAATTCCTCCACCATACCAATTCGATCTTCGTAGCTGTCGAAAGAGTGAAGTCTTCAGGCTTGCCTCTTCAGTATTATCGGTTTTCGCTTGGCTCGTAAACTGGGAGCTTGAGCTTGAAGAGAACAGGTACTTCTGTGATTGATACGTAAGGGCGCCCTGGACAGTGAGGTTCTTCTGACTGTTAGAACGAGCAAGGCTCAGTCCCATGTCGTAATTTCCACGCAATCGTTTGAAGAAGGACGTTCCGAGCGGCTCAATCTCTATGACCTTATCGTAGGGGAGCGTAACAGGTGGTGTGTGCTCCACAACCAGCGATCGCTCTTCCGTATTGCTGGAAAGAGATCCAGTATGAAGTGTTCCATCCGGCTCGCTTACTAAGAAAGATTGTGAACTTTCGACATGATCCACTTTCTTCCAGTCGATGACGACCGTGGAGTTTGTATAGTCAGGCTTGATGGTAAGTTGTCCCTGCTCCAACGAGCGTATTTCGCAGGTTATCTTATCTCCGTTTTGCATATAGACAATGTCGATCTTTTCGCGGCTGGAAGCCCGCGCAGTCATCGTAAGTACGAAGATGATACTGAATGCTAAAAATAAAGACTGACTGCCGATTTGTGGTCGACAGAGGAGTTTGATAGTGGCGAAAAAGGTTGTACGTGGGTCTTGCTTATGTTGAGTATGGCCGGGTTCGTGGGTAAGATCTGTCACGCTATCCATCCAATCTTGCGACCGTAGCGATCTGTCGTTCTCGTTAGTAGGGTACGGACAGTCGCCGCGAATCGCGCTTGGTTCGCAATTGCCACATTACAATCGGAGCGGTTCTAATATATATCGAAGCATCCCCGGCAACGTGCATCTGGATACAATGATTGGCCTAGTCAAGGGTTGCTGCCGTCAGATGGTAGTGGCGGTTTGAGCTTCCGCTCTACCATCTTGCGTAAGTAAATAACAAAGAGCCGCTTATTTATGCGCTACGGCGCGAAGTATGACATGTGTTGCTCACTGCCCACACTTCTGCATTAATTTCTTAATGTACGACACAGCCTCGGTCAACTCGGATACTGGAACACATTCCCGTGGACTGTGGGCAGTACGCATATCTCCAGGCCCAAAAACAATAATTTCCTTCACCAGGCTGGCGAATACATTCGCTTCGGACCCAAAAGGAATCGAGATGGATTGCCTTCCCGTAAGATGCTCCATAGTTCGGACTAGGTCCGATTTTGGCGCAGTCTCAAAACCCGACTGTTGACGTAATATCTTCAGATCAAATCGAAAATCAGGATTTACTTCGAGAATCTGATTCCCTATTTTAACGATCGCTTCGGCTACGATTTCGTCTGCATTTCCCGGGATTGGCCGCCACTCGACCAGAAAGCTACATCTCCCAGGAACAACGTTTTTCGCAGTGCCTCCGTGGATTGTTCCAATATTGAGCGTCGTAAACGCTGGATCGAAAAAATTGTTTCGCTCTTCAGCAAGTCGTCGAGCAAATATCTCAATTTCACGAATCATCTGAGCCGCACCGTAGATCGCCGACCGCCCTTGAAAGGGATGCGCACTATGGGCCTCCTCACCAGACACAGTGACCTCGGCCAGACAATAACCTTTGCCTGCCCGTGCAGGATACAAAGACGTGGGCTCTCCGATAACAAGACATCGAGGATTCATAAGAGCGGAAGCAAGTAAACGATTCGCTCCGAGGCATCCTATTTCTTCATCTGCAGTCAAAACGATCCGCAATCCATGCTTGAGATCCTTCGTCTCGGTTTCGCTAACAGCAGCCAGCAAACATGCGAGAAATCCCTTAACATCGCACGCGCCGCAACCATAGACGACATCGCCTGTCGCAATCGGTTTAAGTGCGCCATCCCACTCAGGAGCGAATGGAACGGTATCTGTATGGCATAAGAATGCGAGCTCCGCTATAGGATCGTTAGGATTTTGGCCGGGGGGTGCTGTGATTAGATTAAGTTTTTCAATGCCATTCGTATCAATATGCGCCGTCGTGGAAGCGTCCCATCCCGCTTCTCGAAAGACCTCGGAAGCATAGTTCACTACTTGACGGTTCGATATCGACGAAACCGATGGAATACGAATGAGTTCCAGTAGATATTCGATGACCGTTTTCATAATATGTTCCTAACGGCGTGGCCAACATTCCAAACCCTACGATGGACCTCCCGATACCGCGCAACTATCTCCGCGTGCAATGGATGCACTTGGTCTCGAACGATGCATATTCCATTCACTATCACGTCTCGAATCGCGGATCTGTTAAGGGAAAATACAAGGATCGGAAGCAAGTCTTCATTCGAATGACCTGCAATTGAGATATCGTCGAGATCCACGGTGAAGGCATCAGCGAGTGAACCTGTAACGAACTCGCCCGTAGGCACTGAGAGCGATTCGGCGCCATTGCGAGTGGCACACGAGAACAGCCGTTCGGCGATTGCTTCCTGGTCGATCATATCGAGAATGGCGCGTTGCTGGTTCCTGAGCCGAAGGTGATAGTCGAGTTCGCGCGCGTCTTCAATTGGATCGATTTGCGCTTGGCTGTCTGATCCGAGGGCCACCCGAATACCGGCGGACATTACTTCGTCCGCAGCAAAGATCCCATCCCCAAGATTTCTTTCGGTCGTAGGGCAGGAACAAATCGTTGATTGAGAGTGGGCAAGCTCCGCCACCTCATCAGGCCGGACGTGAATGGAATGAACGGCAGTAAACCTCGGGCTTAAAATTCGCTCGGTGCTTAGCAGTTCAACTGGCGTACGTCCATATTCGCGGACGCAAGCTTCATTCTCAGCAACCTGCTCGGCAACATGCATGTGCAAAGGAAGCTCCCTGACATGAGCCCAGGCCGCGATCTCTAAAAGATCATCGAGCGGGACTGCGCGAATGCTATGCGGAGCAACGCCGAAGCGGATCTCATTTGACCTTGTCGAATATTGAGAAACAAGCTCGCTCATATTGTTCAGAAACTCGTCCGTTGACTCGAAGAAGCGGGCCTGACCAGGATCTGGAGGCAGGCCAAATCCAGATCGAAGATACGCTGTTCGAAGTAATACGATACGAAGGCCAACTGACTGAGCTGCGGCAATGACTTGTTTACTCAGAAGATTTGGGTCGTCATATGCACTACCTGACGGATCTGTGTGGAGGTAGTGAAACTCTCCTACTGTGGTCGTCCCGGCGAGGACCATCTCGAGGAAAGCCATCCGAGCTACATCGAATACCTCCTCGGGAGTAAGTTGGGCAGCAGCGTGATACATCGTACCGCGCCAACTCCAGAAATCTCGACCACTTACGACCCTGGACTCCGCCTTACCTCGAATCAACCGCTGAAAGGAGTGCGAGTGTGAATTAACAAAGCCGGGCAGAAGTGCTTTCCGGGGCAAGTCGACAGTCGTAGAACTTCCGCTAGCTCGCTTAGCAATTATGCGTTCGATTCGTCCTGCATCATCGACAAGAAGTCCTTTATCGGTCACAAACGTGCCGTCAAGATACAACAGCTCCGGACAATAGAACGTGCTCACCAGACCTCCAATTGTGACTCGTATAGGACACAACGATTGGGACGAAACCTTTCGGAAGACGCCATCACGGCGCAACCCTCTGTCCTCGAGCCCACACTTCGCGCACTGGGTTAGCACCGAGGGTATACACCAGCTCTCGCCAATCGCTTCCTTCAAGAACAAGAAAGTCTGCGTATAACTCCGCCTCAAGCCGGCCGATGTCTATGAGGTCCAGTGCGCACGCAGCATTCACTGTGCCAGCGACCAACGCCTCAGACGCCGTGAGCCCATTCAAACGAACTGCCAGAGCCAAAGCAGTAACGGCAGAAAACAAGGGGCTAGACCCAGGGTTGAGATCAGTCCCGACCGCGACTGCAACGCCTGAATCGATAAGTTGTCTACCCGGTGCGGCTGGTATCCCAAGGTGCAGTGAGACGCCAGGAAGAATGGTCGCGATCGTGGAACTGGAAGCAAGCAACGCGAGTTGCTCTGACGCGCAGGCTTCGAGATGGTCAACGCTCAATACTCCCAATCCGACCCCCAACTCGAGTCCTCCAATGCGTTGGAACTGCTCCGTATGAAGCTTAGTCTTCATGCCATGCCGCTTCGCACACTCAAGAATCTGCGCCGCTTCTTCTATATGCCACGCTTCCTGTTCGACAAAGACATCAACGGCCGAAGCCAGCCTTTGCGTTGCCACTTCTGGAATCAGGTCATTGCATGTATCGATAACGTACCGCGCTCGCTCTGCGGGATCAGAGGGGGGGATATGGATAAGTAGCGTCGATAGAAGTCGAGCGGGCGTCACTGCACGAAGCATCTGAATCGCTTCCAGCATTGCAATCTCAGCCGCTGTTGTGAAGCCATAGCCAGATTTGATCTCGATCGTAGTAGCTCCAGAATGGAGCAACCTATTAATTCGTGGCGCAGCCAAACACACCAGATCTTCTTTCGAAGCTGCCGCAGTAGCACGAATGCTACTTCGAATACCCCCTCCTGCCCTGAGAATGTCTTCGTAGCTTTTGCCCGACGTTCTCGCGTCGAAATCCGCAAGCCTGTCGCCAGCCCAAACCGCATGAGTGTGCGGGTCGATTAGAGCTGGGACAACAGCTCGTCCTTCTACATCGAACGTCGCCGAGGCTTGGCCATCCCAGTCGAGGAATCTCCCGACCCACGTAATACGACCGCCAGTGATGGCGATTGAGGCTTCTCGCATTACCTCTAACTCACGCATTGCGGCGCCGTGCTTCGGGGCGCTCCCTCGGGCTGTTGCGAGCTGCGAGATTCCGGTAATGAGGAGATCGGCATTCATGGGATGCTCGGTAGATCGAGACCACGCTCCCGCGCGGTAGCCAACGCCTTATCATAGCCAGCATCTGCATGCCGAATGACGCCCATGGCGGGATCGTTCTTTAGACAAAGTCGCAGTCGTTCTTGAGCCTCATCGCTTCCGTCCGCTACCGCGACCAGACCTGCATGCTGGCTGTAACCCATCCCAACGCCTCCACCATGGTGAAAACTCATCCAGGCTGCTCCGCTGGCAATTCCTGTTGCAAAGTTGAGAAGCGCCCAGTCCGAAACAGCGTCGGAGCCATCCAGCATTGCTTCCGTCTCGCGGAAGGGACTCGCAACCGATCCCGCGTCGAGATGATCGCGGCCAATAACAATTGGCGCTTTGAGTTTCCCCTCACGGACCATCTGGTTGAACAATAATCCAGCACGATCGCGTTCTCGATATCCAAGCCAGCAAATGCGTGCGGGCAGGCCTTGAAATGCCACTTGGCTCGATGCAAAGGTAAGCCATTCCTGGAGGCGCTTGTCCTCCGGAAACAGATCCAACAATGCGCGGTCGGTCGCGGCAATATCAGATGGATCTCCAGAGAGTGCAACCCACCGAAAAGGACCACGCCCTTCGCAGAACGAATCGCGAATGAATGCAGGGACAAAGCCGGGATAACAGAAGGCATCTACCACGCCAGCGAGCTTCGCTTGAGCACGCAAGTTGTTTCCGTAATCAAATGCGACGGCGCCACGTCGCTGCATTTCAATGATCGCCTGGACATGCTGAGCGATGGAGGCTTGCACACGCTCTCTATAGATGTCTGGCTGCCGAGTGCGCAAAACATTCAGATCTTCGTCCGCGCTAGCTACAGGAGCGTAGCCCCACATTGGGTCGTGCGAACTCGTCTGATCCGTAATGAGATCAGGGGTAAAGCCAAGTTGAATCATCTTCGGCAGCAACTCGGCAGCGTTACCCAGCAGTCCGATCGAAACTGCCTCTCTACGACTCTTTGCCGATTGAGCTAATCGAATAGCTTCATCGAGAGACTCAGTCGCTTTGTCCAGGTAGCGTGTCTCAATCCGCCTCTGAATACGGCTGGAGTCGACCTCGATACAAATGCTCACACCTCCAGCAAGTTTTATTGCAAGCGGCTGAGCACCCCCCATACCGCCAAGTCCCGCTGTAACGGTGATGGTGCCAGCAAGGGTATCGTTGAAGTGACGTTGCGCAGCACCTCGAAAGGTCTCATAGGTACCCTGCAGAATTCCCTGGGTGCCAATGTAGATCCACGAACCTGCTGTCATCTGGCCATACATCATAAGCCCCGCAGCATCGAGACGATCGAACTCCTCCCATGTCGCCCAACGAGGAACAAGGTTTGAATTTGCGATAAGAACACGAGGAGCAAGACGATGCGTCTCCAGCACACCCACCGCTTTACCGGATTGCACCAAGAGTGTCTGGTTATTCTCAAGGCGGTCGAGGGTCTCAACAATCTTGTGGTAACACTCCCAATTGCGCGCCGCTTTGCCCCGTCCGCCGTAGACGATCAGATCCTCCGGCTTCTCTGCGACATCCGGATCCAGATTATTCATCAGCATGCGCTTCGCTGCTTCTTGAATCCATCCTTTTGCCGACTTTACATTGCCACGCGGCGCACGAATTGGAGAGTAGCTCTCTATCACCGAACAGCCTCCCTTGCTTCAAGGTCTTCCAACTTGATGTCAAAGGCAGAATTCGCCAGAAAATTTGCCGACTCTTCCATCCAGATAGACAGCACACAATCCTCTCGCCACGCAGGAATACGAGTCCTGAAGCGGCTCCGCGCTTCCTCTAATATTTCTGTAGAGACATCGCCACGAATATCCAACGCACGTGTGGCCGCAAGTAACTCGATAGCAATCACCATTCTAGTAAGTGAGACAGCCTGTTCAAGTTTGAGCGCGGCAGTCATTCCCATGCTGACGAAGTCTTCCTGATTTCCACTGGTAGGAATTGATCCTGTCGATGCGGGCGAAGCAAGTACGCGCAGCTCCGCGACCAGCGCAGCAGACGTCACTTGAGCCATCATTAATCCAGACTCGAGCCCCGGGCTGGATGCCAGAAAGGCAGGAAGTCCTTCATTGAGACTGGGGTTGAGCAACCGCTCTGTTCGACGTTCCGATATTCCAGCCAGTTGGCACAACGCGATCGATAGGAAGTCCAATGCCAGAGCAAGCGGCGCGCCATGAAAATTCCCTCCCGAGATAATCGCGCCATCAAATACCAGCGGGTTGTCTGTTGCGCTGTTCAGCTCAACCTCAAAGACCTTGCGGGCGTGTAACAGCGTGTCCCAGACTGCACCATGTACCTGCGGAATACAGCGAAGGCAGTAAGCGTCCTGAATTCGACTACCCTCGCCGTGAGTTCTAGGAATCGAACTCCCTCGGAGAAGGCCAGAAAGATGTGCAGCACTCAGCAACTGTCCTTGGTGTGGTCGAGCTTCGTGGAGACGTGCATCAAAAGCAGCATCCGTTCCCCGAAGCGCTTCGATGCTGAGAGCGGACGTCGTTTGTGCCGAAAAAAACAACTCTTCAAGCTCATGTAAGCGCAGGCATCCTATCGATAGCATTGCCTGGGTGCCGTTCAGGAGTGAGATTCCCTCTTTTCCCAGTAGAACGAGCGGCGTTAGGCCCGCTCTTGAAAAGCAAACAGAAGCTGGCAATATTTCCCCATCGTACATCGCCCGGCCCTCGCCAATAAGGACGAGCGCCATATGGGCTAAAGGAGCAAGATCTCCACTTGCTCCGACACTGCCACGTGAAGGAATGATCGGGGTAATCCCGTGGTTCAACAAATCGCAAATTCGTTCCGCTACGACGGGCCGAATCCCCGACAATCCCTTTGCCAGGACATTCGCACGAATCAACATCATGCCTCGTACTACCGAGACGTCCAGAGGAGTGCCTACGCCGCAACAGTGCGAACGTATCAGGTTCACCTGCATTGCCTCGATTTCGGTCTCATCCAGACGAATATTGGCGAGCAAACCAACCCCTGTATTCAAGGCGTATACCGGTTTTGAGCCAGCCATTGCCTCCTCGACTCGATGACGTGAGTCGTTCATCTTTTTTAGCGCTAAGGATGCTATCCGAACGGGCTCCGCCGCCTTCGCCACCGCAACTACGTCTTCAAGTTTGAGATTTGAACCATCGAGATCGATCATGTCGCCGATGCTAAGCAAATTCGATGCGAAATGGAATGCAGAATCAGCTCTTATATGTCGCAAAATAAACGAATTCAACGGTTATAATTCGCTATAGAACGATAATCCACGGAAATCCGGATTAATTATCAACAATTGTCGGTCGCGAGTATCGGAAGGTTAATCACATGCCAGTCAACGAAGAAATAGACCAGATAGATAGGAAAATACTTCAAAAACTCGCCGAAGATGCTCGAGTTCCTTTCGCGGAACTTGGCCGTAGGGTTGGTTTATCCCCTTCTGCCGCTGCAGAACGTGTCCGCCAATTGGAGAGTCGGGAGTTTATTCGCGGATACCGAGCCGAGATAAACCTGCAGGCATTAGGCTATTCGGTTACTGCCTTCGTGCGACTTACCTGCGACGGCAGCCGATACAGGCAATTTTTGAAGATCCTTCCAACTCTTCAACCTGTTCAGGAATGTCATCACCTGACCGGAGGGGACGCCTTCCTGCTGAAAGTAGTTCTTCCTTCAATCACGCACCTGGAAGATTTGATCGAAAAGCTGCTCCCCTATGGAAACCCCACGACAAGCATGGTTCTTTCGACGCCTCTCGAAAGAAAACAAGTCTCCCACCTTTTAAACAACCTCTAAAGTACACCCAGTAACAATCGAGACCTCTTCATGTCGAAAGAGCTCGCGCACCCAGATCCAAGCCTAAGAATCTACCAGCACCTCGATAACGTTAGAACTGAAAGTAAAGGAAGCGTGTGCTTGTATCGAGCATCAGGAGAGATAGACCAAAAAGAACCATAAGCACGAAGCTCCAGGCGGCGGTCGGCCGCCACATGAGGCGTGGCAGCAGGCTAGATAGCCGTACAGTATCCCTTTTAAGCTGGCCAAGAATCTCTTGCGTGTTGGGTATTCCCCAAACGATGACGAAGCAAGCGGCGATGGCAACAGTTGCGGTTGATATCTTGGTGAGAAAGACCGACGTGCGCGGAATCTCCTGTAGCAGAGGATTACTGTTGAAGACCGGGCCAACGCCATGCACGCCGACCATGGTCCCAAGAATGTATACCGCGTCACGAACGCCGCTGGCACGAAAGAAGATGAGACTAACAACAACACATAAAAAAGTACCTAAGATCGAAAGGGGTACGGGCAGTTTTCCGTGGAGACTGCTGCCTTTGGGAGTCAGTAGGCGCCAGGCATGGTTGACAACAAGATAGACGCCATGGAGCAAGCCGAAGATGAGGAACTGGGCGCCTGCACCGTGCCAGATTCCGGCAATGAACATGGCAGTCATCGTCGGAAAGAAGATCATTTGAACGAAGCCTTCGAGCGTTGCCTGTGCCTTGCGACTGACCTTCTTACCTGCATCCATGCGGCGGCTATTTACCATCTGGAGAATGGGGGTATAGAGATACTCCGCAATATAACGCGATAGGGTCATATGCCATCGCTGCCAGAACTCGATAATGCTTGGCGCTTTGTAGGGCGAATCGAAGTTGATCGGAAATTCGATCGAGAACATGCGGGCCAGGCCAAGCGCCATATCCGAGTAGCCCGAGAAATCGAAGTAAAGTTGCATGCTGTAGCAGATAACACCGAGCCACGTACCAGTAAGGCCAAAGCTGGTCGGATGTGCGTAAAGAACATCTGCAAGTGGCGCAATGCGATCGGCGATAAGAACTTTTTTCCCAAGACCTAGAATGAACCAGGACAGTCCGAGCGCCATATCGTCGGAACGCAAGCTTCCCAGACGATCCCCCTCCAATTGCGGCATAATCTCGCGCGGGTGAATGATAGGACCGGCAATAAGATGCGGGAAAAAAGTGACAAAGACGGTATATGCGAGAATGCCCTGCTGCTTGGCAATACCTTGTCGGAGGTCAATCAGGTAAGCAATCTGAGTAAATGTAAAAAACGAGATACCCAAAGGCAGGAGGACATCCGCGAAACCGTGGCGGATAAGACCTTGACGATGAAAGAAGTTGAGCAACGGGAAAAGATACTTGAACCACGTCAGGAGCAGCAAGTTAGCAGCAATCGCGGTGAAAAGCCACCCGCTGCGGGCGTTAGCATTGCTTTTTGGGCCGACCATGCGTGAGAAGAGAAAGTTGAGAATGATCGAAGCTACCAGGAGCAGCAGATAGCTAGGGTTCCACCAGCCGTAAAAGAAGAGCGACACGAGAGCAAGCCAAGTTAGAAGAGCAGTTCGACCTAGGCGGCTAAGGAGTTGATAGCCCAGGAGGCTTGCTGGCAGGAAGAGAAGAATGAAATAGTTAGACGAAAAGAGCATGACTTCAATGGGCTCCTGCGAGCGACTCTGAGCTTAGGTGTTCCTCAATCTGCTTCGCAAGCATGTTCGAGAGATGCGCCGACCCCTCGGCGTTAACGTGCAACCGTCCATCGACGACGTAGACCGATATAGGCAACGTTTCCAGCTGATTGTCGATGACTCCCGGCAGTTGCTGCTGGAAAAAACGCAAGCTGGGATCGCAGGTAGCCAGGGGCGTAGCATCAACCAGAACCGTTGTACCGGCACGTCCATATTTCGAGCGCAGACCAGCGATCCATGCTTTGTCGGGTGGCGCATCACGCACAAGGTTGTCACATTCGGTGAGCGACGAGGAAGTCATGGGAAGCTGCCCGCTTGTACGATCACGCAGATGCTGAACCTCAAGAGACGCTGGTTTATTGAAAAGATTGATCAAAGTGAAACGCAAACCTTGTTCGACCCACGTTATAAGCTCGTTCGGATGATGTAATGCTAGATCGACGAGACTGGCCAGCTTATGGGGTCGTCGCATCCGGTACACGATAGCCTCGAATGGTCCGTTATGCTGGCTCTGGGGATCGAGATCTTCCGGTGCGAAATAAAAAACAAGAAAGCGCGGAGCCGTATTGTGTTCGAGATATGTGTCAAGCAGCATTGTGCCATTCAACATGGTCATCGGTTGAAACTCGGCAATGTTGCAAGTGCTGAGTCCGGTGCGTGCGCGAATCACGGAAGGATCGATGCCAACCATTGCGCTCGAGTCGCCATACACAAGAACTTGGCAGTTTGCCCCGTAAAGTTTGGCTCCGTATGCGACATTGATAAGATAAGTATTTTTCGAACGCAGCGCAAACCACTGTGAGGGCAGGATAAGGAGGGCCGCCGCCAGAAGCAGAAAGGGACATCCAACTAACGGCAGGAGATAAAGGTAGAGACGACGGCGTGTCGCCGGAGGCAGTGGAGAGCGGCGCTCCCTGGTTCCGTCGTCAACAGCAGATGATGCAACCATGAATCTCGTCCTGGGTTACGCGAATTCTTGCAAGAGATTTGGGTCTCGGTACACTCAGTTGAGTATGCCATAACGGCCGCAGCTCTCAAGCCGCCAAACGCGTATTCTTTTCATCGCAAACAGTCATATACCAACACCCATGTGGGCTGATATTTCCTGATGACCTTAGCTCCGAGTGCCGTGGATGTTATTTTGATAGAGCCGCGACTTCGCGCAGATTCATCAAAGCAGCAGATCTATTTTGCTCAAGGTCCAACGTACTTCGATTATGAATTCACCGACTTACTCCCTAACCGAGCTTTTGATAAAAAGACGCGGACTACGGCGCCAGCTTCTGACTCTTCACGGACTAAAAGACATACGAATTGCCATCCTCGGCGGCACGACGACGAACGAGTTAGTTGATCTGTTCGAAATCTTGCTATTACAAAGTGGCCTTCGACCTACTTTTTACCAGTCTGAATTCGGGCGCTACTATGAGGACGCTGTGCTCCAACCGGAAGAGCTCATCGCATTCAAGCCGGATATCGTATACGTCCATACATGTTCGTTGAACATACAGACCTTCCCTCAGCTCTCCTGCACGGAATCTCAACTACCCGAATATGTCGAGGCCGAAATGGCTCGGTTTCGAATCATGTGGCGGTCGTTAGGTGAGAAGATCGGTTGCCAGATAATCCAAAATAACTTCGAACTGCCGACTCATGCCGTCCTTGGAAATCTGGATGCAGTAAGCTCTGGCGGCGCGACTCGGTTTGTAAACGAACTGAACAGGCAGATGGCAGCCGAAGCGTCAGCGAATCCACGACTGACACTGCAGGATTTAAATGCGATCGCGGCTAGGATCGGGATGAACCAGTGGTCCGATCCGGAACGATGGTTTAGCTATAAGATTGCGACCTCAGTAGAGGGAACATTTGCAGTAGCTACATCCCTCACCGCATTAATCGGTGCGATATATGGGCGCAGTCGCAAAGTGCTTGTACTTGATCTAGACAATACGTTATGGGGTGGAGTCATCGGAGACGATGGCGTGGACAGAATACTGATCGGTCGGGAGACACCTGTGGCGGAGGCATACACGGCATTCCAGGAGTATTGCCTGAAGCTTCGAGATCGTGGAATTCTCCTCGCAGTATGCTCGAAAAACAATAAGGACATGGCGCAGGCAGGGTTTACGCACCCGGACTCTGTCTTGAAGTTGGAACATTTTTCGGCGTTTAAAGCGAATTGGGAGCCAAAGCACGATAACATCCTGGCAATAGCGCGGGAACTGAACTTAGGCACGGACAGCTTTGTGTTTGTCGACGACAATCCAGCAGAAAGAGCCATTGTTCAAGCTCAGATCCCGGGCATTGCAGTGCCTGACGTAGGCAATGAAGTCGCAAAGTATCCGTCAATCCTGGATGCCGGACGATTCTTCGAGCCCGTATCTTTAGGAAAAGAAGACATCGCTCGTGCGCAGTTATATGCCGAAAACTCACAAAGGACAAAGCTCGAGCAAAAATTTGCGAACTATGGCGAGTATCTCGACTCCTTGGAGATGACGGCAGAGATCGACACCTTCAGCGCAATCTACATGGAGCGTATTGCCCAACTAACGAACAAGACAAACCAATTCAACCTGACGACACGGCGTTATACTCTAGCGGAGATTCAAGCCGCTGCAGCAGACGGAAAACATGTCGGCATTTACGGTAAGCTGACGGATCGGTTCGGCGATAACGGGCTCATCTCTATCGTGCTTGGACGCCTGGACGAGACTGACTTACATCTTGACTTATGGTTGATGAGTTGCCGGGTTTTGAAGCGTGACATGGAGGTCGCAATGCTGGACAGTCTCGCGGAGCGAGCACGGCAGAAAGGTGTAACGAGACTAGTCGGGTACTACCTCCCAACAGCAAAAAACGGGATGGTCGCCGACCACTACGAAAAACTTGGCTTCTTGCTTGTTCAGCAGGACAACGTAACCGGAACAGTTTGGTCGCTTGACGTAACGACATACACGCCGAAAAGCCGTCACATCAAAATTTTGGAGACACCCAATGCATGATCTTTTGCCCGAAATCCAGGAAATCTTTCGCGATATATTCGACGATACCAGCTTGGTTATTACGCGCGACTCAAATGCCTCAACCGTCGAAGATTGGGATTCCCTGGCACATGTAAACTTGGTGACCGCTATCGAGAAGAAATACAAAGTCCGATTTGCACTAGGCGAGTTGCAAGAGTTGAAAAACGTCGGTGACATGATCGACCTTATTCAAGAGAAGCTCGCAACGAAATGAACACATATCGATGGGAAGAATTGAGCGTCGGCATGAAGCATGATTTCTCGGCGACCTTTACCGAAGATATGGCGCACAAGTTCGCGGAGATCTCTGGCGACGTAAACCCACTCCATCTGGATCGCGAGTATGCGTCTGCTATAGGGTTTTCCGCACCAGTACTTTTCGGAATGCTGACATCATCGCTCTACTCACGATTGGTGGGGGTATATCTGCCCGGCAAGTTTGCACTCCTCGAAGGAATCGATCTCGACTTTAACTCGCCAGCGTTTGCTGGAGAGAAGCTAACCGTACGAGGAGAGATCACATTCATGAGTGAATCGTTTCGACGCATGGAGATTAAAGCGACGATTCGAAGGGAAGACAAGAAACTGGTTTCGAAGGCCTTGATAAGGGTGGGAATGCATGCCTGAACTGGTTTTGATTACGGGAGCGTCATCGGACCTCGGCATTGCCCTCGCACGGCAACTGCTTCAGAAGAATGAGGAAATGACCATCATCGCCCACTCCTACAAAGGCGGAGCGCGGATTGAAGCTCTGATAGCGGAATTCGGTGTACGCGTGCAATCAGTAGAGGCTGACTTTTCGGATATTTCTTCAGTCGAAATGATGTCCGATGAAATCGGCAACCGTTTTGGAATACCAACGCAGATCGTGCATCTACCAGCGTTGCGATTGGCCTATGAACGGTTGGCGAAGTTTAACTTGGAGCGATTCCGAAGAGACATGGCGATCCAAGTGGAGGCAGCTGTAGTTCTATTGAAAAAATTCGCGCCGAAGATGGCGAAGCTCCCCGCGGCACGGGTGGTATTTGTAGTGTCGAGTGTGACGCGAAACTTGCCGCCAAAGTTTATGGCTATGTATACCGTGGTGAAGTATGCGCAACTAGGCCTCATGCGGGCGGCCGCGGCAGAATTTGCGGTGACCGGTCTTACCGTTAATGCTATATCTCCAAGCATGATTGAGACCCAATTTCTTGAAGAGATCGGCGAAGTGGCAGTTAGGTTGAGTGCAGCGGCAAACCCAAAAGGACGTAATGCTATGCCAGTCGATGTGGTTGGAATGATCGAATTTCTACTGTCACCGGCAGCCAGTTATATGACGGGTGTCGATGTTGCGATTACTGGCGGAAGCCATACATAAAGGATGTCTTCTAGAAACAGCGGATCTCAGTCTCTTTAGCTGGGTAAATTTCGGCTGGAGCAAGTCAACAATTTGACCCATCTCAGATGAGAAATATCGCAACGGAACATCTAACGTTCTGCCACTCCTTTTACCCGTCTAAAAAACATTATGGTAGGTCCGTTTGTCGATCCAGGTCGAGATTCAGCATTAGAACGTTGACGCGAGGCTCCCCTAGGAAGCCAAGCTGCCTTCCTTCGGTGTGTTGTGAGATCAGCTTTCGAACAGCGTCCTCCGAAAGGTGGCGTTGCGCGGCTACACGGCCTACTTGGAACTCAGCCGCCGCGAGCGAGATGTCGGGGTCAAGACCGGATCCGGAAGCAGTAACCAGATCGACAGGAACGCCGCTTCCGGGATGCTCGGGCTGAAGCACAGCAACGTCCCCTGCTACGCGGTCAATTAGCTTTTTGTTCGTCGGAGCATAGTTCGACCCACCCGAGTTGGCAGCATCGTATCCATTGCCTGCCGACGACGGACGCGAATGGAAATATCGAGGAGCCGTGAAAGACTGTCCAATAAGGCGTGACCCCACCAACTGCCCATTTCTCCGAAGCAGCTGCCCGTTTGCCTTATCGTGAAACATCAACTGTGCCAAACCAGTGACGACAAACGGATAGACTAAGCCAAAAATAATGGTAGTGACAACGGTGTAGAGTACAGCGGTGATTAGATTGCGACGCATAAAGTCCTCAAGCCAAATGAATGGCGGTGATAAGAATGTCGATAAGCTTGATTCCGAGGAACGGCGCGACAATACCGCCGAACCCATACAAAATCAGGTTGCGACGTAGCAGCGCAGCAGCCGACATCGCCTTGTAACCAACTCCTCGCAGAGCCAACGGAATTAGTCCCACGATAATCAACGCGTTGAAAATCACAGCGGACAGAATTGCCGACTGCGGTGTCTGAAGGTGCATGATGTTGAGTGAGTTGAGCACCGGAAAGGTCGCTGCGAACATGGCCGGGATAATTGCGAAGTATTTCGCCACGTCATTGGCAATCGAAAAGGTCGTCAACGCTCCGCGCGTCATCAACAACTGCTTCCCAATCTCGACGATTTCAATCAACTTGGTCGGGTTCGAGTCGAGATCTACCATGTTCCCGGCTTCCTTCGCAGCTTGTGTACCTGTGTTCATGGCAACACCTACGTCGGCCTGCGCCAACGCTGGAGCGTCGTTGGTTCCATCACCAGTCATCGCGACCAACTTACCTTCAGCCTGCTCACGGCGGATCAAGTCCATCTTGTCTTTTGGCTTCGCCTCAGCAAGAAAATCATCGACTCCCGCCTCTCGAGCAATAGCAGCCGCAGTCAGAGGATTGTCGCCCGTAATCATGATCGTCCGGATGCCCATTGACCGCAGCTGAGCAAAACGTTCCTTCATACCACCTTTAACAATGTCTTTCAGGTGGATAACGCCGAGCGCCTGACGATTCTCAGCCACTACCAAAGGAGTCCCTCCGCTGCGCGCAACGGTCTCAACGGCTGCACGCACCTCATCTGGCAAACTGCCACCGTTCTCCTTCAGGAACGCAGCGATCGCATCGGTAGAACCTTTGCGGATAACTCGACCATCGAGATTTACGCCGGACATTCGCGTCACAGCACTGAAGGGAACGAACTCCGCCTGTAATTCACTCAACTCGCGTCCGCGAAGACCATACATCTCTTTCGCCAACACGACGATACTGCGTCCCTCCGGAGTTTCATCTGGAAGTGAGGATAACTGAGCTGCGTCCGCAAGCTGGTCTTTGCTCACACCGGGTGCAGGAATGAACTCCGCCGCTTGGCGATTGCCTAACGTGATTGTGCCTGTCTTATCAAGCAGCAATGTATTGACGTCTCCAGCGGCCTCAACAGCGCGGCCAGACATTGCCAGCACATTGTGCTGTACCAACCGGTCCATACCGGCAATTCCAATCGCCGACAGCAATCCACCGATAGTCGTGGGAATCAAACATACAAGCAGTGAAATCAACACAAACACGGATTGGGGCGCAGTTGAGTAGAGCGCAATCGGCTGCAGTGTGACCACGGCCAGCAAAAAGATGATGGTCAATCCTGCGAGCAGAATATTCAGAGCAATCTCGTTCGGTGTCTTCTGCCGCTCTGCGCCTTCAACCAAAGCAATCATGCGGTCCAGAAAAGTTTCACCAGGATTCGATGTAATGCGAACTTTGATCTGATCCGACAACACCCGAGTTCCACCAGTCACCGCTGACCGGTCGCCACCAGCTTCACGAATCACCGGCGCCGACTCTCCAGTAATCGCCGACTCATCTACAGAGGCAACGCCCTCGATCACCTCACCATCCCCAGGGATCATGTTGCCCGCGATTACAAAGACAACATCGCCTGCCCTCAAATCCGAGCTTGGAACGTCCTCGGTGCTTCCATCAATACGAAGCCGTACCGCAGTTGTCTCGGACTTTGCGCGGCGCAGAGCATCCGCCTGCGCCTTGCCGCGGCCCTCCGCCATCGCTTCGGCGAAGTTCGCAAAGAGCACTGTGAACCACAACCACAGTGTGATCTGCAGGTCGAATCGGAAAGAGCCATGATGTAACAAGACGTCGCGAAGCAAATAAATGGTAGTGATGACGCTACCAATTTCAACTACGAACATGACCGGGTTCTTCATCATCGTACGAGGATTCAGTTTGATCAGCGCATCAATCAGCGCGCGACGTACGATCTTTGTATCCCATAGGGAGCGTTTGCGAGTGTTTGCCATTTTGTTTATCAGCTTTTCTTTTGATTAGAAACTTTTACCGGCATGCATCAATAAGTGCTCGAGGATGGGACCGAGCGAAAGCGCTGGGAAGAAGGTAAGTGCGCCGACAATAAGGATCACTCCGACTAACAGCACCGTGAATAGAGGCGTATGCACCGGAAAAGTCCCGGGCGATGGTGGTACAAGCTTTTTTCTAGCCAGGCTACCCGCAATTGCAAGCATAGGAACAATCATCAGAAACCGCCCAATTAGCATTGCTGCGGTCAACGAAAGGTTGTACCAGTGCGTGTTCGCATTCAATCCCATGAACGCGGACCCGTTGTTCCCTGTTGTCGAGGTGTACGCGTACAGAATCTCAGTAAGCCCATGCGGGCCGCCGTTTGCCAAGGAAGACAGGCCAAGATTCGGCATCATCAATGCCACGGCCGAGAATCCGAGGATCGACAGCGGAAAGATGAGCACATATAACATTGCCATCTTCACGTCATACGACTCGATCTTCTTGCCGAGATACTCCGGGGTCCGTCCAACCATGAGGCCTGCGATAAAGACCGCGAGTACGACGAAGATCAACATGCCGTAAAGCCCAGCGCCCACACCTCCGAAGATCACTTCACCCAACATGATGTTGACCAGTGGAACTAGGCCGCCAAGCGGCATGAAAGAATCATGCATTGAATTGACCGCGCCACAACTGGCATCGGTCGTAACCGTGGCAAAGAGCGCAGAGTTCGCGATACCAAATCGTACCTCTTTGCCCTCCATGTTGCCGCCGGCTTGCGTCTCCGAAACATGTTGGCTGACGCCATGCAGCAGCGGATTTGGCTGCGCCTCCGCGTAGTAGGCAACAAACACACCGACAAAGAAGAGCGTCGCCATCGCAGCAAAAACAGCCCAGCCATGTTTCGGCGCTCGCGTCATCCGACCAAGCGTAACCGTCAGCGCCGCCGGGATCAAAAAGATCGAGAACATCTCCATTAGATTTGAGAGTGGCGTTGGGTTTTCGAAGGGATGTGCGCTATTCGCATTGAAGAATCCTCCACCGTTCGTACCCAGCATCTTGATGGCCTCTTGCGAGGCCACTGGACCCTGCGCGATGCTTTGCGTCGTCACCGTCTGACTAACAGATTTTCCGTCGGCTCCCGTCGTACTTATGGTTTGCGGCTGAACCAACGTCGCCTGATCATACGGACGGAAGTTCTGCACGACGCCTTGAGAAACCAACAGCAATGCGTAAACGACACAGCCAGGCAGCAGCACCCACAGGGATGCACGCGTCATGTCGACCCAGAAGTTTCCCAGGGTCTTCGACTCACGCCGCGAGATTCCTCGTATAAGTGCTACCGCCAACGCCATTCCAACCGCAGCGGAGAAAAAATTATGGTATGCGAGGGTGAGCATCTGGGTCAGATAACTCATCGTCGTCTCAGGCGTATACGACTGCCAGTTAGTGTTTGTTGTAAAAGACGCCGCAGTGTTCAACGCAAGATCAGGAACAACAGCCGCCAGATGTTGCGGGTTCAGCGGCAGCAGATGTTGAAGCCGCTCAATTGCATAAGTAGCTAGCATCGTGACAAGGCTGAAGAGAAGCATCACGATCGCATACTCGGTCCACGCCATCTCACGAGTCTCGTCGATTCCCGTCAATCGGTAGATAAGCCGCTCAAGGGGACGGAAGATGCTATCCGTCCAGGTGCGCTCCCGCTCAAACACGCGCGCCATATACACACCCAGTGGCTTTGCGCAGATCAGCACCAGTGCAAAAAAGAAAAAAACTTGAAACCAACCGTTCGCCGTCATGATAACTACTTCCTCTTAAAACTTTTCCGGCCGCAGCAGTGCGTACACCAGATAAACCAGTAATAGAACGGTTACCAGACCAAGCAGCAGTGTCTCGATCATCATTTCTCCTTCGGTCCCAACCGATCGCAGCCCATCGTGTACGCGATCGCAAGCAAGAAAAATAAAGTGCTCGCAACCGCACATCCCAAATCCCACATAGTCTCGCCTCCGGCCCAGTAGGCGAATTCCGCTCCGTCTCTATCGAGCATTTACGGAAATCTAAAGTCGCGTACTATGGCGACTTCTTCCTGAACATGTCCTCACTTATTGAAGCAGCCGGTACATAAAAGATGTATAGAAAGGACATAAAGAAGTCGTAAGGGCCTCAAGACTCCAACCGACTAAGGCCGCGACTTATCGCCGCCACATAGTCGCACATTCATCTCTTCGTGGACTCTATGCAAAACTCCACTAATGGCTGCCGCAATTTGCTACGCAGCGAGCTGTTGCAGAGACATTAGAAAGGAGTTAGGCTCCGAACGTATGACCGCGACGTTCCCGGCCGACGGCGGCCATGACAGATGCCAGTATGAAGACGCTGGCGGCTGTTAGCGCCATCGCGCTGGCATAACTGGTCTTCTGCGCGTAAGCAGCTTCGATATATACAACAGTGCTTGCGAAGATTCCGGCAGTTTGATAAGCGAAGCCGGGGAGCAGGCCACGAACGGAGTCAGGGGATAGCTCAGCGAGGTGGGCTGGAATAACACCCCATGCACCTTGCACCATAAACTGCATGAGAAAGGCTCCCGTAATCAGCAACCCTTGATTGGGCGCATAAGCCCAAAGAGGAACGATAAGGATGCCCAGGATAAAGGCCGTAATGATGGTTCGCCTACGACCCAATCTGTCAGAAAAGTGGCCGAAGATTATGCCGCCGAGAATTGCTCCGATACCTGAAATGCCGGTGACGACTGCGCGATGCGCCGGGGTGAAGTGCCACCCCCGCTGCAGGAAGGTGGGGTACATGTCTTGGGTACCGTGCGAGGCAAACAGCATCATCGTCATGAAGGCGACGAGATACAGAAAGAGCTTCCAATAAGAGATAATCTCTCGACCCTGCTCGGCCCAGCTGGTGGTCCGAGTCTTTTGCCAAACCTTCGACTCTTCAACGCGGAATCGAATAAAAAGAACAAGTAGAATTGCAGGCAGGCTGCCGAGAAAAAAGAGGGGACGCCAACCGATGCGGCCATACAGAAAGAAATACGAAACAGCAGCGAGGACATTACCAGCCGCGTAGCCCTCCTGAAGGAGACCCGATAGCATACCTCGCTTGCCGACAGGCGCTCCTTCCATCGCAAGCGAGGTGCCAACGCCCCAGTTACCGCCCATCACAACACCAAACAGTGCACGTACGATGAGGAGGACGGTGTAGTTCGGAGCGAGACCGGTAAGAATCTCAGCGAATGCAAAAAACCCGATGTTAATCATCAACGGCAAACGACGTCCATAGCGATCTGCCATGAGGCCAAAGACAAATCCGCCAACAGGGCGGAAGAGTAGAGTCATGGTAATGACTAACGCGATCTGGGCGTCGGTCTTATGAAACTCCTTCGCCATAGCCGTAAGGCAGAAAGTGACGAGAAAGAAGTCGAAGGCGTCGAGGAGCCACCCAGAGAATCCAGCAATGACCGGTGCCCGATAGCTGGTCGCTTCGGCAGGTTGTAACGGAGCTGCTCCGCTGACCGGCGACGTCTGCTTTTTAGACATTCTCGCTCCTCGAAAAGTTGAGTCAAAGACTCGCCAAGACCTACTTAAGAACGGACTGTCGACTCAAACTGTCACTCTTCGTCGAATACCTCGCAGTTATCTCGCTTCTGCGGCGGTTTTATCTTCCGGTTGAGTTGGGTTTGACTGGCGAAGATGGTCAAAGCTAAGGATTGCGTTGAAGACAAGGTTGTAACTGCCGATTGTTTCACCCCGGTAGACGGGATTATTCGCGAAGAGAAGTACGTTTCCCGAGCCGAGATGCGCGTTAACGACGATGGCACGCTCCGCAATGGACGCAGGCTTGTCGAGCAGGCCGGAGAGCAGCAACGTCTTTTGATCAGAGAAGCGCAGGATCACCTCAGGGCGCAGTGGAACAGGAATGGCCTGAAGGTTGTTACGAAGTTGATCTTCGTTGAGTGGCTTAGGCTGCCACGGTTGTACCTTCGGCACGGCCTCTGCCTCCGCGAGCTGACGACCTTGCACGATGTCGCTCTCGTCGGGGCCACCACGCCCGGTGGGACGATGCTCGTAGGGGTCCATCAGCATGCGGCCGCCCTGACGACCGAGCGTATTGCTGACGTTGAAGACCATGCCGTTCGCGCTCATCACGGGTAGTGTGGGACCATATCCATTTGCAATCGGGCTCGTGGGAGTAACAAAGACGCTATTGAGGATGCTACCCACGACACGAGCATCATCGTGTGGCGCGATACTGACGCCAGGTGCAAGACCGGTCTCGATGGCGAACTGTGCCGTGTCTTCACACGTAATCAGCAAGCCCCCGCCTTCGACGAAGGATTTAAGATGCGCGAGACCCGTATAGCTCAGCCCCGGACGCATGTCAGCAGTCGAATCGATCAAACCTAAGTTTGGTGTAAGGTCAGTCTTTTGCCACGGCAGCGCATTACCCCACATAGGCATACCGTTGATAATCTCTTGCGATGAACTGTGCCCAACCGGGGCGAAGATGATGACGTCGTACTTACTCCGAAGATTGTCTTCCGATGCAACCGTCTGCGTACTGATGTACTTGTATGGAACACCCGCCTTATCGAACGCGAGGCGCCACCAGCCTTCAGTCTGCGTACCAAGCCAGGTGTGCATGAAGGCCACACGCGGCACAGGAGCAACATGCCTGGGGATATCGGGTGCGATGCTAAGACGGACGGCGTCGAGCGAAAACTTGTGGAGTGAGGCGATAAGGGAAGTTTCGTCGGCCTGGGTGATGAGCAGAGAACCCGCAGCGTAGTGTCGTCCATCGACGTCGAATGGTTTTTCTGTCGTTTCGATGTGCGCTTGCTTGAGTGTATAGATCAGAGGCAGGAGCGAGGTTTGGCCCGTGTTGGCAATGGCATAGATTGTGCCGGTACCGGTTACCTTTCCCGATGCGTCACTGAAATCCGCTGCAACAGCCATCGGCGATTTAAGAATCGTCGGATCGGCAATGCGCACAGCTTTGACATTGAAGAGCTGACTGAAGGACCAACCGGTATCGTCGTAGGGATGTTTCTGTGGGTCGTCCGGCGCCCAATATTGTTTGTCGAGCAGCGCATCTGCTACGCGGGAGTAAGGTTGGTCGAGACGAACAATGTAGCTACCCTCCGGGAAGGTCTGACGAGTGGGCTTATCGCCTCGCTTAACAGGTGGAATGACGCTGCTGGTGGCAGCGGACAGTTGTTGAATCTCAACATGCTGAAGTTTGAGGATATTAAGGAGCTGAAGTTGTCGATTAAGTTCTGCAGAGTCAGCTGGCAGGACGTAAGCGGCGGGACCATCGAGCGTTGGCTTTTGAATGGAACGCTTGCTCTTGAGGTAGTAATTCTCCAGAAAGTGATGGGTGTTATGGGAGAAGTAGGAGAGAGTGGACAGAAGAGCAGTCTGCTCGTAGTTGTTGTTGTCACGCTGCGACCACATAACAATCGGGAGCGGTGGGTTTTGGCGGTACCACGTACGGGAGTAGTCCTCGGGCTGCAGAATGCGTTTTTCGGTGTCCGCGCCCCCATTGCCGAAGGTCTCGTAGAGGCGACTGATGCCATTGTGCATACCAGCGAGAAACATGAGATATCCAGGGCTCCAGGTATCGAAGTCCCCGTGAGTGAAAACCCCGGGCATGCCAAAGCTCTGCATCTGGGCAACATTGTTCCAACCGAGTTCAGCCCACTCGTCGGCAAGTGTAGGGTCAATCCAGGCGTTATACGGGCCGTCGCCGACGGTGTTGTCGTAGAGGAACGGCACAGATTCGTGGAGGTCGTGGAGAACCTGCGCGTGCCAGCCAACATAGGTATTGAGCACGTTACTAGTAAGGTTTAGGGTCATTCCCATGGCGTCGCGATTGTTATCGTGTGCGACGTAATGACCCCAATAAGCAAGGCGCGGCCAATCCTGCCCCGGATGCTCTTTGTGCCATCTGTAAATATCGACCATACGGTCGCGGCCATCGACTTCGACCACCGGAGTGATCAGTACAATCATGTGCGAGCGAATGTATTTGATATAGGGGGCGTCGTCCACGGCGAGGCGGTATGCCAGCTCCATCAACGCAGTTGGAGCGCCGGTCTCGGTTGAGTGGATCGTACCGGTAATGTAATACACAGGGTAGGACTGGTCGATGAGCGGCTGAGCTTTGCTGTCATCGAGGCCGATCGTGCGCGGGTCGGCAAGCTTGGCGAGGCGGGCGTCGTTTTCCCTTTGAGTCTTCAGCAGCGATTCGTCGGCGATGGCAACTGCTATCATCTCGCGTCCCTCTTCGGAGTGCCCGATGGAGACAACCTTAACCCGAGGTGAAGCCGCTTGGAGTTGACGAAAATATTTGTAGACGTCCTCGGCGTACGGGAGCATGTCAGGCGCGCCGGCAACATCTCCCAGCACTTTAGAAGGCGCAGGAACTGTGGGCGAGGCAGGCAAGTAGTCGACCAGATGCGAGGAAAACTGGGGATCCGTCGTATATTTGCGGATGTGATCGGTGTATGCCTGATCGACGGGCTGATGACTGTCCGTGGCAAAGGTCTCGTTCAAACCGGTCTGGCTTGCGGCGGGTTTAATGGCGAAATACAGGATTGCCACAGAAATCAAGGCAGACCACAGGTGGATAACTCTCATAGCCTCTTTCAGTGCTTTTGGAACGATTCTATTGCGTATCTCCCAAAGGCTGGCAAAAAAAGCGAAAGGCCCCACCTTTTGGTAAAAATTCGCAGGCCACTACCGAACGTGGCTTGAATCTCCGTTCAGCTTTAGCTGCTCCCGCAAAAGATCGTCAACATCGCCAATCTTATCCGTAAGCATATTTAGTTTGCGAGATAACGTTTGAATCTCCGCCTCGGCTCGAAGGTTTACGTCGTAGTCCAACTCACCACGTACGCGGTCCTTTGTATCTTGACGATTCTGACTCATCATAATTACAGGTGCCTGAATCGCAGCGAGCATCGACAGAAATAAATTCAGCAGAATAAATGGATAGGGGTCCCATGCTCTTCCCTTCAGAACAATGTTCGTTCCTGAATACACCACAAGAACTACGCCAAACAGAATGATGAAAGTCCACGAACCGCCGAAGCGAGCGACTGAGTCAGCAATGCGATCACCGAAACTCATCTCTTTTTCGATCACGTCATTAGAGTTACGACTGGCCCGAAGTCGTACCAGTTGCTGCGAAGCATGAAACTGACGGCTCACGGAGGTCAACATATCCATTCCCGCCATCGGCTTCTGTCGCAATAGCGCTGCAATATCGTCCCGGCTTACTGCAACACACACTGTCTCTTCCATCGCAATGGCCGTCGTCTGGTGCGGTGTGTCCTCAAGCATTGAGGCAAACCCAAAAAACTCGCCATCCCGTGGCTCATCCACCAAGACCTCCTGATGATCCTGGTCAACCGTCGTCACACGCACCGCGCCCAACATCATCACGTAGGCATGTCCAGAGGGGTCACCGAGCTTGTAGATGCGCTGGCGCGGCGCAAATTTCTTGATCTCGACTTGCTCTGCCAGGACCGCTGTCTCTTCATCATCCAGCAGCGCAAACAGTGGAATTTGTCTTAGCTCTTCTGCCTTACAAGCCATCGTTCACCTCGCCTTAGTCTTCACTATTTTGCACGGTAGACGGTGCATTTGGCACATTTCCTTTTGCTGTAAATGTTAATAGGGGAAAAACTTCTGCAAAGAAGTATGGTGAACAATCGTTGGTGGCTGCAAGATAGATCTACCTTTGGGTGATCTGACGCAAGGCGTTCAAACCTACGGTCCGCGCCTAAGTGGCGGAGTTAGAGTTATTAGAGGATCCAGAGTCTCTGCGAGGCCGCTGCAAAATTATCCAGCAAGTGGCAATCGCAAATCAGCTCTACATCCGGTCTGGCCGTCCATTCGATTGGACAGTTGCACTGAGCCCCGATGTGCCTGCGCAATCTGCTGTGCCAGCACCAGGCCAATCCCTGTCCCACCGGGCTTGGTCGTGTAGAACGGCACGAACAAGTTGCTCGCATTCGTTAACCCGGGACCATTATCTCGAACTGCAATAACCACTTCGGCACCGATGGTCTCCCACTCGATCTCCACTCGGGGCGAAGCCTGATCGATCACATCCGGACTAAGTGCAGCATCAGCCGCATTGCGTATCAAATTAATCAAAGCCTGCTCGATGTGATCCGCATCCACCTGTAGCACCACGTCCGGCGTCTCGGCAAAGGTGACCGCAACTCGTCTCTCCAACAACGCAACCCTCTGTACGAGAGCATTCAGAGACACCGGTGCCAGTCTCGGCGCGGGTAGACCCATCAGCTGCCGGTAGGCTTGTAGAAAACGATTGAGCGATTCAGAGCGATTTTCAATCACCTCGAGGCCGCGCTCAAAATCAACGCTGTCACCGGGCGCTCCGTTCAGTGCAGCAAGTCGCCCTCGAAGACTCCCTGCGATGGATTTGATAGGCGTCAAGGAGTTGTTGATCTCATGTCCCAGCACTCGAATCAACCTCTCCCATGCGAGTCGCTCCTCCTCACGCAATGCTGCACTCACATCCGAAAGCACCAGCAGCGTGTGAGGGATGCCACGCAGGCGAAAGCTAGTTTTTTTGACCACGCACCGAATCGCCTGCTGTCCGCTGCCTAGAGAAATCACCTCGTCATCCGCGACATCAAGCAACCGTTCCAACTTTAGTTGTGCTGCTGAATGGCCAAGCGCCATCTGGACGCGCAATCCAAACGTCCGCTCAGCCGCTGCGTTCAGGAGTTTCAATCTCCCCCCGGGGTCGAACGCCAGCACCGGCGACTGCATCGACCGCATAACGCGCTCGACAAGCGCCATTGCTTCCAGAGCGCTGGCGCGCTGTCCCTGCAATGTTCCAGCAAGGCGATTAATCTCCAGCGCCAGGTCTCCCATCGCATCATTTCTTCGCCCTCCTCGAGCGCGAAAGGAGAAGTCGTCTTCACGCAACGCCGCAACGACATTTGCAAGCGTCTGGAGAGGGCGAATAATCTGCTCCATCAGCACAGAGATCGCAAAGATCCACGCCATAGCCACGCCAAGCAAGGTAATCGTCTGCAACGTAGCTTCGACTGAATGCTGTCGCAGCACAAGCCAGCACAAGACGATCATGGGGAGGCCAAGCAGATACAACCAGACGCGTAGCCCTCGCTCGAAGCTCAACCGTCGTGCGGATCTTCCCAGAGGCACACGCCTTCGCGGCGGGCTGCCACTTGGCTCAGTTCCAATTGAATCTTCAGAGGCCATATTTTTCGATGCGGCGGTAAAGAGCGCCCCGGCTCAGTCCCAGCGCATCGGCAGCGTGACTCACATTGCCGCCCGCTCGGGCCAGCGCCTTCCGAATCAGAATCGCCTCCACTGCCTCCAGACTCATCTCATCCATGCTCTGCGCCGTCCCGCGCTGCGTATTCAATCCCAAGTCCGCCGATTCAATCCTTTGTCCTCGCGCCATCAGAACCGCACGTTCAATCGTATGGTCAAGCTCACGCACATTGCCAGGCCATCCATACTGCAACATCATTTGAAGCGCTCCTGGCTCGAGACCCTCAATCTGCCTGCGATAGCGCGCCGCATACCGCGCCAGAAAATGGCCCGCTAATGCCGGGATATCCTCTCGTCGTTCGCGAAGTGGAGGTATTGATATCTCAACTGTATTCAACCGGAACAAAAGATCTTCGCGAAATCGCCCAGCGGCTGCCTCCGCTCGCAGATCCGCGTTAGTTGCGGAAAGCATTCGCACATCAACCTTCTGCGTCTTCGAAGAACCTACGCGTTCCAACTCACCCGTCTCCAGCACGCGCAATAGCTTCGCCTGTTGACGCACTGGAATATTTGCAATCTCATCCAGAAACAGCGTGCCGCCACTTGCCAGCTCGAAGCGTCCGATGCGATCCGTACGCGCATCGGTAAAAGCACCCTTTACATGCCCAAACAACTCGCTCTCGAAGGTCCCCTCTGGCAACGCACCCGTATTCACGGCCACGAGCGTCCGCTCAGCCCGCGACGATAAGCGATGAAGCGTCTGGGCCACAACCTCCTTACCAGTCCCATGCTCACCGGTAATCAAAACGTTCGCATCCGACGGCCCAACCCTCGCCATCGTCTCCAACACCGGGCGCATCGATGCTGCCGAAGCAATAAAGTCCGGCGCGCCCGAAGCCCGCAAAATTCGATTCTCTGCCTCCAGCCATTGCATCTTCTTTTGGCTGCGATGCAACTCCATCTGCGTCCGCAGGATACTGAGAAGCCGTGCATTCTCCCATGGCTTCTGGATGAAATCTCCTGCGCCTCGCCGCATCGCTTCTACAGCAAGATCTATATTGCCCCAGGCAGTCATCACAACGACTGGCAGCTGCGCGTCTATCTCTTTCACCCGGGCCACCAGATCCAACCCCTCCTGACCCGAGGTTGTGTCGCGAGTGTAATTCAGGTCGATCAGCACCCCATCGAAGCTCTCATGTGCCAGTGCGTCGAGCACCAGCGCCGGCGTTCGCACCATCTCAAGCTGATAACCCTCCGGTTTCAACAACAGACGCAGCGCCTCTAAGATATGCGGCTGGTCATCCGCAATCAGAAGCCTGCATGACGGCTCTGCCTGTTCCGTAGCTAATGCGTCTTTACCGATCCGCTCCGCCAACATGGTGAACCTGCTCCCGCGCTATTGACCACTCGGCGCTATTCCCGTCTTCGCTGATTCTATCGAAATATCGTTTGCATCCAGGGTGGAACCGACCGAACGATCCAACTCAATCTTAGCCTTCTGGTATGCCGTCATCGCTGCAACAAGGGTGGACTCCGCCTCCGCCAGATCACGTCGCGCCGTCAAAGTCTGGAAGTTTGACCCCGCACCAAGCTCTTGTTCTTTTGCGGTAATATCGAATGTCTTCTGCGCCAGATCACGTCCCTTGCGCGCAGAGATCACCCTCGCCTCGCTTTGCTCCAATGCATATTGAGCGTTCCGTACCTCAATGCGAATCTGTTTTTTCAACTGCTGCATTCGTAACTCCGACTGCCTCGTCTCCAACTCTGCACGGTATTGGTCCGACTTCGCTACCCGGTTTCGTATCGGAACATTGACCGCTATCCCCACATAGTAGTCAGGAGCACTATTGTTAAATGCTGTGCGGAGAGATCCAGCAAAATCCGTTGGAGACGTCGATATCGTCCCCGATTCAGGATTCTGCAAACCCGCCAGCCCCGAGCCACCGTAGTATGCAGTCAACGCAACTGAAGGCAGAAGAGCATTGCGAGCTGCATCACGGCTCAAACGCCGGTTTTCAAGATCGATATCGGACTCACCCAGTTCCAAACGATCCCTGAGTGCTCGCACCGCCATATCCTCTGTCGGCCCTTGAGCTGTGGTGTCCGGCATGGTGCTCCTATCCGTCGGCCGCACCGGCATCGCTTCCAAAATCGGGTCGTCAAGGTTCTTCGTCAGGGCGTTTTTGATCAACAGCTCTTGAAACTGCAACGTAGTCTTCGCAATCGTCAGGTCTTGCTCCCGGCTGGCCTCTTCTGCCTCTTCTTTCATCACGTCCATCGCTGGAATCGCCTGCAATGCAAGCTGCTTCCGCCCGCTATCTAGAGTCTGACGTGCAAAATCCAGCGACCGGCTCTTCACGCCCTCGTCTTCATAAGCAGCGACCAGGTCCCAATACATATTTGCGATCTGCGTCACCGTCGTCACCAACTGCAACTTGAATGCTTCATCCGAGATCCGCTGATTGTTCTTCGCAATCCTCAAAAATCTCAAGTTTGGCCCGAGGCCGAAACCTGCAAGCAACTGCTGCTGAAGCGCAATGTGATAGTACGTATTGAGCGTCGGAACGAGAAAGCTCTCCGGGCTGTTGGTCGTTCCTCGATTGTTGTCGAAGACTGCCGAAATTGAAGTACCTGTTGGAAACGCCTGCGTATAGCCTATGTTTCCCGTCGTCGTATTCTGCTGCAACTGCGGAACTCCATAGACGATCGTGTTCGACAGCGGCTCCGCATAGTGCTCAATGTTGAACGTCCCCGATATCGCAGGGTCGTAAGAGGAAACGTTCGTTCCAGCACCAAGCGTCGACGAAACGAGGCCCGACGCACCTGAACCCGCACCGCCCGCACCGCCCGACGTACCTCCGGCACCAGCCCCACTCGAACCCGAACCGAACCCACCCACACCGCCGCCTGGCGTATTCTGCACCACGCCTGTGTTCACACCGCGAAACGATCCACCAGCCTGCGTACGCAGAACGTCGGCCGCCGCAATTGGGATGTTGTACCGCGCGATCGCAATATCGAGATTGTTTTCAAGCGCCAGCGCGATCGCATCCTTCAAACTGAGCTCAAGAACTCCATCCTTAATCAGAGAATCAATCCGCGATGAGTTAGCGAGATTCGGCTGTGGCACCAGCGTCGCTCGATAGGTATTCAACGGATTGTCTGAATGCGGTATGTCAAGGCGCAATGCCGGTTGTGCCGGCGCTGACGGCGTCTGCACCACTGTCGCTTGTTGTACTTGTGCCAACATGGGCACTTCCATCAACACCACCAGGCCGAAACTACGAAGCAGGGACATACTTCCTCTCACGCCCGCACCCCCGTGCCCTCAGCCGCTACCAGACCCGCTGTATCCCGATACATCCAGCCATCCCGCAACTCAATCGTCCGTGTGCCATACTCCGCGTTTGCCTCAGAGTGCGTCACCTGCACTATGGTTGTGCCCTCCTCGTTCAGCTTTCGAAACAGCTGCATGATCTCCTTCGCCTGTTCGGAGTGCAGATTCCCCGTCGGTTCATCAGCCAGCAAAAGATCCGGCCTGTGAATAACCGCCCGGGCGATGCCCACTAATTGTTGCTGCCCACCTGAGAGCTGGTTGGGGAACAAATCCTTTTTGCCAACGATATTGAAGCGGTCCAGCGTATCTGCAACCAGAGCCTGACGCTCCAACTTTGGAATGTCTTTGTACGACAATGGCAGGTCGATGTTCTCTGCAACCGTTAGATCGTCCAGCAGATGATAGCTCTGAAAGACCATGCCGATCCGCCGTCGCGCCAGTTCCGCTCGCTGCTTGCGATTCATCGCGTGGACCGCTTCACCAGCAAAATGAAACTCACCCTTCCATTGGTCATCCAGCATCGCAAGAACATTCAACAGCGAAGACTTGCCTGCACCCGACGGACCCATTACGGTTACAAATTCACCTTCGCGGATTGTGAGATTAATACGCCGCAACACCCACGTCTCCGTATGCCCCGTCCTATAGCTTCGCTCCAACTGCTTTAATTCAATCATTTCTAACTCCGCCCTTCTAAGCTTTCAGCCGTTGAAATTGCCCACTGCTACTGCGAACGCGATGACTACATGGGATCGAGAGTTACAGTTCGTCTTAAGCTGAGACCATACTACCCAGGCGACCTGCTTAGCTGTCGCAGAGCGAAGCGAACATCCTGCATCAAACGATTCATCGCTCCTCGCTCGTTCGTTCCTGGCAGTTCAAGCAGCCTGCCATTACTCGGTCCGCAACGCCTGCACCGGATCGGTGGAAGCCGCGCGACGCGCCGGTATCAGTCCTGCCACACAAGCGGAAACGATAAGCACCGTCGCCGCTCCGACTAGTACCGCAGGGTCCTGTACAGCCGTTCCATAGAGCTGCGTCTTTAGAAAGCGCACGCACAACATCGCGATCGGAACACCAATCGCAAGCCCAAGGCCAGCTTGTAGCATTGCCTCGCGAAGCACCATGCTCACCACGCTGCCGCGCCCGGCACCAAGCGCCATCCGTATGCCGATCTCCGAGGTTCGCCTCGCAACCGTATATGCCGTCACGCCGTACAAGCCGACTGAGGCCAACACCAGCGCCAGCACACCAAACATCAACGTCAGTCGAGCAATCAACTTCTCCTGGCTGAACTGACCATCAATCTGATCGCTGAACGTACTGAAATTGACCACAGTCAGATTCGGATTGATGCTCGCAAGCGTCTGCCGCACCTGTGACTCAAGACCCGCCGAAGGCCCCTTCGTCTGCAGCGTAATCGACCCCGCATAGAGTGATCGAACATCAGCCCCGTCCGAGAGCGGCGCATGCTGCAAAAGGGGACGAAAGAACATCGGCCGCACATCGGCGCGCGGGCTCACATACTTAACATCCGACACGACGCCAACGATCTCGATCTCACCCGAACTCTTCACACCTTCCAAACCGAAGTGTGTTCCGATCGGATCGCCTCCCGTCGGGAAGAACTTCTTGACAAACGTCTGGTTCACCACCGCCACCAACGTCGAGGTCCCCGTATCCTGCCGGCCAATACCTCGTCCCCGCAGCACCTTCTGCCCAATCGTGTCGAAGAAGTCTGGACTCACCCGAGCCCATGATGCGCCAATGCGATCATTCGGTCCCGGATCTGGCCTGCCTTGCACAAACACGCCCTCACCCCAGTTATCACCATCCAACGGCGAATACGACGCCAGGCCCACTCTTTCCACTCCCGGCAGCGCACTGAAGCTCTGCTCGATCTGGTCGTAGATAGACTGCAATTGATCAGGCTTATATCCTGCGTTATCCGGACTAATGTGAACCACGACCCGGTTCTCCGTCTGAAGACCGAAGCTCTGATGCTCAAGCTTGTTCAAACTCCGGGTTAGCAGACCCGCGCCCACCAACAACACCAGCGATAAGGCCGCTTGCACCACCACCAACGACCGTTGCAGCAGCGAAGACCCATCCCGAGTCGACCGGTTCGATCCGCGCAATGCCTCCGCAGGTTGCGAGTGTGACGTAATCCACGCCGGCGCTATGCCAAACAGCAGTCCCGTCGCCATCGACAGAGCAAACGCAAAACCAAGCACCGTCAGCGAGGGGCTCGCATGTATCGGAAGATTGGGTGAATCCGGGAACGCCAGTGACAGCAGCAGCCTCGTCCCGCCATACGCCACGACAAGCCCCGCGAACCCGCCCAGGCAGGCGAGTACGACGCTCTCGGTAAGCATCTGCCGGATAATCCTCTTCCTCTGTGCCCCCAGTGCCATCCGTAGCGACGTCTCCGCGCGACGTGCCATTCCACGTACCAGCACCAGATTCGCGATGTTCGCACACGCGATCAACAGCACCAGGGCAGATATCCCCATAAGCAGATTAAGTCCGCTCCGATACTGCTCCTGAAGGTTAGCGATCCCCATGCCACCCGGCGTCAGTACCAGGTGCGTCTTCGCCAGCGCCTTCTTCCCATCTACTGTCTGATATTCCGCCAGCTTCGTCAGCCACTGCCGCAAGCCAGCGCTCATCTTCTCCTGCAAAGGAGCCAGCCCCACGCCAGGCTTCACACGTCCCAACAAATAGATCCAGTTAATCTCGGGTCGGCGCAAAAACGCCCCCGAATCGAGCAGCGGCTCCATCACCATTGGGATAAAAAAATCTGGCGGCGAATCACTCATCCTGTCGCCGTAAAACAACGGCGGTGTAATCCCGATGATCGTAATCGGATGCGTATTCAAAACGAACGTGCTTCCCACCACAGAAGGGTCTGTCGCATAGTCGCGGCGCCATGTCTGATACGACATCACCGCTACCATCGGCGCGCCCTCGACATCATCGGAGGGCAACATCATGCGGCCGGCAAACGGCTGCAGTTCAAAAGTCTGAAAGTAGTTCCCCGAAACAAACTCGCCTTGCGACGGCTTTGCCAACGCACCGCCTATACTTCGGCGTGCTGTAATCGACCCGGGTGCGCTACCCGCCTGCATCGCAGCAAGGTTCTCAAACTCCGGCGTAGTATCCCGCAGATGTTTATAGAAGTCATAAGAAAATACCGAGTAATCATCATTTTCAGGCGGCCCGCCAAGCACGCAGCAATCGCCTTTGTCACCCACCCGCACCAGGGTCGTCGGATCGCTCACCGGAAGATTTTGCAGAAGCACCGCATGCACCAGCGTAAAGATTGCTGCATTCGCACCGATCCCCAGAGCCAGCGTCACAATCGCCGTCAGAGCGAATCCCGGCGCCTTTCGCAACTGCCGCAGCGCATACTGCACGTCTTGAATAAATTTGTTCAACGATCTCCTCACTGTGCGACGCGCTCACACACTCACTCAGTAATTGCGGCTGCGCTTCTGATTAGCTCTTGCTGCACCCTTTAGTGGCCGCCGTCCGCGGCGCGATATTCAGCCTCGCAAAGCCAACCTCGACACGCATCCCCGCAGACTCCACCTGCTGACCCAAACCCTGCCTTGCCGAACACCATCTCCGACGACCGTCACCAATCGTCTTCAGAGTCGAAACCAGCACCGCTCGTGCCACCTTCAACTCCGTCATAGCCACACTACGCAACGCCGGCTTCTTGCACGCCGAGGCATGTACCGGACGAACACCTCCAACTACGCTAAGAGCCGCCACGTTGAGAGCGATACCCAGCAGAACGAGCGGAACTACAGTCGCTGCAGTTCCTGACAATCCAATCGCCCGGCACATCTGCCGCAACTCCGCTCTCAGGTCCTCTAATAAGGTCGTCATGCTTCTACCTCCGCTAACAGTTGATTGAGTTCGCCCTCCGCCACAACCTTGCCATCGAACAGGTGCACCTGGCGCTCCGCATGTGCAGCAAACCGCGGATCGTGCGTCACCATGCAGATCGTCGCGCCCTCCGCATGCAGCTCCTGAAGCAGCTTCATCACGGCTTCGCCATTCTTCGAATCAAGGTTTCCCGTTGGTTCGTCCGCCAGCAGGATCGATGGCGAACCCGCCAGTGCTCGTGCCACCGCAACCCTCTGTTGTTGACCACCCGAGAGCTGCGCCGGATAGTGACGCATACGATGCGCCATATTCACCCGCTCAAGCGACTCCTGCACGCGCTTCTTCCGCTCCATAGCCGGCATTCCCGCCCGATACGTCAGCGGCAACTCGACATTCTCAGCAACCGTAAGGTCGCCAATCAGATTGAAACTCTGGAAGATGAACCCAATCTCCTGATTACGAATCCTCGAACGATCCGCAAAGTTCAGGTTCGCCACCTCTTTGCCATTGAGCGTATAGCGCCCGGCCGTCGGCGTATCGAGCAGCCCAATAATCGACAGCAGCGTCGACTTCCCGCATCCTGAAGGCCCCGACATCGCCACATACTCACCGCGGTTGATATTCAAATGCACGCCCGACAACGCATGCGTCTCAATCTCATCCGTGTAAAAGATCTTCTTCAGGTCCTCGATTTGAATCATCGTCTCTGCGGCCATCGTTGCTCTCCTTTATCGTCGTTTCCGCCAGGCGTGTGCCTAATTCAAGCGGATCTTATCTGTGTTGTCCCAGCGGCTCATGTCGGACAGGATGACGGTGTCGCCCTCCTGCAGTCCCTCAAGCACCTGAATACTGTTCACCGATGCGCGGCCAACCTTCACCGGAACCCGCACCGCTGTCTTTCCTTCCGTGCCCAGCTTGAACAGGCTGATCGTACTGTTCTCGTTTCCAAACGCCGGCCGTCCTACATACAACACGTCGGACATCCGGTCCAGGTCGATCGTTCCATCCACACTCAGGTCGGGGCGCGCGCCCTGCGGCAAAGCCCCAGCAAGCTCTACGTCTACCGTCACAGTTCCGTTCAATACCGCAGGATCAATTCTCATAACCTTGCCGTTGATCACGCCGTTATGCGTATCGATCTCAGCCGGCTGACCGATCTGAATATCCCGCGCCTGCGTCTCGGCAATCTTCAACGTCGCCTTCAACTGGTCGAGCTGCACCACCTTAGCCAGAGTCGTACCGGGAGCCACATGCTCGCCCACCTGGTGCGGCAGCTCCGACAGAACACCACTGATACCCGCCTTCACACTCAACGCATCCAACTGCTTTTGCTTCAATCCCAGCAACGCCTTTGCCTGATCGACCTTGGTCTGCTGCACCGCAAGCTGCGTTTCAATCGCCTTTTCGTTTAATGTCACCCGCTGCTTCTCGAGGTCGTTGCGCGTCCTTAGTTCGTCAGCTTTGCCCTTCGAGGCGCTATAAGTCAGCCCGCTGATCACACCCAGGTCGTACAACGATTTATCCGTCTGAGCCTGCAATTGTGCCTGACTGTGATCTGCCCCTACCGTTGCCGCGGCAGCCTTCTGATCCATCAGATCGCTCTGAACCTTCGCACGCGTGTTGATATAGTCCGCCTCAGCGCCCTTCAACTGCAGTTGAGCATCCAGCAACTCCTGCTGCAGCTGAGGATCCACGAGATCCATCAACACCGTGCTCGGCTCAACCTTGGCGCCCGGCAGCACACGAATCCGTACCACCGTAGCCTCGGTCTCCGACGGAATCAACCGAATCTTGTCCTCTCGCGGCACCAGCGACCCTGGTCCACGCACCTGCCTCAACAGTGGCCCCCGTTTCACCCCATCAGTCCATACGGTCGCGCGGTCTACCTCAGGTGCCGCAGGCTTCAACCGCGTCACGAAAAACGCAATCACCGCAAGAGCAATCACCGCGCATCCGCCAGCGATCCACTGCTGACGCATCTTCTTTTTTTTGATATCCGGTCTGGAGATGTCCATTGCGCCATAGAAAGTTGCAAGCGCGTGGCCAATCTCGGTCATTCATTTTCATATACTTAGAGGTGTCATCCAGCCCAAACCGTCCGCAAACGAAACAAACTGTCCACTACCGAACACTTCGAATCAGAGGCTATTTGCCGGCCGAGATCTTGAATAGATCCAGCAACTTCGAGGAGATATGCTGCTGCGTTTTAAAGAAATTCTTCCACGGATCACGACTCAGCCTCCCCCTCCACTCGGAAAAGTCAGCGACACGGACAACAGGACGCTCCTGCAACTTCAGATCGTTCCAGCTCAATGGCAGCGAGACAGCTGCACCAGCCCTGGCCCGCGGAGAAAACGCCGCAACCGCAGTCGCACCACGTTCATTCCGCAAATAATCGAGAAAGATCTTGTCTTTCCGCGCAGCCTTACTCATCTTCGTCAGATACAAATCAGGCTGGACCTTCTCCATCTGCAGCACGAACGCATGGGCGAACTGCTTGATCACCGCCCAATCATGCTCCGATTCAAACGGCACCACCACATGCAGTCCCTTACCGCCCGTACTCTTCAAAAAGCTCTCCAGCCCAAGCTTCTTAAGCTCCTTACGAACTTCACCGGCACTCGCTGCGAGCGTGGCCCAGGGCACCGTAGGGTCAGGATCAAGATCAATAATGATGCGGTCAGGATGTTCCAAATCATCATTGCGAGACCCCCACGGATGCACCTCCAGCACACCCATCTGTGCCAGCCCCGCCAACGCCTCCCCGCTCGACAACGTAATGTACGGCTCAATCTTCCCAGTCTTCTTATCCGGCACATCGACCGCAGTGACACCCGGCGGCATCAAGTGGTTCACATGCTTCTGATAAAAGCACTGCTTCTCGCTACCCTCAGGGCAACGAACAAGCGACAGAGGACGCCCTGCAACATGCGGCAGCATATAGGGCGCAATCGTCCAGTAGTAGTCAGCGAGTTGCTGCTTGGTTAGCTCCGTCTCCGCATCAAGAATCTTCTCCGCATGCGTCAGTCGCACCGGAGCAGCCTTCGCGGTAATCACCTTCACAGCCTTAGTTGGTGCGCCCTTTGCCCGAGCAGCTTCTACAGGAGCAGCCTTCGCTGCAATACCACCAGCGGGAGTGGAGTATGAAGCGTGCTTCGTACTATGAGATCGCGGCACCACAGTCGGCTCTTCCTTTCGAACCTCATTCGCCGACTTGTCCTCCCGCAACCCCTTGAACGACGCCTGCCGTACAAGATTATCCGCCGTCCATGTCGCAAAATTAACCTGCGCCACCAGTTGCGGCTTCACCCAGATAGCCCCTTTTCGAGCGTCGGCCGGCATCTTCTCAAACAGCATCGCCGTCTGACGCAACTTGTCCAACTGCTCACGAAGCACACGATGAGTCTTCTGCGTAAAACCCGTCCCGGTACGCCCCGCATAGATCAACTTCTTCGCGTCATAGTACCCAAGCAACAGCGCTCCGACTCCATGAGTCCCATTGGAAGGCAGCGTGAACCCGCCGATAACAAACTCCTGCTCGTGAACGCACTTCAGCTTCAACCAATCGCCACCCCGCCCGCTCGAATACTTGCTGGCCGCACGTTTTGAGATGATCCCTTCAACATGAAGCTCGCAAGCCTTCGCAAAGAAGACCTCGCCGTTCGTCTCGATATGCTCGCTGAGACGCAAAAATTCGCCACCGCCTTCAAGCAGTGTGGCCAGCAGAGCTTTTCGTTTAACCAGCGGCAGCCCCCGCAGGTTGTGCCCATTCAGGTGAAGCAGATCAAAGACAAAGTAGCTCAGTGGCTTCTTCACACCCTCTTGAAACGCAGCCTGCAAATCGGCAAAGCTGGTGTTTCCATTTTCGGCAAGCACGACCACCTCGCCGTCCAGAATCGCTCTCTCCGCCTGCAACCCGCCTACGAGCGCAGCAATCGTCTTCATCCGATGCGTCCAGTCCAGCCCTGTCCGTGTCAACAGTTGAACTTGATCGCCGTCCTTGCGAGCCTGAATCCGATAGCCGTCAAGCTTCAACTCATGCAACCAGCCTGCTCCACCCGGTGCTTTCGTCGCCTGCAACGCAAGCTCCGGCGTTACAAACTGCGGCAACTTCTCTTTGGTCGCCCCAGACGGTACGGAAAGCTTGATCGTACGCACAGGTTTACGCGAAGCCCCACCGTTAGGTGTCGATCCTTTCGCATCGTTGCGGTACCACGCATTGCCCTTCGCCGTCTCCTTCGAGTTCCAGACATGATCTTCGTTCTTGGCAATCTCTTCGAGGCTTCGCCCCGTCACGACGCTATTTGGGGACTCATCCGTAATCGCCGGATCGTCCTTGGTCTTTTCAAAGTCGTCATGCTCTTTAATCAGCAACCAATTCGGCTTACTCTCATTCGCAGCCTTCCCACCCATGCGAATCAACGCCCACTTCCCCTTCATCTTCGTGCCATGCATGATGAACTTCAACGAACCCGTACGCAGGCCCGCATCCACATCGGTATGACCAGCCTGCGGCTCCCAGGTCCCCTGGTCCCACACCATCACGGTGCCGCCTCCATACTGACCCTTTGGAATAATCCCCTCAAAACCGCCATAGTCGATCGGATGATCTTCCACCTGCACAGCGAGCCGTTTATCGCCAACAAAGTAGCTAGGCCCCTTAGCAACTGCCCAACTTTTCAGCACACCGTTCCAACCAAGTCGAAAGTCATAGTGCAGGCGCGTCGCTGCATGCTTCTGAATCACAAACGGAAGCGGCTGGTCGTTAAAAAACTTCTTCTTCGCTGACCCGCTAGGCTCACCAGTAACCTCAAAATCCCGCATCGAGCGGTAGAGCCCAAGCTGCTCATCGACCGCGTCCGCAGCAGACGCCGGTAACTTCGACTTTGCTGTCTTCTTAGTAGCCATAGCGTTCTATGCTGACTTCTTTTGCTTACTCGTCTTCGTGCCCGCTGGCTTTACCAGCGTAATGCCCTTCTTCGCCGCTGCAGCAGACTTCGTCTCAGCTTTTTTCTTTACCGCCGGCGCTTCATCACCACGCACGCTCTTCCGCAACGCATCCATCAGGTTCACCACCTTGGCTGACTTCGGGGCGGGCTCATCCCGTGGAATCGGCTTGTTCGAAATCTTAGCCTTCACCAGCTCACGCAGCGCAGCCTCATACTCATCCTTGAACTTCTCCGGCGCAAACTTCGCAGCCTTGCGTTTGATCAACTCCTTGGCCAAAGAAAGTTGATCCTCATCCACTGCAACCTTCTTAATATCTCCAAAGTATTCCGCCGGATCCCGCAGCTCCTCGGCATAGCGCATCGTGTAGGCCATCATGCCCGCAAGCTTGTCATCACCAGGCGCAGAGATCGCCACCAGATGTTCACGGCCACCAAATGCGATCTTGCCCAGAGCGACTTTCTTCGTCGTCTGCAATGCCTTCCGAACCACTGCGAAAGCCTCAGCCTGCACATCATCTTCCGGCACAACAAAATAGGGCTTCTCAAAGAACTCAGGGTCCAGCTCATCCTCATCCACGAACTGCGCCACCGCAAGCGTATGTCGCGATGGAATGCGCAGATGTTCAATCTCATCCGGCTCAACCATCACATACTCCCCCTTGCGATACTCGTACCCCTTCACGATGTCCGCACTCTCGATTGGCTCTTCATCGCCCGAGACCTTCTGGTGCTTGATTCTCTCTCCGCTCTTGCGGCTGAGCTGGTGGAAGCGAATCTCGCTCTTCGCCTCGGTCGCAGGAAATAATTTGACCGCAAATGACACAAGAGAGATTTGGATCTGGCCTGACCAATATGGACGTGGCATATGGTTTCTCCAAACGATTTGAAGCAGATTTGCGCTTGAAAGATGCTTTAGCCGATGCAAGGAGAGTCTAACCCGCTTACCACCTAACCTTCTCCATACGATTTACCACTAACAGTCCATACCCGCTCCACGAAGTTAGATCGCAAACCTATACTGAAGCTCGCCCCATGCTCACTCCGCTCAACGTAGTCGCCGCCATACTGACCCTCGCCCCCTTCCTGGCTGCGGCTTTCTTCGGCGAAATCCTGCTCCGACGTATACAAACCTTGCCTTCAGTAGTGAGGTTGCTGTGGCCCGCCATCCTGTGCGTTCCATACGTGTTGGTGACCCTCTCCGCAGGCAACTTTCGTTGGAGTTGGCTCTTCCTCTACGCTCTTCTCCCGGTTGCGATTGCACTGCTCATGCACCAAGCCAAACAAGCCGATCCCCACCAAACCGGCAACTGGCGTGACCTTCTGGTTCTACTCACCCTTGGCCTCGCGGTCGACCTCCGCTGGTTCGAATCCGCATGGCCCCCGCACCTCGCCATCTTCAACAAGATGCTGTTGCTAAACGCCGGCATCTACGGCATCCTCTACATTCGCCAGTTCGAGGGCGTCGGCTTCGATCTCCGCCTAAAACTCCGCGACATCAGCATCGGCCTGCGTGAGTGTGCCTTTTACCTCCCAATTGCCCTGCTACTAGGCCTAAGTCTCGGCTTCCTGCACTTTCACCAACACTGGCCACACCTCTTGCAATTCGTCGAAGCGTACCTCTTCACGTTCTTCTTCATCGCAGTCCCCGAGGAGCTATTCTTCCGCGGCTGGATGCAGAACCTCGTCGAGCGACGCATCGGCCATCGTGCAGCACTTTTTCTGACAGCCTGCCTCTTCGGCCTGTCTCACTTCAACAAACGCGCCCTTCACTTCAACTGGCGCTACGTTCTACTCGCTGCGATCGCCGGAATCTTCTACGGCCGGGCCTGGCGTCAAGACCGGCGTGTCGGCGCCTCGGCCGTCACCCACGCCACCGTCGACACCTTATGGTCCATCTGGTTGAGATGATGCTGCCCATGCGGGCGATACTTCAGATAACCAAGCCCCACCCGCATATTGTGCTGCACCGTCGCCGGAACACTAATCGCAACACACACACCCAGAATCACGTGTGCAATCCCCAACGTAAACAGATTGCGATAACGTAAAAAAACCATGCACGCCGCCACACCCCAGATCAGTGTCATCACCGTCAGCACCGGGTTCGGCAGATGCGCCAGCGCAAACAGACCAGCCGCCACCAACACTGCCACCCGTCTGTCCGGCATCAGCCGCTGCAGACGGCGCAGCATAAAATCCTGCAACAAAAATTGCTGAAAAAGCGACCAGATCGCATAGCCCCAGAAGCTCTCCACAAACCGAAACGGAGTGTGCGGCGCATGCAGCGTCTGCAGTCGTCTCGCCAACAGAGCAGCCCCCACCGAAATACAGAACGCCACCCCCACCACCCACAGCGACGAAACGAAGCCCTTCATCCGGACTCCCATCGCATCCCAACTATCAAACGAGCTCCACGTCGCAAACCCAACCCAACCGACGGCTACGAAGTACAGCACACTCCGCAACGGCGCCGGCGTCCAGATAACGATCAGAATCAGACCATATCCAACGGCCAGATCAAGCAACGTACGCCGTCTCCAACGCGTGGCATCAGACCGTTCCCCCGCCGGAAGATCCATCGCGCCAATAGTGCCGGAGCTCATAGCGACTCGTTCAAGCAATTCATCGAATATTGATATTACCGTCGCATCCCTTTGTTGTCACGCAACGCCGGCGCGCCGATACCGCACCGCAACCTGCGCTCAGCCGCCCGGAGTTACTCTTCAGCGTCGTCATGAACCGGCTGCTTCGCACTGGCCAGAATCTTCTCGGCCAGCAGCGGTGGCACCACATCATAGTGGTCCATCTCCATCCGGAAACTCCCTCGCCCCTGCGTGATCGAGGTAAGCGTCGTTCCATAACTCAGCATCTCGGCCATCGGCACCTCGGCCCGAACCGTAGTTCCTGCGCCGCCGCTCTCCATCCCCTGCACACGGCCACGTCTCCCGTTTAGATCGCCCAGCAAAGCCCCGGCAAACTCATCCGGCGCCTCAATCTCGACCCGCATCACCGGCTCCAGCAGAGCGGGTTTCGCCTGCTCCATGCACTTGCGAAACGCCAGCCGCGCTGCCATCTTGAACGACATCTCACTCGAGTCCACATCATGGTAGCTGCCATCAAAAACAGTCACCTTCAAATCGACCACCGGATATCCCGCCAGAAAGCCACGCACCGCCGACTCGCGAACGCCCTTCTCTACCGCAGGAACATACTGACGCGGAATCGACCCACCAAATATCTCGTTCGCAAACACCACCCCGCCCCCGCGCGGCAGCGCCTCCATACGAATCTTGCAGTCGCCAAACTGGCCATGCCCACCAGTCTGCTTCTTATATCGACCCTGCGCCTCAGCCCTGCCGCGGATCGTCTCGCGATACGGAATCTTCGGAGCCTTCAACGTCACATCCGTGTGGTATCGCCTCTTCAACTTCGACACCACCGCCTCAATATGCTGTTGTCCTGCACCCGCCACCAGAAACTCATTCGTCTGCGGATCGCGGAAGAACTTCACCATCGGATCATCTTCCATCACCTTATGCAGAGCAGGAGCAAGCTTGTCCTCGTCCGCGCGCGACTTCGGTTCGATCGCATACGTCATCGCCGGCTCAGGCATTGGCACGGGTTCCAGATAAACCTCATGCGCCTTATCGCCAAGCGTATCGCCCGTCAACGTAACTCGCAGTTTCGCGACAGCGCCAATATCCCCGGCGTGCAACTCAGTCACCTCAACGGCCTTCCGCCCTTGCATGATCGACAGATGCGCTAACCTCTCCGACTCATGACGCGTGAAATTCTGCACCGTCTTGTCCGTCGTCATCATGCCGCTGACGACTTTGAAGAAAGAGATCCGTCCCGCAAATGGATCGGTCATCGTCTTGTACACATACAACGCAAGTGGCTCCTTATCATCCACCTTCCGCATCACGATCTCATCCTGATCGTCGGCCGCACCTGCGCCGCTGCCGTTTACCGAAGTCGAGTGCAGCACCCCTCGCGTAGCCACCGGCTCACGCTCCGTGGGCGCTGGCGCATACACCTTCAGAAAATCAAGCAGATGGTCGGTCCCGACATTTCTCAATCCGCTCACATAGAGCACCGGAAAGATGCGGTCCTCACGAATCGCCTCATGCAGCGCGACGATGAGGTGTTGTTCGGGAATGGTGCCCTCTCGAAAGAACTCCTCCATCAACTCATCCTTACCCTCGGCGACAAGCTCCACCAGCGCCTCATGCGCAGCCTTCGCATCAGCCTTCACCGCCTCAGGAATCGCCCCAACCTCACCACGCCCATCTCCGTCCGGCTTGTACAGATAAGCCTTCATCGTCACCAGATCCACCACACCATGAAACCCGTGTTGGTCAACGATCGGCAGCTGCACCGGCACAATCTGTCGTCCCCACTTCTCCTGCAGAAGCTCGATCATTCGTTGCCGTCCCACCCTGCTATCGGCCTTAGGATGGTCAACCTGGTTGATAACAACGACACGCGGCAAGCTAACCTCTGCAGCGTACTTCCACACTCTGTCTGTGACGGCCTCAGCACCGCACTGCGCATTCACGAGCACCAGCGCCATCTCCACCGGCAACATCGCCGCTCGTGTCTCATGCACGAACATATGAAAACCAGGAGTATCGATCAGGTTGATCTTGACGCCGCTCCACTCCACAAACGCTACTGCATTCGACATGGTTGTCCTGCGCGCGACGTCTTCTTCGTCATAACACGTCACGGCTGAGCCATCCTCAACCCGGCCGCGAGTCACGGTCATCTTCGCCGCATGCAGTAGCGCGCAGATGAGCGTTGTCTTTCCACAATGCGCGTGACCAACCACGGCCACGTTGCGAATATCGCCGCCCAGGTAAATCTTCATACTCAGACTCCTTCCAGAAAAATCTGAATGGATCAATCTCAGTTACAGATGAGGGCTCTTCCCGAGAGCTTCTCCACTGCATCTGTTGTGAACAGAGATACCGTCACTGGCCTCAAGTTCAGACCGTTCGCGGGCCTATATCTCAAGGAGCACGGATGCTATCACAAACGCAGTCGCCGTTCCTCTCGAAATTTATGCGTCAATTGATCTCCGCCGCGAAGGTGAATCGCACGAAATATCTCTTTCCGCGCCTATCGCTTAACCCGGGCCGGAGAACTTGTCGACTCCCGCACCACCAGTTCAGGCTCGACCATGATCTGTTGCGCATGCACCGCCGACTCAGAGGTCCCGATCTGTTCCAAAACCGTCTGTGCAGCTAACATCCCCATCCTACGCAACGGCTGACGAACCGTCGTCAGCGCCGGATTCTGAAACGCCGCCGACTGTACATCGTCGAACCCCACAACGGAGACGTCCTGGGGTACGCGCAGACCAGCCTCTCTCAAGGCTTTGATCGCGCCAATCGCCGATACATCATTGAACGCAAACAACGCCGTAAACGTTTGGCCCTCCGACAAAAGCGCTCGAGTCGCAAGATATCCCGGTTCATGCGTCGGCAGGTCTCCCTCCAGTTGGGCAACAAGCTTCGGCAGGACCGGCAGACCCCTCTTCTCCATCGCATGACGAATCCCGCGCCAGCGCGACTCCGTATCCGAGCTAAATCTCTGTCCCTTGATAAACGCCACTCGATGGTGTCCCAGATCACCCAGATGATCGATCGCAAGCTCCGCCGCCATCCTGTGATTCAACACAATATTGGTAACGCCCTTAGGCTCATGATGACCCGACACCGTAACAGTCGGAATCGCCCATCGATCCCGCAGCAACGTGTCCACAGCAATAACCCCTTCCACCGCCCGGTCCCGAAACAACTGCTCGCTCCTCGCGATCATCTCCTCGCGATGATGATGGCTGACCAGAAAATAAAAGTACTCCGCCTGCATCAGAGCGTCTTCAATTCCACTCAAGACAAGCGTCGCATAGCCCTCACTCACCTCAGGCACGATCACGCCGACCGTCTGGCTTCGCCGGTTGCGCAGAGAGCGAGCAAACAGATTCGGCCTGTAGTTCAACATCTCCGCCGCGGCAAAGATGCGGTCCTGCGTGACCTTCGGAATCGAACGGGCCGCAGGCGCCCCACTAAGAACACGCGAGATTGCAGCCACCGATAGTCCAACATGATCGGCGACGGCCTTTAAATTTGCCGCCTTCGACTCCGCCCTGGGTAATGCCGGTTTTGCAGCTTCAGAGATAATCGGACTTCGAGGCATTCAAGCAGTCTGGCACAAACCTCATCATAAAAGAATAAGGAGCTAACCCTTTCCTCTGCTTTTCACTAACGAAACGACATCGTTCAGGCAAACGATTGCCTGAACGTGCCACAATAGAGCCGGAAGCACCAGAGAATGCATCAAAGGTGCAGTGCAGTTAAACCTTTTATCAACCAAAAGAGTCAGATAAGTCTCCACTGGCAAGAACGTACGATAGATAGAGAATGAGTGTCAGCCCTTCGGCTCCGCCTAAAATCACGAGACGCAGGGCCACACAGTTGCTCGGCGGAGCCATCGCTACCGGTCTCATTACCCCGCCTCTCTTCGGGCAGCAGCCAGCAACCGCACCAACTTACTCCAGACTCCTAAGCGACGAAGACCTCGCCTTCCTGGACGAGATGGAGCGCGCCGGCTGTCTATACTTCACCGAGCAGGCCGATCCCGCATCCGGCCAGGTCCTCGACCGCGCAACCAACAAAACCTCCACCGGCGAACTCGACACTCACTTTGCCTCCAGCATCGCCGCCACTGGCTTCGGTCTCACCGCCCTCTGCATCTCCGACAAGCGCGGTTACCTGCCCACCGATCGCGTCAAGAAGCAGGTCATCGCCACGCTCGACTTTCACCTCAACAAAATGCCCAACGAGCATGGCTTCTTCTACCACTTCAACGACATCAAGACCGGCAAGCCCCTCATCAACGTCGAAGTGTCCTCCATCGATACAGCCATCCTTCTCTGCGGCGTCCTCACCGCCCGTGCCTACTTCCACGATCCAAAGATCACAGACCTTGCCACGCAACTCTACAACCGCGTCGACTTCCCCTGGATGCTCAACGGCGGCAAAACCTTCTCCATGGGCTGGCGTCCCGAGACTGGCTTCATCGCCACACGCTGGGATCACTATAGCGAGCTGATGATGCTCTACCTCCTCGCCATCGGCTCACCCACCCATCCCATCTCGCCCGACTCATGGAACGCCTTCACGCGCCCACCCATGACCTTCGGCCCCTACTCCTACATCAGCGGACGCGATCCCCTCTTCATCCACCAGTACTCCCACGCCTGGTTCGACTTCGCCCGTCAGCGCGACGCCTACGCCGACTACTTCGCCAACTCCATCACTGCCACCCGCGCTCACAAAGCCTTCTGCCTCGGCCTCAAGCGCGGCTATACGGACGATTACTGGGGCGTCTCCGCCTCCGACTGGCAGCACGGCTACACCGCCTGGGGCGGCCCTCCGCTCATGGGCCCGGTCGACGGCTCCGTCGTCCCCTGCGCCGCCGCCGGATCGCTCCCGTTTCTTCCCCGCGAATGTGTCCACGTCCTCCGCGCCCTACGCGACAACTTCGGCGCGGACGCCTGGGGACGCTATGGTTTCTGCGACGCCTTCCACCCCGACCTCCACTGGTTCGATCCCGACGTGCTCGGCATCGATCTAGGCATCGGCGTCCTCATGGCAGAAAACCTCCGCACCGCCTTCGTCTGGGACACCTTCATGCAAAACCCTGAACCTGTCGCCGCCATGAAAGCCTGCGGCTTCCACAGCAGCCGCCAAATCAATCCCCCAACCCAGAACACAGGCCCTGTCTCCAGCCCAAATCAACAACCCGCCACCCCAAGCACGAACCGCCCCCCTAACATGTAGCCCCAGCCCCATGCCGCAGAAGATAACTCTCTGCATCAGGCACCCAAGCCTGAGCATCCACCCACCGAAGTTTTAAACCGAAGCACCCAAAACTCGGTATCCAGGCAACTCAAGCCTCAGCAGCCAGGCACCCAAGACTCGGTATCTAGGTAACCCAAGGCGTTAGCCTTAGGCCTCACCAACTCGACAACGGGGCTTTAGCCCCTGGGATATGCCTTACCATCCTGCTGCTCGAAAGCGAACATAGCCCGAAGACTACTCAAGCCAAACACAGCGCGCGACTCCAGCAATCTACCCCAGCAGTTCCAGCAACCCCGCTTCATCAAGCACCGCCACCCCCAGCGAAGTCGCCTTATCCAGCTTCGATCCCGCCTCTTCCCCCGCCACAAGATAGTTCGTCTTCTTACTCACACTCCCCGAAACCCGCCCCCCCGCCGACTCAATCTTCTCCTTAGCCAACTCCCGCGTAAGGTTTGGCAGCGTCCCTGTCAGCACAAACGTAAGCCCCTCCAGCGTCGAAGTCGTCACCCGCTTCTCCGCCGTCATCTCCAACCCCTGCGAAGCAAGATCCTTCACCAGCTCAACGTTCTTCTCCACTGCAAAAAACTCCACGATCGCCTGCGAGACCTTCGGCCCTACCTCGTTCACGGCCTCCAACTGCTCTGCCGTCGCACTCATCAGCTCATCCATCGAGCCGAAGTGTGCCGCCAGCAACTGCGCAGTCCGCTCACCCACAAAGCGAATCCCTAGCCCCAGCAGCACCCGCGCCAGACCCGCCCTCTTCGAGCGCTCTATCTCCGCCAACAAAGCATCCGCCGTCTTCTCGCCCACCCTCTCCAAACTCAACAGATCGTCCCGCTTCAGCCGATACAGATCTCCAATCGTTCGAATCAGCGCCTTACGCGTCACAACCGGAGCACCCTCCTCCGTCACAACCTCCGCATCGCCTCCCAGCTCCGCGCTCTGACCGAGCAACTGCGCCACCATCGCATCGCCCAACCCTTCAATATTCATCACTCCCCTCGCCGACCAGTGCAGCAACTCCTCACGCACCCGCGCCGGACAAGAGTTATTCACGCACCGCCAATCCACCTCCCCCTCGATCTTCTGCAGCTCGCTGGAACAAACCGGGCAGTTCTCCGGAAACACAATCTCCTTCGTCCCACGCAGATGAGTCTTATCCTCCACCACCTCAACGATCTTCGGAATCACATCCCCACCACGTTCCACCGACACAAAATCCCCAATGCGAACACCCAGCCGCGCAATCTCATCCGCATTGTGCAACGTCGCCCGCGACACCGTCGTTCCCCCAATCAAAACTGGAGTCAACGCCGCCACCGGAGTCACCTTCCCCGTGCGCCCCACCTGAAACAACACACCCTCAAGCTTCGTAATCCCCGCCCTTGCCGCAAACTTATACGCAATCGCCCACCGCGGAGCCTTCCCGGTAAACCCCAGCCGCTTCTGCTGCGCCGTAGCATCAACCTTGATCACAACCCCATCGATCTCATACCCCAGCGAATCGCGCAGCGGCTCCGCATCCGCAATAAACTTCACCACCTCATCGATACTCTTCAACGCCTTCGCATACTTGTTCACCCGAAAGCCTGAAGTCCTCAACGCCTCCAGCGTAGTCGACTGCTGCGGCAGCAAGAACTCCCCATCCTTCAACAAAAAATACGCATAAAAATCCAACCGCCTCTGCGCCACGATGTTCGGCTCAAGCGTACGAATCGTCCCTGCCGCTGCATTCCTCGGATTCGCCGCCGCCGCCATCCCCGCAGCCTCGCGCTCTTCATTCATCTTCACAAACGCAGCCTGCGGAAGCACCACCTCGCCCCTCACCTCAAAGCTCTGCGGCAGCCCCACCGCCTTCAGCTTCGCAGCCGAAACACTCAGCGGCACCGACCGAATTGTCCGCACATTACTCGTCACATCCTCGCCGATCGATCCATCCCCGCGCGTCAACCCACGCTCAAGATGTGACGAACCGTGCGCTCCCGGCACATAGTGCAGCGCCAGCGACAGCCCATCCAGCTTCAGCTCGCACACATACCGCACCGCCTCCGAACTCGGCAGCGCCTCCCGCACTCTCTGGTCCCACGCCCTCAGCTCTTCTTCGTTGTACGCATTGTCCAGCGACAGCATAGGCCGCGAGTGTGGCATCTTCGCGAACCCATCCTTCGGTTTGCCGCCTACACGCTGCGAAGGAGAGTCCGTCGTCACCAACTCTGGATGCTTCTCCTCCAGCTTCTTCAGCCGGTTCATCAGCGCGTCGTACTGCGCATCGGTCAGCTCCGGCGCATCGTCGACGTAGTACAGATATTCATGGTGTCGAAGCTGATCGCGCAGCTCCTGTATCTCTTGATCGGGTGTCAGAGCAGACGGCATAGGCAGAATTATAAAGATGCGCATGTCCTGTCGGACGGGCCCACTGCGCGTGGGGCGGTCACTTCGTGACTCACGATTGCTTCGCGTGGTCCTCGCGATGCGAGGAGGGAGATTACGCCGACCAACGGGAGGCCCTATGCAAGTGACCAGCCCTGACCGGTACACAAGTCACGAAGTGACCGCCCCACGCGTAGTGGGCCCGTCCGGCAGGACACAATCTTCCCCAACCATCGTTTCTGCATCTCATGCCCATGCCCTTTCGACTCCGCCGCTACCCAGTCCAGCCCGCAGCCGCCGCCGCCCAGGACGCGCAAAAGAATCTCGAGCGCCCCAGCGCCCAGGACATCTACGAACAAGTCGCCAACAACGCCCGTCAAGAGCTTGGCCGATCCAGCATCTCTCTCGCCATCTCCGGCCTCGCCGGAGGAATCTTCATGGGCCTCTCCGCCCTCGGCAACGCCATCGCCATCGCCCTCCTCACCACCCCCGGCACCGCACCCACCGCCAAAATCTTCTTCATCGGCAAGATGTTCTACCCTCTCGGCTTCATCGTGGTCATCCTTGGCCGCTCCCAGCTCTTCACCGAAAACACCCTCTACCCCGTAGCCCTCGTACTCGCAGAAAAAAAACACTTCTGGAAGACCCTTCGCCTCTGGGCCACGGTCCTCCCCGCCAACGTCCTCGGAGCCCTCGCCTTCGCCGTCATCGCCGCCCTCACCACCGCGCTCAAGCCGGAGATCGTGCAATCCCTCGCAGGCCTCGGCCTAGAAGCTATTCACAACCCGCCCGCCACCATCTTCTGGAGCGGCGTCATGGGCGGCTGGATCATCGCAACCGTAGCGTGGCTCGTCTCCGGCTCGCACTCCATCACCGGCTCCGTCATGATCATCTGGATGCTGACCTTCGTCGTCGGCCTCGGCAACTTCGCCCACTGCATCGCCACCAGCGGCGAGATCCTCACCGCCATCCTCATCGGCAAAGCCGCATGGTCCACCTATCCCATCTGGCTTCTCCCTGCCGTAGCCGGCAACATCTGCGGCGGCGTAGGCATGGTCACCCTCCTCGAATACGGCCAGGTCATCTACGGTGGCGACGCCGACGCCGAAGCCATCGCCCCTCACATAAAAGAAGAAGTGAAAGCAGAAGAATCAGCCAAAGCGTAGTGCTCCCGTCAAATCAACGAACACCGCAGGCAGTCTGTAATTTTCTTGTCAATAATCGGGCGGCATCAGTCTCACTCAGCCACATCCTGCATCTTCCGTCCTCCGCGGTCGTCCAATGGGAAGCAATTAGCAAATCCCAGGAGCCTGCATGTCCAATACCGTAAAGTTCGTTCGCTTCCACAAAACAGGCGGCCCCGAAGTCCTTCAGTTCGACGAGCTTCCTCTCCCCGAACCGAGCCACGGAGAAGTTCGTCTCCGCGTCAAAGCTCTTGGCCTCAACCGCGCCGAAGTCATGTTCCGCAACGGCCAATACCTCGAAACTCCCATCCTCCCAGCGAAGAACGGCTACGAGGCCTCCGGCATCATCGAAGCCGTCGGCCCCGGCGTCGACCCTGCATGGATCGGCAAGACTGCAAGCACCGTCCCCGGCCTCTTCAGCCTCAACGCACACGGCGTCTATGGCGAAGTCGCCATCGTTCCCGCCGCAGCACTCGCCGAATACCCTGCCAAGCTCTCCTACGAAGAAGGCACCTCCATCTGGATGCAGTACCTCACGGCATACGGCGGTCTCATCATGCTGGGCCATCTCAAAAAAGAAGACTTCGTTCTCATCACAGCAGCCAGCAGCAGTGTAGGCATCGCTGCAATTGAAATCGCGAAGGCAGAGGGAGCCACCAGCATCGCCGTCACCCGTACCGCCGCGAAAAAAGCAGAGCTGCTCAAACTTGGTGCCGACTACGTCATCGTCTCCGATGAAGAAGACCTCGTCGTCCGCGTCAAAGCAATCACCGACGGGAAAGGTGCACGAATCGTATTCGATCCCATCGGCGGCAAGATCGTCGAATCACTCGCGGCAGCCGCCTCCAAGAACGGAATCATCTTCGAGTATGGTGCCCTCGCTCCGGAGCCGACTCCCTACCCACTCTTCACCGCGCTCAGTAAATTCCTCACCATCAGGGCCTATACCCTCTTTGAGGTTGCAGCCGACCCAGTCGAATTTCCCAAAGCCAAGAAGTACATCTTCGACCACATCGTCGCAGGCAACTTCAAGCCACTCATCGACAGGACCTTTGCCTTCTCCGACATCGTTAACGCCCATCGCTACATGGAGTCCAACGCTCAGATCGGCAAGATCGTAGTAACCCTGTAGCCAGAAATCAGCCAACGCCACAGTTGGCGTAGAGTGTGTCTTCGCTTTTTGCTGTCATTAGTTGTAATGAGGTTCGAACCAGTAGCTAATCCCTAATGGTGTAGAGTTTGTTTTCGCTTTTGTTGTCATCCCCGAAGCGAATCTGCGTTAGCAATCTCTACACCATCAGAAAATTTCCCAATCTGGGAAAAGTCAGAAAATAATTAGCAAAAAGTTGGCGTATTTTTCGCAGCCGATTTTATGCCACGTCCAGCCACACAACTCACCACAATCAACCACGCTTCACCACGCAAAAAACCACCCCAGGACACCAGTTTTCTGCAAAACCCCCTGCAAAAACCACACTCCACCACGCGCAAAAAAAACGCGCCGCATCACTCAAAAAAAGACATACACGTTACTGAGGCGCTTTATCTTCGCCCAGGTTCAACAGCGTATCGACATTGTTTTTATCAATCAACGCAACACCCGTATCGATAAACGCAGGAACCGGCGCATAAGAATCCAGCGCATAGTCCTGCACCAGCGGCTTCACCGGATAGTGATGAATATCATCCAGCGCCTTCAATCCCACCAGCGCCATCGTGAAAGGTTTTTGCGAAATCGTTGAATCGATCGTCCCATCCCTAATACCCTGCAGCACGGGCTGATCGACATCCATCGCAACCAGCAGCCGATCCTTCACACCAGACCGGCGAAACTCCTCGGCCACATCCCGCCCGGACGCCGCCTCCAGACAAATAACCGCATCAATCCTGTTCGCGCCCGTTCGCGATAGATAGTCTTTCGTCTGGTCCATCGCAAGACCCGAGTCTCCCTTCATATCGAAGACATCAATCACCTTGATCCCCGGAAACTTCTCAAAGGCGTCTCTATAACCCTTCAGCCGTTCATCAATGTTAGGCTGCCCCGGAATCGAAAAGAAGACCACATTCCCCTTACCATTCAGCTTTGCCGCCACCCGCTGCCCGCCCAACCGTCCAGCCTGCAGATTGTTAGTCCCAATGAAGTACATCCGCGAACTCTGTGGCGCATCCGAGTCCAACGTAATCACTGGTATCCCCGCGCCGATCGCAGCGTTGATCTCCGGGGTCATTAACTGCGCGCTCGCTACCGAAACCAATATTCCCGCTGGCTTTCGCGCAACAACAGTACGAAACTCAGCCACCTCACCCTGCGGGTCGAACGTGGTCGTGCCACGCATCTCAGACGAAACCCCGTACGCTGCAGCAGCCTTCTCAAAGCCCGCATTCGCAGACTTCCAATATGGCAGGTTGATGTTCGTTGCAATCAGGTAGTAGTGCTCATCCTTAGTATGCCGACTACATCCGATAAACACTGGAAGCAGTGTCGCTGTTAAAAACGCAAAAAGGAACTGCCTCTTCAAAAGACTCATGCTCATCCTCCGGCAAAAAACTTTCTATGCGGGCCAATAAACAGGTCAAAAAGCGGGCCGAAGCACAACTTCTTCTTTGGGTGCCAGATACTACTCCAACCTGCTGAGAAGAGTAAACTTTGGCCCAACGCCGCACCGGATGAATAACCAAAAGTCATTCGAAGTAGAGCAACACAACTCAAGCGATCAAAACGTAAACCTGCAAATGCGCGGAATAACGCACACCTGTGCAGGAGAATTCCTCGGGAACCTATCGAGTAACAGACCTACTTATTCGCCGCGGCCTGTTTCTTCAAAACAGCATCGAGATTTGTCTTATCCACCAGCGCAACTCCCGTATTCACGAAGGCCGGGAACGGTGAATAGGGGTCCAGCGCGAAGTCTGCATCAAGCGGCTTTATCGGATAGTGATGAATCTCGTCGAGCGCCTTCAGCCCTAGAAACGCCATCGTGTACGGCTTCTGAGAGATCGTCGAATCGATCGTTCCATCCCCCACAAGCTTCAGCGTGTCGGAGTCCACATCCATCGCAACCAGCAAGCGGTCTGTAGCATTCCTTCTCTTGAAGGCCTCCGCAACATTCACACCCGACCGCGAATCCAAACAGACGAACGCATCAATTTTGGCCGGGCCCGTCCGCGCAAGGTACACACCCGCCTGGTCCATCGCCGTTCCCGGATCAGCCTTGATATCGAACACCTCGACCACCTTGATCCCCGGGAAAGCGGCAAAGATATCCTCATAGCCTTTCAGCCGTTCATCCAGATTCGGCTGCCCTGGATTACTGAAAAACACAACGTTCCCCTTACCATTCAGCTGCGCCGCTACACGCCTTCCGCCGAGTCGCCCAGCCTCCAGGTTATTGGTCCCGATAAAGTAAAGCCGCTTGCTCTCCGGCGCATCCGAGTCGATCGTAATCACCGGAATGCCCGCCGCAATTGCGGCATCAATCTCAGGTGTCATCAACTGCGAGTTCGCAACCGACACAAGAATTCCCGCCGGCTTTCTCGCCACCATCGCCTTGAACTCATCCACCTCGGCCTGCGGGTTCAACCCTGCCGGACCGCGCGTATCGACCGAAACGCCATACTCAGTGCCCGCCGCCTCAAATCCAGCCGCACCAGCCTTCCAGTAGGGCACTGCGGTGTTCGTAGCGATCAGATAATACTGTTCGCTCTTGCTATGCCGGTTGCATCCCGACATCAGTGGAAGCACCACCGCCAAAAGCGCAAAGGAAATCCGTTTGTTCACCATCGTTAACCTCCGGAACTTCTCTATAAGTCATCTCGATCCTGCAGCTAGCGAACGCCCAGTGGCACCATTCCCACGAGAGCAGGATATTACTCCAACTGTTGAGATGCTGAAAACCTGACATCAACTAAAATCATTCTCAGCATGGTTCTTCCCTTCGTCCGCGAGCTCCTCGCAGACTTGGAGCATTCTGAGGCATTCGAGCGTGTACGCCGCCACCTGAGCGGAGGCACGGGGCGCAGACGTGTCTCTGGTCTGACCTTCACCGCCCGCGCCCTCTATCTCCCCTTCTTCGTCCGTGCCGCGTCTGCCCCCTCCGTCATCATCGTTGCCGACAACAAAGCCGCCGAAGCCCTCCAGGCCGCGGTCCTCGCCGCCTGCGAGCTCACCGGAGCCCTCCCAGCCGAGTCCGTCCTGCGACTCCCCGCCCACGACGTCCTCCCCTTCGAAAACCTCTCCCCCCACCCTGAAATTCAAGAGACCCGCGCCGCCACCCTCTGGAAGATCGCTACCGGTCAGGCCAAACTCGTCATCGCACCCGTTGAAGCCGCCTGCATGAAGCTCTTCCCCCGCGACTACTACCGCGCCCTCACCCTCCACCTCAAAATCGGCGAAGAGTACATGCCCGACATGCTGGTCGAGCATCTCCTCTCGGTCGGCTACACCAAAGTAGACGTAGTCGAAATGCCCGGCCAGGTCACCCTCCGCGGCGGCATCCTCGACGTCTACTCCCCCGAGATGGACCGTCCCGTCCGCATCGACTTCTTCGGCGACGAGATCGAATCCATCCGCCGCTTCGACCCTGAAACCCAACGCTCAGCCTCCACGCTCGACAGCGCTCTTCTCCTCCCGCTCACCGAAACTCCCGTCACCGAAAAACTCCTCACCGCCATCAACGCCCGCCTCACCCGCGCAGGCACAGCCGGTGCAACAATCGAAGGCGGCGAAGAGCCCACCGAGCTCCTAACCCACGTCAGCACCCGCACCGGCGAAGCCACCATCTTCCCGGGCTGGGAGTTCTTCGCTCCCGTCGCAGGCGCAAACCTAACCCTCCTCGACCTCCTAAGCGCATCAAGCCCGATTGCACCACGCGTCTTCATCGAAGAGCCCGCGATGGTCAAAAACCAGGGCGAACGCTGGTGGAACAAGATCGAGCAGCGCCACGAGCGCTCCGGCATCGGCAACCTCGTCCGACCCGAGGACATCTACCTCTCCCCCTGGGACCTCGACGACCGCCTCCACAAATTCTCCGGCATCGAACTCGACCAACTCGGCGCAGTCGATGTCCTCGACGCCGACCGCAGCGACCTCTCCGAAGTCGACTTCGCCACTCGCCCCACGCAGCGCTTTCACGGCGCCATCCCCGCCCTCATCGACGCCATCAACGCGCTCATGAAGCAAGAGGCCCGAATCCTCCTCACCGCGCCAAATCAAGGCGAAGTCGAGCGCCTCGCCGGCCTCTTGCAGGAGTATCAGGTCCCCTATCGCCTCGGCTCCCGCAACGAAGCCCCCGGCAGCTCCACCGTCTACACCGAGTCCAGCTATCTCGGCGGAAACACCATCGACCTCCGCACGCCCGTCATCGTCAAAACCCCCATCGCCACCGGCGTTCAGGTCCTCGACCTCGACCGAACCACCGCCCGCCAGATCGTCATCTTTGGCGCGCAGGATTTAATCGACGACGCCGACGTCACCGCCCGCCCCGTGCGTCGCGGCAAATCCAAAGCCGCCGCCTTCATCTCAGACTTTCGCGACCTCGCCGTAGGAGACTACGTCGTTCACGTCGAACACGGCATCGCACAGTACTGCGGCCTCCGCGTCATTGAAGAGAACGACCAGCCACCACTCGAACTCATGATCCTCGAGTTCGCCGACGAAGCAAAACTCTACGTCCCGCTCACGCGCCTCGACCTCATCCAGAAATACCGCTCAAGCGAAACCGGCCCACCGCCCGAATTAAACAAACTCGGCACCCAGGCCTGGCAAAAGACCAAGGCCCGCGTAAAAAAAGCGATGGCCGACATGACCGGCGAGTTGCTCAAGCTCTACGCTCAGCGCAAAGCCGCCGTCGGCACGCCCTTCTCACCCGACACCAACATGCAGCACGAGTTCGAAGACGCCTTCGACTTCAACGAGACCGACGACCAGCTCACCGCCATCGCGGATATCAAGCGCGACATGGAGTCCACCCAGCCCATGGACCGCCTCCTCTGCGGCGACGTCGGCTACGGCAAAACCGAAGTCGCCATGCGCGCCGCCTTCAAAGCCGTACAAGACAGCAAACAAGTAGCGGTCTTAACACCAACAACAGTCCTCAGCTTCCAGCACTTCGAGTCCTTCAAAAGACGCTTCGCCAACTTCCCCGTCAACATCGAGATGATCTCCCGCTTCCGCACCCCAAAAGAGAAGAAGATGATCCTCGAAAAAGCCGAAGCCGGAAAGATCGACATCCTCATAGGCACTCACGCCGTTCTCTCCAAAGACTTAAAGTTCCAGGACCTCGGCCTCCTCATCGTCGACGAAGAGCAACGCTTCGGCGTCCGCCACAAAGAGCGTCTCAAGCAGATGCGCGCCGCCATCGACGTGCTCTCCATGTCCGCAACGCCCATCCCGCGCACGTTGCATATGTCACTCATTGGGTTACGTGATATGTCCGTCATCGAAACCCCACCCAAAGACCGCATGGCCATCCAGACCATCGTCGCCAAGTTCGACGAAAAGCTCATCCGCACCGCAGTCGAGATGGAGCTGGAGCGCGGCGGCCAGATTTACTTCGTCCATAACCGCGTCGAAACCATCTACGAACTCGCGTCAAAGATTCGCGAATTAGTCCCACAGGCACGCATAGTCATCGGCCACGGCCAACTCCCCGAAGCCGAACTCGAGCGCGTCATGCTCGCCTTCATGAACCACGAGTACGACGTCCTCGTCGCGACCAGCATCATCGAAAACGGCCTCGACATCCCTCTCGCCAACACCATCATCATCAATCGCGCCGATCGCCACGGCCTCAGCGAGCTCTACCAACTCCGTGGCCGCGTAGGCCGCAGCAACCGCCGCGCCTATTCGTACTTACTAATCCCACCCGAGACCCAACTCACCGAGATCGCCCGTCGCCGCCTCGCCGCACTCAAAGAGTTCTCCGATCTCGGTGCAGGCTTCAAGATCGCCGCCCTCGACCTCGAACTACGCGGCGCAGGCAACATGCTCGGCGGCGAACAATCCGGCCACATCGAAGCCATCGGCTTTGAGATGTACACCACCATGCTCGAAGAGGCCGTCCGCAAGATGAAGGGTGAGGAAGAAAAACCCGCCCACGCCAACACCGTCATCAACCTCGGCATCTCCGTCCGCATCGACTCGGACTACATCCCCGAAGAAAACCAGCGCCTCCGCATGTACAAGCGCATCGCCGGAGCCCAAACCCAGGCCGACCTCAGCGACGTCCGCGCCGAACTGCAAGACCGCTACGGCACCCCACCCGAAACTGTACTGAACCTTCTCGCCGCAGGCGAGATCCGCCTCCAATGCGAGCAGCTAGGCATCTCCCAACTCGACCGCAAACGCACCCAGGTCGAACTCCCCAATCCAAACGGCAACAAGAAGGCTCCCATCAAGACCTTCGTCGAAATGCTTCACGTCAAATTTGCCGCAGTCAACGCCGACCAAGCCACGCTGGCGCAATCATCCATCAACCCCGGCATGTTGATGAAGCTAGTCAGCCGCAACGCCAAGCGCGGCGCACAGTTCACACCTCAAGGCACACTCCGCTGGCCCGTCCCTTCCGCCAAAGCCGAAGACGTTCTCTCGGAGACCCGCGCCCTCCTCGACTCCCTCGCCACCACTCCATCGACCTAAGAGTCAACGAGCGATCTTCCACGAGCTATCTGGGTCATACGCGGTCATAGCCTTCACAGCCGCCTCCGTATCCTGCCCCAGATCCTTCTGATACACCATCCCACCTCGTCCAATCACAAACGTCATCACGCCGCTGCCACTTCGTCCATACTCCGCTGGCCACGCAACAATCGCGAATCCACCCGTCATCTTCCCGTCCCTGATGTAATCCTTCGCGCCGCCGATCGCATGCGCCCCCTGCGCCTTCAGTACGCGATAGTAATAGCCATAAAACGGAGTCCGCTTCCCACCCTGCTGGATGTCATATCCTTCACTGGTCGCCCCTGCGATCAGAACCCCTGCCGGACTGTCTTCCTCACCTTCCTTCGTCTCCCAGTAGAGGCCGTTCTGTTTACCCGGCGAGCTCACAATCCTCTGCGCAAACGCGCCGGGAGGATCCCCGTCATGCCCTGTCTCGGCATACACCTTCTGCGCATCACGCAATGCCCGACACACCTTGATCGCGGCCAGTTCGTTCTCCCCGATCCGCCGATACGCCAGCTCCTGCGCACCCTTCAACGCATCGAAGTGCCACGCACCATCCGCCTTCACGATAGGAAACGGCAGCGGCCACGCGCTCGATCCGATCGTCAGCGTCACCGAATCCGCCGAGTCGTGGACAAACGCATGCGCCTTCTCGTACCCCTTCAGGAAGCCGACTCTGCCATTCTCATCCGCAACCGCATCACCGGACGAGAGCAGATCCTGTGCCTGCGCGCCCAGAATCTCCTTCAACGCAGTATTGTCATTCGCCTTGACGGCCGAAACAAACGCATCCGCCGCCGCTCGATACGTCGGAAAACTCTTTACCGGCGAGTCCTGCGCCAACGCTGACGCCACGCCAAAACTCAGCAGCGTCGTAACGATGAAACGAGCTACCCAATCACGTCTGTAAAGTTTCATCGAGGTTTGCCTCCCGGACGTCCACCGCCGCCAGCACTGGCCTTACCGCGATTGCTGGCCTGCCGTGCCGCTGCGCCATTGTTATTGCCGCCAAATCCACCCGGCCGCGCACCCGTCTGCTGCTGAGGCCGTTGCGCCGGCTTCGCTCCTCCTTGCGGATGCCCCGAGAAAGAACCTCCCGGCGCTGGACGAGTAGCAGGCCGAGGCGTAGGTGAAGGACGAGGCGTAGGAGCAGGCCGAGTCGTTGGTGTTGTTGGCCGAGTAGTAGCTGGCGGCCTGCCACCTCCTCCGTTCCCAGGCGGTCGCGTTCCGCCGCCATTACCCGGTGGACGAGTTCCACCACCATTGCCCGGAGGAGTTCCTCCTCCATTTCCGGGAGGACGTGTCCCTCCGCCGTTCCCATTCCCAGGTGGTCGAGTCCCTCCGTTTCCATTACCCGGAGGTCGAGTCCCACCACCATTTCCATTGCCGGGCGGTCGAGTCCCTACATTGCCGTTGCCATTCCCGGGTGGCCTTCCACCATTACCCGGATACGGCGGACGACCACTACCATTATTCGGTGGCGGACGATAGCCCGGATTATTCGGCCCAACCGGCCGATAGCCCGGCGGCGGAGGGCGATATCCAGGCCGATTATTCCAGTTATTCGGCGGCCTTGCATAAACAGGCCGCCCATAAACCGGAGGCCGCGGACGATACGGAGGATAAGGGCTGTGGTAGTGATTGTTCACCACCCAAACATTGTTATGGACGACCACCCCGCGCCCACCCCAACCCCATCCCCATCCACCCCAACCATATGGCTGGTTGTTATTAATCAACGCCCCAATCGCAATCCCCGCCCCAAAGCTCAACAACGATGCCGCGATGACATCGCCGGTGCTCGGACCAGTCGGCGCGGCAACATAAACCTGCTGCGGCTGATACTGCGGAACATAAACCACCTGAGGATTCGCCGGCTGCACGATCACAACCTTCGTGCCGCCGTCCTGCTGCACCGAAACCGTCTGATACTCATTGCTATCCAGCGCACCCGAAGCATAGGCCTGCTGTCGCAACGTCTGTATCGCCGACATCACGCTCTGCTGGTTCGCCTTGAACGCCGCCCCCAGCGCCGCATAGTCATCGATATGCGTCGCCATCATGTCCAACACCTGCGGAAAAGTCACCAGCGAAATAAACGCCGGATCGAACCCGGCGCTCTGAGCTGCATTCGTCAGCGCCTGCCCCTGAAGCCCCGCATTCTGCTTCACCCAGTTATTCGTATCGATAATCTGCTGAGGATCCGTCGATGCCGCGCAGATCTGCGCCAGCAGCGTATCCGGATACAGCGCAATCGGCGCCACCAGTTGATTCAACTGGTCTCCCGTAGGAACTGCCTGTGCATGACCTGCGCTACCTGAGACCCACTGGCAAGCCATCAACGCCGCCAGAACGACCACCATAATCCTACGAAGGCACATCGAGTATCACCTCGAAACTGTCATCTAAATCCTGTACAACGCGTACGAATTAATGAATTATCGGAGTGCAGGCTGCGCAAGCCAGCCAATTATATGTCACCCGAAGAACTACACCTCTAACAGTCAAGTCGCGATCTTTGAAGGGATCAAATATGCCGACCACCGCCAACGGAGCCTTTGAAGTAAAGACGCTCCCGCAGCCCTCTGACCCCGCTGCCGGAGGCGACGCCCTCGGCCGCCTCCTCCTCGACAAGCAGTTCCACGGCGACCTCGAAGCCACCAGCAAAGGCACCATGCTCGCCGCTGGAACCGCCGTCCAGGGCTCTGCCGGCTACGTCGCCCTTGAGATCGTTACCGGCACCCTTCACGGTCGCACCGGTACCTTCGTCCTCCAGCACACCGGAACCATGACGCGCGGCACTCCTCAGCTCAGCGTCACCATCGTCCCTGACTCCGGCACCGACCAGCTCATCAACCTCTCCGGAAAAATGTCCATCGACCGCGCTGATGGCAAACACACTTACACCCTCGAATACACTCTCCCCGAACCGCAGTAACCAGCCCCTTGCACATCAAATCTTTTCACAGAAACTTATCCTGGCGTTTGACGTCTTATCTAACATCGTAGGTCTTAACTGCGATGGGAGAGCGTCATGCACCATCCCATAAAAATCGGCAGAATCTCTGTCACCTTTCTCAAAAGCCGGCACGAAACCAGCGGCGCCTTCGATCTCTTTGAGCTCATCGTCCCTCCCGACGTCTTCCTCAACGTTCCCCACCTGCATCGCGACTACGACGAAACCATCCTCGGCATGAACGGCATCGCCACCTGGACCATCAACGGCAAGCAGATCCAGGTCCACCCCGGCCAGCAGATCGGCATCCCTCGCGGCACCGTGCACTCCTACTCCAATCTGCACAACGACACTGCCCGCATGATGTGCCTCCTCACTCCCGGCCTCGTCGGCCCCGAGTACTTTCGCGAGCTAGCCGCCGCCATTCAGCCCGACGGCCCTCCCGATATCGCCGAAATAAGCACCGTTATGGCGCGGTACGGCGTCATCCCCATCACCACCTAACCCAGCCACCCACGAATCACGGCTCCTGCCGTAAACTCATTGCAAATGTCAATGAGCCGCTCTCTCCCCGCCACCCTCCTCCTCGCCCCCTGCATGCTGGCATCCGCCGCCGCACAGCACCTCTCCGCCGACGGTGGCGTCCAGACCTTCAACTACCTCGCCGACCAGTACTTCTCGGACGTTTACTTCCACTTCAGCCCCACCAACGGCACCGCCAACGGCCTGCATCAGTACGACACTCAGCTCGAGGACTATTCCGCCGCCAACATCCAAAAGCAAATCGCCGCCCTCCACACCTACGAGAAGAAGGTCGAAGGCATCGACCCTTCCGCCCTCGACGCCTCTGTAGCCGGCGACCGCTCCATCCTCCTCAACAGCATCCGCAGCACTCTCCTGTCCCTCGAAGTCATTCGCCCCTGGGAGAAAAATCCCGACAGCTACTCCACCGGCATCACCGCCTCCGCCTTCGTCATCATGGAGCGTCCCTACGCCCCCGCCGACACCCGCCTCAAATCCCTGGTCGAGCGCGAAAAGCAGATGCCGCAAGCCCTTCTCGAAGCCCGCAAAAATCTAAAGAACCCACCCCACATCTACACCGAAATAGCCCTCGAACAGATCGACGGTGATATCAGCTTCTTCCAGACCGACGTCCCCTCGGCCTTCACCGAAGCCACCGACGCCGACACCAAAGCCGCCTTCGCAAAATCGAACGCCGTCGTCATCGAAGCCCTCAAATCCTACGAGGCCTGGCTCAAATCCGATCTCCTCCCCCGCTCCAACGGCGACTACAAATTCGGCGCCGACACCTTCGCCAAAAAACTCGCCTACGACGAGATGGTGGACATCCCCCTCGATCACCTCCTCGAAATCGCCTACGCCGACCTGCACAAAAATCAAGCCGAGTTCGCCCGCGTAGCCAAAGAAGTCGATCCCACCAAGACCCCGCAGCAAGTGCTCGCCGAGCTAGCCACCATCCACCCCGCACCCGACAAGCTCCTCAGCACCTTCAACGACACCTTCTCCAGCCTCATCGACTTCATCAACACCCACCACATCATCACCATCCCTTCCAAGGTCGAACCCACCCTCGAAGAGACTCCACCCTTCGAGCGCGCCACCACCTCTGCCTCCATGGACCCTCCCGGCCCCTTCGAGACTCACTCCACCAAGGCCTACTTCAACGTCACTCTGCCTGAGAAAACCTGGACCCCCGAGCACATCGCCGAACACATGTCCGAGTTCAACGTCGGCACCATCATCTCCACTAGCGTCCACGAGGCCTACCCCGGCCACTACGTCCAGTTCCTTTGGACCCCGCAGTTCCCCTCCACCATCCGCAAGGTGCTCGGAGCCAACACCAACATCGAAGGCTGGGCCCACTACACCGAGCAGATGATGCTTGACCAGGGCTACGGCCAACCCGGCGCCGGAGCCCAGAACGAGCGCGAAGCCAAGCTCATCCGCCTCGGCCAGATCCAGGACGCCCTCCTCCGCGACGCCCGCTTCGTCAACTCCATCAAGCTCCACACCGGCCAGTTCACCTTCGACCAGGCCGTCGAATTCTTCGTCACCGACGGCTACCAATCTCACTCCGTCGGCCTCGTCGAAACCAAGCGCGGCACCGCCGACGCCACCTATCTCTACTACACGCTAGGCAAGCTCGAAATCATGAAGCTCCGCGCCGACATGATGAAGAAACAAGGCGCAGCCTTCAACCTCCAGACCTTCCACGACGACTTCATGCGCCAGGGCTTCGCCCCCATTAAAATCGTCCGCAAAGCCATGCTCCACGACGACTCCCCTGTTCTATAAGCGTTCAAAGGTACGAGATCACATAGTGATCACGACAGCTCACGCAGGCTGCTCCTAAGGCGATCAGGATCGACATCCGTGAGTAGCGCTTCGACATCGCGGTGGGCCTGCTCCCAGATCGGTGTGGCGAAAACCAGCAGAGTTCTGCCCTCAGGGGTCAGGCTCAGGCGGCGGCCGCGCCGGTCAGCGGGATCTTTCGCGACGGTGACCAGTCCGCGCCGCTCGAGCGGTTTGAGCGCGGCAGTGAGGGTGGTGCGATCCATGGCGAGGAGAGTTGCGACCGAGGCCATGCCTGGCGGTTCAGGGCGGTTCAGCGACATCAGGAGGGAAAACTGGCCGTTGGTCAGACCAACAGGTCTTAGTGCATCGTCGAAACGACGAGCCAAAGCGCGCGCCGCTCGCTGCACATGAAGACAGAGGCAACAGTCGCGAACGCCGAGGGTAGTTTCAAACGGAACTGAGGTTTCCCTTGACATCGACTCAACTATGTTGATATCAACGTAGATTGTCAAGCCTACCAGAGTTGTACCAAGGCCAAGACGGGGGGACAGCGAACGCCAAGAGGATGGAAGAGCCCCAGGAGGTGTTCGCGATGACTGCACTGACTGATGGGAAAACTAAAATCTTTTGGCGATTTGTCGAACTCCGTTTCCCCCGATCGTCGTTACAGTGAAGGCAGACTCACCGGCCGATGGAGGACAGCTATGTCGTTCTTTCATGATTTGAAGATTGCGGTGCGATCGCTATGGCGCGTTCGTGCACTATGGATTACCGTCGCGCTGACACTGGCTCTCGGTATCGGCGCCAACGCCGCCCTCTTTAGCGTGATACGCGCTGTGTTGCTGCGTCCGCTCGCGAACCGGGACGAAGATCGCCTGCTCTACCTGCGACAGAGCGCTCCCGGTCTGGGCGTCATGAACACAACGTTCTCAGTACCTGAGATTGATGACTTCGGCAAAGGGCTGAAGACAATCACGGATCTGGGGACATTTTCCTCCATCGACTTCACCATCGTCGGGCTCGGCACGCCACGCGAGATTCCCGCGGGCGTGGTTGACGGCCATTACTTCGAAGTGATGGGGCTGCGCCCGGTGCTGGGGCGGCTGTTGACGTCCTCCGACGATGGACCCAATGCGGCGGGCGCAATCGTCTTGACGTATCGATTCTGGAACGCGGCGCTGCACTCAGATCCAGGCGTGATTGGAAAGTCGGTGCGGCTGGAGAGCATCGCCGGGGCGCGTCAGGCGACGATTGTGGGGGTTCTGGAACCGTCGGTGCCGTATCCAGTAGCAACAGAGATTATCTCTAACGTTGTGACCAGCCCACACCATCTGTCTGCCACGATGGTTGCCGGCCGTGAACACCGGATGACGGAGGTCTTCGCACGTCTTGCACCGGGATCCACTCTCGAGGCCGCACGATCGGAGCTGAGCACGCGGCACGCGGCGATACTGGCTGCGCATCCGGAGGTCTATAAGTCAACCGACCACTACAGGATCGATGTGACGCGGATGCACGACCAGATCAACTCGCGCGCCAACACGGTCTTGTGGGTGCTGTTTGCCGCCTCGGGGCTGCTGTTTGTAATCGCATGCTCGAATGTGGCCAATCTGGTCCTCGCACGAACCGTTCGCCGCGAGTCGGAGCTGGCCGTGCGCTCGGCTCTGGGAGCGAATGCCGCAGCTTTGCGGCGTTCACTGCTCGCGGAGAGTCTGGTCCTGTGTGGAAGCGGTGTGATCGCAGCGCTGATTCTCGCGTGGCCAATGGTGGCAGTCCTCGGGCGCTATGCAGCACGCTTCTCGGTGCGGGCTGAGGGGCTGAAGCTTGACTTCAGTCTGGTATGGTTTGGCGTTGCGCTGGCGCTGACCGCAGCGGTGTTCCTGGCGCTGATTCCGCGACTGCCATCGGGCAGCGCGCCGTTGGCCTCGGCACTCACCATCGGCGGAACAAGAATGACAGGTAGCAGCAACAGGCGGCTGCGCATCTTCGCCATCATGCAGATCACGGCCTCGTTCCTGTTGCTCACCGGAGCGGCCGTCCTCATGCGAACCCTGTATGTGCTCGAGAAGACGCAGCCACCCTTCGACACCGCGCGCGTGCTGGCCGTGAATCTGCCCGTAATGTCGTATGGACGGACACCAGAGCAGGTCCAGGATTTCTACCACGAGGTGCAGCGCAAGGTAAGCGCTCTGCCTGGAGTAGCTCATGTGTCGACAGGCTTCAGCGTTCCGTGGCGCGACGATCAGGGACTGGATATCAGCTTCGCCTTTGCAGCTCAGGGAGCGATGCGAAAGAACGCGCTCGACGATTGGCGCGCTAAATTCCGGTCGGTATCGCCTGGCTACTTCGAAACCCTCGGCCTGCCGATTCTGGAGGGACGCGATTTCAGGGACTCGGACAAAAACGGCTCAGAACGCGTCGTGATCGTGAGCCAGAGCCTCGCACAGACGCTATTTCCCGGCCAGGATGCAGTGAACCGCGATCTGCGTTGGACCGACGGCGTGATGAAGTTTATCGGCATCAGCCTGGAGCCGCGGCGGATCATTGGTGTAGTGCCCGATCTGGATGATGCGAACATCATTCCGTCGCCGGCCATGACGGTGTACCAGCCAACCGATCAGGAGGGATGGCAGGGCCGGCTCTTCGTGCGCTCGGAGCAGGATCCATACACTCTAGCTCCTGCCATTACGCGCACAATTCGCGAGATCTCTGCGGAACAGCCCGTGGAGCGGCCAAGTACCCTCAAGGACATTCGTGCGGAGGTACTGACGCCGGACCGGTTGAACGCAGTTGTGTTCGGAGGATTCGCCGCGGTGGCCCTCCTGATCTCCGTGGTAGGTGTAGCTGGTGTGCTTGCGTTTTCTGTGAGCGGGCGCACGCGCGAGTTCGGGATTCGGATGGCACTCGGCGCACAGCCGCGGAACATTCTGAACGATGTACTGTTGCAGGGCCTGACGATTGCCGGGATCGGTGTGGGCGCGGGCGTGGTCTTCGGCATTGTCTTCGCGCGCGGCGTCAGCAGGTACGTGGCAGACGCGCATCTGCCTGGAGTGCTGACCTTTGTCGCGTCGGCCTTCGTCATTCTGGCCGCAGCGGTGATCGCCTCGGCCGTACCCGCAGCGCGCGCAGCACGGGTGAATGCAGTGGAAGCACTCCGTTCGGAGTAAGTAGCGGGAACGAATACAGCATAGCTCGTTCTTCAATCTCAACCTTTTGATGGATGCAGATCTGCATACGCGCCAAGTACGATGGTGCCTCCATGGAACAGCACAGACAGATGGGGCTGGCGGGAACGATCGCCGTCGTAACGGGCGAATCGATCGCGCTCGGTATCTTCCTCACTCCGGCTGCCATGGCAAAGTCGCTCGGGTCACCCGCGCTTCTCGCCGCTGTCTGGTGCGGCATGGGCCTGATCACGATGTGTGGCGCACTCTGTTACTCAGAACTGGCCGTCCGTTTTCCCCACTCAGGTGGCGAATATGTCTACCTGCGCGAAGGATATGGCGGCCGCGTAGCATTCCTATATGGCTGGATGTCCGCTGCAGTACTGGATCCTGGTCTCGCTGCGGCTCTGGCGATGGGCACCGCTCCCTACATCTTCTCGCTTCTGGGAATCTCTCAACAGATTCGACTCTGGGTTCCGGCGCTTATTCTGATGGGACTGGCGATCATCAACTACATAGGAACGCGAGTAAGTCGGCAGGCGATGGCCACTGCGAATCTACTCAAGATCTGCGTTCTGTTCTGCCTCGTGGCCTGGGCGTGGATCTCCGGTCATTCGACTATCGCCAACATCCTGCCTTTAGTACACCGACACGCAGGATCAGAACCGATCTTCGCCGCTGTCGCTGGAGCCACAGTCAGCGCATTCTTCAGCTTTGGAGGGTGGTGGGAGGCGGGCAAAATAGCAGGCGAAGTCCGTAATCCCCGCCGAAATCTGCCACTCGCCTTCACCTTAGGAGTGCTGATTGTGACAGCAGTCTATCTCCTGGTCAGCTTCGCATTTCTATCGGTCGTCCCGCTTGACCGCATCGTCTCCAACACTGCATTCGTGGCACAGTTCGGCGAAGCGCTCTTCGGCAGTATCGGCGGACGAGTGCTCTCCGGCTGCGTCGTACTCTCAGTGCTGGGAGGCATGATGGCCCTCACAATGGCCGCTCCTCGCGTCTACTACGCGATGGCACGAGACGGTGCGTTCTTCTCCGTCTTCGGACGCCTCCACCCGCGATTCGGCACCCCGGCCAATGCAGTCCTTCTACAAACGGGACTTGCCCTCATCATTCTGTGCTTTGGGGCGTTCGACCGTATTCTCTCCTTCATCATCTTCTCGGCAATATGTTTCCTGGCGCTCTCTGCTGCCTCACTCTTTCGATTGAGAGAGCCCGTCCAACGATGGTGGTATCCCGCCGCTCCGATACTTTTTCTCCTAGGATGCGGAGTCATCAATCTCCTTATCCTCGCGCACGATCCAATCCCGGCACTCATCGGTTTGGCCGCAGTTCTTTGTGGCGATCCTATCCGCCGCTTCCTTTTCTCTCACCGACAGGCCGCTCCGGCGACCATCTCCGAAACCACCCTCTCTTGAAAGGATCAATACCCAATGGCCCACATTAAACTACCCGAAGGTCTACCCGGCATCCGTGGCGCAATGGCTTTCCGTCCCGAAACAGCTAAGCCCCTCAATGAGCTCGTCGAAGTTCTTCTCCGTGCACCGAACTCACTGACTCCCGGGGAGCGGGAGCTGATTGCAACCTACGTCTCATCCGAAAACGACTGTTACTACTGTCAGACGATTCACGGTGCTATCGCAGCGGCGAGCCTCGGCGGCGACGAAGCCCTCGTCAAGCATGTAAAGCACGACTTTCACAACGCGGAAATCTCCAAAAAGCTAAAGACCTTACTTGTCATCGCAGGACAAGTACAAAAGGGAGGCAAGCACGTAACGGCAGACTCAGTATCCAAAGCGCGCGAAGCAGGCGCAACAGATATGGAGATCCACGACACGGTTCTGATTGCCGCCGCATTCTGCATGTACAACCGCTACGTCGACGGGCTCGACACTCTGCAGCCAAGAGACGACGCCTGGTATCGAGAGCGCGGCAAGCAGGTCGCTAGCAGAGGTTACGTAGATGTAAGCAAAGAGTATCTCGCCGCGGCAGCCGCGCGCTAAAACCGGTCCGAGGTCTCTTCACCATCAACTCACAACCCAGAGGAGTACAAGGCAATGCCACACATATCTCTACCCGAAGGTCTTCCCGGCATCAGCAGCGGATTTGCTTTTCGTCCCGAGACGGCCAAACCGATGCGGGAGCTGGCACATATTCTGCTACACGGTCCCAATACATTGAGCCCTGCAGAGCGCGAATTAATTGCGACCTACGTCTCAAGCCAGAATGACTGCTTCTTCTGCCAAACAAGTCATGGTGCAGCCGCTGCAGCGCACTTGGGCAACCAGGCAGACACAGTAAATCAGGTGAAACATAATTTCCTGCAGGCCGATATCTCTCCGAAATTAAAAGCGCTTCTCGTCATCGCCGGCCAAGTGCAAAAGGGAGGCAAGCATGTCTCGCCCGAAAGTGTGCAAAACGCAAAGCAGCTCGGTGCGACCGACATCGAGATCCACGACACAGTCCTGATCGCCGCTGCATTCTGCATGTACAACCGCTATGTCGACGGTCTTGCAACGTGGCAGCCAAGTGATCCCGCAATGTATGCCAGCATGGGAGAGCATTTAGCTACACACGGTTACCTGACTTCATCACAAAACAATAAACAGTAACTCGGCCACACTAACCCGCATATGCTCCAGGCGGCTGACAGCTTAGTCGTACTGAAGCATATGCGGAGCCGGTTCCGTCAAAGTCCCGTCCTTGCGTTCGTACCACATAAAAAGCTTGTGGTCGCCATTCACCCGCACCGCGACGATGACCCCGCTCCCAAACGCTCCCGTCCCATCCGTCTTTGAAATATCGACATGATGCGACCGAATCGGTGCGCCTACCGGGCTTGCGCTCGTCCAGTCCTCCGTAAACCGCTTCAACGGATAGTCCGCGTGCTTCTCAGGATGTTGCGCCCACTCCGGATCGTTCGTATAAATCGCAAACGCTTTTTCGTAATCCTGAGCCTCAAGCGCGCTGAAGAAGTTACTGACCTTATGCTCAATCGGCAGGTTGGAGAAGAACCATCCATGCCCCAACAAAAATCCGCCGACACCCGTCACCACCAGCAGCGCCAATAGAACTCCGGCAGCAATTAATACATTACGGTTCCGTGTCTCGCGGCGATTGTCATACTCCGGTGCGTTCAGCAGCGTCATTGTTCCTTATCCTCGTCGATCAAGTGTATTAGACACCTGCACCACCAATTTTGGATGCCGCCCGACCACCGACGGCCCCATCCATCCCTGCATCGCCCGCAGATGATGCTGCATGTGAGCAACGTAATCCTCAATCAAAAATCCTAGCGTCACAGCATCGCCTTCAACAACACCCACACTCCCCAGACTCGCCTTATCGATATGCGCGATCGCCCACGCCACATGCTCATTCAACGCGAACCACAGCGCCAACACCTGCGCCCATTCACGCTCCGCATAGTGCTGTAGCCCTACCCACTCCATCTGCTCATAGCCCGAGAGCTTCGGCTCCGCCTCAATCTGCATCCGAACAATCCTCGCCAGATTGTTCACAGCCGAGTCAGTCAGATGCCCCATCACCTGCTTCCCACTCCACTTACCCGGGCGTTCCGGCACACTCGCCTCAGCCTCCGAGATCGTCAACAGCCACGGCATCGCATCCCTCAGCACCGCCGCCAGTCTCTCGCTCAACTCAGCAGAGTTCAGGTCCGCCAAATCCGACTCCTGAGCATACTTCACCATCCAAAAGCTCCCCGATATACGTCGAACTCAACTCCCGATCGCAGCAAGTATACCGACACCACATCGAACCGCACCGGCACACCCTCCCTCAGCTTCTCCGGAAATCCCCGCAGATAAGCTCGCGCCATCTTCCGCAGCATCTCACGCTTATCCCGATCCACCGCCGACTCCGCCGGCATCGCATCCCGCCCACTCCGCGTCTTCACCTCGACAAAGCACAACGTCGGCCCATCCCATCCCACCAGGTCGATATCGCCCAGCAACTTGGCACTCGTCCATCGTCTCGCCACAACGGTATAGCCGATCTTTCGCAGATGAAACAATGCCTCCCGTTCACCGCGCTCGCCCGTCGTCAAATGCAGCGGTCCAACAGAGCGACGGCTCAGCGAGTCCATCCTCCGCATCGCCCACACCTGAAGATCAATCCAACCTCTGCCCACAGCCGTATCTGTCATATATGGTTCACCCATCATCTCAGGGATGATATGTCTGCTCTGGCTGCCATCGCCAAACGCATCATCCCCTTCGCACCAAATTGGGCTCCTAAAATCAGAGGTGACACGCATGCCGAACGGGTTCAGAACCTCGTCCCTCATACTCTCTGGTCGATCGCCCTCACATTCCAAAGAAGACCGCCAACGGAACCGGAGACGAGATCCTGACAGATGGACAGATGGCAGTCGTTGAATTAGGCGCAACCAACCCCAACATCCGCAATCCAGCCACACCCGTTCTGCAATCTCACCAAACTCCCTCCGAATAGACCTGTAGCATGGACCTATCGCTTCATCAGCGGCGATAGCTCCGTGCACGTTACATTCGAACAAGGGGTAGCAGATGAACGTAGTTCTCTTCGGAGCAACCGGAATGGTCGGCCAGAGCGCCTTGCGCGAGTGCCTGCTCGATCCCGACGTAAATAACGTCATCTCCGTCGTCCGCACCGCAACCACACCAACCAACCCCAAACTTCGAGAGCTCGTTCTACCCGATTTCACCAACTACTCCGCGGTCGAGTCCGAACTCACCGGCCTGGACGCCTGCTTCTTCTGTCTTGGCGTCGCATCGTCCGGCATGTCCGAGGCCGATTACACTCGCATCACCCACGACTTCACCCTCGCCGCCGCCACAACGTTAGCGAAGCTCAACCCCTCCATGACATTCGTCTATGTCTCCGGCTCCGGAACCGACAGCACCGAGAGCGGCCGCATCATGTGGGCTCGAGTAAAAGGCAGAACCGAAAACGACATCCTCAAACTCCCCTTCAAAGCCGCCTACATGTTCCGTATCGGATTCATCCAGCCTCTCCACGGAATCGTCTCAAAGACAAAGTCGTACCGAATCTTCTACCAGGTCCTGACGCCGATCCTCCCCCTCTTGCGCAGCCTCTTCCCGCGTCAAATTCTCACGACCGAGCAAGTCGGCCGCGCCATGCTCCTGATCGCAAAAAACGGTTTCCCCAAATCAGTACTCGAATCCAAAGACATCAGCAGCCTCTTCGTCCACTCTTGAAGCAAGATCGCCAACATCGCGTCTAACTCTGTGATCATTCGCAAAGAGATACGGTCGGGTGATTGTGCAATCCCCGGCTATCGGGCAAAGATGAAACAGTTCAACTAACTCGGCTGCTCATCCGTCAATCTTTTGAACCGGCCGAAAATAAAATGGAATACAGCTGATATGCAACGATTGCGCAACCCGGGCCCGTTCATCTTGACCATCGTGCTAAGCGCAATGCTTAGCACGAACATACACGCGCAATCGCATACTGAAACGACCGCACCCCCGGCCAGCAAGTCAGCCACCGATGTAACAACAGAAGAATCCACACGACAAGTGGCAGCGATGAAGTTTCTCGATGACGAACTGCCAGATGCCCCCGGCCTGCAGACGGTCAGCCCACAAACCGCAAACCAACAATCTGCCACCGTCAGCGGCACAGTGCTGGACGCCAACGGAGCACAAATTGAGAATGCTCTGGTAACGCTGGAACTAGCCGACTCTAAGGCTCAGCGAACGGTAACGACTGACAGCACCGGTTTTTACAAATTCACGGATGTCACTTCTGGAACATTCAAGCTCAAAATAATGTCAAAAGGATTCGCCACCTGGGTCTCAAGCGACACTGCGCTCCTGCCCGGCCAGACCTATGAAGTCCCCGACGTCACCATGCAAATCGAGTCGGCCAAGACAGACGTAGAAGTGACCTTCACGCAACATGACATTGCAGAAGAGCAGATCCTGCTGGAGGAAAAGCAGCGCGTCTTCGGCGTCATTCCAAACTTCTACGTCACCTACACATGGAATGCCGCTCCTCTCTCCGCCGGCCAGAAGTTCCGCCTCGCCACCCGCGCATCCATTGACCCCGTCACCATTGGCATCTCCGCAGTCATCGCAGGAGTCGAGCAAGCGGATGATGCCTTCGACGGATATGGACAAGGCGCACAAGGTTATGCAAAACGCTTCGGTGCCTCTTACAGCGACGCTGTCATAGGCACCTTCATCGGCGGCGCAATCCTCCCCTCCATCTTCCATCAGGACCCGCGCTACTTCTACAAGGGCACAGGTACCATCACCTCTCGCGCCCTGTATGCCATCTCCACCGTCGTCATCTGCAAAGGCGACAACGGGAAGTGGCAACCCAACTACTCCAACGTCCTGGGCAACCTCGCCGCCGCCGGAATCTCAAACATCTACTATCCCGCCTCGGACAGAAACGGTGCTGGCCTCACTATCGGAAACGCACTCATCGGTACCGCTGGCGGAGCGATCGGAAGTCTCTTCCAGGAGTTCCTCATCAAGAAAATCTCCCGCGGCATCCCACCTCCCGCCGTACCCTCGTCCGCCACCCGCCCCTAAAACCGCACGCTGTCGTCTCTGTTACCCGGAAGATTCCGCAAAAGTCAACCCATTGCTTCCGGGCCCCGACCCTGCGATACTTAACCGTGCCCATCCTGCACAAATTTCAAATACATCTAAAGAGGTCGCGGACATGTCTGCAAAGTACATCTTCGTAACTGGCGGAGTCGTGTCTTCGCTCGGCAAGGGTCTCGCCGCAGCCTCTATCGGCTGCCTGCTCGAGGCCCGCGGCATCAAGGTCAACCTCATGAAGTTTGACCCCTACCTCAACGTCGACCCCGGCACCATGTCGCCCTTCCAGCACGGAGAGGTCTTCGTCACCGACGACGGCGCCGAAACCGACCTCGACCTCGGCCACTACGAGCGCTTCACCCACGCCAAGCTCACCCGCGACAACAATCTCACCACCGGCCGCATCTACGAGCAGATCATCACCAAAGAGCGTCGCGGCGACTACCTCGGCAAGACCGTCCAGGTCATCCCCCACGTCACCAACGAGATCAAAAACGCCATGCGCAAGGTCGCCGCGGACTGCGAAGTCGCCATCGTCGAAATCGGCGGCACCGTAGGCGACATCGAGTCACTCCCCTTCCTCGAAGCCATCCGCCAGATGCGTCAGGATCTCGGCCGTGAGAACACCTGCTTCGTCCACGTCACCCTCATCCCTTGGATCGCCGCCGCACAGGAGCTGAAAACCAAGCCCACTCAGCACTCCGTCAAAGAGATGCTCTCCATCGGTATCCAGCCCGACATCCTCCTCTGCCGCTCCGACCGCGCCGTACCCCGCGAGATGCGCAACAAGATCGCACTCTTCTGCAACGTCGAAGAGCCAGCCGTCATCGCTGCCCGCGACGTAGCCAGCATCTACGAGGTCCCCCTCACCTTCGCCGCCGAGGGCGTAGACGCCCTGGCCCTCAAGTACCTTCGCATCGAAGCCAAGCCCGCCGATCTCTCCAAGTGGCAGGACATCGTCCGCCGCGCCTACAACCCCAAAGACGAGGTCTCCATCGCCATCGTCGGCAAATACGTCGAGTACGAAGACTCCTACAAGTCCCTTAAGGAAGCTCTCGTCCACGGCGCCCTAGCCCACAACCTCAAACTTCGCGTCACCTGGATCGAAGCCGAAGGCCTCGAAACAAAAGACGCCGAAGGCCGCCCCACCCTCGACTATCGCCATCAATTAGCCGACTTCGACGGCATCCTCGTCCCCGGTGGCTTCGGCAAGCGCGGCATCGAGGGCATGCTCAACGCCATCCGCTACGCCCGCGAAGAGGCCGTCCCCTACTTCGGCATCTGTCTCGGCATGCAGACCGCCTGCATCGAGTACGCCCGCAACGTCTGCGGCCTCAAGGACGCCAACTCTGGCGAGTTCGACCCCGCCACCCCCTACCGCATCATCTACAAACTCCGCGAGCTCACTGGCGTCGAAGAGATGGGTGGAACCATGCGCCTCGGTGCCTGGGACTGTGTCATGGAACCCGACTCACTCGCCGCACACGCCTACGGCAAAACCGAGATCAGCGAACGTCACCGTCACCGCTACGAGTTTAACCGCGAGTACGAAGCCATCCTCACCGGCGGCGGCCTCCGCCTCACCGGCACCACGCCCGACGCCACCTACGTCGAAATAGTCGAGATCCCGACGCACCCCTTCTTCCTCGGCTGCCAGTTCCACCCGGAGTTCAAATCCAAGCCGCTCGAGCCGCACCCACTCTTCCGCGACTTCATCGCCGCAAGCTATCGAAACAGGCAGCAAACCAGTTACGCCGCGAACGCCTCCGGCGAAGATAATTCGACCTCGCGTGCCAGCTCACTATAAGCAAAAAACGAGTAACCTGTTCGTACACATAGATGGAATAACACGGAAGTGTCTTTGCCGTAGCTTTCAAAAATTGAAACAATTCTGCCGAGTAGCAACCTGCAACTAAGCTAAATGGAGCTTGTCGATGCTAAACGTTGCCTTTATTCGGTCCGTTGGTTCTTTTAAGTGGTTCAGCCGTTACTCCCGCCTGCAGTTTCGCAAACGCTTGCTCAAAGTTGACTCCCGCCTGCGCCTGCCTACCGGCACTTGGATGGTCATCCCAAGGCACAGCGCAAGTGCGGCCGAAGCCTATGTCACCAACGGAGACATCGATTGGGGGTCCGAGTCTCTCCTGACCCGCTTCGCCCACGCCAACCAGGATTTTCTCGACATCGGCGCCCACATCGGCTACTACTCGGCCTATCTTTCAAGCCACGTTCGCCGCGTTTATGCCTTTGAACCCGATCCAAGAAACCTTCCCAGCCTCCGCAACAACGCTTCTCTTGCAGGCAACGTTGAGGTAATAGATATTGCCGTCTCTTCCAAGGACGGCACCGCCACTCTTCATCAGGGAGGTGGCGCAGAGACCAGCAGTCTCGTCCCCAACCAGGCTTTACCCTCCTCGATGTCAGTCAAAGTCGCTACCGTAGATACCTTCGTCGCCGAGCGGCCAGAGATCGATGTCTCGGTTGTAAAAATTGACGCCGAGGAGAACGACATTGAGATTCTGCGCGGCATGCAAAATCTCGTCGTCCGCGATCAACCGCTTATTCTGACGGAGTGTGGCTACACCGGCCAATCAAGACAGCTCTGCGCCGATTGGAACTACAGAATCTTCGGTTACACTCGGGACCGCTCCACCATGAAGGTTGCCTTTCGAGAGTTCACCTCGTCGGATGAGGAGAGCCTCTGGTACAAGATGCTGTTTCTCGTCCCTTCGCATCTGTGTCCGACATTCTCACAACTGGTCTCCTGAAGACTCTCCGCCTCACAGCGTGTGAACCACGGCCCAATCGATCAAGCCCAATATCGACCGCCCAATAAGCGCTGGATGCTTTCGCGGCATCGCACCTCCTTGTAGACTTGTGCAACCTATGTCCAGCCCCATGCAAGCTGCCGCTCTCCTTCTCTGCCTTTCAACAACCGCCGCCATCGCCCAAACCGCAACCGCGAACGATTCCGGCATCCGCACCATCGCCGACGCCAACAAAAATCTCACCGGCACCCCTCCCCACGGAACGGAATGGAGCCCCGACGGCAAGCTCCTCACCTACATCGCCTCCGAAGACGACACGACCGGCAAAACCGGCGACATCGTGCAGATCGACGCCGCCACTAACCACGCCAGCGTCCTCGCCACCGCCGAGCAGCTCAGCAAACTCACCTCCGCCGACGTCAACGAAAAAGACGCAGACCACCGCGCCCGCTACGGCATGTCCGCCTACATCTGGGCCGCCGACTCCAAACATCTTCTCCTCGACAACGGCGGCCGTCTCTGGCTCTACGACATCGCCGCCGGCACCGGCACTCTCATCGTCGACACCCACGAAGGCTCCGGCGACGATCCCAAGTTCTCTCCCGACGCGAAATCGGTCTCCTACCTCCACAACCACAACCTATACGTCCACCCTGTCGCCGCAGGCAAAGAGACGCCCCTCACTCACGACACCGTCGACACCCTCCTCAACGGTGAGGTCGATTGGGTCTACCTCGAAGAGCTTGACGTTCGCAGCAACTACTTCTGGTCACCCGACTCCAAATCCATCGCCTACCTCCAGATGGACGAAGCCAAAGTTCCCCAGTACCCCATCACCGACTGGATCCCAACCCACGCCACCATCGACAACCAGCGCTACCCGCAGCCCGGCGACCCCAACCCCGCCGTCCGCGTCGGCATCGTCCCCACCAAAGGCGGCAAGACGAAGTTCATCGAAGTCCCCTTCAGCCCCAGCAACGACTACATCCCCCGCTTCGGCTGGGTCGACCCCTCCACCGTCTACATTGAAGTCCTCACTCGCGACCAGCAGCACCTCAACCTCTACTTCGCCGACGCCCACTCCGGCAAAACCCGCCTCGTCTACACCGACACCGACACCAAATATCTCGACTTCAGCACTGACCTCAACATCCTCCCCCACGGCCGCTTCGTCATCATGAGCTGGCGCGACGGACACTCTCACCTCTACCTCTACAGCTTCAACGAACACCATCCCCTCGACGCCGACGCCACCCTCACCCGTCAGCTCACCACTGGTGACTTCGAAGTCGAATCCATCGACAGCATCGACGAAAAATCCGACACCGTCTTCTACTCCTCCAACGAAACCTCCCCTCTCGAAGACAATCTCTGGTCCATCAAGCTCGACGGCACCTCCAAAGAGCAGCTCACCGTCGGTCGCGGCACCCACGGCACCCGCACCTCTCCCGACGGCACCCACTTCAACGACTACTACAGCGACGCCACCACCCCACCCGTCATCAGCCTCTGCACCGTCGGCAAAACCTGCACGCCCTATTGGAAGTCGAAACCAACCGTGAAAGCCAGCGGCGTCACCAGCGCCATCGTCTCCGTCATCGCCGCCGACGGCAAGACCAAGCTCTACGGTCGCCTCACCACTCCATCCACCACCGCCAAGGCCTCTGTTCCTCTCATCCTGAATCCCTACGACGGCCCAACGCCCGAGAGCAGCATCCGCAACTCATGGGGCGGTGAGGCCTTCAATGAGCTCCTCGCCCAGCACGGCTTCGCAGTCCTCGACGTCGACGCTCGCGGAAGCGGCGGACGCGGACGTGACTTCCAGCAAGCCGCCTACCGCAACTTTGGCCCTGTCCAATTCTCCGACCAGATGGCCGCCCTCGACCAGGTCCTCGCCCAATATCCGCAGCTCGACCCCAAGCGCATTGGCTGGTGGGGATGGAGCTGGGGCGGCACCTTCACCCTCTACGCCATGACCCACACCGACCGCATCCGCGCCGGCGTCGCCGTAGCCCCCGTCACCGACTGGCGCAACTACGACTCCATCTACACCGAGCGCTACCTCGGCATCCCCCCGGCGAAGCCTGAAGCAAACACCGCAAAGCCCAATGCAAGTGACGCGAAGCCTGATGCAAACGACGTCTACACCATCGACTCACCCATCACCAACGCCGCCAAACTAAAGGGCCGTCTCCTCATCGCACAAGGCACCGGCGACGACAACGTCCACATGGCAAACACCATCCAGTTCATCCAGCCCCTCATCGACGCTGGCATCCCCTACGACCTGCAGCTCTTCCCGCGCAAGACGCACTCCATCGCAGGTCAGTCAGCCCGCGACGAACTCTTTGCCCGCATCCTCTGGCACTTCGAAACCTACCTCAAACCCTGACACACCAGGCGCGCCGCACCTGCAAGTTTCTAGTTGCTTGCAGGTGCGAGTAGCAGATTCAACGGGATTGCGCTGGACTGCACCCCATACCCAACGCCGTTCGGATGAAAGTTGTCGCCCGAGTTTAAATTCGGAATCATAAAGTCGGGGTGCGCCGGATCGGCCAGCACCTTGTCGAAGTCCGCAACGCCGACAACACCTGGCAAATTCACAGCAGTCGAGCGAATCCAGGCGTTCACAAGGTTACGCGTCACCATCCCTCCATTGGTCGGTGGATCTCCCTCGCCCCCATAAGGATCAGCTGCTGTTGGAATCGGCCCGAAGCTAGGTGATGCTGGATTCGGACAATAGACCGACGGCGGCAGCGTGGCCATCACGACCCGCACGTTTGCTTCCGCCGCCATTGCAATCAGCTGAGTCAGCGACTTCTCTATATCCGGAGCTAACTTGCATTCGGGCGCCCGTACATCAATCGATCCAAGATAGATCACCACGGCTTTCACATTCGTCTGCTGCAAAACGTCCCGATTCATCCGATCGATGCCGTCCTGAGTACCCAACGCAGGTGTATCAACAATGGTAGGTCCAGCCGCATCATTCAGCACTCCAGCATTCAGCACACCTAATTGATAGCCCGCCGCCTGCAACTGCCGTGCCAGCCAGTCCGAAGGTCGATCGTTATCCTGACCTGAAACCACAGTGTTCGCCGTCGGATACGAGTTCGTATCTCCGTAATTTGAGTTGTGTCCATCAATCGACGAGCTGCCAAACAGAACAACCGTGCCCTGATACGCCCCAAGCACATCCATTCCGCTCAGCAGGTACCACTCAGTGACCGGTTTGCTGAACGACGTTCCCGCTGTATCGGTTGTTGTGTCCCCTGCGTTTACCGGTGTCTCATAGTTCGTCGTCACCTGCGAGTCGTGTTGTGTCAGGGGAGCGAAGGTTCCCTTCACATACATGGAAACGGCAAGCCGCTGTCCGAAGCTATAAGTCAGCCGCACCGGATCCGACATAATGATCGCCCCAGCCGGAATCGTTACCGACGAGGATCCGCCAAACGTCACAGCCACATCATGACCTGAATCGACAACTGCCGTACCCTCGGGGCTGATCGCCAGACGTGCGGCGCCAATCGTAACCGGACTCGTCCCAAAGAAGTTCGAGAAATGAAGCCGCTCCTCCGTTCCCGCAAGCGTCGGATAAAACAGCATTCGAAAACTCTGCTCACTTCCCCCCGGATTTTCAACTGACTGGAGAGCATTTTCCGGTGAGTTGCCCCAGGCCGCCGCCCATACTGCAGAAGCTGGTTGCGGACCAGCCGCGATCGTCGAACTCGCTGGTGCGGTGTTGCTCTGCGACGTGCAGCCCCCGATCCATGCCATAAAACAAAACAAGAAAGACAGCAGTAGAGACCGAAACGTCAAATATTTCTTCATCATTAATTCATAGACAGCGTCTCAAAATTAAAGTTTCACCGTCCGTCATTGCTCAGACCTCTCAGATGTAAAAATACTGTCCGCCACGCAGAAGATACGTAGCGGCCTGGCATATCGCGATCAACGTCGCTACATCGCATACGCACGAAATGATCGACCCATCACTATCGCAGTCCATCCTGCCGCTCATCGGTAGTAGCATCCCAATTACATGACCACTCAATACTCCTCAGGCCGCAGCTCCTCCGGAACCCTCCTCGTCGTCCTGCTCTCGCTTATCCTTGGCGCCGTCGCGCTCGCAGTATTTATCCGTCAGGCCACCACCGGCATTCTCGCGCGTGTCGCCACCGCAATCACAGGTCGCTCCACCACCTTCGACACATCCGTCCCCGCCGTCGTCCAGCGCATTCAACGTCTCAACCGCCTCGAAACCGTCGTCTACTCCATCGACACCGTCGTCGAAGGCTCCAAATCCAGCCCCGTCCTCCCCGACCTCCTCGCCGGCGACCGTCTCCTCCTCGTCGTCCACGGCCAGTCGATCGCCGGAATCGATCTCGGCCAACTCAAACCCGAAGACGTCCGCATAGAAAACAAGGACGGCGGCCAGTCCATCCACGTCACCCTCCCCGCCTCTCAACTCTTCGTCACCACGCTCGACAACCAGCACACCCGCGTCTACGCCCGCTCCACTGGCCTCCTCGTGCCCGCTGACCAGAACCTCGAGTCCGACACCCGCGTCAAGGCCGAGCAGCAGCTCCAGCAAGCCGCCCTCGCCGACGGCATCCTCGACACCGCCCGCAAAAACGCCCGCGCAACCGTCACCACCCTCCTCTACAGCCTCGGCTTTCACCAGGTCGACGTCACCTAAGCGCTTGCGGCTGCAGCAGCGGTCACGGCCGCGGTAGCATTAGCGGTTGCATTACCGGTCGTGGTTGCAATACCGGTCGTGGTGGCAGCAGCGGTCGTGGTGGCAGCAGCGGTCGTGGTGGCAGTAGCGGTCGTGGTGGCAGTAGCGGTCGTGGTGGCAGTAGCGGTCGTGGTGGCAGTAGCGGTCGTGGTGGCAGTAGCGGTCGTGGTGGCAGACTGTTCGCCCCTTTGTTGTCATTCCGCAGCACAGCGGAGGAATCTGCTGTTGCCGTTGTCGTTGCCCGTTTTTTGGTTGCCATCCCCGAAGGGGATCTGCGGTTGCTCTTGCCGTCCTATCCTTGAGTGCAATTCCCGCAATGAACCGAACAAGCAACACGCCCGGCAACCTTATCGCATAGTTCGCGTCCAACAGGTCAATGCCACCGAAGCAGCACAACTCAACCGTCACTTCTCCCAAACTCTCGCGAACCTGCGATATCATCCATAGCATGATGTTCCGTTCCAAGCCTCCGGCCGGCGACACCAACACCGAGGATCTCCCGGTCACTGACCCCCTGCCCTTTCCCCGCCTCAAGCAGGAAGAGGGCGACTACGAAGAGTCGGCCATCATCAAGACCGTAGGCTGGATCTCCGCCGGCCTCGGAGCCGTCGCGATTGGCCTCTTCATCGGCCGCGAACTACGCCAGCGCTACAAGTTCAACCGCCGCACCCCCTATGACTTCTACGCCCACTCCGGCGACGAGCAGGACGTAGACTTCGGCCTCGGCATCTAGCTCGACTCTGCTCCGCACCATCGACGGTCGCCTCGCAAACCCTCCATCGTTTACCATCGTCATCGATGAGTACACCGAAACTAGCCTTCCTCTTCCCCGGTCAGGGGTCCCAATCCGTAGGCATGGGACGCGATCTCTACGACAACTTCCCCACCGCCCGCGCCATCTTCGACGAGGCAGACGAAGCCCTCGGCTTCCCCCTCTCCAAACTCATCTTCGAAGGCCCCGAAGACCAGCTCAAGCTCACCGAGCACACCCAACCCGCCATCCTCACCGTCTCCGTAGCCGCCGCCAGCATTCTTGCCGAGAAAGGCGTCACCCCGACCTTCGCCGCCGGCCACTCCCTCGGCGAGTACTCCGCCCACGTCGCCGCCGGAACCTTCTCCTTCGCCGAAGCCGTCCGCACCGTCCGTTCCCGCGGCCAGTTCATGCAGCAAGCCGTCCCCCCGGGCGTAGGCGCAATGGCCGCTATCCTTGGCCTCTCCGCCGCCCTCATCAACGACATCTGCGCCCAGGTCTCCGACGACCTCACCCCGCTCCCCAACACTCCCGCCGCAAAAGACTTCTCCCCCAACGACGCCGTCGTCTCCCCCGCCAACCTCAACTCCCCCGACCAGACCGTCATCTCCGGCGCCACCGCAGCCGTCGAGCTCGCCGCCGACCTCTGCAAGCAAGCCGGAGCCAAGCGCACCATCATGCTTCAGGTCAGCGCACCCTTCCACTGCGACCTCATGCAGCCCGCGCAGGACGCCCTCGCCACCACCCTCGAAGCCGTCACCTTCCACGACCCGGCCTTCCCCGTCGCCTCCAACGTCGACGCCCGTCTCCTCCATCGCCGCGCCGAAGTCCCCGACTGCCTCATCCGTCAGGTCACCGGCTCCGTCCGCTGGGTCGAGTGCATCCAGCTCCTCATCGCCCAGGGCGCAACCCACTTCATCGAAGTAGGCCCCGGCAAAGTCCTCTCCGGCCTCATGCGCCAAATCGACCGCAACCAAAAAACCTCCCACGTAGAAGACTCCGCCTCCCTGGAAAAAACACTCGCCTCCCTGACCGCCAGCTAGTGCTTGGCTGTGGCGTTTAGCGCGAAGTTCAAATCCAGTACGTCTTCCTCCACCAGCAGATTCCGTGTAACCGGATCGAAGTCACCCGTCTTCGATCCGCCATCTTCTCCACTGACCTTCACCACGTAGGAGCCATTCACAACATAGTGAAAGACGAATGTCCCATTGTTCGCAATATCTGCCTCGCGCACAACCGCCTTGTCCTCCGGGTCGAGTAACTGCACCGTACCTTTTTCCACCACACTCCCATCAGCCTTTGCACTCACCAGTCCTCGAACGATATGCAGTCCATTGGCCGGAATTGTCACATCAACGCCAGTCCGATCCTCGCCGTCATGCAGAACGATCGGAAGAGTCTCCCGAAGCCTGTACTTATCGCCAAAGTACACCTTTAGCCCGTCACCCTTTGTCACCCTCATATCCATCTCACTACTACCGGTAATCTGCTTTGCTTTCCACGTCACTTCGCGCAGACCAATCATCACCGAATATGTGCCCGGCGGTAGACCCGCCTCTCGAAATCTCCCGCGATCGTCCGTCTGCACGCTGTCCAGTCCTAGTACAGACGTCGTGCTATCGTTCGCACTGTTTGCGAATCGCACCCACGTCTGCTTTGCATTTCGCCAAAGCAGTTTGACTGGAAGGTTTTCCGCGGGCGAACCATCGTCATAGAGAACGGTGCCAGAGATAGAAGCGCCCCGCTGAATCGTCAAGGAAGTCGACGTCGTTCGCCCCGCAGCCACCGTTACCAGATTCAATGCATACTTCAGCCCCTCATTGTCACCCGTCACTGAGCCTGACGTCTCCGCGACCAGAACGTCGTACGGCGTCACATATCCCGCGCACCGCCCCAAAATGTAATACTCCCCTGCAGCGGCACCATCGATCTCAAAGACCCCGTCCATATCCGTCGGTGAAGAATAGGCATGCTTGTCACCCGGCGGTGCGCCATCTTTCTTCTTTGCAGGCACACTCTGAATCGTCACACTGCCGAACCGGCAGACGGTGTGCGTATCCGCACAATACAAGTGGCCCGTCACCGAGCCCGTCTCCTGTCCGAAAGCCTGTTCTACAGCCCCCACGCCCAGCAGCACCGTAAGTACGAACAGCATACTCAAGCAGCGGCCAGCATAATCACCGTTCTGCGTTGTCATCGTAGCCATAATACCGACAACTTGATCAGGCCAGATGAGATACTTGCAATAAAGTTTGAGCCCGAAATGAACAGAGGACCCGCATGCAGATCAACGACAAAGTAGAAAACTTCACCCTCCAAAATCAAGACGGCAAAGAGGTCTCCCTCACCGACTTCAAAAACAAACCCGTAGTCCTCTTCTTCTACCCCCGCGCCGACACCCCAGGCTGCACCATCGAATCCTGCGGCTTCCGCGACGCCTTCGAGCAGTTCCAGAAAAAAGGCATCGTCGTCCTCGGCATCTCCCGCGACACAGTCAAAGACCAGAAAAAATTCAAAGACAAGTACGACCTACCCTACGACCTCCTCGCCGACCCCGACATGGAGCTCATCAACCGCTACGACCTCGTCAAGCCGAAAAACATGTACGGCAAGCTAGTCAAAGGCGTCAAGCGAACCACCTACCTCATAGGTCCCGACCAGCGCCTCATCCACATCTTCGACGAAGTCAAGCCCGCCGGCCACGCCGAAGAGGTCCTCGCCCTCCTCAAAGAGCACGCAAAGAAATAACCCTCAGCCACACTCACCGGCATCGAAGCGTAAGCCAACCTCGGAGGGAAGCAATGTCGCCGCAGAACACCTACCAGGTACGATTCAAACTCCATCCCGACCCCAGCCACCCAGGCGGATACATCCTCCAATACGAGCGCATCGGCGACATCACCCACATAGACAGTCCCCTCAAATCCGTCTTCCGCAGTCTGGTTCAGCTCGAAGGCGCCTTCCTCAAAGCCGGGCTCTATCTCCACTCCTTCGACAGCTCCGACACCGGCAGAGACGTCAGACCCGACCCCGAACAGGACTACGAAGTCACCAACAAGATGATGCGAGACCTCGGATTCGACATACCCGACTGACCGCCGCAGGTACCGTTATTCGCACATTGTCGTTGACGGCAGTAAGAGTTCACTGCACTTTTTAGATATGTAATATCTCAGTAACACTCCTTTGATCGGAGATTAACCGATTGCCCTAAAACTTAGGGCTATGCACAAAAAAAAAGTCTCACTCGTTTCCAACCTTCTGGCGGCCATTTTATTCCTGCTCCTGAGCACCCACCTCCACGCTCAATATGAAAACGGCAGTCTCGTAGGAACCATCCACGACTCCACTGGTGCCGCAGTCCCGGGCGCGGCAGTAACCATCACCAACAACGCCACCGCCGTCGCAGCCAAAGGTGTAACCAACGCCTCAGGCGACTACGAGTTTCCATCCCTCCACGTCGGCGTTTACACCATCTCGGCCAGCGCCAGCGGTTTTGCAAACGCCGTCGCCAACAACATCACCATCACCGTCGGCGGACGCGAACGCATCGACCTCAGCCTCCAGCTAGGTTCCACCGCGACCACCGTCGAAGTCAGCGACGTCGCCCTTCAGGTTGAAACCGAATCCAGCCAGCGCGGCCAGATCATCACTCAGTATCAGAGCGCCGCTTACCCACTCGTCAGCCGCAACTACTCGGACCTCCTCGGCCTCGTCACCGGCGTCCGCCAGGCCCCCACCGCCGCCACCACCAGCTCCATCAACTCGCTCGTCCGCGCCGGCGCCTACAACGTCAACGGCCAGCGCAGCATGTTCAACAACTTCCTCCTCGACGGTATGGACAACAACGCCTACGGCGAGAGCAACCAGGGCTTCGACAACCAGATCATCGCCGTCCCGCCCGACTCAGTCGCCCAGTTCCAGATCGTCACCAACAACGAGAGCGCAGAGTACGGCCGCTCCTCCGGCGCCACCATCAACGTCGCCTCCAACAGCGGGACCAATCGCTTCCACGCCACCGTATACGAGTTCATCCGCAACACCGACCTCAACGCAGCCGGATACTTCAAACCCACTCTCATCGGCGCCAGCGGAAACGTCGTCCCCTTCAAGAAGCCCACCTTCAACCGCAACCAGTTCGGCGTCAACTTCGGCGGTCCCATCATCAAGGACAAGCTCTTCTACTTCGTCGACTACGAAGGCTTCCGCCAGGTACTCAAGCCACTCAGCGTCAACACCGTCCCTACGACGAACGAACTCAACGGCAACCTTGTCGTAGCTGTTCAAAACCCCATCACCGGCCAGGTCTACCCCGCCGGCTCACCGATCCCCGCCTCAGCCATCAATCCCGTCTCGCAGCAGATCATCGGCTTCTTCAAGCAGATCCCCACCCAGGGCACCGGTCTCGCCACCACCGGCCTTGACCAGAACAACTACGCAACGCAGGTTCCCTTCACCGACAACTCAGACAAAGGCGACCTTCGTCTCGACTACCAGCAGAACGCCAACAACTCCTGGTTCCTCCGCGTCAGCGATCGCAAAGAGACCGGAGTCAACCACCCCGTCTTCCCGCTTCCCCTCGACGGCCAGACCAACGGCACCATCCGCGTCCTCGACCAGCAGGTCGCCCTCGGCTACACCCACCTCATCGGCGCCAACAAGGTCCTCGATGCGCGCGTGGGCCTCTCCCGCACCAAAGCCGGCAAGTTCTCTCTCTCCATCGGCGACAACGCCATCTCCATTCCTGGCCTTCCCTCCGACCCCATCGTCGCCGGCGGCCTTCCCTCCACCAGCATCAGCGGCGGCTTCACCTCGTTCGGCCGTCAGAGCACCAACCCCCAGTGGCAGAACCCCGCCCTGCTCGATCCTAAGGTCAACTTCACCTGGGTCAAAGGCAAACACTCCCTCAAATTCGGCTATGAGTACGAGCACATCTGGATGGCCGTCAACGACAACAATCCCCTCTACGGCTCTTTCAGCTACGCGCAGGGCTTCAGCCTCTGCCCCAGCACCACCGTCAACGGCGTAAAGACCGCAACCAATCCCAACTGCCTCAACATCAGCGGCGCTGTAGCGGACAACTACTGGGCCGACTTCCTCTTCGGCACCACCAACAACTACTCCCTCGCAAACCTCTTCGTCGCCCACCTTCGCCAGACCCTCCAAAGCGTCTACGCCCAGGACGACTGGAAGGCCAGCAACAAGCTCACCCTCAACCTCGGCGTCCGTTGGGAGTACGGCTCGCCCTACTCCGAGCAGCATAACTACATCTCCAACTTCGATCCCATCTCTCAGACCGTCCTCACCCTTAGCCCCGGCGCTGTGGCCGGCAACGGCATCACTCCATTCTCCGGCGGCGGCGTCTACGGCAACACCCTCGTCAACCCTGACCTCAACGACTTCGCTCCCCGCCTCGGCTTTGCCTACGCCGCCACACCGCGTACCTCTATCCGCGGCGGCTACGGCACCAGCTATGTCCACTACACCCGCGCAGGCTCGGGCGATATCCTCGCCATCAACGCCCCGCAGGCCCAGTTCGTCTCCGTCACTCAGAAGGCGCCAACCGCCGCCAACCACTGCCCTGTAGGCGGAGCTGCTGCAAGCTGCTACGTCACCACCGACCAGGGCTTCCCCAACGGAATCGCCACCAACTTCAATCCTGCAACCGACAACATCACCTGGGTCCCCAAGAACACCCGCGACAGCTACGTCCAGAGCTACTTCCTCAGCGTGCAGCAAGAGCTCGCCAAGAACACGCTCCTCGACATCGCCTACGTTGGCAACCACGGCTCGAAGCTCCAGGGCTTCCTCAACGGCAACCAGAAAAACCCCTCCAACGGATTCGCCCGCCCTTACGGCAACTGGCCCAGCGACATCACCACCGCCCTCAACGAGTTCTACTCCCACTACGACGCTCTGCAGGTTCGTTACGAGCAGCGCTTCGTCGCCGGGCTCAGCCTCCTGAACTCCTTCACCTGGTCGCACTCGCTCGATAATGCCAGCGCCTCGCTCGAAGGCAACTCGCCCTCGCCGCAGGACGCCAACAACATCGCCGCCGACTACAGTCAGTCCGACTACAACCTGCCCATCGCGAACGTCACCAGCCTCGTATACGATCTGCCCTTTGGGCGCGGCCGTCAGTTCCTCAACAGCAGCAACGCCTTCACCAACATCGTCCTCGGTGGCTGGCAGATCAGCGCCATCAACACCATGCAGGGTGGCACGCCATTCAACATCGGCTACTCTCCCAACTCAGCCAATGCGGTCTCGCCTCAAATCGGCTCAACCTTCCGGGGAGCCAACGAGTATCGCCCCAACGTCGTCGCCGGTCAGCCCACCATCAAGAAGACCAAGCTGAGCAGCGGCTTCATCCAGTACATCAACCTTGCCGCGTTCACTCTTCCTGCAACCACCAACAGCAGCGGCGCTATGGCCAGCCCATTCGGCAATGCTTCACGCAACCCGGGTCGCACGCCGGCCTTCTACCAGACCGACCTCGCCCTCAACAAGAAGTTCAACACCCCAATCGATAGCCTCAAAGTCGAGTTCCGCACCGAGGCCTACAACATCTTCAACCACACCAACCTCTACCTTCCTGCAAGCGGTCTCGGCGGCACTCTCAGCACACCAGCCACCGCAACCGCTGCAGCTCAACTCAACAGCCCCACCACCGGTGGACAGATCACCAGCACCTTCGAGCCGCGCATCTTCCAATTCGGACTGAAGATCCTCTACTAGAGCAACGCCGCAACTGGTGTGGAGCCGCTTTCGCTTTTGTTTGTCATTCCCGAAGGGAATCTGCGTTTGCAGTCTCTACACCAAGGGTGAAATTGCCATAAACCAAACATAGCCTGCACAAAAAGAGCCCTGCGCCAACCAGCGCAGGGCTCTTCCTTTGCACACCACAAACAACTACGGCTTCGGCGTCCAGAAATCCGGCTCAGCCTGCACCATCGCTGGAGTCGGATAGCTTATCTTCGGTGCGATTCGGAAGATATTGTTAATTCGCGACTCGACGCACGAAGCCTCCAGCGACTCCAGCTTCTTCAATCCGTCCGGCCCCAACGCCTCGATGAACTTTTCATCCTTTGCAAAGTTCGCGTCGATCTCCGCCCCGTCGTGCAGCGTCGTAACCACAATGAAGGCATTGCCTCCTGTTCCATAAAGCTCCTCATACATCCCCCAGTGAGCATCCGGCACGCCCTTCTTATAAGCGGCGAGCACCAGCTTCACCAGCTCCACCCACTCATCGTAGTGTCCCGGCCGAACCACAAACTGGCTGATCGTCTCATAGCGCGACCCAACCCGATAACCCGGATTCAGACTGAGATCATCCCGCCGCATCCACACACTCGAATCCGTCTCGGCAAGCAGATCGCCGTCGGCCTCGTTCACCTTGTCCAGCTCAGAGGAAAGAGCAGCATTGCTATTCACACTCTTTCGTTGCGCCTCCATCTCCGCAAAGCTCGGGTAAGCACTCAGAAACAGAACACGTGGCCGCCCCGAAAGCGACGCCAGAGCGTAGTAGTAGTCCGTAGCCTTGGCCTGCGACATCGCCTTAACAAAATCGCCCTCTGTCTTCTCATGCGGCCCACCCTCCTTGCCCGGCTTGGTGAACTCACGCGTAATCGACAATATCTTCGGACTCACGATCGTCTTGTCCTGTGCCGAGACAGACGGTGTCACACCATTTACCAAACCAACAAGCAACAGAGGGAGCACAACAGACTGACAACAGAATGGCAGCTTCATAGAGTTTTCTCCTCAAGTTCGAACGTGAGAGAAGCGAAGGCGGTGAGCGATCAGCGAACTCCTCTCGCGTATTCACGAGAGTAACGTTGGCCGCAAAGCGGACAAACATGCCTGAATAAATCTCAAGCATGACTGCCCGGGAACGAACTCCCCGGAACCCAGAACAAGCTGAATGATTCGCGCGCAATACTAGGCAATTCAACCCCATAAAGCAATCAATTTCCGAATCGAGTGATATTCGTTCGAGCCCGATTCCGGGCGTTTCGTCTGTTCCACTGGAGCCTCCAACAGAACCTCAGGCCGATCAACAGTTACCGTCTCCCTATAATGAGCAGAGGAGGAGGAGGCAGGATGAATCAAGCACAAACGACCGCCGCTCTCCTCGCCGCCGCGACCGCAGCAGCCGGCACCATCACCTACGCCGCACTCTCCGCGCAGTCCCAGCTCTTCGGCAAGCTCCTCATCGCCGGATCGAACCCCGACGAGATCGCCCTCACCTACGACGACGGCCCCAACGACCTCGCCACTGAACGCCTCCTCGACGTCCTCGCCCAGCACAACGTCCACGCCACCTTCTTCCTCATCGGCAACTACGTCCGCCAACGCCCTCACATCGCTCGCGCCATCGCATCCGCCGGCCATCTCATCGGCAACCACACCATGACGCACCCCTGGCTCGCCTGGCAATCCGCCTCACGCATCCGCGAAGAGCTGCAAAGCTGCAACGCCGCCATCGAAGACACCCTCGGCACTCCCGTCCGCTACCTTCGCCCCCCACACGGAGCGCGCCGCCCCGTCGTCTTTCGCATCGCCCGCGAGCTGGGCCTCACCACCGTCCACTGGAATATCCTCCCCGGCGACTGGAAGCCCATCGGAGCAGGCGAGATCGCCGCCCGCACCATCCGCGGCATCGAACAGGCCCAACGCCACCACCGTGCCTCCAACATAGTCCTCCACGACGGCGGCCAGGCAGGCCTCGGCCAGCCACGCCTCCCCACCATCGAAGCCACCGGCCTTCTACTCCGCCACTACCAAACCCAACCCCAAAAAAAATTCGTCACCGTCGACCACTGGAACATTTCTTCTAAATAGATCTCCACTTGCATCTGCCTTTTTTGTTGTCATTCCGCACCCTGAGCGAAGCCGAAGGGGAAGGAATCTGCTGTTGCACTTGCACTAAGTCGTTTCATAGATCTCCGAGCACATAAATCCCGCGATTTAACCGAACGCCTGTCGCAACATCCGGCAAAGCTGCAGGGGCAGTTATTTTTTTCGAGATGGCGACTTTTCGGACAAGTCAAAGTCAAATACCAAATACTAAAACCTGATCATGAGGGGCCGAGACCCTACCTGCATGTCTAACGCACATGAACGAAAGTCGCTGCAAAGACTGACAGCCTGCCTGATCTTCAACGCATTCTTATCCACGGTTCTACACGCGCAACAGGCATCGAAGCCGGAGGCACCTCAATACAAAGTTCAGCTTGTTACTGTCGAGCCTAACGTCAAACTTGAAGTCCTTGATTGGGGAGGCACTGGCCGATCTCTTGTCTTCTTATCTGGCTTGGGTTTGGACGCTCATGAATTCGAGACCTTTGCGCCGAAGTTCTCTCCGTCGTACCACGTCTATGCGATCAGCCGACGTGGCTTCGGCGCTTCAAGCGCTCCGATCCCCACCAAGGACAATTACTCCGCCGATCGTCTCGGAGATGACGTATTAGCCGTTCTTGACGCTTTGAAGATCATCCGGCCCGTACTTGTAGGGCATTCGATAGCAGGCCAGGAGTTGAGTTCAGTTGCCAGCCGTTATCCCGAAAAGGTTTCGGGTTTGATCTATTTAGAAGCCGGATACTCTCACGCACTTTACTCACCGGCCCTGGGGGACATGATCATCGATGCCAAGGACGTTCAGCATCAGCTTGATCTTCTCTTTGCTGCGACGCTGCAAACTCCCTCCGATTTTGCTAATGCAGAGGCGTCAGTTGCTCGCTTCGACCTCGATCTGAAGGCTCTCAACAAAAGGCTATCTCTGCAACCTCCGCCACCACCACGACCGGCAAACGCTCCGACCGCGCCGCCGATCCTTTTGGCAATTGTCAACGGGACGCAAAAGTACACAGCCATCCACGTCCCTGTTTTAGCTATTTATAGAAATTCACAAAGCCAGGCAGAAACTTCTTCTGCTCAGGCTGACGCCTTTCAGGCCGCCATTCCACAAGCCAGGGTCGTCAGGCTTGACCATGCCGACCATTTCATCTTCAAATCGAATGAGAGCCAGGTGATTAGCGAGATGAACGCATTCCTCGCAAATCTCCCTCGATAGGCCACGTAGCGCTGGCGGGATAACCGTGATGCATCGTGACCACAAGGTGCCGTTCTCGTTCAATCGTACCTGGACGCTAACAGCTTCTCCGACACCAGGCGATCTTAAAGCTCTGCGCAATAAGATGGCAGCGGGCAGTCGTTGCGCAATCGCCAATTCCTTCATCGAGCATCGGTTGGTACCCATAAAAATCCTGCAATTTAAGCGAACGTCTGCCACCCACCTCACGTAACATAGACAGACTCCACATGAGCACAACCTCCCCCAACCCGGCCGCCGCGTCGCAGACCGCGCCACCCGTAATCGACCCCGAACTCCCGGCGCCGTTATCCATGGGAGACGTCCTCCGCGTCCCCATGATGCGCCGTCTCTGGTACGCCCAGATCATCTCAGTCTTCGGCGATTTCCTCGCTCTCTTCGCCGTCATCAACGTCATCACCTTCAAGCTGCACGCCAACGCCCAGCAGGTCACCGGCGTCCAGATCGCCTACATGCTTCCCATCGCAGTCCTCGGCATCCTAGCCGGAGTCTTCGTCGACCGCTGGCCGCTCAAGCCCACCATGGTCTCAAGCGACTCCATCCGTGCCGCCCTCTGCCTCCTCCTCATCTTCGCCACGCAGATCTGGCACTTCTACGCGATCCTCGCCGCCATTAGCGTCATCTCCAGCTTCTTCGGCCCAGCCCAGGGAGTCGCCATCCGCTCCGCCGTACCACTGCATGGCCTTCGCTCTGCAAACGCGCTCATGCAGCAGGTCATGTTCGGCATGCGCATCGTCGGTCCCGCTCTCGCAGGCGTCATGGTCTCCTACCTCGGAGCCCGCAGCTGCTACGCCTTCGACTCCATAAGCTTCGTTGGCTCTGCGCTGCTGATCGCCTCAGTCACCTTCATGGCTCCCGGCCCGAAAGCCGCCTCACCCACGCCAGACTCAACCGAGGCCTCCGCCATCGCCAAAGTCTGGCTCGACATGAAGCAGGGCATCAACTTCATCGTCCACCACGCCGCTCTCCTCTTCGTCATCCTCGCGATGGCCGCCGGTATGTTCGTCCTCGGATGCTTCGGCCCGCTCATCGCCATCTACGTACGCGACTCGCTCCACGCATCGACCAAATCCTTCGCCATCGCCTCAGCGATGATCGGCATCGGCATGCTGGTCGGCATCAACGGCCTCAACACCTTTGGCAAGAAGCTGCGAGACACTATCCTCGTCTACTCCGGCTTGTGCGGCATCGCGGTCGGTCTCGTGATCCTCACCCTCCTCCCACATCTCTGGTCGACCATCCTCGGCAACCTCATCATCGGCTTCTCGGTCGCCGGCATCATCGTGCCCTCACAGACCCTCTTCCAGAAAGCAACCCCACCCGAGCTGATGGGCCGCGTAGGTTCCACCTTCATGTCCATCATCTTCACCGCCCAGATCTCCGGCCTGGTCCTCTCCGGACTTCTGAGCCGATACATCGGCGTCCGCCAGGTCTTCGCCCTCTGCGCCGGAATGCTCATCGTCCTCATCGCAGTAGGCAAGCTCTGGATGGAACCAAAGCCCGCAGCCACACAGCCCGCCTGAACTCACCATTCAGGCAGACTGTCGCACCGGAATGACTTCCCTACGGAACGATTTCGAACCCTACAACTATCGCGGCTTCCTGAACATCAGGTGATGAATAGCGGCGACCACCTCTCGCGCCCCGATTGTTTTCGGTTCTTCAGGGCACAATCTCATGACGTTGTGCGCCCAGATGGTCGACGCCACACTCCAGAATGTCGCCGTCAGCCAGAAATCGATTTTTGCCCATGCCTACACCCGGCGGAGTTCCTGTCGCCAAAATATCGCCCGGAAGCAATCGCATATGGTGTGAGAAATAGGCAAGCATCTCGTAGACGGGAAATATCATGTCGCTTGTATTTCCTTGCTGCTCATAGTTGCCGTTGACCTTCGTCCACAAGTCGACGTTCATTGGATCGATGCCCGTCGTGAGGTAAGGACCGATAGGGCAGTAGGTAGCGCGGGACTTCGCGCGCACAAGATGATGCTGATGCTCCGCATCGACCTGAGTCGACACTGGACGTCGACAAGCAATCGACGGCCCGGTATCCGGATGCTTCTTCCCTGACGGGATGATCCTTCTTTCCTCACAGATTCTGTAAAAAGATTGTCATCACCCATCTGCCAGTCGAAGAACGAGAAAGACGAGAAGCCGAGAAGGCAACCACCTGCATCACCCTGCTTGGATCATGAACAAATCGATCTCGCTCGCCTGTCCCATGCTGTGCGGCATCGAGAAGTGCCGGTGTAAGGGGCAACGGTGACAACCAGGATTCCCATAAGCCGACAATTCGGTAGTTATCGGGAGGCATGGGCACTGGCAGCGAGGCCTGCACGAATCTCGGCTCTCTGAAGGAAATACCATTCTGGTTGGGAAGCCGCGATTGTTTCGGCTTCCTGGTATTCCTGATGGGCCTGATCATTCAGACCGACTCCAGCCAACGCATTTGCAAGCGCCAGGTGTGCAAATGCGCTCGTGGGCATCTCATGCGTTGCGAATCTGGCTGGTTCGAGCGCTTGAGAAAACTGTTTCTCGCCATTCAGGCTCATCGCTTCAGCGAGTTGGTTGATGGCGATCACTCTGCTCATATCGAATGTCCCGGTGTAGATGATGTCAGCACCACCAATGACGGCGCGCGGCTTAGCTTTCTGAAACACCTCATATGGGTTCAGATCAGGACGCTCCCACTCGATGCCGGACCAGCTGAGCCCACTGATGATGAAGGTTCCGGACTGGACCCTGGACAACTGCGCTTCGCCCTTATCTCCATTCAGCTCGAAGAGATTGGCGATGATGCGATGGCAACCGATGCCTGAATGGCCCGGCCTTGCGAAGCCGTCGTAGGCGAACGAACAATCGGAGACTCGATTGTCTTTCAACCACGTTGCGACCTGTGGGAGAGCCTGCCCCCAATCATTGTTTGAATCGGTGAGGAGATTGTGGCTGTTTGAAACTCCTCCGAAAATTTCGTTGCCATAAGCGAGCTCGTTTGGAAATGCGGCAAGCGACGAAGTGACGTGCGCCACCATCAGGATTGCGATAGCGGAACGCACGAAGCGTCCGTTTGTTCGCCAAAGGTGAACGGTCGCCACCCCTATCAGACAACAAGCTGGCGCGATTACAGGAAGGATGTGGCGATATCCGATGTTCAGTGTGCTCACCATGCCCGCAAGTAGCCACACCAGGCTGGGAGCGAGAAAGTAAATGGGTCGTATGTCGAAACTGCGTTTTTTGAACGCAAGAAGCGAAAGGAGAGAGAGGCCGATCATTCCAAGTGTGGTTTTGATCAGGATGACGGATGGGAAGTATTGGGGAACACCATGGGGATACAGATGCCCGAACAGAAATGCAGATTGGCCAGGATCGGAGATGCTGAGGACATCAACGAAGCCGTAAAGATACGCCTCTGGCAGTAGGTGGTGATGCCCAAGAAATGGGATCGTCTTCAGGATGACGCTGTGATTTTCCTTAGCTCGTGTGTCGGCGATGAAGTCGTTCAGGGACGTGGTCATCTGCGCCCCATCTGGTCTGGCCGCATAGCGGAAGTGATACGTTGCCCAAAGAACTCCGAAACCTAAAAAAACAATGAAAAGGACGGCCGATGCTTCCTTCAATACTTTGCTGGTTCGCGACTGCTCACCGCGGTTCCAATCAAACACGAGCTCCGCGAAGGCCAGGAGCAGAAGTGTTGGGATGATCAGAACTCCTGAATGCTTCACGGAGAGAGCCAAGCCACAGCAGAGCCCGGCCAGGAGAAGCATCGGAAGAGTGCGCCGCCGGTGAAACAAGAAAAATGATGTCACTGCGAGAAGGCTCGTAGCTGAAAGCGCCATGTCCGTGGTGACGAGTGAGCCATGTGCTACAAGGGTCGGCTCGAAAGTGATGAGAGCGAGGCTTACCAGAGCGGTGACATCACCCAACATTCTTCGGGTGAAGAAGAAGGCTGTTAGCGCCAGAAGCAATGCAAATGTCGCCATCCCGCGACGTGCGAGTGGAATTACTCGATCGATCTTCGCTGCCGCTCCCGGACCCGTGGAGCCGTAAAGCCACTCCGCCGAGTCTGCATATCCTGCCCCCTTAGCCGTCGAGACTACCGGACAAGGCCCACTCGGAGCCGGAATCTTCGCGATTCGAAGCGCCAAGCCGGCAACCATCTTCGCGAGCGGGGGATGCTCCGGATTCACTCCAAAATCAGCGCATTGCCAATAGCGATAGCCTGCATAAGTGTGAAAACCTTCATCGTTGGTAATGACTTCTCGGTTGGTGACCGCAAGCATTTGCCAAAGAAAGGCACCTGTGAGAGCCGCCGCAAGCAGCCAGATAACAGCCGGAAAAGTAGTTATTCTTGTCAATGCGGCGGTCTCCAGTTCGGACAGCAATGGTACGACATCCTTCGATGGCAGGCTCTATCGGAAGACGATTGCGGAAACGAAAGCAGTATTCAGGGATGGATACTCGACCGTGGCGGTGCACCTTGGCCTCCTACTCAGAAAAAGGGTTTGTGGTGCAATCGTTTAGGAAACCGATGCAATTATCGGGATTGAGCAGAGGATCAGCCCTGAAAACGATCTTCTCTTTACGAACCGGAACACAAGTAAGCCTCTCCCTCATAACCGGTTTTTCGCAGATACGCTGGAAGGCCGACCTGGCGAATTCGCACTCAGCGGCCAGCACAAATCTGGCATCGACAAGTCTCCCAAGCCACATCTCAATGCCAGCCAAAAATAAATCTCGAAAAGTTGGCGTATTTTTCGAATCCCAAAAGCGTGGTGCTAAAACTCCACATCCACCACGCATCTCACCACAAATTCACCACCAAATCACCACGTTTTGCCACCAACTTTTAGCCAACCCCCTTCAAAAAGCCCAGCAAAAACGCAGGTCTTCCTCCGCCAGCCACCCGCAAAAAAATCCGCGCATTTTTCACGAAAACAGCCCGGAAAAGCTCCCCAAATTACCTCGAAGCAAAGGCCGTCCGAGCCGCCTCCAGAACCATTCCAACCTCGGTCTCCCCATGGGCCGTAGAGACGAACGCCGCCTCAAACTGACTCGGAGGCAGCCAAACCCCCGCGTCCATCATCGCCCGGTGAAAACCCCCAAAAGCACTCGTATCTGACGTCGCAGCCGAGGCAAAATCAGTAACGGGATGATCCGTAAAAAACCACGTAAGCATTGACCCAACGCGGTTCGTAGTCACCGAAACCCCAGCCTCCCGAGCCACCCCGGCAACACCCTCAGCGATCCGCGCAGTCGTGCTCTCCAGCCCCAGATAAATCTCTTCCTCATGCCGAATCAAATGCCCCAAAGTCGCAATACCAGCCGCCATCGCCAGCGGATTCCCACTCAGCGTCCCCGCCTGATAGACCGGTCCCAGCGGCGCTAAAAACTCCATCACATCCGCCCTTCCACCAAACGCCCCACAAGGCAAACCTCCGCCAATAATCTTCCCAAGCGTGGTCAAATCCGGCGTCACGCCATATACCTGCTGCGCCCCGCCCAGCGACAGCCGAAAACCGGTCATAACCTCGTCCAGAATCAGCAGAGCCCCAAACTCCGCCGTAATCTGCCGCAGCCCCTGCAGATACCCCGCCCCAGGAGCGATGGTCCCGGCATTGCCCACCACCGGCTCTACGATGACGCAAGCAATCTCATCCGGCCGCGCCTCAAACACCGCTCGCACCGCCTCTAAGTCGTTGTACGGCAGCGCCAAAGTATGCATCGCCGTCTCCGCTGGGACGCCAGCCGAGCCGGGAATTCCCAGCGTCGCAACCCCACTTCCAGCCTTCACCAGCATCGCGTCCGAGTGTCCGTGATAGCACCCCTCGAACTTCACAACGAAGTTACGCCCCGTAAATCCACGCGCCAGCCGTATCGCTGACATACAAGCCTCGGTCCCCGAGCTGACAAACCGCAGCTTCTCCACAGAAGCAAAACACCGCGTAACCAGCTCTGCCAGATCGGCCTCCGCAGCTGTCGAAGCCCCAAAACTCGCCCCTTTTGCCGCAGCCTGCTGAATCGCGTCTACAACCGGCGGAAACGCGTGCCCCAGGATCATCGGCCCCCATGAACCAAAGAAATCCAAATATCTGTTCCCGTCTGCGTCGAACAGGTAAGCGCCCTCCGCATGGGTCACAAACGGAGGATCACCCCCCACCGCACGGAACGCCCGCACCGGCGAATCAACGCCCCCTGGTAAAAATCTCTCAGCACGAAGCTGCAACTGACGCGAGCGAGTACGAATCCGTGACATGTCCTAAGTATAGGAGGCTTATCATAAAGACATGACCGAGCGGGAACACATTGAGATCGAAGGCCGGGCATTAGTCCTCTACGACGGCGTCTGCGCCCTCTGTAACGGTGTCGTGCGGTTCTTTCTCAAGCACGACAAGCTGGAAAAGCTCCGCTACGCCCCACTCCAAAGCCTTGTGGGCCGCAAGATGCTCGCCCGCTTTGGGATCGTCTCACCTTCCGACGGCGTTGTCCTCATAACTGACTCTCTAACGCCCCGAGAACGCCTCTACAGGCGCTCGGACGCGGTTGGAGCAGCTCTCAAGCTGCTCTCCAGCCCCTGGCAGCTCCTGGGTAGATCTCTGATGCTCGTGCCACGCCGTCTGCGGGAGTTTGCCTACGGAATCGTCGCCCGCATGCGCTACCGGCTCTTTGGCCGCTACACGACATGCCCCGTACCACCCCCGAGTCTGCGCAGCAGATTACTCGGCGTGTACGAATAACGGTTGTTTTATGAGTCATTGACGTTTGCCCTGCTAGACTAAACTTCTTCTTTTCAAGCACTACCACATGGAGCACGACCTTGCCGGATGAGACCTCCCCGACGCCCGAATCAACCACAACCAACGCCACCGCGCCTGCACAGCACAAAACATCAGAGACAGCAGCGATACAGCCCGCAGTTGCTCACAAGAAGATCGCAGTTCTAAAGCGTTCCGCCATCAAGACAAACGATAAGACATCGCCCACGAAGAAATCGATCAGCTACGCCGACGCCGGCGTCGACATCACCTCAGGGGATCGAAGCAAGCAGCGCATTAAGATGCTCGCCCGCAAGACCTTCAACAAGCAGGTACTCAGCGAGATAGGTGGCTTCGGTGGCCTCTTCGCTCTCGACCTCGAGAAGTTCCCCAATCCCGTCCTCGTGTCGAGCGCAGACGGAGTCGGCACCAAGCTCAAGGTCGCCTTCGACCTCGGCATTCACCACACCGTCGGCCAGGATCTGGTCAACCACTGCGTTAACGACATCGCCGTGCAAGGCGCAACGCCGCTCTTCTTCCTTGACTACCTCGCCAGCGGCAAGCTCGAGGATATGGTCATCGAAAAGGTAGTACAAGGCATCAGCGAGGCCTGCCGAGCCAACGGCTGCGCACTGATCGGCGGCGAGACCGCCCAGATGCCAGGCTTCTATGCCGACGGCGAGTACGATCTGGCCGGCACCATCATCGGTGCCGTCAGCCGCGACAAGATCATCACTGGCGAACACATTCAGGTGGGCGACGTTCTGGTCGGCCTGCCATCGAACGGACTGCATACCAACGGCTACTCGCTGGCCCGGAAGCTGTTGTTCGAAGTAGCAAAGTACGGCCCCGAGCAGTACGTCAACGAGCTAAAGGACAAGACCGGTGCCGCTCTCATGCGCACGCATCGCAGCTATCTTTCGGTCATCAAAAAACTCACTGGAGCCGAGGTCGTCAGCGGTATGGCGCACATCACCGGCGGTGGAATCACAGAGAACCTTCCCCGCATTCTGCCCAAAGGTATGGGTGCAATGATCGACCGTGCCTCGTGGACGGTTCCTCCGCTCTTCGAACACCTTCAACATCTCGGCAACGTCGACGAGGACGAGATGCTCCGCACCTTCAACATGGGCATCGGCCTGATCGCCGTGATTCCAGCGGAGAAGATCAAGAAGGCGAAGGCCATTCTGAATCGTGCCAATGAACGCCACTGCCTCATCGGCCGCGTGACGCGTGGAGAGCGCAAGGTGCACTACAACTAGAGATCGTCAATCCGCATCCTCTTCCGAGTTGGATTGACGATTCGCTTCGCAGTTCGTCGCGTGTTTCTTTCTACAGTCTTGATGTCGGTATACTTCTCCCGGGAAAGAGATCCCTTATTCGAGCTCGGTAGATTGGAACGGGCTCGCATGGAGATCCGATTACTCACCCCGGGAGCTACCAAATCTTCATGCGCCATCTCATCGCTGTCACCCGCATCCTTCCTGTTGCAGCCACCCTTCTTCTAACGACCGTATTCAGCTCCGCGCAGTTCGTCGGCAATAATCCCGAAGCAGTAGAAAATCGCGTGGATGACCTCGTCTCGAAGATGACGCTCGATGAAAAGATCGAGTTTATCGGCGGAGACACTCCCTTCCGCACGCATGCCATTCCGCGATTGAACATCCCGTACTTTCAGATGGCCGACGGCCCCGTGGGCGCTCACATTCCTGCACCCACTATCGCCTACGCTGCTGGAATCGGCCTCGCATCTTCGTGGGATCGGGCGCTCGCCCTACGCATCGGGCAACAACTTGGACGCGATTCACGCTCTCGCGGCGCCGCATTTATCCTTGGCCCCGGCGTCAACATCTATCGCGCGCCAATGAACGGCCGCAACTTCGAATACTTCGGCGAAGATCCTTTTCTCGCAAGCGCGATTGCAGTTGGTTACATTCGCGGCGTTCAGCAGGAGGGCGTCTCCGCAACGGTCAAGCACTACCTTGGCAACAACTCCGAGTATCTGCGCCATGATTCGGACTCCATCATTGACGAACGTACGCTGCGCGAGATCTACATGCCGGTCTTCGAAGCCGCCGTGAAGACCGCAAAGGTCGGCGCCATCATGGACTCCTACAACATCACCAACGGCGAACACATGACGCAGAACAAGCCATTGAACGTCACCGTCGCCAAAGAACAATGGCACTTCCCCGGCGTTATCATGTCGGACTGGGTGTCCACATACGACACCGCCGGAACGGCAAATGGCGGGCTCGATCTAGAGATGCCATTCGCCGTTTACTACGCGCCAGAAAAGGTGTTGCCGCTGATCAAAGACGGCACGATCAGCCAAGCGACGCTCGACGACAAGGTGCGCCGCATCCTGCGCGTCGCTGCTGACTTCGGCTGGCTCGATCGTCCACAACTGGACATCGACATCCCTCGTTACAACCTCGCAGGCCGCGCTGCCTCTCTGCAGGCCGCAGAGGAGGGAGCGGTGTTGCTCAAGAATGAGAACGGCGTACTACCACTCGATAAGAAGGCGATAAAGACCATCGCGGTCATCGGGCCCACTGCGACACAGACCGTCACGACCGGCGGAGGCAGCGGCGAGGTCGTCAGCTTCGCAAACACCAACCTTCTGGTAGGAATCAGCAACTACCTCGGTGAACAGACGAAGGTTTTGTATGCGCGAGGTTTGTACAGCATCAACCAGATGGCACGCCTCACCCACTTCACGACGGATGCCGATGGCAAGACTCCCGGGGTGACGCACACCATCTTCGCCAAGGCGAACCTCGAAGGCGACGTGACCGGCACCGTCGTCGAAACTACTCTGAGCGCTGCTGCCTCTACTCGCCGCGAGCCGGAAGAGCAGGAGCTCAATGCGCTCACTGCCCACAAGACCGCAAGCCCGTACGTTCGCGCCACCAACAGCAGCAAGTGGGTCGGCTACTACACGCCTGCAGAGGCAGGTAAGTTCAGCATCTTCATCCAGACCGACGGAAAATACCGCCTTCTGGTCGACGATGCGGTTGTCTTCGATAGCTCTGTCGTCCCTAAGTACATCCTGAATCAGGCAACGGTGGAGTTGACGAAAGCGCCGCATAAGGTTGTTCTAGAACAGCTCTCGCAGCAGATCGGCTCAGTCTCGGGTATGCGTGTCGGCATCGCGCCGCTTACCACCATTGTTGAGAAGGATGCGCTTGCGATGGCGGCGAAGGCGGATGTTGTCGTTCTCGCAGTCGGCTTCAACGCAGCATCGGAGTCAGAGGGCGGAGACCGCAGCTTCGAATTGCCCGTTGGGCAGGAAGAACTCATCGATCAGATCGCAGCGCTTGGCAAGAAGACCGTTGTCATGATCACGTCTGGCGGAAGCGTTGATGTCTCGAACTGGAAGGACAAGGTTCAGGGCATCTTCGAAACGTGGTACTCGGGCGAGGAGGGTGGGACCTCTGCAGCGCGGCTACTCTTTGGCGAGGAGAATCCATCGGGACACCTCCCCATCAGCTGGGAGAAGAAGATCACCGACAATCCGAGCTATAACAACTATTATCCCGATCCCGGCACCAACAAGATCATCTATCGCGAAGGCATCTTCGTGGGTTATCGCGGCTACGAGCACAATCACGTTGAGCCGCTGTATCCGTTCGGCTACGGCCTTTCGTATACAAGCTTTTCATTTAGCAAGTTGAAGAGCTCGCCGGCAGGTGACGGCGACTTTACTGTTACCTTCGATGTTACAAACACCGGAAAACGTGCCGGAGCTACAGTGGCCCAACTATATGTGGGCCAAGGATCTCCGACAGTCGAGCGTCCAGCAAAAGAGTTGAAGGGGTTCGAACGCGTCATGTTGCAGCCGGGCGAGACCAAGCACATCGCCCTCAGCCTCGATCCCCGCAGCTTCAGCTACTTCGACGTCAAATCGTCGAATTGGCAGGCTAGTGCAGGGTCGTACGATCTGTTGCTGGGCGACTCATCGCAGAACATCCAGCAGAAAACAACGATCCAATTGCCGAAGACGCTGACAACGTCCATTAGTCAGTAAGCCAACGAACGAGGTCGAATGTGTCGGCTGAGCCTACTCCGGGCCGGCACGCGACCTCGACTTGAAACACGTGAACGAGTTACGGCTGATCCGCCAACTGGCCTAGAATCGATGTAAGGGAACATGCATGCACCGACTCGGCATCCTCCTCTCTGGCAGAGGCTCAAATTTTCTCGCAATTGCCGCGGCGATTCGGGAGCACCGGCTACTCGGCACTGAGATCGCCGTCGTACTTTCGAATCTCGAAGACGCCCCGGGTCTCGACGCCGCTCGCAAGCTCAACCTGCCCGCATTCGCGATCCCGTCAGCCGGTCGTAAACGTGCTGAACATGACGCTGAGATGATCGCCCGACTCCATCAGCACAAGGTGGATCTCGTCTGCCTGGCTGGCTACATGCGCATCATTTCGCCAACTTTTGTGCAGGCCTTTCCAAACCGGATTCTCAACGTTCATCCGTCGCTGCTGCCAGCCTTCCCAGGTCTCGACGCACAAACTCAGGCACTCAACTATGGAGCCAAGGTAGCCGGTTGCACAGTCCACTTCGTCGATGAGGCAGTCGACCACGGTGTGATCATTCTGCAAAAGACCGTCTCCGTGAACGACGACGACACAGCCGAAACCCTCTCAGCACGCATCCTCGAACAGGAGCATCGCGCCTACCCAGAGGCCATCGCATGCGTGCTCAGCGGCCAATACGCTATCGAAAACCGCCGCTACGTCCGACGCGCTGTCTAGAATCGCAAGACACGCTTGATCGACGATCAAATCAGAGACACACCAAAACTCAGGTAGCTCACGAATCGAAAGCAATTACGGATAAAGCTTCAGGCCTCTCGCCCCACTTGCCCCTGCGTGTCCGTTGCATCGTTCAGCTTGACCTTGACGTCCATTCGCTTGCGACCGCGAAAAATAGTAAGGGTAACCTCGTCTCCCGCCTTGTGTGAGTTCATCGCCGCTGACAGGTCCTGCGCATTCGCGATCTCTTGACCATCCATCGCGACGATCAGGTCCCCGCCCAGCATCACCGGCATATTGCCTTGATAGGCACGCTGCGTACCTCCATGCAAACCGGCTCTTTCAGAAGCCCCGCCCGGCAGAACGCGCTCAATCAGCAGGCCATAATCTGCGGGTAGTCCGATCTGTTCTGCGACCTCAGGCCCAATCTCCAGCGTCGAAATGTCGAGCGACGGTCGACGTACTCGGCCATACTTTGCAAAATCAGCGATGACCGCCTTCGCCGTATTCACCGGGATCGCAAATCCAATACCCGACGATTGATCCGCACCGTTATTCGCAATCAGCGTCGTGATGCCGATCACCTCGCCGCGCGAGTTCAGCAGGGGCCCACCGGAGTTTCCCGGATTGACCGCTGCGTCGGTTTGAATTGCATCCTCAATCGGGTTGTTATTCGGCCCGCGAATCGACCGGATCGCTGAGATAATCCCTCGCGTCATCGTTCCCGACAACCCAAATGGATTGCCGATCGCATAGACTCGCTGCCCAACCGTCAGATTTTGCGACTCCGCCAGCGTGGCGGGCTGTAGGTTCGGCGCGTTGTTGATCTGCAACAGCGCCAGATCGTGTCCCTTATCGACGCCAACCACCGTGGCCTTGTACTTATGCTTGTCGGAGAGAGTTACCTCCACCCGTTGTGCATTATCGATGACGTGATTATTCGTCAGAATATGCCCCTGCTTATCGAGGATGAATCCCGACCCCTGCCCTTGCTGCGGAACCGGTCCATAGAAGAAATCGAACGCCACAGCCGTCGAGGTGATGTTTACGACCGAAGGCAGCGCCTTCTTATAAACCGCGATGTTCTGCTGCTCTTCGGTGTCATATGCCGGCGCAGCGTTCGCTTCGGTCAACTCAAACGTGCCCATCGGTCCGTTTACCGGGGCAGTATTCGCACCAGAGACGGTGACGGCAGGTACAGCACGATGCACCCATGGCGCAAGCAGGCCCGTCGATCCGACATGCGTCGTCAGATAGTAGAAGCCGGTGAGAATAACAACCACGAGCAGAACGGGGCGTAGTTTCATTGTGTTCACGACCTGATCCTTCAAATAGCCAGCCGTAAAAAGCCGACACATTGATTGTATCGAGCCGAGCCGCTCCATCACGCTAAGTTTGCGTGTCATTCGATGACGCACACATTCGTCGAAATCCTTCTGTCAGGCTCGGATGGTGCGGAGGGGGTTAGTGCGGCGGGACTAGATCGATCCCGCCTTTGAAACTGAACTCCATCCCGATCAAGTCTCGTGCAAACTCCTACAATCAGACCATCCGCTGCAACCTGTTCAACGCCGATGGCTTAATGCGAGGCGCACGAAGGAAGTTTTCCCGTTCGGCTTGCGGCTTGGCGGGTGCCTCCCAAGCCTCCGATTTGAAGCGCACAGGCCCAGCCCAGGACTCTGCTTCGATGTCGGCACTTTCCACGTTTGCCCGACCTACCAAAGAGCGGTCAGTGCGATCAAGAGAGCGCTCAGACTTCTCCGAGCGTTCTGGCCGCACGATGATTTCCATATCATCGCTCTTCGTCGTCCGATCTCCGTTATCCGATGCGACCTCTTTCGTCACCTCGCCAATGTGGCTCGCTGCGGTCAGTGAAGCCATAAAGTTGGCCATCATCCTCTGTGCGCACTTCTGCCCGCAGAGATGCTTCGCATTCTTACGCGAGTTCTGCGGAGACTCCCATCCGCGCACCTTCAACTCGCCTCCCTGTTCATAGGCGACGAACCAGTAGTTGCTCTCCTGTTTTTCTGCCCCACACATATCGCAATTAATCGCCTGCCGGATCATGCGCCCATCTCCTCGCCCTCTTTAAGTGTGCCTATCCAGCACATTGCCTTCATCGGCAGACGGGAAAAATGCATCACTCGAAAGTAATGGGCGATTCAATAGATTCAAAACAGCTTGTCCCAAGACAGCGAAACTTATCGGGCCGCATCCTGCAAAAGCGGCCAAAGCTGATCCACCTGCCACTCAAGCTCCGTAAGTGCACCACCATTGGTCAACACATAGTCACACAGCGCACTCTTTTGCTCATCCGGAATCTGCTGCGCTATCCTGCGCCGGGCCTCTGCCTCCAGCCCAGCGCGACGCTCGTTGCTCAACGCATCACCCGCAGCGGAACGCGCAACAAACCGCGCAATCTTTACCTCTTCCGGAGCAGTCACAAGGATGATTCGATCAAAACGATCTTGCCACCCCGCTCCACTCGCGCCGTGCAAGCCTCCGTACTTCGTCTCTCCATATTTGGTCTCGCTGTATTTTGTCTCGCTATATTTGGTCTCAAAGATGAGCGCAGACTCCACGATCACCACCGCACGAGAGTCACGAGCACGAATCTCCTCGCTCAACTCTGCCTCGCGAGCAATCACGGCCGGATGCACAATCGCATTCAGCTCTTCTACTCGACCATCCGTGAATGCAATTCGAGCCAGCGCGCCCCGGTCGAGCCTTCCATCAGCAAGCACCACATCCGGGCCGAAGTGAGCGGCGATCTTCGCATAGACTGCCTGCCTCGGCTCCATGAGCTCGCGTCCAATCGCGTCCGACTGCAACACATGCGCGCCCAGACCCGCAAACAAACGCGCCGCAGTCGACTTCCCGCTTCCCAGACCACCGGTAAGGCCTACGCGCAACATGGCGGCTACTTCTTCTCCAGAGAAATTCCGCGCCGGAGCTTTGCCGCCGTCACGGTATTCTGCATCAGCATGGCAATGGTCAGCGCACCGACGCCACCCGGAACCGGCGTATACGCGCCAGACAACGCAAAAGCAGCGGGATGAACGTCACCAACGACCACCGACCCGCGTTTGGCAAACGTTGCGGCCCGTTCCGCATTTCCAGGAAAGAACTCCTCGACCTCAGCCGCATCCGTAACGCGATTGATGCCTACATCGATGATCGTCGCGCCTGGCTTCACCATCTCCGGCGTCACAAAACCTGGCCGCCCTATGGCCGCCACCAGCAGATCTGCCTCTCGAGTAACCTTGCCCAAATCGTTCGTCTTGCTGTGGCAGATGGTCACCGTAGCCGAAGCATTCAGCAGCATCATCGCCGCCGGTTTGCCGACAATATCCGACCGCCCGATCACCACAGCATTCTGGCCAGCCACAGGCAGATCGCTTCGCCGTAAAATCTCCATAATTCCTGCTGGAGTACATGGCGCAAGCCCAGGCTGGCCGCTCTGCAAGCGACCGACATTCACAGGATGGAAGCCATCTACGTCCTTCTCCGGCGACACGGCCTCCAGCAGCCGTTTCGTATCGACGTGTTTCGGCAACGGCAACTGAATCAGAATGCCATCGATGTCTTCCCGTGCATCTAGGTCGGCCACCAGTGCCAGCATCTCGGCGGTCGTAATGCTTTCGGGTGGCGTCAGCATCTCGCTGAAGATACCCAACTCGCCACAGGTCTTCACCTTGCTGCGAACGTAAATCTGCGAAGCCGGTACGTCGCCGACCAGAATCACCGCCAGCCCCGGGGTAATGCCTCGTGCAACAAGCGCTTGAACGTCGACCGCGACCTCGGCTTTGATCTGTCCCGCAATCGCGATACCATCTAGAATTCGTGGAGTTGTCGTCATCTCAACCATGGTATCGCGCCATGCTGCAAGTCCCGCTTGATAATCTTCCGTCTGGCCGTCCCCGTCTGACAATCTATCGCTCTATCGCTAAGATAGATTCATGGTCGCGCGATCACTTAGCGCAGAGGAGCTACGTTGGCTCGTATGCCCAGTCTGTCATCAGGCTTTAGCTCTCTCACTTGATACGGTAACGTGCCAAGGCTGCGGGCGCCGGTACCCCTTGATCGACGGCATTCCTGTACTGCTCGCAGATCGCGTTGTCTGATTCGGTAAGTCTTTGAAACTTCCGGCCTCGGCCATCCGTAGAGTCAATAGTTGGTGCAGTTTGTCGGTACGATGAAAGCGTAGTCGTATGAGATCCGCGACTTCGATTCGCCCATCACGTCTAAAGATTTAGCGGATACAGGCAGTAGCAGATAGACTCCGATATGGAGAAGAGCAGATGACAAAGGCAAAGCATGCCCACGTCGAAAAGTTCACCGAGGCCGATCTCAACGGTTTGCGCGAAGACCTGATGAAGTCGGGCCTAGACTCCTGGCAGGCCGCCGATCTCATCAGCAGCTTTCTCGTCGCCCGCGGCTACGGCGTCTCCACGCAGGCTGCTCGCAGGGCGGCCTACCGAATGGAGTCTTTCAGCTGCTCCCTGCGCTGCCTGCAGGAGGAGCTGGAAAAGATTGCGCAGGTCATGTAGAAGGTCTCCGGGTTCTCTACTCCCTTTCTCAAGATCATCAAGACGTTAGTCGTTCTTTGAAAGCAGCTTGGAACAGATAGATTTTTTGTTCTCAAATAGATCGGCGACAGCTACGCTGTTCCCATGCAAGTCAGCCCATTCGGATCCACTCCCGCTGTAGTAGCGTTTGCTGTGCTATGCACGTCATTCGCTCTCTGCGCACAACAATCCGACCAGTCGCAGCCACAAAAGACCACCATCCCCACGCAGATCGACAGGATTGCGGGACAGGAACCCTCCTCCCGTATCCAATATGTCCGGCTCATCCTCACTGGATCGCTTCATAGCCCGACGGACAACCCACCACCTACGCCTCCACCGACACTGATCGCCCAATGCACCCAGCGACCGAACGGCAGATCCTACTTCGAGGTCTTCGCCAACTTCGGAGGTGCAACCGACCTGGCGTTCTACCCGCCCTGGACCCGAACCTCAGAAGACGATCTCTTTCCTCCGAGCACCGAAAAGGTCCTCCTTACCATGGACTTCATCGGCTACACCCACGTCAAGCCCGTCCGCCGTCAGTGGGAAGTCCCAACTCAAACTCCAGGGCAGTACCGCTACAACTCCCCGGGCTCCGGCTCCTACAACCTTGAGGAGATCAGCTACTATCTCCGCTATCTGTCGGCTCTCCCCACGTTCCGACTCACGCTCGGCAACAACTCTGTCGACTTTTTGACCACGCCACTGCTCAACGAAATCCGCAAAGAACCACTCTGTCGCGCCGCTGCTCTCTAAAAGGCCCGCTTCGAAAGTTAGATCACTCCTTACATCACCAGCTGAGATCCATTGAATTTGGTGCGAAGGTCTACAATGCACACAAGACAACACACTTTAATCTCACTCTTTGCCTAGACGAAATGCCATGAAGACCATCAAGCTTCTCTCCTGGCACGATGATGTCAAAACAAAGGCCGCCAGCGTTAAGCGCTCTGGCCTGCGAGTCGATGCAGCACCTCTGATCAGCGCCTCAGGCGTAGTGGGGGAGTTCATACATCTCAACCCGGCCGCCTTAGTATTCGACAAGCTCCCCTCAAAGTCGCGTGAGATCGCTCTTGTACTTCGCTCCAGCAAGTCCGCGCGACACATCCCCATCCTCTTCGCCGGAGGCGTGCCTGAAAAGATGGAGCGCATCCGCAGCGAAAATCCCGATGCCGCCTACGCTGCCTGGCCTGAAGTGCCAAAGGCGTTGGCAGCGCTTCTGAAACATCCGCCGTCCGTGCCTGCCATCGCGCCGCCTCGCGACTTTTCGACAACACCGCTCCTTACGAAATTGGGCGTCGGCGAAGATATGCAAGTAGCCGCCATCGCCGCGCCCGACGGCTTCGAAGAACTCCTCGGCGATATACCAGAGGGCACAACGCTACTCCCCCACATCACCCCAAAGACCAACCTTGCCCTCTGCTTTATCCGATCGCTCGAGGACCTTGCCGCGACGCTCGATTTGCTTACCGTTCGGCTACCAAAGCGAGCCTCTGTCTGGATCGCCCATCCAAAGCGTACGCCTAAACACCGCGTCGACTTCAACCAGAATCACGTCCGCGACGCTGCCCTGGCGTCTGGTTTGGTCGACTACAAGGTGTGCTCCATCGACGGCGACTGGTCTGCGCTGAAGTTCGCTCACCGCAGGCGCTAAACCTCCTTGCGCTCGCCCTCATGGCATAAAACACTTATACCAGCCCGCTTGATTATCGTTCTCGACGCAGCAACTCTAACCCCATTTCTGGGTTCCCCGCCGGGAACGGTGCAATACCCGAGCCAACAACCGAAGATAAGCCGCCAACCCACTCTCATCTACTTCCTTCAAGGCATAATCAATACATGCCGTCCCTGTGGTCTCCAACCGACTGGCCCCAACGCCTCGCCGAACTCCAGGCCCCAACCGGCGAGCTCAAAGAAGCCCCCCTACGCCGCGACGTCCGATCGCTCGGTATGCTCCTCGGCGAGGTTCTTCGCGAACAGGCAGGCGACCCGCTCTACGAAGCCGTTGAGGCACTTCGCCGAACCGCCATCGCACGCCGCGAGGCCGAAGCACCGCAGAACGGAGCGGCAAACCAAGCCGACGCCACCGCTCACCTGCAGCAGGCACTCGCGCGCGTTCACACTCTCGAGCTCGCCGCCGCCTATCAGCTCGCCCGCGCCTTCGGCTTCTATTTCGAGCTCATCAACCTCGCCGAGACCAACCATCGCAAGCGCCGACGGCTCTCTCTGCAGCTCAATCAGACCGCATCCCCGCCCAGCGCCATCCAGCGCGGCGACCTTCGCGGAACTCTCCGCCGTCTTCGCCAGGCCGGCATCTCCGCAAACGAAGTTCACTCCCTTCTCCGACGCATCTGCGTCTCGCCCGTCTTCACCGCACACCCCACCGAGGTCGCCCGCCGCAGCGTCATGTTCAAGCGCCGCCGCATCTCGGACCTCCTCGAACAACTCGACCGCATCCCCGTCCCCGAGCCACAACTCGAAGCTCTCGAGCGCGATCTTCTTGCCGAGATTACCGCTCTCTGGCAGACAGACGACGTTCGCAGCGCCCGCCCCACCGTTCGCGACGAGATCCGCATGGCCCTCGATTACTACGAGTCCAGCCTCTTCGACACCCTCCCCGTCCTCTATTCCGAAGTCGCCGCAGCAATCGCCGCTGAATATCCCAACACCAATCCATGCGCTCCCGCAGGATCTGCGGCATCATTAGAGGCATCACCACCGTCCATCTGCGAGCTGCCAAGGCTCATCCACTTCGGTTCCTGGATCGGCGGCGACCGCGACGGGAACCCCTTCGTTACTCCGCAGGCCACACGTGAAGCCCTCGCGATGGCGCACTCTCTCCTCCTCACTCACTATCGCCGCCGTCTGCAAAACGTCTTCGAGCAGCTCGCCAGCTCCACCCAGCAGGTCCCCGTCTCCACCGAAATCACCGCCCTGCTTGATCGCTACCTCACCCAACTCCGCACCGCCGGTCAGAACGCCCTCGAAGAGCGTTTCCCACACGAATCGATCCGCCTGTTCATCGCTTGCGTCATGATGCGTCTGGGCGCCACACCGCAGTCCGCCGTCCCTGTTCCTGCGAACCCTGCGCTCACTCCCTACACTCGATCTGCGGACCTACTCTCTGACCTCACCACCCTCCGCACTTCGCTCATCGAGAACAACGGTCCGCGTCTCGCCCAGATGCTCATCGACCCGCTTCTGATGGAGGTCCGTACCTACGGTCTGCATCTGCAGACGCTCGACATCCGGCAACACGCGCGCGTCCACGCCGCAGCCGTCGCCGAAATCTCCGCATGGACCGAGGCTAGCTCGGCTAAGTCGCTGACCCTACCACCTGCGCTCACCGAACAGACCGCCGAAGTCCTCGATACGTTCCGCACCATCGCCGCACTAAAGCAGACGTACTCGCCCGAATCTATTCGTCAGTACGTCATCAGTGGCGCCACCAGCGCTGAAGACGTTCTTCACGTCCTCTGGCTTGCGCGCCTTGGTGGAGTCAAAGTCGAAGCGACCTCATTAGGCCAAGACGATCAGAGCGACGATCCTGGCCTCCAGCCCGTCCCACTCTTCGAGTCCATTGAGGACCTCCAGAACGCCCCCGCTATCATGCGCGAGCTCTGGACAAGCGAGGCTTACCGTCCGCTCTTAAGAAGTTGGAACCACCATCAAGAGGTCATGCTCGGCTACTCCGACTCCAACAAGGACGGCGGCATGATTACCAGCACATGGGAGATCTACAAAGCTCACCGCGCCCTTCACGAAGTAGCACGCGACTGCGGCATCACCCTCCGCCTCTTCCACGGCCGCGGAGGAACCGTCGGTCGCGGCGGCGGCCCTACCCATCGCGCCATCTTCGCTCAACCAATGAACAGCTTCACCGGCGAGCTCCGCATCACCGAACAGGGCGAAGTCCTCAACTGGAAGTACTCCGACGTCATCCTCGCCGAGCGCAATCTAGAACTGATGATCGCGGCAAGCCTCGACGCCTTGGCCCGTCCCGACGCACTGCTGCAGCACGGCAACAAAATTCCCCATCTGACTGGCGAAATTCTTCCTGCGTGGGAGATTGCCCTAGACCAACTCTCAGCCACGTCGTACGCCTTCTATCGCGAACACATCGTCGACAACTCCGACACCTTCACTTACTTCGAACAAGCCACCCCTGTTGCGGAACTCGAACATGCTCGCCTTGGCTCCCGCCCTGCCAAACGCAGCGGTAAAAAATCCATGGCGGACCTTCGCGCCATCCCCTGGGTCTTCGGCTGGATGCAGTCCCGACAGCTTGTCCCCGCATACTTCGGCGTAGGTCATGCGCTCCATCACTTCATTCAGTCCACACCGGACGGCCTCGCTCAGCTACAGACAATGGCCCGCGACTTCCCTCTCTTCCTCGACATCATTCGCAACGTCGAGATGGCCCTTGCCAAGGCCGACTTCGGCATCGCCCGCCTCTACGCCTCACTCGTTGAAGACGAAGCCCTCCGCGACCGCGTCTTCACCACGCTCGAAGCCGAGTTTAACCTCACGCACCGCATGATCCTCGAGATCACGAAGCAAAAGTCGCTCCTGCAAACGAACCCTGTCCTCGAGCGCTCCATCCGTCTTCGCAATCCGTACGTCGATCCCATGTCGCTTATCCAAGTCGAGCTAATCCGCCGCAAGCGCACCGCTGCCGTCAACAACGAACCCGACTCCCCCGAACTCGACCGTGCCATTTCTGCCACTATCAACGGCATCAGCGCAGGCCTCCGCAACACAGGCTGAGTTGTTGGCAGACCCGTCGTTCATCTTTGTTGTTTCTGCAAATTTGTTTCTCGTCTAGATTTGAACTCATGCTCACGATCCTGCGTTCGTCTCGCGCTTGTTCCATCTTTGTGTTTTTGTTCGCCTGTAGTTTCATACCTGCCCTCAAAGCGCAATCGACCGAAGCCGACATCAAGACGAGACTGACGAACCAGCCACTCTTTTTACGTGGCTGCTGGGGCGACGACAAGCTACACTTCGACTCCGCCGGAACTCTCAGGGAGAAGTCCAGCGTTGTCGCCTTTACTCTCTGCGGCTTCGAGTTCAAAGATGCCCATCTTAAGCAGGATAAGCTCATTCTCGATGGTCGGCGTATCGGTCTCGAGTTGAAAGATGACGAGCAATTCCGCGTTCCGCTTAACGCAGGAAAAATAGGAAGTCAACAGGACGAATCTATTCATCTAGAAGTCGCAGCCAGTCCGACGGGCGATTATGGCCCTGCTCTAGATGCCGTCTTCGTTAATGGTCTTCCCAACTTAATTCCGTCGATGCCGTCGTATTGGAGGCCCTATGCTTTGAAATACTTCACTCCAATAGTCGAGTCAGACGCTTCCACCGCAGAACAAACGAGCCAACAAGCGCCTGTTCCTAAACCGGCCCGCGTTGGCGGCGCAATTAAAGCACCCAAACTATTGCATGCAAAAGAACCAACGTTCAACGATTTCGCACGTAGACTCCAATACAGTGGCGTCGTCGTAGTAAATTTTCACCTCGAGCCAGATGGCACCGTAACAAATATGTCCATCGTTCATGCGCTGGGAATGGGGCTTGATGAACGAGCTCTCGCGGCTGTACAAAAGTACACTTTCTCCCCCGCCACACAGAACGGTATTCCGGTTCTTGTCGAGCTCAATGTCGAAATTAATTTTGAAATCTATTGAAATCCATCAAATCAGGCTAGGATGGGAGGATTAATATCCTTGGTCTGCGCGGAACGCGGTCACCTTGTTCTTCGTGAACGTCACGGCCATCGGCTTGCCGAGGTTCGCAAACACCACCATCCGGTTCCCGTAGTCTTTGCTCGTACTCTTGCTCACCTGCCCGAGAGAGAGCTCCACCTGTCGTTCGTTCATCCCAAGAATGACCTGATGCGCATCCACAGCCTTCCAGATTTCTGGTCCCCAGTGCTTGTAGAGCTCATGCGGATCGTCATAGAAGAAAATCTCGTCCGTATAAAAGGTGTACGCGCCAGCCTGCCGATACCCAATTGGAACCGCATACTCCTTGGTATCGCCCGCGGCATCGGGCCGGGTGAATACGAGCAGCACCTGCTTGTCTCCACCCGGAATCCGAAACGTCGCTGCCTTCGGAGCGACTTGCTCGATCGCATCCTTCACAACAAGCGGCTCGGCGCCCAGCAGTGTACCTGCGCTTTTGCCATACTGGGCTGCGTGCCCAACGAACGGATAGTACTCGAGCTGGCCGCCAGCCGAGACCCACACCGTCGTCCCTGCTAAATCCTTGATGTCCTTCAGCGTGTCCGGTCGCTTATGCTTCAAAAAAACCAGGTCATCAGCGGGAATCACTTCGCGCGCAGGAGCCTTCACCGAGTTATCCGGCGCATTCCGTTCACGGTAGATCATCCCCACTCGAACACCCACCGCCAGAATTAGCACTACAGTGGCTCCAATCGCTGCCTTTGCTCCATTCTCCATCGAATCTCCTCAGCCCTCGTTTATGGATCAAAATCAGAACCACTGAACTCTAATCTACCGGCTCAGCCATGCTCAACTCGAGCTGCGGTTCCATCAACGCCTCTGCTGTTAAAGCATCGGCCCTGCGCAACTGAGGAAATAGTCCCGCAGCCGAAGCCGTTACCAGCATCGACCCAATACCGCCGATCACCACCGCCCGTACTGCACCCCACCAGTGGGCTGTCAGACCACTTTCAAATTCGCCAAATTCGTTCGATGCTCCAATAAACAACCAGTTCACCGCGCTCACGCGACCGCGCATCTCCGGCGGCGTCGCCAGTTGCAGCACGCTCGAACGAACTACCACGCTTACCATGTCGCTTGCGCCCACGATCACCAGCGCCGCCGCGCTCAACCAGATGCTCTTTGACAACCCGAACACGACCGTCGTAGCACCGAAGATACCGACGCATATCAGCATCGTAAGGCCGGCTTTGCGTTTGATCGGCCGCACGACCATCGTGAGCGAAACCGCGAGCGCCCCCACCGAAGGCATCGCCCGCAGCAGACCCAATCCGCGCGGTCCAGCGTGGAGAATATCGGTGGCGAAGATCGGCAGAAGCGCTGTCGCTCCCCCCAGAAGAACGGCAAACAGGTCCAGTGAGATTGATCCCAGCAGCAACTTCGCTCGCCAAACATATTCAAGTCCGGCGAGCACGGTCTTCATGCTGAACGCCTTTTTCTCGGTCACCATCTTCGCGCGAATCATGCTGACGAGAATAATGAAACCCAACAACATCGCCAGCGTGAAGCTATACACAAGTGGTGCTCCGTTGCACATGGCAGCGGCGCCTGCCAACGGCAGTGTAAACAGGATTCCTCCCACTGCCGGGCCTGACATATTTGCAATCTGATAGACAGTTGCGCCCCAGGTGACCGCATTCACAAAGTCTTCCTTTGGCACCAAGCTGGGCAGCATTGCGCTCGCCGCTGGCCCGCTGAACGCCCGGCCCAAACCGATGCCCACCAGCACTGCGTAGATCGGCCATATTCGGCCATGCTGCAGAGCGGTCGCGCTCAACGACAACCACAGCAACACCGCAGTACAACAGGCTTGCAGCCCATAACAGAGCAGGATGATCTTTCTGCGGTCGTACCGGTCCGCCGCATGCCCCGCTGCCAACATTACAAACAACCCAGGCAGAAAGAGCGCGAGGCCCGTGTATCCGAGATCGAGCGCCGAGTGCGTCAACGCATATACCTGCCACGCAACGGCAACCGACTGCGCTTCTGCCCCCAGAATCACCATCAACCGCGCCGCCTGATACAGCCGAAAGTCACGCGACTTGAACGCCGAGCGATAGTCCTTCCCTGCCGCCAGATTCCTTCGCTCCGAACCATCCGCCATAGCCTATGTTTTCACACTTCCGTTACGGAGATGTCACCATCTGGCAGGAGATGTGCCCGTGCTTTGCTCAAGTGCGCGCCGGTTCATGCCGCGGCACTGGAGGTGTGATGTCAATACACGCAGGTATCAATCGGTTGCGAAGGCGATCCCTAATAAGACTAACGGCCCAGATAGACCTTGTATTGACTCTCGACCACGCCAGTATTTCGCGCCAGCGATAACTTCGATTGGTTGTATTGATAGAGAGTGTCAACGAGTCTGCTCTGCGCCGCTGCCAGCGTCGCCTGCGCCTGCACAACTGGTAAGTTGTCATCCACCCCGGCGGAAAACCGATCCGTCGCATCCTGCAACTCCTGAGTTGCAAGATCAACGTTGCTCCGCGCGACCTTCACCAGCTGGTTCGACGACTCTACATCCAACATGCTGGCCCGAATCTGCTGCTCAATCGATACTCTCAGCGATTCGATTTGCTGCCGGAGGGCAACGACCTGGGCGTCCGCTACCTCACGCTCCCCACGCAGCTGACCTTCCTGAAACACCGGCACACTGACTTTACCGGTAGCGGCAAACACACCGTGATAGAGCGATCCAATTTCGCCGAGAACCCCATAGTATCCGTTGAACGATATCACTGGCAGATACTCCGCTCGAACCGCCTTACGTGCCTGCGTTGCCACCTCTAACTGCGCCTGCAGATTCAGCAGGTCCTTCCGCCGCTGGTACGCCAGTTTCTTCGCGTCTTCAATGGGCAGTTCCGCATACTCCGCATATGGGGCCGCATCGATCAGGGTAATCTCCTGGTCAGCCGGCAGCCCGATCATACGATTCAGTGCGATCTTGTCCTTCGCAAAGGCGTTCTCGTTATTGATCAGTGCTTGCTGCTGCGTCTGCAACTGCACCCTAGCCCGCAACTCATCCAAATTCGTCCCTACGCCTGCTTCGTGTGAGGCCTTCGCTTGTTGGTAAGCGACTTCATCGGCTTTCTCCAGCGCCCGCGCATTTTCGATCTGCGACGCATCAGCGACGGCGAGCAGGTACTGAGTTCCCACTTCCAGAGTCACACCGCCTAACAGATTCAGTGTCGAAAGATCAGCTACCTTCTGTGCTTTTTGCGCCGATCGGTACAGGAAATATGCGGGCGCATTGAAGAGTTGCTGGTCCAAATTCATTTGAGCCGAAGCCGTATTCACTTTCACAATCTCAGTAATAGATCCCGGCGGTAAATTGAAGTTGGCTAGTGCTCCTGGTTTAAATCCCAGTGCAGCCAGATTAATCTGTTGCGCCGAAATCTGCCCCTTTGCTGTCAGGCTGGGCAGCAAACTGTTCTCTGCCGTCAAAAGTTCGCCATGGACCAGCCGCCGGTTCTGAATCACCAACAGCATCTGCAGGTTACGCTTCTCACCACGAGCGATCGCATCGTCCAGGCTGAGCGGCAAGGCGCCTGGCGTAGCCTGTTCCACCTCCACGCCGCCCTGAAGCTTTACTACGTTCGGCACCGGCGCCGGCGGTAGATCCGCAGCACTTTGCGCTCGGGCGCCAGCTATCGGCGCGCACAAAACCAACGCCAACGGCCACACCGGTGCCTGCCATCGCGCTTTCGCACTTGCAAAGATTCCTGTCAAGACTGTCATGCTCTCTTATTAGAGTGCCATACCCGGTCTCCGATGCATAAATGATGCCAAAAACCGCTCAATTGCGCTTTGAGCTCCGTACACCACCACCCTCAGCTAAAATACGAAAGATAACTCTATGCGTCTTACCTTTATGAACCGCATTCTTCTAGCCGCTGCTCTGCTGATCATCGTCCCGACGAGCATCCCCGCCCTGGCCCAAACTGCCTTCAAAGATACCTCGATGCTTCGGGCGCCTGCCGGCTCAAGGGTAGCCATCTTCGAGTTCGAGGATCTTGAATGCCCAGCCTGCGCTCGTGCGTTCCCAATCGTCCATGCGGCTATCGACAAGTACAAAATTCCGCTCGTCCGCCACGACTTCCCTCTAAAGATGCATGTTTGGAGCTTTGACGCTGCCGTCACAGCTCGCTATATCCAGGATAAGATCTCCCCCCAGGCCGCAGAAGAGTACCGGCGCGCCGTCTTCGCGAATCAGACTTCAATCGCCTCAAAGGACGACCTCAACACGTTCACGCAAAAATATTTTCAATCTCACGGTCGTGTGATGCCGTTCGTCATCGACCCGAACGGTCTCTTCGCCGCCGAGGTGCGCGCCGACTATACCCTGGGCGAAAGGGTCGGTCTTACCCAGACCCCGAGCATCTTCATCGTTACGCAAAAAGGCTACACACAAGTGAATGACGTCACTCAGCTCTATGCGATGCTGGACACCGCAATCGCCGAGAACCCCGCGCCTGCAGCATCCAAGCCAAAGACCACGGCGCACAAATAATTTTTCTGCCTCAAACACTAAAAGCCGAGTGCTGCTCGGGCTTTTATGCACCCGGCTGCTTTGGTTTTCCTCGCCTAGCGTAGCTTCGTCAGCACCGTGCGCAAGAGGTAGTTGTCTCAACGCGCCTGAAAGATCAGAAAGTAGTCCTGACCATCCGCCTTGGTAAAGTCATAGGTTCCCACCAGCTTGTAACCCGCTTCACCCATCTCTTTCACGACTACATCGTGGTTCAATCCATGATCCGCGCCATTCCCATTGCGATCGATAATCCCCACCTTTGCCCCAGGCCTCAGGGCCTGCTGCAACACCTTCATCGTCGGTACCGGATGCGCAATCTCGTGGTAGACCTTCAGCATCAGCACAGCATCTACGCTCCCGGAAGGTAGTCTCGGGTCATCGGAGCTGCCGAGCACCGTTCTGACATTCGTCAGGTTCTCCTTGAGAGCACGCTTGCCGATATATTCAACTGCCAGTGGGTTGATATCCTCCGCGATCACCACTCCGGTTGGCCCAACTCTACGCGACGCCCGAAGGGTAAACCAGCCAGAGCCTGCGCCAATGTCTGCAACGTTCTTCCCCGGCACAATTCCCAGTAGATCCATCACTCGATCGATCTGCAGTTTCTTATCCCGATCCGGATACTCGAAGATGGAAAGATCCCCTGAGTATGGTGTGCTCGTAGGCCTCTGTGTTCTTGTCTCCTGCCCGGAGTCAGTATTCGAGGTCCCCACTGCCGCCTCGTCCAACACACGTTGGGTCTCGGTTCCCACCTGTACCCCGGCCATCACGCCGGTCCCACCCAACAACATCAAACCCAGAACAAATCCGCACAGCATAGCGTGCGGGGAACGAATTAGAGCAAACATACTCAACAGCATCTGCCAATTCATCAGAGCAAGCAACAACTAATCCACACTTTTACTCTCATGAAAACGCCGAAACACGTGAGGCGATCGTTGTGTTTCGCCGAACAGGACAAGCAATTGAGAGGTGTTATCATCTAATAATAATGAATTTTCATTAGCGTATTTTGAATGACGATTTTATTTTTCCATTTCACCTCCTGAAAGATGCCGCGTTCATGAATACCTATTTGCGTACTTCTACTTTTTCTGCAGACAAGCTTGGCATCTGGGCCTCCGCTTTCTGCGTGGTGCATTGTGTTCTAACGCCGGTTCTGGTGTCGATGTCTGTCGTGCTGGCTCATCTGATTCCGGGGGAGGAACGAACTCATCGTACCTTGGCAGTCGGGATCGCGGCACTGGGCGCGCTCGCACTGGTGCGTGGTTTTCGCACGCATGGGCGGCGCCGTATTCTCGGGCTGATGGTGTTAGGACTGGGATTTATCTTCGCAGGAGCGTTCTGGGGAACCCGATTGCCATCGCATGAATACGAGGTTGCCGTGACGATGACGGGTAGCGTGCTGATGATATGCGCGCACCGGATGAATCATACGTTTTGCAGAGATTGCAAAGAGTGTTCGTACTCGCCATCGCGGCGATGCTAAGAGAGTCACGCGGGATGAATCCCGGCTAGCGGTTCTCTACTTCGGTGGGAGCCTTGCCTACGATTGGCGAGCAACACGGCGTGCCAGTGGGCAAGAACTCCATATACTCGACGCGCGTGAGGTCTGGGTCAAAGAGGTTGAGCTGGATCTTCCCGTCGCGGCCCATCTGTGTCTTAGTGCAGTTGGAGCCTTCGCAGTGGTTGCGGGCGAGAGCTTGAACTACGTCGCTCATGTGATTAGTGCCGAGAGAAAAATGATTGACGACACCAAGCACCTTGGCGGACGGGTTGGGCCCGGCCTCTAGCATGTACTCAAGCCAGTCGCTGCCGTCTGGAACCTGGACACTGACCCAATCGGTCTCGCCTTCGTGCATCCCACCATGCCAGTTGGGGTGAAAGCCTAAGAGATCTTTATAGAAGTGGTCTTCGACTGCAGCATCCCGGACAAGGAAGCCCGTGTGGATGATGCGATGAGAGGGAGCATTCGGCGAAGGGATGGGTAGGCCGGGAATCTTGGTTCCCTCCTGAACGAAGTAGACGAGGTTGCCTTCGGGATCATGGACTGCGAAGGCGCCATGGGCCAATGGCTGCACGACAGCGATGCCGTGAGCTTTCAGGTAACGCTCAAGTGCCCCGGCATCGCGGGTGGTGAATGCGACCGCGGCTTGGCGACTAGCGGGAGCAGGTGAGGGGAGCGGTTCTACTTCAAGCCACTGTAGATCGTTGACCGAATAGCGTGTGATGCCCTTGTCATCGGCGTGACCGTAGCCGAGAGTTTTGCTGTAAAAGTTGGCGGACGCCGAGGGATCGGCGGTGTACATGCGGACGAAGGCGATACCAGTGATGGCTGGACGCTGCTGCGCATGAGCAGAGTTGCAGATCGAAAGAGAGAGGCAAATTGTCGATACGAGATAGAGAAAGGAGCTAGCTCTGCGCATGGGAGACCACTCTAGCTTGTGGTCGGACCTTTGTCAAAATTCGTGCAAAGATCTCCGCTTGACTATCACGGCGACGATTAGTAATTGGTCACTTGTTTGCGAGTGTTAATCGAGTTTAGACGGCCTCGACATTCATAAGCAGATAGTCCATTGCCCAGTCGGGCTTGATGCCTTGCTGGCGTACCAGAGTGGCGAGTTGTGCGTAATGCCGAATACTGTGCAGGAGTAGATGAAAAAGAATGGTTTTGCGTGTGGATCGGGCTGGCCCCATCATCCTAGTAGAAAACTCAATCGGTTCGTCCCAGTTCATTTCAGAGTCGAGGAGCTTCTGGAGGAACGCGAAGGCGTGGTCGTGGGTGGTATATATTCGCTCGACTGAATCGTAGGGAACGTTGGCGTAGTCAGTCGCGGGCAGATCGGCCAGGCGTTCTGTGTAACGGAGCTCCACCGCTACGATGTGCTGTAAAAGCTGAGCTACGGTCTGGACGTTCGTAATGTCGCAAGGGACATCGAGTAGTTCTGGATGAACTGCCAGGAGGTTACGCCAACCGTTGGAGGTCTTCTCGACCCAGGAAATCAGGTCGCGGGCGGTGAGTTTGGGTTCATTCAAAATCTTATCCTTTGTTTTATCCGGAGTTGCTCATGAAGTTACGTCTATCGCAGAGCGCGGTGGCCGATGTCGCGGCGGAACTGCATTCCTTCGAAAGAAATCTTAGCTAGTTCTGTGTAAGCCTTATCGAGGGCAGTCTGGAGCTCTGGGGCGAAGGCGGAGACAGCAAGGACACGGCCTCCGGCGGTGGTGATTTTTCCTTCTTTGAGAGCAGTGCCGGAGTGGAAGACTACTACGTCCTCGGCGGGCTGGTCGTCTTTTGCAGGAAGGCCTGAGATGGGTCTTCCGGAGGCGTACTTACCAGGGTAGCCGCCACTGGCCGCGATGATGCAGACGCTCGCTCCGGGACGCATTGCGATGGAGAGTTGGTTGGCGGTGCCGTCGATAGCGGCGTTGAAGAGGTCGAGGATGTCTGTCTCGAGGCGGAGGAGAATGGCTTCTGTTTCGGGGTCGCCGAAGCGGGTGTTGAACTCGAGGACCATTGGGCCACGCGGGGACATCATGATGCCGCAGAAGAGAATTCCTTTGAAAGGTTCGCGTTCGGAGCGCATGCCATCGACTACCTTTTGCGCGACGTTGTGGAGGAGCCAGCTTCGCATGGCCGGGGTGGCGATGCCGTCGGTGGAGTAGGCTCCCATGCCGCCGGTGTTGGGTCCGGTGTCGCCCTCGCCGATGCGCTTGTGGTCCTGTGCGGACGCGATCTCAATGGCGTGTGTGCCGTCGCAGAGGGCAAAGAAGGAGAGCTCCTCTCCTGTGAGGAATTCCTCCAGGATGACTTCCTGCTCAGCCGTGCCGAGGAGGACGCCGCTGAACATCTGGGCAGCAGCTTCTTCCGCCTGAAGGTGGGTCTGGCAGATAACGACGCCTTTGCCAGCGGCGAGGCCGGAAGCTTTGACGACGACAGGAACGGTGAAGCGTGGCAGCTCCTCGCGAACCTGTTCGAGTGTAGTGCAGATGCCGTAGGCTGCGGTGGGAATGACATGGCGCTGCATGAACTCTTTGGCGAAGGCTTTGCTGGTCTCGAGCTGGGCCGCGGCTTGCGTGGGGCCGAAGACGCGATGGCCGCGCCGGGTGAGCTCGTCGACCACGCCTACAGCGAGGGGGAGTTCCGGGCCGATTACCGTGAGGGCGGGCTGTTCGATGGCGACAATGTTTACCATCTCGTGCAGGTTCGCTGGATCGCAGGGGATGCAGCGGGCGAGCTGAGCGATGCCTCCGTTGCCGGGAGCGCAGATGACTTCTGTGACCTGAGACGACTTGCGGAGAGCCCAGACTAACGCGTGTTCACGACCACCACCACCGATTACCAGAACCTTCATACTTCTATCTTGCCGCATTCGGGCGCGACTGTGTGCGGCGGCTTGCCGTGACATCTCTATACTGAAGAGGATGGCGGATTTGGATCTGTCTGGAGATGTGTCGAGTTCTTCTGCGGCCAAGGCTGCTGCGACGAGTCCAGTCGCGGCTCCGACCAAGGGTTTTTTCCCTGGGTTTCGACGGAATGAGATGTGGACCTACTTTGGCCCGGCGTTTGTGGCTTCGGTGGCTTACATCGATCCGGGAAACTTTGCGACCAACATTCTGGGTGGGAGCCAGTATGGATACCGGCTGCTGTGGGTGCTGCTGTGGTCGAATGCGATGGCGATCCTGATCCAGTATCTTTCCGCGAAGCTCGGGATCGTGACCGGGCTGACGTTGCCGCAGAACTGCCGCAAGCATTTTTCGCGCCCGATGACCTTGTTTCTGTGGGTGGCGGCGGAGGTTTCTGCAATCGCGACCGACCTGGCGGAGTTTCTGGGAGCGGCGCTGGGGTTGTATCTGCTGTTTGGGCCAGTGCTGCTTGCGCATGGGTGGTCCAGGACATCGAGCCTGTTTGCGGCGGCAACTGTCTCGGCGGTGCTGGTGTTCCTGATTCTGGCTCTGGATCTTGCGGGGTACCAGTGGCTGGAGCGCGGGATCATGGCGTTCGTCGGGATCATTGGCCTCTGCTATGGGTTTGAGGTGTTCCTCGTGCATCCGGATTGGAAGCGTGCGGCGTTTCATACGCTGGTTCCAACGCTGGACCCGAGGGATATGCATGGCAGTCTGTATGCCGCGGTCGGGATGTTGGGTGCGACAGTGATGCCGCATGTGGTTTACCTGCATTCGGCGCTGGTGCAACCGCGGCGAGAGGAGATGGTGAAGCTGCCGCGGGTGGATGGGCAGTCGCGGCGCCGGAAGTATCTGCAGTTTGAGCTGATCGATGTCTTCGTTGCGATGAATGGAGCGTGGCTGATCAACTCAGCGATGATTGTGATGGCGGCGGTGGCGTTTGTGCATGGCGGCCATGCACCGGACGTCGAGGAGGCGTATCGGACGCTGGGGCCGCTGCTGGGGCCGCTGTCGGCGACGGTGTTTGCGGTGGCTCTGCTGTGCTCGGGCCTCTCTTCTTCGACGGTTGGGGTGATGGCGGGACAGGTGATTATTGAAGGGTTTCTCGACATCAAGTTCTCGATCTTTCTGCGACGGCTGATTACGATCATTCCGGCGCTGGTGGTGATTGCAGTCGGACTCGATCCGCTGAAGATTCTGATTCTGTCGCAGGTGGTGCTGAGCTTTACGCTGCCGTTTGCACTGATTCCTTTGCTGTTGCTGACCAACCGCGCTTCGGTGATGCGGAGCTTCGTCAGTACGCGCAGGACACGGGTGGCGGGGTGGTGCGCGGTGGGTATTATCCTGACCCTGAATGTGGTGCTCCTGGGACAGATCGCGCTTGGGCAATAGCCGCTTGTTTGCCCAGGGGGGGTACCCCCCTGGTAGGTGGTCGCAAGCCTTTTATTTGCAAATATTTACGAAAATTGCTCCCCGCAAAAATGTCATTCTAAAAGGGTTACAGCTAAATACGTCTAAACAAACGGGTTATAGGTGACAGCTGCTTTAAAGCTAAAAGCCCCGGAATATCTCCCGGGGCTTTCTGATCTCTGTATTCATTTTACCGGATGGAGCAGAACTAATACGCCACGCGAATGTGCAGGACTGGCGCGGGTTTTCGCACTTTGGGGGCTTGACAGACTTTCGGGGCGACTCGATTCTGGGTAGCGTCTCAGTTTGCATCTCGGGATTGGGAAGCTGCGCTCCAGTGAGAGGTCACTGACAATGCGGCGCGCAGATAGGGTTCAACCTCGCCTCCGCGCGACGTCTGCGCAAGGTGTTCTGAAGAACCTAAGAAGGAGATTTGCAGCATGGCGAAACTTGTCTTCGGCTTGAATCAGTCACTGGATGGCTACGTGGACCACATGCAAATTGGGCCGCCTCCGCCTGAGGCCTTCCGTCACTTCATTGGGCTGGTGCGCGACGCGACTGGCTTCGTTTACGGTGGTCGCACGTACGAGATCATGCGCTATTGGGACGAAGATCTTCCTGATTGGGACGCGGAGGATCGCGAGTTCGCGGCTGCGTGGCAGAGCAAGCCGAAGTGGGTCGTGTCGCGTTCCCTCAAGTCAGTTGGCCCCAACGCCACGCTTGTTGCGGATGACTTCGAGACGGAGATACGCAAACTGAAGGCTGAGCAGACGGGCGAGATATATGTTAGCGGACCAGACCTGGCGCAGAGCCTGACCGAGGCTGGTCTTATCGATGAGTATCGACTCTATCTCTTCCCTATCGTGCTTGGGAGTGGCAAGCCGTTCTTCGCCGGCCCCCGGTCGCGGCTCCGCCTTGTGGGCAGCGATCGAATCGCGGGTGACGTGATTCGGTTGACGTACGTTCCGGCTTAGTCGCGTGACGGACTGCGTCGACGCGGATGGTCCACTTTGGGTCGGTGAGCGAAAGTCCAAACTGAGATACTCCCCCGATCCTGGGTAGTGTCTTAGTTTGAAATTTATGGACAATTGTTGACGTTCTGACGACAGGCAGAGAGTAGCGAGAAAAAACAGGGCCAAAAGATAACGAGGGGAAGTGCGATCAGCGCCCATAGGCCTCGCCACCTGCACCTAAACAGGGTTACAGCCAATAGTAAGAACCATGCCGCCGACAGCACGAAACTGGGACGAGCCAGCAAACTTATGTCGAATCCCGGAATGAAACTCGCTATGCACGGGATAATGTAAGCCACAAACGCGACCGAAAATGTTGCGGTGAATAGTGGTTTCATATCGAGCTGCGCTCATTATATGAGCCGCGCTTCCTGGCTTCGTTCTCTGGGGCAAGCGCAGCCAAATTTTCTGGACTCCAGATGTGATCGGTCAGTCCAGCCTCCATCGCTGGTGTGACCTGCAACGTCTTATGAACACGTCCCGATCCTGAGTTTGGTTGACAAACCGGACTGGGCGCGACAATCTAGGATCGCGGCGTAGGCGCATCGGTGCAGGTCCAAAGGGCAATGCCCACCTACAGTATGTGACCTTCAAATTGCGCCGATGTCGAATCTCGAAAACCTCAGGAAACAGGCCAAACAGTATCTGCGATGGCACCGTGAGCGGTATTACCCGGTCGCAGCCATCATTCGCGAGTACTTGCCTCGATTCGGTCAGCTCTCCGATCCGGAGATCCTGGCGGCAGAGTTCAAGCTGGCTGATGCGCAGGAGCTGGTGGCGCGTGAGAAGGGGTTTGCGGGATGGCAGGCGCTCAGGACTGGAGCCGACACCGTGAGCCAACCAACGAAACAAAACGCCGTTCCACCAATGAGCAAGGTTCAGCCAGTGCTCAATTCAGTTGCCGCACATCTGTTCGTTCGAGACATCAACGCCTCTTGTGAGTTCTTCGCGAGCAGGCTTGGGTTTGCTGTGGACTTTGTCTATGGAGATCCGCCCTTTTATGGACAGGTCAGCCGGGACAAAGTGAAGCTTGCGCTGCGGCATGTGGATGAGCCTGTCTTTGCCGTGAGCGATGCGGGAGACATCCGGGAGCGCGAGGATTTGGTTTTAGCCTCGATTACGGTAGCCAGCGTGGAGGAGATCAAGCAGCTCTTCCTCATGTATCAGGCTGCTGATGTGCCTTTCCATCAGACGCTGAAGAAGGAGCCGTGGGGAGCCAGGACGTTCATCGTCAGGGATCCGGACGGGAATCTTATTCTGTTTGCCGGGCCTGCCGAGTGAGAGGCGAAGAAGCAACACCCGGTGAAGAGGCTCACCGGGTGTTCTGTACCTCTGGGTTGTTAGGTACTAGTGAGGATGCCCCTCCTGGTGTGGCTCGGATTGCTGCGGTCTGGGTGCTGAGACCTGCCTTTGCTGCGGTTGAGGCCGAGGCTGTTGTGGTGCCGGGCGAGATATGTTCTGTGGCCGTGGCTCGGGCTGGCTTGGCCGCTCCTGTTGTTGAGGCGGGCGCGACTGCTGCTCGGGACGGGACTGCGGTTGAGTGGGCCTTACTTCAGTCTGCGGCTGAGCAGGGCGAGACTGGGGTTGGGGTTGGACCGGTCTGGTCTGGAACTGAGGTTGAACGGGCCGGGTTTCGGGCTGGGTGGGACGTGCCTGAGGCTGGGCTGGACGATTGTCCGGTTGAACTGGACGGTTCTGAGGCTGAGTCGGGCGTACCTGCGGCTGCGTGGGTTGGACTGGGCGAGTCTCAGGCTGCGTTGGGCGTACCTGAGGTTGGTTGGGTTGGACTGGGCGAGTCTCAGGCTGGTTTGGGCGTGCCTGAGGTTGATTGGGTTGAGTTGGTCGAGTCTCAGGCTGCGTTGGGCGGACCTGAGGCTGGTTGGGTTGAGTTGGTCGAGTCTCAGGCTGCGTTGGGCGTACCTGCGGCTGGTTGGGTTGAACCGGTCGGGTTTGGGGTTGGCCCGGCCGAGTTTCAGGCTGAGGAGTTTGGCCAGGGCGGGTAGGCTGGATGGCCGGACGGTTTTCCGGTTGGCCAGGGCGAACGGGCTGGACGGCTGGGCGGTTATCCGGTTGAACGGCGGGGCGGTTGGTCTCGCCGGGGCGAGTTACCGGTTGGCCGGGACGGTTTTCAGGAACGCCGGGGCGGTTTGGCTGCACAAGCGCGGCGGGGATGGGGCGGGCGACTGCCGCGATGGGACGAGGGGATGCGACCAAGGCAGGACGGCCCTTGTTCACGTTATAGAACTGCTGACGATTTTGTGCGGCTTCGCGCTGGTTCTGAATCTGCGTGGTCATGGGTGGAACACGAGGGCCGCGGTTGGCTGCGATCTCGGCTGGCTGCGGGCGTACGTTGATGCCGCCGCGACCGCCGTTGTAGGAGACGCGATTGTTGTTGATGGTCGTGTTGTTCACGATGACCGTGCGGTTGTAGACGTTGGTGATCCGCGTGGTGTTGATGTTGTTGACGGAGCGGTTGTAGTAGAAGTTATTACCCTGCCAGTAGCCACCGTGGTAGCCGTTGCCGGTGTAGCCGTAGCCGTAATTGACTCCGCCGTAGAAGCCGATGTGCTGACCCCAGAAGCCGCGGTGCAGGATGTAGCGGTTGCCGAAGAAGCCCCAGTAGGCGGGTGTCCAAAGGGCGCCGTAGAAGGGCGGAGCGCACCATGCGCCAGGGACCCAGTAGTAGCCGACGGGAGCATACGACCAGTAGCCGGGGGTCCAGAGATAGTTGGGCGCGGGAGCTTCGGGTTGCTGGTAGACAGGGAGCGGCGGAGGCGGCTCGTTGGCTTCTTCGATGGCCTGCTGGCCGGCGTCTACCTGATCGTCTGAGGGGGGAGGGGCGTTGTAGTTGTAGTTGTCGTCGTAGTCGGCACCGCTGCTAGCAGCAGGCTGCGCGGTTTGAGCGGCGGTGTACGCCTCGTTCTGCGGCGGTGGGGCCTGAGGAGCATATTGCTGACTGCTCTGTTGGGGCTGCGCCTGCGAACGGATGCCGAGGACTCTGCTTTGTGGGGCCGGTGCGGGGGCGGGGGCGGCCTGGGGCTGGCTGTTATCGACGGGCGCCATGTTGGCGTCGGTTGGGTCGGGGCCTGCGTTGTCGGGGATGGCCGCCGGCTCAGCTCCCTTGTGACATCCGGAGATGGCTACAGCGCCTGCTAGAGATGTGATGCCGAGCGAAATTCCTAAAAGATACCTGGGAAATAGTTTGTTCATACCGCCTGTCTCCTCTTACCAGCTACCCGTGTAAACACGAAGTTACGAATTGAGATGCACATTTAAGGAAATATCGTTTGTGATTGGTGATGACACTAACAAAGACGAGGCTCGATGAGGAGGTCTTGGGGCTAAAGCCTCAGTACTTTAGAGGGTGTGTCGTTACTTTAGGAGGGGCAGGCGTTCGGCGATCTGATTTTGAGATTTGTCTTGAAGATGGAAGTGAAGACGAGGCTACGCGCGAAGGCCGGGATCGCAGTAAAATTGTTTGCATGGCAGGCAGCCTTCCCAACACGAAGCGCTTTCGCCACGGTCGCCCTGACCGCGGACGCTGCTTCTAGTTTTACCCCTCCCCTGAAAACTTGATAGGCTTCAGCCGTTACATTTGCGGCTCGAAGTTGCGACCCCGGCCCTTTACCATCGCGCTTCCTACAGCGCACCTCGGAGAAGATACCATGCCGACCCAAACGCACCCTGATTCGTTCAAGAGCCAAGCTACGCTTACATCCGGTAAGACCACGTATGACCTGTTTCGCCTGAAGTCGCTGGAGGGCGCGGGAGTCGATCTGACACGGCTTCCGTTTTCGCTGAAGATTTTGCTGGAGAACCTGCTGCGACATGAGGACGACCGCACGGTGACTGCGGATGATATTCAGTTTCTTGCTTGCTGGGATCCGAATGCAGAGCCTTCGCGCGAGATTGCTTATATGCCTGCTCGTGTGTTGATGCAGGACTTTACTGGCGTGCCTGCGGTGGTAGATTTGGCCGCGATGCGTGATGCGATGAAGGCGCTGGGTGGAGATCCGGAGAAGATCAATCCGCTGCAGCCGGCGGAGTTGGTGATCGACCACTCGGTGCAGGTGGATGAGTTTGGGACGCAGCGGGCGTATGACTTGAATGCGGCGCTGGAGTTTCAGCGGAACCGCGAGCGGTATGCGTTTTTGAAGTGGGGGCAGACGGCGTTCAATAATTTTTCTGCGGTGCCGCCGGGGATGGGGATCTGTCATCAGGTGAATCTGGAGTACCTGGCGCGGGTGGTGTTTACGACGCAGCCGGATGCGCAGGGGAAGCTGTTTGCTTATCCCGATACGCTAGTTGGAACTGATTCGCATACGACGATGGTGAATGGGCTTGGTGTGCTGGGTTGGGGCGTTGGCGGTATTGAGGCAGAGGCGGCGATGTTGGGACAGCCAGTGAGCATGCTGGTGCCGCAGGTGGTCGGGTTTCGGCTAACGGGCAAGTTGAAGGAAGGAACGACGGCGACCGATCTCGTGCTGACGGTGACCGAGATGCTGCGGAAGCTGGGGGTGGTTGGGAAGTTTGTGGAGTTCTATGGGCCGGGGATTGCCGAGTTGCCGCTGGCTGATCGCGCGACGATTGCGAATATGGCTCCTGAGTATGGAGCGACGTGCGGGATCTTTCCGGTGGATGCGGAGACGCTGCGATATCTGCGGCTAACGGGACGGCCAGAGGAGCAGATTGCGCTGGTGGAGGCCTACTACCGGGAGCAGGGGCTGTTTCATACGGCGGAGTCGAAGGAGGCGGTGTACTCGGCTACGATCTCGCTGGACCTTGCGACGGTGGAGCCTAGTGTGGCGGGACCGAAGCGGCCGCAGGATCGGGTTGCGCTGTCGGGTGCGGCGGAGAGTTTCAAGGAACAGCTGCCGTCGCTGCTGGGGCCGAATGGAAATAAGAATGTAATTCGGCAGATGGTGCGATGGGAGGGAGAGGGCGGGACGGCCTCTGCGTCGGGTGATTTGAGCAGCAGCGTTGGGGCTTCGGCGCCGGTGGTGGAGGCTCCGGTGGTGCAGGTGATTACGATTCGGGATGAGAAGCTGCCGCAGCTTGAGGCTCCGCATGTGTCGATTCGGACGAGGTTTGGAGTGGATCCGGATAAGTATCTCGACCATGGATCGATTGTGATTGCGGCGATTACGTCTTGCACGAATACGTCGAATCCGTATGTGATGATGGCGGCGGGTTTGCTTGCAAAGAAGGCCGTGGAGAAAGGGCTGAGCACGCCACCATGGGTGAAGACTTCGCTGGCGCCGGGATCTCGTGTGGTGACGGACTACTACGTGAAAGCAGGGTTGATGCCGTATCTCGACAAGCTGCGGTTCCAAGTTGTGGGGTATGGATGTACGACGTGCATTGGGAACTCGGGGCCGCTCCCGACGGATGTTTCGAAGTCGATTGAAGACAACGGGCTGGTGGCTGTGTCGGTGCTGTCGGGGAACAGGAACTTTGAGGGAAGAATTTCGCCGGAGGTGAGGGCAAATTATCTGATGAGTCCGCCGCTGGTGGTGGCGTATGCGCTGGCGGGGCACATTGCACATAACTTCGATACGGATCCGCTGGGGCGTGACAAGGAAGGGCTGCCGGTTTATCTGAAGGATATCTGGCCGACGCAGAGTGAGGTTTCTGCTGCGGTGAATTCGTCGATCGATTCGGAGATGTTTCGGCGCCAGTACAGCACTGTTTCGGATGGCGACCAGAACTGGCAGAGCCTGAAGTTTCCCGACGGGGAGACGTATGGGTGGGAGCCGGATTCGACCTACATTCGCAAGGCCCCCTACTTTGATGGGATGCCGGCTACGCCTGCTCCTGTGGAGGATATTCATGGGGCGAGAGTGCTGGCTGTGCTGGGCGATTCGGTCACGACGGATCATATCTCACCGGCGGGTTCGATTAAACAGAATGGGCCTGCTGGAAAGTATCTGACCGAGCATGGGGTGAAGCCTTCGGACTTCAACAGCTATGGATCGCGTCGCGGGAACCATGAGGTGATGGTGCGTGGGACGTTTGCCAATGTGCGGCTGCGGAACAGGCTCGCTCCGGGGACCGAGGGAGGCGTGACGCGGCTGCTGCCGGACGATGTGCCGATGTCGATCTATGACGCGAGTGTGGAGTATGCCAAGCGGAAGACTCCGCTGGCGATTCTGGCGGGTAAGGAGTATGGGTCGGGGTCGTCGCGCGATTGGGCAGCGAAGGGGCCGCGGCTGCTGGGGATCCGTTTTGTGATCGCGGAGAGCTATGAGCGGATTCATCGTTCGAACCTCGTGGGGATGGGGATTCTGCCGCTGCAGTTTATGCCGGGGCAGAATGTCGAATCGCTACGGCTTTCGGGCGAGGAGGTGTTTGCCGTCGGTGAGAGGGGTGAGTTGAAGGCGATGCTCGAGAACAAGTTTGCCGATGGCAAGGTGGTTACAGTGTTTGCGGAGTCGGACCTGGGCAGGACGATGGAGTTTTCTGCAACAGTGAGGATCGATACGCCGCAGGAGATTCTGTACTACCAGAACGGCGGGATTCTGCAGTACGTGCTGCGGCAGTTGGCCGGCACGAACTCGGCATCGGCTTAGCTGGGAGGCATCGGGGTACTCCTCTCCGGGGTACCCCTCCCTACTTAAAATCCTCGAAACAGGGATTTAGGCTTGGACGTCTATATAACTTCCGAGTTGCCGTGACAGGAGAGCCGGGTTCTACACAGGCTCTCATCCCTCCACAGGAGGGTCCATCGGGACGAGGAAGTTGCTGGCGAGAAGATAGGCGAATAGATGTCCCAGAGGTGGCGTGCGACGCAGGTGGCTTGCTGAAACCCATTCATTCGTCTCGCTCCACTCCCAACCGTTAAAGGAAGTACCCCTCAGCCATTCCCGCAGATCCGCGGCGGGCATCGGATAGACGTAGATGCGAACATTCTGGGCGAAGAGACGGGCAAGAGCTTCGAGCAGCTTGCCTTCGAGATTGCCGTAGATGTCTTCGAAGGCTCGAATCACAAGGGAGAGACCTCCGGCGAATCGCACAGGCGCCTGTGTATGGCGATTGACGAGAGCCGTCATGTGGTAGAGCTCGGGTTTACGAAAGAGGAGCACGTCGCCGCCAGCGGCGAGAAGCGAATCGATGCGACGAAGCATGTCGGGAGTTTCCGGGGTTGGCTCTTCCGACGTCAGCGGAGCAGCGGTCAGGCAAAAGAAACCAGCGGGCGTCGATTTTGTTTCGCTAAGGTCCTGATGAAGCTCTTGAATTGCGGAATTCAATAATCGCAAATGGACCTGCGAATGAATGGGATCGGTGTGGCCGAAGGATCCCGGTACAAGCACAATTGCTTTCTTGTAGAGGACCTCGGTCGGGGGAACAGCGGAGCCCTTGATTGGGAAACATACAGCCTCTGCGAGGCCATCACGAACCAACTGGACTAGCAGAGCCCGACGATCCCAGCTTTCGAATGCCGGCCCGTGAAGATCCACGTAGTCGATCTCGATTCGCTCCGGGACAACGTCTTGTGCCAAGCCTTCAAGAAATGAATCCTTGATTTGTACTTCATAGAACGCAGCGTGGATGAGGTTGACCCCCAGGATACCGATGGCTTCCTGCTGGAGGACATTCGAAGGATCGCGCATGTTGACGTGCAGCAGGACGTCGTTGGCAGGACCACCGGGCTGCAACTGAAACCGGAGACCGATCCAACCATGTGAGTCGTTGGTTCCGGCGAAGTTGCGGGCAGAGACGGTATCAACGAAGCAGAAGAACCGAGTCTGCGGACCACGAGTCTCGTTTAATTGCGTAAGAAGCTGGGCCCACTCGTTATCGAGCATCGCCTCGAGTCGCTGCTTGGATACATAGCGCGACCCGGCGCCGTAGAGATCATCGCTGACTTCCTTGTCGTAGGCGGAGATGGTCTTAGCCACGGTGCCGGAGGCTCCTCCTACGACAAGGAACCACCGCGCGACTTCCTGTCCGGCACCGATTTCGGCGAAAGACCCGAAGGTTGACGTATCAAGATTGATAGCGAGTGCTTTGTGATGAGTGTCGAGTTTTTGAGCGGAAGGCATAGTCAAGGTCCAGTTGGGCAAGCGTCTGGGTCAAGCGTCTGGGTGTGAAGGGTCCTTGATAACGACTGAAACCAGCTGCGCAAAGAGATTCTACCCTCTACCACGGCCTCATGAACAAGCATAGCGTGAAGTGCACCACTGACCTCCCCGCCCGCCAAGTTCGCGGTGTGCAGAATGGCTTGTTTCTAAGTCCCGGATGGCCGGCGATTCGGAGCGCAGATCTCAGTGGGCCTAAGTTGGCTTCTTTCACTGCGGCTGTAAAGGTTGACGGTTCAGCCTATAATGAACTATGGCAATCGCTCCTCTGGCCTCTTCGCAGGCTGGGCCGAAGCCGAAAGAAGAACCGAAGAGCCAACCGGAGTTGGAACATACCGAAACGGGGATTGAGCTGGAAGCAGCTCTTCCTGTCGCGGAACCACCGGTCGCCTCGGATACGACCCCTCGCGTGAAACGAAAAAAGCAAGAGGTGACACCGGACAAGACCGATCTGGTGATTGCCGGCGTGGATGAGTCTTCGGCGAGTCATCTTGCGGGTAGTTCCGCGAAGGCCATTCATGTTGTGGATGCGAAGTTTCAACGGCTGCTGGAGACGGTGCACGCGAATCGGCCAGCGGATGACCTGGATATTATTCGCAAGGCCTGGGCGTTCTGCCTGCAGCAGCATGAGGGCCAGAAGCGGGCCAGTGGCGAGCCGTACATTATCCATCCGCTTGAAGTGGCCCAGGTGCTGGCTGAGTTGAAGATGGATTCGACGGCGATTGCAGCGGGGTTGCTGCATGATGCGGTGGAAGACACCGATGTTACTTCGGTTGAGATCGCTAAGCGGTTCGGGGACCAGGTGGCGCACATCGTTGAGGGTGTGACGAAGCTGGAGAAGATCAAGTTCGCAAATCGTGAGGACCATCAGGCGGAGAACATTCGCAAGATGCTGCTTGCGATGGTGACCGATGTTCGCGTGGTGATTATTAAGCTTGCAGATCGGTTACATAATATGCGGACGCTGGAGCACCTGAAGCCGGAGAAGCAGCAGAAGATTGCGCGGGAGACTCTGGATATCTACGCTCCGCTTGCGCATCGGCTGGGCATGGGCAAGCTGCGCGGCGAGCTGGAGGATCTGGCGTTTCGGTATACCGATCCGTATGCGTATGAACAGGTGTCGACTGAGGTAGATGCGCTGCGCGGGGCGGGCGAAGAGTTTTTGCAAAAGATTGTGAAGCAGCTTGAGGCGAAGCTGAAGGAGTTCAAGATTCAGGGGCGGGTGGAGTCGCGAATCAAGCGGCTGTATTCGATACAGCAGAAGCTGGTGGATCAGAAGATTCCTGTTGATCAGGTGTATGACCTGCTGGCGATTCGCGTGATCTGCAATACCGTTCAGGATTGCTATGCGCTGCTTGGGCTGCTGCATAGTATCTGGCGGCCGGTGCCCGGTCGGATCAAGGATTTTATTGCTATGCCTCGACCGAATCTCTACCAGTCGCTGCATACGACTTTGATTGCTGAGGGTGGGCATCAGTTTGAGGTGCAGATTCGAACGGAGGATATGCATCGCGTCGCGGAGGAAGGGATTGCGGCGCACTGGAAGTACAAGGCATCCGACAATGTAAGCGCGAAGGATGAGCAGCGGCTGGCGTGGGTAAGGCAGTTGATGGAATGGCAGCGGGAGATGACCGATCCCAATGAGTTCATGTCGACGCTGAAGATCGATCTGTATCCGGAGGAGGTGTACACCTTTACTCCGAAGGGCAAGGTTGTCGTGCTGCCGAAGGACGCGAGTCCGATTGATTTTGCGTACACGATTCACACCGAGGTGGGGAACACGACGGTCGGCGCAAAGGTGAATGGGCGGATCGTGCCTCTGCGGACGAAGTTGCGTAATGGCGATATTGTTGAGATTACGACGCAGACGGGACACGCTCCGAGCCGCGACTGGCTTAGCTTTACGAAGAGTTCGCGGGCAAGGAACAAGATCAAGCACTGGCTGAATGAGCATCAGCGCGAGCGTGCGATTGAGATCGGCAAGAAGCTGCTGGATCGCGAGGCACGGAAGTACAAGCTGGGGCTAGGTAAGTTTCATGAGGCGGACTACGACAAGGTTGCCAGCGAGTATGGTCTGGGGACGCAGGCGGAGCTGCTGGCGGGCGTTGGGTTCGGTAAGTTTTCTGCGCGGCAGGTGCTGAATAAGCTGGAGCCGGGGTCGACGATGTCGGCTGAGCCTGTGGCGCCGGAGGGCGGAGTCGGCAATACGGTTGGGCAGATGTCGGAGGCGGTGAAGCGAGTCTTCTTTGGGAAGGGATCGGATTCGCTGCAGGTGGAGGGGCAGGACGATCTGCTTGTGTATCGGGCGCGCTGTTGTAACCCAATTCGTGGTGAGGAGATTGTGGGGTACGTGACGCGGGGCAAGGGCGTTGCGGTGCATGCTAGAAGCTGCCCGAATGTGCAGAATCTGTTGTATGAGTCGGATAGGAGGATCCAGGTGGAGTGGTCGCCATCGCCGACGGAGCCGGGAACGACAAAGGCACAGACGTATCCGGTGAAGCTGACGGTGTTGTGTGATGACCGGGCGGGTATGTTGAAGGAGTTTACGGCAATCATCTCGGATGATGGGACCAACATTCGCAGCGTGGATACGAAGCCGCTGCCGGATGGTCAGGTGATGGTGGATTTTGTCGTGGAAACGGTGGACGTGCGACATCTGAACAAGCTGGTGCAGAATCTGCGGAAGGTGCCAGGCGTGCGAGATGTACAACGCGTGCAAAAGATTTGATGATGTATGCGAAGCGGAGTGGCAAGGCACGGCTAACGTCAGAGCTAACTATTGCGTCGCATTGTGAGATGCAGATGCCGCGACCAGCTTTAGTAACAAATTGTGATCCTAATTTGTCGAAATCCCCAATATTTCAGAGGCCTTATAGAAGCGTCACCCTATATCATGGACAAATGGATTGTTCGCAGCTGATGAAGATGGAGAGTGGGCCATCTTGAAGAGTATTAGCGCGGGTCCATTCCGCAGAGCGTGGGATAAGCATCCAGTTTTGTTAATGGTTTTGGCCGCTCTGGCGGTGCGGATGGTCGTGGTGCTCTGTGGTTTTCGTGCGCAGGCAGCGCCGACGATCGATCATGCGGAGTTTGGGTGGGAGATGGGCTGGGTTGCGCGGTCGATCTTTCTGGGGCATGGCTTTAGCTCGCCGTTCTTCCCTTTTACCGGACCGACGGCGATGGTTCCACCGATATTTCCGTACATGCTGGCCAGCATGTTTCATTTGTTTGGGTTGTATACGGCAAAGGCTGCGTTTGCAATCTTGTCGATCAATAGCCTGCTGTCTGCGCTGACCTGCATACCGATCTATTTCAGCGCTCGGTATGCGCTGGGTGAGAAGGCCGCGCGGTGGGCTGGGATCGGTTGGGTGATCTATCCGTATGCGATTTATTTTTCTGGAGCGCGGGTGTGGGATTACGCGCTGACTGGGCTACTGTTTACGGCTTGCTTTTGCATCGCTCAGCAACTGCATCGGCGGAGACAGCTTGTGGCCTGGCTGGGTTTTGGCGCGTTCTATGGAGTGACCGCGCTGGCGAATCCATCGGTGCTGCCGATGTTTCCTGTGTTTTTGCTGCTTGCTGCGCTGCAAATGCGTCGGGATGGTGAGAGGTGGCTGCTGCGTTGCGTCGTTGCCGCAGCAGGGGTTGTTGTCGTGCTGACTCCGTGGACGATTCACAATTATCGCGCGATGCACTTTGTGGGGCCGGTGCGGGATAACTTCTGGCTGGAGTGCTGGGCGGGGAACAACGGCGATACGTTCGAGTCGAATGCGAGATGGGCTCATCCCGCCAGCAATGCGATGGAGATGCAGCGGTTCGAGGCTGTCGGTGAGGTCGCCTATATCGCTGAGAAGAAGGTGATGACGATGAACTTTGTCGAGCATCATCCTGTGTTCTTTGCAGGATTGTCGCTGCGACGCGCTTTCGCATACTGGAGCGGCTTCTGGAGCTTCAGCCCGTCGTATCTCAGCCTTGAGCCGTTGGAGATTCCCGATGTGTTTTTCTGTACAGGCATGACTGTGCTGATGCTGGTGGGAGCACGACGGTTCTGGCGCGAAGACAGAGTCAGGGCGCTGCCGTTTCTGGTTTTGATCGTGTTCTTCCCGATCACGTACTACTTCACGCATGCGTCGCCGGACTATCGGCAGCCGATTGAACCTGAGGTGATGGTGCTGGCTGTGCTGGGCGTGATGTCCCTGAAGAAGTTCCGCAGTCTCGAAGAGACGATGGAAGACGAAGAGAGCCAGTTGGCGATGCCTTCGAGTCGTTGATGCGGCTCTCTTGAAAAAAAAAATACAGAGCAATTCGATCTCGCACAGTTGCGGGAGTTGTGGACAGGATGTATCTTGATAGCAAGATGATGATTACTCAGATTAGCCGAATTTCGTTTATTGCCCGCTATTGGCACACAATAGCGGCGTCGGCGGAGTAGCTTCATCTGAAAGATCTGTAAGTTTCAGTTGATTCGACATCCATACGAGCCGCGACCTTCCGAGTCGCGGTTTTTGTTTTTTGAAACGTGAACAGCAGGAGAGAGATCGATGAGTGCAAGTTCAACGATAGGTTTGCCAACGGCGGTGGCGGGGCGATTCGGCGCATATGGCGGCAGGTATGTTCCAGAGACGCTGATGGCGGCGCTTGAAGAGTTGGAGCATGCGTATGCGGTGGCTCAGAAGGACGTTGAATTTCAAACTGAGTTGGATGGCCTGTTGCATCACTATTGCGGGCGGCCTACTCCGCTCTACTTTGCGAAGCGGCTTACGGAACAGTTGGGTGGGGCGAAGATTTATTTGAAGCGCGAAGACCTGCTGCATACCGGCGCACACAAGATCAATAATGCGCTGGGGCAAGGCCTGCTGGCACGGCGGATGGGGAAGCAGCGGATCATCGCAGAGACTGGCGCGGGGCAACATGGTGTTGCGACGGCGACGGTTTGTGCACTGCTTGGCCTGGAGTGCGTCGTTTATATGGGTGAAGAAGATATGCGTAGACAAGAGCTGAACGTGTACCGGATGCGGCTGCTGGGCGCGGAGGTTCGCGGGGTTTCGGCTGGATCGGCGACTTTAAAGGACGCGATCAATGAGGCGATGCGGGATTGGGTCACCAATGTTCGGACGACATACTACATTCTAGGGAGCGCGCTGGGGGCACATCCGTATCCGACGATGGTGAGGGATTTCCATCGGGTGATTAGCCGCGAGGCGCGAGCGCAGATGTTGGAGCAGGAGGGTAAACTGCCGACTGCGGTCGTCGCTTGTGTGGGCGGTGGGTCGAACGCGATTGGCGCCTTCTATGAGTTTTTGCCGGATGCGAATGTGCAGTTGATTGGCGTAGAGGCAGGTGGGCGCGGCACGGCGTTAGGCGAACATGCTGCACGATTTCAGAAGATCGGCGGCGGCATGCCGGGGGTGCTCCAGGGTACGTACTCGTATGTGTTACAGAACGATGCGGGGCAGGTGAGCAGTACGCATTCGGTCTCGGCAGGCCTGGACTACGCGAGTGTGGGGCCAGAGCATGCGATGCTGCACGATTCGGGGCGGGCGAGCTATGTTTCGTGTTCGGACGATGCGGCGTTGAAGGCTACGGTTACACTGTCGCGCACGGAGGGAATTCTGCCTGCGCTTGAGAGTGCTCACGCGGTAGCAGAGGCGATTCGGCTTGCTCCGACGATGGCAAAGACCGATGTGTTGATGGTGAACTTGTCCGGTCGCGGCGATAAAGACATGGGCATTCTGGCGAGAGAGTTGAATTTGAAAGGCAGCGAGTCAGGGAGCCAGCAAGTCAACAGCACGGCGAAAGGGTAAGTGCAGAGCGATGGCGATTGAGTTCAGGAAGAGGCCGGGGGTTGTTGCTTATTTGACTGCGGGTGATCCCGACCTGGAGACGACGCGGGATATTGCATTGGCAGCGATTGACAACGGCGCGGATGTGATTGAGTTGGGTGTGCCGTTCAGCGATCCACTGGCGGATGGACCGGTGATTCAGCGAGCCAGTGAACGTGCGGTCGCACGCGGTGTCCGGTTGAGCGATGTGCTTAGTCTGACGAAAGAGTTGCGCGCTGCACGGCCGCGGGCGGGCCTCGTTTTGTTCTCCTACCTGAATCCCGTGGTTCGGATGGGAATGAAGACGTTTTGTGCATGGGCAGCGGAGGCTGGGGCCGACGGTGTGCTACTGACGGACATGATTGTTGAAGAGGCGGCAGAGTATCTCGAAGCGATGACGGGGAATGGGCTGGCTCCGATATTTCTTGCGGCGCCGACCAGTCCGGATGCGCGATTGAAGGCGATAGCTGGAGTGTCGAAGGGGTTTGTCTATGCGATCTCGCGGGTTGGGATAACTGGCACGCAGCAAAAGGTGGCTGGAGATGCTTCGGAGCTTGTGGCGCGGCTGCGGCGATTTACAACGTTGCCGATTGCTGTGGGATTTGGGATCTCCAATGCTGAGCATGTGAAGGCGGTTGGCGAATTTGCGGATGCGGCGATTGTTGGTAGTGCGTTGGTAGCGCTTATTGAGAAGACGCCTGCACCGGATGCCGCGGCTGCGATTGGAAGATTTATAGCGGGGCTTCGAGGATGAGATCTTCAACTACGCCCGATCGTGGCAACGGCATGCGGCGGTTATCATGGTTGATACAACTAACCTTGCGACGATTACTTGTGCATGCGGTGCCGTTGCAGCGAAAGGCAATTGGATGGATATCTCCGACTGGAGACAGAAGATTGACGAGTTGGATGTCGAGATCGTTCGACTCATCAACAAACGTGCAGAGGCAGCGCGTGCGATTGGCGAGCTCAAACGTACAGCAGATCTTCCGGTTTACGAGCCGCGCCGCGAGCAGGAGGTCTTCGATCGTGTCCGCAAGGCAAACCCTGGACCGTTGCCTGACGCTGAGTTACTACACGTTTACGAACGGATTATCGATGTGATGCGAACGCTGCAGCGGAGAGATCGTTAGAAGCCGATGATTGGCGAGGCCAGTGTAGTTTTATAACTAATTTAGTTACATATAAGAGAGCGAATCGAAGACGATGATAGTTGCGATGCATGGCCAGGCGACCGAAGAGAACATACAGCAGGTAATCGAGCGAATGGTGGAGCTCGGCTTCAATGTTCACCGAACAACAGGCGCGGCACAGACGATCCTGGCGGGGGTTGGGACGCCGGAGCACTTTGAGGTTGCTGAGTTCAAGGTGCTGGCAGGTGTGTATGACGCTTATCGCATCTCTTCGCCGTACAAGTTGGCAGGGCGTAGCTTTCGTCCTGAAGGGACGACGGTCACATTTCCGAACGGCGTGATTGTTGGTGGAAGAGAAGTTGTTGTAATGGCTGGGCCGTGCTCTGTGGAATCGCGGGAGCAGATTTTGACGAGCGCGAAGCAGGTTTCGGCGGCGGGCGCGAAGTTTCTGCGGGGTGGAGCATTCAAGCCAAGGAGTTCGCCGTATAGCTTTCAGGGTATGGGGCTTGATGGGCTGAAGCTGCTGCGTGAGGTCTCAGATGAGACCGGACTGCTCGTGATCACAGAGGTGATGGAGATCTCACAGATCGAATTGATGCTGCCCTATATCGATTGCTTCCAGGTGGGTGCGCGGAATATGCAGAACTTCAATCTGCTGCGCGAGCTGGGACATGTGCGTAAGCCGGTGCTGATGAAGCGAGGGATCGCGGCGACGATTGAAGAGGTGCTGTTGAGCGCGGAGTACATCTTGTCGGGCGGGAACTACAACCTGATGTTGTGCGAGCGGGGGATCCGGACCTACGAGACGTATACGCGAAACACGATGGACATCTCTGCGATTCCGGTATTGAAGAAGTTGACACACCTGCCCGTGCTTGGCGACCCGTCGCACGGTGTGGGCATTCGCGATCTGGTTCCGCCGATGGCGCTGGCGAGCGTTGCTGCTGGAGCTGATGGGCTTTTGATGGAGATGCATCCGAACCCGGACAAGGCGATGAGCGATGGGGCTCAGAGTTTGTATCCTGAACAGTTACAGAAACTGATGACACAACTGCAGCAGTTGGCGCCGGTAGTCGGCAGGACGATTGGGTAAGATGAGGGTTCAAGGATAGTGGAGCGGGTTTTCATCATCGGAACTGGGTTGATCGGGGCTTCGACGGGTCTGGCTCTGCGCTCGGCGGGGTTTGCGGGCCGCATCGACGGGTGGGATGCAAGTCAGCTCGAGATGGCGGGCGCGGTGCAGATGGGCGCGATCGACGGCAGAGCTGCGAGTCGTGAAGACGCACTGGAGCTGGCACGGTTGGCGGATGTTGTTGTGCTGGCGGTGCCGGTGCTAGCGATCAAAGACTGGATGAAGCAGTTAGCGCCTGTGTTGCGCCCGGGGCAGCTCGTGACCGATGTTGGGAGCACAAAGCTTGAGATTGTCGAGCTGGCACAGCAGTTGTTTGTCGGGGGCGAGACAGCAACTTTTTTGCCGGGACACCCGATGGCGGGCAAAGAATCGGGTGGGGCTTTGCTGGCGGAGGCGGGGTTGTTTGATGGAGCGATGTGGTTGTTTACGCCGACCAGCTCTGAGATGACTGCGATAGAGAAAGACTGGCGCGCGTGGGTTGGATGTTTTGGCTCCCGTACGCTGGATATGGATGCGACACGACATGACGAGCTGTGTGCGTGGGTGAGCCATCTGCCACAGATGCTTTCAACTGCGCTTGCGGCACTGCTGGAGGATCGGTTCGGCGATGCGCCGGAGATTGCGGCCATCGGTGGACGCGCGCTGCGGGAAACGACGCGCCTGGGAGCTAGCCCTTACAGTATGTGGCGGGATGTCGCGATGACCAATACTGGGCCGGTCGCGGATACTTTGTTGGCTCTTGAACAACGGTTGCAACATGTGAGGGAGAATCTGCGGACTCCGGAGCTGCGAGATGAGTTTGCGCTTGCGAATCGGTTTCGTCAGCGTCGTTGATGTCAGTTGATCGAAGTTGTTTGATGGGTTGGGACTTTGAAGGAAGAATTTGATGCCTGTGAGCGACTCGATAAATAAAGTTAGTATCAGTCTCGCCGATGTGTCTGCGGCGCGTGAGCGGGTGCGTGGGTCGATCTACTACTCGCCTTGTCCGCACTCGCAGATGCTGTCTTCCCTAACGGGGCAGCAGGTTTATTTGAAGCTGGAAAATCTACAGATGACGGGCTCGTTCAAAGAGCGCGGGGCGTTGAACCGGATTGCGACGCTGACGCAGGCGCAGGCTGCTCGGGGGGTGGTCGCTGCGAGTGCCGGGAATCATGCACAGGGGGTTGCGTATCACGCGACAAAGCGTGGGATTCGAGCGCTGATCGTGATGCCATTGGCGACGCCGCTGGTGAAGGTGACGGCGACGCGTGGGTTCGGCGCTGAAGTCATTCTGCATGGGGCCAACTACGACGAGGCCTGCGAGGAGGCGACGCGGCTGTGCCAGGCGGAGGGGATGACGTTCATTCATCCGTTCGACGATGCAGTGGTGATGGCTGGGCAAGGGACGATTGGCCTTGAGTTGCTGGAGCAGGTTCCGCAGCTGGAGGCTGTTGTTGTGCCGATTGGCGGGGGTGGGCTGATTGGTGGAGTCGCATGCGCGATCAAGGAATCACGTCCGGAGATTCGCGTGATTGGAGTGCAGACTTCCAGACTGCCTTCAATGTTGGCTGCGCGTGGCGAGGGAAGGCCGGTGACGCTCGAGCCTTCGACGACGATCGCCGATGGTATTGCGGTGCGGCGCGCCGGTGATGTTACCTTTCCAGTGGTTGAACGATATGTCGATGAGATTGTGACCGTCGATGAAGACGAGATCGCGTCGGCGATTCTGGTTTTGCTGGAGCGCGAGAAGACTCTTGCTGAAGGGGCCGGGGCGACTGCGTTGGCAGCGCTGTTACAGAAGAAGACTTCGCTCAACGGTGCTCATACGGCTGTGATGGTGTGCGGTGGAAATATTGATGTGACACTGCTGAGCAGGATCATCGAGCGCGGTCTGGTGCAGGATGGGCGCATGATTCGCTTGCGGATTCATCTGCTTGATAAGCCCGGAGCGCTGGCGGAGTTGACGCGACTGATTGCAAGTTATCGCGCGAACATTGTGGATACGCTGTACAACCGTGCTTACTATGGCGTGAATCTTGGCGATACGACAATCGATATCACGATCGAGACGCGCGGACGAGAGCAAGTGGACGAGTTGCTGGCGGCGCTGACAGAGGGTGGATACAGGCACAGCAGGGTTATTTAGCGACCCGCTTTGGCTGAGATCGGGTGTCAGGCCTTTTCGTAGTGGAAGTGAAGCTCTTGCTCGCTGGCTACGGGCTGGCCGTCTTTGGTGGCGGGATGGAACGTCCACTGCTGGACGGTTGCGATTACGTTTTCGTCGATGCCGTGGCCGAGACCGCTGGCCATCTTGATGTCAGCGATCTTTCCGGTAGTGTCGATGACGATGTCGAGGATGACATCGCCCTTTGTACCTCGTGGGAGCGTCGAGAGGTCAGGTTTGGGTGTGGGGAAGTAGCTGACGAGAGCAATGTTGATGTTGCCGGAGCCGAGGGAGTCTGCACCTGCGGCGGAGTCGGGCTGCGCGGAGGCTGGTGAGCTGGTGTTGGGAGAGGCTTCGGTTTCTTTCAGCTTTGGCTGAGGCGGCGACGGTAGTGGGGTGGTTGCTTCGGCTTGTTTGGGTTGCGTTTTTGCGTTGGGGACGGAGGCTTGAAGAGGTGCTCTGCCGGGCGAATACGTCAACAAGAGGTTGGTGCCGTGGGGGCTTCCGGGGAGGCGGATGGGGGCAACCCAGGAGGCGCTTTGGTGTACAAACGCAGCCACGAGAAGGAGATGCAGGGACATGGAGGCGATGGCATACTTCGGCGTGCGGCTTGGAGGTGCAACTGGCTTGCCGATCGTGTCCATGCTGGACTTTCTCCTAACCCGCTTTGAGTGGGCGCCGTCGAAACAGAATAACAGCCGCAGTTTTCGTGGCTGCGGCTGCTGATCCGTGACTTTTGACGGACTTCTGTTAGACGCGAGTGAAGGTTGTCTGTTGCTTTTCTTTGTGGCGTTCGGTGGCTAAAGCGATGAGGCGGTCGATGAGTTGCGAGTAGGGGACGCCAGTGGCCTCCCAGAGTTTGGGGTACATGCTGATGCTGGTGAAGCCGGGCATGGTGTTGATTTCGTTGAGGTAGATGCGGGCGGACTTCGATTCCCTGCCCTTTTTGTTTTTGACGGCGGGCTCCATGAGGAAGTCGACGCGGGCGAGGCCGGCGCAGTCGCAGGCGCGGAAGGCGGCGATGGCCATCTCGCGGATCTGTTTCGCTTCGGACTTGGAGAGCTTCGCAGGAATGATGGGGACGGAGGCGTCGGAGTGGTACTTGGCGTTGTAGTCGTAGAACTCTGCGCCGGGGACGATTTCTCCGACGACGGAGGCCTCGGGGGCGTCGTTGCCGAGGACGGCTACTTCGAGTTCGCGGGGCTTGGCGCCGGGGCCGCCGACGCCCTGCTCGATGATGAGTTTGCGGTCGAAGCTGGCGGCGAGGTCCATTGCGGGGGCGAGTTCGCTGCGGTCGTGGACTTTGCTGATGCCTACGGAAGAGCCTAGATTCGCGGGTTTTACGAAGACCGGATAGGTGAGTTTCTTTTCGATGCGCTTGATGCAGCGCTTCGCGTCGGACTTCCATTCGCTGCGGAGGAGATTGACGTGAGGCGTTTGGGGCAGGCCGGCAGCGGCGAAGAGCTGTTTCATTGCGGTCTTATCCATGCCTGTTGCGGAGCCGAGAACGCCGGAGCCTACGTAGGCGATGTCGGCGAGTTCGAAGAGGCCCTGGATGGTGCCGTCTTCGCCGAAGGTGCCGTGGAGGACGGGGAATATGATGTCGAGGGACTGGGCGAGGGAGCCGTTTTGTTGCGCTAGAGCTGTGCTTGCTTGATTTAAATCAGCGTTTGCGTTGAGTGCGATGGGCTTGGTGGAGGCGTTTTTCTTCAGTGTTGGCGCGGGTTTTGTGTCGCCTGCCAGCAGGCTCTGCGCTTCTCCGGAGGTGAGCCACTGGCCTTGCTTGGTGATGCCGATGGGGATGACTTCGTACTTTGTGCTGTCGATGGATTTGAGGATGGAGGCGGCAGAGAGGAGGGAGACTTCATGCTCGCCGGAGCGGCCGCCGAAGAGGATTCCGATACGGAGTTTGCCGGTGGAGGTTTTCTTTGTCTGCTTCGCTGTTTTGGCCTGTTTCGTCTTCGTCTGCTTGGTCATGGATAGGTACAAGTTTCTACTAAATCGGAGTGGTTAAGCAGGAAAAAGTTCAGGGGGTATCGATGTGGTCTTTTGCAGGGGATTTTGCAGATTTGGTGGTGTTTTTTGATGGTAAATGGTGGTGAATTTGTGGTGAGTTGCATGGTGAATGTGGTGTTTTCGCACCACGTTTTTTGCCGCCAAAAAAATGCGCCAACTTTCGCGAAGATTTTTTTGAATATTTTTGTGGCGCTAGCGGTCGCCATCTTTTTGGATGGCGGCGTGATCTGATGAAAGCAAAGTGCGTGGTGGTTACCTTTGATTCGTTATGGCGCTTTGAGCCGATGTTAGACTTCCGCGATGCAATCAGACCTTCAACAAGCCAGTTCCGCTATTGGGTCCGCGATAGGAGCGGATGCCGCTGAGTTCACTCCGACCGGAGAGAAGCACTTCATCGCGGAGGCCGCGTTGATCGAGATGGGCTCTTCGTTTCTCTTCGCTTTCCTGAAGGGTGTGGCCAAGAAGGCCAGCGATGTTGCGCAGGAGAAGGTGGGGGATAAGTTGGGCACGGCAATTGGCGATGCGTTTGGTAGTCTGCTGAATCGCCTGAAGCGCAAAGAGCCGCCGGTGGGCGAGAAGGATCTTGAGGATGCGCGGAAGGAAGCTGAGACTGCGGTGAAGGCGGGCGGGCTGTCGCAGGCTGAGATCGCGGCGATCGGACAGGCAGTTGCGACCGCGATGGCCGCGGAGTTGTCGAAGCGGTCGGATGCGACGGTCAGCAACAGAGTGGCGGACCAGGTGAAGATCGAGGGCTTGAAGGTTCTAACACCGGGGGCTTAAGTATGTCGGATCAAAGCTGGGTGGCTGGGGATCGGTACGGCGCGTTTTTGCGTTTCTACGTGGCGACGATGCCGCAGGCCGCGGAGGATGGATGGCAGGCGATGCAGCAGTTTGAACGGCTGAGCCCGGAGCAGAAGGAGCCGGGGCATTGGTATCGCTACACCGGCCAGCCCGGGTTGATTGAGGTGCAGGCAGACCATAGTGGGGAGTGGCACGCGGACGGCAAGCTGCCAGAGGGTGTCGATCCGAGTTTGGTGGTGGAGATTCCACCGGGAGAACCTGCCCCGACGCTGTTGGATAACATGCTGGCGATTCTTGGGCAGGTTCCGGCACATCTGCCGAACCATGCGGAGATCGTCCAGATTATGGACACGCTGAAAGACCTGCCGACGCCGGAGCGCTCTGCCCGGCTGGTGAAGGGATTTCAGCAGACGCTGGCATCCGTGCCGCCGGTGGCAGAGGAGCAGATTAAATTTCTGGAGCAGGCGTCGCAGCAGATGGTCGGGACTGAACTGCTCGTGGGCAGGGCCAGAGGCTACGATGCGGCGGGCGTGTTGATGGTGACGGCGATTGCGCGCGAGCTTGCCAAGCTCAGTCCGCAAGCCTGTTCGGCGTTGCTGGCTAAGGCTGCAGCGTGGGATCTGGTTGCGATCGATGAGATGGCGTCGCGACTGATTGAAGGGTGTTGGGGGCTTAAGTTGAGTGCGCAGCTGACGGCTGCGCTGGATTCGCTGCGTGGGCAGGGTGAGAAGACGATTGAAGCGGCGAGGAAGGGATCGTACCCGGAAGGAAAACCGGAGCTTTTGCTTGAGATCTACTACGGCAGCCTGCTGCAGGCCGTGCCTTACCTGTTGGGGGCGAACGCGGGATATTTCAAGCTGAGTAAGGCGCCGAATCTGTCGGAGGACGATCTCGACGCTTTTACGCATAAGGCGGACACGTCAGAGGAGAAGTTGGTACGCATGACGACGGCGCTGCAGTATGCCGTGCAGGATGTTGACCGGTCGCGGCTGGCGAGCAAACGGGCGCAGGTGGCGGCGCTTTTGAAGAGTGATCCAAAGAAGGCACAGGCGCTGGTGAACGAGATCGTCGATCTGGAGTTCTTCTATCCTCCGGTGTTCAAAGCGGTGCTGATGGGTGGTGGAGCGACGCCGGTTGGCGCGTCTCCTGCTGGTTAGGTTCAATTCTCCGCCAGCGTACAAGGCATTGTTGATGGGGGATGCGGAGAGGGTTAGAGTGGACGGCTCTGATGCCTTGCACGATGCTTGATCGCAAAACCTTTGTTCTGATGGTGTTATATCGGCAGGCCCGTCAATACTGAACGATTTCACTGCAACGGTTTCGTAAAAGTGCCGAACAAAGGCCGTGACTATTTGAGTTTTGATGAAGCTATTGCAATCGTCGCGGACGTATACTTGCGGGCACTTGATGTTCCAACTGCTTTGGTTCTGGGAGGCCGGTGATGAAGATCCAATTTGGTTACGGAATGATTCTGGCGATGGCGTTTTCGTTGGCGGGAGTGGTGGCCGCGGGAGCACAGAGTGTAGCGGCCGGGGAGCAGAGTAATCCTTTGGATGCAGATTCTGCATCGACTGCTCACTTGGCGACGGCTGATGTGCCGGCAGTTAGTTCGCCGACGGCTAGTGTGCCTGCGGCCAGCGTGCGAGTGGACAATGGGGCGCGGCCTGGCGATTCGCATGTGAGGATTGTGCGACTGAGCGATGTGAAGGGTACGCTCTCGCTCGACCGCAAGACGGGTAACGGCTTTGAAGCGACGATGTCGAATATGCCGATCATCGAAGGCGAGAAGCTTCGGACGGCTGAAGGGTATGCAGAGATCGAGTTTGAAGACAACAGCACGCTGCGCGTGGCTCCTCACTCGCTGGTGGAGTTTCCGCTGCTGGCGTTGCGTAGTTCGGGTGCGAAGGCCTCGACGATACAGGTGGTGCGAGGCATGGTGTATGTGAACCTGCAGAGTACGAAGGGCAATGAGTTTTTGCTGCGAGCTGGGGATCAGACGGTGACGGTTTCGCCGTCGACGCATATGCGGATGACGGTGGATAACGGGCAGACGGTGGTGTCGGTGTTCAACGGAAACGTGGAAGTGGTGCACGGCTCAGCGACGACGATGGTGACGAAGAAGGAGACGCTGACGCTGGGCGGGGATCAGGTGGTAGTCGCGAAGAAGATCGAGGAAGAGCCGTACGATGCGTGGGACAAGGACGCGAATGACTATCATGCGCGCTACTCGCAGGCGAATGCGATGGTGGCGGGTGGATCGACGTATGGCTTGAGCGACCTGAACTACTACGGGAACTTTATTAACGGCGGAGCGTTTGGATCTTTCTGGCAGCCGTATCTTATTGGCGCGGGATGGAGTCCGTACGGCAATGGCCTGTGGGCGCAGTATCCGGGGGCGGGCTACTCGTGGGTGTCTCCGTACCCATGGGGATGGCTGCCGTATCACTCGGGCACGTGGTCGTTCTTCCCTGGATATGGGTGGGGTTGGCAGCCGGGTGGCACGTTCAATGGGTTGAACAATGTTGCGGGCGTTGCTGGGTTTGCAGGGGGTCCGGTTGGGACTTCGGTGCACTCGCCGCTGCGCGCCGGGTCGCCACAGGCGCCAACCGTTGGCACGGGTTCACTGGTGCTCGCGAATAGTACGCCGATGGTGATGTCGAAGGTAGATAGGCCGGGGAACTTTGTCTTTCAGCAGAACTCGGCAGGGCTGGGCGTTCCGCGTGGATCGTTGGGAAGCCTGAACAAAATCTCGAGCCACGTGGAACAGCATGGATCGGCGAGTATTCCGGTGTATGCTGCTGCGCCTTCGTCGGGGATGACAGCGTCAAACCGCGGCGGGTTTAGCGGGCCGGTGTCATTGCGGGCGGGAACGCCAGCGCAAGGCGGAGGCTCTGGGTTTGCTTCGCCATCGCGTGGGGGATCTTCGGCGTCATCGGCAGGTTCTCACAGCATGGGCGCTCCTTCGGCGAGCAGTGGCGCATCGGGCGGCGCCGGCCACGCTGGAGGAAGTCCTAAGTAGAAGCTGATTGCGCTAGCTGGCCGCTGAGTTGTGTGCTTCGTATTTGTAACTTTATTTGTAGCGAATACGGCACGGAATTTTTGCTATCAGCTTCGGCGTCGCTATCGCTCTGATGGGTGCCAATGTGGCCGTTGATGGCTGCCGTTTAACTTCGTCGCAAAGCGGGATGAAGGGTGACAGATTCTTCTGCCGTTGTCGTACTCTTAAGTTGAAGGAGATAAGTATCTATGTCGGATGAAGATTTGAAGGCTGAGATTGAACGGTTGCGAGCAGAGAACGACAAGCTGAAGAATAAGAGTGGCGGGCGTGGGCTCAGCCTGAAGGTCAGCGAGAAGGGTGGCCTGTCGCTGTATGGAATGGGCCGGTTTCCGGTGACGCTGTATAAGGAGCAGTGGAGAAAGATTATTGAGATGGCACCGGAGATTGAGGCTTTCATTCAGGCGAATGACGGTGCTTTGAAGACCAAGGAGTAGCGGTCCTGTTGGATGAAAAGGCGGCTCCTTTTTGGAGCCGCCTTTTTCTGTTTCGCTGGCGGTTTGAAAGAAGAAGAACAGACAACTACAAAAGCGAAATGCGGGGGTTCTTCCCCTTCGACTAGCTCAGGGTCAGAATGACAGGCATCTTTCGTTGCTCAGTAGTGTTTTGTTGCTCAGTAGTGTTTTGTCGCTCATGAATGCCTATCGGGAATCGGTTCTAAACGTTGAATTTGAAGAAGAGGATGTCGCCGTCTTTGACGATGTACTCTTTGCCTTCGGAGCGGAGGAGGCCCTTTTCTTTGACGGCCTGCTCGCTGCCGTAGGTGAAGAGGTCGTCGGAGGCGTAGCAGTCGGCTTTGATGAAGCCCTTTTCGAAATCGGAGTGTATGACGCCTGCGGCGCCGGGGGCCTTGGTGCCACGACGGATGGTCCAGGCGCGGACCTCCTGCACGCCAGCGGTGAAGTAGGTGATGAGGTCGAGCAGGCGATAGGCGGAGTGGATGAGGCGGTTGAGGCCGGGTTCAGAGAGGCCCATCTCTTTGAGGAACTCGTCGCGTTCGGCTGGCTCGAGTTGGGCGATCTCGGCTTCCATCTGGCCGCAGATGCGGACGACCTGGCTTCCCTCTTCTTCGGCGCGCTTTTCGACGGCGGCGGTGTAGGCGTTGCCGGTGGTGAGGCCGCCTTCGTCCACGTTGGCAACGTAGAGCTGGGGTTTTGCGGTGATGAGGAAGAGATCGCGGGTGTAGGGTTTTTCTTCGTCGGAGAGATCGACGGTGCGGGCTGGCTTGCCGGCTTCGAGGGCCTGCTTCAGTTTGGATAGAGCGGCGAACTCGGTCTTGATCTTGTGATCGGCGGAGGTGGATTTGTTGAGCTTCTCGACTTTGGTGTGGCGCTTGTCGACGGTGTCGAGGTCGGCGAGGAGGAGCTCGGTGTTGATGATGTCGATGTCGTGGAGGGGGTTGACGCCGCCGGCGACGTGGATGACCTCGGGGTCGTCGAAGCAGCGGACGACGTGGCAGACGGCGTCGGTGGCACGGATGTGGCCGAGGAACTGGTTGCCGAGACCTTCGCCTTTGCTGGCGCCTTCAACGAGGCCGGCGATGTCGATGAACTCCATCGTGGTGGGGACGAGCGATTTGGGCTTGATGAGAGCGGAGATCTTTTGGAGGCGCTCATCGGGCACGGTGACGACGCCGGTGTTGGGGTCGATGGTGCAGAAGGGGTAGTTGGCGGCTTGCGCCTTGGCCGAGGTGAGGGCGTTGAAGATCGTTGATTTTCCGACGTTGGGGAGACCAACGATTCCGCAGTTCAATGGCATTGTGCTATTTCCTTGTTTTGCTATTCCCTGTGATGGCTTGGGTACGAGGCTGGTTTGGCGTCGTGGGTGTCCTTTATAGGATACCTTTTTGCTGGTTTTCTCGTGCCGATCGACAGTTGGCTCGTCTAACTTAGACGCAATGATGAGGCTCTGCAAATTCGTTGTTTGCTTTGCTGCTTTGGGTGGTGCAGCGCTTGCGCAGACGACGCTGCATACGACGACCACGCTGGTTGTTGTGCCGACGCTGGTGGAGACGCAGGATCGAGAGCTGGTGTATTCGCTGAGGGCTGATGATTTTCTGCTGACGGACAATGGAGTTCCGCAGAAGGTGACCCTTGAGGAGGAGGCAAAGCGGCCCCTGTCGCTGGTGGTGTTGATACAGACGGGCGGGGATGCGCGGGGGCAGTTTCCGAGTTATGAGCATCTCGACACGATGCTTGGTTCGCTGCTGGGGAAGGCTCCAAATGAGGTTTCAATTGTGAACTTCGACAGTCGCCCGGAGGCTGCGTCTCCTTTTACGTCGAACGTTGCCGAATGGCGGGACGCGATCGATCATCCTGACGATGGGGATCATGGGGCTGCGATCTTCGATGGTTTGGCGTATGGGCTTGAGCTGCTTGAGAAAAGGCCAACGGGTAATCGGCGTGCAATTTTGCTGATCAGCCAGGAGCATGATGTGGGGAGCAAAACCACGTTGAAGGAGATCGTTCGTGATGTAGGCGAGACGAATACGGCGATCTACAGCATGACGTTTTCAGCTGAGAAGACAGCAGCCCGAGAGGCGTTCAAAAATCCGCACGCAAATCCGCCGCTTACGCTAGGGGCTCCCAACGGTCTGCAGAATATACCAAACGCCGGCGGCCAATATCAGGCCTACTTCAATCTCAGCGCGCCGCTGGCTTTGGTTCTGGGGGCGATGCGGAGAAATACTTCTGCAGAGGTTGCTGAGTTGTCGGGAGGCGAGTGCGGAAGCTTCGACAATCGACGGGAGTTGGCTGAGGATCTCGGCATACTGACGAACCATCTTCGCAATGGCTACGTACTCACTTTTGCGCCGACGTCTACCGAACCGGGTCTGCATACGATTGCGGTGCGGGTTGCCCATCATCCGGAGCTGACAGTTTCGGCGAGGAGCAACTATTGGGTGTCTGAGCGACCGATGCCAGTGCAGAAATGACAGGGCGTTGACAAAAAAAGTCTGGAGCAGGCGGTGTGTGGCGGTAGGCTGGAGGGACGAGGTGACAGGGATGCAATCGATGCGTGTGATGTTCGCGATGGCGATGGTAGTGACGACAGGTGTGGCGCTGGGACAAGCACAGGCTGCTCCAGCGGGGCCGACTGGGCCTGCGGCTGAGGTACAGCGAAGCTATGGAACCTTCAAAACTAACATTCTGAAGTCTGCCGACAAGATGCCCGACGCAGACTATCCGTTCAAACCGACAGCGGACGTGCGAACCTTTGCGCGTGTGGTAAATCACGTTACCGAGGCGCAGTTCAGGACCTGCGGCGCGTTGAATGGCACGGCAGCAGCCGATATTCAAAAGGCGCCGGCAGAGACTGCGGATAAGGCCACTATCATCGACGCGCTGAAGCTTTCGTTTGCGGCGTGCGATAAGGCGTTTGCGGCGACCACGGATGCGAACCTCGCAGATATGTTCGACGTGTTCAACGCAAAGCGGTCGCGCATTGGCATTTTGTGGGGCACGGTGGCGCATGACGATGAACAGTATGCGACGCTTGCGCTCTATCTGCGATTGAAAGGGTTGGCACCTCCCAGCAGCGAGAAGTAAATGCTGTTGAGGATCAACCTGGGCACCGTTTCGTCGGCGTCTCATGAGGTGCCTTCAGCCTGCCGCTCGCTGTGCTGATGCCCGTAACCCAGGATTTCTCGCCGCTGGTTAAAGCAACGGGAGGCGTGCTCACTCTCGTCGAATAAGACGAGGGTGATGGTGAGCAAAACTTGACTTCAACGGTGACAGCCGGAATAGTTCCTTCATGAGGCGCGCAGGGCAGATTGCCTTGACAGCTCGACTTGTGGAAGGCGTGGGGCGCTTTCGTGCGGGTCAGTATCTGCTGCGGGGCTTTCAGAGACTGCCTCTGACGCGTTCGCTTTATCGCGGGCTGGTTGGGTATCGACGGCCGTTTGCGTCACTCGAAGAGGCGGAGGCAGCGGTGGCGCGCTATTCGCTGGGTGGTCACGAACATCCGCAGAATGTGAAGAACCATCTCGGCATGTACTCTCGTGCGAGACCGAGTGATTATGCTGCGTTGTTTTATATTCGGCCGATTTTGCATTGCATCAAAAGAGTCTTCGACCTGGGAGGAAATTCGGGCAATCTTTTTTATTCGTACTCGAATTATCTGAGTTGGCCTGAGGGTTTGGTGTGGCAGGTGCTCGATCTGCCGGGGAATATGGCCGCAGGCGAGGCCATTGCGAAAGAGCGCGAGGCGCAACAACTTCAATTTACTGGGGAGTGGATGGATGCAGATGGAGCGGATCTCCTGATCGTTTCGGGATCGCTTCACTATCTGCATCGGCCGCTGGCGGAGATGATTGGCGAGTTAACGGTGAGGCCTTCGTATATTTTGATTAACCGCACGCCGATGACGGATGGTGCGCCAGTCGCGACGATTCAAGACCTTGGTATCTTTCGGATTGCTTGCATGGTTCACAACAAGAGCCAGGTGATTCACGATTTAGAGCAACTCGATTATGTTGTGGTCGATGAGTGGAAGGCGCATGAGCTTTCGCTGGAGATTCCGGGGTATCCGGAGTTTAGTGTTCCTGCTTACACGGGGATCTTTCTTCGGCGTAAGGATGTCTCGGAGCGGGAGATGCAGGTTTCGACGGAAGATCACGCTGCGATTTGAAATGCGAGCGAAGATCGAGATGCGGCTTTAGAATGATCTCGTCAACAAGACCTTGGTCGATCGGTACGTTAATCCATCTGCAGGAGATCGTATGAGACGAGTTCTAATTGTTTTGGCGCTGGCCGTTGCGGCTTCGTCAGGCTTTGCCATCGCGCAAGACCAGAAGCCTATGACGCTGAAGGCTGTTCTGCTGGAGCAGCTGCGGACAACGCATAACAAGGCGGAGTGGTTTGTTCCGGCGAATACTGCAGTTGCGGGTTTGACGCCGGCGCAGGCGAGCTGGACCGATAAGAGCGGGAACCACTCGGTGGGGCAGTTGGCGAATCACCTGGTGTTCTGGGATCGCGAGTCGTTGGCGAAGTTCAAAGGCGAGAAACCGGCGAAGTTCGATGGCAATAACGACGAGACCTTCAACAACTTTGATGAGAAGAGCTGGAACGATACGGTGAAGCAGCTCGATCAGGTGATGACCGACTGGGAGCAGGCGGTGGAGTCTGCCGATGACGCGAAGGTCGCGCTGTGGGCTTCGACGATTGCGCACGTTGGAGCGCATAACGCTTACCACATTGGACAGATGGTGTATGTGCGGAAGCTACAGGGTGTCTGGGATCCAAATAAGGGCGTGAAGTAGCGCCGCTTTCTCTGTGGTGTGTTCGTCTTCCGCTGATCGTGTGTTGCGACTAGCCCCGATGTTGATAGATGCCCAGAATGTTGCCTGCGGGATCGCGGAAGTGAGCAGTGATCTCGTGGGCGTTGGGGTCGATGGGCTGGACGATCTCGCCGCCGTGGGCGGTGATGAGATCGACAGTTGCGACTGCGCTGTCGACCATGATGGAGATGACGATACCCAATTGATTGGATGGAGGACGATTGAGCACCCACATACCACTCACCTCGACACCGTCATCAAATGCAGTGGTGCCATCGGCGTGATGGCGGAGTTCCCAGCCGAAGACGGAGGCGTAGAAGGAGGAAGAGACGGCTATATCCGTGGCGGGGATTTCGAGGTAACAGATCTTGCCGTTAGCGTAGTTTGGAGACATGGTGGACTCCTTCGGACTGAGTCTACTGCATGTTGGAGCACGTCGTGGAAGTTGGTTGTACTGTTGCTGTTGGGAGAGGCATGGTGAATATGGTTGCGGATAACGACGAGTTCGATCTGGATCGGTTTGCGGAGGCGCAGTTAGGCGTCTTCGCGCAGGCTTGTGCAGAGTTGCGAGCGGGGCGCAAGAAGAGCCATTGGATGTGGTTTGTGTTTCCACAGATTCGCGGGCTCGGGAGTAGTCCGATGGCGGTGAAGTATTCGATCTCGGGGCTGGATGAGGCGCGGGCTTATCTGGCGCATCCCGTCCTCGGGTTGCGGCTGCGTGAGTGCACAGCGATCCTGGTGGGAGCGAAGGATCGGCCGGCGAGGGAGATCTTCGGGGATCCTGATGATCTTAAATTTCATTCGAGCATGACGTTATTTGCTAAGGCTGAAGAGGGTGGCGGCGTGTTCCAGGAGGCGCTGAAAAAGTATTTTGGTGGGGAGATGGATAGGGGAACTTTAGAGCGGATTTAGACTTTGCATCGATGCCCATTTCACGACAGATGATTTTGTTGCGATATGGGCATCGATGTTTGTCTCGTTGATTTGCTTCTCGTCTGTCATCCGATGACGCGGTAACCAAGCTGGAATGGGTTAGCGGCGAAGCCTGCAATGAGGTACCAACCAGTTGCGCCGATGTGGAGTGATGGGCCGTAGGTGAAGCCGAAGCCCGTGTCGAGGACGCTCGATGATGCGACGATGCCGAGACCGCTGGGGATTACTCTTCCGCCTGCGGTTTGACCGACGCCGAGGATCTGCTGCGCGTGCTCGATGTCTTTCAATAATTGAACGGCCTTTGTGATATCTGTAAGGAGAGCCGGAAGCGGTTCGCCTCCGCGCAGGACTCTTGCAGTGAGAGCGGCGGCGGTGTGGGCTGTGCCTTCGAGCCATACTGCGTGCGGATCGTTGGCGGGGCTGGTGAGGCTGACGTCGGAGAAGGTCATTCCGTGGACGACCTGGCTGCCGGTGAGGCTGGTGTTTGGGGATGACGCGGTGTCGGTGGTTTGAAGATTTGCAAGCGCCCAGTCGATGGTGCCGCGAGAGCGTGCGTCGAGGAACGCGAGGTAGGACCAGGTCTGGCAGTCTTCGGGGATGGGTGAGGGATTGATGGTGATCTGGTCAGGCAGCGTGCCAGTGTAAAAGAACGGACCCTTCGGGTTGAACATGGCGAAGACGAATTGAATGGCGTGTTGAGCGAGAGCGGTCCAGGTCATGCCGTTGTTGGCGCAGCCGCCGTCGGTGAGAGTGTGGAGCATGGTGAAGAAGGCGTAGGTGTCGAGATTGCCCTCGGTGGATTTGCCGTTGGGCGAAGGCTGGGATTGATTGAACTGGTTGATGATGGCGCCGTAGGAGTAGCCGCCCGGGCCCTGGGTGTTGTAGGTGTTGGTGACGATCCAGTTTGCGACTAAGAGCGCGCCGGTGAGGTACTGCTTGTCGCGGGTGCGGCGATAGAGCTGGGCGAGGGCCATGCCGGCCCAGGCTTGATCGCCGACGGAGCTGCCGTAGAAGAAGAATGGAAACGCTGCGGGGGTGATGAAGGCGCCGCTCGAGTCGGGCGCGTTGACGAAGTAGGCCTGGGCGAAGCGACCGTCGGCTACGGGGAAGTTTGTCGCCTGCGCGTGGAGAAGGCCGAGGCCGAGGGTTTTGGCGCGGGCGAGGTCGTCCTGCTGGCCGCGAGAGAGATAGGCGTGGATGGCGACGGCGTTGTCGTAGGTGAAGCCGGTGGAAAGGAGAGCTGCGTCGCTGTAGCTCTGGGAGAGACGGATAGTGGAGCCGGAGGCGTAGGCGTCCATCATTAGGTTCTGGAAGGAGAAGCCGCGGGCGAGGGAGGTAAAGAGATCTTGTGCGTTGGTGAGAGGGTTAGCGTTTGCGAGCTGCGCGTGTGCCGACTGCGGCGCGAAGAGTGATGGCATTGCGCCTGCCACTGCGGCGGTGGAGACCATTCCGAAGAGGCTGCGACGCGTGATGCTTGTAGATGGCATTTAGGGAGCCCTCCTTTTGGGCACCGCCACTCTACGCTTGGGTTTGGAAGAGGCGCAAGAGTTGGAGGGTGGTTAGTTAGTGAATATTTGAGGAGACAGGAATGGGTTTTTGCATGAGAGCGGGAGTGCGTCTTTTACAACCGCGTAGCCTGCGCGTGCATCTCGCTGTGAGAAGGATCACATTTGTTGGCGGATCGAGGTGCGCGTGGATCGAGCATGGAGAGTTGCGGCAGCTCTTGTAGTTGGTCTCGCTGCACCGACGCTCGCAGCGGGGTGCGGCAAGCATGAAGCGCAGGCTACTGCTGCTCCAGCACCAGCGATGAAGCCTGCGCCGCCTACTCCTATCGACGTGAAGAAGACTGAGGTAGGTGGGCCAACATGGGATCCGGAGTGGGACAAGATTGTGGAGCTGGCTTTGCCGCCTGAGATGCTGTCGGCGCAAGTGCCTCATGATGTGAAGCGATTCTGTCCGGCGTTCTATGGGATGTCAGAGGAAGATAAACGTGCATTCTGGGCCTACTTTTTTCAGGCACTGGCAGGCGCGGAGGCTGGGCTGGAGCCGACGGTGCAGGCGAAGCACTCGCAGCCAGAGATGGTGGTGAAAGACGAAGTAACCGGGCGTCAGGCGCGGACTTCTGGACTGTTGCAGCTCACGTACGAAGATCAGAAGCGGTATGGTTGCGACTTCGACTGGGAGCGAGATAAGAAGCTGAAGGTGGACGATCCGGCGAGGACGATTCTGCAGCCGAAGAACAATCTCGAGTGCGGAGTGAAGATTCTGGATCACCAGATTATCGAGAAGCATAAGCCGCTGCTGTCGGGGTCGGGGTATTGGTCGACGCTGCGGTCGGGGACGGTTAGCTATCGGGTGTTTGCGAAGCAGATGACGAATGTTCCGGCGGCCTGTGCGATGCAGACCACACGGAAGGTTGCTCAGCGTTGATTTAATTAGCGGATGGTCAATGACCTTTTGCTAGCTTGATCCGCCTAACTTGGCGAAGAAGGTTGCGTCGTCTCCGGCGTTCATGTCGATCCAGTCTTCGTCGGTCATTGCCGTGCGCCATTGAATGAATCCGAGTGCGTCGGGGCCGACGGGATGGCGGAGTTGCCATGTCCCGCTGTCAGCGACTTCGAGAATCTTGTCGGCTACGAGCGATGGGGGGACGGGAGTCTTCAGGGAGTGCTCGAATAAGGCGGCGAAGCGTGCGCTCTGGCCGTAGGGTGATTTGGCTTCGGGGTGTTCGATGCGGCGAGCCATTGCGGTGTCGATGATGCCAGGCTCGACGAGGGCGACACGGACGTTGAAGGTCTTCATCTCACCGGCGAGGCCTTCGCTGAGAGCTTCGAGCGCCCACTTTGAAGCGCAGTAGGCGGTGAGTGGCGGGTTGCAGATGCGACCGGCGACGGAACTGATGTTGATGATGCAGCCGCTGCGGCGTTCGCGCATGGATGGAAGTACGGCTTGCGTGCAGCGGAGCACTCCGAAGTAGTTGGTCTCCATGACGGATCGAAAGGCGGAGAGCGGAACCTCTTCTACGGAGCCGACAGCCTCTACACCTGCGTTGTTGACGAGGACGTCGATGGGTCCGTGATCTTTTAGGATTGCCGCGATCGCGTCGTGGACGGATGCGTCGGAGTCCACATCCATTTTGGAGATGAGGATGGGTAGTTTTTCTGCGGCTGCGGCCTCTGCCAGGGCCGGTGACTGCGTGGGATTGCGCATGGTGGCGAAGACTTGATGGCCGGCTCTTGCGAAGGCTAGCGCTGCTTCTAAGCCAATTCCCTTGCTGGTGCCGGTGATGAGAACTGAGGCCATGTTTTCTCCTTGGTGAGTTCGCGGCCCGAGTCGCTTTTTGTATGTGGGGATTGTTCGTGTTTATTGCCACCTCAGCCTAACCTATTTGGCGGATTTTATGGTGCGACACAAAAGTAACCCGCTCATGCGACGCCGGCACCAATACTTATGAGACGCTTTTCCGTGCAGCCTATCATGTGCAATTAGTGATATCGTAGCTGTATATCATCTTGAGGTGTGGGATGCGGACGCTTGTGGATTTGCCTGAAGAAGAGTTGGAGCAGCTGACTGTGTTGAGTAAGGCGCGGCGGGTTTCCCGGGCGGAGTTGATCCGGCAGGCGGTGACCGGGTACCTGGAGCAGAACAAGGCGGGACTGGAGGACTCATTCGGCCTGTGGAAGAAGAAGGCTGTGGATGGCGTGAAGTATCAGGAACGGCTGCGGGGTGAGTGGGAGCGGTGAGCGAGTTATTCGATACGAATATTTTGATCGATCATCTGAACGGAGTCGCCAAGGCCACACGCGAGTTGAAGCGGAGTAATCATCCCGCGATCAGCATGATTACGTGGACCGAAGTGATGACGGGCGCGGCTTCGCCTGCGGAAGAGGCAGTGCTACGGTCGTTTCTGCTGAACTTTGAGTGCCTGCCGGTCTCAGGCGCTGTCGCTGAACGTGCTGCGGTGGTTCGGCGGGAGATGAAGATCAAGATGCCGGATGCGATTATTCTAGCGACGGCCGAGGTGTCGGGGCGAGAGCTGGTTACTCGTAACGTGAAGGATTTCCCGACGGGGATGCGCGATGTAAGGGTGCCTTACAAGGTTTGAATAAGATTCGCACTTCGCGCGAATGCCCACTCATGCGATGAGACTGCATGAATGGGGCACCCGAGGTATGGGTGAGTTTCAATGTATGGCCACCCACCCTGTCTAAATGTGGGCGTCCCGTCACCCGAGTTAAGAATTGACTGCTTGAGATAGCGCTAATGCGCGGCACAGGTTATTCTTCTCCTGCCCTGCATAGGGCATTCAGAAAATGCGGCCCATACTGAGCTTTGATAACAGTGCGTTCAACCAGATCGTGAGAGATCCGAGTCCTGATAGCATTCTCTCTGCTATTACTGCTGGGTATTATTCAAATATTCCCACGATGGCGTTTGAGGAGTCTTTCGCAACTCGAAATGAAGAGAGACGAAGCCAACTGATATCGGTTTGTCGTCGTTTGCTCAGGTCGGGTGCTTGTCTAATGCCGCCTCATTGGATCATCGATTTTCATGTGAAGGCTTTTCACAAAGATCGCAAAAATTACGATTGGACAAAGGTGAACGTCCGGGCGGACTTTGTAGAAGACACAATTCTCCGAGACACTCTGGAGAATGACGAAAAACTTGTAACGGAGCAAGCAGTTGAACTCAGGAGACTTCAGGATGAATTTGAACTACTCTTTAAGCAGTCAGAGCGTCGATTTGATTCGTTTTCGGAATGGTTAGAGGAGAGTCGGAAGCCAGGGGGCTCATTCTGGAATACTGCTCGACTGCTATACGAAGGCGCGTTCGGAAGTACAGATTCAGTAGCGCAAAGTGAACCTCTCAATGAAACCCCAAGCGAGGAAACTCTGAGAGACTTTCTAGACGTTTGCCCGCCGGCTAGAGCCTTTGTCTATGCCTTCGAGTTAACTCTCTACGACCGTAGCTTGCGAGCGGATAAGAAGCAGTCTTATAAAGCGGGCCGGAACGATCAGATGATGGCCGCATATCTTCCCTATTGCGATAGATTCCTAACCGACGATACTCATCAGTATCGTGGATTCATCGAAATAGCGAAGGCGGCGAATATTCCCGTCCAAGTTCAGCTCTACAGCGATTTCTTGTCCGGCCACTTGATTAAGGTATAGCAGCCCGCCTCATCAATGATGAGACATGACTACGGATAGATTCGGTTCAAGGTGCGGGCGAAGGGGATGGTTTCGCGGACGTGGTCTAGGCCGCAGATCCAGGCTACGGCGCGCTCGATGCCCATGCCGAAGCCGGCGTGAGGGACGCTGCCGTATTTGCGCAGGTCGAGGTACCACTGGAAGGCGTCGAGCGGGAGGTTGTGCTCTTCGATGCGGGACTTGAGGAGGTCGTAGCTGTCGATGCGCTGGGAGCCGCCGATGATTTCGCCGTAGCCCTCGGGGGCGAGGACGTCGACGCAGAGGGCCTTGGTGGGGTCGAGCGGGTCGGGCTGCATGTAGAAGGCCTTGAAAGCGGCGGGGTAGCGGTGGATCATGACGGGCTTCGAGAACTGGCTGGAGATGTAGGTCTCGTCGGGGCTGCCGAAGTCGTCGCCGTATTTGTGGGGGGCTTCGAGCTTGCCTTCGGCGAAGGCTTTTTCGAGCATGGCGTGGGCTTCGTCGTAGGAGAGGCGGGGGAAGCGGTTTGCTGGCGTCGACATTTGTGGCGTTTCGAGCGAAATACGGGGGTCTCTCCGCTCCGCAACAGACGATGATGCCGTCTGTTGCTCCGGTCGAGATGACGAATCGTTCTCAACTTCAACATCAGGGCGAGAGGCGGCGTCATTGGTGGCGGCGTCCGGGACGATGCCCACGACGGCTTCTAGCTTGGCGATGTCTTTGCCGATGACTTTGAGGTCGGCGCGGTGAGATTCGAGGACGCGGGTGACGATGTGGGTGATGAAACCTTCGGCGAGGTTCATGAGGCCGTCGAGCTCGAGGAAGGCGACCTCGGGTTCGATCATCCAGAACTCGGTGAGGTGGCGGCGAGTCTTCGATTTTTCGGCGCGGAAGGTTGGGCCGAAGCTGTAGACCTTGCCGAGTGCGAGGGCGGTGGCTTCGATGTAGAGCTGGCCGGACTGGGTGAGGTAGGCCTTATCGTCGTCGAAGTAGTCCATCTCGAAGAGCTCGGAGGTGCCTTCGCAGGCGTTGGGAGTGAGGATGGGTGGATCGGTGCGGATGAAGCCGTTGTTATCGAAATATTCTGAGGCTGCGCGCATGATGGTGGCGCGGACGCGGAGGATGGCAGACTGGCGCGGGGTGCGGACCCAGAGGTGGCGGTGCTCCATGAGGAAGTCGACGCCGGCCTCTTTGAGCTGGATGGGGAACGGGGTTTCGACGGGGACTTTTTGAATGACGGTGACGTCTTCGACGTCCAGCTCGTAGCCGCTGGGAGCCCTCGCGTCGGCGCGGACTTTGCCGGTGACGGTGAGGCTGGACTCGAGGGTTAATTCTTTGAGCGTGTTGAAGACCTCTTCGGAGACGGCGGCTTTGGGGACGATGCCCTGGATGGTGCCGGTGCCGTCGCGGAAGATGGGGAAGAGCAGCTTGCCCGATGCGCGGAGGTTGTAGAGCCAGCCGCGGAGGGTGATGATCTGGCCTTCGTGCTGCGAGAGGGAGGCGATTGTGGCGAGGGGGGCGGTGGGAGCTGCGAGTTCTGACATGACTTAATGAGTTTACTCGTACGCCATCTTTTTCACGTCGGATCTGCTCCGCCAAGGAACCATGTCGAGTTGAAAAACCGTCGCAACTCTCCGCGCGGGTGCTCCACTCACGCGATAGGGCCGCATGAATGGAGCACCTGCGTTGAAGGGGTTTAAACAGTTAGAAGCCGTTGCTGCCTCCCTTTTTCTTGCGGCGCGCGTCGGGAGGGGTGATTGATTTGCCCGTTTTTGGAGTGCCGCAGTCGTTGTGGAGGACGTTCGAGGGATCGGGAGAGCTCTCGAGACAAGGGATGGCGCTCAGGTACTCGTAGATGGCATCCATGTGATGGTCGGTCATGTTGTGGAATGTGGGCCACGGCATGACCTGGAGAAGAGCTCCATCGACGGGAGGCGGAATGCAGTTTGCCGGAGTAGGCACGGGAGCAGGTGAGGTGCAGGTTGGGTGGAGCTTGTCGAAGTCGATGCCGGTCTTCAGGATCCTCTTGAAATCTGCGAGGGTGTGGCCGCCTTCGGGCCGGCCAGTCTTGTCCGGCGTCAGATTGCGGGCGATGATGTCGGGACCGACATAGTCTCCGTAGGCCGCGGGTGGGTAGACACCGGGGATTGGCGGAACGGCTGGGCCGAAGTCGGAGCCTCCTTCGAGGTATGTGGTGGGATCGACTTTAGCGGGTTGCCCAAAGTAAGGGTTTCCGCCTGCGGCGTAGTTGAAGTTTGGGGGACCGCCGCCGTTGTGGCAACCGTTGCAGTCCCCGGCTGCGTTGACGAGATAACTGCCTAGTCCCACAAGCTCCCTATCCTTGCCTTGAAGGTTGAGCGGGACGGGAGCGATCTGGAATCCGATTCTGACGAGGGACTCCTCGTGCTCCCAGTTGTTTTGCGCTTGAACGGGACGTGAGTTTCTCCACGTTCCTGCGAAAAGAACAATGACTAACGTCACGGCGGCTGCCGCGGCGATTCTGATTAAATTGTGCGATTTCACATCGATTCTCCCTTCTTGCGTCGATTGACCAGAAGGCCTGTCCAGCCGCGATTCCCGGGTTGGAATCTGGTGGATATTTCAGGTTGTGGGGGGCCCATTCGCGAAAAGCGTATACCTACGTTACGGGAGTGTCAAACAAGCACGAGGTCGCGCAGACGACGCTTGGATGTGATTGGCAGGCGGCGTTTTAGACGAAGCCGAAGAGAATGGGTCACAGAAAAAGCAGGTTCCCTGCGGGGACGATAAGCAAGGAAGACAACACAAACGGCAACCCGTGGGTTTCTCCACTCCGCTGCTCGCAAAGAGTGTGAGCAGCATCGATCGAAATGACAGTTCTGGAGTGGGCCTAGAGAAGACAACAGCAACTGCAACAACCGCAGCAGATTCTCCGACTGCGCTTAAGATGAAAAATTCTTATGAGGATTGCAGTTGTTCGGTGGTTCGCTTGAGGAGGTCGAAGGCTTGCGTGGCTTTTGTGGTGGCGGATTCGGTTGTCTCTTCCAGCTCGTGGGCGATCTCCAGGATGCCGGGGGTGTTGGCTGGGAGTGTGGCGATATGGCGGGCTATGTTCTGCCAGTCGATTCCCGCGGTGCCGGGCCAGAGGTGGTCGTCCTTTGCGCCGAGGTTGTCGTGGATGTGGAGCTCGGCGATGCGGGGCTTCAGGAGTTCGAAGGCTTCGTCGATGCCTTTGTTGTTTTCGGGTGCCGATAGATGCGCGTGGCCGATGTCGAGGGTGACACCGACTCGGTCGAAGTGGCCGACTTTAAGGATTTCGAGGAGGTGTTCGGGCGTGGTGATCTCGTTTTGGAGATTTTCTAACAGGATGCGGACGCCTAGGGGATGGGCGAAGGCCTTGAGGTGCTCGATGGCGGTGAGGGAGTTCTCGAGGGCGCGGAGGTTCCAGGCGTCGTCCTTGTAACCGAGGTGGAGGGTACAGGCGGTGATGGGGATCTGCTCGGCGGACTCGAGGGCGCGCTTGACCTCGTCCATGGCGGAGATGCGGCGGGACTTTTCGGGATCGATGAGGTTGAGGTTGGGGGCGACGTGGCGGGACCACTGGGCGTCGGCGCGGTCGCTGATGTAGAGAGGTTGGTGGAGGGTAGCTCCGACGCCGGTGTTGCGGAACCAGGTGGCGATGTCGCGGACGGCGGCGCGGTCGGTGTAGTCGAAGTGGTGGCGGGCGGCGAAGAGCTCGATGGTTTGGACGCCGCTTTTTTGCAAGGCGTCGAGCAGGCCGGGGTGCAGGCGCTGAGGGAGGAAGACGTGAGTGGAGATACCGAGTTGCATCACCTCTTAAGGTACAGCAGAGAGGTCGCAAGGTGTCAGGAGGCGAAGGTTTCCGGGAGTTCGGCTAGAATCGGAGCGCTATGGAGGAGATGGGATGAAGAGTTTAGGGCGAGCGGTCTTTTCGGGTTGCGTGACGGTAATGATTGGGATGATTTGGACGGGCGGAGTGGCTTATTCGCAGTCTGGGACGATGGGTAGTACGGTGCCGCCTCCCGCTTCAGTTCCTGCTCCTGCTCCTACACCTGCAGCGGCTCCCGTCGATGTGGAGAAGCAGATTGCGACGATGCAGGCTAAGCTGGCGGATTGGCCGCAGTTGGCGAGGTATAAGGCGGATAATGCGGCGCTGGGGCCGGTCGGCGCGGGCGAGCAGCGAGTGGTGTTTTATGGGGATTCGATTACCGACGGTTGGGGACGGCGGCCCGAGACGGGGGAGTTCTTTCCGGGGAGGTCGTATGTGAATCGCGGGATCAGCGGACAGACGACGCCGCAGATGGTAGTGCGGTTTCGTCAGGATGTGATCAGTCTGCATCCGTCGGTGGTAGTGATTCTGGCGGGGACGAACGATATTGCAGGAAATACGGGGCCGATGACGCCGGAGATGACCGAGGATAACTTTAGGTCCATGATCGACCTGGCGAAGGCGAATGGGATTCGGGTGATTGTGGCTTCAATTACGCCGGCGGCTGACTATCCGTGGAAGAGGGGTTTGGCGCCGGCTCCGAAGATCAAGACGATCAACAGCTGGTTGCAGGGGTATTGCGTGAATCATTCGGTGACGTATCTCGACTATTACTCGGCGATGGTGGGGCCCGATGGTGGAATGAAGGAGGGGATCAGCTTCGATGGCGTGCATCCGAACGCGCAGGGCTACGCGATTATGGGGCCGCTGGCGCAGGCGGCGATCGATAAGACGCTAGGCAAGTAGATGTGCAGCGACACAGATTTAATGCGCGACGAGACGTTTAAGGCTTAAGGCATCGCCGAACGCAGCACCGGAGGCGGTGTTGTCGAAGATGCACCAGATCTCTTTTGCGGATTGCTGGTTGATGGTGGCGGCAAGGGCTTGCAGGTAGGTCTCCGGATAGGCGGAGTAGTACATGCGCGGGCTGCCGTGGAGACGGCAGTAGATGAGTTCGCTCGAGCCACCGGCAGTGGCGGCTTCGGGTATTCGCGCGGGGTCGGCCACTACTCTGGCGATGTTGAACTCTTTCAGGAGATGATCTGCTTCAACTGTGAACCACGTTGGATGGCGTGGTTCGAAGACAGCTGGCCCTTGGTAAAGATCGCGAAGCATGGTGAGGAATGCTTTGGCGATGGTGAGGGAGAAGGCTGATTTTGGCGGGAGTTGAAAGAGGATCGGACCTAGTTTTTCGACCAGGGAGCGCACTTCACTGAGGAAGTCTTTCAGCTGATCTGAGGTGCAGGCGAGTTTTGCTTCGTGGGTGATTGCCTTCGGCGCTTTGACAGAGAAGCGAAAGTTCTCGGGGACAGTTGCGCTCCAATCCGTCCACGTCGAGAGACGGTGGGAGCGGTAGAACGAAGAGTTGATCTCGGAACAGTGGAAGAGGTGCGAGTAGCGAGCGAGATGTGTGCCGTCCAGAGCAAGATCGTTGGCGTACTGCTTCGGGACGCTCCAGCCGGCAGTGCCTATGCGGATAGACGACATGCTTCTGTTCGATGCAGATGAGGCTTTTGGCGGCTGGCCTGCTTACCAATGGATCGATGGGCTGAAGATGTAGCGGGTTTCGAGAAATCGCGCGAGGAAGAAGAGAACCACCATGATGCTGGTTGCCCAGTAGAAGATCTGCAGCGGGAGGGTCGCTGAAAGGGATGGGTGCGGAAGCGGCTCGGCCTCGCGGAAGATGAGACCGCCGATGAGGCTGATTCCGGCGGAGAGTGCGAGGAGAAGCAGCGAGTCGATAATTCTGTCGTTGATGGCCTGGTGCGGCTGGAGAAGAAGCTGCGGGTCTTCGAGGGTGAAGAAGGCAATGTGAAAGACTGCAAAGAGGGAGAGCAGGCAGAGGAGAAGAGCGACGGGTTTGGCGAGTTCGAGCAGCATGCTCCGACCCCCTCCGAGTGTGAGCAGTAGTTTATCGCGTTTGTAGTAGCTGGTGATTCTAAGGTTTGGCCCGTGTCTTCGCCAACTGAGATAGGAACACTGATTACAACGCGGGAAGATCGGCAGCGACGGACCGACAAATCGCTACTCGAGAATTTAACGGAAAAGCAGGAATATTCTGATGCGTTTATGGCCTGCGCAGAATACATTACGGCAAGGACATGGGGCTGCTATGGCGAACGTAAGTAAAACGAGAGTTCGTGTGGGCCTGGTCGGTGTTGGGAACTGGGCGCGATATGGCCATATCCCCGCCCTGCGATTGCTGCCAGAGTATGAGATCGTGGCCGTTTCGAGTCGGCAACGAACGACAGCCGATGAGATAGCAAAGGCCTTTGATATAGGGTATGCATTCGATAGTGTGGCGCAACTTGTGACTCACCCGGAGGTTGATCTGGTGGTCGTACTTCCGCCCGCCCCGCAACACGCGGCAGTTGTTCGAGCGGCGATCGAAGCAGGAAAAGATGTGTACTGCGAGTGGCCGCTGACGACGAGCACACACGAATCTGAGGCGTTGTTGAAGATGGCGGAGGCCGCACGTGTTCGCCATGTTGTGGGACTGCAGCGGCGGCTCGGTAGCAGCGCACTTTTTCTTCGCGATCTGCTGGCGAATGGGTATGTCGGGAAGATACGGTCCGTCCGGCTGCACGTGAGCATGGATTACTTCGGTCCGACGCGACCGCCTGCTCTCGCATGGTCGCTTGGAGCGGCAAATTTTTCTCACGTTCTCTCCATCTATGGCGGTCACTTTCTGGACATGCTGTTTCACGTGGTGGGAGCACCTAGAACGGTTGGCGCGATCGTTGCGACACAGTTTCCCGAGTTGACGCTGACCGCAACCGGAGAATCCTTTCCGAACGACACACCCGATGGCGTTGTCGCCATAGGCCGCCTCGAAAATGATGCTCTCTTCTCGATCCAGATCGAAGGTGGCAAACGCAACAATTCAGGTTTGCAGATCGACATCACCGGAACGGAGGGCGACCTCAAAATCACGAATACAAAATCATTCGGGTCTACGGAAAATAACGTGATCGAAGGCGCACAGGGCGATGCGGGGGGATTGAAGCAGCTTCCAATTCCAGAAGAGTATAGGCGTATTCCTCCCACAACCCTGGATGTTAGCGTGCAGGATTTAGCGCACCTCTATGCTGCGCACTCCAACGATCGCCTTAACGGAACGCACGATGCGCCAGACTTTGCCGACGCAGTGCGGATGCATAAATTTATCGATCAGATCAACCTGGCATCTAAGAGCGGCAAGACAGAGATGGTGCACTGGAGATAGATCGACTTGATCTTGCGGTTCGATCGCGAGCCAGCACGCCGTTTCAGTTGAAGTGGACTTCCGAGGCTTGGGGACAAATTTCACGCTGAAGGAACAGATCACATAGGAGAAATCAGGCATGTTGAAGGTTCATATTCTTAGCAGGCGAAGAGCAGATATGACTCACGAGCAGTACGTGGATCACTGGAAGAACGTACACGCGCCGCTCTTTGCCAGCCAACCCGACGTAAAGCGCTACGTGCGGCGTTACGTGCAATGCTGGATTACCGGTGATAAACCCGTTGGACCGAATCTGGGCGACACAGATGGACTTGTCGAGCTTTGGTTCGAGGATATCGATGGCTTCAATGCGTTCGGCAATTCGCCGTCCTACTTGAATGTCATCAGGCCGGATGAAGAGCGATTTACCGATCCGAAAAAATGCGAGTACTTCTTTTCGGAGGAACATAGCATCATCCCGTGAACGTGAATGCGAAGTGGCTCAGTAGCCGGCGGCTTTGCCATAGGCGCGGCGGTTGTCGTGTCCGCCCAGCAGCTCGTGGGTTTTGGGGGCGATGGCGATGAGTTCGCTGTCGCCCCAGGTGCCGGGGTTGTGCTCGTCGGCGACGGCGAGGCGGTTGATGGTGTAACCCATCGCGGCGAGCTGCTCGGCTACGTCGGGCGAGAACTTCTTTTCGAGGTCGATGCGGTCGGGCAGGTATTGGTGGTGGAAGCGTGGTGCGTCGGCGGCCTGCTGGATGTTGAGGCCGTTGTCGATGGTGCTGATGATGTTGTTCGCTACGGTGGTAATGATGGTGGAGCCGCCGGGTGTGCCCAGAACGTAGGCGAGCTTGCCGGGTTTGTACCAGTGGCTGGGTGTGGTGAGGATGGTTGGCGTCATCGCGGAGAGTGGGCGCTTACCGGGGCCGATGGAGTTGGCGGAGCTCTGGATGAGGCCGTAGACGTTGGGTACGCCGACCTTTGAGGTGAAGTCGTCCATCTCGTTGTTCATGAGGAAGCCTAGGCCTTGGACGGTGACTCCGGAGCCGAAGCCGCCGTTGAGGGTAGTGGTGGTGGAGACGGCGGTGCCGTCAGCGTCGACGATGGAGTAGTGGGTGGTTTGGGTGGGCTCTGTGACCGGTGTGGATTGGGGCGGTGGAGGCATGAAGCCAGCGGGACGGACGAGGTCTTTGCTTGGGGTGGGCTTCGATGGGTCGATGGAGCTGCGCCATGCTGCGGCGTACTTCAGGTTCGTCATCTGTTTGATCGGGAGGGTGTTGAAGTCGGGGTCGCCGAGGTAGTCTCCGCGATCTTTGTAGGCGCGACGGAAGGCCTCGGCGATGATGTGGACCTGAGCGGCACTGCGGTCGGGGCCTAGTTTTGGAAGATCGTAGGTGGAGAGGATGTTGAGGATCTCGACGAGGATTATGCCGCCGGAGGAGGGTGGCGGGGCGGTGATGACGTCGAAGCCGTGATACTTGCCGCGGATGGGGACGCGCTCTTTGACCTGATAGGCGGCGAGGTCTTCGGCGGTGATGAGGCCGCCGCCAGTCTTTTCGAAATCGGCGATCTGGTGGGCCATCGCACCTTTGTAGAACTCGTCTGGGTCTTTGGAGATGCGGTTGAGAGTCGCGGCTAGTTCGGGCTGTTTGAAGGTGTCGCCCTCGCGGTAGAAGTTTCCGTCGCGTTGAAAGATTTTGGCAGAGACGGGGAAGCCGCTGAGGTTTTTGCTGTGCAGTGCGCGGGCTTCTTCTATCGAGAGGGTGTAGCCGACGGTGGCGAGCTTGATTGCGGGCGCCATGTCCTGCGCGAGGGTGAGTTTGCCGTAGTGCTTCTGCGCGTAGGCGAGGCCGGCGACGGAGCCGGGGACGCCGCTCGCCTTGTAACCCACGAGAGACATGTCCGGGATTACGTTGCCCTGCGCGTCAAGGTACATGTCGCGGCTGGCGGCGGCGGGGGCTTTTTCGCGGTAGTCGAGGAAGTGAGTTTTGCCGTGCTTGTCGCGAATGAGCATGAAGCCGCCGCCGCCGATGTTGCCCGCTGCGGGGTAGACGACTGCGAGGGCAAAGCCGACCGCTACGGCTGCATCGACGGCGTTGCCGCCCTGCTTGAGGATCTCAACGCCGGCGTCGGTGGCGTCGTGATGGATGGTGACGACCATGGCGTGTTTCGTGCGGGTGGGTTGGTCGGATGTGGAGGGAGCCTGAGCTGCGAGCGAAGATGCGGAGAGAGCGAGTGAGACAGTGGTTGCAAGGACGCGGTTTCCGCAGGGCATTCAGTAGCTCCAAGGTGAGTGGTGGAACGATGAAGACAGGATATCTGGTTGGAAGGTGGAGAGTCGTTAGACAAATTGAAGCCTTGGCCAAAGGGATGGTTGGAGTTTTGCCGCCTAAGGCTAGGCCCTGATGAAATCAATTCAATTAGGGGCTTGTCGATTGGAAATTCGTTGACGCTTACAATCTTCGGATGAAACTTATCACCTGGAATTGTGCTAGAGGGTTTACCGGCAAAGCTCACCTTCTCTTCTCAAATTCTCCCGACATCGCTGTTGTACAAGAGTGTTCGAAGAAGTCAGTGGAGATGTTCGCGGTCGATGGTTACGCCGGTCATTGGGTGGGAGATAATCCAAATATAGGAATGGGGGTCTTCTATGGGCGCGACTGGGCTATTCGTCAACTTCTCGAACCAGATCAGGCTAGCCCTAAATGGGTTGTTCCATTCGAAGTTACAGGGCCAGAGACCTTCACGCTTATTGCCGTCTGGGCATGCGACGTCAAAGGCTGCAGGCGTGAGAGCTATGTAGGTCAGATTCATCGCGCCCTTAATGAGCACCCTAATTGGTTCAAGAGCGGCCCGACCGTCGTCGCAGGAGATTTTAATAGCAACGCCGTCTTCGACAAGAATCGGCGGGTATGCAACCACTCTTCTATGGTTGACGAGCTAAAAAAGCATGGTGCGATAAGCGCATATCATGAGCTTCGCAAAGAGAAGCACGGCGAGGAGAAACTGCCCACGTTTCATCTCCAGAAGAAGCTTGATAAGTCGTTTCACTTTGACTATATTTTCGCTCCCGAAAGCTGGCGCGAACGGATGAAAATCGAGGTCGGCGAACAGTCAGACTGGCTCCGCCATAGTGACCACTGTCCATTGACTTTGGAAGTCTTTACCTAGGACGACGCGGTCAATAGTGATGCTGCTGAGCGCGTAGAATCGTAAGCGATGGCTACGCGTGTTCGTTCGTATTCGAAGATCAATCTTGGGCTGGCAATTGGGCCGGTGCGGGCGGATGGGTTTCATGGGCTGACGACGCTGTATCAGACGCTGGATCTGCACGATCTGGTGACGGTTACTGCTCGCCGGAGCAGTGCGGCGGCTGATACGAAGATTACGTTGACGACGAATCATCCGTTTGTGCCACGGGATGGGCGAAATACGGCCTGGCGGATGGTCGAACGGGCTTTGGCTAGGCTGGGAGTGAGGGCGGAGGTCACGATCCATATTGAAAAGCGGCTGCCGGTGCAGGGTGGGATGGGGGCGGGATCGGCAAATGCTGTGGCGGCGCTGCTGGGGTTGGAGCGGGAGCTGGGGGTGGCGCTGCCGGGGGTTGAGAGGATCAAGCTGGCTGCGGAGATTGGGTCGGATGTGCCTTTGTTTCTGCTGGGTGGGGCTGTTTTGGGGCTGGGACGGGGGGAGCAGGTCGTTCCGATGCCTGATCTGCCGAAGACCTGGTGCGTGGTAGCGGTTCCGTCTGTAGGGGTGTCAACTCCGGCGGCTTTCCAAGAGTGGGATGCCCGACGCGCGGCGGAAGCGGTTCATTTGAAAGCGCTAACTGACGCTATTCCGCCGAAGAAAGATGATGTAGCGGAAGGGGAGCTAGGCGAGGGATTGCCTATAACGCGGTCCATTACATTGACTTCCCTGCCCCAAGTTGATAAGCTACAGGAGTTGAGTCTTGCTTACTCATCCCTCTCTGCCCCGGTTGGGGTCAGGACAGGAGATGGTAGGCCCGGCACCTCCGGTATCGTTCGCGATCCTAATCCCGAGAAAAAACGGGGCTTGTCTGATGAAAGTCAGGCTGACGCGATGAACGATCTGGCCGAGAATACCCTTCTCGCGCTTGTCCGCACCGGGATTGGAAGCGATAGTCTTCAAAATGATTTTGAAGAGGTCGTCTTTCCTCAGTATCCCTCCTTGCGAATAACCAAGCGTCAATTGATGGGTAGTGATTTGGACGGTTCCGCTTTGTATGCGGCTCTGTCAGGTTCTGGCTCTGCTCTGTTTGGACTTTACCGGTCCGAGCGGGATGCCAAAGCAGCTCAACTGCGCGTCCAGTCCTCTGGGGTCCAAGCTCTCCTGACGGAGACCTTGCCCCGAACCGAGTACTGGGAAAGAATGTTCGCGGAGTGACCTCGCCGGTCGATAGTAGAATCAAACTGCATCCGGCGATGTACTGGGCGATCGACTAACGGTAGGTCAAGTGCCTTTGGAGCACTTTGTCTAGGTTCGAATCCTAGTCGCCCAACCAACAAGTCGACGCCAGATGCGACAGGAATTTAGGGATCTTAGGCGGCAGCAACAACTTGCCGCAGGAGTAAGACGATTTGGAGTTCGCCCAAACGTGGCGGACGAAGAAGTACGAAGTTTTGAAGGACCGAAGTCTTTTAGTTTTTTTGAGTAGTCCGCAACGAGGATTTCAGAAGAAGTAACGGGGCCGCAACAAGGCCACGCAAGACAGTGCAGCAGGAACATTCAAGGTCAACCAACCTGGAGGGTTTCACGTGAACGAACGAAACACGACTGCGGTTCTTTCCCCTATTTCAGAGCAGGCTGAAGAGACAGAAACGAGCTCTCAGCCTGCGCTAGCGCCTTCGCAGAACGGACAGGCGAAGGTCACGCGAGCGCCAGAGGCGCCAGCACCGGAAAAAAAGCGCTCCGGACGGCTGACAGATGATAAGCGCGTCAAGATTTTTTGCGGATCTTCCAACAAGCCTTTGGCCGAAGAGATCTGCAAGTTCGTCGGTGTGCCGCTGGGCGAGACCCGGTTGCAGAGATTCTCCGACGGCGAGGTTCATTTTCAGCTGCTCGAGAACGTTCGCGGGGCGGATGTATTTCTCGTGCAGCCTACGTGTTTCCCGGTGGATCAGCACCTTGTCGAACTGCTGATCATGATGGATGCGCTGAAGCGCGCCTCAGCCGGACGAATCACGGTTGTCGTTCCCTACTATGGCTACGCCCGGCAGGACAGAAAAGACCGTCCGCGTGTTGCCATTACGTCGAAGCTGGTTGCCGATCTTCTGACCACCGCCGGTGCAAACCGTGCTCTGCTCGTCGATCTGCATGCAGCGCAGATTCAGGGGTTCTTCAATATTCCGGTGGATCACCTGTTTGCCAGCCCGGTGCTGGTGAGCTATTTCCGGGAGCTTGACCTGCCCAATCTGACGGTTGTTTCGCCGGATGCAGGTGGCGTGGAGCGCGCGCGCTTCTTCGCCAAGAAGCTGGATGTACCGTTGGCCATCGTCGACAAGCGGCGGACCGACATCAATGTCACCGAGGTGATGAACGTGATCGGCGATGTACAAGGCCGGACGTGCTTGATCCTCGACGACATCATTGACACCGCCGGAACACTGGTGAAGACGGTGGATGCGCTGCTGGCTGAGGGTGCAGGAAAAGTTTATGCGTGCGCGACGCATCCGGTACTTTCGGGGCCAGCTGTCGAGCGTATCGCAGCATCACGGTTGGAGCAGTTGATCGTGACGAATACCATCCCTCTGCGCGAAGACGCGTTGAAGGTGGAGAAGATTAAAGTGCTTTCGATTGCTGGTCTGCTTGGCCGCGCGATCGAGAGTATTCACATGGAGACCAGCGTCAGTACGCTGTTCAACTAGGTCGCAATAGCTGAGGGCGGCCTGGTAACCCAGGTAGCTTTCACAAAGAACAAAGGGAGCAGAGCTCAACTCTGTGCCCGAAAGGAAGATTCATCATGGCAACATCCAATATTGAAGCAGTCGTCGCAACGCCCCGTGAGGGCAAGTTCAACAAGAATGCAGCTCGTCGCGTTCGTGTCGCCGGTAAGATTCCCGCGGTTGTTTACGGTGCGGGCCAGGACGCAGTTGCGGTTGCAGTTGACCCTCGCGTGATCACCAAGATTCTGCACTCCGATTCGGGACACAACACGATCTTCGACCTCAACGTTGAAGGCTCGGCTGTTGTGAAGGCCATGATTGTTGACTGGCAGAATGAGCCGATCAAGGGCACGTTGCTGCACATCGACCTGAAGCGCATTGCAATGGACAAGATGATGCGCGTATCGGTGCCGATTCAGCTGGTTGGCGTTCCTGCCGGCGTGAAGACACAGGGCGGAATTCTCGATCACGTTATGCGTGAGGTCGAGATCGAGTGCTTGCCGACAGACATTCCGAGCCACTTGGATGTCGATGTTTCTGGCCTCGAGTTGCATGGAGTGATCCACGTCTCCGACCTGCCGCACTCGGGCAGCATCAAGTTCCTGGGCGACGAGCACGCGACTGTCGCTCACGTCACCGCAATCAAGGAAGAGGTCGTTGCTGTTGACGCGGTTGTCGCTGCGCCGACCGAGCCAGAGGTTGCCAAGAAGGGTAAGACGGATGCGGCCGCTGCTGCTCCTGCTGCCGATGCCAAGGACGCGAAGAAGAAGTAGTTTTACGCGGCCTGCGAATCTTTCGAGATCTGCAGGCCGCCTGAGTTTGCTGGAAAGGGAAACAAAGCGTGAAGTTGATTGTCGGTCTCGGCAACCCCGGTATCGAGTATCAGTTCACGCCGCACAACGCTGGCTTTCTCGCAGTGGATCGCATCGCGGACGATTGCGGCGTGGTCCTCTCCAATCGTCGGGGACGTGCACTGACGGCGAAGGCAAGGCTTGCAGGGCACGAAGTTCTGCTGGCTAAACCTGAGACGTTCATGAATCTGAGCGGGCTTTCCGTAGCCGCGCTGGTTCAGGAGCTGGAGATTGAAGTTCCGTCCGAGGATCTGATCGTCCTCTATGACGAGCTTGCATTTCCGCTGGGCAGGCTACGCATCAGCGCGAATGGCAGAGCAAACGGGCACAACGGAGTGAAGTCGATCTCCGGTGCGCTTGGAACGGAAGAGTGGTTGCGCGTTCGCATCGGTGTTGGGAAACCGGCACTGGAGGATGGCAGAGAGATCAAAGCCGGCGGCAGGGATTATCTGCTGTCGCAGTTTCGCAAGCAGGAGCTTGTGGTGCTGGATGAAGTACTCGACAGGGCGAAAGCTGCTGTCGAGGCGATGTTGACCGAAGGGGTCAGCGCCGCGATGAACAGATTCAACCGTCGGCCAGACGATCCGGAGAATGGATCGGATACGCCGAAGGAGAGGTAAAGAAGAAGTAGCGAAGGTTGCTACTTAGACGTAGTCGAAATTCCAAACCGGGTTGGCAGAACAGACGCCAGCACGGTGCGAAGCAGAACTTCGCAGAAAGAAGTAATCGAATGAATCGTACCTACGAAATCATGTTCATCGTCCGCCCGGACGTTGAAGAAGCAGAACTCGACAAGCTGATTGAAGGCTTCTCCGCGAACGTCACCAATGGTGGCGGCGAAGTGAAGAGCGTCGAGAAGATGGGCCGCCGCCGGCTCGCCTACACCGTTCGCAAGTTCAATGACGGTTTCTACATCCTGCTAAACGTTGCCGCAGCCGGTTCGCTGATCACTGAGATCGAGCGTCGCCTCCGCGTCTCCGAGCAGGTGATCAAGTTCATCACCGTTCGCATGGACGAAGAAGAGAAGCGCCTCGCGAAGGTTAAGGCCATCCGCGACACCAAGGTGAAGCGCAGCGCGCAGCCGATCGCGGCTCCCGTGCAGGCTGCTGCCGCAGTCGAGACCGAAGAAGAGAAGAAGCCAGTTGCTCCTGTTGCGTCTGACGCAGCCTCCGAGACTGTCTCCGCAGCTGTCTAACTTCTGTCTTCGCATCATTTTTTTGCGATGAGGCTGAAACCGCATCGCACAACGCATCACGATCGCCGAATTCGCTTCCACTCGATCTAACTTGATCGAATGTTCAGAGACTCCATTGCGGGTCTGGAGCGAAGGCAGGCACAACGTACCTGAGAGGGAAATATCATGGCTGACGAAACCAGCACGCAATCCACTGAGCAGCACGCACCAACACCCCGCCCGTCGCACTCTGGCCCTGGCGCGGGTCCTCGCACCCCACGTCCCGCCGGCGCACCTGGCGGTGGTCCTGGTGGCCGCAAGTTCTTCCGCCGCAAGAAGGTCTGCAAGTTCTGCACCGAGAAGATTGACGCCATCTCCTATCGCGACGTTCGCCTGCTTCAGGGCTTTGTCGCCGAGCGTGGCAAGATCGTTCCGCGTCGTTTGACCGGTGTCTGCACACGCCACCAGCGCAAGCTCAGCCTGGCAATCAAGCAGTCGCGCAACATCGCACTGCTCGCCTTCGCTGCACGCTTCTAACTTCTCCGCTTCGGCGGACTACTGGATACGCAAGACTGGCGGCACCTGAAGCCAGAGACGAAATCGGAGATATGCAATGGAAGTCATTCTGAAGGAAGACGTAAACAAGCTCGGACATCGCGGCGATGTGGTCAAGGTCGCTGACGGTTACGGGCGCAACTACCTGCTGCCGGAGAAGCTCGCAATCGAAGCGACCCTCGCAAATAAGGCAGTCATCGAGCAGATGAAGGCATCGGCCGTTCGCAAGACCGCCAAGGAGAAGGTTGGAGCCGAGCAGTTAGCCACGCAGCTCTCCGCGGTTGAGCTTGTGTTCGAGCGCAAGGTCGGAGAGAATGAGCATCTTTTTGGCTCGGTCACTTCGGGCGACATCGCTCACCAGCTTGAAGCGAAGGGCTTCACCATCGATCGTCGCAAGATCTCTCTCGAGGAGCCGCTGAAGACGATTGGCGAGTACCACGTTCCCGTGAAGCTGCACCGCGAAGTTACCAGCCACGTGAAGGTGACGGTCAAGGGCGACCAGCCAGAGGCCGAAGCAGCAGCAACCGCTTAGGTTTTCTGCAGTACAAAATCAAAAGCGCATCGGTCCCGCGAAGTTTTCGCTTGGGGCTGATGCGCTTTGTTTTTGCAATGGGCTCTTTTGATGGGAAGAAATGGAGTTACTCGTACTTGAGGGTCTGCACGGGGTCTAGCCGTGCGGCGCGGTTCGCGGGGATGGTCCCGAAGAGTATGCCGACCAGCATGGAGCTTCCGAGCGCAAACACCGGCGCCCATGGGTTGATTGGAATTTTGAACGGCGTCAGTAGCCCCAGGGTATACGGAATCGCAAGGCCGAGAAGTGTGCCGATCACCCCACCGCTGAGCGAGAGGAAGACTGCCTCCGTGAGGAACTGAAGTCGAATCTCGCGACTGGTTGCGCCAAGCGCCTTACGAATACCAATCTCCTTGAGGCGCGACTGCACGTTGGCAAGCATACTGTTCATGATGCCGACGCCGCTGACGATGAGGGTTATACCGGAGCCAAGAGTCAGCACGATGGTGAGCATATCCGCGATCTGTGCCATTTTGGTGAGAAGATCGGTGAGCGTCTGCGCGTTGTAAACCGAGCTCGCATAGTGACGCGATCGGATGATCGCGAGGATGCGGTCCTTGGCAGGAACCACCATGGAAGGCTCACGCATAGTGAAAAAGATCTCTTTCAGCTCAGCGGTTCCCTGAAAGTAGCGTGCGACCGGATAAGGTATGAGCAAAGTATGGTCGCTGATTTCAGACTCCCCCTCGGTATCGATGCTTTCCCGAAAGACACCGATGATGATGAAGGGAATGCCCTTGACGCTGACGGTTTTACCAACGGCATCATTCACGCTTCCATAGAGCTGTTCCGCGAACGGCTTAACGATAACGGCGACCTTTTCGTGCGCCACTGCGTCTTGATCGTCGAAGAAGCGACCAGCGAGGATGACAAGATTGCGTACGATCCGATACTGCGGAGACACGCCCAGGAGCATGGTGGACTTGGTTATGCCGCTGCCGATGCTGACGTTGTCGTGAAACTCCAGCATCGGGGACGAGGCGACGATGTCGGGAACCTGCTCGAGGACCGCATGCATGTCATCGAGGGTCATGTAGTCCGGCGTGCTGGTGTTGTCTGGACCAGAGATCGTGCCGCCTGCGTATTGCAGCTCAATCTTATTCGGGCCAAGGCTGGTGAGCTGATCCAGCGCATACTGCTTGCCTGTGGACCCCAGCGTAGCCACCAGAATGATAGAAGTTGAGCCGATGACCATACCAAGCATCGTAAGCAGGAATCTCGTCTTGCTGGAGCGGAAGCTGTCGACCGCAAGCCTGACGACCTCACTGAACATCATCGTCGAACGCGCGCTGGCAAGCGTACGGTCGAAGGAGCTCGGTTTGGGTAGATTCGTGGTCGCCATGAGCTTTAACGATTAGACACCTTTCAGTATCGCAGCGGTGCATGGTTTCTCGTTAACTTCTGTGCCCCCTATAGTTCGTGTGCCCCAACGACACGGCCTGACGACTAACTGTCTCCGTATACAGGGATTGCTGCGCCGTGAATGACCCTGGACTCGTCACTGCATAGGAAAAGGATCACCTTCGCGATGTCCTCCGGCTTTGGCCACACAGTAAACTTCGCATCCGGCATCGCCTGCCGATTCGCCGCCGTATCTATGATGCTCGGAAGGATGGAGTTGACCCTAACTCCCATCCCTTTGACGTCTGCAGCGAGTGAATCCATCATCGCCACCGCAGCAGCCTTTGTCGCTGCATAGGCGGATGCACCTGCCCCATGATCCAATGCAGCCTTTGCCGCGACGTTGACGATCGATCCGTGGGCTTGTTTCAACATCGCAGGCAGAACAGCACGCGACAGATTGAAGCCTGAACGCAGATTCAACGACACCATCTGCTCGAGTACTGACGTTTCCGTCTTCCAAAGCGGAATGCCACCGGCATAGCCGCCGACGGTGTTGACCAGCGCATCCACTTTGCCATGCTGGCTGACTAGTCCCTCGGCAAACGTTGCCGTCGACTTCTCATCCGTGACGTCAACCTTGTAGCCGGACAGCGCGGAACCATTCTCACCAGCGGCACTCTTGAGAGCAGCGAGCTCTTCTTCGCGGCGGTAAGTCACTGCGACTGAGGCTCCCTCCCTGAGAAACGCGAGGCTAACCGATCTCCCCAGTCCACCTGTCCCGCCAGCGACGATCACGATCTTGCCATCAAAGCTAATCTTCATACGTTCTCCTCAGTTACTGCCTGGAACCAACTATCTCGATCAAACCCTGCTCCGAGACTACGCTCAGCTTTGCGCCCGAACGGTCCAGCTTCCTCGATGCGTTCCCCCAATGTAGCTTTGTAAGCTCCGACTGGCCATTTTCGTAGTTGTAAGTTGTGCCGTCGTCCGCATAGATGTCAAAGTCGCCATCGGCCCCGGGATAGACTCGCAGCCTGGCAATTCGCTGTGTGTCATTCGTGCTCTCCACTGGCTCGCCGAGCGGAAGAATTGCCCCAGCCCGAACGAACAGAGGAAGCGTATCGATGGGTGCGGCAACTGTAACCGTCTGGCCACCATGTACGCGCTCATTCGTCCAGTAGTTGTACCAGTCCGTACCCGAGGGCAGATAAACGCTCCTCGAAGTCACTCCCTGCTCCGTCACTGGAGCGACCAGAATCGACGGGCCGAACATATATTCATCGCCAATATTCGCAACATTGGGGTCAGATCCAAAGTCCATGAATAGCCCGCGCATAAACGGCGCTCCGGTCTCATGGGTGGTGTGAGCCAGCGAGTAGAGGTACGGCATCAGCTGATAACGTAGCCGCAGATACTTCTCGAGAATCGGCTCAGCCTGCTTGCCGTACGACCAGACCTCGTTCTGCGGACGGCTGCCGTGGCTACGGAAGTTCGGCTGAAACGCGCCATACTCAAACCATCGAACGTAGAGCTCCGGATAGTCGTCATTGTTTCCGACGTTCGCTCTCGCATCGGAGGGGTCAAGCAGGGGCGCCTTGTCAGGCTTGTGCGACTGAGGCAGATACTGCCACCCACCGATGTCTGTGCTCCAGTAAGGCATTCCGGAGGCTACAAAGTTGATCCCGGTCGGCACCTGCCGCTTCAACGTATCCCAGTTGCCATTGATATCCGACGACCAGAAGATCGTGCCGTTGTGCTGCGCACCCAGATACGAGTCGCGAGCAAGAATGAGCGCTCTCGACGGAAGGTCTCTTCGGAAGCCGTTATAAAACGCCGCTGTATGGAACAACGGAAAGACATTGAAGAACTGAGTCCCCGGACCTATGTGCCAGTAGCTGCCATTCGGTGGCAGATCAGGCTCCGTCTCATCTGCCCAGAATGCATCAAAGCCTTTGGCGACATAGTTTTCTTTCACGATGTTCCAGTACCACTGCGCCGCGTCGGGATTGGTGGTATCGATATCCGATCCGGCACGGTCGTACGGCAGACCGTTCGTTGGCGTTCCATCCGCGAGCTTCTCGAACCAGTCATTCTTCAAGATAGTCGCGTAGTACCGGTCTTCAGGAACGAAACGTGGCCACACACTGATCATTGTGTGGAAGTTCATCGCATGCAGTTCCTTGTTCATCGCCGTCGGATCCGGCCACTTCGCCGGGTCCATGTCCATCTCGCCCATCTTCGTGTAGTGGAACCAGTCGATGACGAGATCGTCGATGGGCAGATGCCGATCGCGATAGCCCTTTGCAACAGCCATCAATTCGTCCTGGCTGATATACCGCTGCTTGCATTGGATATACCCATAGGCTGACTTCGGCAGCATCGGCGTATCTCCAGTAAGCAACCGGTAGCCTGAGTAGATTTCGTCATAACTCTTTCCCGCTATGACAAAAAACGAAACTCGCTGCCCCACATCGGAGGTCCACCGCGTCACATCGTTGAAGCCAAACGCCACAGTCGTTGCCGACGGGTTGTCCCAGACGATCCCATATCCTTTATTCGTAACTACAAATGGCACACATACACTTTGGCCCGCGGGGGCGTTGTAGTCGTGAGCACATCGCACTGCATGCCCACGGCGATCGAGATACCCCTCCTGATTCTGCCCAAGTCCGTAATAGTGCTCATCCTTTGGCGAGACAAAGGTAGCTCCCACCTGAAAGAATGGCGCATCCGTTGGCCTGCGATCGTACAAGATATCAGCGTTACCATCCTTGTGGTTCGGCACAGACATCTGCCATCCGTTCATCTCCAGCAAAGTGGTTCCGTCGGGAGTCCTGATCTTAATGCCGACTCCGGGCGTTGATCCATTGAAGAACTTCGCAATGTCCGCCCGTGTCCCCGTGGGAGCGTGTCTTCCACTTTCAGGCGCAACTGTCACCACCATGCGGGAGGATTGCATCGCATCTCCGCTTGGTGTGGTTTCAGCGGTCCAACCCTGCGCAGCTACCTTCGCCGATATTCCGAAGCCCGGCCCGGCCAATGCGTCGTCGCGATGCAGGCTCAGGCTTACCCTAACGATATTTGGAGCGTAAGCTTCGACAAGAACGGTTGCACCGCTGCGGCTCAGATTGAGTTGCTGCGCGCACACCATAGTGACGTTCGTCGACAACGCTGCAAGAAGAAAGGTTGGTGCAACTATCTTGCTGAGATCAACGGTCAATACTTTCATAAACCTCTGCCCTGCTTCCGTGCGCCAATCGGTTCAGATGTTGCCCGATCATGATCCTTCAAGAGTAGTTTGGCGGTCCCGTGGTCCTACCCGACATCTTTCCCAGAGTCGTTAGGTTACCAGAGTACGAAAATCGAAATTGACGCTTAGGTCGTCTCGATTGCATCAACCCTCGGCCGTGCAAGTACGACGGACCAAAAGATTTGTTAGTGTTTACTACGTTCTGTTTGGATAATCTTTAGGAGTTTCCATGCTGCGACGTATTCTTCCAGCTATCGCTTTTCTGCTCTGCCCTTTCGTCTTTGCACAATCGGCTCTGCCGCCCGCTCCACGCAAACCCGCCTTGCTCCTTGGAGCGGCATGGTATCCGGAACAGTGGCCAGAATCGCGTTGGGATGCCGACTTACAACTCATGGAAGCAGCGCACATCAACTTTGTTCGCGTAGGAGAGTTTGCCTGGAGTACGCTCGAGCCGAGCGAGGGGAACTATCAGCTTGACTGGCTCGAGCACGCCGTTCGAGCTGCGGAGAAGCACCACATTGCAGTTGTGATTGGCACTCCATCAGCCGCGCCACCGGCCTGGCTCACGACAAAGTATCCGCAAACGGTTCGCACGATGGAGAACGGTCGGAAAGATGCACACGGCAACCGCCAGCAGTTCGACTGGTCCGACCCAAAGTACCGCGAACTCGCTCGCACGATTGCTTCCAGGATGGCGGAGCGATTTGGGCACGATCCGAATGTGATCGGCTGGCAGATCGACAATGAGTACGGCGAAGAAAGCTATGGAGAGGCGACGCGAACGCAGTTCCAGGACTGGCTTCACGCGAAGTACAAGACCCTGGACAACCTGAACACAAGATGGACGACCTCATACTGGAGCGAGACGTATCAGGATTGGCGGCAGATTCCCATCGAAGAAGCCGAGGGAAACCCCGGGCTGTTGTTGAACTGGAAGCAGTTCGTCTCCGATACGTGGCGGAGCTATCAAAAGAACCAGCTTGACGCGATACGTGCCCACGCCGACAAGAGACAGACCATCACCACGAACATGATGGGGTGGTTCGACGCCTATGATCACTACACTGTCTCGCAGGATCTCGACTTTGCTTCGTGGGACGACTACGTCGGCACTGGTCAGTTAGACATCGTTCACAATGGGGCTGCACACGATCTCACTCGTGGCTTCCTTCGCAAAAACTTCTGGGTAATGGAGACGCAGCCCGGGTCTGTGAACTGGAGTCCTGACAACAACGCGTTGAACAAGGGAGAAGTTCGCGCGATGGCGTGGCATGACGTTGGCCACGGTGCGGAAGCAGTCGAGTATTGGCAGTGGCGAAGCGCGCTCAATGGGCAGGAACAGTATCATGGCGTACTTGTTGGCGCAGACGGATCACCAGTGCCGCTCTACGACGAAGTCAAGCAATTAGGAGCAGAGTTTGAAAAAGCCGCTCCGGTACTGGCTGGGACCACCGTCGAATCGCAGGTCGCTGTGCTTCAGGACTACAACAGTCGATGGGCGATCAATTGGCAGCGACACAACAAAGCATTCGACCCCTTAACTCGCTGCTGAGTTTCTACGGGCCGCTGCGTTCTCTGGCGCGCTCTGTCGATGTCGTCTCGGACACTGCTCCTCTCGGGAGCTACAAACTTGTCGTCGCACCTGCGCTGAACGTGCTCACCCCTGCAGCTGCGGCAAACCTGGAAGCCTACGTCCGCGGCGGCGGACACCTGGTTCTCGGACAAAGGAGCGGCATGAAAGACGAAGACAACAGCCTGTCTCCGCAACGTCAGCCCGGCCCTTTGGCGGATCTACTCGGTGCACGAGTGGAGCAGTGGTATGCACTCGATACCACCGTGCCACTGGAGGGAACCTGGGGCAACGGCCAGGACAAGATCTGGGCAGAGCAGATCGGCATCAAATTGCCCGAGACGCAGGTCCTGATGCGTTACGGAAAAAGTAACGGATGGCTGGACGGCCAACCCGCTGCTGTGACGCGCAAGGTAGGCAAAGGCAGCATTACCTACATCGGTGCTGCACTCGACGAAGCAACCATGAAGGCTGCCGCACAGTGGATGATGGCCGAAGCAGGCCTCCAGGCGATCATGCCCGATCTTCCAAGTGACATCGACGTATCCATCCGATCAGGGGAGGGCAAACGCGTGCTCATTCTGACAAACTACGGAGCTGAGCCGCGCACGATTACCCTTCCCCAGGCAATGGTTGACGTGCTGGCGGGAGGTACAGTTTCAACCGTCACCCTCGACCAATACGGGGTTGCAGTCCTTCGCTAAACGGCCTCTTGCTAGCACTTCCGGCCACAGCAACGTATGCGGCTCAACCTGCATCTTCTTTAGAGGCACCTCACGTAATCTGGACAAATGCCTCTGCAACACGACAGGGGTACTATAAGTACGAAAAAAGTTGAGTAGAAAGATCTGAGTGAGTATGAAACCAATCGAAGGCCGGAAGCGAGTCGTTATAGAAGAGGTCTCCCCTCAAGTGGACGGCGGTCGCTATCCAGCAAAACGAACCCTCGACGATGTTGTGACCGTAACTGCAGCACTTTTCGGAGATGGACACGATCACGTCTCTGGCCGTCTGCTGTATCGGCATTCGAGCAAGACCGAATGGCGTTCCGCACCGCTTGTTCCGCTCACCAACGATCTTTGGTCGGCAACTTTCACGGCAGATGAACTCGGCGACTGGCTCTTCACGATCGAAGGATGGGTCGATCACTTCGATACGTGGAGCTCTGATCTACAGAAACGAATAGACGCCCAGCCCGTGGCGGGCTCACAGGACGTTGCGCTTGCATTACGCTCTGGCGCGCTGCTACTGGAGCAGATTGCACAGCGGGCTTCAGGGTCCGACAGCAAACTTCTCGGAGAGACGGCAGCCAAGCTGGAAAAGCTGGCCAAGAGTAAAGCCACGCCTTACGAATATCCGCTGAGCGACGAAATCATCGAAGTCGCTGCACAATATCCAGATCCTCTTCTCACCGTCCGGTACTCGCGTGAGTTGCATCTGTGGGTCGATCGTGAGCGCGCCCGTTATTCGACCTGGTATGAACTTTTTCCCCGATCCACCTCTCCCGATCCTGGGCGTCATGGAACTTTCGCCGATGTGAAGGCACTTCTGCCAAGCATCGCGGCGATGGGCTTCGATGTGCTCTACATGCCTCCGATCCATCCCATCGGCACCGCATTTCGCAAGGGTCGTAACAATAATGTCGTCAGCACCAAAGACGACCCAGGCAGCCCCTGGGCTATAGGCGCAAAGGAGGGCGGCCATAAAGCGATCCTCCCTGAACTCGGCACCCTGCGCGACTTTGATGCCCTCGTTGCCGCGGCTCGCGAGCACCGCATGGAGCTGGCACTCGACATAGCGTTTCAATGTTCGCCGGATCACCCCTGGGTTGCCGAGCATCCCGAGTGGTTTAACATTCGCCCGGACGGGTCCATCCAATACGCCGAAAATCCACCAAAAAAGTACCAGGACATCTACCCACTCAACTTCGAATCAACTGACTGGCGTGGCCTGTGGGAAGCACTGCGCGATGTCTTCATCTACTGGATTCGTCGCGACGTTCGTATCTTCCGCGTCGACAACCCACATACGAAGGCCCTTCCTTTCTGGGAGTGGTGCATCGGCGAGATTCGCAAAAAATATCCCGATGTCATCTTTCTTGCGGAGGCGTTCACTCGCCCGCACGTCATGTATTCGTTGGCGAAGGCTGGCTTCACCCAGTCCTATACCTACTTCACCTGGCGCAACACGAAGGACGAGCTGGAGCAATATTTTGAGGAGATCACCAAACCGCCAATCACCGATTTCTTCCGCCCCAATCTCTGGCCAAATACACCAGACATTCTCCACGCCGCTCTTCAAAACGGTGGGCGGCCTGCATTTATGCAACGTCTCATCCTCGCAGCAACGCTGGGTGCGAACTACGGCATGTACGGCCCCGCTTACGAACTCGGCGAAAATCTCCCAGCCAAGCCAGGGAGTGAAGAGTACCTCAACAGCGAGAAGTACGAGATCCGCCAATGGGACCGCGCTGCAAGTACCAGCCTAGCCTCTCTGATTACGAAGGTAAATCAGATCCGTCGCGACAACGCTGCTCTCCAAAGCGACGGTTCACTTCACTTCCACCACGTCGATAACTCCAACATCATCTGTTACAGCAAATCCAGTGGAGCCAATCGGATTCTCGTTGCCGTCAATCTCGATCCTGCTCAGGAGCAGGCCGGCTGGATCGATCTCGACTTGAAGCGGCTAGCCATTCCGCACAATGAAAACTTCGAAATAGAAGACCTCCTTACCGGCGTGCGCTATCAATGGCATGATCGCAGCAACTACGTTGCGCTGCGTCCTGACATAATGCCCGCGCACGTCTTCCGCTTGCTTCAACTGCCAAAGGCTGAGGCTGCACCCGATTCGACACCGACCACACCATAGACGAGCAACCAGCACGAGGACGACGAGTGAAAAAAGTCAGCAGCACCACCGATCCACTTTGGTACAAGGACGCGATCATCTACGAGATCCATGTCCGCGCCTTTATGGATTCCAATGCGGATGGCATCGGCGACTTCCCCGGCCTGATGTCGAAGCTCGACTATCTTCAGGATCTCGGCGTCACTTGTCTCTGGCTGCTTCCGTTCTTCCCGTCTCCGCTTCGCGATGATGGCTACGACATCGCCAACTACGTCGACGTCAACCCAAGTTACGGGACGCTCGACGACTTCAAGCAATTCTTAGACGCCGCTCACCTGCGCGGCATGCAGGTGATGATCGAGTTAGTCATCAACCACACCAGCGATCAACATCCATGGTTCAAGGCTGCACGCCTCGCTCCCAAGGGCTCTCCCGAGCGCGACATGTACGTCTGGAGCGATACCGACAAGCTCTTCGAAGGTGTCCGCATCATCTTCACCGATACCGAAAAGTCCAACTGGACCTGGGATGATGTCGCGCAGCAGTACTACTGGCACCGCTTCTTCTCCCATCAGCCCGACCTGAACTTCGACCACCCTCGCGTCATGGAAGAAGTTCTTACGGCGATGCGATTCTGGCTAGACATGGGCGTCGACGCTCTCCGGCTCGATGCCATTCCTTATCTCATCGAGCGTGACGGCACCAACTGCGAGAACGTGCCCGAAACCCACGTCAAAATAAAAGAGATTCGCGCCGTCATCGACGCCGAATACGAAAACCGCCTGGTACTCGCCGAGGCCAACATGTGGCCCGCAGACGTCCGACCCTACTTCGGTGACGGCGACGAGTGCCACATGGCCTTTCACTTCCCCCTGATGCCGCGCATCTACATGGCGCTCCGTCAGGAAGATCGTCTCCCCATCACCGACATCATGGCGCAAACCCCCGCAATCCCTGATAACTGCCAATGGGGCCTCTTCCTGCGCAACCACGACGAGCTAACACTCGAGATGGTCACCGACGATGAACGCGATTACATGTATCTCGCCTACTCGGCCGACCCGCGCATGCGCATCAACGTTGGCATTCGCCGCCGTCTCGCGCCACTGGTAGACAACAACCGACGTCGCATCGAGCTGCTGAATTCATTGCTGCTCAGCTTTCCCGGCACGCCCATCATGTACTACGGCGACGAGATCGGCATGGGCGACAATATCTACCTCGGCGATCGCAACGGCGTCCGCACGCCCATGCAGTGGAACTCTGACCGCAACGCTGGTTTTTCTACCTCCGTTCCAGCCCGCCTCTACTTCCCAGTCATCACTGATCCAATCTGGGGCTATCAGTCCATCAACGTTGAAGCGCAGCAGTCCGATCAATCCTCGCTGCTGCACTGGACCCGCAACATGATCGCGCTGCGCAAGCTCTTCCACGTCTTCGGCCGCGGCACGCAGGAGTTCCTCAATCCTGAAAACAGAAAGGTCCTGGCCTACGTTCGCCAGTATGAAGAAAATGGCAACTGCGAGACCGTCCTCTGTGTAGCGAACCTCTCGCGCTTTTCGCAGCCCGTCTCCCTCGACCTCTCCAAGTTCGCCGGCATGATACCCGTTGAGATGTTGGGCTACGTCACATTTCCCACCATTACCGCACAGCCATATCCGCTCACACTTGCGCCATACTCATTCCTTTGGCTTGAGCTTCAACCCGCACCTGCAGCACCGGAGCCAGTTGAGGTCCCCGTAGACGAACCCATCGTAAGTCTGTTCAGCCACGGCATCGAAGGCATTCTCACGGGCGAAGGTCTGCCGCTGCTTCAGCAACTACTCATCGCCTATCTGCCTCGCCAACGTTGGTTTGGTGCGAAATCCAGAACGATCAAAACGATTGCTGTAAATGACTCCGCGCTTCTCCCCGAGCTGAACGCAGTCGTTGTCTTTCTTCAGCTGACGTATAACGACGACGCCACCGACGTCTATCAGCTTGGCCTCACCATCACCACCGGCGAGGCTGCAGAGACAATCCGCGCCTCCGACCCAGCCAGCATCGTAGCCACTGTCACGACCAGTGACGGTCCGGCAATCCTGCACGATGCGATTGCGAGCGAAGATGCACGTCAGGCGATTCTCCATCTCATCGAAACCGGCGGTGAAATTAACACACGCAATGGGGTTGTCGTCGGCCACCGAAGCAGCGCCTTTACGAAAGCTCGTGGCACCGGTCCGCTGCCCGCCCGCACAGGGTCGGCCGAACAGTCCAACACCTCCATCCTGTATGACGCCAAGCTCATTATGAAGATCTTCCGGCGCCTGCAACCGGGCGAAAACCCCGACACTGAGATCGGCCGATTCCTGACCGAGACAGCGCACTTCCCACGCATCCCTCCTTTCCTTGGTGAGATCACACTCCGCTCGAAAAACGGGGAGCCGACAACAGTTGCCATGCTTCAAAGCCTGGTCGAAAACGAAGGCGACGGCTGGCAGTGGACTCTCGACGAACTCTCCCACTACTACGACAGCGTCGCCACGCTGCCCGCTCCACAAGACCTGGGCTCCGAGCCCAGTCTTCTCACAGACGAGCCACCTCCGGCCCTCGCTCGAGAGCACGCTGGCCTGTCCCTCGACGCCGCATCCATGCTTGGCCGTCGCACCGCCGAGATGCATCTCGCCCTTGCAACACCTACTCAGAACGCTGCTTTCATGGCCGAGTGCTTCACCACCGCCGATCTCGTCGCCGAGGCCGACCGCATCGACGCCCAACTAAATCTCACACTCGAAGCACTGAAGCGCGGCATGTCTCAACTGACCGAAACCACAGCCGACAACGCTGCGCTCTTATTAAGTCGACGCATTCAACTCTTTGCGCGCGCGCGCGCAATCGCCTCCGCTACACCTGCCGAAGCCGGCCAGCGCATTCGCATCCACGGCGACTACCATCTAGGCCAGGTACTTCGTTCGCACGGCGACTACGTCATCCTCGACTTCGAAGGAGAGCCCGCTCGAAGTCTTGCTGCGCGCCGAGCTAAGCAGTCTCCACTGAAAGATGTCGCCGGAATGCTGCGCTCGTTCAGTTATGCTGCCTACGCAGCCCACAATGCCTTCGCACAACGACGCCCGGACGACGCCAAAAATCTCGAGCCTTGGGCCAGCCTCTGGCAGAACGCTGTATCGACGGAGTTCCTCCGCACCTATCAACACACAGTTCACGTGGCGAATCCCGATCTGATACCACGAGCGGCTCAGGCACAACTCCTGCTCAACGCATATCTGCTGGAGAAATCGTTGTACGAACTACTCTACGAACTCGACAATCGACCGACGTGGGTTCGCATCCCACTCGCGGGCATTCTCGCGCTTCGCCACTAGTCACCGAGTGCATCATCTAAGCCAGCAACGAAACATGCGCTGCAACAATGCGCCAACCCTCTGGCATCCGAATCCACATCTGGCTCTGCCGGCCACGGATGATCTTGCCATCGACCCCATTCCGCTCAAACTCAAGCGTGATGCTCCCAACATCCTCACCAAACGCAACAATGTCTAGCCGCTTCACCACCCTCGCGAGCCCAACAGCAGAACGACCCTTGCGAAACGCTTCCAGTTCTTCGATCCCATAGAGGTTTTCAGAGACACCGAAGCGCATGACCTGCGGTGCAGCCCAAAACATCTTCGTCAACGTATCAACGTCGTTGTTGACCAGAGCCCTCTCGTAAAGAGGATAGAGCTCCTGAAGTTCACCGATGGTCTTTGCATCGTCAATTAACACTATTGGCTGACTCACAATCTCTCGTTCTCTAAAACAAAGTACGCTGTGGCAAAACCCTCTTCGAGATCGATGCAGCGACAGTAATCATTGGACGATTCACCACCTGCGCCAAGCGAAGGTCCATCGCGACGCTGCATAAAATATAAGCATGGACAGGAGAAAAGCCCCACTCAGCCACGAGCAGATCAATCATGCGAGAGGTTGCCGCTCTCGCCGCGGCCATCGTGTCCGTCCCCGATTCAACGACGATCCACGCGCCGTTTGAACCTGAATATGTCGTAGTATTCGCAGCCTCGACCAACGGCCCTCCAAGCTGTCGTTGCTTGTGAAGCTTGAATCGAAGCGACACATCGGCCGGGCACTCGATGCCGTTGATGCAGACTTCACCATCGCCCTGTGCCGCATGCGCGTCTCCCGCAGAAAAAAGAGCACTTTGATTCAACACAGGTAAATAGAGCGTGGATCCCGCCACCAGATCACGTACATCCATATTTCCGCCGAAATTCCCCGGAGGACGCGTACGAAACTCAGCCGGCTCGGCCGGCGCAACTCCCATCACACCACAGAACGGCCGAAGCGGAACCACAGCAGGCGCCAGTGTTTGCGTAATCTTCTCCTCGAGCTGCCAATGAAAAAGATATGGCGTCGTAAATCGCTCGTCGAGGAATCCGAGTCCACTTATTACGCTCGTCCAGCCCCATCCCTTGTGTTGCACATCAAGCACACCCACCTCAAGCACATCGCCTGGCTCCGCTCCTACCAGGCCGATCGGGCCTGTCAACGCATGGATTCGTTCGCGATCGATCGCAAGAAACTCCTCGACCGTCGCACCGGGCCTGACCTGCCCACCGCTCGCGTCCAGACATTCTAGATGAACCACATCGCCGGATTCGATCCACAGGCGAGGCTTCAACTCACGGTTCCACCGCGAGTGCGTCGGTTCGGCGCTCAGACTGTGCTCGGCCACGTCTATTCGATCTCCACAACCATCTGCAGCTCGACCAAAGCGTTGCGCGGCAGGGCACTTACGCCGATCGCCGCACGCACATGTTTCCCTGCTTCGCCAAACACCTTGACCAATAAATCTGATGCACCATTGATGACCTTCGGCGAGTCCGCAAAGTCCGGGACGGCATTCACGTAGCCATTTACGCTCACGATGCTCTTCACCGCATCAAGCGAGCCCAGATGCTGTCGCAGCACAGCGAGGTGCGACAAAACACAAGCCTGCGCTGCGGCGTAGCCCTCCTCTATTCCGCGCCCATCGCCGGCTCTGCCAGTAATGACGCCGTTTGAATCCGACGAAATAACCCCGGAGAGATACACCAGTTTTCCCACCGTCTTTGCTGGCACATAGTTGCCGCCCGCAGCAGGCGGCGAGGGCAACTGATACCCGGCATCCAGAATTGCTTTTTCTACATTCATTGGCCGTACTCTACTACATGATGTGAAAACGATCCTTTTTACTTCAGCGAAGAGCAAATCTTTACTTCAGCGAAGTGCAAATCCGCGATAATCTGGGGCATGTCTCCCTTGAAGCTGATCGCGGTCGTCGGTGCGTGTCTCACCATACCGGCCGCCGACTCGCCTTCGACCGCTCATCTTCTCCAGACAACCCGCGGTGCTCCTTCGGATCTCGAAATTACCGGCACTACCGTGAATGCTGCTCGCAATGCAGTCCGCTACATCTCATACGAGCATCTCCTGACACTTCCCCAAATCACGGTTCCAGTGACTGGCGACGACAACTTCCGCGAACTTGCGCACGAAAAGATCGTCATCACAGGCGTTTATCTCGACGTCCTCGAAAACTCTCTGGGTATCGCTTCCAACTCTGATCTTGTTACGGCGCATTGCGCCGATGGCTACCGCTCCGACTTTACTCGCGAGTACATTCAGTCCCACCGGCCAATCCTCGCACTGAAGATCGACGGTAAACCCGTCAAGACCTGGGTCGCTCAAACCCACACCAGCGACCCCGGAAGGTACTTCATCACCTATGAGGCCTTCAGGCCATCCTTTAGTGTTCTCTCCTATCAGGAGATCCCTAAGATCCCCGCGATGGTGGTTCGCCTCGACTTCGGTTCTTCGCAACCTGTCTTTCACGCTATCGCGCCGCACGGAGACGCTGCGGCCATCCCCCTCGTCACCGAAGGCTTTCGTATCGCGCAGCAGCACTGTTACCGCTGCCACAACATGGGAAGCTACGGTGGCACGAAAGCAAATAGATCCTGGCGGACGCTCGGCACATATGCAGCTACGTCACCTTCAGCCTTCGAGCGCTACATCCGCAATCCTAAATCGGTCGACCCTAAATCCGCGATGCCCGCCAATCCCGAGTTCGACAAGCCAACTGTCGAAGCCCTCCAGGCTTACTTCCAGACATTTGCTCCTGGAGTCCACTAATGGCCGCACGGCTATCAAAATCTCTCCTGATCCTTGCCGTCGCCTTCTTCTATTCGCTCGTCGTCTTCAACAACACAACGGACTACAACTCCAACTACCAGTTCGTCCGCCACATCCTGCAGATGGACTCCACCTTTCCCGGCAACCACGGCACATGGAGAGCGATCAATCAGCCCGTCATACATACACTCTTCTATATCTCCATCATCCTTTGGGAGACCGTGACGGCGGTCCTCTGCTGGTGGTCCGGCGTCGCGATGCTGCGCTCCATTCGCCTCACACAAGGAATCTTTTTCCGCGCCAAAACACTAGGCATCGTTGCACTTACGTTGGGAATGCTGATGTGGTTCATAGCGTTCCTCTGCGTCGGCGGCGAATGGTTCCTCATGTGGCAGTCCAAAACATGGAACGGCCAGGACGCCGCTTTCAGAATGTTTGTCGTCCTTGGCATCGTACTTCTCTACCTCACCATGCCTGAGCCAATCGCCCCTACAATCGAGTAACTCAGTAAAATGCAGAGACCCACTCACCACGATCTCCCGCATCAATAGCTTTTTCGCGCATAAGGTAGACCAACGCCATGACAAATGACCTGTCTCCTCTCGCCTCCCTCCGACACGCGCTCGCCTCCTCCAACACCTACATCGACACCATCGCAACACTGGCCGCCGCCAAAGCAAACAGCAGCGCCTCTTACAACACCTACATCGCTCTCCAAACAGCCGAGTCGCTTCAACGCGCCGAGCAGCTTCCATCTCTCTATCCCGACGCCAACGCCCGTCCCGCCTTGTATGGAACTACCATCTCCATCAAGGACTGCTTCGATGTAGCAGGCACCATCACCACCTGCGGCTCACGCTTCTACGCCGAGTTCAACCCAGTCGCTACAACTAACTCATGGGTAGCACAGCGTCTGCTAGATGTAGGTGCCATCATCCCAGGCAAAACTCACCTCCACCAACTCGCCTACGGCATCACCGGCGAGAGCGTCGACTACGGCGACTCCCTCCAACCCCGCGATCCAACTCTGCTCACCGGAGGCTCCTCCAGCGGTGCTGCAGCCAGCGTGCAGGAGGGCTCAGCCCTCGCCGCCATCGGCACTGACACGGGCGGCTCCGTCCGCGTCCCCGCTGCCCTCTGCGGACTCGCAGGCTACCGCTCCTCACACGGTGTCAGCCACGGCGAAGAACGATGGGCCGGCGGCGCTCACCTCGCACCTTCGTTCGACACGCTCGGTCTACTCTTCCGCGACCTTCGCGACGGCCCAGCCCTCGCAAACGCCATCTTCGACATCGCCGCCTCATCCGCGCCATCCAATCCACGCATCGGCTGCGTCGGCGAAGAGTTCCTCCACGATGCCGAGCCCGAAGTCCTCGAAGCCTACTCCGCATGGCAGCAGCAGCTTGTGCGTCACGGCGCCATACTCACCCCAATCGACACCACCTTCTGGGCTGACAGCCTGGAGATCTTTTCCCACATCCAGGCCAGCGAAGCGGCAGCGATCCATCGCGGCCACTATCAGCACTTCGAACCAGCCATCGCCGAGCGTCTCGCCTGGGGAGCGTCCATCACAGCAGATCAATTCGATGCCTTCCACAAACGCCTCGCAGTCTTCCGCTCTCAAATGTCGTTGATCTTCCAACAGGTCGACCTTCTCCTCCTGCCCTGCGCCCCGGTCAGCAAACTACACGCAGGCCACGACCAATCCAGGATCCGCCCAACCATCCTGCGCTACACAACACCCATCAGCCTTACTGGCCTGCCAGCCGTCACGCTCCCGGGCGAGCACACCGGCGCTGCCTTCGGCACCGGCATGCAACTCATCGCCGCACCAATGCAGGACGCATCTTTACTTGCCTTCGCTGCCACGCTCACAACCGCTACCTCATAGCCCGACGAAACAGCAGATGCTACCTTGCTGAAAAACACCGGAGACAATACCCATGCGACCCCGAACGAGCTTAGCCGCCCTCTTTCTGATCGCAACCCTCTGCTCGCTCACCGCCTGCAAGCGAGCAGCCACTGGCCCCATCGTCATCACATTCCAGACCGACTGGTATCCCCAGCCCGAACACGGCGGCTTCTACGACGCCCTCCTCAAGGGCTACTACAAAGACGAGGGCCTCGACGTCCGCATCATACCCGGTGGCCCCTTCGTATCCGCAGAAAACCAAGTCTCTGGTGGCGCAGCACAGTTCGCCATGGGCTCATCCGATCAGGTTCTCGTCGCTGTCTCACGTGGCCTACCCGTCGTTGCCGTTATGGCCACCATGCAACAGGACCCGCAAGCCATCATGCTGCACAAAGACTCGCCTGTGCAGTCTTTCGCTGATCTCAATGGGCACACCATCGCCGTCAAACCCGGCTCCATCTGGTTTCAGTACCTACTCAAGCGCTACAACCTCACCAACCTTCGCGAGATCCCCGCCACCTACAGCGTCGCCAACTTTCTCCAGGACCCCAACTACATCCAACAGTGTTTCGTCACCTCCGAGCCCTACTTCGCTCGCAAGAGCGGAGCCGAAATCAAAACCATGCTCATCAGCGACACGGGCTATCAACCCTACCGCGTCGTCTTCACTGCAACATCCTTCCTACACGAGCACCCCGAACTCGTCGCAAAGTTTGTCCGAGCCTCCCTCCGCGGCTGGCGCGACTATCTCAGCGATTCCACCACCGCCAACACCGAGATCAGCAAACTCAACCCGGCCATGAGCCCCGATCAGATGCAATTCAGCACGCAAACTCTACGCGATCAGCACTTCATCACCGGACCCGACCCCAGCCAGTTCGGCCACTTCACCACCGACCGCTGGAGCACGATGTACCAGCAACTCGTTGACCTCAAAGTCATCACGAATCCCATCGATCCAAAGGCCGCCTACACCACACAATTCGTCGACGATGCCGCACACCCATAAATCTTTGTAGAAACAGTCGCGCCGCCGTGTTAGCGTTCAACATGGCCCCCAAAAATCTCTCCAGCCCGCAGCAGAAGGAGATAGACCGCCGATTCATGGAGGGTCTCATCCGCTTTACTGCGCTCAGTCTGGAGACAGCAGCGCCTGTTCCCTTCGGCGCGCTCATCGTCCACACTGCCACGGGAGAGGTGTTGATGCGTGGCCGCAACGCCGTTGGCCCCGAGAGCGACCCAAGCTCTCATGCCGAACTTCGCACCGTCCGCAAAGCCACAAAAAAACTCAAGACCATCTCGCTCGCCGGCTACACGATGTACAGCACCTGCGAGCCATGCCCCATGTGCATGGCCAACGCTCTCTGGGCTGGTCTCGACCGCGTCGTCTACGGCGCCACCATCGCCGACGCAAACCGCCACTGCCGCCAGATCCAGATCCCCGCCAAGGAAGTAGCCCGCCGCAGCGACATGATCTGCGCTGTCGAAGGCCCATTCCTCCGCGCAGAGTGTTACGCTCTCTTCACTCACCCAAATATGTTGAAGGCCTTCGCCACCTGGAGCACGCGCGCCAGCGGCACCCGCACCACACCCAAGCGTAAAAGGAGCAGCCGCATCTCATGACCGCCTCCGACATCGCCGCCCTCACCGCCTGCCTCGCCGACCCCGCCCGCGCCATCACCAACGCGCAGATCGTGCAGCGTCTCTCCCGCGACTTCTACTGGTACTCTCCCATCCTCAAAAAGCAGCTCGACGACAAGACCGCCGAACTCGCCCTGCAACCCATCAACGTCGAAGAGATACAACGTATCCTCGCCTGTTGTTACGAGCGCAACATCCCCGTCACCACTCGCGGCGCCGGCACCGGCAACTACGGCCAGGCCGTCCCGCTTCACGGCGGCGTCATCCTCGACCTCGTCAACATGGATCGCATCGAAGCTATCACCCCCGAAGGCGTCGCCATCTGCCAACCAAACGTCCGCCTCGGCACACTCGAAGCCACCGCTCGCGAACAAGGCTTCGAACTCCGTTGCTACCCCAGCACCATCGTCAAAGCCTCTGTCGGCGGCTTCCTCGGAGGAGGCTCCGGCGGCATCGGCTCTATCTCCCACGGCGGCCTGCGCGACTTCGAAACCGTTCGCGCCATCGAGGTCGTCACCATGGAAGCCAAGCCGCGCATCGTGCTTCACGAAAGCCAAGCCGTACACGACGTCCTCCACGCCTGGGGCACCAACGGAATCATCACAAAGATCTGGCTCGCTCTAACTCCCGCCGTCAACTGGGCGCAGTGCTCCATCGCCTTCGACACCTTCGATCAGGCCTTCACCTTTTCCGAGCAGGTCGCCTACGATCCCTACTGGATCAAGCGCCTCGTCACCACCTTCGAGTGGCCCATCCCCTCCTGCTTCGCACCAATCATCAACATCACACGGCCTAACAAATCCCTCATCTTCTTCATGGTCGCGGCAACGCAACTCGGCGAACTCGAAGCCGAAGCAAAGACCGCCGGTGGCGAAATCACATTGGCCGCCGACTACATCGGCCTTCGCACCACACCGCTACTCTCCGACTACACCTGGAACCACACCACCCTCTGGGCCATCAAGCAGGATGCCGCATTCACCTATCTGCAGTGCGGTTTCAGCCCCACCGACGCCCGCACGCAGTTCGCCACACTCAAGCAACACTTCGGCGACGAGATCCTCTTCCACATTGAGTTCATGAAGAGCGGCACCGGCACAGTCATTCCCGGCTCCATCCCTCTCATCCGCTTCACCACCGAGCAGCGACTGAACGAGATCATCGACCTCTGCCGCTCCATCGGTGTCACCGTCGCCAATCCACACGTCAACAACGTCGAAGGCGGCGGACGCTACCGCGAAGACAACGTGCAACTCCTCACCAAACAAAAGTACGACCCACGCGGCCTCCTCAACCCCGGCAAGATGGTCACCTTCAAACCCACGGCCACATCCGTCTAGGAGAAATCGTTGTCATTGCTTTGGCTTGTTATTCCGCAGTCTCTCTTTATTTGTCATTCCGCATCGCTTTTTGTTGTCATTCCGCATCCGCTTTTTTGTTGTCATTCCGCATCCCCTTTTTTGTGTCATTCCGCATCCGCTTTTTTGTTGTCATTCCGTAGCGCAGCGAAGGAATCTGCTGTTGTCATTGTCCGTTTCTCTATTTCGCAACAAGTAAAGGAAATTCTCTTCATCCGTTGTCCTCCATCGCCAACCGCTCCTAAGCCATAAGGACGTACATGCAAACCTGGATCCCAGCCTCGCGCAACTTCGCCTATCTCAACTGGAAGCAGGTCGAAGCTCTGCCCAAAGATCGCACCCTGCTCGTCCTGCCCACCGCCGCCATCGAACAGCACGGCCACCACTTGCCCCTCGCCACCGACACTCTCATCAACAATCTCCTCCTCGGCAAATCCCTCGAAAAACTCCCGAACGACGCCCCGGTCTACGCGCTCCCTCCCGTCTGCTACGGCAAAAGCAACGAGCACATAGGCTTTCCCGGCACCCTATCCGTCTCCGCCTCGACCTTCATGGCCGTCATCCGCGATCTCGGCTCCAGCATTGCGTCGGCAGGCTTCAAAAAACTCGTCCTCTACAACACCCACGGCGGCAACTCCTCTCTCGTCGATGTAATGGCTCGCGATCTCCGCGCCGAGTTCAACCTCCGCGTCTTCTGTCTCTACGGCTCTGCCGGCGCACCCTTTACCGGTGTCAGCAAACAAGAAAAAACATACGGCTTCCACGCTGGCGAAATCGAAACATCTCTCCTCCTCGCCTCCGCGCCATCGCTCGTCAACACGACCGCCTACACCACCAACTACATCGCCAACATCGAACAGCCCGAGCTTCTGCTGCCGGAAAACGCCTCCGCCACCTTCGCCTGGCTCACTCGCGACATCGCTCCCAGCGGCGTCATGGGCGACCCCACCGCGTCTACTCCAGAAAAAGGAGAGTTGTGGATCGAAGAAGCCACCACCAAAATTGCTGCGGCCCTCGAAGCCATGCTCCAGTACGAAAACCACCATAAGCTTTAGCCAAGAGGTGAAGATGGTCGTCGCTCCACACCAAGGTATACACGCCACGAAGTGGCCGCTCCACGCGCAGTGGGCCCGTCCGGCAGGACAACATTAGCCTAATGACCAAACCCCTCATCGACTGCGGCCAAGGCATCCAACTCCAACGCGCTGTCCCCTGCACGCTATCCGATGGCACGATCCTCTACTCCGACCACTACCATCCAGCCACACCCGGCCCCCACCCCACCCTCCTGATGCGCCAGCCCTACGGCCGCGACATCGCCTCCACCGTCGTCTACGCTCACCCCGTCTGGTTCGCACGTCACGGCTACAACGTAGTCATCCAGGACGTACGCGGACGCGGCGACTCCACCGGCGACTTCTACCCCTTCCGCAACGAGCAGCAGGACGGCGCCGAGACCATCGCCTGGCTCCGCACCCTCCCCGAATCGAACGGCAAGATCGGCATGTACGGCTTCTCCTACCAGGGCATGACCCAATGGCTCGCCGCCGCCGCCCAACCCAAAGGCCTGCTCTGCATCGCACCCGCGCAAACCGCACATGACCTCTACCACGGCTGGTTCTACAACAACGGCGTCCTTCGCCTCGCCTCTTCACTAGGCTGGGGCCTCCAGATGCTCAAGCAGGATGCCCGCCGCCTCCAACTCCGCGAAGCAAGCGACACCCTCGAACGCGCATGGTCGAGTCTCTCTTCACAGATCCTCCACACTCCCACCGCGACTCACCCCGCCATCAACGCAGAGGGCCTACCAACCTACGTCACCGACTGGCTCCATCACGATCAATCCGGCGAATACTGGTCCCAGATGGACATCAGCCAACAAGTCGAACACATAAACATCCCAGCCCTCCACATATCCGGCTGGTACGACACTTACCTGCAAGGGAGCATCGCCGCCTTCCGCGAAATATGTAACTACTCCGGTTCGCAGCACGCGAGAGACAATCAATATCTTCTCGCCGGCCCGTGGATTCACATCCCCTGGGGCAACCGCATCGGCACACAAAACTTCGGCCCCGCAGCAAATCTCGACACCGACAGCCTCCATCTCCGCTGGTTCAATCACTGGCTCAAAGACTCCGGCGAATTTTCCGCCGAGCCGCGCATCCGCTACTTCGCGCTCAATGAAAACGAGTGGCACACCGCCGCCACGTGGCCCACCAACAACCACACCCTCTACCTCCACAGCGAAGGCCGCGCCAACTCCAGCAAAGGCGACGGCACCCTCACCTCCGCATCGCCGCAAACAAACGAACCACCAGACATCTTCGTCGTCGAACCCGAAGTCCCCGTCATCGCCCCCGGAGGCATCACCTCTGCCAGTGGCTGCCACAATCAAGCCGCCATCGAACTCGGCAACAACCTCCTCACCTACACCACCGCGCCATTCACCGCACCACTTCACATCTTCGGCACCCCAACAGTCACCCTCAACGCCACCACTTCGGCACCATTCGCCGACCTCGTCGTAAAACTCGTCTGCCTCCGCCCCAACGGCGACGCCGACTTCATCTGCATCGGCACCGCCCGCAGCACACACCTCTTCGCAACCACCTACTCTCCAGACACTCCACACGAATGGCACTTCGATCTCGAACCCACCTCCTGGGTCTTCGCTTCCGGCGAGTCCCTCCGCATCGAGATCGCCGGCAACGCCTACCCCCTCTACGACCGCAACCCCGGCACCGCGATTCCACCATCGCAAGCCACCTCATGGGACTGGCAGCGCTCAACCCACATCCTCCACCACGATCCCGCGCGACCCTCGGCCCTCCATCTTCCAGTCATCGAAGAAGCGGGAGCCCAATGACGACACCACCCCTCATCGTCCCCGCCATCGCCTTCGACCGCGCCACCAAGCGCTACAATGCCTCCAAAGCAGCGACCGTAACCGTCCTCGAATCCATCACCACCCAGGTTCAACGCCGCGAGTTCGTCAGCATCATCGGCCCCTCCGGCTGCGGCAAATCCACCCTCCTCAAGATGGTCGCCGGCCTCAGCCCCGTCACTACCGGCGACATCACCATCCACGGCATGACTCCGCAGAAAGCACGCGAAGTCATCTCCTTCATCTTTCAGGACGCGACCCTCCTTCCATGGCGCACCGTCCGGCAAAACGTCGTCCTCGGCCTCGAACTCGACGGAATGGCTCGCGAGACCCGCAACGCCAAAGTCGATGCCGTCCTCACCCTCGTCGGTCTCTCACACGTCGCCGACTCCTTCCCCCGCCAGCTCTCCGGCGGCATGAAGATGCGCGTCTCCATTGCCCGCGCCCTCGCCACGCGCCCCCAGCTCCTCCTTCTCGACGAGCCTTTCGCCGCCCTCGACGAGATGACCCGTGACCGCATCAACGAGGAGCTCCTCCGCCTGCGCGAAGAGCAGAACTGGACCGCCCTCTTCGTCACGCACTCCGTCGCCGAGGCCGTCTTCCTCTCCACTCGCATCCTCATCCTCGCTCCCACACCCGGCCGCATTGCACACGACATCCCCATCGATCTACCCTTCCCGCGCGACGAAGCCACCCGCCGCAGCGAAGCCTTTGATCGCACCATCGTCGCCGTCTCCCGAGCATTGAGAGGAGTGACCCATGCAGCGAACTAATCATCGCGCCAAAAGGTACACAAGTCACGAAGTGACCGCCCTCCGCGTAGGAGGCCCGTCCGGCAGGACAAAGCCTCTCAACCAACAAAAAAGAAGATCCCAGCAAATGAATAAGTTAGGGTTAACCCTCCTCTCGGCCGCTGCAATCTTCGGATGCCTTCTTCTCCTCTGGCAGTCCATCATCTGGATCTTCGCCCTGCCACCCTACCTGCTCCCATCGCCCACCCGCGTCACCCACGCCGTCATTACCCGATTCCCGTCGCTCATCACATCATTAGGAATCACCGCAGCGGCAGCGGCTGGAGGCCTTCTAGCCGCACTCATCATCGGCCTGATCATCGCACTTATATTCGCGCAATCCCCCTGGATCCGCCGCATGTTCTACCCCTACACCATCCTCCTCCAAACCGTCCCCATCGTCGCCATCGCCCCCATGATCCTCCTCTGGATGGGCCCCGGCCTCGGCTCGGTCACTCTCATCGCGTTCATCATCTGCCTCGCCCCCATCATCGCCAACGCCACGCAGGGCCTCATCAGCGTCGACCGCAACATGGTCGACCTCTTCCTCATGCACAACGCCTCCCGCGCTCAACTCCTTCTCAAACTCCGTCTCCCTCACGCTATGCCGTCGCTCTTTACTGGGATCCGCATCGCCAGCGGCATCGCGGTCATCGGAGCCATCACAGGAGAGCTCTTCGCTGGCTCTTCCCGCGTCGGCGTCGGCGGCATCGGCTACGCCATCCAGTACGCCAACGCACAACTAGAAACCGACTACTTATTCGCCCTCGTCCTGGCAGCCACGGTCCTCGGCTTCGCTTTCTTCTTCACCGTAATGTTTTTGGAGTGGTACTTCCTGCACAACTGGCATGAATCCGCAAGAGTCATAGGGCAAGATTGATCCAAAAATAGTTACAAATTATTCAAGCAATATAAACGATCAGAACAAGTTACATATAACAAAATAAATTAGAGCACAGACAGAAAGGCCCAACATGCTGCGTCTGGAAACAGAAACCGGCTGGTGGCTCGTAACCCACCCCGACCACGCCAATCTAGCCGGAGCCTTCGCCACCCACTGGGGCAACGCCGTCTTTGCACCGCCCGAGCCACGCACCAACGTCCTACTCGGCATTCACGTCCACGACGACGGCTGGGCCATCCCCGACGCCGCCCCCGCCATCACAAAACAAGGCAAACCCTCCGCCTTCTCATCGGAGCTCGTCGGTAAATACGCCGCCTTCGAAGAGATCGACCTCGCCGACTATCTCGCCGTCCGCGAGCGCGCCGTCACACAGATCGCCGCGAAAGACGCCTACGCCGCGCTCCTCGTCTCCATGCACACCTACAACCTCCTCACCGCCCGCGCCGATCGCTCCACCATCGCCCCATCGCAACTACCGCTCCTCGACGACTTCCTCGCTCGCCAGCAAACCCTGCAAGAAACCCTCCGCACCACAATCCATATCAACGCCGACCCCAACATCCCAAACGAAGCCATCACAACCCAAATCACAGACAACTTCCGCCTCCTCCAGGCCACCGACAACCTCTCCCTCCTCACCTGCGTCGACTACGCCGCTCCCGCCACCCTCCTCCACCCCATGCGCAAAAACGACGGCACCCAAAGCGAGATCCAGGTCGAGCCACAGGGCAACCGAACCTTCCGCCTCGCCCCCTACCCCTTCGCAGAATCAAGCCTGACCCTAACCTTCCCCGCCCGCCACATCACCGGCAAAACCTTCGCCACCTCCGCCGATCTCCAGAACCAATTCGCCAAAGCCCCAATCGAACACCTAACCGTAACCATCCACTCCTGAACCCGAGGCCCTAAGCCCTGCTTTACAGACGCCCCTCCCATTGACGATGATGTTAGGGCCGGACACACCCCTCCGGCAGTTATGGGGAATCAACAATGAGCACAGGCACCAGCGTCCTACGCGAAACACTCACCCAGATCATCGGCGCCGACCGCACCGAACACCTCTTTAAGCTCCTCGTCATCCATCCCGAGATCGCCGCAGAACCCGGCCCGCAGGTCTCCCGCGCCGTCCTCGCGCAAGCCCTCAACATGCTCCTCTTCGAAGACCTGCTCGTCCGCGTCCCCACCGCCAAAACCTACGCCGACTACACCCTCAGCAAGGGCCGCCAGATCCTCCACGACCACGGCGCCGTCCGCACCGTCGCCCTCCAGGGCATGGGCGGCCTTCCCGCCGGCCAGGAGGCCATCACCCGCATCCTTCGCCCACTCGGCTACACCCTCAACGGCGTCTACCCCCTCGAACGCCTTAAGATGACCGGCCGCTCCCATGCCCAGGCCGACTACCCCGAAGAGATCGCCCAGTTCTTCCTCAGCGAGCTTCACCCCGAGCGCTTTACCCCCGAGTTCCAGGCCGCCGTCCGCCGCGTCACCGCAACCTCAAAGGACCCCATCACCCCCGAAGCCAACGCACTCCTCAGCAAGCTCGACTCCACCCACTCCCTCTCCGTAGACGAGTCCGTAAAACTCCTCCCCGTCCTAGCCTCTGTCTTCGAGCGCCAGCACGTGGAGCCGGCCCTCACCGACTACGAGATCCTCCTCGCCGAATCCCCCGAGATGGCCTGGATCTCCACCGAGGGCAATGCCTTCAACCACGCCACCGACCGCGTCCCCGACGTCGACCAGCTAGCCGAAGAACAAAAAGCTCTCGGCCAACCCATGAAAGCAGCCGTCGAGACCTCGCAGTCCGGCCGCGTCCGGCAGACCGCATTCCTCGCCGCCAAAGTCCAGCGCAAGTTCCACACCCCCGACGGCGCACTCGTCTCAAAAGAGGTCAACGGCTCCTTCTACGAGTTCATCACCCGCCTCCCGCTCCCCGAAGAAGAGGGCAAAAAACTCGACCTAAGCTTCGACAGCTCCAACGCCCAGGCCATCTTCAAGATGACCGCCACCGGCAAAGCCTGAAGCCATGTCCTGCCGGACGGGCCTCCTGCGCGGAGGGCGGTCACTTCGTGACGCGTATACCGGGACGTGACAGGATAATCTGCAACAATCCTCCCGTTGGTCGGAATCAGAATATGCCGACCAACGGGAGGACCGAGTTTCAGCGAGACAAGGTACACAAGTCACGAAGTGACCGCCCCACGCGTAGTGGGCCCGTCCGGCAGGACACCATCTTTCCCCTTCCTTGTTAAGTCTTCATATCCCCCACCAACAAACGCACCACTCCCAGCCGTATAGTGTGGTATGTCCACCTCCCCCTTCGTCGTGCTGCCGAGCTCCCACGCCCGCGCCGTCGACACCTTCCCCGCCTCCGACGAGCTCTGCCAGCTCCTCAGCGAGCAGATCCGCGGCGAAGTCCGCTTCGACCCCGCCTCCAAGGCCCTCTACGCCACCGACGCCTCCAACTACCGCCACGTCCCCATCGGCGTCGTCATCCCGCGCGATGAAGAGGACGTCATCAACACCGTAGCTCTCTGCCGCCGCTTCAACGCGCCCATCCTCACCCGCGGTGCCGGCACCTCACTCGCCGGCCAGGGCTGCAACTTCGCCGTCATCCTCGACTTCTCCAAATACATGAATGGTATGGACGCAATCGACGCCGTCAATCGCACAGTGAAAGTCCAGCCCGGCATCGTCCTCGACCGCGTCCGCGACGAAGCAGAAAAATTCAACCTCACCTTCGCACCCGACCCCGCAACCCACAGCCGCTGCACTATCGGCGGCATGATCGGCAACAACTCCTGCGGCGTCCACGCTCTTATGGGCGGCAAAACCGTCGACAACATCCTCACCCTCGACCTCCTCCTCTACGACGGCACCCGCCTCACCGTAGGCCCCACTACCGAAGCAGAAATCGCCGCCCACATCGCCGCAGGCGGTCGCACCGGCGAGATCTACGCCACCCTCAAAAACATCCGCGACACCTACGCCGCAAAGGTCCGCGAAAAATTCCCCAACATCCCCCGACGCGTCTCCGGCTTCAACCTCGACGAACTCCTCCCCGAAAACAACTTCAACCTCGCCCGCGCCTTAGTAGGCAGCGAAGGCACCTGCGCCATCATCCTCGGCGCCACCCTCCAACTCGTCGAATCCCCACCCTGCCGCACCCTCATCGGCGTTGGCTTCTCTGACATCTTCATCGCCGCCGACCACGTCACCCAAATCCTCCAGTACAAACCCATCGGCCTCGAAGGCATGGACGGCTACCTTCTCAACGCGCTCCGCCGCAAACAGAAATCTGTCGAAGACCTCGCGCTCCTCCCACCCGGCGACGGCTTTCTCATCGTCGAGTTCGGCGGCCCAACACAGGCCGAAGCAAACGCCAAAGCCCGCGCCCTCGCCGCCTATCTCAAAACCCTCAGCCCCGAGCCCTCCGCCCGCATCTACACCTCCGCCGAAGCCAAACGCGTCTGGCACATCCGCGAGTCCGGCCTCGGCGCCACCGCCTTCATCCCCGGTGTCGGCACCGGTTGGGAGGGATGGGAAGACGCCGCCGTCGATCCCACCCAACTCGGCAGCTACCTCCGCCAGATCGCCGCGCTCATGAAGGAGTTCAACTACCGCAGCGCAATGTACGGACACTTCGGCCAAGGCTGTGTCCACATGCGCCACAACTTCGACCTCGAAACTCCCGAAGGCATCCTCAAGTTCCGTCAGTTCATGGACCGCGCCGCCGACATCGCCCTCGCCCACGGCGGCTCCCTCTCCGGCGAACACGGCGACGGCCAGGCTCGCGGCGCGCTCCTCCCCAAGATGTTCGGCGAAGAGTTGATGCAAGCCTTCCGCACCTTCAAGCACACCTTCGACCCCACCAACCGCATGAACCCCAACAAGCTCATCGACGCGCATGAGCCCCACGAAGACCTCCGACTCGGCGCCGACTACCGCCCCTGGCAACCCAAAACTCACTTCGCCTTCGCCGAGAACAACGGCAGCTTCGCCGACGCCAACCTCCGCTGCGTAGGCGTCGGAGCCTGCCGCAAAACCGATGCAGGCACCATGTGCCCCAGCTTCATGGCCACCGGCGAAGAGCTCCACTCCACCCGCGGCCGCGCCCATCTGCTCTGGGAGTTAATGCAAGGCGAGGTCCTCCCCGACCAATGGAAGAACAAGCAGGTCAAAGAGTCCCTCGACCTCTGCCTCGCCTGCAAAGCCTGCAAGTCCGAGTGTCCCGTCTCCGTTGACATGGCCACCTACAAAGCCGAGTTCCTCGCCCACCACTACGACGGCGAATCGCGCCCCCTCTCTCACTACGCCTTTGGCCGCATCGACATCTTCGCCCGCATCGCCTCCCACGCCCCGCGTCTCGTCAACACCATCAACAACGCCCCCATCCTCCGCACACTCATCAAGAAGATTCTCCACATCCACCCGCACCGCACCTTCCCCCGCTTCTCCCAACCCTTCACCCCCGACCGCCGCCTCGCCCGCGATCCCCGCCGCCGCCGCGATCGTCGCATCCCCCTGCCGCCCTCGGCCCCCGAGGTCTTCCTCTGGGCCGACACCTTCAACAACTACTTCCACCCCTCCGCCATGCGCGCCGCCCATCAGGTCCTCACCACCGCAGGCTTCCGCGTCACCCTCCCCACGCAGCATCTCTGCTGCGGCCGCCCCCTCTACGACTTCGGCATGCTCTCCACCGCCAAAGACTACCTCCTCAAAACTCTCGACGCCCTCACCGCACAACTCCATGCTGGCACACCCATCGTCGTCCTCGAACCCTCCTGCGCATCCGTCTTCCGCGACGAACTCACCAACCTCCTCCCCCACGACCCACGCGCGCAAAAGCTCCGCGACCAGACCTTCCTCCTCAGCGAGTTCCTCGTCAAACACGCCCCAAACTACAAGCCCCCGCAACTCAACGAAAAGATCCTCGTCCACGGCCACTGCCATCACCGCGCCACCATGGGCATGCAGGACGAGCTGGCCCTCCTCCGCCTAACCGGAGCAGAAGTCGAACTCCTCGACTCCGGCTGCTGCGGCATGGCTGGTCCCTTCGGCTTCGAAAAAGACAAATACGCCCTCTCGCAAAAGTTAGGCGAGCGCGTCCTCCTCCCCGCCGTCCGCAACAAAGCCGCAAACACCATCCTCGTCACCGACGGCTTCAGCTGCGCCGAACAGATCACCCAGAACACCACCGCCAAACCCATGCACCTAGCGGAAGTCCTCGCCAAATCATCCGCCGACTAGCGGACTCAACCTGCCCGACGAAGCCTCGTCCGGCAGAACTCCCTTCTCACGCAAAACCGACATCAGATCCTGGTGGCTCAAATACAAAACGATCTTCAGTCCATCGGCCGACCGATGCACCAAAAACGTTGAACGCAACGAAAGTTCTTCACAGCGCCCAACTCCTTGCTCGAGCTCTCGATCAAACTTCACCAGCCACTCCGTCCTCAGCAAAACGTAACGATCATCCAACGCGATCTGTTCCACCGATGCCAGCTTAGTCACGCTCCTTCCCACGCTCTCAAACAGCTTCTTCCGCTGAGGAATCGCCATCATCAGCATTGAAGACGGCACAGCTCTTGCGCCGCCAGGATCAGCCGCCACAAAAACATCCGCAAACTGCTTCACAGCCTCTTCCGCGTCGCCAACGTTGGCATTAACCTCAAACTGGTTCAGGAAGATCTCTACTTCTTCGTCAAAGTTGTTCATCTTGGCTCCTTGAATTTGAGTGGGTCACCCTGTCGGGCCCGCGAAAGAATGATCTTTAGTATTATATCACATTTTTGGTTACAAATCAAATAAATCAAAGAGAATCACTCCAAAACCACACTCAAAATAAGAGTTCTGTTCTCAACTAATCCCCGAAGCACCACCGCGCTACGGCGTGAACTCGTCCCCTGTAAAAGATCTTCCGGGACGAGCCAGTATCTAAACACGAAACATGCATCCGACCCCGACGTTTGCTACCCTAATCCCCAGTGAATCCAGCAGACGAGGTCCCCACCGTGATCGATGTACACCCTCCCCATGAACCCATCCATGGCTGGCGCGACTTCCTGCTTCACCTCCTCACCATCACCATCGGCCTCCTCATCGCCCTCAGCCTCGAAGGTCTCGTCGAGTGGCAGCACCATCGCCACCTCGTCCACGAAGCCGAAGCCAGCCTTCACGCAGAGATCGAAAGCAACGCCAAGGGCTTGCCCGACACCCTCGCTGCTCTGCACAAGAATCAGGATGAACTCAAGCACGATGTCGAAGTCCTCAAATACATCATCAAAAATCACAAAGCCCCCGATCACAGCAACATGAACATCAGCTTCGGCATCCGAACCTTCGACGACGTGAGCTGGAAGACCGCGCAGTCCACCACGGCTCTCTCCTACATGTCCTATCCCCAGGCCGAGGAGTACTCCGACATCTACAGCACCCAAACTGAACTTAACGACGCCGAACATCAGGCCGCACGCGACGCCATCATCAGCCTCGCACCCTTCATCAACATGGCCAACGACGACCCCGACCCCACCGAGGGCCAGGCCAACGACATCAAGCAGAAGATCGAAGTCCTTCAGGGCCAGCTCACTCTCGTCGACTCGCTCATGAACTCCCTCAACCGCGACTACAAAAAATTCCTCGACGCCCATCCCAGCTAGCGCGGCATTGGAACCCTCACAAATGTCAGCCTCCATGTCGTCGCATCTCCAAAAACCGCGTCTACACGTGTGAGCCTTGCATCTGCTCACACGAGGGACATGAAAAATCCAGCCGCATTCACCCGCCGCAGATTCCTCACCAGCACCCTCGCCCTCGCGACAACAATCGAGCTACAGCGAGCAGCCTTCGCCCTCGGCCTCTTCGCAAACTCCGACGTCTGCAAGCTCACACCCGAGCAGGAGGTCGGTCCCTACTACGTCGCCGACGAGCTCCTCCGCTCCAACATCGTCGAAGACCGGCAAGGCATCCCACTCGAGTTGCGGATCGCGGTCCTCGACGCGCGAACCTGCAAGCCGCTCCCCAACGTCGCCGTCGATATCTGGCACTGCGACGCCCTCGGCCTCTACTCCGGCTACACCGCACAGAACCCAATGGGCCCCGGAGGCCCGCCACCCGGCTCACAAGGCGGACCACCAAACGGATTCGATCCACAACACCCGCACAATCATCCCGGCCCACCCGAGGGCTTCGGCCCGCCGCCGCGAAACCACCCCACCGACAAACTCACCTTCCTCCGCGGCATTCAAATCACCGCGCCAGACGGCTCCGTCAACTTCCGCACCATCTTCCCCGGCTTCTACATGGGCCGCACCAATCACATCCACTTCAAAGTCCGTCTCGACGGCCACGAAGCGAACAAGACCTACGCCGCAGGCCACACCTCCCACACCGGACAGATCTTCTTCCCCGAAGAGATCGCGACGCAGCTCATGCAGCACGAGCCCTACGCAAACCACAAAATCCACCGCACCACCCAGACCGAAGACCACGTCTTCGGCGATCAAAACGGCCAACTCCAGACCGCAAAGCTCCAGCCGCTGCAGTCAGGCCAGTTCACCAAAGGTCTACGCGCAGAGATAATCGCCGCAGCCGATCCCACGGCAAGCCCATCTCCCGTAGGCCCCGGCAGTGGTCCACGAATGCTGCCCCCACCGCAATCCTGATCTTGCCGAAAAACCAAACCTCCTCTGTTCGAATAAAATCTCCGCTGTAGAGTCGTGACACCGAGGTCTGATTGACCATGGACAAGAGACTGCGGCAGACGGTCCCGAAGAGATACGAGCCATCAGCTTCCCGCCAACACAGATTCGCCGCTATCGCTCTCCTGTTCGCGCTCGCTGTGATCGCCTCCAACGCGCAATCGCAAACCGAAACAACCCCACCGACGCAATCTCCAGCGCCTGAAACTCCCACCCTCCACGTCTACACCAACCTCAAGCAGGTCTCCGTCCTCGTCCTCAGGAGTGACTACGAGCGAATGAAGCCGCTCGACCCATCGGGATTTCGCATCAGCCTTGACTCCGGGCCACTGTTTCGCCCAACCTACGTCCGCCAGGAGGGCGATGATCCAATCTCCCTGGCAATCCTCATCGACGCAAGCAAACCCTACAACGAACTGCTGCCGTCGCTCATTAGAGCCCTCGCTTCGCTCCCGCCCGATTTCCTCCATCCCCAGGATCGCGTCTCGGTCTACGCCATGGATTGCACCCTGATCCGCACGACCTACGACACCGGGGCAAATCCGGCGGCGCTCGCCGACGTGGTTAAGAGAGCCATGGCGCCATGGCAGATTCGTCAAACACAAAACGAAAAGCTGAAGAAAGAGAACAAGGTCCCTCGGCCATATTGCAGGGCCAGCCTGCCGTTATGGGACTCTATGTTAGAGGTGCTCGAAGACCTTGACCAGCAACCAGGCAGACGCATACTCCTGGCCATCACCGATGGCGTAGACGACGGCAGCAAGACCCTCTGGAAAGACGTCATGTTCCATGCACAGATCCGCTCCGAGACTGTCTTCGGTCTAATGTCGACGACCAAAATATCCTTCGATAGCCCCGAGGACAAGTTCAAACAGATATGCGTGAACAGCGGTGGAATTGAGTTGCAAGCCAACGAGCACACTACCATTCTCCGACTCAAGGAGTTCACGCAGATGTTGCGGGAGCGCTACATCCTCGAGTACCCGCGTGTGCCAAACGAAAAGCCAGGTGTCCACATAATCGCGGTGTCTTACAAGAAGAAGAGCAATCTCTATATCACGGCCACGGGAATCACTGTTCCGATTGCGAGTGAGGACGAAAAAGAAAGCAGGAAGACCATTCAAGCAGACCCGTCGCGAGCGCCAGAGTTCGGTAGTCGGAAGGTGCTGCTGCCAAAGCCGTGATTTTCATGAGCCATTGAGCCGGCCAAACGGTTGTCAAGCCCCCAAACAGCGAAAACCCGCGCCAGTCCTGCACATTCGCGTGGCGTATCAGTTACCCTCCAACCGCTATACTGTTAGTAGATCAAGAAAAAAGCCCCCACCAGACTGGGGCTTTTTTTATTGCGAACCGTAACTCCTTTGGTTGGACATATTTACTTGTAACCCCTTTGATTGGACATATTTGCAGGAGGGGTCACTATCTAAGTCGTTGATTCAGTGAATCTTACGAATACCAACCCCGGGGGGGTGGCCCCCTGCCGCTGACTTGCCACCCGTTACATCAACCATCTACGCTTAGCCTCGAGAACAATCCAGACAAATCATGACGATCAAACAAGAAGTCGCAGACATCCTCGCCCATCTCGGCGTGTCCACCACCACCGGCAACCTCACCGTCCGCACCCCCATCACCGGCGAAGTGATCGCGCAGATCTCCACCATCACCGCCGAAGACGCCCGCAAAGCCATCGCCCAGGCCCACACCGCCTACCTCGAATGGCGCAACGTCCCCGCCCCCAAGCGCGGCGAACTCGTCCGTCTCCTCGGCGAAGAGCTCCGCGCCGAGATCGACTCCCTCGGCCGCCTCGTCACCATCGAGACCGGCAAGCTCCTCTCCGAGGGCTACGGCGAAGTCCAGGAGATGATCGACATCTGCACCTTCGCAGCGGGCCTCTCCCGCCAGCTCGCCGGCCTCACCGTCCCATCCGAGCGCTCCAAGCACCGCATGATGGAGACATGGCACTCCCTCGGCGTCGTCGGCGTCATCTCCGCCTTCAACTTCCCCGTCGCCGTCTGGAGCTGGAACGCCGCCCTCGCCCTCGTCTGCGGCGACTCCGTCGTCTGGAAGCCCAGCGAAAAAACTCCCCTCACCGCGCTCGCCACACAAGCCATCTTCGACCGCGCCGCAAAGAAGTTCGAAGCCAAATTCGGAACCATCCCCGCAGGCCTCGCAACCCTCCTCATTGGCGACGCCACCGTCGGCCAGCAGCTCGTCGAATCCCCCATCATCCCTCTGGTCTCCGCCACCGGATCGACCGCCATGGGCCGCGCCGTCGCACCTAAACTCGCCGCGCGCTTCGCCAAAGCCATCCTCGAACTCGGCGGAAACAACGCCGCCATCGTCACCCCCACCGCCGACCTCGACCTCACCCTCCGCGCCATCGCCTTCTCGGCCATGGGCACAGCAGGTCAGCGCTGCACCACCCTCCGCCGCCTCATCGTCCACACTGACGTCTACGACAAGCTCGTCGCCCAACTCAAAAAGGTCTACGGCTCCGTCGTCATCGGCGACCCACGCGAAGGCAGCACCCTCGTTGGCCCGCTCATCGACGAGCGCTCCTTCAACGCCATGCAGCACTCCCTCAACGAAGCTCGCAGCAATGGCGCCACCATCACCGGAGGCGATCGCGTCACCAATCAGCAAAACCCCGAAGCCTTCTACGTTCGTCCCGCTCTGGTCGAAATCTCCAACCAGGCTGACCCCCAACCTGATGTAGTCAAGCGCGAGACCTTCGCCCCCATCCTCTACGTCATGAAGTACACCGACCTCAACGACGCCCTGCGCCTCCACAACGACGTCCCCCAGGGTCTCTCCTCATCCATCTTCACCATGAACCTCCGCGAAGCTGAACTCTTCCTCTCCGCCATCGGTTCAGACTGCGGCATCGCCAACGTCAACATCGGCACCTCCGGCGCAGAGATCGGCGGAGCATTCGGCGGCGAAAAAGAGACCGGCGGCGGACGCGAGTCCGGCTCCGACGCATGGAAGCAGTACATGCGCCGCGCCACCAACACCATCAACTACGGTACCGACCTGCCGCTCGCCCAAGGCGTCAGCTTCGACATCGACTGATCGAGAACAGCCCGCTGACTACGCTGCAAGCCCCAGAGTAGAGTTCACCGTAGCCAGCGCGGCCTTCTCTTCATCCGAGACCAGAGTGCCACCGAAGCCAAGGAAGCCGCCCTCTTTTGTGGCTTCAGCGGTCGCTTTTGCAACGCCCGCGAGCCACTGCTTCACCTCGGTCGCCTCTTCAGGCGTCGCCTTCTGCGCAAGCAGATCCGATGTCCGCTTCAGGATCTCGGTTGCAGCTCCCTGCACCTGTCCGGGCGTAGCACCGGCCGGCGGCTTAGGAATCGACATCTTCTGCGTCAGATCTCCCGCGAGATCCTTCAGCAGCGGAGTCTGCGCCGATCCAGCCGCCTGCAGGATCATCTTGCCCGCCGCAGTTGACTCCTGAACCAGTCCAACAGGACCGCTGGGACTGGCCGCCACCACCAGAATGCTGGCCATAAACGGCGAGGAACGCAGAAGGTCCCACTCATCAACGCTGAAATCTGCTCGTGTGCTCATAGAAAGTCCAGCCTTCCGCCTCATCCGCATCACGTGCGCCGCCGACAAGGGCTCTTGGGATTCGGACAGCAGAGAGATTGGCCCACCAATCGCCGCCGGACTTCGAGGCTACCGAGAGCAACGTGCCCTGTCAATTGGAGCGGCGTGAATTTCAAGAGAACATCCGCCGCTCCAACCACAAGACCACCGCAAGCTACCTCGGAGACGCCTTCGTCCCCACCAACCGACCATCCATATCCGCCAGCACATACGCGACAACCGCCAGCATCGCCGCATTCTTCCGCAACTCCACCGGATCAACCTTGTCCAGTGTATCCGCCTCGGTATGGTGCCAGTCGAAGTAGTGCGTAGCCTCCGTCCGCGGACTCAGCGACGGAACGCCCTCATCGGTAATCGCCTCGATATCCGATCCACCCCCGCCCGGCGACACCGTATCCGCTCTAATCGGCCCCAGCAGAGACGCGATATCCTGCAGCACCTCGAACGACCGCCTCTCATCCGCAGAAAGTTTTGTCACATCGAACGCTGGAGCTCCAGGCATCATGAACGCAAAGCCACCAAAACCCATACCAAGCGGCTTCTCTGCTCCTTCATCCACCTCAATCGCTGCCACCTGATCGCCGATCTTGTCGCCAACCAACTTGCGATAAGCTCTCCCACCAGCTTCGCCGTTCTCCTCATTCACCCAGAACACCAGGCGAATCGTACGCTTCGGCTTCAGCCCCAGCTTATGGATCAACGTCACCGCCTGAAACGCCCCCATAATTCCCGCACCATCATCCTGCGCTCCTTGCCCCACATCCCACGAGTCGATGTGTCCACCAATCGACACCACCTGCTCCGGATGCTCACTCCCGACAATCTCGCCCATCACATTGCCGGCCTGCACATCAGCCTCCATATGAGCGTCCATCTGCAGATGCACCGTCACCGGCCCTTCCTTCGCCAGCCGCTCGATCATCAGCGCATCCTCCACCGAGATCGCAGCCGCCGGAATCTTCGTCACCTTCTCGTCGTAGTGGAGCGCGCCCGTATGCGGCGTCTGCATCGCCAACCCCGTCGCCGACCGCACCAACACACCCACAGCGCCCTTAGCCGCCGCCTTCGACGGACCAAGCGCCCGATACATCACGTTCACCCCATAGCCATGCCATCCCGGATTGAACACCACGATCTTCCCCTTCACCTGCTCCGGCGTCATCGCATCCAGCGCCGCGAAGCTCGGCACGAACACCACACCCGCCGTAATCCCATCCTTCGGCGTCCCCACACTCATCCCTAGCCCCAGCATATGCAGCGGCTTCGTCACCGGCGCCACAATCGCAGCCGACTCATTCCCCCTCACCCATCGCGGCACCATCACCGGCTGCACCGTCACATTCTGCAACCCCGCCTTCCGCATCAACTCCGCGCCCCACTCCACTGCGGTATTCAACTGCGGAGTTCCACTTAACCGCTTGCCGATGTGATCGCACAAATACGTCAACGCGACATAGCCATCATCATCCGTCTCACTGGCCTTCAGAATCTTGTCCGCGTCGGCCTTATACTTCGCCGCAAGTTGGCCCGCAACAGCAGGCATCGACGGTAGTGATGGCGTATCAGGAGCATTAAACTGCGCAAAGCCAGGCAGAGCCGCAAACAGCACAGCCCCCGTCAACACAGCGGCAAAACCTCTCATGCAAATCTCCTTTTTCTTTTGACCATAGAGCCTCATCTCACCAAACACAAGAGCCAATACAAACCGCAAGCTCTGTAGAATCCTCACGCACACAAACCATCATTCCCGCTCACCAACCTTCTCGCGTAGCATCAAGCTAGCAAGCAACATGCCCCTATCCATGCCGACTCCCCGCCGACTCCTCTCCCTTTGCCTAGCCTGCGCCGCCATCTTTCCGCCTTTCGCGCTCACTCAAACTCTCGCCCGCCCAGGCTGGGTCGGCTCCGGAATCACCACCGACCTCTGGTGGAAGCACGCCGTCATCTATCAGGTGAATCCCGCAAACTTCAACCCCAACAACGGCACCAGCCTCCACGGCGTCACGCAGCGCCTCGACTACATCCACTCCCTCGGCACCGACGCGATCCTCCTCACACCCATCCAGCCCGACCCGGCCCACGCCCAAGCGATCGATCCCGCCCTAGGCACACTCGACGATCTCGATGACCTCATCCGCGAGGCCAGCCGTCGTCACATCCGCGTCCTCCTCGACCTCGACCCCGCCATCCCCAACACCGACCTTCCCAACGTCGCGCGCTTCTGGCTCAACCGCGGCATCGCTGGCTTCCACGTCACCGGCACCGACGACAACGCGCACGCTCAAGCCTTCACTCTCCGCGGAGCCACCGGCAGCTATCTCGGCGAGCGCATCGTCATCGCGGACGCCGACCCCACGCTCACACCCGATCTTCGCCAACGGACCTACAGACCATCCAATCCGCAGTTCCCGCAACTCGTCTTGGATACCCGTCCCGGCACCAGCACCACCCTCAACGCAACAATCATTCGTCCAGCCATCGAGACCTTACAAGACATCCTGCAAGCTGGCCACAGCCTGCCCCTCCTAGCCACCGACGGCCCCACCTACAAACGCAGTATGAGCCGCTACGGCGACAGCCAACACGACGTCGCCATCGCCAAGCTCATTGCGACTCTCCTCTTCACCACCCGCGCCGAGTCCCTCCTCTACTACGGTCAGGAGTTAGGCGTGCGCGACGCAACGACTCCACTCATCAACTGGGAGGCTCCCCCAGAAAAAAATAAATCAGCTCCAGCGCTGGAGACTACAACCTCTCCTAACGCGGCACTGGAAGACGCCAACCCCGACTCGCTTCTCAACTGGTATCGCCAACTCAGCTCCCTCCACCATGGCAACGCCACACTCAACTCCGGCTCTCTGATCACCATCAACCGCGACGATCAAAACGTTCTGGTCATGGTCCGCAAGCCTCAAACGGTCTCCTCCATCTCGCCCGTTCTCGTCATCCTCCTGAACCTCACCGCTCAACCAGTGCCGCTCTCCCTCAAAGCCGACATCACACGCCTTCATCTACGCGGCAGCTTCCTTCGCACGGTCCTCCGATCCGACGACAACATGGGCACGATGCACCTGGAGTCCATGACGCTCCCTCCATACACCGCCTACATCGGCGAACTGCACTACTAGAGCGATGCCGCAGCTGAGGTAGAGTCGCTTCCGCTTTTTTGTTTGTCATTCCCGCAGGGAATCTGCGTTTGCAGTTTCTACTCCATAAAGAAAATTGTCTAATCTGCACACAACAGTCTGAAACTGGCTTTACCGACACAGACGCATCGGCTAAGTCGACAGGGCCGCGAACGCCTGACCTCGCCTGATCAATACCGTCGCAATTTAACCGAAGAAAATTGCCGAAAATTGTATAAGCTTGGAAATCGCCCGGAGAACTTCACCGCCCATGCTGACTCTCACACAAAACATCGTCATTCTCATCGTCACCATGACCGCGTCCATGCTGTTTATGGTGCTATTGGACCGCCTCTGGCCGCGCGACCAACGCCGCGTCCACAACGATCTCATCGGCTGGCAGCTCAACATTCTCGGCACGACATACGCGGTCATCCTCGGCTTCATGCTCTACACGGTATGGACCACCTTCGGCGAGGCGAACATCAACGTAGATCTCGAAGCCAACGCCCTCAGAAATGTCTACCGGTTAGCCGAGGGCCTCCCCACTCAGCAACGGACGTTGCTTGAGAATCAAGCGCGCGCATACGCCGACGCGGTCGTCAATCAGGATTGGTCCGAGATGGCCAACGCTCAGATACCGGATGAGAGCCACCGCATCAATCAAGCGATGTGGAAGACCTTGATGTCCGCAAAGATAGAGACCCCTACCGAAGTAGTCGCCGAAGACCACGCCATCTCAGAGCTAAGTTCTCTCACAGAACACCGCCGCACCCGCCTGCTGCAAAGCGCCTACCGCCTCCCAACCATCTTCTGGGCAGTTCTTATCGTCGGTGGATTTCTGACTATCGCCTCGGCTGCTCTATTCGGCTCAGCGAACCCTCGTCTTCACGCGCTCCAGGTCTTTTTCTTCACTCTGCTCATCACGCTGGTGCTGCTCGCCATCGCCGACGTTAACCTCCCCTTCCGGGGTTGGGTTCACATCAACAAGTACGCCTTTCAGCGAGCACAGCAGAACATGAACGATCAGTAGTCGCCGGCCGCTCGCCGCAACGCTGTCTCGTATCCCGCATACACTCGCTCGAACACCGCATCCCAACTGCACTGAAGCGCATACTCGCGCGCTGCCAGCCGCATTCGCTCCAGCCGCTCTCGGTCTGCGACCAGCTTCGCGACCGCCTCCGAAAAAAGATCATCTTTCGTTACAAATCCAGTCTCCTGATCGCGCACGATAAACTTCGGGCCGCCATCGAGAGTCACCACCGCCGGCACACCGCTCGCCAGCGCCTCCAAAACCACATTCCCAAACGTGTCCGTGTGCGAGGGAAATACCAGAATATCCATATTTGCGTACGCCTCCGCTAGACCAGTTCCTCGCAACACCCCGGCAAACTCAGCCTCTATAAGTTCTCCGCGCAACGAAGCCTCTTCGCTCCCGTGTCCCACAACGAGAAATCGCACATCACGCATTCCCATCGCCCGAAGCTCCCGCTCCACCCTCGCCAGCAGCGCCACATTCTTTTCAACTGAAAGCCGCCCTACATATCCCAGCACCACGGTTCTATCGCTCGCTTCGCGTGTTCGATGCGCCGGCGAAAACCACTCCGTATCCACACCCCGCTGCATCAGGTGGCACGGCCTTCCCGTCTCCCGCTCCAACATCTCGCAGAGCTCATCATTCGGCGCGAACAAAACCTTTGCCAACTTATAAAACCGCGACGTAGCCCACAGCGCACCGCCCTCAACCCCGCGCTCGATCGTCGCCCCCGACTCCTCCGGAAACCGTCCAGTCAACCAGCCAATCCTGCGGGCCGCATACTCATGCAGGTTCGTGTGCCACGACGCCGCCAACGGGATCCCCATCTCCCACGCGAAGTATGCGCCGAACATCCCCAGCTCACTCGGCCCCGTAATGTGAATCACGCCTGGACGAAACCGCTCCAGCTCCCGCCGTATCGCGCCGCCATGCCGCCAGAACAGTGTGTCGAACTCGAGGTCCTTCTCCATCCGCACCGAACCTCGGCTACGCTCCAACTCCAGCGTCCGCAGCTCTCCAACCTGTTCGAACGATATCTCCCGCGTACCCGCCCGCACGCACAAAAAGGGCAACCCATGCCGCTGCGCATAAGCCACAAAGTTGCGGCTGGTATGCGCTACTCCATTGACCTCATGAAAGGAGTCCGGAAGATAGGCAACACGCGGCGTACGCATCGCTCTAGACTACCCCGCACCGTTGCCGATTCGCACGACAATCTCCCGAAGTCGCGCCTCAGGCCTCACCCCGCCATTCAGATCGAAGCGTCCATCTTAGCCAGCGTGGCCCGCATCTCGACGCTGTCATTCCACGCCATCCGCAGTCCGCTCGAGACAGGTCCCGCACCCATCATCCGAACAATCACCAGCACAGCCCGAAAGTACGCCGGAGCATGACCATTCATCCAGAGCCGCGTCATCGGCTGGATCACCCCATCCGCGTCGGGATGATAGACCCGCTCATCCCATCTCCGCGAACCCTCCGGAAACTCCGGATAGTTTCGAATCGCATCCAGCGTCGACTGCAGAATCCTGTGCTTCCATGGCTCTGCATACTGCGGCATGAACAGCACATGGCTCTCTCGCTCGCGCCGCACCTCGTGTACAAATTCATTGAAGCTCGTCGCCCGCGTCAGATTCACATTTGCATTCGGTTCCACGCCGTGCCGGTCGCCGCCGCTGATCACCAACTGGTTCCACTTCCCAGCCAGCGTCGAGGTCTCGCGATTCTCCTTCCAGTCGCGCAGCCCATTCAACTCCAGCGCGTGAACGTACTGACCATTCACCGCCAGAAACTCATTTACCAAAACTTCGTGCTTCTCCTTACCCACCCGGTACAGATCCCAAAGCGGATGGTTGAAGACGATGAGCACTCCCGAAATCTCATCCAGCTCAGCCAGCATCTCCGTCAACAGCTTCGGGGGACGCGTCATCACCGGCATCGCTGTAAACTCCGCCAACCGTTCCATCCACGCTGCACCCGTCGCGCTCGGCAGATTATGAATCCCTAGGTGAAACGCCGTCGCACCAAACGGCACCGTCCACTCCACCGACACCGGAATATGCCGTGACGATGGCACCGAGCGCAGCAACATTGGCGCCTGAATATCATCGTGATCCGTGATCGAGACCAGACTCTGAATCTGCAGCTTGTCTTCGATCTGTCTCCGCTCCAGATCGAACGCCAGACTCGGCGTCAACGGCGGCGTCCAGTAAGCCTTCGCATAATTGGCATCGATACCGGACAGCCTTTTACTGCGCCGCTCTCCCCAATGAATAATCGGCTGCAGAAAGCTCCAGTCCTTCGACAGCTCCGAGATGAAATCCAGCGTCTCTTTCGACTGATTCGTATGGCTATGCAGCGACACGCCCGTCGTGAAGCCCTTCGCCGCCTCCGGTTCGCGCCACAGATACGAGATGCTCGACTGGCTCATCGGCTACCCCCAGATTTTCAGGCTGCTTACGAGTGCAGTATCGAATCGCTATGTGACGTGGATATGACTGCACCAACAATGGAGCTTCAATATCCCTAAATCCCGTGCCTTCAATGGTTCCCCAAAGGTTGTAGCGTCAAAAAGCCCTTGCAGATTCGAGCCGCCTTCCATACTTCGTCACATCGCCCCGAGATATCGAAACGGTCTGAGATCCTTACTCTTCCAGAAGTACGTCAGAATAATCACGCTCGCCACCGCCGCATACGCGCACCACAGCGAAGTGAACGCATACCGTTTTACCGCCATCACCACGAGCAAAATCGTGACGTTCGCCACGCCGAAGATCACCATGTCCTTCACCTTCGAAAACAGCAGCGACCCGCACGTCGCGATCACATAGAACACCGCGACCGCCGTGAAGTTCGTCGCAGGGTTCATATACACAATACTGTTGCCACGCACGTAGATCTGCGTCGGATAAGCTGCCAGAGCCCAAAGCATATAAAGTGTAGTCAACGCTCCCACCACCAGAAACGGCACCATTCGCCGCCGGCTCTTCATATTCGGCTCAAAAAGCACCACGCTCAGCGGCATAAGAAACGGCAGCAGCCCCTGCGCATACAACATAAACGCCGCGCCCATATTATGCGTGACCGCAGGCGATAACACCCCATCCAACCCCAGCCACACAAACCCCTCAATAAACTGATGAACCGCAAACAGCGTCGGAAGCGAAGCAAACAACAGCTCCCTGCGATGTTTCACCTTCGTAAAGGTGAGCACCCCAATCGTCCCCAGAACCGCGCTGCCCGTAAAGTTTGCTGCCGCCGAAAAACACACGTCGCGCACCCTCCGATAACCTCATCATAAGGTCACTTGGAAAGGAAAGCAGCCTACAACTCTTTCATTTTGAGAGAAGTGAAGCCCCCGCTGTCTCTAACCAAAAAATGCGGACATCATCTCCTACGCAATCCGCAGCCGCACGGTCACCCGTAAAACGAGCAGGGCGCTGCGAATCAACCCTCACTCGATGCACCTAGGAATGCAATCAGCGTCCCCACAAGCACCCCAAGGAAGTCGATCAACACATCCGTCCACTCCAGCGCAGCCTTATAGGTCAGATGTTCGGCAAGTTCGACTCCAAATCCAAATAGCAGCACGCCGGCGAACAGGAAGATCCGAGCCTGCACCGATCGAGTCGTTCTTCCCGCAGCATAAGCAAGGAGCCCGAAGATCACAAAGTGCCCCACCGAATGAAACCTGCCCTTGGTATGAAGAGCAGTCTTCTCTCCGTTGGGCAGCAGCGAAAGCACTACGGTCGCCGGAAAGACGAAACACGCGAGCACTATGAAAAAAATCCGTTCCTTATTAGAGTTCCGAATCGATATCAACGTTTACGAACAACCTCTCCGTGATCCGAACGTATCCGCCAGAACACGCCTCAAACCAACCCGACAACAAACCACCTACCGCGTCTTCGCGATATCCGGCCCCATCATCTCCTGAGCATTTGGCGCCGGATGATCCGGAATCTCCTCTTTCTCCAGCCGCGCCTGTTCACGCTCGTAGTCCGACTCCAGATGATTCTCTGTCAACCCGGCCGTAAGCAGCGCAAACGCCTCCTCCGGCGTATCCGCAAACTGAAACAACTCCAAATCCGCCGTCGCGATCGCGCCCTTCTCAGCCAGCAACTCCAGATTGATCACATTCTTCCAGTAAGCCGACCCATAGATCACCACCGTGATCTTCTTCGCCAGCTTCTTCGTCTGCGCCAGCGTCAGCAGCTCGAACATCTCATCCAGCGTCCCAAACCCACCCGGAAACACCACCAACGCCTTCGCCAGATAAGCAAACCAGTACTTCCTCATGAAGAAGTAGTGGAAGTCAAAACTCAGCGCCGGCGTAATGTAAGGGTTCGGATGCTGCTCAAACGGCAGCCTGATGTTCAACCCGATCGACTTCGCCCCTGCTTCATACGCCCCGCGATTGGCCGCCTCCATAATCCCCGGCCCACCTCCCGAAGTCACCACAAACCGGTGCCGCCGCCCCGGCAGAGTCTTCGACCACGAAGCCACCATCCCCGCCAGCTTCCGCGCATCTTCGTAGTAGTGCGCCATCTCCACCGCAGCCTCGGCCAACCGCAGCTTCAGCGCACTCGCCACCCCGCTCTCAATCTCCTCAGCCGTCGCGGGCTGCTCATGCTCCGGCGCCGGTTGCGTCGAACCTGTATTCGCCAGCAGCTCCAACTCCGAGCTCGCCACATCCAGCGCCCGAAATCGTGCCGACCCGAAGAACACCACCGTGTCCTGAATCCGCTCCCGTCGAAACCGCGCCATCGGCTCCTGATACTCCGCAAGAATCCGCAGCATCCGCCCATCCGGCGAGTTCAAAAAATCCCCATTCTCATACGCAAGCGGAGCCTGCTCCAGCTCGTCGTCCGTCAACTTTGGCTTCGTCATCTCTTCATCCAGTTGGTAGAACTCCCGCAGTCGATCATCCCCTGTAGTCGCGGTAGTGCACCGCCTCCGAGATCCCGATCCAGATATCCAGCAGCCCCAGCCCCGATATCATCCCCCGCACCGCGCCATTATGCAGCACCGCCGCTAACCACGGCCTCGCCAGAATAAACGCATTCCGATCCCATATCCGAGTCCACCACGGCAGCACCATCACCAGCACACCCAGATAGACGCAGAACAGCACCAGCACGAACAACGATAGCCGCTGCAGCCACACGGGAGCTGTCCTCTTGGCAGGTTCGCTCTCGTTTACCGGCCGAGGTTCCACCGTCGGTTCAGTGGGTTGAAAAAGTTGTGGCTGTCCGGACATCAAACTCCAAGTAAACCTTCCTGCTTCCAAAAACTTCCCGGCTGCACTCCCGGGCATTTAATCCTCAAGTCTGACACTAGCAGAGCGACCCGCCCTTGTCTCCAACCACCCCCTCCAACCGGAGCACCACCGGAAGTTCCTCCTCGCGCACTGTATTCATTTCGGGCCACTTGTCGCCCCCACCGATATCCCGGTGTTATGCGGAAAATCCAGCCGCAGATCATACGCCGACCCCACGCCCGACATCTGAATCGGCAACTCCACGCCCGCCCCATTCTTCTTCAGCAGCCCATCGAACGGAATCAGCAGCAGGCTCTTCCACCCCGTCGTCATCTGCGAAGCCGTCGCCGCCGTCCTCACCTTTCCATGAAACTCGTACCTGCTCCCCACCAGTTCAATCTGCCCCACCATCGTCACCTGCGCTCCCGGCATCTCGTACTCCAGCTGCGGAATCTGCATCACCGCATCCGCCTGCGAAAACGTCCCGCTCAACGAAGACGACACCGTCTCCGCATCCTGCGCATTTGCCAGCCTCGGATTCCCCCGCGCCCGTTCGCTCATCGCATTCAACTGCTGCTGCATCTTCTCGTTGTTCAACAGCGCATCATGAATCGAAAACGTCCCCTCCAGCCGCATCTTCCGCGACACGCTCACCGGCCCCGGCGGAATCAGAATATGCGTCTTCGTCGCCAGCGCCCCCCGCATCAACGCCGGACTCCCCTTCAACGACAGCGTCAGCATATCCTCGATCCGTCCGCGCTCCATCACCACATGCAGATCCGTCGTATGTCCCGGTGCCCCCACCGCTCGCGTCACCGACCCCGAAGCCGTCAGCTCCGAATGTCCCACCCGCGCCCTCACCGACTCCAGCCGCGTATCACCCGTCATCCCATCCACCACCGCACGAAACTCCGTGTGCAGCGGCAGCGCATGCTCACTCACATCCAGCCGAAACGCTGGCACATCCGCCACCCCCTCCGCCGCAATCTCCCCCAGCGTCCCGGCAAATCTCCCCTTCGACGCCAGAATCCCCTCAATTCCATGAATCGACGACAGGTCCGCCTGCGTGAACTCATAGTTACCATCAAGCGGCGTGTCCCGCGGATTATCGTCCTGCCAAGGCCCAAAGTGCCCCGTCGATCGCACATTCCCCACCGGCTTCGGATTCACCAGCACCGCCGTGTAGTTCAACGGCTTCTTTGCCCCCACATCCGTCAGCACCAGGCTGCTGATCGCAAACTCCAGCGGCTTCTTCCCCGGCTTGTTCGTCTCCAGCGTCACCTTCGCGTCCGTGCACTCAATCCGATCCACCACAATCCCCAGCGCCGACTGCCCCCTCCGCTTCGGATTATCCAGGTCCCCCCTGTTCCCCTTCGGCGGAATATTCACCCGCAGACCATTCACCTTCACCGTCACCAGCCGCGTCGTCGGCTTTATCAGCTCGCGCCATCCAGCGCCGAACTCAAAGTTATCCACGCTCAGCATCGGCGGCGCATTCGGCCTCGAATCCGGCTTAGTCGGTCCCGCGAGATACAAGATCCGCAGCCCACCTCCACTCACAAGGATGCCCTTCGTCATCGACAGAGACAGCCGATCCAACTCCACCGGGCTGTTGAACCGGGCCGAGAGCGTCTCCACCACCTTCTTCCGCAGCATCGGCTGTATCTGACGCAACCCCCAAGCCACCAGCAACGCACCTGCAATCGCAATCCCAACAAAAACCACGCCGGTCCACATCACCCACCGCCTTCGCCACCACCGCCGGCGTTCTTCCACCACAACTCGTTCCTCACCAGTCGCGTTCAAATCGAACTCCTCCAGATTGGACGCACATCAGTCGTCAAAAGCGGTAGACAGCAGTAAATAAGCCCAATCACAAGCTCCAACGAACAAGCGACAACGCCATCTCCGCACCCTTTATTGCCGTTGCCTGTTCTTTTGTTGTCATTCCGCAGCGAAGCGAAGGAATCTGCTGTACCACCCATCCCTCTCAAAACATCCTCACTTTGGCCCAGCGATATACTTTCGCCGTGCCGATATCCGGTCAAACCCTACTCTCTCACGTCGGCTACTCCGCCTGGGCCAATCAGCTCCTTCTCTCCATGCCACCTTGCGCGCTCATCCTCTTTGCAAGCACCTTTTTCCCGCTTGCCGTCCGAGCCCAAGCACCCGAGATCCAGAACCCTGCGGGCATCAAGATGACGATTGACGCAGCAGATAAAGACCCGGCATTATCTGTCACCATACCGGACGGGCCTCCCAACGATCGCACCTTCAAGATTCTCCTGCCGGAGCATGTCACCGTTCGCTCTCACGGCCAGATCGAGGCACAGCATCTCTACATCTACGATCACAATCCAGCGAGCAAGGCGCCAAGATGGAAGAAGGTCGGCAATGCTCTTGAATATGAAACCGACTTCGGCCAGATCCACTTCGTAGCGCGAGCGACGTTGGTCGATGATGGCATCCTCTTCCACTACGACTTCGTCAACCGCGGCGCGACCGACTACGACATGGCGACAGCAATCACAGATCCACGCTTTCACGCAGTCTTCTACGATCCTCGTCTGGAGCGAACCTACGTTCACCACAAAGACGGCTTCGCGCTTCTCGCTTTTCGCACGCCGGAACGACTGACTATGCCGCTTACCGAGTGGTTCCCGGTTCGCTATCTAGCTTCCTACACCGCTCCCGTCCCGACTGACCTTGTTCAGAGACGCGACGATGGCATTACCTATCGCTATAGCCCTGATCGCGTTGATACACCAATGATTGCAACTCTGTCCCAGGATGAAACGTGGGTTGCGGCTAGCTTTTCGCGCGATCCTGGGAACGTCTGGACGAACCCGCAACTAACCTGCCAACATGTTGATCCCCAGGTTCCTTTACCGCATGGTGCACACGCGCACTATGAGATGAAGATTCTCATCTTCAAGGGCACCTTGCAGGACGCCTTGCGAAAGGTATCTGTACAAGTTAACGAGCTTGAATAATGAGGTTCACGCAGTCTGTTGTTCCTCGAGAGTGAGAGAGAGTTCTTCCCATTCAGCAAGGAGCGTGGCTCGCTTTGTACGGAGTTCATCAAGTTCCGCCGCATCTTTTTGCGATTGATCAGCAGAGGTGAAGTTCCCAAGCCGCTCCTCGGCGGCAGCAATGAGAGATTCGAGGCGAGGAATCTCCTCTTCTGCGTGGCTAAGCCGGTCTTCAAGCTGTTTGAGCTTGATCGGATTCAAGCGCTTGATGTTCGACGCCGCAGGCGTTATCGGCGCGGGTGCAGCTTCAACAATAGGGGCCGGTGCCACAGGCGCAGGAGCAAGAGAACTTGTAATCTGCTCAGTTACTTTTTCAGGTCCACCCTGTTTCCGCCACATGTAATCTTCATAGTTGCCGGGGTAGATGTGGAGGCGGCGGTCTTCTACCTCAAAGACGCGAGTGGCAAGACCGTCAATAAAGTAGCGATCGTGCGAAACGAAAAGAACAGTGCCGGTGAAGTTGCGAATGGCGTCCAGCAGTACATCCTTGGCGCGAAGATCAAGGTGGTTCGTAGGCTCATCGAGCAGAAGGAAGTTGCTCGGCGACACAAGCATCTTCGCCATAGCATACCGATTGCGCTCACCACCCGAGAGAACCCCAAGCTTCTTGAACACATCGTCGCCCGAGAACATAAAACACCCAAGCAACGAACGCAGTTCAACCACAGGAACCTTGGGCGCAGCCGAGCTGATGTCGTCGAGCATCCCCGCGTTGGGGTCGAGCACCTTGTACTGATCCTGCGCGAAGAAATCCGAGAGCACATTATGGCCCTCGCGTATCGTCCCGCTAGTAGCCTCTTCCTGATGGCTCAGCAGCCGTATCAACGTAGATTTACCCGCGCCATTCGCACCCACAAGCGCGATGCGGTCACCACGCTCAATCGTGAAGCTGAGATCGTCGAGGATAAGCTTTTCGCCGCCGGTGGGCGTCGGATAAACCTTCTTCAGGTTATTCACTTCAAGAACAGTGCGGCCACTGGCAGGAGGTTGCGGGATGCTGAAGTGAATCGTGGACTCATCCTCAGGCACCTCGATACGCTCGATCTTCTCCAGCTCCTTGATGCGCGACTGTACCTGCTTGGCCTTGGTCGCCTGATATCGAAAGCGGTTGATGAAGGCTTCAAGCGCGTCGATCCGGTCGCGCTGATTCTTGTACGCATTCATCAACTGCGTTCGCCGCTCTTCCTTCTGCGCAACGTACTTCTCGTAGTTGCCGTGGTACGTATGCATGCGCTTGTTCCACAGCTCCACGGTCTTATTCACGGTAACGTCGAGAAAGTAGCGGTCATGCGAGATCAGAACGTAGGCGTTTGGGTAGTCGTGAAGATAGCCTTCCAGCCAGTTGCGCGATTCGATGTCGAGGTGGTTCGTCGGCTCGTCAAGCAACAACAGAGACGGCTTCTGCAGCAGCAGCTTCGCCAACGCAATACGCATCTGCCAGCCACCAGAGAACTCTTCCGTATTCCGCCCCCAATCCTCTTTGGTAAATCCAAGCCCACCAAGAACGGCGCCCACCTGCGAGTCGAGGTTGTAGATATCGTGCACATGCAACTGGTCGGCGATGTCGGAGTATCGCTCCGCCGCAGCGAGATACTGCTTCGACTTCGGGTCAGCTTCTGAGAGCACCGTCGTCAACTCAATCGACTCACGCTCAAGCTCGTGCAGATGGTCGAAGACCGAGAGGCACTCATCAAAGACCGTGCGGCCACGAAGCGCGAGGCCGTCCTGCGGCAAATAGCCCAGCGTAACGCCTTTATTACGGGTAATGACGCCGTAATCAAGAGACTCCATGCCGCCGAGGATCTTGAGAAGCGTGGATTTGCCCGTGCCGTTACCGCCGACCAGACCAGTGCGCTCGTCCGGCGTGATCAGCCAGTTCGCGTCTTCAAAGAGGAGTTTTTGGCCGAAGCGTTTACCGGCAGAGGAGAGTTGAAGCATGCTCCTTCTATCTTCTCATTGGTTGCCGCGGAGAACGTGCGACTACCAAGATGAAGCGAGCCAGTTGTTGCTTAGGCTAACGTCAGGCGTTCAAAAGCGGACAGCAATTTGCGGAAGTGGACGACCCGCGAGTTCAGCTTGGTCGGGTAATGGCTGCTAATTCGATGTGAGGGAAGCAGTTGCGGGCGAATGCAGTTTGGCGGGTGATTTGCCTCCTACTTCCGTCAAACCGTAACCTTCACGGAGGCTGACTCATGGCTCATTTTGAACGGATTCGCGACGTAATCTCAGGCCCGTTTAGTCCTGAGGTGATCCAACAACGCACAGCGGCCGGCTGGCAGATGGTCTCGATCGAGTGGCGAAGGGAGCTGCCCGACCGGGAGTCTCCTACAGAAGGCGCCTTCAACGAAAGCATCCCATACGGCCTGCGCATCTCGGATGACTGCCAGCGCCTGGAGGTCGATCCCCGTGAAAATCAGGTCCTGATGCTCATGATGGATCTGCTCGGACAGGACTTCTCCTATTCAAGCATCGTCAGCGACCTCAATGAGAAAGGTTTCCGCATGCGGAATGGCGGGCCGTGGAACCGGATCGCCGTCTTCAATATGATGCCGCGCCTCATCGAGGTAGGGCCACGTATGTTCTTGTCGGACGACTGGAAGATCAGGCAGGAGAAGCTTTCACGCTTATGACGACATGAAGCGACTTCACTGGTGCAGTCGCTTCCTCAGTTGGCGAGATAGAAGGGGTATCATGAGTTGGCTCGCGCGATGAGCGCAAGCTTGCGAATGACTGGGCCTCATTACATCTCCTGATTGAAGAGGATCGCCCATGAACCTCCCACGCATCTTCCTCGCGGCCTTCTGCGCCTTCATAGCTTACTTTCTCCTGGGCGGACTCTCGTTCGCATTATTGCCACTGCGAACCGAGTTCATGAAGTATCCCGCCGTCTACCGGTCGCAAGATGCGATCAAGAGCGTTATGCCGGTTGGGATGATCGCAATGTTCGTCGCGATGGTTGTCCTGACGATCATCTACGCGATGCTCTACCGCGGCGGCTCGGGCATCGCTGAAGGTGCGCGATTCGGCCTTCTGGTCGCGGTGTTTTCGCTCTGCGCCTTTGTGATTCACAACTACGTCAATCTGAACATCGGTTTAAAGCTCACCGCACAACAAGCCGTCGCATACTCGGTGGAGTGGATCGTCGTCGGAGTTGTGATCGGCCTCGTATATCGGCCCGCTCATTGAATGAGCATCTTGAACGGCAGCATCACCGGCCACACGCACCCGCAGACAGCTACTTAGCAACCTCAACCACCAACCTTCCCAAGCGCCCCATGCCCGGTAAAATCTTCACTGCAGCTAGAGCACTGGGCAGACACCGTGATGTCGATCATTCGACCAACATGACAAGAGCGAACCAGCGAGCTTTTGTAAGTCCGCCGGACTGTTTGGGTCGGTTGCGATCGATTTGACGCGGATGCGGGCAGAGGCGAAATCATCTGGAGTAAAAGTCAGTCTCGCGAGTTGGCCTAGCAAGGCTTTTTGCAGGTCTACATCGGTTGAACTGAGTAACGGCAGCAGTGCAGCGTTAACATCAGGGTTTTGCACCTGCGAAACGGTGAGTGCTCGAATCGACTCGGAGAGCGATTCCGGTGTCTGATCCGAACGGTGCAGAAATTCAATGATCGCTGACTGCACCTCAGGGGAATCGCGCCCCTCTGTAAAGTTTGTCGCGGGATCGAGGTAAAAAGTAGCAGCAGCAGGAAGAAGTATCCATAGCATTTGCGGCCCCGGTGAAGGCCCACTTCTTGGCAATGAACCAGGAGTCGTATTGGACATTGCATGCGTACTCTGCGGATCTTTCAACACTGTAAGTGCCGCTTGGATCAACACCGGAGCGACAGGCCTAATGGCTGTAAACGCCTGGAATAGTAGAAGCGACATTCCCCGACAAGGGGAGAACGAATCCATAAGTCGTGGTTCTAAACGAGGCAGGTAGGGCACGATGGCTTCATCAGTTGTAAGGGCATCTTTGCTTCCGGTAACAATCGCAAACATTACGAGAAGCGCAGTGGCTCGAAGCTTTGGATGAGACGACTCGGTCAAACTCACGATGGCCGGAAGGACTCGTTTTACGTCATCTACTGTCGCTGATTGCACGATGGTATCAAGTTCTGTCGCCCATTGAGGATCATGAGCAGCGTCCGGATTCGCCTCCAGCTCCAGAGGAATTGATTCCAGTCTGCGCGCAGCTGTAGCCGATTGTGCGAGCAGAACTCCGGAAGCGCAAACAACAAGCACTGAGACAATCAGAACTGAACGACGCACAGGACCTCACATAAACTTGCTGCGCTTGAGTCAGACCGATTCACCATCGGTCCAGGACAGGATATACATAACTTGAGTAAGTTCAAGTAAAAGTCCTAATTTCCGACCTCCACCACAACCTTCCCCAGCGCCTTCCCGCTCTCCACCAGCGCATGCGCCTCCATCGCCGTCTCCAGCGTAAAACGCCGCTCATCCATCAGCGGCGTCAGCGCTCCGGCCTCTGCTAGCTTCGTCGCCTCTCGCATAATCTCCCCGTGAAGCCCTCTGCCCTTACCAGTCAACATCGGCAGCAGCGTAAACACCCCCGAATAAGTAGCCCCACGAAACGACAGCGGCGCGAGCTTATGCGTCCCCCATCCAAGACAACTCACGACGTGCCCCATATAGATCTTCGTCGCAGCAAAGGAGTCATCCAGCGTCGCCCCTCCCACCGTGTCGTAGATCACGTCGAACCCATCCCCACCCGTATGCTCCGCAACATACTGCTCAACCTTCATCGAACGATAGTCAATCGGGGTAGCCCCATAGCGCTCAACAATCGCCCTCTTCTCATCGGACACCGTCGCAAACACCGTCGCTCCTCGAGCCGCCGCGATCTGCACCACCACATGCCCCACTCCGCCCGCACCCGCATGCACCAACACCCGCTGCCCTTCGCGAACACCGGCGCGATCCACCAGCCCCTCCCACGCCGTGATGAACGAAAGCGGCAGAGCCGCAGCCTGCCTCATGCTCAAGCCGTTAGGCTTCTTCGCAAGCAGCTCCGGATCCACCGCAGCAAACTCCGCCAGCGTTCCCTGCAGCCCGCCAACCCCGCCAGCCATCCCGTAAACCTCATCGCCCGCACGAAAGCCTGTCACTCCAGCACCAATCTCCTCAACGACTCCCGCCAGATCCATCCCCAGAACCGCCGGCGGAGTCTGCTTCGCATGACCTCCATTACCCGTTCGAATCTTCGTGTCGAGAGGATTCACGCCGCTCGCCTTAATCCGCACCAGGACCTGCCCCGCACCAGCCCTGGGCCGTGCCACCTCCGTCAACCGAAGAGGCGAGTTGTACTCCTTAAGCACCGCCGCACGCATCGTCGATAAATTCGTCACGTTTCTTCAACTCCCCTCGATCACTCAACAAAATCATCAATCTCATCAGGCGACAGACGAGTAAGTAGATTCCATTGATCATCGCTCCGATTCACACCGCAGATCCGCACACCGGACGACGCGCCCTCCATCGACAACGAGGCCTCGCGCACCCTCATCGCGAGAGGTTTGGTCCGAGAGCAATCTGACCTTGACGAAGGAATCAGCACGTTGCATCTGCCGTTTATCAGCTCAAACCAACCTTCAATCAAAGGTATAGAATTGCCCACCCCGGGAACAACATGCCAAACCTAAACGAAAGATGAGGTGTACCCATGTTAGGAGATCTAATCGTCCAAACCACCGGCAAAAGACTAGTCAGACGTGTCCTATCCATCGACCCTCCCACTGCGGAAGTCTCGTTTGAAGACAGCGGCCCCATACTTGGTGTCCCCACTACCGGTATCGGCAGCTATACATCGGTCGTCCGTCCGGACGGCTCCACCTTTGGCCATGGCCAGGGATTCAACTTGACCCAGGACGGCGACAGCATCACCTGGACCGGTACGGGCGTTGGCCACTTCGGCCCAGGTGGTTCAATAAGCTACAGAGGCATGTTGTTCTTCCAGACAGCGTCCCAAAACTCTCCCGCCTCAACAACGCCTGCGGTGCCTTCGAATACGAAGTAGACGCCACGGGCTCCACCGTCTCAAAAGTCTGGGAGTGGAAGTAGCGACACAGTTTCAGGGCCGAGATACGAGCAGACTCCCACCCGACTGCAGTCAGTTCGAGGGGGCGACCTTTCCTTGTGAGAGCTTGGGCAACATCTGCGCCTGAGAGATCAAAAAAATATCTTCAAAAAGTTGGCGCTTTTTTCTCACCACAAAAACACCACGCAAATCACCACGTTTTACCACCCAAAAACCACGTTGTGACCAACGAAAAACCAAGTTTTGCGCCCACTTTTCGCAAAACCCCACCCAAAAACCACGCCGGAAAAAATCCGCGAACTAACGTCCTTCGCGCAGCCGGGCAGCCAGCCGCTCCGGCAACCCCGCCATCAAAATCCGTCCCTGCGCCGCCGTCAGGTCATACGGCACGCGATGATAAATAATCTCCCTCGCCTCCGAGTCATAGATCACAAACGCCGCCCGCCAATCGCAATCCCTCGGCTGCCCCACAGCACCCGGATTGATCAAATGTCGCGTCCCCTCTGGAATCGGCATCTTCCAGCTCTCCGCGGCATTCTTCGTCCGAAACTGAGTCTTAATCTCGTGCCACTCATGCCCCTTCTGCGAAAACCCTCCCTGCAGATGCGTATGCCCAAAGAAAGTAATCGCAGTCGTCATCTGCTGCAGCGGGGCCCACGCATCCCGCATGTTCAAAATGTACTGGTCTTCATTGAGCGGTGACCCATGCACGCAAGTCACTCCAGGCTCCTCCGGTGTCACCGGCCCCTGCGGCACCGCCCTCAGCCACTCGAGATTCTCGGACGTCAACTCCGCCTTCGTCCACTCCGCTGCAGCCCTCGCCACAGGGTTGAACCCAAGCGCCGAGGTCAGCCCACAGCACACTCGGTCATGGTTGCCCCGCACATTCACCTGCGCCTTGGCCCGAATCAGGCTCACCACCTCATTCGGACTCCCGCCATAGCCAACCACATCGCCAAGATTCCATAGCGCGTCATACGGCTCTGCTGCGGCAAGAACTGCTCTCAATGCTTCTAGGTTCCCGTGAATGTCTGAAACAATAAGCGCGCGCATGCAATCAAATTGGCCCAACGACCAATTTTTAAGTTTATAGACATTTACCCATTCAGGGAAATCAGCCCGAACCAACTCCAACGTCCAAAAACGCCTATCCCAAAGTAAGTGTCCCAGACGCTTCTGATCCAGACGCAAGCGGTTTAGTCCGATCCGTCTTCATCGTCGGAGCCGAAGCCAGCAGCCGCCGCGTATAAGCATGCTGCGGCGCCCGAAAAAGCTGCCCCGCCTCCGCCTGCTCGACGATCACCCCCTGCTGCATCACCGCTACCCGATCCGCCACCTGCGACACCACTGCAAGGTCATGCGAAATAAACAACATCGCCAGACCATGCTCCCGCCGCAACTCCTTCAGCAGCGCCAAAATCTGCGCCTGCACCGTTACATCCAGCGCTGTCGTCGGCTCGTCCGCAATCAGCAACCTCGGCCGGTTCACGATCGCCATCGCAATCAAGATCCTCTGCCGCTGCCCTCCCGAAAACTGATGCGGATAGTCCTTCGCTCTCCGCTCAACCTCCGGCAGACCAACCTCCTCCATCGCCTCTAACACCCGCACCCGCACCGCTTTCCTCGCCAACTCCGGATGATGCGCAGCAACCGCCTCTGCAATCTGTGCCCCCACCGGCATGACAGGATTCAGCGCCGTCATCGGCTCCTGAAAGATCATCGCAATCTCCCGTCCCCGTCGCCTCCGCATCGCCTCCTCCGGCAACGCGAGTAAATCCCCACCCTCAAACCGAATCTCCCCAGCAATCCGTGCACTCTCAGGCAAAAGCCGCAGCACCGCCAGCGAGGTCGCCGACTTCCCCGACCCCGACTCCCCCACCAACCCAAGCGTTTCACCAGAATTGATATAGAAAGAGATACCCTTAACCGCACGATGCTGACCGAATCCAATCGACAGATCGTTCACTTCGAGCAACACCGAAGAGTCCATGGCAGAATGTTAGCGGACTTTGTCGCTGGCCGCCGCTTCAGCCACTTCGTCCACACAAACCAGCACCCACCTGCAAAGATAGGACTTTGCCCAGCCGATAGCGTCTAATCTCGATGACAGGCTTATGAGATACATCCCCCATCGCTTCATTGCCGCCCTTCTCGTAACAAGCACATACACCTGCCCCCCCATCTGGGCCCAGATGCACAAGGTCTCCAAGCCCGAGCAGGTCGTCCGCGCCGTCGGCGTCTACGAGTGGACCGGCGACTTCGCCAAACCCACCGCCAGCCGCCTCATCCCAGTCTCTCTCTTCATCGAGGGCAAACTCGAAGACGCCGGTGTCTACATCGCCCGTCCCGTCCCCTTCGCTCTGCTCAGCGGAAACGTCTACGAACTCCAGGACGCCGGAATAGACAAGGGATTTCTCGACCTCGCCTACGCAAAGCATCTTCAGGCCACAACCTCCACTGGCGATCTCGCCTATGACGACGGCTGGTTCGGCTACGGAACCGTCAAACCTCTCACCGCCCCGCGTAGAACTGCATCGGCATTGAAGCCGTCGAAGACACTGCCTGTGCTCACCAGTTCCAACGACTCGAGCCGCCCCCACCTCACCACCAAAACAGGCGCAGACTCAACATCCAGCACCGATCAAAGCAAGCCGGCATCGAAGCCAGACACAAGTTCAACAAGCACCGCATCCACCGACGACCCAGACCGGCCCACCATGAAACGCCGGTCCTCCGACACAGACAGCACAACTAACAGCACCGGAACAACAACAGCATCAAGCAGCACTCCTGCTGACGACCCGGATCGCCCCACCATGAAGCGCCGCGACAGTACCCCAGCCAGCTCCGACTCCTCTGCAACTCAAACCAGCAGCACAGGAACAACAACGACAACCGGAAGCACGCCAACAGACGATCCCGACCGGCCAACCATGACCCGCCGGACCCCCGGCGACACCACCACGACCGACAGTGGGTCAACAGGATCTACAACTGCCGGTGATCCCCCTTCATCGAATGATCCTGATCGACCAACCCTTAAGCGCCACACCCCCGAAGAAGCCAAAAAAACTCGGAATAACACTGACAGCGTTACTGGAACCGGCTCTTTGAACGAAGACCCCGACCGACCCAATCTGCATCGCGGCAAACCAACCAGCGCCATGACCGACTCCGATCTACCCAAGCTCGTTGGCATCCCCTCGGATCTCCATCAGATGATCGCCGTATCCGACGCAGCCAATCGAGACGTGCACCCCTTCGCGCTTGAGTGGGACGATGCCACCCAGCACGCCGCCGTGCTTCAAAAGATGCAGGACATGGCGCGTGCACAGCTTGCCGCGTACATGTCAACTCCCACAAAGACCGCCACTCCCACACCTAAACCTGCCGCCAAAACCACCACGCCCGTCCGCACCCACCATCCCGCAACTCCAGCAGCCGCGCCCATACCGTTGCTCGACGAAGAGCTCAAGGCATACACCCTCAGCTACGGCGGTGCCGCAACCTACATCTATTCTGCCCACACAATAGGCACAGGAGCAGCCTTGCGCTACGTCACCATCGTCGCCCAGGCCGACGGCTTAGGCGAGTTAAAACCCGCCATCAAGAGCGTGACCGATGCAGCCCATCTCGATCGCTCCCCCCAGATGCGTTTCGTCGATGTAGTCGATGCCGAAGCCAGCAACCGCGCCAGCCTACTCTTCGAGCTCCGCGGACAAAACTCCCGTCAATTCGGCCTCTATCGTGTCATCGCATCTCACTCCGACCAAATCTTCCTGACCGGCACAACCCAATAACAGCCACACTTGCTGTCACAGCTCTTGTAGCTTCGATAGAAACTGTTGATAGGGTAGTGTTGACGATGATTCGACTTGGCATAGACACCGGCGGAACATTCACAGACCTCCTGCGCCTCGACGAGCGCGGAATAAAAGTCCACAAAGTACGATCAACCCCCGACGATCCATCCCAGGCAATCTTCTCCGGCATCGCAGAACTGATCACGCCAGCCGAGTCAGCCGAGATCATCCACGGATCCACCGTAGCAACAAATGCTCTTCTCGAACGCAAAGGAGCACGCGCCGCACTCGTAACAACCAAAGGTTTTGAGGATGTGCTCAAGATCGGCCGCCAGACCCGTGCGCAACTCTATAACTTCATGGTCCAGTCGCGTCGCCCGTTGATATCCGAAGGCCTCACCTTCGGCGTAGTAGAACGCATGAACGCCGACGGCAGTACTCTCGAGCCGCTGCTCGAATCCGAAATCAAAGCACTGATCGACACACTCCACACAAAGACCATCGACTCGGTTGCAGTCTGCCTCCTCCACTCCTACGCGAACCCAATCCACGAAGAACGTCTCTCCTCGGCCCTGGAAGACGCTGGCTTCATCGTCTCAACCTCACACAAGGTTCTCCCCGAGTACCGCGAGTTCGAACGCTGGAGCACGACCGTAGTCAACGCCTACGTCACACCGCTCATGGCGCGATATCTAACCAGCCTGGAAGACGGCCTGAACAAAAATTCTCTCAGCATCATGCAGTCCAACGGCGGTTCAATCTCCGCAGCGCGAGCAAAGACAGCAGCCGTCCAAACGATCCTCTCTGGGCCAGCCGCAGGCGTAGTCGGAGCCCACGCAATCGGCAACGCATCCGGCTACTCAAAACTCATCACCTTCGACATGGGTGGCACCTCAACCGACGTAAGCCTCATAAACGAAAAGATCGGCACCACGATGGAATCGACTGTCGGCGACTTCCCCGTGCGCCTTCCCGTACTCGACATCCACACCGTAGGAGCCGGAGGCGGATCGATAGCTTACATCGACTCCGGCGGCTCTCTACGTGTCGGACCACGCAGCGCCGGCGCAGATCCCGGCCCTGCATGCTACGGCAAAGGCACCGAGCTAACCGTCACCGACGCAAACCTGCTTCTCGGCCGTCTCGACCCCGAATACTTTCTCGGCGGTCGAATGGCTCTCAACCTCGACCGCCCGCGCGAAGTTGCAAAGCAGCTCGCAAAACAACTGGGTCTATCAGTCATCGCCCTGGCCGAAGGCATCGTACGAATCGCCAACACCAACATGGAGAACGCCATCCGCGTCGTCTCAGTGCAGCGCGGCCACGACCCCAGAGACTTTGCCCTCCTGGCGTTCGGCGGCGCGGGCGGCCTGCATGCCTGCGACATCGCCGACTTGCTCGACATCAAAACTGTACTCATCCCCGAACACAGCGGAGTACTCTCAGCGCTCGGCATGCTGCTAGCCGACGTCACAAAGGACTACTCCCTCACAATACTCAGGCCCACCGCGCAGATCACCGAAGACGAGCTGCAACTCCAGTTCAAGCCACTGGTTGACCAAGCTATCACCGACATTCAATCAGAGGGTTTCGCCAAAGACGACATCGTCATCGAACGCGACCTAGACATGAGATACAAAGGTCAGGCCTACGAGATCACCGTCCCATTCAAAAGCGGCTACGAAGCAGAGTTCAATCGCCAACACCAGCAGCTCTACGGATATTCAGATCCTCTGCGCGCAACCGAAATCGTTCACCTCCGAGTGAAATCGGTCGGCCGCACTCGCAAACCAACTCTGCCCACCCCAGCAGTCAATCCTCGCGAACTACCAACCCCATCCTCAATGCGAGCAACACGCTTTGCACGCAAGCCAATCCCAACTCCGGTCTACCACCGCGAGCTCCTCGCTGCAGGAATGCAAGGCCAAGGGCCCGCTCTGATCGTCAGCGGACAATCCACCACCATCATCCCCCCACACTTCGATCTTGCAATCGACGGTGTCGGCACTCTCATAGCAACACGTCAAAGACCACACAAGCAATCACAACGAACTTGAAGGCGAACAATGCGTCTCGATCCAATCGAACTCGAAATCTTCAAAAATCTCTTCGTCTCCATCGCTGAGGAGATGGGAGTGACGCTCTGCCGCACCGGCTTTTCCCCAAACATTAAAGAGCGCCTAGACTATTCGTGCGCCATCTATGATTCCGCAGGCCAAACCATCGCACAGGGTGACCACCTCCCGGTACATCTTGGTGCAATGCCTCTATCCGTCCGTGCCGCCATCGATCACGTCGCAATGGAACCAGGCGACACCGTCATCCTCAACGATCCCTTTCGCGGCGGCACTCATCTCCCTGACATCACGCTGGTCTCGCCACTCTTCCTCAAACGAACCGGCCCACCAGCCTTCTTCGTAGCCAACCGTGCCCATCACTCCGACGTAGGCGGAATGAGCCCAGGCTCAATGCCGCTCGCTCGCGAGGTCTTTCAAGAAGGCCTCATCATCCCCCCGATAAAACTTATCAAGCGAGGAGTCCTCGACCGCGAGCTGATGTCCTTCATCCTCGCCAACGTCCGCACGCCCGACGAGCGCGAAGGCGACCTCACCGCCCAGGTCGCCGCAAACCGCGTCGGCGAAACGCGCCTCCGTGAGATCACAAAAAAATACAGTCTCAAACGCGTCGCTCAATACGCCGCCGCAACACAAGACTACGCGGAGCGAGTTCTCCGCCGAACCATCGCCAGCATCCCCGACGGCGAGTACCGTTTCGAAGACTACCTCGACAACGACGGCTTCAGCTCCGCTCCCGTCTTCATTCGCGTCGCAATCCGAATCCACGGCGACTCCGCCGAGGTCGACTTCACAGGCTCCGACCACCAGACCAGCGGCGGCGTCAATGCGAACCTCGCCATCACACTCTCGGCCACCCTCTACGCATTTCGCTGTCTGGTCCAGGAAGACGTCCTCTTCAACGCCGGTATCTCGCGACCAATCCACGTCATCGCGCCACCCGGTACCGTGGTGAACGCTCAACATCCATCGGCAGTCGCAGGCGGCAACGTCGAAACCTCGCAACGCATCACAGACGTCGTCCTCGGCGCGCTCTCGCAAGCGCTGCCGCAGGTCATTCCCGCCGCCAGCCAGGGAACGATGAACAACGTCACGCTCGGCGGAACAAACCCCCACACCGGTGCTGCCTTTGCCTACTACGAAACCGCCGGTGGTGGCATGGGAGGACGCAACGGCTTGCCCGGCATCAGCGGCGTCCACACCCACATGAGCAACACCCGCAACACACCCATCGAAGCGCTCGAGCATCATCTGCCGTTACGCATACGAACCTACGCCCTCCGACACGGCAGCGGAGGAGCAGGCCAATATCCCGGCGGCGAAGGTCTCATCCGAGAGTACGAAACACTCGCCGACACCTCAGTGACGCTACTCACCGACCGTCGCATCGGCCAACCATACGGCGCACAAGGTGGCCAGCCCGGATCGCCCGGCCGCAACACAATCACCCGCACAGACGGAACCACCGAACTACTTCCATCAAAAGCCCGAATCGAGTTGCATCCAGGAGATCGTCTACGCATAGAAACTCCCGGCGGCGGCGGATTCGGCCCCACTCCATCACCCTCCAACCAGGCCACACCCAAATGAGCGATCTATCAGCGGAAGCTCAACCCACAGCAACACATTCAGGCACCTTCGACTGGTGGCGCGAAGCTCCGCGTTCAGCAAAGAAAACTTTACTCGCAGCATCTCTCGGCTGGATGCTCGACTCCTTCGACGTAATGCTCTACTCGCTGGTGCTTGCTTCGCTCATGGCCGACCTGCACCTCAGCAAAGGCACCGCAGGCATCCTCGGATCAGTCACCCTCCTAGCCGCTGCTGTCGGTGGCCTGACCTTCGGCATCATCGCAGACCGCTTCGGCCGCACGCGAGCCTTGATGGCGAGCATATTGATCTACGCCGTCTTCACCGCCGCCTGTGGCCTCGCACACAACTTCGGTCAACTCGCAGTCTTCCGCATCCTCCTCGGCCTCGGCATGGGCGGCGAGTGGGCCAGCGGAGCCTCACTAGTCTCCGAAACCTGGCCAGCACAGCATCGCGGCAAAGCACTCGGCTTCATGCAAAGCTCCTGGGCCATCGGCTACGCGCTCGCTGCCCTCGTCGTAGCAGTCGTAATGCCGGTCGGAGGCTGGCGCGCTGTCTTCCTCGTCGGCGTCCTGCCTGCATTTTTCACACTATGGATTCGTCGCGACATCGAGGAGCCCGAAGTCTGGAAGAAAGCCCGCACCACAATCTCTTCAACCTTCGGAGGCTTCACCGAACTTTTTCGCGGCCGCCTGCTACGCTCGACCATCGTTCTCACACTAATGAATGCGTGCTGCCTCTTCGCATGGTGGGGCTTCAATCTCTGGGTGCCGGCATTCCTCTCTCTTCCCGTCTCGCATGGAGGCATTGGCCTTACCTCCGCAGCCATGTCCATCGTCGTCATCGTGATGCAGGTGGGCATGTGGTTCGGATACGTCACATTCGGCTTCGTAAGCGACGTAGTCGGACGCAAGAAAACCTACATCACCTATCTCTTGGTAGCGTCCGCGCTTTTGTTCTTTTATGGAACAACGCGCGCGCCTCTACTCTTGCTTATCCTCGGCCCATTCGTTGCCTTCTTCGGAACCGGCTACTTCACAGGCTTCGCTGCAGTAACCGCAGAGACCTACGACACCAGGATTCGTGCGACTGCACAGGGTTTCACCTACAACGCAGGCCGAATCGTCAGTGCAGCCGCCCCATTCACCGTAGGTTCTCTCGCGCAAAGACACGGCTTCGGAGCCGCCTTTGCCGCTGGCGCAATCTCTTTCTTGCTCGCAGCGTTCTTCTGGATCTGGATCCCCGAAACAAAAGGCAGGGCCTTCGCAGAAGCAAGCTAACCCATCAGTTCACAATAGAGGCGTCAGCTTACAACGGAATATTTCCATGCTTTTTCGCAGGATTCTTCTCCCGCTTCGTCGCCAGCATATCGAGCGCTGAGTTCAACCTCCTACGAGTCTCGCTCGGCCGAATCACAGCATCAATATATCCACGCTCAGCAGCAACGTAAGGATTCGCAAACCGCTCGCGGAACTCATCCACCTTATCCTTGCGCGCCTCAGCGAGCACAGCAAGCTTTTCCTCTTCCGTGAAAGCCTTACCCTGCGGCCACACCGCCTCAGCACGTCGCACGGTAAGGTCGAGCTCCCGCTTATAAACGATATTCACCGCACCCTCCGGGCCCATCACGGCAATCTCCGCCGTCGGCCACGCAAGGTTCACGTCCGTCCGAAGGTGCTTCGAGCTCATCACGCAGTAAGCCCCGCCGTAAGCCTTCCTCGTAATTACGGTAAGCTTCGGTACAGTCGCTTCAGCGAACGCATACAACAGCTTCGCCCCATGACGAATAATCCCACCATGCTCCTGCTGAATCCCCGGCATGAATCCCGGCACATCTTCAAACGTAATCAACGGAATATTGAACGCATCGCAGAACCGTACAAACCGCGCGCCCTTCACACTGGCATTGATGTCCAGCACTCCAGCAAGAAACGCAGGTTGATTCGCCACGATACCCACCGAACGCCCCGCCATGCGCGCAAATCCAACCACAATATTCCGGGCAAAGTGCTCCTGCACCTGGAAGAAGTACCCATCATCAACCACCCGCGAGATCACATCCACCATGTCATACGGCTGGTTGCTCTCTTCCGGAATAATCGTGTCCAGCGCAACATCGGCGCGGGCCGCGTCATCCTGCGTCACCTTCCGCGGCGCGTCATCCAAATTATTCGAGGGCAGAAAACTCAGCAGCTCCCGCACCGTAGCCAGGCACTCCTGGTCATCATGCGCCATAAAGTGCGCCACACCCGAGATCTCATTGTGTGTCAACGCTCCACCCAGCGCGTCCTTCGTCACATCCTCATGCGTCACCGTCTTGATGACGTCCGGCCCCGTAACAAACATGTAGCTGGTCTTCTCTGTCATCACGGTGAAGTCTGTAATCGCCGGCGAATAAACCGCACCCCCTGCGCACGGCCCCAGAATCGCAGAGATCTGCGGCACCACTCCGCTAGCCAACGTATTCCGCAGAAAAATATCCGTATATCCCGCCAGCGAAACAACGCCCTCCTGAATCCGCGCTCCACCCGAATCGTTCAAACCCACAATCGGCGCGCCCACACGCATCGCCATATCCATGATCTTCACGATCTTCGCGGCATTCGCCTCCGACAGCGACCCGCCAAACACCGTAAAGTCCTGCGCAAACACAAACACCACCCGGCCATGCACGCGCCCATAGCCGGTAATGAATCCATCGCCAGGCACACGCTGCTCAGCCATGCCAAAGTCCGTCGCACGATGCGTTACAAACTTGTCGGTCTCCTCGAACGTCCCTTCATCAAGAAGAAAATCGATGCGCTCTCTGGCCGACAGCTTGCCGGACTTGCGCTCTCGCTCGCGCCGCTCTTCGCCTCCACCCTCCTCGGCGATGGCGTGCCGTGCAGCAAGCTCCGCGAGTTTACGTTGATGATTGTTAGACTTCGCCACAGGAATATCTGATTGAACGGGATGCTCAGCTGCTGCCATAGAACGGAATTCTAGCAGCGCCCCACCAGCTCAGTCTTTCCGTCACAAAATACACTGGACAGCTTCCATCTCAAAGTGTTTACATCGACATCCTATTCGAGTGGGAGATACCCGGTATGTTCAATTCAGCCGACTGCGTCGCCATCCATCTGCAAGACCTCACGGCAGCCGAGAACTTCTACACCAACGTAATGAAGTTCACCCTCGTGAACCGCTCCGAAATCCACCTCGAATACGACACCGGCCTCTTCCGCCTCTGCATCGATAAAGAACTCAACACTCGGCCCCCGCTTCCGAACTTTACCGTTCCGGACATTGGCGCCATAAAGTCAGATTTGGTAGCGAATGGCTGCGTCATCCTTCGTGAAAGCACCAACTGCCTCGACTTCAGCGATCCCTTCGGTATCACATACGCCATCGTCCAGAAATAGAAGCGGAAGCAAATAAAAGGCGAATATAATTTCCCTATCCGCGTGTCCGCCGACCCACAACCCGACCGGTTTCACTTCCTGCACATCGACCTGAACAGCTTCTTCGCGTCGGTCGAGCAACAGCTCCACCCCGAATATCGCGGGCGGCCCCTCGCAGTCGTCCCCACCATGGCCGACACCACCTCCTGCATCGCCGCCAGTTACGAGGCAAAAGCTCTCGGCATCAAAACGGGCACCCAAGTGGGCGAAGCCAAACGAATCTGCCCGGACATCATCCTCATCGCCGGCAACCACGCCGAGTACGCCAAGTACTCCCACGACATCGCAAAAGCCGTCGAACTCGCCTGCCCCGTCTCCCACACCCCCTCCATCGATGAGATGGTCTGCGAACTCATCGGCCGCGAACAGGAGCCGCCCCGCGCCCGCAAGATCGCCCTCGAGATCAAACAGTCCATCTACAAAAACGTAGGTGTAGCCCTTCGCTGCTCCATCGGCATGGCACCCAACCGCTACCTCGCCAAGATCGCCAGCGACATGCAGAAGCCCGACGGCCTCATCGGTCTCCTCCCATCGCAACTACCCCGAGCCATCGCTCACCTCGACCTTCGCGACCTACCCGGCGTCGGCGCCCGCACCGAGATCCGTCTCAACAAAAAAGGCATCACCACAATGGAGCAGCTTCTCGCTCTCGACCGCCCCGCTATGCACAAGCTCTGGGATAGCGTCTGGGGAGACCGCCTCTACCACTGGCTGCGCGGCGCAGAGAGTGGCGACGACGGCGCTCCCGTCTCCGCCGGCATCCAAAAATCCCTCGGCCACTCCCACGTCCTAGGCCCCGAGTTCCGCTCGCAGCAGGGCGCTTGGGCCGTTGCCCACAAGCTCCTACACAAAGCCGCCATGCGCCTCCGCATGGAAAAGTTCTACACCGCCTCCCTCTCTGTCTCGATCCGCTACCAACTCACCACCACCCAAGCCGAGCGCATGAAATCGAAGAAGCACTACTCCGGCATCAAGCACTCTGGTTGGGCTATGGAAGCGCGCTTCCGCGACTGCCAGGACACTCTCACCCTTCTCGAAGTCCTGCGCGGCGTCTGGGCGCAGCGCCCTCAAGGCCCCGATCATCAAAAGCCTTTCTTCGTCGGCGTCACCCTCCGCAACCTCATCCCCGAAGACGAGCATCAATCCGAACTCTTTGCCGACCCCAACAACCGCGCCGGCCTCTCCGCCACCATGGACAAGCTCAACCTCAAGTACGGCCATACCACGCTGCACTTCGCCGGCATGCTCCCCGCCCGCGAATCCGCACCCACCCGCATCGCCTTCACGCAAATCCCAGTCCAATACGGCGTCGACTACATGTAACGAAAAATGAGCAGAAAATCGCGCCAAAGGCGCGTCACCTCGATGGCAGATCGCGCCGTGCGCGCTGCACGCCCTAAGCCCTTACCCAGTCAGCTCGAAGCATCCACCTTCTTCGCAGTAGTAATCACCACCACGCTAATCAAAACAAAAACAGTCCCAAGAATCGTTCGCAACCCAAGCGCCTCACCACCCAGAAAGTACCCAAGCACCACCGCCACCACCGGATTCACATACGCATAGGTTGCCACCTTCGTCGGCGACTCATGATGAATCAACCAAACATACGCGGTAAACCCAATAATGGACCCAGCAACAATCAAATACAGCAGAGCCAGCCAGGCCCCACGCGAGACACTCCCCGGATGAAATCCGCGAAACTCTCCAAACGCGGCTGCAGCAACAACCAGCAGCAGCCCTCCAGTTAGCATCTGCGCTCCCGAGCTCATCACCTTCGACTCCGGCAGCGGCAGCAGACGCGTCAATATCGAAGCCACCGCCCAACTCATCGATGCCACAATCAGCGCGAGCGCGCCAGTCGTCTCAATCGCCGCCCCACCCAGGTCAAACGAGTGGCTCATCAGTACCGCCACCCCACAGATCCCGATCAGCAGCGCCAACGCCAGACGAACCGTCAGCCTCTGTGTCCTCAAAAAAATAATCTCCGCCAACGCCATAAACGCCGGAATCATCGCTAACATCACCGCAGCAATACCAGACGCAATCCGCTGCTCCGCCCAAAACAGCAACCCATAGTCGAGCACGAAGATCAGCGAAGCGATCACCAGCACCGACCCCCACTGCCGTCCACTCGGCAAGCGCTCGCCCTTTGCCAGCATCCATCCAAAGAGTACAGCCCCCGCGACCACAAACCGCATCGCTGCAAACAGAAGCGGCGGAACCTCATGCACCCCAATGCGAATCGCAAGAAAAGTCGATCCCCACACAAAATAGATAATCGCGAAAGCCAACAAAGTCTTCCACGCAGGCCGATCTGTTTTAGCTTCCATTGCCAATTTCTACCACGCAACCATACCCAAAGCTGTCAGTAGCCTTTTCCGGACCTTCGCCTGCCTTTTGTGGCACACAGCATGACATCTGTCATCTCAGATTCCTGACGCCCAACACTACTAACCCCGCGCAAACCATCGCATCATCGTTCCTATAAGCCCCCACAGGAGATCGATCATGCCGCTGACTGCAATCGCATACGAGACGGAACGACCTTCCCCAGATCCTTTCGACCAACCCTTTCCCCCCCACGGGAAGCCCGTAGCCGCACTCATCAACCTCACCAAACGCTACGGATCAACCACCGCCCTCGACAACCTCACCCTCGCCCTCCGCCCCGGCGAAGTCGTCGCTCTCCTCGGCCCCAACGGCGCCGGCAAATCCACCGCAGTCAAAATGCTGCTCGGACTCATCGCGCCAACCTCCGGCACAGCCCGTGTCTTCGGTGCCGACCCACGCGAAGCCACCACCCGCACTCGCGTCGGCGCCATGCTTCAAGTCTCACGCATCACCGAGATGATCAAGGTCCGCGAACACCTCGACCTCTTCACCAGCTATTACCCGCGACCACTCCCCATCGCCGACATCGTCCGCATCGCAAAACTTCAGGGCATCGAAGACCGCCTCTTCGGCGAACTCAGCGGCGGCCAGAAACAGCGCGTCCTCTTTGCCCTCGCGCTCTGCGGCAACCCCGACCTCATCTTCCTCGACGAGCCTACCGTCGGCATGGACATCGAAGCCCGTCGCGCCCTCTGGGCCGAGATTCGCGTCCTCTCCGCCATGGGCAAGACCGTCCTCCTCACCACCCACTACCTCGAAGAGGCCGACGCCCTCGCCGACCGCATCATCGTCATCAACAGAGGCCGCGTCATCAGCGAAGGCACGCCAGCCGAGATCAAGCGCAACAGCGGTGGCCGCAAAATCCGTTGCCACACCAAGCTCTCAGAAGACCAACTGAGCGCACTCCCGACCGTAACCGCCGTCGAGCTCATCAGCGGAACAACAGTCGTCACCGCCACCGATGCAGAAAACGTAGTCCGCGAGATGCTGTCGCGCGATGAAACTCTAAGCGGCCTCGAGATCGCCAGCCCAGCCCTCGAAGACGCCTTTCTAGCCCTTACCAAAAGCTAATTACAAGCTCAAAAACTGCCGTCATCGCGAGAACGAGAAGTCATCGCACTAAATAAGTCGCACGCCAAAAAACGTTGTCATCCTGAGCGCAGCGAAGGACCCCCGTATTTGCTTTTGTCGTTGTTCTTTCACCCGCCCCACATCCAGACAAAGGAGACTCCAATGTCCACCGCCGCCATCCTCCAGCCCAGCAAAACCAACGTTCCTCGCATCTTCCGCAAAGAGAGCCGCTACGAGTTCGTAAAACTCACCCGCACCCGTTCTTTCTCTCTAGCAACCATCGGCTTTCCCGTCATGTTCTACATCATCTTCGGCCTCGCCAACCGCCACGCCTTCGACGGCAACGTCCACATGGCGAAGTACATGCTCGCCGGCTATGCCTGCTTTGGCCTCATCGGTGCTGCTCTCTTCGGCATCGGCGTTGGCCTCTCATCCGACCTCGCCGCCGGATGGCTCGAGCTCAAACGCGCCAGCCCCATGCCCGTCTCGGCCTACCTCTTCGCAAAATGCTCTTCCGCAGTAGCCTTCGGGATCATCATCGTCAGCATCCTCACCATCATCGGCACATCGTTCGGCGACGTCCACCTCTCACCGGCTGAACTGGCGAAGATGCTCGGCATCACCATCGTCGGCTCCATCAGCTTCGCCAGCATGGGCCTCCTCATCGCACTCCTCGTCCCCGCCAACGCCGCACCCGGCATCATCAACCTCATCTATCTCCCCATGTCCTTCCTCAGTGGCCTCTGGGTTCCCATCAAGTTCATGCCTCACTGGCTGCAGGGCATCGCGCCCCTTCTGCCCACCTACCATCTCTCGCAACTCATGCTCGGCATCTTCCACTATGGCGACACCATGTCCCTCATCACACACTGGAACGCGCTCATCGGCTTCACCCTGGTCATGCTCGGCATCAGCCGCATCATCTTCCATCGCAAAGAACAAAACGCATAGTCACAACCGTGCCGTAACAGCGTAAACTGCACTCACACCGGGACCACATCTATGAAATCCGTCGACATCGTGTTGAAGAAGAACGATCAAAGATGGGCTTGGCTCTGGATCGCCTACTCCGGCTTTCTCTTCATCAACCCCATCCTCGAGCCGCGCCGGAACCTGTGGCTGGGTACCCTCACCGTCTTCGCGATCTTCATTGGTGTCTTCACCGCCTACGTCAACCCCAAAAACGAGAGCGGACCAATTCGCTATTGGCTGATCGCCGCCACCTTCGTACTCGGCTTGGTTACCTTTCCCTGGAACGGGGGAGGCTCCACCTTCTTCGTATACGCCGCTGCTTTCTTGCCCTTCGTTATCGAATCCACCCCCAAAATTGTCTCTCTCTTCATCGTCGAATCTCTCTTCATCATCATCGAAGGCTATCTCTTCAACACTCCCGGCCACTTCCTATACATCGGATGGCCCAACGTCTTCATCGCGATCTTCCTTCTCGCGCTCATCGGCGGTGGCAACATCTTCTTCGCCGAGCAGAAGCGAACCGAATGCAAACTCCGTCTCGCCCAGGAAGAGAACGTCGAACTCGCCGCCGTTGCAGAGCGCGAACGTATCGCACGTGACCTTCATGACGTCCTCGGCCACACCCTCTCCGTCATCGTCCTCAAAGCCGAACTCGCCGGACGTCTCGTCGAACTCGACCCACAACGTGCAGTGCAAGAGATCGCCGACGTCGAACGAACCGCGCGGACCGCGCTCAGCGAAGTGCGCGAGGCAATCGGCGGTTATCGCTCCCAAGGCCTCACCGCCGAGATGGAACGCGCCCGCAACGCACTTCAGGCCGCAGGCGTCGGCCTCGCCTGTGAGTCTCCCGTCCCTCAACTCAACGCAACCGAAGAGACTGTCTTCTGCCTAACCCTCCGCGAAGCAGTCACGAACATCGTCCGCCACGCACAAGCCACACACTGCCGCATACGCTTCGCCAGATCCGAAGACGGCTACCACTCGCTCTTCATCAACGACAACGGCGCCCACCCGAAGCTGAACGAGGGTAACGGCCTTCGCGGCATGCGCGAGCGAGTTCAAACTCTCGGCGGCCGACTCTCAATCACAGCCGAACCCGGCGTCACCCTCCTCATCGAACTCCCCCAAGCGCCGTTACAAACCATCCCACAACCCGACAAAGTGCCTTTGGCTGCCTTATGAACCGCGCTCTGCGCTACCGTATATGTTTTGTTGAAGTCGTCATTCTCAAAATGTCTATCACCATCCAACCGTCGTCAGCCTGACCCTGAGCGTAGTCGAATGGGGAGGGAATGTATTTAGTAGTTGTCTGTTCTTACCTATTCGCCATATACCGTTGCTCCAAGGTATTTTTAGACACGACCTATGACCAGCCCTTCGATCCGCGTCGTCCTCGCTGAAGATCAGGCCATGGTCCTCGGTGCACTCTCCGCACTCCTCGAGCTCGAGGCCGACATCTCCGTCGTCGCCACCACCGCCAACGGCCGCGAGGCCTTCGACGCCGTCGGCCGCCTCAAACCTGACGTCCTCGTCACCGACATCGAGATGCCCCACATGACCGGCCTCGAACTCGCCGCGAACCTCGCCACCAACCATCCCAACGTCCGCACCATCATCCTCACCACCTTCGCTCGACCCGGCTACCTTCGCCGTGCCCTCGACGCCGGCGCCCGCGGCTATCTCCTCAAAGACCGCCCCGCCAAAGAGCTAGCCGACGCAGTACGCCGCGTCCACCGCGGCATGCGCGTCGTCGATCCCGCCCTCGCCGCCGAAGCCTGGAACGCCGAGCTCGACCCTCTCACCGACCGCGAGCGCCAGATCCTGCAACGCGCCGGCGACGGCCGCAGCAGCACCGAGATCGCTACCGAACTCCACCTCTCAGAAGGCACCGTCCGCAACTACCTCTCCGAAGCAATCGCCAAGCTGGGCGCCTCCAACCGCGTAGACGCCGCCCGCATAGCCCGCACCAAAGGCTGGCTCTAGCAAATCTTCGTTACCCTCAAAAGCCTGTCATTCTGACCCCAAGCTAGTCGAGGGGAAAAGAAACCCGCATTTGCCGTTGCATTTGCCGTTGCCGTTGCATTTGCCTTTCTTGTTGTCATCCCCGGAGGGAATCTGCTGTTGCAGTTGCGATTGCAGGTGCGATTGCAGGTGCGACTGCATTTGTGGTTGCACTTGCACTTGCCGTTGCCCGCTCTTTTGTTGTCATTCCGCAGCGCAGCGGAGGAATCTGCTTTTGCCTTTACACGAGCCACCGTCCGCGATGACAGTACACAGCAGACACGAAAAAGCGGTACACCCCCAGCAATCCCAAATCTTTCTCAAAACAACATGCAACCATTTCCCCGAATAACGACATCCTCATCTCCTGCATCCCACCAAAGTAAAGAAAAAGAATCAGGAGACCCCATGCAAATCCGCCCCGCAATCCGAACAGCCGCCCTATGCGGCGCAGCCATCCTCCTCGCCTCTGGCTGCAACAAGAAAGCCGACAACACCATCAACTTCACCAGCGCGATCAATACTTACTACAGCGCCCACCCCGCCTGCCTCTGGTCCGACCCGATCAAATTCCCCGTACAGGCCGACACATCAAACGCCACCAAGACCTCCGGCTACGATGCCCTCGTCGATCAAGGTCTCCTCGTCCGCACCACCGCCGAGAAAAAAGTTCTCATCATAGCCAGCAAGCAGGTCAACAACTACGATCTCTCCGACAAGGGCCGCTCCGCCTGGACCGCCGACGTCAATCAACCCGGCTACGGCAACTTCTGCTACGGCCATCGCAAAGTCTCAACCATCGACGGCTCCACCGCCACCACCGATGCAGTAGGCGCAACCACACAGATCGACTACCACTACACCCTCTCCGACACACCCGACTGGGCCAAGGCCGCCGAGACTCAAACCGCCTACCCCCAAATCCAGACAGACCTCGCCGCTCCCCAATCCGGCCATGCCACGCTCACCAACACCAGCAACGGCTGGCAAGTCTCCTCAGCGCGACCATCTACCACCTCCAGCAACGACGGAAAAATCGTCGAATAAAAAAACCGGCAGAGTAAGCAGCACACTCTGCCGGCCGTGTCTGTCAAAAGCTACTGATCTAAATCAACATCGTCTCCATCAGAAGGTCCACTACGCATCGCCGTCATAGCCGCTGCATAGGACTTCATCTCATACTCATACGGCGGCACATTCCCCGCCAGATTCTTCACAAAATAATCCCACCGCCGCCGCGTCATATACTGACTCGCCTCAGCATACCCATGCGCCACATTCGGAATAATCAACAGATCGAAGTCCTTATTCGCTTTGATCAGCGCATCCACAACCAGCAACGTGTTATTCATCGGCACATTGTTATCCATCGAACCATGCGCCAGCAGAAGGTGCCCCTTCAAATTCTTCGCCACATACTGATTCGCCTGACTGTCATAGTTCGTCGTGCCATCGGCGTTCTTCACCAGCAACCCGTTCCACTTCTCAGCCCAATCATCTTCATAGTCACGCTGGTCATGGTTCCCACTCTCCGCAATCCCCACCTTGAAGAAATCAGGAAAGTGAAACATCGCAGCAGCTGTAGCATTCCCGCCACCCGAGTGCCCATACATCCCCACCTTATCGAGATCGATCCACGGATACTTCGCCGCCAGATCTTTCATCCCTGACACCTGATCCGGAATCGTGTTATCCCCAAGGTCCCCAAAATAAAACTCATGAAACGCCTTCGACCGAAATGGCGTCCCCATCCCATCGATACACACCACGACAAATCCAAGCTCCGCCAGCGACTGCCAGTCACGATGCGCCGCCTGAAACCCACGCCCGCCGCACGACCCCGTCTGCGGCCCCGGATACACACTATTCACGGTCGGATATTTCTTCGACGCATCGAAGTTAGTCGGCTTGAACATGTAACCGTAAAGGTCCGTCTTCCCATCCCTCGCCTTCACCACAATCGGCACCGGCGGAACCCATCCCGCAGCCACCAGCTTCGAGATATCCTGCTTCGCCACATCCACAACCACTTTGCCGCTGTCATCCCGCACCACCGCCGTCTGTGGCTCCGTCGCAGTCGAGTACACATCCACAAAGTACTTCCCATCCTCCGACATCGTCACCGCGTGATCCGCATTCTCCGGCGTCAACAGCTTCATATCCTTCCCATTAAATCCAATGCTGTAGAAATGCGAAAAATAAGGATCGCGTCCCGTCTCCTTCCCCACACCCAGGAAGTAGATCTTCCGCGCGGCCTCATCCACATGCAGCACCTGCGTCACATTCCCTTCACCATGCGTAATCTGATTCTTCAGACTGCCGTTCTCGGCGTCATACAAATACATCTGTCCCCAGCCATCCCGCTCACTGAACCACAACAGTTCTTTCGTCTTCGAAAGATACTTCCAGTTCACCTTGTCGTTACCGCTCTCAAAAAACTTCGCCGCCTTCTCCCCCATCACATCAAGCACGTCACCAGACGCAACATCCGCAATCCGCATCCGCTCCTGCTTGTGATCCCGCGAGGTCGAAACAAACGCCAGCGTCTTCCCATCCGCACTCCACTGCACGTCATCCCATCCGCTCCCACCGCGGCAACTCACGTCATCGCAGATCGTCGAACGATGCTGATCCGGAGCCATCTTCAACCGAATCACCTTCGCCTTATCCACATCGATGATCACCCTCTCGATCATCGTCACATCCTTATCGCCCACCAGCGGATACTTCCAGGCCTTCAGCTCCGGATGCCCATTCGTCACCGGAACCATATACATCTCGCCGGTCTTCCGCTGGTCCTGTTGAAACGTCGCAATCTTCTTCCCATCAGGCGACCACAGCACAATCGCGTTATCGCTCATCTGCCAGCCGGCATTGTCCGTAGCGTACCCGTAGTCCTTCACGCCATCCGTGGTCAGCTGAGTCTCCTTGCCAGTCGCGACATCCCGCACCCAAAGGTTCCAGTCGCGAATAAAAGCTGCCTTCGTCTTATCAGGAGAAAGATCTCCATGCCCCGTATTCCCAGCCTTTGCACCTGCTGCGATCACCTCCGTGCAAACTCCCGCACCACTCAAATCGCAGCGAAACTTCCGTGACCCGTTCCCCACGACAACCGTCTTACCTCCATTCGAAAATTCAATCTCGGAGATCACCAGATGCTGTGCATCCGCCTTCATCTTGCCGTCCGTCGCGCTCGTCAGCGCAGCCGCGAGCTTCGCCTGATCGAACGCAGGCGTCTTCGTCCCCTTCACAGGATCGACCACGATAAACGTAACTCCATCCGGCCCATTGTCGCGATACCAGAACCGTCCATCCCCCATCCAAGTAGGCCGAGCCACACCGTGGTACACCAGCGAATTCACGTTGTAAGCCATGAACTTCTCAGCCCGCGCATAGTCCTCGGCCGTAAGCTGCTTTCCCTGCGCCATCCCACTCACAGTCAAACAGCACCCCGCCACAATCCCCGCAACTATCGACAATCGATTCACAAACACGCTTTCATTCCTCCGGGCGCACCACTAATGAACTGGCTACGATAACGCCTAGTCTACAGCCCGCTAACGCTCCGGTGATATATGAAATCGTGTCAGCAGCCATCCGGCGTCCAGATTATGAGGGGAGGTCACGTTGCATGTGTCTAATACGCCGCGTCACAGACAACCGACATCGATGACGCGAAGCCGACTTCTCGGTACTGATTCGGATGGTTTTCGAAGTTGACGCTCTAGGATGTTAGGTTGAACTCGAGTTGGCGAGGCAAAGTCGAGCATATGCCTGGCTCGGCGCCATGTCACTTTAGAAGGCGCGAAAGGGGCGTCCTAGAGACTTGCCAATCTTTGCCCCAGTTGGTAGCCAGTGTTAGCGAGTCTTCGTCATTCCGCAGTGCGAAGTCCACTAAAGATTGCTCGTGCTCTGGCTGGACTGTCTCAATGATCGAGAGAGCGTTCATGTCCACCAACAATATCTTCGTGCCATGGGATACTCCGCCCTCTTCAAATAAGAATCCATGTGACATGTCGACGGGTATAGCTGCATAGCGACCGTCTGCTGTGAACTTCGGTGCCCTAGGAAATTCAGACCATCTAATGTGACGGGCCGTCTCCGGGATATTCATCTGATGGAATGCTTTAGAAGTAAAGCTGTAAACCCAAAGTCGGTGCCGTGCGAGCATCGCAATAGAGTCATTAGACGGTGACCCAAGGTTCGGTTGACCACTGCCGATTACTCTATCGTCGGGCGGTGGTGGAACCTCTAAAGCAGGCTCATCATTTGAAGTAAGAGAAGCAGAAGTGAGTGTGCATCGCGGTTGTCTATCAATTCTGACGGATACCGGGGGACACAAAAACCATACGCGGTCTCTTCCGTAATCATAGGAAGACGCATAGATCTCGCTGTAGGCATAGCCTGTGGCGCGGTGTCTATCCTGTTCAAGGATTCCTGAACTGTTAACTTGTTGAGTGATGATTTCCGGTTCACCTGTCGACTGGTAGTGAGCTTGAGAGATGGCTAACTGGCTGGTGTGACCGATGAACCCCAGCCCATATATATCGAACTGAATGGGAAATACGTGAGGGACTTCGACGCTTTGTGCGAATTCGCCGCGGGGTAGATCGATCAACCGCACAAAGATGCCCGATGCCGTCGCGAAAGCAATAGCAGCCTTCTCAGAATTGGCAGATATGGCGAGATGGCATTTGGAGACTGCGCGTGTAGCCGACGCAGATTGTCGTTCACTAAGTTCCATCGTCTGACCTGAGCGACGAGTAATAACGACTTGGTAGCCATCGCTAAAGACAGTGGCTTGAGCCAAATCTCCAACACCCGAATAGTCCGCGCAAACCTCCATCGCGGCCTTCTTAATGGGCTTGCTCCCTGCCGGTGCCAGCCCGATCGATGCATAGAACGCTATTGCGATGAACGACCAGGAAGGCCTTAGAAAGATCACTCGATCAGCATATCTCAGAAGTTAGCAGCTATCGCCCCTGCAGAGTCGCACTTCAGGCGATCAATCAGATTAGTACCCATAAACGCTCTTATCGTCACCTAAACGAAATCGGCAAATCGTCCAAGTGAAATCACTCACGCACCTTCCACAACACCTGCCGCAAGATCCCCATCCACACCGGCGCATCATTCGCCGTCACCCCCATCCGCAAAACAAGCCTTCGAATCTGAGCCTCATCACAGTTAGCAGGATGACGCTTCGTATACCCCGTCTTCTCCAACACCTCGGTTAGCAGCACAGTCAGACGCTCCACCTCACCAGCATCAGCCCCCGCAGAAACATCACTCACCGCAACTTCACCATGCACACGCACCAGCTCATACAAACAAACCGCCACCGCCTGCCCAAGATTCATCGAAGGATGCCGAATCTCCTCATGCTCCTCCATCGGAATCGTCAACAGCCAATGGCAGTAACTCAACTCATCATTGCTCAGCCCAGTCTTCTCCGAACCGAACAGCAGCGCAACCCTCCCCTCGCCGTCCACCTCCGAGCCGATCTTCCCCGCAGCCTCCGGCAGCACGACCAACGGATGCTGCAGCGCCCGCTCCCCCACAGCAGTCGTCCCGACCACCATCGTGCAATCCGCAACCGCTTCAGCAACGCTCGCAAACTCCACAGCCCCGGCCATCACCTCCGCAGCATCCACCGCCGACCGAGCCGTCTCAAACGGCACCGCATACTCATTCACGATCCGAAGATGGCGAAACCCAAAATCGTGCATCGCCCGCGCCACCGCGCCGATATTATTCGGATTGCGCGCCCGCACCAACACCACGACGACTCGATCTAACACCTGCTCACGTCCCATTCAAACAATTCTAGGCGCGAAGCAAAAAAAAGCGGCCGGCGAATAAATCGCCGGCCACTCTATCGTTCCTGAAAAATTACTTATGTTCGTGCCCGCCACCGCCATGCTCTTCCGCGTGCGGATGAGCCTGCGTATTTGCGTTGTGCTTATCCTCGTTAATTGACCGGCTCACATTATTCTGCCGCTGGTTGATCTGCTGATGCTCCTGCGCCGTCAGATGTCCGCCATTCGTAGCGCGATCTGCCGCAGCCTGGTTATGAATGCTCGATTCGCGATTCTCCAGGTTAGCCGTCTCGTGAGAAGTCAACTGCCCCGACTGCACTCCCTGGCCGATGCGCTGCTGCTGATTCTCAGCCCTAACGCCCGGCCGCGAGTAAGCTGCAGTCTGCGGATGTCCGCCATTCACAGAAGCAAAGTTATTCCGATCCGCGTGCGCCATCTGCATGTGATTGTTCTGTTCAGCCGTAGCCGCAAAGTGGTTCTCATGTGCGTACGAAGTTTCTTGTGCCGTCGCATGCGCCTGTATGCCACCCGCGCCGCCATTGAAGCTCGTGTGGTTGTAGACGGTCGTGCGGTTGATCACCGTGTTGTCGATATACGTATTGTGAATCACAGTCCGGTTCACATTGACGACCGCGGTGTTATACGCAAAGCGGCCGCCCTCCCAGCGTCCGCCGCCGAAGCCAACGCCGCCATAACCAAACCCGTAGTTCACGCCGCCATAGAAGCCAACGTGCGGCCCCCAATACCCAGCGTGGAAGATGTAAGCACTACCACCCCAGCCCCAGTAGCCCGGCGTCCAAAGCACACCAACCTGTGGCGGCCGAACCCACACACCCGGAATCCAGTAGTAGCCCGCATCACCGTAACCCCAGTAGCCAGGATTCCAAAGATAGCCATCACCCGGGCAGATTGGCTGCGTATAAACGGGCAACACAGGCGGTGCAATTCCCACCGAGATAAAGACCCCGGCAAACGATGCGGCTGGCGCAATAGCGAGCGCCGCACCCACGACAACTTTACGAACTAAACTGGAAAATAAACGCATATGTCTATCCTATAGTCGGCTCACGACGTATGCCGTGGCACTCAAGTTGTTGAATAGCTTGGAACTCAACAGCCATTCGTTCATTCACATTCCGTGCAAACACAAGCCGTGCGAGGAAGTTCCGCACAATTACCGTAGGCCTCTGGAAATTGAGGGTGATATCCCTCAATGGTTGTAGGTATCGACCTCGCAACCGCGCAGCAGTTCCATTCCGGAGGGAACCAGAAAAAATAAAGTTCAAATCCGTGGCGTATTTTTCGTCACGCGCAAACAGTGTTTTTATTCACCACGTTCACCACGCAAATCACCACGTTTTCACCACCAAAAAACCACATCTGCACCCCACTCTTTTCAAAACCCCCTTCAAAAACCTCAACAAAATCGTGAAAACTCACTTCACACCACCGCCAGATTTTTTCTCCGTCTAAACTCATACAGAGACGAGAAACCAGACTCAATCAACCTGCCCGGAACATCGACCAAACCTCCCTCGCCACAAGCATGTCCGACAACTTCGCCCAAACCGTCAAGCAGCAGGCCGACATCGTCCGCATCATCGGCGACTACATCAAGCTGCGCAAATCCGGCGCGCAGAACTACTCCGGCCTCTGCCCCTTCCACAAAGAAAAAACCGGCTCCTTCTCCGTCAACGCAACACACAACTACTTCTACTGCTTCGGCTGTCACGAGAAAGGCGACGTCTTCACCTTCGTCATGAAGATGGAAAACATCAGCTTTCCTGAAGCCATTCGCGTCGTCGCCACCAAGTGCGGAATCCCTCTCCCCAAGCGCGAGTTCAGCTCCCCCGAAGAAGCACGCGAGGCTGGCCTGCGTCGTCAACTCATCGACATCCACGAAGTCGCAACTCAATACTTCGAAGCCGGCCTCAAGTCCGCCGAAGCCGCCCGCGCCCGCGAATACCTCACCGGCCGCGGCGTCAACGCCGAAACCATCGCGAAGTTCCGCATCGGCTACGCACCCGACGACTTCAACCACATGCGCGAGCAGCTCGCCAAACACTTTCCCGACGACGTCCTCCGCGCCAGCGGCCTCTTCAGCGCAAAGGAGCAATCCGACGGCTCCCCCGGCCAGCTCTACGCACGCTTTCGCAAGCGCATCACCTTCCCCATCGCCAACGAACAAGGCAAGACAATCGCCTTCACCGCCCGCGCCCTCGACGCGCAAGACGAAAAAGGCCGCGACATCGCCAAGTATCTCAACTCCCCCGAGACTCCCCTCTACACCAAGGGCCAGGTCCTCTTCAACCTCGACAAAGCCAAGGCCGGCATGCGCGCCCACGACTTCGCTCTCCTCGTTGAAGGCCAAATGGATTGCATCTCCGTCTACATGGCCGGCGTGCAAAACGTTATCGCCACCTCTGGCACCGCCTTCACCGAGATGCAGGTGCGCCTCCTCAGCCGCTTCACCAAACGCGTCGTCATCAACTTCGACCCCGACACGGCCGGCGCTAACGCAGCAGAAAAATCCATCTCCCTCCTCACCGAAGAGGACTTCGAAGTTAAAGTCATCACCCTCGAAGGCGGCCTGGACCCCGACCGCTTCGTCCGCGAGCAAGGCATCCAGGCCTACATGGCCGCCCTCCGCACCGCCAAACGCCACTCCGACTACCTCATCGACCGCGCGCGCCATCTCTTCCCTGGCCGCACCCCAGATGCGAAGGTCAAAGCCCTCAACTTCCTCCTCCCTCACATTCGCCGCATGCCAAACCGCATTCAGCGCGATGAGTTCGCCGCCGACGCCGCACAAAAACTCACCATCGACTCAGCCATCCTCCGTCAGGAGCTCAAACAAGCTGCGGCCCAACGCGTCGAAAGCGTCCGCTCTCACTCCCAGGATCCCGCCAGCGAAACCGAGCGCGTCCTGATCCGCGCCCTCGTCCTTCCCGAACACGACCCGGCTCGTGCACTAGCCGCCGAACAACTAATCCAACATCCCGAGTGGTACGACAGCCTTCCCGCCGCCGCGCTCCTCGAATCCCTCTCCAACGCGCCAGCACCACCCAACCCTCTCGATGCCGCACCCGATCAACCCAGCCGCGCCCTCCTGGCCCATACCCTCCAACACGCAGATGACCCCGACACCGCCTCCTCCAACACTCAATCCATGACCGAGCAGGTCGAAAATGCCCTCCACACCCTGGAACGTCGCCAGCTCGAGCGCCGTCAACGTGAGCTTCGCACCCTCATCGCCGAGGCTGACCGTCGCGGCGACCACGAGATGTTGACTAAACTAACAGCAGAGAAGCTTCACATCGATCGCAAGCTACGCCAGCATTAAACCTTCATCAGAATCTTACGGAAGATCCTGCTGGCTCTAGTGTTCTCACAATAGACTGGCCTCACAGTCAAGGAACAGACATAAGCATGACCATGGACCGCTCTACAAAACGCCGGCTGATTCTCGGCTTCCTCACAAACTGGGTCGGCCGCCTTGCGTCCACAATCATTCAGCTCGTACAGGTCCCCGTCTTCCTCCACTTCTGGAGCGTTCCCCTTTATGGCGAATGGATGATCGTCAACTCCATACCCGCCTATCTCAGCTTCAGCAACATCGGCTTTGGCAACGTGGCGGGCAATGAGATGACCATGATGGTCGCCCGCCAGGACCGGCAAAGCGCACTCCGTGTCTTCCAGAGCTGCTGGTGGCTTATCTGCATCCTTTGCGTGGGCACCATCATCCTGCTCAGCGGTTTGCTCTACTATCTCCCTGCCTCCCGCCTGCTCAAACTCACCAACCTCGGCGAGGCCGATACGAAGTGGATCATCTTCTATCTCGGTGTCTCTGTTCTGCTCGGCCAACTTGAGCAGCTTCTGCAATCCGCCTACCGCAGCATAGGCCGATATGCCTTCGGCTCGCTCCTCAAAAGCTCGCTCACTCTCTTCGCCTTCGCCTGCATGATCATTGCCGTCATATTCGGGACCGGGCCTCGTGCCACAGCGCTTGTCTACGCCATCGCCAACGTCGCATGCACCACATTCCTCTGCATCCTCGTTCACCGCGACATCCCTTGGATGCGCTTCGGCTGGCAGCACGCCTCTTTTTCCGAGATCCGCAGACTCGCACGCCCGGCTATCGCCTTCATGGGATTTCCCCTCGGCAACGCGCTCAACCTGCAGGGAACCCTTCTCGCCGTCAGCTATGCTCTTGGCCCCACGGATGTCGTCATCTTCGGCACCGCCCGTACTGTCTCCCGCGTCGCAATCCAGATGGTCCAGATGGTCAACAGCACCTTCGAACCCGAGATGTCCATCGCCTTCGGCGCGGGAAACTTCGAACTCACCCGCTCCCTGCTCCGCCGCGCCTGCCAGCTCGCGCTTCTTGCCGCCATACTCATCGTTGCCGTCATGATGACCTTCGGCCCCTGGTTCCTCACTCACTGGACAGGCGGCCACGTCCCGCCCAGCCGCCCCCTGCTTGCCATCCTCCTTCTGGTAGTCGTCTTCTATGCCCTATGGTCCACAAGCGCTACTCTGATGACCTCCACCAATCAGCACCAGCGGCTGGCGAGCTACTACCTCTTCGGTACTGCTCTCGCCTGCTTCCTCTGTTATGTCTTCGCCCGGCTGTACGGCCTGTACGGTGCCGCCGCCTCTCTCCTCATCTCTGAGCTGGTCATGAACCTCTACGTTGTCCCTGCATGCCTGCGCGTCGCGCACGATACCCTCCCTGCCTTTCTCGCCAGCATGCTTCGCATCCCCTCTGACTTCCACCCTGCAACCCTCCTGGCCCGAATCCGCCGCTCCAAACCCGGTTTCGAAAGCTAGACAACATCGACATAGACCAAATCGTCTCCGCCCCCACCACCGAGAGAGCACATTAAGCCTCGTGATCGGGATGGAAACCACGAAAATGGCCAAGGCCCACCACCTGGCACACAGAACCACGCTTCCCTCTAAAAATGAATAACTTCCAGACCACAACTCCCGGATACAAGAACAAGCACGGCCAGATAGTCATCGCCCGCACTGGCTTTCCCTCAGAATCCTTCCCCGGCCAGACCATCTACCACCTCCGCTGCAGCCACTGCCACCACGACTACGGCTCTGCCGGCAAAGACATCCATCTCCGCCGCTGTCCCCGCCACCAGGATGGTGTAAAAGGTGAGCCACTTCGCGCCGCTCCAGCGAATCTTTTTTCCTCGGAAGGCGTCTAAATAGTGTGGTATTCTGTGATTCGCTGGGGAAGTGTGCCCTTGAATGCCCTGACCTTTTAAAGGTCATACGGCTGGCCAACGCGGTCTAAACCGCAATCTGCTCCCCGCCCATTACGTTACAACCAAGGGATCAGTCCGCCTGAACACCATAACTAACACTTGCGGCATCCCATCTACCAGAATCTCTCGCAGGAGTGCGCACAGCCGTGGCTGAAGAAATTGACAAGTACGAAGACGACATAGATAAGCTCATCGACACAGGGAAAGAGAAGGGGTATCTCACCTACGGCGAGGTCAACGACCTGCTCCCCGGTGATATCACCACCCCAGACGATCTCGATGACCTTCTCACCACCATTAACACTCAGGGCATAGACGTCCTCAACGGCGAAGAGCGCGGCAGCGGCCGCGATAAGTACGAGCCCGAAGCCGGAGAAGAGTCCGACGACGTAGAGCTTGATCTCTCGCCTGGAACCCTTGAAAAGACCAACGACCCCGTCCGCATGTACCTCCGCGAGATGGGTACCGTCCCGCTGCTCACCCGCGAGGGCGAAGTCGAGATCGCCAAGCGCATCGAGCGCGGCCAGCTTCGAGTCATGAAGGCCATCTCGCGCTCGCCCATCGTCATCCGCGAGATCGTCGGCCTCGGCGAAGACCTCCGTCGCGGCGTCCGCAACATCAAGGAAGTCGTCACCTTTGACGAAGAAGAGCTTACCGAAGAGATCCTGCAGGCCCGTGTCCGCGCCACCGCAGGCCGCATCGACGTCATAGTCAAGCACCAGAAGAAGCTCCACGGCCTCGAAGAAAAGCTCACAGCTCCGACCGGCAAGGACGCCAAGGCCAAGGCCAAAGATGTCCGCAAGCACCGCTGGCTCATCGGCCGCGAGCACGTCTACATCAACCGCATCGTTCGCGAGCTCAAGTACACCAACGGCGAAAAGAAGCGCCTCCTCGACAAGGTCAACAAGACCGTCGATGCCATGCGGACCCTCGAGCGTCAGATCAAGACCCTCGAGACTAAGCACGAGGCCTCGAAGTCCGAGGAATTGCGCAAAGAGTATCGCCGCCAGCAGAAGAACTGCCGCACCGACCTAGAGCGCGTCGAAGCTGACGCAGGCATCTCGCTCGTCGATCTCAAGCGCACCCAGCGCGAGATGATCCAGGGCGATATGGATGCCGAGCGCGCCAAGCGCGAGCTCATTGAGGCCAACCTTCGCCTCGTCGTCTCCATCGCGAAGAAGTACACCAACCGCGGTCTCCAGTTCCTCGACCTCATTCAGGAGGGCAACATCGGCCTCATGAAAGCCGTCGACAAGTTCGAGTACCGTCGCGGTTACAAATTCTCGACCTACGCCACCTGGTGGATCCGTCAAGCCATCACCCGCGCCATCGCGGACCAGGCCCGCACCATCCGTATCCCGGTGCACATGATCGAGACCATCAACAAGCTCATCCGCACCAGCCGTCAGCTCGTGCAGGAGCTTGGCCGCGAAGCCTCAAGCGAAGAGATCGCCCGCCGCATGGATATCCCGGTCGCCAAGGTCCGCAAGGTCCTCAAGATCGCGCAGGAGCCCATCTCCCTCGAGACCCCCATCGGAGAAGAGGAAGACTCGCACCTTGGAGACTTCATCGAAGACCGCATGGCCGTCTCTCCGGCTGACGCCGTCATTAGCGTCAACCTGAAGGAGTACACCTCTCAGGTCCTCCGCACCCTGACCCCCCGCGAAGAGCGTGTGATCAAGATGCGCTTCGGCCTCGAAGACGGCTCCGAGCACACCCTCGAAGAGGTTGGCCAGTCCTTCCAGGTTACCCGCGAGCGCATTCGCCAGATAGAGGCCAAAGCCCTCCGCAAGCTCCGTCACCCCAGCCGCAGCCGCAAGCTGAAGGCCTTCGTCGACGGCGTCAAGGATATGTAGGGTACGTACAGAAGCCGAACTATCAACACACATAAAGGCCTCGCTACGAATGCGAGGCCTTTATGCGTTATCTCATCCCATTCATGGACGATAACTCCCAGCTATCATCGCATCCGATCGCAAGTACACTGATCCTATGACCTTGTCTGCGCAACCGCTGATGATCGACAAGCCTGCAACGTCAACGTCATCGCATCTGCAGCATATCCGCGAACTTGACGGCGTACGCGGCATCGCAGCCCTCATGGTCTTCTTTCACCACGTCTGCTTCGCCTCCTTATCTCCAGTCGGATGGAATCAACCCGTCCACTTTCTTTGGACGATCTCGAGCATGGGAGACTCAGGCGTCGATCTCTTCTTTGTCCTTTCGGGTTTTCTCATCACCTCGCTCCTCCTCCCCGCTCGCGAATCCCTCGCGTATTACCATGACTTCTATTGGAAGCGCGCCCTTCGCATCCTTCCGCTCTATATTCTTTGTATGCTCGGAGTTCTATTCTTTATGCCCGGCTCCAGAGGCTACGTCATCCTCTGTGCGCTATTCCTATCGAACTTCGCATGGCTCTTTCACGTCGGAACAGCCGGTCCTTTTTGGACTCTCGCCATCGAGGAGCAGTTTTATCTCATCTGGCCCACCGTTGTCCGTCGGCGTTCTGTCGCCGAACTTCGCCACTGGGCATTAGGCATCGGACTAACCGCGGTCTTACTTCGATTCGTTGCTGCCGCATTCGGCCACTACAACTTCAGGCTGACGTTCTTTCGCTGCGACGCCCTGGCCTTCGGTGCGGTGCTCGCCTGCTGGCTCTACCAGCGAGATCGATCCCGGCAAAATTCCGCCACGGAGAACGGTGCCATCGCACTCGCCTTTTTCGCTGGTATTTTTCTCTTCCTGATGTGGCTTCTTCCCGCCCAACAGGCCCGGACCATCGCCTTTCTGGCAGCATTCCGCCAGACCGGTATCACTCTCCTGAGTGGCTCGATCATCGCCTTCCTCATCACCCATACAGGGCGCGGCAGCATCTCCTGGCTCAGGTCTCCGCTGCTTACATTCTTCGGCCTGATAAGTTATGCAATGTACATGACTCACATGTACGTTCTGATGCTCTATGACCATCTTCGTGGCCAACTCCAACCCGGAGACTACGCCAACTACATCGTTCGTATCGTAGCCGTACTTGCTGCGACCATCGTTCTCTGCCTGCTCACCCGTTACCTCATCGAGCTACCTGCAATGTCTCTGCGCAAATATGTCCTCTCAAAATCCCGCAGCTGAAAAGCCGTTCGGCACCATAAGTAATTGGATGCGACGCCTCTGGCCCGCATACTGCCTCCTTGCCGCACTCGTCACCTCCGGCTACGCCCGGTACGATCCCTACCACATCGACGGAGACGGTGTCGCCTACATGGACATCGGCGATCTCATTCGCTCGCACCACTGGGCGGCCGTCGTCAACGGCTACTGGAACCCGCTCTACCCATCCTTGCTCGCTCTCGGCCACGATCTCTTTCACGCCACCCGTTACACCGAACTCAGCGCATACTATATCGTCAACTTCGGCATTTTTCTCCTCGAGATGCTCGCCGTCGTCGTCTTCACCGATGCCCTCATTCAACTCCGCGACATCCGCGAAAGCGTGACCCAGCCGAGCGCAGCATCTTTTCTATTGGACCGTTACTGCCTCCGCTATCTCGGCATCGCCCTCCTCATCGTCTCCAGCCAACGCGAACTCAGCATGGGCAAGATCCATCCCGACGCCCTCCTCCAGGCGCTCCTTCTCTTCGCCGTCGCCGCTCTGCTGAAGCACCTCACCACCAACCACCTGCGATACGCCGGACTCATGGGCCTCGCACTCGGTCTTGGCTATCTCACCAAATCTTTTGCATTCGTCTTCACCCTCCTTTGTATCGCCGCACTCGTTGCTTTCCAGTTCTTCCGGCAGCGACACACTCCTACCCGCATTGCAACAGCAGCTTTTCTGGCTATTGTCTGCTTCTTCGTAGTCGCAGGCCCATACATCACTGCGCTGTCCCTCCAAAAGGGCCGCTTCGACTTTGGCGACTCCGGCAATCTCAACTACGCATGGCTCGTCAGCGGCACCAAAAGAATGCACCTCGAACCCAACGCCGCCTCACGCAACGGCTCCGCAGAAGTTAATCTGCTCCACCCTGAAGATCAGCTCCTCCAGTCGCCGCCCATCTTCAGTTACAAACGCCTTCCTTACGGCACCTATCCCGACTGGTTCGATCCGTCGTATTGGAATGATCACCTCAAGACGCACATGAATCTCCACCTGCAGATTGCAGTCATCGGCGACTGCGCGATGCGCCTCCTTCGCTACCTCACAAACAATCCCGAACCCTGGATCCTGTTCGCCGTATTACTCCTCCTCGGCACACAACTCAATCCACAATGGCGTGCCTCTGAGAACAACTTCTGGCTAGCTCCCGCTCTGCTCGGACTCTCGATCATCGGCATCTACGGCTTAGTGCACATTGAGGACCGCTACATCACCATCGGCATAATCCTGATCGTCCTCTCTCTCTTCGCCATGCTGCGCCTCCGTCTCTCTTCGGATAAGTTCGCAACACCCGCCGCTGCCTCTGCTGCCGTTTTGCTGCTGGCTCTTCTCCCCCTGGGAGAGTCGTTGCGACAGGTCGCCGAGCTACGTCGCACTCTCGTCAAGGCACATTCGACCACCGGCTGGTATGACAGCGACATCTTCAGCGCGGCTCACGCCCTCAACGAACTTGGCGTTGTCCCTGGCGACACCATCGCCTGCATAGGAACTACCGCATGCGTCTACGACCAATACTGGGCGCGTCTCGCGGGCGTCCGAATCACCACCGAGATCTACGAGCCGACAGCCCCCCTCTACCCATCCTTCATCGCGATGCCCAACCGCGATCAGGCCGTCGAGATCGTCCGCCAACAGGGTGCCAAAGCCATCGTTGGCTACTTCGCCACCGACCTCACCGCAGCGCTAATCCCCTTTGGTTGGTATCAACTCGGCCGGACTCCCTTCTACGTCTTTCCTCTGAATCTTCCCGATACCCGACCCTCGTTTACCTCGGATATGAGACCCCTCAAATCGAACTGAAAACCCGGTTTCCCGTACGTCGAACGACTAAAAGCACTTTGGTAACATGCAAACAATGAGCGAGTTGGCCGTAACCATCCTTATGCCGTGCCTTAACGAAGCAGAAACGCTCGCCTTCTGCGTCCGCCAAGCCGTCGCAGCCCTCCGCGACAACAACATCTCCGGCGAGGTCGTCGTCGCCGACAACGGCAGCACCGACGGCTCGCAAGAGATCGCCACCGACGAAGGTGCTCGCGTCGTTCCCGTCCCCGTTCGAGGCTACGGCGCAGCGCTCATGGCAGGCATCGAGGCCGCCCACGGCAAATACGTCCTCATGGCCGACGCCGACGCCAGCTATGACTTCGGCCAACTTCCCCGCTTTCTCGCCAAACTCGAAGAAGGCAATGACCTCGTCATGGGCAATCGCTTCAGCGGGGAGATCAAACCCGGAGCGATGCCTCCGCTCCACCGCTACCTCGGCAACCCAGTCCTCAGCGCCATCGGCCGCATCTTCTTCAAAATTCCAGCTCGCGACTTTCACTGCGGCATCCGCGCCTTCCGACGCGACGCCATGCTAGGCCTCAACCTCCGCACCACCGGCATGGAGTTTGCCAGCGAGATGGTCGTCAAATCCTCCCTCGCAAACCTCCGCCTCGCCGAAGTCCCCACCACCCTCTCACCCGACGGTCGCAGCCGCGCCCCGCACCTCCGCACCTGGCGTGACGGATGGCGTCATCTCCGCTTCCTTCTTCTCTTCAGCCCTCGCTGGCTCTTCCTCTATCCCGGCATCATCACTTTTTTCGTGGGTGCCCTTCTCTCGCTCTGGCTCTTGCCAGGCCCACAGACAGTTGGGCGCTGGACCTTCGACGTCGACACTCTGACCTACTCCCTCGGGCTGGTCCTCATCGGAGCCCACATTTCAGTCTTCGCCGTCAGTGCCCGCGTCTTCGGCACGCAGGAGGGCTTCCTGCCGCCCAACCCAAAGTTCGAACGCATCTTCAACTACATCAATCTCGAAGTTGGCCTGATCTTCGGCTGCATTCTCCTTCTGGTCGGTCTCGGAATCCTTGGCTATGCCGTCAACATCTGGCACGGAGCCGGATTCGGCGATCTCTCCCCGCAACGGATGCTTCGCCTCACGCTACCGTCGGCGACCTGCTTCATGCTGGGCGTTGAAGCCATCTTCGGTAGCTTCTTCCTCAGTCTGCTAGGCATGAATCGCCGCTAAACAAAGCAGGAGCCCCCCCGAAGAAGGCAATGTAACCGCCGACCAACGGGATGCCATACTGATCATCCTGCCCCACAGGTATATAAGTCACGAAGTCACGGCCCTCCGCGCAGGAGGGCCGTCCGGCAGGACATTATCGTTCCAAATTCCTAAGCCTGCGCCGCCGGCACAAACCCGTCGCATCCACTGATTGGCGACACTTTCAGGTGCAGCGCCGCATGCTTCGGATGTCCGCACTCATCCAGGAGGTCTGCATCGGCCTTTTTGCTCGTAAGAATCGTGACCAGCACCGAACTCTTCGCATGGTGCTCGCCAAAGTGATTACATAGTCCGCATTGTCCATTGTGAACCGGCTGCATACCTACCTCCTGCTTTCTTGATAATCTGACTCGCCATCGCGTCACTCCGTTGCCTCAGGCAACGCGATTGTCGAAACACTACACCCACTAAAAACCCCTGTAGATTGCGACCATTCGAGTCGTAGACTACTTGGTAACTGCCACTCGGCCAAGCACCGGGGAACCTGGCTTCCTCGCCCCGCGTACATCTCTTTGTCATCTTTGAGGGGAACGAACATGCAGACCACCGACTCTATCTACACCGCAAACATGAACGAGCATCAGCGTGCCTGGTTCTACGCCGAATACAAGCGCGCCAGCAAAGACGAGACCATCGGTGTCCTCCTCGCGCTCTTCCTCGGCGGCATCGGCATCCATCACTTCTATCTGCGCCGCAACACCGCCGGCGTCATCTATCTTCTGCTTTCGTGGACTGGTATCCCCATGGTCATCGCCTGGTTCGAATGTTTCTTCATGCCTGGCCGCGTCCGCCAGTACAATGCCGCCCAGGCCATCTACATCTCCAACCAGATCCTCGGCACTGCCAGCCCGTACGCTTCACCCGCTGCATTCGCGGTCACGCACTGCCCCGCCTGCAACAGCCCCGTCGAATCCGCAGCAGCCTACTGCACCCACTGCGGGGCCGCAATCACTCACACCTCACTCTCAACCCAGCCTGCACTCTAGCCTCAGCAAACGGCAAAGAGAGATGGCGCTCTACTTCCGCCATCTCTACTATTGCCGCACCCACCATCAACGTCGTCATCCTGAACGCAGTGAAGGACCCCTGTCTGCCCACACGAATTTTGAATCAGCCACAGAAAGAAAAGGGCTCCCGTTCGGGAACCCTTTTGTCTCTCGACCATCTGGCTTCTCACCAGATTGTCGCACCAACTTATTCGCCTGAGCTATGTTTCACTTGAGCGTCATACCCAGCGGTAAAGCTCGTGCGATACTCATCGCGAGCCGCGCCCTTCACCGGAGGATGCTGATACAGGTGAGACGACTTCGCGTCGATCTTCCGTTTCGCTGCCTTATCCATCTGGGCCGCCTGGATTCCATCCCGATAGCCCTGCTGCGCCTCAGGAGTTCCAGCCGGTGGCGTGTTCCACTCCTGCGCCTTGGTTTGTGTCTCTGTCATCTGCTGCGCGTGCGCAAAAAATGGCGCACCGCTCATCAATGCCACTGCCATCAGTGGTGTTGCAATTCGAATTAGTTTCTTCATTGTGGTGTTTCCTCATTCGCTTCAGGTCAAACTGCACCTGAAGGCCAGAGGGACAGTATCACAACCCCGAAATTGCTGGCAAATCAAGCCAATAACCCCAGCAATCCCGAAGAAACTACATATTCGTATGGCCGCCGCGCATCTCTTCGTTGAACGTCGGTTTGATGAACGCCAATGCATGCGCTAGTTCAGCCGCATACTGCGAACGGTGCCCCATCAGAGCCTCCGTCGGCGTGGCATACTCGGTATCCGCCGCCAGGTGAATAATCCCCTCGCCAGCCAACGCCGCCACCGTCTTCTTCAACTCCTCCACGGTCGAGTTCAGATACTGCGCATCCCGCGGATCCAGCAACCACACCGGCTGCTTGCCACCCAGTACACCCGACAGCCAGAACACCTTCGCCGCCAGATACTCCTGTCGCTGTCCTTCGGTCGTGTCGTTGAAGTTGAACCGCTTCTTCCACGGGCTATAGAAGCGCGTCGTCACCGGAACCGGCTGCCGATTACCGCTCTTCACCAGTTCAAGCTGTCCCTGATCCATCGTCTTCCGCACAGCGTTATAGATGAACCCTTCCGAAAACGGCTGCTCCGGAGCCTTCACGATCTCCGCAAACGTCACCGTCATCGACGCCGCTACCTTCGCATGCAGCGGGCTTCCCTCGCCATCCTGCAGATGAACCTCGCCATGCACCAGGAACGTATCCGCGCCCGAGGTTGACTCATGGAACGGCCATGCAAACTTCTCAAAGCTCAGCGGCAGTCCATGCAGCGTCAGGTAGTAGTCCTGGTTCGGATTCTTCAGCCGCTTCGCCGTCTCTGCGAGATAAGTACCAACCTCGGCCAACATATCCGCGCGGCTAAAATCGAACTTGTCGCTCAGCTCCAACACCTGAGTCTTCGTCTTATCGGCAACCAGCGCGAGCATGAAACGCGTCGTCGGATTGCCCGAAAAATCCTGTCCTACCGAACTCGAAACTACAACCAGCCCAGCAGCCTTCGCCGCTGCTTCAACCTGTCCTGCCAAAACCTCTTGCGTTCCCATAACCATCTGCCTCAATCGTCCTTTGCGTTTTGCGTTATCTCTTCTATTTTACGGCTCCAAACCGCAAAACGCTGCATTCGAACCCAATTCAGCCCCGGATCTCTCGAAAGCCTTTCACCAGGTGCAGAAGAACGCAGAAACCCACACCTGCGCCCACGTCACCGCAGCTTTCTTAGCCATTATGGGCCTGAAAGATCAAGCAGTTACGGATTCTTCGCAGCCGCGGCCTTATCCGCCGCCGCTACGGCCTTCCGGAACTCGTCCACTGCCGGAACACCATGGGAACGCAGGCCATCCTTCGCGGTGTATCTCCACCCAGGCGGGCTGTCTATTGGATCCTTTCTCGTACCGTCGTAGACAAGAAACGAATCCTCCACCGCTCCAACCTCCATCTGCGTATGTGGAGAAGACCCTTGAGAGGTCGCATCGGGGACGCCAGACCCCATTCCACCCGTTTGCGTGCCATGCTGCGCCCCAACCGACATGCCGCTGTTCGTCGGAATGATCACGCCTGGCCGATTACTCGGTGGCGGCCCGACGATCGTATCGTCGACCATCTTCGCGTGCCCTTTGCGAATCACAATTACCAGATCGGCATTTGGATAGATCACAGGCATGAACCGTCCCCAGTTCTGCAGAGCCGTCTCCACATCCTTTCGCGCCACCTCGTTCGCACGCGGATCGTCCACCGACATCCCCGCGCTCGGATCAATCATCACCGAAACCGTGTGCGCATTGAGGATGTAAAGCGGTAGATTCTTGTCGTTTTTGTTCTTTCCGATTGCGTCCTTCGCAAACGCACCCATCACGACCAGCAGACCCAACGCAACAAAAACTGCAGACACACGCCTCCGCATACCGCCCTCCTTCGATTCCGTCAGCATTCTACGCCGACCCAAACCAAACGGCACGCAGTCTCGCGATCCCGTAAAACGGGTGCACAATCTATCTCTTTTTAGGGGCCGGCAGAAGTAAAACATCACGCAGAGCTACAGGTGAGATCTGGCCGAAGAGAGTAACTAAACCGTGTACGCGAGCAGGGACTTGGTGAGTCCGGCAAACTTCTCTTCCCCAAAATTCGCATCAGGAAAGAGCATCTGAACATCTTTTTTTGAGATGAGTTGAATGCTTCGAACTTCTTTCTCTGCCTTCTCACGGTCCGGCGTCTTGCGGAACCAGCCCAAACTGAAGTGTTGCACGAGAAAAACCTGCACTGGAAGCGGCAGGAACTGAAACATCGGAAACACGAAGTGCGGCTCGACCGGGAAGTTGCGATTCGGCGTCTGCAGAAAATATCGTTTGCCGACCCGCCGCATCTCGTTCGCCATGCGCCGCATATCCTCAATACCTCCAACATGCTCGATACACGAGTTCGAATACACCACATCGAACTGATTATCGGCATATTGGTGAAGATCTCTCGCATCTCCCACAACGCTGGTTATGTTGGTGTGTGAAGTCTTGAACTCCGAAACATTCAACAACGTGATCTGAATGTCCGGTTGATCCGCGAAGTTAATGATCTCCCAAACCGCTGGGGTACCACCAACATCAAGGATCGTCATAGGGCGGGGTAGACTTTCAATCCGGGATCGGAACCACCGATTCCGTCGTGCTCGCATCCGGGATGCAAGCGAGTTAGGGTCGCGAAAATCAGTAAAGGCGGGGAGCATGCCCCGTACGCTAGCACATTTTTAAATTTTTTGAAAGTTTCAGCTCTGAGTCATTACGCGCGAAAACGCAGTCAGAGCAAGCAAATTCAGCTAGATACCACGACGCCCATCCTTTTGCAGACTCATCGCAAAGGGGTCGCATTCGCGGAGTGAAACGTACTCCACAAATCAACCCAAAAGTCTTAGGAATAGTGTCTTCAATCTGGCATCTTCCTCACGACTTCAACCATCCATTGCCTCATTACGTGGCATACCCCATCATGGAATCACCCATGAACCTCGCTGCCCTCACCACCGAAGCCCGCAACTCACGCACCGAACACATCGACCAACTCCCTACACTCGACATGCTCCGCCTCATCAACGATGAGGACGCGAAAGTGGCCGCTGCAGTAACCATCGTCCTCCCCGACATCGCCAAAGCCATCGACGCCATTGCCCAGCGCTTCAACAACGGTGGCCGTCTCTTCTACATCGGAGCAGGCACCAGCGGACGCCTGGGCGTCCTCGACGCCAGTGAGTGCCCACCAACATTCTCCGTCCCCGCAGACTTCTTCCACGCCATCATCGCCGGCGGCGACACCGCACTCCGCAAGTCCAGCGAGCAATCTGAAGACTCACCCGAGCAAGGCGCAGCCGACCTCGCAGCCGCAGGCTTCGCACAAAACGGCAACGAACAAGACACACTCATCGGCATCGCCGCGAGTGGCCGCACTCCCTACGTCCTCGGGGCGCTCGCGTATGCGCGCAAGTTCGACGCCCTCACGATCGCGCTCACCTGCGTTCCCGACTCGCAGATGGCCGGGGCCGCTGACATCTCTATCGCTCCCATCACCGGTCCGGAGATCCTTACAGGGAGCACGCGCATGAAGGCCGGAACCGCAACCAAGCTCGTCCTCAACATGATCTCTACCGGCGTTATGATCAAGACTGGCGCGGTCTACGGCAACCTCATGGTGAACATGCAGACGACCAACGCGAAGCTGGTCGACCGAGCCGAACGCATCATCGCCGCAGCGACCGGCGTTGATCAAGCCGCCGCCGCAAGGCTTCTCAGCGAAGGCGGCACTATCAAAACCGCCATTGTTATGCAAAAGCTCTCTATTGACCGCCACGCTGCCGAGGCCAAGCTTGCTGCCTATAAAGGAAATCTCTCCGCACTTCTCAATCAAAATCTGTAATCACTCTCCTCTGTTCCAAGTGACCAAGGCGGTTTTAGTCGTCTTTTTTGCCGGATTTTATTTGCTGGTACGGATGATGGCGAAAGTGCATGTTTATAGGGGTTTTTCGAAAAACGAGGTGACATATTGTGGTATTTCGATGGTGAATTTGTGGTGGAATGCGTGGTAAACGTGGTTCGTTGACGGACGCTTTTTTGAAGCTGAAAAATGTGCTACGGATTCTGGATTTATTTTGAGGACCTTCCATTTTGGGAATCGTAACCTGTTAGCGGCCAGGATCCTCCCCCGATCGGCTGTGCCCTCTTGGCTCTTCCCTTTATGGTGCTGACGGCAAACGCAGATTCCCTTCGGGAATGACAAACAAAGGAGCAACTGCAACTCTTCATCAGCTATGGTGCTGCTCTAGTGAATGCCTAGATTCGACTGAATCGCCTCCAGGGTGCTTCCTTTTGTCTCGGGGTAGGCCGTGAGAACGATGAAGAACTGCAGGAGCATCATCGCGGCGAAGAAGACGAAGGGGGCAGCCTGCGACCTCGCGGCAACCAGAGGGAAGGCTCCGGCGATCAGTGCGTTCATAATCCAGTGCGACGACGATCCGAGGCTCTGGCCTTTGGATCGCACGCGGGATGGGAACACCTCTGCGATGTATACCCAGATGACCGATCCCTGCGAGATCGCGAAGAAGATGATGAAGAGCACGAGCAGCCAGACCAATAGACCCTGATGCGCGTGGGTGTAGAAGACGGCGGCGACGCCTGATAGCGCGACGGTCATTCCAATTGCGCCGATCAGCAGAAGTGTCTTTCGGCCGAGTTTGTCGATCAGGCTCATGCCCAGGAATGTAGCAAGCAGGTTGACGAGGCCTACGCCGACGGTTTGAAGAGCGGCGGAGTTTGAGCTGAAGCCGGCGGAGGCGAAGATGTAGTTCGAGTAGTAGAGGATTGCGTTGATGCCGGAGAGTTGATTGAAGAGACCGACAGAGATGGCAAGAAAGATCGGCTTGTTGTAGCGGCCATTGAAGAGAGGCTCCTGCTTTGCACCTCGCTCGAGGTGAATGGAATCGATGATCTCCTGCAGCTCGGCTTTGGAGTTGGGTGAACCCATCATCTCCAACACTTCACGCGCCTCGTCGGTTTGATTGGTCGTGACGAGCCACCGCGAACTGCGTGGTATTCCGTAGAGCATGATCAGGAAGAGAATGGACGGGACGATGGCCACGCCAAACTCCCAACGCCATTGGAGTGGTCCCAGGTTGCGGGTGGTGATGATGTAGTTGGACAGGTACGCCAGCAGGATGCCAATGACGATATTGATCTGAAACATTCCGACCATACGTCCTCGGTATTTGGCAGGCGCCAACTCAGCGATGTAGACGGGACCTAACACCGACGAACCGCCGATGCCGAGGCCGCCAACAAATCGTGCCACCATCAAAACATCCCAACTCCAGGCAAACGCACAACCGACTGCTGAGATGGTGTAGAGGATCGCCATGATGCGCAGAGCGTCGCGGCCGCCGATCTTTTGCCCGAGGACACCTGATCCCATCGCACCGACCACGGTGCCTACGAGGCCGATGAAGACGGTGAGGCCAAGAGAGAATGGCGTCAGATGAAATACGTCGGACAGCTGTTGCGTCGTGCCGGCGATAACGGCAGTGTCGAAGCCGAAGAGCAGACCACCCAGCGCGCCTACGATCGTTGCTTTCAGTAGATAACGGTTCAAAGTGTTCTCCAAATACTTGCGCTACCCATTTCGAGCGGGCGTTGTGAGGCGGTTATGCGATATCGGGGCAATCTTCCACGCATCCATCTTTACTTCACTCTCGTTTGTGTGCGCCTGAATGTCCGGTGCGGTCGATCCAGTGTAATAAAAGCGCTTTGTATAACCAATGCGTTCACTCACGATCAACTCAATGACTGATCCATCCACGAACGCGTGCAGAGTGGGCTCGTCGTTTGGTTCGAGCGCGATGTTCTCGCCATCCGCGACGAAGGTGTGACTCTCGGCGAAGTAACGAACGTGAAGCAGTTCGGAGGAGCCCGTGCTTAAGGTAAACTCGAAGCTCTTGCTCCGAGGCCCGGAGCAGATCACTTCGCCGGAGGCGTTCCGTAGAATTTTTTGTGTTCCACTGCGTGATTCCTGATGCGGGACAACGCCTGCGCGGAGTGCCGCTGTCTGTGGCAGTACCTGTATTCGAAGGGTGCCGTCTTTGTCGAGGTTCAAGACACGCGGCAGACTCATCATTCCCGACCATCCGGCCTCGCGCATCGCGGCTTCGGGTCGACGCTCCTGAATCCAGCCCCAGAGAATCCTGCGGCCCTGCGCGTCGAGTTGCGTCTTCGGAGCGTAGAACGCATCGAGATCCAGCAACCCGGTCTTCGATGCACTGAATTTCATGGTCCTCTCGTCGAGTACGCCAGATTGCCAAAAGACTTTTCCCAAGGTCGAGTAGATTAGCAGATGGCCGCCATCGAGCGCGAAGAGTTCGGGACACTCCCACATCTCGCCGTCGTCGCATGGGTTTTCCGTGTGGATTCCATTCCAGGATCCGCTTGTGAGTTGGTGCAGATACTCCCAGCTCTTGAGATCTTTCGAACGATAGAGGAGAACGCAACCACCAACCTTCGCAATACCCGCGCCGACTGTCAGGTAGTACCATTCGCCCTGTTTCCACGCCGACGGATCGCGGAAGCCTGTAATCTTTATGCCTTCGGGTGGCAGCGGCACGACCGGTTGCGGATCTTTGGTCCAGATGACGAGATTGGGATCGTCGGACCAGGCCAGGCATTGCGACTCCTGAACGTTGTCTTTTCCGTCGCGAATGGTGGCGAGATCGGAAGTGCTCTCTTTTGTGCCGGTGTATATGACGTACACGCGCTGGTCTACTTGCAGCGCTGAACCTGAGAAGCATCCGAAGGAATCGGGAGTGCCTGGGGTTGGGGTTAGCGCGATCGGAAGATGGGACCAGTGCAGCATGTCGTTGCTTACGGCGTGATTCCAACTCATATCGCCCCACGTTGCAGCGAGAGGGTTGTACTGAAAGAACATGTGATAACGGCCGTTGAGGTAGATGGGGCCGTTTGGATCGTTCATCCAGTTTCTGGCTGGGAGCAGATGAAACTGTGGGCGCATTGGATCAGCCGCCAGCTTAGACTCAGACACGACAGAGTCGCCAGCGATCGCCTGTGCCGATAGGGCACGCGAAAGCATCGACGACGCTGCGATGGCTGCGCCTGAAGATAGGAACGCTCGACGTGTCATTGGCTTTCTTGATCTTTTTCTCATAAGAGATATCTCAAACATAGTGTTGAAGCTTAGAGCACACAGATTGAAGACGAACGCGGTATAAAGGGCTGCGCATCGAAATCGTACGCCGATAGGCATAAGATTGGGGCTTGAGGTGTTTCAGATGCTCTATAAAAAGATTAACGTCGAGCTGATCGTCGTTGCTGATGAGGCTGAGGCAGTCATTGGGGAGTTGAACTCCGCGCTCGATCAGATGGAAGAGAGATACACGCTGTTCGGTGGTGGAATTGAGACTGTTGCGGTAAAACATCCGGGAGCACGGAAGAGATCGGCACTCGCTCATACGATAGCCGCAGGTGAATCGGTTGCCGGTGCTCTCAAGGTGGCGCGTGAGAGCGTTGCCACTGCCTTCCGCGCAGTCATCTGAGGTTTAGAGAGGCGCCCACAGATGGAGCCGTGTCTTGGTTCTCGTGTCTTCGCTTAGAGACAGCGGAGCGCTGGTTATGTCGAAGGAATTGGTGTAACCTGTATACGATATAAGCAAGGTTACAGTGTTAAATGGGCAACCAAATGAAAACCCGGGCAGCCGAGACGGCGTACGTAGCTTCTCCTGCCGATTTTGCGGGCGACCATCCAGCCATCAACTTCATCAATACCCTTCGTATGGTTGGGGATGAACTGACCGACACCTGGCAGAACGATGAAGACGTTGCTGCATGGATTGTCCGGGAGGGATTGCGCGATACGCTGCCTTCAACCGTATGGCCGGCTGGCGTGCTGCTTCGAAAGGCACGAAGTTTAAGAGAGATCGCCCGGAGAGCCGTCGAGGCGAGAAAAGCAAAAAAGGCGCTCCCACTCGACGAGATGAACGGCTTTCTTGAACACTCAGACAGCCATTGTGTGCTCAGCGCGAAGTCGCGAACAGATGTTCAGTTCGAGCGCGTGTACAGCCAGAAAACGATTGAACAGTATCTGGCACCCGTTGCTGAGTCAGTAGCGGAACTGTTGTCCCATGGAGACTTTGATCTAGTTCGTCACTGCGAAGGCGGTCAGTGCGTGCTCTGGTTTTATGACCGCACCAAGTCTCACCGGAGACGATGGTGTAGCCCTCAGACCTGCGGCAACAGGTCAAAGGTAGCGGCATTCCGAGCGCGTGCGAAACAATGATGATGTTGCTTAGACTGCATTGAGAGCACGCGCCTACGGAGCGTGGCTGAGTGGTTGTTTCGCTGACGATTGAAGTACCTCTCCGAAGTCTGCGCCTGTGAGCAAGATCCAGCTTTTTACGGTTAATTTCACAAAAAAAGCAAAATCCGATTGGCGTGTTTGTGAATCCTAGTAGGGGCTGGGAGAATCTGTTCTTATGTAACGTTTGACTTTAGTTTTATTGGTTACAGTCAAACGCGCAGAGACAGATCTATAAGACCGATTTATGGGCTCTGTGATACGTGAGGAGCAATAATGGAAAACAAAAAGACAGTGATCGTAACCGGTGCGTCCCAAGGCATCGGAGCAGCGGTTGTTCAGGCGTTTCTGGACCGCGGCTATAACGTAGTTGGAACATCGCGCAGCGTATCTAAGGCGGGCTTTAAGCCGTCGTCTCAACTGGCGCTCGTTGACGGGGACATCGGTCAGGCGGCAACGGCAGAGAAGGTCGTAAAGACTGCAATTGAGAAGTTTGGCTCCATCGACCACGTTGTCAACAATGCAGGCATCTTCGCAGCTAAGCCTTTCACGGATTTCACCATTGAGGATTTCCGCGGTCTCGTCGCGACCAACCTGGAAGGGTTCATCTTCATCACCCAGGCCGCGGTCAAGCAGATGCTCTCGCAGGGCACCGGCGGCAGCGTGACAAGCATCACGTCCTCGTTGGTCGTGAACCCCATCGCGGGTGTTTCGGCTTCGATCCCGATGATCACCAAGGGTGGACTTGAGGCGATTACCGTGAGTCTCGCGAGCGAGTATGCGAAAAACAACATCCGCTTCAACGCGGTTGCACCTGGCGTCGTCGACACCCCGCTCCACACTAACAACCCGAAGGACTTTCTGAAGACTCTTTCACCCATGGGAACGATCTCCGACTCGAAGGACATTGCAGATGCGGTTGTTTATCTGACCGAAGCACGTCACGTCACCGGGGAGGTGCTGCATGTGGACGGCGGTGCGCACTCAGGCAAGTGGTAAGCAGTAAAGGTTCGCAGCCGGGCAGTGCAGAACGCCGACTGCTGGACCTTGGGATTCGGCTTCCGGCCACGCCTACACCGCTAGGGAGTTACGTTGAGACGGTGCAGACGGGCAATCTGCTGTTCTTTAGCGGAATGCTCCCGGTGGTCGATCACAAGCCGAAGTATGTCGGCAGGCTTGGGAAGGAACTCGACGTCGAGGCCGGACGGGATGCGACTTACACAGCGGCGCTGAACGTACTTGCTGCAGCTAAGGAACACCTGGGATCGCTTGATCGAGTGACCCGCGTTGTTCGGCTTGGCGTGTTCATCGCGACCTCCGGCGATTTCTTCGATCAGCCCAGAGTTGCGGATGCGGCTTCGGATCTGTTTCGAGATGTGTTTGGCGTAGACAAGACGTCTGTTCGACAGGTAATTGGAATCGCCAGCCTCCCACTTGGTGTGCCGGTAGAACTCGATGTCATCTTCGAAGTTTCAGAGTAGAAAACTTCAGGCAGAGGCTAAACGCCTCTGCCTTTCGCTTTTTGAGGTCTAGTGATGGAGCAGGCTCTTACCAGTTCGCCGTCGCAATGGAAGAAGACGCGAGTCTCTTCAAGCCTTGGGATTGAATTCCCTATCATTCAAGGGCCGCTGGGTGGCTTGTCGACGCAGCAGTTGACGGCGACTGTCTCGAATTTTGGTGGCCTCGGCTCCTTCGGCGCGCACGGCTTGGCCCCTTCAGCGATCAAGGATGTAATTGCTGAGATTCGTGCGCTCACCACCAAACCTTTCGCTATGAATCTGTGGGTCTCGATGGAAGATGAGGGTGCATTCACTTCTGGTAGCGAAGCATTTGCGCGAAGCTTGAGGCCGATTGCGGGACACATTCAAGCTTTGGGCGGCACGCTTCCAACTTATAAGCCTTACGCACCGATCAAGTTCGAAGATCAGGCGCGGGTTTTGCTCGATGCGAAGGTTCCCGTCTTCAGCTTTATCGCCGGAGTTCCTCCGAAGGAGATTCTCGACGAATGCCGTGCGCAGGGCATCGTTACGATGGGAACTGTGACGACGCCAGACGAAGCGATCGCTCTTGAGCAGGCGGGAGTCAACGTGATCGTCGCCTCCGGCTTTGAAGCAGGTGGTCATCGTGGCTCTTTCCTGCGTTCTTCCGAGGATTCATTGACCGGAACGTTCTCGCTTGTGCCTCAGGTTGCAGACGCCGTTTCCGTCCCCGTTGTTGCTGCAGGAGGTATCGCTGATGCTCGGGGAGTTGTCGCGGCATTCGCTCTTGGCGCTGAGGGCGTACAGATGGGTACAGTTTTTCTGGCGAGTGAAGAGTCCGGTGCGAACATGCATCATCGCAAAGCACTGTTGAGTGGTGACGCTCGCAGAACAACATTGACCAGAGGCTTTACTGGAAGGCTGGCCAGAGGAATACATAACCAGTTGATCGAAGAGCTCAATCGCCCCGGAGTTGATATCCTTCCCTATCCTTTGCAGCGCGCGCTCGTGAAGAACGTCGTCACGCTTGCCGAGAAGGCTGCGAAGCCGGAGCTTATGCAACTTTGGGCTGGGCAGAGTGCGAATCTTTCCCGACAGACCGACGCGAAGATGCTTCTGCAGACGTTGGTAACCGAGGTCTCTGGCGTTGCCGATTCAGTTGTTCGCTGGAACTCCGAACGAGATGACAGATGATCTGGTTGACGTTGAAGAAGCCAGTGACACCCTGATAAACGATGAATCGGAGGAAGCATGTATACGATGAAATCAGTTCTTCGGACCATGGCGACAGTCGCAGCCGTACTCATGCTCAACACGGCAGTGCAAGCTCAGACAAAGGAGAGACCAATGGCCCAGGTGTCTTATCGCACGGTGAAGGTCGATGGGCTCTCCATCTTCTACAGGGAAGCAGGGCCGAAAGACGCTCCGACCATTCTTTTACTGCATGGTCTTCCGTCGTCGTCGCGGATGTTTCAGCCACTGTTTGCGCGACTCGCAGACAACTATCATTTAGTTGCGCCCGACTATCCAGGCTTTGGACATAGCGATTGGCCCGATCCGAAGGTGTTCGATTACACCTTCGACCACATTGCTTCCGTGATGGACGGCTTTACGCAAGCGCTGGGCTTGTCGCGTTACACACTTTATATGCAGGACTACGGCGGGCCTGTTGGGTTTCGCATGACACTGGCACATCCGGAGCGGGTGCAGGCCATCATCGTGCAGGACGCCGTCGCTCACAACGAAGGTCTTGGAGCGAACTGGGTGACACGCCGGGCATTCTGGACGGACCGGCCTGCTCACGATGCGGCTCTGCGAGAGAACCTACTATCGCTTGCAGCCACGAAGAGGCGCCATGTCGGAGACGATCCGAGGATTGAGCTCTACGACCCGGACCTCTGGACGGATGAATATGCGTTTCTGAATTCGCCGGGGCAGGCGCAGATTCAAAGCGATCTCTTCTATGACTACCGCACCAACGTCGATGCGTATCCGAAGTGGCAGGGGTGGATGCAGAAGACGCAGCCGAAACTTCTGGTCGTATGGGGTAAGCACGATCTGTCATTCGATATTGGCGAACCGGAACGTTATCGCAAGGACGTGCCGAACGCGGAGGTCCACGTTCTTGACGCGGGACACTTCGCACTTGATGTCAATGCAGACGAGATTGCGTCGTTAATACGCGAATTCATGAAGAAACAGAAGTAGCTGCGTCGTCCGTGTTGCGTGCGTCCATCGCCGGATGGTCGATGGGGACTGGGCGATCGATGGTGGGGCTGCGGTCCGTCGACACAAGAATCTCCCGTTGCGGATGAGAGGCTTCAACGAACCGTCGCGACCTGCTGGAGGTCTATGTGTGAGGGCCTCATCGAAAGACCTGTGATCGGAGTCTATCGTCAGGGTCTGTCGTCGGGGTCTGTGATCGTCGAGATGGCGGAGGTTCGTTGAAGCTCAGCTCGATGTCACATGTTTTAGATTGACATCGGAAGTTTTCTGAGTAGCTTAGTCGTACCTCACTTTTTAGATTTGTAAAGCATCACGTTACCTGGGCTGTGACCTCAACTGGTACCCATCGAATTACATAAATTTTTCATCCTCTGTGAGGAGTACGACAGCTATCTCGAAATTGTTCAGCCCTGGTCGAATTTCGTTGTCTTAGCAGTGCTCGCTCTGTAACTGCAGTCTTCTTCTACACGCAAGAGCCGCCTTCAGTCGTGTTATCGAAAGGGGTTGTGATGAGACGCATAATGATGAGGGCAGAGTGTCCTAACTCTGCGGATGGCCTAGCTAATAAAACTTCGTTCAAACTATATTTTTCTGTTATTGCGCTTGCTCTCGCGTTTGTGATTTGCCCGGCTTTGTACGGCCAGGCTACTGGAAGTTTTTCCGGCAACGTCACCGATAAATCCGGATCGAGCGTGCCTGGAGCTACTGTCACGGTTACGTCTCAAGGAACCGGCCTGACGCGTGCAACAAAGACAGATAGCGCTGGCCACTATCTGGTTCCTTTGCTCCCTGTCGGCACTTACACCGTTCGCGTCGACTTCACCGGTTTTCAGAGCACGGAATCGAAGGATCTCCGTCTCCAGATTGACGAAGCCCGCGAACTCGATTTTTCCGTCGCACCCGCGACCGTAGTCTCTTCCGTGACAGTCTCCGGTGACGCCGTAACGACCGAGACCACGAATCCTTCTCTCGGCCAGGTGATTACCGCGCAGCAGGTGTCGCAGCTACCCTTGAACGGTCGCGACTTCGTGCAACTCGCGACGCTGACCGCAGGCGCTACAGCCGAGACCAATCCCAACAGCTTTTTTACCTCCGGCACCGACAGCGAGGTGGCCGCGCGCGGCTCCTTCTCTTTGTCGGTTGGCGGTTCCCGGCCCAACAGCACCGATTGGCTGCTCGATGGAGTCGACAATAACGAACTGACGGCGGGCGGAATCGGCGTCTTAACTTCGATCGACGATATCGCGGAGTTCAAGGTGCTCACCTACTCCTATTCCGCGGAATACGGCTCCCGTGCCGGCCCTACCGTGCTGGTCACAAGCAAGTCGGGTACAAATGACTTCCACGGATCTCTCTTCGAGTTTGTGCGCAACACGGCCTTCGACGCCAAGGGCGACTTTGACACCACAACTCCGAAGTTCAATCTGAACCAATTTGGAGGCTCCATCGGAGGACCCGTCATCCACAACAAACTGTTCTTCTTCGTGGATGGCGAGCAGAAGTATCAGCGTCAAGGGATCACCTTTACCGGTCTGATTCCTTCACTGGCCATGCGCAATGGCGACTTCTCGGCCGACCCATTCGGGAACAATGTTTCGACAGGCACCAATGGTGCTTTCAGTCCCGCGATCGCTAACCCGAATATGTTTGGTACAGCCAACCCTTACTTCCAGTGCGATGCCTCCGGCACTCCAATACCTGCAAACGCCGACGGCAGCCAGGCACCGGGGACACCTTGCAACAAGATTCCTTCAAACCTGATTAACAGCGCTGGCCGTGGACTGCTCGATATCTATCCTGCGCCGAACGCTGCCGGTGGGAGCTATAACTATGTCAACGAGCCGGTCCGCGTCCTGAACGAGACCAAATTCGATATTCGACTGGACTATACGCTCACGTCCAAGGACAACGTGTTTGGCCGCTTCAGCTACGACCAGGCGTTCTCTTTTGCGCCTGGCGGCGCGCCCGACCTCGCTGAAGCCAACGCCTTCGGCAGCAACGAAAACCTCATCAATCACGCACGCAATGTCGGCCTTGGCTGGAGCCATGTGTTCGCGGCCAACACACTCAACCAGGTCACCTTCGGGTACGACCGCATCTTCAACTACATCGACTCACAGGGTAACTTCACCTGCGGATCGGCCCTTCTGGGGATTCCCAATGCCAATACCGGCTGCTCGCCTGATGGCACCCCACTTGCGGGAGGATCCTTCAGTCAAGGCATCGTTTCCATCGAGCCCACCAGCGGATACTGGTCACTCGGCGATCGTGGCTACTCCCCCTTTCAGGGTGGAACCAACATCTACTCCTTTAAAGACGATCTCGACCTGATCCGTGGCAAACACGATATTCACGTCGGCATCGACCTCCGTGCCAATCAGATGAATGTGGGTACTGAAGCCTTTGGATCCGGCTTTCTGCTGCCTGGTGTCACAGGAAACTTCAGCGGAGCAGGTGTAGCCCCAGGCAATCCCATGGCCGACCTGCTGATGGGGATTAGCGGAGGCGCCATCCACGACCAGACATTCAATGGCGCAGTTACCGGCCGTCGCTGGAAGATCGTGAGGCCCTTCGTCGAGGATGACTGGCGGATCACTCCGTCGCTGACCGTCAATCTGGGCCTGGCGTGGGCCATTACAAGTCCGATCACCGAGGTCCATGACCGGATGGCGAACTACATCCCATCGACCAGAACACTTCTCATCGCAGGCCAGAACGGAGTAAGCCGATCGGCGGGCATCGATAGGTTCGGCGGCGCGTATGAACCGCGCTTAGGCTTCGCCTGGAAGGTTCTTGGCAGCGACAAGACAGTTCTCCGCGGCGGCTTCGGCATTTATCACGATTCGGTCTGGAGCCAGGGTGCGCAGGGCCTGTGGCAAAATCCTCCCAACCTCGGCGAGACGGATCAATTCGCCGGCGCGGGCTGCGCCTTTGCGACTTCATTCTGCGCTAGTCAAGGCCAGACAGTTTCGGCTCCCTTCTTCCTCTCCGACGGCTTTCCGATTCCGCCTACGCCGGGGACTGTAGACAACTTCGAAGGCACGTTCTACTACCAGCCGCCCAACTTCCAGCCCGGCAGGGTTCATCAATATAACGTCAACGTGGAACGCCAGCTACCGGGCGATGTTCTGCTAACAGCTGGCTATGCCGGTGCGGTCGCCGGCCACATATTGGTTAGCGGCAATGCCATCAACGTCAACAGCCCCTCTGCTTGCGGAGTCGACACTACCTATACGATCGGCTGCCTGCCCGGCGGCGCACCCTACATCTATCCCTTCCCCACTGAGAACTTCAACTCGATCATTCTCTTTGGCGATGTGGGCAAAACTCACTACAACTCTCTGCAGATCAAAGCGGAGACCAAAGCGCCCAAGCACGGTCTTTACGCGCTGATTGCTTACACCTACTCGCGAACATACGACAATGGTCTAAGCGATGGTCTGGGCTCGTTGTTGAGCGCCCCGTACTTTCCTCTGCCCAACTGGGAAAATCTTGACTGGGGCCTCTCGCAGATCAACCTGAATCACAGCTTCACTGCGAGCATCATCTATGACCTGCCAGTCGGCAGGGGCAAAACGTTCGGAAGCAACATGGGCACTGTGACCAACACGCTTCTCGGCGACTGGCAGGTCACGCTGATTGAAAGGATCTCCTCCGGCTTCCCTGTTCCATTGATCGACAGCAGTAATCAGTCGGGGACTACCTTCAATGAAGGCGGCAACAGCTTCAACTACAACCGGCCTGACCAGATTGCCGGCTGCAATACGCACGCAGCAAATCATGGCCAGTTTCAGTGGATCAACCCTAATTGCTTCGCCGCTCCGGCTCCAGGCGAACTTGGCAATGCCAATCGTGTCCCCGTCTCGGGACCCGATTTCGTCAACTCTGACTTCTCACTTATCAAGCAATTTCGCTTGCCTCGTGAGATGGGCTTGAACTTCCGCGCTGAGTTCTTCAACCTGTTCAATCACCCGCAATACGGATCGCCAATCGCCGACATCAACTTCAATTCACCGGCCGCGGGCACAGTGTCCCCATTCTTCGGTTCGGTGAATTCAACCGTAAACAATCCGCGCTTGATACAACTTGCCCTCAAGCTAACCTTCTGAGGCTGAGGATGACTTCAAGACGTATAGAGCCTCCGAAAGGAGGCTTTCTATGTCTAGTCTGTGCATCTTGTGACTATTTCCAGTCATACGTGCTCGACACACAAACCCTTGCTCGATAAGGGTGGTTGGAGTTATATTCGCTACCATCCGCTTTGTGTTCGCCTCGATAGCCCTTTTTCAAAGGGGTTCTGTGATCGTGGATTTGCCAGCGGAGCGGGTAGTCAATAGAAGTACGGGCCACGCAGGGTGCTCTTGTAGATCGACGAGCTTCGGCTCAGACGTTGAACGCATGGAGGGCAGGTTACTGTTACGAGTCGTCTCCCGCGAACTCAGAACACGACCTCTATGTAGCAAAGCAAGAACGGCACGATGACAGTGAATCATTGGGTGTGGCCATCCTGCTGCCCAAATGCGATGCGAGCCACCCTCGGGAGGGCGGGCAATGCCATACGACAAGCACATCTTTATCAGTTACGCCCATCTCGATAACCAGCCCCTGACGTCGGAGCAGGAGGGATGGGTGAGCCGTTTTCACGATTCGCTCCAAACGATCCTTACGATGCGAATGGGGCACAAGGCGCAGATCTGGCGCGACAAGAAGCTTCGCGGAAACGACGTCTTCGCTGACGAGATCGTGGCCCAGCTTCCGAAGACCGAGATTCTGGTGTCCGTTCTGAGCAAGTGCTACATCGAGTCCAAGTGGTGTCAGCGAGAGGTTGAAGAGTTTTGCAAAAACTGCGGCGAGATTAGGATTGGCAACAAATTTCGCATCATTAAGGTAATCAAGTTACCAATTGATCGAGGCGCTCCTCTGCCTCCAATGATGAATGAGATGCTCGGCTACGAGTTTTTCACGTATCAGGACCATGAGCAGGGTAAGACTCCGATGGAGCTCGACCCGCTTTACTTCCCCAAACAGGCGCCTCTGTACATTGAAAAGCTCTGTATCCTGGCCGACGACATCATCGACGTTATTAAGCAGATCGAGAATCCCGTTGCCGCCATCGTACCCAATCTGCAGCCTGCCGCACCACGTCCGCAGGTCTATCTTGCCCAATGCAGTCGTAATCAGAAAGACGCGCGGGAGGCCCTGGAGATGGACCTCAGGCAGCACGGATATTCCATCTTTCCAGACAAGCAGTTGCCAAATGAGGAGACCGAGTTTATCTCGCAGGTCTCCGCCATGCTGGAGCAATGCAGCTTCAGCATCCATCTTGTCGGAGGTTCTTCAGGATTCATTCCAGAAGGATCGAGCGGACGATCCGCCGTCATTTTGCAGAACGAGATATCCATCGCGCAAGCGAAAAAGAGCGGAATGCGCAGGGTGATATGGCTTCCCGCAAATACTGAATCTCACGATCCGGAGCAGCAGCGCTTCATCGACGCTTTGCACCGGGATGCTGAAACACAGTTCGGCGCGGACTTGATCACAGGCGACCTCGAAGTTCTTAAAGCCGAAGTACACTGCATCCTGGAAGGTCTCGAGAAAACCAAAGAGCCTGCCGTCGAATCCTGTGCGACCAGCGATGTTAAACTCCTCTACCTCATCTGCGATCAGGCGGACCGGGAGGCGGTGCTGCCCTTGCGTAAGGCGCTCAAGAGTGGGGGATTTGAGGTGAAGATTCCTCTCTTCGAGGGTGACGCAGCGACTGTCGATCGCGCAAAGAGAGAGATGCTTGCCGAGTGCTGCGCGACCTTGATCTTTTATGGAAAGGGCGGCGAAAGCTGGAAGCGCGCAGTCGATAGTGACTTGCTGAAATCGAGAGGATATCGCCGAGATAAACCGCAGCTACTCCGATTTACTTACCTCTCCGGCCCCGAGACCGCCGAAAAAACCGAGATGATCGAATTGGAAGAACCCAATCTCATCAACGGACTAGGGGGATTTTCTGAGATCGCAGCCAGAACCCTTCTGGAGACAATTCAAGTTCGGTGAGGCCGTGGAGACGATAATTCCAACTCAGGTTCGCAATCCATTCCCGGGGCTAAGGCCATTTCGCGAGGACGAGGAACACCTCTTCTTCGGCCGCGAGAGCCAGGTCCACGCGATGGTCGACAAGCTCTCTGCGACCAGATTTCTCGCCGTGGTGGGTACTTCCGGAAGCGGGAAATCATCTTTGGTCAACTGCGGACTTCGCCCATCGCTGCACCGCGGATTGATGGCGAAGGCGGGCAGCTCCTGGCGCATCGCGCAGTTTCGCCCGGGCGGCAATCCTTTGCGAGCGATGGCGCGTGCGCTGGCCCCGGACGGTCTACTCTTCAGTGGCTTCGACTCCGACACCCTATCCCTCGAAGACATCATCGAAGCTTCCCTTCGCATGAGCAAGCTTGGGCTCTCCCGCGTCTACAACGATGCCCGTCTTCCCGAGAGGACCAATCTCCTCATCGTCGTCGATCAGTTCGAAGAGCTCTTTCGCTATCGTGAATCCGAGTCTCAATTCGCAACCGATCCTAAACAGCGAAGCCTTGAATCCACCGCCTTCGTCAATCTTCTTCTTGATCCCAGAACGCAGCCCTACCTTCCTATCTATGTCGTTTTAACCATGCGCTCCGACTTCCTTGGAAGCTGCGCTGAGTTCGCGGGCCTTCCCGAAGCAGTCAACGAGGGCGAATATCTGATCCCACGTCTGACACGCGACGAGCGACGAGCCGCCATTGAAGGTCCTGTCAGCGTTGGAGGAGCCGAGATTACGCCGGTGCTCCTCACGCGGCTCGTCAACGACGTGGGCGACAATCCAGACCAGCTCTCCATCCTTCAACACGCGCTGAACCGCACATGGGCTTGTTGGGAGAACGACGATGGCGCACGTGGTCCGCTCGACCTTCGACACTACGAAACCATCGGCACCATGTCTCACGCACTCGATCAGCACGCCGAACGCGCTTATCGAGAGCTGCACGGTGAGCATGCGCAGAAGATCTGCGAAAAGATCTTCAAAGCCCTGACCGACAAGAGAACCGACCCCGGGGTTCGTAGACCAACCCGCTTCGGCGTTCTCTGTCGGCTGGCAGGAGCCACATCCGAAGAGGTCACAGAGGTCCTCAACGTCTTCCGCAAGCCCAGCCGCTCTTTCGTCATGCCTCCTCTGCACGAAGACCTCGACGAGCACACCGTCATCGACATCTCGCATGAAAGCCTGATGCGTATCTGGGAGCGCTTAGTCGCGTGGACCGATGAAGAGGTTCAGTCTGCGCAGCTCTACAGGCGTCTTTCAGAGACAGCTGCTCTCCATCTTGCGGGTAAAGCTGGTCTTTGGAACGACCCCGATCTGCAATCTGCCCTTGATTGGAAAGAGCGCGAGAAGCCAACGGAGGAATGGGCCGAGCTCTACGGCGGTCACTTCGACCATGCCATGGCGTTCCTCTCCGCCAGCCAGATCCACCGCGACAAAGAGCTGCAGGACGTCGAAGATCGACGGCGACGTGAACTTCAACAAGCCCAGGATCTTGCTGCAGAGCGACAGAAGCACATCGACGAACAGGCACAAGCGACCGTTAAGCTTCGACGATGGCTTGGGGCGCTTGCGGTTGTCGCCGTTGGTCTCTTCCTGGTTGGGATTCTCGCTGTTCGGGAGTCAATCACGGCGCGCAACGCGCTTAACGGCAAGAACGACGCTCTCAAAATCGCCGAGATTTCAAAACAGCAATATTACGCAGCCTCTCTCGCGGACCAAAAGGCCGAGGTGCTCGCAGAGGAACGGGAACAATCCGCAGAGATGTCAGACAGGGAGATGCGTCTTGAAGGCCTGCGTGTCAGAGACGCAAATCTCGTGAATCAGTCCGAACTCGAGAGCATGGCCGACAGTCTTCTTGAATACTCGTCTGGCCAGCAAGCTGCAATGTGGCGCCGCAGCAAAGGCGACTTCCTCATGAATCAGGGAGACTATACCGATGCGTTGGATCTGCTCTCAAAGGTTATCGAGGCCTCTCCTAATGACTCCTCCGCCAGAACCGAACGGGGATATCTCCTCATCTTGCTCAATAGACCTACCGATGCACTTCAGGACTTCCACTACATCCGCGACAATGTTGACCGGGGCTTTCCCATCAACGATTTGAATCTTACGATTGCTGCAGCCGCCGTGGGAGACTATGCCAGCGCTCAACGTTACTCGAGAGATGCCGTTACCGATATGCGCCACCGCGATTCCGACAGTGGAGGCGAAGTTCTAATTCCTCCTGACATCACCAGGGCTACTGGTCGAGTCACACTCGCTGCCTCCGGACCAACATTTGTTACTGCCATCTACTACGAGCAGGCTAGTCTCGAAGCTTACATCGGAGATCTCGCGGGCTTTCGCGCAGCTCTGCAACGCGCCGATCTCAGCGCTCGAGCTCTATCGCCGGTCGCCGCAAAGGACGCGTACTTTGTCGCCATGACGTGGGCCTGGCTACACCTTGGCGTTCGGTGCCCCGACTCCGCTGCCCGCTGCAAGGACTACAGCGCCTTTGCCAGCCAGGCAGCGCTGTGGGAGCGAGCGGGCTACAAGGACTGGGCGGTCTGCTACTACGAAAGATTCGAGGACAAGGCTAAGAAGTGGCCTGATCGCCGCTACACCGATATTTCGCAGTGGGTGCAGCAATCCAGGTCCGCGCTCGGCCCTTCTTTCTCATGCCAGAATCTCAAGGACGAGGAGCCCGACGTCTCAGCGCTGGAGGTCGCAGCAAGAGAAGCGAAGGCAAGAAAAGACTTTGCGAAAGCGAGAAGCCTCTACGATCAGGCTCTCGCCAAGGCGGGCGACGTCGAAAAAACACGGCTAATCCTTCTCAAAGCGGACGTTCTCCTTGAGACAGGTCGCGCCGAAACAGAGAGTTCGAAGAATCAGGACGCTATTGCAGACGCTGCGAAGACACGCGCCAATAAGTTAGAAGCCGACGAGAAAGCAGAGGAGGAGCGCCAGCAAAATCTGCTAAAAAAGGCGCGCATTGACAAGTTAGAGGCGGACGAGAAGGTAGAGGAGGGTCGCCAGCAAAATCTTCAAAAATCGGGTTCCAACGATGCGGCAAGTTGGGCGGCTGCCAAGAGCCGAATTGACCAACAATATGCTTTGAAGATAGCCGCAGCTCGCAAGGAACAGACTGCCGCCGAGCAATCATCGCTTCGCCACAGACGAGAAGCAAATAGCGCATTTCTGGAACTCAAGCGTGATTGCACCCATATCCTGAAGACGAACCCTGAGTCCGGTACGGCGTACTACTACCGCGCCCTGGCTAACGACTGGTTGGATTCAGGCTCTCTCCAGCCAGTGCTCTCTGATATTCATCAGAGCCTCAGACTCGATCCCGACAATCAGGCGGCACTCTATCTGCTCGACGAACTCGTTCCAAACGAACCAAAAGAACAAAACCGCTTTCTTGAGGAAAATCGCCGGTCTCTCGATCACCTTTATAAGGTCTCCCCGTATCAAGCGCGCGTCGTTATTCACCAAGCCAAACTCGCGCAACAGCAGAAACACTATGTCGATGCTCTTCAACTAGCGGACATCGCCATCAACATGAAGCCGGGCGATTTTTCCTACTATGCCGTCCGCGCAGAGATTCAGCGTTTACTTGGCTACGATGAAGCACAGGTCCAACGCAATCTCGCTGAAGGTTATCGGAAGGCTGGTTACATCCTCAGAACACGTGACAGCGCAAACCCGGAATATGCCGATCTGTGGGAGTGGAGCGCGCGCTCTACCCTCGCGAAGAGCCATGGCGGAGATGAAGTGCGCTGCGATCCGGAGGTTAAAGTCTGCAGCATCACGAAGACAGTAGAGGTAAACGGTGAATTGATATTCGGCGAGATCCTTGCGCTCCTTCAGCAAAGCGAGAATCACAAGACCGTCGAAGTCCGGATAGACAAGGGCGCCGAAGATGGAGTCGTCGTAGGAACCCAGGGCGACGCCTGGTCTCTGCGCTCGAAGAGCGAGGATGGTCATGAGCGCCCCATCGCGAAGCTCGGCACCATCGAAGTGCTCTCCACTGAGCCGCATTCCGCGCTGGTGCGTATTCAAGTTGACCAGCCTGAAGGTGACGGAATGGTGCGCAAACAAGATGTGGTCCACATAAAAGCACGCGTGCCTAAGCTGGCAGATCGTTCTTCGCTCTGGTCGGTTGCAAAGTATAACGTCTCCGTTATCGACTCGCACAACAAAGTCGTTTTGGACTACGACACCTTATATGGAGATGAGACGCCGGAGCTGGACGCCAAACTCTTTCAAAGAATTATCCAGGATATTCATGACGCAGCTCCACTATTCAACGTTCGCCTTGAGCCCATCAAGCAAGGGAAGTTCGCCAACCAGACTCTGAGTCACGCGATGGAGGTCGCCAGCACCGAAGACCTCAAAGACTTCATCGCTTATCTTCTCAAATACCCCGGGGATATCCTCGGCCAACGCCTCGAGGTTTATAAGCTGTATGCCGCCTGGGCTTACATCGGAACACCCACCGAGTAAGCAGCGGTAGGAACGGAATATCTTCTTCCGGTCCGTATCGAGAAATAGGTAAGTCATCCGAACGCGAGGATCCCAGCTCGCAGTAGGTCGCTTACCCCTCGCGATACAGCCACAAACGCTTTGATATATTCTGCCTGCCAAGGAGGGACAGTGAATAACGTGACTCCGCTTGAAAGGATCACTCAGCTAAGTTCGTGGTACGGGGTGAAGGCTCACCGCAATCGCACCTACTACCAGACTTTGAAGGCCACTCAAATTGTCTTCGCGGCGTCCATCCCAGTCGTCGCCGTATCGGGTGCCGGAGATATCCAGAGGTGGACGACTGCTGTTCTCGGCTCACTTGTCGGCATCATTGAGGGATTCATTCAGCTTGGGCAATATCAACAAAACTGGCTCTTATATCGAGCTACACGAGAGGCCCTGAAGCGCGAAGACTTCTTGCACAGCGCGAAGGCAGGCCCCTATGCAGACGCACGGGATGCAGACACGTTGTTTGTGGAACGAAGCGATTCGATCATGTCAGGGGAGAGCCTGAAGTGGATTGCAGCTCAAGAAAAGAAACCTGCAAACTCCTGAAACGCCCTTCCAATACGGTATTTTTGAAATTTCCTCTCTTTACCCACCGCGCACTACGAAGCGGCGCTAATGATGGCTGCAATTGACAGGGGCGGGTAGTGAGCCATAGCATTATGGCGCGTAGTGGTTGGATGCTTGGAGGCACCTCCAGATTATGGGTGCTACTGGTAACACGCCGTTGTCGCAACAGCAGGCGATTCAGCTTGCGGGTCCGGAGAATGCCCGGCTCTTCTTCTCAGGCCCTCCAAGATCGCTCACGGGCACCGTTCCCCTTGTTAACTCCGGTACGGACAAGCAGAAGATTCGATCGATTGCAGTAAGCGGCGGCGATCTTCTAGGCGCGGCAGGGCTTCCTCTTCGTGAGTTTTCCTTTTTTGCCAAGCTCTCGCCAGGCGAGCAGGCAAACATCTCGGGAAAGATTATGCTCGACCGGCGAACACAGCCTGGGAGCTACGAGGTCGCGATCACCGTGGGTTCAAGAACGTTACCCGCGACGGTTCATGTGACAGAGGTAATTGATCTAAGGATGCAGCCTCGTCAGATCACAATCCTGGCTGGCTCACCCAGTTCCTATACAAGAACGATCATCTTTGAAAACGCCGGCAACGTTGATTTGCCGATCGGGGCAGAGTGTGAGGTCCCGCTATTTGAACCGTTCGACCTGGTCAGCAGTATGCTGATCGGTCTGCGTAAAGCGGACAAAGCCTCCGCCGAATCGATGGTGAAAGGATTTCTACAGGAATGGTCAGAGCTTCCAGCTGGCTCTCTTGTAATCAAGCGGGAACCTAAAATTCTTCGTCCAGGGCAAAAGGCGGCAATCGACGTCGAGTTCCATTTGCCGCCTGATTTGAAACCTATCCATCAGTACCACACCAAAGTGCAGCTTTACAACGCGGCTATATCGGTTGATATCTACACGACCGCCAAAGTTGGAGCGCAGCGCAATCGAAGATCAAATGGGTCGTAGGCGAGTGCAACAAGAAAGTCCCGAAAGGAGGCACTGATGTCCAGCAGCACCGTCAATGTTGATGTTCCAAGCGGCAATCCACTTCCTCTCGAAATTGGCGGGAATGGGACGCCTATTCAGTCCCATACCGAACTGGAAATGGCAATCACCCAACCTATTGAGAGCAAGTCGAACAGTACGGCCAGTCTGGATCTTAAGATTGAACCATTGGACTTGAAGATTGAGCCGATCGATTTGAAGATTGAGCCTCTCAAAGTTGATACCGGTTCAACGATAGATTTGAAGCCGATCGCAGTCGATTCCTGCTCGACAATCAAACTGGCTCCCCTGCCTCCAATCAGGCTGGAACAGCCGTATTCGCAGCATTTCGGATTCACCTACATGGGTATGGAGTTATTCGGCTTCACGACCGCAGGACGATACGAAACATTGCTCAACAGTCCGGGCAAGAGCGGGCCTTGTAACTGTCACTCACCGGAAGAGCATCATCCCGGGCGGGAAGGTCAGCAAGCGTCTTCGGCGGTCTCCGCCGGCGGCGGTGGGCTGCGCGTTCGGGTCAACGGCAACTGAGGGGTAGAAGCCTTACGGCGCACCCCGATCTAGGAATTCGAGGAGAGCGATCCATGCACAACCACCACCACTTTCAGTCACAACCATGCGGCGAGTCAGCTGGCCCGCACATGTTCTACGGCTACTGCCATGACAGCGGCAGAATGCGGATGATGAACTTTCCCGATTACGTCAACAACGTGCAGACCGGCTATTCCAACCTCTACAGCAACCCAGCATCCGCGCTGCAGACGATGATGGGGATGATGCAGGGTGGCGGCAGCACGAGCACGTCAACATCTCCGACTCCTTCGCAGGAATGGTATGGGGAACGTGGACGGCGTGGGGAGCGTGGCCGGCGTGGAGAGCATGGATGCGGATGCCACGATGAGGGCGAGCGGGGATGTGGATGCCACGAAGACTGCGGGTGCTCCTGTTGTATCCGGTGCGCGGATACTGTGGAGTTTGCGCGCTGTGGCGAGACGCGCAAGATCTCTATTACCTTCGACAACGATTCGCGACGGGAACGCGCTGTGACGCTGGAACTGGCACCGTTTCTTGGTGAGAACGGGCAACAGCTGAACTGGCAGGCCTCGCTCTCTGAGACTACATTCACGCTTGGGCCATGCGGCGAGAAGACGGTGGTTCTGACTGTGACGATTGACTGCGGCAAGCCCGTAGGTGATGGAAACGCAAATCAACCACCTCAACCGGCGACAGTGGACGCGTGCAAGGTAGGTTACGCGACGGTGCGAGCTGAAGGATGCCTGGTGCGACCGCTCGTTGTGGCCGTGGCAGTGCAACCGGATCACTGTCGGGCGCACCGGGTCGGATGTCTATGCGGGTGCTGCTGCTAGGAGTGCACTTCTATTGGCGTTCCGCTCGTAGGATGCGGTACTCCCATGCGCCGCTCTTCATTTGCTCGTAGACCGCAGAGCCGGGGACTGCGAGGAAGTTGTCAATCATCGCTTCGTGGCCGCCAAACGCCTGGGCGCGGGTGGCAGCTACGTCATCGCACGATGCCAAAACGTTTGGAGTAATCTCGCGTTCGACCTGGATAGCAAGCCCCAGAGGGCCAAGCAACGCTCGAACCTCCAGCCAGCGCTCCGCGGGCAACAGGTCGGTGTAAAGGAACCTTCCCTTCTTCTTGAGAACACGACTGACCTCGGCGAAAAAAGCGCGGAGGTTGGGGTAGGTGTGCGATGACTCGAGATTGGTGACTGCGTCGAAGGAGCGGTTCTTAAAGGGCAGATTCTCTGAATCTCCCACTTCAAATTTTGTCTTTTGCCGATGGGTTCTGCGGCAGAAGGCGACTGCTTCCGGGGAGAGGTCGACGCCAACGGCTTTTGCGCCGAACGTCTCAGCCATCAGCGCGACTGTGCCGCCTCGGCCACAACCTACATCAAGCACGCGTTGGCCCTTCAGCTCGGAGTCGCCGATCAACTCGAAGGCTAGCCGGACCGAGTTGCGGTTAAACACACGCTCTGGAACCTCGAAGCGGGATTCGTCCTCGCCGTTCAGACTGATATATCCGTAGTTGAGGAAGAAGGAAGCATCGCCTACTCCTGACTGATCAAGGCGCCGGGTGACGTCGTTGTAGAACTCCCGATAACTTGCCTTTGTTGCCTTCGCGGGGGCATCTCCTTGCAGTTCAGATTCGTCGGGGGTGTCTGCGACAACCGGAAGACCTACTGGTCCCGGATCGATTTCGCCGGCCTGCGCTTTTTCGACAAGGACTGCGAGTTCGCCGATGCTGGGCACCTGGAAGAGCTTGAGTACAGGCAACTCGATCTGGAAGCGGTCACATATCTCGGCGGCAACGCGGGCGGCGAGCAGAGAGTGCCCGCCGAGATCGAAGAAGCGGTCGTGGATTCCAACCGAATTGAGACCCAGTTGGCGTCCCCAGATTTCGGCCAGAGTGCGCTCGGTTTCGGAACGAGGCTCAACAAATGCGGTAGGAAGATTAGGGCGTGGATGAAGCTCGAGGGCGACGGCGGTTGCAGTCTCGGGGCCCTGGTTGTGCCGCACCCAGGCTTTGAGGCGGTCGAAGAGGTTGACCGCAACCAGAACGCGAGAGCCGGCGGGAGAAGAAAGAAGACGCAAAAGTGCGTCGCCTCCTTCCGGTGGATTGATGGCCAGCGGCATGCTGACGCTCTGGGCTTCGGCCGCGTTATCCCAGGCGTCCCAGTCGATGCTGAGCCAATGCTCGCCTTGCTGCATCGCGAGCACATCAAGCAGGGCGTTTACACCTGCGTAAGCCGCTAGGCCCAGTCCTCCGAGGATAGCGGAGACAGAAGAGTGCAGCACCCAACGTTTTGGTGGTCTGTCAGTGAAGGCCGACATGAGATGAAAGAGCCCTCGGATCTTGGGAGAGAACTGCGCCTCAATTACCTCGGGGCCGGTGTCGGCAGCAGAAGCAAAGGCGGCCGCGTCGATGCGTGCCGCGCCGTGGACGACGAGATCGACCTGGCCGAAGTGGGCGAAGGCGGCATCGACGGCGGCGCTGACTTCGTCGGCACGGTTCAGGTCGGCCTTGAGAACAAGAACCTCATCACGCTTGGCGCGCATCTCTGCCAACCGCTTAAAGATCTCGCGCTGTGCTTCGGAGACAGAGCTATCTTGGCTGGCAGCGGCCCACTCGGCTGGAAGCGGCACGGTGGTTCGACCGACCAGGACAAGACGTGCTCCGAAGCCGGAGAACATTGCCTCGGCGAGGTGCAGGCCCATGTGCCCCAGGCCGCCGGTGATGAGGACGACGGGCTTTTCCGGCAAACCAAGGGGCGCCTTCGGCGGACCGGTGGGAAGAGAAACAAAGGTCTCGACAAAGCGGAGGCCGCCGCGCATGGCCACGGCAGGCTCGGGCAGCGTCGCGGCAAGCTCCGCCGTGATCATCGATGGAATGGAAACATCATCATCGACGTCGATGTGAGCCACGCGGAGGCCTGGATGTTCCTGGGGCAGGACTTTGGCGACACCGGCCTGCATAGCGCGCGGCGGATCGAGCGCGTCCTGTGGGTGAACGAGCGCAGTGCCGCGGGCTACGAAGATTACAGGCAGAGGACGAACAGTTTGTTGGCTGCTCAGTGCGTGGGCGAAGCGCATGGGCCCCAGGAGGGTAGTAGACGTGGCATCATCGAGCCTAGTATTCGTTGGGGGAGTGGCGTTCCAGCAATCGATGACGCCCGCTAGGCGATCGTCGCCGAGACAAATATCGATCGCGAGATTTCGATATCCTTCGGGCGCCTTGGGGTCCAGTTCGTACGACGATTCCGCGAGCTTGGCAAAACTGTTACCAGGCCGAACGACGAGGACTGTAGCCCCCTGGTTGCGAAGCAGATCGATGATGGACGATCCTGCCGTGTCGGGAGCATCAAAGACGACGAACCGGCGGGCCTTGAGCGATGCGCCGTCTAAGTTCAACGGGCTGGAAGATACCCATACCGATTTGTACATCCACTTGGAGGTGTCGCGAAGTTCGACAACAGGAGTGGTCGCGTCCGGATGAGCGCCGATCCAATAGCTTTGCCGTTCGAACGGATAGGTCGGCAGGCTGACGCGTCGGACTGGAGCAGAACGGTGGATCGCCTGCCAATCGACCGGCACACCAGCTACCCATAGACTGCCCAGAGTGGTGAGCATCTCTTCTCCGTCGGAGCGCGAAGAATCCGCTGTTGGAAGAGAAGTCAGACATTCCAGTTTTGTACTGGTCTCCTTTGCGGTGCTCTTGACGAATATGGACAAGGCATTGCCCGGTCCCACTTCAAGGAAGACGGGACTCTTACCGGCCGGCGTCTTTCCTTCCGATAGGAGGCGCAGGCCATCTCCGAAACGAACAGCATGACGCAATTGGGCCGTCCAGTATGCTGGGGTAGCTACTTCGCCGCCGGCCATTTTGCCGGTGAGCGTGGCGACGAACGGTTGGGACGGTGGATGCAGGGAGATCCCCTCCAGGACTTCTCCGAACTCCGCGAGGATCGGGTCCATCATCTCTGAGTGGAATGCGTGAGACGTATGAAGCCTGCGGCAGAAGATAGATTGACTGACCAACGCTTGCTCCGTTTTGTCGATCGACGGCGTAGGGCCCGAAAGAACGTAGAATCCGGGAGCATTGATGGCTGCCAGCGACACTTCGCCGATAGCGAATCGCTGCACGTCCTCAATGCTTCCAAGAACGGCCAGCATTGAGCCGCGGGGAAGGCTGGAAATCAGTTGTCCGCGCCTGGAGATGACTGTGAGCGCATCCTCAAGTTCCATCACGCCTGCGAGGGTCGCGGCCACGTACTCGCCGACGCTGTGGCCGATCATGACGGCTGGGTGGATTCCCCACGACTGCCATAGCGATGAGAGTGCGTAGCTGATAGTAAAGAGCGCGGGCTGCGCCCATTTGGTGTCCTTCAGATTCTCAGCGGCGTTCTTTTGCTTCTTCGCGGAAGGGAAGATGAGGCTGCGAATATCTGCCTGAAGTTTTCCCTTCAAAATGCTGGCGCAACGATCGATGATGCTCTTGACGAGTGGTTCAGTGTTGTAAAGGTCTTCTGCCATTCCCGGGTGCTGCGACCCTTGGCCGGGAAACATGAAGACGACAGAGCGATCTTGTGGCGCGGCTTCGGCAGGTACCTCACGGGACTCTCTTAGAGCTGCAATGGTGCGAGTGCGATCATCTGGTGCAGCCACGACGGCTCGGCGAAAGCGGAAGGAGCGTCGCCCGAGATGCAGAGTAGCAGCTGCATTCGAGAGCGCGATCTCAGGATGTCTCTCCAGATGATCCGCCAACCGGTCGGCCATTTGAGTCAGTACGGCTTCACTGCGCGCAGAGATCGTCAGAAGCTGAAAGGAATGCGCTGGCCTTGATCGCGCTGGGGCGGGAGCTTCTTCAACCACGATATGAGCATTGGTGCCGCCAACGCCGAAGGAGCTGACCCCTGCGCGGCGAGGGGTGCCGTTCCGTTCCCACGGACTCAACTTCTTGGTGACATAGAAAGGGCTGGCGGTCAGGTCAATTGCCGGATTGGGCGCAGTGAAGTGGACCGTCGGCGGAATAGCTCCGTGCTCGAGCGCGAGGACTGTCTTGATCAGGCCAGCGACACCGGCGGCACACGACAGATGACCAAAGTTGGATTTGACGGAACCGATACCGCAGAACCCGCGGCTCTTGGTGCTGGCGCGAAAAACCTCCGTGAGTGCGGAGATCTCGATAGGATCGCCAAGAATGGTGCCTGTTCCGTGCGCTTCGACATAGCCTATGGATCTCGGTGATATGCCGGACATGCGATGCGCGGCCCGTATGGCTTCCGATTGGCCGCGGCTGCTGGGCGCCGTATAGCCGACCTTGTCGTTGCCATCATTGTTGATCCCGGTGCCAAGGATAACGGCGCGAATGTTGTCTTTGTCCTCGAGTGCATCCGCAAGCCGACGCAACACGACAAGGCCTACGCCACTGCCCACAATGGTTCCCTGTGCGTTGGCATCGAAGGGACGACAGTGTCCGTCGGGTGAGAGGATGGAGCCGGGTGCGTAATAGTAACCGCCGCGTTGGGGAACCCGTACCGTCACCCCGCCAGCGAGAGCCATGTCGCAGCGGTGGTGATGCAGGCTCTCGCAGGCCATCGAGATCGCCACCAGTGACGTGGAGCACGTAGTTTGGACGGTGATGCTTGGGCCACGCAGGTTTAACCGATATGACACCTGCGTGCAAAGATGATCCTTGTCATTCGTTACCATCAGCTGCATGCCATCGATGTACTTCAAGGCATCCTGGTTTTGCGAGAGGTGGTAGAGATAGGTGCTCATCTCCGCGCCACCGAAGACACCGATGGGTCCGGAGAAGGTCTCGGGATCGTAGCCGGCGTCTTCTAGAGCCTCCCATGCGGTCTCGAGGAACAGACGGTGCTGGGGATCTGTGAGCGCGGCATCACGAGCAGAAAAACCAAAGAACTGCGCGTCGAACTGATCGATACCGTCAAGCACCGGGGAAGCATTGACATAGCCCGGAAGGCGCGAGATGCTGTCGGGAATGCCGGAGGCTCGCATCTCCTGCTGGGAGAGAATCGAAATAGACTCAATACCCTCGGCCAGGTTCTTCCAATAACTGTCGAGGTCGTTCGCTCCGGGAAATCGTCCACGCATACCGACGATCGCGATCGGTTCGCCTCGAACGCGGGGTTGTTCGATTCTTTGAACTTCGGTTTGGGTCATATTGATCCTTTAGGCTGCATTCTCGACGGCCTCGGTTGCCACAATGCGCAGCCGCATCTCGACGCGCAGATCGCCGTCGCCCGTGACATAGAAAAATCCGATGTATGGGGCATCACGTTCGTACTGTTCCGTTGCGAGTTGCAGTGAGAGCGAGATCGTCTGCTCTTCTCCGGGTGCAAGTTCCAGGATCTCCGGACGAACGGCAATTGCCGGAGCGAATGCGGCCCCCACCCCGTCGGCCCGGCGAATTTCGGTGACGACGTAATGAATCGGGGTTTTCGCGGAGGTTGTATTCGTTACGTTGAAGGAGGCGAAGGCTATCCCTCCTTGTGGCCCAGACAAAGGGAGGGTAATGGATATATCTTCCTCGCGGCGCCGAGCTAAGGCGAGCACGCCGAGGAAGTACTTTTCTTCGTAGCGAGCTCGAATCTCGTTTAGCTGATCTATCACGGCGAAGTACAACTGGCTGACACGCTGCATCTGTTCCGGGAGTTGATTGGACATCTGGCCCACAACTTTTTGCTGCACATCTTCTGGAGTGACCTCGCCCAAAGCAACACGGTCCAGTTGCCTCCGATAAGCCTTCACAGCGCGTGCGTTGAGTTGGCCGGCGTACTCCGCATATTGCTCGAACCAGCGCGAGGGATTGCCGGGCTCGAAGATCGGCGCGGGAATTTCGCTCTCGACCTCATCTCGAATGGCCGGACCGGAACTGTTCAGTTGTGCAAGACGGTTAAGGAACTCCGCACCGAGGGCCGTAAGACGTTCTGTGTAGGCGGAGCCGTTTTCCTTGATGAAGCGTGGATAATACTCCTCGAAGACAGTGGCTGTAAGCCGCCCCTGGCTAACGCAGACGAGGACCTCTTGGTAGAGTTGAAGAGTTCTGGAGGAGTGCGCTGAGGCGCGTGCCAAGAACTGCGAATAGGACGTGGACCAGTCAGAGGGCGCGTCCTCAACGAAGCTGCGATGAGACCATGTGGGTCCTGCAGTCACAGTAATCCCCCTTGAGATACGGGGCCTGGCGCAAAATCACCGAACGTTGCGCGGAGAAGACCCAGTAATTTACCCATATTTGGAAGGTGAAGTCAATGACGGAGGGTACAGTCAAGGCTTAAGAGGTCGGTGCCAAGTCGAGACGCATTATGGCCCGATAGAGGTCACAGCTGGACTAACGCGGAAGACTCGAACTTCAAGGCTATCCGGTTTTCTCATTCTGCGACCTGCAGTAATAATGTCCGACTACGATTATCCATTTCGAAGTCACTTCGAGGTCCATTCCTACACACGAAGCCTGTCGATCAAAGCGGCAAGGGCAGCAGATTGATTCCTGCGGCTGGGATAGTAGAGGAAGTATCCCGGAAACGATGGGCACCAGTCGTTGAGAACGTGAATCAAGCGCCCCTTCGCGATCAATGCCGTAAGAGTTTCTTCCATTGCCGTGCCAATCCCGACGCCGTCGAGTACCGCTTGGATGACGAGGTCCGGATCGTCGAACGATACGGGGCCTTGGGGGCTGACCGTGAGCGCCTTCCGACCCTTCTCAAACTCCCACCGGTAAAGACCATTGCTAAAACGGAATCCAATGCAGGAATGATCTTTCAGGTCCTGTGGGTGACGGGGGATGGTGTTCGACTCGAAATACTCTGGAGAGCCGACCACGGCAAGGCGCATCTCTTTCGTCACACGGCACAGCGATCATGTCTCTCTGAATGAATTCGCCGAGTTGAATACCTGCGTCATACTCTCCCGCGACCAGGTCGACAGGATCGTTAGACGAGGTCACCTCCAGTACGATCTCCGGATAGTCGCGTACAAAATCCGCAAGCTTCGGCAGAAGCACCATCTCAGCCGCGGTCCGTGGGATGATGAGTCGGATGCGACCGGCCGGGCGCTCTCTTTGCTTCATCGTCTCAGCGACGGCGCTTTTAATACGCTCCAAAGCGGGGGCAAGTTCTTGTAGCAACGCTGTTCCTGCTGCAGTTGCGGAGACGCTCCGCGTGGTTCGTGCCAGTAACTGAACGCCCAGCTTCTTTTCCAGTCCTCGTATGGAGTGGCTGAGAGCGGACTGCGAAACGCCAAGGCGGGTGGCTGCGCGGGTGAAGCTGCGCTCTTCCGCAACGATCGCAAACGCCGATAGCTCAGCAAGATCTTGTCTGATCATTCATGAATCATACTCATGAGCGTTTGCAAGTAGCGACAGGAGAAATTATGCAGAAGCGAACACTCGGAAATGGTGGCCTCGAAGTTTCAGCACTTGGCCTGGGTTGCATGGGCTTAAGCTTTGGCTTGGGGCCCGCCACAGAGAAGTCGGAGGCTATCAAGCTCATACGGGCCGCTTTTGAACGTGGCGTCACCTTCTTTGACACCGCCGAAGTCTACGGCCCCTACGCCAATGAAGAAGTCGTTGGTGAAGCTCTCGCGCCGTTCCGAAAAGAAGTAGTCATCGCCACCAAGTTTGGTTTTGAGCCCGATCCCAGGAACGATGGCAAGTGGACTGCCACCAACAGTCGCCCTGACCACATCAAGCAGGTCGTGGAAGCCTCGCTGAAGCGTCTGCAAACCGACACGATCGACCTCCTTTATCAGCATCGCGTCGACCCCAGCACCCCCATCGAGGAAACCTCCGGCGCCGTGAAGAATCTTATCGAGGCAGGCAAGGTGAAGCACTTCGGACTGTCCGAAGCAGGTGCAAAGACTATTCGCCGCGCTCATGCCGTGCAACCGGTCGCAGCCTTGCAGAGCGAGTACTCGCTCTTCTGGCGCGAACCCGAAGAATCCGTCATGCCCACACTGGAAGAACTTGGCATCGGTTTCGTCCCGTTCAGCCCACTTGGCAAAGGTTTCCTTACCGGCAAGATCGACTCATCCACCAAGTTCGATAGGACCGATTTCCGCGCTATCGTCCCCCGTTTCAGCGAAGAAAACCGTAAAGCGAATCAGGTCCTCGTCGAGGTCCTCACGAAGTTCGCAGATCAGAAAAAAGCGACGCCTGCACAGATCGCCCTTGCATGGCTGCTTGCTAAGGCGCCATGGATCGTTCCGATTCCGGGCACGACCAAGCTTTCACGACTGGAAGAGAATCTCGTAGGCGCGGCCATCGAACTCACCAGAGACGATTTGCAATCGCTCGAAGAGGCCTCTTCTGCAATTCAGATTGAAGGTGAGCGATACCCTGCAACACACGCGAAGCTGATCGATCGCTAGACGTGTCCTGAATTCTCCAGCCGAATGACTCGGAGATAGCTGGCCACGCAAGCTGAATTTTTTAGAATGTTCATCATCGACAATCCGAATACGCCGCGATAGATTCACATCAGGGCGCAATCAGTTCCCGTGCCGGATCGCGGTCAATCGGGAAATCAGTGTCTAAATCATGCGGGGCATCGTTCCGACAAATCTGTTTTAATGCTGTTTGGTTTTGGACAACGATTTAGATTCGGTACAGGTTGATGTCGGGCTGCCCGCGTCAAGCATGCATCTCTTTCTTAACATGTGATTCCGCCGTGCGACAATTTGGCAACAAACCTGCAGTTCAAAATCGCGCGGACTGTTGGGTGATCCACCAACATCGATACCTGACCAAATTGAAAAGGTTGAAGACCTAATGCCCTATATAGCGAATCAACACTCCTCCACCTGGCCAATTCGCCTCCTGCTCGTGGCCTTTCTCTCGGCGGCGCCATCCTTTGCCCAGACTGATCTTAACGGCTACTGGGATCTGCAGCTGCCAAGCCCCGACGGAAATGTCCGTCATACCTACTTTCAGTTGAACCTCAGCGGAGAGACTCTCACCGGCAAAGTGTTTGGACGCTACCCCGGTGGCAATCCTTTGAACGGCACGTACACAGCAGGGCACCTGCACTTCGTAACCTCTCCACCACCCGCCGTCGCCGGGTCGCCGATCGCCACTGGGTCCACTGCCGCTTCCACGGTCTACGACGGAACCTACAACGATGGCAAGATCAAGCTTGAATGGCGCCGATGGGAGGGCCAGCTCGTCACCGGCACCGCGGTTCGCTCTACCAAAGAGGCCGCCGCGCCCCCTGCTCCTCTTCCCCTGCCGCCACTGCATGATCTTCCTGGCAATGGCCTGGTCAAAACTCCGCCAATGGGCTGGAACAGTTGGAACAAGTTCGCCGGCAGGATTACCGATGCCGACATTCGCTCGATGGCCGATGCGATGGTCTCGAGCGGCATGAAAGATGCTGGCTATGTCTTCATCAACATCGACGATACCTGGCAGGCAGGCCGCGACACCGAGGGAAATATTCTGACAAATAAGAAGTTTCCCGACATGAAGGCACTCGCCGACTACGTCCACTCAAAAGGCCTCAAGATCGGCATCTACTCGTCGCCCGGCCCACTCACCTGCGCTGGATACACTGGCAGCTTTGGTCACGAGGAGCAGGACGCCAAAACCTTCGCTGCATGGGGTATGGACTATCTGAAGTACGACCTTTGCAGCGCCCGCGCCATCTACGACATTACCGAACCCAATCAGCAGGGCCTCTACCAGAAGATGGGAACGGCGCTCGGACATGCCGGCCGACCAATGGTCTATAGTCTGTGCCAGTACGGGTTGACCGACGTCTGGACCTGGGGCAACAAGGTCGGCGGCAATTTGTGGCGTACCACTGGCGATATCCGCGACACGTGGGATTCGATGGAAAAGATCGGCTTCAGCCAGATCTCAATCTCCTCCTATACTCGCCCAGGTCAATGGAACGACCCGGACATGCTCGAGATTGGCAACGGTGGCATGAGCGCCGATGAGTACCGTACCCACATGAGCCTCTGGTCGATGCTCGCTGCTCCCCTCATCGCAGGCAACGACCTGCGGTCGATGTCGGACGAAACCAAATCAATCCTGATGAACAAGGAGATCATCGCCATCGACCAGGATCCCGCCGCGAAACCCGTCCAATCGCTCTCCGTCAATGGCCAGATGGAGACTCTGACCCGCGTCCTTGCGGACGGATCGCTCATCGTCGCAGTCTTTAACCGCGGCGGCACAGCCATGCCGGCAGCGTTGCGGTGGAGCAGCCTGCCCTCCGGTTACTCCGGAAAGAATCTCGCCGTGCGTGACCTGTGGAAGCATGAGTCCGTGACCATGAGCGGAGAGCAGTACAACGAGAGCGTTGCTGCCCACGGCGTACGTCTTCTCAGGATCGCTGTAGCCGATTAAAGCCAACAGACGAGATTTTGAAAAGTTACTCGGATAAGCCTCTGACTGTGTGCTGCGTTTCTCGAATCATCAGAACACAGCCGCAGACCAAGGACGACCGCTAAGGCTCCGAGCGTGTGTTTCTTCTATTGCCCATCTTGGGGTCTACCTTCACTCGAAACAAATATGCCTCACTTTATCCGATTGCGTTGTTGGACCCAAAGATCGGTCCTGCAAGAGCGACGCTCCAATCGCTTCTTTGGTACGCGCCGTCGTTCAGGCGAGAACATGGTCGAATGGGTCGTCTCCGGAAAAGTGACGAACTTGGAGCAGTTTGCGACTAAAGCCGGCCTCAACAAAACGTTACGGCTCTGGGGTCCTTCGATTAGCGCTCTTTCTCCGGCACTCTACGAAGCGATCCTCGCTGGAAACCACTCACCCTTGCTCACCTTGTCAGCGTTTACAGATCTTTCCCTGGGGTGGGAGAGCCAGCGTCTTGCACCATGAAGCCAGACTCATACGTCTCTCGCCTGAACCGAAATCTGATCTCCTTCGGAACCTGCACTATATCGCGAAGGCGACGTTGCGACTATGAGAACTGAACTTCAATGGAAATCATGCGACCTCACTTGCACATTGCTAAGCGTTAGAACGTATAAGGCTGACGCTCTCACGTTGATGACACCGTCCTGATTTTGGAGTGTGCCCCCGATTCGAAGGAACTTTCCACGGGTAACGGCGATGCGGTTCCGTTCATATAGATGAGGATTGATAATGGCATTGGAGATGCCTGTCTCATCTTCCAGGCTGAGGAATATGAACCCTTCGGCCGTTCCAGGACGCTGCCTCGCAATCACTGCTCCCGCAATGCTCACGTACATGCCGTCCGACACCCCTTTCAAACTCGCGGCCGGCAGAACACCAGCATCATTCATCTCTGCTCGGTGGTACGCCATCGGATGCGGGCCAAGCGTTACTCCGGTGCTTTCAAAATCAGCGACTAACCGCTCTTCGGTTGTCATAGGCCGCAGCGGAGCAACAGTCTGGAACTCATGTTCGTCCGGGATGTTCTCGAAGAGCGGCCCAGTCTGTTGACCTGCACGCTCGGCATTCCATAGAGCGGCACGTCGGTGGTGTTTCTCTCCGGTCCAGTTGAAGGCTCCCGCCTTCGCCAGCAGAACCAGCTCTGGTTTTTTGATTGACGGTACGCGACGGCACAAATCGTACTCAGAGGCGAATGGGCCTTCCATAATACGGGCCTCCACGATGGCATCTCCAACTTTTTGCCGCAATCCCTTCACATACTTCAGCCCCATGCGTACAGCAAAAGGATCTGCAAATCGAGTGTGGTCAGCGTTGCTTAGTTCTTCGAGCGTGCAGAACCAGTCTGAACGCTGTATGTCGATAGGTACGATCTTGACGCGATGCCGTTTTGCATCGTTCGCTATCGTCGCTGGCGAATAAAATCCCATTGGCTGATTGTTAAAGAGGGCACAGGTATAGGCAGCAGTGTAGTGATAGCGAGTGTAGGCACTCGAATACGCAATGGAGGCGAAGCTGTGGGCATGCGATTCAGGGAACATGAACTCTTTCACAGTGGAGAGTACCCGCATCACTTCTTCCTGCGTGGACGCGTCAAATCCGTTCGCGGTCATACCTTCATGCAGTCGAGTCTTCAGTCCGGCGATGATAGATTCCGACCGTTTGCCACCCATCGCCTTACGTAGCTCCTCGGCTTCTCCACCTGAAAGATTTGCGGCAACCATACCAATCTTCATTACCTGTTCCTGAAACAACGGCACACCAAGTGTGCGCTCCAGAAATGGCTTAAAGGACGAATGGAGATAGGTAATGGGCTCTCGCCCAAGCCTCCGTGCGATATAGGGATTAACGAACTTTCCTGTCACAGGCCCAGGGCGGATGATCGCAACTTGCATCGACAGATCAGCGAAGCACTTCGGTTTCGTACGTGGCAGAGCAGACATTTGAGCGCGGCTTTCGATCTGAAAGAGACCCACGGTATCGGCCTGCTCGATGGTCTCGTATACCGCATCGTCCTGCGGTAGCTGGGCATAATCGAGTTGTTCACCATAATGCTGTGGGACAAGGTAGGCAGTATCCTTAAGCACCGCCAGCATCCCAAGGCCGAGAAGATCCACCTTGATGATCCCCATATCGGAGCAGTCGTCTTTATCCCACTGAACGACCGTACGGCCTGGCATTGAAGCTCGTTCGATGGGCACAACCGAATCCAGATGTCCCTGACAGATAACCATGCCCCCGGAGTGCTGGCCGAGATTGCGGGGAAGGTTCAGCACGTCGCCGCACTTCTGAAGATAATGCGCAATGCGCCGATGCTTCATATCGAGGCCCGCCGCCTTGAAGCTGTTCTCCAGCGTATCGCTTGGAGCCTTCCACTCCCACGCACTCATCAAGCCGGCGAGTTCTGCCACCGTCCTTTGATCGAAGCCAAATGCTTTACCAACCTCTCGCGAAGAAGACCGATTTCGGAAGGTGATGACGTTCGCGGTCATAGCGGCGCCTAGCTCGCCGTAACGCTGATACACATATTGAATAGCGCGCTCACGATCTGTCTTGCTGGGTAGATCAAGGTCAATATCGGGCCACTCGCCACGTTCTTCCGAAAGAAACCTCTCAAAGAGCAGGTCGAGGCCAACTGAATCAACGATGGTAATTCCGAGCGCGTAGCAGATCACACTATTGGCAGCAGAGCCGCGTCCCTGAATGAGAATGCCGTTGTCCTTGCAAAAGCAAACAATGTCCCACACGATCAGAAAGTAGCCTGCCAGCCCCAATCTCTCAACCAACCGGAGTTCCCGCTCCGCTTGTAGCTTTGCCTTCTCGTAAAGAGCTGAATCATTTTTGGGAAGATAGCGTCGGCGCACACCTTCGTCCACGCGCTTGCGGAGAAACGAATCCATTGTGTCCCCATCCGGCACCAAGTACGCCGGGAACTCGTATCCAAGTCCAGTCAACTGAAACCCTAACCTGGCAGATAACTCGCAGGTATTGGCGATGGCCTCGGGGTAGTCATAGAAGAGTTTGTGCATCTCGGACGCCGTATGCAGATGCCGTTCTGCGTTGCGATTCAGAAGGCGACCCGCAGTATCAAGCGTCGTATGATGACGGATGCAAGTGAAGATATCGAGCACTTCGCGTTCATACGGAGTACCGTAGCTCACACCTCCCGTCGCCAGTAATGGTAGGTTCAGCGAACGTGCAATGCGAACCGCCGCACGGTTGCGATGTTCTTCCTCACGGTCGAAGTGGCGTTGCAGTTCAACATACACATTCCGGGAACCAAAGAGCCGTACTAATTTCTCGACAGTCTCATATGCGGCATCATAGCCACCCTGTGCCAATGCTGCCGCAAGCGGGCCTTCTATACCACCCGTCAGACAAACCAGGCCGTTACCGTACTCTTCCACGTCGGCGATGACAGCAGCACCTTCAGCCTTCGTATTTTCCCGAAGTTTGAACTGCGTAATTAGCCGAGAGAGATTTTGGTATCCAATGCGTGACTCCACCAGGAGCGGCAAGCGCACAGGCTCGGGCGGATGCTGATGCGGTAGATAAGAGGCAATCGGGAGACTTTGGCCTAGGTCGCTTACTGAAAGCTCCGCACCTATGTGCGACTGTACGCCGCATCGCTGTCCCTCCATGTGAAACCGCGCAGAGCCATACAATCCGTTTCGATCGAGCAACGCCATTGCAGGCATCTCCAAACGCGCCGCTTGTTGGATCAGGAACTCCGGCATCGATGAGCCTTCGAGGAAACTAAAAGCGGACCGGGCGTGCAACTCCACATAGTCAGTCATACGTTCCTTGCACATACCAGCAGCGAGCACGTGGATCGAAAGCAATGCGGCAAAGCCGTTCGGCACCGCTGTTCTCCAGTCGGACATCCCACTCTTCGCGGCACCAGTGACCCTCGGACCACCACAGTCCGCCTACCTTGACTGGGCCGGCCGCCTCACGAACAACATATCCCGCCCCACTCCAGAAGACCCGCACGGGGGCATGGTTCGCGAGTGTAACGCCAACCATTTGTGGTGGACGAAAGACGCGCAGAGCGAGAGGCGTCGATAACGATGGCCTCTCACTTTGTCGTGGCGGCGACGGCTCGAACGGCACCACGCGGAAAGCATTCGGTCGATGGTCGTCAGTCAACTCAGGCGAGCCGACACGCTGATCGCCCAACAGCTTCCGCATTCGGGCGAGCATCACTTCGAGCCGCCCTGGCTCCGGCGCTTGCGGGAGAAAGAGACCATGCTGCGCTCGGTACGGCATGGCAGACTGCGCGCGTAACTCCAAGCCCACAATCGCCGCGCTCGGAGGATGAGTCTCCAAATCGAGTTGAATGAGCTTGAGCAATGTCGGCGTATCCTGCAATGGCAATGCGGGACGCACCGTGCGCTCATGCTGTACTTCGCCGTCGAGACGAAGTACGACGCGGAGTGCCGCTATGGCCCGCGCTTTACTACGAACCCGCTCCAACAGTGCCGTCGTCATGCGGGAGAGCAGGAAGAGCAGACGCTCCAATTCCTCTACCGGAAAGTCCAGTTCCATGCGTTCCACCAGACTAGCCTCGAAGCTCGGCTCCATCGGGAACATCAGGTGTGGCCATGTGCCACACGCAAGAGAATGGAGCTTCTTCCCGCCCTGTCCGAAACGCGCGATCAAATCTGTCTCAGACAGCGCCGCCAGCTCCGCACAGGTGCGAATACCCCAGGCCGCAAAGGTAGCTTCATGCTCCGGCAGAAGTCGCAGCGTCGCGAGCGGAAGCTCCCCGATGGCGTGCGCCTCGCAACCGGGCGGCACAACGGAGACGCCAGTCCTACCACATGCAACTGACACCGCCGCATGGAAGTTTTCTGCAACAGCGACATTGACGAGAAAGCCCGCTGCCATGGCACTCCGTCGCAATTTATCCGCGAGTTGCCCTGCATCACCGTACAAAAGATCCATCCCGCGAATGTCCAACGCATACGTACCAGGCCGATCCTCCACCAACTCAATGCGTGGCGAAAACATGCACGCGACATGGTGAAGAGACGCATGCGCGGCAAGCTCATGCTCAATCACACGACGGAGCACGACCACTCCGGTGAATGCCTCAACCTGCAGCCGAGTCATCGCAATCTCGACGCCTAATGAGCACGCCGCCTTATTTGCCGCAAAGACCATCTCCGTCGGTGCCTCACCATCGAGCACCACAAACGGTCTCTTGCGCAGCTCCGGGCGCTGATGCACCGCAGCCTGTGCGAAAAAATTCGGTGGATGGAGAACGGCATACATCATCGCACCCTTGACCAAAGCGTCTCTGCCCGCCAGTTCACGCGCTGCACAGGCTTCCGCTGCATAAAAGCTGTGGCGTCATTGCGGTTGCGCTCACGTACTAGCTCGTACTGTTGTCGCTCAAACAGCGCCGTCTCGCCATTGCTGCTGAACGGCACCGCCTCACCTGGCTCGCAACGCAGCGCCAACGACGCGCAACTACTAGCGCAAGGCGACTGCGTCAGAAAGATCAATGCGGTGCGTGCCTGCTCTGCGGCCAGCCGAAAGCGATACCAGGTAGCTAGCGGAATGCGTCTTGCATGTTCAGGCAGCACATCGCTCATATCGAGCACGACGGCTCCGAAGCCTCCCGTTTGCAGTAACAGATCAGTCGCTTTCAACGCTTGCTCCAGCCGCGACCAGGGCTTGTCTGCCACTCTCTTTCCACGCTCGGCAGACACACGGAGCCACAGCAAACGCCTCAGCTCCACGCCCGCCGCAGCCGCGGCCTCCGGCGAGAGCGCATCACTCACATCCACCCACGCACAGGCGTTGCCAACTTGCGTAATCGAAGCGATCGTCGACAGACCAAAGGAAGTCTTCCCGGTCGAGGCTGCTCCGCTGACCTCCGTGATGCACCCACGCGGAACACCGCCGCCCAGCATCTCATCGACTGCAGTCACACCCGTGGCGAACAGCTCCGGGGCATGCTTGATCTTGAGCGTCAGCGCAGCAGGCACACGCTGAGCCAGCTTGGCTTCGATCTGAAGACGAATTGCATGAGCGGCAGCCATAGGATGTTCGCTTTATATTCGCCTAAGCGACTCAATCCCGCCAGCCTGCACCGCCTCATACCTGGTGCACTTTCGTCGCAAGTACATGAAAAATAAACCAATAATAAAATTGGCCGTTCCTGCTTCGAATACGCAGAAACAATGCCCGCCTCCGTGGCGATAAGCAGTCACGAAAGCGGTCATCTCGGTATCAGTTAGCTCTTGTGATGATTCAGCGCCGCGCGAACCTTCTCCACATGCGTACCATGCACGCGGATCGCCTCATGCAGCTGATCGCCCGTCACACCAAACTCCTTCGCCCAGTAATGAATATCGGACGACATCTTCGGATTAATCTCCTTCGGATCATGCGGGCCTTTCTCTGGCTCGACGTGCTCCGCATGAGCGGTGCGAACTTTGGACTTCTCAACCTCTTCATGTTCATGCGGCCGTGCGGGATCTGGATGAGACATTAATTCACTCCTCTTTTCGCGTACCTCAAGTTAGATGCGGAAGTCATGACGCACGCAGACCGAAAGGGGATCGTCTGCGACTTTCGTAGCAAAGTTACGAAGGTGTTACTTGTCTTATGAATGGAGACAGCGTAGCTTTCGTATTGACTTCTAACTTGCTGAGATTAGGTCGTACGAAAAATGCGCTACCCTCTTGCTTCACTCTTCTTGGTTCTTTCTGGATTTGGCAATCCCCCTTCGAAAATCTGCACAGTCCGCGGCGATTGCTGCGCCCCTTTATATAGACCGAGGTAATTCCGTGCGAAAATTCCTATCGAAAGTTCTATTAGCCATTCCTTTTCTTTTGCCGATGGCCACCTACGCTTCGGATAAACACCGGAAGGATGTTCCTGAAGCGCCTCTACCAGCTTCGGTAGTCTCTGCGAAAAAGGTTTTCGTGACCAACGGAGGAGGGAGCGCTCTCGCCTTCGATGAGTTCTATGCAAAGATCAAAGACTGGGGGCGGTTCGAGATTGTCGGATCACCTGTGTCGGCCGACATAGTCATTGAGTTGCGATATTTCGTCGAAGACGATGGCACGCGTGTTTCTAGCTATACGAATAGTTACACTGGTCAAACTCAAATCGTCAGTAGCCGGTTAGTAGATCCGCAACTATCTGTTCACATCTACGATGCTAAGACAAAGGATCTACTATGGTCGGTCACAGATCATAGACGTCTTGCGAGAAGAGAGAAAAATAGGGAGAAAGAAACAATTAATTCGTCAGATCGTTTAGTCGATGGAATGAAAGATCGGATCATATCGTCAACAGCCGCGGTATCGACTAGTAAACCGTCTTAGCAGAGCTATCGAAGATGTGGATCCCAGCGCAGTATCAACAATGGCTCTCTTTATCTAGGGAAACCAAAGTAGAACTACCCGGCCTAGATGCGTTAAATTGCCCGCCGCTCAAAAGTCACCAAATTATTGGCGTTCGATCTTCTTTCCTCAGCTGGCTGCCCCACCTTCTCTTTCGGAGGGTCGCATGCACCCAAGATTGCAGATACTAGCGAGGTGCTGAGATTAAATTCTTTGGCCAACCGCTCCCAGCTGTCGCTCCCACCAAATGCGACTTCGGAAATTTTCCTGAGCGCTCTCGGGCGTTCTGCGATTGCGTTGAAAGAAGGTTCTTCTAATCGCCATCCGCGTTGAGAAATTTGCATCATAAGATAGCGATATTGACGATCATTAGTAATTTGCAATTGCCGCGATCGCCTTAGTAAGGCCTGCATGGATATCCGCCACTTTGCTTTGAGTTCTGCAAGGCGAAAGAGGCTAATTTTTTGCGCAGTAAAATCTGAGTATATATCTGCGGCAGGCATTAAAAACTCTGCGGCGAACGCGTAGGCTTCTTCTTCGTTTTCCTTTGATGCTATGTGTAAAGTGCGGTGCAGTGTGAGGTGCCCCAACTCATGGGCGGCGCTAAGTCGCAGTCGGTCTACAGGGCGACCAGCTGATATAGCAATCACCGGAATGGCTCTCTCGGGTCCCGCCCAAGTCGCGAAAGCATCGCAGTCTCTTATCTCTGGTAGAGGAAGCACCAGAACCCCGAGTCGCTCGATACCTCGGATCACTTCTTCAACCGGACCCATAGGAAGATTCAAGCTGATCCTTAGTTCACGAGCCGCCTCTATGGGGTCTCGAAAAGATGGCACATTTACCGGGATCAACTTCGCGTAGTTTGCGAGTCGTAGGGCTAGTTCTAAGCTGAGACGGCTGTACTCATGAGCCTGTGCAATTACTTTCTTACCTATGACAGCCTTGGATCTAAACAAGAGACTTCCCTTTGACATCTCCACGCAATCTTGCTGCCTGAAAAATGCAGGAGGGAAACCGAGCAGTTCGGCCATCGTGTCAAGCAAGTCTGCGGTCGGCTGCTTATTTCCTCGTTCTATGTGAGCGATCATTGTTTGATCAACGTAAACAGCTTCAGCTAAGCTCGCCTGGGTCAAGCCGAGCAGTTCGCGAGCTTGCTTAACCCGCGAACCGTTTACGAGCGGCAGCTTAATCTCAAAGAGAGAATCCTGCATAAATCACTTCTTTCAGTTCTTTGACTTTGTCTCATCGATGGGGAGCGCAGTGATCTCGTCTAGATCCGCAGTTACTGTCCGAATCGGTTCGACCAGCTGAATGGTGTTTTCGCCATTCCATTTGGTAATCCAATAGCAGTCAATATCACCCTTGTCATGCGTTCGACGAGGACACGCAATATCCATGCCTATATATTTGAACTCCGCATCCATTCTCCACAAAATAAAGATATTGAGACTCGGCGGCTTTGAGGCTGCGTCTTCCGCGAACGAAAAGGCCATCTGATTGTTGGTTATGAAGCGGACGCGAGCGTCGCTGGTCGCTTTTGGAAGTCCGTCACTGGGAGCTTTCAGCACGCGTATCTCGCCGTATGCTGTCTTGACGCAGAGTCCGCAGTTTGACACTCGCATCATGTCGAAGAAAACCTCATCCTCATCGCGAGCTATGCCACTTTTCTTCTCCAATGACTGACGCACAAGATAACGCGTGTTGGGAGCGTGAACCGCCAAATCTACCGGCCCTTCGTAAAGGCCGAAAATACTCAGGACCTTGGGAAGCGCATCTCTAAGAGCCGCATCGACATCTTTGAACAGATCATCATAGAAATCCAAGACGGCTGTCTTATGAGCCGCAACAGACAACTCATCGTGAGGGTTTGGGAGGTTGAAGATGGGGAGTGGCTTCATGTAGGTCATAATATGACCTAACAATCGACAAATCAAGTTTTATTTTTAATCATCGAATCTCGAAAAGTGCCGTGAACGCTGGCGCTAATCTGCCTGCCCAAACTCGGTGACTCAACAGTCACCCTGACTTCATCAATAAAATACCATGTCGAACGGCCAATCCTACGAACGGTGGGGAGCTAACGGTGACCAAGGCGACTCCGAACTCTCAGCAACTTCGCGTCCGCGCACCAGCGCATAGAGCTTGCTCATCCATCACTCTGCGAAGCTCCCTGAACCCAAACAGGGGGAATGAATGCGCAGAAGACAACCAGCGTCCGCGCCACCATATCCTCCATCTGCAGATGGTGCCAGACCGCCCCACGCGGCTGCCCGTGAATAATCCGCTTCACCATCCCTTCAACGATGTGAAACACCGGCACCAGCACCAAGAAGACAACCGACTTCAACAGCACAGACTGCCACAGCGGCCTCTTCTCATAGCCCCTGCCCAGGTGCATCATCTCCCCCACCAGAATCACCTTGCCGATCACCAGCGCATTGACGATCGCGAAGCCGAATTTCATAGCGTCGTTGCTGACCCATACTTCTTCAGCAGCATCGTGTACGCCACCAGCGCACAGAAGAAGAACATCAGGTACAAAGCGATCACCCAGAACTCGATCAGCTCATGTTTGATCTTCTGCTTGAAACTGGGGTGCGACGGATCGTTGCCGCTCATCGAAGTTCTCCTCGGGCATTCCCCATCACCAAAGGGCCTCCGACAGGAAACCAGGAAAAGAACAGTAGCCCACCCCAACCTCATTCCCAAAAAGGGAACAACCGAAAATAAATCCCCAAAACCTGGCGCATTTTTTCCAGCCCCAAAAACCGGCCGCCAAAACACCACGTTCACCACGCAATCCACCACGTTTTCACCACCAAAACACCACAAAAAAACACCCGTTTTTGCCAAAACCCCCAGCAAAAACGCACATCACCACGCCTGAAAAAATTGCCGCAACAAATGCCTTCTTCAGGCTGCGTCTTCGCTCTTCCACGGAATGACAACGGAGCTCCCACCTCATCTACGCGCCTCCCCTGAGATCATCCGAACAATACCCCTTGAACATCCCTACGGAAGTGAGCAACGGTGAGCGGGCGCTAGCGCAGTGCTGCAAGCGAGACCTGTTGTCCATACATGCCCCAGTCAAGTTCGGGGACCTCGTGAATGACCACGTACACTGGCAGCTGATCGCCGTTTGCTCCGGCATGTTCGCGAAGAATGGCGGTCGCGTCCGCGATCAGCTTCTTCTTAGAATGGTCATCGAGGCCGCCTTCCAGCGTGTTAGCGATCAATGCAATCAGCGGGTTCTGCGCGATCTGACCGCCGCTAAATACGGCGTCGGGAGCATGCTCTGTGAAAAACACCCAAACCCCAGCACGAACTTTCGCTGTATCAGCAAGGCGCTCACAAGTAATACCTAAATCAGTGAGCGCGGCAGCCACCCGAGAACGAGCTTCGGCCGTAAAGGTTCCTTGCGGTGCATGAACAAACAGTTTTGGCATCTTCTTTCTCCTTTGGCTTTGTCCAGATTTAGTCTGTAGCTAAAAATTGATCACTGTGTTGATACCCAAGGCTAAGGCATTGGGCACCGGTACACCCGAAGGAAGCGCATTCGGGATCGAAACAAGTCCTTTCGGATGCAGGATGTACTGCAGACTCGGTTGCAAAATCACACCCGGTCTCACTGCGAATCCATAATTTACTTCCAGAGTTTGTTCATTCGGCGGAACAGGAAAAGTGGTTTGCCCGCTGGTGGAAATCGGAGTTAAGGACACCGGACCTCGGCTGTTCGATCCGTAAGCGAGTCCCACACTGAAGAAGTCTCTCGGCCGCCTTGGGTTCAGTCCGTAGCTCACTGCGCCCACGTTGAAGAAATAGGGCATGACGTTTGTGCGCGGCTCAGGCACTACGACGACGGACGCGAATACGCCTACATGGCGCTGATGCTCTGCATCTCCCCATCGTGAGAGCTCGGCCTCAGCCCTAGGCGACCCTGATGGTGTCTTTAGTCGCCACAGTTGATGATCACCCAGCGCGTAAAAGCCATAGAGACCATGTACTGGTTTCAAAACGCCGCTGGAGACGGTGTACTGGGTACCGCCTGTGTAGAATCCCCCAGCTTTGATGTTGCCGGTCGGTTTGGAAGCATTGCCTAGTGCGAAGTGCCTGAAACCGATCTCGCCGATCGCGAACAGTGGACCATGTAATGAGAAATCAATGCCATGCTGAGCCCCATTTAGCTGATTGGAGTCTGAGTTGTAAGCAGCCGCCTGAGCGTAGAATCCGGGTGTCGGCGAGTATCTTAACCTCGTTCCCCAAGTTGTCCGCGGGTAACCGGCCGCGCCCGACACATTAAAGAACACACCCTCGGGAATTAAATTGAAGCCGATCGAGGCAAAGCTTTTGAAGTATTCAGACCCCAAAAATTCTTCGCCAAAGACCGAATTGAGGGTTAGCCTCCCAACGCGGACGCTCATCCGATTCTCGAGCAGCGTTTGCGTAAACGACAGGTACGTAAGTCGCGGCTGACTTCCTGCACAGTCGGCCAACTGGACCTGAAAGCTGTTGCCGATGTAACTGCGTGACAAGCTCGTGCCCCAGTTTACTGCCCCTCCAATGTCGAATTGACCTCCCTTCCATCCCAGAAGAGGCGCAGTATCAAAACGTACGTCAACACCGAAGAGGTTATAAGCTGAAGTGCCAGTCCGCTCGCCGCCATGCACGTTCCCAAAGGGATCGCTGATGAGAAGGACAGTTGGCACCACGCCTCGCCGTCCAAGTTCACTCCTCAACCCACCCCAACTTCCCAGCGCGTACTGTGCGTCGAGAGACGAGGCACTCAACGCTTCGGGGGAGGGGAAGGCGGACAGGTAGGTGTGATTCGGCCCCTCAACGGATGGACTCGTCTGCTCGTGTGTCGTGCTTTGGGCCCCAGCACTAAGCCCTGAGAGATATAGCAAAACCGCAATAAAACTGTGGAAGCCAAGACTCCACGGCTTACGACTGCGGAAGCGCGGAATGAAACTGCCTTCATCGCGATATCCCCCAACGAAGGCGAGTTCGAAGGGTAGCCAGTCCTCCGGTCGGGCGTACCTATCCATCGTCATCTGCTGCTCACCTCCCCACGGCGGTATATCCGGCTAAGCTTCCAGACTGTTGTATTTCGGCGTGTAGACATGTTGGCGGATAAAAGCCACCATATCGTTCGGACGGGGGACGCGAGCTAATCCTGCATCGAAGACCAACTTCGCCACACGCGCGGCTGTCTGAATCTCGATCTCCAGAATGTTCGATTGCTGTGGATAGAGCAGACCTTGTTTAAGTAGTTCCGGTGGTACCTGGTCCGCCACGGCTTGACCCGCTTCGATGAACATCTCATCTGTGACACGCTTCGCCTGGGTGGCGAAGATCGCCATACCAACAGCCGGGAATATGTAAAAGTTGTTTGCTTGCCCAGGGAGGAGTGTCTGCCCGTTGAAGTGAACCGGGGCAAACTGCACTCCAGCAGCATAGATCGCTTTACCCTTTGACCATGTATAAGCCTGCTCTGGCGTGCACTCCGCATGCTCGGTTGGATTAGAAAGAGCAAGGACCACTGGCCGCTCAGTAACTCTTGATATTGCCTCGATGACCTTTTGACTGAAGGCTCCCCCAATCGTGCTCACGCCGATGATCGTAGTTGGCTTTATGCCCTCGATAGCGGCGACAAAGTCCTTTGTCGGTTCATGCTGATGGGCGTAAGGTTGCTGGAAATCCACAAGATCTTTGCGTGTTGAGTCCAGCAACCCGTGGACGTCGAACATGTAAACCTGTGCCTGGGCCTGTGCGAGCGTTAGACCTTGGGCAACAAGCGCGGTGCAAAGCAGATTTGCAAGGCCAATAGCAGCTGAGCCAGCACCGAGAAACAGATACTTTTCGTCCTTCAGCTGTGTGCCCTTCAGTTTCGTCGCGTTGATCATCCCTGCAAGAGTGATCCCGGCGGTACCTTGGACATCGTCGTTGTAGACACAGTACTTGTCGCGGTAACGTTCGAGAAGGTGCACCGCATCGACACCGGTCCAATCTTCGAAGTGAATGCAGCACTTAGGGAACACCTCCTGCACGGCCTCGACGAACTCATCCACGAAGGAGAACAGATCCTCCGTTGACGGACGGGTCTTGCGCATACCGAGGTACAAGGGGTCCTTCAAATACTGTTCATTGTTCGTGCCTGCATCGAGATACATTGGCAGAAGGTATTGTGGCGGCACTCCAGCGCAGGCGGTGTATAACTGCAGTTTGCCGATTGGAATTCCTGCCCCGTTCGCGCCAAGATCTCCCAGCCCTAGAATGCGGCCGGCGTCCGTCACACAGATAAATCGCACATCTTTCTGCGGCCAGTTCTTCAAGATTTCTCTAACTTTGCCGCGGCGTGTGATCGACAGATACATGCCGCGCGTCTGCCGATAGATGTGCCCAAACTTTAGGCACGCTTCCCCAATGGTTGGGTCGTAGACGATTGGTAGGAATCTTACCGGGTCGGACATGACGGTCCGATAGAACAGAATCTCATTGTGATCGAGCAAGTTCACCAGGTAGATATAGCGCTCGAGGTCTGTGCTCTTATGACCGAGCTGCATCAAGACCCGGCTCAACTGTGTATCCTCGGTTTCGGCTACGTCGGGGACCAGGCCGATTATTCCGAGTGATTGCTTCTCGGCCTCGGTAAAAGCAGTTGACTTGTTCAGCGCCGGATCATGCAGCACTTCTATCCCGTGTTTAGCGGTCGCCATTTTGTTTCTCCTTTTATCCAAAGATTGTCTTGAGTTGAAGCCCCGATTTCATCAGCTGGCTGGGGCGGCGTTGGGGGTGGACCATGGTCGACGGATCCACAATCCGATCGAAGTCAGCTTCCGTGACAAATGCCAGCTTCAGGGCGGCTTGTTTCAGGGTGAGGTCGTTGTCCGTCGCGTAGTGCGCGATCTGCGAAGCCTTGTCGTAGCCGATTACAGGGCTTAGGGCCGTTACAAGCATCAACGAATTTTGTACATACCCAGCAACCTTCTTCTCATTGACCTGAGTGCCTTCCACTGAGTAAATGCGGAACTTCTCGCACCCGTCGGCGAGAATGCGCGCGGAGTGTAGAAAGTTATTGATGATGATCGGTCGCATGGCATTCAACTCAAAGTTCCCCTGCGAACCAGCGAACGCCACCGCCGCATCATCACCGATAACCTGAATGCAGATCATCACGATGGCCTCGCACTGTGTTGGATTGACCTTGCCGGGCATGATCGAAGATCCAGGCTCATTTGGAGGGAGAATCAATTCACCAAGACCACATCGGGGTCCAGAAGCAAGCCAACGCATATCATTGGCGATTTTCATCAATGACACTGCCAGACCGCGCAGGGCTGCGTGAGCAGCCACCATACTATCGAGCGATCCTTGAGCTTCGAACTTATTAGGTGCCGTGATAAAGGTTTCGTTCGTGAGCTCAGCGATTTGCTTCGCGATGGCAACGTCAAATCCCGGGGGCGAGTTCAGGCCAGTGCCAACAGCCGTTCCGCCGCAAGCAAGTTGATAAAGCCCGCCAAGGGAATGCTCAATCCGTTGGAGCGCGTACTTTACCTGAGTGACATAACCGGACCACTCCTGGCCAACGGTCAGCGGAACGGCATCTTCTAGATGTGTGCGACCGATCTTTACGACATGCTGCCACTGATTAGCTTTGTTCTCCATCGCAACCACAAGTGCATTCACTTTTGGCAAGAGACCGTCTCTAATCTCTTTGACTGCTGCTATGTTCATCGCTGTCGGAAAGGTGTCGTTCGACGACTGCGACATATTGACGTGGTCATTCGGATGCACCGGCTGCTTTGTCCCGAGCGTTCCATTTGCGATCTGGATCGCACGATTGGAGATGACTTCGTTCACGTTCATGTTGCTTTGTGTGCCGCTGCCAGTTTGCCAAACGTACAACGGAAAGTTTTCATCCAGCTTGCCAGCAATCACCTCATCGGCGGCCTTTACGATGAGGTCGGCGTTTTCCTTTGATAGTTTGCCAAGGCTCTCATTGACGATTGCCGCCGCCTTCTTCACATAACCGTATGCGTGGTACACCTCGATGGGCATGTGGTCGTTCCCAATGGAGAAGTGGATCAGTGAGCGTTGCGTCTGAGCGCCCCACAGTCGATCCGCCGGCACTTTGACTTGGCCCATCGAGTCAGTCTCGACGCGCCACTTGCCTTCGTCCAGAACCGTGCCCACTTTGTAATGACCATCACTAATTTGTGTGTCTTCGACGTAAGCCATAGGTTCACCTTGTAGAGGTGGCGGATCTGATCTGCGAGACTTTCCTCCACCAAATCCACCTTCGTTTATGTTGTTTGCTTTCGTGCTACGCCCGGTCTAGCACCCCGTAACTAGACGGGGGTCTCAGGCTTCATCTCGAAGGACTTCTGAAGGGCCGGTGGCCGCGTTCCAAGACCGTCTCGAATCTTCTTGCCCCAGGGAGCTTCGATAAGGCTCTTTGTCTCTTCGAGCATGGACTTCGGCTCCAGATTGCGAAAAGTATCCACCTCGCCCGCGGCGACCGCCGTCAGCGTGCGTAGACCGGTTCTGGATCAAACTGCGCACGCGGAAACGCCAACTTTGAGTAGTCAAACAGCCTTGTAGAAGAATCATCTTCCCAGCTCCTCCAGGTCTCAAAACCACGGTCGTTGAAACCCGTAAGGAAAGGACCTGGGTTGACGGTTGCGACCTCGATACCGAACTCCTGGAGTTCCAGAGCCATCGTTTGTGCGACGGCTTCAACAGCGTGCTTAGAGGCTGAATAGATCCCGGTAAAGGGATTGACGTTCAAACCCTCTCTCGATGACACCCAAACCACTCGACCCTTTTTGCGTTTTACCATCTGCTTCACAATTCCTTGCGTCAGCAACAAAGGCCCAATCACATTGACTTCAAACTCATTGCGCATGTTAGATCCGGGAATGTCTAAAACACTTCCGCCCTCTAAGACACCGGCGTTGTTCACTAAAATTTCGATGTCCCAATCCAGCGCTTTCTTCCGGTCACCGGCATTCGTAACGTCGAGTTTCTCGACCTGCAGTTTTACTCCCCGGGTCTTCGCAGCTCGCTCTACGGCTTCCTTCTGCGCCCAAATCTCCACAGAGGCGATGACATCGAAGCCTTTTTCCGCTAAACGGATCGCAGCTTCATGTCCAAAGCCAGTGCCCGCTCCTGTAATCAATACCTTTTTCATAACATTCTCCTGTTCTTGATTTAGTAGGTCCCTGTATCGCAGTGGATCGGGGCTCTCATTGGCAGACACAGTTCCGCTGACGCGGCTCTCAGCGGAGAACCGGGGAGCGAGAAGTTAGTGTGTTGAAAATCTTGCGTTGATGTCGACGAACGTCGTTTCTTAGCTATGGAATAGAACCAGCAGAAAACTCAGGTTTCTTATCGAATAACTTCACAACAGCAGTCATGTTCATATCTCCAAGCTGTTCGTCCAGGGCTCTTTGGAACACATCCCGAACGGCACTCACTGTTGGCACGGACAAATCTCCTCCCGCCGTCTTCACCGTGTAATTGAGGTCCTTCAAGAGAAGCTTCACCGGAAAGCGCGACTCAAAATTGCCACTCAGCATGGACTCCGTATCGCTGGTGAGGTGCGGGTTCCACAACGACGTAGCGGCCACCGCATTCAGAACTTCCTTCGGATCGACGCCCTGCTTACGGAGCATCCCAATCATCTCCGCCAAGGTGGCTAACTGAGATCCCATCAGAGTGTTTGTTACCAATTTTGCCAGCGCTCCGGCGCCCGCCGGTCCCGCGTGTTGAACGGCAGACCCCATGCTCTTGAGCAGCGGCACCGCCAGCTTCAGCGTGTCCGCGTCACCTCCGACCATGAAAACTAATTGGGCATCTTGTGCCTGCGGAGTACTGCCAGATACCGGAGCTTCCAGCATTTTGATTCCAGTTTTGCCGATAGCATCGCCAAGCTCACGAGCCCACGCAGGGGTTATTGTCGAGCACTCAATCGCGATAGCTCCCGGCTTCATGCCTGCCAGTGCACCGGTGTTTGGATCCAACCATACCTTCCGCGAAATGTCATCGTCACGAACCATGGTGAGGACGAAATCGTTGCCTTCCGCCGCTTCTCGCGCGGAAGCCGCGGTCTTCGCGCCAGAGTCAGCCAAGCGTTTTACCGCTTCCGGAGCCAGGTCGGAAACAGTGATCTCGTGACCCGCCTTGAGCAGGTTCGCTGCCATGCGCGAACCCATCGCGCCCAGTCCTATGAATGCTGCCTTGCTCATAGTTACACTCCCTGCAGCGACCCCCTCAGCGACAGCCGCTTGTAGCTCCGTAACGTTGGACTTCCAATCGGGCTTACAAACTCTCGATCCAGACAGTCTGCGGATTGACAAAAGCATGGGCTCCGAAGTGAGAAAGCTCTCGGCCGTATCCACTGTTCTTGACGCCGCCAACGGGAACCCGAGGATTGGTCGCGGTGAAGCCATTGATGAAGACTCCACCGGTATCAAGATCACGAGCGATTTTCCGGGCCGCAGCAATGTCACTGGTCCATATATTTCCGCTCAGACCGAATTCGCTGGCGTTCGCCGCGTCAACTGCCGCCTCAATGTTGGGAACGCGGACGATGGCGGCGACGGGACCAAATGTTTCCTCGTCGAACGCCGGCATTCCAGGAGCCACTCCGCTGAGTACTGTGGGCGTATAAAACGCTCCCTTGCCTTCCGGAAGCTTGCCCCCGCAAAGCACCTGCGCGCCTTTTGCAACACTCTCCTCCACCTGCTTGTGAAGAGAGTTCCGAAGATCGACGCGTGCCATCGGACCCATTTGGGTTGACGGGTCTGTTGGATCTCCGACCTTGATCTTTTTTGCAGCCTCTACAAATAACTTCTCAAACTTGTCTGCGATCTCTTCTACCAAGATGAATCGCTTCGCAGCCAGGCACACCTGACCTGCGTTACTGAACCGGCTCGTGATGCCCGCCACGACGGCTTTCGGAATATCGGCATCCTTACAGACGATGAAGGCGTCAGAGCCACCTAATTCCATGATGGTTGACTTGATCACCTTCCCGGCTTCTGAGGCGACTGCAGAACCTGCTCGCACGCTCCCAGTGACGGAAGCTCCCCGGACACGCGAGTCATTGATGACGTTGACGATATCTTCAGTTTTCAAAATCAGATTCTGAAATACCCCTTCTGGGAAGCCTGCCTCGAGCATTGCGTGTTCGAACTCGAGCGAACTCCTTTGCGTATTGGGTGAGTGCTTGACCAGGACGACGTTGCCCGCCAAGATCGTCGGAACTGCCATGCGCGTCAACTGCCATATCGGAAGATTCCACGGCATGATCGCAAGTATCGGTCCGAGTGGCAGATACGAAACGTATGCTTCCGCTTTACCTGTTGCAGCGGGTGCATCCGCAAACATCCGTGGCCCATGCTCGGCATACCAGTCTGCTTCCAAAGCGCACTTCTCAATTTCCGCTTTGGCATCAACGGGGATTTTCCCCATCTCGGTTGTGATCACTGTTGCAATCCGATCTTTCTTCTTCCTCAAGGACGCTGCGAGGTTTGAGAAGAGTTGCGCGCGTTGATACACGGATCCTTTTCTAAAGGATTGATAACTCTTCTCAGCGCGCGCCACAACGTCTTCTGTTTCCTTCGGTGTGAAGTAGGAAAAACTCTCGATGGGCTCTTCAGTTGCCGGGTTTATCGTGGCAAACGTAGATGCTGAAGTCATGTGTTCTCCTTTTTTGCGATGCTCTTGTTCGGTTACTGATTCAGTGCGCTACGGCGCGATACCTACAGTACAAGGTTGTCGTCGGATCGTTGCCCAAGAGCTAGTGATAGAAGCGTTCCGAATCGTTGATCCGCAAATCGTTCGGACGGGTAACGATGATGCATGATCGCTGCGTCTCAATCTACGGGAGTCAGACATAGCCAATCCTTCTCGGGATAACTTACGAACCGGACGCTTTCAGTTGCTCTCGTTCGTGCCAAACCTCGGTGTTCAGATCCTCAATTTCGGATTGGATATTCCTGAGGAGGACCGCGTCTTGATAACCATCATGGTGCTCTGTGGCAACAGTCTGTTCTTCCTGTGCGAGCTGCGCGAGTCCAGCCATATTGCCCTTCAGATTGCTTGGTGTCGTATTTGTATCGCTCACGGTTTTTTCTACCTCTGGGTTCTTTTTACCTTTGCAATAATGAACTTACTATTCCATGTTTGTTGAATGCAGACATTAGGGACTCGGCTAGTCCAAGCTCATCACAGGGCGAGTTGTTGACGGTGCTACGAGTATCAGGGGACAAATATACAAGCCTCTCGCAAATGCGGTAGGTTGCCGGCATGCGGCACAGTAAACAATCAAGCAGACGGCAGTCTGTTTGGTCGCGCAAACTTTCGCTACGAACCGGAGATCTATTCGATACCTGTAGATACACCATATATAAAGCGTCAGCGTCGAACTGCGGTATAAGCTCCGTCCCTTGCGGAACTCCAGATAGAGACCAGCAACAGTAGTGCGCGATCGAGTTTACCTCGACCCCTAGAAAGATGGTTGTCTACTCTGCATCGAGGAATGACAGCATAAACGCCATCGGTGGAGGGATTGCGAGCCCAAAAACGAGGATGAAAAAACTATCCAAAAGTAGTATCGCGATGACTCTATAGTGCTCGGTTCTGACTCTTGATAGAGCCGCAGGTGACACTGCGGTATGCATCACTCTCTTCTTAGTGACGCCGATTTCAATGTTCTGAGACGGAATTACGATCTGCTCTCGGACTCGGCCAGCTCCAAAACACGCCGACGAGTGCAACAGAGGCGTTCACTAAAGTGGAATTGCGGCCCTCTACGAAAGAGGAAAGAAATTAACCCTCATGGGAAGGTTTGCATTCGAGGACTGTCCGGCTATGTTCAGTACAGTTCGCAAAGAGTTCCGGTTTAGGGCGACGCCAGCTTTGGGTGGTTGCTGAATGGCTTGACGCTCTGTAGGTATCCCCATCGCGTCATTCGCTTACTAACTGAAATGGCCACAAGCAATTGTGTTTGGAAGTTCGTGTAGGCGGTGCCGCGCTTCGAAGAGATGTTTGAGAGCAATGCCCGCGCAGAAGGCTCTTTTTAGAAACGAGACGTGACTAAATTACGACAGGTGGTGCTTCGATGCAATCCACAGGAACAGTTGTATATGTTGTCAGCAGCGATCTAACAAAAGAGCAGAACCTCACGGAGCTTATCCGCTCACACGGTGTGGATGTTGTCTCCTACGATTCTGCGGCCGCGTATACCAGGGCGAAGAGGGCCGATCAAATGGCATGTCTTATTGTCGATCTGAACCTTTCCGACATTAGCGGCCTGGAGTTCCAGAGGAGCTTAGCGCACACCGGCGCTCCTCCCGTCATTTTTGTAACGGCACATGGCGATTTAGCATCGTGCGTTCGTGCGGTCAAGGATGGAGCGATTGATGTGTTGCTCGAGCCAGTCGATCCCGCGGAATTATTCGCCTCTGTTGAACTTGCTTTCGCACGGGATCAGAGATCCCGCCGCGAACGTCTGGAGCGCGTGTCTTTACTTACCCGCTGGCGAACCCTCACCCCCCGAGAGACGGAAGTATTTCACCACACAGTGGCAGGGTTGCTTAACAAGCAGGCTGCGGCAGAACTCGGCGTCGCGGAGAACACGTATCAGGTTCATCGCGGCCGGGTGATGAGGAAGATGCATGCAAATTCTCTGGCCGATCTTGTGCGGATGTCCATGAAGCTCAAATCGATCCGTAAGGAAGGTCGTGAAGTAAAAACTCAAGCTCCGGTGGCACATATCTCGCCGACGGCGCAAGTTCATAAGAAACCGATGCTCAGGCGCACAGCGTTTCACGGGGACTTGAACACCAGGTTTGGTGCTTTCGCTCCGTCCGGAGGGTTCTGAGCGATATCGAAATCTGGGGAGGTAGCGATCGAAGGATGGAACTAACTTCCTATGACGGGCAGGAACTTTATGATCAAAGCGATTTCAGAATAGGTACTCGTGGCGCAATGCAAAGCTGGTGATCGTGCTCTGCCTGCTAACCTGCAACAATGCGAGCAGACGCTATCTTGAGGAACTTTCTCACGAGCAGGTAGCATCCTCTTTGGGAATATCGCTAGCAGCGGGGAAGTCTCGTTCGCTGCGCGCTCGCCAAAGATTGGAGTCATCCCTCGGACATGTATTTAGACGGCTGGCCTGATGGGATGAGGCTACCCTAGGCGATGCCGACAGCAGTTCCGATTTCATACCACGTTGGGTGCTAATGTGAGTTGCCGAACCCGACGTCTGCTCATCTTGGTTCTTCGATAGCGAGTAAGAGTTCATCCACATAGCACCAGGCCCAGGTCTCCCCCGGTTCGATCGAGCGCGCTATGGGGTGCTTCGTCGAATGGAAGTGTTTGGTCGCGTGCTTGTTCTTGGAGCTGTTGCAGCAGCCAACGTGGCCGCAGTGGAGACACATGCGCAGATGAACCCAAGTGTCGCCAGTCTTTAAGCACTCCTCACAGCCCTGAGCGTTAGGCCTGACATCTCGAATCGTATCAAGGTGCGTGCATTGCTGAGTCATCTTATGCTCCATCATGCCCAGTGCGAGCAGATCTCAAGCGGGGGCCCAATAACGGGCCACCCAAACCGAAGACAAGTGTTCACCACCTTTTTTGATGAGGGGAGGGAGACTAGTAGACGTTTGGCAGATCAACTTCTAGCTATCTCGTACAGAAACCACGATCGCCTTTGGGTTTCATCGATCCAGTTCTCAAGTACGCTTGTCGTAGCGACATCGCCGGCATCGTCGCAGAGATTATGCAGACTTCTCATAGAGAGGACGAGCGATTTGTTGTCTTCCCAGAGTTCGCTGAGCATATCTTGTGGGGTAACATAGTCAGCATCGTTATCAGCGATCCGTTTGGTGCGCGCGATGTGGCCGATGGACCGTAGGGTAGTCCCTCCGATTTTGCGAGCGCGCTCCGCAATATCGTCGGTCATTGTGAAGAGTTGGTCGCCATGATCATCGAGTAGAAGGTGATAGTCACGGAAGTGCGGACCGCTCATATGCCAATGGAAGTTCTTTGTCTTGACGTAAAGCGCGAATACATCTGCTAGCAGCGCAGTGAGGGCAGCAGCAATCTCTTTGACCGATTCTGCAGCGATATCTGTGTGTTGCGAGTGAGCCGCCAACTGACGCTCCTCCAACTCCTGTTGTGTCCGTTTTGCCATGGGTAATCCTCCTATCTTGGGTGAAAGATTATGGTGAAAGACCACTTATATAGTCGCAAACTATGCTGATTTACCGCCCGCAAGCTGTTCCTCCAACCGGTTGAGCCCGTGGGAGGATGCCTTAAAGGCGCTCTCGATTTCGCCGAACTGACCCAGTTCACCGACGAAAAAAACGCATTCGACGGTCTCCTCATTTGTGGTCAGTCGGGAGGGGAGCAAGCGGTGAGACGAGTTTTTGCTTCCGTAACTCCTCCCAGAATTCGCCAGGGATCGCTGTGTTCATCGCTGCGTGATCCTCGGAGATCCGTTCTGGTTTGCTCGCGCCTGGAATGACGGCGGCGCTTGCTGGGTGCGCTAGTGAGAAATGAAGAGCCGCAGCTTTGATTGGAATTTCGAACTTCTTGCAAAGGCTTTCGATCTTGTCGACCTTCGCGAGAATCTCCCGAGAGGCGGGAGCATACTCGAAGTGCTTACCTCCTGCGAGAACGCCGGAGGAGTACGGGCCGCCTACAACGATGTCCACTTTCTTCGCCTCGCAGGCGGGCATCAGTCGCTGCAAAGCAAGCTCGTGGTCGAGGAGCGTATAGCGACCGGCGAGCAGAAAAGCATCAGGGTGGATCTCAGTCATGTCGATGGCAAGCTCGCAGGATTCCACACGGTTCACGCCGAGACCCCAGGCCTTAATCACCTTCTGATCTCGCAGCTTTGTCAAAGCTACCATCGCGCCGCGATGAGCCACTTCAAACACGCGAACCCAGTCATCTCCGTAGAAATCACGCGCTACATCGTGAATCCAAACGATGTCGAGGTGGTCAACTCCGAGACGCTTGAGACTGTCCTCGATGGATCGTACAGTACCTTGTTCTGTGTAGTCATACACGACTTTGTTGCGATGACCATGTTTGAAAAGATCGCCCTTCTCGCCGAAGCTCTGCGCGTCCTGCTCGAGTTCGTCGAGTATGAGACGACCCACTTTGCTGCTCAGGACATAATCAGAGCGTTTATGTTTGCCCAGCTCCTTACCGAGGCGGATCTCAGAGAGGCCAGCGCCGTAAAAGGGCGCTGTATCGAAGAAGCGCGTTCCAGCTGTCCATGCGGCGCGCACTGTAGCCGCCGCCTCGGCATCAGGGATATTGCGAAACATATTGCCTAACGGCGCTGCGCCAAACCCGAGCGGACCGTTCTTCAGATACTCTCTTATCCCCATGTGCATTCCCCGTTCTATTGGCTGAATTATGAACCCGGCGCACTGACCGCAGGGTCGTTCTACAAGGAGACGTCCTACCTAGCCACGCTTGCTCAGTCCGGCAAGTCGCTGGTTGATATCCAGGAGAGCAATAATGGCAAGGTGAGCATCTTCGGTGGTGACATTCTCTCGCCTTCAGCGCACGTGAATGCCGAAAGCCATCAGAACGCAACAGGAATTCGATGAGCTAGCTCCTCTCGTCTCTAAGGGAAATCGAAAAGAAAAAGAGCAAAGAATTTACGGATGCATCCCATTATCGAACAGTCTCACTATCCTTTCTGCGGTACTGCGACCGCTCTCCGGATTTGTCCCCGACACAAGGCGACCCGACGTAACGGAATAGTCATCGAAAGCACTCATCGCAGTGCTGTAATAGCCGCCAGCTGTGGTAACCGCCTCGACAACCGGAACGACCTTATCGTGCCTCATCTTGTCGAGGATGTTGAAGACGAGCTCACCCTCGATCATGAATCCTGTCACCGTCTTGCCTTCAGCGATCGACTTGCCGGTCTTGGAGTCGATGATTCCCGGCAAGATTGCTGGGCCATGGCACACAGTACCGACGATGCCTCCGCGATTCCAGACGTCCGCAGCGATTGCTTGCAAGCTCTTTGCGGTCGGATAGTCATAAAGCGCTGCGTGGCCTGCTGACGCAAAGAAAACACCGTACTCTCCCAGCTTTATATCCTTGGCCTTATTCAGCTTTGCTAGTTTAGCCATGAAGGGATGGTCGGGGTTGTTATAGACGGCCTTGTCGCTTCCGGAGAGGAAGGGAGGCTGCAGGGAGTTGTAGTCGAATCCGAAAGTGCCGGTTTCGGATGCAAGATCCACTTCGAAGCCGGCGGATACGAGGACCTCGAACGGATGAAGCGCCTCCACGAAAAAGAGGCCGGTTTTATGACCGTCTGGATAGATGGCTCCGGTGAAGCTGGAGATTGCGATGATTGCTTTGCGAGGAAGACTCTTCGACATAGTTACTCCTTAAGTGAGTAGGTAATGTGGTGAATGCATTGCAACAGGTTCATTCCACCCGTTGCTCTAAGGTTTAGTTGCTTTAAGAGAACTTTTGGCGGCCTCGGTGATGACGTCCGCGACCTTTTCCGGCTCTTGCAACATTGCTACATGACAGGTGGGAAGCTTGACGGCGACGCCACCGGAGCGTTTCGCATCGTCCTCCTCCATGGCGGGGCTCAAAGTGCGGTCATTCATCGAAATCACGTGCCACGAAGGCTTTGATTTCCAGGCTGCGTGGGTCAGCTTCTCATCGAACATCGGTCCGTAAGTCTGTCCTTGAACCGCAAGCACGAGGCGCCGCTCTGCCATAGGTAGTCCATTCGCAAAGTCATTGATGACGCCATCTTCAGACAGCGAGGCGAAATGCTGCGCATCGACTTTGATTTCTTTGAGCACTGGGGTTGGACCGAATGGCTCGCTGGTTTGGTTTGCGGATTTACCAACGTCGGGCATCCATGCTGCGACGTAAACAAGCCCAACGACCTTGGGGTCATCGCCGACCTCGGTGATGACAGCACCACCCCAGGAGTGACCGACAAGGATCACCGGAGCATCTTGCAATGCAATCAGGCGGCGCGTGGCATTTGCGTCATCCGCCAATGAAGTGAGTGGATTCTGCACGGCGATAACATGAAAGCCTCGTGCCTCGAGGATCGGGATCACCTTCCCCCAACTCGTCCCGTCGGCGAAGGCGCCGTGTACCAAAAGAATGTTCTTGACGGGTGGTGGCGCGGTCTGCGCATGGCTCACCCCCCCGAAGGCGGTGGCTACTCCGATACTTCCTGCAAGCACTGTTTGTGCGAATTTCGTCATATTATTTTCCTATCTTGGGTTGTTTGTAGAACGCGACGGCGATGGTTTTGGTGAAGTGATAATGCAGGTCTCTCGGCTGACGTAACGACCCGATGGTGCGTGCTGCACTTTCTCCATAGGAATACAACTCCTCACGATGTTCGTGTCCGATCCAGCGTCAGTGGATCGGGTCGTGCTGATGCTCAGCAAAAGCGCTCGGGGCCGATGCTTCCGAGAGTGATTCGCCAGCGCACCTGCGAAACCAACACTGAATCACTTTGATATTTCCAGATGAGAATGCCAATTCCATGTTCATGGAACATGAGGTGAGTTAATGGAAAAAGTCGCTGTTTACAGATCGATGTTAAATTTCATTGCTGATAGGCCAGCGCTGGGTCAACGAATGTCGATGCAAGGTTGAGAGCAAGGACAATATACGAGGATCATGGAAGACGAACCGCTATTCACGTGCGCAGAATAGCCTTCGCAGAGAGTTGGTATGGTGCGTTCTCGGGCCGGTTCAGTGAATTCCCAAACCGTTCAATGAAGCTGGAATGGCGAGTGTGAGACGAACGCTCTATGCTCTCAGAACCTAAGGTATTTCTGGAGGCATGATGGCTACGTTTGAAGGTATCGAGCGCTTACATCCGTTCACAGTTCCTCCCGGAGCCTACGCGAAGTTGTCCCCGGACCAGCTGGCGAATGCCGCACGATACGGGATTCAGCGGAGCTACACCTCCGATACGCGGCTGTACCGCCAGGGCGAGCGTGCTGCCGATCTTTATATCGTGCTGGAAGGGATAGTCCAAACATTTTGGCCGGAGCCGATCAACGGAGAAGAGCAATTCATCACCCTCGAACCTGGTGAGTTCAGTGGAGAGCTCAATCTCTTGAATCAAAGGGAGACGCTGATCGCAGCGCGCGCATTGAAAGGGAGCAGTGTCCTCCGAATTCCGAGAGAGCGCCTACGAGAGTTCCTCATCGCACAGCCCGATATCGGCGAACTAGTCGTCAGGACAATTGTGCAACGCCGGCAATGGTTCGTTCAGATTGGAGTTGGCGGTCTGACATTGATCGCTGATGGAGAAAGCAGTCATTCAGAGAAGCTCGCACGTTTTCTAGCGGCCAATTCCTATCCATTTCGCGTGATCGATACGCAGCGCTCCTCCGATGGGCAAGCGATCATTCAGGAGAGAGGTTTGCGGGACTCTGATCTCCCTGCGGTGATCTCGGGGAAGTGGATTTTGAAGCGTCCCGAACTGCGTGCTCTGGCAGACAAGCTTGGCATATCGGAGGACGTGCGTGAAGGAATTACATGGGACGTTCTCGTTGTTGGAGCGGGGCCGGCAGGCCTCGCGACCGCTGTATACGCGGCCTCGGAGGGTCTTCGCACGCTTGTATTGGATAACTATGCAGCCGGTGGCCAAGCCGGGACCAGTTCGAGAATCGAGAACTACCTGGGGTTCTCCAATGGCATTTCCGGCGCTGAGCTCGCAAAACAGGCGCAAGTGCAAGCTGAAAAATTTGGAGCAACGGTAGCTATTTGTAGAACCGCAGCAAGCATCGATTGTTCCGAAGAGCCCTTTCTAGTAAGCCTGGATGACGACAGCACGGTTGCAGCAAGATCTGTCGTGATCGCCACTGGCGCGCGGTATCGAAAGCTGAATGTTAAAAGCCTGGAGCGCTTCGAAGGAACTGGCGTTCACTACTCGGCAACTCCGATCGATGCTCACTCTTGCCTTGGTCTTCCGGTGGTGATGGTAGGTGGAGGTAACTCAGCAGGACAAGCCGCAATGTTCTTGTCCACGCGCGCAAGCCATGTGCACATGTTGATTCGCGGTCCGCACCTCTCCAGCACAATGTCAGACTATCTAGTGCAGCGGATCCATGCCTCGAAGTCGATCACGTTACATCCCTGTTCCGAGGTGGTGAGTCTGGAAGGATCCAGTCGTCTGAGCCATGTAACGTGGCAGTCAGTGGCTAACGAAGAAATTACTCGTTTTGAAACAGAGCATCTCTTTGTAATGATCGGGGCAGACCCATGTACCGCATGGTTGAGAGACTGCGTAGACCTCGATCCGAATGGGTTTGTGCGAACATCTTTCGGATCTGAAGAACGAGGGCTCTTCGAGACGTCTGTGCGCGGAATCTTTGCAGTTGGCGACGTCCGATCTGGATCGGTCAAGCGCGTTGCTTCTGCCGTTGGAGAGGGGTCCGTTGTGGTAGCAGCCATTCATCGGCACCTCGGAACCCTTTAAGTTTCGGCCCGACGCCTCTAATGAGGTTTCTTCCCAGACGGCACTTCAATCAATCTTCTACCGAAGATCTTGGCATCCACCGAGTATGCGCCGGGGCCCAGCACTGCAACGGACCCAGACGTCAGGGCGGACATCCAGAGCGAAAACACATCCGGTGCCCATGACATCGCCACGATCGTGAGCTCCGCCACGCAACATACGGCTGCGCAGTAGGGCGTCAAAAAGCCAAGAAACAGACTCAATCCCACCACTGACGCGAGAATATCAAGTGGGATCGCGCAGTCCGTGGTCGAATGTGTCCGCGCCTCAGCGAAGACCCTTACTGCGACGATGGAGCGCAAAACGATAAGGGCGACACCGGCGCTTCCTGCTGGAAAGATGGAGAAAAGTCTCTGCACGGCAATCTAAAGTATCAGTTGCGATTCGCAGGGGCCAGTCTAATTGGGTCATTGTACGACTATACTTTCGGCTAATATGAGGATTGATCCGACACCCTATACTCGGTTTCTCCGCATATGGCAGTCAAGAGCTACGAGTTCTCATACAGAAGCGGTCCGAGCTCGATGTGACGCGGGCGGTTTCTCTAGGTGCCCAGATGGCTCCGAAGATGCGTGAAGAATCTTCATTGAGGACGACGTGACGACGCAACCGCACGAGGCTAACTACTCAATAAGTTTTTGGCAATTACTGTGTCTCTTAGTAGTAGGGACTCTTTTTTGGGCAACCCACGCTTGTGCTCTCGATCCGAATCGGCTCATCTCCCAATATGGCCATACGGCTTGGAGGACACAGGACGGCTTCATATTGCCGGCTGACGAATTAGCGCAGACCGCAGATGGCTACATCTGGACGGTAGGTAGAGGAAGTTTCCTTCGCTTCGATGGCATCCAATTCGTTCAGTGGAAGCCGCCTAAAGGTCCAAGGGCAGGGAGGTCGGTAACTTTTTTATTCGGCTCGCACGATGGAACTTTTTGGGTTGGAGGAAGCGCAGGATTAGCTAGCGTCATAGACGGAAAGCTATCTATTCAGGAGCCGACTGATCGTGCAGGTATCAATGCCATCTTGGAAGATCATGCTGGAAAGGTTTGGGTGACTCGTTACCGGGTCCCAGAGGGTAAAGGCGCGGTGTGCGAAGTCGCCGGTGGCGGCCTGCGTTGTTACGGGCCGTCGGACGGAATGCCGGCGAAGAAGGGCACCGGCATCACTGAAGACCAGGCAGGTTACCTATGGATCGCCGGAGAAAGCCTGTATCGCTGGAAACGAGGAACAAAGGCTACAGAGTATCTGAATGGGATCAAACATCCTACGATAGTGGATGTTGCCGTGGATCATTCCGGCGACGTGTGGGCGGCGATGGATGGTGTTGGCCCACAGTTTGGAGTGCAGCACCTCCACAATGGAGCGTGGAGTGAGTATTCGACGGCAGGATTTCACAGCTCCAGTCTCAGAGCCAATGCTTTATTGGTCGACAGAGATGGAGCGGTCTGGATCGGTACCGAGAACGATGGACTCTACCGAGTCTCCGGAGGCTCCGTCGATCATTTTTCCAAACCTAATGGCCTGTCGGGTCACAAGGTCGCTCGGATCATGGAGGATCACGAGGGAAATATTTGGATTTCGACAGATGGCGGGATGGATATGTTTCGAAACTTGCCTGCCACGATGTATTCAGAGGATGAAGGGTTGAGTAGTGCCCACGCTACGGCTGTGATTGCCTCGAGGGACGGCTTCGTATGGGCTGGAGCGTACGACGGCGAGGAATGGGATGGGGAAAGATCAGCCGATATTTTGCGGCCCAGGCCAAATCTGCGATTCGCGCCGGGCCCTGAGTTTCCCGGAAAAATCGAATCGATGTTTCAGGATCACGCCGGCGCCCTGTGGCTCGGACTTGGCAATTCGTTATCGGTCTATGAGGAGGGGAGAGTTGAGAAAGTCCTCGACCGGGATGGGCAAGTTCTCCGCCTCGATTCGACTCCAGCAATCATTGAAGATTCCACTCATACCATTCTGGCACTCTCTGAAACGCACCTGCTCTTCATCAGAGATCGACGTGTCCAGGCGGAAGTTCCTTTACCGCATCGCCTAACTAATTTAGGCCTTCTCGTTGCAGATCAGGATGGAGGAATTCTCATTGGAACCGGGCGGCTGATGCGCTACAAAAACGGCATAATACAAGACTATGCTCTTCCCGACGGTCAGACTTCCACCTCAGTGCTGGACGTTATTTCCGATGCCGCTGATCCGTTACTGCTAGCGACGGCGGATGGATTGCTTCGCTGGGATCAAAAACGGTGGCAACTTCTCAACCAAGACAACGGCCTTCCGTGCAACCACCTTTTATCCTTCATTAAGGATCGCCATGGCTCGCTATGGATGCAATCCGGATGTGGCCTCTTGAAGATGGAAGCTTCCGAACTCCAAAAATGGCGCATCGGTCAGCTACTCCAGCCAAAGGTGATCACCTTCGATATGTCAGATGGAGTTGAGACAAATAGGCACTTTAGTACTCAGCCACAAATGTCATTAGCGCCCAGCGGAAGATTATGGTTTGCAAATGGGAATACGATCGAGTCGATCGATCCTGACCGCGTCTACGAGAATCGCCTGCCGCCGCCGGTCCATGTTGAACAATTGATTGCGAACGGTACACTATATCAGGCAGTCGGACGGCCTCACATTCCGCCCAACCCACGCAATCTGGAGATCGATTACACGGGTCTAAGCTTTTCCATCCCTCAAAAAGTTTTCTTCCGTTATTTTCTCGAAGGCCATGACAAAGACTGGCAAGGGCCCGTCACGCGGCGCCAGGCTTTCTATACGGACCTGACCCCCGGCAAATATCGATTTCATGTAATTGCGTGCAATAACTCCGGTGTCTGGAACAATACCGGGGCTGTGACTGAGTTTGTTATTCAGCCCACGTTTTACCAGACTTGGTGGTTCAGAGCCGGAATGGTAATTATTGCCGCCGGACTGTTGTGGGGACTTTACCTTCTTCGGCTAAAGCAAGCTACAGCAAATGCTCAGGAACGCATACTGACCCAGGTACAAGAGCGGGAGCGCATCGCACGTGAGTTGCACGATACGCTTCTACAGGGATTCCAGGGGATTGCATTACAGGTTCAAGGAGTCGCGAAGAAGCTGAATGTTCAGGACCCACTACGGAAGACAATGGAGGAGGTGCTTGACCGTGCGGATGAGACCTTATCCGAAGCACGTCAACGTGTTCGCAAACTTCGCCAGCGCTCGACGGAAGAGGATGAGCTTCCGAAGCTAATTGAAAAATGCGGAAGAGAACTTAGCCAGGACCATACTGCTAATTTTGTCCTCACCATCATTGGCGCGCAAAGGCCGCTCGAGTCCGCCGTGCAGGATGAAGCGTACGACATCGCAGTAGAGTCGTTGAGAAACGCATTTCGACACGCGTCGGCTGCGAGGATCGAAGTCGAGATCGTATATGACTCCAACTTCCTGCGCATCCGCGTTCGAGATGACGGCGTCGGCATAGAGGATGACTTGTTAGCCAACGGTCGCCCCGGTCATTGGGGTCTTATCGGCATGCACGAACGAGCCAAGGCAATTCGTGCTGAGCTGAAGATATGGACTCGCGCTGACGCCGGTACTGAGATCGAGCTTGTAATTCCAGCCGCGCTTGCATTTCCACGAAATAATGCTGCAGTTTAGTTAACTATCAAACAGCCGTCTTGGAGCACCTGCACGGAGAGGTCAACCATGAGACAAATAAGAATTCTTACGATCGACGATCACAGTTTGCTGCGTGCCGGCATCTCGGCTGTAATCCAGGACGAAAAGGACATGCTAGTCGTCGGGGAGGGAGGGAGTGGTCGCGAAGCGATCGAGATTTTCCGCAGCCTATTGCCGGACGTCACCCTGATGGACCTGCAGATGCCAGATATGAACGGACTAGAAGCAATCGCCAGCATCCGGCGAGAACATCCACAAGCCCGGATAATCGTGCTGACCACTTACGGAGGTGATGTCCTGGCTCGACGTGCCCTCAAAGGCGGCGCAACTGGATACATTTTAAAGAGCATGATCCGGCGAGATTTGTTGGAGGCGATTCGCACGGTTTACGCCGGAAAGCGATACATACCTTCGCAGGTCGCAGCTGAACTCGCTGACCATTACGCCGAAGATGAACTCAGCGACCGCGAAGTTGAGGTGCTTCGAGAAGTAGCCGGAGGATTGTCGAACAAGATAATCGCCTCACATCTATCGATTACAGAGGCGACCGTCAAAGCGCACATGAAGAGCATCATGCTCAAGTTGGGAGCATCTGATCGAACTCATGCCGTCGGCATAGCGACGGCGCGCGGATATCTGGTTTAGAGGCGCACAGACCGCAAAAAAGGTTGCGGGGCTGCTGTTTGCCGGCCCAGCTTGTGTTCATAGATTGGATGTGACGGTTCATGACTTGGCGACGGGTTGTGGTATCAAAGGACCTGACTAGATTTATCTGAGTGGAGAATCAAAAAGAGTACCTCGCGGTACCCTTTTAAATTTCCCCGATTTCGCCTTGGTTATTTATGAGGCGCCGGTGAATCTGAATCGACATCGAACACGATCACCGCGCGACCGATGATGTCTCCAGCACGAAGCAATTCAAGATTCTCATTGACGTCTTGAAATTTGATTCGCTTGATGGAGTGCTGAATTTTTTCTTTCTGTGCAAGAGCCAGTACTTCCTGTAGATCAGCGTAGTTAGCCCAGAATGAACCGTGATAGGTCAGTTCACTAGCGGTAAAAGGGAACAGCGGAATATTAATCCTAGTGCCCACCAACCCAACCGATACGAATGCTCCAGCTGTAGCGAGCAGACCGATGCCGGCCTGAATGGTCTCCTCGGCCCCAACGCAGTCGATGGCTGCATCAAGTTTGCGATGTCCGGTCAGTTTGAACAGTTCGCCCTGGATATCGTTAAGCGATTTGCCGCGAGTATTGATTGTGACGTCCGCCCCACGTTCTTTTGCAATCGCAAGTTTTTCATCATTCCTGGCGAATACAACGACGGTAGCGCCCGAGGAGAGCAACTTAGCGTATTGAACTGCGTAACTTCCCAGTCCGCTTGCTCCAAAGACGCCCATCACTCGATCGGGGCCAAACACACCTGCCGCCCTCAATTTCTTAATTCCACGGTAAGGTGTCACACCTGCATCTGTTAGAGGTGCAAGTTCTTCCCACTTTAATCTCTGCTCAACACGGATAAGCTGTCTATATGGAACTGGAACGAATTCGGCGTAGCCTCCCGGAGGTCCGAACCCTGGCCAACTCCCATGCTCGCAAATTTGCTCATTCCCTAAACGGCATTGACGGCAAATCCCATCCCCCCAACCTGCGGCAACCACGACCTGATCTCCGACAGCCAATTGCGCAGACTCAGGCACCCGATCCCCGATTGCTGAAACAAGACCTGAAATTTCATGTCCAGGTGTAATAGGAAATTTGGTTTTCAGGGCTTCCGCAAAGTAACCGTCGATCAGCTGCACGTCCGAACGGCACATACCGGCCCCGCCAACTCTAACCAAGACTTGATCGGGTAGTATGTCGGGAACCTTGATGTCTTCGATTACGAGGGGTTTATGATACTCACGCATCCTGGCAGCCAGCATATTGTGTTACTCCTTTCTTGGGATCAAACAACCTAAGAAGACCCTGTTTCAATTGACTCGCAAACAGGAGATCGGTGCCGTCTGTGAAAAAGTACCAGGCGAAGTTCGCCCCGCCCCTGGATTAGCGGTACAGAATGGCGCGTATCATTCGAAGAATTTCGTGCGCAGGTGGTCGTTCTATTCTTTGCCTGCGTAATGTGCGATGAGTGCGTTCAGACCATCGGAAAGAATGGTTTTGAAGATCCCCTGTGCTTCTTCTTCGCCGACGGCCTCTGCAGTGAAGCGAGCGGACCAATCCACTCGAGAACCGTGCCCAGAATCAATCGCGGTTACCCGTAGTGTAGATAGATAATCGGTGACCGGGAAATGCGATTCCGCAATGGAATAGCTATAGCTGCGATCTTCGGAATCATATTTTTCCAACTTCTCAATGAAACTCTGGTCTGCCGCCGTAAGGTGACGGACGCGACCGCCATCGGTGAGCTCACATTGAGTTACGAAGGGTATCCAGTCGGGTAGAGAGCCAAAGCCGCCGATGAGTTGCCAAACCTTGTCCGGCGCTACCTGCAACTCTGCAGTTATCGTCACCGAGCTCATAGAACAATCCTCTTCTCAATCTCCAAAGCCAATGACCTGTATGGTCTGCAGCGGTTATAGCGGACGTACTTCAAGTTGGTATATCGATATCCGAGCTACACACGATGTCTCGAATCGCAGCACGTATTTGTTTGTAATTCCAGACTTGATAACCTGCAATTCCATGAAGAGTGAATATACAGCTCGGCCTTCTCCGGCTTAGGTTTGGCATGGAATGTCGTTTATGCGCCTAAAGGGTGGCACGGCGGTACATTAGCAGATCGTCAAAAGCTCTTGGAATAACCGTCAGACCTACATACGATGGCCAGGATCAACTAGGAATGGAGGAGAGTATATGCCGAGAGCCTATGACACGCTAACGCTTGATGATGCAAAACGAATGATAGGTGCGGCAGAAGCAGAGGCTGCGAGGTTAGGGATTGCCTACAATATTGCAGTTGTTGACGCAGGTGGACATCTCTTGACGTTTGTGCGTCAAGATGGAGCGCTCATCGGCAGCATAGATCTCGCCATCGATAAGGCGAAGACCGCCAGAATCTTCGATAAGAAAACATCCGATCTAGCGGCACTTTCTCAGCCGGGTCAGCCGCTCTATGGCATTCAAGAGAGTAACGCTGGAAAGGTTGTCATATTTGGTGGTGGAATTCCTGTCGTCTTCAATGGCGACATCATCGGCGCCGTAGGCGCCAGCGCGGGAACGATAGAGCAGGACATCGCAGTCGTTGAGGCTGCAGCTTCTGTGATCAATAAGGCTTGAGTGCACTCGCTCTCTTTGATTCGTTACGTTTTGACTGCAAGTGTGGTCGAAGCTTCTCGATTCTCACGGGAACTTCGACGGCCGTCCCATAGCAAATTCTGGTACGGCAGGGCTTCGGAAGTATTGGTTCGAGTTTCGTAGACATACGTACAAGGTCTGCAAGTGAATTTGCTTCCATCTTTCGCATGACACGGCCCCGATGAACCTGGTAGGTATTCTCTGCGACGCCCAACTCCGCAGCAGCTTGCTTGTTCAGGAGGCCTGCAACGGTATAGTGAAAGACTTCTGCCTCTCTTGGTGTAAGAGACCACCACCTCGCCAGCAAAGAAGAAAGCTCGATGCGCGCATTACGATTTTTCAGGTCTTCGATGAAAGCCAGCTCAACGGCCGACATGAGGTTGCCATAGTCGACAGGTTCCAGCATGAAGTCGATTGCTCCACTCTTCATTGCGCGCACCACGAAGATGGGATCGCAATGTGATGTAACAAAGACGACAGGAGGAGCACCTTTATCTGCTAGTCTGCTTTGAATATCTAGCCCGTGCAGGTCGGGAAGGTCCAAATCGAGGATCAAGCACGTCGGTCGATCGTCCCGTGGCGCCGTCATGTAATCCGCAGCGGTCCTGAAAGTAACAACGCTCAATCTCTCCGACAAAAAGAAGTCTGCAAGACTTTTGGTTCCCGCGGGATCATTCCGAACAATATGCACAATCCTATCTTCGAATCGCGGCTTGGCGCTTGTATGGATCTCTTTGCAACCGATTCCCAAACAATCGGAAGGCAAGCTGCTATGGGCCGCTTTCGTCGCAGTCCTTGATCTAACCTGCAGAGACACACTCGGGCCGTTTTCACCTTCGGAGTTGTGTTGATAGTGATATTGAAATTCCGTCTGCGCTATTGGTACAAAGGTTGCGGGACTTGCCTGGGTTGTCATGAAAGTTCGAATGGATTGCATGGAACCTCCCGAATCGCATTGCTGTTCTTGGATCACGTTCAGGCCACGCCCGTGGCTTCGAGGTGGCTCGCTAAATTTGAGCTGTGCCGTCTGCTCGATTGACGTTATTGTGTGCTGATTGCGGAGTTTCAGAAACGGCAAATCGGGGGCTTTTGAGGTCATCAGTTATGCCGTTCCAGAAAACGGCAAATCGCACGCTTTAAAAATCATCAGATTGGGCGACTCCGTTGCGATCCCCACCGCAGTTGACTACTAATGAGGGAGGGACTTGATCTGTTTTCTGCCGAAAAGAAGCGCATCGATAGACCTAGCGCCGGGCCCGATCATAGCGAGAGTAGCTCCAAAGGTCGCCAGGACAAGATGAAGCCAGAACTCTCCGGCTCCTGAGACAAGGATCCCAAACTCACAGCACGCTATCAGAGTGCCCGCAACTGGGGTCCACAACCCCACGAGGATAAGAAGCGCAGCAATACTGTCCACTATTAGCAGTGTTATCAAGGCGAGTTGTGGCATCCCGTGAAAACGTGCAAACACAGAACATCCGATAGCGGCCGCCGTAATTGAGCGCTGGAGCAGCAGTCCGATCCCAGGAAATCCGTTAGCGAAGGTTGAGAATAAACGTTGCAGACACACCTCTTTTCGACACAAGGATATAGTCTTGCAACATCGCTGGAAACGGCTGGAAAGGCGATCGCCGAATCCTCATTTCGGCCGATTCACAGGTCGATAATTCCACGCTTTGTCGCAATGGTGACCGCATGAGCTCGATCATTGGCGCTCAGCTTGGACAATATATTTGCCACATGGGTTTTGGCGGTTGATTCGCCGATCGAGAGTCGGTCAGCAATCAGTTTATTGGAGTGTCCGGTGGCGATCAGGCGTAGCACATCGATTTCGCGCTGACTCAAAGAATCATCCCCGGCATGTTCAGCCAGTTCCGCTGCCACTTGAGGAGGAATTTTTTTTTGTCCGGCATGGACGGCGCGAATCACGTCCAGGAGTTCGAGATGAACATCCACTTTTAGCAAATAACCACGGGCACCTGCTTTCAGCGCCCTCAATACTTGAGCATCACCTGTGTAGGTCGTTAACACTATGACGCGCGCATCGGGAAATTCCTGTCGAATTTCGACGATAGCTTCCGTACCATTCATGCCTGGCATCTGAAGGTCCATCAGGGTTACATCCGGACGGTGCAACCGGAACAGTTGAACCGCTTCTTGTCCGCTGGAAGCCTCCGCGACCAACTTCATGTCAGCTTCGGCATTCACTAGCGTTGCAATCCCTTCGCGCAGGAGAGGATGGTCGTCTACGCTGAGAACTCGGATTAGATCGGGAACGTTGCTCACAGCGCTCTGTCCTTGCGAAATAGCTTGAATCTGGAATCGTTACGCCCATTTTTGGCTTTGATATAGGGTATCGTCAATTCAATTTCTGTTCCCGCTCCGGCTTCGCTCCAGATCCTAAGTTGCGCTCCGATTTGCTGCGCGCGTTCATGGATGCCCGCCAGGCCCCAGTGGCCAGGCCGGTGGCCCACCTCGAGTACCTTGGGATCGAGACCTTTACCATCATCGCGCACTCGCAAACGAAGCTGATTCCTGTCGTAGCGGATTTCGGCTTCGATCTTAGAGGCAGCAGCGTGCCGAAAGGCATTTCGCATCACTTCTCGAGCGATTCTGTACACTTCGTCATGGAGGTCGGGAGTTAACTTTTGCGGTTCGCCTTCCACGATAACTCGGAAAGCTGGCGAGTTCAAATTTGCGCCCGGGACTGCCGCTAGTTCTTTACTCTCTGCCTCCAACAACTCAGCCAAATCTCCATCTGTAAACGGGTCGGAACGCATGTCGTGAATTGCGTCGCGGCTCTCGGTGAGAGCAGTCCGTGTGCTTGAAATCGCTTGGTCGAGAGTTCGCATTGCATTTTCCGGACTGCGCGGCAACATGTTGCGAGCCGCTTGAAACCGAAACATCAGGCCATGAAAAGACTGCAGCAGAGTATCGTGTAAATCCCGCGCGATGCGTGTCCGCTCGGCGACGCGCGCATCCAACTGCGCATTGAATTCCCGATCCAACTGTCTCAGGCGCAATTTGTAGAGCAAACCAACTATGGCAAGGATGAACACAACGACAAATAACCTAAACCAGGTAGTGGCCCACCACGGTGGCAAGATACTGATTGTTAGTGCTACGCCAGGTTCGCCCCAAGCTCCTTGTCTGGTGGCGCTCTGCACGAGGAATGTGTACTTGCCAGTTGGCAAAGTCGTGTAGGTCGCATTCCTCCGATCGCTGCCAACTTCAGTCCAATTGTCTTCCAGCCCCTGCAGCTTGTATCGATACCGGTTAGCAGCAGGATTGAAATAAGTGAGGGCTGCGAAACTCAGTGAAAAAATGTTTTCGTCGTGACTGAGTGTCACATCATTGGCGTAGCTAATCGACTTCTGGAGAGGAGAATTGCTCCCAACCTCTACCGAATGCCCAGCCAACCGAAAATCGGTCAGAACCAGGGGAAGTGGATCACGTCGATCCACAACCTTATCGGGAAAGAAGGCCACGTCGCCGCTAAACCCGCCAAAAAACATCTCGCCGCTTCGACTCTTGATGCAAGCGCCCCCCCAACCTGTAAGGTCATTACCGGGTAACCCATCGACTGTGGAGTAGTTCGTAAACTTATTCGCGATCGGATCGAATCTGGATAGACCCTGACTCGTGCCCATCCAAATCATGCCTGCCTTGTCTCCGAGAATACAGCTCAGGCAATTAGAGGGCAGACCATCTTTCACGAAGTAGTGAGTGAACGTTCCGCTTTCGCGGTTGAACTTGTTCAATCCGCTTGGAGTGGTGGCCCAAACGGTCCCCGAATGATCTACGTAGACTGAATTAACGGATTCGTCGCTACTCAGAGATTTGGCATCACCGGCTTTGTATGGATAAACAGTGAATTGATGCGTTTTCGGGTCGAAACGGTTAAGCGCCCCCCTGCTACCCATCCAGAAATACCCGGTTTGATCCTCTACAATATTGAAATACGCCTCCTCGTCACTCGTCTTATCCCGCTTAAAAGTAACGAAACTGTTGGCCTTGGGGTCAAATCGATCAAGACCGTTCCAGGTTGTGATCCACATCGTGCCCTTATGATCCAGGAGCAATTGACTCACGGTGTTATTACTCAAACTCGATGAGTTGCCTGGCTCGTGCAGGTAAGTTTTATAGTGGCCTGTCCTTCGATCGAACCGGCTTAACCCCCAGTCGAATGTGCCTACCCAGAGAACTCCCGAAGCGTCTTCGTTGATCGCGATTATGTCATTTGAGAGTCTCGGTCCAGGAGGAAGGTAAGAAATGGATCGCCCAGATCGACGATCAATGCGATTTAGAGCGCCTGTCCTCCCCGTCCACAAGACACCCTCGTGATCTTCGTAGAATGTGTTCACGAACGTCTCACCGAGGCTGTCGGGATTGTTTTGGTTACGAGACAGACGCATGAATGGTTGATTCTCAGTGCGAAAGAAGTTTGGCTCCCTCGCATGCAAGCCCGCCCAAATATTCCCCTCGTGGTCTTCGCATAGCGAGATCACTCGGTCGTCGGCGAGACTCTCTAGATCGTTGGGATGATTCTGATAACGGATAAAAATCTGATGCTCGCGGTCAAACTTCAGCAATCCGGCACCGAGGCTTGCGAACCAGAGCGTTTTGTTCCTGTCTTCAAGCATTGCCAAAAACCCATCGCGTATTTCTTTGCCAGATTCTTTGTCATAAAGCGAATAAGAAATCAGACGATTGATATTTCGATTAAGGACGGCTACTCCGCTCCCATTCCCGCCTGTGAAAATAACCCACAGGACACCACGGTGATCCTCATAAAGAGAAGCGTAATGTGTGCTCTCACCCCATTGGATTCTCAGGAGGACCCGTCCGCGGTCACGATCAAACTCTTCAAGGTCATCGCCGTCGATCACCCAAAATCGGCCACTGCTATCTTCCAGAGTGCATTTAACTCTATTGCTGCTCAGGCTAAACGTGTTTGACAGGTCGTGGACGTAATGAGTGATTTCGCCAGTGTCTGGATTTAGCCTGAGTAGGCCCTTTCCAGTTGCCAGCCAAAGCATGCCGGCTCGATCTTGACTGATTTGGTCGACAGCGTTCGCGACTTCGCCTTGACCCCGGGTGTCGATCTGATAGTGAGTGAATGTTTCTGTAACGGGGTCGAACCTGTCCAGAGTGCTATTGCACCCGACCCAGAGTGCGCCGGAGCGATCCTTGAATAGCGAATGGATAAAAACACAGCCTAAGCTGTTCTCACGTGCAGGATCGTGGGTGAATACCTTGTATTCATATCCGTCATAACGATCCAGACCGTTTTGTGTTCCGAACCAGATGAATCCCCGATTGTCCTCTACGATCTGACTGACTCTAGTTTGGGACAAGCCTTGAGCCGTGGAGAGGCGCGAGAAGCGTATATCATTGCCATCGATTACCGGCAATCGAACGCCAGGAGGGGCTCGATGAGATTGTTGTGTCACACTTGGGAAACTGGTTCGACTATCCGCGTGTGCTATCGGCGGTAGGATAGACAGCGCGGTCAGCGCCGCTGCGAATGCAAGAATGGAAATCCGAACTCGAAGTCTCCATGGATGAAGCGCACTCGCGACCGAGTTGCCGTGGCAGGCACCCTCGCCGACGAGGACTAGTATTTTAAAATAGAAAGAGCCTGTAATCTCTGAATCAATAAGCGGGATACCTGCTGCAAGGGCAGTAAATCTGGCTCCCATGAAACACAGTGTCGTCGCGAAGATTCTCCTCGGGATACTCGACAATTCCATGGGCGCGTCCCTCTCTGGGCGGTGAAGGGCTACGCACATCTTATACGGGGCGGAGATGGAGGATGCTGCACCAGGTGCGGACGCGCTCCTCGATACGCATCCGGGCTTAAACGCAGCAATACAAAAGTTCCGCAATGAGTCCGGGAAGCTATGGGACTCGGCTCAAATTTGGCCGCGCATTCGCCCGGCGGGCTTAGACCACCCGCTGCGCAGATCTAAACGAAGCTCTTCTGCATTTAGCTCTACGATCTCTAGTCTCGAATCGGACGACTGCAAGTACGTTTGCGTCGTGAGCACACGCAATCTCGATCGCGTACTAACCACAGCTCCGGCTGCACTCACGATCAAGAATATTTTGGTTGGCTTAATCTTCAAAAGCTCCAGCGCATTTAAGGACGTCAATCCAGTAACTAGCAGCGCGGCCGCTTCTCGTCGGTAGGTCCCTCGGATATGGATGAGGCATTCTCCTGGACTCCGCACCGGAATAGCCGTGGCGTCCTCACATGCGCCAAAAGTTCCAGACGATCCCAAACACGCGGCCATCGACCTTGACTACTACGGACAGGTTGAAGACTTCCAGTGGCTCTTGACGCCGACCAGACGTCGGCTTCCGCAAGCTTCCCGTCTCGAGAATAGGCAAAAAACTAGATAGTGAAAATCGACTCCTTGGCGCCCGTCGGCGCCAAGAATTGTCGCTTGCCCTCAATCTGCTTAAAGCCCGCTCCAAACAAGGCGATTATCGAGAACATCGAATAGAAGAATTGGCGTTGGCGTCAGTCTCGGCGCCAAGACAGAGAGAGGTCATTTAAATGCGTATGCTACTTTGCTTCAGGAACAAAGGTGAAAAAATGCAATCGCCGATAACGCAATTGGAAGTTACTTATCTCCGTACTACATCGCTGAAACCCGATCCGCGAAACCCCAGGGTTCACAGCGACAAACAAGTCCGCCAGATCACTCAGAGCATCGAGTCGTTTGGATTCAACGTACCGCTGCTGATCGATGACGAGCAGAAGGTCATCGCGGGTCATGGGCGACTCATGGCCGCGCGCAAGCTCGGATGGGACACCGTACCCGCGATTTGTCTGAGTCATCTCACCGAGTCCCACGCACGTTGCTCGCCGACAACCGCTTGACGGAGAACTCCTCCTGGGATGAGCGGATGCTCGGCGAGCAACTCAAGATCCTCTCCGAACTGGAACTCGATTTTGATCTCGAGGCGATTGGCTTCGAGATTCCTGAGATCGATCTCCTCATCGATGGTCTCAGCACAGTGCCCGAGGCAGATCCTGATGATCATTTGCCACAGATCTCTGAGTCTGCAATCACCGTTCCGGGTGTGCGCGAGCGCCCGGAGTAGTGGTGCGGGTATTTCTGGTTCATGGCGCAACTAAGGTACATGGTTATCGTAGTGGTCGCCGGATCAGTCGCCCGTTGTGTGGTGAGCTTGTCGGTAACAGTTGCGCCATTACCCGCCGGGATGAAGGACTTTGTGCTGACTAACCCAGAGATTCGTGAGTAGTGATCTAGCATGCCGTGTTTGAAGGTGAGAACATACGACATGACTTCAACTTTGCTCACCCTTTTGTTAACGGTTTCGTGCGCTGCGCAGACTTTAGCTCCAAACACCTCCGCGAATGAACCGTCCAGCGCTGAGATGGCGACCAAGGCAGCAACGGCGCGAGTAAAGACACTAGATCCGAAGATTCATGCGGTGCTCGCGCTCGACCCGACGGCGCTTGAGCAGGCTAGAGCAATCGACCGGCAGAGAAAGGCGCGGGGGCTGCTTTACGGACACGTAATTTTGCTGAAGGACAACATCGAAGCGGATGGGCCGCTGCCAACAACCGCTGGGAGCATGGCGCTCCTCGGCAACGTAACGCATCGCGATGCGCCTCTAGTTGCTCGCCTTCGCGGGGCGGATGCGGTGATTCTCGGTAAGACAAATTTGTCTGAGTGGGCGAATATTCGTTCCAATGCTTCGATCTCAGGCTGGAGCGGGGTGGGTGGCCAGACGCGCAATCCGTATGCTCTAGACCGGAATCCTTGTGGCTCCTCCTCCGGCAGCGCGGCCGCGGTGGCCGCGGGCGAGGTTGAGGCTGCCATCGGCACCGAGACTGATGGATCGATCACCTGCCCGGCGGCTGTGAACGGCGTGGTTGGATTGAAACCTACAGTTGGTCTGGTCAGTCGGACGCGGATCATCCCTATTAGTCATAGTCAGGACACCGCCGGGCCGATTGCTATGGATGTTACAACCGCGGCGCGGGTGCTCAGCGTAATTGCGGGTACAGACACCGCGGACTCGGCAACAAAGGACGCCGATGCGCACATTGCCGACTATCTGGCGGCGCTAACGCCCTATGCTCTAAAGGGTGCGCGGATTGGTGTGCTGCGCTTCGCAACAGGCTGGTCTGTGAAGACCGACGAGGTGTTTGAACAGGCGCTGACGGTGCTGAAAAAGCAGGGCGCGACCCTTGTCGATATCACGGAACTGAAGGACCGGGACAAGATCGGCGAAGCGGAGACTTTAGTGCTCCACACTGAGCTAAAGGCGGATCTGAACGCTTATCTCGCGACAACCCCCGAGACTGTGAAGACGCGCTCGCTCGCTGACGTGATCGCATTTAACACAAATCACGCACAACGCGAGCTCGCCCTCTTCGGTCAGGAAACCTTCATAAAGTCCGAGGCAACAAAGGGGCTGGACGATCCTGCCTACAAAGCTGCACGCGCGTTGTCTCTTAGGATTGCCGGACACGATGGGATCGATGCAATGCTTGCGGCAAACCACCTGGATGCGCTGGTGTCCCCAACCATGCCGCCAGCCTGGAAAATAGACGTTGCGAACGGAGATCAGATCAGCGGTGGAGGTGCGGGCGGACTAGCTGCGGTGGCGGGTTATCCGCACTTGACCGTGCCCATGGGCGCGGTGCTGGGACTTCCGGTAGGTTTATCCTTCATTGGGCCAGCGTGGAGCGAAGCGCGTCTGCTCGGATACGGCTACGCGTATGAGCAAGCAGCGAAGGCAAAGATCTTGCCGGATTTCATTCCAGCGATCGAGGAAGTAAAGCCGAGCGCCCCTCTGCTTGAGCCACTCGAGCGCTGACAGGATGTTGTATCTCTATGCTCTTTGACGGGCTGCTGGCCGACAACAAATAGGGCATCCTTTTCAGCCGAGAAGAACTCTGCAAAGATTTTTCTCAGGGACGTGCGTTCAGGCGATCCACCGCCAAGATCCAACTGCATGAACCACGTCGATCGCACGAGGCGGTAGAGCCGTCTACCCCGCCGGCGAGATGAAGCACGGCCCCAACGCCCTCATCGACGAATCCCTCCCCGTCGTCTGCATCGCCACCAAGAACCCCAACGATCCCTCCAGCGTCCTCAAGTACGAAAAAACCCTCTCCAACATTCAAGAGGTCACCGCCCGCTCCGGCCGCGTCATCGCCATTGCCATCGAAGGCGACACCAGATCAGCCAGCTCGTCGAGCAGACCATCTACATCCCCCAGGCCCCCGAACTACTCCTACCCATCCTCGAAGTAGTCCCCCTCCAACTCCTCGCCTACCACATAGCCGTCCGCCGAGGCTGCGACGTAGACCAACCCCGAAACCTAGCGAAATCCGTCACTGTGGAGTAGTTCGTCCATTTCAGCAATTACGACGACGCGCATTGTTGAAGATAACCTGACGCAATCCTTATTGACCCATAAGAGTGAATTCGAAAACGTCATCACCTCTGGTATTCGCGACAGTTCACCCAACGTGTGAACTAGTAGTTAGACATGTTTCACGAATGGTTGTTTACATGCGCATCTATCATCAGGGCAACTTCTTTTTCTAGTTTGCGGAAGGATGGAGCGCCCCTAGCTTCGTTAAGATCAATGACAGCAGAAAATATTGCCTGGTGACGAGTGGGAACATACGGGTCACCCTGAGATCTTTGTGTCGTAATCCATTCTTTCGCACCTCGCACGGATTCACAATTGACGACAATTTTGAATGGCGACCTAATATGACCCTTGCGTGCCAAGGATGAAGCGGCAGCCAAAAACCAACCTTCGTATTCACGATTAGCAACGACGAGAGAAACTTTGATATCACCGTGTGCTGTCCGGGCTCGCGACAATAGCCCGAGTGCGAGATCGACTGGGCAATCGTCGTCGGCGTCAAGGACCACGAGAATCGGATTCGATCTACCTATTTGCCGCGACAATACCTCAATTGCATTTTCGAATTCACAGGGCCTCAAAAGCTTGCTTTTTGGAATTCTGCGCACTTCCGTAGATAGTTCTTGGGCGGGGTTTCGAGATTGCGCGAGGCGCCTGATAAGAAGTGGGGCCGCCTTTACTTCTCCTTCACCTTCAACGATGATACCGACCTTCAACATTACATTTGCCATCAATCGGGCCGCCTTATGAGGCCGCCTTGGCGCAGCAACTCGCCAGCGGTGTACAGCTGATCTTTGAGTACGGATTTAGTTGCTTCGTCTAAGGGTATGATGTGCGTGCCCGCTTCATCTCTGTAAACACTGCGAATTGATTCCGGTGGAATTTCATCTAATAATTCGGGGCTGTGGCTTGTAACTAAAACTTGGCGAATTTCACTCGCTTCAAAAAAGCTTTCTCTGATAACGTGGATCGCCCCTGGATGCAAGAGAGCTTCCGGTTCTTCAACAACGATCGGCGGCATTGGTTTGTCAACATCATTTGAATTGAACAATTGTGCGAGTAAATTAGCTGAGTTTAAGAGACCAGATGAAACAGAGGCCATGTCGTATGACGATTGCTTACCTGAAGGGAATTTATCAATAAACCTCAACCATGTAAGATCATTAGCTTCGTGAAGTTGAATTCGATCAAATGGTGGAGCAATCGCTCGCAAATACTGAAGGATTATTTCTAAACGTTCAGGATGATCGGTTTGTAATTTTTTGAAACGTGCAGTTAGACTTTGTTCAGAATGTTCGGAATCACTTGACGCCAGAGAATTCCCTTGCCGAATGGCTTTTAAAGCCTTATTCATTTTCCCTGAACGCTCCCATAATCGCCTTGCAGTTTCATATACGCCAGTTGTTGCGGGTTCTACAATCATCATCCCAGCTAGCAGGCCGTAGAGCACGTCGTATTCAGCCCAGGCAGAGACCTTAGACAAAAGAGTAAACTCAGCATCGAAATCAGGAAATTTTGGCGCAGAACCTTCTATTGATCCATTTTCGACAAGATAAAAGTGTTCGATCCCTTCGTAAGTTCTGATTCGGCATTCCTCACGCAACACCGAGGCCTCACCACTTTTTTCAAACACAAGGGAAAGATCGTATTTGAACGCTGTTCCGGATGTCGAAGAAATGGAGAATTTAAATTCAGATGCGCTCGGAAAGGTTGGAGGGTAGTGAAGAATCGGATGTACGCCTCTGCGATCAGCAACTGCTCTCTTGAGGGATGTGCTTACTACAGAGGAAATGAAACTTAGTGCATCGAGAAAACTTGTTTTTCCAGACGAGTTTGCTCCCACAAAAAAAGTGAGAGGCGCCAAGTCAACGTCACAGCTTATTATGCTTCGAAAGTTCCTTACGCTAAACTTATCGATAGTCAGGCGACTAGGCAATCGGTCCTCTCATAACAAGGCTTCTGGCAGTTTTCATCGAATGCAGACCAATTCTCTCATGGGGCGGGTGGCTCATACATAAACTCAACCCACAACCCTGGGTGCCCCATTCATGCAGTCTCACCGCATGAGTGGGCATTCGTGCGAAAGCACGAACCGCTCTCCTCTCTCAGGTTCGCTATGAGATTCACTCGAAGAGGGAGATGGCGACACGCAGGTCGTCGGCAAGGCGCCGATATAACTCCTGTATCGTGCGTAGCGCGAGTAGCTGGTCGGATGTGTCCAGCGGCTCCGAGTTGATCAGCCGGTCGATGGCCTCAATGTCGATCGCGACAGCGTCCAGCTTCTCGCTCAGCAGGGTTGTGGCACCGTGTGGCATGGCAAAACAGTCTAACATTTGGGCGGGTGGCCCACATCTAGCCTTGGGTGGTGGTTGGCCCAGATCTAACTTCGGGTGCCCTCATATCTCGATCTTGAGATTTAGGCATTCGTGCGAAGCTCGAACCGCCTTCCCTCCCGAACCGATAAAATCCAACCATGCCAGTAGGCTTAGAACGCCGGGAACAGGTCAACTCCACCAAGCCGGCAGAGTTGACCCTCTTCGTGCGCCCTCTGGGTGTCGGAAGAGAACACGTGATCGGCACCAGCCCTGCCCTTAGCCACAAACCAAATTCCCAAAACGGGAAACCCAAAACTAAATCTCAAAAACGTGGCGCATGATTCATGCCTCAAATTAGTGACCATCAAAACACCACATCCACCACGCAACTCACCACGATTTCACCATCAAAACACCACCTCAAAACACTTCTTTTACGCAAAACCCCCTGTAAAACACCACAACACCCCGCCCAAAAAAATCTGCACAACTCACGAACCGCCTTCCCTCCCGAGCCGACATAATCCAACTAGGCTTTATGAACAAATCCAGGCACAAAATACTAAACACGAACAACTCCCCAGGAGAGAATGTTCTCTGACAGAGTGCACCCGTCGAATGTGAGCCGCAGGTATCGATCCGAACGCCACGCCAAGCACGGCTGCTCAGGCCCCTATCCCAACCTTCAGGAGAGTAAGAAATGTTTATTATCTGGTGGATCATTGTTGGCCTCATCGCTGGTTTCCTTACCGGCAAACTTATGAAGGGCAGCGGCTACGGCGCAATCGGTGACATCGTCATCGGCATCATCGGAGCTATCGTAGGTGGCTTCATCATGCAGAAGCTCGGTTACGCCGGATCAGGCGGCCTGATCTACACCGTCATAGTCGCCATCGTCGGCGCAATCCTTCTCACCTTGCTCTTGCGCCTCGTCACCGGTAACAGAGCTAAAAACCTATAGAACGGGCAGGGCGGGTACCTAACCGTCCCTTCTGAACCCGACACGAAAAACTGGCTTGACCCACTCTTCGCTCTCGCGGGGGATTTAGCTCGCCAACATAGCGCTTACTCGTCCGCCTGAGACCCCAAAGGTGGGTCACATGGTAGAGCCGTCCTATCCGACATCGACGGAACCCTCATCGAAAGCAACTGGCTCTGTCGATGACGGCGAAGGCGTCTCTCCATGCGGCGGCGTGGCAGGCATTCGCATCATCGGCGTCACCACCGGCGGTTGGTCCCGCCAAGAACTCCTCGACGCGGGCTGCATCGAGGTCTACAAGGACGTAGCCGAACTCCTCGAACGCTTCGACCAAAGCGCCCTCACCCACTACGGGCCTTCTTCGTAAGCGCCAGGTGGGCACGGAGGAAGAGCGATAAACAGTCCAGAGGGTCGGCTTTGGCGGAGGAGGAGGCGAGGGCGGTGCGGATTCCTGATTGTTTGAGGCGGAAGAAGATTCATGCAGGATAATCTCCGCGATGAGCCGACCGGAGAAACGGGCAAATTTTGGCTGAGTTAGGAACGGATCGCGAAATCTCTGGCGCACCGCTTTGAGCTAGATGTAACGAAATCGCGTGATTCGACAACATTTCGCGAGCATCTCGCGCTCATAAATGTTCTGAACAGACTAAATGGCGGAAGAGGAGGGATTCGAACCCCCGATACCCTTTCAGGTACGCCAGTTTTCAAGACTGGAGCCATCAACCACTCGGCCACTCTTCCCTACTCTAAAGTTTAGTACGCAGCAGGCTCCAACGCAAAGAATGATCAGAGAAGCTCCCGCCGCCCAGTGCTATCGGGAAGATTGGATCTGCTCTCAATTCCGTCGACAGCGCTTCTACCAGCATCGTCACTGTGGGTATTCATCGCACGCTGGCGGAGCTTGATTTAGCTAACCAATCTCATTGCCCACCTTGCGCTCGATTATTTGCGCATGCCCTGACGGCCTTTGCATATAATGACGCGTACAGAATCGGTAGCCCAGCTCGTTTAGCCGTCGGTAGCTCGCAATGGAATGGTCGCCCACATTTATGACCACGAAAGGGTCATTTTGACCGCTATGGAGCATTCAAAGCTGAGGGGACGATGAACTATTCCCCCGCAATCTGGATGGTTTGGAGAATGGCCGCGCTAATCGCGAAACGCGACCAGACTCTTATCGAGCCGAAACATTTTCTTACCACTATTTTCTCTCTCACGACGCTGCGAGATACCGCTCATTTCGAAGACCTGGACACTGCGCCGGAGTTGGCCGAGGTGGCCAAGTCGTTCGAATCATTTGGACTGAAAGCCAACGAAATCCTTCAACGCTTGCAGACGCCTGCAGACGTGCAGCACATGATGGCGATGCCATCCCATCAATCCAGCGGTGCCGCAATCTCAAGGTCAGAGATATGCAAACGAGCGTTCGAACAGGCTGGCATCGCCGCAACGGAGGAGTCGATCTCTCTCACCCGCCTGCGTCATCTGGCCGGCGGCTTTCTCATGTGCAGCAAAGAGCTATATCCCCTCTTTGGCATTACGCCGGCAATAGCTGCGCAGCTCATATCGAGTCTGTTGCGCCCGGGTTCTCCCGCGCCTGCGCCACCAGTTCCCTCGCCGTTTGTGGTTTCACCAAACTTCCACGGGCCCGAGACCAGGGATATCGTCCTTCACACGCTGGATGCGAATACGGTTCTAGAATCCCAGATCAACTGGAGCATCGTGGGGCCGAAGTTCGCCACGCTCTGTGAACTCGCCTGGGAGGCCGGTCCGAGCGGAAGCATGAGCACGCTCCTGCAGGCATTGACCGAAAAGATCCTTAGCTTTATTCCCCGAGCGACGCACGGTGCGATCCTGATTGTCGATCCCATAACAGGTGACCTCGATTTAAAGGCGCACATGCCACGTGGAAATGTCTCGCTGAGCAAATCATCCGCACTCCAAGCGCTTAAGGAGAAGAAGGCTTTCATCTGGCAGCGCCAGCAGAATCTAAGCAAGACGCAGTTCGAGAGTCACCTGGAGTCCGGAGTTTATGCACCTATCATCGCCGACGGCAAATCATTCGGAGTCATCTGCCTGAACTCGAAGAGTGCTGCATCACGGTTGACTGCGGAGGACCTCTTCCTCGCCGCATCGCTTGGACACCAGATCGGCCTTGTTCTCGCGAATCGCGACCTGAAAGCAGAGGTCGCGCAAAAGATCCACGTGCTGGAACGTTTGATGACGAACTTCTCGCCGCAGGTGCGTACGTACCTTATTCAACGCGCACAGGCTGGACGACTCAAATTAGGCGGCGAGCGGTCGAATGTGTCGATCCTCTGTGCCGATATCAGAGGCTTCACCATCATGGCCGCCAGCATGGACACCGACGACCTGCTCCTGCTGCTCAACGACTACTTTGCCGCGATGGTTGAATGTGTCTTCCGTCACCAGGGGACCATCGACAAGTTTATCGGCGACGCATTGCTTGTCGTCTTTGGAAGCCCGGAGGCTCATCCACGTCACGCCGAGGAGGCCGCAAAGGCTTCCATCGATATGATGGAGGTCACCCGGGCAGTCAGTGAGAGGCGTAAGGCGAAGGGCGAACGGGCTTGCGAGATCGGCATCGGCGTCCACACGGGCGAGGTAATTCACGGCTTCATTGGTTCGGTCGATCGTATGGAGTTCACCATCATCGGCGATGCAGTGAACATGACGACGCGCTACTGCGCCGCGGCTGGATTGAGCGAGATCATCATCAGCCCGCAGATCTACGAAAAACTGTGGCGCGACCTTGAGGTAGAACCGTTGGAAGTCGCGACAAAGCACGAAGGCAATCTCACTGCTTACAAACTACTTGCTCTGCACAATTCGAAAGGTTGACCTGTTCGGCAGCGTACGTTTGAGCGGCTCACACACTCTAGAGAAAAAGATAGGCCGCAGCTCCTGCCAGCAGCATCGTGATCGCGAGCGCGGCTAAAAGCTGTTTTTGACTAATGCGCTTGCCTGTCGAAGTTTGTGTTCGATTTGCTTCCTTCCAGGCTTCTCCAGCTCGAAGCACTACCACGCTGATGTTGTCTCCCGCTTCGCCCGCAAGCGCGAGATGAAGCAGCGCGTCGGCGATGGATGCCGTGCTTGCTCCTGGCTTGACGAGTGCCTGCTGCACCTCAGCAGCTGGTACGTATGCCCAAAGCCCGTCAGAGCAAAGAAGCATCACATCGCCAGCCCGAACCTGATGCGAGGACAGTTCGAGCGATGCGTCAGGCTGGCCAAGGCTGCGCGTCAGAATGTGGGAGCTCGGATGCGTCTGCGCCTGCTCCTCAGAGAGAAGTCCTTCGACGATCATTCTCTCCACAACCGAATGGTCTCGTGTCAGCTGTGTGCCTTGGCCGCCTCGGACTCGGTACACCCGAGAATCTCCAATGTGTCCGATGTATGCCACTCCCTCGTGGATCAGTACGAGCGCGACGGTCGATGCCATCTCCTGCATCTCAGGTGGGCCGGACTTTTTGGCTTCTTCCAGCCGCTCCTTGACCCATGTAGTAGCTCGTTGCAAACCGTCCAGCGGGTCCGTTTCAGTGGGCAACCCAGCCAGAAAACGTCCGTACTCTTCGAGTCCGAGTGTCGATGCTCGTGCCCCGCCACTTCGACCACCAACTCCGTCCAGCACAAGAAAGATCTCGCCAAGCGGAATTTGAAAGCGACCGACGCAATCCTGATTTTCTTCGCGAACTAACCCAGGATGACACCGCAAGCTCGACGAAAAGCCCGTCGACTCCCCCACATAATCGACGCTAGTGATCTGGCTGGCTCGTTGGTGGGGAGTGGTCTCTTCGTTTTCCATGAATGTACGTGAATGCTGTTTACAGGATATCGCGCATCTTCAAGAAGCCAAGCACACATCCAAGTAGGACCACCAACATCGCTCCCAGAACTCCGAGAGACTCAAGAAAGGAGTACCGCAAAGTCTTCCCGTCGGTTGGCGCCGCGGGTTGGCGGATGTCATCGACAGTCGTGATTGCCTCTGGAACTTGTACCGTGGCGGCATCGACTCCTTTGCCACCGGATGGACAAGAATCCCACCTGAGCGGACCCGGCAGATAGCCGCAGACATGGCCCTTTGCCTCATCGATCATGTTTCGCTCAAACGCCCATCGCGAGGGCGCGACATAGCTCATAAGCCGCGCAGGTACAGGCATCTTATAAATCGCGCGAATGCCCCCGCCCAGTGTGATGACCGGAAGAAGTACCACTGGAAGAAGCGCAATCGCAGTTTCGGTCGTGGAGCTTCGCGCCGAAATGGCGAGCCCGAGTGCCGCTCCGACGAGCGATGAAGCAATCAAAATAGTAGCTTCGCGCACAAAGCTGCCGCGCAGGCCGCAGGCAAAATAGACGACGGTAAGCAGTGTCAAGCACTGGAAGATGCAAAGGCCAACAAGCACAAAGAACTTCGAGAAGACATACGACGGCAACTTTAGATTGACCATGCGCTCGCGCTGGTAGATTGACCACTCACCGACAACGTCACGCGCGGCATTATTACAGCCGAACCAGATCGCCGCGACGACAAGTAGGAACTCGATGCCGACAAGATTACCGCTCAGCTGGCCGAAGTCCTGTTGCGCCTTCGCCATGGCGACAGCGGCCCCCGCTGCAGGGACACTCAAGGTCTTCGAAAGGTTCTCAGGATCCTTGACCGTACCGAAGACGAGCGCAATCAATACAGCAAACAGAGGCGCCTGAAGCAAAGTAATGATGAGCTGCGCACGATCGCGCGTTCTGAGAACGATGTTGCGACGAAGCAGCGTCCACCACTGACCAAAGCCCAGACTTCGCGTCGAAGAGACCTCCTTTTGCGCGCCTTCTCCCTTGACCTTGCCCGCCCGATCGTCGATGAACATCTTCTGGTATCGCGATTTGTTGAAACGCTTCACCCAATCAGCAGTAGGCTCTTTTGAGAGTCCAGTGAGAAGCATCTCCGGATTGAGTGTGCTCTTATCTGCCTGCTGTTGCGCCGGTGGGTGGAAGAACTCAATCGAATCCGGAAAGGCCGGACCATAGTATGCAAGCGATCCACAACCGCCGCGATCCCGCGAGATCATGATCAGATTGTCGAACTTTCTGTAGACATCGATGCTTGGCTGGTGAATTGTCGTGATGATCGTCTTGCCTTCACCAGCCAGTCGCTTTAGAAGATCGACCACGCCTTCGGCATCGTACGACGAGAGCCCAGAGGTAGGCTCGTCAAGGAACAGCACCGGCGTATTGGTGATCAGTTCCATAGCGATGTTGACCCGCTTACGTTGTCCACCGCTGAGAACCTTCTTCTCTGGCGATCCGATGAGCGTATTTTTTTTGTCCAGGATGCCAAGCTCATCGAGAATCTTGTCGATGCGCGCCTCAATCTCGTCATCACGCAGATCGGTGCGGAGCTTGGTCGAGAAGTAAAGCGCCTCCCTGACCGTCAGCTGCGAGTGAACAATATCATCCTGCGGGACATATCCCATCTGCTGGCGAAATTGATCGTAGGACTGATAAAGATCCACGCCATTGAAGAGAACGCTGCCAGCCTCCGGCGGAGTGTAGCCGTTGAGCGCTTTGAGGAACGTGGTCTTGCCCGCTCCCGCCGGGCCCATCAATGCAACCATCTCCGACGGATAGACCGTGAGAGAGATGGGATCGAGAAGGCGCTTGCCACCAACCGCAACACACACACCAACAGCGGAGATAGAGACGTTGCCATGGTACTCGCGGCGTTCCAGCTTGCCGTTAGCCACCAGCCTGAACTGAAAGCCGCCCAGGCCGATCTCCTGCCCCTCACGGAGTTCGGTTTTGCTGGTAATGCGGATGCCGTTGAGGAACGTGCCATTTCGTGAGGACAGATCTTCCAGAAACACGGAGCCGCCCGAGCGACTGATCTTCGCGTGATGCCAGGAGACGAGTGGATCATCCAGAGGCTCGCCGCACTGAGGATCGCGGCCGATGATAATGGTCTCTTCCTGCAGATCGACGGGCTGTGGGGCGGGCGCGCCGATCGCGGTACCTGAGCTGTTGAGCAGCCGCGAAGCGGGAACTTTCAATGATCCCAGATAAACGTCATCGTTCATCTGAATGCGGCTTCGTGAGATCTTGTTACCGATCTGGTTCAGCGACGTGCCATTGCTCGAGCGAAGATCCTCGATGAAGAACTCACCATTCTCCGAGATGATTCGCGCATGTTCCCACGAGATCATAGGAAGATCGATGACGACATCGGAATCGGGTGAGCGACCGATCCGGATAGTACGCGTGGACGACATCGGCGAAGAAGCCGGCATAATCTAATTCCTCTACGTCAGGTCGAGCAGAAAATTAAATCAATTTATGCCCGACCAGAGAACGGATGCAGCGCCCAGGAAGATTGTCGAGCCGCAGTCTACGGCTGAAAACTTATATCGTCACTAACCTTGATGACCGCCGTCCCGCTATACGTTGCGGTCGCTGTCTTATTGTCAGCCTCGGTGATCTTTGCCTCTCCAAGCTTGTCGCTCAGCACCTTGATAACCGCTCCCGTCTTGGGGTCCTTGATCTTCCGCGTAGGTCTGGTGATCACTACTGTGTCTCCTACCTTGACGCCGCCCGTGGTCCCAACAGTGAGAATAAGCGTCGTACCGGAGACATCCGCAACCGTGCCGGTGTAGCTGGTCCGCGGAACCACAGGAGTGGGCGGTGGCGGCGGTGCAGCAGCTACCGTCGGCAGAGGCGCCGCTTCAATCTGAGTAACTACCTGAGTCACTGCCTGGGTTGTAGCGTCATTGATCGCAGGTGTTGCGAAGTCGCTCGCACTTGTTGTGCTTGTTGCGCCGCCGGTGTTCGAGTCAGTCGTGGTCTTGCTCGATGTCCCGGAGCCCGTCGCCGAAGCGAGGATGGAGCCCGAACTGGTATCGATCATTCGGGCCGTAACTCCAACCGTTACCGTTGAGGTCTTTTGACTATTCGCCAACGGCACATTTAGGCCGTGAATCCTAATGGGAATATTCGTAGCCTTCTTCGACGATTCACCACCGAACTGAGTAATCGATCCAATCACAATCGCATCGACGCCGGCGATCTTCCCTAACTTCACTGCAGTGCTCGGATCAGCGCGATCGCTGTTCGAGAAGTTCTGTTCTTTGATGATCTTGTCGAGCGCTGCCCGTTCAATGACAATAAATTTTCCATCCGCGACCAGTCGATTGATGATCAGATCAGACAGAGTCGCTCCCAAATCATTCTGCATGCCGAACTGGGAAGCCGCCTTCTGTTTTGCGTCGGGGCTAACATCCAGGCTCATGACAGCAATGCGTCTTCGCTGCTGCGCAACCATCGACGTCACCGCACAGACACCCATCAGCGTCAATACCAACAGCGTCCTGACATTCTTAGAAGGAAGACGAAACGTACTGGAGGCCCCACGTCTGTTCATCGGACTCACCTCAATAACAATTCAACGTCCTAAAAATGTTTCGAGCTGCTTCACGTCCGTCTCGGTCAGCGCCGCATAGCGTGACGCGCGATCCGGATCCTGCTGAGCGAAGGCCTGTTTTGCCTTGCCGAGATTGGTATTCATGCTCATCTGGCGAGCAACGATATCTCCACGCAGCGCCAACCCGTCCTTCTGCATGGAATGTTGCATCGTGTTCAGGCTGTTATTGACTGCAGATGCCCGATTGTTGAGCTGATCAATTTGTGGCTCCAGTTCGTCGAGCTTGCTCTTCTGCTCAGCAGTGAGCTTCGGTTGTTCCGGAGTCTGCGCCCCGTTCAAAACAACGACTGCGGTACCGTTCGCCACAATGCCCGGTCTCTGCGGTGGTGCAGCCGTCGGCATCTGCGCCTTGAGCGCCGCCGGAGGCACTTTCACGACGGGACGCGTAACAGGGGGTGTAGGAGCGGGCGGAGCGGTCACGACTTTTTCTGGCGCCACCGCCGCCGGTTTCGGCTTCGCATCTTCCGATGTATGCGACATCCGATAGATCGGCACCGCTGCCGCCGCAACCGCTACAACCGCGCCGCAAATCACGTAAATTGCTGTGTTCTTCTTTTTATCTCGGACCGCGAGGGCAACAGGCGGTTGGGAGTAGACAGGGGTGCTGGCAACTTCAGTCATCCTGCGCTCATCACGCGCGTTCGTCACGAGCATGGTTGGATGATGACTCTCTACGATCGTCGCGGGACGGCTCTTCACGACTGATATCGCCTGGTTCTCGACCATAGTCAACACGGGCGGTTCCATCATCGTCCTGCCACCCGGAACAGGCGTTACGTTCACACTACGAAGCGCCTCGCGAAGATCCTCGGCCTTTTGAAAGCGATCCTCCGGCGCCTTGGCAATCGTCTTCATGATGATCTCGCTCAGGCGCGCCGGCATCCATGGCTGTATCTCAATAGGATTCTTCGGCATCTCCTTAACGTGCGCCGCCATCAACTCGAAATCGCTCGAAGCACGAAACGGCCGCTGCCCCGTCACCATCTCGTAGCAGGACACCCCGACCGAATAAAGATCCGAGCGAGCATCCGTTGCCTGCCCCATAATCTGTTCCGGCGACATGTAATCAATCGACCCGAGCGTCGTCCCGGTCTGCGTCAATGCACGCTGCGTATCCGCGTGAGCGATCCCAAAGTCCATCAGCTTGACCACGCCAGTAGGAGTCAACATCATGTTCGCCGGCTTGATGTCACGGTGAATGATGCCCTTGCTGTGCGCGTATCCTAACGCCGCAAGCCCCTGATCGAGGTATCCCAGCGCATCCGGAATCCGGATCGGCCCCGCTTCAAGTTTCTGCGACAGTGTCACGCCGTCAACGAACTCCATCACCATCACAAGCTGGTTATCGATCGTCAGCGCAGTGCAAAGAGTAGCGATATTTGGATGGTTCAGGCTCGCGACCAGCTTGATCTCACGGAGAAACCGATCCGCCAGGTCCTGCCGCCCTGCCAAATCAGGCAGCAGAATCTTCATCGCCTCAATGCGATCGGAGATAACATGACGAACCCGATATACCCGCCCCATGCCCCCTGCACCCAGCATGCCGAGAATCTCATAGTCGCCGAGACGTTGATTGACTTCGCCTTGCATTCTGGCTCCGTGGTTCGGAACATTGCCTAAAACACGAAAGGGGTCGCCGCTTCGAATTGATCAAAGAACAAAATTACTCGCCTCGTACAAAGCGGCACAGCGAGTATCAAATCTTGCCTACTCCCGCTACGACATTATTGTTTTTGGGGGCCCGGGTACATTTTTATCAGGAATTCCTCTCTCTGACATTCTTTTTCGCATCAGCGCAGAAACGGCAGACGTGGTTACCGGGTAATCACTTGTCTCAATAAGGCGTTGTGCAGCGCGATTTTACCGGCAGCTCGTTCCCGGTAGCCTCGACCAGTATTCGTTCAAGAAGAAGAACTTGTTTTTTGAACAGAAAAGTAAATGGTCGGCCCGAGTGGACGATTTTCGAACTTCCAGGGTTCGGGAGTACCCTTCTCCTTTGTGCGTCCCTTTAGACCTCGGCGCCAACCACGATGGCTCTAAGCGGTCGGCTCAGAAGTTTTCGACCATCGCTTCAAGGTGAATCTCCCTCTCTCTTGGTTTAGGCGACCCTATTGCGAAAAACTACGCTAATTTGTACGAACGACGCTGAATTCTACCTGTAACCAGATTGAGAGGGCACCTTCTCGGGTGCCTTCACTCTATCTAGTGTGTCGAAGAGACAAAGAGACGCTTGGGCAAGATTGCGTGAACGCCGACGTTTCCATCAACTAACTCGGTGATGTCGAAGTCAACTGCTGTACTGGCCAGCATGTAGGCCTCATCGCGGCTGAGGTGTTTTTCGGTTGTGAGAAAGGTGATGGTGTTCCTGACAGCCATTTTAGTGGCTTGCACGAGATCGGGGCTGAAGCCCATAAGGATATAGCTGGTAGGAGTTTCAGCCATCGGCCAGTCGAGATGGCGATTTTTGTGAACAGTTAGTTTGAATGTGCCTGAGAGAAATGTTTCAAGAGCTGTAATGTCGACTTCGCCGTTTCCCTGGCCGGCGTGTCCGTCTCCCACTTCAAAAAGAGCCCCCTTCGCATGCACTGGAATGAAGAGGATCGTTCCGGCAACGAGCTCTTTGTTGTCCATGTTGCCGGCGTGTTCGCCGGGAGGAGCGCTGTCAATTCTGCCTGCGGCGGGAGGCGGTGCAATGCCCATACTGCCGAAGAACGGGCGGAGAGGAATTTCAACTCCTTTTGCAAAGTTCGCGACATTACGGCCAAGGTCCAGCGGAACGATCTTGTAACTGCCATACGGGAAGTCTTCCGGGAGGAAGCCGCTCTTGGGGCCGAAGACGTTGCAGGCATATGGAGTGTCGATGGTGATGCTTTGGATCTGCACTTCGAGAACATCGCCCGGCTCGGCTTCCTCAATTGCGACGGGTCCGGTGAGGATGTGGCCGCCGGGTCCACGATCCTTGACCTCTTGATAGATGTCTTTGTAGTACTGCGGGACGTCCTGCTCTTTGACCCCCGCCTTGATCAGCTCTGACGGCGGCCCGCAGGACGACACTGTCTGCATATGAACAGTGTCGCCGGAGTGGACCGTGAGGATGGGATGGGCCTGAGACCAGTAGTACCCCCACACCACCGTGGACGGTGTCGCCAGCAGCTGCTTTGCGGCAGACTGGGAGAGCACCGGGCTCGACATCGCGAGAATGCCTACAGCTAGAGGTAAAGCCTTCATTCGATCTTCCTTTAGAAGCGGATTGGGTACGTCGTGCTGACTAGAACTGGTACTTCAAAGCGAACTGGATGAGACGAGGAGCAACGGAGCTGCTGGTGATTGTTCCGAAGCTGCCTGGTCCGAGAGCAGTTGCCGGATCAGAATACTGAGCGTGGTTGAAGGCGTTGAAGAACTCAGCCCGGAACTCGATCTTGCGCTGCTCTGCAGGAGCGAAGACTCCGAAGTTGCGCGAGATGGTGAGATCGGTGTTGTCCTGATTGGGACCGCGCACACTTCCAACACTACTGTTACCGTAACCGAGACCGTCCCCTATGACGGGCAGCGGGCATCCGGTTTGAGAGCCAGCGAATGCGTTGTTGTTGAAGTAGTTCGTGAGGCGGCTTGTGACGCTGCCTCGAGTCTCAATATTGGCTGCGCTCATTCCGGGACAGAGTTGTGCACGGGCCGAGCTGACTGAGCCGAAGATGGAGCCCAGGGTTGAGTCCGTGATGGTAAGAGCATCGCCGGCTTGGATGGTCGTTACTCCCGAGACGGCCCAACCGTTAACCACCTGACGAGTGATGAGATTCGAGTTGCGCAACTTTGGCAACTCCCAGTAATAGGCGACGACGAGGCGCTGAGGGCGGTTGAATGCTGCTGGTCCAAAGCGCTGAAAACGATCGTTCGAATCATTGCTGTCGCCACTGCCGCCGGTAAAGACAGCGTTCGTGCCGAGGCCCTGAACATCGGTGAGTGCCTTGCTCCATGTGTACGAACCTTGCACGAGGATGCCCCGACTGAGTTGGTGGCGGACGCTCAGTTGAAGGCTGTTGTACATCGAGAAGCCATAGGACTCGATGCGGTTCAGACCGCCCGGCGCGAAGCCAAGGTAAGGAACGCGCTGCGAAACGTTGGCAATGGTATTCGTTGTTACACCGTTGATCGGTGCATCCGGGCTGGCGAAGAGTGCTTCGTTGATGTTGCGATTCTCAAGCAGGCGTGTGCTACGCGTACCGACATAGGCGATGTCGAAGACTGTCGAAGGGGACAGCTGTTGCTGAACGTCGACGTTGTACTGTTGTGTCATCGGAGAGTCGTAGTTCTGAGCGATGATCGTCGCGGCGTTCTGCGAGGTAGGAGTGCGTAGAGGAAAGGATCCCGGGGTTGGTTGAGGGGTGAATGGGTTCTGAAAGGTCGCAGCCGCATTCCCTGCACCGACGAGAGTAGAAAATCCTACGAAGGGCGGGGCTGTGAGCACTTGAAGAGTCGCGTTGCCGTTGGGACGTGTGTAGTAAACGCCATATCCGCCACGCACCGACGTTTTTCCATCTCCGTAGGGCAGCCACGCAAATCCAACACGAGGGCCGACGTTATGCAGAGGAAGATCATCGTCAGTGACGGTGTTGCCGCCGAGGCGAGTTACTCCCGTGGGCACTGATCCAACGAAGTTGTTCGGCACGACCCATCCGGCAAAATCTCCTGCCGCAGTAAGGCTCGCATTGGGAGTGAGCAGGCTCGGGATCACACTGCTCAACCGTCCGCCCGACTCTCCGATGTTGCTGTTCAGCTCCCAGCGAAGTCCTGCGTTCAGAGTGAGCCGCGGCGAGATCTTGTAGTCATCCTGAACGAAGACAGACATGTCGTAGGCAGTGAAGTTCTTCGAGATGTCGCCTGCTATGCCCTCGCTAAGAAAAAGGTTACTCTGGCTGCTTCCGTTTTGCGCCGCGCTCATGCCGAGCAGAAAGTCAGGAAAGGACAGAAATTCGAGGTAGCCCCGGCGCGGACCCGGATCGTGAAAGTTGAACTGTTGCCGCTCGTAGTCGAAGCCTGCTCGAATGGTGTGTTTCCCATGGTTCCAGGAGACTTGGTCCGATCCTTCATAGGTGTTGACGGCAGAGTTGGAAAAGTCATTGAAACCGCCACCAAGACTGAACAATCCCTGGATGGAGATGATTGGCAGGAGAGGAAAGTCAGGGTCGCTAGGGGTGAGCCCAAGTGACGCATCTGTAATGGAGGCCTGGCTGTTGAGTACGCCGGTGTTACGGATGAGAGCAACAAAGGCTTCGTTGAGAAAGGAGGGGGTGAGCGCAGAGGTTAGCTTCAGCGAGCCCACGTCATTGGTGAAGTGGGTTTTGAGGGCAAAGCCTGGAGGGCAGCTTGGACTGCAGCTGCTGAAGGGATCTGTCTGCGGATCACGGGAGTAGAAGAAGCGCTCGCTGAGGCGGTGCTTCGGTGTGACCTGGTAGTCGAGGTTAGCCAGCACCTGGTCTTCTGTATACCTTCCAGGAATGCTGTACACCGCTAAATTGGAGCCCGAAGTGGATGTTGTCCCTGGCGAGGGAATGAGATAGCTACCGTCGGCGTTCTTCAAGTTCAGGAGGTTGAGGGCGACAGGACTAATGTTGGATCCGTCACACGCAACCTGCACGCCGCCATTAGCTGTGGATTGACCACAGGATGCTGCGCCAATACTTGCGGCCGTGCGATTGCTGGAAAGGTTCGGAAGATTCAATGAGGCGAGAGAACTGGAGCTTAGACCGTTGATCTGTCGTGTTCCCTGATAGGAGCCGAAGAAGAAAAACTTGTCGCGGAGGATCGGGCCGCCGATGCTGCCGCCGAACTGGTTTTGCTTGAGGTCGGGACGAGGCTTGTCTTGTTGCTTCAAGAAGGTGTCGTTGGCATTGAAGATATTGTTTCTGAGAAACTCCCAGGCCGCTCCGTGAAGGCGGTTGGTGCCGGATCGGGTGACTACTTCCACGTTGGCACCGGCGTCTCTGCCGAAACCGGCATCGTAGAGTGTGGTTTGAATGCGAAACTCTTCGATGGCGTCTGGGCTTGGAATAGGAATTCCGCCCTGTTGAACGAAGTCTCCACCTCGCCCGCTGCCGAAGTTATTGATGTCTACGCCGTCCATCACAAAATTGTTGCTGATGTTGCTCGCGCCGTTCACGTAGACATCGATCGTTCCGCGGCCAAGCTCAGCAGCGTTGTTGACAGCTCCGACGACACCGCCGGAGAGCGTAAGGACCTGGGTGTAGTTGCGGCCTGCAAGCGGAAGTGCCTGGATCGTGGAACCTTGTACGGTGGTTCCCAAAGTTGCGTTATTCGATTGCAGAAGCGCGCCCTGGGCATCCACCTGGACCGTCTCCTGTTGTTGCCCAGTGTCCAGCCTCGTGTTTATCACGCTGGTCTCTGTTACGGTGACCACGACATTCGAAGAGAGCTCCGTCTTGAAACCTGCCGCAGTGTAGCGAAGGTCATAAGCGCCGGGAGGAAGGAGGGAAAAGCGATAGTTGCCATTTTGATCCGTGGCAGCAGAGCTTTGTGCACCGGTGGTCTTTGACCTCGCTGTGACGGTTGCGTTCACGATAATCGCATCCGTTGTATCTGTTACACGACCGCTGATGGCACCAGTAGTCTGGGTTTGGGCCCAGCTGGAGTTTTGGGAGGAGAGGGACAATACAGCGCTAAGGGCGATGAGGGCTAATCTAACAATCGTTTTTGACATGCATGCCTCGCTGAATTGTTTTTTTGCCGCAGGTTCCGCTGCATCGCGGCGGCCGTTCCGAAAAAACCGGCACTGGTCTCTCGTCGCATTGATTGCACTGATGGCGGACTCAAGCAGATTCGGACTACGGAAGGAATAACCCGATACTATTCGGTTGCAGCGGGCGAAATTGCACGGAACAACGAGAAAACGTGCGTAATTCGCTGGTCTTTACAGTTTTTTGTGAAATTCAGTTAGTAGATGTACTGAGGGGTATCCGTATATCTACGGATCTCGTACTCGATAACCATGGCCAGAATCGCGGATCTCGATTTGGGCCGAATGCTCTTCAGCGGGCCATCTTCGCTCGGTAGTCGCGTGTGAAATGGCAGGGACGCAAGCTGTTGGTTTCAGGGCGCTAGCAGTGTCCCAAAAGCTCAGATAAGTTAGCGGCTCTATCATCGGATCTGATATTTGATATATTTAAATTATTCTCCCGTCAGTGACATAAAACGCCGAGCTTATGTGAAAGCTCTAGCCCAATTTGATCTCATTCTCGTCCAGCTTATTTGGCTCGATGTAGAGCCTTAGCTTATTTCGAACCGCCTTATTTATTGCTGACTGCAAGGGGAGGTAAGATGCAAGGAAGCGAGTATCTTCAAGTCGATCCGGGAGCCTCATCTTCTCAAGACGACAGCGGTTGTTCTTCTATTTATCTTCAAGCGCTTATAGAAAACAGTCCTATTGCAATCGTCGTACTCGATTCCTTTCATCGCTATACACTCTGTAACCCTGCATTTCAGCGTCTCTTCAAATACAGCCCGCAAGAGCTTGCCGCTTCAACTCTAGACGATCTCATCAGCACGCCTCGTTTCGCTGAGGAGGCTGCACGGCTAACCAGGCTTGTAATGCAAGGAACCCACACCCATTGCGTTACTCAGAGACGTCAGAAGAACGGCATGATCGTAGACGTCGAAATCTACGGAGTGCCGCTCATCGTGAACGGTCAAGTGATGGGGGTGTACGGACTGTATCAGGACATTACCGAACGCAATAGACGCGTTCATGCGTCTCGCCACATAGCCGGGAAGATCGACATCATTCAACAGGAAGAACGGCGACGCATCGCGCGAGATTTACACGACTCCACCTCACAGGAACTGGCTGCCTTGAATTGGAACCTGAACAGGCTGACGCGTTTGGTGGAGGGTGGCGAGGAGTCTCTTAAGAAGTTGGTAGAGTATTCGCGGCAGCTCGCTCAGGAGTGTTCGGAGAAGATTCGCAGCGCGTCGTATCTTTTACATCCACCTTTTCTATACGAAGCGGATCTGGCATCCGCGATCGAAGACCTTACTCGTGGCTTTCAGGATCGAAGCGGCGTGGACGTCGAACTCTCGCTGTGCGGAGATCTTGGCTCACTGCCGAGCGAAGTAGAAGCGACTCTTTACAGAATTGTGCAAGAGGGGCTTGCTAACACCCTCAGGCACTCTCACAGCCTACGGATTCGTATCTCGCTAAAGTGGCACTCCAACTGGCTTAAGTTGACGATGGCGAACGAAGAAGTCGGAGATTACGACAAAGACTCGCCGGGTGTTCCCTACAGGTCCTCTGGTACGGGGATCGAAGGGATGCGGGAGCGCCTCAACCAACTCGGAGGCGCTCTACAGGTGCAACATCGCAAGAACGGTCTGACGATTTCGGCCAGCCTGCCCATCGACCTCGAAAGAAGGAGATGTTATGACACTCCGCATTTTGATCGCCGACGACCATAAACTGATTCGAAGAGGAATACGCGATCTACTTACGGTAGAAAGTGACTGGCATGTTATCGGCGAAGCAGCTGACGGGATCGAAGCAATTCGGCTTGCCTGTCAACATAAGCCAGACATCGCGATACTTGACTGCTCGATGCCACGCCTGGATGGTCTTTCGGTATCTTTGGAACTGAATCGCCTTTCGGCTGCTACCCGCGTCATATTCTTCACGATGCATGACTCGGATGCGATTCTTCTGCGATTGCTCGGTAGTGGCGCTTCTGCACTGGTATTTAAGAGCGATGCGGAACAGGACTTAGTCGAAGCAGTCAAAGCGGTCTCACAGGGCCGCTCCTTTTTTTCACAAGATGTTTCACGCCGATTTTCTACGACGGGCCGTATTCAACTTGCGCAGACGACAATGTCCAGGCCCTCTTCACCTCTTACGCGAAGAGAGGAGGAGATTATTGCGCTGCTTGCGACGGGTATGACGAGTCGTGAAGTAGCGAATGAGCTGAAGATCAGTGTTCGTACTGCGGAGTGTCACCGCATCAATATCAACCGAAAGCTGAACTTTAAATCCATCGCAGATCTGGTTCACTATGCAATGCATCACGATATTGTGGCTAGTTTCAAACGTATGACTGAACCTAACCTACAGAGACAGGCTAAAGCGATCGGGTGAAATGAGGTCGCTCCACGGTCCACCTAATTGATTTATCGAGTTTGAAACAGATAAATAAATGGGTTCTCCTGTAAGTAGCTGAACAAACAGCCAAGAAGAAATGGTCGGGACGACTAGATTCGAACTAGCGACCTCACCCACCCCAAGGGTGCGCTCTACCAGGCTGAGCCACGTCCCGACTATTGGTTTGCACGTCAGCCCAGGCGGGCGACGGCGGGGTATCCTGCAGTCCTAAGTGTACACGACCAGCCATCATTACGAGAATTCAGACGGTCTTCTACCTAAGTCGTCGGCGCCACATACTCCTTCGGCAACGAACCACCCTCGCCAAAGAAGAACTCGTTCATCTGTTCCACCAAAAACTCCTGCGCCTCCCGTGTCCAGGGCTGCAGACGGTACTCATTCAACAGCATCTTCTGCCTCTCCACCCACTCGCCCCATGACTTCTTTGAGACGTTTTTGAAGATCTTCTGGCCAAAGTCCGAATCGAACGGCGGCTCATCCAGCCCTTCCATCTCAGCCTTGAATCGTGTGTCGAAAACCATGTGTGCCATTCTTTTGAACTCCTTTGGAACTTTTATTTTACGATGCCGTACGAATAATTGCGCTGCACCAACCAACAGCATGCCTATTGCCTACGACATAGCGACCGCAACACTAGCAGCAACGATGGTGGGCAACGAGTTCGCCGTTGCCGCCTTCATTCATCCACAGATACGAAAACTGGACGACAGCACTCACGCCCAAGCCGCCGCGCCACTAGCCGCAGTACTTGGCAAAGCGATGCCCTTCTGGTACGGCCTTGCATTGCTGCTCATCGCAGGCGCAGCCTTTGAACATCGTCCGATCTCAAGCGGCTCAGGACTGCTCCTTATACTAGCTGCCTCTCTTTGGTCCGCAACCATCGTCTTCACCATCACCACGCTAGTCCCGATCAACAATCGAATCGCCAGGATGAACACAGCGCATCCCTACGCAGGCTGGCTAAAAGATCGCGCTCGCTGGGATCGTCTCCATCAAATCCGCGTAGCGCTCCTGACGATCGCCCTCCTTTTGCTCCTCACCGGTCTCTTCAGCTAAACAACAATCCAAAGCCTACTTCCGCTTCCCCTTCGCCTTCTTATTTCGCTCCCGAGCCTTTGCCTTCGTCTTACCTTTCTTACCCGAGCGATTCGGACTGGAATGCGGTCGTTCTCCGCTCGCCGACGCCGCAGTCTTCGACCGACGCAGCGACCTCGGCGCAACCGCAACATCATCCTCTGACGGCAGCAAGGCAAACTGCAGTCGCCGCTGTTGCCGGTCGATCCTGTCCAACAGAACATGTACCCGCTGCCCCATCTTGAACACCCGCCCGTTGCGCGTCCCGACGATCTGCCGATCTGTATCGCGAAACATATAGCGGTCATCCTGCAGCGAAGTAAGCGGCACCAACCCTTCAATAAACAGATCATTCAACTCGACGAAAAATCCATACTTCGTGCACGAAAGAATGATGGCATTAAAGTCTTCGCCCACTCTGTCCTGCATAAATTTGATCTTCTTCCACTCAATCAGCTCGCGCTCAGCATCATCGGCTCGTCGCTCCGACTGGCTCGACTCCGCCGCAATCGCCCCCAACTCGGCCTCCGCAATCGGCCCCTCCAAAGTCGGCCTTTCAAGCTTCTCCGAACGTCTCTCGCCAACCTGCTTCTCCCCCCAAGGCTGCGGCCCATCCGACAAAATCGCCGCGCCTGCCGGATTCGCGCCACTCTGAATTAACTCCCGCAGCAAACGATGCACAATCAAATCTGGATAGCGCCGAATCGGCGATGTGAAGTGCGTGTAGCTCGGCGCAGCCAGCGCAAAGTGGCCGACATTTTTCTCGCTATACCGCGCCTGCTTCAGCGAACGCAACATCAGGTACGACAGAATCCGTTCCTCCGCCTTGCCTGCAATCTTCGCCGTCAACTTCTGATACATCTGCGGCGTCACTGGAATCGACTCCGCCACCTCATGTGTCTTCGCCTGTCTGTCTCTCCCGCGAGCATCGCGCCGGTCGCCCTTCGTCTGAATCCGTTTCACCGGCAGACTACTGAATCCCAGCGAGTATCCAAACTGACTCGCAGTCTCCTCGAAGTCAACAATCCGCTTCGGATCAGGCACCTCATGAATTCGATACACACTCGAAACACTCTGCGACTCGATCCACGTCGCCACGCACTCATTCGCCGAAAGCATAAACTCTTCGATCAATCGGTGCGACCACCCTCGTTGCGACCTTACAATCGCCTCCATATTCCCGTCCGGATCGAACTGAATCACCGGCTCCGGCAGATCAAAATCAATCGACCCACGTCGATGCCGTTTCGCATTAAGCTTCAGCGCAAGCTCGTACATGCGCTCAAACTCTGGCACTAACTCCGCAAACTCCGCCCGCGTCTCGGCATTCCCATCCAGCACACCCTGAATCTGCGTGTACGTCATCCGCTTCGCACTACGAATGATCCCCTCGCACACCTCGTATCCCAACACCTCGCCGCGCCCATCGATCTCCATCACGCAGCTCAGCACCAGCCGATCCTCATCAGGCCGCAAGCTGCACATGCCACTCGAAAGCTGTGGTGGCAACATCGGAATCGCGCGATCCGGAAAATAAACCGAAGTCCCTCGCAGCCGCGCCTCGAGATCAAGAGTCGTTCCCGGCCTCACATAGTGGCTCACATCCGCGATATGAACCTGCAGCTCCCAATTGCCATTTGGCAGCGGTCGCACCAGCACCGCGTCATCAAAGTCTCGCGCCGTCTCACCATCAATCGTGACGATATTCAAACCACGAAAATCTTTTCGCCGCCCAATCTCTTCCGCATCGAGAGTCTCGACCGTCTGCTCCGCTGAAGCAGTAGCCTCCGCCAGCACATTCGTCGGAAACACATGTGGCAGATGATGCTTCCGAATGATGATCTCGACATCGACGCCAAACGCATCCGGCGGTCCGAGCACTTCAATCACGCGCCCACGCGCCGGCCTCCCCACGGTCGGAAAATCCGTAATCTCCACATCGACCGCCAGCCCCTCCAGCGGACGATGTGGGTCAAGCTCCTCCGACCAATGCACCTGCGACGCCTGCGCCTCCTCCCCCAGCACGCGATGCGGCGTCTCCCTTGGTGTTGACGGAACCTCCGCGCCCTCAGGAATCAGAATCGCCCCGCCACCAGGGGAACCGGCCATCCGCTCATCCAACGGCGTAACGTAGTTTCCATCAACCAGCGGTACGTTATCCCACGCGCTTCTCCGATGCGCACGGGCATAGTGAAAGATTCCCACCACCGTCGGGTTCCTTCGATTCAGTACACGCGCAATCCGCCCCGACCTCCGTCCATCCCTCCCCGGCGGCGCTTCGTCCACCAAAACCTCATCGCCCTGCATCGCGCCATTCAGTTCATTCGGCGGAATAAAAAGATCGTCATCCCGATCCACGCTTCCACTCGGCCTCACAAAACCATACCCATCGCGATGCAGATCGAGCCGCCCCGCCAGCAGTCGATCCCGCGTCGCCCGATGCTCCACCGGCATCTCAACGCCACCACGCTTTACTCGCTTCGTCTTCTCAGGCGTCGCCGCAGGCAGGCTCCACTGCTCGCTATCGGTCTTTACCAACTCCCCGCGTGCCGTAATCCGCGCCAACTGCTCCAGCAGCAGACGCCGCTCGCGCCCACCACCTAAACCAAGCTCACGAATCAACTGCTTGTACCCTGCGCGATGCCCCTGCGAGCGCTCAATCAACCGCATCAGCTCTCGATCAGTCTGTGGATAGGGAGTGTGTGCCATCGTCTCCGAGCATACAGCGAGCCGCTGTCGTCTTCACTTACTTCAATGTTTCGGTCAGTGTTTTGGACATCTCCGCCGCCTGTTCCAGCGTGATCCCCTGCGGCATCTGCATGAAATCCGTCTGCACCTCGTCCTGCTGCTGACCGATGCTCTTAAAAAACAGCGCCTTGCCCTCAATGTGCACATGCGTCTCAACAATCTGCCACATCTTCGGCGTCACCTCCCTGCGCTCCACGCGAAATGTGCCCCCACCCTTGAGGTGCCCCAGTATCCCCCAGCCAATCATCACATCCTGCGTCAGCTTTCCGCGGATCGTAACGATCCGGTTCTGGCCTTTATTCACCACTAACTGTCCCGCCATCTGTCCCAACACGCGCCCCTGAAAATCCGGCGGACTAAACTTTGGATTTGGCTCGAAGTTCAGCGTGAGGTTCTCCCCATCGTCGCTTCCCACCTTCCACGTAAACGCATCGGGCAACATCCGGAGCAGCTCTTCGGCATTCTTCCCATCCTGTTGCCCATCTTTTTTTTGCTTCGCCAGTTGAGACGGATCGTGAATAAAGTTCTGCAACCGCTGATCCTCAGCCCTGGCCTCCGCTGCGCTCAACGGCCTTCCATTCTTCTCGATCAATCGCTTCACGGAACCATGACCGGTCTCGACGACAATCGAAACCGTATCCGTCCCATCTTTCTGCGAGTCACGATAACGCCAGTGCGAGTGATCGTTCAGATCCGCATCCAGTTCAGCATTCATTGCAACCCGAACAATCTCCCTCGGATCCTTTGAATCCTTCGACTCCTGGGCGTGCAACGGCAACGTCCCCACAACAAACAAACTCCCCAACACGACCAGCAATGCATGGAACTTCAAATTCTTCATAAACCCACATTCTCTAAGATGCAGATTCTTCAATAACGCTAATATCCAATTTCGATACTATCCTTTAGACGCTGAACGCTCTGCGAAATGTCATCCCGCAAGACTCTGCGTTTGCAATTGCCCGTCTTATCTTTAGCCATTGCCACTGCTGTCGCCGTTGCATGTTCTTTTGATTGTCATTCAACAGGAATCAGCCACTGCTGTCGCCGTTGTTTGTTCTTTGGTTGTCATTCAACAGGAATCAGCTGTTGATGTTGCTGTTGTTTTGTTTTCTTGTTGTCATCCAGCAGGAATCAGCCGTTGTAGTTGCCGTTGATTGTTCTTTTGGTTGTCATCCCGTAGGGATCTGCTTCTGTCTCTATGCATTTGCAACTCGATGAGCACATGCTCATACCCACTCAACCCGAACACTCTTCTTCCCCAACCGCAGCGTGTGCGAGTTACCTGCCTTCACACCTTTTAGAAGCTTGCCATTGAACTTTTGTCCATCGACGCTTACGGCGTTCTCTGCCAGCTTTCGCGTAGCGTCGCCCGCAGAACTCGCAAGTCCCGCAAGCACGAGCAACTTCGGCACACGAATCTCCGGTGCCCCACTCTCCGCCACGCTCAGAAGTCCTTCCTCCGCCAATGACACCTTCACCACAGGCACATCCTCACTCACGCCACGCTGCTGAAACATCTTCGCCCAACCCTCAGCAGCCGCATCAGCCTCCTCCTTCGAATGGAAGTCCCGCGTAATCGTCCACGCAAGATTCTTCTTCGCCTGCATCGGATGCAGCGCCCCACCCACAACATCCGTCTGCATCTGCGCAATCTCCGACCCACGCAGATCCGTCAGCAGCGTCCAGTACCTCCACATCAACTCATCCGACACCGACATCAACTTCCCATACATCTCCCCCGCCGGCTCGTGCACACCAATCGCATTCCCCAGCGACTTCGACATCTTCTGCACGCCATCCAGCCCCTCGATAATCGGCATCATCAACACAATCTGCTGCGGCTGCCCATAGTGCTTCTGCAGATCGCGCCCACGCATCAAATTGAACTTCTGATCCGTCCCGCCCAACTCCACATCGCACTCCAGCGCAACCGAGTCATACCCCTGCGCAATCGGATAGATCAGCTCATGCAGCGCAATCGGCTGCTCTTCATTGAATCGCTTATGAAAGTCCTCGCGCTCCAGCATCTGCGACACCGTGAACTGTGCCATCAGCTTCACCATGTCGTAGTAGCTCAACTTATCCAGCCACTCGGAGTTGTACCGAACCTCCGTCGTCTCGCGATCGAGAATCTGAAAGACCTGTTCCTTGTACGTCTCCGCGTTCGCCGCAATCTGCTCCGGCGTCAACGGCTTCCGTGTCACGTTCCGTCCCGTCGGATCGCCGATCAGAGCCGTCGAATCGCCAATCAAAAAAATAACCGTATGCCCCAGCGTCTGAAAGTGCCTCAGCTTCCGCAGCAACACCGTATGCCCCAGGTGCAGGTCCGGCGCCGTAGGGTCGAACCCCGCCTTGATCCGCATCGGCACTCCCGTTGCAATCGACTTCGTGATGCGTTCCTTCAGCGCCTCCAGCGGAACAATCTCCGCAGCACCTTTGGTTATCAAATCAAGCTGATCTTCGAGCGAAGCAAACGTAGCCATATCCTTCAAGTATAAAGACGAAAGCGCCTCCCAACCATCTTCGCGCCTCATCTCCCGAACGTGTACGTCACTTTGAAGAGGCCATCATCGACACCAGGATTCGTCTCCGCAGTGTAAGCATTCGAAAAATGCTGCAGCTGATATTCAAGACGAATCGACTGCGTCGGCGTCCGAAAGTATTCAATGCCAGCGCCAAGCTGAAAGGTAAAGTTGAAAGATCCTGCCGTCTCGACCGGAATCTTCTTTGCCGAAAGTAGCAAACCTGCAAACACGCTGGCCGTAGGCTGCCACCGGCTCCCTGGGCGAAGATTAACCCGCGTCCCAAGCGGTGATATACCCTCGACATACGTCCAGCGGCGCCCACACGTTGTGGTCAATGTCGAGGAGTGGAGTATCCCTGTCACAGGGTCCGTGAATGAAAAATCGGTGACGCCCGCAACACAGCGTAGCGTCACGCTCGGCGGGCTAGTGTATATCGTCGCTGGTGGCGGCAAAGTAATTGTAGAAATGAAGGTCACAGTCGGATCGCTCTCAGCAATCAACGGACGGAACTCCGCAGCATACTTCCAGACAAATCTCCGATTCGCTGCAAGGCGATACTCGTACTGAAATCCCACCTCGGTAAACTTGCGATCTGGAGCCTGTCCCAGCGCAATGTGGCTCGAGTCATTGGAATAGTCGAAGAATCCAGCAAACGTCTGCCTTCGCCCATACTCCGTTCTATCTGTAGTTTGTGCGATTGCTAAAGAAGTAATAAAAAACCCAAGAAAAAGCCCGAGAAGTCCAGATAGCTTCATTCATTCCTCAACTGCTCTGCAAGGTAAATGGATTGTATCTCGCCTGCCTTGCGCTAACTCCAAATCGCCGCTCTTCTAAACTGCTCGCTCCAGCATCAAAGACCTATGCCCGACCGTAAGCGCAGACCCGAACGCACCACCCCGCGCAAAGAAAAGATCTGCCAGACCTGCGGCCGTACCTTCGAGTGGCGCAAGCAGTGGGCCAAGGATTGGGACATCATCAAATACTGCAGCGACGAGTGCCGCGGCCACAAACCCGGTGCAGACGACGCTGCCCTCGAAGGCGCCATCCTCTCGCTCCTCGCCGAACGCGGCGCCTCTCGCAGTCAAACCGGCAATGTCAAAACCATCTGTCCCTCCGAAGTCGCAAAGGCCGTCGGAGGAACTGAAACGCGTCGCGACTGGGAGGGCCTCATGGAGCCAGCTCGCGCAGCCGCACGCCGTCTCGTCGCCGCTGGCAAAATCGTCATCACCCAACACGGCCGCATCGTTGATCCCTCCACTGCAAAGGGTCCGATCCGTCTCCGCCTGCGCTAAAACCAGGCACCCATTCGTCGTGCACACCCGGTAGTCCCAAACTCATCCGGCGTATCCAGCGTGCTTGTAGTCACACGATAAAAATCAACAAGAAATAGTTCGTCCGATACAAACACGCCAAAAACAATCTTTCTAACCACCAGAGTTCGCCGCCTGATACGCCTCTAACTCAACATGACCACCGCAAAAAAATCGACTAAGCCAAGCAAAGAATCCACCAACGCAAAGCAAACCTCTCGCTGCTGGCCCGGCTTCGAGCCAGTCCCAGGTAAATCCGCACACGAGAAGGGAAGCTGCAAACCAAAGCCGGGCAAAAAATCAGCGGCGACCAAACACGCTGACCAGAAGGCCGCTGCCGCCAGCAAACTCGAAAAACAAGGCAAGCCCAATCCACGTCGCAAAGCAGCCTGAAGACGCTTTATACTTCGCGCATGGACATCGAACGCATCCGCGCTTACCTCCTCACCCTTCCCCACGTCGTCGAGACGCAGCAGTTCGGCGGACTCGTCTTCTGGCTTGGCGACAAAGCCATCGGCGGCAAGATGTTCGCATGGATGAGGCTCGAGCAAAGCAACAGCCGCACCCGCGTCATCTCCTTCCTCGCCGGCCAGGAGCACTACAACGAACTTCTTGAAATCGACGGGATCTTTCCCGCCCCCTACGTCGCCCGCATCTTCTGGGTCGCCGTCGAACGCTGGGACGTCTTCCGCAGCTCAGAGTGGGAGCGAGAGCTAAGCGCAGCCCACGCCCTCACCTTCGCCAAACTCCCGCCGAAAACCCGCGCCACCCTCGCCCTGCCAACATCTCAGCAAAAGCGCCTCATCGCCGATCGCAAGAACCTTCTCGCAAAAAAAGCCGCCGCGAAAAAACAATGACTCAGCGCACCGCAATCATGCAGCTTGGCCGGCAGGTATCTAGCTAACCCTCCGCCCATCCGAGGTAAAGATCCCTTCAAACGCCGGCCAGTAGGCATAGATCAAAAACACCTCCAGCAACGTGCAAATCAACCCAGGCAAAATACCCGCAGCCAGCGTCAGGTGAAACATCAGAATATTTACAAGGATCGGCCCCAGCAGCACCAACGCAACCGGCACATACCGTCCGATGAGCAACAAAACACCCGCGACAACCTCGAGCACCCCATGGAACGTGAACCACCCATGACGAAACAACACGTCCGCCAGCACCCCGGCATCCCCGGGTATCGGCTGATTCGGCATGAAGTGAAAAAAGTTGTTGGAACCAAAAACCAGAAAAACCAGTCCAAGCAGAATGCGTGCGATCACCACGGCGATCTTCATCGGCAGCGAGCCTCCCTCAAATGGATTTAGTAGAAAATTCTCTGTGTCGACAGCACTTGCGTCAAGGAGATTGATTCGTTAGCGTCCAATATATGCCGAATAGTCTCAACTCAGGCGTCACCATGTCGTTGGAGGGCAAAGTAGCTCTCATTACCGGAGGCTCCCGCGGAATCGGCGCAGCCACCGTTCGTCTCTTTCATCAGGCGGGCGCAAAGGTCGTCTTCAACTACCGCAGCGCAGACCAGCAGGCCGAAGCCCTCGTCGCCGAGTGCGGCGGTCCCGACCTCTGCCGCGCCATTCATCAACCTCTCAACACTCCGGAAGACGGTGAAGCCCTCGTCACCGCCGCCATCGCCGCCTTCGGCCGCATCGACTGCGCCATCCTCAACCACGGCATCTGGCCCTCGCACGACGCCCCCATCTCCGAGATGACCACCACCCAATGGCGCGGCACCCTCGGCACCAACCTCGACAGCGTCTTCGGCGTCATCCGAGCCACAGTCGCTCAAATGAAATCCCAGCCCCAGTCGCAGGCGCAGCCAGGCGGAGCCCGAGGCCACATCGTCCTCATCAGCTCCACCGCCGGCCAACGCGGCGAAGCCTTTCACGCAGACTACGCCGCTACCAAAGGCGCTCTCATCAGCCTCACCAAAAGCCTCTCCACCGAACTCATCGGCCAGGGCATCTACTGCAACTGCGTCGCCCCCGGCTGGGTCGCCACCGACGCCACAACAGAGGTCCTCAGCGACCCAACAATCTCCAGCAAGCTCTTATCCCTGATTCCCCTTGGCCGTCCCGCACACGTCGAAGAGATCGCCGCTCCCATCCTCTTCCTCTGCACTCCCTTCGCAGGCTTCATCTCCGGCGAAATCTTCAACGTCAACGGTGGCGCGGTACTAGTCGGCTGAACGGAGCCCCATGAAGCAACTTGCCCTAAGAATCACGGTCGCACTCAGCCTCATCACCACCCAACCCCTCTGGTCGCAGGCCAGCGAGATTCCAAGCGCCGCCCCAACACAGGCCGCCGGTCAAACGCCCGAGCAGCGCGGGCGCCATCTCCTCGACGAGATGCTCCTCGCCCTCGGTGGCGACGAGTGGCTCAACCGCAACAACATCCAGGAGCGCGGTCACGCCGCCCGTTTCTTCCGCGGCGCTCCCACCGGCATCGTCATCGACTTCACCTCCGTTCGCCAGTTCCCCACCGCCAATCGCTTCGACGCCGATCGCATCGGCTTCATCACCGACAAGAGCATCATCTTCCCCGGCAAAAAAATCGACATCGTCCAGATCTGGACCGCAGGCAAAGGCTACGAGGTCACCTACAAAGGCAAAGCCGAGCTCCCCAAAGATCAGGTCGATGACTTCTACCGCCGACGCGACCACTCCATCGAATCCATCTACCGCGTCTGGCTCAAGGCTCCCGACGTCATGGTCATAGCCGAGGGCACTGGTATGGTCGAACGACGCCTCTCCGACAAGGTCACCATTCTCAGCGCCAACAACGACGCCGTCACCATCGACATGGACTCCACCACCCACCTCCCCCTACGCCGAACCTTCGAGTGGCGCAACGAGACCTTCAAAGACCACGACGAAGACGCCGAAGAGTACGCCGACTACCACACCATCCAGGGCTTTCCCACCGCCCTCACCATCACCCGCTATCACAACGGCGACATGGCCAGCCAAACCTTCCTCCTCAAAGTCGAGTACAACGTCGATCTCTCCCCCGACACCTTCAACCCCGAAGTCCTCCTTAAGAAAAAACAGTAATCGGCCCAAACTGAATACACTCTCGTCAGACAGAAGGAGCCACACTGATATGAAGTTCGAAAACATCCTCGGCACCGTCGGCAACACACCTGTCGTGCGCATCAACAAGCTCGCCCCACCCGACGTGAATCTCTTCGTCAAAATCGAAGCCTTCAACCCCCTCGGTTCCGTCAAAGACCGTCTCGCCCTCGGCGTCATCGAAGATGCCGAACGCACCGGCGCTCTCAAACCCGGCCAAACTGTCGTCGAAGCCACCAGCGGCAACACCGGCATCGGCCTTGCCATGGTCTGCGCACAGAAGGGCTACCCCCTGGTCGTCACCATGGCCGAGAGCTTCTCCATCGAGCGCCGCAAGCTCATGCGCTTCCTCGGAGCCAAGGTCATCATCACCCCCTCACCCGAGCGCGGCCTCGGCATGGTCAAAAAGGCCAACGAACTCGCCGAAAAGAACGGCTGGTTCCTCCCTCGCCAGTTCACCAACGAGGCCAACGCCGACATGCACTCCCGCACCACAGCTCAAGAGATCCTCAACGACTTCGAAGGCGATCGCCTCGACTACTGGGTCACCGGCTTCGGCACCGGCGGCACCCTCAAAGGCGTCTCCCGCGTCCTCGCCGAAAAACGCCCCGAGACCAAGATCATCCTCTGCGAACCAGACGTAGCTCCAATGGTCTCCAGCGGCCTCGAACAGCCCCACAACCCCGATGGCTCCCCATCCGCCAGCCATCCCTCATGGACGCCACACCCCCAGCAAGGCTGGAGCCCCGACTTCATCCCCAAGCTCGCACAGGACGCCATCGATACCCACCGCATCCACAAGGTCTTCCGCATCGAAAACGCCGAAGCCATGCGTCGCAGTCGCGAACTCGCTCAACAGGAAGGCATCTTCGTAGGCATCAGCTCCGGAGCCACCTTTGCCGGAGCACTTCGCATAGCCGCAGAGGCCCCAAAAGGATCCACCATCCTCTGCATGCTGCCCGACACCGGCGAGCGCTACCTCACCACTCCACTCTTCGCCGAGGTCGCCGTCGACATGACCCCCGAAGAGCTCGAAATCTCTCGCTCTACTCCAAGCGCCCAACTTCCACCACCACCCGCTGCCTGAGCAACCAAAATCTCAGCAGTCAGACTAAGGGTGCATCGGCTCCGCAACATCCTTGCTCTGGGGCACTCCCCCAGGGCAGGCGCCCGACGCACTCGACTCACTCACCGTAACGATCGTCAACACGCACACGCTCTGCTTCTGCACGATGGGCTTACCGGTCGCCGGATCGTTAAGCCCCACACTCACCTCACGAACAACTTGAAACTTGTCCGCTGCCTTAATGCCCGCACTCGATCCCTGATTGATATACACGCTTCCACTGGCGATCCCCGCCACCAGCGGAGACATCATCTTTGGCGGTGCCGCACCACCCAAGGCAGCCATCAGCTTGGCAGCCAGATCCGTCGTAACCGCGTCGCTCGCCTTGGCCCACTCATTACTCTGAATCACCCTCAGATCGCCGTTCGCCGTCTGCTTCGGAGGCACCCGAAGAGCTCCGAATTGGTAGCCGGCCGTGACCTCGGAAACAGTAACGCTATCTTGAAACTGCGACGCAGGCTCCGCCAGAATCGTGCCTGACTCCACATCGATCAGACGTGCATTCACGCGCAAGTTCTGGATGCCGATTGTCTTCGTCGTGTTGCCAGACGCTTCGTTGTGAGTCGTGAAGCCGCCGTCATACACATTCACCAGAACGATCTGTCCCGCGCCCAACAGCTTCCCAATCTTCACAGCCGTGTCCGAACTCGAACGATCGCTATTCTGAAAGTTCTGTTCTTTGATAATCCTGTCGACGCTCGCACGATCGATCACAGTGATACCCGGCTTACCCGTTAGCTTCGCCGTTAGCTGATCGGTGATCTGTCCCTCCGCCAATGCAAAGATCGGGACGGAGCGCGCCAGTTGGCCATTCTCTTCCACAACCGCCAGCCGCCGCGCAGGCTGTGCGAACGCCAACGAACAAGAGACCAGGGTAAGGGATAACAGCACTACGGAGTTCGATCGCATCTTCCCTCCAGCAAGCATCGACGCACCTTTACCAAAAGGTAGGGCGGATCAAGCATTCATTTTTTTTCGCCGAGGTGGCCCCTGATAGCTCTACTGAGAACTGGTTCTTCATGTGCCTTTAGATCGGCGCGGGCCCAGGCGATCATTTTAGGTCAACCGACAGAAATCGGCATCGGGAAACACTGATATTTTGACGGCATCGTCACGCACATCGCGCAATTGCCCATACAGAATCTCCCACTAAGCCTTAATCTTCAGCTCAGGATATCGCGCAAAGATGCGCCGCTGATCTTCGAGCGGTAGATCTCGCAATCGCATCGGCTTGTCCTGCGGGCGCGTGCCCTTCTGATTCAACACATTCATCAAATTCCATTCACGCTGTAGCGTGTGCGGCTCCTCCGCCTTCAGGTCATATCGCGTAAAGTCGATCGCCAATGGCGGCGTATCTTTCACCCAATCGCGTAACAACGCCAGCCGAAACTCGCGATTCATAAACCACTGGATCTCCAGATCCTTCTCAGAGCCCGGCGCCCCTGTCCCCTTCGCATCGAACCGATAGTTGAGCTTCGCATTATTTGGATTGTGCTTCCTCCACTCCAGTCCAAACTCCCCTTCCGTTTGGACCTTGGTATCCGGCCATCTCTCCCGTATCCTCTGAAGCCAATACGTCAGATCCGCATCATGGCCAATCGACACCTCCCAGATCGCGGTCACCCATCCAAAGTTGTTCAGCGTATACCCCGTGTCGAAGTGCACCGCAGTGGTATCCATCATCTCCTTACGACCAACGTCGACCCCGAGATTCCCCACCGACTCGATCGGTCCCACACCCAACCTGCTATTGAATCCCCCCTGAAAGCCGTTCCGCCTCGCCGTCAGAAAATCGCAGGTCCAACCGTCCAGACAAACACAGTCGATGAAATCCGCAGGCCCCTGAGCCGGTTTCAAATAATGCTCGCGACTCGGATAGTACGGATAGCAGATCCCCCCGTCTCCATCCCCATTGTCGATACCCAGCTGGCTCCAGATCTGTCCCTGGCAAACATGAATGCCCTCATCCGCAGCGAGCAGGCGCTGATTCTCTGCATCCATAAATCCCGCCACCAGACACTGGGGCCGATACCCACCCCCGACCATCTCCGTAATCATCCCCAGTGCTTGATGAATCGTCTTACGGATGTCCTCCCGAGTCGCATACATTGGCGCAAAGTAGCCGCCAGGAATAAACGTGATCTCGTCGCCATATTGATCGTGATACGAAGCGAGCAATCGCCGAATATCCTGGTACATCTTGCGGTTGTCCTTCAGCGCAAGCCAGCTGATGGCCCAGGTCATCTTCCCATCAGGACAACCCGCTCGAAACGCCTCCCGCCGCGACCGAATGCGCTCCGGCCTGTTATCCATCGCCTCATCTTCACCAATCGAGCGATCAGGAGTTACCTCAATCTGATTCACCCGCACCACCGAAACATGAGTCAGGAAGCGCCCACGCAGACCTGAAGGCGCAATAGTCTCCGCTCCAATCTCACCCGCGGCACCCGCTAACCCCAGAGAGGCCGCCACGGCAGCCGACCGGCCAAGAAACTCCCGTCTAGTCCAATCTCCGCCCATCGCCCTCTCCTTTTTCCCTACAACAGAGTACGTCCACAACGCCGTTCCGTGATCGCGAGACAAAAATTTGCCGACTCGATCAGCCCTGAGAAACCCGCTCCCAAATAATAAGCAAATTCGAAACGGTCAATATCCTGCGACACCTCAGAGCATCCTGCTCCAAACGGCGTTTATACTCATCTTTGCCATGAGCGATCCAACGCCAGACCAAAATCCCGACCAGCAGCCAACGCTGCCCACCACGATGGACATCCTCGAGATCATGTCCCTCCTGCCGCATCGCTATCCCTTCCTCCTCATCGACCGCGTCATCGAGATCGAACGCAAGCAGCGCATCGTCGCCATCAAAAACGTCACCATCAACGAGCCTCACTTCCAGGGCCACTTCCCCGACTACCCCATCATGCCCGGCGTCCTCATGGTCGAAGCCATCGCCCAGGCCGGCGGCGCTCTCCTCCTCAACGAGATCCCCGACCGCGACTCCAAGCTCATGGTCTTCACCAGCATCGAAAACGCCCGCTTCCGCCGCCCCGTCACCCCCGGCGATCAGCTCCGCATCGAGGTCACCGTCCTCAACTGGCGCAGCCGAGCCGTAAAGATGGGCGGCACCATCACCGTTGACGGCAAGCTCGTCTGCGACGCCACCGTCATGTGCCAGGTCGTCCCCCGCGTCGCCAAAAAAGTAGCACCTGAGGCAACACCAGAGTGAGCATCCACCCCACCGCCATCGTCGCAGCGGAAGCACAGATCCCCGCAAGCTGCACGGTCGGCCCCTACTGCACCATCGGCCCCAACGTCATCCTCGGCGAAGACTGCGAACTCGTCTCCCACGTCGTCCTAGGTGGAGACGAAGCCGGCCACGTCACCATGGGCGCCAAGAATCGCATCTACTCCTTCGCCTGCATCGGCATCTCCCCGCAAGACCTCAAGTACGCAGGCGAACCCACAGCCGTCGTCATCGGCGACAACAACTCCATCCGCGAGTACGTCACCATCTCACGCGGCACCAAGGGCGGCGGCGGCACCACCCGCCTCGGCTCCGACTGTCTCATCATGGCCTACACCCACATCGGCCATGACTCCGTCATCGGCAACAGCTGCATCCTCGCCAACTCCGCCACCCTCGCCGGCCACGTCATCGTCGAAGACTTCGCCGTCGTCGGCGCTCTCTGCCCCGTCCATCAGTACTGCCGCATCGGCCGCTACGCCTACATCGGCGGGGGCACCACCATCACGCAAAACGTCCTTCCCTACTCCCTCACCTCAATCGAGCGCAACAATCACGCCTACGGCCTCAACAAAGTAGGTCTGGAGCGCAAGGGCTTCACCCAGCAGCAGCTCAAAGAGCTCCGCGCCGCCTACCGCACCCTCCTCGCCTCGAAACTCAACATCTCCGACGCCCTCACCGCCATCCGCGAGACCATCGCCGCCGGCAACGCAGGCGAACACGTAGCCTACTTAGCCGACTTCATCGCCAACAGCGAACGCGGCATCATCAAATAATCGTCACCTCACAAGCGAAACTCGGGTCCAACCATGATCTCCTCCGTTCCAACCCGCCTCCTCCTCGCCGCTGCCCTCATCGCCTCCATCTTTCCCTTCGCAGCAAAGGCCCAAGCCACTCCACCCATCCGCGTAGCCGTCGTCGGCCTCAACCACGACCACGTCATGGGCTTCTTCCACACCCTCTCCTCCCACCCCGAGGTCACCCTCGTCGGCATCTCCGAGCCCGACGCAGCCCTGCGCCAAAAATACGCCGCCAGCACCCACCTCCCCGACAACCTCTTCTTCCCAACCGAAGAAGCGATGCTCAAGAGCACGCACCCGCAGGCCATCCTCGTCTACACCTCCATCGCCGGCCATCGCGCCGCCATTGAGCAGGCCGCTCCCCTCCACATCGCAGCGATGGTCGAGAAGCCCCTCGCCACAACGGTAGAAGACGCCCTCGCCATCCAGCGCCTCTCCGAAAAATACAACGTCCCCGTCCTCACCAACTACGAGACCACCTGGTACAACTCCAACACCGCCGCCGCAAACATCCTCAGCGAAGGCAAGATCGGTGACCTCCGCAAGCTCGTCGTCCACGACGGTCACGAAGGCCCCAAGGAGATCGGCGTCAGCCCCGCCTTCTTCAGCTGGCTCACCGACCCCAAACAAAACGGCGCAGGCGCCCTCTTCGACTTCGGCTGCTACGGCGTCGATCTCTCCACCTGGATCATGCACGACGAACTCCCCCAAACCGTCAGCGCCGTCACCCTCCACATCAAGCCGCAGATCTACCCCAACGTCGAAGACGACAGCACCGTCATCCTCACCTACCCCCGCGCCCAGGCCATCATCCAGGGCTCATGGAACTGGCCCTTCTCCCGCAAAGACATGGAGATCTACGGCGCCACCGGCTACGTCGACACCCTCTACGACAACAAAGACCCCGGCGCCAAACTCCGCATCCGCCTCCACGGCGAGCCAACCGAGCACGTTGAGACCGCACCCCCACTCGCCAAACCACAGAATAGCTCCCTCAGCTACCTGGCAGCCGTCATCAACGGCACCCTCAAGCCCCAACACGATCTCACCTCACTCGACACCAACGTAGCCGTCGTCCGCATCCTGGACGCCGCCCGCCGCTCCGCCCAAACCGGTCGCACCATCCACCTCGCCGACGAGGTTGCAAAGACGAAGTAGCTCCTCGACATCACATCTACCGGGTGCCCCATATCTCGATTTTGAGATGTGGGCATTCGCGCGAAGCGCGAACCGCTTTCGCCGAGATCCGCAATAGCACCCGTAACCACCGTCAGCATCGCGCGACAAGGTTTCGAAGAAGAGCGGATGCCACCTCTAGCTATCATGGTTTAGTTTCTCCAGCCGCGCAGCCCATGCTTTAGGCGGCATGCCAAACGTCCGTCGAAAGATCTCAACAAACGCGCTCGGTTGCCGGTACCCGATGCAGAAGGCGATCTCCTTGATGGAGCGCCCCTGAACGAGAAGCTCCACAGCCTTCGTCAGTCGAACCTGTCGCCGCCACACCTCAAAGCTGGTGCCAGTCTCCGTGCGAAAAATCCTCTGAATCGTCCTGACGCTGACTCCGGCATCCCTGCAAATTGCGGCGAGAGACTTCGTCAGTTCAGGCGCCGACAACACAGCCTGGGCGACATGCAAAGCTCGTTCGTCTCTCGGCAGCGCCACGAACGTCGGAACCGGAGATGCACACTCCAGATGCAGAACAACCAGATCACGCAGCGCTCGTTCGTGATGCTGCCTCGTTCGCAGCTTCCCCATGCGCACGGTCTCCAGCATAAGTTCACGCAGCAGCGGGGTCACGTAAAGTACGGTGTTCCCGGAGGACCGCATACGCACCAGTCCTGGCCGAAGGTACAACGTCCGCATCGAAACCGTGCCCGGCATGTGGATGCGGTGGTAAGTCTTTGCGGGAACCCAGAGCGCAAAGCGTGGAGGGACCAGCCACATGCTTTGACCTGAAAATACTTCCATGACTCCGCGAATGGCATAGATGAGCTGATCCGCCCCATGCGCATGTTCCGCAACTTGAAACCCAGCGGGGTACTCATAGGCGAGTGTGGAGACGGAAACGCCACTCTTCGGATCAAAGTCTCTCAAAATCTTGCTGTGTCGCATTATCGATACATTTTGGCATACTGCCATTCTTGCGCCATTCAAACTATTCACTCATGATGTCTGCATGACGAAACCCTCCGGACTCCGCGAGTACAACATCATTGGATTTATAACCATCATCGACGTGGATCGCGCGAAGAGCTTCTACGGCGACACACTCGGTCTGCGCCTGGTTAGTGAAGAGCCTCCGTTTGCCCTCGTCTACGATGCGAATGGCATCATGCTCCGTCTGGGCATGGGCAAGGAGCTACCGCCGACACCAGGCACAGTATTGGGCTGGCAGGTCACCGAGATAGACTCAGTCGTTCAAAGTCTGAAAACGGCTGGAGTTCAATTCGAACGCTACGGGTTCTTAGAACAAGACGACTCAGGAATCTGGACTGCACCCACCGGCGCCAAAGTAGCCTGGTTCAAAGACCCTGATGGAAACACCCTGAGTCTCTCGGAACATCCGGAGGCGCAGCCGTAACAGCAAACAAAACGAGCGCAACGCCCGCAGTTGGTGTAGAGAATCGCTTTCGCTTTTTAGTTGTTACCCCCAAAGGGGTGCGTTGTCTGCGTCTGCGTCTTTGCTGTTGCTGTTGCTGTTGCCTTTGCTTTTCTAGTTGTCATTCGCGAAGGGAATCTGCGTTTGCCGGGTGCCCATATAGTTTCGACAGAGAAGGAGAGCGGTCTTCGCTCCTGGCAATTCGCATTGCCCGGCTACCCACATATCGATTTGAGATATGGTTTAGCCGTCACAAAAACGCCATTATCCGAAACACCACCGGCGACAGAAGGGTCACCTTGCTGTCCACATTCACCATGCAAATGACCACGTTATGTCCACGTTTTGCGCGCAAAGATTCATGCCGCGAAACCCGGTAGATGCCGGCATAGCCGGAATAAACCGAATAACAACCAAAGATCAACCACAAAGCACCATAACTCACCACAACAACCGAAGATCACTTTTTCCCACAAGCGATTGGTCTTACCTCGCGGCAAATTTGCTCTTGACTTTAAGAAGCTGTAGAAACCCACTGCGCGTGGGGCGGCCACTTCGTGGCGTGTATACCTTGTCGTTGCAGAAGAACTGACGTGGTCCTCCCGTTGGTCGGGCCTATGCTGATTCCGACCAACGGGAGGACCCTCGCATATTGCATTGCCGAGACCGGGCACACATGTCACGAAGTGACCGCTCCACGCGAAGTGGGCCCGTCCGGCAGGACATCCGCATACACTAGACATATCCATGTCGAAACTAGGCCTGATCGCCGGCAACGGCCGCTTCCCCTTCCTCCTGCTCGACGCAGCACGCGCCCACGGCCTCACCGTCGTCGTCGCGGCCATCAAAGAAGAGACCGACCCCGAGATTGACACCCGCGCCGCAGCCGACCCCGGCATCCACGTCCACTGGCTCTCCCTCGGCGAGCTCTCCCGCCTCATCGAAACCTTCCAGTCCGAAGGCGTCACCCGCGCCACCATGGCCGGTCAGGTCAAACACAAACAGATCTTCTCCAGCATCCGCCCCGACTGGCGCCTCGCCAAACTCCTCCTCAACCTCCGCACCCGCAACACCGACATGCTCCTCGGCGCCATCGCAAAGGTACTAGGCGACGAAGGCATCGAGCTCATCTCGTCCACCCAATACCTGGAGCCTCTCCTCGCACAACCCGGCGTCCTCACCCTCCGCGCCCCAGACGAAGAGGAGCAAAAGGACATCACCTACGGCCGCACCGTCGCCCAGGCCATCGCCACCTACGACCTCGGCCAGACCGTCGTCATCGCCGCGCAGGCCTGCGTCGCCGTCGAAGCAATGGAAGGCACCGACGCCACCATCGCCCGCGCCGGCGCTCTCTTCCGTACCCTTGATCACACTCTAGACGGCGAGATAGACACCGAAATCAGCACTACCCCACACCCAGCAACCACCCTCCGCCGCTCCCTCACTGTCGTCAAAGTCGCCAAACCCAATCAAGACATGCGCTTCGACGTCCCCGTCATCGGCGTCGCCACGATTGAAGCCATGAGATCCGCCGGAGCCACCTGCCTCGCCATCGAAGCGGGCAGAACCCTCATGTTCGATCCCAAAGCGATCCTTAGCGCCGCCAATGATGCCGGCATCGCCATCGTTGCCAGGTAAAGATATTGTCAAGGCTTTGTAAACAGCTCATCGACGAAGGGTAAAATTGCTCACAACACATTCAGCCCGCGTCTTATGCGGCTTACACTCGTCTACAGCTAAAAGAAACACATAAGGGGAACCACCATGCGCAAAGCAGTTTGGATCGCAGTAATCATCGGCGTGGCAGCAGCGTGCGGCCTAGGCATCAGAGCCCATGCAGCGCCCGCGGCAGACGCCATACAGGCTGGCGCGACCGCGCCCAACTTCACCCTGCCCTCCCAGGAAGACAAGCCCGTCAGCCTCACCGACTACAAAGGCAAGTGGGTTGTCCTCTACTTCTACCCTAAGGACCAGACCACCGGCTGCACCATCGAAGCCCACAACTTCCAGCGCGACATCGCCAAGTATGACGCAGCCAACGCGGTCGTCCTCGGCGTCAGCCTCGACACCGTCGAAGGCCACAAGACCTGGTGCTCGAAGGATACCTTCAGCTTCAAGCTCCTCGCAGACCCAGACCACAAAGTCGTCGATGCCTACGGTGTTCCCGTCAAAAACTTCGGCGTTGCCAAGTTCGCCAACCGCGAAACCTTCCTCATCTCCCCCGACGGCAAGGTTGTGAAGGTTTGGGACGTGAAGGACATCCAGAACCACAGCACTGAAGTCCTCGCCGAAATCGCCGCCAACAAAAAGTAAATTCGTATCAGCAGACGCAAAAAGGCCCGGGCTCTCAATTGAGGAGTCCGGGCCTATTTGCTTGCCTTAAACGTGCTTACTTCTTTGCTGGGGCCTTCTTTGCAGCCTTCTTTACAGCCTTCTTTACAGCTTTCTTCGCAGGAGCCTTCTTTGCTGCTGCCTTCTTAGCAGGAGCCTTCTTCGCTGCTGCCTTCTTCGCTGGTGCCTTCTTTACTGCTTTCTTAGTTGCCAAGGTAGTACCTCTCTTCTTTAGTTTTTTACTGCTTACAGTGCCCTTGTTGCCGGCCGCTTTTTTAGGAGCGACCTTACCGCCGCGCAGAGCACTGACCTTCTTCGCGGCAGATCCCTTTTTGGCGGAGGCCTTCTTCGCAGGAGCCTTCTTCGCCAGAACTTTTTTCGCCACGGATTTCTTTACCGCAGCTTTCTTCGCGACAACTTTCTTCGCAGCGACTTTCTTCGCCACCGGCTTCTTCGCAGCGACTTTCTTGGCAGCAGCCTTAACCGGTGCTACTTTCTTCGCAACAACCGCTTTCTTAACCGGCGCGACCTTCTTCGCAGCAGGCTTCACGGCGCTCTGCGAAGCGACACTCTTTACTGGCAGCTGAGACTCTTTCGTCGGAGGCTCATAGCTGTTGACGGGTGAAGGGGGCAGCGCAAAGAGCTTCGCGTCCTCGGCATGCGTTCCTTGAAGCTCGTCGTCGTCATCGTCGAGCTCCTCATCATCGTCATCCGACGTCATCGTTACCTCTTCTTCTTCATCGTCGTCGAAGCGGTGTGAATCTTCATGGTCATCGGCTTCATCGCCATAGTTGTTGTCGTCATCGGCTCCAGCTGCATGAAGCTTGATCGTGTCCTCGAACGTCATCGTTGTTGTCCCCTCACTGCTCTTTACTTCCGCCACTCACGTTGCCTTACTAGCTACAACCCACAACAAACATCTTTACATCCTGGCACGAGATTCTAGCAACAGGATGCATCCAAGCGCTACCGAAGGCAAGCAATCTTTTTCATGAGGAAGCTTATCGTGTAGCTTTCGGTTTCGTTTTGGAGGATGCACTCTGGTTCGTCGACCCGCCATTTTTCTTCGCTGTCTTCGTAGATCCACTGCCCTTCTGACTCGCGTGCTTTGAGCTCGTGTGTGCAGAACCCGCATGAACACCGCTCGCCGCGCTATGCGAACCACTCTTCCCTCGAGCGCTTCTACTGCGCACATGTGTTCCCGGCGCAAGCTTCACCGGCTCCGCCACCGAAAGCGAAGCTCCCGGACGGACCGAGTTCGATGACAGATGATTCCAGCGCCGCAACTCCTCCACCGATACGCCAAATCGATCGGCGACGGTGACAAGCGTATCGCCACGACGAACCGCATACCGCTGCGGCCGCGCACTCGCAGCAGCACTCGTAACAGGAACTACAAGCTCGTCTCCCGTATCCACACCACCGCCAGCAGGCAGACCGTTCGCCGCAACAATGTCATTCGCATGCGCATGAAAACCCGTAGCAATGCCATCAAGTGACTCCCCCGCCTTCACCACATGAAAGCGCCAGCTGCTGCGCTTGTCATCAGGAATCTCCTTGATCCGTTCCGCAAAGACATCACGCGTCCCCACCGGAATATGGAGATCGAACGACATATCGCGCGGAGTCGTCATCCGCAGCAGACTCGGATTAAGCGCCACAATCTCAGGCAGCGACGAGTTGGTCACATCTGCCACAAGCCGCAGGTCGATCGAATAATCGACAGTCACCGTATCCGAAACCACTGGAGAATCAGGAACGATCTTGTCCAGCCCATACTGCTCCGGATTCTTTGCCATGATGATCGCCGCAATGATTCCTGGAACATAGTTCTTCGTCTCCGCTGGGAGATTGCCGCGACGATACAACTCCCAGAAATCCGCGTAGCCAGTCTTCATCACAGCGCGCTGAACATTACCCGGACCCCAGTCATACGCCGCCATCGCCAGATACCAATCCCCAAACTGGTTGTAGAGCGTCTTCATGTACTTCGCATATGCGATCGAAGACTTCTGCGGATCAAACCGCTCATCGAACCACCCATTGCGCGCCAGGCCATACGCCCCCGTCGGCATAAACTGCCACATGCCTCCAGCACCCGATCGCGCATTCATCGCCTGCGGCTGAAACCCCGACTCCGCCACCGCCAGATAGATCAAATCCTGCGGCACGCCCTGGTCACGCAGGTTCTTCGAGATCATCTCCTTATACTTCCCCGCGCGCTCCAGCGACCGCAGCAGATGCGCATGCCCCGCGGGCGAGTTTGAAAAATAGCTGATGAAACCCGCGACATAATCATTCACCACCAACGGAAAGTCGGACTGCGTCGTCTTCAACTCGTTAGTGACCTTCGCAGTCAAAGCCGCGTTCGCCGGAAACGTAACTTCATTCGCAGCATCCAGTGGAGCGGCCTCGAGAACGGGCGAGAATCCATTCCCCTGCTTCAACGCAGCCATCTCAAGCGAGTTCACCGCGTTCAGCAGATGATCGAACTCATCGGCAAGCTGAGGATCGGTCTTCAAATCCACCCCGCTGGTCAGCATCAAATCGACGGCAGAGTCAAAGTCCAACCTCGCCGCATCCAGACGCCCCGCGCGATAGTTGTCCACCCCACTCTTGTAAGCCGCCTCAGCCTGATTGATAAGCAGCTGCACCTTCGCAGCCTTGGCAGCAGTATCGACATTCGAAATCTGCGATGCCGCAGGCTGCCCTGCCTGCCCCGCGTTCGCGTTCGGCCCCGCCGTGATCGCTGGTGCCGTCGCCTGCGCTGGAACCTTACCAGGCGCAGACGTCTGATCCTGCGGACAACCTGCAAGCATCACGAGTGGCGCACAGCTCACCACCAGCGCCCAACGTCGCACCAAAGTTTTAGAAGTCATCCGCGCCATCGTCTTGCCAATTGTAAGGTGCGCAGACATAAAATGCGCTCACACAAAAGTCGCTGGCACTCGACTCGCACTAGAAACGCAGAACCGGGCCTACGTTTACCCCCCAGTTCGTCGAGTTGATGTAGTTATCGTGCGACAGAAACGATAGCCGCGGAGGCGTTCCAATCCCCGGCGGATCACGCACAGAACTCTTGTAACGAATCAGCATCTGCTCCACCGTCGTTCGAAACGCAAAGTGCGTGCCGAATCGAATATCTCCCGACAGCGCCGCGACAGCGGAAAAGTTAAAGTTCCGCATAGTTGGAGGATTCGGATCAGCTTCGGTCGGCGGCGTCTGCTGACTCCGAGAGTAGCTCGCGAAACCCTGGGCCAACGTCACTTTCAGCGCAAACATCCGCCCCGAATATCCCGAACGCACACCAAAGTTTCCCGTAAACAACGACCCCCCAACGTTGAGCGACGAAAGCGGACTCGCATGAGGCTGCACTCCCAGATCTGCAACAACATCGAGATACTTCCGTACTGCAACCCCTAGCTCAACCCCCGCGCCTGTCGTCGTAGTACGACAATCAAGACACCCCGTCTGGTATGTCCCTAACCCCAGCGAGGTATAGTGCGGATTCAAATCCCAATGTTCCTTCGGCTCCTCGTCCATCGCGCGTTCGAACTTACCTACGGCAAACGACTCATAGTCATTCGGATGTTCATAGTCGCGCCACCATGGAAAACGTCCACGCAATATATTCGCCAGCGACGCCGGAGGATTCAGCGAAGCGCGCACCATCTTGATCCCGAATGAATTTGGATGCTTTCTTACCAGTGGATCCGAGATAAACCGATCCACGGTATCTTCCCCAAGCAGCCAAAGCGTGCCAACCGTCGGCGTAATAATAAAGTCCACCCAGCCCGTATTGTTCGTGTACGGCGCCGTTGCATCGCACACCAGATCATGCTTGGGACATCGGATCGGATACGTAAACCCGCCTTGGTTAAAAATCGCAGTCTCTCCAAACGGTCCAATCTCCCACTGCGTCGAATACACGGTCTCCCACAGAAACGCGCGAAATCTGCTATCCCAGTAGCGCCGATCGCGCGAGATCATCAGGTCGCGTCCCCGCGGATCGTTCTGTATCTCGATATAGCCTGCAATCGCACCCTCCATCGGGTGCCCAATGTAGTTCACCTTAATGCTGTCGCCATCATTCCAGCGCCGCATATTAAATTGCTGTAACGAAGCCCAATAATCAGACCAGAATGGCTTGTTCAGCAGAATATGTCGATCATCCTGATCAGCCGTCATAATCCTCGTCGCGTTCGACAACATATCGAACGCAAACGACTGCAGCAGCAAACCCTTCCAGTGATACGGCTCCGTCGCCTCGGATTGAGACGCAGGAGCACGCGACTGATCACTCGTCTTTACCTCCGCAAACTCATCCCACACCATCGGCTCAATCCGCGCTGTTTTTGGCGCATCCGGCAACTCGCCTCGATCCGCCAGCCACACGTCTTGCTCCGACGCAGCATCCAAACGCTGCGCCACCCCACACCCTGGAAGAACTGCAAGCAAAATCGCGGCAGCGAATCGAATCACCACATCTCCTCGTGTGCTGCCGGGGATGTCCACCAACCCATGGTGGAAAGATCGGGTCTTTTGCCTTGCGGAGAACAATATCATCCGCTTTTGAATTTGGATAAAGCATTTATCCGCCGCTTCAAGCCACGCCTTCGCCGCATCCACGCGGGTGTTAACATGGATACTGAGGCAACCCAGCTACAAAATGGATCCAAGTCACATCCGCAACTTCGCGATCATCGCGCACATCGACCACGGCAAGTCCACTCTTTCTGACCGGCTTCTCGAGCTAACTGGCTCGCTGACCTCCCGCGAGATGCAGGCCCAGGTGCTTGACGCCATGGACCTTGAGCGCGAGCGCGGCATCACCATCAAGGCCCACACCGTCCGCATGATGTACAAGGCGCACGACGGCGATACCTATCAGCTCAACCTCATCGACACCCCGGGCCACGTCGACTTCTCCTACGAAGTCTCGCGCTCCCTGGCCTCCTGCGAAGGCGCTCTGCTCGTCGTCGATGCCTCACAAGGCGTCGAAGCTCAAACGCTCGCCAACGCCTACCTCGCCATCTCCAACGGCCTCGAGATCATCCCCATCATCAACAAAATCGATCTCCCCAGCGCCGACGTCGAGCGCACGAAGGAGATGATCGAAAAATCCGTCGGCCTCCCCGCAGACGACGCCATCGCCGTCAGCGCGAAGACCGGCCTCAACGTAGAGAGCATCCTCGAAGCTGTCGTCACGCTCCTTCCACCGCCACTGGGCGACCCCGAAGCACCGCTGCAGGCACTCATCTTCGATAGCTGGTTCGATCCATACAGAGGAGTCATCGTCCTCGCCCGTATCATCAACGGCAAGCTCAGCAAAGGCATGAAGATTAAGGTCATGTCCAATGGCAAGACCTTCGACGTCGAGAGCATGGGCGTCATGACTCCAAAGCCCGTTGAACTCGCTGAACTAAGCGCAGGTGAAGTCGGCTTCTTCGTCGCAACCATCAAAAACGTTGCTGACACCAAGGTGGGCGACACCATCACCTCGGTCGAAAACCCCTGTGCTGAAGCGCTCCCCGGCTTCGAAGACATTAAGAGCATGGTCTTCGCCGGTCTCTACACCGTCGACTCGCACGAGCACGCGATGCTGCGCGACGCCCTCGAAAAACTTCGCCTCAACGACGCCTCATTCTCCTTCGAACCCGAATCCTCCGTCGCCCTCGGCTTCGGATTCCGCTGTGGCTTCCTCGGCCTGCTCCATCTTGAAATCATTCAGGAGCGCCTGGAACGAGAGTACGACCTCGACCTCATCACCACCGCTCCCGGCGTGCGTTACAAGATCACCCTCACCGACGGCAGCGCGATTGAAGTCGACAATCCCTCGCGCTGGCCCGACCCCAGCAACATCGAGCAGATCGAAGAGCCCGTCATCACCGCAAAGATTCTCACCAACGAAGAGTACGTCGGCGGAATCTTAAAGCTCGTCGAAGAAAAACGCGGCCGTCAGCAGAACATGGAGTACGTCTCCGACACTCGCGTCCTCATCACCTACGAGCTTCCACTCAACGAGATCGTCCTCGACTTCTACGACCGCCTCAAGACTGTCTCTCGCGGTTACGCTTCACTCGACTACCAGCTCGCCGGGACATGGGTCTCACCCATGGTCAAGATGGATATCCTCATCGGCGGCGACCCCGTCGATGCTCTCTCCGTCATCATCCACAAAGACTTCGCTCAGCAGCGCGGACGAGCCCTCGTCTCCAAGATGCGCGAACTCATTCCACGTCAGATGTTCGAGGTCGCCATCCAGGCAGCCATCGGCTCCAAGGTCATCGCTCGCGAAACTGTCACAGCCATCCGCAAAAACGTCATCGCCAAATGTTACGGCGGCGACATCAGCCGCAAACGGAAGCTCCTCGAGAAACAAAAAGAGGGCAAAAAACGCATGAAGCGTATCGGTAAAGTCGACATTCCGCAGGAAGCTTTTCTCGCCGTCCTCAAGGTAGGCGAAGAGTAACCTGGGTAATTTTTCGTTGGAAACGCTCTCGAACTTCGCCGCAACCTCTTGCCCAAAAACGGCTAGTCAGCTGAATGTCTCGAGAGTTTATGGGGTGCAACATAATTAGATGCGGGAATTTGTAACCTGGTCGTAACGTCGTTCTGTGGAAACCCTTGAAATAGCAATAGTTGCCGTGAGTGCTCAGTCATTCGCTTGGTGAATCACACCGACGGTCGACCAACACCATCATTTACATGAGGTTAGGCGTCAAGCATCTCACTGCGCCATTTTGAGACACTCACCCCATTGCAGGCCTTCCGCGTTTTCTGTCGACCGCGATCCACAGGTTTTTCCACAGGACTCCTGTGCTTAGTCCAATCTCAATCCAACGAAACGGGGGGAGGAGGCTCCTGAGCCTCTTCCCCCGTCAACCTCGTTTATCAGAGACTTACTGTTTCGGCGCTGCTGGCTTCGGAGTCGTCGGACGCGGACGAGCCGTTGTCGGAGCGGCGGACGGACCAGACGGAATCGGAGCAGCCACACCAGAGCTCGCGTTATACGCCGTCACCACCGCCTGGGTTACGTCCGTACTCGGCACAGCCCACATCACATTGCTTTGCTGACCGCTCACATCCAGCAGCAGCGTGTAACCATTCTTGCCGACATAATCCTTCAGCGTGACCGAGACCTTCGTAGCCACCTTGCCATAGGCCTCCTGCAGATCCGCGTTGTAAGCAGTCTGCGCGTCCTCAGCATTGCGGTTCAGCTCCTTCTCTTTCACGTCGATGTTCCGCAGCCGAGACGCACGCTCCTCATCCGACAGAGTGGCAGGCGCACTCTGCAACTGCGCCTTCAGCGAATCGACCTCTTTGGAAAGAACGTCAATCTGGTCCTTCTTCGGCTTGTACTTGTCCTGGATCGACTGAACAGCACGCTGGCCCTCATTGGTTGCGAAGACCGCTTGCTCAAAGGCGACCAGCGCGATCTTTGCAGGAATGGCCTGTGGTTCTACTGCAGCAGGTGCGGCCGGTCCAGCAGGGGCCGGCGCCGGTGCCGCAGGTGTCTGAGAGATCCCGGCTGTGGTCATCAATCCGGCGCCAAGCGCGGAGACTAGAGCAAGAGTGCGGTTCATGCGGTTTGTGGTACTCCTTCGATCATTCGATAAGTTCGGGAAATCTTTACAGCTTCAGCTTCGCTTCATAAGTCGGGTGCGAACATCTCTACAGGCCGATCGTATCTGAGCTGCGCCAACTGAATTTGCGTGGCTCTTCGAGAAAGAAGAGGCCTGGCAGCAGGCCTCTCCTCAGAAAAAACATATCAGCTTTACTGCTTCGGAGCCGCAGCCTTCGGTGCGGTCGATGGTGTAGTCGCTGCGTGCGGATGAGCCGCTGGCGATGGTGCGGAAGGAACTGGCGCCGCCACGCCGGATGAGGCGTTGTACGCATCGACAACGGCTTGTGAGATGTCCGTCCCCGGAAGCGTCCACAGCACAGACATGCCGCCCTGCTGTCCGGTGTTATCGATCAGCATCGTGTAGCCATTGTCCTGCACATACTTAATGACAACCGGTCCCAGCTTCTTCGCAACTGCGCCAACAGACGCCTGCAGGTCAGCCCCGTAAGCGTTCTGCGCATCTTCGCCATCGCGCTGGAGCTGCTTCTCCTTCGCGTCGATCGCGCGCAGCTTGGTTGCACGCTCCTGCTCGGTCATCGTAGCCGGCGCAGCTTGCAACTGCTTCTTCAGCGTGTCTACTTCGCCAGCTAGCGTCTGCAGCTGATTTTTCTTCGGATCATATTTCTTCTGCAGGTCCTGAAGGGCACGCTGACCTTCGTTGGTTGCAGCGGCTGCCTGCTCATATTCGATCAGCGCAATCTTCGCCGGTACCGCGTGAGGCGCGACCGCTGGGGGCGCTGCCTGGGTGGAAGGTGCGGTGGAGGCGGCTGCCGGCGCTTGTGTGCCAGCAGTCTGTGCCACTCCAGCAGCGGATGTCAGTCCCGCAGCGAGAGCGGTAGCAAAAGCAAAGGTACGATTCATGCGGTGTGTGGTACTCCTTCGGGGATTGGCCAAACCTTATCCGGCGTCAGACCCACTCGTGCAGGTCTTCTGAGCCGTTCCCTCCATCCACTCGATCAACGTACCCTGACGACCAGAGCACGCCCATCTTTTACCTCGATCACCCGACCTCTTTCTCAAGCAAATCGGTGTCAAACGAGAGGGCTGCCGGAACACATAGATTATAGGTCCCAGCTCTGCAAGGGTCAATTCGTCCCATTATGCTACAAACTACCAAAATACGGAGATAACTTAGCCTCGTCTCCTATTTTCAGAATGACAAACATGTCTGAACAAGGATATTCCTGCCAATGTAACGTTATAGTTTTGGTGATTGGATTGCACTTACACGGCAGGCAGCACCTTTCCGAGATTCGGAGTGTGCCGATGATCTGCCCCCGGCTCGAAAGAAGCTACACCCGATCGATGGTGTAGACCACGAGTTCGGGTCTGCTTCCTTCATCGGAAGTTTTTAGGAGGCCAGCGACTGGCCATCAAGTTAGCAAGGGCCGCTCTCACGAAGCGGCCCTTTACGCCTCCAGCTGACCCAACCGACCTTCAAATAGCCCAGTACCCTGAAAGTCGCAGAAGAGACCGCTTGCAAAGTATCGTTTTTGCGCGTACCCTAGGAGTTGCCTTGTGGACCGGCTGTGGGTGCCGATCACTGTGTTACCGTCAATGAGCACCATGCGTGCATGTCTGGCGGTAAAAAACACAGGATTTACAGTAGACCGGCTTTATCGGACTCTGTCGCAAAACAGGTAGAGGGTGAAATCCAAGGTTCGCCGCTGTCAGGCGCTCCAGGCTGTGCGTAGCCGGTATTGCCGGTGTGATCGTAGCCAAATCAATTAGAAGACGTCCGTTCGAGTAAAACTTGAGACTGTTTCATCCGACGCTGCAATACCGGTTTGGTTGCTTCTCCGCAAATCTCGCGGAGAAGAGAGACCGTTGCGTGGGAGAGAACCGTTAATTGCGATCGAAAGCAATAGGAAGTGGAAGCATGACTTCAGAGCAGAATGTACCCGAGGTAGATTCTCACCAGGGTTCGACAATGTCTCCCGGCCAGCAGGACGGTGAGTCGCAATTTGCCGGGCAAGGTATCCCGCACGGCATGGGTCAGTCCAAAAGCAGCCGTCGCCGCCGTCGCAAGCGCAAGAACAAAGGCGATGCCCCACAGGGCGCACAGTCCAACGGCGACCAGGTTGTTGGTCAGCCGATCGGCTCCATTCAGGGCTCAGCCGCTCCTCAAACCTTCCAGCCTCACGCAAACCAGGGCTCTCAGGCCAATGGCGGCCAGCAGCAGAACGGCTCATCCAGCGGCAAACGCTGGAAGAAAAAGTTCCGCGACCGCGACCGTCAGCGCCCATCCGACAATCCCGGCAATACGGCCAGCGCCAGCAACGGCGGCGGCTTCAGCAGCAACGGTGGTGGCTACCGCGACCGTGACACCCACCAGCCCGGCAACAACAGCGGCGGCTTCAAGCGCAAGGGCGGCGGCGGAAAGCAACAGCAGCGTGGCCCTCGCAGCTTCGTCGGCCCGATGGACCATAGCTATCGCGTCGTCAACGGAAACTTTGCCGACACTCCGCCATCCACCATCGACCACAGCAACGGCAACTACCAGAGCCGCAGCAACGGGCACGGACGCAGCAGCTACCAGAGCGACTCCCAGCCCATCGATTACTCTCAGGGCCGCACCATCCCTATCCCGGACGACGCGCCAACAAAGATCTTCTTCTTCATCGAAGATCTCTTCTTCATCGCCAAGATTCAGGAGACAGCCCGCAAGCTCGGGGTCAAGGTCGCCTTCGTCAAAAACGATAAAGAGGCCATCGCCGCGCTCGTCAGCGGAGCAGAAGAAGACCGTCCAGGCCTGATCGTCTTCGACCTCAACAACGCCAACGCCAAGCCGCTGACGCTGATCCCCAAGCTGAAGACCAAGCTCAAGCGCAGCACATCCATCATCGGCTTCCTCTCACACCTCCAGGGCGACCTGAAGGCTAAGGCAGTCGAAGCAGGATGCGACACCGTCATGCCTCGCGCAGCCTTCTCGCAAAACCTTCCCAACCTCCTCCGCCGCTACGGCATGGAAGAGGAAGAAGAGCCAAACTTCAACCAGTAGCGAAAAAACCTGTCAAAGGCACCTGCGACAAGAACATGCAATCGAGAGGCCCGGTAGATCCTCTACCGGGCCTCTCACTTGACCCGCAAAAAAGCGGTTTCCTCACTACCATCGCATCCCCCTGCCCACAGATGTGTCATCTCGACTGCCCCACGGATGTGTCATCTCGACCGAAGTCGTGCGGCCTCATCGCACGACGCAGTGGAGAGACTCCCGCACTTGCACTTCGCTGTTCCGCCCACGAGGCATAACTCGTAAAACCCGCCAAATCGTGCTGTCAAGCCCCAGACTCGCGAATACCCGCGCCAATCCAGCACATTCGCGTGGCGTATAAGTTACGCTCCAACCGCTATACTGGATACATCGATCAAGAAGATCCCCGAGCTGATTCGGGGATCTTTCCATTTAATCCAGTAACCCGTTTATTTACTCGTATTTACCTATAAACCGTTCAGAATCACATTTTTACAGCTACCAAATTTAGCAAGTAGTTCATTCAAAATAACTTAAGACAGATGATGGGGGGGAGGGGGTACTCTACACGGACAGATCAGAACGTCTAGCCCGGAGGCCAGGTCATCCTTCTGCCGCCCAACAGATGCAGATGTAGATGATTCACCGTCTGCCCTCCATCGTCTCCCGTGTTCATGACGATCCGGTAGCCTTTGCTCAACCCTTCGTTGCGGGCGATCGCGCTGGCAGCCGCCACCAGCGAGCCCAACAGCCCTGTATCTCCCTCGGCTGCGCTCGCTGCCGAAGCGATGTGTCGCTTCGGAATGATCAGCAAATGCGTCGGCGCCTGGGGATTGATGTCGGGAAACCCAATGCAAAGCTCGTCTTCATAGACGCGGTTCGCTGGAATATCCCCACTGACGATCCTGCAAAAGAGGCAATCGGAGGACGATGACGAACTACTCGGTGTGGCTTTCATTAAGGTTGAAAGTACTTCGGATGCTGCCCTGCTGTCCAGGGGTCATAGGCCGCGGCAAACGCTGCTCTACTTGCAGTTGACGGATGGTTTTCCATCCAGAACTCGACAAACGGATGCGGCGTAGGGTCATCCAGCGAGTTCTCGCCAAGCTTTTGGAACCCCTGCTGAGTCGTCGTCTGCGGATCAGCGACGATGCCATGAATCGCCTCCTGCCCGTACACATCGGCAGCATGTTCGATCGACCGGCTGACCGCGTTATCAAACGGCTCCGACACAAAACTCAGCAAATTCAGAATCAGCACCAGCACCGCCAGGCAAGCCCAATCGTTCTGCGAGCGAACTCCCCACCGCGCCCCATACCGACCGAGCAGCCACCAGGTCATCCGCTGCGCAACGAAAAAACCAACCAACAACCCCACAGCACTAAAAAGGAGACCGATAACGATGTGGTGCAGCGCATAGTGACCCAGCTCATGACCAAAGACGCCAGCAAGCTCATCCGGAGTCGCCCCGGCAATCGTCGTATCCCAAAGCACCAACCGCTTCGAAGGCCCGAACCCTGTGACATAAGCATTCATGCTCGTCACCTTGTTACTCGCCCGCATGAAGAACATTCTCTCCGGCGGCAGACTCACTCCGCTCCGGGCCACCACTCGTTCAAGCTGCGCCACCAACGCAGGATCACGCTGCCGCAACGGCTCGAACTTATCGAACAGCGGATCGACCAGAATCGGCGAGAGAAACACCCCAAACAACACCGCAGCCATCGTCGGAATCCAGAACCAGAACCACCAATGCTTCGGCGACCGCCCGATCACCCAGAACAGCACCATCACCAGCAGACCACCCACCAGCCATGCGAGGAGAAAGCTCTTAGCCTGATCCCCCACCCAACTCCCCCAACCCTGCACCGACAACCCATACACCCCCGCCACGTGGTGCCGATAAGCTCGAAGCGGAGCATTCAACAGTGTAATCAGCAGCAAAAGCAGAAACACAAACGCGAAGCACTGCGCCCAACGGCTCTTCGTCAGTCTCTCGACACCATCCCGCATCCGCGCCGGCACTCCAAGCGCAAGCAGCAACACAAGCTGCAGAATCCCCCACCCCTCACCCAGAAAATGCAGCGTAGCCCGCGCTCGAAAGAGCTCCTTCGCAAGCTTCAACTTCTCCGGCGGCAGGACATAAGCCGTTCGGTTCTGCGCAGCCTCACGAAAAGCAACCGCCTCGGTTGCAGTAGTGCCTTGCGCCCGCGCCGCGCTCATCATCGCCACAAAACAAACAACCAGCGCAAGGACAACACGTCGAAAACTCATCAGCCAAAGGCTCCATTCCTGACGAAGCCAGTGTGCACGATCGCATCGCACACGCGCAAAGCCTAACCCGAAACGAAAAACGCTACCGATCCAACCCCACTCCTGACGACTCAGCTCCAACCTCCAACCCGAAGCGCGATAACTCGCGCCTCTGCAGGTTGTAGTCAACAAAGAATCCAATCCCAATCGCCAATGGAATGAGGCCAGCAGCCGCTCCTGACAATATGGCACGCTCCTGCAAGATTATGTAGAGCGTAATGAAAAACAGCACCAACCCCAGACCTACCGAGACCAGCACAATCGCCGTGCGCCGCGCATTGCTCAGGCTACGCAGTGGATCCTTCGGAGTGGGCTTTTCCTCTTCACCGGGCCCCATCAGCTTCTCGATCTCCCCAATCGGGACGCCCCGCGCAAGCATCGTCATGCGCTCTTGCGATCTCAGCATTCGCTTCTGCGCTTCAAACCATATACCTGAAACGATTGCCACAGCACCAACGAGGCAACCCGCAACCGGCACAACAAACGGACTCAAGAAGAAATTCATATCACTACCTCCCTTTCCTGCCCGCATTAGACCGGTGCGCTCCTGCAAAGTTTCACTCGCATTCATGAAACTTTCGGAGCACTCTACTGTCTAACACTGCTTGGACGCCGACCCCTGGATACCGATCTCACTTTCGAGCAGTTGGTACGCGACCATCAAGCCATGGTCTTCCGCACCCTCCTGCGTCTGACTGGTAGCCACGAACACCTCGACGATCTCGCCCAGGATGTCTTCCTCCGCCTCTACCGCGCCCTCCCCAGCTTCCGCGGCGAAGCCCTCATCACCACCTATCTCTACCGCATCGCCGTCAACGTCGCACAGGACGAGTGGAAGCGCCGTCGCCGCGTCGACCGCTCCCACGTCTCCCTCTCCGACGAAACCTCCGCATGGGAAGAGCGTCTCGCACACCCCGACCGCAACGCCGAACAATTAATAGAAGAGCGCGAGTTCCAGCAGGCCGTCGAAGTCCAGCTCCAACGCCTCAGTCAGATTGAGCGAACCATCATCGTCCTCTACCATCAGGAAGAACGCACCTATGAGCAGATCTCCTACTCATTAGGAATGCCAATCGGCACCGTGAGAACTCACCTTCACCGAGGCCGCAAAAAACTCCGCGAAGCCATCCAAGAGCATAAAATCAAGGACAGGAGATCGATATGCCAGACGAATTCGTGAATCAACCGATCTCATCGAACACCGAAATCGACGAACTCGACCAACACATCCTCCGCGCACTCGAGGCCGCTCCCGAGTTGCATATTCCAGCAGACTTTGCCGCCCGCGTCACGAGCAAACTTCCCGCCCGTCGCCCAGCCTCTCTCACGCCAACTCACTATGGCCGAAATGCGATGCTGATCGGTATGGTCGTGACCCTCATAGCGCTGCTCGCTTTGACTCTGCACAACGGAGCCCACGCCGCCTTCGGTCTAGTCCAGTCTCTTCTGCTTGCTCAGTTCATCGCGCTTACTGTGTGGCTTAGCGTCCGCCGCGAGAGCTTCAACTAACTCCGCCGCAACTTAACTCGTTACTGGCCGTCCAACCCTTAGCTTCTGCGCACCGCTGCGACACTTCCGATAAACTCGGCAACAGGCGCAATTTGCACGCGAAACGAGTTCCTTTTCCCATGATGAGACAAAGAGTGGCAGTGGCCGGCATCAGCATCGCCGGTCTGGTGGTCGTAGCAATCTCCTCCGTCGGCCAAAAAGCAGTAGCAGCAACAAAGACCCCCGAGCCCGCACCTGCAGTCGTCCTGCTCGACACGATGGAATCCGAACTGCATCGCGCTATGGACTCCCTCGGCAACAACGCAACAGACGCAACCCAGCAGCCCAAACCGTACTTCCTCAGCTACGCCGTCTCCGACAGCGACAGCATAGGTATGTCTGCGCAGTTCGGTGCCATTAACGGCTCGCGCGAAAACCATCGCCGCATCGCCGACGTTCAGGTTCGCATCGGCGCCGCCGCCGAAGACAACACGCACGGTGACCATCGCAACAGCGCCCTCACCACCATCCCGCTGCCACTCACCAACGACACCGAAGCCATCTCTCGCACTCTCTGGTTCGCCACCAACCGCGGCTACGGCAAAGCGCTCGACGGCTATCTCAAAGTCAAAACCGAGCAGCAGGTACGCGCTAAAGAAGAAGACGCCTCCGCAGACTTCTCCGCCGAAGCTCCCGCCAAAGAGATCCTCCCTCCATCGCCCGCACTCGTTGTAGACACCAACGCCTGGCAGACGCGCATCCGCGATCTCTCCGGCATCTTCAAGCAATATCCCGACGTCTTCTTCAACAATGTCACCCTCGAAGCCTCCACGGAAACCGATTACTTCGTCTCTTCAGAAGGCGCCAAAGTCGCCACACCCAGCCACGTCGCACGCCTGGTCATCGTAGCCCGCACCCGCGCAGCCGACGGCATGGACCTCTTCCGCGCCGAGACCTTCGAAGCCGACGAAGTCGCTCACCTCCCCGATCAAAAAACTCTTGCCGATAAAACCGTCGCCATGGCCAAAAACCTCGTAGCCCTGCGCGAGGCTCCAGTCACAGAACCCTTCAACGGCCCAGCAATCCTCAGCGGTCGCGCCTCTGCCGTCTTCTTTCACGAAGTCCTCGGTCACCGCCTCGAAGGCCAGCGCCAGCGCGGTGACGACGAAGGTCAAACCTTCACCAAACTCCTTGGCAAGCAAATCCTCCCGCCTTTTCTCAGCGTCTCCGACGATCCGACCCTCGCCGAATTCAACGGTACCCCACTCAGTGGCCACTACAGCTTCGACGACGAAGGTCAACCCGCACGCCGCGTCGACCTCATTAAAGACGGCATCCTCGACACCTTCCTCATGTCGCGTCTTCCCATCGCCAGCTTCTCGACCTCGAACGGCCACGGCCGCGCCGAGATCGGTCACATGCCCACCGGCCGCCAAGGCAATCTCATCGTCACTTCGTCGAAGACCGTCAGCGACACCGAACTCCGCGAGATGCTGAAGGCCGAAGCAAAAAAACAAGGGAAGCCCTACGGCCTCTACTTCGAAGACATCTCCTCCGGCTTCGCTGTCACCACGCGCCGCTCCCCACAGGCCTTCCAGGTCATCCCGCTCGTCGTCTATCGCGTCTACGTCGATGGCCGTCCCGACGAACTTGTTCGTGGCGTCAGCATCGTAGGAACCCCGCAAGCTGCGCTCAACCGCATCCTCGCCACCGACAACAAGCAAGACATCTTCAACGGCATCTGCGGAGCCGAATCCGGCAGCATCCCAGTAAGCGCCGTCGCCCCCGCCATGCTGGTCAGCGAAATCGAAACCCAGCGCCAGGCACAAGGTACGGCACGCCCACCCATTCTCCCGCCTCCCGGCGCAGACACCACCCCAGCCAACGGCAAGGGAGGCCAATAATGAATTTGATCTTAAAAAAGTTACAAATAAGCAGCAGCCTCCTACCTGCAGCTCTGTTATCCGCAACTCTGATTAGCACAAACTTAGTTACAAATACGCTCTTTGCGGAGTCACCCACTCCAATAAACGATCCACTCCTCCGCGCCATGCGAACCGAACTCGACCGCGAGAAGACCCTCCTGCTCCCAGGCATGCAGAAACCCTACTTCGTCGAGTACCGCCTTGACGACCTCACCAGCTATGAGGCCGTCGCCAACTACGGCGCGCTTACGCGAGAAGAAGAGAACCACCAGCGCATCGTCCGCGTCACCGTCCGCATAGGCGACTACGCAGCCGACAGCAGCAGCAGCCGCGGCGATGGCACCCTTGAGCTAGCCCCCACCGACGACAACCCCGAAGCCCTGCGTTACGCCCTCTGGATCGCAACCGACACCGCTTACAAAAACGCCCTCCGCGCCTACTCCGCCAAACAGGCCGCATTGAAGCAGTTCCAGTCCTCCCAGGCCCAACAGGATTTCGCTCAAGTCAAGCCAGTCGTCCAGGTGTCGCCTCTCGTCACCCTCGACCTCGACCGCAGCGAATGGAAGCGACGCATCGTTGAAGCCAGCGGCCTCTTCGCATCCGACCCGCAGGTTCGTCCCTTCGCCGAGCACGTCCAATACTCCACCGCCAACATCCGGGCCATCGCGCTCAACCGGTATCTCGTCAACACCGAAGGCACCACCGTCCGTCAGGGATACACCGGCTACGACGGAGCGATCAGCGTCGGCGGCCAGGCAGCCGACGGCATGCGTCTTAGCCGTGACAACGGCACCGTTGCCGCGACCGCAAAAGAACTCCAAAGCGCCTCCGCCTTCCGCAAGCGCACCCTCGAAGATCTCAAGAGCTTCGAGGAGCTCCGCAATGCCCCCGTAGTCTCAGCCGACGATTACCACGGCCCCGTCCTCTTCAGCGGAGACGCCTCCGACGACGTCCTCAACCGCCTCTTCGTTCCTAACATCGAGGCCGACCGCCCCGAGATGGGCACCACCGCCCGCACCACCGGCGCATACTCCTCCAGCTACAAATCCCGCGTACTGCCCGAGATGCTCAGCGTCACCGACGACCCGCTGCAAACAAAGTTCGACGGCAAGACTCTCCTCGGCGCCTACACCATCGACGACGAAGGCGTTCCTGCACAGTCAGTCGACATCGTCGTCAATGGCAAACTCGAAAACTTCCTCATCGGCCGCGAACCAGTAAAAGATTTCTCCAGTTCGAACGGCCACGGCCGCGCCGCCGCAGCACAGCCACCGCACTCGCGCGCCGGCGTCATCCTCGTCAAAGCCAGCCATCCCCTCTCGAGCAACGAGCTCAACAAGCGCCTTCTCACCATGGCCAAAGAGCAAGGCCGCGATGTTTACGCTGTCGAAACCCTCGGCGGCGAACTCCTCCCGCGCCTGCTCTACCTCGTCCACCCCGATGGCACCCGCCAGCTCGTTCGCGGAGCCGTCTTCGACGAGCTCGACAACCGCAGCCTCCGCTCCGACATCGTCGCCGTCGGCAACGACCCCTATGTCTCCAACTCCCTCGGCCCCGTCCCCCAGACCACCATCGCGCCCAGCATGCTCTTCGACGACATCGGCGTAAAACGCGCCACCCTCGAACAGCAAAAGCTCCCCTACTACGCGCCTCCCGCGTTATCAGGAAAATAAAATCACACAGACTCTAAAATAAGAGTCCAGGAAAACACGATGCATCTCGACCCACGCATCATTCGCGGCATCGCAATCGGCCTCGCCATTCTGCTCCTCTACGGCAGCCGGCTAACGAAAGGTTCAGTAAGCCAAACTCCGGACGGCCTTGCCTTCCGCATCAAGCCACTCTTCGCATGGTCACGCGCCATCGCCTTACCGGCTTACGTTCTCTTCTTCATCTACATCACCACCGCGCAGAAACAGCCCGTCCCGTGGTGGATGGGTCTTCTCTTCATTTCAGCGATCGCTCTCGGGGTCATGCAAATGCCCGGGACCATCACACTGACACCCACAGCGGTCACACAGCGCTTCTGGTTCCAACCCTCGAAGACCATCCAGTACAACGAGGTCACGTCGATCCAGGCCATGCAGGGCGGACGCATGACAAGCGTCCTTGGCGACAACCGTGTGAAGATCACCCACACATCAAACCACTCCGCCGCCACTGAATTTCAACAAGAGCTCGAGCGCCGCACCGGCAAGCGGATCATCGTCTAACCAAGCGGCCTGAGCCCTTGTTAACGCCTGCGGTTGCATCTGCATTGGCGTTGCACTTGCGGTTGCCTGTCTTTTTTGTTGTCATCCCGCAGGGATCTACTGTTCGGATCCGTATCACTCGAGTCGCCGCCAGCGCTCTCGCTAGTCCGTCCGAATTAAATAAGGCTGAGCCGCAGGATCCTTTGGATGAATGCTATCCGCGACCTCAGTAGCATGACCTTTATCCGGCACCTTCGGGCTGATCCTCACCCAATGCCCAGTCGGTCCAGGAAACTCAATCACCTTCGCAGTCGAGTACCGCCGAATCATCTCTTCCTTCAACTTCACCGCATCTGACTCATGCGCGAACGCCCCCACCTGCACACACCAGTGCCCACCCGGATCGGCATTCGCCCGCGCTGGCGGAGCAAACGCTTCCACCCTCACCTTCGCCACTCCAGCGCGATACACTCCCGTAGCCTTCGCAGCCGCCAGAGACAGATCAATGATGCGGCCGTGCACAAACGGCCCACGATCCGTAATCTTCACCACAACCGATTCATTGTTAGCCAGATTCGTCACCCGCACCATCGTCCCCATCGGCAACGTCAGATGCGCAGCGGTCATCGCATTCTGGTCGTACACCGTTCCATCGGCGCCCTTGCGCCCGGCATACGGTGGCCCATACCAACTAGCCATCCCCACCTCACTTGAAACCGGCTTACCAAAACTATTTGGCACTATAGCGGGAGCAGGCGGAGGAACAGCAGCCGCCTTCGCACTGGCTGTGTCCCCCGTCGTATTCGGCCGCGAACTCTTGCCATGATTCGGAGCTGTCTTCGAAGCCGAACGAGACGATCCAGACGCAGGTGGCGGCGGAGGCCGATACGCTCGCGTCGTCTCTTTGTGACAGCCGCCCACCGTCAGCGCACACGCCGACAGCACTGCCGCGGACACAAGCCGCGACCGCATCACGGCTTTGGCGCATCCTTCGGTTGCGGCGGAGGTGCGCCTGACGACCGTCTCGCATGATCGTCCATCCGCGTCGCCAGCTTATGCAGCTCAGCAGCAGCGGTACGCAGAGCGTCCGAGCCATTGCGCCGAACATCCGGCACCACCTCATCGTTGATGTACTTCACAACGTTCTTCAGATCAGCTTCCAGATGCGTCGCAGCATCGCGCAACTGCTGCTCCCACGGTCGTTTCGGCTCTTCGGTCGCCATACGCGCACCTCTCTCATTTGATTAGATGACGCAGAAAACGCAAGGTCAACGTTCATCGCGAGCGATTGTGTGAACGTGCCGATGTGGTAACCATGCCCCAGATCAGGTCAAATCAGCACCTGGACAACTTGCGGCCAGCTTCACGCGTCCGTTATATATAACGGCATCGCGGAAAAAACCCCGCCCAGCAACTCGTACATACAGTTCGAGCCGGGGAAATCCTACATTCTCAAAGGGAGTTATTTTTGACAATTGCACGAGCACGACTGACTTTAAGAAAGCTCCTACATGCAAATCAAATATTAGCCATCATCGCCCTCCTCGCATCGACAAGTCTCTCTGTACAGGCACAAACGGAGCCCCGGCCGATTGCGACGACAAACGCCATGCTCTCTCTTCCCGATGCTCCCGACAACTCAAACAGCATCCCTTCCATCGGCGAATCGAGTAGTTCCACCGAAGCAACAGACAGTGCCGCAAAAGAAGGGAGGAGCGCAGCCTTTGACGCAACCGCGGTGAGACGCAGGATCCTAGCCACTCGCAGCGATATCACCATATACCCCGGACAAACCGCCCCACCCCTCTCCGCGCACGACAAAGAGGTGATGGGATTCAAGCAGAGCTTCACCTTATTCTCCCTCATCGGATGGACCACCTCCGCCGGCTACACGCATCTCGTCAACGGCAGTCCCAACTACGGTACCGACAGCGGTGCGTTCGGAGAGCGCCTCGGTGCCGCCGCCCTGCGCAACACCAGCCAGAACATCTTCGGCAACGTCGTCTTCGCTCCCCTCTTTCATGAAGACCCGCGCTACTACAAGATGGGTAAAGGCCACAGCTTCTTCAAACGAGTCGTATACTCCGCCACTCGCGCCGTCGTCACCCGCGCAGACGACGGACACGCCACACCCAACTACTCCCTCATCTCCGGCCGCGTCTTTGGAGCCGCACTCACCAACGCATACTACCCTCAAACCAATCGCGGATTCACCCAGACACTAGAGACCTTCGGCACCTCGATGGGCGGCGCCGCGACCGGCTTTGTCGTAACTGAGTTTCTCGACGAGGCACTCGAGATCGTTCACCTCAAAAAGCCCGAGTAGACCCTCCGCTACGTCTTATGAAAGCAGGCTGCGAGGAGCCATTCGTATGCGTTGGTTGCTGATCTTGGTCTTGCTGCTAGCTGCCATCACAACAGCAGCGCAAACATCGGCACCCACAAGCATGAAGATCGCGTCCGCCCCCGCTGACTCAGCTTCAGGCGACCCCCCGGACGATCTCCCAGACGCTCCCAGCGCCGTCTCTCCAAACCGGCAAAGCGTCGTCGTCGCAGCCGAAGCCTCCTTCAAAAGCACCGGCAGCGGAGCCAGGCCCTGCAACGCCTTCCGCGCGACAAAGGTCGTCTACTACGATCCGAATAAAGTCGGCGTGGTTCCTGAACCCTGCTTCGAGCTGATCTATCCCTACCAGAAGTTCCTCACCACAAACATCGTGATCCCCCTCACCTGGCAGGAAAAAGGCTACGCTGCGCTTCATAACCTTGCCGACCCTGAAAACTTCGGCACCATCGTCGGCATCTCCGCCATCTCGGTCGCAGCCGACTCCCACTCCGCTTACGGGCCCGGATTGAAAGGATTCGGTAAATCCGTCGGAGTCAGCTATCTGCAGGACACCACCGCCCAGTTCTTCGGCGTCTTCGCCATCCCCGTCCTCGTCCACCAGGATCCGCGTTATCTTCGCATGCCTCACGCTCCACTCACCAGGCGCATCATCTACTCCGTCTCCCGCACCGTCATCGCCCGCCACGACGACGGCTCCCCAATGCCGAACTACGCCACGCTATCCAACTACCCCATCGGCGCCGTCCTGGCCAATCAGTACGTGCCCGGCATCGACAGCAGCGCCTCATCGACCGTCGAACGCATCTTCACCGGTTACGCCCTCGACCCAGTCAATAATCTGCTCACCGAGTTCCTGCCCGACGTCGCCAGCCGCGTCCACATACGTATCATCTTCGTCCAGAGAATCCTGAACAACATTGCAAGCAGCAACAACGCCGTGACCGTGCCATAAAAAATCGAGGAAAAACCCGCCCCATCCACCGCTCACCGTCGCCATTCAATGCAGATTCTCGCCGTTCGATAACACAAGCTTCGATATGGCCCCCAGGCTGCGTACTCTTAAGAGGTGAATCGAACAGGATCGTCACCGCATCTGCTACCAAAGAAGACACATATCTTGAAATGCATGCGTACCTCCGGAGCTACCCAGCATCCGATCAGCAGGATGAAAAACGACCCTTAGTAGATAAAATAAAAAAATACCCCCGACGACAGTCAGACATTAGATGGACACTCAGGAGACAAAGTAAATGCCGAAGGCCAAAATTGCCGAAAAAGCTCTCACGTACGGAGCAAAAGCAGGTTGGGCAGTATTCAACAAGCTGAACTCATTCAGCCCCAACGCCAGCTTCACCCCAAAGTGGAGCGACAAGCCTCTCCTCAAGAGCTACCAAAAGGAAAAGCCGCCCCTCGGCTGGCCTCGCACGACTGACTCTCTCTGCCCCAGGTGCATCCCCGAGATCCGTCAGCAGATCGTCGACGGCAAGCTCCCCCACGAGATCCTTCTCAACGAGAAGGTCGGCGAGATCAAGGCCCAGATCATTGAGCGCAACGGCGAGATCCTCATGGTCAAGGACTGCCCCATCCACGGCCACTTTGAAGACCTGATGTCCATCGACACCGCCTTCTTCAAGCACCTCGAAGAGGTCTTCCCCGGCCGCGACATCCGCGCGCACAACGACGAGAAGCTCCATAACCACGGCACCTCCACCGTCACCCACGGCCGCGGCTCCGTTCTCACCATCGACCTCACCAATCGCTGCAACATGATGTGCGACCCCTGCTTCATGGACGCCAATCAGGTCGGCTTCGTCCACGAACTCACCTGGGACGAGATCAAGACCATGCTCGACAACGCGGTCACCATCAAGCCCCGTCGTCAGATGTCGGTTCAGTTCTCCGGCGGCGAGCCCACGCTCTCCCCGTACTTCCTCGACGCCGTCTCCTACGCCCGCAAGGTCGGTTACACCTCCGTTCAGGCCGCAACCAACGGCATCGAGTTCGCCAAGTCGAAGGAGTTCGCAAAGGCTGCTGCTGAAGCTGGCCTCCGCTACGCCTACCTGCAGTTCGACGGTATCGGCAACGCAGCCAACTCGCACCGCAAGGTCGGTAACTCGTTCGACGTGAAGCTCCAGGCTATCCATAACCTGCACGAGGCTGGCGTCGACATCGTGCCGGTTACCGCCATCATCAACGGTATCAACAACGAGCAGGTGGGCCGCATCATCGAGTTCGCGCTCGACAACCCGAAGAAGATCAACTTCCTCTCCTTCCAGCCGGTCAGCTTCACTGGCCGCGACGAAGACATCTCCGACGAGCGCCGCAAGGCTCAGCGCTACACGCTGTCGCACCTCGCGCACGATGTAAAGAACCAGACGGGCCTCGGCGAGCCGACCCGCGACTGGTTCCCCATCTCGTTCATGTCCACCTTCTCCGACTGGGCCGACCTCGTCCACGGACCAGACCGCGACTGGGGCCAGCTATCCTGCGGTTGCCACCCGAACTGCGGTATCTCGATGGCCCTGATGATCGACAAGGAGACCAAGGAAGCAGTTCCCGTCACCGCCTTCATCAATGCAGACCGCCTCGCCAAGGACGTCGCCCGCATCAACGACGCCGCCCGCGGCAAGTGGCTCTCCATCATCGGCGTCACCCTCGCACTTCTCCGCAACTACAAGCCCGAGGCCGCACCGACCCACTTCAAGATCAAGGACCTCCTGCAGAAGTTCGACAAGAGCTTCGGCGCGACAGGCCGCAGCTACGGCAAGGTCACTGCAGACCGCACCATGGCCGACATCGAGAAGCGTCGCTCCGACCGTTGGAACTTCCTCTTCATCGCCGGCATGTGGTTCCAGGACCTCTTCAACTACGACTTCCGCCGCACCGAGCAGTGCATCATCCCCTACGCCACACAAGAGGGTGAGATCAGTTTCTGCGCGTACAACACCGGCGTAGGCTGGCGCAACATCATCGAGAAGATGCACATGACCTCCACCCTCACCAAGTGGTACGAGGAGCATGGCCGTCACGAGATCTTCGCCGGCGGTAAGAAGGTCGGTCTCGAGAAGGAAGCGAAGTACGACCTCGTCCTCAACGATGAGCACGTCAACGCCGCCGCCAACGATACCTTCGACAAGTCCGGCATCGCGAAGAACTCCCGCGAAGAAAAGATCCGCGCACGCGATGCGAAGATCAAGCAGGACGCCGAAAACGCCAAGATGGCCAAGCTCTACCGCAAGGAAGTGCTCGGCGAGCAGGAGCAGCCCGGCTTCATCTCCATCGGCGAAATCAAAGCCGCCCCAGCCCCAATCGCCAAAGTAGAAGAGACCGTCTCCGGCGACTAATCACCGCATGCAGGACGCGTGGCTCCACGCCAAACAGCAAGAAACACAAAGGCCGCCAGCAATGGCGGTCTTTGCATTTGGGGCTATCTCTGACGATACTTGAAATATCAAATCGCATTTCGAGAAATCAATGTTTTCTATTCCCATTTAGGCGATATCTGATGATCCGTATCCCGGCCCGGAGAGGCGACTGATGGCTATGCTTTGGTTCTACTGTGATGAGAGCTACGATTCACCACAACATAGGCCACACAACTACTGTGTTGCGGGTCTTCTCGGGGAGGAGAGGACATTCAAAAAACTGGAAGATAATTGGACAGGTATAAACACAAGGTGTGGGGTCTCCAGATTTCATGCAGCCCCGCTGAACGCGCGGGATGGAGAATACGCGGGTTGGGATAGGGGCCAGCAGCAGCAGTACTCAAAGAGGCTTTTAAAGGCATTCCAGAAACGCGGAGGCAATCTTCAGGTAACAAGTATGGGTATCCATGCAGATGCCTATCGGCAGTTGTTCTCTCTTCAAGCTCAGGAACGGTTCGGACATCCATACATAGCTTGCTTCAAGATGTGCATAGCAATGCTTGCCTCATACATGCGTAAGCTGCCCAGTGAATACCAGCTGTCCGTTATTTTTGAGCGAAACGAACTGTCAGCAGACATCGTGAAGGCCTTTTATCTTTTGAAGGACCTAGATGTAGATATAGGATCGCGATTAGCGACGTGCATTCCTGGGCAATGGGATAAAAATGTTTCATTGCAGCCAGCCGACTTGGTGGCGTACGAATCTATGCGGCTCATCAAAGACAAACGCACTGGTACTGACATGCGTTGGGCATTCAAACAGCTACTCGGCGTGAGTGGTTTTATGGGCTACTACCTTGACGCGAATACTCTGAAATACATGGCTCCCCTCGCGGAACAAGCGACATGCTTACCGGGAGGATGGCTGCCAGTTTCGCCTCAATTTGACCCAGATTACATGGAAGGCGACACATGGGAAGATATCGAGAGAAAAAGATAACAGGCGGCAGACGCTGATAACCGCATCGCACCTTCATCGCGCTTTTGCGATGAGTGGGCATCGCGCGAAGGCACGCCCTTCTCGCCACCAACCCCGTGCACTCAAAACTCAACCAACTCCACACCCAGCCGCTCAAAAAATGCTTCCGGCTCAACATCGCCTACCCCATGTCATGCGCTAGAGACTGTCTCGACGACCGCTCGCGACCACCCGTCGCATCGACACATTCAACCCTTCGTCCTCACCTCAAACCGGGTTGACCTCAAGCTCTGTCTCCGTATGGCCGCTCGTCGCCACGCCCGCACTCGGTGACAGCCCCAGGCTATCCACCACTGGTCCCAGCGCCAGCACCGCCATCACCAGAATGGCAACATGAAAATCGCGCAGCTGCGGCGTCACGGCAGAGTGTCCATGCGCATGCGCCACCATCCGCAGCGTGATCGCCCCCACCGCCACCCCCAGCCCCATGCTGAGCTGCATGATGGCGCTCAAAAATCCATTCGCGCGGCTCATTCTCCTCGCCGGAATCTCCGTGTACGCCAGCGTCGTCATGCAGGTGAACTCCATGGACCGGCACGCCCCATGAAAGAACAAAATCGCCACAATCAGCATGGGCGGCGTTGCCGGCGTCAGCGTCGCGCATAACATCATCGAGCCCACCGTAATCACTCCATTCACCAGCAAAATCTGCCGGAACCCGAACCGGCGAAGCGCCTGAATCACAAACGCCTTCATGCTCAAGTCGCCCGCAAACAACGCCAGCAAATAAAGCCCTGACCGAAACGCATTCAGCCCAAATGCAATCTGGAACATTAGCGGAAGCAGAAACGGAAGCACCGATACCGCAATGCGAAACGCGCTCGCCCCATACACCGAAAGCGAGTACGTCTTCAGCCGCAGCGATTCGAAGTCGATCAGCGAGATCGACGGCCTTCGCCTGCCAACCATCACCGCCACCGTACCGCTCAACAGGCTCAGCACCAGAATCGTCGCAGGCAGCTGCCATCCCCCACCTTCGCCGCCCAGCTTCTCCATCGCATAGACCACGCCCACCGAAGCGAACCCTCCCAGCACGAACGTCAGCCAGTCAAATGGATGCCGCTCGTCCGTCCGCACATTCTCAATCCAAAGCAACGCCAGCGTCAGGGCCACGACACCCAGCGGCAGATTCAGAAAGAAGATCCAATGCCAGCTCGCATACGTCGTGATAAAACCACCCAGCGCCGGCCCAAGCACCAACGCGGTCAGCCCCGGCCATGTTATATACGCGATCGCCTGCGTCAACTCCTCCTTCGGCGTATTACGCAGCACAATCAGCCGGCCCACCGGCACCATCATTGCGCCGCCTATTCCCTGAACAATCCGCATCAGCGTGAACTGGGTCAGCGTCCGCGAACCCCCGCAAAACAGCGACGCCAGCGTGAAGATTGCAATCGCCGACGCAAACACCGAACGCGAACCATACCGATCTGCTACCCACCCGCTGATCGGAATGAACACCGCCAGCGTCAGCAGATACGCCGTCATCCCGATGTTCAGATTCACCGCACCCACATGGAAGCTGCGCGCCATCTGCGGCAGCGCCGTGGCGATAATCGTCCCGTCCAGGTTCTCCATGAAAAATGCGCCCGCAATCAACGTGGTGACATACAGCGAACGACTCTTCCTCATCCCTCTATTTTACGAAAACTCGCAACACCCTACGATCACCCCGCGTCGTCACCTCTTCTTCTGTTCCGCCCTCGTCCAACTCCGCTGCACCCCCCGCGCTCTGCTCTTCATCGCCACCGTCCCCTCGCGCAGGTACCTCTCCACCATCTCCTCGGCCTCATCCCGCAGCGAATCCTCGTGCAGCGACATCAGCCCCATCCCTTCCACCGCCGAGCACCTTACGACGTTGCTCTCATCCTCTGCCAGCAGAGACATCGTCCGGGCCGCCCTTAGCCGCTGCAACCGAGTACACGCCACCCGAGGCACAACCAATCCAAGGTGCCACCGCGTCCGAGACTCCTCCACCGGCAGCGTCTCCAGCAATCCAGCAAGTTCATCGGCGTAGGGCCCCAGCAACGTACAATCCACCTCCGTAATTCGTCGCGCCACATCCGCCGCACGCTTCCTTACCTCAACATCCTCCCCAAACAACTCCCGCACCAGCGCTCGAACTGCGACCTTATCCCCACCAATCTCCTCCGCGACCGCCCGAGCCAACGGCAAACCCCACTTCGCCCCTCTCAATTGCCGCCGCAAAGACTCCATGCGGCGAAGTATAGCCAAACCCACCACGCCAAAACAAAGAGGCCCCGGAAACCGGAGCCGCTTACAACACTCAATCAATCGAAACCTCTAATCCAAAGCTACTCGCCCGCAACAGTTCCCGAGTGAGCACTATGAACCCGCCTGCTCGGCTTTCGCGGCGCCGCGCCAAACGCCCACTCCCGCACCGGCCCTACATCCACATGCACAAACTGGGACACCGGATAATATCCAACCCCACCTGCATGCAGCGAAAGCGCCGTATTCCTCACCTGCGCCGTAGAAACCCCGGGAATGCGAAGGTCGATCGCATGCCCTTCCATGTGCTGACTATGCTCAGCCACCCCGGTCTTCACCGATCCATGCCGCAGCGCCGCATTCGTCTCGGGCGTCCGATACCCGCAGACCACTTGGATGACTCCACTGGCCCGGCCCAGCCGCGACATCAGCGCATGCAGAACATCGAACTCCTTCGGCTCATAGTGCACCACATCCTGCGTGTAGTGATCCCGCAAAAAGTAATTCAACTTCTCCAGTGCCTCAGGCACATACGTGTCGCCAACCCGATACACCACATCCAGACTCTCGCCCGTGTGCAGATTCGTCATCCGCAGCGAGTAAGCCTTTCCATCTTCCGGCAACTCACTCGATGCCGTACCCGAGGAAGCCTCATCCGGCATCACCCCCGGCACAACCTCTTCGCCCGAGATCACAGCATGCGTGTTGACCGAGCTATGCAGCCCAGCATGCGACTTTGTTCTTGCCGTCTTGGCCCAGGAAAAACCCGTTACCCCAAAAACCAATATCGTCGCAACTGCAGCTCCGGCGACACATCTCCCACGCAAAATTTGCATGCCAACTCCCAAAGTCTTGGATAGGAATGCGAAGCTCAAATAAGATTCGCCATTCTTCATTTCCTTCTTCAAGTCTATCTAACTCATCACAAATCACCTATATCGCTTGTGTAACTTTAGTGTCATATAAGGATCAACAAACGGGCCATCCAACGCCAAACAAGCCTTCCTCATAAACCCTTTCGTTGCAACAACGTTTTACGCCTTACTCGCGTTCGTAACCCTGTCATATACAAGCTTTGCCGCAGCAACATCTTCAATCGCAATCCCAACCGACTTAAACACCACTGGCCGATCCCTCCTGTCCAGCACGCCTCCCAGCAGCAGCTCACCGATCTCCGCAGTCACATGAGCATTCGCCAGCAAGATATCCCCCGGCTCCCGCATCCCAGCCTCCCGAGACTCCACGACAACAGCACCCCGCATCGCCTCGTCATCAAGCTCCCTGCGATCCGGCGTCACCGCACCAACGGCGCACACCATTGCATCGTTCTTCAGCCATCGCCCAAACAAAACCGGCTCCGGCGAACTCGTCAGCGTCAGCACCACATCCGCGCCCGACACCGCCTCCTCCGCCGTCGTTACCCGCCCTCCAACCTCCTCGGCAAACCTCCGGGCATTGCCCTCCGACCGACTCCAAACCCGAATCTCCTCAAACTTCCGCACTCCCGACAGCGCCCGTACGTGCGATCGAGCCTGCACACCGCTCCCAAGAATCCCCAGCACCTTCGCGTCTGGTCGCGCCAGCATATCAACCGCGACCGCCGACACCGACGCCGTCCTCATCTCCGTGATCAGCCGCCCATCCAGCATCGCCAGCGGCTCGCCCGTATCTGCGCGAAACAGCTGAATCATCGCCAGATGCGTATGCTTCCCCTTATCGACATTCTTCGGATAAAACGTGACCATCTTCGCACCCATCACGTCCCCATACACTGCCGGCATCACCGCAAACCAACCGGTATATTGAGCCACGGACATCACCGTCCGCAGCGGCTGCACCACCCGTCCAGCGGAAAAATCCACTAGCGCCACCCGCATCGCAGGAATCAACTCGTCGTAGGAGAGCGCCGCCCTCACCTGTTCTTCACGAATAAAGAGCAACTGGTCGTCAGACATAGTCCTTCAATTATCAATCGCACCAAGCGCCCTCGCGTATGGCACCCTAGTAGATATGCAGCTCGACCCCATCCAGCTCCGCGTCCTCGGCTCCCTCATCGAAAAAGAGATCACCACCCCCGAGAACTATCCCCTCTCCCTCAACGCTCTCGTCAACGCCTGCAACCAGCGCTCCAGCCGCGACCCCGTCCTCGAGCTCACCGAAGAAGACGTCCGCCAGGCACTTCACGCCCTCGAAGACCTCGCCCTCGCAACCCCCGTCCGCGACGCCCGCGTCCCCAAGTACGAGCACCGTATCCGAACCGTCCTCAACCTCCGCCGCGACGAGACCGCCATCCTCTGCCTCCTCATGCTCCGCGGCCCCCAGACGCCCGGCGAACTTCGCGGCCGTGCCGACCGCCTCTTCACCTTCGACGACCTCGCCGCCGTCAACTCCACCCTGGAGCGCCTGGCCTCCCGTCCCCCATCCGACGAGACCACCCCCGAAAACACCGGCCCACTCACCGTCATCCTCCCCCGCCAGCCCGGCTCACGCGAAGCCCGCTACGCCCACCTCCTCGGCGGCCCGCCCGACCTCTCCGCCACCGGCCCAGACCGAAGCCCCGGCCAAACTGAAGCACCCGGCTCGAGCACCTCCCGAGTCGCCCAACTCGAAGCCGAAGTCGCCACTCTCTCAGCCGCACTCCAGTCACTGCAATCCCGCGTCGACCGCCTCGAGTCACACATCGAAGCACCTGTGTCTGGCGACGATTCCTCTGTAAGATGAAGCTTCACCAAAAGCTGTGAGCCATGGCCGACTCTCTCATCGACAAATCGCCTGCCATCCTCAATCGACGCGCACAGTTCCGTCGTGAGATCGACGCTGAGAACGACCACCTGGCACGTCTCATCGCGCAGCTACCCGAAGCCGTCCTCTGCTGCAACACCAACTGGACCGTCACCTACGCCAACGCCGAAGCCGTCCGCATCAGCCGCCTCCAACCCTCCGACATCAACACCAAGACCCACTGGCAACTCTTCCCCGAAACAGTCGGCACCGACCTTGAGCGCACCTATCGCAACGTCATGCAGACTCGCGTTGCCCAGCACATCGAGCACTTCTACGCTCCCTTCGACATCTGGATCGACGTCCACATCATCCCATCCGACGAAGGTGTCGCTCTCTACTATCGCGACGTCACCGACCGCAAGCGCGCCCAGTCTCTCCGCGACTCCGCCGTCCGTCAGCTCCAACAAATCTTCGACGTCTTCCCCGACTCCATCGTCTGCATCGATCGTCAGTGGAACTGCACCTTCGCCAACCGCGCCGCGCTCGCCATCCTCAAAACCGACACCCTCATCGGCGAAAATCTCTGGAAGCGCTTTCCCTCCAACCAGCAGGAGCCCTTCCTCTCCAACTATCGCACCACCATGGAGCGGCGCACCCCCACCGAGTTCGAGGCCTACTACCCCGAGCCGCTCGACATCTGGTTCAAAGTCTCCGTCCGCCCCTACGAAGACGGCATCATCATCTTCTCCAGCGACATCACCGACCGCAAAGGTGCCGAGCTCCTCCGCGACGCCTCTGCCCGCCAGCTCCGCCAGGTCCTCGAGACCACCAACGACGCTGTCGTCAGCCTCAACCACGACTGGAACTTTACCTTCCTCAATCGCCGCGCCAAAGAGCTCCTCGGACCCAAGGGCGAGCTCCTCGGAAAGAATCTCTGGAAGGAGTTTCCCGGCTCTGCGCTACCCGACAGCCCCTTCCGCTACAACTACCACCGGGCAATGGAGCAAGGCATTCCGGGCGAGTTTGAAGCCTTCTCCCGAGATCCCATCAACCTTTGGCTCGCCATTCAGTGCCGCCCCTACGACGGCGGCATAGTGGTCTTCTTCCGCGACATCACCGCCCGTCGCGAGGCCGACCTGATCCTCCATAAGCAGCAGGAGCTCCTCGCCTCCGTTCAGAAAACCGCACTTACCGCCACCTGGGACATCGATTACGCCACCGGCAAAGCCACCTACGGCACCGGCTCCTATCCCGTATTCGGTCATCCCTTCTCTGAGGTAGCCGACTACCGCGCCTTCAAGAAGATCGTTCTGCCCGAGCACCTTCCTCTCATCGCCGCCGCAATTCAAACCGCTGCCGAAAGTGACCACATGGTCGTGCAGGACTTCCAGGTCCTCGCCGCGGATGGTCGTATCCTCTGGTTAGAGAGTCGCGGTCAAGCCGTCCTTGTCGACGGCAAGCCAACCCGCTTCCGCGGCCTCACCATCGACATCACCGATCGCAAAAAGAACGAAGAGGCCCTCGTCGCCAGCGAGGCCCGTTACCGCGTCCTCGCCGACCTCAACCCTCAGGCCATCTGGATGGGAACCCCCGACGGCAGCATCACCTACGCCAACCAGCGCTTTCTCGACTACAGCGGCCTCACCATTGAAGGTCTCACCGGTCACAACTGGCTCAACGCCTTCCATCAAGACGACCAGCAGCGCGTCCTCGAAGCCTGGACACACTCTGTCGCCACTGGCGACGACTACGATCTCGAAGCTCGCCTCGTTCGTGCCAAAGACGGCCAGCCTCGATGGTGGTGGGTCCGCGCCCAGGTCGTCCCCGACGACTCCGGCAAGATCCTCAACTGGCTCGGCGTCGCCATCGACATCGACGACCGCAAGACCTTCGCCGAGACCCTCCAAAAACGCCAGGAAGAGACCGAACGCCAGCGCGCCGAACTTGAATCCATCTATCAGACCGCACCCGTCGGCCTCGCCCTCTTCAACGCCTCCGACCTTCGCTACATCCGCATCAACGACCGTCAGGTCGAGATCATCGGCCTCCCCCGAGAGAAGATCCTCGGCCGAGTCATCACCGACGTCGTCTCCCTCCCTGGCCTCAAAGAGCTCCTGCAAACAGCAGCTGCGGGTCATCCCGTCCGCAACCAGCTTCTCCAGGGCGAACTTCCCGGCAGACCCGGCGAGAAACGATCCTTCAACGTCAGCTACTCCCCCGTCTTCAACGCCGACCACACCGTCGAAGCGATCGCCGCCGTAGTCCTCGAGATTACCAACCAGAAGAAGGCCGAAGCCGCTCTCATCCAGAGCGAGAAACTCGCCGCCGTCGGTCGCCTCGCCAGCTCCATCTCACACGAGATCAACAACCCACTCGAGGCCATCACCAACCTCCTCTATCTCATCGGCCTCTCGTCCGACCTGCCCGAGATCTCCCGCCAATACCTCCACACCGCACAGTCTGAGCTATCCCGCGTCTGCCAGATCGCCACCCAGACCCTCCGCTTCCACCGTCAGGCCGTCCGCGCCACCCGCGTCACCGCATCCGACCTCGTCGACGCCGTCCTTCTTCTCTATCAAGGCCGCCTCGCCAACTCGCACATCCAGGTCGACGCCCGCTACGACACCGACACCACCATCCTCTGCTTCGAAAACGACATCCGTCAGGTCCTCAACAACCTCATCGCCAATGCCATCGACGCCATGCGCTCCGGCGGTCGTCTCATCGTTCGCGCCCACGACGCCACCGACTACTCCCCCGAGTACCTTCAACCCCGGCCCGGCATTCGCATCACCATCGCCGACACCGGCCACGGCATGTCCCCCGCCGTAAAGTCGCGCCTCTTCGAGCCCTTCTACACCACCAAAGACCTCAACGGCACCGGCCTCGGCCTCTGGATCTCCTCCGGAATCGTCAGCCGCCATCAAGGCCGCCTCACCTACCGCAGCACAGACGACCCCGTCCGTCACGGTACCATCTTCTCCCTCTTCCTCCCTCGGGCAGAAGTAGTCCTACCCACCACCAGCTAGCCAAGATTTTTCACCGTCGTCTCTCTGGTTTGAATGCGTCGTTCGAAGCCACTCTGGCGAGATCGCTTACCAAAAACCGGCTGTTCGTTGGCAAGCCCGCTATGCAAACCGCGATCTGAACGATATCGTTTCCTTACGAATCGACTTCATAAGCAAGAACGGACACGATGATCCCAGCCACCACCTCTCAGAGCGCGCCGCGTCGTTCACTATCCCGGGTCACAACGATCTCAGCGGCCATCGTCATCTTCCTCTTCTTTATCTGCTGCGTTCATATAGCAAAGAGTGACTCCGTGAGCTGGGATGAGTCACAACATCTCTACTCAGGATGGCTCGCGTGGGAGCATGGAGACTTTGGTTATAACCCTGAGGTCCCCCCATTGATAAAGATGTGGGACGCAATTCCGCTCTTGCATCGCGACATCAAACAGCCTGCATTTACGGGCGCTCCCTTCAAGAACGAGGGCTTCGTACTGGGGCAGCGCTTCCTTGCTGCTAACGGAATCGATCGTACCTTGATTCCCGCCCGCATCATGGCTTCGCTGCTTACCGTTCTGCTCGCCACGCTGCTCTTCTTCTGCGCACGGGAGATGTTCGGCGACAAACCGGCCCTCTTCGCTCTACTGCTCTTTTGTCTGGATCCGAACTTCATCGCTCACGGCTCCTACGTGACAACAGATATCGGGGCTTCGTTCACGATGCTTGCCGCTGTCTATGCGTTCTACAGATACGTAAAACGTCCTACGGTAGGCAGACTCATCACGGTTGGGCTCGCCGTCGGACTAGCGATGACGGCCAAGTTTACGGGTGTGTTTATTGTTCCGATATTGTGCCTGATTGCGGCAATCAACTACTGGCTGACAAAGGATGAAGCAGCGAGCAGCGAATCTGCTTCACTCCGGCAGGTGATCACCACGCTTGCAGTCGCTTTAGTGATCGGAGTGGGATGCATCTGGGCGATATATCACTTCCGCTATGCGGCCCGCCCTGTCCCTCTGCAGTTGAACCCAACGAGCGAACAGTATCTGCAGAGCCTCACTTCGCCGGTGACTCGTCATGTACTGACGACAGTCAGCACACTTCACCTGTTGCCTGAGGCCTATATCTACGGGTTGGCCGACACCAAGATCTCAGCAGCCGATATCCCAAGCTACTTCTTCGGACGAGACTACTCGGGCGCTTCGCGTTGGTATTTCCCGGGCGCCTTTATCATCAAGAGCACTCTGCCGTTCCTGATTCTATTCGCGCTGACGATCGTTGTCGTACTGCGTGGGCATTGGCGAATGCGACGCGAGATCGTCTTTCTGACCATTCCTCCGATCTTTATATTCCTGCTCTCAACATCGTCAGATCTCGGCATCGGATACAGGCATCTGTTCCCGATGTTCCCGCTGCTTTACATTCTGATCGCGGGATGCGCAGCGCACCTCGTCTCCAGAAATCCAAAATTTACCTATGCTTTTATCGTCCTACTACTCGGGCAGTTCGCCACAACAGTGTTTGCACGTCCCGGACTGATGGCCTACGCGAATGAGGCCTGGGGAGGACCTTCAAAGACGCACCTTTACCTCGCCGACTCGAACGTGGACTGGGGCCAGCAGCTCAAATCCGTCAAATATTATCTGGACACGCACCCCTCTCAGCCCTGCTACTTTGCCTATTCCGCACAAGGTCCTGTCGACTTCAGAGACTATGGAATCAACTGTCATGTCCTGCCGACAGCCGTAACATTCTGGACGGGACTCGATAGCATGCGCTTCGGTGATGACCCAAAGATATCGGGCACGCTCTTAATAAGCGATGGCGAGTTGTCCGGTGTAGACACACCCGGCAGGGAAAACCCGTATGCTCCATTTGCATCGGTTCAGCCCGCAGCGACCATTGACCGAGGAGTATACGTCTATCAAGGACAATTCACACTTGGGCCGGTCGCTGCACTCGAGCATATCAACGCAGCGGAAGACTTTGCAAAGCAACACAAAGTCGAAGATACGATCCGCGAAGCGCGAACCGCAGTGAGCCTCGACCCCAACAATCCTACTGCCCACATGATCCTCGGCGATGCATTGGCTGCAACAGGTGACGCAGCGGCAGCCCAATCAGAGTATGCCGCCGCCCTCCAGTCGTCGGAACTCGATCCTGTCTTCCAAAAGAGCCTGATCGGCGAGCTTCACGCAAAGACGAAACACTAAAAGACGAAACACTAAAAGACGGAATACTAAATGACGGAATACGCAAAGGCCGAACACTAGAGCAGAATGCGCATTGGTGTAAAGCTCTGTTCTTTTTTGTTGTCATTCCGCAGCGAAGCGGAGGAATCTGCTGTTGTCGTTGCAGCTGCTTTTGCCTTTTTTGTTGTCATTCCGCAGCGAAGCGGAGGAATCTGCTGTATTGCGTACCAATACACTAGGAACATCGCTCAGAACCGCTCATCGTTAAGCAAGAGTTGAGCACACGAGTGCCTCATCGCCAAGGCACGCGTCGTGCAGTTGAAAATCGGCCAGATGGGCGAAGAACACCGTCCCGCAAGCAATCCAAGCAATTGTTCAAAGACCGAAGTATTATGTCTCCGGAGAGCATTTCACACCTCACCTGCGTCCAAACGCCCACGGAGACTCATCCATGCTGCAGTCCGCCACCCGCATCCTCCTTGCTCTACTCCTCGCAACACCCGCCCTCGCACAAACCAACACCACCCTCCTCGTCAACGTCGACCACCGCACCGCCACCTCTCTCGACGGCGACTGGCACACCATCGTCGACCCCTACGCCACCGGCCTCTACACCTTCCACCAGGAGATCCGCAAAGACGGCTTCTTCATGAACGCCACCCCAAACCCCGCCGGCCCGCCCCTCGACTACAACTTCGCCACCGCCCCAACGCTCAAGGTCCCCGGCGACTGGAACACCCAGCGCCCCGACCTCTTCTACTACGAGGGCGTCGTCTGGTATCAGAAGGACTTCACCTACGCACCTAAGCCCAACACCCGCACCTTCCTCCACATCGGTGCCGCCAACTACCGCACCTTCGTCTGGGTCAACACCGTCAAAGTCTGCGAGCACGAAGGCGGCTTCACTCCCTTCGACTGCGACATCACCTCCGCCCTCAAAGACGGCAAAAACTTCGTCGTCCTCTCCGTCGACAACACCCGCATCGCCGACGGCGTCCCCACCCTCCAGACCGATTGGTGGAACTACGGCGGCCTCACCCGCGACGTCTCCCTCGTCGAAACCCCAACTCAATTCATCGATGACTACGACCTCCATCTCAGCCGCACCGACCACGGCCTGATCGAAGGCTACGTCCACGTCGAAGGCGCCGCCGCAGGCACGCAAGTCACCGTCGCCATCCCCGACCTCAAAGCCACCACCACCGCCACCGTCGACGCCGATTCCCGCGCCGCCATCAGTCTCCCCGTCAAATCCCTCACCCTCTGGTCCCCCGACACCCCGCGCCTCTACAAAGTCGAACTCTCCTCAGGCGCCGACAAACTCACCGACGAGATGGGCTTCCGCACCATCGAAGTCCGCGGCAACCAGATCCTCCTCAACGGCCAGCCCATCTTCCTCCGCGGCATCTCCGTCCACGCCGAAGCTCCCTTCCGCACCGGCCGCGCCTACTCCGAAAAAGACGTCGACACCCTCCTCGGCTGGGCCAAAGAACTCGGTTGCAACTTCGTCCGCCTCGCCCACTACCCCCACGACCAGCGCATGACCCGCGCCGCCGACCGCCTCGGCGTCCTCGTCTGGTCCGAGATCCCCGACTACTGGGCGCTCCAGTTCGACAACCCCGCCGTCCTCGCCAAATCAAAACAGCAACTCACCGAGATGATACGCCGCGACCGCGACAAAGCCTCCGTCATCCTCTGGTCCGTCGCCAACGAGACACCCAACAACCCCGCCCGCACCAAGTACCTCACCACCATGGCCGACCTCTCCCGCCAACTCGATCCCACCCGTCTCGTCACCGCCGCCCTCCTCGTCCGCACCGAGAAGTCCCCAACCGGCACAACCAAAATCGTCGACGACCCACTCGGCAACGCACTCGACGTCATCGGCACCAACGAGTACATCGGCTGGTACGAGCAAGGCCTCACCGGCCCCGACACCACCACCTGGGACATCCACTACGACAAGCCCCTCATCATGTCCGAGTGGGGTGGCGGAGCCCGAGCCGGTCGCCACGCACCCGCAGGCACCACGCCCGCGCAGTTCACCGAGGAGTATCAGGCCGAGCTCTACAAGCATCAGATCGCGATGCTCAACAAGATCCCTCAGCTCCGCGGCACCACACCCTGGCTGTTGATGGACTTCCGCTCCCCACGCCGCCTCAACCCCGGCATCCAGGACAACTTCAACCGCAAGGGCCTCCTCTCCGACCAGGGTCAAAAGAAGCAAGCCTTCTTCATCCTGCAAAAAGCCTACAAAGACAAAACCCTAGGCAAAGCCGAATAACCATTCCTATCTAAAAACCAAGACTGATACACGATAAACGCGCTTGTCGCCCACGTGGTGACAAGCGCGTTTCTGGGGATGTATCGGCTAATTTCGGAGCTATACCTATAAGTTGGGTGTCTCTTCACCTGAGTTCCAGTGTCTTGTGCGCTGGAAGCGACCAAGGCTGTATGTCACCGCTCAAATCAAGCACGTCGCTCGGCGCAATGCCGCACAAACGTTGAAAGTCTCGTACCATGTGCATCTGATCGAAGTACCCAAACTCGTGGGCAATGCTTAACCACGTACGCCTTGGGAAGCAACGCTTCGCGTCAAGCGCATGCTGGAAGCGCGTCGTTCGTGCGAAGCTCTTCGGAGTCAACCCAATCTCTTCCAGAAATCTGCGTTCGTATTGCCTCACACTGAGTCTCGCCTGGTCTGCGATCTCATCGATGCGGACCGCGCCCTTGCGGTCCAGCATGTAATGAGCGGTCCTTGCGATCAATGTGCGTCCACGCGCGCGAGAGACAAATGGCGTCAGGTACTGCTGGGCCGCAAGGACGCGCTCTTCGAAGGTCTCGCACTCGGCCAGCTTTGACCACATGTCCAGGACCTCTCGTCCTAGAAGGTCCTCTGCGTCGTAGTCCTTATTGAAAATAACGCTTGAGGGGATGCGAAAGAGCGGCCATAACGAAAGAGGCTTCAAGAAAATCGCGAATCCTACGACATGACCGGAAAAACTGACGCCTCCGCAAGGAGGCGTCAGCCCGCCGAAGACGTAAGTCTTTGGAGCAAGTCTGCTTCGACCATCCGGATAGTCAAGGACCGCCTGACCGTCGAAGTAAAAGGCTATCCCCTGCTGCAAGCTGGAGCTATTGGGCTGCGAGAACGCTGCGCCGCCGCAGTCCATCTCGCGCTGCGCAAACACCTCGATAAACTCGCTCAGCTCAGGTTGAGGCTTTGCTGTCTGGATCGTGCGCACGAGGTGCCCTCCTTCTCAGCGGGCCCGTGATCGACGAACGTCTTGAATAAAAGTATTTTAGGTCGTTTTCTGAACACCCCCATATAAAATGTCGCATTTTTACTAGGCTGGCGTCCGCAGCACAGCAGATAGTCGTTCGTGATGGACTTGTCGCCAAATCGACACACCCGAGGGACACCATGACGATCCGGGCAATACTGCGTCACGCCGCAAAGCCAACTCTACTTGCACTGACTCTTCTGCCTCACGCAGGGATGTTTAGCCAGTCTTCGCAGACAAAGAATTTTACCGTTCCAAAGACCTGGGACGACACGGAGATGGACAAGCTCGAAGTCCCCCTGGCCAATCCAATCGGTTCCCCCAAACACGTCTCAGCCGACTACTACTACCGAATTCCAGTGCGGCCGATCTACAAGCAGTATCCCGTCTACGCACCCGGCCGCGAACCTGCAGGATACATGGAATGGCTCAAGCAACAGGAGCCAATCGTCCTCTGGGACGGCACGACACACAAACCGAAGCTGAAAACTCAAGCCGACTGGATCAAGGCCGGCGAGGTCGTCCTCGACGCTTCCATTATCTACTCCACCGAACACAAGGGTGGGTTTCGCATGGAGGACGTGACCAACCCCGCGTTCTACGAAAAGACCGGCATGCCCCTGACCCCCGACGGCATCATGCCCTTTATGCACTATGTCATCCGTGAAAAAGGCACAGTCGAGCTAGGCTCGTTCGGTTGTGTCATGTGCCATACGCGAGTAATGCCAGGCGGCAGTGTAATCAAAGGGGCACAGGGAAACCTTCCCTTCGGCCCCGCGCTGGCGCAGGCAGACTCTTTTCCTTTCCCAGTTTTGGAGGCGCTATTTGGCATGCCTTGGATGACCCCAGACCCCGCTGATCGCATGAAGTCTCTCTCCGAGGACCAGATGCGAGCACTTTTTGCCTCGGTCCCTGCCGGGGTCGCTGCTCGCCATCGGGGGAGTCTCTTCGAGCCTATCCAGGTGCCCAACCTGATCGGAGTCGCGGACCGCCACTATCTGGATCGTACCGGGCTCCAGCAGCAGCACTCTATTGTCGATCTCATGCGTTACGCCGCCCTCAATCAAGGCGCGGATTCTCTCGCCAGCTTCGATGGCTTCATCCCCGCCGACATACCAACGTTCAACAAACTTCCAAACCCCTCCGACCCTATCGCTGTCGGCGGCCGCTACAGCGACGAACAGCTCTACGCCGTTGCTCTCTACATCTATTCGCTCAAGCCCCCACCCAACCCCAACAAGTTCGACGCCGACGCCGCCCGCGGCCAAAAAGTCTTTGCCAACGAAGGCTGTACCCGCTGCCATACCCCGCCCCTCTACACCAACAACAAGCTTACCCCCGCTCCCGGCTTCACCGTAGCGGAAGACGCACGCGCGAAATACAACATCTCTTCCGTCTCCGTAGGCACCGATCCCTCCCTCACCATGAACACCCGCCGCGGGACCGGCTACTACAAGGTCCCCTCGCTCAAAGGCGTCTGGTATCGCAGCATGTTCGGTCATAGCGGGTGGTGTGCCACCTTGGAAGATTGGTTTGACCCGGCGCGCCTGCGTGACGACTATGTGCCCACCGGCTTCAAACCGTATGGAGTCAAAACATTTGCCGTAAAAGGCCACGAGTTCGGACTCGATCTTTCCGAAGAAGACCACAAAGCATTGATCGCGTTTCTAAAAACTCTGTGATCGACCAGAAATAGTCCCGATAGTCGCCTATAGGCAGTTGGCTGCGCCATAAGCTAAATTCAAAATTTGAAGTCAATCACCAGCAAAAACCTCAGCAAAATCGCGTGTCAAGCCCCAAAACTGCAAATCCCCGCTCCAGATAAGGGGATTGGCGTGGCGTATGAGTTATCTCCAATCCTCTATCCTTAAATCAGGAGTAGAAAACGAAAACCCCGACACTCACCTCAGTCCGGTACGAAGCACGACATCTACGCCCAGCGCCACAATTAGAATTCAGCCTTTTGTAGATACGATAAGCTTTCAGATTAACGGAGCAGCCGAGGAGATGACGATGAATCGAAGAGGATTTCTAGCCTCAACAGCTCTGCTTCCGAGCGCGTTTGTACAGGCGTCTCAGCAGATCACTCACGTTGACACCATACAAACGGGGAGCCCGCTCAAGAGTTCAGTCGTGAAACTCGAAGGCCTTCCCGCGGTAGGCGACAGCCCCGGCGCAAAGGCCAGAGTCCACTTTAACGGTCCTACATTGCAGCTAGCGGCGCTGGCTTCTGGCGTAGTCACGCTCGAACCTGGCTCTCGGCCGCACCCACCTCATCGTCACCCCGAGGAGGAACTCGTAATAGTCACCGCAGGAACTGGCGAGATCGTTGTCGATGGAGTCACGACCCAGGTAGGACCCGGCGACATGATGTATTCCGAAGCAAACGTACTCCACGGCATCACGAACACAGGAAGCACTCTTATGACGTTCTACTTCACTAAAATTTTGGCAAAGAATGCATAGAGGGCACCTGTCGATCGAAATTCCCGCGCCAGACAAAGTGAACTCGAATGGCGCATGGATTTGTCTCTGGTCCTATCATCCTTAATCAGGGATTGAAACAGAAAACCCCGGTCACTCGCGAGGAGTTTTCATCTGGAAGGTATCAAATCGAAGCAACTCGTTTGTTTGCACATATTTGGCCGTAACCCATTTAGAATGACATTTTTACAGGGAACTAAATCGGTAAAACGTTGAAAATAGCAGCTTTACGCATAGGTATGGGGGGGGGTGGGGGGTACGCCCCCAGGCACTACATCTCTGCCCAGCGCCTAAGCAGGTTGTGATAAACCCCGGTCAGCTGCACCCCAGCCGCGTTTCCCGGAACATCCACCGCCAGCCGTTGAATCGCCGTGTCGAGGTCATAGAGCAGCGCCCGGTCTCCATCGCTCCGGACCATGCTCTGCACCCAGAAGAACGACGCAACTCTCGCCCCTTGCGTCACTGGAGACACCCGATGCAAGCTCGTAGCCGGATACAGCACCATATGCCCCGCAGGCAGCTTCACTGAATGAACCCCATACGTATCCTCTACCGACAACTCGCCACCGTCATACTCCTCTGGCCCAGACAGGAACAGCGTCGCCGACACATCGGTCCGTATCCGCTGACCGGTCGTCGCATTCGAACGAATCGCCGTATCCACATGCGTCCCGAAGTGCCCACCGCCGGTATACCGGTTAAACATCGGCGGAAAAACACGCAGCGGCAGGGCCGCCGACATGAACAAAGGAGACCGCGCCAGCGCACCAAGCACCATCTCCCCCAGCTTCACCGCCACCGGATGCCCCTCCGGCAGCTGCAGATTCTCCTTCACACTTTTAGCCTGGTACCCCGCCGTCACCTTTCCATCCACCCACTCCGCCGCATCGAGCGCCGCCCTCGCCTGCGCAACCTCACCAGCACTCAACACATCGGGAATCGTAATCAGCATCGTCCACCCACTCCTGCAAACAACTCGCAAAACAAAAAGTAAGTTGGCGGGAAAGATTCCAGCCGACTTCTACAATCTACAAACGAGAATCTACGAACAAGGTTAGAACTTGAAGTTCACACCAATCAAGGCGCTCGCGCCAGCTCCAGGAACCAGATGGCTCGGATGCGGCAGATCGATGTAGTACCGGTTCAGAATGTTGTTCACATTCGCCTGCAACTCAAATCGCTCCGTCAAAGGCCGTTTGAGCATCGCATTGAATATCCAGTATCCAGGCACCTGCTTGATCTCCGTCGCCAACACCTCATAGTGCACCGCAGGAGCACCATTCGGACCGATATAACTGATCGGACCAGAGTAGGACGTGGGTATATACGGCACCGTAGAACTGGCGGTACGGGCACCCACGTAGTTTCCTCCCAGGCCACCATTCAACCGCCAGGGCAGCTTATGCGTCACAAACAGATTGAACGTCTGCTTTGGCACATTTGCCAGCGGAAAGCCCACCGCCGTGGGAAAGAACTTAGAGTAGATCACCGCGCTATCCAGGTAGGCATAGCCTGCAACGATGTCCATTCCCTGTGGCAGCCGCCCCACCACGCTGAACTGAACGCCCTTCACCAACTGATTTCCCGCGGCAACAATATTGTTGGAGTTGGTCGGGTCTGTCTCCCTCGCATTGTCTTTTTCTGTGCGAAACCAGGCTCCTTCTGTCATCAGCCGTTCGTTGAGGAAGCTCCACTTCGCACCAACTTCGTAGGTCTCGTTCTCCTCAGGAGCTGCCGAGCTATTCGCCAGACCAACACTCAAGCTAAGCGACTCTGCCGCAGGATTGAAGCTTGTCCCATAGTCGAAGTACACGCTCCCGCGAGCCGAAGGCTTATACACAAACGCAGCTCGATAAGTAGGCTGCTCATCCACACGACTGATCGGAGCCACAGGCGCCGTCACTATCCCGCCAGCAGGCGGAGTCGGCTGCCACAAGTTGTACCCGGTATCGAAGCGGTCCCACCGAACTCCTCCAGTAGCTTCAAACAGCCGTCCAAGCTTGATCGTGTCGACAAAGTACACTCCAACGCTCTCCGACTTCGTATGCACGATGGACGAAATGTATCCAGTACCGCTAAATGGCTGCTGTGCATTTGGATCATCGAGCATCGTTGACGGCACAGTGTTGATCTTGTTGATGGCATAGCTCGACCGGATAGGATTCGAGATCTCTTGCCCGCCTTCGACACCTGCGACAAGCGCGTGTCTTATACCAAACGTCTGGAATCGTGCCGTTACCTCGGTCTGATCCCATAGGTCTCCCTCGACGCTCTTCGTCTGGATCTGGTTGCGGTTTACCACGATCGTACTTGGATCGCTCGACGCAGTGAATGCGCAAGGCAACGCCGTATTTACCGCCGAGGTCGGCAGAGACGTAACAAATCCACCCACTGGCACACTAAGCGGGGCGTTCGAGCATATCTGCGGCTCCGTGATCTGCGCCTGCCGTGGATAGTTTGCAGCCCTTGCTATCGTATGCAGATTCAGATTCGGAGAAAATTCATGCTCCGCCTTGAGTGTCAGAATGTCATCGTTGGTCTTGAGATAATTCTCATCAGGCAATCCGTAGTAATTGTGCCGGATTGATCCTGGTGCAACCCCGTTGAAGAACCACGGCAGCCCATAGTCTGGCGTATCGCTTTCGGAGATATGAAAGTAGCTAAGCGTTGCTCGCGTCTTGGTATTGAATCCAATTGAGACAGACGACGCAACTCCGAATCGACGGATCTCCGCGTAATCGCGTCCTGCAACGCCGCTTTCCTGTCCCATTGCGTTGACACGAAACGACGTTCCACCGACAACGTGCAAAGCTGGCAGATTGACGTCTCCGGTAATCCTCCGTGTCTTATCAGTCCCGAACAGAGTTTGGACATTCAGAAACTTCTGCACCGAAGGAACCTTACTCTCCTGGTTGATCACGCCACCAGTTGACCCTCGTCCAAACTGAACCCCAGCGGGCCCCTCCAGCGCTTCCACCTGCTCGTAGTTGAACGAGTCCCGATAGTAACTCCCGAAGTCGCGAATCCCGTCAAGGAAAATGTCATTCCTCGCAGTAAAGCCGCGGATCGTGAGGTTGTCCCCCTGAGCTCCCGCCTCGCCTGCCGCCAAGCTGATACCCGGCACATTGCGTAAGGCATCCCGCAGCGTCGTGACAGCCTCGTCCTTCATGACAAACTGGGGCACAACGGTGATGCTTTGTGGGGTATCAAGGAGCGGCTCGGTAAACTTCGAAAGCGCAACTGCATCTGTAATCGCTTCGGTTACAGAGACAGTATCCTTCGACTGCACCCCCACAAGCATTGTTGCAGCATCTTCCACACGGTAGTTCAATCCCGTCCCATCTAGCAGCTGCCGGAGTGCTTCATCCTCGCGAAACAGCCCCACGACCCCGGGCGAATTGAACCCTGCCACTGTTCCCGCCGGCAGCACGATCTTCACTGTTAATCCCGTTGCTTTTTCATATGCCTTCACCGCTACATCCAGAGGCCCGGCAGCAATATCGAACTTTTTCAACGGCAGCGTAGCTTCAGCCGCACCGTCGGCTGCTGGACCCGCTCTCTCAACAGACGCCATTGCCACTTTCGTCCCACCGATCGCCGCATACGCTGCGAGGGTTCCAGCCGCAATCCATCCGCGGCCGCAGCTGATCGTCCCTCGGCCCCTCTTGCTGCCTGTCATCTTACGCGTATTACGTTTCATCCCATCTCCTCGAATAACTGTTCCGCTCGCGAAGTTCAATCACTTCTCTATTCCGACAGAGAAAAGGTAGATCTTCGCGGTCGATCCAACTCCAGTCAACGGGTTCAGTCACGAACAGACGTGTTTCACCGTTGACCGCTAATCTTCGAAATTCTCGCGGGAGATATATTCCTTAAGGAATCTCGAAGCTGTACCAAATTTGCAGTGGATTTTGAGCCGATTACGAGCAGCTTGGCAGGCGAGCCATTTAATGCAGATAGCCGCACTCACTCCGACTGTAGCTTCCAGATTCTCGCGGTCTCCGCCAAGACAACCCGTGAGATCTGGTCATACCCTGCACATCCACGGTCAAACTTCACAAACTGTCTTTAGTTGCGATGCTTTTAATATACGACAGACTCGGTCCTATTTCACTATAAATATACGATCAATCTTGTCGTAGATCTTGGGAATGCTTCGCATCTGCCGCTGATCTCACGCTGATGATTTGCAAACTAGAGAGATCGGCGACAGGATTCGGTATCCGAACCTCAGAGATTTAACGCGCAAAAAAAGGGTGGAGACTAAAGTCTCCACCCTTCGAATAAAAATTGTTGTTAGAAATTGAGTTTGAGCTGGAACTCTGTGGTGCGAGGTCCGCCCTGATCAAAAGTGCCTGAGTTACGCGTGGTGCGTGCCTGATTCAGCGTGGCTTGGTCGCTAGTGCCGTTGTAATACCCAGGTTGCCCAGCATCACCCTGATTCAAAAGCGTTCCTGTTGCAGAGCCTACAATTCCAGGGATAAAGCCAAAGTTGCTCATGTTGAAAACGTTGTACATTGCAACCCCAGGAATAAGAGCAAGGCCCTCGTGGAAGCGATTGAAACGGATCGGATAGTTTGCACTCAGATCGAACGTACGAAGCGCCGCATTGTTCAGCGGGTTGCTGGGAGCCGATGCGATCGCCTGCTGCACGCCGTTTGCAGCAAGCAACTGCCCCTGGGTGAAGAGACCAGCGGCAATAAGAGCTTGACCAGCGGGGGTCGGCGTACCTGCATACGCAGCGTTGTAGTTGTTGATCAAGGTGTTAAGGCCTTTTCCTCCCTTAATCTCGTGCTCATAAGCTCCGGGGATTGTGCTCGGAACAAGGTCGCCTCCGATTCCGTCACCGTTCACATCCGTCTGGAAGATCTGTCCTGTGGCTCCAGAGAGATTGTCGAGAGTGAGTGAGGCAGCAGAAGCGGAGAAGAAGTGACCGATCATTGCTACCTGCAGTCCGTACTTGAGCCCCAGGCTTCCACCAAAGCTTAGTTCGTTGGAATGATCCAGCGGGGTGCGGCCAAGGTAGCGATTCGGATCATCGTTATCGTAGGAAAGAGCCCCTGCGAAGAACTGGTCGGCGGGATTGCTCCCGTTATTACCAGAGACGATGCGTGAGAGTGAATAAGAGACCTGGACGTTGCTGCTCACAATACCAGGCGCAGGGTGAGATTTCTGCTGCTGCAGAACAACCTGGAGTGCGTCATATCCAGAGCGTCCAACAGGAAGAATAAATTTGCCAGCGCCAACGTTGGGATTGTCTCCCGCAAATGCTGCTCCGGTCGCGGGCGTAAGTCCGTACGCCAAGGGTGAAGCGCCGCTGAAAGACACGGCGGAAGAATCGAGACCGCCGGCAATAGGATTGCCGTCCGCATCGACCTGCACCGCAGCGAAGTCCGTAATCTGCGCGCCGGTTCCCGGGTGGACGGTGTTGGCTGTGTTTGCGATGGCGCAACTGATAGCCGCCTGCGACGATCCGCCGGAGCAACCGAAAGCTGCGGTCGTCGCAGCAATCGAGTTTTTAGCTGCAGCTACATTGAGGTTGCGGGCTGCGCCTGAATGGTTGACGTCCACAGTGAGTGGAATTTTTAGAGTCGCGTTGTGAACATAGTCGGCACTCAGTATTAGACCTTTAGCAAGCTCGCGCTGAATGCCGCCATTGAACTGAATCGAGTACGGACTCTTGTACTGCCCCCCATATATGCTGTTTGCATATAGAGCGTTCCCTGTGCCGATGTAAGAGGGATTGGGGCCAGCAACATTCGCCACCTTCGCCTGATACTCAGCCTTGATTGCGTTCAGCTCAAAAGCAGCCTGACCGATCGGCTCACTCAGGATCTGAGAGACGGGAGTTCCGTCTGGAGCCGAAGTGATAGTTCCGTAGCCTGGCAGTTGGATGCTTGATGCTCCTTGAGGAGCAAATGCCTGATTTTGTGATGGGAAATCAGAGTTTACAACCTCTGTGCGCGCGTTTCCCGTGTTGTTGAAGACGCTGCTCTCATAGAAGATACCGATGCCACCGCGAAGTGACGTCTTGTGGTCTCCCGGGCTGAAGTTGAAGCCGAGCTGAGGCCCAAAGTTGGCGTAGGGCTGGTGGGTGCGTACGCCGAGACCGGCCTGATATTGGTCGAAGAGAGGAGTATTTCCTGTGCAACCAGCGAACTGCAATGAGGGATCTACGCTTGAGCAAAGTGGAGTTGGAAGATCCTGGTTAGCGCGATCTGTGTCGACGCTCCAGCGCAGACCGGCAGTGAGCGTGAAGGAAGGAGTCGCTTTCCAGGTGTCGGCGACGTAAGCACCAAATCGCCAGCTGGGGGAGAGACCACCAGCCAGGCCAAAGCCCGGCCTTTCGGAGAAGAGGCTATTGCCATTGCCGATGTAGTAATACTGTGCGACATAGTTAAGCGGATTCGTTGGATCCAAACCCGCTGGAAGATTGCTGGGGGTGGCCTCCAGGCTTGTGAACAGAGCGGATCCGAAGAACTCAGCAAATCCTCCGCTGGCGAGCCGATTCATGTCGAAGCCGAACTTGATCGTATGCGAACTTTTGGTCCAACTGCCGTCGTAACGGAACTGCTTGTCCGTCTGGAATGTTCCTTGCGGAGCAAGATAGTTGGGACCAGCATTCAAGCTTCCGGTCAGGGTGACTAAGCCGCCCAAAGCCGGCCCAGACGGATTATAGATAGAGGACAGTCCAGCGGTTCCGTCCTGGAGCAGGTTATGAAACTTCTCGTAGCCGCCACGGAAAGAGTGAGTGAAGTGGCCAGTCGTGAAGTCGGCTCCGCCTACAAGTCCGGGGACGTTGTCGCGATTCTGATAAAGCTGGTAGGGAGCCAAGCCGAAGGTAGCGAGGTCGGAATTGACGCTGTAGACGCCGCGAACAAAAAAGTGGATTCCCTTTGGACCGTTGTAGTCCAAACGCGCATAGCTGAAGGTATCGGTGAACGGAGCGGGAACAAACGGATACTGCTGAAGAATCGCCGAGAACACCGGGCTAGCTCCGAGGGCCACATCCTCCTCAGACTGCTTGATACGCTCAGCGCCACCGTAAAAGAAGAGCTTGTCCTTGATGATCGGTCCGCCAAAGTAGCCACCGAACTGGTTGCGCTGGAAGGGAGCCTGCAGTCCACCTACCTCCGCGGCACCAGCGCGAGCATCCTGGAAGTTGTAGAACAGATTTCCATGAAAGGCATTAGTACCGGATTGCGTCGAAACGAGAACCTGACCGGTCGAGGTTACTGAACCTGAGACGTCCTGGGTGGAACGGTTGAGCTGAAACTCCTGAATCGCGCCGGAGGGCACATTGTAGATAGTCGTACCGACGGTTTCGTCGGTGATGTCCTGACCGTCGAGGAGAATGCGTGTCGTTCGTCCGCCTACGCCGCTAACAGAGATAGCTGAGTAGCCGGCCTTGGTGGGATCGAAGGTTTGACCGGACTGCAGAATGACGCCGGGCTGCAACTGAGCATAGTCCAGGATGTCGCGACCATTGACTGGAAGTGAGTCTATCTGCTCGCGGGTGATAACGCCCGCTACACCGATCTGATCGGTATTAATCTGGAGGGCGCCGGCGTTCACTTCAACCGTCTCCGCGGAAGAACCTAGGGTCAGCTTGAAGCTTCCTGATGTTGCCGTACCCGTGCGCACCACCGTCTTTACTGACAGGTGCTCAAAACCCGATCCTACAACGGTCACGGTGTAATTACCAGGATTCAGCGGACCGACACTGTAGAACCCAGCTTTGTCGGTGATAACAGTCTTCGACGAACCCGTGTCGGTGTCGAGGACCGTAACGCTCGCGTCTGGGACCACAGCCCCGGAGGGGTCAGTGATACTTCCTTGAATGGACCCACCATTCACCGACGTGGCCTGTCCATAGCTAAAAATCGAAGTGGTGAGTAGAACCAGAGCGAATCCGAGACCCTTCAACATTCCACCGGCGCTCCCTGGAGTGCGTGAGAAGAATTTTTTGAGAAGCTTCAGATACACGACAACGCTGAGAATAATGGCGGAAAGGTAAATATCGAATAGCATGATAAGGCTCAAGCATGTCTAATGCCATTCGGTCCAATTCTTGATTTTCTCATAAGCGCATGATTATAAAAGGATAGAACCAGCGAAGACGAGTTTCGATCTGAGGGACGATACCGAAGCTTGGAGTACCGGGGTCAGAGTCAAGCTTGCCCGTGGCCGCTTCGAAGGAAATTCTTTTGAAAACCATATAACCCACTTCTTGAAAGAAGTTTTCATATCTAAAAAGTATTTATCGATAAATTTGCACATTCGTTATCAGCTCTCGTTCCGAATGCCAAAAAAGGGCTTCCATTCGATGTTCAAACGTAAAAATGGACAAAAAGATGACAAATCTATTGAAAACAATATTTTTGGCCCCACCTTTGGCGCATTCGGCCTAGAGCCCTCCAGTCCGCATGCCGGTTTCGCCCGCACGTAACCCAAGAATTCTACAAAGATTCATATTTGTACTTTCATCGGAGTTTCGGGGAAAGTAGCGCATGTATCAGGTTCAAGGTGAGTTAGCTAAATCGTGTCAATTTGGCTATTGAATTGCCAAGTGTCCTGTATCCGTACAGATTCCAAAAGAATGTTTCGAAGCAAAGCTGCAATCTTGGGCTCATTAACAACCAGCACTGGAGAAAATAAGACATGCGACATATCTCACTGTTTGTACCCGCCATTACGATGGCATTCGTGGGCGCCGCACTGGGTCAGACCACGAGTGGCGACCTAGTAGGAACAGTCAAAGACCCCTCAGGGGCCATCATCTCCAACGCGACCGTAAAAGCTACGAATGAAGAAACCGCAGTTGCTGTTGAAGTTAAGGCGGGGGCCAGCGGTGAATTCCGCGTTGGCAACCTACTTCCAGGTAAGTACGATCTCGTCATTACTTCTGGGGGCTTCCAGCCCTATACGCTTCACGGCGTGGTGATCGAACTTAATAAGACTTCTACAACCAATGTGACCCTCACCATTGGCGCAAACGCCACTGTCGAGGTTGCGGCTGAGGCAGGCGCAGTCCTCGACACGACCAGCACCAACCTTACCCAATCGTTCAGTAACGTCGAACTTACCGACCTTCCGTCCACTTCATCCGGCGGATCTACTGGCTTCGGCGTTTTGAATGCTTCGCTCCTTAGCCCGGGGGTTGCCTCCAGCGGCGGCATCGGTATCGGCGTCGGCCCATCCATCGGCGGACAGCGTCCCCGTAACAACAACTTCACTATTGAAGGTATCGACAATAACAATAAGGCTGTAACTGGGCCTCTCATCTATATACCGAACGACTCCGTTGAGAACTTTACGTTGATCACCAACCAGTTCTCGCCCGAGTTCGGCCACTCTTCGGGCGGTCAGTTCAACACCAACGTCCTCTCGGGAACCAATAAATTTCATGGTCGTATCTATGAGTACTTTCAGAACCGCAATCTGAACGCCGAGAGCGGAACGCAGGGAGGTAAGCCCGCGATCAATCCGCGTTATGACAACAATCGCTATGGTGGACAGGTCGGCGGACCGATTGTGCGGGACAAACTCTTCTTCTTCGCCAACTATGAACGCAACTCGATCGGACAGAACCCTGCTATCTTCTCGTGCGTTCCGACCGCTGCTGGAATTGCAGCCCTTCAATCCCTGCCTGCCAGTTATGGCCTGAACTCCACTAATTTGGCTCAATATTTGAAGTACACCCCTGCTGCAACGATTACCGGGCCTAATGGCTCAGCGATCGACGCCAGCCAAGATGTTTCGTGCGGCAGCCAGTCTACCGGCCCGCAATCCCTGAATATTTACCAGGGGACGGCATTGGATCCGAGCTCCGGAATCTACGGTGGAGCATCACCCTCCACGTCCATCCCACTAGGCAACTACCAGAGCACCGCAGGCGCTCCTTCCAACTTCAACGTATTCACGGCCAGCGTGGACTACACCATCTCGAGCAAAGACAACTTCCGTGGACGCTATGTCTACAACCGTCTCTCTGATACGGACACAGCCACGGGCACAATTCCATTCCCTATCTTCTTTACGCAGCAGCCGTTTCGGTTCCAGCTTATTGCTCTCAGCGAATTCCACACGTTTACTCCGAATCTGACCAACGAAGCCCGCATCGGTTTCAACCGCTATTCGAATACTTTGACTGCAGGAAACTTTAGCTATCCCGGTCTGGATCAGTTTCCAAACCTCACCTTCGATGATCAGGGTTTCGTGAACCTCGGACCCGATTCCAACGCACCTCAGTTCACAATCCAAAACCTCTATCAATTCACGGATAACATCAGCTACGTCAAAGGCAGACACACCCTCAAGTTCGGCTTTGACGGCCGCAAGTACATCTCCCCACAGGGATTCACACAACGTGCCCGCGGCGATTATGAGTGGGACAGTCTGTCGGAGTACATGCATGACCTGGCCCCAACCAGCTTCGGCGAGCGCTCGACAGGCAACCTGACTTACTACGGCGATCAGACAGCGCTCTATGGCTATGTGAACGACACATGGCGCGTGAGCCCGAAGGTCACCCTTAATGCCGGTCTTCGGTATGAATTCACCGCTGTCCCGGTTGGCGAGCGAGCGCAGCAATTGAACGCAGCGGCGTCAGTTCTCGGACTTATCAACTTCGCCAAGCCGGAGCCTGCCGGTAAGAGCTTTGCTCCACGCTTCGGCGTGAACTTTGCTCCAGATGACAAGACCTCGGTGCGTGCTGGATTCGGTCTCGCATACGACGTGCTCTTTGATAACCTGGGCACGCTCTCCTTCCCACCCCAGTACTCCTCAACGAACGACGTCGGCAACCCCGGCAATCCCGCGCCGGGTGACCCAGGCTTCCTGGCAGGCGGTGGTTTGCCTCCAGGAAACGGTGGTATCTTAGTCTTCCCGAATACTCCAGCGGGACTCGCAGATCAGCGCGCATCTACGGCAGCCTTCATACCGAATCAAGTAGTGCCGTACGCCGAGACTTATACCCTCACGATCCAGCGCACCTTTGCCACCAACTATACGGCTGAGATCGGATATGTGGGTACTCGCGGCATCCACCTGCCCACTCAGATTCAACTCAACGTCCAACCCAGAGTCAACGCAGCGAATCAGCTTCCAACCCTTTTGTCAGGTTCCACAACGGTCACCGCTCCCGCAGGCGCTAATACATTGGGCGCAATTAATCCTAAGTCAGTAGGCGGCAACATCTTGCCCCAATTCCGCAATCCCGCCGATGGGCTTGGCGGGTTCACCAGCAAAATAACCTCGTACCAGCCATTCTCAAGCTCCAACTACAACGCGCTGGTTGCCAACGTAACTCGCAACTTTACCGCCGGGCTGCAGGCCAACCTCTCCTACACCTACAGCAAGACGTTGGATGATGCGACAGCTGAGGTCTTTGCAACCACACTCACGCCGCGCCGTCCGCAGAACTCGCAGGACGTCAACGCCGACTACAGCCGGTCAGCTTTGGATCGTACGCATCGCATCTCTCTCGAAGCGGTGTACGATCTGCAGCTTTACAAGCACTCGAACTCGTTCCTGCTGAAGAATGTCGTGGGTAACTGGACGGTGTCACCGATCTACACGTACGAATCGCCTGAGTACGCAACTGCGCTCTCTAACGTGAACTCCAACCTGAACGGCGATAGTGCAATCATCGATCGGACTATCATTAACCCGAATGGCAAGAAGGGGACCGCCAGCACGGTAAGCCCTCAGTTTGCCTCTAACCTTGCTTACCTCTGCGCCACCGACGCCAACCCAACTGCGACGACATGCGCTGCGAACACAGTAGGCTATGTTGCAGACAACCCGAACGCGTATTACATCCAAGCTCAGGCTGGTACCCTCCCTACGGGCCAGCGTAATACGGTGGCAACTCGCCCGATCAATAACTTCGATCTGGCGGCCTACAAGCGCATCACCTTCCGCGAGCGCTACTCGTTCGAGTTCGGCGCGCAGGCCTACAACGTCCTGAACCACGCCCAATACACTCCGGGTACGGTCAACAACATCAATACGACTTCCAACACCAGCACCTATGTCAACTTCCAGACAGTGGATAACGCGTTCTTCGGACAGCCTGGCAAGGTCTTCCTGAACAACGCACGAACCATGCAATTGTCCGGGAAGTTATACTTCTAAGTAAGTTATTGGAAGCTTCAAAGGGACAGGCCAAAAGCCTGTCCCTTTTTATATTTCCACCATTCCGACTTGCTTATTTAAAAGCGCTCTAAGTCCCGCATTTTCTGCACGAAGTAACAACTGCAAAATCACCCCTTTATCGTCCGCTTTACCCCGCCAAATCAAGCATTTATCATAGAAGAAACCATGGCAGACGATCTCTTTCCGCAAGACCCGAATAACCCACCCTCCCCGCAGGACGCGAACTCCAACAATCCTCCCCCGGCAGGCTCTCCCCCCGACGGTCCCTCGACCGTGCAGGGGCGCGGCGCGGCCTTCATGCTCTCCATCAATATTGAGGAGGAGATGCGCCGGTCGTACCTCGACTACTCGATGTCGGTCATCATCGGACGAGCTCTCCCGGATGTCCGCGACGGACTCAAGCCCGTTCATCGTCGTATTCTCTACGGCATGCAGGAGATGGGCCTTCAGTTCAATAAGAAGTACACCAAGTCCGCTAAGGTCGTCGGCCACGTCATGGGAAACTACCATCCCCACGGCGACTCGGCCATCTACGACACCATGGTTCGGCTTGCACAGCCGTTTTCTCTCCGCTACCTGTTGGTAGACGGCCAGGGAAACTTCGGCTCAGTTGATGGCGACTCCGCCGCTGCCATGCGTTACACCGAGTCCCGCCTTACGCGTCTCGCTGGCGAGATGCTGGCTGACATCGACTACGACACCGTCGACTTCTCTCCCAACTACGACGAGTCCTCGCTTGAGCCGACCGTCCTGCCGGCGCGCATCCCGAATCTCATCGTCAACGGCAGTTCAGGAATCGCCGTTGGCATGGCGACCAACATCCCGCCGCACAATCTCACCGAGATCGTGAACGCCTGTATCTCACTGCTCAACAAGTCGCCGCAAGATCACCGGTCTGATCTGGATCTGGTGCTTGAACATGTCCTCGGGCCCGACTTTCCGACCGGTGGCTATCTCTTCGGCAAGACTAATATCCCCAACGCCTACCGCACCGGTCGCGGACGCTTTATGATGCGCGCTAAGGCTTCGATCGAAAACATCTCCGGCGGACGTCAGGCAATCATCGTTACCGAGATCCCTTATCAGGTAAACAAGTCCAAGCTCATTGAGCGCATCGCGGAGCTCGTGAATGAAGGCGTTATTACTGATATCGCTCGCGACGAGTTCCGCGACGAGTCTGACCGCGATGGTATGCGCATTGTGATTGGTCTTAAGCGTGGCGCTGAACACCAGATCGTGCTCAATCAACTTCACAAGCACACGCAGATGCAGGAGTCGTTCTCGATGATCTTCCTGGCTGTCCATAATGGGCAGCCGAAGGAGTTGCCGTTAGATCAGGCTATCCGTGCGTTCCTTGATCACCGTGTTGAGGTGGTGCGGCGACGTACTGCGTTCCTGCTCAACAAGGCTCGTGATCGCGAACATATTCTGCTTGGTTACCAGATCGCGTTGGATCATCTGGACAACGTCATCAAGATCATCCGTCAGTCGAGCAGCAGGGCTGATGCTCGTGAGAACTTGTTCTCTTATTTTTCGAATAAGCGCATCAACCTGCGCGGGACCGAGCTAGCTGGTGTCACGCTGAATCCGGCTAAGTACGGCGTTGACATGACGTTCAGTACGACTGGGACGCTGATTCTCTCTTATAAGCAGATTGACGCGATCCTGGAACTGCAGCTGTACCGGCTTACGCAGCTTTCTATTGATGAGCTGCTGAAGGAACTGGCTGAGGTTCGGGACAATATTACGGAGTTTGAGTCGATTCTGGCGTCGCCGGCTAAGCTGCGGAAGGTGATTGTTAAGGAGCTGACGGAGATTCGGGATAAGTATGGCGACGCTCGCCGTACTCAGATTATTGATGAGACCGCTGAGCTTCAGCTTGAGGATCTCATTACGGATGAACAAGTTGCGGTTACGGTTTCGAATACTGGATATCTGAAGCGCACGCCGATCTCTATCTATAGACAGCAGCGGCGTGGGGGTACGGGGCGGCTTGGGATGAAGACTCGTGAGGAGGACTTCGTCGCGCAGCTCATTATTGACTCAACTCATGCTTATCTCCTTTGTTTTACTAACACTGGGCGGGTTTACTGGCTGAAGGTTTATGAGGTTCCGGATATCGGGGCGGCTGGCAAAGGTAAGGCGATGGCTTCGCTGGTTGCGCTTCAGCCGGGGGAGAAAGTCGTTACGATTCTGCCAGTTAGGGATCTGGAGGAGGAGAGCAAGTACATCCTCTTCGCGACTCGCAATGGAACGGTGAAGAAGACGGCGCTAAAGGACTTCTCGAATGTGATGGCGAGGGGGATTATCGCTATCAATATTGATAAGGAAGATGAGCTGATTACGGCCCGGATTACGGATGGGCAGCAGGTGATCTTCCTGGCGACGCATGATGGTATGGCTATTCGTTTCAACGAGATGGATCTGCGGCCCATGGGTCGTCCGGCTACCGGAAATCGCGGGATTTCGCTGAAGAAGGGCGACTATGTGATTGGGGCGGCGGTTACGCCTTCGAATGAGGCGAGGAACCGGAAGCGGTTGGAACTTGCTGCATCGAAGGGGCTTACAAACCAAGTGGAAGCTGTGCTGGATGAGGCTACGGTGTCGACTGAGGCTCAGCCGCTGGAGCTTGCGGAGCCGGGTGAACTGGCTGCTCCGGGGGTTTCGGAGGAGGTTTCGGCGAAGCTGGAGAAGCTGGATAAGCAGCTTGGGCTTACGCCTTGCCTGATCCTTTCGGTTACGGAGAATGGGTACGGCAAGCGGACCGACGTTGACCAGTACCGGCTGCAAAGTCGTGGTGGTAAAGGGGTTATCAACGTCAAAACAGCGGCGAAGAATGGTAAGGTGACGGGGATTAATCTTGTGGATGAGACGAGCGAGCTGATGGTTATCAGTCAGTTTGGGAAGATTATCCGCATTGATACCAAGTCGATCCGGGCGGCTGGGCGGAGTACGCAGGGTGTGAAGCTGCTCGACCTGGATACGCAGGATAAGGTGGCTGCTGCCGTCGTCATTCCGCCGGAAGAGGCCAAGACACAGCCTGAAGAAGGTACTTTGTTGCAGTAATTTTTAGAACGTGGTGGATACCCGTTTTTGCTGGGGGTTTTGACAAAAACGGGTGCCAAAACGTGGTGTTTTGGTGGTGAATTTGTGGTGGTTTGTGTGGTGAACGTGGTGCTTTGGCACCACGTTTTTTATGCTCGAAAAATACGCCACGGATTCCCGATTTATTTTTGGCGTTCCCGTTTTGGAAGCCTAGAGGACAACGTCTAGTTCGTCCAACATCTCGAATCCGTTAACGAAGCGGACACTAAAGTGAGTACACACGTCTGGGATTCTCACTTTTTTTGAATTGGGGTGTACATCTGTTTCGTTCGTCACAACCGTACCTCCCTCAGCTAAGGTGTGTGCGATTATCCACGGATCTGCGCCCCGAAGAAATTCGTTCACGTTTGGTTCCAAATATCGGCCGCACGTCGACACGTAGTCGACAACAATTGTGAGCTTTTTTTGAACTTCTTGATCTGCTTCCTTATAGAGGCCATTTTGTTTTCTGTTCTTTATCCAAGATGAGAGTTCATCCCCGTACGGAACTAACTCGCGATATATCATCTCCGACGTGCATATAGTTCCTTCTTTGAGTTTTTCGTCTAAGAAAGACCAAAAGGTCGGTGCTCGCTTAAATGGATAGGGACCAGTTGCAGAATCTATGAAAAAATTCGAATCGATCCAGTAGGGCTTCATTTATGAGAAGACCTGCTTTTGTCCAACTTCTGGATCGTGCTTGGTTTGATATTTAGAAGCCGAGCGGCCTCTCGGTGGCCCGTCGCTCCTTTTCTAACATCCGCCAAAAGAGTCCGCGTGAAAAGCGGGCTATTTCTCGCAGTTAGAGTCGTATGAAAGTTCCCGCCCTGTCCCTTCTTTGCGATTCGGATGGGAGTATTCTGCGTTCTATTCAAGAAGTCGTTCAGGTCGATAAGTTGAAGATCGAAAGCTCTTCTAAGGACCACAAGCTCACTAACTCTGAAATGAGCCGCGACACTTCCAGCATTCTGCTTCGATCGCCATACATCGCGCATCTGCTCGTCTGGTGCAACAAGGTTTGCAGCAATCGCGTTACATCGCAATTCGATATTTGGACCCTGTCTTGCTAGCGCGATACCCTCGGGGTCTGATACACCACTCTGTCCGTACCAAACGTGAGCCATTTCATGGGCAAAAGTGAAGACCTGCGCCGTCTTCGCGTCATTCGAATTAATGAAGATTACAGGAGCAACATCGTCCGCCAAAGCAAAGCCGCGAAAATCCTGAACCGATAACTTTCTGGTGTTGTTCGAACCAACTACTCCGCTACGCATTACCAAGATGCCCAAGCTCTCAGCCTTATTAACCAATTCAGTTAGATACGTTCCAGCACCGTTACTTGCACGTCGCGTTTCGTCTGTCCAACCCATTGCCTCCCGGATAAAAGCTGCAATCTGTTCGCTTGTATTTTTGCCAAGCTCATCTAGGACGAAACCAAATCCTTTCTCGCCCTCACGTGCTCGGTACTCTTGAAACCACTGCTGTTTCAACAAGGCGCCTTCGAGAACATCTCGAAAATCAACGCCTAGGCTGTTTTTTTTCTTGTCCGCAATAGTGCGAAAGTCGGGGATCGCGATTTCTTGTAAGGGAGGGGTCGACAGAAAAAGATACCCAAACGGAACTTTAAGAGCTTTAGCGACTTCCATGGCCTTACTAAGTGATGGGCGACTATGACCCGCTTCCCAGCTACGAACCTGATCCAGCGAAGCCTTTGCCGCATGTGCCAATTGCGCCACGTCCATTCGAGCGCGCCCGCGTGCCCAACTTAGGATCTCCGCGTTGATCAATGCTTCAGCCATGTCGCAGTTTCCGAAAGTATACCGATCTACTGTTTAAACGTGTAGGCATGACAGTGGAATCCGGAGTTAGGATTCTTCTACTTCAACTTTGCATCTACCATTTCCGCACTAAGCCGATCCGCTTCCGACCATCATGGTGCGGGACCTACGAGGCGAAGTCGTTTCCTTCAATATCAAAACGACAAGATAAGATGCGTCTAGTTCGCTGGAACTAGAGAGATATCGTCTCCAACAAATGCATGTAGCGATTGTCCTTGTTTGATCTCTACATTCTTGCCGTGTTTGATCAGGCCAATGGGTCCGAAGAGTACGGTAAGGACCACTGCGCCGGTTGTCCCGCTTTCGCCCTCTTTGCCTTTCGTTCCGCGTAGCTTGATCCTGACGTCGCCTGCCTTGAGGTAATTGAGGCGAATGCTCAAGTCCCCAGCTTTGCCCATCATTCCTGACTTCTCGGCCTTGGTGACCTCACCGATGGCCTTGTCTCCTGCTTTCGCGACTACGATATCGCCTACCTTCAGGTCATCGACAAGAGTCAACGTCACGGGATCACCTTCAGAGGCAGTCTTTGAAGTTAGGTCTTCTGCAAACCGAAGATTTACATCGGTGCCATCGCGCAACATGTACTTGCCAGACGCATCCGGGGCAGTTGGGGATGAGATTGCCGCTGGGGGAGTTACAGTCGCTGTGGGTGTGGGAACAGGCGTTGGAACGGCAGCAGGCGCATTTGCTTGCTGAGCTAAGGCGAGGTTGCCGAATCCGGAGAGAACTAACAGGAGGGAAGCAAATGGGTAACGCATGTTTTCGTACGACCTATACTCAGCAGTTTGAAGTCATAGACGAAAGTACATTTACCGACGATGCAAGACAAGCGGTAAATTCGCAATTCCCCCACCAAATCGCAGCTAACTCCTTTATCGGGAATGCACTTGGTTTGGGGTACATCCTCTAACGCGATGTAGACATCCATTTAGGAGAACGCGAAAAGAGGAATGAATCGATGTCTCATCCAGATCCGGCACGTCCACACGAACACGAAGAAGCTGAGAAGTCCAAAGTTCGCGCCGCTCACGCGGAGCACGTTGAGACGAAGAAGGGCCCGCATGATCCGAAGGAGATCAATCCGAAGATGTCGTCGGATATTCACTACTGGGCGAAGGAGTTTGGTGTGACCGGCGACGCGCTGCATGAGGCGATTCGGGTGCATGGGACGCATGTCGATAAGGTTCGGGCTGCGCTGAAGTCGCATAAGACGACTTGATGGCTGCTTGAAACATTGGAACGACGTGGAACAAAAAGACGAAAGACAGGGATCCTTCACCATTCGGCTACGCTCAGGGTCAGGATGACGACCTCAAAAGGGGTGACGACCTCAAAAGGGGTGAGGACCTCAAAGGGGATGAGTGCTTCAACAGAGATGATGGATGCGTAGTGGGAATGGGTACATCCGTCTTGCACTCGCTTTAGTGGCCGGACGATGGAATACCCACCTTTGCGACTGTTTCCAGTGGCTGGGGCGGGTATTTTTTTTGCGCGCGCTTGCCAATGCTTATTTGTTGAGGTCGTGGATGGTTTGGCCTGCGGCCTGGCCTAATTGGCCGACGGCGTCTTTTACTTTGCCCGCTACGCGGTCGGCTGCGCCCTCGTCGGCGAGGTTCTGGTTGCCGGTGAGGTTGCCAACGCCTTGCTTGACTGCTCCTGCGAATGAGCCGACTTTGCCCTCGGCTTGCTTTCTGGTGCCCCAGGAAAATGTCTTGCGGGCGACGTCTGCGAATCCGTCGTAGCCGGTGTCGTACTCCGGTTCGGGTTCGTTGAACAGCATGTAGGTGACGGCGGCGCCGACTCCAATACCAACAATGATCCAGGGAAGACCCTTCATAGTGCACCCTCCAAGGTTGTGAGATGCGAAGTAAGATGCAAGATTGTGCGCAGCCGGCTAAATTTTCTGTTCTGTCGGGTCGGCTGGCGGCGATTGGGGCGCGGTTGGTGTGGCCTATCTTTGGTCTGGAGGGAGTTAGGCCGGGTGGCGGCGAGAGGGAGGATTCGGCAGAAATTGGCTGGGTTGCTATGAATCTGTCTGGCGTGGGTGCTACCTTGGTGTTCTTCAAAAAAGGGAGGTGAGTTGTGGGAGATACAAGTACAAGCACGCTTCGGCTGCGGATCTTCGATGGTACGCGTCAGCCGTTCTCGAAGCCTGTGAAGTTTCTGGTGACCATCACGGATGGCAATCAGACGCAGCATATTCGTGACTACTACTCTGACAATGACATCTCTTTTACGCTTCCGTTCTTCGATAACTTCGGAGACGACTACAGCGTGGTGGTTTGGGCGCAGGGGTATCAGCAGGCTGGGTATACGCCGGTCGAGCTTTCGAATACGTATGTCAAGATTCTCGACATCATGCTGGTGAGCGATGATCCGGGGTTCAGCTTCGTCAATGCGCGGTTTCCGGCAGCGAAGGCGGCGTACCCGTTCATCAGCTCGGATGTGGATGATGCTGCGGGAGAGGCGAGATACGACAGCCTGCTCGATAAGACGGAGAAGAATGTGGCGTGTCTGCTGAACCTTGGCGAGGCGATGAGCCAGATAGCGCTGTCGCAGGGGACTGCGCTGAGCTACATCAAGCAGATGCGGTGGGATCCGCCGTATGCGCCGGCGCAGGATCGCTTCTTTGCGTGGTGCGACGTTGAACTGATCAATCAGGTGAAGACGGCGACGGCGGCTGGGCAGTTCGCAGTGGAGTTGAATCCGGGGCTGTTTCATCCGGGGTCGACGTCGAGCTGGAAGCAGATTCAGTTTGGTGAGGCGAATGTGCAGTTGACGTTTCATGAGAACGATACGATGGTCATCAACGGGACCAACTGCGTGATGGTTGAGCCCGACATCGATTATTATCGCGATCTCGGCGCGCATGCGATCTTCGAGGTGATTCCGAACAAGCTTACTAATTCGTTGACCGACCCTGTTGAGGTGTATGTGCTGCGATGGATCGCAGGGAGGACTGCGGGGATTCCGGAGTTTGCGCCGCTTTACACGATTACATAGATGCCTGACTGGTGATCAGAAGATGAGGTGAGGGCCGCGCAAGGGGGAATCGGAGGGACGCGAGATGAGCAAAGATCCGGCAGCACCCAGCTTCAAGCAGAAGGCCGCACGAGAGTTCAAGGAATATCTTTGGATCTCTGCGTATCTGGCGTTTTTCTTCTGCGCGCTCTCAACTTACACGACGGTGTTGTTGCGAAGGTTTGAGGTCAACGAGGATTATTTGAATTACGGCTTCGCGCTCATCAATGCCCTGGTGATCGGTAAGGTCATTCTTGTTGCGCAGATGGTGCATCTAGGCCGGAATTATGAAGCAAAGCCGCTGTATCAGACGGTTCTGTATAAGTCGCTTGTCTTTGGAGTGGTTGTGTTCGCGTTTCACTTTGTAGAGGAGTTCGTGAAGCGCATGATTCATGGGAAGCCGTTTGGGTCGGTGTGGCTGGAGACGCGATGGGAGGATTTAGTTGCGCGGTCGATTATTGTATTCTGCGCGTTTATTCCTCTGTTCGGCTTCATGGAGCTGCGACGCGTGCTGGGGGAGGAGCGGCTCTACTTGCTGCTGCGTACTCGCGGGGGTGGGGAGGACGCGGCTCGTAAGTAGTGCGAGGCGTACGAGGTTGCACGCGGATTCGTATTTCCTTGTCTCTGCCGGACATATGGGCGCTGAGCCTGATCGATCCATGAACTCATCATGCCAGCGCTATCGTCCAACGATGAAGTTTCGCTGCGTTCGCTTTGGCGATAGAGAGAGATGGGACTCATCCCAATCCCATCTCTCAATCGTTCTCTGTTAGAGGTGCTCATCCTGCCCTACCGGAGTTACTGCCGGGCCGCAGGTGTGTTTCTCTGCCTGTGCGGGTGTCCGGTTCGTCCGGTACGTTTGCGGGCGAGATTGCCCAAATCCAGAGAGAACCAAGAAAAGTGAAGCAAAGGGATAATGCATTTTTTTTCGTATGACCTGTACTCAGCATCTTTGAAGTCTTCACGAAAGCTACCTGTGCGCGCGTCATAAAACAAGTGGGAAACTCACGATGCACCACTAAAGTCGCAGATGATTCTGGGTTTGAGTGCGTGTTGAGTCGCCCTCATCACTTCCACTTCAAGTGAAGGGCGGTGACTTCCTGGGCTTGCAGTGCTGAGTCGCTAGTGGGTTGCTGTCTGGCGTAGTGGTTGAAGGTCTTGATCGAACATTCCTGCCAGATCCGTTGCGAGGCCTGCGCCTTTGGCATCGGTGTACGTTCCCAGTGTTCCTTTCATCTCGATGTCTTTGGCTTTGCCGGCGACGGTCTCGATGCAGGGAGTGCCGGTGAGGTAAGACGCGGTGAACCCGATGGTGCGTTTGGCGGTGGTTTGCTCCTGGATGACGACGTGCAGGGTTCGGTCGGCCTGCGCGGGTTTCTCGACAAGATCGACTTCGCTGAGCGAGCCGATGGCTTGCTTGATCTGACCGGCAATTGCGCCGGTCGAGTCATCGCCCGCTACCGTGAGGAAGACGTGAATGCGTCCGACTGGAAGTGTGCCGCTCGCGGGACACGTGAGGAGGTGCTTGTTGGGATCGTTGCGCGCTGCGACCTCAAGGGCCTGGAGCTGCGCTTTAGTCAGCTTGTTCAAACCGAGGGCTGCGAAGTCTGTCGCGGATACGTTGAGCGCCTGCTGGACATCGGGTGCCCAGACGGCTGTGGTTGATGACGGTTTGGCTGGAGGCTTAGCCTTGTGCGGTACGGGTGTCGCTGGTGGCGTAGCCGGCGGAGTAGCCGTTTGGGCCAAAGCGACCTGTCCTGCCAGAATCGCCAAGCTCGCTGCAAAACAAAACCAATCCTTCACTGATTCCCCTCCAATTCCCGTAAATGAAAAAGTACGCTAACTAGAGACGATCGAGCAAAGCGATAGGACTTAGTTAACGTTGTGGGGCTGGTGGATTTATTTAAAACTGGACCTTGAAGCTTACCGTGAATCGGGATAGCCAATCGGATTTAGCCTTTTGGAATGAGGGGCTTGCCTATAGGCAACCAAGGGCTGTTTTACATAGTGATTGTAGTTCGGCTGCGATTGAGAGCAGCAGACGAATTTATTCCCGCTGGGCATTTATTTCCGCTGCGCTGCGAATTATCTCGAAAAATTCGCATCTAAGCGGAGATGACCAAGCTACGAAACGCGGTCCTTGTTCCTCTCCTGTTCGCAGTCAGCCTCTCTCCTGCATATGCTCAGCACCACAACAACAGCGCCTACTATAACGGCGTGCGCAGCGGCGGCCACGGCGGCGATTACTACAGCAGTCACGACCGGCACTACCATGACGATCACTATCACGACGATCACTATCGCGATCAGAATCAGGGTGGGATCGGGCCGGGTAAAGGAGCGCTGATTGGCGCGGCTGGCGGCGCTGTAGTGGGCGCAGTCTTTGGCGGCGGCCTGAAGGGCACGATCATTGGTGGTGCAGCGGGTGCCGGTATTGGAGCCGTCGTCGGACAGGCCGCTCAGAACAACCGGAATAACAACAACTACTACCGGCACTAGACCACTTTAAAATTTTGTACGAAAAGGAACGATCCTCATGCGCATGATCAATCGCTTTGCCATCTGCTTCGCCTTAGCTGCCGCCACGTTGACGGCGGTTGCCCAGCAGCCGGCCTCCCCGGTGACAGTAACTCCGTCGGCGGACTCGGCCGCTCCACACAATTGGACGGTGCAACAGATTCTGACTTGCACTGTCTCGGATTGCTGGCAGCTTGCAGGAAAGAACGAGGCAACGTTCTTCGACATCATTCAGCAGCTCTCCGAGATCTCAGCTCAGCAGCGCGGGCTGACGCTTCCGGATACCGCTGAAGCAGGCAGGAGCACCGGGGAGTACATCAAGGCGAAGGCCCACACGGACCACGGACAGCTGCTGTACGCGATCGTCGATGCGGCGATTCGCAAGGTGGGGACGAAGGCTCCAACAAACTAACTGCTCAAGCGAACTAACTGCTCAAGAGGAAGGAGACAGCGCTAACATATCTTTCATGCGTCTCCTCCTCGTTCCACTCTTCGTTTTGTTTGCGGCATCCTCTAATGCGCAGACATCTTCATCCGTAATGCCCGCGCCGATCGAGATCGTCAAACTGGAACAGAACCTTTGGACAACGATGGCTGAAGGTGACTTCGCAACGGTACGCGGGCTCTTTACGCCGGACTTTATCCAGGTGAACGATCATATTCAGGCGCTCGACAACCTGCTTATTACGCTCAAACACTGCAAGCTGGAATCGTATGAGCTCCGCGATCTGCAGGTTCGCATCCTCACGCCGGACTCTGCGATGACTGCTTATCACGTTGTCAACAACTTCAACTGTGGCACTGTGGACGCGCCACAAGCCAAGAGCAACGATAACAACGCTGTTACCGTCTGGGTTCGTCATGCCAATGGCAAGAGATGGCTGGCACAGGCTCATGCGGAGGTTCCTGCAAGCGCGGATGCAACGAAGTAGTTCGGCTGCTGTACACTCTCTTGCATAGTCGGGCTGGTGGAGTTTCACAATTTCGACTACATTCATTGGTTGGTGAAGATGAGGCGCTCATGTTCATGATTCGGGTTCGTCGCAAGTTCTTCGTGCAGATCGTCACTACCGCTGCTCTTTGCGCGGCCATGAGTGGTTGTGTGAATCTGGACGATGCGGCTGGTCTTTCGAAGCTTGCTGACGAAGCGCGAGTTGCCCTGCCTCGGGTCTCCGATGATGTCTCCGGGACGTGTGCACGTCAGAATGTTCTCTTCGAGAACACGCCTGCGGCAGAGCGGCCTAAGACGGCACAGGCACAGGACTGCAAGCCGTACCAAGAGCTTGGCGATCATCTTGCGAAGGACCAGGAAGCTCTCATCGATTACTTCGATGCTCTTGGCAAGCTCTCTTCGAACCAACCCCTGGGTTATGGCGCAGTCATCGATCAGAATGTAGCAGCGAGTGGAACGAACTCTGCTTTCTCTGCCAGCGCTATTACTGCGGGCAACGACGCGCAAAGCCTGCTCAAATCGCTCGCGGATGCGGCCACTGCCGGGTACCGGGAGAAGCAGCTCGGCCGACTGATCGACGCGAACGATGCTGCTGTGCAGTCGCTGACCCAATCGCTCAAGAAGGTTATTACGGCTGATTATGGACTGCTTCTCTCGAATGAAGAGCTGAGCCTTGACACGTTTTACCAGGGGCCGATGGCCGGCGCCCAGCCGAACGAACGGCTTGCGCTCATCCTCGTACAGCGGCAATACGCCAATGACAAGGCGGCGCTGCAGGTTCGCAAAGACGATGCCGCCTCCTATGGCAAGGTGATGGATGATCTGGCTGCTTTGCACGCCAAGCTGAAGCTGGAAGCCGAGAAGAAGGCGAGTATGGTGGAGGTTGCGAGACAGGTTGCTCCCATCGTCGAGTCGCTCAAGACTGCACTCTCAGATATTCAATCGAGGTCGCACTAGCTATGAAATCATCCGACACTTCAATGACCAGCACGCTCACAGATGACCAGATGCAGACTCTGGCGCAGTCTTTTCACGACATTGCATTTGAAGTTGGGCAGGTTCGCCTGAACGCCATTAGCGCGGGGAGCAAGCTGACTGATCCTTCCATCGTTCAGTTGCAAGGCAACGTGTTTTCGCTGATGAACACAGCAACGAACTTCGCTCTGAAGGCCGCGAATCTGACCCTGGCCAACGCCGATGAGGCCGTGAGCGAAATTACGCTCGCGACAAAAGCAGCGGATGATGCGCTCGATAAGCTGAAGGATGTCGATAAGGCGGTACAGATCGCTTCGTCGGTAATCGTTCTGGCGATGGCGATTTCGACGAAGGATCTGGGACAGATTGCGACTGCGGCCAAATCGGTCGTGACGACCGCAGGTTTGTCGGTCTAGGGTAGGCGTTCGGTGTGGTGGACTTTGTGCCGCTCGATGACTTCAAACGGACTTCAAGCGGATTAGGAAGGGCAACCGTTTGCGCCGTTCCGCATTCTTAGTCTGCATTAAAGTGGGGCGTGATTCTCGAAAAACAACGTAGCCGAAACTTTTGTAGACCGTTCGCGTCTTCATTCCAAGTGAGCTTTGCGCTCACCAGGAGCACCTCCCCGGGGGAACACGAATGACTCTTACCTTGAAGTACTTCGCTACTACGCTGATGCTGCTTGTCGCGCTCAGCTTCGCATTTGAACGGCAAGCCCACGCTTATGTCGATCCCGGCTCCGGGCTTCTTATCTTCCAAGGGATCAGCGCGACTGTCTCCGCTGCTCTCTTTTACTTTCGACGACGCATCAAAGGTTTGTTCGTTAGAACGCAGGCCAAGAGCCACGCTGCAACTCACCCCCGGGCTTAGATTAACCCAGGCGCGGATGGTTTTATCTGAGAGCGTTCTGGGCGATCTCAGACAAAAGGGCGATATCTCACCTTCGCAATACACGTTGGGCCGCCTGATTCGTGTGAAGCATTAGAAAGAATGATTCGAAACGGCTTGTACGCATGCTCACAACCTGTTTTATTTTTTCGAAGGATGACAGGCTTTGAGACCGCTCACACACCCAGTCACGATCGCGTTCGGTCTTGCGAATCTTTATCTGCTTGACCTCACTGGCCCTCTGATCTCAAGTGGGCACGATGTGATCTATCACCTCATCGGTTCGGCCTCGACGGTCATTATTCCGGTTGTCGTCTACGTCGTTCTGCTCTCGGCGCTCATTACGGGACTGCTCTTTCTTGCAGAGAGGACCGGCCCTCTACGCGTGATTATCTGGTCGGCACTCCTTCTGGCAATCCCTTCTATCCTGCTGCACACGATCACCAATTTTTCGGGCGACGAGGTTCCCGACTGGATCACCTTCACGGTCGCTCCGCTCTGTGTTGTTGCGCTGATTGTGATTTCGATTTTCTGGAAGAGATTTCTGCTGCGATTTGAGGCGATCCAACCGGCTGCGGCGACCATCCTCGGCTTCTTTGCGTTTACCGGCGTGCTGATCTTCGCGCAGTTGATCTGGAACGGCTGGCAGGCGCGCAACCTGAATCCTGCGCCCACACTGCATCAAGCACAAGTCGCTCCCGCTTCACACCACCCGCGGATCATCTGGATCGTATTTGATGAGTTATCCCACCAGCAACTGTACGAGCGGCGCTTCGCCGGGCTTGAGCTGCCGGCGTTTGATCGGCTCGCCGCACAGTCCACTGTCTTTACCCGCGCCGTGCCGACGGGCGAATATACCCGCACCATTCTGCCGAGCCTCTTCACCGGCATCCCTGCAAACGCCATCGACGTCTCTGCGCGTGGCATGCTGCTCGGCTTGAAGAACTCTTCTGGTAGCAAATGGACAGCGTTCCAGCAGCACCAAACCGTGTTTCAGGATGCCATCGACGCTGGTTACACCACTGGCCTCGCTGGCTGGTACAACCCCTACTGCCGCATCATGCCCGAGGTTCTTGACCGCTGCTTCTGGACCTATCGTGAATCGACACCAGCTAATCTGTCGCCCAATCGCTCCGTTGCCGTGAATCTTATTCGCCCGTTTCGCTACCTTTGGCTCGACATTAAGCACCTCTTCGGGCATGGACGCGGCGCACCCTCCGACGAGTCGCGCGACATTCGTCAGCACTCCACGGACTATCGACGGCTCTACGCGGCAGGAGATGCTTATCTTGCCGATCCGTCGATCGATTTCCTCTTTCTCCACATGCCCATCCCCCACCCCTACGGTTTCTATGACCGCGCCACGAAGACCTTCGCGACCAAACACACCTCGTACATCGACAGTCTTTCGCTGACTGATGTCTATCTTGCGCATGTCCGTCAGCTTCTCGAAGAGCGCAACGAATGGGACCCTGCGACGGTAGTCGTCACGGGCGACCACTCGTGGCGTACGAGCTTCATCTGGGTTGACTCCATGACCTGGACTGATGAAGACCAGGCTGCGAGTAAGGGAGGCGAGTTTGATGATCGCCCGGCATACATCGTTAAGCTGCCCAATCAGCAGACATCGGCGCGAATCGACGAGACATTCTCTGCGATTCGCACTCGCGCACTGCTCAATGCTCTGTTACAGGGTCAACTTCGCACGTCGGACGATCTTGAAGCCTGGGTGAGCTCTAAAAAGTAACCGCGTCGGTTTCTTTTTGAGACGCTTACGGCTTGGCTACGTCCTCCGGCATGATCGCTCCGGCACGTACCCATTGCTCCACCGTTGCGATGTCCGCGTCTGAGATCTTCGGGAGCTTCGGTGGCATTGGCATCGGATCACTTGCCGGGCCTTCGTGGCGAATCAATCGCACGAGCAGACTCTTTGCCGGATCGCCGGGTACAAGTACCGGGCCTTCGTGTCCGCCTTTCAACATTCCTGCGCGTGTTTGAATACTCAACCCGCCCCGATGATTCATTCCGCCATGGCATCTGTAGCAGTTCGCTTGCAAGATTGGCTGGACCTTCGTCGTGTAAAACTCCGGCTTCGCCGCTTCGTTCTGCCCCGCCGCCTGAACCGTTCCCGCCCGCAAGCCCCATCCGACGATCGCGACTATTGCCAACCCAAAACACAATGCGGTGCTCTTCATTCACCCTCCCCTGTTAATCGACAAGTATACGGAACCCACTTCGTCACTTACACGATCGCTCATCAATCTTTAATGTAGGAAGTGCTCTGGCGTTCCGCGCCTCCGAAATCATGATGCGTTTGAACGCCCCCATACCGGCCCTTCTGGCGATTGCAGTGTTGTATCTTTTTCCTGCGAGCGGCCTCGCCACGCCAACGCATCATCTGGCCCACTCAGCCACTGCTCCCTCCACGAAGCATTCCGCTCATGGGAAGGCGGCCGAGCCAGCCCGCGCTACCAGGACCGCTAAGCATCGTTCCGCCAAGAACGCGCCCACTAAAACGGCGCGCGTTCACGCTCACCTGGCACCAAAGGGCCGTCATCTTCGTCAGGCTGTAAGTTCTCCTGCTCCCACCACCACCCGGCCAGAGCGCACGCCTACAGAAACCGCTTCGCAAAAAGCGACGTCGGAGGACTTCCTCAAAGCTGCGTCAGCCCAGACCTCGACCCAGATCGAAACTCAGCCGGCTGTTGCGATTCATGGAACCTCTCGCCCCGAGGAGCTGAACGAAGCCGGGCCAGTCGCGCGCACGCCAGCACATAAGCCTGTGGCCGCTGCGAAGCAGAGATCCGTAGCTAAGCCGGTTCCGGTTGTGAGCGTCATCCGCCCGGCCGTTGAGAGGCCTCAGCTGGCGAGTGTGGAGGAGGTGGCTTCGACGCCGGTCATTCTGCCAAATCTCTACAACAAGCGCGGCCATCTCATCGTGCCTCCGCCTCTCAAGGGTTCGCACGAGATCCTCGTCCACCAGAATGAGGTTGCCGATCGCGACGGCCTGGCTCGAGTTCAGAATGACGACGATCTGCTCGACATGCGCGGCAAAAAGATGCTGGTCGGAATCGCTGAGAATGAGGGTCTTCAGGTGGACGACCGTTTGCCTGAGAATCGCCGCTACTGCCGACCCTGGACCGCGCAGTTTCTCGCAACGCTGGCCCGCGCCCACTACGCTCACTTTCACACGCCGTTACAGGTTAATTCTGCCGTACGCACCGTCGAATTTCAGCAGCACCTGATGCACATCAACGGCAACGCCGCGCCAGCCGAAGGGGACACTGCTTCGCCTCACCTTACGGGTCAGGCTATTGACATCGCCAAACATGGTCTTTCGCTCGCGGAGATTGCGTGGTTGCGCGGCTATCTTCTGCCTCTTGTGCAGGAGGGAAAGATCGATGTCGAAGAGGAGTTCCAGCAGTCCTGTTTTCACATCAGCGTCTACAAAAAATATCAGCCACCCACCCCTGAGCGTGAGCTGGCGATGTCCCGCCATGGCGGAACTTCTGCTTTTGGCTGCTGCGTTGCGCTAGGGTCCTGCGGCTCGATCAAATAGATTCGCGAATGCCGCTTCGCCAACTGGCGTACGCTGAATCGACTGCACGCATATTGTGGATACCGTCTTCACCCGACGCCACGAATTGTCCATGCTCCCGGTACACCTGGGCAAAACTGTCGAGCATTCGGGTGTAGCCATCCCCGTTGTTGAAGGTCCTAGTCTCCACCAACTCACCCGCTTTGCGTAGGACTACGTCGACGGGCCGGTCGACGCTCAGGGCGTTCTCAGAGACTAGTACGCCCTCGCTTCCCGTTACTTCGACGAGCGAACGGTAAAGGCCGCGGGCGTTTGCGTCCACGCTTGCGTATACTCCCCCCGTCATCTCCAGTTGCAGCGAGGCTGCCGATTCGACCGGGCCAGACAGCTCGTCTTTTCGGGCGATTGTGCTGACGCTCACCACATCTTCACCGAGTACGAAGCGCAGTGCATCGATGCAATGCACGCCGACGTCGCCGATCGGGCCGCCACATGCCAGTGTGGGATCGATGATCCATTTGCGGGGGGCCTTCGATGCCGGGTAGGTGTACTCCGCGTGCGCGAGCTGCGGTTTGCCGATCTGGCCTGCCGCGATCTGGTCCCGCATCCACTCCAGGCTTCGGTTGAAGCGAAAGTTCTGCGCTACTCCGAAGACGACACCGGCGGCCTTTGCAGCAGCGTTCATCTCTTCGGCCTCGGCGGCGTTCATCGCGAGCGGCTTCTCGCACAAGACAGCCTTGCCATGCTTCAGCGCCAGTAGAGTGTCGTCGCGGTGCATCGCATCCGGAGATGTAATAAAGACAACATCGACATCGGGGGAAGCGCACAGCTCTTCGCGCGTAGAGAAACAGTGAGGGATTTTGAACTCCGCACAGTTCTGTGCGGCCGCGGCCTGATCGCGTCGCCACATACCAGTCAGCGTCGCATCCTCACACTCAGAGAAGGCGGGCATCAATCGCCGAACCGCGTGAAATCCAAATCCGAGGACTGCAAAACGCACCGGTGCCATCGCCATGAACTTCTCCGTAGAGTCGTGTTTTAGTGGGCTTCGTTTTTGAAGATCTGCTCGGCGAAGAAGTTCTCCACCTTGGCCTGATCGTGAAGCATCTCAAGATACGCGTTTTTGAGTAGCTGCGAACGTCCATCACGCAGCTGCTGGCGGATCGCCTGTTGCACGCGCGGATCGTTCACATCACGCTGTCCTGCAGGCTCGCGCGACAACAGTTTGTAGATCGCGTATCCTGCGGGTTTCTTCGTCTGCTGGTCCAGCAAAGGGAGAATCTCGGTGATCTGTCCGGCCTTGAGCTTGGTCACTGCGTTGAAGACCGCAGGATCTGCATGCATCTGCGACTCGCCGACGAAGCCCATGTCGCCGCCGTTAGGAGCGGTCGCGGGCTGCTCGGAGAAGTTCATCGCAATCGCGCCGAAGTCCTCACCGCTGTCCAACCTGTTCTTCAGGGCCTGGACTTTCTTCTTTGCATCGACGTCGTTGGTCGCTTTGCTGTTTTGCAGATTACCCGGCTGCGCATTTGGCGCGTCGGTGACCTGAATCTGAGCGAGGTGGTACTGCGTCTCGTTCAGGTTGAACTCAAACTTATGCTGGTTGTAGTAGTTCGTAACGTCGGCGTCGGTGACTGTGACCTTGGAGTTGATCTCCTTGTTCAGCAGCTTGTTGATCGTCAGTGACCGTCGCAGATCGTGCTTCACGTCGTCGAGCGTGTGGTTACTGGCCTTCAGGCGCTGCTCAAACTGTTCTTCGGTGTAGGGTGCCTTCATCTCGGCTAGCTTTGCATCGACCTCTTCATTGGTCGCGGTCAGATTCATCTTCGCGGCGCGCTGCTGCACGATCTCCTCGTCGATCAACTCACGCAACAAGTTCAATCGCAGCGAGTCTGCCTGCTCCTGCGACGGCTGTCCCTGTTGCTGCTGAGCGGCATCGCCGAGCTGCGCCTGGTAGCGCTTGTCCAGTTCGGGCTTCATGATCGCGTGACCGTTCACCGTGGCCATCACATCGGCGCTATGTCCACGCTCGCAGCCGGCAACCGGCAGCAGCGCTGCAGCCAGAATCAGCGCGAAAGCAACGGAGGTTTGGCGGGGGTTACGTAGTGTAAAAGAGCGACTGGTATCGATCATCGATGTCGGCAAATCCTGGATCTCCTGCATTTCTCTGCTAATTGCCAAGCTTATTCGCCGGCGTAGTTTGAGGTGCGGACTGAGTGGGTGCCGGCGGCGGTGGTGGCGGCGTCTGGCCGGAGGCGATCAGCGCGTTATCGATAATACGATAGACGTACTCCAACGGCAGTGCGCCTTCGAGCTTTTCACCGTTAATAAAGAGTATGGGTGTCGAATCGACGCCCAGGCCCTCCCCGAGCTTTATTGAGGCCTTGATCGCCGTATTGTCCTGTTTGACAATGCAGGCGTTCAGGGTTTCGGCGTTGAGATTCTGCCGCTTGCCTTCGTCGCGCGCCAGCGTATCGAGCGTATCGTTCGCCTTGGCGAGACTTTTATCGTCACCGCCCAGTTCGCCGGCATGGGCGTGAATGTGATCCACGAGGTTCCAGTAGCCCGTCGAACTCTGTGCGCCGACACAGTTCGTGTCGATTGCCGCACGCATTGCCCACGGATGCAGGTCGAGCGGGAAGTCGCGATAGACGATATGAATCTGATCTTTGTAACGCTCGGTCAACGCGGGAAAGAGCTGCTCATGCATCTTTGCGCAGTATGGGCACTCGAGGTCATCGAAGCCGACGATCAAGACCGGCGCCGTGGCCGGGCCGCCACGCGCAGGCCGCCCCTCTCCGCTAACGAGCAGCTTGGGATCTTTGCTGATGTCGAATTTGCGGAACTGCGCAAGTGTGTTGCCGTCGGTTGAGAGCAGGAAATCCGTATTGCTCGTCTTTCCGTCCGCTGAAAAGGTTACGCTGATCGTGTCAAAGCCCGGCACGTCGCTCTTCGTGCGAGGACCGATCAGGATGTCGTAGTTTGGCGGAACGCTGGACTTCGACCGAATCAGTACTTCAACCCGTCGCGTCATCTCGGGAGACAGCTTTCCCGAGGTTGCCGCCGGAGTCTGGGCGTGGCAGCCAAGTGCGGCCAGTGTGAGGGCAAAGATTAGGGTACGGAACGGCTTCACGACAGTAGACACAATACCTCGATTATCTCACGCAGAGGCCATTTGCAAGGCCGCGGAGGCGCTTCGGGCCAATCCGCCGGCTGCTCAAAACAGACTCGCCGCCCGCCGCAGGTTACCTGCCGTGCCTATGTTCAACAACGTAAAGTTGAACCGCTCCGCCGTCTCGTTGCGCACCGCCCCCAGCTCGTACTTGCGCACTTCGACGCTAAATCCGCAGCAGTCCCAGTTATAGGAGGCCTGCACCGCTCCATATTCCAACAGGCCGGTGTTGGTTGCGTTCAAGTCCAGCCCTACGTTGCCTGCGATGCCGAGGCCCGGCTTGGTCGGCGAACCATACCCCATCAGCAGCCGCAGCTGATCGAAGTTCGATACTGACGAGAGAACGCCCTCGGTGTAGAACCGTCCTGGCGCATTAAGCCGCGCGTAGCTCAGACCGCCGAAGACATTACCTTCGTGCACATCAACCAGCACATTGTTCGACGTGAACTTCTTCGCGCCTGTGTCGTAGTCGAAGTCCCACTCCACATCCATGTGCGCCGAGGTCCTGACCCTGAGCCGTGAGATCAATGGCGAGATCGCTCGCGGCTCGGTCAAAAACGCGATTCCTGAGAGGTTTAGCGTCGTGTCGAAGATATTGCGGCGCCCATTGATTACGGCTCCGCCGAAGTTCTCGTTGAAAAAGTACTTCTGCGTGAGTTGCCAGGTGATCATCTCCCGGCTTCCGCAGACCGGCTTTCTGCTCTTCAAGTCGATCTGCTCTCGGGTCTGCACTCTGCCAATGTCTTCGTCCCAGTTCTGCTCCTGGCCGGGGCTGGGTGGCTTCTCCTGACAGGGCCGCTTCTTCACCGGCCGTAGAAACAGGCGTTGCGTGACTCCGTATTGAAGCTCGTTCGTATCGCTCATGATGTCGATATCGTCGAAGCGCAGCACGTTCAAAAAGTTATTGATGCCGCTCACATACCGGTATGTCACTTCCGGCTCGATGGTGTGCTTCACATCATTGTTGTTGAAGAACTTTTCCACCGCGGGAGAGTCGAACGTCCGCTCCACCACCGGTGCCCTCATATCCACCTCAGCCTCTACATCCGCGCGATTGAGCGGAGTCGGAAGCTCGACCGGGATGAGGTCTACGCGATACGGGGTTTGGCGGCTTCTGCTGTAGAACGTCTCGCGCGCGCCAATAGAAGCACGCACTCGCCACCCGTCGAAGCTCAGCGGATAGGAGATCTCGGGATGTAGATTCACGCGCTGCGTCAGGCCGCCACTGGAAAAACCCGGCTCGACACGTGATAGCCCGGCATACGAGCTGTCCAGCCTCCATTGCACACCGCTCCTGCTAATCTCATGTTCGGTGCTGCTGAAGTCCAGCGACGGCGCATGAAAGATTCTTACCTGCTCCTCTGGTATCGCGGGCACCGTCGGTGTCGCAGCCTGGAAGGCCATCTTCAAACCCTGATATCGGTCCACCCTTGCGGATGCGTCAAAGCCGTCCGCCTCATGCACTCCGTACACGATCGAGAGGATATCGCTCGAAACCGCAAGACTGAAGCTCTCGGCGAACGCCTGGCGATAGGCATACGAACTGAGGTACTCTGCATCCGCCACGACACGAGTCTGCGGCGTGAAGTCATGCCTCCCCGAGAAGGTTACATCCTCTCCACCCTGATTCAGGTAGACACCGTTTGTCGTGATGCCACGGTCGAGTAGACCGCTATATTTCGCCTTCGCAAAGTTATTTCCCAGCCCGCGATAGCGGAAGCTCGCCGACTGCTCCCATCCTCGCAGCGAGTAGTACTGTGCGCCGACTGTGACATCGGTGCTTCGATTGATCGCCCAGTAGTACTGCTCTCCGAGGATGAAGCCTTTGCTGGATGAATAACTGATCGCGGGGATCAGAATTCCGCTCTGGCGCTGCTCCGAGTCCACCGGGTGGGTCACGTAGGGTAGAAACAATACCGGTATATTCATCAGGCGAAAGGTGCTGTTCTGCGCCTTCGCCTTCTCGCTGTCGACGGCAAACTTGCCCGAGTACAACATCCAGTCCGGGCGGGGAAGCTGGCAGGTCGTCAGGCTGCCATCGTAGATCTCGTAGGTCTGCGGCCCGGTCCTCACTACCATGCGACCGGTGAATAGAAAGGGATTGCTGCTCGCATAGACCATCGCGTGCCCGGTGCTTTTTAATCCTACGGAGCCCGTTACGTCGTAAAAGGTTGCGGTCTGTTTGTTGAGGTTCATCGTTCCATGGCTGGCCGTGAGATCCTCATGATTCGAGCCTCCCGTCACGTGCAGATGCCCGTTCGCCGTCAGGTCGCTCGTATCCTCGTCGAACTCGATGTGGTCGGCCTTGATGATCCGGTCGCGGTAGTGAATCTCCACATCACCATCCAGGATGAAGCGGCTGCCTATCTTCGACTGGGTGTCAGATTCGATCGATGCTGTCGTTGCATCGTCGGTCGATGGCAGCACTGCCGCAACCGGATATCGCACCGCTTCGGGGCCATCCGGCAAGCTTGAAGAAGATTCGCCGGCCTCGGCCGGGGGGGTTGCCTGACTTGTCACCTCTTGCGCCCGCAGATGTGGATGACTTGCCGCCAGCACCATGATAGTTATCAAGAGGTAAACAGTCCTGCGGACGCTCCTGGAGCCGCTCCCACGGCCATCCGTCGCACATCGGCCCGACACCAAAGCCAGCAGAGGCAGACGGCGCTGCCAATGGGTCTTTCCCCGCGGTCCGTTCGGTTTGAATGATTTGGAACTAGTCAGACGCACCACTCTTTGAGGCTAAACGATTTTACGGAAGCGAGTTTGGAATTGAGCACAATGAGCTCTGCACAGCGTGACCTGCACCCACTGGACGTAGCTACTGCCGAAACGGAAGCCGAAGCTCCGTTTGCCCTGAAGGAACAAGTTGCCCAGCGCCTCGCCGCTCACCGCGCGCGCCGCAACCAGCAGTCCGGCAGCCTGGTGACTGCTATCGCGACGCCGTCACCGGCGAAGGCCCGGTCGTCTCGTATCGCTGCCGCAGTCGCCGAACGTTACGCCAACTCACCCAGCTACCGCACGTTCCTCGCCGCGCAGGCCGAGACGGCCATCCGCGAAGCAGAGGCCACTGCTGAAGTAGCAGCCCGGAGCGCCCGCGCCATCGCTGACGCTCAGTACGAGCTGCTGGCTGAGCTCGATCAATGGACGCTGACGCCGCCAACGCTGCCGCCAGCACCCACACCTGCTGCGACTAGCCTCCCGATCACCGAGGCTCCACCTTTTCCCACCGCGGCAACCACCTCAACGTCAAGCCCAGCACTCACGGTCAGACTCTACGAGGACGGCGCCCGCAGCCTCACCGAACCCACGGTCACCTCCGCGCGGGTTTACGGCCAGGCTCAAGCCCAAGAGGCCATCGACGAAGAGGAGAACCTCATCCTCGACGATGAGATCGCATTCCGCCAGGCGCCTGTCTTCGAGTCCGTCGGCGCTCCTGTCGAGATTCCCGCTAATCTGATCGAGTTCCCTCGTCAGCTCGTGGCTCCGCGCAAGGCTCGCCCTCGACTGGCCGAAGGTCCGCTCCGTGAAGACGCCGACCACGCACCGGCGACCGCTCAGCTCCGCATCTTCGAGGTCGAAGCAGACCAGATCTCGACCGCGCCGGTTGTTGAGTCAACCGCTCCCGAGTGGTCCTCCATCCTGCTGGCTGCTCACCCCGTCGCGGCACCGGTGGAGACCGCCGAGGCCCCGTTCCTCGCGGAGCTTCCGCCACAGACCGCACCTTTGAACCTGCGTCTGATGGCCACCATCGTCGATGGCTGTGTCGTAACGGCCACCCTGCTGATCTTCATTGGCGTCTTCGCCATCACCGTTGGCAAGCTCTCGGGTCCCGCCAGCCCGATGGTTCCACAGATCACGCTCCAGACCGCAGCCATTGGCGCTGCAGGCACGCTGGCTGTGCTCACCCTGCTCTATCAGCTTCTCTTCTTCACCTTTTCAGACGCGACTCCCGGCATGCGCTACGCTCGCATCGGCCTCTGCACCTTTTCCGATGACAATCCAACCCGCTCGGCGATGCGTCGCCGCATCTTCGCTGTAATTCTCGCAGCCTGCCCGCTCGGCATCGGCTTTCTGTGGGCCTGGCTCGATGACGACGGCCTCGGTTGGCACGATCGCATCTCGCGCATGTATCAACGTAGCTACTAGAGCTTCTCGCGATTGGAAAGCTTGCAAGCCAGGAGCCATCGTCCGGATGCTGTAAGCGCTTCAATTGAATGCAGAAGAAAAGCCCAGCTCTCGCTGGGCTTTTCCAATTAGCAATGTGAGATTCAGTTGCCTCCGAGTACAGCTCAGGAGGCAACGATCAGGTTAGAAGGTAGTGCTGACCGTCAACCGGAACGTCTTTCTCGGCTCACGCAGAATGTAGTCAGCCCCATAGAACTGCAGCGCCTGCTGATAGCTGAACTGTCCTGCCCCTGTGTCTGGGAAGTAGCTCTGGAACGTATTGCCCGGTCCAGTGTTCGGCACCGCGAGTTTCTGCGGAATGTCTTTATAGAGCCGCAGCGGGTTGTACGCATAGTAGATCCGGAAGGGAGCATTGACGATCGGCAGGATCACCTGTAGCTCCGCGCCGTTCGACATACGCGGTACAAAGTTGGTCCCGGGCACGATCGCCAGCAGGTCGGGGAACTTGACCGCAGTGCCGCCGAAGCAGGCACCATTGACGATCGTCGGGCAACCGTACTGCGCACCGTTGAGCAGCGACTGTCCGGCCGTACTCTGACGTAGCTGACCGTGCAGAGCGTCGAAGACCATTCCGAAGTCGGTGAAGAAGGCAAATGTCACCTGGTTCACGATTGGAATTCGGTATTCCAGGTTGGTCGTCAGGGCTGTATCTCCGCCGATCGATACGATGCGGTAGATTGGGAGCGGAATCTGGATCGGTCCCAACGGCGGGTTGGTGGGATCGCGTGGCACTGACGTCCCGTCGGGGTTGGTCAGGATGAACTGCACCTTGTTCGGAATAAACGTGTAGGGCGAAAGCGACCGAGGGTCGAACCCGCGAATGTCGGACTCGCCGCCCTCGTAGAGACGGTGTGTCGGCGGGGCGACCTCGCCACCAAAACCCGACGTATGCGCGAGCTGAATACGATAGCCCAACACATTGTGCCCGTCGCCGCTGACCTTCAACCCCTTCATCGGGTAGAACTGACGATAGCTGGCAATCGGCGAGATGTACTTCACATTTCCGCCGACGCCCGCAACCTGCATGGAGATGTTGAAGTCCTTGCCGCGATGCGGACCGACTGCTCGATCGAGACTCGAGAAGGTGAAGCTCGGCGTCACCACCGAGGTGATGATACCCGACAACTGATTCTGTCCCGCGACACCTGACCGGAAGGCGAGCGACTGGAAGACATTGGTCGTATTTTGATTGAAGGTCGTGACGGAAGAACGCGACAGCGAGTACGACAGACCGATACGCGTCACACCGGAGCGTGAGAACAGATGACGCAGCGGCTCGCTCGCCGATATCGTCAAGCCGGTCGTCGACTGGTTGTAGTTCGTCAGCAGCGACTGCTGCGCGGTCGTCAAGTTTCCTGGAGCAGCGCCGGTTGGCGACTGGCTCTTCGAAGGATTGAAGTCGTACTTGCTGGCAAATATCTGCGCGCCCAGCGAGATCGGCTTATCCCGCAGATACGGCTCGGTAAACCCGAAGCTGAGATTGCGCGACAGGTCTCCGATATTTGCTACGACTGACAGAGTCTCGCCCAATCCGAGGAAGTTGTTGGTCTCGTAGTTCAACCCGACAAAGGTTCCCGAAAGTCCGCTGATACCGCCATTCAGGCCGATCGAGTTCTTACCCTTTTCCTTCAGTTTCAGCAACAGGTCAACAGTTCCGTCGTCGGTGTTCTGGCGGCTCTCCGAGTCCTGGTCCGCCTTCAACACCTCGAAGTAGTTCAACTGATTCAGCCGCAGGATAGAGAGCTCCCAAAGCCGGCTGTTGTAGACCTGGCCTTCTTCGAGCAGCAACTCGCGCCGAATCACCTTGTCGCGCGTAATCGTGTTGCCCGTAAACTCGATCCGCGACACATAGAACGGCTTACCCTCGTCGATATCGATGTCGAGAAAGATCTGCTTCTTCGCTTCATCGATCCTTGGAACAGGGGTTCCGACAAAGTTGATATAGCCCAGCTCGCCGTAAGCCTTGCGCAACTGGTCGAGACCCTTGCCGAACAGAGTGGCGTTGAAGTACTCGCCGTCCTTCTGCGCAAACTGTGCCCGGAGTACCTTGACGTTCGGAACATGGGTGTTGCCTTTGAAGGTGATGCCGCCCAGCTTGTAGCGGTCCCCCTCCTCCACCGGCATCAAAATGTCGATCCGTTTGCCCTTGGACGGATGCAGCGTAAGCCAGTTCACACCGCCCGCATCACGCACGTGCGTCGTTGGCTCGCTGGTGAGCGCCTTGAAGTAACCACGGTCGCGATAGGCCTGGCGGACGCGCTCGGTGTCTTCATCCAGCTTGCTCGCGTCGAAGGTCCGCGCGAACAGGTTTTCGAGGATGATTGAGTGCGGTATTCCGATCGGGCGCAGATTCTTCATCGCCCCGCGCAGCGTGCGATCGTTCAGGCTTTTGTTTCCATCAAACGCTATCTTTCCCACCTTGACGGTCGGGCCTTCCTTGATATTGAAGGTGAGCGCGACAGCCGCCGGCGGAATCGTCTTGACCTCGGTCTTGATCGTGGCGAACTGATGTCCGTGCTCGGCCAGCAGATCTCTCAGAACCACCTCGGCCCGTTTGATCTTGGTCGGATCGTACTGGCTCTCCACTGAAAGCGAAACCTTCGCCTTCTTGAAGCGGTCTACGATGTCGGACTGCGTGACCGAGCCGAGGCCCTTGTAGTTGATCTCGCGGATCGTCGGCTTTTCTTTCACATAGATGATGAGCTGGACGCACTTAGGGGAGTCCACCCGCTCGATTCGAACGTCGTCAAAGTATCCCGTGTTCCAGAGAGAATTAAAATCGCGCTCGACCACCAGCGGGTCGTATAGATCGTTCTGCCGGCTGTATAGCCGGGCCAGCACCGACTCCTTGGGGATGCGCCGATTACCGATCACCTGGGGCTGGCAAAGCGTCTCGACTCCCTGAGACGACGCGGGCCGCGAAGCACTTGGAGACACCTGGGCAGGCAACATGGCTGCGGTAACCACCGCAAACGCAAAGATGTACGCAGCATAGGCGATGCGGGAGCGTCGGGAGCGCGTGCACACAGGCCTGGTCTTGCTTTTCAGGGAGCTTCCGCTCTCTCGATTCACGGTAAAGATACGCACACCCTCACTGCTCTAAAATGACGCTCGCCAGCACAGTCAGCGAAGTTCTGATTATATGGGAGAGGCCAGCGGTTAGCGAGTTCGCCCCTTGATTCAGGTCAGATCCGTCACGATCCAACCCGCCTGAATTCAGCTATATTCCGTTTTGACGAATCGAACAGCGCAAAGGCTCTCCTGCCGCAACTAACTTTCCAGCTCCGCCATAATCGTAAACTCCCGAGCCGATCCGTCCCAACGCACCGTCAGCACATTGGGCTGGCAACATACCTGACAGTCCTCGACGTACTGCTGTTTTGACCCGCCGGACTCATCGACCGTAGTCTCGATCCACTCTCCGCATCCCGCGCACTGAAACCCCGCCGCGAACATGTTTATTCTCCGCTGGTCTCTTTTGTCACCTTACCCTCTGCATTCATGAACCGGAGCGCGCCGGAGGTTCTAGGCAGGACTCATCTTTTCGACAGTCATGTCGGAGGTGAGAAGGCCGTGTTCACTGGTGTAGGACAGGCTTACCGTTTGATAGCTCTTCGATTTGAGGTCGTAGACCTCGCACTCGTTGAATGGCCGGGAGTAGATATGGAGCGTGACTGCGCGGGAGCCGAAGGCAGGCGGGTTGACGAGAATATGAATTGGCTCGCCGGAATCAACCTCAGCAGGGTGGTCGGAGTCGATGACGTAGCGATCCGTGGGAGTGAGTTCACAGAAACGCGTCGCGGGGTCCTGACGGACGACGTGGTAGTTCTGCACCTGTACCTTGCCAAGGGCGACACCCATCCAGCAACGCTGATTCGTGTGATTGTGAATCCTGCTCTTCTGCCCGATGTCCCAGCAGATAGCGATGAGATCGAAGAGTGGGGTGTTGAGGATGAGGTTTCGAGTGTAGTGCTCGGCGTTGAAGTATAGGTAGGGATCGAGGCTCGCAATCGAGACGGGATTGTCGCGCATGTATTCGAGAACTGCGTTGTCGGTAAACTGCTCCTCCGGGATTTCGCTAAGCCCGGTGGCGAAAGCGCTGATATCGATCATGGAATCCAACTCCTGTAGTGCCAATCTGAATTGTTGCTGGTTGCGATGAGGGAGTCAAGAGAGCCGTAAATGAGCGACACAGCTATTGTGCGAACCTCATTCGGATTCGCAGGATGGCCGCCTCAACTTCATCGAGCTATCGAATTTCAGCTTGGCCCTTCCGCACCTCGACCAACGTCGAATAGAACGTAGCGCCACCCCCGATATCGGTCAGCGTCTCCGATGTCAGCGCGTTTACATTCACACCATCGGCAGAGAGCTTATTCCAATCCAACCGCGCCGCCACCACGCCCGCGGAGACCTGCGCATTCACCAGAGCGCGCAGCGTAATGCTCCCCCGGCCGTTGAACACTTCAACCGCATCGCCGGTGGAGATTTTGCGTGACGCTGCATCCGTCGCATGCATCTCCAACACACCCGCCGTCCGCGCCTCCATCCGCTGATGCAGCGGAATATTCGCAAAGGTCGAGTTCATATAGTTGTCCGCCTTGCGCGGCAGAAACTCCAGCGGATACGCTCCCTTCGCCGCATTCGCCCGCGACTCCGTCGGTGCAGCAAACACGGGCACCGGCGTCAGCTCACCACGTCCGCTCGGTGTCCTGAACCACTCCGCCGTACTGAACGGAAGCACCTCGCCATTCGCATTGACTGGCATCTGCAACGGGATATGACCCACCCGCTCGAGTTGTTCCCGCGTAATTCCCGCAAGCCATGGGTCGGCCGTATCCAGCGCCTGATCGATCATCGCGTCCTCGCGATCGTCGAAGCAAGCCTCTCCAAAACCCATTCGCCGTCCCAACTCGCCAAACATCGCGACGTTGCTCCGAGCCTCGCCGAGCGGCGCAATCGCCCGGTTATTCACCTGCACAAACAGATGACCATAGGCACCCTGCACATCCTTTACCTCAAGAAACGTTGGCGCGGGCAGCAACACATCGGCGTAGTCGGTCGTGTCGGTGAAGAACTGCTCATGCACTACAGTGAACAGATCCTCACGAAGCATCCCGTGCAGGACATCGTTTTGATTCGGTGCCACCGCTGCAGGATTTGAGTTATACACAAAGAGCGCCTTCACACGTGGGCCATCCTTTATATCTCCGCCGAGTGACGTCAACGCCTGCCCCAGCTGGCTCATATTCACCACTCGCGCTGCGCGCCCGAGCGGACTCGCCAGCATCAGTTCCGGCATCTGTAACGCATCTTCGTTGAATTTAAACGATCCCGACGTTGAGAGCTGCAGGCCGCCACCTCTGTACTTCCACGCGCCCGTCAACAACGGCAGCATGCACACTGCTCGCGCCGCCGTTCCACCGTTCTCGCTCCGTTGAATTCCATAGTTCAGACGAATCACAGCCGGACCCACCGAATTTTTACGTCCCGCGGCAGCATACGCTCGCGCCAGCCGCACAATCGTCCCAGCCTCAATCGCTGTCGCCTTCGCGACACTCTCCGGCGAGTACTCCGGCCGAAGCGCGTGCGCCTTCAGCTCCTCAAAGCCGGTCGTACACGCCGCGATGTACTCGCGGTCCTCCAGTCCCATGCTGAGAATCACGTGCATCAGACCCAGCGCCAGTGCCGCGTCGGTCCCGGGATTGATCGCCAGATGTTCATCGGCCAGCGCAGCTGTCCGTGTCTTGTACGGATCGATCACCACCAGCCGCGCGCCTCTGCGTCTTGCCTCCTCGATGAACGGCCACAGGTGCACGTTATTTCCGTGAATATTCGCGCCCCACGCGATTACGAGTCCGGCATGAGCAAAATCCTGCGGGACCGTGCCGAGCTTCACCCCATACACACTCTTCAGCGCCACTCCGCCCGCCTCGGCGCAGATCGTCCGCGCCAACTGCGAGGCCCCCATTCGATGAAAGAACCTTCGGTCCATCGATCCATAGCCCAACTGGCCGATCGTCCCGGCATAGCTGTACGGAAGCACGCTCTCCGGTCCAAACTCCGCACTGATCTTCGTCAGCCGCGCCGCAATCTCGCCGAGAGCTTCATCCCACGAGATACGCTCAAACGCATCCGCCTCACGCCCACGCACTCCGCCATAACCGGCGGGTCCTTTGGGCACTCCCTTCTTCCTTCGCATCGGATACAGCAGGCGATCCGGCGAATACACCCGCTCCAGGTACTTCGCAACCTTGCCACACAAAAATCCCCGCGTTACCGGATGCGACGGATCACCCTGCACCTTCACCGCCCGGCCTGTGAGCTGATCCACCGTCACCAGTACGCCGCACGAGTCCGGGCAGTCATGCGAACAAACCGCATGCACAACCTTCGTCGCGTCCAAACGCGCAGCTGTTTCGGTGGGATTTGTCTCCATGCTGTCATTTTAGTGCAGTTACACCTGTGTCCTACACGGAAATACCGTTGTATGCTGCTCGGAGACTGCAGTCCACAGCCACGACGAGGCCACGCCCCACATGTCTCATCACGTCTCCAGCCCGGCCCGCCTCGAAGCCTTTTCAGACGGAGTCATCGCCGTCATCATCACCATCATGGTGCTCGAGCTCAAGGTCCCCCATCAGGACGGCATCGCCGGCCTCTACGCCGTTCTTCCCATCTTCGGGGTGTACGCCATCTCCTTTGCTTTCACTGGTATTTACTGGATCAACCACCACCACCTCGTCCACCGCACCGAAGAGGCCGACGAGCTCATTCTCTATGCCAACCTCTTCTTTCTCTTTTGCCTCTCACTGCTGCCCTTCTTCACCTCCTATGTCCTCGAGAAAAAGCTGGACTCCTTCTCTGTTGCCCTCTACATCGGGTCAATGATCATTACCGGTTTCAGTTTTCTGCTGCTGCGTCTCTCGATCGCCCGTCGACTTCGCAGCGCAGGCAAACTCGAAGCGCAGGACACATCGGTCCAGCACAAACATTGGTATTCACTCTTCGTCTACGTTGTCAGCTTGTTTCTCGCCTTCGCACACCCACAGGTCGCCCTCGGCCTCTGTGCCTTGGTCACGGTGATATGGATTACACCAACCACAGGCGTCAAGCCTCGCGAGCCTGCCGACAACATCCACTTCGACCGGGGCTGACTGCTCTAGAGAGAGCGGATGATCGATGCGGCGATACTCTCTACCGGAACCGTTTTGCGTTGCGGAGCATCGCGTGCAGGATCGTAGTACAGCAGCCGGCCGCAGCTCTCGCAGGTCATCATAGTGTCATCGTTGCTGCGATCGCGGAGGTCGTTCCAGCGCTGCGGACGTACCATCATCTGGCACGCCATGCATTTTTGATTGAGAGCTTCGGCCACTGCTGTCCCTTTGGCCTTCGCAACGCGATCGTAGATCGAAAGCGCGGCCTCCCCAATCTCGGGACGCTCAGCCTGCCGCTTCTCTTCTACTGCAGCCAGAAGAGTTTTATCGAGCGCGACTGTCTCGCTCGCCCGAACGCGCTCGCGGTCAAGCGTTGCGGTCGCATCTGCCAATGCCTCATCGGCAAGTTTTTTCTGTGCCTCAAGCTCTTCGCTGCGTTCCATGCTTTCGATCTCAGCGTCCTCGAGCTTGCTGATCTCTGTCTGAGCGAAGGCAATCTCGTGCTCGAACGCGGTCACCTGCACGGTGGTCGTGGCCAGATCCATATGCTTCCGCGTCCGCTCAATCTTCGCCTTCTGGTCCTTGACGTCGGACTCCTGACGTCGACGCAACGCCTCTTCTTTGGCGATCAGATCGAGCACGACAGCACGTTGTCCTTGTGTTGCCTTCGCTTTCGTCTCAAGGGCAGCTACATGCTTCGGCAACGCAACCATCTCGTCACGCAGCCGTTTGGCTTCAACATCATGAGCCTGCAGCACAATCAACTTCTCAAGGTCCGGATGCATCTCGTATCTCTCTTTCCACTACCTGCGGTTGTTGAAAAAGCTCAACTAAAGCGGAAGATTCGCAGTCTAGCACCACTCCGCACCTGTTGTTAAGTATGCGCCTTACAACTTATTGACGTTGATGTAGTACAGATCCGTCGCCACGTCGAACTGATCCTTGGTCAACGTCGTCTTCATCGTCTGCCAATCCGCCGTCGGATGAATGGTCTCCCAACTCTGCTTCAAGCCTACTCGCACTGGCATGGCGAAGGCTTTTTCGTCGGCCTGCCACCGATATTGAACTGCGCCTGAGGCCTCGTCAAACTTCAGCTCCAGCGTCGGAATCGCCGTATGTCGCAGATACTGGTCGAAGACCGGCGTCAGGTTCACTCCTGTCTGCTGGTTGAAGTACTGCACGACGTCTTCCGTCATGATGTTCTGATATTTGAAGTGTTGATAGAAGTCGTGGATCAGGGCGAACCAGCGAGCGTCGTCATCTACGATACTTCGCAAGGTATTGATGAAGAGAGCGCCTTTGAAGTACTGGTCCTGTGGCGGCTCGGCGTTGGTGCCGCGAGCCGAGATGATGGGGCGCACGTTCTTTACCTTTTTCTTCAGCGAGTTGACGTACTTCACCTCGTCGTCGTGGCCATAGTTGTACTCAACGTAGAGGCACTCAAGATAGGTAGTCCAGCCCTCATGGATCCACATGTCGGACTTGTCGGCTGCGGTGATGGCGTTGCCGAACCACTCGTGGCCGCTCTCGTGAATGATGATGAAGTCGAAGCGTGGGCTGATGCCGACGCCGGTCCAGTCGGGAACCTGGTAGCTGTTCGCGAAGTGGTTGCCGTAAGCGACGGCGCTCTGGTGCTCCATGCCCGCATATGGAACTTCGATGAGTTTGTAGCCGTCTTTCTTGAAGGGGTACTCGCCGAAGTAGTGGTAGTAGGCCTTCATCATGCCGGGGACCTGCGCGAACTGACGCTTCGCTCCTTCTAGGCTCTCGGGCAGAACATAGTAGTCGAGCGGAAGGCCCTCGAACTTGTCGTCAAAGTGGACGTAGTTGCCGATGTTCAGCGCCACGTCGTAGTTGTTGATGGGGTAATGCACCCTCCAGTCCCAACGGGTGTAGCCGTCGCCGAGATCTTTCTTTCCGACGAACTTTCCGTTCGAGACATCCATCAGTCCGTTCGGTACGGCGACGTTAATCTCCATGCCCTCCTGCGGTTCGTCGCGCCACTGGTCTTTGTTCGGCCACCAGACGCTGGCGCCTTCCTCTTCGCAGGCGGTGTTGATCCAGGGATGACCGGCTGTGTCTTTCTTGAAGGTGAAGCAGCCAAATCGGCCCGTCTCCACTGGACTTCCTGAGTAGTGGACATCGATCGAGTAAGTGCGTCCAGTACGAAGTGTCTTCGGAAAGTCGACGAAGAAGGTCCCGCCGTCGCGTTGATACTTCAGCGGAGTCTTGCCCATCTCGATCTTGTCGATCTGCAGGGTAGGGAAGAGCTCGAGCTGAATGTGGGTCCCGTCTTCCAGCATCTTGAAGCGGATTGTGTTCGTGCCGCTGATGAACTTCTTTTCGGGATCGACCCGAATATCAAGGCGATAGAAGAGCAGATCGTTGTTGGCGCGATACGGCCCATAGGATCCACGCAGAAGATCCGCATGCGAAGGCTCAACCACCACTGGCAGCAGTGTCGAGGATGCCGCGGGTTGCGATGTTTGCGCGAAGAGGGGCGATGAGAGACCGCCGAGCAGAGACAACACGAGCAAGGGCCGATTCCAAACAGCATGGTTGAACATTGAATTTAGCCTACCGCGATTCATCGGGAGTTGCGCTGCAGGTCAGCGGCGCTGCTCGACGAGGGCCTTCATCGCCAGACTCTCGTCGGTATTTAAATCTGTCAGGCCCTCCGCGACGCCGACGCGGTCCTCCTCCGAGCGGTTCTGGCTGACCTTCCACTTTCCCTCGAGACGCTCAATCGCCATTTCGAGCCCGACGATGCCCTTCACCTGCGATGCGACGTAGTCCGCCGGTGCATCTCCTATCTTCCAAGGTACGGGGAAGCTGGCTTCGTGAATGCTGACCAGGCTTTGCAGATGGGCCATCAACCATTCGCTGTCTTCAATGACCTTGAGATGCCCGTAGGCGTGAACGACCGCATAGTTCCATGTAGGCACGACCTTCGCCGTCCTGGCCTTTTCGGGATACCACGAAGGTGTGATGTAGTGCTGTGGTCCGGAGAAGATCGCAAGGGCCGCGATTGAGGGAGAGAACTCCTTCCACTGCTGGTTGGCTCGCGAGATATGACCCTTTAACTGTCCGAAGGGAGTGCCATCGCGTTCGAGCACCATCGGAATATGCGACGCAAATAACCCCGAGGTTCCCATGGTAATGAGAGACGCAAATGGCTGATCTTCCATCAACTTGTGGATCACGGGGATGCGATCTTCCTGATTTGCCCGGGGAATGTACATGTCCGCTCCTCAAAAAAATAGCTCTCGGTTGCAACCGTATCACCAAAGATTGGACACAAGGCGCTCAAACGATTGCTTGTTTCTCGAAAGAATCTCTGAATCTTGGCCTATCTCGATACAATCGAATAAACCACATACATGGCAACCACATTAGTAGATCTCCCCGAGGCGGAGCTCCCCAAAGCGCAGACTCCCGAGCACCACACCACCGTGGAACAGCCCTGGCGGCCGCGCATCAATCCGTGGATCATCGCCATGACGGTCACGCTGGCCACATTTATGGAGGTGCTCGACTCCTCCATCGCCAACGTTGCCCTGCCGCACATCGCGGGCGGCCTTGGCGCGACGCAGGACGAGGCCACCTGGGTGCTCACCGCGTATCTGGTCGCCAATGCGATTATTCTGCCTGCCGGCGCCTACATGACGACCTTCATCGGACGCAAACGGTTCTACATGATCTGCGTCGCGCTCTTCGGCATCAGCTCTGCGCTCTGTGGCTTTGCGCCGTCACTGCCGATCCTTATCTTCTGTCGTATTCTGCAGGGCGTCGGCGGTGGCGGCCTCGCGCCGTCGGAACAGGCTATCCTCGCCGACACCTTTCCACCCGAGAAACGAGGCCAGGCTTTCGCCATGTATGGTCTCGCTGTAGTCTGCGCTCCCGCCATTGGCCCAACGCTGGGCGGCTACATCACCGACAACTTCGACTGGCGCTGGATCTTCTTCCTCAACGTCCCCATCTGCCTGATATCTCTCTTTTTAACCTCGCGCATCGTGGAAGACCCGCCGTACGTGAAGAAGCAGGTTGCTCTGTCGCAGAAGGGCGGGATCAAGCTCGACTTTCTCGGCTTCGGTCTGCTTGGCCTCACCTTCGGCTCGCTCGAGTTCATCCTCGACAAGGGACAGGAGGACGACTGGTTCTCCTCTCACCTCATCACGTTCTTCGCTGTCGCCATGGTCGTGGCGTTCATCGCGATGATCTGGTGGGAGCTCAAACAGCTTCGTGAAGGCCATCGGCCCATTCTCAATCTCACACTCTTCAAACGACGCAACTTCGCTATCAGTTTCCTCCTGATGTTTGTGCTGGGCTTCTCGCTCTACGGCACGACGATCCTGATCCCACAGTTCGTGCAAACCCTGCTGGGCTACACTGCAGAGCTTGCTGGTCTCGTCCTTTCACCCGCTGGCCTGATGATGATGTGCATGATGCCGATCGTCGGTATTCTCGTCGGCAAGGTCGATCCACGGAAGCTCATCGGCTATGGCTTTGTCATGCTGACGTTGTCACTCATCACGATGCACACGCTCAACCTCGGCGTGAGCTATGGGTATCTCGTCTTCGTGCGCTGCTTCCAGGCGTCGGGCCTCGCGTTCCTCTTCATTCCGATCAACACCATCGCGTACATCGGCGTGAAGCAGTCCGAAAATAACGACGTCTCCGGTTTGACCAACCTCGCGCGTAACATTGGCGGATCAGTCGGAACGGCGTTTGTCGCTACGATGTTGACACGCCGCTCAGCGGCGCACGAGACCCACATGGTTCGCAACCTCACCTCGGGGAACCAGGCCTTCATGGACCGCGTGGCGAAGCTGAAGGGCATATTTGGCGGTCACACCAGCGGTAACCCGATGACAGGCACCGGCTCGCACACTGCCCAGGCCTATCTCTACAACGAGCTGCACCGCCAGTCGGGCATGCTCGCCTATCTCGACATCATCCAGTACATGGCGATCTTCTGCGCGTGCATGTTGCCGCTACTCTTCTTCATTCCTCGCCCGCCGAAGCACGCCAGCGCATCCGCCGGCCACTAAAACCAGGGAAACCGACACCGTAGTTCGCGTCGATTCAATAAGTCCGTCAAAAGTCAGAGCACGCTTCCCAAACCCAAGATATCTCAGGCACTTGGTAGGCACCGTTGTGCAGGACAATTCCGACCAGAGTAGAGTCTTGTTCGCCCGTTGTGAAACACGCACCATTCAGATACAGACGGCATCTTTATGGATTAGATATGACTTCTTGACGAATTCATTATGTGGCTCTCATTAGGCTCTGGACATAGGCGTCCTGCAGCCATGCTATTCCTCGCGTCGGCTGTGGCCGCCAGGAATGGAGAAGCACCAGTGAAAACAACAATGAAGTCACGCGTTCAACGACTCGGACTGATTGGATTTACCTTTGGAGTAGGCCTGACGTTGAGTGCGCGAGATCTTGGGGCACAGACCCAGATCGCTGATCTGCGGACCGCAGTGGAAGAGACCGGGACAGTCCAGAATCAGACGACCTCGAAGCAGACATCACAGGATCAAAAGATCCAGCAACTACAGGACAAGCTGGAGGAGATCCAGAAAGAGCTGATGGATCTCAAGCAATCCAGCTCCGTCGCGCCGGAGACGCATCACACCACCACACCAAAGGCCTCTGTTACCTCATCCGACCTCAGCGAGGCGGAGCCTGAGAGCACCGACCCGTCTAATCCCCACTCGGAGCCGTTCGCCTTTGCCGATTTCACATGGCTAACTGGCAATGCCCGGACGAAAGATACGCCATATGCAACCAAGTTCTTCACTCCGGAGATACGTTCGGACGCGAACTATACGTACGACTTTCGCCATCCTCAGGACGATACGATCAGCGGGTCGAGCGAAATCTTCCGCTCAAGTGAAGTGCAGTTGACTCAACTCGGAGTCGGTGGCGACTTTCACTACGACAACGTGCGCGCTCGCGTTATGACGCAGTTTGGCCTCTACTCCCAGACCACTCCGCGCAACGATGCAAGCACTGCACGCGGACAGTGGAACCTGGCAGATGCATATCGCTATCTCTCAGAAGCTTATGGCGGGTATCACTTCAACGTTCAACACGGAATCAACGTAGACGCCGGTATCTTCATGTCCTACGTTGGACTCTTCTCCTACTACCAGTTCGACAACTGGGCGTATCAGCCGTCGTATGTATCGTCCAACACTCCCTGGTTCTTCAACGGCGTGCGTGTGCAGTGGTTTCCAACGGCGAAGTTGAAGATCGAACCGTGGTTCATCAATGGATGGCAGTCGTATGGCCGGTTCAACAATCGGCCCGGTCTCGGCGGACAGATCCTGTACCGGCCCAACGGTAACTGGTCGATCGTTGGCAACCAGTACGGCTATGGCGAAGACGCTCTCGGCATACCTTCCCGTACCCGCTACCACACCGACGACAGCGTTCAGTACAAGTATTACGAACGGCACGACTCATTCATCAGCAAGGCCGCGGCCTCACTCACCGGAGACGCGGGTTGCGAGAGCGGAGGCGGTGTAAGCTGCTTCGGTAATGGCAAGACTGGCCCCAAGCAGAGCTTCCTCGGCTTCATGGCTTACAACCGCTTGTGGTTCGATCGGGATCGTTACGCCTTGACGATTGGCGGAGGACGCATCAATAACCCCGGCCGCTATCTCGTGTTGTTACCGCCGATCAATGGAGCGACTGCGGCCTCTGGAACACCGTATTTCACAGAGAACCCAGGGGATCCATATAAGGCGTGGGACGTCTCCGTCACGACAGACTACATGCCCAGCCAGTACTTCACCTATCGGCTGGAATACAACCACCGTGCGGCCAACGTGCCGTACTTCAGCGGCCCCGGAGGTGTAACGCCTCCCGGAGGAAACACCGGAGCTCCGGGCTCTCTTGTGCCTGGCTGGAATCCCGATCTTCGCAACAGCGAAAACCGTATCACTGGCGCCTTCCTTGTGAAGTTCTAACAGTCAACGCACTACCCCACGTAACATTAAGGCCTGCGGTAATTACCGCAGGCCTTTTTTTAAATTCACTCGTCGTCGCAGAGCTACTTCGTTGATCCAAGCACTGGCTTGTCCAAGCCGCGAAGAGCGGCTCCCATTCTTCCCTGAAGATCGAAGACCACCACGTCATTCTTACCTTCGACCATCCACGGAGCCGGTGCGTACAGCGTCTTCTGAGGGCCGACATTCCAGATCCGGCCCAGCGCATGGCCGTTAAGCCAAAGCTCCCCCTTCGTAAACTCGCTGGTATCGAGAAAGGTATCGCCAACCGTCTTCAGATCGAAGTACGTCCGATAGAAACATGCACCTTCGCAAGGCTCCTTCGAAAACTTCAACCCGGCAATGTCCTGCATGGGTAACGGATAGATCTCCCAGCCAGTAAGTGCACCACCGGCCAGTGTCACCTGCCTGGTAATACCGGCACGTTCGCCACCGATTGACTTGCCGAAGTTAACCCGGCCAGTGTTTTCCACCAGAATATCCAGACGAGCATTCTTACCGGCAGCAGGAAGCGTAAGACGATCCTGCTTCAACCTTCGATCCAGCGTGCCAACCAATTTGCCATCCACATAGATCAACGCGTAACTGTGTAGCTGGTCGAGCACAAGTTCCCCACTGGTCGCTCCCTTCAACGTGGTGCGGTACAGAATGTATCCATACGCCTGATCCACATCCTCCATGCTCAAAACCTGCTCGGAGTGGATCGGCGCGGGGAGATTTTTCCATAGCGAGGCGGCCTCCATCATCTTCGCCTCGGGAGTACGGATCGCCGGTGCGATCGTCGGAACAGGCGGAGCGGCAACGTCAGTCGCCTTTGCAATCAGATCGCGAAACACAAAGTACTTTGGAACTGGCCTGCCACTCTCATCCAGCGCAGCGTCGTAGTTGTAGCTCGTTACGTCCGGCTCATAGCTGCCCTTCCCATCGCTGTTCGCGCCGTTCATCCAGCCAAAGCTGGTTCCGCCATGAAACATATAAAAGCTCACCGAATAGCCATGCGACAACATCCACTGCAGATTCGCGGCCTGGTTGTCAGCGTTTGTCTCTGCGTGTTTGCCGCCCCAATGATCGAACCATCCAGCCCAATACTCACTGTTGAACGAGGGGCCACTCGGGCGAAACTTTTTCAGCGTTGCAAATGCCGCCTTCGCGTCGCTATCGTGCTCACCACCAAAGTTGATTGCAACCGGGAGCTCCGGCAACGAGCCGGCAGGGGCTTGTTCAGGTCCATCCGCGGTATAAAGTTGCGATTTCGTAAATCCCGCATCGACCAACAGCTTATGAATCTGCTCCATGTAGGAGTGGTCATCGCCAAACGAACCATACTCATTCTCCACCTGCGTAAGAATGATCGGTCCACCGTTTCCTATCTGCAGCGGAGCAAGCTCTTTACCAAGCCGTGTCGTCCATCGAGCAACCGCAGCAATGAACTTCGGATCGCCGGTGCGCACCACCATGTCGTGATCCTTCAGTAGCCACGCCGGAAATCCGCCAAACTCCCACTCGGCGCATACATACGGTCCAGGGCGCAGGATCACATAGAGTCCCTCCTGCTGCGCCTCGCGCACGAACTCCACAACATCGTTGTTCCCGGAGAAGTCGTACTCCCCTGGCCGTGGCTCGTGCACGTTCCAGAAGACGTAGGTCGTAATTGTGTTCAACCCCATCGCCTTCGCCATGCGAAGACGCTCGCGCCAGTACGCCCGCGGGATTCGCGGATAGTGCATCTCTCCAGAGATCACCTGAAACGGCTTTCCATCGAGCACATAGTGATCGCCATCTACCGCGAACTGGTGCGCCTGCTGAGCCTGCACGTAGCCACGAACAAAAGCTAAGAAACAAAACAACACCAACGCAGAAAGTCTTCGGCGCATTCAACCCTCGCAGGTACTAAATTGGCAGAGGCCCGCAATGACTGCGAGCCTCTAAAACAACGCCAATTCTACGCGTTTAAACCGGGAAGGGATTACGTTCCGCAAACTGCGCCTGATGCCAGTACGGATAGCCCAGGGGAACTTTGCTCGCCTCATCCAGCTTGGCGATCTGTTCCGGAGTCAGCTTCCAGCCAACAGCTCCGAGATTTGCCTTCAACTGTTCCTCGTTGCGTGCGCCAATGATCAGCGTCGACACGGTAGGCCGGCGCAGCAGCCAGTTCAGGGCAATCTGCGCAACCGTCTTGCCTGTCTCTTCCGCGACCTCATCCAGCGCGTCTACGACCTTGTAAAGGTACTCCTCAGGAACCTGCGGCCCAATATCAACCACCACTTTGGTGTTGAGACGGCTGTCCTTCGGAATTCCAGTTTCGCGGCGAATCCTGCCCGTCAGCCTGCCCCATCCAAGCGGCGACCAGACCAACGCTCCAACGCCCTGGTCCACGGCAAGCGGCATCAACTCCCACTCATAGTCGCGGCCAACCAGGGAGTAGTACACCTGGTGTCCAACATACTTTGACCAGCCATACCGCTCGCTCACACTGAGTGATTTCATGAGATGCCAGCCCGAAAAATTCGAGCACGCGATATATCGAATCATGCCCTCGCGCACCATCTTGTCGAGGGTATTCAGCGTCTCCTCCACCGGCGTCGTCGCATCGAACCCATGCAGGTGGTACACATCAATGTAGTCTGTCCCCAGGCGCTTCAAACTCCGCTGCACAGACTGGATCAAGTGATACCGGCTCGACCCGACATCGTTTGGCCCATCACCAAAGCGGAACGTGGACTTGGTCGAAATCAGCACATCCTTGCGCTTGTGGTGTTTGATCGCCTTACCCAGCGCCGTCTCGCTACCGCCATTCGAATAGATGTCGGCCGTATCGAAGAAGTTCAACCCCGCATCCATACAGATGTCGATGATTCGCTTCGCCTCGTCTTCAGACGTCTTACCCCAGGCTTCAAAGAACTCGCCCTTCGTCCCAAATGTTCCTGCACCGAAGCAAAGCTCCGGCACCTTAAAACCTGATTTACCAAGCTGTCTATATTCCATAGAATTTGGATGCTGCCGCCGCCCTCTCCGTTTATAAATTTTTACGCGTCGCTGCCGTTCATTGTCAGCCACCTAACCAACCACTTGAATATAAGTTAAATACTTTCGGTCTCCGACTGAGGTGAATGGCACCAGATTGACCGGACCGTGTGCAGCCTCCATCCTCCACTCGCTTGCACCGGCTTGCCGTACAGCAAGAACATTCGCCCTGCTCGTCACCACGGGATCCGTTGCCAGCGCAAACAGCACTCTCGGCCCGAACATGACTGCAGCGGTCTCGGGATGCGCCTGATCCAATACCTCAATCCGCGGCCTCATTGGCAAGACCAACGTCACGACATCGCCAGTACGCCATTTGCGTCGAATCGTGGCGAACCCGGCCACCGCCTTCAATGAAGCCGAACGTCCATTCACCTGTGCGGTTGCCCCATCAGCCCAGGCAGGGATCCGCAGTTTGAGTGAAAACCCAATCGGCTGCGAAGTCTTCATACGCAGGCGAACTTCCGGCGTATCTGGATATGTCCCATCCAGTTCCATCTCAACCTTGGCCTCGCCTTCGGTCCAGTGCAGTACGGACGGTAGATAGAGATTCACCCAAACCGCTCCCGGCTCACGAAAGTAGCCATTGATCCAGTAGTCTGCCACGACCTGTGGCAGCGTTCCTGAGCAGCAGGGCCAGCGATGGTTCGAATAAACCCGCTCCGCTGCGGAGATCGGCTCCTGATTCGAAGAGATTTGGAGAGAGTCGGCAGCTGCCTTAGGACGCGAATGATAGTCCGAATAGTAGAAGGCGCGTCCATCGGGCTGCAGCGGCATCGCCCCCAGCACCGTGTTGTACATCACCTGCTCCATGCTGTCCCCGTACCGCCCGTCTCGCGTGCAGCGCAGCAGATAGCGAGTCAGCTTCATGTGAGCGTAAGCTCCGCACGGTGTCTCGAAGCTGTTGTGACTCTTTGCGAGGCTCGCGAATACCTTTCCCGATCCCGGCGCCTGCAGCATCTCATCCGGTCCCCACCCACCAGTCGCAAAACTCTGAGACGTCAGCATGTCGAACGCATTTTTTGCCGCTCGCAGATGCTTTTCGCTCCCCCCGACCATGTATGCCTGCATCGCCGAACACAGCGCATTCACATAACTGTATGCGTGCCTGCCTCCCAGCACGTTCTCACCGCGCGCAAGGGGATCGAAGTAGGTTGTGTCATCCAGATAAGCTCCAGCCATCTCGCGATAGACAGATCCCTCGACTCCCATTTGTGCCGAAACGAGATACAAATTCTCAGGCAGCGTGTAGCTTTCGTCCCAGGTCCAGGAAATGTCTTTTCCCTGCCGCCATACGACCTCTCTATCCACAGCGCGTCCCGGCAACTCTGGCAACGCCGCCTTGCGTGTACGCTCCAGAATCTCTAATGCATCGTTATCACCGGCCAACCGATGCGCATCCATCAAGCCGCACGCCAGCTTGTCGAAGCAGTAGGCCGGAAAACGGTTCTTCGCAAAATATTCCGTCGAAATCGTCTGCGCGTATAGCCGGTTCAGCCGAACTGCCCGCTCGCCCAACGACCGGTCCCCCGTAATCGCGCCCATCCGCGACAAAGCCGATACCCACTGGCCAAAGGTAGCGCTTGGGGCCAACCCGGCGTCGTCTTTCCTGTAGTCATAGTTCGCCCGGTACTGGTACCACCCGCCGATATCGTCACCCGGCGTATCCTGGCCCACCATCTTGCGAAACGGCATGAGCAGACTATCGTCGCTTAACCCCATCAGCACAGAGCGCACGTTCTCCAGCTGTGCCAGATGCAATGGGCTTTTCAGCCTTACCTGGTCGTAACTAACCTCCTCCAGCGGTCGGGCACCCCTTGCCGCGTCAACCCCGGCAGCGAACCCCATCCGCTGAAGCGCTCCACCAGTGATGACAGCAGCCCCACCCCGCAAGACGTCGCGCCTGGAGATCTCCGAGTTCATCCCAACATTGTCCGCCTACATAACCGACCCTGTCACTTACGGAGCCATCGAAAAAGCTTCGAACCCGCTGGCGAAGACTCTACTTCGCCGCAACTTTCGGCAGATTCGTTGTGGCATCACGAATGACCTTCCATCCAGCCGCGGTCTTCTCCATCACAAGCAAGTAATATCCATCCGCGTTGCCACCGCCAGCACTCGTCCGTTCCAGGTGGAAACGGCCCGTCACAGTAGCAAATCGCTCATCGAGCGACTGCACCTCAACCTCCGTGAAGCTGAGCGTTCCCATCTTCTCGCGTGTCGAAAAGATCTTGTGATATCGCGCCACCATTGCCGCGTAGCCTTTGTCGATGGGCGCGCCCATAAACAAAATATCGGGTGAATCTTTATAACCGGTGGCAAAAGCGTCAATATCTCCCCGATTCCAATCCGCAGCCTGCTTATCCAACAACGCGCGGATCTGCTGATCATCTTGCGAGCTGCCCTGGGCCAACGTCCGGGGCGCGTTCGTAAATAGGGTTACAACAAACAGCACGATGAGAGCACGAAGAATGCGCACAGGCAGAAACTCCTTGAGTAGACGTTGAATGAATTTAGATCAACGCATTAGATCAATACAACCGAAGCCACAGAATACTGAGATGGAACTCAGCAATACTATCGCCGGCCCCGTCGGCTGCCAATGGATGAATTTACAGTGGACACCTTAAGCCTCCACCGGCTTATCCACCTGCGACTGATAGATCTCCTCAACCCGCTTCACTGTGTCGATCTCGTCGACCGGCTTATCCGTTCTGATCCGCAGGATTCGTGGAAACCGCATTGCAAATCCACTCGCGTGCCGCCCACTTCTCATGATGTTGTTGAATGCAACCTCCAGCACCATCAATGGTTCAACCGTTCGGAAGAATCCTTGGTCTTCCAGCGTATGCTCCATCATCCACGTGCTCATCTCATTAATCTCACTATCGGTCAGGCCGGAATACGCCTTCCCTACATTCAGCAGTTCGCCATCAGGACCACGCACTGCGAATGTATAGTCACTCAAGATTCCAGCGCGCCTTCCATGTCCGAACTCCGCGCCCGTCACGACCACATCCAAAGTTGCCAACTCACGCTTCAGCTTCACCCATGCAAGGCCTCGCCTCCCGGGCTGATACGCCGACCCCGCCGCCTTCAGCATCACGCCCTCATTCGCTCGCGCACGCGCTTCTGCATAGGCACGATCAATATCCTCAGCCGATTCCACCAGCCGTGATGGCGAGATCATCAGCCGCTCCACGTCAGCGCTCTCCTCGCCCGCAAACAATACCGCCTGCGAGCTCCTTGCTCGTTCATCCACCACCACCGGCGATGCCACCCGCTCCACAAGCGCCTCCGCCACCGCCTCCAGGCGATTGCGCCTCTCCCGCAGCGGCAGTTCGAGCAATAGTTCGCCATCCGCATACATAAGATCGAACGCCATAAATATCACTGGCACCTGCCCACGCATCTCATTCGAGACCTTCTTCCGTCCAATTCGCGTCCCCAACAAGGCGAACGGCAGCGCCCTGCCTGCCTCCAGGTCCCACCCCAGAATCTCTCCATCGAAGATCAGGGCTCCATCGTGCTGCGGATCAACCCGCGCAAACGCCTCTTCCAACTCCGGAAAGCTAGCCGTTACATCTTCGCGATTACGAGAGTAGATCGCCACACGGCCCGACTGACTCGCATCCCCACAGTGCACCTGCGCACGCATCCCGTCGTATTTGTCCTCAAGAAACGCCGCAACGCCTCGCACTTCTTTGAAAATTTTCCCATCATCACTATCTTCCGCCTCGACCGCGATCACATCCGCGGGCGAAGCATCTCTAAACTCCTCCGCCTCTACATCCGAAGCCTGAGGAACAAAATCTCGTCGCGGCTCTTCGGCTTCAGCCTCGACGGCGACGGCGACCTCAGTCTCACGCTCCGGATCAAGTTCAAGAGCCCGCAGCAGACTCTCTTCGGCCTGCATTTTCTTTCCCTTCCGCGGCTTCTTCTCCTTCACCACCGGCACCTTCGCAGGCTTCTCCGTAAATCGCTCAATCGCTTCTTCAGGAGTCTCCACCGGCGACGCGAGCATGAACCCTAGCGGATGAAACAGCCGCATCCGCGCCTCATCCAGCGTCCCATCAAACGCCCGGCGAACCGCCCCGGCAAGATCCGCCTCCAGCATCACCGCTCGCCGAACCGCCTCCACGGACGCGCCCGCGGCAACCGCAATCGCCTCCTCAACGAGACTCTGCTTTACCCCAATCCGCATGTCACCCAACATCAGCTTCAGCAGATACTTCGCCTCAAGCGGCGTGGCCCGACGCAATAGTCCCTCCACCAACGCCGCCCGAATCGCCGTCGTTTTGGCAACCGCCATTCCAGCAAACACGTCAGACACCTCCGCCAGCGTCAGCTCAGACGTCTTCGCTGCACCGCCGTCGATCAGCAGATCGAACGCAGCCGCCCCCATGTCTCCATGCCGCCGGTAGGCCGCGGTCAAAACCGAATCACTCGCTCTGCTCACCGTCAGCAACGCCTTCGATAGCAGCGCTCCACCGGCGTTTAGCTTGCGCGGATCCGCCTCCGCAAATGGTGTCCCTGCAACATACAACGCAAACCACCCGGCATCTTCACTCTCCGGTGTCGCCCGATGTACTACAGAGATAGCCTCTGCAATAGCGGAGCGCTTCTTCAACCGGCCAGCCTCCCGCGACAGCTCCTCCGCAACCGTCGCAACTGCAGAAAACAAAGCCATTCCGCACCAGCCCTCTCCGCAAACTGTTCCCAAACGGGATTCTCCTCTAAAAGATGCATTCCGCATCATCCGGGTCAGGAGTAACATCTAAAGAGACATGTACGCAGCCGCAAATCCGGTGTTTACCCCCCGCGTGACCGAGTCTCTCGACCGTCACGACTTTGCCTAGCTGCGCCTCACGCCTCTTTTAGTTATCCCTCACAAACTAATTACTTTCCCGACTGGAGCACCACCATGTTCGACCGCCTCGACCAACTCGAAGCCCGTTACGAAGACCTAGGCAGACAGATGTCCGACCCCACACTGGTCAACGACCAGAAGAAGTTTCAGTCCATCGCCAAACAGCACCGCGATATGGAACCAACTGTCGAGAAGTTTCGCGAGTACCGCAAGATCAAGGACGGCATCGCCGAAGCCAAAGCCATGCTCGCTGACCCGGATCCCGATGTGAAAGAGATGGCTCAGGCCGAACTCGACACCTTGGAGCCGCGTCTTGCACCGGTCGAAGAGCAACTCAAGGTTTTGCTCCTCCCAAAAGATCCCAACGACGAGAAGAACGTCATCCTCGAACTCCGCGCGGGTACCGGCGGCGACGAGGCGGCCCTCTTCGTGGCCGAGGTCTTCCGCATGTACATGCGCTTTGCCGAACAACACAGGTGGAAGGTCGAAATCCTCTCCCAGACCGAATCCGGCATCGGCCACGGCCTCAAGGACATCACTGCCATCATCGAAGGCGAGAAGGTCTACTCCCAGCTCAAGTACGAATCGGGCGTACACCGTGTACAGCGCGTCCCTGCAACCGAAACCCAGGGCCGCGTCCACACCTCCGCGATCACTGTCGCCGTGCTCCCTGAGGCGGAAGAAGTCGATATCAAGATCGAAGCCAAGGACCTCCGCATCGACACCTTCTGCTCCTCTGGCCCCGGCGGACAATCGGTCAACACGACCTACTCCGCAGTGCGCATCACCCATCTCCCGACCAATACCGTCGTCAGCTGCCAGGATGAGAAGTCGCAGATCAAGAACCGCGAAAAGGGTATGCGCGTTCTCCGCGCCCGTCTGTACGAGGTGGAGGCCGAGCGGATTCACCAGCTTCAAGCCAAAGATCGCAAGCAGCAGATCGGCTCCGGCGACCGCAGCGAGAAGATCCGCACCTATAACTTCCCGCAGAACCGCCTCACCGATCACCGCATCGGCCTGACGAACCACCAGCTCGCGATGGTAATGGAAGGTCAGATCCAACCCACCATCGACGCTCTCATCGCACACTACACCGCGGAGAAGCTGAAGGCCGAAGCCGAAGCTGCCTGATCAAGTCTCCCGCCGTTCAGAATCGCATCACCCAGACAGGGGCAGACTGACTTGGCAATCTTCGCACTCTCAGCGAAAATCCAAGTCAGCGTGCCCAGATTTCCAGAGGATTCGATTCATGACCAGGCAACACCGCAGTGTGTCCCACGGTTCCGCGAAACATCTCTTCCTCTTCGCTCTTCTTTCGATCTTGACTCCGAGCAGCCGCGCGCAGGACGAGCACACGCCGCCCTTCAACGGCATCGCCCACGTGGCCATTCGCGTCCACGACCTCGCTGCCTCCGTTGCCTTCTATGAAAAGCTCGGCTTCGAACAAGCCTTCGATCTTCGCAAGAACGACGTCCCCTACGAGTCCTTCATCAAGATCAACGACAACCAGTTCATCGAGCTATATCCCGTTACCGAACACGATCCTATCCCCGGCTTCCTGCATCTCTGCTTCGAGGGCCAGGATCTCCAGGCCATCAACGACGACTACTCAACCCACGGCCTCACACCCAAGGCCGTCCGCAAAGCTGGTGCTGGCAATCTTCTCTTCACCATGGCCGGGCCGGTCCAACCTACTGGCCCGCAGAACATCGAGTACACCCAGTACATGCCCGGGTCGCTTCACAGCGACGACCAGGGCAAACACCTGGGCCCTGACCGCGTCGCCGACAAGCTCATCGCCGTCTCCCTCGCGATGAAGGATCCCGCGGCGGCGCGCGACTTCTATATCAACCAGCTTCACTTCAAACCCATCGCCAACGACCCGATGTTCCTGCACATGCCCGGCGCGTCGGGGCAGGAGGTCGAGATCGTCCCCGCCGCCCTTGGCACCGAGGCTCGCATCACGCTCCAGTCGGAGAATCTGGGCAGGGCCGCCCGCCATCTCCACAAAGAGGACGTCAAGGTCGTCAAAAACGGAGCCAACCTCACCATTACCGATCCCGACGGCAACGTGCTCATCCTCGATAACCGCTAAGGCCTTCCTTCTGCGCTACTGTTAGATAGCCGCCAGCAATGACGCTCCGCCAGGCCATCACCGCCGCCGCAAACCACCTCGCTGAAGACGAGCATCTCCGCGCCACCGCGACCCGCGACGCCGAACTCCTGCTCCTCTACATCGTGCAGATCTCTCGCGCAAACCTCTTCGCCTATCCAGAGCGCGAACTTCTCTCCGACCAGCAAACCGCATATCAAAGCCTGATCGAACGTCGCCTGCAACACGAACCGATCCAGTACATCACTGGCCAGCAGGAGTTTTACGGCCTCAACTTTCACGTCACGCCAGCCGTCCTTATTCCGCGTCCAGAGACCGAGCATCTCGTCGAAGCTGTCCTGAAACTCCTTCCATCGAACCAGTCTCTGAAGCTCGCCGACATAGGCACCGGCTCCGGTGCCATCGCAATCGCTCTCGCAGCGCACCTTCCCCACGCCGCAATCATTGCGCTCGACATCTCACCCGACGCGCTAGCCATAGCAACCACCAACGCCCGTGAAAACAACGTAGCCGACCGCGTTCGCTTCCTCCAATCCGACCTGCTCAATGCAGTAAGCCAGGAAAAAGAATTTGACGCCATCGTAAGCAACCCACCGTATATCCCGGAGATCGACCGCGGCTCACTCCATCCTCAAGTCCGCAACCACGAGCCCTCCACCGCGCTCTTCGCCGGAGAAGCCGGACTCGATATCTATCGCCGCCTGATTCCTCAAGCCCACAAAGCACTCAAACAAAATGGCCTGCTCGCCCTTGAGATCGGACACGGCCAGCAGGACTCCCTCGCCGAACTACTCTCCGGCTGGCAAACCGTCTCTTTTATCGACGACCTCCAGCAGATCTCCCGCGTCGCCCTTGCCCGCAAACCGTAAATTCATCTAGCGCGGTCAGATCTGTCATAATGAAACCCTTCACGTCGCCGTTCGTATAATACTCAGAGCCGTTCTCATGAAAAAGCCCGAACTGCAAGACCACCTCTACGCGCTCGAAGAGCGTCTTCTCCACCCCGACCGAGAGGCCGACAGAAAAGCTCTGATCCCTCTCTTCGCCGAAGAGTACAAGGAGTTCTGCACCTCCGGCCGCGTCTTCAACCGCCAGCAGACAATCGACGTCCTGCTCACCGGCGCCGCGCGCCCTGCGACCATCCATCACTTTTACATCGCGCAACTCGCAGAGAATGTGGTCCTCGCCACCTACCGCGTCACCACCACCGTCGCCATCTCTCACCGCTCCTCGCTCTGGACACTCCGCGATAATCGCTGGCAGCTCTACTTCCACCAAGGCACCATCGCCACATAGCAAAGCCGGCATCGCACGAAGAAAAACCGCGCAGATCAGATATCACGTCTGCTACCCTCCTTGCATGCGCCCTCACCTCCTGCCTCTTCTTCTGGCAACCTGCCTCTACGCTGCACCCAGCATCGCCCAGACTCCCTCCGTCGACATTCGCCTCGCCACACAAAATGCGCTCTTCGAAGAGATCTACCAGGCCGACCTCAAGAACAGCCCCGAGCGCGCCACCGCCTACGGGGACTATCGCTACAACGATCAGCTCAGCGACCGCTCCCTCGCTGCCATTGCTCGCCGCCACACTGAAGACACCACCAACATGGCTCGACTCCAGTCCATCTCGACCACAGGATTTCCCGAACAGGACACACTCTCCCACGACCTCCTCATTCGCGTTCTTCAGCAACGCATCGACGACTACGACCTCAAAGAGTACGAGATGCCCGTCGATCAGATGAACGGCACCCACACCGGCCTGGCCGACCTCCCTCTCGCCATGCCCTTCGACTCAGTCAAGCACTACGAGGACTACATCGCACGCCTGCATCAGATCCCACGCGTTCTCGCCCAGACCACCGACGTTCTTCGCGCTGGCCTGAAAGACAACCTGATGCCCGTCCGCTTTCTCCTCGAAAAAGTGCCCGGCCAATGCAACGGCATCATCGAATCCGACCCATTCCTCATCCCAACGAAGAAATTTCCTTCCAACATCTCTGCCGAAGATCAGAAGCGCCTCACCGCTGAGATCACTGATGCCGCCACCAAAGACGTCCTCCCTGCCTACCGCACCTTCGCCGCCTTCATCACCACCGAATACGCCCCACACGGCCGCACCATCCTCTCCGTCACCTCGCTTCCCGATGGACAGAAGCGCTACCAGAACGACATCCTCGGCCGCACCACCACGCACCTCACTCCCGAGCAGATCCACACCCTCGGCCTCAACGAGGTCGCACGCATCACCGCAGAGATGACCGCGCTCGCCCACAAGGCTGGCTTTGCCGACCTCGCCGCCTTCCGCGCCTCCATCAACAACAATCCCAAATGGACTCCCACCTCCGCCGAGCAGATCCTCGACGACTACCGCCACTACATCGCGCAGATGCAGCCCAAACTCCCCGACCTCTTCACCGTCATCCCCGGCAGCCCTGTCACCGTAGAAGCCATCCCGGCCTTCCAGTCCGCCGACTCCACCCACTACCAGACCGGCACGCCCGACGGCAAACGCCCCGGCCGCGTCGTCGTCGCCACCAGCGACTTCTCCAAACGTACCCTCGTGCTCGACGAGGCCGTCGCCTACCACGAAGGCATCCCCGGCCATCACATGCAGCTCTCGGTCCAGCAACAGCTCAAAGGCCTACCAAAGTTCCGCCTCCACACCGGCTTCAGCGCATACGCCGAAGGCTGGGCGCTGTACGCCGAGCAACTCGGCAAAGAGGTTGGCTTCTATCAGGATGCTGTCAGTGACTACGGTCGCCTCAACTCCGAGCTCTTCCGCGCCGTACGCCTCGTCGTCGACACCGGCATCCACGCCGACGGCTGGTCACGCGATCAAGTCGTCGACTACATGCGCAAAAACGACGTCAACGAGCCTCTCATCCAATCCGAGACAGACCGCTACATCGCATGGCCAGGTCAGGCCTGCTCCTACAAGCTAGGCCAGCTCAAGATCCTCGAGCTACGCGAACGAGCAAAGAAAGAGCTGGGCACGAACTTCGACATCCGCACCTTCCACGATGAGATTCTCAGCGGAGGCTCACTCCCCCTCGACATGCTCGACGCCCGCACCACTCAATGGATCGCCACTCAAAAGGCCAGATCCAGCAAAATTCTACAAACCGGCGTACCAGTCGCACCCTAGCTTCGTCCAGTAGTCATCGGGGCTCACATGAGTGTAAGCGATCGATGCAATCGGCCTATTTATAACCGTATTTAATCGGAAGATGTAAACGCATCGGACACTTTGTTACTGCAAGCCGATGCGCGACAGTAGATCTCCGGTCAAGCTCGCCAAGCCTATTGACGCCTATACCGCCGCACGTGAATCTCTACGCTCCCTGTCTCCGTCTCTCTCCCAATCGCGGTCGCGGTCATCATCCCGCTCTTTCTTTTCTTTCTCCCACTTACGTCGCTGCTCCTGCTCCTCCCGTTCCTCGCGTCCGTCGCTCATCCCGCCCCTCCTCTCTCCTTCCAGCTAAACCTACCGCAACTCCACCCTGATCGCGGCACCATTCTCATCTACAAACCTAACCTCTTTCGCGCTCATCGTCGCCCGAGTTCCAGTCCCGCGACCATCCAACGGAAACGTTGCCGCATGGTCCGCATCGGTCCAACAAACCAGCCCCTGCAAGCAACCAAGCACCTGCGGCACGCCTGGCACCGCATCCCACCCCTGCACTAAATAACGCCGCTCCGTCCCCGGCTCCTCCACCAGTACATCATTCGAAAAGTTGATAAACAGCCGCGCCCCATCGATCGCTACGCCATTACGCTCCACCTTCCCCAGCGGGTCCCGCAAGAAGATCCTCTGGCGAAACACAGCAACAACCACAATCAGCAGCAGCACCGCGAAAGTCAGAATCTTCCTCAATCTATTTCTCCTCGTGATACTCCTGCTCTGTATTGATCCCCCACAGCGCAGCCTTGTCGACATGCCCAGCCACGATACCATCCACCACCGTCATCGCCGTCAACATACTGTGATCCTGGTTGTTGTACTTATGCATTCCATTTCGTCCCACCAAAAACAGATTCTCAAATCCGTCAGTAAACTCGCGCAGCTCATCGAACCGGTCATACGTGCCAAAGTAAGCCGGATACGTCTTCGGAACCCGCACCACATGCCCATCCGAAACATCCTCAGCATTCAAGATCCCGATCTTCGCCACCTCGGCGATCGCGAACCTCTTCAACTCCTCATCCGGCATCTTCCACAAATCATCCGTGTCATAGCAGAAATACTCCAACCCAATCCACACCTTCGTCGGATCCGCCACCAGGTACGGGCTCCAGTTATTGAATATCTGTAACCGTCCAAGTATCACATCGGGCTCCTGCACATAGATCCAGGTGTCCTTCAGCAATCCACCATCGGTCTCCTTCACCTTCAGCCGATCCGCCAGTAGCCCCACGGTAATGAAGTCCCGATACTGCAACCCAGCGCTGACCTCACGCACATTCTCAGGCACAGGAGCATCCATCGCCTCCACCAGCTCACGCATCGGCATCGTCGAGAAGAAATAATCTCCCGCAAACGTCTGCCGTTCCCCCTGCGCAGTCACTGCGTCGATAGACGCCACGCGCCTACCCTCGCAATGAATCCGATCCACCTTCCATCCCATGTGGATCTCGCCACCCTTTTCGCGGATCTGGTCCGCCACATGCTCCCACAACTGCCCCGGCCCAAACTTCGGATACATGAACCGCTCGATCAAACTCGTATCCGTCCCCTTCTGCGCCAGATCACCCTTCTGCTTCCCGCCAAGTGCCTTCTTCAAAAAATGCTTCACCGCCGTCGTCAGACTCAGCCCTTTAATCCTCTGCGCACCCCACTCAGCAGAGATCTCGTCACAAGGCGTACCCCAAACCTTCTCCGTATAGCTCTTGAAGAACGTGAGGTAAAGCTGCCTTCCAAACCGATTGATGAGGAAGTCCTCAAGACTCTTCTCGGGCGTAATCTGGCTTACCTTCGACTTCATATAACTCGCACCGACACGAAACGTCCTCGCCAGCCCAAGGTTCTTCAGCGTCGTTGCGGTCAACGTAATCGGATAGTCAAAAAACTTTCGCAGATAGTAGATCCGGCTCTTACGAGGCCTAATTAACATCACCAGATCAGGATCATGCGGTGCAACTTCAACCAGCATGTCGGCAGAACTCAGATCAAGTTCCTCGTCTTCGTCGGTCTCCTCGGCCGCATGAGGATCAATCGGTCCAACCCCGCGCAAAACAGGCTCCTCCGGCAGCCGCGCCGGCACCGCCACAACACGCTTCTTCCCCTGATAACTAATCTCCGGCTCCGACCCCGCATTCTCAACATCGGGCGGCATCAGGTCGACCCACCACTGCATCACCCGATCGCTCTTCGAGAAAAACCGATGGCCCCCGATATCCATCCGGTTGCCCTTGTACTTGATCGTCCGCGAGATCCCACCAATCTCATCGCTCGCTTCGAGCAGGATCGGCTGCACATCGGTTCTGCGCAGCAACTCAAGCCCAGCCGTCAATCCCGCTGGCCCCGCCCCAATAATGATCGCCCGTCTACCCATATCCAGCTTTTCAGTATACGGATCGATCGCCCTCTTCTGCGGTCAGCGTTAGCCCTGATGCTGGCATCATTCCCAAAACTGCGCAGCCTCCGTTGCTATATGCTTGTCTCGTCCATCTCAGCTACAGGAGATCTGCATGCTCCTTCTTGAAGCTTACCTATTGGATCCCATCAAGCTCGAACTATCCGCGGCCAAAGAGCCTGCCTCACTGATCGGATCCCTCTCAGCCTTTGCATGGCCTCTCGTCACCCTCGTCATCCTTTACCTCTACCGCGAATCGCTCGGAAAATTTCTCGTCACCATCAGCGCCCGTGCCACAGAGATCGGCATCGGCTCCTGGGCCACCATCAAACTCCCCGAGGTCAAAGAGGCCACCAACACTCCAATCGACGTCATCCGTGAAATCGAAACCGACAACTGGCAGGAGAGCAGCACACTATGGTTCAAGGAGCTTTCCGCCTCCACTGCACCGTCCGAATACGCACTCATCGATCTCGGCGATGGCAAGCAGTGGATTAGCTCACGCCTCTTTATCTTCGCCGTCATCCTGCAGCGGATGAAAGCACTCAAGTGCATCGTATTTGCGCGCACTCTGCCTTCAGGCGGCAGGCGCTTTATAGGATGCGCCTCTCCCGACAATGTGCGTTGGTCACTCTCTACCAATCAACCATGGCTCGAGTTGTCCTACGCAGCCGCCTACAATCAGGCCTTTCCCCCCGCCGGTGCTGTTCCAGTTATAACTCCACCTATCACGCGCATAGATGGATCCATCGAGCCACCCGTCGCGCAGCAGATTATCAGCACCTTCATCGCCAGCTTGAAGGATTCCACCGGCACTATCATCAAACCGGACCCACTCAACTGGGTCACACTCAAGTCCGGCACCGAACGTGCAACCTGGCTCACTGAGCTTGAAGTGCAGCGGCTCCTCGGAGTCTATCTCTGGCGCGACGCAATCAAGGCACGTACCGACGACTCTCCCGAACAGAAGAAGCTTGAAGTGAAAGCGGTTGTCCGCAAATCCGACCCATACGTCGCCATCGTCAAGGACGATCAGTACAAGTCGCTGGTCAACCGCGTCGCACTCCTGTCAGAGATCGGCCAATCGATCGTCTGATTTAAACGGCCGTCTGACGCTCCGCAACCTCAAACTCCAGTCCGTTCTTGCCCGCCGTCACCACGACATGATCGCCATGCAGTACGCTGCCGTCGAGGATCTTCACTGCCAGTTTGTCCTGCACCAACCGCTGGATCGCTCTCTTCAGAGGCCGCGCTCCATACGCCCGGTCATATCCAGCTTTGAAGATCGCCTTCCTCGCCCCGTCCGTCAACTCCAGCGTAATCTTGCGATCCACAAGAAGCTTCTGCAGGTCCTTCAGCCGCAGATCGACAATATGCGTTAGCTGCTCATCGGCCAGCGGATGGAAGGTCACGATATCGTCCACGCGATTCAGGAACTCCGGCTTGAAGTGCTTGCGCAGCTCATCCATCACGCGGCCCTTCGCCTCTTCAAAGCCATCCTCGCCCTGTGCCCAGGCCGTAGATAATTGCCCAGCACCGACATTCGACGTCATGATCAGCACAGTGTTCTTGAAGTCCACCGTCCTGCCCTTTGAGTCCGTCAGCCGGCCATCGTCGAGCACCTGCAGCAGCACATTGAACACGTCAGGATGCGCCTTCTCGATCTCATCGAACAGCACCACCGCATACGGTCGCCTGCGCACCGCCTCAGTCAGCTGCCCGCCTTCGTCGTACCCAACGTATCCCGGAGGCGCTCCAATCAACCGCGCCACCGCATGCTTCTCCATGTACTCACTCATGTCGATCCGCACCATCGCGGCCTCGTCATCAAAGAGAAACTCCGCCAATGCCTTCGCCGTCTCGGTCTTTCCAACACCAGTCGGGCCAAGAAAGAGGAACGAACCGATCGGCCGCTTCGGATCGGAGAGCCCCGCACGCGACCGGCGAATCGCATTCGCCACCACGTTGAGTCCCTCATCCTGACCGACTACACGCTCACGCAGACGATCCTCCATCTGCACCAGCTTCTGCATCTCCCCCTCAAGCATCTTCACAACAGGAATCCCCGTCCACTTCGACACCACAGCGGCGATATCCTCTTCGTCGACCTCTTCCTTCAACATCCGCGACGGCTTCTTCGCAGCTCCCGACTTCACCTCAGCCTCATCCTCACGAACCGCGGCATCCTGCTCCGCCGTCAGCTCACGGAGCTCCGCCTCCAGCTTCGGAATCTCGCCGTACTGCAGCTCCGCCGCACGCTGCAGATTCCCCTTGCGAGTCTCCTCGCCCATCTGGAACCGCAGCGACTCTAACTGCTCCTTCAACTCGGCCATCTTGCCAATAGCGCCGCGCTCCGTCTGCCATCTCGCGCGCAATCCAGCAGAAGCTTCCTTCACCTCAGCCAGCTCGCGCTCTACAATCTCCAACCGCTCCTGCGAACCAGCATCTTTCTCCCGCTTCAACGCAGCACGCTCAATCTCAAGCGAGGTCGCCCTCCGCTCCAGATCGTCAATCTCCACCGGCACCGAACCAATCTGAATCGCCAGCGCCGCCGCAGCTTCATCCACCAGGTCGATCGCCTTATCCGGCAGAAACCGATCCGAGATATACCGATGGCTCAACGTAGCCGCAGCCACAATCGCCGAATCCTTGATCCGAACCTTGTGGTGCGCCTCGTACTTCTCCTTCAGCCCGCGCAGAATCGCAACCGTATCCTCGACGTTCGGTTCGCCGACGAACACAATCTGAAACCGCCTCTCCAGCGCCGCATCCTTCTCGATGTACTTGCGATACTCCACCAGCGTTGTTGCGCCAATCGCCCGCAACCCGCCGCGAGCCAGCGCTGGCTTCAGCATGTTGCTTGCATCCAGCGACCCTTCGCTCGCACCCGCACCCACCAAAGTATGTAACTCGTCGATGAACAAAATTACTTCACCATTCGAATCCTCAATCTCCTTCAACACAGCCTTCAGTCTGTCCTCAAACTCACCACGGAACTTCGCCCCGGCAATCATCGCGCCCAGGTCCAGCGAGCACACCCTCTTGTTACGCAGAATCTCCGGCACATCACCGAGAAAGATCCTCCGCGCCAACCCCTCGACGATCGCCGTCTTACCAACACCCGGCTCGCCGATCAGCACAGGATTGTTCTTCGTCCGACGGCTCAGCACCTGCACAACACGCCGAATCTCTTCATCCCGCCCGATCACCGGGTCGAGTTTGCCCCTTCGTGCCAGATCTGTCAGATCCTTCGCGTACTTCTCCAGCGCCTGGAACTTGCCCTCAGGATTCTGGTCCGTCACCCTCTGTCCGCCGCGAACCGCACTCAGCGCCTTCAGAATCGCCTCATGCGTCCCACCCAGCGCTGCCAGCGCAAGCTGCACCGGGTCATTCTTCGTCTTCGCTAACGCCAGCAGCAGATGCTCCGTCGAGACGTAGTCGTCCTTAAAGCCCTCCGCCTCTTTGAATCCCTGCTCCAACACCTTCTGCAGCGCAGCCGACAGCCCCGGCTGCCCCCCACCCTGCACCTTCGGCAGCTTCTCAATCGCCGAGTTCACCCCCGAAAGCAGCTGCTCCACCGGCACCCCAACCTTCTCCAGCACCGGGATCACCACTCCCTCGCGGTCCTCCAGCAGCGCTGCCATCAAATGCAGCGGCTGCACCTCCGGATTGCCGTTCTCCGCTGCTTGCCCGCTTGCGGCCTGCACGGCCTCCTGAGACTTCACTGTCAAACGCTCCCACTTAATCGCCATAAACCCTGTCCCCTCATCAATTTCAGTTTTTGCCTTATAGATTAGACGCGCGAGAAGTCAACAAGATGCGGGAAATGTGACAATAACTCACTCACATTCTGCCACACTCAGTTTCTAAGAAACGAAAAGCATTACAAAGAAAACACAGAGGCATCCCCAGCCGGGGCATAGCATGTCCATATGGACCAACTTCCAGCTTCTGAGTGACCTTCTCCACAATTAAGCTCGCCATCGTCTATCTGACTCTCGGCCCTCCCGCCGGAATCCTTGGCATCCTCTACTCCCTTATTACCGGCAAAACCGACATCCTGTACAAGTCGGGCCTCATGCGCATCGCCCGCCTCGGCACACAAGCCGCCGGCGTCCGCGTCGAACTCCGCGGCCTCGAAAACGTTCCAGCCGATCGGCCATGCATCTTCATGGCGAACCACGCCTCCAATCTTGATCCGCCGATAATCCTCCCACTCATCCCTGGCCGCACTTCCATCCTGATGAAAAGCTCGCTCATGCGGATTCCCATCCTGGGCACGGCAATGCGTATGGGCAAGTTTGTCCCCATCGAACGCGGCGGCTCATTAGAGGGAAGTCGCCGCAGCGTTCAAGCTGCCTCCGACGCCATCCGCTCCGGCCTTCATCTCCTGGTCTTTCCAGAGGGCACCCGCTCGCCCGATGGCCGTCTCACCAGCTTCAAAAAAGGTTCGTTTTTCCTGGCAGAGCGGTCAGGAGCGCCGATCATCCCCGTCGCCATCGCCGGAACGGAACGCCTCATGCCCAAAAACAGCGCCGGCATCCATCCCGGTGATGTTCAGGTCACCTATCTCCCATTGATCGAACCGCGTGACTATCCTACTCGCGGCGCATTGATGGAGGCTGTGCACTCAGCGATAGCCGCCGCGCTGCCAACAGATCTCAGACCCATCGATATTCCGGAAAAGCTCACACCAATCGCGCTGCCATTCGTTAGCGGCAACGTGTTGAGCGATGCCATCGCGCCGTAAACAACTAGACAACTTAGTCTTATCGAGCCGCGGACAGTTGGTTCAGCGCATCCCGAACTGCGGCAGAGGAGATTCTCAAGAGCCCACTGAAGGGTGAATACATCTCCAGGATGATGAAGATCGCACCTGAGGCCGCCAAGGCACAGATGATCAGTGTCGAGATCACGGTAGGATTTGGTGGAGCGAAGATACCAAAACTAATGAAGATAATTACCAGCCACGACGTGACAACGACCAATAGCAGCGGTGGAATTGAAGCCTGCTCCGATTCGAGAAACATGAGCCAGTTAGACTTTCTCAAGTTTTGAAGTAATGCTACTGCCTGAGCCTTAGCCGAAGCCTGCATTTCGTTCTTTGGAACGAGCGATTGCAGCTGGGCGCTAATGAAAACGTCATTCTCTTTCGGCATGAGTTGAGACAGACTCGATTTGTCTTTGGGCCAGATCCGATCAATCGCAGCCTCAACGGTCTGACGGGCATAGAAACGAATTTGGTCGGCGTCAGGCCCGAACACCGCGAGGGAATTATTGAGAAGGATAACCTCGCTAGACATCTCGCTGACTTTGTTTTTTTGTCCGTCGTAATAACTCTTTGCCGAAGAGACGAGCATCCCCAGCACCAGGCCAGTCATGGTCGCGACAAGCCCGATCGCAAGCCTCATCGTATCTTTTGCATCCTGTCCCAGATGCTCTACTGGCAAGGCCCAGCGCAGAGCCATCCCAACGAGCGATCCGCCGAAGATCAGCGCAAATACGATCGAGCTTACCGCCACTGAGCTCATAGGCTTTCGATTCTTCCCTTGTCCAAACTCAACTCCACTTCCAGGCGACATCACCAAAACCAAGTGAAGGTGAAAAGATCTCTCTAACTCGGAATTCATCCTCTATTCTTGACTCAGCTAGTGTGAACCGCAGAGGCGACCGCCGCGACTAGCAAAATTGCTAATCGAATGAAAAGAGATCACACAGGCATCTATCGGAAGGCTCTCCTCACTCTCCCCCTTGTGTTGGGGTTATGTGGATATGTACGAGCGCAGACGGTAGATGCGGCACAGCCCTCCCAAAGCAGCTCTTCCTCGTTGCCCAATGCGCCCACCCCTCAACTCCCGGAGAAAGATGCGGTTACAATCCGCAACACTCCCATTCACATCCTGAAAGATCAGGCAGCGATCTGGACCAGTCCGCTTCACATTCGCACGCATGATCTCGAATGGCTGATCCCTCTCGCCGCCGCCACTGGCGCAGGAATCGCTACCGACCATCACGTCATGTCCTCCGTCGTCTCTCAAGATCCCAACTTCAACCAGACCAACATCGACGTCTCAAACGGACTCCTCGGAGGCTTCATTGCAGCCCCGGTAGCGCTATACGGATTTGGCCACTTCAAAGATGATGAGCATGCTCGTGAAGCCGGCATTCTGGGCGGCGAAGCGCTTGTGGACGGAGTTGTTGTTGAACAGGCTATGAAGCTCATCTTTTGGCGAGAAAGACCGGCTGTGAACAATGCACACGGCCTGTTCTTCCAGTCAGATGCCGGCGTAGACTCCTCCTTCCCTTCCGCCCATAGTGTTCTCGCCTGGTCCTCTGCTGCTGTGATCGCCGGAGAATACCCCTCTCACTGGACTCAGTTGGCGGTGTACACCCTTGCAACTGGCGTAAGCCTGACAAGAGTTTTAGGCCAGGAACACTTTCCGACGGATGTCATTGTGGGGAGTGCGGTTGGATGGTTAGTGGGTCATTACGTCTATCGCGCGCATCACAAACCTTCCGTCCACCACTCTCCGATGAAATCGTCAATTTCGAATTAGTTACACTCAGATCGATGATTCTCAATCAGCGCGCAAGAGAGCGATTGAGATCCACTCTAAAAATCCACCACCGTCAGGTCGACGGGAAACTCCAACTTCCTGCTCGATGGAGTGGCAAGGAGGTCTTTGCTCCACTCCCCGCTAATCCCATCCTTATTGAACTGCGCAACCGGCAGTTGACCCGATACCTCGAAGTGGTCGATGACATAAGGCAGCCCCGACGACCCCAGCACTGAGGTGCCATCCATCAGATGAAAGTGCAGATGAGGAGCCGATGTATTGCCCGTGTTCCCGAGCAGCGCCAGAGCCTGCCCACGCTTCACATGGTCCCCCTTATGAACCAGCAGCGAGTTCTTTTGCAGATGAGCATAAAACCCATATCTGCCCTGACCAAGATCGAGCACGATATGGTTGCCGTCCACGTTTTCGATAGTGATCGTCTTGGGATCAGGCAGATCTCCCGGCAGTTGATCGTCAAGCGTCGAAAGCGCATCGACAACGGTGCCATCGGCCACGGCAATCACCTTAGCGCCGTAGTCGAAGTAGTCCTTGACACCCTTTCCATCCCCGCGAAAGATCCTCGCATCCGCACCCAGCAGCATCCAGTCAATCGCGAACCGCTGCGCAAACTGCATCACTCCGTTGACAGGCTGGCCACTGCCACGATGCACACCTCCCGCCTCGCAGCATCCATTGAAAGCCACCCACCCCTTGCCCGAAAGCGGTGGCCCCAGCACCATCACATCCGTGCTCACTGCAATCGGCGCAATCGTGTACTCCTGCTCAACCACCAGATCCTTTGGCGACCCCGGAGGCCCACCCGCCAGCAGATGAAATCGATGCATCAAGGTAGCAGGTGGCCGAGCATCCTCATCAAGGGCGATATCAATCAGCAGTAGCCGAGTCTCACTGAACCCGATCGTCGCCGCAGCCATCGCGTCGCCGCGCCCGACATAACGCAGACGAGACAACAAAGCTGCGCCTTCGAAGCTGGCAAGCACCTGCTTCGAATCAGCAGCACTCACAACGTCCACACCCTGTAACGTTGCCGTCGCGCTTCCCGTATTTGTAATCTCGAGCTCGTAGACAAGATGCAGTTTTTTGTCCGTCCCCCGAAAGGCACTCGTCGAAGGCTTCATCGCCGACGCCACCACCGGGGTCAGCATATCCCCCGCTAGAGCCTGAAAATTCGCAGACAAACAAACAGCCGCAACCAACACGAAGAGTCGAATCACACGCATAAGCAAGCCTTTAGAACGTAGATTTTTAGTGACTGGCCCGGCGGGAGGGAGAGAGCAATCACATTAGAGCAGAGTCCTCAGCGTATTGCCACCTGCAACATCCGATTCGTGCAACTCACAAAACAGCCCCCAACAAAGCTCTTCGCCCTTTACCATCAGCTCTGAGCACAACAGCACAATCCATGCCTACCACCACCGGCATCACCGTCAAACCCAACGCGCTCCCCGACGCCATGCTCCTTGCCACCACCGGTGGCCTGCTCGACGCCTTCATCTTCCTCAACCATGGCCACGTCTTCGCCAACGCCATGACCGGCAACGTCGTCTTCCTCGGGATCGCCCTCATCGGTCGCGACTGGAAAGATATCGTCCCCCATCTCGTCCCCATCTGCGGCTTCATCGTGGGCGTTGCTGCCTCAAAACTCGTGCGCTCTCACCTGCAGGAGCGCCCCCTCCTCCTGCTTGGCCTCACCTTTGAGATCGCTGCCCTCTTCGCACTTGGCTGGCTCCCCCTCGATATGCCCCACATGGTCATCACCGCAACCACCGCCATCGTCGGCGCATTTCAGGTCGCCAGCTATCGCCACGTCGAAGGCTTCGGGTACAACTCCACCTTCGTCACAGGCAATCTGCGCGACACAGTGGAAGGCCTCTACGACGCCATCACACCAGGCGCTACCCCGGCGGTGCGCGACAAGGGCCGGGCCAAAGCACTCTACCTCGGCCTCATCTGCCTCTGCTTTCTCGCCGGAGCGGTCATCGGAGCCTGGGCCGCGCCTCGCTTCGCCAACCACACCCTCTGGTTCGCAGAGCCGTTCCTCTTCATCGTCGCCCTGCGCGCTCGAAGCCTGCGCTCCTGACCGAGAAGCACATCACCAAATAAAAAGGGGAGGCATCAAGCCTCCCCATAAGCAATCATTCGTCACACTTACCGCGCTGCCGGCGTCTCAACCTGCTTCGCCGCACCAACCTGCACCTTGATCTGCTTCGGCTGAGCCTCGGCCTTCTTGGCCAGAGAGATCGTCAAGACCCCAGCATCAGATGTAGCAGTTACACCCTCGGCGTCGACCGTCTGGGGCAGCGTGAAGCTCCGGACGAAGCTTCCAAACCTGCGTTCAATCCGGTGGAAGTTCTCTGCCTTCTCGGTCTGCTCGAACTTGCGCTCGCCTTTGATGACAAGCTTGTGGTTCTCCAGCCGAATATCCAGATCCTCCTGCTTCACCCCAGGAATCTCCAGCTTCAAAACCAGCTTCTCTGCATCTTCGTAGACATCGACTGCGGGAGTAAACCCGGCATTCGAGCCCTCCGATCCTGCAAAGTCATTGAAGATCGAGTTCAAACGCTTCTGCAATCCGGCAACATCCTCAAACGGCGTACGCAACGGCACAAATCGAGTCATCGTTGTCATAAATCCTCCTTGAATCAAATACTTGAATGTCCAGAACGACTTCGTTCCATCGTCCTGCACTTAGTTAGACGTAATACAGCTCCAATGGTTGCATAAAATATGATGTAAATACACTCACATTTTAATTATTGAAACTTGTCTATCAAAATGAACAACTTAGGCAGTTTTAAACACCAAAGCCACCCGAAGGCGGCTTCGAATGTCCAGACTCATATACGGCTACTTCCCATCTTCAGTCCCCTTGACGAATGCCGCCACATCCGCATGGAACTGCTTCAACACATCCTCATTCACATAGACCATGTGCCCGCTCTGGTAGTAGTGATAGCTGATGTTTGACTGCAGCTTCTGCGGAATCTGCAGATGGTGCATCTCGAACTTGCCCTCGAAGTAAGGCGTCGCCAGATCGTAATACCCTCCAGCCAGCATCACCTTCATCCTCGGGTTCGACTTCATCGTATAAGCCAGGTCCGGCATCACATTCGTACCCCCCCACTGCTGATTCGCTGGCGGCCCATTTGGAGCCTGATGCCGCAGATCCCACGTAAAGTTAGCATCCGTATAAGCGCCCGGCTTGTACGTCTGATCCTGCCCATACTTCAGCTCCATCCGCATATACTGGTTCAGCGCCGCCGTATACGCCGACGAGATCGCATTGCTCTGCGGGTCATACTCCGCATCCGAGCTCAGCGGATCAAGATCCGGCCCCTTGTACCGTGTATCCAACCGCCCCGTCGTAGTCTCGTCGTCAAGCTGCAGCTGCTTGCTGAAAGCTCCCCCGGTCACGCGCAAATTCGCACGCAACAAATAAGTCACCGGCAGCCCGGTATATTGATGCAGCTTCTCCGCCACCGCCTGCTTCGAGGTGTCGGACAGCTCAGAGCCCTTCAACAGCGCGCTCATATAATCGCCCATCGCATACTGCTCCACCTCAGCCAGAAACGGCTCCAGCGCCGCAGGCTGCGACGGCAGCTTGTGATGATAAAAAGCGCTCGCCGCAAAAGTAGGCAGCCCCAGCGCATACGCCTGATCGACACCGGGGTTCCACTTCGGCCCATCGATACTGTTATCGAAGCTCAGGATCTGCGACAGCAAAACGATCCCATTCAAATCGACGTTTTGAAGATCAGCCGACAACACCGCACTCCGCGGCGTCCCATAGCTCTCGCCCAGCAGATACTTCGGCGAGTTCCAGCGGTCATACTTCGTCAAAAACCGCCGTATGAACCGCTCAAACGCATGCGCATCCGGATCCGTCCCCCAAAACGCCTTCTCTTTATCCTTACCCATGATCCGGCTGAACCCAGTCCCCGGCGCATCGATGAACACAACATCCGTAACGTCCAGCAGGCTGTACTCGTTATTGACGATCTTGTACGGCGCCCCCTCATCATGCTGCGCATCCGTCGTCACCACGCGCCGCGGCCCGAACGACCCCATATGCAGCCACATCGACGCCGACCCCGGCCCACCGTTATACAAAAACATCACCGGCCGCCCCGGCTTCGCATCCTTCTTGAAGTAAGCCACATAAAACATCCGCGCCGTCGCCGTTGCGTCTTCCGGCTTCTCCGGATCCGGAGCCTTCTCCCCCGTATCCGGCAGCATCTTCCCATCCAGCCCCAGCATCGCGTCCTGCGAATCGTTCGACCCCACCGTCAGCGTGCCGGCCACAGCCTTATACGCAATCGCCTGTCCACCCACCGTCACCGAACCCTCTGTCACCGAGTCAGCCGGAGGCTCCGCAGGCGTAGCCACCGGCGTCCCCGTCACCACAACCTTTTCGCTCTTCTTATCAGCGTCTTTCTTCTCCTGCGGCCTCGCGCCCATCGCCGACACAGCCGACACCAGCAAAGCCCCCGCAGACACACCAATCCACATCCGATTCATCAACATCCTCACACGCTCCCAAACGCCGTATCCAACGCCAGCCAGTATATCCGTGTAAACCAAGCCTAATTGTCGAGAAGACACGCTCTCCTCGACAATTCGCGCTGTAGAGAACAACCAACACTAGAAGAAACGCCAAACCCGAAGAAATAGTTCCAACAAAATGAGGCGCAGCCTCTCTGCCGATCACGCTCGAAGCCCTCAAATCTTTTTGTCCCCACCGTAACAAGCCTCGATCGACCGTGTCTGTACTATCAACTCCGAGGGTTCCATGAGACTTACGCTCCCCCGCACACTCTTCCTCATTGCTCTCTCTGCCGGTCTTTCGAGCACCCTCTCAGCACAGCAACCGCCTCCGCCAGCTCCCGCCACCCCACCGCAAACAGCCGCCGCACCACCAGCGCAGACGCAGCCGCCTCAAGCTCAGCCCGTCGGTTCGGAGCCCGTCAGAGACGCAAACGGCGTCTACACCATTCGCCGCAACGCCCGCCTCGTCGTTCTTGACCTCGTCGTCACCGACTCCAAAGGAAACATCGTCACTGACCTGAAGCGCGACGACTTTCACGTCACCGAAGCCAACGAACCCGAGACCATTCTCAACTTCGAAGCCGCAGGCGCTCACGCCCTCGATCCCCAGGCCACCATTAACTCCACGCAAGATTTAGATCGCCTCGCACCCAACGCTCCCGTCAACATCATCCTGCTCGACGAGTTCAATACCCGCTTCGAAGACATGGCCTTCGCCCGTTACTCCCTCAAAAAGTTCCTCGAGCGCCAGCCCGGCAAACTCGACACCCCCACCATGCTCGTCGCCGTCGACGTCGAGCACTTCACCGTCCTCCGCGACTACACCCAGAACAAAGACGAGATCATCACCGCGCTGGACCATCACTTCGCCGCCTATCCCTGGCAGGCGCAGCAGGGGCAGTGGCGCTCCGACCGCATCGGCACAGCTTTCCTCACCCTCCGTCGCGTCGGCGAAGCCGTCATCGGTCATCCCGGCCACAAAAATATGATCTGGGTTGGCCGCGGCTTCCCCGCCATCCGCTGGGCCGACGTCCCCGTCGACACCCAAAATCGCGTCAACAACGCCGTACAGGACTGCGTCAACATCCTGCGTGACGCCCGCGTCACCCTCTACACCATTGACCCTGCCGGCGTTCAAATCGATCCTCAAGCCTACGGCGCCGCCGCCGCCTTCAACGACCCCTTCGGCGGCGAGTACCAATTCAACCGCCTCGCCAAAGCCACCGGTGGCCGCACCCTCTACGGCCGCAACGACGTCGACGCCGAGATCGGCACCGCCATCCGCGACGGCGCCAGCTTCTACACCATCACCTACAGGCCACAGAACACATCACTCGACCCCTCGAAGTTTCGCAAGATCCAAGTCACCCTCGACCGTCCCGGCCTCACCGTCTACACCCGCCAGGGTTACTATCTCCAGCGCGGTCCCGGCCGTGTCGACCCAGCGAATCCCTCACGCCGCCTCATGGCCGATCTCATCTCCGCCGACTCCAGCACCATGGTCTACGACGGCGTCCCCCTCACCCTCGAACCCTCACCCACCAACCCCGACAGCTTCACCGTCCACGTCAACGGCCAGGGCCTCTACTGGTCTCCCGCCACCGACACCGAACCACGCCACGCCGACGTCATCCTCGTCGTCTCCACCTTCGACAAAAAAGGCAAAGAGCTAAAGAGCGTAGCTAAGGTGATCCACGCCAGTGCCCCTCACGACGTCGCACCGACGGGCAGAATCGATCGCGGCCTTAACCTCGTCTACACCATCGACCACGACCCCAAGGCTGTCCGAGCGCGCTTTGTCATCCGTGTCACCTCCTCAGGCCGCATCGGCACCGCCGACGCAACCCTGGGCCAGCAAGCTTCCGCTCCACCACCAACCCTAGGCGCGGCAACCCCGTAGCATATTTTTCCTATATCGTAGAGAGATAAGCATTTAGCGTCTGCCTCTTGGCGCTAAAGAAGCCGGTACGATCGCCCCGTGTGTGGCTAGAACTATGCTCAGACTTCTGTATGGACGTTCGTTGATAAACAGGAAGCTTTGAGTCAGATGTAGCCGCTATGAATAGACCGCTTGGAAAATAGGACGTGATGATGGAACCCGAAGACGTAATAAAGGCTAAAATCGAAGACCTTGAACGCCGGATTGTCGAGCAAAAAGCCCAACTTAATAGCCTTCTGCTGACGAAGCAAAAATACGGAGAGCCCACACTAAAGTTCTATGGGTGGGTTCCCATTAAAGCGGTCGAGCAAGTCTTAGGAGAACATGGGGGCAGGATGAAGAGAGGTGAACTTGTGGACATTCTTGTACAAGGAGGGCTTACGACGGGAAAGAAGCGTTCACTCGCCAACATCCGAATCTCGCTCGACCTAAATATCAAAAACGGGAGACTCAAGGGGTCCGGTGCCTACGTCTCTCTCCCCAAGTATCAACTCCGATAAACTGGAACTTCCCCTGACGGGAAGCCGCATGCCAGCCGAAATCATCCTCCAGCAAACCCCGGACGACGCCCTCCTCCTCGACAAGCGCGAGCAACTTGCCACCGTCCGCACCACGCTCGCCGAGCGCGAATCCGAACTAGCTCAGATCCGCGCCCAGCTCAAGACCTTTGAAGGCCGTTACGTCCGCCAAGTTGGCATCCTCTACGCCGAGCTCGACGACCTCGAAGCCCGCATCGCCGAGCGCGAAGTCGACCTCTACGACTCCGACTCCGCCCGCCGCCGAGCTGAGGAGACCCGCCAGCGTGCGCAGGAGACCCACGACGCCGCATTCAGCGAGGCCCGCGAAGCCGAAGAGTTCGACCCGCCACCCAGCCTCAAGACCCTCTTCCGCGAGGTCGCCAGGCGCGTCCACCCCGACTTCGCCCGCGACGACGCCGAACAAAAACACTTCACCCTCTTGATGGCCCGCGCCAATCAGGCCTACACCCGCGGCGACACCGAAACCCTCCAGCGTCTGCTCGACGATCACCGCGAGATCAATGCCTCCATCGCCGGCGAAGGCCCCGCCGCCGAGCTTCTCCGCATCACACGCCAGATCCACCACGCCCAGCGCGACATCGCCACCCTCGACGCCGAGCGCAACACCCTCCTCGCCAGCGAAATCGCTCAACTGCACCTCGATGCCGAGACAGCCGCCCGCGAGCACCGCGATCTCCTCACCGAACTCGCCACCAACCTCCGCGACCAGATCGCCGACGCCCAGCGACGCTTCGACCTCATCGACCGCCAGATCAGCGCCCATGGAAGATAAACATGTCCACGGACGATAAAGCCAGACCCAAACCCGGCCTGCAGCACATCCCCACCGGCACCGCGCTCTCGCTTCATTCGCCGACGCGCTCCAGCATCATCGCCCGCGGCCGCCGCGACGCCGCCAACGCAGCCTCCAACCCCCACTACCGCCAGGCCGTCACCGACTTCAACGCCGGCAACTTCACCGCAGCCGCAACCGGCTTCCAACTCGCAGCCGAGCAAGGCCACGCCGAGTCGCAGTACCTCCTCAGCACCATGTACGACGCCGCTCAGGGCCTCGCGCACGACGAAACCCAGGCCGCCCACTGGGAGCGCAAGGCCGCAGAGCAGGGCCACGCCTACGCCCAGGCCAACCTCAGCTTCCGCTACTACGCCGCCGACAACTTCCCCGAAGCTTTCGCATGGTGCCAGCGCGCCGCCCACAGCAGTCTCGCCTGGGCGCAGTACAACCTCGGCCTCATGTATCGCAAAGGAGAAGGCGTCCCCCAAAGCAACATCGAAGCCGCCCACTGGTATCGCCTCGCCGCCACGCAGGACTTCCCCGAAGCCCAGCAAAAACTCGCCGACCTCTACTACACCGGCCAGGGCGTCCCACTCAGCTACACCCAGGCCGCCGCGTGGTATCGCAAGGCCGCCGATCAAGGCAACGCCGAAGCCCAGTTCCAGCTCGGCCACCTCTACGCCATCGGCCAGGGCGTCGAGCACGACTACAACCAGTCCCGCCACTGGACCCGTCAGGCCGCCCTTCAAGGCCACGAACAGGCTCTCCGCGAACTCAAGCGCCGCGAGTACAGAGACCCGTAACCCAACTCATAACCACGCTCTCCACGCTGTACACTGAGGGCCGATAAGCCACAAGAGCACGCGGCAAAAAAACACCCGCGCAAGGGTGAGACCAGAGAGGTAGTTATGCTCCGTCTTAAACGAGTCGCGGTCAGCTTGTTCTTCATTGCCTCCCTGTCCTCCGCGCAGGAGGCACACGACCACGGCGCCCCTGAAAAATTAGGCAAAGTTTCGTTCCCCATCTCGTGCGCCCCCGCCGTGCAGGAGCAGTTCAACCGCGGCGTAGCTCTGCTGCACTCCTTCGCCTTCACCTCTGCGGAACAGACATTCCAAAGCATCGCCAAAGCGGACCCACAATGCGGCATGGCTCACTGGGGAGTAGCGATGACCTACTTCCATCCGGTATGGTCCCCGAGCCTTCCGCCCCAGACATTTCCCGCCGGACAAAAGGAGATGCTTGAGGCAACGCGCCTCGGTGCAAACTCCGACCGCGAGCGCGAGTTCATCCACGCACTCGGCGTGCTCTATCAGCAATCCGCCGCTCTAACGCCAGCCATGCGCACCATCGCCTACGAGCAGGCCATGGCAAAGGTCGCGAAGGACAACACCAACGACCTCGAGTCCCAGGTCTTCTACGCGCTCGCCATCCTCGCGAACGTCTCTCCCTCCGACAAGACGCACGCAAAGCAAAAACAGGCGATCAATATTCTAGAGCCGCTCTATGCCGAGTACCCAAACCACCCCGGAATCGCCCACTATCTCATCCACGCCTGCGACAGTCAGGAGCTCGCCCAACGCGGTCTACCCGCAGCCAGAGCCTACGCTCAGATCGCTCCATCAGCGCCTCATGCGCTCCACATGCCGTCTCACATCTTCACACGGCTTGGCTTATGGGACGACTCCATCGCGTCCAACCTGGCCTCAAGACAGGCCGCACGCCAGCACGGCGATATCAGAGAAGAGCTTCACGCAATGGACTATCTCGTCTACGCCTATCTCCAGACCGAACGCGACGCCGAGGTCAGCCAGATCATTCAAGACATCAAGTCCATGCCGAATCCGGACATGAGCAACTTCGGAATAGCCTATGCGGTCACCGCCATCCCCATCCGCTACGCAGTCGAGCGAGAACAATGGAACGATGCTGCAAACATCGTTCCCCCTTCAGCCGCGCCACCATCCGTCGTCGCCATCGCCGTCTGGTCCAGAGGATTAGGACTCGCACGAACCGGCCATACAAAAGAAGCACGCGAAGAGGCCGACCAGCTTCGCCAGATTGAGACGCAGCTTCATGCCTCAGGTGACGACTACTGGTCCACACAGACGGGAGTCTTAGCCGGCGAAGTCTTGGCGTGGTCCGCACAAGCAAGCGGTGATCCGCATCAAGCCGTGGTGTTGCTGCGAACCGCAGCCGACCAGGAGGACGCCATCGAAAAGCAGCCCGTAACACCGGGCCCCATCCTACCCGCCCGCGAACAACTAGGCGATCTGCTTCTCGAGCAAAAACAACCCGTTCTCGCCCTCAAAGAATTTCAGGCCGCCCTCGTACAGGCTCCAGGCCGACGTGGAACCTTGCAGGGCATCGCTCAAGCTTCGCAACAAAACAACCACGCCGAACGACGGTGATGGAGGTGGCAAAGATGCATATTGGCCTTATCGGAGGGATCGGCCCTGCCGCAACAGACTTTTACTACAGGCGATTGATCTCTACCTTCGCCACGAAGAAGGCGACGCTCGAGTTGACCATCGTGCACGCCGACACGCCGACGCTCCTGAACAATCTGGTCACGAACAACGCAGCCGCGCAAACGGCCATCTATACCCGGCTCACGAACCGCCTCGTTTCGGCAGGGGCCGACTGTGTCTGCGTCACATCGATTGCAGGACACTTCTGCATCAATGACTTCAAAGCTGTATCCCCGCTTCCCGTCATCGACATGATCGCCGAAGTGAGCCACGCTATCGAAGCGCGCGGGCTCAAACGGATCGGAATTATTGGAACTCGCACCGTGATGGAAACACGCTTTTACGGACGCATCGCTACTGCGGAGATCATTCCGCCAGCCAAACCGGAGTTGGACGATGTGCATCAGGCATACGTTTCAATGGCCGCATCAGGCTTTGTGACTGAGCATCAGCGTTCGATCTTCAACGCCGCATGCCACCGCCTGCTCAAGGACCAGCATGCAGAGGCGATCATGCTTGGTGGCACCGATCTTGCGTTGGCCTTCAACGAACAGACTGCTGAATTCCCGCTGGTCGACTGTGCAGGCATTCACGCCGATGCGATTGCACGGTTAGCGATCGCGTAAGGAATACCGATCCTTCTGCAAACGCACCACGCCAAGTGCCCCATATCTCGATTTTGAGATGTGGGCATTCGCGCCACCCGCGAACCCGTCATCTCGACCGAAGCGGTTCACAGTCTCATCGTGAACCGCGCAGTGGAGAGACCCCCGTATTTCGTCTTTGTTTTTTATCTTTACATCCGCAAGCAGATCAGGCGTCCACGGCAGTTTTAGACCATCACATCACAGTCACGCATCTTACCCGTCAAACCGGGTGCCCCATATCTCGATTTTGAGATGTGGGCATTCGCGCAAAACGCGAACCGCACTCCTTCCCCAACCTCAATGCAAATCATGGTCAACCAACTAAACCCAGAACCTCCGCCAAAACCTGTCAAGCCCCAAAACCGCAAATCCCCGCGCCAATCCAGCACATTCACGTGGCGTATAAGTTACCCCCAAACCGCTATACTTACTGCAGAGAAGAGAAAGCCCTCGGTTTGACTGGGGGCTTTTCTTGTTGGGTCATAAATGCTTTATTTGCAATATTTTGCGGGTAAACCGATTAGAATCAATATTTTATGAACGCACGATCACGCCAAACAGTTGAAAAATAAAGACTTCCGTACAAGATACCTTTAGGGGGAGGGGGAGGGGTCTTGAGCACCTATGCGACCATTGAGTATGGTCACAAAAGTAGAAGATCGGGCCCCCAGAGTCGTTGCGGCCCAGCCACACGGACCAGCCGCAGCCATCACCCGGCGCGCTGCCGACCGGCTCCGAGCCGGACACCTGTGGGTATATCGCTCAGACGTAGAGTCGCTCGTACCCCCAATCGGAGCCACCGAGATAGCACCCGGCGCGTTGGTCACAGTCATGGACAGCCGAGGCATCCCCCTCGGCACCGGTCTCTACAGCTCCGCCTCGCAGATCGCCGTCAGGATCGTCTCAAAAGAAGCTGCACTACCCCGAACCACCTATCTCGAGCAGGTACGCGAGCGGCTTCACGCAGCCCTCGCCCTCCGCGACGAACTCGCACCCGAGTCCATGGAGAACGACGCCCACCGCCTCATCTTCTCCGAAGCCGACAACCTCCCCGGCATCGTCGCCGACCGCTACAACGACCTCATCACCCTCCAACTCCTGACCCAGGGCACCGCGCAAGACGACGTCCGCCAACTCCTCACCGAAGTCCTCCGCGAGCGCCTCCGCCCCGACACCGGTGGCATCACTATCTGGGAGCGCCCCGACCCAAAGATCCGCGAACTCGAACAACTCGCCCCGCCAACCCCGGGTCCGCTGCACGCTAACACCACCGAATCACCACAACTCACCACGATATTCACCATCAACGGCCTGCAATTTCACTTCGACGCAGGCTCCGGCCAAAAGACAGGGGCCTTCCTGGATCAGCGCCTCAACTACGCCGCTGCAGCCCGATACGCCAGCGGAAACGCCCTCGACATCTGCACCTATCAGGGCGGATTCGCCATCCATCTCGCCCAGAACTGCCGCCAAGTAACCGGCGTCGACGCCAGTCGCAGCGCGCTCGAGGTAGCCGACCGCAACCGCGACCTGAACCCCAGCCTCGCTGCCCAGGTCGACTGGATCGAAGCCGACGCCTTCGAACTCCTCCGCGAGTACGAATCCACCGGACAGCAATACGACACCATCGTCCTCGATCCACCCGCCTTCGCCAAGTCCAAGCGCGCCGCCGAAGGCGCCATGCGCGGCTACAAGGAGCTCAACCTCCGCGCCATGAAGATGCTCCGCCCCGGCGGAACCCTCGTCACCTGCTCCTGCTCCCACCACGTCCCCCTGCAGGAGTTCACCGAGGTCGTCTCCGCCGCCGCCACCGACGCCGGCCGCCACGTCCAACTCCTCGAGACCCGGGGTGCCGCCCCCGACCATCCCGCGATCCTAACCCTCCCCGAGACCAGCTACCTCAAGTGCCTCATCTGCCGGGTGGGGTAAGAAAAAGCTGAGAAAAATGAAGCGGATCAAAACACTCTCCGCGAAACCCGTTGGTACAGACGCAACCAACCTGAAAACAAATCCAGAATCAGCGAGCAGTAAAGCTCCAAACAAAAGAGGCATGGCAACGAAACCGAACGTGCAGAAGGTTGATGTCGTAATACTCGGCGCAGGCGCAGCCGGAATGATGTGCGCCATCGAAGCAGGAAAACGCGGACGTCGCGTGGTCCTGCTCGATCATGCCGAGCAAGTCGGAAAGAAGATCCTCATCTCCGGTGGTGGCCGCTGCAACTTTACAAACATCCACTGTCGCCCAGAAAACTTTCTTTCAGCGAATCCGCACTTCGCAAAATCCGCACTCGCCCGCTTCACTCCTTCAGACATAATCGCCATGATCGAAAGACACGGCATCCGCTACCACGAGAAGACGCTCGGACAACTCTTCTGCGACCGCTCGGCCATGGACATCGTGACTATGCTGGAGCGGGAGTGCACCGACGCAGGCGTGCAAACCATCATCAGCGCCAAAGTCACCTCAGTGACGCGAGAAGAGCACTTCCTGATACAGACGACAAACTCCTCCTGGCAAGCTGAAGCCGTTGTCGTCGCGACCGGCGGCCTGTCGATCCCAAAGATGGGTGCAACAGGATTCGGCTACAGCCTCGCCGAACAGTTCGGCTTGAGAATCGTGGAGTGCAAGCCCGGTCTCGTTCCGCTGATCTTCAGCGCTGAGGACCGCGAACAGTGGTGCGATCTGGCGGGAGTCTCCGTGGAGGTAGTCACCTCCGGCGGAGCAAAACGGACTCGTGGCACCTTCCGCGAGAAGCTCCTGATAACTCACCGCGGGTTGAGCGGTCCGGCGATTCTACAGGTTTCGTCCTATTGGCAGCCAGGTGAAACCGTGGCGATTGATCTCGCACCAAGCGTAGACTTGATGGCTCCTCTGCGATTGCGCAATGCGCGACGTGATGTCGCTGGTGCAGTAGCCGCGTTGCGTTCTGTACTGCCGGCCCGACTGGCAGAGCGGTGGGTTGCAATCAACACGCCAGATAACTGGACTAACGCCTCTCTCGACGCCATGGAGCAGCGGCTTCATACATGGCAGGTAACACCGGCTGGCACAGAAGGCTACGCCAAAGCCGAGGTCACAGTCGGAGGCGTAGACACTGCAGAGCTGGATGCAAAGACGATGCAAAGCCGCAAGGTACCCGGGCTGTACTTCATTGGCGAAGTCGTAGACGTGACCGGATGGCTCGGCGGCTATAACTTCCAATGGGCGTGGGCCTCGGGCTACAGTGCGGGCCTAGCTGTCTAAAACCTCCCGCCACGCTCTCCTATAAATCCTATTGAACAATCAGCGTGAGATTGACACTGCGTGTAAGGCCTGCACTCGCAGCCGATGCGACAACAGTATAAGTTCCGGGAGCGGTAACCGGGCCCTGTGGCGGATTTGGATTGGAGCCATCCGCTAAAGGAATTGTGCGACCCGCACCACATCCCGAAGCTGAAAGCAGCAGACACAGTACGACGAAACCAGCGAGCCCTGCACGGCGAGTTCGACCCAATGCCAAGAAACCCAGTGGAGACAGCACTGCGAACCACAAAAGCGGCCGTCGTCCCGTTGCTGCAGAGCGGAAAGAAGGCGTGGCCGAGGCTACCCCGGTCAACACAGTAACTGAAACCGTAGTTGTAGTGCCGAGCGAAACAGTAGAGGGAGTGATATTGCAAGTCGAGTTCGCCGGCATTCCCGTGCAGGTGAACGTTGCGGAGCCGGGAACGTTCGCAGCAGAGCTAAGCAGCAACGGGAAAACAGCGTTCTGGCCATTCGTGATGGTGATGCTGGGAATCCCGTTTGTAGCTAGTTGAAAATCGACACCCGTACCGGTAAGCGTCAGTGTCTGCGGCGAACTCCCATCGCTATCTGTAACCGTAAGAGTACCAGAACGTGGACCACTTGCTGTCGGACCAAACGCAAGCTGCATCGTGCATGCAGCGTCGATCGCCACGGTGATGCCGCAGGTGCTGTCGCCGGGCAAGATTACAAAATCTCCGGTTACTGCGATACTTTGCACCTGAAGCGGGATACTGCGATTGTTGGTCAACGTGACAATCTGCGTAGACGACTGAACACCGACACCAGTGGGAAGAAAAGTGACCATCGAGAATGGGGCAAGCGAAAGCCCAGGTGGAGCTACACCTATCCCGTTCAGCGCGACAGTCTGGGTTCGGTATTGATCTGAGACTGCGAGCGAGCCGCTGATGGCACCCACATTCTTCGGCACGAACGCGACGTTAATCGAGCAGGTAGAGTGAGGGTTCAGCGAATTGCCGCAGGCATTGACTACGGTGAAGTCCCCACTCGTGATCTGCGCGGCGATAAGCGTCAAAGGCTGATCCCCTGTATTCGTTAACGTAATCTGCTGTGAGGCACTCGTGGTATTGACCTGCTGCGGCCCGAACGTAAGTGCCAGCGGCGAGAGTGAATCCGTGGCGGGAGATGTCCCCGCTCCGTTGAGCGAAGCCGTCTGCATACCTGCGCCGTCAGTCACGGTGAGAGTTCCGCTACGATTTCCAGAAGCAGTCGGAGTGAAAGCGAGACCTACGGTACATCCGATGCCTGGCCCAAGGCTAGGCCCGCAAGTATTGACCGTAATCTTGAAGTCTCCGCCGGCAATATTCGCCGACCGAATGGCAACTGCAGCATTGCTAATATTTGAAATGGTTATATTTTGGACTGCGCTGGTGGAGTTGATCGTGGTCGAAGGAAAGTTGAGCGTCAGTGGAGTAAGAACAATCGCAGCGGCGGGTGATCCTGTTCCCGAGAGCGGTGCGGTGGCCTGTCCTCCAGCAACATTTCCATAGACCGTCAGAAGACCGCCCCGAGGCCCTGTAGCTGTCGGTAAGAAACTGATCTGAATTGTGCATGTCGCGCCGACTGCGATTGACACGCCAATGCAGGAATCGGTCTCATCGAAGTCGCCCGACACGGCGACCTCGCTCACAGTGAGCAGAGCAAACCCTGTATTTGTAACTGTAATCATCTGCGATGGACTAGCCGTACCAACCGACTGCGGGGCGTAAGTGAGCGCTGTGGGATTCAAGCTCATCGCCGGTTGCGCTCCGGTTGCAGCCGTCAACAGCGGTATCTGCCACAGGCCTCGACCATAGGTCGCTGCCCTCAGTTCGCCCGTTCGGCCATCTCCGGTCGCCATGGAGGGCGCCGCCTCTAGCGCGATCACTGGTGCGTTCGGCAAATTGATACCATACACGCTCCAACAGTTAGCGGTCGCGCACGTCGTGATGCCTGTCGTGACATAAACGCCAGTATCCATAGCAAGATAAACAGTATTCGCGTCATTCGGATCGACGACTACGCTGTTTGCCGGAGCATTGGGCAAATTGCTGCTTACGTTAATCCAGTGCGCACCAGCATCAATTGAGCGATACAGATGCGTTGCCCCGATACCGTTCCCCGTGAAGCCCATCACCGTTGCGTAGATCGTCTCTCCACTTGTGTCATGAGAATCCACCATAAGCGACGAGAGATCAAAACCCGCCGTATTAAATGCTGCACCCTGACCATTCGTAACAGGCGATGTCGCGAGATCGTTCCACACTGTCGCGTTATCCGCAGTGGCTGCCATTGTCGTGGAAAAAAGATGACCTCCAAAACTGCCGCCTCCGTCGAGCGAGCCAGCCATCCCTGCATAGAGCACTGTCGATCCTGCATTCTGCAACGCAGACGCGTTGCTGGCAGGGCCCCCTGCCGCGAGAGAACGCACAAGTGGGTTTGTGCTGACACAAGATGCATTCTGGGGGCCAGCAAGCAATCTGCTGATCGCGTTTATCGACGACCAAGAAGACCCACTGCCACTAGGCCCGCGCCACACTCGACAAGTACCGACAAGAACGTCCGAAGGGAGGGCCGGATCAAGGATCCACGGCGCATCGATTAGGGACTCGTCGCTATTGACTTGTACAGCACCGATAGTAGGTGATCCAGCAAAGTCCGCAGATGTACATGCCGTGCCTTTGGCGCACTGGCGAATGCTAACGCCCGCGCCAGTCGAAACGTACCATAGTGAAGGATTGGTCTGGTCTATAGCAACGGTGCCACCTTCCCCCGCAGATATCTGCGGCCACAATGCTGCAGTGGTTGCCGCGGAGGTAGCAGCAGTGCCATTCGCACCGAGCCCCACGAGAATCGTTCCCACATCCGTTGGATGCTGCGCGAAGCTTATGACCTCCGCGAGCGACCCCAAACCACCATTCAGATTTTGAAAATGAGTCGCATCCTCTACAGAGCAAGGCGTTCCCTGTTCGTCAACTCCATCTATTGATCGCCAAAGTCCGCCATCGTTGCCCAGATAAATCAGTGGCTGCGATGAGGTAGCCAGCGTCGCGATAGCATGTTGCGACGGCGCGACCTGCGCAGGCGCGGCACATCCGTTCACGGCGTTTGTAGTATCGCGCAACACACACCCTGCAGCGAGTGAACAGCGATAAAGATCAATTGTCCCTGCGTATAGAAGCGTATCCTGCGTCGGCCCGCTAGACCCTGAGGACACAGCAGCCAGGGTAAGACTATAGTCTGCCTGTTGAATGACGCTGCTACCGTTGCCAACTTCCATCGGCGACGAGTTCAGCTGCGTGCCGAAGGTAACCGCCGTATTGCCGCAACTCGTTCCAGAGAGGGAACAAACATCTTGCCACAACCCCTGATCGACGTTACCGCTGTCTACCGTTAGTGCAAAGATATCGCCCGTGTTTGGCTGCACAGCCAAAGCGCCACGGAAGATTGGGCATGAGGAGCTACCAATCGTCCCGTGGGCAGTTGGACACGCTGTCGGTGTAAGCCCCGTTCCAGGTTGATTGATCAGACGTGTCCAAGTAATGCCATCCGCCGATTGATAGTAACCGTGATAACGGATGGCTGCGTAGAAGCTTTTGCGAATTGGGTTCCAGACGACCGCCGTTGCCGCTCTACCAGAGTCTCCGACACTCAACGCTGGAGACTGCACGACCTGGCTACCGTCCATGATCGTGGACATCAACCATGTGAGGCCGTTATCAGTTGAATAATAAAGTCCCATAACGCTAAATTCGCCGCTCGCTGCATTGACGAGTACACCTTCAGCAGCTTGGGATACCGCTGCAACAACGGTCCCCGATGTCTTCGTGCTCCACGCAAATCCAGCAAATCCAAGCCCAACAAAAGAGTGATTGTCTGCGGAGACATTGGTATCTTGAGATTCTCGAATGAGCGTCCAGGTGCTTCCGCCATCAGCGGAGCGCAGTAGACCGCTGCCATAAAATGAATCAGTCGCGTCATTTGGATCGCCTGTGCCGGCCAGCACAATGCCCGCATTGGCACTGATCGCTCCGATGCTGAGCGATGGAATCGCTGAGGTGCCGGCATTTGCATTGAAGACCGGCAGCGTGTCCGTGAGAGGCCTGAAGATCACACCCGACGTCGGACCGGCTGCGTTGGTCGACTTCCACACGCCGCCTCCGGTGGTCCCAACATACACCGTGTTGCCACTCGCGTCCGTCGGATCAATTGTGATCGCGCTAATGCGGCCCGTGACATTGCCGTATGCGAGACTGGCAACCTGGTTCGGTCCGACCGGCTGCCACGGCGTCCCAAGGCTTGAAAGTTCCGGAGACGCCGCCTCCTGCGTCATCATCGCAGCATGTTGCTGACGAGCAGCATCCATAGCCTTCGCAGCGGAGACCGATCCCGCAAGAGTACGCCCGCCGAGAAACCGGCGGGCCCTAATCGCGTGTGCTGGAGCGGCCGCCATCGTAGCAATATCATGGCTACCTACTTCGGCGGCTGAGATCAGCTGAGCGTCAACGCTGCCTACGCAAACTAAAGCAAGGCAAAAGCCGACCAGGAGAAAGCGGGGCGATGTTCGTCGAAGCGGCGATCGTACAAAGCGCGCGAGTTGAGAAGGTGTTATCAGGCCCATAGCGTGCAATCCGGCGTGCGCAACCATCTATCTTGATGCTGCAGGCAGGCATCGGATGAGTCAACGCTAGAGCTGGAGAAGTAAAGAGGAAGATACCAGAACGGGATGAGAAATCTCTCATGAATCCCGTCACCTGAAGTTTGCGGTGACTCTTTCGGCCACCTCTTCAATCCGTTCAAGAGCGATCCTAGCTATTTCCAATCGAGCTAATCGCTCCACATCTCATGAATTTATCATTACGACGACGGCGCGACCATCTCATCATAGTTGTAGATTGAACGATCGTCAGTAATGAAGCATCTCTTCTTCAATGTAGAAATGCTGTCAACACAAAGAGGGCTAGAAGGTGAGCGAGCGTTGCCGCGGCAGAATCTCCATATTCGCGATGTACTTCCTGGAATCGAACTTTTTACCTGTTGACGCGCCCGACATATAACGAATCTTGCCAAAGATCGGTCGAGTCCCCCAGGCTCGGTCGAACTTGCCTAAGATCGCCCATGCAATCCCCGCGTATCCATTCGGATCGCGGCCGTCGAGAAAATACTTGTCGTTCAGATGGATGCAATACTTCATTGCTGTGGCAATGTCCGGCGTCCATTCCAGAATCTTCTTCGCCCAGTACATACGCACGTAGTTATGCATCCAGCCATACCGAACCATCTGAATCTGACCCGCGTTCCAAAGATCATCATAGGTCTCGGCACTCTCAAGCTGACGTAGCGTGTACACATGTTCGCGTTCGTCGCGAGCGTGCGCAGCAATGCTCTCTTTCGCCCAGTTCTCTGCGCAATCCGGAGAATCGTAGTTGGGAGTGTAGCGAACGAAATTGATTGCAAGCTCACGCCAGACAATCAATTCATTGAAGTAGCTGTCACGAGCGCCCTTAAGACTCGGATGAGCTTTTGCAGCAGCCTCAACCGCAAGGGCAATGGTGATCGGTCCAATGTGACCGTAGTGCAGATAGGGCGACATGCGGGATGTGCCATCTGCCTCCGGATGATTACGCTCCGTGTCATAGTTCTCAAGAAGCTTCCCGGTGAAAATCTTGAGCCGCTTGAGTGCTGCATGTGTGCCCCCGGTCCAAGCCTCAACAGGTGCGACGCTACGATCCAAGTCCTTCCAATCGCGAGTCATATCCTCGTGAACAGAATCGGCTTGGAATCCTTGCGGTCTCTTCCATTCATGTTGAGCGTACAGATTTTCGTAGGGGTGTAGGTACTCCGGCAGAAGCCGATAGAGCCGAGGACGAATCGTATAGGCACCGTATTGCGCCTTTTCCATCAGCTTCGACGGAATGACCACATCCGTATCGACCGTCCAGAACGGAATCCTGGCTTTGGAAGCGAGATGCTTGCGCCACTGCTCCGGCACGCGCATAGGATTCTCATCGCCGATCAGAAAAGCGGCGCGCACATCGGCCAGCAACTGCTCGTGTGATTCATGCGGTGCTCGCCGCATCACAAACGTGATATTACGGGCCGCAAGGTCTGTCTCGATATCCGGCAGTCCTTGATTGAGAAAAACATAGTGCCGAAGGTTCGCGTGCGGAAAGTTTGAGATCCCTGCGAAGTAAACCACAAGCGGCAACCCCAGAAGATTGGCTATCCGCACCGAGAGATCGACCGCGTGGTTTTCCACCCCGCGTTGCGCACGCTGCATCCAGTAAACAACGCATTTTCCATTTGGATCTGGCGCCCCATCCCGTCGCACAGTAACCCGCGAATCGCTGGACAATCGAAGAAGATCCTCTGAAGCCGCAGATCGCATAATACCCATAGTCAAATTGTACGAGGCGAAAACATGCCGTTTCCACAGCAACAAAAATGCGGCCACTTTGGCCGCACCCCTGTCAAAACCGAAAACTTTACTACCAGAGCCCCCACGCCCTGCTGATGTAGTCGCTCATCGTCATCGTGATCAATACGATGAACGTGAAGAAGCCAGCCGCCACCGTCAACTTGATGAGGTGCGACTGATACTTCACGTGCATGAAAAACAGAATCACGACCACAGCCTTAAAGCTCGCGATAGCGAGAGCCACGATAGGGTTCAATATACCGAGGTTTACATACGCTGCCCCGACTGTGATCCCCGTAAAAATCAGCAGTGTTACAAAGACAACCGCGTAAGTACGCGGCGAAATAATGTGATGATCCGCGTGCTCCGGATTAAGTACATTCGACGGATCGTGATACTCAGACATGATCTTCTCCTTCCAGCCGTAACCGATGGCTACGGTTCGCGGCTACACGCCAGGGTGTCGGTTGATGAGATAGAGCAGAGGAAACAAGAAGATCCAGACAATATCGACGAAGTGCCAGTACAGTCCGAAATTTTCTATGGGGGCGACATATCCCGCGGAAAATTCACCCCGTCTGGCGCGCCATGTAAGCCAGAACAAAAGCCCAATCCCCAGAACCATGTGAAACGCGTGCATACCGGTCATAGCGAAGTAGAGGAAGAAGAATATCTGCGTCTTCTGGGCCATGTCAGGTGAGAGCGGTTTCTCATGCAAACCGTACGCTTGTGGGTTGGTGAACTGGGAGACATCGAAGCTGGCGCCAGGAATATGGTGTTTCTCCCACTTCTCGTGGTATTCAACCGCCTTAATTCCAAGGAATGCGACACCAAATACTGTGGTCAGCACCAGAAATAAAACAAGCAGGCCCTGCTTTTTGACTTCGGCTGCCCACACTCCAAGCGCCATGAAGAACCCGGAACTGATCAGGATTGCCGTATTCGCCGCGCCTAATGGAATACTCAGCTGATTCGAAGAGACTACGAACGCATCGTGATACCAGTTTCGGTAGAGCAGATAGGCAAAGAACAGGCCGCCGAAGAACATAATTTCAGTCAGCAGGAACAGCCACATCCCAAATGTCGCTGCCTCGCGCTGCTGCTCTTGTGTCTCGAAGTGGTGGCGGTGCTGCGGCAGCACAATATGCTCGTGCTCGGCCGCAATCGCGGTCTCATGCGTATGTGGATGCGTAGCTACGATCGCATTATCCAACGGTCGTCACCTCTTGTGCAGTCTTGTGAGCGAGCCACTCGTAATCATAGGCCTCATGATCCACGATCGGAGTCTCGATAAAGTTTTCAGTCAGCGGTGGCGATTGAATCTGCCACTCAAGTCCGGTAGCCTGCCATGGATTGTTGCCAGCGATCGCACCATACTTCAGCGACCACGCCAAATACAGCAGTGGAAGCATATAGCCAACGCCAAGCACCGTCGCTCCCGCGGTCGAGAGAACGTTCAGCACCTGGAACTCCGGCGGATACGCATGATAGCGCCGCGGCATACCGAGGTATCCAAGAATGAACTGCGGCAGGAAGGTGAGGTTGAATCCGATGAAAGTCGTTACCGCTGCCAGCTTCGACAACGACTCCGGATACATGCGCCCCGTCATCTTCGGCCACCAGAAGTGGACGCCCGCCAGGAACGCCATCAGCATCCCGCCCACCATGACAAAGTGGAAGTGAGCCACGATGAAGTATGTCTCCGTCAGGTGGATATCCATGCCTAGCGCGCCAAGGAACACCCCAGTCATACCGCCGATCGTGAAGAGGCCAAGAAATCCGAAGGCATACAGCATCGGCGTCTCAAAGGTGATCGAGCCCTTCTGAAGCGTGAACGCCCAATTGAAGATCTTGATCGCCGAGGGCACTGCAACCAGCATAGTCAGCAGCGAGAAGACCAAAGCGGAGTAGTTCGACACTCCCATGATGAACATGTGGTGCGCCCAGACAAAGAACCCAAAGAGCGCAATCGCCACAGAGGAAAACGCAACTGCTGTGTATCCAAACACACGCTTACGGCTGAAGGTGCTAATGACCTCAGAGATCACACCCATACCCGGAAGTATCATGATGTACACAGCTGGGTGCGAGTAGAACCAGAAGAGATGTTGGAACAGTAGAGGATCGCCACCCTTTGTCGGATCAAAAACTCCGATCCCCACCAAGCGCTCAAGAGCAACAAGAACGAGAGTGATAGCCAAGACCGGCGTACCGAGCACCATCAGGATCGAAGCGGCATAGTTCGACCAGCAGAACAGAGGCATCCGGAACCACGTCATGCCTGGGGCACGCATGCGGTGGATCGTAACGATGAAGTTCAGCCCCGTAAATATCGACGAGAAGCCGATGATAAAGACGCCAGTCGCAGCGGTGACCACATGAGTGTTTAGATAGTGCGTCGACAGAGGGGTCGTAAATGTCCAACCCGTATCAACACCACCAAGTACCAGCGCCGCAAGTGTAAAGAGACCGCCGATCCAGTACAGGTACCAGCTCAGCAGATTGACCTTCGGAAAAGCCAGGTCTTTCGCGCCCAGCATAATCGGTATCAGAAAATTCCCTAGCGTTGCAGGCACAGAGGGCACCAGAAACAGGAAGATCATGACGATGCCATGCATGGAAAAGAACTTGTTGTACGTGTCCGAGGCTACCAGATCAGGTTGCGGCGTCAAAAGCTCTAACCGAATCAGACCTGCGAATGCACCACCAATAAAAAAGAAGAAGGTAATCGAGATCAGATACAGGATTGCAATGCGCTTATGGTCGCCGGTAAACAGCCAGCTCAGAAGACCATCCTCATTGTTGAGGTAGTTGCGCTTCGGCAGTGTCGCCGTTCTCTGGTCAGGCAGATTGACAATTGTGTAGCTCGTTGCACTCATGGCTTTACCACCCCTGGCGTTGTCGGCGCCGCTTGGTTCGACGTTGACGTGGTCAGCGTCTGCTGCACACGATAGTTACTCTGTATAGATTTGATGTACTCCACCAGGTCGATCAGGCCGTCCTCACTGATCTGCCCTTGATACGTAGGCATAATCGGCGCATAACCCGCCGTGATGTGTTGCGAAGGATTCAGAATTGCATCGCGCAAATAAGCATCATTCACAAGAACCTGCGACCCACTCGCCAGTTGAAGCTTCGATCCATAAACCCCAGCAAGATTCGGTCCCCGCGCTGCGGCGCTTCCGGAGTGGCACGAGTTGCAACCCATACTCGCAAACAGTCTCTCCCCATTTTGCGCCAACGACATACCGCTGGTGGACTCCTGCGTCCACTTGTCATAGTCATCCGGGGTCAGAACTGTCACTTCGCCAATCATCTGAGAATGGTTCGTCCCGCAATACTGCGTGCAGAATATATGGTACGTCCCCGGAGTCGTTGCCTGAAACCACACCGTCGAATACCGGCCTGGAATCACCTCTCGCTTGACCCGGAAATCGGGAATCGAGAAGCTGTGGAAGACATCCTGCGAAATCATCGTTAGCTGAACAGGACGGCCGGTCGGCACGTGCAATGCATTGATCTCATGTTGTCCGCCCGGATGCTCCGCCTTCCACATCCACTGTTTGCCAACGACGTAGATGTTCATCGCATTCGTCGGCGGGTTATAGATGCGGAAGTAAAGCAGCGCGCCCCAGACAAACACAATCAAAAAGAGAGCCAGAGGAATGATGGTCCAGGTAGCCTCAAGCAGCGTCGAACCCTCCACCTGAATGGCAACTGGGTGCTTCTCCTTGCGATAGCGGATCGAAAAGCCGAAGATGAGAATGCCCACCAGCGTCAGACCGACGACCGTGATCAACAATAGGAAGAAGTAGAGCGCGTCAGCGTAGGGCGCAATGGTCGATGCTTCGCGCGGAAAGAGCGCCGAAGCGTTGAGCCACTTCACCAAAAATTGCCACAGGACTGGACTGATATGCATCGTTACCCTTTATCCGTTCTCTTTCTTCGTCAGGTCGTGTTCGCGCGCGAGGTTAGCGTCTCTTCGAAACATCAAAAACATAAATCCGCCTAATCCCGCCACTGTAATCATCCCGCCAAGCTGTACAACGCGCGCGATGACAAGCGAGTGTTTATTCGTCTGCGGATCGTAGTGATAGCAATAGGTCAGAATATTCGCAACAGGGGAACCAATCTTATTTCCGGATGCGTCAATCAAGCCCAGTAACATATCCTTCGGCGAGTATTCAACCCCAAGATAGTACTGAGCCAGCTTGCCCTCCGTTGTCACAATCTCGATGGAACTGGCATGCGCGAACTGGGATAGTTTTCCGTCGGGTCCCGGAACGCGAACATACCCAAAGCCAACTGCATTCGTTACAGCGTCAATCGCTGGCCGCTGACCCGTCAGGAAATGCCAGCCACCCGCAGTCTCCGGACGTCCATAACGCTTGACATAGAGAGCCTTAGACTTAGCAGCCTGCTCCGGCGTGTCGCTTGGATCGATGCTAATGATGACAACATCGAAGTCCTTTCCCGGATTCAGCTTGACCATCTCCAACGAACTCGTCAGGCCATCCAACTCCTCAGAGCAAAGCATAGGGCAGGTGTAGTACACCAGCGAGAGTATTGCCGGATGCTTTCCGAAGTAGTTGCCTAGCTTTACCGTCTTACCTGTTTCATCGACGAAAGATGAACCCAAAGGCAGTTGCTGATTCAGGTGTTGCGATACTCCCACCTTTTGGAGCACCTGCGGCAACTGATCCCCCGCGTTGTCGCCGCTCTGCTTGTCGCCATAACTTGAGACCTGCGCGAACAAAGGCGCACTCAGCAGAGTGCAGCAAAGAATCGCCGCCTGCCATCCACCTCGTATTGTTCGCCAGTTCTTCATAATGTCCCTTCTCTATCTTAAATCCGCTCAGCCAAGCGCTTTATTTCGCGGGTGCTAGTTCAGCATGTAAGCCACCTTCAGCTTTGCCGTAATTCATCTTTTGCGCCCTTGCCTCGATCGTCTCAAGCTCATAGCCCGTTCGAGCAAATCCTGAAGTCAGCGGAGCCTGGACCACCGGCTTTTCATCCCCAGCCATCTCGGTGGTTGCTGCTGCCGCCTGTGCGTTTACAGGAAGACCGCGTTGCACAATCAACTCCATGGCTCTCGAGATCGGAATTCGAATCGAGCCGTTTTCAGCAGGAGTACTACTGTAATTGTCCAACAACAGATCCTCGCGAGCATGCAGATCGGCCGTTGCTTGGTTACCGTCGTCAATATCCAGGCGCGGCTCCGGAAAGGTCGACGTCATCTGCTGAAACTCTTTCTGCTGCATCTCAGGATTGCTGGCAAGATCTTGCCGCTTGCCATCAGTCGTCTCCGCCCCTGCAAATGCCGACAACTTGTTCCACTTCGTCGTTGGCCCATCCGACTTCTGAATCGCGGAGTTGATGACCTTACCCATCACAAAGCAGAAGACAAAGAAGACCAATACGAATCCAAACAGACCAGCCAGAAATACGGCGACACCACTGGCATTAACGTCTGTCGTTTCATATCCCGGCGACTCCGCATCACGAACATGCTGGTCGTGCGGTCCTGGTGTTTGGTGCATCTCGTGATCGTTAGTGGGCATGTTCAGGCTCCAGCATCTCTTCAACGTGAGGATCGTTCACGTTGATCAAAGGACGTGCTTGCAGTTGCGTCATATAGTAGGCGGCCCACAGCGAGATCAGGGCTACAGGAACCGTTATGTAGGCAAGGATCCCGACATTGCCCGCGATACGTAGATTCCCGGCAGCATCAGCAAAGTTCGGCTCGATCAGCCAGAACATATCCACGCAGCGAGCAAAGATCATGAAGCACGTCAACCAGATCATCTTCTGCTTGTTTCGCTTCAAATCACGCGACAGCAGCAGACAGAAGGGAATCAACCAATGGCAGATGAAGTCCGCCGTGCACACATACCACCAGCCACCGTGAATCCGATTCAGATACCAGGGAATCTCGTCCGGAACATTACCTGACCAGATGATCAGAAACTCCGCGAAGCAAAGGTAGATGTTGAGCATCACGAAAGCAAACGCCAGCTTACCGAGGTCGTGCTGTTCGGTAACTCTCAGCATCGTCTTCATCGGCTCAACCCGCGATAACAAAATCACAGTCAGGATAGACAGTGCGAGCACCGCGTAACCTTGTCCAACCAGGAACTGAAGTCCCCAGATCGACGAGTACCACGTAATATCCAGTGACTTGATCCAGACGATAGCGCCATCCGTGAGAAGAATGACGTAAATCAGGATCCCGATACCGCTAAGATTCTCAAACTTGATGCGCCAACGGTCAAAACTGGGCTCGGTTCCGCGCGCCGGGTCAGCATCGCGCTCAACAGACCACTTATTAAGAAGAAACGTTAAGAGTAGGAGGATGGCGAAAATAAAGACCGTCTGAATGATCGCCGCACTCGGGTTCAACATGCTGCGCTTCGCATTCAGCGTCAGCGCCTGTTCGAGCGTAACCGCGTGGTTGGATAGCGCCCGAGCCACAGCTCCTGCGGTCGGGAATGCCGCCCACTGATAGAGGTGCTTCCAGAGGAAGATGATTGGCACGAACATCAAACCAACCAGCCAGATCGTGCGGGTCATCGCCTCCAGCGGACGCCGAAGCAGCAGACCCCACTTACCGCCGCTGACATACTGCAGCATCAGCAGCACCAGCCCACCGCCAGCGAAGCTGAAGCAGATCATGTAGCCCATCAGATAAGCGCGCAGGATGTGGTTCTTACCCTCGTGGCTAAAGGCAAAGGCAACCGTGAGAAGCGTGGCGACTACGAAGACGATCAGCGCACGTATCCGCCATGCGGAGAGAACCTCCGGTGCAGCAAGCGATGCAGGCAATGTCTTCGGCCCATGATGATCGTGGTGGCCGCCTGCTTCTCCGTAATATTCGTGTCCAGATGACATGCGTTTCAAGCCTTCATTCGGAAGCTTCCGAGGTTACTGCTTCGGTACGGTTTGTCCGGCGGAACTGCCTGCCGGAGGAACAGCGTTAGAACGTGACGGAGCAACTGCTCCCGTCGCGGGAGATCCAGAGCCTGGCGCCGGGAGGACAAATAGCCCATTGTCAGGCGTTCCAGTCACTGCGGTTGGGGGCAAAGTCCACTCGTCTGCAAATGAGGCCGGCAAGCCCTCACGCTCAGAGATGCTGGCCAATGGCTCAACATGGGCTCCCACGGGAACATCGGCCAGCGTCGCTTTCTGACTCAACTGCAGTGACTTAATGTAGGCAACAATTGCCCACCGATCCGCCGGCACAATCTGCGAGGAATAGTCAGGCATCGCGCCATATCCATTCGAGATGACATGAAAGAAGTGGCCGAGCGGAGCCGATTCGAGCCGCGCCGAATGGAAGCTGCCAGCCTTCATATACCCGCGCTGAACAATCATCCCGATACCATTACCCACCCGCGAGTGACACGGTGTGCAGTAGATGTTGTATCGCTCCTGTCCGCGCTCCAACACTTGTTGTGTCACTGGGAAAGGCAACCCGTCGCCTTCTTTCCCATTCACCAGACCGGTGTAAAAGTACGCATCTTCATGCAGCTGATTCCGCGCAACCGTATTCTCGACCTGCGGGCGCACCGAGCGGCCATCGGCATAGAAATCCGTACCGCGTTGCGGGAAGAACTTCGGTTGATTATGCATATCCTGACGGCAACCCACCACAACGAACAGCGACAGAGCGGCTGTGGCGAAGGTCATGCGTCGGGATGTCAATCTCACTTGCGTATTAATGATCCACCTCCACCACGGAGACCGCAGGGAACTGCTCGAGGAACGCTCGCGTCTCGCTGAGCGAAAACTTGGGATCGACCGCCTCGAGACACAGAAAGAACTTGTCTGTCGTAGCGCCGTTCCTGAAGTTCGGCGCGTTGAAGACAGGATGATAGAGCTGGGGCAGGCCATTCAGTGCCAGCATTCCCAATGCCGCCGAGAAACCGGCGAATAGAATCGTCCACTCATAGGCCGGGATAATGAACGCTGGCCACGAGAACAACGGTCGCCCTGCAATATTCAGTGGATAGGCCCATACATTGATCCAGGTCTCCATCAGAAACGCAGTCGTAACGCCCATAAGACCGCCAATCAAACACACCATAGGAACGCGTGTCTTATGGAACTCGAGTGCCTCAGCCGCCTCTTCCACAGGATAAGGGGTATAGCACTCCATTCGGCGATAGCCGGCGCGGCGCGCCTCCTCGGTGGCATGCACTAACTCACTGGGCGTATTGAACTCGGCCAGCAATCCGTAAACTCCTTCGCGGGGCGGCATTAAACGGTCTCCTTACTGACTGTCTCAGCATCGGGTCCGCCGCGGGTGACCTTGGTCTGCGGCAGCATCATTCGAATCTCGGACATCGGAATCATCGGCAGGAATCGAACAAACAGGAAGAACAGGAAGGTGAACAATCCCATCGTTCCCACATAGATCATGTAGTCCCACTTCGTCGCCCGGTAGGTACCCCAGCTCGACGGCAGATACTCGCGATACAGGCTCGTCACAACGATTACGAAACGCTCAAACCACATACCCGTGTTGACGATGAGTGACAGGATAAACAGCCACACAACGTTCACGCGCAGTTTGCGCGACCACAACGTAGTCAGCGGAATCGCAATATTGGTCAGGATCAGGATCCAGTACGCCCAGCCCATTGGCCCAAACATACGGTTCCACATCATGAAGAACTCCCAGTGGCTGGCCGAGAACCACGCCATGAAGACCTCCATGCCGTATCCATAGGCCACGATCGAACCGGTAGCGAGCATCACCTTTGCCATGTTGTCCAGGTGACGCAGCGTGACCAGATCTTCCATGTGGTAGAACTTGCGGATCGGAATTGCCAGCGTCAACACCATCGCAAATCCTGAATACACAGCGCCCGCAACGAAGTACGGCGGAAAGATCGTCGTATGCCAGCCTGCGAGCGCCGCCACCGCGAAGTCGAAGCTGATGACCGTGTGTACCGAGAGCACCAGCGGCGTTGAAAGTCCTGCGAGCAGCAGGGAAGCCGACTCATACCGGATCCAATGCCGAGTCGATCCGCGCCATCCCAGGCTCAACATACCGTAGAAGTACTTCGCCAACGGCATCGTCGCCCGGTCGCGCAATGTTCCGAAATCCGGGATCATTCCGATGTACCAGAAGATGATCGAGATCGACGCATACGTTGACACTGCAAACACGTCCCAGGCGAGCGGGCTGCGGAACTGCGGCCACACGTTCATCGTGTTCGGGTAAGGGAAGAGCCAGTATGCCAGCCATGGACGCCCAACGTGAATCAACGGGAACGTTCCGGCGCAGACGACTGCAAAGATCGTCATCGCCTCGGCGAACCGGTTGATCGAGTTACGCCATGTCTGCTTGAACAACAGCAAAATCGCAGAGATCAGGGTTCCTGCGTGGCCGATACCGATCCACCACACAAAGTTGATAATGGCGAATCCCCAGGCTCCGGGAATCGTAACACCCCAGATTCCAACGCCCTTCAGAAACAGCCACGTGCACCCGATGACGAGGCCCATCGCAACGCCTGCCCCAACAATCAGGCCAAAGAACCACCCCAGCGGGGTGTTCGACGTCAGTACGATTCCAGCAATCTTCTGCGTGACCGACTTGAAGTTATGGCCCGGCGCAATAACCGCATACTCGCCAGTACGCGGCTCGATCATAGGATCGACGATCGGGTCTTGCATGGGTCCTTTGGTCGCCATTATGCCAGCTCCGGATGCGGGTTGATGACTCCGGCCGTATAGGTCGTGCGCGGACGGAAGTTGAGGTCAGCGAGTACCTGGTAATCGCGCTCCTCAGCCTTGAGCTTTGCCACCTTGCTTGCCTTGTCGTTGATATTGCCGAAAGTAATAGCGTTGGTCGGGCAGGCCTGCTGGCATGCCGTCACTACTTCACCATCACGAATCTCGCGGTTTTCCTTGTCCGCTGTGATCTTTGCCGCTTCAATCCGCTGTACGCAGTAGCTGCACTTCTCCATCACACCACGCGAACGAACCGAAACATCGGGATTCCTCATGAACTTGAGGCTCTCCGTGTCGAAGTCCGAGTACAGCAGAAAGTTGAACCGGCGAACCTTGTACGGGCAGTTATTGGAGCAGTAGCGAGTTCCAACGCAACGGTTATAAACCATCGTGTTGAGACCTTCCGGGGTATGCACCGTTGCACCTACCGGGCAAACCTGTTCGCAACCTGCATTCTCGCAGTGCTGGCACGCCATCGGCTGGAAGTGTGCTTTCGGGGCATGCAGATCACCCTCAAAGTAAGTGTCGATCCGCAGCCACTGCATATTACGTCCGACCTTCACCTGCTCGCGGCCAACTACGGGAACGTTGTTCTCTGCATAGCAGCTGACGATGCAGGCATTGCAGCCAATGCAGCTGTTCAGGTCGATCGCCATTCCCCACGCGTTCTGAATCTTCAGCGTCGAGGGGTCCTGCTTCTCGTAGTTCCAAGCGTCAGGAAAGAAAGAGTTGCTCTTCGGAATAGTCTCGCCCTGTGGCGAATAACCAACCTTGTCGATCAGAGTGCCGCTCGCGCCACCTTCATGCGCGAAGTTCGGATTCTTCTTTACCTCTTCGAGAGTTGCGTATCGAATGATCGACCGCTCCTCTGCCTCGTGTCCGGCCAGCGAATAGACACCGTCTTTATCAGAAAGCGGCTTCTCCAGATCGTGCTGAGCGAAGCTGCCGCGGTGTTCGATGTTGTGGACCTTCGTGATGCAAAGGTCATACGTTCCCGGAACCTTCTTTGCCGTCGCACCCGAAACGGACAAGAGCCCATCCACAGTACGGATCTGGTAAGCATCGAATCCGACGCCCTGACCAACACGACCAGCCTCAACGCCGCGACCAAAGCCAAGGTGAACCGTGATCACGCCGTCCGGATGACCAGGGATCATCAGCGCCGGCGCAATTACCTCTCGTCCGTTGAGCGAGATCTTCACCGGGTCGGACTCATCAAGCTTCAGCTCCGCCAGCGTGTTGATGCTCATGATCGCTGCATTGTCCCAGCTCAGGTTGGTCACCTGTTTGGGAAGCTCCTGTAACCAGCCAACGTTTGCGAAACGACCGTCATAGATCGAAGGATCTGGCCGGAAGGAAATTTCAAGGCCACTAGTCGCTGCAGCTGACGGGAGAGATGCCACGGCGCTCTTACCCGCACCACCGGCCTTCGCCGTGAACGCAGTTCCTTCTACCCAACCATCGTGCAACGCCTTACGCCAACCAGCGGCGAAGTCGCCTTTGATGTATGTCTTTGCATTCGCAACGACAACGTCGTAAGCCGACTGCTGCGGATCAGCGAGCAATGCCTGTAGCACGTCATGCGCCGACTTGCCGCCATACATCGGATCGATCATCGGCTGAATAATCGAGATCGTTCCGTCATACGTACGCGCATCGGACCAGCTCTCGAGGTAGTGCGTTTTATTGATATGCCAGTTTGAGATCACGCCTGTCTCATCCACATGCGATGCAAGCTGCACTGTCACCGGAACGTTCGCAAAGGCATCCCGGAATCCCAGATCCCACGGTGCCGAGTAGATCGGGTTGACGCCGAGGACCACCAGCCACTGCACCTTGCCAGCCCTCATATCGGCAACCAGCGACTTCAGATCAGCCACCTGCTCACTCGGCATCGGATTCACAGTCTCGGTATAGATGACTGTCTTGCCGACCGCACCCAGCGAAGAGTTCAGCGCATAAGCTGCCGCATGAACCGCTGGCGAAGCCTGCTCACCAGGAATGACAACGCACTTGCCGCCACTGTTCTTCAAATCAGAGCTTAGCGCAGCAAAAAACTTCTGTTGCTCGGCCGTGGCACTCTGCGGAGCCGCGCCATTCGCCAGCGCCAAGGCAAAAGTCGTAATCTCACTCGGCTTCAGACCCAGCCGATGCTCCGCCTTGAACCCGGTCACCGTCGGCATAGTCTCGACGACGTACAGACGGTTCATCGTCTTGCCTACTTCGTACCGATGCCGCTCGGCATACCCGGCAGCCAACGGTAAAAATCCCGGGTAGGCGATACCGCCAAGGAAGTCGGCATCCAGCGAAAGAATGACGTCTGCCTCTTCCAGCTTGTACTGTGCGTCCGTATAGCTACCGAACGCCGCCTTCGAAGCCGCGCGCGAGGAGTCTTGATTCACCGGCTCCCACTGCACCATCTTCGCCTGCGGATAAGCCGCCTCCACCTGCTTCCACTGCGCAGCCAGCGTTGGTGAGGTAATCGTCTCGCTCAGGAAATAGATACCCTGCCCGCCAGACGTCTTCTTCGCCGCGGTCGCAAACGCCTGCTGGAACTCACCCCACGACGAAACCTCACCGCGGTGCAGCACGTGCTGCGAGCGATCGGGATCATACAGATCAAGCAGCGTTGCCTGGGTAAAAGCGTCCGATTTGCCCTTCGAGACCGGGTGCTCAGGATTTCCATCTACCTTGATCGGACGGAACGAATCCGACTTGATCAATACCGGAATCGCCCCGGTCGGGAACGGAAAGGCAGTAGCGAAGTACATCGGCTTGCCGAGAACCAGATCCTCAGGCTGCTTGATGTACGGGAAGATCGCCTCATCCGGCTGTTTCGTGCAGCCAGCCAATCCGGCCAGCGCCAGCGACGCGCCCATTACCTTCAAAAATCCGCGCCGGCTCACCGCATCGACCCACTCCGTCGACTGGCGGGGAAACTCCTCCGCCATCAACTCGTGGAACGCAGGCGTCTCCGCCAGTTCGTCCAGATTCTTCCAGAAGCGCCGGCCCGTCTGGCCGTCCAGTTTGGCACGAACCTCAGCAAGCGTCATCTTCGCCGGTGCGATCTGCGTGACCACTACGGGTTGTCCTGCCGGTACTTTCATCTCAGCCATCGTCTCTTCTGTTCCGTTCCCAGTCGTTTCGAATCCAGTCGTCTTCATCATCGGTGGCACGTCTCGCAACTCGACAGCTGTTCCGGATTGCGAATGTGGTACTGAGCCGTTAGATATTTGCCCAGGTCGATCTGGCTTGTGAACTTCTGATAGCTGGCGGGCATCGCAATTCCAAGTGGCGGCACATCGCTAGACGTTGGGCCATTCGATTCAGTATTCATCTGCAGCATCGCAACCTCAGGAGATTTGCCCGCAGGATTCGTCGTCGTGCAGCTGACGTTCTGCGCGGTCGGCCCGCCAGTTGTCGTTGTGCTCGTACACCACACCGGCTTCTCGCTCGAAGGCCCGGCCCAGGTCATGTTGTAAATCTCGCTGGTAGGCCGCAGATTCACCACAGGGTTGCGATGGCAGTTCAAGCACCACTCCATCTGCAGCGTGTTTTGCTGATACATCAACGGCATCTGATCGACGCGTCCGTGACAGCTTGCGCAGCCGATGCCCTTGTTTACGTGAATCTCGTGATTGAAATAGACATAGTCCGGCAGGTCATGCACCCGGATCCACTGGATCGAAGCTCCAGTCGCCCAGCTCTGACGAACCGGCTCAAGCAACTCTGCATTCGTCCAGATCTGCGCGTGGCAGTTAATGCAGGTCTTCGTCGGAGGAATACCCGCATACGCAGCCTTCTCCACCTGCGTATGGCAGTACTGGCATTGCAGGCCGAGTCCCTCAACGTGGTGTTTGTGGCTGAACGGTACCGGCTGATCCGGCCGCTGGCCCTGCCGCGTCACCCACGGTGATCGTTGTAGCTGGTCCAGGGTTACGCCGAGCGCGATGACGATTACGCCCGTCAATACCAGGCTGAATCGAGCCAGCGCGTTCGAACTGCGGTCAAAAACTTGCGCCATGAGTGCGTTCCTGCTTCCTCTGCATTACCTGAGCTCAGGGTTGAGAAGTTGCTGTCAATGGTTATGCTTCATCCGACTACGTTTGCCAGGCATTCTCCAGCCGGCGATTGAGGCGTCCGCAATTGGAAGCGCCGCGAAAATTCTTCTCTACGAAACTCCGAGTATAGCAGTGGAAAAGCTCGACTCAACCCACCCACAACGACTCGCAACTGATTTTTTTCCTGCAACATCCGATTATCGAACCCGCTTATTGAGCGCCTGCACAACATCTCGTGCATGCTTGTTCATCGGCTGAAAAACGCCACAACATCTACCCTGCCGGAAATGTATCGAACTTGTAAATCCAAACCAACTTAGTCCGAATTCCCTTCCTCGCGCAAGACGCAGCGCCCGCTCCTGCGATACCGTCACTCTATGCCGCGTCCGCTCCACACTCCGCGTTCTCCTCGCTACGATGCCGTTCAAGCCTGTATGGATCTCTCCGCTGCCGATCCAAAGCTCGGCAAACTCATTCAACGCGCAGGCTCTTTCACCATGCGTGTTGCAAGCGCGCAATCTCCCTTCGAGGCGCTAGTCGAGAGCATCATCTATCAGCAATTACACGGCAAAGCAGCCGCCACCATCCATCGTCGCCTGCTCGAAAGTTTCTATCCCGTCACTGGCAACGAGCACTTCGCCGCCCAGCATCTCCTCGACTGCCCCAACGAGCAGCTCCGCGCCGCTGGCCTCTCTCACAACAAGTCTCTCGCCCTCCGCGACCTCGCCGCCAGAACACTCGACGGCACCGTACCCACACTCCCCCGCATCCGTCGCATGTCCGACGAAGCCATCATCGAGCACCTCAGTCAAGTTCGCGGCATCGGCCGATGGACCGTCGAAATGCTTCTCATCTTCCGCCTCGGGCGCTCCGATGTCCTCCCCGTCGACGACTACGGCGTACGCAAAGGCTTCGCCCTCACCTTCGGCAAACTGAAACCCGCCGACAAAGTCACGCCGATGGACTTACCCAAACCTGACGTCATGCATCGCCGTGCAAAAAAGTGGCACCCCTGGTGCTCGGTTGCCAGCTGGTACCTCTGGCGCGCCTGTGACCTTGCCTCGGGCAAAATTCCGCCTGCTGCCTAAAGCGCATCGAAAGAAAGCATCACAAAATCTGGCAGCATACCCATTCGCAACAAAGCCGCGGCACTATCATCATCGAAGGAATCATGGCAAAGTTACGCACATCAACCAAGAGCGCCAAGTCAAGCATCGCTGCTACCGATGCGCCTCGCTTCGTCTGCATCCACGGCCACTTCTATCAGCCGCCTCGCGAAAACCCCTGGCTCGAAACTGTTGAAGCCCAGGAGTCAGCAGCCCCGTACCACGACTGGAACGACCGCATCACCGCCGAGTGTTACGCCCCCAACGGCGCCTCACGCATCACCAATAAGCAGGACGAGATCATCCGCATCATGAACAACTACGCGCGGATGAGCTTCAACTTCGGCCCCACCCTGCTCAGCTGGCTCCAGGAAAAAGCTCCTCGCACCTACCGCATGATCGTCGACGCCGACAAGTTCAGCGCGCAGCGCTACAGCGGACACGGCTCCGCAGTCGCCCAGGTCTACAACCACATGATCATGCCCCTGGCCAGTCCTCGCGACGCCCTAACTCAGATCCGCTGGGGCATCGCCGACTTCGAATCACGCTTCGGCCACAAGCCCGAAGGCATGTGGCTCGCCGAAACTGCCGTCAATCGCAGCGTCCTCGATCTCATGGCGCAGGAGGGTATCAAATTCACCATCCTCGCCCCCGTCCAGTGCGCCCGTGTCAGAAAGATAGCCACAGAGCCCGCAGTATCATCACACTCGTCTTTATCACCATCAGAGTCCTCTTTGTTGTCATCCCGCAGCGCAGCGGAGGGATCTGCTTCTTCATCCACTGCCTCCCCATCAGAAATCCCCTGGACCCAAACCCCCAGCGCCAACGTCGAACCCACACATCCCTACTTGATCAACCTTGACGAAGGCCGCAGCATCGCCGTCTTCTTCTACGACGGCCCCAGCTCTCGCGCCATCGCCTTCGAAGGCCTTCTCAACAGCGGCGAAAACTTCGGCAGCCGTCTCCTCGCCGGCTTCCATCCAGCCTCGCCCGGCGACCCCGAGGTAGCACAGCTCTCACACGTCGCAACCGACGGCGAGAGCTACGGCCACCATCACAAACACGGCGAGATGGCTCTCTCTTACGCCATGCACTGGATCGAAGAGGGTCAGCAGGCCAAGCTCACCAACTACGGTGAGTTCCTCGAAAAATTCCCCCCGAAATGGGAAGCCGAAGTCGCCGAAGATACCTCCTGGTCCTGCGCCCACGGCGTCGAACGTTGGCGCTCCAACTGTGGCTGCAACGGCGGCAAGCCCGGATGGAATCAGGAGTGGAGAGCACCCCTCCGCGAATCCCTCGACTACCTTCGTGACGCGACCGCGCCAATGGCAGAGCAGCGCTCCGCAGGCCTATTCAAAGATCTATGGGCCGCCCGCGATGCTTACATCCATGTCGTCCTCGACCGCTCCCCCGCCTCTATCATTCGCTTCTTCGCCGACCACGCCGCCCGCCATCTCAGCGAAACCGAACGCACCACCGCTCTCGAACTCATGGAGCTCGAGCGCCACGCCCAGCTCATGTACACCAGCTGCGGCTGGTTCTTCGACGAGATATCCGGCATCGAGACCATCCAGATCATCGCCTACGCAGGACGTGTCCTTCAGCTTGCGGCCAAGCTCTTCGGCGAACCCGGCGCCGCCCTTGAAGAAAAATTCCTTGCGATCCTCGCCCGCGCCAAGAGCAACGTTCCCGAGATGGGCGATGGCGCCGAAGTCTATCGCCGCTACGTCACTGGCATGCGCATCGGCCTCGAGCAGGTAGGCGCTCACTACGCCATCAGCTCCATCTTCCGGAACTATCCCGAGCATGGTGAGCTCTTCTGCTTCGACGTCCATCGCGAGAGCCAGGAGATCTTCAACTCCGGCCGTGGCCGCGTCGCTCTCGGCCGCGCCCTCGTCTACTCCCGCATCACCGAAGAGAACGAAGAGATATGCTTCGCCGTCCTTCACCTCGGCGACCAGAACCTCTCCGCCGCCGTCCGCGCCTACAACTCCGCCGACAAGGTCGAGGTTGAAGCCTTCGCCACCTTCTCCACCGACATCAGCACCGCCATCCGCCGCGCCAATCTCCCTGAAGTTATCCGCCTCATCGACCGTTTCTTTGACCGGGGCGAAGCCCCCAATCAGCCCACGACCTCCTACTCCCTCACCTCACTCTTCGCCGACGAGCAGCACCGCATCATCAGCACCATCCTCAACCAGACCCTCTCTGAGATGGAGGAGTCCCTCCGCAAGATCTACGACGACCACGCCTCGCTCCTGCACTTCCTCACCGAGTCCGGCATGACCGCGCCACCCGCACTCGCAACCGCCGCTCGTTTCGCCATCAACGCAAGCCTCCGCCGCGCCTTCGAATCCGACCAGTTCGACCGCAATCACATCGAGCTACTCCTCAGCCGCGCCACCAGCGACCAGATCGCCATCGACGGCGCCCTCCTTGGCTACGCCGCAGGCCAGCGAATGAAGCGAGCCATGGTTAGCCTCGAGGCTGCCGCTGCCGGCGATCCTTCGGCCGCGGACGCCCTTACGACCGCTCTCATCGTCGCCGAAACCATCCACAAGATGCCCTTCGAGGTACCCATCTGGCAGGCCCAGAACATCTGGAACGACCTCCTCCGCCGCAGCGACACCAACTACTGGACCGACCAGTGGAAGGACGACTTCAAGAAGCTCGGCGAGACCATGAACATCAAGGTCGATCAACTCGTCATCGAAGAAGGCGTCACCATCTTCTAGTCTCAGCCCCGGAAACTCCCACTTAACCCGAATCGGCCAGCAAAACTATTAAATTTGCAGGTTCCCCGCGCTCATCTATGAGGACATACTCCTGTACAGAGGATCCTCAAATGAGTCGAACCACCCCAAGCTCAACCCACGTCGCCGACGTCAGGTTTCGCGGAAACAAAGCGAGCGCCTTCGTCCTCGCCGCAGCGCTCCTGTCCTCCGTCCTTCCCGCCGCGGCACAAGCCGGCGGCGATATGCAAGAGAAGATGGCAGCTCTCAAACAGTCGGTCGCTGAAAACCAGCAGAAACTGCATCAGTACCAGTGGCTCGAAACCACGCAACTCACGCTCAACGGCGACGCCAAGCCCGCATCGCAGAACATCTGCCGATACGGCCCCGACGGAACCGTTCAAAAGTCTCTCGTCTCCCCCCCCCCACCCCCTCCAAGCGGTGGCCGATTCAAACAAAGAATCATCGAAAAAAAGAAGGGTGAGATGCAGGACTACATGGGACAGGTCAAGACCCTGCTCGCCTTGTACGTACCACCTAACGCCCAGCGTATGCAGCAGGCCTTCGGAGCCGGAAAAGTCTCCATCAACCCATCCCCCGGCTCAGGCACCACCAACATCGTCTTCAAGGACTACGCCCAGCCCGGCGACCAGATGACCGTAACCTTCAACACCGCCGCGAAGAAGATCGTGGGCATCAACGTCAACACCTACATGGATGACCCCAAGGACGTCGTCACCCTCGCGATACAGTTCTCCAGCCTGCCCGACAACACCAACTACGTCCAGCAGTCCGTGCTCAACGCCACCGCCAAGAAGCTCGTAGTCACCACCACCAACGCAAACTACCAGCCCGTCGGCGGACAGTAGGTTCTCCACTGAAGCCCAGGCAGTAGCATTCACCAGGTTGAATGCTACTGCTTCGGTTTGCCCCAGACCTCATCGAGAAACAGATACCGGTCACGATGTTTGTCCGGTCGCGACTCAGAAGTTCGATCGAGGTGCATCACCTGCCATCCACCTGCAGCGTTGTACGTCGGCCACGTAGGCAAACCCGCCGCATTCGGATCACCGTTCCGCGCAAAGTTTGTCCAGTAGGCTGCCACCTGATCGGCAAGTTTACGATCCTCAGGTCGCCACGTAGCCTCAGCGCGCGAGTCAAGCGTGTTGAAGACATATTCGATATCGTCCGAATGAAAAGCTCCAAGACTCGCATCGTGGTACTTGTCGCCAGGCGAGCCAAGACCAAAGTTGTATCGGTAGACCGGCGAACCACCCGTAGCCACCTGCGCCTCCAGCCATCGCCACGTCGAATATTTGATGAATCGATCGCCCGCAAAATCCCCCGCCGAGACCACCGCCTCAGCGTCCGTACCCGCAGGATAAACAGCCAGAAACTTCTGCGCATTGTCGCCGAACTCCTTCTGCGCCATCGCAGTAAAGCTCTCGGCCGTTGTCGGCGGCTTAGCCCGCAGCACCATATCGCGCTCCTCGTCGGCATTCCAACCCGCAAGCAGCGGAACATGCGCCTGCTTCCCCGCAGCATAGATGTTAGGAACCGAGTCAGGCAGGAAATACCCATCCACGTCGGGGCCAAATCGCGGCGGTGGCGGTGTAGTCTTCGCATGAACCGCCTCCAGAATCTCATCGACAGACAACTTGCGAAGATCCGCCAACGTTGAAGTATGGAAGGCCGCCTGGGCAAACTCAACGTTCCTCCGCTCAAGGCTCTCACGTGGTTCAAACCGCAGCCCCCCGCTATAAAAAGCTCCGCCACTCTCCCCAATAGCCTTTGAAAACAGCCCCTGCGCCAGCGGCGAAGCCATCTGCGCGCTCACCGCAAACGAGCCCGCCGACTCACCCAAGATAGTCACATTCTTAGGATCGCCACCGAACCCAGCGATGTTCTTCTTCACCCACTCCAACGCCGCAGTCTCATCCATCAGGCCGTAGTTCCCCGAAGCATGATGCGGCGACTCTGCCGTCAGCTCAGGATGAACAAAAAATCCAAAGATAGCCAGCCGATAGTTCATCGAGACAACAACAACATTGCGATGCGCAAGAAACTGGCCGTCCTGCCGCGACTCCGAGGTACTCCCCGAAGCAAAGCCTCCGCCATAGATCCAGATCATCACAGGAAGAGTGCCGTGCTTAGCGCCAGCCGGAGCCCACACATTCAACGTCAGGCAATCTTCACTCTGTCCCGGATCATGAAAGTGCATATCCGGGTAGCCGCTCGACTGGATACAGCGAGAGCCGAAGTCCTTCGCCGACTTCACGCCGCTCCACTTCGCTGCAGGCTGCGGCGGCTGCCAGCGAAGATTCCCCACTGGCGGCGCAGCATACGGAATCCCCTTGAAGGCCCGAACCTTCTGGTCATCCGTCAGGCTACCCTCCACCTTGCCTTTATCGGTCTTCACATGAAGCGCATCGCTCGCGTGAGCAGCGGCAGTCAAAAGAGAGAACGAAAACATAACGGCCAACACTGAGTTTGCCACCTTGGAAACGGTCCGGATCATGCACACTCTCCGCGCCCAACTTATCACGACTCATTACGCATAGACTAAGTGCGCCACACGAACACTGAAACGAATGTTCGGATCTGAAATGAGTAACTCTGAAATATCCCAACCAATTTCGCCTCTGAATTTAATCCCACGCCAAGCGGCTGCATCCAATCCAACATGAGATCGACACCGGTCACTGCCAACGGCCACCAACTCACTCGCCTTCGCTTCGTCAACTGCTACCTCGTCCACGAAACCGACGGCTTCACACTCATCGATGCCAACCTCTCCGGCTCCGCAGACGACATCCTCGCCGCCGCCCGCGCCCTCGGCGCACCCATTCGTCGCATCCTCCTCACCCACGCCCACGTCGACCACGTCGGCTCCGTCGACGCCCTTCTCGCGAGACTAGGCCCAGAGATCGAGTTCACCTCCAACGCCCGCACTCTGCCGCTCCTGCAAAAACCACCCGATAAATCTCTTCTACCCGGTGAGTCCAACGAACCGATCAGAGGCAGTCTCCCCGGCATCGACGCCCGTCCCACCCGTCTCCTCACCGAAGGCGAACGCTACGGCTCACTGCTCTGTATCGAAACTCCCGGCCACATCCCCGGCCATCTCGCGTTCCTCGACGAACGTGACGGCACACTCTACGGCGTGACGCTCTCGCCAGCGTAGGCGCTCTCACCGTCAGCGGCTATCCACCGTGGTTCTTCCCGAACGTCGGTACCTGGAGCAAGGCCACCGCCGTAGCCAGCGCTAAAAAACTACTCGCGTTCCCTATCGAGCGCTTCGCATGCGGCCACGGTGCAGTCAATCCCGGCGGCATCCCCGCACTTCGCGCCGCCATCGCCAAAACCAATCCATAACGCGCACGTTATTTCCTATGCCTTACGCAAGGCTCGATTGGTACTCGACCTTATATCCGAATCTCGGCCTCGCTTTAGCTCTGGCCTTACGAGCACGCGTACGGTCTGCACTCACTGGCCTGCGAGCCGAGTCCACAGCAAGCGCCCTCGCCAGCTCTCCGCGTCCACGGCTAAGACGACTCTTCACCGTCCCCTCCGGTATGCCGAGAATCTGTGCCACCTCGAGATAGTTGCGGTCCTCAAGATCGCACATGACGATTGCGTTCCGACTATAAGCAGTCAGTTCACCGAGAGCTTCATAGATCCGTTCCTTCATCTCAAGCGTTGCGAAACTCTGCTCCGGCGTTGGCCGCGAATCCCTCAGACGAGACGCTATCGTGCAACCGTCTTTCTGTTCGCGGCTCGCATCGAGCGAGTCGCTCACACGAATCAGATGTGTCGCGCGGAAGTGATCCACGAGATGGTTGCGCGTAATATTTCGAATCCAGTTCTGAAGACTCCCCTTCTCGCTGTCGAACCGGGACAGGCTGCAATAGAGCTTCAAAAATACGTCCTGCGTTAAATCCTCCGCATCGCTGTTCGACTTCGTAAAGCTGTAACAGAGAAAGTAGATAAGCCTGTAGTACGAAACAAACAGCTCCTTCCAGGCAGAAGCATCACCGGCAAGACATTCGCGAACCTGCTGACTGATTGAACTCTGTTCGTTTGGCTCTCGCAGATCGGTCTTCATTTGCATCTCCCTTTGCTGACTACGCGGCCACAAAAATATAGATCCTTCCATTCGACAATACTTGATTAATGGAAATATTGCTATGTGAAATCTTCTAGCGTTAAGACTTCCCGCCGTTGAAAAGGATTCAAACTGTTTTGCTTTTTTTTGCCGCCCCCGGCAAGGAGAGCTGCAACGCCCTCTCCATCAAAGAGAGCAGCGTCTCGCGCTCCTCATCGTCCAAAGGAGCCAGCAGCCGCTGTGTCGCCTTCAAACGCTTCGCATAGAAGTTGGCCTTGTACTCATAACCAGTCGGACTCAGATCCACTTCAACAATCCTGCGGTCCAGGTCCGACCGCCGCCGCACCACGATCCCCTTCTTTACCAGTCGATTCACGATTCGCGTCGCCGTGCTCAGCGGTACCCCAATCCCCTTTGCGAAATCGCTCATCACCGACTTACCCCGACGTCCCACCCACATCAGAGCCCGCATCTCCGGTGGAGAAAAGTCGAGCAGCGCATCGACAACATCCTTGTCGGGACGAACCTCACGATCGATAACACCTTCAATCGCGGACATAAACCGCTGTGCATGCCCCTGTTGTCCCGCCATCTTCATAGGTGCCTGTCTTGATCGAACCATTCCATCCAGTATGCACCGATGCGGCTAAGTCCTAAACCACAACTACGTGAATCCAGCATGGAATACGCAGCGTCGCTACGTGGAGTGGCGAACGGTACTCAAGCTGCTCAACTTCGCCAGTGCAACGTAACCGGCCCGGACAGCGGATGCTCCCCTGTCCCCTTCAAGCGTGCCTGCTTCAACGCGAAGTACCACTTCGCCGGCTTGTCCGCATCGTCAATCAGCATCAGCCCTGGATTGAACCGCAACCCCTCGGCCTGCTCCACCATCGTCTGCTGATCCTGCCGCACAAACCGCGCCCCAAAGAGCGTAGCGATCGAAGTCACAAATGGAACATGATAAAAAACATTCCACGCTGCCATCACATCGATCCTGCAACTCGAAGGCGTGATCGGCGTCACGGTCGTCAGACTTGCAAACCACTTCTCTCCAGCGCGAATCGTCTCGTACCGCCGATTCGGCAGCACAAAATCAATCGTCGTCGTAATCGGCTCCCCATAAACCCCCAGCAACTTATAAGGCGCCGAGTTCGCGCTAGGAGCATGCGACGACATCCGAAACCCCTCGGGAATCGGCTCAAAGTGCTTCGTCTTCTCATGGATACTCGCCCGGCTCCGCCACCACCACGCCTGGTGCACAAACGGCCCATGCGCCGGATCCATCAACCCGATAATCCCATGATCGATATTGCATGGCAGCTCTGCCACAAGGTGCGCACTCCGAAACTTCGCCGAAAACTTCGGCACCTCCGGCACAGGCGGCAGCGCCTCACCCACCCTGCCCGTTTCGAATAAACGACCAGCACCCGGAGCAGGCACATACACCCACGCAAACCCATCCCTCTCCTCACAAGGAAAAGCGCTCGCATAAATCTTCGTCGGGTCGAGCGTCTCATGGCTCGTCAGCGAAGGAATCTCCCTACACTGCCCGCTGCAAGGCTCAAACCGCCACCCGTGATACTTGCACGTCACCGTCTCGCCATCGAACCACCCCGCCGACAGCGGAATCCCCCGATGCGGACACAGGTCACGCATCGCGAACAACTTCCCGCCCGTCGTGCGCCCCAGCAGCAGAGGAACCCCAAGCAGCATCGCCTTCGCCGTCTTGCCCTCACGCAGTGCTCTCGTTCGCAGCGCCGGGTACCAATCCCCGAAGATCAGCTCCGTCGACGGCCCCGCGACCTCCGCAACTCGCACCAGCTCACTCAATCAGACGCCCGTCCCTTTCATCCCATCGACCAAAACACACCGCGCAACAATCGCGCTCCCCCATCATAGCCGCCGCTCTCACTAGCCGCCTTCAGTGTCACAGATCCCACCGCCCCCTCACGTAAACTGAGCAGGCAGCCGAGCACCTCCCGCAATGCAGACCGTCATCCCTTCCTCCATCTCGCCCACAAACCGCAATCGCCTCATCCTCCTCGTCCTCTGGTTCATCATCTACGCCAGCCTCGCCCTCATCACCCCTCCTCTGCTCGACGACGCCGACTCCGTCCACGCCGAGGTCGCTCGCGAGATGCTTTTCCGTCACGACTGGGTCACCCTCTACGCCAACGGCATCCGCTACCTCGAGAAAGCCCCCATCCTCTACTGGAGCATGGCCCTCAGCTACAAACTCTTCGGCATCCACACCGCCTCCGCGCGCCTTCCCCTCGCCCTCACCGTCCTGGCCCTTGTGCTAACCCTTGAAGGCTTCGCCCGTCGCGCCTTCAACTCCACGCGAGCAGGCCTCTACGCCGGCCTCATCCTACTCTCCAGCTTCGGCATCTTCATCTTCACCCGCATCATCATCCCCGACGCCGATCTCTGCCTTTGCCTCACCCTCTCCATCCTCTGCTATTGGCTGACCGAGCAGACCGATGCACAGCAAAACCGTGAACCAAGCAGGATCCTCTGCTGGGCCTTCGCCACCGGCTGCGCCCTAAACGTCCTCACCAAGGGCCTCATCGGCATCGTCTTCCCCATCCTCGTCGTCCTCGCTCACCTGCTCCTCACCCGCCGCAACCTCCGCGCCGTCCTCACGCGCCTCGGCCAGCTCCACCCAATCTCAAGCACCCTTATCTTCCTAGCAATCGCCGCGCCGTGGCACATCCTCATCGCCCTCGCAAATCCCACTCAGGGCACCCCCGGCAACATCACCTTCACCCACGGCCACTGGTCCGTCCCCGTGCCCACCGACGGCAGCGTCCACGGCTGGCTCTGGTTCTACTTCGTCAACGAGCATCTCCTCCGCTACCTCAACCTCCGCGTCCCCCGAGACTACGACACCGTCCCCCTCGCCCTCTTCTTAGGCCTCATCCTCATCTGGCTCATGCCCTGGAGCGCCTTTCTCTTCCGCGCCCTCGCCACCGTCCCCTGGCGCAAAGCCTTCCGTCCGCTAGTCTCCGTCCGCACGCTCAGTCAAAACGAAAGCACCCACCTCCTCCTCGGCCTCTGGGCGCTCATCCCGCTCCTCTTCTTCTCGCTCTCCACCCGCCAGGAGTACTACGTCCTCCCCGCGCTTCCCCCCATGATGCTTCTCATCGCCACCTGGCTCGACCGCGAAGCCACCGAAGCCGAATCCTTCATCGTCCCCAACCCACTCGTCCGCGCCGGCCAGCGCATCTCCGTCATCCTCTTCGCCCTCGGCTCCATCGCTACCCTCATCGCCGGATTCTTCGTCCTGCACTCTCACACACCGAACCCCGGCACCGACCTCGCCTCACTCCTCAAACAAAACCCCAGCGACTACGCACTCTCCTTCGGACACTTCCTCGACCTCAACGCCCGAGCCATGGGCGCCTTCCGTAGCCCCCTCATCCTCACCGCAACAGCGCTCTTCACCGGCACCCTCGCCAACTGGCTCTGCCGCCGCAACTACAAACCTCACTTCGGCAACCTCTGGCTCGCTGCCGCAACCTTCGCCTTTCTGCTCGCCGCCCACACCGGCCTGCAGATCTTCTCGCCTGTACTCACCTCCTACCAACTAGCCAACGCCATCGCCCCCCAACTCAAGCCCGACGACGTCATCATCATCCACGGCGAGTACGAGAGCGCCAGCACCCTCGGCTTCTACCTCCAGCGCCCCGGCGCCGAAACCCAGCCCCTTCACATCTTCGAAGGCCGCAGCTCCAATCTCTGGTACGGCTCCTATTTCCCCGACGCCCCACCCATCTTCGAAGACGCCACCTCCCTCAAACTCAAGTGGACCGACCGTCACCGCGTCTTCCTCTGGCAGGACCTGAGCCAGCCCCTCCCCGACCTCGCAGGCAGAGCCTACTTCATCGCCCAGAGCGGCGGCAAAGAGATCCTCAGCAACCAGCCAAACCCCTACTGAGCACCCACCTTGTCGAACAAAAGATGTCCAGATCTGACACACCCTAATGCAATCGATCTATGTCGCCGATCCTCTTCCATAGAAAGGTTTCCATGACTATTCCCATCTCAGGCCCGTCATCAACCCGGCCAACTCCCGAATCGCCCACCCACCCAATCCGGCCGGCCAGAAGACCAGCCCCGGAGCACGATACCGTCCAACTCACCGAGTCGCAGCAGGTTCAAATGCTCGTCCAGCAAGGCGACTCCGTCTCACAGATCGCTACCAGCCTCAGCCTCTCCGCCGCCATCGTCGACAGCTACCTCGGTATACAAGCCGCAGTCCCAGCTATACCCGCAGCACCGGTCACCCAGCCGCCATCCACCACCATCTCCACCTCGCCGACCGCCAGCCTTACCAAAGGCTAGTAGCCATCGTGTGCACCTCGAAGAACTCTGTGGCTGGCACCCGCTTAACGTCAAAGAATAGCCGGATGACTGCCCTTATGGCGCTGACATCCTGCCCAGAGCCAGCTGAAGGAAAGGTCCCTGTATTTCATTGTTGCAGTTGCTATTTGGTTCCTCGGTAGTTTTCAAACTTGAAGAACACTCCCAATTTCTTCATCGCCCTCCAACAGAAAACTTGTGTTTGCATCATGAGTCATTGTCCGAGATGTCACCTTCTCCTTCTCCTTCTATTGATGTAGGTGCGACGGGGGACAACAGCGCAATGCACAGGCAGGGTCGTGCAAGTGTTCCCTCCGGCCTCTGCCAAAGATCCAATCCCAGTTGTGTAGGCGGCTAAAGGGCGCAGTTTATCCTGTTCCAAGAGGCACTGATTGATTCGGACACTTCGCGCGGCAACGATTCTCGTTGCATCTACACTCCTGGTCGCAGGATCGGGGCTCGCCCAACCGGAACCTCGCATGCTCTTCCATGACGTCCACCGGGCCATGGGATCCGAGTTCTCCATCGATCTGTATGCTCCGAATCAGGAGACGGCCGACCGATGGATGCAGCTCTCTTTCGAAGAGGTTGACCGGATCGAAAAGCTCCTCAGCAACTATCGTCCCTCCAGCGAACTTTCACGAATCAGCCGTGAAGCCGGCACACATCCCGTCACCATTGATCCCGAGACATTCGATTTCCTTCAGACCTCAGTCTCATGGAGCAGTCGTTCGAACGGAGCCTTTGACATCACCGTCGGCCCAATAATGCGCGCGTGGGGATTTTTCTTTAATCAGGGGCGCATCCCGTCGGAGGCAGAGCTTCTCGCTCTAAAAAGGCAAACGGGCTGGACCAACATACATCTCGATGCATCGGCCCGCACTGTTTCGTTCATCAACGGGAGTGCGATGGAACTCGATCCAGGTGGAATTGGTAAAGGGTACGCGGTCGATCGCATCGTCGCGCTGCTACACCAGGAACATGTCTCTGCCGCGCTCATCTCCGCCGGAAGCAGTACTATCTACGCGATTGGCGCGCCTCCCGGATCGCAGGGCTGGCCGATAAACATTGCCGATCCCGCGCGTAGCGGACGCATCCTCAGCACCGTACTCCTTACCGATACTTCGTTATCCACCTCCGCCTGTACGGAAAAATTCTTCATCAAGAACGGCCATCGTTATTGCCATATTCTTGATCCACACACGATGCATCCAATCGAGAACATGCTTCAGACAACCGTCATAGCACCCTCCGCTACTGACAGCGACGCCTTAACTAAGGCGATGTTCGTCATGCGTGCGGATGCGTCAGCGCGTCTTCTGCAAGACCTCCCGCAAACTGCGGCTGTGATTGTGTCAGGCACTCCTGATAGCCCGAGCTATCGCGCCATTCAATGGCCAAATCCACTTCAAACGCGACATGAAACGAAACAGGAAGAGGGAATACGAACACGATGATGAATCGACGTTTATTTGTTCAAGGTCTATCCGCGGCGACACTCCTAGCGAAGTCGATAACCTCCTTCGCAGAGGCGAATGTTGGTGATCCTGCTGCCCCTGCACCTGTTCGCCTTGGAATCATTGGGCCCGGAAGCCGAGGAAAAGAGCTTATCCGGAATTTTCTACGCGTACCCGGAGTGACCATTGGCGCGGCAGCTGACGTATACGCGCCGCGCTTTCAGGAACTCAACCAGTTATGCGGCTACACCGTAGCAGCGCACTCCGACTATCGTGCTCTCGTTGACCGCAAAGACCTTGATGCTATCGTCGTCGCAACTCCACTCAGCTTTCACGCACAACATGTCATCGCAGCGCTGCAAAGTGGACGCCACGTCTACGGAGAGAAGACGATGGCCTTCACCGTAGCCGAAGTAAATGACATTGTAAAAACCGTGGATGCCGGCAAACAGATCTTTCAGGTAGGCCATCAGTACCGCTACGCCCCTTGGATTCGCTCCGCCATCGATTACGTACGTCGAGGCGAAATCGGCGACGTGACACACGTTTATGGTTACTGGCATCGCAATAGCGACTGGCGCCGCCCTGTGGCCGACCCGTCTCTTGAACGTCTCATCAACTGGCGCCTCTATAACGAATACTCCCTCGGACTGCTGGCCGAATTGGGTTCACACCACATAGACATCGCAAATTGGGTCTTCGGTGAAACGGCACAAGCTGCGTACGCCACCGGCAGCATCGCGGTCTACCACGACGGCCGCGAGAATGACGACAACGTTCAGGCTATACTCAGCTACTCCAAGGGCCGGCGTTTCGTCTTCAGCTCTCTGACCGACAACGCCGAGGTAGGCAACCAGCTTTGGATCTACCGCACAAAGGGCAGCCTGAATCTCACTTTCGAAGACGCGGGATTTTTCTACGAGCCAAAACGCGCCAACCAACTCGCGTCAAAGCCCGGCGATAAGGTCAAAGCGATAACAGCCGGCGCATCCTATCGTCCCGCAGGAGAAATGCCGTACCGTGGTGCAGGGAAGCGTCTCGACATTCCCGTCACAGAAGATCTTACGACCACCGCATGCCGAGCCTTCATCGACTGCATCCGCACTGGCCAAAAGCCTATCGCCGACGCCCGGGTCGGAAGGGGCTCTGCCCTGTCGGTCATCACCGGGAACAAAGCGCTGAGCGCCAAACGGGAACTCGAGGTTCCATCATCAGTCTGACCTATTGGTGCAATTCGCAAGACTCAGATCGAGTATTCAACCATTCGAGTTGATGGCGAAGAAAGCGATTCCAGTACATCAATAGCCCGGTGACCGCAACGATCGCGAGGGCCAGTCCGCAGAGAGCCCAGAGGATCTTAATGGATGTGCCCCACAACGTGCCGAAGTGGAGAGGATGCATGGCCCATAGAATCCAGTCGCCTGCGGTGTGATTCTGACCATAATGCCAGATGGTGAGAACGCGGGCGTCTGCCGTTGACGACGTGATGATGTCGCGATGAGAGAAGTCACCCGATAATTACTTCGCGTGCTTCCCTCTCCCGCTCGCTGACGATCGAGATCGACTGCGGCACCTCGATGAGCAGCGCATTGGTCTTCGATCCAGCGTTCGACGCATAGGGAACGAAGCCACTGTCGCCAGAGACGTTGACGATATCGGTAGCAGAGCCCAGGTCCATCTTTATCGATAGAGGAGCGTCGAGGGGAAGATGAATCTGGAGGGTCTTTTCTGCGAAGCCAGGAGCACTGGACGTAAGAGTGTAGTTACCACCGCGCAGATGGATCGCAGCGCTGCCATCGCCACCCGTGATAGCGCTTACCACCGTTAGCCCACAACGAGCTTCGATCTCCGCCCGGTCTACGACTGCGCCAGTCGGATCGGTAACCCGAATCATAAGGTCAGCGAACGAAGCCGAAGGTGACACAGAACACGAGGAGTCTTCACCGTGATTTGATCAGCGTAGCCGTAAGCTTCCGACCTCGGAACAGCAACGCTTAGAAGAACAGTCGCGCAGCAAATGAAAAAGCTGCGTTGAGAAAAGATTAGGTTCATCGTCATTCGCCTTTAAGACGCATTTCGGCTGCTACGCCACAAAGGCGCATTGGCAAAAGTAAGTAGGTCATTTGGTCCGAAGAAGGCAGTCATCACTTGGCAACGTCTTCGTCAGAATTAGTCCGCTAAATCAATATACGACCTATTTAATCTGATATCAACGGCGTTGTTTTAATCAAATGCCCGGACTGCACCTAGGGTGCCCGAAGCAGAAGGAGGGTCTTTCAGTTTTTTGAAGGCGTATCATAACCCGCAAGGAGATCGCACCATGCTAAGGAGAGACTTCCTTCGCCGGTCGGCCAATAGCTTGGGCGCTGCTTTTCTCGCTAAAAGCGCTGTCGCTCGCGCTGCACTTATCGATCCTGACCCATTGCCACACAAGTTCACTGCTCAGGATGAAGTCGTTCTCGGCCAAACAGGTATTCGAACCAGCAGGTTAGCGATGGGTACGGGCACAGTGGGGTTCGCTGGTGGATCCAATCAAACCCGACTTGGAACATCTCCCCTGACGAACCTCCTCCTCAACGGCTACCACGAGAATGGCCTGCGCTTCTTTGACTCTGCGGACTCCTACGGCAGCCACCCCTATGTTGCCGCGGCCATCAAGCAACTCCCACGCGATAAAGTCACCGTTCTAACTAAAACTGACACGCGCGATGCCGCCGGCGTTCGTGCCGATCTTGATCGTTTCAGGAGAGAACTCTGCATCGACCACATCGACGTTGTGCTCATTCATTGCGTAACGGAGAGTGACTGGACGACACGCTACCGCGGTGTCATGGACGTTCTATCCGAAGCCAAGCAGAAGGGTGTCATCCGCGCTCACGGTGTCTCCTGTCACAGTATTGAAGCACTACGAGCGGCAGCCGCATCTTCATGGGTCGATATCGATCTCGTCCGCCTTAACCCAATTGGCTCCCACATGGATGCCGACCCCGAGACGGTGGTCAGCGTCATCAAACAGATGCGCGCTCAAGGAAAAGGGATCGTTGGCATGAAGATTCTCGGTCAGGGAGATCTTCGCAACCGGCCCTCTGAGGCGATTCGATATGCCCTGGGCACAGGCGTTTTAGATGCCTTCACGATCGGTGCCGAGTCTCAGAAAGAACAGAACAATCTCCTGCAACGTATCGCCGCAGCATAAGAATCACACCAGCCTTTTTGATGGAATCACTGGCGCAGCTCGACCTCAGTCGCTCCCTGCCCACCCTGATTTTGCGGTGGCTCAGTAACTGTCGTGACGTGCGGGTGGTTGCGAAGATATTCACGCAGGGTGCGGCGCAAAACACCCATACCAGTGCCATGCACGATACGGATGCGAGGCAGACCGGCCAGAAAAGCTCGGTCAAGGAAGCGCTCGACCTCAGTCTGTGCCTCGTGGGCGGTGCGGCCAATCACGTTGATCTCGGATGTCATGTAGTCGGTGTCGTCGTTGGCTGTAGCGACGGTGATGCCACCACGTTTGCGAGCCGCTTCAAGAGGCGTAACGACTTTGACCGATTCGACCTCGGCGATATCGTCGATGGCAGCGCGCATCTTCATGGGCCCCATGGAGACCTCAAAGTTCTTTGCGTCGATGATGCGATCAACTCTTGCCTGACGGCCAAGCGATTTGAGTTTAACGAGATCGCCGACCTTAATGCCTTTGGGAATATGGGGCTGGGCAGCCGGATCATTTTTATCGGCGCGGTTGGTGTGGGCGACAACGGTGGAGTTGAACTGTTCGGAGAACTCTCGACGCAGTGTGGCCATGCGAAGTTCCGAGTCGCGCGAGATCTTCTTCGCGAGTGCCTTGTCGTCGATGGATTTGACAGTCTCGCGGAGCTGATAGGCAAAGTCTTCGAGGAGGGAGTTGAGTTTGCCTTCAAGTTCTTTGGTGCGCGCCTTCTGTTCGACGCGGCCTTCGACTTCGACCCGCGCCTTCTCTCGCGATAGCTCGCGCTCTCGCTGCTGCATGGTCTCGCGTTCGAGGATCGCGGCGCTGAGCTGGTCATGCAGTTGATCGAGGAACGCACCGATATCAGCGGTCTGCGTTGTCATCTGTGCGCGGGCCGAGGCAATGATGTCCGGGCGCAGGCCAAGACGTTCTGCGATGTTGAGACCCGCTGAAGCTCCCGGCACGCCAAGGCGCAGCTCGTAGGTAGGGGTGAGGGTTTGCTGGTCAAAGCCGACAGCCGCGTTGAGCACGCCGGCATGATTGGCCGCATAGACCTTCAGCGACGTAAGGTGAGTCGTGATACAGCACCAGGCTTTGAGACTGAGAAAGTAACTTGCGATAGCGACAGCCAGAGCAGCACCCTCTTCAGGATCGGTCGCAGAGCCAAGCTCATCGAGCAGGACCAGGGAGTCGGCGGTGGCCTCGCGAGAGATGCGGTCGAGGTTAACGACGTGGGCTGAAAAGCTGGAGAGATCGCGCTCGATGGATTGTGCATCGCCGATATCGGCGTAGACGCTTGTGAAGAGAGGAAGCTTTGCCTCATCAGCCGGGACAGGAATGCCGGCTTGAGCCATAAGGGACAGCAGGCCGAGGGTTTTGAGTGATACTGTCTTTCCACCGGTATTTGGGCCGCTGATGATCAGCTGTTTTGCGTCGGAAGGAAGGATGATGGTGAGAGGAACCGGCTTTCTGGGTTCGCTGCCTTCTGCCAACGCCGAGGCTCGCATACGAATTTCGAGGAGAGGGTGACGTGCTGCGGTGAGCGACAGCTCGTGCGTGAAGGAGGGGCGAACGCAGTTGAGACTCTCGGCGAAGCGAGCACGGGCAGCGTGAGATTCGACCTCGGCGAGAATGCAGCAACCAACGTGAATAGCAACGGATTGCTGGCCAAGCGCGCCTGTCATCGCAACAAGAATCCGGTGAATCTCGGATTGTTCTTCGTCGAGTAAGCGGACGAGCTCGTTGTTCTGCTCAATAGTCTCAAGAGGCTCCACGAAGACGGTTTGTCCGGAGGAAGAGGATCCATGAATAACACCGGGGACCCTGCGTTTGAACTCAGATTTAACTGGAATGACGAAGCGGTCTCCGCGGATCGTAACCAGGTCTTCTTGCGTGCTGCCGCCTTCGCTGAGACTTTTCAGAGATCTGCGAAGGCTGGCTTCGATGGCGCGATGTTGGCGCTCCATCGCGCGGCGAATGCGGCGAAGCTCCGGCGAAGCGTCGTCGTTGAGACTGCCATCGGGCTCGATCTTGCCACGCAGAAGCCGGAGGAGTGGAGCGAGATCATGATCAAGCAATGGAGCTGAGAGAGATGCGATGCTGGGCCACTCGTAGCGAGTGCCATTAGCTGGCGGGTCAATGAGGTTGCGCCACGCTGCAACCCGCTCGACCACAACGAGGAGGTCGCGGATCTCCGTGGATTCCAATGCGGCGCCTTCGATGCGAGCTTTGTCGAGGAGCACGGTGGGATCGAACAGACCGCGAAACTCGAAGCTACCTCCCCTCGTGAGCATGGCGCGCAACTCGGCGGTGCGCTGTTGCTGCTGGTCGATCCAGACGAGGTCGGCGCACGGTTCGAGCGCAAGCACCCATGCACGGCCAAGCGGCGAAAAAGTGCGCGCGGCGATGTAATCGCGAAGGCGGGGCCACTCGAGGGACGCTGCGCTCGATTCATGGAGCGGGGACGGGATGATCGGCAATAGTTCTGGTGAATTCACTTCTTTTATCGTACCCTCGCATGGAACTGTAGACCGAACCCGTACGTAGCAATGTGAGCGCAGGGCCCGGCGCCTTACGTGTTTGGAGGTGTGAGATGGTCTGTCAGGGATGTGGTGCTCCTGTAGTGGATGGTGTTCACTTTTGTTCAAGATGCGGAGCGCAGGTTGTCGCTGCCCAGCCGATGTATGCGGCTTATCCACAACCGCCAGTGCCGACAGTGGTGCCGCGCGTGCAGCGGAATCTACAAACGCTGGGGATTCTTTGGTGTGTCTTCGGGGCCTACCGGGTTATCAGCGGCCTGATGGGCATGTTCTTCTTGAAAGTCTTCGCATTCCACAGCTTCGCCTATGATTGGCCATTCAACCATCAACACGTTTTTGGGCAACCATGGACGGGGGCTTTGTTGCCTATAGTTGCGGCGTACACGGTGGTGACAGCGGGGCTGGCAGTGTTTGTTGGGTATAGCCTGCTAACGCGAAGACCTTGGGGTAGAACATTCGCCATCATCGTGGCGGTTTTGACGCTGCTGAAGCCGCTCTTCGGTACGGCGCTGGGGATTTATACGCTATGGGTGTTGGCTCCGAGCACTTCAGGCCTTGAGTACGACGCGATCGCTGACCGAAGCTGAGGGCTGGTCGTAAACTAATGGGATGAACTTCCCAGTTACGCGTTTGCGCCGTCTACGCCGAACCGAGGCGATACGGTCCCTTGTTCGCGAGACCCACCTCCATCCTGGAGCACTGATCTACCCTCTGTTTATCTGCCCCGGCGAAGGGGTTCGCAAAGAGATCAGCTCAATGCCCGGCGTCTTCAATCTATCGATTGACGAGGCCATAAAGGAAGCGGAGTCCTGTGCCGCGCTGGGATTAGGTGGACTGCTCCTGTTTGGTCTGCCTGCGGAGAAAGACGAGCAGGCTACGGGAGCGTGGACTGACGATGGAATCGTCCAGCAGGCGCTACGCGCAATAAAGAAGAATCGCAGCCTTGATTCCCTGGTGGCCATTGCGGATGTTTGTCTGTGCGAGTACACATCGCACGGACACTGCGGCGTCGTTGCGCGGGACGGCGATCACTACGAGATTGAGAATGACTCGAGCGTTGCATTGATCGCGAAGGCTGCGGCGTCGCTCGCAAAGGCCGGTGCCGATATAGTCGCGCCATCCGACATGATGGATGGCCGTGTAGAGGCAATTCGCGAAGCTCTCGATGAAGGTGGGCACGAACAGACTCCCGTGATGAGTTACGCGTCGAAGTTTGCATCCGCCTTTTATGGACCGTTCCGCGAGGCGGCTGATTCGGCTCCGCAGTTTGGAGATCGAAGGAGCTATCAGATGGATGGCGCGAATCTACGCGAGGCTCTGCGCGAGATCGATCAGGACATCGCCGAAGGTGCTGACATGCTGCTGATGAAGCCTGCGATGCCATATCTGGATGTCATTCGTGCATCAAGGGAAAGATATGATCTGCCGATGGGCGCGTATCAGGTATCGGGTGAATACTCGATGCTTCATGCGGCGTTTCAGCGCGGATGGCTTGAACCGAACCGGGCAATGATGGAGTCGCTCCTTTCAATCCGTCGCGCCGGTGCAGATTTCATCGTGACTTACTTCGCAAAGGATGCGGCGAAGGTGCTGGGCTAGCTACATCCTGAGTGCATCGCTGGCTACTCTCTGCTCAACACAGTGCAGACCTGTTTGCCTGCTAACTTCTGATTCAGCAACCGCGGAAGAAGAAGTTTGAGAAAGGCATCTTCTTTCGACTGCAGGCACGCCTGAACATTTGGAGCGCCCGGTGTAACGCGAGTGAAGCCTTTGTCATCGACTTCGATATGAAGAGGAGTTGCCGGGCAGGTCGATGGGTCGATGGCATAAGCAACGGCGACTGCGTCAAACATGGTGGGAGCGCTTTGCCCCGTACTCCGTTGCCATTCTGCCGTTAGCACCTGCAAACTGTCGGTCATGGGCGTGCTGACCGTCGTAAGCAGAGCACGCTTCGTCTCATCGAATTTGAGCTGGGTCGAGTCCAGCGGCATCATGAAGATAGGAACGCCTGAACGAAAGAGCTTTTGAGCTGCCGGAGGATCCATGGCGATGTTGTATTCAGCATCCGGTCCGTGCGGAGGCGCGTAGCCGAGGTCACCGTACCCAAGATAAACAGATCCACCCATTATCACGACACGTTTTAGTTTGCGGAAGGTGGCGGGGTCGCGGTCGATGGCAGCGCCGACATTAGTGAGCGGCCCAAGCGCAAGGAGAGTTATTTCTCCCGGATACTTCTCGATCTGATCAAGTAGAAAGCCGACGGCATCGCCATGTGAACGAGCGATCCCCTGCATGGCCCAGGGTTTTTGTGAGAAGGTAGTTTTGGTTGCGGTCTCGGGCCCGATCAGGACTGGGATATCTTCCCGTCCAAACTCACAGGTCAGTCGATCCAGCATGCGCGCACGGAGAGCGGTGTCACCCCACGCGGCGGAGATACCGACGACATGAGTCTCCGGGCTGATGAGTGCAAGATCAACAGCAAAGACATCGTCGATGTCGTCGCCGATGTCAGTATCGATGATGACCCGAGATTCGTGCGCTGACTGTGCGAAGGACGACACAGGTGTAACGATCAGGCAGAACAGGAGCGCGATCTGGAGAGCGGTAAAACTTCTTCGCAGCATCATGACGAGGCATCTCCACTAATTAGAAAATGAAACTCAGGCGCAAGCTTCCACAGGGCATACTATCGCGCCTTCAGTTCACACTAATCCGTATTTATCCAAGCTGGATCGTTATTGCTTGTTACTCCGGTGATGAGACTTCACTACGCGGGAGAGGCGTAATGACGACTCCTTCGCCCAGCTCCTGCTCAACGAACTCCAGGTCGGTGGGTTCAACATAGCGGATGTTGTAGTTAGCGAGGCTGCTGGCCGCAAGATACAGGTTCGAGCCGGGAACTGGCTTCCAGTACTCTTCACTGTCTTTCAAAATGTTGGCGTCGCGATCACGAGCGATCTGGTCGCGGCGAAAGCGTTGAGCATTGACGAGGAAGACGCCTTCGAGCTTGCCGTCCTGGTCGGTGAACCAGTTCACAAGGCGGCCACGATAGAGCACATTTAGGGTCGAGAGAGCATCGATTTCGACCACAGTTCTCGGGTCGTCGGATCGGAGGGAGAGCGTCGTAAAGAGGATCTGCCATTCGGACACATTCTTAAGCAAAAAGCGATCGCAGAAGGCCCGAAGAAACGAGCCATCGGGATAGCCCCCGTAGCTGCGGATGACACGGCCCGTCTGCCAACCTTCAATCGCGCAGAAAAGCCAGAGAAGACCGATGAAACGCGCTTGCTCCGCGGTCGCACGAAGGTAGGCGGAGAGGAGGGCCGGCGAGCCATGAACGGTGTCGGAGAGTAGAGAGGAGAGGAGGGCGCTATAGGCTTCGCGCTTTCCAATTGCGCCATGAATGGCAGGATATCCGCCGACAGGGGTATGGAGCAGCAGAATCCATGTAAGCAGAAAGGGAATAATCGTGACGAGAACAGAGAAGACGATCTCTTCCGTCCGGGTGCGTTGAAACCGCTTGCTGGAGATATAGAAGGAGAAGGTAAGCCGGTAGATCGCCCCTGGAGCCAGTAGATATGCCACCAAAAGGAACCCGGCAACGAGTGCAATCAAGGGGTGCCTGGCTCGCGCTGGATGAGGTAGCGGTTGCCATTCTCATCGGTGAAGATGGACTGACCGGTTCGGTTGAGATCGGCCTTGATCTGTTCGCTGACCTCGCGCAGTCTGGATCGCAGGCCTGAACGCAGTTCTCCCCCGAAACCCTGGCCATTTGTGGCCGAAGTCGTCTTGCGAAGCGTCCGGGTAAGCTCTGCTACATCGCTAACCATTGGTTCTCCACATCTTTCCCACAGGTTCTATTATGACGCAGTTGTCAAGGTCAATTGTCGATTCTCGCGGCCCGGAATCTAAAAAGTAGCTAGCGAATCGAATAAGATGGTGGGTGTTGGTTTACCTGAATGGAGTGTTCCCTTGGCAGATACGATCTTTGATGTAGTAGTGCTTGGCGGCGGGCCCGCCGGATATACCTGCGCGATTCGCGCTTCGCAATATGGACTAAAGGCAGCGCTGATCGATGCAAACGACCGTCTGGGCGGGACGTGCCTGCTCTGGGGATGCATTCCGACCAAGTCGATGCTGTTCTCAGCCGAACTCTGGGATCACCTGAAGCATGCCGATCGGTACGGCATTGACGTCGCCGCGCCGAAGCTGAATTGGAAGAACGTATTGGCGCGCAAGGACGACGTAATCTCGCGCCACACCAAGGGTCTTGACTTCCTGATGAAGAAGAACAAGATCAATGCCATCAAGGGTTATGGCCGTCTCACCGGCCCTGCGAAAGACGGTATTCACACCATCGAGGTAAAGACAGCCGATGGCAAAACCGACACCATCAAGGCAAAGAAAGTTGTGCTGGCAACGGGCTCGGATGCCCGCATGCTGCCGGGTTACACGGCTGACACGACCATTCTCACCAACTACGAGATCCTGAAGATCGACGATGCGCCGAAGTCTTTGGTCGTTGTGGGTTCGGGAGCGGTTGGAGTTGAGTTTGCCTCGATCTTCAAGAGCTTTGGCGCAGAGGTAACGATCCTTGAAGCACTGCCGCGTATGGTTCCGGCAGAAGATGAGGACGTTAGCAAGGAGCTGTTGCGCCTCTTCAAGAAGCGCGGAATTGATGTGCATCTGGGAGCAAAGGTCGACAAATTCGAAAAAAACAAGGACGGCGTCCTGGTTCACTTCACTAAAGCCGACGGCACAGGCGATACCAAGCAGGCAGAGAAGGTTCTGGTCGCTGTTGGACGCGCACCGCGAACCTACGACGTAGGCCTGGACAAGGTGAAGATCACACCTGACCGCGGCTTTATCGTGACCAATGAATGGATGGAGACGACCGAGCCGGGCATCTACGCAATCGGCGACATCGTTGCTGGCCTACCGCAGTTGGCGCATGTTGGCAGCATGGCGGGTCTTGTTGTTGCCGCCAGAATCGCGGGCAAGTACGCCAAGCCTGTTAATCGTACCCGCATTCCCGGGTGTACCTACTGCGATCCACAGATCGCCAGCGTTGGCCTCACCGAAGCCCAGGCGAAGGAGAAGGGTTTCCAGGTGAAGGTCGGCAAGTTCCCGTTCGTCGGCAACTCGAAGGCAACAATTCTCGATGCGCATGATGGCTTCGTGAAAGTTGTCTCAGACGCGAAGCATGGCGAAGTCCTTGGCGTTCATATCATTGGAACTACCGCGACGGAGATCATCGCGGAAGCCGTCACCGCCATCGAACTCGAAGCAACGATTGAGGAGATGATGTTCACCATCCACGCTCACCCGACGGTAGCTGAGGCCCTGCTTGACGGCTTCTCCAGCGTCGAAGGCATGGCGGTCAACGTCTAGCGTCTCGAACTGATGAGAAACAGCCGGGCCAAGAGGCTCGGCTGTTTTCTTCTCCTCGTGAAGCAAAAAAAGTTTTTACATGCACATCAACCTTCTCCATCTCGGCCGCGTACCCTACACCGAAGCACTTTCGATTCAGCAGCTGATCATCTCTGCTCGAAAGCAAAATCTCGTCGCCGATACACTCCTGCTACTCGAACATCCGCCCGTCCTGACCCTCGGCCGCAACGCCCACCGATCCAACGTCCTGGCCAGTGGCGATCTCCTGGCGCAACGTGGAGTCGAGCTCCACGAGATCAACCGTGGCGGTGACGTGACCTATCACGGCCCGGGACAGCTCGTCGGATACCCCATCATCGACCTCCGAGGCGACCTGCCCGGCAAAAAAGGCCCTCATCTCGGCCCGGTCGACTATGTTCGCTTGCTCGAAGAGGTGCTGATCCGCACCTGTGGGGACTTCGGCGTGATGACACAGCGAATCAGCAAACTAACCGGGGTCTGGACAATGGCCGGCGGTAGTATTCAGGAAAAAAAAATCGCGGCAATCGGCGTCCACGTCTCGCAGGGAGTTACCTCGCACGGATTCGCACTGAACGTAACCACTGATCTGCGTGACTTTGAATGGATTGTCCCCTGCGGCATCACTGATCGCCAAGTAACCAGTCTTGAGCTGGAGGCCGACTCCGACCGCCAGCCGACAATGGAGTCAGCGATCAACTCCGTTGCACGAAACTTCGGCCGCATCTTTGAGCGGCAGATCCTCTGGTGTGAATCCATCGACCAGATGCTTGCAGCCCATGCGTAACGCTGGGCACGACTTTCGACGGTTGTTCGCTAACCGCACCATACAGCCAACAAGCGCACTGCCGCCGTATAATCCCATTTGCGTGTGCCCGATCGCGGACCGGGCCGACATGAGGCGAAATCACCCGCCGATACCCGTATGCCGTACCTGAACTCTAGGGGAGAAGAGAGATATTCATGCCGACTGACGTAGTTATGCCCCAGATGGGCGAATCAATCACCGAAGGCACCATCACAAAGTGGCTTAAGAAGCCGGGCGATGCCATTCAGCGCGACGAGCCACTCTTCGAGATCTCGACCGACAAGGTCGATGCCGAAATCCCTTCACCCGCCGCCGGCACCTTGAAAGAGATCAAGATATCCGAAGGCACCACTGTCCAGATCAACACGGTTGTCTGCAGCATCGATGAGTCCGGCTCTGCATCACCCGCGACGCCTACGGCAAAAGCCGAAACCGCCTCTGCCCCTGGCGCAAACTCCGCCACGCCGGCCGCAGCGAATACTGCCTCTGCTGCTCAAAACAATCCTCCAGCCGCTGCTGGCCCAGGCACCGATGTGCTCATGCCACAAATGGGCGAATCCATCACCGAAGGCACCATCACCAAGTGGCTCAAAAAGATAGGTGATACCGTCCAGCGCGACGAACCTATCTTCGAGATCTCGACCGACAAGGTCGACGCAGAGATTCCATCCCCAATCGCTGGTGTCCTCTCCGAGATCAAGGTTCAGGAGGGCGCCACTGTCACGATCAACACGGTTGTCGCCGTAATTGGCGGAGCCGCAGGCAAATCCGCAGCTCCTGCTGCCGCAGCCCCCGCTGCCTCCACACCTCCCGCTGCTACACCTGCTCCAGTAGCTGCGGCCTCAACCGCCGCGGGCGAACGTGTCCGCTCGTCACCGCTCGTGCGCAAGATCGCGAAGGACAATAACGTTGATCTATCGCAGGTTCCCGGCACAGGAGCTTCAGGCCGCATCACCAAAACGGACATCGTCAGCCATCTTGAGCAAGGGCCAAAGCCTGTCGCAGCGGTTTCAGCCACTCCCGCAGCCTCACCTGCACCAGCCGCTGCCAAACCAGCCGCTCCTCAGCCACAACCGGGCGAGCTCGTTCCCATGACCAAGATGCGCTCCATCATCGCGCAGCGCATGGTCGAGTCCAAGCGCACCAGCCCACACGTCCACACCGTCTTCAAAGTGGATATGACGCGCATTGTAAAGCTCCGCGAAAAAGAAAAGTCGAAGTACGAGCAGCGCAACGGCGTAAAACTCACCTACATGCCCTTCATCACTCGCGCCGCAATCGTCGCGTTGAGGAAGCATCCCGTCGTCAACGGCGCCATCGAAGGCGATGCCATCCGCTATAACAAGAACATCAACATCGGAATCGCCGTAGCACTCGACTGGGGCCTTATCGTCCCCGTCTTGAAGCAGACCGAAGAGAAGAACTTCCTCGGAATTGCACGTGGCATCGTGGATGTAGCAGACCGCGCCCGCAACAAAAAACTCGCCCCGGACGAGATCTCCGGAGGCACTTTCACCCTTACTAACTCCGGCATCTTCGGCGAGCAGTTCGGAACCCCCATCATCAACCAGCCGCAGAGCGCAATTCTTGGCATTGGCGGCCTGAACAAGGAAGCCGAAGTCATCACGGACAAGGATGGCAACGACTCCATAGCGATCCGCTCGATCCAGCGCTTCACCTTGGGCTTCGATCACCGTATCGTCGACGGCGCCGACGCCGGCAAATTCATGTCCGACTTCAAAGCGTATCTCGAGAACTGGTCCGAAGACATCGGCTAGGTAAACTCAAGAATCAAAAAAAAGCGACAGACTTGAACCAACGTCTGTCGCTTTTTTCTTCTGTTCGAACCTTACAGTAAAGCCTTCGCCCGCAGGACCAACTCTACAGCTTCATCCGCCGTAGCGCCCACAGCCGAAAGATGCCCCATCTTCCTACCTTTACGCGGTTTGTGCTTCTCATATAAATGCAATCTCACGCCAGGAATTGCCAGCGCCGCGTCAAAGCGAGGCTCGACGGCCTTCCCATCTTTAAGCCATAAATCTCCTAGCAGATTGGCAATAGCCGCAGGCTGCACTAGATCCACATCGCCCAATGGCAGATCGCATACCGCCCGCACCAGTTGCTCAAACTGCCCCGTCACACAAGCCCTCACACTTGCGTGGTAACTATTGTGCGGCCGGGGTGCCAGCTCATTCACCAGCAGCTTCCCATCCTTCGTGCAGAACATCTCCACCGCCAGCACACCCTCCAGCTGAAACGTATCTGCAATCGACTCGGCAATCACACGCGCTTCTTCCATCATCGCCGACGAAATCGTAGCAGGAATAACACTCCATGCCAGAATCTGCTCCTCATGATGATTCAACGCAGCCGGATAAACCTTCACCTCACCACTCGGAGCACGCGCCACCAGCACAGAGATCTCCTTCTCCAAATCCACTGCCTTCTCCGCCACGCCGGCTCTTTCACCCAGCGCCTCCCACGCGCCTCTGACTTCATCCTCGACGGAAGCACCAGCGACAAATCCCACCTTCCCCTGGCCTCGTCCGTCGTAGCCGCCTGTAGCGCTTTTGCAGAAGCATCTTCCGCCCAACGCAGTCACCGCGTCACGCAGCTCACCGAGCGATCTCACCGCCCGATACTCACCCACAGGGAACCCGTTTCGCCGAAGCCAATCTTTCTGTTCGATCCTGTCTTGAATCACCGCTAACATCGCCCCACCCGGCCGCACCGGTGCGTAGCTAGCTGCGGCCTCCATGCTTGCCGGCGAAATCTGTTCAATCTCCAAAGTAACAACATCGCATCCACGCGCAAGATTCGCAGCCTCGCGCGAATCGTCCCAACCCGCTTCAATGCATCCATCCACCACAAATCGCGCCGGACAGGCCGGGTCTGGATCGAGCACCATGATCCGATACCCCATACCCCGAGCTGCCATGGCCGTCATCCGGCCCAACTGGCCTCCGCCAAAGATTCCAATCGTCGCACCTGGCAGAATTGGCTTCGCTACCGAAGAACCAGAGCTCACGCGTCAACCTCATCTTCCCCGACCGTCTGCGCCAAAACCTCATCGCGCCGTGCCGCGCGCCAGCCCACCAGCTTCTCCCGCAAATTCGCATCTGTAGTTGCCAGCATCGCAACGGCCAGCAGCCCGGCGTTCGTTGCGCCAGACGCACCAATTGCCAGCGTCCCTACGGGAATGCCCTTCGGCATCTGCACGATACTCAAAAGAGAATCCATCCCCTGCAATGCAGTCGCGGGTATCGGTACACCCAACACAGGCACCACCGTCTTCGCGGCAATCATTCCGGGCAGATGTGCAGCACCACCCGCGCCCGCGATGATGATTCGCAGTCCACGGTCAACCGCAGCGTCCGCATATTCAAATAACAGATCAGGCGTCCGGTGAGCCGAAACCACCTTCACCTCATGCGTCACGCCAAACTCCTGAAGCACCTCAACGGCCCCTCGCATAACCGCATAATCATTGCGGCTTCCCATCACAACTCCAACTAAAACACTGCCCTGCGCCTCGGCGTCCATGGCCCGATTATACGGTTTCCCATGTACGCCGCGCCCGCATCCGCACTGCTAGTGCTTCGCCCACAAACTCGCGTTCAGGCACATCACCACACCGTCAATCGTCATACTCAATCCACGGGTAAACTGCTCCGAATCGGCAATATGCTTCATCGTCACAGCGTCCGCTATGTCGATCGCCGCCCCAACGATCTCCACCGCTGCCTTCTTCTTCTGCTCTCCAGACTCAGCGCCAAACAGCGCCTCCGTCCCTTGAACCACCCCAGGAATTAACGCAATCGACCGCAAAAATACCTTTAGAAAATTCATACCGTCTCCTCAAATCCCATCTACCGCCGAAAATAATCAACTGCCAAATGAAACATCGCCAGCAGCGCACCGCCAGCTCCAATCAGCCCCTTGATCCGTTGCACGCTGCGCTCATGCTGCTCCACCCTATCCTCCAGCTGCGTCAATCTCCCCGGCTGCCCAATTCCCATCAGCTGTTTCATCTGGCTCTTCAGCACACTCAAATCCGCTAATACCTGCCCTTCGAACTCTGTCATCTCCTCCTCCTTTCGCCGTTACTCACTCACCGGCAAATCTGTAAATACCCCACTTGAAAATCGCGAATAGATCGGCGGTATCGATCCGTCATACATTCGCACGTAGTAGTGTTCTATCTGTCCTTCGCGCGGAATCGAAAAGCTCCGCACAGGACTCCTCAGAACCAGGTCCTGATCAACCCCCGGACCAAAATCGCCATCCCTCCGCCTCACTTCAAAGCCGCCACCCGCAGGCGGAGCTGTTCCTGAATCCACCTGAAGCGTAGTCCCCGTCGCGCTCACCACTTGCAACTGCTGCAAGTTCGTTAGCACGTGACCGGGAGCACTCAACGCCGTCTCTGGCAGCAAAGCATCGGCCGCAATTGCCTCGGACAACGTCATTCCCAACCCCTCGGCCCAGTCGTTCGCAAATGCCATCTTGTATGTCAGCGTCTCCGGGGACCCCATCCCATCGAGAATCTCCACGCTCCGCACAACAACGCTCATTGTCTGTCCAGCACTCGTCATAGCGAGTACATCTCCTGGCCACACATCCGCCGGATTCACAGCGGCATACGTGCCCGCAACCGCAGCCGCGCGACTCGACGAAAAACTTAGCACTGCCGATGCGGCACTCTCGCAGTCCACCGAACTCCGTGCCTCTGGCTTCAGCACCTTCCCCAGCCACTGCGCGGTACCAGGCATCCCACCCGCGGCCTCCGCCGCTACACTCGCTGCATCTTCCAGCCGAGCCACAGCTCTTAGCTGATTTCGATACGTCACCGTTACAAGTTCGCCAGCCACAGGAACCCTACCTGCAAAAAAAGTAACCTTACCTGCTGCAGACACTGTGCAGTCCACACCCTCCCCGGTCACACCAATCAGGCGCGTCATCTTCACACCACTCGGCAACGTGCTCACCACCCAGGCCGAGCCTGTCTGCGTTATCCTGCAGAAACCCATCGACCCAAACAGCTGCACGCTATTCACTGCCACAAAGCTGCATGTGGCCGGCGATGTCACCACACTCCCGTCGTAGAGCACTGTCGCCGGCGTATTCGAAGCCAACCCCAGATCCTGCAGCTCAAACACCACGCTCATTGGTGCCCCCACCAGGCCGCCACCGAAGGCCTGCACAGCACCGTCTACCATCGCGTAGTAGCTCTGCAACACTCGCTGCATCTCCACGCAATGCAGCCGAATCCGCAGCGTGTAGGTATGCCCTTGCAACATCGTGAAGACCGTTCCAACCTCTGCTCCCTTCACAAACGGAACCACCACAGTCGCTCCGCCACTCTGCCGCACGTTATAGCCCGCGAAGCAGTTCGCGCTCTCCGTCGTTCCCGCGTACAGCCCGCACACGACGCCGGCGCTTGCCCCACCCAACTGCAGACTGCCAGCCTCAATGACGAGTGTTCCTCCCAACTCCAACTGGTCGATCGCAGTCAGCGTCGTCTGCCCGTCGAATCCATTGCCTCCAGTCATCGTCAACCCGGCAGAGCTCAACCCAAGGTGTGCCGCCGAATCGTTGACCTGCCAGATCTGCGTATCCAGCTCTGCTTCATTGAAGCTGTCCGTCAAAAATTGAGCAGAGGTGGCCGTCTTCTTCGGACGAAACGGATCCTCTGACAGTTGAAATACCGTTGTCGTCCCATCTCCAGCAAACGTCTCGATAACGTACGCCGCCGGCTCCATCGCTCCGCTCACCGTGACATCGTTGGCTAACTCTTTCACCGCCGTCGTCTTCAATGCTGCTACCTGCAACGTCCCGTCTCCATCGCTCAACGCATGAGTCACTGCGCCTGCCGGCTGCAGGCCCACAGCGCCATCCAGCACGCGATATGCGGCATACGTCGCACTCGCAACGGCACCCGCATTCTCCGACCAGCTAGTGGCCTGCGATGGTTCAAATACTCCAACCGACAAACCATTCATCACACCGGCCGTCGTAAACAGTCTTGCGTCCACGCGATTGAGCGAAGTCGTCAGCAACTGTCCCCCACTCTGCGCCAGCCCAGCTCCGCTCAGCGGAACTGCCTGCTTATCCAGCAGCCACTCATCGCTCACAGCGCTGAACGCATAGCGATACACCGGCCCCTTCAATCCGGTGCCCGCGTACACAGCCTCCGGATCCGTCGCAATGTAGCCGGTAAACAAAACCGTTCCATTCGCCGCTGTGACAACAACGCGGCCACGCCGCACCGGCACAGAGACAGCGGCATCGCTCACATCCAACATGCCACTGCCTACAGACGGAGCATTCAGCGTACGCGAGATCTTCAATGGTCCATCGGCGCATAGCGCGGCGCTATAGTCCACCGCCCCCGCACCATCCAGATTGTCGATCGTTATGTTCATTGCGTTACCGCCCCTTCTACACGGCCCAGCCCCCGCATGGCTCGCACCTCGTCTACTGTCAACACTCCAGCCTGCAGCAGCGTCGTCTGAATCTGCAGCTCCTCCATCTCGTCCCTGCTCTCTAGGTCGTTGAAGCAGAACTCGAACTCGCGCCAACCAAGCTTCTTTGCAAACAGATCACGCGTAATGTGCTCTGCAATCAACTTCGCCACAGGAACAATCGCGCTCTGAAATGCCTCATCCGCCATCTCTCCTGCAGTCGACTGGTTCACGTCGCTCTCCAGTCCCAGCATCATCGGCGGCAGATCGAACGCATTCGCAATCATGCGAATAAGCGCCTCCTGCCACTGCAATCGCAGATCGGCATCCGTGCCACCCGCAAACGGGATAACCTCCGGCTTCTGCTCACAGCTCAAAAATGGAACGCGCCCCGTGCCTTCAATCTCATCCTGCCACCAGCGAATCAGCCGGTCATGTTCCTCGGGAGTGGCATCGTTCAACCAGATCGCATACTGCGCTACCGAATTGCTGGCTAGCTTTCCCGCATACCGGCTCGCACTCAAATACTGATTCACCGTCTCAAACGCAACCTCCAGCCGACCCAGACCGAACGGTGTATACGAGCGTGGATTAAGCCGCACGTACATCAGTTCGTTATCCAGCAGAGGCACCAGCGCATCTTTCCCCATCTGCCCCGTCGCCTGCGCATAACGAGGCTTGTTGGGATCGCCATCCCACTTTGCATCGATCTGGATCGTAGCTCCATCTACAGCCCAAAGATGAAACGGTCGCTCAGGATCACCAGTTGACTCCATCTCGACTGCACCAAAACCTCCAACCAGCAGATCCTCCAGCACCTGCTCCCAAAGCACCCGAAAACTGTCCGACGCATTCGGCTCTTCAAGGCACTGCCGCAGCACTCTCATCCGCACCTCCGCATCCTCCACCGTCACGCCGAAGTAGCCACGCCTTACCTTCACCTGCCAGTCCATGCTCGCGATCTTGTCCTTCACCACATTGATTGCCCGACGCACCACCGGTGTCTCAGCAAATTTCCGCAGATTCGCCGCCGTAGGCTTCGGCAAAGCGTTCTGCCCTGGCCGCCCGGCAGGTCTGTAGGGGCTGAAGATCGCAGGCAGCATCGCTGTCTTCCGCTCTCCCATCGTTGCGTCCCCGGCCGCTCCATCAACTCCTGCCAACCGCTGCCAAACATCCCTCACTACCGTCCGAACGCCCATGCTTCCCTCTCTCTTTCCGTATCTGGTGCAAAAAGAAAAAGGCACAGCCCCTGGGCCATGCCTCTGAAAATCAAACATCAACTTCTAAGCCGACGCTGATGCTATCGCAAAAAGATGTTGTCATTCTGAGCGAAGCGAAGAACCCCCGCATTCGTCCGGAGTGACATACTCCACAACATCGACGAAACACTTTGAAATCGCCTCTCTCAAACCCGCAACTCCACCCTCGCCGTCTCTGCCACCCGAGCCAGATCGTTCAACGTCACCACCCGAATCTCCTGCCGCTCCATCGCTTCCACACCAAACCGATACCGCTCCATCGCCTCGTCTTCCGTATCCGAAACCGCCCGCAGCGGTTCCACAATCGCGGTCAACTCAAGACGCGCCGACTCCACCCTCTGCACGCCCTCCATCAACTGCGGAGCCGAATAGGCCAACCCCTTCGCCGCCTCCACATCTCCCTCCAGCGATACCGCTTGAAACATCCGAATCACCCCATTCGGCCTATACCCACAATCAATCTTCATCGGATCACCCGACCGCGTATACAACGAAGCCGCAATCCTCTTCCGCATCAATCCCCAAACCCCGGCCCGCTCAAACTCCGTGCGCATCGCCCCCGCGATCGCCGCTCGGCCCGTTCTCTTCCGCTCCGTCTTTACCTTCAACGGCTCCACATACATCTTCATCAACTGCTCAATCTCTGCCGGCAGACTCTCCGCCAGGCACGCCCGCACCTCGGTCATTTGCACCGAGTTCGCCAGCGTATCCTCAAGAATCTCCATCACTGGTTTAATCCCCGGAGCATCCTTGCCCACAGTGCGCAGCCGAGCGCCAATCTCTCCCTCCAGCGCCTCCAGCAAACCGATATCCGCGTCCGCATCCATGCACTTCACCCGAGCCCAGTCCCGCGTAAAGCGCACCACCGCACTATCGGCCCGCCCTGCCTCTCGCAGCAGCACCCCGATATTCGCAAACTCGCCCTTCACCACATCCGGCACATACCGAATCAGGAAGAACTCGCATTGGACCCGCTCAGCCAACCATCTATCTCCAACTCAAACCCAAACCTTGAGCTCTTAATCTCGAAAGCCGTTCGATATCTCCACCTAAAGTCTGCAGACCGACAGCGACTCTCTCACATTACAAATTTTCCCACTCCACTCACATCTGCAAACTGCCGTGGTACCACACTTCTGTTCCCCGACTCCCACATCGGGAATGGCCCGCGATTCGAATCCCGAAACTCCCCGATCAACTCCCTTACCCGCGACCGCCGCCTCAACATCTGCTCCATCAACCGCTCGATCACGGCTGTATCCCCGCCATACCACTCCGGCGGCACTGCCTCCGCAATCTCCCACAGCGTCTCAGGCTGTATCGCTTCCACCCGGCTAAGCCAGGGTTCAAAACTCTCCCACCCCGTCACCCGCGCATACACCTGATTCCTCTGATACACACCACGCAGAGGGGAGTCCGGAAACGTCCATTCCCCTGCGTTAAAACAAAAACCCTGATCGATAAACGTCGCCCGATACTTCCGCTCTCTAGGCTTCTTCTCAAACACCGCCTGCCGCCCGTTGCAGTTACCCGCCCATTTATCGATACATAGCATCCCAGCAAACTCCGCCAGGTTCCTTACCTCATCCAGTTGCTGCTCCGGCAGATAGTCCACCACCTGCCCCGGCATCAGCCCACCTACAAACTGCGACCCAAACTGCAGACCCGCTGTATATCTCTGCCTCTGCCCCCGCGGCAGCTCCACAAACATATCCAGCGTATTCGACACCAGCCATTCGGTCACCTCGACGACATCGCTCACCGGCACCGTCAACCCTACCGCCGCCGCCAGCCGTGTCGCGATCAACTCGTTAGCAAGCACTCGCAGATCCTGCGGATTATTTTGAAACTTCACTACCCACAGCTTCCCATCCGCCCCCAGCATCAGCTGACTTTGCGCCCCGCCCCGCATCCTTCTGATCGCCTGCACTGCCAATACCGCCAAGCCCAACACCCCTCGCAACAGAATAACCCCTGTCCCACCGAGCAGGCCCAAGCAACGCGAGGACCTAAGCCGCCCACATCACCCCGACAAGGTAAAAAGGCGTGAAACGCCCGCCCCACGCGCAGTGGGCCCGTCCGGCAGGACAGATCCTTACCGCGTCTTCAAAACAAACTCAGCGCGCACCGCCTGCGCAATCGCCATCGCCATCAAACAGTCATCGTGCGCACCATTCACCGCGCCAGTCCTACCCCCAGCCATCGCAACAAACGTCCGACACTCTCCAAGCAACCGCCGACTAAAAAACATCCAGGGCGACTCAACCAAGAGAGCCCCCATCCGGCTCACCATCCCAGGCTTGGAACCCGCCGTAGTCAACCATCCAGCAACACCTGTCTGCTCATACACTCGCGAATACCGCTCCACGCTATCCAAATAAGCAAGCACGCCAGCTCCATGATTATTCCTCTCCACCGCAATCGTCGCCCCGCCATACTCCCTTGCCAGCTCCGCCGACACCCTCGCCAGCTCCAGCGTCCCCAACCTCTGCTGCAACTCCGCGCACTGCATACCCGAACTCATCTCGATCACCTGCACCGCAGCAAAATCGCCATCGGCACCACCGCCGGCGGTATCCACGCCAACCAGATACTCCTTTCCGGCAATCGGCGGCAACCAAACCTGCAGAGTGCCTCCACGCCGCGTCTCCACAGGCTCTCCCAACTCAACCAGCCGAGCCTCCACCGCCGCAACCTCAAAGCAACATTCACCCGTAGCCTTGAAGCAGCTCTCCGCATCCTCTGCAAACTCCTGCGACCGCAGCCCCCGATAGCTCGCCTCCAGCCCCCGCCGAAACCCAATCTGTTCCGCCGTCAAACCATGCGCCAGCACTACCCTCCGCTCATCCTCCCGCAGATCGCTCACCGGCGCTCCTACATAAGCCTCTTCCATCCACCACGGGAAAAAGTGTCGAACCACCTCATCGTCACCTTGACAGTCTGACCCGCCAACACCCGGCTCAACGCCTCGCCCCCACTCCTCATAGAAGCAGCCATAAGCCCCATTCGGTGTCGACTCCATCACCATCTCGCCCCCTGGAGCCAGCGCTGCCCGCAATCCAGCAAGTGTCGCCGCTGCATCTCCCGGCCATCGGCTCACCTCGCTGCAGTGCAGATACTGCACCGTCAACCCACGTCCCGCGCTCTCGTCCGCGGCACTCACCACGCGAAACTCGCTATCCAACCCCGGAAAGCACATCTGCCCCACATTCGCTCGACTCCGCCGCAACGGTCCCTCACGCAGCTCAACCGGCAGACACTCCCAGAACCGCTGCACCATCCGAAAGATCCCCTCTGCAGCCTCTCTCGTCTGCGCCACCTGCACCGTCATCACACCGCGACCCGTAATCGTCTTCAGAAAAAATCGCCCCGCCACCCAGGTCGTAATCCCCATTTGCCGAGCCTTCAGCACAATGTTCTGCCGCCCGCGCCTCCGTTCAAACTCCCTCTGCACCGCATTCGCCCGCAGCGGCCTCTCCACGCCCTCACGATCCCGAACCTTCAACAAACCCTCAGCCACCTGCCTCAAAGCTGCTGGCTGCAACTCCATATACTTCCCCAGCATCAGCAGCTCCTCTACATCCATCGGAGCCTCAACCATTCCATCCCCCAACCAATCACAACGCAGGCGCGACCTCATCCTTACCAAGAACGAAGCCGCACCCACGTTCAACCTCTACATCTCCCAGTGACAACCCGATACCGTCTTAGGATTCGGCACATCGCGGAAGCTCAATGATCCATTCGAAGGAACCTTTACCACCGTCCCCACCGAAAGCCCGTTGATCAACTGCGACGAACTCCCCGCAACGATACTCACCGTAAACGCAGATTGCAGATTCGCCACCGTATACACCGCCCCGCTCTGCCCCGTGCAATCCGGCAGCGTCAGCGTCTGGTTTGCAGTCGGAGTGGCCGTGATATACCCATCTCCAGCCTGCATCGCATAGCTCGTTGTCGAAACCACATTCGGGTTCGCTGCCGTAGAGCCGAAGTAGTAGTTCAGTGCATTACTGGCCTCCGAAGCAAGCAACAGCTGCCCGGCTGCCGTCGGATGCGTATGATCCCCTTGAAAGTAGGTCGCGTTCGTATTGGCTCCATCTGCACCGAGCAGCGGGTTCGCAGCAAAGTCAATCACGCCATCCGCGCCAACCCTCTGCGCATTCTGCAGCATCAACGCATCGTAAGAATCCTTCGGAGCGTCCAGACCAGTACGCGAGATCATTGTTCCCACAAATGCCCTGCAGCCCGCCTTCTTCACCGTCTGAACCCAGCTCGACAACCGCCCGAACACAGTCTCCGGCGTTGCAGACGACGCAAGGTCGTTCGTTCCCGCGAACCCAATAGCTATCGAAGGTCCGTTGATCGTGCTGCAAAGCGTGCCCACTCTGTTCGGCTCAGACCCCGCAATCGCGCCAAAGCTCACCCCCGTCAACCCCATGTCGACAACTTGATAGCTCGGCTGATTCGTCAACGCCAGGTTGAACGGCCATGCCTGCGTCGCCGGATTCGCAGTACCGAGTCCATACGTAATCGAATCCCCTACCGCAAACAACCGAGGACTCACCTGCACCACCGGTACCGGCGTCACCGGAACAGAACGGGAGTTGATGTCATTCAGAATCTTCTGATAGTTGCCCTGCACCGTAGCCGGACTATCTTCTGTTGCCGAAAACACCGCGCGGTAGAAAATCCCGTTAAAGCCCGACCCGCTAAAGAAGCCGGTATTCGGTGCGCCAAGCAGGAAGTTTCCAGAACCCTGGGCCCCGAAAGACCCCTGTTGGAACACATAGGGAACTTCAACTCCGTTGATGTAAAAACGATCCACATCCCCGCTCATTCCGTTGCCCAGCGTGACCGTCAATATGTTGAAGCCTGAAATAAACAAGCTGGACATACTGCTGTAGTTGCCATTTGCAACCGTTCCAGGAGCAAATGCGGGGAGTGTCCCTTGATCCTGGCTGCTGCTCGTAATAATATTCACCCCCGTATTTCCCAAAGAGCTTCCCACCAGCATTGGAAAACTCTGCGGAACGAACTGCGCCGCATTCGTCGGTAAGGGATTCAGATAAAACGCCAGGTAAAAAGTCCGCGTGTTGTTCAGTGTCGCAGGCAGACTCACATCCTCCGGAAGACTGAAGCTCAACCCGCCATTCACCCACACCGGCGCACTAGCTCCTGAACCCAGCGTGCCGTTGTTCCCGTTCCCGCTAATGTCTGTCAGAACAGAACCGGTGCCTTGGAGAAAGTTATAGTCGGCCGTCGCTCCCGCAATCGGTGTCGCTCCACTCGGAAACGAAGACCCAACCGACTGTCCGCCCGAACCCGAACCTGCCGGAACCGCCCATGTCCCATCCTCTCGCAGATAGCGCGTCGTCCCAGCAGTCGCGCCAGGATCAGGCACCGCACCCCGAGCATGTCCGCTCCCCGATGCAACAAACAAGGGAAGCTGCGACGCGCCCACTGCACCATTCAACGTTGTCGCATTCACTGTTCCAGCATTGATCGTTCCAGCTGTGAACGCCTGCGGGCTGAACTGATAACTCGTACCACGCATACTCATCTGCAGCGTGCTCGTCGTCGGTTGAAAGTTCAATGTGTCAACGCTCGCCGCACTGTCCAGTTCAAACAGGTCGTAGCCCGAGTTCCACTTGCCGCAACCATGCGAGTTGCAGTGAACCGAGAACACACTCTGTTGCCCCGCTTGCATATCCATCGTTCGCTGCCAGACGCCTGTTGCTGAATACGCAGCAAACGGTGCAGTATGCGTACCACCATTGCCAAAGTAGCTCGTCGCCGGGACAGTGTTTGAGATCGTCCAACCGGTCATGCCTGGCCCAACGTTCTCCTGGTATTGAAATCCAGATGTCTGCGAAACCGTCGGTCGCGGCGTAACCTGTCCGACAAACGAGATATCGCCCGCAATCTGCTGTTGATAGTAGTGTGGCTCCTCCACCGCATCGGTAGCGCTCCAGGCCACCGTGTTCGGCGCAAGCGTCAATTGACCATCGACACTATTTGTCGCCGTATCGAAGACTCCTAGAACTTCCGCCATCGGATACAGAACGTATCCGCCCGTAAGCTTCGACACAGTACCGCCTGAACTTGTACTGTTCGCTCCCGCCTGCGCATACGTCAGCGCATTCGATGCTGTTGAAGTCACCACAAAGCTACCGTTGTAACTCTGGTCCGCAACGCCCGAGATGGTCATGGTCAAACCATTCACATCCACCGGCAGCGCCCCCGCAGTCGTAACCGTGACCACCCCGTTATTTCGTGCGATCGCAGTGATCTGCCCCGTCAGATTAACAAACGAACTGGTGTTCGACTGCACTCCGACAATCGCAGCCAGCCCTCCCGCATAGTAAAGTCCGGCTGAAGAATAAGACCCAATCACCGGAAATATCTGGCGAATTGATCCCACAGTGTCTACAGTCTGCTCCAACCCATACCCGCACAATCCACCAAACGCAACTGTCGCCCCTGCACGGTGCGGCTTGTTCAAAGTCATCTGCAGGTGGGTACCATCGACGACCGAATACTTCGCCATCTCGTAGTTATGCGGGTTCGTGCTGACAGGCGGGTCCGCAACGCACGCCACGCCGCTTGGACTCGGAACTGCCGCCGTATTCGTCGCGAATCCAGCAGTCACCCCACTCGTTGCGATCGCAAACGTCACAATTCCCGGAGCAGTATTCTTGGCCTGCGAAGGAATCAACTGAGCCGTAGCGAGAAACACGCTCACAGGAAAATTCGTCCCGCTGAACGTTGCACCTGCACTGGGAACTCCACTAACCTGGCCCGTCCCACCAGTCAGACTGCCGTTCGTAATCACCTTTGCCGGATTTTTGTCGATCAGGTATCGCCCCTCACCCTGTGTCCCAACACCAGAGGTCGTCGCAACTGTCACGACTGTCGATCCCGGCGTGCAGCCCAGGCTGCACGTTCCTTGAAAGACATTCGAGTCTTCCTGAAATTGCAGGTCGAACGGATGCGCCCCCTCGTCAGCCTCATCACGAAATCCACCCGACGAGACAATGAACTGCGATCCAATCAGGCAATCGCCAACCCCATAGCAATCGATCACCTGAGAATCGAGTAGGTGCTGGCCCAACGTGTTGTAGGTGCCTGTCACATTCATGGCGTTGTAGTTCGTCTTGAAGTAAGGCACGCTCCCAAGCGACTGGGCGAACAAGTTCGACCCGCCTGTCAGCCCTTGATGTTTGATCATCAGTGCAAACGAGGAAGGTTCGCCCGATCCTCCCGCTGCCACTTCGGCTGCTGAACTCCGTGTTGAACTCACATCGACGACCTGTCCCGCGTCTTCGCCATTCTGGAGTGAAGAGGTCGGATTCATGTAGACGTCCCGCCGCTGTCCGTTCCGATCGTCCTCAACGTGGGTACCCCCAGCAAGACCTGTGCCACTATTCCACGTAGTTGACCTGTAGATTTCAGGTGCCGAATAGCTGCGGTCCACCTTCACGTCGCAGCCGCTCGCGCAGTCCGTACTGGTCACGGCATTCGCGATACCGTTTCCGCCCACTCCGCTCACATACTGGCTCGCATACTCCTCACCATTCAGAATGTTGACCTGCAGCTCGGTACCCACGGGCTGCGCCACCACCTGCGACGTCGCAGGCAACAGTGAAACCTTCTGCCCCGATCCCGCCGCCACACTAGCCACGTTCACATCGACATAGTGCTTATCTGCGGCTTGATTCGGAGTCGTTGGGTCTGCTGGTAACACCAGAGGCCCGGTCATCGTGTCCCCCGTCTTCTCAACAAAAGGATTCGAACTATCCAGAGGGTGTCCCGTCACCGCTGCGGCAATCGCCGTGTCCACATAGCTCTTGCTCACAGTCTGCATCGCGACAGCCGTCGGCAACACTGTGCTCTCGATCGCACTCACCTGTACGGGAACCTGACTTACAGGAACAACCCAGAACTGCCGGCTCACGCTCCCGTCACTCAGGTGATAAATCGCCGTGTAATAAGTTCCCATCGGCGTCGATCCGGAATTCGGAATCAACTGCAGACTCAGAGCGCCCGCCGTAATCGTAGCCGACGTGCTGCCACTCGGCACAGACTCTCCGCTCGCGGTGGTAAACGCCTGCCAGCTTACAATCACAGTTCCCGTTGCCGGCGTGCCATCGCCCAGGAAAACCGTATCTGTAATCTGCGTCGTAGCAATTGTTCCAGTTGAGACGGTCTGCATCGCTGCGGCCACCTTCATCACTGTCATCGCTCCCGGAATAACCAGCAGCAGCATTCCGATCAGCGTCCATCCTCTAGCCTTCCAATGCATCATCGTTCTCCTCGTTCCCATACCCACTCGTTCACAACGCACGGATCCCAACCCCCTGCAAACTTCAGGGCAAAGCTGCCACACTCGACCGCACATACAGCGGCATCGTCGCGATCGTGCAGCTGACTCCCGCCCATTAACCATCTGTGTGTCAGCCACCGCTGCCGAATCGCCTTCGTCGCAGCAGTGGAAATTCTTCTTCCGTGCCATACGAATCAAAGTTCGTTAGCTTTAGGTGCTCGTATAAATCTCAATTCACCACTGCGACAGCCACCCAAACCTCAAACTGCCCGCATAGCCCCCGGCAGATAACTGCGAAAACACAAAACAGTCTCGCCGTCATTCGCATCCTTCACGGGCAGCGCCCGAAACGCGCCCGCCAGCTTCACGCGCTCCATCGGCCCTGCCAGTTCCTCCACCATCTCCGCCGAACCTTGCATCGCCTGCAACCTTGGGTAGTGATAGATCACCCGATCACCCTGCTCCCCATCCATCACAAACAACCCCGACCACTCTTGAAAGAACCCTCCGCCCTCGCGGTCCACAAAACCCACCAGCGGACTCACCTGCATTCCACTCGGCGGAGCGCCTGCCAGCAGCGCAGCACCCAACTGCAATCTGCCATTCGCGATCTCCACGATGCGTCCCACATTCAACGTCACCCGGCGAATGTAGTTGATATCATTTGCCACTGAAGCAGGCGAACTGACATAAGCTGCACTCACACCACTCCCTACAAACCCCGTCTGCGCGACATAGTCCTCATCGACTGCCACAAGCTCGCCAACCTGAAACTGGGCCGCCGCCGTCGTCCCCACATTCAACGAAGTCGCAGTAGACCCCGCCAGCAGTTGAGTCGCCGTCCCCGCCACCCCGCCACTTCCATTCGCTGCCGCACCATTCGCAGTCTGCAACAAGTTCATCTGCTGCGACCCCGCTGCCAACGCCAGTTGCAGCTTCCCCCAACTTGCAAACTCAAGTTGCACCGTCGCTTCCAACTGCGTTACGACCTGGCTCTGCACTACCGCTGGCGCCCCAGTCGTGAGCGCTCCAATCTTCGTCGCACTCTTCCGGACAAAATTCGAGCACCATCCCAGATCGACCCAGGGCGCAGGTGGAGCACTCAGAGCGAACGCCCCCATCTGCGCCGCGTCAAATAACGTAGGCACTCCCGCATCCCGATTCACCGGTGCGAAATAAGCTCTCACTCGCCGCGCCACCGGAGCCACCGCCGCCACCAGACTAACTGCCGTCACCGTCGTACTCACAGCTCACCCGCTTCCTGGTAGCTGAAGACCTCGACCGTCGCCACCCGCTCCACTCGCTCTCCATTCGCCACCGCAGCTCCAAACGTCGCATCATTCCAGAAGACATTCGTCGCCATCGCCACTGGTGCCAACCCCGACCCACCCGCTGCGCCGACATAGTTCATCTTCATCGCATGATGCGGCACCGCACCCAATGCCGCCACCAGCTCCGCATCCATTCCCGACAACAGCCGCCCCCGATCCATCCCTCCATTGCCGGAGTCTCCGTCGGTCGCATACCGTATCTCACACACCATCGTCACCAGCGGTAACGCGCCCTGCGTGTCCACGCTAAGCCCTGCCCACTGCAGACAAAACACATTCACCGGCATAGCCGCAGAAGCCAGCTCGTTCTCCTCCACCAGCACGCCAGGCCGCGTTACTCCACGCAACACCATTGTTCGAGCCGGACTTATCGCCGCCAGCCTGTCGCGCAGCATGACATAAAACGTATCCCTAGCATTCTGCATTTATATGTAACCTTTCTGGTGTTATTTACGTCGCAACTAAACCATCAATGCCAGTGGAGCGCGCAGCACCAGCCGATACACGTAGGTAGCGCCTCCCACCTCCGACTCCGTAGCCGATTCAATCTCCATCAGCACTTCGTCGATCAGCACGCCAGACGCCGTGGCAAACAACACATTTGCAGCCGAATAACCCATCGACCCCACCAGTGCATTCACCGCCGTCGCCGAAACCATCAGCTCACTCTTCGCCGCCTTCCCATCAGCCATGGTTGCTCGCGCCTTCCGAAACACCACAGGCTCCAAAACCACATCCTGAAACGAAGGAACCGCCAGCCCCAGTTGTTCTGTCGTGTCTCCCGCGCTGGCCGGTACTGGCATACGCAGTAACACTGACCTTCCGCCCCCGCATCGCAGCAGAACATCCGCCGCCCGCTGCGCTATGATCGACGCATCCCGCAACTCTCCCATCGCCTCACCCCAGCCTCTCCGCCACATAAGGCTTCAGCAACAGTTGCACCTGCGGATCAATCAGAGACCCGCTGAAGTACTGCATCTGCATCGTGTCCATCTTGCTCGACTTCACATTCATCGCCGGCGTCGCCTGCGCATTCTTCACAATCTGCACGCACGCAACCTTCACCGCATCGGGAATCGTCTCCAGCCCCGACGTATACGTCACCTCGACCTCGTTGTAATCCAATCCGAGAAAGTTCGTCGGAAATGTCAGCTCTGCTGTCGTCTCGTTTACATCCACCGTTGTCACATCCAGCGAGCTCCAGCTTCCCGAAACACTAAAAGCCCGCGCGATCTCCTCGCGAAACGGATCGGGCAGCTCTCCTCGTCTCTTCTTCCCGAACCGAACTCGTATCCCAACCAGTGCAGAAGCCGCCCCCACTGCCGCAGCCAGCGGACGATAGCTCAGCCGAACCGTCTGCGCTCCAGCCGTCAGCCGCATCCGCTCCACATACTGCGTACCCAACAAGCTCGGCCGCCGGCAATAAGCCTCTATCAGTGCAGAGGCCATCGTCACCCAATCATCCGTCGTCTCCGCCGTCAGGCCGTACTGCACATACTCCGTCGGCAACAAATAACCCATCGCAAGCTCCTCTCAAAAAGCAACAGGGACCGGCACAAAATACCGGTCCCTGTAACCAGCTCACAGCTCTAGATCTACAACCGCATCTAAGCACGCCAGGATTTCAGCCTTGGCCCCTCGATTCGGCGCATCCGTTGGTCTGGCCTCACACCTAGCGGTCGACTAGGACCTGATAGTGCGCATAGCTCGCACCCTTCACAACTACGCCGCCGAACTTCACGACAACGTACTGCGAAGCCAGCGAACCAGGGACTCCAAGTTGGAAGATTCGCGGATTCGGATCGCTCAGCCAGTGATATTCGATCAGGTCTTCGGTAACGATGTAAGCCGGAAGCACAGCCGAACCCGAACCGGGGGTACCCGCAAAGCTCAACGTCCACTCAGGAATCAGAGGAATATCTCCAGCCTGCGTCGAAAGCGTCTTCACAGTAAGGCCCGCCGCAATCTCCTTCGAGTTCAACACTACGTTGAACTCGGCCTTCATCTCGCGATCGATCAGATCCAGCAGTACGGGATTCGCATAGATCGCAGTGGGACGAACTCCGAACGAGCTGTTCGAAACCATCTGTGCAATCGTCGACTTGAGACCGTCAACAATGCTCGCATTCGTGCCGATCGAAACAGTATTTCCACCTGCGGCAATCTGCGCGCCGGCTCCAAAATACTGTGGAGTCGTAGGCGAGCTCAAACTGGTGTCAGTGCCATTCCACAGCGCAACGTCATGCGTGCGCAAAACGCCATCGACAGTATCGGCAAGGTCTTTCGCTTGCAGATATGCAAACTGACTCTGCTGCTGACCCAACTCCATATCGAACAGGTTGTAGTTGATCTGCGCAACCAGGGCCTTCAACGGAACGCTGTTCTCCACGCGTGTTGGGCTCACAAGAGGAGCAATAATGTTGCGCGGGTCTACAAAGCCCGTACCCGCGGCAGGCGACGGAATTGCAGTCTCTTCGAAGTAGCGTGAAGGATGGCCCGTAGCTGGTACCTGCTTAATCCTCTGTCCAAAAATCCCCCGGCGTCGAACAATGTCTAGAATCTCTGTCTGGTACGTCGGAACTTCAATCGCGCCAGGCCCAATGAAGTCCGCTGCGCCATGAATATAGGTAAATTTCGCGTTCATCTTTCTCCCTTTCAAACAAAAAGGTGCAGCCGAAGCTGCACCTGCTAACACCAATGACGATTCAGCCCGAACCCTGCCTCACACTCGGACTGCGCGAACGTTAACCCAGCAAGCCAGCCTGCATCAACTGAGACTTCACAGCGATCCTCTGTTCAATGCTCAAGCTCACAAGAGCAGCATCCACCGCTCCCGCCTCCATCGCATCGACCGTTACACCCTGCTTCGCCAACAGGTTAACCATGGACGCAGGAAGAGTCTTCCGCCCATGTGTAACCTCCGCAGGTACAGAATGCGCCGCGGCAGCCTTTAGCTCTGCGATCTGAGCTTCAGCCGCAGCCAGCTTCTCTTCAAGCTCAGCCTCACGCTGTCTCTCAACCATAGCTACAATCCGGCCAATCGAAGCCTCCGCATCCAGCGCGAAATCGCTCTGTCGTTGTGCCAGCCGTTCTACTGCCTGCTCGAGCAAACCGGCTGCCGCAGCCAACCGTTCCACTGTGCTTCCCAGTTCGTCTTTCATCTCCATCTCCATCGCTTCCTCGCCTTTCTCTTGCATCAATCAGTCCACCCACTGAACCTCGTCTAGGCTGCGCTTGTTGCGGTGCCTGCAGAGCTCTGGCCATTCTGCACATTCAGAATCGCGACCACAGCAGAAATCACATTAGAGATATAGGTACTATCTGCCGTGATCCCAGCCTTCCCCAACAACGCAGCAACGGACTGCTCCGTCAGCAGCATCACCTCTGAAAGCTTCTGCGCGCCGGTCCCATCCTGCACACCGGAAGCTGCATATTTCTGCTCCACCAACAGCACCGCCGTCTGTATCAGTGAAGTAGCATCGGCTACCTCGTTTGCGACCGGAGCAGCCGCAGGAAACAGTAATCCCGCCAGCCTCTCTACTGGAACGGCATACTCTACCGCCCACTTCAGCCCCTTTGCAAAACCTTTACCGATCGTCTCCATCACGCTCACGAAACTCATTCCATCTCCTCATACTCTCGTTGCCTGTTCTTCGCTACAACACACCAACACCACTGCAGCATCCACACAGCAGTAAACAACCCGTCTTCGCTTCAGCCTCTTCCACGTAGCGGCACCAACTACCGAGCCACGGCCACCCGTCGCCCGGCATTCCCCGGTCGCTTCAGATTGAAGCTGGTGCTCCGATAAGCCGCCTTCTCTCGCAGCAAAATCGCCGCGCCGGTAAACGTCGCCCGAGTCAGAGTCCAGACCTGAGCCCGCATATCCGCCACATGCGCATCCGCCAGCTCATAGCTCATCCCCATCGCGCCATCTACCTGGATCTTCGCCTCCATCTCCGGAAAGTCCCGCGCAAAGAGATAACCCGCCACCGTCAGCTTTTGCCCGTCGATCTCAGCCGAAGTAATAATGCCGCACTTCTGCCTTGCATCATGACCATCCCACCCCGCCTTGTAATCGACAGCCATACCCAACAGACTCGGCAGCGCAGTCTCCGCGGCTGATCGAGTCAGCACCACACGATGCCCACGCGATCCACTTGGAGCCTTGTCGCTGGCCACATCCACCAGCGTCAACACACCTTCAAACGGCAACCGGTTCGGATGTCCATGCACCACCGGAAATTCCACCGCCATCGCCCGCATCTGCAAGCCGGCCGCACCTCGCAAACCATCCCTGCCGCTCGTCCGTTCCGGTAATCCACCAAGCCCGAAACTTCGCCGATGAAGCCCTTCCGAGTGTCCCATTGCACCTCCTCTATTTTCTAAAGCCCAACACGCACACCTACCCTCGCTCCGCCGACAGAGCGGTCGCCTTGTTTTTCAACCACTCTGTCCAACGAAGCCCGCCACATTGTCCCGAAAGCACCAGGACAACACCCAACCGCCCAGGAATTTCTCTTACCTACTTCTCCGGTTGTCTCGACAGACTTTCAAGCAGCTTCCCCACAGCGCTCTTGCCGCGCCGCTTCTTCCGTGCGGGCATCTCTCCCTTGTCCAGCCCACCCAGATTGGTCAGCATCTTCGCATGCGCAATGCTGCCCTTCTTGGCCTCCTCTACAAACCGATCCACGATCTCCGGCAGCGCCTCCGCCACCTTCGCTCGTGTAAACGTCCTACAGGAATTGGGCCGCGGTCCACCAGCAGCCGAGATCTTACTCTCCGCCGTCTGGGCACCGCTAACCCCGTCCAACCCCTCACGCACAAACCGACCTGCCACCCGCTTCCGTTCCACCTGGTCTCCTCCCAAAAACAAACGGGAGAGCAGCCATCAGGCGCTCTCCCGTCTCAATCTTTACTACCTTTTCAGAATACCAACTGGCACATAACTAATGCGCCAGCTTTGCAAAAGAATTATCTGTAATCGAAACAGTTACTTATATCGAAATCAACAGATTCGCCCTCTTGACAACTTTTTGTTGCAGCCTTGAAACGCCTCAATCTCGACCATTCTCTCAAAAGCAAACGGGAGAGCAGCCGCCAGGCGCTCTCCCGTCTCAACCTTTACTACCATTCCAGAATACCAACTGGCGCATAACTAATACGCCAACTTTGCAAAGAAAATATCTGTAATCGAAACAGTTACTTACATCGAAACATACACAATCGCCCTCTTGACAACTTTCCGGGGCTGCGTCGAAGCATCTCAATCTCGACCGTAATCACAAAAAAAAGCAAAACGGGAGAGCGGCTACGAGGCGCTCTCCCGTTCAATTTTGATGCCTTACCAGATAGCAGCTGGCGCATTGCTCCTACGCCAACCTCAAGACAGAAATAACAGCAAATGAAACAAGGGTTAGAGTACGGTTCCCGCTTCCTGGCTTGCTTTGGAAGGCTCCAACAGGTTTCGTTCCAGGAAGATCTCCGTCAGCTCATCCAGCGCATCCGCATACCGCCGGTGCACTGTCCTCAGGCTCAACCCCAGCAAGCCAGCCGTCTCAGTCTGCGTAAACTCCTGCAGGGCGATCCGTCTCACCAGATGTTGTTGTCCTTCGTCGAGTTTTTTCAGGCAGCTCTCTACGTCGTGCACGAAGATCACCACATCTTCGAAGCTCTGCACGCGATAGTTCGTCACCTTTCCGCGAAACATCTCCCGGCCCAGCAGCGAAGGCGCTCGTCCCGCCTCCATCGACAGCTTCACATACCGGCGCAGCATTCCTTCCGTATACTTCCGGTAGAACGCCAACTCCGGTGCCGTCTTCTTCTGCTCAACCACCTCAGGCAGCGTCTTCAAACGCGAAGGCGCAGCCGTAGCCCAGACAACAGGAAGAATTACCAAAGCTGCACTCATCGCGCACCTCCAGCTACTCCCACCGCCGCTGTACATCCCAAGACCCGTGCCAATGGCCGTCTCCGGCCCCCAGCATGTTTGCCTCGCGGTGCAGGAAACTCCGCCAGTCGGCCAGCGCAGCCCCGGCAGTACACACCGTCTGCTCCCTTGCGGAGCCAAAGCGCTCCACACCCTTCACATACCTTCAGTTCCATGCGCAAGTAGTTCACTTTGTTCCCTTTCAAGGCGTGATTCTCCCCGGCAAGCCTCGATTTTCTTCTATGGTCGAGTGGGCTTGCCCGAGCTGTTATGGAACGCCGCCCGCCTGTTCGCAGAGCTCTATGGCTCCGTCAATCACGCGCCGGCATTCATCTGTCGTTGTTCAGTGCGCTTGTAGTACCTTGGGAAAAATTGAATCCACCCTACATCCCATCCACTCGGGCCCCAGATTGCAGTTGCTCTCTTGCTCTTGCAAACAACGTTGCGGCTCCTTTGCAGCTCTGTTTCCCATAATGGAAAGTCTCAAGGTTATAGCTTTCGACAAAACTACTGTCAACCTGAATCTTTCCTCAGGCAAATAGGCCTCGTAAATCCCCCATTAGCAGTACGATGGGCAAATAACTTATTGCATCAAGCTAATACTTCGCTATATATTCGCCTTGTCAAATGATATGGACCACAATGGAAATCCTTTAGTATGAACTTTCAAGACCTCCACGAACTCCTCCGGCTCGAACTCGTCCGGCGAATCGAACGAGGCACCCTTACCGGTAGCCGCATCGCTCAGCAGGCCGGATTTCAGCAGGCCCATATCTCTAACTTCCTCAATGGCAGGCGCTCCCTCTCGCTCGAAGGCCTCGACCGCGTCCTCGCCTCCCAAAATCTGTCCGTCGACCAGATTCTGCCCCTCGATCTCGCCGCCGCTGCAGCTAGCCCCTCACCCATCCAGACCAGCGATCCCATCGAGATCATCCCCGTCGTCTCCCCCTCGGCCGCCATGGATGACGCCCGCATCTCTCCCTCCTCCATCATAGAGACCATTCAGGTCTCCGCCTCCCGCCTCCACGACAACCGCGCCCGCCCCTCCACCCGTCACGCCCACTGGCAGCGCTTCCTGGCCATCCGCGCCGACACCCAGCAATCCGCCGCCATGGACCCGCTTCTATCCCCCGGAGCCATCGCCGTACTCGACCGTCACTACAACTCACTCGCTCCCTATCGCGCCCACCAGCCCACCCTCTACGCCGTCCGTTGTGGCGTCGCTCTCCTTCTGCGCTTCGTCGACTTCGACGAGGGCCGTCTCATCCTCCGCCCCTACTCACGCGACTTCCCGGTCCAGCTCCTTCCTCTCGCCACCCACGAAACCCCTGGCGATTACATCGTCGGCCGAGTCTGCCTCGTCTTCTCCGAACTCTAACGGTCTTCTCTGATCAATCGTCAACTTCTTTCACGTCAACGTCGCCATCTTTCAAGCCACCCTTTTTGAGCCGTCATCCTGAGCGAAGCGAAGGACCCCCGTATTTGCCGTTGCAGTTGTATTTGCAGTCCACCAGCCATAAGCGCCCCGAATCCATCCAGGGTGTACCCTTGATTCCGCAGCATCCGCACATCCTACGTCTCTACCGTCGCCAAGGAGTCCAATGTCTAACGCCGGCCTCATCCTCGAGCAAATCATCCACGATCAGGAGACCGCCTGGAACGCGGGAGACGGCCTCGCCTGGGCCTCCGTCTTCACCGACGACGCAGACTACGTCAACGTCCTCGGTGACGTCTTTCAGGGCCGCGATGAAATCGCCCGCCAGCACGTCTTCATTCTCGGCGGCCCCTACAAAGGCAGCCACATCAGGATCGCGATTCGCAAGATCACCGAACCGGCTCCCAACATCGCCGTCATCGAAACCGATTATGACCTCTCACGCTTCAACACCCTCGCTCCCGGTATCGCACCCACCACTCCCGGAGTTCTCAAATCACGTATGAAGTACGTCGCCCTCAAAGCGGGTGATCAATGGAAGTTCATCGCCGCGCAAAACACCGCCATCCAGCCAACATGGCCCAGGCCCTCACGCACCTGACACCCCGAATGCTACGCTGTCCTTAGCGATGAATCTCCGCATAGCAGCCATCCGTTCCGGCACCGACCCCGTCCGCAAGCTCACCACCGGATCCTTCCAGCGTTGGCTCGAAGCGCCTCTCACCTGTCCCAAATGCGATGCCACCTACAACCTCGCCGTCGACTGGGATCAATCCTCCGACCGCTGGTTTCCCGAGACCTCTCGTCCTCTCATCACCCTCCTCAAGAAGGCGATCTTCATGGGTCACACCACCAACCACCGCGTCACCCACTTCGAGACCGAAGGCGTCATCGTCGAAAGCGTCACGCCACCAATCCCCGAGCCGAAGCAGTAGTCCTACCCACGAAACACTACCCAAAGCCCCGCAACAGCCAGCAGCGAAAGCAGCAGGCAGATCGTAATGCTCAGTGGCCACGCAGCCGGCACCGGTATCTCACCTGCGAGCAGCTTCCGAAGCATCGACACATGCGAGATCGCTACCAGCACCGAAGCAACCACACCAATCGACACCAGAAGCACGCCGAAGTGAATCGCGCCCTCGTGCAGCCGAACGCTCTCAGGCGTCTCGGCATGTTCGCGAGCAGCGCGAAAGAAGCCGATCATCCCAAGTCCAAAGCTCGACATTCCAAGTGTCGTTCGAATCCAAGCCAGCGTCGTCCGATCGATCGCCAATCCGACCCGCAACGCTGCCATCTCTGTGCGATCTTCCGCTAACGCACCTGACAGTCTCTTCGCATCCACCTTCGAATCTGCACTCATCGCATCGCCCTCGTTCTTTGCCTTGAAGCGTACTCAAGCTTCAACGCAATTTCCAGACGAAACGGTCAAGCGAACATCGTCATAGTCAATTGGAACAATCAATCGAAATAAAATCGAAGCCGAGCGCAAACACCCAAGCCGCAGGATAGTCATACTTCGCGGCCCCCGCGCCCGCCGCCTCCGAACTCGAAAACTACCGCGCCCAGAACTACCGCGCCCGGGTCTGCATAGATCGCGCGCAGACAAGGGCATCCCGTAAGGGATCCGAGCAGCCCACCATCTAGGCTACTGCCAGCTCGAGCTCTATTCCGGTCACGGGTTCAGACACGCTTGCAACAGGTCGCTTCCAGTCGCCGAGCGAACGGCTCAACAAGGATGCCGCGCAACCCTCCCCGCAAAGAATGACAATGTCCCGACTCATCGCAAGATCGGTATCCCATGGCATAAACGTAATGCCACGCGACGTAACCTTGGCCAGCACCCAGTGGTTGCTTGTTTTCTTCTGTACTCCGCAAAGGCATGTAAAAAGTGTGATCGCTGCCATATGTTGCCTCCCTTCAAGATCGCAGTGTGTGCTACATCTTGCACAGTTGCACGTTGGGTGCCGTTGCCGCGAAAACCCCCGTCATTCTTTGTTTTCAACATGTACAGACGTATCGTTGCTACTATCTTGGATGCCGTTTGTTTCCGCGAATCGGCGCAATAGTGGTAAATCTTTTCCACTTTACGCGGTCAATAAAAGCGGGTCCTGTCCCCAAACAGACGTTCTTTGATTCCGCCCGAAGAAAAACGCTCAAGGCCCGCAATTAGCGCACATAGTCTGCTGTCAAAAGGCCGCCCACGCCAATTCCGCCGCAAAGCCAGCCGATCTATCGCATAAGTCCGCCAGACAGTCACTCCACCTAGTTGACCAGCTGCCTGCAGCAAACCGGGCACTCTACCTTGTGCTTCTCCCAAAGCGCCCTTGCAGTGATCAACCCCATATGGGCGTCGTTCACACGTTTGACCGATCGTTGTTGGTGACCATTCAACTTGACTAACGCATCTTCAACCAGGTCGATCAGCATCATTTCGATTCGGCACTTACTGGTCTCGTGCATATCGTCCTTTCCTGCTCGATAGCGACAAAAACAAGGTCTTCATGCAAGTTCCAGCTTATTGCACCACAGTTGAAACCTTGAGATTGAAAGGAAAATGAGTGATTGGCGTGTCGATCACGGAGTATCTGATATGGCCGCCGCAGTAGATGCACTTCGTCTTTTGAACCAGAAGAGGATTCGCCTCCACAAAGCCGTTTGGGAAGGAGCGAAAACAGTCAGGACACGCCAGCAGTATCGAAAAGCTATCAGCACCCTCGTAAGGAATCTTCGCCGTCCAGAAAGGAGGCGTCGCGTCTGCAGAGCGAGGACTCTCCATCCGCTCCCGCGTCATTACATCCGTCAGGAGGTCGAGCAGAACCGCTGGGCTGTTCTTGCCCTTCGGATAAAACGCATCGGCACACAGGCCAGCGGGAATGCTGCTCTCCGCAAAAGCGCCGCTCATCGCAACCACCTGCACAAACGGAAACCTCCGCCGGACAATCGACAGCAGTTCAAAGCCTGACATCACAGGCATATCGAGATCAGACACAATGAGATCGGGGATATGTTCGCGTAAAGATTGAAGAGCTTCCACACCATTTCCGGCAGTCTGAACAATGTAGCCGATCGACTGAAGCAGGGCGGAGTACAACTTCAGTATCGAAATATTATCGTCAACCAGAAGCACAGAGAGCTTGTCGTCTAGCATGGCCATCTCCTTTTGAAAACATGCCCGGTCTTCACCATCCAAGCATTTCACCTGAAATTTTGACTAGCTGTCCGGTTAAGAACAACGATCGATTATTTCCTCGTCTTCTTAGGCTTGGGAGATATCTCGTGTGCTTTCTGCGGTTTCACAGCCGATCTTTCGCGAATCGCCGGGTCGGCATCGTGGAGAAGAACGTTCAGCAGAGAGCGGTTGACCTTGATATCTCCGTTGTACTCGATGTATCCCGCCTTGCGAAACCGATTCATGAACAGATTTACGCGACTGCGCGTGCAACCGATGATCGACGCAAGAGCCTCTTGGCTGATCTTCGGAACATTTGTCTCCGGCTCGTTGAGCTTACCGAAGTTCGCCATATTCAGCAGCGTCCGTGCGAGCCGCTTCTCCGTGGAGTTAAACAACTGATCGATCAGGTCATCCTGAATGCGACTCGTCCGCTCTAGGAGATACGCAACAAAAAACTCCGACATAATCTGTTCATCGTGAAGGACGCGAATCATCTCATTGCGGCCAATGCGAAGCATCACAGACTCGGTCAGGGCTGTCGCTGAAGCAATGTGGAGTTGGTGTCCCGCAGGCAGGCACTCCTGACCCACAAAATCTCCCGCATTCAGGATCGCCAGCGTGACCTGCTTGCCAATCTCCGAGATGACAGTAAGTCTCGCCTTGCCCTGTTGAATGTAGAAGATGCTGGACCCAATATCGCCCTGCGAAAAGATCTTTGCACCCTTGCGAAAACGCACGATCTTCTTCCCCAGGCCCGCTTGGGCAAGAAAGGCGGCGGCGTTGAATGGAGTCGGACTTTCAGGCACCAGGCAGCACTCCGAACGGTCAACCTCTGCAGATTCGTCACTGCTCATCTCTGCCGTCCATGCAAAAGGGCAAAACAGAGTCGCAACATTCAGCGATGACAGCTAATGTCGGCTGCCAGACATAAGAATGCCACATCCGCCTGGAACTGTGAATCTCATTCAGAACCGAATTCCAACTTTCCTCTACCCCAGAGAAGCGGAAGCATCGCGCTGGCGTCAGACCGATGCGCCATGGCACGAATTTGCTGCCCTTTCCGCTTTATAGGGTGAAGGCAGTTGTGAACTTGGCCTGCGAAGGAGGACGATCATGTTAAACGACTTCGTTGCAGCAGTCTCTACAGTCTCCATCCTTGCAGCTCTCTATCTGCTCTGCATGGACATCCATCAACTAAACCGCCTCCGGCCGCGATCGCCGGGTCATAACTCCAAAACCATCGCTGGTCGCTGAGAGCGCATGCCAACCCAGGCATATCCAGGTGGAGAAGGATGCGGCACTTGAAGACAAATAGCGTCAATCGCTAACGGCGATTTGCTTCAACGACCGACTACTGCAATGCAGTCCACGTTTTGTCGGGATTGAACGAGGCCGTTTTCTTTGCCGCATCCACGGTATCCGTTCCAAGATCCTTCTCGAAGACCACATCATCCTGATTGATCATGAACGTCTTGATTCCCGAGTCGCCATACTTTGCCGGATAAGCAAGGTAGGCGAATCCACCAGTCATCTTTCCATTCACCACAAACGCCTTCGCGCCGCCCTTCGCATCCGCGCCTTGCGAGTCCAGCCGGCGATAAAAATAACCGTAGTAGGGCTGCGCTTTATCCGGTTTGATCGTGATCCCCTCGTCCGATGCAAACGCAACCAGCGGTCCAAGCGGGCTACGTGGAGCACCCTCCGGCGACTCCCAATACAAGCCATTCTGCTGGCCCGCATCGCTGATGAACTTCTGCGCGTACTGCTTCACCCCACCATGCTTCTGCGAGAAGTACTGCGCCTGCGACTGCGCCAACGCTCCACAAACATAGATAGCCGCAATCTCATCCCTGCCTATACGCCGCGCCAGAATCTCCTTCTTCCCAGCCTGCACATCGAAGTACCACGCACCCGCAGCATTCTTCATCAGCGGTATAGGAAAGGCTTGATTATCTGCACCCACCAGCAGCACTGCGCTGCCATCTTGCATCTTTCGCCATCGGTTCATCACCTGGTACGCCTGCGCAAAGCCATCGACAGCCGCTTTATCTTCAGCGGCATCGCCAGTGGAGATAATCTCCTCGGAACCCGGCCCAAAGATCGCAAGAATCGTATCCCTGCTATGCGCCTTAGCGGCATCCCCCAGGGCCTTACTGGCCTCATCTGGCGAAGCAAACGTCTTCGGCCCAGCCTCGACCGGCGCTTGTTTGTTGCATGCAGTAAGAGAGAGCACTAAACCGAGACCAAGCGTCAGCGACAAGCAGGACCACATAATACCGGTGTGTTTGCGGACTAAAAAAAACATGCTTGATCCTCCAGTGAATGTGATTCCTGTATCGCCGTTCTCGAAACGTGTCCGCTACCGTCTTCCGCCACCACCACCACCGCCTCTGCCGCCCCATCCACCACCACCGCCGCCACTGCTTCCCCAGCCACGAGAGCTCGAAGCGCGCGAGCCCCAGCCACCACCCGAATCAGCAGAATGACTACCCCAGCCGCTGAACGAGCTGCTGCTATGCGATTGTGTTGCTGCCGACGAACTACCTCCCCAGCCATGTGCCGCATCGGAGCTCGACCCCGCCTTCTCCCAGCCACTCCCTGTGTCCTTATAAGCGTTGCCATTAGCCGCGGCGTACTTGTTTCCATTCGAGCTCTCGGCTGTCCCAACATTTCCGGTTGCTGCACTCGAGTAGTGCTGTGTATCCACTGTCTGCCCATTCTTCGAGACCGTAGAACTCCCCCAGTTCGACGTGGCATTCGAACCCTGATGTGTCGCACCGTAAGCGCCGGTCGATGGGTTGTAAGCCTGTCCAACCTTCTGCGTACCATAAGCCGTCGATGTAGACGCGCCGCGCGCATACGTGCCAGTCGAAGGGTTATAGCCCGAGCCATAGTGCGCACTGCCATACGCTCCATAGGCGCTCCCACTCGAGCCATAGTAGCCACCATGCCACGCATCGTTCCCGTAGTAAGCTCCGCCGTGATAATAAGCGGCACCACCGTACCAGTTGCAGCTCCAGCTGCTGTATCCCCAGCTGCTACTCATCATCGCTCCAACAGCCAGCCCCGCGCCAAACGAAATAACGCTAGCCGCCACAAGATCCCCAGTCGAGTAACCCGGAACAACGTAAGGAGTGCCATAGATAACAGTCGGGTTGTACACCGGAACATACACAACCTGCGGATTCGTCGGCTGAATCACTATGGTCTGCGGAGCCTGTTGCACCACAGTGATCTGCGAGCCCGACTTCAGATTGCCCGCCGACTTCGCCTTCGCTCGCAACGTCTGTATCGCCGTCATCACATCGGCCTGCTGATTGTGATACGCCTCACCGAGCGAGGACGTCCACGAGAGATTCTGCGCCATGTCGTTCAACACAGACTGGAACTGCGTCAGCGCCTTCACACTCGGATCCCACGTCTGTTTATCAACCGCCGTTGTCAGAGCGCTCCCCGTCAGAGTCTTGTTCTGCTGAACCCAATAGTTCGCAATCGCCACCTGGTCAGGAAAGGTCGCAGCACTCAAAATCTGCGCCACCAGCGCATCCGGATAGAGAGCAATCGGCGCCACGAGACTCTGCAACTCGTCAGTGGTCGCCGGCGCGCCCTGTCCGGGATAACTCGCAGGCGCCGCCCCGTTCGCCGCAGGAGCAGCAGGAGCAGTCGCCTGATACGCCATACCGCTACCGACTCCCGGGCCAACCGTGAAGACTAAAGCAATGCTCAATCCGAGAGAGATACTCTGCTTCGCCACCGCGATGCAACCCATATACTCCTCCTCAAAACAACACTTCGACTCGACGACGTTCTATCTTCTCCAACTGAAATACTCGGGGAAGTATCCGCGATAAAAACCCGCTTCATACTTGCAGGAAGAAAATCTCTCAAGCCTCGCCCGCGTCGGTAGTTTAACCGCGCCATCTGCTTCCAACCACTAGCAAAACTTACAGCGCGCAGATATCAGCCGCGTTTGAATCGTGAAACATACGCGGGCGAATTGTATCTTTTTTCCAAGCAGCAATACAAAACCGTCAAAGAACTCATGTAGGATCGAATCGAATTTGTGAGCCCTTGCACTCTGGAGGTATTGGTTGATCATCTCTCGTGTCGTATCCGCGCTCCTCATCGTCTTACTTACCACCTTCACAATGGCGCAAACAGGCGGTCTAACCTGCTCGAGCGACGACGGCGACTACCATTACTGCCGCGCAGATACGCAAAACCAGGTGCAGCTCGTGCGACAGATCTCCGGATCCCGTTGCGAACAAGGATACAGTTGGGGATTCGACCCTCGCGGCATCTGGGTCGATCGCGGTTGCCGTGCTCAGTTCAGCTATGGCCCCGTTGCCAATACTCACACCAGCAGCGGCAACAATAACAGCAACACCGGTGCTGTCATCGCAGGCGGTATCCTCGGCGCGCTGATCCTCGGCTCGGCGGTCGCCGCTGCGAACAACAACAGCAACAATAATGACGACTCACAATACGATCACGATCGCGTGAACTACTACAACGATGGCTATCGCATCGGACGGCAGGACGCGGACAATGGCAGGCCGAACTACCCCTTGTATTGGAGTGGGCGTCGCCCAACGAAGTATTCCAATGATTTCGACGCAGGCTACGTCGACGGTTACAACGGCTTTGGCCGACACCCACCACGCTAACCAGCCACCGAGCGAGCAGTACCATTGCCTATATGCAACGAACGAGGGTCTGCAGAAATGAAGAAATCATCTGCTTCTATATCGATGCAATGCCTTGTCGCCTTGGCAGTATCGCTGATCTCTGCCACGGCACAAACGCAGCAGACCACGCCAGCGCCCCCGTCAGCCGTCGCCGCCCAGGCCACCGTAGCACCGCGCAGCAACATCGATATGCTCGCCGAAATTAAAAAGAGCGGCAAGCTGCGTATAGGCGTAGCAGAGATCGTTCCCTGGGCAATGCACGACAAAGAGGGCAAACTAATCGGATTCGAGATCGACGTAGCAAAAAAACTCGCCCGCGACCTCGGAGTCAAAGCCGAATTCCACCCGGACGAATTTCGCTACCTCATTCCCGATCTCGATGCCGACCGATTCGACATCATCATCGCGGGTTTCTCGATCGAGGCGCATCGAGCATTACTGGTGAACTTCAGCCAGCCCTACAACGTGACCGATGTGACCATCGCTGCAAGCAAGAAGATGGGTGGCGACCTGAAAACCATAAAGGACTTCAACAAAAAAGGCGTCACCATCGGAGTCATCGAAGGAACGACAGCAGAGGATTTAGCGGCGTTGGCATTTCCGAACGCCTTCCTCCACACCTACACCGAAGACAGTGAGTTGTTCACCGACCTCGTTGCCGGCAAGCTGACAGCCGCAGTCGCCGACAGTCCTCGCCTGGATATTCTCTCCAAGCTCTACCCGGACGCAGTGTCGGTACCGACGATCGCTCCCCTCGGAACCTTCCCCGCCGGCTTCGCCGTTCGCAGGGGAGACATGGACTTCGTCAACTATCTCAACTCGTGGATCGCCGCGCGCTCCGCCGACAAGTGGTTCGACAGCCGCCGCATCTACTGGTTCAAATCGACCGATTGGGCAGCCAACTTGTAACGGACCACATTCAAGAAGCCTCTTCATACAAGCTTGGAGACTCATTCAGGGGAAGCACCAGCGCATTACGGTCGATCTTTCCGCTTGAAGTATGCGGAAGCTCATCGAGTTGCACGATGCGGCGCGGCACCATGTACAAAGGCAGCCTGCGTCGAAGCAAATCGAGCAACTCCTGCGGAGACGCAGACACCCCACTGGTGAACCCAACAACACCCTGAACCAGACCGTCCTCGATTGGCCACGCCACCGCAGCAACATTATCCGAGTTCGAGACCGAGCGCAGATGCGCTTCAATCTCTTCCAGTTCCACGCGCTGCCCCATCAGCTTAATCTGCCGATCCATTCGGCCAAGATGGTGGAACGCTCCGTGTTCGTCCTGTCGAGTAAGATCGCCAGTCAGATACCATCTCTTGCCATCGATCGTAGGGAAGCGTTCACGAGTCAGCTCCGGTTCGTTGTAGTACCCCTCAGCTAGTTGTCCGCCTGCGATAACGAGTTGACCTACCTCTCCGACCGGCAAAAATGCGAGCGACTCATCAACGACTGCAGCTTCAACTCCAGGCAGCGGTAATCCGCTTGGAACAAGATTGAGGGTTGGCGTAGCAGGGAACTCAGAACCCGCCGTCGCACTCACACAACCGACGGTCGCCTCGGTCGGGCCATACAGATTCTCGACGATGCTCGAAGGAGCAGCCGCTTGCCACGCCTCAGCCAGCGGGTAGGGCAGCGCTTCACCACAAAATACGCTGTAACGAAGTGAGGGAAAGGCTCCAGGCTTCAGCGTCTTCACGCCACGCATGAACGCAGCGATGGACGGAACGGAAGACCATATCGTCAGCCCGTGATCCGTGATGAAGTGCGACGGCGACATCAGTTGGGTCGCCGGTACAACATACACGGAAGCTCCGCTGCCCCACGCAAGGAACATTTCGAAGACGCTCACGTCGAAAGAAAGCTCAGAGGTCTGCGAGATCCGATCCGCTGAAACAGGTTTAATGCGGACGCGCATTGCCTCAAGGAACTGAGCAATGCTTCCCAACTTGATCACAACTCCCTTGGCAACTCCAGTCGTCCCAGACGTAAAGATCACATAGGCAAGATCGTCTGCGCCACGAAGGCTCGGGGCCTCCACTCGCTCTTTCGTCAACGAATTAAGTTCAGGCAACAAATTAAATTGGCCTGAAAGATCGAGAATCAATGGAGGCGCAATTGCGCGCAGAGCCGGAGTCATCCGCGCAAGACCCGCTGAGTCCACGATCAGCGCATCGGGCCGAATAATCTCTAAGATCGCCGCAAGTCTCTCATCCGGAAGCTTGGTGGGGCTCAGTGGAATATACGCAGCGCCACTCCAACTGGAGGCCAGGATCCCAACGTACGCACCCAGGGTTCTCGAAGCGAGCACACCAACTTTTCTCGCATCACCCAGCGCAGCAGCCGCGCGGCCTGTGAGGGCAGCCAGCTCCCCATACGAGTAGGCCTTGCCCGAGACGCGCAGCGCGAGATTTTCAGGTTGAGCACGTGCCTGCTCATAAAAAGGCGATGCCAGGTTGAAGTTCATGGGACCCCTGAGACTCAAATATGCTTAGCGATCACAGTTCCCTGAGTAGAACTAACTTCATCTCTATCAAATCTTACGTCGTCGCCCTGCTCAGAAAAACTATCCCTGACGGACTGACAGAAGTCCAGGCCGTAATCCCTTACAAAACAATCTGTCTTTCTATTACGTTCATCACGTAGCGAATGTTGCACAGCCCACGCGGACTCAGGTAGCAGTATCCAGTTGGAAAGACTCCTTATAAGCCTCTACCGGATACCCTTTTGCCTTCCACGACGCGAGTCCTCCCTTCAACATCTTCACGCGAGTAAAATTCAAGGCCCGTGCCTTCCCCAGAACCATCAGGCTAGTCTCATCGTCGGCCCCAGTGCAATAGATCACGGAGATTTGGTCACGAGAAAACGACGCTGTCTGCTCCGCGATATCCTTTGGCGCAATCCTCATCGCCCCCGGAATGATCTCCGGATACGCCAGAAAATCCAGAGGTTGACGCACGTCATACAACAGAACCCGTTTCGTACCAAGCAACTTATAAAGCTCTTCCGACTCAATACTCTTGGACTCCACCTCGCGCTTAGCTCGCAGGCGTTTCACCGCGATCCACCCCAGAATCAAAACGCAAATCACCACCACCCCTACCAACGCCACGTTCATCCCAATCCCCCTGGTAGAACCATTAGATGCATGACTGGCCAAGGAATGAACTGCAGATTCAAAAGATTTCCCTGCAAAAAGTACTAGGGATGGCCTGTCTCTGGATTGAGAGCGAACTCCGCCCAGCGACAATTTCTTCTGATTCCATTAACATGGTGCCCCTGCTTGGAGGAGCACTCATGGCACTCGATATGGACAAGCTCAATGCATTTGTTGGCCGCTTCGTAGGCGACCTTGGAGCAACAGCACATGCCGGAATGGTCGTCATCGGCGAGAAGCTCGGCCTCTACAAAGCACTCGCCGCCCACCCCATGACCTCCGCCGAACTCGCGGCCAAAACCTCCACCGATGAACGCTACGTACGCGAGTGGCTCAGCTCGCAGGCCTCTGGCGGCTACGTAACCTACGACGAAAACACAAACAAGTTCAGCCTCACCGAGGAGCAGGCTTTTACGCTCGCGAACGAAGACAGCCCCGCCTACCTCCCCGGTGCATTCGAACTGGCGTTAGGTTCGCTCGCCGCCGTTCCCCGCATCACCGAGTCCTTTCGCACAGGAGCAGGCATGGGCTGGCACGAACATAACGAGGCCGTATTTCACGGCTGCGAGAAGTTCTTCCGCCCTGGCTACGCCGCGAATCTCGTCACCTCGTGGATCCCCGCGCTCGACGGTGTCCAGCAGAAGCTCGAACAAGGTGCGAAAGTCGCCGACGTCGGCTGCGGAAAAGGTGCATCAACCATCTTGATGGCCAAGGCATTTCCCAAATCACGCTTCGTCGGATTCGACTCTCACGACCAATCGATTGCAGGTGCGCGAGACTCCGCGAAGCGACAGGGAATTGGCGACTCCATCAACTTCGAAGTCGCCAAAGCCAAGGAGTATCCAGGAACAGACTACGACTTTGTTGCCGTCTTCGATTGCCTCCACGACATGGGCGATCCCGTCGGTGCCGCCACCCACGTTCTCAAATCACTCCGAAAAGACGGCACCTGGATGATCGTCGAGCCATTCGCGAACGATCACTTGAAGGACAACCTGAACCCCGTAGGCCGCGTGTACTACTCCTTCTCCACCTTGCTCTGCACGCCCTGTTCACGATCGCAGGAGGTCGGGCTGTGCCTCGGTGCGCAATCCGGCGAAGCGCGCATCCGCGATGTCGTCACCTCTGCCGGATTCACCCGTTTCCGCCGCGCCGCCGAAACTCCGTTCAACCTCGTCTACGAAGCGCGGCCCTGAAGAATCATCAACGTAGCAGTTCGCTGGCCGGCTGGATCTACGCCAGGTCTTCGCCGCGCAAAAAAAAATACTGCAGAAGTGTTGCCCGAATCATCCTGCCCTTGCGCTTTATCAAACGAGGGCAGTTATAGAGTGCCCTCCGTTGAGAAATCTTGGGAGGACGTCATGGCAATCGACTTCATCGCCGGCATCACCGTATTTTTCATTCTTGCGACCTTCGCTCTGATATGCGCCTACGCGGACTCGTCTTACTCACGCCGCCGTCGCAGACGTGAGTTCGTTGGCGAACCCGAAAAAATAGACAACACCAAGATTCATCTCCATTCGCGCCTGTAAAAGGTCGAAGTCTCAACGCTACGCTGCAATTTTCCTGTAGGTCCAAATTCACGGAACCTCAAAGACCCCACGGAAGGAACACCCGATGCAAATTGCATTCATGGCATTTCAAGGCGCTGAAGACGATGGAATCTACTATCAGCACACACAGAACTACACTCCAAACAACGGCTACACCTACTCCGAAGCTTTCATCTCCGACCGTGTAGGAGTCATCGGCTTCGGAACATCCACCCGCCCCGCGCTTCTTCAGGTTGGAAACACCATGCTCATGACCTGGAAGGGCGTCGTCAACGACGGCGCCATCTGGATGAGTAAGTACATCGCCAATCCCTCAGTGGCCGCGCCCTTCTCCGGCCTCTCCGTCACCCCCGCCGAAGCCGGTTGGACAAACAATCTGGCGATCGTCGGCCCCGGCAACGATCCCATGCCCCACACATCCTTCGGCCCGTCTCTCGCCAATTGGAACAACACCGCACTCATGGTGTGGCACGCCGCCGGAAATGACAACTCGATCTGGTACGGCATCTTCGACGCAAACCTCAGCAACCAGATCGCGCAGTTCCCAACCGGTATCAACAGCGAATTCACTCCCGCCATCATCAACTTCGCCGGTACTCTCATCATGGTCTGGCGCGGCGAAGGCAGCGACGATGCTCTCTACTGGGCCACAGCGCAGGATCCCAACGTCTGGCACCACCACGGCGCCATCCCCGGTGCTGGCAGCAGCTTCGTCCCATCGCTCACCGTATTCAATGGACAGGTATTTCTCGCCTTCAAAGGAGTCGGCAGCGACACCAGCGTCTACATGTCGCAGATCGCCAACGTCGGCCTTCTCCCATCGAACACCGCGTCCTGGGTCTATCGATGGAACGTCCCCGGAATCGGAACCTCCACTGGCCCAAGCCTCTGCATCCTCAACTCACAACTCTTCATGAGTTGGAAGGGCGACCCCGGCGATACAGCCATCTGGTACTCCTCAAGCCCAAGCGGCGCACAAAACAGTTGGGCGCCTCAACAAACTCTCGGAAACGGACCTCCGAGCGATCCGCAATCCCTGAACTACGGCTCGTCCATTGGCCCTGCCGTTGCAACATTTTCTGCTTAGGTACACTCTCGCCGTTCCTGACGACGCGTTGCGGCTGCGTGGCCTCATCTTCACTCGCAATCGCAGCGCGTCTCATGGCGCAGCGCACGAAAAATCCGTCATCGATCCAGAGGCCAGCCATGTGCACTCCGAATACGCTCTCAAACGAACTCACCAACTCATGCGACGCCTGCCAAAACAGATGCGCGCCATCCCACCCACCGCAAGCAGAGACATCCTTCGAACTCGACGGACTCTCCGCCCTCCAGCACGCATTGGCTCGAACACTTCGCCTCATCGAGAGTTCGCGCTTAAATTCGATCGCGCAAGACGACAAAACTACTCAGCTTCGAGTCTGAGCAGCCTGATGCCTTACCAGCTGCCATCGACCATCGCGGTATACGAAGACATTCGTGAACCGCAGGTCGAACTGCCCAACGCGGCCTTCGTAGCCTCTAAACTCTTTCGCGTAGAAGTCTTCCAGGAAACGGAGGTCTGCATTCTTCCCGAGCCGAATCTGCCTTCACGCGGGAAGCAATCCTACGGCTCGGTAGCTGTCGATCAGGCTGTCATAGAGAGCGATATCTGCGCGGCCCCTTGCCATCAGTTGAGCACCCACGATTCCAGAATAGATAGCACGTGCTCGCTTCTCGGCTTGCTTGGGGTTAGCAACCTTAGCGGCAACCAATGTCTTTCTGAGCCAGGCAACGTTGACGTCGGTGAACGCTTGAACTTCCGTCTTCACTACGTCAGGCAGGTCGTCGAATTGCGCAGACATAGAGCTGCAAAGGCAGATGCGATTGTCGTTCTCTAGCGCCCAGCGAAAGGTCTCCGGATAGCGGCGCAACGCATCCAGCGGCTTCGGTGAGTTCTGCAGCAAAGACTCAAGATAAGCTGCAGCATCCTCCCAATAGCGCTTTGCCACCGCCGTAGCCAGTTCGGCTTTGCTCGGGAAGTAATAGTAGATACTTGCGGCTTTGATACCGACCTGTTCAGCCAAATCACGGAAGTTCAATCCTGCATAACCGTGAGCTTGAGCAACAAGCTTCGCGGTGGCCAGGATGTCTTCACGAGCATTTGCACTCATCACGCACCCTCCCATCATTGAAAAACTCTCTCGATTTCTGAATCTACCATGTGGCAGGTAGAATCTCAATTGACATACCTGTCAAGTGGCAGGTAGGGAGGGAACACAATGAGCAATGAACTGATCTATTCCGACGCAACCAAGCTGGCCGAACTGATCCGCACACGCGAGGTCTCCCCGGTCGAAGTCATGAAGGCACACCTCGATCGCATCGAGGTCGTCAACCCGAAGGTGAATGCGATCGTCACGATCGCCGAAGATGCCATGAAATCCGCCAGGGAGGCAGAGGACGCGGTACAGCGCGGAGACGAGTTAGGACCTTTGCACGGTGTGCCATTCACGGCAAAGGATTCGATAGACACGGCCAGGGTGCAGACCCAACGTGGAACACCAATCTTCAAGGGACGAACGCCCGACACTGACGCAACCAGCGTTGCGCGCTTGAAAAAAGCAGGAGCCATTCTGCTTGCCAAGACGAATCTTCCTGAATTCTCCTACGGGATCGAAAGTGACAATCTACTCACGGGCCGGACGAACAACCCTTGGAACCTGGACCTGACGCCGGGCGGCTCAAGCGGTGGCGAATCGGCAGCGATCGCAGCGGGCATGTCTCCGCTTGGCCTGGGTACCGACCTTGCGATCTCCCTGCGTGGTCCGGCAGCCCACACCGGCATTGTCTCGCTCAAGGCAACCCACGGACGCGTCCCCATGACAGGTATCTGGCCACGTGAGCCACGCCGTTTCTGGCATGTTGGCCCAATGGCACGAAGCATTCGCGATCTATCGTTGGCTTTCTCTCAGCTCGTTGGATCAGATGGACAAGACGGCTACTCCAGCAGCGCTATCCCATTCGATTACGGAACCGACAGCTCCAGCAAGCGTGCGCTCCGCGTCGGCTGGCTGGTCGAGCCAGGCTTCAGCCCTGTCGACCACGAGACCGCAGCTACCGTTGAAGCTGCGGCGATAGCACTAAAAGAGTTCGGCCACACCGTCGAATCCGTACGTATCCCTGCACTGGAGCGCGACTTCGCGCTCGATGTGTTCACCCGTCTGCATGTCCTCGAGATGAAGCCTGGATTCGTGAAGACGACGACCGGCCGCAGCGAGAATGAAATTGGCGACATGGCCAGATTCATGCTCTCGCTGCCCGACACTCCCCCGGCAGACTACATCGATGCTGCGCAAGGTGCGGAGCGGCTGAAGGATGGCTATGCCGAGTACTTCCAAAAGTACGACGTCTTGCTCACCCCGGTCATCCCTACTCCTTCCTTCAAGCACGGCCAGGCAGAGTTGCTGATCAACGGGCAGACGGTGAACATCATGGGAATAATGTCTGCGACTACGCCGTTGAGTGTTACTGGCCTGCCGGGCGTTTCAATGCGATTCGGCACCAGCCATGATGGAATGCCCATCGGTGTCCAGATCGTCGGCAACTGGCAAGCCGAGTCCACGATTCTCCACGTTGCGTCACTTCTCGAGCAGGTAAGCCCCGTACGCGATCTACACCCGAGCTTGTAAATGCACCAAATCGCCAGCGAGCAGGAGCGGACAAGCCATTCCTGCTCGTTCGCTTCAACTTCTGGAGGATCAATACCAATAATGTCGGCTTAGGTTTCCTTACAAGACGTCCATGAACCTATCAACGTTCCACTACCCTTTATTGGACTCTCCGGCGGAGTGATCAGCATCTCTCTCGACTAGGGCTCTTCCCTTAGTAAATTGCTGTTGGCCAAGAGAAGAAGACGACATCCCATGTTGAGGAGTGCCGCAGTCTGGGCACGCCTTCGCTTTCTTCGTAATCTCAGCACCGCAGCAAGTACAGAACGCAGCCATTCATCTTCTCCTCAACGTCGTTGCAGAATTTAGATGTACTCGCTCAACCCAAGGATTCGGGAGATCGCCCGACGGAATCTCTGGCCACGAGCGACGCACCAGTACTGACAAGCCGCTCTCGCGTCCCTTACATTAATCGATTGAGAATTGCGGTGATTGAAATGATAGTTCTCTTGCGCTGCTGCTATCATTGGCTCCGCTCCAGGGCCTTCACATCGTCGAAGTCGCTCGCTGCCCTTGGAGCCGTCTTCGCCCTCCGCGCAGAGAGAAGACCGCGACCGCATTAGAATGTTCCATCACCGACGGGCTCTATATCAGAAAGGAGTTGTTCCATGGGCAGCGTACAAGTCGAGCAGAATATCTATGAGATGCCACCGCGCGAGGGCCTCAGCATCGCGCAATTTATCACCGTCGCCGACATCGAGCGATCCGCTCGCTACTACGAAAAGGTCTTCGGCGCCCAGATCCTGAGCCTGGGTGACGGAAACGCGCCTGGCTACCTTCAGCTCGCGAATATCTGGATGATTTTGAACGTTGGCGGCGGCCCGACTCCGGACAAGCCGACAGTAACGCTCAGCGTCCCCGACCCGAATCACATCAACAGCTTTCTAAACTTCCGCGTCGCCGATATTCAAGCCTGCTATGAGCTATGGAAGAGTCGAGGCGCCGACTTCATCACCGAGCCATTGGAGAAGTACGGCGAGTGGCGCTGCTACATCCGCGATCCTGACGGCTATCTTATCGAGGTCGGACAGAGCACCACCGTCAAATATGGTTGACCCTCACCCGCGCATCGATTCTCTGTACTCGGGTCGAGACTCGACACGACAGATTGAGCGTTACCCGCCGCCGCGGCTGTTAGTACGACCGCAACAGTGACGACGATTGAAAAACGCATGATCCCTCGCGGGTGCGAGCGCCATGACGCTGACAACCCTTACCGAAGCGTACTGACAGGGCATTCCCAGGCAAACTCCCGCCCACACTTGATAAACTGTATGAATGCTCTCTAGGCTTTATGCAAAGTGGATGTACTCCTGGGAGACAGCTCTCACCAATCGCGACAAGAATCGCATCGTTCGCCCCCTCGAATGGGGCTTTGACTGGCTCCAGGACTTCAGCCCTCTCGCTGCCGCGGCCGTGCACGCATCCCCGGCACAGCCCGCGTCCATAGCAGACGACTACGCCCGCATGACCGCCGTCAACGCTGACATCGTCGCCCGCGCCGACGAATTCTACAGCTACACCACCCCCACCGACTTCCGCCTCGAGCGTCGTCACCCCCAGCTCTTTCCCACCAACGTACGCCCCGAAACCCTCCAGGAGGACGCCGAGATCCGCCGTCAGGCCGAGACCGGCGAAATCGAAGCCGCCGATTTCCTCCGCTTCACCTCACCCATCCGCACCCGCTTCCCCGAGAACGACACCGTCAACGCCCGCTGGTACCCCGCCCATCCCGAATCGCAAAAGGGCAAACCCAAACAGGCCATGATCGTCATGCCCCAGTGGAACGCCGACGCCTTCAGCCACAACGCCCTCTGCACCCTCTTCAACAGCTTTGGCATCTCATGCCTTCGCCTCTCGAAGCCATACCACGACATCCGCCGCCCCGCCGAGCTGGAGCGATCCGACTACGCCGTCAGCTCCAATGTAGGCCGCACCACCGAGGCCTGCCGTCAGGCCGTAGTCGACATCCGCAGTTGCATCGACTGGCTCGAATCGCAAGGCTACGAGCAGTTCGGAGTTCTCGGCACCAGCCTCGGAAGTTGCTACGCCTTCATCGCCGCAGCATTCGACCCGCGCATCCAGATCTGCGCCTTCAATCACGCTTCAACATGGTTCGGAGATGTCGTCTGGGCCGGCCAAAGCACCCGCCACATCCAGGCCGCCTTCGAGCAGGCAGGCCTCACTCAGGATCAGGTACGCGAGATCTTCAGCATCGTCAGCCCGATGTCCTACATGGAGCGCTTCGCCGCACAGCCCAAGCGGGTCCTGGTCGTTCACGCAACCTACGACCTCACCTTCCCGCTCAAGTACTCCCTCGACGTCCTCACCAACTTCGACGCACGCAAGATCGACTACGTCTCCAGGGTCCTCCCCTGCGGTCACTACACCACAGGCGAAACACCCTACAAATACATCGACGGCTTCTATCTAGGGTCGTTCGTCTACAAGTCCTTCAAGCGCCTCGCTCAAGAGCAGCAGCCGGCCCGCGAGCTGGAGGTTCTTACTTCCAGAAGGACGTAGCTGAACTCAGGCCGACGAAGTCTATTGCAGCCGGCAGGTGCAGCGGAGTGACCATCAGTCATCACTCCGCTGCCGTCTACCAACAGCTCAAATACACCTTGCCTATGGGCAGCTGTAGATCTGCTTCCACCCTGCCTGATATAAGGGGGCCTGGCCCGCCACATGCAGATTGACGGAGTAGAGTGAATTCACCGTATTCCCATTCGCCGAGAGTTGGACCGCAGAGGGAACGGGACCGATACTGGTGTCCGTGCTCCAGCCACTCTGCTGATTTGCCCAGCCGTCGAATATTGCGTACGCGGGGTTACCGTTGGAGAACAGAATACTCACGATCAGGTTCCCATTGCTGCAAGCGACGGAATGGGGAGTGTCAACGGTAGAGGCGCCTGTTGCAGTCCAGCCGGGCCAACTGGAGGCACCGAGCGTCTGATGGGTGATCCAGAGCTGATTGTCCAAACCTTGCGCCGTGACAACAAGTTGATTCGTGACATGATTCCAGGAAACGCCAGGGCCACTATTCGTCAATCCACCGTTTATGGTCGCGCCATTGGCCCAGTTGCCGTTCTGGCCGGAAAACCATGTGCCAAACACCCGCGTGTCGTTCCCCAACCCGTGGTACACCAGGTACACCTGGTAGGAATTGGTACCCATCTGCGCAGCGGACACGGGAAGATTCGTGTAATTGCCCGGAATAGCGTACCAATTGCCCCAATTGCTGCCGTCTTGATTCACCACCGTGTAAAAGATCCCGCCGCCATCCCCGGTATGGAAGACCATGAAGGCAGTGGGCCCCCAGGGAACCACCGTAGGACTTACATAGGTTATTGACCCACCAATCTGGAAGGGCGTGCCGTTATCGCGCGACATCCACACTGTGTTATTCGTGGATCCCCTCCACACCCCAAGCAGGTGCCCACCGTTTCTGGCTTCGCTATAGGTGTCTTGCAAATAGACGGCACCGTTCGCATTTTCAGCCTCACCGTGCTGCGGTATTGATCCAGGCAGCTGCGCGAACGCCTGTGTGGCTGGTGCCACAGCCACGAGGGCAGTGAGGAATGCAACTACAAGAAACTTCATATTCAAACATCGATACGTCTTCATATTTCTCCAAAAAAGTTTGTATGCCAGCTGGGCTTTTTATTACTTCTCTTCGGGAAAGCCACCGCTTTTAGAGTAAGAAAATGAGTATATTTTTTACATTTTTTTTACATATCTTTGGCATAAAACTTTCACGAATCCGAACCAAATTCCCGCTCCGTCAGCCCCGGAATAGTCTTCCTGTTGCTATAGAGGTTTCCTACCGCACCTTTGTTGTCATTCCGCAGCCAAGCTGAGGAATCTGCTGGCGCTCCGGCAACCCCCGTGGGCGGAGTTGCCGGAAAGCCGGCTTCAAGAAACTGAGCTGACGGCAACGGTGTCTAAAGAAGCCACAGGGGAACCGAAGCCTGAATTCCTGCATTGTCGTGCTAACATTGGCCGTCTCAAACGCAGGCATGTGGTTCATCGGCACATGTGACATGAAGAGTGGTGCGTCTATGAGGCAGCTCCGTTTACCGAGTGTGTTGTCGGAACTCCTGCACGCCGCAGTATGGTGTGCTGTGCTGGTTGGTGTTGCCTATGGGCAAACGTCGCAGGGTCAGGTTGACGAGGTCCTTAGCCAAAAAGTCCGCAGCGTGATCGAACACCTAAAGCAGGGTGTTTACGGTCCGGCGACTCAAGAGCAGATTGCCGAGGGAGAGGCGGGACAGCTTGTTCCAATCCTCGAGGCACGGTTTGTGACGAGCCAGGATGCAGATGTGAAGGGGAGAGTCGCGCGCGCTTTAGCGGACCTGGGTGACAGGACAACGCGTACTGGGACTTTCTGGTGCAGCAGGCGAAGTTGGCGATTGAGAGCGATGTTCCGTCTCCACAGTGCATATCGTTAGCTAACTGCGTGTCGGGGCATCCACCGGAGTTTGTCGCGTGGACCCGAGCACATGACGTTACTGAAGGCTCACAAGCAGAGACGGCGTTGTATGGGCTTGATAGCAAAGTTTCTTTGGTATCTGGCGATCCAAGAGGGATTCCATTGCTTCGCGAAGCCCTTAAGTCACCTAACCACGACATCGTCTGGGCAGGGGCCCGGGGACTGGCGCGTGCCAATGGCAAGGATTCGATTCCGTTGATTGTCGAGGCATGCAAGCGATTTCGTGATCCAGATGAGGTGCGCCTCATCGCGCACGAACTAAGGGACTTCCAACGCGATCCCGAGACACGAGCTGCTGCACAAGCCGCTGAGGAGCAGTGTCTGCCCCCTCCCGATCCGATTGTGGCCTTGAAACGGAACGACGTGGAATCGCTGTCTTACGTTGGGCAAGCCGCGGCGACACATCCGGCGGAGACGGTTGCCATCCTGAGAGAAAACTTTGTGAATACCCAAGATGAACGTCGTAAGGCGCAGATTGCGAGTGCTTTGATCGGACTCGGAAACAAAGAGGATATCTACTGGGATTTTCTGTTACGGCAAGCGACATCTGCGCTGGAAAGCGATGCCTCGTCTCCCGTGAAGTACGATTCGCAGGGAAAGCCAATCGAGGGGCCTTCGTCATATGAGGCGTGGGCCAAGCAGGATCGAGAATTTAACGAGATGCTGACGTTCGTTGAAATCGTGGCTGAAACCAGGGATCCCAGGGGAGTGGGGCTGCTTCGAAGAGCTCTTTCATCCCCTCATTATGAAATTCAGACTTTTGCAGCGGCTGGATTGGTCCGGGCGCGGGACAATGATTCGATTCCGCTGATCATTGATGCATGCAAGAATGCGTCACCGGATGTGGCGTCTTCCATTGCGAACGCGTTGGTGTATTTTGATGATCCTCGAGCGCAGAGCGCGGTGGATCGGTACCTTTCCAAGGAGGACGCTAAAGCTGCTCGCGAGGAGAAGGCGAATGGCATTGGTCCTCTTGGACCGTGGCCCCCTGATTGAGAAACACACCTCCCTCGAAAAGCTTCATAACGCGCAGAGAAAAGCCACGAACAAAAAGCGATTCGTGGCTTTTCAAACTCTGTGCTGCTGAGGAACCTACTGGCGTCTGCTTCCGAAGGACTCAAGATCCTGTTGCGGCGACCCGCCCCATTTTGCGACAAGAAGCGGGAGAACCACCATCATCGAAAAGATAAGTCCAACATATAAGGTCTGCATAAGTGGTCCTTTCCAAGTTCTGTCTGCTTCGAATTTCTGCCTGTACATAGGAACACCCCAACAAGCGAATGGATGCCCGCGCCGGCCGTTTGTTCGGAATAAGAATCAAATCTCGGCGGATCGCGACGACAGGATCAAACATTAATCAACACGACCCTCGCCAAAGCAGGCAACCAAAAATAAAGTTGCAAAACCTGGCGTATCTTTCGACACCAAAGATATGGCTGTTCAACGACCACGTCAGCCACGCATTCCACCACAAACTCACCATCAAACACCACACCAAAAACCATCCTTTTTGCAAAACACCCCTCAAAAACGCCAGCAAAACCACAAAATTCCACCTCAAACTCCATCCGAAAAAAAACACGCAAAAACGTGACATAAAATAACGCCATGCCCATCGATTTGAACGCTCCGCTGGCCACCTCCGACCCCGAGATCGCCGCGCAGATTGAAAACGAAGTAGAGCGCCAGCACGAAGGCCTCGAGATGATCGCCTCCGAAAACTTCGTCAGCCGCGCGGTCCTCGAAGCCGCCGGCACCGTTTTCACCAACAAATACGCAGAGGGATACCCCGGAAAGCGCTACTACGGCGGCTGCGAGTACGCCGACGTCGTCGAAAACCTGGCCCGCGACCGCGCCAAACAGCTCTTTGGCGCCGAACACGTCAACGTCCAGCCCCACTCCGGCTCACAAGCCAACGCCGCCGCCTACATGACCCTTCTAAGCCCCGGCGACTGCATTCTAGGCCTGGATCTGGCTCACGGCGGCCACCTCACCCACGGCCACAAGCTCAATTTTTCGGGCAAACTCTACAGAATCGTCGGCTATCAGGTCCGCAAAGACACCGAAACCATTGACTACGACGAGCTCGAAGCCCTCGCAGAACGCGAAAAACCCAAGGTAATCGTAGGTGGAGGCAGCGCCTACCCGCGCCAGTTCGACTTCCCCCGCATGCGCGCCATCGCCGACAAAGTAGGCGCCTACCTCATGGTGGACATGGCCCACTTCGCCGGCCTCGTCGCTGGCGGCGTCCACCCCTCCCCCGTGCCCCACGCCCACATCGTCACCACAACCACCCACAAAACCCTCCGTGGCCCCCGCAGCGGCCTTATTCTATGCCGCCAGGAGTTCGCCGCCGGTGTCGATCGCAGCGTCTTTCCTGGCCAACAGGGCGGCCCGCTCATGCACATCGTCGCCGCAAAAGCCGTAGCCTTCAAAGAGGCGCTAGCGCCTGAGTTTGCTGTCTACGCCAAGCAAGTCGTAGCCAATGCAAAGACCCTCGCCGAAGCGGTAGCCGCCCACGGATACCGCGTCATCTCTGGTGGAACCGACACCCATCTGATGCTCATCGACGTATTTCAGAAGGGAATTCTCGGTTCAGAGGCAGAACATGCACTCGGAGAAGCAGGAATCACGGTCAACAAAAACGCCATCCCCTACGACACCAACCCCCCAATGAAACCCAGCGGAATCCGCATCGGTACACCCGCTCTCACCACGCGCGGCATGAAAGAGCCAGAGATGTTAGTCATCGCAGACTGGATCGCACAGGCTCTTGAGCACAGAACGGATGCCGCAAAACTGCAGCAGATCCGCGGCCAAGTGCTGGAGATGGCAGAGAAGTTCCCCTTGTACGGCTGGCTCCGCGCAGAATAAACTCCACTCGGACGGCGGGACAAGGAAACTTAGAGAGCGCATCTCTCGTCTGATCTGCTAATCCGTACCTTGTTGGCATGGTCTCTGTGCTCGCAGTTCCCGGCATCTTCACGGAGAAAGAGGAGCCAATGGCGCTGACGATGATGACGTGGCTGTTCGCCATCCCTCTGCTCGGCGTGGTGACAGGCATGCGGACCATGACCGCGATGGCGATTCTCTGCTGGTTTGCTTACGCAGGTCACCTGCCGCTCGATGATACCTGGGCATTCTGGGCCGCGAAGCTCATAACCGCTATCGTCTTCAGTATCTTTGCGATAGGCGAGTACGTCGTCGATAAACTGCCGAAGACACCAAGCAGAACAGCTCCTTTCCCTTTAATCGCAAGGCTGGTATTTGCCGGGCTCGTTGGAGCGATCGTGGCGGCGGGTTTGAACGGCTCGGGAGTAGAAAGTGTCATCTTGTGTATAGGAGGAGCCCTGGTAGGTGCCTTCGCAGGATTCTTGATCCGACGAGAAATCGTGATCCGCCTGAACAGCAAAGACTGGCCGGTCGCTCTAGTTGAAGACGCGAGCGCAATCCTAGGTGCGGTGCTTGCAATGGGAATCGTCACTGGCTAATCGCGCCAAATCCGGCAAGCATAGTTGCAAACTGCTGCACCTGCAGCAGACTCCTCTAAAAACTGTGGCCGAAAGCTGGTTTCGTGGAGTACGATGTGCGGTACTGCGAGGTTTTTGCAGCCTGTCCCGGATCATCTTCGAGACAGCTCGAGTCAAACCGTAAACACCGTTGTGCCGATGCAGAAGTTCTGGTCCACGAGGGGAGGGAGAACGTGACGAGAAGCATCACACGAATTGTGCTGACAATCCTGATGTACGCCGGAGTTGTTGTCTTCCTCTTTCCCTACTTCGCTGGCAGGATCACAACTGGCGTGCTCTTCATGATCATCGGTGCTGGGTTCGCCGTGGTCTGCGGGCTGCTTCGTTGTTACCTGACCGAGGGAGACTGCGGACGCATCCCACACCACGGCCGCGACTGGTAAGTCCGCACCGATAGCGCCACAGAGAGGTCACGAGACCGTCCCAAACTCGGTCGTGGTGTCTGAAATATCAATTTTTTGATCAGGCGTGCTAAAAACAGAGCTTTTCCCGCATCACACTCTTCAGCTCTCTAGAAAGAGGTAGATGCTTATGCTCACTTCTACACTAATCAGCGTCATCGTTACCCTGATTGTGATTGGTCTGCTGCTTTATTTGATCGGGCTGATCCCGATGGATGGAACCATCAAACAGATTATCCGCGTCGTAGTCATCATCGCGGTGATTGTCTGGCTGTTGCAGACGTTTGGTCTACTCGGGCCACTGGGACTTCATCACGCACTGCGATAGATCAGCCGGTCGTTCAAACAGACGATGTCAACGTGGCTGATCGCAACCAACCCTCCATCACATCGTGACCGACAACGCCGGCCTGCTGTCTAACCAGCTTGCCAGCCGAAAAAATCGCAAAATTGGGAATGCCGCGCACATTGAACCGCGCAGCCAACTCCTGATTTTTGTCGGTGTCGACCTTCAAAACCAAAGCATTACCAGCCATATCTTTTGCAGTGCGCGCGACTTCGGGTGCAGCCGCACGACACGGCCCACACCAGTCCGCCCAGAAATCGACGAGCACCGGCACCCGAGAGCTTTGCACAATCTCGTCGAACAAAGCCGCGTCAACCTGCATCGTCTCGTCGAGCGGCGGCAGCGCAGTCTTACACGCGCCACACTTGCCCATGTCCGCCAGGTGATTCGAGGCAATCCGGTTCTTCTGGCCGCAGCTCTTGCAGGTTCTGATCGCAGGCATCTCGTAGCTCCTAGCAATTAGATGACGCTGTCTACCACTGGTTGCAAGCCAGCTCTAAGCGCGCCGGCGGTACCGGATCGAGAACTCGTAGTTGGGATTAGGCGGAAATAGCTTGGCAACCAGACGGAGACGATCTGCCAAAGCCAACGGCGCGAGCAGAGGATACTCACGCTCCCTCAGCTCAGAGTAGTCGAAGTCAACTGACAGAGAGAGTTGATAGATTGCCAGCGAATCAGAAAATGCAGACTCAAGAAAGTTCGATTTTGCTTTCTCATCGATCACGGGTTTGCCGTCTATCTTTTCCGCCTTCCCGTTGGGCGCGATTGCGAGATTTCGGCTCTCCCACGCATCCTGGCTGGTCTCGCCGCGAACGTCGGCGAGTGCCTGCGTCCACGCGAGCTGCTCAAATACCTCTGGAACGCCGAGAACATCGACGAAGGCGTGGCCAACGTTAATGAAAAACTCGAATGCCAGCGCAAAGCGATCACCCAGCAGCCGTGTAGAGATAAAGACCCCTTCAACGCCATCGTGGCTCACGTTACGGTGGCATATCGCCTGGTCGCCCAACTCAGGCGTGTACGTAGAGGAAACCAATGTGGCTTCGCTGCCTCGGGCCTCGCTCATGGCAAGTGGCACAAAGTAATAAGTCTTGCCCTTCAATGCTCCCGCGATTGCAATCGGTACTGCCTGGACCATTCGTTCCAGGTCTTTGTCGGCGAAGTTGTTATCGCCAAATGATGCGTAGTTGATACCGTTTGGCGCTTGACGCACCGCTGCTTCGCGGATGACCTGCGCCGCCTGAACTACTCCGCTATGAACACCTTCTGCCATAAAGCAGTATTCTACTGGTATGGCGCAAGCATCGCAGAACAGAACCACGAGCTCTCCCCAAACCTTGGGCGCGGGATATTTATTTGGTGTGCCCTTAGGGGATCTAGGCTTGTTCACCAGCCTGCTGATGAGCTTTGCGCTAGGGTTTGCGGCGTTCTTCGCGGCGACCTTCTGCGCAATTATCGGCATCCTCTTCTACAACACGGCAACACACCACGCGGTCGACTTCGCGCTGACATACACACGGTTTGGGCTGCCAATCGGCCTACTGGTGCTGGTTATAGCTCTAGGCTACCTGGGCACACTATGGACTCGGCGAAAGCTCCGCAAAGTCTAGGTTCGACCTAAGACCCACACTTGATCGACATACCTCCGACGGTGGTGAGAGACAGCTCGGGCATAACCCGAAGCGTGTGATATCTGCTATTCTTCGCATCATCGCAGTTCAAACTCCCGGAGGAACACCGAGTATGTCATCCGTTCGTGCCCTTGCACGTTGGGGCTGTTGCACCGTCGCAATCGCAAGTTTCGTAGTGCCCGCCTACTCTGCCGATAAAAAAGCAAAAGATGCTGTAGTTGAAACGCCGTCATACTACGGTCCTCAGCCAGCGACTGAAGATATCGACCTCACGATGTACGCGCGCATCCGCGAAGAGGGCCTGAAGCACTCTCACGTCATGGAGTTTGGCTCTGCACTCGCAGATGGCATCGGACCTCGACTGACCGGCTCGCCCAACATGGCGAAGGCAAATGCATGGACTCGTGACACTCTGACAAAGATTGGCCTGGAGAATGCGCACCTCGAGGACTGGGGCGAGTTCGGTATGGGCTGGCAGCAGATCAACACATGGGTCCGAATGGTCTCGCCCGATCCGGAACCACTATGGGCTCAGGCTGCACCATGGTCTCCGGCAACCGCTGGCCCAGTCTCGGGCGAGGTCGTCTATATGAACGTGCAGGAGCTCGGCGACCTTGATAAGTACAAAGGCACGTTGAAGGGCAAGATCGTCCTTCTCGGCGCGATGCGGCCCACACCGGACATCACCACTCCTCTCTTCACCCGCTATACGGACGCGGAATTGAAAGAGATGGAGACTTACGAGTCGCGCGGCGGACGCTACACTCCCGGTTCTCCCGAGTTTGCGAAGTTCCTGGCCGATCGCATGAAGCTGGCCGAAATTCGGAAGGCCGCGCTCAAGATGATGTCCGACGAAGGCACCCTTGCCGTTCTCACACCCAGCCGCGACGGTGGCGATGGCGGTGGCACCGGCATCATCTTCGATGACAACGGTGCGAACCTCGCCCGCGATGCGCAGAAAAAAGAAAACGCAGTCACCATTCCCAACGCTGTCATGATGATCGAGCACTACAACCGGCTCGCACGGCTTGCCGAAAATCACGTCCCTGTGACGCTCGAGGTAAATATCGAAACGAAGTTCACCGGTGACCACGAGCATGGTTTCGATACAGTCGCCGAGATTCCCGGCAACGATCCAAAGCTGAAAGATCAGGTTGTTATGGTTGGCGGACATCTCGATAGCTGGATCTCCGGTACCGGTGCAACTGACAACGGTGCAGGCTCCATCGTTGCGATGGAGGCCGTACGAATCCTCAAGTCACTCGGCGTCAAGCCAAAGCGCACCATACGAATCGCGCTCTGGTCCGGCGAAGAGCAAGGCCTCTTCGGCTCGCAGGGATACGTCAAACAGCACTTTGGCACCTTCGCAGAGCCCAAGGTACCCGAGCCGGCGAGCGTTCCGTCCTTCCTACGCCAACACGGTCCTCTGACCACAACGAAGGAGTGGGAGACGCTGGACGCCTACTACAACCTCGACAACGGCACCGGCAAGGTACGCGGCGTCTACACGCAAGAGAACTGGGCCATCGCGCCGATCTTCAAGCAGTGGATCGCCCCGCTCGCGGACCTTGGTGTGACGACCATCTCCTACCGCAACACAGGGGGCACCGATCATCTCTCGTTCGATGCGGTCGGTCTCCCGGGCTTCCAGTACATTCAGGACCCGATGGACTACGACACGCGCACCCATCACTCCGATATGGATACCTATGATCGTCTGCACGCGCTCGACCTCGAGCAGGCTGCAGTGGTCGAGGCGATCTTCCTCTACAACACCAGCGAACGCGAAGCCATGATGCCGCGCAAGCCATTCCCACATCCAGAGTTGGAAAAGCAAAAGACCGCGCCGATTCCGGACATCTATCCGAACGCAGTGCCTCCTGCGAAGTAGGTATTACGCTCACGAGCAAAGATCAAAGCCCCTCTATCAAGAGGGGCTTTGCTTTTCACCGTTAGACCACCTTGCGGCGAAAGCAATCAGGGCTATGGTCATTGACGATGCCAACCGCCTGCATCCACGCATACACAATAACGGGCCCAACAAACTTGAAGCCACGCTTCTTCAGCGACGCAGAGATCTCTTCAGAGAGCGGAGTCTTCGCCGGAACTGGTCCGTGATTTTGAATCGACTTGTTCCCGGCCATACCCCAGATGTACTGAGAAAAATCCTCACCAGCATTGGCCATTGCCACATAAATCTTGGCACCGTTGATGGTCGCTTCGATCTTGGCGCGCGAACGAATGATGCCCTCATTCTGTAACAGACGCTCGATGTCCGCCTCACCCATGCGCGCCACCTTCTTCGGATCGAAGTTGTGGAATGCTTTGCGAAAGGCCTCCCGTTTACGCAGGATCGTCAGCCATGAGAGGCCAGCTTGAAAGCCGTCAAGCATCAGCGCCTCCCAGAGCACACGGCCGTCGCGCTCCGGAACGCCCCATTCCTCGTCGTGGTAGGTACGCATCAATGGATCATTATCAGCCCACGAGCAGCGATGAATCACGTTCTTCGTTTTAGCCATGCAATAATCCGCTCCCGATTGTGGTTCGTGAACATCATCGCTTACGCAGCCAGCTTCGACAAACTCAGAGAGGTCAGATCCAGGCGCTCAGCAAGCGCCCGGCACTCCCAAGAGCTTTGAGCGAATCACTGCGATTCGCGAAGTAGCGCGAGTTAATCTCGGGCGAACCAAGATCTTCGAGATTGTAGAAGTTGGCGAGCTCGGACGCGATTTCAGGTGGAGTGAAGAGAAGCTGAAAGGGCTCGCCGGACTGCTGAACACGTGAGGCGAGGGAGTCATAAGCGAGCTGTTCGAAAAACGGTAGCGCGGAGCGTGGCTGGCCGTAGTCGAGTACCACGCCCGAGCCTGCGGGCTGAGACGCAATGAAGGTAACCGTAGCGCGAAAGGCTTCGAGGGTCAGATACGGTACAACGCCGAGCCACGCAAAGAATGTCGCAGCCTTAGGATCGAAGCCGACCTCCAAAAGTTGTTCAGGAAGCGACTGGCACTCGAAGTCGACAGGCGTGTAGGTCAGCTTTTCAGGCAAAGACAGCGCGTTTGTCTGGATAAGATCACGCTTCCACTGTTGCGTGGCGGGATGGTCAACCTCGAAGACGCGAAGCTGTGGGTAAGGATTGCGATGAGCAAAGGTATCAAGGCCCGCTCCGAGCAAAACATATTGGGTTACGCCTTCAGCGACCGCAGCAGCGAGCATGTCTTCGGCGTAGCGACTCCGTGCAACCAAAAAGGCACGGAGGGCGATGGAAAAAGGGCGATCAGGCCGCGTCGGCGTGCGTCGAAGCTCCTCCGCGTAGGTGTCGCCTAGTATCGGCACGGCAATGGGATCATCCAGAACGAGCGGCTTCGCGTCATAGAGCTGATGAGCGGCTCGTCGTAAAGCGACACGGAGGGCGGTGCGCGATGGAGTAGCTGCTTGCATCTACTCCAAGTGTAGCGGCATCTCACTCGCACGCAATCAGGCGAAACATTTGAGCAGCGGCGTGAAGTGAAATCGGAGTTAAGCCGTCATCCAGCTCAGCGTCTGCGAAAGGTATTGCTTCATCTCTTTCCGCGGCACGATAGCGTCGAGGAAACCGTGCTCAAGAAGAAACTCCGAGCGCTGAAAGCCCTCCGGAAGCTTCTGCCGGATCGTCTGTTCAATGACGCGTGGCCCGGCGAAACCAATCAACGCACCCGGCTCTGCGATGTTCAGATCACCCAACATGGCGAAGCTCGCCGTGACGCCACCGGTAGTCGGGTCGGTCATCACGGAGATATACGGAATCTTGGCGTCATCCATGCGCGCAAGCCCGGCAGAGACCTTCGCCAACTGCATCAGCGAAGCAATCCCCTCCATCATGCGCGCACCGCCCGACGCAGCGACAATAATCAGCGGATGACGCGTCTCAAGCGACCGGTCAACAGCCCGCGCGATCGTCTCGCCAACCACCGAGCCCATGCTACCGCCAATAAACCCATACTCCATCACACTGAGCACTACATTGTGCGGGCCCAACATCCCAACAGCATTCACGATGGCGTCGTTGAGGCCAGTCTTCTGTTGCGCCTCGGCGAGCCGGCGTTTGTACGGTTTCAGGTCGGTGAACTGCAGCGGATCAGTGGAACGAAGCTCCAGATCCACCAGCTCATAGCCGGGCTCCAAGAGATTTTCGATTCGGGTTCGAGCGTCGATGCGAAAGTGATGTCCGCAATGGGGGCAAACCTGCTGGTTAGCCTCTAGCTCTGCTTTGAAGAGGATCTTGCCGCAATCAGGACAACGAATCCACAAACCTTCGGTACGGACCGTCTTCTCCGAATCATTGACGATCTCGTTGTCTTCGCGCTTAAACCAACTCATTGCTGTGCGTGTCCTCTCAACCAGTACCTGATCATTGTAACGATTGAGGTGAAAGTGTGTGGCGGGCGCCGCGCACAGTAGCAGCGCTCGGTCTAGAGAACCTCGACGAGCCGAGGATAAAGACCAGCATGGTTAGTCTGATACAAGGCCAGAAGCCGCTGTCGCATCAAATAGTACGAGGAAGCTGCTTCGTGCAGGTAGAAGGGTATGCGTACCTGCTTCATGCCGATAAAGGTCTCGAGCATAATTCGCGTTACCGCCCGCCGAAGTTGCAGTCCATCGCGGCGCATACGTTCGGCGATGATGACGCCCTCTTCATAGTTCCAGCGCTCCACATACGATGCCAGCGCAATCAGGATGCGGCCATTTTCACGCATCTGCTGCAAACCTTCCAGACCGCCCAGGAGATTCCACATCTCCTCGGGCTGAAGCTCAAGCTGGTCTTTTGCTGGTACCAGGTGGTTCATAGCCACTGTCACAATACCGGCCGACCCAATAGGATGCAGCTTCCCCAAAAGCTCGTCCCAGCTGCAGCGAGCCAGGCGATTCGCAGAGATGTACGAATGCAGAAGTGCGGAACCAAGCAGAACGGTAACTAACGCGAGCATTACTACAGTGGCCATATGGGTTACGTAGAGTTGCGGCTTCGAGTTACTTTCTCTAGATCGTATTGCACCCGGCTATGAAGAGCAACCAGATAATCCTTCATTTCAACAGATAACGGTTCACGTACCGGTTCGGGACGCCAGAAGGTGACGGTCCAATATACAAGCGTTGCCAAGTAAAGAAACATTAAAAGATGATCGAGAATCAAAAAGTCCTGCGACCAGCCATAAATAATGTGGGCGATATCGCTGACTACAGCTCCGAAAGCCCAGATGGTCAGGCCCTGTGCGAGTCCCATGACATGGTTGCGCCAAACCAGCCCCAGCCGATTGGAGGCATACAACATAGCGAGGAAAAGCTCGCAATCCAGTAGCGCGGTAAAGAGGTCGCCACGAATCTCCCAAATATCCAAAGTGGACGGCATCATTGGTTTTATCGCGAGACTAAACGCGAGGGCGATGGCGGCGCCAATAGCTCCCATCAGAATAAAGGAAGAGCGAGCATCGCGAACCCATGTGCCTGTTGGACGTAGAACGACGCGGGCCACTTCGAAGATCAGCGCCAACTGAAACAGGAAGTCGAGCGCAGATGTTGACCAGTAAGCGACAGAGTAGGCATGTTTGCTGCCATAACGGGAGATGGCGAAGAGGGTTATGGTGACGAGGACGTGGGTTGCGATAAAGCAGGTGAAGATTGGAAACTGACGGCTCCGATGGCGAACTAACAGCACAAGAAGGAGGGCGGCGTGACCAACGAAGCCCGCCGCCCATAAGATTTTGTCCAGTGCCGTTAAATTCATTCCTGCCTCGCAGGAGCGATTATCAACGATTCTACAGGCCTACGATAGAAAGAACGATGCTGGCGTAGTCGCCAAGCGAGATTCCTATGGCCAACTGCGGATGTGGATCCGTACCGGTTCTATTTGCAAACATAGGGGAGGTGGAGAGGAGGAGGGCTGTGGTGAACGCAAGATTACGGATCGACTTATTCATTGGGATGAGACTCCTTAGGGCGCAAAACTGCGCAGTCACAGGTTAGGCCTAGAACGCCCCGTTCCCTAGTGAAATCAGTACTTGAACTACACTTTTGGCGATCCATTGTGGGATGGACGGCGCGATCTTTTCCGGATACCACGGTAGGCCAGTCTTTACGCCAAAGGTCAAAACGATGTAGTAACTCGATACTTCGCCGAGGCGGCGGCCTGTGCGCCATGTATCGTTTGACAAGCGTGGCGCGGAGGGCTGATTGCCGTACATCTACATCGACAAAGTGTTCCATGAACTAAGGTCGGAGCTGCTGTCCGCCATGCACGCTGCGCTGGAGGCTCAAGGACGCAGAGGGCAGGTCGATGTGGACAGGCTCTACCGGGCGTTCACGCGGGCCGCAGCGGGAAAGTGTTCAACTCCTCAGCAGGTATCGGAAAAATGCGTCACCGAAACCGTCTCAACCAGGCCACGCAAAGCGAAAGACGCCCGTATCGACGACTAAATCCCTAAGCAGAAATAACATTTGTCTCCATTCAATGACCAGAATGGTAGGGATGACCAGCCAGAATGGTCAGCGCGCGGTACACCTGTTCGGCCAGGACAACACGAGCCAACTGATGCGGCAGGGTAATACGGCCCAACGACAGCATAAGATTGGCACGTTGACGAGCTCCTTTAGACCACCCATCTGCAGGGCCAATCGCGAAGACGAGCCTTTGGGTGCTTTCGTCCCGGAGACGTCCCACCAAGGCTGCTATCTCCTCCGAAGAGAGCTGCTGGCCACGGCTATCGAGCAGAATCGCATACGCTGGCGATCTACCAGCCTGCCGGTCAAGCCATTCAAGCAGCGTCGCCTCTAATCCAAACACCTGTGACTCGCACGGCATATATCGCCCCGCACGTTCGACATACTCGGCCAACAGCCGTTCCGTAGCCTCATCCTTCGATCGTCGCGGCGCGATAGCCGTAAGTGCCAACCTCATATTTCCAGTGTGCTCTTCCTCGATAGCAAATAGGGACATTGACAATAAAATGACATCGCTACGGTTCCTCACAGCGCGTCCTACAAGTTAACGTAGGCTTGGGGTTACATCTTCTAGGCGGGGTGGCAATGGAAGAACACTTCACCTCATCTGGTTCGTCTTCGTCACAAATATCCGACCTCTCGTCACAAAAAATGGCTATGCCGAAATGAACCGCAATGGCTATTGATTTAGACCAGCTTGCGGTTCATCGTTAGGGAGTAAGTGGTTATCGTAAAGATGGGCGATGAGATCGAAATCGCAGGTCCTCTCACAGGCCAATCGTCGAGACCTGTCCGAAATCAAGCCAAGAGATCAGATCTGAGTTTATGGTTTTTTTTGGCACGCCAATTGCTTAATTTCAATGCGGGTCGGCGCTTAGCTACCCGACCCAGGAGTGACTCATGCGTTTAAAACTAGTTGCGAGTGTTGTTTTGGCATTTGGTGTCTTGGTTGGCGCGGGCGTCGCGCAGACGGGCAACATAACTGGCCAGGTCCTTGATCCCACCGGTGCAGCCGTGGTCGATGCGAAGGTGACGGCAACCTCATCATCCACCGGAATCACTCGTACCGTAGCAACCACCTCGGCTGGCGTCTACACCCTTGCCACTTTGCCGCCAGCTGTGTATGACGTCTCCGCGTCTGCAAATGGCTTTCAGACGGAGACTCGAAAGAATGTCGTTCTGAACGTCGCGGCCGTCCTCCCGGTTAACTTCAAGTTGTCGGTTCTCGGCGCGGCCACCTCCGTCGATGTGCAGGACAACACCTCCGGCACGATCGAAACCGACAGCTTCCAGCTTTCGACCGTCATCGACTCCAAACAGATCAACGCCCTCCCTCTGATCCTGCGCGATCCCTATCAGTTGGTGCTCCTCTCACCAGGCGCCGTCTCTGCGACGAACAACGATGGCGGCGTCTCCGTCAACGGCCAGCGTGACCGAAACAACAACTTCATGCTCGACGGCGCGGACAATAACGACACATCGGTCCCCGGCGGGCTCGGCGGCATCTCAACAGTGAATCCGGATTCGGCGCAGGAGTTCCGCGTCATCACCAACAACTTTGACGCCGAGTACGGTCGCAACACTGGCGCCATCATCGATGTCGTCACTCGCAGCGGATCCAATCAATTCCATGGCGATGCCTACGAGTTTGGCCGCTACAACGCACTCGGCGCACGTGACTTCTTCAACACCAAGGCGAACGGACCGCAAGACCCCTACGTCCGCAACGACTTCGGCGCCTCGGTCGGCGGACCAATCTGGAAGGATCACACCTTCTTCTTCCTCAACGGCGAAGTTCAACGCTTCCGCACCACCCGCACCGCGTCCACGACCACGCCGAACGCCGCATTCAGATCCGGCGTGTTCACTTACATTGATCCCACGGACGGCAGCCAGACGCCAGTCGACCTGACCAACCCCGCCAATCCCAACAATCTCTCCGGTCTATCGCAGAATCCCACGATCGCTCAAATCTTCGGCGTAACGCCAGTCGGCCAGGCAGATAACGGCGACGGCGTCAGCACAACCTATTTCTTCGGATCGCCCGACGCGTTTAACTCCTACACGCTCACCGGCCGCTTCGATCAAAAACTCACCGACAAACATCAACTCACCGTCCGCTACATCTACGGTCACTCCAACGAAAGCGACCCCTTCCACGATGAGGTCATCCCTGGATACGGCAACACCGCAGTCATCGGGACCAATCATAACGGTGTTATCTCGATAGCCTCTGCTCTCACAGCGAACACCACCAACCTCTTCAAGGCTGGCTACAACCAGAACAACGCAGGCTTCTTCTGCAACCACGCCCCCTTCGACGCTCTCCTCGGCACCGACAGCTTCGGCAACGGCCGAGACGTCGCAGTGCCCTACTTCTACAATGGCAACTCATTCGGCTGCTACGACCTCGGCGACAGCAACGCCCAGGCTCGCCTCAGCTCGACCCTGTTCTTCGCCGACACCTACTCAATCACCAAGGGCGCACACTCCATCAAAGTCGGTGGCGAGTACCGCAGCGTCAAAGACGGCAACTTCGACAACTTTTCTTCACGCGATCTTATTTCGCTCAACAACTTCAGCAACTACGGCGCTTCAGCTTACAAATTTGCCGGCGACCCCAACTCACCAAGCGTTCTCTCCTTTCAAGACCTCATCTGGGGCGCGCAGGGCTCCGTTGCAAATGCCTTCGAAAACCAGTTCTTTACCGCTAATGGCACTCGCCGGGCCAGCGATCTCACCCACTTCGTCCAGCACGAATGGGCCATCTTCGGCCAGGACACCTGGAAGGTTGGCCCTCGCTTCACCGCCATCCTCGGCCTGCGATACGCCTTCAACGGCGTGCCCTATGAAGCGAGCGGAAACTTCGCCAACTTCTACGGCGACGCCTCTGCTCCGCTACCTGCGGCCGGCTTCTTCTCCTTCACAACCGTCGGTCCAGGCACCGGACGTCAGCTCTACGCGGACAGCTGGAAGCTCTTTGAACCTCGGGTGGGCTTCTCCTACGACGTGAATGGCGACGGTAAAACCGCCATTCGCGGTGGCTTCGGCGTCTTCCACGACCGCGTCTTCGACAACATCTTCGGAAACGCCAAATCCAATCCACCCTTCCAGGCGACCTTCAACGACTTTCCTTTCGATCCCGACAATCCCACTGGCAGCCCTACCCTCACCAACTATCCTGCCCCTGGCAATCTAACCCCCTCGGCCAACATCACCGACGGCGACTACAACGAGCCTGTCGTGATCGACCCTAACCTCAAGATGCCCACCACCTACAGCTACAACATCGGCATTCAGCGGCAGATCAGCCCCAGGGCGACCCTCGAAGTCAACTACGTTGGCAACCACGGTCTCCATGGACTTCGTGAGATTGACGGTGCCCCGCCGCAACAGAACCTTGTCCAGGCCGCGATTGCATCCGGTATTCCGGCATCCGCACTCACGTTCAATGCTCTCTACCTCGGAGGTGTCTTGGCGGACGGCGTCACCCAGTTCGCTCCTGCCGTCAATAACACAGCCTTCTTCCACGAACTCTTCCAAACCTCGATCGTCAGCAGCAACTACAACGCATTGCAGGTTCGGGTGCAGGGTCAGTTCGGCGGCCTGAATCTCACGGGCAGCTATACCTACTCCCACTCGCTCGACAACGGCTCCGACCCGCTCGTTCAGGGCGCTGGCGGCTCCGGTCTTCCTCGCAACAGCGCCGATCTCGGGCCAGAGTACGGCAACTCCGACTTCGATGTTCGTAACCGAGGTACAGTAGCGGCTACCTACAATCTGCCAATCGGAACTGGTTCTGCGCACCTCAATCACGGCTTTGCCGGTGCAATCCTAAGCGGAATCCAGCTCTCTGGAATCCAACAGATCCAGACCGGTCTTCCCTTCGACCTCAGAGGGACAGCCGACAACCTCCATACCAGTCTCACCAATCGTCCACAGCTCATCGGTGCTCCTTATCCGTCGGGACGTGGCACCATCGTCGCGGCTGGCAAAATCGTTGGACCCAACCCACTTGCCTTTGCCAACGCTCCCTACGGAGAGAGCGTCTCCATCCATCGCAACGCATTCTATGGAAGTGGCTTCGTCGACACGGACGTAGTCTTTCAGAAGACTCAGACCATCTACGAGCAGGTAAAGCTGGTCTTCCGCGCTGAGAGCTACAACGTCTTCAATCATCCAAACATGCTTGCGCCTCCACTTTCATCCTTGAGCATCTCCTCGGCGACCTTCGGAGTCTCTCAGTCGGAAGTCGGTCAGAACGACGGAACCACCGGCGCACGGCAGATTCAAGGCGCTCTAAAAGTGATCTTCTAACCCTTCGTCTCGGCTGGCATGGCCGAAGCAGAGGCATCGCATCAGAAATGAAAGGCCTATCCGTCATGATAGGCCTTTCATTTTGAGTTCAATCGACAAAACGACACTCGTCTACTTCTTGCTCTTCTTTGCCGAAGTCTTTCTTGGCTTCTTTACCGGGGCATTCTTTGCCGCAGCGGAGACCTTCTTCACCGCACTCTTTTTCGCTGGAGCTTTCTTTGCTGGAGCTTTCTTCGCGGCCGCTCTGCCGGGCGTTGCCTTCTTCGCAGTTGTAGGCTTTACTGCTGGTGCGGCCATCTTGGAACTCTTCGCACGAGTCTCGGCGATTTTCTGACTCACCTTGGCGTCGAGGTCAGCAACGCTGATCGTCGTCGCCGACTTACGCAGACGCTCAAGACCATAGAACGCACGTTTCTCGGCAGAGAACACATGAACGATGAAATCAACATAGTCCATCAGGATCCACTCAGCCTGGCGGCGGCCCTCGACCGAGTTGGGATAAACCCCAAAATCGCGCTTGAGACGGATCTCGATCTCATCCGTGATTGCGACGTTCTGACGTTCGTTCGTGCCATTGCAGATCAGGAAGTAATCCGTAAGTCCGCTCTCCGCCGGATCAAGCGCGAGAATGCGGATGTCTTCAGCTTTTTTGTCTTCGCAGGCGGCGGCAGCGGCTAGCAGCAGCTGGTTGCTTTCAATTGAGGCCATGAGACTCCTTGGAGTCTCCATGGTAGCGGGTTACGGCTTCAGAAGCCAGTGTTTACAGGCCCGGCGCAACAATCCTGCCCGATCGTCTTACATTTTCCAGAGGTAAAGCACGGTCCGGCCATTCGCCAGCGTCAACTCATCGCGGACAACAAAATATTGGGCGAATGCCTCGCGGAACGCTGCCTCAGTGATGTGCTCGTAGATAGTGTCCCGCCCGCGCAGCAGCTCCTGAAACTTCGGATCGGCTGGCGGCACCCATTCGAGAATCAAATGCCGTGTCGTCAGCCTGCTGCACAGAGCGGCGATGCGATCCATCGGGATCTGGTTTCGAAGCAGCAAGTGGTGCAAAACAGCCAGCATCATCACCGTATCGAAGTGCCCGTCACAGCGGCTGAGGAACGAAGCATTCTCGCGGTTCTCCCACCCGGCGGCAGGTGTCGGACGAGCCAGATCGACGCACAGTGGGAGAATCTTTTTCCTGCTCCCATTCAAACTCGCGCAAAGCCGATCGACAGCCTGCAGATCGGTATCGATCGACACCACCTCCGCACCCGCATCAGCCGCAACGTTCGAATAAACACCGGTATTGCACCCAACATCGAGCACGCGACAAGGCTTTGCGTTCACCAGCGCTGTGGTGACGAAAGTCCGCTTCCTCGCATGGTCTTCATCGCTATAGTGAGTGGCCGTCTCCGCATAGTTCGACCACGTAGACGCACGATGTGTCGGAGTTACCTTATGCATCTGAGCCAGCAATGTCTTCAGCGCCTTTAGAAGAATCAGTTTCGCGAGCTCCGGATCCTTGACCGATCGCGAGGCGACTCCAGTCGCCTGAATCTTCCTCGTACGAGCGAGCACCGATGGCAGAGTAACCGCCGATAGCGCTGGCTGCCGTAGTCGCGCTGCCCACGAAAGCACCGGATACAGCTCTTCCGGCTCATATCCATCGCGCCGAGTCAGCGAAGTCTGTAGAGGCCATCCCAGCCGCGCATACGCCAGCATGGGCAACAGAAACGTACGGACGAACTGGCCGTACGCAAGCCAGATCGGTTGATGAGGTTCCGCCCGTTGAATTGACAGCACGTCCACGAAGATCGGCCGTGTGCCTTCAAAGAGCACATTGAGCGGTGTCGCATCCTTCAAAACCCAGCCCCGGTCTACAAGATCGCTGCACAGATTCAGCGTGAGCTCTGCCGCCGCCAGCCACAGCCCCGGCGCCCACTCCCATGGATACGACTGAAACGACACGCGAGGATGCCGAAGCACCAACGTCTCAGCAGAAGGGGATGACACGACCTCACTTGCGACGAGCCGCCCCTGCGTCACCAGCTCCGACGCGAACGGCAGTGCAAGAAATTCAAGTATCTCGACGTCAAACGGCGGATGAATGCTCCGATACGCCCCGTCGGCCCGCACCTCGACGCTGCCCGCCGGATCGCGAAACGTAGGAAGAGCCGGGAGTGTCGATAGTTCTGCCATTTACGTTAGGTGCAACTGTCCGGTTATATTCGCCGGTATACATGACGTTGTCCGGGAGAGAGAAGTTGACGGAGCCATCAAAAAGAACTGCGACGACCAACAAATGTTTCACAAATCGAACGAGTATCTAGCGGCTGGACCTCGGCCACATATGATTCAGGTCGACAGCATCTAGCAATAAAGTTGGCGTTTCTGGATATAAGAGGCGACCGCCTCCGGCAGCAGATCGGTACACGGATCGCCCGCCTCCAGGCGCTCACGTAGATTCGTCGCAGCGACATCTTCATGCACCGTCTGGAGCAGATGGATGCGCCCCCTCTGATTCGGAGTGAGTCCAAGCTCCGACAGGCTTCCAATCGGAAAGCCCGGCCGGCTCACGACAATCCACTCAGCAAGCTCAAGTAGGCGCTCCGGCAGCCGCCAGCGCGGCAGATCCAGAAAACTGTCCGCCCCCACCAAATTGAAGAGCTTCGCCTCGGGCATCGTCTCCTTCAGCAACGTCAAAGTCTCCACTGTGTAGTTCGGCATACCGTCAGGCCGGGGAGAATCCACCTTCGAGGCCGCAAATCGCGGGTCTTCGGCGCAAACCAACTCCACCATAGCCAAGCGGTCACCGAACTCAGCCAAAGCCCCGTCGGGCTTCAGCGGCTGATGCCCTGTCGGTGCGAAGAGAACGGTATCCAGCTCAAACGCATCTGCCGCAGCGGTCGCAATGGCGATATGGCCGTGATGTGGAGGGTCGAAGCTTCCACCGAAGAGGGCTACGCGCATGGTGCATTCTCTCGCGTGTGCGCTGGACTGTCAGTACGAATTCATTCGAAGCCATCGTGAGAAACCACCAACGGCTATCACGCAACTAGGGAAGATGGAAGACGAAGCCCATGCTGACCTGCTTGATGGGATAGTTATGGCTGAGCGTGCCGAATGGATCAAGCCCGCCATATCCAAGCTCAACCACGCGGTAGTCCATGATCGGGAGCAGCTTGATATCAAGCCCGGCCAGCCCCTCGTACTCGAAGTTGCTGTAGATCTTGTTTGGCAGGGGAGCCGCTGACTGCGATTGGTTCGAGTACAAACCGTAGTCGCTGCGGCCCAGGCCGACCGAGCCCTGAACATAAGGTTTCAGCACCTTCAGCGGCGGATGGAATTCAGCGCGGACACCCCCCAGCACCGAATAAATTCGAGCGCCTGGCCCGTTGAAGTTTTCGTAAGCGCCACGCTTGGTGGTCATAATGCTCCCGCGCACGTCTGCTCCCAGCGTCACGATCCCAGCTTTCTTGCAGTTGTAGTAAACACCTCCAGTGCCACCAAGCGGATCAACCGAATTGGACCGAGTAAACACCGGGTCCGTCGAATTAGGTGGCAGCGGCACTGGCGAAGAGGCAGTATTGCTGAGTCGGTCGACGGTGAACATCCCATAAACGCCAAATTGCGCGTGAGCGGAGACGGTCGTGGCTACGGCAAGGGCGGCAAGAAGGAGAACTGCTTTGCGGAAACTCATGTACCGTTAGTTTACTAGTTCAAGCCGCCGCAGTGCAGCGGCAGTCACTATTTGTGCGGCGCAAAACCATTGCAGAAGCTACAGAAAGCACCCGCCACCTCAACCCCGCAGCTTAATCACCTCATCCAGAATCCGGTCCGCCATCGCGGCCTTGCTCATCACCGGAAACTCAACCTCTCCATCCCTGGTCAAAAAGCTCCCAGCATTCTCCGCCGAGTCGAACCCAATCCCCTCAGCCGAAACATCATTCACCACCACCGCATCCACGCCCTTCCTTACAAGCTTGCCGCGCCCGTTCGCCACCGCATCCTCGGTCTCCGCCGCAAACCCCACGACCACCGTCCCCTTCACCCGCGCCGCCGCAACTTCGCTCAAAATATCCTCGGTCGCCTCAAGCTCCAGCGTCAAAGCCTTCGTCGCCTCCCGCTTAATCTTCTGCGCAGCCACGCTCTTCACCCGATAATCGCTCACCGCCGCTGCCATCACGACAACGGTAGACTCTTTCAGCCGCTCCATCACCGCTCGGCGCATCTCGTCCGCACTCACGACTTGCACCATCTCAACACCCACAGGACAAGCCAGCCCGGTAGGCGCACTAACCAAAATCACTCGCGCTCCCCGCCGCTTCGCCGCCTCCGCCACCGCATACCCCATCCGCCCGCTCGACCGATTCCCAATGAACCGCACCGGATCAACCGGCTCCCGGGTCCCCCCGGCAGTCACCAACACAGTCGTCCCCGCCAAATCACCACCGGCAACCAAGCCCTCCGCCAGCGCAGCCGCAACCGCCGCCGCAACCGTAGCCGGCTCTGCCAACCGCCCACCCCCCACCATCCCACACGCCAGATACCCACTCCCCGGCTCAATCACCCTCACGCCCCGCGCCCGCAGCGTCGCTACATTCGCCTGCACCGCCGCATGCTCCCACATATTCACATTCATCGCCGGAGCAACAATCACGGGAGCCGTCGTCGCCAGAAACATCGTCGACAAAAAATCATCCGCCAGCCCATGCGCAAACTTCGCCAGCATATTCGCTGTCGCCGGAGCCACAATCAGCAGCTTCGTCGACTGCGCCGCCTGAATATGCTCCACGCTGCTATGCTCGCCCGAGCCGTCATCCTCCGAACCCGTCCCCGCCTCTTCCCCCCAAAGCGTCGTAATCACCTTATGGCCTGAGATCGCTGCAAACGTCAGCGGCCTTACAAACTCCTCCGCCGCCTTGGTCATCACGACATGCGGATCATACCCGGCATCCTGCAGCAGCCGCACCAGCTCCACCGACTTATAAGCCGCAATCCCCCCGCAAACCCCCACCGTAACTCTTATCCGTCCCGCAGCCATACAAAACCCTGCCTTTTCCCTACCTCGCAGATGGTCTCACAGCCGCAATTCTTCTGCATCTGTAGACTCATTTTGACCGAGTCATCCTGGCTAACTTCAGTCAGCCTTACAACATCACCGATGTTACGATCACCGCAAGTCAAAAACTGGCGGCGATTGAAGGTAATGGAGGACTTCAATAAAAGTGTGTCACCATCGGTCGCTGGCGCCATTGGCACCTGTCCCGCGGCCTTCGCCGTTCTCCGTGGAGGCTTGGACTCGTCAACTATTTGAACTCATAGATCGCCGCGCACTCTGCCGACGAATGGTTCGACAGCCGCCGCTTACCTACTGGTACAACACAACCGACTGGGCGGCTAACCTCTGACACGCAATGCGATCGCTCGACCTCAGTTACATTTTCGATCGATTCGAACCCCATCTTCCAATAAGGAGAAGTTCAAGGACTGATAGAATCTTGGCCACTCGGTGTCGCAGAGGAGGTTCGCATCAACAACAGTGAGGGCGGACAGTCCATTGGCCCGATTAAGCACACAGGCGAGCGCGATTACCGCTCCGACATCGATGGGCTGCGCTCTATCGCTATCCTTTCTGTCGTTCTCTTTCACGCAGGAGTGCTTGGAATTCCGGGCGGGTTCACTGGAGTCGATGTTTTTTTTGTTATCTCCGGCTACCTGATCGGGGGACATATCCATTCCGAACTCGAGCGGGGAACATTTAGTTATCGAACCTTCTACTACCGCCGGGCAAAACGAATCCTTCCGGCGCTCTATGCCGTCCTTATTGCGCTCCTGCTCGTTTCGCTCGTCTTGTTTTCACCCTTCGAACTTCGTCGTCTCGCAAGCTACAGCATCGCTACGATACTCTCCTCTTCCAATTTCCTCTTCTGGAGGAGACTCGGATACTTCACCCCCGACGCAAATCAGAATCCATTACTGATGACGTGGTCGCTCGCAGTGGAAGAACAGTTCTACCTATTGATCCCGCTGATGATGGTACTGTTGTCGCGTCTCCGTCGTCGCCTGGCGCTACAGCTCATCGTCCTTGTCAGCGTCATCTCGTTCGCTATTGCGTGGATCGAATCCACACGGCAGCCTGTCGCTAACTTCTATCTGCTCCACTCCAGAGCTTGGGAGTTAGGAGTGGGTGTTGCTTTGGCCATCGTAGAGTCGAGAGCTCGCAAACTGCCGTTGACTGAGCGCGGAACCAGAGCGAATCTGGCCGGCTGGATTGGACTCGGCATGATCCTGGTTCCATTCCACTTTCTCGGACCGGACACTCCATTTCCAGGGCCGGCAGCTCTACCCTCTGTGGCGGGCTCCGCATTGCTGATCGCCTCCAGAGGGAGTTGGGTCAACCGCAGTCTGCTTTCTCTGCGTGCTCTGGTGTTTATCGGTGGTGTTTCCTACTCCTGGTATCTCTGGCATTGGCCGATCCTGGCCCTCCTGCGTATCTTGCACGAAGGCCCGTTGCCGCTGAGTTGGGGATTGAGTGCTGTCACTGGAGCTTTCGCTCTTGCGGTGCTCAGTTATTACGTCATTGAGAGGCCCTTCCGAGCCTCACGAACTGCCCCGGGTACACTGTTGCTCCGTTACTGTATGGTGAGCGCCGCGTTGCTCCTCGTGAGTGGACTTATCTATAAAAGTGGCGGCCTGGAGCAACGGTATCCGATGCTGAACGCAATGGACGTCGACAAGTTGAAATTTGAACAAGACCCATGCCTGGCTCATGGCGACGAAACCAAGCCTCGGATCACGAAGTTCTGCAGCGCCGCTCAATCCTCGGTGCCCAAACTTGCTCTTTGGGGTGACAGTCATGCCGCCGCCCTGTCTCCTGCTTTGAGAGATGTGGTCTCCCGTCATGGCTATGTCATGCAGGAGTACACGAGGATCATGTGCCCGCCACAGTTAGGAGCTGCTCGCTATGATCCTTCGCAGGCCAACGACCTCCAGGGTTGCATCTCGTTCAACAACGGGGTGCTCCAGAGACTGATACGAAGTCCTGACGTAAAGATCGTCGCAATCGAGGCATCCTGGTCAGCGGCCCTAGATGCGGTACAGAACGAACAGCTGGTCGAAGATGGTCAAAAACCAGTCTTCCCGGCGAATGAGCAACTCAGTCTTCGTATATTGACGAACTCTTTGCGCAGGACAATCGAATCGCTTCAGTCCGCCGGCAAACAGGTCGTCGTCTTTGGCGATGTCCCTCGTTTTCTGATCGATCCTACCTGGCGTATTCGCACCAGCCAGATTCCCGTGCGACGGAAGATAGTTGACTCTCTGGGCGCGGCTCAGCAGCCGGTGGACGCAGGGAGTGATACTCCTGAAGACAATTCGGAGTTGACCCGGCAAGTTCGACAAATAGTAATGGAGACTGCTCTCTCGTTCCCTGGCGTAACATACTGGGAGCTAAGGAAACAGCTGTGCACCGTTGACCAAAGGTGCTTCTATCGCCAGGGCGAAAGCTCCTACTATGTGGATGCAAGCCACCTCTCTCCTGAAGGTGGACAGCAAGCTCTTCAGGGCTGGCCTCTTACACCTCCGATGCGCTTATCTCCCACTACAGCCGCGGGTCTACCCCACTCTAGGTAAGGCTCACAGCGGCAGACAAACTATTTATCCCGAACCCGAAGATGCGTCGAGCAGGCATCGGAAAACGGATTAACCAGAAACGTCCCTGCAATCCCCGAAACAAGAATCGTCCCATCCGAGCTGAAGTGCGACGACCGAAACTCCTCCTCGGGAAGATCATTCAACCGTCTCCACGTCACTCCACTGTCCTCGCTCGCGTACACGCCAGTCAGCGCAGTAATCACCTCACGATTCGGCCTCGAAGGGTCCACCTCAACCGTGTAAGCCCGAACATTCGACCCCGTCTCATCCGTACTGCGATGAATAAGAAATCTCGCATTCGTCACGCGTCTCACCGAGCCCGGCCCCGATGGGTTGTAAACACCCCAGCACGCTGCCAAATGAAGCCCTCCCACCACACTCATCCCATGAATCGCCGAGTCCGGCCCCACTCCCTCAATCCGGCTCCACTTCTTCGAATGAAGATTCAGCAGATACACCTGATCCCCAGTCCCCACATACACAAACGCCGGATCAGCCTTCTTAGGATTGTCAAACTCCATCGACAGAAGATCCATCTCCGTTGGAGGCTGCGGCAGCTGCCCATCTTCAACCCAAGAGCCATCCTTACCCTGATGGTAGCTGAAAAGCTGCGGGTCTCGATCGAAGTAGCCATACCCGATCAACAGCCGCCGCCCGTCAGCCGTCAACTCAACAACGTTTGCCCTCACCGGCTCACCCGGCTTCTTCGTTATCGGCACCTTCGGAGCCTCATCAGGAACGCGAGGCCCATCAATCGCCTTCACCACCGTTTCCGCCGCGCCCGGCTGCGGAAACACCTGAAACGCCCCACGCTGCGTCGTGATCACAAAGTAAGTTCCGCCAGGAGACACGCTGAAACCGTTACGCAGCCCCTCACCAATCTTCGCGTCAAAGTATCGCGAGTCCACCCGCGCAACCTGTGTCCACGTCGCACCACTATCAACCGACTTCGAGATATACAGCGCTCGATCCTTCGCCGGAACCTCACCGCTCAAATCCGCAGTGAGCCCCCATATAACGTCAGGATCTTTCGCATTAGGGTCGGGATCGCTAGCGATCGCTTCAATAAAATCGCTGGCAAACTGATGACTCCCCGGAAGACTAGTCACTCGATGAACCCGGCAACTATCCAGGTCATCCTGTAAATCGCCCACACGGTTCTCAGGCGATGACGGCGAACCACTGACAACAGGAGAAGTCTGTGAGTGCAGAACCTTCCCCGGGCCCATCAAAGCAATACCCATCAGCAGCATGATCGACAGAGATACTCTGCTGCTGTTCAAAGTGGCCCGACGTGTCTGCATGCGTACCATGACCAGAACACCTTCAATGCGCTTGAACCCGTCATCCAACAACTTAAAGTGGCAGTCACGCCACAAACTCCCACCATCGCCTTTAGTCTTGTCTGCTAGTCCAAATCCCTTGCTACGCGAATCTTCTCATACACACCTCGCCCGCAGTACAACTCTTCCTTCGGGGCACCAGTTCAGCGTTACTATGCCTGAGCGTCAAGGAACCAAACTGTCATTATCGGTGTCTATGAAGCCATGAATTCTGCACATCTCCTCGGGTCGGCTGTTGTGCTTGCGTCGCTGATGATGGCTTCAAACATCCTAACGAATGAATACAGCCACTCTGGTGGGATCCCGGTTTTGTTGTCTCATCAATGTACATACAAGGAAGATATGGAACGAGGCGATGGAAGAGATATCTTTGTCCGATATCGACTTGATCACAGCAGCTTCGTAAACGAAGCTTTCATGCCAGATGAGAACGATCTCCGAAGAGAAATCGCCAAAGTAATGGCCACACGCCAGGAACAGGTTCTATATCTCGCCGCAGATGATGGTTTGACATACCGTGATGTGTCTGACATTTTTTCTGCCTTACAGAAGGATGATCCAGAACTAAAGATCATCTTGCTTACGAAGAGCCAGGTCGGCGAGGTGGAGAATATCAGATGGAATCAAGTCCGCGAAATATGTGTGTCTTTCCCAAACTCCTGATAAATGCATAAAGTTTGGTCGCAGTTTCGAGATCGAGACCGTTGCAAAATGTTCGATTCAGTACTTCACACTTGTTTTTAAAGTCACTGCATTGAAGTAACAGGGACAATACGGATAGCCTGCGCATCGCACCCGTGTATGCCCTGACAAGAGATCGGCATCAGCCCAACCTTCGCCAGACAAACCTCAACAGCCGTCAAACGTCCCTTCTCGCAGCTCACAACAACGCTGTTTTGCGGAAACGAAGGGTTCGCCTTCGCAAACAGATCGAGAACATCCTTCGGACGCATCGGCTCCTCATGCTTCAGCTCACGCAGCTTCTTCGGAATCCTCACCGAATGAAACGCCTGATGCTCAAGACTGAAAAACTCCTCCGGCGACATCGTCGTGCATGTCCCATGCTTGATCCATTCGTGGTTCACCAGCGGAAGGTCAGGAGTGATATCTAAATTAATGTCAGGTTGCGGTGGTCCCGAACGCTCCGCGCAATTCACCGGATAAGACCCGTCGTAGTTCTGCGGCCACAAGCCATGCAACACAAATCCACGAGGCGTCTTACAAGCAGTCCCCGCCCCTGGAACAGAACAGAACTCGGGCCCCCAGGCAAGATTCATCAGATAAAAGTCGAACTTCCCCGGCTCGCCCTTCTGCTGTGCCCCAGCCGACGCAGACATCGCGAGTAGCCCCAGAGCCACTAAATAGAACACCACGAAGCGTCGCAACAAGTTCGTCCCCATACCCATCATGCTAAATGCACTCTTCGGTGTTGAATCACACCCTCACAGGGCCGTCATCCCTGAGCGCAAAAAACAAGTTGTCATCCTGAGCACAGCGAAGGATCCCTGTCTTTCGCGGTTGCAGTTGTCCGTTCCTTTACAAACACGCGAGCAACAGAAGTCGCGCCACCCAAGCGTCAATCGGAACGGTCAGCGCAATTGCAAACAACGAGCGCCTCATCCGAAACCACACCACGAAAAAAAACGGACACCCGAACAAGCTACAATCAGCCAAGCATGATCGCCCATCTCCGCGGACGTCTCCTCTCCAAAACCCCGAACCAGGCCATCATCGAGTGCGCCGGCGTAGGCTACGACGTCACCATCAGTGTCGCTACCTTCTCCGCCTTACCGGGCGAAGGCACCGACGCAACACTTCACATCCACACCCACGTCCGCGAAGACCAGATCGCTCTCTTTGGTTTCTCTGAAACGCAGGAAAAACGCCTCTTTGAGAAGCTTCTTACCATCAGCGGCATCGGCCCCAAGCTGGCGATCACGGTGCTTAGCGGCATCGACGCCAGCCGCCTGGTCACTGCGATTCGCTCTGGCGATCACGCGACCCTCACTCGCATTCCAGGCATCGGCAAGAAGACCGCTGAGCGCGTCGTGCTGGAACTCAAGGACAAACTGGACAACCTCGCAGTATCCATTCCCACCTCAGGAGGAGGCGCTCACCATGGCCCTGCCGGCGACGATGCTCTCTCTGCGCTCGTGAATCTCGGCTATGCGCGACCTGTCGCCCAGAAGGCTATTGAGACTGCGATCACCAAGACACCCGAAGTTGCCAACGACTTCGAGACCCTCTTCCGCGCTGCCATGCAGGCCATCCGTTAGGTATTTTTTTGGTCTAGTTGCCGGATTTTTTCTGGCGTGGTGGAGGGGTGTTTTTGCTGGGGTTTTTGCAAAAATTGGTGTCCAAACGTGGTGTTTTGGTGGTCAAAACGTGGTGGTTTGCGTGGTGAACATGGTGATTAAAACACCTTTTCTGGAGTGCTGAAAAATACGCCACGACTTTCAAGTTTATTTTTAGGTGTCCTGCCGGACGGGCCCACTGCGCGTGGCGCGGTCACTTCGTGACTTGTATACCGCTTCGCGTGGCGCTTCCGTGGGTTGCGAGGAAGATGGCTCCGACCAACGGGAGGATTGCGCGAAGCTCTAAAAAGGCGTGTGAACGCCCGCCCTCCGCGCAGGAGGCTCGTCCGGCAGGACGTTCGCTTGCAAAGCGAGATGGCCTCGAAGCCGTTTTGCGGGTTCGAGGCCATAGGTTTGCAGACGGCCCGTAAGCCGAATTCTGTTTTAGACGATCATTCCTCTACGCGACGCATTACTGCGGCGCTTTAGCAACCTACCCGCAAGTTTCGGCTCCCAAACCATTGAAAATTCAATAGCTGGATCCCCCCGCCTGAGCGCATCGGGCCGATACGCTCCTGCCGCCTGGAGAGAAGCGGCAAGATCCCTGCCTATTTGGTCTTGCTCCGTGTGGGGTTTACCCTGCCGCGGTCATTACTGCCCGCGCGGTGCGCTCTTACCGCACCTTTTCACCCTTACCCCGGGCCGCTTTCGGATCTACCGAGGTAAATCACCAAGGCAGATCACCAGACCGGGGCGGTTCATTCTCTGTTGCACTTGCCGTCCAGATGGCTTAAACCATCCGTCCCGGACGTTATCCGGCACACTGCCCTGCGGAGTTCGGACTTTCCTCCCCCGCCCAACACCTTGCGGAGTGGGCGGCAGCGATCATCCAGCCGCCTGCAGTTCCAAGTGTATCCCACCGGTGGTTTGGGTGGTCGGTGAGCTTAGCGTCCGAAATCGGCGAACCTGCCGAAAACCCCGTTTTCAAGGATCAGCGATTAGCATCGTGTAAGAAGGAGCGGTGACGATGATGATCAGCGGACGGTTTTCAAAGGTGTGGGTCGCCCTTTTACTGCTAATCACAGCCTCTATCGGGTGTGCGGTCAAGCAGAGAGAGGTCGTCGGAACCTTTGTTACCGATGAAGGGACCATTGAGGTCAGGCAAGATGGCACCTTTCAAACTAGATCGCATGGCGTGCTGATCAGCTTCGGGCATTGGAAGCTAACTGATCACATCACTGATACCGGACTTGAGCTAGACAGCGCAACCGAAGCTAATGACTACCTCCTTGCACGGAGGGGCGGAACGCTCTGTATGCAAGTCGAAGAAGACACAGTTTATTGGTGCAAAGCTGACTGACGGCCTGAAAGTCAGGTTTGCGGCAAGTTCAAGATCGAAGTTTCTCATAACCCCGTTTTGCGGGATGTTCTATTTAGCTCTTCGTTACACTGCTCTTTATGCCCCGCCCGATCCTCCTCTCTGCGTTCGTTCTAGCGACCACATCCCTTGCCAACGCCCAATGGGAAATCCAGTCCGCCCCCACCACCGCCAGTCTGCGCGGCATTCATGCCCTCGGCAACGGAATCGCGTGGTCCTCAGGCTCTTCCGGCACCGTCCTCCGCACCACTGACGACGGTGCCCACTGGCAGCTCTGTGCGACACCACCCGACGCCGAAAAACTAGACTTCCGCGGCATCCAGGCCTTCGACGAAAACACCGCCATCGTCATGTCGTCCGGCAAAGGCGACCTATCCCGCCTCTACAAAACCATCGACGGCTGCCAGACCTGGAAGCTCCTCTTCACCAACCCCGACAAAGAAGGCATCTGGGACGCCATCCAGTTCGACCAGCGCAACAGATTCAGACCCACGAGCAAATATCCGAATCACGGAATTCTGGTAGGAGACCCTGTTCGTGGAGTATTTGTGATCTACGAATCGTATGACTCCGGTGCCAATTGGCACCGTTGGGAAGAGTCAGGGGGCACACCGCCGTCCAATATGGGCCACCGCTCGGCAAAAGCGACAAATGGCGAATCCCTATTCGCTGCGAGCAACAGCACGCTCGCAGTGCCTGGAATGAACGGACCGTTCCTCTTTGTAACGGGGGCAAGGGAGGATCGCACCTTTTCCTTCCTGAGCCTCATAGCCCGCTTGACAATGGAACCACCTGGAAGTTCGCTACAATCAGCCTGCCTTTCAAGTCGGGTGACAGCTCAGGAGGCTTTTCCGTCTCGGCGCGTTATTCCCATGGTGAACTCTCCCCCGATCTGATGATTGTCGGAGGCGATTACAAAGAGCAGACCGCCACTGAAGGTACAGCCACTTTTGTACGGTTTCGCTCCTCCATTCTCGATTTGTTTTCGAGCCATGTAACCACCGCCCGGAACCCGCCCCACGGCTACCGCAGCGCAGTAGGCTACGACTCCACCACAAAAACCTGGATCATCGTAGGCCCCAATGGCACCGACATTTCCCGCGACGATGGCCGCAATTGGACCGCTCTCAAACCCACCGCTCAAGACGAACCCGAGTCCGACAAGAACTGGAACGCCCTCTCCCTCCCCTTCGTCGTCGGACCCCACGGTCGTATCGGCAAACTCAATGCCAAGACACTAGCTCCATAACTTTGATCGAACTGCCTGAAAGTCGCATTTTCGGCAACTTCAAAATCGAGTTTCTCAAAACACCGTTTGAGGGAGCTGAGTTTAGACTTTGATCGTGGACGCTGAAATCAATCGCGAAACTCTAGCGGCGAAGACGCTAAAGGCCCTGTGCCTAGGGTATGCCGTTATCTTTAACAGCTATTTCGCACTCGCGTGCTTGGCGATGAGTTGGGAGAGCTTTTATCCTCGCTACCGGGTGCCACAGATCGCTTCAGGTCTGAAGTCTGCGGCTTTCGCCTTGATGTTCTTGGTGATTGCGCTCGGTGTAGCGTTCGGCCATCGCTGGGCTCGTTGGGTTTCGATAGCGTTCGGCGCGCTGGGGTTAGGTTTTTCAGTCTTTCTATTCTGGGACGGATACTTGAGGATCAAATCTAAATACAGCGGGGAAGAAAGCTCGGAAGTACTTGCGGCCATCGTCTTTTCGATAACCTCGCTCCTTGTCATACTGGCAATGTTCGCACCTGTTGCAAAGAATTACTTCCGACGCAAATGCATCTAGCAGCAGCACAGGCGTCATCAGGTAGCTTCGAGCCAATCTCCTCGAAAGTCAGCTTTTCGGCAAGTTGAGTCCTTCACATCAAACTGATCCACGCGGCGAAGCAAAGGCAAATGCGGAGGTCTCTCCACTGCGCGACGGACCGTGAGACTGTCCGTCGCTTCGGTCGAGATGACGGGTTTTTGGTTTGGGGGAGGAGAACTTCGCTCAGGATGCCACCAACTTTGGGGGTGGCGGAGGAGACCGGACAACGGCGAATGCGGGTTCGCTCCGGATGTCGTTATGCTAGTAGCCTACGTAGGCTTACGCGCCCTGCGTCGGAACCACTTGTTTTGGGGGTGGCGAACAATCCCGCCCCGAATTACGTATCAGATAGCAAGCCAGTTCTCGCTTTGGAGGACTTCGGCTGGTAGTCTCAAGCGTATTCAAAGGTACATAGGATCTTCAAGGTAGATTGACCGATGGAGTTCAAGGAAGCAGTTAAGATTGCGCTGCAGTCGCTCTGGGCGAACAAGCTCCGCTCGGTGCTGACGCTGCTTGGCGTCGTTATCGGCGTGGCCAGCGTCATTGCTGTGGTCACGCTCGTCAACGGCGCAAATACCTACGTGACCACGAAGTTCGCCAGCTACGGCGCAGATGTGTTCACTGTTTCGAAGATGCCCCAGATCATCACCAGTCCGGAAGACTATCAGCGGTATCAGAAGCGGAAGAACATCCTCTTACCGGATTACCAGTATGTGGCCGCCAACTGCAAGCATTGCACTGGCATCGGCGCGCAGCAGGCTGTTACGGGAAAGATCGTTCGCGGAACGCAGTCCACTACGGACACCAGTATTCGCGGCTATACGTGGCAGATGCCCGCGCTGCAGAACCTGAACATCATGCAGGGACGAGGCTTTACGGAGGCTGATGAAGAGCACGCCTCGCATGTGGCGATCATCGGAACCGACATTCAGGATCACCTCTTCGAGGGGATCGATCCGCTTGGGCAGGAGCTGCGAGTCGACGGCACACCGTATACGGTCATTGGAATCAGCGAGAAGCAGGGGAGCACCTTTGGCGCGAGCCAGGACAACTGGGTTGCAGTGCCGTTGCCTGCGTTTCAAAAGAGCTATGGGACAGCGAAGACGCTGATCATCTATGTGAAGGCGGGCGAGGCTGGTCCGGTGTTGGAGACAGCAGCGGATGAGGTAAGGGTGCTGGTGCGATCGAGCCGGCATGATGCTCCGGGAACGGATGACTCGTTTGAGCTGGACATGAACGACACGCTGGTGGGTTTTTTCAGCACGGTGACAAAGTCGTTTGGAGCGGTGGCTGGAGCGGTGGCGCTGATCTCGCTGATCGTGGGAGGCATCGTGATTATGAACATCATGCTGGTGAGCGTGACGGAGCGGACTCGTGAGATCGGTATACGAAAGGCTCTCGGCGCGCGTCCAAAGGACATCCTGATGCAGTTCCTGATCGAGTCAGGCACGATGGCGCTGGTAGGGGGAGTCTTCGGCGTAATCGGGGGAATTCTGGTGGCGCAGGTGATTACGCTTCTGGCGGGATTTCCTTCGACGATTGCGGTGTGGAGCGTGCTTGCGGGGCTGGTGATGGCAACCGGTACGGGCATCTTCTTCGGTGTGTATCCGGCCAGGAAGGCAGCACAACTTGACCCGATTGTGGCGCTGAGAGCGGATTGAAGCAGGAGCACGGCAGGAACAGATGCCGAGGAGGCCGATGATGCAGATTGCCGATACAAAAGAGACAGTAACGATGGCGCTGGATACGCTGCGGTCGAACAAGCTGCGCAGCGGGCTGACCATTCTGGGGATTGTGATTGGCGTGATGACGGTGATCGTGATTTCGTCGGTGATCAACGGATTGAACTCGAGTGTGTCTGGCCTGGTGGAGTCGCTGGGCACCAATGTGATCTGGGTCTTTCGGTTTCCGGTGATCGGGGTGCGGCCGACGACCGAGATGCTGACGCGGAAGCAGTTGACCTACGAGGATGCGATGGCAATGAAAGAGCTGCCGCATGTGCTGGCAGTGACGCCTGGGTTGCAGTATCGGGATAAGACCGGCGTGGAAGGCACTGTCGCGGTGAAGTATGGGACGAAGATTCTGGAGGGGACGACGCTCGAGGGCGACACAGCGAGCGTGAAGGATGTGTACGAGCTGAACATGAAGGAGGGCCGCTTCTTCAACGAGGGCGACGTGGAGCGTTCGGCGAACGTTGTGGTGCTGGGTAACGATACGGCGGACTCGCTGTTTGGCACGATGAGCCCTCTCGGCCAGGATGTGACCATCGCGGGCATGGTGTTTACGGTTGTCGGCGTGATGGACAAGCAGAAACAGGCTTTTGGCGGAGGCAAAAACCCCGAGGACAACAAGGCGTTCTTCCCCGTGACTACATTTCACAAGATTCATCCCGAGATACTGGATTACTGGATCAGCCTGAAGTTCGACGACCAGAAGAACAAGGCGGCGGTGCAGGACGAGTTGACGGAGTTGCTGCGTCGGCGGCGGAAGGTGAAGAACGAAGCTCCTGATAACTTTGCGATCTTTGGGACTGATTCGCTCACTCGTCTGTGGAACAACATTACGAGCGGGCTGTTTCTGCTGTTGTTTGCGCTGTCGAGCGTAGCGCTGCTGGTGGGCGGAGTCGGCGTGATGAACATCATGCTGGTGAGTGTGACGGAGCGAACGCGGGAGATTGGCGTGCGCAAGGCGATTGGGGCGACGAAGCAGGTGATTCTCGCCCAGTTCACGCTGGAGGCGATGACGCTGTGTGCTGTTGGCGGCATCATCGGCGTGGTGATCGGGAGCGCTTTGGCGCTACTGTTGCACCTGTTCTTTCCTTCGCTGCTGTCTGCGATGTGGGTCGCACTGGCTTTCTGCTGCTCGTGCGGGATCGGACTGCTGTTTGGCATCTATCCGGCGTGGAAGGCGGCGAATCTGAATCCGATCGAGGCGTTGCGGTACGAGTAGTTGCGGTGCCTGACGCCGAGTGTTGATGCCGTGCCGGTTCGGTAGACTAGAGGCATGGCCATCGCGATTGAAGAGATCACAACACTGTTGACGCTTGCCGGACTTGCTTATCTTTTGTTGGCCTTGATGGGATGCCGGGACTTCGCGCACTACTGGCGGCGGAGACAGGTAGGTACGGGGTTTGCGCCCGATGTGACGGTGCTGAAGCCGGTGAAAGGGGTTGACCAGCGCATGTATTCGGGGCTGGTGAGCCACTGCAAGCAGGAGTATGCGGGCAACTTCGAGATTGTCTTTGGCGTGAGCAGCCTGGAGGACCCTGCGGTTGGTGAGATCGAGCGGTTGCGGGCGGAGTTTCCTGAGTGTGCGATTCGGCTGGTGGAGTGCCGCGAACGGTTGGGCACCTCGGGCAAGGTGAGCAACCTGGTGCAGATGCTGCGCGAGGCGAAGTACGAGCATGTACTGATCAATGACAGCGACATTCGCGTCTCTCCGCGTTATCTAACGCGCGTGATGCGGGGTTTCGCCGATGCGACGGTGGGGATGGTGACCGCGCCCTACATCGGACGGACGGCTGACTGCGGTGCGGCGATGACGGTTTGGTCGCGGCTTGAAGCGCTGGGAATCTCGACGGATTTTTTGCCGGGGGTTTTGACGGCGCGCAGGCTGGAGGGTGGGATTCGGTTTGGGCTCGGCTCTACAATGGCAACCAGCAAGACTGCGCTCGCGAAGGCTGGTGGGCTTGAGGCGCTGACCGAGTACCTGGCTGACGACTATGAGATGGGGGCGCGAATCGCTGAGGCCGGGTATCGGGTGGAGCTTTCGAACGAGGTGGTGGAGACGACCGTTCCTGAGTATCACTTTCGTGGCTTCAGGGAGCATCAACTGCGTTGGGCGCGGTCGACTCGCGATTCTCGGAAGCTGGGCTATGTCGGGTTGGGGATTACGTATGCTGTGCCTTGGGCGATCATGACGTGCATCGCCAGCGGCTTTGCGCTGTGGAGCTTTTCTTTGTTGAGTGTCGTGATGCTGGCGCGGGTGGCGGTGGCGCTGTCGGTCGGGGTGGGGGTGTTGGGGGATGCGCAGGTGTTGCGCGACCTGTGGCTGCTGCCGCTGCGGGACTTCTTCGGGCTTTGGTTCTGGGCGTGGAGCTTTGCCGGCGATACGGTGGTGTGGCGTGGTGAGTTGTTTTCACTGAAGGATGGACGTATTACACCTGTGGTGTAGGTTTGTGCGTTCCCCGGGTTCAGCGGCCCGAAGTTTTTGTACGGCAACTGGCTAAAGGGGGACGGAATGGGACGAGCTGAACGTTTCATCCTTCCTTGAAGCAAGGAAGTAGAGGCCCAGGCAGGTTAGGGCGATGCCAGAGCCGGCCAGCGATTTTGAAACTCCAAATACAGGTATGAGTTTTCCGAGGGCGAGCGAGCCGAGCGGAATCCCGGCGCGGAAGGCGAGGCTGTAGACGCTCATGACGCGGCCACGCATTGCATCGGTCGAGATGAGTTGGGCCAACGAGAGCATAAACGATGCAGACGCCATGACTGCCGCACCTGCGAAGAACATCAGAGTGCAGGAGGCTGGGAGCCATCTCGATATGGCGAATCCGGTTGTAATCAGCCCCAGTATGGTGAGGATCAGAAGGGTCAGGCGGCCTTGTCCCTTCATTTTTTCTGAAGCAGCAACTGCGAGAGCGCCACAGATTGAGCCGGCGCCGGAGCAGACGAGAAGGAGCGTGTACGTCTGCGGGCCGCGGTGGAAGACTTCACGAACAAAGACAGGAAGAAAACCGTTGAGCGAAAAACCGAAGAGCGTCGTACAGAAGGCCAGAACGACCAGCGCGCTCATGCCGTCGCGCTGGCGTATGAAACGAATACCTTCTTTCATGCTCGACAGGACTGACTCGGTTGTCTTTGCAGGGACGAACTTCACATGAATTAAAAAGAGTGATGCTATGACCGCCAGATAGGAGACACCGTTCAGAGCAAAGCACCAGGTTGCACCGAGCATTGTGTAAGCTAGACCACCAAGCGTCGGACCAATGATTCGGGCGAGATTGAACTGGATAGCGTTCATCGCGATCGCGTTCGAGAAGTCCTCGGGACCGACCAACGTGGGTAGGAGCGAGGAGTACGCAGGGCCACCGAAGGACTGCCCTAGACCGACGACAAAGGACAACGTGAGAATGTGCCATACCTTGACGACGTGGAATGCGAACAGCAGCGCGAGGAGAAACGCGCATGTCATCTGAATGTACTGCGAGGCAAGCAACAGCTTCCGGCGATCCATGCGATCTGCAAAGACTCCACCGAAGAGGGAGAACATCATGATCGGGAGCTGACCTAAGAAGAGGTCCAGGCCGAGATAGAACGGGTCTTTTGTGAGGTCGTAGACTAACCAGCTTTGTGCGAACTGCTGCACAAACGTGCCGATGGTGGACGCGCATGCCCCGATCCACATCAAGCGGAAGTCGCGGTAACGAAAAGCCCGGAAGGTGCGGGCGAACCCCGCTGTCGCGTTTGCCATTACTTCGTTTTGCTATTTCCCCGATCCACGACGCAATGTACCTTCCCGTATTTCCACGATACGCCACCCGGCGCGATGTTCGAAAGGTCTGCACTCCGATGATGAACTGTTTGGCTGGAAAGGTCCGGGCTTGTGGCTTGACGCAATAAGGCTGAACTTCCTTCAACCGCACACGATGGATGCACGGGCGCTATACCGCCGACTGTAAATGGCTACTCAAGTCGAGTAGCTGTCCGGGAAGCCGGTTTTATTTCCACTTGAACTGGAGCACATCAGTAAACAGAAAACGGGCATATCGTTAACATCTTCCTTGATTGAAACGCCGTAGTCAGAAGAAGCAGAATCGACAGGACTAGCTCAATCGCAGAGGTGGCAAAGTCTCCCTAGGGCTGGAGACAGGCGAGAAGACAGCTTCTGCTTTTTGAAAAAGCGCGGGTCGAGCTAAATTTTTCGAACGGTTGTCGAAATCTGTTCCGGTCGTTCGTTGTTATAGTGAAGGCCCGGGGAATCAGCCCACCTTACTAACATTTCAGGAGAAGACAATGCCGCAATATTTGGTTGCTGGTTACCTCCCCGACGACTTCGACCCGTCTACGATGGACGAAGCGGTGGGCCGCGAGATTCACGCGCTCAACAAAGAGATGATTGCCGCCGGCGTCAGGAAATTCGCTTGCGGCCTTGGAGCTGCGAAGTCGCTGCGAGGGCAGACCGATGGCGAAGTCCTCATCACCGACGGGCCGTACCTTGAGACCAAGGAACACATCGGCGGTTTCTGGATATTGGAATGCGCTGACATGGACGAGGCGGTGGCATGGGCGCGCAAAGGCGTCGCCGCCACTCGGGGGCAGGTCGAGGTGCGAGAGATATTCTTCCAACCGTCACCCGACTAGCCATTAAGCGGCAGACTTGAACGAACAGAGGAAAGTAAGTGAGCGGCGGCGACAGAACGCTGCGCGCTGATGGGCGGCCTTCGCCCAAAAAAACCACTCACAGGAGGAAACAATGCTGAAAAAGAAGGTTTCCGGAATCGCTATCAAAGGCTTCGCACTACTCGCTGTTCTCGGTACAGCACACCACGCGATGGCGCAGGATGCCACGACGCCTTATCCGAAGATGGCCCCGATCGAACAATATCTGATGGATCGCGACGCGGAGATCGCCCTGGCCCGCAGCGCCGCTCCAGACGCTATCTCGCACGGGGCTTCAGTTCTCGTCCTGACCCGCCGCGGCTACGAAATTGCAGTCGAAGGACAAAACGGGTGGGTCTGCATGGTGGGCCGCGGCTGGGGGGCCATGTTCGATAATCCCGAATTCTGGAGCCCAAAGGTACGCGCCGCAGGTTGCTTCAACCCGCCAGCCGCGCGCTCCATCCTTCCGTACGACTACAAACGGACCGAGCTAGTCCTGGCTGGCCATTCCAAACAAGAGGTCATTGCCGCAATCAAAGCCGCCATCGACAAGAAAGAGTTTCCACCTCTCGAGCAGGAGACTGTCTGCTACATGATGTCCAAATTTTCCTACCTGACCGACAACGGCGGCCACAACGTCCCACACCTGATGTTCTACGAAACTGAAAACGGCACAGGCTGGGGCGCCAACCTAACGAACTCCCCAGTCATGGCCGTAAATTATTGGTACATCTCCGCCGACGCCTACTCACAACTCAAGAGCTTCCCACCCATGTCCGTCTTCTTAATAGGAGTAGACAAATGGTCCGACGGAACGGAGAATCTTCCGGCGCTGACTCACGTGCATCCTTCGAGCAACGGAACGCCTTAGGATATGGGCGTGAGCGATGTGTCGAAATCGTGGCCAGACGTTCGTCGTTATAGCATGGGCCGGTTAGAAGTCGGCCGAAAGATCAATGTCGAAGATCAATGTTCAGGAGAGAGACATGCCGCAGTATCTGGTTGCTGTACAACACCCCGACAACTATCAACTGCCCGTGGGCGCAGAGGGCGAAGAGATGATCCGCAACATCGGCGCGCTGAACCGAGAGATGATCGCTGCCGGGGTGAGGGACTTCGCCGGCGGGCTGCAATCGGCGGGGAAGGCGAAATCGGTGCGGAAGCAGGCTGGGGGAGAGGTGGTCGTCAGCGATGGACCGTATCTGGAGGCGAAGGAGCATGTGGGTGGCCTCTGGCTGCTGAAGTGTGCCGACATGGACGAGGCCGTCGAATGGGCGCGCAAGGCCGCCGTCGCCTGCAGAGTGCCGGTTGAGGTGCGAGAGTTCCTCGAAGTACCGGAAAAATGGAAAGCCCAACCCCAGAGCACGGAGACCAAATGAGAAAGCTCAGAATCATGGAACATATCTCCCTGGACGGCGTGGTCCAACAGTCCGCCGACGAAAACGGTTTCCCCTACAGCGACTGGACCGCGCCCTATCGGACCCCCGCTGGCCGGGATGCACTCGCCGCCGCGCATGGCGGGAGCTTCGATCTGCTGCTGGGCCGTCGCACGTACGATATGTGGTCGGGCTCCTGGCCAAAGGCGCCGAGCAGTCCAATGGCGGACGGCCTGAATGCGGCAAAAAAATATGTTGCGACCCACCGTCCGGAGAGTCTTGCATGGGGCCCGTTCGAGGCTCTTGGACCGGACCTCGTCGAGGGCATTCGCCGCATCAAGTCGCAGGACGGCCTTGATCTTGTCCTCTGGGGTAGCTCTACGCTGACATCGACGCTGCTCGAACATGGGCTTGCGGATGAAGTGCTACTGGTCGTCTATCCCGTGCTGTTGGGGACGGGGAAGCGCCTCTTTGCGGAGGGAACCCCGGCATGCACATTCGAACTCGTCAGCACGATGACGACGCCGACCGGCATTCTCATCAACTCCTACAAGGTCGTGGGGCCTTTGAAGACCGTATAGAGTCTGGTTGCGCTCTTGTGACCGGAGTGTCCCGTGCAGATTAATTGCTGAAGCGCGATATGAACTGGGGGTTGGAAAACACACCTTCGGAGAAGGTGTTCGAGGTGATTTCATTTGAAAGGGCGAGAGACTGTGTGACGCGCCGCAGCATATCGGTTGGGTGTACCGGCTTTGAGAGGGTGGTGAAGTCATGGCCGGATTCGCGTGCCTTTGCAAGGAGGTCGATGGTTGCGGCCTGACCTGAGAAGAGTAGAACTTTGCAACCCGGGTGGACTTCAGACATAGTGATGGCGAGCTCAACGCCGGTCATTCCGGGCATGACGACATCCGAGATAAGAAGGTCGGGCGGCGTGGCTTTGGCCAGCTCCAACGCCGTTGTGGCATCGTACGCGGTCATTGTGTCGAAGCCGCTCTTCGTAAGAATGATGGAGAGGGTGTCGGCGATGATCTTCTCGTCGTCGACGACGAGAACCATGGGGCGATGGGCTGCGTGAACGACTGTGTCGCCTGTCGAGACTTCCGTCAGCGAGACCACGGGAAAGTTCAGCTTCTTCGACATAACAGTACCTCTAAGTGAACCCTAGACCCATCCCTGTGATACGGGTTAACTCTTTTGTATCTGTCATTTAAAGGTGGAGTTCAGGTTGTGGAGAAGATAGGAGTTGACGGGGTAGATGTTTTGTTAGACGATGATCACGTTAGCGTTACGTTTGCGTGAATTTTACGTTACGAGGGCTGAGATGGAAGATGAGAGGTTTGTTGACGGAACGATCAAGTTCGGATCGATACAGCAGGTTGATGTTCCGAAGGGCCGGGACGGAAAACACAAACAGATCATCCTGCAACTACTTCATGACATTGCGCTGTTGACCCCTGGGACCGCGCTGAAGGTTCCACTGGAGCAGCTTCCTGACACGAAGGAGAATATCCGGTCCGCACTGAGCCGCGCGGCGCGGCAGAAGAAGATCAATCTGGCTACGTCCAGTGATGAAGATTCGCTCTATGTGTGGAAGACGGATAAGTGAGGTTTAGTCTCTCAGCCGCATACGACGGCATCGATGCGATCGTTCTTCTTCTTGGCCGCCGCAATAGCCCGCAGCATCAGCGGATGCGCCACCTTCACGGGCTGCAGCATGAGGCAGCAGGTAATCATAGATCCAGCTGGTGAACATGGTCGCTTCCATAGCCACGGTCCAGGGCGCCGACAAGCTCTTCATCCACTCGCTGAGCTGTGCTCTGGTCGCAGCAATGGTGCCTTCAGAAAGGACCGTAGCGCTCACGTCCTTCACGCAATAGCTGATCGTCTTCTTGTGGATGTCTAATCCGATGAAGTGCATACTGGTCAGGAGGAGCCTCCTTGGATGTCTCTGAATCAGCAAATAATCGCTGAGTTCAGCCCTTGTACACCAAGTGCTCCTCAACTTCGCGACTTATCCATCCAAACACTTCGTCCAAGTGGAAAGCGTTTTTTGTTGAACCCTGATGCCGGTTAATTGTGCGAATGAGGACGGGCCGTTTCAAACAGCCTCAGAGAATAACTCGCTTGCGGACGTTTCGAGCAAGCTGGCACTCAATCCCGTAAGCCGCTCCAAGCTGAACATTCTTCCGCCTGAATCACCACCCACCAAATCAGAGCAGGACAAAGTCTGGGACATACTGGCAGAGCTTAACTAACTCACGAGTGCGATTAGAGAGGTCTGTCACTCCAGACACAGGCGCACGCAAGTAGAAATATCGCGATTTCGGTGATCACTGTCCGCACTGGCACCGCTCCTTTTCGCTACATTATTTTGATCCCCGATTCATCCGAAACGTAGCACGCTGGAGTGCTACATATTTATGTAGCCTGTCATAAAATTTTTGGACATCTTCGGCACAATAAAGCGCACAGAAAGACGTGAGTGGTTATGAAGTTAATTTCTCTCGGGCTAAACAGTCATCCGGCCTGAGTGCGTGGCTGGTCGTGCTTGGATCAATCAGAACATCACCGATCGGACTCTTGACACTGACAAGACGCCATTAGGACACTGGCGCTAGCATTCGCAATGGCCTTTGCTATAGCCCACGCTCAAAACGGTCACCACCTACGCAACTCTGTACTGGACCCAAGGCATGACTGTGCTTTCTCGCAAAAAAACACCATCATGTGGCCATTGAAAAACAACCCGAATTATGGCCAATTGATACCATAATCTGGCCAACATAAACCTTTTGTTATGAAAGCGGTTCTCCGTCGGGGCAATAGGTGATTGGTACCATAATGTGGCCGAAACACGTTTCTCAGACTATAAGCTGGCCAGGAGTAGTGTCATGGGCTCACGAGTTTTGTCTAGCCCGAGCCATATAGCTGACGGTAACCGGCCGTCTCGTAATTCCAGATAGATTGCTCATCGCTATGATCGTCCACTTGCATGCTAACGGATGGGTCTAGTCTCTATCTATATGAGGTGGTTGCGCATGGCAAACGTATCACTCCCTAGACCTGATCTTGAAGCGCATCGAAACTCCTTGATGCTCACTATGCCAGAACTCCTACGGACTCTGATATCAAACATCGGGAAGAAGCTAACGGCTTTCGTTGCCGGTGTAGACCATCCCGAGATCATCGAGAGTTGGATAGCAGGTGATCCGAACCGTACTCCCGTAGTGATTGTCCTGGACTATCATTAGAGATGGAGGTATCTATGCAGATCCTCAAGATGATCACTTATGCTGCTGGTGGTTCCGTAGTCGTGGGCCTTCTCCTGGGTGGAGTTCTGGAACTGATTAGAGCAGTGCAAATGCACACGGGGCAGACCAAACCCTCAGCGAAGATCTAATATCGCTCAAAACGGCCCACGACGACGATCCCCATCCAAAACCGCAGGACAGGGATCGGGTCTTCGCAACGCTCTTCGCAAGAGACTGCGGAGCTACCGACCGGCAGGTGGTGGAATGCCGCCGTTATCGAATCAAATGCCTTGCTTGGCTGCAGCGGTCTTCTTGCTGCAGCTATTCTTAGCTACTAGGCCTGAAACAACGACTGTGGAAACCGAATACAAATGCTCAGTTCCGTAAGTCCGCGTGGCGCTATCGTAGAGCTTTTGCCGAGAGCATGGTATCCAGTCGCCACCATTGCCCACCCCACCAAAAACCAGGACTCCATGAGCGTCTGGACTCGCAACCTAAAAAATCGCCGTCCCGTGCTGTCGTAACAGTCGTTCTCCCATTGAGATCAGCATGTATGGTCCCATCGCGGTCGCGAGAATAGTCCACAAAGGCTAGGTCCATTCCGGAGAGGTTATCGCAGGTACGCCCGTCAAGCAGCCGAACGTGAATGGTGACAGCATGCCCCAGTGGTGCGGCTGTAAACATCGCAAGCAGAACGCACGCGAGCAATATTGCCCGTTTGCGCGGAGGTTAATTAGCCCGACGCTCAATTCGATCACGTTTCGCTGCAGCACTGAACTGAACTGACGCTTGCTCATCAGCGAAGATGTGAACCCGCTCAGGCTCTACGAGAGGCGCTGCGCTCCAATCAAAATGAATGATCCGCTTCGCTAGGAGCTGATAGACATCATCAGCAGGAACGGTATCTTTCGTTTCTGATAAGAGATCCTCCAATGTCACTGCAGGCGTCCTAGCGAGGCACTTGAGAACCGCTTCCAGACTGGCAGGAGGAACCGGATCGGTGATGCGCCAGAAATCATCAAGGAACTGAGCGTTTCTCACAAAATCTGGGTCGATAGAAGCCGAAGAATGAACCTCGTAGCAAAGCCCCCACGGTTCCGCATATTCGCGGCCGGCAGGGCACTCCCAAGACATATCTACCGATCGATAGCGGTTCGGACTGTTCTCGGCGAGGATGGGTAGATCGTCTTTGTGCTTGGACTCCACCCAACCCGCGTGACCGCGCCGCAGCACAAAGTAGTCCGGCGTATGCCACACAACAACGAGTTTGCCACTCAGGCCGCGATATCTCAGCTGAATGGGTGCTGGTTGGCAATAATACTCCAGCACATCTGGATCATGCTCCAGTTTGTAGACGAGGTGGAATTCAACCTTGTGGGAGTCGAATTGGACCGTAAAGCCCATTTTGAAGCTAGAGTAGAAGCCGGACACAGCGTCTAGGCCACCATCCACTCTTCGAGATGGATCGGACCTTCGGATCTCGCTGACAATCTCTCTCGTACGGCTCGAGAATCCGAGTCGATCGCAGTACTCCACGAATTCACGATCGGTCAGCAATCAATCCTCCTGGCAGAGGCGCGCGCTGGGGTCCCGGTGAATTGCACTAATTATGGTGCAGGTTTTCTGGCTTGTCACGAACTTTTTAAACTGAAGCTACTGAGATACCGCTCACGAAACTACTGCGTTGTCCTAGGTCTCCGCTGGCCAACAATTACAAACCGAAGTACGGACGGTATCTCTAGCGTGAACCCGTCTATCGCGTCCCTAATGTCGCTGGCTGATAATGCTTTGCATAATCGGCTGGGCGTGGGGCTCTGTGAAGTTCTGCGCCTGCTCAGGTTTATGGCAACCGCGGCGAGATTCACCGAAAGTAAAAGTTGCCGATGCGGAAAACAAATCACTTCCGTGCTTTATGGGTTCTAATGGCTTGGATCTGAACGCCTAATCGCAACGAGCAATCGACTCAGCCATCGCATTGGCTTTGTCTTCAAGTCGTGCTCCCAAATACGAATTACGCTCCACCCTTCGGCTCGAAGTTGGCGCGTGTTTCTGCGATCACGCATCATGTTCCCAGCAATCTTCGGCCCCCAATACGCCGTGTTGGACTTGCTCTTGAGAGAACACTTGCCACAGCCATGCCAATAACATCCATCGACGAACACTACAAGCCGGAACCGGGTAAAGACAAAATCCGGCTTGCCTACTAGCTTGCTTTTGCGACGCCAACCTACCCGGCCTGCCCGCCTCATCAGCGCAATAAAAGCGTGTTCAGTGGTGTTGTTTCCGTGCGACCGGATACAGCGTAATGCTTTTTGATCTGATCGGGCAGGCTGGTCTTGTTCAGGGTGGTTCTACCAACCCTAGCGATTAGCTTGCCTTGGTGGATAGCGACAAAAAAGCTCTCGATCACGGTCTTGATGATTTGCGCTTCCCAGTTCTGGAATTCATGAAAGCCCATGACGTAGATGTCTGCGCCTGTCTTTCTACGTTCAAACTGGGGTGCAGCATTGAAGTCGGGCAGCGGCGAATTACCAGCCCGGATGCCTTAGTATCCGGTTCCCTGGGTGCGGATCTTTTTCTTATTAACGTCATCGCGAAGATGAGTAACGAGCTTGGAAACTCCCTGAAAGGCTATAGCGCTGTTCAAATCCTTCGTGCCATAGAAAACAGTTCGGAGGTCTGAACAGGCGAACGGAGCATGCTTTCCGATGCCGAAAGACCCCAATTTTCCCGCATTTTTATCGGAAACGCCTACCGACTTGGTCAACTTGAACCAGTCAGTCGTCCGGTCGTTCTTGGCCCCTATGGTTAGCCCTGTGGTGTTGAAGTAATCTGAAGTACGGGCAACGTCGGTTTTGCCAGCACAGCAAGTGCGTTGTCGCAAAACGCAACGGTCTTCTGGGAAGACTTAGCGTACAGCTTACAAGCTCGCAGCGTTTGCTTGAACTCCACGTAGCCCGGAAACTCAGAGCTGGGAATCTCCAAAAGTTTGAAGTGAACTTCGACCGGTTTGTTCGACTGGTCTGCAGCGTCGGCAGAGTTTTGAAGCCCCTCGCGAGCCAAGCTTGAAAGGGGATTATCCTTGAATGTCTCGATGCCGGGATCATTCAAACCGACTTCCTGGCCGTCATCGTTGGCGGGGAAGTTCCATCCAATTTTCTTGCTGCTGATCATTTGCCGTTCCTTTCATCTAGCAAGCGGCGACATTCCGCAGCAAGCTTTTGCACTAATGGAACTGTGACTGCATTTCCAATCTGCCTATATTGCTGAATTCGGGATACCTGGCTAGGGAAAGAAAATTGATCCTTAGCAAAACCCTGAAGCCGAAGACATTCTGCCGGGGTTAGTTTCCTGATGCCCCAAGTATCTTGAATTACCGGAACGTTATGGCCTCCATCTCCCATATTCGCCATTAGCGCAAATACAGTGTTGCTCTTGTTCTCGCGGACATAGTTGCGACGCAGCATGTAGATGGAATCGGCGTCACCGGCATCAATGGACTCCTCGAAGAGCTTCTTGTATTGCGAGTCGTCATTGAAATAAAAGGAGTCTTCGGCCTTCTGGTCCAGATCGAGATAGGTCCTGTAGTCAATGGTCGCCGGATCGGGATCGGGGAAGTGAAAGACGTTGGTTCTAAAGTGATCCCAAGAGAGCGCAGCCATGTAAAGTCGCTCTCTGTTCTGAGGGATTTCGGTGTGCGTCTTGGTGTTTAGGACAGCGGTGTTCTGATTCGGCATGAACCAATAGCCAGCGGCTTGAATCTCCTGAGTGATGCGGCTAAACGACCTCCCTCGATCATGCGTCAAGAGATGCTGAACGTTTTCGAAGAGGAGGATTTTAGGTCTGTCATTGCCGAATTCACGAATCAAGCGAATGATCTCGAAAAATGCCCTGCCACGCTCATCATCGAACCCAAGCTTTACCCCTGCCTTTGAGAACGGCTGGCAGGGGAACCCTGCTGTGAGGACATCTACAGTACCGAGGTCATCAGCAACAACGGAGAGGTCTTCAATGGGTTTGTGGTGCATCGTCGTGGCTTGGAAATTGTGTGCATAGGTCTCGACGGCAAAGCGGTCTTTCTCGTTGGCCCATACCACCTTGAAATCTTCATTCGCAAAAGCGAGGCAAAACCCACCCATTCCAGCAAAGAGGCTGCCTACCTTATATTGCGGTTTTTTCTTGCTTGTTCTCACTGCTGAAATAGCGCCACCCTCTACTTTCGGAACGAAAACCCTTCGGGGTGTGTTGATGTCTCCTGACGGAATTTAGCCTTGACCTGCTTCACTTCGTGCTCAAGTGTTTCAATAACTTGCCTCACTTGCTCCTCGGTATAGGTGTAGTTCCTTCTATTCGACAAATTGCCGATCAGACGCATCAGCTTTACGGCGTGGGTGACGCGACGCTCGGCGATTCGCTCAAAACTCTGAGCTTTGTCCTTGGTTGCTTCTGATCCCATATAGTTGATTTTTAGACTATCAGAAAAAAAAGTGCACTACAAATTGAAAATGTAGATCTTGCATGCAAAATATTGCTTTCCTACTCAATTATGCATCGCCGAGGCTAAGCACAGAACAATTGAGGGTTTAGGGGCTCCAAGGGGGGCGACTCGTACTGCTTCAGGATGCCGACCCTTTGAGAACGTTAAGGTGCCACAATAAGTCGTCTTTTGCCTTTGGGCGGGTTGTGTGGGGAGAATCAATCAACGCTATCGATGCTGGGAACATGTTCGAGTCCATACCTGGCCGCTGCTGGCGTGGTTGTCATTGATTATTATCGGGTGCTGACGTAAGGCTTATACATGCCAAAGAAGAGAGTCCGGTTGTGCCAGCTTCCAAGTCCCGGAAACATCGCCGGCAGATCCTCAAGCATTACCAATGCATTCTTCAACGCGATCATTCCGGTTATAAGCCCGACCGAAGAAGAGGAAATGGAAGCCCTCGAGATTCTCTGTATGCGGGCTGACGATATCCGCTGTGCATATTGTGGAGACAAATCGACTGAGTGGGACAACCTCAACGCGATTATTAGAGGGCAGCGGCCGACTGGTTATATTACAGAAATTGCGAACTTGGTCCCCGCATGCGGCAAGTGCAACCAGTCGAAAGGGAAAGCTGAGTGGCGGGTTTGGATTACGAGTTCGGCGAGACTTTCCCCGCAATGTCGAGCCATCGTTGATATCCAGGCTCGAATTGAACGGCTGACAGCGTACGAACAATGGAAGCAGCCCAAAAAAATCGACTTCGATAAGATCGTCGACGCGAAGTTATGGGAGCAGCACCAACTGAACTGGAAGGCAGTGTTAGTTTTGCTCAAGACAAGTCAGGAACTCGCAAAAGAGATCAAACAGGCCGTTGTCAGCGGTATCGCCTGATCCATCAAAAGGCGATCGCAAGCGCGCTCCTGCTCCTCGTAAGAGGCTCTTATTGTTTGTCGGGTTCTGCCTGTTACGGCGCTACTTAGGCTCAGAGCACACTCAGGATATGGACGTCGCCGGGCTAAAATTGCAGTGTGGCCATTCCGAAGAAGACACCGCGCTCCAAGGCCAAAAAGACGCCACAGAATCGACGCTTCGACATCGGTCTTATGGTGTCGGACCACCTCTGGGATGTTCTGCCACGCACGAAAACGAAGCGCCGGGGCTGCCCTAGTTGGCCAGCCGATGTCTTTGCCGTGGCCGCTTCTTTACTCACCCGAAAGGGTGCCTACGCTTCAATGTTGAAAAAGTGGCCTCCTAAGATTGGTTCTCGGAACTGGGTGGATGAAGTGAGGGATACGGGTCAAGCCTGGCGCAAGTCGTGGCCGACGACCCCGAACGGTATCGTCTCTCGTTGGGACTCTCTCATGAAGGGAGCAGGCTCAACGACACTTCGCGGTCTATCCAATGACAGACAACTGGTGGAGGATCTCGTCTTCCTCTGTGCCTGCTCCGACGAGGCTTGCAGCCGTGTGGGTCTTCCCAGTCCTTCCGAAGATTCTGCTGAAGAGGCATTCTACAACCACGCCTTCGAACTCATCGAAGATGGCAAGCACGGCTCCACGCTATGCGAGGAAGTTCATCCCGATAACGCGCGAGTTCTACCGAAAATGCACACGCCGCAAAGCGGCCTGACAATCCGCTCCCTTTCTCTCCATCTTTCCCTGATTACCACGGATGAGATCGTTCCGAGATGGCACTATCTGCCGGAGCATGTAGGCGATGCATTCAACGTCCTATTCGTTCCTTGGCCGCTGGAGGTTCGGGACGGAGACCTGAAGAAATGCGATCCCAATAAGCATGAGCTCGATAATATGCCACCGGATTTCGGTTTCTTCACCTTCACACCACACACTCCCTCACAGACTGTTGCTGACCATTTGCATTCAATGCTCAAATCCAAAGAACTCGCATCAAACCGAGTTCACGCAGTGGTCTATCCAGAACTGTCAGTCACCGATACCGAGTTCAAAGCTCTCAAACAAATTGCAAAAGACGGGGACTTCCTGCTAATTTCCGGCGTTCGAGTGACTGACGACTCTGCTTCGTATCCATGTAACGAAGTTCGCGTTGCCGCTCCCGAAGTAGACACCATCACACAGCAAAAGCATCATCGTTGGAAGCTTGACCAAGGACAGATTGAGCAGTATCAGTTACAGGCGGATCTTGAACCTGAGAAGCAATGGTGGGAGCATATCGACATTTCCTCCCGCGAGTTTATGTTTTACGCGGCACGTGATGGCTTAGTGTTCACTACCTTGATTTGTGAAGATTTGGCTAGGCCGGACCCGGTTGGTGATCTCGTTCGCGCTGTCGGCCCCAACTTCGTGATTGCGCTACTGATGGATGGACCACAATTAAAAGCCCGATGGCCTGGACGGTATGCCGCGAGTCTAGCTGACGATCCTGGGTCGACCGTGCTGACCGTGACCAGTCTTGGGATGAGCCTCCGTAGCCTGCCCAGCGATCCTGCCGATATTGATACAGACAAGGACAGGCGGAGGGTCGTCGCCCTTTGGCAAAGCCCTGCCAAGCTCAATCGGGAGATTGAATTGAAAGCTGGTGCGGAAGGAATTTTGTTGCCGTTCATCAGTAGGACTCGTACCGAGTGGGCTGCCGATGGCCGAGATGACGGTGGGAAGTCCGCCTACCTCGACCTTCTTGAGCCAATCATGGTCTTGCCCGCGTCAAATACTTGACAGACAGGAGTAAACTAAATACATGTCACTGAGCACTCGCGATACTGGCCGCCTGACCCGCGTTGCAAGCTTTCCAAATATGGAAAAAGCGCAGCGAAGGGAGATGCTTGTTCATGTGAGCAATGAAGCGCGCGCAATCGGACGCATCATCATTGATGGCCCACGTAATTCCGATACGGTGGAACATAGGCGCGTGGCTTCCAAATTCTCCGAGTCGCGTCGCAGGGCCTAAATTTCCAGTCTTCAGCTAAAAGCCCCGCCATAAGGCGGGGCTTTTGCTTTGTCGCACAACCTCCACCCCTTCGTCGATGAAGGAACTTAGCCTCACGATCCTTGTTGGGCTCACTACACCAAACGTCAAAAATCGGACGGTAAGGATTTGTTGCGCAAACCTATTGCCAGTGAAAAGGCAATCGCAATAGGCTTTTGCAACCTAAATTGCTGGGCTTTGGATCTGTCTGCACCTCCTTGCATAAACGTTCGTTTGTGCAACACAGTCTGAGGAGCCTCTCGGTGAGTGCCTTGACGAAGGGAACTTTGCCGAACTCGACTCCTGCAAGCGAGGGTAAAGCCTGTCGGTTTGAAAGCTTTGATGTGTTTCTGCTTGACATTGAATGTATTTCAGAAATACATTCAGTGTCACACAAGGAGAAACCGTGAAATTGCACAAGCAAGATTCAGAAGCCATGCTCAAGATGTCCATCGGTCTAGTCGCGTTCATTTACGACGGAATTGTCCAAGAGGCGGAGAAGCTTGGCCGCTCGCCTACGGATCATATCGAGCACATCATCTGCCAACATGCCTATAAAAACAACCTGATTTCCCCAATCCTCACCCGCCATTGGGGACTGCGGGAGAAGATCATCCAACAGGCGTGCGATACGGCTCGCCGGCGCATACTTACCAAGGGATTTAGCCCGGATATTATCTACGAGACCTTCAAAGAAATTGCTAGCGACTCGAAGTGGCTCGACGACTACCGGACCTTCATCGGTGGCGACCCCTATCAGACTGGAAACGCCAAGAAGCGGCCGATCAATCAAAAGCTCGGCGCGAGTATCTGCGAGGCGATCGGAGGTAAAGTCGCCAGGTCAGGCAACAACAAGCCCATCCAAAAGTCCGTACTTGGTTCCATCATTCGCAGATACACGGTCCTGGGGTCCTGCACGTTGCAGGCAGAGCAACCGGGTACGAAGACTCAGCAACCAAACCAAGAAGGCAACTGAATAAGAAGGCTCTGCTATCTCCTTGATAGCAGAGCCTTTTTCGACACGCTTACTTTAGCTTAGGGCCACCTGCTCTTCTTACGTCTTTCGCGGAACGGCGACTAGCGTGGACAGACCGAGAAGCTCTCATCGAACCTCGCCGGAGGTGTTCTGGGACCAATCGTGGACGTCTGGGACCTGGAACTTCCCGGTAGACTGGCCTCGAGCATCTTTAGAGGTCAGCTTGATAAACGATTTTGATGAATACCAACGTCTCGTCCAGTTCTACCGAGATCTGGGGGATTCCGAGCTCCTCAGTTTATTTGAACAGGCTGAAGGCCTAACAGATACGGCGCAGAGCGTACTACGATCAGAAATCTCGTCAAGGCGTTTAGAAATACCTCTCGCGAATGCTCCTGAAAGAAGCGACGATGATCTTTCGAGTACAGATCAGCTCGGTAGATTTGCTCTCCTTTCGTCGGAAGATTGTGTGTGGAGATTCCCAGAGAACGAAGATGCTCAAGCGGCAGGCGAGATGCTTAGCGCAGCTGGGATCACCTATGACATAATTCTGCCGAGCTCGGAGAGGCTCGACAGGGAGAGCCCAGAGTGGCAGTTCTCCCTGCCGACGTGGCGCGTGCAGGCCAGATACTCTCGCAGCCGATCCCCGAAGAGTTTCGGATACTCGTCAGAACAAGAGACCAATTCTCGCCCCCAATTTGTCCTAATTGTCGGTCAGAAGATCCATTGCTCGAATCTATCGAACCGGCCAACAAATGGCTGTGCGAGGTATGTGGACATGCCTGGGTCGAGACAATCCCAAAATGAACTTTCTGATAACCCTGTTTTCGTGCTGCTGGTCGTCTGGCATTATCGACGGCATACGGCACTTGGTACGAACATCGGCGACGGCGCTGCCACTTAAATCAGCCGCACGGTTACACTGGGCACATAACGATTTTCTGGAGTCGCCCGTGCGAAAGATATACCTGATGCTGGTGTTCTTGTTCCTCAGCGGCGTGGCCGTGGCCGGTGCCGGCGCGCCCGTCTACGATTTCAAATTGAGCACCATCGATGGTGACCCCACCACTCTAGGTGTCTACAAGGGCAAGGTCCTGCTGGTGGTTAACGTCGCCAGCGCCTGCGGCTTCACGCCTCAGTACACCGCGCTCGAGGCCGTCTATGAGAAGTACAAGGATAAGGGCTTGGTAATCGTCGGCGTGCCGGCGAACAACTTCGGCAACCAGGAGTCCGGCACCAATGCCGAGATCCGAGAGTGCTGCAACGCCAAGTTTCACGTGAAGTTTCCGATGATGGCGAAGGTCTCGGTAAAGGGCGACGATAAGATACTGCTCTACCAGTACCTCACTGCGGCGCCCAACGTTAGCGGCGAGATTAAGTGGAACTTCACCAAGTTCCTCATCGACCGCAACGGACAGCCGATCGCCCGCTTTGAGCCGGCCGTGACGCCGGATTCGCCACAGGTGATCTCGGCGATCGAGTCTGCGCTGAAGCCATCGTCGGTGCGATGCTTGAAAGCCCGCTCTTAAAAGCGGGCTTTTCTTTTGAAGAAAGGGCCGTCGTCGTCACGTTAATGCTGATACAACCTAGTTCCCACCGATACGCGCATCTCGTCACCTTCGGTTTTCGCCATCCCTCCTCACGACTACAAAATAACCCATAAGCTGGCCATTTGGCCAAATTATGGGTTATTTTTCAACTAAACTATGAAGAAGCGTTCATCAAATTCGCATTGGCATCAAAATGTAACGATACTTCACATCCTCATTCGCGTCTTCGGGTCGCATCTGACCGGCGCTCTGCGCATCTTTGAACTCCAGCCGCACTTCCCCGGTATTGCCAATTGCTTTGAGGAAGTCGATCAGGTATTGGCTGTTGAATCCAACCACCAGGGGATCATAGTTATACGGAGTTTCGATGGTGTCTTCTGACTCACCCGCGTCGGTGCTCGAAGAAGAGAGTTTCAACTCATTCTGTTCGAGCCGAATCTTGATCGCTCCACTCCGCTCATCGGCAAACTGTGCTACGCGCTGAATGCAACCCATCAGATCTTCCGAGCGCACGATGACGAACTTGTTGTTGTCCCGCGGCAGGACCGCCTCATAGTTAGGGAACTGGCCTGTCAGCTTGCGACTCGTCAGTACTCGTCCACCGACCTTGAAGAACAGTGTCTGGTCGTCATCACCGAACTCAAGAGTCTCAGCTTCGGTCGCGCCGAGCAACGAGGAGAGCTCACTCAATGCCTTCCGCGGAATCAGCGTCTTCTTCTCGCCCGATACTCCATCGAGCGTCTCACCTAGTTTCTCGATGTGCGCGAGGCGATGCCCATCGGTCGCAACCATCGCCATGCTCTCGGCCTTTAGGACCAGCAGGGCACCGTTGAGCGTGTAGCGTGACTCTTCGTTCGAGATCGCAAAGATCGTCTTCGAAACCATGTTTTTGAGCGAAGGGACCGAGATCTTGACCGCACCACTGGTGGGGAATGCCGGCACCTGCGGGAAGTTCGCGCGCGCCATCCCGACCATCTTCGTGTTGGAGCGGCCTGCCCGGATCTGCACCCAGTGGTTATCCATCAGCTTTATCGAGATCTCGCCCTCGGGCAGCAATTTGATGTAGTCGTAGAGCTTGCGCGCTGGGATGGTGCATGCGCCGGCCTTCTTGACCTTGGCCGCGCAGCTTGTTCGCAGGCTCTGGTCGAGATCCGTTGCGGTGATGGTCAACCGGTCGCCACCTTCGCCCTGGGTCGCTTCGAAGAGGAAGTTTGAAAGGATCGGAATCGTCGTCTTGCGCTCGACCACGCTCTGTGCTGCCGTAAGCTCGCGCAGCAGCTCGGCGCGGGAGACCGTGATCTCGAGGTTGCCGGTTGGGGCTGGCGCTGCACTCGTCTCGTTCGGCAAAGTCATCTCGGGCTCCTGGGTCGCACTGGTCACGGTCGGTATCTCCGGTTTTTAATTCGTTGTCGCTGGCAAAACTGTACACCGAATCCAACCTTCGATGCATCTCTGCCATGCGACGCCTGCTTGATTCTAGGGGTGAACCCACCTTCAAAGCGATAGATTTCTTTGTGGAAAGCAAGGTCGCTTGTGTGCGAGGCCTGCACCTGCCCAAACTTCGTGCGGAGGGCGCTACTGCTTCTAAAGAAACAAGAGAAAAGAAGAGAAATACTAGTAGCAGTAGTCGTTTGTGCTTGAAAAGTGGATAACTATCCCATCTCCCTAAAGAATAGCGACTTATACCCTTGTCCTGTTTTAGAAAAACGGTCATCGCACGACGCATGATGAGGAAGATTAGCTCCCCCGTCCGTCCGAACCGTCTCCTTATCCCAATTGTTCACAGCAGACCATCGCGTCCCGTGAGAAGACTTGCGCCCAACCGTGGGAATATTGACCAAACGAAACATAATCATCAAGTTAGCCCAACCAGTTTTTTCACAACCTCGTCTTACCCCCAGAGGATAACGAGTCCCGACAGCAAAAGGAGGCTTTCATGAAGGTCGCTATCTTTGGTGCCAGCGGAGCCACAGGAAGACTCCTCACCCGACGCAGCCTCGATGCCGGATATGAGGTGACCGCTCTGCTCCGCAAGCCTGGTGAGTTCGCTCTGCGCGACCGCGTTCACACTGTTCAGGGGAGTGCGTTTGAACTTGCTCCTGTCCGTGAGACCATCGAAGGCGCAGACGTGGTTTTCTCTGCTCTTGGGGCGAACTCGCTCAAGAAGGAAGACGTACTCGAACGTGCTGTTCCCCAGATCATCTCGGCTATGCAGCAGACGGCGAGCGAGGCGAAACCGGTGCGGCGTCTGATCGTCCTTGGTTCAGCTGGAGCTTTGCCTAGCTCGCTCGACAAGCAGCCTGCCTGGCGCCGCTGGATCGTCCAGAACATTGTCTACAACACCTTCCTCAAGTGGCCTGTGGCATCGCAGATCTCGCAGTGGAACAACATCTCTCACAGCAACCTGGACTGGACGATGGTGATGCCGCCCATGCTCACCAACACGCCGGCCAACGGCCACTACCGCATCGACGGGGACGCCCTGCCACGCAACGGCAGCCGCATCTCCCGCGAGGATGTAGCCGACTTCATGATGCAGCAGATCACGAGCCCCCAATGGGTTCGCAAAGGGGTTTACATTTCCTTATAGTTCGGCGGCTTCAAAATTTGCGATTTGCCACGTTTAGCCACGCATAAGCTGCTTAGGCACAGTAAAGTAGCTCTGTCCCTCTCAAGGAGTTCCGTGAAGCAAATAAATCGCATCTCCACGCTGGTTCTCTTTTTTGCCGGTATCGCTGCAGTTGCCCAGACGCCAGTCCCTGCAGCTCCTGCGCCTGCACCGCTCGTAGGCTCTATCGCTGGCCATCCTGGCTGGCCGGTTGCCAAGCCGGAGGATGTGAAGTCTCCTGAGGCCATTCTGGCCGCTGTTTACAGCTGTATCTCTGGGCCTAAGGGGCAGGCGCGTGACTGGGATCGCATGCGGTCGCTCTTTGTTCCTGATGCTCGGCTTATACCAGCAAGAGAGACGACCGCGGGCCATGCGGATGCTGTGATTCTCACGATTGACGGCTATATTGCGCGCAGCAACGGGCGTATGACGAGTGCCGGATTCTTTGAGCACTCAATTCATAACGATATCGAGCAGTTTGGCAATATCGTGCAGATCTGGAGCACCTACGAGTCACGGCACAACCTCGACGACGCCACTCCGTTTGCCCGTGGGATCAACAGCTTCCAGTTGCTGAAGGATGGCGACCGCTACTGGGTGGTTAATATTTTCTGGGATGCGGAGTCGCCGACCAATCCGATTCCGGAAAAATATCTGTCCAAATAGCGGATTTTTCTGGCGCTGGTGAAGTGGCGTTTTTGCAGGGGTATTTGCGAAAAACGGTGTCCAAAACGTGGTGTTTTGGTGGTCAGTTTGTGGTGAATTGCGTGGTAAACGTGGTGGCTTAGCACCACGTTTACCAGCAGCCAAAAATACGCCAAATTTTGTAACTTTATTTTTGGCTAAGGTTTCGTTGCAAGGACCAGAGGCGAAGGCCCGGGCACTTCGAGCAACCGCGCGTCGGTAAAACCTACAGCCTTCAACCACTCCCGGATCTCCTCAAACGAGAAAGTGTCTCCCTCGTCGGTGTTGACCAGCATGTTCGCGGCGAAGAAGAGAGAGCCGACCGGCCCGGTTCGATCTTCATTGACGAGGAACTCAGCGATAACGATTGTCCCGCCGGGGGCTAGAGCTTCGAAGACTTTGCGCAGGAGAGCTTTGCTTCTTGCTTCGCCTTCGCTGTGCAGGATATGGCCCAGGGTTGCGACGTTGTGACCCTGGCCGAAGTCCGCCGAGTCGAGGTCGCCTGCGACAAACGTAAATCGATCAGAGAGTCCAAATCGAGCCACCGTCTGCTTCGTCGCGGGTAGCACGCCGGACCAATCCACCGCCGTTGCCGTGACGTTGTCCGAGCTTTGAACGAGCGCAATTCCCCAGACTCCAGAGCCTGCCGCCAGATCGAGCACTCTCACGGGTGCCGTTGACTTGCTTAACGCGAGAGTCTTTGCGAGCAGCTGCGCTGCCGGATAGGCCACAGGAAATAAGTCCTGAACAAATTGTTGAAAGAAATCGCTGCCCGGACCCTGCTGGTTGACCGCGGTCGCGGGCTTGCCGGTTTTGACCACTTCATTCAACTGCAGCCATTTTGGAATTAACTGTATGCTCGCATGCCTCAGAATGCCGCCTTGAAACGCCGGCTTGGTGCTGACGAGAAATGCGTTGCTCTCCGGTGTCAACGCGTACTGCTGACCGTCTTTGGCGAGGAAGTTCAACCCGACCAGACCGTTCATGAGGATTCGCAACCCGCGTTCCGAGGTTCCCGTTGCTGCTGCGGTCTCCTTCAGTGTCTTCGGCCCCGCATCCAGCACGTCGAAGACGCGATGGTGTATTGCAGTTTCCAGCAAAAAGGTTGGTACATAGCCCCAGGTGAACTGCATGATTCGTTCCGGTGTCACGGTCGTGCTCGTACTCATGGTCGTGTCCTTTCAAAGTTGGAATGCAGGGTTGGCTTCTCTGGCCAAGCGTCGCAATTGTAGCCCAGGGCAGGAGAGTTCATTTGGGCCCTGGGTTAAGAAAAGAGAGGCCGACGTTGATGTCGGTCTCCCTGGACTTACTTCGTGTTTGTTTTGAAAAACGCTAGCTCAACGTCTCCATCAGTTTGTTGATGGTGCGGTTCAGGTCCTTGTCGGCTCGGCGTTGGTCATCGATCTTCGAGATGGAGTGCATGACGGTGGTGTGGTGCTTGCCGCCGAACTGACGTCCGATCTCGGGCAGGGAAGCCTCGGTCAATTGCTTGGCGAGGAACATCGCGATCTGCCGGGGCACGACGATCTGGCGTGAGTTGTTCTTCTGCTTCAACTCCGCGACGCGCATGCCGAACTGCTCGGCGACGGTGCGCTGGATGGTCTCGATGGTGATCTTGCGGACCTGCGTGTCGATGAACTGCTTGAGGCACTGCTGGGTGACGGCGAGGGTGATCTCGACGCCGTGCATGCTGCACCATGCGATTAAACGAACTAAAGCACCCTCGAGTTCGCGTACGTTCGTCCTCACGTTCGAGGCGATGAACATCGCGACGTCGGTGGGTAGCTGGGTCTGTTCGCTCTCTGCCTTCTTCTGCAGAATGGCAACCTTGGTCTCGAGATCCGGTGGTTGAATGTCGGCGATCAGTCCCCACTCGAAGCGCGAGCGCAGACGATCTTCAAAGTCGGCAAGCTCTTTCGGAGGACGGTCGCTCGCGATGACGATCTGCTTCATGCTCTCGTGGAGGGTGTTGAAGGTATGGAAGAACTCTTCCTGCGTTCGCTCCTTGCCGGCGAGAAACTGAATGTCGTCGATGAGGAGGACGTCGACGTTGCGGAACTTGTCGCGGAAGCCGGTCATCTTGTCGTACCGGACCGAGTTGATCATCTCGTTGGTGAACTTTTCGCCGCTGACGTAGCTGATAGACGCGTGAGGCTGGCGGCGTTTTACGTCGTGACCGATGGCGTGCATGAGGTGGGTCTTGCCCATACCGACGCCGCCGTAGAGGAAGAGGGGGTTGTAGGCCTTGGAGGGTCGCTCTGCGACGGCCTGTGCTGCTGCTGTGGCGAACTGGTTGCCGCTGCCGATCACGAATGCGTCGAACTGATAGCGCGGATTGAGCTGCGATGCAGCGCTCCAGTCGAAGCGTGCCTGCTCCGGTGTCGGCGCCTGCACTGCATTGTTGGAGTTCGTTGTGCTGCCGAGGCGTGCCTGCCGTGGCGCGCTCTGGCTATGGCTTGGCACGGGCGCAAAACCGCCGTCTTCGCGCACCTTTGGAGCACGCGGGTCCTGCTCTGGTGTGGTGAAGGTCACCGCTTCGACATCCAGCCCGAGATTGTCGATCGCCTCCTGGATCAGGTCGGCGTAACGGTCGCCAATATGTTGGAAGTCTGTCGAGGGGATTCGAACGAATAGCTTCTTACCCTCCAGATGTGAGAACCGAGTCGGCTTGAGCCACGTCTCGTAAGACTGGCGATTGATCTTCTTCTCAAGGGCAGCCAGAATACGGACCCAATAATTCAATACGGCGGTGGCCGTCGGAACGAATGACATTCTTAGTTTCCTTGTCTTGTTTCCTGTTCCAAACCAGACCGTGGCACTTGGTACAGTCGCGCAAGATTCTACGCGATCCAATAGATCCAATAGATCCAAAAGCAAATGGAAGTCCGCTCCTGCCTTTGCAGACAGGTGGAGACGATCCTGTGTTGCCAGAATTATCTCCGCTGGGCACCTATGAAACATCAGGTTGCGGAGAGGAGTAGTTCAACGTAAAGCAGAGTGCGGAACGGCTGGGCGTGCAGAAAAACGTCTTACGAATCGGGTTCGATAGTAGCACGGAAAAGATGGCCATTTTCATTGGTCTGAAGCAAAAAAAACAAGTTGCACCATAACCAGTGAAGAACGGAAAATCAGTCGCACTTTAGCGAAAAAAAGGGGCGGGGGTAACGTGATTCTTACCCACTGCGTATTACCCCATGCATCACTTCATTCATTACTCCGTGCATTACTCCATGATACCTGTGTCGCACATAAACCTCCTCACATCCTGAGCTCTCTTCGGGTATGCGAATCAACTTACGCAAGGACCACCACGTTGCTCTATAGCACTTAAGAGTGCCGAACCTCTGGAATGGATGCGGGTGATTTCCCCCTGTGAAAATCCGGTCCTATCGGGTATACTCAGAGATTGTTGCAACAGCCTAAAAGTTTGAGCAGGTGTTGTTCCCTGCGCAGGAGTTTTTTGTCATGCCGAAGCGTACTTTTCAACCCAACCGCCGCCACCGCGCCAAGACCCACGGCTTTCTTACCCGCATGAAGACCAAGGCCGGTGCCGCAGTGCTCAGCCGCCGTCGCGCCAAGGGCCGTCATAAGATCGCCGTCAGCGCCGGTTTCCGCGACTAGTCTTTCCTGCTTGCTTCTTGTATTTGAAGTTCCCGGATGTCCGGTCTGGCTCGAAAGATCTCAACAAGTTGAGGTTGCGGCCGGCAAGTCCGATGGATATAAGCCCAGCAAATTCTATGGAATCCATATAGCCGTCGAGGTGAGGTAACTCTCGCTCTCGACGGTCTGCGTCTTTTTGTCTTTTTCGTTTCTTCGTTTTCTTGAAGACTCGTCATCCCTACCAAATCAAATGGTTTTGAGACCGGTTTCGGATGCTGGTGTAACTCTATGTGTGGCGTCGGTAACAAAAGGTTGTGAAGGCAGCCAGCCACTGGGCTTCTGTTTGCCATCAGTACAGGCTCTTTCAGCCTGTACCATAGTTGAAGCGGCTGATTGAATGACTCCCACTCCAAACTCGATCTTCCGTCTGCGGAAACATGCTGACTACCAACGCGTTTACAAGGCCAGCCGGAAGCAGTTTGCGAAGCAGATGAGCTATTTTTTTACGTTGCGTCCGCAGCTAGGGCCTGACGGCACACCGGTCCGCGAAGTGGACGCTGGTAGCCCCCGCGTGGGCCTGACGGTTGGCAAAGTGATGGGGAAGGCGGTCGATCGCAATCGCATCAAGCGCCGTATGCGTGAGGCGGTACGAAAGAATCTTTCGTCGCTGCATACGCCGGTGGATGTGATTCTTCATCCGCGCCGCAGCGTGATCGATCTCGATTTTCCAACGCTGGAGCGTGAGGTTGCGACGGTGTTTCGCGCGATTCAAAGGGCTGCGGGCAAGAACACGGCAAGCCATAGAGCTGCAAGCGATAGCGACGATGGGGCCAGGCGGCGCTCCGCTACAACGCCCGAAGCAAAATGAACGAAGCTAACGAATTTCACGAATCTCACGAATCTCAACCCAGCCTCGCGGTACGCGTTGTGTATGGATTCTACAAATCGGTGGTGTCGCCGATTCTGCATGCCTTCAGTCCGACGCAGTGCCTGTACCTTCCGACCTGCTCGGAGTATGCGTATGTTGCGCTGGTTCGGTTCGGGGTTCTGAAGGGCTCGTGGCTTGCGCTTCGGCGGCTGGCGCGTTGCCATCCGTTCGCGAAGGGCGGGGTTGATCCGGTGCCGTTGCGAAACTCCGGTGCGATCCCATCCGTCCGCATTCCCACAGACCATTTATCATAGAGCTAGCGTCTGCAAATCATCTACGAATCCATTTAGGCGTTAGCGCAAGTCAGCAAAGAATAGGAAGTCTCTTTTGGCAGAGTTCAAAAACCCCAATCAACAGGGCGGCGGCGACAATAAATCGCTCCTCGTCATGATGGTCGTTCTGGTCACCGTGTTCTTCGGCTTGCAGTACTTCCGCGCCAAGAACAACCCTCAGACCGTGTCGCCTAACTCGACGCAGAGCGCGACATCCGGTGGACAAACCGCTGCGCAGCCGGGGATGTCGCCCGCTGCTAACGCGCCCGTTGCTCTGTCGCCTGCTGCGGCTGCATCGTCGGTGCCGGCGGTTCAGGCTCCTGCCGAGTCTACGACCGTTGTTGAGAACGAACTCTACCGCATCACGTTTACGAATCGCGGGGCTCAGGTTACGAGCTGGGTTCTGAAGAAGTACAAGGATAGCGATGGCAAGCCGTTGAACATTGTTCATACGGATGCGGCGAAGAAGTTTGGCTATCCGCTGTCGCTCTACACGTATGACTCTGCGCAGACGACTGGTTTGAGCCAGGCTCTTTATGTTCCTTCGGCTACGGGTGATCTTGCTGCTCCGGCGAGCCTCACGTTTAAGTATTCGGATGGTGGGACGCAGGTTACGAAGACCTTTTCGTTCGATGAGACGTATGTTCTTCATGCCGATGTCGAGGTGACTCGCAACGGCGCGCCGGTTCGTGCGCTGATCAACTGGCCGGGCGGCTTTGGCGATCAGGACAATGCGTCGGCCTACGCGAGCGGTCAGCTGGATGTCGCGCGCAATGCGAAGGAAGAGCATCTTGCGGCGAAGAAGGTGTCCGGTGGCGAGACGCTGAATGGGCCGTTTGACTGGGCCGGAACCAGCGATAACTACTTTGCTGCGATCTTCCTGCCGGATTCGCCGGAGACCTCGACGGTCGCGACGCTGCACAACACGCTCGATGTGGCGAAGACGATTCGCCGGACGGGCCTTGGCTCCGGTGCTCCGGCGAAGGGTGCGATTGAGGTTCCGATTCTTGGGGCTGCGCTCGGCGATACGAGCGGCCATACGCAGACGCGGGTCTATGTCGGGCCGAAGGCGGTTAACGTGTTGCGTAGTATTCGCGCGACAGGTAATACCATTTCGCTTGAACCGCTGCTGGACTTCGGCTTCTTTGGGCCGATCGGCAAGTATTTGTTCCTGGCGCTGCAGTTCATCCATGCCCATGTTGTTTCGAGCTGGCCTGGCGCCTGGGGATGGTCGATTGTTCTGCTGACCGTGCTGATCAACGTTATTTTGCTGCCGCTGCGAATCAAGACCATGCAGAGCGGGCTCAAGATGCAGCGGATTCAGCCGCAGATGGATGCGATCAAGGAGCGGTACAAGAAGTACAAGGCGACCGATCCGAAGCGCAACGAGATGAACGTCGAGATCATGAAGCTGCAGAAGGACAATGGAGTGAATATGTTCGGCGGCTGCATTCCGACGCTGATCCAGTTTCCTCTGTTGATTGCGTTCTTCAGCATGCTTCCCAAGGTCGTGGAGCTTCGCCAGTCTCACTGGTTCTGGCTGCCCGATCTTTCGAGCGCCGATCCGTACCATATTCTGCCTATCGTTATGATCGTCAGCCAGTTCCTGGTGCAGTTCTATACGCCGTCGCCGGGCGTCGATCCGCAGCAGCAGAAGATGATGGCGTTCATGATGCCTGCTGTCTCGGGCTACATGACGTGGAACTACGCGTCTGGGCTGGCTCTGTACTGGACTATTGGTAACCTCATCAGCATCATTCAGCAGTCGGTGATGAACAGAACGAGCATCGGCCGCGAGATGCGTGAGATTGCTGCCAAACGGGCCCGGCGCAAGGCAGGGACCCCAACGACGATTTCGGGGAAGCGATAGTTCCATTTTGGAAAAAGATCACTATTTAGTCCGAAACTTTCGCAACAAAACGAACGTCTTAGTGTTCGAATACGTTTGTATTGTCAAACAAACAAGGTCTAATATGTTGCTTCTTCAAAAATGACGACCCTTTTCAATGATCAGGGCCACGCAGAGAAAAAGATCAAAGACTACCTGGAAGTTTTGACCAACACAGGAAGTCTCGATTTGAAGTACGAAATCCTTGCCTGCAACGGCCAAGTGCAACCCAACACTGACGATTCAGTCGGTGAGAGATCTCAGCGTGTCCTCTCCGACTCACCAGTTTCTGCCACACTCCCTCGTATCAAAGTCGACTTGAGTGGGCCCGATACAGCACTTCTTCTGGCGCGCAACGGCGAACTTCTGCACTCGATCGAGCACGTCGCTGCGAAGATTCTCCGGCTCGAGCCGGAAGATCACGATCAAATCTCCTTCGATGCCGAAAACTTCAAAGCCAATCGTGACCGCGAACTTCAGGAAAGAGCTGAGGCAGCAGTGCAGTTAGTTCGCACCACGGCTCGCCCATACTCGTTTCCACCGATGACCTCGCGCGAACGACGCATGCTGCACCTGGCACTGGCAAAGTCCGGTCTTCCGACGGCGTCTTCAGGCGAGGTTCCGCGACGCTTCGTGGTTCTGTACCCCGAAGGTCTTCAGCCGGCGCAGCCGACGCAGGCAGCCACGGAAGATCGCACTCGCGCCATCCGCAATAGCTTTCGCCGGCGATGATGATTCGGTAGAGATTGTCTAGCTCTGTGAACCGCGGAGTAAGCCTGGGTCATTCCAGCGACTTGTCTTTGCCTCTCCATCGGACTGTGGGGTGGCCGAGACGGAATGGCCGTCGAGATATTTGTGCCACTCCTCGCACTCCGCTACCTGCTTTAGTAACGCATTCCTCTGCTCCAGATACGCCGTCAGATGCCGACGCAGAAACATGCTCGTCGCAAGGCGTCCCAGCACACCCCAGGGTGCAGAAAATCGAATCTCATCGCGCATGCGTGTGCCATCGTTCATCGCGGCGAAGTGATGGTCATGCTCGAAGTGCTCGAACCGGCCCTCAATCATGACGTCTTGAACGTGCGAGTAGGGCCGCAGTATTTCGATCCTGCTTGTGTGGTTGAGTGTGAGCCCAAAGTGCCGGCCCTGAAAGGTCACCGTTTCGCCTTTGTTGATGAGGCCCGTCGTCACACCGGCGACCGCTTTTTCTCGTGAAGCATGTGCGGATGCGATGTGAAGATCCACACTCAGACTTAGCAGGAAGCACCGTTCAACCGGTGCATCGATCCAGGTCTCGAGTCGAATCCGTTCCATGTGCGCCACCGATCGACTGCTCAGAGCCTAGCGTAATGCAACAACCCTTACGCCAGAAGCAATATCTTTCCTATTCCGCCTTTTTCGGCGGCAGCGTGCGCTTTTCCAGCTTCCGATAAAGAGACCATTCGATCGATGGGGATCTTCAGTTTGCCTGCGACCACATCTTCCCCCATGGTCTGAAGCGTCTTCGAGTCCGACACCGCTCGAACCGGCTCGATCCTGACTGTCGGATGCATGTTCGCATACGACGGCGGACCCAGCACCGAAGCAAAGACTCCTCCTTGTTTCACCTTTCCCAGAAGCTTCGCAGCGGTTTCACCGCCAACCGTGTCGGCCACGGCATCGACAAACCCCAGCTTCTCCATCGCGGTTGCGTCATCGAGTGGCAGCACCATATCTGCGCGGAGCGTCACCGCGTCCTTCACCTGCGACTTTCTTACGCCTGCAATGACGATGGCACCGGCCTTTTTTGCCGTCCATACCGCCGAACGCCCCACTCCGCCGAATGCTCCGGTCACCAGCACCGTCTGCCCAGACTGGATCTTTGTGCCTCGCGTGATCAGCTGTTCTCCAGTCAATGTCACGAGTGGGAGGGCCGCCGCTTCGATCAGATCCAAATGCTGCGGCACGTGTGCGAGATCCGCTGCCTTCACCACGACCAGTTCGGCATATGCTTTTTCGGTAAACGCCATCACTCGATCGCCGGGCGCAAATCCACTGACGCCTTCTCCGACCTCGCGCACGATCCCGGAGATGTCTCTTCCGAGGATGGCCGGCAGTACGAGCGGGAAATGCGCCTTCGCTTCTCCGCTCCGCATCTTGTAGTCGATGGGGTTCACACTGCTTGCTGCTACTCGTACCAGCACCTCACCCTTGCCGGCCACGGGGTCGGGATAGCTCTCGTACAACAACTTGTCGGGCCCACCATACTCATGCAAGACGACGGCATTCATAATTCACCTCATGGTGTGAGATGCAAGGATGAGTCAGGGTGTCGGCCGTCTGTTGAACGTTCCGAGATAAGTTTTGCTATGCGGACGTTAGCGTGATGCGCTCTTCTCGCTGTTCTTCAGGTTCGTGGTCTCCGGCAGATATTGCCGCCACTCGTTGCTCTCGGCGACCCTTTTGAGCAGGCGCATCCTCTTGCGAAGCAGCCGCGAGATGTGCGGCACCAGTACGAATCGCGCCACAAGTCCACCGAGCCATCCGAACGGCATGGTGAACCGCAGCTTGTCGTTCAATACCGTGCGGCCATCCATAAAGTAGAGGTGATGGTCGTGCTGGAATCGTCTGAAACGGCCACGTCCCATCGTGTCTTGAAAGAAGGTGGGCCGTTCATATTTTGTGATCAGGCTTTCATGCATCTGCGGGAAGCCGAACTTCCATCCGGCCCACAGAAGCCTGTCCCCGTCTTCAATCAGCCCGCTGGTCTTGCCTTCAATCGGCTTCATCCCAAGCGTTCGTCCCACGAGCTCGATATTGGTCGAGAGCAGAAAACACCTCTCGATCGGAGCATTGATATGGACGCTGTCGCTAATCGTAAACATTGGACTCCTGTAGAAAAATTCTACCGTTCCCCGAGCCGACCGCTCAATTGAAATTAACCTGCCTGTACCAACGCACAAAGAGATCTACGGAATTTTTATATCTTTCGTATGCATAAGTCAGGTTCTATTTGCTTTGATGCAGATGTCGATCCAAGCCGTCGTCTGTGAAGACTAAGCGTATCCGCGCTCTGCTTCAGCTTTCTGATGGCAGGTATGGCAAACCAACTGCGTATTTCTTGCAGTATATCCATCGATCGCTCGGAACCGGTCTAACTCTGCTCCTCGGTCCGGCAATGGGCTCTGGCAAAGAGCACAGAGTCCGCGCTGACTCTTACGTTTTGCATCCTTCAGCTTGCGTCGCTGGGTTGGTGTGCCGCGCTCATCGAACTCGAGCCGCTTCAGGATATAGCGCCGCATTTGGAAGAGGCGCTCGCGGTCTTCGCCTGCGACTGCAGCGATTCGACCGCGTAGCTCATCAAGAATCGCGATCGCCGCTGCCCGATCTTCGTCAGAGAGCGAAGCCATGGTGAAGCCTCATGCGCAATTCTTTGAGTGCAACCGTTTAGAGTGCAACCGTTTTGGAAGACACCAGCTCCTTCGCCCTCTTGATAAAGTCGACGAGCGAGACGCTGCCCTCGTCGCCCTTGCCTCGGGTGCGGACGCTTACCGCTTCCGCTGCTGCTTCCTTATCTCCCATGACCAGCACGAAAGGTACCTTCTGCAAGGTGAACTCGCGAATCTTCGCGTTCATCTTTTCGTTGCGCACATCGAGTTCGACGCGCAGGCCTGCCGCTTCAAGCTTTGCCTTTACCGCTGTCGCGTACTCGACGTGCTTCTCCGAGATCGGCACGATTCCGACCTGCACTGGGGCTAGCCATAGCGGAAACGCACCGGCGTAGTGCTCGATGAGCACACCAAAGAACCGCTCCACCGAACCGAAGAGCGCACGATGCACCATGACGGGTTGATGCAACTCTCCATCTTCGCCCTTGTACTCCAGCTCGAAGCGGGCAGGCAGGTTGAAGTCGAACTGCACCGTGGACAGCTGCCAGAGACGGCCGAGCACATCGACCAGCTTGATATCGATCTTCGGACCATAGAATGCGCCCTCACCAGGGATGGCCTTGAATGCCACGCCACGCTTGGTCAAGACGTCCTTTAGTACTGATTCGGCGCTCTCCCAATCGGCAGCATTGCCGACAAATTCGCCGGCCTTCTTCGGGTCGCGCAGAGAGAGTTCCACGCGATATTCCGCGAAGCCGAAGGTCTTCAGCACAGCTTCGGCGAAGTCCAGGCAATCCTCGATTTCGCCGACGATCTGCGAAGGGGTGCAGAAGATGTGGGCGTCGTCCTGCGTGAAGCCACGGACGCGCAAGAGTCCGTGCATGGTGCCGCTGCGCTCGTAGCGATAAACATTTCCCAGCTCCGCATAGCGTACCGGCAGGTCGCGATAGCTCTTCGGGGAGTTCTTGTAGATGAGAATGTGACCGGGGCAGTTCATCGGCTTCAGCCGGTACTCGGCGTCATCCAGCTCCATTGGGGGATACATGTTCTGCGAGTAGAAGCCTTCGTGGCCTGAGATCTTCCATAGATCGCGGCGCATGATGTGCGGAGTGTAGACCATTTCGTAACCGCGACGGATACATTCATCGCGCATCCAGTCTTCCATGGTCTTGCGAATGAGCCCGCCCTTTGGATGCCAGAAGATGAGGCCCGATCCTGCGACCTCCTGGATTGAGAAGAGGTCGAGCTGCTTGCCGAGCACACGGTGGTCGCGGGCCTTGATCTCTTCGAGGCGCTTGAAGTGAGCATCGAGATCCTTCGTGTTGAAGAATGCGGTGCCGTAGATGCGCTGGAGCTGCTGGTTGTTCTCATCGCCGAGCCAGTACGCTCCTGCGACCGACGTCACCTTGAACGCCTTCACTCGGCCCGTTGAGGGCACATGCGGGCCGCGGCAGAAATCCACAAATTTTCCGTTGCGATAGAGCGAGATCTCATCGCCCGGCTGCGTGAACTTCTCGATGAAGTGGACCTTCATGAACTCGCCCTGCCCGGCGTAGTCCTTCAGGCCCATCTCGCGCGACTCTTCTTCGCGGATGAACTTCTCATCGCGTGCAACGACATCGGCCATGCGCGTCTCGATGGCTGCGAGATCGTCGTCACTGAACGGCGTCTCGCGGTAGACGTCATAGAAGAAGCCCGCGTCCGTTGCAGGACCATGTCCGAGCTTCGTCTCGGGAAACAGCTCGAGGATTGCCGTCGCCATGACGTGCGCGGCTGAGTGCCGCACTACCTTCAGCGCAGCTTCGTCGCTCTCTTTGAGCAGCTCCAGCGCAACATCTTCATTTAATGGAGCGGCGAGATCGACCAGCCGCTCTCCGGTCTCGTCGCCGCCGTACATTGCTGCCTCGGATGTCTCGTCATCGGTAGTGGTTCCGGCAGCCACAGGCGTCAGCGGACGAATCCGTGCCACGACAACTGCTGCAGCCAGCCGGGGCGAGATGCTCATCGCCACATCGTGTGCTGTCGTACCGCGCGGAACCTCGCGCACTGAACCATCCGGAAGCTGAATCTTGATCGTCTGCTCGCTCACATATCAAGAATAGATGGTTGTCGCAAAATGCGTCGAGACGGCGCCTCCCGGAAGCTAAAGTTCTGCCTGGTAACCGCAGGTCATGATGCAGGGTGTTACTACGGAACCATATCGCTCTGGCACGACGGTGCTATGGCCCTGTCGCCCGGTCCCGGCTACTGTAACGGTGTTTGAGATGTCCATAGAAGTTCGGGCAAAGGCCCGCACAGGACGACAACCACATGCAGGTATTACTGAGAAAATCGGAGTTCCGGCAAGACATTCACTGCAGCATCTGTGGCCAAGGCTTCCGTCTCTATTGGGAGTCCAATTCACCCGCAGAACGGGCGACCATGCGCTCTCTTGTTCTCGGAGAGCTTCGCGATCACCACTCCAAGGAGCAAGGCGACAACAAAACGCCCGCCGCACACCCTTTTGATCTCTTTCGGCTGCCCACCTGGACCGGATCACCTCAGTTCTCGCGTGTTGCCATGCTTGCAGGACCGACCAAGCCTCGCAGCTCGGTCTCGAAGATCATCTATATATCGCAGGCTCGACAGGCCAGATAGTTCCGCATTGCTGAAACGGCGAAGGGGGCGAAGTCTTCGCTGTAAATTCATCGTGGCTTGCATCAAAGACATTTTCTCCTACATCTATAGGGTAGCGGCCGCGTGTTATCTGCGGCCCATCCAAGCAAGATGAGGGTTTCAAATGTCAACACTTCTAAAGATCGACGTCAGCCCGCGGGGTGAATCTTCCATCTCCCGCAAACTCGGGAACCACTTCGCGACCGAGTGGCAGTCCAACCACACCGGCGGGGAGATTATTACCCGCGATCTGGCCACTACAAAGATCCCTTACGTCGATCTACCCTGGATAGGCGGCGCCTTCACTCCTCCTGACCAGCACTCCGCCGAGCACAAGGCCGCGCTCAAGATCTCCGATGAGCTTATCGCTGAGCTGCTCGGCGCCGATGAAGTCGTGATCTCGACCCCCATGTACAACTTCAACGTTCCGGCCGTCCTCAAGGCCTGGATCGACCATATTGTCCGGCTCAATAAAACCTTCGGCTTTGGCCCTGAAGGCCTCAAGGGCCTTGCTGCCGGTAAGAAGGTTACCGTCATCATCGCCAGTGGCAGCGAGTACACGGCAGGGTCGCCCATGGAGTCCTACAACCTCGAAGGCCCCTACTTCCGCGTCGTCTTCGGCTTTATCGGTATAACGGACCTGACCATCGTGCATGCGGGAGGCACCAACACCGTAGCCCAGGGGAAGGTCGCCGAATCGGTCTTCATCGAGAAGTTCGTCCACGAGATAGACCTGGCCGCCTCCAAGTAACAAGTTCGTTTAACAGACCGATAGCAGAGTACGCGGCGGACAGCGATACAACTGTCCGCCGTATTTCGTCACCAAGCCTGGCTCTCTACTTAACGTGGGAGCAATCTACCGGCTCACTTTGAGGGCTTTAGGGCAAAAAGGAAGGACCGCACCTTACCGGGTAGCGGTCCTGTTTTCATTACGAGTACGTGGGGTTGGGTTATGCGATTTCCGGTAAGCTCTTCATGGTCGGTTGCTGCGGGATATGTTTCTTCAGCCAAACGTTTGCTCTCCACCGTCCGATGAAGGGGGCGGTAGCAATCATTCCAAATGAAACACCTAACGCAATATGCATAAACATCTCCTTTTTTCTCCCCAAAGGCCTTACTGAACCCTCCGAGGGTGAACCTGGCAGTGACTTGCAAACTTGCAAAGAATTGCATGTTGCAACTGTTGATTCCCCACTATCCCCCCACCGAACCTTGCTCGACATCCCACCTTCGTGTTATCGGCTCGTCCTTCGTGTTAGATGAGTCGACACGTCAGCCACCTCCAGTAACGTCTATTCATTGACCCAACGTAATCGCCTAAAATAGCGGCATGTCCTATGCAGCGGCAGTCGATAATCTTTACGCCCTGGGTCACGAACTTGCCCCTCCGGCGCCGGGCGCTCCACGGCGCAAATTTGAACTTGCACACATGCGTGTTCTCGCCGAAGCCCTGGGCAGCCCGCAGAACGCCTTCCCCCCGGTCCTTATCGCCGGAACCAACGGTAAAGGCTCTACCGCTGCCACCCTTGCCAGCATCCTGACGGCGGCGGGCTACCGCACGGGACTCTACACCTCTCCTCACCTGATCCGGGTCAACGAGCGCATGCAGATCGACGGCGTTCAAATCCCCGATGAGGATTTTGCCAGGCTTTACTTTCAGGTCGACGAGACCGCCCGCAGATTGGTCGAATCGGGCAATCTTCCCCATCCCCCCAGCTTCTTCGAGGTTCTTACTGCTGTAGCTTTCCTCCACTTCGCGGGCAAAACTGCCCTGGAGGCGTCCGCAGGCGGGGCAAACGACCGGCCCGTGGACATCGCCGTCCTCGAAGTCGGTCTTGGCGGCCGTCTTGACGCAACCAACATTGTCGAGCCACTCCTCTCGATCCTGACCGACATCGCGCTCGATCATCAGGACTATCTCGGCAACACCATCACCGAGATTACACGCGAAAAAGCTGGCATCCTCCGCCCCAACGGGACGCTCATCACGCTTCCGCAACACCCGGAGGCGAATCAGGCCATCGGAGAAGCTGCCGCAACGCTGAATCTGCGCGCCATCAACGCAGCGAACTACATTCCGCATACGCCGGTGAGAAGTGCTCAGGGCGAATATGAGGGAGAACCTGCTCGGTCAGAGCCTCTGCCTTCGAATCACTACATCGTCACCGTTGGGGATCAGGCTCTCGAGGTCGACTCTCCTCTGCCCGGCCAGCATCAGCGGCGCAATATTGCGCTGGCAATTGCGGCAGCAGTTGAATTACGCAATGGAAGCAGTTACAAATTACTCCAAACAGCACCTATAGGTAATAGAGATGGTTACAATATACCCAATACAGCAATAGAAAAGGGCATTCGCAACACTTGCTGGCCTGGCAGGCTCGAGTTGGTCAAATTCTCCGACGGTCCCAAACTCCTCCTCGATGTAGCCCACAACCCGGCCGGAGCCTGGACTCTGCGCGCCGCGATCGCTCAGCTTCCCGAATCCCAGCCACGCACACTGCTCTTCAGCTGCCTCCGCGACAAGGACCTTCGCGAGATGGCCCAGATCCTCCTGCCCCTCTTCGATTCGTCATCGGGCGATGTGGAGCGCCGCAACGATCACATCCTCTTTGCTCCGATCGACAACCCACGCGCTGCCAGCATCGAGGATCTGCTCGCAGCGGCACGCGAGCTCGAGATTCCTGCCCTCGCAGCGGATGACCTCCGCACTGCATTGTCACACGCGCGCGACATCACCCCGCCCAACGGCCTCGTCATCGCTACCGGCTCGGTCTACCTTGTAGGAGAGATCCGCCGGCTTGCGGAAGAGTCAGGGTCCACACTCTCATGACCGACAGGTTTAGTGAGGGACTGGAAGACACGACAGACAAGACTGCTGAGAAGACAGTCGATGGGGTTTCAGCTTCCACCGGGGCGAAGGCGGGAGTTCAGCCGCTCCTCTCTCTGTCCGAGCCGGAGAACGCGGGGACTGCCGTTGTCTCGAAGCAGCCTCCGTTCGCTCTTCGCTGGCTCTCCTACCTGATCGCGATCCCACTCATCGCTCTCGCGACGGCTGGCTTTGGCTGCATCTCGCTGCTTTGCGGCCTTTGGGACAAGTCCGGCCGCCAGCAGCATGCAGTCGCGCATCTCTGGGCCCGTACGCTTCTACTCATCAGTCTGTCGCCGGTAGAGATCGTCGGCAGCGAAAAATTGCACGAGCACGAGACCGCCGTCTACGCCTCCAACCACCTGAGCTACATGGACACGCCTGTCCTGTTCGCGAAGCTTCCATTCCAGTTTCGTATTCTGGCGAAGCAGGCCCTTTGGAAGACTCCGTTCATTGGGTGGTACCTCAACCGCTCCGGCCAGGTGCCGGTCGATACCAAGAGTTCCCGGTCGCTGGTCGCCAGTCTGAACCGCGGCGTCGCTACCTTGAAGCACGGTTTGCCTTTGGTCCTGTTTCCTGAAGGTGGCCGCGCCGCCACCGGTCGACTTCAGACGATGATGTCCGGATGCGCGTATATGGCGATCAAGGCTCAAGTGCCACTCGTCCCGGTTACGCTGGTTGGCACGTATGAACTCCTCCCCATCCATGTCTATGCGTTGTATCCGCGTCCGATCCTGATTGTGGTGGGAGACCCAATTCCCACGACGGGCCTTACGTCGAGGGATGCAGATGCCCTCACCCAGCGGATCTACGAGTCCATCTCCGCCACCTACGCACAGTACACCCGGAACCGGTAGCCCACGGCCTCCTCACAAATGTTCCACGTGGAACGGTGAGGTTCCTATTCGATTTCGATAGAATATGGAAAGAGCATGAAGCCGCGAATCGCCATCCCCGTCCCAACCAGCACCGACCTCGCCTACAACCAGCGCTCGTGGCCCCAGTATGCCTCAGCTATTGAACGCAGCGGCGGCGAGCCCGTCGAGATACCTCTTACTGCCACTCCGACGGCCATCGCAAATCTCATCAATACTTGCCAAGGGGTTCTGCTGCCCGGTAGTCCGGCCGATGTGAACCCTCAAAAGTATGGCCAGGACCCTATTCCCGAATGCGCCGCAGCCGATAGCCTTCGTGAAAATGTGGATGAGCTTCTCGTTCAGGACGCCCACAACCTCTATAAGCCGATCTTCGCTATCTGCTTCGGGATCCAGTTCCTGAATGTCTGGCGTGGGGGGACGCTCGTGCAGGATCTGACCGTCCTGCCGGTGAACCATGCGGCGGGCGGCAGTGTCGCGATTGCCCATACTGCTGCGGTCGCCCCGGACTCCCTCCTCGGCAGCCTGGTCTCCGCTTCGGAGGCTCCGGAGCAGGACTTTTTCCTCCGACTCCCTATCAACTCAAGCCATCATCAAGCTATCGGTATCCCCGGCGATGGTCTTCGTATCTCGGCGCGTTGCCCACAGGATGCAGTTATCGAGGCGGTTGAGGGCGGCCAGGCTACGGAAGGCGCTTCAGCGCACTTCGTCCTTGGGGTTCAGTGGCATCCGGAGCGCAGCTACGATCTAAGTCCCACTTCGAAGGCTCTCTTCGACCGATTCGTCGCCGAAGCCGCGATGTGGGTGCCTCGCCCTATCCATACCTCCGTGGCGTCCTGACCCCTTGGGCCGTCATGGGCATGTTCCACGTGGAACATGCCCATGACGGCCTTCGTCTCTCGCCGATCCGTCGCAGTCTTGCGATAAACTCGTAGTTGGATGGCCACTCTCTCCGACTCTGCGATTGCAACTCTCCTCCAGCCTTATGTAATTGATAAGGCTGCCATTCCGCAGACTCTGTACCCTCAACTCTCCATGTACCTTGACCTGCTCGTGAAGTGGAACGCCCGCACCAACCTTACGGCGATCCGCGACCCGGAGGAGATCGTTCGCCGGCACTTCGGGGAGAGTTTGTTCGCAGCCCAGTATCTCGACCCTGCTGCGGCGACGCTCCTCGACTTTGGCTCTGGCGCTGGATTTCCGGGCCTGCCCATCGCGCTGCTTCGGCCCGGTATTAAGGTCACCCTGGCCGAATCCCAGAACAAAAAGGCCACTTTTCTTCGGGAAGTCGTCCGGAGCCTGAAACTTACTACCGAAGTCTGGGCGGCGAGGGCCGAAACGATGCCCGAATGCCGTGTCTTCCATACCGTTACCCTACGGGCGGTAGATAACATGGCCGCTGCGCTGGCTGCTGCGGCACCGCGGGCCTCCCGAGATCTGCTCCTTCTGTCTAACGCTGAGGCGGGCGTACCTCCCGAGTTTAGCCCGCATCCGCCGATTTCGATCCCTACAACTCAGAACAGCGTTCTTTTGCGCGCAACCCGCCTCTGAACGTTCCACGTGGAACAAAGATTTCCACATTCGCCCTCGCAAAACTGCCCTGATTTCGCCACGAAACACGCGTTCCACACGTTCTCCACAGCTCCCGCCACTTCTGCACAACATCCCCCCATTGCCACGGCTTCCAGCTCCCGATACCCTTGCATTTACCTCGATGATCACCGAACAAACCACCAGCAAACCCGAAACCTCCCCCCAGAAGCCAGTCGACCCAAAGCCAACTTCCAAGGTCCTTGCTGTCGTTAATCAAAAAGGTGGAGTCGGCAAGACGACGACCGCGATCAATCTGGCTGCCGCGCTCGCCTTGGAAGGGCTCAATACCCTCCTCATCGACTGTGATCCCCAGGCAAATTCCACGGGAGGGCTCGGATTTGCCCGTCCAAAAGACGACGAAGAGGCCCGTCTCAGCGTCTACGACATTCTCCTCGGCCAAACTACCATTGCGGAGGCTCTCCTCTCGACCGAGATCGACACCCTCAAGCTGATACCAAGCAGTAAGAACCTCATCGGCGCTACCATCGAGCTGATCGCCCTCGACCGCCGCGAGTACAAGCTCCGCGACGCGATTGACCCCATCCGCGCCGACTATCCCTTTATCATCCTCGATTGCCCCCCGGCACTCGATCTTCTTACCTTGAACTCGCTCGTCGCTGCCGACGGCCTCCTGGTCCCCATGCAGGCTGAGTACTTCGCCCTGGAAGGCATCTCCGAGCTGATGAGCACCCTCGACCGTGTCTCTCAGGCCTTCAACGCTGGCCTCGCCCTCGAAGGTGTCGTTCTGACCATGTACGACGACCGGACGAACCTCTCTCAGCAGGTCTCCGAAAATCTCAAGGCGTTCTTCAACGACAAGCTCCTCAAAACGACCATTCCTCGCAACATCCGCCTGGCCGAAGCCCCCAGTCACGGTAAACCCGTCTCGCTCTACGACCCCAAATCACGGGGGGCCGAAGCCTATCGCGAGTTGGCCCTCGAGCTCCTGTCCCGCAACAACATCGCCAGCCCCGAGGAGAAGAGGCGCAAAGCCGCAGCAGCGGCTGCAGCCAGCGCGCTCAAATCCTTCAACAAGCCCGAAAAGAAATCCCGTTTCTGGCAGTCCTCTAAATAGCCTTCGATCTTCGTAGCCGCAACACTGCCTTGAGTTCAACTTCCCAGGCCCTGAACCACATTTCATCGTATAGAGAGTCTCCTATCATGCCAGCAGTCACAACCGACCCCAAGCGCCGCGCCCTCGGCAAAGGCCTTGAATCCCTTCTTCCATCCCGTCCAGCGCCTACCCCCGCGCCGCAAGTTGCTGCTCCGGTCGAATCAACGGGAAAGCCACTCGAGATACCTCTGGAACAGATCGAACGCAACCCCTACCAGACCCGGACGCGGTTCGATGAAGCCAAGCTTGCCGAACTTGCGCAATCCATCTCGGCCTCTGGGGTGGTGCAACCCATTGTGGTGCGGCCACTTGCGGGCGGCCGGTATCAGCTGATCACAGGAGAGCGCCGCTGGCTGGCGAGTAAGAAGGCAAACAAAGCCACCATCCCCGCAATCGTCCGCCAGGTGTCTGATGAGCAGACCCTTGAGATGACCATCGTCGAGAACCTTCAACGTGCGGATCTCAACCCCATCGAGCAGGCCCGTGCCTACCAGCGGCTCAGCAACGACTTCAAGATGACCCAGGAGCAGATGGCCATCCGCACCGGCAAAGAGCGGGCCAGTGTATCTAACTTCCTTCGTTTGTTGAAGTTACCTGAGACGGTTCAGCAGAAAGTCGAGTCCGGAGACCTCTCCTTTGGCCATGCCCGCACGCTTCTCGCGTTGGAGTCACCCGATGCGATCACTGCTGCTGCCCAAAAGGTGATGGCGCTCTCGCTCTCCGTTCGCCAAACCGAGAGCTACGTTCAGGGCCTCATCAATCCTGAGGCGAAAGAGAAGAAGGAATCGAAGGCCGATGCACAAAAGGAAGATCCCAACGTACGCGAGGCACAGGACCGTATCCGCCGAACGCTTGGCCTTAAGGTTCGAATTGAAGATAAGAACGGCAAGGGCCGTGTCATTATCGAGTACTCTGGCCTCGAAGATTTCGATTCCATTCTCACCGCCCTCGGCGGCCAGTAGACTGACTCATCACAGTTATTCCAATCGATTCGAAAGATTTCAGGAGATAGCTCATGCGCAACGTGTGCCACGTGAAATTTTATCTGCTCCTTTTTGTGTTACAAATTGCGGCAGTGTTGCAGATTGCGGCCCCTACCGCCGTCGCACAGACCTCGCCCTCGACGTCGCGAACGCTTCTTCGCACTGGGCATCTTCTCGACGTGAAGACTGGCGCCGAGCCCGCTGGCCAGACCATCATCATCACTGGTGACCGCATCACCGCTATCGCGCCGACGGCCTCCACACCGAAGCAAACTGGCGACACTGAGATCGACCTCACCAGGTACACCGTCATGCCTGGCCTGATTGACGTCCATACTCACCTCACCATGGCCAACAACTTCGATCCCTACTTCGAACTCAGCATGACGCCCGCGAAAGAAGCAATCATCGGCGTCGAGAACGCGAAGGTTACCCTCGAAGCCGGCTTCACGACGGTTCGCAACGTTGGCGCGGGTGCATTCACCGACGTAGCTCTTCGCGACGAGATCAACGCAGGCCACATCCCCGGCCCGCATATGCAGGTCTCTGGTCCGGCGCTCGGCATCACCGGCGGTCACATGGACGAGAACCTTCTGCCGTATGAGTACCACGTCCACGGCGAAGGCGTAGCCGACGGCATCCCTGCCGTCCAGCATCAGGTTCGCGAAAATATCAAGTACGGTGCCGACCTGATCAAGATTGGAGCCACCGGCGGCGTTCTCTCCAAGGGCGACGATCCGCAGGCCAGCCAGTACACGCTCGAAGAGATGCAGGCCATTGTTGCCGATGCCCACCGTCTCGGGCGCAAGGTCGCCGCTCACGCTCACGGAGCGCAGGGCATCATCTTCGCTACCGAAGCAGGAGTCGATTCCATCGAGCACGGTTCGTACCTCAACGATGAAGGCATCGCTCTGATGAAGAAGCACGGCACCTATCTTGTGCCAACGGCTTACCTCATCGACTGGATGCAGCAATATGGCAATCTCCCGCCCTTCTACCAACAGAAGATGAAGGACGTCAGCGCCGTTGAAAAACAAAATGCTACGAAGGCCATCAAGGCAGGTGTCAAAATCGCACTTGGGACCGACGCGGCCGTCTATCCGCACGGCCTCAACGCCCATGAGCTCGACGTCTACGTCAATCAGTTCGGCATGTCGCCTCTGGCCGCCATTCAAACCGGCACCATCAACGCAGCCGATCTGATGTCATGGACCGACCGCACCGGAACGATCGAACCCGGCAAGTGGGCCGACATCATCGCCATCGACGGTGACCCGCTCAAGGACGTCAAGATCCTTCAGCACGTGAACTTCGTCATGAAGTCCGGCGTCGTCTACAAAGACGAAACCCACAAGCAGTAGGAAAGAAATCTTCGAATCGACATGAAAGCAACTGCACTGGAGTTCCGTTTCCGATTTCTTCTTGGCGTCATCATTTACCTGCTCGGTTTCATTGCTCCGTGGAACAACTTTCTGCACCTGGACTCCATCCGGACCTGGCAGTTGCTTGCGTCATGGCCCGCGCGCAACGGCTGGATCGGCTTCAGCGCAGCTACGATCGCTGTTCTTGTCCTCGGCATACTGTGTGCTTTTGCAGGAGCGTTCCTGCGCACCTGGGCGTCAGCTTATCTCGACCCCGCCGTCGTCAAGGCTGGCGCGATGCATGGTGACAGCATCGTGGCGTCGGGGCCTTATCGCCATCTACGCAACCCACTCTACTTCGGCACGATGATCCACACCTTTGCTCTCGCGCTTCTCATGCCGCCCAGTGGAGCCATCTTTTGCGTCGTGGCCATCGCGTTAGTTCAACTGCGCCTCATCGCGGCAGAAGAGTTCTTCCTCACCGCAAAACTCGGCGCTCCCTATGTTGCGTATTGCGCCAGAGTCCCTCGTCTCTTCCCTTCAATTACGCCACGCATTCCCGCATCGGCAACGCAACCCGCGTGGCCTACAGCCTTTCTCTCCGAGATTTACATGTGGGGAGTTTTCGTCTCGTTCGCGGCTCTGGGCTGGCGTTACAACTCGGTTCTCATCATCAAGTGCATTCTGATCTCCCTCGGCGTCTCATTGATCGCCCGAGCGTTCCTCCCAAAGAAGTAGTCCGCACGAATCAAGCCCAAAACGAAAGAGCCTGTCATGCCGCTGCTGAACAGGGGCACAACAGGCTCTTCGGTTACTCTCGCGCCTCAACGTAGCAACCAGGAGGCGCAACGATCGGGGAGGGCCCTTTGCTTGCGGCACAACCGCGCAACGACCGCGTCAGTGCCGCAGTTGAACTACTTCTTTACCGGTGCGATCGTATCCTTCGCAACCTTGGCCACGCGGAACTTCACCACGGTCTTGGCCTTGATCTTGATGGTCTCACCCGTCTGCGGGTTGCGGCCAAGACGCGCTTTGCGCTCTGCCTTCACCAGTTTGCCGATACCAGGAATCGTGAACTCGCCATTCTTCTTGGTCTCTTTCACTGCGGTCTCGGCCAGCAGTTCGAGGAAGCCCGCGGTCTGCTTGTTGGTGAGTTCGAGCTTTTCCGCCAGGTGGCGAACCAGCGCTGTCTTTGTCATTCCCTTTGCCATGTGTCTTACTCCTTCTTGCGTTTCGAAATAGATTCTCGGGCCCGCTCACCTAACCTGCATAAATATTCTGTAAAGCGCATCAGTTTTTTCAATGCGAAATCATCAATGTTCATGCGGGTGCGGAGAACCGTACCGCAATTCACCTTCATCCTTTCTGAGCGCTTTGTCAACCAGATTTCTTCGGTTTCCACAGGTTTTTTCCGGTTTTTCTCGGTTCTGTTCAAAATTAGGTACATTTTGCCCGAAATTTCCAAGAAATTCCCACTTTTAACCCAATGCCTCCCTCATCGGCAGAGACGTTCCGGGCGCGAACCACCCACGAGTGCAGAGGGTTGGACTCCTTTCGGTACGCTCTACAATGAGGAAAGTGCGCGCGACTCTATCCCGTCTATCGCTTGTCCTCTTCTGCACGTCCGTACTCCTGCATGCAGCACCCGATCCCGCGTGGACAACACCCATCGCCCCATTCCGCATCGCCGACAACCTGTACTACGTGGGAAGCCAGGACCTTGCCAGCTACCTCGTCGTAACCGCACAGGGGAACATCCTGATCAACGCGAACCTCGCTACTTCGCCGCCGCAGATACGCGCAAGTGTCGAGAAGCTGGGCTTCCGCTGGAACGATATCAGGATTCTCCTCAACAGCCAGGCGCACTTCGATCACATGGCTGGCGCGGCCGAGGTGGTTCGCGAGACACATGGGAAGAACATGGTGATGGACGGCGACGTGAACGTAGTCGAGACCGGCGCGCGGAAAGATTTCCTATCTCCCTCACCCAACATCCACCTCTACACCCCTGTACACGTGGACCGCGTCCTGCGCGACGGAGACACGGTAAGCCTCGGGGATGTGACACTGACGGCGCACAAGACTGCAGGCCACACTCGCGGATGTACGACGTGGACCATGCGCTCGCATCTCCCGGGGGAGCCTGAGGGAACGACGCGGAACATCGTCATCGTCGGAGGAGTAGGCTTCTGGTCGGAGTTTCACTTCGTCGCTACACCCAGCCACCCCGTAAGCTACCCCGGCATCGTTCAGGACTTCCAACATACATTTGTCGCGCTGCAGGGTTTGCCATGCGACGTATTTCTCGGAGCCCACGGTGGCTACTTCGATATGCTCACAAAACTAAAGCATTACCAGCAGGATGGTCCCCATGTCTTTAGCGATCCTGCGGGCTACAGAGCCTTCGTCGCCGATGCTCAGCAAACGTTCGAGCAGGCATTGCGCAAACAACAGGCCGCTGCTGTACGTTGACTCGCTTACAGCAGCAAACCAAATACTCACCTCCGTTACGGACGGCAACGGTTGCCGCGAACACGACCACTGGTAAACGACGCAACGAACGAGACTGAGAACACGACATCCCATCCATCGCGAACGAAGGATGGATGTGAGGCTGCTCTGAGGTCGGCCTCTATCAACCGAGGCATCCCACAGCCTTAGGTCTTGTTGCGAAATGATGCAAGCTGGCCTCGCGTGAATCAAATCTCTCTCCTTTGCATCAACCTAAGAGACAATCGTTAGAGGACAAGAAATGCAGATTGGCATCGACAGCTTCGCCGCTTTAGTTGCAGACCCAGTCACAGGGGAAATCGCCACCGCGCAACAGCGCATCGCTTACCTCCTTGAAGAGATTGAGCTGGCCGACAAGGTAGGCCTCGATCAATTCGGTCTCGGCGAGCACCATCGCAGCGAGTACCTCGACTCCGCTCCCGCCGTCATTCTTGCAGCCGCGGCCTCGCGCACAAAAAACATTCGCCTGACCTCAGCCGTCACCGTCCTCAGCGCAGCCGATCCCGTGCGCGTCTTCCAGGAGTTCGCAACGCTCGATCTCATCTCCGGTGGTCGCGCCGAAATCGTCGCAGGCCGAGGCTCCTTCATCGAGTCTTTCCCGCTCTTCGGCCTCAAGCTCGAAGACTACGACGACCTCTTCGCCGAAAAACTCGACCTCCTCCTTACTCTTCGCGAAGCCACCAACGTCAACTGGTCTGGCAAACACCGTGCACGACTCACCGGCCAGGGCGTCTATCCGCGACCCATACAAAACCCGCTTCCCGTGTGGCTCGGCGTCGGCGGCACGCCGGAGTCCTTCGTCCGTGCCGGCGCACTTGGCCTTCCTCTCATGGTCGCCATCATCGGCGGCGAGCCTCACCGCTTCCGTCCACTCATCGACATTTACCGCGAAGCAGGCAAGCGCGCCGGTCATGTACCCGAGTCTCTGAAGGTCGGCATCCACGCCCTCGGCTACGTCGCCGACACCGACCAGCAGGCCTCTGACGACTTCTTCCCCGGCTACGCCGAAGCCTTCACGAAGATCGGCAAGGAGCGTGGCTGGCCCCCCGTCACACGCGGCCAGTTCGAAGCACTCCGCCGACCCACCGGCGCTCTCATGGTTAGCGACCCCGAAACCGTAGCCTCCAAGCTTCTGCAGATGAACGAAGCCCTCGGTGGCATCTCTCGCATCAGCTTCCAGATGAGCGTCGCCGCCCTCCGCCACGACAAACTCATGCACGCCATCGAACTCCTCGGCACCAAGGTCGCGCCCATCATCCGCAAAGCCCTCTCCTAAACACCGGTCTTGCTCTGTAAGCCCGTTGCAGTTGTCGTTGTTGTTGCCTGTTCTTTTTGTTGTCATCGCGCAGGGATCTGCTGTTGCACTTGCCGTTGTTGTTGCCTGTTCTTATTGTTGTCATCCCGCAGGGATCTGCTGTTGCATTTGTCGTCGTTGTTGCCTGTTCTTTTTGTTGTCATCCCGCAGGGATCTGCTGTTGCATTTGTCGTCGTTGTTGCCTGTTCTTTTTTTTGTCATCCCGCAAGGATCTGCTGTGCACTTGCCATTGTTTGGCCGAAAACTCATCAGCGGCTAACGAGACATGCGATCGCCTCCTTCCATGAATCTCAGAAGACAGACACCACACCCTCAACTGAAGCGGAAGAGACAATCGCCCGTCATCCTCTCCCCAAAATCACCTGCGAAGTAAGATAGCCTCAAAGACACTAGCGCGAACGTTACCGTCTGCAACTCTCTAGAACCATCGATCCGTCAGGTGTTGTCGATGTCGGAGGACTTTGCATGTCGCTTCAACCAACTAGCATCATCCGTGCTCTGCTGGTATGCGTCGTCTTCTCGCTCTTCGGCGGCATTGCGCAAAGCCAGACCACGCCACAACCCGAAACTACCCCGGCCATTCCTGCTAGCTCCGCTCCACCCCTCCAGCCTCACGACCCCATCAGTCCAAAAAAGCACCGCCCCCGCGTCGCACTCGTACTCGAAGGCGGAGGCGCACTCGGCTTCGCTCACATCGGCGTCATCGACTATCTCGAGCAGCATCACATCCCCGTCGATCTCGTCGTCGGCACCAGCATGGGCGGCCTCATCGGAGGTCTCTACGCCTCCGGCCGTTCGCCCGACGAGCTCCGCGCCCTCATGCAAAGCATCGACTGGGACGTTGCCATCGGCGGCAGAACCCCCTTCCGCGCCCTCAGCTACCGCCGTAAGCAGGACCGCGAAGACTTCCCCAACCGCCTCGACTTCGGCCTCAAGCATGGCCTATCGCTACCCGAAGGCCTCAACTCCGGCCAGGAGGTCGGCCTCATTCTCGACAACGCGACACTCGCCGACTACAACCTCGCCAGCTTCAACGATCTCCCCATTCCCTTCCGCTGCGTCGCCACCAACATGACCACCGGCCGAATGTACGTCTTCGACCGCGGCTCCCTCGGCCAGGCGATGCGCGCCACCATGTCCATCCCGGGCGTCTTCGTGCCGGTCGTCATCAACGGTCAACTCTTCACCGACGGCGGCTCCGTCGACAACCTCCCCGTCGACGTCGCCCGCGCCAACGGCGCCGACATCGTCATCGCCAGCTATCTCGATACTGGCCAGGCCGGCACCAAGCGCCCCGGCTCTTTTCTCTCCACCGCTGGCACGTCGATCAGCATCATGGTCGCCGCTAACGAGATGCACAGCCTCGAAGACGCCGACGTGCTCATCAGCTCCGACCTCAAAGGCATCACCAGCTCCATGTACGCAGACTCCGACAAAATTGCTCCCAAGGGCACCGAAGCAGCCAGCAAGAAAGCCAAGCTTCTCGAAAACTACAGTGTCAACGACGAAGAGTGGGCCCTATACGTCAAGCAACGCGACGCTCGCCGCAAAACCAACGTGCCCAACCCACAGTTCCTCGCCGTCTCTGGTGAAGTTCCCGCCGCCAACGCAGAGATCGCACATCACCTCACACCAGAGGTTGTCAACAAACCCGTCGACACCAAGCTCCTGGATCAAGCGATGACGCGCCTTGTCGGCAACGGAACACTCAACGCCGCCGGCTACTCTATCGTCGACCGCAACGGCGTTCCCGGGCTCGCCGTCACCGCTTATCCCAAGTCTTACGGCCCGCCCTTCCTCAACCTCGGTATCAACATCGACGGCGCCGACACGCAAGACGTCCTCTTCGGCATGGCCGCACGCATCACCTTCACCAACTTCGGCGGCTACCGCGCCGAGTGGCGCAACGATGCATTCTTCGGCTCCAGCTACGGCCTCAAAAGCGAGTACTATCGCCCCTTCAACGCACACACGCGATTCTGCTACGCCCCTCGCGCTTACGTCACCAGCACTCGTTTCGACTTCTACAACGAGGGCTCCCGCACCTCGCAGTATCAGATCGCACAGAACGGCTTCGGCTTCGATGGCGGCTACACCTGGGCACGCGGCGCAGAACTTCGCATCGGCCAGGACGAGTATTGGTACTCCGTCACCAAACGCATCGACTTCGACGACCTCTCCATCCCCGCCCAGCTTCAAAGCGTCTCCTCCCTGCAGTTCAACTACCTCGGAGCAGACAGCGCCGTCCTACCCTTCAGCGGAGCCAACGTCTACTTCCACGTAGCGCGTCACGAGCCCAACAAAGGCAACGATCCCTTCACCCTCGCCGACGCCCGTGTCGCCTACTACGTTCCCATCAGGACCAAGAACGCCATCTTCGTCACCGCCGCTGGTGGAACCAGCTTCGGCGCACCGCCCGACGTGACAGACCTCCAGGGCTTCCCACTCGGTGGCCCGTTTCGCCTGGGCTCCTACGGAAAAAACGAACTTCTCGGCAATCAATACTGGCTCTTCCAGGGCGGCTACGAGCGCCGCCTGTTCAAGTTCAATCCGCTCATCGGCGAAGGCCTCTATGCCGTCGCCTTCATGGAAGGCGGCAGAGTCTACAACAACCTTAACGCCGCAGACACCCTCATCTCCGAAGCCTGGGACGGCAGCTTCGCCGTCGTCGCCCGCACTGCGCTCGGCCCCATTTATATCGGCGGAGCCGCCGGAGACAACGACCATCGCAAGTGGTGGTTTGGCCTTGGCCGCACCTTCTAGTGATACGATCGTCGCCGACAGCAACATCACGAAATCCCGGGAGAGACACTTTGAATCAGTCACGACGCTTGTTCCTGCAACAGTCCGCTGCGGTTGGCCTGGCCTCCATGCTTCCATTCAAAACAGCGTCAGCCGAGACCAGTCTTCCCATCGGCGTACAGCTCTACACCGTGCAGGATGAACTAAAAAAAGACGCGGCTGCCACGTTGAAGAGTCTCGCGAAGATCGGCTACCGCGAAGTCGAATCCTTCCCTCTCCAGACCGTCTCTCCCGCAGACCTCCGCAAGATGCTCGACGACGCCGGTCTCAAGTGCCCCAGCGCACATCTCTTCTTCGGCTTGTCCGAAACCGACAAACTTCTCGATCAGGCCAACACGCTGGGCGCTCACTACGTTGTCAGCTCAATCCTTCTTCCCAATCCAGTGCAGGCCGACCAACTCTCGAAGGTGCTCGACATCATCAAGACCTTCACCCTCGACGACTTCAAAAAGATCGCAGTCAAAGCAAACGAGATCGGCGCACAAGCGAAAAAGGCCGGTCTCCAGTACGCCTATCACAACCATAACTTCGAGTTCCGCGACTACGACGGCCACACCGGCTACGAGATCCTGCTCAGCGAAACCGATCCCAGCCTCGTAAAATTCGAGCTCGACTGCGGCTGGATGACCACCGCCGGCAGAAACCCCATCGACTACTTCACCAAGTATCCCGGCCGCTATCCCCTCATGCACGCAAAGGACTTCCCCGCCGACACTCCCGTCAATACGGTCATCGGCGTCGATCCCAAACACCCACCCACCGAAATCGGCAGCGGACACATCGCCTACAAACCGATCATCGCAGCCGCGGAAAAGTCCGGCCTTCAACACATCTTCGTCGAGCAGGATCCGCCCATCGCCGGAATGACCTCGCTCGAAGCAGTCGCCATCAGCTACAAGGCTCTCCGTCCTATCGTCTGAGGGTTTGGCCAGCGCCGAAGATAAAAAAAGATCGGCGTCGCCACTCACGCCGCAGGCAAACCGCATCCTACTGTTCACGAGCGGTTCATAGGGGGGCGTATGGAAACAGAAGGACAACTTGAAACTAGAAGCTCATTCAATAGACTCATCTTGTTCGCGACCGTCGCATCCGGACTCATCGCCGCCTACCTCATGTACCGTCGCGGCGAGTCACTCGGCTCAATCGCGAAGCAGGCAATCACAAACCCCATCGGCTCTTTAGTCAGCGAAGTAAAAAACACGATCTGACGTGGATGGTCTTGTCACAGTGCAGCCGTTTGTTGTCATAGTGCAGACCTTTGTCGTCGAGTGCAACCCTTTGTTGTCCAGTGCAACCTTTGTTGTCCAGTGCAGCCCCTTTGTTGTTACAGTGCAGCCCTTTTGTTTGTCATAGAGCAGCCCTTTTGTTGTCATTCCGCAGCGAAGCGGAGGAATCTGCTGTTGTCGTTGAAGTTGCTGTTGTCGTTGAAGTTGCTGTTGTCGTTGAAGTTGCTGTTGTCGTTGAAGTTGCTGTTGTCGTTGAAGTTGCTGTTGTCGTTGCCTTCTTGTTGTCATCCCCGAAGGGGATCTGCTGTTGACCTCTATCGCCGTCGTTTTTAAGTTGTCATCCTGAGCGCAGCGAAGGACCCCCCGCATTTGCTTTTGCTTGCTTCTACACCGCCACCGCCAATCCCTAAAACAAAGGCCGTTTAGGCTTCCCCAGCAAAGGCGTATTCAACAAAGCAATCATCGGCGCAGCCGCCTTAAACCGCTCGACCACATCCTTCAACAACCCAGGCGAAGTAGCCCGCTCCACCGGCAACGTAGCTGACACGCCCCACTGCCGGCACATCAACAGATCAATCGCCGGATGATTCGGATCAAATCCCTTAGGCGGCCGCGTCAGCGACATCGTCTCCGTCTCCTGCATCAACGACCGCAGCTTCTTCCCCGCCATAATCTTCCGAAACTCCTCATGATGGTCCACCAGATACCGCCGTATCGCGAGCAACTGTTCCCGCTCCGGCATATAAACCCCGGCGGCAATCAGCACATCGGTCGAACTCACCTGAAGGTAAAACCCTCCACCCGAGGTCTTCTGCAAACCATCCCGCACCCACCACGCCGAAACGTGATTCTTGTAAGGTCGCTTGTCCTTGCTGAACCGAATATCGCGATAGATCCGCATCATGATCTTCTGCGGCGGCCGCACATGCTCGGGAGCGAACTCCAGCATCGCGTGATTTACCTCATCGATCAACGCAAGCATCGGAGCCTTCAACTGCTTCTCATAAACATCCTTCCGTGGCCCAAACCACTCGCGGTCGTTGTTCTTCTTCAACCCCCGCAGAAACTTCAAAGCCTCATTCGAAAACTGTGTCGCCATATCCTTAATCTTATGCTCCACCTGCGAATTGTGTGCTTCCACCGAACCCAACAATCCGCAGACGAAGCCAGCGAAAGCTAAGTCCGATCAATCCCCTTCATCCGCGTATACCGATTGACCCGGTCATATCCATCCACGCTCAGGAAGACTCACCAAATCGAGCCGAGTGGAACCACGAAAGCGAGCAATCCAAGCCCCGAAGGAAATATAACTTCAAGCCAATACCAGAGCCTCCTCCATAGCCGAACATCATCCCCGATATCCGCTAAAAGGACCCCTCGTTTAACACTCCTCTTCCAGTCTCCCGGGGACTCAACAATAATCGCGTCCAACTTCAAATCAGCTTGCGTATCTCAGGATCCTCCATCAGCGCGTCAAACCTATCTTGAAGTGGCTTTAAGTCCTCGTCCTGTTTCTCCGACAGAGCCTCTATCTGCGCGCCAAGCCCCGACATCTTCTCTTCCAGCTTCGGATCTCTCGGGCCGTCCTCCCGTCTCAGCCTTTCGAACTCCGCAAACGCCTTGGGATGCTCATCTCGAATCGGCCCGCAGATCCTTCTAAACTCCTCGCCAATCTTTTCGATCTCTTGTTGAATCTTCGCGGACTCCTCACTTCGTTTCTTCGTGAGTTCCTGAAATCGTTCGATGTTGGCCAGTTGTCTCTTCCGCCGTCTCTCAGAGATCGCGTAGTCCCGATCAGCGGCTTCTTTAATCTTGAACTGTGCCAGGCCACTCAAATAGTCATGAGCCCTCTGGTCCCGATAAAGGCTCAGCCAGAACGAAAGCAGGCAGTAGAGCAACACCGGCGACAACACCCTGCTGAAGCGCAGCGCCGTATGAGCAGCACTCGTGGCTGTCGTTGAAGGCACACCCCCCAACGCGGTCAACGGAGCAAGGTTCAGATCAATGCCCAACAACGATATCTTCGCCAGCGTCGCAACTCCAAAAAAAACTGCCAGCGAAAGAACTGACAGAAGCAGCAGCAGGTTCTGTCGTTTGCGCGTCGAATCGGTGATGGGGTCAGTCAGCAACTGCGCCGCTCGCGTGTACAACGTCTCTTCAAGCGCAGCTTCTTGAGGTGGTCTGTTGTTTGCCTCATTCATCTCGGGAAACCCCCTGTGAGAATCAGACGGTAACTAAGTTCCCATCATTCTCTTCCCAAACCTCCATTTACTCCACATGATTCGCGGAACGTAACGAGCGAAGTTGCACCATACGATCAGCAAGCGCCTTGGCGATCTATTCGACACATGCTCGACCGGCGCATCCATCTGTCTTCCGATTGCGCCAAAAGGCGAGTACGCTTTCCGTGTCGCACTTTGCTCATTCGATGTTGCGTCCAGCAGGGCCGACGACGGGAGCCGGTTCATTTCACGGACGAAAAATAAGAAGGAGAATCCTATGCACAAGTCGTGGAGAATCGTCGTCTTCGCTTTGGGACTCGCTATCACACAGCCTTCACACGCGGTTGCGCAACAGGATCAATCCGCCTTTCCGAAGGCGAGTTATCCACCACGAAAAACCACACCGGCGATATCTGGCTCAATGAACTCAACATTGGCGATGCCACGTTTGATCCGAGCGTCGCGCAGGCCGTGTATGGCCCCGCCGCAAAACTCGATTGGCACATCCATCCCGGCGGTCAGGTGCTCCTCATCACAGAGGGCACTGGCTACTACCAGGAGCGCGGCAAACCGGTTCGCATCGTCCACAAGGGAGACGTGATCAAATCCGCTGCCGGCGTGGAACACTGGCACGGCGCCGCACCCGACTCGACCTTCGCATACATCGCCGTCACGCCAACCCAGAAAGGCAAGACGATCTGGCTGAAGCCGGTAACCGAAGAGGAATACAAAAGCGCAAAGTAGAAGTAGCACCTAAGTAGCAAGGCTTAAGTGGATGAAGGAAGACGCCGCATTTTCGTAATCTCACTTCTCAATGAGTAATAGCAGGCCGATTCATTCATTTGTCCGCAGAGAGAAGATCATTCGCAACAATGCAAGCGGCGAATGCACGTACTCATTGCGCATCGTCCCGTATCAGCGCATCAACCACGCACATCGTACTTCCGAGAAGCCGACTTCTCATTACCAATCCGGTCTCGATGAGTGCATCGGCGATTTACGACTTCCCAACACCGACTTCTGCTCATGGTGTCCGAATGTGCAGCCTCCCTATCAATCCCTATCAGGCTTCGTTGCTAACGATGCAGGTTAGACAGGGCCTCTGCCGATTTCTGAGGGTATGTCGCATTTGTACAAGTCAATCCCTCCCGCCCAATGGTGAGATGGGCCTACCAGCGCACTTGAAGTTCCTCATGGCGCAGAGAGTGTAGCGGTCTGGTTGCCAATTCAAAGGAGAGACTCATGATCACCCTACGAAACATCACAGACATCAACCGCAGAGCAGTCAGCCTATTGAGAACCTTAACCATCCTTGTTCTTGCAGTTCCGATCTTGAACTCAAGTGCAATGGCGCAAGCCGATATGCAGGAAAATCTTGGCGGCATAGCATCGCCGATCGAAGGAGGGTGGATCTTCTCCATTGACGCAGGCCCGGTCTCCTTCGTTGCGCTGGCGTCCTTCTCTACCGGAGGAGTCTTCTTCGGTACCGGCTCTCTCGACCGGGTCAACCCCGTTTCAACGTTGACGGGTAGCTGGAGACGCACAGGCCCGAACCGGTTCGATTCAACCGCCTACTTTCTGGCATTTGATGCCGCAGGCAATGCTGTCGCAATGCTCAAAACAAACCAGGTCTTCCGTCTCACAAATCGCAATGAACTGGTAGGAGCAAGCCTTGTATATAGCTGCAACCTGCAGGGAGAAAATTGTGTGAGCGTCTCACCCGCGCCCAGTAAGGTGACAGGGAGGCGAATTGTGATCGAAAGAGGAACCGAAGAATTGGCACGTAGTTTGCCTTTGGAATAAATGCAAAGAAGCGAACCCATCTCAGAACGTCTGTTTGAGACTTACAAATAGTAAGGATCTGCAGACGGCTTGAGCGCCCATAGTCGCATGTCGCCGATGTGCTTTTCGATCTGAGATGGAGCACATCCGCCGAACGCATGAAACTCTCTGATCATGTGGGCCTGGTCGAAGTATCCGAATTCGTGAGCGATCTCTAGTCCGGACCGGAGTGTGGTGAAGCGGTTGCTGGCTTCGAGAGCCATCTGAAAGCGGGTCGCTCGCGCAAACAACTTGGGAGTAAGGCCGATTCCCTCGATAAATCTACGCTCAAATTGACGAACGCTAAGGCCGGCTTGACCGGCCAATTTCTCTATACGAATGAGACCCTTATGATGAAATAAGTGATGAGCAGCTCTCATGATGTCGGTACGAAGTTGGGCATTTCGTGCGAAAGGTAACAGATAAGCTTCTGCAATTCGGACTTGCTCGGAGAAGGACCGCGATTCGGCCAACTGCAGCCAGACTTCGTGAATGCTGCTTCCAAAAACCTCGGTGCCATCAAAATTGTGATTGGCCAGTTCGAGAAGCGGAATGCGAAAAAGTTGCCAAGGCGCGAGGGGCTTGAGGAAAATACCGAATCCAAGAACGTTCCCGGTGAAGGTAGAAAAGCCCAATGGGCTGGTTTGAGAGCCCACATAGTGAACCCGGGGAATCAGTCGCGTCTCACCTTCGCCGAAGACGATGCTGGGGCGAGTGCCGAAATCAAAGGCTATCGTGTGTTCGAGGCAGCTGACATTCGACTGTTGATGACGGACTCCTGGAAGAGACATTTCACGCAAACCGAAGGCGCGGACAAACTCTCTGAGCTCAGAGCGAGGCTGCGACGTTTGAACTCTGTGCATTCGAGTCCCTCCATCCTGCTGCTCTCGTGACGAGGATATTGTAAGCCGCCTCGGCTGAAGTCGGATATGAGTGCCAATTTAGTCGAGAACACAGCCGATTATGTTGTCAGTCACCGGTGCGGGTTATCAAATTCGCGAACTCTCCATAGTCGCAGCTTGCAATTGACGGTACTTCACCGCTCGGTGTCTGGTTTCCTGACGAGTCACCGGTATTCCTAACTAAGTATCAACTGGCGACAACAGGCGATGCACTCATTCACTTTTCGTAGAGAGAAAACTGTTCGCAACAATCCGAGCAATGAGAGCACGCACTCATTGCATATCGTCCCGTATCAGCGCATCAGCCGCCCACATCACAGGAGCCTGCCCATGGAAGTCTCCCGTCCGCCGTTTGCGCGCGAGATAGTAGGCCAGGTCGTCCTTCTTCCCCGTCCCCTCGCACACCTGCGTCACATCATTGTTCTGGTCCACATAACCCACCGCGGCAATCCATCCGCGCCGCGCCGCAGGTCCATACGTCTTCCCGTCGAGCCACCCATGTTTCACGCCCGTGATCATCGCGAAGCTGAACATCGCCGAGCTTGAGCTCTCCGGCCAGGCCTCATCATGGTCGATCAGCTCCCGCCACATCCCATCCTTCCCCTGATACTGTAGCAGCGCACTCATCATCAGCCGATAGCCCTTCAAAATCCGCGCACGATCAGGATGATTCTCCGGTAACGACCGCAGCATCTCAGCCATCCCCGCCGCAACCCAACCATCCCCACGGCCCCAAAAGTACTTCACATCCGGCGCATGATAGAAAAGCCCATTCGGCTGCTGCAGTTTGTCCAGATAAGACACCATCTCCTTCGCATCCCGGTCCAGATACTTCTTGTCTCCCGTCGCGCGATACGCTTCGAGCTGCAGCATAGTCAACATGTACATGTCGTCGATCCAATATCGCGTCTCACCAGACAAGCCATCCGGCTGCGGACTCTCCCACTGCCGATCCGCCCACCACAAACCCTCCTTCAGAAACTTCGCATCCTTCGTCTGCACCGCAATCTCCAGCGGCACCACTCCAAAGATCGAATCATCCACATGATGCCGCTCCGGCCGTCGTTCAGCCTCAGCACCACCTGGCATCAACGGCTCAAACTTCTTGATCAACTTGTCCCGCAGCGCATCGTCATGCGTTAACTGCGCAAACTGCAACGCCCCATACCAGGCACAAACCTCTGAGTAGTGAATCGTCTTGGTGTACTGGTGAGGACTCGTAACAAAGTGCTCCGCCAATTGTTTGCCCACCTCTTGCGGCGAGTCGCCCGTCGGCCAGTCAGCAAAATAGGTGTCTTGAGCATGAGCGCTCTGCGCCAAAGCCACTCCTGCACAGCCCACAAACAGACATCCAGAGAGCACAAATCGTGAAAGCATCCTCACCTCGCAAATTTTCCTTAAGTTTCAACACCGAACATTCTACGCACAAAAATAAAGTTGAAAATCGTGGCGTATTTTTCCGCGCTCCAAAAAGAGTGCTTTTAATCACCACGTTTACCATGCAAACCACCACATTTTGACCACCAAAACACCACGTTTTGCACCCCACTTTTTGCAAAAACCCCTGCAAAACACCACAACGCGCCACGCCAATTTTTTCCACCCGATACCATGAAGAAAATAACGTGATCAACCCCGGAAACAACCCCGAACCCAGCGCCAATACCGAAGCAACGGGAGGCACGACCGATACCATCGTCGCCATCTCCACCCCGCCCGGTCGCGGTGGTATCGGCATCGTCCGCCTCTCCGGCCCCGCATCGCGAGCCATCGCCGAACCCCTCCTGAAACTCCGCCATCCGCTCGCACCCGCGCAGGCTCGCTTCGCCGAAATCCTTGACAACACAGGAGAAACACTCGACGAAGCCGTCGTAACCTACTTCGCCGCCCCCAACTCCTACACCTCCGAAGACATCGTAGAGATCGCCGCCCACGGCTCCCCCGTCCTCCTCGACCACCTCGTCCGCCGCTCGATCGCAGCCGGCGCCCGCCTCGCAGAACCAGGCGAATTCACCCAGCGAGCCTTCCTCTCTGGCCGCCTCGATCTCACCCAGGCCGAAGCCGTCCACGACCTTATCGAATCCACCACCCTGCATCAGGCCCGCATCGCCGCCCAGCAGCTCGGAGGCTCCCTCTCACGCCAGATCACCCCAATAAAACAACAACTTATAGCCCTCATCGCCGCGCTCGAAGCTGGCATCGACTTCGCAGAAGACGACATCGACCTCCTCCCACAATCCGAAATCACCTCAAAAATCGAAGCAATCGAAGCCCCGCTCATCGCCCTGGAGCAAACCTTCGCCTACGGCCACATCGTCCGCGACGGCTTCACCCTGGCAATCGTTGGCCGCCCAAACGCCGGTAAATCCTCTCTCTTCAACCGTTTAGTTCAGCGCGACCGAGCCATTGTCACCGCTACGCCCGGAACTACACGCGATCTAGTCACCGAACGTGTCTCCTTCGAAGGCATCCCCGTCGAACTCATCGACACCGCCGGCCTCCGTCACGCCACCGATGAAGCCGAATCGATCGGCATCGAAAAATCCCGCGAAGCCATGGCCGAAGCGGATGTAGTCCTCCTGGTGCTCGATGCATCCGAACCACTTCACGAAGAGGATGAGGCCGCTATGGCCGCTTTCTCTGCACGTCCGTTTCTCATCGCCATCAACAAACAGGACATCGCGAATACCGCTCAGCGAGACCGTCGAATCACTCACCCCACGATAGAAACATCCGCGCTCACCGGGACGGGTCTAGACGAACTACGTCGCGCCATCATCTCAATTGTCACGAAGCAAACGCCAAACGCAGAGACTGCACTCCTCACAAACCTGCGTCAGCAACAGTCGGTAGTAGCCGCGATAGCAGCACTGACCCGAGCAAAACTAGCTGCAACCAAGATCATCCCGCACGAGATGGTGCTCCTCGATCTCTACGACGCCTTGAACTCCCTCGACGCCCTCACAGGTGGCACTACAAGCGACGACATATTAAACTTAATTTTTAGTAGGTTCTGCATCGGCAAATAAAAAGCAATTCCTTGGCACTCCAAGGAGATCCTTATCATCGCGATTATCTCAGTGTATACAGTACTTTAGTGACCAGCCGCGTCCAAGCAAATCCTCAGTACGCCATTCTCAAAGTTGTTCACGGCGCTGTACGCTGCCGTTATGTTGCTATCAAAAGTGGCAACTGTGGACAATCCAAAGGCGCGATGCCACTGACTGAACTCCAAATCGAGGCCTTGAAACCCGAAGCGATTCGCTACGTAGTAAGCAGCGATAGCGGCCTTGCACTTGAGGTGATGCCGACCGGTGCCTCTTCTTGGCGATACAGATAATGAAACCTTAGATATCATTCTTCTGACCGGTGGCTTTCCAATTCCGCCTTTTACGATCCATGACCTAAGGCCCACTGGATCAACGATCTTGCACAAAAAGAGCTTCTCTTACGAAAGGGCCTTCCTTTAGGAAGGCCCTTTCGACTTTTCTGGTTAGGAGCTATTCGGTCTCGTTGGTTAGAGCTAAGGTGCTTACGTCGCTTCCGTTGCCCGCAGAGAAGACCGCTTGCACCGAAAAGGTATCGTTCTTCCCGCAACCTGGAGCGAACAAGATCGGCACCTCAACCGAGCGTGTCGATGAAGGAGCAATCGATCCCACCGGAAGCGGCGTCGGCAGCAGAACGCTTGCCTTGCAGCCATGGTTGCCCGCATTGGGAACAATCGTGAAGGTGTTCAGCAGAGTCTGCGTCGCGGCCGAGTTGCCTCCATTGGACAGCGTAACCTGCCACAGGCGCAGGTCCGCGGGTCCGGCTTTGCGGGTAACCGCCGCACTCAGGTCTGGCGTGCCCACAATAGGAGCAACAGTAATGTTGTCGAGCCCCGGAGCAAATCCACCCTCATTGGGATTACCGAACGAAATAGTGTTGACTCCGGCTTGGAGTTGCACCGGAATGACGATGGGCTGCGGGTCGCTGAAGGTGCTGCCGTTAAGGTCAAGCTCAATCGGCGTCCCGTTATTGACCGTTGCGAAGAAGGTGCGTGGACCCTGCGTGGCATAGTCCACCTCAAGCTGGTACATGCCGCCATCAGGAACCGTCACGTTATTGAAGGTCACGCTATTGCCCGCACCTGCTCCAAAGCTACCGACAATCGCGCCTCCCGAGCAATACGAACATCCGCCCACGCCGGCCGTTCCAGTCAACGTCGCAGCCTCGGCCTCATAGGTAGTGGATGAACTGGGGATCGCGTCGCCGTTGCCACGGATAATGACGCGGTCGAGTCCCGGCGCAAAGGTCCCGGCATTACCGAAGGTGATCGCGTTGAGCCCCTTCTTCAGTGTGACCGGAACAGTGGTGGAAGCCGGAAGGCTGAAGCTGCCTCCGCCCAGGTTCAGCGTCGCCGAGGGCCCGCCGTTGATGCTGTATTCGTATGCGCGTGGATCTTCGGTGAGGTAATCCACTTCCATGAGGTAAGTTCCAGCGCGCGGGGCCTCCACATTGTTAAAGGTGACGGTATCGGTACCCGGAGCGCCACCCAGAAATCCGGCTTCGGCTCCGCCTGAGCAGGCCGAGCAGTTGCTCACGGTAGCGGTTCCAGTAAAGGTGCCCGACTCGCCCTCATAAACAGTCCCCTCCGGCTCCGAAACTCTGCCCGCGTGCCGAACCTTGAGCACGCGCGATCCATGGCCTACCAGAACCGTGCTGAAACTATTGGAAAAGCCTCCCAGGTTGATCTGATTCCACACATCGCGCACGCTGGCGGCGGTGGCAAAACCCAGGTCGCTCCACTTCACCGTCACCTTAGAAGGAAAGGCATTGAGATTGAAGAGCGCCACATATTCATATCCGTCATTCGTGTCAGAGACCCAGACTGGCGTGAAGCCGCCACGCACCTGCGTAGCCGGATGGCCCGACTGATCAATTGCGATAACCTCATCGTTGCTCAGGGATGACTTGGCAAAGCTGTCCAGCTTCGTCAGGTCGCCTCCCAAGTACATCGGCGCATTCACCATGGCCCAAAGTGTGATGGCCGACTGCTTCTCGTCCTGGGTAAGGCCATCGAGTGTGCCGTCTCCCACATCCAGCGTATCCAGATCGTTCCAGCCCATGGTGGGGCCCGCATTGTGCTCCCAGCCTACGGCCTCATACTCGCGTAGAACAACGTGTGGCCAGTCGGTCAGCGTGGCGCAGCGGCCTTCGCATTCAATGTCCTGATCGATGCGGCGAGCATTCGAGAACTGCTGCCATGTGCTGAGGAAATCCTGATCGATATCCCACGAGACCGTCAGCCAGATAGGCCGCCCGCTCTGTGCAATGGCCTTCGACCATGCTTCGACGTCGGGACGATTATCAATGGCAAGGCTATCGACATCGGAGCCCGGAGCCACCGAGTCCAGCTTGATGAAGTCAATGCCCCACGAGGCAAAGAGATCCACAACCGAGTTGATATATTCCTGCGCGCCCGGCTTGGTGAAGTCGATCTTATCGTGGAAGGGATTGGGTAGCGGGCCGGCAAAGGTATTGCCCTGCGCCAGTGGAATAGCGACAATCTGCTGCGTCGTGTAAGGCGTTCCAAGGATACGGAAGTTACCGTCAACCGCCGGCTGCTCAATTCCGGGAATCCAGTAGATGCCTGCCTTCTGGCCATTCGCGTGGATGTGATCGATCAATGCCTTAATGTCGGGGAAGTTCGGAGCAGCGGGAATCGGGCGGCCGTTCGCATCAAAGGTGGACATCCATCCCGAGTCGATATTGATGTATTGGAAGCCATGCTGCTGAAGCCCCGAGGCTGCCAGGGCATCCGATTGCGCCTGAACGTTGGCCTGCGTGAGAAAACTGCCGTTGATTGTCTGCTCGCTGAAGGTGCTCCAGCCAAGATAGGGTTTCTGGCCTACGCCGTTCACCTGCGCTTGGGCAGGCAAATGCGAAAGGAGCAATCCCGTCGCGGCTAGAAATAAGGAACAAATGTATTTGCGATTCTGGAACGAACCAAAACCGCGAAGCCTGGTCTGCATGGTGTTGCCTCCTGGCAATTCGCACTCAAGTAAAAGTGAAGTCTGGCGTCAACGTAATCAACGGTAACGTAAACGTATATTTGTCTTAAAATGAAACACACCGACTTTAGATTTGCCCTTTTACGTCTGTCAAGAAAAAGAATGTAATTTGTTTATTGGAAATAAATGCCAAAAAATCGGCCCGTCTATACCTTTTCCTCGCAAGGGGTGCTAATAGAAGAAAACTAAGGGTGTAAGGTCAGGAAACAGGCCAAAATTCTCGGTTACGTTAACGAAAGGTAAGTACTGCCGGACAACGATGAGTGCTCATTGCTGACTTGACGGGCGACCGGAAGCGATCTCAGTTTCCTGTTTGTCGATGAAAGCTTATTGGGAACGTCGCGAACCGTCATCGCAAAAAAAAGAGACGTTTTGCGTAAGTATGCTCGCCAACGCTTGGGACGGAGATTATCGGTCAAGCTGAATCGCTCTACCGAGCCTGCCTGCTCTCTGGAGAAGTCAAGACAATCACGTAACCACAAGGTGACGCTGGAGTCGCTGAGACTGAAAGAGCGTCGAGCCGAACAGCAATACCCGTTGGAGTACGGACGCAGGTACACCGATGACGGTGAATCGCCTTTGTCTGGGACCTGTCGCTCAAGACTGACGATGATGTTTTACGAACGGCATGCTCCCATCGTGACGTAAGGTGTGGGTTGGAGTCGGAGGCTCGCATATCGTAGCTTTGACGCGAAACCAATTCCGCCAGATGCTACAACTGTTGGATTGGACGCAGTAGGGCCGCGCTCGCTCGAAAATCCTTTAGATCGATCGAGGTGGAAGCCCCCAAAAGTTCGAGTTCCAATCTCCATCGACAGTGTGTTCGCGCATCCAGACAGCGGGCTGTTCCATTTCCTTGTGCGGACGCTAATGAGTCAGAGTTGGATGTTGTCGGTTCAAGCGCAACGGTATATTGCTTCTTTCCCGTCTCTGGCCATGCTCCCAGGCAGATCCAGATCCCTAGATAGGGCAGGGCAGTAGGGTCAAAACGGATCACAAGCCCTTGCCCTATCCTGTGCCGATAAAGAGCTCCCCAGCCAGCCTTATTCATTCGAGCAAAGAGTTTGTGTGCCGTTGCGCCGTCTTTCTCTGCCACTTTGCTGAGATCCGTCATCACGCCTGATGTCGATCGCGCGGTTGGCCAGATGATAGAGGTGTTGCTTTCGAAGAGGCCGGCAGAGGTGTATTCCACGGTAACTTGATTAACCTCATCGGGTAATACGACGTGATCTCCAGCATCGACTCGAAGTAGAGGATGGGCAGACCAAAGCCAATTGGTTGGTTCGTCCGATAGGTTATAAAGATCGTAGTCGAGGATCAAAGATGAACCTTTCAGAGTGGCCCGCCTTGTTAAGCGCAATGGCCTCGATAGTGCATCAGCATGAAGAACAAGTCCATCTCGCTGAGAATCGATATGCCACATAACACGCCATAGATCACCATGGTCTGGCACCGCGGGTTCGTCTTCAACGCTCTCGCAAATCGACACACTGGGTAGGCATTCATCAAAGCCACCACCGTCATGTTCGCTAAAGTCTGCGGTAGAAGAGGCGTGCCGATATTCCTTGAGTGGCGGCAAAATAAACTCTTCTCCCGTGCGAAGACTGCTTAGAGAGATGATTTTGCCCCCGAATTCCGGAAGGATCTTGACCTGCAGAAGGTCGTTCTGAAGCGTGAGCGTATCGATGTGGTTTACCATCTTTTAGCGAAATTATCTCAGACAAGCCTACGTCCCGAGATCTGTTTCCTTGACAAGGATATGGCAAACTACCTAAAGTTCTCTTTGCGGTAACGTAAACGATGTTTTGCGTCGCGAAGGCCATCCAACTATTCATGTCGTAGAACGTCACGTTATCGGGGGAACGGAGCAATGGGAGAGCAACGAATTTCGGAGACCGATGGAGACTTTTCTCCCGCGGGGAAAGAACTTCATAAACTGAAGTTACCGCCGGCACCAGCCACCGAGACAGGCAGCGTAAAGGTCTGGAAGGAATCCGTGGTGATGCGCTCCTATATGCCGGCAGCTCCCGATACGAATCCTCTCTTCCTCGAAAAGCGCGTCTACCAGGGCAGCAGTGGGAAGGTTTATCCATTGCCAGTTATCGATCGCGTTGACACGGAGCCACAGAACAAGGAGTGGGACGCGGTTCACATCGAAAACGACTTTATTCGGCTGATGATTCTTCCCGAGATCGGAGGGCGCATCCACGTCGGATATGACAAGCTCAACGGTTACGACTTCTTTTATCGCCAAAACGTAATCAAGCCGGCTTTGGTCGGACTCGCCGGCCCGTGGATCTCTGGTGGAGTGGAGTTCAATTGGCCACAACATCACCGGCCCGCGACCTTCATGCCGGTCGAAGTAGCGATTGAGCGTGATCAGGATGGATCAGTAACGGTCTGGTGCAGCGATCATGATCCAATGGCACGGATGAAAGGAATGCACGGCATCTGCCTGCGCCCAGGCAAGGCTTATCTTGAACTCAGAGTACGTCTTTACAACCGAACTCAAGATACGCAGACGTTCTTATGGTGGGCCAACGTTGCGACGCGCGTCCATGAGAAATATCAGTCCTTCTTTCCTGGAGATGTCCACTTCGTCGCTGACCACGCCAAGCGAGCCGTGACCGAGTTTCCACTGAGCCAAGGTTCTTACTACGGAATCGACTATGGCCAGCGTGCGATCCACGGCGTTCCAGAGGAAGAGAAGCCTGCGAACTTCATACCGGACGGATCGTACCCGCCAAACGATCTAAGTTGGTACGCAAATATTCCGGTGCCGACAAGCTATATGGTCGCGAATTCAAAGCAAGACTTTGCGGGTGGCTACGATCATTCCAAAAACGCTGGCATGGTGCACGTTGCGAATCACCACATTGCTCCAGGGAAGAAGCAATGGACCTGGGGAAATCACGAGTTTGGATATGCGTGGGACCGCAGTCTGACCGACTCCGATGGGCCCTACATTGAATTGATGGCCGGCGTGTACACAGACAACCAGCCCGATTTTTCCTTTCTCTCTCCGGGGGAGACAAAGGCCTTTAGTCAGTACTGGTATCCGATCCGCGACATTGGAGTGCCGGATCTTGCGAACCTAGATGCGGCGCTCCGCATGGAAAGGAATGCCGACTCCGTTGGCATTCATCTTTTGGTCACTCGGGAATTACCGGAGGCGATCATCTCTTTGCGGTCCGAAGGAAGAGAAGTTGCGGTTTGGAGAGGTCAGCTAAGGCCGGAATCTCCGTTGCATGCGGAGTTCTCAGTTGGCGATGTTCATCAAGAACTTGAGTTTCTGCTGAAGAGCAATGAAGGTGGTGACGTTGTTCTGCGCTATGCGCCTGCAGAGACTGTCCCAGCGGCCTCTCCAACGGTTGCCACCGAACCTGGCTTGCCAGCGGATATTCAATCCACCGATGAACTCTATCTTATCGGCCTTCATCTGGAGCAGTATCGTCACGCAACTAGAGACCCGGAAGGGTATTGGTTAGAGGCAATACGAAGAGACTCCGGAGACTATCGGTCGAACAACGCACTGGGTCGCTGGCACCTGAGACGCGGTGAGTTCAAGAAGGCGGAGCAGTATCTCCGCGTAGCAATCGCACGCCTGACAGATCGCAATCCCAATCCCTACGATGGCGAGCCACATTACAACCTCGGACTGGTGCTGAACTATCAGAGCAGAGTCGAGGAAGCCTACGAGGCTTTCTACAAATCGACATGGAACGCTGCCTGGCGCGGCCCCGCTTACCATCGCCTGGCAGAGATCGACTGCAGCCGTCGGCAATGGACGCAAGCGCTCGATCAAATAAATAGGTCTCTGAAAGCTGAGACCGACAATTTGAACGCGAGAAACCTCAAGGCGGTAGTGCTTCGGCAGCTCGGTAGAGATGGAGAGGCGGAGAAGTGCATCGCGAACACTTGTGAGCTTGATCCCCTTGATAACTGGAGCAGATATCTTGCTACCGGGCTGACGCCGCCGAACGGTCAGCAACGTCTAGACCTCGCACTCGACTTACTGCGCTGTAATTTGCTGTTCCAAGCAAAGAACGTTCTTCTAGGTGGCTCCGCCGCCAAAGATGGATCGGACGCAATGTTGCTCTACGCTCTTGCTCGCGTCTATATGCTGCTTGGTCTTGATAAAGAGAGTGCAGACGCCTACAGGAGCGCCGCTGCGGCAAAAGCCGAGTATGTCTTTCCCAGCCGCCTAGACGAAATACTTCTTCTTGAAAGTGCGATGACACAGAATCCTGAAGATGCCCGTGCTCCGTACTACCTGGGAAATCTGCTCTACGATCGTCGACGGCATGAAGATGCAATTCAGCTTTGGGAACGCGCCGTAGAGCTTGATCCTGACTATCCAACTGTCTGGCGGAATCTTGGCTTTGCCTATCACAACGTACACGGCGACGAAACGAAGGCTCGCGATGCGTTTGCTCGAGCCAACACGCTCGCTCCAGCGGACGCACGCATCGTTTATGAGCAAGACCAGTTGTTGAAGCGCATTGGCGAGACTCCCGATCGCCGACTCGCAACATTTCAACACGTACCCAAACTTGTCGCATCGCGTGACGATCTCTCCGTAGAGCTGGCTTCACTTTACAATCAGGTCGGCCGGCCGGAGGACGCCTTGCAAGTGCTGCTCTCACGCCGATTCCAGCCTTGGGAGGGCGGAGAGGGATTGGTGCTATCGCAGTATGTTCGCGCCAATTTGCTGCTCGGTCAAAGAGCCCTGGTCGAGAAAGATGAATCAACGGCGATCCGTAGATTTGAAGCAGCTTGGAATCCACCACAGAGCATTAGCGAAGCCAAGCATCTTCTGATGAACTTGAGCATGATCGACTATTGGCTGGGTGTCGCGTATGCAGCAAATCAGGACAAGCCCAAAGCCGTGCTTCATTGGGAGCTAGCGGCAAACTGCCGTGGCGACTTTCAGCAGATGCGGGTCCAATCCATCTCCGATTCCACTTATTGGAGTGCGCAGGCTCTCATCAGTCTGGGGCGGAGCGAAGAGGCAAGACAGATGTTTCAGGAGATCTACGACTACTCCTGGAGTCTGGAGCGCCAGGAGCCGAAGATCGATTACTTTGCTACGTCGCTGCCTGCCATGTTGCTCTTCGAAGAAGACCTGTTACGGCGACAGGAGATCACGGCAAAGTTTCTGCGCACGCAGGCGTTGCTTGGTTTGGGACAGAAGGAGTATGCATACACGTTGCTAAACGAAGTGCTGACCATGGATGCAAATCATCCGGGGGCTGCAGATCTGTTGGCAACACTTGAAACGACCGTGAACTGAGCCATGCAAACAGCTCCGATCCATATCGGGATGTCCGCCCAGGCTCCTAAAGCACAGCATACGGCGTACCTTTGGACGATCACTCTGGTAGCCGCGATGGGTGGTCTCTTATTCGGCTATGACTGGGTTGTGATTGGCGGCGCGCGACAGTTCTATGAGGCTTACTTTCAACTCACCTCGGAGCAGCTTGTAGGATGGGCGAACAGTTGCGCTCTGGTCGGTTGTTTTATCGGATCGCTCTCGGCTGGCTATGCAGGTGACCGGTTTGGACGCAGACCGGTTCTTCTCCTCTCTGCAATCCTGTTCGCAATCTCCTCGGGGCTGACTGGCTGGTCTTACTCCTTCTCAGCGTTTATCTTCTGGCGGATCGTAGGTGGAACAGCGATTGGGCTCAGTTCTAATATCTCCCCCTTATATATTGCAGAGATCAGTCCTGCATCGATACGGGGCCGACTCGTCAGTCTGAATCAATTTGCAATCGTCGTTGGCATTTTGCTGGCGCAAATTGCGAACTGGCAGATCGCCCGTCCGATACCAGACCATGTCAGTCGTTCCGTATTTCTAGGGACATGGAATGTGCAATATGGGTGGCGCTGGATGTTCTGCGCTGTGGTTGTGCCAGCGGTTTTATTTACGGTTATGTCGTTCTTCATTCCCGAAAGCCCTCGCTGGTTGATGACAAAAGGCGACGACGCATCGGCATATAAGGTTTTGAATCGAGTCGGTGGGTCGACCTACGCGCTGAGTGAAACCGCCAACATCAAGAGGACGCTCGAACTGGAGGCCGGCATGAAATCCTCCTGGCGAGATCTCTGGCTGCCGGGAGTTCGGAGAATTGTTTTAATCGGTGCAGCACTGGCCGTGCTGCAGCAATGGACGGGCATCAATATCCTCTTCAACTATGCGGCGGAGGTGTATCGTAGCGCGGGTTATGGTGAAAACGACATTCTTCTGAATATCGTGATTACGGGAGCCATCAACCTCATATTCACCGTCTTCGCCATGTTCATCGTCGATCGGGTTGGACGCCGTCCGATGATGTTGTTCGGTTGTATCGGTATAGGGGTGTCACATCTCTTGTCTGGAATGGCTTACCGAGCTGGGTGGCACGGCAGCGCGGTTCTGGTGCTGACCCTCAGCGCGATTGCGTGTTACGCCCTCACCCTTGCTCCAGTCACTTGGGTGCTGATCTCGGAGATATTTCCCAACCGTGTTCGTTCTCAAGCTGTGTCCGTGGCCGTTAGCGCTCTTTGGATCGCTTCCTTTGCACTCACATATACCTTTCCTCTCATCAACCATGCACTTGGCAGCTCTGGGACGTTCTTAGGGTATGGAGCGATTTGCATGTTGGGTGCGGTCTTCGTCTTCTCCTTCGTTCCTGAGACGAAGGAGAAGACCCTCGAAGAGATTGAGGCGGAAGTAATGTCTTCAAACTAGTGGGGCGTCAGGTCTCTCTCTCGAAACGATTGATACGTGAAAGCTATTCCTTCCCATGGATTTAGGGCAACGTACCCGTAATACAGAAGCACGCAGCGACGTTGCTCATAAACACCGCCAATAATGAGGTTAATGAATTTAATAATTATGCTTGACAGTCTTTCAATTAGAGGTCTACCGTTGCTTTCCGGTAACGTACACTCTCCGCACAAAGGCTTGAAAGATTTGTTCGAGTGACGCCCTGCTGTTGCATTTGTTCCCGAGGGGCCAATGTTTATGAAAGCAAAGATAAAGAGATCGATAGGTAAAGGGGCACTGAGATGACGAAGAAAATGTCGCATGAGATTTGTGGACGAGCCAGGCACTTTCTACTGCTGTTCATGTGCGTGCTGGGTATGATGGTCACCAATCAAGCCGCATTCGCTCAAGTGGATCAGGGCGCAATCACGGGTACCGTGCAGGACAGTACTGGCGCAATTGTCCCAGCGGCCAAAGTTATGGTAAAAAATATCGACACAGGTCTGATTCTTGAGCGTACCTCGAATGGGAGCGGTGTCTATGTATTTTCCCCGCTGAAGATCGGTAACTACACGGTCAGCGCCACAGCGCCGGGCTTCCAGACGACTAAACAGGAAAACATTCACCTCGATGCTGAACAGAGACTTAATGTCGTCCTATCTCTTCGAACTGGCGCAGTATCCGAAACCGTCACCGTCACCGATGCTCCCCCCTTGCTTGAGACACAAACAAGCAATGTTGCACAAGTCATCAGCAGTGAAACCATCAACAACACACCTTTGAACGGTCGTAACTTCGTTTACATCGCTCAGTTGACCGCAGGCGTCGCCCCTCCGCTCGGAAACACCCGCGGTTCCGGCACAGGTGACTTTGTTGCGAATGGGCAGCGGGCAGAACAGAATAACTTCATCCTGGATGGCGTCGACAACAACACTAACCTTGTCGACTTCCTGAATGGTTCCAGCTACATCATTCGCCCTCCACCGGATGCTTTGTCGGAGTTCAGTCTCCAGACGAGCAACTTCAGCGCGGAGTTTGGACACTCCGCAGGTGCGGTCCTAAGTGCGAGCATCAAATCCGGAACGAACCAAATACATGGAAGTGTCTGGGAGTACGTCCGCAACACGGTCTTCGATGCCAAAGATTGGAATGCGCTGACGATTCCCCCATACAATGAAAATCAGTTCGGGGCGACGCTTGGATTTCCGATCTGGAAGAATAAACTCTTCTACTTTGGTGATCTCGAGGCCAACCGCATCGCGAGAAGCAATCCAGGCACATACACGGTACCCACCGCGTTAATGCGACAAGGCAATTTTTCCGAATTGCTCAATTCCGGTCTAAACGGTCAAAGTGTTCAACTTTACCAACCGAATTCAGGCGGCGGAGCAGCGAACAAGCTCTCGTGTAACGGTCAAAACAACGTTTTTTGCCCAGGGCAAATCGACGCCGTAGCGCAAAATATTCTGAGCCTGTATCCCTCGCCCAACGCGAATGGCGGCAAAACGTACAACAACTATATCGTCAACACACCAACGCACAACAATACGTTTCAATGGGACCAGCGTCTGGATTGGAACATCAGTTCGCGCGATCAGACTTACGTACGTTACAGCTATGTTCATCAAATAGCGACGAACGGCCTTCCTCTAGGAAATCCGCTCGACGGTAGTTCCTATGGTGGCGAATATGACGTCAACCTCGCCCAAAATTTTGTAGGAAGCGAAACTCATATCTTTTCCCCGACTCTCACCAACGAGTTCCGATTCAGCTTCAATGCGGGCAGATTCTCGTTCCTTCAGCCGAATGCCAATGTCAATCTAGCTCCCACCTTAGGCCTTGGCGGGATTCCATTCACTCCAAATGAGGGTGGTCTGCCGTTATTCGTCATCTACAACAATGGCGTAGGTAACAGCAATGGCCTCTCGAACGCAGGTTCACAGGGTACGTCGAACGAATCTCAAAACGTCTATCAGATACTCGATAACGTCTCAAAGACTCTAGGAAATCACTCGTTGAAAGTGGGAGTTTCGTTCCAGGCTATCCGCTTCTTCTACCGATATGCACCCTCGAACCTTGGAAACTATTACTTCACGGGGTTATACACCAGCGATCCTACAGCGAGCACGACAACTGGTTCTGGCATTGCCGACTTTCTCGCCGACCAGATGAACACCGGCGCTATCTCGAGTGCGCCGAATGTGAACGACGCACAGTGGTACGACTCCGTATATTTTCAGGATGACTGGAAGCTCAATCCCAGGCTGACACTTAATCTAGGCGTACGGTACGACTACTATGAGCCATTCAAGGAGAACTCCGGAAGCCAGGAGAACTTCATTCCTGGTTCGCTGGGAATCGGCACTGGCTCCGGTACAGTGATCTTCCCTAAAAGAATTCAAAACACAGTCGCACTCGGTAGCGTATTTCCAGGCATCTTGGCTAAAGACGGTATCGGCATTCAGTATGTCGATAACCAACGGTTGACGAGTGGTCAGTTGAACAACTTCGCGCCACGAGTAGGCTTCGCCTTCCAGCCTGACCCGCTGACTGTAATCCGCGCCGGCTATGGCATCTTCTATGGCGGGTTGGAGAGTAATGGCGGTACAAACATAGGTGATAACTTCCCCTTCCGAGGCCAGATCAATATCAATCCCAAATCCTGCTCGTTGGGAAATTGCCCCTCGAATGGCCTCACTTTGGAAAGCGGCATGTCAGCCTACCTTGGCAACGGCATTCTGAACGCGGTCAATTCGCCTGGCTTCCACGCTGTGGATAGCCAGATCAAGACGCCCTACACGATGAACTACAACCTGTCGTTTCAGCGTCAGATGACATCGAATCTCTCGGCGACCATCAGTTACGTTGGGAATTCGTCGCGTCACCTGGGTACATACGCGGACCCAAATGCTGTTCGTGCTCTGTACGCAGCGGGAACCAGCACGCAGCAGTTCCAGCCGTTTCCTGATCTAGGGGGCATCGGGACTATTCATTATGGTGGCGTGAGCACGTACAATTCTCTGCAAGCAAAGGCAGAAAAGCGCGTTTCACACGGCCTGAGCTTTCTCACCACCTACACCTGGGCTCACGCGACGGATGACACTGGATCTGCCGGTGGTCTCTCAAGTGGCATCGGCGATCGGCAACGAGCTCTTATCCCGATCATTGATGAATTAACTAACTCGGTCTACGACGTTCGCAATCGCTTCACTATGAACGGCAACTATGCTCTCCCATTCGGCAGAGGACGCGCGTATTTGAATCATTCCCTATGGGTCGATGAGATCGTGGGTGGCTGGTCGTCAAGTCTGACCTGGGTCGCCCAGAGCGGGACACCCTTCACTGTTTACGCGAACAACACCGGGGCTGCTGGGGCGACGGATAGCAGGAGGGCAAATGTAGTGCGTGACGCCTTCTCTGCTGGAGGCTCCCCGGATCCATCAAATACAGCGCTGACAGCCGCCGATTGTCCAACCTCGGTAAGGAACCGTACGAATTGGTATAACCCATGTGCCTTCGCCAACCCTTTGCCGGGCAACTTAATCACCACACCAGTTACAGATGTTGCATCTGTGATCCAGTATCTCGGCGGAAAATCTAATCAGATCTACGGACCCGGATACTACGGTGTGAATATGTCTATCTTCAAAAACTTTGCGATCTGGCATGAGCAGTATCTCCAATTTCGCGCTGACGGATTCAACGTCCTGAACCATCCGACGTTCGCTAATCCGTCCACAACCAACGACAGCGCGAATGCAGGTAATATCACAGGTCCGAAGTCATTCCAGAACAACACACCAGATGCTCGCTTCTTTCAACTGTCATTGAAATACGCGTTCTAGTGCGAACAATTGCTAGTCAGCTCCACTGAAGTAAATCAAGGGTGAAGGGCCGCCGCAAGTGCGGCGCCCTTCGCCCTGTACTGCTATCTACTCTCCTGCCGTATTTTTATCGAAAGGCTGTTCACTATGCGTTGGTATTCGAAGATCTCATGCATCGTCTTAATTGCTGCAGTAATAATCGGGGGTCACAAAGGGGTTGCGCAATCCAAGTCGGTTACACTTTCTTCGCCTGATCAACTGCTCACCATACAGTTCGTCACAGTCGCCGAAAAAGACTCTTCATCCTCGGTAGGCAAACTTATCTACTCGGTGACGTTTCGTGGCAAACAGTTACTCGATCAGTCTGCCCTGGCGCTTGAACTAGAGGGTCACCCACCGCTTGGAAGCAAAGTCCAGATCGTCGAGAGCGTCCCGGGGAAAGGAAGTGACGACTACACCCTGTTGGCAGGCAAGGTCAGTAGTGTTCATGACCAATACAACAGCCTGGTGCTAAGTACCGTTGAGAACGATGAGCCCCACCGATCACTCGAGATTGAAGCACGTGCCTACAACGGCGGTATCGCCTTTCGTTACGTCGTACCCAAACAAAGTGCGATCAAAGAACTTCGTCTAAAACAGGAAGACACGGAGTTTCGTATCAGCACTGATGCAACAACATGGGCGTTGGCTCTTCCAAACTATCGCAGCAGCTACGAGAGTGAATATGTGAAGTTGCCCATCACAGCATTCAGCAATCAGGGCGGAGTTTCGAGCAGCTTCCTAATTGGGATGCCGCTACTGATGCACTCCCCAGGCGCAGCTTGGATGACGCTGACAGAGGCCGATCTAGAGGGAAATCCTGGCATGTACGTTACCAATCCTTCTGGAAATTGGGCCGGCCACTACTTCGTCTCGAAACTTTCTCCGCGGCTCGATGATGCGGTTCTGGCTCTAACTACAACTCTTCCGCACCATTCGGCATGGAGGGTTCTGCTCGTGGCGGACGAACCCGGCAGGCTGATGGAATCTAATATCATCTCGGATCTCAACTCGCCGAATCGAGTGCAAGACACAAGCTGGATCCACCCAGGAAAAGCATCTTGGAACTGGTGGGCAGGTGATATTGGACCGGACGGAAAGTCGGCATACACCACAAAGAATATGGAGTATTACGTGGACTTCGCGGCTCAGTCCGGGTTTCCATATATGTTGCTTGACGCTGGTTGGGCCGACGGTGGCGACATCACGAAGCTACGTGGCAATGTCGACGTGCCGGAGCTGGTACGCTATGCAGCCGCGAAGCATGTCAAGGTGTGGATTTGGCTTTATTCGACCTCGGTGATGAACCAGATGAAAGAGGCCTTCCCTCTGTTCGAGAAATGGGGTGTAGCCGGAGTGAAGATCGATTTCATCAACCGCGACGACCAGGACGGTATTAAGTTCTATTACGACGTGGCCAGGGAAGCCTCGGAGCACCATCTTATGGTCGACTTTCATGGTGCCAGCAAGCCTTGGGGTATCGAGCGCACCTATCCCAATGTACTCAGTTACGAAGCGGTCTTAGGGGCCGAGAACAACAAGGTGGCCAGACGGGATAGTCCAGTCGACCGTACAGTGTTTCCGTTCACGCGGATGGTGGCTGGCCCGTTGGACTACACCCCTGGCGGCTTTAACAATGTTACGGAGAATGACTTTATCGCCCGCGATCAAAGTCCGATGGTGATGGGCACGCGAGCACAACAGCTAGCACTGTACGTTGTCTTTCAAACTCCATTTCAAATGGTTTCGGACAGTCCGCAAGCCTACGCTAACCAGCCCGCATTCCAGTTTATTCGTGATGTTCCAACCCAGTGGGACTCGATGAATGTGCTGAATGGTGAACCAGGCGAGTTCGTGACGATTGCGCGCAGCCATGGCAATGAGTGGTACCTCGGCAGCGTTACCAACTGGACCCCACGCGATCTACACGTCCCTCTCAACTTTCTTGGCGCAGGCCGTTACACCGCCGAGATTTATCAGGATGCTGCAGACGCAGCAACACATCCCAAGAACGTAGTAGTCAGGAAGCAGATTGTGCGTGAGGGGGAGGAGCTTACCCTGCATCTGGCAAGTGGCGGCGGCTGTGCGATCCGTTTCGTCCCTGAGGCTGCCAGATAGAGTAATCTCGCGAGACCCAGTCAGTCAGGCAGCGGTCTAGGACCGTCCAGGATCTGCGAGGTCGTCCAATCGCGCCATGAAGAGAGGAAGATTACTACGGAAGATAATATGCGGTGCAAGACGGATCATGGGGGAGGTTTTCTTATCTTCGAGCAAATAGGTGATGAGGCTTTCGAACGCGACCTTTCCTTGCGTAAAGGGACGCTGATAGAGCGTTGCAAGAATCTTCCCCGTCTCGATCAAAGGAACGAGTTGTTGGAAGAGATCGGTTGTGACGACCTGAATCTTCCCGAGCAGACCTTCCTCTTCAAGAGCCTGGAGTACCGGAACACTATTCGCCGTGCTGATATACAGCCCTTGCGGCTTTCCGTCACCACGGAGCAGCGCAAGCGTCTGTCGATAGGCCTCCTTAGGACGTTCATGAGACTCGACAGCGGGCAACAACGTGAGATGTGGAGCAAACATCGCAAGGGTAGCTGCGAAGCCGCGAAGTTTTTCCGCGTGGTCGACGGTAGTAAGTTCACCAGTCACTGTGGCCACGTGCGTCTTGCGAGTCAGTTTGTGCGACAGAAGCTCGGCCGCCAGCGCACCACTTGTGTATGCGTGCGCAGAAACGAGACCAATGCGACCACTTCCGGGCGCATCGCTGGAGACGCAAAGCATCGCAGTGCCGTGGTCGGTCAAACGACGGATAATCGGATCAAGTTTTCTCGGATTGCCAGGGGTAAAGATAATACCGTCGTACCGCTCCTTCAGCTGGGACTCCAGCATTTCGGCATCTCCCTGCCCGAGGCGAGGATATTCATGGAAGACCACATTGATGTGCACTCCAACCGTAGCGTCTGCCGCAGCCCGGATGCCGGCGCGCAACGGGTCGAAGAAATGAGAGATCTCTTTGGGGAGAACCACTCCGATCTCGATTCGGCGGTTGAGCTTCAACGCTTGCGCAGCGAGATTGGGTCTATATCCCAGTCGCTCTGCCATCTGCCGCACACGCTCTTTCGTCTTCGGGCTGACGCCGGTTCGCTCGTGCAATGCACGATCCACCGTGCCGATCGAGATGCCAAGTTCTCTCGCAATGTCTTTGATGCCAGGAGTCTGGGGCGTATTTTTCATATGAGTCGAAATTGGAACAAGAAGCACAAAAGCCATGTTACGGCGATTACACAACAAATGCGCGATTTCTCTGTCTTTCAGTTACGCCGAGCCTATCGAGACTTTCTTGGCCAGTCAATCCTGAGTGCACCCAACCGTACAGAGAGGATTCGATGAGTCCAACTAGGCGCGAATTTCTGCGTGGTAGTTTAGCTCTTGCCGCTCTTCCGTCCAAAGCAAATTTCTCGTTGGCTGAAGGTACAGTTTCATCCAACGTGCTGTGGTATGGAGGCGAGGCAAAGCGCTGGCTGGAGGCTCTTCCCATCGGCAATGGCCGGATCGGCGGGATGGTCTTCGGTGGTGTCCACAAGGAGCGCATCGCACTAACAGAATCGACGGTCTGGTCCGGTGCGCCGAGTACTTCGGATGTAAATTCCGAAGGTCTCAAACATCTCGACCAGATACGCCAGCTTCTCTTTCAAGAAGACTACGTCCAGGCGCGAAAGCTCTGCGAAGACGACCTTCTCAGTCATCCAACTTCTTTCGGCACGAACCTTCCTTTGCTCGACCTGGTAGTTGAATTTGATCACTCCGAAGAGGCGATTGAGTACCGAAGAATACTTGACCTTGATGAGGGGATTGCTCAGGTCAACTATCGGACAAGATCAAACAGCTTCACGCGCGAGGTATTCTCCTCGAACCCGGACAATGTCCTCGTAGCCCACTTGGCAAGCGGGAACCGTGGACAGCTGAATCTCAAGATTCACTTCGAAGGGGCCATCATACCGGGGAGGACCATCCATTCCAGCAATGACACTCTAGTCTTTCGGGGACAAGCATTCGAGACCTTGCATAGCAACGGCAAGCAAGGTGTCGACGTGGAATGCCATGTTCGTCTGGTCCATCAGGGAGGATCAGTTTCTGTCATAGAGGATCAGCTACAAGTCCACGGAGCCGATTCAATTACACTCCTCGTTGCAATCGCAACCAGCTACGGTAACCGGGTACCGGAGAAATACTGTGAGAATGCGTTGCAGTCAGCATCCACAAAAAGCTATGCGGATCTTCGCAAAGCCCATGTTGCGGATCATCAGGCACTCTTCCATCGGGTTCAAATAAATCTCGGATCAAATCCCCGCGTCACAGGCATTCCGACCGACCAGCGGAGGAGATTGTTGGAATCGGGAGGTGCCGACCCAGAGCTCTGCGCGCTCTTTTTTCAATATGGACGCTATTTGACTATCGCTGGCTCCAGAGCCAATTCACCTCTTCCTCTGGCACTCCAGGGAATTTGGAACGACGGGCTTGCATCCAGCATGGGCTGGACCGATGACTTTCACCTGGACATCAACACCGAGCAAAACTACTGGCTCGCGGAAGTCGGCAATCTCACCGAGTCGCAGACGCCGCTCTTCACCTTGATCGACCAGCTGCGCGAATCTGGCCGCCACACCGCCAGGAACTTGTACGGTGCTCCTGGCTGGGTCAGCCATGTAGTTACAAATCCGTGGGGCTATACAGCACCAGGGTGGGGGTTGGGTTGGGGACTCTTTGTTACCTCAGGAATCTGGATTGCGTTGCAGATGTGGGAGCATTTTCGCTTCTCTGGAGACAAAAAGTTCCTACGCGAACGCGCATATCCGGTATTCAAGGAGGCCGCCGAGTTCTTCCTCGCGTACATGGTGGAGCATCCAAAGCATAAGTGGCTTGTCACCGGACCCTCCGACTCTCCAGAAAACGCCTTTCTCAGTTCATCCGGAGCCTATTGCAACGAATCCATGGGACCAACCTGCGATCGCGTTCTGGTCTACGCACTCTTCACCATATGTCTCGATGCGCAAGCTCTGCTATCGATCGACTCAGACTTTGGACCTAAGCTGGAGCAGGTGCGCCAGAAACTACCGCCATTGCAAATTGGCCGTTTTGGCCAACTTCAGGAGTGGCTGGAAGACTTTGAAGAAGCCGAACCCAATCATCGTCATACCTCTCACCTGATCTCGCTCTATCCCGAACATCAAATAAGTCTCGACAAGACGCCAGAGCTTGCAAAGGCCGCACGAGTCACTCTGGAGAGGCGTATCCATCATCCGAAGTGGGAGGATACAGAGTGGAGCCGAGCCAACCTGGTGAACTACTACGCAAGACTCCGTGACGGAGACTCAGCGCATCAGCATCTGGTTGGGCTCATCTCGAAGGCGACCGAGGACAATCTTCTGACGTACTCACGTGGCGGCGTTGCCGGAGCATCGCAGAATATCTTTGCGATCGATGGCAACACCGCGGGAGCTGCAGGGGTAGCTGAGATGCTTCTGCAATCACAAGATGGTTCCGTTCATCTGTTGCCGGCTCTCCCTGCGGCATGGCCCGACGGGCATGTCACTGGTCTCTGCGCCCGCGGTGAATTTCAAGTAGCGATGCATTGGAATTCCAATCAACTTGTCTCTGCATCTATCTACAGCAGGCAGGGTGGAAGCTGCACGGTCCGCTACAGAGAAGGTAGTGCGACCATCCGGCTGGAGCCGGGTCGCACGATGCGACTCACAGAAAAATCATTTGTATCCAATTAGGATCACAACAAAAGAGCGAAATCTGCGGAGTGGAAAATGAGCAATCGAAGCGGAGCTGCAACGAAACAACGACGAAAGGGGATCTCTTTCCCTGACTCAATCGCATACAAACTGAGTTCGTCCATCTATGCCGCGTTATGGGTTGTGGTTATTGGCTTCATGATCCCAGCCGGCATCAATGCACAAACAAAGAGTTCTTCGATTCGTTTCGACAAGCAGACACAAGTCTTCCACATCGATGCTGCAGATATGTCCTATGTACTTGGGATCAACGAGCAGAAAGAGATCCAAGCACTGTACTGGGGCAAGCGTCTGAACGCGGCAGACACCTTCGGAGTTCCTCACTCTGCTCCGGGCTTGTCGGGATTCGATTCTTCGATAAACACCACGCAGCAGGAGTTTACCGGGTGGGGCGGCGGTCAGTACGTCGAGCCTGATCTCAAGATCACCTTCCCCGATGGCAATCGTGACCTTGTATTGCAGTATGTATCGCACATCATCGAAGGCGACAAACTTACCATCGTCCTCAAGGATATCTCACGCGATGTCTTTGTACAGTTGGAGTACCAGGTCGACACGACGACCGGCATCCTCAAGCGATCAGCACAAGTGCAGAACAAAACCTCTGCTCCATTGACGATTGAGCAAATTGCTTCAGGCACATGGAACCTGCCTCGTGGAACCGACTATCGCTTACGTTACCTCACTGGCCGCTGGGCAGGAGAATGGAGTCTGCATGAGCAGATCATTCAACCAGGGAAGACGACTCTCGAGAGTCGCCGCGGATCTACCGGCGCGCAGAACAACCCATGGTTTGCGATTGATCGAAACGGATCGAACGATCAGGATCACGGCGATGTGTGGTTCGGTGCACTCGGATGGAGTGGTTCCTGGCAGATCAACGTCGAACAAGATGAGGTTCAGCAGATACGCGTGACTGGTGGTCCCAACAGCTTTGACTTCGGTTATCGATTGGCTCCAGGAGAGCATCTCCAGTCGCCCGATTTCTATGGTGGTTACTCGCATGACGGCATCGGTGGTGCTTCAAGGCTTCTTCACCGCTTTGAAATCTCCACAATCCTGCCGCATGGGCCGGACCCAAAGCTGCGGCCGGTTCTCTATAACTCGTGGGAAGCCACGGAGTTCAAAGTGGATGAAGCCGGGCAAGAGGCGCTCGCCGAAAAAGCAGCAAGCATCGGTGTGGAACGCTTCGTCATGGACGACGGCTGGTTCGGCCAGCGATCGACCGATCATGCGGCCTTGGGCGACTGGTATGTAAACCCCGTCAAGTTTCCTCATGGGTTGAAGCCGCTTATCGACAAAGTCCACTCTCTCGGTATGGACTTCGGCCTCTGGGTAGAACCCGAAATGGTGAACCCGGACAGCGACCTCTATCGGAAACATCCTGACTGGGCACTCAACTTCACCGGCCGGCCTCGCAGCGAGGGACGTAACCAGCTCATGCTCAATCTGGCTCGCCCGGATGTGCGCGAATACGTCTTTCAGTTTCTCGATAAAATGCTTAACGAAAACGACATCGCCTTTCTCAAGTGGGACTACAACCGCAATTGGTCTGAACCCGGGTGGCCAGCCGTGGCGCCCGAAGATCAAAAGAAGGTCTACATCGCCTATGTGCAAAACCTCTACTCGATTCTTGAAGAACTACGCGCAAAACACCCTCGGGTAGAGATCGAAAGCTGCTCTGGCGGCGGAAGCCGCATCGACCTCGGCATCATGCGATACACCGACGAAGTGTGGCCTTCGGACAATACCGACGCCTTCGACCGCCTCCTGATACAGGACGGCTTCACCTATGCCTATGCTCCAGCCGTGATGATGGCGTGGGTCACCGATTCACCAACATGGGTCAACCAGCGCACACTATCACTCGAATATCGTTTTCTTTCGTCCATGCAAGGATCATTGGGCATCGGCGCAAACCTCAACAACTGGAAGCCAGAGGACTTCGCCACTGCGAAGAAGATGGTGGCGCAGTACAAGCAGATTCGAGAAACAGTGCAGCGAGGCTCGCTCTACCGCTTGATCTCGCCGCAAAATGGAAGCGAACAGTCTGTTACCGAAACGGTATCGAAAGATCAAAGCCAGGCCGTCACGTTTGCCTTCCTCCACTCCAGCCAAATGCTCTATCCGTTCCCGCGAATCTATCTCCGTGGGCTGAGGCCGGAGGGCATATATAAAATTTCGGCTATCGACGGCAAACTATCAGGTGACATTCCATCTGTCGCCAGTGGCGCCTTCTGGATGCAGCATGGTGTTGATATCGAATTACGAGGAGATTTCCAGGCTGCGGCGTTCTCGTTAGAAGCAGTTGACCGGTAGAAACGTTTAGCAGCAAAATCAAGTCGGATGACGAAGCAGCCAATCGGTGCAAAATCTATGAAAGATCGTTCATAAACGTAAATATCCGAGAAGATGGGCCCTCTATCAACCGCCGGCTAAAGGAGCGAGGCGAGGTACAAATCGTTTTTTTTCCACTCCACTCGCCAAAGCGATAACAGTTTCGCTAAATATTAGGTTGCAATCAGCGAGGACCTAATTCCTTGACAAGGATATTGATATTGTCCACGAGCCTGTCCACTCGCGAAGTAAGACTGTAGCAAGCCATTTATTCTAATGAAAATAATTAGCTAAATACCTTTGCATCGGCAAGTGGGATCGCGTGTGTGGCACCATGCGATCGAACATCTCGCAAGGGTTCACTCGGAAAAAAGCGTAGAGTTCAATCCACCTGGGCCAACGATTCAGAGCTGTTGTTCATAAGGTAATGGATTGTTCGCTCCTCTTTGGGCACTCGTTTTTTAGCTGTATTCGCCAGCTCACCCCAGCAGACGCGGTTTCGTCCTTCAGCCTTAGCCCGGTACAACGCCTTATCGGCTGCATCGAGCAGATCTTCGTGACAGCTGGCATCGCTTGGGAAGCACGAAGCTCCTCCGCAACTGACAGTAGACAGTCGAGGATGAACACCAGGCTCCGGTAGTGCAGGCGATCCGGCCACTTCGACAAGCTTGCGAATGCGTTCGGCGACGATCAACGCGCCCTCTTTCGTCGCTCCAGGCAGCAGAACGACGAACTCCTCTCCACCAAACCTCGCAGCAAAGTCGTCCTTGCAACGCAGGCTCTGCAACAGGAGAGAAGCAACGCGAACCAACACACGATCACCGTATAGGTGGCCGCGAGTGTCGTTCGTATTCTTGAAATGATCAATATCAATAACGATGGCGGAGATGCAGGTTTTGGATTCAACTGCCTCGCGCCAAAGCTTTGCGAACTGAAGCTCATACGAGTGCCGGTTCGCTAGTCCAGTCAGGCTGTCGAGCGAAGAGATCCGCTGGAGCTCAACATTCAAAAAAGAAAGCTCTCGGCTCTGTATCTCGCTGCGCAAACGCATCAGATATCCGACTCGCTCCTCACGGCAGATGCTGTAGTTTCCTACGGCGGTCATGGAGATAGCGCAGATCGCCAATGTTATCCCGAGCAACTTCTCCGAACCATTGAGAAAGTGATCGTGGTGAATGAAAACAAAATCGCTCATGAGTAGAACGGCTGAGGCACTAAGCGCATAAACAAAATGCAGGCGCATTACAACGTTGACGAAGATGACCGCTACGATCAGTCCGACTTGGGCGTATGCCGATGAAGTAGCGTTTCTGTTGCTCTCGAGATAGAGATGGACGATGCCAATGAGGCAACTCGCAACCGCAATGCTCGTTTCGCGATAGATCTTGTTAGGACTCCAGCGCATACTAACGTTCACTAACAAAGCGATCGGCGTAACGATGCACAGGCGAATCTGCAAGGGAAGCCAGGAGTTATCGCCTCGAATAAAGTGGTCCGCGATGACATAAACGTTGAACAACCCGATCGCGATCAAACCCTCTATCCAAAGTCGCGCCGAGCGCTGAGACAGTGTTGATTGCTCGAAGCCGCTCTCGAGTGGCTCCGGCAAGGCCAACTGCTGGAATCCCCTCCGTGAGAGTCGCTCTATCTCTCCAATCGCAAGTTCATGGATAGAAGTGCTCGGCATCTTGGACTCGTTTCTCCGAAGTATGTCTCATTTACTTTTAACAACTAGTACGTCTCATTGGATGCTCGAATCCCAAACCCTGCCCAACAATGATTGCAACGATGTTACTAAAGCGGGATAGCAATACACTCCCCATTCTCGGTGACACATAGTACTTCTGTGTCATCCCTATAGAAAACAGTTCGTGATAATCACAGGCCTGGCGGTATTTTTGCCAAATGCTGCCTAAACAAACTCTTTGCTAGTAGTTACCAACATATTCAACACGGCAAGAAGGCCGAGCTCAAATCAGCTACGGCAAATCGACCTGGAATACTGTCGGACAAATGCTCTTCACCTGATTATCGTCACTTCAGCGAGAAACTTCACGCCACAAGCAAGTTATCGATCAAGCGGGTTGTCCCTATATATGCTGCCACCGCCACAAGTGTGCCTGCTTCAGCGGAAGTTACTGGAAGCAATGTATTAGCATTCACTATGCTCAAGTAGTCCACGCGCACTTCATCGGCAGTCTTCAGAATCTCCATCCCACCCGCAATTAGTTGTGCAGTCCGACGCTCCCCCGAGGCAATCATGTGTTCGATCTGCCGCAGTGCTCGATGCAGAGTCAATGCACGAGCCCGTTCCATCGAGCTGAGATATTTGTTTCTGCTGCTAAGCGCAAGTCCATCCGGATCTCGCACGATCGCACAACCCACCAATTCAACGTGAAAGTTAAGATCCCGTACCATCTGCCGCAATACCGCAAGCTGAGCCGCATCCTTTTGCCCGAAGTAGGCGCGCTGTGGGCTGACAACGTGGAATAGTTTGGCTACCACCGTCGCTACGCCCGTGAAGTGGCCTGGGCGGGACGCTCCATCGAGCCGATCTCCGACGCCTGCAACTGAAACCGTCGTCACCGCGCCCTGCGGATACATCTCAGCGGCATCGGGAGCAAACAGCACGTCGACGTTCTCAGCCTCCAGCAGTCGGCAGTCTTCTTCAAAAGTTCGTGGATACCGAGCGAGATCTTCACCGGGCGCAAATTGCAGTGGATTTACAAAAATGGAAGCTGATATTACATCGCATTCCGCGCGCGCACGCCGCACCAGTGAGATGTGTCCCGCATGGAGCGCTCCCATCGTGGGTACAAACCCTAACATGCGACCGTTCAACCGCAACTTACGACAGACGTCCTGCATCTCCGCAACTTTCGTCACGATCTGCATCGAGTAAAACTCCTCTCACCTGCATCTCCGCAGGCATAACTTTGTTGTTTTGGGGCAAGCACGAAGACGCATAAAACAACGCCAGGACACCTAACTTGTTCGCGTGGTCGTTTTACTTCTCGTCGTTTTCTATCTCATTGCTTCGGATGGCTCGGTCATCAACTCCCGGATCTCACGCGAGAGGTGATAGCTCTCCGCATCGGAAGGAAATGTCCTCGCTTCAACATCCCGCCGATACTCTCCCAATGCATCTTGCATTACTCCTGCTACATCCGCGTACCGTCTCACGAATTTTGCCGGAGCAGAAAAGGTCATCGTCATCATGTCGTGCAGCACCAGAATCTGCCCATCGCAATCCGGCCCCGCACCGATTCCGATCGTAGGAATGTGTAACTCATCGGTGATGATCTTCGCCAACTCTCGCGGCACACCTTCCAGCACGATTGCAAAACAGCCAGCCTCTTCTAACGCGAGAGCATCCGTGCGCAACTCGTCGATCGCTTCCATCGTCTTTCCCTGCACCTTGTACCCACCCATTCGATGCACGCTCTGCGGGGTCAACCCAAGATGCCCCATCACAGGGATCTCCGCTCCAACGATTCGGCGGATCAGCTCCTTTCGCTCGCGGCCCCCTTCGAGCTTTACAGCTTCGGCTCCGGCTTCTTTCACAAACCGTACAGCGTTTGCGACACCTGCGCCCTTCTTCGTCTGGTAGCTGCCGAAGGGCATGTCTGCCACCAGCAGCGATCGCCGCACGGCCCTCCGCACACCACGCGTGTACAGCAGCATCTCGTCCATTGTGACTGCGAGCGTGTTCTCTTGCCCTTGCATCACCATAGCGAGCGAGTCCCCAACCAGCAGAACATCCAATCCAGCTTGGTCGACTAACCTGGCGCTTGCGTAGTCGTATGCGGTAACAGCCGTAATAGGCTGTCGCAGCAACTTTTTCTCAAGTAAAGAGGGGACCGTTACCTTGGCGAACGGAATAGCATCACGCCCAACCCGCGCGACGTCTCGTTCCGTAGAGAACGTAGTCAGACTCATCATCATCTCCAGTGCAGTTCCGCCGCGTGTCGACCGGACAAGCCGACTTTGGCTGGATACCACCTGTCCCAGCAGCTGCCTAGGCCTACGTTAAACCCTACTCGCCTTTCGTCTTAAATGGCAAGTTCAAGCTCCGTTCGCGAAAGCAGTGAGTCTTGAAACTTCGGAGTTAGGCGCGGCCTCTCGCGGAGCCGGGGGGAGGCGGGTAGTTGGGTTTCATCTTCGCTGGGACCACCGGTTCAGGTTCTAACTCGATGGGCCGGTGGGCCGCAACCATCTCGGCGATCGCGAACTTCAGCGGCTCGATGCCCTCTCCCGTCACGGCGGAGATCGTGAAGAAGGGCAGCTTGCGTCGCTTCGCCATTGTGGTCAGCTTTTTCAACTTGTCCGGATTGGCTACATCCGCCTTGGCCGCAACGAGGATGGTAGGTTTAGCGGCAAGCGCAGGATCGAAGCTCTTGAGCTCCTCGGTGATGACCTTGTAATCGGTGACGGGGTCTGTCCGATCACTCGAGTCGGAGACGTCGACGAGGTGGACGATGACGCTCGTGCGTTCGATGTGCTTAAGAAACTGAATGCCAAGCCCGGCGCCGAGATGTGCGCCTTCAATAAGACCCGGAAGATCAGCGACCGTGAACGATTCGGTATGGGGGTACTCGCCAACCTGGACCACGCCAAGATTTGGCTCGAGCGTGGTGAACGCGTAGTTGGCGATCTTCGGCTTGGCAGCGGAGAGACGCGAGATCAAGGTCGATTTGCCGACATTGGGATACCCAACGAGTCCGGCATCGGCGAGCAACCGCAGCTCAAGACGATAAGCGCGTTCTTCGCCAGCGCGGCCAAGCTCATGTTCGCGCGGAGCCTGGTGGGTACTGGTAGCGAAGTGCTGATTTCCACGGCCCCCACGGCCACCTTTGGCAATGACGATGGTCTCATTCGGACGGGCGAAGTCGTGAATCAGCTCACCCGTGGCGTCGTCATAGAGCAACGTGCCAACGGGCACCTTGAGTGTATTGCTGTCGCCGGCGGAACCCGAGCAGTTGGAGCCGAGCCCGTGGCCGCCGCGTTGCGCTTTATGCTCAGGGTTATAGCGAAAGTGAACCAGTGTGTTGTGGCTCAGCGAAGACGACATAAGAACGTCGCCGCCATGGCCACCGTCGCCTCCCGAAGGCCCTCCCTTGGGAACGAACTTTTCGCGGCGGAACGCCATACAGCCGTTTCCGCCATCGCCGGCCTTAATTCGAATTCGTGCTTCGTCAATGAACATCTCTATTAACAGTGTACTAGTTTGCGAACCAGAAGCAGGCTTCCACGCGGAATGCGGCTGTTATGGCGATTTTTAATACGGTAGTCAGTTGCAGGAGACAGCGTTTTTACATTTGTAACCCTCCCTTAACCGCAACATGCGAACATGGTCAGGACTCGGACATTGTTTGATCAGAGCATTGGTCCATAGCAGGCGCGGAAGGGCATGCAGTCTGCAGGGCGAATAAAATTCAGGAGACCAGAGTGAAGAATTTGGGATTTGTGAGGCGGTGCGCGCCGATTGCGGCGCTCTGCTTAGGCCTCGGTGTGCATGGTTACGGGCAATCGGCTGTTGACGGTGCAATTGGCGGTACAGTAGAAGATGCGAGCGGCTCGGGACTTGCGGGCGCGATCGTAGTAGTCCACTCGAATGCAACGAACGCCGAGCAGAATGTGAAAGTCGATAGCTCGGGTGTCTTCCGGGTCATCCACCTGCAGCCTGCAACCTACACGGTTACAATTACGGCGCCAGGATTCCGGACTTTTCGATCTGGTGAGGTGATCGTCGAGGTTGGCGTGCTGACTGATCTCTCTCCTAAGCTCTCGGTGGGCAATGCGAGCGAGACGATCGAGGTGACCACCGAGGCACCTATGCTTAATACGACATCGCCGGACTTCTCCGGGGTAATCAATCAAAAAACACTACTGGATCTGCCGGTGAACAACTACCGCTGGTCGGCTTATGCACTGTTGACGCCAGGGGTGGTTGCAGATTCGAGCGGATTTGGTCTGTTGAGTTTTCGCGGCCAGAGCACGTTGCTGAACAACGTCACCATCGACGGCGCCGATGATAATCAGGCGTACTTCTCCGAGGAGCGTGGACGCACCCGCGCAGGCTACTCGACGGCCAAGGCTTCCGTGCAGGAGTTCCAGGTCAATACGTCAAACTACTCGGTGGAGTATGGCCGGTCTGCCGGTGGCGTCGTGAACTCGGTCACGAAGTCAGGTGGAAATCAGTTTCACGGCGAGGGATATTTTTACGACCGCGATGCAGAGTGGGGAGCTGCGAACGCGTTCACCACACAGACGGTGCAGCTGGTTCCAGGTGGGCCGTTTACGGCGCAGAACTTCAAGCCGACCGACCGACGCAAGCAGTGGGGAGGAGCGGTCGGTGGACCCATTCTCCGCGACAAGCTGTTCTTCTTCTTTGCGGCTGACCGCTTTCAAAGAAACTTTCCTGCCGTAGCTGCTGCGAGCAATCCTTCGAGCTTCTTCGCCACACCAGACGCAGCCCTTCCAGCCGGTAAGGTGTGCGGTGGAACAGGCGCGACGGCGCCAAGTGCGATCGATGTATCGGCCTGCACGCTGCAGACCAATCTGAAGTTGGCCACGTATAGCGCAGCCGCAACCCGCTACGTCAGTGGGCTTACCAACCTGAATACGCTGCTTGGGAACGTGCCGCGTACAGGCGATCAGACGGTCTTCTTCCCTAAGATCGACTGGCAGATCAACGGAAAGAATCATGCTTCATTTGAAGTGAATCGGTTGCGCTGGATCTCGCCCGCCGGCATTCAGACAGCTTCGACGGTCTTCGACGGTTCGCATAGCTTCGGCAACGACTATGTGCGCGATACGTTCGGCATTGCGAAGCTGGATACAGTGATTACAAATACCATCAGCAACGAAGTTCGGTACCAGTATGGCCGAGACTTTGAGTTCGAGTTTGCCCAGGATCCATCCGCGTACGAAACGTCGAATCTGGTAAACACCCCGGCAGGCTATACCAATCCTTTTGGTGGACTTCCGCCGAGTGTCGCCATTACCAACGGCTTTACCTTTGGAACGCAGACATTCCTGCAACGTGCCGCGCTGCCGGATGAACGTCGCTATCAGGTTGCCGATACAGTGAACTGGATCCGCGGAAACCACAGCATCAAATTCGGTGGCGACTATATCCATACCAATGATCTGATCAACAATCTTTTTGCGCAGTACGGTGGATTCAGCTACTCGACGCTGACGAACTATCTCACAGACCTATACCTCTCGGAGAATCCCGCAACGGTTTCGCAGGCTCATAACTATAGTTCGTACACGCAGGGCTTTGGTCGGTCTGGTCTCGACTTCAATACGGGCGACTATTCTTTCTTTATTCAGGACGAGTGGAAGTTGAACCCGCGGCTCAGTCTGACCGGTGGTATCCGATACGAGTACGAGCAATTGCCTTCTCCGGTGAGCGACCTCATCGTTTCATCGATCCCTCAGACGGGTTCGATGCCAAGCAACAAGAACAACATCGGTCCGCGAGTCGGCTTTGCCTATGATGTGTTTGGAAGCGGCAAGACGATTTTGCGAGGTGGTTACGGAGAGTTCTTCGCTCGCGTCATCAACTCGACGGTCTATAACGCGCTGATCAACACTGGTTCGCTCAATGGTCAGCCGAGCTTTAGTTACACTTCGACGAGCGCAGGCGCGCCAGTATTTCCGCAGGTAATTCCGGCGCTGGTCGCCACGGGAACTCCACCGAACTCGACGTTCTTCGACAAGAACTTCAAGCTGCCCGAGATTCACCAGGCTGACCTTACGATCGAGCAGGACCTCGGCTGGAATACCGTCGTCAGCGTAACCTGGTTGGGATCCTTCGGACGTCGTCTACCGAGCTTCGTAGATCAGAACCTGCCAACTCCGACCTCTGTAACCTACTCGGTGGTGGATACGTCAGGAAAGGGTCCGCTGGCAAACGGTTCTACCTTTACGTCGAACTTCTTTGCGAAGAGCACAGTGTCGTCGAAGACATGCCCGAGCCAGCGTCCGGACTGCAACTTTGGATCGAAGACGAACATCTTCAGCGGTGTGAACTCGAACTACCAGGGCCTGGTGGGTCAGATCTCACATCGTCTCACGCACAACCTGCAGTTCAACGCGAACTATACTTGGTCGCACGCCTTGGACTACGGGGAGAACAATACGACTGGAACCTCCGCGAACGCTCTGCTGGATCCAACCAATCTTCGTGAGGAGTATGGAAACTCCAATCAGAATGTTCCGAACCGATTTGTCCTGACTGCGGTGGCAACGTCTCCGTGGCGCTTTACGGGTTGGAAGAGTTATCTGCTGAATGACTATGAGGTCTCGCCGAACTTCTCGGCGCAGAGCGGCTTGCCCTATTCAGTTGCGACTAGCGGAACTCTGTCGACCGGCCTCATCAACGGGGCGCAATTGAACGCGGTTGGCGGCGGTGTCAATGGGTCAAACGGCGCCTTCCGGCTGCCAGGGTTTGAGCGCAACGGGCTTCAGCAACCGAAGACAAATGTTCTGGATCTCCGCCTCTCGAAGCGGTTCACGGTTGCGGAACGAGTGAAGCTGGAGCTGCTTGGAGAGAGCTTCAACATTCTGAACAAACAGAATGTCACGTCGGTGAATACGACCGGATACTTCATCGGCACGACTACCAACGCAGCGAAACAGGTAACGGGGAACGTGCTGACCTTCAATACGAGCAACGCGAACTCTGCGTTGCCGCTGTTTGGGTCCGTGACGAACTCAAACGCCAGCGGGTTCACTTACACGCCACGGCAGGTTCAGTTAGGGATTCGAGCGCAGTTCTAACCATAACGTTGTTTCAAAAGGGTAGCGGCTACGGCCGCTACCCTTTTCTCATTTAAACGGAAAATCGCTTCTTAATTTGACGGTCTACAGCTAATCTCATAGTGTCTTCCTGTCTCCGGCACGATGCCGTTGGCCTCAATTTCGATGCTATGCCCGGATCATCAAGGGCAGGCAAGCGTACCTGTTTCGATCTTCCCGTGGTCGCGGTGTAGACCGGTACAAATCCGCGGAGAGTGCATGTTGTTTTGTATGGAACGCGCGAGGTTTGGCGCGCGCGTAGGAAAGATTCTCTGGGCCTGCTTGTTGTGGTGCTGTGCCGCTGCAATCGTTGGAGTGCGCGCTCAGGGACAGACGTCGGTGGATGGCGCGGTCAGCGGTTTCGTTATCGACGCAGGCGGTGCCGCACTGGTGGGAGCGGTGGTACAGGTCCAAAACCTGGCGACGGGCCTGACAACCAACGCTGTGACTGAAGCGAGGGGCGAGTTCGTCGTGGCACACCTGCCCGCCGGTGAGTACAGGGTGTTTGTGGATTATGAGAGGTTCGCGAACCTGACCCTCGACCCTGTGGTGGTCGAGGTTGGCGGTATGACGTCGGTGGAGGCTCGGTTGAAGATCGGCGGTGTGGCTAGTTCCGTAAGCGTTACGGCGACGCCCACCACCCCCGCCACGGTCAGCGTCGACGAGGTGGCCTCTACCGCTACGGCAAGTGTGATCGCGCAGGACGAGATTGACCTCATACCCGTCAACGGCCGCCGATGGCAGACGTTTGCCCTCCTGACACCAACGGCGAATGCCAATCCTGAAGGCGACGGCTTATTAACCTTTCGCGGCGTGGCCTCAACGCAAAACAGCAGCCGCATCGACGGCGGCGACGATGACCAGAGCTACGGGGCAGTGCCGCGCGGAACGGGTGCAGAGAACGCATCTGAGATTGAAGATGCAGCGGAGACCGGATCATACGGCCGTGTTAGCACCGGAAGCGTGGACGGCGGTGGCGGATACGGACGACATGCCGGGGCAGCCTACACGTTTTCGCAAGAGGCGGTGCGGGAGTTCCGCGTGAGCGGCCAAAACTACTCGGCGCTTTATGGACACGCGGCGGGGGGAATTATCACCACGGTCTCCAAGAGTGGAACGAACACAATACACGGAACGGGCTTCTATCTGGTGCGGTCGAGCGTGCTCGGTGCAACGAATCCTTTTTCGACCGCAACGAACTACGTTGACGGCGTGAATACGAGCGAAGCGGTAAAGCCGCATGACCTGCGTCAACAGTTTGGGGGCAGCGCAGGCGGTGCGGCCATAAAAGACAAGCTCTTCTACTTCTACGCCTACGATCAACAATGGCGATCATTTCCCGCAGTCTCCACTCCAGCCGACCCAAACTTCTATGCGTTAACACCGACGCAGACAGCTCTACTCGGCAATCGTGGCGTCACCGCAACGAAGGTGAATGCGGCACTCAACTACTTGGAGAGCCTGACTGGAACCGTGCCCAGGCGACAGGATCAGACAATCAACTTTGGCAAGATAGACTGGCAAGCAGCGGAGCATCATCGCGTAAGTGTGCAGTACGATCGTGCCCGTTCAAGCTCGCCATCGGGCGTGCGGACAGCACCCGTAGTGGATCTCGGCACCGCGAGTATGGGCAGTAGCTACGTCAGGGTCGATTCATTGCTCGGAAGATGGATGTGGCAAGCGTCGCCAAAGCTGAGTCATGAGTTACGCATCCAGTATGGTCGCGATCTTCAGTTTGAGCAGGCTCCCCCGCCGCTTCCGCAGGAGCCTGCTGTCTCTGTCGGTGGATTTGCACCGGAGATTGCGATCGGGCCGGATGGATTCACATTCGGCACATCGACCTCTCTGGGCCGAACCGCGTATCCAGACGAGGACAAGATTCAATTGGCGGACCTCTTGACGTGGGTCCACGGTCGCCATCAACTTCAGTTGGGGGCCGATCTCAGTCTGGTTCATGACAATATCGTGGGCCTCAGCAATATACAGGGAGCCTTTCACTACGACAGCGGGACGACGTCTGGCCATGCAGGTGGCCTGGTCGATTGGATCACCGACTACACCTTTAATGTGAACGCCTATCCGAACGGTGGCTGTCCGTCGATCACCGCTGCGGTGCACGTCTTTTGTTTCCGTTCGTTCACGCAGAGCTTCGGCCAGCAGGCCGTAACATTCAACACCCAGGAGTGGGCAGGATTCCTGCAGGACGACTGGAGGGTGAGGCAGGGGCTCACTGTGAATGTAGGGCTGCGTTACGAGTATGAACTTTCGCCGCTGCCACAGCAGCCAAATTTAGCACTGGACCACGCGTTTGGCCAGACAGGTGCGACAAGCTCGTTTCCCGAGGACAGAAACAACTTCGGACCGCGTGCCGGTGTGTCATGGGAGCCATTCGGGTCGGGGAAGGGTGTCGTCCGCATCGGATACGGATTGTTCTACGGTAGATTGCCGGGAGCCACGATACGAAGTGCGTTGGTGAACACAGCCTTGCCCTCTTCTTCAACCAGCGTTTTGATCTTACCTACTACAGTTACAAATTGCCCACAGGTTGCAAATCAGGGGTTCGGCTATGCGTGTGCGTATGTAACCACTCCACCTGCGGCAGTGGCAAAGACGACCTCTGCGATGGTGTTCGACCGCAGATTCCGGATCCCCGCAGTTCAGCAGGGCAGTTTCACCCTCGAACGTGAGATAGCAGGAGGCACAGTCGCCAGCGCAACCTATCTGCTGAACCTCGACCGTCAGCTGCCAAACTCCGTCGACATCAACATCGCCCCATCTACAGCAAACAAACTGTTTCAACTTCAGGGAGGCACCGGTGCGGTAGGGGTTCGCAACGGAGAGACCTTCGTGGTCCCTTTTTACGACCAGCGAATCAATTCAAACTTCGGCCCAGTGACGGATATCGTCTCCAATGCGAATGCGACCTACAACGCACTGACTCTGGAGGCGCGCCGTCGCAGCCGTGGTGGACTCGAGTTTCGAGCAAGCTGGACTTGGGCCAAGGCAATCGACTTCGGCCAGAACGGTGCGACCCCGCGAACCAACGCACAGTTCGATCCGTTCAATGTGCGGTATGACAAAGGCTTGTCCGCGCTGAACTTTCCCCACAAGGTCGTGGTCAGCGCGGTATGGGCACCGGCATTTTCGATTGAGCAGCACTGGCTTCGGACAGCAGCCAACGGGTGGTCCGTCGCTCCTGTCTTTACCGAGAACAGCGGCAAGCCCTACAGCCTGGATATCTTCGGCGGCACGAGGTTGGCAGGTGGTCACGAGACCATCAATGGTTCAGGCGGTGCGGTCTATCTACCGACGATAGGAAGAAATACCCTGCGCCTCCCGGATACAGGGCGCGTCGATCTTCGCCTCGCCAGGGCGGTGTGGGCGTCGGAGCGCGTAAAGCTGCGAGGCGTCGTGGAGGCCTTCAACCTGACCAATCGCGTGAACTACTCCGCAATCATGCAGCGCGCATATCTTGCAGGAACGGAGGCCGATGAAGTTACGCCGCTCGTATTTCAAAACGCCGCGACAGTCGCAGTCGAGGGATTGAACGTACAGCCCTTCGGAACCTTCACGGCGGCATCGACCGGGCAGTCGCCGGAGCGGCAGGTCCAACTGGGGCTCAGAGTGGAGTTCTAAGGTTGTATTTGATTGTCCGGGAGCGTGGCGTACCCTCCATCGTACCGCTGACGTAGCGACGGAAGAAGGGACAAATGGGCCTGATCGATGTCATAGCGCATCATGGATACGCCATGACCGCTGTGGTGATGTTTCTTGCTGCGATAGGCCTGCCGTTGCCGATGTCGATCGCGCTGCTGGCTGCGGGCGCGGCATCGAAGCATGGGCTCCAACTGGCGGTTGTTCTGCCGGTAGCCTGGTCTGCAGCGGTAGCTGGCGATACGCTGCTCTACTTCGGCGGACGATATACCGGTTGGTGGCTCCTCTCCGGAATGTGCCGCATGTCGATCAACCCGGAGCAGTGCATATTTTCTTCTGCAGGATATTTCTATCGCCGTGGTCAGAAGACGCTGTTATTCGCAAAATTTATTCCGGGGCTCGGGGCCATGGCCGCTCCGCTCGCCGGAACGCTGAACATGCGAGTCTTGCGTTTTCTGCGGCTCGATGCGCTCGGGGTCTTGATCTACTGCTCTTCGTGGCTGCTCACAGGATATGTCTTCAGTAGATTCATCCGGGAGATTGCTGGCTGGATCACACAGGCAAGCCATGCGGTACTGTTTCTTGTCCTGTTGCTTGGCTTCGGATACGTTCTGGCCTTGATCATCTTCACAACGCGTGCGCAACGCCACAAAGAGGTCGATCGAATCTCGGCAGACAGCCTCTACGAGCGCATGCAATCGATGACGCTCGACAGGCTTGTGATCATCGCCGACGTCCGAAGTCACGGCTACTACGATCCCGGCATGCAACGAATCAAAAATTCGATCCGCGTCGAGCCGAATCGCCTGAAGGAAGAGTTGATCGCACTGCGAGAGTTCATGGTACCGGAGTGCGAAGTCTATCTCTACTGCAGTTGTCTTCGCGATACGACGAGCGTGCGCGTGGCCCATATGTTGAAGAAGGAGAACTGCAGCACACACGTGATCACTGGCGGAATGAAGGCGTGGATCAAAGCAGGCGGTGATGTCGAAATGGTTCCCGCAACCGACATACAGCACCTCCCCTCGTTCGACTAAGACTTAGCGCGGCGAGCTGAAGTCCATCGCGGCAGGATGTTGTGTGCGATTTTGATCTCCAGTCGAGCTGGACTCAGACCGAGAAGCAAAGCGCGTAGTCGGAAACGCGTCAGGATAATTCTGCTGAATCCAGGCCGTCATCTTCTCGCGCACGAGGCAGCGCAAATCAAAGTTGTCGCTCGAGTTGCGAGAGCTCATGAGACACCGTAGCTCCATGGAGCGGTCCGTGAGGTTGGTGACCTGCAGGCCACAAGTCTGCTTATTCCAAAGCGGCGACGGATGAACAATCGCTTCGAGTTGCGTGCGCAGCTCTTCGACCGGGATCGAGTAGTCAACATAGAGAAATGCCGTTCCCATAATGTCGGAGGCCTCGCGAGTCCAGTTCTGGAATGAGTTTTCGATGAAGTAACTCAACGGAACAATAAGGCGCCGCAGATCCCAGATCTTAACGACGACATACGCCGAATTGATCTCCTCGATTCGTCCCCACTCGCCTTGAATCACGACGACGTCGTCGATGCGAATCGGTTCGGTAAGGGCAATCTGTAGGCCGGCGAAGAAGTTCGCCGCAGTGGATTTTGCAGCAGTAGCAATAATCAGTGACGCTATACCCGCCGATGCGAGTAGACCAGAGCCGTAATGCCAGATTCGCGGATCATTAAAAGTCCAAAGTAGAGCGCCGATGTCGATGACAACTACGAAACCGATAAGCAGCCGGCGAAAGAGTTGGAACTGCGTGTGGACGCGGCGAGCCTGAATGTTGTTTTCTGCGTTCAGGTCATACCGCCGCAGCATAACGGCCTGCAGCGCATAGATGCACCCTACCGCAAACCAGCCGAGTGCAATCACCATCGCCATGATGAATCCCTGGCGAACGGTGTCTTCGATCTTCTCAGGCAGTCCAGGGATAGCCGGAAGCACAAGGAGCAGGCAAGTGAGGAAGAAGATGGCCCGCGCAGGCTTACCGAGATAACGCTGCAGTCCCCAGCCAAAAGTTTTGTTCTCCTCCTCTTTGCGGCGCAGCACGCGAAACAAGATGTAGTGCACTACATTTGCGAGGACAATCGCCGAGCAGAACAAAAAAATCGCGAAAAACCACCCGTGGCGGAAGTGAAAGAACCCGAGCGACATCTCCCCCTCACGTGATGCAACGAGTGTAGCCAGACTGTGCGTAAGTCGATTCAAGGTAGGCCCGTCTCCTGCGCCGATCAGGTAAACAACGCTGAGAGCAGTTTAATACGACTCGTCACCGCTTTTGTGTCTCGCGTGTTACTTGTGTTGCAGATAGTCGAGGCCGTCGAGCACAGCCTTTTCAAGAGCGATTCGTTCGTCGGAATACGAATGGTCGGTCGACAGATGGATCGCCGTGACCTCGTCATTCCCCGCTTTATGGAGTGCCTCAACGAAGGCATCGTTTGAAGGAGCGAGCCCGTCGTCCGACGTGATGACAAGCATGGGGCGGCTAGCGAGCTTCGGGGCAAGCGCAACGACGTTCCAGCCCGCTGCATTCGCCAGGACCTCATTAGCCAGACTCTCCGGCGTGCAACCGGCAAGGGGTGCCATTCCCTCCGCAGCCAGGTGCCCAGCCAGACTGGCAACAGCCGTCTTCTCTTCGCCAGGCTTCAGCAACTGCATACGATCCACGCCCATGTCGGCCGCAGAAATCAATCCGACGGCTTTGATCGCCGGGTCCTGCGCGCCGACGTACCGCGCCATAAAACCACCCATGCTGTGGCCGATCAGCACAATATAGCCGGGGTCCGACCGCAGCTTCTTCGCATTGGCCGGATCACGTAGATACGCAATCGCAGCCCGCGTATCTTCAATCGAGTGCGTAAACGAGAAGTTTCCAGGCGACCCCCACGAGCCTCGGTAATCGAAGTAGACGACATCCCAACCTGCGCGACGAATCGTCTGTGCGAGATCAAGATTCTTCTCGTTCCCGGGAAAGCCATGAAGCAGAAGCACGACGCGGTGCGGCCCTGCGCCCGGAGCAATGTAAGCAAGCGCATTCAACATAGCGCCGTGGCTAGGAATTTGAAAGGCCTCCATGGCAGCTGGATTAGCTTTATCTGCGGCAGGGTCCGTCGTTATGGCAGATTGCTGAGCAGGTGCGCCCAAAGCGCAAAACGACGTGCTGATCAAAACCACTGAAAAGAAAAAACATCGAGGCGTCATGTGGTGATTGTAAAGAGGGTTACGGACGATTTACCCACAAAAAGCACGAAGATTCCAACGATTGTTATCGGAATACCGTGAGCCTTTCGAGGCTAGTTGGTACGATAACGGCAAAAGAGTGAATTTCAGGTGCCGCTGGGCCTGGTCTTCCGAGGTTATTTTTCGCTTCGACTTATCAGTCATGCGCGAGCGGCCTCTGAAAGGCGCTTCTGAGATATCTATTGCATCGGATAGGTTGTGTTGTTCTCGGCCTGACGCCCGTCACCATCTTCAGCCCCGCCGCCACGGCGGACATCGGAGTGGTGCTCGCTGATCCCACTGGTATTGGGGCTTCACAGTTCACACACGCGGGACACTCCCTTGTCTATCTATCTGGAGTCTGCGCAGAGTCCCCAATACGCGCACGCCTCTGCGAACCAGGCGAACAAGGATCGGTCGTTACGACCTATCCCAACTTCCGCGAGAAGCAGGCGTATGCATGGAATCTGATCCCTCTCAGTCTGTACTTGCAGGGATCCCTCACCCCTGGCGATCGCCTTCTCTACGCATCACAACCCGTCAAAGAAGCCTTGGAGATCCATGCTCGCGAAGGCTACCTTCGAGAGGTGTGTGCTGAGGGACACTGTCCAGAACTCGCTCACAGCTTTTGGCGGGACATCGTGGGCGTGACAGCGGTTCGCGACGTCTTCATCTTTGCTGTTCAAACGACGCGCGTACAAGATCAGGCTGCAGTCGACTGGTTGAACAGTGAACCAAATGTGAACCACTACAACGGAATCACCAATAACTGCGCGGTCTTCACGCGCTCACTCATCAATCTGATCTTTCCACACTCAGTGCATCGCGACTTTCCTAACGATCTCGGCATGATGGCCCCGAAAGCTGCTGCTCGCTCGTTCACACGCTGGGCGCTAAAACGTCCAGAGCTGGGTTTCTACAGCTCACACTACGCTCAACAACCAGGAGATCTGCCTCGCAGCGGACTCGCACAGAGCGGTACCGAAACAGCGTTTCATATGAAGAAATACCTCATCGCCGCCGCCTTGATCGGCGATCACGAGGTAGCAGGATCGTTCTTCGTCGCCTATTTCTTAACTGGCCGCTTCGGCTTGTACAAAGAGTTTTCGCACCATCCATCACCTTCGGTTATCGAACTGGAGACGGAAGCGAAGGCCGCGAAAGAAGATCAAGACGAGACACACGCGACATCTTTGCAACACGAAGCCGAAGCAGATCGCGCGGAGATAGTAGGACAGCCGCAGGACTGGGCCGACTACCGCGAACGCTTCGCGACGCTGCAAAATTCAGACGAAGCGAAAGAGCTCTCTTTAGGCCGCAAGCGCCTCTTCCAGAAGCGATTCGACTCGGCCACCGCTACGATCGACGCCGACGGGAATCCATGGCTCATCATCGAGACCGACGGCATAACGCGGCAAGTTGGAGTCAGCAGTCAAAACATCTTGGCCGCAGAGTCTGACCCTGCGCTAACCTTCCAGCTCATGCTCGGCCGGATTGGATTCGTCCTTCGGGCAAAGAATCACATGCGCGAGACGATGGTGGAGTTTCGACAGGACTGGGCGCTTCTCGAACGAACGCGCCTTCGCCTCCTCGCAACTCGCGAGCAGCAGGCAACAATAACAGCTGCTCTCCGGTAAAAGCCTTTGTGTGATCGCCAACTCAAGCAACGCCAGCTAAAATCATAGAAGGGGCGATATCGAATCCCCACTTATTGACAGTTGAGATGGCGTTTACAGAACAATACGACGTAGTTGTAGTGGGTGCCGGCCACGCAGGCTGCGAGGCTGCGATGGCCTCTGCACGCATGGGCCTGCGCACAGCCATCTTCACCTTGAACCTCGATCTGATCGCGCAGATGAGCTGCAATCCAGCGATTGGCGGCGTTGCCAAGGGACATCTTGTCCGCGAGATCGACGCGCTTGGCGGCGTAATGGGCGAGGTTGCCGACGCAACAGGCATTCAGTTCCGTCTCCTCAACACATCGCGTGGTCCGGCGGTGTGGTCGCCCCGCGCGCAGTGCGACAAAGCACTCTATCGCGTAAAGATGCGCGAGGTACTCGAAGGCCAGAAGAACCTCTTCATCAAGCAGGCTGAGGTGATCGACCTCATCGTCGAAGAGGGCGACCCGGAGCATCAGCAGATTGGCGCGAGCCGAGTAGTTCGCGGTCTGAAGCTCCGCGACGGACGAATCATCCACGCCGCCGCGACCATCGTGACGACAGGCACATTTCTCAACGGCCTGATCCATTGCGGCGAGCAGCAATACACCGCAGGCCGCAGCGGTGAGCCAGCCAGCGTCTTGCTGGGCGAAAGCCTGAAGCGCCTCGGTCTCCGCGAATGCCGCTTGAAGACCGGCACGCCACCGCGCCTCGATGGCCGCACCATCGACTGGAGCCAGTTTCAAGTGCAGCCCGGCGACGAAGACCCAACGCCATTCAGCTTCCGCACAAAAAGTATTCCGCTGCGCCAGATCAACTGCCACATCGCACACACGACGCCTGAGACCCTTCGTCTGATTCGCGAAAACGTGCATCGTTCGCCAATGTACACAGGCCAGATCGAAGCCATCGGGCCGCGCTACTGCCCATCCATCGAAGACAAGATCGTCCGCTTCCCCGAGAAGACGCGGCACCAGTTCTTCCTCGAGCCCGAGGGTCTCAACACGCACGAGGTCTACATCAACGGCATGAGCACCAGTCTTCCAATGGAGATTCAAGCCGCAATGGTGCACTCCATACCGGGCCTTGAGAAGGCGGAGATGCTGCGTCCCGGCTATGCCATCGAATACGACGCAATCGATCCCACCGAGCTCGACCGCACGCTTCGCGTCAAATCATTCGCGGGCCTCTATCTCGCCGGGCAGATCAACGGAACCAGCGGCTACGAAGAGGCCGCGTGCCAGGGCCTGATGGCAGGCATCAACGCAGCACTCGCGGTACGCAACGAGGAAGCCTTCACGCTCGATCGCACCGAAGCCTACACCGGCATCCTCATAGACGATCTCATCAGCAAGGGCACCAACGAGCCTTATCGCATGTTCACCTCGCGAGCGGAGTTTCGCTTGCACCTTAGAATCGACAACGCCGACACTCGACTCACTCAGCATGGCCGGCGTCTCGGGCTGATCGACGATACCGCATGGGCTGACTACGAGGCGAAACAGGCCCGCGCTGCTGCATTCGAAGCGCTGTTGGGAACGGCCCGCGTGCGTGCAGAAGATCTGCCGGTCACGCTCCTTGAAAAACTCGATGGCGACTCTGCAGGAGTCAGCGGACAGACATTTGCGCAGCTCTTGAAGCGGCCAGAGGTCCCAGTCGAGGAGATCGCCCCGGTACTTCGCGACCGTCTCGCAACTGCCGACACGGTGCTTGCAGGTTGGGTCGCCGCGATGGATGCGGCTGCAGCAAGTGATGCCTCAAAGCTTCCCGCGTGGGTACGTAACGAGATGAAGACGGTCGAAACGGAGATTAAGTACTCCGGGTATCTCGATCAGCAGCGCCGCTCGATGGAAAAGATGCGCAAGGCCGAGAAGAGACCCATTCCAACATGGTTTGACTACACGACCGTGAGCGGCCTCTCCACCGAGATGAAGGAGGTCCTCGCGCGCGTCCGACCTCTAACGCTTGGCCAGGCCAGTCGAATCGCTGGAGTTACACCCGCGGCGGTCAGCCTGATCCACGTCTACATCGAGATCCAGGGACGAGCACGAGTAGCCTGATACAACAGCTAGTCGTACAAACTCCGATAGAACCATCAAAATCAACACACGGCGAGCTGCGGATGCAGTCCAATCCAACGAAATGTAACCGTTATCCTCTTCTAGCGTCCAATCTTATGTGAAAGTGGAGAACAAGGTGGTAGCTGCAATGAAGAGCGCGTTGATAGTCTTGGGTGTCTTATTGATTGCCGTGACGCTGTTTATCGGTGGTAGGAGGATGATTATGGGAACCGTGATGGGTGCAGAGAGAAAAGAGCCGATTCCGGCTCCCGCGCTGGACGAGCCGAACGCCTCTGCCAAACATGAGACGGCGGTCTTTGCAGGTGGATGCTTCTGGGGCGTGCAGACCGTATTTCAGCGCGTAAAGGGCGTCACTGCCACCACCGCTGGCTACTCAGGCGGCAGCGCCGAGACAGCAACATACGATCAAGTCTCCTCCGAATCGACCGGACACGCAGAGTCGGTCAAGATCGTCTTCGACCCAGCAAAAGTCAGCTACGGGACGTTGCTGCGCATCTTCTTTTCAGTAGTCCACGACCCCACGCAGCTCAACCGCCAGGGCCCTGACGTCGGAACCTCCTACCGCTCAGTGATCTTCTTCACCTCGCCGGAGCAGGAAAAGATCGCGAAAGCCTACATCGCTCAACTGGATGCAGCACACACATTCCCGAAGCCGATCGTCACGCAGGTCGTGCCGCTCAAGGCGTTCTACAACGGCGAAGACTACCACCAGGACTACGCCGAAAAAAACCCGAACAATCCATACATTCAGATCTGCGACGTTCCGAAAACCGCCGCTCTCATGCAGCAGTTTCCAGATCTCTTCCAGGACTACAAGCACAAATAAAAAGCCACCAGCTACTGCGTGACCTCTCCTTCAGGTTCATCGGTGGGGTTGACAATCTCGGCCTCGAAGCCTTCAAGCAAGCGATTCAGGAAGGCTTCGGGGTCTGTGTCTTTGTTCTGCAACTGATGAGCCAGCACGATATGCCGCGCCAGGTCAGCCAGAACGATCCCCCACGCAAACGGATCCTCCCAGGCCCCACTGCGAATGCTCACATGCTGCCCCTGGTCGGCGATCCAGACCCGAAGCACCTCGAAGGAGGCCTTGTCGCGCTGCGCGGCCTCTGGAATAGTCAAAACTTTCTCAGCACCCATCTTGATTCCCCGCTCGTCTGAAAATTTATCCCTAACGTATTACTGGCTTTAGCCTACAACGCCGACACCCTGTGGGTGTGTTTGTCTACGTAAGTGTTTAGACTCCGGAGTAGACTCATATTTACTGGATTTAAAAGATTTACTGGATATACACAGCCGTCCACAGGATGCACAGCTGTCTGCCCAGCAGCGGTCCGATACCTTAGAACCTCATGGCAACGTACCCCCACATCGTCGGCGAGCAGGAGCGGCCAGCCTCAGTCCACGCTGAGATGACCATCCTCGGCGCCATGCTCGTCGAGCCCGTCGCAATCATCGACGCGACCATGCTCCTCAAAACCGACGACTTCGCGCTCGACTCCCATCGCAAGATCTACGATGTCATGCTCCACCTCGTCGAGGTCGGCCACGCCGTCGACATCGTCACCGTCACCGACGCTCTAGGCAAAAGAAAAGAGCTCGACTCCGTCGGCGGCCTCCCTTACCTCGCCTCCCTCAGCGAAGGCCTCCCCCGCAAACTCAGCATCGAGAGCTACGTCCGCATCGTCCGCGACAAGAGCCTCATGCGCCAGCTCCTCACCGTCTGCGACATGGGCATGGTCGAGGCCTCCGACCAGAGCCGCGAAGCCCTCGACGTCCTCAATCAAGTCACCACGCGCCTCACCGAGATCTCCGAGCACGCAGTCACCGGCGGCTTCTCCGACATCACCGCCATCGTCAAAGACTCCTTCGGCTCCATCGACGCCCTCTACGAGCAGGGCCGCGAAGTCACCGGCCTCGCCACCCACTACATCGAGTTCGACCGCATGACCAGCGGCCTCCAAGAGTCGGAACTCACCATCATCGCCGCCCGCCCCTCCATGGGCAAGACCGCCTGGGCCATCAACATCGCTGAAAACGCAGCCGTTCGCGGCGGCAAAGTCGTAGCCGTCTTCTCGCTCGAAATGTCGAAGGCCAGCCTCCTTCGCCGCATGCTCGCATCCCAGGCCCTTGTAAACTCCAAGGCCATCCAGACCGGCATGCTCATGCGCGAAGACCGCGCCAAGCTCATCAACGGCCTCGAGCGCCTCATGGAGTCGAAGATGTTTATCGACGACACCCCCGGCATCACCCTCGCCGAGATGCGCGCCAAGGCCCGCCGTCTCAAGCAGCAGCATGGTGCCCTCGACCTCATCGTCATCGACTACCTCCAGCTCATGACCGGCTCCGCTGGCGCTCAAAAAGGCTTCGAAAACCGCACCCAGGAGGTCTCCGCGATCTCCCGCGGCCTCAAAGCCCTCGCCAAAGAGATGAAAGTTCCCGTAGTTGCGCTTTCGCAGCTCTCCCGTGCCAGCGAGCAGCGCGGCGGCGACAAAAAGCCACTCCTCAGCGATCTTCGCGAATCAGGTTCCATCGAGCAGGACGCCGACGTCGTCTGCTTCATCCACCGCGAGGAGTACTACGACCGCGAGAACGAGGACCTCAAGGGCAAAGCCGAGATCATCATCGCCAAGCAGCGCAACGGCCCCACCGGCAGCATCCAGCTCGCCTATCTCGCCGACTACACCCGCTTCGAAAACCTCCAGCACGGCGACCCCACCGGCTACTAGTCAGATCCTCAAGCCTCCAAAATCGACAAACTCTACTGACACAATGCTGTCAGTAGGGTGTCGATATTCTGCCTCTGTAAACGTCATTAAGATCAGGAGGCACTATGAAACAGCAACCAAAAGCCGGAGCCGTTTGGTTTGAGATTCCATGCGCCGATCTCGATCGCGCCGCGCAATTCTACGAAACCATCCTGGGCCGTTCCATGAAGAAAAACGTCCATCCTCATAAAAATATGTGCATCTTTCCCTCTGAGCCCGGTGGCGTAACTGGCGCACTCGTCAAGCGCGCATTTCAAAAGCCCGGCCGCGCCGGCACCATCGTTTACCTCAGTTGCGACGGAGAGCTCGACGCCGTCATCTCCCGCGTCAGCAGCGCAGGTGGTCTCATCCTCATGCCGCGTACCGATATCCCCGGTGGCTACGGCTCGTTCGCATGCCTCAAAGACTCGGAGGGCAACCACGTCGGCCTGCACAGCGCGACCTGATCTCTTAGAACCTGTCAAAATCTCTTAGAACCTGTCAAAATCCGTCATCTCGACCGAAGCCGTGCAGTTTTATCGCACGGCGGAGTGGAGAGACCCCCGTATTTCGCCTTTGCCTCTGCTTGAGTCCCAACAATTTCTAAATATGTTCTTTCAGCAGTCCGCGAATCCGCAAGATCCACCAGTAAGCCCGAACGGATTTAAAATTGTCCATTAGGATGAGTGCATGCGACGGGCCGACCGACTCTTCCGTATCGTCCGTATCCTACGCGGCGGCCGTCTTCAAACCGCGCGCATGCTCGCCGAAAAACTACAGGTCTCCGATCGCACCATCTACCGCGACGTTCGCGATCTCCAGACCTCAGGCATGCCCATCGAAGGCGAGGCAGGCGTAGGTTACACCCTCCGCCGCGACCTCGATCTCCCACCACTTATGTTCACCCGCGACGAACTTACGGCCCTGGTCCTCGGCGCTCGCCTCGTGCAGGCCTGGGGCGGAGCCACCAGCATGGCCGCCGCAGGTCAAGCCCTCCAGCGCATCGAAGCAGTCCTCCCCCCCGAGCTGCGCGAACGTCTCGACTCCATCCTCATGTACGCCCCCGGCTACAAGATGACGCAGCCCCTCCGAGAGCTCCTCGACCTCCTCCACGAAGCCTGCATCGATCGCCGCGCCCTCGCCTTCGGTTACACCCGCGAAGACGGCCAGTCCAGTCAGCGCGAAGCACGCCCGCTGGCCCTCTACTTCTGGACCGGTGTATGGACCCTGGCCACATGGTGCGAGATGCGAAAAGACTTCCGTGTCTTTCGCATCGACCGCATGGAGAAGGTTCAGGTACTAGACCGTCAATTCGTGCAAAAAAAGGGCCAGCGGCTCGAAGACTTCGTTCGCGAAGCCACAAAAGACTTCACCCCATAACGCGCAACGCGAAAAGCCGCACCTATCGCAGCTCTTCTACCTCTTCCCCAACATAAAAGCATCGATAGCCTTCCCAGCATTCGCCGGAATGATCCTCGGCCGAGCCGAGGCAGCAGCCCCTATTGGCATAATGTTCGGCGGCCAATACGGATCGGTAGCTGCAATCGGACCAAGCGCAACATCAGCAATCTTCGTCTTGATCGAAGCATTCATCGTATCGATAAATGTATCCGCAATCACCGCGTAGCCCGTATTGGTCGGATGTATCCCATCCAGCGCAAAGAACCCACCGAGGAAGCTCGCATTGCCGGTATAGCCGTTGATCGTGAGCCCAGTCGTAAAGAGCTGATTGAACAGCGCATTGATATCCACGAGCGTAGCGCCCGCCGCCTTGGCCTGCGCAGCAATCACCTGGTTGAACGCCGTCACCTGCGCCTGCACCGTCACCACCTCTGCGGCCGAAAGCACTCCAGAGTCGCTGATCGGCCCCTTCTGCTGCCCCGCCAGAATCAAGGGAATCTCAGCCGTCCCCGTCGGGTTCACATAGTCCCCCGGCACAATCCCCAGTATCTGGCTCAGCACAGCAGTCGGCACACCTGTCTCCTCCGAAACCAGCCCAAGCACCTCAGCCGCAGGCGTCAGATAAGGCACCTTCGTCACATCAGGAATATTCGCGATGATCAGGTTCGCCGGAGTCAACGTCGTCAACTGCGTTATCAGCGCCTGGTACTGCGACGTGAAGTTCGTCACCGAAGTCATGCTGCTCGGCATTCCCGTCTCATCCGCAATCAGCGCATCGTTGTTGCCGATCCAAAGAAAGATCGTCGTAGGCTGCGCCTTCACAGCAAACGTCGACTGGCTGTAAGCCTGCCCGTAACCCAACCCCGGAAACCCCAGCACAAGCTGATTGATCTGCTGCTGCCCTGCCGCCGGATTCGACAGAGGAACTGTATTCATCACATCGTTCAACAGCGCTCCCGGCACCGCGAGGTCCGTCGGCTGCGTCGCAAAGTTGTCACGTCCGCTCGTCGTTCCCGGCGCACTCGTAATCACCGGCGGCGGCCCCACCGACTCCAGCTCCAACACATTCGGCGCGCCTGGGTAAGCAATCAGCGGTTGAACAATACCGAACCCCGCCTGCGCCGCCAGCACCGGAGCCCATCCATGCACCTGCTGCGTATCCAGCAGCGACCCGCTCTGAAATCCCGCCGTCAGAGAATCTCCAAGAAAAATCGTGTTGGAGAAGTTCCCCGCGTTCTTCGCCTGCAGCGTCTTGTTAGCCTGCGCCTGTTCGGTGGGAGTGGCACTGGACGCATTACACCCAATAAGCGATAGGCCCACAGCGGCGGTAAGGCTGGAAAACAGTAGTACTGAACGAGTATTCATTTTCATGGCGACGGACGAACCCCTTGGAAACGTCGCGACCCCGGTGGGACTCGCGGCGTGTGTACTTTCTTCGGACGTGGCTTTGTATCACACTCAGGGTGCGTTGGGGAATCAGGAGTATCGCAGTCGCTATCTACCCTGATCCCTCGCCAGCCCGCTTGCGAAGATAGGATAGTGGTTGTGAAGAGTTGGGTGGAGATCTCAGAAAAGCGCCTCACCGCAAACTACCAGCTGCTGAAAAACGCAGCAGGCGGCGACACCGCAGTCCTCGCCGTGGTCAAGGCCAACGCCTACGGTCATGGAGCCGCCGTCTGTGCTCCCGTCCTCACCCGCGCCGGAGCCCCGTGGCTCGGCGTCACCGATGCCGCAGAAGGCGCATGCGTCCGCAAGGCCCTCACAGCCGCAGGCATCGATCCCAAAAAGCAGCCTCAAATCCTCGTCATGTCAGGCCCCCTGCCCGAAGACGCCGACAAACTCCTCAGCCATCGGCTAACCCCGGTCGTCTGGCAGCAGGAGCAGTTCGTATGGCTCTCCGCCGCAGTCACAAAACATAACTCGGCACCGCTCCCAATTCACCTCGAAATCGACACCGGCATGGCACGCCAGGGTGTCGCCCCAGGCGAAGATCTATCTGCCGTTCTGCAGTGGTTGAAAAACCACACAACCCTGCAACTCGATGGCGTCTTCACCCACTTTGCCTCCTCCGAAGTCGCCGCGTCCCCTCAAACCCTGCTTCAGCGCAAACGCTTCGAACAAGCCATCGCCCAAATCGCATCGTCCGGCCTCCGCCCGACATGGGTTCACGCGGGCAACTCCTCCACCGTCGACAATCAAGGCACCGAAGAGAACCTTCCGTGGCTGCGCACTCTCGCATCCACCATCGGAGCACGCTCCATGGTGCGCCCCGGCATCGCACTCTACGGATACTGCCTGCCCATCGAATCCACCAACGCCTCAACTCCGCCGCAACCCGAGATCGAAGCCAGCCTGCAACCCGTCATGACGTGGAAGACCCGCATCATTGGCCTCCGCGACATCCATCCCGGAGACTCCGTCGGCTACAACGGAATCTTCGCAGCAGACAAGCCCATGCGCCTGGCCCTCCTCCCCATCGGCTACGCAGACGGCCTCCGCCGCGAGCTCTCCGCATCGAACACCCGTCCCGGCGGCTGGGCCATGATCCACGGCAAGCCAGCCCCATTCGTAGGCCGCGTCTCCATGAACCTGACGATAGTAGACGTAAGCGAAATCGCCGCCGTAAGCGAAGCCGCAGCCGTAAGCGAAATCACAGCCGTGAGCGAAATAGAAGACCTCGCGCTGGGAGATGAAGTCGTCATCCTCGGCGACGGCATCACAGCCAACGATCACGCCCACCTCGCAAACACCATCGCCTACGAGATCGTCTGCGGAGTCCGCGCATCGTCGCAGCTGTCTGCTTAGCTCACACAAATTTCCCAGCCGAGCGTCAGCCTTGAGTCCAGAGGCAACACCCATGCATCATCAGTGCATGGCAACCACGACAGAACTCCGCATCGACGAAGCCGCCGCACTCCTCTCCCGCACCCCTTCAACGCTCAACGCCCTCCTGCGCGGCCTGCCCGACACATGGGCACGCGGCAACGAAGGAAAAGATACCTGGAGTCCCTTCGACATCGTGGGTCACCTCATCTGCGGCGAGCGCACCGACTGGATGCCGCGCATCCGCACCATCCTCGACCACGGCGAATCGCAGCCATTCCATCCCTTCGACCGCTTCGCTCAAGCGAAAGAAACCCAGAACAAAACCCTCGAGCAGCTCCTCGACGACTTCGCCCACCTCCGCGCACAAAACCTCGCCGCACTCAAAGCCCTGAACCTGCAACCGAAAGATTTAGAGCGCCGCGGCACGCATCCAGCCTTTGGCTCCGTGACGCTGTCGCAACTCCTCGCGACATGGGCCACCCACGATCTCACCCATCTCCATCAACTCTCCCGCGTCATGGCCCACCAGTATCACGACGCCGTCGGTCCATGGAGCGCCTACCTCGGCGTGCTCCACTGCAACGGCCACAGCGCTCCATAAACAACAGAGCAAAGCAACACAGCAGCCACGACTACGACAACTCCGCCTCCAAAAGCACCTTCAGCCCCTTCTTGAAGCGGTCCTTCTGAGCAGGAATCCGGCCCTTCCCAAACACCTCAGCAAGCCGGGGAAAGTCCCCCGTCGCCATCTGCGTCTTAGCAAACTCAACATCAATCGCGCCATCGGCCGAAGCCTCTCGCAGCGCATGACCAAAGACAAAATCATCCACCGTCGCCAGCAGCGCAAGCTTCTGTTGAGCCGTCATTGACGTGCCCGCAAGCGCCTCCAGACACTGCTCCATATGCCGCATCGCATTAAGGCCCGGAGGAGCCGACAACATCGACACCAGCGCCCACGGATGTCGCAGAAACAGATCATGCGTTCGTGTCGCAATCTCCGTCAGCGCACGCCGCCAGTCCTTCGGAATCGACGGCAACAAAGCCTCGCCCATCAAAGCGTCATCCATCACCGCGATCAGATCGTCCTTCGTCTTCACGTAGTAGTAGAGGCTCATCGTCCCAACGCCCAACTCCTGCGCCACGCGCCGCATCGACACACTCGTAAACCCCTCCGTATCGGCGATAGCAAGCGCCGCTGCGGCAATCGATTCACGACTCAGCTTTATATTTTTGGTTGACATTCGTACGTTGTACGATTATATCTTTTCGTACCATGTACGAAAAATCAATCCTGATCATCGGCGCCGGCCCTACAGGACTCACCCTGGCAATCGACCTCGCCCGGCGTGGAGTAAACTTCCGTTTACTCGAAGCCGCAGACACCCCCTTTCAGGGCTCGCGCGGCAAGGGCATCCAGCCCCGCACACTCGAAGTCTTCGAAGATCTCGGCGTCATCGATCAGATCCTCGCTGCCGGCGCACCTTACCCAAAGTTTCGCATCCACCTCGGCCCACTCTCGATGCGCGCAGGTTCGCTAGGCTCCTCCAAACCATCCACAGAACGCATTCCCTACCCAAACCTATGGATGGTGCGCCAATCACGCACCGAAGAAATCCTAAGAGAGCGCCTCCACCAACTAGGCCACGAGGTTGAGTTCAGCACGGCGCTCGCAAATCTCGAACAGAGCGATCACAGCGTCCACGCAACGCTATCGAACGGAGAAACCGTGCACGCAGAATACCTAATCGGCTGCGACGGCGGTCACAGCGCAGTGCGCAAAAGCCTGGGCCTGAAGCTCGAAGGCGAAGCCATCGACGAAGAGCCCTCCGTCGTCGCCGACGTCGAAATTAAAAATCTCGATCGCCGCGACTGGCACATCTGGCCCTCCCTCAAAGGCGCCGCAATCGGCCTCTGCCCTCTGCCGAACACACAATTCTTTCAACTCATGGCAAAAGCCGCGTCCATCGGTGACAACATCGAACAAGCAGTCTTCAAAGTCACCGGGCACCGCATCGAACGCATCGCCTGGCGATCCATCTATCAACACTCCGTCCGCATGGTCAATCGCTACCGGGTCGGCCGCGTCTTCCTCGCAGGAGACGCAGCGCACGTCCATCCACCATCAGGCGGACAAGGCCTCAACACCGGCGTACAAGATGCCTACAACCTCGGCTGGAAGCTTGCGCACGTCGTCAATGGTGGCCCAGCATCGCTCCTCGACACCTACGAATCCGAGCGTCTCCCCATCGCCGCCGCGGTCCTCGGCTTAACTAAGCATCTGCATCAAACCCGGTCCATCAAGCGCGGCGACGCAACCAACCAGCTCGCCCTCCACTACCGCACCAGCGCACTCTCATCTGGTCACACACTAGGCGATCTATCACCAGGAGACCGCATGCCCGATCGCCGCATCGGCAACAGCAGGCTCTTCGAACTTATGCGCGGCCCACAAGCAACCGAGCTCCAACTCCCAGACGGAACAAAAATCCTGATTCGCCCCGACGGCTACATCGCATCCATCAGCCAAAAAGAATCAACCGACTACGCAGGCATGCCAATTCAACAAATCCGCTGACGTTAAACTCCGACAGACGCGCTCCGTCGACTGGTCGCGCTAACATTTGGCCAGTCCGTAAACTCTCCGGCATCAAAGTCAGCACTTCGGACAAACGCCTCAAGATAACGTCTGGTTCGAAGCAGCCCATTTGCGCCCACACCATCCCGGCCATTAACATCAGGCTAAGAGAAACGAGAGGAACTACTTCATGGAATCCATCCCCGCAGCGCGTCGCACCGAAGACATCGCGCTCGATCTGCTCAAGTTCGTCGCATCCCAGGCCAATGTAGGCAGCAAATCCGCTGGCTCCACTGGCTTTGGCCTCCCCACCTCACCCAAGAGCGACGATCAGGTCACACACCTGCTCGAGCTTTACGCCCGCTGCCGCGAGGCCGTCGAGGCGCCGGCCGAAAAGAAGTAGTGCCGGCTTCACAACCACTGCGCGTCGCAGTCATCGGAGCGGGAGCCTTCGGGCGCAACCATCTCCGTGTCTTCCATCAGCTTCAGCACGAAGGGCAGGCGGTCGAACTCGTCGCTGTAGTCGACCGCGCCCCTGCTGCCCTCCCTGAGGCATCCGCGAAGTTCGGCATCCCCGGCTTCGAGACCATCGAAGCCTGTCTGGCCGCAGTCGGTCCCCTCAACGCTGCGTCGGTCTGCGTCCCAACGATTCATCACGCCTCCGCAGCGGCGCCGCTTCTGGCCGCAGGCGTAGACCTGCTGATCGAAAAGCCTTTCGCAGCAAGCCTCGAAGATGCCGACAACATCCTCGAACTGGCCAGCAAGCACGGTCGCATCGTGCAAGTCGGCCACCTCGAGCGCTTCAACCCCGCCGTCACCGCCGCCCGCCAGCACCTCCACAAACCCATGTTCTTCGAGGCCCACCGCCTCAGCATCTTCACCCCGCGCTCGCTCGATGTAGACGTCGTACTCGACCTCATGATTCACGACCTCGACATCGTACTCAGCCTGGTCGCGTCGCCTGTCCGCGAGGTGCGAGCGGTGGGTCTCCCCGTACTCTCCAACAAAGTCGACATCGCCAACGTTCGCGTCGAGTTCGAAAACGGCTGCATCGCCAACTTCACCGCCAGCCGCATCAGCACAGAGCGCGTCCGCAAACTGCGTTTCTTCCAGCCCCACCAGTACCTCTCCCTCGACTTCGCCCGTCAGGACCTGCTGATGATCGACGTCACTGCAGCCGCAGGCATGGACCCCCGCCAACTTGCTCAAATAGTCGAGAAAGCCCAGGCAGCAGAGGCAGCCCGGCAGGTCGAGATAGGCGAGAAAACCGAGCCAGTCGCACAGCACCCCACTGCAGGACTCTCCCTCAAAAAAATATCCGTCGAACCCGGCGAGCCCCTCCGCCTGGAGATCGAGTCGTTCCTGCAGTCCGTCCGCACCCGCACCCCACCGCTCGTCTCAGGCGAGGCCGGCCGAGCCGCCCTCTCCCTGGCCCTCGAAATCAACACAGCAATCGCCGCCCACGCCAAACGCGCCGGCCTTTAGCACCCGCCCCTGTCCCTAAGCGGAGACAACGTCAAGGGTAGAGAGTGTCATCCTGAGCGAAGCGAAGGACCCCGTATTTGCTTTTGTCGTTGTCGTTGCTTTTGTCGCTGCTTTTGCCGCTGCTTTTGCCGTAGCGGTGCTCTCGCCGTAGCCGTTGCTTTTGCAACTACGACCCACCAGCCCACCACCAACCCTAAAAATAAATCCGAAAAACGTGGCGCATTTTTCGCCCCCGAAAAAGTGTGCGCTAAAGCACCACGTTCACCACGAAATCCACCACGTTTTCACCACAAAAACACCACAACAAAGCACGCGTTTTTCTAAAAAACCCCTGTAAAAACACCATTCCACCGCGCAAAAAAAATCCGCGCGCAGCATCTCAAAAAAATCCTGAAACTAGTCCATGGTTTTGATCGGAACGGTATCGGGAATCCTCAACTCGAACTGATCGTCCTCGAGCTTCTGATTCAGTGTCAGCTTCGTGATCGTCACGGTCAGGCTGTACTGGTCCTGAGGCCGCACAATCACGATCTTCATAGGAAAGGGAGTATCCCCGAACTTCTGGTAGTTGCTGTAGAAAGCCCGCGTCACCACCGTCCCTTCCGGACCGTAGATATCTTGCTGATAAGGCAGCAGATTTGTGCGGCCTACATGAATCACGCGTACGGTATGTGCAATCTGCCCCGCAGGCTGAGCCAGAAACTCGAGATCGTAATCCGGCTCCTCAACCAGGTCCTTCTTATCTTTTTCATTAGTCAGAATTCGCGTATCCTGCGTCAGCGAAACGACTTGGTCAGGGCGAAGACCATGCACGAGAAGCGAATCGAAGATGACCGCAGGGCGCAGGTTTTCAAGCCCATTCTGCGAAGGCTTGGTCACCTCGCTCGTCCCCTTCATTGCAAGATGCTCCCTGGGAATCCAGATCTTCCAGTTCTTTCCGTCGCTGACCATATCCAGCGCCTGCGAGCCAAGGATCGGCACCCGCAGAAGAACCCGCAGATCCTGAGGTTTTCTAAGGAAAATGTAACCGCTGAAGCTCGGATACCGGGTCTCGTGACCCTCCCGCCCCCCACCCTTGGTAACGGCAATCTCCACCGACGCGTTAATGGTCTGGATTCCATCAAAGCGTGCGCTCACCTGCGTCAGGAGTTGGTCCAGCGTCGCATCCAGAACCACGTCTGCAGGACGCGTCTTCGGAACGATGCGAGTGTGCGTCAGGCAGCCGGTCAACGCCGGAGCCAGCCCAAGCAAACTCACAGCGACCGCTTGTTTTATCCTCATGAACACAAACTTCAAGTATATCTTTCCTCGCATGGACCATCGCCCGCAAACCATGACGGGGCACCATCCACACCATCTTGCTATACCTATACCTCTTTGATGTTTGCGAGTTCGACCGCGCTTCTCATAGTTTTCGTGGCGAACCACCAATGGCGGGCCTGGTGAGACTAGCTACTTTTGCGCGCTACGATATGCCTGAACATTAGCGTTATGCTCTTTGAGCGTAGCGGAGAAACGGCTATGGCCAGCCGCATCGCTCACAAAATAAAGGTAATCGGTCTTCGCCGGGCGCATAGCCGCGCGGAAAGCGGCTAATCCGGGATTGCAAATAGGCCCGGGAGGGAGACCGGCATGTTTGTAAGTGTTGTAAAGAGAGGGAGATTGCAGGTCAGAAGCGTAGATGGTCCCGCGCCAACGATTCTCGAGCAGCGCCGCATAGACGACCGTCGGATCGGTAGCCAATGGAATTGACTTAGCCAGCCGATTCGCAAAAACTCCCGCAACAAGGGGCCGTTCAGCGTCGTGGCTGACCTCTTTTTCGATCAAAGAAGCCATCGTCACCGTGCGCGCTACGTCACTGGTAAGCCCAAGCTGAGAGGTCTCTTGGTGAAAGCGCCGCACCATGGCCGAAAGGATCTGAAGCGGCGTAACGTGTCGCGAAAACTGGTAAGTATCGGGAAACAGGTAGCCTTCGAGAGACTCCGGCTGAGGGCCGCCAGGGGGCTGCCAGGCCAGAATCAGCTCTGTATGCTGACGTTCGGCCGCCAGGAAGGTATCACGCTTCCCCAGGCCGGCCGCCTCTACCGCCTGCGCGATGTCGAAGATGTTGTACCCCTCGGGAATGGTCAACGCCTGCGTGTAGACGTCGCCGTGGAGCAGTCGCTCATAGACGTCAATCATAGGAACAGGGTGATCGAAGCGGTACTCCCCGGCTTTCAGCGTGCCGTGCTTGACCAGACGGAGGAGATCGAAGCCATATTGGCTGCGAATAATCCCACTGTTCTCAAGCTGAGCCCCAATCGCTTCAGTTCCCGTACCAGGAGGAATATCGATGAAGGTCTCGGATGATCGACCATAAGGCCGATAAATGACGCTTGCGGCGACAGCCGCTCCAACCACTAAAAGCAACATCAGGGTCGCGAGAAACTTCAAATCTGGGCCTCCGTCATGTGTATACCTCGGGCCAAAATCAGGTGGAAAGGTGTCAGGCCCGTCGACTCACGTCATTCATTTTACGGCTGGCCGTTCACTCCCGACCGCCACGCTCAAATCGGGGTGAAACTACAAAGGAGTCGACAACCAAGATCGGGTCGTGGTCGATTTTTCAGTCTTTTATCAAGATTCCGGACGTCTCCTGCATAGAAGATCCCAGCAGACAGTGGCTTGTTCGGAGACCCGGATAGCTGCTTTGCAGACCAGCCATCGTATAATCGTATTTTCACCTCAGTGTGCTGCCGCACGAGCATCTGCGAGCACGTTAGTACCATTCGGAAGGCCCCATGCCAGAACAAGTAAAAAAGAGGCTTGCAGAAGAGATTAAGTTGCTGGAGCACGAACTTACAACCGAACTCCCTGCAGAGATCAAAAAGGCCGTCGCACTCGGCGACCTGAGCGAAAACGCTGAGTACCACATGGCTAAGCAACGCCAGGTCTTCGTCAACGCCCGTCTCGGGCAGTTGAAGAAGCGGATGGGCGAACTCGCCATGGTGAACCTGGTCAATATTCCGACCGACAAGGTTGGTTTTGGGTCGCATGTCACCGTCTTCGACTCCAGCAAGGACGAAGAGATCAAGTATCAGCTCGTGACGAGCGAAGAGTCCGATGTTGCGAAGGGGCTTATTTCGACGACGTCTCCGATTGGTCGCGCTCTCCTGGGCAAACAGGTCGGCGATATCGCGACCGTCATCACTCCGAACGGCAAACGGGAGCTCGAAATCCTCAAGCTGCTCACCATCCACGACGTAGCCGAAGAGGTCTAAGGGCACGCCTTCGGTAGCGTTGGCGATGTGTTATCAAGGAAGCGGTAAAAAACGGGGCAATCTCCCCTGAGGACAAGTTTTTTGACCTGGACAAGCGCATTCGGCAAAGGCAGCGGCTGGCTGCTGCAAAAGATCGTCAACGGCCTCGCGCTGACCCGCATCTCTCCCAATGCGCTTACGTTCATCGGCCTGGTTATCAACATCATCGCCGCCTGTTTCTTCGGTTTCGCTCGCCCGAACAACGCGAACCGCATGTTTCTGTATGCCGGTCTGATCATCATTGGAGCTGGCGTCTTCGACATGGTCGACGGACGCGTGGCGCGCAAAACCAATCAGGTCTCAGTATTTGGCGCGTTCTTCGATTCAGTGATGGATCGCTACTCAGATGTAGCTATCTTCTTTGGCCTGTTGATCTACTACGCACGCGGCAACCGCCTTTTTTATGTGGGGCTGGTGGCCTTTGTGATGACAGCGTGCGTCATGGTGAGCTACACACGTGCACGCGCCGAGGCCCTGATCGGTACCTGCAAAGTGGGTTTCATGGAGCGACCCGAGCGCATCGTCTGCGTGATTCTGGGCGCGTTATGCAACCGTTGGGGAGTAATGGCGCCCGCACTGTGGGTCCTTGCGCTGTTTGCCACGCTGACTGTTATCCACCGTATCCGGTACACCTACCTCGAGACGGAACGCCGCAAAATCATCGCCCAAACGAAGTAAGCAAAGCAGTTGCGTCGCCTGCACTAGGAAAGTATCCGCTGAATCACGTTTGTTTTCGCAAGTTCGACGATCTCGTCGCCGCGTCCGCTGAAGACACTTCGCGCCATGTAAAGGGAGAATCCCTTCATCTGGTCGAGACTGATGTGCGGCGGCATAGAGAGTTCCAGCCGATTTACCATCACCTCAATCAGCGCTGGACCGGGTGTGGCGAAGGCGGTTCGGACAGCGGATTCGAGGTCGTTGGGCTGATCGACGCGAACGCCATGAATGCCGATCGAGTTGGCGAGGGCTGCAAAGCTTGGATTGTCCAGGTCGGTGGCATAGGTGACGATGCCTGCGGCCTTCATCTCCAGTTCGACGAATGCCAGTGCGCCATTGTTGAAGACAACCATCTTGACGGGCAGTTTGAGCTGGCGAAGAGTCAGCAGATCACCGAGCATCATGGCCAAACCGCCGTCGCCCGATAACGTAACCACCTGGCGGCCCGGGAACGCCGTCTGTGCACCGATAGCCTGCGGCACTGCGCACGCCATCGAGCCGTGCGAGAAGGACCCGAGCAGACGTCGGCTTCCGTTCATGGTGAGATAACGTGCTGCCCAGACCGTAGGCGTGCCAACGTCGCAGGTAAAGATGGCATCCTCAGCTGCGAGTTGATCGACAACTCTCGCCACGTATTGCGGATGGATGGGAGTCTTGTTCTCGTCTGCACGAGCCAACTCTTCAAGACCTTCGCGGACCTTCTTGTAGTCCCTAACCTTCGCATCCAGATGGGTGCGATCCGTCTTTGTTTCGAGCAGGGGAAGCAGGGCCGAGAGAGTGTCTTTGATGGAGCCGATGAGACCGAGGTCGACCTTCGTCCGCCGGCCAATCTGGTTGCCGCGAATGTCGATCTGAATGACCTTCGCATGCTTTGGAAAAAACTGTGTATAGGGGAAGTCGGTTCCCAGCATGAGCAGAACATCGCAATCTTCCATGGCATGGTAGCCGGAGCTAAAGCCGATCAGTCCGGTAAGACCAACGTCGAAAGGGTTGTCGTACGTGATGTATTCTTTGCCGCGGAGCGCGTGCACGATGGGCGATTTGAGCGCGTCGGCAGCGGCGATGAGTTCAGCATGAGAGTTTTTGCAACCCGCTCCGCCTAGTATGGTGACTTTCTTACCCGCATTGAGGATCGCAGCCGCCTCACGCAGTTCTTCATCGTTAGGGCGGATCAGCGGCTTTGCCATCTTCATCGGCAGCACGGAATGGTCATCGGGCGCGTTGTGCAGCAAGACGTCTCCAGGCAGCACGATGACCGCGACACCGGACATGTTGATGGCGGTGCGCATGGCGATTTCGAGTACGCGGGGCATCTGCTCAGGGACGCCGACCATCTCGCAGTAGTCGCTGCACTCCTTGAAAAGGTTCTGCGGATGGGTCTCCTGAAAGTAATTGCTGCCGATCTCAGAACTGGGAATGTGCGCGGCGATGGCGAGCACGGGCACGCGGCTGCGATGACAGTCGAACAGACCATTGATGAGGTGGAGATTGCCTGGCCCGCAACTTGCCGCACAGACGGCAAGAGAGCCCGTAAGATGCGCGTCGGCCCCGGCGGCAAACGCCGCGACCTCCTCGTTTCGTACGTGAACCCATTCGATTGTGCCGTCCCTGCGAAGCGCATCGGTGAAGCCGTTGAGGGAGTCTCCCGGAAGACCATAGACGCGTTTGACTCCAGCGTTCTTCAAGCTTTCAACCATTACTTCCGCGATTGTCTTCGACATAAGCTCCTCGATTCGGCTGACAACATGATGGTGTGGTTTGGTTAAGTACGGATGAAACGAAATCCCGTAGACTTGAGATGCAATGAGTCTGCAACCAGTTTTGTTAATTCACGGCGGAGCCTGGGCGATGCCCGACGACGCCATCGCCGCCCACGAAGCTGGCATCGCAAACGCGCTGGCCACAGGCTATGCCCTTCTCGAAAAAGGTGCCACCGCAGTCGATGCCGTAGAGGCTGCGGTCGCCGTTATGGAAGATGACGACACCTTCGACGCCGGGCGCGGATCATTCCTCACGCAGGATGGCCGGGTTCAGATGGATGCTCTGTTGATGAACGGTGAAAACCTGCGAACAGGCGGAGTGGCGTGTGTTGAACGGCTACGAAATCCGATTCGTGCAGCACGGCTGGTCCTGGACAAGTCCCCGCATGTGTATTTTGTCGGCACGGGAGCGGAAAGATTTGCACGTCAACACGGAATGGCGCTATGCGACAACATGGATCTGGTGGTGCGGCGCGAGCAGGAGCGACTCTATAAGGCCCAGTCCGACGAACTGGCTGGATTGCCTGACGAGACCTTCTCGGGAAGTCTGGAGTCGCACGACACGGTAGGGGCAGTTGCGCTCGACATCCATGGCAATATCGCTGCCGGAACCAGTACGGGGGGCACTCTAAACAAAGCCCCCGGACGGGTTGGCGACTCTTCTCTGATCGGTTGTGGCTGCTATGCGGACAATCTTTCGGCGGCGGTCTCGTTGACGGGCTGGGGCGAGCCAATTATGAAGCTCGTCCTGGGTAAATGGGCCGTGGATCGTGTTGCGGCAGGGGCCAGTCCCGACGAAGCAGCCCATGAAGCGATCAATTATTTGTTCGACCGACTGGGTGGGCACGGGGGCATCATTCTTCTAGGGCCGGATGGCCGTGTGGGGCTGGCGCACAATACACCACGAATGGCATGGGGTCTACAAACTCCTTCAGGAAAGCAACTCGGCATCACTCGTAACTGACTGCCGGTTTAATCCGTAAATTAGTTTGTTGACGATGCGCAGCGCTCGGACGGCATTGTCGGACCTTAATCCAGGTAAAAGAATAAAATTGCATGTGATGCGAGTCACGCCGCTCTTCCCCGACACACGATTGGTCGAGATTCATGGCCGTCTTCTGGCTCGCTATGGTCAGCCCGCCGCGCGTGACGTCTGGGATCCGCTGAAGCAGTTCATCTATTCGCTGCTGTCGTCTCGAACCAAGACAGAGGTGTCGCATGAAGTGGTGCGACATCTCGAGATAAAGTTTGAGAGTTGGGAAAAACTTCGAGACGCATCGATTCCGGAGATCGAAGATGCAATTCGTGCGATTACTTTTCCAGAGCAGAAGGCGGTTCATCTCAAGCGGGCGCTGGAGCAGATCACTCAACGGTGTGGCACGCTTTCGCTTGATCTTCTGAAGAGCTATCGCACAGATAAAGTCCGCTCCTGGCTGGAGCGCTTCGACGGCGTCGGAGCAAAGACCAGCGCCGCAATAGTAAACTTCAGCACGCTGCGACGGCGCGCGATCTGTGTCGATAGTCACCACCTGCGCGTGACCCAGCGACTAGGCTTAGTGAGCAAGAGCGCGGATGCCCGCGCGACGGAAGATCGCCTGATGGAGATGGCGCCCGCTACATGGTCTGCAGAAATGCTTGACGAGCACCACACCCTCATCAAGATTCACGGGCAACAGACATGCACCTTTGCTGAGCCGAGGTGTCGCACCTGCCCGCTTCTCGATATCTGTCCGACGGGAGCCAAAACCGCGAATTCTCAGGGTAAATAACGGGATAATAGGCGGTGACCAGATCCAAGTTCGCCCTTCTTCACGGCAAGAAATTGCGGTGAAACAAAAAATATGGACGGATACAGGACGACATCAACAAGCTCAACAAAACAAGCCGCGTTGGTACGGCCTCTCCGGGAGAATCGCCCGAGTATCCCTGCCGGGTTGGTTTCCCCTTGCCTACTGAATGGTCATTCATGTAGAACATCGCGTCAACAAAGTTATCAGTTGGGCCGTCGCCAATAGGGTCGGGCTCTGCTGATCGCACAGGGAGCACCACCCATGATCTATCGCAAATCGCGGCTATTCCTCCCCAGCTTTCTAGCCGCCGTTCTTTTACTGGCGGGTCTTTTCTCCGCAACGCTGCAAGCTCAGAACATCTCTACGGCCCAGCTCAACGGCGTGGTTCATGACCAGACCGGCGCTGTCATTGCCAACGCCTCCGTTACCATCTCGGACGAGTCGAAAGGCTTCTCTCGCACCACAATCAGTGACGGCCAGGGAAACTACCGTCTGCTGCTGCTTCCTCCAGGGTCATATACCGTCAAGACCACGGCTCCTGGTTTCAATACAGTCATTAGTAAGAACGTAGTTCTTACTACGGGTGAACAGGGTGAGCTGGCACTTACCCTTTCGGTAGGCACGACACAGATCGTCACTGTCAGCTCTGGCGCCGACATTATCGAGACGCAGCGCAGCTCTCAATCCACTACCGTCGATCAACTACGCATCGAAAATCTGCCGACGAACGGCCGCAACTACATCAACTTCACCCTCACCAACTCACAGATCGCTCGCGATGCTGCGCCTTCAATTGGCGCCATCCCGACCTCGGGCCTGAACTTCGGCGGCGTTCGCGCCCGCTCTAACTCCATCAATATCGACGGTGCGGATGCAAGCGACTACCTCTCCGGCGGCACGCGCACAACGGTCTCGCAGGACGCAGTCCAGGAGTTCCAGATCATCACGAATGGCTTCGATGCAGAGTACGGTCGTGCATCGGGCGGCGTGGTAAACATCATCACGAAGTCGGGTACCAACGCCACGCACGGGAGCGCCTATGGATTCCTGCGCAATCGGTACATACAAGCCACCAATCCATTTTCGACGGTCTACCAACCTGCATACACACGGGTCCAGGCGGGCTTCACCATCGGCGGTGCTCTGATTCCCGACAAGACGTTCTATTTCTTCTCAACCGAGATCACGCGACGTCAAGAAACGGGCTTCTCCGATATTGGTTCCAACAACTTTGGACTGACCAGTATCGATGTCAGTCGCTTCTATGGAGCTCCGACTGGTGCACTCACAGTGCTGGGAACGCCGGAACAACAAGCATTCCTGCAGAATCCAGGGGTTCCTGCGAATACGCCAGGAATTCAGAGCTACATTGCTCTGGTCGGCTCTGGATCATCGCTCGCAACTACTGGAAAAAATCCAGCCTTCCTACAGCCCAGCATCGGTGTCAGCAACTTCGTAACCTCTGGGACGCAGACCGCGACGACGTTTATTCCCGGGCAAGCTGCGCCTGTCTCCTTCGTTCCGCTGAACAGCCTCATCGGCAACTTCCCAATCTCGGAGAAGACCGAGGTTTATTCGCTGCGTATCGATCACAAACTCACGAACAATCAACAGCTCGTCTTACTTGGCAGCGCCAGCCCCAGTTTCATCACCGGCATTCAGGAAAGTGCTGCAAACCAAAATCTCGGCGAGAACTCCTTTTCACGAACTGCGACGCAGCGCCTTCACGACTGGGCGATCAATGCGCAGGACACAATGGTATTCGGGAACAACAAGGTGAACGAGCTTCGCTACCAGTTTGCCCGGCACCCCGTTCTCTTTGCCAATAGCAACTCAACCGGAGGGGACAACACAGCGGTCAATATTCCCGGCTTCGCTTATTTCGGTAAGACGCCATTCTCCATCGTCAACAGCATTCAGGACCAGAATCAGTTGCAGGACAACTTCACGTACACCCACGGACGACACACCATCAAGACCGGCGTCGATCTGCGCTACATCCCTGTGAACATCGTGCAGGGGCAGCTCTACGGAGGTGGCGACTACACCTTCGCAGCGCTCAACTCCACCGACGTATCTCCTGCGCTTGCCGGTCTCCCTGGCTTTTCTCCAATCCAGGCATATGGTCTCGGCATCCCCCAGTCTTTCGTACAGGGAGTCGGTGACACCGCTCAGAAGTACACGGTAAAAGCTCTTGGCGCGTTCCTGCAGGACAGCTGGCATATGACGAGCAGGATGACCCTGAATCTAGGTGTTCGCTATGACGTCGAAGCCTTCCCGACGAAACAAGCGCTCAATGCCAACACCGAAGCCGCCGAACAGCTCTATGGTATTCGCGAGGGTATTCGCCTTCAGGCTTCAAACGTAGCCCCGCGTATCGGTATTGCTTACGACCTTCGTGGAGACTCGAAGACGGTTCTTCGTGCCAACTACGGCCTCTTTTATGACCGGGCACCCGGCAACCTTGAGGCGCAGTCCATCGGATTCAATTCAACGACAGTTCCGCTGGTGATTCTCGCAGGCGGCCTGCCCTGCGCGACGACGAGCCCTGCCGCCGCCGCAAGTCCATTGAATCTCAACGCAACCAACACCTTCCAAGGCTCTCTGGGCAACGCAAACTGCTTAGGCGCCAGTGCCGCAGGAGTCAATTTTCTGGCGAGCCAGCAGCGCTTCGACACGAACAACACCAACTCTCTCTTCATCAATCAGAACTTTCTTGCAGCAGGCTTCCCTCTCGCCATTCTTCCCTCCGGTCTGCCCGCAGACCTCTACTTCAAAACTCCTTACGCGCAGCAGATATCGTTCGGTATCGAGCAAGACCTCGGGCGCGATATGTCAATTAACGTCGCGTATAACTCAACCGGCGGCCGCCACCTGAATCGTCCAATCAATGTCAATCCGGTGAATGCTCAGCTCCTGACGGCAAACTGGCGTAACGCTGTGAATGCTGTGAAAGCAGGAACTGCTGCGCCGGCAACTGCCAGCCCGACTTCGAGCCCGCTGACCGTCGCAACCGCTACCGGGGTCAACCCCTGCGGAGTCGGCCCAACAGGTCCATACGTCGCTCCCCCACTACTTAATTTCTTTCGCAAATCCGGCCTCAACATGTCGCTTGCTCCATTTCTCGCAAACCCGGCAGTCGGTGGCGGACCGTGCGTTGCACTTGCCAGTCAAATCGCAAACGCCGACGGCATCGGCGTGGGCGTTCCGGTTCCTTTCGGCGACATGACACCCAACCTGACAACTGGAACCTCGAACTATAACGGTGTCAGTGTTAATTTGAAGAAGCGATTCGCCTCGCAATACGAGTTCCTCGTCAGCTACACGTTCTCGCATGCAATCGACGATTCAACTGACGTCGTCTCGAACTCTGACGCTCCCCAAAGCAACTTCGCTCCGAACGCCGAACGAAGCAACTCAACCTTCGATCAGCGTCATCGCTTTGTTCTCTCTGGTGTCTACAACTCCGGCCAGCTTGGTGGCTCGGGCTTTGTTCCGAAAGTCTTCTCAAATTTCACACTGGCGCCGATCTTCGAAGTCTCATCAGGTCGGCCATTCAACATCCTTACAGGAACCGATACCAACTTTGACTTCGATCCACTCACCGACAGGCCGAATGCTGTCGCACCCACCAGCGGAGCGACAAGTTGCGGAACAACCCCTGTTCTATCCAAATACTCGCCGACGGGCGCATTCAATCTTCCTTGCTACGCCGATGCTCCCGCCGACGCCGGGCCAGCCAGCAACTACTACGCCGGAGATCTGGGTCGCAACGTCGGCACAAAACCATATACCGTCTTCACTGACCTCCGTATTGCGCGCGCCTTCATGTTTTCGCACAACATTGCACTGCAGGCCACAGTCGACATCTTCAACATCATCAACAAAAACAACACACTAGATGTAAACCTCTTATACACAGCAGCCGGCACCCCAACCGCAGCGTCCGACCCACGCCAATTCCAGTTCGGAGCCCGCATCTCTTTCTAGCCAGCTGCAACTCCATGCCGCTTCTGCGCCGAATTAGATGACGCATCGCCGCGGATCTCAGTCGACCTTGAGATTCGCGTCCGCGTCCATCACCAGCGATCCACCCTCCACCAGCAAAGAATGCAGCTTCAGCGAATCAAGTGACAACGCATACCCCGTAGTCTCGGTCGAACGGCTCAGGAGTTGCCGCATCAACACCGCAGCGTTCACCTTCATCTGCGCAGGAAGTTTATGGCTCATAAATGGAGCCAGAATGAAGTTCAACTCTTTCGACTCACTAAGCCGTTCAATCCGCGCATCTCGAAAGCCCATGCTCTCTTCCTCTGCGTCAGGAACCAGTGAGACGTCTGTATCGGTGGTCAGTGAGACCCCGATGCAGACTCCATGAACGGCAGTGCCGATCTTCGATCTCGCATGAACGCGGACTACGACCCGATCCTGAACAAAAGTCACATGCGGTGACTCAGCGTAGACGTAACAGGCGGAGTTGGCGTCGCCTCTGATGTAGTAGCGTCCCTGGGGGCCATTGAAGAGCTGCGCGCGCAACGTGCGTTCAAGCGCCTGGGAAGAGACTTTAACTTCGATCGCGGAGGCAGCGCGGACACCATAAGACAAAGTTGCAAAGACGAACAGCAGGCGAAGCGAAGGTAGACGCATGATGTTTAAGCATAACGGCTGATCAGCGCAACAGCGGACAGATTCGCAGCGTTGGTCCGTTTCCGCCATTGGCTGATACTCTGTGCAGATCATGCTCCGAAGACTTGTCTCCTTCTGTCCCCTGTTGCTCTGCGCCATGTTGCCGGTGCTCGCAAGCGCCCAGGCCAGGCGTCTGGTTCTTATCGATCAGGATGGATCCGGTCCCGCCGGCTCCAATCAGATGGCGATGATGGTGCTCTTACAGTCTCCGCAAGCCGAGGTGCTCGGCATCACCATGGTCAGTGGAAACGCATGGGAGCCGGAAGAAGTTCAGCACACGCTGCGCATGCTTGAACTCATCCATCGAACGGATGTTCCAGTTGTTCCAGGCGCGGTCTTTCCGCTCGTGCGCACCGAGCAGGAGACGAAGCTTGAACAGCAGCTCTATGGCACTTTTCCCTGGTACGGCGCATGGGGCGACCTCGGCGCGAACACCAGCCGTCAGGCGTATCACGGTCCCTATGTCATGCCCAAACTTGAGGAGGGCGAGCCCACCATCAAGCCATCTACAGCGGAGGATGCGGTTCACTTTCTCATTCGGCAGGTGCATGCACATCCGCACCAGGTTACGATCTATGCCGCCGGCCCTCTTACCAACATCGCACTAGCAATCTCTATCGATCCCCACTTCGCAGAACTCACGCAGGGCATTGTGATTATGGGCGGAAGCCTCGCTCCGAAGACCGACGATCCCGAGTTCGCCAACAACCCGCGCCACGAGTTCAACTTCTGGTTCGACCCCGAGGCGGCACATATTACGCTGCGCGCACACTGGCCGCGCATCGACCTCACGACCGTCGACATCTCTATAAAAACCTCCTTCACAAAGGAGATGCTGAAAGACATCGCTGGCTCGCCAAACCCCGCTGCCCAGTACCTCGCCAAATACACAGGCGAGTTCTACTACCTTTGGGACGAACTCGCTGCCGCAGCGTGGCTCGATCCAGCGATCATCACCAAAGAGCAGCAGCTGTACGTAGATGTCGACCTAACGCGAGGGCCGTTTTATGGCGATACGCTTTCGTGGACTGCAGCCAATAAGCCGGCGCTCGATGTGCAGCTAGTTCATGTTCAAACTGATCTCGATCTCTCGAGGTTTAATAAACTATTTATCGAACTTATGAAGGCACCTCCTCAGATCGTCTCTGCAGTGAAGTAAAAATTTGCCGCGTAAACCGATTCGGAAGCCATGCGTTGTATTCTGCAATGGAGTTCGTTTGAACAGCGTTTTGGTTTCATACGACCAGGAGGCCCGATGGAAAGGCGTGAATTCTTGACTGCATCTCTTACAGCATCCGCTCTTGCTTTGGCGAATCAAGCCACAGCGCAGACCAGCTCTGGACGCTCCCGCGAATACTACGAAATCCGGAAATATCATCTGCAGACCGGACCGCAGATTAAGATCACCGAGAGTTACATATCGGACGCGTTGATTCCCGCGCTGAATCGACTCGGCATTGCGCCTGTCGGGGCCTTTCATCTCGACATTGGCCCTGAGACTCCGACGCTGTACCTTCTGCTGCCATCCACCAAACTCGAAACATTGGTGACGGCAGAGCTGCAACTCGCGCACGACGAGGCATTTATGAAAGCCGCCGAGCCATTCTGGAATGCGCCCGCAATCGCCCCAGCCTTTCAAAGGATTGAAAGTTCGCTCCTGATCGCATTCGAAGGTTGGCCGAAGTTGACCACTCCAGCCGCGACTGCAACTCACGGCAAGAGAATCTTCCAACTTCGCACCTACGAGAGCCCAAGCAGTCAGGCGCACGTCCGCAAGGTTGAGATGTTTCACCATGGAGAGTTCGAGATCTTTCAGAGTGCAGGCTTTGGCCAGGTCTTCTATGGAGACACGTTGATAGGCCCCCGAATGCCGAACCTCACCTACATGCTCAGCTTCGCCGATATGAACGACCTCAACGCGAAATGGGATGTCTTCCGCTCAGACCCAGCGTGGAATAAGCTAAAAAGCTCACCACGGTACAACTTCGAAGAGATCGTGAGTAACATATCGAACCTGATACTGAGTCCAACCACCTACTCGCAGATCTGATTTGATGGGCGGCCAACTGTTTAGGTCATGTACATATTCTTCCAACGCGCTTCGTCTAAACTAACTTCACAATGGATCTCGCCCAACTCAACGAACACTTCGGTCTTCCTGGCGTTCTTGCATTTGACGCCACTGCGTCTGGTCTTATCAAAGCTGAGATTACGACTCCGCAAGCGAACGCTACCGTCTACTTGCAGGGCGCACATCTCGTAGCGTGGCAGCCCGCAGGCCAGCAACCCGTGATCTTTACGAGCCGCAAAACGGAACTCGCGCCCGGCAAAGCGATTCGCGGTGGCATCCCTGTCTGCTTCCCCTGGTTCGCGGCGCGCCACGATGGCAAAACCGGGCCATCCCATGGCTTTGGACGCATTCAGGACTGGACACTCGCCTTCGCCGCACTCGCCGGGGATGACCTTCACCTTACGTTTACGCTGGGTCCAACCGAGATGAGCCGAGGATTAGGTTTCGATCACTTTCGAGTGGCCTATCAGCTCATCATCGGTCGAACCTTGACCGTGCAACTGACAGTGGCCAATGATGGCGCATCGCCTCTCGTCTTTGAAGAGGCACTCCATACCTACTACAAAGTCGCCGACGTCCACGAAATAAACGTCACCGGCCTCGAAGGCGTGACCTACCTAGACAAAAATGACCTTCTGCAGGCAAAGAAGCAGGATGGAGCGATTTCGATTACAGGCCCTACAGACCGCGTCTACCTGAACACCACAACCACCTGCATCATCCACGACACGGTGAGCAAACGACGTATTCATGTAGCGAAGACGAACTCAAACACCACGGTTGTCTGGAATCCGTGGGAGTCCGGCGCAAAGAAGCTGGCGGATATGGATCCGACTGAGTGGCATGAGTTTGTCGCCGTCGAGACCGTAAACGCAGCGGAGGATACCATCACGCTTGCTCCCGGCGCGAGCCACACGATGCAGGCTCACATCTCGGTGGAAGGCATTTCAGCTTAGCCTTGGCCGTCTGTTGCTGGACTTGGCGAATGGAGAGGCTGCCGATACTCTCAGAGAGTGATGCTCATCCTAGCTTCCGCTTCGCCTCGCCGCCACGAACTACTTGCACAGGCCGGTCTCAAATTTAAAATTGCCGCTGCCAATCTCAATGAGGATCTTCTTGAGAACGAACCCGCTGCTGCCTATGTCCAGCGGCTCGCAGAGGAGAAGGCCCAGGCAGTCTGGAATGCTCACGAATCGTTAGATACCCCGGAGGATCCGCTCGTAGTTCTTGGTGCGGACACCTGCGTTGTGGCCGATGGCCACATACTGGGCAAGCCTACCGATACCGCCGACGCTCGCAGGATGTTAACGCTGTTGAGCGGACGAACCCATGCGGTGTTAACCGGCATTGCTGTCGTCACCAGCACAAAAGTACTCCGCGACCTTGACATCACACAGGTCACCTTCAACTGCGTCACCGATTCGGAGATTGCGCAGTACATCGTCAGCGGCGAGCCACTCGACAAGGCCGGTGCATACGCGATTCAGGGCTATGCGGCGCGTTGGATTCCGCGAATCGAAGGTTGCTACTTCAATGTGGTCGGGCTGCCTATCGCACGTACGATCGCTCTGCTGGCCGAAGCCGCGCCTGGCGCCGCACCCGCTCTTGTTGAATCGTAGTTTCGTGATCCGGTAGTTTCGTGATCTGGGCCTACTCGATGCTGGCAATCATCGCTGCCAGCAAGGCCGTCCGAGGCACAAGATGCTCGATGACTACCGATTCGTGAGCCGCATGAGCCCCATCGCCAACCGCACCCATTCCGTCGAGCGTCGGCACACCCAGTGCTGCGGTGAAGTTGCCGTCTGAGCCGCCGCCGGTCGCTGCTTCCTCAAGGGAAAAGCCAAGTTCAGCTGCAAGCCGACGCGCTTTTTTAAATAGAGCAATCGTCCCAGCTTTGCGCTCCATGGGAGGCCGATTAATCCCTCCGGTGATCGTAAGCTTGCACTTCGGATCAGAGACCTTCAGGCGCCGGAAAAGTTTTTCGACGTATACGGCATCGCCAGCTTTTGCGATTCGCACATCGACCTCGGTAAAGGCGTGTGAAGGGACTACATTTGACCGCGTTCCACCAGCGATAACACCACAATTTACCGTCAATTTGCGCTCTAAATTGGTGAAGTTTGAGATGGTTTGAACCAATTTAGCCAGCTCTAGCACTGCAGAATGACCACGCTCAAAGTCCACTCCGCTATGTGCTCCAACTCCCGTAACTTCAACATGGTATTGGCCTACGCCCTTTCTGGCCGTCTTGTAGGCCAAGCCCTGAGCCGGCTCTAAAACCAGCACCGCAGCCGATTCAAGGGCCAAACGCTCCGTAATACCCCGCGAAACAGTGCTCCCAACCTCCTCATCGCTATTCAGCAAAAGGGTGACGGATCGTTCCAAGTCCAACTCACGTAAGGCACTTAGGGCTGATAGAGCCATGACAATCCCAGCCTTCATATCGAGTACACCGGGCCCCCAATAACGTCCCTCAGCAACGCGCCAAGGCATTGAAGCTAACGTTCCCATGGGCCATACGGTGTCGAGATGGCCAAGTAGGAGGACGGGCTTCTGCGCTTTGTGAGAGCTACCAAAACGTAGCTCTAGGATGTCGCCGAACGTGGTTTGTTTGTGACGTTTAATTCTGGTTCCTATTGCCTCAGACCAATTTGCCGTGAGAGCCATCGCCGCGTTAACCGCTTGCCGGTCTTCACTTGGGGACTCCTGCCGAACCAGCTCCTCGAGAGTCGTTCGAATGGAGACGTTTCGTTTTTCGATCTGGTTATAAATCGCGGCGACATCCATGGACGGATCTTATAGCAGACAAAGGCATTAGTTTCGGTATTGCCTGAGGAAAAAAGTAGTCAGTATGAGCCTGAAGGTGTGGCCGATTTACCACATAGCTAAGGTTCTTTTGGGCTGTACTCTTATGTGCGGTTCTTCTAGGAGAAATCGATTCGTGGTGTCGGAAGCTCACTTTGAGCAGACAATTCGATCCGAGATAGAGTTCAGTGGCATTGGCTTACATAGCGGTGCACCGGTGCTCATGCGACTTATCCCAGCCCCTGCTGGATCCGGTATCGTCTTTCGACGCACAGACTTAGACAACTTCGAGATAGCTGCGGTGGGGCGTAATGTTGCCAAGGTCAGCTATGCGACGAGCCTGATGCGGCAGAGCGTGCTGATTTCTACCACCGAGCATCTCCTTTCCGCCTTAATCGGCTTTGGCGTTGATAACGTGATCGTTGAGGTCGACAATCTTGAGGTGCCGATTCTGGATGGGAGCGCTTTGCCCTATGTGCAAGCTTTTCATTCTGTGGGGCTTAAGCAGCAAAGGAGAAGGCGGGAGTACTTAAAGATCTTGAAAGAGGTCGAGGTAAGGGATGGGACCAAGTTTATTGGTGTTTACCCTGATTCGGGATACCGCATACAGTACACCATCGATTTTCCGCAACCCATTGGTTATGAGATGTTTACCGGTAATTTGGCGACTGGGGACTACGTAAAATTTATTGCGCCGGCTCGTACTTTTGGATTTAAAGAGGATGAGCCGATGTTGCGGGATATGGGGCTAATTCGCGGAGTTTCGAATGAGAGCGCGATCATTCTCTCCCGGCAAGGTGTTGAAAATGGACCACTTCGCTTTGAGGATGAGTTCGTCAGGCACAAAGTCTTGGATCTGATTGGGGATTTAGCGTTAGCGGGGCGGAGGATTCAGGGGCGGGTGGTTGCGGAGAGAGCGGGACATGCGATGCATACTGCTCTTGTGCAAAGACTTATGCGTGATCGCTCGGCCTGGGAGCTGGCCCACGGTTACGACGAAGTGCCAGAACCGGTGAGTGCGGTCGGACGGCTGCAACCGGCTACGGCATTGTAATTTGTGTGTTTCTTGATGGTCTTTCGGTGGTCAATTGCTGCTTAATCGTGGTGAGTTTGTGGTGATTCGCATGGCTCAATCTGCCGACTGCCAGATGGCTGCGTCATGAGGTCGCTGGCTGCAATTGCTTGCGGATCGAATCTGGAATCTACCTTTGGGGATCGTGAGGCAAATCTGCAGGAGGCAATTCGGCTGATTTGGTCGCTGGGCGAGGTGACTGCGGTTTCATCGTTTTACGACACGGATCCGGTGGGCCTTCTGGCGCAGCCGCGATTTCTGAACGGAGCGTTGTTGCTGGAGACCGATCTGGAGCCGTTGACGCTGTTGCGGGAGCTGCTCGCGGTGGAGCGTGCGATGGGGCGGGACCGAGTTGGCGCTGTGGCAAAGGGCGCGCGGGTGATCGATCTTGATCTGTTGCTCTACGTTGAGCGGGATGGAAGTTCTGTGGCGATGACGACCGGGGAACTTGTGTTGCCGCATCCCGAGATGCAGGAGCGCAGGTTTGTGCTGGAGCCGTTGGCGGAGATTGCTCCCGAGATGATGCATCCGGTGCTGGTGTTGACGGTGGCGGAGATGCTTGAGCGGTTGGGGACTTAATTTTCTGGTGGCTTTGTCCTCGTCCGGGCAAACCATTCGCATCTGCGTCGCGCGTCATGAACAGGTAATAGATTTGCTGTTCGGGGGCTGCATTTATCCAGTTGCTGAGTTTACGCAACTTTCTCGTGAGATCAGTCGCTTACTCTACCAACGGGCTGGGCGGGATACACTTGATGCATCGCGGTGTATCGTTCCTTTGCGCGCGAACTATTTTTTATGGAGCTTTGATTATGTCGATGAGTGCTGGTTTCTGGAGCCGTTTCGAGGAGCGCGTTGCGCCGTTCAACCTGTTGCAGCATCCGTTTTATCAGGCATGGTCGAAGGGTGAGCTGACGCGTGAGGATTTGAGGGAGTATGCAACCGAGTATTGGCACCATGTCTCGGCGTTTCCGACTTATTTGAGCGCGCTGCACTCGCGGCTGCCAGATGGAGAGATGCGGCGCGAGGTTCTGCGCAATCTTGCGGAGGAAGAGGGCGTGGATGTTGCTACAGGTCGTCCACATAGCGATCTTTGGATGGACTTTGCTGAAGGGATGGGAGCTTCGCGTGGTGAGGTTGAAGGACATGCGGTGCAGCCGGAGATGACGGCGCTGATGGCGACGTTCCGTGAGCTGATGCAGGAGGAGAAGGCCTCGGCTGCGATGGCCGCTCTGTATGCGTACGAGTCGAAGGTGCCGGCGATTGCAACGACCAAAGCTGAAGGGCTGGCAGCGCACTACGGAACCGAGGGTGCTGCGGCTCGTTATTTCACGCTGCACCAGACGGCTGATGTCGCGCATGCAAGCGTATGGCGTGAGCTGATTGATAAGCAGCTTGCGAATGCTCCTGAGGATGAGGAGGCTGTGCTTGCTGCTGGTGAGCGCGCGGCGAAGGCGCTCTGGGTTGCGTTGGATGGTGTAGAGCGGCAGCGGACTTCGATCTCGATCAACTAGTTTCGTTTTATTTTTGAGCAGTGAAAGGCCACGCGGAGGATTGCGTGGCCTTTTTTCTTTTACAACGCAGCTGCCTCTGCTGACATTGATGGCGTCTGCTGGTTTATCACGTTTGATCAAAAGATTCGATCGCGAGGGTCTCTCATCTTCTAACGGAGTAGAAGCCGGAGTATGGCTGATGCCATTGCGCGACCTGTTGTAGAGCCTGAGCGAGAGTGTTGACCACTACGTTGGGTTTACCGCTGCCGAATCGCTCTAGTGTTTGCTCGGGGGACTGGTCGGGATCGTTGGTCGTGTTCCAAAGACCAATAACGATGCGGTTGTTGGGCAGGTGTGCGCGAACACGCTGGCAGATGGCGCGAGCCTGCGAGAAGGCGAAGGGCGGCAGAGCGGAGATGAAGATGACAGTGTTGGACTCTTCGGCGAGCGAGTCGAGGATCTCGGTGGAGACCGAGTTTGCGGAGAGGAGGAGGGTCTGGTGGTTGGAGCGCTCCATGAGCTGAACGAGCATTTGAGCGGTGAGCTCGTCGGCCTGATCGCTGGCTGAGATGCAGACGATGGCGAACTCCTCCGACTTGACGGAGCGGGACGGATACGGCGTAGTGGCTATGGCGTTGGCGGGCACCTTCTGTTTGTAATCGGTGAGTTCGGATACGAGTTCGCCGATGCTGAGAAAGAAAAAGTTGCAGCGGACGTCGTCGAGGTTTCCCTGATGGCGGTCTTGTTCGACGAGCGATAGAGCGGGGATGAGGACCGCGTCGTAGAGTTCGACGAGGGGCTTGCCCTCGAGGAACTGATTGGCAATGGCGTGGGCTTCGCGCTGGTCCATGGCAAGAAGGCGCTCGTAGAAGTGGGCTTCAGTGGAGAGTTCGGCGTCGGTGCCGAGGAGGGTGTGAAGGAAGGACATTTGCGGGACGTGGCGGCCGATGACGACGATGCAGACGGTGAGTGGGGTGGAGAGGATGAGGCCGGGCCATCCCCAGAGGAGCGCCCAGAAGATGGCCATGGCGAGGAGCGCGAGGGAGGAGATGCCGGTGCGCGAGCTGTAGAGCCAGGGTTCGACGAAGTTGGTGGCGGAGAGTTCGAGTGCGAGGAAGAGGGCGAGGATAAGGATGGGCGGCAACCACGATGTAGAGACGGCGATGGAGACGATGAGTGGGAGCGCGAGGCTGGTGGCGGTGCCGACGTAAGGGACGACGCGGAGTATGCCGGCGAGGACTCCCCAGAGTGTGGCGTCGGGAACGCCGATGAGATAGAGGCCGGAGCCGAAGAGGATTCCGTAAGAGGCGTTGACTGCGGCTTGAAAGAACAGGTACTGGCTGATGCGCGAGGCTGCCTCTTGCAAGGCCTGGGTCATGAGACTGATGCGGCCCATGCCGGCGAGGAGGAGTATGCGGTGGCGCAGGTCTTCGCGCTTCATCAGGAGGTAGATGGTAAAGACGATGACGACGCCTATGGTTCCTATGGGACGGAGGACGCGCATGAGAAGCTCGGCGGTGGCCTGGAGCTGGCTTCGGTCGGGGTCGATGACGCGAACGGGTTGGATTTGCGTAGGCATTTGCTGATTGTTTCCGGCGGCTGCTGGTGTGAACGCACTGGTGATGAAGTCGTCGCCGATGTCTTCGAAGGCGACGATTGCTTTTTCGAAGGACTGCTCGGTGGACGAGTGGACGGTGGACATCTTCTGCTGGATTTTGAGGCGGTAGTCGGGCAGAGAGCGGGCGACGTTGAGGAGCTGGCGCGCGACGACGTAGCCTACTCCGCCGATGCAGGAGAAGGCAAGAATGCCGACGAGCGCGACGGCGAGGACGCGGGGAACGCGTCGGGTCTCAAGGCGGGCGACGGCGGGAGCCAATAGAAATGCCAACGTGAGCGCGAAGGTGAGTGGGACAAGGAGATCCCGCGCGAAGTAGAGGATGAGTACGGTGACCGAGAGTAGAAGAAGCGGTTCAATTTTGGAGAACTCGCTGGTTCGCGCGGCGGACATAGGACCTCGTGGGACCTGTTGATCGGTGTGTCTTATGCGGGCAAGGATACATCAAGGCGATGATGGCCGGTCTAAAGGAGTAACTATGAATGGACGTCTATTTTGAATTTGTTCCAGTCACGATGAACTAGACTCTTCGTTGCAGAGAAGTTGGAGGATTGAACGTCATGACACATCCGGTAAGTGCAAAAGAGCGCTTTGCCTTCGGGCAGGAACGACGCAAACAGATGCGACGGATGCACCATAAGGCGTGGAACGTGAAGGACCGGCGCGAGAGTCCGCTTAAGCTGCTGGATGCGTCGACGAACGGGCGCGTACCTGCGCTGGTCGCGTTGAAGAGTGAGTTGATGTCGGCTTCGCCGTTTGCGTACTTTCGGGGCGCGGTGCCGGTGATGGCGTATGACCTTTCTCTCGTTGGAAATACAGGAATTTGCAATCAGCTATGCGGGGATGCGCATGTGCGGAACCTGGGCGCATTTGCAGGACCGGACGGGCGGCTGGAGTTCGATATCAATGATTTTGATGAGACGATTGTGGCGCCGTTCGAATGGGATGTGAAGCGGATGGCGACCAGCCTGGTGCTGGCGGGGCGGGCAGCGGGGGCGAAAAACCTGCAGTGCCGGGACGCCGCAGCGGTGTTTCTCGCGCGGTATCGCATGATGATGGCTTCGTTTGCGCGAATGCCGGTGCTTGAGGTGGCGCGATATAAAGTGCATCGGCTGGGGAGCGTGTTGCCGGTGGCAGGGACTATGCAGATGGCGGAGCGAGCAACGCCGATGCATACGTTGTCGGTGTTGACCGAGGTGGAAGGCGCTGCTCCGACGACCACGAAGAAGCGCGTTAAGAAGGCGCAAAAGGGAGCAGTGGTTGTAAGACCGGAGCGGGTGTTCAAGACAATACAGCCGAGCCTGACGAGGGTGAAAGGAGCGTTGGCGGAGCAGATCGTGGGGTCGCTGGCGATGTATTCGGAGAGTTTGCAGCCGCAGCGGAGGCATTTTCTGGAACAGTACCGACCGGTGGATGTGGCTTTCAAGGTGGTGGGGACGGGGTCGGTGGGGCTGCGGGATTACTGCATTTACATGGAAGGGAATGGGAGAAAAGATCCGCTATTTTTGCAGATCAAGGAGGAGGTCGCGTCGGGGTATGCACCGTATGTTGCCGGGGTTCGCGGCCGGAAGGCTAAGCAGCATCAGGGGCAGAGAGTAGTGCGGGGTGAGCAGGCGATGCAGTTGCAGTCCGATCCGTTTCTGGGTTGGACGACGATGGACGGACGGGAGTATCTGGTGCGTCAGTTGAACGACCACAAGGCTTCAATTCAGCTGGAGGATTTAAAATCTGCAGGCTTGATGGAGTATGCGGCTGTGTGTGGGGAGTTGTTGGCGCGAGGTCATGCTCGTGCGGGAGACAGCGCAATGATCTCGGGGTATGTGGGGACTTCGACGCGATTTGATGATGCAGTGGGGAGATTCGCGGAGATTTATGCGGACCAAACCGAGGTGGATTGGAAGCAGCTTGTGCAGTCGATGAAGAAGACAAGGAAGCAGGCGGCTAAGTAAGTGGGCGGGATTGTCTTTTGTTTTCGGCTCATGTTGTCAGATCAATCGCAGGCATTCTTCTTGTTGGACCCGTTGCCCTAGCAATTTTGCTAAGTGCAGGCGTTACGCAAGGTCGCTATGCTCGAACGGTGACAGGTTATTTGACCAAGAGGGTAGGAAATATGAGTGGTCTCATCCTCCGTGTGCGCAAAAGCCTGAGTACGACGTTGCTACTGGTGGTCGCTGTGTTTGGACTGGCAGGAGCGCAAGCTCAAAGCGATCCCCTGCCATCGTGGAATGATGGACCTGCGAAACAGGCGATTGTTGCTTTCGTAAAAGACACGACAGAGAAATCCAGCTCGGAGTATATTGAGCCCGCGGATCGCATCGCGACGTTCGATCAGGACGGCACGCTCTGGACAGAACATCCGATCTACGCTCAAGCCGCGTTTGCGCTTGCGCGCGTGGGTGAGATGGCACCGCAACATCCTGAGTGGAAACAGAAGGAGCCGTTCAAGTCGGTACTTGCTCATGACAACGCCGCGATGGCGAAGTTCAGCGAGGCAGACTGGATGCAGATCGTTGCTGTAACTCATGCGGGAATGAGTACGGAGGCTTTTCAGAAGATCGTGGAAGACTGGCTTGCTACGGCCAAGGCTCCTCGCTTCGACAGACCTTATACCGACCTCGTCTATCAGCCGATGTTGGAGGTGATGCAGTATCTGCGTGCAAACGGGTTCAGGACGTACATCGTTACGGGTGGTGGACAGGAGTTTGTGCGCGTCTACAGCGAGAAGGTGTATGGCGTTCCGCCGGAACAGGTTGTGGGGTCGAGTATCGCGACGACGTACGACAACAAAAGCGGCAAGCCGGTGCTGATGCGAGAGCCAAAAGTTTCTTCATCGATGATGGCCCGCAAAAGGCGGTGGGGATCAATCTTTTTATCGGTAAGCGGCCTCAAGCTGCGTTCGGCAACTCCGGAGGTGATGCGCAGATGCTGGAGTGGACGCAGGCGGGTGATGGTGCACGGCTGATGATGCTCGTTCTGCATGACGATGCGAAACGCGAGTATGCCTATGGCCCCGCGTCGGGCCTTCCGGATACTCATGTCGGCACGTTCTCGAACGAACTCCTGCTTGAAGCTACGAAGAACGCGTGGATTGTGATCAGTATGAAAAACGACTGGAAGCGTATCTACTCCTTTGACCAGTAATCCGAGCCGTTTGAGAGAGGACAGACAATGACTTTGTATCGTAGAACTTCTTTTTTGAGATTTACGGATATTCGTTTCACAATGTCGGTTCTTCTGTTCGTTCTTTTGAGCTGTGCTTATCCCTTACATGGCCAGCAGAAGCCGCAATGGATGCCTGGTCAGGCCGGTCTGAATGCGGGGATTATACCGGCTCCCGGGTTTACCTACGTAAACATCGATATTAACTACAGTGCCGGTACATTCAATGACGCAAACGGCAACGCTATCCGAGCCACAGGCGACTACGACGTCTGGGCGGTTGAAAATCTATTCTACGGCGTGCTCGATAACAAGATTCTGGGTGGAAACATCTTCTTCGCTCTTGGGCTTACGCCGGCGAGCGGTTCTCTCGATGCGGATCTTCCGACTCAAAATCCAGGCATCCCCGATTTGAGCGCCACCGGGGGCGGGGGCGGAATGGCCGATACCCTTGTTGAGCCCATTGGCCTTGGCTGGCACTTGAAGCGAGCGGATATTCAATTGGCTGAAGGGATGATTGTTCCGACCGGACGATACAACCCCGGCGCTTCGAATAATGTTGGGACCGGTTATTTCGGCAATCATCTGTTAGACGGGATCACCTACTACATCACCAAGAACAAAGGAACCAGCGCGAACGTGTTCACGGACTGGGAGGTTCACTCAGAGAGGCAGGGTACCAATGGCACCGTCAAGACTCCCGGGCAGGCTTTTACCTTGGAGTGGGGTCTCGGGCAGGTTCTCCCGTTGAAGAAGAACTTCAGCCAACTGCTGCAGGTTGGCGTTATCGGCTACGACCAATGGCAGGTGACACAAAACGGGGGCACCGTGCCGATCGGATCGACTGGTCTAACTATCCCTGCCAGCACACTTCCCTATTACTCGGTACACGCCATCGGTGGACAGGCTACGTACATTCTCCCGATGAAGGGTATAAATCTTTATTTCAAAGCGGAGCACGAGTACCTCGCCTACTCCCACTTTGAGGGAAACACGATTGTGTTCGGTGGTACGTGGACGATCCGGATTCCGAAGCCTGCGCCTCCTCCGAAACCTTAGGTGGCGATGTGAGAGCGCTGCTTATGCTACTTGCCAGCGCATTCAGATGAGGAGAACAGAGACTGTCACAAAGAGCGATTCGATGCGGCTAGTTCTGAAACTTGCGTCGTTGGTGGTTCTGGTTTGTTCGGTGCATGAGCTCGGAGCTCAGGACCTTACGCCGCGCGCTTACGTTATTACTCCTTTGCACTCCAATGCGGTCACGGTGGCCGGTTCTTTCTATGATGGCGACATTAACTTCAACGGCGCCCTTCCTGTTTCTGACGCTAAGGGAACCTACAGCATACCGATTTTCAGCTACTACCACTCATTCGGCTTCTTCGGTCGGTCTGCGAATGTCGTAGCCTCGTTACCTTACGCAGTCGGAAACTTTAATGGGACTGTAGCCGGTGCTGGAACGAACCTCTACCGTTCCGGTCTCGTGGACTCTATCTTTCGGCTATCCGTCAATTTGAAGGGTGGCCCGGCGATGTCGCCAAGAGACTACATGAAGTGGAAACAGAAGGTTCTGCTTGGCGTCAGTTTGAAGGTGCTCGCTCCGACCGGGCAGTACGATCCGACCAAGCTAATCAACTGGGGGACCAATAGGTGGTCGTTCAAACCAGAGTTTGGCTACTCTCAACGTTGGAAGAATCTGCAGCTCGATGGGTACGCGGGGGTGTGGTTCTTCACGACGAACACTGATTTCTGGTCGCGCAATATCTACTACGCGGGCACACGGTCACAAACGCAAAATCCTATCGGTTCGTTTGAGGGCCATCTTAGCTACGAGGCGAAGCCACGGTTGTGGGCCTCTCTGGACGGTAACTACTGGTTCGGTGGGAAGACGAGTATTAACGGTGTACAAAACCCAATCACCCAGCAGGCGAACTCCCGCATTGGGGGGACCGTTTCATTTCCAATTTCCAAACGGCAGTCTCTGAAGTTCAGCTACAGCAACGGCACCTACATTCGATTTGGCGGCAACTATCAGAATGTCACAGCCGCATGGCAGTACTCCTGGCTCGGCAAGCCCAAATAGGTCGCAAGCATCAGGCTGCGGCTCGCGGCTGGCTTGCTGCTGCGCGTTGTGCCAAGGCTAGTGAGATGAGGAGCATCGCGGCAGCGGTGTAAAAGGGCGCACCAGGAATGTGGAGGCCAACGCCGATGGATCTGCTGAAGATGTACGTGAAGATGCCGGGACCGATGAGGCCGGCGATGCCGCGGAGGCTGTTGATGGCGCCCTGGAGTTGACCTTGTTCGGAGGGGCTCGCCTTGCGGGACATGAGGCTTTGGGCGGCAGGCCAGGCGAAGGTCATCATGTTGAGGAGGGGTATGCCGAACCATAAGAAGAGGCCGGTTTTGGACGAGCCGATCATTGAATAGCCGATGGCTCCGCCGATGAGTCCGATGGTGATGGCTCCGCGTTCGCCTAATTTGGCGACGACGGGTTTGACCAAGAACGCTCCATAGATGATGGTGCAGATGCCGACGACGGCGAGCGAGAGGCCGACGGTGCGGTCGGTCCAGTGATAGCGATAGTCGGCGTAGATGACGTAGACGTTCATCAGGACCTGTTGGGCGATGTAACCGAGCAGGAGAACGGCGGCGATGGCGATCATGTTGCCGCGGCGGATCAGCGAGAGGGATCCGACGGGATTAGCTCGAGCCCAGGAGAAGGGGCTGCGATTTTCTTTCGACAGGGATTCGGGTAAGACAAAGAAGCCATAAAAGCCGTTGATGAGCGAGAGGCAGGCTGCGACCCAGAAGGGCAGGCGTGGATTAATGTTGCCGAGGATTCCTCCTACGGCTGGACCGAGGACAAAGCCTGCGCCGAAGGCGGCATTCAACATGCCGAAGGCTGCCGCGCGTCGCTCGCGGGGGGTGACGTCGGCCATGTAGGCCATCGCCGTGGGGATGCTGGAGGAGGTTAGGCCTGAGATGATGCGTCCGAGGAAGAGCCAGTTGAGGGTCGGGGCCCAGGCCATCAGGACGTAGTCGAGGCCAAGGCCGAAGTTGGAGAGAAGGACGAGGGGGCGTCGGCCGTAGCGGTCGGAGAGTGAGCCGACGATGGGGGAGCAGAAGAATTGCATGGCGGCGAAGACGGTTCCGAAGAGGCCTAACATCTCGGCTGCGCGGGAGGTATCGCCGTTGAGGAAGCCTTCGATAAGCCGGGGGAAGACCGGGGCAATCATGCCGAGGGCGAGCATGTCGAGGGTCACGGTGAAGAAGATGAAGGTGGCGGCGGCTCGGCGGCCGGCGGGCGGCTTCGTCATGATCGCGACGTCGGGAGATACCAGTTCAGGTTCCGTCATCAGCGGATCAGGCATGGTGACTGGTTCCGGCGGATTGTGTGGCGACTCTGCCATGGCGATTGACGGCTAGTCTACGTGAGTTTTATGGAGAGTTCTTGGATATTTCGGCGGGTTAAGTGCTCTGCTAGACTGCCTCTCATGAGATATCACATGTTGCACCGTGCCGGACTCTGTCTGCTGCCTTTGTGCGTTTTAACCGTTGCTGGATTTGGTCAGAAGCGAGCGATGGTGATCGACGACCTGGCGAAACTGGTGAATGTCGGTGGTCCGCAGGTCTCTCCGGATGGGGGGTGGATTGCTTATACAACCTCGACGGTGGATGTGGGCGAGGATAAGAGCGTCTCCGACTTGTGGATGGTGAGCTGGGACGGGAAGCAGGACGTGCAACTGACGTATGGGACTGAGGGCGCGTCGTCGCCGCGCTGGAGTCCGGATGGTAAGTGGCTTGCGTTTACTTCGTCGCGGCCGGGTAAGGCGAAGGGTTCGCAGGTGTGGCTGCTCGATCGGCGTGGCGGTGAGGCGAATCAGCTGACCGAGGTGAAGGAAGACATCGAGGACTATCGATGGTCGCCTGACTCGAAGCAGATGCTGCTGACGCTACGGGCAAAGGAGGAGCCTGAGCCGGAGAAGGGTGCGAAGCCAACCCCGCCGAAGCCGATCGTGATCGATCGCTATCACTTCAAGCAGGATATTCAGGGGTATCTGTCGGACAAGCGTGAGCATCTTTTTCTGTTTGAGATTGCGACGAAGAAGCTGACGCGAGTGATCGGGGATGACAAGACTGAAGACAAGTTTGAGGAGCGGCAGGCGGAGTGGTCGCCTGATGGAAAGCTTATCGCGTTTGTGAGCAATCAGGAGGCGCCTGATCCTGATCGGTCGAATAACTCGGATGTGTTTGTTGTGGAGGCGAAGGGGAACTCGGTTCCGAAAAAACTGACCAGCTTCAGTGGGGTGGATGGGGGGCCGCTGGCGTGGAGCCCGGATAGCTCGTTGATTGCGTATCGGCAGGGGGTTTCGCCGCGGTATTCGATCTATGACATGGAGCGGCTGGCTGTCGTGCCGGCGACTGGTGGGGCGCCGGAGGTGCTGACGGCTACGGCAGAGATGCTGACGAGTGCTCCGGTGTTCGCTCCTGGCGGGAAGGCGTTGTTGACGACGATCGCTGAGGATCGCGTGGAGTATCTGGCGGAAGTGCCGTTCAACGGTAAGGATGTGACGCGGCTGACGGCGGAGAAGGGATCGGTGAATACGATCTCGGCTGCGGATGGGCATGTGGCGGTGGTGTGGACTACCGATTTGGCGGCTCCGGAGATCTATGCGTTTGATGGCCCATCGGGTAGCAAGGCGCTGAGGAAGCTGACCGGGCATAATGATGCTCTGATGGCGCAGTTAGCGCTGGCTCCGGCGGAGGATCTGTCGGCGAAGGCGGAGGACGGGAACGAAGTGCATAGCCTGTTGACGATGCCATTTGGGTATACGGCGGGGACCAAGGCGCCGATGCTGTTGTGGATTCACGGCGGCCCGACGTCGCAGGACTCGCACCGGTTTGCACCGGATCGGCAGTTGCTCGCGGCGCATGGGTTTGCGGTGTTGCAGGTGAACTATCGCGGGAGCACGGGGCGAGGGCATGACTACAGCTTCGCGATCAATGCGGACTGGGGCGATAAAGAGGTCAAGGACCTTCTGGCGGCGGTCGATGGTGCTGTGGCGTCAGGGAAGATCGACGCGGAGCGCATGGGTGTTGGCGGGTGGAGCTATGGCGGGATTTTGACCGACTACACGATTGCTTCCACGACGCGGTTCAAGGCGGCTTCGAGCGGCGCGGGGACTGCGAATCTGCTGGGGATGTACGGGGTCGATCAATACATTTTGCAGTATGACAATGAACTGCAGCCGCCGTGGAAGAACATCGAGCCGTATCTAAAGCTGTCCTATCCGTTTTTGCATGCGGACAAGATCGTGACGCCGACTTTGTTTATGGGCGGCGATAAGGACTTCAACGTGACGCTGGTGGGTGGCGAGCAGATGTACCAGGCGCTGAAGAGCGTTGGGACGACGGCGGAGCTGGTGGTGTATCCGGGGCAGTTCCATGGATTCACGCGGCCGAGTTTTGTTCGGGACAGGTACCAGCGTTGGTTTGACTGGTACGACAAATACCTCGGGATGCCCGTTACCAAGCCTGCTGCGCCAGTCGTGAAGGCGGAGTAGCTACCCCCTCCCCCCGGGGGTGGGGTATTTTGCGCGTAAGTCATTTATTATGAATGGTTTTGCGGGATGGCGTTCCTGCAAAATACTCAAAATAAATGACTTGTGGCTAAAATACTTGCTTTCAGTCAGATAGCGTCTATGATCCGTTGGGCTGATGTTGCTACTCGTCAGTCCAACTTCATCGACTCTGTTTTCAATGACCTGCTTCTATTTTAGCTGGTGAGGCATAACTCATACGCCACGCGATTCGTCGCGGCTGGAGCGGGTTTTATGTGCTTTGGGGCTTGACAGGTTTTGCGGTGGCTTGAGTTGGTGCGAAGTCAAAGCAGCTATCTGCCTGCTTCATTGCAAAGACGAAATACATCAAGGACGCTGTTTTGGCTGGCACAACGGCAGGGTGTATGAGACGGCACGGGCAAAATACGGGGGTCTCTCCACTACGCAACAGACGGTGAGACTGTCTGTTGCTTCGGTCGAGATGACGCTTCTTTAGGTAGTTGGACACAGGCTAAAGACAAAGACAAAGACAAAGACAAAGACAAAGACAAAGACAAGACTAAAGACAAAGACGGAATACGGGGGTCCTTCACTGCGTTCAGGATGACGGCCCTTTGAGGATACGGCTGCGACGCCCAGGGTCAGGATGGCGGCACTTTTGAGGATGCGGCTGCGCTTGGGTCAGGATGACGGCCCTTCACGTCAGGGAGAGTCGTGAGAGTGTGTGCGTCTCTTCTGGAGTCGCAGAGCCGTGCTTTTTGGTGGTTCGGCGTGGTACTTTCGCTGGTTTTTGAGGCCAATTTGTGGTCTTTTGGGGTTGGCTCACGCTCTCAGGCGATGACTTCGAAGGGGCGCATCATGTCGTTGGCTTCGTGTTCGAGGACGTGGCAGTGGTAGAGATAGTTGCCGGTGTAGCCTTCGAAGCGGACGATGATTCGGGTGATGGTCTTGGGCGGGCACTGGATGGTGTCCTTCCAGCCTGCTTCGCCAGGTGCCGGGGGAACCGCGTCGGCGGTGTAGCGGAGCTTTTTGTAGGTGTAGTAGCTGAAGACGTCGAAGCGACGACGGTCAAGCAGTTGGAAGCGCACCAGGTGGAGGTGCAGAGGGTGGGTGTCCGCGGTGAGATTGACGAACTCCCAGATCTCGGTGGTGTTGAGTTTTGGCCGCTCAGTGACAGGCTCGTGCCACCGCTTGTGGTTGAGCAGCATGAGCATGGAGTTGCCGACTTTGTCCTCATACTCGTCGAGCGTGATGGTGCGGGTGGTGATGGCGGAGGACTCGGGGATGCGCTCGATCGTGCGAAGAGTCTTTGGCACGGAGACCGAAGGATTGGGTGAGGCGGTTTGCGCGGCGACGCGAAACTGGAGGATGTCGAGGGCGCCATTGCGCAGGTGAAGAGTTTTGCCGGCGGATCTGCTGAAGTCGATGAGGACGTCGCCGCGCTCGGCTGGAGCGAGGGTCAGATGCTGGAGGTCGGCTGGGGCGCTGAGGAGGCCCTGGTCGCTGCCGATCTGGGTGATGGGTTCTTGCGTGTCGAGCGAGAGACTGAAGAATCGGCTGTTGGCAGTGTTGAGGATGCGGAAGCGATAAAGGCGCGGCTCGACTTCGAAGTAGGGGCGGATCTTTCCATTGATGAAGATGCCGTCGCCTTCGAACTCGGAGACCCAGGGGTGCTCGGGGTCGCCGGAGGTGGGGTAGAAGAGCTGGCCGTCGGCGGTGAGTTCGCGGTCGTAGAGGATGAGGGGGATCTCGTATTTGCCGGAGGGCAGATGGAGCGAGTCTTCCGCCTCGTCGCGGACGAGGAAGAGGCCGAAGAGACCGGCGTAGGTGTTGAGGCGGTTGAGGCCCATAGCGTGGTCGTGATACCAGAGGGCGGCAGCGTCCTGTTTGAGCGGATAGACGCAGGTGCGGCTTTTGCCGGGGACGAACCAGTCGGTGGGGTAGCCGTCGGCTTTGGAGGGGACGCGAGCGCCGTGGACGTGCGTGGTGGTGCGGACGTCGGGGATGTCGTGGCCGCAGCCGTGGAGGCTGTGGTCGATGGGCAGAAAGTGTGTGGTGGGAAGGTTGTTGACCCACTCGATCTCAAGGGGATGGCCGGAGCGCGCTTCGATGATGGGGGCGAGCGGCGTTGGGCCGTAGCTCCACATGCGGGTGGGGGGGACGTCGCGATGGATTTTGGCGTGTATCTCGCGCATGGTGATGCGGAGTTTGCCGGGATGCGCTACGCCCATGGTCTCGGGGACGGGGAGCGCGTCGACGAAGGGGGTGAGCTGAAGGACGTGCAGCATCGGGACGTTTTTGTCCGGGGCGTTGGGGATGGGCTTCTGGGCGGGCGACATCTGGCGCATGTCGTGCATCTGGCCCTGCATTTGGGCGAAGCCGTGGCGGGAGCTGTAGAGGAGGCCGAGGGCGGCGGTCTGTTGCAGGAAGCGGCGTCGGGACGAGCTGGAATCGGACAACGGGCGGGCTCCGGAATTAATGAGGCTAGCAAAAAAGCACGCACTCCGCTGGGGAGTGCGTGCCTTCAAGGATACGAAGTAAATGTGACGGCTATGTAAACAGTGACGTTAGTTGCCGCTGGTGACCTGGCCAGTGGTGGGGCTGAGGATAACGACGTTGGGTGCTGGAGGAGCAGCGCCGTTGGAGAAGTTGAACATCTTGTTCAGGCTTCCGGCGATTTTGTCGAAGGAGCCACCACCGATACGAGCACCGGAGAGGAAGGTGTCTTCGATGAACTGGGTGATGGAGGATTGGTCGGTCACGGTGTGGTCTACGAAGTTCGGTTGAGCCCATGGCGAGATGACCATGAGTGGCAGACGGGGACCATAGCCGCAACGGCCCTGGACGGGGTTGTTGGTGGCGACGCCGCCGAGTGCGTTGGATCCGTTGGCGGTGCTGGTGCTGCAGACGCCGGGGCTGGTGAAGGCATCCAGAGCAGTCGTGGAGCCGTTGACGATGTTGAAGACATGGTCATACCAGCCGTCGGAGTCGTCGTAGGCGATGATGATGGCGGTGCTGCTCCAGAATTGTGAATTCTGGATGGCGTTGATGGTGTTGACGACGAAGGTCTGCTCGTCGATGGGGTCAGAGTAGCCGGCGTGGGCGTCCTGGAAGCCGGGGGCCTTGAGGAAGCTGACTGCGGGCATGTTGCCGGCGGCAAGAGCGTCGGTGAAGTCGTGCATGTCGTACTGATGGTTCGCCTGGTCGGTGGTGCCGATGGCAGCGATCGAGGTGGGGCGCAGGTGATTCAGGTTTGCGGTGCTGGCGTAGTACTGGAAGGGCTCGTGGTGGGGGATGTAATCAACCTTAGGTGATTTGGTGATGGCGGAGGTGGTGCTGCGTTTGCATCCGGTCGAGCCGTCTGAGTTGGTTATGGTGAGGTCGAAGCCGCCCTCGAAGAAGCCCCAGGTGACTTTGCCTGTGTTGAGAAGATCGCCGACGTTCTTGCCGGTCATGCTGATGGTGCCGGATCCGGAGCAGATGTCGCCGGCGGGATCGGGATCGTCGATCTCTGTCAATCCGCCCTGTCCATCGTCGATGGTGGATCCTGAGTTGTCTGTATCGATAGCCCCGTTGGTCTGGCCGGAGATGAGGTTGAGAGCGCCAACGGTGGAGGGACCGAAGGTGGTACCGAACGAGTTGTCGTTGATGGCGTAGCGCTGGGCGTAGTTCCAGAGTGCGGTGACGGTGTTGCCGTCATAGTAGCCCATGGTGAGTCCGGTTGTGGCTGTGATTGCGGGAGCGCCAGTGGACTGGGAGAGAGTAGTGGGGTTCGGCGTACCGACGGAGAGCGGGAAGAGATCCATCTTTCCGTTGTCGAATGCCAACTGCTCGGGGTTGTAGTCGTGGTCCTGGTCGGCGGTCGCAGCCTGGGCGATGTCGAGACGGAAGGGGTTGGTGGCTCCGGCGAGATTCAGGATGTTGCGATTGGGGTTGTTCGAGAGCAGGCCCGCAGAGGTGAGGTTAACCGGGACGGGAGTGCCAGCCTTTGCGGTGAACTGTGATTTATTGCTGGGCAGGTTGGCCGCGACCGGGTAGGTGCCGAAGTAGTGGTCGAAGGAGATGTTCTCACCGAAGATGACGACGACGTGCTTGATGGCGGCAGAAGCGGTGGTCGGCGTCGGAGGTGTGGGCGGCGGAGTGGTGTTCGAGTTGCCGTTGCCGGCGGGATTGCTGAGCGTGCCCTGGCCGCAGCCACTTAGGATGAGGGTCGAAGACAACGAGAGGGCAAGGAGTTTCCGAATCATTTTTTGAGCCTCAAAAGTTTTGAAAATGAGTGCAGGTGCAATTTTGGGCTTGGAAAACGTTGCGGATGTGAATTGAAGTTGAACATCAGATGAATTAACGGGAGGTTACGGAAGTATGAATCTGTCGATTATGTCGAGTTTTAGGTGCGAAACAGACACGCCATACAATTCAAGAGATGGGATTTTCGTTTGAAGTCGACAAAGTTGCTGAGGGTGGCGGGCGCAGGGGGCGGCTGAGGCTGCCGCATGGCGTGGTGGAGACGCCGGTGTTTATGCCGGTGGGGACGGCGGCGAGCGTGAAGGCGGTGCCGCAGAGTCTGCTGGAGGTGGTCGGCGCCGGGGGGAAGGGCGCGCAGATTATTCTGGCGAATACGTACCATCTTTATCTGCGGCCGGGGCATGAGCTGGTGAGGCGGATGGGTGGGGTGCATCGGTTTATGAGCTGGGAGCGGCCGATGCTGACGGACTCGGGTGGGTTTCAGGTTTTTAGTTTGAGTAAGTTGCGGAAGATTACGCCGGATGGTGTGGAGTTTCGATCGCATCTGGATGGGAGCAAGCACTTCTTCTCGCCGGAGCACTCGATGGATGTGCAGATTGCGCTGGGGGCGGACATTGCGATGGTGTTCGATGAGTGCGTGGAGACTCCGGCGACGTGGGAGCGGACGCGGGAGTCGATGGGGTTGACTCATGCCTGGGCGTTGCGGTCGAAGGATCACTTTGAGCTGCATAAGGAGCGGGTGCCGTGGTTTGAGGCGCTGGGGGGAGCTACGCAGAGTCTGTTTGGGATTGTGCAGGGTGGGATGTATGCGGATCTGAGGAAAGAGAGCGCGGAGCGGCTGGTTGAGATGGACCTGCCGGGATATGCGATTGGGGGGCTGGCGGTGGGTGAGCCTAGGGAGGTGACGCGGGAGATGATTGCGCGGACGCTGGAGCATCTGCCGAAGGACAAGCCGAGATATGTGATGGGGGTGGGGTATCCGGATGAGATTGAAGAGTGTGCGCGGATGGGTGTGGATATGATGGACTGCGTGCTGCCGACGCGGGCGGGGCGGCATGGGTTGCTGTTTACGTCGGAGGGGCGCATCAACATTAAGAAGAAGGAGTATGCGGAGGATCAGGGGCCGATCGACGCTCGGTGCGGGTGCATGGTGTGCCAGCGGTATACGCGGGCTTATCTGCGGCACTTGTTTGCTTCGGGGGAGCCGTTGAGTGCGGTGCTGAATAGCTTGCACAATATCGCGTTTTATCTGGATACGATGGATCGGGTGCGGGGGGAGTTGGTGGCGGGAGTTGCGGCGCAGGCTGGGGTTTAGTGGCTTGATGGGTATGAAGTTTGCGGCCTGACGGTGGTGATACTTCGTCAGGCCGCAATGGTTTTTGTTTGCTATGTTTTGTTATCGCTACGTGTTTTTGTTACGGGACGAAGCCTGCTGCTTTCAGGGCTTTGTAGTTGTCATACTCGTTGGCTTTCTTGAGCATGTCTTCTACTTCGGCGGGGGTGTCGTGGGGGGCGAAGGGCTGGGCGGAGTCTGCGATGGCGTAGGCAGTGGCCGCTGTGGTGGCTACACCTTGAGTCAGGTCGGCCTGAACGACGGAGTCGAAGGTGTCGGAGGCTTGGTGGTGGAGCTTGAAGTACTTATCGACGCCGTTCCAGAGAACGAGGGTGGGGACTCCGGCGACATCAAAGCCTGCGTGGTCGGTCTCGAAGAGGAACTCGGTGTCGGCGTTGGTGCCGTCGGAGCCGAGACCGGCGAGTAGAGGTTCGATGTTGGTGAGGGCTTGTTTTTCGTCGGCGCGGCCCATGAGGTACCAGCCCTTTGAGGGTTGAGCGCCGGTGTCTGAGATGAGGACGGCGTCGATAGAGGCCATGTCGGCGGCGTGTTTCTTCGAGTAGGAGTTGGAGCCGACGAGACCTTGCTCTTCGCCACCGAAGAGGATGAAGCGCATGGTGCGGCGGGGCGGACGACCGAGAGCCTGGACGGCGCGGGCCACTTCGAGGACGGTGGCGACGCCGGTTCCGTTGTCCTGTGCGCCGGTCCCGGGGTGCCACGAGTCAAGGTGGGCGCCGACGATGACGATGGAGTTGGGCTCTTCGCGGCCGGGGATCTCAGCGATTACGTTCTGGACCTCGGTTGCGGGGCGGACTCGGTTCTTGAAGGAAAAGTGGACCGTCACGGGGCCTTCGTCGAGGAGGCGCTTGATGAGGAGCTCGTCTTCGAGGCCGATCTGTGCGGCGGGGAAGGTAGCCATAACCCCGTTGAAGCTGATGGAGTCGGCGTTTTGCGTGCCGTTGGCGCTGCCGGTGAGGAGAACAGCTTTGGGTGCGAAGGTGTTGAGCAGGGTGATCGCCTTGAGTTCATCGCCGATGGCGGGATGCTCACCGAAGCTAGCGCTATCAAAGAGGACGATGTTGCCGGTGATCTTGTCTTTTGCGGCTTGCAGCTTTTCGATGGGGAGTACCTGGGAGATGTAGACGACTTTGCCGGTGATGCCTTCGGCGGGGGTGGATGGACTCCATCCGGCGGAGAAGATGTGGAGCGGCTGGTTGCGCGGCTCGATGATGTTGCCGACGGCGGGTGTCTCGGGCTCCCATAGGGTGGGCATGGTGAAGGATTCGGTGTGGATGTTTTTGAGGCCTAGGGATTTGAATTCGTCTTGCGCCCAGGAGACGGCGTGGACGTAGTTGTCGGAGCCGGTGAGGCGCGGGCCGATGTTGTCGGCGAGGTGGCGGTCGTAGTCGTAGGCTTTGCCGTTGACCATGACTTCGCCGATGAGTTTGCTGACGGCGGCGCGGGTGTCAGGCGAGACGGAGGCTGGAGTTGCGGTGGATGTTGCGGGGGTCTGAGCGAGGACGCACGGGGTCGCGATGGCGACGGTGAAAAGAGCAGTTAAAAGACGCATCCCGGTACGGTATCACGGCGCGAAAATGCTTTGATAGGCGTTAGCTTGCGGCATGTGGTCAGGTTGAAAAATCACACCAAATCAAATAGTTACCGAGTAGTAACTACATCGACTCTGTACTGCCATCGGTGAGACCATTTGCTTCTGGATACTCGCAGAGGTGTACGTGGGAAATCACTTGCTGTTTCTTGGAAATGTTAGCGCTCACTTGGTGGCGCTTATGAGTGGCATCGCGTCTTTCATTCTTGCCACGGTTTCTGCCGTGAAAAAAAAGCCAGTAGTTGCGAAATGGTTTTGGGTAGCTGGAGCCATTTGTTTGGTAGCCGCTTGCGATGGCGCTTGGCAAGATGAACACCGCAATTCTCAGGTTATGGCCCAGGAGAAGTCCTCTATTGCCAGCGACTACGGCAGATGCCAGAGCAATGCTCAGATTGAAGCCGCGTATATGAGAGGTCTAGAACAATCAAATTTAAATCAACGACAAACAGTAGACGAGCAACGTAAGCAAAACATGAATCAGCAAAATGCAGTCAATAATTGCGTAGTGTCATTGGGAAAAATGAATCCCTTGATCAATACAAAGATAGGGGCTGTAGCCATCCAAGTGGCGACTGAAACCAAACCCCCGGCTATTCGTTTCGGATCTCCTATCGTCACCTATTACTATGCGATTGTTTTATCGGCAAACAGGCGGCTAAATTTCTCTGGACGACTGAAGTGCGCAGGGTCATTCAAAGCGAATGCTCCTCAGGTGACGTTAAAGGAGGCGAGTAACGGATTCTTCGGAAGCGGAAACGCGGCCCCGGTGTCGGACAGGGAATATATTTTGACAAACTCTGACACAGGTGGAGTGTGGGATTCCACTGATCCTGTTTATATCGTTGCCAGCAGCAGCAACGCCGATATAAACCCGTGTATTTTTACACTGCCACAGTGAATGCACTGTATTGTGCCATCAGTTATCCATTAGCTAGTCGGCTCAATGATGGCCTAATTGACTGCAACCAATTTTGTGAACTTGATTAGGAAGGGTTGGGAAGACGGAGTGAGGCAATGTCGTGTTTGAGTTCGAGACAGAGGGCTTCGACGACTAGATTGTGGTCTTCCCGTTGAGCGAGGCCAGAGACGGTGACGCTGCCGATGATGCCGGTTCCGGCGATGTGGATGGGGAAGCAGCCGCCGTGGGCTGCGTAGTCGGCGTCGGGAAGGTTGTAGCGGTCGTTGAAGGTGCGGTTGGTCTGCTCGAGTGAGAGGCCGATGGCGTAGGAGCTGCGATGAAAGCGGGAGACCACGTTGCATTTGCGCTGGACCCAGCGGGGGTTGTCGGGTGTTGTGCCGGCGAAGGCGGTGTAGAAGAGGGGCTGGTAGGGATCGCCAAAGCGGCGGATGTCGATGACGATGGAGTGCTTGCGAGTGGTGGCCAGATCGCGGAGGCTGAGACCGAGACGCCAGGCAGTGTCGTAGTCGAAGCTGGTGAAGCGGAGTTCAGCTTCCTGTCGGGCGATGATGGCGAGGTCTTCGGAGAGGGACATTTCGGATTGGCTCCTTCGTTGTTTCGGTGGTTCGCTTTGGCAGAGAGTGATGAGTGTTGCAAGCAGTGTATGAGATTGCGTTGAGCTGGATTGGGGCTGGCCGAGATGTCGGATAAATTTGGCGTAGTCTGTCTGGAGATTTTCTGGGAGTTTTTTTGAGGGAGGTCGCGGATGACGGGAGCTCAGTATCGGCGAATGGCTTTGAAGCTGCCGGGAGCTTCGGAGGGCGCTCATGGAGGGCATCCGGACTTTCGGGTTGGGGGAAAGATCTTTTGTACTCTTGCGTTTGAAAAGGAGGGGTACGGGGTGCTGATGCTGACGCCGGAGCAGCAGGCGGGGATGGTGGAGGACTCCCCTGATGTGTTTTCGCCGGTTCCGGGTGGATGGGGACGGATGGGGATGACCCGGGTTCGGCTGGACGCGGTGAGCGCCGATGTGCTTGAGGCGGCGTTGAGAATGGCCTGGAAGCGGCGTGCGCCCAAGGGTTCGGCGGGGACGGCGCCTTGACACTGCCGTTCGGTTACGCGATGCTTAGGGGCTAGGCCCTCTTTTGTGCTGGAAGCGAAGTTGCGTCTGTTCTGGCGCTTCTGCGGGGCATTTTTAGATTGCCGCGGCTGGAAGAGATTGAGTAGGGAACGGAGTTTTGATTGATGTTTGCGATGTGGTTGCAGAGTGCGGTGGGCGGGCTGGGTAATCTGGGCAGTCTCGCGCTGCCGATCCTGTTTTTCGTGGTGCTTTACTTTTTGATGATTGCACCGAACCAGAGGAAGCAGAAAAAGTGGCAGGAGATGCTGGGTCAGTTAAAGACCGGCGACCGTGTGACCACGAACGGCGGTATTCGTGGGACGGTGCTGACCGTGAAAGACGATCTGGTTATATTGCGCGTGCAGCCGGATGGCGTGAAGCTGGAGTTCGTCAAGAGCGCGATTGCCGCAGTTACGACGGACGAACAAGCCGCCTAAAGAAGATTTCAAAACAGAAGTATCAGGTTTTAGCAGTATCAGATTTTGAAGCGAGCACGTTGAGATTGAACCGTTAAAAACGGATGAGGAAGAAGCGAGGAGTACGGCGGCGAGGTTGAAGCAAGGCATCGCGGCTGCACCCTTCAATAAAGATCATGGGCAAGAATCTGGCCGGGAAATCGGCATTCATCGTTGCGGTACTGGTGATCTTCTGTTTCGGCATCGTGGGCATTCCACATGGCGGGCTCACGCAGTCGATCAAAGATCGTATTCACCTGGGGCTTGACCTCAAAGGCGGCACGCACCTGGTGTTGGAGGTTCACGTCGCTGAGGCGATTGTTTCAGCCACGGACCGGGACGTAGCGCGGCTGGAGGGCGACCTGCAGAAGGCGGGAGTTGTCGGTGCGACCGTCGGCAAGACGGACCCGGCGCGGCCGCAGACGATTGTGGTGTCGGGGATTCCGGCGGCGAAGCTAAGTGATGCGCGTAGTGTGTTGCAGGGCAGTGACTACTCGACCTATGACGTTGTGACGACTGCCGATGGGAACTCGACGCTGACGATGAAGCTGGGCGCGATTCGGGACCTGGAGACGCGGACGCTGGATACGTCGATTGAGACGATTCGCGAGCGCATCGACAAGCTGGGCGTCAGCGAGCCGGTGATTCAGAAGTACGGGCTTGGTGAGAACCAGATTCTGGTGGAGTTGCCGGGCGTTGATGATCCGGCCCGGGTGGAAGAGATCATCCAGTCGACTGCCAAGCTGTCGATTCACGCCGTTACCGGTGGGCCTTACGAGAGCGACCAGGCTGCGATGCAGGCCAATGGCGGGGTGATTCCTGCTGACTCCGAGCTGGTGCATGGGTCGGGCTCTGCGGGTGCGCCGGATCAGATCTGGTTGTTGAAGCGAGTGAGCGAAGTGGAAGGTACGGACTTCCGCGATGCGCAGCCGGGACAGGATCAGAACGGCCGGCCGAATATCCGGTTCAATCTGACGACGGAAGCGGGCGACCGGTTCTACAAGTACACCGAGGCGCATACGGCGTCGAGCGCAACGCCGGGCTCGATGGCGATTGTGCTGGATAACAAGGTGCGCGAGGTTGCGGGGATTCAGTCGGCGATTCGCGATAGCGGCGAGATTACCGGTGCGTTTACGCAGCAGCAGGCGAACGATCTTTCGTTGATGCTGCGAACGGGCGCGCTGCCGGCTTCAATCTCGTATCTGGAGACGCGGACGGTCGGACCGAGCCTGGGTGCCGCTTCGATTCACCAGGGCATTGTCGCGGCGATTGCAGGCATGCTGGCGGTGATGATCTTCATGCTGATCTACTATCGCGGCGCGGGGATCAATGCTGACCTGGCTCTGATTTTGAACCTGGTGATTTTGCTGGGCTTCATGGGCTTCACGGGATCTACGCTGACGCTGCCGGGTATTGCCGGTGTGATTTTGACGATCGGTATGGGCGTGGACTCGAATGTGCTGATCTTTGAGCGCATCCGTGAAGAGCTGAGGGCTGGCAAGACGGCGGCGACAGCAGTGCAGCAAGGCTTTGCGCATGCATGGGTCACCATCGTGGATACTCACGTGACGACGATCGTGTCGGCGATGATCCTGTTCCTGTTTGGTTCAGGACCGGTGCGCGGGTTTGCCGTAACACTGGCTTTTGGTCTGTTTGCCAATATCTTTACCGCGGTTCTGGTCTCGCGTGTGATCTTCGACACGATTCTGCAGAAGAAAGAACGCGGCGCGGCGCTGTCCATTTAGTTTTTCCGAAAGATTGCGGGCCCTGCGGGGCTGCCGCTGAGGGTTTAAGAGCGTGAGCTTGGAACTGTTTCGTACAACGAATATCGATTGGCTCGGGAAGAAGTGGTACTTCCTTGGGTTTTCTCTCATCTTCTCCGTCTTAGGCGTGCTGAGCATCCTGTTCTGGCATCACATTCCGCTAGGCGTCGACTTCAAGGGAGGAACGCAGGTTCGTGTAGCCTTCGACCAGACGCCAAACGAGGATCATATCCGGCAGGCGATGGATCGCGCTGGCGTCCATGATGCCCGGATTCAGCGGGTCAGTGATCCCAGCGGACATGCTGCAAATAAGGTGATCATTGCGCTGCCGGAGTCGACGGCGACCGACCAGTCGCATGACGCGGGCCGTCAGAGCGTCGAGACCGCTTTGAATGCGAACTACCATGACTCGGCCTTCACGATCGAGCAGGTAGAGATTGTCGGGCCGACGGCGGGAAAGCAGCTGCAGAAGCAGGCGTGGCTGGCGACGCTCTACTCGCTGATCGGGATGCTGATCTATCTGTGGTTCCGGTTTGAGCTTATCTATGGTGTTGCGGCGGTTGTGGCGGTATTCCATGACACGCTGATTACGGTTGGTGCGTTCAGTTTGACGAACCAGGAGATAACCCTTACCGTTATCGCTGCCATCCTAACGTTGATTGGTTATTCGATGAACGACACGATCGTCGTCTTCGACCGCATTCGTGAGAATCTGGCGTTGTCGCGGCGGGAGTCGCTGCATGATGTCGTTAATCGGAGCATCAATCAGACTTTGAGCCGGACGGTGATCTCGTCTGGACTGACGTTTTTGACCGTGCTTTCGCTGTATCTGTTTGGCGGCGAGGTTCTGCATGGGTTCTCGTTCGCACTGGTTGTAGGAATTTTGATTGGAACGTACTCGTCGATTGCGGTTGCGGCTCCGATGCTGGTGGCGTACCAGGATTGGCGGGTGAAGCGGGGCAAGTCAGTGACATTGCCTGCAGGAAAGCGGGCCAAAGTGTAGGGTTCGGCTATTTTGCCGATGGATTGGAATGAACTCGGGAACAAATTGAAGCGACGTGGTGTCTAAAGAAAAATAGCTCTTCTTCACAGTAAAGAGGCTGCATATGTTCGAATCCTCGTTGATGGAATCCGGTGGCCAGATCAAGACCAAGTCCAAGTACTGGATGATTGGGACCTTTATCTTCAATGGCGCGATCCTGGCAACCATGATCCTTATTCCGCTGCTGTATCCTGAGGCGTTGCCGAAGACGGCAATGACCGCCATGCTTACAGCGCCGCCTCCACCCCCACCCCCACCTCCACCACCCCCACCGGCTCAGATTGTGAAGCCGATCAAGATGGTGTCCGAGATCGATCAGGGCTTGCATGCGCCTACGAAGATTCCCAAAGACATTAAGATGCTGAAGGAAGACGCTGCACCTCCGCCGCAGATGGCTGGAGTTGCGGGTATGTCCGGAATGGGTAGCGGAAGCGGCGTCCCGGGCGGCGTGATGGGTGGCATTGGAACTGCGCCTACTCCGGTCGTTAAGGTTGCAGCTCCGAAGGGCCCACAGCGTGTCTCGAGCGGCGTCATTAACGGTCTGGCGATCTCTCAGCCGAAGCCGGTCTATCCTCCAATTGCAAGAGCAGCGCACGTCTCAGGTGCGGTGGTTCTGCAGGCGGTGATCTCGAAGACAGGCACGATTGAGAAGTTGACAGTCGTCAGCGGACCGCAGATGCTGCAGAGCGCCGCGTTGCAGGCTGTTCAGAACTGGCGTTACAAGCCGTATCTCTTGAACGGCGAACCCACCGAGGTGGATACACAGATTACCGTGAACTTCAACTTTGGCGGCGGCTAGACCAAGGCTTAACCATGCGATGACGTCTCCCGCGGGTCTCCCAGAGGTTTCGAACTTTTGGGGAATTCCCGGGTCAAGATTTTGAAAGTTAGAGTTCTAAGAGTTCTATCAGGAGGAAATATTCCAGTGATTCTCGCTCATCTCGCAACAACATTCGCTCACGTCCCTGCCTCACTCGCAATGTACTTCGAGGAAGCCCAGGTCAGCTTCAGTGTCATGGGTCTTTGGGGCAATATGGGTTGGCTCGCGCGCTGCGTCGTCATCCTCCTCTTCATCATGTCGATCTGGTCGCTCGCTGTGATCATCGACCGCGCTCTTTATTTTTCTGCAGCCCGTAAGCAGTCCCGTGAGTTTGCGCCGAAGGTCGCCGGTGCGTTGAAGGATGGCCGTCTGGATGAGGCGATCAAGGTTGCTGACCGCTCCAAGAAGTCGCACCTTGCCGAAGTTGTTACGGCTGGTCTGCAGGAGTTCCGCAGCTTCGGTTCGGGCGGCACGATCACCGACGAGCAGGTTGAGAGCTCGAAGCGCGCGCTTGAGCGCTCTGAGGCTATTGTTCACGCCAAGCTGAAGCGCGGCCTGGGCGGTCTTGCAACGATCGGTTCGACGGCTCCCTTTATCGGCCTGTTCGGTACTGTAGTCGGTATTTTGAACGCGTTCCAACAGATCGCAACCCAGAAGACGTCTGGTATCGGCGCAGTTGCCGGCGGTATCTCGGAGGCCCTCGTAACGACCGCCTTCGGTCTGCTCGTTGCAATCCCTGCCGTTATGACCTTCAACTACTTTACCGGTAAGGTTGAGGCGTTTGACGTCGAGATGGATAACAGCTCGAGCGAACTGGTTGACTACTTCATCAAGCAGAGCCATCGGTAAGCTTTGGTCCTGAAGCATCAAGGAAGTAGCATTACCCTGCGGGAATCACAACTCTGATCAGATCCTCCGGATGTCGCCAGCGAACGACATCCGGAGGCTGAACGGAATCGCAGGGAGAGTAAATACAGCAAACCGGACGGAGCATACGTTATGGGTATCAATAAGCGGGATGAAGGCAAGAAGGTAAATTCCAACATCAACGTGACGCCGATGGTGGACGTGATGCTGGTTTTGCTGATCATCTTCATGGTCATTACCCCCATGCTGAATAACAAGGTCAACGTTGATCTGCCGAAGGCGGATGCCGCGGTAGTCATGGAAGACGCTAACAAGGAAGATGCAGTTGTTGTTGCAGTGACGCGCGATGGAAGGACCTTCCTCGGCGGCGATCAGGTGACGATCGACGATCTTGGACCAAAGATTTCGGCGAAGCTGGAGAACAAGACCAGCAAAGAAGTGTTCATGCGTGCCGATACGCGGGCGAACTACGGCAAGGTGATGGATGCGGTTGATGGCATTCGTTCGGCCGGTGTTAGCCAGCTTGGACTGCTCACCGAGAGAACTGACGACTCGGGTGCGGCACCAGCGAAGAAGTAGATTGGAGATTTCGTAGAGCGCCGGACTCGTATTTACTGGAGCGGTGAGAGTATCTGAAGTACCTGAGGAGAATTGCTATGGGAATGGGTGGAGGAAATACTGGCGGAGCGGTCTCTGAGATCAACGTTACCCCGCTTATCGACGTTCTTCTGGTGCTGTTGATCATCTTTATGGTCATCGTGCCGGTGACGCCTCGAGGGTTGGAGACGCTGGTTCCTCAGCCGCCCAAGGAGCACCATGAAGATCCGATCAATGATCGAACGATCGTGGTTCAGGTGCTGTCGAACGGAGCGGGCGCACCCGCTTACAAGATCAACGAGACCACGATGAACAAGAGCGACCTTGAACCCAAGTTGGCGGAGATCTTTGCGACACGCCAGGAGAAGGTGATGTTCGTCAAAGGTGACAAAGATCTGGACTTCAGCAAGATCGCTGAGGTCATCGACTTTGGCCATCAGGCTCAAGTTGACAACATCGGTCTCATCACGCCCCGGGTCGAAGCCGGGCAGTAAGTTCAGTTCTTGAAAGCTCTCGCACGGGCGACTGGTCCATAAGATCAGCCGCCCGGAGCTTTCTGCAGGTAGTCGTTGTTGATCGAGTGCTCGCTTGCCCAATCTTGTATTGGGAGATGATTGTGATGGCATTCTCAACAAATGGGTCCGTAGGCTCTAGTCTTTCTTCCGAAATCAACGTGACGCCTCTGATCGACGTCTTGCTCGTTATGCTGATCATCTTCATGGTGATTGTGCCGATTGCGTCTCACGGCTTAGAGACCTCTCTCCCTTCTACTGATCCCGTGAGGACGTTGAACGAAAATCTGGATAATCCTGTTCTTGTTCAGATTGAACAAGGCTCTTCGTCTATTCGCTACTTCATTAATGGTGTGTCTGTGGAGAGGACCGAAATTCGACCGAGGCTGTCCGATCTGCTCTCACAGCGATCTGGCCGGCGGATGCTTTTGAAGGCGGATGCGGATTTGGACTTCGGCATTATTGCGGGAGTACTCGATGCAGGTCAGGCCGCTGGAGCACAAGGCATCGGGCTGATGACGCCAGGGGTTCAGGATTCAGCTCTAAAAAGATGAGATCAAGTCTTTGTTGAGCGCCCGTGTTTGAGCGGAGGAAATCTTACCTCGTCCGCTCTCAGGGTGGCTCCGCTCGTCTGTTTTACGCTAGACTTTCTAAGCTTGCTCAATAAACTGATATTCGCCAATCTTGGCCACAGGCCTATTCGTACCTTGCTCAGCGTGCTTGCCATTGCTGTCGAGGTGACGATGATCCTGACGCTGGTTGGGGTCAGCTACGGCACTCTTGATGAGAGCGCGCAGCGAGCGCGTGGCGTCGGGGCCGACATCGTCTTCCGTCCGCCTGGGTCCTCGGCACTCGGGCTGAGCACCGCTCCGATGAGCGAAAAAATTCCGGCGATCCTGATGAACGAACCGCATGTCGCGTTTGCGATGGGGACTGTCGTTCTTCCCCTTGGCGGCGGGTTTGATTCGGTGACCGGCCTCGACCTCGATCAATTCACCAAGCTGAATGGCGGCTTTCATTTTCTCGAGGGCGGCCCGATGGTCAACGATGACGAGCTGATCGTCGATGAGGTCTACGCCAGGCAAAAGAAGTGGCACGTTGGCGACACTGTGGATCTGATCAATCATCAGTGGAGGGTCGCGGGCATCTTCGAGCCGGGGAAGCTGGCGCGAATTGCTGTGAAGATGCATGCGCTGCAGACCGACACAGGAAACCCGGGGCACCTGAGCCAGATTTACGTCAAGCTGGATGATCCCAAGCGGGCCGATGCGGAGGTCGATGCGTTGCGCGCCAAGTATCCGGGCTATCAGATCTTTACGATGGAGTACTTTACCTCGCTGCTCTCGATCAACAACGTTGGGCTGCTGAAGAACTTTATCTATGTCGTCATTGGAATCTCCATCATCGTTGGCTTCATTACCGTGTTTATGGCGATGTATACGGCTGTGCTGGAGCGAACACGAGAGATTGGGATACTGAAGGCGGTGGGCGGTTCTTCGGGGCTGATTCTGAATATTCTGTTTCGCGAGACGTTCGCGCTCGCGTTGCTGGGAGCAGCCCTGGGCATTGTGTTGACCTACGGGACGCAGTGGCTCATGAAGCACGCAGTCCACGCAAGCCTGGTGCAGGAGACGGTCTATAGCTGGTGGCCGATTGCGACCGGCATTGCGGTAGCGGGAGCCTTGCTCGGCGCGATCGTTCCCGGCATCAAGGCGGTCAAGCAGGATGTCACGGAGGCTCTTTCGTATGAGTGAGCCCGTGATTATTGAAGTTCGTGGTCTGACCAAGACGTACCAGGTGGGTGATGTTGCGGTCCATGCGCTGCGCGGTGTCGATCTTGAAGTAAAGAAGGGCGAGTTTGTCGCGATCATCGGCGCCTCTGGCTCTGGAAAATCGACGCTCTTTCACATCCTTGGCGGGCTGACGCCAATGAGCTCAGGAAGTATTCAGATCAACGGGCGCGACCTGGCTGGTATGACCAACACGGAGCGAACCAACCTCCGGAAGACCACAGTCGGGTTTGTCTTTCAAAAGTACAATCTGCTTCCGACGCTGACTGCCGAGGACAATATCCGCATCGTGCAATATATCGGCGGGCGCCAGACGGCGTTTGATTCGGCGTTTCAGGAGATTTTGCAGCTCCTCGGTATCCTCGACAGGATGAAGCACAAGCCTCGTGCGCTCTCAGGAGGCCAGCAGCAGCGGGTTGCGATTGCTCGAGGCATCGTCAATTCGCCCGCAATTTTGCTGGCCGATGAGCCGACCGGCAATCTGGACAGCGAAAACTCGGCCGCGGTGTTGAATCTGATGAAGGACCTGAACCGGCGTCTCGGACAGACGATTCTGATGATCACTCACGACGCGGATGCGGCCTCGTATGCTGACAGAATTGTCAAAATGCGCGATGGGCGTATTGTATGAGGGCGAATGTTTAGTGCTCCGAGTGGACTTTGAGGCTCGAGGGTGCATCGTATCGTATAGAGCTTCGATCTGAACAGAATCGTATCTATCATGAAAAATCGGTTGGCAGTAACCAAAGATCGGTGAAAGAATGGATCCCCTAGTCACGTTGGGAGATATACCATTACAATCAATCGATAGCCGAGAAACGTGGTCAGATAGTTTCATATTTTCTGTGCAACACAAACTCGCGCCTAATCTGAAGGAGACGATTCGCCCAATGAAATTCACCGCACGGATTCCGGTTACGGCCGCTCTGCTGGCGCTGCTTCTTACTGCAACTGGCTGCAACGTTCTCAAGTCGCGGGACCAGTTGACCAAGGGAGTGCAGGCATTTAAGAATGCACGATATGAAGAGGCGACGAACCACTTCCAGAGCGCGATTGCCCTGGACCCTAAATCCGAGGTAGCCAAGCTGTATCTAGCAACGGCGTATTCCTATCAAGTTGTTCCGAATCTGGATACACCGGAGAACCTGGCGGTTGCGCAGAAGGCGTTGGACGGCTTCAACGCGGTTCTGGAAAAGGATCCGAACGACCTGACGGCGTTGAAGCAGATCGCCTCCATCAATCGCAATATTAAGAAATTTGATGTCGCGAAGGAATACGAGAAGAAGGTTATCGCGATTTCTCCTAACGACCCCGAGGCGTACTATACCGTCGGCTTCGTGGATTGGACGCTTGCCTACAAGAATGCGATCACAATCCTTGCTGCTGATGGATTGACCGATGCTGGTGATGGCAACCCGAAGAAAAGCAAAGGCGCATGCCAGAAGTTGCAGGCAGCGAATACTGATCTCGTGAACGAAGGATTGCAGTATCTGAATAAGGCTGTCGAACTGAATCCGACGTACGACGATGCGATGCAGTACCTTCAGTTGACCTATCGCCGGAAGGCTGACCTCGCGTGCGGGGATGAACCGGCTCGCAAGGAAGATATGGCGCAGGTGGATTCGTGGATCCAGAAGGCGATGGGCGCTCGCAAGATCAACGAAGAGAAGAAGGAAAAGGCAACTCAGGGCGGCGTAACGATGCAGTAGCCGCACTCGTACCATTTGAAAGAGGCCTCCTGTCATGGGAGGCCTCTTTCATTTGTGTCGCGTTGCCTTATGGGATGTTGATTGTTGCGTGGGGTAAAATTGCCGCTTGCGAAGATCGATTAAAAAAGTGTTGATTGCGAACCGCGGCGAGATTGCTCTGCGGGTCATTCGGGCGTGCCGGGAGATGGGGATTGCAACCGTCGCGGTCTACTCCGATGTGGATCGAGGTGCACTGCACGTCTTGCATGCCGACGAGGCGTACCGGCTAGGGCCAGCACCGGCTTCGCAGAGCTATCTGTTGGGCGATCTGATCCTGGATGTGGCCCGGCGAGCTGGGGCGGATGCGGTGCATCCCGGCTACGGGTTTCTCTCGGAGAATGCGGAGTTTGCTGAGGCCTGTGCCGCGGCGGGTGTGACGTTTATCGGGCCGCCGGCAAGTGCGATGCGGGTACTGGGATCAAAGACCAAGGCTCGGCAGGCAGCGGATGCGGCTAGCATGCCGCGGGTTCCGGGAAGTGTGACCGGGTTGGCTGACGTCGCGGAGGCGACCCACGTGGCTGCTGGGATTGGATATCCCGTGATGTTGAAGGCGGCGGCTGGCGGCGGCGGCAAGGGAATGCGGGCGGTCTCGCGCGTCGAGGATCTGGCAGCAGCATTTACCGCGGCAAGCAGCGAGGCGGAGCGAAGCTTCGGGTCGGGTGAGGTCTATCTGGAGAAGCTGATCGAGCGGCCGCGGCACATCGAGATCCAGTTGATCGCGGACGAGCATGGTGGCTGCATCTATCTGGGCGAACGCGAGTGCTCGGTGCAGCGGAGACATCAGAAGGTCATCGAGGAGGCGCCGTCGGCTGTTGTAGGCGCGGAGTTGCGCCGCAGGATGGGCGAGGCAGCGGCGAAGCTGGCGCTCTCTGCCGGTTATGTGAACGCTGGAACCGTGGAGTTTCTGGTCGATGCTGAGGAGAACTTCTACTTCCTGGAGATGAATACGCGGCTGCAGGTGGAACATCCCGTGACCGAGATGGTAACGGGTCTCGACCTTGTGCAGATGCAGCTTCGCGTGGCAATGGGCGAGCCTCTGGCGCTGACGCAGGAGCAGGTGCAGCTGCGTGGTCATGCGATTGAGTGCCGCATCTATGCAGAGGATCCTGAGAACCACTTCTTTCCTTCGCCCGGGCTGATCACGCGGCTTATTCAGCCGAGTGGGCCGGGAATCCGCGAGGACTGCGCGGTCTACGAGGGGTGGAATGTGCCGCTCGACTACGATCCTATGCTGTCGAAGCTGGTGGCGTTCGCTGAGACGCGTGAGATGGCGATCGATCGGATGTTGCGGGCGCTTGATGAGTATGTGATCGGCGGGATCAAGACGAACATTGGACTGTTCCGGCGGATTTTGATGGATGAAGACTTTCGCGCGGCGCGGATCGATACGGGGTATCTGGAGCGGCTGCTTGCGGGTGAGCCTGTCGGCATCACGGAGCAGGTGCCGAAGGATGTTGCGGCCGTGGCGGCGGCGTTGTTTGCGGCATCGTCGAAGCGTGAGGTTGTGGCTGTGGCTGACGGAGTAGAGGAGAGCCGATGGGCCGTGACGGGTCGGCGGGAGGGCTTGCGGCTTTGACAGTCTGGCTTGAGGTTGAGGGAGAGAAACGGCGCGTGGAACTGCCGCCTGAGGTAGGCAGGGGCGGCGTGATCGAATGCGTGGTCGATGGCCAATTTGTGACTGTGGATGGTCGGTTCTTGCAGACTGGGGTTTTGTCACTACTGGTGGGAGGGCGTCAATACCGCTGCGTGCTCGATGGCGACGGCGTGGTGATTGATGGCCGGCGGTTTGGCTTTGAGGTGGAAGATCCTCGGTCGCTGCAGGGCAGGCGCGGTGCGGGAGCCGGTACGGATGGGCCGCGGCCAGTGAAGTCGCCAATGCCGGGTCGCGTGGTGCTGGTGCTGATCGAGGTGGGGCAGGAGGTGGAGGCAGGAGAGGCAGTGGTGGTGATTGAGGCGATGAAGATGCAGAATGAGCTGAAATCGCCCAAGGCCGGACGGGTGGGAAAGGTTGCGGTGGACGTTGGGGACACGGTCGGAGCGGGTGATGTGCTGGTGGTCGTCGAGTAACCAGGCATAGTGGCCAAACCGAGTAGGAGGGAAGAGACTCTTTTACCGGACCACACCTTTGATTTCAGCCGAAAAACACATTGTCAAGGCTAAAACCGCCTAAACTATTGCCTTGCAACAATATCCGCGTGGCGTATGAGTTTGGTCCACCAGATTATACTTAAGACAGAGATTGAAAAAGACCTCGCCTTTTCCTGGCGAGGTTTTTCGTCTTAGCGTGTGGGAATGCCGCTAAATCCTTACGCTGCACATATTTGAGCGCAACCCCTTTAGAATGATATTTTTACGAAAAAGCGCTCACTGTAAGTTGAATCAAATCACATATTTACAGGAAAGTATGGGGGGGAGGGGGTTACTGTAAACGCCACCCCGTGCAGGATATGGAATCTTTGCTGCTGAGTGACAGTGCTGGAGCTGCCGTCACTCAGCAGCGGTAACCGTTGAAAACATTGCTCGTGATGTGCTGCCAAGGTTCGTCGACGATTCGAATTACTGTTTCTAGTCAGAGAAGTATGAACAGCACCAAACCTGCTTTCACGAGCAGTATGGTCCAGAGCTTGTCGGTGCTAAAGGCAGGATGACGGAGAGCAGGCATGTCTCGTACTCACTTGGGTTTGGGATATCAATGCTAGAAAGAACAGTTTTCTGGCGTCTTTATTCCCTCTTTCAGCACATTTTTTTTCGGCGTCATTTTTGTCTGATCCTGTCAGAAGGCGTCGACATCGATGACAGCTTGCGCGAAAGCTTGCGGAGCCTCCTGCGGCAGGTTGTGCCCGACACCGCCGCTGATGAGACGGTATTCATACTTGCCCGAGAACTTATTGCGATAGGCTGCGCTGTCCGCGTGGATCGCACCGTTGGAGTCGCCTTCCATGGTGATGGTGGGTATGGTGATGACTGGCCCCGCGGCCAACCGCTTCTCCAGATCGTCGTACTTTCGCTCGCCGTCGGTCAGACCAAGCCCCCAGCGATAGTTGTGGATCACAATGTCAACATGATCCGGGTTGTTGAACGACGCTGCACTGCGGTCGTACGTGGCATCGTCGAAGTTCCACTTCGGCGATGCGGTCTGCCAGATGAGCTTATTGAAGTCATGCAGGTATTTCTCATAGCCGGCCCGGCCAACATCGGTAGCGAAATAGTACCGGTACCAAAACGCGAACGCAGGCTTTGGTGGAAGCGGCGTCACCTTGGCTGCGGCGGGGTTGCCGATGAGATAGCCGCTGACGGAGACAAGCGCTTTACAGCGCTCCGGCCACAGAGCGGCCATGATGGCTGCCGTGCGCGCGCCCCAGTCAAAGCCGGCGACGGTGGCTTTCTGGATCTTGAGTGCATCCATCAGAGCGATGATGTCGAAGGCGACAGCGGACTGCTGGCCGTTTCGCACGGTTGTGCTGGAGAGGAAGGTCGTTGTGCCATAGCCGCGAAGGTAGGGGACGATCACGTGGTATCCCTTCGCTGCCAACAGAAGAGCGACATCGACATAGCTGTAAATGTCGTAGGGCCAGCCATGCAGCAGAATCACCGCTGGACCATCGGCGGGGCCAGCTTCGGCGTAGCCGATGTTGAGGACGCCGGCATCGATCTGCTTTAGAGGTGCGAACGACGTGTGCGTACCGCGTCCAGCTGCCGGGTTTGTTGTGCCTGATTGCGCTTCTGCGGAGGCGAACATGCCGAGATGCGTTGCGGCAACTGTCATTGCAGCGGTGCCGAAAAAGCGGCGACGTTGAAGGTTTATTTCTTCGCTGGTCTTGATCGTACTCATTAGTGAATCTCCTTGTTCCGACGAGGAGTAGGCTCTGCTGTCCATGTCGAGACCGCACCTGGTGGTTTTGGCCGAAAAAATTTCGGCGGCCCAGACTTCGCGGTTGGGCTTCAGACATACCGCGTTTATCCGATCCATCTGGATGGCCAGCAGATGCTAAATACGCAATCAAATCGCATGAATAAATCTGGAGTTTGGCCAATCGTCGTAGCGGTTCGAGGTTGTGGAGGATGCTTATGCTGCCCGGCCGATGGCGATGAAGCTAAAAGAACTGTGGGAAGGTCTCAGCGTGTCGTGATGTGTGATTCGTCTCGGGTTTGGGATTTAGCATCGCTCTATGTAATTGCGCGGTGCGGCGGTGTATTGTTTTGGAGGAGATTGCTTTTGGGTGGTTTGGTGGCCGGGCTGCTAGCCGAAAACACCCAGAGCACTGTATGAGTACCTATTGAGTCGAAGAGCTGCGCGGGAGAGTTTATGAACGACGTTGTGGCGGTGGATGGGCAGCATACGGAGCAGGGGTTGAGCCAAGTGGAGCGGGTGGTGGATACGTTCATCGCTCCGACGAAGACATTCACGGATATCCTGCGGAGTACCAGCTGGTGGCTGCCGTTTTTGCTGGCGGTGATGGTGTCGCTCGGCGTGACATATGCGATCGATAAGCAGGTAGGGTTCGATCGCGTGGTGGAGAACGTGCTTCACGACAGCCCGAAGCAGGAGGAGCAAATATCCAGCCTGCCGCCGGATCAGCGGGCGGCCAGGATGAAGGTAATGGAGGCGGGGTATAAGTATGTGTCGTATTCGACGCCGATCATCATCCTGGTCATCTCGGCGATAGGCGCGTTGGTGAACTGGGGGAGTTTCAACTTTGGGCTGGGTGCGCGGACGACGTTTGGGGAGATGTTCTGCGTGTGGATGTATGCGTCGCTGCCGCGGCTTTTGAGCGGGTTGCTGACGTTAGTTACGGTTTGTTTTGGCGGGAACGCGGAGAGCTTTAATCTGAAGAATCCGGTGGGTACGAATATTGCGTACTACCTGCCGGATTCGGCGCCTTGGCTGAAGGCTGCACTTGGCTTCTTCGATGTGATTGGGATCTGGAATTTAATACTGCTGGTGATTGGCACGTCGATCGTCGCGAAGGTGAGTCGGGGAAAGGCTGCGGCTGTTGTGGTTGGGTGGTGGGTGCTGCTTCTGATCCTCAGTGTGGTTACGGCAGCGGCTAGCAGCTAGGGCTGGGTTGGCGGCTCAAGTGTCGTGAAGGTGGAGGCGGGTAGGTTGGCGCGGTTGTAGAGATTCGCCCTGGGGAAGTTGGCCCATGCGTAACGGACGTACTGTGGGTTGGGGATTGAGGGGCTGGAGACGGTGATGGAGTCGGCTCCTGCTGCGTGATCGATGTGGGCGCTGGCGGTGAGGAAGACGTGGTCGGGGCCGGCGACTTCGAAGCCCTCGAGTGATCCTTCTTTGGCGTGGAGGCCGATGGCGTTATCGAACCAGACGTGCATGACCTCGTGGTCGGGGTAGGCGAGGCGGACGAGAGGGCCGGAGGAGACGATGTCTTCGCCGTAGACGAGATGGCGGGCGATGAGTGAGAGGCGCTCGCCTACGGCTTGCTTGTTGGCGGGGTGGACGTTGTGCTCATTGCCGATGTCGACGGTGACAGCCATGCCAGTGTTGATGACGGATAGGGTCTTACGCTGGGCGTCGCGGAGTTCGCCCCAGTTTTCTTTTTGCGTGCTGGCGAAGGCGGAGATCTGGACGTAGAGAAAAGGGAAGTTGCCTTGCGACCAGTGTTGGCGCCAGTCCTGAATGAGTGTGGGGAAGAGTTTGTCGTAGAGACCGACGGTGTTGAGAGCGGAGTTGGTCTCGCCCTGGTACCAGATGACGCCTTTGATGGGTAGCGGGGTGAAGGGAGCGACCATCGCGTTGTAGAGAGCGGCGGGGCGCCAGGAGTCGGGGTTGGGATGCCAGTTGCGGTCGGGCGTGGTAGGCTTGCCTTCGGCGCGGAGCTGCTTGTCGATGGCGTCGAGGCGGATCTCGGTGGATTCCTGATCGGTTTTTTCGGCTTGTGCGGCGAAGACAGGCATGAGGGAGGCGTTGGCTCCGAGGGTGTCCATGCTGGTCCAGGCTTCGGCGGGAGTACCGCCCCAGGTGGAGTCGATGAGGCCGATGGGAACGTGCTGCTTTTTGTCCGCGAGGGCCTTCTGGATGTTGCGAGCGAAGAAGTAGGCTACGGCAGAGAAGTCTTTTGCGGATGCGGGAGTGCAGGTGGCCCAGCCGGTGGTGGCCTTGATGTCTTCTCGAGGATAGCCGGAAGTATCTCTTTCGACGAGTAGGAGACGGATGTCGGGGTAGTTGGCGGAGGCGATCTCTTTGTCGCTGTCTTCGACCAGGGTGTCGGGGCCGAAGCCGGCGAGAGGCATCTCCATATTGGATTGGCCAGAGGCAAACCAGAGGTCACCGAGGAGGACGTCGTCGTATGTGATGGTATTGGTGCCGCGAACGGTGAGGGTGTATGGGCCGCCGGCTGGTTGGGCGGGAAGGAAGATGCTCCAGCGGCCGGTGGCGTCGGTGGTGGCGGTGTTGGTGAGGTCGTGGAAGGTGGCGGTGATGGACTCGCCGGGAGCTGCGCTGCCCCAGACGTGGATGGGCATGTCGCACTGAAGGACCATGTGGCTGGAGAAGAGTTTTGGGAGAGAGACTTCGGCTTGCGAGGTGAGGGTCGCGGCGAGGAGGCAGAGGGTGAGGCGAAGCTTCATGAAGGTCTCCGTCTACTTTTATACCTTGGGGTTGGTTTTGTTGGCGGCGCTGATGGGGATATGCGGTCGGCTGATCTTGTCGGCGGTGGAGCTCAGATAGCGACAAATACAGGGATCATTTGGAGTCGCCGACGAATCCGATTCCGCAAAAATATCTGTCGAAGAGCGGATTTTTCTGGCGCTGGTGAAGTGGCGTCTTTGCAGGGGTATTTGCGAAAAACGGTATCCCAAACGTGGTATTTTGGTGGTGAGTTTGTGGTGATTTGCATGGTAAACGTGGTGGCTTAGCGCCACGTTTCCTAGTGACAAAAAATGTGACAGGTTTTTGAGATTTATTAGCTGAGCTCAGGATGACGATCACTTGGTTTGGTGTCGTAAAAGCAAAAGAGGCCCGACTTTCGCCGGGCCTCTTTTAGTTCGGTTGATGGGGACTATTCTGTCCAGCGTTTGAAGACCAGCGAGCCGTTGGTTCCGCCGAAGCCGAAGGAGTTCGACAGGGCGTAGTCGATCTTGGCTGGTAGCGGCTTGTTGGGCACGTAGTTCAAGCGGCACTGAGGATCGAGCTCGACGATGTTCATCGTTGGGGGCGCGATCTGGTGCTGCATGGCCAGGATGGTGATGCCTGCCTCAAGGCCGCCGGCGCCGCCGAGAAGGTGGCCGGTCATGGATTTTGTGGAGCTGACCAGAAGCTTGTGATTGGTGGCGCGCTCGCCGAATACGTTCTCGATGGCCTTGGACTCAAGGGCGTCGCCGAGGGGCGTCGAGGTGGCGTGGGCGTTGACGTAGTCGATCTGGTCGGGTGAGATGCCGGCGACCTTGAGGGCATGCTTCATGGAGCGGTAGCAGCCTTCGCCTTCGGGAGCCATGCCGGTCATGTGAAACGCATCGGCAGAGAGTCCGTAGCCGATGACTTCAGCGAGGATCTTTGCACCTCGGGCCTTGGCGAACTCAAGCTCTTCGAGGATGAGGATGCCGGCGCCTTCGCCGACCACAAAGCCGTCGCGATCCTTGTCGAAGGGGCGGCTGGCGTGTTGGGGATCTTCGTTGCGGGTAGAGAGGGCGCGCATGGCGGCGAAGCCAGCAACTCCCAGAGGTGTGATGGAGGCTTCTGTACCACCGGCGATCATGACGTCGGCATCGCCGCGCTGAATGAGGCGGAAGGCGTCGCCGATGGCGTGTGCCGAGGTGGTGCAGGCAGTGGCGGTGGCTTCGTTGGGTCCGCGTGCGCCGTACTTGATGGAGACGTGGCCAGCGGCGAGGTTGATGATCGAACCAGGGATGAAGAAGGGCGAGACCTTGCGGGGACCGCCGGAGAGCAGATTGGCGTGCTCGCGCTCGATGACATCGAATCCGCCGATGCCGGAGCCGATGTGGACGCCGACGCGGTCCTGGTTTTCTTCGGTGACCTGGAGGCCAGAGTGGGCCATCGCCTCGGCCGATGCGGCCAGGGCGAAGTGGATGAAGCGGCCCATCTTGCGGGCCTCTTTCTTTTCTACGAAGAGCAGAGGGTCAAATTCCTTGACCTCTGCAGCGAAGCGGACTGGATGGCCGGTGAGATCGAATGCTTTGATCTCGGCCATACCGCTACGACCGGCAAGGAGACCTTCCCAAAGCTCAGGGGCGGTTTTGCCGACCCCGCAGATCAGGCCAAGGCCGGTGACAACTACGCGACGTTGCTCCATTGTTTACTTGGCCTTCTGGTTCTTTTCGATATAGTCGACGGCATCTTTGACGGTCTTGATCTTCTCGGCATCCTCGTCGGGGATCTGGATGTCGAATGCCTCTTCGAACTGCATGACGAGCTCAACGACGTCGAGGGAGTCGGCGCCGAGATCTTCCTGGAAGCTTGCGCCGGGGGTGACTTCCGCTTCATCCACCTGAAGCTGCTCGACAATAATCTGCTTTACCTTCTCGTCTACTGCTGCCATTTCGTTCTCCTGTTTTACTTCTGGAATCAAATCTGATGTCGTTTGTCGTCAAATGTCGACAGGGCCAATATCAAGCATACTGAGCGCCTCAGTGAGTGTAAAGCAAAGGGGCGGGTCGATGTTGAACGCTCTAAGAAGAGATTTTTAGTCTTCGTCACTTGAGGCGGCCAGAAGGGGCGCAACGCTTGCGAGGTCTTCAAAGCCAATGAGGTTGGAGACGGGGGAGCCAGCGTCGATGCTGGAGACGTTTTTGAGCGCTTTATTGATGGCCCGCGTGCGGACGCCGAGCTTTTGAATTGTGTTTTGAACGGTGCCGACCTGATCTTCGACTTTTTGCATCAGGCCGCCGTAGTTCTCGAACTCTTTTTTGGCGCTGGAGAGAACACGCCAGACCTCGTCGCCCTTTTTCTGGATGGCGAGGGTGTGGAAGCCCATTTGGAAGCTGGTGAGGATGGCCATAAAGGTGGATGGTCCGGCAATCGTGACGCGGCAACTGGATTGGATTTCGGATTGTAGGCCGGGGCGACGGACGACTTCGGCGTAGAGGCTCTCCGTCGGGAGGAACATAATGGCGTGGGGCATTGTGGTGGGAGGGTCAATATATTTGTCGCAAATGCGTTTGCCTTCGGCTCGGATGGAGCGCTCGAAGGCTTTTCCGGCTACCTCGATGCCTTCACCGGTTTCGTAGGCGTGTTCGAGGCGCTCCCAGTCTTCTTTGGGGAATTTGGCGTCGATGGCGAGGAGGGTGTAGCTCTCAGGACCGCTCTGGCCCTCGCCGGAGGGGAATTTTAACGCGTATTCCACGGACTCCAGAGTGTTGGGTTTGATGCGAGCGTTCTTGATGTACTGCTCGGGAGAGAACATCTGCTCAAGCTGCTGGCCGAGCTGGAACTCGCCGACGACGCCGCGGGATTTTACGTTGGAGAGAACTTTTTTTAGATCGCCTACGCCGGTCGCCAGCTCCTTCATCTCGCCGAGGCCCTTTTGCACTTCGCCGAGATGGGTTGTGACCTGACCGAAGGATTCGGTGAGGCGGGTTTGGAGGGTGGCGTGGAGTTTTTCGTCGACGGTGACGCGCATCTCTTCGAGCTTAGCGGCGTTGGTGGTATTCAGCTTTTCCAGTCGCTCTTCGACGGTGAAACGGAGCTTTTCCTGCTGGTCGTTGGCTTCGCCGGAGAGTTCGTTGAGACGACTGTGAAGAGCTTCGCGCGCCTCGATTTGGTTGCGGTTGACCTCGGCGATGAAGTAGGAGAGGCGCTGCGCGATGGAGTCGAGGTTTTGCTGGACGGCGGTGCGGAGGGTCTCGTCGGAGGTCTTGTTGTCGCTGCGGAAGGCGTTGAGGCCGTTCTGCAGGAGGCCGCTGAGTTCGGCGATGGTGGCGGTGATCTCTTTGCGGAGAGCGGCGAAGTCGGTGGCCCCTGCCTCGCGGGTGCGACGGGCTTCGTCGGCGAGGTCGCGGCGGATGTCGGCCAGGCCGCTGTGCAGATGGGCGTCGAGGGCTTCGTTTCTAGCGTCGAGACGGGTGAGCTGCTCGGGAATTTGGGCGAGGCGAGGGTCTTGCTGCGCCGCCTGACTCTTGCGTAACAGGAGGACGATGACGGCGAGGAGAGCGACGAGATTGAGGACGAGAAGGGCGGTGGACATTCGACTTTCCTTCGCCAAAGGATAGCACCTGGATCGGTGGGGACCTGTGGGTTATTCAGAAGGTAGGCCCCGCGAATTAAAATTTATGAACGTGTTCAAAAAAGTCTTTACATGGCTGCGAGAGGAGCGTACAACTCATAATTGAACGTGTTCAAAATAAATATATGGGAGGGTCGAATCATGATCGTCGCAGCTTGCTACCTCAGCTATCTCGCTATCAGCATTGCGCTTACCATCTGGGTGGCGCGTACACTTCACCAAAATGGCAGGGTTTTTCTTGTGGATGCGTTTCATGGCAATGAAGCGCTTGCAGATTCTGTGAACCAGCTATTGGTCGTGGGGTTCTACCTTATCAATATCGGCTATATCGCACTTGCGTTGAAGACGACCGATCCGCTTTCCAATGTCCGGCAGGTGATCGAACTGGAGAGTGTGAAGATAGGAGTGGTGTTGCTTATCCTTGGAGCGATGCACTTCTTCAATATTCTCGTGTTTGCAAAGATGAGGGGTCGGTCTGCCGGCTTGGGCTCAACGCCCCCGCCGCGGATTGCGTAAGCTCTGATGACGAAGATCAAGAAGTCCGAAGAGACGCGCACCCGCATCCTCGAGGCCGCGCTCGTTGTCTTCCGCGAGCGCGGTTTCGAGCGTGCCACGATGCGCGAGATTGCCATGACGGCAGAGGTCGCAGTAGGCGCGGCCTATTATTACTTCGAGTCGAAGGACGCAATTGTAATGGCGTTCTATGAGCGTTCGCAGAGCGAAATGCAACCTCGGATCGAGGCGTCTCTGACCGAGAGTAAGACTCTGGAGTCGAGGCTGCAGGCGATTATTTCGACCAAGTTTGAGTGTTTCGGGCCGAATCGGAAGCTACTGGGCGCGCTGTCAGCGCATTCGGACCCAGAGCATCCGCTGTCGCCGTTCAGTAGGGAGACCTCGACGATTCGTGAGCAGGACGTTGGTTTCTTCGAGCGTGCGGTCGCAAACTCCGGAGTGAAGTTGCCGGTCGACATCAAACCATATCTGCCGCGGCTGCTTTGGATGTACCAGATGGGCCTCATTCTGTTCTGGGTATATGACAAGAGCGAAGATCAGAGGAGGACGATGCTGCTGTATGAGAAGACACTCAAAATAATTCTGGTCGTGTTGAGGCTCGCTGGAATTCCGTTGCTGCGTCCAATTCATCGGCTGGCTGCGGATCTGCTCGATGTGGTTTATGGGGAAGATTAACGCTAAGTGCGTGTTGTCCACGGCAATTTCGATATGGAGAAGAAGGAGGTTTTATGCCGATTACGAATTACAGTGTGCTGGCAGGAAGGCCGACGGCGGGTAAGGTCGTTACGGGATCGAGTGCGCATTACCAGATCACGATGCAGGCCAATGGTGGTCCGTTTACTGTCGCGGTGAATATTCAGTCGGTGGATGGGTCGGAGGTGTTGTACGCGGTTGTGGAAGGGTTTACGCCGCCGGACCTGGCCGCTCTGACTGCGCTGCCGATGGGGATGACGGCGCTGAAGAGTGCGCCAGGCGGGCTGGCACTGGACTTCGTGAGAGAGCAGATCGGAGGTCAGCCGATGATCACGCGGGAACAAATGACGTTGCTGCCAAAGACACCTGCTAAGGGCTCGAAGGGGATTAGCTCCGAAGAGTCGATGAGGGAGACTGCGGCTGCAGCTGCGCTTCAGAACGCGGTGGTAACGCTGCTGAACATGACGATCGCGGATAAGGGGAGCGTGATCTATGCGTTTGGGAGCTCGTTCGCTGACTCCGGGAAGGTGGATGGGATCCACGATATTCATATGAACCAGGGGAATCCTGTGGGGGGTAAGGGCGGCGGGTTTAGTGGGGATAACGGCGTCTGGCAGGATGGGGCGCTGTTTATCAATCTGCCCTCGAAAGGTGAGTGGATCGCTATTTTCATTGCGTTTCAGACGGAGAGTTGGACTACGGATTCGTCGGGAAATCCGGTTTAGGACGGTTGTCCTGCCGGACGGGCCCACTTCGCGTGGGGCGGTCACTTCGTGACGGGTATACCTTGTCTTGGGTTTCTTTGTTCCGAATGCTGCTTGGGATGATTTTTTTACAGCGCTCCCAGGATCTGGTCCGCGATGGCGGCTGCTTCGACGGCGGGGCGGACGTCGTGGGTGCGGAGGATGTGGGCTCCGCCGAGGATGGCAGCTACGTTGGCGGCTGTCGTGGCGTGGAGGCGGTCTTCCATGGAGGGGGATGCTCCATCGAGAAGGATCGACAGGCTGGGTGATTGTGCCAGGGTGTAGGCGAGGAAGCCTTTGCGGGAGATACCGACGAGAATTGGAAGGTTGAACTGCTGGAGTTCGGATAGGTGCGCGAGGAGTGGGTAGTTTTCATCGAGGCGCTTGCCGAAGCCGAAGCCTGGATCGATGACGATCTTGTCGCGTGGGATACCGGCGGCGGTGGCGGCTTCGAGGCGCTCGGATAGGTCTGTGACGACGAGGGAGACGACCTTCGCGGGTGCGAGTGGCGGGAGGGTTGGCCAGTCCTGGGGGCGGCCTCGGGTGTGCATGAGGATGGCTCCGCAGTGGAGTTGGGCGCAGGTGGCGGACATGTCTTCGTCCCAGAGGTGGCCGCTGACGTCGTTGACGATCTCGGCTCCGGCTTCGATGGCGCGGCGTGCGGTGGTGGCGTGGAAGGTGTCGACGGAGAGGATGGTTTCGGGCTGTGCTTTGAGGATGGCTTCGATTGCGGGGAGGATGCGGGACTGCTCTTCGTTGGGGGTGAGGGGGTTGGCGTTGGGACGGGTGGATTCGCCGCCGATGTCGAGGATCGTTGCGCCTTCGTCGAGCATTTTGAGTGCCTGCTCGAGGGCTCTTTCGGGTGCGTGGCGGGGAGAGTAGAAGAGACCGCCGTCGGAGAAGGAGTCGGGTGTGACGTTGAGGATGCCTATGACGACGGTTTGCTTGCCCAGGGCGAGGTTGCGAGTGCGGAGGTGCCAGTCGTGATGTGTGCGGGGGACGAAGGGCATGTGGTGATTCTAGCTGTGTCCGGCAGTGGGCCCCGTCGGCAGGACATAGCTTCTGATAGCGAGGGGCTTGTAATCGGGGGATGCTAGACTGCGCGGATGATGCGGCTTTTGCGATGTGCAGCCTGGATGCTGGTTGTTGTGGCAGTTTGCGGACGAGTCGATTGGGCGCAGACGCAGAGCGCTGGATGCGATGGTGCGGTTGTGTTGAAGGCGGGCAGGAGTGGACCTTGCGCGGAGCTGTCGAAGACGATTGCAGCGCTGCTGGAAGCTCCTGCGGTGGCTCGAGATCACTGGGGGATTGCGGTCATCGGGATGGATGGCGCACCGATCTATTCGTTGAATGAAGGGCAGCTGTTTCAGCCGGCGAGCAATGCGAAGTTGTTTACGACGGCGGCGGCCATGGCGTTGTTGGGGCCAAAGGCGACGTATGCGACGAATCTGTTGGCGCGTGGAGTGTTCGGTGATGGTGGGACGCTGACGGGGCATCTTGTTTTGGTCGGCAATGGCGACGCGAACCTGTCGGGGCGTGTGCTGCCGTATGTGGCGCCAATGGAGGGATCAAACGGATCGAAGGCGGGGTCTACTGAAGAGCCAGATCCGTTGCGGTATTTGGAAGAGATAGCGGATCAGGTTGCGGCGAGTGGGTTGAAGAGTGTGAAGGGCGATGTGATCGCGGATGACACGGTATTTCCGTGGGAGCCTTATGCGCAGGACTGGGCGATTGACGATGTGGTTTGGGGATATGGCGCGCCGGTGTCGGCGCTGACGATTAATGACAATCAGATTAGGGTGACGGTGAGCCCTGGTAGTGCAGTGGGTGCGCCGGTGAGTGTTGTGATCGATCCGACGGTGCCTTATTACACGCTGGAGGTCTCTGCTACGACGGGTGTGACGAAGAGTCGGAGCGCGATTCAGTTCGAGCGGGCGCTGGGATCGAAGGTGCTGCGGATCTATGGAACGATTGGACTGCATGGCAAGCCGGATGTGGAGGAGGTCGCGATTCAGGATCCAGCTGAGTATGCGGCGATGGCGCTGAAAGGGATCCTGGAGGCTCGGGGGATCGTTGTGAGTGGTGTGGCTAAGGCTCGTCATCGGGTGTTGCTGGATGCTGAGAGTTTTAATCGTGAGTCGGGCGTGGTTGTCGATGCTGAGACGAAAGACACCTCTCCGCAGCAGAGGCTTGAACCGCCGGACGATGCTGAGTTTGATGCCGCAATGACTGGTGAAGAGAGAACGGTCGCGACACATCAGTCGACTCCGCTGCTGCAGGATGTGGTGGTGACGAATAAAACGAGCCAGAATCTGCACGCGGAGTTGCTGCTGCGTCAGTTGGGTGCGGCGCGAGGACGGGACGGAACGGTTGCTCAGGGGGCGAAGGTGTTGCGGCAGTTCCTACTGAATGCGGGGCTTGATAAGGATGATTTCGTTTTCTTTGATGGATCGGGGTTAAGTGGACACGATCTTGTTACGCCTCGCGCGAGTGCACGGTTGTTGCAGTATGCGAGTACGCAGCCATGGTTTGCAGATTGGAAGAGCAGTTTGCCGGTGGGAGGGGTGGATGGATCGCTTGAGGGACGGTTTACTACGGCGCCGTTAAAGGGGCGTGTATTTGCGAAGACGGGGACGCTGGGTGGGGCGCGAGCACTGAGTGGGTATGTGGAGTGTGCGAGCGGGCGCACTGTGATCTTTTCGATCATGGTGGGGAATCATCTTCCGCAGACGAATGTGGATCGCGATGTGACGAACAAGATTGTTGCCGCGATTGCAGCGGCAAATTAGCGACTTTGCAGATGTGTGGGAAGAGAGTAATTCAGGCTTAGAACACTTAGAATGAAGAGATGCAGAGTAGTTCTTGTCTGGTGATGCAGAGCGTCAACGTGTGTGGCATTTGATGGACGCGACCACATTGCATGTATTGATTGTGATCTTTTTTGCCACTCTGTTTCGATCGGCATTTGGGTTTGGCGAATCGCTAATTGCCGTTCCACTGCTTGCACTTTTTATTCCGCTCAAAGTTGCAACGCCGCTCTCTGTGCTGGTCTCGATTACGATCGCCGCAGTGGTGGTGATGCAAGACTGGCGGAAGATCCATGTGCGTAGTGCTGGCTGGCTGGTGGTGTGTTCGCTCTTTGGCATACCGGTGGGGCTGTTGTTGCTGACGAGCACTCATCAGCAAGCTGTGAAGATTGTGCTCGCAGTTTTGATCATTGCTTTTTCAATCTATTCTCTGTTCGGTCGAAAGCCACCTGATCTGAAGAACGATAGTGGGGCGTGGCTATTCGGGTGTGGATTTGCTGCGGGAGTGATTGGGGGAGCCTTTGGAATGAATGGGCCTCCGCTGGTGATCTATGGGGCGATGCGACGCTGGTCGGCACAGCATTTTCGTGCGACGCTGCAGGCATATTTTCTGCCGGCGAGTTTGATTGGCGTGGTGGGGTACTGGCTGGCGGGGCTTTGGGTTCCCGCTGTGACACACTATTACCTGATGTGTTTGCCGGTTCTGCTGCCGGGGGTGTGGCTGGGCAGAGTGGTGAACCATCGTCTGCATGGAGATTCGTTTTTGAGGTACGTTTACGTGGGGCTCGCGGGTATTGGAGTTGTCTTGCTGGCGGAGTCCCTGCGTGGATAAGGTGAGATGGACGGGATGAAGAAGTTTTTTGTTTTATTGGTTGCGTGCGTGTTGGCAGGATGTAAGTCGGTGCCGCCGCCTACGCCGCTTGCGGACTTGAATGCGCAGCAGATGCGAGGGCACGCGGTGTATCAGACGCATTGCGCTAGTTGTCACTACGACCGCAAGGATGCGACGCTGCATGGGCCGGCGTTGATTGGGATGTACAAGAAGCCGTATCTGCCGAGTGGTGCGCCAGCTAACGATGAACGCGTGACGGCGACGATTGTGCATGGACGCAACCTGATGCCGGCGCAGGGAGACAGGCTGGACCCGCAGGATCTTGATGATCTGCTGGCTTATTTGCATACGTTATGAGTGAGACGAATGAGGTAAAGAAGCTCGAGGCAAAGGCGCACGGCATGTTGCCGGGTGTCGCGGGAATTTGTGTGTTCATGCTGGTGCTGACGCTGGTGAATGCGTTCGCTGCGTTGAATGGCAGATTTGGCGTTGGCGGCGGGAAGTATGGTGTGCTGGGGTTGTGTACGTTGCTGGCGGCGGGGGTGTTTGGGTTGCTGCGGCTGCGTCGGTGGGGATGGGCGCTGGTGTTGGGCGGGTGTTTGACGCTGAGCCTGGGTAATCTGTTTGTGTTTGAGAAGACGCATGCTGGACCGTTCTTGCTGCAGGGGCTGTTTGCGCTGGTTTTCTTTCTTTATCTGGTGAGGACGGAAGTTCGGGACAGGTTGCGATGAGCTGGTGGCTGCGGCATATCGGGTGGTGGCCACCGTTGTTTGGGACGGGGATCAAGGTGACGCGGCTGGATAAGGATCTGCGTGCGATTGATGTGGAGATGCCGCTGCGGCCGTGGAATCGGAACTATATGGGGGTTCAGTTTGGCGGGTCGCTGTTTGCGCTGACGGATCCGTTTTACATGATTATGCTGGCGACAAATCTTTCTTCGGATGGGGGGCCGGAGGTTGTGGTTTGGGATAAGGCGGCGTCGATACGGTACAAAAAGCCAGGATTGGGGCGGGTTCGGGCGGAGTTTCGGCTGAGCGAGGAGCGGTTGGCGGAGATTCGGAGGGCGCTGGAGGTGGAGGGGCGGACCGATGCCCGGTTTGTGGTGGAGGTGAAGGACGATGAGGGTGGGGTGGTCGCGGAGGTGGAACGGGTGGTCTATTGCGCGACAAAAACTGCGCATGCGGAGCGGAAAAAAATGCGGGGTGGTGGCGGGTGATTTTTTGCGGTTTTGCTGGTGTTTTTGAAGGGGGTTTTGGGAAAACCGGTGTTTTTGTGTGGTGTTTTGGTGGTGAGTTTGTGGTGCATTGCATGGTGGAACGTGGTGTTTCGCGGCGTGTTTTTGAGCGCTGAAAAATACGCCAACTTTTACAGATTATTTTCGTTTATTTTTGCCAGGCGGGCTCGGTAAGGACGATGGGGCGTCGTTCCGTTTGGTAGGATGGGGCGCATGTTAAGTCGACGGACTTTTGGACGCGTGATGGCCGCGGCGGTTGCGGCGCGGGTGACGAGTGGGAGTGGTTTGATGGGGCAGGTGGCTGGTTCCCAAACTGCGACCGGGCTGAGTGCTGGCACGACTAAGTCGGGGCCGCAGTTTTCCGTGATGATGTGGGCGCTGAATAAGCAGGGTAGCTTCGAGGAGAACCTAGAGCGCGTTGCGGAGGCCGGGTACCATCACGTCGAGCTGGTGGGTGAGTTTGGAAAGTGGTCGGATGAGGACTGGCGACGTATTCTCGCGCGAATGCAGGCGCTGAAGATTACCGTGGACGCTACATCGGGGGTGAAGGCGGGATTTGCGGACCCATCGGGTCAGGATGCGTTTCTTGCCGAGTTGAAGGGGTTTATTCCGGCGGTGCAGCGGCTTGGGTGTGGGCAGATCATTCTTTTGTCAGGGAAGCGGGTTGAAGGTGCGGCGGCGGGAGCGCAGAAGGCAGCCTCGGTTGAGGCGCTGAAGCGTGCGGCGGATGTTCTGGGGGCGGCGGGGTTGATGGCAGTGATCGAACCGATCGACCGGCTGGAGAATCCTCCGATCTATCTGGATACTGTGACGGAAGGATTCGAGATTGTGAAGGCCGTGGGGATCCCGCACGTGAAGGTGCTGTACGACCTGTACCACGAACAGAGAACACATGGAAATCTGATCGAGAAGCTGGAGCAGAATATCGATGAAGTTGGGTTGATTCATATTGCCGATGTACCGGGACGACATGAGCCGGGGACCGGCGAGGTGAACTATGGGAATGTCTTTCGGAAGCTGGGGGAGCTGCATTACAACCGCGTGATTGCGATGGAGTTTTATCCGACCGGAGATGTGGTGGAGACACTGCGCAAAGCGCGTGAAGAGGCGATGCGGGGGATGGGTATCGCGGGGTAGTCTGCGGCGCGATGATTTATGCGCGTTGATGTATGCGAAGGCATCTGCCGCTTTTGCCGCGTCAGGTGTATCCGATGATTGAGATCATCATCAGATGAGATCCAGTTGTGGCTCGTTCGGCGTTCGTCCGAAGAGCCACAATTTTTTTTGCGCTCGATGAAGCAGTCTCGGTCCTGCTTCCCTTTCAATTACCGATTAGGTCGAGCGTCCCGTCGATGAAATATTCCGGCACGAAGCGTCGACGTGACTTCAATGGATTTTGGGTCGATAATCTTTTTTGCTAAACGGCTTTCCAAAATGCGCGGACTTGTGTTGAGTTCTATCGAACGCGTTTCATTGGGAGATTTTATGGAGTCGAGTGATCGATCGCCCAATCGAAACAGGCCCTCTCCCCTGGTGCCCCTCGTAATCTGGGCCGTGTTCTTCTCGGGCTTGCTACTACAGCTGTTTTCGCCTCATCTGCGGATTTCCCATGATTCGTTCGTCATCCCCCAGGATGCTGTGAGTCAAGGATCGGTGATTGATCCGCGGGCCCTGATAGCAAAGGAACGAACGATCCAGTTGTGCTCAGCCCTGCTTACGCTTGCAGGAGCTATCGGCCTCGCTCTGTACTATCGGCGCACTTTACTCAAGTACGTGTCCCGCAGCCGCGAATAACGATCACAGAAGGATGTGACACATGAAGATTCTGCAGCGCCTCGGCCTTTTCGCCGTGTCCCTTATGGTTGTGGCTGCCCTCACGGAAGTCGTGGGGAAGGCTGCGATCACAGTGATAACGCCTAACTCCGCAGTTGTGAATTACTCGCTTGCGCCGGGTGCGACGAGTTCGGGCATCACGCCTGTCACCAATCAACCGGTCATCGTAATTGGATCGGACACAACAAATACCGACTTCGGTGTCAGCACGGTCACACTGGTTCACGTTCCCACCTTAGGAATGAGATGGGTAGGAATAGAGCCTACAAGCGGCGCGATCGTTCACACCGGAGGCACTGCGGTGGGGACACATATCATTTGGATCGACTTCGCTAACAAGGTCGGTCTCCAGGTACTCAGTGCTGACGAGTTTGTCATCCATAACGGAGGCACTACAATCCACACCGGTAGCGTCAAGCTAATCTGGTAAGCCGAGATCTGCCAAGGAGCAAAAAAAATGAAAGCAAGCTCATTTATTCGGCGCTACGCAGGCTCGTTTCTCGCAGTAGTCGTTACGACGCTTACGTTGGCTATTGTAGGAAAGGCCTCGCAGACGCTCAGCGTCCCAAATGCCTCCGTCATCACCTTCACTTTGGCGCCCGGTGCGAGTAGTGCACCGATAACCCCTGTGACGAATCAGGCCGTGTTTATTATTGGAGCCCAGACGACTCTTGGGTACCGCGGCGTTGCCATGGCTACGATCCTGCACATTCAGTCGAGCTTCATCGAGTGGGTCGGATTGGAATCCACATCTGGTGCCGCCATTACGCAGGGATTTAGTGGGGCAGCAGGGACTCATATCCTGTATCTGGACTTCGATCACCTGGTCGACGTACAGGTCGCGAGCCCAGATACGATCTTGATTCACAACGCCAACAGCGTCACTCAAACCGGGAACCTCAAGCTCATCTGGTAGGGGAATTTATGATTCGTCAACTTCGATGGTTTCGAAAGCTCGCGCCGGTGGGATGCTGTTTTGCCCTCAGTTCTGTCCTCGCGGCAGCGCAGAGTTCGCAAGCAGTGGTGGAGACCAATCAGCATAACGATTCAGCGCGGCAGGCGGTTGCTGAAATTCCCGCTGACGTCGATGCGCCCGTCGTGGCGAATAAGCTACTGCTGGAGTTTAGCGATCGAACGGTATTGGCGAGGGCCGAGGTGTTGAAAGAGATAGATGCGTCCCCCGCTATCGATCACACGACTGCCGTCTCGATCCTGCAGAATTCGCTGCATGATGAAGATCCGCTGGTTCGGGAGACAGCGCTACGCGCGCTGATCCGTCGCGACAGCACAGAAGATCCTGTTCTGTCGGAAGCTGAGGTCTCTTCGTTTCAGGGCGAAGACGCCGAACTGGCCAAAGTTCATTTTGCTGCGAAGCAGGGTGACAGGGCGACGCTGCGAGAGCTGATTACGAACGGCGATGCGGTGGTGCAGGAGAGTGCTTTCGACGCGCTCGCGACAAATGACGTAGCTGAGGCTGTGCAGGTGCTGCACGCAGAGCTGAGAGATCAAAGGTCTTTGTACAGGCTTCAAACGTTAGAGCTTTTTGTGCGCAGCGCTTATACAAACTCTTCGAGTGAGTTGCTGCCGGTTTTGCAGGAAGCCCAGGAAGACAAGGACCCGCTGGTTCGTGACTACGCGAAGCAGATACTTAAAGAAAAGAAAGCGGAAGCCGCGAGTAGTCAGGAGCGCGCGTAAGCGATCGCTGTGCCTGCTTTATTCCTGTGCCTGCGCGCCTCCCATGAAGGCAGCCGCTCGATTGGCGCTGGTGGTGGCTTGAGCTGACGTTATGGGTACGCATGGATGCTGTGCGCCTGTCTGCATGGATGCACCCGGCGTTCGCATCTGTCCGGCCGGGCATGGCTGGAGAAGCGGCTGTGGCCGCAGATCAGCAGGCAGAGGAGGGGCTTCGGCTACGCCCTGCAAGTTCTCATTTTGCTTCGAGCCTGGCCATGCGTAGGGAGCGACACGGATGGGTCCGTAACCCATCACAGGGAACTTCGTTGGCACGGCAAAGCTCTTGTCTACCAGAACGAAAGCAGACTCGGCTGTTTTGCCGAGCAAGCGCTGATCCGAGGACAACTGCACAATATGTTCACCTACGGTTACAGTAAGGGTCTTGTCGTCGAAGGCTTTCTTTTGTTCGACTGCCCCCGGGAATGGTGCGTTTGATACGACGGTGGTGCCGATGCCGGGAAGGTAGAAGTAGACGTACTTGAGATCTTTGATCTCGTAGTTCAGCGCTGCTTTGCCTGTCATGCCATCGACGGTGAGTGTGCCGCGCGTGATGGAGACGGAGACGATCTTTGGCGGCTTCTCTTTGGAGGCGTGAAGCTTCTTTCCGTTTTCGTCGTATCCGAGGTTGTCTTTGCTCTGCATCAGGGGTTTGCCCTGCAGGTCGAAGAGGGGGTGTCCGAATTTGTCGCGCTGCTGGCGGATAGGCGGGTTGAACATGAGTTTGCCGTCGGGATCCTGGCGCTGATTCCCCTCTTCATCGAGCATGGGGGTTGGCGGCAATACCACCAGTGTCATTGGCCCTGTGTACTGCTGTTTGCCTTTCTTTTGCTTCGCAAGGGACGCCGGTTGAAACTGAGAAGAAGGGGCGGCTTGTGGAGTTGAGGAGGGCGTGAGGCTATTTTGCTGCGCGAGCGTGCGCCCGGTTGAGGTGAATGACATTGCTATGACGAGCAATCCAGAGAGTGATCCAGTATAGGTCCGCACCATGAGGCTGTCCTCCGTGTCTCTCAAACGTGCAGCTGTCCTGGACGCGTGTTGGTGTCGCAGGATTTGCTACGAGGAGCATAGCCGGGGTAATGACCCGTTCGATACTTTTCCTGCGGTTACCTAGTACAACTTTGGTGGTATGGCGATCCTGATTGTGTATTACGAAGTTGTGGACTGTGATATAGCCCGCCCGCAGTGAACTGTGCTTCGAAGCGACTCCACGAAGCGGTTGATCTCCTTCGGATTCGAAATGGAGAAGTGCAAATGCAAAGACAGGGGTCCTTCGCTGTGCTCAGGATGACGGCCGAAAACTAGCAACGACAAATGCAATAGCAGGTGCAGGTGCAGGTGCAGGTGCAACAGCAACGGCAAATGCAACAGCAACAGCAAATGCAACAGCAAATGCAACAGCAAATGCGGGGGTCCTTCGCTGCGCTCAGGATGACAGCCAAAAAACGAGCAACAGCAACAGCAACAGCAACGGCAGCAGCAACGGCGACAGCAATAGCAACAGCACGGCAACAGCAGCAGCAACGCAGCGGCGATTGGCGGTGCGTTGGAGGGCTTCTAGTTGTTGCGGAGGGCTACTATGGGGTCGATTCGAGAGGCTCTGCGGGCTGGGATGTAGCCGGCTAGTAGAGCGACCAATCCTAGTAAGAGAATCATGCCGAGGAATGCTGCGGGGTCGGTGGGTTCGGTGCCGAAGAGCAGCGTGGCGATGAGGCGCGATGCGGCGAAGGATATTGTGGTGCCGATTGCGATGCCGATGATGGCGAGGGTCAGGGTTTTGAGGACTACGCCGAGTTGCACTCGCGATTGAGTTGCGCCGAGGGCCATGCGGATGCCGATCTCCTGAGTTTTTTGCGTGACGGAGTAGGAGATGACGCCGTAGATGCCGAGGGCCGCGAGGATGAGGCCGAGGATTGCGAAGATAGAGACGAGCATGACGAAGAATCGGCGAGGCGAGAGGGCGTGCTCGACGAGTAGTTGAAGGGGTTTGAACTCGGTTGCGGGCTGGCTGGGGTTGATGTCGCGGAGCGTGTTCATGACACTGGCGGCGAGGACGTCCGGCGGTAGTTTGGTGCGAACGACAAGCTGCGCTCCGTCAGGTCCCTGCTGGGTTGTTGGGAGGTACATCTCCCAGCCTCCGGTGTCTTCTACGTTGCTCTCGCGGACGTCGGCGATGACACCAGCTACTATGACGTCGTCCTTGCCGATCTTTGCAGTGCGGCCGATGGGATCTTCGCCGGGCCAGAGGCCTTTGGCGACAGACTCGTTGATGATGACTACTTTTTGGCTGGTGTGGGAGTCGTCCCAGGTGATGTCGCGGCCTTTGACGAGATGCATGCCGATGGATCTGAGGTAGCCGGGCGAGACGATGTAGACGAAGGTGTCCTGAAGCTCGCCCTTGTGGAATTCCTTGCCCTTGGCAGTGATGCCCCAGCTGCGATTGCGGCTGAGTGGGAGGTTGTCGGAGATGCCTGCATCTTCGACGCCGGGAATTGCTTTGACGCGAGTGATGACGTTGCGCCAGATTGCGGCTCGCAGGTCGGGATTGTCGAGGTCGTCGTAGTCGACCTGAATGGCGGCGGCGCGGCTGGGTTGGAAGCCTAAGTCGATGTCGAGGACGCGAAGGAAGCTGTGAAGGAGGAGACCTGCGCCGACGAGAAGAACACATGCGAGGGCGACCTCGGAGATGACGAGGATCGAACGCAGGCGCTCGTGTTGACGGCCCTCGCTGGTTCCGTGGCCGCCGTCTTTGAGAGACTCTTGAATATGGTTGCTGGACATCCTGAGGCTCGGGACCAGGCCGAAGATGGCTGCGGTGAGTATTGCGATGAGTACGGTCCAGGCGAGGGCGGTGCCGTCGACGCGGATGCTGTTGAAGAGTGGAAGTGCGATGGAGCCTTGATGGGCGAGCCAGGAGACGACCGCTGATGCGGTGATGAGACCGAGGAGAGCGCCTGCGCTGGAGAGGACGAGGCTTTCGGTGAGGAGTTGGCGGATGAGGCGGGCGCGGCCTGCACCGAGGGCGCTGCGGAGGGCGAACTCTTTGCCGCGTGCGGCGGCGCGTGCGAGGAGAAGGTTCGAGAGGTTCACGCAGACGATGAGAAGGATCATGCCGACTGCTGCCCATAGGACGATGAGAGAACGGCGGAGCTTGCCGCTGACGTAGTCTTTGAGGGCGAAGAATCGGGTGGTGTATTCAGGCTTCCAGTCGGGATGGGTGACGTCGGCGTCGAGTTTGGGGAAGAGGAGGTCGGCTTCGGATTGCGCCTGCGCGACGGTGACTCCGGGCTTGAGGCGGCCGACGAGTGCCATGGTGTTTCCCCAGTGACGGATCTCGTCCATGATGGCGGGCGTGTAGATGTCGATTCTGGCGCCCGGAGAGAAGACGGCACCGAAGTCGAAGGTGTCGGGCAGGACGCCGACGACGGTGACGGGTTTGCTGTCGAGGGTGACGGCCTGGCCGACTATGTTTGGATCGGCGTGGAACTGGCGCTTCCAGAAGGCGTGGCTTAGGAGGGTGACGGGGCGGCTGTTTTTCAGGCACTCCTCGGGTGTGAAGAGACGGCCGAGAGTGGGCTGGATGGCGAGGGTCTTGAAGAAGTTGTCGGCGACCATGAGGCCGGTGACGGGCGGGTGCTGGCCGTTGCCGATGAGTTTGTAGTTGTCGCTGGAGGAGAAGGCGAAGTAGCCGGTGACTTCCTGAAAGGAGCGGTTGCGTTGCTGGAACTCCTGCATGGCGTCGGCGGAGTAGGTTGCGCTGGACTCTCCGCCTGGTGCGCCTGAGCCGGCGAGGCGCACTAACTGCTCAGGGTTGCGGAAGGGGAGGGGTCGCAGGAGGACTGTGTTGACGACGCTGAAGACTACGACGTTTGCGCCGATGCCGAGGCCGAGGATGATGACGGCGATGAGGGTGAAGGTGGGATCGCGACGAAGGGTGCGGAAGGTGAAGCGGAGGTCTTGAAGGAGGATGTCGAGCCATGGGAGGCCGCGGGCTTCGCGCTGTTGCTCCTTCGCTTGTGGGATGCCGCCGAAGCGGATGAGCGCTTTGCGACGGGCTTCGTCGGGTGGCATGCCTTGTTGCATGTTTTCTTCGATGGCTAGTTCGAGATGGCTTTGGAGCTCGGCGTCGAGGTCGGCATCGCGCTGCTGTTTATGGAAGAAAGACTGAATGCGGTTCCATGCTTCGCGGAGGGTGGTCATCAGGCCTCTCCTTCGGATGACATGGTGAGGACTCGGCCCATGACGCTGGAGAGACGGTGCCAGTAGGCGGCGTCCTTTGCGAGCTGGCTGCGGCCGGCTTTGGTGATGGAGTAGTACTTGGCCTTGCGATTGTTGTCGGAGGTTCCCCAGGCGGCGGAGATCCAGCCGCGCTGCTGGAGGCGGACGAGTGAGGCGTAGATGGTGCCTTGGTTTAGGATGAGCTCGTCGCCACTGACCTGCTCGATGCGGCGGGCGATGCCGTAGCCGTGAAGAGTGCTCATGGTGGTGAGGGTCTGGAGGACCATGAGATCGAGAGTGCCCTGGAGCAGGTCGAGTTTTGATTCCGGCATGATTGAAGCTCCTGTGGTGGCTCCTGTGCGACGGCCACATAAGTGTGCCACAAGAGATGTGGTTATGCCACAGGAGAGTGACGAGTGATGTTTTGGCGCGGTTTTGGGCGTGGGCGATACAATGAAAGGGATGATTTCTACAGCTGAACTTGTGCAGATTGATCTTTCTCCGAGGAAGCCTGCGCCGAAACCGGCGTGGCTGAAGGCGAAGGCTCCGATGGGGGAGACCTTTCACAATCTGAAGAAGATGGCGCGGGAGCTGAACCTGCATACGGTGTGCGAGAGCGCGCAGTGCCCGAATATCGGGGAGTGCTGGAATCAGAAGTCGGCGACGTTCATGATGCTGGGGAATCTCTGCACGCGGCGATGTGGGTTTTGCGCGGTGCCGAAGGGCAAGCCGGAGCCGATTGATTTTGATGAGCCGCGACGGGTGGCGTATGCGGTGGCGCAGCTTGGGCTGGCGCATGCTGTGATTACTAGTGTTAATCGCGATGACGATAATGTCGGTGCGGCGCGGGCGTTTGTGAGTGTGATCGAAGAGGTTCGGATGCAGGCTCCTGGGTGCAGGGTCGAGGTGTTGACGCCGGACTTTCAGGGAAACGAGGAAGCGCTGCGGATGGTGGTGGCAGCGAGGCCGGAGATTCTGAATCACAATATCGAGACGGTGCCGCGGCTGTATCGCGTGGCGAAGTCGGGTGGGCGATATGAGAAGTCATTGCGGTTTCTGCAGCATGCGAAGGAGCTTGCGGCGGAGATGTTTTCAGATCGTGATGGCGACCAAATTGTAACCAAGACAGGCATTATTGTTGGGATGGGCGAAGAGATGCACGAGCTGCTGGCCGTATTTCGCGATCTGGCGGATCGGAAGGTGGATATTCTGACGATCGGGCAGTATCTGCGGCCTTCGCGGGATCATCTGCCGATGGCGCGGTACTACACGCCGGAGGAGTTCTCGTTTCTGAAGCATGAGGCGATGGGGATGGGCTTCCGGCATGTGGAGAGTGGGCCTCTGGTGCGGAGTAGCTATCACGCGCAGGAGCAGGCGGAGTCTACGGGGCTGGCTGTCAAAATCAACGCTAATTTGTACTGATCAACGCTAATTTGTACCAGTACGAAATAGCGTTGTACGTGGCCAGCCAGATTGAGGGTTATGACGAACGCGTCAAATCTCTTGCCATGGCATCCGCGACGTCTTGACGATGAGATTCTGTCGTCCTGGATGCTTAGTATTGCCTCCGGTAACGGGATTTCTGTCAGAAGTCTTTGCGCGTGGCTTGGAACCGACGATTGGGTTCGGGAAATAGATTCGATGGAACCCTATAATCCGCTCGTAAACCATATTGCAGAGGCGGCTGGAGTAGAGAAGGATATTTTTATTAAAAGCCTTCCTTCCGGCCTTTACGGACTGTTTGGGTCGCGACCGAGGAGACGCTGGTTTTTCTTCCACCGGGGGCCCGGAGTTTTCATTCGACCGGTATTCCAGTCGGCGAGGTAGACCAATTTGCGCAAGCGGTGAGCGGAAAATTGTGGATGGCTGAATCGTCGAGGTCCGTCCGTCCCATCCCACTATCAGATAAGCGTTCGACTACTGACAAAACCGAAATCGACGCCGGTTCCCAGGCAATTCTTTTTGATAACGACGGCGCCTTGTGGATCGCCACCCAGGGCGACGGGCTTCGCCGGGCTCCAGCTCCAGAACTGCTGAGCGGCCATATCAAGGAATTGAGCACCGCGGTCGAGTCGTTCACTGCGAAGGATGGATTAAGCGACGATTATATCCGCGCCATTCTTCAAGACCGGGAGGGAAACATCTGGATCGGGACCACCAGCGGTCTGGATCGCTTCCGCAAAACGAACCTAATCCCGGTCATTCTCCCTCTTAAGTTTAAGCACTGGCATGTTGTTTTGGCTGCGGGAGAGGCCGGAGACGCCTGGTAGCAGACCTGGGTTTCGTGACGCACGTTCGCGGAACACGCGCTGAGCTTGGCGATCCGGTGCCCGGCAACGCCCTGTCTGCGTATCGTGACCCTCTGGCGTAATTTGGTGGCTAGGCTGGGATGCCATCTATCGCTTTGACGCGGGAAGATACACCAGGATCGCGCTCCCTCCGTCGTTTCCCAGGACCTACACAAGTCAGTGGATGGCGGCCACGGAGGATCGCTCCGGCGCGCTCTGGCTGACTGCCCTGAGAGAAGGCACATTCTATCGGGAAAATGGACAATGGCAGCAACTGGAAGGCGCGTCAGAATTTGCAAAATTGACTCCCAGAACAGCCTTCTCGGATTGGATGGGCCGCGCATGGTTCGGATACGAGGGCGGCCCAATGGTTGTCTTGGGCCAGGAAAGATACAGAGAGTTTTTCCTGCCGATGCTTCTCCCGTGGGAAGCGTAAGGTCGATCAATGGCCGGGGACGGCATATATGGGTTGGCGGAGTCCTGGGGCTTGCATTCTTCGACGGGAACGGTTTCCGGCGGATCGCCCCTGCGGATGCCGAAAGATTTGGTTCGGTTATGGGCATTGAAGAGACACCCGATGGCAGGCTGTGGCTGGCTGAAAGCAGGGGTGTCGTTCACATCCCGGCTTGGGAAGTCCAGCATGCCCTGGACAACTCCTCCTATCGCGTAAAGTATCGTCTGCTCGACTCATTCGATGGGCTTCCCGGCCCATTCGCGGCTACGGGAGCATTTTTAAAGGAGATTCAGGGAACCGACGGCGGACTTTGGTTTCTTGCGTGGGGCGGAATCGTGCGGGTCGATCCTGCCCACATCTCGACGAATACAATTCCTCCGCCGGTTTTGATTCGGTCTGTGAGAATGGCAAACAATCCGGTTCGCTGACGAATCTGGTGCTGCCCCCAGGTGCAACCGATCTGCAAATTGGCTATTCGGCGTTTAGCCTGTCTGTGCCGGAGAAGGTGAATTTTCGGTACAGGCTGGAAGGCGTAGATAAAGACTGGCAGGACGCGGGCACTCGTCGCGAAGCTTTCTATGACAGGCTGGGTCCAGGCAAGTACCGTTTTCGAGTAATCGCCTGCAACAACGACGGAGTCTGGAATGAAGATGGAGCGCATCTGGACTTCAAGATCGCGCCTGCCTGGTACCAGACGACTTGGTTCCGCTTGTTATACGTGGCTGCGTTTCTGGCATTCCTTTGGGGGCTGTATCAACTCCGAGTGCATCAATTGCGGAAAGCGGAACGAAAACTTCGCGAAGCCATCGAGACCATTCCGGCGATGGCGTGGATCGCTGAAACCGACGGGATGGTTCAATTTATGAATCGACGTTGGGTTGAGTACACCGGCCTGTCGCGGTTGGGAACAGTGGGGGAACTCGGAAAAGATGTTGTTCATCCCGAGGATTTGGATCGAAGTGTACGACGAATGGGCGCGAGCTTCGCCAGTGGCGAGCCGTTCGAGGATGAGGTGCGCGTCCGTCGCGCCAACGGGAGTATCGGTGGTTTTTGAACCGTGGTGTGCCGCTGCGGGACAAGCGAGGAAAGGTCCTGAAATGGTACGGTGCGGCGGCCGACATTCAAGATCGCAAGCGTGCGGAAGAGCTACAAGCAGACCTTGCCCACACCAATCGTGTCAGCACGATGGGAGAACTGGTCGCCTCCATCTCGCATGAACTCGCACAGCCCATTAGGGTCACAACCGCTCATGCCAAGGCATCTTTGCGATGGCTTCAGCGCGACCCGCCCGAAGTGACCGAAGCTCTCAAAGGAACGGAAGTATCATCGAAGCGGGTATTCTTGCGTCGGAGATTATCGGCCGTCTGCGATCGTTGTACAAAAAGACCCCTCCCAAACGAGAGTTGGTCGCGGTAAATGCGGTCATCGGCGAAGTGGTCCTGCTGCTGCGGGGCAAAGCCAACGAGAATGCCGTTTCGATTCGTACGGACCTTGCCGACGATCTTCCCACGACCGTGGCGGATCGAGTGCAAATTCAGCAGGTACTGATGAACCTCATGCTCAATGGTATCGAGGCGATGAAGGATACGGGCGGCGTGCTTAGGGTGAAGTCGCAATCGCGTGAGAACGGCCAGATAGAGATCTCTGTAAATGACACAGGCCCCGGGCTACCCATGGACAAGGCCAACCAGATATTCGACGCATTCTTTACGACGAAGCCGCAAGGCAGCGGCATGGGCTTGGCAATCAGCAAGTCGATCGTAGAATCGCATGGCGGCCGGATCTGGGCTAACGGCGACGGTGCGCTTGGCGCGACGTTCCACTTCACGTTGCCAGCCGGCTCCGCGTAAACAGCCCCTCCGGTGGATGCAGCAAGATTCGCTTTCAGTCGAGTGGGGAGGCTGGCCCTCAACGCTTGCGGTGCGGTGTCGAAGAAGCGGCCTGCCTTACCGTTGCCGCTCTTTTGAAGACCGCTCGTCCTTGGACAAAACGCTTCCCAGATATAGCGTCAGTACCTTCTTATATTCTGCGATGATCAGAGGCTTCTCCTTCGGACCTGCTTCCGCATAAAGCGTTGTCATGCCTTTGGCCATCTGGAGAGTGATGTTTGCGGCCAACATGGCCTTTTCGCCGGTGAGCGATGTGTCCTTCGCTCTAAAGGCGTTCGCAATAGCGACGCGTAAAGCCCTGCGTGCAGTTGGGTCACGGGAAAACCGGATCGGCGCGGCGAGCAACTTCAGATAGGCGGGGCGCTCCCGTAAGAATTCGGTGACGCGTTCGAGGAACGTCTCCGCAAACGCGGCGTGGGACAGTGTCTCCGCCTGTTCGATCAAGGGCTTCCAATGTGCTTCGACCGTCTGTGCATATTGGTTCAAAAGAGCGAAGGCCATGGATTGCTTGTCTGGGAAATAGTGATAAAGCGTGCCAATGCCGGAACCGCTACGCTCGGCGATAGAAGTCATAGTCGTGGCCTCATAGCCGATCTCTGCGAAGAGTTCCTCTGCAGCATCCAGAAAATTCGCAAGTCGCCGTGTTGCGCGCTCCTGCTGCGGCTTCACCCGGATAGAATTTAACGAAGTTGAGGTCATCCTCGTATCTTATCCACATAAAATCGAGGATACCATCGTATTTTAAAGGCTACGTTAAGCTCATCGGACCTCGAACCGAAGAAAACCGCCCTCAACGAGTGTGAGCTGCAACTGAATCTTCTTGCCGGGAATCTCCCTGCGGTTCTGTTCAAGGCCGCACCAGACGGGTCGATCGTCTACATCAATCAAAAAGGGATCGAATACAGCGGAAGAACGGTTGAGGATATGCAGCAGAGGGGTTGGGTCGATGTGATCCACCCGGATGATTTTGAGGGAACTTCAAGCCTTTGGAATCGATTGCTCACAGAAAGTGTTGGATAAGACACCGTCAGTCTCTTTATGTGGGCCGACGGACAATCCCGATGGTTTCACATCTGCGTTGCCGCTATCCGCGACGACAACGGAAAGACCTTCGCGTTTCACGGAATCATGCTCGATACGGCCGCCCAGCAAGCGGCGGCACTCGCTCTCCAACAATCTGAGCAGCAGATGCAAAGAGAATGGACGCGGCTCCTTCAATCTTGTTTTCGAACGCACCCGATGGAAAACTTACATTCACAAACAGGAAGGCACGTGACTACGTTGGAATGGCCATTTCCCGATCCATTATCGAAGAGCACGACGGGCAATTATGGCTGAGAACAACCCAGAGTATGGAGCCAAGTTCAGCGTTAAACTTCCCGTCGCAGATGAGCGGCGCGCGACGAGTGCGTGCCGCTAAAGTTGACCAACAGTTGAGCGCCGAGATCTTCCTGGTTCGGCGATAGTAATCATCCGTTGCGATTCCACCCAGAGGTAGAATTTGACAATACGAGGGCACCCTCGTATTTTAATATTAAATCGAGGATTTCCTCGATTTTTGGAGCCATATTGAACTCATTGAATCTCGACTCAAAAAAAACCGCTCTCGTCATCATCGACCTCCAGAATGCTATCGTCGGCATGAATACTGCGCCCCATCCCGCCGCTCAGATCGTTGAAAACTCAAAAAAACTCGCCGAAGCCTTCCGCGCTAAGGGCGCACCGGTTGTTTATGTTCGCGTCGACCTGAATGATTTGCTGAAGTTTCCAGTCGACGAGCCGCACAATATGGGTGATAAGCCAATACCCGCTGTGGCGTCGGAGATCGCCGCTTCCGCGGGTTTCCAACCCAACGACATCCTCATAACGAAGCGCCACTGGGGCGCCTTTGCCGGCACAGACCTCGAGCAACAACTCAAGAGCCGCGGTGTCGACACGGTTGTCCTCACCGGCATCTCCAGTAACATCGGCGTCGAATCCACCGTCCGCCAGGGCACCGGCTTCGGCTTCGCCTTTGTGGTTGTCGAGGACGCCTGCTCTGCTCAAGACGCTGATCAACATCGCTTCGCCTTCGAGAAGACCTTTCCACGTCTGGCGAGGGTAAGGAAGACCGATGAGGTCATCTCCGCCCTTGCTTAAGGTGGCCTGTGAAGTCAGAAGAGTGCATGTATCCCTCGTTTTCATCGCCGGATTGATTCGGCGTTTCGAGGACTCGTGAGCGTCGATTTGCGTATGCCTACCGACGTCGAGCAGGCTAAGGAGTCTTCTGCAAGGCAGCATGCACACTTCGGCTTTCGTTTCGTCACGCCGCTCGCGCTCGGATCGACGCTGAATCCGATCAATTCGACGATGATTTCAACGGCTCTGGTAGCGATCGCGAGGGACTATCATGCCAGCGTGGCTCAGACAGGATGGCTCATCGCGGGCCTCTATCTAACCAGCGCCATTGCCCAGCCCACGATGGGGCGCCTGGCGGACCTGTTTGGCCCGCGCCGAGTCTATCTTTTCTCGCTCTGTGTCGTAACGGTCGCTGGCATCGCCGGGGCAATCGCCCCGTCATTGGGCGCGCTGATCGCTGTCCGTGTTTTGCTCGGAATAGGAACCTCGGGGGCCTATCCGTCGGCGATGCGCATCTTCCGCACGCAGGCTGACCGTATTGGTTCGAACCCGCCGCGTGTCGCCATGGGCTTTATGTCGTTTGCCGGGACCGCGACGACTGCCATTGGGCCTGTGCTTGGCGGAGTTCTGACCGGATACTTCGGGTGGCACGCGATCTTCACGGTGAACCTTCCCCTCTCGCTGCTCACCATCCTTCTCGTTCTATTGTGGGTTCCCAAAGATGTGCAACCCGCCGGCAGCTTTGTGCTCCTGCTGGAGGACCTCGATCTGATTGGCATCGCACTCTTCGCGGCCTTTCTGTTGAGCCTGATGTTGTTCCTCATGAATCTCAATCACCCTGCGTGGTTGGTATTGCCGATCGCCGCCGTTTTCGGTGTTGCACTGGTCATCCACTCCTTGCGCCGCAGGCAGCCATTCATCGATGTGCGCATGCTGGTCCGCAACCGCCCTCTGACCGTGACTTATGTGCGTATCGCCGCGATCCTGCTGATCGTCTATTGCATCCTCTACGGCTTTGCTCAATGGCTTGAAGCCGGAGCTGGTTTCAGTAGTTCCAAAGCGGGCCTCGTCACATTGCCGATGTCCGTCCTGGCCGTTGTGGCGTCGCTCGCGGGCGCGCGCACCAAGGGAATCCGAACCCCCTTCATCGTGAGCACGGCAGCAGCGCTGATCGGCTGCTTGTGTCTGTTGCTGATCAACCACGAGACGCCTGTGTGGATGATCGCTGCGGCCGTCATGCTCTTCGGCCTGCCGACTGGGCTAGCATCCACCGCAACCCAGGCAGCGGTCTATATCCAGGCGCCGGTGAACGAGATCGGCACTGCCTCCGGTTTGCAACGAACGGCGACTTATATCGGCGCGATTACCTCGACCAGTCTTCTCGGTCTCATGTACGGTCGGCACGCGAGCGACCACGGTCTGCATAACCTCGCCGTGGTCATGGGGGTGCTAAGCGTAGTTCTTCTCGTCGGAACGATCTTCGATCGAACTCTTCCGCGCGATCACCTCAGCTAACCGCTGTGCACGCCGCTTTCACTGAGCATTTTGATTAAAAATGAGCGCTGTCGCAGAGTCGGCCACAACGTGGAACGCTTTCCGATAATTCTTCGATCACGGGAACTCGGAAATTGGGCCAGTGATGAGTTGTGCCCGAGCTTAGAGTTTTGTAACAGGCTTGAATGTTTACTCAACGTTCTCAGGACAGGCTCAAACCCCGGCACTTTGAGTCGCACGAAGGTATGTGGTGATAGAGTCATTGGCGATACGTTGCAGCAACCATGCTCATTGGCTACGCACGCGTCTCAACTAACGAACAGGACACGACAGCACAGTCCTCCGCTCTCAACGCGGCTGGCTGCGAGCGAATACATCGCCACTGTTCACATGGCGCGGCGGTACCGGCCCCCATCTCGCCGATAAAAAGCAAGTTTGTCGGGATCAATGGTCATGCCGAAGCCAGGACCGGACGGGACGACAAGGTGGAAATCCTGGTAGACAAGCTGCTCAACTGTGAGGCTATCGCTGAACAATTCCGGTGCGAAGAGCTGGCAACCCCAATCGAGCCGCGAGATCGTGGAGAAGAGCTGCGCTGACGCGGCGGTTCCAATACTGCTCTCGAGCATGGTGCCACCAAAGAGCGACAGTCCGGCGGCCTCGGCAATTGTGGCCACCTTGCGGGTGCGCAGTAGACCACCATGCTTGACGACTTTGAGGGAGAATGCAGCGGCGGCGCGATTGCGTGCAAAAGCCATTGCACTGTCTATGGTGTCCACCGCCTCGTCGGCCATGATCGGCACGGCGAAGCGCTCGCTTAGCCGCCGCATCCCTTCGATATCCGCGCGAGGCAGTGGCTGTTCGATAACGGCGATACCAGCGTCCTGCAACCGTTCAATCGACCAAACTGCCGTGGTCTCATTCCAACTCTGATTGATGTCGACGTGTACGCGCGCCCGGTCGCCCAGCGCCTGCTTCACTGCGGCAGCCCGGGCAACGTCATCGCGCGGGTCGCCCTTGCCGATTTTGACCAGAAACAGTTTGTAGAGCCCAGCGGCCATTTTCTCCTCAGCCTCCGCGATGTCCTTCTCTGCATCTCCGGTTCCCAATACCCATAGCGTAGGGATTCGTTCACGCACGGCGCCCCCGAAGAGTGCAGCAGCGGAAACGCCGAAGCTGCGGGCCGTCAGATCGACGCAGGACATCTCGACTACGCCCTTCGCATAGGCGTTATCCTTCACTATGTCGTCCATTGTTAACAGGATGGCCTCCAACGCTGCCGGATTCTGGCCGATGACGGACGGACCCAGATAATCGTCGATCAACAATTTGATGCCTTCGACGGTCTCTGCCCCGTAATGTGGGATAACAGGGGCTTCGCCGATCCCTTCATTTCCATTCTCGTCGCGAATCCTGGCCAGGACTCTTCCCTGGCTGTTGATGGTCGCCATTGCCAGGTGATGCGGGCGGCGAGTGGGAAGATCAACAATGATCGTCTCGATTGAAGCGATACGCATGTTCAGATCCTTTCCATTGCAGTTCGTTAAAAATGAATGCGTTGCCATGGCCTCCGATTCGCGAAGGCCCACGGGCCTACGACCGCGCCGGATCGGCCTGACGCGGTCGTAGGAGTACACACAGCCTAGAATCGGGGAGCTTTAAGAGTCGTTATCCCGGATCGACGACGGATGGCGGCACAGCGGTACCACCTCGATTTCCATGAAGCGGTACAGCGGCAGCCCCGTCAGGATGTCGTGGAGCGTGTCGTGGTCAGCAACATCGAAGATGCTGACATTCTTGTATTGCCCGACCACACGCCAGATGTCAGACCCTCAACCTAGCTCTCGAGTTCTATCAGGTTGCGATGCAGTACCGGGTCTTCACGAGATCGTGAAGTAGCCCACCGACGATTGCTATCGGGTGCTCTACTTGGTGTAAATGTCGGCGCTTATCCCGATCGAACTCATTCCAGGTTGACCGGAGTGAGTTGGAATTGGCAGACCCCTTCCACTCAGCGATCCGGGTGGGCGATAGCCGGCATCACGGGAATGTCTTTGAGTTTTTCGAGCTTCACCTTGAACCGTGCGGGGTACTGCTTCGGGTCAGTAATCGTCTTCGGCTCAGTCGACCGCCAGGTAAACAGGCAGTCGTCACATCCGTAGAGCGTCCATACGCCTGCAACAGGAGACTCGAATCGAACCCCTGTCGAGGTAGACTCACATCGTGGGCAAATCAGAGTGCTTTTATCTGTCATGATGATTCCTCTTAGTCTTTGCTAACGTCATGCGTGCTTCATCAAAGCCTGCAGCTTCGGCAGCCAGTCCTTTGCTTCCAGCGGATCCATGACCTGCATCGAGTATTCGCCATGCTTTTCAGGCGGCGCCGGGGTCGTGGCATCGATGATCATCTTGTGGGTGATCCCAGGAGGCTCCGAACCCGGATCAAGAGGCAAAACCGATAGGTCCGGTATGACGACTGTGTCGTATTTCGGATTGACCTTGGTCGATATCGCCCACATGACTTGAGGCAGGTTAAATGGATCGACGAAGTCATCGACGACAATGACGACCTTTGCATAACCCAAACCATGGGGCGTTGTCAGGACGGACATGCCGACCGCCTTGCCGAAGCCACCAACCCGCGTCTTCGTAGAAACGATGACGACAAGGCCATGCGTATAAAGCGCATTGACCGCTTGTATCTCCGGAAATTTCTCCTTGAGCTGCACGTAAAGCGGCGGGCAGGTATTGAGGAACATGTAGTCGATCTCGGTCCAAGGCATGCCGATCGACGTATATTCATAGATCGGGTCCTTTCGATGCCAGACTTTGGTGATTTCGACCGATACCATGTTTCGCAGCCCGGACAGGTGACCCGTAAATTCACCGTAGGGACCGTCAGGTTCGCGGACTCCAGGAATGACATGGCCTTCGAGGATATACTCGGCACCCCAAGGAGCCTGGAGACCATTTTCGAGCGTTACCACTGGATAAGGCTCCTCGTGCAGGGCACTCGCCATCTGAAACTCATACTGACCGTACAACAGAGGCATGGATGCGACGATGCTAAGTACTGGGTCGTTGCCCACTGCGATCACGATGGGGAGCGGCTTGTTTTCACGTTCTGCAGCTTGAAAATGGAGCGCGATATCGTGCTCAGGCACAAACTGTGCACTCAACCGGGTCGGGCCTTTCACCTGCAACCGATACATGCCGACATTCCTGTCATCGGGATGATCTGGATGACGCGAAACGACCGAGGCTTTGTTGATATAGAGACCGCCGTCGCCAGGATTGAGCCTGAAATGCGGCATTAACCCAAAAAGATTGATGTTTTCCGTTATTTGAACTTCCTGCCACGGTGCCGTCTTCCGCTCCTCGATAACCCCTTTGGAAAAGTTCTGATAACGGCGGCAGAACTCATGGAACTGCGCCTTGGGTGGCGTATCTTTCGGCAGGCCCATCATGAGTGCCATATTGGGCCACGAGCCATGCACGTTAATGGCAAGCTGCGCCTTCCCATATCCCTTGATATTGTCGAAAATCAATGCCGGTGCGGTCTCTCCGAGACCCTTGTTAGCAGCCGATGCGGCTGCTCCAATATCCGGTTCAGGTAAGACCGGCTCGCTGATTCGCAAAAGCTGATTGTTCTCGGCGAGGAGTGTCAGAAAACTTCGAAGATCTTTGTAGGCCGCGTTGGACTTACCTCCACAGTGAAAATAGGTTGCTGATTGCATTGTTCATTTTGCTTAGTGCTTGCCGATTTCCAGATACAAACGCAACCGCGTCAGCGCTTCGCCCCAATAGGTGTTGCAGAGCGGCAGATGCGGGTCATTGTCATGCCATCCTGCATCTCTCAGTTCGACAAGGGTTTTGCTATCGGCTTCATTGGAGAAGGTGATGGTCAAGATCTTTCCGGCGGAGGAATCAGGGCCTTCGACGCAAATCTGTACGATCTTATGGCCGGGATCGAGCTCAACCGTCCGCCAGCCGAAGTGCAGACCGGGGTGTCGATCTATGGTGAGCGTCTTGCCGACACGGACCTCACCCTGGACGCGGCCCAGCTGCCAGCTGGCTAATCCGGCGAGGTCAGTGAATGCGTGGTAGGCTGCGTCACGAGAAGCCCCAACTTTGATTGCATGTCGAAGTGTTGTCATAACATTCTCCTTTGTTCGAAAAGAGGCGCTACTTTATGTCTGCGAATTCGTGATTGGTGACATTACCGACTTTCATTCCTTCCCAACGACGGGCAGCGGAGTGATCGAGCCCAAACTGATCGAGGATACGGACCGCCAGGTGATCGACCACGTCGTCGATGGAGGCCGGCCGATTGTAGAAAGCTGGTGTTGGTGGAAAGATGGTCGTGCCGATGCGCGAAAGCTCCAGGAGGTTTTCGAGATGGATCGGGCTCAGCGGGGTCTCCCGTGGGACCAAGGCCAGACGTCGTCGCTCTTTGAGGGTGACATCGGCTGCACGGGCAATAAGGTTGTCAGCATAGCCGCAGCGGATTGCCGCGACGGTCTTCATGCTGCACGGCACAATGATCATGCCGTCAGTGTGAAAGGATCCGCTCGAAATCGTAGCTGCCTGGTCGGATGCGTCATGCATCTCGTGCGCGTAGCGCGTTAAGTCCTTGGCTTTAATTCCGCACTCCAGCAGCAATGTCGCACGAGCCCATTGCGACACCACGAGATGGACCTCGACATCCAGATCACGGAGAAATTCAAGCACCCTGACTGACAGTGGCGCGCCAGTGGCACCGCTTATGCCAACAACGATCCGCTTCATGACAAACTTCTCCCTTCCTGCAAATGCCGGTTTGACCCTTGCCTTTGTTTCTAGGCTAGTAATGCTTTTCCCGGATTCAACCTGCAAACATGTTTCGTCGATTAGGCTGAACCCGGGGTTTTGGTTAGTGCCCGGGCGGCAGCTCCACATACGCGATGCCAACGAGGTTCAACGTAGCTGCAAAGTCGAGGATACACTCGACTTTATGAATAAGACAATATGCCACTGGGCACCCTTGATCTATTACATGTTTATGTCAAGTTTGAGTGATTTGAGGAGCGACTTTGCTGTGTGCAGAGGGGTCTGCCACAGCAACGAGCAGTGCGATTGTTAGCAGATGCGCCGCTATTTTCAGGCGGCTGGGGATGAGAAAAACACATGTTCGGCCTCCTGACCTTGTTGAGTATGACGGTTACTTTCCGCAAGCGTTTTGGTGTCATCCCGTTGGCTGTCGTTGTCGGCAGGTAATGTGGCAGGGAGAGGCTAAAATACAAGTATGCCTTCGCGTTCGGCGAGTATAGAGCGGAATCGTCCCCAACAGAAGCGATCAGCGTTACTACTGGAACGTCTTTTAGACGCCGCGGAGGCGGTATTTGCAGAGTGCGGTTATGAAGCTGCAACGATGACGGCAATTGCCGAGAACGCCGGCACTTCCATTGGAGGCCTCTACAGGTATTACCCGGACAAGGTTGCCGTTGCACAGGCTCTTTTCCTCCGATATGCCGAGCAGAGCCAATCTCACTGGACAGAGCTGATCGCCGAGGCAAAAGATATGCCCCCGGATCAATTCTCCGACCGTTTGCTTGCTCAGCTGGAATCCACCACCACAAAACACCCGGCCTATCTCGCCCTTATCTCCGCTCCGCTTAAGTTTTCCCGCGATGCATCCGCGAAGCGAAGTATTCGCATGGTCTTCTCAAAGGCGTTTCAAGCGAAAAATCCGGTACTAAGCGCGGACCGCGCGTACATGATCTCCAATACCGTCATTCAAATCATCAAAGGGAGACAGCTTCGAAAGCGTCTACTCGTCTCTAACGTTATGGTCAGAACCTACTGCCGGACTCTAGCGTTAGTCCGAAGTTGTCTCACTAGCCTGGTCGCGCTGTTCCATGTACGTCTCCAAGTCAGCGTGTTCGTCTCCACACTTTGGGATTCACAGTCCCGCATCCTTCCGTCCGTCCACGATTTGACGTCCGAACCTCACTGCCTGCGAGAAGCTCGCTGGTCGTTGCATCTTCTTGACCGGAACCACTCGTCCGTATAACCGGGTTCTCGTACGGTTACCTACCGGGAAGCCGGTCTCCCCTATCGCTGAAGAATTCCATCTGGTATCCAATAACTCTGACTCCAGTACGGCATATCGTTGTAGATTCAGCTTGAAATTGGGTGTCCAGTACGAAATGGCGTTTTACGCCGCTTCGCTTCCGATTGCGCGCTACTCGTGTTTTCCGGACCGACCCGAGATGACGAGTCCACCCAACATTTACAACAAAACGTTTCTCCTCCTAAATTGCTAGCTCGTTCGTTAGCAGTTTTGCCAGTTGCCTGGACCCCCGATGCAAGGGTAGAGTCTCCGGCACCCGCCTAATTCCTGCATTGCGACTGTAGGATGAAGTGGGTTTATGGGGGAGTTCATGGCGAAAGGCAAAGAGAAGAAGAACGGCAAGAAAGAGAAGCAGAACGGCAAGAAGGTTAAGAACAAGAAAGCCATTGTCAGCGCTGGACCGGGCACGGCTGCGACTGCTGCAATGGACACGTATGCCGATGGGACAGCTCTTGATCGGGTGCAATATCTCGAAGCCAAACTCATCTTGAAGCCAGACCGCTTCACTTCCGTGCAGGCATTTCGCGACTTCGGCAAGATCGTGCAGCGCACGGCGAAGAAGGTTGGTGTGGGCTTTATCGAGGACCGTGAAGCTGGGCTAAGACCAGTGGTTCGGGAGATCATCTTCGGCGACACTCCTGACTTCCGCCTCTACAACAACGCGTTCATCCTGCGCAGGCGCGTCTCCTACGTAGATGGATTTCCGGTGGGCGATCCGGAGATCGTCTTCAAGTTCCGTCACCCGGAGGAGGAGCAAGCGACGGCGATTGACGTGCGGCCCAAGATCGCCGGCAAGTACGCTATCAAGTTCAAAGCTGAGGCCCTTCCTTTGAAGGACCAAGTCGGCGGATATCGCATCCTCTACTCGCACAACTGCCAGTTCGGGTTGAGCCAGATGCATGACGCAGACAAGACCTCGATGGCCACTCTCGTGAGAGTGTTCCCGGCGCTCGCCGTCATCAAGAAGTCCGATAGCGAGAAGATAAGCCTGGTGAACGAAGGCATTGTTGAGGAGGTACTGCTCGCGCTTGGTCAACTGGACTTCGGGAAAGGCGTGGTTGCCAAATGCGATATCTCGCTGTGGCGCACACGCGGCGAGCACAAGTCGCTGGTGGGAGAGTTCGCCTTCCAGGTCAAGTTTGATAGCAGAGAGGCCGTAGCAGAAAAGCAGAAGAAGCTTGCCGCGCAGTTTTATGTAACGCTGCAGAAAGAGGTAGAGGATTGGCTTGCGCTCGGCGTAACCAAGACGGGCATGGTTTATCGGCTCAAGGGGAACGAGCCCCAAAGCCATGAGTGATGGGTCTGTCACACCCTCGGTCGAAGTTGTGTCCGGCGTCGCTCCGGTGGTAGCTCAGGTGTCAATTGGCCAGATATTTCTCGAGTTTCTGATCATCGGAGCCACCAGCTTCGGCGGTGTCGTGCCTTATCTCCGCGGCAGCCTCGTAACCAAGCAGCATTGGATTAACGACAAAGAATTCGTCGAGATGCTTTCTATCAGTCAGAGCCTTCCTGGCCTGAACGCCACGAACATGGCCGTTCTGGTAGGAGAAAAGCTGCGTGGCGCGCTGGGTTCACTCGCCGCGATCCTTGGCATCTGCCTGCCGGGTGCAGTGCTCATGTTCATCGTCGGCATCTTCTACCGCATCCACGGAGATCACATCTGGATTACGGCAGCGCTGAAAGGTGTGGCGGCGGCAGCGGTTGGCCTCATCCTGTCTACCGTTGTAGGCCTCAGCCAGAAGTCGCTCTCAGGCAAATTTGACTTTATTTTTATCGCGCTGACAGTGATTGCCGTCAATCGCCTGCACCAGTCTGTGCCACGTACGCTGATCGTGGTCGGAGTGCTGGCGATTCTCTTCCATCGACCGCGCAGACAGCAGAAAGAGGGTGTGGCCCAATGAACCAGATCCCAGCTTTGGTTCGTGTGTTTGCGTATCTGTCCCTGCTCACCGTCGGTGGCGGCATGGCGGCGTTTCCGGAGATGAAACTGCTGAGCGTCGAGGTGCACAAGTGGCTGACCTTTCCACAGTTGATCCACATCTATAGCGTGGGACAGATGGCCCCCGGCCCCAACATGATGATGATCGTCGTCATCGGACAATGGGCGGGTGGAGTACTCGGCGCTGTTGCTGTGCTGCTTGCCTTCTTCGGGCCGACTGCGCTGCTCGCGTTTCTTGTCGGCCGTGCGTGGAAGAAGCTCGAGCGATGGCCGTGGCGGACTTCAATTCAACAGGGACTTGCGCCCGTCTCGATCGGTCTACTGTTGGCCGGCGCCTTCACGATGGCAAAAGGTGCGATCTTCGGTGTGGAAACTGCCGCGATTGCGGTTGGCGTCCTGCTGATCCTGCTGAAGTACAAGGTCAACCCCGCGCTGCTGGTACTGGGCGGGGCCGTACTCGGAGTGCTCTCATTCATGCCTAAATGATTGGCTCTAGGCTGTGCTGTGAGTTAGCGATTGCCAGCGTTGTACTTACTGAGAAGTTCGAGTCGACCCGTCGGTAAACTTGCCAACTCCAGGTTAGTCGGCGAACAGCCACTCCTCGCACAGTCTTCAGTCCCGTGAAGATGGCTTGTCGGAGCGAGTGCTAGTAGCCCAGAAATTTTCCCATGGTTCCGTAGGTGACCGCCGACTTTGGTTCATCGCTGTCTTGAATTCGAGGTGGACGCTTCACGTTCGAGATAGTCTGCGGCCCCTTGCTGCTTTGGGCCCAATTCCCTATCGCCGTTACAAGACGTGCTGCCGACAGACGACGGGACGCCTGTTCCGATTTCAGTCCGCCTTGAAACTCACTCAGCATCTGGGGCTTGGCACCATCTTCGATTACCAAAAGTTGCCACAGATTGTTCTCGGTTGGAAGGAGCACAAAGATAGCCCGCAGGCTTCTGACCACAAACTCAATGACTCCGATTCCGTCCTGAACATCCAGACGCGGTTCTAACTCGAGCTTTTCCTTGCTCGTGAAATCGAACGAGTCCTCAATGCGGGCAGCGAGCTGGAGCAGCAATCCCTCTCGCTCGATCTCCCTGCGCCGCTCTTCCTCTTCTGCGATCTTGCGATCTGCGTCGGCGACGATCTTGCGAGCCTGCTCAAATACATCGATTAGCCCTTGATCCATAAGACCCTCGTAGATGTTGTCATCACGCACAGCATTCAAGCGAAACAATTTCTTCGGACGTTCCGATCTGTTGCCGATGGCGAACAGACTCGGGTTCTAATTTCAGGTGAAAAGTCTTACCGCATGTCGATGCTGCCTGTGAAGATTGCGCCGTCCTCGACGGAGATACGCGAGACGACCACATCTCCATTCAAAGAACCTTCACTTCCGATGTCGAGGTTGTCACTTGCCTCACATCTCCCGTCTACGTGGCCAAGCACTACTATCTCGCGGGCCGCAATCGTAGCGGAAACCTGACCGTTTCGCCGCACTGTGACACGATTGCCAGGGAGATTGATGGATCCTTCCACTCTGCCTTCGATCGATAAAGATTCTGAGCCGGTAATCTCTCCGCGAATCAGGAGCGATTTACCGATCGTCGCCAACTCGTGGACTGAAAGCTCAAGGGACGCTGGGTTGGATGCATTGGAAGATCGCGGCTGGAGGGATGGTTCCTGAGCCAAAGGAGATATGGCATTGACACGTTGATTTGACATTTATGTTTTTGGACCCTTCTAGATCGATGGCGTCAGACTAGGAGAGAACAGGGCCGAACGATATAGCATCTTTGGGTGACAGCAGCAGGTGAGTGGCTTTGAGCGGTTTTTGTGGTGGCTCGCTGAGCAAATCGATGGACGGTTATACTGGCGTGGCTTGAATGTCGGATAAAACTCTCGACAGTGATTTTTACACGGGCGCCGATATGTCGCGCTCACGGGTTTCGTAGCGAGGCAAAAATGAAAACGGTTTCACGTCGCGATGTGTTGAAGACTGGCCTGCTGGTACCTGCGGCGGCCGCAGTCCAAGGGATAGGTTCGTTGGGCACGACCGAGGCTGCCGCGGAAGTCTGGAGCCCGCCGCCAGCAACGGCAATGCGCGAATCTTCAAGTCAAAATGCTGCCTCTGGCGCTGGACGCGAACGTCTTCTGCTGGATTTCGGCTGGCGCTTTCACTTCGGAGATGCGGACGACGCATCCAAAGACTTTGGATTCGGGAGTGGGCGGGCAGGGAATTTTCAGAAGACCGGGAACTTCCTTCCCGCAGGAGCTATTGCCTTCGACGATGGTGATTGGCGAAGTGTGAATCTTCCCCACGACTGGGCTATCGAGCTGCCTTTTCAGAATGATCCGGCGCTGGCCAGCAAGGGGTTCTACCCGCTCGGGCGTGCTTATCCCGCCACGAGTGTTGGGTGGTATCGCCGGGTCTTCGACCTTCCGACCGCAGACGCTGACAAACGGATCACGATCGAGTTCGACGGTTCGTATCGAGAGACGATGGTGGTGTGCAACGGTTTTTACATCGGCACCCATAGCGGCGGATACGATCCGTTCAGCTTCGATGTGACCGACTTTGCGAGGCCGGGTGGCAGGAACGTTCTGCTGGTTCGCGTGGATGCGACGTTGAGCGATGGCTGGTTTTACGAGGGTGCCGGAATTTACAGGCATGTCTGGCTGGTGAAGACGCACCCAGTACATGTAAAGCAGTGGGGGACGTTCGTGCGGAGTCAGGTGCAAGCGGGGAGAGCCACGCTGACTGTGCGTACTGAAGTGAATAACTATAGCAGTTCCGCACAGAGCGCACGCGTTATCTCTACGATGCTCGCTCCGTCCGGTAATGCAGTCGGGAAATCGACAGCATCCGTTACATCTATTCCGGCTGGAGAAGATAGAGGCTTCGATCAGGAGATCGTAGTGAGCCAGCCTCTTCTGTGGTCACTCGAGGAGAGAAATCGCTACAGGCTGGTGACCGAAGTGGAGGTGGCTGGCGAAATTGTGGATCGCTATGAGACGCCGTTTGGCATTCGTACCTTGAGGTTCGACGCAGAGAAGGGCTTCTTTCTGAATGGAAACTCTGTGAAGCTCAAAGGAACCTGCAATCACCAGGATCACGCCGGGATTGGCGCGGCACTGCCGGATGCGGTTCAGTACTACCGCATGAGAAAGCTTCAGGAGATGGGCTGCAATTCCATACGCACCTCGCATAATCCTCCTACTGCGGAGCTCCTCGATGCTTGCGATGAGTTGGGGATGCTGGTGTTCGATGAGACGCGCATGATGTCGTCCAATCCAGAGGGTCTGAGCCAGTTTGGCGATCTGGTGCGGCGCGACCGCAATCATCCGAGCGTCTTCATGTGGTCGATGGGGAACGAAGAAGGCCAGGCGAACACGGACACAGGGCTGCATATTTTGACCGCGATGAAAGCGGTCGCCACGGAATACGATGGTTCGCGGCCTGTGTCGATCGCTCCCATCCATGCGATTGGAGTTGGTGGCCTGGTGATGTGCGACGTGATGGGCTACAACTACATGGACCCGGAGGCGGAGAAGTATCATCAGGAGCATCCCGAACATCCGATCGTCGGCACCGAGACGGTGAGCGCTGTTGGCACGCGCGGCATCTATGTCACCGATGCGGCGAAAGGGTTTGTGGGTTCGTACGATCCGTACACGACAACGGGCCGCGCTTCGGCGGAGGGATGGTGGAGCTTTTGCAACTCGCGGCCGTGGTGTTCGGGTGGCTTTGTGTGGACCGGGTTCGACTATCGCGGCGAGCCATCGCCGAATGAGTGGCCTAACATCAGCTCGCAGTATGGGATTATCGATACCTGCGGGTTCCCCAAAGATACTTTCTTTTACTACCAATCGTGGTGGACTTCCAAGCCGGTTCTGCATCTCTTCCCGCACTGGAATTGGCCAGGGATGGAGGGGAAAGAGATCGCGGTGTGGGTGTATTCGAACCTGGATAAGGTGGAGCTGTTCTTCAATGGCCAGAGTCTGGGCGTGAAGGATGTGAAAAAGGACTCGCATCTGGCGTGGACCGTCAAATATGTTCCCGGGGCTATCGAGGCACGGGGGTATAAAGACGGCAAGGTCGTGATGACGGCCAAGCGTGAGACCACTGGGGCTGCTGCCAAGCTGGTGATGAGCGCGGATCGACAGGAGGTCTCTGCCGATGGCGAGGATGTGGCCATGTTCGCTGTCGAGGTTCAGGATGCTCAAGGACGCGTGCTTCCCATCACCGATAACGAAGTGACCTTCCGGGTTTCCGGCCAGGGGCAACTGATTGGTGTGGGCAGCGGTGACCCGACTGATCACGAATCCGATAAGAGCACATCGCGAAAGGCGTTTGCGGGCCTCTGCATGGCTCTTGTGCAGTCAACCAAGACTACCGGGAGCATTACGGTTGAGGCGACGTCTCCAGGACTGGCGCCGGCCAGCGTTACGGTTACGGCAAAAGGTGTAACGCTTCGTCCGCAAGTGGCGCTATGGAGCCGCGAGATTCCGACGGGCTCTGGCATTACGGGACTATGGAGGCCGGTTCCGTCAACCGGGGGTGACTCCGGCATCGTCGCGCTACTCAGGGGTGCGGGCAGCAGTGTGTTCTCTCTGCAGCAGAGTGGGGTTGGCCTAACCGGCACGGTGGAGGGCACAGCCGGTGGGTTCTTCGGCGGCGCCGACGTGCCGGTCCCGATCACTGACGGCAAGATCGATGGCGACCAAGTCTCCTTCAAAGCTGGGAACAGCACCTTCGCAGGGACACTGAAGGGCGAGCAGATCGAACTGCAACAAACAACTACAGGCGGCTTCCGTATACCGACTCCCGCGAAGGAAGAACCAGGACGTCCGGCAGTTGGGCCACCGCCTGATGGATCCGATCCGTCCATCAACCCATCGCGGTTCCGGACGAATCCCCCGATTATTCTGCGTCGCGCTCAGCGATAAGAGACGATTTACGTGGTGTAAGAGAGTTGAGTTAAGTCTCGGCCGAGACTGATTGTTTTGACAGCAGGCCGTCAAAACAGCGCTAACTCGTAATGAAAAACGCTCATCTGCACGAGCACAAGATGGCGTTGTACGCAGCGGGTTAATTGGGGCGATGAACCGCAACAGGCCCTGAGCTTCTGGGCTATGCGCTTTCCCCGGTCACAACGCCTCCCATCAGAGGATCGGTAAAGCTGGAGTGACCCGTCTCTACACGACCTGCGTAGTGAGACTCTGTCTGCGATCCTTCGGTCATCACCGTGAAGTCGTACCAGCCGTAACTCTTCTTCAGATTGAGCACGACCGACGCGTCATGCGCGGCGGCGATGGTCTTCGATGTCGCTCCCGTTCCATACGAGTTATCTCGCACCGTGACCTTGCAAGGTTGAGTACCAGGATTGTGCAGAAGGATCTCGATGTTGCCGGTGAGCGTCGATTCTTTTTGCTCATATGCGACCTGGACCTGAATAGCGGGTGAGTGCGGATCTCCCTTGAAAGAACGATAGAAGCCGTTTGGACCGTGCACGTCGATACTGTAACGACCGTCTGCGGGCAGGGGGATACTTTCCGAAAGGGTATCGCCGGCTTTCACGGCGTACGTTGCCACCATCAACCCGCTATCGTTCGCTGTGCTTTTGCTGGTGTTGCGGAGGTACACGTTGAAGGGAGAACCTGATGAACGCTTTCCGTGAACAGCGTTGCCGGCTTTCAGGCGCAGTTCAAAGCTAGCCCCGTTGGTTCCGAGCCGCCCGTCCGCATAGAGTTCATAAGGAAGCGAACAGGAGGGACGTACTCCCTTCTCCTGATGCGAAGTGAACTGGGCGTGGAGCGGGTTGCGATTGATCTCCTCGATCTGTTCCATGTTCAGCTTTTTGAAACCCGATGGAATCTCCTTGTAGCGTGCCTTCTGAATGCCGACTACGAACTTGTCGCGATCCAGGAAGTCGATCTTTGCTTCTTTGGGGTTATACGGACGGAAGCACGATGTCAGGTCGCCGGAGATAGAACGCCTCCAGGTTGAGATGTTTTCTTCTTTCACTTTTTTGTCGTACTTCCTCTGGATGAAGTCTTCGAGGAACATCAAGGTCGAGGTGTGATCGAAGAGCTGGGAGTTGACCCAGCCGCCGCGGCTCCAGGGCGAAGCGATGATCATCGGTACTCGGAAACCCATGCCGATCGGGCCGGAGCGCGCTTGCTTCTCCGTTACGCCGTGCACGATTTCGTCCTCGGCATAGGTATATTCGATGCCGGTATCGATGCCGTCAGAGGCTCGGCCCGTCTGTGGCCGCTTTGGATCTGACGCGACGAACGAGGGGGCGTGATCGAAGTAGCCATCGTTCTCGTCGTAGGTCAGGATGAAGATGGTCTTCTTCCAGACCTCCGGGTTTTTGGTCAGGATGTCCATCACCTCGGAGACATACCAGGCTCCATACCAGGGCGACGTGGGATGATCGGAGAACTTTTCCGGCGCGCTTAGCCAAGAGACAGTGGGGAGCTTGCCTTCGTTGACGTCCTGGCGGAACTGGTGGAGGATATCCCCCTTCGGCACCTTCATCTCCAGTTGCTTTCCGTCATCAAAGGTGAGGTCGTCGAGCGAGTGATAGTGGGGATCACCGGCGTTGGTGACAAATGCAGTGTTGTGGAGCGCCCGTTGTTGAACGGTGAGGGTCCTGTAACGGGAATCACCGCTATTTGCCAGTGCGGCGTTCAACTTCTCGATTCGGTTTTTGTCGTTGGCGAGTCTTGTCTGGAGCTGAGCTAGCGCATGCGGATCTTTTTCGTCTGCCAGCCCATGCTCCATCTTCGCCACTTGTTGTGCGAGAGAAGCGATCTGATCCTGCATGGCAGAGACAGCACCGGGATATGCCTCGATGTTGTAGGCCGCGAAGTACTCCAACAGGTTGCAGCCGAAGTTCGATAGCCATGCTTGCTCTTCGTGGTTGAGGCCGCCTGCATTCGTCAACTCATTCTGATAGAACCGCCAACTGATTCGAGCTTCGTGCAGGCGTTCCGGAAAAGTCTTCCAGGTCATTCCTCCGCTCAAGATCTCATCGTTCCGCATGTAGACTTTGGAGTCGACTCGCTGCGCATCTCGCACGGTCCCGGTCCAAAAGATACTGCGATTCGGTGTTGTGCTGGTCATCGCCGAGCAGTAGTTCTGGTCGCAGACCGTGAAAGCATCTGCGAGAGCATAGTAGAACGGAAGGTCCTCGCGAGTGTAATGCCCCATGGTCAAGGGGAGACTGGCGTACTCATGGGAATACGAGCGCTTCGCCTCGAGCCATCCATCATGATGGCCGTCGTTCCAGGCGTCCACCTGGCTGTGGCGAGTGTGCGGGACCGATCCCATCCAGGTAATGCGAGTGTCGTGAATATCCAGTCGCCAGGGTGCATAGGAATCTCCGGCGGCGTCGGTTTGCACGAAGACGGAGTTGCCGTTGGGAAGGCGAATCGCCCGAGGGTCATTGAATCCACGAACGCCTTGCAGAGTCCCAAGCGCGTGATCGAAGGATCGATTCTCCTGCATCAAGATGACTATGTGTTCAGCGTCGAGATAAGTGGATCCCTTCTCCGGCTCGATAGCAAATGCTCGCTGAATTGATTCTGGAATGGCTCCGGAGACGCCGGCAGTCCCGGCTAACATCGCTGCAATTTTAAGAAAGCCCCGTCTTGTTTGTTCCATCTGATCAGTATTTCACCACGGTGTTGTTGTTTGATTAAGCCGGTGCAAGGCGTACAGCGAGACGGTCGTCCGTCTGGTTCGATCTCGACACCATACCAATGATTCATAGAGGCTTTCGGGGTGAAAGCAGCCGTGTGATTGCCGATTCAGTATGCGGAATGGGAAAAATCAGACTCGAGCTTCGTCTACATAGGTAGCCACTGCCTGTTTAATTTGATTCGTCGCCAGTGTCGTGTTGAGGACGCATCTTTCTGATACTCGCGTTGTGTAGAGTTTATGAAAGACGGCTGTGACAAAAGTGATGTGAGAACGCGATACCTTATAAGTAAGAGACGAGACATTGCGACGTCAAGCGTTGGCGTAGCGACAGATTTTTGATGCTGGATCACTCTATGAATAAAGGGAGAACGAGATGAAGCACTTAGCAATCGCGGGGCTGTTCTTAGCTATGACCGCGAGCCGCGCATCTGCGCAGATCAATGCAGGCGAACAGAAGCCAGAGCCTAGTCTGCCGTTCAACGTGGCCCAGGTGGCGACGTTGAACCTGCCCTGGAAGATTGCTTTCCTGCCCGACGGGCGGATGCTCATTACCGAGAAGGTCGGCGGTTTGTTTCTCGTTACCCAGCAAGGAGCAAAGACGCCGGTTACCGGCATACCAGCCGTTCTCTGGAAGGGTCAGGGTGGAATGCTGGGCGTATTTCTCTCGCCACACTATGCCAAAGACCATAGTGTCTACCTCACTTATTCAGAGCCAGGTGACGGGGGGTCGAGCCTGGCGCTTGCGCGGGCCAGGTTGAAGATCGACAAAGACGCGGCGAGCCTCGAGGGGCTCCAGGTCATATGGCGCGACGGCGAGAGGGGTGATGGTGGACAGTTCGGCGCATCGGTTGCGTTTTCTCCGGATAGCAAATATCTCTTCCTCGCCGTGGGTGATCGGCAGCGCATGACGCCAGCCCAGGACCCGAACCAGCCGCTTGGTAAGATTCTGCGGCTGACGCTCGATGGCAAACCTGCTCCGGGGAATCCCATGGCGGGCAAGACAGGTGCGGCCAGTGTGCCCGTCATTAACCCGCCTGAGGATACGGAAGCCGCGAAGACGGCGCCTGTCGTACGAACGTATACCTTCCCCGGCCCCAACCTGACGCCATCGGAGACCTGGGTTTCGGGACTTCGTACTCCCTACGGTCTGGCCTTTGCACCCGATGGACGGCTATGGGAGCTTGAACATGGCCCGAAGGGCGGCGATGAGCTGAACCTGATCGAACCGGGCAAAAACTATGGCTGGCCGTTGGTCTCCTACGCGGTCAACTACGATGATGTGCCAATCCCGAGTCCGGACACGCGAGCTGACTTGACCAAGCCCGTCATCTACTGGACGCCGGTCATCGCGCCAGGCAACCTTGTCTTTTACAAAGGCGCTTTGTTTCCGCAGTGGAATGGTTCAGCTCTTGCAAGCGGGCTGATATCGAAGTCGATTACCCGGATTACGTTCGATGGAAAGGGCGGAGCGACGCCTGCTGAGCGATGGGATGTAGGTCACAGAGTCCGCGACGTTGAGGTCGCTCCTGACGGCGCGCTGTGGATGATCGAAGATTCGAAGACGGGTGGTCTCTTCCGTCTGACGCCAAAATAAAGGCAGGTTTTGCGGCGTGGAGAATGCATTCGGTCTGCGGGCGAGATGAATGTTCCGGTCCACCGTCTTGTGCAGGCGGCGGATCGGAACGTTCGCATCTTTGAAGATGTCGACTGCTAAGGAGATGCCGATGCAGACCTGGGAGGACGATGAATGGACCGGAAACTTCAACTAGTGTCTGGGGCGATGCGTGCGTTATTTTGCGGGCTTTGCCTATCAAGTGCAGTGTTTGCCCAAAATCTGCCGGACGGTACAGGCAAAGCAGAATTTATACACAACTGCCTGGACTGTCATTCAGCAGGTATGGTCCTCCGTGCGAAGAAGACGCCGGATGAGTGGAGAAAAAGCGTCGACGACATGGCGGCTCGCGGGTCGGATGGCTCGAAGGAAGATATCGACAAAGTGGTGGTCTATCTGGACAAATATTTTGCAACGGATAGGCCTGGCACAGCCGCGACGGCACAATCTCCAGTGCTTTCTTCGGTCTCTGGTGGATCAGCGGCGCTGAACTCTTCGGAGATCGATCGCGCGAAACGCGTCATTGCCGAGAATGGTTGTCTGGCATGCCATCGAGTAGAAAAACAAGGAGCGTATACCGGACCAACATTGAATGGCCTTAAAGTGCGACGTACAACGGACGAGATACGAGATGCTATTGTTCACCCACATGCAACGCTCGACCCGAGTAACAACCTCATACGACTGACCACTGCCGGCGGAAAGACTGTTGTTGGCCGGATTCTTAGCCAAAGTGATCATGATGTCCGAGTCATCGATGCTTCGGGAGAAGTAGCTACCTATTCAAAGCCAGAACTTCGCCAGTTCACGATCCTTGATACCAATCCAATGGTTTCGTATGAAGAAAAGATCAAGGGAGAGGACTTGGATGACCTGGTGCGCTATCTCGGTTCACTTCCATCTGTGGATGAGAGTGTGCAGAAGTGACGTGGCATGAAGGGGTATCGATTTGCACCGTCTTCAGCGGTGCTGCGCATTGAATTCTTGAGATTCACTTCGTTGACCGAAAAACTCTTACCATGGCATCTGTAACATCTTGACGATAAGGTTCTGTCGTCCTGACGGCTTGGGATGCATTCCGGTAGCGGACTTCTGTCAGAAGACGTTGTGCGTGGCCCGTAAGCGATGAGCAGATCTCGATAGTGAGATTGCACCGACAATCCTAGTTACAGAGCATCTATCGAGATGCAGATGCGCATAGCCTTGAGATATAGCCTATGAATATTCTAGTCTGTCGCGTCTTCGACCAATGAGCCGTGGGTTCATTGAGGTCGGACGATAGAGGGCGTCTTCGTTAGATGCTTCCGGGAGTTATCTATGAGGCTACAACTTTCGTGTCCTTGACCATCCCTAAATGGAGCCATAGTCTTCGGTTGGTTTAAAGATTTTTCAGACTTTATTTTGCCGCAAAAGACGAGGATTACTTCGACCTCCGTAGTTACAGATACAGACGCGAAAGATAGCAGGTTAAGCCTTTGAGCTCTCTTTAGAGTCATTCCACGAGTGTGGTTGTATCGACCCGATCAGATTGAGCAGTACTTGAGTGCCGCATTCACCCAGTTGCAGCCGTCTCTGCGAACTGGTTTCTTGTTAGCATCTCCAAGCCAGGACCGTTTTGTTCCCATATACATGTGGCTACGTATTCGCTGGATTGTTTACGCAAAAATATAGCTTTTGGTTAGAGGAAGTGAATCCGGGCAATCGCATCCGGTGAAAGAGGAATTAAATGTTTCGCATGTACGAAGTTGTCGAAAGCCCCTCCAGTTCCAGTGTGATGTTCGCCAGTCCAGATCTTAGTTCTCCAACTTGTAGGAATCGACATCATTCCACCGGCCTGCAAAGTGTTAATGGGCCACTCCTTTTTCTAGTGATGGTTCTTTTTTTTGTAGCTACGTTCTGCTCGCGCAGGTTAGACGCGCAGCAGGTGGAGGCTACGTTGCCGCTGTCGCAGCGGTTTACGATTAATTTGTCGGCTGGAGTTCCGGCGTACGTTGGGAACGCTGCTTCGACGTCGAATGCCCCGCAGAGTCAGTGGTGGTTTGAGAACACGAAGAACTCAGCGACGTATGCGACGACGAGTTTTGTGGAGAGCTCAGACCCTGCGTGGCAGCAGGTGGGGCTGCCTTATGACGCGAACATACCGCGGACCTTTATCAATCAGGACTCCGGGGGTGGGGCGGGCTCTGATACGGGGCAGAATAACTGGTATCGCCTGCACTTCAAGGTAGACCCGAAGTATGCGGGCCAGAAGTTTCTTCTGAATCTCGAAGGTGCGCATACAGGGGTTCAGGTTTTTATCAATGGTACTTTGCTGCCTGGTATCAGCGCGGTCGCTGCCGATGCGCAGGCGACGCACGTGGTGGGTTTTGTCCCTGTGGTGGTCGATCTCACGCCCTATCTGCATGCCGACGGCGCGACAGATAATGTGATTGCAATTGATGTTTCCAGGGGGAGTCCGTGGTTTGAGCAGCCCCAATTTTCAAACTCCTTCCGTTTCGGCCAGGATATGGCGGGGCTGTTCCGTAATGTGTTTCTATATGTAACCAATCCGGTGCATATTCCTTTGAATGTGTACTCCAACACGAAGACGTGGGGTACGTATGTAGGCACGGTCTCCGAGGTGGCGGGCGCGGAGGGCGTAACGGCGACGGCGGCCTCCGCGGTTGTCGAGGTGCAGACGAACGTTGTTAATGAGACGGCAACGGTCCAGCAGGTTACGTTGACGACGCAGATTGTGGATGCAGCCGGAAACGTGGTGGTGACTGCGCCGCCAGTGACGCAATCGGTATCCCCGATGACTGCGGGCACGTTTCCGTCGACGCCGACACCAATTTTCCAGCAGCTGATTACGGTTCCGAATCCAACCCTGTGGTATCCGAATAACTCGATATACGGAAAGCCGTATATGTACAAGGTCTATCACCTCGTCAGTGTGAACGGCGTTGTGGTGGATTCATTCCAGAGCCCGCTGGGGATTCGCACCATTACGTGGGATGCGAACTTTCCTTACTTCAACGGTCATGCAATGTATCTGTGGGGAGGTTCGAGCCGGTACGACTATCCAGCGCTTGGTTCTTCGGTTCCGGATGAGCAGTGGTGGCGCGACATGGCTCAGATTGCGGCTCAGGGCGGCAACGTCTGGCGTCCGGGCCACTCGACCAGCAGCGAGGAGATGGTCGAGGCCGCCGATGCGTATGGCATCATGATCGATCAACCCAGCGGGGATGGCGAAGGCCATTGGAATGCCTCGTCCAATCCGTCGGCAGATGATCTTCAGTTGAAGCAGGAGGTGCATCGCGACATGATTATCCGCGATCGCAGCCATCCTTCGATTCTGGACTGGGAGGAAGATAACGGCGGAATGAACCAGCCGCTGGCCAATGAGCTTGCGACGATCGAGACGTCGTGGGACAACATCAATCCGCGGGTGCAGGCCGATCGCACCTACTCGCCTTCGTACTCCTTCATGGGCGAGTGCGACGGCGCCGGCTGCGAGACGGGGGTCAAGAACCAGAATCCCAATAACCCATCCTTTGGTGCTGAGTACTGGGACAATATGGGCACAGGACGCGGGACCCAGACGGGCACCGGAGCCAACACGGTCTATGCGTACGACTATGAGCTGGCGTTTGCGGCGCCATACCTGGACGACTGGCGCCAGGGCAAAGCTGCGAATGCGTTTGGCATGGCGCAGTGGTACTTTGCCGATACGCCGGGTGAAGATAGTCTCTGGGCGGAGTTTCAAAATCAGCCTGCGATGCAGCACTTTGTGCGTTCGCTCGGCTACTCGTCGGTTGATCAGAACCGTTTCCCGCGGCTTTTGTACTACATCTACCAGGCGAACTGGATTCCTTACTCGATCCAACCGGTAGTTCACCTGGCACATGATTGGAATCGTGCCTATGAGTACACCCCGGGGACTCCGATTCAGGAGAACGCATTCAGCAACTGTCCCTCGGTTCGCCTGTTGATTAATGGCGTGGCCAAGGATCCGGTGACGGGAGCGATCCTCGCGGACCAGGTTCCAAATCCCTGGAACATCAACTCGCACGCGGATCTGAGTCAGAGCACGAAGGTCATGCCTGGCCAGGTTCACTGGATGGTGAACTGGGCTCCGGGCACGGTGACGGCAGAGTGTCTGGACACGAACGGCAATGTGGTTCCGGGCGTGACCCACTCGGTGGCGACGGCAGGAGCCGAGAACAAAATCGTACTTAGTGTCGTTCCAGAGGTAGTCAAGCCAGACGGCACAAGCTTCCAGTGGACCTCAAACGGTTCTGACGCGGCCTTTGTGATGGCCGAGGTGCAGGACGCAAACGGCAACGTTGTGCCTACCGCAGCAGATAACGTCACCTTCACGGTGACCGGGCCAGCCACGTACATGGGCGGCACGCAACAGCTTGTAGCGGATCCCTCGTGGACTGACTATTACCAGGATGCGTTCTCGAAGGCGCACACTAACGATATTAACGGCGAACCGTATATCTTCTTCCATTCGCCCGGCGACCCGGAGCTGAACTTTGAAGGAGGATTGCAGAAGATCGCGCTGCGCAGCACCTTCACTCCTGGAACTGTGACGGTGACGGCAACTGCGCCGGGGCTTGCGAGCGGCAGCGTTCAGCTGACCTCGGTTACACCTACGGCACCTCCTCAGTCGCAGCCGCCGGCGATCATCGTGCCACCGGTCGATACGGCAGTGACGGCTGGTCAACCTGCAACCTTCATTGTTGCGGCCACCGGCTCCGGAACGCTCAGCTACCAATGGGCTGTTGCGGGAAGTGAGGTCACGGGACAAACCAGCCCGACCTTGACCATACCGGCAGCCACTCTCGCCCAAAACGGCGAGAGTGTCACAGTTGCGATTCATAGCAACTTTGGCGACGTTACCTCGACCCCGGTCACGCTGACCGTGGACGCACCGGCCGGCGTCGCCATCACCACGCAACCAGCCACGCAGACCGTCGTCGTCGGACAGTCGGCGACCTTCACTGTGGCTGCGACCGGTTCCCCGCAGCTCAACTACCAGTGGTTTCAGAATGGCACGCAGGTCCAAACCGGGCCGCAGCCTAGCTACACCACGCCTATCCTGACTGCCGTCGGAACAGCAAGCATCTATGTCGTTGTCAGCAATCCCGTCAATCAGATGCAATCCGCAACGGCGGCCCTCACCATTAACGCGCCCATGCCGGTAAGTATTGTTACCTCGCCTGCCAATCAGATCGTTGCGACCAATCAACCAGTGCAGTTTACTGCCGTGGTTGCCGGTTCTGCTCCCTACACGTATCAGTGGCAGTTCACACCCAAAGGCGGCTCTGCGACCATCCTTCTGAGCAACACACAGAGTTCGAGCATTATCACCTACACGATCCCGACCATGAGTACGGCCAATGTCGGCGCGTACACAGTAACGGTCAACAACGCTGCTGCCGCTCCGGTAACGAGTGCAGCGGCGCAGCTGACGCTTGCGCCTCCAGGCGTGAATCTTGCACTGAATAAGACGGCAACTTCCAGCTCCTCACAAAACGCATGCAAGGATGCAACGACAAAGCCACCTCTCACCGGCGCCGGCTGCCTGGGAGCGGAGAACGCCGTTGACGGCAACCTGAATACCCGTTGGGGATCGGCGACCGCAGGTGCACCTCCAACAACTCCTGTCCCAGGCGTCGATCCTTCGTGGCTGCAGGTGGATCTCGGTTCCGTGCAGTCCTTCAACACGGTGATCATCAACTGGGAGAATGCCTACGCGGCGCAGTACCAGATTCAGTACACCGACGCTGATCCTTCGACCAACCCAACGTGGAACGTAGCAACCACGAACAACGCTGGCGTGGGCGGTACCGAGACACTCACCTTTAATACCGTTCAGGCTCGCTATATCCGGCTGTTCGCCACGGTGCGAAGCGGTAACTTTGGCTACTCGATCTTCGAGTTCCAGGTTTACAACGTCCCTAACTGCGGAGGTCCAAGCGAGCGCTATACCGTCAGCTCCGCCAACCCCTCACTGGTAATGGATAACGTGCTTGGTCTGACCTGGACCCGCACCATCCAGACGGATAGCGCGATTGGTTCGCAGTTCACCGGCGTGAGTGCGGCGGCTTATTGCAAGAGCATCAATATGCGCATTCCGACTGAGATCGAAGCGCTTGGCATCAGCGGCAACAACAACGCGTCCTGCGCCTTCCCGGGTACGTGGAGCACATGGACCTCCACCTTGGATCCGAACGATGCGACCGAGACCGCGATCGTCAACTTTGACGGCAGCAGCACCTTCAACGTAACCAACAACTTCCCCGGCGCTACGCTGTGCACTGAGGCTACGGGCTCGGGTGCGTCAGGGGCTCAGGCTCCGGTCATCGAAACACAACCACAATCCACAACGGTAGCCGTGGGAGAATCAGCAACGTTCACGGTGTTTGCTGCCGGCACGCCCGCGCCAATTTATCAGTGGCTCAGGAACGGAAGCGTACTCGTCGGTGCAACAGGCGCTACTTACACCACGCCGCCAACCGTCGCTACCGATAACGGCGCCTCCTTCAGCGTGTCGGCAACCAATGGAAGTGGCACTGTAACCAGCAACTCCGCTGTCCTTACTGTGACCAACAACTCCACCGGAGGCGGAGGAGCATGCTCCAGCGTTCCCACAGCACCGACAGGGCTGAAGGCGACGGCGACTTCGTCCAGCTCCATTGGACTGAACTGGACGGCAGTGATCGCACCGACTAACTGCTCGGTCGGCTCTTACAACGTCTATGGCAGCACAACCGCTGGCTTCACTCCGTCTGCCGCTAATCTGCTTGCCGCCGGAGTGACGGGAACGAGCTATTCCAACACCGGCCTCGCTGCGTCGACGACGTACTACTACGTGGTGGAGGCGGTCGACGGGGATGGCGCATCGACGGCCTCGAACCAGTCTAGTGCCATGACAGGCTCTGGAACTGGGCCTACTACGCCGGACTTTTCGCTCAGTGTCTCTTCGGCATCGCTTCCGGTGACCGCAGGCAGTAGTGGAACAGAGACGATCACGTTGACGCCGCAGAACGGATTTACCCCAACCGCGGCCGTGAACTTCACCTGCTCCGGTCTGCCCAGCGACGCCACGTGCAGTTTTTCTCCCACCACCGTTACGTCGACCGGCAATATGGTCTCGACGTTAACCGTAAAGACCACCATGGCATCCTCTACCGCCAGCTATAAATCCAGTCCGTGGTTTCCAGGATCGGTGTTGGCGGTTGCGCTGTACTTCTTCGGCAGAAGGAAGCGGCGTGGTCTGCAACTTCTTCTGCTGGCGGTGTGCGTCGCCAGTATGACATTGCTCACCGGCTGCGGCGTACAGCCACCACCCCCTCAAATGGCGACTTCAATGATTACTGTTACTGCATCGGCTGGTTCTTTGAATCACACCACGACCTTTTCACTGGTTGTGGCGACTCCGAACGTTCCTCCGACATCAGCGGAAGTTCACAACCTGAGCCCTTTGCTTCCAGGATCTATGTTGGCCGTTGCGCTGTGTTTTGTTAGCAGGAAGAGACGGTATCGTGTGCAGCTCATGCTGGCGATGTGCGTGTTTGGCATGGCTCTGCTTAGCGGTTGCGGGTCTACTACCGGCTCACCTTCAACAGGCGGCTCTCAAACCTCATCACCAACACCACCGGCAACGACGATCGCACCCGCCATTACGGTCCCACCCGCCTCGATCGCTGTAACCGCTGGGCAGACGGCCACCTTCAGCGTTACGGCGACGGGCACCGCGCCGCTGGCATACCAGTGGCAAAGCAATGGCAGTTCCATCGCCGGAGCAACCGCCGCAACCTATACAACTCCAGCCCTGACCACAAAGAACAACGGCACAACCTTCGCCGTTGTCGTGACAAATGCAGCCGGCTCCGTGACCAGTTCACCTGCAACTCTTACGGTCACAGCGGGCGGCAGCACCGGTTGTGGAGCGGCGCCAGGCATTCCGGGCTCTCCCGTCGCGACGGCGGCTTCCAGCAGCCAGATTGGTCTGAGTTGGAGTGCAAGTTCTGCTGGCTCTTCATGCACCGTGACATACAACGTGTATCGCGGCACGACGTCCGGTTTCACGCCCGCGTCGGGGAACCTGGTAGCGTCCGGCCAAACAGGAACTTCCTTTACTGACAACGGCCTCACGGCTGCCACAACCTACTTCTACGCAGTAGTAGCAGTGGACGCTGTCGGCAGCTCTGCAGCTTCGACACAGGTGAGTGCGACAACTCTGTCTGCTTCGTCGCCCACCACGCCTTGCACTACTGTCCCTGCGCAGCCTGCTGGGTTGGTGGCGAATGCAGCTTCAGTCAGCAGCATCAGCGTGGCCTGGACAGCGGATACAACTCCGGCTGGCTGTAGCATCACGTATAACGTCTACGCCACCACTGCGAGCGGTTTTGTCCCGTCGCAGACGAACCTGGTAGCCAGTGGACTCACCTCAAACCTCTACACGAACACTGGTCTGGCTGCATCCACCACGTACTTCTACGTCATCGAAGCAGTCGATGGGGCAGGGAACTCGACACCTTCTGCTCAGGTTCAGGACACGACCACGGCATCACCTTTATCGGAGATTATTGCGATCCACTCAGGCGGTCCGGCGGTAAGCAACGCCAATGGCGGCGATGCATCTTTTGTTGCCGACGAGTACTACGACACCGGTGGAACATCGGGCTCAGGTGCCGCCGTTTCGGTCGCGGGGGTAACCAACGCCGCTCCGGAAGCGGTTTACCAGACGGAGAGGAATGGCGCATTCAGCTACACGATTCCCGGTCTGCAGCCCGGTGCCTCTTATACCGTTCTGCTGCACTTTGCGGAGAACTTTTTTAAGACCGCTGGATCCCGCATCTTCAGTGTCGCGATCAACGGAACCACGGTCCTTGCCAATCTGGATATCTTTCAAGAGGCCGGTGGCGAGAACATCGCTCTGGTCGAACCCTTCACCGCCACAGCGAACCCGCAGGGACAGATTGTCATCAGCTATATAAGAGGGTCCAAAGACCAGCCTAAATCCAGCGGCATTGAGATTCGCGGACTACCTAGCACCTGCACGCTCCTACCCGCGGCCGCGCCAACCGGGCTCACCGCGCAAGCAACCTCTCCCAGCATCATTAACTTGAATTGGCAGACGGTGACTCCTCCACCGAATTGCGCCGTTACGTACAACCTGTATGGCAGCACCACGAGCGGGTTTACTCCTTCCGCATCCAATCTCATCGCGAGCGGCCTTACCAACCTGTCTTATTCGAACACCGGACTCGCTGCTTCCTCGACGTATTACTACGTCGTCGAAGCGGTGGATACAGACGGCGCATCGGTGCCTTCTGCCCAGATAAGCGCTTCGACAAACCCGGCGAACTCCTGTATCTCGGTGCCCACGGTGGCCCCCGCCGGCTTTGCTGCAACTGGTGCATCTTCGAGCGCCATCGGACTAAGCTGGGCAGCCATTGCGCCCCCGGCAAACTGCACCAATGTCACTTATAACGTTTACAGCAGTTCGACGAGCGGGTTTGTTCCCTCGCTGAGCAACGAGATCGCTGTCGCACTGGCGAATCCTGTCTTCTTCAACACCAGCCTTCCGGCATCTTCAAACTATTACTACGTCGTTCAGGCCGTGGATGAGGATGGTGTGTCATCGCAGTTCTCGAATCAAGTCAGCGCAGCGACGCTCGCGCCGCCAACTCAGTTGACAGCGACGGCTACGTCCGCCAATGAGATCGACCTTACCTTCCCTGCAAGCACCGCGCCGGCGCCAGTGAACTACAACATCTACCGCAGCACGGCTCCGACCTTCACTCCATCCGGTACGACCAAGGTTGGCAGCACAAAGTCCAATTTTTACAATGACGCCGTAGTTACAGCAGCAACGACCTATTACTACATCGTTCAGGCAAGCAGTCCGAACGGCACAACGACTGTAGGTGGTCCCGCAAGCGCAACGTCTCTGGCTCTCGGAAATGCCACGCCATTCTGGGATACCAGCAACCTGCCGCCAACTGCTGCCGGTGCGGTGCTCGTAGTGAAGTTCCTGAACCGGACTAATGGACAATACCCTGACGATCAAGTTTTCTGGAGCGCAACGATTAATGGTGTGACCGTGACAAACTCGATCGCCGCACAACCAATCTTGCAGCTGCCTGCCGGTGCATCAGGTCGAATCCCTATCTATCTTGGGACGCCGAGCCAGAACGCAAACAGTTACTCTGACTTCCTGGAGTACACCATCGGCTTTGCCGGGAACAGCACTACTACCTACTTCATCAATATGGACACGACCAGAGTCGATAATTTTGGCATCAAGAATGCGTTCCAGTTGACCTGCGGCGACGGCACCAATATTGCGATCGGTGAAAATGCCGGAGCCTTCGCGGAATCACGAGCGAGTACGTTTCAACGCTATCTCAATGCTGTCCCCCCGAACTTCCAAACACTTGCGCAGGTGCAAGCTCCCTATCGGATTGTCTCTCCAGGCGACGGCGGATTCGATACCGGCGGTCCATACGTGAGCTATTACAACGACTGGATCAACCAGCTATGGGCAGTCAACGGAATTACCGCTACTCCACCGGCGATTCCCAATGGTGACGGCTTGGGTGCCTTCCCTGGTCTCTCCGCGGCGATCTACCGCCATGTGGGAGGAGTTGCCGGAACCTTCAACCCAAACGGCTCACTCGCGAATCAGGGCTTGTGGGGCAACCCGGATCAGTTTTACCAGACCGAACCCTTCAGCTACTACGGTAAGTTCCTCCATCAGATTGCCATCAACGGCCAGCAGTACACATTCCCCTATGATGACAATGGTGGATACTCATCCGACGTAAGCTGCAACTCACCTAAGACGCTGGTTGTAGCGATTGGCTGGTAACCTGAACTTCGCCTGTCGTTTTCAAAAGACTGGCGAAGTAAGCTTGGCGGTGGTGTCGCCCTGCAGGGACGTCTCTGCTGAGCTATCTCAACAGGGTTGGAATGATGACACTCAATCGAAGAGAGTTTTGCGCCGGCGTGGCTATGGTGACAATTGCTGTACGGACACGCTCAGCATGGGCAGCTGCCGGATCCGCAGGTTATCAAATAGTGGCGCAAACCGACCGGAGCCGAGTCCTTCAGGCGGCTAAGCAGTATTTCCCGATGGAGCCGGTGACCATTACGGCATTTCAGTCCCCCAAGAGTCCAGGCGGCCCGCACGACTTCTTCTCTCAGGCCGACTACTTCTGGCCCAACCCAAAGAACCCCGATGGACCATATATCAATCGGGACGGCCAAAGTAATCCTGAGAACTTTAACGATCACCGCAGGGTGATGATCGATCTTTCTGTCCGAATGCCGGCTCTCACGGCGGCATGGCTGCTGACGAAAGACCGCCGCTACGCTAAGCGGTCTGGCGACCACCTGCGAGCCTGGTTCGTGACACCCGAAACTCGCATGAACCCGAACCTCGAGTTTTCCCAGGGAGTGCACGGCGCCTCCACCGGCCGCAACTACGGCATTATCGACACCCTCCATCTGGTTGAGGTGGCGCGAGCTGCAAGCTTTCTGGGTGCCGAAGCGCTCTCTGCAGCAGACCAGCAGAGCGTGAAGCAATGGTTTCGCGAGTACTTGAGCTGGATGAAAGACAGCGAGAAGGGAAAGCAGGAGCGCGCCACCTTGAACAACCACGCCACCTGCTGGGCCTTGCAGGCTTCGGAGTTTGCGCGGCTGGCCGGCGACGAGGGAACCCGCGATGAAATCCGCCTCTGGTTCACCGGGAAGCTGCTCCCTGATCAACTCGGCATGGATGGTTCTTTTCCGAAAGAGCTGGTTCGTACCAAGCCCTACAGCTACTCCATCTTTAACTTTGATGTGATGGCTGGCCTGGCACAATCGCTTAAGGGATCCGGGGCCGACCTCACCATCTTCACATTGCCCGATGGCCGAGGCCTCTGCAAGGCAGCGGAGTTTCTGTACCCCTTTCTGAAAGATAAAGAAAAGTGGCCGTACGCGAAGGACGTTGAACACTTCGATGCTCTGCCGGTGCGGTCTCCGGGATTGCTCTTCTCCGGCCTGGGCTGCAATCGCACAGAGTACATCGCGCTCTGGAAGACGCTAAACCCAGATCCGACCGACAAAGAGATTATTCGAAACTATCCGATTCGTCAGCCCCTGCTATGGGTTTGAGGCTTCATCTACACAAGGGAACCGCGCGCGATCCAGACTCGTAAAACATCGGAAGTGCCGTCATCTGAGGAGAGTCAAGATGTATGACGTAGTGATTGCCGGGGGCGGACCAGTAGGTCTATTCCTCGCTTGCGAGCTTCAACTGGCAGGTCTCTCGGTGGTTGTTCTTGAGCGTATGAAAGATCCTAGGTCGCCCCTGAAGTCGGGTTGGATGGGAATGCGCGGCCTGAACTTTCCGTCGGTGGAAGCGTTCTATCGGCGCGGTCTACTTGATGATGTCCGTGGGAGTGCTCTCGCCTGGATGGGTGCAGGGCCGAAGCAAGGGCTGGAACTGCGCGGTACAGCCGACACAGGTTCGACTCAGGCTCCTCGCTTCGGCGGCCATTTCGCGGGCATTACGCTCGATGCATCTAAGATCGACTTCTCTGACAGGAAGTATGTCGTTGCGGGCCCGTCCGCATCCGGCGGTATGGTCAGTCTCGAGGGAATCGAATTACTGCTGGCCGAGAGGGCTGAGAAGCTTGGCGTTGATCTTCGGCGCGGCGCGACTGTCACGAACTTCAGCGAAGACGAAGACGGTGTCATCGTTTATGCAGAGGACCAATCCTTTCAAGGGAAGTGGCTCGTTGGTTTGCGATGGTGGCCGCAGCTCTGTGCGTAAGCTGGCGGGGTTTGAATTTGAGGGCACCGAGCCTGAGTTCACTGGATATACCGCGTCGGTCAAGGTCGTCGATCCCGAGAAACTGCGACCCGGATTTAATCTCACCGAGGCAGGTCTGTACCTTCTCGGCCCTGGACCCGATCGCATTGGCGTGGTCGAGTTTGACGATGCTTTGTTCGACCGTACCCAGGAGGTGACCCTGGAAAATCTGCAGGCCGTTCTGCGCCGTGTCTCTGGAACTGACGTTACGCTGACTGCTCTGACTGTAGCCTCCACTTATACCGACCGCGCGCGTCAGGCGACAACATATCGCAAAGGACGAGTGCTGTTGGCCGGTGATGCGGCGCACGTTCATTCGCCTCTCGGGGGGCAGGGGCTTAATACCGGAATCGGCGATGCGATGAATCTCGGATGGAAGCTCGCCGCGACGATACAGGGTTGGGCACCCGATGGCCTTCTCGACACGTATACCGGGGAGCGTCATCCTATCGGAGCATGGGCAGTCGCCTGGACTCGCGCTCAGGTCGCGATCATGCGCCCTGAGCCTCATGCTCGCGCCATCGCGACTGTCATCCGCGATCTCATTCAGACTAAGGACGGGACGACCTATTTTGCCGAGAAGGTATCCGGTATGTCCATGCGTTACAACCTAAATGGGGACCACCCTTTGGTCGGCTGTAGCGCGCCTGATTTTGAGTTTGAAGATGGCACTCGGCTTGGCGAACTCCTGCATGATGGTAAGGGTCTGTTGCTCGACTTTGCAGAGAGCAAAGAGCTTAGCACTCTGAGTCACACATGGAAGAAGCGATTGGACTATGTATCCGCGAATGCGAAAGACAATAAGGGGCTATCCGCAATTTTGGTGAGACCCGATGGTTTTGTCGCATGGGTCTCAGAGTCGACAACCGACTTCAGCGGGGTCGAAGAACCGGTCAGACGCTGGTTTGGCGATGCGAATTAAATCGAAGGGAAGGGTTCGGGATCATTTGGATTGAGCCACGGATTTTTTTGGTGCAAATGGATCTGAATCACCCCACAGCTCCTTCATACGAGCTTCAATTCTCGCTATGAGTCGCTCAGTCCACATTCGGACTAGCCTGTCTGATGCAACCATCGGCACAGACACTGCCAAGATTCGGTATACGTCGCCGCGTCGTATCTTTGAGACCTTTGCCGGATCCAGCCACCGATCGTTGTCTACTAGAAGCGATACTGTTTCTAACCCAATGAGGATCGGCCACAAGCAGGCCAACCGCAGCCGAACGAAGAGCGCGGGAAGAGAGAGCGTGTATTCAATCCCCGCACGGAAGTGATCGAGAGCCTTCCTGACCAGTTCGAACAAGACTGGTCGTGCGCGCAACGACATATCGGGCGATAAGAGGTCTTGTGGCTCCAGATCCCATCGAGCGAGCATCATGGCCGGCAAGTAGCAGCGGCCGATTCGCAGATCCTTGCCGCAATCCCGGAGAACATTTGTCATCTGTAGAGCTTTTCCAAGCCGAACGCCACGGTCCATCACCAATGCCGGAGGGTCCGTGAACGTTTCGGGTACGTGGGCGTACGTCATCTTCGTCCAGAACACTCCAACACACCCAGCGACCATATAGGTGTATTGATCGAGTTCCGCGAACTCCTGAAGCGCGATGATGCGTCCTGAATTTTCATCGGGGAAAGTCCGCAGGTCGAACTCCATACCCTCTGTGAGGGTAGCGACGATTTCACGCACAGCCTCGCGATCTAACTCTTCAAATTGAGAGAGAACTGCGAGGGCGGGTTCGAGGGACTCGAGCAGAAGCTTCTCTTCGGAGTCGATTTGCTGACTGGCCACTTCGGCTCTGATCGCCGTCAACGCGTCACTGTCGGGAACCCCGTTCACCTGACTGCGAAATGACAGGAGTAGTTCCATCCTCTTCCCAGGCGATATCAGGGACGTGTCTGCGATCGTATCCGCAGCGCGTGCCAAGAGATATGCGAGGCCAACGGGGTCGCGCATTCCAGCTGGAAGCACGTTTAAAGTGAGGTAAAAAGAGCGGGAGACACTCTTCAGAAGAGGGCCGAGGAGCTCAGCCCTGGTGGGGTTAGACATGGATTCTCATGTTCAATCGCTCTAGCAATTCTATCTGTAGCAGTCGCGGCACTGCATCTGCTTACCAGTACGCATCCGCGCCAGTGGCGAACCTCATTGCTGTGACCGAGAGTGTGATATCCCCGGTCTGGGAATTCCGACTTGGATGCGTATGGTGTTTGCGAGACGATAGCTTGCCGCCGATTCGACCGGCGTCACCAGCGACCCGCTTATCAAAGCGTCGCGGACGCAAGCCAGGTCGACGTTCGGCCAAGATAGATCCTCCTTAGAAACAGACATCGGTAAATCCCTCCGAATCTGCCAAATTTGCATGATGTTGAGAGCTTTCGTTCGTCACATAAGCGCATAAATAAGTTGACAATTTATTAAGCTTGGTTGATTATTCACAACAATACGTAAACAAATGAAAATTCATGAAGCCGAAGGGAAGCCCGTATGCAGATGCGAAGGAATGTGAAGATATCAAATTTCATTCTGCTTGTTGCCTTGCTCATGGCAGTCCCTTTGCTGAAGGCGCAGATTGATACGGCAACCGTGGCCGGTCGAGTTACCGATAAGACTGGAGCTACCGTTCCATCGGCGGAGGTGACACTCACAAATACGGAGACTAACTTCGTCTATCACGCCAAGAGTGCAGCGAACGGCGATTGGACTATCAGTCCGGTTCATATCGGCACCTATCGATTGACAATAAGTGCGGCAGGATTCTCTCAAGCCGCCGCCGGCCCTTTCACGTTGAGTGTTGAACAGCGGCAGCAGATCGATCTTACGTTGCAAACTGGTTCGGTGAGCGCAGTCGTTGAGGTTACGGATACCGCGCCTGTGCTCGAGACTGCAACGTCGGAGCGCAGCCAACTCATCGACAGCCGTACGATGCAAACGCTTCCACTCAACGGTCGAAATCCAGTCCAACTCGCGCAGTTATCTGCAGGCGTGACAGTGAGTGAGCCAGGCGCCCGAGATGAGCAAGGTTACGGTTTCAGCGCGAACGGCGCTCGGTCCCTGCAGAATAATTTCTTGCTGGATGGCATCGACAATAACTCAAACCTGCCCGATCTTTTGAACGAGGCAAATTATGTCGTGATGCCATCAGTCGATGCCCTTCAGGAGTTCAGGTTCGAGACCGACTCGTACTCTGCCGAGTTCGGTCGGGCTACCGGCGCTGTCGTGAATGCTACGACCAAGAGTGGATCGAATCATATCCATGGCGTCGTCTACGAATTCCTGCGCAACCAGGCGTTTGATGCTCGGAACTACTTCGATCAAACTTTGCCTGCTTATCATCAGAACCAGTTCGGAGCGACCATCGGTCTTCCGATTATTCACAACAAGCTGTTTCTATTTGCGGACTATGAAGGTCTGCGTTTGTCGCAGGGGCAGACCTACACCGCATTGGTTCCCACTGCACAGCAACGTATAGGAGATTTTTCGAGCCAGCTCGATCTTACTTCGCCTACAGGGGTGCAAGACTGTAATGGCAATCCGACCTACAACGGAGAGCTATTCAACACGAAACTGACTCAGGCTTCGGCGGCGAGTCCAACCGGATACTGCGGCGTTCCGTTCGGTTATAACCCGGATGGCACACCATCAAACGTGATTCCCAATGCAAGTATCGATTCGCTCGGGGCCAAATTGGTGGCTCTCTATCCGGCATCGAATGCAAACGGTTCAGGCTACAACTATGTTTCAAATCCTAACCTGATTCGCAACGCGAACCAGGGCGATGTTCGTGTCGACCAGGTGCTGACGCATAGCGACAATATCTTTTATCGGTTCAGCATGAGCCGTTCTCCTTCAACGATTCCAGCAACGTTTCCCGGCTTTGCAGACGGCGGCGGCTTCTTTACAGGGGTGGGACAAAATAATGCTTACTCAGTCGCCGTGAGTGAGACGCACGTATTTTCTCCGACACGCGTGAATGAGATTCGCATCGGTTACAACAGGCTTCATACGAACAGGTTCCAGTTCTTCTCCAACACCGACGTCTCAGAGACGGTTGGTTTTCCTGGGGTTCCATATCAGGCAGGCACAGATAACGGCGGACTGCCGCAGATGTACTTCAACGATGTGGCTACCCTTGGCAGTCCTACCTATCTTCCTTCGAACGAGATTCAAAACACCTATTCGTTATCCGACACCTTTACTCTGATTGCGGGTGAGCACAGCATTAAGTTCGGTGGCGAGATACGGCCGGAAGAGTTCACGATCTTCCAGCCTGCAGCACCGCGCGGAACCTTAACGTTCGGGACTCAGTTCACGGATAATCCAGCAGCACAGGGAACCGGTGGAAGCGGATTGGCAACTCTGCTCACAGGTCAGCCGGATGGTGGCGGTATCAACAACATCAACAACGTCGACTACAACAGGAAAGTCTTTGGAATTTTCTTGCAGGATGACTGGCGCGCCTCGCCCAGGCTGACAATCAATGCTGGCATTCGTTACGACTTCTTCTCCGCCATTCTTGAACGGCACAATTCGCAGGCGAACTTCAATCCCGTTACGGGCGACCTCGACATCCCTCGTAGCAACAGCGCTGTTCTGACACCGACGCTTGCAGGATTGCTCACGGTGAACAGAACGGCTTCGAACGGATTGATTCCGCCCATCTATACCAACATTTCGCCGCGCCTCGGCTTGGCTCTCCAGTTCTCGCCGGGGTGGGTACTACGTGCAGGCAGTGGTCTCTTCTTCAACGGTGAAGAGAGTGGCCCGTACAGTAATCCAAGTCCTGGTTTTAATCCGCCTTACTTCGCGTCACAAAACTATGTTGCGCCTTGTAGCCTCGCATCGTATGCCTCTGTCACGGACTGCTCGATCCCAGGCCTTCGTACACTATCGGACGGCTTTCCGTCTGATGCTCTGAGTGACCCGAATACACCCAATCTCTTTTCGGAAGACAAACTGAGGACGCCCTACGTAGCGCAGTGGCATTTGACAGTGCAACATGAACTCACTCCACACATGACCATTGAGGTAGCGTATGTAGGATCCAAAGGAACGCACCTCTATACCTTCTCAAACGTCAACCAGGCTTCGCCTACCGCGGATACGTCCGCGCCATCCGCCCCGCGCCGTCCCTTTCCTTCCCTCGATACCTCGATTGGATGGTTGCGTTCGGACGGTTTCACTAACTACAACTCTGGCCAGATGAAACTCGAGCAGCACCTGAGCCATGGAGTAGCAGCGATCGTGAACTATACCTATAGCCACGGGATGGGCAACTCCTCCAACGCCAATCTAGGAGCGCAAAACAACGACTCCTTCCGCGACATCAGACTGCTGGGCGAGTATGGAAATCTGGACTTCGACGTCCGGCATCGCTTCACGGCGGGCTACTCCTGGGATCTTCCGATTGGGACTGGGCAAGCACTCGCTGGCTCTGCCGGAAAGCCTCTTGATTACCTTATTGGGCACTGGCAGTTGTCAGGTATAGCTACGCTATCTTCTGGTACCTGGTATACGGTCACCGACTCCAATGCGAACTTTGCAAACTCTGATGGGCAACAACGGCCCGACTTTGTGCCAGGACAGAAAGCCTCAGGGAAACCATGCGCGGGCGGCACGTTTTTCAACACCTGTGCCTTTCAGGATCCCGCATTCGGATCTTTCGGGGACGTATCGCTTAATACTGTCAACGGCCCAGGTGTGAAGAACTGGGATATCTCGGTGCTCAAGACAATTCCTGTAGGAGAGGCTCGCCGGTTTGAGTTACGCGGAGAGTTCTACAACGCGCTCAATCATCCGAACTTCCTCTTTGCGGCTCCCGGTCCACAAAACTCCAATAACGCCACTACATTCGGTTCAACAAACTTTGGAGTTGTGACCGCAGCTCGAGACCCAAGGCTCATACAGATCGGCCTGAAGTTCTACTACTAAACTACTTCTTACTAGAAAGACCGCGAAGGCTAAGCCGACGCGGTCTTTTATGTACTGAGCAAAATCAAAAGAGGCAAACATCAAAATAGTACTGACGCAGTATCCCTTTCCTTCTACACCAGAACCAGTTTGCAACCAAAAGATCGAATCCGGTCTTGCAATTCTGGTTGCAAGCTTACATCGCTGATGACCATATCAACCTCGGAAAATGAGGCTATCAGGGACATGCTGCGCTTGCCGAACTTGCTGGCATCGGCTACTACGATGATCTCCCGCGCTGCACGCAGCATTGCGCGATTGGCCATCGTCTCTTCCAGATTTGTACCGCTAACACCAAAGTCAGGATCGCAGCCTGCGCCGCAGAGAAAGAGCTTGTCCGCTGAGAACTGTTCCAGCATATCTTCGGTCGCACGACCGACGATTGAAGCTGAATCGTTACGGACGGTGCCTCCCATCATGATGATCTGGGTGTTGCGCGAACCCAGAAGCTCGGATGCGATGTTTACCCCATTCGTGATGACCTGAAGATTTGGAATGTTCTTAAGATGTCGGGCTACCTCAAGTGTCGTGGTTCCTGAATCAAGGATGATCGTCTCGCCCTCTCGAACGAGCGTCGCAGCCATTGCGCCAATGCGCTGTTTCTCCTTCGATTGACTCTTGATTCGTTCTTGTACCGGAGACTCACGAAAGACGGTATCCTGAATGACGGCACCACCGTGTGAGCGCTGCACAAGGCCGCGCTGATCCAACTCATTGAGATCGCTGCGGATGGTTACGGCCGAAGTATTGAAGCGGCGCACGAGTTCGTTGACCTTTGCCCGACCCTCGGACCTTAGGATCTGCAGGATCTGCATTCGCCGTTCCTCTGCCATCATTCCTTCCTGCAGAGGCTCTTCCACACGCGACTCACCTGCATGGTTCACAACTACTTCTTTCTTCATTTCACCTACTCCGCTCTCTTGAATCAGATGCGAAGGAAAATTTTGTTCCGGAACATCCAATGAAGTATAAGCCAGTAGACCGCGAGTGTTAGCAGCCCAAGCGTAACGGGCTCGAGGGCGGTTCCAAAAATGTTGAGCGTCGGCATGCCCAGATTGATGCGGAAACTGCTTTGGATGAAATCCTCAAAAAGATGAGCCATTAGATAAGCTGCGATCGAGTTCATCCCAACGACGACTAGCGGGAACGCAAGACGAGTGTTCTTTTTGATGTCGATGACCCATGAGAAAACAGCCAGAAAGAGGAAGCACATTCCACCGCTAAACAGGGTCCACGCAGGTGTCCAAATTCTTTTGACGATGGGACAGATGCCAGAATAATGCAGCAAGAGCCCGGCAGCTATCAGGACCGCTGCTGCCGTAAGGAACTTGCGCATAGGGACGTTTGGCCGGTCCGCAATCAACCAGCGGCCGGCTGCCAACCCAAGCAACATGGTGCCGAGCGTAGGAATAAAGCTGAGTGTGAGATATCCGCCGTCGTTAAACAGGAAGCGGCTCGGTCGAGGAAACAGATTCAGAAACCACAGATCGAAGGCCTGTCCAAGGTTGCTGTTCTTATTCCAGTGCGAGGCGAAGCCGTTTAAGAGATGCTGATGCCAGTCGTCAGGCACTCCGACGGAAGCGTAGGGGAAATCTGCTCCCGGAGCTGGATAGAGAGCCCATGCCAGCCAGTAGCCAAACAAGATCACTCCAAAGGCGGTCCACTGCCAGCGTGGTCGGACAAAAGTAAGCAGAAATGCGAAGGTATATCCGAGGCCGATCTGGGTCAGCGTATCTTCAAACGTGAAATTCGTCATTTCGCTGTGAATGGATCGCAGAAAGATCCCCAGCGCGACCAGAAGAAAGCTTCGCCAGATCGTATGCCCAATCATCCGTTGAAAGGTCTCACCTTTTCGCTGGCGGCTCCGCAGGGAATAGGGGAGCGCAACGCCGACAAGAAAGGTAAACGACGGCTGAATCATGTCGTGCAGACCCATCCCGACCCACTCAACATGTGTCTGATTGAAGGAAAGAATGCGCCACAGTGTGCTATTTGGGAATGAGTGGGCAACTGTCTCAAATTGCATAACTTCGCCCATCATCAACAACATGACGAGACCACGATAGGCATCGACTGCAACGTTACGCTGCGGAGGTGCTGCACCCACAGATTCACTCATAAAAGTGGATCTCCCGGAGTCTGGTTTGTTCTACAACGAATAGTTAATATGTTGTAACTGCGTCGCAGTGTGCCGATTCTAGCACGAATAACCTTCATTACCTTTCATATATCTTCACCGAAGAGCATATTATTGCTTTGACACGTCACCTTTGATTCAAATACTCTCATGCGAAAGATTAAAGATTTCGATTTCTTGCGAATTGGTTTTGGTGATTGGCTTTCATACCTGAGACCGACGATGTCTAACAGGTTCTGCTCGCCGGTTTCAGTCAGCTGAGATTTACAGCAGGGCGGCCAAGAGCAAAAGCAAATCCCTGTGATGCGAAAACGAGGAGAAACCACTTGAATTTTGACGAGAAGATTACTGGATTGGGATCGTGGACAAGGCGCCGGTTTGTGCAGATGAGCGCCGCTAGCGCAGTGAACGCAAGCCTCGGAAACCTTGCACATGCTGAGACGGGCGGATCAGCCACAATGATCGACGTCCCTTTCGAAAAGCGAAATCCAAAGGTCGCTATGATCGGGACCGGCGGGCGCGGAACCAATCTGCTTGAAAATCTGCTAGCCGCGGATGCTCAAGTCGTCGCACTATGTGACGTTGTAAAGGAGAAGGCGGAGCACGCCGGTTCTCTGGTTGTGGCATCAGGTCAGAAGAGTCCTGAGTTGTATACCGACGGCCCACATGCTTTCGAAAAGTTGTTAGCAAGACAGGATGTGGATCTGGTTATAGTGGCAACTCCGTGGAATTGGCACACAGAGATGGCTGTCTCTGCAATGAAGCACGGCAAGGATGTCGCGGTGGAGGTTCCTGCCGTCACGACGATCGAAGACTGTTGGAAGATCGTCAAGACGTCGGAGGAGACGCGCAAGCACTGCATGATGCTTGAAAACTGCTGTTATGGCTACAACGAAACTTTAATTCTTCGCATGGTGCATGCGGGTAAGTTCGGCGACCTGCTCTACGGCGAAGGTGCCTATCTTCACGACCTACGGGAGGAGCTGTTCTCAAACGCTGGTGAAGGCCTTTGGAGACGGACGGAGCACACCAGGCGTGATGGAAATTTATACCCCACTCACGGCCTCGGGCCGGTGGCGAATTACATGGGAATCGAACGTGGCGATCGGTTCGGCTACATCGTTTCGATGAGCACACCTCAGCGCGGTTTGGACGCGTATCGGAAAGAGCATCTGCAGGCGAGCGATCCTAGAATGGCAGAAAAATACATAACCGGCGATATGAACACATCCTTGATCAAGACAGCCAATGGGCTGACGATCACGGTAAAGCATACAGTTTCCACTCCGCATCCTTACGACCGCATCAACCTCATCGCTGGAACGAAGGGTATCTTCGAGGACTATCCGCCGCGCATCTATCTTGATGGTCAGAATAACGACGAATCGTGGGGATCAATCGACTCGTGGAAAGAGTATGAGCATCCACTCTGGAAGAAAGAGGGGGAGATCGCCAAAAAGATCGGAGGCCATGGAGGCATGGATTACATCATGCTCTATCGTTTGCTCCAGTGTGTGCGCGAGGGTCTGCCGCCAGACATGGATGTCTACGACGCCGCCGCATGGTCTTCGGTCGCTCCGCTTAGTATTGCTTCTGTAAGTCACGGCAGCGCGCCGATGGAATTTCCCGACTTTACGCGAGGCAAGTGGCGCGAGCGAAAGGTATCAGCTATCGCGACGCAGGTTTAGTTGTGAGTTCGAAAGGTCGCAGTGACCAATGCCCTCAAAGTTGGTGCGACGTAGCATGAATAGCGGCAGCGATCGAATCATCTTGGAGAACGGTGCGGTAAGAGTAGTCCTGCTTCCTGGTAGTGGTGGCAGAATCGAGTCGCTACAAGGTGGAGGGTTTGAATTTCTGCTTCAACCCTCCCATTCTTTTGATGAACAACTGACTCCAGGTATGAGTTTTCAGGATGGCGCTTGTTCAGGGATCGACGAGTGTCTTCCCACAGTCGCGAGATCATGGATCGGTATACCAGCCCTTGAAGCACCGGATCATGGAGACTTCTGGACAATTCCATGGACAGTCCAGGAGTCAGCTACTTCACGCTCGGTGACGATTGTTGCAGATGGGAATAGTCGCCCGTTGCGTTTTACGAAGCGGCTTGAGGTCTCCCCGACGTCGTTGCAAATTGATTATTCAGTTGAAAATTTAAGTTCAAAAGCTGTCGAGTACCTCTACGCATGCCACCCGCTGTTTTCGATTGACCCAGGCGATCTCGTCGTCTTACCGGCGAGTGTAGCGTCGTTACGGGTAGAATCTTCAGCTCACAATCGTCTTGGCAATCAGGGCGACTCCATTTCGTGGCCAATTACATACAACGCATCAGACTCGATCGACTTAAGCGCAACGGTATCTTCCAATGCCGATACAGCCGACATGCTTTACGCGGGGCCGCTCGCTTCCGGGCGATGTGGTCTCTTTCGCTCTGTCGTTGGTCGTGGCATTGTGCTTCGTTTCGATCCTGCACAACTGCCTTATCTCGGCCTATGGCTCTGCTATGGAGGATGGCCAGATGACTCCGAACAACGTCAGTTTGCAGTTGCACTCGAGCCTACCGTCGCCGCGCGAGGCTCGCTTGAGAATGCGATTCGCGACGGAGTTGCGCCCGTGCTTGAACCCAATCAGACCCACTCTTGGACGATCGAATTTCTCATCGTCGGACTCAATGGGGCAATCAGCAAAGAGACTTTCGTTCGAAGTATCGAAGGTTGAGCTACGGTCCAATCAATTTAAAGATAGAGTTAGCAGGATCGAGCGTAGATGCGCAGGACATCTTTGATCTTATCGACGATCAAAGATGTGGGATCGCTTGATATCTCCCCAATCCGAACACGCGCATATTGAGTCGGAAAATAGAGGCTTAGAACGCTCTCTGGAATTTTTATTGCTTCGAGATTATCGATAAGCCGGGCGACGGCAGCAACGATCTCAGGATAGTGCCAGTAATACCGAACACGATCACTGTAGCTGAAGCGTCGAAGCAGTTGCTGCTGCCGAAGGGTCCCCTGGTAATAAGGCTCCCATGCACTCGGGTTGGCAATCATTGTCTGTTCAACAACCTGCAACAAGTTCGATTGCTCCTTAGGTGCAATCAGCAGCTCTTCGATAGCAGCAAGCGCGTCCAATGCTTCGCGTAGAGCAAACGTCAGCGCCGGACCAACTTTTAGAATGGCAAATCCGTCGTGAACCAGCTCGCCATATGCATCAGGAAGCTGGTAGTCGGTTGAATGCGCTTCAAAGACGATCTCGCTCGCCTCTTGCTGTCGCCATTCAACGAGCGACTCTGCCTTTGCGCGTTGGTAATAAACGACACTGTCGTGATCGAACTCTACCCCCGGTTGCACAACCATCGCGATCACACGCTTCCATGCGTCGCCCAAACCGTTCTCTATAAAAACCTGCCGATGAATCGCTAGAGTACGCGCTGCCGCTGCAGGATGAGTAATCGCGAGGCCATCGAGCGAATGTGTCGCGCCGCCGGGCGTAGGCACCTCAGTTCCGATGACGTAAACTGGCTTGTCCGTGCCACCAGCGTAAGCTGCTTCGGCGGCGGCACAGAGCTCCGCACTTCGATTCGCAACAGCTTCATCGCTGAGTGTGGTGGGATCGCCAAGACACGACATGCTCGCGTCCAAATGTATCTTGCTAAAAGAAGCCTTGGCGTAGGCAGACACCATGGTCGTTGCGTGTCGCATCGCCTCAGCTTCCGGCAGATGTCGCCATGGATTGGGTCCGAGGTGATCTCCTCCGAGCACAAGCTTTTGCGGCTCGAGATGAGCGTCGGCCGCTATCTTTTCGGCAAAGGTGCGAAAGCCGGACGGCTGCATCCCGGTGTATCCGCCCGTCTGGTTGACCTGGTTACTTGTCGCTTCGATAAGAAGAACACTTCCATCAGTTGCAGCCTGCTCTGCCGCGGCGCGCAAGACAAGCGGATGAGCCGAACACACAGAATAGATTCCCGGCTGAGTGCCATCAGCCCGCAATCTGAGATGATCCTGTAGAACAGAGGACATCTTAACGATAGATCGTGAAATCGCTCACGACGCGGTTGATCACGCCTGCAGGGCTCGGTGCATCCGGCCTCAGACCAAAGGCGATGGAGTAGTAAAGACCGAGAAGCTGCCCAAAGATGACATCCACAGGAGGACGGTAGGTGTCAGAAAAGGATCCATCGATAGCATGATATGTATCGCAAAGGGGAGCAATTTCCCTCTCGGCCGATTTCAGGCCAACAACAATGCAGGTTGCAGTGATGTTCTTTGCCTTAATCTCACGAAGCAGATCAGCTTCGTAACGAAAGCGAGCTCGCTCCGACGACAGAAAGCAAATCAGATCGGTATCACGATCAAGGGCAGCCATTGGGCCGTGACGAAGTCCAAGTGAAGTCTGGGGCATAGTCTTGACTTGGCCGCCAGACATCTCCAACACCTTGAGAGATGCTTCCTTCGCAACAGCCCCAAGCGATCCCGAACCAATCATGCAGATACGCTGTGTCCGGCGAGCGGCCATCTTTTGTGCAAGCTCAGCAGAGTCGCTCAGGAACTTATTTGCCGCGTCGATCAAGCCATCGAGAATTGGCTTATACTCTGCGAAACTCCAGGCGTGTGCTAGGCATTGCCCTAACACCACCATGTTGGTGAATGAACTGGTCATGGCGAGGCTGCGGTCGTTCACAGCATCGTCGAGCACTGCTATGCAGACATGGATGTGGTTGGCAGCAAGTGCCGCCATCCTGGAGTTAGGATTGCAAGTGATTACCAGATGCGAGATCTCGGGATAAATCTCCAGAGCCTGCTCGAGAACATTTACCCCTTCGGGAGAGTCGCCAGAGCGCGAAAATGAGATCCAAAGATAGCGGCGGCCCGGGATGACGTACTCCGACATACTAGGCAGCAAATCTGTACTTGCAACTGCCGATGCTTCGCACCCCCAGCGCTGCCTGAGCAGAAGCGCGAGCGATTCTCCGATGAAGTCAGAGGTGCCGGCGCCAATGAGCATTACGATTGGCCGCTTTTCGAGAGGACCTGTCACCCCGGTCTGCTCGAGGAAAGTCCGAAACCGATCCTGCTGCGCTTCGAAGAATAACGCAGTTTTTCGCCACGTCTCCGGCTGTTGCGCAATCTCTCGCGGTGTAAAAGTTAGCCCCCGTGACTCCTGTTCGGACGTCGGCAGATCAAGCAAACTTGCTAATGCACCCACGGAATCAGTCCTCCAAGTAAACTAAATCCAAAAACAAAAGAAACAAAACACAAGAAATAGTAACATAAAAGCTAGTTATGAAAGCAGTTAATGACGGAGCGACAACTGTGAACCGAGCGACCTTAGAACCTCGCTTCGATGTGACCATTGCCGGTGAAATCAACCTGGACCTTATTCTGTACGGTTTACCTCAAGAAATGCCGGTCGAGCGCGAGCTGTTGGCCTCAGACTTCCGATTCACCCTCGGAAGTTCGTCTGCCATTGTCGCTCATAACCTCGCCTCACTTGGGCTGAAGGTTGGTTTCGTGACGCGTGTAGGCTCCGATGAGCTTGGGAAGCTGGCTTTGGCAAGGCTGGCAGAGAGCGGAGTCGACCTTACGCACGTTCAAGCCGGAGGCGGATCTTCCGGTACTGGAGTGACTGTTCTTCTGCCTCACGGGAAGGAGCGCCATATCCTTACCTATCTGGGAACTATGGCGGAGATGACCGTTGAGGATCTTCCCATGGAGTACCTTACCTCGTCCCGCCATTTTCATCTTTCCTCGTTGTACCTTCAGCGTGGTCTTCAGCCCGGTCTCGCAGACTTTCTTCGCAAGCTAAAGTCAGCTGGCTTGACCATCTCTCTCGACACAAACGACGATCCGGACGACAAGTGGGGAGGCGTGCTCAATGAGATTCTCGATCTTGTCGATATCCTTCTCCCTAGCCAAAGTGAGCTGATCCGCATAGCTGGAGTCTCAACTGTTGAGCGTGCTTTGGAGATTGTCGGTCGCCGCGTTCCGGTCATTGTGGTCAAGTGCGGTTCGAGCGGAGCACTTGTACAGGATGGAGTCACACGTCAGCACATTCCAGGTCTTTCCGTTGTTCCCGTTGATACGATTGGAGCAGGAGATAGCTTCAACGCAGGTTTCCTAAGCGCTTATCTCCGCGGCGCTTCTTTAACCGAAGCTGCACGTACCGGTAATGTTACGGGTGCACTCTCTACACTGGCGTCGGGCGGTACAGAGGCCTTTCGAGACCAAAACCTTAGACAAAGCTTTCTATCGCAAAACGGAGTCTAGAAATTCAGACACGAAAATCCTCAAGACGTTCGGCCACATCCAGCAGCTTTCGGGCAGTCTATTCGGCCGTCACGAACTCGACTACTGGAGCCGCGGCAAAAGTCGAAGAGCATTCTCTCGATACACCTTCAACAAGACATCCTCTGGCAGAAACATCCCGTAGATATTCCATCTCCCCTGCCGCGAGGCGTGCGAGGGGTACTCAAAGTACTCATCGGCCGTCTCTAAAAAGCGAAAATAGAGTCGATACATCTCAACTTCAGGCAACAAATCCGTGCCGAACAGAATACGGTCCGCATATTTCAAGAAAAATGCGCGTGCGGTGTAAGGCTGTCTTCCAAGCTCCGGTGTGCGGGCGCTGATGTCGATCTGTAGATTGGGAAGAGCATCCAACTGCTCAGCAAGATACGCCAGATCCTCTCCGCTTTCGGCGCAATGAGCGCCAACAAAAGTAGTGGAAGGATGTCGTGCGATGACGCGGTTGCGCTGTTCCAGCAGATCACGCTTGGTGACCGGGAGTTGATGAAACCCCCAGTCGGGATGTGCGGCTAACTCCTCGTACCGTTCATTTTCGGCATCGATTGGGGCGAAGAACGCAGTGGGATCAGAGGTGTGAAACATCACGGGCAGGCCCAGATTCCCGCACGCCTCAAAGATAGGCGAAAATCGATCATCATCGATGCGCAACAGAGTACCGTCCGTGTCGTGCAGCGTTAGTCCGAGGTCCTTCCAGAACTTGATGCCGCATGCGCCGTGATCGATCATCCGCTGCAGGCGATCCACGGTGACTTGCGCAAAATCGCTACGCTCCACTCCGGTCCAATCCATCCATCCAATCGTTGAAAAACGCGCAGGCGCAGCGGCGTGATAGCGATCCATCATATCTAACGCCTTTTGGCCAACCTGCATGGTGATGTTGACAACGTGCTCTACACCACATTGATCCATGATGGAGAGAACGTCCTGAGGATCCATGGAGTCGAGATGGTTGTGATAGTCGATCACCGGAAAACGAGCGCGTTCCACCGTGTGCACTTTGCTGTTCAGACTGGAACGTGGATGAAAGTCGCTCAGGCGAAGATCAACCTCTGCCGTGGCGCTCACCATGTCAACAAACTTGTCCGGAGTATCTTCTGAACTTGAAGCTTTCACTAAGCCCTCATCGATTTGTATCTTTTTATTACGTTTTGTTTCGATTACACTACAACTCCACTAAACTTGCGTCAAGATAGTCCCCTCCCAACGCTTCATACACCAGTTGAACCGCGTGCCGTCCCGCAATCAGAAGTAGATTGAGCGATATTTCCCACGCAGAGTTACTTACGATACGCTCTCTGCGAGAGTCTTCACCTCAACCGCACGCAGTCAAGCCGTTTCGAATTAGTGCCTAAATTCTCTTCAAGGGAACTCATGAACCCAGCTCCTTCAGCAAAAGTCAGTCCTGTTTTTTACAACAGATTTCTCCTGTGCATCGCTGGGTTGGGCGGCCTCCTCTATGGAATCGACATAGGCATCATCTCCGCAGCTCTCCTCTATCTGGGCAAAACAGTTGATCTGACAGTGAGTCAGACATCTGCGATCGTCGCAGCGGTACTCGGCGGCAGCATGCTCTCCTCGCTCATCGCCGGATTCTTCGCCGACTGGTTCGGTCGCAAAAAGATGGTCATTCTGAGCGGTCTGCTATTCGTATCGAGTGTCGCCCTGATCGTGCTCTCACACGGCTTTGTCCCTCTTTTACTTGGGCGGCTGCTACAAGGCTTTAGTGGGGGAGTGATTGCCGTCGTGGTCCCGCTGTATCTCGCCGAGTGTCTAAGCGCAAACACCCGAGGCAGGGGATCAGCGGTCTTTCAATTCATGCTCACCTTTGGCATCCTCGCTGCAGCCTTCACTGGCTGGTTCTACATCCATCAGGCAGAGGCGGCGATTCGAGTAGCCGCAAACGATCCTGTGCTAGTCCGGGCAGCTGAAGACCATGCCTGGCGCGGGATGTTTCTCTCTGTCATCTATCCCGGCGTCATCTTCTTTGCCGGTGCATTCTTCCTCAGCGAAACCCCGCGTTGGCTCTTCCGTCAGGGTCGAATAGAAGAGGCGAACGCCGCATTGCGCCGGGCCTCCTCCGAAGAAGAATCTCAACGAGAGATGCGCGAGATGCAGGAGCTCTCACTCGAGAACAAGCAGCAGGCAGCAACACACACAGGATCACTCCTGCAGCGTAAATATGTCGTTCCATTCGTTCTTGCATGCGTCATTCTTGCCTGCAATCAGGCCACAGGTATCAACTCAATCCTGAGCTATCTGATCGTTATCTTGAAGCAGGCAGGCATGTCTGCAACTCATGCCGCGCAAGGAGATCTCGCGGTCAAGCTGCTCAACTGCGCCATGACCATCGTCGCCATTGCACTAATCGACAAGAAGGGCAGAAAGTTTCTGCTTACTCTGGGGACGGGTGGCATCATCGTAGCACTATTGGTAATAGCCTTTTTCTTTTACGGGTTCGAATCTCATAGGCTGAACATCACCGATCAAGTGCAAAGACAAGTCCAGGAAAACGGCCTGAAACTGTCTTCGAGTGATATCAAAACCTGGTCTCCTCAAGAATCCGGCGCAAAGGCTTTGACTGTTCTCTACTCCTACGGAACCGGCGACAAGCTGGCAACCATGGTCAGCACTGATACGGAAGCGCTATCGATCACTCCCGACGCCAGATTCCCCACACAGCAACTGAACATCAAGCGCGCCTTTCTCAGCAACGTTCCTGCGGAGCGAACAGGTTGGTTCATCACATTCGGCCTCGCATTGTTTATTGCCAGCTTTTCCATCGGGCCAGGTGTTGTTGTCTGGCTCACCTTGTCTGAGTTGATGCCAACCCGCATCCGCTCTGCCGGGATGGGCATCGCGTTACTTCTCAATCAAGGAGTCTCAACACTTATCGCTGGCGTATTTCTTCCGCTGGTTTCGACGTACGGCTACTACTTGATGTTTCTGGTGTGGGCCGCCTGCACTGTGGTTTATTTCATCACTGCGGCGTTTTTCCTGCCTGAAACTAAGGGGAAGACGCTTGAAGAGATTGAGCGTCAGTTCGATCCAGCTCATGGATGATGTTTTGAACTATTGTCCGAACTCGTTGCATGCGTCTTCAAGCCCTCACTATACTCATTTTTCATGTTCATTCGAAGTCTGTGCCTTCTTGTAGGTTCTCTTTTTGCCACCTTCGCATTTGCGGCCGAGCGCGACGCAGTCTCCTACGTCAATCCCTTGATCGGCACACAGAAAAGTGCGATCGGCTATGGAGGCACAATGCCGTTTGTTACGCCGCCTTTCGGCATGACGAACTGGACGCCCCAAACGAGGCAGAACAAAATAAGCATCACTTCCTACAACTACGACGACTCGACTATCTCCGGTTTCATTGGCACGCACCAACCCGCAATCTGGATGGGCGATTACGGCTATGTGACACTCATGCCTCAAACCGGCGAACTGCGAACATCTCCCGAAGATCGCAAGCTGCCGTTCCGGCACGACAAGGAGACGTCGCGACCCGATTACTACGGCGTATTTCTCGACACTCCGGATGGCAACAAGATTCACGCTGAGATGACGGCGACAGAACGCTGTGCAATGCTGCGTTTTCACTTTCCTAAAAGCGGCGCTGCACGGGTGTTGGTAGAGGCTTCTCGACCGGGTGTTAGCGGATACGCGACTGTTGATATGCAGGACCATGAGATTACCGGTTACAATCCACATCGCATGGATGCGCACCTGGGACCTTACAAACTCCCCAACTTCAAAGGCTATTTCGTCGTTCAGTTTAAGCAGACTCCAATCGCTGCAAGGACCTATGGCATGGACGACGGCACGGCCCAGTCAAGCCGTGGAGCGTATGCGGAATTCGGAGCGGGAGAGACCGCCGATGTTCGCGTCGGGACCTCGTTTCTGAGTATCGATCAGGCCCGCTCCAATCTCGAACATGAGATGCCCGAGTGGAGCTTCGAAGCTGTAAAGCAACGATTGCAGACCGCTTGGAACGAAAAACTAAGCCGGATGCAAGTGAGTGGTGCAACAGACCAGGAAAAAACTAGACTCTATACCGCGCTCTATCATGCGCTGTTGTATCCACGAATCTTTTCGGAAGGCGGCCACTACTACAGTGCCTTCGACGATCAGGTACATGCAGGTGAGAGCTACACCGCATATTCCATATGGGACACCTTTCGCGCGGAGAACAGCCTCCTGACACTGCTTGCGCCGGAGCGAATCGACGGCATGATCACGGCCTTGCTGCAGAACTATAAAGAAGGCGGGTGGATGCCGAAGTGGCCTAACCCAAGTTACACCAACATCATGATAGGCACACACGCGGACTCGCTCGTCGCCGAGGCAGTCCGTAAGGGCTTTCACGGCTTCGATCGCGAATTGGCATGGCAAGCTGTCTACAAGGATGCAATGACTCCTCCCGATGGAGATTTAACGCGTCGTTGGCTCGATCGCGAAGAGCACACACCGTATGAGGCACGCGGAGGCCTCACGTACTACAAACAACTTGGATTTATTCCGACGGATAAAACCGACGAAGCCTCCTCACGCACGCTGGAGGACAGCTATGACGACTGGTGCGTCGCACAGGTTGCGAAGGCAGCAGGTCGTGAAGAAGATTATCGATTCTTCCTGCACCGTTCCTTAAATGATCGCCACCTCTATAACCCTGAGCTAGGCCTGATGAACGGCAAAACGTCCGACGGGAGATGGGCACCCATCGGAGGACCAAGAGACACGCCTGGCAATCGATCGGTCTCAGGTTGGACTGAGGGGGATGCGTGGGCGTACACCTGGGCGCCGCTGCACGATCAAGCTGGATTGATTCAACTGATGGGCGGAGCCGAAGCGTACGATGCCAAGCTCGATCACCACTTCACTGGCGGACACAATGTGCATCCGAACGAGCCGAGCCATCACTACGGATACCTTTACGACTTTGGTGGTCAGCCATGGAAGACACAAGCGAAGGTACGTGAGATAGCCGCAGCGGAGTATGGCTACGACGCCGGTGGTCTGGATGGTGACGACGACTGCGGCCAAATGTCAGCTTGGTTGCTGTTCACCGCAATGGGTTTCTATCCGGTGAATCCAGCCAGCGGAGAGTTCATGATCGGAAGCCCGATGTATAGCAACATGACATTGAAATTAAGCACCGGAAAGATTCTTCAAATAGAAGCAGAGAATAACTCTCCAAAAAACGTATACATCCAGTCCGCCACTCTCAACGACAAGCCGTTAGACCGTCCAGTAATCACATGGGAAGAGATTCAGGCTGGTGCAAAACTGCATTTTGTAATGGGCCCTCAACCGTCTCGTTGGGCAAGTGACTGGCGTCCTAATTTAATCTCTGACAAATAGTCCCTGGCCAACCGGCCTCAGAATTCAGTCTAGCGGGATAGCTGGTCTGTCCATTCGCGAACAGCGAAGTTGCGAATCTGGTCACTTGCGAGACGACGATTTGCGCCTCACCGTATAGAAATCAATCAGGTACGAGAATCGTGGGTTGGTCGTTTGAGTGCTTCTCTTTGAGAGGGCCACACTCTGTCTACGGAGCGAACGCTATGTCCACGCTGTTTCAGGATCTCCGCTATGCCTTGCGCCAGTTGGTCAAGAGTCCCGGCTTTACGCTGACTGCGATTATCTCGCTGACCCTCGGGATTGGGGCGACGACTGCGGTGTTCAGCATCGTTCATGCGGTGCTGATGAACCCTTACCCCTATGCGGCTCCGGACCGGATGGTCCATCTTCGACTGAGGGACAAGAGCGGGCGCGAGAATGGGTTTGGGCTAACGAGCCCGCAGTATCAGGTGATTCGGCAGTCTCCTGTGGTGGAGAGCGCGTTCATGGAAGAAGACTGGAACCTGACGGTGACAGGCCATGATCTGCCGGAGGATGTAAATGGCATATACCTGACCTCGAACAGCTTCGAGCACTTGGGCGTGCCGGCGGCTCTGGGGCGAGGGCTGATTTCGGCCGACGCAGTCGATGGGCAGGATCCGCAGCCAGTGGTAGTGCTGGGGTTCAAGTTCTGGCAGCGACACTTCAATGCGGATCCCAAGGTGTTGGGTCAGACCCTGCAGCTGGTTCGCAAGAACTACACGATTGTGGGTGTGGCAGCGCAGCGGTTTACCTGGGGGGACGGAGATGTGTACCTGCCGTTGAAGGTGACGCAGGATCCGACCAGGTCGGACTACGTGGGCCTGAGACTAAAGCCAGGCGTGACGCATCAGGCGGCGGTGGCCGCATTAACGCCAATGATCTTGCAGTTTGCGAAGGATACGCCAAAGCATTTTCCAACGGATCACTTCGAGTTCTTTCTCTCGGGGCTGAACGAAGACTTTGTGAAACAGATCGGCGGAGCGCTGTATCTTCTGTTTGGTGCAGTGGCGTTCCTTCTGTTGATTGGGTGCAGCAATGTGTCCATCTTACTGATGGCTCGCGGAACTTCGAGGCAGCACGAACTGGCGGTACGGATGGCGGTCGGAGCGACGAGAGCGCGCGTGATACGACAACTCTTAACCGAAGCATTGATCTTGTCGCTGACGGGCGCGGCACTGGGAGTGCTGCTAGCGTACAAGCTGCTCGCGGTGATTGTGTCGCTGCTGCCGCAATATTCGTTTCCGCACGAAGCCGCAATTCAGATTAATTTGCCAGTGCTGTTCTTTAGCGTGGCAGTTGCATTGCTGACGGGGGTGCTGTTTGGCTTATGGCCGGCGCTGCAGCTTTCACGCCCGGATGTGGGGCAGGTAATGCAGGCAGGAACGCGCAAGATCGCAGGAAGCATCAGCGGGAAGGCGACGAATAATCTACTGATCGGAGGCCAGATTGCGCTGACGCTGGTGATGCTGGCGGCCGCGGGCGCGGCGATTGAGGGATTTCTGAAGTTGATGCATACGTCGTTGGGGTACGACCCGCACAATGTGATGTCAGTGGGAATTCCGGTGCATGACGGGACATACAAGACGTGGGAGGCACGGTCAGCTTACTTTGAGCAACTTCGAGCGCGCGTTTCAACGGTGCCTGGAGTGAAGATGACGGCGATCTCAAGCAACGCTACGCCGCCTTCAAACGGATTTCCGACGACGGTGGAGTTTCTGGGCAAGCAGGCGCAGGATTCACAGAAGGTTCTAATCAACGTTGTGAGTCCGACTTACTTTCCGTTGTTGCGCGTTCCGAAGCTACAGGGGCGCATCTGGGACGAGACGGAAGACAGAAACGGCGCGCGTGTCACGGTGATCAATGAGACGATGGCGCGGCTTTATTTTCCAAAGGGTGATGCGGTGGGGCATTCGATGAAGATCCCGGCGCTGAAGGAGGAGCCGCCTTACTCGCTGATGGCGCCTGGCGGGGATGATTGGCTGCAGATTGTCGGTGTCGTTGGAGACAAGAAGGACGATGGGTTGATGAAGCCGGTTGCGCCGGAGGCGTTTGTACCATCCGCGCTGACGATGCGGATGTATACGCAGATTCTGGTGCGCTCGGATGTTTCGCCGCTGACGTTGTTGCATGCGATTGGAGCGCAGGTTAGCGCGGTGGATGCAGACCAACAGGTGAATGCAAATGTGCAGGATCTGGAGCATTGGATATCCGGGGAACAGTATTGGCAGCAGCAGAGACTTGTGGCGTGGTTGTTTGGCGCATTTGCAGTGCTGGCGCTGTCGCTGGCGGCGGTTGGACTATACAGCGTGGTCTCGTATACGGTGGCGCAGCGGACAGGTGAGTTCGGGATTCGGATGGCGCTGGGAGCGCAGCGGGAGCATGTGTTGCGGATCGTGTTCCAGTCGACAGTGGTGAGTGTTGCGGGCGGCATCGCCGTGGGCTTAGTACTGACGATTGCGTTGCAGCGGTTGATGGCGCATTGGGCGGAGGGAAGTTCACACGATCCGTTGATCCTGGTGTTCGTGTTACTTGTGCTGAGTGGGGTCGCGCTTATTGCGTGTGCAGTGCCGGCACGGCGCGCTTCGCTGGTCGATCCGGTGACGGCGCTACGCAACTAACCCTGCTCTGGCGGACAGCGTTGGCCGGCGGATGTCGGCTGATTTGCCTTGAAATGGCCGATCCTTTTTGCGCTTTTTTGCTCAAATCCCTTGATCCCACACCGGAGCGCGTTGACCGGAGTTGTACTGATCTCCACGAAGGTGTAGAGTTGCGTGCATTCAGTCGCCTTCCGGCCCCCTCTCCCCGATATCTTTAGGCTCCCAATTCAAGGCGAATGAGCCCCACGCTTTCTATTTCTATACGAGGAGATCTGCCATGTCCGTTATTCAAGTAGGACTTGTTGACACAACTGGAAGCATTGACCCTGAGTTGGTGCAGTCCGTAGCAGCCGCTTTGAACATTCAGGTCACGCGGGATCTGCCGCAGTTCTGGCCTGTAACTGCCACAGTGATCTATCTGCCGAATCCAAAGAAACTACCAGCCGGCGTCTGGCCCGTGCAGCTGGTGAAGAGCCTGCCACCCGGCGAAGGCGGCTTCCACATGGACAAGCACAAACAGCCATACGCGAAGGTGATCGCCAGCCCCGATAACGAAGGCTGGACGGTTGCCGCAAGCCACGAAACCCTGGAGATGCTGGTCGATCCGTACGGAAACCGTATCCAGTCTTCGGTCGCGATTGAAATAGTCGGTGGCAAGATACAAGACGGGGAGGGACAGTTCGGATATCTTGTCGAAGCTTGCGATCCGCCAGAGGACGACAAGTATGCGTACTCCATCAACGGTGTGCCGGTGTCGGACTTTATTACGCCGCACTTCTACGATCCCCTTGTGACTCCGGGAACGCGTTACAGCTTTACGGGCGCGATTACGGGACCGCGGCAGGTGTTGCCCGGAGGGTATATCTCCTGGATCAATGCTGTGGCGGACGAGTGGCAGCAGCTACAGTACATCGATCCGAGCCAGCCGCCAACGATCGTCAATCTAGGCCAGGCGAACGCTAACAAGAGCGTGCGCGAATGGATCGACTCGATTACGCCGTCGAAGGATCTGAAGACGACGCAGCACCTTTCAAAGAGCCCATCGAACAAGGACCTTCAGGAGTATGGCAAAAAACGCAGGGCTGCGTTGGATCGTGTCGCGGTGGCCAGAGCTGCTTTCTACAAGTAGGGACGAGCAGTTCGAAGCATAAATCTCCACGGCATGTTCGGTCGGATTGACACATGGGGTGCGGCTTCCGCCGTGCCCCATCTTGTACGTGCTCGGTTTTGTGCGAGAAATAGAGAATTCGGCGTACCCTTTAAATGAAGCGGAGGTTTTGGGGCATGGGTTCCACGGAGACTTCGGTAGGGTTGCGTTTGAGTGAGTTGGCGCCGCGCCTGGTGCAATCAGAGATTCGCGCGATGACGATGGAGTGCGACCGGATGGGTGGAGTAAATCTGGCGCAGGGCGTGTGCGATACCGAGGTTCCCGAGGTGGTGGCCGAGGGGGCGATTCGTGCGATACGGGATGGGCTGAATATCTACACGCGCCTCGACGGAATTGCGCGTCTGCGTAAGGCGATTGCGGGGAAGGCAGAGCGAACGCTGGGAATCACTGTCGATCCAGAGCGCGAGGTGCTGGTCACGAGCGGAGCTACGGGGGCCTTTCAGGCAGCGGCGATGGCGCTGTTGAATCCCGGCGACGAAGTGCTGGTGTTTGAGCCGTTCTATGGGTATCACGTCGGCACACTGAACTCCCTGCGGGTCCGTGCGGTGCCGGTGGCGCTGATTGAGCCTGATTGGGACCTGGATCTGGCGGCAGTAAAGGCGGCGATCACGCCGAAGACGCGGGCGATGGTGATCAATACGCCGTCCAATCCGGCGGGCAAGGTGTTCACGCTGAGCGAGCTGGAGGGGTTGGCGAAGATCGCGGAGGAGTTCGATCTGTTCGTGTTTACAGATGAGATCTATGAGCACTTCATCTACGAGGGGGCGAAGCACGTTAGTCCAATGACCATTCCGGGGATGCGGGAGCGGACGATTTTGATGTCCGGGTTCTCGAAGACGTTTTCAGTGACGGGGTGGAGGGTCGGGTATCTGGTTGCCGATGCAAAGTGGGTGGGTTCGATTGGGTACTTTCATGATCTGACGTATGTGTGTGCGCCGGCTCCGATGCAGCAAGGGTGTGCAGATGGCGTTGAAAAGCTGGGAACGGACTTTTACGAGGGGCTGGCTCGAGAGCACGAGGTGAAGCGCACGATGATCGTAGATGCGTTACGGGATGCGCGCATGGATCCGCATGTGCCGGATGGAGCCTACTACGTACTGGCTTCGGCGAAGAATCTGGAAGGAGCTACGGCGGCCGAGAAGGCGAGGTCGTTGCTGGCGAAGACTGGTGTGGCTTCGGTGGCGGGGTCGGCTTTTTTCAGGCCCGGCAAGGGCGAGAATCTCCTGCGATTCTGTTTTGCGAAGAGGGACAGGGATCTGGCGGAGGCATGCAGGCGGCTCCGGGCTCTGAGATAGAGTTCGGCTGGTTCGCAGGGCTGTAAAATATGAGATGGTATGACGTCTTTTTCTGAAGTAACGCGGATTGAAGCTGCAATCAAGAACAAAAACTCAAAAGAGTTGGAGTGGTCGCTCTGGTACTGCCGAATGCGGCTGGCAGTGCCGTCTGCACTGCCGGGCGACGTGAAGTACTGGCGTGGGATTGAGGTGCTGGTCAAAGAGGCGCTTGCTCCTCCGGTGGCGGCGAAGGTCTATCCGGCAAAGAAGAAGAAGCCGAATCGAGGGTTAGGGCTCGGACCGGTGGACAAAGAGCAGGCGCCGGCTGAGGATTAGGGCTCGGTTTTTGTTGGCTCGACTCGCGTGGTTGGTTACGTCTCTGTAAAATATCGAGTGCAGTAGAGGAGAACGTATGGCATCAGCAATGGCAGGGATTGAGGCGTTGAAGGGGACACACCAGCAGTTACGGTCGCGGATGGAGAGCTCGGTCGACGACTTTCGCGGGCATCTGCTGTCGGCGCGAACCGGACGGGCGAATGTGCACATGCTCGACCAGATCAAGGTCGATTACTACGGTACGGATACTCCGGTGGCGCAGATGGGCCAGGTGAGTACGCCGGAGCCCACTCTGATTCTGGTGCAGCCCTACGATATGGCGATGGTTTCGGCGATCGAGAAGGCGATTCGAACCTCGGGAACGGGGTTGAATCCGATGACCGATGGGAAGGTGATTCGCGTGCCCGTGCCCCCGATGACCGAGGAGCGTCGCAAAGATGTGGTGAAGCAGCTCAATAAGACGCTCGAGGATCATAAGACGGCAATTCGGAATATTCGGCGCGATGGCAACGATCAGATCAAGAAGGCCGCGAAGGATAAGCTGATCTCGGCCGATGATGAGAAGCGAGCCAACGAAGAGGTCCAGCAGCTAACCGATGTCGAGATCAAGCGGATCGAGGACCTGTTCAAGGCAAAGGAAAAAGAGATCATGACCGTCTGATCCTTACGTTGGGAACAGGATTACGAGAGGTCTTCATCGATTGCGATGAGGGCCTTTTTTGTCGGGCTGAATGTCAGGTATTGAATCGGAGTCGGGATTGTTCGGCTCGGGTCGTCGTTCGCCACGACATTTTAAGAAGATTCGCACCTTGCACAGGGCGCAGATCCAGGGGAAGTAGCCGAACAAGGGGTAGACATGCCTTTCAAGAAGGCCCACGCGTCTTGTTCGGGCTAGCTCTCCGCCGCGGTTGCAGGTGGGGCATAGCATGATGCCTCCGATAAATTTGGCCCGGGAATAGGCTCAGACTACGCATAGTGCGTGGTGATGACAAGGATTGGGAGCATTTTGCTGGAGTTTCTACGGGGCGGGGCGTACGAGGCTAGGTGCGCTTGCGTCTCATGTCTTCGCGGAATGTGCCGATAAACGATGCACGAGATCGCTGGCTGGAGTTGGACCATGGAAGAGATCGAAGACCATCAAGACCATCAAGACTACGAGGCTGAGGACCAGGAGAATCATGAGGAACGGCGTCGGCCTGCTCCGCAGGGTGTTGTAGAGCGGCGGCAGCATACGCGGTACTCCGTCGACGCGTGGGCAGAGGTGATGGTGAAGGATGGGACGATGCTCTTCCGTGGGCGCGTGCTGGATGTCAGCCAGGGAGGGTGCTACATCGAGACCGAGGCACGACTGAGGTTGGCTCCGGGGACGCCGGTCGAGATCATCTTTCGGACGCACGATCGGGTGTTCCAGTGCGAAGGGACGAGCAGAATGGTGAGGACTCGGGGAGCAGGCTTTCTGTTTGAGAGTATGAGCGCGAGGGTGCGCGTGGGGTTGGAGGGCTTGATTCGGGAGCTGAGCGAGACGGTAGAGGTGCCGCAGTTGGGCGATTAGAGGGCACTCTCGACTGCGAAATCGAGGAGAGCGAGCTCTGCGACGGTCAGCTTCTCCGAATCCCGATTCTGGTGGGCGATACCTACGTGGTGTGGTCGATGATGATCTTCCAGCCCTTATCTGTTTTTTCAAAGACGAGGGAAAAAAGTCCTCCCGCGTTACCGCCATCCTTTTTGCCGCGGTCGAGGCGGTATTTACCGATAACGACGGCGAAGTTCTCGTCAAGGCTGCGGACCTCGAGATCAGAGAAAGACAGGGTTCCCATCGCGGCGCGGGTAGGGTAGTCGCGCTTGTACTGGTCGATTAGCCCGGCATAGCCACGTGAGACCTGGTGAGTGATAAAGAGGGTGTCGGGGGCGTCCTTGTAGCTGCTGGCAAAGGTCCCGATGTCGCCTTTGTTCCACGCGTCCTCTTGCGCAAGCAGAACCTTGATGACGTCCAGCTCTTGACGAGAGGCGGTATGCAGGGGATTGGTATCTTGCGCGGGGAGCATCACGGGTGCAAGGAGAACAAGGACGATGATAGCAAGGCGGAGAGGAGAACGAAGCAACATGAGAGGCCTCAAAGTAGATAGATGCTCTTCTGCGTCGGGTTGGGTAGCTGTCTCATAGGACGGGTTCGAGCAGGGATTTGGATTGATGGTAGACGATGGTCGTGGGAGATGGAGGTGAGTCGGTCTTCATACGGTAACTGTCTGGGCACCTTCGTACCATGAAAAGCCGCAAAAAAGTAAATTCGGCGAGATGGCCAGCTGCATCGATAATGCTTATCGCCCTTTGGTCGCTGGGCTTGATGTCCACGATGCCTATGCCGGCGGCGATCCAAATAACACGGACAAAACCACGACTGCCCACATTTTTTTGGACACCTCAGGGGACAACTGCTACAACAAAAGCGGGACTGAGATGCGCCGAATTTGTGTCGACATGGATGAAGTGATGGCAGATGCTCTTGGCGAGCACCTGTTGCGCTACAACAAGCACTTTGGCGAGAAGATCACGCTCAAAGATCTGCAGGGAAAGTGGCTGTGGGATGTGGTGTCTACCGATCGCCACGCGGTTCTCGATGCCTACTTGCGATCAGAGGACTTCTTTGAAGTACTGGCGGTCATGCCGGAGTCCCAGCGTGTGCTGCATCGACTCCAGATGAACTATGAGGTCTTCATCGCGACGGCGGCGATGGAAGTTCCAACCTCATTTCAGGCAAAGTACCGTTGGCTCGCAAAGCACTTCCCCTTCATTCCCGCCTCGCACATCGTCTACTGCGGCGACAAGAGCATCCTGCGCGCGGACTACCTCATCGATGACAATCCGCGCCAGTTGCGGCGTTTCAAGGGCGAAGGCATCCTCTACAACGCTCCGCACAACGCCGGCGTGAAGGGCTACAAGCGGGTCAACGACTGGCTCGAAGTGGAGCAGCTCTTTTTGTCGTAGTGACGCGCCCGCCACTAACTGTATAGGTTCGATTCAAATCGTTGGAGCGCAGCATCGGACCACGCATGGCTCGATTTGCGCCACGTGTCGCCCTGCTCAGCAATAAAATTTGGAAAGTCCATCCGGGAATAACCACACCGCGCCTGGAAGTCGAAGAGCGCCTGTGCGGTGCCGTCGAGATAAAGCACAGCCTGCAGCCCATCCCGAGACCACTCCACCGAAGCAATCCTCTGCGGCTCCGGCCGTTGGTTCTCAGCGTCGCTCTTGGCCAGTGCAGCGACGTTGTAGATAAGCATTGCATCGAGAATGCTGTGTTCATGCACCTCCTGCGAACGATCGCAAGCGTAAAAGTAACCGGCAACACCTTCATCTTCAAAGACGACTGTCCACGGCACAGCGGTTGAGTTCGATGAGAGGAAGGCTCGGCCTGGGATAAAGGAAAGCGACTGCATACCTCTCACGATACACTCGAAGATGCCGCTTTCCATCAACGTGGCACACCAGGATTTGCGGAAAAGATTCGTGGAAAACCGTATCTCCACTGTGGCCAGACAACACAAGCGGTACGAGAATAAATGAAGGATAAAGGCCAGCCATCTACGGAATGAAGCTTCCCCGCATCAAGATCGGACGACCACAGCAACTGGCCGCGCTCCTGCTGCTGGTTTTTCTCGCGGAGTGTCTCTGGGTGGTGAGCCGACAGCAGCTCTCGCAGCAGGACTATCGATACGCCGAGTGTGGACGCGAGATGTGGGAGCGTCCCTCGCCGCTGGCAGGCTACTTCACAACCTGCGGCAACCTGAATGGTGACGGCACCTTTGCCTATCGCATCGCTGGGCTTCCACTCACCATGCAGCGGCTCGCAATGCTCGGCGCGGACACGCTCCGCAAGCCGGAGAATCGCCTCTACGCAGAAGGCTCGCTCAACGGTTCGACGTGGGAGGCGCGGCACGAGCTCTTCAGCGTGAAATACCTCCTGCACATACCCTTTATCTTCTTCGCTGTCTGGCTCGGAGGCGGCCTCTGGTGGGTCTCACGTCGTCTCTTTGGCAACGAAGGCGGCTTCTTCGCACTAGGGCTCTACTGTTTTTGTCCGGCAATCGTGCGTTACGCGGTCACACCAAACAATGAAGTGCTCGCGATGTGGGGACTCTACGGTCTCGTGTACACAGCGATGGGCGTTGCCCACGCGATGCAGGGGCCGCGTCGCAGGTGGAGGCCACGCATTGCACTCCTGACCCTCGCGCTGGGATTGACGGCTGCGGCACATCTGCTCGCGGCGATGGTTGGCTTTGCGCTGGCTGTGGTCTGGATGCTGTATCTGGCAGAGCGCCGGCGCAGTTACGTCATGCAGATTCTGGTCTTCTCGGCAGTGGGCGCGCTCGCGATCCTGTTCGCGTTTTATGCGTTGCGCCTGGCGCCGTTCAGCTACGTATTTACCGGAGGTGGTGCCCGCGCGTGGTTCGCCCTCGACGGTGCCCGGCACTTCTTTCTCAATATCGCGAACGCACCAATAGCCGTCGCGACTCTCGTGGCTCTGCTGCTGTATATCGCGATCCCGCGTTGCCGATACTTCGGCAATACAGCCCCACTCGCAATGGCTTTATTGTTGTTTCCTCTTGTTACGACGCAGACGGTCTCTCAGCCATGGCTCTGGGCACTGCCGTTTCTCTTTACCTTTGTAGGCGGAGTATTTGCCGACGTATTGGAGATGCAACAGCGGAAGATGTTTCTCGCCCTCACGGGAGCAATCCTTCTGACTCAGGCGCTTCTCTGCCTCACCCTGCTGCCAGACATCGCAAAGTAAAGGTCTCACTCTCTCGAAGTGATCGGCATTCAGGTCGCCACTGGGTTGGTCATGCGACTTTGCATTGATTTAACCCGAGATACTGGATAATAGATCCGCACCCCGAAAACGGTCGTACCTGAAGGATGGTCTGTTCGTGATGATGAAAGTCTCTCTCCGCTCCGCCGGCACTGCATTTGCGCTCACCATTTTGTTGCTCACAAATGGATGCCATCGTCACCGCAAGTCGAAGTCTGCGCCAAATACGACCGCTTATTCAGACAACTTGCACGAGTTGGTGCAGAAGAAGGCCCTCCCCCCGGAGAAGGTTGACACGACGAAGGTGCCGAACCTCCGCTGGCCGAACTTCTCGGACTACCAGACAATCGTGGCGACCTTTTACGATGATCGCAACTACGAAGTAGCATGGACACGCGACGGCGCACCAACTGCGTCAGCGACTGCTTTCATCGAGCAGTTTCGTAATGCTGGCGCGAAGGGATTGATCCCCGAGGACTACGACGCGCCACGCTGGGCCGACAGGGTTCAGGCGCTCAACAGCAAATCGGCGGACGCGATCTCGCTCTTCGACGTCGCAATGACGGTGAACGTGATGCGATACATCTCTGACCTGCGTATCGGAAGGGTGAATCCATCACACTTCAACTTCGAAGTTCCTGTGCAGGACAAAAAATACGACTTGGCCGAGTTTGTCTCCGACAACGCCGTAGACGCAACCGATGTCCCCAAGCTGATCGTAGGCGTCGAGCCCGATTCAGTGGAGTACCGAAAGACCGAGGCCGCACTTGCCCACTACCTCGACCTCGCCAAACAGGAGGAGCAGGCACAGGCCGAGCCTCTGCCGACGGTAGCTAAGCCAGTGTCCGTAGGCGGCGCTTATCCGGCGGCTGGCGCTCTGCTGGCGCGGTTGCAGTTAGAAGGCGACGCGGAACCCGGATCTGTACCGTCCACCGCAACGGCCAGCACAGTCTTTGATTCCACTCTGTCCGACGCCGTCAAACACTACCAGCACCGCCACGGCTTTACAGAGGACGGTAAGCTGACGCCGCAAACAATCAACTCGTTGAACGTCCCGATGACCTACCGTGTAACCCAGTTGCAGGATTCGCTGGAGCGCTGGCGCTGGCTGCCAGACCCCTACCTGCATGCACGTCTGATGGTAAACCTCCCGGAGTTCGTCCTGCGTGGCTTTGACCCCGATCACAAGCTCGACTTCACCATGCGCGTCGTCGTCGGCAAAGTGATGGGACAGCATGAGACGCCAGTGTTTACCCACATGATGAAGTACCTCGTCTTCCGTCCGTATTGGAGTGTACCGGCCGATATTGCACGCAAAGAGCTCGTGCCGCATATGGAAGCGAGCCATGGATACCTCGCAAGCAAAAACTTCGAAGTCACCAACAACAAGGGTATGGTGCTCACCGACTACACAGCCAAGCAGGTCGCGCAGGGCGCCGTGATGGTGCGCGAAAAGCCGGGCCCGAAGAACTCCCTCGGCCTCGTAAAGTTCATCTTCCCCAACCAATACGACATCTATCTGCACTCGACGCCAGCAGTCTCGCTGTTCGAGCAGACACGTCGCGACTTCAGTCACGGCTGCATCCGTGTGCAGAAACCAGCCGACCTTGCGGCCTGGGTGCTACAGGGACAAGGCGGCGACTGGGATCTAGATAAGGTACACGCTGCAATGAATAGCGGGACCGACAACAGGACCGTCAGCCTGAAGACACCGCTGCCAATCGTCATCTTCTACCTGACAGCGATCGTCGTCGATGACAACGAGGTCCACTTCTTCGACGACATCTACGGTTATGATTCGGAGATGCAAAAGGTCTTCGCCAAAGGCCCTCCGTACCCCATCAAGCCCACGCCCATCGAACCGAAGACCAAGCCGGGCGATACGGTTTGAGGTAGTTGTAAACTACTGTCCTGAAAACAGGAGCTGACGATGGCAACTGCTAACGAAGATCCCAGGGTGGACGCCTACATCAACAAGGCAAAACCCTTTGCGCAACCGATCATGCGGCACCTGCGTGCGCTGGTGCACAAAGGCTGCCCCAATATTCAAGAGACGATCAAATGGAGCCGTCCGTTCTTCGAGTATCGTGGGACGATCCTGGGCAACATGTCGGCCTTCAAGGAGCATTGCAGCTTTGGCTTCTGGGGTGAAGAGATTGGAGCCGTCCTTCGCGAGGCCGGCGTGGTGCAGGATGGCGGGATGGGCTCGTTAGGCCGCATCACCACTGTCAAGGATCTTCCCTCCGACAAGGCACTCCTCGGATTTATTCGCACATCTACCGGTTTTATCGACCGAGGCGAGCACACCAGTCCGATTGCTGCAAGACACAAGGTCGTAAAAGCTCCAAAGGCAGCCGTCGAGACACCCGATGAGTTATCCGCCGCACTGAAGAAGAATAAAAAAGCAGCGACGGTCTTCGCAGCCTTCAGTCCGAGCTGCAAACGCGAATACGTCGAATGGATCGCCGATGCCAAACGGCAGGAGACGCGAGACAAACGCATCGCGACTGCACTTGAATGGATCGCCGAGGGCAAGCAACGCAACTGGAAGTATCAGAGCTGCTAAGGCGTTGAGGTCATCTTCGCTGGCGAAGCGCTAAGTCGGCGCGCATAGTCGAGGAAAACCAGCGCCGCGGGTGAGTAACCGCTCGGATCCGCTTGCGTAAACTCACCGGTCAACGGATCCATCTGCTGGCGAAACTCCGTATGCCGCATGATCGCCTCGCACCACTGCTGCATCATGTGGTTCATCTCTGCCTGCTTTCCGTAGTAGGGCATCCATCGCGGAGCCCGCAGCGCGGTCAGCGCCTGGCTCGCACCGCCCCAACTGTTGCGCGGAATCGGCCTCACAAAAGTCGGATCGTCCATCGCAACCGATGTCAGCGGATACGGCGCCCAGAAGGCCTTTGGGTTATGGAGCTGCCGCGTCCATACCGCGTCGACAATGGCCTTATCCTTCACCGGATTTAGCACGTGCTCGCCAAAGACGCGGCTGTTCACATCCGAGCGCACGCGAACAAAGTTGTTCTGCGCATCGAGATCGTAGAAGGCGGCATCCTTCGGGTCATAAAGTCGATCGATGATAAGGTGACGAATCGTCTCAGCATCGGCACGCCAGCGATCGGCCTCACCGGGCTTGCCGAGCGCCGTCGCCATATGGCTCAGCGCGATACGCCCTCCGTACACTGTCGCCGAAAGATCAGGACACAGCCGCGGCATGGTCGCGATCTGCGGGCAATTGCGCGCGTCAGCGCTGGGGCATTGGTTGGGAATGCCGGTCCAGCGCGGGCTGTTATCGTGGCCCGTGTCATAAGTGCAAAATCCCTCCACCAATCCAGTCTTACGCGTGTCGCGAAACTCACGAAGCCAGGCATCCCACCGGCTGCAAGCCGCGTACGCGGTGACCAGCAACTCGTCGTCGTCGGTCAACTGAGACAGCTCCCAAGCCGTGGCGGCAATCGGAACGACCATCTGTATCTGACCATAGCCGACGTCAGACATCTTGATCGCCGCCGGCAGTTGACCCGCAGATTCATGGCCCACGGGGCGCTGCAAAGCAAAGAACGCCATATGGTTGTTGCGCGCGATCTGCAAAGACGACGGCGAACCGTCCTGCGCAACGACGCAGCTCGCAAGCGTGCCGTAGACCAGCCCCTCATGTGGCCCGCACTCCAGCCAGATGCCGGGATAGACACTGCCCTCCACCAGCACCGGACGCTCAAACTTCGGAACAGTTTTTACATTCCCCGCGAGCACCGCCAGAGCCGCATCCCAGGTTCGCTGCCACGAGGGGTCCGCCCGCTCACCTCCCGGAAACGCTGGCCGTACCGGAGTTGCAGGCTTCGTCTGACCATGCACCTCGGCCCCCATAGGCAGAAGCGCCGCACCACTGGCCAGTGCGGTCAGCTTCAAGAAATCTCTTCTGTCTCTCGTCCCGACGCAGCGCCGCATGGAGTGCTCTTTCTGCCGCATGATGTCTTTGAGTTTAGCTCGACACGCCGCAGGCTATAGACTGGCAACGATGTCTTCTTTCAACGGGTCAGAAGTGGTGGACGACAATCTGATACAGGCAGTCGATCCAGCGGACACGGAGCTCGACTCCGCTCTCTTCCGGCGCAAGCTGATGAGCTGGTACCGCAGCCATGCCCGCGAACTTCCCTGGCGCAACGTCAACGATCCCTACCGCACCTGGGTCTCTGAAGTCATGCTCCAGCAGACTCGCGTAGCGGCCGTCATCGAGCACTACCACGACTTCCTCCGCCGCTTCCCAACCGTCCTCGCCCTGGCTCTAGCACCCGAAGCCGATGTGCTCGCCGCATGGTCGGGCCTCGGCTACTACCGACGTGCGCGCATGCTGCACAAGGCCGCGCAGTTCATTACGAGTGAGCGCAGCGGCATCCTGCCCGCGACAGCCGCGGAACTACGCACCTTACCAGGCATCGGCGAATACACCAGTGCAGCCATCGCCAGCATCGCCTTCGGAGAAAGCATCGCCGTGGTCGACGGCAACGTCGAGCGCGTCCTCCTCCGTCTCACCGGCCGTCCCGAAGAGGGCAACGCCGCAGGTCGTGCCTTCGTCCAGCAACAGGCCAGCGCTCTGGTTCCCAGGCGTCGCATCAGCGAAGGAACGAACGCCGCCGGCGATCACAATCAGGCCATGATGGAGTTGGGCGCAACGATCTGCCTGCCGAAGGCCCCCCTCTGTCTGCACTGTCCGGTGTTTTCAATGTGCCTGACGCGAGGAGAACATCTCACGCCACCTCGAGCCGCCCAGCTCAGCCGCCCCGCCGCATATCTGCTGAGCCTGCGCAAGCGCGGCACATTAACCGAGGTACTACTGGAACTCCGCGCCGCAGACGCCAGCCTTATGCCTGGAATGTACGAGCTCCCCCCACTGCCGCAAGACGCTGTCCAGGGCCGAGAGCCGCTCCTGCGACTGCGTCACTCGATCACGAACACGAACTACTACGTACAAATCTATGCTGCGAGTGGCCCCGAGGACAGGGGTCTGCGCCGTGCAATCCCCGCAGCAAAAGGTGATCTCCACTGGATCCAGACCAATCGCCTCGGCCTCATGCCGTTGACCGGGTTGACGCGCAAAGCCCTGCAGCGTCTCGATGTCATGAAAGTGAACCTGCCTAAGCTGCCGAACGCGAATAACATCTCGCGAATCGCTTAGCCTGAAAATTGCAACATATATCAGCTACTGCATATGCATGCGTGATGACATCTTCTTCGCTGCAACCTGCTGAGGAAGTATCGCCGCCGGAATGCCCTTCGTTTTGCCATTACCAGAAGGGGCCGATCGTGCCCCGCTCCCCAACGTCATCAGCAGCGGATGTTGCAACGTTACGATTACTGCCGTACAAGGCGTCTTACTCGTGCAGACATAGCTGTGAGTTGTGTTCGCGTCAAAATAGATAGCGTCTCCCGCTTCAACGTGATGCACAGTCTCCCCATGCCGCACGTCAAGCGTTCCCGACAGAAGATAAAGAAACTCACACCCACCATGCTGATGCGCACGTGGCGAGCGCCCCTCCTTTTCAGGAAGAAACTCTGCGAAGTAAGGATCGAGCTGTCGATCAGGAACGAGATATCCAAGACTTTCGAAGAAGTACGCGGGGTCGTCTGCTCCGGTCTGCGGCAGGCGCACACGTTCAACACGCCGATGCAGCCGAAACAGTGTCTGCGGCTCTGGATCGAAGAAGTAGCTTAGGTCCTTCGAGAAGACCATGGCGATGCGCGCAAGATTCCGCAGCGTTGGCACAACCCGCCCCGTCTCAAGCTGCGACAGAAAGCTGGCGGAAAGTCCGGTGTGACGCCCCAACTCAACCAGCCCCATCGACTTCTTTAGCCGAAGATGCTTGATACGCTCGCCAATTCGCTTCTCCGCGATGAACGACTCCGCTGCCTCGCCGTCCACCTGAAGATTCTTGTGATCAGCCTGTCCATTCGACCCCGAGCCCGATGGAAGATTAATTGACTCGGAAAGCGTGGTCGCAGAGTTCAACGTTGCTGCGTCTATCGTCGTCGCGGAGGTGATATTTTTGGCCATAAGTTTATTTCACTGTGCTAAAAGATGTTGAAACGCTATCAAAAGATGTACGCGTGAACATCCTTTTTGGATTGGATGCATTTTTTTAAAGTTGCGGATACCCTCGCCAACGGTCGTCCCAATCCCAACGGGCGGATAACTCTGGCCTATGATGACTAAAGACAGATGAAGTTTTCGCCTAATCCTTCTAACCTGCAGATCCATCAGTGGCTTGTCACAGGAGCATCCGCGATTCTGGTCGCCTCCGCGGTGGGCTGCGCCAGTCCTGGACCACCCCGCGCACCCTCGCTCAATCTGCCAGAGGTGATAAAAAACCTGACCGTCGACCGAGTGGGCGATGAGGTGAGGCTCCATTGGGACACTCCATCTAAAACCACCGATCGCATTGATATCAAAGGCCCTGTGACAGCGGAGATCTGCCGCGTCCCCGTCCCGTCGCATGCTTCATCCCCCTGTACGGTTGTAAAGCGCCTGCCGGTTCAGAGCGGCCCCACGCAGGCGGCCGACGTTCTCCCGCAAGCCCTGACTGCCGATCCCCCGGTCCTCCTGGCCTATCGAGTTCAGCTCGTCAACGCCAACGGTCGATCCGCAGGTCCGTCGAAGGAGGCCTTCGCTGCCGCAGGCGCTGCACCCCCACCTGTTGAGCAGCTTCATGCAACCGCCATACGCGAAGGCGTAATGCTGGAGTGGCAAAAGAAGGACACAACCGCGGACGTAGAGCTCGACAGACGCCTCGAACGACCCGGCGGCGTCCCCACTCCACCTGCTCCAACCAGGGTGGCGCCAACAAAGACCACGTCCAGGTCACACAAGTCGCTAACTCCAGCGTCTGCTCCTCAGTCCAAGCCGCAGACCGTGTCCATGACCCCAACGATTCCGGAAGAGATTAAACTTCAGACCCCGAAAAAGGCACTCGACGCAGGCGGCACGGTTGATAAGACCACGCACATCGGCGAAAGCTACATCTACACCGCTCAGCGAGTGCGCTATGTCACCCTCGACGGCCATACCGTTCAACTTCGCAGCGTCATATCGTCACCCGTAACATTCGCCGCGCGAGACGTCTTCCCACCGCTCGTTCCCACCGGCCTGGAGGCCGTCCCGGGAGGCGCAACACCAGCCGATCGCTCCATCGATCTCTCCTGGACCCCGGACACAGAAGCTGATCTCCTGGGCTATAACGTGTATCGTCAGAAAGTTACTTCAACCGGCGAAGTCGCGGGTACAGCTGCGCGCCTGAACTCCATCCCGGTCGTAGGTCCTGCCTACCGCGACCAAACAGCTGTCCCTGGCCATCGCTACTCCTATCGTGTCACTGCAGTGGATGCCACAGGGAACGAGAGCGCACCAAGCACCTCTGTCCAGGAAACCCTAAGGGAGCAATAAACAGCATGCGTTACTGTAAGTATCTGTCGTCTGAAAGCGGCACGCCTCTTTCACGGTATGCTCTGGTCGAAAAGCGCAACGGCGTCCTTTGGGCGACCCTTCCCATGCAGGCCCCGCAAGAGGACCTCACCTCTCGAATCCTCGGTGGCGTACCCGTCCCAACGCTCGCGATCGACTTCGAACCCACCCCACTCTCCGATCTTCATCTTCTTCCTCCGGTTACTCCCTCGAAGATTCTCTGCGTTGGCCGCAACTACCGCGATCACGCCGCCGAACTAGGCAACGACGTCCCCACCGAGCCTCTCCTCTTCCTCAAACCGCCATCGTCTCTCCTCGGTCCCAAGGGCACCATCCGCATGCCGGCCATCTCTCAGCGTATTGATTACGAAGGAGAACTCGGAATCGTCATCGGCCGCCGCTGCTACAAGATCGGCCCCGACGAAGACGTACGCCCTTACATTCGAGGCTACGTCTGCGTCAACGACGTCACCGCCCGCGACATCCAGAAGTTCGACAGCCAATGGACTCGCGGCAAAGGCTTCGACACCTTCTGTCCCGTCGGTCCCATCGTCTCCGACGAGATCGACCCCTGCGGATTCGAAGGAAAAGCAGGATCCCCAGTCACCGTCGTCACCCGTCTCAACGGCGCCATCAAGCAGCAGGGCTCCACGCGCGACCTCATCTTCCCCATCGCCGAGCTCCTCCGCTACATCACCGCCACCATGACCCTCGAACCGGGCGACCTCATCCCCACCGGAACCCCGGCAGGAGTAGGAGCCGTTCAGCCGGGTGACCGCATCCAAGTAGAAGTAGACGGTCTGGGTGTCCTCGAAAATCAATTTGCAGCCCAGTAACACCGGCCGCGCACACTAAACTCACAAGCGAAATCTCTCAGAGCTTGATAAAATCTGCATCAACAGCCAAGGAGAAAGATTATGGCATCGTTACTCGAACAGCTTCGTGGTTACACCACCGTCGTCTCCGATAGCGGAGACTTTAACGCTATCCAGCAGTTCCGCCCGCAGGACGCGACCACGAATCCATCGTTGATTGCCGCCGCTGCCGAGAAATCTGAATACCAGTCCGTCGTCGACGACGTACTCAAAGCGGTACGCAAAGAAGCAGGCCCCAACGTCTCGGACAAAAAAGTTGCCGCAATCGCCTTCCGGCCTCTCGAAGTCGCCTTCGGCCTCAAAATCCTCGACATAGTCCCCGGCCGTGTCTCCACCGAGGTCGACGCTCGCCTCTCCTACGACACCGAAAAGTCCATCGAAGAAGCGCACGCCATCATCGCCTTATACGACAAGGCCGGCATCTCGCGCGACCGCGTTCTCATCAAGCTGGCCTCCACATGGGAGGGCATTCGCGCTGCCGAGGTCCTCGAGAAGGAAGGCATTCACTGCAACATGACCCTGCTCTTCGGTCTTCATCAGGCCGTCGCAGCTGCCGAAGCTCACGCTACTCTCATCTCGCCCTTCGTCGGCCGCATTCTCGACTGGTACAAGAAGGACACCGGCAAAGACTACGCCCCAGTCGACGATCCTGGCGTTCACTCCGTCACAACCGTCTACAACTACTACAAGAAGTTCGGCTACAAAACTGTCGTTATGGGCGCGAGCTTCCGCAACATCGGTGAGATCACCGAGCTTGCCGGTTGCGACCTCCTCACCATCGCGCCGAAGCTGCTTGATGAGCTTGAAAAAACCCAGGGCAACCTGCCGCGCAAGCTCGATCCTGCCAACGCCCAGAAGTTGGACATCAAGAAGATCCCGATGGACAAAGCCACCTTCGACAAGATGCACGCCGAAGACCGCATGGCCACCGACAAGCTGAAGGAAGGCATCGACGGCTTCTCCAAAGCCATCGTCGACCTCGAAGTGCTTCTCGAAAAGCGTCTCAGCGAGATCAACGAGCCAGCCACCGCAGCCCGCTAACCCCCCTAAAAAAATCAATCCTTTACCTACTCGACGGCCAACATAAAAGGCCGTCGAGCTGCGTTCAGGCAACCTTTTTCGCTACACAACTCCACCTCGCCGACCTCCCTCTAAACAAACAGAGGTGAACATATGCATAGCGTTAAGATTTTTGCAGCAACCGCGGTCGCCGGTCTCTGCTTTGCAGCACATACTCCGCAGGCAAGCGCGCAAGTCAGCGTCAACATCGGTGTCGCGCCGAACTGTCCCTACGGCTACTACGACACCACTCCCTACGGCTGTGCCCCATACGGCTACTATGGCCCGGAGTGGTTCAACGGCGGCGGCGTCTTCATCGGTGCAGGCCCCTGGTACCACGGCCCGGAACACTTCTATGGCCACGTCGACAACCACTACCATCCCGATTCCGGCTACCACGGCCCCTACCCCAACCGTGGCGATCACCCAGCGCCAGAGCATCACGTCGACCACGTGGAGAACTTCCACGGCAACGAGATGCGTGACGGACGCGGCCACACTGGCGGCGGAGAACACGAAGGCCACCACTAATTAAATCGCTCGCGAAGCGATGAAACGATGAAGATGTAACGAACGACGAACTTCGCATCAGCAACGCAATCGAAAAGGCAGACCTCCCATAATTTGGAGTGTCTGCCTTTTCATATTGCACCTTCGTCTCAATTAAAAACGGAGCAGCCTATCGCTGACCACTCGCGATCGCGATCACTGCAGTATCTCCCACCGATGCAGTCAACCCCGTCACTCCTTTGGAAGGCACCATCCCTACCCTATGCTTGGTCGCATACATACGCTGGTCAGCAATCCTAAGCAATCGAACGGAGTCATGAGCATCATCCGGATAGATTGCCACGCCAAGGCTGGCCGTCATGATCATCGACTTTCCTTCGACTACGATCGGTCGCTCCACAGCATGCCGCACCGAGTTCACAAAGTGTTCCATCGACTCATCCTGCTCCGCGTCCGTTGCAACGATGATGAACTCATCGCCACCCAGCCGCGCCAGCGTATCGGAGGCCCTGATGCCTCTCTTCAGGTTGCTCGAGACCTCGCGCAACACCTGATCGCCCGCCTGGTGCCCCATCGTGTCGTTGATCTTCTTGAACCCATTCAGATCCACGATCAGCAGCGCCATTCGGCTGCGCGTCCGTTCGCAGCGTTCGATCGCACTCTGGAGCCGGTCAGCAAACAGCCGACGGTTCGGCAGCCCTGTCAGCTCATCATGCAGTGCCAGCCACTCGTTGCTTGAGATCTGCTCTTCCAGCATCACCAGAATCATTCCAATCGAGATCAGCGACTTCTGCATATTCCAGATATGCGACGCAATGTCGGCATAGGAGCGGTACGACACAATCCACGGATGCAGAAGAAGATTCAGCGACCAGATCATAAAACCAGTCACAATCGCCAATCTGCCGGTACTTTCTCTCGGCAGTCGTCGCTGGAAGTTGAACGTCGCAGTCGCATAGACGCAACACAAACTCCAGTACACCGCTGCCCGATAGTTGGCCATATGGATCAGGTATCCCAGCGCCATCCATCCGAAGACGTGCAGCGCCGCTAAATGCCAACTACGCCGCAGGTAAAGCGAACTGGCCACGCCAATCACCAGACCTGTTGCAATGCAAGGGAAGTAAACGATCGGTGTATTGAGGTGCAGCCCGTACATCGTGGTCAGATCGAGCAGTGGCAACGCGTTCAGTGTGAGATACCAAAGCCTGGATCTTGAAGAGATCGAGTAGCCGCCCGACGCCCACACGAACACTATCCCCGCCAGCAGATAGCAGTCCATCACGACCACATGCAGAATCCTTTGCGGCGGCCCGTCGTGTGCGTAAAACGTATGGGCCACCGCTTCAACCAGAGTGATAAAAAGGCCTAGCAGCCACAGATTCGTCCGTTCCTGAGGATGCCGGTGACGCAGCAACAGCAGAATGACAATGAGGAGGGCCAACGCGAGAAGGTCTGGAAGGAACGCAAAGTTCATTGGGCCCCGTGCCACCTCGCTTATTGGATTTGGCCTCAACCGGAGACCTCAGCGAGATGCAATTTACCAGTTCGGCGATAGATTGCAACAATAATCCATCGACAACCATCGATGAGAACAGAAACTCCCAACCGCCACCCAAGTCGACACGACCTCAAGGGGCGCCTCTCACAAAACACGAAATATCTACAGACCACCCGGAGGAGCTATCACCAGCCGAATCGAAGAGGTAGATCCCGCGTGCTCTTTAAGGTAAAGCGGAATTCGTTCCCAAAAGGTGTCACCATACCCGCTGGCGGAGGCATTTTTTCAAGCCAGCTGACAAACTTTTATTTGGGCCCTGTCGGATTGACGCACCCATGAGACGGATAGATCGTTCCTTGTTCCCAATTATCTGTTATTTCCCAGCAAAACCATCATTAAAATCCCTCCCACCACAGCTGCAACGCTTCAATACTCATTTCTCAACAACTTATCGCTGCCTTTCACCAGTGTGAAGTTCGACGCGACTCAAATCGATACTGCGCAATGATTTGCACTCATCTTCGTATCTCTCCGCTACTCCCAGACGCAACCAATGCGCTGAAGTTTGAGAGCACGCGACACGATTGTCAAGGCTTCAAATCGATAAATGAGCACGGTAGCTTAAGCGGCACTCTTCACTTCACAAGCTGCGAGCCTTCTAAGAACGCTCCCACAAGATGGTCGGAACTGCGATCTGCGCAACTTTTCATCAGCACGTGCCGTAACAGATCTAATGTCGCCGATGACAACGCGCGAGTCTGCCTTGACGTTTACGTGGATTTGGATCGGAGTTGCGCTCTTCCTGACAGCCTTGGCGGGGTCCGCGTTCGTTACTCCCGGGCTGCGGCCTCTTCATCTACTTCAGGCATTGATCTACATTGCGATTATTGTTCTGTCGCGCCGTAACAGTCCATGGGGCTACGGAGCTGGGCTCACAATTGCAATGTTCTGGAACGCCTTCAGCCTCTTCGTCACTCATCTGATGCAAGCTGGCCTGGAAGAGCTGTGGTCTCTACTCCGAACTGGCCAGTTGAAGCGGCCAGACACATTGATGGTGCTCGTTGGAGGCATCGGGCACTTCATTCTTATCGCCGCTTGTCTCGCCGCCATCTGCCATCGCGACGCCGACAACAGGAGATGGTGGAAGTTCGCTGGCGGAGGCGTCTTGGTGCTTGCCTACTTTGCGCTGATCGTCGCCGTCGCGCGACCGCGATAAACGTCAAACTCAAAGCTTTCGAAGGCGATGCCTTTCCAAAGACATTTTGGGATTTCTTCTCCGGCATAACCATCAGCCGTCTTGCACATGAGACGGGAAGACATTCGCCTTAAGTAAAGTCGTTAGCTCAGTGTCATCGGCCATGCTTTCGAAACTGACATCCTTCTCATGGCAAAGAAAAAGGGCCGGGCGATGATTCGCCCAGCCCATCTCTTCAACATTACCGGTGACCACCGCCGCCACCACCACCGCCGTGGAACCCACCACCACCGGAGAATCCGCCGCCGCTATGGAGCCCGCCACTCGATACCGCACCGCCACGGAAGCCATAGCCTCCACGGTAGCCGTAGCCTCCGCCGAATCCGACGCCTCGCCCGTAGAAGCCGCGGCCGTACACAAACCCACCGCCATACAGGTAGTACGGCGAGTAGAAGCCGAACCCGAAGGGGCTGAAGAAGGGTCCGCCACCTGGGATCCAGTCATACGAGTAGAGGTAAGGGTCCCAGTCCCAACCAGGAGCGAACCCGCCGTAGCCATACGCCGGGCCGTACCCGGCATACTGCGCTGCAAGGTCGACGCTCGCCTCCCCCAGATACTGCGAGCGCAGGCTGCTCCAGCGATACAGATCGTCCTGTGAGCGATCCTTGTCGAATCCAACAGGCTTCACCGCCTCACCGGTTAGCGCTAGCTGATGCCCACCCTTCACGTCGATCGGTTTCACGCTACTCTGCAGGTTGTCGCCGGGATAGACCGCTGCCTTGCCATCAAACGTTCGAACCGTATTGTTGTCGGCGTTGAACTCATACAAGCCGTTCTTCAGGATCTGGGTCTGACCGCCCTTCTGATCGATCAGGATCCGATTCTGCGGATAGAGCTGGTCTGCCTCCACCTCAGCGCGCCCACGCTCCACCGAGACTTCGGTGTGCGTCAGATCCGGAGTGATCATCTTGACGGTGCTGTTTTTATCCAGTCGCAGAAAGACGCCCGGCGTCAGCAGCACTTCGACCTTACCGTCAGCCGTAGCAAGATACTGACCTGGTTCGAGTCCAGCCTGACCGACAGATTGAGCAGAGACCTGATGGCCATCGATAGAAGCCTGGCCTTCAACGTAATTGAGAGTTCCTGGGCGGGCCTGGTTTGCGCCTTGTTGTCCAAAAGCCGGCACTAACAGAGTCGTCAACGAGAGCAGGAGAAGTGATTTGAGCCCCGACATATCCGTAAAACCTCTATGGTTTTAGATGTGCCTTGAGGCGAAAGGTCACAACCCGTGCAGAATGTGCCTGGCTATGTAACCCAATCTGGGTCAATAAGTTGCTATCACGCCGATCGATTCTAAAGTGGTCTCCGGCAGGCGATCGCCATACTCTTCCACATGTACGGAAGCCGACCAGCACCTTTGAATCGAATATCGCGAAATCCAGCTTCTTCGAGAGCATTGCTCAGAGTCTTCGCTGACCAGAACTTGATGTGTCCATGGTCCCAAAGAACGGTAAAGTGCTTATCCATGCTCCCTGTAACCGCCAGCGCCAAATTCTTCAGATAGCCGTGATACGGCGTCGTCACCACCAACAGCCCTCCAGGCTTCAGTACGCTGTATGCGGTTCGAAGGAAGGCTTTGGGGTCATAGAGGTGTTCAACCACCTCGGTGCTGATCACCAGGTCCACTAAACCTACCTGCTTGGTGAGATCTTCAGCCGACGTTTGAGAGTCGCCAAGAATGAAGTTGATGTCAGGATAGTTTTTTTTGGCAATCTCGATCCCCGTGGTTGAGAAGTCGGTTCCGTGGAGCATCCAGCCGCGGTCTCTGTAGAGCGATAGGAAGCTTCCGTTGCCGCAGCCCATGTCCAGGATCACACTGTGGGGAGGAACATCTTCGACAAACTGATCCACGATCGGCTTCAGGTAAGAGTGGCTGACTTCATGATTTGCAGCGGTGTACTCATAGCTGATTCCCAACTGCTCTTCGGTCTTCACGTCTACCTCGGGTCGTCATATCGACGCTGTCTTCAAATAACTTCGCATGTTTTTTGCTGCAGGCCCAGGTATGGCCTGCCGTTAGGATCATCCCCGACCTTCGCCTGACTCTCCCACAGATAACACACTGACGTAGGCCTTTGACCTCTTTGTTGCGGAGCCAGCACCAGAACCGGATCAAACATACCGTGATCACATAGCCTCCGGGTACCGCACCAGAATAACAAACGGTTAGCGCGTGGCTCGTGTCGTTTTCGTATCTGAGAGACCGAAAGCTCTCCGCTCGAATCAGGTAGTCTCACTTATTCCCAAAGTAGACCCTTCAAAATAAAACTGAAAAAGCTGGCGCATTTTTCGCCAGCTTTTTTATGTAACCTGCAGCAACACAATTCACCACGAACGCACCACATTCACCATGCAATTCACCACGTTTTGCGCACCAAAAATCGCAGAAACCCCTGCAAAAACACCACTCCACCACGCCCAAAAAAACCTACAAAATATAGCGCGAAAGATCCTGATCCTTCACGATTGAAGCCACCTGCTGACGCACGTATTCAGGGTCCACCACGATCACCTTCTCTACGCCTGTCGCGGTCTGACGCTCAATCACCGGCAGCGGCGGCGAAGGCACCTGCACCTCCGAAGTAAGTGACGCAGAAACAGGTACTTCCGCCACAACTCCCTCTTCCGTTACCTCAGCCCGCGGGCTCTTGAACAGATCCGGCGCCTGAAAACTGATCTCATCCAGCACTCGCTCCAGAATCGTATGCAACCGCCGAGCCCCAATGTTTTCAGTTGTTTCGTTCACCCTGAACGCAAACTGCGCCATCTCCGCAATCGCCTCCTTCGTAAACTCCAGCTTCAATCCTTCAGTCTCCAAAAGCGCAGTAGATTGCTTCACCAAAGACGATTTAGGCTCCGTCAAGATACGAATAAAATCATTCACGGTCAACGAGTTAAGTTCAACACGTATCGGAAAACGCCCCTGCAACTCAGGAATTAAATCACTCGGCTTCGAAACATGAAACGCTCCAGCCGCAATAAACAGAATGTGATCGGTCGAAACCATTCCATACTTAGTGCTAACTGTAGTCCCTTCAACAATCGGCAGAATATCGCGCTGAACACCTTCGCGCGAAACATCCGGCCCATGACCACCTTCGCGTCCGGCAATCTTGTCGATCTCGTCCAAAAACACAATCCCTGAGTCTTCAACACGTTCCACCGCAAGCCGCGTCACCTGATCCATGTCGATCAGCCGACTCTCCTCCTCCTGCACGAGATAGTCGAACGCCTCCGCGACCTTCATCTTTCGCTTCTTGGTGCGCTGCCCAAACAGCCCCGGCAACATGTCCTTTAGATTGATGTCCATCTCCTCCGAACCCTGGTTGGAGATGACCTCAAAACTCGGCTGATTGCGGTCGCGCACGTCTAGTTCGACGGTGCGCTCGTCCAGCTTGCCTTCACGAAACTGCTGTCGCAGCTTCTCTCTGGTCCTGTGCTCACGATCTCCCGGCTTCTCCTCGGAATCGTCCACCACTGTCGTAACCGCTGGCAATTGAATGACATTGCTCTCCGGTTCAGGAGCAGCCGCAGCAGCCGGAGACGCAGGCGTCGGAGGCAACAACAGGTCGATTAGCCGATCCTCGGCAGCCAGTTCAGCCTTGTCTTCAACCTCCTCCATCTTCTCTTCTCGCACCATGTCGATGGCGATCTCCACCAGATCACGCACAATCGACTCCACATCGCGGCCAACATATCCGACTTCAGTGAACTTTGAGGCTTCCACCTTGAGAAAAGGCGAGTTTGTGAGTTTCGCCAGGCGTCGAGCAATCTCTGTCTTTCCAACGCCCGTAGGCCCGATCATGATGATGTTCTTCGGCATGATCTCGTCGGCTAGTTCGGGCGAGAGCTTCTGCCGGCGCATCCGATTGCGCAGCGCAATCGCAACAGCACGCTTGGCCGCATGCTGTCCGACGACGTACTTATCCAGCTCTGTGACGATCTCACGCGGCGTCATTTCGTCGAGTGCGAGCGCCTGATCTTCAGCGGCTCCAGGTAGAAAAATTGCCATGATGCGGTACTCCTAGTCGCGCTATACGTTGCGACGAAACTTTGAAGGTTCTACGAAGGATGAATGCTATTGGTTCGCTGGCGTCTCGGACTTCAGCTCTTCAATGGTCATCTGGTCGTTCGTGTAGATACAGATCTGTCCAGCAATCCTTAGACTCTTCACGGCGATCTCCCGAGCGCTTAAATCTGTGTTTTCCATCAGTGCCCGGGCACTGGCCAGGGCATAGCTGCCGCCGCTGCCAATGGTCGCAATCCCTTCGTCGGGATCGATGACGTCACCAGTGCCTGAGAGGAGAAAGGTCTGCTTCGGGTCGGCCACAATCAGGAGAGCCTCCAGCTGGCGGAGCATCTTGTCGGTGCGCCAGTCTTTAGCAAGCTCCACAGCTGCACGGCCGAGATTACCGGCGTACTGCTCCAGTTTTACCTCGAATCGAGCGAAGAGCGAGAAAGCGTCCGCGGTCGAACCGGCGAATCCGGCAAGCACTTTGTCCTGATACAGGCGGCGAATCTTTTTTGCCGAGCCCTTCATGACAGTCGCTCCCAGCGAAACCTGTCCATCGGCTGCCATTACGACGGAATCGCCACGCCGAACACAGATTACAGTCGTAGACCGGATGCGCCGTCCATCGCCGAGATCGAGAGGATGGGCAAGGCTGGACGTGGCAACAGAGGCAGTTTTTACAGAAGGGGACGACTTGGCAGGGGAATTGAGAGACGGCTTCATGGGCAAGCTTCAGTATATCGCGCAATGGGGCGGCAACTTTAATAGAACAGACTGGTTCCTCCACGGCCGGAAAGTTGTGTACTCAGGCAGCACCTCCCTCCTGCTAACCTAGCCGCTATCAGCTATGCTTTTTGGCAGAGTCCTGTGCTATTGCTGATTCCAACCCATCTGCCGCTCTCACTCCGTTCTCCGCGAGTCGTCTTTGCTATTGGAGCGACTGCTGCGGCCGCAATTGGATTGGCAAGTTATGTCCTTACTCGTCGTAAACCCACGGCGGAAGAGTTAGAGCGTGAGCGTCGTGACCTGCTGGCGCGGATCGGGCGCATCACGGACGGGACCATCATGGACACGATGGTTGCGGAGGTCCGCAGTCCTGCTTTGGATCTCGCGGATGAGACTGAACATATCAACGAGGGCCCTCTCACCCCTGACATGATCGTCTACGTTTACCGCATCGCTGGAGTGACATACGAATGTGCTCAGGATGTCACCATGCTCGCCGAGCTGGTGCAGGGTATTCGTACCGATCTGCCCATCCAGGTTCGGTATGCACCGCAGAATCCTGCCAACAGTATTGTTGTAGCGGAGACGTGGAGCGGTTTGCGGCTCAGCCCTTCGCAACCGCCCCGGAACGATTCGCAGGAGGAAGCGTCTTAGTCTCCGGAGCTTGATGAAAGCCGGAAAGTTCACGTTTCACGTTCGGCTTATTTCTCTCTTCATTGAACGTCGTTGCTGCGCGGACTACACTTGTTGTTATGCACATGGTTGCCACGCCTAATCGTAAGATGCAACGGGTCCTGCAATTCTCGATGGTCCTTACGCTGGCGTATGTTGGTGCGACCTTCTTCTTCGGGTTGAGGGCGCATTCGCTTGCTCTGATCTCTGAGGCTGGCCATAACGTCAGCGATTTATTGGCGATTGTGCTCTCATTCGTCGCTGTGTACTTCCAGTCTCGACCAGCTACGGAACAGAAGACTTTTGGCTATCAGCGCGCCGGTGTCCTTGCCGCATTTGTCAACGCATCCACCCTGGTGGTTCTTTCGGTCTGGATCGCCATCGAGGCTATTGAGCGCCTCAGCGCCCCGGTTGCCGTCCAACCCAAGCTGATGATGATCGTCGCTCTTGCCGGCGTTGTGATGAATGGAACCATCGCCACCCTCCTTTGGCGCTTCTCTGGAGACGTGAACATCCGCAGCACGTTTCTGCACATGCTCGGAGATACTCTGTCGACCGCCGCAGTCATCGTCGGCGGCGCAGCGATTCTCTTCACGGGTCTCACATGGATCGATCCCGCGCTCTCGATCATTATTGCCGGGATGATTCTGTGGAGCTCAATTGGCATTGTTCGGGAGACGTTGAATATTCTCCTTGAAGGCACACCGCGCAATCTGCAGCTTGGTGAGGTTCGTGAGGCGATGGCTGCGGTCGATGGTGTGCTGAACGTCCACGATCTCCATGTTTGGAGCCTTGGATCAAAGTCGCATGCTTTGGCCAGTCACGTAACCATCGCCGAGATGCCGATGTCCGAGTGCGGAAACATTCTGACATGTATCAACAGCGCCTTGCGGGAGCGATTTCACATCACTCACACGACGATTCAGTTTGAAACGACTGGCTGTGAGACGACTCATGGCTGTGCCGCACCGCCGGAACTTGAGACGGTCGGAGCACATGATCATCATCATGGTCACAGCCACTCGCATTGAGGCTGGCGCCTCTTTCTACGTTTCGAGTTAGTTGAATTGCGGGAACTTCGTATTGTGGCTCTTCGTATGGTGACCATGAGTCCTTTCCTCCGCCTTTGTGCTCTCTTGCTGGTTACCACACTCTTGTCTGTTGCACAGACTCCATCTGCTCCGGCAAGTTTGCCACCGTTAGCTCACGCGAAGCTCTTAAGCTGCGATGGGTTGCCGTGTGTGGATGCCGTGCTTGGAGGAAAACATATTCGGCTCGCCATCGACATTGGCGATCCGAGTCCGGTGTTGAGCGTGAAGGTTGCTCGCGCCCTGGGTCTCACGCTGCAGCCCGTTGTTGGAGCTGACGGGAAGCCCGTGGCGAACTACCAGAAGACTGTTGTGAACAATGTAGCGGTGGGAGACGTGAAGTTCGACGAGCTGAAGTTTCTTGTCATCGATCTTTCCTCGGCGATCAACAACAAGACGTTTCCTGATGTTGACGGTACGCTCGGATATAAGACGTTCGAGAACCGCATTCTTCAGCTTGACTACCCTGACGCCGTCTTCAGCCTCTCGCAGCCGCTAACGACTTCGACCGAGTGTCCGGTGTTCTGCGGTGATATCTCGCTGATCACCTTTGGCCATCATGGTCCGCCCATCGTTACAACCACCGGATTTACTGTGAATGGCAAGCCTATCGCGGTTCAGGTGGATACGATGTTCGCCGGCACGCTGCTTATCTATCCGACTTCAGTGGAGAAGCTGGGAATGACGGCCGAAGCGCAGAGCAAGATATCGAAGTACATTGCGTTTACCGACGGCGGAGTCGATATGTTCGAATCGCAGGTCCGGCAGGTAGGCTTTGGTTCGAAGACGATCGCTGCTGGAGCTGCGCTTTATTTTGCAGGTCCTAAAGTGCATCTGCCCGACGGCCTGTTTGATGGCACCGTCGGGGCAGATGTGCTGGAGCCGTATAAAGTGACGTTCGACTTTCACGACAACAAGTTCTGGCTGGACTAGACGGGCCGCTGCTTAGAGCAGGGTTGCGTCGAGGGTGATGGTTGCGGCCTTGAGGACCTTGGAGACGGGGCAGTTGACCTCGGCGCTGTGAGCGAGCTCGTCGAACTTTGCCTTGTCGAGGCCGGGGACCTTGGCCTTGGTGGTGAGGTGGATCTTGGTGATGGTTGGAGCCTCGTGGACGTCGAGAGTGAGCACGGCTGTGGTCTCGATCGTATCCGGGGTGAGGCCAGCCTTGGTGATCTCTCCGCTGAGGGCCATGGTGAAGCAGCCTGCGTGGGCGGCTGCGATCAGTTCTTCCGGGTTGGTGCCTACACCGTCGGCAAAGCGTGCCTTGAAGCTATACTGCGTGTCCTTCAGAGTGCCGCTCTGGGTTGAAATGGTGCCGGTGCCGTCCATGATCTTGCCTTGCCATACTGCGCTTCCAGTGCGATCCATCTTTGAATCTCCTTGTCGTTTCAACTGTTACTCAGTCAACGGTATCTCCTTCGATGCTCCGCTTGCGCCAAAGGAGCTTGAAAAAAATCCGGTCTGCGATAGCATCGGCTGATGCCGATTCTCTGCGCCGCTGAGATTGCCGTTGAGCAGGAAGTGACCACGTGCCCGATCCCTTCCGTTCCGACTGACCATCACTCCCGCTTCTGTCCCACCTGCTCGTCGCGGCTGGAGGACAGCCGGTGCAAGCTGGTGTGCCGGACCTGCGGGTACTTTCTGAGCTGCGCGGACTTCTACTAGACGCATACGGTGCAACTTTCTACGCACGGACTGTGCCTGTCAAGCCCCAGAACCTTGTAACCCTTTCTCTGTCAGCTACATCCGCTTGGCGTATGAGTTATACTCCAACCGCTATACTTGAAAGTAACGACAAGAATTGAGATGGGAAGCACGATATCGGGGCTAACTCCTTTCGTTGGACGAATTTGGACGCAACCCATTTATTATGACGAATTTGCGAGGGACTGTAAACCGTAAACCCATGATTACAAGCACTTTACGCGCAGGTAATAGGGGGGGTGGGGGTAGGACCATCCTGGTAGCGCTCACACCCGTTTGAGAACATCGTTGGGTGTTGGTGGGTCATCCAATCTCTGGAGTTCAGGTAAGGAGATCAGACTCATGCACCGGATACATGTTTTAGCAGCAAATATAGCCCTCTTCGGTGTGGTCAGCGTTGCGGGTGCGCAGCAGGCTACCCCGGCTGGTCCGGTCTACCCAGACACGAATGTACCGGATAGAGCCGCGCCGTTGACGAAAGATCAGTTGAAGGCGCAGAAGGCGCAGCAGAAGAAGGAAGAGAAGTCGGCAGATGCGAATGCCAAGGCGACGAAGGCTGACGCGAAGGCGAAGAAGCAGCACGACAAGGCTGTGCAGGCGGATGAGAAGGCGAACCCGAATGCGCCAGCAGAAGGTACTCCTGCGAGTTCAACTCCGCCTCCGCAGAGATAATGTTTCGGAGGTTTAGCAGGAGAGCGGTTGTGTGTTCGGTTCGTCAGCGTCGCTGAGGGGTCATGCTGGACGGGTCCGTTGCGTGAGGCCGGCGGTTTGCACGCCGTGACTTGTCGGGGACTTAGTTTCGGGGACTTATGGCAATGATCCTTATGGTGTAGCGACTGCAACAGCAGATTCCCTTCGGGAATGACAAACAAGAAAAGCAACGGCAACAGCAGATTCCCTTCGGGAATGACAAAAAGCGAAAGCGACTCTACGCCAACTGCGGCGCTGCTTTAGTTTTTCAACCGTCGCGCAAGTTTGCCGACGGGGCTCGCGAGAATTCGCTCCCGGATGCTCTTCTCAGGCACCGGCAGAGACTCTTGGCAGACAACTTGAAAGAGTGCCCTCTGGTCGATCTTTGTTCCATAACCGCTTGGTTCTCGCAGGAACTCGGCTACGAGCACGGTCTGCGTACCGGTCTTTTGCGCCCAATCTTCGAAGGCGCGTTTTTCAGATTCCTGTTCCCCCAGGAATTCGTCGAAGAGCAACAAGCTGCCGGTTCCCAATAATGGTGTCAGCCACATCAAGGCGCACATCGTGGAGGAATAGAGATCCGCATCGAGGGAAGCGAGAGAGACGCGGCCAACGCGAGATGCCAGTTCCGGCGTGAGGGATTGGTCAAAGAATCCTTTGACGATCTGTACTCCGGCAATCCTGGGCGGTTCGCAGGCAAACTCGCCGATCTCGCAGTTTTCGTATTTTTCCTGCAATCCCTCGAACGAATCGCAGGCAAACACCTGCTTTTTCGAGCGCGCGGATGCATTGCGAAGAATGCGGGTTGAATTGCCATTCGCGACGCCGAACTCCATGATGTGACCAGGCACGCGTTCGGACATCGCGACGCTTAGTTCGAGCACAGACTTCCTCGAGGCGAAAGCTGCTTTGTCCTGCAGTTGTTCCCAAGTGAAACTTTCGGTGGTCACCATACGATGTCTCCCTGTAAGAGATCGTGTCCGAGTTGGCAGGTCGCTTGATTATTTAAGTCTGTCGGCGACGACGTTCACGTCGTTTCTTTTTCCTTTGACTAGATCTTTAACCGATGCAGGAACGAATGCCTTTACTCTCGCTTTTAGCGTTGTGCTGCTGGCTGGTGCTTTCGCTCCAATTCGAAGGTCTTCCCATGCAGGACCTTCCTGCACCTTTACTTCCTTGTACCAAAGATTTCCATACATCTGGGTTCGTTGGCCACTCAGGTGGTTGTATGCGGTCTTTACACCATGCATCGTGTCATTCTTCGGGGCGAAGATGACCATACTATTATTTTCGCGTTGCACTTTTTTTGTCTCACACCAAGTCCATGGAACCCAGCATCTGTCTTCGTTGAGATGGCCGTCCCAGTAAGCCTGAACGTATTTGAACTCGTCTCGGAATGTTAGATAGTGAGTGTGGTGATCCTGCTTTTCGGATTGCGCGTCGGGATTAATATTCACCATGTAAGTCAGCGCCTTGCGCCTGATATCAGGATGCGGACTTATCTCATATCCATCCAGGTATTTTTGAATTCCCGTGTCATAGGTTACGGTGCCTAAGTCGAGTCCGAACTTTGCGGCGAGTGCCTCTTGAAATTCTCTACCTTTCATAAATTCGGATAGATCCGAGACGATCGCCGACGTCGGTGACATAAGGCGAAGTGTCATGCCAAAGCCTTCACACGCTGAATTTGTGGTGTGGTTGGAGCTTTTATCCTTGTGCCATTTCAGGTAGATATCCCGGTCGGTAATACAGCCAGGAAAATTGATGATCTTATAGCCTTTTTCGAACAGGGATGAGAAGAGTTGCTCATCCGATTGAACACTGGGCACAGCAATCTCATTTGCAGCCAGGATCTGTTTCAGATGGTTATCGTTGAACAGATTATTGATTTGAATATGTGAGAAGGGATAATCCTCGAACTTAGCCGAATTGATCTTGTCGATCAGGTATTGAAATTGCATGCTTTTTTCTCTCCGTTGTTGAAGCTTGCGATTGGCTTGCAGAGCACAGTGGTTCGAGGTATCTCAATCCAGCACGGCAAGTAGTTAGCGTGCGTGGCTACAACAGATAAAAGAAAACCGGGGAGTGAGACGAATTCTACTATGGGTTCATTGTTGAGTTCATTTATTTGCCAGGTCAACAATTAGCTCGATGATCCAAGACAGTCTCTCGACGCTTGCGGATAACAAACGAGTTATGCCTTAAATGAAGAAAGCCCCGTTGGTCTGGGGCTCTCTTCTTCTTTGATCATGGCGATTGGAGCGTAACCAAGACGTCAAGAATAATTATTGGTGAATTAATTGCTTCGGACTATCTGATGCTGCTGCTTGCTTTGCGTGCGGCTTCGAACTCGTCTTTAGGGTTCCACTGGATGGGGGCGGGTGCGGAGATTGCGATCCAGCCTAGCTCCATGCCGAAGCGGTCGAGTTTGGCGTTGCCGGCGAAGTCCCAGCTGGGGCGATAGTTGTCGGTGAAATTGTGATAGTCGTGCGCGGTGAACTCTTCGTGTTGACTCTTTCCCCATGCAGCGTCGTGTCCCTCGTAGAGGTTTCCGGTCTCGATGGAGAAGGCGGGGATGCCGACGCGGGAGAGGCTGAAGTGGTCGGAGCGGTAGTAGCTACCGGCGGAGGGCTTGGGATCGGGCACGATGGCTAGGTTGAAGCGCTTGGCGGTGGCTTCGACGGTGGGATAGAAGGTGGTGCGCTGGGCTCCATTGACGTTGGTCTGGAGGGGGACGCCGATGGGCAGGATCATGTCGTAGTTCATGTCGAGGGAGATCTGCCCGGCGGGGATGGGTGGGTGCTGGCCGAGGTATTCGCTGCCGAGGAGGCCTTGTTCTTCGGCGGTGACGGCGGCGAAGATGAGCGAGTGAGGGAGCTTGATGCCGGACTGTGACCAGGCTCGGGCGAGTTCGAGGAGCATGCCGCAGCCGGTGCCGTTGTCGGCGGCTCCGTTGTAGATGTTGTCGCCTGCCATGCCGGGGACGAAGCCGAGGTGATCGAAGTGTGCGGTGTACAGGACTGCCTGATCTTTGCCGGAGCTGTCGGCAGCTCCTGAAGCGTTTGCGCCGGGGAGGATGCCGACTACGTTGGGAGATTGGAAGGGGCGGACGACGCTTTCGACGTGGGCGTGGAGGCGGACGGGAAGCTCGATGGCCTTGAAGCCGCGCTTGCCTGCTGCTTCGATCTCGGCGTCGGCGTTGAGGTTGGAGGATTTGAAGATTTGCTTGGCTGCATCGAGCTGGATCCAGCTCGCATCCTCGAGTTGGGGATTTTTGTCGTCACGAAGATACGTTTTTTCGCTGGTGTTGGAGTTTTTTACTACGTCCCAACCGTAGCTGGCGAGGTCGGCGCGATGGATGATGAGTGCGCCGATGGCGCCTTTGCGCGCAGCTTCTTCGAATTTGTAGGTCCAGCGACCGTAGTAGGTGAGGGCGTCGCCGCCGAAAAAGGCGGGATCGGTGGAGGGTGGGTCGCCGACGATGCAGAGGATGACTTTGCCTTTGACGTCGATGTTGGCGTAGTCGTTCCATTGGAACTCGGGGGCGTCGACGCCGTAGCCGACGAAGACGATGGGGGCGTCGATGTCTACGACGGGGGTAAGGGTGCGGTTGGAGACAGTGTAGTCGTCACCGTACTTGAGGTCGATAGAGTAGAGGTCGATCGACATCTGGCCCTCGGGCTTTTTGGGGACGAGGGAGAAGGTGGTTTTGGCGGCGATGGCGTTCATGCCGACGAAGTTGATCTGCTGGAGGTAGGTGCCGTTGTCGCCGCCGGGTTTGAGGCCGTAGAGGGCGAACTGGGTGGCGATGTACTTGGCGGCGAGCTCGCTGCCGCGGAGGCCGGGGCCGCGGCCTTCGAGGAGGTCGTCGGCGAGGAACTGGACGTGGGCACGGATCTTTTCGCCGTCGATGGAGGCCTCTGCGGCTTTGACTGCGGGGGGAATTGCCTGGGCGAGCAAGGGTGTGGAGAGGCAGACAAGAGCGGCGGAGGCGACGGCAGAACGAATCTTCATGCGGGTGATGCTCCTTGTACGGCTTTGTTGGGTGGGATCAGTCTAATCGTTACCGGGTCGCGGTATGCATCTATACGTGTGAGAGACCAGTCGCTGCGTCGTTCGCGTGTGCCGGGATGTTGGTAAGCGATTGGATTGAAGGCGGATTTGGTATGTTTATTCGCATGGGGATCAAGCGCCTTTGTGCGGCTCTAGCGTTGGGGTTGGTGGTTTCGTCTGGTGTCGCGGAGGACAGCAAGACGCTTGCCCCGACGCCGCCGATGGGTTGGAACAGCTGGGACTCGTATGGGCTGACGGTGACGGAGGCGCAGTTTCGGGCGAACATGACGGTGCTGGCGGCGCAGTTGAAGGAGTTTGGGTGGCAGTTTGTGGTGGTGGATGAAGGGTGGTATCTGCAGAACCCTGAGAACGCGTCGGTGCCGGAGGCGTTGCGGTATACGGTGAATCTGCGTGGGCAGTATGAGCCAGCGGCGAATCGGTTTCCTTCGTCGGTGAATGGCGGTGGGTTCAAACCGCTGAGCGATGCGGTGCATGATGAAGGGCTGAAGTTTGGGATTCATATCATTCGCGGAATTCCGAAGAAGACGGTGTTGGCGAATACGCGGATTGGCAGGACGAAGTATCGCGCGAGCTTTGCAGCGGATACGGCCGATGTGTGTCCGTGGAATCCGGATAACTTTGGCGTGAAGACGAATGCGGCAGGGCAGGCGTGGTACGACGCGTTGATGAAGCAGTATGCGTCGTGGGGCGTGGACTATCTGAAGGTGGATTGCATTGCGTCGCATCCGTATAAGGGTGCGGAGATACGGATGATTCATAAGGCGATTGAACGGTCAGGAAGGTCGATGGTGTTGAGTCTGTCGCCGGGGCCGACTTCGCTGGAGAATGTGGCCGAGGTCGCGAAGAATGCGCAGCTGTGGAGGATCTCGAACGATGTGTGGGACCACTGGGATACGGAGAAGGGCAAGGAGTGGTCGCAGAGTGTGAAGGGGCAGTTTCCGGTGATTGCGAGCTGGGCGAGATTTGTGGAGCCGGGGAGCTGGCCGGATGCGGATATGTTGCCGATAGGGCAGCTGCGGCCGGTGCCGGGAGAGGGAAAGCCGCGGGCCTCCAGGCTGACGACGGATGAACAGAGGACGATGATTACGTTGTGGGCGATTGCGCGATCACCACTGTTTATCGGAGGAAACCTGACACAGATGGATGATGCGATGAAGTCGCTGCTGACGAATCCGGGGGTGATTGAGATGGATCAGCACTCGGTGGAGAGCGGACAGACGGAGCAGAGTGGAGACATGGTGGTGTGGACATCGAAGTCCTCTGCGGGGACGCCGAAGAAGTATCTGGCGGTGTTCAATCTGAGCGATGCTCCGTTGCATATCGACAGGGCGTACGCGGAGTATGGGTTTGTCGACCGGGCGCAGTATAAGGTGCGGGATCTGTGGCAGAGGAAGGAGCTGGGGGTGCAGAGTGCGTTGACGGTGGACCTGCCGCCGCATGGGTCGATCGTGTTGTCGCTGCGTGAGTAGTGGTTTGTGGGGAGTGGTTGCTTCGCGCGTAGGTTCGCCTTAGTATCGCCCTGAGTGGACATTGCGAAGAACAGGGCGAAGATGGATCTGAATAGGGAGAAGTCGGCTGAGGCGGAGCGGTTGGTTTCGGCTGGGAAGGTCGATGATGACGCGGCGTTTGAGCTGAAGCTGCGGCCTACGCGACTGGCGGAGTTTATCGGGCAGGAGAAGGCGAAGGAGCAGCTGGCGATTGCGCTGGAGGCGGCGAAGTCTCGCGGTGAGGCGCTGGATCATGTGCTGCTGTTTGGGCCGCCGGGGCTGGGTAAGACGACGCTGGCGACGATTATCGCGAATGAATTGGGCGTGGGGTATCAACAGACGTCGGGGCCGGCGCTGCAGATTCAGGGCGACCTGACTGCGATTCTGACGAATCTGCGGGAGAGACAGGTTTTATTTCTGGATGAGATTCATCGGCTGCAGCCGGTGCTCGAAGAGAAGCTGTATACGGCGCTTGAGGACTACAAGCTGGACATCATCATTGGGCAAGGGCCTGCGGCGCGGACGCACGTGATGGAGATTCGGCCGTTCACGTTTGTGGCGGCGACGACGAGGCCGGGTCTGCTGAGTTCGCCGCTGCGGTCGCGGTTCGGGATTTTGCTGCGGCTGGAGTTTTATACCGACGATGAGCTGCGGTTTGTGGTGGAGCGCAGCGCCGAGGTGATTGGAGTGCCGATCGATCGCGATGGCGCAGCGGAGATTGCGATGCGGTCGCGGGGGACGCCGCGCATTGCGAATCGCCTGCTGCGGCGAGTGAGGGACTATGCGCAGGTGAGGGCGCAGGGCGTGATTGACCGGCCTACAGCGCAGGCGGCGCTGGCGCTGCTTGAGGTGGATGCTCATGGGTTCGATGAGCTGGACCGGCGATTGCTGCGGACGATTATTGAAAAGTACGATGGTGGGCCGGTGGGCTTGAATACGCTGGCTGCAGCGCTGGCAGAGGAGCAGGATGCGCTGGAGGAGGTGTATGAGCCGTTCCTGATTCAGATTGGATTTCTGGATCGAACGCCGCGGGGCCGGGTGGCGACGAGGCTTGCGTATGAGCACCTTGGGATCGAGATGCCGCGGAAGCTGAGTCTGTTTTAGCGGATTTTTTCTTTGTGGTGGAGTGTGGTTTTTGCAGGGGTATTTGCAGATTTGTGGTGTTCAAATGTGGTGCTTTGGATGGTGAAATGTGGTGGATTCGTGGTGAATTGTGTGGCTGGAGTGTGATGAAAGATTGAGCGCGAAAAATACGCCAACTTTTTGAGATATTTTTCACTTTCTTTTGCGGAGGTTAAGTGAAGACGATTCGGGAGTTGATTGCAGGGCTGGGTGTTTTGTTTACGGTGGGAGTTGCAGCGATCTTTTATTCGAGACTGCCGGAGAAGGTTGCGACTCACTTCAACGCGGCGGGAGTGGCGGATGGTTTTGGTGGGCGGGCGATACTCTGGTTGCTCGCGGGGAATGCAATCTTTGTGTATGGGGTGATGTCGGCGGTACCGTTTCTTCCGCTGAAGGTGAATCTGCTTCGACCACTCACGTCGGAGCAGGAGAGTGCGGCGCGGGTGGGTGCTCTCGCGCTTGTGGGATGGTTGAAGGCGGAGATCGTCTGGACGCTCGGCTATGTATGTCTGGCAATTGTGCGAATTGGGTTGGGCCTGCAGGAGACGCTGGGGTTTGCGTTTTTGCCGGCGACGTTAAGTGTGATTGGGGCGACGTGTGGATACTACCTCGTGCAGATGTTGAGATCGACGCAGGCACATGGTTAATTTCGCGGCGGAAATTTCGCGGCGGAAAAAAAATCTGTTGAGGTGTTGTCTCTTCAACAAACTAAACACCGTGGTGATGATGTTTACGGGCTTTTGAACAGAGGCGTGGGTTGCATTGGGAAGTGGTAACGATGTTAGAGTGAAGGAACACGGAGATTAGTTTGATATTTGGTTACCTTTGTTCGGCGTTAGTAAGAAATGGAATGGGCATTGAAGCGGGACCGGCATGGATGTTTTTGCCAGCGACGCTGATCGCGATCGGGGCGACCTGCGGATATTATCCGGTGCGGATCTTTCGGTTGATCCATATGGGTAATACGTCGGGTGGCGTAGGCAGGTAATTCGTCCCGAGACTTGAGGAGACAGGAGTGCTCCTCATAAGCAACAGATAAGGTTACTTATTCTCTTTTAAATGTGACCGCGTCCGGCGGCCAGTCGCTCTCTTGCTGCGACACGCTTCCAGGGCGGTGCACACCTACCTGCTTGCTTATTTCATTCGCGAGAGTTCACAAGAATTTCGATAGCGCCCGTCGCAGAAAACGGACGGCGAGTGTGTTTATCCAACGTTGATGCGGGAATGAAGGTCTATCCCCTAAAAGGCACATGTTGGTAACCAGGGAAGTTTCATAGAGTAACTGAGCATAGCTGATCTTTTTGTCTGCCGGAAGTTCTGACTAGTGGGAACGAATTTGTGAACGAGTCGGAGGCACCGTGCGTTTTTTGCTTTTTTCTATCCGTGACTTAAAGCGGATGCAATTTAGAAATCTGTTCCTCCTGATGACTTTGGCCACTGGCCTGCTTGTTATCTCAGGTGGTTGTGCGGCCGGTAGTGCGGGTTCTAGCGGATCGTCTACGGGATCAACTGGTTCAACTGGTTCTACGGGCTCCAATGGCTCTACTGGATCAACTGGATCAGGCTCCACAGGCTCTGACGGTTCTGGTGGTTCTACAGGCTCCGGTGGTTCCACGGGCTCTACAGGTTCTGGTGGAGCATCGACTGGGTCCAGCGTCTCTGTCACGGGTGCCGGACAGGTTCGCGTTGGTGGGACAGCGCAGTTTACGGCCACGGTGAGCGGAAGCAGCAGCAACGCGGTCGACTGGCAGGTCAATGGCGTCAGCGGTGGTTCAGCTTCTGCCGGTGTGATCTCTGCCGCTGGTCTCTACACCGCGCCAAATAGTCTGCCGTCACCAAACACTGTCACGATTGCTGCCGTCAGCGCTGCCGTTTCAACGCCGGGCACGATGACCGCGACGATTCTGAATCCAATTCCAAATGTGACGGGCGCGATTGCAACACAAAGCGGCAACTCGACGACGTACACCCTTTCGGTAAGCGGCTCCAGCTTTGTGAATGGAGCGCAGATCGAGGTTGGCGGCACCGCGGTTACTACAACTTTCGTGTCAGCGACTCAGCTGACTGCCAAGGTGACGGTTCCCTCTGGAACGACCTCACTGACGATCAATGTTTTGAATCCTACGTCTGGTGGTACGGCTTCGGCGACGGAGTATGCGGCGATCGGCGCGGCGCAAACGGCTCTTCCTGCTGCTGCACGACTGCTTGACCAGTCAACGTTCGGTCCTACGTTGACGGATATCGAGCATGTTCAGCAGATAGGAATTGACGCTTACATTACTGAGCAATTCAGTAAGCCGGCGACACCGTTAGGCGTACTTCCTGTTGTTCCTGCTGCTATCTGCGCGAATGGGAACTACTGGACCTGCGTGCAGTCGGAGTGGTGGCATACGATGCTGACCTCGCCTGACCAGCTTCGCCAGCGAGTTGCCTTTGCGCTGTCGCAGATCTTCGTTGTATCGACGGTTGCTTTGGATGGCCGCTCTGTCGTGCTGTACCAGAACATGCTGGTGAACGACGCTCTCACAAACTTCTCGACCATCATGAAAGATGTCACGCTCTCTCCAGCGATGGCTACCTATCTGAACATGGCGAACAGTAACAAGCCGCCTGCGGGGCAGATAGCGAACGAGAACTATGCCCGCGAGATGATGCAACTGTTCAGCACAGGTATCGATGTTCTGAACCAGGATGGGAGCCTGCAACTGGATGGAAGCGGCAACCCGATTCCGGTTTACACCGAAGCTCAGGTAGAGGCCTTTGCTCGCGCATATACCGGCTGGACATTTGCCACCTCTACGGGTGGGGTGCCTAGCTCGTTTCCGAACTACACAGCTAACTTCTCTTATCCGTTGGTTGCGGTTGAGAGTAGCCACGACACGACTGCGAAGACTCTGTTGAATGGGACCGTTCTTCCTGCGGGACAGACTGCGGAGCAGGATCTTGTCGGCGCACTGGCGAACCTGTTTGCGCATCCCAATGTTGGTCCGTTCATCTGTCGGCAACTGATTCAGCATCTCGTGACGGGTAATCCGAGCCCTGCTTATGTTGCACGAATCTCCGCCGTGTTTGGGAACAATGGCAATAACGTTCGCGGAGATATGCAGGCCGTGGTGCGTGCAATTCTCGAAGACACTGAGGCACGTGCGGGCGATACGAATGCTGCCTCCGATGGCGGTCACCTGCGCGAGCCAATGTTGTATATGACAAATGTGCTGCGCGGGCTCGGATTTACGTCTACCTCACCGACGGGCGACAACAGCATGCTTAGCACGTACACGACTACGATTGGAGAGGTCCCGTATTTGTCCAGCAGCGTTTTCAACTTCTTTCCGCCGAACTATGTCATTCCAGATACAGCGACGAACTCTCCTGAGTTCAGCCTGGAGAATACGGGGAGTGCCATTCTGCGTCTTACGATTGCCGACAATGTTGTCTTCAACAAGATCTCCTACTTCAAAGGAGATCTGAGCGCCACCAGTGCACTTGGGATCACGGCTTCGAAGACTGGCGTTGCTGCGACCGATGCGGGCAACCTGGTTGATTCGCTCGGGATTATTTTTATGCATGGCCAGATGCCGACGCAGATGCGTACCGCGATCGTGAACCATGTGGCGACGATCACGAATATTCCGGAGCGCGTTCGCGTGGCCACCTACCTGGTGATCACGTCCTCGCAGTACAAGATCGAAAACTAGCGATTATCGCAAGAGGAGCAACAACATGAGTTTCAATCGACGCACGTTCATTAAATCTGCATCTCTAGCGGCAGCGGGTAGTGCCGCCGGACTACGTCCGTTTGGTGCTCTCAACGCTCTTGCTCAAAGCGCCAGTGATTACAAGGCGCTGGTGTGCATCTACCTTTTTGGCGGCAACGATGGGAACAATACCCTGGTGCAGTTTGATAGCAAAGGTTACGCGAACTACTCCAGCATCCGTGGCCCGCTTGCGATTCCGCAGAGCCAGCTGCTGCAGCTAAGCGCGGCGCCGACGTTTGCTGTGCATCCGAATCTTCCTGATATTCAGTCTCTGTTTGACAACAAAGCGGCGGCGTTTGTTTCGAACGTTGGAACGTTGATCGAGCCTACGAGTCGGGCGCAGTACATCGCGAGCCAGTTCAATGGCAAGGGGTTGCCAAGCAATCTCTTTTCGCACCCTGACCAGCGGCTTGAGTGGGAGAATGCCGCGGCGAGCACCACAACGCAGACCGGATGGGCTGGGCGCATCGCTGATACGTTGAACGTAACGTATAACCCGAATGGGAACTTTCCGATGGTGACGTCGGTCGCGGGTGACACGCTGTTTTGTGATGGATCACACACGTCGCCTGTCTCGGTGAGTCCGGGTAACATTGGCGCGGGTCAATGCTCGGAGGTGGCGGAGTGCGCAGGTCGGCAGGCTACCGCTCAGGCACTGCTTGGATTCAACTCCGGTATTACGCTTGTCCAGGCCGACAACAACATTACGACGAAGGCGTATGCGTATGCGAAGGCTCTCTCTGATGCGGTTCAGTCGGTGAATCCGCTGAAGACGGTGTTTCCTGCGAACAACGGGCTGGCGGCGCAGCTTCAGCAGATTGCGCAGATTATTCAGGTGCGGTCGGCGCTGGGTGTGAACCGGCAGATCTTCTTTGCGGGCATTGGAAACTTCGACACGCACTCTGGCCAGGTGGTAGCGCAGGGACAACTGCTGGCTGGTATAAGTTCGGCGATCGCAGCGTTTTATCAGGCGACGCAGGAGCTTGGTGTGCAGAATAATGTAACGAGTTTCACGATGTCCGACTTCGGCCGTGCGTTACAACCGAATTCGAATACCGGTTCGGATCACGCGTGGGGATCGCATCATATGGTCATCGGGGGGGCGGTCAAGGGGGGCAAGTTGTATGGCACGTACCCGACACTGGCGCTTGCTGGGCCTGACGACTCAGGGTCGAATGGCCGCTGGGTTCCTACTACAGCGAGCATTCAATATGCGGCGACGCTTGCGCAGTGGTTCGGCGTTAGTGCGGCGCAGTTGCCGGCTATCTTCCCCAACATCGGGAACTTCTCGACGAACAGTCTCGGGTTTGTATAGAGCTTGACCGGCTGAGAACGATGTTTGTAGCGACTATCGGCGAATTTTGACGGTAATGGAACTTCCATGTGGTGTGGGCGTAGTGGATTATTAATACGCATACACTCTCGAATCCGGCAGGTGACATGGAAGCTCGGCAGCCGATAAAACTTCAGGCAGATTTGCGCGCGATTATTTGGCTCAGCGTGGGATTTGCTGCGCTCAAGCTTGTGATTCAGGTTGTGGGCAATATTCAGGCGCAACATGCTGGGTATGGCATCTTTCGCGATGAGATGTACTACCTGGTGTGCGGGCGACGACTTGCGTTTGGATATGTTGATCAGCCTCCGCTGGTTGCGTTACAGGCGCGGTTGAGCGAGATGCTGTTTGGACACGACACGATGTGGTCGCTGCGGCTGATCTCGGCGATGGCCGGGGCTGTGAAGGTGTTCCTTACGGGGCTGCTGGTGTGGGCGCTTGGTGGTGGGCGTAAGGCGGCTGCGCTGGCGATGCTTGCGGTGATTGGGGCTGGAGTTTATCTCGGTATCGATAGCTTTCTCTCGATGAACTCGTTCGACCCGGTGTTGTGGATGGGGTGTGCGTTGGCGCTGGTGCGCATCGTGAAGGCGGAGTCGCCGAGTGAGATTCGGAATTGGTGGATTGTCTTTGGCGTTAGCGCTGGGCTTGCGTTTGAGAATAAGGATTCTGTTGTCTTCTTTTTGATCGCGATGCTGATTGCGTTGGTGCTGACGCCGCAGCGGCGCATACTTGCGAATCGCTGGTTTGGTGTTGGGGTATTGCTGATTGTGCTGGTCGCGTTGCCGAACTTTTTGTGGCAGGTACATAATCACTTTCCTACGTTGGAGTGGCTGCACAAGACGGAGGGTTCGGATAAGGTTGTGAAGTTTCCGCCGGGCGAGTTTTTTGTGGCGCAGATACTGACGCTTACTCCTTATAGCGTTTTGCTTTGGGGAAGCGGCGTTTTGTGGCTGCTGTTTGCGAAGGCGTCGCGGGAGTTTCGTTTTGTCGGTGTGTTTTATCCGATCTTTCTTGTGATGATGATGGCGTTGCATGCGAAGGACTACTACCTTGTGCCGGCGTATCCGGTGTTCTTTGCGGCTGGAGCTGTTGCGTGGTTTGCCTGGGCGCAGCGTGTTGTCTGGCGGAATGCGCTGATCGGTGTTTATGCGGTGGTTACTGTTGTTGGTTTGGTGGTTTTCTTTCCGCTCTCCGTTCCTGTGATGCCGCCGCAGCAATGGCTTGCTTATACGGAGAAGCTGCACTTCAGGCCGAAGGAGAGTGAGACGCATGCGGCTACTCCGCTGCCGCAGTTTTATGCTGACCGGTTTGGCTGGCATGAGATGGTGGAGCAGGTTGCCGGGATTTATAACGCACTGCCGCCGCAGGAGCGAGCGGTGACCGGGATTCTGGCTGGGAACTATGGAGAAGCTGGGGCGATCGATATTCTCGGTGAGAAGTACGGGTTGCCGCATGCAATCAGTGGGCATTTGACTTACTGGCTGTGGGGGCCGCGTGGGTATACCGGGGAGGAGACGATCGTAATCAATGGGGCGACTCTGCAGGAGATGCAGAAGGCTTATGCTTTGTGCACGGTTGTGGGGATGCGGGAGCTGCCGTATGCGATGCCCTGGGAGCATGGGCCGATCTTTCTGTGCCGGGGAAGAAAGACGACGTATCAGGCAGATTGGGATGAGATGAAGAGGTATTTGTAGCGACTCTGTGCGCGCGTCTATGGAGCCAGGGAGATCGCAGGTTGTCCGACGAGTCGTTGCGCGATGTGTTGGCCGAGTTTGTCGGCGAAGGCGTTATTGTCGGGGGCGGTGTTGAATAGGACGACGACGGCGAAGTCCTTGTCTGGATTGAAGACGGCGTATGAGCTGTAGCCTCCGGTTCCGCCGTTGTGCCAGAAGCCGTTGTCGGCATCGGTGTGAAACCAGTTGAGAGCGATGTGTGCTGCGGGTGAGACTTCGGCGTGGATGATGTGTGAGGCGTTGATTGCCGCGGGAAGGGTTTTGCCCCGCGGGGTTGTTGCGGGGGGAAGCTTGTCGGGATGAAGCTGAGCTTCGAGATAGAGGAGCATGTCGGCGGCGGTGGAGCGTATGCCCCCGGCTCCGGCGAGGGCGTCGAGATCCCAGGCGTGAGCGGGATGATGATCGGCGTCGTAGCCTGCGATGAATCGTGTTTTCATCGCAGGCGTCAGGGTGACAGCGGTGTCGTTCATCTGAAGGGGGCCGGTGATCTGCTGATGAAGAAGATCGTTGTAAGGAAGATTGGCGCGGTTGGCGAGCGCGGCTCCGAGAAGACCGACGCCGAGGTTGCTGTAGCCGAAGGGAGCGTCGGCGGGGAGTTCGACGCCGTGTTTGGCGATGAAGGCGTAGAGGAGTTTGGTGTCGTAGTCGGCGTAGGGGTTGGTGGGGTCGGCTGGCGCGAAGTTGTCGGGCAGGCGAGGGAGACCGGAGTGCTGATCGCTGAGATCGAGCAGCGTGATCTCGGGGCCGGAGGGCTTGGCGACGGTTCCGGTGGGAAGGAGATCGCGGACGGGCTCGGTTAGTTGGACCGATTTCTGCTCGACCATTTGGGCGAGGATGAGTCCGGTGAATGTCTTTGTGATGGAGCCGATCTCAAAGACAGAATCTGGCTTGGCTGTGCCGTAGCTGAAGATGGTGCGCTGGCCGTGACTGATGACTCCGATGGTGATGCCTGCGTGGGTGGAGGGAGCGAGCGCGCCTTTGGTGAGTGCTGCCGCGAGATCGTTGTTGAGGATGGCCTGAATGGTGTTCGCGTCGGCAGGAGGGAGAGCGGCGTCCGGTGGTGCGACGGGCGTGGGCTTCAAAACGGAGGTCTGGCGCTCTAAGGTAAGGGGCAAGTCGGTGCCTTGTGTCCAGGTTCCGTCGAGGGTGTTCGCGGTGAGGCTGCCGGACCATCTGCTGTGAACGGCTGGGACGTCGATGGTGATGGGGTTGGTTGGGGAGGAGACGGTGCAGGGAATGCCGATAAAGTTCTGGTCGAGGGAGTCGAGCGAACATGTCCATTTGCGAGTGTCCTGGTGAAGATGGAGCTGCAAGCGGAGAGAAGGTCCACCTGTGTGGAGAGTGCCGAGCCATATACCGTCCAGCACGGGCGGTGGAGGGGTTTGCGCGATGGCGTTGGTGAAGAGTGCAAGGGAGACGACGGCGAAAGAAAAACGGGCCATTGTGAGAAAAGCATAATCGACGGGAGGGTCCGTGGCATGAATTTTTTGCTTTTCTTATGCTGCTGATTGTGGGGGCTCTGCACTGCGTCACTTGCGATGAGATCGTGAGTGGGACGGGCAACGACAACCGCAGATTCCCTTCGGGAATGACAACCAAAAAAGCAAAGGCAACTGCAAAAGCTACTGCGGCGGTGGGCTATTGCGGGGGTTGGCGGAGGGAGGCTGGGATGAAGGCGGTGCTTAGCATTTTAGGGTCGCCGGTGAGGTAGTAGGTGGGGATTTTGGGGAACTGCTCTTCGATGAGGATGAGGGTGCGGAAGTCGAAGCTCTGGACTTCTGCTTGAGACTCCATGTGATTGCGTACGATCGCGCCGCAGAGTGTGGTGACGAAGGTCTGGGGATCGACGGTGTGGTTGGTGGTGGGCTCGGCATGGGCGTTCGTCATAGGTGGGAGAGATGCGGACTTGCCGGTGGAGTCATTGGGCAGAGGGAGGATTTTAGTTTCGAGATTGAAGCGGACCTTCTGCGCATTGGCTGCGCGGGCGGCGGCGTCAGGATGCGATTTGCCGGGGCCGGTGCGGTAGTAGTCGGCGTAGAAGCGGGAGAAGCGGAAGAGCTGCTCGGCGTGGGTGGGGACGTAGGGGCTGATGAGGTTCTCTTGCTTCGCGAAGGCCACGGCGACGGGTGAGAGCGCGAGGTCGTTCTTCTGGTCGGGGAACTGCGGGTGGAGCTTGTCGCAGATGAAGGTGCTCTGGGCTTCGGCGAGTGAGATGTCGCGGGTGTAGACGCGGTTTTCGAGGGTGTAGGGAGCGCCGTCGGCGCGGCGGCAGGACTCGGGGTTGAGGAACTGATCGTGCCAGATGAGGGAGACGTGATCGGTGGTGACGCCGGTGTCGGTTTCGAGTTCGGTGGCGAGGTGGTCGAGACCGTCTTCGAAGGAGGGAAGGGTGTTTTCGGGGCGAAGGCCGCGACCGCCGCGATGGGCGGAGACGACGAAGGTGGCGAAGTACTGGGCTTCGTCGGGGTGTGCGGCTTTCTCTTCTGTTACGACTTGCTGGAGGAGGTCGGGGCGGTCGGAGATGATGCCGTCGACGCGGAGGTCGATGAGGGAGCGCATCTTTGCGGGGTCATTGGTGGTCCAGGGGATGACTCTGAATCCGGCTTTGTGGAGTTGCGCGACGTCGACCAATGGGTTCGGGCCGATGAGCGTGGTGTCGACGGGAGAGAGGACAGGCGTCTGGGCGTTGTGGGCCTTCGCGTGGGCGTTGGCGGCAGTCATAAGCGCGAGGAAGGGATTTTGCATGGGGGCCTGCTGGGCGGTGAGGGTTGCAGTGGTGAAAAGGGTTGCGATCAGAGTTCGTGTTCGAGTGGAGGTTAGCATGACCCACTATGTTATCGGGTTGAAGTTGATGGGATGTAAATGAAGCGTTTGGTTTCCGTCACATCGAATCTTCGCCGAGAGCTGATATGCTCCTCGAAATCTTCGTCGGGTGCGTTATTCAGGTTTTGCTATTTTTGATTTTCGGAAGAGTTTTGAAGGTTCTCGGCGCTCTTATACTCGCGCGTGGCGTCTTCCTTGCGACCTAGAGATCGGTAAGCCTGACCGAGTAGTAAGTGAGTGAGGTGGTTGCCCGGATCCATGCGCTCAGCATGGGTTAGATAGTTGAGTGCGGTGAGAGGGTCTTCGCGTTTGAGCAGTACTTGACCAAGCAGTATATATGGTCCGGTTGCGTTCGGCTCGAGGAGGAGCGCGCAGTTCAGAGCCTGTTGCGCGTCTTCGAAGCGTGAGGCACGCAGATACGAATCGCCTAGATGCTCATAGACTTCTCCGTCCATTGGGTTGATCGTGCGCTCTGCTTCGAACTCGACGATGGCGTCGGCTTCGCGAGATTTCGAGAGAGCGAGTTGACCCAGCAGGAGATGCGCCAGCGGTAATCGCGGATCGATTTCCAATGCTTTTCGTGCCATATGTTCCGACTCGGCCGGATAGTTGCGACGGAGCAGCATTCGACCTACAAAAAGATACGATGCGGCCGAATCGTCGGGGAGTTTGTACTGTTTCGCGAAAATGCGACGCGCGTCATCGTAACGATGTACGTCAAGGTAGCAGACTGCCAGGACGTAGGTGCCGTCGGCGTTGACGCTTGCGATCGTCGAATTTGCGCGTTCCAGCAGAGGGATCGCCGCGGCGGGCTGCCCCATGCGGTATAAGGTCACACCTCGCATTTGTATGGCCTGGAGATCGCTGCTTTGTTGGGCGATGGCTTTTTCAAAAGCGATGTTTGCGGCTGCGAATTCGTTGCGTTGGTAGTGGATCATGCCGCGCATGCGTTCGACCCCTGCGGGCTCAGGCTGCTGCGTGGCCAGGGTGTTCAGGCGCGTCTCCGCTTCGCTCAACTGGCCACGCGAGAGCATTCGCTGGATATCATCGATGGTTGTTGTGTTGCCCGGCGTTGAATTGGCTGGAGGCTTCGCCGCAGCAGGCGTAGGACTGCTCTGTTGCGCGTTGGCATGGAGGATGAGAACGAGGCTTGCAGATCCAATGAACCCAATGAGACAACATCGTAGTCGTTGAAGCCTGATGGAAGAAGACCCTGGGTTCGGTGACATTTCTAGAAGAGGGCTCCCGCTACCTGTTCTGCAACGTTTCTAGTCTCTGGACTCAAGCCCGTCTTAGCTGATTGTTTGGTCAGACTTGCATTGATGGTTAGAACGAAAGCACGATCTCTTACTCGTCCGATGACTTTCTCCTCGCCATCGGTGGAGTTGCGCGAGACGCACTGAAACGCTTCATTGCCGATTGCAGTGAGAGGCAAGGATGTTCCGTTGCATTGGGCCAGATACGTTGCAAAGGTCTTCGACGGAAGAGGCATCGTGTGCACCTCGATGCTCAACGTGAGTGTGGAGGAGGATTGTTTGCGGACGAAGCGGCAGGTTCCGTCGCCATCCGGTGTAACCGCTACTGTGCTCGATTGAACCTCTCCGCCCAGGACCCCACCTGCGGTAGCCGCATTGAGCCATGGACATGGGACCTCCGCGAAGCACCGCGTTTGACTGGGATTTAATCCGGCGATTACCGAAAACGCGAGAGCGAACCATCTTAGTTTTTTCAGTATCATTCCAGCTCCGCTCAGACGTTGTTGTCGATGCGAGATGTCGTTTCGCAGCCGGGTTTTAGATTGGTGCGCAGGCCCCTTCGAGGAGAGATAGAAGAGCGGCAAGCCCAAGGAAGAGGCTTCTGCTGTGCTTCGGTCACTGCTCCCCTCCGCTGCTTACGCCGGTATGAGGCATATCTGTGTGCATGTGCCACGGTACGCTCTCGATTGAGATCTCAGGGTGCTTGCGGAGGAAGTCGAGGGAGTAGGTTGGAGCACCTGGATCGACTTTTTTAGTGACGAACATCGCGGACTGCTCTTTCGCCTTGTCCTTCATGCCCATGCGACGGTAGAGAAGCGAGAGGTTGTAGTGCGCGGCGAGATCATCGGGGTCGATCGCCTGGAGGGCTTCAAACTGCTCCATTGCTTCCTGCGGCCTGCGCTGTTGATAGTAGGAGATTCCGAGTTCGCGACGAGCATCTCGAGACTGGGGATACTGCGCGAGAACTTTTTTCAGGTCTTCTACTTCGGCGTCGTAGTGTCCTGCTCTTCGTTCGACCAAGGCGAGATAGTAGAGGGCGCGTGCGTTGCCGGGATTGAGCTCCAGCGCTTTTTCGAGGCTGGCTCGTGCTGAGCCGTACTTCTCCCATTCGATGTTGGTGAGACCGATGTTTGTGTAGCCGTCGGTGTAGTCGGGCCGCAGCTTCACGACTTGGGCGAACGCCTGGACTGCGTCGCTGTATTGCAGCTGATCGAGATAAGAGATGCCGAGGTTGTTCCAGCGCATCCAGTCGGCGTTGTCGTTGCGCTCGGGTGCGGTGGCGGGATTTTCTCCGATGTTGAGAGTTCGGGTGCGCGAGGCGAGTTCCACAACTGGATAGAGGACGTGGTCTTCGCCGAAGACGTTGTTGAGATAGCTCTGCCGCAGGTGGCGGTAGTTGACGCGCGCCGTTATCTTCACGGCTCCCTTGACTGTGGTGGGAATACGAAACTCGTAGCGAACCAGGACGGAACGGCCTGCCTGAATGGTGTTGTCATAGGCGACAGAGTGGATTGTCCACACTTTGTGATTGTCGACGAACGTTCCTTCCGTATTGACTGGACGGTTCGTGAAGCTGTGGGCTCGCTCGTCCAACATTCCGTTCGGTTTGATGAAGCCGCTGTGGTAGATCTCTTTGTTGTCTGAGTCGGTTACGACAAACTCGACCCACGCCTCGTAGAGATCGCGCACCTCGGGTATGAGAGAGTGGCCGATGTTCTTGTTTTGAATGACCACCATTGTTTGGATGACGTCGCCGGGCGCGAGTGTGAAGGGAGTTGAGCCGAGAGGCGCGATCAGTTTGTCGTCGTTTGCTTTTCGGATCGCAAACAGATCGACGTTGAGGTAGTTGCCGGTCTTGAGGAATTCGACTGTCTTTGCCAACTGCTCGTCGAAGCCATAGTAGAAGGGAACAGCTGTGTTTCCTGCGGTCCACCGGTGTGAGGCGAAGGTTCCGTTCTTTGCGCCGGGCTCCTTCAATGCATTGGCGGCACGCTTCATGTGGCAGCCCTGGCAGGTGGTGAAGTCGGCCTGATAGAAGGTGAGGGGATTTCGCTGCGAGAACTTCGAGTTCTGCCACTCGTCGTAGGCGGTGAAGGCGCGAATGAATTTGTAGCCGTTCAGGGGATTCGGCAGATTGGCTTTATGGCATGCGGAGCAGAACTCGGGTGTGCGATAGAAGGTCTGCATGACGGCCTTCGAGTGCCGATCAAGATGCGCGAGGATCTCTGAGTCTGGTACGAGGCCCGGAATGCGTACGCCGTTTTCATCGACCAGGACAGCAGGTACGCCCATGACATAGCCGCCATTGCCCATGGTTGATTGGAGCTTCTGAACGGAGTGACAGGTGGTGCAGGTCAGGCCATCCTGATCGAATTTGCGGTCGACGAGGGAGTCTTGCGTGAGGCCGCCGCCGAGGACCGCGATGGGGTTGTGGCAGCTATCGCAGTGGCGGGAGAACTCGATTCCTTTGGTCCTGATGAGGATGTTGACGCTGGTGCGGTAGAAGGGAGTGCGGAATGAGTTGGAGTGGAGCGACTGGCGCCACTGGTGGTACGCCTCCTGATGACAATGGCCGCAGTAGTCGGCCGTGGGAAACGTGTCTGGTTGGAGGAAGGTGTCGCCGACTACGGCTGCATTGCCTGGGGTCGAGATATTCTTCGGGCCGAAGGCGAAATTGTAGGTTTTGCCGATCTTGTCGGCGTACAGCTTGCGAGCTGCATCCTGATCCGTTAGCTTTTGCTGCGTCTCGCTTTGGTCGGAGCTTGCGTGAATCTTAGGAAGGAAGGCGAAGACGGTTGCCAGGGAAAGAACTGCAACCAACGCTAGATACGCGGCGCGCACCGCGACAGAGCGTCGTGCAAAACCGATGGCTTTTGCCGATTGCGTCTTGGCCCACTCCGAAAGCTGTTGCATAGCTCCTCCACTCTCTGATCGCGTCGATCGCGGTGGCTCAATGTGCTCCGTATTCTACTCAGCTATCGTGATGTTTGTCTGCCCTGTAATCCGGACGTTTTTGCCTTCGTAGGCTCATCCAGGGTGCCCGGTACGATACCTTTCCCCTCCTGAATGGTGAAGAAACGATCCATCGATGGGAGGGTTATGTGTTCGACGGCTCCGCTTGGCCAATGAATCTCAAGGGCATCGACGGAGGTGGCGTCGCCGATGCCGAAGTGGGGGCGCTGATCGTTGGAGGATTCGTAGCTTCCGCCGCTGAGAACGTCTGCTCGCTGCTTTATACCGCCAGCCGTCAGATAGGCGACCGCCCCTACGGCGTCGCGAGGGCTCTTCGGACCGCCAATGAGCCTCAAACCCACCCAATGATGGTGATCGGGGCTGACATCACGCATGAGCGACGGGACGTGATCCATGGAGTTGATGACTACGTCGGTCTTTCCATCGTTGAACAGATCGCCGAATGCAGCTCCTCTGCCTGGTATTACTTCGGCGAGGCCCGTACCGATCACCGCAGGTACGACTTCAAACTTCTTTCCTTTGTCCACGTTATGAAAGAGAAGCGGGCGCTGGGCGTAGGAGGTGCCCCAGTCGTTTTTGTCCACCTGGGGGTAGACATGGCCGTTGACGAGAAAGATGTCCTTCCATCCGTCGTTGTCGTAGTCGATAAACTCGGTGGCCCAAGTGAGAAAAGGATAGGTCAGCTCGGCGATGCCCATCTCAGGGCTGATTTCAGTGAAGCCCTGGTCTCCGCCATTTCGGAAGAGCGGCTTGTAGTCGTCGGAGAAGGTGCCGGTGTAGAGGTCGACCAGGCCATTGTTGAGATAGTCGCCGATGGCGAGACCCATGCCTGCCTGATCGCGTGCCTGCTGGTTCAATGCAAAGCCCGAGTAGTAGCTGACATCTTCGAAGGTTCCGTCTCCCTTGTTCATGTAGAGATAGTTCGGGCATGAATCGTTGGTGACGACGAGGTCAGGTTTGCCATCGTTATCTATATCGACAAAGGTTGCGGTGAAGCCGTAGTAGTGGGCTTTGTCGGAGACGCCGGCCTTCTCGCTGACATCGGTAAAAGTGCCGTCGCCGTTGTTGTGAAAGAGGTGGTCGGCTTCTCCTGGCAAGCCACGGGGGCCGCATAGGGTGTTCACTCCACGAAACTGGCAGTAGACCAAGCCAGCGGCTGTAGTGCCAGGATCGGGTGGGTGGTTCAAGTCATAGTGAACATATCCTGGAACGAAGAGATCGAGTCGGCCGTCTCCGTCGTAGTCTCCAAAGGTCGCACCGGTAGACCAGTTTCCGAGGGTGACTCCAGCTTTTTCGGCGACATCAGTGAATGTACCGTCATGGTTGTTGTGATAGAGCCGGTTCTTCCCAAAGTTTGAGACGTAGATGTCCGGCCAACCATCGTTGTCGTAGTCTCCAATGGCGACGCCGTATCCCCAGCGGTCGTTTGCAACGCCTGCCTTAGCGGTAACGTCGGTGAAAGTTCCGTCGTGGTTGTTGTGAAAGAGCGCAGCGTGAGGTGGTTCCGCGGTACCCTTAATCGCTTCGTAGGTGGAACCGTTTACGAGGTAGATGTCGAGCCATCCATCGTTGTCGTAGTCCAGGAGTGCAACCCCGGAGCCTGTTGTCTCAAGGATGTAAGTTTTTTCGGGTGTCCCCATGGTGTGATGCCAGCTCGTCAAGCCCGCTTGTTTGGCGACGTCCTGGAAGATTACCGGTCCGTCTTTGACGAAACCTCCGGCGGTGATAGGGCGCAGCTCTGAGTCTTTAACAGGTGCGAACACACCTGCTGTAGCAGATCCTCCTTGTGGTGGTGGAGGAGGCTGGGTTTGGGGCGCGGCTGTCTTGCCGGCAACTTGCGCTACTCCACCAAGCACCAATAGGAAGCTGCACAGAAGGGCAATAACGGGGGGCGTCTTGGCAATGCACTTTTTCAACTTGTGGCTCACATCAGTAATCTATATTCGCAGTGCGTTTTTTTGGACAAGAATTCGACGTTTGCTTCGCCGTCACAAATCATCGGCCTTGCTGTTACCCTTGTCCATCATTATTTGATACGTCATTGCTTTGCAGAGTCGAACGAAGTGGTTCGGCTTTACTGCGAATCTTCTGGACGTAAGCAGATTTGGAATACCGCAAAGTGTCGTGAGCATCCAACCTTTGGAAGTTGAGGATAGCTGCGTGAGCTGCTCCGCATGCAAAACGCAGCCCCCCTCAGACGAGAGGTAATTTTTTGAAACTGTTAGCGAAGTTCAACTTAATGCTCATCCTGCTGTTTGGCATCGGTCTGCTGTTGGTATCGCAGCTCTCGCGCGAGTTCCTCGAGAAGAATGCGCGCGACCAGACTCTGCAACAGGCAAAGCTGATGATCTCGAGCGCGCGATCAACCAGGGACTACACGGAGCAGGAGCTGGATCCTCTGCTTGAAAAGACGCCGGAGAGCGCAAAGCGCTTCCTGCCGCAGACGATTCCTTTTTATGCCGCAACCGTTACGTTCAATCATTTGCGTAAAGATTATCCGGACTACACGTACAAGGAAGCTGCTCTCAACCCCACGAATCCGCGCGATCGCGCCGACCAGTGGGAGGCCGACATTATTGAGTATTTCCGCAACCATCCGGATCAGAAGCAGTTGATCGGAGAACGTCAAACGGCCACCGGTACATCGATCTCGCTGTCCCAGCCTATCGTTACGAATGCAAGCTGCCTGGAGTGCCACGGTTCGCCGACGGCTGCACCCCCTACGCAGATTCAAACCTATGGGAACGCAAATGGTTTTGGATGGACGCTCAACGAAGTGATCGGAGCACAGATTGTTTCGGTACCGACAGCGGTTGCCGAAGGAATTGCTTCCCACATCTTCCATACGCTGCTGCTGTATATCTCTGCCTCGTTCATCGTTACCCTGGCGGTGATCGACCTGGGCCTCTATTACATCATCATCCTTCCAGTGCGGCGGCTGGCGACAACCGCTGACCTGGTAAGCAAAGGCGATTTGAGTCAGCCCGAGTTGATCTCTAAAGGAAAAGACGAGATCGCTGAAGTGACTGCGTCGTTTAATCGGATGTATGTGAGCCTTAAGAAGGCAATCGAGATGCTCGACAAGTAAGGCTCGTCATGAGGACGACGAGTATTTGTGTCTCGTTGCGAGGAAGACCCTGCGCTTGTCGTCGGAGTCGATCTCATTTGCGACAAGCGTGTAAAGCTCATCTAAGCTGATCGCACGTTTGGCGGCGCGGTTGACAACGAGTCTCGCGATAGGCCCGATATGAAATGCGAGATCGCGGCTGACCGATTCGAGATGTTTTTCGTTGAGAGCTGACTTGATCGAGTTGGTGGATGCAGCGTGACTGTCGGGCGGCGTGGGGTACTGGTTCGATTCCTTCGTTTGACGTGGTGGAACCAGGAGTGTGGTCGCCTCTGTATGCACAGATCGCAAGGCCTGCAGGAAGTCCCCTGAGGTCTGGAATCGATTGTCGGGGAGTTTTGCCAGAGACTTGAGCATGACTTCGGAGAGCCGCGTGGGGATGTTCTGATTGATTGAGGCAGGATCGACCGGGACTCCTCGGAGATGACTGCTGGCGATCGCATATTCGCCGGCGCCGTCGAAGGGGAGGCGTCCGGTGAGTAACTGATAGAGCACTATGCCGACGGAATAAAGGTCGGACCGAGCGTCGAGGTGCTCGCCCATGACCTGCTCTGGAGACATGTAGTGCAGTGAGCCAAGGATTGCGCCCGTGCGTGTTACATCGGAGCCAATGGTCGGGAAAGCGAGCCCAAAGTCCACCAGCTTAATCCGATCTCCCCTGCTTATCATGATGTTCGACGGTTTTATATCGCGATGAATAATTCCAAGGTCGTGAGCGTAGGCTAAGCCTGAGAGGACCTGTTGTATGTAGTCCATGCTCTTCCCCATCATGATTGATTCTGAGTCGAGCTTTGCACGAAGGGTGGGTCCCTCGACGAACTCCATGATCATGATGAGCTCGCCTTGATGGCGATAGGCTGTATGAAGGACCGCGATGTTTGGATGGTCGAGTCGTGCCAGCAGTCTGATCTCGCGCAGGAATCGCTGGGCGATCTCTTCGGTGGCGGGACGGCCCGGCAGCAGGACCTTCATGGCCTCGATTCTGTGTGAGATGGTATGGCGTACCTGGTAGACGTGTCCCATACCTCCAGAACCGAGTGTGCCGATTACTTCGTGATCGCCGACGAGATCTCCAACGTTGATGGCCATGCCGTAACTTACCACTATGACTGGCTTCCTTGCATTGTTTGCGGGGTGGTCATTTCTTAAATTGAAACCGGATGTGCTGAGCACATCCGGTTTCACTACAGCCAATGAAGGTCGTTGACCTTTCTGAGGTTGCGACTATTTCGAGTTCGTGTCGAAGAGATCTGCCTCCTGGTTCATCTGCGCGGCGTCCACGGTCTGTGAGAACAAGATCACTCGGTAACGGAAGGTTGCGGTCTGACCTTTCTCGATGGTGTAGTTGAACGGCGGCTGCTTTGGGTCGAAGATACTTCGGCCCAGTGGATTCGCTGCGAAGAGTCCATATCCGCGAGCGTGCCAGTAGGTTTGATAGCCTGGATTCTTCGATTGGTCGATGATTGCGATCGTGACCGTATGACCTTCGGGGTTTGTACCAGTCAGAGTGCACCATCGGCCACGGGTGGCCCACGCCGCTCCACCTTTAACTCCTTCACTGGTCAAGTAAACTCCAGTTGCACCTGCTGTGTCGGCGGCGTCCACCTTCGTGGGCTTTCCGCTAGCGTCCATGAAGATGCCGCCCTTTTCGTCTGCGGATTCAAGCCAGTGAGCGACTCGCATTCCCAGCAAGCCTTCTTTATCGTCGTTGAAGACGACTTTGTCCAAAGCTTCTAACGTCGTGATCTGATCGATGGAACGACCATCTTTGCGCTTTGTGAAGACATACTTTGTGGTGTCCTTCAGGATCTCCTTATTTTCTCCAGTGATCCATACCGATTCAACGACCAGCTCTCCTCGGTCGGCTCCGCTTTTGGTTGATACGATTTTCTTCTGAAAGATGCTTCCCATCTTCGCGCGGCCTTCCGGCTTGATCGCATCGGAGTTATTCCAGAAGTCAAATCCGTTTACATTTCCATAGTTAAACCAGAGCCCCGCATGGTGCGGATGGTCAACTCGCTCACCCGGTCGCGGCTCTAGTGGATAGCCGCGCGTCACTGTTATTCCTTGATCCGTTATTAGCGGGTATAGAACAGGTTTTTTCAATGATGTTGGCCAGATGTACGAGGTAAAAGGCTTGCCGTCGATTGTGATGTCGACTCGCTGATGTGACTCATCAGCGACTACCTGGACGCCCTTCACTGCCGCACTCGCAAGATGATTTCCTCCAAACCCAAAGCTTGCTGCAAGAAAACCCAGCACCAACAACTTAGGCATACACCTTTCCTCCTACCATCACCTGCTGGGTCTTGTCGTCGAATGTTATCTTCTGTCCGGTCTGGATGGCGGCCACATTCATGCAGAGTGCGACTGAGTGTGCATAACCGGCTTCGATGCTCGCGTTGGGTGTCTTGCGGGAGCGGACGCACTCCATCCAGTTCCGCATGTTTGCTGAGGTTTGCGGATCACCCTTTGTGTCGGCTGCGGTTGAGACGGCTTCAACGTTTTCGCTTAGCGCAAAGCTGGGTAGAAGATTCGGCTTCATGCCCATCTCTGCGGCAGCCTTATCCTTCAGCCCGCCGTCTGGAGTGACTCGTTGCTTGTCCATGTCGATCATTCCCGCGTTTGAGTAGTAGAGCTCCTTTACTCCGCCGGCGGAGTTTGTGAATCGAGACGAGTACTGCACCTGGAAGCCCTTGCTGAGATCGTCGAGCGGACCGTAGTCAAAGACAGCCGTCATGGTGTCCCAGTTTTTGCGGCCATCCTTCCAAAGATAGATCCCGCCGTTTGCGACGACGCTTCGTGGATGCGGTAGCCCGCTGAACCAGTGCACTGTGTCGATCTGGTGAACGAGCCATTGATCGGGGATACCAGAGGAGTAAGGCCAGAAGAGACGGAACTCGAGGTACTTGCGTGCGTCGAATGGCTCATGCGGGCGGTTCATCAGGTAACGCTTCCAGTCGGTGTCCTCCTCTTTCAACAGAGGCACGACGTCGGGGCGCCGCCATCGTCCGGGTTGGTTGACGTTCCACGTCATCTCCACCATTACGATGTCCCCAAATTTTCCTGATTGAATGTATTCAGCCGCCTTCTGGTAGCTCGGCGTACTGCGGCGTTGCGTTCCGACCTGAACGATCTTGCCAGTCTTCTTTACGGCAGCAAGGAATAGGCGAGCGTCTTCCATGGTGTGGGCTGTGGGCTTCTCGACGTACGCATCGCGACCAGCATTTACCGCCTCGGCTCCGTGTCGAGCATGTTGGAAGTCTGCGGTCGCAATGAGTACAGCGTCCACATCTTTTCGCGCGTACAGTTCGTCGTTGTTGCGCACGGGCGTAACTGTATCTCCGCTGACCTTCTGTATGTAAGCAGCACCTTCTTCGCGCCGCCGGTTCCAGATATCCGAGACGGCGACGAACTGGAAGTTCATGTCCTTCGCGTTTTGTGCGAACGCGGGGATGAGTGCACCTTTCATTCGGTCGCCACAACCGATCACGCCAACTTTTACCCGATCATTTGCGCCAATGATGCTTGCGTAGCTGGTCGCGGTCCACGACACCGCGGTGGTTGCCAGCGCGGCGCCACTCATCTTTAGAAAATCTCTGCGATTGTTATCCTGCCCTGCCATATCAGTTGTCTCCTTCGACCGATGGTTGGTGATGCGTTTCTAACGAGCCATGCTTATGGGCTAACGACTTATGCGTCGAGTGATACTTGTGTGTCTTCGCCTGGGCGAGTCTTTAGAAGGTCAACTTTACGGCTCCCTGGAAGATTCTGGCTCCGTAGCCGTTGACCGTTGACGTGACCTGCCCGAAGGTGGAGGAGACGATGGAAGTGGACGATCCTGCATAGCCTGCCGTGCTGCCAGGAGCGGCAAAGTTGGGGTGATTCAGAACGTTGAAACCTTCGAATCGGAGATTCAACGCGAGGCGATCGTGGAGAGGGAAGACACGGCTTATTGCGCTGTCGACCTGAAGGAACTCAGGACCACGATAGGCGTTGCGTCCGGAGTTTCCAAAGGTGCCGGTTGGATTTGCGGTGAAGGCGGAGAGGTTGATGAACTGCGCGTTCGTTGAGCGACCGCTCCTGATCTTTGCGTGAGTGTAGACTCCGATCGGGTTGACGAGGTTTGGACGGTCGTTGTTCACGGCAGTCAGCGAATTGTCCACACCGGATGTCACGTTGAATGGAGTTCCATCTGTGATGTGGATGAGTGGAGCGATCTGCCAGTTATTGAAGGCGTATGCTTTCCATCCGGTCAGTGAGAAGTGGCTCGACGCTACGACGGTTGTATTGAAGACGGCTCGGTAGTCGAATCCGCAGCTGGCTCGATCACCTCTGATGTTGAACGGATTCTGAACGGACGTTCCTGCGACGTCGGCTGAGTTGTCCGAGATGTCGATGCAGTGCGACCAGGTGTAATTCGCCAGGAAGACGAAGTTGGACGACACACGATGTTGAATGGTTGTGATCATCCCGTTGTAGCTCGCGTTGGCGCCTGGTTTGATCAAGATAGATCCGGCACCACCGCCGAGATACTTCGGTCCCTGCGTGGGGTTAGCGAGGGTAAGTGAGTAGCGTGAGGCCGTATTGCCAATTGTCGAGCATGGACCCTTTGCGCACTGTCCCGGTAGGTAGGTTGCGGGATCGATTGGGTAGCCATACGGGTTGAAGTCAGTCCGGTTGCCGATGTAGTCGATCTGGAACTCCCAACCGCGGCCGAATTCCTGTTGAACGCTGGCAGTCCATTGCATCGTGTAGGGAGCGTGGAACTGTGACGTCAGCACGATGTACTGTCCACCACTGGGGAAGACTGTAGCGGCGGTTGGTTTGAATGGCTGAGGGAATGGGTTTGAGGTTTGTGTCCCGTTGGACCATGGGCTGTCGAAGTTCAGCGGAGCGTTCACAGGATTGTTCGAAATGGTCTGGGCGAAGGGTGGGTTCTGATTTGTGCGCTGTCCGGTAAAGAAGTTCGGCTCGTCGTAGACCAATGCTGCACCGACACGGAAGACAGTCTTGCCGGTACCAAAGGGATCGAGCGTCGCGCCTACGCGTGGAGAAAACTGCCATGGAGAGTTCTTCGTAAATGCCTTCGGAACGCCGGTATCGCCATAGAAGAGGCTGCCGGCAGGCGCATTCGGGAATACGGTGCTGAAGGTATTGCTCTCAAAATCGCTCATGTTGAAGATCGATCCGCGACCGAAGTAATCGGTGGGGAAGTAAAGGGGATCCCAACGCACACCGGCAGAGAGTACAAGTGTCTTAGTTGGGTGGAAGGTGTCCTGAATATAGAGACTTGGTATGGGTGCCCGCAGAGCATTCTGTTGTGCTTTGCTCTGCTGGAAGGCACTCATCGATCCGGTTAGGAAGTCCAGATTCGCGTCGGCGCCGGTGCCGGCGCTTGTGCCGGCAGGTCCTTTTTGACCGTAGACGCCGGAGAAGGTAAAGGTTCCATTCGACTCATACACGTTGGAGATGTTGAGTTGTGATTTGACATACTCTCCACCGAATGCAATCTGGTGCTTGCCGCGAACCCAGTTCACATCGTCCGCAAAAGAGAAGGTGTTGTCGTTGAAGTGAGCGACAGCGCAGGTGCCGCAGTATGAACTCCACTTGTTGGTCGCTGTAACCTGTAGACCTACAGCGATAGGAACGTACATGTCCAATCCAATCGTCGAGGCATTGACGCCCGTTGCAGCGGGGCCGCGATCATCGCGCCGTCTTGTGCCCGTCGCATGAAACGAGTTCACCATCTGCGAGTTGATGATGTATGTCTCGCCGATCGTGAGAGCTTGCGCGCGCTCGTAGTTTCCCGGCTGGCTTGTGATCAATAGATTCGTCGGCTGATAGTAAGCGGGGCTCTGATAACCATCCAGAAAATAGCGACCATACAGACTGTTCTTCGAGTTGATCGTTGCATCGACACGAGTGATGAACTGATTTTCTTCGACCAGATTCGGAATTGCGAAGGTTACGAGACCGCAGTTGTTTGTTGCAGCAGGGAGAAGCTTCTGCAGAGCGAGTGCGCCCGCACTAAAGCTGCTGGGGTCGATCTGGTTATTGGGTAGGATCGCGCCGGTTTTTGGGTTGACCAGTTGGATAGCCTTGCCATTCGACTGACACGCAGCGCTATCTGTGGCCGAAAAATCACCTAACAGATTTGCAGCGGTAGGGACGTATGCTGTCGTGAGCGCCTGACTCTGATCTGCTTTGAGACGCTGATAGCCGGCGAAGAAAAATAACTTGTCCTTGATCACTCTTCCGCCAAAGGTGCCACCGAACTGGTTCTGATGCAGCGTGTCCTTGGCAGTTGAGAAGAAGTTGGTGGCATCGATGAAGTTGTTGCGGATGAATTCAAAGGCTGTTCCGTGCCAGTCGTTTGATCCGGATCGGGTTACTACGTTGACGAGACCACCGGGGTGAAGGCCGCTCTGAGCGCCGAGGGCGGTGGTTTCAACGCTGAACTGCGCCACGGCGTCGGGGAATGGAAAGGGCAGATTTACGTTCGTCATGTAGTCGTTGTGGTCGCCACCGTCGAGTCGATAGTCAGTGGCATTGCCTTGTCCGCCGCCAACTGAGATGACCGCGGAGCTAAAAAAGGTCTTGCTCCCTTGTTGGTCGTTGTTTTCGTTCGCGTTGACGGAGCCGCCGGAGAGGGTGATCAGCGAGGTTACCTGGCGCCCGTTGAGGGGTAATTCGGTGATGGTTTTCTGATCGATCGTCTGTTTGAACGAGCTGTCTTCTGTCTGTAAGGCCAGACCACTTGCCTGAACTTCGACCCTTTGGTCTGATGCTCCGACGGTCATGCCTATATTGATGGCGATGCTGCTGCCGACTTCCAGAACGATATTTGTTTGCTCATAATGCTCGAATCCCTGGGCTGTGACACCGACAGTGTACGTTCCAATGTCAAGATTTGGAAAGCTATACGAGCCGTTTGAACCGGTGACGGTGGTGTGCTTGACTTGAGTCGCCACATTGGTTGCCGTGACATTCGAGCCTGGGATGACGGCACCGGTCGAGTCTGTCACCGCACCTTGAATACTGCCTGTTCCTGCAGTCTGGGCTTTGCCCTGGGCAACCAGCAAACATGCGGCGATGCAGACTAAGATTGCGCATCGAAAGCTCGCAATCCATGTGTATTTCGTAGTAAGTGCGTTCATCAAACTGCCTCCAAAAGTAGTGGTCTAGCTACCGATCGGCATGCTCGTCATCCATGGCGGCGTATGCTTTCCAGCGACCGGTCCCAAAGGTGCTGAAACTGATCGCAACGTCGCTGAAAGGACTTACTGATGCGTCGCGACTTCTCTGCTGGTTTGCGAAGCCGATCGAATTTGGCGGACGAAAACCGTGGTCTCACCTATCGGGTCGAAACGGTATAGTGGTTGGACCTTTAGTGTCAAGCATTATTGATGGGACAAATTGCCTTGTCTTGGCATCGCCGACTCACCCTATTGATTCTGAAGCTAGATATCGCACCTAAAAATCATGATTGTGGGAGGGATGAGCCCGCCAAATGGCTAATTCGGGGTGATGAGAGCCTCGGCAATTTTTCAGCCAGAGAAGGGTGACCTTGAGATGGTCGACCTCTTTTGTGATCAAGCTGGGAATTTAAGGCCGGTTTGTTCTTCACTGACCTGCCAGAGACGGGCGGCTGCGGCGACATCTACCGCCTGGGGCGCGATGACGGCGGGGCCAACCTCGTGGCCGCGCATCTCCTGGAAGCCTTGTGGGCCATAGTAGCCGCCGTCTTTTGCGTCGGCTGCGGTTGCGGCATAGAGCGTTGGCAGGGCGCCTTCGGAGTCTGAGTTGAGGACGATACCGATGACGTGGCCGAAGAGGCTGCGGGCGGTCTTCTCGAACGGCGAGTAGTTGCCCGATTGGAAGAGATTTGTGTGGGCGACGCCGGGATGGGCCGCGACGCTCATGATGGGCGAGTTGGTTGCACGTAGCCGGCGATCGAGCTCGAAGGTGAAGAGGAGATTGGCGAGCTTGGACTGCTGGTAGGCGCGCATGGGCGAGTAGCTTTGTGAGGCGTGGAGGTCGCCGAAGTTGATTTGAGCTCGTTTGTGGGCGATGGAGGCGATCGTGACGACGCGAGGCCTGACGGCGGACTCGGCGGATTCGTTGGCGGCTTGCTGGAGGGCGGGGAAGAGCAACGCGGTCAGTGCGAAATGGCCGAGGACGTTTGTGCCGAATTGAAGTTCGAAGCCGTCAGAGGTCTCCTGGCGGGTGGGCGGGGCAAAGACGGCGGCGTTGTTGATCAATAGATGCAATGGCTGATGTTGTGCGAGTACTGTTGCAGCCGCGTTGTGTATGGATTCGCGCGAGGCGAGGTCGAGCAAGATGAGTTCTGCCTGGATGCCTGGTGAATCCGAGTGGAGGCGCGCGAGGGCGGCTTCGCCACGTTGGCGGTTTCGGCATGCGAGCAGAATATGGGCTCCCTTGCGGGCCAGCTTCAATGCGGTGTGGTAGCCGATGCCGCTGTTCGCGCCGGTTATGAGGACACGTTTGTCGGTCAGCGAGGGAATGTCGGATGCTTGCCACTTTCTGCTCATCGCTATTGGACGAGGGAGGGGGCGGATTAAGATGCGAAGTATTTCCGGTTCGGAGCGGGGACGGCTTCGCACTGTCTGCTAAAAATGAATTTATACGGTTGAACGAGTATTTTTGTTCTTTTGAATGTCAGAGAGCAGAGAGTGCGAAAAGGAGATAACGATGCCGCTTCCTACGGATGAACGACTAATCGCGTTGAGCCAGGAGCTGTTGCAGCAGTTTGATGCAATCTTTGGACTGAATCCGGGTTTTCGGCCCGCTCACGCGAAGGGCACGATGCTGACTGGTACGTTTATTCCCACGGCCGCTGCTGCTTCGTTGTCGAAGGCTCCACATATTGTTAGAGCGTCGACGCCGGTGACGGTGCGGTTTTCAAATTCAACGGGAGTTCCGCTGATACCCGATAACGACCCGAATGCGAATCCACGCGGATTTGCTGTACGTTTCAACCTTGCCGAGCATGTGCATACCGATATAGTCAGCCACTCAACGGATGGGTTTCCGACACACACCGGGCAGGAGTTTTTGGAGTTTCTGAAGGCGTTGGCGACGAGTGATCCGGCGAATCTGAAGGGTTCGCCGCTGGAGGCGTTTCTTGGCTCGCACCCGAAGGCTCTGGCGTTTGTCCAGGCGCCGAAGCCTGCACCGTCGAGCTTTGCGCGCGAAGCCTATTTCGGTGTGACGGCGATGAAGTTTACGAACAAAGATGGAGTCAGCCGGTTTGGGCGTTACCGGATTGTGCCGGAGGCAGGCGTGGAGCATCTGGATGATGCTGCCGCTGCTGCCAAGAGTGCAAACTATCTCTTTGATGAGATTGCGGAGCGGATCGCCAAGGGGCCGGTTAAGTACAGGGTTCTCGTTCAGGTGGCGGACGAGGGCGATGTGGTGGATGACGCTACGATTCACTGGCCGGAGGATCGGAAGCTGCTGGAGTTGGGGACGATCTCGTTGATTGCGCCGGTAGCCGATGATGCGCACGAGCAGAAGCAGATTATCTTTGATCCGATTCCGCGTGTTGAGGGGATTGAACCGTCGGATGACCCGCTGCTGGAGTTGCGTGCTGCGATTTATCTGCTGAGTGGGCGGCGTCGAAGGGCTGCTCCAGAGAAATAAGGCTGCTGCAGGGGTGTGATTAACGGCGCGGCTTTTCAGGTTGGGAGACTGCGAAGCCGCGTCGTTTCAGTGCGACTTGATCTGCTGCAGGAACCTGCTAACCTTAATAGTGTGCTGATTACCCCGCTCCAACTCGTAGACGAACCGCTTGAATTTAGTGAAGTCATCCCTGCAGGTGCGTTGGAGTATGCGTCCGACATCAAACAGGTGGGTCCGCTGCCGGTAAGTGGCGTGGCCGATCTGCTGATCGAGCACCGCAGCGCGAGTGCGCATGTGAACGATATCCGGTTGCGGGCGAACTACAGCGCGGACTTCGAGATTCTGTGTGCGCGGTGCGTAGATCCGGTGGCGGTGCCGCTTTCGGGTGAGTTTGACCTCATTTTTCGGCCCGAGGCTGCCGATGCGGACGCGGGAGAGCGTTCTATTACTGCGGACGAGACCGAAATCGGGTATTATCAAGAGAGCGGTCTTTCGCTTGAGGATGTGGTGCGTGAGCAGGTGTTACTCTCCCTGCCGAGTCGCACCCTCTGTACGGCGGACTGCAAGGGGCTTTGCCCGCGCTGTGGTCAGAATCTGAATCAAGCGAAATGTTCCTGCGACGAGGCTCCGGCTGATCCGCGTTGGAATGCGCTTGCGGGTCTGGCGGACAAGCTCGAGTTGAAGCACTAATCAAAGTTTTTGCCTCGTCGACCGCGTTCTTCTTACGTGATTGCCGCGGAAGATTGAAAGGGATACTGCAATGCCTAATCCAAAACGGCGCCACTCCAAGCAACGGACTGCCAAGCGCCGCAGCCACGACTTTTTGACCCCCACCGGCCTCTCTGAGTGCCCCAACTGCCACGAGCGCAAGCTTCCCCATCGTGCCTGCCGCAAGTGCGGTACGTATAAGGGCCGCGACGTTCTCGTGACCAAAGAAGCCAGCTAAGAATTCTCCCTCAAACCCTGCTCTTCCCTGCTGATGCCGACTGACATCGTTGTAGACGCAATGGGTTCCGACAAGGCCCCCGAACCTGAGGTTCGCGGGGCTGTACTTGCTGCACGCCAGTATGACGTGCGGGTGCACCTGGTTGGCCCCGAGGATAAGCTGCGTCCCATTTTGAGGCAGGCGTTGCGTGGACAACGGCTTCCGGTGTTCATTGTGCCGGCGAGCGAGTGGATCACGATGGACGATAAGGCCGCGCAGGCGGTGCGGTCCAAGCGCGATTCCACGATGCGGGTGGGGCTCAAGATGGTCCGCGAGGGCCGGGCTGCTGGTTTCTTCACGGCTGGCAATACCGGCGCTGCGATGGCCACTGCGAAGATGGTTCTGGGGATGCTTTCGGGAGTGGATCGGCCGGCATTGGCGCAGATTCTGCCGACCGTTCACCGGGTTCCGTCGCTGCTGCTGGATGTGGGCGCCAACGTGGATTGCGACCCGGATAACCTGGTCCAGTTTGCCGTGATGGGCCACATGTATGCCAAGAATATTCTGAGGATTAATAATCCGCGCGTCGGGCTTCTCTCCATTGGAGAGGAGGATTCGAAGGGCAATGCGCTGACTCGCGATACGCTGCCTCTGCTGCGTGCAACGAAGGATATTAATTTCAAGGGCAATGTTGAAGGCCGGGATCTGTTCAATGGGCACTGCGATGTGGCGGTGTGCGACGGCTTTGTGGGGAATGTGGCGTTGAAGTCGATTGAGGGTACGGCACAGTTGTTGAGTGCGTCGCTGCGCGAGTCGTTGAAGTCGACTGTGACCTCCCAGGTTGGTGCGCTGCTGTCGCGCAGGGCTTTTGCGGAGTTCAAGAAGAGGCTGGATTACTCGGAGTACGGCGGTGCGGTGCTGTTGGGTGTGCGAGGGGTGTGCATCGTGGGGCATGGGTCGTCGAATGAGAAGGCGATTATGAATGGCGTGCGGGTGGCGGCTGAGTTTGCGCAGGCCGAAGTCAATTCGGGCATTGAAGCGGCGCTGCGGCCTTCCTAGATTTGCTCTTCTACTTGTCAATTGATCTACCCCCCTCCCCCCCCCTCATACCCGGTTATAAGTCTTTTATTATGAGAGGTTTAACGAGATACGCTCCTTGTAAAATAGTCATAATAAAGCAGTTGCGCCCAAAATCGTCTTAACAAACGAGTTACGGCTATTCTTCCTTCCCCAAAGAAGAAGGCCCCGGTCTGAGATGCCCGGGGCCTTCTAAGTTCTATGTATTAAGTATATCGGGTTGGGGGTAACTGATACGCCACGCGATTGTTCAGGATTGGCGCGGGTTTTCGTGCAGAGGGGCTTGACATGAATTTGGAGGAGACGGCGATTGCCTGAACCATTTTCTGACCGGCGTTTCAGAAAGATGCCATCCCAGGGTCGCCCCGCACAACGCAACTCGTCCGATATGCCGACTTTGTCGGACAAGTGACGAGATCGGCGTTTATCGGGACTAATCCGCGTCGCCGCCAATGGTGGGTCAACGTGCGCTTTGGCCTGGACACTTCAGGCAGAATTTCGTATTGACGGCAAGCCCCGCTATCATTTTCATCGCTTGACACTGCTTATCAGGCCGATCCAATACTGTCTTCCCGGAGCACTGGACTACCGCTAGGGCCAAGGAGATCAACATGACGGTGCAGAAACAACTCAAGGAGTACATTGCTGCTCAACCGGAGCCAAAACGTAGCGAAATGCAAGAGCTACATGGCATGATTTTGGCGTTGATGCCAGCTTGTAAGTTGTGGTTCTTAGATGGGAAAGACGAGAAGGGAAAAATCGTTTCCAACCCAAACATTGGATATGGATCCCAAACTATTGAATACGCCAATGGGAAAACCAGGGAGTTCTATCAAATCGGTGTCAGCGCTAATACAACCGGCATTTCCGTCTACATTATGGGAGTAGAGGACAAGAAGTATCTGGGCGAGACATTTGGGCGGGATCTCGGCAAAGCAAGCGTGACAGGGTACTGCATCAAATTCAAAACGTTAGCAGACATAAAAGTCGATGTTCTCAAAACAGCGATACAGTATGGGATTGCGCAGACAAGCATTCAACATTGATTCAACTTCGCTCAACGCACTGCCATACTGGCAATAGATGTACTCTACCGTTCTCAGTCCGGGGCCGGCATCACAGACTCGTCAACGTCGAGGTTCGGATTTGTTGCTGCAAAGCGATAACGTCGCTGCTTCTGCAAAGCGGTTCTGTCATCATAACGCGTCGTAGTCGTCGTGCGGTGCGTAATGTGGGAATCGATGTACTCTATCGATTTCCAAGGGCTGTGGGAAGCGTGGGACAGTTTCATCGTTCCATGCTTTCCATCAGACCGTCATTTCCACCGCGGGGGGCGCCACGATTTTTGCTTTGTAATCGGGTCCGTAAAGCTGTCGGCCTCGCTTCTGATATCCAAGCTTCTCGCTGTTGGTCTTTATCTTCGGTTGATGCTTCACATCCTGCTGCGCCTTGACCACAGCGAGGGCATGGCCAAGGCGTTTGTTTTCGACGACGGCGGTATGGCTTACCCGCTGATCCTTGCTGAAGACGCGGTAGGGAAGCGAGTACCCTTTCCATCGCACCTCTAAAGGCCTGTTGGAGAAGTCAAAGATCTCGACGTACTGACCGGCCAGCTTCTCCGATAGTTCACTCCGCTCCAGAATGATCTGCTTGCGATCATAGGCAAGAGTGAGTTGCTGGCCGACATGACGTTGCTCGCGGTGGCAGAGGATATCGGTGAGTTGACTTGCCTTGACATGGAGTGAGCGGTGCAGGTTCTCTGGCTTCTGAGCAGGCACGGCGAAGCGCTCGTTGAAGTGCTCCAGGAACGCCGGCAGGAAGACGTTGCCAGCTGCCATATCGCAGATGCCAGCTAGTCGCAGCTCCTTGACCAGGCGGTCCTGGAGAGTGCGATTGACTCGCTCGACCCGTCCCTTGGCCTGACTGGAGTTCGCGCACAGGATCTCGATGTTGAGTTCGGCCAAAGCACGACCGAACTGGGTCATGCCTGAGCCTCCGCTGGCATCCGGCTTGTTGACGCGGAAGACGGTGTGTTTGTCAGAGTAGAAGGCTACCGGACAGCCATGGGCTTCGAGGTAGCCCTGCAGCGCCTGAAAGTAGGAGTCCGTGCTCTCGCTGGGCACGAAGCGCAGTTGCATCAGCTTGCTCGTGGCATCGTCGATGAATACCAGCAGGGTGCAGGGCTCGCCGCGGTCCTCGAACCAGCGGTGATCGCTGCCGTCGATCTGGATCAACTCGCCATAGGACTCACGTCTCAGCCGCGGCTGGTGAAAGCTTCGGCGCTGCTTGCGCGACAGCCATAGACCTTCGGCGACCATCCACTTGCGCAGCGTCTCACGCGAGATCGTAACCCCATGCCTCTCGAGTAAGGCCTCGGCAGCAAGCGTTGGACCAAAGTCGCGGAAGTTCTGCCGGACCAGCCCGAGCACGTACTCCTGAACGCCTGGACCTAAGCGGTTGGACGCGGGCCGACCCCGAGACCGATGGATCATCGCTCCACCACCACCAGCTCGATACCTGGCCGCCAGCCGCTGCGCCTGCCTCAAGCTCACACCCAGCACACCCGCCGCCGACTCCGTCGTCCGCCGGCCAGCAAGTACCTCGGTCAAAACCTCAACCCGTCGTAACTCCTGCTTGCTCATCTGTAGCCAGCCCAATCTTCGCCTCACGATCCTTGTTCCAAGGATCACCCGGCGACACTTTGGCTTTGCAGAGCTACGACATTATTGCTTTGCTCCTACAGGATTGGTACCGAGATGTCGGCTTATCGGAAGTAAGTTGGCGATCCATTGTCTGAGAAACGGGCATCTGGGACAGGTGGGTCGGCTAAAGGTCATTTGTTCGTATGGCGACGGGAAGGAACGGCGGGATCAACGGCGACAGCAGATCCCCTTCGGGGATGACAACCAAAAAAGACGGGCGAACAGCAGTGGTGGCTTCAGCGGTTAGGCTGGCCCCACCTTTGGGGGCGGGTTCGACGCGCTTGCGTTTCTGGTGAAGGCTTTGAGGAGACCTTCCAGGAAAGCGAAGAAGACATCGACCGCGTAGCCCACTAGAAAGGCCAGGGCCAGGGGCGGGATCGAAGCATCCGGGCTAACGGTGAAGTTGTTGAAGAGCCCGATGATGGCTCCGCCGATTGCTGCGATGAGGAAACGGGCGGAGTTGGCGGCGGACGGGGTGAAGGTTCGGCTGCCCATCTGGTCTTCGAAGCTGCGCAGGAGATAGGCGCAGGTGCCCAGCAGAGCGTAGAGCACTGGCAAGATGCAACTGGTGATCGCTCCATAGAAGACAGCGATGTCGGTGAGGATGGACTGGGCGAAGTAGCGCACATCCTGATAGGTGTTGGTGATGTTGTCGCGGGCGGCGATCGGGTCGGGTATGCCGATGGGGAGTTCGAAGCGTTGTTTTCGTTGTTCCGGGGTGCCTGTGTCTTCTGATGGTATCCGGTGGAATGGGATGATGAAGTAGTTCAGCTTGCGGGCGCGGGCATTGAGGATTCTGACGGTGGAAGCGTAGTCCTGCAGGTCGGAGATCAGATCGGCTTCGCTGATTCCTTTCGGAAGTGGTGCCAGGGCTTCGCCTGGGCCTTGTGGGGGACCCAGTTGCGCCCGCAGTTTGACGGCGAGGGCATTCGCTTTGGTGATATCGGCGTTGACGGCGACGGAGAGGGCTGAGGTGACGAAAGATGCCACGGAGACCGGGATGATAATGCAGGCCAGGACGATTGCGATTCGCAGGTAAGAGCGGACGGTCGGGCGGGTGTCGTCGTGGTAGGCCTTGAGACTTTCTGCGGTAACAGGCTTGAGGCGGTTGGCGAGGGTTGTGACGGCAGCGAGCAGGTTTGCGGCTGCGTCCTCGGTCCACTCCGCGGGGTAGATGGCGCGAGCGGAAAGGATAGCGTGTCGAGTTTCGTTGGAGACGTCGAGGCCGATTTCGGCGGCGTACTGCATCAGGCGTTCGGCATCGTTGATGAGGCAGGCGAAGTAGACTGGGGCGGCGCGGTGTTCGGGCGGGGTGTCGCACAGGTGCCCGTGGGGATCAGGCTGTGTCATGGCCGACACCTTTCTGATTCTGCAGGATGATCGAGCTCAGCGAGAGGATGCCATACTACCGCGAATGGGCTGGAACGCAAAAAGCGACTGTCTGTCGCTACTTTGCCGTAACGGACTGAAAGAGACGAATTCCAGCGATGCCTGCGGCTCCGACGGCGAGGCAGGATGAAGCATTCTGGAGGGTGACTCCGCCCAAAGCGTAGACCGGGGTGGGAGAGGCGAAGGAACACGCAGCCTTGAGCTGGCCTAGACCCTGGCCGGGGAGCGGGGATGAATCGAGCAGCGGTTTTTCGAAGACCGGGGAGAAGAGGATGGCGTGGACCTTGTTTTGAGAGGCGAGCTGTACCTCCGCAAGGGTGTGGCAGGAGATTGTGATGAGGGGCGGTTCGTGGTCGGCGTCAGCATACAGGGTGCGGACGTGGGCGGGTCTGAGTTCGCCTGGGCTGCTGGTGAGGTGGACGCCGTGAGCGCCTGTTGCAAGGGCGATATCGGGCCGGGAGTTGATCAGGAGTTTCGTGGGGTTGGAAGATAACGCTATTGCTTCCGTTATTTTACGGGCCAGGTGCACCTGTTCGGCGGCGGGAAGGTCTTTTTCCCGAAGCTGGATGAAGTCGATGCCTTCGACGATCCAGCGGGAGGCTTCGGCGAGGAGGGCCGCTTGTTTTTCCTGTTCGGTGCCAGGGTGGAAAGCGCGGCTGGTGATGGCGTAGCGAATCATGGTCAAATCAGTGTATGGTGCCAAGGCCCTCTAAGTGGAGTCTGTGATGTTGGTGTGGTAGTTTCAAGGCAGTAAGGCGAACGCGCACACAGTCAACAAACTGGCCCCTCACGATCGCCACTCGAGGGGCCGATAACGGGACAGAACCAGCCACGGCGTTGGAGTCAATGTCCATGAGTAAGTGCCACTATGAGTAGTGTTTATGATTTGATTGTCATCGGGTCTGGCCCAGCCGGGCAACGAGCAGCAATTTATGCGTCCAAATTAGGCAAAAAAGTCGCGCTGGTAGAGATGCGCGAGGTAGTTGGGGGCGCCTGCATCAGCACCGGGACCATCCCTTCGAAGACGATGCGCGAGGCAGTGCTGCACCTCTCGGGCTACAACTACAAGTCCATCTATGGGATGAACTACCGGGTGAAGGAACGGATCACGATGGCTGATCTGGCGTTCCGGGTTCAGCATGTGATCAAGACCGAGATTGACGTGACCGAGGCGCAGCTTTCGCGAAACAACATCGAGATGCTGGTGGGTGTTGCGAGCTTTGAAGACGAGACGCATGTGAAGGTGACCAACTCTCGTGGGTCGAGTGTGTATGAGGCAAAGAACATCCTGATCGGGACGGGGACCAAGCCGGCGGCGTCGCCGAAGGTGCCGATTAATGGCCGAAGCATCATCAACAGCGACCTGGTGCTGGAGTTGGTGAATCTGCCGAAGACGATGATTATCGTCGGCGGCGGCGTGATTGGCGTGGAGTACACCTGTATGTTCGCGGCTCTGGGAGTGCGGGTGACGCTGATCGAGCGCAGGCCGAGGCTGCTGGAGTTCGCGGATCAGGAGATCATCGAGGCTCTGAGCTACCATCTGCGAGACACGCGGGTGACGATGCGGCTGAATGAAGAGGTGGAGTCGGTTGAAGAGATGCCGGACGGCACCGTTGTGGCGAATCTGGAGAGTAAGAAGAAGGTTCAGGGCGATGCGCTGCTGTATGCGGTTGGGCGGCAGGGTAATGTGGATGAACTGAATTTGGGGGCTGTGGGGATCGAGTCGGACTCGCGTGGACGTATTCCGGTGGATAAAGATTTCAGGACCAAGGTGCCGCATATCTTTGCCGTGGGTGACGTGATTGGGTTTCCGTCACTGGCGTCGGTGTCGATGGAGCAGGGCCGGGTGGCCTCGGCAAGGGCGTTTGGCGACGAGAATGTGCTGTCGAACCCGGGGCTGTATCCGTATGGGATTTATACGATCCCAGAGATTAGCTTTATTGGGAAGACGGAGGAGCAGTTGACCGAAGAGGACGTGCCGTACGAGGTTGGCGTGGCCTACTATCGCGAGATTGCAAGGGGACAGATTCGCGGCGATACGACGGGCCGGTTGAAACTAATCTTCCACCGGACCACACATGCGATTCTCGGGGTGCACATTATCGGCGAGGGCGCGAGTGAGCTGTTGCACATCGGGCAGGCGGTGATGGCACTGGGCGGAAAGCTGGATTATTTCGTCGATACGGTATTCAACTACCCAACTCTCGCGGAATGTTATAAAGTTGCGGCTTTCAACGGGTTGAACCGCGTGAGCAAGTTTGAATAGTAAAAATGCGGCAGCCAGGATGAGGCGGACAGGGTAATGGCAAAGACAATTGGGGTTATTTTGTCGGAACGGATCTCGGCCGGGTTGGTGGTAGACCACAAGCTCGTCGGGCCGGTGCGACGCTTTCCTGAAGATCACGACGACGAAGACGCACTGGTGGAGCAGCATACCGAAGCGCTGGTGGAGACGATCACAAATCAGGTGCTCCTCGCAGCCGATGGTGCGAAGGATTTTACGGCGGTTGGCGTGGCTCTGCCCGGGCTGGTAAAAGACGGCGTGGTCGCAGAGGCCCCGAACCTGCCGCAGTTGAAGGGCGCGAAGATCCAGGAGCTGCTTGTCGGACAGTTGCGCAATCACGGGCTTGACGTGAGCGTTACGGCGGTGAACGATGCGGACGGCATGGCTGCGGGCCTGGCCTCGCTGCATGGCAAGCTGGACAGCATGATTCGTGTGTGGACGCTGGGCGTGGGAATTGGCTATGGAAGGTACCCGTTCGCTCCCGGCGTGTGGGAGGGTGGCCACTCTGTTGTGACGCTCGATGAGAAGGAGCGCTATTGCGGCTGCGGCGGGCGTGGGCACATGGAAGGGATCATGGGCCATCGTGCGATGCGGCTGCGGTTTCTCGATATGGAACCGGAAGAGGTCTTTGAAGCGGCAAAACAGGGCGACGCCCGCTGCCTGGAGTTCAAACGGCTATGGCACAAGGCGCTGGCGGCAGCGTCGTCTACTACGATTCATATGGCAGGGCCGGGGAAGATCTTTATTGCGGGCTTCAATACGCGGTTTCTTGATATGTCGATGCTGAAGGACTATCTGTCGCAGATGGTGAAGATGAGCCCGTTGCTGGGTTATTCCCTGGAGATCGTCGAAGATACCCCGGAAGTACGGGTTATCGGAGCCGCAGTTTCAGCTGAGCAGGCTGCCACTCGGTAGGTGGTGGGCTCTAACGCTCGTGGAGTCGAGCCCTACTTCTGGCAAGTAGTGCAGTAGTGGGTGCTGCGGCCACCGACGACGACGCGCTTGATGGGTGTGCCGCAGATGCGGCAGGGCTGGCCAGTGCGTGAGTAGACGTGGTGGTGGAGCTGGAAGAAGCCAGCGACGCCGTCTGCGTCTACGTAGTCGGAGACCGAAGAGCCGCCCAGCTTGATGGCTTCCGACAAGACTTTGATGAGTGCGGCGCGGAGTCGAGTGAGTTCTGCGCGAGTGAGCCGACCGGCGTAGCGAGTGGGGCGGATGCCCGCGTGGAAGAGTGCCTCGTCGGCGTAGATGTTGCCGACGCCGTGGAGAAGGGACTGGTTGAGCAACGCGGCCTTGATGGGGGTCTTGCGGTTGCGGAAGAGAGCGACGAAGTCTTCGAGGGAGATGGTGAGGGGTTCGGCGCCTGGGCCGATGTATTTCTCTTCCTGTGTGGCGGACGCGACGACGGAGAGACGGCCGAAGCGTCGAGCGTCGACGAAGCGGAGCTCCTTTCCGCTGCTTAGAGTCAGAATGGCGTGAGTGTGCGGCGGGATTGGAGTGTCGGGTGTCGAGACGAGCAGGCGGCCGGTCATTCCGAGGTGGACGAGGAACTGGGCTGACTGGTTGCCCTGATCTTTGGAGCGAGTCAGGTCGGCGACGATAGTTTTGCCGACGCGGTGTACGCGGTCGATCCGGCTGTTTGTGAGGACTTCGATGATCTCGTCGGGTGAGGACTTGAAGGTCTGGGGCTTGTTGCTGGTCCATACGGAGCGTATGGTCTGGCCGTGAGTGCGGGCGTGGACACCGTTTGCTACAGTTTCGACCTCGGGAAGTTCGGGCATGACCTTCTGCAAGTATAGGTCGATTGGCCGAGATGGTGGCGTTTGGAAGATTTCGCCGGTGTCGGATTCAGTGCGGCTATACTTATCGCCTTATGAATAGTGTTCTCTTTCTGCGTTCTCTGGCGATGTGCGGAGTTGTGTGTGTTGCAACGGGTCTTGCGGGTGCTCAAAGCAAAAGCGTGCAGCCGATGCTGTTGGTGGTCAACCAGGGGGATCGTGACCTGAGCCTCGTCGACCCTGCTGCGGGCAAGCAGATTGCCACCGTGCCGGTTGACGGTGTGACTGGTCACGAAGTCGCGGCATCTCCGGATGGGAAGACGGCGTATGTGCCGATCTATGGCGACTCGGGTGTGGGGAAGGCTGGGACGGACGGCAGCAAGCTCTCTGTGATCGATCTGGCCAGCAGGAAGATCGTGCACACAGTTGATTTCGGCCATGGCGTGCGACCGCACTGCGCGATCTACGACCGAAACAGCGGCATGTTGTATGTGACGACGGAGTTGGACAAGTCGGTGAGCATTATCGATCCGAAGTCGTTGAAGATTGTGGGCAGTGTGCCGACGGGGCAGGAGCAGTCGCATATGTTAGTGCTGTCGCGAGATGGGTCGCGAGGGTATACGGCGAACGTGGGGCCAGGAACGGTGTCCGTTTTGGATATGAAAGGGCGGAAGACGCTGGCGATTATTCCTATTTCGAAAGACACGCAACGTATCTCTATCTCGCGGGACGACAGCATGGTTTTTACGGCTGACCAGACGAAGCCGCAGCTCGCGGTGATCGATACTGCTACGAACAAGATCAAGATGTGGGTGCCGCTGCCCGCGGTTGCGTATGGGACGGCGTCGACGCTGGATGGACGATGGTTGTTGGTGACGCAACGGACGGGCAAACAGGTAGTTGTAGTTGATCTGAAGACGATGAAGGTTGCGCAGACGATCGACGTTGCGGATGGCCCGACTGAGGTTCTGGTGAGTCCAGATGGCAAATCGGCGTTTGTCTCCTGCACCAGAAGCAAGCAGGTTGCGCAGATCGATCTGGAGCAATGGAAGATGACGCGCCTGATCGATGCCGGGGTCGCGGCGGATGGATTGGCGTGGGCGAAGTAAGCCGTTTAGTGGTGGGCTAGCTGCAGGATGGGCAGAATAGTGGAGTAGTCGTCGGTCCAGGGGCGCAGGCGTGCATCTGTGGGTGTTGTAGTGGCGGCGTTGGCGATCTCAGGACGGCTAAAGAAGGTTTGGCTGGTGGTTAGCAGTACCCAGGTGGATCGGAACGCTCCGAGGGACTCATCAGGTTGGCTTTCGACCAGCTTTGATTGCATATTGGCGGCGGTGGCGAGCTGGGCGATCTCAGGGGGCAGGTTCAGGTACTGGTTTGAGACGTGGAAGGCCAGGACGCCGTCTGGCGCTAGGTGTTTTTTGTAGAGGGCGATGGCCTCGGTGGTGAGCAGATGCAGCGGGATGGCATCGCCTGAAAATGCGTCGATGGCGAGGACGTCGAAGTTTCGCGGGGATTCGCTGGTCAGCGAGGTGCGGGCGTCGCCGTCTGCGAATGTGATCTGCGCAGGGGAGTCGCGGAGGTAGGTGAAGAGGTTTTGCGCGATGGGGCGGACGAGTGGGTTGATCTCGTAGAAGCGGATGTGATCGCTGGCGGTGCCGTAGGTGGCAAGGGTTCCGGTGCCGAGCCCGATGACGCCGATATTTCGGGGGCGGTCGTCGCAGCAGTTGCGCAGGGCTAGTCCGATGCCAGAGTTGTCGGCGTAGTAGGTGGTGGGTGTGCGAGTGAGACCAGGGGCAAAGAGCTGGGTGCCATGCTGAATGGTTCCATTGAGGAGCATGCGCTCGATGTCGCCGTGATTGGTGGGAAGCTGCTTCACGCGGAGGGTGCCGTAGAAGTTGCGGACCTCGAGGATCGCGTCGTGCCCGTAGGCGGTGTGGAGCATGATGGCGAAGAAGAGCAGCAGGCCGCTGGCGGTGGACCAGAGAAGACGTTGCGGCCAGCCATCGTTCCAGGTGACGGCGACGGCGAGGGCGGCAGTGACGAAGAATGAGATGGCGAGGTCGTAGTTGGCGGAGAAGATGAGTGGGCTCAGGATGCCGATGAAGAAGGTTCCGGCTGCTCCTCCGGCGGCGATCAGAAGGTAGAAGAGAGTTGTTTCAGCGGAGCGGTGGGGTCGTAGTGCGCAGGCTTCGGCGTGGCAGAAGAGGCAGGCGATGAATGCTTCTGCGAGAAAGAAGATGATGGCGATGCCAATGGGAAGGCTGACGTCGGTCTTTGAGATGGCATAGCCTAGTGCGGCCAGCATGACGACCAGGAGGCGCACGACGATACCGCGACGGTACAGAGAAGGGAACTCGAAGGCCAGGATAAAGGTGAGAAGGTATGCAGCCAGAGGGAGCATCCAGAGCAGGGGAATGGCGGCGATGTTGACGGTGAGATGCTGCGTGACGGCGCTTAGCTGCATCGCAGCAGCCATGGGGAGGAGAAACCATAGCCATTTTGTGAGAGCTGATGTTGGCGGTGTTGTCGGTTCTATATCCGATACTTCCGGTTGTGGGGTGGTGCGGGCTTGACGGGCCAGCACGACGCAGAAGCCGGCATATACAGCGAAGCCAAAAGACCAGAGGGTTCGCTGAAGTTTGAGCGTTAAGTTGGGCTCGACGATGAATGGGTAAGCAATCAGGGCAAGGAGCGAGCCGGCGTTTGACAGGGCGAAGAGGCGGTAAGGAATTGTGCCGCCATTGGCGCGAAGAAACCAGATCTGCAGCAGGGGGCTGGTTGAGCTGAGGAGCAGAAAGGGCAGGCCAATCGTAAGGGTGAGATCGATGAAGATGGTGGCGACAGGGTGGTCTGAGCTGGAGCTGAGGTTGGCAGGGAGAAGTCTTTGGGTGGCGATGAGAATGATGGCCGTGGCTAAAGACGCGAGGTAGAGGTGGTTTCGCCAGCTCCGTACGGGTGTGCGCGTGAGCCAATGGGCATAGAGATAACCCAACAGGAGGGTGGTCTGGAAGAAGACAAGAGAGGTGAGCCATACGGCTGAGGATCCGCCCAGGGCGGGGAGGAGCTGTTTGGCGGCCATCGGCTCAACCAGGAAGAGCAGAAACGCGCCGAGGAAGATGGTAAAGCCGTAGAGCAGGCGTGGTGCGGGCATGTATCAGACCGGAGGCGTGTTGGATTCGGAGAGCGTGTGTGTTCCGTTGGATGAACGGATTTGATCGGGCGCGTGCATGAGGAGGATAACGGCAGAGCCACTGATTGCGCTATCAAAATGAATCTACAGGATGTTTTGGGCCATTTCCGGAGAAGAGTTTTTGCGAAGGTTTAACTTGACCGCTGATTTTGAAATATCGGGTTTGAAAACGGCTTTTTCGTATATCTCTGGATTGAAATGACATGGTTTCAGTGTTCCGCCTCATGAGAATTCATAAAATATTTTGGCGTTGCCGCTGCATTGCGCGAGGATCAGACATATAGTGGGTGCGAGGTGAACAACATGGGAATTATGGACATGATTCAATCGCTCGCCGGACAGACCGGGGCTGCGGCCGGGACCGATCAGGCCAAGGTAGCTGGAGGATTCATCGAAGCTCTCACCCAGCACCCTGAAGGGATTCAAGGCGTTCTGGACGCTTTCAAGAACAATGGCATGGCGGAACACGTCGGTGCCTGGGGCACAGGACAGGCTGCCACAGCAACGCCCGAGCAGGTTCAGCAGGGCCTGGGCGGTACGGGGCTCATAGAAAAGACCGCAGAGAAGGCAGGCGTGTCTCCACAAGTCGTTCAAGTTGCGCTCGCTGCAGTTCTACCTATGGTCATCCAGCACTTCGCTCCGAATGGACAGGCAGCGCCAACGAGTTCCATGGGCAGCATGGCGCAGTCGCTTCTCAGCAAGTTCGTTTAGTCCGACGTACTTGTATCGGTCAGACTCGAATTTGGCTGAATCTCGATGGGCGCATGGGCCACGGCGTTCGCTCCAAACAGGATCACACAACAGTCAGTCACGCTGACAAAGGAGAGTCATGCCATGGCAGATCTTGAAGCTCTGAAACAGAAGTATGCTGGTGTCATTGAGTCGTTGCAGAAGTTTGCTCCATATGGAGCCACCGTCGATGCAGTTGATCTCGACGGAGAGCAGCTCCACATCAAAGGCTCGGTTCCTTCGAGAGTCGTCCTCGAGCGTGTGTGGGACCACATCAAAAAGGCAGATCCCACGTACTCTGACCTTCATCACGAGATCACAAACACCGGCGGCGATACCCAGCCCTACACCATCAAATCGGGCGACACCCTCTCGGCCATCAGCCTGCTGTTCTACGGCAACGCCAACAAGTATCCTCAGATCGCGAAGGCCAATAATTTAGCCGATCCCAATAGCGTTCCGATTGGCACAACGCTTCAGCTGCCGGTCATCACTGCCTAGCTTTTTGCAGGGAGATCATCTGCAACCGCGGATGAGGCAGCGACTTCGACACGATTTCGTCCGGCAGACTTGGCCAGATACATGGCCTGGTCTGCAGCCTCGACCAGTGCGGTTGCGGCAGAGTCGTGGCCGAGCGCCAGAGTTGCACAGCCGATACTTACCGTGACCACTCCGTGCGGATTGCCGGAGTGGGGCAGGCTGCACATTTCAACTGCGCGACGAATCTGTTCCGCGACCAGCTGTGCTCCGTTTCGATCCGTGTTTGGTAGCACCACTACGAACTCCTCGCCGCCATAGCGCGCAAAGAGGTCTGAGGAGCGATGAATCACCTCTTGTGCTGCTTCGGCGATCCGGCGCAGGCACGCGTCGCCCAATACGTGGCCGTAGATGTCGTTGTAGGGTTTGAAGTGATCGACATCGATCATCAACAAGGAGAGCAGGCTTCCGTCCCGCATGGCGCGTCGCCACTCACGGTCCATGGTTTCGTCAAAACGCCGGCGGTTGGCGATGCATGTCAGGCCATCCACCATGGCGAGGTTCTCCACTAAGCGGAAGGCATGGGTCAACTCGTCTTCTGCAGCTTTACGGTTTGAGACGTCACGGACGACATTGACGAATCCGATAGGCTCGTTGCTCGTGTCGTCGTGGTAGAGCCTCATGCTGGCCTCCATCCACGCGTAGCTACCGTCCTTTTTGCGGCATCGGTAGATAAGAGGTTCCGCGGTGATGCCCTCGCGGCAACTCTCCATCATCGCTTCCACAGCGGTGACGTCCTCTGGATGAACGATCTGATGATAGGTATGCCCTGTGAGCTCATCTGGATGCCATCCCAGAACAGTGATTACCGCGGGTGAGATATAGCGTCTCTTGCCAGAGAGATTGGTGAGTACGATTACGTCGTTCGAGGCTTCGGCCAGCAGGCGGAAGAGTGTCTCGCTGGCTGTGAGGTCAGTCTGCAACCGCTCGCGCTCGGCGATAACGACCTCTACGATGTAGAGCATCAACATTGAGATTGCGACAAAGAACTGTAGAAGCAGATCATGCGTCGTCGGCGTGCCAAAGTGCATCAGCGCCACTGGCCCGCGGCCTTGAATAGTAAGAAATCCTCCAACAATTGAGACGATCAACAGCCCCAGTGCGGAGCCTGCCAGCCGCAAGCGAACGCCTGCTATGAGCAGCAACGGTAACAAAAGGAATAGAAGGGGTAACTGCGTTTGCCAGAAGACACCGACTGTGGCGACACTCACTATCGTCAAGAGACCTGCGACCTCGAGTCGCGACCGCCCGGCAAACCGCTCACGCTCCACGAATGAGAGGTAGAGCGGTGTCATTACGGCAACGCCAAGAGCGTCGGCCGCGAACCAGTGTTTGAAGGAGGTGAATAGATGCTGCGAGTGTGCGCTGGTGGTGTTCAACTGCGCAAGCAGCGAGGCGATTGCAGGAGCGACGACGACGCCGTACAGGAGCAGACTGATCAACTGTTTGCGTTGGGTCAGGTCTGGTCTGGGTGAGACGGTTCGATACATCAAAAACGCCGCAATGCCGACCTCCACCATATTGCAGCACGCAAGGTATGCGGAGACCCAGAATGCGAACGACAAGGCAAGATTGATCCCCAGATCGACGGCAAAGCCAACGGCCAGGTATGCGGGCCACTGACGCCGGGGCACACACAACAATACGCCGATAAGAAGACCGTTTGAGGGCCACATAATCGTGACGCCGCCCTCGTTCCAGCTGTGCATGTTGAGCAGTAGCGCAGCGGCGCCAAGACATGCGAGAGCAAGTCCAATGAGTGCCATCCGCTTGAGAGATGGTAGACGGCCTTCTCCACTCTCATTTGAAGAACCTATGCCCATAACTAGTACGAAAATACTCTATCGGCGAAGGCAGCGGTTCGCACCACTGGTTAGCGCCAGACCCATAATATGCTCCATTCGTCACGGTGGATTGATCGCAGAAGAGAGGCAAAATCTTGAGTTCGAACGCGATTAGTTAGTGTCGGCCGCTGCTGAGTCCAGCTCACCGGCGAAGTAGCTCTCGCGGAATCGTATGCGTGCATCGGGATAGTCCGGTATCCTGACGCGGATGCGATGCATTCCGGACGCGGGCTGGCCATTTGCTTCAGCGTGGGGCTGAAAGCTCAGCAAATAGTAGTTGTGGACGTGGTTTGAGAGCTGATGGAGGCCTTCGTCGAAGCCCTTCTGCGTGGTGAAGTTGATGTACTCGCCACCTGAGAGGGCAGCCAACTCGTGTGCGGCGTTTTTCTTCAAAGCGTTGACGGCCATGACTAGCAGGCCGATTGGTCCGCTGCCGCCGCCGTACTTTAGATCGTTCATAACCTCGGTTTTTCCGGGGCCAAAGGCTACCGAATCGACGACGGTGTTGGTGCGACCGAGCGCTGCGACCACCTCGGCGGGCTTGGCTTTGCTGCCGTGGTCGCGGGTTTCGCTGATGAGCAGGATGGCGTGGCGGTAGTGATTTTGGCGGGCTTCCAGCAGTTTTGTTGCGTAGGAGACGGCGTCGAGTGTTGAGGCGTCGGGATCGTCGCAGGGTTCAAGCTGCGCGAGGGCCGCGCTCATGGAGTCGACGTTGTTGGAGAACTTGCCGAGGAGGAGCGGTGCGGAGCCGTAGGTGACGATGGCGACCTCGCGTGGGGCGTCGCCGGCTACGGCGTCGACCATGGTGCCGAGGCCGGCTAATTTTGTGTATTCGAAGCCAGCGGCGCGGCTGCACTGGACGACGACGACGAGGGAGAGGCCTAGGGAGTCGGTGTCTACGTCGAGGTGGGCGATCTGCGGAACTCCATTGTCTTCAATGACAAACTGCTCGGGTTTGAGTTCGTAGATCATCTCGCCATGCTTGGTTTGGACGGTTGTGGGGACCAGAACCACGTTGGACTGGGTTTTGAGCGTGTAGCTTTGGTCGCCGGTGGCGGGAGGCTCCTGCGCCAGGGTGGTTACGGCGCTTGAGAGCAGGAGGAGGAAGAGGATGACCCGCATGGCTCAAGTCTAACCGGAGGGTGTTGGGATTTTTTATGCTGTGTTTTTTGGAAAAAAGTTTGGTGTGGTGGAGTGGGATTCTATTGGGGGTTTTTGAGTTTTTGGAGTGATTTTGGATGGTAGTTTGTGGTCCATTTGTGGTGGTTTGCGTGGTAATCGTGGTGGTGGAGGGCACTTTTTTGGGGGCGAAAAATACGCCACGTTTTTGAACTTTATTTTTGGGCGGTGGAATGGAGGGGTGGGGGGTTTGGTGGACCAACTGCAGGTGTTCCCTTCGACTGCGCTCAGAATGACAGGAGTTTGGGGTGGTGTCGGGTCGAACGGTGGCAACAGCAGATTCCTCCGCTTCGCTGCGGAATGACAACAAAAGGCGAGCAAAGACAAGGGCAAGGACAATCGCAACAGCAACAGCAACAGCAGATTCCTCCGCTTCGCTGCGGAATGACAACAAAAGGCGAGCAAAGACAAGGGCAAGGACAACCGCAACAGCAGATTCCTCCGCTTCGCTGCGGAATGACAACCAAAAAAACAAGCAACGACAAGGACAACGGCAACAGCAACGGCAACAGCAATTGCCCAGATATGCCGTTGTGCGCTCACGTATGCGTTGTGCGTTATAGTCCGGAAGGGTGGCAGTTTTTGCCCTAACTTTTTGAAAGATGCTCTCTCAATGACACTCGCCTCTGATGTTGCGTCGACCTCTTCTTTGGTTTCTTCGAAGCTCAACTATCCCGTTGCTCGCAAGGTTGAGCAGATGGATGATTATTTTGGGACGGCGGTTAGCGATCCTTATCGGTGGATGGAGGATGTGGATTCGGTTGAGCTGAAGACCTGGGTGGATGCTGAGAACGAGTTGACGCAGAGCTATGTTGCCGAGGTGCCGGTTCGCGAGGCGATGCAGCGGCGGTTGATGGAGTTGATCAACTTTGAGAGGTACACCGCTCCTGCCCGTCGCGGGAGCCGGTATTTCTATTCGCATAACAGCGGGTTGCAGAATCAGAATGTCATCTACTGGCACACGGGGTTGGATGGTGAGCCGAAGGTGCTGCTCGATCCGAATACCTTTTCAGAAGATGCGACGGTTGCGATCAGCGGACTGAGCATCACCGACGATGGATCGCTGGCGGCTTACTCGATTGCGGATGCGGGTAGTGATTGGGTGAAGTGGCATGTGCGCGATGTAACGACGGGTAACGATCTGCCTGATGTTGTGGAGTGGTCGAAGTTCAGCGGGGCGTCGTGGCTGAAGGATGGCAGTGGATTTTTCTATGAGGGGTACGACGCTCCCGAGGCTGAGGCGCTGAAGGCTGCGAACTACTTTCACAAGGTCTTCTTTCATAAGCTGGGGACGCCGCAGAGCGAAGACAAGTTAGTGTTCGATCGTCCGGATGATAAGGAGTTGAACGTGGGCGCACAGGTGACCGATGATGGCCGGTACCTGGTGCTGCATCAGTCGAAGGGGACGAGCCCTAACAATGAGTTGGCTATTAAGGATCTGCAGCAGCCCGATGCGCCGATCGTGCGGTTGATTGATGTTGCGGATGCGACGTATGCGCCGATTAATAATGACGGGACGCTCTTTTGGCTGCTGACTACGCTCGATGCGCCGAATGGCAAGGTGATCTCGATTGATTTGAATCATCCCGAGCGGGAGAACTGGAAGACTGTCATTCCGGAGAGTAAAAACAAGCTCAGCGATGTGTCGATCATCGACGATACGTTTATTGCAAACTATCTGGCGGATGCGCAGAGTCTGGTGGAGCTGCATAGTCTCGATGGGAGGTTCATTGAGAGGCTTGCGCTGCCTGCGATTGGTACGGCGAATGGGTTCGGTGGACTGCGTGAGGACACGGAGACTTTTTATCAGTTCAGCAACTTTACGACGCCGGGTACGATCTACCGGTTGGATATGAAGACGCGGAAGTCGACCGTGTATCGACAGCCGAAGCTGCTGTTCGATCCGAGTTTGTATGAGACCGAGCAGATCTTTTATTCGAGCAAGGATGGCACGCGTGTGCCGATGTTCGTCAGCAAGAAGAAGGGGATTGCGCTTGATGGGAGCGCGCCGACGCTGCTGTATGCGTATGGCGGATTCAATGTTCCGCTGATGCCGGAGTTTTCTTCGGCGCATGTGATGTGGATGGAGATGGGCGGGATCTATGCGCAGCCTGGTCTGCGTGGCGGTGGTGAGTATGGCGAGGCGTGGCATGATGCGGGCACGCGACTGAAGAAGCAGAACGTGTTTGATGATTTCATTGCGGCGGCTGAGTGGCTGGTTGCAAACAAGTACACTTCCGCGTCGAAGCTTGCGATTCTTGGTGGCAGTAATGGTGGGCTGTTGGTGGCGGCTTGTGAGTTGCAGCGGCCAGAGCTGTTTGGTGCGGTGGTGGCGGCGGTTGGTGTGATGGATATGCTGCGCTTCGATAAGTTCACGATTGGGTGGGCGTGGAAGGAGGAGTACGGGGCGCCTTCGGAGAGTGCGGAGGAGTTTGCTGCGATTTACAAGTACTCGCCGCTGCATAACATCAGGCCGGGGGTGGCGTATCCTGCGACGTTGATTACTACGGGGGACCATGATGATCGGGTGTATCCGGCGCATAGCTTCAAGTACACGGCTGCGTTGCAGGCTGCGCAGGTGGGGGCGAATCCGATCTTGATTCGGGTGGAGACGCGGGCGGGACATGGGGCGGGGATGCCGTTGAGCAAACGCATCGAGGCTACGGTGGACCAGTATGCGTTTATGGTGAGGGCTTTGGGGGTTGTTTCGCTGAAGTAGCTGGGGGACGTGGAGTGAAGGCTGGTTCGCGCGTAGCGCGAATAACCCACCCTTTGCGGTGAGACTGCAAAGGATGGGCCACCCGATTTTCTTGCGGTGAGAATTCAAACGATAGCCACCCGATTTTTTTGGCGATGAGGTTCGGCCACGTGATTTGTTTATTTGTGGCGAGACAGATTCCCTATTTGTTTTCGCGATGAGGTTGTATGGGGTGTGCCACCTGGTGTGTCGCTGCGCTGCTGAACCACTATGTGGTGGGCAGATACTAGTTGGGCAATAGAGGTTTGGCTACCGGGTGCGCGAAATCGAATGACCTAAGGCTTTTTGGCGTTCATACTTGCGTCATTACCCGTTTGTTGTATATTCATCCGCCCTGTTTTTGTGGTTCGTGTGGCGTGAAATAAGAATCCGGGTTGGCCTGTAGCGCGTCTCATATATAGAAAGGTTCCCGCTATGAAGATGAAGATTTCTATCGCTTTCTTGCTGGCCCTGGCTCCTGCGTTCGCTTCGGCGAAGCCGCGAGAGGCGACTGTGCACCTGCGTACACAGACGTTTCATGATCGCAGCCCGAAGATGCGCATTCACCAGTCGCTTCCGCACCACGCTTAATTCAAAACATTCGGTGTAGGTTGGCCGGATGTAACTGTCGAAGAGCATGACGCTCTCAATCAAATCTAAAAACAAAATTTAGAGTAAACACCAAAGCGCAGTCTGCTATTGGGCGGACTCTCTCGCTTTGCGAATGAATGCGGCCAGCTTCTCTGGACTTTTTTTACCGGGTGTCTGCTCTACGCCGCTTGCAACATCGATGCCCCACGGACGCAGATTGTGAATTGCGTCCGTGACGTTGTCTTCACGCAGGCCTCCAGCCACTATAAGCTTGAGGCCTGTGCCTGCTTCGGCGAATGTTGTGCGCGCGGCGTCCCAATCGAAGGTGATGCCGGTGCCGCCTGTTGCTGCGCCTACCTTTGAGTCGATGAGTACGCGGTCTACGAGGCCGTCTGCGGCGATTTCGCGGAGGTGATTGGCTACTACTGCGGCGCTTGCATTATTTGTATCGCCAGCGGTTACATTCCAATGCACCGTCTGAATCAGCTTTGCGCTTCCGTTGAGGAGAGTGTGGAGTCGGCGTAGGAGGTCGAGGCTGACGCCGCCGTGAAGCTGAATTGCATTCAGGCCCGCTTGCTGCGCGGTGCGGGCGATCTCTTCGGCTTCAAGGGTGGGGAAGACGCCGACGCGCTCGACCCATGACGGGATGTGTGGGGTGATCTTCGCTACGCCGGCTGCGGTCATGTTGCGTGCGCTGGGTGCGAAGACGAAGCCGACTGCGTCTGCGCCTAGTTCGGCGGCTAGCTGGGCGTCGTCGAGATTTGTGTTCGCGCAGATCTTGATCCACATGAGGCTCTCGATTCGATGATGCGAGTGGCGCTGACGATTAGATGTTGGGGGAGTATTCGCGATCCAGCAGGCCTGCGAGGGCTGCGGCGGGGTCGGGTTGGCGCATGAGCGTCTCGCCGATGAGGAAGGCGCTGTAGCCGGCGTCGCGGAGATGCCTGAGGTCGTCGGCTGTGCGGATGCCGCTCTCGGCGACCATGAGGGCGTTCTTCGGCATGTGCTCGGCAAGCTCGGTGAAGACTTCGGTGCGGACGGCGAAGGTGCGGAGGTCGCGGCTGTTGATGCCGATGAGGTCGAAGCCAAGGGCGGCGGCGCGGGAGAGCTCTTCGCGGTCGTGGGCTTCGCAGAGGACATCGAGACCGAGGCGGTGGGCTTCGTCGCGGAGGGAGCTGAGGGCTGCGTCGGTGTGAGCGGAGACGATGAGGAGGATCGCATCGGCGCCGTGGGCGCGGGCTTCGAGGATCTGGAAGGGGTCGAGGATGAAGTCCTTGCGGAGGCAGGGGATTCGGACGACGGTGGAGGCTTCGCGGAGGAAGGCGAGGGAGCCCTGGAAGAAGTGCTCGTCGGTGAGGACGGAGAGTGCTGCTGCGCCGGAGGCCTCGAATGTTTCGGCGAGGGTTGCGGGGTGGAAGTCGGCGCGGATGAGGCCTTTTGAAGGGGAGGCCTTTTTGATCTCGGCGATGATGGCTGGGCCTTCGCTGGCCGCAGTCTGGAGGCTTGCGCGGAAGCCGCGTGGAGTGTGCTGGGCGGCGTTGCGTTCCAGTTGGGCGAGGTCGGCGACTGCTCTGCGGGCTTCGACCTGCAGCTTTGTGTGGGCAAGGATCTGGTCGAGCTGGGTGGGCATGAGGTCTTTTCAGTTCACAGCACGGGTGAGTGGCGGAGGCTGCCGGTAGCGGCTTGTGTCTGGCGTGTGCCTATTCCTGCAGGCTTAGCCGCTACCTTGTCGAAAGCTTTGGTGCCGAAGGGGGGACTCGAACCCCCACACCCTTGCGAGTACATGGACCTGAACCATGCGCGTCTGCCAATTCCGCCACTACGGCACGGTGTCAAACACTCCGCACTGATGGCCGGAGCACGCTAACCGCGAGTCTTTAGTCTTACAAACACCGGGGTTGCTGTCAATCGGACGGCTTGTGGTGGCTGCGGCGTGATGTTGAATTTTTGCGCGTCGCCAGAGGAGTTTGGGAGCATCTATTTCTTTATTGCATCTATCGGACTGCAGCCAATTTCAGGAGCCTAGAGACTTATCACTGGAAAAGGAGTTTAGTCTGTAAGGAAGGCACCACCAACACATGACTGAATCGAAGATTAACTCCCAGGCTCCCGAGACTCTCGAAAAGATTCCAGAAGAGATCTCAGTCGAGATGCGCAAGATCGCACACGACCTGAGCAACGCGCTTGAGATTATTGTGCAGACCAGCTATCTGCTCAACACGGCTCACTTGAAGGAGCCGGCGTCGGACTGGCTGCGCATGCTGGATAGCGGGGTGGAAAAGGCGATGAGCCTCAACCTGGCCCTGCGTACTTACATCAAGGAACACACGTCTCACTGAGGCAAGGCTTTCGGCTACGTCCGGCTAGGTTTTAGTGCGGCGGGGAGTTGACCTGGGTTTGCGGGAGGCCTTCAGGGCTTTCTTCACGGGCTTCTTTGCCGTCTTCGTAACGGCCTTCTTTGCGAGGGGCTTTTTCGCAGCGGCTTTTTTTGCGGCCGCGTTAGTGGAGGATTTCTTCGCTGCCTTCTTGGTGGCCTTCTTTGCGACTGGCTTGTCGGCGGTGGCTTTTTTTGCGGGTTTCTTTGAAGCGGGCGGCGGGGATTGTTTTTCCATGCCGGTCGGCAGGCCCAGCTTCTGCTCGTGGGAGGTGATGAGGTCCTCGATCTGCTGGAGAAGCATACGGGTGTGCATCGGCTTGACGAGAAGCTCGTCGGCGCCCATCTCCTGCCAGTCCTCCTCGGCTACGGGAAAGGCCGTGAGGAGCGCGACTGCGGGGTGATACGCGGCGGCGCGTGCGGCTTTGATGACTTCGACGCCGGCAGCTTCGTGTTCCATGCGCATGTCGGTGATCAGCATCTGGTACTCGCGCGTGTGAAGCTTTGAGACGCCCTCGCGACCGGAGGCTGCGGTGTCCACATCAAACCCGCTGATCTCGAGCACAGCCTTCAACGTCAGCAACACGGCGACTTCATCATCAACCAGCAAGATACGGCGTCTCATTTTGATTCCTTTCTACTGCTTCCGAGCAAACATACATGATTGGGGGCAGGTTTCCAAAGTCGGTGACGTTGCCGGGAGATGAATCGGGCTGTGCGTTGGAACACGGGGAGCTTTCTGGCCGTACCTACCTTGATAGCGAGAGTGGGACCGCGTTTGACGAGGAGGCTCGTCGTGGTCAAGGTGCTATACTTTATGTTGCGGTGCAACCTTTCGTACGATTGCATCTAACCCTAAACAACGCATAGCAGGCTGAAAACCCCGCTGTGGAGGCGACTTATTCCACCAATTGATAAACGTTCCGCGAAGTCATTTATCCGCACCAACGAACGCATTCGCGCCCGCGAGATTCGCGTCATTGACGAAAACGGCGAACAGCTTGGCGTAATGGCACCTTTTGACGCTCTTAAGATGGCTCGCGAACGCTCGCTTGACCTTGTAGAGATATCGCCTAATGCCGTGCCACCGGTCTGTAAAATCCAGGACTACGGCAAGTACCTCTATGAGAAGGACAAGAGCGACCGTGCGGCACGCAAGAAGCAGAAGGTGATCGTCATCAAAGAGGTCAAGTTCTCGGTTACGGTCGATGAGCATGACTATCAGACCAAGAAGAACCAAGCCGTTCGCTTCCTTGGCGAAGGCGATAAGGTCAAGGCGTCCCTGCGCTTCAAAGGGCGGCAGATGGCTCACCGCGATCTCGGTTACAAGATCATCAATCGGTTAATTCTGGATATCGGCGACGCCGGTCTGGTGGAGTTTATGCCCCGCATGGAAGGAACCACACTTCATGCGATTCTCGCCCCGTCAAAAAAGGCAGAGCCTGCACCGAAAAAGGCTCCTGCTCCAGCCTCTCCGGCTGCCGGAACCAAGACCGTCGAAGCCCCCGCTCCGGCTACAGTTCAAGCCTGAAAACGCCCACTTTTGCGTAATTTTTACGCAGAAGTGGGTGTGCAGGGAATTTCACACGACATAATTTGTGTTTCCGCTGGAGTGATTGAGCGAAGTTGCGCCTGAACGAATAGTCCAGCGGCAGGTTGTTTGTGAAAAAAACATCCCTTCAGGCTTCCGATCGCATCCAAGCGAGTGCGCTTACCTCTTCAGCAGTGTGATTTAGCGCTATTGTCCCTATGCTTCTTTGCCTTCCAATCTGCCTAAAACTCCCGGGTTTTAGCCGCAAACCGAGAAGATGAAGAGTTGATTGCCGGGGGCACCCATCGGCTATTCGGAGCGCGTCCCTTACCCATCCGCGCGAACAATCCGGGTACTTTAGTAACCCTTGTTGTTTAATAATTCCGTATATAACTGATTCTATTAGACTTACTCCAGTTTGTATCCTATTGTTACATCATCTGGTTTGTCCAGAGAAATCTTTTTACAGAAATACAACTTAGGGAGTATCTCGCTATGAAACATATCGTTCGCGCATTCGTAGTCGTCCTCGTCCTCACCGGCGCCGCCGCCACCACCCAGACCATCAACCCCTCCGCGAAGAGCACCGTAGTTGCCAGCCGCACCAGTATGCTTCCTGTTCCTACCTGCGCTCCAAGCGATCCGAATGCCTGTGGCATGAAGGGCCGCTAATAAAAAGTACTAAGACGCTTATTATCAACAGCTTAAATCTAAATTTCCTAAGAGGGTCCTACCATGAAAAACATCGTTCGCGCTTTCGTTGCTGTCCTCGTCCTTACCGGTGTAGCTGCCACGACCCAGAGCTCTTCTGCCTCGACCAAGGCTAACAAGGTAACTGTATCCCGCACGAGCATGCTGCCTGTCCCTACCTGCGCTCCGAGTGACCCGAATGCCTGTGGAATGAAGGGCCGCTAATACAAAGCACTAAGACGCGTTTTATCAACAGCTTAAGTCTAAATTTCCTAAGAGGTTTATTTCATGAAACATATCGTTCGCGCATTCGTAGTCGTCCTCGTCCTCACCGGCGCCGCCGCCACCACCCAAACCACCAACGCCTCCGCGAAGAGCATCGCAGTTGCCAGCCGCACGAGCATGCTGCCTGTTCCTACCTGCGCTCCGAGCGATCCGAATGCCTGTGGCATGAAGGGCCGCTAACACCAAGCACTAAGACTCTTATTACCAACAAGTTGAACCAAAATTTCCCAAGAGGTCTCTTTCATGAAGAACATCGTCCGCGCATTCGTTGCTGTCCTCGTCCTTACCGGTGTAGCTGCTACCACCCAGACCACCAGCGCCTCCGCGAAGAACCGGGTAACTGCATCCCGCACGAGCATGCTGCCTGTACCTACGTGCGCTCCGAGTGATCCGAATGCCTGTGGCATGAAAGGCCGCTGATGCAGCAAATTTTTGCATAGGTTACCAATAATTTATTGTACCGACCTCTGGAATACGCTACGCTAGGGATTGTTCTAGAGGTACGAAATCAAATGAAGATTTCCCCAGACAGTCTAGTCTCTTTACTGGAATATCTTGAGCCGATCCTTTGCGCACTGGTTATCTGGTTCATCCTGCGTGGTAAGGCAGTTCGTCAGTTTGCTTTTCTCTTCGCGCTGATGAGCGTCCGGCTGGTATGTTCCTTTATCTGTTTACCTCTGATCTATATGAGTGCTCACTCGGGAATCGAGCGGCATCTGGCGTATCAGATCTATTTTTATGTTTACTGGTCGAGCTACGCGCTTGAATCTATCCTCTCTCTGTTGGTGATTTATAGCATCTTCAAACTTGCGATGGCCCCGCTGAAAGGCCTGCAAAGCCTTGGGATGTTGGTCTTCCGATGGGTCGCTGCCATCTCGGTCGCGGTCGCTGTCGGTGTAGCTGTCACGCCGCACCTGTCCGGCATTAATTTCATGGTTGCGATGATCACGCAGTTGCAGCAAACCTCCAGCATCCTTACGCTATGCCTGCTGTTGTTTGTTTGCTTTGCGATTCGTCCGATGGGCCTTTCTTATCGGAGCAGGATCTTTGGAGTCAGTCTCGGGCTAGGTTTTCTTGCGACCACCAGCCTCGTCAACTCCGCGTGGATTGCTCACAACGCTGACATGTACTCCATGTTCAGCGTAATTAACGGTGTTGCGGTTGGCCTCACTCTGCTGACGTGGTCTGCGTACTTTGCCTTCCCGGAGCCGAAGCGTCGCATCATTACACTTCCGACTACGTCGCCGTTCCTTCGGTGGAATCAGATATCGATGGCGCTTGGAGACGATCCGGGACACGTTGCAGTTGGTGGTATCCCTCCGGAGCTCTTCGCACCGGCGGAGCTTGAGGTCATGCGTCGCGCTTCTGCGAAGATGGCCGCCGGAGCCCTCGAATCGACCACAACCATGCACTCTATCTCTGCTTAGGCAGAGTTGGGCGACCAGCTTCGCGTTTGTAGCAAACAGTAAAAAGGCCATCCCGATCGGGATGGCCTTTTTAGTTTCTCTGTCGGAGATTAGTCGCGCTCAGACTCAGAACGCTTCCAGTTGATCAGGTCGCCCAGCGTGGTGCTGCTGCTGTTGCCCGATGAGGAGGAGGAAGATGAACCGGAGTTGTTGCCCTTGGGCGACTTCTCGCGCTCCTTGTAGCTCTCGACCTCTGCGCGGCTGGCTTCTTCGCCGACTGCGCGGATGCTGAGACCAACCTTCTTCTCTTCCTGGTTCATCTTGACGATCTTGAACTCGTGCTCCGAGTCAACATCCATCGCGACTGGCTTGTTGTCGGCATCGACTGCCTCGGAGACGTGGCAGAGACCCTCGACTCCTTCGGCGATCTCAACGAAGGCACCGAACTGCGCGGTGCGCAGGATCTTGCCCTTGATGACGTCGCCAACGCGGTGCTGGGCGAAGAACGTATCCCAGACATCGGGCTGAAGCTGCTTGACGCCAAGCGACAGACGACGGTTCTCGGGTTCGACGCCGAGGACGATTGCACGAACCTTCTCGCCCTTCTTGAGGACTTCGGAGGGGTGCTTGATGCGCTTGGTCCAGCTCAGGTTCGAGACGTGTACCAGGCCGTCGATTCCATCTTCGATCTCGATGAAGGCACCGAAGTCAGTGAGGTTTCGAACGCGGCCTTCGATGATGGCACCGGTCGGGTACTTGTCTTCGAGCTGCTCCCAGGGGTTGTCCTGGAGCTGCTTCATGCCGAGCGAGATGCGGCGGTCGTTCGGGTTGACGCTGAGGATGATGGTGTCGACCTCGTCGCCGGGCTTGACCATCTTCGACGGATGCTTCATCCGCTTGGACCAGGTCATCTCGGAGACGTGAACGAGACCTTCGATGCCCTGCTCGAGCTCAACGAACGCGCCGTAGTCGGTGACGGACAGGACGCGGCCGCGAACCTGCGCACCGATGGGGTAGCGCTCGGTTGCGTCGAGCCACGGATCAGGCGTGAGCTGCTTGAAGCCAAGCGAAACGCGCTGCTTATCCTTGTCGAACTTCAACACCTTGACCTGGATCTCGTCGCCAACGTTGACGAGGTCGCGGGGGTGGGTGAGACGGCCCCAGCTCATGTCGGTGATGTGGAGCAGGCCATCGAGGCCGCCCATATCGACGAATGCGCCGTAGTCGGTGAGGTTCTTGACGGTGCCAGTGAGGACGCTGCCCTCTTCCAGGGTGGCGAGAGTGACGGACTTCTTAGCGTTCTGGTCTTCTTCAAGGAGCTCTTTGCGGCTGATGACAACGTTGCCGCGCTTCTTGTTGAGCTTGATGACGCGGACTTCGATCTCGGTGCCGATGTAGCCGTCGAGATTGCGGACGGGACGGACTTCGACCTGCGAGCCGGGCAGGAATGCCTTGATGCCGATGTCGACGGTGAGACCACCCTTGACGCGGCTAAGAACCATGCCTTTGACAGGGGTCTTGTCGTTCGCGGCCTGCTCGAGCTTGTCCCAGACCTTGTGACGGAGAGCCTTGTCATAGCTGACCAGGTAACCGCCTTCGGCTTCTTCGCGCTCCACGACAACTTCAACAGTGTCACCGGCCTTGAACTTCGAGACACCATTGATGTCGAGAACCTGTTCGAGGGGGATGAGACCTTCAGACTTGAGACCGATGTCGACAACAACATGCTTGTCGGTGATCTTGACGACGGTGCCAGTAACGATGACCTCTTCTGCGGTCAGGTTCTGGGCAGCGGCGGACTCGGCGGCTTGCTCGCGATCAAAGTTTGCGAGGGCTGCAGCGAAGTCAGCTGCGTCGTAGTTCAAATCATCGTCAGACTCGTCTGCTGCGGCGGTCACGGTGGCAACGGTTCCGTGGTCTGCAGTCTGATGAGCGGCGGCAGCGGGTGCAACATGCTGTGCAGCTACATTTGACGTGTCGTTGGCGGTCTCATGCTGTTGGGTTGAGGTGGATTCAGAAGACAGGTCTGTGTGAGCCGCTGTCGCTTCGGGCGCTAGGACTTCCGTTTCGGTGGTCAGGGGTTTGCTCTCGTTGTGGTCAGGATTATGGTTTTCTACCATGGTGAATGCGGACTCCGGGATCCAAGGAATTCCGTCCATCTTTCGCGGTGCGTGGGGCTAGAACAATCAGCGATCCTGAGAGGGATGCTGGTTGTTTCTATCCTCGCGACAGCTCCGGCAGGATGGAAGGAATCAGGTCTTGCACAGGAGCTATTGCACTTGGGTCCCACACGCAATAGCTCACTGATAAAGCATAGAACTTTGCATACGGTACGTCAACAAATGGCAGCGCCATTGCATGCATTTTCATCACCATGTCATCCAGAGGACGAAATCTTCTTGGGTCGCAGTCATTTGATGCGCCCTGGAGCAAGAAGTGTGCAGGCGCGAGGGAGTATTTGCGAGTTGGACGACGATCGAGGGGTTTGGCTCGGGTCTGGCTCAGGTTTTGGGTCGGGAAGGGTCGGATGGAGCTTTGGATCGGGTTCCGCGTACTGAAGACGGGACGCTCTGCCACGCTATACTCCCCGAATGGATCGGCTTTGGACTCCCTGGCGCTACAGCTACATCACTCGTTCGGATCCACAGGCCCGGAGCGGCGTTCCTGAAGCGCTGAATGCATGGCCGCCGTCCGAGGCTGAGGATAAACACTGTGTCTTCTGCAATATGATTGCCGCGGTCGACTACGCGATCGCGAATGGTATGGCTCGGGAGACGGCGGAGCAGGCGGCTCATATTGTTTATCGCGGTCAGTCTTGTTTTATCTGCCTGAATGCCTTCCCTTATTCGACCGGGCATCTGCTGCTTGTGCCGTACCAGCATGTCGATTCGCTTGCAGCGGTCGCCGCGGAGGCTGCGCAGGAGCTGATGGTCCTGGCGCAACGGTCTGAGGTTGCTCTCCGGGAGGTCTATCGACCAGGTGGGATCAATATGGGGCTTAATCTCGGCGAAGCAGCGGGCGCAGGGATAGCGGACCACATTCATATGCACGCGTTGCCGCGGTGGAGCGGCGATACGAATTTTATGACTGTTATTGCAGAAACCCGTGTACTTCCTGAGTCGTTGGATGTAACATGGGCGAAGCTGCGGCTCCCCTTCAAAAAGACTTAATACAACCCAGCTTTCGCCGTCCCCATCCAACCCGTATAGAAAGACTTAGGTTCGCGCCGAGTCTATCGAGGGCTCCAATGGCTACATTTACACAGACGTTTCCCGCAAACCTGCGATCCGGCTCCCCAGCCTCGCTTGAGAACCGCGGCATGCCGTTGCCTGATCGTCGTCCGTACCTTGTTCCCGTTCCACCACGCAAACCTGCAGTTTCAACCCGAAAGTATCTTGCACTTTTCCCGCACGAATCCGAAGACGCGCGCCTGACTGGCGCGACTCGTTCGCTCTATCGGCGGTTGCTTGCGCTCAATCTTCCTCGCGTGGAAGCTCAGACCGAGGCTAGTTACGATCTGCGGAAGTTTTCGGAGATGCGTAAGACGCCTCTGAGTTCCAAGGTGTCTCCCAAGATTGCGTGACACGCAGAATTGAAGGTCTGCTTCTCAAATAAAGCATCAACGAAGACCCTGCCGGTAGTGAGCAGGGTCTTTTTGTTGGGTGCTCAATCAATGACTGAGCTGCATCTACGATTTTCTCATTGTGTAGACATCGCAAACGCAGGTTCCCTTCGGGAATGACAAGCAAAACGAAAGCAACTCTCCACTAGCTACGGAGTTGTTCTAAGAAGGGCCTACCGGAGGCACGCTGGTCGCAGCTTTGGGCGAAGCATCGTGTGCGGGCGACGGGCTGGCTGCTTCGCCCCTTGGGCCTGGAACACGTGTGGCCTCAAAGCTTGTAATCTTCCAGTTTCCCGAGGGCAGGCGCTGGTAGACCCGGGTGTAGCGGTAGGTTCCCTTCACGGGAATGCCTTCGTTGACGCCTTCGACCTCCGCCCGAGAGGTTACGATTGCAATTGCCCCGACGAGCTTTACCTGCATCTCGCCAATCTCAAGCTTGCTGAGTGCAAACTTGTGGCTCCGCATCCGGTCGAGCTGCTGCATCTTGGTGTTGACCTGGCCGGTCATGGTGATGCCGATGTAGTCGTCGGATAAGAGGCTGTCCATTGTGGCTACGTCGCCGGAGAGCTGGGCCTGACGCCACTGCTCTTCAAGCGCCTCCACCTGACGCTTGGCATCGTGCTTTTTCTCGCGCAGCGGCTGCATGTGCAAGGCCAGCGCGGACGGCGCAGATGCGCTTAGGACCGCGGCGGCCAGCAGGACAGCGGAGGTCATCTGCGACTTACGAGTTAGACGACCAAACAAGCGCATAAGCGTACCGGATGGTAGACCGATTTACCGCGCAGAGTCAAAACAACTTTAGTAGTACCCGGCCTCAGAGCATAAGACGTAATCACTGCCTGAAAAGTCCGCGTGAAGAGCGTTAGCACACTGCTGTGAGGTTTTCGAGCTGACGATCCCTCATCTTCTGGTACAGTCCGCCGACTGCGTACTGGTGAAAGTGCGGCGTAGCTCTATGATGCTCCAATGCGGCCTCATCCGCATACTGTTCGTAGATCAGGACGGTGCAGGCTTCGCCTTCGACCAAGTGGGGAACATAGCTTATGCATCCGGGCTCCTTCCGTGAGGCGGCGGCCAGGTGGCAGAGCGTGTCTGTGATATCGTCGCGGTCGGATTGTTCAAACGTCATTCGCACGGTAAAACTAAGCATAATCGGCCTTTTCTTACGCTTTGAGAGCTTCTTCGAACGCCGGCAGCGTCATGGTCTGGTCACGATCAGGGCCGGTAGAGACCATTCCAATCTTCGCTCCCGATTCCTGCTCAATAAATTTCAGATAATCCTGTGCGAGCTGCGGCAGTTTATCGAACTCGGTGATGCCTTCGGTTGAGCAGTTCCAGCCCTTCAGTTTGGTGTAGACCGGCTCGATCGCGTTGTAGCCGGGCATGTCGGCGGGGATCAGGTCGGTGAGCTTCCCATTCACTTTATATCCGGTGCAGACGGGAATCTCCACACATTCGTCCATGACGTCCATTTTGGTAACGACGAGCCACTCTGTGCCGTTGATCATGTTGCTGTAGCGGAGGAGGGGCAGATCGAGCCAGCCACAGCGGCGTGGACGGCCGGTGACGGCGCCATACTCCTGACCGCGGGCACGGAGGAGGTCGCTGGTGGAGTCGTGGATCTCGGTGGGGAAGGGGCCTTCGCCGACGCGGGTGACGTAGGCCTTGGTTACGCCGATGACTGTGCCGATTCGGGTCGGGCCGACACCGGTGCCGGTGACGGCTCCGCCTGCTGTGGAGGAGGATGAGGTGACGAAGGGGTAGGTTCCGTGGTCGATGTCGAGTAGGGCTCCCTGTGCTCCCTCGAACATGACCTTGTCGCCGTTGTCGATGGCGTGGTTGAGCATGACGGCGGTGTCGGTGACGAAGGGGGCGATCTGCTCGGCTGCGCGGGAGTACTCCTCGTACATGGTCTTGGGGTCGAGGGGTTCGGTGCCGAAGAGGGCGTGGGCGATGGTGTTCTTCTCGTGGCAGGCGTTTTGGATGTGAGTGCGGAGAAGGGCTGAGTTCAAGAGATCGACGACGCGGAGGCCGCTGCGGTGCATCTTGTCTTCGTAGGCTGGGCCGATTCCGCGGCTGGTGGTGCCGATCTTCGTTCGGCCTGGGGCGTTTTCGGCTGCCAGCTCAATCATGCGGTGGTACGGGAGGATGACCTGGGCGCGGTTGGAGACGAAGAGCTGGCCGTCGACGGGGAGGCCGGCGTCTTTGAGCTTCTTTACCTCGTTCAAGAACGCCATGGGGTCGAGTACAACGCCATTGCCGATGACGCCTTTGCACTCAGGGCGCAAGACACCGCATGGAATCAGCTGCAGGACGAACTTCTTGCCCTTGATGATGACGGTGTGTCCGGCGTTGTGGCCGCCTGCGTAGCGTGCCACGACGGCGAACTTCTCCGACAGCACATCGACGATCTTGCCTTTGCCTTCATCGCCCCACTGGGCACCCAAAATAACCGCTGATTTGCGTTGATTCACGACGGATGTGTTCTCCAAGGATGGTTAATGGCCGGAAGACGTACGCCGCACCACGCGAACACACGCCTGTTTCCATCATATCGTGTCCGGAGTGTTTAGCGCCTCGTCACCGGAGGAGCTTCGCCGCCGGTTGGCGGGAAGCCCCTTCTGGGAGGGTTACGGTTGCGTGTAGTAGCCGTTGCGGGTCCGGGTCGTGAGTCCCGGGGTTTCGACCTTTACGCTAATCGCGTGAAAGTCGTTTGGTTTATCGGCTGGGTGGGGGTCGATGGCCAAGGTGTAATACGCATCTGCATCGGCGACACAGCGGGCGATCTGACTGGTTATATCGTTGCTGGAGTTGAGGGCGAGACCGCCTGTCTGGGTCGCGAGGACCTGGAGGCTGAGATCCGCGATCTGTACGTCTTTGGTCGCCGTCACGGGCTTGAGGAACTCCTGATAGTAGTTGAGTCGAACGCTTCCGGCGTCGGCCAGTCCGAGTGGGTCGATGCTGTACATGGTGATGCGGGCCTGACGCAATGCTGTTGAGACGTCGACGATCGAGGCGAGGAGCTGCTGGGCCTGTTTGGCGGTCATGTCAATGCGAGGGCCGGTTAACAGAGGCCAGCCGGGGCTGATCCAGACGATCATCTTTCTGCCGGGCTGTTGAGCCTCCTTGGCGGCCAGTGACCTCATGGTGTTGATTGAGATCTGAAAGCGCTCTTCGGCTCCGTAAAAGCCAGTGTTGCGACGGATGGTACGGAGCGCCGTCTCGTGCTGGTCAAAGGAGGCCAGGAGTGCGTTGCCGTCTTGCGAGGGTACGGACTGTATCTCCGTTCCCTTGTCAGAGACAAAGCCCAACAACAGAGGCTGGGGAAGCTTTCCACCGTTTTGCAACAGGTACTTCTTGAGCTGATCGCGCTCGTACGCTACATGATCAAATGTGGTGTTGACCTCATCGATCATCACGATGATCTTGAGCGGAGTTTTGGTGGATTGGAGCTCGTCGGTTGCGGTGGTACCGCCGTGTGCGCGAAACGAGAGGATGTTCTGGACATTTCCGTTGTCGCGCACGACAAAGTCTTTTTCCGCAAGCCCTGGTATTGGCTTGCCGGACCGGTCGGTCACTACGACGTCGAGGAGGATGTGGTTGGATTGGGAGGAGTTTTGTGGAGCCGGCTGTATCTGGCCCGATTCCGGCACCTGGCCTGGCTGCTGTTGCGTGAACCCTGGAAGGCTTAACGACGAGAGACAGATGGCAAAGATCCCGGCCCGATACGACGTATTCATGTCAAAACTCCTCAACCGCTTCGTACCTTGACCTGCGGTACGACGAGATTGCGCCCACGTAGATGAGAGCAATCTGCGTCAGGGGAGACGGTTTCGCGGGGCTGGTAGTTTCACAGATTCGTAACAGATTGAGAGATACATCGATGAGACGTCAGCGGCGAGAGTCCCAGGTGATGCAGTTTTGAGTTGGGTCCATGGTGTTGAGGGCCTGGCAGCTCGCAACGCTTGTGACCTGAGGGACACTGCCACCGAATGTGGTCAGTTTGGGTGGGCCCAGCGGGCCGAGCGTGGTTGGGTCCCACGAGGTCGCGGTTAGGGTGCCGTGTTTGAGGTTGAAGACGAGGGGGGTGGGTAGCTGGGTGTCTTTTGAGTCTTTTGATTGGTCGTAGGTGATGGTGACGGTTTTCTTGTCCTGCTTCCAGTGGCCGTGCCAGGTCTGGGGATCCTTATCGTGCCACTTCTGCTGGAGGATGGCTGTGCCGTCAGCGGCAAACTCGATGATGAGGACGCGATGGACCTCCTGTGCGAGACCGCCGCTGCCGGAGTAGAAGCCATTCAACTTTTCGGCGCGGGCCGGAGTGGCGGCGGCTGCGATGGATAAGGCGAGGGCTAGCAAGGCGGTCAATCGAAGAGGAAGGCGCATGGGAGACATCGTACAGGGAACGTTGGGGGGAACGTCGATTTTCATTGCTTGAAGAACGAGATAGACTTGGGGGCATGAGTGATCTAGATAAGGTTGCTGTTACCAGCAAAGAAGCTCCGGCTGCTATCGGCCCGTATTCGCAGGCGATCTGGGTCGGGGATCTGTTGTTCGCGTCTGGGCAGGTTGCGATCGATCCGACGACTGGCGAGTTGGTGGCCGGGGGGATTACCGAGCAGACGACGCGGGTTCTTGCGAATGTGAAGGCTGTGCTTGGCGAGGCTGGGTTGCAGATGCACCACGTGGTGAAGACGACGGTGTATCTGAAGTCGATGAGCGACTTTGCGGCGATGAATGAGGTGTATGGCAAGCATCTGGCGCCAAAGGGCGTGGTAGCGCCGGCACGGTCCACGGTGGCGGTGGCTGGGTTGCCGAAGGATGCGCTGGTTGAGATCGAAGTGATCGCCAGGGACCCCCGCGGACGGTATGGCACGGCCTGAAGCATAATGCGCGGTTGGACATCTAATCTTCAGAACCTAGATAAAAAGGAGGCTGGAGCGATGGCCGAGACAAAGGTTGAGAAAGTTCACAAGACGGAGGCAGAGTGGCGTGAGCTGCTTACTCCGGAGCAGTTTCATGTAATGCGCGAGGGCGGGACAGAGCGTGCGTTTACTGGCGCGCTGGTCAACAACCACGACGATGGGATCTATCACTGTGGGGCTTGTAATGCGCCGCTGTTTACCTCGGATAAGAAGTTCGAATCGGGAAGCGGATGGCCGAGCTTCTGGAACCCGGTTTCGCCGGATGCGATTGTCTCAATTGAGGATAATTCGCTGGGAATGAGGCGGGTTGAGGTGCAGTGTGCGACCTGCGGGGCTCACCTGGGGCATGTTTTTCCGGATGGCCCGAAGCCTACGGGGCTGCGCTACTGCATCAACAGTGCTTCACTGGGATTTGAGAAGAAGTAAGACAGCATAGAAAAACAGGAAAAGCCCCAGCCGGCTACGACGCGGCTGGGGCGACCTGTTTCTGGAGCTTTATTGAGGCTGATTAGCCTTTGACGACTTTGCCGGTCTTGATGCAGCTGGTGCAGACGCGCATGCGCTTGCTTGCGCCGTTGACCTGGGCTTTGACTGGCTGAAGGTTCACGTTCCAACGACGGCGGGTGGTGTTGTGGGCGTGAGAGATGTTGTTGCCGAACTGCGGGCCTTTGCCGCAAAGATCACATTTTTGTGCCATGACGAAGTGCTCCAATCTTGAGTCGCAGAAGATTCCCTTGGGGGCGCTAGCCTGAGTACGAAAAGCCTCAAAACGATGCCGGGAAGGATGGTACGAGGAGCGTCGGGGCTCCTGACCGCTACCGTGTGAAGGGTAGTCTGCCGATTCGTAATCATACCATGATGAGGGTGGCGACCTCAATGATTGGCCGTTTAGAGCGACTTGCGGGCAGCTTGACGGATGCTCGAAGGCATCTCATTGAGACGAAGATGTTTGTGGCATCGATACTCCTAAGATTAGAGATGGATGGACCACCTTGAGTCTTTAAGTACCTCCATGCGTCGATAGAGTATCGGACAGGTTGTGCTTAGAGTCCAAAATTTCAAGTGTGGCAGCAAGGGAGACGTATTGCCAGCCGATTCGAGTGAACACCCAGTCATAGGGCCTGACCATCAACTTCCGGCCCCTCCTCCAGCAACGCCCAGACATAAGTTGGTCCGGGTTATCGTTTGGATTGTCTTGCTGCTTATCTTCGCTGCCGGTTTTTTCCTGGTGCTGCGTCATCACGACGACACGACGAAGAGTGCAGCATCGCCACGGCGCGGTGCCGGAGGGCCGGTCACGCTGACTACTGCCACTGCGCAGAAAGGCAATATCGGCGTCTACCTTGATGCGATCGGGACTGTGACGCCGGTTTATACGGCGTCGATCACCAGCCAGGTCACTGGGCCGGTAATTGCGGTGCGCTTCAAGGAAGGGCAGATCGTTCGCAAGGGCGATCCTCTGATCGAGATCGATCCTCGGCCGTTCGAAGCGAATTTATTGCAGGCGCAGGGCATTCTGGAGCGCGATCAGGCTACGTTGGCGCAGGCGACGATGGACCGCGACCGGTATCGCGATGCGTGGTCGAGAAATGCGATTCCGAAGCAGACGCTGGACGATCAGGAGAAGGTGGTGCTGCAGGATGCCGGCACTGTCAAGAACGATGAGGGTACGGTCAAGTTCGACGAGATACAAGTGGGTTACTGCCATATTCGGGCTCCCATCTCGGGGAGAGTGGGACTGCGGCTGGTCGATCCGGGCAATGTGGTGCAGTCATCGGGAACGACGACGCTTGCGGTGATCACGCAGCTACAGCCGATCACGGTGATCTTCACTGTTCCGGAGGACAACCTGGGGCAGATTCAACCGCGGCTGCAGCAGAGGGCCAAGTTGCCTGTTGATGCCTATGATCGGGCGGCTTTGAAGCAGATTGCTACCGGGACTCTGCTGACGCTCGACAACCAGATCGACACGACGACAGGTACGGTGAAGGCAAGGGCGTCCTTTGACAATAAGGACTTGTTGCTGTTTCCCAATGAGTTTGTTAATGCTCGTCTGCTGGTGAATACGCTGCAAGGCGCGACGCTGGTTCCGACATCTGCGATTCAGCACAATGGTGCGGCGTCGTTTGTCTATGTTTTGCAGGACAACACTGCTCACATGCGCCCAGTGAAGCCAGGTGTAACAGAAGGCATGACGACTCAGCTGACGGGAATTAATCCTGGCGATGTGGTTGCCAATAGCAGCTTCGACAAGTTGCAGGATAATTCGAAGGTTGTCGTTTCGAGTAAGCCGGTTCCTGCGAATACGAGTGGGAGTAGCGCTCCTTGAGTCCATCTCGTCCGTTTATTCTGCGACCTGTCGCAACGTCGTTGCTGATGGCTGCCATTCTGCTAGTCGGTATTGTGAGTTACACACAGCTGCCGGTGTCTGCGCTGCCTGAGGTGGACTATCCGACGATTCAGGTGCTGACTTTCTATCCGGGCGCGAGTCCGACGGTGACGTCGACGACGGTGACGGCGCCACTGGAGCGCCAGTTTGGCCAGCTGCAGGGGTTGAGTCAGATGACCTCCACCAGCTCGGGTGGTGTGTCGGTGGTTGTGCTGCAGTTCAACCTTAGTCTGAACATCGATATTGCAGAGGAGGAGGTGCAGTCGGCGATTAATGCTGCGCAGAGTTTTCTGCCGGCTAACCTGCCCGCGCCTCCGATCTATAGCAAGACGAACCCTGCCGATGCTCCAGTGCTGACGCTCGCGATTACGTCGAAGACGATGCCGCTCTCACAGGTAGAAGACCTTGTGGATACGCGGTTGGCGCCGAAGATATCTCAGCTGAGTGGAGTGGGACTGGTCAGCATCAGCGGTGGACAGAAACCTGCGGTGCGGATTCAGGCGAATCCTACAGCGTTGTCATCGTATGGCATCAATCTCGAAGACCTGCGGACGGCGGTGACGCAGAGCAGCGTGAATGCAGCGAAGGGAAACTTCGATGGGCCGCGCCAGGACTACCAGATCGATGCGAACGATCAGCTCGTCACGAGCCATGACTATACGAAGGTCGTGGTTGCGTATCGCAATGGGGCGCCGGTGATGTTGACCGATGTTGCGCACATTCTGGACGGCGTGGAGAACAGCACGCAGGCTGCGTGGATGAATCAGACGCCGGCCGTGATTTTGAACGTGCAGCGCCAGCCGGGAGGCAATACGATCAGTGTGGTCAAGAGCATCAAGGCGCTCTTGCCGCAGCTCGAGGCCAATCTTCCTAAGGGCATCGATGTCACGACTCTTACTGACCTGACGACACCTATTCAGGCCTCCGTCAGCGATGTGGAGTTTGAGCTTATGTTGACCATCTTCCTCGTGGTGATGGTCATCTTTCTGTTTCTGCGCAATTTGTACGCGACGATCATTCCGAGCGTGGCTGTGCCGTTGTCGCTGATCGGTACCTTCGCGGCGATGTATGCGCTGGGTTATAGTCTCGACAACTTATCGTTGATGGCGCTGACGATTTCGACCGGGTTTGTGGTCGATGACGCCATCGTGATGGTGGAGAATATCTCACGCTATCTGGAAGAGGGTGACTCGCCGATGGAGGCGGCGCTGAAGGGCGCGGAGCAGATCGGGTTCACGATTCTATCGTTGACGGTTTCGTTGATTGCTGTGTTGATTCCGCTGCTGTTCATGGGAGACGTTGTCGGACGCCTGTTTCGCGAGTTCGCGGTGACACTTGCCGTCACGATTGTTGTGTCAGCGGTTGTCTCGCTCACTCTTACGCCGATGATGGCTTCGCGCATTTTGAAGCATAACCCTGAGGATCAACAAGGGCGGTTCTATCGAGCGTCGGAGCACGTCTTTGAACGGATGATTGCGTTCTATGGTCGCACCCTGAAGGTGGTGCTTCGCTATCAGACGATTACGCTGCTGGTGGCGCTTGCGACCCTTCTGCTGACGATCTATCTCTACGTGATTATTCCGAAGGGATTTTTTCCCGTACAGGATACGGGCGTAATTCAGGGTATAACGCAGGCTCCGCAGACCATTGGATCGAAGGCGATGGCGGAGAAACAAAAAGAGGTCGCGAAGGTGATTCTCCAAGACCCGGCGGTGGAGAGCCTCTCGTCTTTTATCGGTGCAGATGGCACGAATACGACGATCAACAGCGGAAGAATGTCGATCAACCTGAAGCCGCTGGAAGATCGCGATCTAAGTGCCTCGGATGTTGTTCGGCGGCTGCAGTCGAAGTTGAAGAGTGTGCAGGATATTCAGATCTTCATGCAGCCCGTGCAGAACATCACCGTCGATGATCGGGTGAGCCGGACGCAGTATCAGTACACTCTGGAAGACCCGGATCAAAATGAGCTGAATGATTGGACCAGCCGCTTCGTCGCGAAGTTGAAACAGTTGCCGGAGTTGGAAGACGTGGCCACGGATCAGCAGCTGGGTGGACTGGCGGTGTCGTTAGTCATCGACCGGGCTACTGCTTCGCGGCTGGGTGTGGCGCCGACGACGATCGACAATACGCTCTACGATGCGTTTGGTCAGCGGCAGATTAACACGATGTATACGCAGTTGAATCAATACCACGTGATCTTAGAGGCTGAGCCGCAGTTTCAACTTGACCCTAATAAGTTGAACCATCTTTACCTTCAGTCGAACTCCGCGTCAGGCACCAGCGGAGCGGCGGCAACCTCTTCGGGCAATGGTTCTAGCTCGGCTGGATCGAACGCGCTGACGACGTCGGCGCTGTTTACGGCGTCGGCGAATACGCTTGCTCCACCGGTGAATGCATTGACTGCGAGCACGTCCACTTCGACCTCGAGTAAAGGCTCGACCTCCGCGGGAATGACAAGTTCGGCCTATAGCAGCGCGGTTCCGTTTAGCGCGTTCTCGCACTTTGAGACGACGACAGAGGCGCTCTCGATTACGCATCAGGGACAGTTTCCGGCGATCACTGTTTCTTTTAATCTTGCACCGAACGCTGCGCTTGGCGGGGCGATCACAGAGATCACGAAGGTGCAGAAGGACATGCATATGCCAGCGAGTCTGCAGGCTGATTTCCAGGGGACTGCGGCATCGTTCCGGAATTCATTGTCCGGTATGCCGCTGCTGATTCTTGCCGCACTGGTTACGGTGTATATCGTGCTCGGAGTGTTGTATGAGAGCTTTATCCATCCGATCACGATTCTTTCTACTTTGCCGTCTGCAGGCGTGGGCGCGTTTCTATCGTTGATTCTTTTTCATCAGGACCTCAGTGTGGTGGCCATTATTGGCCTTGTCCTGCTGATCGGCATCGTGAAGAAGAACGGCATTATGATGGTCGATTTTGCACTGGATGCCGAGCGCAACCGTGGAAAAAACTCAACGGATGCGATCTATGAGGCGTGCCTGCTTCGCTTTCGGCCGATCATGATGACTACGATGGCAGCGCTGTTGGGCGGTCTGCCATTGGCGTTTGGGCGTGGTATCGGTTCGGAGCTGCGCAGACCGCTCGGTATTGCCATGGTGGGCGGATTGCTGCTCAGCCAGATACTGACGCTCTACACGACGCCTGTGATTTACATCTTCTTTGACAATCTGGCCCAGAGATTCTCGAGAAAGAAGACGACGCATGGCGCTACGAATGAGCCGGTAGCGGAAGGCCAGCCATGAATATCTCTGCACCTTTTATTCACCGCCCAGTAGCGACGACGCTGCTGACGGTAGCGATCGCGATCGCAGGTGCAATAGCGTTCAAGGTGCTCCCTGTGTCTCCGTTGCCCCAGGTGGATTTTCCTACGATTGCGGTGGCTGCGAGTTTGCCTGGTGCTAGTGCGGAGATCATGGCGTCTTCGGTGGCTACTCCGCTGGAGCGGCAGTTCGGGCATATAGCAGGGGTCACAGAGATGACGTCGGCGAGCAGCCTGGGCACGACTTCTGTGACGATCCAGTTCGATTTGAGTCGTAACATCGATGGCGCGGCGCGCGATGTGGAGGCGGCAATCAATGCTGCACGGACATACCTGCCTGCGAACCTGCCTGCGAATCCAACCTATCGCAAGGTGAATCCGGCGGATGCGCCGATCATGATCATCGGATTGACGTCGGATAAGTATGGACCGGACAAGCTGTACGACGAAGCATCGACCGTCGTACAACAAAAGCTTTCGCAGATCGAGGGGGTCGGGCAGGTAAATCCTGGTGGCGGCGCGCTGCCGTCGGTTCGTGTCGAGGTTAATCCGACAAAACTGGCTAGTCTTGGTCTGACGATGGCCAATGTACAGTCCGTGCTGAGTCTTCAAAACGCGAATCTGGCAAAGGGCCAGATTACCAACGGGGATATATCCGCAGACATTCTGGCGAATGACCAGATCTCTCATGCGGTCGATTACAAGCCAATTATCATCGGGTACAACAAGGGTCTGGCGGTGCGCCTGTCCGATGTGGCGGACGTGGTCGATTCTGTGCAGAATACGCGTGCGGCCGGGTACCTGAATGGGAAGCGTGCGGTGGTGCTCATTGTGTTTCGGCAGCCGGGCGCAAATATTATCGACACGGTCGATCGGATTCGCGCGCAGTTGCCGTCGGTTGAGGCGTCGATTCCTAGCGGGATCACCACGACGATTGTTCTGGATCGCACTACGACGATTCGCGCCTCGGTGAGCGACGTTGAACGAACGTTGGTCCTCTCGATCGTGTTGGTGATCATCGTCGTCTTCGTCTTTATTCGTAACGGTCGCTCGACGCTGATTCCGGCAGTTGCGGTTCCGGTGTCTTTGATCGGGACGTTTGCTGTGATGTACCTGTTCGGCTACAGCATCGACAATCTGTCGCTGATGGCGCTGACCATCTCGACCGGTTTTGTGGTGGACGATGCGATCGTAGTGATGGAGAACATCACGCGGCATCTTGAAGATGGGATGGCACCGTTTGAAGCGGCGTTGAGAGGAGCAAAAGAGATCGGCTTTACTGTGGTGTCGATCAGTATCTCGCTGATTGCTGTTTTTATTCCTCTATTGCTGATGGGCGGAATTGTCGGCAGACTCTTTCGTGAGTTCGCCGTGACGCTTTCAACGGCGATTATGGTTTCGATGGTGATCTCTCTTACTACGACACCGATGATGTGCGCGTATCTTCTCAAGAACGAACATGAGCGCAAACACGGCCGCATCTACATGGCTTCGGAGAGATTCTTCGACTGGATTCTGTCGCTGTATCGGCGCAGTCTGCATTGGGTGCTGGAGAATCCGGGGTTAACTCTGACTGTGCTGTTTCTCACGATTGCGCTGAATGTTGCGCTTGTCATCAAGATTCCGAAGGGGTTTTTTCCTCAGCAGGATACTGGTTCGCTCGCGGGCGGTGTACAGGGACCGCAGGACGCGTCATTTCCCGCAATGAATGACTCAATCATTCAGTTGGGGAATGTAATTAAGAGCGATCCGGCCGTGCAGAATGTGATTGCGTTTACCGGTGGCCAGGGGTCGAGTAATTCAGGGAATATCTTTGTGGCTCTCAAGCCGCTCAATATACGCAAGATTGGCGCTCCGGATATTATTAACCGCCTTCGGCCGAAGTTAAATCGTCTCCCAGTCGCTTCGGCTTTTTTGCAGGCGTCGCAGGACCTGCGTATTGGAGGGCGAAACAGCAATGCTTTGTATCAATACACCATTCAGGCGGATAACCTCGCGGATTTAAAGACTTGGGGACCTCGGTTGCTGGCTGAGATGAAGAAGCTTCCCGGATTGCAGGATGTCAATACTGACCAGCAAAATGGCGGTCTCGATGAGATGCTGACCTATGACCGTGTTACTGCGGCGAGGCTGGGTCAAACAGCGCAATCGCTGGATCAGGGTTTGTACAGTGCGTTTGGACAGTCGGAGGTTTCGATCATCTACACGCAGTTGAACCAATATTACGTGGTGCTTGAGGTGGCGCCCGAGTATTTGCAGACGCCGGCAGCTTTGAACAACATCTACTTTCATCCGACTGGCAGCAGCAGCATTACGGCAACTGGAAATGCTCCTCTTTACGCGATGGCGACGAGCCAGACGAATACGACACCCCTCGCGCTGAACCATACAGGGCTCTTTCCATCTGTGACCGTGTCGTTCAACCTTGCACCTGGTGTGTCTTTGAGTGATGCGACACTGAGTATTGCTCAGATGCAGCAGCGATTGGGGACACCTACCTCGGTTCACGGATTTTTTGCAGGAACCCTGCTGGCGTATCAACAGTCGTTGGGTACGGAACCGCTGCTGATCGTGACTGCACTGCTCGCTGTCTACATTGTGTTGGGCGTGTTGTATGAAAGCCTGGTTCATCCGCTGACGATTCTTTCGACGCTTCCTTCTGCGAGTGTAGGCGCGATGCTCGCACTAATGCTCTTCAAGCAGGATCTGAATATTATTTCGATCATCGGCATTGTGTTGCTGATTGGAATCGTGAAGAAGAATGCGATCATGATGATCGACTTTGCCTTGCAGGCAGAACGAGAAGGCGGCATGGAGACGGAGGATGCGATCTTTGAGGCATGTATGCTGCGTTTCCGGCCTATTCTGATGACGACGATGGCGGCGCTCTTCGGCGCTTTGCCCTTGGCGTTTGGGACAGGAACAGGCTCGGAGCTGCGCCGGCCTCTTGGTATCACAATTGTTGGAGGGCTGATCATGAGCCAGATGCTTACGCTCTACACCACTCCAGTTGTTTACCTCACACTTGATCGCCTGCGTCTGCGTGTGTTGGGGCGACAGCGCGATACGTTTAATCCCGAAGGCAGCGCGGCTGCTGCCGGTGCGGAGTAGATTCTTATGTTTAAAACTATGACCAATATCCAACTCAAATTATCGACGAGTCTCAGCCTCGCGACTCTCTTGCTGAGTGGTTGCATGGTGGGCCCTAAGTATCACGCACCACCGCCTGCGCCTGCAGCAGAAGCGCCGGTGGTTACGTATAAGGAGTCGCCAACGCAGTTTCAGGAGACGGACGGATGGAGGGTTGCACAGCCGCAGGACGCGATGCTTCGTGGGAAGTGGTGGGAAGTCTATAACGAGCCGGAGCTGAACGCACTGGAAGATCAGCTAAATATCAATAACGAGAACGTCAAACAGTTCTTCGAGAGCTTTATGGAGGCGCGGACGCTGATCGCGCAGGCGCGCTCGGAGCTCTATCCGACGGCGGGGATTGGGCCATCGTATACACGTTCGCGGTCGTCGTCCAACCTGGGAGTTTCAGGTACTGCGAACCCTGGACATGAGTCTTCGCTTGGATCGCTACCGGCCAACATCTCGTGGGAGCCGGATCTATGGGGGAGGGTCCGCAATACTATCCATGAACAGCAGTACAGCGCGCAGTTGAGCGCGGCGGACCTGGAGAATGAGAAGCTGACCGAACAGGCGAGCCTGGCTGAGTTTTTCTTTGAGATACGCGGCCAGGATGCGCTGCAGAGGATACTGAACGATACGGTGGAGGCGGATAAGAAGGCGCTTGAACTGACACAGGCCCAATACGATACGGGCATTGGTGACAGGATCTCGGTGGTGGAGGCTCAGACAACACTGCAGAGCGTACAGTCGCAGGCGCTCAACCTAGGTGTGGCGCGGGCGCAGTTTGAACATGCGATTGCGGTACTGGTTGGCGCGAACCCATCGCAGTTTTCGATTCAAGTGAAACCTTTGCTGACGAACTCGCCGCCGATTCCGATCGGGATGCCGTCAGCGTTGCTGGAGCGGAGGCCGGATATTGCTGGAGCCGAGCGAAAGCTGGCGGCAGCGAATGCACAGATCGGAATAGCTTACGCCGCGTACTATCCGACGCTGACGTTGGGCGCGTCGGGCGGCTTCGAGAGCTCGTCATGGAAGCATCTATTCGACTGGCCGAGCCGAGTGTGGTCGATTGGACCGACGGTGAGCGAGACGGTTTACGATGGCGGGTTGCGCCGCGCCACGGTCAATCAGTTCATCACAACGTATAACAGTGACGTTGCGAGCTACCGGCAGACGGTACTGACTGCGTTTCAGCAGGTGGAGGACAACCTGGCGGCGGTGCGTATTTTGTCGCAGCAGATTTTGAAACAGGAGCAGGCAACGAGCTCGGCTGAAGAGGGGCTGAAGCTGGAGACGTCTCGCTATGAGACCGGTATCGATCCGTATATCGATGTTGTGACGGCGCAGACGACTCTGCTGTCGAATCAGGAGACTCTCGCTTCTCTGCATGTGCAGGAGATGACTGCGTCGGTGCAGTTAGTTGAAGCGTTAGGTGGCGGATGGGATAGGACTCAGCTACCGACACCCGCCCAAGTTTCACAGAAACTTACGAAGGCGGAGACGACGATACAGAAGTAGCGACGCGGCATGACCTGAGATGCGGAATCGTGTAGGGTTTCTATATCCATCGCAATAGAGAGTCTCCTCGTAGATTGCGAAAATTTGTTAGATCAAAGGCATGGCCGAATGCGAATGAAAGTTTGGGGATCCGGGTTAGTCTTTGCAGTTGCCGTCAGTTCAATCGGGTGGGGGGCGGTGGCATTGGCAGCGAATTTACCGATTGCACAGGCGGTTACGATCGATTCAGGTTGGCAGTTGCAGGATGCTGCGGAGGTGTCGCAGACTGGAGCCGATGTTGCATCCGAGAGGTTCAAGACGCGGGGCTGGCATGCAGCGATTGTTCCTGGAACTGTGCTGACGAGCCTCGTAAATGCTGGTGTTTATCCAGAACCTTTGTATGGGGAGAATAATCGTCCAGACAAGATCCCTGATAGTCTGGCACGTTCGCCGTACTGGTATCGAACAACCTTCCTGACACCGAAGTCGTATGAGGGTAAGCACGTCTGGCTGAATTTTGAAGGCATTAATTTTTCTTCGCAAGTGTGGGTGAATGGAACGCAAGTCGGCACGACGAAGGGCGCGTTTCGGCGAGGGATCTTTGATATTTCAACGATGGTGACGCCAGGGAAGAAGGCAGTGCTGGCAGTTCTTGTCTCTCCGCAACCGCACCCTGGCGACCCTCATGAACATACCATTCGCAACGGTGTCGGAGCGAACGGCGGTATCACTGCGATTGATGGTCCTACGTTTCTTTCTACGATCGGTTGGGATTGGATCCCAGCAATTCGCGATCGCGATACTGGTATCTGGCAGAAAGTTTTCATTTCGGCGAGTGGTCCGGTGGTGATCAAGGACCCGTTGGTGACGACAGATCTGCCGTTGCCCAAGGTGGACACTGCGGATGTCTCCATTCAAACGAAGCTCGACAACATCAGCGATGTGCCGCAGAAAGGTGTGTTGAAGGGAAACTTCGGAGACGTGTCATTTCAGCAGGCCGTGGAAGTGGCACCACATAGCTCGCAGACGATTTCGCTTGATCCGCGAACGACTGCCGTTCTGCATATGAGCCATCCTAAGCTTTGGTGGCCAAATGGATATGGACCGCAGAATCTCTATACGCTACATCTCAGCTTTGAGGTCGATGGGAAGGACTCCGATAGCCGCGATGTGAGCTTCGGAATTCGGAAGTTTACGTATGAGGTTCCGGATTCGCCGAACCTTACCATCTCAGTGAACGGAGTGCGTGTTTTTGTACGTGGCGGGAATTGGGGATTGGACGAAGCGATGAAGCGCAATCCGAGAGAGCGACTTGAGGCGCAGATTCGGATGCATCAGCTTGCTAATCTCAATATGATTCGCAACTGGGTTGGGCAGAGTACGAGCGAAGACTTCTACGAGTTGTGCGATAAGTATGGCCTGTTGGTGTGGGACGAGTTTTTTCAACCGAACCCTTCGGACGGCCCTGATCCTGACGATTTCGACACGTACATGGCCAATGTGCGAGATAAGATTCTGCGGTTCCGTAATCATCCTTCCATCGTTTTGTGGTGTGCAAGGAATGAGGGGTATCCTCCCAAAAAGATTGACGAAGCACTTCGCATTTTGATGGCGGAGCTTGACCCTACGCGGTTGTATCAGGCCAACTCCGCGGATGGGCGCGGCGTCAATTCGCACGGTCCTTATCACTGGAGGACGCCACGAGAGTTTTACGTGTACGACGAGGCGTTCAAGACCGAGATCGGAAGTGTGTCGGTACCGACGCTTGAGTCGATTCATGGGATGATGCCAGAGAAGGATTGGGAGACGATCAACGACGACTGGGCGGAGCATGACTTTGCCAAGGGCGCCTCGGGTGGCGATTCGTATCCTCAGATGATTGCGGATCGCTATGGCAAAGTGGCAAACCTTGCTGATTTTGTACGTAAGTCGCAGCTTGCGAACTATGAGGCATTTCGAGCGATGTATGAGGGGCGTAATGCAAAGTTGTTCCATCCAACGACCGGTGTACTCACGTGGATGAGCAACCCTGCGCAGCCCAGTTTTGTGTGGCAGCTTTATCATCACGATCTTGAACCCAACTCGGCTTTATTTGCAGTGAAGAAGGCGGCTGAGCCGATACATATTCAACTGAACGAGGCGAGTGGCGAGGTTCAGGTAATTAATAATCTGGACGCTCCATTGGACGGGGCCCGCGCTCATCTTGCTATCTACAATCTCGATGGGTCGGTCCAGTACCAACATGATTTTGATGTAACCGCTCTTGCGAGTGCCGCGACTACGCTTGGGCCCGTTTCGTGGCCCGCAAATTTGTCGGCGGTCCATTTCGTTAAACTGGAGTTGCGTGACGCAACGGGGAAATTGATCTCGGATAACTTCTACTGGCATGGCTTGCCGGAACAACAGGACGACCTGAAGGCGTTGGGTAGTTTGCCAACGGTAGTGTTGGATGCGAAGGTCACACGCAGCGACGTGGAGGGTAAGAGCCATTTGTCTGTTATGCTTCACAATCCTGGCTCTCAGGTTGCACTAATGGCTCATTTGCAGTTGAGGCGCAAAAAATCCGGAGAGAGAGTTTTGCCTGTCTACTACAGCGACAACTACGTGTCTTTCTTGCCGAATGAGAGTAGGGAGATCACGATTGAAGTTGCCACCTCGGATCTCAAAGGAGATGAAGCGCTTGTGGTTGTCGACGGATGGAACGTTGACGTCAATGCTGCGTCATCTGCAGGGATCGGCATTGCACCCAACACGGAGTCTCGTGTAGATCATTGGCCAGTGACCGGTCTGCCAATGATAACTAACTAATTATTCGGCGCTGTCACGACGGCTACTAACGAGTCGGCACATCCGTAATAGAGAAACCAGTGAGCGCGGAAGTATACGAGACCTTCAGCGAAAGTCGTACCCGCCGCGTATTGTCCCGTCTTCTCGTATGGCATTGCGGGCTTGAGTACGGGTTGCTCCGTCTGCTGCAGGATATGAGCAGGGTTATTGCCATCAAATAAAGCTTCGCCAGCTGCGTAGGCGTTTGGCCCTAAATTCGGATCGCCGCTTTTTACTCCGTTTTTTCCGTTGTAGATGACGACGATCCCTGCAGGCGTCAGGACTGGTGGCGGACCTGTCTCGGGGAACGTGCTATCGAAGTGATCGGGTCGTGGCCGCAACACTTCGATGGGATTGCCGTCCGCATTCTCGACTGGATTCCAATGAATCAAGTCGCTCGAAGTTGCCAGGTGTATAGCGCCTTCTCCCCAATACATCCAGTATTTTCCGTCGATTTTTGCTGCGATGAGCCGATCTTTGATGAGGTGCGTTACTATCCCGGCCGACTTATATTTCAGGTGTGCGTATTTTCCGTTTGCGGCCTTTTCAAAGGCCGGTCCGTGCTTTGCCCAGTGCATAAGATCTGAGGATGTTGCGATTCCTACCGAGTAAGTCGTGCGATTCCATTGTGTGTAGGTGAGGACATAGGTGTCGTCTGGTGCTTCGACGATGCGTGGGTCTTCGACGCCGCCGGGCCATTCGCGTGATTTTTGAGCATCTTCGGCTGGATAGAATACCGGTTCGGCGAGTCGGGTGAAGTGAATGCCGTCCAGGCTCTCCGCGAGGCCAAGCCGCGAAGTATGATCGCCGATCTGCATGGTGCCGGAGTCGTCTTCGGCGCGATAGAGAACATAGACTCTGCCGTCGCGAACAACGGCGGCGGGGTTGAAGGTGTGAAGGGTCTCCCAATGAACGGGAGCTTTGAGTATGGGATCTGCGAATGTCGATTGTGAGCGTGGAGAGATGACTGGATTACCCTGCGAGGGGCGCGCGAAAGGGCCGATCTCCCACTTTGCAGTATCTTGTGCGTGCAGAGCAGCTGCGCAGAGCAATGCTGTTGACAGACTTATCTTGCTCCACATTTTCATGTGTACAAAGTACAGTGCCTGCGAGCGGATAACAACTGCCGACTTTGTTTTTAGTGTGAGTGCTACTTTGCGGCTTGATTTCCTAACACATAAGGTACAGAGAAACGACCGATCTGAATATATGCATTGTCGGAGGGTGGCCAGATGCGGAAAGATTCAACGCGTGCGCCATTCGTCAGTCGGTGAGCTTCAACGGTGCCGCGCTGATCGCCGGTTGTTGCGTCATAGAATTTGACGGAGAGGCTATCGTTGTCTCTCCTCCAACCGAGGACGTAGCTGCCAACGGAGAGTGAGACGTCACCGATGGTGATAGGAGACTGAATCAAAAGGTAGTGAGAGTATTTTCCATCAGCGGAATAGCCTGCTGTGATGAGGACGACTCCCGCGATGATCTTACCGTGCGGATCGATGATGCCTGAGGCGGTACGCATCTCAGTTTCGATCCTCTCTTTCTCAACCTGTGCACGAGCAGGCAGTGCGGTCTGTAACTCTTCCGGCGTCGCTGACCGCCAAGTAGATCGTTGCTGAGCGGTGGAAAAAGACGGCAGCACAAGCAGAAGAAGCAGAGTGATGAGAAGAGAATTCATAGGGCGGCTCATTTGAGATGTACGATTCCTCGCTGAAGAGCAACGGTTGCGGCGTGGGTGCGATCACTGACGCCAAGTTTGCTGAGCAGGCTGTTGATGTGTGACTTTACAGTCGCTTCGCTGATGTCGAGATCGGAGGCGATCTCCTTGTTGGCTCGACCGGCGACGATGCGCTCCAGGACGCCTAGCTCGCGTGTTGTCAGTGCCTGCGTGCCCATTCTTTCAGCTAGCTTCTCCGCTATGGCTGGTGAGATTTTGGTTTTACCTTCGTGAACCGCTTGAATAGTCGAGAGCAGTTCGTCGACGGTCATCCCCTTAAGCAGATATGCTTTCGCGCCTGCCTGAAGGGCTCGGAAGATGTCCTCGTCGCCGTCGAAGGTGGTGAGTACTACGAATTTTGCGGCAGGCGCTTCAGCCCGGATCTTTAAAATGGCATCAACTCCCCCAAGTGTGGGCAGTTGCAGGTCCATCAGAGTGAGGTCTGGAAGTAGAGTGCGGTAGAGTTCAATCGCTTGTTGACCGTCGCCGGCTTCGCCGACAACTTCAATGCCAGGCATGATATTGAGTAGTGCCACGAGTCCTTGCCGAACTACGTGATGGTCATCTACTACAAGGATGCGAATGCGTTCAGCCATTATTTGTTGCACCTTTCTCTGCAGGGATCGGAACATCCAGTTTGATGGTAGTTCCTTTTGCCTGCGAACTCTCTATGGTGAGTTGAGCACGAATCTGATCTGCCCGTTCGCGCATTCCCTGGAGGCCAAAATGGCCTTTGCCGGAGAGGGAGTTGTCCGAGGCGGCAAACCCGCGGCCATTGTCAGTGATTATCAACGTCAATTGATTCGAATGGTAGCGCAGATCGACTGATGCCTGAGTTGCGTTTGCGTGACGGGCTACATTTGCCAGAGACTCTTGGGCAATGCGGAGGATTTCATCTTCAAGCGCTGGGGGGAGCTGTCGGTAGGTACCACCGGCGTTTAGTTGAATGAGAAGTTGCTTCCCGGCGCGTTGCTCTACAAGATTTTTGAGTCGTGTAGGCAGAGTATGTTGCGCTGTGACGGCACGAAGGTCCCAGATGCTACGACGAGCTTCTGCCAATCCTTCTCTGACATACTTTCGGGTGTTGTCTATCTGCTGCCCGGCGGCAGAGACCTGCGATTGAGCAAGAAGTTGGGCTGTGAGTTCAAGCTGTACCGAGACGCCCACAAAACTTTGTGCCAGGGTGTCGTGAATCTCGCGGGCGACTCTATTACGTTCGGCGAGAACTGCCTGAAATTTTGATTGGAGACGCCGAATACGAAGACGGTAGAGGAGAAACCCGATGGCCGCGATGAAAAAGAGGGTCAAAAGAATGAACCAGAGCCTTCGATAGAAGGGTGGTTTGACATAGAAAGTAGCTTGCGCTCCCTCGTCATTCCATAAGCCGTCGTTGTTCGCAGCTTGTACACGGAAACGATAATGACCCGGGGGAAGATTCGTGTAGTAGGCGACTCTGCGTGAGCCAGCGTCAGTCCATTGTTTATCGAATCCCTCGAGGATGTATCGATAGCGGACCTTGCCAGGCGACACATAGCTGAGGCCAGCGTATTGAAAGGCAAAGCTGTGATGGCCGGGAGCGATATTTTGCTCCGTCGTACGGAGTGACAGTTCGATATCGTCCAGTGTGAATCGTTCGATAACTACGGGCGGAGAAATGTGGTTTTCGGCGAGCTGGGCGGGATCTACAACTGCGACACCACGTCGGGTCCCAAACCATAAAAGCCCATCGGTGCTCTTCCATGAGGCCGGGTGGCCGATGGAGCCGCCCTCTTCCGTTGGCATGCCGTCGGAGCGTCCGTAAGAGAACGGGTGAGGGTCGCAATTTGGAGAGGTTCCGCAAACAGTGAGTTTAGGGGCGGAGACGCGTGTGATGCCTCGGTTTGAACCTAGCCATAGATCGCCATGATTATCCTCGATGATTGAATCAATCTCCTGCGGCAGATCGTTTCGATGAAAAGATTTGAAGCCGGTGGATGACCAGGCGCTGAGACCTCCTCCCTTGGTTCCGATCCAAAGCGTTCCGTTGTGTCCCTCGGCGAGTGAGGTGATGACATCTCCCGATAGCCCGTCTTTTGTAGTGAACGTGGTGATCTTTCCGTTGTGGAGGCGGGAGAGTCCGTTCAGGGTGCCGATCCACAGGCCGGGGGGAGATATGCGGGAGTGGGATTGAAGAAGAACTCCGATGAGGTCGCTTTTGAAGCCGTCGGCCTGCGTCAATGTGGTGAACCGATTGTTCTGCCAATGCGCAAGGCCGCGTCGTGTACCGATCCAAAGGGAGCCGTCAGCGTCCGGGAGAAGAGAGCGGATGAGATCGTCGGGAAGTCCATCGGCGGAGGTGTAAGCCTGCACCTTGGTGCCTTCGATATGATTCAAACCGTCGGGTGTACCGACCCATATGCTGCCATCTGCTGCGGGTGCCAAAGCGAGAATGACCTCGCTTAGTAGACCATCGCGAGTAGAAAAGTGTTGGACATTTCCCGACCGCCAGCGGTCCAGGCCATCCCCATTTGTGCCGACCCACATTGCGCCGTCTGATGCCTGAGTAATGGCTGTTGTTGTGTGATCCGAGAGGTCAGAGATAGTTCGGAAGTTTTGTCGTCGAAGGATTGCGAGGCCACTAGTTTCTGTGCCGACCCAGAGACTTCCTTCTTTGTCCTGAAAGATAGAAAGAATGCTATTGGAGCCGAGAGCCGTTTGGAGGTGTGGACGGGCGCTATTTTTATCAAGAAAAAAAAGGCCTTTATTGGTGCCTATCCAGAGATCTCCTGTGGAGTCAGCTAAGACCGTCTGGATGCGCGACGCAGACGTACTAGTTTCTATTTGTAAAGTGTGGGTGGTTCTGTTTTGCACTGTCGCTAAAGTCGTTCCCGCTCGCAACCAGAGACCGTCGCCTGGTAGAGGTCCAATGCCCTGGATGTCCGCGGATGGCAGTGATGGGCTGAACTGCTGGGAGTGGAAGCTACCATGCTGATATAAAAACACTCCAGAGGTTGATACGATCCAGACATCGCCGTTATCGGCAGAGGCCATTGCTGCCGGAGTGGCAGAGTCCGGAAGGGCCAGCGTTGTGAAGTGAACCCCATCGAACCTGGTGATGAGACCACCAGAGAGAATCAGCAAAGTTCCATCATCAGCTACTGCGAGAGAGATGATCTCGCCAGCAGGGAGTCCATCGCTGGTTGAGTAGCGGCGAAATATTCCACCTGAGTATTGAAGCAAACCGTCCGCGGTTCCAATCCAGATTCGCCCGGTGGGATCCTGGGCGAAGCAGCAGATATCGTCGCTGGTAAAGACGGGCGTGGTTTCATGATTGAAGGTTGTGAAATCTATGCCGTTGAAGCGGGCTACACCGCCTTCGGTTGCTATCCAGATATAGCCGTCACGTGCCTGGAAGATTCTATGAACGCTGTTTTGTGGGAGGCCGTTCTCAGTGGACCAAGATTGATGGCCCAGATTGATCGAATCTTGAGATTGGGCGACGGGCGAGAGGGTGGCAATTCCGCATAGGGTCCATAGGAGGGAGGATCGCAGCACGAGATGGAGAGGAGAAGGAAGATTCATGCCGAGTTCGCTGCATGTTGAACTTACTATGCCGGATTGGTTACAACTCGGATGATACGGCCTATCGATTTGAACCCTGTAGAGTTATTTCTGGCTTTTGTCGCGGCAGGAATGAAGATAGGCGACAAGATCGTCGACTTCGGATTTTTTCAGGATGTCTGCGAAGGCTGGCATCTCATGACCGCCTTGCAGTATCTGCGTGCGTATCTGATCTTTGCTACGAGATCGGCCAACTCCGGAGAGGTCAGGTCCCTTGATGCCCCCGTTTTTGCGGATGGTATGGCAGTGCTGGCAGCCGTTGTCTGCAAACAGTGCGGCTCCGTGACTCTTGTCGGCTGCTGATGCAAGTGCCGGAAAAAACGATGTGGCTGCAAAGATAAGGATGACCGGGAAACGTGACAGATTCATTGGGTAGATGGTCCCACTGAGTGGGCTGGTTCTGGAGCAAAATCGGTGTGAGTATGCCAGGGTACAGTCTCCGATGCGACTTCATTGTGTTTGCGAAGGAACTCGAGTGCGTAGGTGCTGGCCGTGGGGTCGTCTTTTTGATCGGCAAACATGGCTGCTTCGTATGATGCCTTTTCCTTCATTCCGAGTCTGCGATAGACGATGGAAAGTATGTAGTGAGCGGCCAGATCGTCTGGGTCGATGGATTGGAGAGTCTCGTATTCGACTCGGGCTTCATCGTACTTGTGCTGTTGGTAGAGGGAGAAACCAAGCTCTCGATGCGCGTCGCGTGAACGTGGGAACTTTGTGATGACTTCCCGCAGATCCGCAATGGCATTGTCTACTTGACCCTGATTTCGTTCGACTAACGCGAGGTAATAAAGTGCACGTGAATTATGGGGACTAAGCGCTAGCGCCTTATTCAGGCTGGTGCGGGATGCTTCGTAGCGTTCCCATTGGAAGTTGGCGATGGCGATGTTGGTGAATGCATCAGCGTAGTCGGGCCGCAGCTGGGCGACGTGCTCGAATGCATGGACGCTCTCTGCATACTGTTGAGCGTCGAGCATCGCGATGCCGAAGTTGTTCCACCTCATCCACTCCTTGTTGTCCTGCGGGTCGACAGCTATGGGATTACTTCCGAGATTGAAGGTGCGAGTCCGTTCGGCCATCGCTACGACGGGCATTTCGTAGTGTTTGCCCATCCCAAAGTCCATGAAGTGCTGGTCAAAGCGGCGGTAGTTAACTCTGGCGGTAACGGTAATTGGGCCCTTAGCCTCTGTAGGAACCTTGAATTGGTAGCGAACTAGTTGAGAGCGACCGGAAGCGATTGTGTTGTTGTAGGCGACAACACGATTGTTCCACACCTGATGAAGATCGTTGATCTCTCCCTTGGTATTGACGAGGCGATTGGTGAAGCTGTGCGCGCGGGGATCGAGATCACCATTGGGTTGGATCGCTCCGGAGTGCATCAGAATATGGCCGGCGGCGTCCTTAGCCTCGAACTCTATCCAACTCTCGTACATATCGCGCTGCTCGGGGACGTGGCTGTGCGCTATTCCTTTGTTCTGAATGACGATAGATGTCGTCAGGAGATCTCCAGGGGAGACGGTGAAGTCTTCGCTGCCGAGCGGCGCGATGATCTTTTCTCCATTTCTCTCGAGGCCAAAGATGTCCACATTGAAGACTCCAGCCTTGAGAAAGGCTACGGTCTTTTCCATCTGGGTGCTGTAGTTGTAGTACTTCGGCAGAACAGTATTTGCACCCAGCCAACGGTGTGAGGCGAGTCTGCCTTCCTTGGCACCGGAGTCGGAGGTGGTAAGGCTCTCTGGTGTCATGTGGCAAGTCTGGCAGGTAGAGACTCCGTCTTTGATGTAGAAGGGCAGGGGAGACTGCTTGGCAAAGGATGATAGTTGCCACTCGTCATAGAGGAAGATTGCACGCTGCCACTTGTAGTCATTGAGTTGCTTCGGCAACGCTGCTTTATGGCAAGCTGAACAGAATTCGCTGGAGCGATAAAAGTCCTTCATCACGGCCTTTGAGTGGCGGTCGAGATGGGAGAGGATCTCTTTGTCGGAGACATCATCGTAAATGGGCTGATCCTTCTCATCTACAAGGACCGCCGGCTGTGCCATGACATAGCTGCCCGTGCCGCGTGTGTCTACCTTTTGAATGGAATGGCAGACCGTGCAGGTCACACCGTCTTCGTCGAACTTGCGATTGATTGGGGAGCCTTTTGTAAGTGCTCCCGAAAGTAGTGCGATTGGGTTGTGGCATCCCTCGCAATGCCGCGTGTACTCGATGCCTTTTTCTGCGGTGAGGAGAGCTGTGTTCTTGATGTACCATGGGGCGCGAAAGGAGTTGGCATGAGCCGATTCGCGCCATTCGGCATGTGCTTCCTGATGGCAGTGACTGCAGTATTTGGCGGCGGGAAAGGCTTGCGGGCTGATGAATTGGCCAGTGTCTGTCGTTGCATTTGAAGGCAGGAAGGGTTTGTCCTGGCCGAAGCGAAGGTTGTAGTGCTGTTTCACCGACTGCGTATAAATCTCTCGCTGAGCTGGAGTTGTTGCGGAGTCCGAGGCGCGAGCGCCGCCCTTCTGCAAGGCCATGAAAATACACGCGGATGTTGCGCCGAGCAAAGTACCGATAACGATGCGGCCAACCTGTCCGAGAGCCCTTTTCATAGAACCATGAATTGTAATGAACCGAAAGTATCGCTGACTATAAACCTACGAGTGGATAAAAATCTCAATCGAAAGATTGAGATGCCTAAAAGAGCAATTGCCGATTACATTTTGGTGCCTTTACCCTCCGTCAAAGTTACGATCTGGTCAACTTTATTGACCGCAAATTGTTCTTTTGTGCCGCTGGGCCAATGAACTTCAATCGAGTCGATAGTGGTGCTGTTTCCTAAGCCAAAGTGAAGACGCGGATCATGAGTAGATGCAAAGCTTCCACCGGAAAAGACATCTTCCCGTTGTTTTTTCCCATCGGCGACGAGATAGACCGTAGCGCCGATGGCGTCTCGAGGGCTCTTCGGTCCGCCGACAAGCTTCAGTTCGATCCAATGATGGGTGTCTGGTGAGACGTTGCGCAAGAGGGCGGGGTGACCATCAAGGACGTTGATGATGACATCCAATTTGCCATCGTTGAAGAGATCTCCGACAGCCATTCCGCGGCCAGCGTATACGTTCGCCAAGGCTGTGCCTTCAACTGCAGGCTCCAGATCGAATTTTTTACCGTCGATATTTCGAAAGAGTAAGGGACGTTGCGCCCAAGTAGTTCCCCAAGCCGTATGGTCCACTTGCGGATAAACGTGACCGTTGACGATCACAAGATCCTTCCAGCCGTCGTTATCGAAGTCCAGAAATGCAGTTCCCCAACCAAGAAATGGGATGGTCGGTTCGGCGATGCCTAGCTGATAGCTGATGTCGGTGAAGTTGGCGTCACCATCATTTCTGTAGAGAGGGTTGTAGTCATCTGAAAAAGTTGTGTTGTAGATATCCAAAAGACCATTGTTGCTATAGTCGCCAACCGCAATTCCCATGGATGCGGTTTCGCGCCCGTTCTCGTTTAGGGCATAGCCCGAGGCGTAGCTGGCATCCTCAAAAGTGCCATCACCCTTGTTGATGTAGAGATAGTTCGGCGTGGAATCGTTTGCGACGAGAAGGTCTGGTTTCCCATCGTTATTGACGTCGATGAATACGGATGCAAATCCGTAGTACGCATTTTTGTCGGCGACACCGGCCTTTTCGCTAACATCTGTGAATATTCCATCGCCGTTGTTATGGAAGAGGTGGTCTGGTTCGCCTTTAAGGCCTCGCGGGCCGCACATTACTTTTTCACCGCGAAATTGGCAGAAGCTGTAGGACACATCTTTGCCTCCGGATCCCGGTTGGTTCGCGAGGTCGTAGTGAACGTAACCGGGGACGAAGAGGTCGAGCTTGCCATCACCGTCGTAGTCTCCCCATGTGGCCCCAGTTGACCAGTTGCCGAGAGTGACGCCAGCTTTCTCTGCTACGTCGGTAAACGTGCCGTCATGATTGTTGTGATAGAGGCGATTTTTGCCGAAGTTACTTACATAGATGTCTGGCCAGCCGTCATTGTCGTAGTCGCCGATAGCAACGCCGATGCCCCAGCGGTCATTCGTAACGAGTGCCTTCGCAGCGACATCGGTGAAGGTGCCATCGTGGTTGTTATGGAAGAGCGCTGCATGGGGTGCAGGCGTTTTGCCACTCATTGCGTCGTAGGTTGAGCCGTTTACGAGATAGATGTCGAGCCAACCATCGTTGTCATAGTCGATGAGACCTACGCCTGATCCATTCGTCTCGATGATAAAGTTCTTTTCTGGAGTTCCCATTGTGTGGGTCCACCCCGACAGACCTGCTTTTTTTGCGATGTCTTGAAAGAGAATGGGGCCATCTTTAACGAATCCGCCAGCAGTAATGGGTCTTCGCTCTTTGTCCAGCACTGCAGCATGAACGCCGCCGGTGTTTGCTCCGCCTACCGCCGGTGCCTGGCCGCCTTCCTGAGGCTTGTCCGACTGAGTATCTGTCGAATGAGAGTTCGGTGCAGTGGATTGCGCGAGCATCGCTCCTGCACCTGCAAAGACTATGGCGTAGAGAGCGAATATGAAAGAGTGCAAGCCAAAGCTAGCCCGATGATGAGCGGTTACGAAGCGCGTCCTTATGGTTCCAAGTTTCCTTTTTTGCATCAGTAAAGCTTCCTCAGCGTAAGAATCTAATGGACGCTCGCAGCATCATGTTTATCACACGGAGCCGGATTGCCTGCTGCCGTAATCAGAGCGCGGGCTTAAGGCTTAGCAGCAGATGGTGATTGGCTGCCTGTTGATGCCTCATGGCCTTTCCCTTCTTCCAACTCAACGATCCGATCAACCTCGGCAGGAGCGTCGTAGAACTCTGTCATTCCGCTTGGCCATCGAATCTGAACGGTTGCAAGGTGCGTCTCGGCGCCGAGGCCAAAGTGAAGGCGCAGATCGCTCGACGAGTTGTAGCTGGAACCGCTCCGAACCTCATCGACCCAAAGGCGGTTTGCAGACTTCAAGGTTGCACGCGCTCCTATCGCGTCGCGATTAGAGGACGTACCTATAAGACGCAGACCAAGCCAGTGATTCTGATTTTTTGCTAGGTTGACGAGGAGCATCGGCTTGTCACTGAGATTGTTGATGACCGCTTCGATACGACCGTCGTTGAAGAGGTCGCCGACTGCCAGGCCGCGACTCGACCGCGAATCAGCAAGCCCAGGGCCGGATGTCTTTGTGATATCGCGAAACTTGCCATTGCCAAGATTGCTGTAGAGGAAGCGAGGTTCACGATAGAAAGAGCCGAGTTTAGCTGAGTCAACCTCGGGGTAGACGTGACCGTTAACGACGAGAAGATCGGGCCATCCGTCGTTGTCTACGTCAGCGAACATAGCTCCCCAGCCGAGGGCGTCAGCGTTGATGCCGAGTCCAGCGGCGAAGGTTGCATCAGTGTAAGTGCCGTCGCCGTTGTTGTGGTAGAGGGTAGAGGTATCGTCGGAGAAGTTGGTTTTAAAGAGGTCCAGCTTGCCGTCGCCGTCGTAGTCGGCTGAAGTCGAGCCCATGCCAGCCTGCTCGCGGCCGTCTTCGTTGAAGGCTACGCCGACGTCCGCGGCAGTGTCGGTGAAGGTGCCGTTGTGGTTGTTTCGATAGAGGATGGCGGGCGTAGAGTCGCAGGCAATGTAAAGGTCGGGCCATCCATCATCGTCGTAGTCCAGCGTCGTGATGGAGAAGCAGTAGTGACCTTGAGTGTGTTCGAATCCACTAGGTTTACTGACGTCTTCAAACTTTCCTGCGCCGAGATTGTGATACAGAATGTTCGGTGCGCTCTCAAGACCGCGAGGGCCACACATGACAGGTACGCCCTTCCAAATGCATCCAGCTGTCTGGCCAGGCGTCGGCGTGTGCGCGAGGTCGAAGTGGACGTAGTTAGCGACGGCAAGGTCTAGCTTGCCGTCCCGGTCGTAGTCGACGAAGGCACAGCCGGTACCCCACTCCTTGCCCGTTCCAGCAACGCCGGCCTGCTCGGCTACTTCTTTGAAGGTGCCGTTACGCTGGTTGTGAAAGAGCCGGTTTTTGCCGTAGCCGGTAACGTAAATGTCGTCGTATCCATCGTTGTCGTAGTCTCCGACGCATGCTCCCTGACCCCATCCGGTGGAGATTAAGCCTGCCTTCACTGTGACATCAGTGAAGGTGCCGTCGTGGTTGTTGTGAAAGAGGTGGTTTGAGGGTTTATTCTGCGTAGTTTTATTGCTGGTGCTCTTGCTCGGAAGGTCGGTGCCGTTGACGAGGAAGATGTCGGGCCAACCATCGCGGTCGTAGTCCAATATGGCAACACCTGAGCCGGTTGCTTCAATGATGTAGCGTTTGGAGTCGACGCTTCCATTGACGTTGCGAACGGTAATACCAGCCTTCGCTGCAACATCAACGAACCACGCAGGAGGCGCGTGATCGGTCGAGGCGGGATAGGCCTGACCTGCGAGAGCAATCGTTGAGAAGATGAAAACGCAGTTCGAGAGCAGAGCGATTAGCGGCTTCATGGCTTCGTTGCGGGTGGTGGGGGAGTGGGTGGTTTGGGAGTTGATGATATCGAAGCGCCCATCGCTACGGTCCTCAGAATTTTTCCACCTTCCTGTATGACGTAAAGGTGGTTCGCTGCGAGGTCTGTCAGTTTATCGGTTGTACCGGATGGCCATTTGATCTCTACTGAGTCTGCTTTTGCGGAGTGGTCGAGACCAAAGTGAATGCGAAGATCGTTTTGAGAGTAGTAGCTGCCTCCACTGCGAACTTCGTCGATTTGAATAAAAGGTTTTGCCCCGTCCGGTGTTGATGTCGTGACGCTGATCTTTGCACCGATGCCTGTCCGATTCGATTTTGTGCCGACTGTTCGAATCTTGATCCAATTACGGCCTGTTGCCGAATCACAGTGGAGTAGCTGAGGAAGGCTGTTTACACAGTTCACGACTACGTCAAGGACACCATCGTTGTCGTAGTCGCCGAAGGCACAGCCGCGACCGGGCGCTGGCGTATTGATGCCTGGACCACCTTGCGCGGTGACTTCTTCGAATTGTCCATTGCGAAGATTGCGGTAGAGATACTTGTGCTGAGCGTACGGGGCGTCAATGCTGGTTCCGTCGACCTCTGGGTAAACGTGGCCATTGCAGATGAAGATGTCTGGCCAGCCATCGTTGTCCATATCGAAAAAGCCGACGCCCCAGCCGAGGTATCTCGTATTAACACCTAAGCCGGATAGGTAGGTGTGATCGTCGAAGTTTCCATCGCCCAGGTTGACATACAGCGAATCGGTATCGCCGGCGAAGTTTGTTTTCACAATATCGAAGCGGCCGTCGCGATTGAAGTCGCCAATAGAGACTCCCATGCCCGCCTGGGGCTTGCCGTCCGGAGAGTATGCGATGCCGGACTCGATGGCTACATCTTTGAACGTTCCGTCTTTCTGGTTCTGATAGAAGGTTGCCGCGGTGGAGTCATTAGCCACATAGATGTCGGGCCAACCGTCGCCATCGATGTCGGAGACAGCCACGGAGAGACCGTAGGTGCCAATGGTGTCCCACATGCCGCTTTTTTGCGAGACGTCCGTAAAGGTTCCATCACCGTTGTTGTGATAGAGAATGTTCTTACCGCCTTGCAGGCCAGGAGGACCGCATGCCACCTGAATACCTTTGTAAGCGCAGCCTGCGGCCTCTGGAAGTGGGGCTGTTTTTATATCGAAGTCGATGTAGTTAGCTACAAAGAGGTCGAGATGGCCGTCGCGGTCATAGTCGAGAAAGGCGCAGCCGGAGTTCCATCGCGTCTTGGACTGAAGTAATCCAGCTTTCTGGGTCACATCGGTGAAGGTGCCATTGCCGTTGTTGCGGTAGAGAACGTTCTGGCCGTAATAAGTGACGAATAGATCATCCCAGCCGTCGTTGTTGTAGTCGCCAACGCAGCAGCCCTGGCCCCATCCTCCCCGTGCAAGGCCGGCTTTGATTGTGACATCGGTGAAGGTGCCGTCGCGATTGTTTTTGAAGAGATGGGATACGGGTTCCTGTCCTTTGGGAAAACCCTCCAGTCGTGTGCCGTTTACTAGGAAGATGTCGATCCAGTCGTCGTGATCGTAGTCGTAGAACGCGACACCGCAGCCGGTCGTCTCGAGAAGATACCTATTCTTGTGTTCGCCCCCGTATATCGTCTTTGCGTTGAGGCCCGACTGCCGAGCTACGTCGATAAAGCTGACTCCAAGCGGAGTGCCGGCGATTGGAGAAGGAAGGCCCTTAGGTGCAGGACGGGCCACGGCGTCGTAGGTGGGGCGCGATCCTGTTTGAGGAGCCGATTGAGGATTGGCTGGTATTCCCAAAGCGAGAACATCATCGAGCGTAAGGACTAGCGCAGTGGCAGAAAGCGAAGTAAAAAAACTGCGGCGGGACCAACTCAAAAGGGCACTCCTCCGGGCCGCAACCCGGTGATGACGTTCAGAGCTCTCCATTTACCGGATTCTTGTAAATACAAATAGCCGCGGCGCAGAAAGAGTCTCAAAGTAGTCCACTGAGTATAGAGAGCATCTGGCGTTGCGGCAATGTGCTTTTTGAAGCGCGGATAAGCGTTGATTCTACGGGTTGGCAGGCGGAGTGGCGCCTGGCGAAGTAGCCGGTAAAAGTTTCTGAGCCTTCTGTCGTTCGAGCGCAGCGTCGGCACTTCTGCCTTGGCGGTCGAATGCATCTGCCAAGGTGGAATGTGCTTCTCCATAATTCGGATCGGCTTCTACCGCTGCCTGAAGTTGTACTAGAGCATCAGAGACTTTACCTTCTTTGAGGAGGGCCTTGCCGGAATCGAGAGCGAAGTTGGCGCGCTGACGGCTCACGGCAATACGGCTTAGGTCTGCGGCCTTCTTCCGTTCGGCTGCTGCCCCGACCGTGTCGCCCTGTTGGCTCAGAATTGCGGCAAGGCCGATATGCGGGCTGGGTTGATTTGGTAGCAATTCGATTGCCCGCCGTAAGGCTGGTGCTGCCTTCTGCAACTCGCCGGATTCTCTATAAGCGTTCCCTAGTATCGCCCAGGCATTGCCATTGTCTGGACTCAGTGCCGTGGCTTTTTCAAGTTCAGATTGGGCTTCGGTGAAGCGGCCTAACTGTAGATAAAGAACACCAAGCGTATAGGGCGGGTCCGGCAACTTAGAGTCGAGTTCCTCGGCCCGTACGAACTCCGGAACTGCTGCGCTAGCATCGTCTTTTAGTTTGAGAGCAAGCCCGAGGTCGTAGTGGAGGTATGCGTTGTCTGGCTCTATGGCAAGACCGGCACGGAACTGTTCCATCGCATGATCGAGATCACTCTGCTGGAGATAAGCCACACCGAGGTCCTGGCGAAGCGTCGCACTTTGCCCATTGATCGTCAAGGCGCGAATGTAGATAGGAATTGCACGTTTTGCGTCACCTGTCTGCACCAGAGCGAGGCCTAAGTTTGTGAGCGAAGAGAAATCCTGAGGTCGCGCCATGACGACCTGTTCAAACAGGGGCAGAGCTTCACGGGCGTTGTCTTTTGCTTGCAGAGTGAGAGCGAGTTCGTACTTCGCGTCCACTGATGTGGGATTGAGGCTGAGCGCATGTCGCAGAACAGTGAGGGCTGAATCGTCCTGATTGTCTGCTCGAAGAGCCCTTCCGTATTGCAACGTGTACTCGACATTATCCTTGGCAAGATCAGTTGCTTTGGTGAGTTCTTTGACGGCCGCAGATGTATCGCCTTGGTTGAGGTAGACCGAGCCAAGATGAAAGTGGGCAGATGCGAGTGTTGGGTCCAGCGAGATGGCTCGCTGGATCTGAACGCTGGCCTGAGGATAGTGCTCCTGCTGTGCCAGGACCGTGCCGAGGGTGTCATACAACGCTGCGTTATCAGGCGAGTCGATCAGAGCTTTTTCGAGATGCTTCTGCGCGGCTTCTGGTTCTGCAACAGCACTGAGTGCGGTGGCGTAGGTGATCGAAGCGTGGGGTGTTAGCTTTTGCGGCGGACCGCTTCCTGTTTGATCGAGAAGCTGGAACATTTGAACTGATTTTGCGTAATCGCGAAGCTGTTCGTAGGTCATTGCGAGGTTGAGTATTGCGCCTGCATCCTGAGGGTCGAGCCGGTGTGCCAGTTCAAGTTGCACCAGAGCGGATGCGGCATCTCCTTCAGCGAGCAATACCGTGCCAAATGCGCTGTGACCGGCTGCGACCTCCGGGACCATCAGCACCAGCTTCTCGAATTGCACATGTGCCGAGTGCAGGTCGTTATGCTGATAGGCCGCGGATCCTGCGCGGAAGGTTTCCTCAGCGGACTGTAATCTTTCGTCTGCGGAAGTCGCTGAAGTCGCGGGCGGTGTGGCCACAGTTTGTGCTCGGGCCAGTGAAAGAGAGGTCGCCATGACACCGCATAGCATCAGCGACCGTACTTGAAAGAATCGCATCTCAGACATCGATTGTAATCATGAGTGGAGACAGGGTTTTGGCCCGTCACAGAGGTGCTTGCGTAAACTTAACGTAGTTTCGACCAAAATATAGCCGGTATCCTGAACCATCGGTCGCTGGAAAGATCTGCAGAGGTGTCGGACGGCGTAGATCCGCGTCTCTTGCGGAACTGACGGAAAACAGATCGTGGCCGCCGATGTCCATGACGACGAAGGCGTCAGCAGCGAGGAAGCCGCAGCCGTACGCGCCTGCGGCGAGTCTGTGACCTTCAATCTCTATGGCCGTTTCCGTTATGAGGTAGGCCTGATATTTCTCCTGTAACGCGCTCGAATAGCCAGCTGTGTCCACGAGCGCAACGAGTAGTACTGAGTCTCTGCCAAATTGCACGCCACTGGAGTTTCTGGCTTGAATCGGCGCACTCTGCCCGCGGAAAAAGACCTCATTCGGAAGAAACTTAGCTGCTTCGATAGGGGGCATCACTTTCGTCCGGGTAGGCGCGACCGCACCGCTCTTATCTGGAGGCGCAGTTTGAAAGGCCGCATACGCAGTCCCTGCTATGGCAAGCAACAAGACGGAGTGTAGAACCTTACGGAGCATGTTCGGCCTCATATCAGTCGAATCGTACTGTGTGAGGAGAGGTCGCCGCAACATGTAGACTGGTGATCCTTTAGTGACGGAGGCAACATGCGAGCTGTTTTCGGGGTGGTTCTGATGCTTGGCGGAATTGCGAGCGCTCAGACTGCCGCAATGCGCTCGCTTGATACTTTTTCAATCAAAGGAGATGGGCTTGCTATCCGGCAGCATGTTGAATCGGGGAAGCCTTTTACGGTAGCAGGAATCCGGGGCACGATACTCGGAGAGCAGGAGGGAACCTTCGAGGCTTGGGTGCTCCCCGTCAAGCTACTCAGCCACTTTGCCATTCGAGCCGATGTTGAAGGTTATTCGGTGCCGATCGATCTGAATGCAGATGCGGCGGAGATTGAGGTGTTTCCCAATCAGACCGTGATTACGTACTCACATATTGCCTTCACGGTGAGGCAGATCATGTTCGCGCCGGATGACGCAGTGGATGGTACTGGCGCGGTCGTGTTGTTTCAGATCGATTCGACTCGGCCGATGGACCTAACCTTCAGCTTTACACCGGAGATGCGGCCGATGTGGCCGCAGCGTAGCCAGGGGGGGCCGTCGGCGGAGTGGGTGAAGGCGGGGGAGGGTGGACTGTATGTGCTGCATACGGACTTCCCGGATCTGGCGGGAGCGGTGGCAATGCCTACTGCGCAGTCGGGGATTCTGGCTCCTTACCAGGAGAAGCCTAAGTTCTATCCGCTGGAGCTGAAGCTGCACTATGACCCGAAGCGGGATACGAATCGTTACTTCCCGTTGCTGATGGCGATGGGCAATACCGTGGAGACTGCGACTAGTGGCGCGCTGCAGGGGAAGCTCGAGCGGTTGAATGCCTCTTTGCCTGAGGTGTACGCGAAGCATGCCGCTCGCTACGCGGAGATGAGAGATAGTCTGACTGCGATTCGTACTCCTGATGTGGGGTTGAACGAGGACTTTGCGTGGGCTGAGACGTCGATTGAGCAGCTGAGGGCGAAGGCTCAGCCAAGCGGTGAGATCGGTTTGGTTGCGGGATATTACTCTTCGGGCGATTCGGCGCGGCCTGGATTTGGCTGGTACTTCGGGCGTGACAGTTTGTATACGCTCTACGCGGTAAATGGCTTTGGCGACTTCAAGCTGACTCGTGAGGAGCTTGAGTTCCTGATGAAGCGGCAGCGTGATGACGGCAAGATCATGCATGAATATCCGCAGACTGCGGCTTCGTTTGTTTGGAAGGACTTTTCTTACGCTTATGCAGCGGCTGATTCGACGCCGCTGTTTCTGACGGCGATGCTGGACTATGTTCAGAGCAGCGGAGACGTGAATTTTCTGCGCGAACATCGGGAGATTGTTGAAAAAGCCTGGCATTTTGAGACGTTGCATGACTCCGATGGCGATGGAATCTATGACAACTCCCAGGGGACCGGGTGGGTGGAGAGTTGGCCGACGGGGATGCCGCATCAGGAGATCTATCTGGCGCTGCTCGATCAGCAGGCTTCGGTTGCGATGTCGAAGCTTGCAGGGTTGCTGAAGGATAAGGCGACTGCGGACGCGGCTGCGACGCGTGGGCTTGATCTGGCGAAGAAGATTGAGACGGAGTACTACGACTCTGCCGGTCGGGCCTATGCTTTCAGTCGAAATTCCGATGGGAGTCTTGATCGCAGTGCCACGGTTTATCCGGCGATTGCGTGGTGGAATGGTGGTGCCGGGCTGGCACACTCCGACGCTAGTTTTCGGCGATGGGCTTCGCATGATTTTTCGACCGACTGGGGGCTGAGAGATGTGGCGGAGAGCGATCCTGTCTACGATCCGATCAGCTATCACCAGGGATCGGTGTGGCCGTTGTTTACGGGGTGGGAGTCGGTAGCGGAGTATCGTGCGGGGCATCCGCTGGCCGGGTATGAGCACCTGATGGAGAATGCGGATCTGACTACGGCTCAGGATCTGGGGGCGGTGACGGAGCTGCTGTCGGGTGCGTTCTTCCAGCCGTTTGGCCGGAGTACGAGTCATCAGTTGTGGTCCTCGGCGATGGTGATTACGCCGGCCCTGCGTGGTCTGTTTGGTATCGATGTGGATGGGCTTTTGGGGGTCGTTCGGCTCGATCCGCATCTTCCTGCGGACTGGGACGATGCTTCGGTGGAGCGAATTCATGTCGGGGCGTCTGTCTGTTCGCTCACGTACCAGCGTCAGGGGCAGAGTCTGGTGGTGAAGATTTCGAGTGTCTCGGGTCCTGCGGTTCGGCTGGCCAGCGTGGTGAAAGGCTCGAAGGTCGCGTCCGATGGTGCTTCGGCGGTTTTTGCATTGCCGGCTGTGGAGGTTGCGGTGCCGCATGGGCTGCCGTTGCCGGGTGCTCGAACTGCTCAGATGAAGGTGTTGGGCGAGACCGTCGATTCACACTCGTTGAAGCTGGAGCTGGAGGCTGAGGCGGGTTCGGTTGTTGAGATTAAGGTTCGCCGGAATGCGGCGAAGCTTAATCTTCATGCCGATGGCGGTGCGATTTCCAGTGTGACCGGTGGGCATGCGGGTGATGGCCTGGACCAATTGACGGTGAAGTTCACGGAGGGAACGGGCTATCAGGGGCAGGTTGTCACCCTTCACTGGTAGGGGGTGCCCCCCCGGTATCCCTCATAAGTTACCTATGATCAACGATATACAAAATTGACCCTCCGTAAATACGTGATATTGAGACGGTTACAGGTAAATATGTCTTTCTAAATGGTTTAGCTGGATCAATGAGAAAGTCCCGCTCGAAAGCGGGACTTTTTATGTCTCTGAATCCAGTATACGGTTTGAACCGGAACTCATGCGCCAGGCGTAAGTGCTTGCGTTGGCGTGAGTTGAGTGATTTGGGAGCTTGACATTCAAAAACGTTGCCGAAATCGCCCTTAGTGCACGATATTCAAGTTCAATCCGCCAACTGACTCGGGTCGTGTATTCAGGTGGGTAATGCAGCGCGGGATCCGGTCGTATGAGTCTTGTATGGTTTCCAATCCATTGCGGTGGATTTAGACTGCTTTCATTCCTTGTCCCAGACGCTTGTAAAGACCGCAGCTGTCTTGATGGACTTGTTGACTATCGTCAATGTCTTGCCATCATCCGACACTGTGAATTCAGTCGTGCTGTCAGGCTTCCCATTCACCTGATCCTGCGTTTGAATGACATGATCGCTGATTCGCTTTCCCGATGAAGAATCACCTTTCGACCCATCGGGAGCTATATCGAAATATTGCTTCCCATCGAATTGCATGTCCGTCCGATGTTTGCTGGATGCTGAAGTCAGGCTCAAGCCGTCTTTTTCATAGGGCGTAATAATGAGTTTTTCCGGAGGTCCAGATACCTTCTCTTCCATGGAAACTGACTTCCACTCGCCAAAGAGGCTCTTGCCCGGACTGGTCCTCGTATAGACAGTCGTTGTCTTTTCCCCGCCGCCGTCGGGCGCCGTAAAGACATCAACAAGTTTCAGCGTTTTATCGTCAGACGAGACTGTGTATGTTCTCTTCATCGTTCGAGAGTCAACTCTGTCCATCTGCCATGTGTGGTCATCGAGCTTTTTGAATGAGACGGTCGCTCCCGAAGGCGACTTGATGGAGACGCCGTCCGCCCTGATTTCAGTGGTTTCGCCGGAACTCCCGGTCAGGGCATAACGATCTCCGCCGAGGTCCTTGATCCCGTAGGTGATGATTGGTTTCGGGCTCTTCTCAGCGTTGTAGACCCACGTCCCGATGAACGGGTCACTTGCGGCCATTGCACTGGAGGTCGCGAAAAGAGCAGCAAGAAAAAGGCTTAAAAATCTCATTGAATTGTCCCTGGGAAGTTGGACGGTAGAATAACACGCCGTCAGGGACAGTAGTCTAATCTTGGACGCTCTTCTATTGTGCGATGGCGGCAGCGCAGGATTCGGTCTTCGGCTATCTGAGCATCGAAGACGTCTCGCTGAGAGCCGCGCGATTTTGGTCTAAGCTGTTTGCGCTTATTGAGCGAGAGTCTGGATCATACGGCGTGTGGAGCGGCAGGTAGATGCGCACCGTGGTTCCGTGTTCCTCCAGACCCTGCCTGCTCTCCAATTCAATTCGACCACCATGTCCTTCGACAAATTGTTTTGCGACGAACAGCCCGATTCCGGTTCCGATCGAGCTGCGGGTGGTGAAGAAGGCATCGAAGACCCTGGAGATATCCTTTGGAGCGATTCCTACGCCGGTGTCCTGAATTGCGACGACGACGCCATCTTCGGAGCCGCCAGCGTCTTCGGTTGAGACGGAGAGACTGCCACCCGAGGGCATGGCGTACATCGAGTTTGCGATCAAGTTCGAGATAACCTGCATGATCTCTCCGCGTCGCAGGACTATTTTTTTTGCGGAGCCGAGGGACTTCCTGATCGTGATTCCGTTGAGTGCGCAACGCGGTTCGTAGATCGCGATTGCGTGTTTTACAAGATCGGCTATCGAATTCGAGCTTGCTGTGTTGTGTTCGCGATAGAAGCCAAGCGTCTGTTTCGCGATATGGGAGACCCGCGCGATTTCACTTTCAGCAGTCGCCAGAAACTCCATACCTGTTGCATCGGTGATGAAAGATCGCAGAAGAAAGAGCAGGTTTGTGATGGCTTCGAGAGGGTTGTTGACCTCGTGCGCGATGGTCGAGGCCATCCTGCCTGCGGCGGCGATCTTCTCGGCCTGGAGCAAGGATTGTTCGATCCGCTTGCGGTCTGAGATGTCACGCAGGATCTTAGAGGCGCCGATCACGCGGCCTTGTTCATCTTTGACAGGTGACACGGTAAGAGAGACGTTGATGCGGCGGCCGTCTTTTGTGAGACGTACCGTTTCGAAGTGATCGATGCGTTCTCCGGCACGTATTTTTCCGATAATGAGCGCTTCGTCGGATCGAAGCTCTTCGGGAATGAGCTTTAAGATCGATTCACCGATTATCTCTTCGGCGGTAAAACCAAAGACTCTGCTGGCGGCGAGATTCCAGCTTGTGATGATCCCGTTGAGGTTTTTGCTCAGAATGGCGTCATCGGATGATTCGACGATGGCGGCGGCTTCAGCCAACCTCTTCGAGATCGATTGCTGGCTCTCTTCGAATCGTTTGCGACCCGAGATGTCGCGCAGGATTTTGGAAGCCCCCACGATCTCGCCGGTTGAGTCCCTAACGGGAGATATGGTGATCGAGACGTCGAGGAGTTTTCCGCTTTTGGTGATGCGTTTCGTCTCGAAGTGCTCGATGCGCCTGCCAGCGCGGATACTGTCCTGGATTGTTTCTTCTTCGCCTCTGAGCGCCTCAGGGATGAGCTTCAGGACAGAAGTTCCGATGATCTCTTCTGCGGAGTACTGAAATAGTTGTGCTGCGGCAGCATTCCAGCTGGTGATGATGCCGTTGAGATCCTTGCTGAGGATGACGTCGTCCGACGAGTCAACAATAGCGGCCAGGACACCGAGACGATGCTCGACCTCTTTCGAAAGGGCGAGCGACGCTGTGAGGCGTGAGACCATCTTGCGTTGCTCAAGGAGTACCTGAACCTGTCGAGCCAGTGATTCCAGAGCTGCGATTTGCATCGAAGAAAGTTTGCGCGGCTTGTCATCGAACACGCAGACGGTGCCAAGGATATGCCCGTTCGGAGCCACGATGGGAGCACCGGCGTAAAAACGAATCCGCGGGCTACCTTGCACGAAAGGATTTTCTGAAAAGCGAGAGTCGAGGAGCGTGTCTTCGACGATCAGAGTTTCCGGACGGAGGATCGCGCAAGCGCAGAAGCCGTCGGAACGCCCCGTCTCGTTTGTTCCAAAGCCGACCTCAGATTTGAACCACTGACGCTCTCCATCGACGAATGTGATGGTTGAGTATGGGGTCGCACAGATATATGTCGCAAACGCAGTTACGTCCTCGTAGCCCTTTTCTGGCGGGGTATCGAGAATGCCGTACGAATGCAGCGTCGCTATTCGTTCCGCATCATTGTCTGGGATAGGGGCAGAGAACATCATGCTCTTTCTGAAAGTTCTCTTTATTAGAGCAGTTTGCCCGTTGGCAAACAACTGAAGTTTTCGGCTCCTGGTAGATAGCAGTTGGCGGGTTAAGGCTGCTGATTTTTACTGGGCTTTCTACCGGGCCTCGGCGATCCAGGTTGCGTAGGGAGCGAGGGTGACCGGTTTGGTGAGCGGGGCGTGAGTGAGTGATGGGTCGTTGGTTTCCAGTGTTTTGGTTGCGCCCTTGGTGAGGCCTAGCGCGGTGTAGTCGTACTTGAGGGTTTGTGGCTTGTCGGAGAAGTTGAGGGCTACGATGACGGAGGGTTTGCCGGCGGGGCCTTTGCGCAGGTAGGAGACTACGTTTTCGTTTGGGTTGAGCATCTGCATGCTGCCTTCGTAGAGGGCGGCGTTGGTGCGGCGTAGCTCGATGAGGCGCGTGTACCAGTTGAGCATGGATTCGCGGTCGGGAGACTCGGCGGCGACGTTGACGGTCTTGTAGTCGGGGGCGACGGGCAGCCAGGTGGTGCTGGAGGTGCTGAAGCCTGCGTTCTTCGAGGTGTCCCACTGCATGGGGGTGCGCTCGCCGTCGCGTCCTTTTTGCTTTGGCCAGCCGGTGATGCCTTCGGGGTCTCTGACGTCCTCAATGCGGGTGGGTGTTGTGGTGACCATGCCGATCTCGTCGCCGTAGTACATCTGCGGTGTGGCGCGCGAGGTGAGAAGGAGTGCGGCCATCATGCGAGCGATGCGGGCCTTCATGGCGGGGTCGTTGACGCCGATGCTGTAACGGTCCCAGATGCGGTCCTGGTCGTGGTTGCCGAAGAAGAAGTATGGCTGGCCGTGGGCGGGATTGTTTTCGACCTCGTCGAGGAGCTGACGAAATTTGGGGGCGTTGAGCTCGTTGACGTCGGCTACCTGGAAGTCCATTGGGAGTTGGACCTCGTCGTTGTTCGCGCCGTACATCTTGGAGAGCTCGAAGATGTTGGGCTCGTCGGCTTCGCTGATGAGGACCGGATTGCCGGGATACTCGTCGATGACTTTGCGCATCTCGCGCAGCATGTCGTGAACCTCGGGGAGGTTGTCGGTGTACTTGTGCTGGATGTTGGGGTCGCCGAATGCGTTGAGGCCGGGCTGGATGGGGTCGTCGTGGAGGTTGGGGTCTTCGAAGAGGCGTGAGACGGCGTCCACGCGGAAGCCGTTGACACCTTTGTTCATCCAGAAGCGGAGGACGTCCATCATGGCTTTGATGACTTCGGGGTTGCGCCAGTTGAGGTCGGGCTGCTGGACGTAGAAGTGATGGTAGTAGTACTGCTTCGTGGTTGGGTCCCACTCCCATGCGGAGTGGCCGAACCAGCTCTGCCAGTTGTTGGGCGGGATGGGTTTGCCGTCGGCGGTGTAGCCCTTGGGGTCGCGCCAGATATACCAGTCGCGTTTGGGATTGTCGCGGGAGGAGCGCGACTCTTTGAACCATGCGCTCTGGTCGGAGGTGTGGTTGGGGACGTAGTCCATGATGACGCGGATGTTGCGGCGCTTGGCTTCCGCGGTCATGTGCTCGAAGTCGGCCATGGTGCCGTACTGGGGATCGATGGCAGTGTAGTCGGCGATGTCGTAGCCGAAGTCGATCTGGGGCGACGGGTACATGGGGGTGATCCAGATGGCGTCGATGCCGAGTTGCTTGATGTAGTCGAGGCGTGAGGTGATGCCTTTGATGTCGCCGATGCCGTCGCCGTCGGTGTCCTGAAAGCTGCGGGGGTAGATCTCGTAGATGACGCCGTGCTTCCACCATGGATCGGCAGTTGTGTTTTTTTGGTCGACTGCGGGCGGGACTTGAGTGGCGGTCTGCGCAAACGCGCCCGGTAAGAAGCTACCGAGCGCGAGAGCTGCGCAGAGGAGATGATTCGTAAGACTTGAGGTGCGATTCCGCGTTTCGTTCACGAGCTTCCCTCTTTGCGTCACACGATTTTATTTAATTGACCCGATCCATGAGGCGTACGGCGGTAGGGTGATGTTGAGGCTGGTTGATTTTTTTAGGTCGGGCGCGTTGGTGAGGAGTGTGCTCACGGTTTTGCCGGAGACCTTGGCTTTACTCAGGTCGAGCGAGATCGTCTGGGGCTGAGCGGTGAAGTTAAGCGCTACGATGACTGAGGGGTGGCCGGCGACGCCTTCGCGAACGTACGACAGGACTGATGGATTCGACTCGTCGATCATTATCTGTTTTCCATCGCGGAGGGTTGGGTCGCTGCGACGCATCGCGATCAACTGTTTGTACCAGTTGAGGAGTGAGTCGGGATCGCTCTCTTCTGTTTTGACGTTGACCGTTGTGTGGTTAGGTGGGACGGGAAGCCATGTGGCGGCTGCGTCGCTGAAGCCGGCGTTTTTAGAGTCGTCCCATTGCATTGGGGTTCGTTCGCCGTCGCGGCCCTTCTCTTTGGGCCAGCCGGTGACGCCGATGGGATCTTTGACGTCTTCTTTGCGGGTCGGTGTGGTGGTGACCATGCCTAGTTCCTGGCCCTCCCAGAGGAGAGCGGTGGAGCGGGTGGTCAGGAGGATCGCGGCGAGGATGCGGGCGATCTGCTGGTTGTGCTCGCCGTCACCGTAGCGGTCCCACGAGCGGACGTTGTCGTGGTTGTCGAAGACGAAGAGAGGCTGGGAGCCGTGAATCTGCGTCTCGGCTTCGTTGAGGCTGGTGCGGAATTTGGCGGCGTCGAGCTTGTCATGGTCGCCGTGGAAGCCGACGAGGAAGTCCATGGGGAGTTGAAGCTCGTCATGCTTTTCGCCACCATACCAGAGGTTGAGAGCGGCGGTGTTGGGCAGGTAGGTCTCGCCGATGAGTACGCGTTCTCCGGGATATGAGTTGATCATCGCGCGCATGCGCCGGATTACGTCGTGGACCTCGGGGAGGTTGGATTGATAGGCGTCGGAGTAGTTGGGATCGCCTTGTGCGTTGGTGCCGCCGAGAGCTTTCTCTTCGCGGAGCTGAGGATCTTCGAAGAGAGTTGGGATGGCATCGAGGCGGAAGCCGGCGACACCGCGGTCGAGCCAGAAGCGCATCTGGTCGAACATGGCTTTTTCTACGACTGGATTGCGCCAGTTGAGATCGGGTTGTGCCTTGTAGAAGAAGTGGTAGTAGTACTGGTGAACGGCGGGGACCCATTCCCAAGCCGAACCGCCGAAGGTGGAGGTCCAGTTGTTGGGCGGGACGTGGCCGTCGTGTTCGTATCGTTTTTGAAATTCGGTCACACCTGCGGAGTTGGCTGGGATGCCTTCGTTCCAGACGTAGTAGTTGTGTTTGGGATTGGTGCGCGAGCTGGCGGCGTCGATGAACCACTGATGCTTGTCGGAGGTGTGGTTGAGAACCATGTCGAGGACGATGCGGATGTTGCGCTTCTTGGCCTCGGTCTGGAGATGGTCGAAGTCGGCTAGGGTGCCGTAGTTGGGGTCGATGTTTTCGTAGTCGGAGATGTCGTAGCCGAAGTCGACCTGAGGGGAGGGATACATGGGAGCGATCCAGATGGCGTCGACGCCGAGGTTCTGGAGGTAGTCGAGGCGCTGGGTGATGCCGTTGAGGTCGCCGAGGCCGTCGCCGTTCGAGTCCTGATAGCTGCGGGGGTAGATCTCGTAGAGGACGGCGTGTTTCCACCACGGGCCGTCGTTGTGCTGAGCCTGACTGACGGCGGGTGTTGCGGCGCTCCAGAGGATGGAGGCGGCGAGAATGGCGAGGGTTTGAGGGAGGCGCATCCACCGTGCGGATAAGGTGCGATGGTGTCGGTTGGTGGTCAATTCATGCCTCCTGGAGTCCCGAACACTATAGCATTCGACATGGCAATGACGGTTGTTTGACAAGGCATTGTGCAGTGCCGGGCAGCGACGATTTAATCGTGCGTTCTAGATTAGTTTGTGATTTGGGTTTGCGTGGGTGCCGCACGATCGGCGGATAACTGTTTTGGTCTGGAGAAGAATGTCGCGGGTGGGCTGATCCGGCCTTTCCAATCTCTGCAACATGGTTGCGATTGCCATGGCACCGATCTCGGCGCAGTTCTGATGTTGCGTGGTGAGGGGGACGGGCAGGAGGCTGGCGTACTTTACGTCGTCGACTCCTACGATACGGATCTCCTCGGGGACGCGGACGCCGTAGGAGGCCAGGCCTTCCATGACTTTGATCGCGGTGACGTCGTTGGCGCAGACGATTGCGTCGGGTCTGCATTGTTTTAGCAATCTCTGGATGAAGTGCGGGTCTTCGGGGTCGCCACGGCAAACGAGGTCTTGCTGGAGGTGGACTCCGTGTGCGAAGAGAGCTTCGCGATAGCCGGCGATGCGACCTACGACAGTCGATGCGGAGAGAGGCTTGGCGACGAAGGCTACGCGCTTCGCGCCGTGGAGGAGCAGGTGCTGTGTGATGACGAAGCCTGCGCGACGATTGTCGATTCCTACGAGGTCATACTTCGAGCGCATGGGGTATGCGGTGTAACAACGGTCCAGCAGGACGATTTGAATGCCTTCGCGATCGAGCGCGGATGTGATGCGCCGGTTGACGGCGTCTTTTTCGGGCGTGAACTCCAGCGGGGCAAAGAAGACTCCGGAGACTTTTTGCGAGATGTATTTGTGGCAGAGATGCTCGGCCTCCTTTTCCTTCTGTGCGATGTCTCCGATGGAGTGTCCCCAGAGGAGGGAGTGCGGCTTGGCTAATGGCGACCGCATCATGCCGTGGCATATTGGCTCAAAGATCTCGGTGCGGCCGAGGTCTGGAATCAGTAGACCAAAGACGTGGCCGCGAGAGGTTGTCGGAGCGATGACGTGGGTGCCGGACCCAGGGCGACGCGAGACCAGGCCTTGGAGTTGCAGTTCGTGCACCGCCTTTGCGATGGTGATGCGCGAGGTGTTGTAACGCTTCCCCAGCTCCGCTTCGCTAGGGAGACGATCACCGCGTTGCAGCGAACCCGTCATGATGGCCGAGTGAAGCTCTTCGTAGACCTGCCGGTATTTGGGAGTCTGGGATGTGGTATCGGCTTCGTCGGGGCGAAATTCAGGCATAGAGGTTTTTGCTTTTAGAGTGGTGCTCCGGGATGAGGGTTCAACCTTCATGTTCACCCTGCCACTTGGATCGAGTAGCGGAACAACTGGTTATGAATGTATAGACAAAGTTGTACTTCTGGCGAGTTCTCAAAAAAAATTATTTTGGACTGGTGGTCAACCTTTCGATTGATCTTGAAGTCATCCTGAGTCGAAGTTTCGACGTCCCCTTAGTGCGCAAAGCGCGCTGTTTATTGGAGATTTGGTTAAACCCTCTTATGAAACACTAAGCCGGTACCGCAAAGTGGTATGACCAATATTGATAGTATGAGGTTCGATCTTTTTGAGCACATCGTACGACGTTAACTGGTGGGAAACAAACGTGCCCAACGACGTTGACATGCCCCAACCCGAGCGCGTAGGTTTCGGTGCGAATCAGAAAGACATGTTTCCGGTGCGACGAGTGGGGCGGGGCAAACGTTCAACCGTCTGTTTTTTTAGTTACAAAGGCACGAGTGAGCGATGTTTAGCAATACAGATAACGTCGCCAATAGAAGCTGCAGGACCCTTTGGAGGTTTTCATGAGATTCATGACGCGTCGGCTGGTCGGGTTGCTCTCTGCTTTCGTTCTTTTGACATTTGCGCCAATGGCCTACGGGCAGGCCGTTTATGGTTCGATCTTTGGAAGCGTGGTTGATGGCACTGGTGCTGCCATACCGAACGCAAACGTTGTAGTGACTGACACCGGCAAAGGAACTTCTGTCACTGTTCAATCCAATGGCAGCGGTGAGTTCACTGTTGAACACCTTATTCCAGACTTATACGACGTGACGGTTTCCGCGGCGGGCTTCAAAGGGTTCGCACAGAAGGGTATTCAGGTTAATGCAGATGCTTCGACGAAGATCCTAGCTACGATGGTTATTGGAGCGACGGGCGAGACTGTTGAAGTCGATGCGGATGCGGTTCCCCAGTTGAAGACAGATCGCGCGGACGTTGCCGTGAACTTCAACTCGCAGGAGCTTGAAAATCTTCCAATTCCCGATCACAACTTTACCAACCTGCAACTGTTGTTGCCGGGCGCGGTGCAGCTGGGATGGTCGCATGCTGCCGATGAGAACCCGCAGGGTTCGAAGCAGATTCAGGTGGATGGACAGGCGTTCGGTGGTGTGAACTACACGCTGGATGGTACGGACAACCAGGATCCGATCCTTGGCATTATCGTCATCAATCCAAATTCGGATTCGATGTCTGAAGCGAAGATCGCAACGCAGAACTTTGACGCTGAGTTTGGCAAGGCTGTTGCGTCTGTGGTCACCGTGCAGACTAAGTCTGGTTCCAATGCGTTTCACGGTACGGCGTTCGACAACCGCGAGAGCGCGGCAAACCTGGCACGTGATCCATTCACTCAGCCTGGTTCCGGCCCGATTCCCGGTGCACTGAAGAATCAGTTTGGCGGATCTGTCGGCGGACCGATCATCAAAGACAAGTTGTTCTTCTTTGGTGACTATCAGGGCGTTCGCCAGAAGGTAGGTTTCGCGACAGTACAGACTGTTCCGACCGCGCAGTTGGTATCAAGCTGCCTTAGCGGTGCCGGTTGCGATTTCAGTCAGTACGTCAACTATGGCGCTAGCCTCGGAGGCGCATCCAATCCTTACCAAATCTATCAAGCAGACGGAACTCCGTACCCGAACGCAATTATTCCGAATGCTCAGCTCTCGCCTGTGGCTCTGAATCTGTTCAAGCTGCTGCAGCCTTATGCACCAAATTCTCCGGGAAGCTTTGGCGGACTGTCGAATAACTACTCCGGTGGTGGTACGGGACTGTTCAACAGCAACCAGTGGGACGTTCGTGGGGATTGGACGGCCAATGGGAAGGTTCACGTCTTTGGCAGGTTCAGCCGGTTTACCGATCTTCTCTCTGGCGCCACGTTGTTTGGATTGGCGGGCGGTTCTGGACTCGGTCTGGGCGGCTACGGAGGCACCTCGAAGGGTGCGAACGACAGCGCTGCTCTGGGCACCGACATCGTAGTCAGCTCAACGGTGGTGACCGATATACGCTTAGGCTACTTCCGCTACAACATCATTACGGGCAAGTACGATACGACCAATACAAACCTTCCGATCCAGGGTGAAAACATCAGTGGTACGGGTCCGAACTCCGGTCTTGTCGTTCCGGTCAATTATGGTGCACCTGATTTCAATCTGTCTGACTTGAACGTGACGAACCCAACGGCTGGACCGAATAATCCTGCCGGGGCGAACTCGCAGTATGGTGCAGGCTTGAACGTGGACCGTTGCAACTGCCCACTTACCGAGCGTGAAGACCAGTTCCAGTTTGTCAACAACTGGACCAAGATTATTGGCAACCATGCTGTGAAGGTGGGCGCCGATCTTCGGTATGCAAGAAATCTCCGGGTACCGAGCGATAACGATCGAACAGGAGTCAATCAGTTCAGCACGGGTCCAACCTCCAACGGTTCATCCGGTGGACTCGGTTTTGCGACCTTCGTTTTGGGTGACGTCACGGCCTACAACCGCTATGCCAGCACGTCGACCAACGCGAAAGAGTTTCAGAAGCGCGACTTCTTTTACGTACAGGACACGTGGCGCGCAACTCCCAAGTTGACTGTCAACGCTGGTGTACGTTACGAACTTTACTTTCCTGAGACCGTCAACGCTCCTGGTAATGGAGCGCTGCTGAATTTGAATACAGGGTTCATCAATGTTGCGGGTGTAGGTGGAATCCCGTCGAACATGGGTGTTGGGATTGCTAAGAACGCCTGGAATCCACGTATAGGACTTGCTTACCAAGCCGATGCGAAGACTGTGATTCGAGGCGGTTACGGACGTAGCTTCGACATCGGGGTGTTTGGTTCGGTATTCGGCCACGTGGTCACGCAGAACCTCCCGGTTCTTGCCAACCAATCGATCAACGCTACTGGGGGTACTTCTTCCTACGCCTTCAATCTGACCAATCCCGCTCTGACACAGGGCGGCTTGGCGACTGGCCTCTCGAACTATGCTCCGCTGCCTCCGGATGCGAACGGTCATATCGTGAATCCTGGCTCCCAAGTGAACTCGAAGGCGCGTCCGTTCACCGAGCGGCTGCCGACTCTTGATGCATGGAACGCTTCGGTACAGCGTTCGCTATCGCCTACTATCTCACTCACGGTAGCCTATGTCGGCAACAAAGGGACGCATACCCTTAGCGACGGCGACGGTAACAACACCAATCCGAACGAGGCAGCGATCTTCCTTCCAGCCTCGTACAGCACCATTCCCGGACTCGCACTGCACTTTGACCCAACCAACGGCGGATCGACTGTAGCAACGATTCCGACAGCCGGCCCGTTTGCTGGCGCTGTAAAGAATCAGACGCTTCTACAGCGTTACGTTGGAGGAACTTTGCCAGCGTGCGGTGGGCCTTGCGGTTGGAGCCAGGGAATTACTTACTACGGAGACGACCAGGATACCCACTACAACGCACTCCAGGTTAGCTTGGCGAAGACATATACTCATGGTCTTTCTCTCAATGCCAACTTTGCTTATCAACATGGGAGAGATGCGCAAAGCAGCTTTGCCACTTGGGATAAGCAGGCTGTGATCGGTAACGATAGCGCCATTCGCCGCACCGCCTTTACGGGGTATGGTACTTATGACCTGCCGTTTGGGAGAAACCAGCAGTTCCTCCACAACGCCAACGGGTTCGTAAACCAGTTGGTAAGTGGCTTCCAGGTCAGCCCCATCGTAGTAATTCAAAGCGGTCTGCCCTTCACGCTCTCGTTCAATGGATGCGGCAATGAGATACCTGGCTCGGCGCCGTGCTATGTCAACGGCAAATCATCTCAGCTCCACCCGCATGCTATCGGCTTCGCAGGTGGTCCTCACGGTGTGGTCTTCTATCCGGCTCAGACGCTTGGTGAGAAGTTCACCGATCCGGGCCTGGATACCATCGGCAACGGAGGACGTAACAACGCATGGGGACCGAACTTCTACAACGTCGATCTGTCGGCTTTGAAGAACTTCAGCATCAAGGAGAGGGTCACTCTGCAGTTCCGGGCCGATGCATTCAATGGATTCAACCACATCAACTTTGGCCTTCCGAGTGGAAACATTCAGAGCGCTGGAAACATAACTAACGGCACTTATCCGGGGAACGGCTCAAACCCACGTCAAATGCAGTTCACGGCCCGCGTGCAATTCTAACGAGCGGTTCAGCCACAAGAGGGGAGCTACGGCTCCCCTCTTTTCCTTGGTTTACACTCGAGCCTGATCTTCTATGTGTCGTCTGCACACAGTCGTCTTACTTCTTTCTCCCCTCACTCTTGCAGTGTTGACATCATCGCTTGCATGGGCGCAGCTTCCTTCTGCACCGACGCCACAGACGCAGGGTGCACCAGCAGCTACTGGTGACGGTGCTCGTGACGGCTCTTCCGAAAACCTGGCGCGACTGCGGGTGATGATCGATCGAGGACAGACTGAGAGTGCGTTGAAGCAGCTGGACAGTTTGGCGACGCAGCAGCCTGCACCGGCGGGGGTAAATCGGCTGCGTGGGCTGGCCCTGTATTCGGAGAATCAATTTGCTGAAGCGGACACCGCGTTCGCAAGTGCGGTGAAGCAAGACCCGCATGATCAGGAGTCGGTGCAGTTGCGTGGGTTGACGCTGTTTCGATTGGGCAAGCCAGCGGATGCAATTCCGCTGTTGGAGTCGGCGCATGAGTTGACGGCGCAGACTAGAGTCGATCCGAACTATGTGCTGGCTCTTTGCTATATCGACACTGGTCAATATGACAAAGCTCGTGGGGCCTTTGGAGTTCAATATGGCTTCGCTGCAGATTCGGCGCCGGCGTATCTTTTAGCTGCGCGGATGTTGCTGCGGAGGGACTACCTGCCGGTCGCGCAGCAGTTTGCGGCGAAGGCGCTTGAACTCGATCCCCAGTTGCCGCTGGCGCATGCTTTGCTTGGGGAGATCGCGTTGGCGGGGGAACACCTTGATGTGGCTATCGCCGAATTTGAGAAAGAGCGTGCCCGTAATCCCCTTGATGGAAGCATCTATGACAGGCTGGGAGATGCTTATTCGCGGACAGGGGACTACACGAAGGCGTTGCAATCGTTGCAGCGGGCACTGCTGCTCGAGCCGAATTCGACTGGGCCATATATTCTTTTGGGCAAGGTATTACTCAAGCGACAAGATCCCGCGAGTGCGCTGATGTACCTTGAACACGCAGAACAGATGGACTCCGGCAACTACATAACCCACAGTTTGCTGGGGCAGGCGTATCGGTCGTTGGGCAGAGCCGATGATGCCAGTCGTGAGATCCAGATTTCGCAAAAGATACAGGCAGCAAGTGAACCCAAGCTGGAGACGGTTCGCTAGAAATGCAGGGGCCATTTTGCCGAAGAAGTTGCCAACCGGATGTGCATCTCAGGGCGATGGGTATCCACATTCCTGCGATGTCAGGTTGCCAGAGAGCTCAGGAGTTCTAAAAGCGTTGGTGCGAAGTGTCGGGCGCTTGATCTTCGCGCTCTCTATCGCTGCGTTGGCTTTCGGGATTGTTTGCGCTTTGACTGACCTTTCGGTGCGCGCTTCTGCAACCCCTAAAGCACAACCGATCACGGCCGCACTTTCTTCTAACCCCGATGCCGTCTGCGCCGGTTGCCATCAGAACATTTACGAGAAGTACGAACGGACGCCGATGGCGAAGGGGAGTGGGACAGCTTTCTCAGGACTGTTGGAAGGGGGCTTTCTGCACGCTGCCTCCGGTGTGCGCTACAGCGTTTTTTTGCGAGATGGCAAGGCCTGGATGTCTTACGCCCGCGACCGTGAACCGGTATTGCACGGAGAGAGGCAGCTCATGTATTTTGTCGGCTCCGGACGGCGTGGACGTACGTACCTTTATCAGGTCGAGGGTCAGTGGTTTGAGGTTCCTATCAACTACTACGGCAAAAAACAGCTGTGGGATATGGCTCCAAACTATGGTGCAACGAAGACCATGCCTGAGGCTCTGCCTGTGGATTCGAACTGTCTCCATTGTCATGCAACGGCGGTACAGATGGCGCTCCCTGAGGCTCGTAACAAATATGAGGCAGCGCCATTTCAGCAAGGCGGAGTTGGATGCACGGCGTGCCATGGCGATTCATCACTACATCTGGCAGAGAAGGGGCATGGCCCGATCGTCAATCCGGCTAAACTGCCGCCAGCCAGGAGAGATAGTACCTGCCTTCAGTGTCATCTTGAGGGGGACGTAGCGATCTATCGTGCAGGCACATCGCTTGCTCAGTTTCACGCAGGAGCAGATCTTGCAGACTATGCTGTTTATTTTGTGAAGGCGAGCGCAGCGTCGGGAGGCGGGCGAGCGAGCAGTCAGAACGAAGCTCTTTTGCGAAGCGCATGCAAGGTTGCGAGTGGCGACAAGCTAACGTGTACGACCTGTCACGATCCTCATAGTTCGCCAAGTGCAGAGGAACGTGTCAGCTACTTTCGCGGGAGGTGTTTGACGTGTCACACGAGTACTAAAATGGCGACGATGCACCACCCGGAGGAGAGAGATTGTGCGGTATGCCACATGCCTACTCGTACGACTACGGACATCTCCCATGAACAGGCGACAGACCACAATATTCAGCGTCGGCCAGCGTCGACGGCAGCGATGCGATTTACGGATCTAGCAGAGTCTACTGAGTTGGTTCCGGTGGGTAGCGTTTCAGTTGGAGACAGAGAGTTAGGACTGGCCTATGCGCAGCTTGCCGAGCATGGCGATCGCGTAACAGCGACGAAGGCGATTCACTTGTTGGCGAAGGCAGAGAAGGCGGGCCATGACGATGCACAGCTTCACACGCAGCTTGGTTTCATGCAGCAGATGTCCGGTGACAAGGGAGGGGCCCGCAAGGAATATGCGGATGCGTTGAAAGAGGATCCTTACCAGGCGACCGTGCTGGGGAATCTCGCTGTTCTGGACGCGTCTTCGGGAGGTGTTGAAGAGGCGATAGCTCTGTTGCAGCGTGCGGTTGACGCCGATCCAAGTCAGATGGCACCCGGTCTGAACCTTGCTTTCATCGAGTGCAGATTGGGTGACAAGAAGAAAGCGCTGGAGATTCTGATGGAGCTTTCGCGGTTCAACCCAGACGATCCGACGCTTCGTAAGTTTTTGATTTCGGGAAGTTATGCGGGGCAGCGATGCGAACTTCGTTAAGGGTGGTGTACGAACCGTTTGCTCTCTTCAACCGAATATTCTTGTCTGAACTATTTAAGATATTGTCTACTCGAAGCGTTATGCGCCGATCGTTTTTTAGTCGATCTACTATGGCTTGCGTGCTGGTCATCGCGCCTCTGTGTTACGCGCAACGAGTGTCGACAGTGTATGGATACAACACGAATGGCCAGCCCGTGACGCGGCTGGCCTCTCCCGGGACGGAAGCGGTTGTTCTCTTCTTCGTCGCGTCGGACTGTCCCATCTCCAATCGCTACATCCCTGAGATACGAAGTCTCGAAGAGAAATTTTCGGCGCAGCATGTTGTGTTTTGGTTCGTCTATCCCAATGTTGGTGAGACTTCGAGTGGCGTTCGTCAGCATGAAGCTGCTTACGGATCTGAAGAACATATTCTTCTCGATCCTGACCATCGACTTGTAGCTTTCGCGCATGCAAAGCTGACTCCTGAGTCAGCGATTCTTGTCCCAGAGCATTCTGACGCGGAAACTTTTCGTACCGTCTATCACGGACGCATCGACGACCGTTATGTGCAGTTCGGGCAGGAGCGGCCTCAAGCTACGCAGCACGATCTCGAGCGAGCGATCGGCGACGTTCTTCAGCACCGTAGTGTGGAGCAGCCAAATGGGCCGGCGGTGGGCTGCGGAATCATAGGGCGCCCATGACGTGTCCTGAGGCGAGATATATTTCTTTTGGACTATTAGGAATTGTCGCGCTTGCGACACTTTCTGTTGAGCTGCCGCACTCGCATGTTCAGGCCGTAGCGGCTCCAATTACTTTCAACCGACAGATTGCACCCATCTTTTATAAGCAATGCAGCGGCTGCCATCATCCTGGAGGCTCTGGTCCTTTCAGTCTTCTCTCCTATGCTGATGCGAAGCGTTGGGGAACTCAGATACGAACCGTTACACAGACTCGATACATGCCACCCTGGCTGCCTGAGCCGGGCTTTGGCAACTTCGCGGATAACCGTCGTCTGTCTGATGAAGATGTGGCGCTGATCAACGCGTGGGTCGAAGCCGGTATGCCCGAAGGCGATGCGAAGTATGCGCCTGCGCCGCCTGTCTTTTCGAAGGAGTGGCAGCTTGGAACGCCGGATCTCATCTTGAAGGCGACATCGGAGATGCAGGTCCCCGCGTCCGGTACCGATCTCTTTCGCAACTTCATTCTGCCTGTTCCGATTCCGGGGACCAAGTACGTACGCGCGATGGAGATCAGGCCGGGAGCGCCACAAGTGGTTCATCATGCGAATGTACTGATCGATAGGACCGCTTCTTTGCGACGTAAACACCCGACCGATTGGGAGCAGGGAGTTCCTGGGATGGAGCTTACCGTCGATTCGGGTGATTCGTTCGATCCTGATAGCCACTTTCTCTTCTGGAAGCCCGACTCACCCGCGCTGATCGAACCAAAGGGCATGTCGTGGCGGCTTGATCCTGGCAACGATCTGATCCTCAATATGCATTTGAAACCCAACGGGAAGCCCGAAAGTCTGCAAGCTACTGTGGGGCTTTATTTTGCTGACAAGCCTGCTGTGGCGCATCCTATGCTTTTGCAGCTTGAGCACGATGGTGCGATTGATATTCCTGCGGGCGATGCGGCATTTGTTATTGAAGACCAACTCAAGCTTCCCATTGATGTCGATGTTCTAGGCGTCTATCCGCATGCTCACTATCTGGGCAAGAAGCTTGAAGGTTATGCGGTGCTGCCGAACGGAGAAAAGAAGTGGCTCATTCTGATTCGTAACTGGGATATAGATCGTCAGTCCGTCTATCGTTTTCAATCTCCAATTTTTCTTCCGAAGAATAGTGTTCTGCATATGCGCTACATGTACGACAACTCAAGGGACAACATCCGCAATCCGAATAGCCCGCCGGTACGAGTGAAGGCGGGGAATCGATCTGTGGATGAGATGGGGCATCTTTGGCTGCAGGTTTTGCCGCGAACGTCTTTGCATGTAAGTGACGATCCTCGCCTCGCACTGGAGCGGGCCTGGATGGAGAATAACTTGCGGAAGAACCCTGATGACCATCTCGCGCTTTACAACCTAGCGTCGGTGGAGATAGTTCGGGGCGACTATGCGTCTGCTGCTGCTCTCTATCAACGGTTACTTACTCGTTCGCCGGATGATGTTCGGACGATGACTGCTCTTGGAGCGGCGCTGGATGCGGAGGGAAACTGGCGGCAGGCACAGGTCGAATATCAAAGAGCGCTGACGGTTGACCCGGAGTATGTCGATGCGCGCTTTGATCTTGCGCATCTCGATTTCAAGCACAACAACTACGCGGAGGCTGAGCAGGAGTATCGTCGCGTGCTCGAGGAGAGCCCTAACGATGCTTTGGCGCACAATGAGCTGGGGGGCGTGCTCGCCGCAGTAAATAGGTCAGCAGATGCGCAGCGTGAGTTTGAGACAGCAATTGCAATCTCTCCCGATAACTTCGATGCGCTGTATAACCTCGCTGGAATTGAAGCGGAGAATAATAACCTGTCTCGCGCCGTGGAGTTGTTGGAGCAGGCGCTCAAGCAGAAAGATGACGCGGATGCTCATCAGTTGCTCGGAAGTGTGTATGCTCGATCCGGAAAGCTGGCCGATGGGCTTGACCAGTTCAAGGCAGTACAGCGTTTGCGCCCGACCGATGCAGTGGCGCATCGTCAGCTCGCTCAGCTCTATGCACAGATGGGGCAACTACCGGATGCAATCGGCGAGCAGAACGCGGTGTTGGCACTTGAGCCGAAGAATGCAGATGATTGGAATAATCTGGGGGTGTTGCATGCTCGTAACGGCGATACTGCGACGGCCCGTAAGGACTTTGAACGCTCGCTAGCGCTTAATCCTCAGCACGTAGCGGCTCGGGCGAACCTCGCTCGTCTTTGAATGAAGGTCTGTTGCAGGGTTGTAGTTATTGATGATCTTGGTGAAGGGCAGATAAGGATTCGGATAGATACGATTGTCTCTCACGAACAACATGGATAAACTTCGGCAAAACGGGCTTGTGGCTGTGAATGCAGGGCTCGTTGCATTGATCGCTCTCACAACGGTTGCGCACTCTCAAGAGCCTTCGGCAGCGCTGAAAAAGGCCGATGCGGCCTATCGTGCGGGGCAGGCTGCTCTGGCTCAAAGAGACCTGAGTTCAGCGCAAGCTGACTTCGAGCAGGTAGTGCAGCTAGCACCGCAGGCTGAACAGGGACACAGTGCTCTTGGCGCTGTTTTGGTCAACCGCGGACACTTGAAAGAAGGCATTCGGGAGCTTGAAAAGGCGCTTGCGATTAAAGCCAGCGATAGCGCAGCTCAAACGAATCTTGCATTGGCGTACGAGCAGATCGGGTCACCCGAAAAAGCTCTTCCGCTTTTTTCCAGGCTTGAAGCTGATGCACACCTGCATGGACGTACATTGCCCTCGTACGTTTTAGTAGGGTATGCCTACTCGCTCGCTGCTACTCAAAACACTGGCCCGGCCATTACGAAGATGAAAGCCGCTCTCGCGACAGAGCCGCAGAATGCAGAGTTACACGATGAACTCGGCTCGCTATATGCGCAACAAAAGAATTGGGCGCAGGCTCAGAGTGAGTTTGCGACGGCGATTCGCCTCAACTCGAACCTGGCGGCTGCACATTTGCATCTTGGCCTTGCAATGCAGGCCCAGGGAGAGAAGGATGGGCTAACGGAGCTGGAGCGGGCGTCGCAGCTGGCGCCACAGAATGAGGTGATTGCTGTAGAGTACGGCAAGGCGCTCGCGGCCAGCGGGCAAGATGAGCAGGCAATTACGGTCTTTCAACATGTGTTGGAAGTAGATCCCGAATCGACTGCGGTCTCGTATCAACTCGCCCTTGCGTTACAGCGCTCCAACAAAGTGCAGGAGGCGATCACGCTTCTGAAAAAAGTTGTGGCCGCGGAGCCGAACAATGCAGAGGCTATGACGAATCTTGGGATGGCACTCTGCCAGGCGCAACTTGCAAAAGATGCGGTCCCAGTGCTGCAGCGGGCGGTTGCCCTGGCGCCTGAGAGCGTAACGGCGCATCAAGATCTTGCCGCAGCGTATGTGCAGCTGAGTCAGTTTGGAGATGCGGTGTCTGAATTGCGTCAAGCAATCAAGCTCGCGCCCGATCAACCTCAACTGCATTACAACCTTGGTCTAGCATTCAAGATGCAGGATGATGCCGCGCAGGCGATACCGGAGCTGCAGATAGCGGAAAAGCTTGATTCGTCTGCGCCTGAAGCCCCTTATTTGCTTGGTGTGCTTTATATGCAGACAGGGCGCTACGAGGATGCGGCGCGAGAGATGGATCTCTCTTTAAATTTACGCCCGGAAAATGGCGATGGCTGGGCAGCGTTAGGTAGCGTTTACGACAAGCTCAACAAGCCGGCGGAGGCTACATCCGCACTACGTGAGGCCATCCGTCAACTTCCGAATCAACCTGACCCACACTTGACACTCGCTGCTGTTCTGACCAAACAGAACCGACCGGCGGCGGCCGCTGCCGAGCGGAAGAAGGCTGCTGATCTGATGCGTAGCAACATGAATCATCAACGTGCTGAGGTCGCGACGAAGGCCGGAAACTCGCAATTACGGGGTGGAGACGTGGAGGGCGCTGTTACTCAATTTCGAGACGCTTTGAGTTACGACGCAAACTATCCCGAAGCGCACATGGGGCTGGCCGATGCTTTAGGTCGGCTTGGGAAGACGGTGGAGGCTGCGGCAGAACGTCAGAAGGGCGAGGCTGCAAAGGCTGCGGCAAATCCCTAGGTTGTTGCATGTTGAAGCGGTGCTTGGTGGGTAGATAGTACGTGTACATAGATTTAAGACGTTCGTTATAATTCGGCGCACGGGCAGTGAGAAGTACTTCAGTTATTCGAACTTCGAAGAGCGTACGGGGCGTTTACATACGATGACTTATGCCGCCGATGCTGGATTAGAGCGATCTTGAAAAGAACATTGATTACGTTGAACCGTCGCAAATTCATCCAGTCACTTAGCCGCACGGCGTTGGTGCTTCCATTTGCGGATATTCTGGCATTGGCCTCGCCGCTCCAGCAGGCGCCTCCACCTCAGAAGGGCATTGGACCGCAGGAACGCAGTTATGATGCGAAGTCTGCACCGCCGCCTCCGGGAGAGAAGTCTCCGATTGAAGATACTCCTCTTGGAGTTAGCTTCCTTGATGTTGCGAAGGAGTCTGGCCTTACCAGTAAGACGATCTATGGTGCGGAAGGCAAGAATAAGTACTTGCTGGAAACTACGGGCTGCGGGCTGGCATTTTATGACTATGATAACGACGGCTGGCTGGATCTTTTTATGGTCAACGGCTGGAGGCTTGATGGTTTCCCCAAGGGCCAAGAGCCGCGATGCCATTTGTTTAAGAACAACCGCGACGGGACCTTCACGGATGTAACTACTGGTTCAGGGCTGGAACATAGGACAGGATGGGGGCAGGCGTGCTGTGTTGGAGACTATAACAACGACGGCAACGACGATTTGTTTGTAACCTACTATGGTCAGAATGCTCTTTACCGCAACAATGGCAATGGAACGTTTGCGGATGTTACGCAACAGGCAGGTCTCACTCAGCCGGGGCCGAAGATTCGTTGGAATACCGGTTGTACTTTTGTAGATTACGACCGTGACGGGCATCTTGATCTCTTCGTCGCAAACTACGTCGACTTTGATTTAAAGACAGCACCTTTGCCGGAGGATGGACCGTGCACTTATAAGGGAATGCTTGTTGCTTGCGGGCCTCCGGGACTGCCTGGTGGGAGAAATATTTTGTATCACAACAACGGGGATGGCACTTTCACTGACGTCAGCGAGAAGTCTGGAATGTGGACCGCAGTTGGGACCTATGGTTTGAGTGTTGCCGCCTCAGATCTAGACAATGATGGGTGGCCTGATATTTATGTTGCAAATGATTCAGCGCCTGCGACGCTCTATCTCAACCAGAAGGATGGGACCTTCCGCGACATTGCGATTGAAGCCGGGGCAGCACTTTCGGCAGAGGCCAAACCGCAGGCGGGCATGGGTGTATCTATCGGCGACTACAGCCATAGCGGCAATCTTGACATTGTAAAGACGAACTTCGCCGGCGATACCGATTCGCTTTATACGAACATGGGCGATGCAACATTTGAAGACCACACCTATCCGAGTGGCCTGGGTGAAAATACCAGGCTGCTGGGATGGGGTGTAGGTTTTTTTGATATGGATAATGATGGGTGGCTCGATATTCTCATGTCGAATGGCCACGTCTATCCGGAAGTTGATAAGTCGAAGGCCGACCTGAAGTATGCAGAGCACAAATATCTGTATCGCAACCTGCGTAACGGACGTTTCCAGGATGTTACGAACAAGGGTGGCCCAGGCATTCTTGAGGATGCCGCTGCGCGCGGCTGCGCATTCGGAGACTATGACAACGATGGTGACATAGATATCGTCGTCAACTGCATCAATGCTGTACCGCAACTTTTGCGCTGCGACTCGACTCTGAACCGCAACTGGATCAAGATAAAGCTTGTTGGAGTAAAGTCGAATTGTTCCGGGATAGGTAGTCGGGTGATTGTCACAGCTACTACGACACCGGATGCAACTAAGCCGTCAAAACAGCTGGAGGAGTTACGAAGCGGGGGAAGTTACTTCTCGCAAAATGATATGCGTCTGCACTTCGGTCTTGATCAGGCCAAGAAGGTGGATCTGGTTGAGATACGGTGGCTGAGTGGGCAGGTGGATCAACTTAAGAATCTAGATGTTAACCAGCTTTACGTGATTCAAGAGGGTGGAAAGATTCTTAAAGCTGGCCCACTCAAGCCGGCCAAGAAGCAGTCATAGAGTGGCGGAACGTATGTCTAATTTTTTATAGTGTCTGATGATGGAGCGTCGACCGTGAAGCTGCCGAACGGTTGCTGATAGTTGGCGCTCCACTTGTCGCTCACGTCTGCACTTTGTAGATAGATCTGCTTGTTGCCCGCGAACCCAGGGGTGAACTTGACCTCAAAACTAACCGTTACCATATTGCCGTGAGTGTGTGCGGAAGATCCAGATGCCATCACCGTGCATTGAGAGTTACTTAATTCTGAAGAAGACCCCGCGATTATTGAGTGATATCCCCAGGTGCCGCCCATGTTGGGTACTAACCAGATAGCGTTCCTGGCAAGGTCAAAGCGCAAGAGACACTGATTCATTGACCATCCCGATCGTCCACCTGGTCGAACGTTGCTGGCCATTACAGACAGGGCAGCTTTAGCAATATGCGAGCCGCCTTTGGGGTCTTGATAGGTTGCAGTAAAGACCTGCGCGGTGCCAGTGCCAGACGATGGTGCAACAGAGACTGGGACTGCCGACTGCATCGTAAATGACGACGAGATCCTGGATTTCGAGCACCCCGCAAGTAGGAGCGTGAGACAAAGGGCAACGAAACGCACGTTTCAACCTCCGATGCCATGTATCAACATGATAAAGGGAGTTGATTGGGAAGTCTTACTTCGATGATGGCGAAGGACTTTCAATTTCCTTCTTGTACTGGGCGCTGAGTGTGTTCCTGCTCTTGGCGATTGGCAACAGTGTTGGATAGAACTGGACGAAGGTAGTATCCACGGCTGCATGGTCGGAGTGGCAGCTATAGCAGGAGGCTGTCGTCGGAACCATCTTACCTGCTTTGTCTTTGTCTTCGAATCCGAAGAAGGCCCATTTTCCTGAAAATCGCGCTTCATCCTTTACGTGCACTTCCAAACCCATTATTTCGCTCTGAAAGTGGCCCTTTTGATTGATCGAGCCCTTCCCATGGGCTTCGCGAACTTCGAGTACGAGCGTGGTCTTGTCGGGCCAGGTGCCCGTCTCTACAAATTTCTTGTAGGACTCTGGATCTACGAAGACATTGTCGAACATGTGGTGGTCGTCCGGCTGCGTATTTGCGCTATAGCTCATATCGAACCCAGAGGTTAGATACACCCACTCCCGATAGTGCTCGGGGAGTTTGAGCTGTGCGTCGCTCGTGTACTCTGGCGAGTAACTCCGTGGGGAGGGCTTTTCTTGAGGGGCAAAGATGGAGAGCAGAACTATTGCAAAGAGGAGGAGAGATTTCGCAGCAGTGAGCATGGAAGAAGTATCCACCTTCGCTCATTCCTGAGCGAGACCGCTTACTGCAGGGCTCCGGCGATTCACTGCATTCTTGGCGCTTTCGGCAAGTTGAAGACTACGATCTCAGTATGACTACGAACAACCACATTCAGACCGGGTCGTATCGATGGAGATGGGTCGCGGCGATCTGGTTCGGATTCGCGCTGTTCGGCGCGTTGCAGACTGTCTTCGTCATGCGTTCGGAGGGAATGCATCACGCCTGGATGGAGTTGTTCGTCGTAACACTGCTTTCTTGGCTTCCCTGGGCGCTGATGACGCCGTTGATCTTGCATCTGGGACGGCGATTTCCGCTGCCCAAGCCGTGGCGCTTCCAGAATTGGTTTGCACATATCGCCGCGTGGCTTGCAGTCAGTGTGATGTTTTGTGCCTGGGATTCGTTGCTGGATGTGCTTCTGAATCCATATGCCGACGGGTCTCCGGCGACGTTTGTGCAGCTTTGGCATAGCAAGTTCTACAACGGATTTCTCTCGTCCATGGTGCTGTACGCTGTGATTCTGATAGTTAGCTCCATGTTGGACTCAAGGGAGCGCCTCGCTTTTCAGCAGACTGAAACCGCTCGCCTGAACGAGCAGCTGACGAAGGCGCAACTGAATGCTTTGCGGCGACAGATCGAGCCTCACTTCCTGTTCAATACGCTCAACGCAGTCTCCGGGTTGGTGCGTGAGGGAAGAAATGATTCCGCAGTGAGTATGATTGCCGGGCTAAGCGATTTTCTGCGCCGGATGCTGGAGGACTCCAGTCGGCAACAAGTGCCGTTAGAAGAGGAAATGGAGTTTGCGTTGAAGTATCTGGACATTCAGAAGGTTCGATTTGCGGACCGCCTTCAACTGAGCGTGGATGTTCCCGGCGAACTCTATCCAGCGAAGGTTCCCAGCCTTATTCTGCAGCCGATGGTCGAGAACGCGATTAAGCATGGAATTGCGAAGCGAGCGCAGGGTGGGACGATTCGGATTAGCGCAAGTCGGTGTGATGATGTGCTCACGCTGAGTGTCTGCAATGACGGCCCAAGTCTTCCGTCTGACTGGGAGGCGACTCGCCCGGGAATTGGCATCTCGAATGTTCGTACCCGATTGCAGAGCCTCTATGGAAATGACTGCGAGATGAGCATGCGGAATCGAAGCGCGGGTGGCGTGGAGGTGTCGGTCTCTCTACCCTTTGTAATACCGTCCTCCGCGGAGGCTTGATTCGTGCATTCGAAAGAGCGTCCCGAGAGAGTTCGTACGCTGGTTGTAGATGATGAGCCTTTGGCTCGCAGCAATCTCATCGTTCTGCTGGGTCTTCATCCGGAGATTGAGCTTGTCGGGGAGTGCGGTTCTGGCGCGGAGGCGCTGTCGGCGATTCGCGAATTGAAGCCGAGCCTGGTTTTTCTCGACGTTGAGATGCCAGAGTGCGACGGATTTGACGTTCTCGAGATGCTTGGAAGAGATCTGCCACACGCTGTCGTGTTCGTCACGGCTTACGACAAGTATGCGTTGCGGGCCTTCGACGCTGGAGCGCTCGATTATCTCTTGAAGCCGTTCGACAACGCTCGATTCGAACGAGCACTCGACCGAGCCAAGGAAAAAATCACGCAGGGCCGAAGCTCGCCGCGAGCAAGAGAGTCACTAGTTGTGAAGAGCGCCGGGCAGGTTTCGTTTCTGAAAGTCTCCGAGATCGATTGGATCGAGGCGTCGGACTACTACTCCTGTTTGCACGTGGGAACAAAGTCACATCTCGTGCGCCGCAGCATGGCGGAGCTCGATCAGGAGCTGGATCAGTCAATCTTTTGCCGGATTCACCGTTCGACCATCGTTCAACTTGATAGGGTACGTGGTCTCAAGCTTAATGAGGGTGGTGAGTACGACGTGGTGCTCAACAATGGAACGAGACTGCGGTTGAGCCGACGCTACCGTGCACAACTTCAATCTCGCCTGGGTAGTCCCGGCTCGTGGTCTGAGTCTTAAGTCAGCGAGGAGGGAGTTCACTTTGTTGTGCATTCGATACAGTGCTACAACGGTTCGGATTCCGGAGCATCGAGAGATTGTTGGAACTTTTCGACGAAGTGGGCAACGTGCAGCCCGTCGATCAGAGCGTGGTGTACGTGTATCGATACAGGCATCGTGGAGCGGTCGTCCGCATCAGTAATTTTGCCGAAGGTTATGCGGGGCGCAGAGTCTTCGCGGGAGAAGTCGCGCGCATGGGAGATGGATGTGAAGTCGAACCAGGGAAGAATGGAATAACGGATCAGATTGGCCTCGGGGTAGTGCTCGAGGTCATTTCGTTGCCGCACCCGTTCGAGTTCGATGGACGCCTCGGGAACGAACTCGCCGATGCGCTGACGGAATTGATAGTGTCCAAAACCAATGGTGCCGTTTGGGCGTCCGACAGCGCTACCGCCATTAATCTGTTCATAGCGCCAGACGACGCCATCGACAATGCGTGTCCTGAAGTTCTCAATCTGGTGAGCGGCAACGAGAGAGCGATGCAGCAGTGACAAGAAGACCGAGATGTGGTGCTGCTTGGCATAACGGTATGTTGCCGTGCAGTCAACACGGAGACATACTCCGTGGTAGGGCTCGGTAAAATTTCTGAAATGGTTAAAGCTCGCGCGGCGCTCCCACGTCTCTACGTCGATCTTCTGTCTGCTGCCAACCAGAATTTCCTGCATGCTCGTATGCTAAATCGAAGAGATGTTTCATTCCGTCGAAGAACGGAACCAGAGCAGATAGTTCGTCGCTTCCTACTTCGAATCTTAGCGGAGAACCGATTAAGCGTTGTGGCTTCCGTAATCTACATACGCTTTGGAGCGTTGTAGCGAGCGAATGTGGATGGATAGAGGGCAAGCCACGAACTTCAAGAAATAAGTGGTAGGCACGAGGAGACTCGAACTCCTGACCTCTACCGTGTCAAGGTAGCGCTCTAACCAACTGAGCTACGCGCCTGTGCGTTCTACTAGTCTAAACGGAAGTAGGAGCTTGGAGCAACCTTCGCCCGACTTGGGTTAGGATGAACTCACCCTGCTACGTGCCCCTGCTCAGCCAATTCCGCGCCGTGCCGAATCTGCTTACGTTGATGCGGTTGTTCATCATTCCCTTCCTTTTGATTGAAATTCTCGATGGGCACTACGGGATATCGTTTGCGCTATTTATGCTCGCGGGAATTAGCGACGCTTTCGATGGGCTGCTGGCTCGATGGTTGAGTCAAAAGACGACGTTGGGTCAGTATCTCGATCCGATCGCGGACAAACTGCTCTTGAGTTCGCTGTTTGTAGTTTTGACCCACGTTGGGCTGATTCCGCGTTACGTAACGGTTCTGGTCTTCAGCCGCGATGTAGGGATTTTGCTTATCTCTACGTTGCTGTTTGTTACGGGAAGTCTGCGGGATTTTCGGCCAAGTCTCTTTGGGAAGTTGAACACGTTTGTGCAGATCGTCGCTCTGGTTGCCGTGCTATGCCAGAAGCTGTTTATGTCTCCTGCTGTGGCGACACTGCGAGATGTACTGGTGCGCGCGATTGCAGTGCTGGCGCCGCTTTCGGCGGCTCAGTATGCATGGATTGTGCTGCGCAGGATGAATTCGCCGCCGGAACAGACCGTGGTTTAGTCTTCGGCAGGGGTCTCGGCGAGGGCTTCTTCTTCTTCGATTGCTATGTCACTAAACTCCGCTGAATCAAAGACTTCACCGCACTTTTGGCACTCCACAAATTCAGCGTCTTCCTCGCGGGCGACGATTTTGACGATGGGATGTTTGCAGATGGCAGTCATTTTGGGGAGAAAATGGTGAATGGTATGGATTTTGCCCGTCCCAAGCCACCTTGTCAACAGCGAATTCGGGTGATTTTGAAGGCGGAAATGATGGTGAAAGTGTGGTGGAAAGCATGGTAAGGCGTGGTTGTTGCATGCGCGCAAATCTGGACGTACACTATCTAGGACTGGAATTGTCTTAGTTAGCCAGTTTCAGGCGGGCGGGAGCCCAAATCCAACATGCTGCGTCTGACCAAAAAAGCCGATTATGGCCTGATGGCTCTGAAGTATCTGGCAGAGCAGAAGGACGGCACTGCGCACAGTGCTAAAGATATTGCTGAGGCGTATCACATTCCTCCGCAACTTCTTGCGAAGATTCTGCAGACTTTAGCAAAGGCCGGGTTACTGGTTTCGCATGCTGGAACGAACGGCGGATATGCGCTAGCGCGATCGTCGAATGAGATCACGGCTTTTGAGGTGATCCGGGCGATTGACGGGCCACTTTTTATTACAAGCTGCATTACTATTCACGGAGCCTGCGACCTTGCAGGCCATTGCACCATCAAAGAACCATTGCGCAAAGTAAATGACAGCATCAAGGACCTGCTAAACGGAATACGCATCGCAGACTTAATTGAGGCTGGAGAAGCGGAGCAGACTGGGACAGGCGCACCGGTGGGTGGCGGTTTGGTGAGCATCGCGCTCTAGCTGGTGGGAATTTGTAACGAACGAAGTTCAGAAGTGCCAAGTTTGAGAGATACGATGAGGAACGACATGAGTGATAACGGAGTAGTAATCAGCGATTCTTCAAAGCCATTACCTGCAGGTGTGACCCTGCCGATCTACATGGACAATCACGCGACGACGCCGATGGATCCGCGGGTCCTGGATGCCATGCTGCCGTACTTCGGCAAGGTGTTTGGGAATGCGGCGAGCCGCAACCACTCGTTTGGCTGGGAGGCGGAGCAGGCGGTCGAGAAGGCGCGTGAACAGATTGCCAAGTTGATTGGCACAACCGCGAAGGAGATCATCTTTACCAGTGGTGCGACTGAGTCGAACAATCTTGCGCTTAAGGGTATCGCTGAGATGTATCGCGAGCGCGGCAACCATATCATTACACAGGTGACTGAGCACAAGGCTGTGCTTGATACGTGCAAGAAGCTCGAGAAGCAGGGTTACCGCGTGACCTATCTGCCGGTGCAGGCGGATGGCCTGATCGATATCGAGGACCTGAAGCGCGCGATCGACGACAAGACGATCCTGGTTTCGATCATGTACGCGAACAACGAGATTGGCGTGATTCAACCGATCGCCGAGATTGGCAAGCTTTGCCATGAGAAGGGCATCATCTTCCACACCGACGCAGTGCAGGCCGTGGGCAAGATCCCGGTCGACGTGCAGAAGGACAACATCGATGTGCTTTCGCTGTCGGGACACAAGATCTACGGGCCGAAGGGTGTTGGCGCGCTGTACGTTCGTCGCCGCAATCCTCGTGTGCAGATCTCTGAGCAGATCAACGGTGGCGGTCACGAGCGCGGAATGCGGTCGGGCACGTTGAATGTTCCGGGCATCGTCGGCCTGGGCGCGGCTTGCGAGATCGCGGGCCGGGAGATGGAAGCCGAGGCCAAGCGTGAGATGGAGCTGCGCGACTACCTGCGGAGCAAGTTCGAGAAGGCGTTGGACTACGTGCATGTGAACGGCAACATGGAGCATCACCTGCCCGGAAATCTGAACATGAGCTTTGTCTACGTCGAGGGCGAGAGCCTTTTGATGGGAATCAACGATATTGCGGTTTCTTCGGGTTCTGCTTGCACCTCGGCGACGCTTGAGCCATCGTATGTGCTCAAGGCTCTGGGTCTGGGCGACGATGTGGCGCACAGCTCGATCCGGTTTGGTCTGGGTCGTTTCAACACCAAGGCTGAAGTGGACTATGTTTCGGACAAGTTGATCGACGTGGTTTTGAAGCTTCGCGAGCTTTCTCCCTTGTATGAGATGGTGAAAGAAGGAATCGACCTTACGAAGATTGAGTGGGCGGCTCACTAATCTGAGACCGCTCAATTCTGACCCTGCAAAGGCTGCCGGTAGATCTTCCGAAACTGATTCGGAGTTACAACGAACTTAGAACGGCGCATTGTGCGTTTACGAAAGGACCCTCCCCCGGTTGAGCCGAAAGAGTCCTAAACGATAGCGAACCCCGGAACCCGGGAGTATCATCTAAACAGATGAGGAGTAGACCATGGCATACAGCGACAAGGTAATCGATCACTACAACAATCCCCGGAACGTCGGTCAGATGGACAAGGGCTCGACCGAGGTAGGCACCGGTTTGGTTGGAGCGCCTGAATGCGGCGACGTGATGCGTCTGCAGATTCGCGTAAATCCTGAGACGAATGTTATCGAAGATGCCAAGTTCAAGACCTTCGGTTGCGGTTCGGCGATTGCTTCCTCCTCACTCGCGACCGAGTGGGTTAAGGGCAAGACGATCGACGAGGCTCTGACGATCTCGAATACGGATATTGTGAAGGAGCTTGCGCTTCCTCCCGTGAAGATTCACTGCTCGGTGCTTGCGGAAGACGCGATTCGTGCAGCGATTGGCGACTGGAAGAAGAAGAACACTGTTGCCGAGACGGCAGCGGTTGCAGTTGCTCAGTAAGTCAGGAACTACGGCGGGGCTGGTTTTGGGGTGATGCTGAAGAGTGCATGCCACAGGGCTAAGCCCCAAAGTTTTGTTAGATTGAAACCAAGGCCGAGGCCTTGGAGCAGTTGAAACGAGTGAACGAAGGCATACGATGACGATGGTGTCATTACAAACCGCGGCGGAGATGGAGGCGGCCCAGAAGGCTGCTGCATCGGGACAGGCCAAAGATCCGCTGGCAGGAATGAATGTGCTGACCGCGCAGGGGCAGGAGCCTGGTCAGAAGGGCATCCAGATCACTGAGAAGGCGCTGAAGCGGATTCGCGTTGCGATGGCGAAGGAGAATGTCTCGCCGGAGCAGGGTGGGCTGCGGGTCGGGATTCAGGGCGGTGGCTGCTCGGGGTTGAGCTACAACATTCGCTTCGATACGCAGCCTCGGGATCGGGATAGGGTGTACTCGTTCGGTGAAGGGTTGGCGACGGCTGGCGATCCTACGAACGGTGCGGCGATTCGCATCTTTGTCGATCCTAAGAGCTTTATCTACCTGCATGGCATGGTGCTCGATTTTGAAGAGACGCTGATGCGGCAGGGATTTAATTTCATCAACCCCAACTCGACCAAGAGCTGCGGGTGTGGATCGAGCTTTACGGCTTAGTTGTCGAAGAGTTGGCCCGGGTCAGAGCGTAAGTTCCATAGTTTAAAGTTGTCGTGCGGAGCGTGATGAGAGTTCATCTGTCGCTGGTGGTGTTTGCCGCTTCTTTGACTGCGCATGCTGCTTCGCCTATCGATTGTGCGAAGGCGAGCACCCCCACAGAACGCACGATTTGTCATACGCCGACGTTGCTGCAGGCCGATGCGCGCACGACTGCGTACTACGAGATTGCAATTGGGCTTGTGGGGATGGGTGTGCGCGGAGATCTGGGTGACTCTCAACAGGCCTTTCCCGCCGTTCGCGATAAGTGCGGCACGGATAAGGCGTGCATCCTTGCTGCTTACAAGAAGCAGACGGCACCGCTTGAGGCCGTGATTGCGAATGTCGAGAAGCAGGGTCCCTTCTAGGCGCCTAAAACCTTCTGGACGCCTAAAATAGGATCGATGGATTACTTCTCGTTTTTCAGCCTGCCAAGGAAGCTGACGCTGGATGTTGTGGCGTTAGAGAAGCAGTTTTACGTGCTCAGCCGTAAGCTGCACCCGGATCGGTTCGCTTCGAAGCCGCTGGCCGAGCAGGAGGCTGCGCTGGCGCAGAGTTCTTTGCTCAATGATGCGTATCGGACGTTGAAAGATTCGATCTCGCGGACGCAGTATCTGCTGACGCTTGAAGGGGTGGAGCTGGAGGAGCAGTCGAAGGCGGCGACGGATGCGGCGCGGGCCTCGGGAGAGCAGAAGAAGCAGATCGTGCCTCCGGAGTTGCTGGAGGAGGTCTTCGAGCTGAACATGCAGCTGCAGGAGATGCGTGCGGCTAACAAGATGGGCGAGGATGAGCCGGAGCTGCGACGTGACCTGATGACAGCCAAGGATGCGTTCGACGCGAAGATGGTGGAGACGCAGGCGGAGCTGGAGGAGTTGTGGACGACATGGGACTCGGGTGTGGATGCCGGGAACGAGACCGTGAAGACCAAGGCCCGGGACGCCATGGTGGTGCTGCTGAATAAGCGGAGCTATCTGCGGAACCTGGTGCGGGATGTGAACGAGGCGTTGGGGCTGTAAGGTTATCGTCATCCGTGTTTGACCTGCTTGCGCGGTCACCTTTCTGGGGGGTGGCCCCCCGGGGTGGGTGTGGCTAAATGATCTATTTTCAATTACTTGCTGATTTTATGGTCTGCAAAATCGTCATTCCAAATGGCTTAGAGGTAAAATCGTCTTTCTAAATGGGTTACGGGTTTAAATGACAAAACCCCAGTATCGACTGGGGTTTTTTGCTTCTGTATCCAGTATAGCGTTTGGGATACAACTCATACGCCAAGCCTAATCCATTGAAAAATAATGAGATGGCTGGGTTTGGCACTTGACAGGATTTGGTAGTTGGTCAGCTTCGACTCCGGGCAAGCATAGTTGCTGAAAATCCCGTATTGCGGGAGCGAGACGGAGACTAGTCCAGCAACGTATAAACCGCATCACTGGTATTGATGGCAAGCGTCGACCCACGAGCGGCAACATCGGCATACCTTATCGTGATTTCGTGTTCGTCTGATGCTTGCACGAAGACTGGTTCCGATGACAGCGACTCGATGAGACTGCCAATGGCCAAGTGGTCTTGTCGAATATGGATTACCTGTTCGCCGCGCACTGCGAATGTCTTGCCAAGAACACCAAATGAGTTCCAGACCTGCTCCAGCCTGAAGTTGCTCAATCGAACTAAGGGAAAATCCGTGTAGTAGTTGATCCAGACCCCACCCGTCTGGTCAACGTTCATAGCGTAGCAATCGCAGATCATTGGTAAATCAGACCGCTCTGCGAACTCTGCGTATTTGAAGACTGGATCCCCAGCGGAGTTGAAGCATACTAGTCCTTGCTGACCGATACCGCCCCCGAACACGCCCTCGTCGAAATAGCTCACCCAAATCAGGCCATCAGCAGTCGTCTGGAGGTCTTCACTCGCATCACCAAGATCGAGAGTTGACCGTATGGCACCACGCTTGTCATAGATTGTTGTTCTGCCGCCCCTGCGTTCTCCAACCAGCCACCCCTCCTGAAATCGCTGAACATGGAACGTAGATAGCCCAGACGATTCATCGAACGCAACTGATTGCAACCGATCTGCTTCCTGATAGACCACGTGGTGCGCCCTCGGAGGCGTTCGATACCATGCTGACCAAGCGTCGCTATCGGTATGAAAATCAGGCTGCGGCGGCTTACCCTCCGCATACAACAAGAGCGGGCATCCAGCCCAATCGACCGTGAGGCGTACGAGAGTCCAATCGCCAGGAATCGAAGTTATATCCAGCGCCTTGCGGAAGCGCAACAAAGTCATGCAGGAAGCATATCGCAGCCCAGTGCTGCGGTTGATCTAGCTCTTGCAAAGTCGGGTTTTCAGCAAGTTGAGTCGTTCACATCAAACTAACCCACTACCCAGGATTTGCGGTGCCTGTCGAGGTCACTCCTGCTACTCGCCAGTGGCTTGAGCTATGTTTGGGGACGAGATTTCGAAGCGGTCGCTGCTGGCCAGCATAATGGGGTGTCGATGCGCACCTACTAGACGAGTTTGTTCAACGGTGTGCGGTGAGGCGCTCGAGCTGCTGGAGGTGGTTGATGTCGTGGCCGGCCATGGTTTCGACGATGGTCCAGAGCTTCATGTCGCCGCGTTCGGGATGGGTGGTGGGGCGGTCGCGGTCGTCCTGTGAGACGGTGGCGAGGAAGAGCAGGTTCCAGTTGCGCGTTGCGTGGAAGAGAGCGAAGGCTGGTTCGAGGTTGTAGACGGCGTAGCGCTGGGCCCATGCTTCCTGGTCGAAGGGCTGGATGATGGCAGGGGATTCGCCGGGTGCGGCGAGGGTCTGGCGGAGGCGAAAAGCGAAGACCATCTCGGTGTCGGCGAGGTGGGCGACGATGTTGCTGACGCTCCATTTGCCGGGGGCGGGCGGGGTGTTGGCTTCGGAGGTGGAGAGGCGGCCGGTGAGGGCGTGGATACGCTCGGAGGTGCTGGTGACGACTGGGATCGGGTCCCGGCTGTCTAGATATTTGGCGTAAGGGTTTAGCTCCATTGGGAGACGGTATCACGTGGGGGTGGGGGGAAGGCTAGAGTTCGTTTTTATGGGTAGGGGTCGATTTGAAGACTCTACGTTGAGTCCGGATACTGTGACTTATTCGCCTATTTTTGAAAGACGACAAGGATGGTGTAGGTCTCTGAGTTCGCCTTCTTTCCATCGGGGCTGACGGGCCAGGAGAGCTTCGCATTCTTCCCCTTGAAGTCGGCTTGTATGTCATCCACAGGTGGCATGCGACAACTTCTGCGGTTTCGTGCCGGTCCGGCGAAATGCTCTTCGAATTTGCTCACGCAGTTGACCACCGCAATCCGTCCATCCGGCAAGAGAAGCGAGTATGTTGCTCCAGTCAAATGGAGTGAGAAGACCTGGGGAGCTGTTGTATCGGTGTTCGTTGTTGTCAATGCATTGCAATTGACATTTGCGAAGCTGCCGTATGCAGTCCCGTAGCAGTTTGAACCGTCGCGGGCGGTGGAGGCCAAGTGACCGCTAACCTGATAAAGGTAGCGCGTTCCGCCAGTTTGTCGCCTGACGATTTTTACGCTAAAACTTTGGGCGGCCAAAGGCGCAACGAGAACCACCCAAAGACAGAGGGACTTCAAGCCAGTCATTGCTATCACGGGCTTGGCAGCCCCACAAGCTTCGGCATCGAACATAGCTCATTATGACTGCGCAAACTTGTTCGACGCCAGTTTGTTGAACGCCTGTTTGCGTGGTTATCGGTTTGCGCTTTCTGTGACGGGCTCGTTGGTTTTTGTTTCTTCAGGAGCCCAGGGATCGTAGGTGCCGATGCCCCATGTGTGGCCTTCGAGGTCGCGGCAGCTGAAGTGACGGCCACCGTAGTCCATGTCGCGGATGTCGATGACCATCTCGGCTCCGGCGGCCTTTGCTGTGGCGTAGACGGCGTCGGCATCGGGGACGACCAGGTAGGCGCTCTGAGTTTCGCGGCCGCCGATCTCGTCGGGTTGGACCATGTATTTGCTGGCTTCGCCGCCGTTGTCGACCGAGCCGAGCATGATCATGCCGCCGCCATAGGTGAGTTGTGCGTGCATGACGGTTTTGTTGTCTGGGGCTACGAAGACTGCTTGTTTTTTAAATCCGAAGGCGGTGACGAGCCATTCGATTGCGGCGAGGGCGTCGCGGTAGCGGAGGCTCGGGATGATGGTGGAGTGGGTGGTGTTGATTTGTGTGCTCATGGTTGGAAGTGTGCCATTCATGGTGCTCGGTGGTCTTGGAAAAATCGGCGGTGTTGCTGGTTGTCCTGCCGGACGGGCCTCCTGCGCGGAGGGCGGTCACTTCGTGACTTGTATACCCCTTCGGGTTCCTCCTAGTCGATGGGGATGTGGTTGGCCCAGATGCGGTTGGTGGTGGAGTAGTCGGAGGCGCTGAGGCCGGAGAAGGCGCGGAAGTCGTTCGCGAAGTGAGACTGGTCGTAGTAGCCGCAGGTGAGAGCGAGTTCGGCCCATGGGATGTCGGCGCCCAGGTGCATTTGCTGGATCGCTTGCTGGAAGCGCTGGATGCGGCAGTAGAGTTTGGGGGAGATACCGACGAGCTCGTTGAAGCGCTCGGAGAGGCGGCGTGGGCTGAGGCCGGTGGTGCGGGTGAGCTCGGCGATGGTGGTGGTGCCGGGTGAGGCGTGGAGATGGGTGAGGGCGTAGTCGAGGATGGGGTCGCGCCGCTGCGACTTGCTGAGGGAAAGGCGAGTAAGGAGCGCAAACTCGAGGAGGGCGAATTTTTCTTCTGGAGTTTGTAGCTCGCGGAGTTCGTTGCGGAGGTTTTGGGAGGCGCGACCCCAGAGGTCGTCGAGGGAGGTTTCGCAGTTGGTGAAGAGGCGGGTGTTGCCGGAGAAGAAGGGCACGGTGCCCCCGGGATGGAAGACGACACCGATGAGTTCGGTGAGGTCGATGGCGTCGATCTGCTGATAGCGGGAGTAGATGCCGAGGAAGATGCCGGCTGGGGAGTGTTCGAGGGGATTGGCGGGGTTGCTGGCGTCGGTGAGGTAGTCGCGGGCGAGAGAGAGGACGATTTGAGCGCGGCCGGTGGGGAGGACGCGTTCGTGGCGGTGGATGGCGTGCGGGTCGCGGACGTACCAGAGGGCTTTGATGAAAGGCTTGAGGGCGGGATGGGGTTGGTGCTCCAGGTAGAGCATGCATCGGCCTCGGGTTGGGGCACATCTGAAGGAGATGCGCGTGGGTGGCGGTGTTCGTGCTGCGATTGTAGGACAATAGAAGATGGACGAATAGAGGGTTTGAAGCGATGGCTGAGGAGCGGGTTGTAGGGATTGATTTGGGTACGACGAATTCGCTGGTGGCGTTTATGGAGGGTGGTACGCCGGTGGTGATTCCCGGTGAGGACGGCGAGCGACTGGTGCCGTCGGTGGTGGCGTGGACCGATAACGGGGTGATGGTGGGGAACGCTGCGCGTGGGACGCTGATGGCGGACTCGGCTAGCGCGGTGTATTCGGCTAAGAGGCTGATGGGGCGGGACATCGAGGATGTGCAGAGTGAGTTGAAGCTGTTTCCGTTCAAGCTGGCGGATGGGCTGAAGGCGGGTGAGGTACTGAAGGTCAGTGTGGGTGGATTGATGCTGACTCCGCCGGAGATCTCGGCGTATGTGCTGCTGCAGTTGAAGAAGAATGCGGAGAGGTTTTTTGGCGGGCCGGTGACGAAGGCGGTGATTACGGTTCCGGCGTACTTCAATGACGCTCAGCGGCAGGCTACGAAGGATGCGGGACGGATTGCCGGGCTGGAGGTTTTGCGGCTGGTGAATGAGCCTACCGCGGCTGCGCTAGCTTACGGGCTGGATCAGAACAAAGATGGGCTGATTGCGGTGTATGACTTCGGCGGCGGGACGTTCGATGTTTCGATTTTGAAGCTGCATGAGGGGATCTTTGAAGTCGTTGCGACGGGTGGTGATACGCACCTGGGTGGGGACGATATCGACAACCTGATGATTGCGATTGCGCTGGACGATATCGCCGGAGATTTGGGCGAGGATGTGCGTGGGAATGGCGAGGCGGTGCAGGCAGTTCGCAAGGCTGTAATTGAGGCGAAGATTTTGTTGTCTGCGGCGGAGTCGGCGAAGCTGGATGTGGAGTTGCCGAGCGGGAAGAGGTATCTGCGGGAGATTACGCGGGAGCAGTTTGAGGGTTTGATTGCGGGTGTGATTGCGCGGACGGCGGGGCCTTGCAAACAGGCGATGAAGGATGCTGGTCTGTCTGCGGCGCAGATCGATGAAGTTGTTCTGGTGGGCGGGTCGACACGGATTCCTGCGGTGCGGGCGCTGGTGGATGATCTGTTTGAGATGGGTGCGCGTGGGAAGAAGCCGCATACGGAGTTGAATCCGGATGAGGTGGTGGCGCTGGGCGCGGCGGTGCAGGCGCAGATTCTTGCGGGTGGGTCGGCTGCTACGGAGGATTTGTTGTTGTTGGATGTGACTCCTCTGTCGTTGGGGATCGAGGCGCTGGGTGGTGTGGTGGCGAAGATTATTCAGCGGAACTCGACGATTCCTGCAAGCGCGACCGAGCACTTTACGACGGGTGTGGATGGACAGACGAATGTGGCGATCCACGTTGTGCAGGGAGAGCGGGAGCTGGCGAAGGATTGCCGGTCGCTGGCGCGGTTTGATTTGAAGGGCATACCTCCGATGGTTGCGGGGTTGCCGCGCATCGAGGTGAAGTTTCTGATCGATGCGAATGGGATTCTGCATGTGTCGGCGCGTGAGCAGAGGAGCGGGAAAGAGGCTGAGGTTGAGGTGAAGCCGACATACGGGCTGACGGACGAACAGGTCGAGACGATGATTCTCGATTCGTTTGATAACGCGGAGACCGATATTCAGGAGAGACAGACGATCGAGGCGAAGAATGAGGCTGAGACGATTCTGACAGCGGTGAAGAAGGGTAAGGGGCATGCTGCGTGGCAGATGTTGACCAGTGACGAGATCGAGAAGATTGCGACCGAGGTCTCGTTTTTGGAGGCTGCGGTTCAAGGTAGTCAGTACAAAGTGATTCGCCAGGGCATCGAACGATTGGATACGGCTACGCGGCGATTTGCGGAGCTGATGATGGATAACGCGGTTTCGGGCGCGATGCAGGGCAAGACGATGGAGGCTGCAGGTGAGAGCATAGGAGATGGGCCTACGGCGCCGCATCCGTTTGCGAAGGCGCAGGTGACGAGCTCGCATCTTGATGCGAATGCTGAGACAAAGCAGATTGAAGAATCAATGAAGGAAGAGGCTACGGCCGGAGAGTCGACGGAAGACTGAATCATGAGTGATACGAATATGGTTGCTGAAGTGGTAGATATGTCGAAGCCTGCGGGTGAAGGGATGGTTCGCGTGACGTTTATGCCTGAGGGCCGGACGGTGGAGTTCCCGTTCGATACGCTGCCATACGAAGGGCACGGCTTGCCGATGTCGTTTTTGGATGTGGCGGAGAACTACAACATCTTTCTCGATCATGCGTGCGGTGGGGTTTGTGCGTGTACGACGTGCCATCTTCATGTGAAGGAAGGCGCACAGGGGATTAGCGAAGCGGAGGATCTGGAGCTGGATCGAATGGAGACGGCTGCGGACATTCAGTTGAACTCGCGGCTGGGTTGCCAGGCAGTGATTGAGAAGCCGGGAACGTATGTGGTGGAGATTCCGAAGTGGAATCGGAACTACGTTCAAGAGGGAAAACCCTCGCATGGGCCGGGGGCCTAGGTTTTATCGCAGCCGAAGGTCAGCGGGGATGATTCCGTACTTTACTTCGAGGAAGTTTTGCAGGTCTTCGGGTAAGGTTGTGGCCAGCTCCTGCCACGTGAGCAGTTTGAGACGCCAGGCGAAGCTTGGGTAGTGGACTGCGGAGAGGACCGAGTACCAGATCTCGATAAGATCGCGGCGACGAGCATCGCAGAGGACACAGAAGGATGCGTCGGCAGCGAAGGCGGCGAGGACGTTGCGGATGAGTTGGTAGCCTTGGATTGGGCCGGCTCCCGTGGGGGTTCCCCTTTGGGGGAGCTGGTCGACTGCGAAGACGGCTTCGAGGTCGCGGTAGCGCTCGATGAGGTGCAGGCTAGCGGTCTGGAAGTTGGATTCGGTGAGCTTGGCTTCTATGAACAGGTTGCCGAGTTGGAGGTCGATCTCGGTTCGGTCTTTGAGGGATTCGGTTCGATCTGTTTTGGCGGCGGATGGATCTTGGAAGAGCTGGAGATTGTTTTCTTGTGTTTCGCTTGACCGTTTGGTGCGAGGGCGGCGAGTTTGCCGAAGAGGCACGCCGGGATGGAGGCCGAAGTTCGGTTGGGCGTCTGTCGGTACGCTGAGCAGATTTGCGACGGCGATGTTTAGGTGGCCGTCGGTGAAGACTGATGGGTGGCAGAAGATATTCATCAGGAGAGCGTCGGAGCTGTTGGCGCAGTCGAGCTCCATCCATTGCCAGTCGGCGCGGGCGCGGACACGACGATGCGCGGTGTGGGTCTTGGTGAGGCGACGGGCCCAGTCGGGGTTGGCGCAGATGGCGGCGTAGCTGGCGGGATGAAAGTTGCCGTGAGTGGCTTGCTCTGCTTTTTCGGGTTTCTCGTCGTGGCCAAAGATGATGCTGGGCTCGGTGCCGGTGGTTTGTTCGTGCAGGAGACGGTTCGTTGTGGCGAGGTGCTGAGCGCGAGCGTTGAGGTCGCGGCGGAGAAGCGATGCCGACCAGATCTCCTGAGCGCTTTGAGGCTTGTGCGTCATAGAACTGTAGCGAGTTTCTTGTACTCTTTTGATGAGGCGAAGATCTGTCGCTCAAAGAATAGTTTAGGGGAGATGCCATGCCGCGTGAGATTGATTGGACGGATTCGGAAGAGATTGGGATTTTGCTGCAGGAGAAGTATCCGGAGATTGAGCCCTATACCGTTCGGTTTACCGATCTGCACAAGTATGTGATTGGGTTGCCAGGGTTCGTGGGTGATCCTGGGAAGTCGACTGAGGGGATTCTGGAGGCGATTCAGACGGCTTGGAATGAAGAGTATGAGGATGCGAAGTAAAGATGGTGTCCTGCCGGACGGGCCTCCTGCGCGGAGGGCGGCCACTTCGTGGCGTGTATAACGCTTCGCTCTTGGGTGATGAGATTTTGTGGCGCTACCGTTGGTTTTAGCTTTTGCGGCGTAGGATTTGTGCTGGGAGCTTCGAGCCTGTTGCTGCGAGCGTGAGGTAAGCTGCTGCTGCCCAGACTGTACTTGCTGCAGCGATGGTGAGGATGTCTTTCGGGTGAGTTGAGACCGGGGGCAGGAGATGCGTTGCTGCGGCAGTTGCGGCGTATGCGACCAGTGAGGCTACGAGTGAGCGGCCTAACTCAGAGAACTCCAGATGGTGAAAATCCACGAGGCGGTTGCGGTGGAGCAGGAAGGCCAGCGTGGCTGTCTGGACCAGGATGCCGATGTCGGATGCGATGGCAAGGCCTTCGAGGTTGAGTGTGTGAAATAAGCCTGCGTAGATGGGGATTGAGAGCAGCGTGATGACGGTGCCGGTGATCGCTGGTGTGCGGGTGTCGCTGGCGGCGTAGAAGGCGCGTGCGTAGATGCCCTGCACCGCCCAGATGGCGAGCGTGATGGCGAGGACGCGGAAGAGATGCGTGGTGCCGGCGGCGTCGGCGTGATTGAACTTGCCACCGCGGAAGAGGTCCATCAGCCACGGTGCGAGGGCGATCATCCAAGCGGAGACGAGCATGCCGACGGCGAAGAGCCGCGAGACGGCGCGTGAGACGGAGTGGGAGAAGTCTGCGAGGCGATTTTGCTGGAAGAGTGAGGCAAAGAAGGGCAGCGACGCGGCGCCAGCGGCGGGGCCGATGACGTTGAAGGGAGCGTTGAAGAGGTCTTTCGCGTTGCCGATCAGCGTAATGCCGCCCTCGCGGATAGAGGCGAAGTAGTTCAGGAACTGGCGGTCGAACATGACCAGCGAGACGCCGATCATGAGTGGAAGTGAGAGCTTGAGCCACTCGCGGAAGGCTGGATCTTTGAAGTTGACGATGGCTCGATAGTGCAGGCCGGAGCGGAAGGCTCCGAGAGAGTTGAGCAAAGCGTAGCCGAGAAGCATTCCGGCGAAGACGCCAAGGGCGAGCGACTTTACTCCCATGGAGTGGTGGAGTAAGACGGCTCCGAGGATGATGCCCAGGTTGTAGATAAGCGGTGCACAGGCCTGGTAGATGAAGATTTTTCGGACTTGGAGGCGCGCTCCCATGACGCTGCCGATGAAGAAGAAGATCTGCGCGGGGATGATGATGCGCGTCATGGCGACGCAGAGGGAGGAGCGTGCGTCGTCGCCGCGAAAGCCTTTGTTCGCTAGCCAGACGTACTGGGGGGCGAAGATCTCTGCAAGCAGCGCGCCTACGGCGAGGACGACCAGCATGTTGTTGAGGATGACGGAGAGCGCGTGATCGCCGCCGTCTTCATCGCCGGCTTCGCGGTAGCGGTTGAGGATGGTGATGAGCGAGATGGAAGCGGCGCCGCCGATGAGGAAGTATGCGAGCAGATCGGGAAGGGCGAAGGCGGCGCGGTAGGCATCCTGCGCGGCGCCGGCGCCGAAGAGGTAGTTGGTGTACTTGATGCGGATGAGGCCGAGGAGACCGGAGAGTAGCGACGAAAGCATCAGCAGGAGAGTTGCTGAGAAGGCGTTGTGCGTAGCGCCGGGGCGAAGGAAGGCGAAGGGGCTGCGGCGAACTGGTGCGATAGGCGGGATGGGTTGTTCGTCTGCGGGCACGGGTTGATTTGATTTTATCGGTAGGGCTTATGCTGATGGGATGGCGGGGGTGGTTCGTTGTCAGGAGATGGCTTGGAGAACTTTCGGCTTAGAGTGTTTCGGGCGGTTGCGGATGAGATGAGCTTTCGCAAGGCAGCGGAGGTGCTCCATCTGAGCCAGCCTGCGGTGAGTCAGCATATCCACGCGTTGGAGGAGGAGGCGGGGGTGCAGTTGTTCGACCGGGCACGAGGTGAGGGACATGGGAGCCAGATCTCGTTGACTGAGGCGGGAAGGGTGTTGCTGGGGTATGCAAATACTGCGGCGGAGACGATGGTAGAGGCGCGTAGGGCTCTGGCGGCGCTGAACCATGAGGTTGTGGGGGAGCTGCGGTTGGGTGCTTCGACGACGGTCGCGCAGTATGTGTTGCCGCGAATTCTGGGTGCGTTTTTGCGGCAGTATCCGCAGGTGAAGCTTTCGCTTGTAAGTGGGAATACGGAGCGGATTGTGGAGTCGGTTGCGGACAAGAAGGTGGCGCTGGGGATTATCGAAGGACCGGCGATGCGGCGTGATGTGAAGACGGAGCGCATGGTCAAGGACGAGATGGTGCTGATCGTGAGTCCCAACCACACGCTAGCGTTGCGTAAGGGTGCGGTGATTACTCCGGCGGAGTTGGCGAAGCTGCCGCTGCTGCTGCGGGAGCGCGGATCGGGCTCGCGGAGGGTGGTCGAGCGGGCTCTCAAGAAGGTGGGGATACCGCTGCGGTCGCTGGGGGTGGCGATGGAGTTGGATTCGACAGAGGCGATCATCTCGGGTGTCGAGGCGGAGCTTGGGGTGGGGTTTGTTTCGCGATGGGCAATCGGGAAGGTGCTGCGGTTGGGAACGGTGAGGGTGGTTGCTGTGGAGGGACTGGAGATCGTGCGGGACTTCAGCTTTGTACGGCTTGCGGGGTCGGAGGTGCGAGGGGCGGCGGCTGCGTTTCAGCGATTTGCGATGGTTTCGGCGGATGCGAAATAGGCGATCTTGCCGATAAGTATTACTTATCACCTATTCAAAAGTACGTCTCGACTGGGAATATTTGCACGCGCATGCTTTAAGCATGTGGAAGAAGAATCTTTTCTACGTCGGGATTATCGTTTCGGCGAGCGGGTTGATTGGGCCGCCTCTCGCGCTGGCCGCTGGGCTGGCGTTCGGGTTGAGTACCGTGCACACCTTTCATTGTGAGGGAAGAAACCTGTCGAAGTTTCTACTGCAGGCGGCGGTGGTTTGTCTGGGGTTTGGGATGAATCTGAAAGAGGTGGCGCATGCGGGAGCTTCGGGGTTTATGTACACCGCGATCAGTATCACGTTTGCGCTTGGTCTAGGCGTTCTGCTTGGTAAGCTGCTGCAGGTGGGGAAGACGCAGTCGTTGTTGATCAGCTTTGGGACGGCGATCTGCGGTGGAAGCGCAATTGCGGCGATGGGGCCGGTGTTGATGGCGAACGAGGAGGAGATGGCGGTGTCGCTTGGGACCGTCTTCGTGTTGAACTCGGTGGCGCTGTTGACCTTCCCATTTATTGGGCATCTGGTGCACTTTACGCAGACGCAGTTTGGACTTTGGGCCGCACTGGCGATTCACGATACCAGCTCCGTGGTTGGCGCCGGGGCGAAGTATGGGCCTACGGCATTGGCAGTTGGAACGACGGTGAAGCTGGCGCGGGCGTTATGGATTGTGCCACTGGCGATCGCAACGGCCATGTTGAAGAAGAGTAGGGCGAAGGTTTGCTGGCCGTGGTTTATCTTGTACTTCGGCGTTGCGGCGGTACTGGCGAGCTATGTCCCGCGATACATACCGCAATCAGTGGAGTTGTTTTCGGCGCTGAATCGATTGGGAAGAGCGGCCCTGACAGTGGTGCTGTTTTTGATCGGCACCGGCATCACGCGCAACACCTTGAAGGAAGTAGGCGTACGGCCGCTGGTACAGGGCGTTACGTTATGGATTGTTGTGGCGAGTCTGTCCCTGTGGGCGATCCACATTGGATGGATCTCCCTGTAACGATTGAGAAGAGGTTGGCGTGTCGGGGCCGCTTACGCCGGCAGGTTCTCTCCAAGAACTGGACGTATCGGTTCTACGGGGCTTGCGATGGGGCTTAATGCTTGAGGAGAGGGCGAGGCTGGCGATGGTGAAGCTAACCATCTGACGCTGGCTGCAGCGAAGGCAACGCACGGGGTAGCGCATGAGGAAGATCTCAGTAAGGTCCTCTGAACGAACGGTGGAGCGGCGGAAGGTCTGGCCGGAGCAGTACTGACACTGAATGGGAACACCCTTGCGGGGTTCGTCTCCAAAGTATGACGTACGGGTCTTTGAGGAGCGGGAACGGTCTTTGCGGCGGGACTTACCGCTGAATTCATCTTCGATTCTCATCGTCAGCTCTTATTATCTCGCGGAAGAAGAGGAAGATCGAAGAGCTTTTCGGGCGTTTGACGGGGATTCTTGTGTGGTCGGGGTGCCCTGATCGGGTGTACTGCAGCGCGGGCGGGTGACTTCGAGAGCAAGGTGAGGAGATCGCGAAGATCCTTCTGAAGTTTCTGCAGCTGGCGAGGATTGACGCCTGGTTTGGTGTCGTCGATGGCGAGGGCGAGTTGAGGCTCCCGTTGTTTGAGCTCGCTCTTGAAGACCTGTCGGGCTCCGGGGATGGTGTAGCCCTCGTTATAAAGAAGACTCTTGATCCGCATGGCCATCTCGACGTCGCGGCGGCGGTAGAGACGCTGGCCGGTGCCGCCTTTGTGTGGTTTGAGCTGGGGAAATTCGCTCTCCCAGAAGCGGAGGACGTAGGCAGGAACGTCGCAGAGCTTAGCTACTTCGCCGATGCGGAAGTAAAGCTTGTCCGGGATGTCAGGTCCCGAAGGAGGGGCGGTTTTGCGGATTGGCTGATGCTGCGCCATGCCAGAAACTCCGTGACCGCCCTGCTGGCGGTGGTGGCCGTGATCCGGCTTCAGGTAAGTATAGGCCAACCGTCTGACACGGTTTGCAATTTTCCTGGGTGGAGTTGTGGAAGTTATGAGGCCGGGGTGGAGACGGGCTGGCGTGGCTCGGTTTTTCCGCGGGCGCTGCGCAGGTACTGGGCGGGCCAGGTGGTGGATTGGTGGAGAACAGCGGCAGCATGAAGAGGCCAGTAGGGATTACGGAGCAGCTCGCGGGCAAGGAGGACGAGGTCGGCCTGGCCGGTGCGGATGACCTGGTCGGCTTGAGCTGGTTCGGTGATCATTCCAACTGCTGCGGTGGGGATCTCTGCTTCGCGGCGGATGGTATCGGAGTGATGAACCTGATAGCCGGAGCCCACCGGTATCTGCTGGGCGGGATGGTTGCCGCCGGTGGAGACATCGATGAGATCCACGTTCGCCTGCTTGAGGAGTTTGGAGAAGGCGACGGCTTGAGGGAGATCCCAGCTTGCGCCAAGGGACTCGGGAGCCCAATCGGTGGCCGATATGCGGACGAAGAGAGGAAGGTGCTGGGGCCATGCGGCACGGACGGCCTTGACTACTTCGAGGGGGAAGCGGACGCGATTTTCGAAGCTCCCGCCGTACTCGTCGGTGCGTTGGTTCGAGAGTGGGGAGAGAAATTCGTGAAGAAGATAACCATGGGCTGCGTGGATCTCTACGAGGTCGAAGCCTGCGGCGACTGCGCGATGGGTGGCGGCGACAAAGTCGGCGATGATCTTGTCCATGCCTGCGCGGTCGAGAGCGGTGGGGAGTGGGTAGGCTTCGTCGAAGCGTATCGCGGAGGGGGCAACGGGCTGCCAGCCACCTTCAGAGGCAGGAATGGTGCGAGTTTGCTCCCATGGAACGGCCATGCTGGCCTTGCGGCCGGCGTGGGCGAGCTGGGTGCCAGCGTAGGAGCCGTGCTGGTGGAGGAAGTTCGTGATGCGCTTGAGTTCGGCGACGTGCTCGTCTTTCCAGATTCCGAGGTCAGCAGGCGTGATGCGGCCTTCGGGGTTGACCGAGTTGGCCTCTGTGATGACGAGGCCGGCACCGCCGATGGCGCGGCTGCCGAGATGGACCAGGTGCCAGTCGCGGGCGAAGCCATCGACGCAGGAGTATTCGCACATGGGGGAGACGGCGATACGGTTTGGCACAGTGAGGCTGCGGAGTTTAAGAGGGGCGAAGAGATGGTCCATGGTCTGGGTCACAATACATTGGATGTAGCTGGAGAGATTTGGACGGATGGATTAAATTTCGAGTGGTGTTTGATAGGGATTCTACGGGAGTTGCAAGATTTTTCGTGGTTTTTTTGTGGTGAAGTTGTGGTGAAATGCGTGGTGAACGTGGTGAGAGGATGACGGTTATTCTCAACCTAAAAAATACGACAGGTTCAGTGTTTTTTCTTGAGCAATTCTGATGGACGGAACCGAGCGGAGTAAAGCAGCGTATTGTTTTCATGACGGAGTGGAGGCAGGGAGATGCGGGTGAACCAGAGTGCAGTGGCGGCGACGATGGTCTTGGCGACACTGTTGATGAGTGGATGCCGAATCGAGAGCGACAAACATGGCGACGCCGATAACGTGAAGATCGCTACACCCTTTGGCGGGATGACGGTAAAGACGAATGACAATGCTGTGATGGATGGGCTTGGCCTGCCGGTGTATCCAGGGGCGGAACTGGTGAAGAAGAAGGACAAAAATGATGGCGCGGCCGATATCAATATGAGCTTCGGCAGCTTCACGCTGCGGGTCAAGGCTGCGAGCTATAAGTCGACCGATAGCCCGGACCTGGTGGCGGCGTTTTATCGCAAGGCGCTCGGGCGGTATGGTGATGTGATCGAGTGTCAGAACGACAAGCCGGTGGGCGCGCAGACGAAGACGGCAGAGGGTTTGACCTGCGCGGACGACCAGAAGAATCACATCAAGGTGGATAACGACCTCTCGGGCAAGATGCAGATGAAGGCCGGTTCGAAGCAGCACCAGCATATTGTCGGGATCGATCCGGATGGGAGCGGGACGAAGATAGGGCTGGTTGCGCTGGATCTTCCTGGGCACCTTACAGTGGGAGATGGGGATGACTCGAGCAAGCAATAGTTGCAGGCGCGGTTTGGGTGCGCGGGTTTTGCGAAGGGCCCGCGCTTGCCGCGCTCTCCCGGGTGGGATAGCTTCATAAGATATGCATGAGTATTGTCACCGTTGTGGCGGCGAGCTTTCTGCCAGTGATGGCGTGTCGCCGTTTTGTCCCCACTGCGGGTCGCCGCAGATCTATCTGCAGGACTATGAGGAGCAGGCAGGTGCTGCCGACGGCGATACGACTGGCGCGGCGCCCCCGCCGAGGCCTCAGCAGGTGGAGTGGAAGACGGCCATTCGATGTGCATGGTTGGTTGCGGGAGTGGCGGCAGTCTTGAGCCTGGTGTCGGCGCGTGTCGAGGTGGTGTCGCCGCTGAGCTGGCTTTGGACGATCAGTGGATCGCTGATTACATTAGCGCTGTATCAGCGGCGGCGACCGCTCGCCTGGATGGATGCTGGAGTCGGGGCACGGATCGGCGTGGTTGTGGGTTTGGCGCTTGTAGTGTGTCTGGCGATTGTTGCTGCGGGAACTGGGTTGGTGGCGCGCTACGGGCTGCATAGCATGGCGAGTTTCGACGCCGATCTGACCCAGATGCTGCATGCTCAAATCGAGAAGGCTTCCGCGACGACACCTGAGCCGCCGGAACTTCTGCGGTTTTTGTATTCGCCTGAGGTGAAGGCGGGGATGATGCTGACGGGGTTCGGGATGGTGTCGGGGATTTTGCTCGTACTGTCGACGGTGGGTGGGGCAGTTGGTGGTTTTTTACGGATGCAGCGAAAGGTTTCGGTCTAGGCGCTTCGAGCGCGTGACTTGAATGGCAGTCTGCTTTTGCGACGACGTCACAGACAGAACAAAAGTCATCGGTAGTGATCTTCCTCGATGAGGCTCACCGCTTCGTAGACCCGCGTCTGTAGGCGACTGGTTCGATAGCAGAAGTGTGTCTCGATCGATTGTGTTTCACCTTTACGGTTTGATTAGACGCTACGCGATAGCATCGGCTTGTAGTAAGAAGGGAGGCATTTTTCAATGCCGAACGTGCATGGTATCGAGTTCAATTCGAATCAGTCTGAACTCGTTAAAGATTTGATTCGCGAATTGTTGAAGGACGGCAACTGTGCTGTCTATGCGTTCGGCAATATGAAGCCGAGCGGTGAGCTGCGGATGGCTTCGACACCACCAATTCCCGGACCGAGGGCGGCCCACGGCGTGTTCTTACGCATCCGCCCTGGGGCAAAGGAAGCAACGATCGTGCGGCCGATGAACGCCAAGGCTGGGGAGAAGTTCACGAAGGTGGCAAAGATCACTCAGGCCGAATCGCTTGAGATGATTCGGATCTGGCGTAAGGAGACGAAGGCGCGGGGTGTTCCCGGTGTGGGTTCACAAGCCGGCAAGGCGAAGCTTCCTGCTGTTCCGTCAGAGGCGGCGCAGCCTTCTTTGTAATTTGGCCCTTAAACCGGTTTGAGTGCGAACACGTTTTGTGTAAGCACTCAAACCGGCAACTCGAGGTAAGTTTTGGCGCTGAAACGACGTGCGATCTATTCCAGTTTGCTTACTATTGAACGGTCACCTGGAAGTTGATTGGGTGTGCGAGATTGCCGGATGAGTCAGCTGCCGTCACGGCGATTGTCTGTGCCCCAGTGGGCGTTCCCGGATTGGTGTTTGGAGGGTTGGGGCTCTTGCCTGAACTGCATCCTGAAAGCGAGACCAGCGCACCGATCAGGAGCAGTAACAGGCAGGAGTGTTTCAGAAGCTGATTCATGCGCCATAAACGCTTGGGAGAGAACGCAAGAAAGATGACTCCGGCCCAGGCGATGGCGGACAAACCTCTATCCAGAGTACGTCGTGCGGCCACTCCGGGGGCTGTCGTTGAGACCGTGAGGCCGACAGTAGCCGCCGCCCCAGTTGGTGTCAGCGACGATGGCGTAAACGTGCAGGCCACGCTGGTGGGCAGCGTGCCGCAGGAGAAGTGCAGTGTGCCGCTGTAACCTCCGATGGGTGTGACGGTTAGCGTGGTGGTTGCTGACTGACCGGCGGTGATCGTTGCGGAAGAAGGCGACGCGGAGATGGTGAAATCCGGCGCTATCACGACGACAGAGACCGAATTCGACGTGCTCGCGAGGTTTGCGGAATCACCCGCGTAGTTCGCGACGACCGCGTAGGTGCCTGCGGCGGTGAAGGAGTACGGCAACGTTGCCGTGCCGTTGCTGACGGTCGCAGTTCCGAGTGTCGTCGTTCCGGAAACGAACGTAACGCTACCGGTAGGGCTGGCTCCTGTGACCGTTGCGGTGAGGTTGAGCTGTTGATTCAGGTTGGCGTTCGTCGCAGAGACGGCGAGCGATATCTTCGACTGGACCAGCGCAATCGACAACGGAACGGTATTGGAGGTGCTGGAGGTGTTGTTGGTATCGCCCGCGTAGGTTGCAGTTATCGAGAACGTGCCAGTTGCAGGTAAGGAGAACTGCAAGGTGGAGACACCGTTGATAACGGGTGCTGCTCCGAGCGATGTTCCGCTTGAGAGAAACGACACGCTGCCAGTGGGGTTGATGCCGGTGACAGTAGCCGTTACGGTTAGCTGTTGACCCGGCGCGGCACTATTTGCAGAGAGAGCGAGCGCCGTCGTTGAAGGCAGCGGGGCTGGGGTGGTGGGTGTTGGATTGGTCAGGTTGAGGAGAGAAGTGGCTCCACCATTGGTGAAGGTTAGATAGTCCGACGCATTGTCGTTGGGCAACATGGGAGCCTGATTATTTAAGCGGGCGAGCGCACTAGTGGCTAACGGGAAACCATTTGCGGGATTGAAGGTAGTGCCCGTGTAGTAGGTGTTGGCATCTGCGACAAAGTGTCCTTCACCATCGCCCAAAAATATAGCGACCTCTGTTGTCGTGGATTGGAAAAGTACATCGGAATGGCCGTCCGCGTTTATGTCCCCAATCAACGCCGAGCTTACTTGCGCTCCATCCTGCGGAAGTGTCGCGGTGTAGAACGGCGAGGATTGGAAGGTCCCATCGCCATTGCCTGCGTAGATATTGGGTCCGACCACGAGGTCGGCAAAACCGTCGCCATTCAAATCGGCGATCGCCAGGGGCTGAAGATTGATTCCAAGAGTCAGGCTAAGTGGTAGTTGCTGAAAGGTCCCATCGCCGTTTCCTAGATAGACGGCACCGTTCCAAACAAGGTCCAATTTCTTATCGTTATTCAGATCCCCGTAGAGAATTGCTCCGCTCGTCACTAAGGTGCCGCTCTGTGAGAAGGGAACCGGTGTCCCGAAGGTGCCGTCTCCTTTGCCTGGCAGGAAGACAAGACCTGTTCCGGTGGGTGGAGTTTCATAAAAATTCGTATACTCCGCGATGACATCGAGAAAACCGTCACCGTTGAAGTCGCCGACGATCGCGCTGCCCGCTCCTATCACCTGAAGATCGACCCCGGCGGTAGCAGGTTGAAAAGTACCGTCTCCGTTGCCGATCAACAGGAAGAGTTCAGAGTTCTGTTGCGTTGTGGATCCGTGACCGATGCCGTGCCCACCACTAATCGCAGCGGCATCGACTTTGCCGTCTGCATTGAAGTCGCCAGAGACAAGGAAGCCGGGCTGTGCACCGGTGGCTATCTGGTTCAAGACGGCAAAGGTGCCATTTCCGCGGCCGAGTGCGGTGGAAAGAGTGCCGGTGTTATCGAGAGACAGTACGTCGGTAAGCCCGTCTTTATTGACGTCTACCGCGATACTCGAACCTGAAACAGGTTGGGTGGTCAGCCCTTGGAACGTGCCGTCACCATTGCCTGCCAGAAGGGTGAAGCCGCCGGGCGCAGGAACAATGAGATCGGTCGTTCCATCGCTGCGAACCTCCGGAGTGACGTTTCCTGTAAGAGCGAAAGACTGCCCCAGAGCGAACCCTCCCTTGCCGTCGCCCTTCAGAATCGAAGTGTTATTACCAACCAAAGCGAGATTCACATTTTTGCCACCGTCTGTCGTGCCGGCTGCAGTGAGTGATCCGCCAGTCAAATTTATAGATAGATTCGTGCCGTTGGTGAACTGTCCGCTCGAATTGCCCAGCAGCACCTGGATCGACGTGGTTGAGTTAGTTGCGGTCAGGTACGCCACGTCGGTAATTCCATCTTGGTTAACGTCTGCGGCAACGAATGAGCCAGGGACTCCCGCAGGAGTTGGCACAGCCTGCGATGTCTGCAGCGTTCCATCTCCATTGCCATAGAAGGCGGTGAGAGTTGGACCTGCGATTATGTCCTGTTTCCCATCGCCATTGAAGTCACCAGCGGCAATCGAGCTAAAGAGCTGAGAATTGTTTGTCGCCGGGTAAAATTTGGGGCTCGCAAGAATCCCTGGCGTGCTACTGCCCTGATTGAGGAGAACGGCGATCGCCTGTGTCGTCCCTTGCTGTACGCCGACCACGGCGATATCTGGATATCCGTCGCCGTTCAAGTCCACGGGAAGCGCAGACCCGTAAAGGCCAGGGACCGCATAATAGGCAGGCGCCTGGAAGGTGCCGTCGCCGTTGCCAAGCATCACAACGACATACCCGCTAGTGCAGGTAAGAACCAGATCGAGCTTTTTGTCGGCGTTCATGTCGGCTGCAATGAGCGTTGTGGCGGGGCAGCTCAACGAAGTCGTGGACGTGATGGTAGAACCTTGGTTCAAACGTACAGCTACTTCACCTTCGTCCGAGAGGTAGGCTACGTCTGGTTGTCCATCACCATTGAAATCGCCCGGGACCAAGGGCCTCCCTTCTAGGTAGTTGGTAAGCGTATAGACCGTAGGATTGGGAAAGATTGGCGGCGTTTGTGCAAAGGTGGAGGCAGAAGCAAGTAGAGCGATCAAAAGAACGGGGAGTGATCGAACTCCGCTCAGGATTCTCAGCAAGGCCTTGGCAGATAGCATAAGTTTTCTAATATTCCCGACAACTTGGGTCTAAGTGCGAGTCGAGTTTAGCACCGCCACCCTGTTACTCAAGTGTTTTCAGGGGATCATGCTCGGCTTTTCTGCTCGAGACAAAGTGAAGAGATGAAAAGCTGCTATTGAGATCCCCTATTGGTGTAATAGAGAGATATTCAAACGACGCGAGACCAGACATACTCTCAAAACCCCAATGAAGACGCTTTGAATGAGTCGATGACCTGAAATTCGGTCGCTGGACTGATATCATCAAGCGCAATTGTATGAGTGACGATAAGGAAGTTCTGAAGCCGAAGTTTCGCGAAAAGGGCAGGCTGATGTCTGCCTCAGAGATCGAGCGCACGCTGGTCCGGCTGGCGCATGAGATCGTTGAAAAACATGGCGGTAGCGCCAATGTTGGCCTGGTCGGGATCAAGCGCAGAGGCGTCCCGCTGGCGCAGCGGCTGGCGGTTCTGATTGAAAAGATCGAAAAGCACCCGGTAGATACGGGCGTGCTGGATATCAGCTTTTATCGCGACGATCTTTCGACCGATGGACCGCGTCCAAAGGTGAACCCGGGGGCGATCGGGTTCGATGTAGAGGGGCGGGACATCATTTTGATGGACGATGTGCTGTATACCGGCCGCACGATCCGTGCGGCGCTGGATGCCCTGTTTGACTATGGACGGCCAAAGAGCGTGCGGCTGCTGGTGCTGATCGACCGTGGGCATCGCGAGCTACCGATCGAGGCGACCTACGTTGGGCGGCACATCCCTACCTCGAAGCGCGAGATTATCGAGGTGAAGTTGAACGAGATCGATGGGCAGGAGCAGGTGCTGCTGGTTGAGTTGGCGGACTAAAGGCTGCGTTCGATGACGTCTTCAAAGATGCAAGGCGAGATGAAGGCTCCTGAGTACGCTGCGGGTTCGCTGCTGACTGTTGCGGGACTGCCGGTAGAGGAGGTTGCGGCGATATTGGCTGCGACCGACCGAATGGAACGGATGGCCGCGGCGGATCGGGCGAGGATATTGGCTGGGCGGCGGATTGCGCTGCTGTTCTATGAGTCGAGTACGCGGACCAGGACTTCGTTCGAGCTGGCGGCGAAGTCGCTTGGCGCAATGACGACGCTGGTGAGCGATAAATCGTCGTCGATTGAGAAGGGCGAGAGCCTGAAAGATACGGGCCTGACGCTGAGAGCGCTTGGGGCGGAGTGCATTGTCTTGCGTCATGCGAACTCCGGTGCGCCTTATCTGCTGGCGAAGTTGACGGGGCTGCCGGTGTTGAATGCTGGAGATGGGATGCATGAGCATCCCTCGCAGGCGCTGCTGGATCTGCGCACGATGCTGGCTCGGCTGCCCGGGATGAGCAACAGACTGTTGAATGCAAAGACGCTCGAAGGTGTGACGGTCGTGATTACCGGAGATATTCTGCACAGCCGTGTGGCGCGGTCGAATGCGATGCTGCTGCCGCGATTGGGAGCGAGAGTGTTGCTGTGTGGCCCTGCCGCTTTGTTGCCGGTGGACGCGTTGGGACTCGGTGCCGGCGTGGAGATTGAGCGGGACTTCGATAAGGCTTTGAAGCAGGCGCAGGTGGTCATGATGCTGCGGATTCAGCGGGAGCGGCTGGCTGGGCTGGAGTTGGATCTGGCGGATTACATTTCGCGGTATCAGTTGGACCAGGAGCGCTTAACGTCGCGGGCACCGGAGGCTCTGGTGATGCATCCGGGACCGATGATTCGGGGGCTCGAGATCTCAGGTGAGGTGGCGGATGGGCCGAACTCAGCGATTGAAGATCAGGTACGCCACGGACTTGGAGTGAGGACAGCTCTGCTGGTGCGGGCATTGGGTGTGGGTGGATTCGAGAGTGTAACAGCATGAGTGACCTGACAATTTTGAATGGGCGGCTGGTCGATCCGGCGAGCGGTGTGGATGCGGAGCGGGATGTGCTGATCCGTCATGGACGGGTCGTTGCGATTGAGACGCCGGGTGCGCTACGCGCGGCGAAGGTGAAGGAGACGATCGATGCGAAGGGAATGATCGTCGCACCGGGGCTGGTCGATGTGCACGTCCATCTGCGGGAGCCCGGCCAGACCTACAAGGAGTCGATCAAGACAGGCACGGAGGCTGCTGCTGCGGGTGGTTTCACCAGTGTTGTGGCGATGCCGAATACAGTGCCCGTGAATGATTCTGTCGCGGGATTGGAGTGGATGCTCGATGCGGCGCGTGGGGCATGTGTGAAGTTGTTTGCGATGCCGGCAGCGACATTTGGCAGCCTGGGTGCGGAGATTACGGATTACCACGAGATGGCACGAGCCGGGGCGGTGGGCTTTACTGATGATGGAAAGCCGGTGCTGGAGGATCGGGTGATGCGGGCGGCGCTGGTAGCGGCAGCGGGAATTGGGGTGCCGATCTCTCAGCACGCGGAAGATACGCGGCTGACGGGAGGCTGCAGTATGAATGCGGGGCCGGTGGCGTTTCGGCTTGGCCTTCGCGGCATGACGGTAGAGGCGGAGTCGAAGATTGTAGAGAGGGACATTCGCCTACTGCGCGATATTGAGCGACATGACGGCTTGCGACCGCATCTGCACGTGCAGCATGTGTCCACAGCGAAGGCGATGGAGGCGATTCGTCAGGCAAAGCGTGAGGGATTGCACGTGACCTGCGAGGTGGCTCCGCATCACTTTGCACTGACCGATGAAGCGGTTGGGGACTATGACACGAATGCGAAGATGAATCCGCCGCTGAGGAACGATGCAGACCGTCTGGCGATGATTGCTGGGTTGATGGATGGGACCGTGGACTGTATTGCCACCGATCACGCTCCACACGCGCTGTTTGAGAAGGAGCAGGAGTTTGAACGGGCTCCGAATGGAATTACCGGGCTTGAGACTGCGCTGGGATTGGCGCTCCGCGTGTTGCATAAGGGGAACGGGATGTCGATCTCGCGTGTGATTGAGTTGATGAGCGCGCAGCCGGCGGGGATTGTTTCGCTTGAAGGGCGTGGGACGCTGAGTGTGGACAGCTTCGCGGATGTGGTCGTGTTCGATCCTGCAGCGGAGTGGAGTTTTTATGTTGCGAAGACACGATCGAAGTCGCGGAATACTCCCTTTGACGGCGCAAAAATGATGGGCAAAGTAATAGCTACTATCTGTGAAGGCGCAGTTGTTTATCGAGGATAGATGTTCTGGCGAATAAACAGTCGAGGATGGGCTGTGCTGGGTGCGGTTTCAATCACCGTTTGCTGCACGCGGGCCTTTAGCCAGAACCGATTTTCAGACTTTCCCAGTTTTAAGATGATTCAAGGCGCAGCGGACTCGGATGGATTGCCGACCTCGGGAGCGAAGCTTTGTCTTCTGAAGCCAGCGGATGTCTGCTTCCAGATGCCCTCGAGAAAAATAAATCCTCCAGATTCGGCGGTGTATGAGTTCGGCCTTAATCCAAGGTCAGAACGTCTGCCTTTGTCGGGTGGTGGGTCGTTTATTTTCTTCTCATCGCAGTTCTCCGGAGGAGGAAGCGGCACGTTGGATAGTCTCGCTATCTTGCGATATGAAGCAGGTGGCAGGATCGTTGATCTAATGCCGTTCGTTGGTGTGACGAATCAGAGTGACCGAGCGGTGTGGCAGATTGCTGAGGCGTCTAAATTTCCTATTCTTGTGACCGCAGATTTTGATTGGATGGATGGAGAGACACATTTCGCGGATCATTTTTATACAGTGACTGCCTATCATTTCGATGTTGAAAAGGATAGGTATTTCAAAGCCTTCTCGTATCGAACTTCCAAGAAGTATCCGGGGCTCGACAACGTGGATCAAGTCCACGTACTTGGTTCGGAGCGCGCAGAGATTTTGAAGAGGCTCCAGGAAGCAAGGCGCTAATGCGCACTACACGGCGCGATCTAGGCTGCTCGTTCGGGTATCGGTTTGGCAAGACGTTGCCGCACACGCTTCGTTCCCATCTCAGCACAAAGCGTATGCGACGTTGAAGGGATTTTATTCGCGCTGCATTACAGCGAGTTCGTTGCCCGCGGGGTCGGTGAAGTGGAAGCGCCGACCACCCGGAAAGATGAAGATGGGCAGCGTGATCTTGCCGCCCGCTTTCAGGATGTCCTGCTCCGTCTCTTCGAGATTGTGCGATTCGATGACGGGGAGCGGAGCTTTCGTGCGTTCAGCGGGGTCGGCGTTGAAGCCGCCTTCGGTACCGCTCTCAGAGAATGCAGCATACGTCGGGCCGTATTCCTGAAAGGTCCAGCCGAAGAGATTGGCGTAGAAGGTCCTGCTTGCCGCCAGGTCGTGGGCGGGCAGCTCCAGGTAAACGATCTTCAAGGTGGGCATAGTTGTCCTCACGAAAGCATGTGTCGCTGAGTCCTCCATCCGCACCGCCGCGAACTGGTTTGCGATGCAGGTAGAGACCGGCGGTCTCCGGCCTCGCGAGGGACAGATTCAACATAGAACGCTCATGTCGATGGGGTCAACGAAATCGTGGCGGACATGGTCGTGAGTTTTGGGATCATACCCTGCGCTGGTACCCACTTCGCCTTGTTGCGCGGATTTTCATGTGTGTGGAAGACGTATTTGTTGGCTGTGGGCCACTACTCCTACCACCGGAAGGGGGCGGAGCCTTGACGTCGTTTGAACTCGTATCTTGAATCAAGGCGATTGGGCAATCGCACGAATTACGGGTGTCACGGCATACTTATTTCTTCATAGACTGTAGGCGAAAACACATTTGTCTCGTCTATATCCATACCCAGAGACTGACCACGGAAAACAGTGCCCGTGAGGTCAGTTTCTGTGTAGACCTCTTCGTGAGAACAAGTTAGCGAAGCAATCACGAAAGAATCCAAGGAATTTCATGCGACCAACGCTGCCGCGAAGGTTAGCGGCGCGAATTGAAGCAATATCAGTCAGGTAAACTCTTATAGTGATCGTTTTTTCCCGCCTTCTTCTGCTTTCCGTCCTTAGTCCGACATTCCTGATCTTTTCAGCCTCCCCGCTACTGTCGCAGGGCCCTGTTCCGATTGAGGCGACGCTGCCTGATGCGCCTCTGCCGCAAACGCCGACGGAGATTGCAGACGCCACGGACGGATTTAGCTCTTCTTTCATCTTTGATAACGAACAAGCCGTACAGCCACAGACCAGCACGACACAGCCGACTTCGCCTGCTCAGACGGATACGCCGCAGAAGCCGATGACGGCTGATGAGAGAAAGTTGGCTTCGGAGGAGGAGCTCCGGAAGGAACTTCACCAGCGAATTGGTGTCATTGTGCCGAACTTCAACGCTGTGCTCGATGGCAACAATCTTCCGATGACGCCGAAACAGAAGATGCGGGCGGCTTTCCGGAGCGCGGTCGATCCGTATCAGTTCGGACTGGCGCTCTTTACGTCGGCGATTGGGCAGGCGGAGAATTCGCACTCCAGCTATGATCCGATTCCGGGCACAAATCCGGTGCAATACAAGCCAGAGGGTTATCAACAGGGCTGGGGAGCTTATGCCAAGCGCTTCGGGGCGTCGTACACCGACCAGTTCAATGGGACGGTTCTCGGCAATGGCGTGTTCCCTGTGCTGCTGCATCAAGACGCGCGCTACTACCGGATGGGGAAAGGCTCTTTCAAGAAGCGGTTCTTTTATTCGGTGAGCACAACGGTTCGCTGCAAGGGCGATAACGGAAAGTGGCAGCCGAACTTCTCGAATCTATTAGGGAATATGGCTGCGGGCGGGATCTCAAATCTTTACTATCCGGCGGCGGATCGAGGGTTTGGATTGACGATCGAGCAGGGTCTGCTGGTGACTGCGGAGGGCGTGTTCGGTGCACTTCTCATTGAGTTTGCGCCAGATGTCATCGGGCATTATCACAAGAATCGTACTCCGCCGGATACGGTTACCCAAGCCTCCGCTGCTCCGGCGAGCCAGACGACGACACAAATTGCTCCCTAACTCTGCATGAGTCGTCGCAGGTCTTCGCGCGGAGATCGAGAGCGAGAGTTGAAAGCCGAATTCTCAGGCTTGAAGGATGCCTGCCTTCTTTGCGACCGAAGTTATGGTTTCGAGGGCCTGGTCAATCTCGGCACGGGTGTGTTCGCTTGTCATGATGGTGCGAATGCGGGCTCTACCTTCAGGGACGGTCGGGAAGGCGATGCCGGTTGCCATGACGCCAGCGTCAAAGAGCGCGCGGGAGAAGTCCATGGTGCGGCGACCGTCGCCGATGATGATAGGAGTGATAGGGGTCTCGCTCTTGGGTGTGGTGTTGCCGCCGACGTCAAATCCGGCGTCGGTGAGCTGCTTCTTGAAGTACGCGGTGTTGGCCCAGAGACGCTCGATGCGCTCAGGCTCGGACTCGAGAATGTCGAAAGCTGCGATGCAGGTTGCTGCGACTGAAGGTGGGTGCGAGGTGGAGAAGAGGAACGGACGAGCGCGGTGATAGAGATAGTCGATCAGGTCGCGGCTGCCGCAGACGTAGCCGCCAAGTGCTCCGATTGCTTTTGACAGGGTGCCTACCTGCACGTCGACTTTGTCGGTCGCGTGAAAGTGATCGACGGAGCCACGGCCGTTGCGACCGAGGACACCTGAAGCGTGGGCGTCGTCCACCATCATGATGGCGCCATATTTCTCGGCGAGTTCAGCGAGCTTGTCGACAGGGCCGATGTCGCCGTCCATTGAAAAGACACCATCGGTGATGAGGAGCTTTTTACCGGGCTCGTTCTGAATCTCCTGCAGGAGCTGCTCGGCATGGGCGATGTCTTTGTGGCGGAAGACTTTGATCTTGGCCTTTGAGAGACGTGCGCCGTCGATGATGCTCGCGTGGTTGAGCTCGTCGGAGAGGATGAAGTCTTCTTTGCCGAGGATGCTGGAGACGGTGCCGGCGTTGGCGGCGAAGCCTGACTGGAAGACCACGCAGGCCTCGACACCCTTGAAGGCGGCGATCTTCTCTTCAAGCTCCATGTGGATGTGCATTGTGCCTGCAATGGTACGGACCGCACCGGAGCCTACGCCGTACTTTTTCGTTGCGGCGATGGCGGCTTCTTCGAGGCGCGGATCGTTGCAGAGGCCGAGGTAGTTGTTGGAGGCGAGGTTGATGACGCGCTTGCCGTCGTAGGTGCAGACGGGGGCCTGCTGGTCGTCGAGCACGCGCAGCTTGAAGAAGGTGCCGCGCTCGCGAAGATCGTTGAGTTGGGCGGTGAGATGGGCAAGCTGGGGGCGTTTGGCGGCAGCGGTAGTCATGGAATTATCTTAAACCTTTCATGGTCGGGTGGTCTCAGAGGCGAAATAAGCATCGTATGATTGAACCGCTTTCGATCAGTTGACTCGAGGCGGGCATGACCATTCCGTACGGAGAATGAAGGACGTGACAATGAGCTTTCAGTATTCAGTAAGAACTGTTGCCGCTATGACGCTGGCGTTGGTAATGTTGGCGGGCTGCAAATCGAAGCAGGATGCCGCGATTGATAAGGCGAAGCAGCAGGCAGCTGCGACCGGGCAGGCCCAGAACGTGGTTTCGACCGACGGCAACGGCAATGTGACGACGACTACGGTGCAGCCACCAGTGCCTGGACAGACGGCGCAGGCTGTGTCGACTACGGTGACTCCGGCGGCGGCTGTAGCGGCAAATACTCCGGCGACCGCGCCGGGTGCCACGGGAGAGCCAGTGACGGCGGGGCAGGTGGATTCTTCAGGGCAGCCGGTGGCCGCGCCTGCGCCGAATGAGGCTCCGATTGTGCGGCCATCCGATATAAATATTGCTGCTGGAACGAATCTGACGATTCGGATTAATCAGCACATCAGCGTGAAGACGAGTCGTGCGGGAGACCGGTTTACCGGCGAGGTTGTTGAGCCGGTGGTGGGGCAGAATGATCGCGTTGTGATTCCGAAGGGTGCGCCGGTGAGTGGCGTGGTGGTTGCGTCGCATCGGCGGGGGCACTTCAAAGGCTCGTCAATACTGGAGTTGCGGCTGACGTACCTCACGCTGGGTGGGTCGCGGTATGCGCTGGATACGTCCGATCTGACGCAGACGAAGAAGGGCAAGGGGAAGCGCTCGGCGGCGATGATTGGCGGCGGCGCTGGTCTTGGAATGTTGGTTGGTGGCGTGGCTACTGGCGGCGTTGGGCTGCTAGTTGGCGGGCTTGTCGGTGGCGGTGGCGGGACTTTGCTGAGTGGGCTGACGGGGAATCGGGATATTGAGATTCCTGCGGAGTCGATTGTGCGGTTCAAGCTGGCGGACAATCTTGTCGTGCAGCCTTCGTGAGAAAAACTGAAGCGAAATTCTTGTAAAAATGTGCGAAAAAAGTTTAGCCCTGGGGAGACTCGGGGCTTTACTGTTTTGCTGGGTTTTTGAGGGGTGTTTTGAGAAAAGTGGGTGTCAGAACGTGGTTTTTTGACGGTGAAAACGTGGTGGAATGCGTGGTGAATGTGGTGCTTTGCAGCACTGTTTTTCGGTGCTGACAAATGCGCCAACTTTTCGGAAAAATTTTGTGGAAAAGCGCATTTTCTTTCGCGCTATCTTTCGGCCCCTAGCTACGGATCATCTTTTGGCTTTGAGAGTGATGTCGCCTAGGCCGTTTGGTTGGTGTGGTTCAGGTGTTTTGAGACGAGGTTGAGTGCCTGATCGATGATATCTGCGTCGCCACCGCAGCCGGGCAGCCAGTGCATGTCGGGTTCGCGGCGGAACCAGGTGAGTTGGCGCTTTGCGTAGTTGCGATGGCCCTGCTGGGCCTGGGAGACTGCCTGGTCGCGGGTGAGTTCGCCGCGCAGGACGGCGGTGGCTTCGGCGTAACCGAGTGAGGTGAGAGGGCGGCAGTCGGGGCCGTAGCGCTCGAGGAGGCGTTCAGTCTCTTCGACGAGGCCGCGATCGAACATGGCGGCGGCTCGCTCGTTGATGCGCTCGTAAAGGCGGGGGCGGGGTGGGTTGAGGCCGAGGCGGAGGATCCGGTAGCCGGTGAGGGCGTCGCGGCCTTGCTGCCACTGGGCTGTCATCGGTGTACGTGTTGAGAGATTTTTCGGGGTGCTTTTCTTTCCAGCTTCTGGGGCTTGTTCGGTTGCGGGAGAGACAGCGAGGGAGACTTCTACGGCGCGAACGACCTTGGGGACGTCGTTGGCGTGGATGGCGGCTGCGGCGGCGGGGTCGAGGCGCGTGAGGAGGCGATGAAGGTAGGCTGGACCGCGGGTTGCGGCTATCTTGCGGAGGCGTTCGCGCTGGCCGGGCTTTTGCGGTGGTGCGGGGAAGAGGCCGTCGATGAGGGCGCGCAGGTAGAGGCCGGTACCTCCGGCGACGATGGGGAGATGGCTGCGAGTTTTTTCGGAGTTGCCTCGGGCATTGATTGAAGTGTCTCGGGCGTTGGTTGAGCTGCCTCGGGCGGTGATGCCGATGAGGGCTTCGCGGGCCTGGCGACTGTAGTCGCCTGCGGTGCATGCCTCGTCGGGCCATGCGATGTCGATCATGTGGTGCTGGACGAGTGCGCGCTCGTCGTGGGTGGGTTTTGCGGTGCCGATCTCCATCTCGCGGTAGACGGCTACGGAGTCGCAGCTGACGATCTCGCCGTTGAACTCCTGCGCGAGACGGAGAGAGAGGGAGGTCTTGCCGCTGGCTGTGGGGCCGACCAGGACGATGAGCGGGTGGTCGGGTGGTTTCACCACGGATGCCACCAGCCGGGGTGGAAGACGTTGTGGATGCCGGCGTGAAGGACACTGATGGCTATGACGGCGAAGGCGAGTAGCAGGAGGCCGCGAATCTGGCGGCGGCGTTCGTGTTGGAGTGGAGTTGCGATGGTGATGGCCGTCTTTTTCGATGATAGATGATGGTGGTTGTTCGTCTGGTGTTGGGTCTTTGAGGTGTAAGAGAAGGCATTCGCGCTTCCGCGCGAATAACCCACCCTTCGTGATGAGACTACGAAGGATGGGCCATCCGAGGTAGAGCGAGTATGTCTCGCCGCTGAGTGTATGCGCAGGCGGCCGAGGTTGCTCAAAGGCGCTTGGGGTGTGATCCTTAAGACATGAATCAACGAAGATTGTTCTGCGCGGTTGTGGGATCAGTACTGGCCTGCTGTTTGTCGGCTGTGGCTCAGGAAAAAGGTACATGGCGCGCAACGAGTAAGACGGCGCAGTCCATTACGGGCGATGTGGCTCTCTCGGATGAAAAGTTGGCGATCAACTTCTCTACTTTTGCTATTGCGCAGATACGTCATCTCGAACCGGCTGAGTTGGGTGCTGCTTTCGATGCGGACGCCAGCGCGGGTGGAAGCGGCAACCTCTACCGGTTGAATGTTCCGGGTGATAAGAAGTTTTTGCATAAGAACACTCTGTGCGGCAGTGAGGATACGCAGTGGATGGCGACTTACGTGTCGGGGAAGACTTTGGAGATTGCGTTTTTCTCTGGCCCGAAGATGCCTGTTTTTACGATGGATGCGATGGAGAATTCGACCGATTTGTGTGGGAAGTTTTCTTACGTGAAGTGAGAGTGGTGTAACTGCAAAGGCAAAGGCAAAGGCAAAGGCAAAGACAAAGACAAAGACAGGGATCCTTCGCTTCGCTCAGGATGACGGCTCAGAACGGTAGATGACGGCGTAGACCGTAGGTGATGGCGTTTAGAACGGTTCGGATGATGGCGTTTGGTGGTTGCAGTGGAGCTGCACTTATACTTGAGAGGTTATTTCAGACTGTGCTGCGCTCGGTTGAGTGATGACACGTCTTTGAGGGGTTCATGGCCGCACTGATCGATGCAATTAATGTGAAGCGCAAGAGTCTGTTTGAGTTTGAAAATACGCCTTACGCGTGTTTGGAGGCGGAGGTGAACTCGCCTACGGCTCGCGGCGGCCAGACGCTGGTGCGGCTGAAGATGCGGAATCTGCTGACGAGCGCGGTGTTTGAAAAGACCTTCAAGGCGAATGACAAGTTCAAGGAGCCGGACCTGGTGTTGGTGCCGGCCTCGTATCTGTACAGCGATGGGGATGGGTCGCACTTTCTGGATCAGGAAAGTTTTGAAACGCTGACTTTGAACGAAGATATGGTCGGTAATGCCCTCGACTACCTGACTGAGGGGGCGTTGCTGCAGTTGCATAAGTACAACGGCAATCCGATTGGGCTGCAGCTGCCGATCTTTGTTGAGCTTGATGTTGCGGAGACGGAGCCGGGTGTGAAGGGCGACTCTTCGAGCGGGAGCGTGACGAAGGTTGCGAAGCTGGAGACTGGGCTTGAGATTCGCGTTCCGCTCTTCATCAAGCAGGGTGAGAAGGTGAAGGTGTCGACGGAGAATCGGGAGTTCGCTGGGCGGGCTTGATTGGAAGATGTGTCCTGCCGGACGGGCCCACTGCGCGTGGGGCGGTCACTTCGTGATTTGTATACTTTGTCTCGCGTGGATGAAGGGTTTGGGTCCTCGCGATGCTCGGGCCGACCAACGGTCGGATCACTGGTGGTTATCGTGCCACGGTAGGGTACACGCGTCACGAAGTGACCGCTCTCCGCGCAGGAGGCCGTCCGGCAGGACATGTTTTAGCGCAGTGGCTTGTTGGTGAGGAAGTCGATGCGGAGTTCGAGGTTGGGGCCGTGGAAGTTGGCGGGGAGCGGGGGGAACTGGCCCTCTCCGGTGATGGCGCCCCAACAGGCTTTGTCGATGGATTGATCCTGGCTGGAGCCGTCGAGGTTCATCGCGGCGATGCGGCCGTCGGGCAGGATGGTGAAGCGGATGAGGGTTTCGCCTTCCTTGTTGAGGGGTGGGCGAGCCTCTTCGGGGATCAGGGGGATCCAGTTGCGCTTGATGTCGTTGAGGATGCGGCGGATGTAAGGGCCGAAGTCGACGCCCTGGGTGTCGGATAGGATCTCGGCGCCGGTGCCCATGCCGGTGCGTCCGCTGTTGCCACCGCCACTGTAATCTCCGGCGCTGCCGTGGTCATGCGCGGCGCCCTGGGCGGCCTGGCGAATGGCGTCGCCTGCGGTCTGGTTCGGGTTGCCGAAGTTCGGGCGCGTTGGGACCGGCTTAGGGGCTTCGACCAGAGCCTGCTGTTGCGCGGGCGGCTGGGTTTGTTGAGGCTGGGGTGCTGGCGGGAGCGGCGTTGCGGCCTGTGGCGGAGCTTGCTGAGTGGGCGGCGGCGTGGGTGTCGGCGGTGGAGGAGCTGTTGGGGCTGGCGGGGCGGCTTTGCGCATCTCCTGGAGCTGCTTTAGGGTCTTCTGGTCGAGCTGCTGCGGACGCGGCTTGGGGGCCTTGGTTGCGCTGTGGGGAAGATCTTTTGGCGCGTCGAGATAGGTGAGCTGCTTATCGCGCTCTTTGAGGACGTCGACGGGATTGATGAGGCGCGGCTGATGGAAGAGCACGCGCGGGCCATAGAAGAGGAACCAGATGATGGCCAGGTAAACGATGACAGAGATGTAGATGGACTCGCGGAAGCGGGCCTTGGAGCGCTCATCGTCGAGCGAGTCAAGCAGGTGGATGAGCTCACGCTCGTCGAGTTCGCCAAAGCGGCCGGTGCGCACCTTGATGGGTTGTTGATCGGGCGGTGCGGATTTGGGCGGGGTCTCGAGTGAAGGCATTGGCTATGTGGTCTGACGGCTGCGGGGAGCGAAAGTTTCGTGGTGGTACGGACGGTGGCCGCCGGTCGAACCACCGATGTGCATAGTCCACTCTATTTTCTCATCTTTGGGGGCTATTCGGCCAAGGGAATCGTTTGGGAAGAGCGGCGAAAACCCGTAGACTGGAGGGGTGAGCGAGAGCTTTTCATCGAATGTTCGTGCAGCGGTGTTGACGGTCAGCGACCGCTGTTCGCGGGGCGAGCGTGTGGATCTGTCGGGGCCTGCGGTGTGCGAGATGCTGGAGGGCGCTGGGATTGGTCAGGTGATCAGCGAGGTATTGCCGGATGAGCTAGACCAGATTGCAGCGGCGCTGTGGCGTAACGCAAAAGTTGTAGACCTGATCGTGACGACCGGGGGGACGGGGCTGGCAGCGCGCGATGTGACGCCGGAGGCCACCAGGATGGTCTGCGAGCGGCTGATCGACGGGCTGGCGGAGCGCATGAGGGCGGATGGGCTGCTGTATACGCCGCTGGCTTCGCTGAGTCGCGGGGTGTGCGGGACGCTGGGGACGGCGTTGATTGTGAATCTGCCGGGGAGTCCGGCGGGGGCGAGTAGTTCGCTGGCGGCGATTTTGCCGGTGCTGCCGCATGCGCTGGATCTGCTGGCGGGGCGTACGGAGCATGGCGAAAACACGAGCGCCGGTGAGCATGAAAACGCTGACGACAGGTAGAATGTAAGTTGATCCCGTGAAAATCTCTCCTGTTGCGCTCCTGAATAAATTGAACATCATGATGCTTGCGGCACTGAAGCCGCTGGGCGTGTGGGGGATCGGTGCGCTTGCGGTGATCGATTCGTCGACGATCCCTGTGCCGATCGATGCTTTGCTGATCGACTACGTTGCGCATGACCATAGGCGGTTTTTGTTGTATTGCTTTATGGCGGCGATTGGGTCGGCTGTAGGGAGCTTGCTGCCGTACTATCTGGGGCGCGCGGGTGGGGAGCTTTTTCTGCTGAAGCGGATCAACCGGCAGCGGTATGAACAGATGCGCGACCGGTTCGAGAAGCAGGAGTTTCTGGCGATCATGGTTCCGGCGATGATGCCGCCGCCGACGCCGGTGAAGCTGTTCGAGTTTGCCGCGGGCGTGTTCGAGATGAAGCCGCTGGGGTTCTTCAGCGCGATCTTCCTGGGCAAGTTTGTGCGGTTTCTGATCTGGGCGATTATTACGATCACGTACGGGCCGACGATTCTGCATACGATGACGCAGACGATGCGCCATCATCACTCGCTGATGTTAGGCCTGGGTGGGATTTTGATCGTGCTGCTGCTGGTGTATGTGTTGCGAAAGGTGTTCGACTCGCGGCGTGGAACGCCTCTGCCGGTGGAAGAGGAATAGTTCGCTTCGTACTTTGCTCTTAGTGTTGGATGCGGTGGTCCATCTCCATGCGGACGATGCGGCGGTCATCGTTGAGGTAGACGGCGCCTGAGAGCGGTGGATTCTCGCGGCCGGGGAGCAACGGCGTGTCGTAGAAGAAGCGCAGATCGCGGAAGGTGACGACGGTGAGGCCGTCCGGATTGACTCCCGTATCGGTGACGATTGGGTATTGCGACCAGTCGAGGTAAGCTTCGCCGAGCCAGCTGCGCTTGGCGACTAGTGTTGCGAGTGTCGTGGGTGGCTTGTAGATGACGTCGGCCTGGGTGCTGGTGGTGATGGTGGAGCTACGGGTGTCGACCGAAGCGAGCTGGTAAAACTGCGGGGTTTCGGCGACGGTCTGCCAGTGGAAGGGATTGATGGGGTAGGGGCTGGCGAAGACGCGTGAGACCGCGGCTCCGTTGTAGTCGTTGTTTTGTGCGAGCTGGAGAGCCTTTTCGTGTTCGAACGCGCGGAAGCACCATAGTGCGACGATGCCGAGAAGAGCGAAGATAGCCCAGCCACGTCCGCGAAAGGCTTGTCTGCGTGCGCCTACTTCGCTGTTGATGAGGCCGAAGAGGGATGGGGCGATGAGCGCTGTTAGAAGGAGGAGGAAGATGAGGGGTTCGAAGATGAAGACGAAGGAGCCGGCGTACCAGTGCGGATTGAATGGGAAGAAGGGGCGAACGCCGTAGTTGTTGGTCCAGTCGAGGAGGAGATGGCTGAGAAAGGCGATGAGGGAGAAGCAGTAGAGGAGGCCCCAGCGGATGGGGGCTTGTGGTTTGGGAATGTGGGTGGTGGTGGGGTCGTAGGGCTGATTTGGAATGGGTTCCGGATGGGCCTGTTTTCGGTGGAAGCGCCAGCGGTGGAAGAGCCAGATGGCGCCGACGATGATGGCGGCTTCGAACGGTATGCCGACGAAGGTGTGGGTGATGCCTCGGTGGTGTTGGAAGGCTGCGATGGGGCCGCGGATGGACCAGAGGGTGTCGAGGTCGGGGGCTTCTGCGGCGATGGTCATCGCGACGGTGGCGTAGGCGGCTTTGCGGTTGAAGCCGGCGCGGGAGAGGACGGCTCCCGTCATGAGATGGGTGATGGGTTCCATGGCTCTCCCGATAGTAGCTTGTTTAGAAGATGTGTCCCTGCCGGACGGGCCTCCTACGCGGAGAGCGGTCACTTCGTGACTTGTATACCTTGTCTTGGGGGATGAAGGGCTTGGGTCCTCGCGATGCTCGGGCCGACGAACGGGAGGACTTGCGCTGATTATCCTGCCACGGCAGGGTACACGCGTCACGAAGTGACCGCTCTCCGCGTAGGAGGCCCGTCCGGCAGGACACCAGCTCCAAAGCCTTCGCGCTTGTTAGAATCAAGAGTGTCCATGCCTACTTTAACTGCGCTATCGCCTGAGATTCTTGCCAAGTACCAGCCTGTAATTGGGCTGGAGGTTCACGTTCAACTCTTGACCGCGACGAAGGCGTTTTGCGGCTGCGTGAACAAGTACGGTGGAGAGCCGAATACGCATACTTGTCCTACGTGTCTGGGACTGCCCGGCGCGTTGCCGGTGCTGAATCGGCAGGCGGTGGAGTTTGCGGTGCTTGCGGCGAAGGCGATCAACTGCGAGATTCGCGAGACGAGCATCTTTTCGCGGAAGAACTATTTTTATCCGGACTCGCCGAAGGGCTACCAGATTTCGCAATTTGATAAGCCGGTTGCGGAGCATGGATGGATTGAGGTTCCGGCGTTCGATGCCAGCGGCGCTGCGATTACGAAGCGCATCGGCGTGACGCGGCTGCACATGGAAGAGGATGCAGGCAAGAGCATTCACGATGGATTCGCGGATTCGGTTTCGAAGACGTATATCGATCTGAACCGGTGTGGGACGCCGTTGGTTGAGATTGTGAGTGAGCCGGATCTGCGCACGGCCGATGAGGTCTTCGAGTATCTGACGAAGCTGAAGGAGATTCTGCTGTACACCGGTGTGAGCGATTGCAACATGGAAGAAGGCTCGCTGCGGTGCGATGCGAACGTCAGCGTGATGCTGAAAGGTGCGAAGGAATTCGGCACAAAGGCTGAGGTGAAGAACGTCAACAGCTTCCGTTACATTCGCTCGGCGGTGGAGTACGAGATTGAACGGCAGATCGGCGTGATTGAAGATGGTGGCCGTGTAGTGCAGGAGTCGCGGCTCTGGAACTCTGCGGAGGGCCGGACGTATTCGATGCGCTCGAAGGAGCAGGCGCACGACTACCGGTATTTTCCGGAGCCGGATCTGCCGCCGCTGGTCGTTGGTGCGGAGTGGCGGGAAAAGATCTTCAAGATGTTGCCGGAGCTGCCGGAGGCTCGGCGGGCGCGGATGATTGCGGAGTATGAGATCTCGGCGCAGGATGCAGCAACGTTGACGGCGACACGGGAGTTTGCGGATAAGTTTGAAGCGGCGGCGAAGAAGGCGAAGAGTCCGCGACGTGTGGCTGCGTTGCTGACGAGTGAGTTGACGATGCGGCTGCGGGCGGCGGGGCTGGAGTTGGAGCAGTCGCCGGTGTCGATGGAAGGCGTTGTGATGGCGGCGGATCTGGCGGAGTCGGGTGAGCTGTCGAGCAAGATGCTGAAGCAGCTGCTGGATTCGGCGTTCGAGAAGAAAGAAGATTTTCCTGTGGTGTATGAGCGGGAGAAGCCGCAGCAGATCTCGGATACCGGTGCGATTGAGGCGATGATCGACGAGGTGATCGCCGGGAATGCGAAGCAGGTGGAGCAGTATCGCGGGGGAAAGAAGACCGTGGCTGCGTTCTTCGTCGGGCAGGTGATGCGGCTGTCGAAGGGGCAGGCGAATCCGGCGTTGCTGAATGAGTTGGTGACGAAGAAGCTGGATGCGCTGGGGCCACTGTAGGGCGAGGTTGCTCCTAGGTGGCTGCTGAGGTAGCGTTGCATTCCAATTGCGATTCAGTAGTGTCGGCAAACCTAGTATTTTTTGAGTTCAAATAAGTTCGTGCGTCGGGCGCGGCGTAGCGTTTAATGGGCGGATGCGCGTACGTCTCTCGTCTTCCAGGAATCTTTGTCGTGGAGTGTTTGTGAGCGTTTTTCTGGCTCTGATCGGGTGCAGGAGCGAGGCTCCGTATGTTGTGCCTGAGGAGCCGATGCCGGCGAACACGGTGCTGCTGTCGCAGATGATGCGGGAGCTGTCGGCCACGCCGGGATTTACTGACGCGCTGCTGGCACGGCTGAATGAGGGCGGCAAGAAGGGTCCGGCGTTGATGACCCCGGCGCTGATGAAGAGGCTGCGTGAGCTGATTCTTGGTAAGGATTGGCAGGCGCTCGACAGGTTTCCGGGATGGACGATGCAGGAGGTCACCCCAACGGTCGGCGTAATCTCGCGCGTGGTGAAGCACCCGGACACGCCGCCGGGGACGCCATCGGGCGCGCCAACGGAGACCTGGCCGAATGGTGTCGACAGAGGTGTGATTGCGGAGTATCTCGACCTGGGGGCGTACTCGCCTGAGAGGGTGGAGACGGTGAGTCTGGATGCGCCGTCGACGCTGCCGGAACTTTCGAATGCGACGCTGGTGACAACGTTGGGTGCCGGCGTGGTGCGAGGGGATGTGGCGAATCCGAAGCTTGCGCCGATGCACTCGGACAGTCAACGGCTGGCGGATGTGTTGAATCGTCTGGGGCTGAATGCGTTGGATGGTGCCGCGACGGTGACGGCTGAGGTGGCGGGTAAGACGGCGACGACTCCACAGGCGTTGATTCAGGCGTTGATGGAGACGGGACATACCGTGACGGTTTTTGATTCGCGGTACTTCGCGAACTTCGGCCACTTTCATTTCAAGGGCCAGGATGTGATGATGCCGTTCTTTGTGAATTCGCAGATTGCGATTCCGGGGACGAAGCCGGTCTTTGGGCGCGCGCGCTCGCTGCTGGTGCCGGTGAGCCATGCGGAGTATGAGTGGGAGATTCGCGGGCCGAAGGTGAATGCGGATGTGAGTTGGTACTTCGGCATCGACGGCAGAGCGGAGTTTCGCACGATGGACACGCTGGATCAGGCGTGGGTGCTGGGGCGCCATGCGCATGAGTATCGCGATGCGGATGCGGTTGAGGTGACGCGGTTGGTTGGGAAATTTCTGATCATGTACGTGCATCAGCATCTGGCACGGCCCGATCTGCCGTTTGGTGGATACTACCCGCTGGGTGTGTGCCAGGATGGCGTGGCTGCGATTGAGAACAAGATGACGGGCCATGACACGTTGTTTCCGAACACCGCGGATGGAGCGTTGTTTGATGATCCTCGCGACGCCGAGGTGAACGCGATGATGCTCGCGATACCGAAGGACAGGAATGGAGTGCCTCCTTCGCCTGAGAGGATCTTTGGCTCGCTGCCGGTGACGGACTTCAACTTGATTACGATTCCGGGGCTGGCTGCGGATCTGGATGCGGTGTATGGGGCGTGGCAGGATGGCTCGCTGGAGCGGACGCCTTCGTGGATACGGAAGATGACGTTGCGGGTTGTAGGCGCAACGGCGCTGGTGCTGCTAGCGGGAGTTGTGTTGTGGAGACGAAGACGGAGACAATGATTTGTGTTGGTGTTGTCGATTCGATGTGAGCTCTTGATGCAACGTTGATGCGGTGTTGTGGCCTCTTACGTGTTAGGAGGCAAAACCATGGCAACGAAAAAAGCGGTGAAGAAGGCATCGAGTAAGAAAACGGCGACGAAGAAGACAGCGGCTAAGAAAGCTCCTGCGAAGAAGGCAGCAAAGAAGACGGCTTCGAAGAAGAGTTCGGCACGGAAGTACAGTCCTTCGGCGAGCAAGAACGTTGAGACTGAGATGCGAGAGATGAAGAAGGGCACGTTGAAGAGTGGTCGCAGCGGCAAGAAGGTGACCAATCCGAAACAGGCGATTGCGATTGGTTTGTCAGAGGCACGGAAGGCTGGTAAGAAGGTTCCGCCGCCACCAGAGAAAGGATAGGAATGACGGAGGTTGAACGGTATCGCGCGATGTTGGAGGTCGCGCTCGAAGAGGCCCGCACCGGGCGGAGCGAGGGTGGTGTTCCGATCGGTGCGGCCTTGTTTGATGGGGATGGAAAGCTGTTGGCCTCGGGACGGAATCGCAGGGTGCAGCAGGATGATCCGTCGGTGCATGGAGAGACGGATGCGTTTCGGCGAGCGGGTAGACAGCGGTCTTACAAGGACAAGGTGATGGTGACGACGCTCGCACCTTGCTGGTACTGCAGCGGGCTGATTCGGCAGTTTGGGATTCGTACGCTGGTTGTTGGAGAGAGTAGGAACTTCGCTGGTGGTGTGGAGTGGTTGAAGGAGCTTGGGGTTAAGGTGATTGATCTCGACTCGCAGGAGTGTTCGGATCTGCTGACGGGGTTTATCGCGGAACGCCCTGAGATTTGGAACGAGGATATCGGCGAGGAGTAGTGGTCTTCGGCGCCAAGGCCAGATATTTTTTCTGATGGCTGCGTTCGTTTAAAGAGTGCTGTCGGGATCAGGTGTGAAAAAATAGATGGATGAGCAGTGATTTACAGAATGGTTTTGGATGCAGCGTTTGTGGCGAGCGTCATGTTTTGCCGTTGAGCTACAGCGTGAAGGCTCCGTTGGCTGCGGCGGCGATTCCTGGTGATGAACTGGAGCAGCGGGTCGTGATTACGCCCGATCAGTGCGTGATCGATGGCAGGGATTTTTATCTTCGCGGACGGATTCTTGTGCCGGTGATTGGTTTGGATGAGCCGTTTGTTTGGGGTATCTGGGTCGAGGTGAGTCCGAAGAACTTCGTGAAGACGAATGAGCTTTGGACTGTTGAGGGAAGAGAGAATGAACCGGCGTTTCCGGGTTGGCTGAACTCGCAACTGCCTGTGTTCGGTGATACGTACAACCTTGAAGTGAGTGTTCAGACGCAGCCGGTGGGGCAGCGTCCTCAGTTCACTGTGGTTGATGAGGATCATCCGCTTGCGGTGGAGCAGCGCAACGGCATTACGATGGAACGGATCGAAGAGATCGCGGAGATGATGCTGCATCCCGAGGTGCTTGTCCTGCCGGACGGGCCTCCTGCGCGGAGTGCGGTCACTTCGTGACTTTGGTACTTTTTTTTGCCGTGAATCTCTGGTCGGCGGTCTAGATTGCCTGGTTGCTGCGGGACGTGATTGCGAACCACGCCATGCCGCTGAGTATGTAAGCGAGATAGACGTACGGGAGCCAGTTGTAGGGGCGCTCCGGTACGGGGTAGAGCGTGCCCGCAAGCGCGAGAAGCATCGCCGCTGTTGCCGCGACGGAGAGCAGCAGTGGCGTTTTGGTGAGGGTGTGATTACGCTTGAGGTAGATCGGTAGCGCGATCGCGGCCAGACCATAGGTGGTGATGAAGCCGTAGACGGCGAGCGAGCCCATCCAGCCATAGATGTCTGTTCCGGCCACGCCGCGTAGGGCCAGAATGCAGACGGGCAGCGCGGTGAGCAGTCCAGTGACGAGGACGGCGGAGCCGGGGGTGGCGTTTTTGCGATGGGCCGTGCCGAGGCGGTTGTGAACGAGGCCATTGTGACCCATGCGCATAAGGACGCGCGCGGCTGCGGTGATGCAGGCAAGGGTGCAGGCGAACATGCTGACGAGAGCGCCGAAATCGATGAAGGGGCCGAGTATGTTGACACCGGCGAGAGTGGCGAGGGTCCGCATGGGCGCTGTGGATTCACCGAGATTTTGGTGTGCGGTGTGCATGCCGAGTGTTTCGAGGTAGGCGCAGAGGATGAAGAAGGCGCCGGTGAAGATGGCGCTTTGGATGACGGCGCGAGGGATGGTGCGAAGCGGGTTGGTGGCTTCGGCGCCTAGGGTGGTGGCGCTCTCAAATCCTACGAAGCTGAAGAGGGAGAGTACAACGCCGAGACGAACTGCGGAGGGCGTGACGTGCTGCAGATGGAGTTGGTCGTGGTCGATGTGGAGGCCGTTGCGCCAGAGCAGCAGTGCAAGAACGATGGCGATGAGTGTGACAGAGATGGCTTCGATCCAGAGCATGAGGCGCGCTGAGACCTGCACGTCGCGATAGGCGATGAAGGTTGAGACGCCGACGCAGAGGATCGCGAGGATCGCGGTTGGCGCGGTTCTTCCGGTGATGGAGAGAAGAAAGACGTTGGCGTAGTGGAGGAAGCCGCCGGCGACGGACGCCCCCGTGGCGATGTATGCGAGCAGAAGTGCCCAGGCTGCGATACCGCTGACGGCAGGTGGAAGGCCGGAGGTTGCGTAGGTGTAGAGCGAGCCGGAGCAGGAGGTGTAACGGGCGAAGCGGCTGATGCAGAGGGCGATGAGCAGAATGGTTGCGGTGGCGAAGAGGTAGGCGAGCCAAGTCCCGTTGCCTGCGAGGACGAAGACCAGAGGGATGGTCATGGTTGGCGTGGTTGTGGGTGCGATGGTGGAGACGGATTGAGCGAGGGTCTCCATCGGCGAGAGGATGTTTGCGCGCAGGCCTGGTGGGGCGGTAAGGGGAGCAGCGGACTCGGATAGTGTGGCTGCGTTCTGCTCCATGATGCTGGTCTCCTCTTGCGCTGTGGCGATAGCGGTGAATGTGCAGATGCGAAGCCGATGTGGGTTGGCTTAGGTGCTTATTCTTCTGTGGCTGACTGGGAGTTAGAGAGAGGATAGCTGAAGATGGCCTGAGCACGAAGTATTATCTTGCGCTGGGATGCAACTGCAAGTGCGTGCTGCGCGCACGGCGCGATCTGCCATCGAGGCTGAAGCGCCTTTCGGCGCGTCTTTTCTGGTCAGCCAGTTCGAGTGAGTGGTTCGGCTATTTGTTTGAGGACGAGGTGGTCGCTGCAGGCGCTGCTGCCGGTGCTGGTGCAGAGGCTGGGGTGCTGCTGCTCGAAGAGTCGGCGCTGGATTTTGACTCGCCGCCGGACTTCGATTCGCTGCTCTTTCCATCGCCGTTGCTCTTTGCGCTTGCGCCGTCGCCTGAAGATTTGGGTTTGGCGTTGCCGTAGCCGTCCGCGTACCAGCCACCGCCTTTGAAGCTGACAGCAGGCGCGGAGATGACACGCTCAAGATGGCCGCTGCAGTAGGGGCAGACGGTGATCTCGGGGTCGGAGAACTTCTGGATCTTTTCAGTGTGCTTGTGGCAGGTGGTGCATTCGTATTCGTAGAGCGGCATGATGTTCTTTCTGTACTTCCAGCTTAACTTAATGTGATGCGGGATGAGGCCTGACGATGCGATTTCAGGCCTCATCCCGTGAGTGCGTTAGAGCTTGCCCAGTTCGATAAGACGAACGCTGGCAATGGCTTCTACCTTGCGCAGCGCTTCGATGGCTGCGGTTGCGGATGCGGCGTTGGGGACGTCGATCTGTACGACGGCAAGAGCCTGTCCCTGCGGAACGCGGTGGCTTTGCGTAGAGTGCGCGCGGCCCAGAGCGAAGTTGGCGATGTTGACGGAGTGCTCGCCGAGGATGGTACCGATGCGGCCAACGACGCCGGGGACGTCGTGGTTGCGGATGGAGACGAGAGTGCCGTGGAGTGGCGCCTCGATGTCGATGCCGTCGTAGGTGAGCAAGCGGGGTGAGGTGCCGTGAAGGACCGTCGCGGAGGCGCTGGCGTCGCCGTCGGAGGAGTGAAGGACGATCTTGAGGACCGAACCTGCGCCGCCGGTGGTGAACTCCTTTTTGTCTTCCTGGATGCGAATGCCGCGCTCGGCCGCGATGGCAGCGGCGTTGATGCGGTTCGCTGTGCTGCCGCCGTCTGTGCCCGAGAAGATGCCGGCGATTGCGGCGTTGCGGATGAGGTCGGTTTTACCGGCGGCGATGCGGCCGGTGTAGGTGATCTGGATGTTTTCGAGGTTGCCGGGTGTGGCGTGGGCGAGGAAGTGGCCGAGGCGCTCTGCCATCTCGATGAAGGGCGCGATCTCTTTGTACTCTTCGTGTGAGAGCGATGGGAGGTTGACCGCGTTCTGCACGACGCCGAGCTTGAGGTAGTCGCGAACCTGCATCGCGAGCTGGATGCCGATGGCCTCCTGCGCTTCGTCGGTAGCTCCGGCGATGTGCGGGGAGAGGATGACGTTGTCGAGGTTGTAGAAGGGCGATTCTTTGAGCGGCTCTTGATGGAAGACGTCGAGGGCTGCTCCGCCGACGTGGCCGGATTTGATGCCGTCGGCGAGGGCTTGTTCGACGATGAGCTCGCCGCGGGCGCAGTTGATGATGCGAATGCCCTTCTTCATGATCTTGATGGAGGTCGAGTTGATGAGGCCTTCGGTCTGCGTGGTGAGGCCGACGTGGAGGGTGAGGTAGTCGGACTCTTTGAAGATGTCGTCGATGGGGACGAGGGTGACGTTGTTCTCGCGGGCGATGACGGGAGCAACGAACGGGTCGTAGCCGATGATGTTCATGCCAAAGCTGGCGGCGCGGCGGGCGACCTCTAGGCCAATGCGCCCGAGGCCGACGATGCCCAGGGTCTTGCCGCGGAGCTCCTGGCCTTGCAGGGATTTTTTGTCCCACTTGCCGGCGTGCATGGTGGAGTTGGCGCGGGGGATGGCGCGGGCGAGCGAGATCATGAGGCCGAGGGTGAGCTCGGCTACGGCGACGGCGTTGGCGCCGGGGGTGTTCATGACGACGATGCCGCGATGGGTGGCGGCGTCGGTGTCGATGTTGTCGACGCCTACACCGGCGCGGCCGATGACGCGGAGCTTGGGGGCCGACTCAAGGAGCTTCGCGTCGGCCTGGACGGCGGAGCGGACGACGAGCGCGTCGGCATCAGCGAGTTCGGCGGCTAGGCCGTTTTTAATCTGGTCGGGGGTGACGATCTGCCAGCCTGGTTCCTGTTGAAAGACGGCGAGGGTCGCGGGAGAGACTTTTTCAGCGAGTACGATCTTCATGAATCTTCTGATTCCTCTTCTTCTTGCTTGTGGGAGCAAAGTGGCCGCGCGGGGCGGTTTGGGACGGGAAAACATGGAGACAGTGCAAGTATCTAGTGTACTTGGGATTGAGTTTGGACGGGATTTTGATGGCGCGGGAGGGTTTCTCTGGCGTGCGCAGCCGGATCTTATCTCGTTTGAGGCAGCACTTTGCGTAAGAATGAGAGCATCGCGGTATTGAACTGCTGAGGCCGCTGCAGCGGTGCGAAGTGGCTGACATCATTGAGCAGGACCAGCTCGGCGTTTGGAATGCTGCCGGCCAGATACTCGGCGTGGTCGTGGCGGATGAACTCGTCGTGCTCGCTTTGAACGATTGAGACGGGCACGCTGATCTGAGCCAGGTCGTGCTGCGTGTAGTTGGGTTGCGTCTTCTCCATGAGGCTGACGGCGTCGACGAACTCATTGAATTCATCCGGGGTGGGAGATAGCGCGGCGTAGTCCTGCATGTGCCGGGAGAAGCATCGGTGCATCGTTGGGTTGGGTTCCAGCGGCTTCAGGCCACTTGGGTCCATGTTGCAGCCGAAGAAGAAGATGCCCGCGAAGCGTGTAGGAGCTTTTGCCGCGAGGATCATGGCGATACATGCGCCGTCGCTCCAACCTACGACGCTTGCGGGCCGTTCGAGGTGCAGTGCGTCCATCACGGCCAGGACGTCAGACGCCATGAGTTCGTAGGTGTATGGTCGCGCATCGCGGGTACTGCGGCCGTGGCCGCGGCTGTCGATCAAGATTGCCTGATAGCCGCTCGCTACTAGCGCGGGGACTTGATAGCCCCAGTTACCGCCGTGACCGAAACCTCCATGCAGCAGGATGACAGGTTCGCCGGAGCCGTAGGTGCTGTACCAGATTCGGGCTGCGTCATGTTCGACGTAAGCCTGATTGTTTGCGACGGGCAAAGGCGCGGCGCCGTGCGCTTCGAAGTTGATTAGCTCGTCGTCGATAATTTCCATTCGATCTCAGTGAGAGGCGATCTTTCTAGACGAAGAAGTGGGGAACGAAGGAGCTGAGGTTGTCGGTGATGGGATTGAATGATTCGCGAACGCCGAGGCCGCAGCAGTCCTGATCGATCATCCACAGGCCGAGGACGGTGTGGCGATGGTCGAAGACTGCGTCGGGGGTGAGCGCCTGGATGATCTGGCGGCCTTCGTACGGGCCGGGGGTAGTGGCGACGGTGGCGCCGTCGCGGACGAGCGTAATGTTCGCGCCTTCGCGGGACATGAGTGGCTTGCGGACGTAGCTGCTCATGGTGGCGGAGCTGCTGTTGTCCACGAAGTGGGCTTCGAGGAGGAGTTCGTGGTTGGGGTAGAGATCCCACAGGACGGGAAGGATGCCTTTGTTGGAGAGCAGCATCTTCCAGATGGGCTCGATCCAGCGAATGCTGGTGTAGGTGTCGATGGCGTGTGGGGCAAACTCCTCCTGAAGCATGGCCTCCCAGGGGTAGAGCTTGAAGATGGAGAACATGGGCTGCTCGTCGGGATCGAGGAAGAGTTGCTGCTCGTCATTCCAGCCGATCTCGTTCATGAACATCTGTAACGTGTTGAGCCCGGCTTGTTGTGCGGTGTCGCGGAGGTAGGTGACGGTGAGCTGGTCTTCGGGGTTGTCGAGCGCGGCGAAGTAGATGGGTTTCGAGAGGTAGGGGTCGATGTCCTTCCACTTGGCGATGAGCTTTTCGTGAATGGAGTTGAACTGGTCGGGTTTGGCGGAGACGAGCGATGATGGCATGTCCTTCAGCCAGTGCCACTGAACGACGGAGGCTTCGAGGAGCGAGGTTGGGGTGTCGGCGTTGTACTCGAGGAGCTTGGGTGCGTGGCCCGATTGCGCGCCTGCCCATGAGAGATCGAAGCGACCGTAGAGCGCTGGCGGCTCGTTGTTCCATGCCCACTCGATCGCTTCGATGGCAAAGTCGGGGATGTCGAGTTCGGCGTAGCGGCGCTCATCGATGATGTGCTGCGCGGCGGCGAGACACATCTCCTGGAGCTTGTTGCCTGCTGCTTCAAGGGTGTCGATCTCGGCTGCGGTGAAGCTGTAGGCGGCGGACTCGTCCCAGTAGGGCGTGCCGTTGTCGAGCGTGTGAAAGGTGAGGCCAATGGACTCGACCTTTTGCTGCCAGCCTTCGCGCGGGGTGAGGGTGATGCGCTGCATGAGTCTCCTGAGGTGTTTGTGTCGCCGCTGTTACTCGCCTGCGCTTCCGCCGTGTCCGCTACCTTCACCGCTGCTGCTGTGGCTTCCACTGCCAGAGAAAAAGCGGCCGAAGCCTCCGCGAATGGTTATTCCGGAGCGGTTGGCATAGCTGCGACCGGCGATCGGGGCATAGCCACCACCACCAACTAAGCCGCCGAGGCCATAGCCACCCCAACCACCATAGTAGTAGCGGTAGGGAATGAGAATGGGGAGGAAGCCGCCGTGGCCGTCTGGTCGTTGCTGCTGCTGGATGCCTTGCTGGTCAGCGGGAAGGTTGGCGCAGAACTTGTCGTCGACGACGTGGTTTTGTTCATCGACACAGCGCTGCATTTCTGGTTTTTGGCAGCCGGTAAGCATCGAGAGGGCGGTAGCGGCGAGGAGTGGAGCGGCGACTTGGGTTGAGCGGCGCATATGGTTCGGGTGTCGTTGAAAGAGTAGCAGGGAGCTACTTCGATTTTGGAACGATTTTGATCTCGAAGACGGTTGGCCACTGCTTTCCAGTGACAAAGAGGCGGTCTTTCTTTGCGTCGTAGGCGATACCGTTCAGGACAGATTCGGCGTTGACGCGCTGGTCGTCGGGAAGCAGGCCCGCGCAGTCGATCCAGGCGATAACGTGGCCGTCGATCGGCGAGATACGTGCGATGCGGTCGGAGTGCCAGATGTTGGCGTAGATCTCGCCTTTGATGTATTCGAGCTCGTTGAGCTGGTCGATGGTCTTGGAGCCCTCTTTGACGACGATATGACGGATCTCGTCGAGGGTGTTGGGGTTGCGGAAGCGGAGGGTGGCGGTGCCGTCGCTGGTGATCAGCTCCTTTGCCGTGCGCGTCATGCCCCAGCCTTCGCCCCCGTAGTGAAACTGGCTGACGATGCGCAGGGAGAAGCGATCCAGCACGAAGCCGGTGTGCGACTGCCAGGTCCATTGCAGGAGGTTCGGCCCCCAGTCGATGACGCCTTCGCCGAAATACTTCGATGGTAGATCGAAGCGCTGCACCGGGTTGCCGGTCTCGGGCTGTGTCACCACGACGCCAGAGTGGCCGTTCAAACCGATGCCTTCGTAGAAGAGACCGTTGAGGTAGAAGAAGCCTTCGGTGTAGCTGTCGGTGGAGTGCGGATACTTCGCGACGACCTTGTAGCCATAGATAGGAGCAGCGGCGCAGTTGGCGACGAGGAGGGCCAGGGCAAGAGCGACCTTCGTCGCGAAGAGTTTTTGGAGAGACATCGAGGGCCTGCTGCCTATTTTACGTCTGCAGTCGATCTCTGAACGTCCTTGTTCTGATGGGCTTATCTATACCTCGCAGCAGGCCTCGCAGCAGGCCTCGCAGCAGGCCTGACAGCAGCGCCTGGAAGCCGCTTGATGACAAGAAAATAGACTCGGGTATAGGATGATGCCGCTGAGAGGCGCACGTCTCAGACTCAGACTATTCGACGGTCTTAGTCTTGGAGCGCAGATGCCAGGACGGCACTACGCACCTTTCGCAGGCCCCAGGCCCCCACTACGTACGACCGTATGACGTAAGGCCGGAAAGCCGGCCCTATACGCGTTTAATTGCGATTCAAACCGAGGAGATTTTCCATGAAGAGAACTAAATTCGCTTCGTCGTTTTTGTGTGCCGTTGTTGTTGCGAGCGGCGTGTCGGGAGTTCAGATGCTGGCGCAGTTGCCGGCGAATGCGACGGTGTATGCCTCGGGATTGGAGGGGCCGAGGGGGTTGGCGTTTGGGCGCGATGGGACTCTTTACGTCGCGGAAGCCGGGCTGGGCGGGACTGTGCTTACTTCACCAAAGACGTGCATGCAGGTGCCGAACATTGGGCCTTATAAGGGAGGATTGACTGCGCGGATCTCGAAGATCGATACAAACGGAACCAGGACGACGCTGAGCAGAGGACTTCCCTCGGCGGTGGACGTCATGGGCGATGTGCTGGGCGTTGCGGACGTAGTGTTTCAGAACGGAAACCTGTATGCCGTAACGGCGGGAGGAGGATGTTCGCATGGAAATACGGCCTTCCCGAATGCGCTGCTTCAGGTGGATTTGAAAGATGGAAGCTGGAAGACGGTCGCGAATCTGAGTCGTGCTCTCGTTGAGTTTCCGGCGAAGATTACGAGCCCCGATGACTTTGAGCCGGATGGGACGTGGTATGGGCTCATCAGCTCGAACGGTAGCCTGATCACTGTGGAACCGAATCATGGACAGGTGTTCTCGGTGACCACTGGCGGCAGGGTAAGTCAGGTGATTGATGTCTCAGCTTCGCAGGGTCATATTGTGCCGACTTCGCTGATAGAAGAGCAGGGCGTGCTGTACGTCGGGAATCTGAATCTGTTTCCGATCGATCCGCAGTGGGCGAAGGTGATGACGGTTGCGAGAGGTGTTTTGATTCAGAATCCGCTGCCCGGATTCAATGGACCGATTGACTCGTTCTTCAACTGGAATATTGTGAGCTCGAAGGCTGGGTTTACGACGATCGTTTCGATGAAGGTTGGACCGGATGGATTGTTGTATGTGCTGGAGTTGTCGGATGCTGCGGGATTTCCAACGCCGGGAGCGGGAAAGGTTGTGAGGGTTACGCGCTCCGGCGCCATTCAGAACGTGGTAACCGGGCTTGCAGTGCCGACGGGTATGACATTTGGGCCGGATGGACGGCTGTACGTGTCGAATCTCGGGGCCGCTCCGCAGGGAACTCCGGGGCAGATCCTGCGGATCGATGTGCCGTCAGCGTGGTAGGGAGGCCAAGTGAAAAAGGTAAGTCCGGGATAAGCCCCGGACTTGCCTTTGAAGCAAAACGTTTGTGCGCAAACCCTCGTGGTTATGAGAGAACTGTTATTTGGCGTGTTCGGCGAAGAAATTTTGTGCGGCGATGAGGCCTTTGCCGAACGCGAAGTTGGGGGCGGGGAACTTGGTTTTGTGGATGACTTGCTCGAGGGCACCGATGATGGCGATGGTGTCCATGTAGTCGAAGAAGCCGATGTGGGCGATGCGGAAGAGCTGGCCCTTCATCTCGCCCTGGCCGTCGGTGACGATGGCGGCGAACTGGCTCTTGAGGCCCTTGACGAGCGTGCCGGAGTCCGAGCCCTCAGGCGCCACGATGGCCGTCGCTGCTGCCGCTTCGTAGCCAACCGGCGCGAAGAGTTTCAATCCGAGCGCAGTGGCTGCGGCGCGAGTCATGGCAGCGCAGGTGATCGCGTTGTCGACCAGCTTCTTGCGGCCTTCGACAAGATCGCCCTCCGGCTTCTCGGGAGTGGCGGCCTGTGCGGCGATGTAGTTCAACGCTGCGCCCAGAGCGGCGATGAGCGCCACCGACGGTGTGTAGGCTGACTCACCTTTGGCGGCGTTCTTGCGCTCCTTGCGGAGGTCGAAGTAGTAGCGCGGGTTGTAGGTGGCCTCCATGCGGTCCCAGGCGCGGGCGCTGACGGCTATATAGCTGAGGCCGGGAGGAATCATGACAGCCTTCTGCGAGCCGCCGATGAGGACGTCGATGCCCCAGCCATCCATGTCGAGGTGCGAGGTGCCGAGGCCGGTGATGCCGTCGACGATGAGGAGAGCTTCGGACTTTTCCTGCTTGAGCAGTTTGGCGATGGCTTCGATGTCGTGGCGAACGCCGGTGGAGGACTCGGTGGCCTGGACGAAGACGGCGCGGGTTTCGAGCTTGAGTGCGGCTTTGACTTCGTCGATCGAGAAGGTGCTGCCATAGGGCGAGCTGATGACGTCGACGTGGCAGCCGAAGGCCTTAGTGATGCCGGTCCAGCGCTCGCCGAACTTGCCGGCGGTCAGAACGAGCACGCGGTCACCGGGAGAGGTGAGGTTGGAGACGGCAGCTTCCATCGCGCCCGAGCCGCTGCTCGACAGGATGATAACGTCGTTTTTGGTGCCGACAAACTCTTTGAGTTGGGAGAGCACGCGGGTGTACATCGCGCGGAACTCAGGGGTGCGGTGGTGGATGTCGGCCGCAGCCATGGCGAACTGCGCGGCGGGGAGGAGGGGCGTCGGTCCGGGGGTGAAGAGGCGGGTTTTTCGGATCATGCAGTTATTGTAGCGGGGTCCTGCCGCACGAGCCTCCTGCGCGGAGGGCGATCACTTCTTGACTTGTATACCTTGTTTCGGTGATGCGGGCGGCTTGGGGCCTCGCGTTCCTCGGCTTACTTATAATTAGGGATTGGATTCGATGGAGACGAGGGAACGATGACGATTGGCGAGAAGATTCAGACGGATATTGTGGTGGCGATGAAGGCCAAGGACGAACACAGGCTGACGACGCTACGGATGGTGAAATCAGCGCTGAAGAACAAGGAGATCGACAAGCGCGAGAAGCTGACCGATGCGGAGGAGTCGCAGATTCTGACGACGCTGATCAAGCAGCGCAAGGAGTCGGTGGAGTCGTTCACCAAGGGTGGCAGGCCGGAGTTGGCGGAGAAGGAGCAGGTCGAGATCGGGATGATCGAAGGCTATCTGCCGCAGGCCGCAGGTGAGGATGTAATTCGCGGCGTGGTGCAGGGTGCGATTCATACGTTGTCTGAAGGCGGGAGCAAGCCAGGGCCAAAGGAGATGGGAACGGTGATGAAGGTTGTGCAGCAGAGGATTCTTGCCGATGGGCTGCGTGCGGATGGCAAGCTGGTCAGCGAGATCGTGAAGGCGGAGCTGGCGAAGTAGATGCTCGCCATCGTCTCCTGCTCAGGGCAGAATTTGCAGAGAGGTTTGGTCTCGGTACGTTTTTGACGGCAGTTTTTGATGTCAGAAAGAAATGATCTTTCGGTCAGGCGGAGCAGTAGAAACTGAGCGATAACAAACACAGCGTAGATTTCATGAGCAGGCCCCTCTCGATGACGAGCTCTCCGATGACGAGTCCCTCTGTCAAGCCGCAGGTAGCGGAAGACTCTCCCCTGTTGCCCGCGACAACGGGCGAAGTAAATGTTGTTGTCGCGTGGTCGAGCTTTCTTTTTGTTCTTCTGCAGAGTGTTTGTACGTTCTTCACTGCTCTTGATGGTCTTCGGGTTTTGATCGGGGTGGGTGCTCTGACCAGCATCGTCGGAGCCGGAAAGTTCTGGGACAGGTTCCATACGGACTGGATTCGAGTGCCAATGGTGGGATTTGCGCTTGCCGGTGCGCTCTTGAATCTGATTGTCCTGATGCATGTGCGCTATCTTCGCAACCGCCCCGCCTCGCAGTGGCGCCAGAAGCCGCTGACGCGGGGGAAGATTCAAAAAGAGCGTGTGCAGCTTGTTCTCTCGCTCGTCACGCTGGTTCTTGTTTTGGTGGAAGAGATAACGCATCTGCGCATGTTTCATCACTTCTAGATAAGCGCAGCTGGCGTTTCGTCTTCACCGGTCGGATTTGACACCGACGGTCTGGACGATCTCTTCGGGCGAGGGCCACCCCTCGATCACCATGTCCGACATGTACTCCGGGTGCGGGCGATAACCTCGCGGAGTATCTTTTGCTTCGATGGGGATTGTGGCGGGAGGGAGCCACTCCCGAATGCCCGATGTGCAAACGACCGGCAACGTGCGGCAGCGCAGGATAGCCGCAAGGTGCATGGGCCCCGAGTCATTGACGATGACATGGGAGCTTGCGCGGAAGGCGTCTACGAGCGGTTGATTGATGAGGCGGCGAACATCTGTCTCAGCGATCCCCGCAGGGAGGGAGTCTCCCGGCGCTGCGACGATCTGGACGTGGCAGATGCCGGAGAGTAGATCGACCAGCCTCGCTACATGCGGATATTGTTTTGAGCGCCATTGCGCTCCAACATGCACCGTGACCAGCGGTGAAGCTGGTGCAGGAAGCTTCTGTTCGTAAAAGTGCTGCACCTGCTGCCAGGGAACCGAGGCAATAGAGGCCCATGCGCGGTAGCGGTTTCGTACGGCAAGCCAACCCTTTGCGTAAGGCAAGTCCAGTAACGCAGAGCGACGCGCGGCGAACGCCAACCAGCCCGTTGATCGTATCGAAGCATTGAGAAACAGCTTTCTCGCAGCGATGGTGTCCCTGATGTCTCCTCGTATGGTCGCTACGTTTGTTGCCGATGTCGAGAGCACCGGCAGCGAACCCGAATTCCATCGTCCCTTACGGCTGCGATCGACATAGCTCAGGTCAGCGGCAATCAGTTCGGGAGCCGCACCTCCTTCTGTTACTGCACGGATGAGATCGTGCCACCGCGAGTTGCAGGCCAGCACGAGCCGCGCGGGGTCTTGCAGTGCAATCGCCATAGCGATCAGAGCGTCTCCCATGCTCCATGGTTCAAATAAAATCAGCTTCCTGGCTTCGGTCACACGGGATCGCTCCAAGCGATGAACAGTCTCTATTGGTTATAAACAATTCCTGTGTCAAGATGCGTCGATACTCGGATTTGTTCGCCAGCCGTCTAGCGCGAGGGTCGCGACCAGTTGAACTCTGTTCCAGCCATGATGGTGCGGCCCTGCAGAGGAACGTCCGGGATCTCCTGATAGCCGGTGTTGCTGAGGTTCAGCAGGCGTAGATAAGGTCGCAGGTGGCCTGTGTTGCGCGAGAGCGCGATGTCCCAGAGTGGATAGGCGGTGTGCTGGGTGCGTTGAACGATGTTCACCTGAGTGCGTGCAGCGATCTGGCGGAAGTTGCCGTTCCAGGCGAATAAGGCGTTCTGCGCCGCATAGTTGTAGGCGTACTCGGAGATTAGGTTCGCTGGAGGAGAAGCCGCATGAGCGGCGGTGTAGCTGAACTGCAACTGCTGGGTGCTGGTCAGTCTGAGTCGAGCAGTGGCTTCGGCTCCAGTGATGTCGAGGTTCTGGATGTTGACCGCCTGGTAGGGTTCGGCGAAGGTGAGTGCGTCTGTGGCGAGAGCAAGTTTTGAGTAGTCGATGGTGTCTTTTTGCTGGAGGCGGAAGCCGGTCGCGGTGAGCGTCAAGCGGCCGTTCGTTGGCGACCAATCAAGTCCAGCTTCGTAGCTCCACGAAGATTCGGGTTTCAGATTTGGGTTGCCGATGGTGGTGGGGTCGGAGTAGTAGAGGTCGACGTAGGTGGGAAGACGAAAGCCGTGGCCAGCAGCGGCTCGCAGGCGAGTCGTGCGAGTGAGCGTATACGCAGCGGCTAGAGAGGGAGAGAAGACCGAGCCATTGCTGCTGAGTATCTCTTCGCGAGCTCCGATTGAGAGAGAGAAGCGGCCAAGCGCGCGGAGGCTGAGGTTGGCGTAGCCGGCGCCCTGATTGCGGGCATGATCGCCGAGCGAGTTCGAGTGGATGCTGTCGCCGTCGGCTTCGATGCCGTAGGAGAGAGTAGTGTTCGGAGTTAGTGCATCGGCGCGGCGCAGAGCACCCTCGTAGCTCGTGGTGATGTGGTTGTTCTCGTAGATGTCGGGCTGATCGACGAAGAGAACGAAGAGATCGGTGTGGCGCCGATAGCCAAAGCTCGCCGCAGTCTGCTGACCGAGCTGCTGCTGGATGCTGGCGAACCAACCCTGGGTGCGCTCCCATGATGGGTACGGGCCGTAGAAGAGATTGGCTCCGTAGGGACGGTCGCTCGCGGCGAGTAGGATGTCGGTCGTGCCGGGCTTGAGGTTGAGCCAGGTCTCCGATGCAAGAGCGTTCGAGGAGTAGTTACGATCCACGATGAAGCCGTCGGAGGTGTCGCGGCTGCCGGTTAGCTGTTCGGCGATTGGGCCGGCTGTGTATGAGGCGCGGAGGTGTTGCACGATGGAACCGTAACTTCCGCCGCCGGCGCTCGCGATGACGTTGAGGCCGCTGGGAGGCGGCTGGGTGAGGAGGTTGACCGCACCACCGATGGCATCGGAGCCGTAGAACGTGCTGCCGGAGCCGTGGAGGATGTCGATTCGTGTCACTGCGTCGAGAGGGATAGGGATGTCGAGGTTGAGGTGGCCTGTCTCGGGGTCGTTGATGCGGAGGCCGTTGAGCAGGATGAGCGACTGCTCGAAGGTAGTGCCGCGGATTGAGAGATCGGCCTGCACTCCGTTGGCTGCGCGAGCTTGGAGATTGAGTGACGGATCCTGTCGTAGGAGATCGACGACGCTGTTTGAGACGAGCGGTTGATCGCGAGGAGAGATGAGGTTGACGGACCGATCGCTCTCGGCGAAGGGCAGCGGTTCGAGTGTAGTGGTGACGGAGATGCTCTGCGCGACGGGGTTAACGGAGGCGGTCGTCGGCCTCGACGTGGTGTCTGTCTGCGCGGTGGGTTGTTGAGCTAATGTGTGAGTGACGCAAAGCAGGCAGAGGAGGTATTTTTTCATGAGGTTAAAGCCGGTCGCCGTGGTTCAAATTCATGCGTCTGCATGAATGATGTCTTCATCATCCGCCTGCAACAGATGTGATTGGAGCTAGTTTGGTGTCGTTGTAAATAGTTGAACCTGTAAACTAGTTTCGAGGTCACTATGCGGATCGAAGCGTTCTTGCAGCAGAACCCCGTTTTTCAGGCTAACCGAATCGCGCGGAGGATGGATGCGTCTCTCAATTTGATCCTGCAAAGCGAAGAGGTGACCCTGCTTGAAGCGCTGGTGCTCGCCGCAATCTTCTTCGAGAAGCGCGGGCAGATCAAGCCGTCCGCCTTGGCAGAGGCGTTCCAGATGACGCGTGGCAATGTGAGTCATTGCATCTCGTCGCTGGAGGCGAAGGGCCTGGTGCAGCGCCAGATCGATCACGACGATGCCCGTGCGGTGCAGCTCGTACTGCGTCCACTCGGCAGGAGGCGCGCGGTGCGCGTGGTGGGGATTCTAGATCGAATGCAGCGTCGCTTCGAAGATGGTTTAGGAGCGCAGAAGTTGGAGACGATGTTGACGCAGATGGCGGCGGTGGAGGAGCTTTGTACACGGATGGCTGCTGCCGGACGCTGAGCTTTATTCTCGAAGTCGACGAAGGTGCCGCCCGATGGGGGTTTCCAGTGTTAATCGAATGTCCGATGAATTTAGGAGGAAGCGACCAATGATTGCCGAGACAGTTTGGACGAAGGAGATGGAGTTTGAGGGTCGCTCCGAAAGTGGCCATAAGGTTGTTTTCGATGCCGGCGACCGGCACGTCAACGGCCCTTCACCAATGGAGGCGGTGCTGATGGCTCTGTGCAGTTGTACCTCTGTCGACGTCGTTTCGATCCTCAAAAAGAAGCGTGAGCCTCTGACCAGCCTTACTGTGTCTGCAACCGCTGAACAGTCCGCTGCGCCGCCTCGGGTATTTACAAAGATCATGCTGACTTATGTCATTGGCGGTGCTGTCTCAAAGAAGGCGGCCGAAGACGCGGTTGAACTCTCGAAGAATAAATACTGTTCGGTCTCGAAGATGCTGGAAAAGGCCGCCCAGATCGACTTCAGGATCGAATACGCGAGCGACTCCAACGTGCACATCTCGAGCGGATAGGATTATTCGCGGATGATTTTTACGAAGACGCCGTCCGGGAGCGTTGCGCCTCCGAGGACGTGGACGACGCCGTCTTTGGTAAAGCCACGAAGCATGGCATCGGCCTTCGCGTAGGGGTCGGGTGGCGCTTCGGATTTGGTCGGATAAGGGGTTGCTTTGAGCGGAGCTTGAGCAGGCTGCCCCGAAGCCGCAGGGCGCACGTCGCTGGTGTTGCCGCGGCGCATCCCGCGATCCATGGCCTCGTTGGCAAGCCTGTCGGCGTCCTTGTTTTTGTGCCGGAGGGCGTGGCTGATCTCAAACTTTTCAAGCTTTGCAATCCGGCGTTTTGCCTCTTCAAAGAGCGGCTTCAGGTCGGGACTCTTGACCTGGTATTTGCCCTGAATCTGCTTGACCATCAGCTCCGAATCGCTGACCACGCGCAGGCGGGGGTGGTTGTGGTCGAGCGCGTACTGAAGACAGCCCAGCAGGCCGGAGTACTCCGCATAGTTATTGGTTCGCATGCCGAGAAACTCCGACAGTTCAGCCAAAACCACGCCTTCGTCGTTCTGGATGAGGGCGCCGTAGCCGGAGGGCCCCGGGTTACCACGGGCTCCGCCGTCACAGTGGGCGTTGATCCAATCAGATCGCTGGCCGGATTGCTGTGTTCTGGGAGCGGCTGGCGCTGGGGATTCGGCAAAGAGGCTGGGGGCGGCGGGCGAACGGGGAGGCATTGGGTGAGTTTACCGGATGCCGAGCCGAAGAAAACAGGGTAACCCCTGTGCTCACCTTTCCTAAGTTCGCAGGTCTACTTGAATGTAATCGATTTCCTGACCTCCGGAGTCAGACTGATGAATGCAGATGCTGCTGGATTGGACCTTGGCGGAGAGCTGTCTTCTTCGCTCGCTATAGGAACTGGAAAACGGCGAATTAGTCCGTTTGCCGCGGGACTTCTGGGCGTCAGGCCGGTAGAATCATTGCCAGCAATGGCAAAAGCGGCGGCCCAATCCGGAACCAGAAACGGCGGCAAGCTGACACAGGCGCAGCTCGACGCACGGGCTCAGCAGCGAACCGAAGACGATGAACTGATCCGCGAGGCCCAGAAGGGGCACCGGACCGCCTTCGATGCGCTGGTGCGACGATACGACCAGTCGGTGCTCAGACTGGCGCTGCATATGCTTGGAAATGAGCAGGATGCACAGGATGTTCACCAGGAGGCGTTCATCAAGGCGTACCGCCACCTGGGAAACTTCCGGTTCGAATGCAGCTTCTACACCTGGCTGTATCGGATTGTTACAAATCTGTGTCTGGACCAGCTGCGTCGTCGTAAGAGCCGCAGGGAAGACCCGGCAACCGTGCTGGATGCCAGTGGCGATGAGATGGACCTGATGGCCAATATCACGGACGATCGGGCGATGGCGAACCCGGGCCGCGAGTTGGACCGTAAGGTGATGAGCGAACGGATCAGCGATGCCCTAAGCAAGCTGACTCCGAGAGAACGAACGGTCTTCGAGCTGAAGCACTACCAGGGGCTGAAGCTCAGAACGATCGGCGAGATGTTGAGCACGACCGAAGAGACTGCCAAGAATACTTTGTTCAGGGCCACGCGAAAGTTACGGGCCAATCTGGCAGGGCTTCGATAAGAGTTGTTCGTCATGGAAGTGGAGCGTTGTGATTGGCGAAAGGGCGAAGCTAAAGACCCCGCTATGACAAGAAAAACTTTGAGGCTGGTTGAGGTAAGACAATGAAGTGTGAGAGCGCAAAAGACTGCATCGTTCTACTAAAGTACGGCGAGCTACCAGATGAGTTGGCCGGACCGCTGGAACAACATCTGATGAGCTGCGAGAGTTGCTCCGCAGAGCTGGATGCGTTCCAGGAATTCGAGGAACATCTAGCTGTATTGCCCGTGTTAGAGCCTTCTCCAAATCTGCTGGCACAATCAAGGATGCGGCTGGATGACGCGCTGGACATGATCCCGCCGCGTAGGTTTCTGGATCAACTAAGGGCAAATCTTTATCGATGGCTGGGACATGTGCAGAGCGCGCCAGCGCTGGCGACGCTGCTGCTGGGCGTGGGTTTTCTGGCAGGGAACTTTACGTTGCGGTATCAGGTGGCGCATGCGCCAAAGCCTGCGCCGGTTGTGACGGTAACCCACCCTGACAGCGTGATCGCAAATGTAACCGGGATCGTGCAGACACCGAACTCGGAGCTGGTGCAGGTGAACTACAACAGGGTCACTCCGGAGACGATGGAAGGTTCGCTGGATAGTCCGGAGATTCGCAAGCTGTTGATGGTGGGAACGAACGCCGCTGCAACGCCCGGAGTGCGAATGAACTCCGTCTCGCTGCTGACGAGCGAGTGCGTCGCAGGCCACGAGTGCCAGCCAACGCAGGATGGCAAGGGGATTCGTCATGCGCTGATGGTGTCCTTGCGGTACGATCAGGACGCTGGAGTGAGGATGAAGGCGCTCGAAGGTTTACAGAGATACGTCAGCCAGGACCAGCACGTTCGCGATGCGGTGCTCGAAGCAGTGCTACACGACTCCGACCCGCAGGTGCGGCAGACTGCGATCGGTGTGCTTGGTCCCGTACAGTCAGACTCGAGCGTACAGCAGGTGTTGCGGACGGTCTCGACGCAGGATGCGAATCCTTATATTCGAACCGCGTCGTACCAGGCGCTGCAGGGCTCTCCAAATATTCAGTAGGTGCGGGAACGAGGTCCGCGTTGGTCGCTTCGTGTGAAGCAGTGCAGAGATGAGGGTATGAAGATGAAACACCGCAGGTCGTTCGGAGTCGTAGCGCTGATCGCGGGAGTAGCCGTTCTGGATGGGGGACAGGTTTTGCACGCCGCACAGACGGCCTCAGAGGTTGGACCGCAGATGGTGGCGATGATGTTGGGTGGGTCGCATGCACGTGCAGCACAGGGGTATCTCGGAGTGGTGGCTCGGGATATTACTGATGACCAGCTTACGGCGTTGAAGCTGAAGGAGACCAAGGGCGCGGAGATCATCGAACTTGACCATGATGGACCTGCCTGCAAGGCGGGGATGCGTGTCCACGATGTGATTCTTCAGATGAACGGTCAGGCAATCGGCGGCTGGGAAGATTTGAAGCGGATGCTGCGGGACCAGCCGGTGGGGCGAACGGTGAGTTTCCTGATCAGCCGCGATGGACAAACCCAGACGATGTCGATGGCGATGGCTGACCGCCAGATGGTCGGGTTGCAGGCATGGGAGCAGCACTACTCGGTACCCGCTCCGGGTGAAGGCCCATCCGGCTCTGTGAGAACTGGTGGCCCCGGAAATAGTTTTATGGGATCGTCGCCGTCAAGCAGCGTGACGCCCACGCCGAAGGGGCATCGAGAGGTCCTTGCGATGAGTATGATTCTCAACTCGTCCTACACCGGCGCTCAGCTCGAAGTTATGGGGCCTCAACTGGCGGACTACTTCGGTTCAGAAGGTGGCGCTGGTTTGCTGGTGCGAAGTGTCGACACCAACAGCCCGGCAGAGGAAGCCGGTATGAAGGCCGGAGATGTTGTCGTGCGTATCAACTCCATCGCTGTGTCGAGCGGAACAGAGTGGACCAAGACGGTTCACGACAACAAGGGGAAGCCAGTGCCCGTCGTGGTGATTCGCGACAAGCATGAACAGACCCTGACGCTGACGCCGGATGGAAAGAAGCGTTCAAGCGCAAAGCCGGTGTTCGGCCTCGAAGATTTCTTTGAAGGAACGACCGAGTACACCAGGCAGTTGCTGGCGAAGTTGTAGACCGTCTCAGGAGACGAATGAAGTGGCGCCTTGGGCGCCATTTTTGTTGGACATAGAACCGGGAGGTTGCGACGCGTGATCCGCCGTTGTGACAATCGAGATTTCGAAGTGATCTGGACCATCATCAACGATGGCGCGCAGGCTTATCGAGGCATCATCCCCGCCGACTGCTGGGTAGAGCCTTACATGTCTCAGCAGAAGCTGCAGCATGAGATCAACGAAGGTGTTGTGTTTTCAGCGTTTGAAGAGGCGGGGTCGGTTACAGGTGTGATGGGCCTGCAACATGTTCACGACGTTACGCTGATTCGACACGCTTATGTTCGCACCGCCAGCCAAAATCAAGGCATTGGAGCGCGCTTGCTATCGCACTTGCGTCAGTTAGCGCCCGGGCCGGTGTTGATTGGTACCTGGGCGTCGGCATTGTGGGCGATTCGTTTCTACGAGCGATACGGCTTCCAAATCGTTGATAACCAGGAGAAAGATCGTCTTCTCAAGAAGTATTGGAGCGTGCCCGAACGCCAGATTGAGACGTCTGTGGTGCTGGCCGAAGAGAGATGGCGAGCGACCAAGCAGTAAGCGCCTTCAGCAAGCTCAAAGGCAGCCTTTTTAGACAAATGAGCCCCCAGGTGCAACGATTCGATATACTTGAAAGTGATATGTCTTCTGCTCCTAAAACTGCTGTGGCGAATGGCAGACGTCCGATGCCTGCAAAGCGCCGCTGGAAGGCAGTGACGCGCAAGCTGCGTGAGCTGGGTTCAATCGGGTCTGCCGTGATGTCGACCGGGCACCCGTATATGGCGCACATTGTGCCGATGCGCCGCTGCAACCTCTCCTGCACCTACTGCAACGAATACGACGACTTCTCGGACCCGGTGCCGCTCGACGAGATGCTGCGCCGCATCGATCATCTGGGGCGCCTCGGCACCTCCGTAATTACGATCTCTGGCGGCGAACCGCTGCTGCACCCGGAGCTGGACCAGATCATCGCCCGGATTCGCAAGAGCGGTGCGATTGCAGGAATGATCACGAACGGATATCTGCTGATGCCGGATCGAATTCAACGGCTGAACAAGGCTGGGCTCGACCACATGCAGATCTCGATCGACAACGTGATGCCGGATGAGGTCTCGAAGAAGAGCCTAAAGGTGCTCGACAAGAAGCTGCAGATGCTCGCCGAGCACGCGGACTTTCACGTCAATATCAACTCCGTCGTTGGTGGCGGTATTGCCAACCCGAATGATGCGTTGACCGTCAGTGAGCGGGCACTGGCGCTTGGTTTCAGCTCGACCATCGGGATCATTCACGATGGCAGCGGCCAGTTGAAGCCCCTCGGCGCGGAAGAGCGCGGCGTGTGGGACAAGGTTCGCAACCTGACTCGCCGAAGCTACTCGCGGTTCAACCACTTCCAAGAGGCCATCGCCAACGGGAAGACGAACGACTGGCGTTGCCGCGCAGGCGGACGGTATCTCTACATCTGCGAAAACGGCTTGGTGCACTATTGCAGCCAGCAACGCGGGTATCCAGCGGTTCCGTTGTCGGGATATACCACGGCGGACGTAAAGCGCGAGTTCCTGACGGAGAAGAGTTGTGCGCCAAGCTGCACAATCAGCTGCGTCCACCAGGTAAGCTACATCGATCACTGGCGCGCACCGCAGACCTCGCAGATTACACCGGGTGCCTCCGGGCATGGAGCCGGCGCGGAGCTGGTACAGATTCGCTAAAGGTGGGCCATGAGCGCTTCGAAGCGGACGGAAGCTGAGCAGCGGGTGAAGCTGACCGACGAGCAGGTTCACCTGATTGCCAAAGCCCTGGCCGACCCGCGACGCTACGAGCTACTACGACAGATTGGAAGCTGCGAGAACTCTATGCCATGCGCTGCGATCCATGAGCTGCATCCCGTGAGCGCCGCCACGTTGTCCCACCACATGAAGGAGCTCGAGACGGCTGGTCTGGTGCGGGCAATGCGCGAAGGAAAGTTCGTCAGCTACACGCTGCGACGGGACGTGCTGCAGGCATACACCGACGCCCTCGCCGAGATCTAAGCTCAGCAAGACTGAATGTAATAGATCGCCTAGACTGTAGTAACCGCTGGCAGAATCTCCGATACATCCACCCACTGCGTCGGATAATCCCCGGTGTAGCAGGCCGTGCAGAAGCTCCCTGGCGACAAGCCATCCACCGGCTCCCCCTTCGTACAGGCATGCGTCAGCCCCACCAGCGACAGGTACGCCAGCGAATCCGCCTCAACAAACTCGCAGATCTCCGCGATCGATTTATTCGCAGCAATCAGGTCTTTCTTCGAAGGCGTATCCACCCCATAAAAACAAGGCGAAGTCGTCGGCGGACACGAGATCCGCAGATGCACCTCTGTCGCGCCCGCTGCTCGCACCATTCGCACAATCTTCCGTGAGGTCGTCCCGCGAATGATCGAGTCATCGATCAGAATCACGCGCTTGCCCTCAAGCAGACTCCGCATCGGATTCAGCTTCATCCTCACGCCGAAGTCCCGCACCCTCTGCTCCGGCTGAATAAACGTGCGACCCACATAGTGATTTCGAATCAGCCCGAAGTTAAACGGTATCCCCGACTCCGCCGCATACCCAATCGCCGCCGTCACGCCCGAGTCCGGCACCGGCACAATCAGATCCGCCGGCACACCCGACTCCCGCGCCAACTGCCGCCCCATCTCCTCGCGTGACTGCTGCACCCACCGGCCATAGATCTTCGAGTCAGGCCGCGCAAAGTAAACATGCTCAAACACGCAGCTCGCCTGCGCCGTCGTCGTGTTGAAGTAGCGGCTCGTCACGCCATCTTCCGACACCATCACCAGTTCACCTGGCTTCACATCCCGCTCATACTTCGCGTGCAGCAGGTCGAAAGCGCACGTCTCGCTCGCAAACACGAATGTATCCGGCGCGCCGTCCTTGCCTTCAATCCTGCCCATCGCCAGCGGCCGGAACCCATGCGGATCGCGTGCTGCGAAGATGCGGTTTCGCGTCATCATCACAATCGAAAACGCGCCCTGCACCTGCGTCAGTGCCTCCGCCATGCAATCGATCAGCGTGTTCTTCGTCGAGTGCGCGATCAACTGGATGATGATCTCGGAGTCCGACGTCGTCTGAAAGATTGCTCCATCGCGCTCCAGTCGCTCTTTCGACGTACCCAGGTTGATCAGGTTGCCGTTATGCGCAATCGCAATAAGGCCCTTCGTGCTTTCGACCGAGATAGGCTGCGCATTCAACAGCGCCGAATCTCCCGTCGTCGAGTAGCGCGTATGCCCAATCGCAATATGTCCCGGCAGCTTCCCCAACACGTCATCGGTGAAGATCTCCGACACCAGACCCATGCCCTTGATGTCGTTCACCTGCTGCCCATCCGCGCTCGCAATCCCCGCCGACTCCTGCCCGCGATGCTGCAGCGCATACAGACCCCAGTACGTCATACGCGCGGCATCCGGATGGCCGTACACCGCCATAACGCCACACTCTTCGCGCAGCTTGTCGAATGGCGTCCCGTCTTCTTCGTCTTCTAAATCTTCCACCGGATGCTTCTGCAGCTCGAGAAGTTTATTCATTACGCCGTCACCACCTCATCGGCCAACTGCTCCTCCAGTGAACCTGCCCACGATCCCTTCAGTGCAGCAACCGGCTCATCGATAACCTTTGTTCCGTTGATCGAAATCTCAAAGTTGCCGTTGGTCACCTCACCCAGCGGGGCCATCCACACCTTAGGATGATCAGCGAGCACAGTTCGTATCGCGTTAAGATGGTCCTCGTCCGTTGAAATAACTACCGACGAACCAATCTCGCTGAAGAATCGTTCCTTCAATGCGAATGGCTCCGTCTCCGAAACGGTCATCGACACGCTCAAGCCCAACTCGCGTGGGAAGCACGCCTTCGCAAACGCAACCGCCGATCCACCATCCGAAATATCGGTAGCCGAGGCCAGCAGACCATGCTCCGAAAGCGCTACAAGCGCCTTGTGGAGCGCTGCCTCTTCCGTCAGGTCCAGCACCGGAGGCGTTCCCCACAGCTCATGCAATATCGTCTTCGCATACTCGGTCGAACCAAGCTCCCGGCGTGGATTTCGCCCGCCACCCTGAAACGCAGAGAGGAAGAGAACCTTATCCCCAGCCCTGCGGAACGCTGACGGAACAGCCTTCGTCACGTCCTCGATAATCCCGACGATGCCAATCACTGGAGTCGGATAGATTCCTTCACCCTTGGTCTCGTTGTAGAGCGAGACATTCCCGCCCGTCACCGGCGTCCCCAACGCGATGCAAGCTTCGGCGATCCCGTCGATCGCCTGCGAGAGCTGCGCCATAATCTCTGGCTTCTCCGGATTGCCGAAGTTCAAACAGTTTGTAGCCGACACCGGCAACGCACCGGTGCAAGCGACCTTTCGTGCCGCCTCGGCAACCGCATGCATCGCGCCCAGCTTTGGGTCGAGATAGGTCCAGCGGCCATTTCCTGCCAACGCCATCGCTAGCCCGCGATCACCCTTCACTGTGCTCGTAAACTCGTGCGACTCATCCGGTGCAACCACCGGGTTCGTCGCATCCTGATTGTTGGTTGAGAGCGTCGCTTCGCCCTGCGGAGTCGACGACGCAACCAGATCGGCAAGCTTACCCAGCAGCCCAGGATGACGTGGCGCACCGGAAGACTTCGCCGTGCCCTTGATCCGCATCACGCCGGCCTCGCCGCCCGGCCCTTGCACGGTATTGGTCTGCACCATCGAGTCATACTGCTCGAAGACCCAACGCTTATCGCAGATATTCGCGCCCGCGAGCAGCTTCTTCAGATCAGCCGTATAGTCTCTCGATCTGTTCAACTCTTCAATCAAATGTGCCGGGGCATCAAGCGGCACCGGAGCCTTCCACACGCCCACTGGACGGTGATACAGCGGAGCATCATCGGTCAGGCTGCGATTCGGAATATCCGCCACCAGCTCACCATGCTGCGTGATCACCATATTCGGCTTCTCCGTCACTACGCCGACGATCGAAGCATCCAGCCCCCACTTCGCGAACACATCCAGAACCTCTTGTGCCCGCGGTTTGTCAGCCACCAGCAGCATTCGCTCCTGCGACTCCGACAGCATGATCTCGTAGCTCGACATGCTGGTCTCACGCTGCGGCACAAGATCCAACTCCACCGTCAGGCCGAGATCCCCACGCGCACCCATCTCGCACGTCGAGCAGGTCAAACCCGCCGCGCCCATATCCTGAATCCCCAGCACCGCGCCGGTCGCCATCGCCTCAAGGCAAGCCTCAAGCAACAGCTTCTCCAGGAACGGATCGCCCATCTGAACATTGGGCCGCTTCTGTTCCGAGCCTTCGGTGAACTCCTCGGAGGCCATCGTGGCTCCGTGAATTCCATCGCGGCCCGTCTTGGCTCCTACGTAGATCACAGGATTGCCCACGCCCGTAGCCTTCGCATAAAAAATCTCGTCACGACGGACGAGACCCAGCGCAAATGCATTCAGCAATGGGTTGCCCGAGTAACAGTTCTCGAACCGCGTCTCGCCACCTAGATTCGGCACACCAAAACAGTTGCCGTATCCAGCCACACCATGCACCACGCCGGTCGTGATCTGGTGGTTCCTGCGCCGCAGCGCCTCATCTGGTTCAGCTTCATCCAGCGGCCCGAATCGCAGCGAATCCATCACCGCCAGCGGTCGCGCATTCATCGTGAAGATGTCACGCAGAATCCCACCGACACCGGTAGCCGCGCCCTGGTATGGCTCGATATACGAAGGATGATTGTGCGACTCAATCTTGAACGCACAAGCCCATCCATCGCCTACGTCGATGATCCCGGCATTCTCTCCCGGCCCCTGCACCACGCTTCCCGGTCCAGTCGTTCTCTCACCGCGAGTCGGAAGGCGCTTCAAATGAACACGAGAAGACTTGTACGAGCAGTGCTCCGACCACATCACAGAAAAAATCCCCAACTCGGTCAGGGATGGGGTGCGTTCAAGCGCTGTTTCGATGCGCTTGTACTCGTCCGGAGTGATGCTGTGCTGCTTGAGCAGCGCCGGAGTAATGGTAGCTGGCGTGGGGACTTTGGCTTGCTGGGCTTGCGGATTTGGCATGGCTCGCTATTTAAGATTGTCGCACGCTCAGAGCCTCACCGCGACCGCTGGCCCTCATCGCCGCTCGAGCGCAGCCCTGTCCCACTTGGCCGCATCTGCAGCGGCAGCGTACGAGCTATCCAGAAACTCCATAATCGCCTGCTCAGGCGCAGCCAACGCCCGCACCGCGTCGTACTTGAAGATGAACTCCCCCAAGGCTTTATCCCACCCCGCAGCATCCGGGCGAATCTTCGCCTCCGACAACCCCTCCGGCACAGGCGCCGCATAGCAGTAGAACGACGCAGCACCATAACCACCGTTCCCCGGCCAGAAGCCAGCGCTGATCACCTCATGCGAGTAGGCCTCTCGCTGAATCGAATCAGCGCCAGGCCTCGGCGGAGCCACACGCCCTGAAAACCGTGTCACCGCAAGATCAAAGCTGCCCCAAAAAAAATGAACCGGGCTCACCTTTCCCAGAAATCCCGTCCCCCAGGCACGAAACACCTTCTCCGCATGCACCAGCACCTGCCAGAACCGGTGCGCATACTCCGGGTCATACGACTTGTGCTGCGTGTCGATATCAAACCGCAGCGGGTCGGACACCTCCACCGGCATTGGATTGATCTTCACCGACACCCCAAGCTCTGCCAGATTCCCCAAATATTCCTTATAAAAATCAGCCACCGTTCGCGGCTTCAACTTTATCCTTCGAACCGCGCCCGACCCCATCCGCAGTTGCAGCTCATGCGCCACAAAATCGAACTCGATATCCAGCACATCGTTCCCATACACGATCGCCGACGTCCCCAGCCCCCGCGCCGTCACATACAACGGCACATTCCACCAGTGGTTCTGCAGCGGAGTCAGCACCATCCGCGTCTTCCCCACGATCTGGGTCCACATGTGCAGCGTATTCGCCGTATCCGCCCACGCGTCCCACGGCAACTCAGGCCACCGCGCCTCACCCATAACGCCTCCTGAAAACACTAGCCGAAAGCATACGCCGCTTGGCAGTAACAAGACCCAGAAGCGAACGTCGCGCCGAACTAACTCCCCGTACTCCCAAACCCCTTCGCGCCCCGCGGAGCCTCCACCAGCTCGCTCACCTCTTCAAACTCCGCCTCGATCCTCCGCACAAGCCGCAGCTGAGCGATGCGATCCCCAGCTTTAATCTCCACCGCCGCCCCGCTCAGATTCGTCACCACCACCTTAATCTCCCCGCGATATCCCGGATCGATCACCCCAGCCAGCGTCGTCACTCCGCGCATCGCCAGCCCCGAACGGTCCTCCACCAACGCCCCATGCGTCGCCGGAAACTCCAGCGCAATCCCGGTTGCAACCGCCATCGTCGCCCCAGCCTGCAGCAACGCCGCATCGACGGCATACAAGTCGGCGGCCAGATCGCCAAACGCCCCCACATGCGCGTACCGCGGCAACTGTGCGTCCTGCCGCAGTTTTAGCACCTTTATCCTCACCGGCGCCTGCCGGTCTACAACTTCTGTCATCCCAATTCTCTCCTTGTGGACATCACGTCTTTCTTTATTGTTACCAGAGCCATACCGATCAACCGAATCTTGCATCCAACACGACAGCCGCGGACGGTATACCACCTTTGGGGGAGAACCTCCGTATCATTTTTCAGCTTTTCCTCTGCCTCGCGGCGTCCAATAAACGCATGGGACGTATAGCCATGCAGTGCACACACCAACAGGAGAGTTTCATTGTGGCCTTGAAAGCTGACCAGCTGACTGCAACTCCTTTGCGCCGTCCGACCAACCCGTCGCCAACCGTCTGGCTCGAGCGCCTGATCGACAACGGCACACTCTATGTTCCACAAAACCTGACCACTTCTCAGTTCGCCATCCTGCAAGCCATCACCATCCTGCTCTCGCGCCCCGGCTCCAGCTACGTTGCATCCCGCCTGGATGCCGCCCTCACCAACAGCGCCGCCGAAGGCTCATCCCGCGCTCCCCACCCCATCGCCTTCGACTACCGGCTTGGCCTCGACGAGATCGAGACCATCACCCGCACCCGCACTGGCTACGGGTTCACCGACCTCCCCATCGAGCTTCAGGAGGCCATCCTCAGCCTCATCTCCACCCGCGACATCGCCTCCCGCAGACTCGACCTCGCCCTCTGGCTCGAAGACCTCCAGGCCCACATCCTGGCCCTCGCCGCGTAAAACAGGAAGCAAACGAGCAGGCAAGCAGGATTCAACTCCCGCTACCTGCTCTCATCGTTAGTGCCACTCATCCGCACTCGGCCCATAGATTGCCGGCACCTTCGCCTCATTCAACCGCAGATACACCGTAAGCTGCCCCCGATGATGAGCCAGATGGCTCAGCGCGCCGTTCGGATCGTGAAGGTCCTCGGCCCCTCTGACAGCACCTGCGAATCCATCTTCAGCCGCCACGTCTTCATCAGATGCTCCTCCGTCGTGTTCTCCAGAGCCTTACGCGAAGCCGCAACGCCGCTCTCGAGCGCCGCCAGCAACTCCGCCCTCGTCTCCAAAGCCTTGGTCTGGAACGCCTTCCCATTCCCATTCAGATCGAGCTCATCATGGTCGATCATCACCGCAACCCATCCCGGCATCGTCGCGACCAGCGCCGCCAGCTTACCCATCTCCATCGACCTTTCATGCGGCTTCCATCCGTTCTGTCCCTCGGGCACTCGCTCAATCACCTTCCGTGAGGCCTCCGCTTCGCTCTCCAGCTGCTCCAGAAAATATCGCTTGAACTCCATCGCACTGCCTCCTGTGAGGCCCTCAGGCCTGACAACCACAAGGTAGTTGCGCATATATGACATCTGTTGTCATATATCTCAAATAACTTTAGTTTCTGAAAAGACTCTGAACAAGAGAGGAGAGAGCACAACGTGAAATCCGATCGCCTCCTCTCCTCGCTCATGCTCCTTCAAGCTCACGGCCGCCTCTCCACACGCGAGATCGCCGAGCGCCTCGAAGTCTCCCAGCGCACCGCTCATCGCGACATGGAGGCCCTCTGCCTCGCGGGCATCCCACTCATCGCCCATCGCGGTGCAAGCGGCGGCTGGGAGCTGCAAAAAGGTTGGCGCACCAAGGTCCCAGGCCTCGACGACGCCGAACTCCAGGCCCTCCTCATGGCTCAGCCCAGCGCGCTCGGAGACCGCAAACTCACCGCCGCCGCCCAGCGTGCCTTCGACAAGCTCATGGCCTCCATGCCAACCTCCATGCGCCTCCACGCCGACTCCATCCGAGCCCGCCTGCACATCGACCCCACCGGCTGGCGACCCTCCAACGAAGATCTCTCCATGCTCCCCATCGTGCAGGACGCCCTCGCCCGCGACTGCAAACTGACCTTCCTCTACACCCGCCCCGACGGCGACACCAACACTCGAACCGTCGACCCGCTCGGCATCGTCTGCAAACAAACCGTCTGGTATCTCGTCGCCCAGACAACCGAAGGCACCCGCACCTACCGGGTCTCTCGCATGCGCGACGCCGTCACCCTCGCGCTCCCATGCATGCGTCCGCCAAACTTCGACCTGGCAACCTACTGGAAGCAGACCACCGTAAAACTCAAAGAACACAAGCACCCCGTCACCACCACGCTGGCACTCACTGACGAGGCCGTCGTCTCCACCGAACGCTGGTGCCCGATGGTTCCTGCACTCGACCATCGCGCATCACGCACGCTGCAAAAGGGCTGGCGTCTCTTTCACGTCCAGTTCGAAAACTACCAGCAAGCCCGCTTCGTTGTCCTCGGCCTTGGCTCTCGCGCAGCAGCTATCGACCCACCCGAACTCCGCAAAGAGATCAAAGCCGAACTTCGCCGCATGCATCGCGCCAACAACGCAAAATAGCGAACACCGGACTTCGCACACAAACCCTACCCCTGCCGCTTCCGCATCCTCAAACTCTGCCAGCTTCCATCGGTCGTCCACCCACCATCAACAGCCAGCGCGTGCCCGTTCACAAACCCACTCTGCTCCGGCTCAGCCAGAAACAGAATCGCCCTCGCGATATCCTCCGGCGTTGCAAACCTTCCCATCGGATTCACGCCTTCGATATCCGCGTCATTATACCCACCACCCGCCGCCTGGTCCGCAATGTCCATCTCCGTCTTCACCCACCCCGGACACACCGCATTACACCGCACCCCTCGCCCACCCCACTCTGCCGCCAACGTCCGCGTCAATCCAATCAATCCATGCTTCGAAGCGTTGTAAGCCGAGCGATCCGCAATCCCCACCAACCCTGCAATCGAAGCCACATTCACGATGCTTCCGCTCCTCTGTTCGAGCATCATCGCGCCAAACGCCTTCGCCAACAAAAACGGAGCCAGCAGATTCACCTGCAGCACGCGCAAAAACGCCTTGCCATCGACAGCCTCTGCCGGCGCAATAAAGCTGATCCCGGCGTTATTCACCAACACATCCACCCGTCCCCACCGCGAGCGCGCTACCTTCACCGCCCGCTCAACCACAGCCTCATCCGAGATGTCACCCAACACCTCCTCAGCCTCAACGCCGGTCGTCCTAATCGCAGTCAGCGTCGCAGTACATGGCTGCATATCCATCAGTAGCAAGCTGTAACCAGCCCCCGCCAAAACCTCCGCCGTCCTACGCCCAATCCCCTGCGCCGCCCCGGTAACAATCGCAATCTTCATGCAGAAAGATTACTGCACCAATCGTCCGTGAGCGATGAGGCTTGGATGAGTGCATTGGCGATGCATCACCCCATCAATTGAGACAACATCTAGGCCAGCCTGTTCCAGCCAGGTTATCGAAAAACCGTTTTTCATGCTTCTGCGACACCAGCAAACCTCTCCTAAGATCGTGAACGTGCTGAGGATATGATTGAAACCGAACAGAGGCCGGAATTCGCATGAACTACTACCTGACCCACATCACCTATCCCATCCTGTTTGTTGCTGTATTCGCGCGTCAGCTCTCTCTTCCGGTTCCCGCCCTTCTTTTTCTACTCACGGGCGGTGCCCTGGCCGGCTCCGGCAAGCTGAGTTTCGTTGGAATCCTGTTGGTCGCTGTTCTGGGATGCGTCTTAGCGGACCTGCTCTGGTACGAAGCTGGCCGCCTCCGGGGCAAGCGGGTCCTGCGATTGCTGTGCGCCTTGACGCGCGATCCCAGCTTCTGCATGCGCCGGGGAAAGGAGATCTTTGCGAAGAAAGGTCTCCGGCTTCTCCTGATTGCCAAGTTTGTGCCTGGCTTGGACGGCATCTGCCCTCCCCTGGCGGGTATGCTCGGGGCCTCGCGACCGGCCTTCCTTGTATACGATGCCGGAGGAGCCTCCTTTTGGGCCGCTGCGTACATCGGCTGCGGCTTTCTCTTCGCGCGCCAGCTGGATCACGTGGCACAACGCATCTCCGCGGTTGCCACTGTGGTGGTTCTGGTATTCGGGGTTCCGCTCCTGATCATGTTCGTCTTGAAACTCACGCAGCTTGTGATGATGATCCGGTTGCTTCGACCGCTGCAGATCGATCCCGGGATGTTGAAGTCGCGATTGGACTTGGGGGAGAAGGTTGGTGTCCTCGATCTGCTCCGCTTTGAGGAGGATCCTGAGGGCGTTGGCGTAATTCCAGGAGCGGTGCGCCTCGATCCGCTCGAGATCCGGCGCAAGAAGCGTATCGTCATCCCCAGCGACGTCAATCTGGTGCTCTACTGCAGATCCAGGAATAGCTTTGTAAGTGCGCGCGTCGCGCTGGCCATGAGGAAGCACGGGATCCAAAACATCTATGTACTGAAGGGCGGTCTGGAGGCGTGGAAAGGCCTCGGCTTTCCGCTAACGGAACAGTTTGCAGATATGGAAGCAGAAATCGCCCGGCTCGGCATCGAAGTCACCCCGCCCTGGAACCACATTCCACTTCGAACGTAGTAGGTCCACCAACTACGATCCCTGTCTTTGCACTCGCACTTGTACTTGTACTTGCAGTTGTTGTTGTTGTTGTTGTTGTTGTTGTTGCTGTTGCAGTTGTTGTTGCTGTTGCAGTTGTTGTTGTTGCCTTGTCCTTTTGTTGTCATTCCGTAGCGCAGCGAAGGAATCTGCTGTTCTGCCGGGGGCATCAGAAAAATCCTGTCAAGCCCCAACCACCACAAAACCAGCTCCAGCCGCGGCTTTTCGCATTGCGCATTCACGCCGTCCACGCTATTTCGACCTGAGTTTATAAATCAGAAGCAGAGGAAAGGCGAGCAGCCGCGCGGCTCGCCTTTCCTCTGCGGTTAAGTCAGCGCTGGCGGGTGTTGGCGAGAGCCCGAAGGATTGTGCGTGTGTTCCTGTTCATAACCTGACGAAGATACATGGCGATGGCGAACAGCAGGACCAGAAAGAAAAGGTCGACGCGAAGAATCGAGTGCAGCAAACCACCCAGCGTCTCGGGCGGGAACATATGGAGGTGCATCCAAACAAACACGACAACGGCGAGGATGGCTAACACGCCAACGATAATGCGTGAGGAGCGTTCGGACCTGTCGGCTGCTGCAAGGGCTTGCTGGACGAAGGCAAGTTCCGCGTTCGTATCTTCGGGGTTGGGCTGCTGACGTTCGGAGTTCATGCGGGGTTCCTTTCGGGATTAAGGTGTTTGCGAAGAGTGGTGACCCCGTAATGCAGGCGCGACTTAGCGGTCCCGATCGGAATCTCCAGGATGGCTGCACTCTCTTCAAGTGACAGATCGTGCTGGTAGTGGAGCAGGAGCACGGCTCGGCTGGCAGGTGAGACCTGGTCGAGCAGGGTCAGAAAGGCTTCGTCGGGTAGCTCGCCAAGACTGGGGTTGAGGACAGCAAGGTCTTCAGGCGGTGCATCCTCGAGGGGGTGCCAACGGCTGGCACGTTTCAAATGGGAGAAGGCAATCCGCGAAGCAATCCGAAAGGTCCAGGGGCGGAAGACGGCAGGCTCGCGCAGGAAGGGAAGTTTGCGGAAGATTTGGAGCGAAGTCTCCTGAAGGATATCTTCGGCGAGGTCGGCACCGGCAAGACGTGTAATGTAGCGACGCAACGGCGCATAGCTAACACGAAGGAGTTCCTCCAGCGCAGCCCGGTCGCCTGCTTGCGCAAGCAGAACGAGGAGGGTTTGCTCAGGAGGCGCGGTCTCCTTTACCTGGGTCCGGGTCTGCATGCTTGAGAGAGACATCGAAGTCACGAAAGGTTCGCTTTTCGCCAATAATAGTTATGAGCGCGCAAGACGCTGTGGTTGCCGATCAGTTTTCAAAATCCGAACTGAACTAACTTGATCTGTTAGCGATGCGGCCTAGACTGGGCTCGCAATGCAAATTCTGTCAACCCCCAACCACCACAAAACCCGCTCCAAACGCGGCTTTTCGCGTGGCGTATCTACCCCTCCCAACCCGGTACAATTAAAAGGGAAGAGTAGAAACACGGAAGAGCAACGGGGACCGCTGGCCCAAAGCTAACTCCAATGGAATCTACATTTTGCGATTAACTCGTTTACAATCAATATTTTGCGGACAGAATCCGCCCGCAGGTTGATGAAACGAAAAGACTTACGTGCAAGATACCAAGGGGGGGTGGGGGGAGGGTACAGCAAGCGAAATGGAGGGGGTACAGCAAGCGCAATCGACTCCGAAAGGCATGAATCGTTGACCCAGTTCAAGGAACGCGATACACTCATTAAGTTTGGCGCTGCAGCTCTTTGTGTCTTCACCTCAAGAGTTGCAGGGACGACAGGCCTAAGCCCGGCGGTCGGGAATCAAGACTGCGATGGCTTGACCGGTTGGCTTACTGAAGTGCTCCTGTATGCGCCCATGCAGCACAATCTATTTTGAAGGAAGCGGCCAGCTCCACGCGACCCGCTTGAGGTTCTAGTCATGTACGCAGTCATCCGCACCGGCGGCAAACAGTATCTGGTCTCTCCTGGCGAGAAGTTGAAGATTGAAACCACCGCCCACGAGAACGGCAACATCGAGTTCTCCGACATCCTCGCCGTCAGCGGCGAAGAGGGTAAGTTCGAGTCCGACCTCACCGGAGCCAAGGTTCTCGCCTCCGTCGTCGGCGAAGGCCGCGGCGAAAAGATCCTCGTCTTCAAGCTCAAGCGCAAGAAGCAGTACAAGAAGATGCAGGGCCACCGCCAGAACTTCGTTGAAGTCAAAATCAACGAGATTCTCGTCAACGGCAAGAGCTTCAAGGAAGCGTAAGACACAACTTCCGTCAAAAGTTTAGTTTTTTGGAATTCAAGATTCAGTGAGCGCAAAGGCCCATAGGGCAGCGCGAAAGAGGCAATCGAATGGCACATAAAAAAGGTTTAGGTTCTTCCAAAAACGGCCGCGACTCAAACGCCCAGCGGCTCGGAGTCAAGGTATTCGGTGGTCAGACGATCCTCGGCGGCGGCATCATCGTCCGTCAGCGTGGAACCCCGCTCAAGCCCGGCGCCAACGTCGGTCGCGGCAAGGACGACACCCTCTTCGCGAAGGTCGACGGCATCGTCCGCTTCCAGGACAAGGGCCAGCATGGCCGCTTCGTCAACGTCGATCCAGCCGAACTGACATCAGTTCCCGTCTAACGCACCACAAGTCACCACAAAGTCACCACAAATTTGCACCAAAAACCCTGCCTCGGCGGGGTTTTTCACGCTTAAATGCATTCGAAGAGCACAACTCCGCAACCAAAAGCGACCGTCTCGGGATCGCTTGTCCAGCCCGCACACTTCCATTCGCGGCAAATAGCGAGTCAAAGAGTGAACTCGAAGTTGTCGAAGGGTTTGGCACAAACTTCGGCGCCGAATCGGTCAGTCGGCCGACGTTGTGACTCTGGACTTCTCTAATCCTCACACAGATCGCACGAGTGAGGATTAGAGAGTCCGAAGCTGACCGCTTAGAATCGCGGACCTTGCGCTGCGGCGACCATAAGCTCGACGCCCGGTGCAGGACGCTCGCCTGTTGTACCGGCGACCATCTCAGCGGTAGCCGCCGCAGTAACCAGCGCACCTGTCGTCGGGGCACGCTTGCTCTGGAAGCACTGCCGGCAGAGTACCGGTCGCCCCTGAGTCGGCTTGAACGGCACCGTCGTCTCAATACCGCACTCGGAGCACTCCGTGCGGGTCTCAGTGCGCGACAGGCCAGCGGCGGCAGGCCCCGTGCCCGCCTTCAGACCGACACCGGAGCGCTTGGACTTACACGGTTTACACCGCTTCGGGTCGTTCTTGAACTGCTTGTCAAAGAAAAAAAGCTGTTCCCCGGCGGTAAAGATGAACTCTCCGCCACAGTCTGCACAGGTTAAAAGCCGATCGAGAAATTCCATGCCGCTTCTCCCGTCTTACGGAAAGGAGAACACCCAAGGGGGAAGATCGTGACATCGCCAAGGGAGTCTACCTTTGCTGATGGTCGTTACTTCTTAGATCTGAAGGGGGCCCGGAAACGCGACTTCGTTGGAATCAATTTACCGGTCAATGTGGGCCGATGGTCAGGCTCTCTCTGCCGGGGCCAGTCGATGGCGGGAGTCCATCTCTGGCGATTCAGGCGGCCGTCTCTTCAAACTCTGAAGATGAGGAGGAGAGCGGCCGCCGTGGTTGTGGAGCTGTAACTAATCCTGCTCCTTACGGACCTTCTTGCGATTACGTTTGCGAGCTAGTGCTTCTTTCACTCGTTTCTTCTCACCTGGTTTCAGATAAAAAGAATGACGCTTGACTTCCTTGATGATGTCTTCGGTCTGCACCTTGCGCTTAAAGCGTCGTAGGGCATTCTCAAGGGGTTCGCCTTCTTGTACTCGAACCTCTGCCAAGAAAAATACACCTCCAAACAGTCCCAATGGGGATACTCCTAGAATACGCCCCTTTGCGACCAAAAACACATAAATCGATGGTAACTTGCAGCCTGAATAGATCTGAGGACAGCAAGCTGAAAACTTTTGCATGTGCGGCGTAAAATCATGCTTCATGATTCGGATTTATAACGGAAGCAAACCGACTGTCCCGCCAAGTTGCTATATCGACGTGTCTGCCCAGGTTATCGGCGATGTAATTCTCGGTGAGCAATCGAGTGTATGGATGAACGCGGTCATTCGAGGCGATGTAAATGCCATCCGGGTTGGCGCGAGGAGCAACGTGCAGGACTGTGCCGTGTTGCATGGGATGCGACACCTTTATCCGGTGATTGTGGGGGAGATGGTAACGATCGGGCACAATGCTACCGTGCACGGGTGCGTGTTGGAGGACGCTGTTCTGGTTGGCATCGGTGCAACCATCCTGAATGATGCTCGTGTAGGTGAGGGCTCGATCATCGCGGCTGGAGCGGTTATTCCCGAACATATGGTGATACCGGCTAACTCGTTGGTTGCTGGCGTTCCGGGCAAGGTCAGGCGCACGCTGGGAGATGATGACCGGGCAATGATCCTCAAGTATGCGCAGAACTACCTGGATTACACAGCGATCTATCTGGCGGAGACAGCTGGCACGTAAATCTGTCTCCGGTTTCGCTACACTGGTAAAGATGGCTACTTTGAAGGCAGTACGCGGGACTCGGGACCTTTTACCTCCGGAGACCGCGCTTTGGAACTATGTAGAGGCTATAGCTCGGGCTGTTTTTGCACGCTATGGGTTTGGGGAGATTCGGACACCGGTCTTTGAGGACACGGCGCTGTTCGCGCGTGGTGTTGGTGAGGAGACCGATATTGTCTCCAAGGAGATGTATACGTGGGAAGATCGGGTTCGGGCTGATAGCGATAGCGCGCAGAGCCTGACCTTGCGGCCGGAGAATACGGCTGGTGTGGTTCGCGCGTATATCGAGCATAAGCTTGCAGATACGGGGATGCTGCAGAAGCTGTTCTACATTGGGCCGCAGTTTCGGCGGGAGCGGCCGCAGCGTGGGAGATATCGGCAGTTCTGGCAGATTGGGGCTGAGGTGCTTGGACCAGCCTGGTCTGGAGCGGATAGTGCGCTGCGTGATGCTGAGGTTCTGGAGATGCTTTCCACCTTCCTGAACGAGTTGGGTGTAAAGGGATGGAAGTTGGAGGTGAATTCGGTTGGGTCGTCGACGGATCGGCCGAAGTACATTGCTGCGCTGCGTGAGGCTTTGGCTCCGGTGAAGGATCGGATGAGCGCTGACAACCAGCGCAGGGCGGAGACCAATCCGTTGCGCGTGCTGGACTCGAAGGATGCTGGCGATCAGGAGATCATCAACGGTCTGCCGAAGATCGCGGACTTCTTGGATGAGGCGAGTAAGGAGCACTTTGTTCAGGTGCTTGCTGCGCTTGATGCCTGTGGAGTTGCTTACACGGTGAATCCGCGGTTGGTGCGCGGTTTGGACTACTACACAAGGACGACGTTCGAGTTCACTGTGCCTGATGGTAGCGGTTTGGGAACGCAGAACGCTCTGCTTGGTGGTGGAAGATATGACGGATTGTCGGAGATGCTTGGTGGACCGAAGGCTCCTGGAATCGGGTTTGCGATCGGGGAAGATCGGTTGATCCTTACACTTCAGGCGCAGGAATCTGCGGCTGTTGCGGGGAAGCTCGATGCGTTCGTCGCTCCGATGGGAGTTGGGCAGAATGCTGCTGCGCTTGCGCTTGCTCAGGAGCTTCGTCGATCAGGACTTTCGGTTGAGGTTGGAGATGGAAGTTTTCGGCTGAAGAAGTCCTTCGAAGCTGCCGATAAGCTCGCTCGGAGAATGGTGATTGTCGGCGAAGAAGAGGTCTCCTCGGATATCTTCACCGTAAAACACTTTGAAACTGGTGAGCAGGCCAAGGTTTCTCGAAATTCCTTAGTCGAAAGTCTGAAAAATAAATCATGAGCGACCATCGGCGTCATCTTTGTGATGCTTGCCTTACTGAAGAATACGAGGAGTTCAGACACGCTTGTATTCATGAATCGATGTCGAAGAATGACGCATGGAATGAAGAGTACAAGATTGATGATTGGCCTAGATGGGACTACTCGATGGAAGAGGCTACGCTGACCTTTTCGGAGGAAGGCGCCGCGAAGGTAATTTGCAGCATGCAGGTTGTAGGGAGCAGCCAAGGAGATAGTTGGGAATGGTCTTGGGGAAACGCTAACTTCCCAGACATCTGTCGTCGGGCAATGCAAGAGGTAAAAACGTTCGGAGCAGAAAAGCAATGGCATAACTTAGCAACTCTCTTTCTGGAAAATGATGAATATCTGGGATGGGAGTGTGCAGCCATTGCAAGTCACGTGCTGAACGGTGTAGCGACCTATCGTTGTCCTAGTGGCAGCGCTGGTGATTATGTATATCTGGTCATCCTTTCGTCTCGATTCGTAAACTAAGCCATCAAATTCGTACAATAGGAACATCGTGACACTCGACTTTTTAGGCACTCTGCAGCGCACTCATATGTGCGGCGAACTTCGTATCGAACAGGACGGTCAGGAGATCGTCCTGATGGGTTGGGTCAACCGCCGGCGGGATCACGGCAATCTCATCTTTCTCGATGTGCGGGACCGGAGTGGGCTTACTCAGGTCGTGCTCGACAAAGAGGTGTCCGGTGAGGCGCATGCTAAGGCTGAGGCTGCGCGGTCGGAGTACGTTGTTGCCGTGAAGGGCAAGGTTCGGCGGCGTGGTGCTGGCCTTGAGAACCCTAATATGCCTACTGGCGCGATCGAGGTTGTTGCCAGCGAATTGTTGCTGCTGAATGAGGCGAAGACTCCTCCTTTTTCTCCGGCTGATGATGCGATTGCGAACGAAGAGGTTCGGTTGAAGTATCGCTATCTCGACCTGCGGCGGACGGAGATGCAGCATAACTTCGCGCTGCGCAGCAGGGTTGCGATGGCGATTCGCAACTACCTTGTCGAGCAGGGCTTTCTTGAGATTGAAACGCCTTTCATGACTCGTTCTACGCCTGAGGGAGCGCGTGATTATCTTGTTCCGAGCCGGGTTCATGCTGGTAGCTTCTATGCGCTGCCGCAATCCCCGCAGATCTTCAAGCAGATCTTGATGATCTCGGGGTTCGATAAGTACTTCCAGATTGCTCGTTGCTTCCGTGATGAAGATCTTCGTGCCGACCGGCAGCCGGAGTTTACGCAGATCGATCTTGAGATGAGCTTTCCCCAGCAGGAGAAGGTGTTTCGCGTGGTCGAGGGGTTTCTGACGGCTGCGTTCAAGACGGCTTCGATCTCGTTGACTACTCCTTTTGTGCAGATGACTTATGACGATGCGATCAAAAACTACGGGATCGACAAGCCGGATATGCGGCTGCCGCCTATGGTTTCGTTGACCGATGAGTTGACTGCTGAGTTGCGTGAGACGTTGAAGATCGAGAAGGAGCTGCCGGTGCTTGGGTTTGTGATTCCTAAGGCTGGTGGGTTGAGTGGGACGCAGAAGCGTGGGCTGGTGGAGGAAATTCGGGCTACGTTTGGTGATTGTGGTCTCGACTTTCTGGATGTGGCCCGGTTGAAGACGAATGAAGCGTTTGCTCCGTTGGCTTCGGCGATTGAAAGCAAGTTGAAATCTGTGGATCCCACCCTTCGCGGTGAGACTGCGAAGGATGGGGCACCCAATACTTCTGCCGCTGCTAGCGCTGGCCTCGCTGACGATCTGGTCATTGTGGTTACTCCTAAGATTGGTACTCCGGCTAAGTGGAACTTCGATCCGCAGTGGATTTATAAGCGGGTTGGTGCGTTGCGGTTGCAGCTTGCCGCGAAGTTTGCCGACAAGCATGGCCGGTTTGCGAAGACTGGTACTGAGGCCGACTTCAAGTTTCTTTGGGTCACCGACTTCCCGATGTATGAGTGGGATGAGGAGACCAAGGTTTGGAATGCCGCGCATCATCCGTTCACTTCGCCGCATGAAGAGGACATCAAGTCGGGCAAGTTGACCAGCGATAAGGGCGCGGTGCGGGCGCTTGCTTATGACATCGTGCTGAATGGAACGGAGCTTGGTTCGGGCTCGATTCGTATTCATCGGCAGGATGTGCAGGCGGAGATCTTCCGCTCGCTGGGCATGTCGGACGCTGAGGCTAAGGAGCGGTTTGGCTTCTTCCTGGATGCTCTTGAGTACGGCACGCCTCCGCATGGCGGCATTGCGCTTGGGCTTGATCGGATTGTGATGATTCTTGCGGGTGCGACGAGCCTCCGTGAGGTGATTGCGTTTCCGAAGACGGCGAAGGCGATCGACCTGATGGTCGATGCGCCTACACCGGTGAGCGATCAGCAGATGCGTGAGCTGCATTTGAAGACTGTTACGCGGGGTTAACTGCTCGGTCCTGCCGGACGGGCCCACTTCGCGTGGGGCGGTCACTTCGTGACTTGTGTACCGGCTTCGCCCTGCTGCTCCCGATGGTCGCAACTGATCTCGTTCCCGACCATCGGGAGGGCCAACCGAAGGGGTATACGCGTCACGAAGTGACCGCTGCCCGCGCAGGGCTGCCTCCTTTTCTATTCTTCGTCTTCTTCTTCTTCATCGAAGGCGGCTATTTCATCGTATTGATCGTGGATCTCCATGGTGGCTCCCGATTGCGCGAGGTCAAGGCCCTCCGGGCTGGATTCAACATCACGAACAACTCTGGGCGCGTAGGGTTTGGTGTTGAGGCTGGTGGCGTTTTGAGAGGCCAGCTGGAGGCCGTAGAGCAAAGCGGTGGCGCGACGGATATCTAGATTGCCGGTGGCCAGAGCGTTGATGACAGTCGAGAGTGCGACCTGAACGGACTCGCGGTCTTCGAGTGTAGATAGCTCGACGTGCTGGCCTGGCATGAGGTAGCCACGCGCGGCGCCGGTATAGCGAAACTTCTCGTGGCTTTGGTGGAGACGGGAGTGGAAGTAGCACCACTGCTGTCCTGTGAGGGCTGGCGCATGACATTGAAGGCCGTTGGTCTTGATGTGACGGCAGAGCGGGTATTGCATGGTCGTCTCCCTGGGGGTGCCCCCCCGGTTATCCATTAAAAGTGCAATGGTTGCAACGACTTAGCGAAATCGATTTCGCTAAATTCGTGCAACCATTGGGGTTATAGCTAAATTCGTGCCAGCAAAGGGCTTATGGCGATTTTTGCTGATGATGCGAGACGCAAACGCAGATTCCCTTCGGGAGTGACAACAAAAAGCGATGCGGCTGCGACTTACATCAATATCAACTGCGGCGTTGCTCTAGCCTCCATTTGCTGGGTTAAACAGAAACCCCGGCCTGTGCGGGGGTTCTTTTGATCTCTACATCTAGTGTAACGAATTGGACCTAACTGATACGCCACGCGATTCTCCTTGATTGGCGCGGGTTTTATGCGTTAAGGGGCTTGACAGGATTTTTGAGTGGAAAAGCGTGGGCTAACCGCGACTCGGCCAAAGGATGGCGGTGAATGCGCGTTGCTTCTTTTGTAGTGTGTTCGGGGTTAGGATGTTTTGACACGCTGAGAGACTCGCGTGTCCGGGCCATGTTCGTTCGCTAGACAGATGTCGGTGGAGGGGATGATGACTGAGGAGCAGAAGAGACTCGATGCGGAACGCGACAAGTCCGTTCCATGGAAGAAGTGGGGACCTTACCTGAGCGAACGGCAGTGGGGAACGGTGCGTGAGGACTACAGCGAGGATGGCAATGCGTGGGACTACTTTACGCATGACCAGTCGAGATCGCGTGCGTATCGGTGGGGCGAGGATGGGCTTGCGGGAGTGAGCGACGACCATCAGGTGCTGTGTTTCGCGATGACGCTGTGGAATGGGAAGGATCCGATTTTGAAGGAGCGGCTGTTCGGGCTGACGAACAGCGAGGGGAATCACGGCGAGGATGTGAAGGAGTACTACTTCTATTTGGACAGCACGCCGACGCACTCGTACATGAAGTATCTGTACAAGTATCCGCAGGGCGCTTATCCGTATGACGATCTGGTGAAGACGAATCGTGAGCGGGGTCGCGGCGGCGCGGAGTATGAGCTGCTGGACACGGGTATTTTCAACGAAGACAAGTACTTCGATGTGTTTGTGGAGTACGCGAAGGCGAGTGCTGAGGATCTGGGGATCAAGATCAGCGTGGCGAATCGTGGGCCGGAGGCGGCGACGCTGCATTTGTTGCCGACGGTGTGGTTTCGCAACACGTGGATGTGGTCGGATGCTGGCAGCAAGCCGGAGTTGAAGGGGAAGCAGGGCAAGGATTTCAGCGTAGTCTCGGCGCACCACACGGACCCGATATTTAATGAGTCGCTGGCTGATTACAGATTGTTTTGTGAGGGTGATGCTCCGCTGCTGTTTACCGAGAATGAGAGTAATAACGAGAGGCTGTTTGGGACGAAGAATGGTTCGCCGTATGTGAAGGACGCGTTCCACAACTACGTGATTCATGGGCAGAAGGAGGCGGTGAATCCGGCGCTGACGGGGACGAAGGCGGCTCCGCATTATGTGCTGACGGTTGCGCCGGGGGAGACGAAGGCGGTGCGTCTGCGCCTGGCGCGGTCGGTTGGAGAGAAGGAGACAAAGCCGTTTGCGAAGTTCGATGAGTTGTTTGCGATGCGGCTGAAGGAGGCGGATGAGTTCTATGACTGGATTGCGCCGGCAAAGGTGAAGGCGGATCCGGATCGCGCGCTGGTGATGCGGCAGGCGATGGCGGGGATGTTGTGGAGTAAGCAATATTTTTATTACGACTTGAATGTGTGGCTGAGGGAGCACAAGGTGGGGCCGTGGAGCGACCCGGCGACTCGTCTGAGGGTTAGGAACGGCGAGTGGTTTCATATGTACAACAACGACATCATCTCGATGCCGGATAAGTGGGAGTATCCGTGGTACGCGGCGTGGGACCTGGCGTTTCATATGCTGGCGTTTCAGACGGTCGATCCGGACTTCGCGAAGGATCAGCTGCAGATGATATTGCGGAATGATTATCTTCATCCGAATGGGCAGATACCGGCGTATGAGTGGAACTTCAGCGACACGAATCCGCCGGTGCATGCGTATGCGACGATCCAGATTTATTTGAGCGATAAGGAGCGGAATGGCGGCAAAGGTGACCTGGAGTTTTTGACGTATGCGTTCTCGAAGCTGCTGGTGAACTTTACGTGGTGGCTGAATCGGAAGGATCGTGCGGGGAACAATCTGTTTGAGGGAGGGTTTCTGGGGCTGGACAACATCGGAGTGTTCGACCGGAGTGCGCCGCTGCCGGGTGGCGGGTATATGGAGCAGGCCGACGGGACGGCGTGGATGGTGTTTTACAGCCAGCAGATGCTGCGGATTGCGACGGAGTTGGCGCTGCACTTTCCGACGTTCGAGGAGTTTGTGGGCAAGTTCTTCGAGCATACGATGTGGATTGCCGGGGCGATGGATCGGATGGGCAAACACGGCGATACGATGTGGGACGACGAGGATGGGTTCTTCTACGATGTGCTGCGATTGCCGGATGGGCAGGCGTTTCGCATGAAGGTGCGATCGATGGTGGGTTTGTTGCCGCTGACTGCGGTGGCGATCTTTGAAGGGGATGTGCTGGAGAAGCTGCCGAATTTTCGAGCGCAGGCGAAGGAGTTTTTGATGCGGCATCCTGAGCTGGCGGCAAATCTGCACATGCCATCGGAGCCGGGGCTGGCGGGAAGGCGGATGTTGGCGACGGTGAACGAGGACAAGCTAAGGCGCATTCTGACGAAGATGCTGGATGAGAATGAGTTTTTGGGACCGCATGGGATTCGTGCGCTGTCACGTTACCACGTGGATCATCCGTTTGTGTTCAGTTTGAATGGGCAGGAGTCGCGGGTTGGGTATGTGCCGGGGGACTCGGATAGCGGGATGTTTGGAGGGAACTCGAACTGGCGAGGGCCGGTGTGGATGCCGGTGAACTTCCTGCTGTATACGTCGCTGTTGCGGCTTGGGGCGTACTACGGGGACAACTTCAAGATAGAGTGCCCGACGGGTTCGGGGAAGATGATGACTCTGTTTGAAGTTGGAATGATGCTGGGAGAGCGGCTGATCGGGACGTTTACCAAGGACAGTTCGGGAAGGCGGCCGGCGTTTGGGAGTGCGGAGAAGTTTCAGACGGATCCGCATTGGCGGGACAACGTTCTCTTCTACGAGTACTTCCATGGCGATACCGGGGCGGGTGTTGGGGCCAGTCATCAGACGGGATGGACGGGATGCATCGCTCGGGTCATTCAGGGTAATGGTGCGTTCGAGGCGAAGAACCTTCAGGAGCACGATGTGGAACGAATCGCGATCAGGATTGGACAGAGCCAGAGCAGGGAAACTTCAGATATCGTGGCGGCGAATGCCGCTGCGGTGACGAAGTAGGCTGGATTTTCTTGAAGTAGGCTGGATTTTCTTGGGAGATAGCGGCGGCTTACGGCGATTTTGCTTGTGGTGTGGAGACTGCGAACGCAGATTCCCTTCGGGAATGACAACAAAAAGCGAAGCGGCTCTACACCAACAAGCGACGGCGGCTCTACACCAACTGCGGCGGCATTGCTCTAGTTCATCCAGCGCTTGGCTAGTTCATCCAGCGCTTGTCGTTGGGGTTCTTGCGGAGTTCGTCGGGGTCGACGTAGCGGCCGTCTTTGTCGAAGTGGACCTCGCGGTTCTGCTTGCGCATGTAGACCTCGAACTTGCGGGCGGCGCGGCGGCGCTTCCAGCGGTAGTAGTTGTTGCGGACGCCGAAGTAGCGCTCGCTGAATCCGAAGGCTAGGCCGCGGCGGGGGGCGAACTTGACGTAGAGGGCGCCGAAGAGGGCGCCGGAGAGCTGAAGGAGGGCGCCGAAGCTGTCGGCCTGCTTGAGCAGCATGGCGACGGCGATGAGGATGTAGATCGCGACCATGTACTTGGCCTTGATGCGAAGGACAAACCAGAGGAGAAACTCCTGGTCGCCGAAGATCATGGCGATGGCGACGAGCAGACCGAAGATTCCGGCCCAGGCTCCGGTGGCGACTACGTCGGGACGCAGACCGAGGACGTGGGTGAAGGAGATGGCGGAGGCAAGGAGCGCACCGCCGATGACGGAGGTGAGGTAGAGCTCGCCCAGCCAGCGGCCGCCGAAGGAGGGTTCGAGGAGCGAGCCGGTAAACCAGAGGGTGAGCATGCCGAAGAGGATGCCGATGATGCCCTGTTCGACGAAGGAGTAGGTGAGGAGTTGCCAGACTTCGCCGTGTGCGACGGCCAAGGGCTCGAGCAGGAGATGGCTGAAGAGGACTGCTTCGAGCTGCGGGGAGAGCCAGCGCAGGAGGAGCAGGCCGAAGAAGGCTCCGACGTTCAGGAGGATGAGCTTGCGGGTGGTTCCTGCGAAGGCTGGCAGGCTAAGCGAGATGGGACCGGAGCGGGGCATTGGTTACTCTCTTATTTGACCACAGGCGATGGTGTGTGGAGATGACAGCAAGGGAAAATCGGGTGGCTGGGGAGCGTAATCGTGGGGTCTGTGGGGACGTGGTTTGTAGTGTTAGACGTGGCTGGTGACGGAATGGAGGACGGTTCGCGCGTAGCGCGAATAACCCACCCTTTGCGGTGAGGCTGCAAAGGATGGGCCACCCGGAATTGTTTGACGACTCGGAATTGTTTGACCACCCGCGCTGTTTGACGACCCGGGACTGTTTGACCACCCGGAATTGTTTGACGACACTTTACTGGGGTGTTGATAGTTTTGGCTGTGAGGGGCGTTGGGCTCGTTCGGGTGTAGGCAGGACGGCGATGCTGCGGTGGCCTGCGGGGTCTACGGAGCGGACGCCGAAGACTACGTTGTCCTTGGAGACGGCGAGTTTGAGGCTGTGGGCGGAGCCGGCAGAGGCGAAGTCGGTCCAGACGGGCTGGTCGGCTGCGCGCCAGACGACCTCGTAGGTGGTGTTGGCGGGAGCGCCGGTTGGGGCCTCCCAGGTTAGCTCGGAGTTGTTGTCGAGGGCGGTTGTGAGGATGCGGACGCTTTGCGGCTCGCCGGGTGCGGAGGCGAGGGTGGCGAGGGTTGCGGCGTTGAGGCGGGTGACGTTGGCGACGTAGTTGAAGTCGACGTATTGAAGGAGGTCACCGTACTGGATGCCGTTTTCGACGCGGACGTTCTGGTGCTGGTGGTCGAAGTTCTCGGCCCACTCGGTGAAGCGGACTGCGGCGAAGCCCTCCTGGTTGAAGGAGGTGTGGTCGCCGCCGCGGAGGAAGCGATCGCGACGGAAGATGAGGATGGGGTGGAAGGCGGGGATCATGCGCATGGCCATGTTGTGGGGGCGACCGGGTGCAATGACACCGCCGAGGCGCTGCGAGGAGGTGCGGAAGTAGGTGGAGTCGACGTCGACGATGGCGCGTGCGAGCTCGCGAGAGGGGGAGTCGCCTTCGGCGCCGAGACCCTGGATGGCACGGATCTGGTCGGGAGTGGCGTTGGCGGGAACGCCTTCAGAGAAGACCCGGACGGCGGTCTTGTCCTGAATATTTGGTGCGGTGGTGTTGCCGGGTGTGGTGTCGCCGCCGACGATGTCGTTGTTGAGGACGGCTTCGAGCTGCCAGTTCTCTGATTTAGCGAGTTTTGCGAGGTGGGTGCTGCCGTTGAGGCCCTGTTCTTCTCCGGCGACTGCGACGAAGACGATGGTGCTGGGGAGTTTGAGTTTGCTGAGGACGCGGGCGGATTCGAGGGAGACGGCGACCCCGCTGGCGTCGTCGTTGGCGCCGGGGGCTGCGTCGTGGGTGTTTGAGTTCAGCGTGTTGCGGGAGTCGTAGTGGCCGGTGACGAGGACCATGCGGGCGGCCTGGGCGGGGTCTGTGCCGCGAAGGATGGCATAGACGTTGGTGATCTTCGTCGGTTTGGCGATGCGGGAGTTGGGAGCGGTGCCGGCGGGCTCGATGAAGTCGTCACGTTTTACTTCGAGGCAGTTGTTGCAGGCAGAGGAGATGCGTTTGAACTCGGACTCGATCCAGTCGGCTGCGGCGGAGACGCCGGTGCCGGGGGGCAGGTCGGTGTCCATGCTGGAGAGGGTGCTGCGGTTGTTGAAGGAGACGAGTTTGGCGATGGTGGCCTGGATGGTGGTGGGGGAGACCTGCTGGAGGGCGGCGGCGATGGCGGGATCTGCCGGAGCGGGGGTGATGGGTCCGCCGGTGGGGAGAGGCTGCTGCGCATGAAGGAGGCCTGCGGTGAGGACGGATGCGGCGAAGATGCGGACGGGAAGTGATGAGCGAAGCGTGCGGATTGGTGCGGCGGTCACGAAATATCTCCTTATGTGGAAACCGAAGCACTACATAAATCGTATGCTTGACGGATGAGCGGGATGGCCGCTAAATAAATAGCAAGAGCGTCCTCGGGGATGTTCCTGTAATCCTATAGACGGGCGAGTGGGCCCAAAGACCCTGGAGGCGATTATGGCTGTTGTTTGTCCGGAATGCGATAACCCGATTGTTGTCGATGTTGATGAAGTAGAAGAGGGTGAGACGGTGCAGTGCGACGAGTGCGGCATGGACCTGGAGATTGTCTCAGTCGATCCGCTGGAGCTGGCGGCGGTTGACGATGCAGGTTATGACGATGAAGACACGACGCACGTTGGCGATGAGGAAGACGAGTAAAGGCGGCTCTGGATGGAGATAGCCGTATACTGAATCCTATGAAGCGCACTGATCTCTTGCTCCGATCTCTTCCCGGTAAGGTGATCCTTGCCTCTTGTTTAGTTCTGATTGGCTCCGCAGCCTTGTGTGGGATCTCCGCACGTGCAGAACAGCGCGGGCCAACGCAACGCGTCGTGCAGGGTAAGGTGGTCGATGCAGGTGGAGGCGCTGTGAAAGGCGCGGTTGTGTACCTGAAGGACAATCACAGCCTGTCGGTGAAGAGTTTTTTCTCCGATGATGAGGGTGGCTATCGGTTTGGTCAGCTGGCGCAGAATACCGACTATGAGATCTGGGCCGAGAGCAATGGTAAGAAGAGCGCAGTGAAGACGATCAGCTCTTTTGATAGCAAGAATCAGTTTTATATCAATTTGAAGTTAGAGAAGTAGTTTGTGGGTAGCCAAGCGATTGGAGCCGAGTTGATGAATCCGGCGTCATCGCTTTTTGCTGTTGATGGCTGCCTGGATTGAGGAGGGCGGTTCGCTTGCGCGAATAACCCACCCTGTTGATTGTGGACCTCGATTTGTGGGCTGGTTAGTCGGCGATACCAGGGTTGGGCGGGTCGATGCCGAGGGCGGTGGCCAGCGCGATGAGGTGATCCTGCTCCTGCATGAGGATCTCGCGGATGGACTCGCCGATGGCGAACTCGTTGAGCTCGTCGCACTGCTTGACGCGGCGGCGGTAGTTGGCGATGGTGATCTTCTCGTTTTCGAGGTCGAAGCGGAGCATATCTTCGTTCTTGTCTGAGGTTCTGACGGGTTTGGGGATCACGGTGGGCATACCGCCGAGGTAGTCGATGTGGTTTGAGAGGGCGATGGCGTGGGCGAGCTCCTCGGTGGCGTGGACGGCGAGCTCGTCGGCGATGTTCATATACTGCGCGCCTTTGAGGACCTGCGAGTAGTTGACGTAGGAGATGATGGCCTGGTATTCGCGGGAGAGATCTTCGTTGAGGAGGTCGATGAGCTTTTCGCGGGTGAGGGCGGTGGGTGATGCGGGTGCTTTTGCGGTGGGCATGTCTTCTGTCTTCTCCAATGCTGCAGCTTTTGTCTTTGTTTTGAGATGCAGAAACTATAGGAGGAGTTTGTGAAGGGTGGATGACGGCAAAAGCAGATTCCTTCGCTGCGCTGCGGAATGACAAGCAAAAGGGCAAAAGGCAGATTCCTCCGCTGCGAAATGACAAGCAAGAGGGCAAAGGCAGATTCCTCCGCCGCGGAATGACAAGCAAAAGGGCAAAGGCAGATTCCTCCGCCGCGAAATGACAAGCAAGAGGGCAAAGGCAGATTCCTCCGCTGTGGAATGACAAGCAAAAGGCGGCGGCTCACTGTGGTGTGAGCCGCTTAGGGTGGAGATGATGGCGTTTTAGGGTCCGATGATTACAGCGGGAAGGATTTGAGCCAGCTGCGGAAGTCGGGACCTAGCTGCGGATGCTTGAGGGCGAACTCGACGGTGGCGCGTAGGAAGCCCTGCTTGTCGCCGGCGTCGTGTCGCTTGCCCTGGTAGCTGAAGCCGTAGACTTTTTCGTGCTGGAGGAGGGCCAGGATGCCGTCGGTGAGTTGGAGTTCGCCGCCTGCGCCGGGGGTGATGTGCTCGAGCATGTCGAAGATGCGCGGGGTGAGGATGTAGCGGCCGATGATGGCGTTCTGTGAGGGCGCTTCTTCTGGTTTGGGCTTTTCGACCATGCTTTTGACGGCGAGCAGGCGCGGGTTTTTGGGGTCGGGGGTGCAGTCGAGGCAGCCGTAGTTCTGGATGGCGGGGCCTTCGACGACCTCGGAGCCGAGGATGCTGGATTGGGTTTCGTTGAAGGCTTCGACCATCTGCTTCATGCAGGGGACCGTGGCGTCGACGATGTCGTCGGGGAGCAGGACGGCGAAGGGTTCGTTGCCGACGAGCTCTTTGGCCATGAGGACGGCGTGACCGAGGCCGAGGGGTTCGGGCTGGCGGGTGTAGGTGATCTTGGCGAGTTTGGAGACGGATCGGGCGACTTCGAGGAGAGCGGTTTTATTTTTGGCGGCGAGAGAGGCCTCGAGGTCTGGGCTGCGGTCGAAGTGATCTTCCATGGTGGACTTGCCGCGGCCGGTGACGATGATGATCTCGGTGCAGCCTGCAGCGACGGCCTCTTCGATGCCGTATTGGATGAGTGGCTTGTCGACGAGACAGAGCATCTCTTTGGGGGTGGCTTTGGTGGCAGGCAGGAAGCGAGTGCCCATCCCAGCGGCGGGGAAGACGGCTTTGCGAATTTTGGGGGGAGTCATGTTTTGTGTCATCGATTCCTTAGATGCAGACAGGATTACAAGAATGCTAGCAGGACAAGAAGAATATCTGGATGACACGATCTGGTTGGGTAGAGGAGCCTAGGGTTCGCCGGAGGGATTGTGCCGGGACAACGTGTTGGTGGACCTTCGCGATCCAGTTTGATTTTTTGACCGAGATTTTGGTTCAAATGAGAGCTCTGCATGGTGAGATCGATCATGCAGTCGAGGGTGTAGATGAACAGAGCGTAAAAGGTGTGTCGCCGAGCCGATCGGAAAGCCAAGCAAAGGACTACTCCTCACTGATGGGCAGTGGGAATCGGTTCGCGTCTCAGACGGCTAGCCGAGCCAATAGCTTGCCTCATTGCTGGACAACGTCGTACCGGCCAATGACGGGAAAAACTTTAATGTTGATCGTGCGGGGGGGTGGCTATTTTGTCGCTTTCGCGGCGATGACGGCGGTGTAGACAGGGGCTTCCGAGTTCTCTGGATCGAGCATGTTGCCTGCGTAGACTGCGCCGGTCTCGGGGTCGGTTACGACGGCGTAAGGGTGACTGCCTGCGGGCAATGTCTGAATGACCTTCATGCGTGAGGCGTCGATAACACTTATGTTGTTGCCCTGCATGTTGCCCACGTAGACCCGATTCCTGTTGGGATCGACCGCGACGGATTGCGGATGGCTGCCGACCGGAATCGTGCCTCTGACTGTGCCGCTGACTCCGTCGATGACGCTAACGGTGTTGTCGGCGTAGTTGGTCACGTAGGCCATATGGGTCTTCGGATTCACCGCGATCGCACAGGGATAGTTGCCGACCTTGATGACCGTGTGTGCGCGCGATTCGAGATCGACGACGAGCACGTCGGCAGAACCAACTCTGGTTACATATAGCTTGCGGATTCCTTGATCGATGGCCGGAGCCCAGGCATGGATGCTTCCGACAGGCTCACGGGTGACCTCGCCGGTCGCTCCGTTCATGATGCGGAGATTGGGATCTTCGTACCCTAGCAGATAAACTCGATCGTTTTTCGAATCGACGGCGACGGCGTCTCCGGATCCGATGGGCCAGTCGCTGGGAGTATCTGTGGACAGGTCGAGCACGGTCATCACCTTGCTGAAGGTGTTGGAGACGTATGCCTTATTGGTGGCTTCGTTGACAGCGATGTAGTATGGCCGGCGATCCGTTTTGATCGTGCCGACGACTTGATCAACGGAGCCATCGATAACACTTACATTGCCGGCGCCGGAGTTCACCACGTAGACACGATTGGTCGCGTTGTTAACGGCGATGGCGCCGGGATGCGTGCCGGTGGCGATGCTTCTGGCTACACCGGTCCGGCTGTTGATGACGACCACGGCTCCGTGGGCCTGATCGACAGCGTAGATCTTATGCGCGGCGGCGTTGAGCACGATGCCACGATCGGAGATGAGAGTTCCGAGGGGTGGAACGGACGTGAGCGCCTGAGCGCAGGCACTTCCACACGCGCAGCCTCCCAGGAGGGATGCGGTGAAGGCCCAGAAGGAGAGGCGAAGCCAAGATGTCATGGCAACAACACGATAGCAGCCGGGCGAGGCAGCGCGCCGCAGGATTCGCGGTTAGTATGGATTTCTACACTTAGAACCGGATCGATTGAGACAGAACCGCCCGACCCTATGCCGCGTCTCCGCAACTTCCATTTCGCTGCGCTTCTGATGCTGGCGTTCTTCTCGACGGTTCCCTCGCGCTCACAGTCCGCGGCACCGGTTCGGTACCGCGTGATTGCGCTGGCGGAGGCCGGCAATGGCGTGCACCAAGGCTTTGTGGATGCCGCGCTCGCGTTCCTGGAGAAGACGGGAGCGAAGGAAGGGTTCGCGGTGGACTATATTCGCACGACAGATCCGATCACGGATGATTATCTGGCGCAGCATAAGCTGTTCGTGCAGTTGAATTATCCGCCGTACCGGTGGACGCCGGTGGCAGAGGCAGCGTTCAAGAAGGCGATGGAGCAGGGAACGATGGGCTATGTTGGGTTTCATCATGCAACCCTGCTGGGGAAGTTTGACGGGTTCGAGATGTCGCCGTTCTTTTACGACTTCATGGGCCGGATCCAGTTCAAGAGCTATATTCCGGAGTTTGCGACGGGCACGGTTCATGTGGAGGCTCCGCGGCATCCGGTGATGAAGGGACTTCCGAAGAGCTTTGTGATCGAGAACGACGAGTGGTACACGTACGACCGGTCTCCGCGACCGAGTGTGCATGTGCTGGCAAACGTGGACGAAGGAAGTTATCAGCCGGCGACTGAGGTAAAGATGGGGGATCACCCGGTCGTGTGGAGTAATGAACACTACAAGGCCCGGAACGTCTACTTCCAGTTCGGCCATCATGGAGAGCTGTTGGGCAACGGGAACTTCCAAGAGCTGTTTCTGAATGCAATTCACTGGGCGGCGGAATAAGGGAATGCGTTTTTTTCTGAGAGCGGCTGCGATTTTTGTCATCGCATTTGTGGTGATGTCGAGCGCACACGCGCAAAATGCACCGTTTCGCGTACTCGCGTTCTGGACTACGGAGGGCGAGGTGGATCACTCGGACTTTGCACGCCAGGCGATTGAGTTCTTTACCGAGGCTGCGATGCGGGACCACTTCGAGTTTCGCGCAACCACCGACTGGAAGGAGATGAACCCGGAGACTCTGGCGAAGACGCAAGTGGTGGTGTGGCTGAACGGACAACCTGATACTTCGGAGGAACGCGCGGCGTTCGAGAGCTATATGGGCAATGGGGGTGGATGGATGGGAACCCACGTTGCGGGCTATAACGACAGCAGCACGACGTGGCGCTGGTTTGTGGAATTCCTGGGCGGGGCGGTGTTCTTCGCGAACAACTGGCCTCCCCTTCCTGCAACGCTGCACGTTGATGACCCGTCACATCCGGTAGTGAAGGGATTACCACGCAACTTTGTGGCGCCTGCGAACGAGTGGTATGTGTGGAAGCCCTCCGCGCGGGCGAATCCCGCGGTGAAGGTGTTGGTGACGCTGGATCCTTCGAACTATCCGCTGGGTTTCAAAGATCGTCTGCTCTCGGGAGATTGCCCGCTGGTATGGACGAACACGAAATACAGGATGTTGTATCTGAACATGGGCCACGGCGACAAGGTGATGAGCACTCCGGAGATACGCACGCTCTTTGAGAACTCGCTGTTGTGGCTGGGCAGGCCGTGGAATTAGGTGGCTTGTGGCGCGAGTGCGATCACATGGCTACGTCGTGGCATCAGGCCGAGGCAGCTCCCATCACGACTTCGCCCGTTCCTTGTTGCCGAGCGTGCCTCAGCCGGCGGGAGGTGAAGATGCGTTTACTTCGCAGGGCAACGTGAACTGAAATGTTGCTCCACGGACCGTGTTGGCACTCGCCCACAAGCGGCCACCGTGCGATTCAATAATCCTGCGACTGATGGAGAGTCCCATACCGGTTCCCTGCGGCTTCGTGGTGAAGAAGGCAGCGAATAGATTCTCACGCCCTTCGACCGGAAGACCGCTGCCTGAATCACTTACCGCTATGAGGATTTCACCATCTTCAGTTCTTCGCGAGATTACGGTCAGCTCCCCCTCGGTGTCTTTCATTGCCTCGATGCCGTTGAGCATGAGGTTCATCAGTACCTGTTGAAGCTGTACGCGGTCCGCGGCGATCATCGGCAGTCCCGAGTCGAGTTTTGTGAGGATCGAGATCGAGTTACGGTTCGCCGCATCCCGTAACAGGGCAATCATTTCCTGAATGATTTTGTTTACGTCGACAGGTTCCCGCTTCGCCGAATCTCCCCGGTAGAGCGAGCGAACCCGCTCAATGATGTCGGAGGCGGTTGTGACGTCCCTTGCGACTCTCGCCGCCGACCAGGTCGCTTTGTCGATGTCAGGAGTCTCGCGGTGCAGCCACCGTACACAAGCCGTGGCATTCGCCGCTGCGGCCGCGATCGGCTGCCTGATCTCGTGGGCCAGGGATCCAGCAAGCTCACCCATCATGCTGATACGGTTCAGTTGCGCAAGGTCCGCCTCGAGCTGATTCAGCCGCTGGCGCTCTTCCTCCGCGCGTTTGCGGTCCTCGATTTCGATACCAGATCCATACCATTTGACAATATTTCCTGCCTCGTTCCGCAGCGGGACATTACGGATCAGAAACCAGCAATATTTCCCGTCCGCCCGCCGCACACGGACCTCGTCCTCGCTCTGTCGTCCGTCCTTCACCGCTGCTCGCCACTCGGCGAGCAACCGGGCACTATCGTCGGGGTGAATCACGGATCTGTTCCAACCCCCTATATCTTCAGGAGGTATACCTACGAACTGCTGTAAACGGTCGTTGATGAAATCAACCTCGCCATCAGGCGATGTTCTCCAGATGAGCGCCGGAACCGCGTTGATGACGTCACGAATCTCTTGTTCACTCCTCCGGAGGTTCTCATAGAGCTGCTGAAGGTTGATGGATGTCTGGTTGAACACTCGCGAGAGATGAGCGAGTTCGTCTCGGCCTTGCACAGAGATCTGCTGACCAAATTCGCCCTTTGCGAGACCGGAGGTTCCGTCGACCAGGGATCTCAGAGGGCGAGTGATGCTCTGCGTGATACTGAATCCCAGGAGAGCCGTAACAATGATTGTCAGGCCCCCTATGGCGGGCAAGATGAATAGAGTTCGAACCTGCGCACTCTCAATTTCGCCAGCCGCTTCTAAACGTTTGTTTTGTAGATCACGGCTTGCGGTGGCCACTAGTTCAGCACTCAGGCTCTCAAAGGGTTCGAGCGGTTGTTCGATCCGCTGGCGCAGGGCCTCCCAATCTCCTACGGATGCGAGGGCAGCAAGCGAATCAACTTGCGAAGGCAGTAAACCTTGAATCGTCTCGAGTGTGGGTAAGACGGTGGGATCGAGGATGTTATTTGGGTCGATTCCTCGGAACACTGTTTCGGTCTGTCTCCGGCTATCACTCAGCTGGTTACGCAAGACAGGCGCTTCCTGCAGCAAGCGTGCAAGATCCCGAGCTTTGACTAATTGTTGCGATTCGTTGTGGAACGAGAGAAGAAACGCGTGGGCGCGCTGTACCTCCATGAACTGCTGGTCCATTTCCTTGAGACGGTTCCCTTGAGTGCGCATCACCCGCGACTGCCAGAGCAGGATGCCTATGGCCACCGACATCAACACGATGATCAGGACAAAGCCGAGCGTCAGCCGGGTGTTGATGCCAACGCGCGAAACGAGTGAGATCATCCGTGCTGGCTTACCCGACGGTAATGTGGATTGCCCTGCTATCGCTTCGTCCATTGCTTATCTTAATGATAACGTCTGCCCCTACAACATCTCTCAATTACAAAAAGGACGGCACCACAGCGATGATCTGCGCTATTTCAGGTTGGATATCCTGGTCTCGGTTGGCTCAGCAGGGCCTTTGACGAAACCGGTGATGCGCTCGAGTTCCGCCTCCAGCTCAGCAGCGGCAACGCGAGCGCTCTTCTTCCGCGTCAGTACGGAATGCACTGCCTGGGCATAAGCATGCGAAACGTCATCATAGTTCCTACCCACCACCGTAGAAGGACGACTCACAATCCTTTCTCCTACAGGTTGGCTAGCCGATATCGATCGCGAGTATGCCTTCAAAACGGTAGGCAGACGGTAGACTTCAGCCCCAGTGGGCAACTTGGCACCTGTGCTGGCAGCCTCCAGCGCTGACTCCTGGTGCAACAGGAATCTCACCAGCGCGATAGCTTCTCGTTGGTGCTTCGACCCTTTCGATATTCCTATGCCAAACCCGCCGAGGGTTCCGACGGCCAGACCTCCCGACGGGACGCTTGTCACACCCACCTCCCCATCAATCATTGACTTCGCAGGGTTGGTGAGAAAGTAGTCAGACGTCCAGCCACGCCCGAAGGCTGCCTTGCCTGAGTTTTGGAAATGATTGATGGAATCCCATTCCTCGTACGCAGTAATACCCGGAGGCGATATCCAACCGATCCAGCGCGCGGCGCGTTGCCATGCACGGATAGCATTCTCATTGTTGACACTAATCGTTCGGTTCGCTTCGATAATCCTTCCGCCACCTTCCGACACTTGCCATTCCAAAGCCAAACAAGTGAGGCATTCGTCTGCTGCTCCTGGCCATACAAACCCCCAAAAATCCTTCTCACCAGCGGCTCGCTCTCCTTGCTGAATCCGGAAAGCCATCCTCTCCAGTTCGGGCCAGGTTTGAGGTGGGGTGTGGTACCCATATTTGGTTAACAGGTCCGTGCGGTACAAAAGCACACCAACATAAGGGCGATACGGAATAGCAACAAGTCTGTTATTCACCGTATAGCTTTTGACCAAGTCAGAATCGGAAGCGGAAAGTTCTGAACTGAAGAAGGGCCTCAAATCAAGGAGTGCGTCATCCAGAAGTCCAGACCAGATGACGTCGATACCAAGTACATCTGGCGTATCCTTTTCCGCAAGCAGCTCCTGGGTGAGCTTCAGCTGTCCTTCCGAGGTTTCGGGAGCGGGCAGGTGTTTCACCTTAATCCCTGTTTCTTTCTCGAATTGCCGTAGAAGTCCTTCAGAGTTGAAACGTCGTTGCGACCGGTCGTGCGACCACTCCGGATCCATGTAGGTAATCGTGACGGGCTTCGGGGTAGCGCGATTGCAGCCTGGCAACCACTCAAAAAGCGTTGAACATAGCCCTGCGATCACGTCTCGGCGTGTTGGAAGCATGTACACCTGTCTAAAAAGGCTCAGCAGTAGTCAATTGCGACTCGATCCGTGGGCGATGTCGAGGTCTTTTTACGTCGCAATCAGTCTTCGCGGCTCGCATATGCCCTGTGTTCGGACAGCTCCGAGTCGTGATACTAGCAATTGCGGAGAGCTGAATAAATTACATATTCCTTGTACCCAGGCGAAGGCCCGGCATCTGGCCGAGCCTTTGTCCTAATTCACGCCATTCGCGCTGCTTTTTCCGACGGTGATGCGCCACCTTCTGGCTACGCTGTCGCTAGCTGGAATGTCCGTCCCTACAACACACATCTCAACGATAAGAGAGACACCGCACCATTATTTGGCGCCATCCACGCGAGATATGCTCGTGCCCAATGCTTCAGGCGGCCCTTTGGGGAAACGTGTGATGCGTTCGAGTTCCGTCTCCAACTGAGCAGCAGATGCGGGAGCGCTTTTCTTTCCTGTCAGTACAGAATGCACTGCCTCCGCATACGCGTGCGAGACGTCCTCATACTTCCTGCCTGCCACCATAGAAGGACGACTCACGATGCCGTCACCTAAAGGGTGATTTGACGGTATCGATCGCGAGTATGCTTTGAGCAGTGTTGGCAGGCGATAGAATGCAATTCCCGCAGGTAACTGAGCGCGCGCACTAGCAGCCTCCAGCTCATACTCATTGCGCAAGAGGAATTTCACTAATGCGATAGCCTCTCGTTGGTGCTTCGACCTTCCTGAAATTCCAAGCCCAAACCCGCCTAAGGTTCCTACGCCAATCTTCCCTGCGGGAACGCTGGTCAAACCCATTTTTCCGTAAAGCATCGATACAGAAGGGTTAGTGATGAAGTAGTCAGAAGTCCAGCCGAGCCGGAATGCCGCTTTGCCCGATTCTTCGAAATAGTTGACGGTGTCCAATTCTTCGTAGGAAGTAACGCTCGGAGGGGAGATCCAGCCGATCCAGTGCGCGGCACGTTGCCATGCGCGTACTGTATTCTCGTTGTTGACGCTGACTGTTCGATTCGTTTCGAGAATCCTTCCCCCGCCCTCCGAGGCTTGCCATTCCAAGGCCAAACAAGTCAGACTTTCATCTGCTGCCCCCGGCCAGACAAATCCCCAAAAATCCTTGTTGCCAGCAGCGCGCTCTCCTTCCTGAATGCGGAAAGCCATCTTCTCTAGTTCGGACCAGGTTTGAGGTGGGATGAGATAGCCATACTTTGTCAGCAGGTCAGTTCGGTAATAAAGCACATTGACGTGAGGGTGATAGGGAATAGCAAGGACTCTACCCTTTACCGTATAGGGTGAAACGAGATCAGGCTCGGCGGCAGAGATTTCCGAACTGAAAAAGGGCTTCAAATCAAGGAGTGCGTCATCCAGAAATCCAGACCAAACGACGTCTATGCCGAACACATCTGGTGTGTCCTTTTCACCAAGGAGTTCCCGTATGAGCCTTAATTGTCCCTGAGAGGTTTCGGGTGCGGGAAGGTGTTTCACCCTGATCCCCGTTTCACTCTCGAACTGCCGCAGGGCTGTTTCGGATAGATGCTTTCGTTGCAGCTGTTCGTCCACCGACTCAGGATCCATGAACAGAATGGTTACCGGTTCCGGCCTGGGACGGTGACAGCCCAAACCGCAGTCAAGAAGAATCGAACCCAACCCGGCAATCACGTCTCGACGAGTGGTAAGCATGTACACCTTCAAGACATCATAAGGGTAGCAAGTGCAGGACAGGGCCGGATGGTCACATCGCGCTCACGAATCGACCTAGCTTCAAATTAGCACCAGATGCCTGTCGTCGAATCAGCGAGGGCACCCCTGAAGTCAAGGCTTCGATGCTCCTTCCCAAAATGAAGCCTCAAAAATCCAGTTCGGCCCTCCAACTACTAGTTCCTCCCGGTTGACGAGAAAACCGGACATTGCCGCCAAGGAGGGTAAGGTTCGGTTTGCCGAGCATCCGCCCAGAACGCGAGTAGCAGTCCCTACCAGTCTGAAAGCTCCATCGCCAGGCTGGGGAAACCTCTGTTTCTGCGTTCGATGACGAAACTTATGTTTGCCTGGTCCGTAAGCGCTGGTTGGAAAGATCATGTTTATCGCGGAAACGGCGGTACCGGTCAAGAAGGGATGCTGGTCCGCGGGCTCGGAGAAAGACGAGGTTTCCTTCGAAGCGTTTCTCGTCGATGATAGCTCCGCCTTCGAGCGAGGCGAGTATGGAGCCTTCGGATTGCGGGAGCCGAAAGCTGGATTCGACGACCGGGTCGATCACGAGCGCGGCATCGATGGCAGTCAGGAGTTGCTCAAGGCCGGTGTGCTGAAGCGAGGAGACGGGAATCGCGTCGCGATGACTGGAGAGGTGGGCGAGTTCGTGGGGCGGGACGAGATCGACCTTGTTCAAGACCTGGATGACGGGCTTGGTTGAGAGTGCGAGCTCGGCCAAGACTTTTTCGACCTGAGTTTTCTGCTCTTCGTGCATAGGACTGGCGGCGTCCTGGACGTGGAGAAGAATTTCGGCTCGCTCAACCTCTTCGAGGGTGGCGCGGAAGCTCGTAACGAGTGTGTGGGGAAGGTTGCGGATGAAGCCGACGGTATCGGAGAGCAGGATCTTGCGGCGGGAAGGAAGCTGCAGCTGCCGGAGTTTGGGATCGAGAGTGGCGAACATGCGGGCCGATTCGAGCACACCGGCGTCGGTGAGGGCATTGAAGAGGGTGCTCTTGCCGGCGTTGGTGTAGCCAACGAGGGCGACCACGGGGACGGGGACTGCTTCGCGGCGCTGCCGCTGCTGATGGCGGATGCGGCGCACGGCGTTGAGTTGGGTCTTGATGTGGTCAATGCGAAGGTTGATTTTGCGGCGATCGGTCTCGAGCTGGGTCTCGCCCGGGCCGCGGGTTCCGATGCCGCCGCCAAGCTGGGACATGGCGCGACCGCGTCCCGCGAGGCGGGGCAACTGGTATTCGAGCTGCGCGAGTTCTACCTGAAGCTGGCCTTCGCGGGTCTTGGCATGGCGGGCGAAGATGTCGAGGATGAGCTGCGAACGGTCGATGACGTGGCAGGGTAGCCGGGATTCGATGTTGCGGAGTTGTGAGGGGGTGAGGTCGTGGTCGAAGAGAACAAGCGACGCGTTGGTGGAGGCGACGACGTCAACAATTTCGTCGAGTTTGCCCTGGCCGACGAGGCTGGAGGGGTCGGGCCTCTGACGGCGTTGGACGAGGGTGGCGGCAATGGTCGCACCGGCTGATCGGGCGAGTTCCTCGAACTCTGCGCGTCTGACATCGAAGTCGAGGGTAGAGGCTGCTTGGTCCGGGAGGTCTTCTTCTCCAGCAACGACAGCGGCCGCAGTGCGGGCAAGCCGAGCGGCTGCGGTAAGCTGCTTGCGCTTGCGAAGTTCTTCGGTGAACTCGACCACGACAATCACGGCAAGTTCCTGCTGAGTTTGCGAGGTACGGAGTTCGCGGGCGAGGAGTGCCGCGTCCTGGGCCTCACTTGCTTCGACAAGACTACGACGGACTGTCTTTCCGCGATTCCGGCGTGATTGCGCCTGATCCGGGGTGCCGTCAAGCGAAGCCTTCTTGCTGGTCAAAGTTTTCTCAATTCAGGGTTGGGTTTCCGACCGACTCTCATAATGATACTGGCGAAGATCACTTCTTCTCGTTTAAGCGTCGCTAAAGTGCGCGCCGATGCAATTATTCGTTCGGCGAGCCCCATTACGCTGTCACCATCTTCGCCGACCAGCTCTTCACGAACGCTCCGAAACGGTCGAGCGCCTTGGAGAAATTGTCTCCGGCGGCGGCGAAGCCCAGGCGGAAATGCGAGGGCACATCGAAGCAATCGCCGGGGGCTAGCAGGATCCCATGCTCGGTGGCGGCCTGGCAGAACCGGCGGTCGCTCTCTCCGCTGACCAGCCACGGGAAGGCGGTCATGCCGCCTTGCGGCGGAATCCAGCCGAGTACGTCGCGATGGTCAGCCATGAAGCGCTCGAGGAGCTTGAGATTGCGGGTGGCGGCTTCTTGCGTCTTCCCGAGCACGACGTCACGTTTGCGGATTGCGATCTCCGAAAGAATTTCTCCCGTGGTGCTGTTGCAGATGGAGAAGTAGGCGCGCGCGTTCCAGTATTGCTGGCGGCGTTTGGCATCGTGCTCGATCATCCATCCCGTACGCACTCCGGCAATCGAAAATGCCTTTGAGAGATCAGCGATCACGGTGGCGTGGGGCAGGCGCGCTGCCGATTTCGTTTGCCTTCCGTGGTAGATGGGATGGTAGACCTCGTCACTGATCAGCTGGATTCCGCGCTCGGCGGTGAAGTCGTGCAGGGCTTCCATTTCAGCGTCGCCGATGGTCGCGCCCGTCGGGTTGTGCGGGCTGTTGACCAGAATCAGCTTGGTCTTCGAGTCGACGAGTCGCTTGATCTCGTCGGGGTCGATGCGGAATCCATTCTCGCGGCGCAGGCGATAAAAGCGGGTTTCCAGGCCAAGAGATTCCGGTAGCGCCGAGAAAGTCGTGAATCCAGGTTGCGGGATGATGACGTTCGCGCCGGGCTCGGCTGCCAGCCACATCAAGGCGACGAGCGCCTCGGAGGCGCCTGTGACGATTTGCACCGACTCTACCGGGACACTCTGCATTTCAGCGATCGCCTCACGCAGGCTGTCGGCGCCAGCGGGGCGGCCGTAGACCAGATTGTGGTTCAGGAAGCGGTGGCGCGTTTCGTCGTCGGCGAGAGCGAGGATGTCGTTTACGGTCCAGGTCGGCCCGGTGCTCGCAGCGAGATTGAATTCTATGCCGTGTTCGTACTGGTCGAGCCAGGCGTCGAGCAAGAAGGGCTTGAGTTGCATGTAGGCACCTCAGAAGAGAAGTTGACTCCTGGTATAGATTCTGCAAGCCAGGGGGCGGATGATTTTTTAGTTTACGAGCCGATGAGAATCCAGCAATCATTGAAGCTTCGCGTACTCTGCCTTGGCCTGTTTCAGGACCGGAATGTCCTGGTCTGCGTCTTTCCACAGGGTGAAGAAATCCAGATAGGCCGCACGGGATTTGTCGGTATCGCCTTGCAATGTGTATGCGCGGGCTAGTCCGAGATGGGCAAGTACAAAGAGTGGATTATTTGCGACCCCGGTGGGATGGGCGAGAAATTTCTGAAACTCCGCCGCCGCGTCTGCACCTTGATGGAGAAGCAGATACGCTTGCCCGCGAACGTACACGGGATAAAAATAGGCCCCAAATTCAGCGTTCGATACCTCGGCCAGCTCGTATGGAGCGGCTGCCTTGAGAAACTCGATGGCCTTGGAGGGGTTGTTGCGGTTGATCTCAATGGCTGCCTGGACGGTTGGCAGCCAATAGTTGCCGACGATGGTATCCAATGGAAACTGTTGGTGCACTTCGTCTGCCAACCTCTGTGCTCGAGTGGAATTGCCGGCTCGTGCAAACGCCAACGCTGCAAGAATCTGTATGTCTCGTGTCGACGCAAGAATCAGTGCAGAAGCGCTCTGCTCCTGGGCGTGTGCCGGGTTGCCGAACTCCGCCTCCCGTAGAGCTTCATTCATCTGCCATTGTGCTGCCGTCTCTTTAAGGTCATTCAGGGTGGCGGATTCGACGGCACGCTTGGAGAGGTCCCGAGCCTTTTTGAGATGTCCGAAGAACGCCTCAGTGTCAGATTGAAAGGAGAGCAAAACATCTGCCACACCTGGCTCATTCGCGGCCGAATTCGCCTGGAGCTCCATTTCCGTCTTATCGCGTTCGAGGAAGGCGACCCCATACATATTTGCATGCAGGTCGCTGCTTTCGGGCTTGCGCTTGATGCCCTCCTGATACGCAGCTCTCGCCTTATCCAATTGATTCAGGTAGGCATAGCCTTGCATGAGATTGAAATAACCACCGCTGCTATCAGGATCGAGGCGTACACTCTCAACGGTTTCTGCCAGTGATTTTTCATCTTGTCCCACTAAGCCGTAGCTGTATCCGGACATAAAGTGAGCGTTGGCGTCCCTCGGGTAAGATTTGGTCCACAACTGACAGATTTCGATACTCTTCTCGATCTCTCCGGTGACGATATCGTAATACGCGGAGGAGATGTCGTACTTTTCTGGCTCTGTCGCGCGGTTGCGCAACTGAAAAGCTTTTTCGAAGTACTCGAGGGACTTGGCGCGTTCCCCCAGAATCGCGTACGCAGATCCAAGGCTGGCTTGCGCTTCCGCAAAGTTAGGGTCCAGTTCGATAGCTTGTTTAAAGAATGGAATCGCGTCGAGGTTTCCGTTTTGGTCCCAGATCTTCCTGCCTAAACTGTAGGCTTTCAGGGCATCGAAGGAAGAGGTCGTGGCCTGCTCGAGGGGCGTATCGAATCGCTGTACTGACGTGAGCGATTCGCCGAGTTGGTTGCGCAGTTTCGCGGCTACTTTATCGAGCGCGTCGAGAACTTTTTCCTTCCCGTTCGCGTGCGCCTGCTCGAGTGCGAGCGTGTCCCCGCTCTGACAGTTCACGGCATTTAGCCCGATTACGTATTCGTCCCCGATACTTGCGACAGAGCCGGCGATGTAGGCTTTACTCCCGGCACGCTGGCAGACCTCACTGGCGATTTTTGGCGTAAGCACCGTGTTCGGCGGCAGGGTCATGAGCCGGAGTGTTTCGATTACCTTTTGGTCCGAGAGAATATTGAGAAATGGTGATTGGCGCAACGAAACAATGAGCGCCTGCTTGAGTGTGTCGTCGAAGACCGCATTGCCTGTTGAATTGGCGAAGTCGGCCAGCACAACGGTATCGGTCTCTTTGATTGCGTGCGTCTTGCGCTTGTGCAGGAAGACAGCTCCTCCAGCAAACGCGGGAACAAGAATCGCCGCTGCGACCGAGATCCACCACCGTCTCTTTCGTGGGGAGGGTTTAGCCGCAAACTCAACCGGCGAAACGATTGTGCGGCCAGATTCCAGGTCACTCTGCGGCTGCTGCAAATCGGCACCAATGTCCGCTGCCGGGTGGGACAGTCTTCTCTCCACCTCCAACGACTTCGCGACGACCTCTCGCATCGCTCCTGCTTGTTGTAACGTCGCAGCCGGAACCGGGGCCAGGTCACCTTCTTCAGGGACCTGGCGAACCTCAGCGACGAATCTGTATCCCTTTGTTGGAACCGTCTCGATGAGTATTCTGTCGCGCCGATTGTCACCAATGGCACGTCGGAGCAACAGAATCGTGCGCGTCAGGGTATTTTCTTCAACGAACGTGTCGTTCCAGACCGTCTCGAGTAGATAACCTTTTTCGACCAGATGGCCGGCTTTGCTTACCAGCAGCAGAAGCACCCGCAACGCCTTTGGTTCGAGTGCGATCCGTTCTCCCTTCCCGTGAAGGCAGAAGTCTTTCTCGCTTAGCTCGAAGTGCTCGAAAAGATAGACCATACCTACCTTTACTTGCCTGAATAAAAACCTCACAAAAACCAAAGAGAACCCGCAACGACTTTCCTCGCCGTATCCACCAGGCTCATGGGCACCGATCGAGGAGGATCGCCATGCGCTTTCTCACATTCTGCTCCGCTTTCATTACAGTCGGCATATTTTTCTTTCATTTCTCTGCTGCGGCACAAACGGCAGACACAACTTCAGTCCCCATTCGGACGGTGGATGGTACCCCCGTCGTCCAAGTCAGACTCAACGGCAAAGGCCCCTACGACTTTATTCTCGATACCGGATCCAATCGCACCGCTATCCAGCCTCGGATTCTTGCCCAGCTTTCAGTGCCATTGCAGGATCGAGTTGATGTGGATACTGCGCTTGACGGAAGTATTCACGAGCGGAGGGCCATCATCGAGAGCATAAGCGTTGGTGACGTCAGTGTCTCGCAGATGTACGTCGACACCGTTAACTCCAAGCTGTTCAGCCAAAAACATCAACACATTGCGGGTGTTCTCGGTGAAAGCTTTCTCAAACACTTTGACATACTTCTCGATAACGATAAGAAAATACTCGCTCTTGATCGAACATCGCGGCTTGCGGATTCGCTCTCTGGGGAGCGACTGCCCTTTTCTCGCTACGGCGTTCGCAATGGACGTCGTACCCTCGACAGGATCGTCGTCGAGCTGAATATACCCCGTTACCGTCAGCAGTCGCTCCGCTGCCTGGTCGATAGCGGAGCTAGCTCTCCTTTTTTACTTCCTGAAAGAAGTGAAGCTTGGCGTCTGCAGGTTTTAGCCCATCCATCCGGACTGGTAACGCTCAGTGGAGACGGATGCATCGAAGCGGGGATACCCCTGATCGTCGGAGGCAGCGATCTTCGAACAACTGAGTTCTTCTCCTGTAGAAACATGACACGCGAAGCCGCAGACACTGATTGCCTTCTCCCAACAGATCTCTTTAAAAAGATCTTCGTCAGCCACGCGAACTCGTACCTCATCGTCAACCCCAAAAGAGACGCTCCTAAAATGCAGGAACTTGCCGACACCGTTCCATTGGCTCGATGATTGGTGAACTTCCGGCAAACGAGCTTATGAGCAGCTACGAGAAATTGCGCCGAACCGGCTAACGCATTCACCTCTTCAAATCGTGCTAAATCGCCAACTCACTCAACGACGCTCGGTCTATAGCCTCAGGTCGACAAACGTATCCGCTATCGATCATCGGCCGGCGGCCGCATCAGGAACGAAATATTACCCACCTGATAGATCACCTTGCCCACACCCGCTGGTTTTGGTTGCACCTTTCCGGCCTGCACCTTCTCGAACGCGTCCGCAAGATCCTCCAGTACGCTCGGCGGGGCAATAGGCATGTTGTGTGCTCCGAGAACCAGCTTTACCTCCGGCTGTAATGCAGCGATCCTTCCCACCGAGTTGCCATAGGCCGCGAGATCCGTCTCGGGTCGGTATAACCATACCGTTCCGGGATAGTACGTGTCACCCGTGAACAGTAGCCCGTTAGCGCGATCGAACAGGGAGATGGAATCCGGCGTGTGACCCGGCGTGGCTATCACCTCGATGGTTCTGCCGCCCAGGTCGATGCGGTCACCGTCATGCAGCCATATCGTAATCCTCCACGGCCGCGTCCGGTACGCCGCGCGATCGAACCCGGCGGGCAACGAACCGCAGATCTCGCCTGGCGCGATCTCCGCCTGCGCATCTTCCTTCGAACCCTTCGCGTTACGCCGCGTGAACTCAGTGTCCATACCGTACACGGTATCGAACTGCCAGTTGTTCCCCACGTGGTCATCGTGTGTGTGGCTGTTCAAGACGACGATCGGAAGCTTGGTTAGCTTCAACGTCAGAGCCTTCAGGTCGCCGATGCCCATACCTGTATCGAAGAGCAGCGCCCGCGTATTTCCCGCGATCAGGTATCCGATCGTCTCTTCGGACTGGTGTGGCTCGTAGATGGCAAACACATTCGGCGCAACCTTGTAGACCTCGAACCAAGTGTCTGCGATAGGCACGCCTTTCAGCTTCGCGTACTCCGGCCGCGGCAACTGCTTGCACCACGCTGGCTTCTCCGCCGTTCCCTGCGCTCCGGCAAACACGGCCTGCTGCAGCATCCCGGAGCCGATAGCGGCAATCGCCACAACGTGAATTCCCACACCCCGAAACCCCAACATCGCTCCAGTTTCCTCCTGAGTTCGCGTACTCCAGAAACTAACACGGTCGAACGGGATGTCGTCCTACGCACGGACCCTACCGCGCGGAGGCACCGCCCATTCAGACATCAGCATTCCATAACGAAAGATTTGCCATCCACGCAGAACCGCTATTTCATTGCTCCAATACCCAAGGTCGAGAATCTTGGCGGGATCGACAAAGTATGTAGAAGACGGCTTCGCGAACGAAGGAGCGATTGAGGTGTAAGATTATCGAGAGCACGAACTATGGCCATGAGAATGGAATCGACAGCAAAGAGATTCGCGAGTGGAAGTGACCGGTAACTTGAGACTGGAACGACGAAAGGCCCGCCCCCGCGATGGAGGACGGGGCTTTTCTGTTGTTCGAGCTAGAAGAGTATCTTCAAGGCGAATTCAGCATTGAGAGGTTCGCCGGGCCCGATGGTGGGGTTGCCGAGATAGGGTCCAAGCGTTGAGCCGATTGCCCCGACCTCCCCAGTCGATGGGAAACCTACTGGAGCCAGATTCGTGGTGTTGAAGAGATTGTAGATATTTGCTCTGAACTGAGCTTGTACTCGTTCGGTGATCGCTGTCGTCTTGATGACAGAGAGGTCGAACGCCTTGTAGCCGGGATTGTAGTTCTGTCCGCGGCGGGTTGGAGAGTAGGTTCCGGGGGCGGGATCGACGAAGGCATCGGGATTGAACCATTGGACCGAGCCTTGGACGATGGCATGGGAGACGCCGGCTGTGGGATTAGCAATCACCTGTACCGCCCGGTCCGCAAACTCTCCGTTGCCGCTGACATTCGAACTGGCAGTGACGGTGTAAGGCGTGCCGCCGTGGAAGGAGAATCCGGAGTTCAACTCCCAGCCGTGAGTGAGCCGCTCTGGTCCGCGGGAGGCTGGGATTGCGTAGTCGAAGTAGCCGGTGAAGGTGTTGCGAACGTCGAAGTCAGAGTTTCCATACTCTGCCTTTTCATTGGTGGGGTCTTGCGGAACATAAGGCAGAGCGCCGGTTTCATAGTCGAGCGAATGCGACCAGGTGTAGGCCAACTGTGCGGTTAGACCGTGCCATCCCTGGATGCGCAGGCTTGATTGAAGCGAGTTATAGATGGAGCCGAGGTTGCTTCGGGCAGAGTCGATCACGCCGAATGCTGGAAACTGCGTGTTGTAGGGGCGGGTGAGCTGCTGGGGATCGACGCTGCAAGACCCTCCTGGAAGGACATCGGGGGGTGGGCAAGGGTTGTAGGCGCTACCCAGAGCGGCGGCGTTGATGTCGAACAAGCCCATAAGATGAGTTCCCTTTGAGCCAACGTAGCCTATCTGGGCAATGACGGAGTTTGTAATGCTGTGCTGAAGATTCAGGTCAAATATCTGCACGTTGGCGGGCTTGAAGTTTTTGTCAAAGGTGGAGATGCTGATGCTGCCCGGGCCCGCATCGGGAAGGATGCTTGAGGGATTGAAGGCAGGATAGATGTCGGCTCCCGGTTGAATCACCTGGTTGAGACCCTGCGCGTTCACGACCTGGTCGCTGCCGGCAGGATTCTGGCCTGGCCCAAAGACGGCGATGTTTTGCGCGCCGTTATTCTGCAAAATCGATTTCATATAGATGGAGTCGTAGTAAAAACCATAGCCACCGTGAAGGATCGTATTGCCAGTGCTATCCAGTTGATAGGCAAACCCTAATCGCGGGCTTACACCGCTCCAGAACTTGGGATAGATGTTTGCCACGCCCTGCCCTGCGACTGAAAGACCGGTTGCGCTCGATGGGTTGAAGATCGAGAGGTTGGGGTAATCAGAGTGCACAGGACCTTCATAGTCGTAGCGCAAGCCGTAGTTTAAGTTGAAACGTTTGGTGACTTGCCAGGCATCCTGACCGTAGAGGGCAAACGTGTTTACGAAAACCTGTCGCTTGGGATTGCCCTGAACGATACTCGAAGACGTTGGATTCAGGCATCCCGCCAGGAAGTCTGCCAAGAAAAAGACATTGGATGTCGTGTTCAGGTCAGATCCGGGAGCTACTCCCAGGTTCTTTGTAGCTAAAGCAGAACACGGTGTCTGCGGCGCCCCGTCGACAAAGTTTGTCACGTAGTTCCAAGGGCCCTGAGAGCCGTCGAAGTAGATGGTTCCGCGCTGTCCTGTCTGATAGAAGTCGTCAACCTGAGCCTGGCGGATCTCACCGCCGAAATGGAGCTGATGCGCCCCTTTGGTCCAGGTTAAATCGTCGTCAAGGTGGCCGGTGATGTCATTCCTTCCCGAAGGCGCAGTGACACCGGTCGGATCGAATCCGGTGTTGCCAGCGGAAAGGCCATTACTGCTGCTGGTGGGACCGATGACCAAGTGAGGAGAGCCCGGCAGAGCCGGATCGGTGACACCTGTGTTCAAGCCGAGGCCGATGGGATCAAAGCCTGTATCCGCATCACCAAACACCTGGTTGAAATAGCTGACTCCCACAGCGACCTGATTGGCCATCGAAGTGGTAATAATGCGGTTGTAAATCAAAGAGTAGTTTTGAACGTGGATGGGTGCGTTCTCGAAGTACGGCGTCAGGTCGGAGGAGGTGGGCGCGGTCTGCGTGCCTTGACCCACATACCATCTGGCGGAGAGATGATCCTTGTCGGAGAGCGTGAAGTCCAGCTTGATAACTCCGTTGAAACTATGCCCGGTAAGATTGCCTGAGGACTGATAGTTTTCCGGATTCGCAGGTCCGGTGAGTGCAGCGGCTGGCCAGAGACCGCGAAGAGTGCCGTTTCCATACAGCAAATTTGTCGACACGGTGTTATGGGGTACGCCGTAATAATCGAGAAGCGCATATGCAGCAGTCTGATACGCAGCCGATGGTTCGGTGGCGTGATTTTCAGCGCCAATCAAAAAGCTCTGATGCTCGCCACCCAGGAAGAAGAAGAACTTGTTCTTGAGGATGGGGGCGCCAACTGAGAAGCCGTAGTTCTGATTCCGCGATGCGGCCTTGCTGGTTAAGAAGGGGTTCTGCCGCTCAAAGAACTCGTTATGGTTGAAGTAGTAGGCCGAGCCATGAAGCTGGTTAGTGCCCGATTTGATGGTGAGGTTTGCTGTGCCGCCCGGATTGCGGCCAAGCTCGGTCGTCCCCGTGGTGACAAAGGAGAAGTCTTGAATGGCATCGATGGGGAAGATGACGCCCGCTATCGCAGAGACTCCGCCCTGGTTGACTGCGGGAATGTTCCACCAAAGATCGTTGTTGTCCGTGCCTTCGATCTGCCAGTTTACCGCGTTGGATCTGGTTCCGTTCACACTGGCATAGAGCGCGCCGCCGCCGGTGGACAATCCAGCAAATCCTGTGGTTTGAGCGAGCATTTGCGTAAAGTCGCGGCCGCTATTGGGCAGATTCTGCACAACCGTTTCCGGAAGAACTGTAGACTGCACATCCGTCTCAGTATCGAGCGCCAATGCGGCAGCTGTCACCTCCACCGTCTGGCCAGTTGAAGAGAGGGACAGCTTGGCTGAGATTGTGTAACTCGGGCCGGCAACGACCTGTACCTTGTCGTACTTCGCGGTCGCGAAACCCGCAGAACTGATGGTGACGGTGTAGCTGCCCAAAGGCAGATTCGAAAAGTTGAATTCGCCCGAGCTTGAGGACACGGTGTTGTAGGTAAGACTCGTAGCTGTGTCTACGGCAGACACTGCCGCACCGACGACGGCCGCGTCGGTGGAGTCAGTGACGGTGCCTCCAATGCCACCGCGGTAGATCTGGGCGTTGAGCGAAGGCAGGGATGTGATGGTGAAGAAGATGACGGCGAGGCTGTAGAGAACAGCCTGCAGGAGACGTGTTCGTAGTCGTTTCATATGACCTCCAAAGGAAAGCAAAGGATTCGCTGGTCGCCTTGAAGGGTTTTTTTATACTGAACGAAATAGAAGCCAGCTTCGTGGCGGTAGGCTGCGGTGCTTCAATCTATTCCAAAAACCGAACGGCTAATAGAAGTGAGGCGCATCTAAAGAAAGATAAGGCGATAAACGTAATCGTCCTGTGCGAACATTGCAACATTATTTTCGACGTATCCCGGAGACCTCAAAAAAAGCGATTGCTGCCTACTTGAAGGGTTCGGCCTAACAACTCATTTCACGAGGATAGAAATTGGTAGATTCCTGAACATGCTGTTTGCGAATCCGCGTGCAGCTGACTTTGTAAGCCATTGAAAACACAAAGTAGTAGGGACGGTCTCTCGAGCCCAGTTTGCGGCTCCTGTTTCGTAGTGGGTGAAACTGCAGTTCTTCATTGATCTCATCATGTGACTTGGAAATCATCAGGAACCTAAGACGGGTTAGCCACTCTTTGAGCATCAGACTCCCCTACTTGAGCACCAGTGCGATTGCTGTCGAGAGTCGTTCTCAATCTTTCAGTTCGGCTTCCTGCTGCTTTCCGCATGGCCGACGACCGGGAGTTAGGTGACGAGAACGGCGCTGACCAGGACTGATCACCGAGATGTGGAGCTGCAAAGCCCGCCGGGGAGGCTCTAATCAAGTCTGGACTACGCTTAGGGAAAGAAGCATAATGTCGTGGTCAAGAAGGCAGGCGCGATGACCCCGTTGAAGGCCCGTGTCCTTGAGTTGGCGGACGATCTGAATCAATTCTTCGCAGAGGATATTGGAACAATCAGGGATTCTGATCACTGCCGTAGGCTCATTCGCAGACGCGAGGTTGAGGGATTTCAGGACGGTTGGCAATAAACAAAGCGCAGCCGACTACCATGTTCCGTTGGTGCCAGTGTGGTTGCGTTTAATGCGGCGGTTGGATCCAGGCGCAGCTGACTTCCAATCTGGCCGTTGGTGGAATTGCCGGACGGGACAATAGGGTTCGGTTCGCAACATTCACTGTGCGCCTGAGGAAATTGAACATGGAGGGAAAGAGCCATGGAATATAAGGTTAAGCGCATTTCGACAGCTGGGATTGCTGTGGCCATCTCTAAGGCTGAACTCTATCGCTCGCTCAACGAACCGGAAGAGGCAGAGTCGATCTGCCGCGATATCTTGACCATCGAACCGCAGCATCAGCACGCATTGCGTTTACTTGGTCTCGCCCTTACAGATCAGTTCACCGGACGTGGGTCTGATCGTTACCGGGAAACCGAAGAGATCTTTCGGCAACTCAAGGATGCGTACGAGCGCCTCTACTACACTGGGATTCTGCACGAGCGACGCGCAAAAGCCCAGCTCAACGCTGGACAACTACCTCGCTCCCTGGTGGCGCTTTTCGACCATGCTCTACACCATTTTGCAGAGGCTGAGAAAATCCGCCCGGCAGGGAACGACGATGCCATTCTTCGCTGGAATCGCTGCGTGCGGCTACTTCAAAATCCAGCCTATGAATGGGGAGAATTGGAACAGGAGTTGGTTCCCTTTGATGTTCAGGACGCGGGGCCGAGATAGCAAATCTTCCCGGTATTGGGAGAGATGAGTTTCAGTTAGAGGATGCGGAACAGCCGCTTCAGGGGATCGAAGTAACGGTCCACGACGCGCTCTTTGAGCGGGATAATCGCGTTCTCTGTAATTGTGATCGACTCGGGACAGACCTGCCGGCAACAAGTCGTGATGTTGCAGTAACCGATGTTATGCTTGTGCCTCAAATCGCTGACCCGATCTTCGGTGTCAAGCGGATGCATTTCGAGTGCGGCAGCATAGACGAGCAGACGCGGACCGATAAATTCTTCGTACTTGTGGTGTTCTCGCAGAACGTGGCACACGTCCTGACAGAGAAAACACTCGATGCACTTGCGAAACTCCTGCACGCGCTCGACGTCGGCCTGCTGGATGCGCCATGTTCCATCGGCCGCGTCGGGTGGGCGGGGCTTGAATTGCTTGATCGTCTTCTTGGCCCGAAAATTCCACGAAACATCCGTGACGAGATCGCGTATGGGCGGAAACGCGTGCATTGGCTCCACGATGACCGGCACACTCAGGTCGATGGCACTTAGCCGGGTCATGCACATGAGGCTGGGCATGCCGTTGATTTCGGCAGAGCATGATCCACACTTTCCGGCCTTGCAGTTCCATCTCACCGCCAGGTCGGGTGCTTGCTGCGCCTGGATGCGGTGCACCGCGTCCAGAACAACCATGCCTTCCTCCACGGGTGTTGTGTAATCCTGGAGTGCGCCGCCCGCGGAGTCTCCGCGCCAGATGCGAAATGTCGCTGGTGTGGCCATCGCTTCGTCTCCCGCTATTTCATCTCTTCAATCACTTTCTTCAACTCATCCGGCATCGGCGTAAGCGCGCGCTTCTCGACTTGCATCTCACCGTCTGCGCTTCGACTGATGACGATGTTGTACTTTCCCCACTCCGAGTCCTTGTTGGGGAAGTCTTCGCGGAACTGCGCGCCGCGGCTTTCTTTTCGCAGCAGCGCAGCACGGGTAATTGCTTGAGACACGATCATCATGTTTCCGATATCGATCGCCGTGTGCCAGCCGTTGTTGTACTCGCGATTGCCTGCTATGCCTGTTCGCTCTGCTCGCGCGCGTAATTGCCCGATCGCGTCGAGCGCCTGTTGCATTTCACTCTCGACTCGCACGATCCCGACGAGGTCCTGCATGGTTTCCTGCAGGTCGTATTGAATTTGGTATGGGTTCTCACCGGCAGGGCCACGGTCAAAGGGAGCGAGGGCCGCTGTTGCGGTGGTCTGAAGCTCCTCCTCGTCGATCGTTACTGGGCCGTTGGCATTGGCGAATTCTGCGGCAAAGCGCCCCGCACGCCTTCCGAATACAACGAGATCAGAAAGGGAATTTCCGCCCAGGCGATTCGCGCCATGCAATCCTGCTGCCGCTTCCCCCGCAGCGAAAAGCCCCGGCACATTGGACATCTGCGAATCGCCATCGACGCGAATTCCGCCCATCATGTAGTGAGTCGTTGGACCGACTTCCATCGGCTCTTTTGTGATGTCAAGATCGGCAAGCTGCTTGAATTGGTGATACATGCTGGGGAGCTTGCGTTTGATATGTTCCTCTGATTTCGGCATGCGCTCCTTGATCCAGGAAATATCGAGGAAGACACCGCCGTGCGGCGAGCCCCGACCTGCCTTGACTTCGCGATTGATGCACCGCGCAACATGATCCCTGGTGAGCAACTCCGGCGGACGGCGCGCATTCTTATCGCCTTGCGTATACCGCCAGCCTTCTTCTTCAGAGTCCGCAGTCTGCTCCTTATACAGGTCAGGGATGTCGTCGAACATGAATCGGCGGCCTTCGCTGTTGCGCAAGACGCCGCCTTCGCCGCGGACACCTTCGGTTACGAGAATGCCGCTCACGCTGATCGGCCAGACCATGCCGGTGGGGTGAAACTGAACGAATTCCATGTCCTGGAGTTCGGCTCCGGCGCGATACGCCAATGCAAGGCCGTCGCCCGTATATTCCCAACTGTTGCTGGTCACCTTGAAGGCGCGCCCGATACCGCCGGTGGCCAGCACCACTGCCTTCGCCTCCCACAACTGGAAGCGGCCCTTCTCGCGGTCGTATCCGCAAGCTCCTGCAATGCGATTTCCATCGAGGAGCAGGCTGATTACCGTGCACTCCATGTGGACTTCCATTCCAGTATGGATGCCGTGGTCCTGGAGTGTGCGTATCATCTCGAGGCCGGTGCGGTCGCCGACGTGGGCCAACCGGGGGTATCGGTGTCCGCCGAAGTTTCGTTGAAGAATTTTGCCGTCCGTCGTGCGATCGAAGAGCGCGCCCCATGCCTCGAGTTCGAGGACGCATTCCGGAGCTTCTTTAGCGTGGAGTTCGGCCATGCGCCAGTTGTTCAGGTACTGACCGCCACGCATCGTATCGGCGAAATGAACCCGCCAGTTGTCGCGATCGTCGACATTGGCCAGTGCTGCCGCGATGCCTCCTTCGGCCATTACAGTATGCGCTTTGCCGAGTAGCGATTTGCAGACCACGCCCACCTTCGCACCCGCTGCTCCAGCTTCGATGGCAGCGCGCAGGCCTGCTCCGCCAGCTCCAATCACGAGTACGTCGTAGGAGAACCGCTGGAATTCCGGCATCTAGAGAATTCTCCAGTCATGCCAGATGCCCATCGAACAGAGACGGATGTAAATATCGGAAAAAGCAACCCATAGAAGGCTCGCCCAGGCCCACTTCTTATGCCCCGCGTTCAGTCGGCTCACGAAGTTGTAGATCTTGTGGCGAACGAGGTGATCCGAGATCTGGTCAAATGTTCCGCCGATCAGGTGTCGGAATGCATGACACCCGAATATGTATCCAGCCAGGAGCACGACATTCACGACCAAAACGAGGCTCCCAATCCCGATCCCAAATCCCTCAGGAAAAAAGAAAGACCTCAACGCGTCATAGATCAGAAAGCCCCAGACAATGTACGAGAGCCTCAGAAAGTAGCGGTGAAAATTCTGCATAATGAGCGGAAAGGTTCTTTCTCCCAAATAGCTTTTCCGTGGCTCACTCACCGCACATGCCGGAGGATCGGCCCAGAACGATTTGTAATACGCGCCACGGTAGTAGTAGCAGGTCATACGGAACAGGCCTGGAATCCAGAGAATGAACAACGCCGGAGAAAAGGGCAGAAAGTTCGGATACCATCTCGGTTTCGGGCCCAACAAGGCGTGGGGGGAGCTGCCGAAGAGCTCGGGTGAATAAAACGGTGAGATATACGGACCGTAGGTGTAATGGCTGTTCTGGAACGCCGCCCAGTTGGCATAGACGAGAAACGCGCCGAAACCCAATAGGACTGCCGCCGGAGAAAGCCACCAGGCGTCGCGCCGCGATGTTTGGCCAAACTTGCCGTCTTTCCAAACTATGTCGGGAGCTGGCACAAGTCCCTCCACGGCGGAGGGTCATTCGCAGACTGCGCCCTTCCCGCCCCGATGGCATCGGATTGTATAGCAAGAACTCTACGGTCAGCCACCTGCTACGTGGGTCAGGCGGAGTCCGGAGCGACACTCATGCGGAACTGATTCCCGGTTCGGCCCTCCAGCTACCTAATTCCTCCCGACTGACGGGGAACCGGAAGGTATTAACTTAGACGTAGTCCGGTTTACTCAGATGGTCCGCCGCTTGATCTTACGGGGGGCTTGTAGGCAGATTCAGGAGGATCATCAACATGCACGATCGGTTGGTATTGACCTTGGCAAGACGAGCTTTTACCTAGTGGCACTTGGCGATAACGGGCTGAGATTTCTTGTTTGATGAAAAGCAATGTCAATCGAAGATGCGGCTGCGATGACCAACCTAACTTGGCGTCAAGAGCTAGCTCGCAGCTTCATATGTCATGCGGCGTGCGGTAACTCCGTTTCTCCATGTGGAACGGTCTCGCCCACCGGGCTGATCATGGATGCTCCTACTATGAACCTCTACGATTGTCGTCGCTCGCTTGCTGGCCCTTGCGCTGAGAAAGACGAGTCCAAAATTACGTTTCCGAACCGCTGTACAGACGGTGAATTCGCCTAGCTCACGAAGCCTTCAAATGCTTCTCGAACGATGGCCTCGATGGAGGTCACTTCATCGTCGGTCAACTTCTCAAATTCACCTTCGCGCCGCTTGCTACCTAAGTTGCCTTCGTTCAGGCGGACGAACCTGACGAGATTTTCCGCTATTATGTCCCGCATCTCGACCATGTTCATGATGCGCCGCATCGCCTCATCATTGCGGCGCAAGAAGTCGATTTTCTGGGGCAGGTCCTTATCGATAGCGTGCGCAATGCAAGCGTAGAGAAACTCCCCTGCCTCCGTGCAGTCAAAATATCGATACATGTCGGCCGTATCGTCCAGGACCTCGAGGTTTCTCTCGGGTGTCGGCCGCCATTCGATGAAATTTATCAGAAGACCCGAATGCGCGCGCAGCTAGCTGGGCATGAAAAGCCGTTATCGGGATTGGAACAAGGCTGCCCTACACTGACGACTTTCCTTTGGAAAAGGATTGGTGTGCAAGGGGTGTCGGTCGGCACGGGTGAGGGACAAGCCACAAATATTGAGCAAATGCTTGAGCAGTTGGCGACCAGTGCGGCCTTTGAGCGCTCCTCAGGGCTTCTAAAGCTACTGCGGTTTCTTATCGAAGCCTCGGAGCGAGAGCCGGACTTGATGAGGGAGTCGTACATCGGCAGGGCATTCTATGGCAGGGATGCGACCTACGATCCGCGTTACGATTCGATCGTTCGTGTCAATGTCCGTCGTCTTCGGCAACGTCATAAGGAGCACTATGCCGGCGAGGGTAGCGATGCTCCGATCCGGATCAATATCCCGCGCGGTTCCTTTGTACCGATCATCACGGATCATCATGCGGTGTCTGCGGAACGCGACGAAGGGGCGATCGACGCTCCAGCGACCCAGGCAGAGACTGCGGTGGCTACGACGGAGGACCTGGCTGAGAACCTGACGGAGGTTTTCGAGGTCATGCCGGAGTCGCTGCTCGGGGTCGCAGCTTCTTCGGGATCGCGGTGGTTGTTTTGTCGGTGGGGATTGCGACGGCGATCTTTCTGTTTGTGCGCACACGGGTCCCCAAAGATCGCATTGCGGCCGAGTTCGAATGTCTGCCGTCGCTGCTGTCCTGATTTTGTTTCTAATTTGGAGCTGTTGATGAAACGAGTTTCTTCCCTTTCGCCTCACCGGGCCCTTCGGGCGCTCGCTGCGTTTTGCCCTCCGGGGCAGAACCCTTCTCAAGACTACCCTGTGTGACGTTCTGGCCGCGGCTGGAATCGTAGCGCCCGCCCTTCGGGCGCAGACCGCCTCCTTCGGGGGGCAACGACGGCTTGGTCAACGGTTAGCTCTCCCCAGGGCGTGGCGGTGGACAAAGCCGGGAATGTCTTCGTCGCGGATGGGGACAACAGTGCGGTGAAGGAGATCGTCGCCGGCAGCGGCGGCAACGCCCCTGGCGTCGTATCCTCCAGCTCGACGGTCAACACCGTAGGCAGCGGATTTTCTTTCCAGTTGCTGTGGCGGTGGACGGCGCCGGGGATGTCTTCGTCGCGGATGGGAACACCGGTTTGGTGTCGGAGATCGTCGCCGGCACCGGCGGGAACGCCCCCGGCGTCGTATCCCCCAGCTCGACGGTCAACCACGTGGGCGGCAACAACTTTATGAGCCCCAATGGCGTGGCTGTGGACAAAGCAGGAAATGTCTTCTTCGCGGATGAGAGCCACAGTGTGGTGTCGGAGATCGTCGCGGTGGGGGGGCAGCATCCCTATAAGCAACCCGACCATCCTGACGGTGGGCGGCTTTGGCGAGCCCGTAGGCGTGGCGGTGGACGGCGCAGGGAATCTGTTCGTCACGGATGAGTTCAACAATGCGGTGTATGAGGTGCCGCGGAACGGGGCTAAGTTCGGTTCCGCACCTGTAGGCGAGCGGCAACTATGCCGGTGCCACGGCGACCATCAGCTTCTCGGTGGGCATGCCCTTCAGCCTCGCCACCGCGACCGTAAACGGGCAGCTCGGGCAGCAGCGCGAGCGTGGCCCCGGGTTCGGCGCCAGCTTCAGCCTCACGCTGGCGCTGACGGGAACCACCTTCCCCGATGCGATCACGTTCTCGGTGACGGGCCTGCCCACGGGCGCGACCGCGACCTTCTCTCCTGCAACCATTGCGGCGGGCAGTGCGGTCACTCCGGTGACGCTGACCATCCAGACAGCGAACACGACGACGGCAGCACGCAGTGAACAGCCCACCCCGGGCAACCCGCTGGCGCCTGTAGCACTGGGCTTCCTGCTGTTGCCGCTGCTGGGCCTGAAGGCAGCGCGTGAGCGGCTACGGCAGATGCCGCGTCTGCCTGCGGTGCTGCTCGCTGTCGGACTGTCGCTCGGCGCGGTGCTGGGCATCAGTGCCTGCTCCGGTGGCGGTGTGACTCGGCCAACGACAACGACACCAGCGGCGCAAAACTACACCGTGGTCGTGACCGCAATGGATATCATTACCAAGGCGCAGAGCTCGACGAACCTCACGCTCACCGTCCAGTAACCCAACCCTTTGGTGTTCGCGAGAGAAGCCGCTCGCGAACACCCAAAACTTTCTAGAAAGCTGGATGTCTGCCCAAGCAGGCATCCAGTTCTTTTTGCCCACCGCCTGGGAAAAGACAGGCCCCCAAAGTATTCCTCGTCCTGGCGCTTGAGGTTCTAGCAACTCGCGCACAGACCCAGCTCTGCCGGCCGCATGGACAGTGCAGCGTCTTTTGAACGGTCTTCGTCACCTATGCCGGTTTGACCTCAAAATGCCAGTAACTTTTTTTGGGGGGGCGTCTCAGAAACGGGAAATAAAACGCGATAGCGACGGATTCGTGCTTAGGCATCCAGCTTGTTTAATCTTCCAATTGCGGCCAAGACAGCTCTCGCCACACATTTGCACCCTTCTTCAAATCCGGCCATATCCATTTGCCATGCGCACGATTAATGAGATTCAAAGCCAGATCAATCTCATTCAACAGCAAACGGCGATGCCAGCTTCAAGCGTAGGGACAAAGACCGATGGCAAGGCGGGTAAAGAACGAAAAGTGCGCTGATACCAATAACTGCGGACTTGAAGGCCTGTCTCAAACGTTTGCTGCGCAGGTGAGGTGCTGTGTGCAAGCTTCTTCGTGAGAAACAGTATCTCTCCGATCCGGAAGGCCTCCACACCCATTTACCTCTGCGTGGACGTAACTGATAACGTGGCCTATCTGTCAGTCTCTCGCTCACGAATGATCTGTAAAGTATCACGAAGCCTCGGGTCATTCTGATTGCAAATTCCCATCCCAAACAGTATGCGATCATAACTGCGGCAGTTACAGTTCGGGCCTGTAAAGGTCGCGCAATTGTTGAAGGCCGACGCCGGCGAGCAAGACCCGGAGCACCAGATAAGCGTAATTAGTTACTGTCAGAAAAGAAGTAAAAAATAAACAACTCGAAAGCCGATAGGTCGGCCCATTGTTTATGGGTTGCGTTTAAAGTCCCGCCACCCTCAACAAATAGGGTGTTGAGTTTATTCTGAAGTAAGTGATAACGCTCCAAAGTGTCGGACCAATCCAAAAAATCACTGATGGTCAGGACAGCGATATGAATCAAGCGAAACGCATTGTGCAGCTCGATGGTCTTCGCGGCATTGCTGTGCTCATGGTTTTTTTTAGTCACGCCTTCCGCTCACAGCTCTTATGGACGGGGGTTGATTTGTTTTTTGTACTGTCTGGCTTTCTCATCACTGGCGTTCTAATAGAACAGCGTAGGCGCAAAGGTTGGAGTGCTTATCTAGCTTCGTTCTATCAGCGACGCATGCGTAGAATTCTTCCTGCCTATATCCTCTTTCTTGGCGTCACCTCCATTTTGTTTGGCATCGGTTGGATGCGCCGTTGGTATCTGTTTTTGTTCCTAATGAATACCAAGTTATTTCTGGAGTTGGATCACCGCTACTCTCTCGGCGTTCTTTGGTCTTTGGCGGTCGAAGAGCAGTTTTATCTTGTGTGGCCCTTCGTGGTATATCTCCTCGACGAGGGGGCGCTCGCTTGTTTGTCGGGGGGGCTAGTGTTGGCCGCTCCTCTGATGAGATGGATAGAAACTGCATATTATCCGGGGCATTGGCCCATCTACAGCTCGACCCCATTTCGTATGGATTTGCTGACAGTCGGAGCCCTTATCGCGCTCGTGTGGCGTCGTAACCGTACTGCGGTGGAACACTACGGCTGCTACGGTCTCTTGTTGACAGGCGGAGCAGCCATTCCGTTGCTCCTGTGGTCTTGGTACCCCTGGTTTCAGCCTGCAGCCAACAGCGTCCTAGTAAACGTCTGGCTCTATGAGCTTAGCCTTATCGGTTATGTCGGTATTGTCTTCTGGGCGCTGAGCGGTCGTGTCGTGGGGTTTCTCAAACTTCGTCCACTCGTCTATATCGGAAAAATCAGCTTTAGCTTCTATTTGATTCACTCCACGATTCTCTATATTCTGCATCGCCATCTGCGTCACCAATTAGTTGGAGTGGCGATTGCGTTTGCCGTGTCCCTTCTGTATGCGGCCCTCACTTGGCACTTTCTTGAGCGGCCCATTTTGCAGGATACAAGCCGAAAACCGGTGGTCGATTCTAAAGATGAAGTGTTCAGTTAGACGATCAATTCCTCTACCTCGTCAACTGTACTCGGGAGTAAGTATTGGAGCGTGCGTAGATAGGAATTAGTTTGACCAGAGAGCAAGCTAACTCCGGCCACTCTTTGACGATCAAACGCGTCGAAGGTCTTGCGCGCCGGCTTGATGAGGTAATGAGAATAGTGGTTTGGATGCTGAAAGCCGATCAAGCAGAACCGGATTGGATGGAAGCCCTATTCCCCATTCTTTGATGGCTACAGTCAACAGGTGGCCAAGCAGCGCGAGATCGAGGCGCACGGTGTTGTTCGCACGTGGGATGGGTTTGCCCCCAGCATCTTTGCGGTCTTCCCCTGAGAGACGCAGGTCGCGAAATTTAGCAACAATCTCAGGCGACAAAGCAGCAAGCGAATATTTACCTAGATGCTTGCTAAGGATCGCTGCTCGACGGTACTCGGGTTCCTGGGAAGATGGTCGCTTTGTTGGTGTGACCTCTTCGACGTATCGCTTCAGAGCTTGCGCCAGCGTCAAACGATCAACTGTCGCCCGTTGATATAGGCCCCACGCACCATCTCATCTTCCGTGCGCCGTGACCAGTCCTCAGCATCCCGTCTTGTGCGAAACGTTTTGGCCGCGGTTGGCCAGCCGGTCTTGCGAATGACAGCTTTCCATGTGCCGGAGTTTGTCTTAACGGGCCCTCTTGTACAACGCGGTGTACCGAACTGTACTGGAATTGCACCTTTTGGCTAAAGTACAGTTCCTTTTCCGACACGGCGAGATGTCGTGGCCCAAGGAAGCAGCGAGCTATGACAGTGGTTGCGAGCATTTATTGGGGAATTTTTTGGAAATCTGTGGTGGGCCCGGAGGGATTTGAACCCCCAACCAAGGGATTATGAGTCCCCTGCTCTAACCGTTGAGCTACAGGCCCGACTATGACTTACACCAGCACCCTACCTGCTATAGCGGGTGATTGGCGTTTGGCTGAACTTCGTTACCAGCACCTTCCCGAGAGTTGAACTTGCTCGTTTTTATTGTCGCAGGTGTTGGATCGACACTTCTATCGAGATGAGTTGCTGCAGTTTCCTCGATTCTCATGATGGTGAAGCGCCATTCCTGATTCGGCAAGTCTTATACGTATTGTATGACGCAGAGAGTGGAGCACAAAATCATTGGGAGAGGTAGGAGTGTTGGCCCCGATCTTGTTGAGCCTGATCCATCGAGAATTACGGGTAGTGGAGGGCCGTCTTTCGATTTCTGATTGGCGGCTCCTCCTGCTCCTTCCATACACCGATGTGCGGTTCACTTGTTCTCAGCAGCAAACCGGACAAGCCCTAAATAGAGAGGTTCAAGATGCGGTTGAGGCGATGCACAAAGGATGCGGGATCCTGGAGCGGTACGCCTTCCATGAGGAGAGCCTGATCAAAGAGCAGCCACGCGGCGTCGTCGGTGACAGCGTCGTCGGAGCGTGCAAGCAGTTTTTTGACGATCTCATGATCGGGATTGATTTCGAGCGTGGGTTTGAGGGCAGGGATGTCTTTTTGACCCATTGCGCGCATCATCTGCTGCATCTTGATGGATGGTTCCTCTTCGTCGGAGACGATGACGGATGGACTATCGGCGAGACGTACGGAGGCGCGGACATCTTTTACGCGATCTCCCAAAGTTGCTTTGAGCTTGTCCAGCAATGGCTTCAGCGATTCGGCCTTGTCGGGTTCTGCTTCGTCCTTGAGGTCTTCGCTGGTTGAGGTCTTGTTCACGGACTTCAAGTCGATGTCGTCATATTTCTCGATGCCGGAGAAGACGATTTCGTCAAAGTCGTCATCGAGGATGAGTACTTCAAGGTCTTTTTTCTTGTAGATCTCGAGTAGGGGCGAGGTGCGAAGCAGGGATTCAGAGCCGCCTGTGATGTAGTAGATGCTCTTCTGCTCCCCGTTCATGCGTGATTTGACATCGGCGAGACTGGTGACACCGTCGACCTTGGTGGATTTGAAGCGGACTAGGTCGAGGAGAGTCTCTCGGTTGGCGAAGTCGCCGTATAACCCTTCTTTGAGGGGGCGGTTGTACTCGGAGATGAACTTCAGATACTGCTCAGGTTGGCTGGTGGCGACGTTCTTCAGCTCAGAGAGGATCTTTTTGACGCTGGCGGTGCGGATGCTGGTGAGGACTTTGTTCTGCTGCAGAATCTCGCGACTGACGTTGAGCGGCAGGTCTTCGCTGTCGATGATGCCGCGAACGAAGCGAAGGTACTGGGGTAGAAGCTCCTTGGCATCGTCCATGATGAAGACGCGTTTGACGTAGAGCTTGACGCCGACTTTGTACTCTGCCTGGTAGAGGTCGAGCGGAGCCTTGGAGGGGATGTAGAAGAGCGTCGTGTATTCGAGGCTGCCTTCGGCTTTGGTGTGGAACCAGAAGAGAGGATCTTCCCAGTCGCCGGTGATGGACTTGTATAGCTCTTTGTAGTCGTCGTCGGTGAGCTCGCTCTTGGAACGGCGCCAGAGAGCGCTGGCGGCGTTGACCTGTTCGGTGGTGCGGGTCTTGATCGACTTCTTTTCGGTCTCGTTCCAATCGCTCTTGTCGTAGGTGAGGAAGATGGGGAAGGCGATGTGGTTGGAGTACTTCTTGACGATCTCCTTCAGACGCCAGCTGTTGGCGTACTGCGCGCCTTCTTCGTTGAAGTGCAGGAGGATGGTGGTGCCGGCGACAGCGCGTTCGGCAGGCTCGATGACGAAGCCGGTCTTGCCATCGCTGGTCCAGCGGTATGCTTTGTCTTCTCCGGCTTTGCGGGAGACGACTTCAACTTTATCGGCAACCATGAAGGCGCTGTAGAAGCCTACGCCGAACTGGCCGATGAGATTCGAGTCTTTGCGGGCGTCGCCGGAGAGCTGCGAGAGAAAGTTTTTGGTGCCTGAGCGGGCGATGGTGCCGAGGTGAGAGACGAGGTCTTCCTCGCTCATGCCGATGCCCGTGTCGCTGATGGTGAGGGTTTTGCTCTCTTCGTTGAGGTCAAGCTCGATACGGGGATCGAAGGGGAGAGACTTGAAGGATTCGTCAACGAGAGTTAAGTGGCGAAGCTTATCGAGCGCGTCGGAGGAGTTGGAGATGAGCTCGCGGAGGAATATCTCTGGGTGAGAGTAGAGGGAGTGGATGATGAGTTGGAGCAGCTGACTGACTTCGGTCTGAAATTCGCGTTTCGACATATCCTCTATTATCGCCAAAGACGAAGTGGTATGGGCAACTTCGGCTATATCATTGCCAAGAGCGTCGGCGTGCTTTTGACGCGATTATGCTCCGCTGGAGAGTATCATCTATGCCCAAGCTCTACTCACCACGTGAAGCGGCCCAAGTGCTAGGCGTCAGCTATGCATCGCTGAAGCAGTGGATCTACAACGGAAAACTGAAGAGTGTCCAAACCCCGGGTGGCCATCATCGGATCCCCGAGGCCGAAGTCGACCGGCTGTTGCCGCGGGCTTCCGTTAAGGGTAAACCGGAGAAGACGCGTCGCATGTTTCGGCGTGTGAGCGGGCGAAATCAGTTGACCGGACGAATTACCGACATCAAGGTCAACGGCTTGCTTGCCCAAGTCACGTTGTCAATTGGTGGCCAGCGCATTACATCCATCATTACAGCGGATGCTGTGAGAGAGTTGCGCCTGAAGAGTGGCCAGGTTGCGGTTGCTCTCATTAAATCAACCGAAGTCATGATCGTTCTACCCGACTAGACTCGTTGACAATAACGGTTTAATTCGTTTGAATCGATAAGAAGTCCCTGATTAGATGAGTCTTCGTCTTTCCGGTCGGGAAGAGATCTGTGATTCAGCTTTAAGCACCTTTTTTGAATGCAAAAGCCGACTGTTGCAGCTGGCGTGATATTGCATCGCGTGCTGATTGAATCATTGCGCAAAACTTTAAGGTGAAAGAAGTCTCACGATCTGTTTCATTCCAAAACTTGATGAGGCCCGCAATGAAGCTAACAATTTTTCGCTTGTCAGTAATGGCCATGGGCCTATGGTTGGTGTGCTCTGCCTCCGCCGGAGCGCAGGTGTCTGCCACTTTGTCGGGTAGAGTCATCGACTCTACCGGGGCTGCTGTCGGCGCAGCGGCTGTGACAGCGAACGACCTTGACACTGGCGTGTCGCGGACCGCCATTACGAGTCAGGCGGGGCAGTATGAGATGGTGGCGCTTCCGGTCGGGCACTACGAGGTCCGTGCTGCGAAGCAAGGCTTTGCAGAGCGGATACGAGCCGGAGTTGTTTTGGTGGTGGGTCAGGACGCCACCGCTGATTTAGTTCTGCAGGTGGGGCAGGTAAAAGAGCAAGTGACTGTGACAGAGGATGTACCTATTGTTAACGCCAGCACTCAGGACATCTCCGGGTTGGTGGGCGAGAAGCAGGTGAAGGAGTTGCCTCTGAACGGGCGAAGCTACGATCTGCTATTGACGCTCAATCCGGGGATCGTTAACTTCACCTCGCAAAAGACGGGTGGAATTGGAGTTTCAAATTCGACCACCGGCAATAACTTTGCAGTGTCGGGAAATCGTCCTCAGCAAAATTTTTTTTTGCTGAATGGAGTTGAGTTCACTGGTGCGGCGGAGAATAACTTTCAGCCAGGAGGGCCGAGCCAGCAGCTGTTGGGTGTTGAGGCAGTCCGCGAATTTAACATTTTGCGCGATTCTTATGGCGCCGAGTACGGAAAACGGCCGGGTGCGCAGGTAATTATCGTTACGCAATCGGGCAGCAACCAGTGGCACGGTTCGGCATACGAGTTCCTGCGCAACAACGCGCTGGATGCACCGAACTATTTCGATCAGGGCTCCGCACCACCCTTTCAGCGGAATCAATTTGGAGTCGCATCGGGCGGCCCTCTGAGAAAGAATAAGACGTTTTTGTTTGCAAACTATGAAGGATATCGGCAGCACCTGCACCAGACGTCGCTGGCGTTTGTGCCTGACCTGGCTTCTCGTGCAGCGGCCGTCGCGAGTGTGAAGCCACTGCTCGATCTGTGGCCCACGCCCTCAGCGACCGATCCGGACTTCAGCGGAATTGCGCAGGTGTACAGCACTCCACTGCAGACTATTGAAGAGAACTTTGCGACTGCTCGACTGGACCAAGTCTTCTCTCTGAAAGACACCCTTTCGGGAACTTACACGATCGACGATGGCAGTGATTTCACGCCTACTGCGGTCGATCCCTATAGCAGCGACGTCCTGAATCTTCGTGAGCAGGTTGTTAGTGTGGACGAGACCCACGTCTTTTCACCTTCTCTGCTGAATGTTGCGCGGGTTGGTTTCTCTCGTGCCGGCTATTTCTTTACGGGAGAGCCGACGCCCGGTACACCGGCGGCGAATGTGCCTGGATTTCTCGCTGGACATCCGGTAGGCGCGGTTGTGGTGGGAGGAAGTGCGGCGTCGAATCCGCAGGCTCAGATTGGCCTGGCGGGAAGTAACAATGGAAGCAATCTTTCAATTGCGCGAAATATATTCACGTATGAAGACCGTGTGACCTTGTCGCGTGGGGTCCATCAATTGAGCGTCGGAGCATGGTTCCAACAGTTCCAGTCGAACGAGACGTTAGCTCTGAGTCAGTATGGGCAGGCGACATTTGCTAGTCTTCAGACATTCCTGACGGGAGTTACTACTTCGTTCTTATACGATCCGGCGCCGACCGAGATGAATTGGCGGTCTCTGCTTGGAGCAGTCTATGCTCAGGATGTTATTCGCCTGAAGCCAACGTTGACGCTGAGTCTCGGATTTCGTGGCGAGTTCTCGACCGGATGGAATGAAGCGCATGGGCGTGCGTCCACTTATACATTTTCGAATGGCGTGATCTCCAATCAGCCGCGCGTTGGGGACAATACCTTCACTACCAATAATGCGAAGTTCCTTCCGGAGCCAAGAGTTGGTGTGGCGTGGAGCCCGCATCTCGATAAGACAGTCGTCCGGGCGGGATTCGGAATGTATAACGAACTCCAGGATGCGTTGGGATACCGAACGGATCAGAACGCTCCGTTTAATCCGACTTACAGCATTGCTGCTTTGACCGTTTCGCAGTTGCCGATCGCGCCACAGGGCCCGGTGCCGGCAAAGGCGCTTCTTGTGCCGGGAGGCGTTCAACCTGATATGAAGATGCCTACTCTTATCTCTTATTCGTTAAGAGTTGAACAGGCGTTGGATAAAAATACGTCGCTGACGATTGGATATATAGGATCGCATGGCTACCACGAATTGATCGGTATCGATGCCAATCAACCGGTTCCGACTATCTGCCCGGATTCGCCTTGCCCGGCCCGATATCCGTCTACCTTCCCTGGAGCTTTGGCGAATGCAGCTATTCCAGCAGGATCGTTCTACATCCCTGCCGGTGCTCCTAAGGCCAATACCTCGATAGCAAATACCTGGACCTGGTTTGCTGTGGGTGATAGCAGGTACAACGCACTCCAGGTAGATGTGAACCGCCGCTTCAGCCACGACCTTTCCTTGCGTGGTATGTACACTTTTTCAAAAGCTCTGAATGATGGCGATTCACTGAACGCAACAACGTCAGCGAACGCGCCAGCGTTGGCGTCCAACCCGCATGACCTGCACGCCGATTGGGGCCCGGCGACGTTCAACGCCACAAACGTCGCCGCGATTAATGCTATTTATGAGTTGCCCTTTGGGCGTGGTAAACCCTTTGCTCACGATCTGTCTGGTTTGGCCAACGGCTTCGTTGGGGGATGGTCAGCGAATAGCATTGTCACCTTGCAGTCCGGTTTTCCAATTACACCGCAGCTCAGCTACAACCCTTCGAACAACGGAGATACTCGCAATCCCGTCAGACCTTTTGCGAATCCAAACTTCACCGGTCGTGTGATTACAGGCAAGCCATCGCAGTGGTTCAATCCCGCAGCGTTTTTGGCACCACCGGCGAATAGCGGTTTCTATGGAAACCTCGGCAGAGATTCGTTGAGCGGTCCGGGGCTCGCGACATGGGATTTTTCCGCGCTCAAGAGCACGGCTGTCAGCGAGCGCTTGACTGTCCAGTTTCGTGCCGAACTCTTCAATCTGCTGAACAGGGCCAACTTCAATACTCCCAATCTGATCGTCTTCACACCTTCAGGTCTTTCGGGAACGGCAGGAGCCATCACCAGCACCTCGACGACATCCAGGCAGGTTCAATTCGCGTTGAAGCTGCTCTGGTAAGGTCAAAAAAAGTTGAGCCCCGGTGTGTGCCGGGGCTCTTTCTGCGGATCACTGATTCGACTAGTTAAGTAACTCATCTTCGAGGCACGACGCGCTGATTAGATGCGTCGATTGCTGACCTTCATCCATCCTTGCCGGAAGAAGAACAATCCTGCCATCATCACACCAGTAGCGAAGAGAAGAAGCGAATCTGGCTCCGGGGTTATACCGACGACTCCGGTTCCTGTACCGAAGGCAGCCGCTGTCGGGCCAGTCTCTGCGATGAAGAAAAACTGACCTGGGGCGATTCCTGAGCCGCCTGAAAAGCTGAGAAGGTACTGAGTCTCGGCTTCGTTCAGGGAGCAAGACGAGGAGCCGAACAGACTCAACGCAGGGGTGGTATCGCACGTTGGAGTTTGACCGTTGAGGAAATTGATGAAGTCGCTGGGGTCCTTGGGATTTGTCGAGTTGTCGAAGACAAGGCTCAAGCTCGTGAACGTCGTGTTCGTGTCGTTAAATCCCGTGAAGCATGCGGTTGCTTTGATGATCTGGGGACAAGCACTGAAGCTGACCGCGAATGGGTCAGTGTTGTCGATGGAGGTGTAGTTGAGCTGCTGCGGCGGGTCAAGAACACTCATGTGGAAGTCGATGTCATCAGCCAAAGCGAGACTAGAAAACCCGCAGAACAGGGCCAGGACAAAAATGGCGCGAAGATATTTCATGTTGTATTCCTCCGGAGATTTGCACGTACATTTTGGAATCACGGTGGACCAAGGAGCGACTTCAGAATTGCAGATCAGACAAGAGTTGTAGCCGGTCGATGGGCATTGTGGATGCACGTCCCGTGCCAAAGGAAAAGGTTGAAAATCCAGTGAACTCCATCAGTTACGTATTGCAGATATGCAAAAGTTTGCACCTCAAATGGAAGTATTGTTGTATCTGTCGATTGCAGAGATTTGATTGATTCTGACGTTCTTGCCGGATAAGACAAGCGACTGGTAATAGAGGTGTTTCGACGTGATGGTCCCGGTAATGCAATTGAACTACGGCTTTTGCCAGATGTCCGCGACAGACGCTGGGATAGGCATAGTGTTCGAAAGGAGGGAGCGGGTCAACGCGGCCACGTTTTGGGATGATCCAGTAGGCTGCTGTAGGCGCCAGCTGGCGACGTTGACATTCCAACATCGGTCGGATAGCCTGCGGAACAAGAATCCCCACGTGTTCCGCCTTATTCCATCAGGTCTTGGCCGCATCCTGCAGGTTGGAAAGGGTTTTTGTCGAAGATCTTCTGAATTGGGCTGACAGATATGAGCCGTCGCGGGCGGTATGATGACGATGATGCTGCACTATAACGGGCTTCTCGTCTGCGCTGAGTGCGATTCACGGCTTATCGCAGCTTGCGTGGCGGGCGGCGAGAGTCCTGTTGCTCCGGATCTCAGTTTGTGTCGGTTTGTAGACGAATGTAGTGGTGGCAGTCACCAGTCTAGGGACTGGATTAACCCAGGTAATGGATCATCAGATCTTGAGAGTAGCTATGCGTTATGCAGGAACTTCGATTGTGTTGCTGCTGCTCTTCAGCCTGACAGCTGGATTGCATGGACAGCATGCTAAGGCGGCCGCCGCAGGCGCAGTACAGCTTGAGGCGACGCTGGGGGACGGCACGGTTGAACTCTCGGGGCCGTGGAAGTTTCATACCGGTGACGATCTTGCGTGGGCCCAGCAGGACTACGACGATTCAAGTTGGGGAACGATCGACGTAACTCCGCCGGCTGGATCGGAGAACGTCGAGCTGGGGACGAGTGGTTACATTCCTGGCTGGACAGGGAGCGGCTATCCGAACTACGCCGGCTATGCATGGTATCGGCTAAGAATTAACGTGCAGAGCTCGCATGGCAGGCTTGCCATCAAGATGCCGGACAGCGCAGACGACGCGTATCAGGTTTACGTGAATGGCAAGCTCATCGGAGAGCTCGGCGACTTTACCGCGAAGGGTGTGACCGCTTACAGCACGGTGCCGAGGTCGTTCCGACTGCCGCGCGATCTTCGCAGCGGCCCGATGACGATTGCGGTGCGGATGTGGATGGACAGTGCAACCCCGTTTCTTAGTCCGGATGCTGGTGGAATGCATGAGCCACCTGTTCTGGGTCATGCGGGAGTTATATCGACTCTGATTCAGCTCGACTGGGACGATACTGCCCATGCAATTGGCAGCGGCTTCCTCGAGATCTTTATTCTGATGCTCGCGTGGGCGGTCGCGGTAAGTCTTCTGTGGATGGATCGCTCGGAGCCTGCCTATCTCTGGTTGAGCCTGGTTTGTGCGGTGACGATTCTGGAGAACAGCGTCGTTCTCATCGTGAACTTTGCCACCTGGATCTCGCTGATGCCGGGAGTGGTTTTGCAGGGTGTGATCATCAGTCCGATTCGAATTGGGCTTTGGGTGATCTTCTGGGCATATTGGTTCCGAATCGCCAGGATGGCATGGATCCATCGAATTGTTTGGAGTTTGGTTACCCTGACAATGATCTGCACGGCCATGCTGCGTGCGCCGCTGTATGGTACGCGGGTTCCCGTCCATGCAGCAGTTTATCTATCGCCTGTTCTGCTCGGACTGCAGCTGGCGTTTGTTGTTCTGCTCTTCGCGATCACGGTTCGAGGCATTGTTAAGCAGAGGACAGAGGGTTGGCTTGCTTTGCCCGCAGTGCTTCTTGTTGCGCTCTCGCTCTATCAAGTCAATCTGCATCTGTTCCATATACGCACCCGCTTCGATGTCTTTGGATTCAACTTCCAGCTCGGCACGATTGCGACGATCCTCTCGATCTTTCTGATTACAGTTATGTTGCTGCGGCGCTTTTTGTATACGCAACGTAAGCGAGAGCAGTGGAAGGCGGAGATCGAGCAGGCACGACAGGTGCAGCACGTTCTTATCCCAGAAGAGTTGCCGACGGTGTCTGGCTTCGCGATCGAGAGCGAGTATCGTCCGGCGCGGGAAGTTGGCGGAGACTTCTTTCAGATTCTTCCGCAGACTGACGATGGAAGCGTGCTGATTATTGTCGGTGACGTGACGGGAAAGGGGTTGCAGGCTGGCATGCTTGTGGCGTTGATCGTTGGCGCTGTCCGCACCGCTGTGCAATATCACTCCGATCCACTGATATTAATGAACAGCCTGAACGACCGTCTATGGGGTCGTGGCCGCGCGAGTGCGACGTGCCTGATACTAAAAATCACCAAGGACGGACAGGTAACATTGGCGAATGCGGGTCATCTACCGCCTTACCTCAATGGTGCTGAGGTCCCGATGGAGGGTTCACTTCCGATCGGGGTGATACCAGGCGCGGATTTCTTCGTGACGCATTTCTCGATGGCGCCCGGAGACACGTTGATGTTGATGTCCGATGGTGTCGCGGAGGCGCAGGATCAACATAAGGAGCTGTTCGGGTTTGAACGCATCCAGGAGATGCTTCAGAAGCCGATCTCGGCGGCTGCACTTGCAGCCGCGGCCGAGGCCTTCGGCCAAGAAGATGACATCCTTGTCTTACGAATCCAACGCGATCCGCGGCCTCAGAGCTCTCTCGATTCAAGATCGGTTCTTGCGGTCACGTAGTAGGAGAATCTAGTTCGCGGTTATTCAAACCCGGCGCAAGCGGTGGCTTCGTCGGGAAACAGCTTGGTGTATTTTGTGATGCCGACCATGGTGAAGACTTTTTGGAAGTGTGGTGTCAGGCCAAAAGTCTGGACGGTCTGGCCCTTCTGGCTGGCGGCGTAGAGTAGCTGGATGATGAGCGCGATGCCGCTGGAGTTGAGATATTCGACTTTGGAAAAGTCGAGCAGGATGCGCTTTGAGGTCTCGGGTGATAGGCCTCCATATGTTCCGAGGACTGCGGGTTCGGAAGTGCTGGTAATATCGCCCGCAAAACGGAGCACCGTGATGGGGTCGCCCGAAGCGCATTTGACCTGTTCCATTTTGACCTTGGTGCCTAACTCCGACATTTGTATCTCCTTCAATCTTCTGTCTTGTTCAAACGGATGACCAGTCGCGCATAGCTTCCGCTGGGAGGTGAGCTGACCCATTCTGCTTCATCGACCAGTGCCTGAATGAGGAACATCCCCATTCCGCGACTGGGTTCTTCCCCGTGCATCTTCTTGTCCATGTTCGGCGTGTGGACGACACTTGGGGGACCCGTTCCCATATCGAGCACCTTCACCTCCAGCGAGGTCTCGTCCATCGAGAGGATGACGACGACGATCAAGGACTCATCCAGTTTATTTCCATGTTCCATTGCGTTGATGCAGGCTTCTGCGATAGCGGTCTTGAGGTCTTCAATGCGTTCGGGAGCAAAACCCATCAGCTTCGCAACGCTGGAGGCGGTGCTCATTGCGATCTTTTCAAAACCCAGCCGAGAAGGGAGACGCAGTTCGATGCTATTCACGTTCTTACCTTCCACTTCGCCTCCTACGGCTTCCTGCCAATTACAAGTGCGGTCATATCATCGGTCTGCGATTCCTGGTTGGAAAATGCGTCCAGTGCCTGCCAGATCGATTTCAGGGTACTTGGCGCGTCGACAGCGCGCGAGGTGCGGAACGCCTCAAGAAGGCGATCCTGACCAAATTCTTCGTTACCTTGAAAGACCTCAGTCATTCCGTCGGTGTAGATTAGCAGCTTCGCCTTATTGGACAGTACATATTTTTCTGCTCTGTAGGTAGAGAAAGGCAACATGCCCACGGGAGTGCCGGAGGCCTCAATCATCTCAGGTAGATCGCTGCCGTTGAGGAGAAAGCCGGGGTTGTGTCCAGCGTTAACTACTTCAAGGGTGTGGGTGGTGGGATCGAGACGAAGGAAAATCGACGTGACATAGCGACGCCGTGATTCCTCACCTTCGTTGTAGTGCAGGACGTTCATGTGAGTTGCGATCTCGACCAATGACATCCCGGAGTTTGCGATGGCTCGAAGAGCGGAGCGGAACGAACTGCCCACGAGTGCGGAGGCCAAGCCTTTTCCGGCGACATCGGCCACTACGATCATGAGCTGTCCGGATGTCAGCTCGATAATATCTAGGTAGTCACCGCCTACCTCGTAGCAGGTTTGCGATCGGCCATCGATACTGTAGCCAGCGATGTTGGGGAAAGACTGGGGCAGAAGGCTTCGTTGAATATCGCGTGCGCAGGCAAGATCCTGCTTTACGCGCTCCATGTCCAAGGTGCGTTCGTGATAGCGGGCGTTTTCGATGGCGACTGCGGCTTGAGTGGCGAGGTGCTCGAGGAAATCCTGTTCGAAGAGAGAGAGAGGAGCGCCGTCTCGTGTGATTACGACCATCTCGGTGAGGACTTCGCCCTTGCGATCCAGCAAGGGGAAGCGAGAACATCCGCGCTTTGGATCGGATGACGGGGGGTGCAGAAGGAATCTTGGGGGAATGTCTCCATAAGAGAAGGGAAAGGCGGTGAAGAAGGCGCCCGCCATCTCCAACTCGCGTACGGTGATCTGCAGGACGGACCGGAGAACATGATCGAGCTCGATGGTGCTGTGAATCTTATGCGAGGTTTCGAGTAACGCCTGCAACCGTGCAATTTGCTGTTGTAGATGGAGACTGCTTTCTATTTCCATAAACTGGCTTGCTCCTTGTTATCTGGCCGCATGAACAATCATTTGTAGTCTGTCTTCGCCGACTGCTTCACAAAGTGGCGCTGGATTGCCGCGAGCGCAACGACAGAGCAGGCATCGTATCGATCGATTCTCTTAGTCTGTGAATTCTGTCAGGAAATACCATCATTGGCAGTTGTTGCACAGAACAATCTGCCCACCATCGTACATTGATGCTCCGATCGATCGACGGGAGCTGCTTTTAGGGCACAGGAGCGGATCGACCTCGAGGCTTAAACACCGAGGTTCAAAGGCGAACTGCGGGCGACTCCAGAAAGCCGCTGAAGTGGAGGATTATTTTTTTCCAGCGGTTCCGGGGGTGATATTTGCATCCTCGGGCGCAGATGGGTTGATGTGGCCCAAGCTGTTTTCTGGCGTGTTGGATTGAACATTCGTCGGACCAGGACCGGCCGTGGATGGGTTATCGCCTTTGGGTCCAGAAGGTTCGGTCGCGTGTTCCGGGTCCGGATGTGGATGCTCGTAAGTAGATTGCTGAGTTTTCTGATCGTTGGACGACATGTAGCCACCTTTCCAATCTCGACTTCCATTGGAGATGGTGTAAGGGTCTACAGTTGCCTGCATCTTTGCCTAGCAGCGAAAAGAGGGACCCCAAGCTCAGGCAGGCGATTTGGCAGACGCCAAAATAAGCTGGTTATACCCCAATCAAGTCAGGGAGAAGCTCTTTAGTGCGTAAGCTTCAGATTCGGTGTCCAGGTAAGTTGAAACCAGCCGCTTTCATTGTGCTGGCTTCCAGCCATGAACGTGGGAATGATAAAGCGTTCGTACTGGGCAAATACCTGGGCTGACCAGTTGCGATTCCACGTGTAAGACGCGTTGACGAATCCGTCTGTGATGGTGCCGCCACCGGTATAGAAGATAGCGCTCAGCTTGTTTTGCCGATATCCGGCTTCAACGCGAGTGCGTGCAGAGAACCAGTATCCGCTTCTGCCTTCGATAGCCCTCCCGTCCCGGCCAACCGCAGTGCCCAGTAAGAAGCCTTTATTGAGGTTTGCGTCGTGATACTGAGTGTTCCAGAAGACCCGGGAGCCTTCATCGTGGCTAAGCTCGTTGGTGCTGGCGGCCTCAACTCGGAGATCCATATGGGGCAAGAGAGGGAGCCGGGCGAAGTAGATGCCGGGACTCCAGACGACGCGTCGAGGGGCGTCAAGGGGACTTGGTTCGTCATCAGCGTAAGAGTCCGCATAGATGGTGACGTACTTGCGCAGACCTGGAACGTGCAGACGGAAGTCGAAGCCGCTCTTCCGGTCTCCTGGGTCGTTGCGCGCACCATAGAATTGGCCGCCGGTAGCGTTGAAGCTGAACAAGTTCCTTTTCAGGCTTTCTAACGTCATTGGATGACCGACGCCCCACAAGATGGACCAGCGAGTAAAGCTGAGTTCAAGATATGGCCCGAAGGTCAAATCAATCTTCGAGCCATTGTAGTAGGGCCGATTCGGTGATTGGTGGCCGGAGAGTTTGCCGAAGACGAAGTCAAACCGATAGGTTCCGAGGTTTGGAGCAAATGGATATGGGTGTGGACGTGTGGCGACGAACTGCAGATTGTAGGTGGGCTCTGCGTTGCTTGAGAATGAGAGAGGGCCGATCACCGTCGGACCCCAGTAGAGTTCCTGTTTTCCGAAGGATAGTGCGTTGCCGCCAAAGGCTACACCTGCATATAACTCGATCGGCCTGACACGCTCGTAGGCGGAGGTAGCGGGAGAGGCAGGATAGTCGTTTGGCAATCCATCCAGAGTGGTGATGAATTGGGCCTGCTCGTCCGATCGAGCCAGAGTGCCTGGGTCGTGCTGTAACTCTTCACGAGCATAGACGAAGTATCGATTATAGGTGGCACGGCCGGAGAGCCCAGCGATCACGCTTGTGCCCCGCCCAAGCGGCCTGCCAAAGTCATTCCACCAGGTCTGGCCGAAGTGGTAGCTGTCGGTAATCGCTGGTCCTATGATGGCGCCGTCGCGGTTATAGGTCGATTCCAGGACGACCGAATTGCTGTCTACAGGGTCTGCGAGTTCCCGATGCAGATCTGAGATAAGCAGCTCTGCCTGTTGATCCATAGCCTTGTTTCCGTTGTAGCGATTGACCTCGTTCTCTGCTTCGCGAAGCTGGCGTAGGCATTCCTTGCGTGCCCACGGGCGGATCCCGACGCTCTGCGTGGTGATATACCCCATGTCGGCGAGTCTTTCCAAAGCTGGGTAGATCCAGCTGTCCATTGGGACATCGGTTGACCCAAGCTTGTCCGGATCAATAATTTCTGTCAGCTGCCGCCGGGTAGGACCATAGGGGAACCCGGACTGGGCCGATGCCTGGGGGATTTGTGACGCTTGATGACCGCCGTAAGTCGACGCCAAGTTTCCAGCATTCATCAGGGTTCCTTTAAAGGTTCCGTTGAGGAGTGGTGGCTCGATCAGAGTCGAGGGAACCGCATCAGCCTGAAGAACGAACGACGAAGATGGCTGAAGGTGTGGGACTTCGAGAGTGGCATCTGAATGATTCGCAGAATCAGTCTCTGTCGCGTCCTGAGCCAAACAAAGCCCTGTCGGGAGCAGGGACAACCCAAAGGCCATACAGATCAGTAGTTCTTTTGAGTTCGGGGTTGCTCTCATACGGGGAGGTTCACGTTAAGGTTCGAGTCAACTGGCACATGAATATCCATTGTAGTTTGAGCGTAAGATGTACGTGCTGCCCTTACTCGATCCTACTAGAAAAGAGCACAGCTGGAAGCGATAACAACGATGCTTCAAAATATCCGTTATGCTTAGAGTATCGAATGTAATGAGATAACCGAACGTCCAGTGAGTTGTGGAAGGGTTTTAGTAGCAGATGAGCTTAATGCGAAGCGGTCGTGACTCTGATTGCAAAGGTGAAATGAACTGTACCTGCAAGAAACTTCATTCAAGAGAATTGTTAAGAATGACGGCGAAGGAGTGGTTCCGCGCTCTGCGTGTATTGGTTCTGACGTGCATTACCTGTTCGGCTCCGTTAACGACATACGGACAATCGACCCAGCCAAACGATAATCCCTTCGCTTCTCTAGGGCCAACTCAAAGCACGGCAAATCAAAGTCCTCAAAGTCAGAGCTCAGGTTCAGATTCAACGAATCAACAGCTTCCTCAGCTCCCCCAGCTTCCGCAAGAGGGCTCAACGCTCAATGGAGTGCAGAACCTAGGTACCACGCCGTCCGATTCATCGACGGAACGTAATGGCCGCCGCGTGGGCCAGAATGCATATGCCTACGAACCACCTGTTCCGCTTACTCCTTATCAGCGTCTGGTTGCGTCTTCTGTGGGAAAGGTGCTTCCGATCTACGGATCAACTTTGTTCAGTAATGTTCCGGCGACATTTGCTCCCGTCGATCGTATTCCGGTGACGCCGGAGTATTTGATCGGACCGGGAGATGAACTGTTGGTCCGACTCTGGGGACAGGTAACGCTGGATGGGCACTTTACTGTCGATCGTTCGGGGAACGTCTATCTTCCACAAGTAGGTGCTATTCGTGTTGCGGGTATCCCATTTGCAAAGCTGACAGATTATCTTCGCGCTCAGGTAGGACGCACGTTTCGCAACTTCGATATCAATGTAAATATCGGGCAGCTGCGGTCCATTCAAATATTTATCGTGGGCGAAGCGAAGCGTCCTGGCAGCTACACGGTCAGTTCTCTCAGCACACTTGTGAATGCACTATTTGCCAGCGGCGGTCCGGGGCCAATGGGGAGCATGCGCGATATTCAAGTAAAGCGCAACGGGGAAGCGGTCGTAACCTTTGATTTTTATGATCTGCTATTGAAGGGCGACAAATCGAAGGATGTCCAACTGGTGTCTGGGGATGTTATTTACATTCCGCCAGTAGGACCGATGGTAGCGGTAGCCGGAAGCGTTGATGTGCCGGCGTTGTATGAATTGAAAAAGGAGTCCACGGTAAGCGAACTGCTTCGCTTGTCCGGCGGACTCTCGACGTTGGCCCAGGACAAACAGATCCGAATTGAACGTCTTAAGCTGCACGATTCGAGATCGGTGGTAGATGTAAAACTCGACGCTGCGGGACTGGCGACTGAGCTTCACGATGGCGATATTGTAGAAGTCTCACCGATCATCGACCGGTTCAAAGACTCAGTGACTCTGCGGGGAAACGTGGCAGAGCCAAGGCGATTTGCCTGGTTTCCGGGCATGCGGGTACGTGACATTATTCCCGACAAAGATGCGCTCTTGACGAGAGATTACTGGTTGCAACGCAATCGGCTTGGACTTCCGATACTGGACTCTACCCCTGCAGTTCGCCTTTATGCTCCCGATGCTCCAACAGCACAGTACAACGGCGCTGGTATTTCGCCAGTGAGTCCCATCGTTGTTCCAAGTTTGACCTACTCTCAGAGACTCGCGGCCGCACAAGACAGCGACGCGAACGTGTATGGAATTACCCCGAAGCAGCCCTTAGGTAGAAATGACAACTCTACTCCTCCATCTACTTCTGTCGGCGATGATCTGAACTCTACACAGTCGGACGCTCAAAGCTCGTTGCCTTCAGGAGACAACGGGAATAACGGTCGCAGCACAAATAATTCGCGCGGCGGAGCGCTCGGGTCAGGAGACACGCGAAATGACTCAGATGCAAATAGCGCAACGGGGTCTTCGGTTAGTGCCGCGGTAACCGGAACGTCGCAGCGGTTTCCGGCAAAGAACGCGGTCGTGCTAAGCGCACCTGAGGTTGATTGGGCTTACGCAGTAATTCAGCGGCTCAATCGTAACGACTTGAGTTCCCAGCTCATTCCGTTCAATCTTGGAAAAGTGGTGTTGGATGGTAGCGCGGCGGACAACCTGGAGCTTGAGGCTGGCGACGTTGTTACGATCTTCTCAAAGTCCGACATTCGCGTACCCCAATCTCAGCAAACGAAGTACGTACGACTTGAGGGTGAGTTTAGTGGTGCTGGTACGTACAGCGTCGCCCCAGGGGAGACGCTTCGTCAACTCGTGAGCCGCGCCGGAGGGTTGACTTCAGGTGCCTACCTATATGGATCTCAATTTACCCGGGAGTCCGCAAGGGTAATCCAACAGCAGCGGCTCAATGATTACGCTGCGGACCTGGATCGTCGGATTAAATTGGCCGAAGCGAACGCTGCGAACAATGCGATAAGTCCTCAAGATGACATTCAGGACGTTGCCGCACTTCAAAATGCTCGAACCGTTGCGCAAAAGCTACGCCAGTTGAAATCTACGGGCAGGATTGTCCTTGATATGGGCGCCGACAGCAAGACAGTGGCTGATATTCCGGATCTCCCGCTTGAAGATGGCGACGTTTTTATCGTTCCCCAGATGCCTTCAACTGTTGATGTGTTTGGAGCGGTTTACAATCAGACATCTTTTCTGTACAACCCCCAGAAGCGGGTAGGCGATTATTTGCACCAGGCGGGGGGCGGTACGCGCACCGCGGATAATGGTCGAAGCTACATCGTACGTGCGGATGGCGCGATTGTTAGCCGACAGTATTCGAGCGGCATACTCGGTAGATTTGATTCCACTCGCCTAAACCCTGGTGATGCTGTTGTCGTTCCTGAACAGGTCGATAAACGGCCTCTGCTCCGGAATCTTGTGGATATCGCGACGATCTTCGGCCAATTTGGCCTCGGGATAGCTGCCATTAATGTATTGAGATAATTGAGGCAGGTAAGACAATGTTGGAGACAGAGTCCAGGCGGACGACGACTGACGTCGCAACGGATGGTGGGTCGGCGGACTACGTTTCGAAACGCGGCGAACTCGACTTGTTTTTGTTGGCTTTGCTCGTCAAACGCAAAGGTCGACGAACGATGTTGACGGCGGTCGCGGGTTTGTCTGTTGTTCTTCTTGTGCTGCTTTTCATTAAGCCAAGATATTCGGCAACTGCAGCACTTTTAGTCCCGCAACCCAGTACATCCGGAGCCTCGATAGCTCTCAAGCTAGCGATGGGAGGGTTGGATCTTGGCGGGGGGACCTCCGAGGTTTACGAGGATATTCTCGAAAGCAAAACTATAGCGGATCGCCTGATCGCACAGTATGGCTTGAAGGGCGTCTACAAAGTTAAATACCAACTCGCGGCACAGAAAGAGTTGGCTTCGCGTACTAAGATCGTCACTTCGAAGGAAGGCTTAATTCGAGTGACAGTTCAGGATGAAGACCCAAAACGGGCTGCTAATCTGGCAAATAGTTATCTAGCCGAATTGGACCGCATGAATGAGGGGCTTGCGATCACAACTGCGGGCCAGCAGCGACTTTATTTTGAACGCGAGATGGTCAAGGAGAAAGATGCCCTCGCTGATGCCGAAGTCGAATTGAAAAAAACTCAAGAGAGCACCGGTATCTTGATACCGCAAGCTCAGGTCGCGGCCAATATTGGTGCTATTGAACAAACACGAGCCCAATTGAGGCTGCGCCAAGTACAGTTAGGCGCTCTTCTGCAAGGTGCTACGCCAGAGAACCCAAATGTTCTTCGACTTCAGGCCGAGATTAAGGGGCTTGAGAATCAGTTGCAGGCAATGCAAAGTGGCTCTGGAAATGGAATGTCCACGGGGATACCTACGTCGAAGGCACCAGAGCGAGCACTGGAATATATCCGGAAAGAGCGGGAAGTGAAGTTTCACGAGGCGGTCTTTGTTTTGCTTGCCAAGCAATACGAACTTGCCAAACAAGAAGAAGCGAAGACGGTTTCGATGATCGAGGTGCTCGATCGTGCTACCGTTCCTGAACGAAAAACGTGGCCACCAAAGACACTTTTTTGTCTTTTAGGGCTAGTGGGTGGAGCACTTCTTGGAGTTGCCTGGACATTAGTTGAGTCATTCGTCCAGACGATTATGTCGAATCCGGACAATCAAAAGAAGTATCAAGCCTTGGCGGGTGGAAGTGCTCGACGGGGGTAACAGGGTCAGGCTATATGCCGCGGACGATTCTATTGAAGCACTCGAATTGATACCGAGCGGCGGCAGGAGGCACTTGGGTGGAGAAGCATCAGTTTCAGGAGGTTCAGGTAAATGAGGCTGATGCACTGGATATTCGCAGTTTGCCTATTTACGGCCTCTTTCGATATTGCCTTGGTATTTGAAGTAGGTGGTACGCTTCGTCTGGCACAGATTTTGATGGTTGCGATTGTATTTGGTGGATTAGCAGTCGTAGCGCAATCTGGGAAAATTCTATGGCCTTCAGGGGGGATAGCCCTCATTCTTTGGTGTTGTCTGCAGGTCATTTTCATGTTCACTACAGATACAGTGGCAACTGGCATTGTGTTTAATGCAAATCTATTTTTCACAATACTTGGTGTCTACGCGGTTTTGCAGTTATATGGCGATGGCGACCGCATAGAGCTGCTGATGAAGACCTATCTGGCTTCATACATATTTGTCTCGTTATTTGGTTTATTCCAGCTAGTTAGCCCATCGTTGCATCTCGGGTCTTATTTCGTTACGCAGTGGATCGTGCATGGGAAATTTCCCCGCATCAATGGATTCTCATACGAACCGTCGTTTTTCGCATGCTACATCATCATGGGTTGGATCATGCTTCTCGATTTGAGATCATCGAAGGCGGAGATTACAGCTAGACGAATATGGAAATGGATCGCCGTCATCATGGGCGCGTCCCTCTTTTTATCCACTAGCAAAACGGCTTGGCTAATGATGGCCCTCGAGGGTGCTCTCCGTGGTGTACCTTTGATTTTCAGAGCGTGTAGACTCCGACTTTCAAGATTCTCTACTGGAAATGTGAGTATCGTCCGACCAAGGCTTTACCTTCTTATTGTCGCTCTGCTCTTAATGGGGGTAGCGGTTGAGGGGGGAATCTTGATCTCCTCTGTCGTCAATCCAAACGTTTTTCTGGGGGGCACAGGCCTGAATAATACCGCCTCCCATTCCGTGACTGACCGCACGGAGGAAGCGTCCGAAACGTTGGATGTCTTTAAAGAAAACCCGTGGGTGGGGCAGGGTTTTGCTGGAGTAGCACAGCGAATTGCGGAAACCCAAGGTCATAGTGTCTCCTCCATGGAGGATATTAAGTTGTTTAGGGGATTCCCAGTAATTCTTGAGGTACTTGCCGCTAGCGGCGTGATCGGAATTCTTCCATTTCTTTGGTTCATGGGAGCTAATTCTGTCGGGAACCTTAGGTTGATTTCTCGCCGCTGGCCAAACGAGCGCGCCAAATGGCTAAGAGCGTTGATTCGTGCACTTATCTTCGAATTCATCGTTCTCATTCAGGCGCAAAACCTTCTCCGCCTATATTTCTGGTTTCACGTGACAATGGTCGTAGTTGTCGGATTCAATTTGCGATATTGCGAGAGGGTAGGAGACCGGAGTCAAGCAGTAGATGTAGAGGCATGACTCAATTCGTTGTACTTTTAAGTATTGCAAAAGAGAAGGGTGATCGGATTGAGACTAGACAAAGAAATGGATATTTATAAGGAGGCTGCGTTCCGTTCTGCATACAAATTGTTAGTACGAAAGCGTTCCTTCATTATTTTGAGCGGGCTATTCATTTTTTATTTGGGTATGTTTCTAAGGTACCGTCCATACGATATTGATAATCCATGGTTTCTTTCGTTTTCATATAATAGTTATGTTGAACATATTTGCACTGATCAATTTATGAACGTGCGATTCCCGGGAGGAATGGATGGTACATTTTTTTTCGGAAAACTTGCTGCCCTTGTTCAATTCGCGCTGCTATCACATGTCGGATGGCAGCAATGGCCGACGGCCGTTATAGCATCTAGTTTTGTCGTGTTTTCGCTGGCGATGTGGTGGATACAGCTTCGACGACTTGGATATAGCGACTCGTTCGTTTCTGCATTTCTCATTATTGCTGGACTGTCAGAGCCATTTCTCTCTGCGGCGAACAAATTCAGATATGAATATTTTAGCTTTGCGTTACTGTCGTCTGGGTTGTTATTGGTGGCCTACCGAAAACCGGTCCTGGGTATTTTGGTGGCTGCTCTATCAGTAGAAGTGCAGCCAGCTGCTGTTATTGGGTTAATTCCAGCTATAGTTCTCTTATATTCCATGAATAGGCGAACCATCGGCTTAATCGTGCGTCTTGCATGTGGTCTATTACTTGCCGTAGCTGCATATTTTAGCCTGCATCCGGGGATATTGCATCTCTCACATACTTGGCGACACTCTGAACTCTCTAGTGTCGTTTGGAGTGGCGGATTTTTTTCCTCATTTTTTTTCCAACGTCATCGCCATCTTCCCGAGCTGACCATTTTTCTAGTCGCTGGAGTCTACTACTGGCGAAAGCGCAGCGAGATAAGTTCGCATTATTTAGGCATTAGCGCTCTTGCGATGAGCATTTTTTCTTTGATTATGCCGCATGGAAACCCTTCTTATATGATTTTTTTGTACCCTTTTCTTATCGCAATGGCTCTTAGCGTAGTAAAAGTAGAGCGGCAATTGAAAGCTGTCACGATTCTTGCATGCGCTTATGCTGTGCTTCAGTACGCTCCTCTTATCTACATGAACAGAAACCTGGGCTATAGATTGCAAGATATTGATCAGGTTGCTGCTCTTATTCGAGATGCTGAGCGGCAACTTGCCATTAGGGATGATGATCTGAGGATCTATGGTGACTATGCACTATGGTTCGCTCACCCTCATTTTTACCGAGCCGCAGCGCAGACGACCATTTTGGATGCCAAAGATGCAGATCTCTATCTTTGTTTCGACCACCCTCTTCAAGGCGCTCTTCCGATATCTGAAGGGATGTTTCTTTGTCCTGATATAAAGCGGGTCGTTCCCTTGCGGCTGCTCTCTACCGCGATGGTGCGTGGTAGCGAGCTATATCTTTATTGCAAGCAGAGGGATGTCCCAAAGTAAGGTTGCGTAGTCAGCTTTTCTTCAGACACAACGCTGTCAATATTTTTGAAATATGAGGGTTCCATTATGGCCAACGTTATCACCGGCCAAAATGTAAATATGGCATCTACGCTTGTAACGGGTGGCGCGGGATTTATCGGTAGCAACTTTGTGCTGGGCTGGCTAGCTGCTGATTGTGGCGCATTGGTCAACCTCGATAAGCTGACGTATGCAGGGAATCCGGCGAATCTGGCTTCCGTGCAGAACATCCACCGATATACGTTTGCCCACGGTGATATCTGCGATTCAACGCTGGTGGCAAAATTATTCCGGAAGCACCGGCCGCGCGCAGTGGTTCATTTTGCCGCGGAGAGCCATGTTGATCGATCCATCCTGGGGCCTGAGGAGTTTCTGAAGACCAATGTCGATGGGACGTTTACACTGCTGCAGGCGGCACGTTCGTACCACGATTCCCTGGCAGGCGAGGAGCGGGAGAGATTTCGGTTTTTGCACGTTTCGACCGATGAAGTATATGGAACTTTGTCGCCGGCTGACCCCGCCTTCCACGAAGAGACGCCCTATGCCCCGAATAGTCCCTATGCGGCGTCAAAAGCTGCGTCGGATCATCTGGTGCGGGCGTGGATCCATACCTATGGGTTGCCGGCAATCGTTACAAACTGCTCGAACAACTATGGGCCGTATCAGTTTCCAGAAAAGCTGATTCCGTTGATGATTGCAAATGCCCTCCAAGGCAAGGCCTTACCAGTCTACGGAGATGGAATGCAGGTGAGGGACTGGTTATATGTTGGGGACCACACAAGTGCACTCCGCACGGTGCTGGAACGGGGACGGATCGGGGAGACCTATAACATTGGCGGGGGAAATCAAAGGAGCAACCTTGAGGTTGTGACGATGGTGTGTGAGCTGCTCGATGAGTTGGTACCTAAGTCGACTTTCAGGCCCCATCTTCAACTGGTGAAGTATGTGACGGATCGACCCGGGCACGACCGCCGATATGCGATTGACGCGCGAAAGTTGGAGGGTGAACTCGGGTGGCGACCCAAGGAAAGCTTCGAGACGGGTTTGAGGAAGACCGTGGAATGGTATCTGGAGAACGCGGCCTGGGTGGAGAACGTGACGAGCGGGGCATATCAGCAGTGGATAGAGCAGAACTACTCCACGCGTGAACGAGGGGATGCGACTACCATTGAGGCTCGCCGGAAGGCCGATGCTGGTAGGGGGACTCGATGAAGGGAATTATTCTGGCCGGCGGGTCGGGAACCAGGTTACATCCGGTGACGCAGGTGGTTTCGAAGCAACTACTCCCGATCTACGATAAGCCGATGATCTATTATCCGCTTTCTTCCTTGCTGCTGGCTGGGGTTCGGGAGATTCTTGTCATTTCGACTCCAGAGGATACACCGCGTTTCGAGCGAATGCTGGGAACTGGTGAGCAATGGGGCATCACACTGCAGTACGCGGTGCAACCGTCACCTGATGGCCTGGCACAGGCCTTTCTGATCGGCGAGGAGTTTTTGTCGGGCGAGGGCTGTTGTCTGGTGTTAGGCGACAACATCTTTTATGGGCATGACTTCGCGAAGACTCTGCGCGAGGCGGCAGCCCGCGGACCGGGAGCGACAGTATTTGCTTATCCGGTACTGGATCCAGAGCGTTATGGAGTCGTCGAGTTCGATGCTGCGCGTCGGGCGATATCGATTGAAGAGAAGCCATTGAAGCCGAAGTCGCGTTATGCGGTGACCGGGATTTACTTCTACGATGAGCAAGTGGTAGGTGTAGCTAAGGGGCTGAAACCTTCGCCGCGCGGCGAGCTTGAAATAACCGACGTTAACCGTTGGTATTTAGAGCGTGGACTACTCCGAACGCAGGTGCTTGGGCGAGGGATTGCCTGGCTGGATACTGGGACCCACGACTCGCTGCTGGAGGCCGCGACGTTCATTCATACGATCGAGAAGAGGCAGGGGTTAAAGGTCGCTTGTCCAGAGGAGATCGTGTATCGGCTGGGCTATATTGACGCAGATCAGCTTCGGGCTCTGGCAGCGAATATCGCGAAGAGCACCTATGGTCAGTATCTGCTGCGGGTATTGGAAGAGACGGTGTATTGATGGAATTCGGTAAATTGCCGCCGGGCCAACGAATATTGTTGACGGGAGTCTCCGGTCAGGTAGGTGGCGAGTTGGTGGATACTTTGATGCCACTTGGTGAGGTGGTTGCCCCTACGCGAACAACGATGGATCTGGCGAATGTTGCTTCCATACGGAAGATGATTCAGGCGGTGCAGCCACGATGGATTGTAAACTCTGGAGCGTACACGGCAGTGGACAGAGCTGAGAGCGAGCCTCAGCTGGCATATGCTGTCAATGCAGAAGCCGTACAAATCATAGGCGAAGAGGCTCGGGCTATCGGGGCGGGGGTAATTCACTTTTCGACCGACTACGTCTTCGATGGTTTGGGCGAGGCTCCTTATGTTGAGACGGACGCGACGGGCCCTGTAAGTGTGTATGGCACAAGCAAACTGGCGGGAGAAAAAGTGCTGTCGGAAAGTGGCGTCGCACATATCATCTTCCGCACGAGTTGGGTGTACGGGACCCGGGGTAAGAACTTTTTAAAGACGATCTTGAAGCTTGCGCGGGAGCGCGAGATGTTGAAAGTAGTGGCTGATCAATTTGGCGCACCAACGTGGAGCCGGGACCTGGCTAGGATGACCGCAGAAATAATCGGGCAATACGAAGCTGAGGCAGAGGGCCTTAAGCTGGGTGATGTGTTAGCAGATTCAGGCGGTATCTACCATGCAACCGGTGCAGGAGAAACGACTTGGTACGGATTCGCGACGGAGGCCGTCCGGCTGCAGCGAGAGCGGGAGCCAGGCGCGTCTTACGCAGAGATCGTGCCAATTTCCACCGAGGAGTTCCCCACTCCGGCCAAACGACCAGCCAACTCCAGATTGCAATGTGGCAAGCTGGCAGGGCAATTTGGTTGGAAGATGATGGGTTGGCAGGATTCGCTACGGAAGGTTTTTGATGCTCCTTTAGGTCTCTAAGGCTGATGTTATTTTTAGAGTGGGGAACATGCATGCGGCCGTAACCCTGTGATCTTTTGATTGCCGCATCTAGTCGTTGTCCAGTTACGATACACTCATCCAAGACTCAGGGACGCACGATGAAATGGAGTCAGACCTGATGTGATGCTGATCGAGAGCAAAAGTCGATTGTTACGTCGGGTATGGAGAGAAGTTTGCAGCGGCTGGGCCTTACTTTAATTAAGAACGCGCTGGCGAATGTGGTTCGCGGAGGAGCGACAGCGATTGTTGCCCTTACGCTGCCTCACTTTCTTACTCGTGCGTTGGATCATGATCGCTTTGCGGCTTGGGCCCTGATGTTGCAAATTGCGGCATATGTGGGATATCTGGATTTTGGTATCCAGACGGTTGTTGCCCGCTATTTTGCGCAACTAATGGAGCGAGGGAACTACGATCAACGAGACCGCCTCGTGAGCACAGCGTTTGCGATGCTGTCAGCTGCTGGAATCGCGGCACTTGTGCTGAGTTGGTTGATGGTGTGGCAGTTTCCGCGAATCGTTCATGGAATTTCTCCAGCATTGCTTGCGGAACTGAGGTTAGGTGTACTCGTACTAGCGCTAAGCGCCGCACTGATGCTTCCACTGTCCGTATTTGCTGGGGTGCTAGTTGGACTACATAGAAACGAGTTCACAGCATTAACGATTGGCGGATCGCGCATTTTGGGTGCTACTGCTGTGCTCGTGGCTGTGCACTATACGCATTCACTATTTTGGCTGGCAATTTGTCTAGGTTTTTTCAATTTATTCGGTGGAACGCTCCAATGTGTCATCGCACTTCGCATGTTGCCGCAGATGCGTTTGCGAGTACGGTATGTAAGCAAACAAATGGCGCGAGAACTGCTGCAAAACTGCCTTGAACTGACAGTCTATTCATTCAGTATGTTATTGGTCAGTGGTTTAGACATACTGATAGTCGGGTATTTGGCTTACGGTGCAGTTGGCTATTATGCAATCTCCGCCACGTTGGTGACTTTTGTCGCTGGTCTGAGTAACTCCATTTTTTCCGCTATGATGGCACCGGTGGCAGTGCTGCAGGAGCGCGGTGAGCTACGCCGCATTCGCGATCTTGTCATTCGCACCACTCAACTGAGCAGCTACATAAGTCTAGTGATTACCTTGCCCGTATTTGTCTATGGATTTGTTGCGCTGAAGCTTTGGGTTGGTCCCGCATACGCAAGACAGGCCTTACCAATCTTAGAAGTTTTGATGGTTGCGCAAGCGATAAGACTTACCGGGAACAGCTACTGCACAATGCTCATTGCGACCGGCCAGCAGAGATACGGTATGACCGTTGCGCTTATCGAAGCTTCTGCGAATTTGGTCTTCAGTATCGTGGGAGGCCGATGGTTAGGCCCAATCGGAGTAGCTTGGGGGACTTTGATTGGCGCACTTATCGCAATCGTCTGTCTATTTCCTTTCAGTGTGCGTAAAGCGAAAGAAGTTCCCATACCGGCATGGCCATTTTTTCTTGAAGGTATCCTGCGTCCGATCTTAGTCGCGATGCCAGTCTCACTGTACCTGGTATTTGTACATTCGCAGAGCCCATCAACAAAGGATTTGAAGTCTCTCGCTCTGGCAGTTGGGATGAGTCTTGCGCTGGCAGTCATCTTTGGAAACCTGCTGTCGCCTAAGTCCAAGGGTCAAAGCCTCTCTCACGTCGCATGAGTATTACTACTAGACTGATCGCTCTTCGCAAGTCTTCTTCAAAGTGCAATCGCTTTATTAAACGAAGACTTCTCATAGTATTGATTCGAAACGCGCCATGGTCACGTTTGTTCCACGCTAGTTCGACTGAGTTTCATCTTGTGACGGATCTAACCAAGCTTCAGTTCGTGGGAATACCGTCGGACAAGTCTTGCAGGAGCACCGACAAGCATTGAATAAGCAGGGAACGATTTGGACGCCTAAAGAAACGACTCACAATCCGCCGGAGTAGGCTCAGTGGATTAGCAGACATACTCAACAACTCCGTTAGCCTTAACCAACCGACCCGTCAAGATTTAAACGGCAGAACGCGTGGGACTGCCTGATGGTTGAGCATTGTGGCGCTAGTCGAATGAATCAGGTTAGCCATGGCGCGCAGGCTGTGCCTAATTTTCATTGCGTTGGGTAAAAGTGTTACCTGAATTTTTTGTCGAGAAAATTATTCGCAATGAGATCGTAGAACGTGCGAAGAAAAATATAGAGGGTCGACGGGTATCGTCCGATAGTGATAGGGAGAGCGTCCTTTAGGAAAGCGCAACACTCGTCGGTTTTTGTGCGATCACTTCAACAGCATCACCTCGGCCGATCAAATCGATGGCCCACATCGCCATATTGCACAAGAGCCTGAGAATAGAATTTCGGATTAACCATCCGTCAGCAGACTTTTTGCCATTGTTGCGATTGACATAAATCTGCAAACTCCCGAGTAAACTAGCAAAATTTGAGTTGAAGTAGACCTTCTGAATTGAAAAGCCAGATCTCTCCAATAAAGTAAAAATAGTAGGTATCGTGTAGTTGTATGTGTGTACTGGCGCGCCTAGATACCACCAATATTTGCCGAATATCTGGTACGGGATACTGTCGATATTTGGTATTCCAATATAAACTTTCCCGCCCGGCTTTAAAATACGATGAATTTCATGGAGTACCTCCATCGGATTGGGCATATGTTCGAAAGAATGATTGGATCGAACATATTCAAACGTGTTGGTATTGAATTTAGCTTGATCCAGGGTTCCGTTGAAGATATCGAATCCCGCCCGGCGTCCTTCCTCAGCTCCGAAAGTGCTTGGTTCGACGCCGCGTACTTTCCAACCTCTCGATCGCATCACATGCAAGTAGTCACCACTTCCGCAGCCAATATCCAGAAATTCACCAGGCTGCGAAAACAAAGGGTCGTGAGTCTTGATTTTGGCCTTGAAGATTTGCTTCACAAAATTCTTTAGCCTGCTGTTACTTTTGAGTGGTTCATAGGCGTAATAATTTTCGTCATAGAAACCAGCTAGCTCGGTTGCTGTAGGGATGGGATCCAAACGAACCAGGCCGCAACTCGTGCAACGTGCGATATTAAACTTTCCTGGTATCCCGTAGTGACGGTCCCATGTGCTAAACAGGTGGGAGGAAATGGTGGATTGGCAAACAATGCATGGCTGAGTCGACATCTCTTGCCCATCATACCTTAGTCATCTGTCCATGATTGGAGACGGAGCAGTCCTAACGCTGAGCAAGCCATTCTCCGGCGATGTGATCGTAACGACGTAGTACCTTTGCGGGATTGCCTGCAATCACGGAGTAATCTGGCACATTCTTAGTGACAACCGAATGAGCACCAATAATGCAGTTTTTTCCAATTCGCACATTTGGCATTACAACGGTGCCGAAACCCAAGAAAGATCCGTTCCCGATCTCGACAAACGAGTCTTCATCAAGTATCCGCGACCCGATCTTGATAGGATCGTCCACGTTTGCGTAGGGGTGGGTCACATCCACTATTGCGCAATGGCCAGTGATGGAAACGTCGCTGCCGATAACAAGACGCGAATGGCAAACGAGATGAACATTTTGTTCTATATTGACGTTGTCTCCGATGCGGAACTCTGGAATACGCTTTCCACTAGTGATCAAAGCCTCCATCCTTACTCCTTGACCAATATCGACGTTTTTCCCTATGTGTATAAAACGTGGGTTGCTGAGGAGCAACGGTTTAAACAGAATTGAATTGATCCCAAAGCTGCCGAAAACCTGGCGGTAATACAATATGCCCTTGAAATAATAAAAAACACGCTTTAGGGTGTTGAACTTTTCCGGAATAGGCCCGCGAGCAAAAGATAAAAGTCTCCTTACTAGGGTCCGCTTTTGGCCGCGTGGCATCGGATTTACAAAGTTCATTTAAAAAATAGTAGCATCTAGGGTTTGAAATGGGACTGGAACGGTCTTGCAACCAACAATGGGCATCAATCTCGAGAATTCCTCGTTACGCGCTGGAATCTGGTAGTACATATGTGGGAACGGACTGCTAGAGTGATGAAGCAGCTGCCCCATTTGTTAGACTTATGGAGTATGCGCATTCTTATTACCGGCGGAGCCGGCTTTATTGGGACTCATCTGACTCGGCATTTGTTGGATCGAGGGCACGGCGTCACAATTTTGGACAATTTCCTGTCTCAGGTGCATGGAGATCGGCAGACGCCTGCCGTCGATATTGCTGCGCACGTTCGGTTAGTGGTGGGGGATGTGGCGGATGCCCCTACGTTGAGTTCCGCACTGGATGGGGTGGATGCGATCGTGCATCTTGCTGCGGAGACCGGAACCGGGCAATCGATGTACGAGGTATCACGTTATGCGCGCACGAATCTGCAGGGTACAGCGTTACTGTACGATTTGCTGGCCAAGACGCCAAAGCACAATGTGACAAAAATTGTGGTGGCCTCTTCTCGGGCTATCTATGGAGAGGGTGCATACCATTGTTTGCATCATGGTGTTGTCTATCCCAAGTCACGAACGAGTGCGGAAAAAAAAGCTTCTCTGTTTGATCCGGTCTGTCCGATTTGCTCGGAACACTGCGAAAGTGTGCCGACTCCAGAGTCGGCCCCGCTTCAACCGTCGTCCTATTACGGTCTGACCAAGCAGGTGCAGGAGCAAACTGTACTGCTGTTCGGCGAGACTTTGGGCATTTCGTCGATGGCTTTGCGCTATCAAAATGTATATGGCCCGGGGCAGTCGCTGACGAACCCCTACACCGGCATTCTCGCTATTTTCTCGAATCTGGCGCGGACTGGCCGCCAACTTCAGATATTTGAAGACGGTCTAGAGAGTCGCGATTTTGTTTATGTTGACGACGTGGTGCGCGCAACCGCATGCTGTGTGCTCGGTAATTTTCAGGGAAGCCATTGTGTGAATATTGGTTCCGGTGCCAGGACTTCCGTGCTGGAGGTTGCAAACGGGATCAACGACTTTTATGGAGGACATTCGAAGGTTAGAGTGACAGGGGAGTTTCGCGATGGTGATATCCGCCACGGTTTTGCAGATTTGAGTCGGGTTCAGTCGTTGCTACATTACGAGCCAAAGTGGGGTTTTGACTTGGGACTGCGAAAGTTTTTAGAGTGGGCTTCTCAGAGCCAGCCCGAGGTTGGCGCTTATGAACAGTCGCTTGTGGAGATGAAGGAAAAGGGATTGCTGCATGGGCATCGCTAGCCAAAACGACCGCCCCTATACGCTGCCACCAGAGTATGTATCAGGCCGGATTGGTGTGGTCACGGTCACCTACAACAGCAGTTCCGTTTTACCCGAATTTATTCACTCTTTAGAGCAGCAGACTCATCGGGACTTTTTGCTATATGTAGTTGACAATGCATCCCACGACGACTCTTTTGATCAGCTTGAAAGATGGGGAGATCCAAGACTCATTCTGATATCAAACCAGGAAAACCTGGGCGTGGCTGCTGGCAACAATCAAGGAATTCGCGCTGCTTTGGACAGCGGGTGTGAGTATGTTTTGTTGCTGAATAATGACGTGGTTTTTGGAGCGGAGTTATTTCAACAGTTGCAGGATGGATTGGCTGAATATCGCTGCAATATGACGACTCCGCTGATCTATTTTTGTGAGCCTCACGATGTGATCTGGTGTGCGGGTGGATATTTCCAGCCTAGGCTTGCATTTCGAAATCTACATTATGCGGAGAATCAGCGTGATGTTGGACAGTGCAACCGTGCTCGAGCTGTGACCTACGCTCCAACATGCTGCGTTTTAGTTCATCGCGAGGTGTTCAGCCGTATCGGATTGATGGACGAACGATATTTTGTTTATAGCGATGACACAGACTTTATGCTAAGAGCCTGGAGAGCGGGCGAGAGCCTCTGGTATTTGCCAGAGGCAAAGCTTTGGCACAAAGTAAATAGTCTGACTGGGACAGATTCTGCTTTTTCGATGAGATACGGTGCGCGAAACAGGGCATTTTTTATAGCCAAGCATGTTCGTGGTGGCTATGGAGCGCTATTTCAGTGGCTATATGCCGGGTACTATCTGCTCCGATTCGTTTTGAAAAAAGACACACGTGCGGCCTACGACATTAAGCGAGCTGCATGGGCGGAGGGAAGACGTATGGTGGCGTGAGCTTCTCTGCCCATAGTTGTTTACGAGATCATCTAGTGTTGGAGCATTTCCTGAGTGATAAAAGGCAAGACAAGGAACATTGTGCGCTTGACGGTGGATCTGCGGATGTATCGACACTCGGGCATTGGTCGTTATTTGCGGAACTTAATGCCATTGCTGCTACCGAGAATCAAGGCAGACCGCGTGCGAGTGATAGGGCAACGAGAGATCGTTGGTGAAGAAGATTGGTTGAATGACTCCCGCGTGGAGTTTGTTGAAGAAACTGCGACGATCTACAGTGTCGCGGAACAGACGATGGCGCTCAGGGGGGTATACCGCGACACTGATTTATTGTGGGCCCCGCATTACAACGCCCCGTTGGCCTACGGCGGACGGATGGTCGTCACGATACATGATGTAGCTCCACTGGCGATGCCTGAAATTTTAGGCAATACTCTAAAGCGCGCTTACGCGAAACTGCTTATTGAGCGCAGTGTAAAGCAGTCGACGTCGATCCTTTGCGTTTCAAAGTTCACGGCTGAGGAGTTAACTCAACGACTTCGAGTTCCCGCCGAAAAGATGACGGTGACACACCTCGGACTGGATGCAAACTGGCCGCACACGGCTGTCCGACATGTGGAAGCCGACGGGTTACCCTATCTTCTCTATGTGGGGAATGTGAAACCGAACAAGAACTTGGGTCTGCTGCTACGAGCATTCGCCAAAGTGATGGATTCCATACCCCATCGACTGGTGTTAGCAGGACGGATACGCGGGGTTGGGACCAACGATGACGCAGTAGTCCGCCAGGCCGAGACAATGGGAAAACGTGTCCGGTTCGCGGGCGAAGTTTCGGATGCGGAACTGATTCAATTGTATGCAGGAGCAAGCGCTTCCGTACTCCCTTCGTTATATGAGGGATTTGGTCTGCCTCTGCTTGAAGCAATGCGGCTGGGGTGCCCGGTGCTGTGCTCGGCGGCAGGAGCGTTGCCGGAAGTGGCCGCTGGAGCCGCGATGTACTTCGATCCACGCTCGGAGACTCAATTGGCCGAGAGGCTGGCCGAGGTGATGTCTACGGAACGAATGGATACATTGCGACGCGCAGGGTTTGAGAGAGAAAAATGTTTCAGATTGCAAGAGTGTGCCGAACAATCGTCTGTGGTGATGAACCTGCTTCTGGAAGGTAGAAGATGATTGATAGGGCGCTATTTCTGGATCGCGACGGTGTCGTCAACGTGGAGGTGGGGTATCTCCATCGTGCCGAAGAGGTACGGTTCGTCGATGGGATATTGTCGCTCTGCAGGACGGCGGTAAGGCTGGGCTATCGGCTGATTGTAGTGACCAACCAGGCCGGGATCGCCCGCGGGTACTACTCAGAGGCGGATTTTCACGCACTCATGGAGTTCATGCGTGGTGAGCTTCGAGCGCAAGGAGTGGAGTTGGATGCGGTGTACTATTGCCCGTTTCATCCAGAGCATGGGGTGGGGGAGTACAAACGGGAGCACGAAGACAGGAAGCCTGGGACCGGGATGCTGTTACGAGGGGCCACGGACTTTGGTGTGGAGTTGAGTGAAAGTGTCATGGTAGGGGACCGGTGCTCGGACGTAATGGCGGCGAACACGGCTGGATTGAGGCAGGCATTCTTGATAAGTGGCACCGAATCGTCCGAATGTAAGGGTAAGTATCTCGCGGTGGACTCGCTCGAAGAGGTGGAGCGGTGGCTGCTGGCACGGGATTAGCGACAGTGTGGTCACCCCAATGAACTAATGGCCAATCATCGGCAACTTCCGTTGGAGGCATGTCGTGAGGCTTACAACCCGCTGAGTAACAGCTGCCACGTCGAATAATAATCAGACCGTAGACTGGCAGACCGACGATTGAGATTATCTGCAAAGGTATGGTCCGGTCTCTTCTGGAGAGACTCTTTTTCGAGCCGCAAAGAGTCTCGCCGAAGTGATCCTTATCTTGAAAAGCTAACCTGCTGCGGAAGTTCGGCTTCGTCGAAGGGTTTTCCAAGTGCGTCCTTGGCGCTAATTGACGGCGATATCCCATTGAGGCCTTCCAGCGGCCAGGTAATGTTCAGGGTTGAATCGTTCCAAAGGATCGAGCGTTCTCCAGCGGGATAATAGAAATCAGTAGTTTTGTAGAGCACTTGAGCAGCGTCCGAGAGGACGAGGAAGCCATGAGCAAAGCCTTCTGGTATCCAGAGGAGCTGTATCACGTCCTCGGGCGATTCGGTCTTGAGGTGGAAACCGGCCCACTTGCCGAAGTCGGGCGATTCGCTTCGCAGATCGACTACGACGTCCCAGATGTGGCCTGCTAGAACGCGAATGAGTTTGCCCTGGGGGCGCCCAAGCTGGTAGTGCAGTCCACGGAGCACTCCTTTGACTGAAAACGATTGGTTGTCCTGAACGAATTCGTTGGCAATTCCGGCATCGGCAAAGGTGGATTGATTGAATACCTCTGAAAACCAACCGCGACTATCTCCGAAGCGTTGGGGTTCAATGAGCTTGACGTCGCGGAGAGGTGTTTTCACGATTTGCATCTCAACAGTTTAGTGATCGAGAGCTGAGTTCGAAAGTGCGTGGGTTTGGCTTCCCGCAGCGGGACGAATAATTGGCGAATGAGGTACGAATTTTGAATCTGCTGATGCGTGGACGAGTAGAATGATGTAGTTAGTTGAAGACGCTACATTTCCCAGTGTCGATCCGGTGCGAGCCGGTTCTCAAAATAGAGGCCGATGTCAGGCCCAACACATATAGGCGATGCAAATCGACGCGCAGATCACCATCCGACGCAGGTAGGGTTGGCTCGGTGGACTGCGAGACAAAAGTGTATGCGTAGGTAACCGGTACGACAGATTGTGTGCAGAGCTACGCTCACCAATACGTCGTACAGATACAGGATGCGAATGCAGGCTGAATATCAATCTCCCGAGTCGCGGACAGCGGCTATCGAAGGTTCTTATTCGTATACGGAGTCGTCAGGCCGCTCGCTGGAGAGATCAAAGCGAGCCAACGGCATCCCATCCGGGTTTTTCCGTTACAGAGTGATTAAACGTTGCAGTGATGTTTTTTTGGTGCTCGTTTCGATGCCGGTTATGTTGTTGATACTTGGCATCGTGTCGGCAGTTGTAATGTTCAGCTCTCCGGGCCCGATCTTTTATTCGCACCGCAGGATTCGCAAGGGAGGTGCCTTCTTCTCGATGTGGAAGTTCCGTACGATGTGCGTTGACTCCGCTGAAGTGCTGGAAGATTATTTGGCACGCCATCCCGAAGCCCGCATTGAGTGGAACAAGACCCATAAACTGCGGGAAGATCCCAGAATTACCCGGTTGGGAGTTTTTCTGCGGAGATACAGCTTGGACGAGTTGCCGCAGCTCTGGAATGTACTGATGGGGCAAATGAGTTTGGTGGGACCACGGCCGATCGTTGCGGCCGAAGTAGAGAAATATCGCGAGTGCTTTGACTGCTACTGCAGAGTAAAGCCCGGGCTAACAGGTCTTTGGCAGGTCTCAGGACGTAGTGGGCTCACCTACGATGAGCGTGTGGCTTTGGACTGCGAATATGTTGAGCACTGGTCACTGGCCAAAGATTTCGTGATTCTGATGAAAACATTTTCGTCGGTAGTGAATCAGGATGGCGCGTACTAGAAGAGGTTCATGAAGGGTAAGGGCAAGTTGCGGGTTGCCATCGTTCATCATTGGTTTGTGACGCGGGGCGGCGGGGAGCGCGTCGCAGAATGTATTGCCTCACTCTTTCCTGAGGCTGAGATCTTCACGTTGCTCACGGATGGTCCCGGTGTTCCCGATGGGCTGCGTGACCGCCCAATACACACCTCATTTCTTCAGAAGATTCCTATGGCGCGCAGGTACCACCGGCACATGATGCCGCTCTATCCTGCTGCGACGGAATGTTTGGATCTACGTGGGTTCGACCTGGTGATAACCTCCGATAGCGGACCGGTCAAGGGTGTTCGGCTGGGCGAGGGTGCGGTGCAGATCTGCTATTGTCATTCACCGATGCGCTATCTCTATGACGGATTTGAAGCTTATCGGTCGAAGATGGGTGCGCTTACGCGGGCGGTTTTTTCTGCCACAGCTGGCCGGGTGCGTCGGTGGGATTTGCGGGCGGCTGAGAAGGTTACTTTCTTTATCGCGAACTCCAATTACGTTGCGCGCAGAATTGAGCGAATCTATAGGCGAGAGAGTAGAGTCATTCACCCGCCGATTGATCTACATCGTGCGCGAATGGTTGATGCACCTGGAGAACATTATCTCTCCGCAGGAAGACTGGTCGGGTACAAACGAACAGAGCTGATGATCGAGGCGTGTGGTCGGATGGTGCGGAAGCTCCGCATCGCCGGGACTGGCCCGGAGGAAAAGTCTCTGAAGAGTCTGGCAGGAAACGCCGATGTTGAATTTCTGGGAGAGATGAGCACGGAGGCACTGTGGCAGGAGTACGCAAACTGCAGGGCGTTGTTGTTCGCAGCGGATGAGGACTTCGGCATGGTGCCGCTTGAGGCTCAGGCTTGTGGTCGCCCGGTGATCGCCTACGGCGCAGGTGGGTCGCTGGAAACGGTACAGGGGGATGGAGCTTCCCCTACAGGAGTTTATTTTTCGGAGCAGACGGTGGAATCTCTGATGGAGGGGATCTCGAGGTTTGAGCTGGTGGATGCCGCCGGCACCTTTATTCCGTCGGTAATTCAGAGCAGGGCTGCGGAGTTTGCCACACCGGTGTTTCTACGCAGATTACGTGAGTTCGTACTGGAGAAAGTGCCCGAAGCTGCGGGTGCAATGGCGTCGGATAGCGCACTGGATCTCGTCTAGTTATTGGTGGGCGTCTGGCTCGGTCAGTTGGGACCGCGGGCTGTAACTTTGGGTCTAAGTGGCGACTGGTTATTGTGAGGTTCGGCGATGGAGGGAATGCGGGATCTGCTCAAAGGAGCCCTTGGACGGAGCTTAGCGGGGCTGAGTGAGGAGGACAGGCTTGCTGCGGCTTGGACGGTGGCCTGCGGTAAGGCGATGGCGGAGCATGGGACCGTGGTCGGATATGTGGAGGGTGTGGTTCGCGTTGAGGTGGTGGATGTTGCGTGGCTGCGGCAACTGATGAGCATGCGCGGGCAGCTTGCGCGGGAGATGGCTCGGATCGCAGGAGTGAAGGTGACCGAGATACACTTTGAGAGTAAGAGGAATGATAGGCGATGAGTGAACAGGCTGGTGTAACGATCGAGGATGTGCGGCGAGTTGCCGAGTTGGCGAACCTTGAGCTGACGGGTGAGGAAGAGCCGCGGATGCAACGGGATCTGAACGCCATTCTGGGACATATTGCGCAGCTCAATGAGCTGGATACTGCTGGAGTTCCTGCGATGGCGCAGGTTGGCGAGATGTTGGGCGGCGATGTCGACAGCGTTGGTGGAACGTTGCGGCCTGATTTGGTGCGGCCTTCGCTGGATCGGGCGGCTGTGATGGCTTCGGCGCCTGAGACTGATGGGCGGTTCTTCAAGGTCCCGAAGGTGATTGAGCGCTAGCCTCGAGAAGCAGGCGGTTGCAGGCGAATCTGGAGTGGTTTTGGTGCAGAGATGGTGAGTGTGAAGGCGATGGAATTGGATAGTTTGACGATTGATGGAGCGCGCGCTGCGCTGGCTTCTGGCGAGGTTACTGCGACGGCGCTGGCAGAGCTGCACTACGAGCGGATCGCTGCGCGCGACGGCGAGATTCACAGTTTTTTGGCGTTGAGCCGCGAGCGGGCGCTGGAGCAGTCGGCGAAGATCGATGGCATGGCGGCCAGGGGTGAGGATTTGCCGGTGCTGGCAGGGGTGCCGGTGGGGATCAAGGATGTGCTGGTGATGAAGGGGGCTCCGGCTACGGCGGGGTCGCTAATCCTGAAGGGGTATCGGCCGCCTTACGATGCGACCGCTGTGGCGAAGCTGGAGGCGGCTGGGGCGGTTCTGCTTGGGAAGCTGAACTGCGATGAGTTTGCGATGGGTTCTTCGAATGAGAACTCGGCGTATGGTCCGGTGTTGAATCCTCGCGCTCTGGACCGGGTTCCCGGTGGTTCGAGCGGTGGTTCTGCAGCGGCGGTGGCGGCTGATTTTGCAGTTGCGACGCTGGGGACCGATACGGGCGGTTCGATCCGTCAGCCTGCGGCTTTCTGCGGCGTGGTGGGGGTGCTTCCGACGTATGGGCGAGTGAGCCGGTATGGGCTGATCGCGTTCGCGTCGTCGCTGGACCGCGTAGGGCCTTTGACCAAGACCGTGAAGGATGCGGCGACCGTGCTGCAGGTTCTGGCCGGGCACGATGTGCTGGACGCGACCTCCTCGGAGCGACCGGTTGACGACTACGTTGGTGGGTTGTCGAAGCCCGTTGAGGGGCTTCGGATTGGCGTGCCGGAGGAGTACTTCGGCGAGGGGTTGGATCCGGAGATCCGGGCTGCGATTGATGGTGTTCTGGCTGGTCTGAAGACGGCTGGATGCGTGGTGAAGCCGGTCAGTCTGCCGCACACCAAGTATGCGATTCCTACCTACTACGTGATTGCGACGGCGGAGGCCTCGTCGAACCTTTCGCGGTTCGACGGCGTCCGGTTCGGGCTGCGGTCGGAGGAGGCGAAGACGCTGTCCGAGATGTTCCGCAAGACCCGGGACGCCGGGTTTGGTGCCGAGGTAAAGCGACGCATCCTGTTGGGCACCTACTCGCTCAGCGCGGGCTACTACGACGCCTACTACCGCAAGGCTCAGCAGGTTCGGACGCTGTTGACACGCGACTTTCTGGCGGCGTTTGCCGAGGTCGATGTGCTGGTCGCTCCGGTCACCCCTACGCCTGCGTTCAAACTAGGCGCTAAGACCGACGATCCTGTCCAGATGTACCTCGAGGACATCTACTCGGTCGCGGCGAGCCTGGCGGGCATCTGCGGCGTCTCTGTGCCCTGTGGTGAGACCAGGGACGGTCTGCCGATCGGAGTGCAGGTGATGGGTAGACACTTCGACGAGGCGACCATGTTCCGAGTGGCCAAGGCCGTGGAGGCAGGTTTCGAATCACACGGCTGAGCGATCCGCAGATTTGGAGGTACCCCACCCCCCCCATTATCCTGGGTAAACCGCTTGCAATCAGTTATTTACAAAAATGGCTCGACGTAAAAATGTCATTCTAAACGGGTTTGCGGTCAAATATGTCTAGTCAAAGGGGTTACGGGCAATTTCTCCTTTCCAATGTAAAAAACCCCGGCGAAGTGACCGGGGTTTTCTATGTTCTGTATCCAGTATATCGGGTTGTTACTAACTCATACGCCACGCGTATCTCATTGTTATATATGGAGTTGCTCTCATTAGGGGCTTGACAGGTTTTCTGAGCGGACTCGATGAGTGACTTGCCCCTGTTAACACCAATCGATAACAACCGGTTGTCGGTCATCTAGTCGGAGGTAGGTTGGCAACGCGCAGCATAGTCCGGCGTCTACTGCATGTTTTCAACCATCATCAGATTGCTGGAATGCCCATCGACTTGTGGGAACAGTAGCCACTTCCCATCCGGAGAGACGGGCATTGCACCGACCCAATACGGAGGAGACTTCTCCAGTGAGAAAACCGGGCTAATCTTTTGGGTTTTGATGTCGTATAGCTCGATCGTCGCCTTACCGTTCTCGTGGGACATAAAGTAGATTCCCGCTTTGGTGGGAAACCATTCGGTTCCCTGGAAACTTAGCTCCGCCATACCTTTTACCTCTTCAGGCGAAGAGCCATCTGGCATCATGCGCCAGAGCTTCTTACTTCGAAAGAAGTAAACATATTGATCTTCAGATGACGCAAAAGGCACGGCTGCCGGAGCGCTTGCAACCTGCACCGCATGACCACCGCGCGACGGCGCCCTCCAGACGGAGGGTTCGCCAAAGTCCTCACCCTGCGTGAAGTAGATCCACTTACCGTCTGGTGACCAGCTAGGCTGTGATTTGTCGGGTACGTCGATATCTAGTTTGACTGGAACTCCTCCCGCCGGATCGACCGTGTACAGATTGGATTCGCCACCGAATCGTGAATCAAAAGCGATCAGACCTCCGTCGGGAGACCAACGCGGCGAGCCAGTTGTCCTATCACCAAAGGAGGTCAGTTGGAGGACGTTGGATCCGTCACTATCGCAGACCCATATTTCCAGGGCTCCGCTGCGATCAGACTCGAAGGTTATTCTTCTGCCGTCTGGCGAGATGCTGGCTGATTCCTGTTCCGCCGAAGAGACGATTAGCTCGTGCGCTTGCGGTGGGGATGCTTGAAGATCAAGCTGCCAGATATTGGTGTTGGTCGAGCTTTGCAAATAGATAAGGCGATGGCCGGATGAACTGACGGTCACGTCCGAAACGTCATGTCCAATCGGTAATCTTTGCGCTCGCTCCGGGTGAGCGAGAACGACCTCCCAAAGGCTGCCTTCAATCAGGGAGGAACTGTAGAGGATGCTGTCGCCACCTCTCGCCCAGGCGATGCCGCAGATCATTTCGTGGCCCTTCAGTAGCTCTGTGGTCCTTCCATCGGCCAAATTCAGCAGACGTAAAGACTCACTTCCCAACTGATCCATACAAACCCATGCCAGAAGTTCGCCTTTTGGGGCAAAGGAAGGCGTGACTGCATACTTGCAGTCCGTTTTCACTGGCGTCACCTTCAATGTGCTCATTGAAAGCAGGTAAAGAATTATCGTTTGGTAGGAGGTCTCGGGATGGTCCGTGAAAGCGAGATACTTGCCGTCAGAAGACCAGCTGAGTTCTTTCCCATACCAGTACGTGGTGCTTCGAGAATAAATTTTCCGCTCCGGTCCACCTGTCGGCGGAACGAGAAAGATGCCCGAAGCCCCCTCTTTTGAAACGCGGCTGATCGCGATGTCGCTCCCATTGGGCGACCAGGCTATCGATAGTTTTTCGGACGGGTGCCGCGTGATACGCAATGGGCTCTCGGAACCTATCACCTTCACATAGAGATCGTATCCCGCGCCATTGGTCTCACCGTCCCACCCGAATGCGACCTCACTCCCATCCGGCGAAAAGGCGGGCGAGGTCACATTGCCTGGCAGTGACGTAAACGGAATAACAGCGAGACGCTCAATCCTCAACAGCCGCGAAGCTTCTTCAAGCCTGGTTTTAAGCTGAAGGCATGCCAGGCCGATGAGAATACATGCAGCGACAGCCAGTGGAATCCACCACCTTCGAAGAGATAGCTTTGCGGCTGGTCTCGCAGGTTCAGTCAAAGCAGCAGGCGGAAGCGACGTAACCTGCTCCTCTTCGACCTTCGTCGCAGCGATAAATCGATAACCTTGCCGCGGGATTGTCTCGATGTATTTGGGACTCACGGCGGAGTCGCCAAGAACCTCTCGTAGACGGTTCACAGCGGCGTTCAGACCGTGTTCGAAGTCTCCGAATGACGTCGCCGGCCAGAGTACCTTGCGAAGATGTTCCCGAGTGACGAGTCGGCCAGGTTCCGAGGCTAGAACGATAAGGACCTGAAGTGCCTGTCCAGACACCTTGACCCGTATCCCATTTCTGCGCAGCTCTTCAGGTTCGAGCAGTAGCTCAAACGGAGCGAACCGTATTGAGCCGAAAACCTCTGCACGGTCGGCCATCGCTCACCTGTGGCACGAAGTTTATCATTTTGGGCTTTTCCTGAGGACAGGGTCACGCCTCAGCGAGATCCACTGCGAAGAGTTGTGGACACTGCGAATGCGGCTCGACGCCTCACTCCACCGCTATCTCAATAAAAAAGCGAAGGTTATTGTGTGATCTTTTTATGACACGCATTACGACCTGCCTTGCATTGAGGTAGCAGGTCGAAGCGAGCAACGTAGGCGGGTACCGATGAGGTATCCGCCATGAAGATCTTGACTGCCGTCATCTTTCTCTGGGTGTCTTTGGTCAATGCGCAAACGACCTCAATTAAGATTCAGCCGATAGACCTGCCGAATCGTCCCGCGTCTCTTTCGCACGGCATCTCTTTCTCCTGCACCACCGACTACGACCCATCACAATGTCTTACAAGCGTCGCGTTGCTGGCAAAGGTTCTCGAAAGATATCCAACTGAAAGGCTGGGCCAGTGGACATTTGTGCTTGCAGGCTCAGCACGCTGGAGGCAGGTGGTGAAGGAGTTGGGCGGGGATCCTGAAACGCCCGCATTCAGCGAACTCATCGCTCGCGTCACCGTGTTGAAAGACGAACTGTTTGAAACCGCGGACTCTCGACAGGCAATGTTAGCTCGCAGATTTGGACTACCACCGGGAAGCATCCTCGACTATGCAGTTACCCATGAGATGGGCCACGCAATATGCGGGGAACGCCAGGAGAGCCTCGCAGATAAGTATGGATTGAATCTGCGACGAGGAATTGCTCCGATGTGCAACTTATCGAAAGCGGTTAATACTCCGTAGAAGGACAGTATCATTGCGAAATCTAGTTCGGTGTCGTGATCAGATATCTGCTTTCCTGCAGATGTTGATGGAGGTTGGCGAGATGGAAGAGGTATTGATCAAAGCCTTTTGCCATCAGCTTCATTACCTTTTCTCTCTTTCCCACTGCGGCCATTAGATAGCACTCTCTGCCCAGGTTGGAATAGAACCCAATGTTGTGCCGGTCTTTATTCTGGTTTTGAAAGAAGCCGGCATAGAGAAGAATGTGGGCACCGGCGGACTCCATCCAAAGAGGATTCTTCGCGCTGGTGAGCTGCCGCATCATGAGTTCAGCGATCTGGGTGAGATCCGCGAACTGGCGGAACTCCTGATCGTTCGGGGTGTAATCGGGAGAGAGGATAGCCAGCCGATCTACGGATTGCAAACAAAAATGACCGAGCACGCTTGCCAGATAAACGCCCGTAGAGTCACGGATCTGAGACCACAGCTCATTGCCTATCGTTTCGTGGAGATGCGAGGTCCAGAAGTTGAGAGCTTGTTCTTCAGTGACGCCATACAACTCGACAAAATAGTTATCAGATGGCATATCCGTAACCCCGATCATCGGTTTGATTGCCTATTGTTATCCTGTTTCGGCTTTGGCGCGGGAATGATTAATTGCACGCCAGTATCTAACTGGGCACTTTGCCCTTCGTACGTTGATACTGCCTTTCTATGAGAGTGGACAATACCATTTTCATGGTATGGGCCTGCCTTCGGCGGGGTAGGGTGAACTCAAAGAGAGTTCATTGAAGGCCTGCGCGGTGGATCAGGTCCGCGAATCGGGGATCGTTGCGGATGGGGTCGAAGTATGGATGGGTCAGCAGGAACTGCAGGATATTTGATTTCTCTTTGTATGCCTGCTCAAGCCAAATGAAGGCCTGTTCGTTTTCACCAAGGCCCAGATAGCCGTTCACAAACGCAGCCGCAGGAACGTAGCCTGCGGCTTTGCGTCTTTTCAGTTCTTCGAGCAGCCGAAGTGCGTCATCGCGCCGACCTGCGTGGGCATAGGCTCTGATGAGTATGCCGGTTGCAGCAGGACTGCCTTTCGAAAGAGAGATTGCTTTTTCCAATACCGGGATTGCGTCTGCGGGTTGATTGTTCGCAATCAGCGCGAACCACAGACCTGAGAGCGCGACCGCATCGTCCGGCTTTACGGCCAATGTGCTGCGCGATTCGCGAATGGCTTCGTCGTAGCGATGTGCCTGAAAGAGAATCCACGATACGTTCGCTCCGGTGACTTCGACCGGATCCAGTTCCTGGCCGCGCTTTATCCATTCAACAGCTTCCTCGGTACGTCCTTCGCAGACCAGCCATAGAGCAAGCCCGGCGTGGGCACGGGCTCCGTTCGGGTTCAGTTGGAGGGCGCGCCTGTATTCGGTCTCAGCTTCGGTCCAGTGCCACTCTTCCTGAAGGACATTTGCCAGAATTACATGGGCTTGAACCAGGTCAGGGTCGATGGCCAGCGCCTTTCGCGCGAAGCTCATGACCTTCGGGCGCGTGTCTGCCGGAGAGACGCCGCTGAAGACTGTTCCAAGGTTGGTATAGGCTTGTGCCAGGCCAAGGTAAGCTGGTGCAAACGTCGAGTCTTTGTTGATCGCGTCCTCGAAGTTGCCAATGCTTTGCTCAATCTCAGCTCTGCTGTTTCCCCGGTCTAATACAAACCTCCCTCTTAGATAGCTTTCGTAGACTTCAGGCGCGACAGGACGCGCGGCAGTCAGTCGCTGGCGTTCATCTCCTGTGACCGTTACCTGGACTTTCTCTGCGATGGACTGCGCCAACTCGCTTTCCAGCGTGAGCGCATCCCGCATCTCGCGGTCATAGGTTTCGGACCAGAAGTGTTCGTCGGTGGTTCCGCGAATCAGCTGTGCGGTGACACGAATGTGATCTCCTTGCTTGATGACGGAGCCTTCGACGACAGCATCCACGCCCAGTGTTCTGGCGATCTCCGGTACGGAGATCTGCGGATTCTTGAAGCGCATTACGGAGGTGTGAGAGATTACCCGCAGATCGCGGATGTTCGCGAGGCGGCCGATGAGGGCTTCGGTCATACCGTCGGCCAGGTAATCCTGAGCAGGATCGCCCGACAGGTTTCGCAGAGGCAGGACAGCCAGCGACTTGATCCTGGGGTCATTGGTTACCCTAGGGTCATTGGTTACCGTTGCTCCATTGGCCTCGGGCTTATCGGTGGGCACCTCTGTCATGGTGCGATGCCGAAACACGAGCCACGCAGCCGTCACAAGGCAGAGGCAAAGTACGCCAGCCAGAGCAAACCACAGGCGATTTCTGCGCGCAGACGATCGGTCGTCATCGCTCGTTGCTGACGGAGGGAGTTGTTCCACCTCGGGCTCCGCTTCGGGCTCGTCCACGCGCGAACGTCGGCTCTGAATCCAGCCGTCAAGCTCTTCGCTCAGGGCATAGACAGAGCCGCGCTTGTCGTGCAAATGCCGGTGGACCGGCATCCCCTCTCGCTTCTCCCACCTCTGGACGGTGGTGACGTCGCGGTTGAGGTAGGCCGCGATCTCCTTCCAGGAATCGAGAACCTTCTCGGGCGGCAGCTCCGCAGGCGGTACTTCAAATGACGGCTCACCCATGGCGCTCTCCGAAAAAATCGGCTTGTCGCAGGGATTCTATCCCAGTTGGATGACACGGCGAAAGACGGCATTTGACGGTAAGTTGCTGTTCTGCCTGTTGCTGTTTGACCACGCCGTACCTGATGCGCCACTGTGTCGGCAGTTCAAGCGCGTTCTCTGCGGTGCGGACTCTTGCCATCGATTCCAAGGAAGTCGACCTCCTTGGATCGATAAAGCTTCCAGCGAATTGAGACGCGACTTCAAAACCGGAGGTTTCTATGAGAAGCAAGTCTCTTTGTGCGTTATGCGTGTCGTCGGTACTGGTTCTACTTTCAGCGACCGGTGCAGTGGCCCAGGAGCGTGGGCCGTTCCACTTTACCGGGGTGCTCAACGACTATTCGCCGGCGAATCCGCTGATCGTCGGTAGCCCCTACGAGATGCATGGTCAATGGGCACTTGATCTCCACGAATGGGGCAGAACTGCAGACTTTATTGCGGACATGACCATGTCCGACTACGGAACGACGAACAATGTTCTGGATGCGACCAAGGGCGGTCAGAATGCCCACACGCACCACATCCGGTTGACGAACGTTAAGGTCACCTGGGACATGATCGGCTGCCCTGCCTATCCCAAACCGCTCATCACCGGAGGGTTTCAAGTGAACGGCACGGTCAGCCTGATAACGGGGAATGGAAGCAATGCCACCTTCGAGACAACTCCGCCCAGCACGACGCTTCAGGTTTGCATTACCGGAGGGAACGAGGTGACTTATTCGAATATGACAATGGTCTTCGTGGGACCTGCGACGAATCATTTCGGGACCCAGGCTATCCATGGCGTCGTGCGCAAACAGGATGCGATCGGCGGAGCGCGCTGAAGAGGAAGTTGAACGGGAGGACACTTCATTCAGCTCAAAAGAGACAACATATGCACACTTCCGTGACAGATCTTTGACAATTTCTCTTTGGACTTAAGTAAGACTGATTTGGTCTTAGATAAATGGGACCACTTCAGTCTGATTTAAGTTGCGGCCACGGAGAACCATGCGTACTGTTTGCTTCAAACGCTGCCTAGTGCTTGTTTTACTGTCATTTTTTGCCTCTCTGGCTGCGGCGCAGGGTGCCGCGGTTCGAGGATCGGTCGCTTCGGGCACTGGATCGATCGTTGGGTTGGTCGTTGATCCATCCGGGGCCGCCGTTGCGGGCGCCCATGTCACTCTGTCCGGCCATGGAATCGGTCGGATGACTGTTTCCGACGCTTCGGGCAACTATCAGTTCTCGTCGCTTGCTTCCGGCACGTACACGCTTGCGATTGAAGCACCAGGATTTGGCTTTTATGAGAACTCTGCCATTCACGTCTCACAGGATGGCTTGCTCGACTGGCCGGTGCAGCTTTCGCTTCCGTCGGCGTCTCAGTCGATCAGTGTTCAAGGCGAGGGAGAGACCTTAGAGCAGGTACCCACGGTCGGCAAGACCGGCACGATGCTCGAAGACATTCCACAGAGCATTGCTGTCATCAGCCACCAGCTGTCGGAGTCGCAGGGCGACCTCGAGTTGGCAAATACGGTACGCAATGCCAGCGGCGTGATTCAAGGCGGCACGGACGGCTTCGGATTCGGCGATCGCTTCCAGATCCGCGGCCTGGAGGCCCGCATCTACAACGACGGATTCTCGGATGGAGATGAGCGCAATGGAATTCCGCACTCGCTCAATGGCGTGGAGCGCGTTGAAGTATTGGAGGGTCCGGGATCTTCGCTCTTCGGCAGCGGGCCTCCGGGAGGCACGATCAACCTGGTGCACTACACTCCATCGCCTCGCTTTGGTGCCGGGGCACAGTTCCAGACAGGCTCGTTTGGCTTGTACTCCGGCAGCGCGTACCTCACCGGCGCGACGGGCGTTCGCGGGCTGGACTACCGGGTGGACAGCCTTACCCAACACACGGATGGTTACCGCGCACTCACGGCGGGTGACTACGAGCTTCGGCCTGTGCTTGGTTTTACGACCAGCCACAACGTGCTGCTGCTCGCATGGGATGGCCGCTATCTTCAGGCAACTCCCGACCCGGCAGGTTTGATCTACTACAACCACACACCCATCGCGGTGGTGCCGCGCGAGACAAAATATTCGACGCCGTTCGGTTTTGGAGACCAGTCTCTTGGTCGGTTTACCGCCTCGGACGTATGGCAGGCCAAGCCGTTTGTCACAGTCAACAATCGTTTCTCGTATATGTATCGCAACCTGTCCATTCTGCGAAATGGCGATGGCGGCTCGATCGTCGGTACCGCTTTGACTGGCAGGCAACTTCGCAACCAGCAGGATGTATTGAACGACCTCGACTACGAAGGCGAGCCTGTCTGGAGCTTCCGTACCGGTTCGGTTCACCATACGCTGCTGACCGGCGTTGAGGTGCAGCACCAGCATGATGTGTCGAACCGCTCGACCGCGGATCTGCAAAATATCGTAGACATCTTCGCTCCGGTCGTTCCTGAAACCTCAAGGGCGGGGCTCGTCTTTCTGCGCGATGCGAAGCACTCGGGATTTCTCGATCAGCTGCGCGCAAACTACGAGGGTTTGTATGCGACCGACCAGATTGATCTGACGCCGCGCTGGAAGCTGCGCATCGGCGGCCGGCAGGACTTCTGGCAGACCGCGCTCGTTCCGCAGATATTTGTCCCGGGCAGGAGCCTGGGAAATGGGGTGCCGATCGAGCCACCCAACACCTACAGCCGCAACGACACGCCTTTCAGCTGGAACGTTGGTACGGTCTACCGGGTTCTTCCCGGCTTCTCGACCTTCTTCGGTGTGGCGCGCAGCAACCTTGTGAACTTCAGCTCGGAGGCCACGCAGAATGGTGTCGAGGCTCCTGAGAATGGTATGCAATACGAGGCTGGCGCCAAGGTCGCAGCGCTGAACAACCGTGTGTTGATTACAGCCGCAGCGTTCCACGTGATGCGCAATAACGTCTTCTCGCTGGTCAGCGACATTCCCGTCTTCAACGACCAGCTCACACAAGGCGGCGAAGGCACGGTGGAGCTGGCGCTGAACCGGCACTGGAGAGTGAATGCCAATGCCACTGGTATGCACGCATCGCTGACGGATAATCCCTCTAACCCGGCGGCGACCGGGCGACGGCCGCAGGGCGTTCCCAACCGCATCGTCAATCTGTGGACAAGTTATGATCTGCCGCTCGGGAGTCAGGAGGCTTTTTCGCTCTCCGGTGGATTCACGAATCGCAGCAGCATGTTTGCCGATCTGCTGAATACAAATTCGATTCCGAGTTACACGACGGCGGATGTCGTGGCTAATATAAAGGCTCACGGATGGACTGGTGCATTCGGCGTGCGTAATCTGACGGACGCGCGCTACTTCACTGCAGCGAATGGAGTCGGCGGATTTGTGGGCGATGCACGTTCCTATTTCGGCAAAGTTCAGTTTCAGTTCGGAGGCAACCGCTGACGGGCAAACCCCTTGCAGGCGAGGTCATTCTCGATAGCTTCCGCTTACCGAAATGTTCCTGCGTGCAACATGCCAGCTTCTCGCCCGCTCGATCTAGCGCTATGCTGGGTGCGGCGAACGTATGAGACCGCCTCAGCATCCAACGCATAGGGCCGACTGGCGAAATGGAGATCGGAGAGAGCATGAAGGCGACGAGTAGTCCGAATGACGGGGCCGCTTCAGCGAAGATCACGAAGCGGATTGAGGATCTGGGAGATTGGCGAGGTGAGATGCTTGCCCACGTCCGTCAGCTTATTCACGATGCAGATCCGGAGATCGTGGAGGAGTGGAAGTGGGAGAAGCCATCGTCTCCCGGAACGCCAGTTTTTTCGCATGACGGCATCGTTTGTACGGGGGAGTCGCACAAGCAGGTGGTGAAGCTCACCTTCGCTCGCGGAGCTTCGATCAAAGACCCGAAGCAGCTCTTTAATTCCAGTCTCGACGGCAACGTGCGGCGCGCGATCGACCTGCGCGAAGGGGAAAAGATCAACGAAGCAGCCTTGAAGCAATTGATCCGCGCGGCGATAGCCGCCAACTCCGCAGCGCTCGCCGAACGGGCAGCCAGGAAGAAGTAAGCCCGGCTCGTCAGTGACCAACAAATCCGGCACGTACGAATGCCTTGCGCAACAGAAGGTGCGTCGTCTCCAATGTGCCGAGTCAGACGAAGGTGTTGATCGATACCTTCGTCTTATAAAATCGCTCCCTTTGTTTTGATTTAATTGCGAATCTTGAATAGCATTCGTAGCGTGTACGGATGCCTCAGCACCACTTGATCGGCGCGTAACAACGCCGTGACACGGTTTCGTCCACGCACGCCCCAGGAGGCAGGCTATGAGCCCAAACGAGAGCCCAGACGAAGCCCGCAGTAACGGCGCAACGCGCGCGAGAGTCGACATGAAGCTCGAGATCGTTGTCATCCCCGTTTCGGATGTTGATCGCTCGAAGGAGTTCTACGGGCGGCTCGGGTGGCGGCTCGACGCTGACTTCGACAGCGGAAAGGACTTTCGCGTGATTCAGTTCACGCCGCCTGGCTCAGGATGCTCGGTCATCTTCGGCAGAAACGTCACGGGAGCCGCGCCCGGCTCTGCTCAGGGCCTGTATCTGATCGTCTCCGATCTCGCGGCCGCCCGCAAAGAGCTGATCGGTCTTGGTGTCAAGGTGAGCGAGGAGTTCCATAACGAGGGCGTGTACGCCGGCTCGGATGAGCCCTACCTGTTTGGCCGGATGCGAGTCGATGGACCGGATCCCGCGCATGGCAGCTACCGCTCGTTCGCTTCGTTCAGCGATCCGGACGGCAACGGCTGGCTGTTTCAGGAGATCACGACGCGGTTGCCCGGTCGCATCGACTCCGCGGAGACGAGCTTTGCGTCGACGAACGATCTGGCGAGTGCGCTTCGGCGTGCGGCGGCGGCCCACGGCGAGCACGAGAAGCTCACAGGCGGGAAGTACGACGACAACTGGCCGGATTGGTACGCCGATTACATGGTGCGCGAACAGTCCGGCAAAGACTTACCGAAATAAACGTCTGAGGTGCGATCGTCATCGACGGGGAGCCGGCCACGGTGACGGTCAGAGGTGGCTTGCGTGGTGTTCTGCGAAAACTGTCAGTAGTGCCGTTCAATATGTCTCGATAGTATGTTTGACGGCTACACGGTGATCTCATGAATCGCTTGGAGAGACGTTCGCAGGCTGACGCTAACGCTGACCTTTGCAAGGTGTTGGTGGAGAGCTACGCCGTAAACGAGCGGATGAATCAGATCGTTCTCGAGCATCTCGATCCTGCTGCGTGGCGCGCGAAGCTGCCGGGGAGCAAGGGGCGAACTATCGCCGCCATCTTCTCGCACGTCCATAATATTCGCCGCAAATGGCTTAGGTTATCGGCGCCGCATCTGAAGCTGCCGGCTGCGCTGAGCCACGCGATCTGTACGCAGAAGCAGGCTCGGGCGGCTCTGCTTGAGAGCGGTGCCCGCTGTTCGGAGATGCTTGCGGATGCGCTCACGGTGCCGCAGGCTGGGTCAAAGTCCGGGCCGCAGAGCAATGTCACGACGTTTGTACGCGATGGCTGGGCGAAACCCTGGCCTGCAGGGCCAGCCATGCTGGCCTACATGATCTCGCATGATGCGCATCATCGCGGCCAGGTGAGTTTGCTGGCCCATCAGCTTGGATTTCCGATACCACCTAAGGCGGCGCAAAGGATCTGGGTTTGGGAGAGTCTGTGGAAGGAGTGCGGATTCACGCATCCGCGATAGAGGTTGGCCAGGTCATCGTTCTTCGGAGCGCGTGTGACTTCAGCTTTGATTTTGTCTTGGGGAACGAAATCGCGCAAGAAAACCGAGCTACATGTAAGCCCAGAATCTTTTGCTAGGCGCGCAAAAACCTGAATCGAAGAAACGGTTCATTTCGAATCGCTGCCTTTAGAAGAGGTAAAAGATCCCGCACGGCATCTGCTTTCACGACGAACCCGGCTCCGACCCGCAATGCGTCGCGCATCACGTCGACATGCTGGTATGAGCTTAGGAACAAGATCTTTGTGTCTGGCGAGATGGTTCGGATCGCTCGGGCAGCTTCCAGTCCACTCATTGTGGGCAGCTCAATGTCCAATAGAACAAGATCTGGTTGCAGCTCCTTACTTTTGTGAAGCGCATCCCGACCGTCGGAGCTTTCGCCAACGACTTCCAGATCTGTATCATCCGCCAGCATCGAACGAACAGCACGTCGCCAGTACTGCGAGCCGTCAACAATCAAAATACGAGTTGGTTCCAAATGTCCACGCCTCCCGCGAATCGCCGTTCAATTCGAACGCCCTGCGGGCGATGCTGAAACGATCACTTTTTAGTAGACATTTAGACCTGATTCCTGTCGTTGCTCTCGCGCAATCCCCGCGTCGAAATTCTGGTACGGCGAAGGGCAAGGTTCAGCGTACGCTCCGGATCAATGCTTCAGGTGAAGGGACCACGATCCTTCCACGACTCTTCACAAGAAGGCCCTCCCGCTGCCACTTACTCAATAGCCGACTAACGGTGAATATCGTGACGCTTGCCTCATTGGCCAACTCCTCATTACTTACGTCGAGTATGGTCGACTCAGAGTCTCTTTGTCCTTTCCTCCTGGCTAGCTTGTTCAACACCTGTGCAATCCTCTGGCTGGCGCTGTCATGGCTCGCCGCAACGTGGATGTCGCGGTAAGCGGCGAGATAGTCCGACGCTATGAGTAACGCGTTTTCAAGCAGCCTCGGATATCTTTTTGCGAGGGGAAGGATGGCATTTCGGTTCCAGACCAAAGCAACGCTATCGGTCACGGTCTCTGTGCTTAGCAGATAATCCATAGGTTGGGACAGGAATGCCCTTCCTCCGGCGGTATCTCCCGCTGAAATCCAGAGAAGTATGACCTTTTCTCCTTGCTGAGTCGTCGTAAACGTACGCGCGAGCCCATCGAGCATCAAAAATACTTTGTCCGCAGGACGTCCTTCGCTTGCGATTACTGTGCGCGCACGAAATCGCCGTGGTGTTGCTTCCCCTAAGATGGTTGCGAGATTACCTCGGTCAAATCCTTCGAGAAATCTCGGTGCGAGTTCGGTTACCCGAGCAGTTATGTCGCAGGTTGCGATTACTTGTCCAGAAGCTGATTCCTTCATCTCACCGCCCGTGCAAGTCTCTCAAGACCCGGTCAACGCTTAAGGCGTTAAGTTGCCGCACAAAACGACGGTGCATCGTCTTGTGCGGCGGCCTCTTTGCGTGTCAGGGTACCAAATCTACACACTTGTTACAGGTGGTAGAAGTGGCTGGCTCCCAAGACTAGCAGCAGAGTGACGGCGGCTATGGCGACTTCGCCGAGAGCGCCGACGATGAAGGGACGAGCACCTTGCTTGAAGAGGTCCTTCAAGTTGGTGCGGAGGCCTACTCCGGCGAAGGTTAAGAGGAATGCCCAGCGGCTTAGATTTCCCAGTGCGAGGAGCTGTGGTTTGGTGAAGCCCAGCGCGGCGATCGTCGGGTTGGTTGAGGAACCGAGAGTCGCGAGCAGCGAGATGAAGAGGAAGCCGAGGACGAACTTGGGGAACTTCTGCCAGAGGAAGGCGGCTTTGTTGTCGAGCTGCTTGGTGGCGGCGCGGCTGGCGAGTCCTTTGCGCGCCCACTGGATGGCATAGCCGAGGACGACGAAGCCGATGAGGGCGTTGCGGCAGGTCTTGGCGAGAACGGCGAACTTGCCGGCGGCGTCGGAGTAGAGGGCACCGGCGGCGGTGGCTTCGGCGGTGTTGTCGACGGCGAGGCCAGCCCAAAGGCCGTAGGCGCGGTCGCTCATGTGGAGCGCGTGGCCGATGAGCGGGAAGGTGAAGAGCGCGATGGCGCCGAGGGCGAGGATGGCGGCAATGGCGGTGGAGGAGTCCTCTTCGTCGGCGTCGATGGCGCCTTGCGTGGCGATGATGGCGGAGACGCCGCAGACGCTGGAGCCGACGGCGAGGAGAGTGGTGAGCTGGGGGCCGAGGTTGAAGGTGCGACCGAGCCAGGTCATGAACGTCAACGAGAAGGCGAAGGCGATGAAGACGAGGATGAGGGAGATGCCGCCGAGTTTGAGGATGTCGCCGAGGATGAAGCGCGCGCCGAGGAGGATGATGCCGGCTTTGAGCCAGAACTCGTAGGTGGCGACGCCAGCGCGGAAGATGCGGTGAACGCCGACGGTGTTCGCGATGAGGATGCCGAAGAGGATCGCCCAGAGGACGTACTCGATGTTGGGGAAGGTGATGTGGTGAGCCTTGGCGTAGGTGTTGATGAAGTGCTCGACGAACTTTCCGGCGTAGCCGACGACGGCAAGGAGCGCGATGCCGGGGAGGAGACCGAGGAGGGAGGAGCGCTCGGCGGGGCCACCGCCGGGTGCGTGAGGGGGATACTCGGTGCGGAGGTCGGGTAGTGAGGTGGCGGGCGTGGCCATTTGGGGCTCTCCTTTTATCTGTGCGTCTACTGCGGCTTGTCGGCGCTTATTACGCGGATCTGTGGCTTACCAGGGGACGACTTTGAGCAGGCCGATACGGACGATCACAGCGAGGGCGAGTGAGAGGACGATGGCCCAGGTGTCGGTGGAGATGCGAGTGCTCGGGGTGGACATGGAGGAGTCTCCTTGAGGGAAAGCGCGACAGACACGTATCAATGTGAGCTGCGGCTTTTTAAATTGAACTAAAGAAAGGGATAGGGCGCAGGCGGGACTAGCAACAACAACAGCAAGTGGACATGAGGTGCACGATCGCGGGTTGGCGGGAGACCGTCATGTAGGGCACTAGTGTACATCAGATGTACGGCGAGAAGGGGTTGACGCTTTTCTTGCGAGGAGACGAACGGCCTTCGATTTGGCCTTGCGGCGAAGGATGCGGGTCTTGACGTAGAGTTTTTCGGTGAGTGGGCTGTCGGTTGGCAGGGCGGTTTCGGCCTCGTTGAGCAGGAGGAGGTGATCGTGCCAGGCCCCGATCGTCTGTTGGAGGTCGATGAGACGCTTGGCGAGGGTTGCAGCGGATTTCGAGACATCGCAACCGATCTCGGCGATGTAGCGGGCGGACTTGCAGGCTTTGCGGATGGAGTGGAGACCTTCGTCGTCGCTGGGGTCGAGGCCCCGGAGGGCTGGGGCGAGCAAGGCTCGGGCGGCGTGGGCGAGGCTACCGCCGCTGAGGTCGAGCTCGGCGGCAGGGGCGAGGATGGGTTCAAGCTTGTCGAGCATAGCGAGGATGTCGCGCGCGTCCCCCTGGATGTGTTGCTGGAGCTTCTTCTGCTTGCGTCCTCGCAGGACGGTGAGATCTTTTTCGAGGACCGTTGCGTCACTGATGGTTTTGTAGGTGGCGAGTAGCTCGCAGTGGACGTCGAGGTCGCGGACTGCGCCGGCAGCGCGTCGAATCCTGCGGAGGGAGCGTCTGAATTGTTTGGACTGCCTCGGCAGCGTGGGCAGGTCGGCGGTGTCGATGAGGAGGTCAAGCGTGGCTTCGATGCGGCGTATTGTCGCCCGGAGCCAGTGGACGGACTTTGGCGTGGGATTGGCGAGGCACTCGGCCATTGCGGTCTTGAGCGAGAGGGAGTGGGCGAGAAACGTAGCGACGGGCTGTGGCATGAGATACCTATATCTCTAGATGCGGGTTTGGGCGGATGGGAGTCGGATTTGCGACACCGTCGCGGCTGGATAGTTGCGCGCAACCGGGTTGGAGAAGGTGGGTTTCATCTGGTGTAGGTAGGAGGCAGTTATGAAGATCACAAACGTAAAGGCGATGGTTGCAAAGGGTGTAACGGTTGGCTTACTGGCGGGCGCGTTTGTGTTGGCAGCACCAGCGAAGGCGAATGCTCAGCAGTTTGCCGTGGTTCAGGTTGGTTATCCGAACTACCGCTGCTATGGGCCAGACTACTATGCTCGCCTGCGGTTTGAGCAGGAGAGACGGCATGCGGAGTGGGTGCGGGTGCATGAGTACCAGCGATACCATTATGACCACCGTCGTGGTTGGTAATCGTCTCCCCCAGTGGCGTGGTAGTTTGAGCAGCTTCTAACAATGTTCGCAGGCCGGTTGCGGAGAGGTTTCCGCGCCGGCCTTGCTGTTTGTCGCTGCTGGTTCCTGTTGCGACAGCGGCTGGTAGTAGCGGGCTTCGGGGAAGGCGCAGCCCTGGCAGAGAGTCTTTCCGTTGCGAAGAGTTTCGCGGTCGTAGTTGATGCCTTCGCCACACTGCGCGCAGGTGATGCGGGCGGACTTGTAGCCGGGCATCTCGCGCGGGTGGATGGGGACGGCAACCCACTCTTCGCTGAAGAGGTCTTCGTTGGGGAGTTCGCGGTAGGCGAGCATCTGCTGCTGGTTTTTGTTTTCGATGTGCGGGTAGAGGTCGCGGGCGCGCTGTTTGGAGGACTCGAGAGCGGCAATGCGGAGGGCCTTGTAGACGGGAGTGTCGCCTTGTGGCGCGAGAGGCGAGGTGAGATCGACGAAGGTTGCGGCCATCTTGCCCCAGTCGCGAAATTTGATGGCGCGCTTGCCGAGGCGGCAGCCGGTGACGACGGCGATGGCATCGGTGGCGCAGCGGTCGATCTCGATAAAGGTGACGAGGCGCTTGCGGTCGACGCCCTTTGGGTCATCGACGCCGAGGCGTTCGCACCCAAGCATGGCCATGCGAACGCCGAGGATCTGGCCGGCACACAGGTGGCCGTGGGCGACTTCGGCTTCGCGGAGGAGAACGTCGAAAGACTGCATAACTTGATGATACTGCTGGCGAGGGAAATACGGCTGCACCTTGGTGTGCGCGCCCTTTGGACGGCATTGTCACCAATCCATAGTTGGGGCGTGCGATGCGCGGCGCGTGTTGCTTGTATTTTTGTTTGCGCGATGTTGCGCGGCGGGGGTAGTATTCGAGGCCCGAGGTGCCCGATGAGTGAATTTGCGACGACGATAGGTATGGTGTTGAAACAGAAGACAGGGCCGGTCGCCTCCATTGCGCCGGATGCGTCCGTCTACCAGGCGATTGAGATGATGGCGGAGCGGCAGGTTGGCGCGCTGCTGGTGATGGAGCGGCAATCGCTGCTTGGGATCATCTCCGAACGCGACTATGCGAGGAAGGTCATTCTGCAGGGCCGGTTGTCGAAGGAGACGCACGTGTCCGAGATCATGAGCAGCCCGGTGATCTCGGTTTCGCCGAAAAATACCGTGGGCGAGTGCATGCACATCATCACAAATCACCGCATCCGGCATCTTCCGGTGGTGGAGAACGGCTCGGTGGTCGGTGTCGTCTCGATCGGGGACCTTGTGAACTCGGTGATCAACGAGCAGCAGATGACGATTCGGCATCTCGAGGCGTACATCTCGGGCGTTACGACATAGGTGGAGATTCCAGAAGATCGCTGACGCTCGGCCGTGACGGATTCAACTTTTCGTAGGCATCGAGTGCGTCGTGGAGACGGCTGAAGATCCATTGTGTGCCGATGATTTCGGTTAGGTGATGGCGGTCGAAGTCCGATTGAGTGCTCCAGGCGAGGCGGGCAAATCCGAGCTTGACGCCGGATTCAGCGAGATTTTTGTGTAGCTCCTCGACGATCCTCGCGGCGCTGTAGTCCACATTTGCCATCGCTTCGGCGTCGACGATAAGCCAGCGGACTGAGGTTGGTGCCGGACCCACCAGAGCCATGATCTCGTCGGAGAATCGGCTGGCGTTTGCATAAAAGAGGACAGCGCCAAAGCGGTAGAGGATGAGGCCCGGCTCGGTGACGGTGCCGGGGGTGGGAGGAACGAGCTTCCAGATTCCGCCTTCGTCCGGAATCATGACGCCGGTGCGGGGATGGTAGCTGTGGTGCACGATTCGCAGGAGCGACATCACCATGGCGAGTACGATGCCGGTCTCGACACCAGCCACGACCACGACAATGGTTGTGGCGACTGCCAGCGCGAACTCGGCAGGGCTCTCAGTGCGGATGGCGGCGAGACTGCGTAGTTTAATGAGGCGGATCGCGACCAGAAATACAAGCGCGCCGAGTACGCATTGGGGCAGATACTGCAGGGGCCTGGTCAGAAACAACAGCACGAGCGCGACAACGGCTGCGGCGGTAACCTGTGCGACCTGGCTCCGGCTGCCGGCGCCTTCGACCATCGCGGTCTGCGTGGGGCTTCCGTTGACGACGAAGGTTCCGCTGAACGCAGCAGCGGCGTTTGCGGCAGAGAGGCCGACGAGGTCCTGATTTTCATCCAGGTGGTGGTGATGGCGCATCGCGTAGATGCGCGAGGTAGCCGCGCTCTGAGTGAGGATCATGACGGCGCACGCGGCTGCAGTCGAAAACACCGTGGGGATGTCTTTCCAACCGACATCAGGAAGGGTAAGGTGCGGCAATCCGCCTGCGACCGGTCCGACGATTGCAATTCCGTGTCCTGCGAAGTTCCAGATTGCGCTGGCCGCTGTGGCGAATATTACGGCGAGCATGGGACCCGGTACTTTGGGGGCAAATCGCTGGAGCGCGAAGACGAAGGCGAGAACGGCGAGGGTTACTGCGAGTGTCGGCAGATGCAGCTTCGGCAGGCCGCGGGCGACTTCGGCGAGCTGGAATACGGTCTTGTGTGAGGCGACCGGAACACCAAGCATCTGACCGAGGACGGCGATGCCAACTTGAAATCCGATGCCTGTGAGGAAGCCGACGAGAACGGTTTGGGAGAGGAAGTCGGCGACGAAGCCGAGCTTACAGAGTCTCCCTAATAGCAGGAGAGCGGAGGTTAGTAGAGCCACCAGGCCAGCCAGCGCAATGTAGCGCGAGCTGGCGGCGGGCGCCATTCCGGAGAGGCCGCTGCGAAGAATAGCGGCAGTGGCGGAGTCTGCGGCGACGACTAAGAGTCGCGACGATCCGAAGGTCGCGAAGGCGAGGAGCGGCAGGAGCAGAGAGTAGAGGCCTGTAACGACGGGCATTCCCGCGATGCGCGTGTACCCAAGGGCCTGCGGGATGTCCATCGCGGCGAAGGTGACGCCTGCGATTGCATCGCGCTTTGTCTTGTGACGCTTGAACGGCCTCATGCCTTGAAACAGATTCAGCAATTAAAGAAACTCCTTTGCGCTAAGCCTTATCTTCCATCTGCAATCGCAGCTTGGTGAAGTCCATCTGATTCCATCCCTCGATGATCTTCCCCTGATGGAAGCGGACGAAGGAAGATCCGTTCATGCTGAGGGCCTTACCTGCGGGGGAGTGTCCCAGGGATGCGATCCACCGAACGGCGACCCAGTCTCCCTCAGCCACCAGCTCTTCGAGACTCATATGCTGATCGGGGAAGGAACTCAAAAGGTTGCGATGAACCTGCTTGAATGCCTCCGGTCCCCGGATGACGGAGTCGGGATCCGGCAGGCCCTTCGACTGCCCGTCCGGATGATACAGCTCTTCGATGGTGGCTACGTTCTTCTGGTTCCAGACCTCTTCAAACCAGCGTCGCGCTAAGGCCTTGTTTGTCTCGGACATGGTTTCCTCCAGGCAGCGAGGGTAGCATGCAACTACGAATGAAATCAGCAATACTTCGAGGTGGAAGCCCTTTATCGCTGCGATTTTGTTCGAGGGGCAGGACGCGTCTGCGATGCCTCCGCCATGTCCATAAGGCGTTCAGCCGAGGATCAGTTTTCTTCAGATGAGTTATCGCCCTCTTCGACGATTGAGGCTGTGCCGACGACATCGTACGTCGTAGCTTCGCCTCCCGTGGGCTTGATAGCGACGCGCATGGGCAGGCGCTGCCACTGCGCGGGTTGGCAGACTGGGATGAAGTGGTCTGTTTCCGGCCATTTGCCGATCTGCTTCTGGACGACAGGGCGCCGCGCACCGATTTGAGCGACGATGGCGAAGAGGCCGCCTTTGGCTGTAGTGGCGATGCCGCAGTAGGCGGCGTAGTCGCGGAACCAGACCACGTCGGAGACGTCGGAGTCGAAGTCGGGGAGATGAAGCGCGGTGATGTGGCCGGTGACGCGGTCAACGGAGAGCCAAGGGCCGGGCTGCCAGATCCAGTGCGGCGCTGCGTCGGTTGGGAGAGCGTCGTTGAGCCGGAGGGCTCGGCGCACGTTGAAGGTGCGGTCGGTGACGTCGTGAATCTCGCCGGTGGTCCATTCTTTTTGACGGTCGTCGACGAAGAGTGGGCGGATTTTGAGGCTGCTGGTCTCGTCGGCTTTGGTGTCGGGAGTCGCGTCAGGCTGCGTGTACGGCACCTTGTGGAATGGGCCAAGGGTGACGGTGTGAACCTTGGGAGGCCTCGCAGCCGCGGCGAAGAGCGGATTTGCGGGATAAATTGTGAGCGCGATAAGGGCGAGGATGCCGGGGATAATGCGAACGAAGGTAGCTTTTGTGCTGGTCGTACGGGGAGTTGAACTCAAGGGATTGAACTCTCGCTGGGCAGATTTCAGATTATTTTCATGCTACCTGATGCACTGTGTTTTTCATGAGATAGCGGTTTTACAGGACTTAAACGCCTTTAATGCGGAATTAAAGGGATAAATAGCGGAAGAAACTTCGGTGGGAGGAGGAAAGAACTTCAGAGGTATTGAATGAGGTACGAATGCTGTGGAATACATTATTCAGACAGAGCAATCCATCGGCCTTTACAGAGTAGTATCGTGGAAAGAATGCGTGCTGCCGTCGTGGTAGCGCGTGCGACAGATCGCGGCGGGAATATTTTTTCAAGCAGTACGAAAGGACACAAACGAAATGTGGAAACCGAACCAGACTGGAAGCAACACTCCCTCAACTCCTGAACCAGTACGTCCATCGACGCCGGCGACGAACTTTGAGGCCAGCCCTACCCGTCCCGCGACCGTTGGCTCCAGCACCAACGCGGCGGCTGTACCGACAGGCGAGCAGGCAACGATCGGCAAGTCGCTCGTGGTTAAAGGTGAAGTAACCGGCTCCGAGTCTCTGTACATCGATGGCAAGGTAGAGGGCGCAATCAATCTGCCGGGCAATCGCGTGACGGTGGGCCGCAATGGCCAGGTCGCAGCGAACATCGTAGCGCGCGAGATCGTCGTGCTGGGCAAGGTTCGCGGCAACTGCCAGGCGAGCGATCGTGTGGATATTCGCAGCGAAGGCTCGCTCACCGGCGATGTGATCGCAGCACGAATCTCTATCGAAGATGGTGCGTTCTTCAAGGGCGGCATCGACATTCGCAAGCCCGGCGGCACCGATCTGAAGGGCGGCACTGCTACACCAGCAGCTGCTGAGCCTGTCGCAGTTGAAGCGTAAGACGCAAAGCCCACCACGATTTCACTGAGTTATGACGGCCCTGGACGCTATCGGGGCCGTTTGCTTTTTTATCGAAAGAGTTGTAACGGCTGCAGGTTGCGAAGGACGGCAAAGACTGCCGCTATGCTAAAGACACAGTAGATCGCTGCCTGCGGCGGCTGCGGCCAGCGAATGGTATCGCCGCGCAGAAGACGGCGATACCAAAGCGTGCCATGGATCACGGCGATCGGCAGCAGAAGCGTCACGAGTGCGTTTGAGTGCATCGCTTCGCTGAAGTGTCCGCGTAGCACGGCGGCAAGCGCACGCGTGGCTCCGCAGCCGGGGCATTGAAGGTGAAGTGTCTCGTAGATTGGGCAGCGAGGGTAGAAGCTGCTCTGATTCGGCGGGAAGCGTAGAAGAACGGCTACGGCCGTTGCGATGATCGCCAGCGGCGTCGCACGCAACGTCGTTGCGATACGTCCGCTGGCTGGGGATGTCATCGAACTCCGCTCTGGTAGCGAGCACTCTGTTTGAGCTGGTTGATCTCGTTGAGTTTGTACTGGAAGTAAATTCCGCCGAAGAAGAACGTCATCACCGCGTCCAGACGCAAGCCGAGTGGTTCGGGCCCGTTGAAGTGCCGTTCAAGCGTGTCGCGCAGCGTGAAGCGAGCGATGAGCCGGATGACCCACGCGGAGATGCCGATGAAGCTGCTGAGAAAGTGCTGATGAGGGTGGTTGTGATGGGCGATCGAGATCATCGTACCCCATGAGCCGCCGAAGTTGAGCACAATTAATACGGTCGCAATGATGTAGTACATCAGGGCTTTGCTGGCTGGCTCGACGCGATTGGCCCATGACGCGATGACGAGATTCCAGGCCATAACGAAGAGCGTGCAGGTTAAGAATCCCAACAGCAGCTCGAGGATCCAGTTCAGATTTGGTGGGTCGGGGTACGCAACGCCCGTGGGCTGTTGCGGGATGAGCGATGGCGCCGCATACGTTGCTGAGGCTGCATACGCTGCTTGCGGAGCGCTGGCTATGCCGAGGATTTGTGAGACGGGCAGCCAGTCGGGCATCTCTTCGCTCTTGGCAAGATCGGTGGGCAGGATGTTGCCCGAGGCGACGTAGCGCTTAAGATCTTCGAGGGCGTAGGGGCCGTACATCTGGCCGTTGCGCGAGACTTGATAGGTCATGCAGAACTCCTGGGAGATCGGGTTTGTGGCCGATGTGTTGCACCGATGAAATCACGGACTGGTGGTCGGGCACAATCAGATTCTCGAACCATGCTTGGATGACCGCAAACCTGACTCATTGACCGCTATCTCGTGCGAGTGTGAGAGGCTTGCTGTGTGAATCGAGCGACCCTCATTGTCAACGCAGTCGCTGGACGGAGAAAAGATCTACGCGCGCTTATTCCGGAACTGGTACAGATTCTGGAGCAGCGCGGGGTGCAGGCAACCGCAAAAGTGACCACAATGGCCGGGGAGGCGCAGACCATTGCGGCGAATGCAGCTACAAGTGGGTGCGATGCCGTGTTCGCCTGCGGGGGCGACGGAACCGCGCACGAGGCGCTGCAAGGGATTGTTGGGACGGCTTGTGCGCTCGGTGTGGTGCCGCTCGGAACGGCAAATGCGCTTGCGCGTAATCTGGGCCTGCCGCTTGACCCAGCACAGGCTCTTTGGCAGCAGTTGGGCTTTGTGCCTCGGGCGATCTCCGTTGGGGAGGCGCACTGTATCGCGAAGGATGGTGAAGCGAGGCGCTACTTCACTGTCATGGCAGGCGCGGGTCCGGACGGTGCGCTGGTGTATCGGACGCTTGCGGGGCGTGGATCAAAGTTTGGGCGTGGTATCTACTACACGCATGCCGTCAGATTATTCCTGACGCGCCGGTTTCCTGCGTTTCAAGTGGAGTTTCGGCGACGTGGCTCCGATGAGTGGGAACAGCGGCTCGCCGTCAGCATCATGTGCGCTCGTGTCGCCGATCTTGGTGGCATTTTCAGTCGCCTGACGCGCGGAGGCTCTTTGCTCGATACGGAGCTTGAGTTAGTACTCGTAAAGCCTCCAGCAGGGATTGGTCTGCCCGCGTGGTTTGCGCTGAACACAGTCGGTCTGCATGCGCGAAATCCTTGGGTGGAGACAGTCCGAGTGACGGAATTCCGCTGCGTTCCCCTCACCTCAGACCAACCTGTGCATGCCGAAGTCGATGGCGAGTGGATTGGGTATCTGCCGATGTCGGTACGGCTGATTCCGCAAGCGGCATGGATGCTCATGCCGAAAGAAGTTGCCGCGGAGACAGTTACGTCGTAGACCGTTGAATGTCTAAGACGATATACGGCGTAGTTGCAGCAGATAGAATCTGCGACTCGCTCTAAATATCTTTGTTGTCTGCGGTATCGAGCTGTATGTCCCTCGCGGCGCGGCTTATCAGGATGCGCAGGTCGGTGACTTTGTTGAGGTGAAACGCGGGATTGGCAGTAGGTGCAGTGACAGCGATAAAGTCTGCGCGGTTGACACCTTCGAGAAAGAAGCTGGGGCGTGGATCCGGCTGTATCGACTGGATCTCGACGTGGCTCATCTCCAGATTGCGGATGTGGCGAAGGTAGAACCCCTGCGAGGGCATTGGCCCGAACATGCCGGGATCGGGGTACTTCTCTTCAAACTCTGGCGGCCGTATTGCGAGCGAGTCTTGCGCCGCGCCACCGACATGCTGCTGATAGATATTCGAAAGCTTAATGTCTTGAATCGCGTGGTCGGGCACGCCGCTAATGATGGAGCAGAGCCGGGAGTTGGCGTTCGAGCTCACCAGGTTGTCGATGAGGATGCGCTGCATGGTGCCCACCTTTGTGCTCTCCTTCGGTCCGCGCAGGCGAGCGCCAAGCCGAATGAAGATCGGCGAGGTAAAGATGTCGCGCATGGTGATGTTGGAGATGGCGATGTCTTCGCACAGTGCGCCGTCTTCGCTCTCGAGCGCGAGCCCGTCGCAGCCTTCAAAGACGCAGTTGGAGATGGTGATGTTTTTGAAGCCGCCATTCGACTCCGTACCGCACTTGATGCGGCCGGTGCGAGGGACACGGAAGTCGGGAGCGAATTTTTTGAAGGTGCCGTCGAGGATCGTGCCAAGCTCGTAGTTGCCGGTGACGTAGCAGTTGGTGATGGTTACGTTTTCCGTCGCTCTGCTGTAGCCGAGAGCGTAGCTGCTCTTGGGGCAGATGCCGTCGTCCCATGGCGAGTTCACGGTGCAGTTGGAGACGTGGACATTTCTGCAGCAGTCGATGTCGATGCCGTCGCGATCGGTGTCGATCTTGAGGTTGTCGATGGTGAGATTGTCGACGCCGGTGAGGAGCAGGCCAAAGTGGCCGCCCTTGAGAATCGAAAAGTCTCGGAAGATGACGTTGCGGCAGTTCTTCAGCGCGATTGCCTTGTTGCCTACTCCAGGCTGCTCGGCTTTGTAGAGGGGGTAGTTGCCGCGAGCGGCGCGGTTGCCACCAAAGCTGAGACCCTTGCCGTAGATCAACCCCGGCCCGGTGATGCTGATGTCGTTGAGATCCTCGCCCCAGAGAAGCGAGTTGTGCCAGTGGTTGTGGCCGTAGTCCTGATAGGCGTCCCACGCGGTGTTGGGCTCTGCGGCGTCGTAGGTTCCGCCGTTGTAGCCGGTGGTTGCACCGGGCAGCGGTGAGTCGGCAGCCAGGATGGTCGCGCCCTGCGCCAGATAGAGCGCAACGTGGCTCTTCAAGTGGATCGAGAAGCAGAGCCAGGTTCCGGCAGGGAAGAGCACTGTGCCTCCGCCGGCAGCCGCTGCAGCTTCAATCGCTTTGTTGACCGCAGGCGTGTCGACGGACTTGCCATCGCCGACTGCGCCGTAGGTGCGGATGTCGAAGATGCCGAGCGTAGGCGTCGAAGCTGAGGGATGAGTAGCAGCAAAGGCTGCGGGCATGGTGGTCGCGGCGGCTGCCAGACCTATGGCGCCTAGACGAAGAAGATCGCGGCGAGCAGAGTTGAAAGAGTCCATTGGGACGCCATGGTAGCAGAACGGATGTATGGATTGGAAGTAGTTCTATAGGGAAAAGGTGCGCTCTCCCAGAATCTCAGCAAGTCAATAATCATCGTTGCCAGTTGGACGAAATCGGTAGCCGATCCAGGGTTCGGTGATGATGTAGGCGGGTTCGTCGGAGAGCTCGATCTTCTTTCTCAGTTGGCCGATGTTCACACGCAGATACTCGGGCTGGTCGGCGTTGGTGCCCCACACCGCGTGGAGCAGAGCACGATGGGTGAGAACCTGCCCCGGGTGCTGCGCCAGACAGACCAAAAGGTCGAACTGCTTCGGCGTCAGATGCGTCTCCTGTCCTCGGACGACGACGCGATGCTGCGGTATGTCGATATGAAAATCTCCGGCCGAGATTATCTGTGGAATCTCGGCTTCGGCGACTGAGCTGCGGCGCAACTGCGCGCGGACGCGGGCCTGGAGCTCCTGAATGCTGAACGGCTTCGTCACATAGTCGTCGGCGCCCGCATCGAGCGCTTCAATCTTGATCAGGTCCTGGTTGCGGACGGACAGAACAATGATCGGAATGGCGGACACAGCACGAATCTCGCGGCACAGCTCGACCCCATTCATCTCCGGCATGGAGACGTCCGTGATAACGAGATCCGGCTTCCATTCATGTACTGCCTCCATGCCTTCGACGCCGTTCGCGGCGACGCGCAGTGTGTAACCCTGAGTGGAGAGCGCTGTGCGAAGGACGCGCGTGATCTGTGGTTCGTCATCGACGATGAGGATTTTGGCTTGTTGCTGGTCTTGCAGGTTCTGTTTCATTCGCGCTCCGGGTGCTGCGTGACGATGTGGACGTCGACATTGGGCGATTCTTTCAGGAAGTGCTGGATAGCCCAGTAGTACAGGTATTTGCGAATGCCGTGAACGGCAGTGCGACCGAAGACAATGTGCGTGATGCGCTTTTCGCGAACGAACGCGGCAGCGGTGTGGGCGATGCTCTTGCCCTTGATCGTAAAGACTTGAGCGTCGAGGTTGCGTGCGAACTGCATGTTGGCTGCAAGTGTGGCTCGATCTTCTTCGCACAGGTCGTCGTCATCTTCGACATGCAGCACGAAGAGCTCGCCACCAACACCCTCGGCTACTCTTGCGCCGCGGGCAATCAGCACCTGCGATGAGCTGTTGGAGCTGACGCAGACTGCGACGCGCTCGCGAACCGCCCACAGAGCCTCAATGCGCTTCGCGTCCATGTAAGCGGTCAGCGTGCGGTCGACTGCTTTCGTTACATGTTGCAGAGCAAGCTCGCGGAGTGCGATCAGGTTGCCGCGGCGGAAGAAGTTGGCCAGGGCTTTTTCGGCGCGAGCGGTGCCGTAGATATCGCCCCTCCGCATACGAGTCTGCAAAGCCTCCGGCGTCAGGTCGGCCATGACGATCTCGTCGGCGCGCTGTACTAACCAGTCGGGAACCGTCTCGCGAATCTGCACTCCGGTGACGCTCTGCACGGTTGGTGCGACGCTTTCGATGTGTTGCACGTTCATCGTCGCCAGCACATCGATGTTTGCGGCGAGGACGTCGAGCACATCCTCGTAGCGTTTGCGGTGCTTACTGCCCTCGATGTTGCTGTGGGCCAGTTCGTCGATCAGGACGATCTGCGGACGTCTGCTAAGAATGCCGTCGAGGTCCATTTCTTCGAAGGTGACCCCTTTGTACTCGATCGTTTTTCGCGGAATCTTCTCGAGCTGATCGGCCAGCTCGGCGGTGCGCGGCCGCCCATGCGTCTCGACGATGCCGATCACGATGTCTTCGCCGCGTGCGTGCCTGCGGATCGCCTCGCTCAGCATGTTGTACGTCTTGCCGACGCCGGGCGCATAGCCGAGAAAGAGTTTGAAGGTGCCCCGCGTCTTCTCGGGATCAACCTTTTCAAGCCATTCGTCCGGGCTCTTCAGTGCGGGATTCGAGTTGTCGCGAGTGCCCATAAGGATAAGATAAAGAGGTGCAGCGAAAGCTTAGAAGCAGTATCGTTCGTTACAGTATCTCCACAGCGAGTGCAGCTGCAATTGTAGCTGTCTACTTTCGTTGGCTGCATGTGAATGAGACAACCGTCGCCTTGACCTTGCTGGTGGGTATCCTTCTGGTGGCTGCAAATTGGGGGTTGCGCCACTCTATTTACCTGTCAATCTTGTCCGCAGGTGCGTTCAACTTCTTTTTTCTCCCGCCGGTCCTCACGTTTACTGTGGGGGACGGCCGCAACTGGGTGGCTTTATTCGCGTTTCTTGTGACTGGCATCGTAGCGAGCCAGCTCGCGGAGCGTGCGCGTCGAGAGGCGACGATCTCACGCCGTCGCCAGCGCGAGTCGGAACGACTGTACGAGTTCAGCCAGCAGATGCTGGTGACTGGCAACGTCATCGACCTCCTGAACGTACTGCCGCAGATGATCGCGGTCACGTTCAATCTCTCCGGCGCAGCGGTCTACCTGCGCGAAAAGGACCGCGTCTACCGCTCTAGTCCTGACTACATGGACGTGACTGCGGCTGAACTCCGTGACGCAGCGTTCACGCGGGACCATCGTCACGATGAAGAGCGCAAAGTTACTCTCATTCCCATCCTGCTGGGCCAGCGTCCGATTGGCGCAGTCGGTATTACGGGGGAAGGCACCTCTCCAGAGGCACTCGACGCCGTCTGCGGACTCGCTGCCATCGCCATTGAGCGCGCAGGCGCAGTCGAAACGCTGACGCGAGTGCAGGCCTCGCGTGAGAGCGAGCGACTGCGCAACGCGCTGCTTGACTCAGTGGCGCATGAGCTGCGAACGCCGCTGACCTCCATCACTGCTGCCATTACTACGTTGCGTAGTGACACGAAACTCGACGTCGAACAGAGCGGAGAGATGATGCAGGTGATCGAAGAAGAGGCTGCGCGATTGGACCGGCTCGTTGGCCAGGCAATGGAGATGGCGGAGCTGGACGCGCACGATATCAAGCTCGACCTCCGAATGCAGTCCATGCGCGAGGCTGTCGATCTCGCCTTGGAGGCGGTACAGGGTCCGCTCAAAACTCACCCTGTCGAACTCCGTTTCCCCGAGTCTCTGCCGCTGGTGCAGATGGATCTTGAACGCATCGCCAAGGTCCTGCAACATCTGCTGGAGAATGCGGCCAAATACTCGGCGGAGGGAAGCCCCATCTTCGTCAGCGCCGAAGTGTCCAAGGGACAGCTTGTCACCAGTGTCGCCGACCGTGGTGCCGGCGTCGACGACCTGGAAAAGATGATGATCTTCGACAAGTTCTATCGTGGACAAGGGCAGCGCTACCGAGTGCAGGGCACGGGGATGGGCCTCGCCATCGCGAAGGCCATCGTCGAAGCGCATGGCGGATCGATCGAGGTCACCAGTCAGCCGTCGCAGGGCTCGGTATTTTCTTTCTACCTGCCGCTCAACCTGTCGGGCCGCTGATTACAGCTTCGGCAGGCTCGTGACGTTCCAGCCGCCGCCAAGCGCTTTGATCAGAAGTACGCTCGCGTCCATCTGCCGGCGCATGATGTCGATATCGTTTCGTTCATTGGTGAGCGCGGTCGTCTGCGCCGTCACAACCTGCAGATAGGTATCGAGTCCACCGACATATCTGTTGTTGAATATCTGCTCTGCCGACTGCGCCGCCTTCGTTGCCTGATGCTGGTGTGTCGCCTCCTGGTTGAGAACACGCAGCGCCACCAGATTATCTTCGACCTGTTGAAACGCGGTCAGCGTTGTCTGCCGGTAGTTGGCGACGGTTTCGTCGTAGCTGGCGTTGGCCTGTTCGGAGACAGCGGCTCTACGCCCTGCATCGAACACTGTCTGCGACAGCGTCGGTCCAATGGACCACAGAAAGCTGGAGGGGTTAAAGAGATTTCCGAACGATGAACCTTCGAAGCCTATCGTGCCATTCAAAGAGATCGTCGGATAGAAGGCGGCCCGTGCAATACCGATCCGGTCATTCGCTTCGGCGACGCGGCGTTCTGCTGCAGCGATGTCCGGGCGGCGCTCAAGAAGCTCAGAGGGCAGCCCAGGTGGAATCGCGGGAGGCCGTGCATCGAGCGGTGTATTCGTCAACGAGAAGGACGCGGGAGGCTTCCCAAGCAGAATGGCAATTGCGTGCTCAAACAGCGCACGTTGCAGCGTGATATCGCGCGCCTGAACCTTGGCTGCCTCGAGCTGGGTCTCTGCCTGATCGACGTCGGACTTCGGCGAGACGCCGCCTTCAAAGCGATTATTCGTGATTCGCCATGCTTCTTCAAAGTCCTTCACGGTGTCGTTCAGCAGCTTCTCTTGCGCGTCGGCGCTGCGTGCTTCGAAGTAGTCCACGGCAAGCTCGGCCTGAAGACTGAGCATGACAGTTTGTCGATCGCCCGCACTCGCCTGCGCTTCTTCCCGCGCCGCGCTGACGGTGCGTCGAACGCGACCCCAGACGTCGATCTCATAGTTCAAATCAACCGGAAGCTCAATCACACCAACGCCGTTTCCATTGTGAGTGTTCACGTTGAAGTACGGCTGATTGCTAGACTCTCGCGTTCCTCCGGCAGACGGAGCGACTCCGACTGTCGGGTACAACGAAGCGCGATTGAAGCGGATCAACGCACGTGCCTCGCGGAATCGTGCGTCAGCGGCCTTGAGATTCTGATTATTCTCAGCTACCTGTGGTTCAAGAACATTCAGCTCAGCATCGCCGAAGATCGTCCACCACTCCCCGCGCTGTGCGGCGTCGGCAGGCTGCGCAACATGCCAGTTGGCGTTCTCTTTATTTGCATCGGCGTTCGTGTCCGAACCTGCTTCCTTAAACTCGGGAGCCATGGGAACGGACGGCTTGACATACTTCGGCCCAACCATGCACCCGGTGAGCAAAAGCGCGGCAAAAGGAGCCAGTGCTGACGGACGTAACGTCACTGTGCCCCCGCTTCCTTCTTCATCTGATTTGCGTTCTCGTCAACATGGTTCTTCACCCGCACCTCTTGCCCGGTGGAGAGTGAGTCGGAGGGATCGAGAATTACAGCGTCAGTCGCCTTCAGTCCCGAGGAGATCTCAACATTGGCGCCGGAGTCCTTGCCGATCACCACTGGAACCAACTGCACACGGCCGTTGCGAACCACGCCCACCTGTAAACCCTGGGCGCGGAACAGGAGCGTATTGGCCGGAAGAGTCAGACCCGTTGCGCGCTCCGGGACTTTGAAGTGAACAAACACATAAGCTCCTGGCAGCAGTTCGCCTTTTGGATTGTCCACGTCCACTTCAACGTTGAGGGTGCGAGTTGCCAGATCAATTGCGTTCGAGTTGCGTGCGATCGTGCCTTCAAACGATTTGTCCGGGTACTCATCCAGTGTCAAAGTCGCCTTGTCGCCCTGCTTGATGGAGGTGGAGTAAACCTCCGGAACCGAAACGAAGACGCGGATCTTTTGAATGGACGCAAGATGGAACAGTTCCTTCGGCGTAGTGTTCTCGCCCGCCTGGATCAGCCCGCCGATGTCGATATTACGTGCCGTCACAATTCCGTCGAAGGGAGCGTACACCTTCTCGAATGATTGCAACTGCTCCAGTCTGCGGACCGATGCCATCGAAGCATCGACTGCAGCTTTTTTTGCAGCCGCATCGCTCACTGCAACATCGGTCTCCTGCTTCGAGACAGAGTTCGTCGTCAAAAGATTCTGATAGCGTGCCGAGGTTGTGTTGGCCAGGTCGAGATTGGCCTGCGAACTCTTCAGGTCAGCCTGCGCCACCTGAAGCTGCTCATCCAGCTCCGGCGTCTCAATGACCGCCATCAACTGTCCCTTCTTCACATGCGCACCGATATCGAAGTGCCAGCTCTTCAGATAGCCGCTCGTACGCGCGTAGATAGGCGTGTCAACGAACGCCTGGGTGTTGCCTGGCAGCGCGAGTCCTGAAGACAACTTGGAACCTGCGGGGTAGATCACATTCACAAAAGGAATTGCCTCGGCCTTTGTATCTTTCTCCAAAGTGCTTTCGGTCTTACGCCGCGCCGCGATGCCGAAGATGACGATCAGCGCGACGATCAAGGCAACAACGGCCGCTCCAATCCAGGTGCCTTTTGTGAGGCGCGGCTCTTGAGGCTCCGGCGAGTCAACTGAGAGATTGTCCGATGGTGTAGTCCTGTCCTCGTTCATCCCTGTCTCCACCTCAGTCCCGCTTGTCATGCGCCCTCTTTCCATAGTCATAAATATCCTAGGCTCCGGCCGTCGAATGCTGTTCGTGGCTCTCGTCCACAGGCGTTGTTTTTTTGTCCGAGCTATGCAGCAGAGCGAAGACTGCAGGAACAAAGATGAGCGTCGCGATCGTTGCGAAGCTAAGGCCACCGATCACCGCGCGGCCTAGCGGAGCATTCTGCTCTCCGCCTTCACCTGCGCCCAGCGCCATCGGGATCATCCCGATGATCATTGCGAGTGCAGTCATCATGACTGGCCGGAATCGCGTAGCTCCAGCCTCAATCGCTGCTTCGATCGCGCTCCCATGATGCAACAGACGTTCTTTGGCGAATGACACCACCAGAATGCTGTTCGCCGTTGCGACGCCCATGCACATAATCGCGCCCATCAGCGCAGGAACACTCAGCGTCGTGCGCGTCGTAAACAGAAACAGAACGATGCCGGCCAGAGCAGCAGGCAGCGCTGTGATGATGATGAACGGATCGAGCCACGACTGGAAGTTAACCACGATCAGCAGGTAGACCAGCACAATCGCAAAACCCAGCCCGGCGAGCAGCCCGAAGTAAGAGCTCTTCATCGTCTCGATCTGTCCGCGCACTCTCACAAAGCTGCCGCGCACCAGCGACTTTTCATTTTTTGCGACAATCCTGTCAATCTCTTTGCCGACGGAACCAAGATCGCGTCCCTGAACATTGCCGTAGATGTCGAGCGTGCGGCGGATGTTGTAGTGCGTCACGACCTGCATCTCGGTGCTGCGTGAGATTCTCGCAACATCTGTCAGAATCTCCGGCTGTTTCGCGGTCGGCGCAGAGATCGGAATGTTTTCAAGCGAATTGAGAGAGCTGATCTGGTACTGCGGCGTCTGCGCCACGATGTTGTAGGTCACGCCGTTCTTCGTATTCAGATAGAACTGCGGATTCAACTGGGTGCTGCCACTCAGAATGTTAAGCAGACTGCTGCCGACGTCGTGTTCCGAATAACCACCTTGTGCTGCCTTCGTTCGGTCTACGTCAACGTTCAACACCGGGTAGTCGTCGGGCTGCTGAATGCGAAGATCGACAAGCCCCGGAACCTGCCGCAACTCGCTGAGCATCTGGTCCGCAACCTTGCGGTTTGCAGCGATGTCTGAGCCTTCAAACTGAATATCGATCGGCGCAGGCAACCCAAAGTTCAGGATCTGAGTCACGATGTCTGACGGCAGGAAGTAGAACGTAACACCGGGAAAGTCATGTGGCAGCTTACGGCGGAGCGTCTCGATATAGTTCGCCGTCGGCTGGTGGTCTTCGTTCAAAGAAACCAGGATATCGGCGTCACCCGCGCCAATCAGACCTGATGTTGCATGCTGGTAGTTGAGCGTGCTGTACGGCAGGCCGATATTATCCAGAATGTTGTTCACCTCTGCAGGTGGAACCGCCTTCCGAATCTCTTGTTCGATCAGGTCGCAGAGCTTTGCGGTCTCTTCGATGCGGGTACCGCTCTTGGCGCGAACGTGCAGGATGAACGAGCCGTTGTCGGTGCTCGGAAAAAAGTTCTGTCCAAGGAATGGAACGAGCGCGAAGGCGCAGACGCAGATCAATAGAAAGATAGGAACAAAAAAGATCCGCAACGCCACCAGGCGTCCGAGCAGATCCTGGTAGCTGCGGCGAATCTTCTCGAAGATGCGTTCAAATCCACGCTGGAAGCGGGCAAAGATGTTGTTGGAGGGAGCCGCATGATGGTCGTGCGCCTTCAGCAGATACATCGCCAGCGTGGGTACGAGCGTGCGTGAGAGAACGTAGGAGGCAAGCATGGCGAACACCACGGCCTCGGCCAGCGGAACGAAGAGGTAACGCGAGACTCCGCTCAGGAAGAACATCGGGAGAAACACGATGCAGATACAAAGTGTCGACACCAGGGCAGGCACCGAGATCTGCGCCGCACCCTCAAGGATGGCATCGTGCAGCCCACGCCCCTCCTCCAGGTAGCGCTCGATATTTTCGATCGTCACCGTCGCATCGTCCACCAGGATACCCACCGCCAGCGCAAGTCCGCCCAGCGTCATGATGTTGATCGTCTCTCCCAGCAGCCCCAGAATGATGATCGAAGTCAGGATCGACAAGGGAATCGATACTGCGATGATGATGGTGCTGCGCCAACTCCCGAGAAACAGAAGAATCATCAGCCCCGTCAGCACAGCAGCGATCACGGCTTCGCGAATCACGCCAGTCACCGATCCGCGAACGAAGATGGACTGGTCACCGATCGGTGTGATCTTCAGCTCCGGCGGCAGGGTTAGCTTCACCCTCGGCAATAGCGCGCGAATTCCGCTCACAACGCTCAGCGTAGACGCAGTGCCGGACTTCAGGATCACCATCAGCGCGCCGCGATGACCATCCTGTCGAACGATGTTCGTCTGCGGAATACTTCCGTCGGTCACGCTGGCTACATCGCGCAGATAGATCGTCGTTCCGTTCAACTGCTTGATTGGCAGATTGCTGATGCCCTCAAGTGTCACCGGCGATGAGTTGATATGAATGTCGTACTCGTCTTCGCCGATCTTCGCCGTACCGCCCGGTTGCACCACATTCTGCACGGCAAATGCGTTGAGTACATCGCTCGGCGACAGTCCCTTCGCCTGCAACAGCTTCGGGTCGATATTCAACATGATCGACCGCTGCTTGCCACCATAGATGTTCGGAATCACCGCGCCCGGTATCGACACGAGTTGCGGACGAACAAAGTTAGCTCCGAGATCGTTCAACTGCTGCTCACTCAATCCTTCGCCAGACAGGCCAAGCTGAAGAATTGGCACGCTCGATGCGCTGAAGTTGATGATCTGCGGCGGCAGAATGCCCGGAGGAAGCTGGCGCAGTTGAAACTCGGAGGCCGCGGACACCTGAGAGTTTGCTGTATCGAGGCTGGCACCTGGCTGCAGGTAAATCTTGACGACCACCTGCCCGGCCACCGTAGTCGACTCGACGTGTTCAACGTTATCGACCAGCACCGTAAGCGCCTTCTCGTACGGCGTCGTCAGTCGCCCTTCAAGCTCCTCTGGATTCAGCCCCGTATACTGCCATGCGACCGACACCACCGGAATGTTGATGTTTGGAAAGATATCCGTCGGGGTGCTCATGATCACGACAGGCGCTGCAATCAAGATGAGGATCGCCAGCACGATGAACGTGTATGGGCGGCTAAGCGCAATCTTTACGATCCACATCGACGAGGCTCTCCCGATCCGGTGAAATCTTTATATAGAGTAAGACATTTCTCGTCCTGTATAGGTTTCACAGTTATTTCCGCCAGCAGTCATCGGAAAAACAGATAAACTGGAGGCCGAGACCTGCCATGGAGTTACGACACCTGCGTTATCTCTGCGCCGTCGCCGACTACGGCACGTTCAGCGAGGCCGGTCGCCAGCTTCACGTCTCGCAGTCGGCGATCAGCGAGCAGATTGCAGACCTCGAACGCGAAGTCGGTGGCACCCTCATTGACCGCTCGTCGAGCCGAACACGCCTCACGCCACAGGGCCAGCTCTTTCTCGCAGAAGCACGCAAGACCCTGATCGCCGCGGACCACGCCCGCGAGGTGATGCAGCGCTCGCTCCTCGGCGAGGTCGGGTCGCTCTCTATCGGGTTCTTTCTCTGGGGCGCGGGAGGATTCTTCGCACGCATCATCCGCGACTACCGAAAGCTTCACCCCAAAATCAAATTATCGCTGCACGAGATGCGCTCGCCCGAGCAGCTCGAAGCGCTCGTCAGCGGCAAGATCGACGTCGCATTCGCGCGTCCGTTGGAGGCTCCCTACGACCGCATTCTCCGCGCCGAGCTTCTCTACCGCGACCCCGTCGTCGTCGTTCTACCGCGTGATCATCCTCTAGCCGGAAGCCCTGTCTCAATCGATGCGCTAGCCGGCGAGCGGTTTGTGCTCTGCGATCGGAACATGACGCCCGCGCTGTTTGACGGCATCGTCGCGCTTTGTTCCTCAGCAGGCTTCTCGCCGAATATTGTCAACACCTCTGCGGCCTGGTCCAGCGTACTAACGCTCGTCGAATCCGGCGAAGGCATCGCGTTGGTTCCGTCCCGCGTGCGCTATCTCAAGCCGCCCGGCGTCGTTATCTCGCCGCTCGTTCCGCAAGATCTCTACATGGGCCTCTCCGTCGTCTGGAATCCGCAGAACGAGGGGCCGATCCAGCAGAACTTCCTGCGGCTGGTCCGTGAAAACAAAGATCGTATCCAGCGCACCAACGGAAATTAGCCGCACGCTCTTGCGCGTATAAATCGTACGGCATTCGTATGCCAGCAGCGAAGATTTTAGTGTCTAATGCTGCCATGATCAGACCCTGCTTTCTTGTCATCGACCGAGAGTTCCCCGGCAGCATCTCGACCCGCAAGCTGGTGATCGAAACCGCTAAATTCAACGTCATTACGGCGTACAGTGGCCAGGAGGCCCTCGACGTCTTCACCAGATTTCCTGCCGTCAGTGGCATCGTGCTCGACGGCGGTCTCGACGACGTTCCGTGCGACGAACTAGCCCTGAAAATCAAACAGCTTCAGCCAAAGGTTCCCATTATTGTGATCTCGGCGCCTGGATTCTCCGAGTGTCCACACGCCGACTACCAGCTGGAGTCCTTCGATCCGGCCAAACTGCTTGAGACGCTCCGCAGCATAAAGCCAGAAGCCGCAGCGGAGATCGAAAAGCGCAACGAAGAACTCAGCCGCGAGAAGTTGTCATGACGCGCCAAACAAAAAGGCCCTTCCTTCGCGTGGTTCCGCAAAGAAAGGGCCGGTAGAGCCGACTGTTTATTTGCTGGCTTCGACGTCGATCGTGAACTTAACATCATCGCCCAGCATGGAGCTGAACTTCGAACCAAAGTTGAAGTCGCTGCGCTTCAGCGTTCCGGTCGCCGAGAAGCCAGTCACCAGCTTGCCGCCCTGGCCCTTCTGCGGAGGCGTCGGGCCATCAACATCGAGCGTCACGCTCTTGGTTACGCCCGTCAACGTCAGGTCGCCGACAACCTGCAGCTTGCCATTCGTGCTCGTCACCGAGGTCGACTTGAAGGTCATCGTCGGGAACTTCTCGACGTTGAAGAAGTCCGGAGACTTCAGGTGACCGTCACGCTTCTCGTTGTTGGTGGTCACCGTAGTCGTGTTGATTGTGTTTTGCACGCTCGAGTTGCTGGGATTCTTCTCATCCCACACAATGGTTCCGTTCACGCCACTGATCGAGCCGCGCACCGTGCTGACTCCCATGTGACTGATTGCGAAATTAACCTGCGAGTGGTTCGGGTCGATCGTCCACGTAGAGGTTGAAGCCGAGCTTTGGGCGAACGCGCCAACTCCAGTGAGGAGCAGCGCAGAGAGGGCGGCGGTAAAGATACGACGATTCATGGGTGTTTCTCCTTGTTGTTGAGAGGTCTCTAGTAAGACGCCTTCGATGTGGGGACTGATTCAAAATATGTATCGGTCACCGTTTCAATTTATGAAAAATTCAAGATCAGTCTGAGCAATCGGGTTACGCGAGGTCGAACAACAGCACCTCGCTGTTTGCGGGTCCCTGTGCGGTCACGTCCAGCAACTCCTCGTCGTCCGCGGCAACAGCATCGCCGGTCTTCAAAGACTTTCCGTTCACCGTAACCTCACCGTGAATCACATGCAGCCACGCATGTCGCTTCTTACCCAGCGGATAAGTAAGCTGTTTCCCCGGCGTCAGCTCTGCAACGGATACGCTCGTGTCCTGATTGATCGTCGCAGCTCCGGCGACCTTCTCAGGCGAAGCCAGCAGCTTGAACTTGTCCAGCTTCTCTGCTGCTTCAAACTTCAACTGCTCGTAGCCCGGCGTTGTTCCTCTGCTCTTCGGCTCAATCCATATCTGCAGAAAGTGAACCGGCTCCGTCTCCGAGCCATTGAACTCGCTATGCACCACGCCCGTGCCGGCCGACATCTTCTGAATCTCGTTCGGTCCCAGCACCTCCACGTGGCCCATGCTGTCTTTATGTGCGAGCTTGCCCTTCAGCACATAGCTCAAAATCTCCATGTCGCGATGCGCATGTGCACCAAACCCACGTCCCTCGGCAACTCGATCTTCATTGATCACACGCAGCGAACGATAGCCCATGTGCGCCGGGTCGTGGTAGTTGGCAAACGAAAACGTGTGGTGTGAATCGAGCCAACCGTGGTCAGCGTGGCCTCTTTCGTTACTCTTGCGAACAGTCAACATAGTGTTTCCTCTCCTTCGTGCATCCGGCCGAGCGCTCAGGCCGAAATCCTTGTGTTCTGATCCTTCTGCTGCGTCGGAACCGCAACCTTCGCCGCGAGCCCGATCTTCTTCAAACCCTCATACATCGTCCTGCGTTCTTCGTCCGAAAGTCCTTCCGTCACCAACTCCAGGTCCTTCTCATGCCGTGCGTAAATCTCCTCGATGAAGCCCTTACCCTCGCACGTCAGCTCGACCAACCGAATCCGCCGATCCGAACTGCAGCTTCTCCGCACTACCAGACCGCGCTTCTCCAACCGATCAATCGCCGACGTCATCGAGGCGCTAGCCAGCAACACCTTCTGGCCGATTACAGAGATTGTCAGCGGCCCTTTGTGCAGCAGAACCTCCAGCACCATAAAGTCGCTCAAGCCGAGCCCTAGCCCGTTGATGGACCTCTCGATATAACTCACAATCGAGCCATAAGCCCGGGCCAGAACCAACCAGAGCCGGGGTGCCGAAACGTTATTGCTCTGATCTGTCATCCCGGCCTCCCAACTCCTACGACATAAGATATCTCGACATCGAGATAAGATTCAAGAATTATTATCTTATTGATTCGATGGGAATTGCGACTTCCGAAGTACTCATTCAAATTCTTTCGAGCGAAGCCTGACGATGGCCGTCTGTCTCAATAGAAGGGACTTATGGCGTTGATAGAGGGATGCAGCCTGGTGTTGGCTTCCATGGAAGGAGAGACGTCGGAGGTCGATTTAGCAACTCTTGTGGAGACATATTCCCAGCTCCTCTTCCGCATCGCTCATTCAGTCCTCCGGAGCCGAGCAGAGGCCGAGGACGTCGTCCAGGATGTCTTCCTTCGCGTTATCAAGCATCGCCACTCTCTCGTAACAGTTCGTGACATGCGCGTATGGCTGATTCGAATTGCATGGAATCTCGCCATCGACCGCAGGCGGCGTATACGGCCGGAGCAGTTAGACCACAGCTTTGCCGAGAGTCTGGTAGCGAGCAATGTGCCAGCCGACAAGGCGTTAGACGAGGCTCAGCGCATGAGGACTGTTCTGTGCGAGTTGGAGAGATTGCCCAAGGGAGAGCGCCATGTTCTGCTTCTCGCTGCAATCGAGGAGATGGGGATGGCAGAGATAGCGGAGGTTCTCGGAAGAAGCGAGTCTGCCGTTCGAGCACTGCTCTTCCGTGCGCGTACGCGCCTGCGGAAAAGGCTGGAGGAAGCAGGCAAAAGATGAAGAACTCTGACGAAGCAATTGAGCGCGTATTGGCTGGGCTGCGAGAGGCAGAGGCTCCTGAGGGAATGGATCGGCGAATTCTGAAGGCCATGCAGGACGGCGCATTGGGACATCTTGAAGATAGGCCGATGAGGCGGCTGACGCCGTCGCGACCGATCGTGACGCGATCCTGGGCGGTTGCCCTGGCCGGCCTGACCGTTGTTTCGCTGATGGTCTGCTGGACTGCGGTGAGGCTCCATTGGGTTCAGCATGACAGCGCCACGTCGAAGAATCACATGGCTCCGGCGAATCCATCGGCTCAGGAGGTTAAGGTAGCAGCCGCGAGAAAGACTCAGTCGGCATCAGGAAGACCGCTCGAAAGATTGGGAGGCGCGAGGCGGAGTGCGAATGCACGGAGAGTGGTCTTTGTACGCGAAGGGGATTCTGTCCATCTGCGCGAGATGCGTGCTGCGAACCATCCGGCGCCTGAGGCCCCCCTGACAGACGAAGAGAAACTGCTGATTCGTATCGCCCACAAAGGCGACCCGGCGCAGATAGCGGCGCTTGACTCTTCACTGTGGGCCCAGCAGGACGCAAGGGAGAGGGCAGAAGTGCAAAGTTTTTTTGAACCACCAACCACGGAAGATAACAAATGAAATCAAATCGCGTTGAAAACTGGAGATCGAAGATGAAGCTTGTGAACGGAATTTTAGGAATGACGATCGTCCTTGCATTGTGGGTACCAGCTACACGGGCGCAGACGCAACCAGCGGCAGCAAACCAGAACTCCGTCCAGACCTTTTACCTGACCAACGTCAACGAGTCCCACGAGGTCAGTGACGTGGTGAATGCGCTGCGCAACATGCTCGACCCCAACGACAAGATCTATGTTGTACCGCTGCAGAACGCGATCTTTGTAAGCGCTCCCCCCGACCAGCTCCTCCTTGCCCAAAAGCTCCTCAAGGATCTTGATCGGCCGAAAAAGACATACCGGCTTACCTACACGATTGCAGAGATAGATGATGGCAAACGAGTTGGGAACCAGCATTTCGCCGTCACCGTGGTCTCGGGGGGCAAAACGGTGTTCAAAAACGGGAGCAAGGTGCCGATCGTGACTGGCACTTCCGCCACGTCGAAGACGGAGGTTACATACGTTGATCTGGGTCTGAATATCGACGCTTCGCTGGACGAGTCGGCTAGCGGCGTGAGACTGCGTACGAAGGTGGAACGATCGAGCATTGCGGAGGAAAAAGCGACTGGAGTAGATGATCCGGTCATCCGTCAGATGGTCATCGAAGGCACGGCAATCCTGACCCCCGGCAAACAGGTGACTCTCGGTTCATTGGATATCCCCGGCAGCACACGTCATCTGGAGGTTGAAGTAGTGCTGGAGGTCCTTCCATAAGTACAAGGCGGATGGTCCAACTGGCCAGGGCTATCCGCCGCGCTCCTTTGGATCACCTTGGCAAATCCCTTGGGACTCGGGCGGCCGTCCTTAAGCTAAGCTTTTGAGGACAAAGACGAGGAGCACGACGAAGATGAACCCGTCAGAGATCATCGCCATGTACTCCTTTGCGTTCTTTTCCTGCGAAAAGACGTGCCCAGCCCCTGCAAGACCGTAGTAGAGTCCGCTCACGACAGCGGCGGGAACGAGCCATTCGCCTCGAAACAGTGTGCAGACTCCCAGGAATCCCATCGACACGTTGGAAAAACCCACCTCGCGCACGATCGCAAAGGAGCCCGGATCACGAACGTCGAAGATCTTCTCGGCGGTGAAGCGTGGCTGAATGACCTGCCGGATGCCTGCGAGAAGGAGTCGGACGCCAACGCCCCAGAACACAAACCACCTTCCAACGAGCGCCATACTCATTGCATGGTGAGACAGAAGGGTCTCAACCGCGATGGAGACAACCGGAAGCACAACCAGAAGCAGGATCACAGACGCGAAGTACATCAAAATTCTCCGTGTGAGCTAAAGAGTCATCTTCGGGCGAGCTGGCGGCCAGTCTCTTTCATACGCTCCGTGGCGTCCCCTGAGTCGGGCACGAGGGCGGGCAATACTGTCACGCCTGCAGCCTGGAACGCCGCTTCGACATAGGATTGCGCCTCGGTCTTCCCAGCAGCTCCCTCGGCGCCAAACGTCCACGCCTGCTTCTGAGGGAAGGTGCTCTTGTCGGCCGCTGTCAGAGCGGAGAGCAGCCCATCCAACTCCTGTTTGGGCTGCGCATCTTCCAGTCCGACGACGAAGATGTCCGCCCAAACCAAATCGGTCTCCTTCAAAGTCCCGTAGCCTTTATGCCCCACCTCAACCGCACCAGCCGCTGCGAGCCGCCGCAGCCGAATATTGGCCTCCGACTCCACTGCGCCGACACCGACGGCCAGCGCCAACTGCTCCGTGCGCTCCGTATCTGCCTGAAAGATAACAAGGACATTGCTCATCCGATTCGCTCCCTGCCGCAGCAACTCCTCTTCTGCTGGCACTGCAATCTATCCTACCGTTACGCCGAATGCCACCACCAGCAGAGGGAAAGGACGACTGCCCTTGCAGCGTCTGCATCGGCGAGGAGGAACCATGGCACCCCGAGCCGAAAAATAAATATCAAAAAGTTGGCGTATTTTTAGCGCCCCAAAAACTGGCGGTTAAAACACCACGTTAGCCACGCAACTCACCACAAATTGACCACGATTTACCACACAAAAACATACCTGATTCGTCAAAAACCCCTGCAAAAAGCACACTCCACCACGCAAAATTTTTTCCGCTACAAAAACGTGAAATCAGCCTTCGTTGTCGAGCGGCTTCCGAGCGAAGTAGTAAAGCGAAAACGCCAGCAACGCAAACATGACGACGCTGACCAAATCATGATGAAGAGGATTGTGATCGCTGAACCGCGGAATAGAACGATCCGTAGCAGCCTCGTAAAGTTTCACGCAAACCCCAAGCAATCCAACGATCCCACCAGCAGCAATCAGCCCCGAAGCATACAGCGAACCCGGCGAAATCTCAGACTCAATCGTAGCGTCGCGAGCCGTAAAGGTATTGAGGATAGGAAGCCCCGCAGGGTCAGCATGCGTGGGGTCTGTGGGATCGAAGTCAGGATGTTGCGCCAGCCAGGTCTCGCGATCAGAGTGCCACAGAGCCAAAGAAGCATCGTGTTCGAGGCGTGCCTTTTGCGCCGCATGGCGATGCATCGCCTGATCGACCATCCAGCGCATAACTCCGCCAACAAAGATAGCCAGCGTAGTTGCAATGCTGAGATACGCGCCAACAGCGAACGTAAGCGAACGAACACCAAGCATTTCAACGACGATCACGATCGCAACTCCAAGCAGAACGAGCGCCCATGGAAGTTTGCGGCTAAGGATTCCATTGATGACCGTGGCCATCAGGCGGCCTTGTGGCGCCGCGGCCTTTTCGCTGCCGATGCCCTGAATCCACTGCACCTCAATCTCGCCATTCGCAGGATTGTAGAGGTACTTACCGTCATCGAGTGTCGTTGAACCAATAGCGTTGAGAAGCAGATAGTGCTTTGCATTGGTGAGCTCCTCCTTGGCCTGGTCGGCGTTGTGCGAGGTGAGCGTGATTCTGTCATTGCCCGTGAAGTATCCATTGTTCTGTACTCCATCGGGAAGGTGATCCAACGAGAAGGCGATCGGTTTAGGCAGGCGCTGAAAGGTCTCGAGGCCCTTGTTCATCGCGTTCAGCGTGGCGCCAATCGAGAAGATGGAGATGATGACCCCGATCATGATGGCGATCTGCTGCTTCCACGGAGTTGCGCCGATGAGGTAGCCGGTCTTGAGGTCTTGCGATGTATCGCCTGCGTTGGAGGCTGCGATGCAGACGACTCCGCCGATGGTGATGGCGAGAGCGCCGAACGCCGGCGCGGTCCAGCCTTTGACGAGGAAGATGGCGGCGGTGGCCATGAGGGTTGCGATGGTCATACCAGAGACGGGTGAGGCCGAGCTGCCGACGATACCCACGATCCGAGCGCTGACGGTGACGAAGAGGAAGCCGAAGACGACAACGAGAAGAGCAGCGGCGATGTTAGCTAGTGGACCGACCTGCGCTCCGGGGATCGGCTTGAACTGCAGAAAGAGAAACATCAGCAGAATAAGAAGCAGGGAACCACCGAAGACGACAACGGGAGGAAGATCGTGCTCAGTGCGAGAGGGTTGGGCGGCAGCGGTTTTGCCGATGCCGGTCTTCTTGAATCCTTGCGTGAGCGCACCGACGATGGTGGGCAGCGTACGAAGAAGGGTGATGAGTCCAGCAGCGGCAACTCCACCTGCTCCCATCGGACGAACATACGTGCGCCAGAGATCAGACGGAGACATCTGCGTGATGAGGACGGTGCCGGGATAGAGCGGCGCAGTGAGGTGCGATCCGAAGAAGTAGATAGCGGGCATCAACACGAGCCACGAGAAGACTCCGCCTGCGAGCATGATGGCTGCGACTCGTATGCCGATGATGTAGCCCACGCCGAGGTATTCGGGGGTGCAGTCGGCGCGGATGGCGGAACCTTTGAGGAGATGTTGCGCGCCGAGGTTGGGCTGATAGTCAGGCTGGCTGGGCCAGAGTGCGAAGAGATTGTCGTTCTGGAAGAGTGTGTAAATGCCGCCGAGGCCGAGTCCAAGGAAGACACGAGATGCAAAGCTGCCACCGCGTTCCCCGGCGATGAGAACATCGGCACAAGCGGTTCCCTCTGGGTAGATGAGGTTGTCATGCTCTTCGACGATGAGTTGTCGTCGGAGAGGAATCATGAAGAGAACGCCGAGCCAGCCGCCGAAGAGCGCCAGGGCAAAGATTCGCGAGGCTTCCAGATCGAATCCCAAAAAGATAAGCGCCGGAAGAGTGAAGATGACCCCTGAGGCAATCGACTGGCCGGCATTTCCAGTGCTTTGAACGATGTTGTTTTCGAGGATGCTGGCTTTGCCAAACGCTCGAAGGATGGAGATGGAGAGGACCGAGATGGGGATCGATGCAGCGACGGTGAGCCCGGCGCGAAGGCCAACGTAGACCGTAACAGCTCCGAACAGGACGCCGAAGAGAGCCCCAAGGATGAGGGCGCGAGCGGTGAGTTCGGGGCGAGTCTCGGTAGCGGGAACAAAGGATTTGAAGCTGGGCTTGGTCGGTGTTGATGTTGCCATGTCTTGGGGTCTCTCGGTTGCTGAAGCTATTGTGGCTTGGATGGGAGTGTATCAGCGGGAGTGTGGTGAGAGTCTACTGGCCCTCGCGCTCAGGTTAGTGTTGGTTCTGAAGCCTCCAGCTGCATTACCGTCTTTTCGAGGGTAGAGAGCTTCGCACAGAGAGTTTCGCCATTCGGCTGTTGGACATTCTGGACGACTCCTCGTAGCGTGGAAATAAGAGACCCGAGCAGGAGCATCTTTCGAAACCAGCGCTCTGCAGTGTCGAGCGATCGTGTACTCGAAACAACTGCAGAACAGTGGAGTCCGTTGAATGAACGCAGCCAGTCTGGATCTAACAATTCGAGAGTTTCAACCCGGTGACGAAGTCGCCTTTCGTCGCTTGAACGAAGAGTGGATCATCCGCGAGTTTGTCCTCGAGCCTAAAGATCAATACTCCCTCGCCGATCCGCAGGGAACCATCCTCGACCACGGCGGCAGAATCTTCTTCGCTGTTCGAGACGGAGAGGCTGTCGGTTGCTGCGCGCTGGTCGCAATGGACCCAGGCGAGTTCGAAGTAGCCAAGATGGCCGTCACGCTCGCTGCTCAGGGTAGCGGCGTTGGCCGTCAGCTACTCGAAAAGGTAGTGCAGGAGGCAAAAGCCTCAGGCGCGACGAGGCTCTATCTGGAGACCAACCACAAACTTACCCCCGCGCTACGGCTCTATGAGGTGGTTGGCTTCCGGCGACTCCCGCCCGACCGTGTCGTCGCGTCCCCCTACGCCCGCGCCGATGTATTCATGGAGCTGTGGCTCGCCTCTCACTAGAAACGAAGCGCGATCCTGCGACATGAAACCAACGAGAGGCACCGATTTACGGCGCCACACCATCCGACTCGTTCTCCATCGAAGCGAGCGTAACTCTATTCCTCGATAACACCATCGTCGCAGAAGTTGGCCCAGTCTTCATTACCGACATCGCACAGAGAGAACGAGAAGGAAAACTTTCTCGCGCTCGCTGAGTCTCCAACTCCTTGTCGTCTGATGCAAAAGAGCAGCCGCGTAACCGATCAAACCAACCCGTCTCTTAATCCCACTTTAGTAACCATTTTTCTCCGCAAAAATGACCTCCAAATAGCCTCCGGAAAGCGAAGAGGCCACCCGGCAACAGGGTGGCCTCTTCTTTAGGGAGAATAGTTCCAACGGAGGCAAAGCCATCAGAACTTTCTGGCGAAATACTAAGTTTGGCGAAATGACGTGTCAAGGCTTAAACTCGCTTCTTGTAAGTCCTTACTAAATAGGCAGTTATGGGGGTTACTAAACATACAACAACCCGTCTTGTATTCGCCATACATTCGCTTTTGAGGGTGCACCCAGATATCAAACAGCATTCCTATCAGCCGCTTAGCCTAGCCCCTGCACCATCCCCGGTGCAGCTTTAACCCCACTTGGCTATCCCCGGCTCTCGGCTCCGGGAATCTCCGGCTTGATCCTCGCCGAGCCGCCGCTCAGGTCGATCCGCAGAAACTCCGGCTCCGTCGCCGCGGGCTTACCCTGAAGTACCCTGATCGCAGCCCGTCCCCCGCCAAGAAACAGCGCGAGAACGACCGCCGCCAGCGCCCCTACTCCACAGAAGACCAGAATGCTCGTCAGCAGACTGACGGTCTTGCGAATCTCAGCGTGGAACTCTGGAGGCACCGGCTTATTCCACGTCACCTCACTTCGAAGATGAATCCCTTCAACCAGCTTTTGCGCCTCGGCGGGATTCCACGCTCCGGTCGTCAACAGCACAAGCGGTCCCTCGCGCCTCAGCATCACCGTGCCGGCTGCACCGCCTTGCTGATTTACCTGCGCCTCAATCTGTCGCAGGTGATCGCCGGCGATCTGAGGCGTCGGATAGAGCAACATCGTCAGCGTACCCTTGCCCTCGTACTTCGCCGTCACCACCTCTGCTGCCTTATCGAAGCCAACGATCTCCGGCGGCAGCACGCCACCCATCGCCTGGTAGCTCACCGGGCCCAACGCGTAGTGCTGTGAGTCCTTCGCTAAACCCTTCGCCGGCAGATAGGTCGGCAGCAGCGGAGGCAGTCCCTTCGGGCCGCCCACCTTCGGCAGTCCCGTCTCGACTGTCCGCATGAGTGCTTCAGCCGACGCCGGCGGCATCTTCAGATTCGCAACCACCACCGACACGCCACTCCGAACGACATACGGCGCGCTCTTTCGCAGATAGTCATACGCCGCTGCCGCTCCCGTCGCATCGACAAACTGATAGACCGTCACGGTTCCGCCTGGCGCAGTGCCATGAGCCGCAGGGCTCTCCGCAGTTCCACGTTCGTACCGCTTGATTCCGTCTTCAATCAGTACCTGTTGAGCGGCTCCACTCCACGACGGAGCACCCTCACCCGCATCGTGATCAGGCCCACTCCTCAGCGCCACCGGCAGCAGCGGAGTCGGAGGCTCTGCCAGCATCACCTGCTGTCCCTGCAGCGGCACACCCGAAGCCCCAACCAGCGACAGGCCCAGCAGGCCCGGCACCATCACCCGCATCCGAAGAGAAACACCCATACGTTGGTCAGACTACACCAGCGCAATAACGTAAGCTAGAGCCTGCCGCTGCCAGCAAGTCACGATCTGCATCTCGCGCCGCGTTGGCATCCACGCAATCACCTGCAAAACTCACAACCTAAAGCTTCAACAATGCCGCTACTCCTTCGGGATTACCGAGGCTCCGATCCTCCATGAATTGATTAATCTCCTTCAAGTAGTTTGGGTTGTGCTCCACCGCTTTGGAAAAAGACTGAACTACCTTAACAACGTGGCCTTCGCCAAACTCCTCTCGGGTACGTCCCGCCACGCCGATCAGCAAGCCCCTGATCAGCGCAAATTGAGCCAACATCAACATGTATTCGCTGAATATGCTCTGCGGGGTATAGTGCGCGCTCGCCTCCCGGCCAAACGGAAATAGAGTCCGGTAGACATAGTTCAGCAGATAATTTTCGAGGATATGTGGGTGTCGCTCGAAGAAGGGTCTGCAATATCTCGCCTCCGCTTCAACATAGTGTTGTACGTCGCTCCCGGCAGTCGACTCCGGGGAGTATCCGATGCCTTCAAGGAACATCTCGAAGCACTCCAGAAAGCGCGCACCGCAAGAGCCGGCTCGAATCCGTTGATCGATCAGCCGCAACACCACATCCAACTGCACCGCAGGCTGCGCCGGGATCCTCTCCATCTTGTCGCGCAGCGCTCCGGTCGCCACAATCTCGCGATAGCCGGCAAGAATCTCAGGCACTGATCCATCCTGTTCTGCGCTGGTGACTGCATCCAGACGCTTACAAAGCATCCCCAGCAGAAACAGTCGCTGCCACACCGGCCGGCCACGATCTTGAATCACCGCAACCACCAGCTCCCGAACCTCCCAAAAATAACGGAACGGCTTATGCAACGAGGAACTGCCCGTAGTCGAGAGTCGTGAAAACTGGTCTGTTCGGAAGTGACCAGGAGATGCATCGCCCGCCTTCTGCGTCGAGTTTGTCTCCAGCAGAACCTGGCGCGCCGCCTCGGGGCACGACAGATAAAGAGAAACCTCCAGCTCGTTCTCCACATTGTTTAGCGCACGGGGATAGGTCGAACAGGTCGCAGACAGATGATCCGAGCCATACTCTTTCTGTACGCTGCAAAGGCTTTCTGCCGAAAGAAACGGACAACGGTTCGAAGCATTCGGCGAGATTCGCGCATACAGCGAGTCGGACGCCCCCGTCATATTAATAGAGACATACTGAGTTACCAGCGACCCGAGCCTCTCTTCCGGAAACGCCTGATACTGTTCATAGGTCTTCTTGTCGACCAGCACACTCATCCCGTGACAACACGAGTCCTCGCACCCACCACCAATGCAATGAAAGGCGCTCCCATAGCGTGGTTGAACGGGCAGCGTCTCCGGCGTCATTGATTCCTCCAGGGAGCCCGGGAGAGCGAAGCTACGATGGGCTGTGCCTGCAACTCTCCTTCATGCAGCAGGGAGCTCCGCATCAGCTAAGAGCAAACCTGAGGCCATCTCTGAGTTCCGCCAGATTGGAGGAAGTTAAGAATCTCGTAAGCTAGTTTCCGCTCGCCCGCTCCGTCGGCACACGTGCCCCACTCAGTCCACTCTCGTACTTTGCGACACCTTTGTACAGACTCTCCGCCACGCGCTCCCGATACTCCGGCTGCTGCAACTGCCTCGCGTCCTTCGCATTGGTGACAAATGAGATCTCCGCCAGAATCGACGGCATATTCGCACCGATCAGTACCACAAACGGAGCCTTCTTCACCCCGCGATCCTTCAGCCCTGCGTTCCCCTTCTGCAGACCGCCATACAAACTCTGTTCCACGTCCGCCGCAAACTCTCGCGACTCGGCGATCTTATCCTTCAGCGCAATCTTCTTCACCAGATCGCTCAACTGATGAATCGACTGATCCGAAACAGCGTTCTCGCGAGCAGCCGTCTCCAGCGCATCCGGCGACGACGTGAAGTTTAGATAATAGGTCTCCACTCCGCGCGCGCTCTCATCGGGCGACGAGTTCGCATGAATCGACAGAAACAGATCGGCCTGCGCTTTGTTTGCAATCGCCGTCCGCGTCTCCAGCGGAATGAACGTGTCATCCGACCGCGTATAGATAATCTCCGACCCCAGCCGGTCATGCAGCAGCTTACCCAACCGCAGCGCCACATCCAGCACCACATCCTTCTCCTCGATGCCGTCCACCCCCAGCGTCCCAGAGTCATGGCCGCCATGTCCCGCATCGATCACGATGCGCCCGACCTTCAATCCCAGCGCCCGCACCATCGACGTCTCGCCGTCGGCCATCGGTACAGCCGCCTTTGCCGGAACCGCATCAATATCCTTCTTACTACGCCGCAACTTCTTCGTAGTCGGCACCGGTACCGCAACATCCACACCCGCACTCGCTACACTCGCCGAGCCGCCTGTCGAACCAGTCGCCCCCGACACACCACCGCTCGCCTTACCAACCGTTCCAGGATCCTTCACCACCGCCACTACCGCAGAGATCGGCTGCGAGGTAGGCTGCGTCGTCGCCTCAACCCTCCCCGGCTGCGCACTCAACGCCGCAACATCAAACGAACTCGCCGACTTCACCGCCGTCGTATTCGGCACCGTGGGAGCCGCCGCCGCAGCCCTCTGCATCGGAACGTTAACCACCGGAGCAGCAGGCTCAGCCTTGCTCCCTCCATGAATATCGATGATCAAGCGATAAGGATTCGGCAGCAAAAACGCCGAGTACTCCGTCACGTCATTAACATCCAGCACCACGCGCGTCATATCGTTCGAAAACTGTGCCGCTCGAATCTTCTTCAGAAACCCATCGTCGGTTACGGTGAAGCTCTTACCTACCAACTCCTGCGCCAGCCGAGTCCCATGCAGATCAAAGTAGATCCGATCCGGATTCGGCACTCGCGCCGCCTCATAGGTCACATCGTCGCCCAGGTCGATCGCCACCCGCGTATAGTTCGGCGTCGACCAGTGACGAATCCCCGTCACCTGCGCCATCTGTCCATGCCGTTTCGCCGACGTCCTGGCCACGTGCATCGGAACAGCACTTTGATCACCCGGTATTCCAGCGCCACCCGAGGCAGCATCGACCGATGCATCCGCAGGCGCTGCTGTCCCACGCCGCTCGGCAGCTCCCGCGTCACCCAAACCGTAACCAACAACCTTCGCATCCCGCGCACCCGACGAAGTGCCAGCACCAGGCACCGAGCCTGCACCACTCTCCATCGAAGCAGGAGCAGTCGGAACCGGAACACTCGCAACCGGAGCCGACGCAACCTGTTCCCTACGCCCTGCCCCCTGATCCAGCGAGGCCAGCCCAGCCTTCGCCTCCTCCGCCAGCGCGCTCTTCGGATACTGCTTCACCAGCAGCGAATATCTTTCTCGCGCCGCACCCGCATCATGCAGATCGTTCTCATAGATCTGCGCCTCGGCCAGCAGCGCCCCCACCCTCAGCGAGCTCCCCGGATACTGCGTCCGCAAAAACTCATACTGCCCCACCGCCGCCTTCAAACTCTTCGCATCATGCAGCCCGCGCCCCTGCTCCGTCAGCAACTCCGCCACTGCATTCACGCTATCGGGAGCGTGCACATCCCCCGGCGCCTCGTGATACACCGTCCGAAACCCATCCATCGCCTTCGCGTAATCGGCTCGTGTGCGCGTCCCCTCCGGAATCGCCTCCAGCGTCTCCAGCCCTCGCTCCGCCTGCTCCCACGGAGTCAGCTCCACACGCCGCCGCGTCGCGTTTGCAGGCAGCACCTGCACCATCGCGCAGCTCAGCACCACCGCGCAACCCCCGCACCACCACCAATTGCGAATTTTCTTTCCTGGGCCCATTGTCTTTTTTCAAATCGACAGACAGCCTAAGTTTAAGAGACCCCACCCATCAACGCGTGTGAAAAGAACCCCCGTACACCCCCCGATACCCCCACATACAAGCCATTGTGGATCTGCATATCTGTTACCCAATAGCCATCCATATTCCAGTACCGCATCCGCCATCCGCGCACATCGCAAGCCAAAAAACTTCCTGTACACTAACCCGCATGGTAGATATCGATCTTCTCGTCGAAGCTCTCCGCAAGCGCGGCCATAAGGTAGAAGGCGTCTTCAAAGTCCCCGACAACGCCGGCGACTACGAACTCATCGTAGACGGAAACACCCTCAACCTCGCAGAGACCCGCCAGCTCCTCGAATCCGAAGAACCGAAGTAGCCAAACCAGCCAAGCGATCACCTGACAGTCCCGACAATAAAGTTGGGTGGCCCACCTTACAGTCTCACCAGAACAAAACCGGGTGGCCCATCCTTTGCAGTCTCATCGCAAAGGATGGGTTATTCGCGAAGCGAACCGCCTCTGACAGATTCACCACAGCCGGGTGCCCCAAATCTCGATTCTGAGATGTGAGCATTCGCGCCACGCGCGAACCGCTCTCCTATCTCAACCACCAATCCCCGAACTAAGCCAGCAACCCTGCCACCACCTCAGCCGCACCCTTCAACGCAGCATCCAGCGACCCAACATCACTCCCACCCGCCTCCGCCAGATCAGGCCGTCCACCACCCTTACCTCCAACCTGAGCAGCCAGCAACCCAACAATCTTCCCCGCCTGCACCTTTGCAGTCAGATCCTTCGTCACGCCGCAAATCAGAGAAACGCCCAGCGAACCCTTCCCGTCCACTACCGCCGCCCCCAGCACCACAACACCCGAGCCCAGCTTGCCGCGAAGCTGATCCACCAGCTCCCGCATCTGCGCCTTCTCAATCCCATCCACTCGCTGCGCCAGCACCTTCACGCCCTTCACCTCAACCGCCGACGAAGCCGCATCCGACACCGAAGCCGAAGCCGACTTCATCCTTACCTGATCCAGCTCCCTCCGCAGCTTCTTCATCTCCTCTTCCTGCGCCGCAATCCGGGCACGCAACGCATCCGCAGGCGCAACCGCATCTGAAGAAGATCCCACAAACGACCCCACCACCTTCGCCACATCAAAGTCGCGTCGGAACTCATGCAACGCGCCCGTACCCGACACCGCCTCCACGCGCCGCACGCCCGAAGACACCGACCCCTCACCCACAATCTTGATCAGTCCAATCTCGCCCGTAGCCCCCGTATGAATCCCGCCGCAAAGCTCCGTCGAAAAATCACCGATCTTCACCACCCTCACGCGCTCGCCGTACTTCTCGCCGAACAGCGCCATCGCCCCCAGCTCATTCACCGCAACATCGATCGGCACATCCACCATCGTCTCGACCTTCGTATTCCCGAGCACCTGGCCGTTCACAATATCCTCAACCTCCTGCAACTCCTCCTCGGCCACACCCGCAAAGTGCGAAAAATCAAACCGCAGCCGCGTCGCATCATTCAGCGACCCCGCCTGCTTCACATGCTTCCCCAACACCTCGCGCAGCGCCGCATGCAGCAGATGCGTCCCCGTATGATTCCGCGTCGTCGCCACCCGAGTCGTCGCGTCCACCACGGTATCGACCGTATCGCCCACCGCAATCGTCTGGTTCGCCCTCACCTTATGCGCAAACACACCCTGCACCGGCTTGGTCGCGCCACTCACCTCAGCCACCACTGCGTTGTGATCCCCCGAGTACAACCACCCCACATCCCCAACCTGACCACCCGAGTCCGCATAGAAACTCGTGGCATCCAACACCACCTCACCGGTCTCGCCGCCCTTCAACTCCGGCACACCAATCCCATCCTTCACCAGCGCCAACACCCGCGCCCCATCCACCCGCAGCGCGCTGTACCCTTCAAACTCCGTCTTCGGCAACTCCCGATAAACCGGCGCCGCCGACTTCTGCGACCCACCCTTCCAAGAAGCCCGCGCCCGCTGCTGCTCCTCTGCCATCGCGACTTCAAAACCTGATTGGTCAAATATGATTCCGCGATCTCTTGCAGCGTCCGTCATGAAATCTAGGGGAAGTCCGTATGTTTCATATAAGTGGAAAGCGTCGGTACCTCTAAATACTCGCGTCTCCGCAAGTTTCTTCATTAGGGCAAAATAGAGCGCCGACCCGAAATCATCCCCGAGCGTTTGGAGAAAAACTACGCGGATCACTTCCGGATCAAGAACCACACCCTCATCCGAAACTTCGTTAAGCGCCTTGACGACGCTTGGTTTTGTCTTCTGATCAAGCTCCTCTACAAATGATTGAAGCTTCTCATCGTTAATTTCACTTGCTTCGTCGAGAAATTTATCCATTTCACGAACTGCGGCGGATAGCACCCGAGCAAACTGCTGCTCTTCCGCGAGCACCACCTTACTCACGCGCTCGGCGCTCTCCTTCAACTCCGGATAAGCCACCTGCATCTCATCTCGAACCGCAAACACCATCTCATGCATAAACGGCTTCTCCTGCCCCAGCAGCCGTCCATGCCGAATCCCTCGCCGCAGAATCTTCCGCAGCACATACCCCCGGCCATCATTCGCAGGATTCACTCCATCCGAGATTAGGAATGTAGCAGCGCGCGCATGATCCGCGATGATTCGGAGCGATGCGTTTTCCAATAACCCTTTGTCGATTTCGTTCTGAATTAGCGCCTCTTCGGCTTCTGTTCGAATCGGAGGCAACGCATCGTGCGGCCCGGTAGGCCAAATGTGCGCTTGGGGACGCGTTCGCTGTTCGGTCAATTTAGCTGCTGCTTTAATCAGCGGCGTAAACAAATCCGTCTCAAAGTTCGACAGCACTCCCTGCAACACCGCCGCAACCCGCTCCAACCCCATCCCCGTATCAATCGAAGGCTTAGGCAGCGGAGTCAGCGTCCCATCGCTGCTCCTATCAAACTGCATAAAAACCAGATTCCAGATCTCGACATACCGCTGCTCATCCTGCGGAAACGGCTTATCCACCCCTGGCTCCTCAGCCGCCTCAATCCCCAGGTCGTAGAAGATCTCACTACAAGGCCCACAAGGCCCCGTATCCCCCATCTGCCAGAAGTTATCCTTGGCCGACATCCCAAAGATGCGCTCTTTCGGCACTCCCGTCTCAATCCAGAACTGCTCCGCCTCATCATCCCGCGGAACCTTCGCATCACCCTCAAACACCGTCACGTAAAGCTTCGCCGGATCGATCCCAAAACAATGATCGTGATTCGTCGTCAGCAACTCCCACGCATAAGCAATCGCGTCCTTCTTGAAGTAGTCACCAAACGAGAAGTTCCCCAGCATCTCGAAGAACGTATGGTGCCGCCGCGTAAACCCGACGTTCTCCAGATCGTTATGCTTGCCCCCGGCCCGCACGCACTTCTGCGAACTCACCGCCCGCGTATAGTCCCGCTTCTCGTTGCCGAGAAAGACATCCTTAAACTGATTCATCCCCGCATTGGTAAACAGCAGCGTAGGATCGTTCGCCGGCACCAGCGAAGAAGAGTGCACCCGCCTGTGCCCCTGTCCGGTCGTTTCGGACACCTTACCCTCAAAAAACCGTAAAAAGTCTTCCCGAATCTGGCTACCCGACCTATAGTTCATAGAACTTGAGTTTATCAGCGCAGCGCGCAGTGGAGCGTCCTCAGAATGCGTTTCGTCGCCTTTGCTTTTCTCTGTCTGGTGTCAATAGTCAGCCTCCACGCGCAGGATGTTCCCTGCAGAGACGTCAGAATTAGCAATTCATCTTTGCCGACCTATGCACCCATTGCTCTGGCAGCCCATATACAAGGAGCAGTTCGATTCAAAGTCACGTTATCAGCCGACGCAGTGGCTTCAGTTAATCTGATTGACGGGCCACGGTTTCTTGTCGGTACTGCGACCACCTACATCGAAGGTCGGAGATATCACTGGGCAACCGGAAATGAACACACTCCGTGCTCCTTCACCGCAACCGTGGAATATCGAATCATCACCCCAGAGTCCGATGAAGTGAACAATTTCTTGCGCGTAACTGTTTTAGGAATTAATCGCACATTAGTAGAAGTGCAACCAATCAAACCGAGTTGCAACGATTGCAGTAATGACAACTGTCCGCTCGAAGGCATGACCGAATCGAAATCGATAACCTATCCGGCGATGGCAAGGGCAGCCCGTGTCGAAGGCGATGTCAGTGCTCGCGTCGCGTTTGATGGCAAAGGAGAGGTTACCGCTATAGATCAATGGGTGGGTCCAGAGATGCTGAAACAATCAACTGAAGATTATCTTCAGTCATGGCGGCTCAAATCGCTTCCGTCTTATCAGGACTCATGCCACATGACCGTCCTAATAGAATACAAACTAACCGCTGCGACAGAGGTCGTAAGCAGTGATGTCCACATATTTAAAGCGGACCCGACACACATCTTGGTGGAAGATCACCCAGTACTAATCGTGGATCCTGCATCGCAAACCCCAACTCACAAAACGAAACGTTTCGGGCTCTTCTGACGGATGAGGAGACAACATGATCGTCGCTACCACGCCTACAGGTGCAATTGGCCAGCAAGTCCTCGAAAAGCTTCTCGACAGCGGCAAGGCTGTCCGCGTGATTGTGCGCGATCCTTCACGCCTGCCAGCGCGCACACGCGAGCGGGTGGAGGTAATACAGGGATCGCATGCTGACAGCGAAGTTGTCGACCGAGCATTCGAAGGTGCCGATTCCGTGTTCTGGGTGGTGCCGCCTGACTTCCAGACCCACAACTTTGAGACGCGGTACGTGGAATTCGTAAGACCGGCGTGTGAGGCATTCAAGAGCCATGGTGTGAAACGGGTTGTCTCAGTTTCGGCCCTTGGACGCGGATGGCCTAAGCCTGCCGGGCTCGTGTCCGCGTCGGTGGCGATGGATGATCTGATTGCGAGCACCGGCGTGGGCTTTCGCGCACTGACGATGCCCTCGTTTATGGATAACTTTCTTCGCCAGGTTGATCCCATCAAGAACCAGGGCATGTTCTTCTCGCCGATGTCCGGAGACCGAAAGGCCCCAACGTGCGCGACGCGCGATATCGCAGCGGTCGCGGCAAAACTGCTGCTCGATTCTTGGTGGAGCGGGACCGGCAACGTGCCAGTGCTTGGCCCTGAGGATCTGTCGTGCAACGAGATGGCGCAGATCATCTCTGAGGTGCTGGGAAGACCGGTTCGCTTTCAGCAGATCCCATTCGAGGCCTTCAGGGCGAGGCTGATCGAGTCCGGAGCGTCCGAGTCGATGGCCACGGGCATGGTGGAGATGATGGTGGCCAAGAATGAAGGTCTCGACAACATGGAACCCCGAACCGCGGAGTCCACCACCCCCACTAGTTTTCGGCAATGGTGCGATGAGGTATTGAAGCCTGCTGTGCTGCGCTAGCCATCCCATCCAGCAATCGACAACATCTGTCCCCGCTCCCCCGACCGCTGCAAGCAGTAAGCCTCTGGCACCGGCATAGGAGGCGGCGCAAAATGCAGATACACCGGCACCTTCCAATGGGATCGTCTTCATCTCAACTTAGCCGCCGTTCACCAACCAGAGTTTCCTAACCACTAACCACCCACCAGCCCCGGCACCCACGTATGCCCCTCCATCAGAAAAACCTCATCCTCCGTCTTACGCAACCCAGCAAACTCCCCGCGATGCTCCACCATCACCATCGCACTCACCAGCGCATCGAACGCATCCTCTGAAGCCCGCGCCTTCGCCATCACCAGCCGCGAAAGCCCGGCATACATCGCACTCTCCCTCCGCTTCTTCGCCAGATATGCCGTCCGCGCCACCTCCGAGCTCTTCGTCACCGCCCCCGTCATCAGCCGCGTATAAATCTCCACCACTGTCGGCGCCCGCTTCACATCGGGCTCGTCATACGGCCAGATCCGAAACCCAGCCTCACGCAACACGATCAACCCCGGCATCCCCCGTAGCGAAGCCGTCCCCACCGCTCCCGCCCCGCCAATCTGAAACACCGACTTCGGTGCAATCCCCGCAATCTTCGCAATCTGCAGCGGATCAGTCATCTCCGCCCTAACCTTTAACCCCGTCTCCACCCTCCGCAACATCCGGTAGGCATGCGGGCCACAAAACTCTGGCGGCTTCTTCCCATGCCGTTGCGAGCCCGGTATCCCCCAAAACCGCACATCCGAGCAGTCCCGATGCAGCCACTTCTCACCCTGCCCATCCGCAACCAATCGCCAAAACTCCGGAGCCGACCCAATCCCCAGCTCCTTCAAAAACCAGGCCGGATAGCTAAACGTAAAATCAAACCCCACCACCATCCGCGGCGTCTCCTCGCTCATCTCAATCAGCCACGCAATCAACTCCTCCCGCGTTCGCCCACCTTCGAGCGTCACTCGACCCGTCGCAGCCGTCCAAACCCCCGCCCAGATCTTCCTCCTCTGCCCCGGGCCTTTATCGCCCGACCAGTCCACCCCCACCACCCGCTGTAACCCACGATCAACCATCCTCCTATCATCCACCCAACGGAACTTTTACCCCGTCCCAACCGTTAATCTCACAGGAGAGAAAAACACCGATGCTCAACTTTTTGCTCTTTCTGATCCTCATGGTCGTCTGTTGGCCCCTCGCCCTCGCGGCGCTTCTCCTGTATCCGCTCATCTGGCTCATCCTCCTGCCCTTCCGCCTCGTCGGAATCGTTGTCGGGGGCACCTTCGAGCTCATCGGCGCCCTCTTCATGCTTCCCGTCCGCCTCCTCCGCGCGATCTAAGCGTTTTCAAATGATCCGCATCAGCAGAAAATAGATTTATGACTGGCACGCGCATCGACAAGTGGCTCTGGGCAGCTCGCTTCTTCAAAACCCGCGAGCAGGCCTCCAAAGCCTGCGACATGAACCGCATCACCTCGAACAACATCTCCGCGAAACCGTCACGCGAGGTGCGCATCGGCGACATGCTTCACATCAAAAACGAAGGCGGCGAGTACGACGTAGAAGTCCTCGCCCTAAGCCAACAGCGCGGCTCCGCTGCAATCGCACAAACCCTCTACCGCGAAACAGAAGAGAGCAAAGAAGCGCGCCGTAAAGCCGCCGAAGAGCGCAAGCTCCTGGGACCAATGGCATACGCCGCACCATCAACGCGTCCAAGCAAACGCGACCGCCGCCTAATCCACAGCTTCCGAGGAGACTACTAACCACATCTCTCTTCCGAGCATAGCGAGGACCGCGCGAAGCAATCACAAGTCACGAAGTGACCGCCCCACGCGCAGTGGGCCCGTCCGGCAGGACACTCTCACTCACTCATCATCCTCATTCTGCTTCGCATAAGAATCCGAATCCCCAGCCCTCTCCTCCGGCTCGGCATAAGAATCCGAATCGTCCCCGCCCTCAGAAACACCCACCAAAGCCTCCTCCGGAAGATCCCACGCCCGCAACACCTTAAAGATCGCATTCGAAGAAAACCCCGCCCGCAGCAACCGATTCATCGTCCGCACGGTCTCTTTCTGCGCATTCACCCCACTCGGCTGCTTCATCCGCTTCCGCGCAATATACTGCCGAGCGAGCACCACCTCATCGACATCCTCATACGCACTCTCAAGCGTCGACGCGACCAGTTCCTTCCCCACGCCCTTCATCATCAGATCCTGCTGCACGCGCCTCTTGCCAAACTTCTCATGCTCCTTCCGCACCCGCGTGTAGTCTTCTGCGAACCGCGTGTCGCTCAAGTAATTCAGCTCTTTCAGCCGAACAACCACTGCATCCATCGCGCGCACCCCGGCCTCACCCTCCTCTGCGCGAGCCCTCATCAACCGCCGCAGATCGCGCTCCGTCCGCATCCGCCGCGCCAGCAATCCCACCGCATGCTCAAACAAACCAGCCTCACCCACTGGCTCCCGCTTCTTCGGTCGTGCAAACGCCATCGAAATCCCCCGACACCATTGTCGCGCAGGTTATGACTCTGCTTCTCACCTACCTCGTGACTCAAATGAAAACAAGACCCACGCATCCCCTCCACGTTTGAAAGCAACCGGGTGGCTCTCTTCACCTGTAAACAACGAAATCGTCTCTGCCCAAAACAGTCGCGCCACATCATTCTTCTGCATCACTCGAACCTCCCACACTCCTGGAAACCGCTTCCACACCTCCAGCGCCGCCTGTGTTCCAACTCCCCATCTCCTACATCCACGGACAACAAAAAACTCGGCCATATCCCAGACCGCTTCCGCCTTTGAGATCCCCGGGCCTCGTTTCACCAAAACGAGCCCGGCAAGACTACCATCCACCCTGATAAGAAACGGATATCGTCCCGCTTCGGTCCAGTAAAGCGGAAGCGCTTCATAGCCAAACCTGCCATCTTCTCTTAGGTTCAGTCTTCGTAGCTCACTAAAATCGTGTGCGTACAGCTCCAGCAGGTTCGCCATAACAGGCTCTTGCTCCCGTGTAGCGGGAAGAACTTCGAGCTGCCGAGATGTCGCCATGCGAACCTTGCTCATAGCCTGCATCCAAGGCGGGTGCCTCCAGCACTGACCATCCACTGCACCCTAAGGCACAACATTCAGCGTCAGCTCATTTGACTTCACCACGGCGCTCCCGACCTTCCGCGACACCTGCACCGTATACCGTCCTGGCCTGTTCAAATTCACCAGCTTCGCAATATGCGCCGTCTGCACGGTCGTTCCACTCGGCTGCACATAGTCCACCGTCCTGCTCTCCGACTGCTGACGCTGCATTGCCTCACGGCCATACTCCGTCTCCTCCATCACATGCCCTGCTGCGTTCCGCACCTCAATTCGATACGAGAACTCTGGATTATCCATCCCCGGTTTGTGTCCAAACAAGATCTGATGATCCGAAACATTCTTCAGCGTAATCATCACCCTCGCATCCGACCCCACCTGCACCTCATTATCAGGAGCGCTCAGCGTAATCGTGAACTCCGCGCCACCAGCCCCACTTTGCGTCTTCGCTCCAGCGGACGCAGGCGCAGGTGCTGCAACGACCGAAGATGGAGCCGGAGCAGAAGGCGCAACCACCTTTGCCTTCGCGCCCTTGGCAGGAGGAGCAACAGGCGCAACCGCCGCAGGCAGCGGCTGCGTCTCATCCAACTCTGCAGGTTTCGACTGCCCCGTCCTCGCCGACGCCGCTGCCTTAGGCGCAGCCGCAACCGGCGCTGCATTCACCACAGGCGCAGCAGCCGGAGCACCCGTCCCATACACATTCGTCTTCGTCCAACGATCGCACCAGTCCCCAACCACCTCATACCAAAGCTTCGAGTTCTGAGGCTTCAACACCCAGTGCCCCTCATCCGGAAAATAGAGCATCTTGCTCGGCACATTCATTCGCTGCAGCGCCGTAAACAGCTGAAACCCCTCCGACACATCCAGCCGATAGTCTCTCTGCGAATGAATCACCAGCGTCGGCGTCTTCGCACTCCTTATCGCCAACAACGGCGACCACTTCCTGAACGGATCCTCCGCCACCGGTTTATCGAAGTATCTCCACGGCTGCCCCGGAGTAGCCTCACCCGGATTTCTAAACTCCCACTCGTTAAACCAAAGCTCCTCCGTCGTCCCATACGCACTCTGCGGATTGAACATTCCATCATGCGTCACGATGCAAGCAAACCGGTCCGTATGCGTCAGAATCCAGTTCGCCATAAATCCGCCGTAGCTCGCGCCCAGCGCACACTCTCGCGTCTTGTCGATGAACGGATACTGTCCCTCCGCATAGTCCAACCCCTTCATCAGATCGACATACGCCTTCCCACCCCAATCGCCATTCACTCCATCGATAAACGCCTGGCCATACCCAGTCGACCCACGCGGATTCACCATCACCACCACATACCCACTAGCCGCCATCAGCTCCGGATTCCACCGATAGCTCCACGCATCGCCCCATGCACCCTGCGGTCCGCCATGAATCAAAAACTTCAGCGGATACTTCCGCGCACGATCGAACTTCGGCGGTCGAACAATAAATCCCTGCACCGTTGCATTCGCTGCCCCGGTAAACCAGAACGACTCCATCGCGGGCAGATCCAATAAAGCAAGCAGGGAATCGTTAACATGCGACAGTACAACCGGAGTCTGCAACCCAACGGGATTTCCTGTCTTGTCGTAGACCTGCGGCGGGAGCAGCACCACCTCAGACGGCCGATTCACCAGCATCCGTGTCGCTACAGCCTGCCCGTCATGCAATGGATGTATGTCGGAAAACTCTCCAGCCTCGTCGAATCGCGTTCTGAACTCGTAGCTACCGCCGTGCTCATTCGCAGACACCGTCCCGTACGACTCCTCTCCCTTCTGACCACTCACAAAGATCAGGTGTTTGGAGTCGTCCATCCACACAAACTCATCCACCCAGGTATCCAGCTTGGGCATCAGCTCCTTCGTCGTCCTCTTCGACCGATCAAACAGCGTCAAGCGAAAACGATCACTCTCATACGCAGCCCGCGCCTGCGAACGAAACGCAATGTACTTCCCGTCCGGCGAGTAGGCTGGCCCATCATCGCTCCCCGGCGAAGTAGATATCTTGCGCGCTCTCTCCCCGGCATCATCCAGCAAAAGCGTAAACACGTCGTTGTTCGTACTCACCGCTGGAACAAGATCAAGATTGGTTACATAAGCAATCTCCTCCGACCCCGGAGCCCACGCATATCCGATCGGCCCACCCAGCGTAAACGGCGGCGTCTCCGCATCGCCGACATCCCGCCGCGGCGTCAGATCGCGCACCGCATTCCCATCATTCGCCGATACTACCAGCACATGATTCCGCTTCGGCCCAACATAGCTGTTCCAGTGCCGATACAGCAGATGTTCGAATACCTGCGCCTTGACCGGATTCGCCGCCTCAGCGTCATCCTTCTTCTTGTCGCAAAGATCCTCGTCCACCCATGACGTCTCATCGCTGCACTCCGGATGCACCCGCGACGCAAACAGAATCCGCTTCGAGTTCGGCGACCACACCGCTCCATCCGCCTCCGAACTCACAGTCGTCAGCCGCTTCGGTGTTCCCAGTGTCCCCGCCGCCTCATCCCACGAGGCAAGAAAGATCTGCGACAGTCCGGTCGCACTATCCGCAGCGATAAACGAAACCTGCTTCCCATCCGGCGAGAACCTTCCATCCGACTCGCCTTCCTTCCAGAAGGTCACCTGTCGTTCTGCATCGTGCCCGTCACTCCGCGTAGCAGTAGAAGTGCCCCTGAACGAAGCCGAGGTCCCCGTGTCCGTTGAATTGTCGTTTTGCAGCCCGCCTTTTTGGTTGTCATTCCGTAGCGAAGTGGATGAATCTGCTTTTGCATTGTGCCCACCCAGCGGAACAACCCAAAGGTGATTGACCTTCGAGTTCTTCTCGAGATCAACCTCCGTCACCGAGAACATCACCCACTTGCCGGACGGAGAAACCTGCGGATCGCTCACCCGCTTCATCTGTTGCAGATCCGCAAACGTCATCGGACGTCTTCCCGCGGCAGCGTTCGCCCCAGCCTGCGCCAGTCCGACGGCGCACATCCCAGCCAAGCTCGCCGCCATCGCCCCAACGCAAAGAACGTGAAGCCCATGACGTCCACGACGCCCCAAAAACACTCGATCCATCATCGCGCCAGTCTAAACCGCAACCGCGCGACCGCAGCCAAAGGGGGAATCAAGGAGAAGACAGGGGTCGCGGCCATCGCCAACGCAAAAAATATTTATGGAAAAGCTGGCGCATTTTTTAGAGCGCGCAATTCACCACACAAGCACCACACAAAACACCACAACGACCACGCACACCACCACGTTTTGACCACGAAGAACTACAGCTCAATCGACCTATCCTCAATCACTTACACTTGCAACTCGCCCGGCCGCCATCTCCGGATTTTTTTCCGCTGCAATTTCAGCTACAGGAAGCTCCACCGCCACGGACGCGCCATGCGGATGCAGATTGAACGCCCGAATCTCCCCTCCAATCTCATGAACAATCCCATAACAAATACTCAACCCCAACCCCGCACCATCCGCCGCTTCGATCGCATGAAACGGATCAAACATCCGCCCGGGCTCATGAAATCCCGGTCCCGTATCGCTCACAATCAAGTGAACGTGCCGCTCCTCACTCCCCAAAATGCCATCCGATGCACTGCCAGACGAGTTCACCAAAACCCGAATTACCGGCTCCTCCCCATCCTTCACACAGTCCGCCCCAGCGAGCGCCTGCGCAGCATTGTTCAATAGATGCTCCAGCAGCTGCCGCAGCCGATGCCTGTTTCCCCGCACCATCGACGCCTCGGCCTCAGCCTCAACAACCAGCCGAACCCCTCTCTTTTCGAGCGTCTCCGCACAGGCCGCCGCCAACTCCCGAACCAACTCCGTCATGTCAACCAGCGCGTCGTTCTGTAATACCGGCCGCGAGAAGTCCAACAACGACTCCACCGTCTGCCGCATCCGCAGCGCCTCGCGAACGATGACCTCCGCATCCTCCTTCACCCGCGCCTCCGCCGTCGAAACCGCAATCAGCTCCGCAAAACCCAGCACCGCAGTCAACGGATTACTCAGCGCATGCGCCATCCCTCCGGCCAGCAGACCAAGCCCCGCCAGCTTCTCCGCGCGCAGCAGCTTCTCGGCCACCGCTGCGTTCTCCATCGACCGAGCCACCTTGACGCCGAGAGACTCCAACGGTGCCAGCGCCTCTTCAAGCGCCGTTCGCCGCACGCCAAGCAGGCCATCCGCGCCTACCGCCAGCGCCCCCACCATGCGACCTCCCGTCGTCCACAGCGGAATCACAATCGCCCGCCGATACTCAACCTCCGCTGCTCCCTTACCAAGCATCACGGTAAAACTATTGTTCCCCAGGCGCGTCCCCAGGCTTCCATCATTCCGCCGAACACCAATTCCTTTCTCACGCTCCGTCGCCACAATCACGCGCTCCGCCCACGCGTTCAGCGACTGAACCGTCCGGTCCTCCATCCCGGCACTTGCCGCGACCGAAAACTTTCCGTGCCCGTCCCGCGACAGCATCGCAGTCCGCCGAAACGCGCTTCTCTCCGCCATCACCAGGCTCACTCGCGCGGCCAGATCCGACATCTTGCCCTCGGCCGGCAACCGCACATCCAGCCGCGCATAGGCCTGAAGCTCCTCGTTCATCCGCTGTTCACGGCGCCACTCCGCAGCCCTCGCCCGCGAGCGTATCCGCAGCATCCACACCGCGCCGGCCGCTCCTCCCACCCCTGCTATCTCGGCCCAGCGCAGCCCCGCCAGCCTGCCAATCTCCTTCACTCCCACCCACATCACCAAACCTCCCCAAATCGCGTCTATTCTTAGTAACGTGCAGGGCAACGCAGAAAAGCCAGCCCATGCGCCAACGGAGTTCACTCTCATGAAGCCTCTTCCGATCCGCGCCTCCGCCACCGCAAGCCTTCTTGCTCTTTCTCTTCTGCTATCGGCCCCTGTCACCCCACTCTTCGCCGCTGTACCGATTCCAGACGGCGTCGCCGCGCAAGACCCCGCCGGCTTCGGCCCACTCGACCCCGCACCCCCCACCGGCATGACCCCGCAGCAGATCATCGACAAGTTCGCCGCCCGCGAGTCCGTCTTCAACCAGGCCCGTCAGAACTACACCTTCCGCCAGACCGTCAAAGTCGACACCCTCGCCGAAGACACCAACCGCGTCGACGGTGAGTACCAGCAGGTCACCGACATCACCTTCAGCCAGGCCGGCAAACGCGAAGAGCACGTCGTCTTCGCCCCGCAGAACACCCTCCAGCGCGTCATGATGTCCCCCGCCGACTTCCAGGACATCGAGCACCGCCTCCCCTTCGTCCTCACTACCGAAGACCTGCCCCAGTACGACATCACCTATCTCGGCCGTCAGCACATCGACGAGCTCGACACCTACGTCTTCAGCGCCGCCCCCAAAGTCCTCGAAAAAAACAAGCGTTACTTCCAGGGCAAAGTCTGGGTCGACCAGCAGGACTTCCAGATCGTCCTCGTCAACGGCAAATCCGTTCCCGACGACAAGCGCAAAGGCCACGAGGATCTATCCCCGCCCTACACCACCTACTACGAGCAGATCGACGGTAAATACTGGTTCCCCACCTACACCAAGGCCGAAGGCAATCTGCACTTCGCCGGCGGCGACGGCTTTCTGTCGCAGGACGTCCACCTCGTCACCGTCGTCAAGTACTCCGACTACAAGCAGTTCCACGCTACCGCACGCATCATCTACAACGGCGAAGACATCACCGACAAGAAGGCTCCTGAAGACAACAAGCAGCAACCACCGCCAGCCAAACCACCACAAAACCCCTAGGGGCAGTCAGATCTAAAAAGCACGAAGCCTCTCGCAACTCCGAGGGGCTTCGTCGTTAATCCGCACGCTTCGTTATTTCGTCTCGCAATGCGCATCCGGATCGGCATGCTGCTGCGTCATCCAGCGATCCATCAACGTCCCCGCACACCGCGCACCGCACAGATGCTTCACCCCAGCCGAGTGCGCATGATGGCTCTGCCACCGCGTCAACTTAATCAGCGGCTGATCCTCCTCCGGCTTCTCTCCCTGGAAGCAGTCCACCCACGCCAACCACCAGTCCCCGCCTTCGCCCTTCTTATCTCCACACACGTCACACTGATAACTCTCGATATAAGACATCCAAATTTCTCCTGCCGCTGAAGCTATCACATCCCAACTCGCAGTGTCTTAAACCTGAAGGACACAGCGGCAAACCTCTCTACTTGCCCTCATCGGGCGCAGCCCCTGGCCCGACTCCGTCAACAAACGGCTCGCCCCAGATGTAGTGCCCAAACCAGTGCAGGTTCTCCTCCATCACTGCTCGCTGCTGCTTCGGCTTATCGATCGGGTGCCCAAAGCCGTGATACACCACCATCTTCACCGGCACCCCATGATCTTCGAGAGCCTGCCGCAACTCATACCCATTCGGCGGAGGCACCCGCCTATCCCGATCCCCATGCTGAATCAGCGTCGGTGTCTTCGCCGTCGAGATATACGCGATCGGCGACGTCTTCCGATAAATCTCCGGATCGTCCCACGGCGTCGAATGCAAATACTGCGGTGTAAACGGAGTAATGTCCGTATTCACGTAGTACGTCATCCAGTCCGAGATCCCCGCTCCCACCGACACAGCCTTAAACCGATCGCTCGAAGTCGTAATGAACGCCGAGATATAACCACCCTCACTCCATCCCATCGACCCAACACGGTCTTTATCGACAAAGCCTTGCGCAATCAGATAATCAACGCCCGAAATCACGTCTGCATAATCACCCACGCCCAGATTACGCACATTCAACGCTCGAAACTTCGCCCCATACCCCGCCGATCCACGATAGTTCGGCCGCAGCACCAGCGCACCCTTCGCGACAAACTGCTCCACAGGGTAATAGCGATCGGGATTGACCGAAGGTTGATCCACGCCCGTTGGCCCACCGTGAATCACCACCAGCAGCGGGTACTTCTTCTTCGCATCAAAGTCCGCCGGCTTATCCAGAATTCCCTCAATCACCGTGCCATCGCCCGACTTCCACTGCACCACCTCACGCCGCGCCAACGTATAAGGCTTCATCACGTCCGTCAGATGTGTCACGCGCACAGCAGCGCCGCTCCCCGCAGTCGGAGCAATATAGATCTCCACACCCGTGTTCGGCGTCGCCGCGCGATAGGCCACCTCGCTGAAGTCCTTCGAAAACGATGGAGAGAATCCCATCAGATCATCCGGATGCGTCACCTGCTCAATCGCGCCCGTAGCTACATTCAAACGATAAAGATGAGACGTGGTCCTCTTCACCGCGCCAAAATAAATTCCCTTATCCGACCAGGCAACCAGATGCGCATCCTCATCGAAGGCCCCAGTCACCACGCGTGGCGTGCCTCCCGTCACCGGCACTATCGCGATCTTCTGATTCGCATAGAAAAAATATTGCGCTCCATCCGCAGTTACAAATGCAACCTCGCTCCCATCGGGAGAAAACTGCGGATCATCATTCGGCCCCGGCGTCGTCACCAGCTTCGTCACCTTCTTGTCCGCGACTGAGACGACATAGATCGTTGCCGTCCCTCCATGCTTCAACTCGCCATCCTTCGCAGCGGCAAACGCAATCTTCGCTCCGTTCTTCGACCACGAAAAGCCCTGCACGCTGAACCCGTCTCCCTCCGTCAGCCGATGCGCCTCGGGCACACCAACCGGCGGCGTAGTAGCACCGTTCGAAGCTGCAGATGGAGCTGGCTTCACAGCGGGAGCCGCAACCGGAGCCGACGTCACATCCACAGTCCAAAGATGAGTCATCCGCTCATCCCCGTTCACGACACTGTAATCGCCATATCGTTCCGTTCGGTCCTTCTGCGCCTTCGACAAGGGGTCCATCGTCGTGAACGCAATCGTCTTCGAGTCCGGCGCCCACTCAAATCCATCTATCCCATCATCGAGCTTGGTCACCTGCCGTGCCTCGCCGCCCCCGGGGTTGATCACGTAAAGTTGCTTGCTGTCCGCCTTAGTCTCGGCAACCTGCCCCGGACGATCCGAAAGAAACGCAACCCAATGTCCATCAGGCGACCACTTCGCGCTGGAACTCGACTTCACCTGCGACGTCAGCAGATGCGCACTCCCTGAACGATCCGCAATCCAGAGATCCCGCTCGAACGCATCGTCCTTCCAGTTAGTCCGAGACACCTCGTACACCACGCGCTGCCCATCCGGAGAGAGCGCTGGCCCCGAAGGCACCTGCGCCTCCAGCGCCTGATCGATACTGGGCACGGTGCTAGGCACACTCGCAGGAGTCGAAGTCGTCTGGGCAAAACCCACCCGCCCCGCCGGTAACCCCGCCAATCCACAAACACAAGACACACCCGCAACGAACGAACCAGCTCTCAACCACCGCAAAGAAGAAGACATACGCGACAGTGTCGCATACGTCACTATTCACAGACAGCTTCGCCTTACGCTTTCTGCCTGCCTAAACCCAACCGCACTCAGCCATGTACCACCATGATCATCGCTGAGCCGCACTCAAGCCGCGTGCCACCCTTGTCCCTAGTGCGTTGCGAGTTGTTGAGCTGCCAGCCACAAGCCATAGTCACCATGAGTGTGTCGCGCTGCCAGCCGGCTGGTTGTGATGAGTGTGCCGCGCTGCCATCTGCCTGGTCGTCATAAGTGTGCAACGCTGCCTCCCTGCCACGGGTGTCATTCTGAGCGAAGCGAAGAACCCCGTATTTGTCTTTGCGTCTGCTTACCGCTGCCCGACGGTCACAATAACCACGAAGAAATGGCAGGGAGAAATGAGAGTTTATTCCCACACAAAACGTTGTCAAGCCCCCAAATGCAACAACCCCAAAGCAATCAACAACATCGCCGTGGCGTATTAGTTGCGCTCAAACCGATATACTTTAACCAGAGCAAGAGAAAAAGCCCCGGAAGAAACCGGGGCTTATGGCATTAACACAGATTTTCACCTGCAACCCGTTTATTTCCAATATTTTATCCGTAAAACTTTTGCTTTCAATATTTTGCAGCCACCCATGACCGGCAAATTGTTGAAAGCAAGTATTTTACGTCCAAGATACCCCGAGGGGGAGGGGGTACCCCTCACGAAATTCATAAGCACCGGCCCTGAAGAGACTAAGCCGCTGGCTCCGCCTCAAAGTAGAGATACTTCCGCCACGCCGCGTCCGCGCTGCCGATCATTCGCATGATGTGGCGCGAGGTATGCAGAGAAAATGGTCGTGGCTCACGCTGCAGCTTCATATCCGTCAGCTCATGCAGCATCTGGTTGCCCTTCCGCCGATTGCAGTTGTGACAGCACGCGACGAGGTTCTCCCACGTCGACAGCCCGCCACGCGACCGCGGTATGACATGATCCAGCGTCAGCTCCCCCGCGGTCAGGATGACGCTGCAGTACTGGCACGAATTCCGGTCCCGCAACAGGATGTTCTTGCGGCTCAGCGCGCGAGTCTGGTGGGGAATTCTCCGATACTCCAACAGGCGGATCACGCTCGGCATCGCCACGCGCATCCTCGCCGCGTGCAGCACCGCACCCTGCTCCTCTTCGGTGCGCGCCACGCCCTTCAACACCAGCACCAGAGCGCGCCTCGCGCCACAGATGTTGATCGGTTCATACGACGCATTAAGCACCAGCACAGGAGTCTGCATCGCCGGCTGCCGAAACACGCCAACCCGCACCTCCCGCTCCGTAGTCACGCGCCCTGAACTGTGGCCCGAGTGCCCGCCCCCATGCCCCGCGTGTCGCTTTCCACTTAGCCCTTGCTTCCGCATCTTCCCCGATTGCATCTCAAAGCCCTCCGGTTCCAGCTACTGTTAGCACTCCGCGCCAAGCATCTCAACCCACTCCAAATTCGCCAACTCCGCTAACCAGCATCCCAGGCAGCAGTCTCTGAACCAGCGTCCCAGGCAGCAACCATCTCCGGCTGAGCTCGCGAAGCCGTCGCTACCCAAACCTTGCTCGCCCCCGCCGCCCGCAACACCCGCGCACAAGCCCGCGCCGTCGCTCCAGTCGTATAAATATCGTCGACCAACAAAACTTCGCGCCCGGCCAGCGCCGCACGATCTCCCACCGCGAAGGCTCCTTGGAGATTTCGTCTCCGTCCCTTCGGCGTCAGTCCAAACTGACTCTTCGTGTCCTTGACCCGGCGAATCACACCATGCGCGGCAATCAGCTTCCACTCCCGGCGACTCTTCTTCAGTTCTACAAGCGCCGCATCCGACATCAGCACCGCCTGGTTGTACCCGCGCTCGCGCTCCTTAGCCGGAAACAGCGGCACCGCAACAACCAACAACTCCCGGCCAGCCTCAGCCTCCAGCATCTCGATCGCCCGCGCAAGCAGCTTGCCCAGCGGCTTGGCAACCGTCCGCATCCGCTCATACTTCAGCAGGTGGACCATCTCGCGTAGCTCATCCCGATAGACCGCATAAGCCACCGCACGCTCGAACTCCGGCGGAACCATCCGACACGGCGAACATACCAGCCCCTCCACTGGAAACTGCCCGGCAAACCGGACACCTTCCATGTCCAGCGCCTCGCCGCAGCGCACGCACAACGTCATCGACTGGGGAACGACTCCAGCAGCACAAGCATCACAGACAGGAGAGAAACCGGCTCTCAGCAGTGGTCCACCACAAACCCTGCAGTCGCTCGGATAGATCGTTGTAACCAGATCATCTACAACAGCCCGAACCACCCGTCCAGGCCCTTGCCACCAGCGAGACATCACGCGCCCTTCCACCACCCCACCAGGCGGAGCACCGGGTGGCCCCCCGGCAGCAACTCCGAGCGCATTGTCATTCAAGCATTCGCTGAAGACTCACCTCACTCGCTGACGCTCCAGGTCCATCGGACCGCGTCATGTCTCGAAGTATAGCGCCTTACGCCGTTAAAGCGTCAACAATTCTGCACCACAAAAGATGCGCGTGTGCTACATCTAGGCAATGCTGAAAGCGGTCACATGGTGCGCCAAATGTCTCTTTATCTACTTTCTGGTTGCGATCGCGGCGATCCGCTTCTCATGGATCTTCGCGACACCCATTTGGCAGCTGGCCACCAAGATGCACTGGACACATCTCAACCGCCTCGCCTATCTTCTCAGCTACTTTCTTCCTATCTTTGCCGCAACCGGATTTCTCCTCGGTCTCATCCCCTTCGGCAAATTCGGCAAGGCTCTCAGCGACCTCTTCCGCTCGCTACTTCCATCCGCGGCGAAGCAACTCCCACCTGAGCCCGATGCGGTACCGCCCATTCTATGGGCATGGGTGCCGGTCACACTTGCCTTCCTCATTCGTTTCACCACCTGGCAATCACGCAACTCGAGTGTTTTTGACACGCAGCGATCTGTGGGTCGCGTCGAGCGTTTCTTCGGCCCTCTCTATGGACAGGCTTCCGGTCTCCTCGACGACAAATGGATCACCGATCGCTTCATCTTCACCGGACCGATGCTCTTTCTCATAGCGTGCGCGCTGGCCGTTCTGCTTCGCCATCGTGTTACCGTCACGAACAAGTCGCAAGTAGATCCGGGGACGAGCGAGTCCATTTGACACTCTGCAATCGAAGCAGACCAGAGATTCAACGTCGGACCCACTACCTCGATAAAGACGTCACCCTCAACTCCAGCCAAACGGAGGACCCTTCAGAACCAGCGATCAAAATCCACGCTTCAAACGTCGATCCGCGGTTACTGCACCATGCCCGGCAACAGCCGATCGGCGGCATTGTGAGATATATCGTCGTTCATGGAGAACGCATTCTTCAAGTTGTCCTCATACGGAAAGACGTGGATCATCCAGTTAAACATGCGTGGGAAGAACTTTCCACCTGCGGCCTCACAAGCCTCTTTAGTGCGAATTGAGCCAAACATCCCGAACTTCGGGCTCTTGCCAAAATACTCTTGGACTTTATCCGCTGGAGCTGCGCAGAAGTTAGTGTGTTCATGCCATCTCACGATGCTAAGCGGGATTCGCTCATTCAGTTCGTCTTCCGTAGCATCCGGTCTGTCCGTGAACATCACCCCTTCCAACTTATAGCGCTGGTTCGGAGTCTTGCGATAGAGCAGCGAAGACGGTTTGGTCGGGTCGAAATGCTGGTCTGCTTCCTTGATGTTGGCCGCATTATTGAAGTGGGACTGAGGCTGATCGACCTTCGGATTCGCGATCACATACCCATCGGCCAAAGCCTTGCGATAGTCCTTGTAGCGCTCGATGGACGTCTTTACCTGCTCAACCACCGCCTTGGCTTTCTCTTCATCCCCAGGCTGTTTGGGCCGCAGCGGCGTGACGTACATATGACCAGCCATCGCCGCCATACTCGGGCCCATATTTCCCATGCTGCTCATGTCGCTCATGTTCATCCCAGCCATGGATTGATCCTGCTGCGCACACGCGGGAATAGCCGCCAACATCAACGCTCCGGAGGCAAGCGCGTGCGATAAAGATTGGCAGAAAGCCCCATGACGCCATCTGCGCACGGACTCTTGGCCAGCGAACAACATAGGTGAAATATAGGACGACGCTGCAATTAATCAATGACCACTTATCCAACAGGCGACAGAGCCACTCTCACACTCGAATCTGCTAATCGTTACCTCCACTGATACCATCGTCGGGGTAAAACCAACAGGAGCTCCATGCCTTATAAACCCAATCGTCGCAACTTCATCATTGGAAGCGGATTAACCGCTCTCGCCTCAACAAAGGCGTTTGGTGCAAACGACACCCTACGAATAGGCGCGATAGGAGCTGGCGGACGAATGAGAAGTCTGCTCGATGCAGCCGATACAGTTGGCTCCTACGAGATCGCCGCCGTCAGCGACGTGTATGCGCCGCACTGTGATGCCGTGAAGTCACGATCCAACGGCCTCGCCAGCACTCACGTTGACTACCATGAGGTGCTCGATAAAAAAGATATCGATGCCGTCATCATCGCAACTCCCGATCACTGGCACGTTCGCATCGCAACCGACGCGATAGCCGCGGGCAAAGACGTCTACCTTGAGAAACCAGTCACCCACACCCTCGAGGAGGGCGCACCACTCATCCGCGCAGTGCGTTCCAGCAAACAGATTCTTCAGTGCGGCATGCAACAACGCAGCTGGAGCCACTTTCGTAACGCGGTTGATCTCATCCAGGGAGGCAGTCTCGGACGCGTCACCCAGGTCAGAACCTACTGGTGGCAGAACTACAACACGAACTGGATTCCTAAACCCATAGACGTAAGCCTGCTCGACTGGAAGGTATGGCTTGGGTCAGCACCGGACCAGCCCTTCAGTCCCGAGAAATACAACCGTTGGCGTTGGTTCTGGAACTTCGGCGGCGGAGCCATGACCGATCTCTTCACCCATTGGATCGACGTAGTTCACTGGGCCATGAAACACGACCAGCCGATCAAAGCACAGATGCTCGGAGACAAATACATCTTCGACCAGTGGGACTGTCCTGACACTATCCAGGCTGCATTCCGTTATCCCGGTTTCGATGTAGTGTACGAAGGAGCCATGAGTTCATCGATCGATGACGGAGGTCTGGAGTTTCGCGGTACGGAGGGAACACTGAAACTGACCCGCAGTGGGATGAACGTCTACCGTGAACAAGTAAAAAGTGATCAAAATCCAGTTCTCTCAGAACACAGCTTCCGCGATGGAACCATCTCTCACATGGAGAACTTCATCGAATGCATCAAGAGCCGCAGGGAACCAAATGCGCCAGTCGAAACTGGAGTCGCCTCCGCGCGCGCCGGACACATTGGCAATCTTGCATATCGCCGCGACGGTCAAGTTGTATGGCCGCTACGAGCATAGCCTACTCTTCTTTCGCTTGGCGTGCGCCCCCACCCGCGTTGGTCAGCAGGCTCCTTAAGATTCCGTCGATATCGAGAGGCACCCAATCCCGGTATCGACGTCGAGTTAGCGGTTTCAGTGGAGATAATTTGGCGGATAGCCGCGAAGCCGATAGAATAGAACGATAGGCCGATGTAGCTCAGTTGGTAGAGCAACTGATTCGTAATCAGTAGGTCAGCGGTTCAACTCCGCTCATCGGCTCCACATAATTCATTTAAAATCAATAGTTTACAGGCGGCGAGCAAATCGCCGCTTACGTGCCTGTGCGGCCATGTCGCCTGCGTGTCGCCAAACCGAGCGATATGTTCTTCTGACCCTGATGGTTTGCCCTGCCTTCGCTTGGCTCTTCTGATGGCTAATCCGCACGCGGACATCCGGGACAACTTTTTTCCGTCTCCGAGAAGCCGCGCCACGCCTGTGCGCGAGGTCTCTCTGATTGTCCGCAAAACCCCCTCTGTCATAGAACCATTCTTCGCGCAGTGAGAAATTGTGACTGGAGGGAGAGGGGTTCCTGATCCCCTTCTTCGACGCCGACGGTGAAGTGTTAGAGACGTACCGCTATCGCTACTTCGATACGGTGGTGCCGAAAGGATTCACCGCAGGCTCGACCCTACACAAGTACGACCAGCCGCCAAACACAGACCCGAAGATCTACCTTTCACAAGGTCTCGACTGGCCCGCGCTAGTTTCGAGATGAGATGCAAACCCAACTCGGAAAGTCGGTTCGTTCAACATGCACTGGGCAGAAACTGGCTCACGGAAATTTAATCGTCAATTTCGCACGATCGAGCAACTCAGAAGTCTAGGTGTAGCGCCCATCGAATCCTGCTAAGCTGACTTTCGCTTGGCGGTCGCTTTTGACGATGGTTTAACTAGGCCGATTCCATTCTTTGGCTCAGGCGTTGCGCTTGCAACAGGCTTTTTATTGGCGCGGCTTACGGTGGTAGTTTCGGCACTGCCGATGCTCTTTCGTAGTGCGTCCATCAGGTTGACCACGTTCCCGCGTGTTGGCTGTACTCCGTCATCTTTTGGCACTGGCAGGTGGTTTACCTTGGCGGCGACGAGTTCCTTCACCGCAAGTTCGTAGCCGTCCTCGAACTTGCTCAGATCAAGCTTCGCTGACCTTTTAGCAATCAGACTCTCAGCTAGTTCTAACGATTCGTCGTTAATTTCTACTTGCTTAATGTCGCGGAAGTAGTCGCTCTGGTTTTTAAGTTCGTTTGAGTAACGCAGGGTGTAACCCATCATTCCGCCACGGTCTCCATCGCCGGCGGCGGAGATTGCGAAGACGTGTTCTCGCCCGGAGAACGCGATTGTGCCGATGGCAGCTTTTCCGGTTTTTTGCAGCGCTCTCCGAACGACCGCAAACGCCTCTGTGCTGTCAGTTTCAGGTACAAGGAAGTAAGGCTTTTCTACATACTCTGGGTTGAGCTCGCTCAGACTTACAAACTGAGTAACATCGACTGTGTGTTTTGAGGGAACTCGCAGGTTTTCCAGTTCGCTGTTTTCAACGATGACGTACTCACCTTTTCTGAATTCGTAGCCTTTGACGATCTCGTCTTTTTGTACAGCAGGGGCGGCGCTAGCTCCGTCGCTGGAGTTCTCGATAGCGCTCTGTAACACCTTCTGGTGCCGGACGCGTTCCCCGGTAGTCCGGCTGATCTGGTTGAAGCTGATCTGGCTCTTAGCTTCGGTTGCGACGTACAACTGCACTCCGAACGAAACAAGCGAAATCTGGATGCGACCAGACCAATAAGGACGAGCCATAGAACACCTCGAGTACCGTTTAATCTCCAGATAACAATAATTGACATGTAAAGGTTCAGATCAACTTTGTTTTCAAAATGTACCGATATCTCAAACTGTTCTTCACCTATTCTTCGCCTGCGAGTAGCAAGTACGACTAAGATTTGATGGATTAATACAAAGCGGGCGTCTTGGCTTCATTCTTCTACATGCAGGCCAACAAGGCTGCTTGCTCGGTGATTGTTATGAATACCGACTGGAACACGAACACTGATTTCAGTGCCTTCCATCAGCTTTGACGTAATCGAGATCGTGCCTTTTACTAAGTTTGCACGTTCCCGCATGCTGATGAGGCCAAGCCCTCGACCATGGATGGCTGCTTTGGGATCGAAGCCGGCACCGGGGTCTCGCACTATGAGATGGATCTCATCCGATGTTGCTTCCAACTGGACGGAGAATCGAGTCACGCCACTATACTTCACCGCGTTATATAAAGCTTCCTGCAGAATTCGGAAGATGCAAAGAGAAACATCCTTGGTCACTGCAGGGAGTTTGTCGCAACTGAAATCGACGACCACTTTTTGTTGATCTGAGAACTCTCTGCAAAAGCTTGCTGCTGCAGTCTCAATGCCTAACAGTTCGAGTTGCGAAGAGTGCAGACGGTGGGATATCGCATGAATGTCTTTGTTAATCTCTTGCGTGCGTTTTACGATTTTCTGGAGCAGAGTCATACTTTCGGGAACTAAATTGGTGAAATGAATTTTGACTGCTTCGAGCTCGATGGTTAGCAATGCAATCCGTTGATTAATGTCATCATGAAGCTCTCTTGCGATGCGGGTACGCTCCTGCTCCTGCGCTTCGATCAACCTGCGGCTCAAGCTGGCTAAAGTCTGTTCGGCGATCTTGCGCTCGCTGATATCGATGCAGGATCCGATATATCCGGCGAAGGTCCGATCGGGATTGAATCTCGGCACTCCAATGTCGGTATGCCATCGATACTCTCCGTCGTGACGCCGAAGCCTGTGCTCAATTCTGAAACGCTCTCGGCGGTCGAACGCTTCTGTATAGGCGTTGAGACATCGCTGCAGGTCTTCTGGATGAACACTCTCAGTCCATCCCTCTCCAACCTGCGATTCTAAGGAGCGGCCAGTAAACTCGAGCCAGGAATCGTTGAAGTAGGTGTACAGTTTGTTGGCGCCGGCCATCCAGATCAGTACTGGTGCCGTATTGGCGACCAGGCGAAAGCGCTCTTCGCTCTCGCGTATCGCTTCCTGTGCCTGCTTATGGTCTGTGACATCTGCCGCCATCCCAAATATGCGCTGAGGGCCGCCAGTCACGGTGTGGTAAGAGCTCCCCCTTGCCGCAACCCAGCGCACCGTTCCATCAGATCTGACAATGCGAAACTCGACAGCGTCAAAATGCCGGGTCAGTTCTGCATCTGCAATTGCCATCTCGACTCTGGAACGGTCTTTAGCGTGGACCTTACCCAGAAAGTCTTTCATGTTTCCGAGATCGGTATCGTATGTCTCTCCGAATATAGCGCGCAGATCGCCGAACCAAATGCACTCTCCACTTGCGATGTCCCATTCCCACCCAACGGTCCTGCCGGATTCCATAGCTAAACGAAAACGGTCGTGGGCGACGCCTACATCTGAAGCAAAATCTCGATTCGCAAGATAATCTTGAATAAAAGCTGCGACGGCAAGGATCAGGACGGTAATAGCTACTAGAAACAGGCGCATTTCGTGTGTTCTGGGTGTTTCGTCGGTGCGAAAGATCTCCCACAGTCCGACGACCGGAACCCCGACCACTGCGAACATAGCGAAGGCAGAGGTGTATCTCGTGTTCATCGAATCCAACTGACGTGTGTGCGCCAGTTGCGGTGCTAGTCTCCGGCCACGTAAACCTATCCAGATGAACCAGCAGATGGAGATGGTGAAAGGTGTTCCGATCAGACCACCGTAGAGATTCCCAGATGCCCACGCGAGGTTTGCTGCCAAGGAACCTATTGCATACAGGGCGGAGGCTCCGAGTAGGTGACAATACATTGACTTCCAAAGACCCCGGGATCGATAGATCAGCAAACCCAGAACCGCGAGAAACAGGAGGTTTTCTGTGAAGTAAAAGGCTTCGTAGTGTCGGATTGTTGCTCCGGCCCACGCCCCGTATTCGTACGGAAACAGCACGTATCCATACGCAGTGACCCCGACAAACAACAGGATGAGGAAGTTCAGCGTAGTTCGATATGGCCTTCTTTCAGGCAGTTTTAAGTGAGGGCGAGATAGTACCGCGGCGACCATCAGCACGATGTGGAGAAATGATGGAAACGTCTCCATAAGGAAGACTGGAGTCCTCCTGTGAAGCACGAAGTAATAGAACCATGCCCACGGAACGAGAGCCCATAGGCCAAATGCTGCCGCAAGGAATGACCAAAACAGCCGGACCGTCTGTGTGTTTTGAGTCGCATTTACGGTGGCGATGCCACAGGCCAGCATGAGCAGTATGAGATAGCTGATTTCACAGTACGCGTCCAGAAGGGGACTTTGCCCAAGGGCTATCGAAAGCGCCACCTGAACTATCAGAAGACATGCCGTTATAGTTGGCCACGAATACCGTCGAAATTCGTCTCTAGGAAGATCGGATGTTCGCAGCATGATCTCTCCTGAAGCGACGATTGCACGCCATGGACGGGACGGATCTGCAACTCTGAGAGCAGGTGACTTCAGTTGGACAAGGCGCTGAATCCGGGAATGGTACGGGTTCCCGTAGCACGCAAGGAATGCAATTCGCAAATTAGAGCTTTGAAACCTAGAAAGCTGCTGAACCTGCTAAGTGTTTGCACTGTGAAAAATTACTATACCTTTTGGCCGCAGGAAGCTGTTAGGAATTTTGCTGCAGCGCTCGCGGAATCAGCACTAGCGTTGAATTCACGCTATTTGCCAATGCGCGTGTGCGAACCCGTGCTGCCCTCTGTCATGCCAAGAGCCCATTTGACTGCCTCGAAGTACATCGTACGAATATCAGGATCGTCCCATGACTCTTCCGTGTGGCCTAGAGTTGAGTAAAAGACGCGCCCTTTGCCGTACATCTTGGTCCACGCCACCGGAAAATCATGATCTTCGCGATGGATACGTGGATTATTCGAATAGTCGAGTTTTGTCGGATCGAGACTTAACAGGACATTAACGTTGCTGCGCGACCAGTTTTTGGGCTGATAGATTTCATCATATTTCACGAATGCTTTCGGGAGGTGCCGGACTGCGGGGAAGTCTGGATCTTCATTGATGATCGGCGCGTTGAATGTCATCCAGGGATGCTGATCAAACCATCCCCCAATCATCTCTCCGTACTCTGGCCACGTGTAGTTTGTATCGAGTGCCGCATGAATTCCGACGAATCCCTTTCCGTCTTCCTTGATGAACGAAAGCATGTCTTGCTTCTGACTGGCATCCATCTCTAGTTCGCCAGTAGTGCTGGCAAAGATAAGAACGTCAAAGTAATCGAGGTTCTTCGCGTTATTTTTCAAATCTTTCTTCGTGAGCAATTCGGTATCTGTACGCATTGTGGTATCCCACAGGCCGCTCTCTTTGCCAAGATTGTAGATGGCTGCCATCGCAGGGGAGATCGAATCGTGCTCAAATCCCTTTGTCTGGCCGATGATTAAGACATGCTTCAGATGAATCTGTTTGGCGTGAGGCGCAGGCACAGCGGTATTCGCGATGGCTTGTCCAAGTGTGCCCTTTTCCTGAGCGACAATGGCTAAGCTAAGAATCGCTACCGCGTGAATGAAGGACTTTTGGAAAGAACGCAAATGAATCTCCTTTGTCGGAACATGCGACCGTTATGTATTTACGCAAGCGGCTTGAGTTCGTTGCGGCTTCGTCCGTGTCTGTGTCATGTGTTCGCTTGATTTAGACAGTTTGGGCTCGGGAGGAGTCTATCGTTAATGTCCAATTGCAGAAAGACGTGATACGCCTTTGCGAATATCGATAGCGCGCGACCGGGGTCTCCCAATCGGGATCGAAGTAATTTGATGGGTCAGCGGATCGCCATGAAGTTGTAAGTGGCAGCCGGCGGTGTATATGGGGCGGTGGTCGAATTGCAGTAGTGCACAATGAGCTGCCCAGCTTTGTCCGGGTTGGGATAGCCGGTGACCGAGACTTCACCAAATGGTACTGACGAAGTGAACTGAGTGATGGAGTCGCTTGAGGTCATGCCTGGAGCCGTAAACACTTGGTCTCTACAAGTACTGGCTGGGACCGCCGCAGGAGTGACGGCAACGCTGTACTTCACGAACGAACTGATGACTGTTGTGGGACCTAGCTTGATGCTTGTCTGTGTGGTGTTGCCAGCAGCATCAACACACCAGACAGGTGTAAGAGCTGCCTCAGTCTGGAACTGATTCCGAACGAAATGGCAGCGTCTGCTGCCGCCTTCGAACGCGTCGTAAACGGCGCCCTTGCCACTGGTGGTGGAGGTGAGATAGCCCATGCGGGCGGCTTGTTCGCGACTGTTCGTCGGAACTTCTACCGGAGTGACCCTGAAAGATTCCCCGCTACCGTCATAGTTGGATAGGAGAGGAATACCAGCACTTTTAAAGATCGTTCCAACCTGTGTCCCGATGTAGAAGGGAACTGGGCCATCGGCGGGCTGAGTTGCGTCGGTTACCACAAGGCCGGTGTTTGGGAGACCGAAGACGTTGTAGTCGCCATCGAAGAAGAAGACTCCACCTTTTAGAACATGGGCGAAGGTATAGTTATTGCCGGCGTTCTCACCGGTTACATGGAAGTTTTGCCCGGCAAAGAAGCCGCCAATGGTGAAGACCTCCGTACCCGTCGTGACACCTTTACAACCATAGTTGAACTGGTACTCAAACTTGATGATGTTATAGACGTTGGCGCCTGAGTCAACCTGTACTCCATGGTCACCACATCCTATGTTGCTGGTGATCTGTTCGGCCTGACCGTAGCCGAATGAGTCTGTACCTCCGTCTGGCTTCTCAAAGTGAAGGTTGGTATGAAAGCCGCCGATGACAATGTCGTCGATCTTCCACCGCTCAGACCATCCCAATTTATTCGCCAGAACGATAGCCTGGGATGTTCCCGAGGACGCATCGTTCGTCTGGCCGCCTGGGCCGATCATCTCAATATCCCGGATGCGAAACCCAGTGGCATCTCCAGCCGTGATGCATACGGCAGCTGTGTTGGTGCAATTGATAGAGAATCCGCTGATCACAATACCGGGGTTGAGGTTAAATGGTGCCACATGAGCGTCTATGAAAGGCAGAGCGTTTGTGTCGATGATGTTGGTGATTCTCTGACCATCGCCAACGAGTCTCTGCGTGCTTTTACTGAGAATAATAGTTGGGTGCAAGGCGTCTGTTCCCACTGGGGTGGTAAAACCGGGGCCGTAGTTGCCACCAGGGATGTGTACTTCGCAAGTATGGGAACAATTTGCGAAGAGAGTATTGACCTGGTCGACAAGGTCAGTCGTGCTGGTCGGATCGACGTACCTGATATTGGGCGAAGCGTTAACCAGCGGGGCAGTTCTCGTAGTTCGGACGACCTTTTGCTTCGAAGGCGGCGACGCAGTTACCGACTGCCCATACGCTGTTGCCGCCATGTAGAGATACAGAAGTGCGCTGAGGATATTTTTCATGGTGGCTCCTGCAGAGTTGACGGCCCGAAGTTAGCTAGCTTCCGACGCAGTCTCAAGCTTAATCAGTACCAGGCTTGGTGGTCGGAAAAGAAGAACAAGATCACTCTAATTTTCGCTGTAGTACAGGTTGCTACTTTTCTAAGAACTGGCATGCTGTCCTGTGGCGCATTGGCGCATTGGCGCGTTGTCCATAAGTACCCTTTCTTGCTACGAATCCATTTTGGTACAAGTTATCCACTGCTTTGAGAGGCTTTTAGCAGAGATAGGGGTTGATCGGGTTGGATTTCAAAGGCATACTCCAGTAAGAGTCTGCTGGACGAACTTGTAAGACGGTGCCAACCGAGACACCCAAGTGACCCGATATAGCCGTCAAGATGTAATTCGAATCCTTCACCTGCATGCGCGCCAGCTTACGGCGTGGGAGCGGGCCGGACTTATCTCCTACAGCGAACACTACTCTTTTGAAGCATTGGGTCAATTGAGGACGTTGCGCGACCTCCAGGCGACGACGCGTATTTCAGCGAAAAATATCAGGGCGTCGGTTGAAGCGATGCGGCGTGTCGCTGGAATGCGCAATCCGCTTGTTGAGGCGAGTTTTGTGCGCCGGGGATCGCATCTGAGCTTCAGGCATGGTGGTGCGCTGATGGATCCGCTGACCCAGCAGCTCGCGTTTGACTTTGAGACCTCGCCCGCGCGGCAGCTGCGGGTAGTGGGCGCAGGCGATGCCGCTCAGCGGCAGGCAGCAGAGGTGCAAGAGCTGTTTCTCCGGGCGGTCCAGTTAGAGGAAATCCCCGCAACGATCAACCAGGCCGTAGAACTCTATCGAGAGATTCTCGCCATGCGTCCCACGCACGCCCCGGCGTTGATTAACCTGGGGACGATTCACTACAACCTTCGCAAGTATGAAGAAGCTGAACTGCTCTATCGACAGGCCACCCTGGCGGACCCGGAGTACGCGCTGGCTTTCTTTGATCTTGGCAACGTGCTGGATGAGATGCAGCGGTTACCTGAGGCAACGAGCGCGTACCAGAAGGCTGTGGCGTTGGTTCCTCAGTATGCCGACGCTCACTACAATCTGGCGCTGGCGTACGAGCGCCAAGGGCAACGTCGGCGGGCACTCCGGCATTGGCTTGCGTATGTGCGGCTCGACCCTGTGGGCCCGTGGGCTAACCACGCGAAGGAGCAGGCACGCAAGATCATGAATACCGAGAAGCTCTCCATCGTGAGCCGACGGGGACGTTTGGTGAAGGTCGCCGGCTGAGCTTCTTCTTGCATGACGTTCTTACTCAAAACCAAGCCGGGTTCTTCTAACAAACCACGGACTGAACGGCTATTCAGTCGTGCCTTCAAGATGCTAGACTCGCCTTTTCCGAATACCGTTTGAGGTGAGTGGATGTCGCAGCAGGTCCCGATGGCGTTGACGCAGTTGATGGATGATGAGCAGTTGTTTCGCGATACGGTACGGCGTTTTGCCACGGAACAGATTGGGCCGCTGGTGCGCGGTATGGACGAGTCGCAGCAGATGGACTCGGGGCTCATTCGCAAGCTCTTCGAACTCGGTCTAATGGGGATTGAGGTTCCAGAGGAGTATGGCGGGGCTGGCGGAACCTTCTTCAACGCGATCCTGGCAGTTGAGGAGATCTCGGCAGTCGATCCGTCGGTCGGTGTCATGGTCGACGTTCAAAACACGCTTTGCATCAATGCGTTGGTTCGTTGGGGGAATGAAGATCAGAAGAAAAAGTACCTGACTCGCCTGGCGACCGACACCATCGGATCGTACGCTCTGAGTGAGGCTTCTTCGGGGTCAGACGCATTTGCTTTGCAGACCAGAGCAGTTAAGCGCGGTGACGACTATGTGCTGAACGGCCAGAAACTTTGGATCACGAATGCAAAGGAAGCTGGACTGTTTATCGTCTTCGCAACGCTTGATCCTTCTGCGGGATACAAGGGGATAACGGCATTTCTAGTCGAAAAAGGAGCACCCGGTTTTACGCTTGGAAAGAAAGAGGACAAGCTCGGCATTCGCGCGTCAAGTACCTGCGAGCTCATCTTCAGTGATTGCGTCGTATCAGCCTCGCAGGTGTTAGGTGAGCCGGGAAAAGGTTATAAGGTGGCCATCGAAACGCTGAATGAAGGCCGTATCGGCATCGGCTCACAGATGTTGGGACTTGCTGCAGGGGCGTGGGCCCATGCGGCAAAGTGGGCAAAGGAGAGAAAGCAGTTCGGTAAGACACTCGTGGAGTTCCAGGCGATGCAGTTTCAACTGGCGGAGATGGCAACCGAGATCGAGGCGGCCCGGCTGATGGTCTACAACGCGGCTCGTCTCAAGGACGCGAAGCTCGACTTCCTGAAGGAAGCGGCGATGTGCAAGTACTTCACTTCACAGATCGCCGAGCGCGTTGCCAGTCTTGCGGTGGAGGTCTATGGAGGCTCCGGCTTCGTAAAGGACTACCCGGTCGAGAAGTTCTACCGCGACGCCAAGATCGGCAAGATCTACGAGGGAACATCGTTTATGCAGCTCGCAACGATCGCTAAATTGACGTTGGCCAAGATTTAGCCTTACAGCCGAGCGGTAGTGTGTCGAAGGAGGCAGCCAGGGCCTACACTAGAGATAGACTTGGTATGACCACTTCAACAAATTCAGCACCTCGCGCCCCGCTGCCGTTTCTCGGACTAGCGTGTGCCGTGGGCGTGTCCACAATCTACTATAACCAGCCTCTTTTGCTGGAGATGAGCCGGACATTCAGATCTACACCAGGGCATACCGGCTTTGTCGCGGTCGCGACCCAGGTTGGTTATGCCGTTGGTATGCTGGCATTTGTTCCTCTGGGCGACGTGCTGGAACGCCGGGCTTTGATGATGCGTATGTACGCCGCGGTTGCGGTGTCCTTGCTGCTGGTTGCGGTCTCCCCCGGGTTGAACTGGCTGATCGCCGGTAGCGTATTGCTCGGGCTCTTCGCATCCGTCACTCACGTGGCGCTCCCTATAGCGCCAGATCTTGTTTCGCATGAGCAACGTGGGCGCGCCATCGGTACGGTCATGACCGGTCTGTTGCTCGGCATTCTTTTGGCCCGTACCTTCGCTGGGTGGGTAAGCGGTATCCATGGCTGGCGTTGGGTTTTCGTTGTCGCCGCTGTGATGAATGCGGCGTTTGTCCCCTTGATGTGGAAGGTGATGCCCAGGCTGCCGCCGAAGCAGAAGCTGCACTACAGCGATGCGATGAAGTCTCTTTGGACGCTGTTCCGTACCCAGCCGCTGCTGCGCGAGTCCTCCATCATCGGCGCGCTTGTATTTGCATCTTTCAGCTGCTTCTGGACGACATTGGCCTTCTTGCTTCATAGCCACTACGGGTTAGGTGCAGGAGTCGCCGGAACATTCGGAATAGTTGGCGCAGCTGGCGCAATGGTCGCTCCACTTGCTGGCCGTTTGGCCGACAAACATGGTTCGAGGTGGGTGATCTCGGTAGGAATGGCGCTTCTGGCGGCCTCCTATTTTCTACTGTGGGGGGAAGAGCCGATGCACACATCGACCACCCTCCACCTTGCGGGGCTAGTGATTGGAGTGGTCGTGCTGGATATGGGCGCACAGATGACGCAGGTGGCGAATCAGACCCGGATCTTCGGTCTCGTGCCAGGCGCCCGAAGCCGCCTTAACACCGTTTACATGACGGTATATTTTACCGGTGCGGCAATCGGGTCGGCCTTGGCGACAGTTGCCTGGGTGCATTGGAAGTGGAACGGAGTCTGCGGTTTGGCGCTATGTTTCATCGCGCTGGCAGGATTGCGCCATGCCACCGGCAGTCGCGACGATGCCGCGGATCATCACCGCGCAGCTGCCGAAGATGCATTGATGGAAGCCTGAGCAGACAGCTAGACGCCTGGGTGGGTGGTGAGCGAGGCAGGGCTCGAACCTGCAACCGTCAGCTTAGAAGGCTGATGCTCTATCCAATTGAGCTACTCGCCCGTGTACGTCTGTATCGATTGTATCGGGGAAGGGAGCCTCTGTGGTTCAAAAGTGAATCAGGTCTAACTGAAGGCAAGATCCTTACTCCGCAACAGCGCAACGACTGCATCCAGCGCCGAAGCCCAGTTTTCTTCCGCCGCCTGCGCGTCGTGGCCTAACGCCTTGACATATAGGCTCACCGCGAAGCCCTCCTGGGGCCCAGTCAGGTCAAGCAGGGCAGGGCGGATCACGCAGTCGAGCATAGCGTATGGACTCTCCAGAGTAGCCGCGTGACGAGTGAGACGATGCAGCATCTGCTCCTGCTGATGGTATGAGGTAAAGATTGAACGGTCGCGCCACAAGAGATCGATGTAGCTGCCGAATCCGTTTGGTGCATCCTCGGCGATTACGTCCAACTCGGCGCGAAGATGCTCGAGTTCGTCTGAGTCGAGCGGCCACGCATCGCACTTTGCCGTGAAGACAGAGGAACGAGCAGCGTTCAGCGCACGCAGTGCGTGCATCAGTGTGGGATAGTGCATCGCCTCGGGAAGATGGTCCAGGTCATAAGGATTTTCGCGAAGATCGATGAAGCGGCGGTCGCCACCGGGATCGGATGGATCAGACCAAGGAACGACGAGCACGGGATCGTCTGAGGAACATTCGGCGGACCAGTCAGAGAGCATTACGAACCATCTTAGCGTTATCGCGGTCGGCCCGCAGCCTGCAGGGATCAGGCGTTTGCGAGAAGGAAGCGGAGCAGAGTGTGCTCGGCCCAATATCCATCGTAACCGCTGTCGGCATCGGGCTGGGCGAGGAAAGCGCAGTGACCGCCGTGGCTTGTCGTCAGCAACCTGATATTTGGATTTGCCTCGAGCTTGTGGCAACTTTCGTCTGTAATGCGGACGAACGGATCGTCCAGAGCATGCAGGAGAAGCGTTGGTATTGCGATTCGATCGATGACGCGAGCAGCGGCGGCCCGATAGTAATAATCGTCTGCTCCAGTAAAGCCGGAGTAGAGTGCAGTGATCCGGTCGTCCAACTCGCGCAGAGAACGAATTCCTGTTGCAACGTTCGGGTCGAATACGCGAGGGAACAGCATAACCTTGCGGCGATAGCGGCGCAGCAGAGCGCGAAGAAACTTCATCTCGTAAAAGCGGTTCTGTGGGCGATGTAATGCATCGGCTGATGGGCCGAGATCAAGCGCAGGCGAGACACCAATCACGGAACGAAGTTCCGCTGGGGCGGCTGTGCCAAGCTCGCCGGCAAGTTTGAGGACGAGGTTTCCGCCCATCGAATAGCCGATCAGCGACATCGACTTCAATCTCTGTTGCGCGATGAAAAAGTTCATCACCGCGAGCACATCGGTTGAGAGTCCCGAATGGTAGAGCGTCGGTGAGAGCGCCTCTGTACCGCCGCAGTTACGCATGTTCATGCGGATGACGTTGCAGCCGGCACGCCACAGTTTATTGGCGTTTCCGACGACATATTGCGATTCAGACGAGCCTTCCAAACCGTGCACGATGATGGCGCTCGGCCGACTTGCACGTGCCTCCTCGGCTTGCCAATGGCAATGGCAAAGGACTTGGCTTGAGATCTGATCTTCCGTCGCGGGCGAAACCTCGACCATATGCGCTTCTGCAGCCGGAAGGCTGTTCACACGAGGCAGATAGTTGCCAATGATCGTCTGGAGATGGCCGTTTATCAGGAAACGTCGTGGCAGAAATTCTGCAGCGTGGCTCGCGATGAGCTCGATCTCAGCGGTCTGCGTCAAGGTCTACCTGATTCAGCTTGAATGCGCCTGAGAAAGGCCGTGGCATTAAGTGCTCCTGTGGGCTCGTCCTCGTGTTTGAAGTAGACGTAGACATCGCGCTCTTGAGCGATTGCGGCAAAGCGGTTGGCAAAAGCCTCGAGCTCTAATTCGGAATAACCGTTACTTCTCCGCAGCCGGTAACACGTGTGTCCCGCTGCGGTGTGGACCTCCGGCGTCAGGAGATCATCACTTTCGGCAATGCATAGCGCTGCATTGTGCTGACGCAGGATCACGTAGATCTCTTCGTTAAACCAGGATTCGTGACGAAATTCGAATGCAATCTGCGGAGCACTCGACGTTCGGAGCGAGGCGACAAAGAGGAAAGCGCTGAGGCATTCAGCGTCTGCCTTGAAGTTGGGCGGAAGCTGGAAGAGCAGCAGGCCAAGTTTTCCCGCTTGATGGACCGGCTCAAGCGTCGCGATGAACTGCGCGACATCTTCTGTGCAATCGCGCAACCGTTTGAAGTGCGTGATGCGCTGCGGTGCCTTGAAACTGAACCGAAAATGCGCTGGCGTCGCGGCTAACCAGCTCTCAAGTATCTTGGCGGTTGGCAGCGCTCGGAAGGTATAGTTGACCTCGACCGAAGTCAACTGCGTCGCATAGAACTCGAGGAACCGCTTCGCGGGTGTGCCAGCGGGATAAAAATCCGGCTTCCAGGTCGGATAGGCCCAACCCGAGGTTCCGGCATAGAGGCGCGCAGGGTATGTTGCATCTGCAACCGGAACGGGCGTAGGCGGTGTTTTGGGAACGCGGGTCAAAGTTGGGCCGCTGGTAAAGATATTGAGAGAGTTTGGGGCGGCTAGTGGGTTTCGAACCCACGACATCCGCTGCCACAGAGCGGCGTTCTGCCACTGAACTATAGCCGCCGTATACTGGAATTATAGCACTGGCGGCCTGTGGGGCAATCCCGCGGCGAGACAGGGACGGTCCCATGGCATTTACCGCGAAACCCGAAATCCTGTCCCCCCGTCTCAAACGAGGCGGAAAAGCCTTTGACGACGAGAATCTTGACCTGCTCTCGCATGTCCTGGACGACTTTATCCGAATCCCCGGGACCTCCATCCGCTTCGGTCTGGATGGCATCGTCGGTTTCATTCCAGGCATTGGCGACCTGATCGGCGGCATCGCCTCCTGCATCATCATCATTGCTGCGTGGATGCGGGGCGTCTCCTACGTCACCGTGGCAAGGATGGTCGCAAACGTGGCGATCGAAGTTGTGGTCGGATCGATTCCAGTGCTCGGCGATATGTTCGACATCGCCTGGCGCGCCAATCGGCGCAACTATGCCCTCTTGGTTGGAAGCGTAGACGAACCGCGTAAGCACACACTGCAAAGCTGGCTCTTTCTGGCAGTTGTCTGCGTGGTACTTGCTGCACTTGTCATTCTGCCGATGCTGCTGCTCACATGGGTCTTCGATGGACTGTTCCACTCGCTTTTTGGTACAGGGAGTCACGGCCTCTTCCACACGTTGTGAACCCGCAGACCTGTGGATGCGGTAAACTGAAAGAAGTCGGGGCGTAGCGCAGTCTGGTAGCGCATCTGGTTTGGGACCAGAGGGTCGGGGGTTCGAATCCCTCCGCCCCGACCATTATCGGCTGGATCGCGTGAGTATCCGCTTCAGGCCGTCAATCAATCTGGTATTGTCCGGTTCTGATCGAACCGCAATCCGCAGATGCTCCGGCGCGAGTCCTTCGAAGTTTTCGCAGGAGCGAAGTACGATCTGCTCCTCTACGATCATTCTCTCCCAGAGCGACCTTACGTCCACCTCAGCCGGGAATCGCAGCAGAAGAAAATTTGCGCTCGACGGATACGTGAAGATATTCAAGCGAGCAAGTTCTGCCTCCAGCCACGCTCGTCGCCGATGGTTGATGGTCCGCGATTCATCAGAGTAAACGTCATCATCTCTCAAAGCGGCACAGACCCCGATTGAGGCGAGAGCCGAAACTGGCCACGGCGCGAGAAAGTGTCTCAAACTCTCCGCCATCAAGGCATTGCTAACCGCGTAGGCTACTCTGAGGCCAGGAATGGCAAAAAATTTTGTGACCGAACGAAACACAACCAGGTTTGATCTCTCGCCAGACGTTTGTGTTAGCGATTGTGCTGGAGAATAGTCGATGAAGGCTTCGTCCAGCAGAACCGTGATGTTGTGCTGCGCGGCCATCTCGACCAACTGATGCATCGCTTCAGCCTCAAGGAGCGCGCCCGAGGGATTTTGGGGATTCGCCAGTAGAATCGCGTCACACGAGTGATCCAACAGTGCTTGCACAATTGAATCCGTCTGGTACCGAAAACTATTCGTTTGCAAAAGAAGGTGTGGAACGACGTTAACGTTAGCATTCTCAAGCGTTCGCCGATACTCATTGAAACACGGTATAGGTAAGAGACATCGCTTGAGCGTCAGCGACCGGAGCGCAGCGTCGAGCAGCGGTACGAATCCATTTGCGACGCAGATATTTTCGGGCGCAGCCTGTGTTTTGTTAGCAAGAAGCCATCTCAGCTCTGTCAGTTCGATATCTGGATAAGTAACCAGAGATGCATGGTCTGCAAGAGCCCGGTGAAGTGCCATCAGCACAGATGGCGGAGGGCCCATCGGATTGATATTTGCACTGAAGTCCAGAAGTTGCTCTGCAGAAAGTCCATATCGCGCAGCGATCTGACGAAGTTGGCCGCCGTGAGCGGGCAATAGAACTTTATATGTTGCGTTCATCGTCTCCTCGCAAACAGCATCGCCAGGGCAACGCCCAGAAGGGACACGCCAGCAGCAATTTTGATAGCCTGCTTCGTCTTCTGCAGAGAGGGGTGAGGGAACTCCTCTCCCATCAGAGGAGTCGCGGAAGATTCTCCAGCATAGAAGTTCATTCCTCCGAGCCGGACACGCAACGCCCCTGCCATCGCGCTCTCAGGCTGTCCCGCGTTGGGGCTCTTGTGTTTCATACCATCACGCAGCCATGTGCTCAGTGCGGCCGTCGGGCTCGCATCTTCCAACACTGAGGCGGTCGCCGCAACCCCCAATGCAGTTAGTCGTGACGGCATGAAATTAGCAACATCATCCAACCGCGCCGCTATCTTTCCAAAGTAAAAATATCTCTCATCTGCGTGGCCGATCATCGAGTCGAGCGTGTTGATTGCCTTGTATGCCATTGCGAGCGGAACCCCTCCAACCGACATATAAAACATTGGCGCGATCACGCCATCTGAGCTACTCTCTGCCACGGTCTCGATAACAGCGCGACTGATCTCGTGCGAATTCAGATGCTGCGTATCACGTCCGACAATGCTCGCCAGCCGCCGCCGCGCATACGGAATGTCCCCCGTCTCCAGCGCGGAGACGACAGCAGTGGCCTCATCGTGAAGACTACGCGATGCGAGACAAGTCCATCCAAGCGCGATCTCAACAGCAAAGGCCAGTGCCGGGTTCTTTTTGTTTGCCCATGCGATCATCTTGGCTGTCCCGCAATAAACTCCGATAACCAGCCCAAAAGTCAAAAAACCACCCGCTGCTAACTCAGCCGTGGGCGTTTGACCAGGCCTTCTCAGTATCCGTTCTCCCTGCTCCACCCCTTTGCCGATCAGTCGCACGGGGTGCGGAAGCCACTCGGGGTCGCCGGCGATCCAGTCAAACAGATACGCGGCTGCTAGAACCCGTCGATTGTTCATCCCGCCGCGCCTTCTGGCAAATGGTTATCACTTCCAAATGCACTTCTCTTGTAGGATAGGCCGACCCAGTCGAAGATCGCCTCCATATCCAAAGCATCTTCTACCGCCTGCGCAAGCCGATTCAGTGAATCTTCGCGTAGTTGCTTCCACAAATGAAGTTCGCGCGGCGCAGAGAGCCAATGAAAACGCCGGGCGGCATGGAGAAACTGATGACGAAAACTGTCTTCGTCGAAGATGCCGTGGAGATAGGTGCCGAAGACGTGCGTGTCAATACTCACACAGCCATCTCTATTCGTATTAGAGGCGCCCTTCTCGGAGGAGAGAACTGCGAAGTGCGTGGCCCCCGACTGATAGCTCGTCAGTCCAATATGAATCTCGTAGCCAGAGAGTTGGCAGTCCGTAACGGGTTGGCCGAACAAGGTAGCAGTCGCCATCCTTCCCTTTACATTTCGCGTCACCTTGTCAGCTTGCATGGTGGTCTGAATCGGCAGTAAGCACAGACCGGCAACTGTGCCATCGTGCTCCATTCCGAGCGGATCGGTGATAGTTTCACCGAGCATCTGCATGCCGCCGCAGATGCCGACGACGAGACTTGTTTGGGCATGTTCACTGATAGCAGCGTCGAGCCCTTGACTCCTCATCCACAACAGATCATCCACAGTCTGTTTACTGCCTGGCACGATCACGACATCCGCTTGTGCAATCGCCTCTGCCGTGTGACAAAACAAAACAGAAACAGATGGCTCCGAACGAAGCGAATCGAAGTCAGTAAAGTTCGAAAATGATGGCAGGGCAATCACAGCTATCCGCAATCTTCGATGAGGCGATCTGTCCAGGTCCGATGTCCATTGCGTCTGCGCCCCCACCGGGAGGCCCAGACTATCCTCTTCTTCCAGTACCAGCGAATGTAGGTACGGGATGACGCCGAGACACGGCTTTTGTATACGATCTTCGATCATACGTACTCCCGGTTCAAGCAGACTTGCATCCCCGCGAAACTTATTGATGGCGAATCCGCGAACGAACTCTCGCTCTCTTGGCTCCAGAAGCTCGAGTGTCCCCAACAACGAAGCAAACACTCCCCCACGGTCGATGTCGCCAACCAGCAGACACTGCGCATCGGCCATCTCAGCCATTCTCATATTCACAATGTCGTGCTGCTTCAAGTTGATCTCTGCGGGCGAGCCGGCACCCTCCAAAATAACCACGTCATACTCCGCGGCAAGTGCGTTGTAGCTCTCTCGAACGATGGGCAACAACTCCTCTACGCGCCGCTGATGATAGTCTGCGGCCGTCACTCTTCCCCAGATCTTTCCGCGCACGACAACCTGTGAAGAATTCCCGCCAGAAGGCTTGATGAGAATGGGGTTCATATCAACTGACGGAGCGACTCCAGCGGCTTCAGCCTGTAACGCTTGCGCGCGTCCGATCTCAAGGCCTTCGATGGTGGCTGCCGAGTTCAATGACATGTTTTGCGATTTGAACGGTGCAACTCGGTGCCCATGCTGCGCGAAGATGCGGCAGAGAGCAGCCGTCAGTAACGATTTGCCGACATGCGAGCTTGTCCCCAGAACCATGAGTGCCCGCGCCCTCATGGTGTGGGCACTCCGTCGCCCCAGTTGCTGTCGTATTCATTGAAGGATACTACGCTCTTCAGCGCCGATCGCTTCTCCCAACCGGCGCGTTCAAGATCGGGTTCTGCTGCGAACGCATCAACGTATCCCAGACACAAATACGCCACCGGAATAATTTGCGTAGGTATTTTTAGCGCACTGCGCAACAGGTCCGGTTCTAAAATACTCACCCAACCGACACCAATTCCCTCTGCTCTGGCGGCGAGCCACAGATTCTGTACCGCACAGACTGCGGAGTAGACCGCAGTCTCGGGCATCGTTCGCCGTCCAAGCTGGTGACCCTGACTGTTCTGCGAGTCGCACACAATACAAAGATTTTGCGGTGCTTCTAATATCCCTTCAAGTTTCATACCGGTGTAGCTCTGTTGCTGTCTTCCGGTATAACTTCCTGCTGCCTGCTCATTCGCCTGAAGAAAAATATTGTGGACCGCTCGCCGCACAGCAATATCTCGAACAACAATGAATCGCCATGGTTGCATCAGGCCAACCGAAGGTGCGTTGTGTGCTGCTTCGAGCAACCGGTAGAGCAACTCGTCATGGATCGGCTCCGGTAAAAATCCGCGGCGCACGTCCCGTCTCTCGCGGATGGCGCGATAAACAGCCCGACGCTCACTTTCGCCGAAGCCTGCAGCCTTCATTACTTCCATGCCCTCGACCACTTTGGTCCCGCTGTCTCTCCGCCGCGCAGCCGCGCATCGATACCGGCATTTACTTCGATCAGCCTGCCGAAGAGCCAGATCAAGTCGGACAATCGATTCAGATACGCGAGGATCTCAGGACTTACCTCCACTCCACTGGACGCAAGCCGAACTGCAGCACGCTCCGTCCGGCGGCACACTGTACGCGCCATCTCATATGCGGCTGATTCGGTATGTGCACCCGGTAACGACCAGTCGGCAAGAATACCTTCGGTCGCCTCAATCTGATGAACTAACTTCGTAAGCGTCTCAACGTCGTCTGCCGTGACGACAGGCGGTGTCTTCCTGCTCTCCGGTGGAGTAGCGAGTGCCGATCCCACTCGAAACAGTGTGCGTTGGATGGTTTCAGTCCAGTCGTAGATCTCTTTATTGGTACAGATGCTGCGAGCGAAGCCCAGCACCGTATTCAGTTCATCGACTGAACCATATGCTTCCACCCGCAAATCAGCCTTCGAGATTCGAATGCCCCCGGCCAGTCCCGTTTGTCCGCCATCTCCACGTTTAGTTGCGATACTCATAGTTCATCTCCTTGTACATCTTCGGTTTCATCAAACTCTTCGAGCGACTCTTCAATACGTACGCGAATGACCTTGCGCAGGGGCCTTCTTTTGTAACTGAGAACGAAATCCGTATCAAGAAAATCGATAACGCGAGGCGGCCGATCTGAGAACAATTGCTTTTCGCAAAAAAACCATGGTTCGGTAGCGCCAACTTCCCCAATGTCCCGCGCGTAGATCACGACAGCCGGAACGTGGTGCACTCCCATTTGCAAAAGGTTATAGGCACGATGGTATCCGTCCCGCAAAAACCATCGGCCACCCAGCTCCGCAACCTCTAGAAAGGGGCTGCCACCATAAAGCGAAAGAGGCGAAAGCCCAACTTCACTTTGCTCCGCATCCAGCCGAAGCTGGAGATCCGGATTGCCGGAGTATAGGCTGATGTCCAAACCATCCCTTCCGCATTTGTTGCGCTCAAGACGATACCCCGTGCTCCTTTTACTTCCTATTGCGAGCGAGATTAAGCCAGGCCAGTCGTCCTGTCCAACGGGATCTAATGGTTGCCTTGTGGAATCGAAGATGAGTCTGCGCTGAAAGGCAAGCAGCTGGCGCAGGTCAACCACTCCCAAGGTCCATACGAGTCCCTCATACTCTTTTTGTAGATCGTCTCGCTGTGAGGCAAGACTCAGCAGAGGTTGAATACTTTCTGTCTGTTCTACCATCAACGCGCCTTTATGGACGTAGCACTCTCGCTCAGCTAACGCTTCACAAGCCCGCCTGACTCTGGTCGCTAGTGCTTTGGGACTGAAGTCTGCCATGGCATTGCGGAGCGGATACTCATCGCATCCCCACGCGATCAACTCATGCACATCAACGCTCAACGCGGTCACAGGACAACCTCAGCGAATTGCGTCGAAGGCAAAGCTGCAACAGCATAGCGAGCGACCGAACAGTAGGGCTTCGTCTGCTTCCATGCATCTTCGACGGAGAATCCGTTCAACGCGCACAAAACTGTACGCAATATGCCAGCGTGGGTGACGACGGCGATGTTGCGTGTCATAGCTTGGGTTGACAGGAACTCCACTTCATTCAGTACACGTCTTTCAAACTCGGCGATGTCTTCGCCTCCGGGCGCCGGCAGAGTGGGATGCTCCGAAATCCAGCGGTGAGCATAGTCTTTTTCCTGCTGCTCGATGTCGTTCCAGGTACGACCCTCCCATCGTCCGAAGTTGATCTCACGTAACGCGGGCCGAATCAAACAGTCGGTAGCAAAGAAAATTGAGATAGCCCTTGCAGTGGTCTGCGCACGACGAAGGTCGCTTGTGTAAACCGCACCTATATCTTCCGGGCGCAATCTGTCTAGAAGCTCAGACACTTGAGTGTGGCCGCGTTCATTCAGGTCTGGATCTGAATGGCCGCAGAATGTGCCAGCCATGTCTGTCTCCGCATGGCGGATAAAAAGTATCTCGCTCATGCGATCCACACTCCACAAAAGTACACGGCGATCTCGGCCAGTTGATTCGTCGCGCCGAAACAGTCGCCTGTCACGCCGCCAATTTTCCTCCAGTAAAACAATCCGCTAAGCGTTACAACAAGCAGCGTGGCCAACAGTGGGGCTACAGCGGACCACCGCAGGGCAAAGATCACCACGACAACGCTGAATAGCGACCCAAATAAGAGCGTGGACAACGACGTAAGTTTCGCGATGCGTGCGCCTTGGCCTTCTTGTTCACGCGCCGATGGAAGGAAATAGCTCAGCGGCAGCGAACTCCAACGACAAAGTACATGCGCCGAGATGACATACATGGCGAAACGTTCGGCTGGTAGCGATGCCAACAGAACATAACGTGTAAGTAACGACAGAACCAGAGCGGCCGCTCCGTAGCTTCCAATCCGGCTATCTTTCAAAATGGTCAGTATCTGATCTTTACTCCACCCTCCTCCAAACCCGTCTGCGGTGTCGGTCAGTCCATCCTCGTGGAGACAACCGGTGATCACCACAAGATAAGCGAGCACGATCAACGCAATCACTGCGCGACTTAAATGAGATACCAGTAACTTCTGTAACAAAACGGCCCCGCAGCCAACCGCGAGACCGACCAGAGGAAAAAACTTGGCGGCACGCGAGAGCGAGTCGGCTTCGAACGTCTTCGACAGAGTCGGAATGCGTGTCAAAAACTGAAACGCAACTCCCACCTCGTCACTTAGTCTATGAACCTTTTGCATTACACTCACGGCGTTGCCTCGCTGACACCAGCAGAAGCAAAGGTCGCCATCTGGTTGTAAAGAGCCATTGCGGACTCGATGATGGGCATTGCCAGAACCGCACCGGTTCCCTCGCCAAGCCGCATGCTCAAAGAAAGAATCGGCTTTAGGCCGAGGTATTCGAGGAGCACGCGATGACCTGGCTCCTCGGATTGATGTCCGGCAAACAGATAACCTCGCACACGGGGCTCAATTGAAAACGCAATCGCTGCCGCTGCCGTCGAGATAAATCCATCTGCAATTATGGCTATCCCATACCTGGCTGCGCCCAGTATGAAGCCTGTCATGGCGGCAATCTCCAGGCCTCCGGCACAACGTAATACGTCTAGTGGCTCAGGAGTTGTGCCTGCTCCAAAGTGTTTATGAACGACAGCTTCTATTACCTTCAATTTGTGGGTATAGGCAGCGGAATCTAAACCAGCTCCTCTGCCAGAGACCTGTACAACAGGCGTGTGGGTCAAAACTGAAGTGATGGCGCTTGCCGCAGTGGTGTTTCCAATACCCATCTCGCCGACGGCCAGCAGATTTTGTCCCTTCGCCTTCGCACCTGCCGCCATCATAATCCCTACCTCGAGAGCCCGTGCCAACTCCTCATCGTTCATCGCTGGTTCGTGCAGCATGTTGCGCGTCCCTTTGCGTATCTTGTGGTCCAGAAGTCCGTCAATGCTCTGAAAGTCTGCATCAACGCCGACATCGATGACATTGAGCGCAACCTGATGCAACTTCGTCAATACGTTGATAGCGGCACCGTGTCCGAGAAAGTTGAGCACCATCTGTCGCGTCACCTCGCTAGGATACGCACTAACACCTTCGGCCGTTACCCCGTGGTCCGCTGCAAATACATAAACCGCTTTGTGCAGAGGGCTGGCGAAGTCATCCTGCCGAATTGACACCATCTGCGCAGCGAGATCCTCGATCCTGCCGAGGCTACCCAGCGGCTTTGTCAACACATCAAGATGTTTGCGCGCGCGTGCAAGCCACTGCTCGCTGGTCGGCATGATGGCCGACCCCACGTGCGAGAGAATCAGTTGACTCGACGCGCTCATCCTGCCCGCCTGTCAAAACGCTGCATTCGTTCGAGGAGTAAAGGGTGACGACGAGGTGGGCAATCGAACGCCTTTTCCAAAAGGGTCGGCTTCAACAGCTCCTCAGGTTTGCCGTTCATTAGAGGAATATGCGGACTGAGCAATACAACTGACGAGAAGTTTCCTTCCACTAGTTGGAGATCGTGAATAGAAGCGAAGATAGTGATTCCCTCCAAACGCAGAAAATGAAACAAATCGATTAACTCCATCTGTCGCCCGATGTCGAGATTCTGGGTAGGCTCATCCAAAAGCAACAACTTCGGTTGCTGCGCGAGACCAAGCGCGATCTTCACACGTTGACGTTCCCCTCCACTCAACTCATTAAAGACCCGGTGCTGCAAGCCCGCCACGTCCGCAAGTTCCAGAGCACGATCCACCGCCACGCGATCCCCACTCATCGGTCCGCGCAAAAACCCAAGATAAGGTGTTCGTCCTTGCTCCACCACCTGTCGCACTGTGAATTGAAAAGGAACATCAAGCTGCTGCGGCACCAGCGCAACCGTGCGCGCCACTTGCTTAAGCGCAAGCGTATGAAGTGGCTCATCGTTCAGAAAGATGCTCCCCGAACCGCTCCGCAGCGTGCCACCGGCGAGACGCAGCATGGTCGTCTTGCCTGCGCCATTCGGTCCGATCAGCGCCGTGCAGCTTCCTGGTTCCAGATCGAAGCTTGCGGACTGTATCAGATCTAAATCGCCGTATCCGAAACTGACGTCGCGAAATCGCAGAATTGGATTCATAGCGCATAGCTCCGTTTCGTCTTGCGAAGCAGGTAAAGAAAGAACGGGCCGCCGATAAAAGCCATCAAAATCCCTACCGGAACCTCATTCGGAGCAAAGACCGAGCGGGCCAATGTGTCGGCTAGAACCAGAAAAATAGCTCCAGACAACGCAGTGACCGGCAGAAGACGCACGTGGTCTGGTCCAAGTAGTAGACGCGCAACGTGAGGCACAATCAACCCAGCGAAGCTGATGAGACCACCGAGAGATACTGCAACAGCCGTCAGCAGAGAGCCTGCCAGAATGATTCCCACGCGTGTGTACTCCACCTTGAGCCCAAGCTGATGTGCATATTCGTCGCCCAAAGCAAGCGTATTTAGCTGGCGCATTAAGGGTGTCGCGATCACTATTGCAAACAGTAGAAGCGCGCCCGTCACCGAAAGCTGTGTCCATCGCGGAATTCCTATGACTCCATGCAACCACGAGAGAAGTACCAGATGATTTGAGCCATTGCTGCTATCAAGCAGTTCAAAGGCATAGCTCGAATACCCCAGCATCGTGCTGACTGCGAATCCAGCAAGCAGTAAGGTCACTACGTTCGTCTTCCCGTTCGCACGAGCCAGGGAATAGACGATCGCCATTGTGATGACCGAGCCAGCGAACGCCAGCAGCGCGGTAGCACTGAAGCCAAAGAAAGATATCTGCGAAAAGTAGAAGATGCCGATACAGGCGCCCAATACTGCACCGCCTGAGGACCCGATGACGTAAGGATCAGCCATCGGATTACGAAACAATCCCTGGAACATTAACCCTGAGATGGCCAGCGCCGCGCCGACAATGGCCGACGCCAGCACCCGTGGCAACCGGATCTGCAGGACGATAATCTCCTGCGTAGTGGTCAGCGCTTGATGACGCAAGAGAGCGCCTAGAATCGCACCTGGAGAAACGCGAATAGCTCCGATGGCCAAGGACAACAGGATCACGGTCACCAGTCCTGCAACGAGCAGACCGATCAAAGTAGCAAAGACAATCCTGCTCTTCGGCGAATGCTCGCCGCGGGAGTGCGTCTTCGGTATCGGAGGCTGAGATGACTCAGCGACAGACGTCGAAGACACAATATTCCGGCCTGTTTCGGGAGTTACTTCAGTCCCCAGGACTCGCCTCCAAAATTAATTTTAATGCCCGAACGAAACGTAAAAGGCAGGGACGGAAATCCGAACGCCTGAGCATAATGTTCGCTCAGCAAATTTTGAATATCAGCGTAAGCAGTCAATCGTGACGTGACTTGATAGCCGCCACTCAGATCGAGCCTCTGATAGGCACCATCCAGATTGCGATTTGGCAACAGTAAGTCAGGTCCAAAATTCGGGTCGAGCAGAAAATCGCTGTCGTCGCGCCGTCCAACCAGTGTACCCGTCAGTGAACTATAGAACTTTGAGCCGTTATAGTTCAGGCCAAAGTATCCCGACTGAGGAGCTACGCGGAATGGACGCGCACCCACCAGCGGTGAGAACGCACCAATAGGGATATTGGGAAACGCAGGATTGATCGACGCGCCGATGCCCTGATCGCTCGAGAAAGAACGCTGCACCACAGCGTCGGTATAGGTATAACCGCCACGCGCAAACAGGCGGCTGTTGATCCTGTACTCTGCCTCGAACTCCAAACCTTGCGTACGAAAAGCCTGAGAATTGATGAACGCACCGGCATCGAGAGCAGGCAATTGATCTACAGGCACTCCCAATTCAATAAGTCCGCTTGGAGGAACATCTTCGATACCATTGGTGAACTCATTATGAAAGTAAGTCAGACCAAGTCGTGCGCGGCCGTTCCATAACTCCTGTTCAAGGCCGCCATCGTAAGTACGCGACTCTTCGGGACCGATCTGACCGATATGAAACTGTGCGATAAGTTGGTCTCCGTTTGGAAGGCTGGATAAGATGTCGAAGATGGAGCTTGATTGTTGGAAGACGCTCGGTTCTTTGATTCCTTTACCGAAGCTGACGTGCAGCTTCGTACCACTCAGCCAGCCAGTCGCAGATGGGCGCACTAGATAATAGGCGAGCGATGCACGTGGTGTCCCTGCCAATCCAAAGAGGCCGTTGTCTTCGATTCCACTACCGACGTTGTAGTAAAGCCGATTGCGAATATCACCTGAGATCTGGAGTGTGTAGCTATAGTTGCCGCGGTTGACGGAGCTACTACTCGGGGGGACGCTTGTGAACGCCGTCGAGCCACGCTCTGCTTCGTACTTAAATCCGCCGAGTGCGAGGATGTGCGGGCTGATGCGGTAGTCCGTCTGTGCGTAGACAAAGTCGCGATTTGTAACGGTGAGGCTTTGGTTTGGATATGTTCCTGCAAATTGGAAAATGGCTTGTCCCGTAACGCTATATCCATTCGCTCCGTTGATCGTTACAGGGGCACCGAGAAAGTTGCCGGTACCGGCTGGGTCAGGAATTCCGGTAGGTGCAAAGTCATCGAACTGCGAATTCAGACGCAATCCACCGTAGAGAATCTCATTGTGCCATTTGTCTGTCGCTTGATTGTTCCATGCACCGCTGTAGTAGGTATTCTGTGCTTTCTGTGCCGCGTCGTCCGCAATGCCATAGAGCAAAATGGCGTTAGGCTGTCCCCCGGACACCGAAAGATGACGCACCGTGAAGCGAAGATCATTGGTGGCGTTGGGTTGCCATCCAAAGTTGCCAGCGTACGTGGCGTTGTGAAACGAATCGTTTGGCAGATTGTTCCGGCTGTCCAGACGCGCAAACGCACCGTAGTAATCGAGCTGTCGAACGACTCCGCTTCCTGTCACTTGCTGGTTATAAGTGCTGAAGTTCCCTCCATCGCCGGCATAAGTCAGCAGTGGAAGTTGCGTTGTTCCTCGCGCAGTCGTCAGGCTGACGACGCCAGCCAGCGCGTCGGAGCCATACAACGCACTGTTGGGTTCACGCAATACTTCAATCTTGTCGACGCCGACAGTCGCGAAGTTGGCAAACTCGACTGCACCCCCGATATCGTTCACTGGTACGCCGTCAATCATTACCTTGTTCGCATCGGTAGCTCCTCCGCGAATAGAAAGCCCGGTCGTGCCGCCCTGCTGACCTGTCTGCGTTACTTGTAGCCCCGGAACCAGGCGCAACGGATCTTGAACCTCAGTGAACTGTCGATAGTCGTCCGCGGTCAGCACCGTAACAGAGGCGCCAATCTGAGCGATTGGCGTAGGAGTTGCAGATGCGGTTACAGAAACCTCTTGCGTCAATGTTTGAGTAGCAAGCGTTATGTTTAGTTCTACCTTTGCGGATTTCGAAATGTATACCGGCTGGCTTGTAGCGACATCAAAGGTGCTCGCGATAGCGCGCACTCTATACCGTCCGGATGTCGGCACATCGAATGAGTAGTTTCCAGCTGCGTCCGTAGTCGTTGTCTTCACGACCGACACCCCGTCCAGTAGCTCAACAGAAGCATCTGTGACCACGGCCCCAAGCGGATCTTTCACAGTTCCGCGTAGAGCACCTCGCTCTGCTGGCGCGGCAAACGTTGTAGAAAGCATCAGCAATGAAACAAAAAAAAGGCAGACAATCCAACGAACTTTCAATACCTTGCGGATAACGCGATGCATCTTTCCCCCTCGGGTTGGTGTAGCAAGGCCGGTCTCCTGGCTTGCGCTTCATCGAGCCTCGGCTGCCTTCCTGGAGCACTCTCCAGTGGCGTTGCGCGTCCGTGCCACGGCTCTCTGCGCTTACAGTTACGGGGTAGTGGCGGATTCGCACCGCGCTTCCCGACACCTTGCTGTTAGTGAATGGTTGCAAGCTGAACGGCTCAGCTCAGGGATGAAACTGTTTTGCGAGGTCCTCCAAGGCATCGATCGCTACAGGGCTGGCAAAATTAATCCGATCATCGATGTAATAGACGCGATGCTGCTGAATCGCCGCCATACTGCCCCATCCTGGACGGCTCTCCAACACTTGAAAGGTCATCTTGCCACCGCGCACGATCACCAGGGCTTCGGGCGCGCGCTGCAGTACGACCTCCATACTCACCTGCGGCCACTCCGCTGACATATCGTCCGTCACAGAACGGCCGCCCGCAGCTTCAATGACCTCGGTGATAAACGCATTTTTCCCAATCGTTGTGATCGGGTCATACCAGATAGGCATAAAAACTCTCGGCGCAGGTAACCCGTTGGTTCGCGCCTTTACCGCATCAACTCGCAACTGCAGGCTGTGAGTCAGGGCATCCGCCTGTGGCATTCGATTCAACGCCTGCCCAATGGTATCGACCGAGTGCATAATGCCCGCAATGCCATGCGGACTGACCAGAAAAATCGGAATACCAATTCGATCGAGTTGGTCCGTCACCTCCAGTGGCCCCCTGGGTTGATATCCAATGACAAGATCCGGATGCAGTGAAACGATAGTCTCGATCGAGGGATGAATGAGGTCACCGACGCTCGGCTTCTTTTGTGCGGCTGCGGGGTACTTCGTGTAATCGCTGATAGCGACGACATCGTCGCCTGCCCCCAGTGCATAAACGGTATCGGTAACGCTTGGCATCAGGCAAATGATGCGATGCGGGTGATCTGGCACCACCACGCGCCGCCCCACCTCATCGGTCAGTGTGCGACTAGCAAGGCAGGGAACAGCAAATAGCGTGACCAGTGAAAGAAATAAAAAGCATCGCTTCATGCGGTCACCACCTGGTTCGTTCGCGCGTGTCGAATTGCCGCAACAAAGTTCTCTGTCAGCGTGGCCTCTGTCCGAAAGTGCAAATGGATGTAGCTCGCGAATACGTTCTTGTATCGGAACCCTTCAAATTCCTCTTTGCCGGACATGGAGTATTGCACTCGGTAATTAGTCGCAACTTCACCGGCCGAAACAATGCGCGAGTAATGGAAACTATGCCCTCGAACTATTGTCCCGGCATGTCCAAGCAGGCAGTCCTCAGTAAACTCCACGGTGACATATCCAAACTGCACAAGCTTCTCGGTCATCTGCATCGTGAGCGGTAGCACACCGGCCATTGCATAGTTCGAGCCATCAGCCGTCTTCAAATCTACAGCGAGATAAAGCGTCCCACCGCATTCCGCGTACACCGGTCTGCCTGAGTCGGCAAACGTCCGTATGTCCTCAATCATCTGCCGATTGCCGCTGAGCTGCTGCGCATACAACTCTGGATACCCACCTCCAAGGTAGAGGCCATCGAGATTCGGCGGCAGCGCAACATCGTGCATCGGACTGAAGCGAACGATCTCAGCTCCCTGCTCCCGAAGTAGATCGAGATTGTCTTCGTAATAGAACGAGAATGCGTGATCGCATGGCACCCCAATTCTCACCTTCTCGGCAAATGACAATCTGTTGACCGGTGCAGGTCGAACCTCATCTATCTCGATGCCGCATTCCAAACCAAGCAACGCATTAAGATCAAAGTGCTTTTCTGCCAATGCAGCAAGTGCGTCGATTGCACTATCTTCGCTGTCCTGCGCAGCCTCCGCAGCGCTTCGTAGTCCGAGGTGTCGTTCAGGGATTGCGATTGCCGGCTCTCGAGGCAGCCAGCCTAGGATCCTCGTCTTACACGACGACTCAATCGCCGCGCGAAGCATCGCATAGTGTGACTCGCTTGCAACGCGATTCAGAATTACTCCGGCAATCCTCAACTCAGGATCGAACATCTCAAAACCGAGCACTACCGCTGCGATACTTCGTGCAGTCTTCGCAGCATCGACAACGAGCACCACCGGCAGCTTCAGCAACTTCGCAATCTCTGCCGTGCTGCCCGCTTCCGCCTCTCCGCTCTTCCCATCGAAAAGCCCCATCATGCCTTCTGCAACGAGCGCATCCGCTCCCCGCGCAGCGTTCTGCAAGACGCTCTTGTTCGCCTCGCCGCTCAACATCCATGTATCAACATTCCGAGCCACCCGACTGCATATCCGCGTGTGATGGCCCGTGTCAAGAAAGTCGGGTCCGCATTTGAACGGCTGTACAACAAGCCCGCGTCTCCGCAGCCCAGCCATAATCGCCAGTGCGACCGTCGTCTTTCCCACGCCGCTCGCGGTGCCCGATACCAACAGCCCTCTCACAATGTCACCTCAAGATGTCCCTTGAGCGCCAGGGGCAATCCTGCCACCATCAACACCACGTCATCAGCGACCCTTGCAACACGTTGGTTAATCTCGCCTAGCAGATCGCGATATCTCCTCCCCAGCGGATAAGCCGGAACCACGCCACTCCCTACCTCATTCGACACAAGCACGACCGAGCACCCAGCAGTTCGGAGCGACTCGCACAACGCCTCAACCCGGCGTTCAATCGCATCGTCGTCTTCCCCCTCTTCTTCCAGAAGATTTGCCGCAAAGATCGTCAGGCAGTCCACGACCATCACATCGCAGTCGGGCTGATGATGCGCCAGCACGCGAGCCAGTTCCAGCGGCTCTTCGAGAGTGGTCCACCCGGCAGGTCGCTCCTCGCGGTGGCGTTCGATCTTCTTCTGCATCTCGTCGTCCGAGATCTTTGCCGTTGCCACAAACATCACGCGTTCCGATCGCTCGGCAAGCTGCTGCGCATAACGGCTCTTGCCGCTACGAACACCACCAAGAACGAGTGTCACGGAACCCTGGCCCGTCTCCTGCATCGTTAGCTCCTTGCCTCGGCGTCATCAAAATCACCGAGTCCGAGCGGGAATAAATTTAGGCAGCGCTCGTGCAGACTTTCTATCGAAGTCAGCGAGAATGCTCTCCAGCTCTCCCAGCGAAGCTGAATCAAGCCTGATAGGCCTCCGGCAGGTCTCCTGACTTGCGCTTCAATGAGGCTTGACTCACCTTCCCAGGACGAACCCAGTGGCTTTGAACAACCTGTCAAAACTCTCGGCGCTTACAGTTACGGGGTAGCGACGGATTTGCACCGTCTTCCCAACACCAGATGAGAAAAGACTATCCCTGTCACCTTCCCGGGTCAAATTTTTGACAAACCCGCGACAAAAGGCTCACAGCTGACACCGGCTCACTAACCCCGGCGCACGCTATTCCGTGCCGCAGCACGCGCATCTCGCACAAGGTCCGGCACGCCCACGCCACGATATCCATTGCCGAGCAGCGACAGTCCTTCCAGCTTTTGCACTCGCTCGTCGAGCGCCTTCATTCGCTCCAGATGACCAACCTCATACTGCGGCAAGCTGCGCGGCCAGCGTCGCACGACGGTCACCTGCGGCTCTGGCAGCGGTCCGAGAATCTGCGCCAGCTCAAGCCGCGCTACCGCAGCCGTCTCATCATTTCCGCAACGCATCAGGCGTTCCGCTGCCTTTCCCCCGAAGAACGCCCTCACCAGCCGCCCTCCCGGTGGCACCCGGTCATCGAACTTCTGATCGACGAACGTGCACGCCATCAACAGGTTGTCCGACCCCGGAGGCACCAGAAATCCAAATCCCTGAGGCAGAGCCAGCCTCGCAGCATCGGCAAATCCAAATCCCACCACCACCGCCGAACTCGCGTCCATCTCCAACATCGGCGCGATCTCGGCATCCACCGGCTTCAGCAATAATCGAGCCACATCGACCGGCGCCGCCATCATCAACGCATCGAACCGCTCGACCCCGCGGGCCGTCCCCACCAGCCAGCCCTCCTCGCCATAGGATACGAACCTTACCTCCGCAGCCATCCGAATCCAGCTCTCTGTAACTGCTGCGATCATGCGGTCCACCAGCGTCCCCATACCACTTCGCAGCGTCGTAAACACCGCGCTCGGCTTCGAAGTGGCAGCTCGCGCCTGCACCGCGGCAATTAAACTCCCATGCTCACGCTCCATCGCGACAAACGGAGCCATCACCGCGCGCACGCTCAGCCTTGCAACGTCGCCGCCGAATATACCACTCAGCAGCGGAGCCCCAATCTTCTCCAGAACCTCGCCACCAAAGTGACGCCCTACAAAATCGGCGACGCTCTCATCCTCTTCAGGAGCAGCATTCTTCAAATCCGCAGCCAGTCCAACTTCATCACGATAGGCCTGCTTGGCTCCCGCGCTAAACAACTCCGACCCATCCAGCGCCTCTAGATCGGCCGGCACCATCATTCGCATACCGTCCGGCATAGCCTGCAGCTTTTTATCGACCAGCACATAGGTCTTTCGCGTAGCGTCGTTCGAAGCCATCACCTCATCGCCAAGCCCAAGCTCCTCTGCTAACTCACGCGCCCATGGCTTCTCGGTCACCCACGCGTCAGGGCCACACTCGATGACAAAACCACCCTCACGCACTGTCTCGACGATTCCCCCCAGCCGCGTCGAAGCTTCGAACAGAACACCCTGTACCTCAGCACCATCGCGAGCGAGCCGCGCAAGCTCATACGCCGCCGCCAATCCCGCAACCCCGCCACCCACAATTGCAACCCGCTTCATCCGTTCTCCAAAGAATTTCGCAAACAAAAAGCAGAGGCCAGAGCCCCTGCCTTCGGCCCTCATGACAGCCTATACCTACGCCGGAACCATCACCTCATCGACGGTCGCCTTGTACTGTCCAGACACGACATCGACCAGCGCCTGCACCAGCACCTCGGAGTCGTTCAAACTCTCAGCACGCCACAACTTAAGCCCCAACTGCCTCGCACTCTCGCGAAACGCAATGTCAATGTCGTAGAGAATCTCAACGTGATCGCAGAGAAAACCGACCGGCTGCATCACCACGCCAACATGCCCTTCAGCCTTGATAGCCTTCAGCGTATCCTCCACCGTCGGGCCGATCCAGGGACCGCCGCTAACGCCCTGGCTCTGGAACGCGAAGAACCAGTCCTTCTCTTGAAATCCCACAGCGGCCATTCGCTCCGCCACCATCTGCGCCGTGCGTTTGGCCTCGACCGGATAAGGATCCGGCGAATCCTGCACCGGCGTTCCCGGTCTAGCGCCTGCAACAGAAGCCTCCCCGGTCATAATCGTCCGACACGGAACGCTGTGAGCCGTAAACAGGACCGGCACGCGTTGTCCCGTCTCCTCGCAAGCCTCCGCCCAGACGGGTCGTAGCTTCTTCGCAAACGCCTCCGCCAGCAGAGGACTCTCCGCCCACCCGGCAACAAACTCCACCTCAATCCCCGTCGCAGTCGACAGAACAGCCTTTCGATACAGCCCGACGCTCGTTCGCGAATTCTGCGGAGCCAGGCACACTGCCTTGATGTGCGTCACACCATCCCTTCGCATCTCGTTCACAACATCAGCTATATATGGATGCCAGTTCCGCATCCCCACATACACCTTGCCCGCCCCCAGCGCCTGCTCCAACAGATAAGCCTGCGTCATCGTCCACTTTGTCAGCGGCGGAGCCTCCACACCCGGAGTCTCCCGCAGCCCGATCAGTGCGTAACGATGCTGAAGCTCCTTCACAACCTCATCCGGCAGCGCTCGGCCCCCAGTCACCTTGCTCAGATACTCCGCCATCTCGCCGAGCACATCCGGCGTTCCATGCGCGAGCAGGAGCACGGCACTCTTGCCTTTCACCGAACTCCCCGCACCACTCATCGCGCGCTCAACTCCTTCACCCACTCCACCACCCGAATCACGTTATCAACCGGTGTCCCCGGCACAATGCCATGCCCCAGATTGAAGATATGCCCCGGCCGGCCCGCAGCCGCCGCGAGAATCGCACTTACCTGCTCCTTCAACACATCTTCATGTGCAAACAGCGCAATTGGATCAAGATTCCCTTGCACGGCACACCCCGCACCGACCGATTTCCAGCCCACCTCCAACGGCGTTCGCCAGTCGAGCCCGATCACATCCGCTCCCGTCTCGCTCATCGCCGGTAGCAGGGAAGCAGTCTCCACCCCAAAGTAGATCACTGGCACGCCCATCGCCTTAATTCTCTGCACCAACTGGGTCGTCCACCCAAGACAGTACTGCCTATAGTCCCGAACGCTCAACTTTCCCACCCAGCTATCGAACACCTGAATCACATCCGCGCCCGCCTCCACCTGCTGCTGCGCATAAGCAACCAATACCGTTACAATCTTCTCCATCAGCAGCGACCACGCAGCTCCATCCGAGTACATCATCTTCTTCGTCTCGATGTAGTTGCGATCTCCTCCGCCCTGCTTGCCGCCTTCGATCATGTACCCCGCAAGCGTCCACGGCGCGCCACAAAACCCGATGATCCCGAGCGTGTCCCCATCGGCTCGCGGCGCAGCAAAATGCGTCGCAACCTTCTCGATGGCCCGGGCCACGTAGCCCAACTCCTCCACGCGATCGGTCCTCAACGCCTGCACATGTTCCAGCGACCGCACCGGCGTATACACCACCGGCCCCTCGCCCGCCACAAACTCGAAGTCCAATCCCATCGGCGTAAACGGCAGCAGCAGATCCGCAAAGATAATCGCAGCATCCACGCCCAGCCGCTCAGCCGCCGTAATCGTCACCTCCGCTGCAATCTCCGGCGTCCGGCAGATCTCGAGCAGCGAATGGTGCTTCCGCACAGCCATATACTCCGGCATATAACGCCCAGCCTGCCGCAAAAACCACACTGGCGTTCTGTCGACTGGACGACGTAGGCAAGCCCGCACAAACCGGCTCCCACCCGCCACCACATCGACAGGCTTCACTACCGCACTTTCCACGATTGCATCACTCAAAAGGCTTGTCCTCTATAACCTTTTAAGCCTAGCACCCGCAGACAGCCGTAGGTGTCGCGACAGCGGCGCCACTCAGTAATCCACTCAGAAAAAAGAAAACTTATGTGCCGAGTACCGCACAAAAAGCGTACGTTCAGGCCTCCAGCCGAAACGTAAACTCTTCAATCACAGGGTTTGTCAGCACCTCACGCGCAATCCGTTCTACTTCGGCCTGCACGGCGTTCTGTTCCAATCCATCTTCCAGAGTCAGCAGAAAATACTTTCCCTGCCGCACATCGGCAACGCCGCGATATTCCATTCGCCGCAATGCATCTGCAACCGTCTGCCCCTGGGCATCCAGCACCGTTCGTTTCAGCGTGACATAGACATGAGCCTTCATCTTGTCTGATTATAGACATGGTGCGGCTTTTGCCCTCAATCGAGGTCACGACCCTCCACCAGCAAAGCTCGGTCGTTTGCAACAACACGCCGGCAACGCCTAAATTTCTATCGGACAAGAGAAGAGACACCAGCTTTATGACGAACTACCTTGAACTTCCCGTAGGGCCAAACAGCCCCGAGGTCATCAACGCAGTCATCGAGATCCCCTACGAGGGCGTCAACAAGTACGAATACGACAAAGAGCTCCACGTCTTCCGTCTCGACCGCAACCTCTACTCCCCGGTCCACTACCCCGGCGACTACGGCTTCATTCCCAGCACCCTCGGCGACGACGGCGACCCCCTCGACTGCCTCGTTCTCGTCGACACCCCAAGCTTCTCCGGTTGCGTCATGCAGGTCCGCCCCATCGGTATCCTCGAGATGCTCGACCAGGGCCTCGGCGACGAGAAAGTCCTCTGCGTCGGCCAGGACAACCCCCGCTACAAAGACGTCTGGAACTTCTCCGAGATCTACCCCCACATGCTCAAGGAGATCACCCACTTCTTCTCCATCTACAAAGATCTCGAAGGCAAACGCGTCGAAGTCCGCGGCTGGCGTGACGCCTCATTCGCTCGCAGCACGGTCCTCGAAGCCCAGCAGCGCTTCATCGACAACAAGACCAACCCCATCCCCAAGCCAGTCCCCAAAAAGTAGTCACGCTGCGAATCGAATCAACCAGAAGGGGTCGCCCCAGAGGCGGCCCTTTTTATCACCTTCGCCACCAGATAAACCACCGGCCCCACCGCCGCCACGATCCCCGCAAACTCCAGCGCCGGCAACCCTGCCACCTTCTCCCCTCGCGCCGCCCACAGCGCAAACCCAATCAACGCCGCTGGCCCCACACCCATCGCCACCGCACCCCACAACCCACCCGGCACCTTGAACGGCCTCTCCAACCCCGGCTCCTTCACCCGTAGCACAACCAGCGCCACAAACTCCAGCAGCAACGCTCCTCCATACAACACAAGATCAATCGAGATCAGCCGCTCAAACGACAACCTCAACGCCAGCGCCCACCCGACAGTACACACCGCCAAACTCACCCACGGAACCCCCCACCGATTTCTCCTCTCCATCACCGCAGGCAGAAATCCCTCCTCCGCCATCGCATACGGCACCCTCGTATAACTCATCATCAGCGCGTTGAACATCCCCGCCCCACTGATCGTCCCACCCAGCACAACACACAGCTCCAGCCAAGGCCCCACCAACTCCCTCGCCGCATCCGCCCACGCCCCCGTCGAAAACCTCGCCGCCGGAATCCCAACCAGACCCACCGCCGCCAGTGGCAGCACATACGTCAGCGCCACCAGCCCCGTCGCCGCCAACATCCCCTTCGGATAGTTCCTCTGCGGCTCCTCCACCTCCTGCGCCACCGTCGAAGCGTTATCCCACCCCATGTAGTTCCACAGCGTCACCGACACCGCTCCAGCAAAGTCCCTCCCAGCTAAAGGAGTCTCAAAGAAAGAAGCTCCTCCGTGGCCACCCAGAACCAGCCCCTTCCACAACCCCACCGCCGTCAGCACCACAAACGGCGACAGCAGCACACAAAACAGACCCACCGACCCCTCACCCACCGCCCGCGCACCCCTCAAATTCCACGCCGCACAAACCAGCACCACCACCAGCGCCCACCCAGTCCCGCGATACCCCGCCGTCCACGCCGGTTCAATCCGCCCCAGGTACAGCACAAAGATCGTCGGATAGATCGCCATATCGAACACGCTCGCCGCCAGGCTCAGCCATGCCTCCTGAAACCCCCAGAACTCCCCCATCGCCCGCCGCACCCAGCGATAGTATCCACCCTCCTCCGGCACCGCCGCCGCCAGCTCCCCCACCATCAAACTCGTCGGCAGGCTCCACACCACAGGCACCACCAGAAACAGCACCAGCGCCCATCCATACCCCGCCATGCCAATGATGTCTTCCAGCCCATACGGCCCACCCGACACCATAAAGTAAGTCGCCGCAACCAGCGGCAGCAGCCGCATCTTCTCCCTGCGCATCACCCGCAGCTTCTCCCCACGCGGCATCCCGGCCCCTTCCTCCCACGCGGTATCACCGACATCTTTCCCCACGCGGCATCACCGCCCCAACTCCCGCCGTCCCAGCGCCATTCAGTCTTTTATACCGTTATCCCAGCCCACCGCGAAGCCAAAGCTACTCCAGCCCGCACATTTTCCGAATCGCCTCTGTTGCTGCTTTTTGGTTGTCATCCCGCATGGATCTGCTGTTGTTGTTGCTTGTTCTTCTTGTTGTCATCCCCGAAGGGGATCTGCGGTTGTCTTTTGTTTGTCATCCCGCAGGGATCCGTTGTTATCGTTGCTTGTTCTTCTTGTTGTCATCCCGCAGGGGATCTGCTGTTGTCGTTGTCTCTTTATCGTCATCCTGAACACCCACACCACCTCCACGGTCGTCATCCCGCCCCACGGCGAAGGATGCATCGTTGCTTGTTCTCCTCGTTGTCATTCCCGAAGGGACCTGCGGTTGTTTTTTTGTTTGTCATCCCGCAGGGATCTGCTGTTGTCGTTGTCTCTTTATCGTCATCCTGAACACCCACACCACCTCCACGGTCGTCATCCCGCCCACCGCGAAGGATGCGCCGCCGCTGTTCTTCTTGCTTGTCATCCCACAGGAATCCCCTGTTGTCGTTGCCTCTTTGTTGTCATCCCCGAAGGGAATCTGCGTTTTGCCTTATCGTCTTCCCAGAAAGGACCCGCCATCGATTTTGCAGAACCTTGTCTTCCGCACCCACCCTCAAGCTATAATTGCCAAAGCCGGGCATGACACCCTCATGCTCACCGCAACACAGGACGGAGAGTTGGCCGAGTGGCTGAAGGCGGCGGTTTGCTAAACCGTTATAGGGCGAAAGCTCTATCGGGGGTTCGAATCCCCCATTCTCCGCCATTCCTAGTTCCAGAACATCCAGAGACATCCGAGAAAACCCTTCAAACCCCAGAAAATGCTGGGGTTTTGTTCTTTTACCGTCCGATAGCGCTTTGTGGAAGCCAGGGTTGTGCGGGGGTATGTAAGGGGGTATCGTGGTTTTCGAGAGGGGGTACTTCCTGAAAGTACGCCCTGGAGCGAGTTATGGCACTGACAGATACGGAGATCAAGAAGGCGAAGGCGAAAGAGAAAGCCTACCGAATGAGCGATAGCGGCGGCCTGTACCTCTCGGTTACACCCTCTGGAGGCAAGCTCTGGCGTTGGCGTATGTCTTTGAGGCCAAAGAAAAGCTCATGGCGTTTGGGAAATATCCGGATGTTTCACTAACGCTGGCTAGGGAACGCCATAGTGAGGCCAGAAAGCTTCTGGCAAATGGACTTGATCCAATGGCGCTACGTAAGGCCTCGAAGATTGCAGAACAAGTTGCGAGCGAGCATTCTTTTGGGAGTATTGCCGTTAAATGGCTAGAACACTGGCAGGACGGGAAGAGCCCACGTCATGTTGATTCGACCCGCAGGCGCCTCAGTTCCAACATCCTGCCCAATTTAGGCGCGCTCCAAATCACTGAGATCCAGGCCCCCGATGTCGTCGCGATGGTTAGAGTCATCGAGGCTAGGGGCGCGCGGGATATCGCGAAGCGCGCAATGGAGACGACAGGACAGATTTTTCGTTACGCTATCGCCCATGGCTATGCATTGCGCAATCCTGCCAGAGATTTCCGCCCTAGCGACGTGCTCAACGCAGCCCGGAGGGTCAACTACGCGAGGATCGACGCGAAAGAACTTCCCCATCTTCTCAAGCAGATCGAGGTCTATCCAGGAACGCACGTCACGCGGTTAGCGATCAAGTTGATAGCGCTGACGTTTGTGCGGACGAGCGAGTTGATTGGTGCACGCTGGGTGGAGTTCGACATGGAAACAGCACGCTGGGACATCCCTGAGGAGCGGATGAAGATGCGGACACCGCACATTGTGCCTCTGTCAAGGCAATCGCTGGAGGTATTGGGAATGCTTCGCGGACTGACCGGGGCCAGTGAATTTCTGTTCCCGGGCGATCGGGACACTAAGAAGACAATGAGCAATAATACGATCCTCCAGGGGCTGGAGCGAATGGGCTATAAGGGTAAGATGACCGGACACGGCTTTCGTGGGATCGCTTCAACGATCTTGCACGAGCAGGGGTATGCGCATGAGCACATCGAACTCCAACTTGCACATGCACCTCGGAATGCGGTGAGCGCCGCCTATAACCACGCCCTTTACTTAGGGGCTCGCGCTAAGATGATGCAGGATTGGGGCTAAGATGCTCTCGTTCCCGGATCGAACCGCATAAAAATTCAATGAAGGTATGTGGACAAGCCGTGCGCTTCCCATCGCGCTGACGAAGGATTACCTACGACAATGTGGACTGTAGTTGGTACATCGACTCCTCATTTGGAGTTCGGCCACAACTCAATCTTGACGAGCGATACCATGTTACGGGACGGTGCGATGACGAAGGATTTGCGCAAAGCGGTTGAGGCCGACGAAGGTGCATCCCAGCTTCTTCACAATCTTCGCGATCTGATTCAAAACGCTCGTCGGAGGGCACTACGGGCTGTCGATGCCGTTCAGGTACAGACCTGCTGGGAGATTGGCCGGCATATAGTGGAATTTGAACAGGGAGGTTCTACCCGGGCGGAATATGGGGCTCGGCTGCTGCAAACCCTGGCTGCGGCGCTGGCCGCGGAGTTCGGGAGGGGCTTCGACGCCTCCAATCTTCGATATATGCGGCTGTTTTATCAAGCCTTTCCAATTCGTGACGCATTGCGTCATGAATTGAGCTGGACTCACTACCGCACGCTTCTGCGGGTGGGAAGCGATTCCGCTCGGCTATGGTATATGAACGAAGCGGCGGGCCAGGGTTGGACGACGCGTTCGCTTGAGCGCCAAATCAGCACCCTTTATTACGAACGGCTTCTGGCAACGTCAGACCGACCCGCCGTCGAGAACGAAGCCAGAGGCAACCTGGGACCCTCCCAAACTCCACGGGATTTCGTTCGAGATCCGGTCATGCTCGAGTTTCTAGGTCTTCCCGGAGTTGGCAGGTTGTTAGAAGCGGATCTCGAAAGAGCCTTGTTGGACAATCTACAGGCATTCCTGCTGGAACTTGGGCGAGGGTTCGCGTTTGTTGCGCGACAGTACCGCATCAGTTCGGAATCCAAAGATTTCTACATTGATCTGGTCTTTACAACTATCTGCTCAAGTGCTTCGTCCTGTTCGATCTCAAATCGGGCGAGCTGACCCATCAGGACATAGGGCAGATGGATATGTACGTCCGCATGATGGACGACCTCAAACGAGCGCCGGACGACAATCCGACGGTCGGAATCATTCTTTGCGCTGACAAAGATGCCTCAGTTGTGCGCTACTCAGTACTCAATGAGAACGAACAGATATTTGCAAGCAAGTACAAACTCGTTCTTCCGTCTGAAGAAGAGTTGAGGTCAGAGTTGGATCGAGAGCGCAGTGAATTAGCGAATCGAGTCAAGACCTCTACTTTGGATTTGCTCTGAGCATACAGATGAGGGCGAAATCTGCCTTTGGGTTCTGAAGCTGTCTAGCCGAGATTAAAGGACAGAATCGTCTATGTGTATAGAACGTGTAATAGTCAAAAACTACCGGACGCTCGACTTTCTTGACCTCGCGATCCGTCCCCATCTAAACATAATTGTTGGCGACAACGAATCAGGTAAATCGACTTTGCTAGAAGCGATTAATCTTGCTTTGAAATGTCAGATCAATCGCCGGTCGGCTAACGCTGAACTTCATCCATATCTTTTCAATGCTACTTGCGTTGATGATTTCCTAACCAAGCTTAGAAGCGGCGTTCAAGCGGAACCGCCCAAAATTCTCATTGAGATCTACTTAAAGGATTGCCCTGAGTTCGCTATTTACAAAGGCTTGAACAATTCCATTTCCGAGGATAAACCAGGCATCAGTCTTTCAATCGAGCTCGACCACGAGACCTTCGGTGAAGAATACCGGGATTACATCGCCGACCCTAAACGACCGAACGGCATACCGGTCGAATATTACAAGATTGACTGGCAGGATTTTGCAGGCTCGCCGTCAACACTCGAAAGTTTCCCGTCGAATCCGCTCTCATCGATCCCAGCTCAATATCGAACACCTACGCAGCAAACAAATACGTCCTCGAAATTGCTCGGGACTTTCTCTCAAAGAAGCAGAAAGTGGAACTTGCTCTGTCATACAGGCATCTCCGCGACACATTCCTCGATGATGCCAGTGTTAAATCAATCAACGTTGAACTGGAGAAACAGAAGGGCGCAGTAACCGAGAAGACACTCTCTATTGGCCTAGACATGACAGCGCGGGCAGGATGGGAAACCAACGTCCTCCCGCACCTCAACGACATTCCTCTGACGCTGATCGGTAAAGGCGAACAGAATGCGGTGAAAATAAAGTTGGCGATTGCCGCTGAGCAGGCTTGCATCCTCTTCCTTATCGAGGAGCCAGAGAATCATTTGTCCCATTCGAATCTAAACAATCTAATAGCCCATCTAGCTGATGCCGCTGAAGGAAAGCAGCTCATAATCACCACTCATAGCAGCTTCGTTCTAAACAAGCTCGGTGTCGAGAACGTTCTAATGTTTACCGGGAAAAAGGCGATCACCCTCAGCCAACTCCCGGCCTCTACTGAAGCATATTTTCGAAAATTGCCTGGTTATGACACGCTGCGAATGATTCTTGCTGACAAGACTATTCTCGTCGAGGGACCGTCGGACGAATTGATTATCCAAAAAGCTTTCTATCAGACACACGTAAAAATGCCTTTGGAGGCCTGCGTCGAAGTTATCTCCGTCAATGCCTTAGCGTCAAAGAGATTTTTGGACATCTCCAAGCTGCTTGAGATTGACACACGCGTCGTCACGGACAACGACAGCAGCATAGCGATGGTTGAAGCCAAGTTCGCGGACTATAGGGGCTTCAGTAACATCCGTTTCTGCTACAGCACCGATGAGAGTTTGAGAACCCTTGAATATCTCGCAGCAATAAGGTCGTGCAATTTACCGCGACACCTTTTAGAGAAGATGGCAAGCCACTCGATGGGAAGCTCGTCTTCAAGTACCCGCTTCGAAAGGCTCAGCTGGATGGTTATTTTAAACCTATCCGCTTTGAACCAGTCGTAGAATTTGACCTCAGACTGGCCGACAGAAGGATTGCAGACAAGGCTGTCCAAAGACTTCGCGAAGAACTCGACAAAGGTCATATCTTGATGGCGCGGGTCGACAGCATCGCTCGCGCGAGAGAGGTGTTCGAATACTACAAACACCATACGGATCTTAAGCCGGTACAACTGCATACAGGCGTCAAGTCTCAACGAGACCGCGACCGTGCCCGAAAGCAAATCCTAGCGAAAGAATCTCGTATCCTTGTCTGCGTCGATATGCTGGGGGAGGGTTTTGACCTACCAGAATTGAAAATCGCTGCTTTTCACGATATCCGCAAATCCCTCGCAGTTACTTTGCAACTGGCCGGCCGATTTACAAGATCACGGGCAGATTTAGGCGACGCGACCTTCATCGCTAACGTGGCGGATGTGAATGTTCAAGAAGAGCTTCAAAAGCTATACACTCGTGATCCGGATTGGAATGTCTTGCTGCCCGATCTCAGCGAGCAGATGATTGGGCAGCAGAGCTCACTTCAAGAGTTCGTGAGCAACTTCACAGACTTTCCGGCAGAGATACCTCTGAAAGCCGTAAGGCCTGCGACTAGCACTGTCGTTTACTCCACCCGCTGTGACTTCTGGCTACCTGACCTATTCAGAGCAGGGATACCCTCTGCAGAAAGCTGCGAGCGGTTCCATCATTCCTTGAACCAGCAAGAGAACACATTGGTGATAGTGACCGCGCGCCGTCTTGGCCTTCAGTGGACCGATGCCGAGAGCCTCTTTGATTGGCAGTGGGAACTATACGTGGTGTTCTGGGACTCTGAAAGGGAGCTGCTCTTTATAAACAGCTCCAGCAATAGTGGGGACTTTAAGGAACTCGCGCAGGCTTTGACAGGTGACAAGGCAAAGTTAATTTCTGGGTAGCGTGTTTTCCGGGTGTTTTCTGGTATCAATCGGTTGCGATTGCAGAACGTGGGATTGTCGGAGCAAATCGGGCGAAATGTAAGGTACACAGGCCGGATGGGTTCAGACGTTGAGTCGCGGCTGACCGAGACCATGCGAGGAAACGCTCAAAAATCCGTCATTGCAGGGGCAGGGTTTGAGAAGGGCGCACTCTGCACGATGGGAGCTTCACGAAAGGGGCGAATCTGGTCCCATCAGAGAGACCACTTAGACCAGTTTGTCGCCTGGTGCAGAAGCGTCGGCACTAAGCTATTGGACCAAGCCATTGATCCCGACCAGGTCCTTGCTGGAACGCTTATACCCGAGATGGTCGAAACCCGACCCGAAAAGATGCCGCTAAGCATCGATTGGCCGGAATCAATCTACGCGGAGCCAGAAAAGAATTGGATAGTGACGCTCAGAGGCAGGGAACACCTGATCAGTAGCCTCAGTATTAACCCCGTAGGGCCGAGCAGCACTTCTCCTATAAGGTTTGAGATCGCCGCTGAGGACGATAGGGGTGGAATTCGAGCTTGAAATCTATGGCGAAGGAAATGACTCAAACTACCGCTTCCTCCGGAGGGGAGACGAGATTGTGACGATCAAACATGGGCCACGCGCTCAAGCGCGATCTCTGGAAACATTCTTTTACAATGATCCGCCTGTAGTCTGGTTTGTGGATGGCTCTGCCTTGGAAGGTAATCAATATGTTCCCCTACGTACTCCGCAGCCGGCCTATGATTCGACCAAGATCGCCGCTTGGGATTGGACTGAAGTGGACATCACCAGCGAATCTCAAGGCGAGCATCGTGATTATGCGACAGTGCAGGCCCAAGTCATTCGAACGCTTTCTCAAGATGAAACCTACACAGTAATATTTGATGACGATGGGGCGGGTGAGGCAGCCGACGTTGTTGCGATACGGGTACTCGGCGGTGTGCAGACCCCGGTGAGAGTAGAGGTGGAGTTCTACAATTGCAAATATTCGCACGGTGCTATTCCAGGGCATCGGATCATCGATCTTTATGAGGTTTGCGGTCAAGCGCAGAAGAGCATTTGGTGGGCAGCTTCTCCGCAAAAAAAGAGCGACCTACTGACTCACCTTATGCGACGAGAAAGCTTAAGGATAAGCAGCGGCCGGTCGACTCGGTTTGAGCGTGGCTCTGTGGAACTCCTTCACACGATTAGAGAGATTTCAAAAGTTGTGCAGGTGAGTTTTGCCATCGCAATCGTCCAACCAGGTGTGTCCAAAGTGGAAGTAAGCTTCGATCAGTTGCAACTGTTGGGCGTAACCCACAATCATTTATGGGAAACCTACCAACTGCCTTTCAGTGTGATCGGGAGCTCTTGATCTGTAAGTATCAATATGCGGAGATTAAAAATTCTCGTGCGGCACTCGATGAGTTCGTCCGAAAGGCGTTAGACAAACTCGAACCTGACGAGCATATCCAGTGGCTCACAACGTTCCGATGGCGATCGATTTTCACCACGATTACGACATGGGACTGGAGCGCGCTTATCGGCTGAATCCCAAGCCGCCCCAAAACCCAATTCAAGGTCGCTGTGACCGCGCGTCACCATCGGATCTGAGAGCGGGCTGTCAATTGGCGACCCATCTCGATTTCCTACTGATGTCATGGTTAGGTTGGATAAAGGACAGATGCCAGGAAACGGAGATGGGGAGGTGGTGGCGAAAAATGCTCTAGTCCATGCTGGAATTATGTTCAACTTTACGAACGGGAAGTCTCTTCCTGAGCAGCCTAATATCAGCTACGATTCGATCCCCGATTCGGAAACGCAATATTTGCACGATGATTTGGCCGAACATCCCGAATCAAAGTGGCCAACGAAACGGTCAATCCAGCTGTGGGCGGACTTCCACAAGCGTGTATTCGTGGAGGTAGTTACTAGTGAGAATCCGCTCCGCTTCGGGCGTGACCTTTTGGCTTTCAGCAGAGTGGACATCGTTGGGCAAACACTAAGTTGGGAATTCAGTCAATTGCATCGCGCCGGCGAATCCATTGATCCGAAGTTTCCGCACGAACTCGAAGTTCAGTTTTCGATGTTGAACATCGAATTCCGGTTCGCCGGTGACCCCATTAATACAAACCCCCGACCAATTATGGAAGCTGGCCCAATCACGGACTTTTGGATGCGTAAGTTTCCAAGAGTAATCCTAATTCCGCATGGGGCAGAGAGCCACATCATTAGTCCCGCGGACGTTGGCTTAGCTAAGATATTTACAGATCTTGAAATCTCACAATCGCAATAGGAGATTCAGTCTTCGATTCTGGCCGGACTATCCGACTTGAAAGCGCAACTGATCGCAACCAAGAGCAACTCCAGAGTTAGGCCAGAAAGGGTGTCCTTCGCCAGGCAACAGCAGGGCTGCACCCAGTCAGTAGTTAGAGATTCGACGACAGTGGATCAGCGATAAAAATATCCGGTGATCGCCGTTCCTGCATTTACTATTCAGAGATCATCAGAGTCGGGTTGCGTTGTTTATCACTCCAGAGGTCAACAGCATGCCACGTCCCCTTACAGAGCAGATTCAGGGAACATATTTCCGTCTCCGATTCACCGTAGCCATCCTTGGTCTTTTGTTTCCCGTGATCCTCTACTTTGGCGGACGGATAAATAGCTTTGGCTTGCGTGGCTCCATGAGCGCCTATTATTGGGCCACCCCGGACGCGCCATGCCCATGCGGTGAAGACCCAGAGCACCCCGGAAAGTGCAAGAAGATCGAAAAGAATAGCGACGACGAAAAGTCCTGTCGCGCGTTGCCGGCTGCCACAGAAGCAGGAACGATGAGAAGCTATTTCGTTGGCTTTCTCTTTGCAGTTGGGGCGATGCTATTTGCCAATAAAGGCTATAGCCGACGCGAGGACGTACTCCTTAACATCGCCGGCGTATCGGCGTGGCTGATCGCTCTTTTTCCAATGCCCTGGACTGGTAAATTAGCGCCTCTCTACTGGATGCATGGCACAGCCGCAATCATATTCTTCTTGGCTATTGCTTCCGTTGCCGCATTTTGTTCTCACGCGACTGTGAGACTCATCAACAACTCAACACAAAGAAAGCTTTACATGAGTGCCTACCGAGTTCTAGCAGCCTTGATGATCGCCTCCCCCATAGCCGCGTACATCCTTAACGTTCATATCCTTCGCAGGGATAACGCGATCTACTGGGTTGAGTTCTGCGGCATCTGGGCGTTCGCCTCTTACTGGGTCGTCAAGGGCATCGAGATGTCCGGACCCGATACAGAGAAGAAGGTGGCGGCAGGAGAACTCTATGACCCGCCCAAGTTGAACATCGCAGCGAGCGTGAAAAGCATGTTGTCGGGTGGAACGAGCACGACTCCACCCACACGTCCGCAATGAGGGTGTGACGCTTAACCCATCCATTGTTTTGCAAACTGCTTTGCAGTCGCGCTTGGTGTGTCATTGTCGGCATTGCTAGGTTCAACACCTTCGTAGACGCCACGTATAGCGCCCACATCGTATTTGCCTGCCACTCTGGCGAGTGCACTTGTCAGTGAAAGCCTATCCCTTAGTCGGCGCATGGCAAAGACTTCGCTATGCGCCCTCACGACAGGATCAAGCCCCACGGGTATGTTCAGTTGTGAATCGCCCAAAAATAAATCCAGAATCCGTGTCACATCTTTCACCACCAAAGATATGTCCGTCTAACCACCACAATCACCGCACATACCACCACGAATTCACCACAGAAACACCACACCAAAACACCCGTTTTCCCCAAAACCCCCAGTAAAAACACCACAAACCCACCCATCCAAAAAAACCCTAAAAACTCACCCGAAAATCGGCAGGTCGACCGCCGACTCCTCCGGAGAGAAATGCACTTCAGGCTATCGACGTTCGGCCCAGACGCAAGTTCCAAATCGCTGTCACAAGCTTGTCGATGTCTTCATGGGTGTTATACAGAGCCAATGAAGCACGAACCGTGCTTTCCAGCCCGAAGCGACGCAGAATGGGTTGTGCGCAATGGTGACCTGAGCGGACAGCAATGCCGTTCTTGTTGAGGTAATCACCGACTTCCTCAGTGCGGAAGCCATCGAGTACAAACGACAGCACGCCAGCCTTTTCCTTAGCCGTTCCAATAATGTGCAGTCCAGGAACGCGAACAAGTTCGCTCGTAGCGTGCACAAGCAGTTCATGCTCGTGGCGCGAAACGCTGTGCATTCCTACCCTGTCCAGATAGTCGATAGCGGCCCCAAGCCCGACGGCGTCTGCGATGTTTCCAGTGCCTGCCTCGAAGCGCTGCGGCGGTTCTTGGTAAAGTGTTTTTTCAAAGGTCACATCCTGAATCATGTTGCCGCCACCCTGCCAGGGCGGCATGTATTCGAGAACTTCGGGTTTGCCGTACACCACGCCGATACCAGTTGGGCCGAAGACCTTGTGCCCGGAAAATACGAAGAAGTCGCAGTCCAGCGCCTGCAAATCCACACGCATGTGGGAGACCGACTGCGCCCCATCGAGCAGAACCGTTGCGCCATAACGATGGGCGATTTCAATCATTTTGTCTGCTGGCGTGACAACGCCCAGCGCATTTGAAACTTGCGTAATGGAGACGAGACGGGTCTTTGGCCCAAGCAGCTTTTCGTACTCGTCGAGCAGCACCTGTCCACTGTCATCTACGGGCGCAACGCGAAGTTTGGCTCCTTTCTCTGAACAAAGCATCTGCCATGGAACGATGTTCGCGTGGTGTTCGAGCCAGGTGATAACGATCTCGTCGTCCTTTTGGATATTGCGCCGTCCCCAGCTCTGAGCGATAAGGTTAATGCCCTCGGTCGCTCCGCGCACAAAGATGATCTCGCGGGTTGAAGATGCGTTGACGAAACGGCGAACCTTCTCGCGTGCGGATTCATAAGCGTCCGTTGCGCGGGCCGCCAACTCGTGTGCAGCACGATGAACATTGGAGTTTTCGTGTTCGTAAAAATACTTCAGCCGATCAATGACGCTCTGTGGCTTCTGTGTCGTAGCGGCATTATCGAGCCACACCAGCGGTCTGCCATTCACGCGCTCGCGAAGGATGGGGAAGTCGCGCTTGATGGCTTCTGCGTCGAAAGGGTAAGAAGAGAGATTCAGGTCGTGCGGAACGTCAGGCTCGATGCCGAGCGGCTGGAGGTTGGCAGTAGGCTCGACGAAATACAGATTGCGGTTGTCTTCGAGGAATCCAAACGAACCGTATCCTGCCAACTCGGTGAGTTCGGGCGATTGGTTAAACTCGTGGGGCAGCTCGAGATTGGGTAGCGCAGCGTTCGCTGGCAGATCGGTCTTAGGCGGCGAGGGCACTGCGCCAGGGACGACCGGTGGGTTCGAGAACAGAGGACGCAACTCTTCGAGAAACGAAAACGCGGGGACCGGCGATGCCTTGCCAAGGCTCGGAGCACTGGGTAGCCCGCTCGCTGGAGGGTGCAATGACGGGTTTGCTGGTGCGAGCAAATCGTAGTTGAAATCGTTGGGCAGCACACTAGCCGAAGCGGTCTGCGGGACGAACGCCATGATTGGGTTCACCCTGGGATTTGGTCCCTCCGGTAGAGTGTTTCGATCGCTGAAGATGGGACGGGCATCCTGTAGGAAGGAGAACGATGGAATCTCTGCGGCAACATCGGAAACCGCGGTTCCAATCGTTCCTGGCACGGCAGGAGGCGTTACCTGCGCAGGCGCAGTCACCGGAGAAAATGAGGCTGGCCCGACGCTAGCGGGAACACCGGCGAAGTGCTTGTCCGATGGAAGCGATATCTCTGGAGGAGCAGCCGGCGCGGTTGCAGGGACTGAGCCTAACGGACGAAGATCCGTTGGCACCGCGTGCGCAGGCAACGGGCTTGATGGCACATCCAGTGAGTCGGGCAGCGCGGAGAAAAATTCGTTCGCCATGCGAGCCAGCGTTAGTGGGTCCAGCACGCCTGCAGGCAGCGGCGTTCCAGAGTAGTTAGGAGGAGCGGCTGCTCGCGGGTTTGTATCCGGCTCTACGAAAAGTCGGGCTGGATCACTTGTACTCATGATAGTTTCCGACTTCGACGTTCTCCAGTGCTGCAATCGCATCGTCCGTCAAAACGGAAGCCGCGCAATAGAGAGAAATCAGATAAGAGGCAAGCCCGCGGTTATCGATCCCGGTAAAGCGCACGGAAAGGCCAGGGCTTTGCTCTCCGGTCAGGCCAGGCTGAAAGAGACCGATCACGCCTTGTTTGCGCTCTCCTACACGGATGAGGAGGATCTTCGACTTGGGCACCTTACCAGTAACGTGAATCTTGTCCGTTGGAATCAAAGGAATACCACGCCAGGTGAGGAAGGGATTTCCGAAGAGAGTTACAGTGGGCGGAGGAACGCCGCGCCGTGTGCACTCACGGCCAAAGGCTGCAATCGTGCGCGGATGCGCGAGGAAGAAGGAAGGTTCTTTCCACACCTTCGTCAACAACTCATCCAGATCGTCCGGCGTAGGGGAGCCCCTGCGGGTCGAGATCTTCTGTGATTCAGGCACGTTGTTCAGCAGGCCATAGTCAGCATTATTCAGGAGCTCATTTTCCTGCCGCTCCTTCACGCCTTCAATCGTGACCCGCAACTGTTCACGAACCTGATCGTAAGGATTGCTGAAGAGGTCGCTGACGCGGGTGTGAACGTTGACCAGAGCGTTGATGCTGCTGAGGAGGTACTCGCGTGGCTCTTCTTGGTATTGAGCATAGGTCTGAGGGATCTCCGACTCATCCACATGCCCGCAAAGCACTTCGATTGGCTTGTCCTCAACGACACGGTTCAAGCGGAAAACACCAGACTCCAATGGTTTCCAGTCCAATAGACGGACGAGCCATCTTGGCGTAACTGCCCCATAGATTGGGGCTGTTTTCGTCACATTGGCTAATTGGTAGGCAGCTTGTTCGCCGAGAGACACACGAGTCGTTGTTTCAGCCACAGGAAGGCTCCTTTATGCAACTCTTGCGGGTTGCCCAGAGATTCTACCTGAGACAAAGGAGGAAAGGAATCGCACATGCATCATGACCTGGCAAGTCAGGCTCGGCCTGTCGCCATGCCAAACACGCCTCTAATACTTTCGAACTTTGCGATCGACCTTGTCCGACCAGGCGTGAATTCCTCCGCGCAGATTTGAAACTTTGCTGAAGCCATGCTTCTGAAGATATTCGACAGCCTTCACCCCGCGTGGTCCCATCTTGCAGACAGCAACGATCTCCTCGCCCGCATTCAATTCGTTCAAACGCTTTGAAAGCTGAGCCAGAGGAATCAGGTGCCCTCCGATGTTGGATATCTCATACTCGTACTCATCGCGCACATCCAGCAGGAACAAATTTTCGCCCTGATCGAGACGTTGCTTAAGTTCTTCAGCTTGAATCTCCGGAACGCTCACTATGATTTCTCCTTGTTGACGGCCCAAAAAATAAAACCCACCTGCCAGTGGTCTTCTGGCGGTGGGTCATATTGAAGTCCTTGCGAAACTAAACTTGATTTAGCTCTGCAATCGCCTCATGCCAGAAGACACGGGAACACCGCACATACAGGCGGTACAACATCCGGTCATCTGGCCAGCGAAAGTCATATATAAAGTCTAGCACACGTCAAATCTCCAGCGGAAGGGAGCTACCGGTGGCTCGCCAGGGCCTGATCTCGACGCGCCACTATTCGCAAAGTCTCTACTCAATTCGCGATGAGTCCTCATCGTAGTCGAGTGGCCTGAAGCGGATGCGGCTGTGGGGCTGCTGTTTCGAAAGTTAGTTCTAACGTGTTCATGGGTCGCCAGAAGTTGGCCAGTCGTTGTGCCTGCCCTTTTAAAATGAGCTTTCTGGTAATAAAGCGTCTCAAATAATTTCAGCTCCACATATTGGATATGTGATATCTTGTTTCCAATGCGACGCCCTTTGCTAAAACAACTGCTTGAGATGTCCGGCTCATCCTTATGCGCCGGTACTCGCTGTTGTTGTCGTCGCGCATAACATCCCTGCCCCAACTGACTTAATCCTACCGAGCCGCATATCCACCGTTTAACCGTGATCGTGGAGCAATGCCGGAACTGTACGTGGTAAGCGGCCACAGCCTTTTCAAAGGCTATAAGGATTAAATCTTCCTTTCTTTGTTCCTTTATCTGAAGGCCACTACCTGTGCACCGAACTCCTGCGAAGTACTTCGGTATGCGCAAGAAATACTTCGACGGCAGCGTGAAATCTCTCCCAGATTTGCATGACCCAAGATCTGCATGACAGTGAGGACCTATATGATCCGTGTCAAATTCACCAGCGCTCTAATCCTGTTAATGCTATCCGCTTTGTTTATAAAGACTGCCGTCACTCAGACTCTCACAAGCGTCACGATTGTCGGAGCGGTCTCCGACTCCTCGGGAGCCTTCGTTCCGCAAGCAAACGTTCGGATTACACAAACCGGTACCGAGGTAGTCCGTACAACAACGACAGATGGTGCGGGTGAGTATCGCTTCCCCTTCCTGAAACCTGGCGACTACACCGTCACGGTCGAAGGCGGAGGGTTGAACTCGATACCCATTCATGTGCAGCTTCTCGTCGGCAAAGAGGAGTCCGTCAATATCACGCTTGGGGTGCAGTCCGTTCAGCAGTCCGTCGATGTAACCACTGCTTCGACCCTCGTACAAGCGGAGAATGGAAACCAGGTCACTTCTTACAGCCAGCAATATATCGAAAACACTCCAGTCAATGGCGGCGACATCACAAACATCGCATTTACCACGCCAGGGTTGCGTCTCAATGTCGGGGGTGGAAATGCAAACTTCAATGTGAACGGACTGCCGTTCAACTCTGTGCTCTTCACCATGAATGGAGCTGACATCACTGAACCATATAACCTGAACAACAAATCAGGCGCCAGTAATAACACGCTCGGAGCGAACGATGTCGCTGAAGCTGCGGTTGTAATCAATGCCTACAGCGCACAGTACGGACGCGAGGCCGGTGCTCAGGTGAACTACATCAGTAAGTCCGGAACAAATCAATTCCACGGCAATCTGGTCGAAAACTACAACGGTGACTTCCTCAATGCCAATGACTACTTCAACAAACTCAACAACACGCCTCGTGCTCGATCCGTAGCCAACCAATATGCTGCCTCGATCGGCGGCCCAATTCTTAAAGATAAATTGGCCTTCTTCGTGAACACGGAAGGCTTGCGCTACGCCCTGCCTTCGAGTGGTGTCGTCTCACTACCATCACCAACGCTACAGCAGTACATTCTTAACCACGTACCCGCATCCTCTTTGCCGATCTATCAGAGTCTCTTCAAGCTCTATAACGCGGCCCCAGGCGTCGGACGCGCTGTTCCAGTGACGAACGGGAACCTTCCTCTACAAGACAGCAGCGGTCATCTTGGCTGCGGCAGACAGACGTTCACCGGAACATATGTCAACGGCAACTCCGGCCCACAATTCGGTGTAGACACACCCTGCGCAGTAGCCTTCGGCACGACCGCGTCGAGCATCAATACGGAGTACTTCATCTCAGGTCGCCTCGACTACAGCATTAACGACAAACAGAAGATCTACTTTCGCATCAGTCGCGATGCTGGAACACAGGCCAGTTTCACGAGCCCGATCAGTCCTGTCTACAACCGCCAAAGCGTTCAGCCCTGGGTTATTCCGCAGTTGAATTACACCTATGCCATAACACCTAATCTAGTGAACAACTTCATCCTCAACGGCAATTGGTACTCCGCTATTACGGGGCCTGCTGACTTCAAGCTGGCACAGACAGACCTTCCGATCGCATTTGGCTTTGCCGACGGGGGCGCCAACGGAAGCAACACAACCAATGGAGGTCCTACAAGCACCACCGCTGTAAATAGTTCACCAGGCTTTGCAGGAATCGGTCCGTCTCTTCCGGTCGGGAGACGCGGACAACAACTTGGCATCATCGACGACTTATCGTGGAGCGTCAAGCGTCACACCCTTCAGGCCGGTGTGAATGATCGCAACAACCGCATCTCCGATTCGAGTATCGCAAGCGGATCAGTTGTGGGCACATATAACTTTAGCGACCTGACGGACTTTACAGTTGGCATCGTCAACAGCACAAGTAAAGGAAGTGCCTATACACAGTCATTTCCGCTACTTCAAACCGTTCATACTCGTCTCAACTCACTCGGCTTTTATGTGCAGGATGAGTGGAAGATACTCAGAAACCTGAACCTCACCTACGGGGTTCGCTTTGAGTTACAAGGGAATCCTTCGTGCAAGGAGAACTGCTTCTCACGCGCGAACACAGCATTCCTCACGCCGGGTTATCAGGCTGGCCTCTCGGTTCCATACAACGCAACACTGCAGACAGGGCTTCATAAAGACTTCAAGGACTTCGAAGGAATCGTGACAGAACCGAGATTCGCCCTCGCGTACTCGCCTCTGGGCGATGGAAAAACAGTTATCCGTGGTGGCATTGGCCTCTTCGCAAATACGATTCAGGGCAGTATCACTGCGAACGTCTTTGGCAATGCTCCAAATAAATTCTCGCCAACCGTCAGCAGTGGCACCGTAGGTCTTACAAGTACTCCCGGCAGCTCTCAAGCAGCAGCTACGGCCTCCAACCAGGCTTTTCAGGAAGGCTTTTTACAGGGTTCCACTTTGCCAGAGCTCCGAGCAGCCGTTCCCGCTGGCACAACCTTTGCCACGCCTACGCTCTATGTCAACCCCAACCTCTTCCACACAATCAAGGTTCTCGAATGGAGTGCAGAGTTAGAGCAGCCCTTGTCTGCGCACGATCTAGTCAGCTTCTCCTACAGCGGCAACCGTGGATACGACGAACCGCTCACCAATGCAGCAGCTAACGCTTACTCGTCCAACGCAGCGCTCTATCCAAATGGATTCGGAGGCCTGCCCACATCTGCACCCGACCCACGCTTCTCGACAGTCACCCAAATATCCAATGCTGGCTACTCGAACTACGAAGGCGTTACCGTCACAGAGCGTCACGCATTCGCGCATGACTTTCAAGGTCAGATTGGTTACACCTGGAGTCACGCTTTGCTGTTCGGTACGATATTCGACCCTCCGTTTTTTAGCCAGGGAGGCGCGCCGCAAAGCGCAGGATCCTACGGCCCGACAAACTTCGATACACGCCACAATCTGGAAGCAGACCTCGTCTACACCGAGCCTAAGCTGCGAGGAAAACTCCTCAACGCAACTGCTGGAGGATGGACAGTAGGAGGCAAACTCTACCGCTACAGCGGGCGCCCATTTTCCGTCACCGACAGCCTGATTCAATCAAGCCTGGTATCGAGTGGCCAGACAAATAGCTTTCCGAGCAGTACTTTGATCCTCGCCGACACACTAGACAAGAATGCTATCGGTACGGGTTGCGGCAAATCTGCAGTCAAGTCATCTTGCCTCAAGACCAGCCAGTTCGCATCCGTCGTCACAGTCTCCAATCCAAACGGGCAACGTGATTTTGGTAACACTTCTCCGAACAGCTTCCGAGGGCCGGGTTTCTTCTCCATTGCCACACAACTCAGTAAGACGATACCCGTGACAGAGCATACTCACTTCGATCTTGGTGCTGATGCATACAATCTGCTGAACCATACAAATCTCGCCGTACCCAACAGCAACGTAGGAGGAAGCGGCTTTGGCCTGATCACTTCTACGGTCAGTTCGCCCACCAGTATCTACGGAACCGGTCAAGGCGCGATTGTCTCCGGACGCGTGCTTGTCGTCTTTGGAAAGTTCCTGTTCTAGTTACACAACCGGCATTGAGGGGAAAAATGAAAAAACTATCGATTGCTTTTTCCATGCTGCTCGTTCCGGGAGTGCTTCTCGCGCAGTCGGAGCGACTTACTATCGACGACTTATTATCCGCAGGGGCAAGACGCGGTGGTTCCGAACAGCTTTCTCCTGACGGCAAATTTTTCGCGCGAGAGGAGAGCGGCCAGATTGCGCTTGTTCCCGTCAATGGCGGACCTGCAAAAGTGATTACATCATCACCGAAGCCGAAGTCTGAATTGCAATGGTCGCACGACGGCAAACACATTGCTTACATCAGTGAAGGGGACGTATGGACTATTGCCAGTGAAGGCGGAGAGCCACAACGCCTCACACATGATCCAGTTGGGCCAGGCGATCCGCGCGGCGCAACCGATCATCATCCACATTGGAATCCTAACGGGCGTTGGATCCTCTTCGAATCAGGTAGAAAAGGTTTCAACGAACTGTATGTAGTAAGTGAGGACGGTACACAGGAAAAGTTGCTCACCGCAACAGAGATCTACACTGGATCGGACGTGATCGCCAATACTGCTGCGGATAGCGGGGATGCTGTCTCGTCCGACCGCTTCGACCCTCAGCCCCTGTGGTCGCCTGATGGCACACGAATCTCTTACACAGAACGCTCACGCCAATTCTTCTCCGGCAAGTTGAAAGTTATTCCATTCGATCAGAAGACGGGCTCCGTTACTGGCGCTGCAATTGACCTCTACACTGCAAAGAACGATCCAGGTGGTGCCTGGGCGATCAACACCGCCACATGGTCACCCGACAGCACCACACTAACCGTGGTCTTGCAGTCGACTGCATGGGATAAGTTGTGGCAGATCCCAGCGACAGGCGGAACTCCCAAACAATTAACCAAAGAAACCGGTGAGGACGAGAACCCGGTCTACTCTCCCGACGGACGGTGGATCGTCTTCAGTTCAAATCGTGATCTACCAGAAGAGCGTCATCTATGGCTAATTCCTGCTACTGGAGGCAAGCCGCATCGACTCACATCGCTTGCAGGGATCGAAACGAATCCGCAGTGGTCACCCGATAGTGGCTCTATCTATTTCTTCAGAGCCACTTCGCTAACCGCGGGAGTCACCTATGTCGCGGATGCAAGCGGAAAGGGCAACCCACGTCCACGCGAGCCGTTGCAACCATCAAAATACGAGAGCCTCGGCGTCACTCCTGAAGTAGCGCACTTCAAAGGTAAGGACGGTCTGGCGCTCGCGGGAATTCTCTACAAGCCCGCTGGTTATGAACCCGGCAAGCGCTACCCGACCGTTGTCTGGGCTCATGGCGGTCCGGAAGGGCAAGTTGTACTCAGCCTGAATCCGTGGTCGCTCTTCCTTGCTCAACAGGGTTACGTCGTATTAGAACCAAACTTTCGTGGCAGCACAGGCTACGGCGAGCGGTTTCGCAATGCGAATGTGGAGGACTCGGGAGGCGGCGAGATCGACGACATCGGTGCGAGTGTTAAGTATCTGGTTGATGCAGGCCTGGCTGATGCAAAGCGAGTTGCCATCGGAGGCGGCAGTCATGGAGGAACTGTCGTCGCCAACGCAGTAGCCAAGTTGCCGGATACCTTCGCCGCAGGTATCGAGATGTTTGGCGTCGTCGATCGAGCGCTCTTCCTGCAGTACACCAATCGCAACTCAAAAATTCGATGGGAGACGAAGATGGGTGGCACACCCGAGGAGAAGCCTGCGGTGTATCGAAAAGCCAACGTGCTTCCGGATGTAGAGTCCATTAAAACTCCGCTGCTGATTCTCCACGGCGAGAAGGACCCTCAAGTACCGCCGCAAGAATCGGCAGAGTTCGTGGAAGCCCTGAAAAAAGCGGGCAAGACATATCTATATTTCACGTACCCAAACGAACGGCACGGATTCCAACAGCGCGATCACAGAAAAGATTCCTACGAGAGGCAGCTTGCGTTTCTCGATAAGTATTTAAAGAATCAAGCGGCAAGCCAATGAACTGAGTCCTTCCGTCTTTCTCCCCACCCACAAAAAAACACGCCTTCGTGGCGTGTTTTTTTGCGCAATCCGAAGCTAGTCAGCAAGCTAGGCAAATTTTACGAAGCGCATCGCTGCCGAATTCATACAGTAACGCAATCCAGTTGGTGGAGGACCATCGTTGAAGACGTGACCAAGGTGCGCATTGCAATCCCGGCATGAAACTGCCGTTCGATCCATACCGAAGGCCTGGTCATGTATCTCCACGATGTTTTCAGCCGCGATTGGCTGCCAGAAACTCGGCCATCCAGTGCCGGATTCAAACTTGGTGTCCGAACTGAAGACCGCTGTATCGCAGCAAATACAGCGATACAGGCCGCGATCATGAAGGTTCCATGTGTTGCCCGTGTAAGCGCGCTCCGTCCCCGCGTGACGAGTCACCTCAAACGAGACAGGACTCAGCTGCTGCTTCCACTCCTCTTCCGATTTGATCGTGCGAGGAACAGTCACCTTGCCAATTTTCTTGCCGTCCGGCGAGAACTGGACAATCGTCACAGGGCCGGCTGAGACGTTACTGCCACTCGCTTCCACTGTGCCGGGTGAGTGCCGATGCAGCGACCAGAGAGCGGCTGCTCCACACACTCCTGCTGCTGAGACAACAAAAGTACGGCGGCTGATGCGTGTGCGCTCCGCGCTTACTTCCAACTGTTCTTGTGAATTTTTTTCCATGATGGTTCCCCTTCTGACAACGAAATATCTTTACCCAAACGTGAACGAATAAGCCTGCACTCCCGGACTAAGAAACTCGATCCGGAAGGTACGATCCTGAACTCCGCCGTGCTGACGGATCAGTTGGTACAAACGATCGTCCGTCACGGTGCCATAACCATCCGAGTCAACGTCCATGCCGTGATCTGCACCCGGAGCTTTGCCATCGATCGTAACGCGGAAGCGAACTGGTCTTCCGCCCTTCGTCGAACCTGAGCCCTTAGCCGGACCTAAGACGAGATGCAGATCACGTGCGTGAAAGCGATAGACGATAGCCCCCGTCGGAGAGAGCAGCGTCGCGATCTGACCGGCGTCTTGCCATTGACCGGCAAGAGCCCACTGATTCAGGGCAAGCTGGTCCGGCGCTGTGTAGAGTTGCGGATCATCCTGATTGAGCCCGCCAGGAGAGGCGAAGTTTTGTGCGCGCTCATATCCGATATAAGTCTCAGGTGATTTCACATCGTCCGAATCCGGCGGAGCCTCCGTGCCGCTCGCGGCAATCTTCGTCGTACTGCCCGGCAGCGGCCGATGATTCGCCTCTTCAAGAAGAGTTCGAATCCACTGCTCGGCCTCCTCGTAGCCCCCCTCGCCAAAGTGATGGAAGCGAATGTGGCCAGTCGCGTCAACAAAGTAGTCCGCGGGCCAATACTCGTTGTTGAAGTTGCGCCAGATGGCATAGTTGTTGTCCATCGCAACCGGGTAGGAGATCCCAAGGTCGCGAACGGCTTTACGTACATTAGATTCGTCTTTTTCAAACGGAAACTCAGGAGTGTGGACACCGATAATAACAAGGCCGCTGTCCTTGTACTTGTCGTTCCAGGCCTTGATGTAAGGCAAAGTGCGCAGACAGTTAATACAGGAGTACGTCCAGAAGTCGACGAGCACCACCTTGCCGCGAAGCGACGCAGGTGTAAGCGCCTGCGAATTAATCCACGCTGTAGCTCCGGAGATTTCAGGCAGCGGTGTTAACGCAGACCTTGCCTTGTCGCTACCACCTGCAGCAGACTTCATCTGCTGATTGCCCGCCATCATCTGGTCTTTTCCGGCCATCATTTGATCGTTGCCCGCCATCATCTGATCATTCGGAGCCATCATCATCTGGTCGTTTGACGCCAGAGCCTGATTGCTCTTCGGATGAAGTCGGTCGACCAGCCGCTGTTCGAGATTCGAGGTACTCGCAAGCGACAGACGCGTGAGAACACCGCGGTCAAGGCCAAACGCAACAGCGACCACGCCAGCGAGAACAGCCACACCGAGAATACGTCGCACCCACTCTTCGGCCCCCAGGGAGCGTTTCAAAGCGCCAAAGACGCGCCCTCCCGCAAACAGAGCAATCGAAAGGGAAGTGGCTGCTCCGGCAGCATAGGCAAGAAGAAGCAGCGCAGTATGTGCGCTGGCGCCACCAAGCGCCGCGCCGGTCAGGATCAGCCCGAGGATCGGCCCAGCGCAAGGAGCCCACAACAATCCTGTTCCAACACCAAGAAGAAAGGAGTTGGTTACGCTCGGCCCTGCGTCCGAACTCTGAAGCTTGCTGCCGAGTCGAACCAGTGGACGCGAAAGCCGCTCTGCCAGCGAAGAAAAGAGCAGCGTCAGACCGAAGATGCCAAAAAGAATGAGTGCGGCGCCCCGGCCAAACTGATTCGCCCGAACCGCCCAGCCTCCACCGACAGTCGCCAGGCTCGCAACAACCGCGAACGTAACCACCATGCCCGCCAGCAACGGCAATCCGCTCTTACGAAACGGCTGATCCGCCCGCGCAAAGACGAAGGGAAGAACCGGGAGGATACACGGACTCAAAATGGTAAGTACGCCACCGAAATACGCCAGAAACAGCAAAAGCATGAACCTCACCTACTCCTTCAATCCTGCATCATCTTCATTCCGCTAGTGATAGGCTCTCACGGCCAAGCGCATTCGGAAACTGCATCCGACGTGACATTAACACGCGGACAGATTCCCTCACTATGAGACTACAAAAGAGTACTTAAAGTTACGGCGCTCCTCTTCGGGCATTAGCGCTAATCCGGGTGCGCTTCGATATAGCTGCTTACAATGCCGACCACTTCTTCGAGAAACACCCGGTCGACGCCCGTAAACGCAGCAAGATCGTGGCTGTCGATGTCGATCTCTCCAACGACTCTCCCCCTCACATCGATAGGAACAACAATCTCAGACCTCGTTTTGATCGAGCAGGAGAGATAGCGGTGGATCGGAGTTCACATCATCAACAATTACTGTCTTCCCCGTCGCCACAGCGGCTCCGCAGATGCCCTCGGTCACCGGAATGCGTACATGAGGAGTTGGATCGCCCACAAACGGCCCGAGCACCAACGTCCCGGGATCGACCGGATAGAGCATATAGAAGCCTGTCCAGTTGTAATAAGAGAGGTTCTTTGCAATCTCCCTCACGATGCTCTGCGCAACGATTCGAGAGAGGGCGCGCCCGAAGCCACGCGGCGCAGTCCGGCGAGAATCGCGATCATCTCTTCTTTGAGTCTAGTGGCGGACGACATAGTTGAATGCACCAGGGGTGTATGCTTCATAGTCGAACACGGCACCCATCTCATCGATTCTAGCGAAACTATCTGCTTTACAAGGTCGACCGATTAAGATTTGCAAAATCACCGAATCCACCTATTGACGCTCGTGAACTTTCGCTATAATTTGCCCCGTCGAACCTAATCCTTTGAATTCTGTCGTCTTTGCTTCCATATATCCCATCTGGTTTGCCCATCAGAACTTCTCAACACCAGGAACGTAAATTGCTACATCCAGGTCACTACGAGGAGAAACATATATGCGTCCGCCGGCCTTTCTTCTATTTACTGCCATGGTTTTCGCTGGCTCAGCACATTTGAGCCGAGCGCAGGCGTCTGACAGCGTCGCCCCCACATCATCCCCTGTTCATCCGCAAGCCATGGGAGCCACGATCGCCTCTTCCGAGATAACTCTCGATGGCCCGATCACCCAAGTGGTCACGAAGCAATCCGCAGGCAGCCCCCAGGGCACGCATCTGCTCGTGCGTGGCTCCATGCAAATCGTCGATGTCAGCGTAGGACCGTATCTGTCGTCTGACATCTCAAGCAAAATCTCCGAGGGATCTCAAGTCCACGTAACCGGCGTCATGCAGACGACAGCTAAAGGCAAGACATACCTGATGGCGCGGCAGTTAGTACTGAACGGACAAACCATCGTCATACGCAACGAAAAAGGATTCCTCGTTCGCTACCGGTCGCAGATTCCTCAGAGCGACTCCAGGCATGCAGCCCCCGCGCAGGCTGGAGGTGTCAATTGAAGATCCGTCAGCTACTCACTCTTCTCTTCCTCACGTCTCTCGCGTCTCTCCTCACAGCCTGCAGCAGTAGCTCAAACAACCCACCAACTCCGCCTGCAATTTCGGTAGCCTTCGCGTCTCCAGCTCCGACAACTCTCGCCGCGTCCGCCACCGCAACTCTCACTGCAACCGTCAGCAACGACACGGCAAACGCAGGCGTAACCTGGACCGCCACTTGCGCAACCGCACCATGTGGCACTTTCAGTGCCGCATCAACCCCAAGCGGCTCCCCAACGACATATCAGGCTCCAACCGCGGCCGGCACGGTCACAGTAGTCGCTACTTCTGTCACGGATAAGACAAAGTCGGTATCAGCCACAATCACAATCACTGCGGCTCCGCCTGCTCCAATTCAAGTCGCTCTCACTCCTGCACCGCCGAAGACGCTCATTGTAGCTTCAACACTGAGCCTGGTCGCAGTTGTAACCAACGACAGCGCGAACGCCGGAGTGACGTGGTCCGTCACCTGCGGAAGTTCAGCCTGTGGCAGCTTCAACCCCGCCACAACCGCAAGCAATGCCGCTACCACTTACACCGCCCCAGCAGCTATTCCAACCAACAACACCGTCACAGTAATAGCGACTTCAGTCACCGATAAGACCAAGTCGGCATCGGCGACGATCACGATCACAAACATACTCAGTGATGGAACCTACGTCTTCCACGTATCGGGCGACGATACAAACGGTCAGTATTTCCTTGCGGGTGCTTTTACCGTGAAGGGTGGCTTAATAACGGGTGGAGAACAGGACTTCCTCGACCCTATCTTCGGACAAAATGATCAGTTGTCGGCCGCAGGTTCCAGCCTAGCCATTACGGCCGACGGCAATATTCAGATAACTCTCAATACCGGCGATACAAGTGTTGGCGTCAACGGAGTAGAAACGTTCAACGGATCAGCGGTCTCTCCATCGCGTCTCTTGATCAGCGAATCGGACACCTTTGCCGCAGGTGGGGGCTCCGTCGATCTGCAAACCATTGTTGCGACTCCATCCGGGGGCTATGCTTTCGCTGTCCTGGGAGCAGATAATCAGAACCCACAACAGCCGTTGGGAGTTGGAGGCATCCTCAGTTTTAACGGGACGTCGCTGGACACATCAACCAACAGCGTATTCGACTGCAATGATTCAGGGAATCCATCATTTGCTCAACCCTTTAGCGGAGGTTCAGTCACCGTCCCTGACACTTTCGGTCGCGTCACCATCACTCTGAATCCAAGCTCCGCATGCACATTGGTTCAGATGGTCTTTGGCGGATACATCATTGGGCCGAATCAGATCCAACTAGTCGAAACCGCGGGGGATACCTTCAATGGAACTCTCGGCGGTATGGCTCTTGGGCAGGGAACCCACGCAGGACAGTTCAATACAAACAGCGTCAGCAACACAGCGTATGTGTTTTCAAGCTTCGGGGCAGACGCAAACGGTGCACTCACACTCGCAGGCGGGTTCATCTTCAACGCGACGACACCGCTATCAGGCGATCTGGCTATCAACGACCTCACTCTAGCAGGAGGCAACACAATTACCGGAGGCTCGTTCGCAGTTGATCCCACAGGAAGAGTCACACTGACAAATGTGACAACGTCCGGAAACAACACCACCAATCCCCTCACTCTACAGTTCCAACTCTATCTTGACGGAAACGGCAACGCGCTTGAGCTAGGCGTTGACAATATTCAAGTCTCGAGCGGCATGGCGTATCTACAAACCACCGGTAATTTCCCTGGTCCCGGAAACTCGGTGTTGTTAGCTCAGGGATTCGTGCCAGTATCAACCACTGCAATCGCAGGCTGGAGCGCAGCCGGTCCTATCACTCTAACCGCGACGACCCCGCCGGCCACAAACGCCTTCACTGGCTTCGTCGATTACAACTTGCAAGGTGGTGCTCCTGTCTCCAACGTCACGCTGAACGCAACAGTCGATTCTTCGAACGGAGTAATCACGCTGGGTGGCCTCGATCCAAGTAACTCGACCGACGGGTTTGGGTACTATCCCATCGACGCTTCCAGAGTCCTTGCGATCGAAGTAGATGGAAACCAGCTCGGTCTGTTACAAATCGAGGGCGTACCAGCGAACTGATACAACCAGCTTCAACCGGCGCAAAGCGAATGCCCATATCTTGATAGAAGATATGGGCACTCAGCGGGGCGGCCATCTCGAATCACAAAAAACGGGTGCCCCATATCTCGATTCTGAGATGTGGGCATTCGCGCCCCGCGCGAACTGCACTCCTATAGATAGCTCGCAAAAGTTATCCGAAATGGGAACTCTCAACTATCAGATCAAATAACCAGACACGGTCACGAAGAGCGTACCCGTGGAGCCGCCAGGGCTAGCCCCTGAGACGGAGATAGTCGTGCCTGGATCAGCATAGAGACGCACCGCCTGCAGAGCGACATAAAAATCGAAGCTGGTAGACGGCTCGGTGTAGGCATAGGTCAGTGGCACAAACAAACTGACGTTCCTGCCCCCACAGGTGTAGTTCACGAAGGCCTCAAGTTTGGTGCCCGGTGGAGTCACGTCGAGTTGAAGACTCAGGGTCTCTACGACCAGATGCTTCCCGGCTGGAACCGCGATCGCCGGTGACCCCGTCTCCCCATAAGGTTCTGCCGGCACCCCTGGAACAGACGTAACCGCATTAACAACATCGACCTTATTCATCAGTCCTCCTTTATTGGTAGGTCCACTGCGTCACTCAACGTGAGGACGCGCCTTTCACCCTCCTTGCAGGGCCACGACAGTGGCTCAGCTAAATCAAGGAAATTGCAACAGTAAACCTCACAGATAGCCCAAACAAGAAGTCGAAGGGTAAAAGGAACGCCTCACAAAACAGAAACTGTCTTCGGGCTCTGGTCGCACCACCATGTCAACAACCACGTCATCACTCCCAAAACGGGACGTTATCAAAAAATAAAACCAAATCTCTGTCGCATTTTTCGACCGTCAAAAGCGACCCGTTACAGCACCACAATCACCACGCAAAACACCACAGCTTCACCATCAAGCCACCATGTTCAAACACTCAACTTCAGCAAAATCCCCAGCAAAACACCACAAATCGGTCCCCCTCAAAAAGACGAGTGCACCGCCTCCAACTCGTCACCACTAGTCTATACAATTTGCTTGACCAAACTCACAACAATAGTTTAACTTTGCACCCGTTCTGCACATCAGCGAAAGTTGGCCGCGAAAAGCAAAAAGTCCAGCAAATTCGCGAAGTTTGCTCGCGGAGAAATCGGCATCACCCTGACAGGGCAGATATTGTTTGAAGCTTTCGACCCCATACGACGCGCCATAGATTCGATGTCCGCACTAATTAAAGATTGATAAAGTACGCACTTTGAACGAAGAACATTTTGGAGAAGCCAATGACGAACAAGAACCCTAAGAAAAACTGCCCCGGGCTGCAGAAGTGGCTGTTCATAGTAGCTGTGTTGATTGCGTGTGTTTCGTCGTCAAATGCGCAGCAGATTACCGGCTCCATCGCCGGTACTGTGAAAGACCAGCAGGGCGCCCTGGTAACAAACGCCGACGTCAAAGCAACCAATGTCGCAACCGGCCTTATGCGAGCAGCCAAAACGGATAGCGACGGCGCATACAACATCCAGTATCTTCCGGTCGGCGAATACAGCGTTAACGTGAATGCGCCCGGATTCGAAAAGTTCGTGCAGCAGCATCTCACCATCACAGTAGACCAGACACAGGCCTTAAACGTCGTTCTGACGGTCGGTGCCGAGAGTCAAACCGTAGAAGTCAGCACAGCACCGCCGCTGGTGAACACAAGTACCGCAGAACTGGGTCGAACCGTCTCGCCCGCAGAGATCAACAACCTGCCATTGACGACCAGAACCGCATATGCAGAGATGTCCCTGACGCCCGGCGTGCAATCCAACAGCGCGAGCAACAGCCAAAACACTCCAAACTTCGTAATCGGTGTGCCCTCGACGCAGGTCATCATCAATGGAGGAGTCGACGGAGGCGTCCCCATGGTGAGCTTTTACCTGGACGGCGGCATCAACATGACCGGATTGCGTAACTATGGCAATCCCCTGCCAAATCCCGACGCACTCGAAGAGTTCCGCGTAGAAACCAGCAACTTTGCAGCCCAGTATGGCCGTATGTCGGGTGGCGTCGTAACCGCTGTCACGCGCTCTGGAACCAATCGCTTCCACGGCTCAGTGTTCGAATTCTTTCGCAACACCAATATGAACGACACACCGTGGGGCACCCCTGTAGGAACCTCGAAGACGCCTTTCCATAGAAATAACTTTGGCGGCACCGTGGGTGGTCCCATCGTAAAGGACAAGGCCTTCTTCTTCTTCAGCTATGGCGGCCTGCGGCAAACAGTTGGAACGCAGTATACCGGCGCAATTGTGCCTACATCGCTCGAGCGCATCGGTGACTTTACCCAGTCGAAGGTTATCCCGAACCTGCCTGGTACCAAAACTCCCGTCAAAGGCACAAACTCATCCGTCAATTGCACTGTCGCCACTGTGGGTTGCGTTCCACTCGGCTTGCTGGATGTGACAGCGGCAAACCTCATGAAGACGTACGTCCCGTTGCCCAATGCTCCGACCGCCGCCTCGCCGGGCGGTTATGTAGGAGTCTTTAGCAGCCCCACGAATCAGGACGAGTATCTAGGAAAATATGATCAAGTCTTGGGCGACAAAGACCACCTGTCGGTAAGCTACTTCTACCTCGATACCACTCAGAACGCTTTTGGCGGCTCCTCCAGCACCTCGCAGATCGTGTATTCGGTGAATCAATCCTTTGCAAAACAGCAAAATGCCAACATCAGCGACATTCACACCTTCAGCGGAACAACGGCGAATCAGGTCTGGTTTACCTTTACACGGGTGGCTGGCGGCCGCGTGAACACTCCGGAGGTCTCACTCGGCGACCTGGGATCGAGCTTCACAATTCAAGGCCCCAAAGCCCTTCCGCAGTTGGCCGTCTCGGGCTACTTCAACGCCGGCGGAGCCTTGGCCGGACCGGTTAGCACAACCGACTTCTACTCTCTTCGTGACGTAGTCAGTTTGACCAAAGGCAGACACACCCTCAACATTGGCGGCGAAGTCTCGCTCGAAAAAGATGCGATCGTCGGCAACCTGGACAACTTTGGAATCTTCAACTTCCAAACCTCCGCCCCCACAACCACAGGCAATGCACTGGCAGACTTCGTCACCGGCCAGGTCTCCACGATGGAGCAGGACACCCCTTACCATGGACTGCTGAATACCTGGTACTACGCGGGCTTCATTCAGGACAGCTACAAAATTACGCCGCGCCTCACAGCGAGCCTCGGTTTGCGCTACGACCTCGAGCAGTCTCCCGTCGAGTCTTCGAATCTGACAGCAGCATTTGTACCCGGTGTTAAATCGACAGTGATCCCCACTGCACCAACCGGAGTTCTCTTTCCAGGAGATCATGGCATCCCGCGAGGCATCGCGGCCACGCAAAATACACACTTCTCCCCGCGTGTGGGTATGGCTCTCGACCCATTCGGCGACGGAAAGACGGCGGTTCGCGCCGCTGCTGGCATCTTCTACGGCAGCGTCTCCGGCAACGAATGGAACCAGCCCGCGAACGCTCAGCCCTTCGCTGTCCGTCAGACGTTCAGCTCTATTACTTCCTTCAGCAATGTCTATGGAAACGCGGTCTCCTTTCCGAATGGAGATCCATTCCCCTACATCTACAATCCCGCGAGCCCGCGCTTTCTTCCCGCAGCGAGCGTAGAAGCGATCAATCCAAAGTATGTATGGCCCGTCTCCTATCAGTTCAACGTAGCCGTCGAGCAGCAGCTGCCTTTTGGCATCAGCATGCAGACTGCGTATGTCGGCAATCTCGTGCGTCATGTTCCCTTCGCACCCGACGCAAACAACCCGGTCTACGCGCCAGGAGCCTCAACGTCGCAGGCCAGCATCAACGCCCGTCGGCCCTATGACCCTGGCGTCCTGGGTCAGGTCATCTACATCGATTCGAGCCAGACTGCGAACTATCATTCGTTGCAGTTTTCAGCGCGCAAGCCCCTCACGCATAACCTCATGATCAACGGCTACTACGTATGGAGCCACTCACTCTGGAGCGCCAACTCCAGCGCAATCGGTCTGGCTACCGCGCAAAACTTCAGCGCACTCAATGAGGAACGGGGACCATCCGACCAGGATCGCCGCAACATGGTCAGCATCTCCGGCATCTGGAAGCTCGATTACTACAACGGACCGAACCGCTTCGCCAAGGTTCTGACGAATGGATGGTCGATCTCACCCATCGTCAGCCTCAACAGCGGCCAGCCCTTCAACATCACGACAGGGTCAGACAAGAATGACGACAGCTACAACAACGACCGACCCAATCTTGTCGCTGGCGTAAGCCCATTTCTCGACCCTCATAGGAACCGCATAGCGGCTGCACAGGCGTGGTTCAATACCGCAGCCTTCGTCACCAACGGCCCTGGTGCCGTCGGGGGCATCGGTCCAGGCGGAGCCGACGGCAACACGCCGCGCGACTACCTCCGGGCGCCAGGTTACCGGGACATCGATCTAGGGATCTCCCGTGACTTCCGCTTCGAACGTGGAATCGGTCTACAGTTCCGTGCTGATGCCACCAACGCGTTCAACATGGTCAGCCTCAACTCTCCAACAGCAACCTTGTCCTCGACGAACGATGGCAAGATCACGTCGGCTGCGACTCCGCGTCTTATCCAGATAGGAGCTCGGATTAGCTTCTAGTCTCTCAACGGCGGTGCATGGGGCCAACACTGGATCTCTTTTGAGATCAAGTGTTGGCCCTCTTAGTTTGCGGCAGTGAACTCATGGGCTTCTCGGCTGATCGTGGCCAATGCACCTGCTCTGTCGCGTCAAATCGTGTCAGTGAGTTACATCTCAAATTGACCGGAACCCTCTGCCGAAATGACGTGATCGCCGCGCGATACGTGATTTGGGACGAAATCCTGGTACTATTCCCCGTTTACACATCTCTTGCAAATGCCTATCCTGACGGAATGTTTACTGGCAGTGAGAAGCTCGCCCCACCAAAAAGCCAGGCGGAGTCGCCGCAGTATGTCGCGGTCGATCGCAGGATCTCGCTCGTCCGTGGAGGCCCTTTTTATCGAGCGCAAAAGGCAATTTTTCTTCTCGATGCAAATCGCTGGAATCTTGGACGAAGGATAACTCTCTCCATCGTAGTGTGCTGGGTTCCGTTGGTTCTTATAACTCTGCTTCTCAACCCCCATGCGATAAAGGCCCTGCTCAGCGACTATCCGGTCCTGCTCGGCCAGGTGCTCATGGAGCTGATCCTTTTCGATTGCCTTGCCGATGTTGCCGACCGTTCTGGCCGAGATCCCCTTCATTGAGGTGTTGAATGGATTACTCAGCGCAGTGAAATAGATACGAAATCCTGGTGAACCGCCGAGAGCAGAGCGCACTGCGAAATTTACGGAGGAAACATGGCCATAGCAAAACTCGAAGCACTGCAGAAGTTTGACTTGGGAGATAAGATGACGTCGTGGGAAGAACGGCGCGCACAGGGGAGAGCGATGCGCCTCAAGGTTCCGCTTGAATCCCACGCCGAATGGCGCCCCGCCAGAAATCGCCCCGACCCACTGAAGTTGCTTGCCGAAAACAACAAGGGCAGGCAAGCGCACCTGATCCCTCTACGTATGGGCCGAATGGCAGCGTCGCCCTTTACGTTTTTACGCGGGTCAGCATGCGTCATGGCCTCCGATCTTTCAACCTCACCCATCACCGGTTTTCCCGTAGTCATGGACGGTGACGCGCACCTCAGCAACTTCGGTTTCTACGGCACCCCGCAGCGCGAAGTCGTCTTTGATCTGAACGACTTTGACGAGGCGGTCGTCGGTCCGTGGGAGTGGGATCTGAAGCGTCTGGTTGCCAGCGTAAACATTGCAGGTCGTCAGAACGGCCTGAACGCAAAAGAGCGTGCCGCCGCTGTAAAGCGCAGTGTGGAGGGTTATTGCGAAAACGCCGACCGATTGCAGGACATGGGTGTATTAGACATCTGGTATCTGCACGCCTACCCGGGGCGCGAAAATGCGATTGTAAAGCCAGATGCCAAGTCGAAGGCGGTCATCGAAAAGACCATGGCGAAAGCGATGCGCACCGACAATCGCAACTTGCTGTCAAAGATTGGTGATAAAGATGCCAACGGACTCTGGACATTTCGAGATGATCCGCCGGTCCTGACAACGGTGCCCGCAGCAACGAAGAAGAAGGTCATCGAGGCATTGAACAAATATGCGGACACTCTGCCGCGCGAGCGGCGCATTATGCTGAACCGCTATCACGTTGTTGACGTGGCGCATCGCATCGTCGGCGTCGGTTCAGTGGGAACCAGGGCTTACCTCGTGCTGCTCTTTGGCAATGGAGAAAATGACCCGCTGTTTCTCCAGGTCAAAGAATCGGTCCAGGCAGCCCACGCTCCTTATTTGCCCCCGATGGAGGCAGAGTTCCGCCACAACGGCAAACGTGTCGTCGTGGGTCAACGGGCACTTCAAGCCTCTTCCGACCCGATGCTGGGCTACACTTCGATCGACGGCCGCGACTTCTACGTCCGTCAGATGAAGAACCTGAAAGCCTCGATTCCAGTGGAGTGGCTAACCGGCGCCTCATTCAACTTCTATGCCATGGCGTGCGGCAGCCTCCTTGCGCGCTCTCACGCTCGAACAGGAGACCCGGCTCGCATCTCCGGATACTGCGGCGGTTCCAAGGTGCTCTCCGAAGCCTTGGCTACGTGGGCGGAGAGTTATGGCGACCAGACTGTGAGCGACCACGCAGCGCTACTCAGCGCCATCCAAAGCGGCAAAATCAAAGCCGTCGTCCAAGCAGACGATGCCGGCTGAATTGAAATAATCACTGTTCAAGAGACGCGACACGCTGACGATCCCGACAGCCCGCGTCTCTTGAACAACCACCCCGACGAAGGTCTCGCCCGGATAGGCGGACCACCTGATTTCAATCTTGCCCGAAATAGGAACACCAAAAAATAAACTCCAAATCCCTGTCACATTTTTCACCCCCGAAAATGTGACCGCCAAACCACCACATTCACCACGCAATCCACCACAAATTGACCACCAAAACACCACGTTTTGTCACCGATTTTCTGCAAAACCCCCAGCAAAAACACGAAAACCCACCTCCAAAAAAAACCGGCCTCACCCTCGCAAAAAAAACAGTGGTTTGTGGCGAGGTAGCGACGCTCAGGATGAATGGAACGAGAAGTAAATCGAAAGGACGAGCCGTCTCACCGTGGCGTTCGATCACGAAACAAACGAAAAGGCCGTATCAAGTAATAAAGCGGTGAAAGCGGCCCCCGAAGAGGGAGAACAGCTCGATCATGCTCATTCGGACGCAGATAATCAAACGACATCACCATCCTTACGCGATCACGAAACCCAAGCAGCTTGACGTAATAAGGCACCCCGCCTTCAGGCGCACTTCCCGGCGCATCAAATAAATTCTCCACGATATATTGCGTTAGTTTGCGAACCGTAGCGTCCGACTCAAAGCGCCGCAGGACAGCCTGAGGAACCTCAGCATCCGCGAATCGATGCGCCAGGAGCACACCCAAAGCAAGCGAGCGCCACAGCCCCGTCTTACCGGCTTCTCGAACGACCTCGTTCCAATCAAGACCGGGTGATGAAGCCAGCAGCTGCGCAACGTCACAGATCCAGATAAGCCGGCACCACACATGCTTACTCCCATGCATGCATAACGTTAGAAGAGTTATCTCGGGGCTCATGTCGGGAACTTCGGCGCCAGCCACCATCACGGTTCGACGCAACGGCCATACCCAATCCATACCAAGATTGCGCCTGAATCTTGGCTGCGTCAGCACAAGCCTCCAACGAATTTCAAGCACCATTCCATCTGTCTGCCGCTCGAAATGATATTCGTAACAGTCTTCAAAGGGTGTACCGTCTCCCTGCGTCTGCGTCTTCAGCTCGTAGCCCCTCTCCTTAATGAGAGAAGTGGCCTTCCCAAGGTGCCTGTGGTGGATGATCAGATCAATATCGCCCGCAGGACGTCTCGTAAGGTCCTGGTACGCAGACGCGCCCAGCACAATACCTTTGAACGGCATGGCTGGAATCATCTCGTGTTGGAACGATTCGAGAACGCGGATCAACTCCGCCGCATTCGCCAGATTATGGAACATGTTGCGGTGGTATCCGACTCGCAGACGTTCTTGCATATCGAGAGGAATTGGCGGATTAACGTCCTGAAGTCGCAAGTACAGCATAGGCAGGACACGATGCTCGTCCGCAAGACCGAGGAGCGAGTCCCAATCGCAAATCTGTTCCGCGAACTGATAGATCTGCTCGGCTACAGCCTTGGTCGGCCGCCGGACAATAACGCGCAATAGTTCAGAGGAGTCGCGATCTGCTGTCATGAGAGTCGTTGCTCCATCAAAACGAATCTAGGCGACTTCCAACGGCCGAGCTGATATTCCGTGCTTGATCGTGGCGCCCACTGCCCAGACTGCGAGATCGAAAAATAAAACCCTCCAGCCTGTGCACCTTTTTGGATCTCATCCGGGGTTCTAAAATCCCGGTAAGTATATATCTGGTTGCGGTTTGCAACCCATTTTTGTGAGCCTCATAAACGTGCCGACGCGTCCGATCAAAAGATTACCTGATAGTTACCAACGATTTGTAGAAAAACGATCCGCGTTGTGTAGTCTTTCCGAAATTGTCACTTGTGGAAGAGATATCCACGATTTAGAGGTGAAAAATGCAAATTGAACGCCTTCAATCTAATGCCTTGGTAGAAAACAGACTTCCCGATGGTTCGAGGGTTATTCTCGATCCGAAGAATGAGACTGTTTTTGCCCTTAATGCAACGGCTGGTGCAGCGTGGGACGCATGCAGTGCTCCGACGACGCTTTCGAACGTGGCGGACGACATGCGACGCTCGCTTGACCCAGCGATAACCGATGAGATTGCAGAAGAGGCTCTCCTGCAACTGCAGGATAAGAGACTGGTGAATACATCAGGATCATCCTCGGCTACTCGACGACAGTTCCTTGCATCACTCAGTGCTGTCGCCCTGCCTCTCGTCGTGGCCTTAACGGTCTCGGATCAGAAGGCGCATGCGATGGTTGCGCGGTCGGCTGCGCCAAAGCCAACGCCACCAAAGCCTAAGCCGAAGCCGATTTTACCCTTCCTCTAGAACGCTTGTGTCCTGAGAACCGGCCACCTATCAAGGACCCTTCGTCCGTGAAAGGTGGCCACTGGTCACAAGACAAAATGATGCTCTAAAACATCGATCCTCGTATACCATCGAGGCTTCAGATCAAGCTCGCCATTTTTTGCGCTCGATAAATCTGCATGGCCAGTATGTATCATTTCGACCTTCGCGTATTCAACTGCAGCATTCGAGTGGAGACGGATTGCATTGAAGCACATGCGGTCCTGCAACGCTATATATTCCCGTCGTTGCCGAGAGTGGCAAATGCCGTTGGTAAGCCCGATATCTCCATTCGTGTAATTCAAGTTGCAGATCAACTCCAGCTACTGGCAGACGATGTTGTGGTGGCATCGGCTCGTGAAGCAATCCAGCTGGTGCCGGATCTCATAAGAACATTAGACGATGCCGTAGTTCCTCGCCTGACGACGGCACGAGCGGTCCACGCGGGTGCCGTCCTATGGCGCGAGCGCGCCTTGCTGCTACCGGGAAGTACGCATGCGGGAAAATCGTCTCTAGTGACCGAACTTCTGCGACGAGGTGCGACTTATTTATCCGATGAATATGCAGTGATTGACTCGGAGGGTCTCGTACACCCGTATCCGAGAGTCCTCCTGGTCAGGAACGGTCGCCCTGAGCAGGTTCCGATGCTTCCCGCAGAGTGCAACGCGGCTGTAGGCGAAGCTCCGTCTCCAGTAGGCTGGATTTTGTCGTTGCAGTATCTGCCTGAGTCAGCCTGGAATGTGAAGGCGGCGGCTCAAAGCGAAGCGCTATTAATCTTGCTTCGAAATACACCTCATATCATGGCGGAATCGCCAGGCATGGTTCAGGTCTTTGAACGCGCGGTCAGGGGAGCCACCTGTTACGTCGGACACCGAAGCGAAGCTACCGACGCTGCCGACCACATTATGCGGCTCATCAACAGCTAGGTTATCGCTGCACCATTACAAGAAAGTCTTTTCGGCTACTCCGCACCTTTCGAAAAATCGCTGCATGCGTGCAGAATCGGAGAATGCCTGAACTCCGCCGCTCGATGTGGTGGAGTAGGCGCCGCACGCGTTGCCTAAGGCGAGACAGCCATCGACGCTGCTTTGATGAACGAAGGCATGGAGAAACCCAGCGTTGAAGCTATCCCCTGCGCCAATAACGTCCACCACGTTCGTAGTGCATCCAGGCGCTTCGTAACGTATTCCATGGTGCATGGCCAAAGCGCCCTTCGCACCTCGTTTGACGACCAGCAACGGAATCTTTTCGGCCAGTTTCCTGACGGAATCTTCAAAAGAAGATTCATTCGCGAGTCTGCATGCCTCCCGTTCGTTTGGCATCAATATATCAAGATGCGCGAATGTCTCTGCGAGCGGGCCAGCCCACAAGTCCTCAGGATCGTCATTCGTATCCAGTGACGTTGTGAGCCCCGCACGATGCATTGCAGCCAGAAGTTTCGGTACATCGTTGCGCAGCCCGCTTTGAAGAAAGAAGGAAGACAGATGAAAATGTCTTCCTGAGGCAAGGTAAGTGAGATCGAGATCCTCATACCGCAAGCTCGATGTGGTGCCAGAGTAAGTGAGCGCACGCCGGCTCCGCTGATGCTGCAAGAGAACGGTGACTCCTGTACTAACGTCTGTCTTTGGCGCGACAGCATGCGACAAATCAACGCCAGCCCGGCGGAGCGTATCGACGCAAACTTCAGTAAACGGATCACCGCCAAGCTGCGGAATAAATCCCGTCCGGCTGCCCAGCACAGCGAGGTTATGCGCCGTGATAGCGGAAGAGCCGCCTAGCGTTAAAGCCATGTGATCGGCGACGAGTTCACGTTCCACCGGAAGCTCTTCAGGAAGGCCGTACAGGAGCAGGTCCATCGTGATTTCACCCGCCAGCGTTACATCAAACTGCGCCAACTTGCCTCCTTGCATACTGTCATTTGAACGTCCAGAACATCGAGCGGCATAATCAGCCGGCCAGCTGCTTGTCTGCGGTCATTAGATTTCTACGGAGCAACCACAGCGCTATTCCTAATATTGCCCATGCGGTTCCTGCCCAACGTGCGGTTGGACCCAGGTTCAGCCATAAGAAGAAGCACACCACAAAACCACATCCCGACAGTAGGATCGGAACCCACTGGTTTGCTTCCTTCGTACGCCAGGCGAGTACAGCAGAAGCAACGTTGACCCCCATGAAGGCGAGTAGTGCGCCATAATTCAACAGCTCCGTGCCGAGTTGATAGCTCAGAGCAAGAGCGCCGATCAACACGATTCCACCAATCAGCAGGACGTTGTTCTGAGGAATGCGTCGGGTTGGATTGAGCGTGCCGAAGAACTTTCGCGGCAAGGCGCCGTCTTGGCCCATCGCAAACAGCAGCCGCGCCGCGCCCAACTGCGATGCCATGCCGGAGCCGATGGTTGCGATCAACAGCGCACCGTTCATCAAAGCGAACAGGAAAACTCCCCCGACACGTTGGGCGACTGCGACGTAGGCTGTATCAAGATCAGGGAAGGCCATCCCGCGCGGCCAGACAAGCTGCGCGAGATAAACTTCGATCGAGGCTAGTACACCTGTAATCAAGCAGGTAAGAATGATCGCCCGCGGAACCGTCCGCGCTGGATCATGAGCCTCATCAGTCAAAGTTGATATGCCGTCAAAACCGATATAGGTAAGTACAGCGATAGAGGTTCCGCGAAACACGGCGGGCGCGGAGAACGTTGATCTGTTGTATACGGGATCTAAATAGAACGCGGATGATCCCATGTGCAAGTGAAGGATGTACCGTAAGGCGGCAACAACGAAGAGTACGATCACGACTCCCAGCCCCGCTGCAACTGCGGCGTTGATACGGGCCGACGTCTCTACGCCGCGAAGGTTGAGTGCGGTAAACAATGCCGCGAACAGAAGTACCCACGCCACGTAAGGAATTCCAGGCACAAAATTCATTGCAGCTCTGCTACACCAGATAGTACAAATCAGTGGATTCAGGATGTAATCCATGGCCATGCACCAGCCGGTCATATATCCGATACTGGGGTGCAGCTCTTCACTCACATAGGTAAAAGCTGAACCGCCCTTTGGATAAGCGCGCGACATTCGTCCATAGCTGTACGCGGTGAACAGCATGGCGACGAGCGCAAATACAATCGCCATCAGAACGTGCCCGCGCGACTCCTGGTAGATAACCCCGAACACCGGCATCGGCGCAGTCGGCTGGATCAGAATGATCCCGTATAGAATCAGGTCGCGATATCGCAAGCTGCGCTTGAGCGTAACTGATTGTCCGTCCTGCAATTCAGCTGGCATTATGTCTCTGCTCTTTTCTCATTCCGATGTTTACTGGCCTGGATTTGAAGAGGCGGTAACAGCCGCGGTATTCCATCCTTCGATCTTCACTTTCCACTCCTCAACTCGTTTCGAGCCCACGCTTGCAATCATGTCGGATGGTATCGATGCGGTCAGTTCGCGCTCTTCGCCCGGCATCAATTCAATGTAGTTATCGGTCCATATTATTCGCGGAAGCTTCTCTCCGTGTTCGTCCTTCAGTTCCGCAGCAATTTGGAACGCCAGCTTCGTCGATGGATTCGTCAAACGTACGTGGATCAGATTTCCAAAAGTATGAGCGGTCGCTGTAATGTGCGCTGCAGGCAGGTTGCCAAGAGCAGTCATATCCTCTGAGGTCTTGGCCGGTGTATGCGTATAGTTCGTCTTCGCCCAGTCAAACTCGGTCAGCTTACCGGGGACCCAGTAGAAGTTTCTGCTAACCGTCGTACCCTTGACATCTTTCAATTCAAGCCGAATAAAGTACGTGCTGGACGCAGTCTGGAAGACTTCTTGCGGAATGTCGATAGCCTTGACCGAGCTGTCGGGGCCCGCATCGACAGAGTTTGACTTAGTGTAGAGCTCCTTCAAATCGAGGTCATACACGTGGGCTACTGCGGTAAGCCCCGAAGCCCCGGTAAAGAGGCTATTGACCACATAGACGCTATGGTCGTCATACGAATATTGAACATGCAGCAACTCACATGCCTTCTTCGTCCCGTAGTAGCCACCACCGGCATCCAGGTAATAGTCATAGAGATGCCAGATGCTCGAAGGCCACGCATTATTAAGCATCCATTGGATTACGCCCGTCGAAGTGTACTTATTGCGACCATACGCCTCGAACATAGCGCGTTCTCCATCGAAGGCCATCGACTGCGCAATCTGGTTATATCTCTCAGCGGTCTTGACCTCACCATAGGTCGCTGTCATGGCATCGTTGAAGACGTGGATGTTCTGAAAGCCTTCGCCGCCCGCGTGATAACCCCACACCGCGTCTTGCGGCCACTGATGGTCAGCCGGCAACATCTTCTTCAGGCTCTGCAGCGAAGGAACAGCAGGCCCAGGACTGGTCTCGGTGTTGAAGCCGTAAGCTCCTCCGTAGCGCGAATCGACCAGCCAGTAGGACGGCGCGACAAAATCATAAGGCCCAGTCATCTTAACGCCGCTTGGGCCACTTACAGTCGTTGGCGTCCCCGTGGCGGACGAAAGAATCACGTTCGGCCAATCTGTCTGCGCGAGCACCTTCAGATAGGCAGTCTCCACATTCGCCGGCGGCGGGTTGTCGCTTCCGTTCAGCCATGCGATGAGGCTCGGATGACTGCGGATCCGCAACAGTTGAGACGCCAATGAAGCTGTCGCAACGTTGAGAGTATCTGGCGCCCACTTATCCCAATGCTCCCAATGGTCACAGCAGCACCATCCTGCCATCACCATCACACCTTGCTCATCCGCAAGGCGAAAGAACTCGTCGGTCTCCATCTTGCCTTCGAGGCGAATCGTATTCAGGTGCATGTCATGCACCATACGGAACTCTTCAGCCAGTCGTTCGGGCTGTTGGCGTAGAAGCATGTCCTGTGTCCAGCCAGCGCCACGTATCAAAATAGGGTGCTGGTTGACATGAAAGAGCCGGTATCCTTTCGGCGTTAGCTCTGACGTGACCTCCCGTATACCGAAGCGAACACTTGTTTCGTCAGAGACCGCGCCATCGAGAACAAATTGAAGTGTTAGCGTCTCGAGTGGGTGTGCGCCCACGTCGGCAGGCCACCACACATGGGGGTTCTTGATCCGCAGCTGAGAGAAATCCGCAGGCGCGAACGTAACAGTTTTAGTTTCACCCGCATCAAGTGTCACAGGTTGTGAGATTGCTACTCCCGCGACAGTGCCCTCAAGGCGTCCCTTAGCCGAATGGTCTGTTGAATTGCTGACCTCCGCACGAACTGTAAGCTCCACCGTCTTCAGCGAAGCATCGGAGAAATGACTCGTTGCCATCGGGGATCGAACGACAACAGGACCGCTCGTTACCAATGTGACCGGTCCCCACAGGCCCATGTCTTTATCTGGTGGACATGGATTCCAATCGACCCAGTTGATACCCAGGTCGGTCGGAGTCGGTGCAAATGTTTCGACAGCCAGCACATTTTCATGACCGGGCTTCAAAGCCTTCGTGACGTCAAACTCATAAGTACGATAAGCGCCCTGCACCTGCGTCGAGTCTGCGATCTTCTGACCGTTGAGCCAGATGTCAGCCCGATAGTTGATGCCGCTAAACCGCATCCAGAAAGTTTTTCCCCGCTCCGTAGCCGCGACGTGAAACGTCTTGCGATACCACCAACCACACCGGTAGGGGCTGTCGCCGGGCATCTCAAGATTAGAAAAGTTATCTCCTTGCGGGTACGAGGTTCCTGGAATTGAACGCAGATTTGTACCAACGAACAGATCTTTAAACTCGCCTGCCGCAACCTGCACCGCGAGCACAGTCGCAGGAACAGTCGCGGTATACCATCCCTCAGTGTGCACGTCAGGAGCAGAAAGCTTCGCCCCATCACCGCGGATCTTACAATCGGACTGAACTGTCCAACCCGACTTCAGCGGTGTGATGGTCGATGCCGAATCGGTTGCTGCAAGTCCAGGCACGCTCCATGCGAACGATAGAAAGATCACGAGTAGAACGCCACCGGGAGACAGAGATAGTACAGATCGTTTCTGCAGAATCATGGCCTTTCAAACCTCCAGTGATCTCTCTCCGTACCAGGGAATTAAACTCTCCGCATCTCAGCCGCGAGGGAAGCCTGATAGTGGAACGATTTTGTCGCCAAAGATGAACAGGAAACGAGAAATATTAAAACGTTTGAATATCGAATAGGAGTAGCTAAAAGTATTTCGCTTTGAATGTCAACAAAAACTTCCAAACGACCACGGCTATGGGCGTCGCCGGGCCGTCGACTCACGCACCAGAACAGTCGGCACCAACAGCGTATGGCCGTCGCTCTCGGGTACATGTGTTTCTTCAGCGAGTGCATCGATTCCGCGCAGTACGCGCTCCGCAGCGATGCGACCCATCTCTTCCATCGGTTGCTGCACCGTCGTAAGTCCGGGGCTGAAGAGCGCTGCATGAGAGACATCGTCGAAGCCAATGACGGAACACTCATCGGGCACCCTCACCCCCCGCTCTCGTAACGCCCGCATGACTCCGAATGCAGTCAAATCATCGAAGGCCGCTATCGCGGAAAATGGCTTCCCCATAGCCAGCAACTCATTGGTAAGTCGGTAGCCCTGATGAAAGCTTGAGAGTGGGTCCAAAGCATTTGGCAGATCGACGACGAGTGAAGGATTGATCTTCAGTCCCACCTCCTGCGCAAATCGCATCATGCCGCTGTATCGCTCACTACTGTCCGCAAGCTTAACCTGGCCGCGAACGAACGCAATCTTGCGATGGCCCAATTTGTAGAGGTGTTCGAGAGCGGCATAACCGCCGGCCTCATTGTCGACCATCACCGAACTCATGGAACCAATCGACATCGAACGTCCAACCATGACCATCGGAATGCGCTCTCGCTCGAGATCGCCAAACATCTCGATATCGGCAAATAACCAATTAGCAACGATGATCAGTCCTTCCAGTCTGCGCTCCAGCATCATCTCCAGATAGCGTTCGAACTGCTTAGGCTCGTTATACGCATCCATGATGATCGGCAGGTAGCCGGTTGGCTCCAGCGTCTTCTGAATACCTTTGAGAATCAGAGTGCAGAATGGGTCCGAGATGTCGAAGACCATGATGCCAATCGTCAGGCTTCTACGACGGCGTAGAGAACGCGCAAATGCATCCGGACGATAGCCGAGCCGCTTCGAGGTCTCCTTGATGAGCAACTTCGTCTTCGCCGCAACATAGCGCGAGAGTGGTGCTTCATTGAGAACGATCGACACGGTCGATGAGGAGAATCCGGACTCGCGCGCTACGTCGGCCAGCGTGATTCTTCCAGCGTTTTGGGTTCTGCGCATAAACCAATGGGCCGCTACGTTAAGATGCTGAAGTTATAGCATACCGTCCCGTCTCTGCTACCGCCGACCAAACCGCGAGAGCTAAACATGCAAGTCTGGGTGGCGTAATCACAGGACACTACCTCGGCTCACCAGATGCCCTTACTGTTGCGCCGCATTCTGAGCGTCCGCAGACTGATCCCCCGATGGATCTTGTTGGAGACGGTCGTTAAAAGACTTCAGCAACTTCGAAGCCGTATCGAACTCCTGACGCGCCTGCGCACGCTGTCCGAGGTGATTCAAAACCTGCCCCCTCATGTAATGCACGCTCGCGCTCTGCGCCGCAAGAGCCTCCGCATGATCCAGCATATCCAGTGCCTCCTGGTAGTGCGCCGCGTCCCTGTACAACTTTGCAAGCCCGAAGTAAGAGTTCACTAGCTCCCGATTATGTTCAATGGCTTTGCGGAAAGACGCCTCCGCCTTCTCTGGCTCATTGAGCTTTGCGTAGAGAAGCCCAAGCTCTTCGTAGTTATAGGCGAAATCCGGCTCAATAGCCGCGTCCTTCTTCAGCTCCGCCTCAGCTTCTGCGTAGGCGTACCGTTCGAGATAGGTGCGTCCCAGGAAATAATGAACAAGCGGAAGCTCCGGCTTCAACGCCGCTGCGGCTTGAAATTGTTCAAGCGCGTGATCGGTATCATGTCCCGCAAGCCACGCCTTCCCTACATACAAATGAAACTCCGCTGAATTTTGGCCGATGGCAATCATTTGGTCGAACGCTTGCTTCTGCAGTGGTGCATTCGACGATTTGCTGGCTGCAATGCTCAGAACATAAAGGTAGTTCAGGTTGGTCGACTCCTGCTCCCATAGGGGAGTCAACGTATCTGCGGCTGCCTTGTACTTATTCGTGAAAAAGTAGCACAGACCTAGCAAATAACTTGCCTGAAGAGAATTCGGTTGTAACTTCAATGTCTCAGAGAACGGCTCTATCGCCGCGTCGAAATCGTTCTTGCGATAGTAGGCAAGCCCAATGTTGAGTTGGATACCCGGTACAGTTGGAGACAGTGTCTCCGCCCGCCGCAACTCAGTCAGAGCATCATCCCATCGCCGTTCCCGCATATACGTCACGCCCAGATTGATATGCGCCGCTCCCGACTTCGGATCGAGCGCTATGACGCGTCGAAAGCTCTCTTCTGCTTGGCTCAGTTGCCCGCTCTTCATCTCGTGTAATCCTTCGGAGAAGTGCGTCGCAGCGTCGGACTTGTTAGCGGCGAGTTCCTGCAACGAAACGAGGGTCTCTGGTTCATTGCCACCGAACGCTCCCGTGTGAACTCCAAAAGCCTGGCAGCCACCGGCGATCCATAGACCGGCTAGCAGAAAACATCGAGATCGATCCAGGGAGGTCAAATGTTTCTTCTCTCCATACCTATTCCAGTAAAGATAACCCCATCACGAGATAGCTCTGCTCAGCCAGGAATTCTTACAGGAATAAAAACTTTCTCTTGACATAGTATTCAAACGTTCTAATATTAGGCCCACCGAATAGATGAGTCATAGGTCCACCCGGATACTTCTTTAGCAATGCTGTTCTAGAACTGCCAGTTTATTCATCTCTGCGTGGTCTCGGAGGCATTTAACTTATGCGTTCCCATCGTTCTATCTGTTCGCCCAAATCCGAGTCGTTCGCCTTCTCTCACGCCCAACCCGTCATGACTTATAAGTCCACCGGCACATCAATCCGCAGTGTTATTCGCATCATGGTTGTGGCATTGCAGCTACTTGTGCCAAGCCTGCTCGTTGCGCAACAGTCGAGCGCGATCAACGGCGCGGTCACAGACCCAAGCGGCGCCGCAATTCAGAACGCCACTGTGACGCTCACCAACACTGGCCAGGGAACTCACATCGGCGCTGTTACCAATACGGCTGGAGAGTATTCAATTCCCGGCCTTGAAGCCGGTACCTACAACCTTGAGATCTCCGCCCAGGGGTTCCAGAAGTTCGCGGCTACCGGCATCATCGTTCGCGTAGCGCGCAACGAAAGAGTGGACGCGCAACTCACAATTGGAGCTACGGCCAGTGAAGTGAAGGTAAGCGGCAGCGACATGGGCGTCGTCCAGACGGAGTCGCCTGAGATCTCATTCACCATCACCGGCAAGCAGATCACGCAGCTGGTCTTGAACGGTCGCAACTTCAGCCAACTCGTAACCCTCTCTCCCGGTGTCGTCAACCAGACCGAGCAGGATGAGGGTGAAACCGGTGTTGCCGGCAGTGTCGAATACAGCATGAATGGGGGGCGTCCACAGTACAACAACTGGGAGCTCGACGGCGCGAGCATTATGGACAACGGAAGCAACTCCACGCTCAACGTTTATCCGAACGTTGATGCAATCGCCGAGACGCAGGTGCTCACCTCGAACTATGGAGCCCAATACGGACGAAACGCCTCCGGTACAGTGCAGGCTCAAACCAAGTCGGGAACCGACCGCCTGTATGGCGATGTATTCGAGTTTCTCCGCAACGACGTATTCAACGCGCGGAACTACTTTGCCCAGACAGTCCCGACCTACAAGAAGCACGATTACGGATTCACCATCGGTGGCCCGGTCTACATCCCCCACCTCTACACGCCAGCCGTCAAAAAGACCTTCTTCTTCTACTCACAGGAGTGGCGTCACGAAAACGTGCCAGGCACCTTCTTCAATCAGCAAGTCCCTTCCGATGCGGAGCGCACCGGCAACTTCTCTGATCTCTGTCCATCCTCCGGCAGCGCTGTCGACATAGCAGATTTTCCGGATTGCCCCGTCAATCCAGCAACCGGCTCATACTTTGCGAACAATCAGGTCCCGGTCGATCCCAACGGACAAGCGCTGCTCGTACTCATACCCGCGGCAAACAGCGGCTCCGGCACATCATCCTTCTTCCAGGCGTCTCCATCGCAACTGACTACGAACCGCGAAGAGCTCTTCCGTATCGATCAAGTCGTCAGCGAAAAACTTCGTGGCTTCTATCGCTTCATCTACGACTCATGGTCCACGACGAGCACACCTGCAACTTTTCAATCCGGCTCATTTCCCACCGTTCAGAATAGCTTCGCCGGCCCCGGCATCGACATGGTCGCCAGCCTCACCTATGCCGCCTCACCATCCCTCGTCAACGAGTTCGTTGCCGACTACACCACCGACCACATCACCCTCCTTAACACCACACCAAACATCGACCGTGGCAGCTTCGGCGGAAACGGCTTCTTTGACAATGGCTACGGCAATGTTTTGCCCTCGATCACAGTGACAGGAAACGCAGCATACGGCGGAGGATTCAACGAAACCACAGGCTTCTTCCCCTGGAAAAACTCGAACCCAACCTACAGCTATCGCGACGACCTCACCAAAACGCTCAAGCGGCACACGATGATCTTCGGCGTCAGCATGATTGCAGCTCAAAAGAACGAACCCTCAAGTGGCAACAATCAGGGAACCTTCAACTTCAATACTTCTGCAACGGCGGTAACCACGGGGAACGCATTTGCCGACCTGTTGACGGCGCAGATCGCTTCGTTCTCGCAGACCTCGGCTCAGCCGAAGTACTACAACCGATACAAAATCGTTGAACCTTACTTCCAGGACAACTGGCGCGTGAACGACAGACTGACGCTCAATCTTGGTCTCCGACTAAGCCTCTTCGGGACCTATCGCGACATCAGCAAACAGTCGGGAAACTTTGAACCAGGAGTTTGGAGCGCTTCGAACGCGCCACTGATCGATGTCGATGGCGTGAACCCATTGACGCAACAGCAGGTAGGAGCAATTGTGCCGGGTTCGGGCAACATCTTCAACGGCTTGGTGTCATGCGGCGTGAATGGTGCACCTCCGGGTTGTATGTCGGGACATCTCTTCAATCCAGCTCCTCGAGTCGGATTCGCGTATGACGTCTTCGGCAACGGAAAACTCTCTGTACGCGGCGGCTATGGCATCTTCTTCGAACACACGAACGGGAACGAAAGCAACTCCGAGGCGTTGGAGGGCTCTTCTCCGCTTGTGCAGACTCCTTTCAAATACAACTTCACCGGCTACGACAACGCCGGTGGAACACAGGTGCAGTTCCCGCTGAGCGTGTTCGCAATTCCAACCCACGCTGTTTGGCCGTATGTGCAACAGTTCAATCTGGCGGTTCAGGGAGAGTTACCCAGCCATACTGTGCTGCAGCTGGCCTACGTTGGGAGCCTCGGACGGCATCTCCCCACCTGGTATGACTTGAACCAGATCAGGCCGCTCACAGCCTCGGAGAATCCCTACGGCCCTGGCCAGGCTATCTCCGCTGACGATTGCGGCAGCATCACAGGCTCTTACGCTGCAGGCTATACCGGCGCAGTGAATGGTCAACCGATTGCGGGAAATGTCTTGAATCATCTCATCGTCGCTTGCGGTCTCTTTGATGGCGCTGCTCCATATCGTCCTTATACGGGCCTGGATGGAATTAACAACTCCACCAACGGCGTCAGTTCTAGCTACAACGCACTCCAGATCGGACTCACCCGATACTTCGGCGGCTTGAACGGCAGTGTGGCCTACACCTATAGCCATGCTATCGACGAGGGTTCGAGCGGAGGCTATGGCTCAACCGAGGTCATCAATAGCTACAATCTGGGGCAGAGCACTGCGAGTTCGAACTTCGACGAACGACACAATCTTGCTGTCAGTCTGGTCTATGACATTCCCCTCTTCGTCAAACCCGGACTCCTGCACTCGACTCTTGGTGGATGGCAGATCTCCGACCTAACTAGCTTCCAGACCGGCACACCCTTCAGCATCATCAACACGATCATCGCGGACAATGCTGGCACTGGAAATGCGTTTGCAACCAGCCAGGGCAACGCAGTTCAGTCCTATCCTGATATCGTCGGAAATATTCACGGCAAAGCTGCAATCCGGCATCCCGGCCTCCAGCCAGGGCCGCGGCTCTACAACAGCGATGCCTTCGCTGCTCCGCAGGGACTCACCTATGGCAACGCCGGGAGGAACGTTCTCAACCTTCCTGCGCATACTAACTTCGACATGGGCCTCTTCAAAAACTTTGCCGTTCACGAGGACATGCACTTCGAGTTCCGCGCCGAGGCCTTCAACATCTTCAACCACACGCAATGGAGCGCGATCAATGCAACCGCGGATTGCTACGATGGCTGTGCGACTGACGGATTCCTGACGGCGACCGCCGCGCACAACGCACGCATTCTGCAACTTGCCGCAAAGTTCGTCTTCTAAATCACCGAGCAGGGAAGAGAAGCTGTCCGCCGCCTTGTGTCCAGCCAGCTTCTCATCGCCCTCAATGCAAAAACAAAACGCGCGGCGGGTTTAGCGTTGCGATGTACGTCTGAATTTTGACGAAATACGCGAAGCAGATATTCCTGCACAAATCGGCGAAGCACAGCTAACCGAAAGAGCGATAGTATGTCCATCTAGGGAAACTCGTTACAACAACTCAATAGCTACCTGCTCTTCGGAGGCGATACGGAATGCCGTTTGCACGCAAGTTGTCAGTTGTCTTCCTCTCACTATTTCTAGCCGCAAACGCATCCACTCAGGCAGAGACTCCTCTATCCATCATGCCGCTCCCAGCCCATGCAGCCGCTGGCACCGGCAGCTTTTCCATCGATGCAAGCTTTCCGATCGTAATCGAGGGATACACCGAACCACGTCTCGGGCGTGCAAGGGAACGCTTCATCGCCAACCTCTCGAGCAGAACCGGAATTCCGCTTTGGGCAACACCCTCCGCGGGTCAGCCCCAGTTCATCATCAAAGCCTCTGGACCCAGCAAAGACGTTCAGCAACTCAGCGAAGACGAATCCTACCATCTTGAGGTAACGCCGAGCCGTGTACTCCTCACTGCGCCCAATCCACTTGGCATCCTACATGGCCTGCAAACTTTTCTCCAACTGGTCAACGTCACGCCACAAGGCTTCGCTGTTGCCTCAATAACGATTGATGACGCCCCACGATTCCCATGGCGCGGTCTCATGATCGACTCTGGTCGCCACTTCATGCCGCTCGACGTCATTCGCCAGACTTTGAACGGAATGGAAGCAGTAAAGTTGAATGTCTTTCACTGGCACCTCTCAGAAAACCAGGGATTCCGCATCGAGAGCAAGCTCTTTCCGCTCCTGCAACAAAAAGGATCAGACGGAGAGTACTACACCCAGGATCAGGTTCGCGAGACCATCGAGTTCGCTCGAGACCGCGGCATCCGCGTGATTCCAGAGTTCGACATGCCCGGTCACGCCACCTCTTGGTTCGTCGGGTATCCCGATCTCGCGAGTGGCAAAGGCCCCTATCTCATCGAACGAAAATGGGGCATCTTCGACCCGGCGATGGACCCCACACGTGAAAGTACGTACAAGTTCCTCGATCGCTTCATAGGCGAGATGACGGCTCTCTTTCCGGACGCGTACTTTCACATCGGCGGCGACGAATGCAACGGCAAAGAGTGGGACGCAAACCCTCGGATCCAACAATACATGCGTCAACACAGCCTGAAGGATGATGCCGCGCTACAGGCATACTTCACCGGACGTGTGCAGCAGTTGGTCGCGAAGCGCGGAAAAATCACAGTTGGTTGGGACGAAGTACTACAGCCCGATACACCAAAAGATGTTGTCATTCAATCATGGCGCGGTCAGGACTCGCTCGCCCAAGCTGCTCTTCGCGGCAATCGCGGTATCCTCTCTGCCGGCTACTACATCGACCTGAACCAACCTGCCTCTGAACACTACGCGGTCGACCCGCTCGCAGATGCAGCAGCAAAACTCACCCCGGAGCAGCAACGCAATATCCTGGGAGGAGAGGCAACGATGTGGAGTGAGTTTGTAACTCCTGAAAACATGGGAGGGCGCATCTGGCCACGCACCGCCGCCATCGCAGAGCGCCTCTGGTCGCCGAAAGAAGTAACGGATATCGACTCGATGTACCGTCGATTGGCAATCGTCGCGAACAACCTGACGTACAGCGGCCAAACTTACCAATCAACCACCGAGCAGATGCTTCAGCGCATGGCCGAAACCACCAACGTGGCTCCACTAAAGGTTTTGGCAAGCGCAGTCGAACCGCCGAAAGGATACGCTCGCGAATCCTTAGCCAGTTACACCAGCCTCACTCCCCTCAACAAGATGGTCGATGCGGTGTCTCCTGAGAGTGATCGAGCTCGCGAATTTCATCACTTCGCCACTTTGATTGCTACGGGACATGCGACCTCGGAAGAGTTAGAACAGGCACGCAGGTGGCTAATTCTCTGGCGAGACAATGATGCCGCACTACAACCAACGTTGCCACAGTCAGCATTAACCGCCGAACTCGAGCCCGTCTCACGGACCCTCAGTCAGACTGCTGTGATCGGCCTTTCAGCTCTCGATTCTCTCGAAAGCCACAAGCCAGTCAGTTCGCCTGTCCTCGAACAACAACTTTCGTTTTTGAAATCGGCGGAGGCTCCGCAGGCAGTTCTACTCGATATGGTGGTGCCGGCAGTAGAAGTACTCGTGCAGGCAACAAAGCCTTAAATTATCTCTACGTATTTCTTGAAGCGGTGGCGCACAAATGGTCTCTACAAGGATCGCGTTCGCCGCGATCTTTTAAAAATTGTCGCTGAACAGATTTCGAAATGGAATATTCCATAACTCACGCCCACGATAGTAGATACTTCGCAGGTGATAGCCAAGCTCGTCCTTTGGGCGACACTGATGGATCCATCGCCTTCGTCCGTGCTCTATTCGTCTTCGCAGGTCTGGAGTAAACTTCTCCCGCTTCTCCAAAGAATCGAGTACAGCCAACGTGCCCGTGAGAATAGCCTCCTGATCTCCAGAAACATTGGTAGAGTGGCGGCGGTATTCAAGGACGCAAACACTATGCTGAACGAAATCGTAGCGTCTGGCTAGTCGTAGCAGAAGCTCATAATCATCTGGAAAGTAACGTAAGTTGGGGTCATATAACCCAACCTCAACAAACGGTTTTCTACGAAGCATCATGGAACCTGGCGAGGCGATCGGATTATGCTCCAGAAGCATCAGGAAGTAGTTCTTTCTTGGTGCGCAGATTCGAGCCTTTCTCTTCTCGTGACCGTCCTTGTCGATGATGCGAACTGATCCGAAGCTGAGACACGCCGCCGGCGCATCAGCCAGGGCCGCGAGGTGAGCTTCAATCGCTCCGGGAAGCAGAACGTCGTCTCCATCGAGAAAAATTAAGTATTCGCCGGAGGAGTGGTTGAAACCAATGTTCCGCGCTCCCGGGCATCCCAGATTCTCGGTGCGTATCAGCTTTATTCCAGGGATGTTGTTTATTGCGCGATCGGGAGGTTCAGGAGATCCATCATCGACGACGATTATCTCTGTATTTGGATAACTCTGATTCTTCGCACTCCACACTGTCTCGGCGATGAACTTCTCGTGCATGTAATAAGGGATAATTATCGATACCAGAGGGTACTTATGGTTACCTTGGTTTCCCTCCGAGTAGTTACTGTGCACCGGCTTTAGCATCTTGCTCTTAACCCAGGTAATTCTGCAAAGTTTCTAGGTTCTGAACTAGCTCTTATCGGAAGTCAAATTCGCCGCGACATATGCAGGAGTACTTGTCTTAGCTTCAACCATTTGGCGCTCGTCACCGCCAATGGCTTCGCCCTCTAACTGCGAGACTGAATTGATAAGGTCGGACGCCACATCATGAACATCACTATCTGTCATAGTGTCGAACATCGGTAGTGTCAAGATCCGTTCTGAGATATTTTGAGTTACTTTCAAAGATGCGGCCACACCATATCTCGAAAAATACGGTTGCTCTGCTAAGTGAGGGCTAAAGTAGGTGCTTACGCCAATACCACGAGCGCGGAGCATTTCAACGATGGCCATTCGCATCGGCGTCAGCGACTCTCTTAGAAGCACGGATTGAAATGCAAAAGATTGCCGCTTCCCGCAACTCCCTTGTTGAGCCCATCCTGGAAGGTGACGACGATATGCCTCGGATAACAACCTTCGGTGCTCCACCACACCCTCAAACCTTTTCAGTTGCAATAAAGCCGTTAAAGCACTGACCTCGCTGAGCTTCCCGTTTAAACCAGGCAGTGTGGCAACCCTCGGAGCTTCAAAGCCAAACGAGCACATCGCTCGCATTCTCTTCACTCGGTCCACGTCAGCGCAATAAATTACGCCGCCTTCGCCAGTGGCGAATGTTTTCGTGGCGTGCATGGAAAAAACTACCGGCCACCGAAACCCGCTGCCAAAGCCTCTGCCATCGGCATCCAAAGCCCCAAGCGAGGCCGCTGCATCAACAACGATAGGTACGCCAAAACGTTCCGATAACTCGTCATACCGGCGCAGATCGAGATTATTTCCGAACGTAGCATAGGGTACGACGACGGCGATCTCATTTTGATGGCTCTTGAGTAACTCCTCTTCATGCTCAGCCGAGGGTAGCCACGTCTTTCTGTCGATGTCGCAAAAAAGCGGAGTAAGTCCGTTCCACAGTGCCGCATGTGCAACTGCCGCAAACGTGAAGGACGGCATCAGTGCATACCGTCTCTCTCTCGGCCGATCTTCGCCGAGCACCTGCCTCATCGCGACCATCAAACCGATCGTCGCATTGCACACAGTAAGACACTGGCCAGTGCCGAAGATAGTAACTGCGAGCTCCTGTTCGAACCGTTGATTTACCGGACCAAAGTTCGAAAATATGCCCGACTCTTCAATGTCTTTCAACTCTCGAAGATGCTCACTCAGGCGAGGTGGGTTAGGTCGAGTTACCGGAATATTTTTTATTGTCTTTGCCAACGTTGCCCCTGTCGAGTCAGACATCGAAACAACTACGCCAGCTTAGATTGATCTCGCTGACGTGCTTTCATCGCGCGCGATGTCAACAAGCAGTTGTCCGGTCTCTTCCCTGGTAGTTCCAGCCGCAATCTTAGACACTTCTCGCTCTCGCACAACCGCGTCAAGAATCTTCATTCCCAATTCATGTTGCCAGAGCCAGAGACTGTTCGCCTGTCCTCGAAAACTCTGCTCGCCACCTAAAGCGCCACTTGGTACGAAGCCCGACGCCAGCCCGATTCCGTAGAGACCCTCAATGGGATCTCCCTGTGCATCCAGTACGCGGCACTCATCATCCACCATAGGCTGCATCGCATCGCTCTCGGCCATCAACGAAATTGGCTCATCATCGTATCCGAGAACCGGAAGAGCGCGAGGCCGATAGCCTAGTCCAGCAAGAATGATGTCTGCCTGATCCAACAGACGGCGAGCCTCTTCAAAACTCTCCTCTTTCAGCTCAAACAGCCGCAAACGCGGCTCCGGTGGCCTGCCGGCGATTCCCCGAGCCCTCATGATCATCTCTCGCGTCTCAAGACGAAAGCCCGCGAGACGGTACACGCGTCCGCTTATCGGGCATATATCCTCCGGGCCAAACTCTGTATAGCCTTCCGCAAGTGCCTCGCTCGCAGTGGGATAAAAGATCCGTAGTGGACGCCTGTGCATCAGCACGACTGATCCCTCGCCGAAGTTCAGACCAGATTGATAAAGAATCATCGACGCTGCTGAACCCGCACTCGTAGAACCACCCACGACCACAACCTTGGCAGAGTCAATCCCTTTCAGTCGCGCCTGCAGTCTCGCCAGTCCATCCGTCGATAGGATCTCGCCGGACTGCATCAGCTTGTCCTTGTAAAGAGGCAGTAGAGGAACTCCGGCAACCTCTTCCTTGTACAGACGGCTGACAGGTTGACGAGCTCCCGTGGCCAGAATCACCGATCTGGATAACTCGTCTCTCTCAACTCCAGTCTGTTCACAACGGACCCTTGTGCTCCAAAGTTCAGGCCCAACCCGTTTGGTAAACAGCGCCCGATGCTGTCGTAGCACTGCTCCCCGCGCAGAGTTCTCCACCAGGCCACACATCGTCTCACCAATGAGAGAAAGAAAAGTTGCAGCCTGTCTCAGCGGGACGGACCCACCTACTGAGGCTGCAAGAACCTTTGTTGTGGGATGGTCTTGTAGCGCAGCTAGTTCAGGTTCTGTCGTACGCATGACCACATCCAGAAAAGCCTCCGCGGCGCTATCCGAACTGATCGAATACTGGCCCAAAGCTCCGGTACCTACCGTCCAGCCCTGTTCAACAACGGTTAGCCCACCGTTGAGAAACTCGGTAAGCCTGCCATCATAGGCCGCAGCAAACAGAGGCGCTAAACCGCCTGGCCCTGCACCAACAATTAAACAGTTTGAAGATCCCGAAGAATCAAGAGCCATGGCGAGACATCCTGGGCAGGGTTCAAAAAACGTCAATGTAGCGTTGCGAGAACATAACTCAGTCGGTCAGTACCACCACTTGCTCATCATCTGATCCTTGCGCCAATCTCGCCAGGCAAGGTTATGTCCTGAGAATCGACGTAATGATGTGCAGGAGATCTCTACATAGTGTTTACAAATAGATCAGTAGGTACATGAGTGCGAAGTGTCCCAGATATTCCGTCAGAAAAGACTGATCTTTCCAAAGCAGATTACCTCGAACGTTCTTATATCTTGAGCGCCAGCGAAACAAAACTCAACCCAAAATGTCGTTTTCCCGCTGTATTTTGATTTCTTTTGCTTCAATGTGCTTCAAGCTAAATTGAGCCGATGAAACAAAGAGCACACTAGACATGAAAATAAATAGCGGTATCAGCACGTAATCTCCGGGTAGTCCAACGAGAGGTACCTGGGTTGTACTTCGGTATTTGGCCAGAAAATTTGTAACCGAATCATTATGAAGCCGCTTAGGGCTCTTCAAAAATTTGCTGAACAGCAAATGCTGGCAGGGGCTCAGACGAGCAAGATGCGAGCGTCGTCCATAACCACGGGGTAGATTCACGCCGCATGGAGCGTCTAACGATCGGGATACCGCGCGGTGCGATCCCAACGGTAAATTCCGCGTCAGTAGCGCAGCGACCCAGTGCGGACGTAGACTATCCGCACTGGTTGGACCGCAGTTTGAAGCTAAACGCAATCAAGCAACGTCCAACATCCGAAAGGTTCCTCCATGGCAGATACTCCAAAAACCACGTTCTCCCGCCGCGGATTTCTCAAGGGTGCTGGCGTAACAGCTGCCACTACCGTCATTGAGTCTGCAAATGCGCTAGCGCGTGAGACCAAAGAAGCCTTACACGCCGACAGAACGCTAGGCCCGGATGCCCTCCCTGTCAAACTGCACATCAACGGGCATGAGCATTCCGTCACCATTGAACCCCGCTACACGCTTGCCGAAACTCTGCGCGACAATCTCGGCCTGACCGGAACTAAAGTTGTCTGCGACCGCGGCTCCTGTTCCGCATGTACAGTCTGGATCGACAACACCCCGGCACTCGCGTGCATGACCCTCGCTATCGACACAGTAGGCCGTCAGATCACCACGATCGAGGGCCTCTCTCACGGCGACACGATGCATCAGGTGCAAGCCGCCTTCGTAAAGCACGACGCCATGCAATGCGGTTTCTGCACACCCGGCATGGTCATGAGCTGCGCAGCGTTACTAGAGCGCAATCCAAACCCAAACCTCGACGACGTGAAGCACGCCATCAGCGGCAACCTGTGCCGCTGTGGAACTTACCCGAAGGTCTTCGCTGCGACGCTGGACGTTGCGCAGCAACGACACCAGTCAGCTGCTCTGGTCGCAATCGCCACGGAAAGGGTGGCCTGACATGTCATTCGACGCGAAGCCAAACACCGCCACCCGCACCGACTCCTTCGTCTGGGGCATCCCTCAAAGTGGCCTTCAGAAAAAAGAGCGAACCGTCCCAATCGACGAGCCGCCGCCGCTACCAGCCAACGCCGAACTCACTTATATCGGCAAGCCCACGCTCCGATACGACGGCCCCGCCAAAGCGATGGGCAAAGGCAAGTACACCGCAGACATCAACCTCCCCGGCATGCTCTACGCGCGCCTCATCGATGCGTCGATTCCTCACGGCCGCATCGTCTCCGTCGATACAACTGCGGCAGAAAAACTCCCCGGCGTACGCGCTGTCCACGTCATCGAGCACGTCTATGGCGTGGCCGAGCTCCGCGACCCCAAGCTCGAAACTCCATCACGCTATCCTGTCGTCCGCTATGCAGGTCAGCCGATTGCCGGCGTCGCTGCCGTCTCACAGCAAGTCGCCGACGACGCCGCAAAGCTCGTGAAGATCCAGTACGACACGATGCCATTTGTGGTGGACCGCTCGGCAGCTCGCGCAGAAAACGCGCCGGTAGTCTTTCCTGGACCGGCCGACGCCGCAGCCAGCGCAGGCGGCGGCGGTGGCCCTAAGGATGTCCCACAAACGGGCAATGTTCACGGGCCCCAACGTAAAACAGTCGGTGACATTCAAAAAGGTTTTATAGACGCCGACGTGATCGTCGAAGGCGAATACTTCACTCAGGTACAGACCCACTCCGCGCTCGAAACCCACGGCTTTGTCGTCGACTGGAAACCGGACGAGGTCACCGTCTACGCCTCAACTCAAGGCACATCCAGCGTTCGCGACGAGTTTGCAGAAGTCTTCAAACTGCCGAAAAGTAAAGTCCGCGTAATCACCGAATACATGGGCGGAGGTTTCGGTGCGAAGTTCGGAGCAGGCAATGAAGGCGTGGTCGCCGCGAATCTCTCGCGAAAAGCAAACGCGCCAGTAAAGCTCATGCTCGACCGTCGCCAGGAGCACATCGTCTCCAACAGGCCTGACTCTCATCAAAAGTTAAAGATCGGTGCAAAGCACGACGGCACTCTGACTGCAATTGAACTCACCAGCTACGGCACCGCCGGCGTAGGCACAGGAGCCGGAACCGCCGGCCCTGCAACCAACATGTACAAGTGCCCCAACCTCCTCACCGAGGAGTACGACGTCTTCATCAACGCCGGTCCTGGCGCAGCTTTCCGCGCACCCGGCCATCCCCAGGGCTGCTTCGCCTTCGAGCAAACCATCGACGACCTCGCAGTCAAGCTCAACATGGACCCGCTCACTCTCCGCGAGAAGATCGACGAAAGCCCCGCACGCAAAGCCGAGCGTCAGGTCATCCTCGAACGAACCAACTGGCGAAATCGGCGCCCCGCCGGCTCTGACACAGGTCCGATCAAACGCGGCATGGGCATCGCGCAATCCGTCTGGTATCGCTTCGTCAGTATGAACTCATCGTGCGAGATCCGCGTCTCACGCGATGGCTCCGTTGAACTGATGTCCGCAGTCCAAGATCTCGGAACAGGTACGAAGACCCTACTCGCCATCATCGTTGCTGAAGAGTTCGGCATCCCTCCCGCCAACGTCGTTATTCGCATCGGTGACACACGTTTTCCAATCGGCCCAGACTCCGGAGGCAGCGTTACCGCCGGTTCCATCACGCCTGCGGTGCGCAACGCGTCGTATCAGGCGAAGCAAAAACTATTCGCCGCAGTTGCCCCGCACTTCGGCACCACAGCAGACAACTTCGCACTCCACGACGGTCGCATCGTCTTCAAAGATGATCCGTCTCGCTCCTACACACTCAAGCAGATCACAGCAAAGCTCCCCACCGCAGAGATCTCGGCTCAGGCAACACGCGTCCCCGAATACTCCAAAGAACGCCTCACCTACGGTGGAGTAGACTACGTCGAACTAGCGGTAGATACCGAAACGGGCCGCGTGCACATCGAAAATGTCTTCGGCGCACACGATTGCGGCCGCCCAATTAACCCGACCGGAGTCATCAGCCAGATCAACGGAGGCATCCTCCAGGGAATCTCCTACGCACTCTTCGAGCAACGCATCATGGACCGCAACGCCGGTTACATGCTCAACGCAAACCTTGAAAACTACAAGATCCTCGGCGCCCGCGAGGTGCCGCAGATCGACATCGTCCTCGTCGAAAACTACATCGCGCAAAGCTCTACTGACGCTGCAGGCATTGGCGAATCGGCAGGTATCATCACACTCGCCGCCGCCATCGGCAACGCGTTCTACAACGCAACCGGAGTGCGCATGCGAAAGATTCCGATGACCCCTGCAAACGTACTCAGCGCACTCGGAAAGATACAGGAGGTGCAGGCATGAACAAGTTTGCGTTTGTCGATTGCGTAACTGTCGATGAAGCTCTCGGCCAGCTCGGCGAAGGTGCCACAATCAAAGCCGGTGGTATTGACCTCATCGATCTCATGAAGGACGAGATCGTGTCGCCCTCCAAGCTCGTCAATATTCGCAACGTAGACAGCCTGCGCGGCATCACCGTCACGCAGGATGGCCTCCGCCTCGGACCTCTCTCCACCCTCAGCGAGATCGCTGCCCACGCACAGATTCAGAAGACCTACACAGCGCTGTCTGACGCTGCCGGTCACGCGGCAACTCCGCAGGTGCGGAACATGGCAACGCTCGGCGGCAACATCATGCAGCGTCCTCGTTGCTGGTACTTCCGCTCCACCGACTTCGACTGCAAAAAGAAGAGCGGCGCCAGCGACGACTGTCACGCTCACACTGGCGAGAACCAGTATCACGCCATCATCAACAACGACGTCTGCGCCATGGTCCACCCCTCATCCACTGCCGTGCCTCTGCTCGCGATGAACGCTCAGGTAGAGCTAACCTCGAAGCGAGGCAAGCGCACTGTAGCCATGACTGATTTCTACGTCCCACCCGAGAAGAGCCTCACCAACGAAACCATCGTGCAACCGGGCGAGATCATCACGGCCGTCTTCGTACCAACGCCCGATCCGGGCACTCGATCTGCCTATCAGAAGTACGGTGAGAAGGAGAGCTTCGACTGGCCGCTTGCCGATGCTGGCGTAGTCCTCGTCATGGACGGCAATCAATGCCGCAAGGCGTCGATCGTTCTCGGCGTCGCCGCTCCCACTCCCATCCGCTCCGCTGCAGCAGAGGCCGTACTCACCGGCAAAACAATCGATGAAGCGACCGCCCGCGCCGCCGCGGCTGCCGCCATGCAATCCGCCACGCCGCTTTCGCAGAACGGATTCAAGACACAGCTCTTCCAAACAGCCATCTACCGCACTGTCCTGCTAGCAGCCGGGCAGATGCAGCGCGATCCAAGCGCGATAGGCTAAGGAGAATTCGATATGACGACAACCCTTGTCCAGCTCCGATGCTCCTCACTCCGCAGCAAGTCTTCCTACGGAGCCTTCGGTGATTTCGCCGAAGAGCACGCCGAGCTCCTCGGTGCCACCACCGCCTACTGGTGTCTCAAGACCATGGGCAAGGCCGGCCCCGACGATCACTACGTTCACCGCTCCATCTGCACGCAGGGGCGATCCTGCTGGGAAGGCTGCGACGATAACGAAAGCTAAGCCCTGTCAGGCCATAGTCTGACAGCGACTGTCATGATCCCCGCGTGACATGTTTCGCCAAACATCCACCACGCGTCCCGAAGAAATCACGAGAGTCCCCACGGACAACTTGGTGCGCACAAGGCTAAATCTGCATCCAATGGACTGAGTGACCAGAATGAACGAAGAAAACCTCAAAGAAAGACTTGCCTATTTTCAGCAGAGGCTCGAAGAAGCCAAGCGCAGACACTCGGCCAAGGAGCCCCACCCGAGAAACTTCGACGCTGGCTACACGACTGACACCTTTAAGACCTGGGGCGAGTCGATCGCGCTGATAAACGAACGCCTCACAAGTATTAACAATCAATTAAAAACCGCGACCCGAGCATCAGCTCCAACTCAAAATAGCGTCCAAACAGGCCTATAACGCCACTTCGATCGATCAGAATCGCCTAAAGAGAAGCTCACGACGCGAGTCACAGACGATAGGCAACTCTCACGAGCCTTTACTAATCAGATAACATAACAACTGTAAAACTTTCTCGTGAGGAGACAACATGATCGAACAAGCCTCTTCCGGGCATCCGCAGAGACTCAAGATGGATGGTTCATCTGACTCAATCTGCTTGAATTGCTTGGGTACCATCACCGCAAACGACAGAGCCAATCAGCCTGAAGCCGATTCGCACCACATCTGCCACCCCTCCTTTACCGCCAGCCGTAGTTCCGCGTTGCAACGTCCCCAGGGCAGCCACTAAACTCCGAAATGGTGGCGCATTTTTCACCCTCTAAAAAGCGGCCACCAATTCACCATCTTTACCACGCATCTCACCACGAATTGACCATCGAAACACCACGTTCAGGCACCGGATTCTATCAAAAACCCCCTGTAAAACTCTACAAACCCACCGCGAATTAAATTCCCAAATCGCGCACTGTTTCTCAGTGCGATAAAGGCTCCTCCCAACAAGTGGCTCCGTGTACCGCACCTCGTCGTGCGGCTCAAAAATCACGCGTTCAGCCAATATAAGAACCACAAAAAATCATCGCCGCGTGCGTCGCTTAGTCGCCACCAATCAGCATCGCGGTATAGCATCAGGACGTGAATCTCCCCGTAAATCCGCCGATTCCGCCCATGCTCGCCAAGAGAATCAACGATCTACCCCCCGGCGACACGTGGCTCTTCGAACCAAAGTGGGACGGCTTCCGCGCGCTGTTCTTTCGCGACGGCGACGAAATTTTAATCCAGAGTCGCGACCAAAAGCCGCTGAACCGATACTTCCCCGAACTAGTCGAAACCCTGAAATTACAGCTCCCCCAACGCTGCGTCCTCGATGGTGAAATCGTCATCGCCGGCAGCGATGGCCTCGACTTCGAAAGGCTTCAACTGCGCATTCATCCCGCCACATCAAGAGTAAAGTTACTCTCTCAGGAGAGCCCAGCATCCATAGTCTTCTTCGATCTTCTCTGCGAAGGCGACGAGGATCTCCGCAACGAACCATTCCGAACCCGCCGCAACAAACTGGAAGCGATGTTGTTCGCCGCAACACCGCCGCTGCACGTAACACCTGCAACAAACGAAAGAGCCACGGCGACAGACTGGTTCCGTCGCTTCGAAGGCGCAGGCCTCGACGGACTAATTGCAAAATCCGTCACAGGCACCTACGAGCCCGACAAGCGCGCGATGCTAAAGATCAAACACGAACGCGATTGCGACTGCGTCGTTGCTGGCTTCCGATGGCACAAGAACGGCGACCGCACCGCTATCGGCTCCTTACTGTTAGGCCTATTCGACGAATCTGGCGAGTTACAGCACGTCGGTGTCTGCGCAAGCTTCACGCAACAAAAGCGTCTCGAACTCGTGGAGTTTCTATCGCCTTACCGCAAAGACGCACTGACCAATCATCCCTGGAGCCGATGGAAGGGAAGCGAAACCGACAGCGCCGGCGGCGGCCAACGAATGCCAGGCGGCCAGAGCCGATGGAGCCAAGGAAAAGATCTTTCCTGGGAGCCTCTACGCCCCGAGCTAGTTGTCGAAGTGGCCTACGAACACATGCAGGGGAGCCGCTTTCGTCACATGGCCCAATTTCGAAGATGGCGCACCGACAAAAATCCCAGCGACTGCACTTACGCGCAACTTGAGGTCGTTCCACCGCAGGAGTTGATGGAGATCTTCACCAGCAAGCGCTAGCGCTGATGAAAGCTCTCACTTCTTCGACCGTTTTGCGCGCCACTCACGCGTCGGATCATCATCCGGATCAGGAGCCTCCACCGGACGCATCTCTTCAGGGATATTGCGCAAGTTCACTCGAATTCGCGTCCAAGTGGACGACCTCCCGCGCATCGCATCAACCAGCACGTCGTCCACGGCCAACAACTGCGCCACATCAGCGTATTTCACCTTCCAACGTTCAAGACCCGCCAACGCCGCCTCCTTATCCGGAGAGTTAGCCACCACCACAAGCGGCATCTTTATTCGCGTAGTCTTTGCAGCAGACTTTGTCCGCGAAGTAGCAGATTTCGCTCGCGACGGAACGACACGCGCAGCCTCGCCCTCCATCTTCCGAAAGTGCGGCGGCCACGGTGCATCTGCCAATCCTGCAGCCTCATCTCTAGCAGCTAGCTCCAGCAATCCCTCAAGCGAGCCCGCTCCTGCATCCATGTCGACGTGCGGATCTCCAATCTCAGCAAAACGTTTCGGAACGGTCAGCACCGTAAAGTCGGCCGGCTCGCAATCGGGAACCTCCTCCCAGCGAAGCGGCGTCGACACACGAGCATCCGGCAACGGTCGCACCGAGTACGCCGAACAAGTCGTGCGATCTTTCGCATTCTGGTTGTAGTCCAGAAACACGCCATGCCGCTCCTCCTTCCACCACTTCGAAGTAGCCGCATCAGGCACTCTGCGCTCCACTGCACGCGACAACGCCAGCGCAGCACGCCGCACCTCCGTAAAGCTCCAGCGAGGATGTATCCGAACGTTGACATGCATGCCACGCGAGCCGCTCGTCTTCGGCCAGCCCTTCAGCCCAACCTCTTCAAGAACCGACTTCACCTCAAGCGCAACACGCCGCACGTCAGACCAACCAACTCCCGGACCCGGATCCAGATCGACGCGCAGCTCATTCGGGTGCTCAAGATCAGCCGACCTCACCGGATGAGGATGCAACTCAATGCATCCCAGGTTAACGATCCAGGCCAGTCCGTCTGCTTCATCAACTACCAACTCCTCAGCGGTACGTCCCGACGGAAACGAAAGCGTAACCGTGCGAATCCACGCAGGCCGCTCGGAAGGCGCACGCTTCTGATAAAAAGCTTCGCCTTCAGCACCATGCACGAAACGCTTCAACACAATAGGACGATCGCGAATCCCGACCAGCGCTCCCGGTGCAACCGCAAGATAGTAGCGCACGAGATCAAGCTTGGTGAGCTGTGTCTGCTTGGAGAAGTAAAGCTTGTGCGGATGCGTAATTCGAACTTCATGCCCCTCAACCGAGAGGATCTCTACATCGTCATCGACGTTATTCTTCGCCATAGCGCACAAGCCTCTTTACCGCAGAAGATGAGTGGCATACGTGCTCTCATTGCAGGAAGCGATGACACGAAGACGACATCTTTCCTGCAATCGAATCGGACGAAAAGGTAACTCCTCGCTCGCCCGCCTCCCACCAGATGTACTGCCCGGCAGCGTACCGTGCGCCAGAGCCCGAAACAACACTAGCAAAGATCACAGAGTTTCCGCTTACAGGAACGACTGCAAGACTGTTTCCCGCTCCGTTTAAATACTCGACCGAAAACACGCCATCAGGCAGCCCCATCTTGGTTCCTTGCGCATCGCACTTGTACTTCATCGTGCTTCGCGAGATCTCCTGCGAGCCATTCAAGTGAATCGTCACATCGGTCGCGTCCGCAAAAACGCTGCAACCTAAAACACTAACCACCGTCAGAACCTGCCTCCAGCGTCTTTGCATACCCTCGCCTCCTTGAGAAGCTCACGCAGCGCAGTGAAGCAAATCTGCCTCTGCCGTTGCTGTTTTCTTGGATGTCATCCAGCAGCGTCCCGAAGGAGAATCTGCGTTTGTTGTTGCTTGTTCTCTTGGTTGTCATTCCGCAGCGTAGCGGAGGAATCTGCTTTATTCACCCCGACACTTTCAAGTGCGAACATCATAACTTCATCAACTCGCGTGGTTGATAAGGTGCAAGCAACTCGAAAAGTTGTCAAGCCCATAATCCACGTAACCGTCAAAGAATCAATAAGATGTCCGTGGCGCATAAGTTATAGCCAAATAGCTATACTTGATACAAGAAGCAAGAAAGCCCCGCTCAACTGCACGGGGCTAAGTCATTTAAGTAAGCAGATTTGTACGCTAACCCTTTTATTATCACATTTTTACCTCTAACTTATTTGGAATGAATATTTTGCAGACACGTAAAATGCTAAAGCGCAGATATAAAATAATTTAGCTGGTACCACCCGGGGGGTGGGGTACTAGCTGACCCTGACACGTGTGCAGCGGCACACTGATACGATAATTCTCTCAACGGAGGCCTCGAATGTCCGCGACATCTACCCTTACCCAGCCGCTTCCCTCCGACCGTAAGCTTCGCGAAGTCCCCCACTGGGTCAACGGCCAGACGTTACCAGGAAAATCCGGACGCTTCGGCGACGTCTTCAATCCCGCCACTGGCGAGGTGCAGGCAAGGGTCGCATTGGCAACAGCTGTGGAAGTAGATGCGGCAGTAGCCGCGGCAGCCACGGCATTCCCTGCATGGTCTGCACAGCCAGCCCTGCGCAGAGCCCGAGTCCTCTTCCGCTTCCGTGAGATCTTCGAGCGTCGCCTCGACGAGGTGGCAGCGATCCTCACCAGCGAGCACGGCAAAGTCTTCTCCGACGCAAAGGGCGAAGCCACCCGCGGTCTTGAAGTAGTCGAGTTCGCGACCGGCATCCCCCAGCTTCTCAAAGGCGAGTTCACCGAACAGGTCGGATCCGACATCGACAGCTGGTCCATGCGCCAGCCCCTCGGCGTCGTAGCGGGAATAACTCCATTCAACTTCCCGGCCATGGTGCCCATGTGGATGTTCCCCATCGCCCTCGCCTGCGGCAACACCTTCGTCCTCAAGCCCAGCGAGCGCGACCCAAGCGCCTCACTCCTTCTCGCCGAGATGCTCAAGGAAGCCGGTCTCCCCGATGGTGTCTTCAACGTAGTTCACGGCGACAAAGTCGCAGTCGACGCACTTCTAGCCCATCCAACCATCCAGGCTGTCAGCTTCGTCGGTTCGACACCCATCGCCGAGTACGTCTACCGCGAAGGAACCAAGCACGGCAAACGTGTCCAGGCACTCGGCGGCGCCAAGAACCACATGATCGTGATGCCGGACGCCGACCTCGATCAGGCCGCTGACGCTCTCGTCGGTGCAGCGTATGGCTCGGCGGGCGAACGATGCATGGCCATCTCGGTAGCCGTAACAGTCGGCAGCGCTACCGCAGATACTTTGGTGGGGAAGATCGAAAAGCGCATCCAGAACCTCCAGATGGGCGACGGCATGAAGGAAGGTGCCGAACTAGGGCCCCTGGTCACAAAAGCACATCTTGATCGCGTCACCAGCTACGTTCAACATGGCGAGTCCGAAGGCGCCCAGCTAGTCGTTGACGGCCGCAAGCACGCCTTAACCGACGAGCCCAGCAAAAACGGCTTCTTCCTCGGCGCCTGCCTCTTCGACCACGTTAAACCGGAGATGAAGATCTACCGTGAAGAGATCTTCGGCCCTGTTCTTGGCATCGTCCGCGCAAACAACTTCGAAGCAGCACTGCAACTAATCAATGAGCACGAGTACGGCAACGGAACCTCCATCTTCACCCGCGATGGCGACACTGCCCGCGACTTCGCTCATCGAGTGCAGGCCGGCATGGTCGGGGTCAACGTTCCCATCCCCGTGCCAATGGCCTTCCACAGCTTCGGCGGTTGGAAGCGCTCTCTATTCGGCGATCACTCTGTGCACGGCCCCGAGGGCGTCCGCTTCTACACGCGATTGAAGACCGTCACATCGCGCTGGCCCACAGGAATCCGCAAGGGAGTTGACACGTCAATGCCAACTCTAGGCTGAGCTATCGTCGTTTTCTCACGAAAGAGGATCTATTAGACCGATTCACGGCAACACCGCAGCATCGGCTATTGCAAGGTGTTCGTCGAGAGCAGCAACGCCGCCGTCAATCTCTTCTTTCGTCACGATCAACGGTGGCGCTACGACGAAGTGCGAGACCCAGGCCTGAATCGTTACGCCATCCGCAAGAATCTTCGCGGCGATCTGATCCACCAGCAGCGCCTTACCGGAAACTTTGTCCGAGTATGTGTTGAACGGCTCCTTGGTGACCCGATTCTTAACAAGATCAACGGCCCAGAACAGCCCTTTCCCGCGAACATCGCCAACACTCGGATGCTTTGCCTTGAGTTCGTTCAACTTTCCTTCAACGTAAGGCGCTAGCTCCCGAGCCCGCTCAACCAACCCAAGACGCTGCATCTCTCGAATCGTCGCAACCGCAGGAGCGAGAGTAAGCGGATGTGCTTCATAAGTGTGACCATGCGCGAAGTAATGATCCTGAAAGTACTCCGCGATCTTCTCACTCGTTGCACACAACCCAAGCGGAACGTAAGCCGACGTGATTCCCTTAGCGGTGACGAGAATATCCGGAACAACTCCCCAGTGATTCATCGCAAACCACTCGCCAGTTCGTCCCCATCCTGTCATCACCTCATCAGCGATCAGCAAAACGCCATACTCATCACAGATCCGGCGAAGCTTCGGCATGTACTCATCAGGAGGAACGATGACGCCGTTCGTCCCAACGATAGGCTCGACTAGCACAGCAGCCACATCCGATTCGTTACGGATCATGTGCTCGATATAGTCCGCACACGCAATGCCGCAACCCGGATAAGTATGCCGTATAGGGCACTTGTAGCAATGGACCTCCGGCCCAAACAGAACCCCCTGGCCTTTCCCGCTAGGCTCCATCGCCCACCGCCGCGGGTCACCAGTAGCAGCGATCGAACCAGCCGTCGAGCCATGGTAGGACCGGTACCGTGCAATGATCTTCGTCTTCCCGGTGTACATGCGAGCAATCTTGAAGGCAGCTTCGTTGGCCTCCGTGCCGGAGGTGGTGAAGAAGAACTTATTCAATCCCTTCGGAAGCACCTCCACCAGAAGCTGCGACAGTACAGCACGCGCCGTCGTCGCATAGCCTGGCATCGCATAGCTCAACTCCTGCGCCTGTCTCGCGATCGCGTCAATGACGGCTTGATTTTTATGGCCAAGGTTAGAGCACATAAGTTGCGACGAAAAGTCCAAGTAACGCTTTCCCGCGCCATCGACGATGTAGCACCCCTCCGCATCGACGATGTGCATTGGGTTCCAGCCCTTCTGAAACCGCCATGTCCCATAGTTGTGCTGCCGAGTTAGATCGACGACCTGCTGGCTGGAGAGGCTCTGCGATTTGTTCGGATGCTGCCCTTCAACGGCGTCTGTGAGACTCATAATGGCTCCTGTTCCTGGAGGCGCGAGGCGATCACTGAATCAATCGCCGCCGGGGTACTGGCCTCATATCTCAACATAAGGACATAGTAGCTCGCACCCGCAACAAAAAATCCGACGAACCATGCATAGTCATAAAGAAATCGAAGAACCGGCACTGCAAGCCCGATCAACGCGACAACCACGCCAGCAACTAGCGCAACGATCGCCCTCGGATTTACTCCGCGCGTATATTCATACGCCCCCCCTCGTCGATAAAGCGAGACAGTATCCAAGCGCGTTCCTCGTATAAAAAAATAATCCACAACCATGATGCCAGCAACCGGCCCCAACAAACCTGAATACCCGATGAGCCATCCAAAGATGTAGTTGCCAAAGCTACTCATCAACTTCCAAGGCATCATCGCCAGTCCCAATAATCCAGTTATCAATCCACCAGTGCGAAAGCTGATCAACCCTGGAGCAAGGTTTGAGAAGTCATTAGAAGGCGAAACCACATTCGCCCCAATATTCACATTCAGCGTCGCAATCAATAGGGCAACAAGCGCGAGCAGAGCCGCCAGCGGCTGATGGAACCGTCCGAGCAGTGCAATGGGTGACCACACAGGCTCGCCGAAGATCGTGACCGACGCCGATGTGCAAGCTATACCGATGAAAGAGTAGAGCACCATGGCAACCGGCAAGCCAAATGCTTGTCCTGCGATCTGCGAGTCTTGCGACTTGGCATAGCGAGTAAAGTCAGGGATGTTCAACGACAGCGTTGCCCAGTACCCAACCATTGCTGTCAGCGATGGAAAAAAGAAGCGTAGAAAGCTCCCGGTCGTGTGGAACCGACTCGGCGCCGACAGCATTGGCCCAAAGCCACCTGCCTTATGAAGCATCCAGAAAAGTAACGTCAGCGACATCACAAGCATGAACGGTGCGGAAAAGCTCTGAAGAAATCTTATCGATTCGACGCCTCGCCACACGACGTACATATTCAACAGCCAGAATCCAAGAAAGCTTATCCAGAGCACAGCGGGCATGTGCGCAGTCGCGGGCCATAGCACCGCTATCATTGCTGCGATTGCCTGTCCACCCAGCCACGACTGAATTCCAAACCATCCGCAAGCCACAATGGCGCGCAGCATCGCGGGAAGGTTCGCTCCACGTGTGCCGAAGCTGGCGCGCACAAACACAGGGAAGGGAATACCATACTTTGTGCCAGCATGTGCATTCAGAAGCATCGGTACCAGCACGATCAAATTTCCCAAAAGAATCGTAAGGATCGCCTGCTTCCAGTTCATGCCACCTGCGATCAGCGACGAAGCAAGCATGTACGTTGTTACTTCCATCGACATCGAGAACCAAAGCGCGATGTAGTTGTACGTCCCCCACGTACGCTGCGATGCAGTAGTCGGCGCTAAGTCCGTGTTGTAGAGGCGCGAATCGTGATGCGCCGCGATGGCAGCAGTCGACTGCTCGCGGACGTTGGGGATGGCCGAACTCACCGCCATGCTCCTCCCCTCGCCTCGCGTCTCAGATACTCGCCTCTCCCGGTCGCGGCGACATAACGTCCCCTATCCGCGACGAGTTCTCCGCGCGAGTACACCTGCCGGGCATTGCCCTTAACCTTCCATCCCTCAAACATTGAAAAATCACATCGCATGTTATGCGTAGCGGCAGAGATGAGGTGCTCAGCCTCAGGATCCCAAAGCACAATATCAGCGTCCGAGCCGACAGCGATCGTCCCCTTCTTCGGATACATGCCGAAGATCTTTGCTGGCGCAGTCGAAGTGATCTCGACAAACCGCTGCAGTGTGATCTTCCCGGAGTTCACACCAAAGTGATAAAGCAACTGCAAGCGATTCTCAACCCCCGGGCCGCCATTTGGAATCTTCGTGAAGTCGTCCTTGCCAAGCTGCTTCTGATCTGCGAAGCAGAACGGACAATGGTCGGTAGACACCACCTGCAAATTGTCGGTAGCAAGTCCATCCCAAAGCTTCGGCTGGTTCCTCTTCTCGCGCAAGGGAGGAGTAAAGACGTACTTTGCCTCTTCGAAACTTTTCCCCGGCATCTGGTCTTCGATCGAAAGCAAAAGGTACTGTGGACACGTCTCAGCAAACGCGGGAACTCCACGATCACGCGCCTCGCGAACCTGATTCAACGCATCTTCACTCGATAGATGAACGATATATACCGGCACACCTGCCATCTCGGCGAGAGCAATCGAACGATTCACTGCTTCTGCCTCGGCTTTTGTCGGCCGTGTCAAAGCATGATAAATCGGAGCCGTCTTCCCCTCGGCAAGCGCCTGCTGCACTATTACATCGATCGCGCTCCCATTCTCCGCATGCATGCAGACGAGCGCACCATTCTTTGCGGTTTGTTGCAGCGCTTTGAAGATCGTGCCATCGTCAACCATCAATACATTCGGATAAGCCATGAAGAGCTTGAAGCTCGCGACTCCCTCTCGCACCATATCGTCCATATCGTGCAAGCCCTGTTTGCCATTATCTGAGCCCAGATCCGTCACGATCATATGAAGACCGTAGTCGATGCATGCTTTTCCGTCCGCCTTCGCCAGCCAGATATCCAGCGCGTCCCGCATGCGCGTCCCCTTCGCCTGAATTGCGAAGTCGACGATAGTCGTTGTGCCTCCAATAGCCGCAGCCCGTGTGCCAGTCAGAAAATCGTCTGCTGATACCGTTCCTCCGAACGGCATATCCATATGAGTATGCGCGTCGATGCCGCCCGGGAGCACCAAGAGTCCGGTGGCATTCACGACAGAGTGTCCCGTAGGATCAATGGTCGCGAGCACCTCCCGTATCGTGCTGCCTTCAACCAACACATCAGCCTTCTCTAGACAATCTGCAGTAACAACCGTGCCATTCTGAATCAGGATTCCCATGCTCCACTCCAGGCTGTTCGACGCTAGAGTCATATGACACCAAACACGATGCCACTTAGAAACCACAAGCCAAGTCAGGTATTCGTACTCATCACCTCACGCGCTCCTGGCGGGACCAGTCCCTTGGCAGTGCGCTCTTCCCAGCTCTCAAACGGCAAGTCTCTGTCAATGCGCTCCATCGTGATGCAGCCCTCTACCGGACAGACCAGCGAACACAGATTGCAGCCGACGCAATGATCTTCGTCGACCCGAGGAATACGCTCAAGCGGCGTCACCGCATTAGTACGGCCCAGATTTCCTGCATCAAGTTTGGGAATCGGAGTCGTCGAAATATGCCGAGCAGAGTCAGCTGTAACCATGCTCGGCGTTCGTGTCGTATCAGGCGCCGGCGAAGTCCGATCAAGGTGGATGCACTGATGTGCTCCATCCCAGCAAGCTGTATAGCAAAGTTGGCATCCAATGCACAGATCCTCATGGATGCGGGCAACGATCTGATAGTTCAAATTAAGCTGCTTCCACTCAACTACATTTGGAAGCGACAGCCCACGAAAATCGTCGAGTGTGGCAAAACCCTTCTCCGCCATCCACCCCAACAATCCATCTTGCATATCTTCAACGATGCGGTAGCCATAGTGCATCGCCGCTGTGCAAACCTGCACGGTGCCGCACCCAAGCAAAATAAACTCCGCCGCATCGCGCCAGCTTGCAATGCCGCCAATACCTGACAATGGCAACGCGCTCGGATCTGACTGAACCTGCTGAACCATATTGAGTGCGATGGGTTTCACTGCCGGCCCGCAATATCCACCATGCGAGCTCTTCCCATCGACGTTAGGGCTCGGCTGGAATGTGTCAAGATCGATTCCCGTAATCGAGTTGATCGTATTGATAGCGGAGAGTGCGTCAGCCCCCCCACGCTTCGCGGCTCGAGCGGGAATGCGGATGTCAGAGATATTCGGGGTCAACTTAACAATTACCGGTGTCCGTGCCTTCTCTTTCACCCAAGCTGTTATCTGCTCGCAATACTCAGGGACTTGTCCTACGGCTGATCCCATGCCGCGCTCGCTCATGCCGTGAGGACATCCAAAGTTAAGTTCAAGCCCATCTGCGCCCGCGTCCTCAGCACGCTGTACGATATCGTGCCAAGTCTCGCGTTTGCTCTCGACCATCAACGAAGCGATAACAACGTGCTTCGGATAGCGTCGCTTTACCTCGGCAATCTCCCGCAGGTTCACCTCGATGGGGCGGTCCGAGATGAGCTCAATATTGTTGAAGCCCATCATGCGCCTACCCTCCCAGTCAATCGAGGAGTAGCGAGAACTAACATTCGTAATCGGTTCCCCAATCGTCTTCCAGACCGCACCTCCCCAACCCGCATCGAAGGCCCGCATAATTTGTTCGCCGCAGTTTGTAGGCGGTGCCGATGCAAGCCAGAACGGATTGAGGCATTGGATGCCGCAGAACGTAGTCTCCAGCATTGGCTTGGGTTTAGACATGTCGAGCCTCCAACCATGCAGCAATGCCAATACCAGCGCGCTTTCCATCCGCAACCGCGTCGACGACCTCGCGTCCTCCGTTCGTACAATCCCCGCCGGCAAAAAACTTCGGGTTCGAGGTCTGGCCTGTAGCCCGGTCAATCAGAATGCGCCCGCGATCAAGTTGAATCTTCGCAGAATCTTGACCAGACTCGGTGAGAAAACTCGTATGCGTGGTCTGCCCGATCGAGAGTACAACTAGATCAGCCGCGAGCAAAAACTCCGAATCACTCTCCTCCACAATCGAACCGTCTTTAGTCGACACAAGTTTTATCAACTCAAGTGCTTCCACGGCTTGGTCGCCTCGAACGCCAGTCGGCTGCACATGCCACAAAAATTTCACCCCTTCACTCTTTGCATGTTCATATTCAAACGTGAACGCTGACATCTGTTCTAGTCCTCGGCGATATACGATGTGCACATCGGTGGCCCCTAGGCGAACTGCGGCAATCGCCGCATCGATAGCAGTATTGCCTGCGCCTACGACCACCACACGCGCCGGCACCGACGTCAACGATCCTGACTTGTAGCCCGCGATCAGATCGAGCGCATTCGTCATACCAGCAAGCTGCTCTCCGGCGACTCCAAGTTGATGAATCGCGCCGAGGCCGATACCTAAAAAAATCGCATCATGGTTGCGTTCGAGCTCGACCAATTTGAGGAAGTCAACCATCGTCTCGAAATTGAAATCGACTCCCAGCTGTGTGAGCATCTCGATTTCACGCAGGCTCTCCACCAGAGGAAGCTTGTATTCAGCAACGCCGTACGTGTTCAATCCTCCCGGCAACGATCGTGCGTCATATAGAGTGGCACGAATTCCACAACGGCGAAGCTCCGCGGCACAGGCAAGCGATGCTGGGCCTGCCCCGACCAAAGCTACGGACAATCCTGTATCAGTTCCAGGTTCAAACGGCAGCGAAGCGCCACTTTCGTGGAATGTATCCACCGCGAACCGTTGCAACCGCGCGATCTCGATCGGCTGCTTATTGTAGCGGTGCATTACGCAGGCTCCCTCGCATAGCACCTCAACCGGACAAGCGCGGGCGCAACTCCCACCAAGAATATTCGCGTCCAGAATGGTCCGCGCAGAGCCGGCGAGATTGCCACTTGAGATCTTCTTGATAAAACTAGGCACATCAATATGTGTGGGGCACGCAGCTGTGCAAGGTGCGTCAAAGCAATAGAGGCAGCGATTTGCTTCAGTTACCGCAGCTTGCTTATCGAACGGCGGATGCAGATCGCCGAAACGATTCGCCCGCTCAGAATCAATCGTGATCTGCTGATGAAAGGGAACTCGCTCGCTCATTCGGCTCCAAGCGCCTCCATAATCAAGCAGAGAACAGATGCGCCGCTGTGAAGCCCCATGGCAAAATCAGTCGAGCCGAACGTAGTCCAATCCCAAGGCCTCTGCATCATGGATGAAAACATGACTCTCCTTTGCGGCTCTACTCTCTTTACTGTTCAGGAGTGACTATTATGCACTATCTCAGCAAAACCATTTAGCTAGCCAGTGAAATCTTGATGGAGATGCTGGAGACCGCTCCACTGTTGAAAAGCTGCAACGGATCTGCGCGTCTCTCTATTAAAGAAAATGGCTCCTCTTTCCTAACTGCTCAGCAAACTCAGCGTCTTCTTTGCAAGTTTGTCGAAGGCCTGTACCGCCAGTGTTAGATCTGCGACTCTCGTGTCTTCCGCTTTATTATGACTCAGTCCCTTCAACGACTGAACGAACATCATCGCGGTCGGTATCCCCGCGCGCGAAACTTCAGCTGCGTCGTGCAGAGGCCCGGAAGGTAACTTGTGAGAAGTGGCTGCCGTCTCTCGTACTGCTTCATCGCAAAGTGCGACCAGTCGTGGATCAAATGGAACCGGCTCGATGCTCCAGATCTTCGACCAATCGACGGTACAGCCTTCTTCCTTAGCGAAACGCTCGCTCGCCTCTCGTGCTTCAGCCAACATCGACGCGAGGATCCCCGCATCAAGGTCGCGCATATCGAGCGTTGTCTCGCATCGTCCGACGACGGCTGTCACAATGCCAGGAAAAGTCTTCACACTTCCCATGGTAGCGACGGCATCCGGATATCGCTTCGCAATCGGGCGAATCTCCAGCGCGAGTTTCGCTGCTGCCGCTAGTGCATCTCGACGCACTTTCATCGGTGTCGATCCAGAGTGCGCCTCCTGCCCATAAAAGGTGATTGCGTGTCGCTCCACGCCCTTCGTTCCAAGCACCACGCCAAGAGGTAGATGCATCGATTCAAGAACTGGCCCCTGCTCAATATGCAACTCCAAATAAGCAGCAGCATTTCTCTGCTCCAGTGTTGCCTTCCCGATCTGTTCCATCTCTACGCGACATCGTCGAAGAGCATCTTCAAGATTGACTCCATCGCGATCCGTACGCCGACGGTCGGCCTCGATGGTATGTGTTCCGGCAAACGCCGAAGACCCGAAGAGACTCCGTCCGAAGCGCGCTCCCTCCTCGTCGGCCCAATCGACAAGACGAATCGTGATCGGCGGCTTGCCATCGAAATCTTCAATGAGACCGCGTAACACCTCGAAGCCCGCGAGAAATCCCAGACAGCCATCCAGCCAGCCGCCATTCGGAACGGAGTCAAGATGACTCCCGAGAATAAGCGCCTTATCCAACTTGCCAGGAAGGGTCGTCCAGGAGTTTCCCGCCGCATCGTAGTGGTGCTCCACAGGAAGACCTTGCAGCTTTTTTTGGAACCATGCTCGCGCCTCGAGCCAAACAGGAGTCCAGGCGACGCGTTGTGCGCCATTCGCGTCTGCGGTCAAGGCCCGAAGCTCCTCAAGATCGGAGATTACTCTAACTGGATCTGCCGCCACACTTCCTCCTGAAGAGCATAGGTTACTCCATCACCTACGAGCGCAATTTAGATTACGATACCAGCGGCTGTCAGCTCGTCGCACAAACATTCAATGCATGCGTCAAATGATAGAAAATAGAATAGCTGTATTACTGTGCCTGTTTCCACTCGTCTAATCGCTTAAGCTCGCCAGCCAAGCAAAATCAAGGAGCATCATTGATCGCTCGTCATCTCCTTATAACGTTTCTCTCAGCCGGAATACTGTCTACGATGGGAGTCGCTGCTCAGACTCTCCCACCCGACACTTCCGACAGAGGAAAGATCGTCGAAGTTGACGGCGTTCCCAACTCGCCGCGACAGCAAAAAAAGCACTATGTTGTTCTGGTGTCACTGGACGGATTCCGCTACGACTATCCAAAAGAGTGGGACGCGCCAAACATCGCTGAACTGGCTCGCACCGGGGCAACCGCACCCGACGGTATGTTGCCCTCCTATCCGTCCATTACATTTCCCAATCACGTCACTTTGGTCACTGGTCTCTATCCAGAGCATCACGGAATTGTGAGTAATGTTTTCTACGATCCAGATCGCCGTGGACTCTATTCCTATACGAGCCCTCTAACAAACTCAGATGGTAGCTGGTACAACGGCACGCCGCTATGGTCACTAGCCGAGCAGCAGCAGATGCGCGCCGCTTCATTCTTCTGGCCCGGCTCCGAGGCGATGATTGCCGGCGAACGACCCAACGAATATGTCCACTTCGACGATAAGTTCGACGACGACAAACGGATCGACCAGGTCATAACCTGGCTTAAACTTCCGCCTGCGAAGCGGCCTCATTTCATAACGCTTTACTACAGCAATACCGATCATGCAGGCCACATCTACGGCCCGGACTCCACCGAAGAACGAGATCAGGTGCATCATGTCGATGCCCTTATAGGCAAGCTGAAGCGCGACCTCGATGCGACTCACTTACCCACCGATCTCATCGTTGTCGCCGATCATGGAATGGCAAAGGTTGAAGGCGACTGGATTACGCTCGATAAATACGCTGACCTGACGCACTTCAAGACCGATGGCATACTTCTGTATGCGAACACCGAAGCGGACGCAGAAAAAGCCTATGAGAGCTTTCGCGCTCACCCGGATCCGCGGTTCACAGCCTATCGCCGCACCGATGTGCCGCCGTATCTACACTTCAACGAAAATCCGCGCGAGGGCGATCCTGTGATCGTTCCGAACGGTCCATACATCTTCCGTGCACACGAAACCATACGCAAACCGCCAGTTGGCGAACACGGCTACGATGTAACGCGCATGCCCGAGATGAAGGCCATCTTTGTCGCGAACGGTCCCGACATTCGACCCGGAACGAAGCTTCCAAGTTTTCCCAATGTGGATGTCTACGATTTCATCGCCAAACTACTCGACCTCAAACCTGCACCGAACGACGGAGAGTTGAAACCATTGCGTCCTGCTCTGAAACACCGTTGACACCGCTGTTTGAGTCGCTCTGGCAACTACGGTCGTCCAGCATGAGACAAGCGTGTATCACGCTCCGTCAGCCATCCGAAGAGAAGCCCAATCACTGTCCACAGAACTGCTTGAAGCTCAAGAGCGGCGACGCGAAAGCGCCACAAGAGATTCGCAGGAAAGTCGGCTGGAATCTCGTCGATCTCCGGTAGAAAGTGCGAAACAACGCACATGACGACGATAAACAGGCCGCCACTCAGCAAAACCGCATTCCACGTTCCATAGAGCGGGCTGATGCGCCCCCTTACTTGAATAGCCAGCACCATCGCCGCAATCGAAAATGCAATCAGCAGAAAAAACGCAGCGGTACGCACACCGATCGTCTCAGGATTACCGACCGCAGGCGGGTTCGCCGGATATTTAAGATTAGGAACCAGCACAATCGTGACAAAAGCAATAGCCGCCAGTAATGCCGAGAGCGCTCGCGGGCTGAGATCGCCGATGCGGCCATAGGCAAGCGCGAAGACCAGCCCAAACATCCCACCGATTGCCGCCCCATAGACCAGCACTCCAGTCAGCAGACCAACGCCCCGCTGCACCTTGCGGCTGACCATCTCAGGTTCAGGGGCCTCTCCCTTGGCTTGATCCACGCTGCTCTCGAACGCGATAGCCCTTTCAACCTGGGGCTCCCCAATCCAGCGGGCAAAGGCAAAGACAAGCAGGCCAGCAACGATGCCGACCAGCATCCCTCGTAGAAGCAGTGTTCGAGCAGTCAACGGAGTCGACTTAATGGCAGGGGAAGCCGAGGAGATGGCGTCCGTCATGAACAAATTCATGAACAGCCCGGCCATGCATCAGCGAAGTGGCACCCTGTTCGGCACCGACGAAGTAGATCGCCAACAGCATCACGAGACCGCCGAAGATTGCCCACGGCATAAGCTCCCGAAGCGGAATAACAGGAAGCGATACAGGTTGTGATATGGAACCGACTGCGGATTGTGCCATGTTAAGTCTCCTGGGATCGTGCGTCCCGACTACTTGCTTGCTTGATATGCGAAATGAGGTCTGACTTTCAACCCAACTGAGTCGATTACAGCGGCGCGACCGTGCCGGAGTTGCACCGGCTTCGTCATTCCGTCTTCACAAGCTTCTCTAACCCTATGTCTCGGTATCATCAGTGTCAAGAGAGCGGGCCTCAATAGGGTGTAATTGTTATGTCAAGCCCGCTCACGGAGAAAACGAACAGCATGACAACACGAGTAACCCTCATCAGTCATGCAGCCACACCAGCCCTGCTACGCGCGGCTTTTCCGTTGGACGAGGAACTCGAACAGCAGGAGATCTCAAAGATCGCCACACTCGGCTGGAAGGCTCCCAGAACGTCCAAGACACACTTCCTCTCTGCTCCCGAGCTCCGAACGCAACAGACGGCTCTGGCATTCGGACTGACGGCGTCAATCGCCATCGAACTCCGAGATTGCGACTACGGTGGTTGGCAGGGCCAAGAACTCAGCACTCTCCAAACGCAGGATCCCGAAGGTGTTGCAGCATGGCTGGCAGATCCTGCTGCAGCTCCCCACGGCGGCGAGTCCATCGCAAATCTGATCGGGCGCGTGGGCGGGTGGCTTGACCAGCTAAAAGAAGACGGTCATACCATCGCTGTCACCCATCCCGCCGTAATTCGCGGCGTAGTTGTTTACGTTTTGCACGCACCACTCCATTCCTTTTGGCGGGTAGATATTGCACCGCTGACCTTGACCGATCTTCGATTCAACGGACGAGTCTGGACACTGCGTTCGTGCGCGTCTTCCTTGAAGGATTGATCTCATCAAAGTCGGTCTGTAGTATGTTGATTAACAAAGTTCTTGGGTGCCCGCGAGGGCATAAAAGGGAAGCCGGTGTAAGTCCGGCATGGTCCCGCCACTGTAATCAGGAAAAAACTCTTCACTCGCCACTCGGTTCGCATCGGGGAAGGCGAAGAGTCAGAAGCCGCTTCAACAGCAGCTTTGCCTGTAAGTCAGGAGACCTACCCAGGATTAGTTCGTGATTCTACCCCGCGTGGAAACGGGGGCGATCGCTCATTCTTCCTGAGCTTTGCGCCTCGTCGCCGCTGAATTTGAGGCGTAAGTGCATCACCCAAAGTTCATCTCGACCGCCGTCAGAATATCCTTAAAGATTCTGGTCACAGCATCTCTGTGTCTGGCAGCATTGCCGGTGCGCGCAGCGACTGGCGGCAGCATCTCCGGCGCAGTCACAGACAAGAGCGCCGCTGTTATTGCAGGCGCAATCCTCAAACTCGTCAACACCGCCCAGCAGACGGCCTACCAAGCAGTCTCCGACAGGCAAGGCCTGTATGTGTTCCCAAACCTTCCCGTCGGACACTACGATCTAACGATCACCGCTAACGGTTTCAGCTCCCAGCGAAAGACCAACCTTACAGTAGACACCGACTCTGCCATCCGCGTGGATGCAATCCTCGAGATCGGCGAGCGATCCGACACCGTTACGGTAACAAGTGACGCAGGCGTACAGGTTGAGACCGCCGCCACTCACCTCGGCGAAGTCGTCTCCGCCGCACAGATGACAGCCATCCCCTTGAACGGCCGCAGCTACACCGACCTTCTCGCAATCCAGCCCGGCGTCGCCCCTATCTCGACCCTCCTCCCCAGCTCCGTCATCATGGCTGGCGTCACCGGCGGCATCGACCCATCCGGCGACGCCAACCCCGGCAACCTCTCCATCAACGGTCAGCGAGAGTCCTCCAACGGCTTCATCGTCAACGGAATCGATGTTCAGGAACACATGAACGGCGGCACCTCCATCATCCCGAACCTCGACTCCATCGAAGAGTTCCGCGTCCTCACCACGAACTTCGATCCCGAGTACGGCAACTACAACGGCGGCATCATCACCGTAGTCAGCAAATCAGGCACCGGCCAGTTCCACGGCAACGCCTTCGAGTTCTTCCGCAACACCAACCTCGACGCCAAAGGTTACTTCGATCAAACCCGCGCCTCCTTCGACCAAAATCAGTTCGGCGGCTCGATCGGCGGCCCCGTCAAGCGCGACAAGATCTTCTTCTTCACCGACTATCAGGGAACACGCACTACCCAGGGCGTCTCCACCGGCAACATCTCCGTCCCCACCACTGCCCAGCGCAACGGCAACTTCGACGATCTCACCGGCTCTGTCAGCGGCCCCTACCTCGCATCGCTGCTAACCCGGTCACTCGGCCGCACCGTCACTCAGGGAGAGCCGTACACCAGCGTCTTCCCCAACGGCAACATCCCGCAATCTGCCTGGTCCACACCAGGAAAAAACCTGCTCCAATACATCCCTTCCCCAAACGTCGGCACAAATCAGTTCTCCTCAGCAGCCTTCTCGCAGACTGTCCGTGACGATAAGGGTTCCGTCCGCATCGACGGCAACAGCCGCTTCGGCCAGCTCTCCGCATACTACTTTGTCGACGACTACAGCCTCGACAACCCCTACCCCGGCTCTGTCGCCGGCGCAAGCATCCCCGGCTTCAATGCCCTCTTTATCGGTCGAGCGCAGCTCTTTTCCATTGGCGACACAAAGGTCATCGGTGCGAACACCGTCAACGAACTCCACTTCGGCTACCTCCGCAACGCCAACATCATCGGCCAGCCAAAGGGAGGCCTTGGCGTTAGCCTTGCCTCGCAAGGCTTTACGGATCCGGCCAACGGAGGCATCTTCGTCCAGGCCCCCCAGTTCGAAGGCATCGAAAACATCACCTTCCCCACCTTCGTCATGGGCGTACCCATCACCAACATCACCCAGATCAACAACACGTTCTACCTCAGTGACGGCCTCTCCCGATCCATCGGCTCGCACACCCTCAAGTTCGGCGGTCAATTTCACATCGACGAGGTCAACGAGCACCCCAACGCTACCTTCAACGGCACCTTCAACATCAACGGAACCGAAACCGGCGACGCCTACGCCGACTTCCTGATCGGCACCCCAAGCAACTTCACGCAGTCCTCCGGTCAGCCGTTCTATCTACGCAACCACTACCTCGGCCTCTACGCTCAAGACAGTTGGCGTGCACGCAGCGACCTCACCATCAACGCTGGCCTGCGCTGGGACGTCATCGAGCCCTGGTCCGAAAAGTACCATCAGCTCCAGACCTACATCGCCGGCGATCAATCAACGCTCTACCCCGGAGCCCCCGAAGGTTTTGTCGTCGCCGGAGACCCCGGTGTCCCCAGCACCATCGCACCCACCAGCTACAAAAACTTCGCGCCGCGGATCGGCATCGCATACTCTCCAAAGTTCGATCACGGTCTCTGGAGCAAGATCTTCGGACCCAGCGGCCAGTCCAGCATCCGAGCCAGCTACGGCATCTTCTACACGGCGTTCCCCGGTTTATCTGCAGGCATCATGTACGCCGTGCCTCCCTTCGGCTTCAACTATCTCAGCCCCGCTCCGCCGTTACTTGCTACGCCCTTCGTCACCGCCGCAACAGGCTTTAACAACGGTCAGCGTTTTCCCTTTCCCTTCCCACCGCACACCGTATCGACGACCAACCCCGACACCTCGGTCAACTGGGCCAACTTCACACCCATTGCCGCCGACCCCTTCTTCTACTATCGCAACCGTGTGCCTTACATCAACGACTACATGTTCTCAATCCAGCGTCAGATCAACGAACGCACTCTGTTGACCGTCAGTTACGTCGGCAATCAGGGACATCACATCCTCACCCTCGGCTCTGCAAATCCAGGCGATCCCGCGCTATGCCTCAGCCTCCCCGGCTGCGGTCCCTTCGGCGAAGACTCCACCTACACGAACAGCGCCGGACAAACAGTGCAGGGAACTCGCGTCGGCCAGGGCCCGAACTACGGTGAAAACACCGCAGACAAATCCGTAGCCAACTCAAACTATAACGCCCTCGAAACTACGCTGCGCTACACCCACCACGGCTCGCAGTTTCTACTCAGCTACACCTACGCAAAGTCCATCGATCAAGGCTCCAGCCTCGGCGAGCAACTGAACGTCATCGATCCTCGCCAAAGTCGCACCATCTCCGCGTGGGATCTCAAGCATGACTTCGTTGGCAGTTACACCTGGGCCCTTCCCATCGCCGCGCTCGTCCACAAAAGCAACCGCCTCACCGAGCAGTGGAGTCTCTCCGGCGCAACTCGCTTCGCCACTGGCTTTCCTGTGACCCTCTTCGACAACTCCGACAACTCCCTCCTCGGCACCCTCGGCAACGGCGCAAACAACTACCTGCTCGATACCCCGCAGTATCTTCCCGGCCCACTCAAAATCAACACCAACGGCCGAAACGGTCGCGCCGCGTTCAACACGGCTCTCTTCCCCGAAGAAAACCTGGGCCAACTCGGCAACGCGAAACGCCGCGTCTTCTACGGCCCGGGAATTAACAACTTCGACATGACCCTCCAGAAGAATCTGCGTCTAGCCGACGCGCGATCGTTTGAGTTCCGCCTCGAAGCCTTCAACGCCTTCAACCACACCCAGTTTTACGGCCCTGCTTCAGTAGACGGACAGGTCGAAGACACCAACAACTTCGGCAAGATCGTCAGCGCCGCTGCTCCCCGTCTCGTTCAACTCGCTGCGAAGTTCTCCTTCTAGTGAAGAATGCGCATTGATGTGAAGGTTTGTTTCCTTTTTTTTGTCATTCCGTAGCGAAGCGAAGGAATCTGCTGTTCGGTCTAACCGAAGTAAAATTCCCAGGCAGGTAAACTGTTCGAACTCGACGCCAGGCTCAACATGCGCTTGCGCAAGAGGCAACCTGTTTCATTCCGCCTGTGGAGACAAGCAGTTCATGAAGAACGAACGTTGCTCGAACTTTCAGAAGTTCATCTTTATCCTGTCGATCGGATTCGTACCCTTATCGCTGCACGCCGCAGCAAATTCAGACGTGAAGCGTTGGGAACAAGAGGCGCAAAATGTCACCATCATCCGTGACGACTGGGGGCATCGCACACATCTACGGAAAGACCGACGCCGACGCTGTCTTCGGCATGGAATACGCTCAGGCCGAAGACGACTTCAACCGCGTCGAGACCAACTACATCAACGCAATGGGTCGCCTCGCCGAGACCGAAGGAGAGTCACGCATCTATCAAGACCTTCGCATGAAGCTCTTCATCGATCCCGCTGACTTGAAAACCCAATACGCCGCCAGCCCCGCGTGGCTACAAGCCCTGATGAACTCCTTCGCTGACGGCCTCAACTACTACCTCTTCAAACATCCAGAGATAAAACCACGAGTCACTAAGCACTTCGAGCCGTGGATGGCCCTTTCCTTCACCGAAGGCAGCATCGGCGGCGATATCGAGCGCGTTAACCTCGCACAGCTTGAAGCCTTCTACGCGCACCCACGGTTCGTCGCTCCTGCTGTTGGCTCTCACCTCTCTACTGACCCCAAAACAACGCCATCTCGATCGGAGGCGGCGCACCTTGCGGCCGTAGTGGAGAGACCCCCGCATCTCATCTCCACCATGGCCGATCTTCCCTACGTTCACGACAGCGACCCTCCCGAGCCCACGGGATCGAACGGCATCGCCATCGCGCCCTCGAACACCACCGCACACCACGCGTTGCTACTCATCAACCCTCACACCTCATTCTTCTTCCGCTCTGAACTTCAAATGGTCAGCGAAGAAGGCCTCGATGCCTACGGCGCAGTGACGTGGGGCCAGTTCTTCATCTACCAGGGCTTCAACGAACGTGCTGGCTGGATGCACACCTCAAGCGGCGTCGATGCAGTCGACGAATATCTGGAAACCGTCTCACAGAAAGGCGACAACTTTTACTACAAGTATGGAAACGAAGAGCACCGCCTGGCAGCAAAACAGATCGTAGTCCCATACAAAACCGAACATGGTTTAGCGGAAAAGAAGTTCACGATCTACCGCACCAGTCACGGTCCAATCATTCGCGAAGAAAACGGCAAGTGGGTAAGCATTCGCTTCATGCAAGAGCCGATCAAAGCCCTCACGCAGTCCTACATCCGCACCAAGGCAAAGGACTACAAATCATTCCGCCAAACCTTGGAGCTGAAAGCAAACTCCTCGAACAACACCATCTTCGCCGACGCCGACGGCGACATCGCCTACTTCCACGGCAACTTCATCCCACGCCGAAACGTAAGCTTCGACTTCACCAAACCAGTCGATGGCAGCAGCCCGGCAACCGATTGGCAAGGTCTCCTCACCGTCGACGAACTCCCCCAACTTCTCAACCCAAAGAGCGGCTGGCTTTACAACAGCAACAACTGGCCGTGGTCCGGAGCCGGTGAGAGCAGCCTGCGAAAAGCAGACTACCCCGCCTACGTAGAAACCGGCACAGAGACTGCTCGCGGTCTTCACGCCATCCGAGTGCTGCAAAACAAAAAAGATTTCACCCTCGACTCACTCATCACCGCAGCCTACGACAGCTATCTCCCATGGTTCGACAAGCCGCTTCCAGCCCTCTTCAAAGCATGGGATGGCATCCCCGCACCCGATCCGCTCAAAACAAAACTGGCCGATCAGATCGGCCTTCTCCGCACCTGGGATCACCGCTGGGCCGTCGATTCCGTGCCAACGTCTCTAGCGATCTTCTGGGGAGAGGACATCCGTCGCAATGCGCTCGACGACGCAAAGAAATCTGGCATCTCCGTCGAGGAGTACATCAGCACCAAAATCTCACCCGAACAACTCCTGCAATCGCTCTCGTCAGCGTCCGACCGCCTCACGACCGACTTCGGCACCTGGAAGAAGCCATGGGGCGACATCAACCGCTTTCAACGTATTACAGGAGACATCGTTCAACCCTTCAACGACGCAGCCCCGAGCATTCCTGTCGGCTTTACTTCATCACTTTGGGGCTCACTCGCCTCCTTTGGTGCGCGCCCATACCCCGGAACGAAGAAGTGGTACGGCACTGTCGGCAACAGCTTCGTCGCAGTCGTCGAGTTCGCCGACAAGGTACACGCCAAAGCAATAACTGCAGGCGGAGAAAGCGGCAACCCGGCATCCCCTCACTTCAATGATCAGGCAAAGCGCTACACCACCGGAGATCTTCGCGAAGTCTACTTCTACCACTCCGACCTCAAGGGTCACATCGAGCGCGAATATCATCCCGGAAGCTGAATCACCCGTATCCTAGTGAGAGCCGCAATGTGAAAGCCCCACTCGACCGAGGCTCGCTCAGAACGCAGCATCCAGATTCGAATTAAGACCGATGGAAAATACGACACACACAGCGACGTCCTCGGGAATCATCGAACTCTGCAAGAGCAACTGGAGAACCACCTCAACACTCTTCGCCACTCTCCTCGCCTGCGTCGTCCTCTTAACTCTGCTAGGCCATAAACCCCTGACCAACTGGGACGAAGGCATCTACGCCGAGATTTCGCGGGAGATGCTCTCAGGCAGCGTACTAGTCCCGCACTGGAACTATCAGCCCTGGTTCGAAAAGCCGCCGCTGATGCTCTGGCTCACAGCAACCTTCTTCAAACTATTCGGCGTCCACGAGTTCTGGGCCCGCGCAGGCTCAGCTCTTTCAGGCGTCGCCATCGTCGTTCTTCTACACGCCTGGCTCGCACGCAGAAACGACATCCTCGCCGCATGGATCAGCACCTTAATCCTGCTCAGTACCTTCGGCTTCCTGCACGTGTGCCGCGTCGGCGAGATGGACGTCCTCCTCTCACTAGGCTGCTGCATCGCAATCATCGGACTCACCGCGATTCAAAATCACACACCCTCCGGCTGGTATCTCTTCTGGTGCGGCCTCGCGACCGCACTGATGACCAAGGGCGCCGCAAGCATCACACTCATCGTCGCTGCCATCATCTTCGCCGCAATCGAGCGCTGGAACCTCACTCGCCTCACCCGACAATTCTGGCTCGCCCTGTCGCTCTTTCTGTTGCTCGTTCTCCCCTGGCACCTCTACATGTTTCACCGCTTCGGCTCTGCATTCCTCGCCGAATATCTCGGCCTCCACGTCCTCACTCGAACCACGCATCAAATTGAAGATCACATCACGCACTGGTGGTATTACCTATGGGTGCTTCTCATCTCCGCTGCGCCCTTCGTCCTGCTCTATCCTTGGGCAATCCTCGGAGGCCTCCGCCGCAAAGAGTTCCGCGCCTGGGCAATCTTCTCCCTTGTCGTTCTCTGTTTCTTCACCGTTGTACAAACACGCCTGCCCCACTACATCGCACCGATATACCCCGCACTCGCAGCACTCACCGCCGTCTTCCTCGCGGACACGCTGCGAGAACTCCAGCGAAAGCGCCAGCAATCCCCAAAGACTTTTTGGTTGTCAGTCAGCGCGATCACAGCCGCGATCTGCATCGCCAGTGCATTACTGACGAGCAGCCCCCGCAAAAAACTCCATCAAGCAAAAGTGGGCCCCGACGTCGTCAACGCCGAGAAAGAATCGATCCAACTCCTACGCGATGTCTTCAGCCATCCGCAGCCGATATCAGGCCCGCTGCTGACCTGGTGGGAAGGAGATGAGAGGTCGATTGCGACCAGCATCTTTTACGCCAGACGCCCTGTCCAACAGATCCAAATACAGCCTCTACCCGCTAACGTACCCACCGACAAATATCTCTTCCACCCCGTAACTCTGGACGACGTCCTCGCCTCCGGGCCGCGAATCATTCTGCTCGACAGATACTTAGTCCTGCAGATTCCCGATCGATTTTCCTACGATCGAATCATCTCTGGCCAATCGATGGAGATCGGCACCATCAGGCGAAGATAACGATTCGCGCTTCCTTGCTTCCTGCCAGCTCAGCGGTGCGCCCATCTGATCGAAGGGGAATCGAAGCAGTTAATATTCCCAGATCCTGTAAATTCAGGGTCTTTTCCTCAATGGGGCATTCCCTATACTTTGATCGTGTAAAATCCTCGAAACCATAATGATCAAGCTGGCCAAAATCCCAAATCTTACTGAGCTTACCTACCGGAGCATTAAGCAAAACGTGCTGGATGGGACCCTCGGCGAACTCTCCCGGCTAACCGAAGAGTCGCTGGCAACACAGCTCGGGATCAGTAAATCTCCCGTCCGCGAGGCGCTCAACCGGCTGGAAGCAGAGGGCCTCGTCATCATCGAAGCGCGACGCGGCGCATATGTCCGGCAGTTCTCCGAGAAGGAAATCCGCGATCTTTACGATCTTCGCGAGGTTCTCGAAGTCCATGCCATCGACGCAGCGACCATCACTCCAAGACTGCTCAGCGATCTATCCGCCAGTATCAATAAGACGAAGAAGTTTCTCAAGGCCGGCAATAAGCTGGAGCACATCGAAGAGGACATCCGGTTTCATGGCTTGATCAGCGCGGCCACCGGCAATCAGGAGCTATCCCGCGTCCTCGAGAATGTTCAGCAGAAGGCTTTACTCTGCCGCTCAAAGTCCTACGAACTCTCTGCAACGACCGCGCCAGTGGCCCACATGAAGATCTACCAGGCCTTAAAAAAAGATTCGAAGCGGGAGGCCCGCAGCGCCATGCGCGATCATATAGTCTTTGTTCGCGAACGCTTGCTGGCGACCTTTAATTCGTCAAACTGATCGACAGGCAGAGCTGTACCCTCAGACATAGCTCTCCGTGAATCGCGCACACACTCGCGCCCGAGCGGCAGTCCGCGAAAAACGAACATCGCTCCTGGCATCCTGCGAAGTGTTCGTTTAATTAAGATCGACAGTCCCGCATCAACGGATTCTCGTCGGCACGCCATCATCGTTGCCGGAGTCCCCAGCACAACATCTCGCCCACACCGGTGCTGTAAGACCCGCAAGAACATAGGCTCGCTTCGCCTAAGTGCATGATTTAAGGCGTTAATACGCGAAAATCTGCGCACATCATTGCCCAAAGCCAGGTGACTATTGGGCGAAAAAATTTCAGGCCAAAAGCTCTTATTCCTTTTTCTTGCATGTCAGTACAGTTGTCTATACTATTCCGCCATCGAAAGAATGACTTTTTTCTAGGCCCACAGTACGAACGCCAATTCGTCTTTTGATCCCATTTTTTTAGAAAGATCTCCGATTTGCCCAGTCAAGCAGTCAACAAAGGTAGAAACACAAACAGTCTGGATTCACCGCACGAAACCTGAAACTGCTTGTGACCCATCTTGGGCACACGCAGCAAAGGAAACCTAAGAGATGCACCAGATTTGTTTGCAGAAGAACTCCCACAACACGTCGCAACAGCTTCAAGAAGGAAATTGAATTGGAGGCCCATCAATGAGAGTACGCATCGCCTTATGTAGTTTATTTGTGCTTCTCGTAAGTTCGGTTGCATTCGGACAGGACATCAGTGCGAAGATCACGGGAACCGTGACGGACGCCTCTGGTGCCGTCGTTGCGAACGCAACCGTCGTCGCGACAGAGAAATCACGCGGCACCGTCTACCCCACTCACACCAACTCTGCTGGTGTCTATTACCTCTCTCCTCTGCCCATCGGGGAATATGCCCTGAAGGTAACGGCAACCGGCTTCACATCCGCAGAGCACCCGGCAATCTCTCTCGAGATGAACCAGACCGCCCGCATCGACATCTCCTTGGTCGTCGGACAGGCTTCGCAAACCGTCGAGGTTTCGAGTGCTCCACCACTGCTCCAAACCGACGACAGCTTCATGGGCACCGTGCTCGACGCGCGTGCGAACGTGACCCTCCCGCTCGCAACCCGCAACTACAACCAGCTCACGCTCCTCTCACCCGGCGCTGTCAGCCTCAACCCCGGCTCATTCACGGGCTCGCAGGCAAGCTTCCAGGTCGGCCGTCCTTACATCAACGGCAACCGCGAACAGACCAACAACTACATCCTCGACGGCATGGACAACAACCAGATCGATAACAACGACGTCGCCTTCGCGCCCAGCGTCGATGCCATCCAGGAGTTCAACCTCATCTCGCAGAACGCCCCAGCCTCTTACGGAAACTATCTGGGTGGCGTCATCTCCGTAACTCTCAAATCCGGCACCAACCAGTTCCACGGCGACGCCTTCGAGTTCATCCGCAACGATGCCTTGAACGCAAACAGATGGCAGAACGGTCTAACCAAAGGGCAGCCCTACGTCCCTGGTGTGAACAACCCCGATGGAACAGGCCTGAAGCCGATTCTGCGCTGGAACGAGTTCGGCGGATCAATCGGTGGTCCCATCATCAAGGACAAGCTCTTCTTCTTCGTCGACTATCAAGGCTCTCGCTTCGACCAGCCGGCAACCTCCGTGCCGTACACAACCTTCACCACTGCCGAACGTGCCGGCGATTTCTCCAGCGTCTGTTCGGCTGGCTTCAACGCCGCGGGAATCTGTAACAATCTGGCCCAGCAACTCTACAACCCCTTCTCCGCAACCACCCCAGGCGGCCGTCTGCCGTTCCTGAATAACCAGATCAATTCGAGCAATGCGACGATCAGTCCCGCTGCCTTGAAGATCCTCAACTCGCCACTCTACCCGGGACCGATCAACAGCCTGACCACCGGCAACCAGGTCAACGTCACTCACTCCTACACCAACAGCGACCAGGGCGATCTCAAGATTGACTGGGTTGCCAGTGAGAAGGATCACGTCTACGGGCGCTACTCACAGCAGCACATTACCAATCCCACAACGAACAGCCAGTTGCTGACCGGAAACTCCGACAATGAGTTCCCGCTCTACAACGGTGTCATTGACTACGCCCACACCTTCAACCCCAACTTACTTAATGATGCACGTATCGGAGCAAGCTACTTCCCCGTCACTGAGGGTTTCTCCAACCCAACAGGACAGAATCTCTCCACGACCTTCGGAATCGCGGGAGTACCGGCGGACCAGACCTTCCTTCCATTGCAGCAGTTCGCAGGCGCCAGCTACGGGCCGGAATTCGGCAACAACAACCTCGTCTCGCAGTTCCACGACACCGTCATTCAGGCGGAGGATACTGTAACCGTGATTCACGGCAAGCACACCATCAACCTCGGATTCGAGTTCTACAACTACCGCACGAACATTCTTTATGTTGGTAACGCTGGACTCGCCGGTGACATCACCTATAACGGCTCCTTTACCTCAAACCCTTCGGTTGTTCTTCCTGGCGGTGGCACTCCCACCGGTTGGGCTGAAGCCGACTTCCTGCTCGGCGCGCCCCAGAACGTTGCGATTGGCTCCGGCGATGGCCACAGCCTGCGCAATAGCTTGTATTCAGGCTTCGCTCAGGACAACTGGCACGCACTTCCCAACCTAACCATCAACCTCGGTCTGCGATATGAAGTCATCACGGCCCGCGCCGATGCGCACAACCAGGCAACCAACTACAACCTCACCAACGGGGCCACTCAGATCGCCGGCATCAACGGCAACTCCAGCGCGCTCTACAACACCTACACCGGCCCCACCAACTTCCAACCACGAGTTGGTTTCTCGTGGCAGCCTGAGTGGGACAAGACCATGGTAGTTCGTGGTGCCTACGGCATCTCCAACTTCAGCGAGAGCACCGGCACGGGCAACTTGCTCTTCCAGAACCCGCCCTTCTCGGTTCAGCCAAACGTCACCTACGCCGGCGGTACGCAGGCGCTTCCAGGAACAACGCTCGATCAGGGCTTCTCCAGCTTCCCCTCATCGGGATGCACCATTGCGGCCGCTATCGCGCAACTGCCCGTCTGCTTTTCAGGAGCCGGTATTCACGCCTTTGATCCCAACGGCACGCGTCCTGCTGTCTCTCAGCAGTACAACCTCACTATCCAGAAGCAGCTCGGCAACTCCTCCACCTTCCAGATCAGTTACGTTGGTCAGAAGACGGATCATCTCATGACCATCGCCCTCATCAACCAGAAGGTTCTTCAGGCGGATGGCACCATCGCACCAAGCCCTTACCTCAATCCAACCTTGCAGGGCTTGATCGGTCAGGCACGTCTGACCGCATCGACTGGCTTCTCCAACTACAACGCATTGCAGGCCAGCTTCCAGAAGCGGCTCACCCACGGGCTCGAGTTCCAGGGCAACTATACTTTCTCGAAGTGCTTGGGTAACTCTTCAGGCTTCTTCGCGCAGTATGGCGACACCAACGCTGCTCTCACGCAGGCCGGCAACAATCACTTCTTCTTCCAGAACACCTACGATCCGGGAGCTGACTACGGACGTTGCGACCAGAACGTAGCCAATGCCTTCAACGGCTTTGTCACCTACGATCTGCCGTTCGGTCGCGGCCAGACGTTCGGTTCGAACATGAACCGTGCTGCCGATCTCGTCGTTGGCGGTTGGCAGGTCAACTCCATCATGCAATTCCACACCGGCTTCCCGATCACACCTCAGGCCGCCGACAACTCCGGTACAACTTCTGGTTTCCCACGCGCTGATTGCAGCGGGTCTCCAGTGGAGACGCCGGGTAAGAACTCGACCGATCCTGACAACCCAGGTAAGTCATGGTTCAGCTCCGCGAATGTGTCCCAACCCACCAGCGGCTTCGGAAACTGCCAGGTCGGCAGCTACACCGGTCCTGGCCTGCAGGCAGTGGACTTCAGCGTCTCGAAGAACTTCAAAATCGTCGAGCGTCAGAGTCTTCAGTTCCGCGCCGAAGCAATCAATGCTCTGAACCACCCGATCCTTGTGGCTCCGAACTCGTCAGTCGGCAACACCTTCGGCCTGGTCAACAACGCGCAGGGAGAGCGTCAACTTCAGTTCGCGCTGAAGTACATGTTCTAACCACAACCTGACCACAATCAACCAAGGGAGCAGGCAGCATATTCGCGGCCTGCTCCCTTCCTATTTAATTCACAACATCAATCCCCGCCGCACCACCGCGACTTTCCAAACATAAAATCTTCAAGCAAATTGCGCACTCCTGTCTTCTTCCTTGACATTTGCTACTCAACAGCCTCATCGTGCGGTTGCACACGATTCTGGTGATATCTCTAACTCTAATTTCCTCGACAAGGTTTCTGACATGGATCGACCTGAAAGACCTTCCGCCGCCAGGCGCTCTGCTCCCGCAAAGCAGCAGGAGCCGCCCGGAAAAATCCTGAAGCAGCATGCAAGCCTCAAGATCCTCGGCGAATATCTTGGCCTGTCTCCCGCGACGATCTCCCTCGTCATCAACAATGCGCCCGGCGCCAAATCCATCTCCGAGCCGACTCGTCTTCGCGTCCTCGCTGCAGCCAAAAAGTTCGACTACCGTCCAAGCTTCTTCGCCCGCGCTCTGCAAGGTCAACGAACCTTCTCCGTCGGCGTGCTCCTCCCGCAGCTCAACGACGACTACTCCGGCTCCATCATGGAAGGCGTCGAAGAGGTCCTCGTCGAAGAGGGCTACTTCTATCTCACTGCCTCGCATCATCGCAAACCCGATCTCATCGACGAGTATTCCAACCTCCTCATGGACCGCGCTGTCGAAGGTTTCATCCTCATCGACACACCAACGACACGGCGCGAACCCTGGTCCGTCCCCGTGGTCGCCGTTGCCGGCCATCAACCCGTCCCAAACGTGACCAATCTCACCTTGAACCAGCGCTTCGCTGCCGAACTCGGCCTCCGACATCTCTACGATCTCGGCCACCGCAAAATCGCCATCATGCGTGGCGCGGCCTGCAGCTCCGACTCCGACGACCGATGGAACAGCTTTTGTGAAGTCGCCATCGAGCTCGGCATCCCTATAGACCCTCAACTCACCCTCACCATCCCGCTCGACATGTCCTCCCCGGAGCTCGGCTACCCCGCCGCTTGTCAACTGCTCCTCCGCAAAAAACCTTTCACCGCCATCATCGCCTTCAATGACCTCGCCGCCATCGGAGCGATGTGTGCCATTCGCGAACACGGTCTTCGCGTCCCCGAAGACATCTCCGTCCTCGGCTTCGACGACATCAAGTCGGCGGCCTATCAGTACCCTAGTCTCTCCACCATCCGGCAGCCGCTTCATCACATCGGTAGAACCGCCGCTCTCAAGCTGCTACACCGCGTCACCCATCAGGATGTATCGGAGGAGGCTCCAATCTCCTTTCTCCCCGAACTGGTCGTCCGCCAGTCGACAGGCGCCGTCCGATCCGAGGCAGAGAGCCGGCCGTACAACAAGAAAGTAGTCTTGCGGTAATTAGCTCTGTCGTCCGACCAATCGCATCCCGCAATCGTAACGAGCCTCGTCATTCTTATCTTCCCGCTCCCACGATCCTCCGCATAATGACAAACAACAAAACTGGTACGACCGCATTAGCTTAAAGGTTTTACTAGGCCCATCCTGGGCCCAATTTAGTTACCTCCACTTGAAAAACTTTCTTGACAAGCACTAATCCCATCCTTCAAAATCCTCAGCCGGGGAAGATTGCAGGTATTTCCTCTACTAAAACGATTGAGAGATTGAGACATCACGCTACATTTTGCGCGTAAAAGACGCTTTCCATAATAAGTAAAAAGACAGGACCTTCACCCAGGTGTCGCGCAGATTACTAGAAATCCTCCTGCCGACCTTGGGCCAGGAGCGTTAGATTCGCTAAAACGTTTCATCAACCCAGACCATCGAGGTAGAACCCAATGAACTACGATCGAACAAACATACTGAACCGCATAGGCCAGTGCGGACGCGAAATCTATCAGGGACTGAGGAGGCCGCTCGCGCTCTTGGCCCTCCTGGTTCTCTTCACCTCAGCAGCCTTCGGGCAGCTCACCACCGCCGACATCCTGGGATCAGTCACCGACGCCACCGGCGCCGTTGTCCCCAACGCTACCATCGTCCTCACAAACACCGGGACCAACGAGCAGCGCACCACCACATCCAACAGCTCGGGTGACTATAACTTCACGCTGCTGCCGGTCGGACACTACTCCATCGCGGTCAAAGCATCCGGCTTCCAGTCGCAGATTGTAAAGGACCTCTCCGTAGAAGCTGGCGACCGCGCCCGCAGTGACATCCACCTTGCGCTCGGTGCAGAGTCCACAACCATCGAAGTCACGGCAAGCACCCCGCTCCTCCAGGCTGACAGCGCAACCGTCAGCTCGACTGTGACGGCAAAGGCTGTGCAGGATCTTCCCCTCAACGGCCGTAACTTCGTTCAGCTTGTGGGCCTCGTCCCCGGCGCCAACGAGGGAGCAGGCAACGGACTCTCAAGCGGTGGCCGTCCCGACGATCGCCGCACCAACGCAGCCGGTCTCTCCGTCAACGGACAGGACGACAGCCTTAACAACTGGGTCGTTGACGGTATTGACGACAACGAACGCATCATTGGCACCATCGGTATCAAGCCCAACGTCGAAGGTATTCAGGAAATCACCATCCAGACCAACAGCTACTCTCCAGAGGCTGGTCGTACCGCAGGCGGCGTCATCAACCTCATCACCCGCTCTGGAACGAACGCTTTCCACGGTTCGGTCTATGAGTACTTCCGCAACGATATCTTTGACGCCCGTAACGTCTTCGCAACCACCGGCAACAAACCCGAGCTGCGCCAGAATCAGTACGGCGTCAGCATCGGTGGACCGATCATCAGAGACAGAACCTTCTTCTACTTTGACTGGGAAGGCCTCCGCAACGTCCAGGGCGTTACCTATACCGGAACCGTGCCGACGCAGAGCGAGTATAACAACATCAACGGCGTCAACGGTGGATCACCCCAGGCTCTCTTTAGCACGGCCAACGGAACCTCGCAGGCCTATCAAGGACTAATCCCAGCCACCGGTGGACCAGTTCCCATCAACCCGATCGCGCTTAACTACCTCAGGCTGTTTCCGGCACCTACCAACGCCAATCTCTCAAACAACTACATCATCAGCCCGAGCAAAACGCAGAACTACAACCTCTATGACGCTCGTGTAGACCACAAGTTCAACGATAAAAACCTGTTCTTCGGTCGTTGGTCCTACAACAAAGTCGATAGCTTTACCCCCCCTAACTTTGGAACTGTAAATGGTATTCAGATCTCGGGCGGAAGGTACAACTTTGACGGTCCCGCATCCGACTTCGCCCAACAGTTTGCATTCGGCTTCACGCACATGTTCAGCCCCAGCCTGCTGGTCGACCTGCGGTTGGGCTACACTCGCATCAACAACCTCTCGCTTCCGCTCAACTACGGTCTTGGGATCGACCAGAAGATCGGCTTTCCTTCGAGCCAGACCAGCTTCAGCCCGTTTGCTGACTCTCTCACGCCAGTTTCAATCGGTCCCTTCGGTGATATCGGTGACGGCGCTTACGTTCCTCTGCAGGACATCGACAACACCTTCCAATACTCCGGTACCGTCAGCTGGACCAAGGGCAACCACAACATCAAGGCAGGCCTCAGTCTCATTCGCAGGCAGGCTCGTAACGTGCAAAGCGCCTCCGCTGTCGGCGCGTTCGGCTTCAATCTGACCACAGATAGCAACGCCGACCAGCAGACCCAGCAGGACAATCAGATTGCTTCTACTCTGCTTGGCGCTTTCAATAATCAAACGCGCAACTTTAATCTCACCCCTCCCGACTATCGCAGCTGGGAGCCAGGCGGCTTCATTCAGGATAGTTGGAAGTTCAACTCCAAGCTGACGCTGGTCTATGGCCTCCGCTACGACGTCTTCACTCCGTTCACTGAGGCGCATAACCACATCTCGAACTACGACTTCATGGAGGCAGTCACCAATCCGTCGACAGCCACGAGCAGCGCCTTGAAGATCGCTGGTGTGAACGGTGTTAACGATCAGGTCAATATCCCCACCGACCATGCAGATGTCGCTCCTCGTGTCGGCTTCTCCTACTCGGCAACGCCAAGCATGGTCATTCGTGGCGGATATGGAATCAGCTACTTCCCCGGCAACTACACCTCCAACGCCGATCTGAAGAACGCTCCGTTTACCTCCGTATTTAGCCCCTCCTGCCAATCAACCCTGGCTGTGCAGATCGAAAGCTACGTCACCAACCCCGCTAACCCCACTCTTCCAGCTGGTCAGAACCCCGATTGCGCCGGTCCTCTTTACAATACAAATGGCAACTTTAGCCAAGGCAACCCTCCACCGTCGGCCCCAACACCGGCTCAACTCGCGGATCTCTCCACGATCTCCGGTCTTTCGTTCGTAGCTGAGGCTGCCCACTTCAAAAACGCAATGATCCAGCAGTACAACCTGCAGATCGAGCAGCAATTCGGCTCCAACGTCTTCACCATCGGCTACGTCGGCAACGTTGGCCAGCATCTGCCGGAGTCGATCAACAATATCAACCAGGCGTTGCCGTACAATCCGTTGGCTCAACCAGGATCTGCCGCCAATCCCGTCAGTGGCGCGCGTCCGCTCAACGGGCCGCTACCCAATCTGGGTAACGTCAGCTACATCAACAGCGGTGGCATTTCGAACTACAACGCACTACAGACCTCCTTCCAGCGTCGCTTTACCAAGGGGCTGGCATTCGATGCAAACTACACTTGGGGCAAGGCGCTCAGCGACATCACTGGTTTCTCCCAGCAGGGTAGCAATCAGGGTTGGAGCAACGCCCTTCCAACAGACATCCGGGCAAGCGAGTACGCAATCGCAGAGCTTGATATTCAAAATCGCTTCGCTCTCGGTCTGAACTACGAACTCCAGTACGGTAAGGAGTTCACGGGCCTCAAAAAGGCTGCTCTTGGCGGATGGTCAGTCAATACCATCACTGTCTGGCAGAGTGGAAAACCCTTCACCATCACCAGTACTGGTAGCGGTGCAGACAATCCCGTCGATTGCGATTACTTGGGCGTTTGCAAAGCGCGCGGCTACAACAACCGTGCCGTCCCACAAAACGCCAACGGCAACGATCGCCCTGATACGATTGGGAATCCGCGCGGTTCGAGAGCGATCAAGAACTTCTTCAACACCGCAGCCTTCGCCCCTCAAGCCCTCGGAACCATTGGGAACACTCCGCGCAACTCGCTGTTTGGCCCAACGTTCCGCCACGTAGACCTCTCCGTCTTCAAAAACTTCACCCTCACCGAGCGGTTCGGACTCCAGTTCCGCGCGGAGAGCTACAACATCTCAAACACGCCTAACTTCTACCTGAACAATGGCCAGCCCGGCGATCAGTTCGGAAACGCAGGCTTCGGACAGATCTCGCAGGCTGATCCCAACTACACTCCACGGCAGTATCAGTTCGCCCTGAAAGTGCTCTTCTAAACAGGCAACACAACCGGCCGGCGGCGCAGAGATCACCTCTCTCGCCGCCGGTTCGCCTTTCACCACGCAAAAGCGAACCAAAACGGGATCACACTCCAGCCCTCTCAAAAATAAAGTTCCAAAACCTGTCACATTTTTCAAGCCTCAAAACGCACCATGCAAAGCACCACATTCACCACACAAAACACCACAAATTAACCATCAAAACACCACGTTTTCTCGCCGGTTTTACCCAAAATACCCACGAAAGTTAACGTTTTCCCGCTCCAAACTTTTTCCGCTGAATTCGCCTTCAAACCCATCTCCCGGAGACGCTCCTGTCATGAATCGTCGCAGTTTCCTCACCCAAACCTCTGCCTGGGCCGCCGCCGCTGCGCTCCCGAAGCTGTCCTTCGCCACGAACGCGCTGTCTCCGGAACCCGCGCCAACCGCAGCCGCCGGCCAAGTCACCTTCCCCAAAGATTTCCTCTGGGGCAGCGCCACCGCCTCCTATCAAGTCGAAGGCGCATGGAACATCGACGGCCGCGGCCCGTCAGTCTGGGACACCTTCAGCCACGCCCTCGGCAACGTAAAAGGCGCATGGACAGGCGACATCGCCTGCGATGAATACAATCGCTTCCCGGAAGATATCGCCATCATGAAGAAGATGAATCTCCGCAGCTATCGCTACTCCATCGCGTGGCCGCGCATTCAACCGACTGGCACAGGAGCCGTGAATGAGAAGGGAATCGACTACTACAAGCGCCTCACCGATGCCGTCCTTGCCGCTGGCATGCGACCCCTCGTCACGCTCTACCACTGGGATCTCCCCCAACCCCTCGAAGACAAAGGCGGCTGGCCCAACCGCGACACCGCTGCCCGCTTCGCCGACTACACAGAGATCGTCCTCAAAGCACTAGGCGACCGCATTCAAACGTGGGCCATCTTCAACGAACCCTGGGTCTTCACCTACCTCGGCTACGCAGACGGCCGCCACGCACCCGGCAAGAAAGAGTTCGATCTCTTCCTCAAAGCATCACACACCGTAAACCTGGCCCAAGGCGACGCCTTCCGCGCCATCAAAGCCATCGCGCCCAAATCCAAAGTCGGCAGTGCCTTCAGCATGTCGCCTGCGACTCCACTCACCTCTTCTCCAGAGGATGCCGCCGCAGCCAAGCGTTTCGACGCCTTCAACAACGTCTGGTTTCTCGAGACCGCTCTGCGCGGCCACTACCCCGAAGCATTCGTCAACGGCGTTCCTCTCGAGACCATGGGCTTTCAAAGTGGCGACGACAAGCGCATGACAGCCCCGCTCGACTACATCGGAGTCAACTACTACTTCCGCAGACTCGTCGCCGCCCCCACAACTCCGATTCCTACGAAACCCTCATACGCTGCAATGGGCTTTGAATTGAGCGACGGCAAAGATGGTCCGCTCACCGAAATAGGTTGGGAGGTCTATCCTCGCGGCATCTACGACATCGTCCAGCGCGTCTCGAAAGACTACAAACTCCCCATTGAGATCACTGAAAACGGCTGCTCCTACGGCGACTACCCCGACGCCAGCGGTCGAGTCGCTGACGTACGCCGCATCCACTACTATCGCGAACATCTCCGCGAACTCGCCCGCGCCATCCAGGACGGTGCCGACGTGCGCGGCTATCACGCCTGGTCGATCCTCGATAACTTCGAGTGGTCCGAAGGCTATACCCAGCGCTTTGGCCTCGTCTTCGTCGACTTCCCCACGCAGCGCCGCTACATGAAGGACTCCGGAAAATGGTACGCTCGCGTCGCCGCCACGAACGCGATCGAAGCCACCACAACCACAACCTAACCGCCGCGACAACCTGATCGGAAGCACAGAGGTAAGCGATAATACCTCTGTGCCTTCCCTCAATCCCTCCCCATCAGGGGAGTACAAGCAACGCCAGCAAGCCCACGAGATGCAGGTCGCGCACTTCGAAAGACTGCATCTCCGCTTCGGAAATCTCCGCCTTCTCGTAGTCGTTGCCACCCTGATTGCTGCCTGGTTCACTCTTCACGACGAAGCATTTTCCGTATGGTGGTTGCTTATTGGCGTCGCAGCATTCCTCGTCATAGCAATCCTTCACGCGAAGGTCCTGCGCAATCGTTCCTGCGCCGAGCGTGCCGTCGGCTTCTACCGCAGCGGCCTCGCCCGCATCGAAGATCGCTGGGTCGGCACCGGCCAGACCGGCGATCGCATCGACACTCATTCCAGCCTCTACGCTACCGACCTCGATCTCTTCGGCACTGCCAGCCTCTTCGAACTTCTCTCACTCTCGCGCACCCGCATGGGCGAGGACACGCTCGCCGCGTGGCTCCTCTCACCATCACCTGTCGCAGAAATCAAATTACGCCAGACCGCAGTCGCCGAACTTCGTCCCTACCTCGATCTTCGCGAAGACATAGCCATCCTCGGTGAAGACCTTAAAGTTGGTGTTCATCCGGAAGCGCTCACTCAATGGGCGGAGGCTCCGAATCAGCTCAAGCAAAGATCTCTCCGTTGGATCTCTCTCCTTCTCTCCTTCGCATCGATAGCGTCGGCAGTCTACTGGGCCGAACTCGGAGAAAAAACGCCATTCTTCATCGCCCTCATTCTCGCGAGCATCATCACCGCATCCCTGCGGAAGCAGACCGCCGAAATTCTCCACTCCACCGAGCACGCCCTCAAAGATCTTCAACTCCTCTCTTCGCTGCTTGCTCGTCTGGAACGTGAGCAGTTCCAATCCCCGCGTCTACAAACCCTCAGGGCCGATCTCTTTTCCCATCATCTCGCAGGCTCCCAGGCCATCGCCCGCCTGCGCACCATCGTCGAGTACATCAACGCACTCGAAAACCCCATCATGCGCGCTCTCAACGTGCCTCTGCTCTACGGAGTCCAGGTCGCGTACGCGGCAGAAGCGTGGCGCAGCGCTCACGGAGCAGCCGTACGCTCCTGGCTTCGCGCAATCGGTGAAGCAGAGGCGCTCCTCTCCCTCTCCGCCTACAGCTATGAGCACCCTGCCGATCCATTCCCCGAGTTCGTCGAAGGCTCACCCTGCATTACTGCTACAGAGCTGGGCCATCCCCTCATTCCCGCCGCAAAGTGCGTCCGCAACAACATCAGCGTCTGCGGAGAGACCAAAGTCCTCCTCATCAGCGGCTCCAACATGTCCGGCAAGAGCACGCTCATGCGCTCGGTCGGCATCAACACCGTCCTCGCGATGGCTGGCGGCCCCGTACGCGCCCGGCATCTGCAACTAACACCATTACAAATAGGAGCGAGCATCCTCATCAACGACTCGCTACAAGAAGGCAGCTCCCGCTTCTACGCCGAGATCACGCGCCTCCGTCACATTCGTGACCTCGCCGAGCAACGCCCTCCAGTCCTCTTCCTGTTGGACGAACTCCTTCAAGGCACAAACTCGAAGGATCGTCTCATCGGCGCCGAAGGCGTCGTCCGCGCGTTGCTGAACAGCGGAGCCATCGGCCTCATCAGCACTCACGATCTCGCCCTGACCAACATCGGAGAGCAGCGAGATAACCGTCTGCACAACGTGCACCTTCAGGACGAGATCGAAGACGGCAAAATGAAGTTCGACTTCAAGCTGCAGGACGGCGTTGTCACCAAGAGCAACGGAATTGAATTGATGCGCCTCATCGGTCTTAAAGTTTGATCACGGCACCCATTCGCGACACCCTCCGGAGTGCGTAATTCACACCATAAAAAGCCTACATTGACTAACTGAATGACCGTTCAGTATCCTTCTCCCGTTAGTGCGAAGTCATCGCGATCACCCAGATCTGAAAACGTTGAACAGCACCATCGAGTCAAAATACTTGATACACAAGAATGAGGTAGTGAAAACATGCGCATCCTCACTTACCTTCGGCAGGTTCTCGACGCCGAAGAGAGCGTACATGTAGCAAACGAGACGGTTGCTCTCGAAAACAGCAAACTCGTCATGGACACGATGGACGAGTATGGAGTCGAAGAGGCTCTACGCCTGCGCGAGAGCGGCACAGAAGCCGAGATCGTCGCCGTCGCCGTCGGCCCCGCCCGCGTGCAGGACGCCCTCCGCACCGCCCTGGCCATGGGCGCCGACCGCGCCATCCACGTCGAAACCGACATCCGCCTCGACGCCATCGCTCTCAGTAAAGTCCTCGCCCAGCTCGCCACGCAGGAAGAAGCGACCCTCGTCTTCTCCGGCGGCCAACAGGCCGATTGGGACAGCCACGCCCTCGCCGCCGCCACTGCCGAGCGCCTCCAGTGGCCCCAGGTCACCTGGACCAGCGCCCTTGAACTTTCCGGCACCACCCTCACCGGCAAGCACGACGCCGACGAAGGTAGCGAGTCCTTCACGCTCGAACTTCCCGCCGTCGTCACTACGCAGCAGGGCCTCAACGAGCCGCGCTACCCCACGCTCCCCAACATCATGAAGTCGAAGAAAAAAGAGATGCGCAAAGACTCCCTCGACCAGTTCAACGTTACTCCGAAGTTGAAGTTCATCAGCGCCGAGATCCAGGTGAAAAATCGCCTCAACAAAATCATCGATGGCAAAGATGTCCCCGCTGCCGCCGCGCAGCTCGTCGATCTCCTCCGCAACGAAGCAAGGGTGATCGCATGATTCTCATCGTCGTGGAGTACGCCAACGGAAAAGTAAGCAAGAGCACCTGGGAGATGGTCACCGCCGCGCGAGAACTCGGCCGCGAAGCTCCCATCACCGCACTGGTCCTGGGCAGCAACATCGCCGCAGTCGCAGCCGAAATCGCGAAAGCCGTCGATCAGGTCCTCGTCGCTGATCTGCCCGCGCTGGCCCAGTATGACCCCGAACTCTGGTCCGCTGCCGTCGCTCAGATCGCCACCGAAGGCGAAGCCTCCGCTGTCCTCATCGGCGGCAGTCGGAGCGGTCGCGAGTACAGCCCCCGCGTCGCCATCAAACTCGACGCCCCCCTCCTCGAAGACGTCATCAGCCTCAAAGCCAGCGGCGAGACTCTCACGGCACAACGCTACACCTACCTCGCGCGGGTCACCGAAACCATCAAAGCGACAGGTCCCATCGCTGTCGTTACTATCAAACCAGGAGTCTTCAGCCCCTCCTCCCCGCGCACCGAGGCAGCCGAGCAGTTCGACGTCGACCTCAACCTTCCCACGCCGCGTCTCAAGGTCACCGGGAAAACCGTCGAACGCAGCTCCCGCGTCGGGCTCACCGAAGCTGACATCGTAGTCTCTGGTGGTCGCGGTGTCGGTAGTGCCGAAGGCTTCACCCAATACGTCGAAGCTCTCGCCGACCAACTCGGCGCAGCCGTCGGCGCAACCCGCGCCATCGTCGACGCCGGCTGGCGTCCCTACTCAGAACAAGTCGGACAGACCGGCAAAACCGTACAGCCAAAAACCTACATAGCGATCGGCATCTCCGGCGCGGTACAACATCTCTCCGGCATGAACAAAAGCAAAACTATCGTAGCCATCAACCGCGATGCCGAAGCCCCCATCTTCAAAATCGCCGACTACGGCATCGTCGGCGACGTCACCCAACTCGTCCCTGCCATCCTCACCGAACTCAAGAAATAGCACGTAACATCTGTTCAACGACGAGTAAAAGAATCGTCATCTCGACCGAAGCGACAGACAGCATCATCGTCTGTCGCGCAGCGGAGAGACCACCGCATTTGCTCTTGTCTGTTCCAGCTCCATCGAATAGCTTTAGCTGGAACAGAATCGCGCAACCCGAACAACCAACACGAGCGGTGCCGGCCCAATGCTTCCATTCCCTCAGAAGATCGCCTTTCTCATCTTCGCCATCGTCACCCTCGCCCTGGGCCTGCAAGGCTTCTATCGGCTCTACCTCCGCATTCGCCGCGGCACCGCAGACCCCGAACCACGCTTCAACAATCTCCTCCGCCGCCTCGTCTACGCCCTCACCACAACGCTCACCCAACAGCGCACCTTCAAGAAGCGCCCTGCCATCGGCCTCTTTCACTCCTTCATCTTCTATGGCTTCGTCTTCTACGGCCTGGTCAACTTAGTCGATGCGGCCGAAGGCTACATTCTTGTGCCGTCAGGCATCAGCTTTTCTTCGAACCTCTTTGGCTTGGCTGTCGCCATTGTTCTCGTCATCGCTGCCTACAAGCTTTTCGCCGATATTCTCAGCTTCCTCGTCCTCCTCGGCGTCATCGCGCTCGTCATCCGCCGCTTTGCTCTGTCCAGCCGCCGAGACTTCCGCTTCAACCCGCGCACCCTCCTTCACCCCGACGTCCTCCGCAGCAAAATCCCCACCGACTCCCTCATCGTCTCCGCCTTCATCCTCTTCCACGTAGGCAGCCGCGCCATCGGGGCTGCAGCTAAAATCGCAATCGAAGACCCCGATAAATTTCAGCCCTTCGCCACCCTCCTCTCGCACCTCGTCAACCCCGCGCACGCAGAGGCATTGCGCATCTTCGGCTACTGGGGAGCACTCGGCAGTGTCCTCGCCTTCCTCGCCTACTTCCCCTACACCAAACACATCCATATCTTCATGGCTCCCGCGAAGTATCTCGTTGCCCGCGAGCCCACCACCGGCGTCCTTCCGCTCGCTGCAATCGATATCGACACCGAAGCCGACACAAAGACCATCGGAGCCAACAAGCTCGAAGATCTCGCATGGCCCCGCCTTCTCGACGCCTACGCCTGCATCCAGTGCAACCGCTGTCAGGACGTCTGTCCCGCCACCGCCACCGGCAAATCCCTCTCACCCGCCGCGCTCGAGATCAACAAGCGCATGGAGCTCAACGACCTCGCCTCGCAGCAAACCCCCTTCACCTTCACAGCTGCGCCGTTTGAAAAAAACACTCCAAGCCCCAATCCACTCCTGCAATTCGCTCTCTCCCCCGAAGCCGCGTGGGCCTGCACCACCTGCGGAGCCTGCATGGAGGTCTGCCCCACCCAAAACGAGCAGATGCTCGACATCATCGACATCCGCCGCAACCAGGTCATGATCGAAGGCGAGTTCCCCTCGCAGCTTCAATCCGCCTTCCGCGGCATGGAGCGCGCCCAGAACCCATGGGGCATCAACCACGAGCAGCGCCTAGCCTGGGCCGACGGCCTCAACGTCAAAACCACCGACGAAAATCCAACCCCCGATGTCCTTTACTGGGTAGGCTGTGCCGCAAGCTACGATCCTCAAGCTCAAAAAACTGCCCGCGCCTTCGTCGAACTCCTCAACCACGCCGACGTCAACTTCGCCGTCCTCGGAAAAAAAGAGTGCTGCACCGGCGACAGCGCCCGCCGCGCCGGCAACGAATATCTCTACCGCCAGCTAGCTGACAAAAACGTCTCCACCCTGAACACCGTGAAGCCCAAGCTCGTAGTCGCCAGCTGCCCCCATTGCATGAACTCCATCGGACACGAGTACAAACAGATCGGTGGCGACTACAAGGTCATGCACCACACTGAGTATCTCGAAACCCTCGTCGCCAACAAGAAACTCACCCCCACGCGGTCTGAGGCGACGATCACCTATCACGACCCCTGCTACCTCGGTCGTCACAACGGCGTCTACGAAGCTCCCCGCAACCTCCTCCACATCCTCGGCAATGCCACCCCCGAACTCCCCCGCAACCGCGAAAACGCCTTCTGCTGCGGCGCAGGAGGAGCGCAGTTCTGGAAGGAAGAAGAGGAAGGCAACGAACGCATCTCCGACAACCGCTTCCGCGAAGCCCAGCAAACCCTTGCGCCTGCCGCAGGAGAAAAGGTCCTCGCCGTAGGCTGCCCCTTCTGCAAGAGCATGCTCGGCAGCACCCCAGGTAAAGCCAACTCCGAAGACATCGCCATCAAAGATGTAGCCGAGCTTCTCCTCGAAGGCGTTCGCCGCAGCAAAGGCCTCACCACCCCCACGCCAAAAAGCGAATCCATCGCAACCACCGTCGTGCCGGACATATCAGAATCACCCGCACCTGCTTCTCCCGTTGTCGCCTCTCAAGCGGCCGAAACAATCCCAACAGAAACTACTCTCCCGGAACCTCCATCAGTCGAGCGCAAGAAGTGGCAACCTAAGTCGGCCATCCCCACGCAACACGCAGAGCAGTCGTCAGCAACAGTAGCCATCACCCCCACGCCAGCTTCGCCATCGCCAGCGGTTCCAGAACGAAAAAAGTGGCAACCCAAAACCACAGCCCTCACGCACGAACAGCAACCTGCTCAACAGCAGGCCTCCGAAATCATCGCGGCCCCATCACCTACGGTAGCCGAGGCTCAATCCGCACCGGCGCTCCAGCCCCCCACCAGCGCGTCCCCGACAGAACGCAAGAAGTGGCAACCGAAGTCACCCTCTTCGAATAGCCCTACCCCATCGGTCACCCCACCCGAGTCGGCCCCTCTACCGGCCGCAGAGCCCGAAGCTCCGACACCACCCGCCGACGCAGCCCCCGCTCGCAAAAAATGGACTCCAAAGAAGCCAACGTAGCGACCAGCCTTCAACCAACAGCCTTTACCCACTCCGCCACCTGCCTAAGCACGTCCTTAGCCTGCGGCAAAAATGGAAACTCATTCGCCGAAGCCGCAAACCCATGGTTCATCCCCTCCGCAAATACCTCAGTCACCGCCACCCCAGCCTCGACCAGCCTCTTCGCATAAGCCTGCCCCTCATCCCGCAGTACGTCGTACTCCGCCGTTACCACAATGGCCCTTGGCAGACCCGCCAGCGAGGACGCGAGCAGCGGTGCCACCCGAAAATCTCCAGCCTCTGCCTTGTCATTCAGGTAGTGATCCCAAAACCAGATCATCCCCTTCTGCGTCAGCCCATACCCCTCCGCATTCTCCACGTACGAAGCCGTAGCCGGCTCATAATAAGCCGTAGCCGGATACAGCAGAATCTGCCCGGCCAGTCCCTTCACGCCTTTATCCCTGAGTAACAAAGCCACCACGGTAGCCAACGTCGCCCCGGCACTATCGCCCCCAACGATCACCCGCGAAGCATCTCCACCCAACTCCCGCACATGCGCAAGCACCCACTCGGTCGCGGCAAGGCAATCCTCCAATCCCGCCGGAAACTTATGCTCCGGCGCCAGCCGATAGTCTACCGCGACCACCACAACACCCGCTTCTTGAGCCAGCGCCCTGCAGTAGGGATCATGCGTCTCGAGCGTACCCGTCACCCACCCTCCGCCGTGAAAGAACACAACCACCGGTGACGGCCCATCTCCGCTAGACCGATAAACTCGCACAGGAATCTCTCGGCCATCGGCCGGGACCGAACGATCTTCTGTCTTCACGCCGCTGTACTCCGGCATTGGCACAAACCGCGCCATCATCTCCCGTCGATGAAACCGGGCAAGCTCCGGAGTTTGTTCATGCTGGGGCGGATGTCCCAGCGCCTTCGCCTCATCCAAGATCCTCTGCAACCGTGCATCAATTGGCATACCGCCATCCTACCGCCCAGGCAGCCACACCAAAAACTCCATAGTTAAAACACCACCGGCACCCCGAAGGGCGCCGGCACGGTGAACGTCACAAAATAGCTAAAGCTGGAACTAAAGAATGTTCAAAATCATCCGATCAAGAGTCCAGGGCCTAGTTCTGGAAGGTCAGCAGCTCCAGCCTCACCGGATCAACACCCATACTGACCATCTTCAGCTCCCTGGCCGCGCCCAGAGACAGGTCGATCACCCTGTCCGGGAAGAGAACTCCACGATCGGTAATGGTCACAATGACGGATCGTTTATTGCGCAGATCGGTCACCTTCACCTTGCTGCCGAACGGCAGGGTGCGATGCGCGGCGGTCAGCTCGTTCTTGTCGAAGATCCGGCCGCTCGCTGTTCTGTGGCCCTGGAGCACCTCGCCATACCAGCTGGCAAAGCCGCTCTTGATTCTCTTCAATATCGGGGTCCTGGGAGGCTGGACGGTCGTAACGATCTCGGCGGTGGTGACATCATGCATCACCGTCGCCGGGCCCATGGCTAGCGCGGATGCCGGAGTGGCGTTGTCCGTCGCAAAGGCTGACAGAACGACCAGCGCCGCCAAAGTGACGGCGGTCCGGGTCCTTCCAATCAGGGTTGCTGCACGTTCGTTTCCGGGTATCAGTTCCATGCCTTAAGTATATGAAATTCAAGGCCTAAGCGGGCTTTTTTTAACGCAAAAATGACGCCCGGTTCATCACATCCAAGCCGCATTGTCAACCGATTTTGGGTTGCCTCGGAGCCTCAGAAAAGATGCAGAAAAATCTCCACTCGCCAACTCCTCGTTACAAAGGAGTTACTCCTGCCTCGATCAGAGGAGTTAATATCCGGGGTACATACTTTTTGTTTTTTTATTTCGTCCAACGCGCTGAGCGGGCTCATGTAACGATGTGCTTGAAAAGCAGGATCATCGATCTTCCCGAACGACAGCTTCCGGCGGCCAAAACGAGTTGGCCGCGGAATCCGTCCGGAAAACCCGAAATCCCTCTTCGACGCCCGACTTACCCCTTGAGGTAGCACCGTCATGTCCCCCTTAAGCCCAGCGTACTTCGCCTTTGCCGCCACAGCAATCACGCTGTATTGGCTTTGTTATCGCTGGAAAAACGCCCGTCTTTCCGTCCTTTTGCTCGCCAACGCCTTCTTCCTCGCCCGCCTCGCCTGGTTTTACCCCGTCCTTCTGCTGACAGCCGCAACCATCGACTACCTCGTGGGCCTCGGCCTGCAAAGAGTCCCCCGCGACCAGACTTCCCGTCGCCGAGCCCTCGTCTCCATCAGCGTCCTATTAAACGTCGGCCTGCTAGCCGCGACCAAGTGCATCCCCGTCGCGCTGGGCGAGCTCTACCGCTGGGTCTTCCCCCTTAGCCTCTCCTTTTACTGCTTCCAATCAATGACTTACACCATCAATCTCTTCCGCGGCATCGACCAGAAGGGAACTCGCAGCTATCTCACCCACCTCACCTCCGCCTCGCTCTTCACCGTCATCGTCGCCGGCCCCATCAACCGCATCTCCGACCTCATCAAGCAACTTCAGCAACCCTTCTCCCTCACTCCAACCCAGGGCGGCAGAGCCTTCCTCCTCATCGCCTCGGGCCTCGGCAAGAAGCTTCTCATCGCCGACTTCCTCTCCAACAACGTCGCCAACCGCATCTTCGACACTCCCACCCTCTACAGCGGGGCCGAGGTCCTCATCGGCGTCTACGCCTACGCCCTCCAGATCTACTTCGACTTCTCCGGTTACACCGACATCGCCATGGGCCTCTGTCTCCTCTTCGGCCTCACCGTCCCCGATAACTTCAACCGCCCGTACTGGTCCGTCAACATCGCCGACTTCTGGAAGCGTTGGCACATCACCTTCTCCAAATGGCTCCGCGATTACGTGTACTCTTCACTGCCAAACGCCTATCGCTGGAAGGGGGCACCCTATCTCTACCCCATCATCGTCTTTCTCCTCGGCGGCCTTTGGCACGGCCTCGGCTGGACCTTTGCCCTCTGGGGGCTCCTCCACGGCCTCGGCCTAAGCACTCTCCGCACCTACCAAACCTTCCGCGGCAAACGCGCTCCCACCCCTTGGGGCAGATACGTCGGCATCTTCATCACGTTCCACTTCGTCTGTCTCACATGGATCTTCTTCCGCTCCCCGGACGTCGCCACAGCCGTAGCCATCCTAGGCCGGCTAGCCTCTATGACGTTCTCCGTCAGCAACATCACGCTCCCCATCGTCGGCGTCATGCTCGCTGGCGTAGCTCTCCACGCAATCCCGGTCAAATGGTTCGATCGCACCGTCGAAGTCTTTGGCCGCGCTCCCTTCGTCCTGCAAGGCGCAGGCCTCGCCGCCGCCATCCTGCTCATCGAGTTCTTCGCAGGCCGCGGCTCAACCTCCTTCGTCTACAGCAACTTCTAACCAAATGACAGCTACGAAAAAGGAACCGCTAAATAATTCGTCATCTCGACCGAAGCAGCGGACGGCTTCATCGTCCGCTGCGCAGTGGAGAGACCCCCGTATTTTGCCTTTGCCGTTGCTCGTTCTTATATCCCGCACAAAGTCTTCGTCCAGAGTGCCCACCTAACTCAATGCCAAGCAACTTCCCAACCCAAACCCTCCTCGCCGCCGCAACCTTCGCGGCCATACTCCTCGCCGTGCACTACGGTCTCGACCGCACCAAGGGCCTGGACCCCACCTCAACCATCCGCCCCATCACCCAATTTCCCACCGACCGCACCTCCTACGTCCCCGTAGCCAAAGTCCCCATCCCCCCTGTCTCCCCAACCCTCGCCATACCCGACCCCAACGCCCGCGGCCGCTCGCCAAAAGACGCCGCCAACTCCACCCTCCAATCCGAATTCCTCATCGACGACAACGGCGTCCTCGACCACTTCTACGCAGCCCTCGAGAACCTCAGCACCGGCCCAAACAAACGAGATGTCCGCATCGTCCACTACGGCGACTCCCCCACCACCGCCGACCTCATCACCGGCGACGCCCGCGAACTCCTCCAACAGCGCTTCGGCAACGCCGGCCCCGGCTTCATCCTCATCGCAAAACCGTGGGCCTGGTACGGCCATCACGGCGTCGATGTCTCCGCCGACGGCTGGAAGATCGACACCGCCGTCGGCTCCATGCGCGAAGCCAACTACGGCCTCGGTGGCGCCATCTTCACCGGCTCCGTCGGCGCAACCAGCACCATCCACCTCAGCGCCCACGACTCCACCGCCATCGAAGTCGAGTACCTCGCCGAACCCAACGGCGGCAACCTCCAGGTCATCGCCGACGGCACCCCCGCAGGCACCGTCCAGACTGCTGCCGACACCAAACAAAACGCCGCAACCTCCATTCCCCTCCCACCCGGCACCAAAAAAGTAGAGCTCCGCGTCTCCGGCAGCCCCGTCCAACTCTTCGGCGTAGCCTTCAGCCGCGACAACCTTGGCCTCACCTACGACAGCATCGGCCTCAACGGCGCCTCCACCACCGTCATGTCCCGCGCCTTCAACCCCACCACCTTCGCCGCCTCACTCCAGCATCGCAACCCCGACCTCGTCGTCATCAACTACGGCACCAACGAGAGCGGCTTCCCCTCCTACGTCGAAAAGCTCTACGAGCCGGAGCTTATCCGCGCCATCGGCCGCGTCCGCGCCGCCCTCCCCAACGCCTCCATCCTCATCATGAGCCCCATGGACCGCGGCGAACGCAGCGGCGACCAGATCTCCACCATGCGCGCCATCCCCGAGATCGTCACCATCCAGCAGCGCGTCGCCCAGCAGACCGGCTGCGGCTTCTTCAACACCTACCAGGCCATGGGCGGCAGCGGCACCATGGCACGCTGGTACGACCGCCACCCCGCCATGGTCGGAGCCGACCTCATCCACCCCTCCCCGCAAGGAGCCCGCATCGTCGCCCAGCTTCTCACCGGCCAACTCCTGATAGGCTACGAACGATACATGCAAAATCACCAGCCTCCCCAAAACAAACCTTCAACTCCCGTCGCAGACGCAATACCAACGCAGGCCGCAACGCAAACTTCAATCGTCAAACCCACAGGGGTTCAATAGATGAAGCTTCGCCCGCTCCCCACGGCCCTCCTCCTGCTCTCCCTCTCAGCCGGCCTCACCCTGCACGCCGTCGAAACCGACACGACGGGAACGAAGTCCCCCTCCAAGACAAAGCGCGCCCCCGCCGCCAAGCCTCCAAAATCAAAAAAGCACTCCACAAAATCCACCACTCACGCCACCCACAAAACCACTGGCACCGCTCACACCGCGCACGTCTCGCTGAACACCCGCGAAATCATCACCGACCGCATCAATCACAGCCTGGCCAGCACCCGCGTCGGCATTGAAAACCCCCGAGCCCTCCGCCCCTTCTTCAATCAGCTCCATCAGCTCGAAGCCGACCCCCACGGCCAACTCGTCCGCGTCATCCAGTTCGGCGACTCCCACACCGCAGCCGACATGTTCACCGGTGCCCTCCGCACCCTCTTCCAAGACAAGTTCGGCAACGGCGGCGCGGGCTTCCAATACGCGGGCTACCCCTTCGCCGGCTATCGCATCCACGGCACGAGCCGCGCCCAATCCACCGACTGGCTCGCCCTCGGCACTCACCTCCGCGACATCGGCGACGGACTAGTCGGCATGGGCGGCGTCAGTCTCAGCACCGAAGCAGCAGGGAACTGGGTCACCGTCGACGCCGACGCAACCTCCCTCGAGGTCCAGTACCTCATCCAGCCCAACGGCGGCACCATCGAGATCCGCGACAACGACCAGCTCCTGGCCACCATCTCCACCGCCACCGGCCAGACCCTGACTCCCTCCGCAACGACCCAACCCACACCCGCTGGCACGAAAGCATTCCTCTCCGCCGACTCCACCCAAACAGACGCTACGGATGCCGTCGCAATCGATCCCGACCAGACGCTCCAGACCCAAGCGCCACAAACCCAATCAGTCGGAGCACCCGCAACCACACTCCCTACAGGCGAAGTCAGCGCAGGCCACTACAACACCACCATCCCTGCAGGTCATCATCACATCGAAGTCCTCACCACCCAATCCGCTCCCGTCCGCCTCCTCGGCCTTTCCATGGAAAACGCCGCAGGCGTCACCTACGAAGCCGCCGGTATCAACGGTGCCGAAGCCTCGCTCTTCCTCCGCTGGAACGAAGCCCTTCAGCAGACTCTCATGGCAGAGACCAACCCCGCACTCATCGTTCTCGCCTACGGCACCAACGAGGCTGGCGACCGCAACTGGACCGAAGAAACCTACGCCTCCCTCCTTCGCCGCATCATCGAGCGCTGCCGCCGCCTCGCTCCCAATGCCTCCATCCTCGTCGTCGGCCCACCCGACCGCGCCCTGCGCAACGGTCGCCACGGCTGGGCCGCCTTCGCCGGCGTCGACCGCATCGTCCAGGCCCAGCGCGCCGTCTGCCACCAGATGAACTGCGCCTACTGGGACCAGCGCTCCCGCATGGGAGGCTTCGGTTCCATGCGCGACTGGGTCGCCATCAGCTGGGCTCAACCCGACCACACTCACTTCACCGGCGAGGGCTACAACGAGTTGGCCAGCGCTCTCTTTTCCGATATAGTCCAGCAGTACGACGCCTACCCACCGCCCCTCGTTCGCGCCCAGAGTGAAACAAAATAGACAGCAGCGAAACAAAAATAGAGAGCAGTGAAAACGAAATAAACATCACTTCGTCAAAAGCTACGAAATTGGTTACAAATCACCCAGGCAGGCACCGCAATGAGCAAACAAGCAGGCATCCTCAAGGTCATCCACGCCGTAGCCGAGATCCCCAACGACCCCTCCCCCGATGAGTCCCTCTTCGACTCCGGCACCCTAGACTCCTTCACCCTTCCCGACCTCGTCACCGGCCTAGAAAAGGAGTTCAACGTCAAAATTCCCGACTCTGACCTCGTCCCCGAGCGCTTCGACACCGTCACCAAGATCGAAGCCTACCTCGACAGCCGCCAAACCTAGCGCACTTCCATCGCCACCACCCAACCAAACACCACCGAAACATCTGTCATTCTGAGCGGAGCGAAGAACCCCCGCATTTGCAGTTGCTGTTGTCGTTGCAGTTGCTCTTACCTCTCGTGTTCTCATCCCAGAAGGGGATCTGCGTTTGTCTTCGCGGTTGCCATTGTTCTTGCCGATGCCGTTGTCCTTATTTTTGCTTTGTTCTAAAACGGGCACCCACAAAATCGTCATCTCGACCGAAGTCGCGCGGTCTCATCGCGCGACGCAGTGAAGAGACCTCCGTATTTCGCAGTTGTCGTTGCAGTTGCTGTTGTCTGCCCTTTTGTTGTCATTTCTCACCCAGAGCGCAGTCGAAGCGGAGGAATATACTTCTCCTCTTTTCTAACCAATCTGAAATCAAATCGTCATCCAATCGCAGCATGCAACACCCTATCGTCAAACAGCAGCGCACACACCACGCCTCACGTTTTGCTTTAGTCTTGATCCAGCATCAGGAGCCCGCAGATGTCTTACCTCCGCGCCTTCGGCCATCACGTCCCCGACCTCGTCGTCACCAACGACGCACTCCAGGCACGCACCGGCCGCGACGCCACCACCATGGAAAAGAGTAGCGGCATCCGCGAGCGCCGCTACGCCCCCGAAGGCACCACCGTAGCCGACCTCGGCCACACCGCCGCCAACATCTGTCTCGAAAAAGCCAGCCTCACCCCGCAAGACATCGGCCTCATCCTCTTCTCCAGCGGCTCCTCTGAGCGCACCTTCCCCGGTCCAGCCTCCGTCCTCGCCGCCAAACTCGGCCTCACCGCAACTCCAGCCATCGACATCCCCGTAGCCAGCGCCGGCTCTCTCATCGCCATCGCCTTCGCCGCCGACCTCGCCCCCCGCTACGGCAACATCCTCATCGTCGCCTCCGAGATCATGTCCCGCCGCATCTCCGACGCCGACCCTGACACCGCCATCCTCTTCGGTGATGGTGCCGGAGCATGCATCGTCTCGCCCAACGAAGGCTTCGCTACCATCGCCGACGTATCCCTCTCCACCGACGGCAACTTCGCCGACGCCCTTCAACTCCCCCTTGGCGGCGCGATTGAGATGAAGGGCCTCGCCGTCATCCTGCAAGCCTCTCGCAGGATCCCACGCTCCATCGAAGACCTCCTCACCAAAAACAATCTCAAGCCCGCCGACGTCGGCACCTACCTCATGCATCAGGCCAACCTCAACCTCATTCGCAAAGTAGCCGCCGCCCTCACCGTCCCCGAACAAAGCTTCTTCTGCAACATCGACCGCTACGGCAACACCTCCTCCGCGTCTCTTCTCATCGCCGCCTCCGAGTGGCACGCCGCCAACCCAAAACCCTCAAAGCCTATCGTCCTCGCAGTCTTCGGCGCAGGCTTCAACTGGGGCAGCATTCTGGCGCTGCCAACGTGACCAGAAACAACATCACCAACACGGTCACCATTCGGAGAAGCCCACAACACCAAACTGCATGAGAACCCACCTGGCCAGCCTCGTCGAGGACTTCCGCAGCCACGCCACCGAGACGGCCGTGGTATCCCACCGCGGTGTGCGACGATACACAACCACCTACGGCGATATCGCCCAGCTCACAGGCAGATTCGCTGCCGAGCTAGAACGTCGCAACATCCTCCCCGGTGAGCGTGTCGTCCTCTGGGGTGAAAACTCCGCAGCCTGGATCGCAGCATTCTTCGGTTGTCTACTCCGCGGCGTCCTCGCCGTCCCCCTCGACGCCGCCGGCTCAACCCACTTCGCCCACCGCGTAGTCGCAGAGGTAACCCCAAGACTCATCGTCGGCGACGCAACTCTTCTCCATGCACTCGAGGCCGGTATCCCAACGATCGCTCTCTCACAAATAGCAGACAATCTACCACCGCAACCCAACTTCACCGTCGACGCCGCAGTGCAGGAAGACACTCCCTTTCAAATAGTCTTCACCTCCGGCACTACCGCAGAGCCAAAGGGAATCGTCCACACCCATCGCAACGTCCTCGCCAGCCTCCGCCCCATCGAAACCGAGATCGCGAAGTATCGCAAGTACGAGCGCTGGGTACACCCCCTGCGCTTCCTCCACACACTTCCGCTCAGCCATGTCTTCGGTCAGTTCATGGGCTTGTGGGTACCCGGAATTCTTGCAGCCGAACTGCACTTCGCCGACGCACTCGAGCCCGCGCGCACCATCGACCTCATCCGCAGCGAACGAATCTCCGTCCTCATCGCCGTCCCCCGCGTCCTCGGCCTCCTCAGAACGCACCTGCTGCAGCATCTCCCAACACTCTCCGCAGAATTGGAGAGCACAACCGGCTTGCCCATTCAAAAACGCTGGTGGCGCTTCCGCCAGGTGCATCAGTTATTCGGACTAAAGTTCTGGGCCGTCATCTCAGGCGGAGCTTCACTACCAAAAGAATTAGAGAGCTTCTGGAATCAACTCGGCTTCGCACTCATCCAAGGCTACGGCATGACCGAGACCGCAGCGCTCATCACACTCAACCATCCCTTCCGCATCGGCAAAGGCACCATCGGCAAAGCCCTCCCCGGCCGCGAAGTCCGCCTCAGCGACACCGGCGAGATCCTCGTCCGTGGCGACATGGTCTCGACCGCAACATGGCAGCGCGGACAAATGCAGTCCCGCGACGACGACTGGCTCGCCACCGGCGACCTGGCCGAACAAACTGAAGAAGGCGACTTCCGCTTCCTCGGCCGCAAGGGCGACACCATCGTCACCTCTGGCGGCCTCAACATCCATCCCTCCGACCTCGAATCCGCGCTCCTCCAGCAGCTCGGCGTACGCGGCTGCGCTGTAGTTCCCTGCGAAGTCGCAGGCAGCATCGAGCCAGTCTGCGTGGTCCTCTTCTCTGGCGATGACGCGGCCTTGCAGAGCGCAGTACGCGGCGCAAATCAAACACTCACGGAGTACCAGCACATCCGCCGCACCCTCCGCTGGCCCGAACTCGAACTCCCCTACACCTCATCGGGCAAACTCCTGCGCCGCAAGATAAAAGACTGGGCCTGCGCCACCATCCAGAATCGCTCCGCAACCCCAGTCCAACAAACCGATGCCCTCATCTCATTAATCGCCGAGATCACAGGAGTAGAAGGCGTACAAGGCGGCGACAACCTCCGCCTCTCCGAAGACCTCTACCTCGACAGCCTCGGACGAGTTCAACTGGCCTCCGCCATCGAGCAGCGAATGGGAGTAGAGCTGAGCGAAGACCACATCGCAGCGATGACAACACTAGGCGATCTCAGAAACGCTCTCAGCACGCGCGAATCTCCGCTCAACCCCACAGCCAATTCACCAGCCAATCCCGCAACACACCCCCAGGCGATCAATCTCGAATCATCGCCACAGCACGCACACCCACCGTTAGCTGAAAACCACACCTACCCACGCTGGCCATCATTCTGGCCCGTGAAAGCTCTCCGAACAATCACGTTGGAGACGATCGTAAGACCACTGATAGGCGTGCTCCTCGGACCTCGCGTCATCACACCCAGCACTCCAATCCCCTCCGGCCCGCTCTTAATCATCGCCAACCACGTCACCATGCTCGACAGCCCAATGGTGGTGTATGCCCTGCCAGTGCGCCTGCGTCAGCACGTAGCAGTCGCCATGTCCGGCGAGGTACTGTTAGACCTCAGGCAAGGCCGCAAACAGGGAAGCGTCCTACGAAGTCTCCTGGCGCCAGCTGGCTACTGGCTCCTCACCGCACTGTTCAATGTTTTCCCACTCCCACGCCTGCAAGGCTTCCGCCGCAGCTTCGCCCACGCAGGGCAGGCCCTCGATCAAGGAGAATCAGTCCTCATCTTCCCCGAAGGAACCCGCAGCCACAGCGAGCAGATGGCCGCATTCCGCCCCGGCATCGGTTTGCTCGCAGCACAATCCCGCGTTCCCGTTCTACCCGTCGCGCTGATTGGCCTCGCAACACTGCGGCCCGGCATCTCTAACTGGCTCCGCACGGGCCGCCTCGAGATCCGCATCGGCAACACCATCACAATGCCCGAAGGATCAACCCCCGCCGACTGGACTGCAAAGCTTGAATCCGAGATGCAGAAGCTCCACACCTGACCCAATGTTCACCCGCACCCGAATCAACTCCCACAAGCCAGCTTCTGCTACCGATTCATTGCCTGATCGAGTCAGGAAACTCCCGCAGAAGAAACACCAGCACCGTCTTCCGCTGATCGTCGTATCGTCTCCGCCTCGGTAACGATGTAGTCCATCGGCACGTCATACTGCTGAGGCACAATCGTCTCGAGTCGCAAAGACGCGAAGCCAATTCCGATACTAAGAGGCTTCGCTTCAGCCGCCCCGAGCGTCCTGTCATAGTAGCCTCCGCCGTAGCCCAGCCTGTAACAGCGGTCATCATAGCCAACCACCGGGACCACCAACGTATCAGGCACCACCACGCGAGACTCTGCCGGATAAGGGATACCGAACACACCGGCAGCCATCCGAACCTCCGGCTCCCAAAGACGAAACGAGAGCGGTTGTCCTCTCCCAACAACAATCGGCAATACACCAACTCCGCCCTCGGCGACAAAACGACGCATTAAGGGAAGCACGTCGATCTCCCCGCGAAACGGCCAGTAGAACCCAGCAACTCTTACCCGATTCGATCGGAGCAGTGAGTACACCCTATCGAGCACCATCTCACTGGCGCGCAGGCGATCCTCACCGGAAAAAGAAGCACGCCATTCGAGAAGCTCCGACCTCTTCTGCTTTCGCCACGCAATAAGCTCCGCGTCCTGCCCACTAAATTCAGATTTCACTAAGATCATCCTTACTAGGGTCGAGGCGGCTCAATCGATTCCGCTAAGAGCCAAGAAAAGTGTAGCTCCTCAGCAACCGAGACTGCGCCAACACGAGATAGGAGATAAGCATGACCACGAAACAGTTTTTATTCCTCACTACATCGGTGATCGCATCCTGTCTCATCGTAGCGAGCCCTCGCGCCTCTGCAGAACCAGATCAACCCCGCATCGTACGTCTGGCGGAGCTGGAGATCGATCCCGCCCAGTTGGAAGCCTGCAAGGCCGCACTCAAAGAGGAGATCGAGGCTTCGATTCGCATTGAGCCAGGTGTGTTGACGTTATATGCCGTCTCGGTAAAAGATCATCCCGATCAGATCAGGCTCTTTGAAATCTATCGCGATCAGGCGTCGTATCAGGCCCATCTGCAATCTCCTCATTTCAAGAAGTACAAATCCCTGACGCAGCACATGGTGAGGTCTCTCACGCTCGTAGAGACGGAACCTCTTCTGCTCGGCTCGAAGCCCGGATGAAGCTCCAGTGAGACGTCCTTAAGCTTCAGGAACTATCTCCGCAGAAGTAAGCTGACCAAGTCTTGGCAGAACAAAAGATGGAAGTATCGTCGAGATGGCAGCGTAGACCAGAAGTCCTCCATAGAGAGCGTCGTTTATGTGGAAAGTTGTCCGGAGTATTCCAGCAATAACCAGCGTAAAGATAAGAGTCGGGACAAGCGCAACTGCGACGCGAATCCCACCTTGCGATGTCCGTCCGGAAAAATAACGGCACTCGATCCAGTTCTTGACGACTCGGATCGGAATCACGACAGCCGAGAGAGCAAGGCCGTATAAGAGCGCCCTCAGAACCAACGCGTCCGTGGGAACCTCAAGCCCTTCATGGAAAAAATAGAACGGAACAAAAAAGGAGGCAAACAGCCGCACCGCATGAAGGTTCTCGTCAGAAGCCATTGTGGTCATACGTTCCTTCAGAAGCCCGGCGACGAGTCCAGCGATGAAGGCTCCCAATAAAACATGGACACCGAGGCTCTTGCTAATCACCGCGCAGATGATACCCACCATAAGCAGGAGTGAAAACTCCGACCCCCGCGCATAAGGAACAACGTATTTGTTCAATGCAAGGAAGAAGATGGGGGTGAAAATAATGAGCAGCAGAAGTTCGCCGCTGGAGATCGCGAGCGTCGTGATCGAGTCGGCCTGGGAGACCACAAATAACACTAATAAAGCTGTAATCTCGCCTGCGACTGCGCTGATGGTCACTTCAATCTGTTCGCTCGCATCGAGACCGGATTCGGGCAGCGTGTCGAGAATAAATCCCGTCGAAGAGGTGAAAAGGCCAAGTGCCAACAGCGCCGCGGGCTGCCAGGACATATGCAGATAGCGCATAGCGAGCCACGCCGCACCGATGAGGAACAAAGTCCGAACTCCCAGATGTCCGCTGAGGCGGGGGAGCTGGCGGCGAATCTCCAGCAGGTCGACTTCGAGACCCGCGAAGAGAAAGAGCGACGCGATGCCGAGCGTCGCCACGACAGAGAAGACATTGTCTTCTGCCAGCGACTTGAAAAAGCTTGCGACAACTATTCCAGAGACGAAGCAGGTAAGCGGCGCAGGTAGGCGAAAGCGTTGGAGAGCCCGCGGAACCACCAAAACGCCAAACACAACCGCGAGGTAAATCAAGGTCTGGGTGGGAATATGCATTTCGCGCTCGTATCCTATCGCGATGCGCAAAGCGCACCTCGGAGGAGTTGCCAATGACAATGCAAGTCGGAATATATCTGAAAGTGATCTCCGGCGCAGCCTTTTTCATGGCCAATCGCGAATGAACTTGTGTCGATATTTCCTTGGCCCTCTCTGCGCCAGGAACGGCTTTCAGGGCCAGGGAAACATCGCGTCTACGATTTTGGTCCCTGCATCAGGGCAAAGTGGCCGTCCTGATCGTCCGTACCCTGTAGGATCCGTGAGCCGCCGGGAACGTCCATGGGGGGCAGAAGCACCTTACCTCCCGCGTCGATCACACGCTGCTGCGCCGCTTCAATGTCATCGACGATGAAGTAGTACTGCCAGTGTGGCGGAATATCTTCCGGCATGCCCGGCCCTTTGCGGTTCATCATTCCGCCGGTATAGAGAGGCTGGTCGGTCCGAAACGTCTGGTAGGTGCCCATCGCTCCCATGTCGTGCGCGAGGTCCTTCTGCCAGCCGTAGTGCTTCGAGTAGTAATCGAAGGCCTTCGCGGAGTCGTCGGTAAGCAGTTCGTGCCAGCCCACGTTGCCCACTGTCATCTGACCCAGCCGTGGCGCAGCATCTTGTTTGCCCGGTTCGAAGAGGAGATACTTCACCTTCTGCGGGTCCATCACGACAGCGAAACGCCCCACGCCGGGGATAGCCTGAGCAGGCTTAACAATCGTTCCGCCATCAGCCGCTACAGCCTTCAGCTCGTCATCAAGATTTGCAGTGTGGATGTGGCCCACCCACTGGGCAGGGAGCTCAGGCGCGCCAGCGCCAGCCCAGGTCATCATTCCGCCGACGTCTTTGCCGTCTTTACCGAAGATCATGTAGGTGAATCCAGGCATGCCGGCGTCCCTGACATCCCATCCGACAACCTTCTTATAGAAGCTGACTGCCTTGTCCATATCGTTCGTGACAAGTTCGTACCAGATGAATCCGTCTGCCATTTTGCACCTTCCATTGAGCGACAAGTCGCTATCAAGTGAACACCGTCCACAAACGCTACCATTGACAAGTGGATGCTGTCCACAATCACCCCTTTCCGCGGTACACTTTTCTTGAATAGACAATGAACAAGAACGTCACGGTTGAGAAACGCAAGACCTTTCGTCATGGCGATCTGCGCAACGCGCTCCTCATAGCCGGCCTTGAGATGGCTCGTGTTGGAGGACCCGATGCAGTCATTCTGCGAGAGGCGACCCGGCAGGCAAGTGTCTCCCCCAATGCCGCCTACAGGCACTTCGCCAATCAGTCGGCGCTGTTGAACGCGGTGCGATCGGTGTGCATCTCGCATCTGGCGGCGGCGATTGAAGACGAGTTGAAGAAGTGCCGTCCAGGACGCAATCCGGAGGCATTTGCGAGAAAGAGTCTACGCGCAGTGGGCATGGGGTATCTGGGGTTCGCGATGAGAGAGCCTGGGATGTTTCGCACGGCCTTCTCGGTTCCACCGCCGGTTCATTCTCCTGATCCGGCCAATACTGCATCCATGGGCCTGAATCCGTTTCAACTTCTTTCGCTGGCACTGGATCGCATGCAGGAGTGCGGCTTGCTCAAGCGAAAAGCTCGTGAAGGAGCAGAATATCTTGCGTGGTCGACAGTGCATGGGCTGGCTCTTCTGGTGCTTGAGGGACCGCTCCACGCGATGCCGCCGCAAACGGTGCTGGCGCTCGGTGAGCGGCTCGTCATCATGGTGGAACGTGGTCTCAGCACAATGTAAAAATCCAGTGACTTGGCATCGTCTCAATCGAGTTCCTAAATTGGCAGCCCAAACTGAGCCTGCTGCCGCGAATCCCGAACCCCCGCTTCTTCACAAGTCCACGAACTGGTAATTTGCACACTAACCTCGAAGAATCGGGATAGACTTGAAGCCCAAGACGGAGGGTGCGACCTCTGGACAGGTAACCGGCTCTGTTCAATAAGCTCTCCAGAGTCTATTTCGCAAGCGACGGAGGATCAAAATGAGTAATCGCATGGGTGTTTTATCGCGTAGACTAGGGCGCTACGCGGGCGGCTTCTCATTCGCAACCGTCGCCTTCTTCGCAATCGGGTTGTATGCCGACTCCAACACGAAAGGCCAGATGGTATTCCTCTTCGCTGGCCTTGTTGTGGTGTGCCTCTTCGCCAGCTTCTTTTTGTGGCTGGCGCACGGCTTCGCGTGGGCGATGATCCCAGAGAAGCCCGCAGAGGAGAAGAAGCCTTCAGAGGCATTGAAACCTGCGGAGACGATGAGACCTGCGGAGGCAATGAAACCAGCCGAACCGATGAAAGCTGCGGAGCCGATGAAACCAGCAGAGTCGCTGAAGCCTGCGGAACCGCTGAAGCCTACAGAGCCGACGAAACCTGCGGAACCGGTGAAACCCGCAGAGGCGATGAGCCATGCAGAGGTGAAGAGGCCTGCAGAGGCGATGAAAGTTGCTGAGGCGATAAAAGCTGTGGAAGAGAAGAAGCCTGCGGAGGTGATCGTCTCAGAGGAGGATCCTCCAGACGCGAAATACACCATCACCGGAAAGCGCATCTACTGACCCTGGAGAATTCGTCAAACTGCTCTGCAATCGCGGAGGCTCTGCAATAACAAGAGTGAGACGCCGCCGCACGCCCTGCGATTGTTCTCCGGCAGGGCAAACACTCAATGACGTTGTTATGCGTGCAGAAGCTGATTCGTAACAGTAAACGCGCTTTTCGGAATCTATCGACAGTTCGTGTTTTGCCGATAAAATGCACCGAAATCTTGTCAAGCCCCCAACTTGCGAAAACCCGCGCCAATCCAGCACATTCGCGTGGCGTATGAGTTACCTTCCAGCAGCTATACTTAAATCAAGCATGGAAAAAGCCCCACGATCTTCGGGGCTTTTTCCATTTTCGAAGGGATAAAAGCGATAACTCGTTTGGTTGGACGTATTTAGCTGTAAGCCATTTAGAATGACGTATTTGCAACGAGATGCGACCCGTAAACGATTGTTTATAAATGGCTTACGCGCGGGTAATAGGGGGGGGGTGCCCCCCTGGAAAGATGCTAAGCAAAGACCAGACACTGCGGTCGTGCCAGCGGAACGGTTGTCCCCGTGTTAGTTAACTTTCCGGTCTTCACATCCCGAGAGAATATCGAGAGAGTGTCGGACTCCTGGTTTGCCACCAGCAGCCACCGTCCACTCGGATCGAGCGTGAGATGACGCGGAACCTTGCCTCCACACGGCGTCCTGTCCACGAGTGTCAGCTTGCCATCCGTGGCAGAGATTGAAAACGTAACGATGATGTCGTCAAATCGATCCGTCGCATAGGCGAACTGGCCATGCGAATCGATCACAATATCATCCCCATTCGTAACAACTGAGACGTCGTCAGGTTTCATCTTGATCTCCTGAATCGTCTCCAGTGTTCCGGCCTTCGAGTTCCAGTGCAGCACCACCACCGAAGATGCCATCTCGGTGACGCAGTAGACGAATCTGCCGTTCGGATGAAACTGCAACGCACGCGGACCCGCACCGGGAGCTGACTTCCACGCCGCAGGTTCGTTCGGCGTCAACTTCGCCGTCGCCGCATCCAGCCGATAGATATGAATCTCATCGAGCCCCAGGTCATTGACGAACAGGAAGCGGTTATCCGGCGACACCGTCACGCGATGCGCGTGCGGAGCCTCCTGCCGCTCCTTGTCGGGGCCGTGCCCATTGAACTGAAAGAACGAAACCGCCGGACTCAAAGCACCATTGGCACCGACCGCATACGACACAGCGCTGCCTCCACCATAGTTGGCCCCGAACGCGGCCCGTCCGGTGTGATCGAAGGAGACATGACAGGTACCTCCGCCCTTCGAAGGCTCCTCGCTGATCTTGGTCAACCGCGCGCTGGTTCGATCAAGCGAATACGTCGAAACGGCTCCGCTCTTCTGCCCCTGATACACATCCAGCTCATTGGCCACAAGCAAAGTCTTTCCATCGGGAGCCAGAGCCATAAAGGTAGGGTTATCCGCCTCCTCAGCCAGCCCAATCAGCTTCAGCTCACCGCCGATAAACGAGTACGCATAGATTCCCTTACTGGTACCCGAGGTCTGCGTCCCAACCAATAACAACCGTCCACCATCCTTCGCCTGAGAAAATCCAATTCTTCCCGCCGCTGATAAAGCAGCCGAACCAACAATAAATCCACGACGCGTAATCCGTTTCAAATCACCGCTCCTTTTCTCTCATCCACAATAGCGCGATTTATAGATATTCTGTTTCTTGCAGCGCGTTGTTCCGCTTCATTCGTCCAACAGTAGTCTCTAAGGGACCAAAAGGAACGCTCCAAGTGTCTCAAGGCTCAAAGGCCTCATTCAACGCCGTCTTCGAACGCCTTCGCGGCCGTCTCATCGTCTCCTGCCAAGCCTCTGAAGGCGATCCGCTGGACGATCTCGACACGCTCACCCGCATTGCAGCCTCGGTCCTGCGCGGCGGAGCAGGCGGTCTCCGCGCCGAAGGCATCTCCCGCATCGCCGCCTTTCGCGCCATCACGGAACTTCCCATCATCGGCATCATCAAGGCCTATGATGCGAACGGAGACGTCTACATCACTCCCGACTTCGCCTCCGCCAAGGCTATCAGCGACGCTGGAGCCGATATCATCGCTCTCGACTGCACCGCTCGACGTCTCACGGCCGCCGAACCTTGGCCCGAACTGATCTCCCGCATCCACACCGAACTCAATCGCCCCGTCCTCGCCGACATAGCCTCCCTCGAGGACGCCCAAGCTGCCGAACGCGCCGGATCCGACGCCGTCGCGACCACTCTCTACGGCTACACCGCTGAGACCGCCGGCATCCGCACTCCTTCCTGGCCCATGATCCAATCCCTCATCGCACACTTGACAGTACCCGTCGTCGTAGAAGGCCACATCACGGACCCCCCGCAAGCCCAGTGCGCCCTCGAATTGGGCGCAACAGCCGTCGTCGTAGGCTCAGCAATAACTCGTCCCGAAACGATCACCACCCGATTTGTGCACGCGACGCAGCAGAAGGATCAATCAAAATCCTTCGCTGAATCACGTACATAGTTGTATAGTCATCTAGACATTAGAGAAGCAAGGGATTGAAATGGCACTCGGAGTCGCTGAAGAAGGTTCAATCGCAACGGTCGAAACCGGCACTAACTATACTGTTCCGCTGATGCTGATGGTCTCTCTTTACTTCGGCATTGGTTTCATTACCGCCCTGAACGACATCCTCGTTCCGCACTTCAAAGATCTCTTTCATCTCAACAACGTTGCTGCATTGCTGGTTCAGTTCTGTTTCTTCGGTGCCTACTTTGTCATGTCGCTCCCTTCTGGTTGGATCGTCGGCAGGATTGGCTACAAATCAGGCATAGTCTTCGCCTTATTGATAATGGGAGTTGGTCTCCTACTATTTCTTCCCGCTTCAATAATCGTCTTTTATCCGTTGTTCTTATTTGCGCTGTTCGTCGTTGGGAGCGGTCTCGCTCTCCTACAGGTAGCGATCAATCCTTATGTTGGCGCGCTCGGATCACCTGAAACTGCGTCCTCGCGGCTGAATCTTGCGGGCGGGTTCAACTCGATAGCCACCACAACAGCGCCGAAAGTCGGTGCTGCGTTCATCTTCATTGCCGCAGGAGCTTCCGCAACGGAGTTGGCCCGATCCGTTCGAATGCCGTATGTCCTATTGGCTACCTGTGCCTTCGCTATGGCCATTGTCACAGCCTTTGTCAGTCTTCCGAACTTGATCGAGAACAGCGATCGAACTTCTAACTCCTACGGAAACAGCGCTTGGCGCTTTAAGCATCTCCGTTTGGGTGCGCTCGCGATCTTCTTCTACGTAGGAGCCGAGGTCGCAATCGGCAGCATCATGATCAACTTCCTCGGCCAGCCCTCGATGGGAAGTATGAGTCACCAGGACGCAGCACGATACGTGTCAATCTACTGGTTTACCTCGATGGTGGGCCGCTTCATCGGGTTTTGGGCGCTTCGCAAAATCAGGGCTCAGCGTGCTCTAGCCTTCGTTTCGCTTGTTGCAGCCGTCCTTGTTGCGATCGAAATCCTGAGTCACGGACACGTCGCGATGTGGGCTATCGTATCTTGCGGTTTGTTCAACTCCGTGATGTGGCCATGCATCTTCCCGCTATCGGTCAAGGGTCTCGGAAAATTCACGAGCCAAGGGTCGGGAATACTCATCATGATGGTCGTAGGAGGAGCTGTTATTCCTGAAATTCAGGGTTTCTTAGCGGACAAGTTCGGATATCAGCGGAGCTTTGCGACCGTTTTACTCTGTTATGTGTACATCCTCTTCTTTGCGCTCAGAGGCCATCGCAATACGAATGCGACCGGAACCGCAAACTCACTAAATCGAGGCGTTATTCAATAGTTGTTGTCGGAACCCGGATTGAAGCGCGATAGCGATCACCACGATAGCGCGAACACGCGACCTCGATCGGCGTCTCCTCCGTGGTCATAATGATTCGCGAGATAGACAGGATGCTTGCCTTCTTTGGTATCGTCAGCAACTCAGACTCTTCGCGGGTTGCAGGTAAAGCTTCAATTACCTCGTCTGCCCATCCAACGCGGACGCCGAAGCTTTCACGAAGTACAAAATACAGAGACTGTTTCGTGAAGTTGATCTTTTCTAAACCGGGAAACTGCTTCAAAGGTATGTGCGACTCTTCAAGTGCCATTGGAATTCCGTCGGCCAATCGGAGGCGTCGCAGCCGCATCACAACCTCTTCCGTCTCAACCCGCAATTTTTCCGAAAGCTCTGCAGTTGCCTTCACCACCGTTTGTTCCAGCAGCTTCGAGCTCGGAACCATACCAAGATGCTTCATATCCTCGGTAAAGCCGCGCAGATGCATGATGTTCTTCTCGAGTTTTGGACGGGTCACAAATGTGCCACGGCCCTTTTGACTAACAGCGAAACCGCTCGTCTTCAGACCATGCAAGGCTTGACGAGCTGTCATCCGGCTCACTTGGTAAATGCGAGCCAATTCTTCTTCCGACGCAAGCGGATCCCCGGTCGACAGCTCACCGGAGTGGATCTTTTCCATAAGTGCTCGTTGGATCTGGTAGTACAGCGGAATAAATCCGCTTTTGTCTAAAGGACGCACCGTTAGATCAGACTGAATCTGCGACTTCACGATCTATCTCCTAAAACGTTTTCTGACATCGTTGGCATGCTAGTCCGCAGAATGCTCCGAGTCGGTAGCTTGCCACCGCCGTGATTCGACACCTGGATTTTCGTCTCTTGTCTTTCTAGTCTTATCCCCGTTCAGTTGTCTAGACATACGTTTCAAATCGCAACATGGCAATGCCAAGGGGGAACCGCTCTCATTACCTGCCTAGCGAGTCGAAGAGGTAACAGATCTTTCGGATGCAATCGTCGAGTGTCCCGCCAGAAAAGTTTCGATTACGTCTGCTGTTGGAGACACAACAGTAATGTTCGCTGCCCGGCCTGCCTCAAGACTTCCCCAACTGTTACTTATTCCCATAAGCTGCGAAGGGTTGTGGGAAGCTGCGGCCACTGCCGTACCGAGAGCAGTTCCTGTGAACTCCATGAGATTTTTAACTCCGCGGTCCAGAGTCAAAACGCTTCCGGCCAGAACACCATTAGAGGTACAGCGCCCGTCACGTACCTCAACCTGCATATCCCCAAGCATATAAGTCCCATCCGGCATGCCTGTTGCGCTCATGCCGTCGGTCACGAGAATAATACGGTCCTCATCCTTTGCTTTGAAGTACAGCCTCACCATCAAAGGGTCGACGTGAATGCCATCGCAGATAATTTCGGCAAACAATGATTGCTTGTCGAGCACAAAAGCCGCCAATCCGGGTTCGCGATGATCGATAGCGCGCATCGCGTTGTACGTATGCGTTGCCGAGCGCGCTCCGGCCACGAAACCAGCCTCAGCTTCACACACCAACGCATCGCTGTGCCCCAAACTGCAGCGCACACCCAAAGCAGTTGCATGTGAAATGAGTTCCGTGGCACCTGGTAGTTCGGGGGCAATCGTCATGAGACGAATATGGCCTTCGGCGGCCTGCCAAAAACGGTCGAATAGCGGGATCGAAGGTGCTTCCAGCAGTGCGTCTGTATGTACTCCGCGCTTCAAGTGCGAAAGGAATGGTCCTTCCAGGTGGATGCCCAGAGGGGTCGCTCCGTGAAGCGAAGTCTCTTGGCGTCGACCGATCTCATACGCCAATCCAGCCAGTGAGCGCAGGGTCTCGTCTTTCGGGGAGGTGACAGTTGTAGGAAAGTAGGCTCCGACGCCGCGGCTCGCTAGATACGCTCCAATCGTATCCAGTGCCTCAGAACTTGCCTCCATAACGTCGTGCCCCGCACACCCATGAATGTGAATATCAATATAGGCCGGGACTAGAGTCGCATCCGGAAAGCGATGCGTGGCGGCCACCCGCTTGTGTTCCGCTGCACTTAAGCCTTCGATATGGCGAATGCGACCGTCTTCCAGGCTAACTAGCGGATACTCCAACACCCGTCCTTTGCTGAGGAGTCGCCGCGCCGCTATTGTACTGACCATTGCTACCCTTTCATTGCTCCGAGTCTGAGCGCAGGTTTAAGTTAACCATGTTCTGAAGGCTTGTGCGCACGATGAGGGAACAGCAGAAATACCGTTGGATGTTTCCCTTGAAGTAACACTGTCCTTGATATTGCGAATCCAGTATAGTCGTACATACAGGTTTGGAAAGTTAAAAGAATTGCATCGCAAATGTAGGCCTCTTGTAAGGCGGAGAACAATCCCACATCCGATCCATGGAGACGGAGTCCGTTCTCGCCATCTGAACAGGAAGCTTCAGACTCACGTACCGTCTCCTGCGGGCCAGACCCAACCCCCATAGGCTGAGCTATAGAAAGATACTCTGGATGCGAAACGACATGATTGAATCTACGCCCAACTCGCCTGAGACCACCGCGTTTCCTCACGCCATGCTGCGAGAGATCTATGAGCAGCCACAGGCGCTTGCCGCTACCATTGAGCATTACATCCCTGGAGGGGCCTCGACTGCAGAGACCTTCCAGCCAGCAGTCGATGCCTTCGGCAGGCGCGAGCGGCTTGTCATTGCTGCCAGTGGTTCCAGCCGCCATGCCGGTCTTGCTGGCGAGATCATGCTGGAAGACCTTGCAGGTATTCCTGTCGATGTCGAGTACGCAAGCGAATATACCTATCGCTCGACGCACACATTGCACAACCCGGGTGTGCTGGTGATCTCTCAATCGGGCGAGACGGCGGACACACTGGCCGCTCTGCGCGAAGCCCAGGCCCGCGGACTTGCTACTGTTGCGATCACCAATAATGCTCGTTCCAGCATGGCAACGGAGGCGAACGCTTCTTTGCCGACCTTCGCAGGCATCGAGAAGGCAATACCAGCAACGAAGAGCTTTACGACTCAGCTAGCTGTGCTTTACTCTCTCGCTCTGCATTTAGCGCGCTTCCGCGGCCGCATGACCCTCCAGACGGCCGAGGCGCACGGCCGTGAGTTGCAGGAAGTCCCCTCGCTCATTCAGTCTTCGTTACCAGGTTGGCAAAAACAGATTGAAGCACTAACCCCGCAACTCGCGAACTCCAGCACGCTTCTCTACCTCGGTCGTGCTGCACACTATGCTATCGCTCGTGAAGGCGCCCTCAAACTCAAAGAATCCGCATACCTCAATGCCGAAGGATATCCCTCCGGCGAACTGAAGCACGGGCCTAATGCACTCGTTAGCAAGAGCGCTCCGTTGGTTATGATCGCGACGGCCGACGCTGGTGATCCCGATTCACTCCTGCGGTACTCGAAGGTTCTTCAATTGATGAAGGACATGCGTACCCAAGGAGCCAGGATCATCGCTCTAGCCACCGAAGGCGATCGGGAAGTACCTCAGTACAGCGATTCCTGTCTCTTCATTCCCGCCAGCAACGACCTTTTGTCTACAATTCTCGAGGTCGTGCCTCTTCAACTGATTGCCTACGTGTTGGCAATCAGTCGTGGCATCGATGTTGACAGGCCAAGGAATCTGGTCAAGGCCGTCGTCGCGGAATAAAATTGATTCTTCGCTTAAGTCATTCAGCGGTCTCTTCAATACCAGGTCAAATCGTTTAGTAAATAGCGGATGAGGCGTAGCTTCTCCGCTATTTTTTGCGTTTTGTGAAGCGGCGTCGTGCCTTGCCAGGACGCTCTATCTCTTGACTGACGAAAATTAAGCGTCTTGATGAACTTGGTTGGCCAGACTTCAGCCAACTCGATTCTTCGAAAGATGCAGGCGAGACAATGGCCATTTGATTCCTCCGACCGGTGCAACTTTCGTGTAATAGGTGGTTACCACATAGGGAGTTACGTTGAGTACTAAAGTTTGGTGCGGTAACAAGCCAAGAGGCCCCTTATGACACACTTGTCTCACCGTTTTTCTTGTTTTACTTTTTTTGTCTGGATTGGGAGTTCCTACGCACGAGCCCTGTTCACCCTTGTGATGATGGTAACGACGGTGTGCGCGGCATTTGCAGCGACGCCAACGCCCACGACAACGACATTGGCGATCTCAGCCACCTCAGTTCCGTATCAGACCCCGATCATTTTGACGGCGACCGTCACGGCAGGCAACGCGCCGATTACGGCAGGTCTAGTGCTCTTCTGCGAAGCGACCGCTAAATTCTGCGAAAACAACTCTGCTCTCGGAATCGCCCAACTGACCTTTCCGGGTGCTACTGCGTCGGTGAAGATAGGGAGTGGTCCTATTGGCAACCACAGTTATAAGGCCGTATTTCGAGCCAACAACTCCTATGCAACCAGCGATTCGAACATCGTTACTTATTCAGTGACGGGAACCCACACCTCATCGATCACGCTTTCATCCACTGGTTCTATCGGCAACTATAGCCTCACAGGCACTGTCGCTGGCTTTGGTTCGCTGAACAACGGGCCAACGGGAACAATCTCATTTCTTGATACGAGTGTTGGTAATAATCTTCTTGGTAGCGAGAATCTAGTCGTTTCCACACTGTCCACAACGTTTGTTCAAAATCAACCTTTTGCTATCGGAGGTACATTTCCTCCGGGTACTAAACTGTCAGACGAGAGATCTGTTGCTATCGCATCGGCGTACCTCGACACAGACAACAATCTTGACGTAGTAACAGGCGATGCTTCGCCGACGATCTCTGTTCTTCTAGGCAAGGGCGATGGAACATTCAAGCCAAAGGTAAATTACCCAGGCTGCAGTGTCGGAGTAGCAGTTCAGATTGTTCTTGCTGACTTTAACCGTGATGGAGTGACAGATATTGCACTTGGTTGCTCGGATAAAAAGGCCAACGGCGGGCTTGTCATTAATCTTGGCAAGGGCGACGGTACCTTTCAAACCAATCCTACCTATTACCCGACGGGTGATGTAGGTGGCGTCGCTATCGGTGACTTCAATAGCGACGGTCTGATAGATATCGTGGTCTCAGACAACGCTCAGCAGGACATAACTTTCTTCCTTGGCAACGGTGATGGAACTTTCACCAAAGAAACTGCAGCTACTATTTCGACTCCAAGCCTAGCCCATGGCGTAGTGGTCGCAGACTTCAACATGGATGGTTTTGACGACGTAGCATACGCTGTCGACACAGCCGCACCAAATAGCCCACTTTCAGATCTTTACGTGGCTCTCGGGAATGGGAAAGGAGCTTTTCAGACGCGCACAGCACCGGTCGCCAGTGAGATCGGGGAATTTCTCACCACCGGCGATACAAACGCTGATAGCTTTCCCGATATCGTCTCCAGTTCTATTCTGCGTCCCAATAGTGGCAATAACAACGTCGGACCAAGCCTCTTCGTCCTTCTCGGTAAAGGTGACGGTACTTTCCATCCCACAACGACGTATACCTCCGATATCCCATCTGACCCGCACCTCGCAGACGTCAACGGGGACAGCATCCCGGACATTATTGCTGGTGGCAGCACCGGCGCTCTGGTCTATCAAGGTAATGGAGATGGCACCTTCCAGCCTTATCAGGAGCCAAGCATAGGTGGGTTTGCACTCACGTTTGCAGTCAATGCCGGAGACTATAACAACGACGGCAACGCGGATCTCATCGGAACCGATGCTGATACTCCACGCGCAGCCGTCTCACTCAGCCAGGTACAGCAAACTTCTGTCGCGTCTGCGCTTACCAACGTCGCTGTGTTTCCGCTCGGCAGCGGTGTCCACAATGTTGATGCAAGCTACTCTGGCGATTCCATCTTTATCGGTAGTCTATCTTCCACTGTTCCTCTGACTGCCGCTCCAGTAAACACTTCACTCACGCTCACTGCGTCAGCCACCTCTGCTATTTTGCCTGGTCAGTCCATCGTGTTGATTGCAGTCCTGTCCCCTTATACGGTTGGGCCGCCGACCACGACCACAAATAACGAACTCGTACATTTTTATACTGGCACAACACTTCTCGGCTCTGGAAAGTTGTTCAACGGAGTTGCCACGATAACGACAACTGCGCTGCCGATTGGCGCAGATTCCCTCACTGCTGTTTACGTTGGCGACTCCAACTACGACACCAGCACCTCGAATACAGTTACAGCTACAGTATCTAATGTCCTGATAAGCTCCTCGCCTAACCCTTCAACCTATACACAGGCTGTCACCTTTACGGCCACAGTAGCCACGGGTAAAACAGGCACAATCGCCTTCTTCGATGGATCTACCAACATTGGAAGCAGTGCAATCTCTGGTACTGAAGCGGCAATTACAACTTCTAGCCTCACCGCCGGATCGCACAACATCACCGCACAATACAACTCCAACGTATCTCCTGTTCTTGTTCAGGTAGTCAATAAAGCGACTCCGACCGTAACTGTCACTACGTCTGGACCCAGTACGTACGGTCAGTCGGTTACGATCACGGCGTCAGTTACGGCTGGAGCGACCGGTACGATCACTCTAACTAGTGGCTCGCTCTCTTTAGGATCTGGCACTATTTCTTTAGGATCGGTATCAATAAACACAAGCCTGTTGACACCTCCCAGCGATCTGATTACAGCGACCTACAGCGGTGACGACAACTACAACTCTGCGGTGGGGACGGTAACGCAGACTGTGAACAAGGTAGATACTTCAGGGACGTTGACCTCTTCTGTCAACCCGTCTTTACCTGGCAGCGCAGTTACATTTATCGACACACTTTCTCCCACGAATGTAACTGGAACGGTGACATTCACCAATGGTTCAACATTATTAGGCAACTCGACCATAAACAACGGCGTAGCTTCTCTCACTATCTCGACACTGCCGCTTGGCAGCGATCTCATCACAGCGACCTACAGTGGAGACGGAAACAATAATGTTTCCACCGCTACGCTGACACAGGTGATCGCAAAGTTGAGCCCGGCGGTAACAGTAAGCACCTCTGGTCCTAGCATCTTCGGTCAGTCCGTTTCAATTTCGGCATCGGTCCCCAACGGCCCGACTGGCACCATCGTCATCACAAGCGGTGGCGTCACGCTAGGAAGCGGAACCATAACCTCGAGTTCTGGCGCAGTAACAATAACAACCAAAATCCTTCCTGCCGGCACGGACACAATAACTGCAACCTACAGCGGCGACGCGACCAACAACTCTGCTACTGGATCGACGACACAGACTGTAAACAAAGTGTCCCCAACCGTAACGCTCTCGTCTTCGGTAAACCCCTCAGTCGCCAACCAATCTGTGACTTTCACCGCCGCGCTTCCGGCAAACGTCACCGGCACGGTAACCTTTACAGCCGGATCGACCATCTTGGGTTCACCAGCTTTGTCGAACGGTGTTGCAACCGTGACTACCACAGCCTTACCTACCGGCTCGGTGACTGTCACTGCAACGTACAATGGCGACTCAAATAACAGTACTTCAAGCGCAACTTTGATACAGGTGATCAGTAAAGCCACGCCTGTAGTCACAGTAACTGCCTCCGGACCAAGCATATTCGGTAGCTCAGTTACTATTATCGCGAGCGTCCCAATCGGAACAACCGGGAGCATCGCATTCACCAGCGGCGGTGTAACACTAGGTTCCGGGACTATCAACACTGCAACTGGAACGGTAAGCATCTCCACGTCCATACTTCCGGTGGGAAGCGACCTGATCACAGCTTCTTATAGCGGCGACGCGAACAACAATTCGGCCACCGGGACGGCTACCCAGATCGTGAACAAAGTCGGGTTAACAATTTCTCTAACCTCATCTCTTAACCCCTCCACGCTAAATCAATCCGTGACCTTCACAGCCACCCTTCCTGGCACCGCGACCGGCACGGTGACATTTACAAACGGAGCGATCGTCCTGGGCACGTTAACACTTGTCAACGGGACTGCTGCAGTGACCACCTCTTCCTTGCCTGTAGGATCTGACACGATCACCGCAACCTACAATGGCGACCCCAACAACGGAGCGGAAAACACGAGCCTGCTTCAGACCGTCAATAAAATTACTCCGCCCGTGACCGTCACAACCTCTGGACCTAGCACCTTCGGGGGAACAGTCACAATAACGACGACCTTGCCTCCCGGCACAACCGGAACGGTGACGGTTTCGAGTGGTGGAGTGACACTCGGAAGCGGTAACGTAAATCCAACGACCGGAACAGTCGTCATATCGACAACGTCTCTTCCGGTCGGCACCGACCCCATCACCGCAAGCTTCGGGGGTGACACGAGTAACAATCCGGCGACCGGCAGCACTACACAAATAGTCACTAGAGCAACCATCACAGTGGTGCTGCTCTCATCTGTCAACCCCTCGAATGTCAACCAGTCAGTTACGTTTACCGCGACCATCCTCACAAATGCAACGGGCACGGTCACATTCTTTGATGGTTCTACTATTCTCGGTACCGGAGCGGTCAGCAACGGAACAGCAGCACTCACCACCTCAACGCTCATTGCCGGATCTCATCCCATCACTGCAAGCTATGGTGGCGATACGAACAATAGTTCTGCTAGCTCTGCGCCCCTCACACAAATCGTCAACAAAGCAACTCCCGTTCTGCCGCCGCCTGTTGTCTCTTCCCCGACCTTGCCCGTCAACACTCCGGAAACAATCACCGAGACAGTCCCTCCGGGCGTAACAGGAACAGTCACCTTCTCCAACGGCTCAACTCCTTTGGGTTCGGCTCCAATCGTTGGTGGTGCCGCGACAATCACAGTTCCGTCTCTCCCTCAGGGAGTTGATTCCATCACTGCATCTACCCCGGGCGATGCAAACGACAATCCAGCAGTATCCCCGCCAACGGCGGTGACCGTCGGCAAGGTAGCTACTCTTGTCACTCTGATTTCCTCTGTCAATCCGTCGGCATATAACCAATCAGTTACCTTCTCGGCATCTGTACACGCTGGTGCGACGGGTTTAATAACCTTTCTGGATGGCACAACTGCACTCGGCACAGGGCCAGTGAGTGCCGCTGGCGTAGCAGTTTTTGCGACGTCGGCGCTGACCATCGGTTCACACCCGATAACGGCATCGTACGGCGGTGATTCAAACTACAGTTCGGCGGTTTCTACGATACTGGTGCAGACTGTAAGCAAGATTCCCACGGCTATTACGATCATCGAAAGTACACCTGCGCAGTTAGTGAACGGCGGAATCACCTTTACTGCCACAGTCACAGCGCCAAATCCAAACGCAACAGGAACAGTTACCTTCATGGATGGTTCGGTCGTCCTTGGAACAGCGACACTTACTCCGAATGGCGGAGTCGCCGTTTCACTCAGTACGAATGCAAGTGCAATCTTATTGACATCGAGTCTTGTTGCGGGATCGCACCAGATCGTAGCGATCTATTCGGGCGATAACACCTTTGCTCCAAGCACGTCGGCTCCCGCCAACGACTTAGTCGAAGATTTCACCAACACCAATACCGGACCCGCCAGCCAAAATATATTTCCCGGGGCATCTACTACATACAACTTCAGTCTGGCACCTATCACCGCAAGCACCTTCCTTAACGATGTAACTGTCACGGTGACGGGACTACCTGCAGGATCGACTTACACATTGACGCCTTCCTCCGTTGCAGCCGGAAGCGGCGTTACCGCTATGGTTCTCAGTGTTCAAACGAGCGCCAAGCTCAGTGCACAAAATGACCAGCCTGCAAGCTCTCCTGCTTCCAGAAAGGGGCTGCCGATAGCTCTCGGGATGCTAGGCCTCGTGGGTATCGGAGCGGTACGGAGGCTCAGAAATAAGATGCCGCGTACCTTGCTTCTCCTCTTGTTGATGCTCGGCTCGCTCTTGCCGATCGCTGCGCTCAGTGGGTGCGCCGGTGGATACTTCACCCTCAACCCTCAAACCTACACCGTCACGGTTACCGGAACCGAAGGTCTCATTCAACACGCAGCAACCGCAACTTTGATTGTTCAGTAGGAGAAGATGATGCATTTTAGAAGCGCCTTGCTTCTTGTACTTATATTTGCTCTGCCCTGGGCACTTCATGCTCAGGCAATATCGGCGGGCGGGTCCTATGATTCAATACCTCGACTAGAACTTGGAGCCAACTACAACTATTTCCACGCGAATGCACCTCCTGGCCAATGCGGTTGCTTTTCACTCAATGGTGGCAGTGGGACTGTGCTGCTCAACGTAACACCTGTGTGGGGAGTCGTTGCTGATATAATGGTCGGCCATGCAACCAACGTCGATAACAGCTTGCAGAACATCACCATCTTCAACTATCTCTTTGGAGCCCGCTACACACGTCGCACAGAGAAGCGTTTCGTTCCATACGCTGAGGCATTGTTCGGAGGGGCGAAGGAAGATGTTAACTTTCAGTTCACAATCAATCGTAATGCGTTTGGCCTGGCGGCTGGAGGTGGAGTATCCACGAAGCTGAAGGGGAAATTCGGATTAACCGTTGCCCAAATCGACTACGTTTACACGCAGATACCGAATGCAAAAAATGATCGTCAGAATAATATTCGTATTGCCACTGGCGTGACCTATGGGTTCGGCTACAAATAGTCCAAAGCCACGCGCAGTTTATCGCTCCGTCTGAATGTTTTCGCTTTGATTCCACTTGCTGAAATAGCGAAGCACATACACAAGTGATCCAGCGATAAGGATCACCCCAGCGGTTCGCATCTCTCGCAGGAAGTGCGGCCTTGAAAAAAGAATAAACACGAAGCCTACGAGCGCCAGCAGCACCGGCAGCGGATATAACGGCATCTGAAACCCTCGTATCCTCCGCTCGCGGCGGTGCTTTGGCAACAGAGCAGCCGTCCCTTGCAACAGAAACTGAAACAGAATCCGTACTACCACCAGCGTCGTGATGACCTCTTGCAGGCGGAAGATGCAGCACAACAGAGTGATGCTCCCGAGTGTCAATAGGGAATGCATCGGAATGCGGTGCTTTGGGTGGAGCACACCAAACCAGGCCGGGAAGTTACCATCTCTTGCAGCGGCGAAGGGGATGCGTGAGTATCCCAGCAGCAACGCAAACACGGAAGCCAGCGCTGACAGCGCAATCAGCACAACGATAACGCCAGCTGCGGTGTGTCCATATAACCGCTCCATGAATACAGCCATAGTGAACGATCGTGCGTGACTATCTGTGTTCTGCGTCATCTCGCGCCATGGCAGCACACCGAGCACGCTGATGTCCATCAGCAGGTAAAGCGTAGCAACGACGCCGATCGATCCGAGTACAGCGCGCGGAATCGCCCTTTGCGGATCGCGTACCTCCGCTCCCATGAAACACACGTTGTAGTAGCCCCAATAGTCATATGCAGAGATCAACATACCAGCCCCAAGTCCGGCAAAGAACGCACCATTGAGGTGAAATGCCCCAGCAGGAAAGTTAAAGGCGCGATGAACGTTGAAGTGCATGAAGCCTACGACGATCACTAGCACCAACGTAAGTCCAACTACTAACCCAAGCCATCGCACAATTCGATCAATGGCGAATATGCTGCGATGCAGAACAACTATCGCGATGCCACAAGCGGCCATTGCGATTAGTGTCTGTCCGCTCAGGACTACGGGGACGCCAAACAGTGATGTGGCGGCAAATGTATGACTAGCTGATGGAAGGAAAAATGATGCATACTGCGAGAATCCGATGCATCCCGAGGCGATCGAAAGCGGCGCGCTGATCAGAAGCTGCCATGCATAAAGAAACGAAAACGCCCGCCCCCAGGTCTTCTCTCCGTACAAGTACTTGAGATAGGCATACGAGCCACCGGCTTCGGGGTAGGCTGTTCCCAGTTCACTCCAGATCAAACCGTCGCAGAGCGAGAGCAGCGCTCCCATCAACCACCCGAGCATTGCCTGAGGTCCGCCCATCACGCCGACAATCAGGGGCAACGTTACGAATGGTCCGACTCCAACCATGTCGATCACGTTGAGTCCAAGCGCTGATCCGGTAGACAATCCACGCCGTAGTTCGTGTGAGGCCGACCGTTCCGCGTTGACCGTCGTTCGACTCTCAGTCTTCGGGCCCGAATGTTCGGGCGAGGATTCACTCATGACTCATCTTTCGGCCAGCTTGATTCGATCCAGCCAATCAGTGCTCTTGCCCGAAGTGTAACGAATCCTTGACCTCTGCGCGTCGCGGATGCGTGGTATGACCAATTACGGGTACTATTCATGTGGGCGCATGAGCGCTCTTGGAGAGGCGATGAACCGTTTGAGCGTTCGTTCGGCGATAGCAGTATCCGTGGCCATACTGATTACCGTGACTGTACCGGCGATGGCCTCGGGTAAGGTCTGTGATGCACGAGCCTATGGAGCCAAAGCCGACGGCGCAACTAAAGATACTCAGGCGATTCAAGCTGCGATTGACGACTGCGCGAAAGCAGGCGGCGGGACTGTCAAGCTTTTCCGTGGAACGTTTCTCTCTGCTCCCATCGTGCTAAAGAGCAACATCACCCTCGACATCGCCGTAGGTACGACTCTGCTCGGATCGTCGGATCACGATGACTACCCGAAGAAGACCGAGTTCAGGGGACCTGGCTATCAGTCGCTCGTTAGTGCGACGAATGCCGAGCATGTCTCGATCACCGGCGGTGGCATCATCGACGGAGCGGGAGCGAGCTGGTGGAAGATCGCTCGGAGCACTAAGAACTCGGGTGTGCTCGGCAGCGAGAACACGCGGCCGCGGCTCGTTGTCTTCGATCACTGCAAGCACGTGCTCGTGGAAGGCGTGACCATCCAGAACTCTCCTTACTGGCAACTTGTTCCGTACTACTCAGATGACGTCAAGATCCACAACATCAAGGTGCTCGCCGACATTCACTCGCCGAATACCGACGCGATTGATCCCTTCAGCTCCAGCAACGTCGTGATCGACCATGTCTATGCTGACGTTGGCGACGATGACATTGCCATCAAGAGCGGCATGATCAACTCTCCTGGTCCTGACGATCCGAGCAAGAACATCACCATTACCGACTGCGAGTTCGAGCACGGTCATGGACTCTCGATTGGCAGCGAAATCGCGGGCGGTGCGCAGAACATCCACGCTGCGCGAATCCACTTCAAGGACACGGATAACGGCATCCGCATCAAGGCAAATCGCGATCGCGGAGCCGACGTCAGCAACATCTCCTTCAGAGACATCACGATGGAGGGCGTGAAGACCTCGGTGCTGATCAGCGAGTACTACCCGAAGGTGTTGCCTGAGGGCGAGGTTGCGGCAGAGCCGGTTCAGCGACTCACGCCTTTCTTTCACGACATTACCATCGAGAACCTGAGGTCGGTCGATAGTGGCTGGGCTGGCGTTGTGATTGGTCTTCCTGAATCTCCGGTCAAAGATGTTGTGATGAAGAACGTCGAGATTCAGGCGACGAAGGGCATGACGATTGCGTATGCAACTGTGGATGCTACAAACCTAAAGGTTACGGCAGCGGACGGGAACAGCATTGCTGTATTTCCGAGCGCTAAAGTTACTACCAAGTAGCCGCTTCAACATAAAACGTCTGGAAAGAGCGTCGCCTGAACCTCGGCGGCGCTCTTTCCGGTGATGCGAAGCAGCTTGGCCCGGCTAGTAGCACCGGATACCAGCGAGATTCTTCCGCGAGGTATTCGCAGCAACTCGGCCAGTAGTGCGATCAAGGCCTCGTTCGCTCTGCCGTCGGTTGGCGGAGTGGTCAGCGAGATCTTTACCGCGCCTGCATGGACGCCGGTCACTCCGTTCTTTCGTGCGGTGTGGTGCACCCTTACTGCGATGCTGCATCCATCTGCTACATCCTGAGCGAAAGTGGCGATCTCCACGCTCACGTCGCGCTCACCGGCACCCGTTTGCCGAAGAGTGCGGTTCCTACGCGGACGCAGGTGCTGCCCTCTTCGATGGCGACGGTGAAGTCGTTCGACATGCCCATCGATAGCTGCGTCAGCTTCGGGAAACGAATCACGGACTCGTCTTTCAGCCTGCGCAGCTCGCGGAAGTACGGGCGCGCGGTCTCCGCTTCCTCCGACCACGGAGGGACCGTCATGAGTCCGACCGCTTCGACTGACTCCAGCTCCTTCAGCGCGGTCAGCAGAGCAGGTAACTCTGTTGGCGCGAGGCCATGCTTCGACTCTTCGTGGCTCAGCTTCACCTCGATGAGGAGTGGGAGCTTCTTGTTGAGCGCTGCTGCGGCGGTGTTCAGCCGCTGAGCGATCTTCAAGGAGTCGACTGCGTCGATTGCGTCGAACAGCTCCGCAGCTTTTCCTGTCTTGTTGGACTGGAGGGGCCCGATGAGGTGGAACTTTGCATCGGTGAGTGCTGCGAGGTGTTGCGACTTCTCTTGAAACTCTTGCACGCGGTTCTCGCCGAAGAGGCGCTGCCCGGCGGCGTAGGCTTCGAGTATGACCTCTACTGGATGAACCTTGCTGACTGCCATCAGCTCGACTTCGCTCTCGTCGCGACCGGCGCGACGACAGGCTGCGGCGATCTGTTCGTGGAGATGGATTAGATTTTCTGCGATCGACATGCTCTTTGCATCTTATCGTTTTAGCTTTCCTAAACCTTCCCAACTCCGAGGAGACTGAACACTGTGTGGACTATTCTTTTGCTGATCGGCTCGAACATCTTTATGACCTTCGCCTGGTATGGGCACCTGAAGTACAAGGAGGTGCCGCTTTGGAAGGTCATCGTCGTGAGCTGGTGCATTGCGTTCTTCGAGTACTGCCTGCAGGTGCCTGCCAACCGGATCGGCTCGAAGACCTTCTCGCCCGACCAGCTTAAGGTGATTCAGGAGGTGATCACGCTGGCGGTATTTGGGGTCTTCTCGACCTTCTACTTCGGCGACAAGCTGCATTGGAATCACTTTGCCGCCTTCGCATGTCTGGTTGCTGGCGCCTTCTTCATGTTTCACAAGTTCTAGTTGCTCCGTCATCAGAGGGGGTGCCCCCGGGGGTATCTTTGTTAACTCGTTTATTTTTAGTGTTTTACGATTTTGACTCCTCGCAAAAATGTGATTTCAAATGAGTTATCGGTAAATATGTCTTTCTAAACGACTTAGCCCCAGCGGTGGCCGGGGCTTTGCTCTTTTTCAAGAGATATATCCAGTATATCGGGTTGGTGGTAACCAATACGCCACGGCTATGTCTTTGTTTTAGAAGGAGTAATTGGTACTCGGGGCTTGACAGCGAAGATACAGGCTATCGTGGCCATCTTTGACTAAAGATGGAGTGTCGAACGAGGGGATTTACGTCCTTGATCGCCGAGCAACCGCAAGATCAACCGTGGATCCTGCGGGGTGGCGGCAAAGGCGAAATACGGGGGTCCACTGCGCGACAGACGATAAGACTGTCCGTCCCTTCCGTCAAGATGACAGATTTTTTGGGTTTGGGAGAGGACGACTGCGACCGCGGATCGCTACGGGATGAAAACAATAGTGCAGACATAGCAAAGTGACCAGTTGATTACTGGGCTGGTTTGTCTGGTTTTGGGAGGAGAAGAGCCAGCGGGCTGAGGGGGCCGAGAGGGATTAGTTGGAATGTCATCAGCTTTGCCTGGCCGAGGGGTAGAGCTTCGAGCATGGTGTGAGCTTCTTCGACGGAGGACGCGTTGATGATGAAGACGACGCCGTTGTCATTTTGTATGGAGTACCACTGGTCGATCTTGCCTGCGAGGTAGAGGCGCAGGGTGTCAGGGACCTCTTGCGAGGCGAGGAGCTTGAACTGGTCAGGCGTGGGAGGTGCGTTGAACTTGCCAATGGCCAGGACTCTGTTTGTGGGGGTGGGCGGGAGAGGAGAGGATTTCGGCGTCTGCGCTTCCAATGCGATGGGGATGAGCAGGAGAGAGAGTGCGATCGTGCGGGCTAACTTCTTCATTTGTGTTCCTCCGATGGTGGGGTCAGAGTTGGTGGTTGAAGGTGATTTTTGCGGGGGCGGCGGCAAAAAGCAGATTCCTCCGCTGCGCTACGGAATGACAACAAAAAAGCTGGGCTACGGAATGACAACAAAGAAGCTGGGCTGCGGAATGACAACAAAAAAGCTGGGCTACGGAATGACAACAAAGAAGCTGGGCTGCGGAATGACAACAAAGAAGCTGGGCTGCGGAATGACAACAAAGAAGCTGGGCTGCGGAATGACAGCGGGAAAGCGGCTTTGTCCAGCCGCTTCTGGTTAGTCAAACTCGGCGCGGTGCTTTGCGATGAAGGCAGGCAGGCTGATGGGTGGCTGGCCGCCGATTTTTTCGACGAGGTCGTTGGTGCCGGCGAAGATTCCGTTCTGGAAGTCGATGGCGATCTCGCCGAGATGCTGCCAGAAGAAGTCTCCGAGGTCTATGCCGTTCTCCTTTGCGAGTTTTGCAAACGCCGGAGCGTCGGTCACTTGATAGCGAACCGGCTTTCCGATGACATGGGAGATCTCTTCAGCTATCTCGGGGAAGGTGTACTCTTTGGCGCCGACGAGTGGGTAGGTTTTTCCGACGTGCTCTGCGGGTGCGATGAGGATGTTGGCGATGACGCGAGCCTGATCTTCGGCGGCGACGAGAGCTACGCGGCCTTTGGTGAAGGGCAGCGGAAGAATGCCTGCCGCTTTGATGAAGCCGCGCCAGTATAAGACCCACTCAGAGAAGAGCGTGGAGCGGAGGTGGACGGTGGGGACGCCGGACCAGTCAAAGACTCTTTCGGAGAGCCAGTGATTTTGGGCGGCGTGACTGGTTGCTTCGCGGCGGGCTGATGCCTGCGACATGTTTACGACGGCCTGGACGCCTGCTTCTTTGGCTGCCTGGGCAAAGTATGCAGTGGCTTCAAGGATGCCGGGCTGGATGGGGAAGACGAAGTAGGCGCTGCGAGTGCCTTCGAGTGCGGCGCGGACGGACTCGAAGTTGCGGAGATCTCCGAGGACGATCTCGGCGCCCTGCTTGCGGAGTGCTTCGGAACGATCGTCGTTGGTTCGCACCATTGCGCGTACGGCTTGACCACGCTCGAGGAGGAACTTGACGGTATCTTTGCCGGTTTTCCCGGTTGCTCCGGTTACTAAGATCTTTGATTCGCTCATCACATCTCCTTTGCAGCGGTTAGGCTGCTTGATGGGTGTTGTTCGTCCATCTGAACCTTTAGAGAACAGTTGTCATCTAAAAGATGCAGGTTTTTTTGAGAGGTAGAAAGTATGCGCAGGTCTCGTAGTGAAGCGGCAGAGACGAGGGAACGGATCGTCTCGACTGCTTCGAAGATGTTTCTGGCGAAGGGACTCGAGGCGGTGGGGATGCGCGACATCATGTCCGCCGTGGGGCTGACGCCGGGCGGATTTTATCGGCACTTTGAGTCGAAGGAACAGCTTATTGCTGAGGCGAACAAAGCTGCGTTCGATCGTCTGCTGGCGATGTTTGAGATGCAGACAGCAGGTATGTCGGCAGCCGAGGCGCTGGATAGGATCGTTTGGTTGTATTTGAACCAGACGCAGGTGGAGGCGAACAACTTTCGCTGTCCGCTGGCGACGATTGGCGCAGAGTTAGGTCACTGTGAGGCGCAGGTGCGTGCTGTTGCGATTGATGGCTATCAGCGGGTGGTGAAGCTTCTTGCAGATCGTCTTATGGATTTGGGGAGGGACGACGCTCTTGCGGCTGCGAGCGGAGTGGTGAGCATGATGACCGGGGCTGTGATGGTTGCGAACATCGCACCAGATAAAGCTGCAGCGCGTTCCATTTTGAACAATGCTCATGCTGCCGTCACGGCTCTTCTGGCTCCGACTGGAGGGGTTGCGAAGGTTAGTCGTCGGGCGAAGAACATGCGTTGACGAGGGCCGTTACCAGAGGAAGTCGACGACTGGGAGATCGGTTGCTAGGTCGGCTGAGGGGCGGGCCGCGATGGTCTCTTTGCGCAGCGTTACGGCGACGAGTTGTGTGGGTGGTGTTGCGAGGTGTGCGAGAAAAGAGTCTTCGAGTGGGAGACCGCTCGGTTCGTCGATGGCGATTTTGTTGTCGATCAGGACAGCGTCGCGTTCGCGGGAGAAGTAGCCCTGGGGACGATCGATGAAGAGCTCGCTTTGTGATGGAGTGGCGGAGGCGGTTTTATTCGCTTCATCTTTCGGCTTTGCCGGGACAGGTAGAAGGCGCAGATTAAGCAGGGTGGTTGAGCGGGGGATGGGAGCTTTGTAGAAGCGGATGTGACGGCCTTGGTATTCGAGGTCGAAGTCGTACTCCTGCGTGGAGGAGGCCTGAAATGGTCCCCACTTGCCGTCGGCTTTGGTGACAACTTCGTAGGCTGGCGTGGTGGATTCGGTGGTGCCAACTGGGTAGATGCGGAGGTGAGCTCCGGCGATGGGGAGGTTGGTGAAGGTGCCGTTCTCGAAGCCGGTGATGAGGCCGGAGATGGTTGGAGAAGGGATCGGCGTGACCTGGGTGGTGGTGGGTGCGACGCCGGTGATGAACTTGTACATCTCGGCGAAGGCGGATGGGTAGAAGGCGAGTTCGCGGTGGTCGAGGTTGGGGAGGACGATGTTGGTGGCTCCGGCGAGCGCGGGGCCTTCGTAGGTGACGCCGGTGGCGGTTTCGGGTTTGCCGAAGGCGATGCCGCTGGGCTGAGCGTACTTGTCGAGCTTGTCGCTGCGTAGGGTCATCATCTTTACGCCGGGGGGTACTTCGGAGTTGTCGGTATAGCCGTGGTTGAGCGACTGGAGGTAGCGGCCTTTGCCGTTGAACTCGCCGTCGAGGTTGGTGTCCATGGCTAGTACGCCATGATTCGGTGTGCCGCAGGTGATTGCGAAGGCGACGGTGCTGCTGCCTCCGTGGAGGAGGTAGTTGCGGATGGTCATGCCGCCGCGGCTGCTGCCGATGAGAGCGACTTTGGTGCTGTGGGTTTGGATGAGGACGCGGGTGACGAAGGCGCTGAGCTCGGCGGTGACGTCGGTGGTGGAGGAGCGGTTCTCCTCTTCGACGGTGTCGTTGGCGCGTGCGTTGGGATGAGTGAAGCGGATGGAGAAGAGCTTGTCGGGTGGGTAGTTGTTCGACTCGAAGAGCCAGATGATGCCGATCCACTTGGCGGCGTCGTCGCCGTTGCCGTGGACGAAGATGATGGGGACGGAGGTGATGGGCTGTGGCTGGCTTTGTGGCTTGGCTTGGGCGGAAGAGCGGGCCGCTGCGGTACAGACTAGGAGGATGGCTAAGAGGGTGGTGCGGGCGAAGCGAGGGGTCATCAGTTCTGTACCTGTCAGGCAAAACTTTAGTGGACGCGGCGGTCCGGCGCAAGGGATCGCTCTTGTTTGATGAGGGTGTTGTTGGAAGTGAGGAGAGTTGTGTGCGAGGTCAACGGCGAGCGCGCCAGTCTTCGGCGGTCAGCTCCCATTGCTCGGATGGAAGGCGGCCTGAGACGTAGTCGGCTTCGACTTCGGCTATGCGGCGCATGCCTTGACGGAGGGAGATGGCTCTTGAGGCTGCGTTATCTCGGGCCTTTTTGACGCGAAGTACGGGTTGTTCGAGATCTTCGAACCAGAACCGTGTGACCTCGGCTACGGCTTCGGTCATGAGGCCTCGTCCCTGCCACTCGCGCGCGATCCAGAAACCGCGATTATCTTCGGCGTTAAGTACGACGTGGATGCAGCCGATGATCTTTTGTTGAAGATCATCTTTCAAGCGGAGCATCCAGTAGAACTCATCGCCTCGTTCGACTGCTGGGAGGGCGACGTCACGGTAGAACGTATGGACTCCGTCGTCGGGAAATGGCCACGGGACCTTGTTGTTAAGCTGCTTTACTATCTCCCACTGGGCGAAGAGGGGCTGTACCTGGATGGCGTCGGCGAGTTGCAGCGGGCGTAAGGACAGGCGCGGGGTTTGGAGCACCGGCCTGTCCATTGTCGGGCTTAGCGGCCGTGCTCTTCGAGGTACTTTTCTACCTCGAGTGCGGCCATGCAGCCTGAGCCAGCGGCGGTGATGGCCTGGCGGTAGCGGCGGTCCTGAATGTCTCCGCAGGCGAAGACGCCGGGGATAATTTCGCCGTTGAGAGTGGTGAAGACGTTGTTGCGAGTCTTGATGTAGCCGTCGGCGTCTACGTCGATCAAATCCTTGAAGGCCATTGCGTTGGGGATGTGGCCGATGGCGAGGAACATGAAGGCGACGGGCAGAACGTACTGCTCCCCGGAGACCTGATTTTTGACGCGGAGGCCCTTGACGTCCTTCTCTTCTACGCCGATGACCTCTTCGACGATGGTGCTGGAGAGGAAGCGGACCTTGGGGTGAGCTATGGCGCGGTCGAGCATGATCTTGGAGGCGCGGAACTTCTCGCTGCGATTGATGATGGTGACCTTGGTGGCGAAGCGCGTGAGGAAGAGGGCCTCTTCCATGGCGGTGTCGCCGCCGCCGATGACTGCGATCTCTTTGCCGGAGGCGAAGAAGCCGTCGCAGGTGGCGCAGGAGGTGACGCCGTGGCCGATGAGGGCTTGTTCGGACGGGAGGTTCAGCCAACGTGCGCTGGCGCCTGAGGCGATGATCAGCGAGCGGGTGTGGATGGTCTCCTTGCCGAGGTTGAGCGAGAAGGGCCGCTTGGTGAGATCGATGGAGCTGAGGTGGGCCAGGCGCAGCTCGGCGCCGAAGCGGACGGACTGCTTCTTCATGTTCTCAATGAGGTCGGGACCTTGCACGCCTTCGGGCCAGCCGGGGAAGTTTTCAACCAGGGTGGTGATGGAGAGCTGGCCACCGGGCTCGTGGCCTTCGAGGACCAAGGGCTTGAGGTTGGCGCGTCCAGTGTAGATGGCAGCGGTGAGTCCGGCGCAGCCGGAACCGAGGATTACAACGTCGTGCGTAATGTTGTCGGGCATATTAGCTCTCATAGTGTAAATGCGCCACGAACGAAAAAGATGCAAACCGGCGGTTTTCGGCGGGTTTGGTGAAACAATTGAGGCTATGGCAAACCTGACGTTAGTGTATGGAATGAGGCTTTTACCCGCGGATGAGATCGCATCGGTCGGCGAGGCGCCGGTAACCCTGAAGAACGGCAACGAGGCCCATGTGACGCTGCATGTGCTGGAGGGCAGCCGCGAACAAATCGAGGCACAGCTGCGGATGAGCATCGATGCCTTCTTCGATTTCTATCCGGAGATCTAGATATCGGCTGATTGAGATACGGCGCGAGCGTTTTGGCAAGCTAATGTTTCGAAATAGGTCACCCTTTCGTACCGTGACTCTTCTGACGAAGAAGAAGAGGAAGAGGACGGAGGGGCGAAATGTGTCGGATCTTGCGAACTTCCCGTTGGTTTCGCGGAGCCTCTGCGGGCTTGCTACTCGTGGTTTTGGGCTATGGCCAGGCGGCGTCTTTTGCAAGCTCAGAGGCTGGTTCTCAGATCTCCCAGACCTCTCAGATCTCTGAGATCTCTGAGACCTCCGAGACCAGCGTCCCGGCCAGTCCCCAGACAGTCACGGATGTTCTGCATCGGATGTCCGACCGGGCCGACGTTATTTTCATGGGGCAGGTGCTGGCGGTGCGGCGTCACCAGACCGGAGGCGAGGCCGCTGGAGTTGTCGAGGTCGAGTTTCGCGTCGATCAGGCCATTCGCGGCTGCGCTGCGGGCACGCCCTACACTCTGCGTGAGTGGGGTGGTCTCTGGGTTGCGGGGAACCAGCGCTACCGCGTGGGGCAGCGGCTGCTGATGCTTCTGCACGCACCCAGCGCCGGTGGAATGAGCTCTCCGGTTGACGGCATCGATGGGGCGATTCCGATTCGGCAGGGTTCGACGGCGACTCCGATGTCGGCTACATCCTCAGCGCCTGCGTTGCCGTACGTCGATCTGCGCTGGCTCGGGGTGAAAGTGCCTCGGACCGTTTCGTATCGCACTGGACCGGCGCCAAAGGCGAACTCGGTTCGTGAACAGTCGCATGCTTATGCGGTTGTGCCGGGGACGAGAAGCGTAGCTCCGATCGTGATGGCGCTTGGCAACGCCAGTCCCAATGATGCTTCGGTCCCTGACCAGGAGGCCTCGGTCGATGTGGTCCTCGGCTTATTGACGACGTGGCAGAAGGCGTTGAATGTTGCACCTTAGCAGCGCGAACCGGGTTCGAGTCCTCCGATGGTTTCGGGCGGCTCTTGCACTGCTCTGCTGGTCGGTGACGGCGACGGCGTTGTGGGCAGGCGGCCCGCGATGGGTTACCGGGCCACCGTTCTTCACGCAGTCGGGAACTCCGGTGGTCTGGTACACGAATCAGCCTCTTTACTTTACGGATCCGGGTGATCTCAGCGCGACGGTGAACCATGCAGCAGCAGACGCGATTGTTGCTGCGGCTGCCGCGGTGTGGAATGTGCCCACGGCAAGCCTAGTGCTCGCGCAGGGAGGCACACTGAACGAGCATGTCAGCGGGGCGAACGCATTTCTCGGCTCCAATGGGCCTATCTTTCCGGCTGACGTGCAGAGCAGCAACTATCTCGCCAAGCAGATCGCCGTTATTTACGACAGCGATGGGTCGATTACGGATCTGCTGCTCGGGAACGGGGCCAGCGATCCGAGTGGCTGCCTGCAGAGTGGTGTCACCGAAAGCGTTGACTCCATCGTTCCGGCGGGCTTTATCCAGCATGCAATTCTGATTATGAATGGCCGCTGTACGGGACCGGCGCCGCAGCAACAACTTCAACTGCAATATCAGTTGATGCGCGCGTTTGGACGAGTCCTCGGCCTGGGGTGGTCGCAGACCAACGATAATGTCTTCACAACAAGCCCACCGCCTACCGCGAATCAAGATCTGCATTGGCCGATCATGCATCCGATCGATATTCTGTGCGGTCCGTACACGTACTTATGTCTGCAACAGCCTTTCACACTTCGCTTCGATGATCTTTCCGCGCTTGGCCAGCTTTATACGATCAATCACGGGCAGGCTACGGGTAGCAAGATGGATACGCTGCTGAACGCAAGTGAGATCTCCGGCTTGCTTTCGTTTCCGAATGGCCAGGGGATGCAGGGCGTCAATGTGGTCGGGCGTCGCTGGCAGCAGTTCACGCCGGTCTCTGATGTCGAAGACTGGTATACCGCGTCGTCGGTCTCCGGAGCACTCTTTCGTCAGTCCAATGGCAACCCGGTTACGGGGCAGGATACATCGCTGATGGGAAGTGAAGGAACAGAAGATGCGGAGTTCGAGGGGTACTTCAATCTTCAGCGTATACCGATGCTTCCTGGTAGCTGGCAGGTGATCGTGCTTGAGACGGAGCCGATCAATCCGTTGTACACGGGCCAAGATGCGGTGGGGCCGTATGTAGCCGGTACGGTTGAACCGTCGGGATCTGATCCAGTGGACCCCGAGGGTCTCTACTCGAGCTACACCCAGGGCTTCGTTGGCATATCTACTGATGGCGCTGCAAGCAGCTGCAATACGGGCTCGGATGGGACGGCAGCGGCGCCGGTGGCGGTCGCTTCGCAGGGATGGTGGTCGGGTCTGCTGTGCGGTTATGGCCACTCGGCGTGGTCATCGCTTGCCGTCAAAGGCAACCGCTCTCTCACCGTTGAAGTGACCGCGGAGGACGAGCAGGGGTTTGCAACATACGCCAAGGCAATGCCGGTGATCGGTATATGGAACGCGACGGACACGCTCGGCTCGTTACCTGGAGTTGCGGCCGCGGGACAGCCCTTCAACGGTGAAGATACCGGAATGACCACGCTCGGGGCATCGTTTACGCAACCGGATCAGTTACGAATTGCGATTGCGGATCAGCGTGGCGACGGTCGACCTGACTTCGACTACCAGGCTCGCGTACTTTATGCGGATAGCGTTAGCCCCGCTGCCATCGGCGCTTCGGGCGGCATGATAACGATCTCAGGGATGGGATTCCGCACCGGCAACGCCGTTACCGTCAATGGTGTCGACGCAACGGTGTTGAGTTGGACTGACAATACCGTTGTGGCAACAGCGCCTTCGCTTCAGGCGCTCGGCTCGAGTACGGCGTTGACCGCTGATGTTGCGGTCATGGACCTATCGACCGGCGGCACGACCGTTATGACTCAGTCACTCAGTTATGCGGCGCCGGCAGCGACGTTCAGCTTGATCAGCGCACCGGCCGGCCTGACGGCCGTGGGGCAGCCTGCGGCGGTACCGTTTGCGGTGAAAGTTTTGAGTGCCGATGGCGTCACTCCAGTCGTTGGTGAGGCTGTTACGTTCAGCACAACGAGCGGGACCGTCCAGTTTTCCGTCTGCGGAGTGTCTACGTGCACCCTTACCACCGATGCGAACGGCATCGCTTCGACCGTGGTCACTCCGCAGACCCTTGGCACTACTACGCTGCAGGCTACCGGCGTCGATGGAACTGTTGTGGCCACATTTACTGCTGCGGTTCGGACTCAGGCGGTGGCCGCAGTGCAGGCAGTAGAGTACGTCGCCGCCGGAGCGACGGTTGTTTGGACGCCGCAGGTCAACGTGAGTGACAACTTTGCTTCGACTGCGGGGCTTCTCGTCGCGTGGCAGGTTGACTCCGGGCCGATTGCTGTCTCTCCTGCTCAGTCACTGGTTAGCCCCGGAGGCATCGCACAGACCACGGCTACCGTCGGCCCGCTCGCGTCTGGAGTCGAGGCCCTGCTCGCAGGCTGCGCGTGGACCACGATATGCGCTAACTTCACCGTGGAGGGTGTCGATCCATCCAATCTCCGACTGGTCGTAGTGAGTGGGGCCAATCAGGATATCGCTGTTGGAGGTGTGTTCGCTCCTGTCGTGTTGCGCGTTACCGATACGGCCTCTCATCCGGTAGCCGGAGCAGTCGTTCAGATCGACCAGACAGTCGATGCGTGGCAGCCTGCCTGTCCGGACAGGGGACGTTGCCCTGTGCCACCGGTTCTCGCGTCGTCGCAGGTTGCGCTCGTCTCTGATGTGAACGGACTTCTGAGTGTGGTTCCACAGCAGATTTCCGGTAGCGCAGGGACGACTAACCTCGCTGCCGCCACCGGGACTCAAGGCTTTCTCTCGCTCACGCTGCAAGAGCAGCCCTAGCTTCTTTTTGGCGCGCTAACGTTTTTCTGTAACCTGATCGGGATAAAATCGTCGAACCTTTTGTTAAACCTTGTAGAGCGAAGTTCGGAAAGGCCAATTGTTCTCAGTCGGCATCAAATAAAAGGCATATTGCGCAATTCGGTCTAAGACTCATTGACTAGAGGAGCCTGAACGATGGCAGCACAAGCGGTAGCTCGAAGGGTGCCAGCACGCAAGCGCGTCGTGATTCTCGGTGGTGGGTTCGGCGGCGTCAACGCGGTGATGGCGCTGGGCAAGCTGCCGGTCGATGTGACCTTGGTGGACCGCAGAAATTATCACCTCTTCCAGCCTCTGCTCTACCAGGTGGCGCTGGCGGTATTGTCTCCGGCCGATATCGCACAGCCCATTCGAGCGCTGGTGCGAGACCATCCTAATGTTGACGTTCTCATGGATGAGGCCGTCGGCTTCGACCTCCCGCTGCAGCGCGTACAGCTTAAAACCGGCGTTCAGCTTGAGTACGACTACCTAATTATTGCGACCGGTTCTACGCACTCCTACTTCGGCAGAGACGAGTGGGCCAAACTTGCTCCCGGTCTCAAGACGGTGGAGGATGCAACCGAGATTCGTCGACGCGTGTTGCTGGCGTTCGAGCTTGCCGAGCGGCAGATGATGGAGAAGGGAACTCATCCGGCGCTCAACTTTGTGATCATCGGCGGCGGCCCCACCGGTGTCGAGCTTGCAGGCGCTATCAGCGACATCGCGCGGCTCTATATGACGCGCGACTTCCGTCACATCGACCCCTCCATGGCGCAGGTTCTCATTTTGGAGGGCGGTCCCAATATCCTTAGTTCGTACCCCGAAGATCTTCAGCGAAAGGCGCTCGAACAGCTTGATGAGCTCGGCGTGAAAGTTCGTACCGGCGCACATGTGAGCGACGTGCAACCCGGCCACGTCATGGTTGGCGATGAGCGCATCGATGCGGTCGTCACTTTGTGGGCCGCAGGTGTGCAAGCTTCGCCGCTTGGCAAGCTGCTTGGCGTTGCAACCGACAAGAGAGGCGCGGTCGTTGTCGATGGCCATCTCAATCCGCCGGGTCACCCTGAGATATTCATATGCGGCGATCTTGCGCACTTCGAGCAGGATGGCAAGCAGGTTCCCGGTGTTGCGCAGCCTGCGATGCAGATGGGACGCTATGCTGCCAAGCGTATCGGGCGGCTGGTCGCGACTACGCTGGGAAGCGACGGCAGCGGCAGGGACGAACAGTTTCGCTACTTTGATAAAGGGGACATGGCCACCATCGGTCGCAAGGCGGCCGTGGCGAAGATCGAATGGCCGTTCAAGGCCCACTGGAGCGGTTTTCCTGCCTGGATGACGTGGCTTGTGGTCCACATCTTCTTTCTTATCGGCTTTCGCAATCGTCTCTCGGTCTTCCGTCAGTGGGCGTGGACGTACCTGACCTTCAGCGATGGCGCCCGCTTGATTACAGGCTCGCAGGAGCTGCCCGGTTGGAATGCACAGGATGATCCAGCCGGCGCCCTCACTACGAAGGCTCTGGATATGAACTCACCAAAGAGCTGAATCGTCTGCTTGCAAGAGCGATCATTCGATCAAACGCAAAGAAGGGCCGCGGCGTGGCGGCCCTTCTTGTGAAACTGTTCCAATGATTTTATTTTGCTGAGTGTTCGATCGCCTTCCATTCGTCAGCCGACAACTTTACGTCTGCTGCCGCGATGTTTTCTTCCAGATGCTCCACCGAAGTGGTGCCCGGAATTGGCAGAAGTACGGGAGACCGCTGCAGCAGCCACGCCAACGATAACTGAGAGACGGTTGTGTTGTGAGTCTTCGCCGCTGTATCGAGTTTGCCGCCTGGCTTCGCCAGTTTGCCGGAAGCTACGGGGAACCATGGAATGAAGGCGATGTTGTGTTTCGTGCAGTAATCAACGACGTCTTCATGCTGACGGTCGCTGAGGTTGTACTGGTTTTGTACGCTTACGATATCGATGACCTTACGCGCCCGATCGATCTCCTTCGGCTTCACCTCGCTTAAGCCGACGTGGCGAATCTTGCCCTGCTCCTGCAGTTTTTTGATGACGCCGAGAGAGTCTTCCACTGGAACTTTTGGATCGATGCGATGCAACTGCCAGAGATCGATCCGTTCTACCTTGAGCCGTCGCAAGCTCATTTCCACTTGTTGATTGAGATACTCAGGACGGCCAACGGGTAGCCACTCGTTTGGCCCTTGTCGTGTGAGACCTCCTTTGGTCGCAATCACAACACCCTTGGCATAAGGCGCCAGGGCTTCACCAATCAGCCGCTCGCTGACATCAGGGCCATAGGCGTCAGCCGTATCGATAAAGTTGACGCCTGCCTCTACTGCACGGCGCAGGACTTTCTTTGCGCCATCAATGTCCTTGGGCTCTCCCCAGATCCCGTCTCCGGTGATCCGCATTGCCCCATATCCCATTCGGTTGACGGTCAGATCACCGCCAATCACAAACGTCCCACTTGCCTTTGCGTTTACTGCGGTTGAAGTAGTCATAGGTCATGGGATGCTGAGCTCCGGAGAAAGGTGCATGGTCTCGCCCTCTTCCAGAATTTTTATCCGATCTTTAATTCCGAGGCGAATTGCCTCAGCTTCGAGCCGTTGTACAGGCTCTTCCATGGGCTCGCGGCCCAGACGAAAGGTTCCGTAGTGCATCGGCACCATCTTCTGTGCGCCCAGCTCAACAAAGGCGCGTACGGCCTCTTCCGGGCTCGTATGAACTGATCTATAGCTGTCCGGAAAGTACGCTCCGATCGGCAGTAACGCCACCTCCGGTTTGAGGCGTTTCCCGATCTCGTGAAAGCCGTCGAAGTATGCTGTATCGCCGGAGTGGTAGACGGATTGGCCATCGCCTTCTACAACATAGCCGCCGTAGCCGCGGTGCGTATCGCGAAACATCCGCGCGCCCCAGTGCTTGCAGGGAGTCATCGTGACCTTCAGACCCTGGACTTCGATCTGCTCCCACCACGAGAGGCCGTGCACCTGCGAAAATCCTAACCGTTCTACGAGATCCTCGACCCCGCGCGGAACGATGACTTCGGGCGTTCGTCCTGTCAGCCGGCGTGTGGCGCGGATGACGCTTCGTAGAGAAGCCATATCCAGATGGTCCATGTGAGCATGGGTCAGCAGCACCATGTCGATCGCCGGCAACTGGTCCACTACGGTGCCTGGCCGTCTTTGACGCCGCAATACAATCAGGCGTTTCGAAAAAACCGGATCAACCAGGACCTTTCGCCCATTTACCTGCAGGAAAAATGACGAATGCCCGATGAATGTCACCCCAAGTTCATCGGCCCTCAGTAGCTCCACCGGCCGGGACGTCCCGCTCATCGGCATTTCGTGGCTTTCGCGCACCAAGCGCCAGAGTTGCTCCATCTTTCTTACTGCAAACGGTCTTCCCCGCCAGGTTCTTTGCATTCATCTCACCAATAAATAGATGCTTAATCGCGTTATTATGCACCACAGGGCGGTGCAAAAAATCTTCTATGCGACCACCGACTGATGTGGGCTCGCATCTACGTAGCTATAGACCTCCCGAACGAAGGCTTGTCATAGTGAGGCGTGAGACGAAAGCGTAGTCGAAAGGGAGTGTCACCATCTCCTCCGTCGACCCCATCCTCGATGGTCCCATCCTCCCGCAGCGACAGCGGCGTATCTGGGATTTGGTCTCACGATCTCCGCTTCGCTCGCTTTGGAATCTTGAGGGAACCCCTGCGAGTGTCATCGCGAAGCGCACATGGCGCTCCCTGCTTGACGACAACCTCGTAGGCCGAGCTGGAGAACTAGGCTTTTTCTTTATCTTTGCCCTGTTTCCAACCCTCTTTACGGCAACTGCTCTGCTCGGCCTCGCCGCACGCTCTGCTTCAAAGATCTACTACTCGCTGCTCGGATATCTCTCAGTGGTGATTCCTCACGACGCAATGGGCACTGTTCTTGAGACCTTCAACCAGACCACAGCCGTGGCCACCAGCGGGAAGCTGACTTTTGGCCTTGCTGCGGCGATTTGGTCCGCATCGGTCGGGTTTTCCGCTATTCAGGACTCGCTCAACGTTGTTTATAAGGTGAAGGAGACGCGCTCTTACCTGGCCGCCCGGTTTTCGGCCATCGGCGTAACCGTCATCCTCATGGTCTTGTTCACGCTCATTCTGGCGTCGATGCTTGGCGGAGATTTCTTTGCCCGCCTCGCATACCTGCGCATTTACCACCACTTTTTAGCGGCGGCGGTAGCCGTCACGGTCCGCATTCTCGCGTGGCTCATCGCCGTCACGCTACTCTCGCTCTTCTTCGCCGTGATCTATTACTTCGCGCCGGACGTCAAACGTAGTAACTGGCATTGGATTACTCCCGGGGCGGTGATCGGCATTATCGGCTGGTTGCTGGCCTCTGTTGGTCTCCGCATCTATGTCCATGTGTTTGATAACTACACGGTCACGTATGGCTCGCTGGGAGCGGTCATTATCCTTCTTACGTGGTTTTATCTCACTGGCTTGATGCTGTTGGTGGGGGCGGAGATCAACAGCGAAATAGAAGCCGCCGCTGCGGCCAAGCTGCTGCTCTCAATCGAGCAGAGCGACCTGACTTCAGCGGCTGCTTCGACGACTCCAACCAGTACTTCTTAAAATGCTACTTCGCTTCGGGCTTCAGGATGTCGTCCAGCCTGTCTGGCACGCTTGCGACTCGCTCCAGTTGCGGGTAACGCTCGCCGTCGTGATAGTCCAGCTTGATGATCTTGTAGTAGCCGGTGTTCTCGACGATCAGCGCCACCGCAGGCCCTGAACCCTTCGAATTGTGTACCGCCGCCTTGAGCACATCCGGGGTATAGGCGCGTCCGTTTACGGCAATAATCTGCATGCCGGGACCGACGCCGCCCTTGTCCGAGATGCCGCCCTTCAAAACGTCAGAGATCATACCGGGTTTGTCCACATGCAGGCCGAGGGAATACCAGAAGTCAAAGCTTCCGCGCTGGAGATTCACCAACTCGCTCCAGGAGTTTGGCTTGTCGGTGTAGGTGAGCTTGTAGCCACCGTTTTCGAGGCCGCCTAGTGGCGCCTGATACGCATGCGAGTCCACCCGCGAACGCAGGAAGGTGGCCCAGTCATTCGCAACGACGCCGTTCAAGCCTGCGACGACGTCGTCAAAGGTATAGGGCACAACCTTTGGCCCTGTATCGCCGCCGAGGCCGTGAAACTTCGCGACGAAGTCGTCCAGCGTCTTCCTGCCGTTGGTCAGTTTGCGGATGGTCGTATCAACGTCGAGCCAGATCAGCTCGCCCTCGTCGTAGTAGTCCACGTTGAGCCGCCAGTTGTCCCATCCACCGCCGGCGTCATAGAGGATCTGCGCCGCCGTGGCTGTGTCCTGCACGTTGCGCCAGGTGCGTCCGGGGCGGTTGTCGTAGGTTGCGGCGATGGTGGAGAGCCTCTGCTTGTACTGGTCGGGCGTCCAGATACCGCAGCGTGCCGCCAGCACATCGCCGAGGTATTCGGTCAAGCCTTCATACACCCAAAGAAGTTCACCTTCCATCGGTTTCTGATAATTGCTGGTCGCGAGTCCGGCGGGGCGGCGGTATTTGCCGTTCCAGCTATGAGTGAATTCATGCGGCAACAGCAGGCCATCCAGAACAAATTCGCGGTCATCGGTGAATGTATTTGCAGTCACGCGATCGTCGCTGGACTGATGGTGCTCGAGGCCGAAGTGCGCTACTTCATCGCTAAGAGTGACGAGGAAGTGATACGAGCCATAGTGCCGGCTTTTGTAGAGAGCGCCAGTCTCTCGTACGAGTTTGTCGAACTGTGCGATGTGCTCCTTCGATAGCTCGACCTCCTCGGGACCGTCGGCTGCCATATCGAGGTAGTGCTTCGGCGTGATCTCGGGAGCCAGCGCAACCTCGCGGAAGTAGCGGCCTGCAAGGACGGGGGAATCGATCAGTTGTTCGAGGCTTACCGTCTTGAACGTCGTCGTTTGACCGGTCCCGCCATCTTTATCGAGCGCGGTGCCAAACTTCCAACCGTCAGGCAGCTTTATCGACGGGGTGAACATGACCTGGCTCGCGTCGGTATCTGCTGGGTAGACCAGCAGAGTGTTCCAGCTCAGGAGCGCGAGGTTCTCGCTGGTCGAGCCGCCCGCGGAGAATCCAGTGAGCGCTGAGGAGGCGAGAAAGTCGATCTTCATCTCGAGTTGCGTGACGCCCTGCGGCACCGTCACGTGATAGGCGAACATGTCGACCTTATCGCGCTCCCACTGCACTGGCTGCCCGTTGGCAGTGATGAAGAAGCCGGTCATGTTTTCGATTGGCCCGGTTGGTCCGTGCTCACCGGGGATCCACTTCGGATAGACCACGGTCAGGGGTCCGGCGGTTACCGGCATTACCTCAGTTGCGTGAAGAATCTTGCGGGGAGCGTCCGTCAGATCCACGCTCAAGGTAATCGGCGCACTCTGGGCGCCAGCCATTGAACTACCGACCGCTACAGCCAAAGCCGCAGCGGCACACCTCATCCTGAAACCACTCATCGTTTGATCTTCTCCGTTACCTGTTTTTTCGTAACAGAAGCAGTCTACCCCCCGCTGCGATAGTTCGGCTTAATCGTCGGTTTGGGGTTGCCTCTGTAACGGTCTTTGCGGGTAGGATTATGCACACAGGAGAATTCATGTCTGCGAAGCTTCCGGTTGCCCTCGCGGCTGCCGCACTACTCACTGCACTTCATCTTGGCGCGCAACAACCCGCCGCGCAACAACCTGCCGCACAACCGATCCAGTCGATGCCCTATTCGCCGTCGCTCGATGTCACCAACCTCGATCGCTCGGTCGACCCGTGCGTGGACTTCTACAAGTTCAGTTGCGGCGGCTGGCAGAAGAACAACCCGATCCCCGCCGACCAGTCGGGGTGGAGTGTCTACGCGAAGCTTGGCAATGAGAACGCGCAGTTTCTGTGGGGGATTCTGGAGACTGATGCCAAGGCGAAGGATCGCACCCCAGTGCAGCAGAAGGTCGGTGACTACTTTGCCGCCTGCATGAACACAACAGCCATCGATGCGCTGGGTGACAAACCGGTACAGCCCGAGCTTGCGCGCATCGAAACGCTGAAGACGCGGCCAGAGTTGATTGCAGCGATCAGTCACTTGCACCACGACTACGCGGGTAATTACTTCTTCGGCTCGGGCACCGACCAGGACGCAGTTGATTCTTCCGTGATGATCGTTGAAGTTGAGGCGGGTGGTCTCGGTCTGCCTGACCGTGACTATTACCTGAAGGATGACGCGAAGAGCGTAACGCTGCGGCAACAGTATGTTGCGTACGTGCAGCAACTGTTAACGATGAGCGGTGAACCGGCTGACCGGGCCAAGTCTGACGCGGATGTGATCCTTCGCATTGAGACGGCGCTTGCCAAAGCCTCGCTCACGCGCGTGGAGCGGCGCGATCCGCACAACACCTACCATATGATGACGGTTGGCGAGCTAGGTAAGATAGCTCCCGCTTTCGATTGGCCCAACTACTTCGAGATTCAGGGCGCGCCCGGTGTTGCAAAGCTCAACGTTTCGCAGCCCGAGTTCATGAAGGCGGTTCAGGCTGAGCTTACGACCGAGCCCGTCGAGGCGCTGCGAGCTTATCTGCGTTTTCACTTCCTGAACGCGGCTGCACCTTTGTTGGCGCATCCCTTCGAACAGGCTTACTTCGACTTTTATTCGAAGACGCTGCGTGGCGTTCCTGCGATGCCGCCGCGCTGGAAGACCTGCACTCGCGCGGTCGATCGCAATCTTGGCGAAGCGCTCGGGCAGGAGTTTGTGAAACGCACCTTCAGCGCAGACACCAAAGCCAAGACACAGCAGATGACCGAGCAGATCGAGACTGCGATGCAGCACGAGATTGAGAATCTCGACTGGATGAGCCCGGAGACCAAGCAGGAGGCGCTTCGCAAGTTGCACATGATTCGCAACAAGATCGGCTACCCCGATCAATGGCGCGATTACACCGCGCTCGATGTGAAGCCTGACGACTACTTTGGCAATGCAAGACGAGCTGGTCGTTTCGAAGACGCGCGTGAGTGGCATAAGCTCGGAAAGCCGGTGGACCTGAACGAGTGGGGAATGACGCCGCCGACGGTGAACGCGTACTTCAACCCGCAGATGAACGACATCAACTTTCCGGCTGGCGTTCTACAGCCGCCGCTGTACGATCCGAAGATCGATGACGCGCCGAACTACGGTAACACCGGCGCGACTATCGGCCACGAACTGACACACGCCTTTGACGATGAAGGGCGGCAGTTCGACGCGAAGGGCAATCTACGCGACTGGTGGACGCCTGCCGACGCGAAGGGGTTTGAAGACCGCATCAACTGTGTTCGCGATCAGTATGCTCAGTTCATCGTCGTCGACGACATTCACATCAACTCCAAGCTGACCAGCGGTGAAGACGTTGCCGACCTGGGTGGGACGTTGCTCGCCTACATCGCATGGAAGAAGCAGACCGCCGGACAGCAGCTCGCAAATGTTGAGGGCTTTACTCCGGATCAGCGCTTCTGGGTCGGAATGGCGCAGTGGGCTTGCGAGAACGAGCGACCGGAGAACTTGCGGGTCAGTGCAGTTACTAATCCACACTCACCTGGCTCTGCCCGGATCAACGGCGTGGTGTCGAACCTGCCGGAGTTCCAGCGCGCCTTCAGTTGCAAGGCCGGTCAACCGATGGTGCATGCGCCAACCTGCAAGGTCTGGTAAGGCGCGATCGTTACTTTCTGTCATTACTTTCTGTCATTGGCGGCTTTGCATCTAGAATTGCCGCCGCCGATGCCAGAGAGTGCCGCCAGACAGTACACTTGACCCAAACATGAATCTTTACGCGATCGTTCTCGGCCTCATTGTCCTTACGCTTCTGACTGTCTCCCTGACGCGCCTTGGCAAGGTCAAAACCAAGGCTGACTATCTCGTCGCTGGACGTTCGCTGCCTGCGTTTGTGCTGGTGTTTACGCTGCTGTCGAGCTGGATTGGCTCGGGCTCGCTTCTTGGTGGTGCGGAGAACGCCTACAAACACGGCTTCGCTGCGCTGTGGCAGGGCGGGGGTGGCTGGGCTGGGCTACTGCTCATCTATTTCATCGCCCCGCGTGCGCGCAAGTTCGCACAGTTCACCATCCCCGACCTGCTTGAAGCACGATATAACCAGGCTGCACGGGTTCTTGGCGTTATCGCCATACTTTTTTGCTACACGGCGGTTACCAGCTATCAGTTCGTCGGCGGAGGTGACATCCTCCACCTGATATTCCCCGACCTCATCAGCGCGGATCTCGGCAAGTACATCATCGCGGCCTTCGTCATCATCTTCACTGCGATTGCCGGCATGGCCTCGGTCGCCTATATGGACGTTGCCATCGGTCTGCTCGCCACCTTTACGATGCTTATCGCGCTACCCATCCTTGTTCGTCATGCCGGTGGATGGTCGACGATCCACGCCAATCTTCCGGCAACCCACTTCCAGATACTCGGCGACCTCACCTTCATTCAAGGCCTCGAACTCTTCCTGCCTACGTGCCTTCTACTGCTGGGCAATCAGTCTATGTATCAGAAGTTTTTCTCTGCCAAATCGGAGAAGGATGCTACGCGCGCGGTTGTTGGATGGATCATCGGAACGGTCATCCTTGAAACCGTCATCGTTGCGCTCGCGGTCACCGGGTCGAGTCTTTTTTCTACCGGCGAAGTTCACGAGCGCCCACGCGAGATTCTCGCTTATCTCGGGCTGCATGGCTTCTACGGCTCGGCCCCGCTGCGACTGCTCGGAGCGCTGCTGATGGGAGCCATCTTCGCCAAGATCATCTCCACCGCGAACAACTGGCTCTTCTCGCCATCGACCAATCTAGTCAACGACGTCTATCTCCGCTATATCAACCCGCAGGCCTCCCATAAGAAGACGCTCGCCATCTCCCGCCTGATGGTCGTTCTGCTCGGGCTCTGGGCGCTCTATCAGTCGCTCCATATCGAGTCGGTTCTCAAGAAGTCCCTCTACGCCTACACGATCTACGGCGCTGCCCTCACGCCGGTCATTCTCGCGACCTTCTACTGGAAGCGCGCCACGGCCGCCGGGGCCGTCGCCAGCATCGCGGTAGGAACCGTCGTCACGGTCTTCTGGGATACGGTATTTATCCACTCCCACCTGCCTGCTGCTGTCGGCGAACGGGATGCGATTCTCCCAGCGCTGATGGCGTCTCTCCTCTGTCTGGTCATCGTAAGCCTGCTTACCAGCCCGCCCACCGAAAAGCAGCTGCGACCCTTTTCCGAGGCCTAAATACTTCCCATTCGCACTCTGTTAACGATAATGTTCGATACTGACCACTTCACTCCCAGCTAAATGTTGTTTACGCACCACAAAGCCCGGCAACCGGGTCGCATGAAAGATAGATGAACTACCGACTCACTCCCGATCTCGCCGCAATGGCTGTGCTCCTGACGATTCTGTACTTCCTGCGCAAGCGGCATCCGCAGGAGCGGGTAGATCTGTGGATCACCGGTATGCTTTTCATCTTTCTCGAAGCCATCGCCCACGCGTTTTACACTCCGAAAGGCCAGTGGCACCTGCCCTCGCATATCGTCGCGTTGGACGCGTACCTTGCTGCGGGCGTCATCTTTCTGTGGGCTGCGGCCAAGCCGCTTTATCCGCATAAACCGACCCTTTACTATCTCCTGCTGAACGCTCCACCGATCTTCGCTGTTCTTACTACGTATGGCCTCGACGTTAGAACTTCCGGGATCTTTCATGTCTTCATCGCCTGTGGTCTGATTCTCGGTCTTATCAGCCCCTTTCTTCTTGCGCGTAGTGCAAAGTTGGGTCGCGGCTGGTGGCTTGTCGCCTTACAACTAGCAGTCTGGGGCTCGGGGTGGTACTTTGCCTCCCATGGCATGTACCGGGATGCGGCTTATATTCCGCTCTTCGCCCTTTATCTAAGCACCGCGGTGGTCTTCCAGCTCAGCCTGCCGAGCAAGAGCCTGGGCAAGGTCGCGATCGTCCTCGGCTTCACCGTCTGGGCGCTGGTCTTTCTCTTCCACTCCTGGATCACCAACCGTCCGCAGTATATCGACATCGCCGCTCAGATCTGGGATATGCAGAAGTTTCTGGTCACCATCGGGATGCTCCTGGTGATGCTCGAACATCAGGTCTCCAGCAATGCTTGGTACGCGTTTCACGATCACCTGACCGGCCTGCCGAACCGGCGCCTCTTTGAAGACCGCCTGGTCGCAGCCATTCAGCAGTCTGAGCGCAACAATACTCGTACGGCTCTCTTGATGCTTGACCTTGACGGCTTCAAGTTCATCAATGACTCCCATGGCCACGAGGTCGGAGACGAGGTGCTGCAGCATATCTCAAACAACCTCCGCGTTGCCATTCGTGCGCCCGATACGCTTGCCCGTCTGGGGGGAGACGAGTTCATCATCATCGCTACCGATTTGCCTCGCTATCAACCGGCGGAGCTGATCGCTGAGGCCAGCGTCGCGCTTATCTCTGACGCTCTACGCAAGCCTGTAACTATCAATGGCCATGCTCTTACGGTCACAGGAAGCATCGGCGTAGCTGTCTACCCGGACGATACTACCGACGAAGTTCAACTCCGCCGACTGGCCGATCAACGCATGTACCTGCAAAAGCGCCAGATTCCAGTTAGCGTCTAAATCAGCAAAAAACGAATTTTCACACTCACCTTTTTCTATCTGCTGCATCCTATTCCAGTACACATTTTCATCAGGAGAGATTTCATGGCAACCGAGACCCTAACCTTCGACCTCACCGCAACCTTTCTTACCCTCGGCTTGGATATCCCCTCCGCCTTCAACAGTTTTCCTGACAGCCTGACGGAGTCCGCAGCGCCTGAATTCCTTAGCGCCGCCAAGAAACCTTTGGACGACGACGAGGACGAGTTCAAGGACGAAGATGAAGATGAAGATGAGGACGACGAGCTCGAGGACGACGACGCGGAAGACGACGAAGAAGATGACGATGAATACGAAGATGACGATGACGACGAGGAGGAAGAAGAGGACGACGACGAGTACGAAGATGATGATGAGGAAGAAGAGGAAGACGACGACGTCGACGAACTTCAGGTAGGACGCAGGCGGTAGGCTCTCAGAGAGCTCGTCTTACCTCGTTCACTTTCAACTTACGTACTCATCTGGCCTGAACTCCGCTGAGCGGGGCAGGCCAGTTGCTTTTATATAAAAGGGGATTTAGTAGCCGACGTCGGTCACAACATTTTCCAGTTCTTTCCCGGCCATGAACCTTCGAACCTGCTCTGCTCCAAAGCGGAACGCTCTGTGAATGAACTCCGGCGTCGAGCCGCCAACGTGTGGGGTGATCAGGCAATTGGGCGCCGACCATAGTGGATGGCCCGGCGGAAGTGGCTCGGGGTCTGTCACGTCGAGGGCAGCGCGTATTCTATGCTCCTGCAACGCTTCCACCAGCGCTTCGGTGACCACGACCGGTCCGCGCGCCGCATTGACGAGCAGAGCTCCACGCTTCATGAGGGCGATCTCTGCGGCTCCGATCAGCCCAAGTGTCGCTTGCGTCAAAGGCACAATCAGTACGACGACGTCAGCGTTCGGCAGATGCCGATGCAACTCATCGATCCCGAATACATCGTCCTCGGGACGTGCACAGCGAGCTATTCGGACGATCGTCACCCCGAACGGCTTCATGCGCGCCTCGATCGCGGCGCCAATCGAGCCATAGCCGACGATCAGGATCGTCTTGCCCGCTAGATCATCCCCTAACACCTGATACTGTCCGACCTGGGCGCCGCCCTCATTGAGAAAGCCGTCCGTCACCGAAGCCTGCCCCTTCCACTCCTGTCGCAACTGCAGGTCGCGGTAGCGTGGAAATCGCTTCAGAGCCGCCAGGGTCGCGGACAAAACCCACTCCGACGCAGAGACGTCGTGAATTCCACGTCCATCACAGAGCACAATGTCCTTCGGCAGCCATGGCGAAATCCAATCCACCCCTGCCATCATCGACTGCACTACCTTTACGCCGCGCAGCTGGTCAAAAGTATCCTTCGCGTCTCTTCGAGCAAACACGAGAATCCAAAAATCGACATCTATAACCTCGGACGGCCTTCGGGGAATTCGCACGATCTGTGCCTCAGGTGGGAGATCCACCAGCAACTCCGGGGCAAGATTCTCATCAACACCAACGCGCATCATCTCCCGAGTGTGCCTGAATTTGAGAAGAAAAAGAAGACTGGTCGTCTTTAAGCAGGTTCTGTGGGGTTAAATCTATGTAACTTGTTAAAGTTAATTTGACAGGTTACAAAAAGAATGTAACCATCAACTTCGGCGCTGCAGGAGATCGATCCAACTCGGTGAGCGCGGGAGCAGACTATGAATAGGCGAAACTTTCTTACGCGCGGCGGCATCTCTTTTGCCGCCGCCGCTGGCTCATTTCCAGTTGCAAACGCTGAACCCATATCGGAGAAGACGAACGTGCCTCATACCTCAATCCATCGTGTCCAGGCAGACGGTGTTACTGTCTTCTATCGTGAAGCCGGTGCTGCGGATGCCCCCGTCGTTCTCTTGCTCCATGGCTTTCCGACCTCGTCGTTTCAGTATCGCGAGCTGATCCCTCGTCTTGCGGACCGCTATCGCGTCATTGCGCCTGATCTCCCAGGCTTTGGATTCACTGAGGTGCCAAAGGAGCGTCAATACAAATATTCTTTCGATGCGCTGGCGAAGACGATTCTGGCGTTTACAGACGCGCTGCAGCTGAAGCGCTACGCACTCTATGTCTTCGACTACGGTGCACCGACTGGTTTTCGTCTGGCGATGGCGCACCCGGAGCGCGTCACAGCAATCGTTTCGCAGAACGGCAACGCCTACGAGGAGGGTCTTGGCGATGCATGGGCTCCCATTCGACGCTACTGGAGCGAGCCGACAGCTGCGAACCGTGAGGTAGTGCGCAATGCAGCAATCAGCCCCGAGGGAATTCGTTATCAGTACACCGAAGGCGTGCCCAACCCCGACGTGATCGCGCCCGAGGGCTACATACTGGACAGCGCGATGATTGCGCGGCCCGGCAATACGGACATTCAACTCGATCTGTTCCTGGACTACGCAAACAATGTGAAGCTCTACCCCGCGTTTCAGGAGTACTTCCGCAAATCGAAGCCGCCGCTGCTCGCAATCTGGGGCAAGCACGATCCGTTTTTTATCCCTCCCGGAGCAGAGGCTTACCGTCGCGATAACCCGAACGCGACCGTTCAGTTTCTGGATACGGGACACTTCGCGCTGGAGACCCACGTCGAGGAGATCGCACTCGCTATGAGGCAGTTTCTAGCGAAGTCGGCATAGCAGTCAATCCGGCCATTTCACGGCCGGAGTGTTCCATTGGGAGAGATCGATGCGTAGGTTTATTATTCTGTAACCGTCATCTTCCTCTCGGAGCTGCTCTTGAAAAACTCACTTCTCTCAGCGCTAGCGATTGTTTCTCTCGCCACACCCATTGCCGTTCGCGCACAGCAGCCGCCCATCATCGACCGACAGCTTTTTTTTGGTGAAGTGCAGATCTCTGGTGCGCAGATCTCGCCAGACGGACAGTTTATCTCGTTTCTCAAGCCGTACAAGGGTACGCGCAACGTCTGGGTGAAAAAGGCGGGCCAGCCGTTCAGTGCGGCGCGACCCATAAGCGCTGAGTCTACACGTCCAGTTCGAAACTACTTCTGGAGTCGCGATTCGAAGTACATCCTGTACGTGCAGGACGCTGCCGGCGATGAAAACTTCAACATCTACGCGATCGATCCGACTGTAGCTGCAGACCCCAAGACGGGTGTGCCGCCGACGCGTGCGCTGACTAACCTCAAGGGAGTTCGCACTGAAATATTTTCGGTGCCGAAGTCGAAGCCGGACATTCTTTACATTGGGTTGAATGATCGTGATCCACACTGGCATGATCTGTACGAACTGCACCTGTCGACGGGCGAGAAGAAGCTCATCCGCAAAAATACCGAGGAGATCGCCGGCTGGGACTTCGACCACGACGGCAACTTACGGCTGGCCGAACGCACAAACAAAGCGGGTGACACGGAGATCCTGCGGGTCGACGGGGATGGCTTCAAACAGATCTATAGTTGCACTGTGCTCGAAGGCTGCGGAGTTGAAGGCTTCGATGCAGAAAACAAGCAGGTGTACCTGACCACCAATAAGGGTGCGCTCGATCTCAGCGAAGTCGAGATGTTGGATCCCGCAGCCGGGGCAATCACCAAAGTGGAAAGCGATCCGGAGAACCGGGTCGATATCGCCGGATTGGTGACCTCGGACATCGACCATCGGATTTTGTTCACGCAGTACGAAGACGACCGGTACAGGCTCTACTTCCGCGACAAAGAGTTTGAAAAGCAGTACCACTGGCTTCAAACGAAGCTGCCCGGAAAAGAGATTCATTTCGGAGCTCGCTCTGCTGACGAGAACATCTGGATCTTGAACGCCAGTAGCGACACCGAGCCGGGCGAGACCTACGTCTGGGACCGCAGTGCAAATACGCTTGTGCTTCAGTACCGAATTCGCGAAGAGTTGCCGCGTACGGCGCTCTCGGAGCGCAAACCGTACCACTTCAAATCGAAGGACGGATTGGATATCCCTGCGTACCTCACGCTGCCCAAGGGGCTCGCAGCGAAGAATCTGCCGCTGATCGTCTTTCCGCACGGTGGTCCGTGGGCACGTGATTCATTCGGCTTCGACACCTTTGCGCAGTTCTTCGCGAACCGCGGCTACGCGGTCCTGCAGCCGAACTTCCGCAGCTCCACTGGCTTTGGCAAGAAGTTTTTGAACGCCGGTAACGGCGAATGGGGCCGAAAGATGCAGGATGACCTGACCTGGGGCGTGAAGGCGCTGGTCGCTGACGGTACGGTTGATACGAAGCATGTAGGCATATTTGGCGGGTCATATGGGGGCTACGCGACGCTGGCTGGCGTCGCCTTTACTCCGGATGTCTACGCCGCTGCGGTCGCGTATGTCGCTCCGTCGAACCTGATCACACTGCTCGACGCCATTCCGCCGTACTGGGAGGCAGGGCGTAAGCAGATGTACACGCGCATGGCCGACCCGACCACAGCGGACGGCAAGGCGCTTCTGGTTGCCGAGTCTCCACTGACGCAGGCGAAGGCGATCGTGACTCCACTAATGGTCGTTCAGGGCAAGAACGATCCACGCGTAAACGTTCGTGAGAGCAACCAGATTGTGGCTGCGGTGCGCGACAACGGCAAGCCTGTCGAGTACCTGGTCGCACCCGACGAAGGCCATGGCTTCGCTCGTCCCATCAACAACCTTGCGATGGTCGCAGCGATGGAGGAGTTCTTCGCGAAGTACCTCGGAGGCCGCTATCAGAAGGAAATGCCTACCGACGTTGAGGCAAAGTTGAAGGAGATCACTGTCGATCCGAAGACGGTGAGCGGAGACGTGAAATTGAATGGTGCGTTGGCGGCTCCAGCGAAGTAGACAATTCGCCAACTGTCGTGGGGGGAATACTTCGTAAGGATCGCATCCCGAGGTGCGTCTAAACTGGTGGGCAACGTTATGACGACACACGATAACCGATTCTCGACGCGGATTGTGACCCGGATTGCCTCGGCTATGCTTACCTCCGGGATAATTGTCGTGGCTCCTCCCGGCCTCGCGCTCGCCCAGCATACGTCAGTAGTCCAGTCCGGCCCGGATACGGCTCCTCGACGCACCCGCCTCATCCTTAAGGACGGCAGCTATCAGATCGTCATGAGTTATCGCGTCGTGGGCTCCATTGTGCACTACGTCAGTGCCGAACGGGGTGGCGCAGAGGAGGAGATTCCTGTCTCTCTCGTCGATCTCGACGCTACCCATCGATGGGAGAAGCAACATACTCAACCTGCAACGCCCACCGACTCCGAGAATCCTCAGCCTCCCGCGATCGATCCAGAGCTTCTAAAAGAGGAGGCCGACCGGGCCGCTCTCACTCCCGAGGTCGCCAAAGACCTTCGGCTCCCCGAAGAAGACAGCACGCTGGCTCTCGATACCTTTCGGGGCACCCCCGAACTTGTTCCCCTCGCCCAGACCGACAGCGATCTTAACCGCAATACCGGTCATAATCTCTTGAAGGCCGCGGTCAACCCGCTCTCAGCCTCTCACCAGATCGTGCAGCTCAAAGGCGAGACGTCGCCTATCCAACTTCACGTTAAAGACCCGGTACTCTACCTCCGTATTGGCGACGAGACCGTCGGCAACACGGCAGGCGCGCCCCTTACTGTCGATACCCACGGTGCGACCAGCAATATCAAAAGCGATCCGGAGGGTGGTTCTGCCAAAAGCCGTTATGTCATCGTCCGTGCCGATATTCGCAAAGGTGTTCGCGTAATTGCCAGCTTTCGTATCGGGATGCTTGGCAGCGGGCAGCGCCAGGAGGATGTCGTCGAGACCACCTCAGAACTTCTGCCGGGAGGACATTGGCTCAAGGTCACGCCAAAGGAGCCGCTCGACTTCGGCGAGTTTGCCCTGATGGAGGTCATATCCGATAAGGCCGTCAACCTTGGCGTGTGGGACTTCGGGGTACACCCCGTCTCTCCTGAAAATCGCGACGTCATCAAGCCCGAGCCTCGGCGTGGTGTCACCTTGGAGCGTCATCGCCCCAGCGAGAACTGACCCATCATGGATGGATCAAGAAAAATCCTGGAAAAGATCAAGAAAAATGGTTAGACGCGTGGCACTGTGTCTCGTTCGATGAAGAGTTCAGAGACAGCCTGCCGCGAACCGCTGATCGGTCTGGATTGCTCGACGCGTCCGACCGTGCCTCGTCCTGCAACCGCAACGTTGTCTCGCGTCACTTTGGCTTCATACATCATGGTGTCTGCTGCTCGCAGAATTGTCGCTACGGTATTTCCATCCTCCGGAAACGACGCCAGCCCAAAGCTTCCCGAGACGCTGAGCGAAAGCCCCGCACCTTCAAGAAAACGCGCTCCCCGCAGATCTTCGCACAGCGCCATTGTGGTGCCGACCGCCGCAGCCTTTCCCATACCCGGAAGAAGCGCGACGAATTCGTCTCCACCATAGCGGAAGGCCGCATTGTTCGGCCCGAGTGACCGCTTCATCAGGCCGCCAATCTCGGCCAGTAGCCTGCTCCCCACAAGGTGTCCATGCGTATCGTTCACCGATTTGAAGTGGTCCAGATCGACGAACATCAGACTAAATACCTTCCCCGCCGCTACCTGTTCATCCAGCATGGTGTACAGATGCCGTGCATTGAAGAGTCCGGTGACGTCATCGGTGATGGTGAGCTCTTGAATCAGCGTCATCGACCGGGCGTTCTGGATCGCAATCGCTGCATAGTCGCACAGGATGCGCAGAAACGAGATCGAGTGCTCCGACAACAGATCGAGCTTGCTGTTCAGCAGCTGAATCACACCGAGCGTCTTATTTCCTGAGCGTACTGGCACGCAGGCGATCGACTGAATCCTCAAATCGGGATGTTTGTTTGCAAATGCTGACCAGTGCGGATCCAACGCTACATCCGGCACGACCAGCGGATTGCCCGTCGCCGCCACCCAACCTGCCACACCCTCGCCCAACGGTACGCGAAGCCCCTTCAGGCTCTCTGCATTTTCACCAACGGCGATCGCGTAATAGAGCTCGCCCGTAGCCTCATTCACCATCAGGAGCGACCATCGCTCCGGCCCGAAGAACTGGGCCATCTTGTCCATGATGGCGCCGAGAATCTCCTCCAACTCCAGGCTTGATGTCAGAGCGCGCGCTACGTCATGAAACACCCGTAGGTGGTCCATTTGGCGGCTCTCAATGACCTCAAACTGTCGTCGGTCCTTCAATCGATGTCCTTTGAAAGTATGTGCAGAGTTTTGCACATACCAGATATCAGGCTCTCATAAGTCTACTAATGTTTCAATAAACTGCCGGAAATATACGATACAGCCCTAGCCGCCGATGTGGACCATATTTCTCGATGGCTTTTCAAAACCTGGTTCACCGATGTGATGACGCGCCTCTTTGCGCATCACCATCGTGCGAATATACGCAGCCAACTCCGCATCCGTTCCGCCGCGAACCATCTCACCATACAGATCGTGGTCACTCTGCGAAAACAGGCAAGTCCGTATCTTTCCGTCGGAGGTGAGGCGTACCCGGCTGCAGTGCCCGCAGAAAGGCCGCGTCACAGGAGCAATGATTCCGATTTCACCGATCCCATCATCGAAGGTAAATCGCTTCGCCGTTTCACTTGAAGCGTGCGGGGCCAGCTCAACCAGAGGACGATACGCATTCAGTCGTCCCATGATCTCCTTCATTGAGATTACGGACTCCAACTTCCAGCTACGGTCCTCTTCCAGGGGCATCCACTCGATAAACCGGACGATCACACCTTCGCGCCGTGAGAACTCTGCGAATTGCTCGATCTGTCCATCGTTAAAGCCTCTCAGGAGCACACAGTTCACCTTCACCGGGCCCAGGCCCACCGCCTGCGCCTTACGAATCCCCGCCAGCACCTTGTCGAAGCTGCGCGGAACGCGTGTGATCGCTGCGAAGGTCTCCGCATCGACCGCATCCATGCTGACGGTCACGCGATTCAGGCCAGCATCCTTTAGCGGCTGCGCCAACCCCTCCAAAAGGTGTCCATTTGTGGTCAGCGCAATGTCGAGCGGCACTCCCATTCCATCTGCAAAAGTCCCGTCCGGCAGATACGCCGTGCGCATCGCGGCCACCTCGCGCACCATCTCCACCAGGCCGGACCGCAGCAGCGGCTCCCCCCCGGTGAGGCGAATCTTTTCCACCCCCAGGGAGACGAAAACCTGCACCATTCGGATGTAATCCTGGATTGCAAGCTCGGTATACTGAGGGCCTTCGTTGCCTGTTCGACAATAAACGCACTTATAGTTGCATCGGTCTGTTACTGAGACACGCAGATCTGTGATGGCCCGGCCAAATTTGTCTCGAAGCCTTCCCTCAACCTGAGCAGTTGTCTCGACTGGCTCCAACACTGCGGTATTTCCAGCATCAATCGTCAAGGCAGCCCCGTGATCACCATTCCTGCGTTTCTCTACTTTGTTTAGATGCAATAGCTTGGCAAGAGGATGAATACGGGTCTGATTGCGATCGATGTTTTGACATCAGACTCGCAAATCCGCCAACCCGGACGCGGCGGCTGCCGCAAGATTAGCTCAGTTGCCCGGGAGATCTTCCAAACAAAGAGGAATGGCCTGCGCTAATGACACACTCCGGCAGACAATTCTAGGCAGAGAATATCAGGAACGGAGCTTTTGCCACTCGAAAATTTCGCACAACTCATCCGTCGTCATTCCCGCGACAAAAGGTTCTGTTTTACAGCGATTTAGTAGCTAATGAACTCGTTGCTGCCGCGCTTCAGCCGAATGCCCACGATGCCGAAGACCAGCGCGGCTGTAAACGTGATCGCATTCCAATACACGACCGGATGCGCCCAGCCGGGCGACAGGGTCAGGTCTTGCCCACTCCACAGGGTCAGCAAGGTCGCTACGATCAGGCTCTGAAAGCAGAGAACGAGAAAGAGCTGGCCGCGGCGCCGACGTTTATCCAGTCGTTCTACCTCATCCGGGGTCAGATTGCGTTCTTCGATGGGTAGCAGTGTGTTCGCCATTGCTTTCTTGGTCTCCGCGTATTCCTGGTGCAAGGTGTTCCGGTTCAAAAAGGTCGCCGCCCTAAGGGACGCCCGTCATGTTGTATTAAATCATAGCTGGCCCCAGACGATCGAGCAGAAGGAAAATCTTTCTTTACCAAGGCCCAAGATAGAGCCGAACGGGTAACCAAGATGCTAAATAAACGCCACCGACTGGATACCGACCACATCAAACCGTTTGCGGCATCGAACGTTCTTGCAACCCATCGGGTCATCCCGACGCACCATATAACTCTGCGCCTTGGCAAAACGCGCCCGGTCGCGGTCATCGGCACCACGTGGGAGCTGCGCCTTCTTCCGCCGCACTACCCATTCAATCTGGTAGTCCCCTTGTTGCCCGCAGTGAGGACAGGTCATCACATGCGTTCGCTGTTCCGCCCGCTCATCAAAAAAGTCGCGTTCTTCCATCCCACACCTCATCCGGTCTCCGGTTCGAGCTACGAGCCGAATCCCATCTGCAATCCTGCCTCAGATACCCCCTTACAAGCAAGAGTCATGCATAATCACGCATGGGCCTCGAAGCCCGGAACGAACGCAGGAAGGATCTCGGATGAGTAAGCCCAAGAAGCAGGTGTTCTCCAAGGTGAAAGCCGTCAAGGCGAACGCCCGTGCCCGCGTTGGTACTCCGCCGTCGGAGCGGGTGCTCCCTGATCCTAAGCAGAAGCTAGCTGCAAAACCGAAGCACAAACCCACCATGGCCGACCTACTCAACTCCACAGGAGAAGATTTATGAACGTCCACCGCCTCGCTCCGTTGGCACTCTGTGCTACCTTGTTCGCCATGAACGCCGCCGCTCAGACCATTCAAATCAGCAAAGAGAATCGCACGATTGCCATCACCGCCACGGACAAAGTCACGGTGCTGGCGGACACCGCTACCGTCCACATCGGATTTATCGCCTATGGCCCCGACAGCGACACTGCCTACGCCACTGGCTCTCGTGTATCGAACGCCATCGTCAAGGCCCTTACTACGGCTGGCGTCGCCTCGGACGCGATCGAGAGCGAGAATCAGAACGTCTCTCCGGTGCAGGAGTTTCAGATCGACAAGCTGACTCCAGCCGAGAAGGCTCAGCGCAAATTTCAGGTCACTCAGAGCTGGACGGTTCGGACGAACGCCGATGATGCCGCAAAGACTCTCGATCTCGCGGTCAAAGCCGGTGCGAATCAATCTGGCCAAATCGATTGGAGTATGAAGGATGAGAACGCGGCCCAGGCTGAAGCTGCGGCAAAGGCGTTGCAGCGTGCCCGCTCCGTCGCGGGTGAGATGGCCAAAGGCCTCGATGTCAAACTTGGTGCTCTGATTTATGCGAGCAACGAAACTCAGGCCGAACCGCCGCGACCGTTGATGCGCGCGATGGCTGCCGCGCCTATGGCAATGCAGAAAGTTGCTCCTCTTGCCATCAACCCGCGTCAGATTGAAAAAACCGCCACCGTCTACGCCGTCTTCGCCATAGAATAGGCCGACACAGATTCGCCAGCCTGGAAGGTGGACGAAAAACAGCGAGGGATATATGCCAATCCACACATACCGTGAACTCAAACCCACTCCCGAAGCTGAGGCCCTGTATCGCCGCTGGCTCGCTAAGCTCAACGATGAGTTCACCCGGCACCAGTCACCCGACCAGCGCGCGGAGATCGTGCGTAATGAGCTCTACCAGCTATATCTCGGTCAGCCGTACAAGGGTCACCTGAAGGCCGTGCTCAACAGCGAGCTCGCCATGTACTCGCTTACCGAGAGCTTTGATCCTCGCAATATCACGCTTGAACCGGAGTATTATGGCGACGTCGATGTCGAACAGTACGCCATCCGCAAACCACTTATCTGGTTCTGGCAGATGTTCGATCGCTCTCCCCTCGGACTGAACCACTGGCTTGGTTTCCGCTTCCGCTGCATGCTGGGCCGGCACATATTCCGTCACCTTGGCAAGCACGTCAAGATCTTTCATAACGTCGAGTTCACCTATGGCTACAACCTCACGATCGAAGACTCCTGCACGATCCACAAGAACGTCATGCTCGACGACCGTGGCGGAATCATCCTCCACGAGGGAACCAGCGTGTCCGACTATGCCAATGTTTACTCGCATACTCACGACATCAATAACCAGTCAAACATCAACAATAAGGTGACCGAACTTGGGCCGCGCGCGCGGATTACCTACCATGCGACTGTGCTTGCCGGAGTGAATGTAGGCGAAGACGCCATGCTGGGAGCCATGGCGCTGGCCACCAAACCGGTTCCGCAGCAGACCGTCTCGGTGGGCATCCCGGCGAAGGCCAAGATTCAGAAACAAGCGACGCAGCTCTCGGCGCATACGCTGTAGCGTTCGAGCAGGCAGAGCAGTGAAGACGCGTTGCGGAGAAAGCTAAGCATAACCTCTCGTACCTCTGGTGCGAGAGGTTATGTGAAAACTATGGTGCGAGCCTGCGGTTGTCTTTACGGTCTTATCACGCAAAGTTGAGTAAACTTGAACACGTATGAATCAGGAAGCAGTCCTCATCGTCTTTCAAGTTGTCGTCCTGGTGCTCGCCTTCAGTGTTCATGAATGCGCTCACGCCTGGACTGCGTGGCGCCTTGGTGACCCTACCGCCAAGATGCTTGGCCGCGTCACGCTCAATCCGCTGAAACACCTTGATCCACTTGGATCGGTGTTTATGCCACTGCTGGCGTTGGTGTATCACTGGCCGCTGATCGGGTGGGCGAAGCCGACTCCTGTTACGGCTCGTAACTTCAAGAACTACAAGCGCGACGACATTCTGGTGACGCTGGCCGGGCCTGCGAGTAATCTGCTTTCGGCGACGATTGCCTTGATTCTATTGGTGATTATCAAGCACCTTGTGCCGGGAGGCGTGCTTGCGATTGGTACGGCGATGGCGCTGGCTTCGCATATACCGGGGATTTCGACGGAGAATCTTCCTACCCTCTTTCCGATTGCGCTCTTTCTTTACTTTGTGATCCTGATCAACCTGTTGCTCTTTGTTTTCAATCTGATTCCGATTCCGCCGCTCGATGGCAGCCATATTCTGCGTCACTTTCTTCCTTATAAGGTTTTGCAGGTTTATGACCGGGTGGGCATGTTTGGCATGATTATCCTGATGCTGGTGGGCGGGAGCTTTATCTTCAGCATCTTCTTTTCGCCTCTTCTGAGCACCTTTAATCGCATTCTCTTCACCCTCTAACTTGAGATTTTTGACGAGATTTTTTGGCGTGGTCACGGGGAGAAGTTTCGTCGATTTCCTTGGTTTTTTGGGGGGTGTTTTGGAAAAAGTGGGTGCTTGAACGTGGTTTTTGGGTGGTGAAATCGTGGTGCGATGTGTGGTGAATGTGGTGTTTTGGAGGGCTGTTTTCGAGTGCCAAAAAATGCGCCACATTTTCTAACTTTATTTTTGGGTCGTCTTTTTGTTTGCTGAAGGTAGATGGTTGATGGGTGATCCGCCATTGTCCGCTCGAATCATTTACCCTTGCATTTGATTGCAATGACTGAAAATACCAAAGACAACCTGACACCTTTACGTCCCCGCGTGCTGAGCGGTATGCGACCCACCGGCCGTCTCCATCTTGGCAACTACATGGGCGCGCTCTACAACTGGGTCAAGCTCCAGCACGAGTACGATTGCTACTTCTTTATCGCCGATCTGCACGCGCTGACGACGGAGTACGCCGATCCGACGTCGCTCCGCCAGAGCATACGGGATGTCGCGCTGGACTTCCTCTCCGCCGGGCTCGATCCCGAGGTTTGCACGGTCTTTATTCAGTCGCACGTTCCCCAGCATGCCGAGCTTTTTACCCTGTTCAGCATGTTTACGCCGCTGCCGTGGCTCGAACGGGTGCCTACGTACAAAGACCAGCAGGAGCAGCTCCGCGAGAAAGACCTGAATACCTATGGTTTTCTCGGGTATCCGCTGCTGCAGTCTGCCGACATTCTGCTGTATCAGCCGGATTTTGTTCCTGTTGGACAGGACCAGGTGGCTCACGTCGAACTGACTCGCGAGGTGGCGCGTCGCTTCAATGCTCTTTACTGCTCGCAGCCGACGCCCGCTATCGAAAAGGCTCGCGAAGACCACTCCGACAAGGAGATCCTCACGGCTGAGCTTTCTGCCAACGCTGTTGTCACTGGGATTCTTCCTGAGCCGAAGGTTCTGCTGACTCCTTCGCCGAAGCTCCCCGGTCTCGATGGCCGCAAGATGTCGAAGAGCTACGGCAATACGATCATGCTCTCCGAGCCAGAGGCGGATCTTCGCGCGAAGCTGAAGACGATGGTCACCGACCCGGCGCGTATTCGACGTACCGATGTGGGGAATCCCGATATCTGCCCGGTCTTCGACCTGCACAAAGTTTTCTCGACCGAAGAGACGCAGTTGGAGGTACGGCAGGGCTGCACGACGGCCGGCATCGGATGTATTCAGTGCAAGGGCTGGCTGTCTGACGGGATAGTTCGCGAGATCGCTCCCATACAGGAGCGACGCCGTGCGCTGGAGGCTGATCCAGGCCAGGTTGATGCCATTTTGTGGGATGGGTCCGCACGTGCCCGCCACCGCGCAATTCAGACGCTTCAGCACGTCCGCCAGGCCATCGGCCTCGAGTAATGACCATGCCCGACGAAACTCTACCTCCCGAAACGAACGTCGAAGACGTCAACGCTGCAGAAGAGACCGCCACCTCTGGGGCGGACGAGGTGGTCTCTGCAGAGACAGCGTCTGAAGGCGCTGCCGCTTCGGATGCCGAAGGTTCGACTGAAGGAGCGGACGCTGCTGCTCACGAGCCGTTCGCTCTGCAGCATCCGCCTGTGCCGCCGCGAGCGCCTGAACCGAAGCGCCCAGCGAAGGATAAGGCCCAGGAAGAGGTGTCGCAGTCGCCCTTTTCGGTTACCGTTGGCCAGGTCTATGACGGGCCGCTCGATCTGCTGCTCGACCTGATTCGCAAGCAGAACATCGACATCTACGACATTCCGATTGCGCGCATCACGAGCCAGTTTCTGGAGTACACGCACCACTTGAAGCAGGTCGATGTCGATGCTGCGGGCGAGTTCATCTACATGGCTTCGCTGCTGATCCACATCAAGTCGAAGACGCTGCTGCCTCGCGACCCTTCCGATGTGCTTTCGGGCGATCCGGAAGATCCGCGTCGTGAACTGGTGGAACGTCTGCTGGAACATGAGCGGTTCAAGGCTGCGGCGCAGATGCTTTTGCAGAAGCAGCAGATTGAAGAGGCGACCTGGACCACCTCCGGGCTGAAGAACTTCAAGCGCGACATCGGGGAGGTGGGTGCTCCTTCGCTGGATGAAGACCGGGAGATCGACGCAGATACCGTAGATCTGGTGCGGGTCTTTCAGGATGTTCTGCTTCGCCTGCGCGAGCGGCCCATTCTGAACGTCGATGAGGAGTCGGTGACGGTTGCGCTGATGATTGATTACGTGAAGCGCCGCCTGATGATGGAGGACAAGCCTGTCAGCCTGAAGCGGCTACTGCACAATACACACACGGAGCGGGCGCTGATCTGCATGTTTCTCGCGATGCTTGAGCTGGTGCGCCTGCAGGCGGTGTTGCTGCACCAGCCGGTGATTCAGGGCGACATCCTTATCAAGAAGACAGAGAACTTCGACCAAGTGCTCACCGACCATGCGCAGGCTCGCGACGACTGGCGTTAAACAACCTTCGTTTTTGCCTATGCCGGGCCGCTCTCCATCCATTTCACTGCCTCGGCTGTTGTCGGAACAGCGTGTGCGATGAACGCGTAATTAATAAGTGCTGCTGTGTAGCCGTAGCCCCACTCCGGATGTTTCGGTCCGGCGGTCGCGTCTTTCACGACTGCAACCTCGAAGCCTTGCTCGACTAACTCACGCAAGTGAGACTCGACGCACATGTTGGCCAGCATACCGCCGAGGATGATCTTGCTGATCTTCCGTTTGCGGAGCTGGATGACGAGGTCGTTCGACTCTGGCCCCCATACACGGTGCGGTGAGACGACGATGGTCTTGCCGTCTTCGATGTACGGCTTGAAGCGCTCGAGCCAGTCTGCACCTGATCCGCGGAAGCCATCGAGTGTGAGAACACCTTTGCGGCCGAACTCGTTTACCGCGAACTCATCGGATTCGAGAGGGCCGTTGATCTTCCATCCCTTGTCGGTGGGGTAGAAGTAGTGAGGGGAGATGAACACCTCGTACCCGTGAGCCTTCGCGGCTTTGAAGATGCTCTCCATATTCTCGATCGTGTTGTTTTCTTTGAGGCTTTCGTGAAGCAGCGGCCAACTGAGGCCCTTTTCACTCAAGACGTCGTTCTGAGGGTCGATAAAAACAACTGCGGTATCGCTCTTATCGAAGTTCATCGTTGCCTCCTTACTTTCGGTTATTCTTCGGAGTTCCGCCACGAGCAGATCGGTTCGTGCGTTCAATCATAGTCAGGGATTTGGTTTTTTGGGCCCCAGAACGCGAGGAGAAGCACGCTCACCAAGGATGAGGTCTGCTTCTTTTAGACAAACAGCTGTGCTGGCCACTTTACGCTTCATGGCCAGGGTTGAACAGCGCTGGATGCTAGCGCAGCGCTTTGCGGCGAAGGGCTGAGGTGAACAACAAGAGGCCGGTGCCCACCAGCAGCCAGGTGCCCGGCTCGGGAGTTGCGATCGACTTCGAGGTATCGAGAGCCTCAAAGATCTCCTCGCTGTTGCCGTCGGTCCAGGCGAAGTCGCCGGAGGCGTTCAGGAAGACTTGATCCGCTGAACCGCCGTGAAGGAGTTGAAGGGTGTCGCCGGAGCCGATGTAGACGCCGTTCGGATCGCCGTTGGGGTTGTAGAGCGAACCCATACCGACGAGGCCGTTGTTGCAGGTCTTTTTTGCGGCGTTGAAGCCTGCGGGCGTCGAAGTGCACGATGTTCCGTCGTCATAGGCGAGACCGGGCGCTGTTGAACTGTCGCTCACGGCCACACCGTTGGCGTAGGTCAAGTAGCAGGAGGGGCCGAACGCGCCACAGCTCTGCTGAAAGACAACCACGGAGCCAGCGGTGGTCAGGCCATAGATGCCGCGCGCGTTCGAATCGCCAAGATCGTAGATGGTGTAGGTGTCGGCGGATGCTGATCGCGCAAAACAGAAGAGGATGATTGCAGTAAGAACCGCCGCACTGCGAAGCCACTGTGCAAGGAGTTTCATAAAAACGACCCTCGAAAGGCTGAATTATAGGCTCGGCCCTTTCATGTGGCGATGGACGGAAGTTGTACACGCCGCCCGTGCCTGTTTATCGGTAATCGACTTGTAGCGTGATTTGGAGAACATTCTTGAAACCATTTTCGCGTCGCAGGTGACGTGGAGGTGCGTTTTCGGTAGACGCGGGCGATTCGCTGGGCTTCTGCCGGGCTTGTGTTCTGTGCGCAAACTATTGCAAACAATGGGTTAGTTTCTGTGGGCCCGTGAGAGTTGGGTTATCCTTCCTGTCTCCAAAAGAATGTATGTTTCACGCTGCTGTAACACTCCATTCGCAATGCGGGCCTATCGTCAGCTCACGCACTCATCTTGAATCTTTAGGCGAACCAATTATGGCTACTCCTGTAATCCATCCCACCGGTTCTCTGCTCGACCAGAAGCTCAAGAAATCGTCTCCCGGTAAGATTGGCGGCATCATCTTCGGTGTGCTGGTTGTCGGCGGTCTCGGATACATTGCCAGCCGGCTCTACACCGATCTTCTGCCGGTGCATGAAGGCTCGATCTTCCCTTATCTTCTGCTCGGCCTGGCGCTGTTCATCGCGCTTGGCTTTGAGTTCGTCAACGGCTTCCACGACACTGCCAACGCGGTCGCGACGGTCATTTATACGCACGCGCTTGAGCCGCATGTCGCGGTCGTCTGGTCGGGTATCTGGAACTTCATCGGCGTGCTCACGAGCTCGGGTGCGGTTGCGTTCGCGATTATCTCGCTGCTGCCCGTTGAACTGATTTTGAAGGTCAGCAAAGGCTCGGGCTTCGCGATGGTCTTCGCGCTGCTGATTGCGGCGATTCTCTGGAACCTCGCTACGTGGTGGAAGGGGCTTCCTGCCTCGAGCTCGCACACGATGATCGGTTCGATCATCGGCGTTGGCGTGGCCAACCAGTTGATGCACGGCACCAGCGGCGTGAGTGGCGTCGATTGGGAGCAGGTGACGAAGGTCTTCAAGGCGCTGCTCGTCTCGCCGCTCGTTGGTTTTGGTTGCGCGGCTCTGGTCTTCCTGCTGATGAAGGCCGTTCTGAAGGATCCACGTCTCTATGAGGCTCCTAAGGGGGCGGAGCCGCCGCCGTTCTACATTCGCGCGCTGCTGGTGCTCACCTGCACGGGCGTCAGCTTCGCGCATGGCTCAAACGACGGACAGAAGGGCATGGGGCTTATCATGCTCATCCTTGTCGGCACGGTGCCGACTGCGTATGCGCTGAACCACACCGTCGGGGTCAGCCAGGTGCAGACCTTCGCTGCGGTGTCGCAACAGGTGATCGGAGCGGTAGGCGACTACATTGATCCGAACACGACTGTCGCTGACAGCGGCCCGGAGTTGGAAGACTTTGTCAGCACTCACAAGTTCACCCCGCATACTATGCTCGCGTTGCAGGAGATGGTCGGCGATATCCGCAATGAGGCTACCCAGTACGGATCGCTTGGCGCGGTTCCCTCGGGCATGCAGGCTAACGTTCGTAACCAGATGTATCTCACCAGCGAGACGCTGCGCCTGATGCCGAAGTACGGCCCCAAGGTGAGCGATGCTGACCAGAAGATCTTCAAGAACTACAAGGGTATGCTGGATAACTCAACTAAGTTCATTCCGCCATGGGTGAAGGTTGCGGTCGCGCTCGCGCTCGGCCTGGGAACCATGATCGGTTGGAAGCGCATCGTCGTCACCGTCGGCGAAAAGATCGGCAAGACGCACCTGACCTATGCTCAGGGGCTGTCGGCTGAGCTTGTCGCTATGTTGACCATCCTCGCTGCCGACGGTTACGGCCTGCCCGTCAGCACCACGCACGTTCTGTCTTCGGGCGTGGCTGGGACGATGGCTGCGAATAAGAGCGGCCTGCAGATGTCCACGCTGCGCGACATCGCTCTTGCGTGGGTCTTCACCCTGCCGGTGGCAGCGCTGTTATCCGGTTGCCTCTTCTGGCTCTTCAATGCGATCGCGAAGTAGCTGCATCGGCTAGTTTCAGGGGACGGCCCGCCAGCTCGGCGGGCCGTTCTTCTTGCTTTGTGGCCTACTTTTCGGAACTTCGGGGGTGGGTGCCGTCAATCCCCTCGTCATTGGTATGCTTAGAAGTACACCAACGAGACCATGAGCCTTAAAGCAAAGATCGAAGCAGTTATTTACGCCTCTGAAGAACCGGTAACCCTGGCTCAACTTGCCGGCCTGCTGGGCCATGAAGCCCAGGCCGAACTTGACCACCTCGACGCGGCGCAGCACTCTCTTGCGCTGGAGGAGGCGACTGGCGACCCTACTTCTGTTGATCAGGACAGCCTGAACGATGAGGTTCTCTCCACCGTCCCCGATGATGTGGACCAAGCGGCGGCTGCGGAGGCCGAAGCCGCGCACGCCGAGGCTCTTGACCGCCATCTGCACGAAGCAGCCGCGCAGGAGGCCGCTCACGCAAAGGCGCTTCGCGAGCATGCCGCTGCAGATGCTGCTGCGATGAGCTCCGCTGATGATCTTGAAGCTGAAGCCGAGTTGGAGTCTCCTGCCGAGTCTGCCGCGGGGCATGAGATTTCTGAGGCGACAGACTCAGCAGAGCAGGGAAGCAAAGAAACTGCTGACGCGACGGTATCCGACAAGGATGAAAAGAAGCTTGCGCGCGAAAGAGAGCGGCGTTTGCGCGAGTACTTCCGCAGCATTCTGGACCAGCTCATCGCGGATTATGCGACCTCCGATCGAGGCCTCGAGATACGCGAGGTTGCCGGCGGGTACCGCCTCGCTACCAAGCCGGAGTACCACGATGCGGTGCGCGGGTTCGTGAAATCTCTGAAGCCACCGCTGAAGCTCTCGTTGCAAGCGCTCGAGACGCTCGCCGTAGTTGCGTATAAGCAGCCCGTAACCGCCCCGGAGGTCTCTGAGATTCGCGGAGTTGATTCGGGCGGCGTTCTCGGCTCGCTGATGACGCGCAAACTTGTGGCTACCGCGGGTCGTAAACAGGTCATTGGGCGACCGATTCTGTATAAAACCACCAAAGATTTCCTCCTTCGCTTCGGCCTGAAAGACATCAACGAGCTTCCCAGCATCGAAGAGTTTGAGAAGATGGCTGGCGAGCTGGCCGAGCAGGAGGAGATTCCCATGGAACATCACGCACCAGAGACTTCAAGCGATCTTGAAGCGGAGCGGGACCAGACTGAGCCCCAGGCCGACGGTGACAGCAACGAGACGGGTGAGACCGTGGCAGAGGAGGCCATCGTTGACGGCCGCGTCTCGGGCCTTCCGCCGAACTATGACACCGACATTCCTGTTGGTGGTGAGGGCGAAGACGCTCTCGATGCCGAGATCCAGAACGATCAACGCCGCGACTCCGAGGAGGGATAATGTCACCTTCAAATCAGGACCCCACACGCAATCCGCTCGATTCTCCCGAAAAGCCAGAAGATGAAGAGCCAGATACGGTAGCGACGCCGGAGGGCGACAATGAAGGAACGCCGGATGCTCCGCTGAAGCGTGCTCCGGAGGGTATGCAGCGCGTGCCCTTCATCGACACGAACAAGCTCTGATCCAGCAATCGTCGGTAGGAGTCGTCTACAGTAATTGGCTACAGTAATTGTGCAGGCGGTGCAGTCGCGATGACTCTTTCCGATTCGAGCCCTGACGTCTACTCTCACGTCAAGGTCGTCATCTCCATCATCGTTGGCCTCTGTATCACGACGCTGCTGAAAGGTTTCGCAGTCTTCGTGCAGCATCCCAAGCGTGAACGAGTCTCCCTGCTTCATCTCGGGTGGGCTGCCTCGCTTCTGCTCTGGATCATCCACTTCTGGTGGTGGGAGTTTCGTCTCGCGATGGTGCCGCGGTGGACCTTCGAGATTTATTTCTTCGTCATCCTCTACGCGATCCTGTTTTATTTTCTGTCTACACTGCTCTTCCCGTCGGACCTGAAGGACTACGCCGGCTACGAGGACTATTTTCTCTCGCGTCGCAGGTGGTTCTTCGGTTTTCTTGCTGCAACATTCATTGCGGACATCATCGACACCAGCCTTAAGGGCTCTGCTTACCTTCATTCGTTCGGCATCGAATATCCGATACGTATCGCGGTCAGTCTGGTGTTCTGTGTTGTCGCAATGATCACCAAGAACCGCCGCGTTCAGATGGCTATTCTTGCAGTCTCGTTTCTCTACCAGGTCTCGTTCATCATTCGCTTGTATGGCACGGAGTGATGCTGATGGCGTCCCCTGACCTGAAGCTGCAGAATGGCCTTTCGTCGATCTGCCCGTTTCGTTTGCTACGATGCTGCGTGTCGTAGTTTTTATAAATCTCAAAAGTCACGGCGTCGCAGTTCATGCAACGGAGCGGGAATGCCACCTATCAAAACCTTCAAAGTCTTTGGAGAGCCTGTCGATGTTCTCGTCAACGCAGCGATGTCCAACGGAGTCTCTGCTGTAACTATTCAACACGTCCCTCCCGGCGGTGGGCCGCCACCACACAGCCACACCCACGAAGACGAGACTTTCTACAATCTGGAAGGTGATTTTGAGTTTCTGCACGAGGGCGAATGGCACCCACTCGGTGTCGGTGAAACAGTATTTGGTCCGCGCGGATCGATACACACCTTTCGCAACGCTGGAAAGACGATAGGGCGCATTCTTGTCTTCATTACACCTGCAGGATTTGAGGACTATCTTGAAGAGATCAGCTTCTACTCGCCTGCCGCGGACATGCCAAAGATCCTCGAGATCTCAAAGCGCTTCGGGGTCACCTTTTACCCTGATCCCTGCGTCCGCGATTGACGGGTCGCGGACGCAGCGCAAACAGGAGATAATAGAGATTGAATTCTCACGACCGCGATGAGCAGCTCCGCAGTCAGAAAGCTGGCAACACATGACGAAGTCTCCCTCTGCAGCAAAGCCCGACAACAATGGCGAACCTAAAGGCGACCGCCTCCAGAAGATTCTTGCGCAGGCAGGGATCGCCAGCCGCCGTAAGGCCGAGGAGATCATCCTCGAAGGTCGCGTGCAGGTCAATGGTGTGATCGTCAACACACTCGGCACGCGCCACGATGCGCTGAAGGATCACATTCGCGTCGACGGCAAGCTGCTTCACGGCCCCGAGCAGCAGCGCTACTACATGCTCAACAAGCCGCGCGGCTATGTCACGACACTCGACGACCCAGAGAAGCGACCTACCGTCATGCAGCTCATGGCGAAGCAGAAGTCCGGGCCACACGGTGACAACGTTCGTCTCTATCCTGTAGGGCGCCTCGACTATCTCAGCGAGGGCCTCATTTTGATGACGAATGACGGCAATCTTGCCAACGCACTCTCGAAGGCTGCTGCACGCGTCGAAAAGACCTACCTCGTCAAGATCAGCGGCACCCCACCTGCGTCAGGGCTTGATCAGATTCGTCGCGGCATCATGATCGACCGCGGCCGTCTCGATGAGGTTCGCAGTGGCCGTCGCGACCGCATCATTACTTCACCGGCGAAGGTTGAACTCGTTCGCGGTGGGGACAACCCCTGGTATGAGCTGACTCTCATCGAAGGCCGGAATCGTCAGATCAGAAAGATGTTTGAAGAGATCGGACACCACGTCGAGAAGATTCGGCGCATCGGTTATGGCGCGCTTCGCCTCGATGTGCCGCCGGGCGAGTTCCGCGAGTTAACACTTGGCGAAGTGATGGCGCTTGACCGCGCTGCGAAGGGCAAGAAGGTTGTACCGAAGAAGAAGACTCCCGAGTTCGCGCAACTTAAATCTCCTGTTAAAAAGAAATTCACAAAGCCACGTCGTCAGCCGACTGGAACAAAATCGGCGAGCCGTCCACGACGCCCCAGCTAATTGTTGAAACGTCTTGCATACAGTTTTCTAAGCCGCGCTTATCTAACTAGATACGCGGTCGTACCATTTTGTTTTTCTACCACCTTTGTCCGCTTGACACTTCTCTTATGTCGCGCTCAAAATACTCGGGCTATTAACCTTGCGGGTGGTGACAATCGCAGCGCAAGAGCATCCAATGGACGTAGTCAAGGAGCAGCAAAGTGGTAATTGAAAAAGCAACATTTGGAGCAGGATGTTTTTGGGGCGTAGAGACCCGATTTGGCGAGATCACAGGTGTCATCGATACAGCCGTAGGATACGAAGGCGGCGAGCTCGAACACCCAACCTATAAAGAAGTTTGTACGGACCGCACAGGCCATGCGGAGGTCGTTCAAGTCATCTTCGATTCATCCCGTCTTTCTTACGAGACACTTTTGGACGCGTTCTTCGCGATGCACGATCCCACCCAGGTAAATCGCCAGGGTCCGGATTGGGGATCGCAGTATCGCAGCGTCATCTTCACTCAAACCAACGAGCAGTTCGCACAGGCACGCGCGAAGATCGCAGAGCTTAACGCAGCCGGATCGTATCGCAAACCCATCGCAACTCAGGTCGTTCCAGCAACAACGTTCTGGAAGGCTGAAGAGTATCACCAGAAGTATCTCGAGAAGCGTGGCATGGTGAGCTGCCACATCTAATCGTCGTTTCATAGATACAGAATCGAAAACGGCGGCAACGAATCCATGTTTTCGTTGCCGCCGTTTTCTCTTTCTGGTGATCAGCCAGAAACTTATTCAGCACGGAGCGCAGTCGTCGGATCGACCGAGGACGCTCGACGTGCAGGGATGACGGCAGCCAGTAACGCCACCATCGCAATCAGGAATACGACAGCGATCAACGTGAACGGATCTGCTGTGGAGACACCGAAGAGTTGACTCCGCAACAGTCTGCCGAGCACGATCGAGCAGGGAATCGCGACGACGACGCCGATTCCTGCCAGCCGCAGCACATCCAGCAGGACCAGCTGTGATACGCCGAGGCGCGTCGAGCCGAGGGCGATGCGAATGCCGATCTCCCGTGTGCGCTGCGCTGTCGAGAACGCAAGCACGCCGTAGAGGCCAACGCCAGCGAGCATCGTTGCAAGCAGGCCGAATGAGATCGCTAACAGCTCGATCATGCGCTCATTAGAAAGCGTCGTGTCGATCTGGTCGTCCATCGTTCGCAGCTCGTCTACTGCGAGGCCTGCGTCGATCTGTTTGATCGTCTGCCGCACCAGAGCGAAGGTTTGTTCGGGTGGTGTCGCCGTACGGATATAGAGATAGAGCTGGTCCACCGACTTTGTTTGCTTCAGTGGCGTAAACAGTGTAGGCGTGGGGGCGTCGCGGAGGTTGACGTGCTTCGCGTCTCGCGTAACGCCGACGATCGTCATGTACTCCAGGTTCTTTCCGCCGCCGCTGGCGACGCGTCTGCCAACTGCCGCCGCGGGGTTGGTGAAGTAATGCTTCGCGAAGCTTTCGTTGACGACTGCGACCAGCGGATGCGTGGCGTCATCGTCTTCGCTGAAGCTGCGTCCGGCCATGACTGGCTCCTGCATCGCATGAAAGAAGGTTGCATTCACCGAAGGTTCCTCCACGTCGAAGTCCTCATCGGCTGGCGCGGTGAAGCCTTCCACCGTGACGTTTCCTTTGTGCCCGGTGTCGGCCAGCTCTGCGTCATTGGTCGCGCCTACGGACTGGACACCTGGAAGCGTTGTCATTGTCTCCAGAATCTGTTGGTGCAGCGCGGGAATCTTGTCTTTTGCATAGCCGGAGAGCAGAGGGTCGATGTGAAACGTGACGAGGTGCGAGGTGTTGATCCCTGTATCGACGTGCCGCAGGTTTTGCATCGTGCGCACAAACAAACCGGAGCCGACCAGCAACAGAACGCTGAGGCCAACCTGCAGGGAAACGATCAGGCGGCGAAAGTTCAGCGTGCCGCCGGATGCGGTGGTGCTCTGCTGCTTCAGCGAGTTGACGATATCAGGCCTCAACAACTGCACTGCAGGCGCGAGGCTGAACAGAACACTCACCGCGAGAGCGATCGCGAAGTTGAAGGTCAGCAGCCGGGTGTCCAGCGTTGTAGAAAAGGCCGACGGTCCATCGGTGGCCAGCCGTTGCACCAGCACGCGAAGGCACGTTGGCGCGAGGAGCAGACCCGCTGCTCCTCCGGCAATGCCGATCAGCATGCCTTCCAGCAGAAGCTGTTGCACGACACGCCGCGCATTCGCGCCGAGCGCGTATCGCAGCGAGAACTCGCGCACTCTCGCTGCCGAACGCACCAGCAGCAAGCTGGCTACATTCACAGCTGCGATCAAGAGCACAAGGAACGCCATCCCCATGACGGCATACAACGGCTTCTGTAGCGACTCGCGATCATAGGAGAGCCCCCGCGAACCGGGCGCGACGGTCAACTCGCTGCGAGTCAGGTACTCATCGACGAAGCGCTGCGACTTGGTGCCAAATGCCTTCAACTCCTCCGCCCGCAACGCGTGCCATAGCGGAGCCATCGCCACCTGCGCATGCTGCGGCGTCTCCCCCGGCTTGAGGCGGCCGATGATGTTCATCCATCGGTCTGTGTGGTCCTGCAGGCGCTTCCCCTTGCCTGGAATCGCCTGGTCGAGCATCGACATCGGCACGAAGACGTCGGGTACTTGTCCCCATACCGCGCTCTGAAATGTTGGCGCCGAGACCCCGATGATCTGGAACGGCACGCCGTTGATCGAGATCGTCTCGCCCACTGCGTGCGCATCGGCTCCGAGGTGAGTCTGCCAGTAGTGATGGCTTAGCACGACCACCGGATTTGCTCCCGGCGTCGTATCATCGCTTGCCGTCAACAGTCGTCCCTGTGCAGCCGAGACGCCGAGCACGCTGAAGTAGTTGCCGCTCACGATCTCAGCATCGGCGAAGTCAGACGCATTGTTTCGCGTAATGCCGACTCCGGCAGGCGACGTCGCGATCAAGCCGTCAAAGGCCGTGCCGCGGTCGCGGAGGTCGCGATACATCGGATAGGAGAAGGACTGCTCCACGCCAGCGCCATGATTGCTGGAGTGGCCCTCCCAAGCCTTTCCAGTGCCGCTCAGAACCACTAGCTGCTCGGGCGCACGCACCGGCAGCGAGCGCAGCAGCGCCTGGTCCAGCAGCGAGAAGATTGCCGTATTCGCGCCTACACCCAGGGCCAGCGTCAGCACCGCCGTTATCATGAAACCGGGCGAGCGTTTGATCTGGCGTAACGAGAAGCGAAGGTCTTGAATCAGTGTCTGCATCGCTGCCTACCTCTAAAGAGTTGATGGATCGTCTATCTGCAGTCGCACTGCCAACTCCGCTGATAGCTATCGTGTTGTAAATAAGGCTGCGTGCCATCGCCGCTCGGAGCGAAGCTGTTCATCCATGGAGCGTCCTGTCCGTTTGCGGACGCGATGCGGTGCACAGCGTGGATCTCACAACAAACTCATCGCCAATCGCAGACGGACTGTGCTATTCTTATTTTGTACTCTGGAAAAAAGGAGTACGGGCACCGCAGGCAAAAGCTCCTCATGGAATTCGGAGTTTGGCCAGAGACTGCGATTTGCCTCTTCCCACCGCAGACCTTCCCGAAGTTTGGAAGCCGCGCTGGTTGCTCTGGCTGGAAGACTCGTCATCGGACAAGTCTCGCCGTGCAGCAGCAGCGCTTCGACAATCGACAGCAATGCTGACTAATTGAATCCATGGTGCCACAACGGCACCCCTGCACCCCTATGCCGCTTGATAACCACCAGACAGGACAAACATTGAACTCCGCAACTTTAGAACAAAACGAACAGATCTCTGAAAATCAGCAGCACACAGCTCCCCAGCAAAATACATCAGCCGCGAATCCAGCTGGCCTCGCCCTCGTTGAGGACGTCCGTTTCACCGACTTCAACATCTCGGACTCGCTCAAGAACCGCCTCACCAGCGCCGGCTTTCTTACGCCGACCCCGGTTCAGGCCAAGGCGATTCCGCCAGCCCTCGAAGGCAACGATATCCTTGCCACTGCCTCTACCGGTACCGGCAAGACCCTCAGCTTCCTCATTCCGATGATTCAGCGCATGGACGCGAACTCCGTCCCCAGCACCAAGGGCAAGCGCGGTCCCATCCGGGCTCTCATTCTGCTGCCGACGCGTGAGCTTGCTATGCAGGTGCTTGAGGCCTACTGGAAGCTCGTCCCCGGCTCGAAGAGCGACGCTGTGCTCGTCTGCGGCGGCCTCTCCGAGAACAACCAGCTCGATCAGCTTGACCGCGGCCCCCGTCTAGTCGTCGCCACTCCTGGCCGCCTCGAAGACTTCCTCCGCCGCCGCGAGATCAACATCAACTCCGTCGAGATGCTCGTGCTTGACGAAGTGGATCGCATGCTCGACATGGGCTTCCTTCCCGCCATCCGCCGCATCGTGGGTGCGTTGCCGAAGACCCGTCAGACCATGTGCTACTCGGCGACGCTCGACGCGAACATCCGCGAGATCGTCCGCGACTACGTCAACAAGCCAATCCGCATCGAGATCGGCACCACGTCGAAGCCGAGCGACCGCGTCGAACTTCGCGTCTACACCGTCATGCAGGACCAGAAGCTCGGCCTGCTCGACCAGATGCTGAAGCAGGAAGAGGGAACCTTCCTCGTCTTCTCGCGGACCAAGCACGGCGCTGACCGCATCTCGAAGAAGCTTGAGAAGCTTGGCCACGACGCCGACGTGATCCACGGCGATCGCAGCCAGTCGCAGCGTACCGCGGCTCTCAAGGGCTTCGCCACCGGCCGTCATCGCGTTCTCGTCGCTACCGACGTTGCTGCTCGCGGTATCGACGTCAACGACATCGCACACGTCGTCAACTACGATCTACCCAATGCGTCGGACGACTTTGTTCACCGAATCGGCCGCACGGGCCGCGCCGGTAAGAAGGGCGTCGCCACCACGTTTGTCATGCCGCAGGAGCGTCACGACGCGCGCAAGCTCGAGCGCGAACTGAAGATAAAGTTTGAGTGGCGCGAGGCCGATAAGAACCTTGAGAAGGAAGTCCGCAACGCACCCCTTGACACAACAGCTCAGGGACAGGACCTTATGCAGCTTGAAACCCGCTCCTGGAAGGGTAACGACCCCGTTACACCGATGTCGACGCCCAACGCCAACTATGGCGCCAAAAAGAGCGGCTTCCGCAGCCGCAATGGCGGTGGCGGCTGCTCTGGTGGACGCAACTCCGGTGGCCGTGGCCCCGGTGGTCGCCCCAACGGCAACAGCCGTCCCGGCAGCAGCCGCTCCGGCCCAGCTCGCCGCGGTCAGTAACTCAAGCCAAGGACGAGACGCTTAGACACAAAACGCTCCACTCTGCCAGCCAACCAGCCGCAGAGTGGAGCGTTTGTCTTTTCGCGGTCATTGCTTTGCCCAACGATATGTCCGGCACATTCCCAACATCTCCGCGTGCCGAGGCGTGATTTTCGCATGCTGGCATTCTCTTCCGCTGCTCCTGGCTCTTCAAAAATTGCAAACTGATCAGAACTGGAAATAGATGAAGGGCCTGTAGCCGAGCGGAAGCAGAGATACGGCTAACGCCCACGTTGCGCCATAAATCATCGCAAAACGCGGCAGACTCAGGTTGCAGATCCACGGCCCGAAGTTGCTGTGGCGCATCATCAATTGCTGAAGAAGTAGAACCGGTCCGGCAGCGGCCAGCCATAGCGGGAGGGTCTGGGTTCCGCCATGGTCGATCAGCAAATAACGTTTGATCATCAGCCATGCGGTGGAAAAGGTAGCCGAACGAAACAAGATCCAGGTGAGACAGACGAAGTTCAGCGTGAGAAACCAGCTTGCGAGCTTGCGCCATGGTTCCTGGCTCGGTCTGGGCGGGAAGTGGAGCTTGAACTCCTGATGCAGGAACTGGGCTGCGCCATGTGCCCCGCCCCAGATCACGAAGTTCCACGCTGCTCCATGCCACAGACCGCCTGCGAGCATGGTCAGCATCAGGTTGCGATAGGTGAGAAGGCGGAACTTCATCCGGCCACCCAGCGAGATGTAGATGTAGTCGCGAATCCAACTCGAGAGCGAGATATGCCAGCGGCGCCAGAAGTCCTGAATTGATATTGCAAGATACGGCGCGTCGAAGTTCAACACCAGCTTGTAGCCGAGCAGAGCCGCAACCGCAATCGCCATATCCGAGTACCCGGAAAAATCGCAGAATATCTGGATGGTGTAGAGCCAGACGGCGGTGATGGAGGCGAATCCGGTATATGCCGCAGGATGATTGAAGACCTGGTCGACGAACGGAGAGATGTTGTCCGCGATACAGAGCTTTTTGATGTAGCCCAGCAGGAACAGGTACATCGCACCTTTGACGTCGTCGAGCGAAAGGGTTTTCCTCCCTGCCATCTGCGGAACAAAATACTTCGGCCGCACGATCGGGCCTGCCACCAGCTGCGGAAAAAATGAAGAGAACATCAGGTAGTCGCGCAGACTCGCGACCGGCGGGATCTCGCGACGGTAAACGTCAATGGTGTAACTGAGCGATTGAAACGTGAAAAAGCTGATACCGACCGGAAGAATGATTCTGATCGTCGGCTCGTCGAGATGAACGTGCATGGCTCCGGCGAGCGACACGGCGCTGCCCACAAAAAAGTGGAAGTATTTGAAGAATCCGAGGACCGTAAGATTCATCGCCAGGCTGGCGAAGACATATATTTTGCGGGGGCGCTGTTGTTCGGTTCTGGAGATCTGCCGCGCGAAGAGCCAGTCTGCGGTAGACAGAACGAAGAGCATTCCTGCGAAGCGCCAATCCCAGCATCCGTAAAAGTAGTAGCTCGCGAACAGGACGAACCACTTGCGCAGATCGTTCGAGCGGAGCGACCAGTAAATTATAAGGACGATGGCGAAGAAGAGAAAAAATTGAGATTCGACAAAGAGCATCGTCAGCCCCCGCACCTTTGAGGAGCGCCATGTGCTGTGTACCAGGCCATGAGCTGTTGCGCGAAGACTTCTGAGACCCGTGCCGCGCCCTGCTCGTCCAAGTGCGCCTCGTCGTGCCAGAATTTAGTCTGGTAGAACGACGGGAAGCGATCGGGCCGTGCGAGATCGATGATCGGCACCGTGTGACCACGAGGAGTCACAATCTCACTCGGATAGTTAAAAGTTCCGCTGACATCAGTGAGCTTGGGGTAAACGAAGTACACGAATGAGACATTTGAGACCGGACTCGAAGCTGCCAACTCGTCGATCAGTTCGTAGTTTCCCGGATACATTTCAGGCGCGTTGAGCTTAAATTGACCCTGCTCCTGCGCCATCATTTTACTTTCTTCCGCACCGGTTTGAGGGTCGTAGGCTAGCACGTCCTCGCCGCGCCGGTCCTCTTCCGTATCGTGTTCCATCATCGCGGCGTCGACCGGCGGCGCAATGATCTTGTCACTCAACATGCCGACATTCGCATAGTGAAGAATGCCGGCGATGAACGCAAATCCGATGCGGCCGGCTTGCTGAGTGAATCCCATATCAGTGTTCTTCAACCGGGAGATGAACCGAACGGTAGGCCAGTCGTAGATGTTGATCGAGCGGGGATGCACGAGATGCGCGTTCTGAAAATTTGCCCCGGCATTCAGCTCCAGTATCACCAGACAGGCTGTGTTGTCGGGAGGCGCCTGCAGATTTCGGAGAAACTCCAGCGCCATGCTGCGCTGTTCCGACTGGCTGCCTCCCATGATGGCCAGATTTACGGTCCTGGTCTGGGCGGGGGAGCCGGCCAGCACGCGGTCGAAGGCGCGCGGGTCAAAGCCGTTGTGAACGTGGCTGGACCCAAACACGGCGGAGGAAACCTGGCTCTTGAGACGCTTCAACATAACCAGCTTTTCGCTTCGCATGTCGGCATGAAGATAGAGGGGATCGCGAATGGCGATGTGAAGAAGCGAAGCCACTAAGAGAAAACCGAAGATGAAAAGGGAGACAGCCTTAATTATCTCTCGCCAGCTAGGTTCTTTCTCTGAAGCGAGCATCGTACCTCGGTAGAGTGGATATCATTAAGTATACATTTTGGCCCAGGTAAACCACTAGCGTCGTCCCCGCGGCCCTTTCTCAGACAGAACCGCCGCGATGGGCGGCATCGCTGGCCTTTCATCGTCCGTTGTTCTGCAGACTCCTGTTTTCCCTGTAAAATAGAAGTAATACCATGATCTCAGTTTCCAACGTCACTATGCGCTATGGCTCGAAGCTCCTCTTCGAGGATGTTTCAGTCACTTTCACGACTGGCCGTCGTTACGGACTCACCGGTCCCAACGGGGCCGGCAAATCCACGTTTATGAAGTGCCTCACAGGCGAGATCGACCCCCAGAAGGGGAACGTCGTCCGCCCCAAAAAGATCGGCGTCCTGAAGCAGGACCAGTACGAGTTCGACGCCTACCGCGTCATCGACACCGTCATCATGGGCAACAAGGCCCTGTGGGCTGCTCTTGAAGAGCGCGAAGTCATCTACGCGAAGGCCGAGATGACCGATGAAGACGGCTCTCGTCTAGGCGAGCTCGAAGGCATCGTCGGGGACGAGGATGGCTACGAGGCCGAGTCGAACGCTGCTGTGCTTTTGCAGGGCCTGGATATTCCCGACGAACTCCACGAGCGCAAGATGTCTGAGTTGCAAGGCGGCCAGAAGGTTCGCGTCCTGCTTGCCCAGGCGCTCTTCGGTAATCCACAAGCGCTGCTGCTCGACGAACCGACCAACTACCTCGACCTCGAGTCCATTCATTGGCTCCAGGACTTCCTCATCCGCTATAGCGGCACCGTTATCACCATCTCGCACGACCGGCACTTCCTCAACAACGTCTGCACCCACATCGCCGACATCGACTACGAGACCATCATTACCTATAACGGTGGCTACGACGACATGGTCTTCCAGAAGACCAGCGTCCGCACCCGCATCGAGAGCCAGAACGAGCAGCGCGAAAAGAAGATCGCTCAGTTGAACGACTTTATTGCCCGCTTCTCCGCCGGTACGCGCTCCTCGCAGGTGAACTCGCGCAAGAAGGAAGTCGAGCGCCTCGCCACCAGCGAACTCGCACGCTCCAACATCGCCCGCCCGTTTATCAGCTTCAAGATGGAACGCCCCTCCGGCAAAAACGTCCTCGAGTGCGAACTGGTTAACAAATCCTACGAGCAGAAGGACGGCAAGTCCGAGCACGTCATCAGTAACTTCACTGCCTCGGTCACCCGTGGCGACAAAGTTATCTTGATGGGCCGCAACGGACAGGGGAAGACGACTCTCCTCAAGGCGCTGCTGGCCAACGGCCCCGGCATTGAAGAGAAGGATGTCTCCATTGACTCCGGCACTGTTAAGTGGGGCCACGAGGTCTCGATCGGCTACTTCGCGCAAGACCACAAAGGCTCGATCCAACTCGGTATGACAACCTCTGACTGGCTGCATCAGTTCGATCCGCAAGCCACAAAAGAAGACATCCGCGGCATCCTCGGCCAGATGCTCTTCAAAGGCGAAGAGGGGTTGAAGAAGACCGATGCGCTTTCTGGAGGAGAAGCCGCTCGCTTGCTCTTCTGCAAGATCATGCTGCAGAAGCCGAACGTCCTTGTCCTCGATGAACCCACCAACCACCTGGATCTCGAGAGCATCAATGCCCTCAATCAGGCAATTCAAAAGTACGAAGGCACTGTCTTCCTGGTCACGCATGACCAGGATCTGATCGAAGAGGCCGGCACCCGCATCTGGCACTTCGAAGGCGGCCCGACCGACTTCCACATCACCGATCACAAGGGCCCATACGAGGAGTATCAGCAGCAACTCGCTATCGCTGCAAAATAAGATGTCCTGCCGGACGGGCCCGCTCCGCGCGGCGCGGTCACTTCGTGACTTATATACCTTGTATCGCTGAAACTCGGTCCTCCCGTTGGTCGGCACATGCTAATTCCGACCAACGGGAGGACCGTTGCTGAGTATCCTGCCACGACAGGTATACAAGTCACGAAGTGACCGCCCTCCGCGCAGGAGGCCCGTCCGCAGGACCTATCTTTCCAAAAGGTGGGATACTAAAATCCGAACAGGAGTTCCATGCCCACCGCCGAACCCATCAAGAACCGCGGCAAAAACGTCCTCGGGCAGCCCCTCGATATCTGCGGCTGCGAGCCCATGACCGGCTTCTACCGCACCGGTTGCTGCGAGACCGGCCCCGACGATCACGGCGTCCACACCATCTGTTGCCTCGTTGACGCCCCCTTCCTCGAAGCCTCTAAGGCTCTCGGCAACGACCTCAGCACCCCCATGCCGCAGTTTGGCTTTGCCGGTCTCAAACCGGGAGACCGCTGGTGTGTCTGTGCAGCCCGCTGGCTCCAGGTCCAGCAGGCCGGAGCCGCCTGCCCCATCATTCTTGAAGCCACCCACGAGAACACCCTCAAGATTGTGCCCTTCGAACTCCTCATTCAGTACGCGGTGATCCCCAGCCAGCTGCACTAGTGATCGTTTGGCGCCTTTCAAATGCGTCGATGAGATTAAAAAATGCTGTAAATACAGACGGAAGCAGCAGTTTGTGATCTGATTTTCAAGAGATCCTACTTGACAGGCGGGCCCCCAAAGCCTGACTGTTGAGATATCACGAAATTTCAATTTAAGGTTGCGCGCGAACGCCTCCTGCGGACACCACAGCAGGAGTCATAACAGCCAGCATCCCCTTCACACACCGCTCTTTATCGTCGGTGTTTTTTCAGGAGCCAGTTACTCATGAAACTTCCTTCAGCTTGTAGAAGCCTGCTTGCGTGTGCGACAGCCGCCATCCTGTTTCTGTCCGCGGCCCATCCGGCCCTGAGCCAGACCTCCGGCGTCGGTAATATCAACGGCACCGTGACTGATTCCAGCGGCGCCGCTGTTCCAAATGCTCCCGTCACTGTTCTCGACAACGATACCGGCGTCTCCCGTGCGCTGACCACCAACGCCGACGGCTCCTACTCCGCCACCTTCCTTCAGCCCGGCAACTATGAGGTCATCTTCGGCGGCAGCGGTTTTGGCAAGGTGGACCGCAAGAATCTCGTGCTCACCGTCGGCCAGACCCTCACCGTCGACGCAAAGCTTACAACGGCTTCGGTCACAACGGAGGTTGTCGTCACCAGTGAGTCTCCCCTGATCGACTCGGACAAGACCGAGGTCTCGCAGACCATCGGCGAACATCTCATCGAGAATCTGCCCGTCGCCTCGCGTAACTGGAGCGCCTTCGTTCTCAATACTCCCAATGTCACTCCGGACGGCGGCTCCGGCCTCGTAAGCTTCCACGGAATCAGCGGACTATACAACCAGAACTACGTCGACGGTTCGAACAACAACCAGATGCTGTTCTCCGAGGCTCGCGGCCGCGCCTCCGGTGCGCCTTACGTTTACTCCATCGACTCCATCAAGGAGTTTCAGGCAGAGACTTCGAACTACTCGGTCGAGTTCGGCCAGGCTGCAGGTGGACAGGTCAACGCCATCACGAAGAGTGGTACGAACCAGTTTCACGGCGACGCCTTTTACTACCTTCGCTATCCCGACCTCAACGCCCTCGACCCGTACAACAAGTTTCAGGCGCTGCATAACAACGGCAATCCATTCCTTCTCACGCAGCCGGTTCATCAGCAGCATCAGTTCGGCGGTTCGGTCGGCGGCCCCATCATCAAAGACCGGCTCTTCTTCTTCTTTACGTATGACGGCTTCCGCAAGGTTGGCCGCGTACTCTACTCCGCCAACAGCATCATCTCTCTGACCCCATCCGGGCCGACGTCGAGCACCACCACCATCACCCCGACACAGTGCCCAGCGACGATTACTGCTGCTCAATGCACCAACGGCATTCAGTTCCTCCTGAACGTCGGTAATATCGCTCCCGGCGACGCTCCTCCTGGCCGATTCCAAAAGCAGAATCTCTTCTTCCCGCGTCTCGACTGGCACATCAACAGCCGCAACGATGTCTTCGTCGACTACAACTTCGCGGACTACGACAGCACGTACGGCTACAGCCCAGCCAACACCTTCAGCAACAGTTCGCCCAGCACCAACGGGCCTACCAGCTATCACGAGCGCTTCCTGGTCGCTGGTCTCACGACGCAGCTCGGCAAAGCTTCTGTCAATCAGGTTCACTTTCAGTACGGTCGCGATCTCGAAACGGCAGGCGCCAACGCGTCCGGCCCCAGCGTCGCGACGGGCGTCGTCACCTTCGGTATGCCAAACGCTCTTCCGCGTGTTGCAGAACCAGACGAGCACCGCATCCAGTTCACTGACGTCTTTTCGACCACCAAGGGCCGTCACTCTCTCAAGTTCGGTGGCGACGTCAATCTTGTCCACGAAGTCATGATCAATCTCTTCCAGGGCGGCGGCGTCTACAGCTATGGCGATGGAACGACGTTGCTGAACTTCCAGGACTGGATCCAGGATGCATACGCCGGCCAGGCGGGAGACACCGATCCCTACGCCGGTTACCACTACAACACCTTCGTCCAGACCATCGACATCGTCAACACCAAGCCCGGTACGCAGGGTAAGGATGACTTCTGGATGAAGATGTTTGACGGCTTCGCTGAAGACAGCTGGAAGCTCACTCCCACCTTCAACCTGACCGCTGGCGTTCGCTATGACATCCAGCTCACTCCAGCTCCCGGTCTCGTCAATAACAACTTTCCTCCGATCTCCACCGAGTACAGCCAGACCATCAAGAACGTCACCGACCGTGTACAGCCTCGCGTCGGCTTCAGCTGGTCGCCCTACCCCGGCACAGTAGTTCGCGGCGGCTACGGACTCTTCTCCGCGCTCAACCAGGGCAGCACCTACTACGCGATGCGGGTAGAGAACGGCGTTGTGCAGGTCAACTACAACTACACCGGTTGCGAGTCCTCGGTTGGCAGTGCGGCTAAGGCCCGTTGCCCCACGGTGCCTAATGCAGCGAACAGCCTGCAATATCCTTTTGTTCCATTCCCGGTCACCGGTCCGCCTCTCTCGTCGGCGCTTGTTCCTTCTGGCGGAACCGCCCCCGCGATCAACGGCCCCACAATCAAAGGCCCCCAGAGCTTCCATGGCCTTGACCCCAACTTCGTTCCACCCCTCGCGCATGAGTTTCAGATGGGCATCGAGCAAAGCCTGCCCGGCAATATGTCCCTCTCGATCGGCTACGTCGGCACCCGCGCCTTGCGTCTGCCCATCTTCCTTGATGCCAATCTCGTGGGCCAAACCCCGCACGGAACGGCAACCTACAACGTGACGGACTCCTCCAACAACGTGCTCCGCCAGATCACTGTGCCTGTTTACCTGCAGTCGGATCGCCGCAACTCGGCAATCACCTCCATCAACACGGGCTTCAGCGCGGCGAACACGTGGTATAACTCCCTCGCCATGACCGTCCGCCGTCCGTTCAGCAACGGTCTTGAGGTGCTGGCGAACTTCACCTGGGCACGCGCGACTGACACCGGTCAGGTCGCCGGTACCTTCGGCACCTTCTATGGCGGCGACACACCGCTTGACCCCAACAATCCGCGCCGCGACAACGGACCGTCCGATACCGACGTCCGTAATCGCTTCGCCCTCAGTTTCGTCTACCAGCCGAAGTTGTTCGAAGACTATAAGCTGGCCCGCGCAATCGTCGACGGGTTCACCTTCTCCGGTGGCTTCATCGCCTCCGGCGGAGAGCCCATCTCCCTCTCCATGTCCGGCACCGTCTACTCCGGCACCGGCAGCAGTCTTGGAGCGGATGGCAACATCTACGGTGGCGCAATGAGCTCCAGCACCGGTGCTCCTACCACCGGCCGTCCGCCGCAGATCGGTCGCAACAGCATCCCAATGCCTGGTTACAACGATTTCGACTTCCGTGTAGCCCACAACATTCCAATTCACGAGAAGATCTATATGCAGATCTCGGCGGATGCCTTCAACCTGCTCAATCACACCATCATCACCGGCGTGAACGGCACCTACTCGCAGTATGTTGCTGCGGGCGCAACCTCTGGTGCGTTGAAGTGCGGAACGACTGGGGCGCCTGCTGGTTCGTCGCTCCAGGGATGCATCGCACCCTACAGCGGCACAGGTCTGGCGGCATTCGGCGCAACCTCGGGAACAAACAACAGCCTGTACGGCGCACGTCAGATGCAGTTCGCCGCGAAGCTGTTTTTCTAACTTGGTTGCATCACAACTCAAAGTGGCTCCGGAGAGATCCGGAGCCACTTTTTTCTTTGCAGTTATTGTTCAAAATAGTTGAGCATCGTGGCGTATTTTTCAGCGATCCAGCAGGTGTGTTTTAACCATCACACATAACGCGTTTGACTATGGATGTGTGCGGTACGCCAGAACGTGGAAGGGCCCAGCACTTCCATTGACGCTGTTCGATTCTACAAGTACCTCAAAGTGCGGCAGAGAACCGTCAGCCCTCTTGATCTTCTCAAGAAACGGCAGCAGGGCGGCATCCTCAAAGAGGAAGTCACTGATCGCCTCAGTCCCTGCCATCGAGTTTCCCTCAATGATCAGAGCGTTTCCGTTTCCGTCAAGGTTTGGGAGGAAGGCCAGCACTCCTAACACCGGTCGTCTGGGGTCGATCTCCGACACGGAGAACTCGGTAGTTTCTCCAGCCTGAGGATGGCGGTTGATGAAGCTGAACTTGTGTTGGATTCCGTCATTTGCTCCAACGAAGTTCAACTCAGGTTCATAGAGTTCGAGCCACGGATTGGCTCCACGTGCCCCCGAGAGAATGAAGTTGCCTTGCTTGAGCTCATCCATCTGTACGTCCCTTGCATACTTCGCGTCCAGTCTGGCGCCCCTGACGAAGGCCAACTGTTGCAGACGGCCAAATGTGTTGAGGTCTACGAAAGAGGTGTACCGGCGTTCGGCTATATTCAGAACCTCCGCGGTCCTCTCCGGCGATAACGGTCGCGTCTCTTCTTCGAAGTTGCGTGCCAGATATTCTGCCAGCGTCGTGTCCTTCCGGGTCATCCTATGCAGCAGAACCAGACCGCTATCTGCCGCGACAAATGTAGTGTTCTGATGTGCCTGGAAGATTTTGCTCCAGAGGGGATGGGGAGGCGCTTGTGCTTTTTCCAATGGCTTGCCAGAACGCAAGACCATCGTGAGAATCCCCAATAGAACCAGGACGATGAAACTCAGTGTCCAACACGCGATGGCGAGATAGCTTATCTTCCGTTTACCGGGGAACCGCTCTTGCATCGCAACCGGAAGAGCTGGCGCGGCGATCTCTTCTGGCTCCGTCTGCACGTTCGCCGATGGGGCGATGCGCTCGAAGCGAACAATGTAGTCTCCCTTCGGGATGGCAAGTTGCATCGACGCAGATCCAAGGTTGTCGAGTGCATACTGCTCCAACTTTTGTCGAAGCCGAACCATATGGGAGCGAACGATCGTATCCACGCTGGGATTGAAGTCGGCGTCGCGCTCGAAGACTCTCGTCGCGATGGTTTGCTCGGTGAGCAAGTCGCTACGATTGAGGAGCGTCTGTTCCGAAAGGTAAAGCAGCAACTGCGACAAGCGCGGCGATTTGCGAAAGTGTGGCGAATCGACAATACGCTTGGCCGTCAGCCAGCGCTCATCTTCTGCAAGATTCAATGTACTGACAGGTTCGGCATAACTCAGGGGCATGGCTGGTTGCATTCAGACTGTTGAGCTCACGTTAATTATGGCGGGGGGAGGTTAAAGTTTGATAAACCCATGCGGCTGCCTCCGAAACCATCTGTTTAGAATCACGATCTTACGTGACATGAAACATTGTTACTTCACCTTGTGACGCGCTCTCGAGACTACTCGGGGGGCGAGTCGTTGCGTACGTTCGGCTTACTGCATAACGCTGAGCGGTCAGTTTCGTACCGAATCGTTTCTGTGAGGAGAGTCATCGTGAATCGCTATCTTTGCTTCCTGTTTTTGTTGTTCTTCGTGACCGCGCCGGCTGCTTTGTTTGGCCAGGTGAATGCCGTGGACGCCGCGGTGAACGGGTATGTCACAGATCCCTCGAAGAGTGTGATCGAGGGCGCTCATGTCACGCTCGCCAACGTTGCCACCAGCATCTCGCAAGAGACGACAACCGACGCTAAGGGGTATTACCGCTTCCCGCTCGTGCCCGTAGGCACCTACCGTCTGGTCACTGCCGCCGATGGATTCCAGAAGAGCACGGTGCAAGGCATCGTCCTCAGTGTGGGCCAGGAGGCTCGCCTGGATACCTCCCTGGTGATCGGGAGCACCTCGCAGACGGTCCAGGTCGAAGCTGGCTCCGACATCCTCGATACCGGGACCTCGACTGTAGGTGCGGTGCTCGACCGCAAGGAGATTGAGAATCTTCCCATCGCGTCCCGCAACTTGTACAACTATCTCCTGCTTGCACCCGGCGTCATCGGGATGCCCACCAGCACGTTCTCCACGACGCAGTTTACCTTCGGGGGCACTGAGCGCTCCCAGTGGAATCTTGACGGACTCGACGACACTCAGCACGGTGGAAACCGCCAGATCCGTCTCATCATCGTCACACCCGAGGCCGTTGCGCAGACCCAGACTCTGTCGAACGGCTACTCGGCCGAGTTCGGACGGGCAGCCGGTGGACAGGTCAACGTGGTGATGAAGTCGGGCACCAATCAATTCCATGGCTCGGCGCTCGGGCAGTGGCGCCCCAGCGATCTGCAGGCGATCCCCACGCTCGCTACCGTCCAGCCCAACCGTAGCTGGTACGACGAGGCCTTTACGCTGGGTGGCCCGATCGTCAAGGACAAGCTCTTCTTTTTCGGGCAGTTCGAGAACAACCCCTACACACTTCCGAACGTCATCACGATCTCTCCGGCCAATGCTGACGCGCTTGGTCTGCCTGACAACGAGATTGGCACTGCGCCCTTTGGCGAGACCTACCGCACGCTCGTCGGTAAGGTGGACTACACGCTGAATGCGAAGAACAGCGGTTACGTCCGCTATGCACGCTTCACCAACCATCAACCCAACAACGACGGCGGCCTCAGCATCGTCGACCGCGGCTCCCGGTATCAGGACCACCAGAATGGCGGCGGAGTCCAGCTCGCCACCGTACTCTCAAGCAACCTTCTCAACGAGCTGCGCTTTGGCACCATTCAGCGCGATACCGGCGACTTCCCCGTTGTTAACAGTTCACCCGCGGGAAGCGTTTTGATCAACATCAGCAGCGTCGCGAACATCGGTTTCAGCCCGCTTACCACTACGACTACGACCGAGCGCAGTACGAGCGTGCTCGACAACCTGACCTGGACTCGCGGACGCCACACCATGAAGTTCGGCGCGGAGTTCGACCACGAGCTCTTCGACAACATCTCCGCGACTGCTCCCACCTTCAGCTTCAGTGGCCTTGCCGCGCAGAACGGCCAACCTGCTGTCAGCTCGCTGAACCAGTATCTCGACACCGTTCACGGCACGATCAACCCCGCGACAGGCCTGCCCTACACCTACACCTTTCTCACCACGTTCAGCGGCAACCCCGAGGTCCGGCTCGCCTTCAACTTCCTGAACTTTTTCGCGCAGGACGAGATTCGCGTCACGCCCAATCTCAGTGTTAACGTAGGCGCACGCTACGAGGCCATCTTCTTCCCCACCTTCGACGCTCTCGCGCCCTATCCGCTGTCGCGCAGCGTGCCCAACGATTACAGCGACATCGCCCCTCGTCTTGGCCTCACCTGGTCACCGGGCGGCAGCCGCAAGACCGTAGTGCATGCAGCCTACGGTATGTACTACGATGTTCCCGGCCTTGCCACTTTTTACAACGCCGCGCAGGTCAATGGACATCGCCTTCTCAGCTATCAGGTGGCTGGAAGTGCCTCCGGCGCTCCGGTCTTCCCGAATGTTCCGCAGTTGAGCGGCGGCAGCTTTGAAGTTCCGCCCAACATTACCGCCTTCGACCAGAGCTTTCATAACGCTTATCAGCACCAGGCCAACGTGCAGATCCAGCAGGAGCTCGGCGGCAACTTCCAGCTCACGGTCGGCTACCAGTTCGCTGCTCTGCGGCACGGGCTCTACTATACGGACACTAACCTGACCGAGACAGGACAGACACTGGCCGACGGGCGTCCGATCTTCGCGGGCACCTCCAAGCGCCCCAATCCAAACTTCGGGGCCATCAACCTGCTACGCTCCGGAACAACCGCGAACTTCAACGGCGGATTCGTCACGCTGCAGAAGAGACTTTCGAATGGGCTCGAGTTCACTGTCAACTACATGCACTCACACGCTCTCGACGACAACATCGGGGAGGGTGGCAGTGTCAGCGATCCCACCAATATCCACCGCGACTACGGCAACGCCGACAGCAACATCGGCCACAACCTCGTCCTTCAGGCCCTCTACCAGCCTGTGTTGAGTGCTCATTCCCTGCACTGGGTCAACGGCTTCGAGCTCTCCACGATCACTTACAAGAACTCCGGCTTTCCGATCAACGTGATCGCGGGCACGGACCTCAACAACGATGGTGTAGTCAACGATCGTCCTCTCTTTGAAAACCGGAATAGTCTGACTGGCAGGGGATTCACCCAGGTCAGTGCGCAGGTGAAACGCTACTTCAACGTTCGCGAACATATTCAGCTGGCCGCCTTCATCGAAGCTGAGAATCTGCTGAATAACAACAACCTGAACTGCAACACCACCACCGGTTGCACCGGCGCGGTGATCAATACTGCGAACTCAAGCGACTTGCTTCGGGAGACCGCGGCAGGCACCTCGCGCAATGTACAGCTCGGAGTGAGCCTGAAGTTCTAAAAACCGTGGAGGTCGGCGTATCCAGCGCCGGCCTCCTCGTTGATGCGGTTGAAATTTGCTCACGTTCCAGAGGAGAATCTCATATCCATGCAAGTCGCTTCACTGTCACGCCTGCTTCTTGCCGCAGTAGTCTTTGCTCTTCCACATCACGCCATTGCCCAGGCAGCGATGAAGCCTCTGCCGTTGCACGCTGCTCTGCAGGACAAGGATTTCTTGCTTCTCTCGCTCCTTCAGGCCAATCCCGAAGTCCGCGACACGCTAGTCGCAGACACGGCTCTCAAGCAAGTAAGCGCAGAGCGGCAACAGTTCCTCACAATGTCGTTGCGCACGTGCAAAGGGACCGCTAGTTGCACGCTCAAGCCTCTTGTCTGGACCGAGGAAGAGATTCGCGCGGTCTCGTTTGCTCTAGCCCGGGCCTACAAGAACGACCCATCCCTGCGAAAGCTAGTCGACGGAGATCTTCGGTCGAGTGGTGCCTATGTGCTCTACCAGAAGGAGAGCGGAGAAGACCTGCTGGTGAACGCATGGGAGGTGTGCGCTCGCGGTCTGAACAACATCATCGCTGTCTATGGACAGGGCGCCGCTCCGCGTTATCCGCAGATCGACTCCATCTCATTCGATGTGAACTCTGCCGACTTTCAGCAGCGTATCGCCTCGCTCACCAGCCGAATATCTGACGAAGCATCGACGCCGGAACTATTCTTCGAACCGTCGCTGACGGCTGCGCTTCAATTGCTCGCCTTGAACCGCCGCGATGAAGCCGGCCGAATGGAGCCGATGGAGTCGAGCGTCAATCAGGCGGCTCTTCGCTCGATCCCAACCATTCGCTGGAGCAGTTATGCGTACTCGGTCATCGTTGTTCCCGGGGCTGGACCAGCGGATCCTAACATCGCCCTGTCGGACGCCGGTCGCAGGCGCACTGCGCTGGCAGCGGAGGAGTACCACGCGGGTAAAGCGCCTTTTGTCCTGCTGTCAGGCGGTTATGTGCATCCATCTCAAACACAGTTTGCCGAAGCGATCGAGATGAAGAAGGCTCTTCTGCACGACTATCATGTGCCGGAAGAAGCGATTCTTGTCGATCCACATGCCCGGCACACGACAACGAACATGCGGAATGCGGCGAGAGAGATCTATCGCTATAACATCCCGATGAGCAAGCCTGCGCTGGTCGTCAGCGATCCGGCACAGATTACCTACATTGAAGGCCAGCCGTTTGCAGATCGTTGCATGAAAGAGCTTGGCTATGTGCCGTATCAGCTTGTCAAGCGAGCTTCCGATACCAGCCTCGTCTTTCTGCCGATGGTGGATTCGCTACAGCAGGATCCACTGGATCCGCTTGATCCCTAGGGCAAGCAGGTCATGGTCTCGCTTCGCACTTCTGCAACGTGGAGTTGAATAATGAATCGTAGATGTTTCGTCGCCACTCTTCTTGTCGCAACGCTTGGCATCCCCAAAACAGCGTTCTCGTGGGGCGTTCGTGCCCATGCGGTCATCGACCGTACTGCCGTGGATACTCTACCGGCTGATGGTCCCGTGTTCCTCAAGAAGTATGTCGATTACATTGCCGGATCGGCCAGCATCCCCGATACATGGCGGCAGGCTTCCGATCCCTTCTCGAAGATAGAGGAAGACCCCAACCACGGCTGGTTCCGCGAACAGTTTTCATTCATGAAGGAGATCCCACGATCTCGTTACGAGTTCGTGTTGGAGCTCGACCGCGAATATCTCCGTATCGAAAAGGCTGACCCAGAAAATGCGCGGCGCATGAATGTTCGCTGGACCGGGACACTGCCGTTTGCCGCTGCCGAGGTGTATGGCCACCTTGTCGCGGACATGCGCTACGTGCGCAAAGCCCGTGCCGAGGGCAAAGATACTTCCTTTCTGGAGCAGACCTGTGCCTTCTATGTAGCTTGGATGGGGCACTACATTGGTGATGGGTCGCAGCCGCTGCACGACACGATTCATCACGATGGCTGGCAGGGAGCTGACCCGAAGGGATACACCCGTGACCCCAAAATTCACGGTCGATTCGAGTCGCAGTATGTGGATGCCATCGCTCTGACTGAAGAGGATATTGCTGGTCGCATCGGACAGCCAGGGCACCTGACCGGCGATGTATTCGACTCGATCCTGGGTCATCTGGACGAGGCCGGAAGCAACGTCGAAGCGATCTACAAACTCGATAAGCGGAACGCCTTCGCCGATGTTCACGATCAGGAGGCAAGGGAGATGGTCTACAGCCGCACGGCGGCAGGTGCACGCATGTTAAGAGATCTTGTCTACCGTGCCTGGCTCGAGAGCGCTCTTCCTGTAACCCCAGGCACTCCAAACCCTGTTGATCAAAACAATCCTCGTTATAACCCGCAGACAGGCTCCGCGCCGGCTGCGAAATCGGCCGAGGTGATCAAGTAAACGCATTCGCCATCGCGGTATTAGAACGACATACGGAGAGCACAAAACAGTAGACGCTCATTCGCACACGAGCATCCTTTCACATATGTAACCAAGGCAGTGATATTCGAGCCGTCTGGTTCGGAGTCACTGTTTCCGTTGCGCTGTGACAGGTGCTGTAAAGGCCGGCTCGAGGCCCAATACTTTAATACAAAACGAGTTTGAGCCGTGGCATCCTTTGGCCTCTACGCCAACCAAGGTACTGAGAGAAAGGCAACCGCGTGATCTCCGTGCAGTCCTCAAGCGATCGCAGGAGGACACGGTCTTTCGTTCGCTCATCTTCTTCCGATGGATGCCGATAGGTAAGGCGTACACACTCTCGCCTTGAGTGCGAAACTTCGGTGGCATAAAGCGGGCATAAATACCCGTTGGAAGGAAATGTTCGATGCAAAAAAAGTTCACGCGCGGGGGCAGAGTTCTGTGCCTTGCCTGTCTTCTTGTTTGTTCCAAGGCGTTTGTCGAGGCACAGTCCAGCACGAAGTCGACCAGCCCACCCGCAAAGAGCCCTCCAGCTAAAGCCCCCGCCGCAACTGGAACCAACGGCACGGTAGGCGGCACCAAGCCGGGCACCGCCCCTGCCGTGCCAAAGCCCACTTTTCCCTGGTCTCATCCGAAGCCCGCTGCTGTACCGAACGCAGCCGCGCACCCTGCCGCCGAACCCAAGCACCCCGCCGCCGAACCCGCGCGGGCAGCGTCACCGGCGATGGACGCACATGCCGGAGGAATCAATCAGCGGCCATTACCGACAGGCCACGTCATTGTGCGGCCGGATGGGAATCGGATTCTCAGCTCCGCCGGTGGAAGGAACTACCTCGTTCGTTCGAATGGCAGCGTAGCAGTCTATGCACGAGGCGAAACGCGGGCCACCTTCGCGGAGAACGGAGGCTTTCGCTCCCTCCACACTGCGAATATGGACATCCACCACGGACTCCGCGGCGATGTTCAGATTGCGTCCGTCCGTCCTGACGGTGCCCGGGTTGTGAGCTACGGCGCACATAGCGGCTACCTGGAACGACCGATGGGCGCTGGTCGGGTGCAGCGAACGTATCTTGAGGGAGGTGTCTCCCATTCACGTGTCTACCGTACGTATACCTATCGTGGTGTGGTGATGCACGAATATGTGGCGCCCGTTCGCTATGCACCAGCGTTTTATGGTTGGGCGGCGACACCGTGGCCCGCTCCTGTCACCTACGCATGGGGGTGGAGCGGCCAACCCTGGTATGTCTCCGGTGGGGCCATGTTTACTCCTTACCCGGTCTACTCCGGCGCCTCACTCTGGCTGACCGACTATCTTCTGGCGGCGAACCTGCAGGCGGCCTATGCGCAGCAAGGAGCTGCAGCCGCCGCTGTTCCGTTGGCCAATGGAGCGGATGCAGCGCTGGCCTCCTCTGCTCCTTAGTCCGTTGGTGCGCAGGCTGACACGCCGCTCTCTCCAGAGTTCAAACATCTGATTGAAGAGGAGGTCGCGCACCAGGTTGCCGCAGAACAGGCGGCGTCCTCTCCTTCAGCCACTCAAACTCCGGTTCCGCCCTCGCTGGATCCCTCTTTCCGCGTCTTCCTTGTCGGGGACACGCCGCTTCAGGTCGATAGCGCCGGAGGCCCCTGCATGCTGACACGCGGCGATATCCTCTATCTCGCGCAACCTGTTCCGGACCAGGCTATCGAGGGAACTCTGTTGGTCACCAGCAGCAAGCGGTCCGACTGCGCGGGGAACACTCAGGTCAAGGTCTCCATCGCCGATCTTCAGGAGATGCAGAACGACTTCGCTGCAAACGTCGATGGAGGGTTCGATGTGATTGCCGGTCAGCAAGGAACCCAGGGAATTCCGCCGGCTCCAGGGGCTGTACCGCAGCCGTCGGATGCGCCGCTGTCGAAGGGGTCCGATGCCGCCGCGCTCGACGCTGTTATTACGCAACAGAGGCAGGATGCGGTTCAGACGGAGAGCCAGGTCCAGCAGGAGGCGCTGGCGAATAGTCCCAGCTAGTCACCAGCGCTGATGCCGTCGAGCCGAAGATCGCAGGGGATCTTCGGCTCGGGTCCTGCCGTATGCACTGATCTGTCACGAGAAGAGGTTTTTATATGCCAGTCCTATCGTCGATGCGGGGCTCTGCCCAGGTCTTCGCACTCCTTGTCCTTATCGTCGTTTTCGCTGCCATTGGTAGTCTTCTGTTCGCGACGCACTTTGTCACAGGGACCATCACATATGTTGTAGACAGTCTCGCCGCTCGCTCGGGTCTCAGTCCTTTCCTCGTTCGCGCGGTCGTGATCGTCTCCACGATTCCGTTTTTCTGGGCTGTGGCCAGGTTTACCCGCAATGTTCTAGGCCTGCTCAACCTCGGATGGAGTCCGCTATCACTGTACTCGAACATCTACGGAATCATCATCGTTCTGTATATCGCCGTTTTTTTCTTCGCGATGTATTGGTCATCTAAGGACGCGTACGCCTATAAGTACTGCGCGGATACGCCCGAAGGGATCTTCGTCTCGGATGGCACAGCGAAGGATCCGGTCTACGGCGTCGAATCGAAGCCCTGCAGCCTCCTGCAGATCAAGGAACTTCGCAATGGAAAGGGAAATCTGCAGGCTCCCGTTGAGATTCGAATCCTGGAGGCGGACCACTATCCATGGTTCGACGGAGTGACCGGTAGACCACGCGTCTGGTTTGCTCTCGACCCCCATGGAACCTATCGCTTCTACGATCATCCGGGCAACGATCCGCACTCGGGCCAGCCACTTGAAGCCATTCGGCAGGACATCATCGAGCGCCTGAAACAGACGGAGGCTGCTGAGCTGGCTGGGAAGAAGCAAACCTCCGACGCGCAGACTGCCGCAGCAAAGGACGAGGAGAGGCGGCAGCTCGCAGCCGCGGCCGGGCAAAAGGAGAGGGCCAGCCTTCAGGCGTACATCGACGACGCCCAGCTTCTCTTTGATCGCGGCGACTTCAAGGGCGCGAAGAAGACTTGCGATGACGTGTTGGCTCGCAAGCCGTCGGAGATAGCCTGCATGACAATCCGGCAACATGCGTCCGTGAAGCTGGCACGTCAGCTCGTTGAGCAGGGGCGGTTGGAGTTCCAGAGGGGGCAATTTGACGAAGCTCTCTGGAGCGCAGAGAGCGCCGTGGCGTTGGATCCCGGTAGCGTAAATGCGACGAAGCTCAGGGATCTGGCTTCGAGCGTCAAATCTCGCTCGGTGAACTGACCCTTCCGTTACCGGTTTATCCGGCACGGCATGCATCCGCAAAAAAAATTGGAAGCAGAAGAGAGGATAGATGGAAACCTACGGAATATTCGTTATCGTTGCCATTCTTTGCGGGATCGTATCGGCTGCAATCGCCAACTCGAAGGGACGTTCGCCTGTCCTGTGGTTCTTTCTGGGGGCGCTGTTCAATGTATTCATTCTGGTCGGCATGGGCCTGTTGTTTACACGAAAGACGGCTACGGTCCGGCGGTAGCGCGGCGGAATCATCAGGGGAGATTCATCATTGATGATTGACATGCTCTCACTCAGTGCGGGGGGACCTATGCCATCCTGCGCAAGATGAAACCCATCGGACAGATCCAAGCCGCGGTTACGCCACCCAGGCGCTCGATCTGACTCTCGGCCTTGGATACGTCGAACGGTTGTTGGCCAACTCTCATGTCGCGAAATATCTTGCGAAGCACCACGCTGAGCTCTTGAACGAGTTCACTAAGTTGCTTCGAGAAAAAGCCGAAGAAATGTCCCGCACCATCACCCGTCCGGCCGGGAGGCCGCCAAGCCGCGATATCGTGAACGAAGAGGTCGCCAAGTTGGCATGAAGGATCCAGGCCGAACATTCAGATCACTGTTGAAACAATCCTTGATCGGAGCGCATTAAGAAGCAGCGAAAAAATACTCTGTGAATCGGTTGGTTCTTGCATCGGCCACGACCTCCAGAACCTGAACTGATCTTCAGCCTCAGGTATAGATTGCCTAGAAGTCCAAGGCCCGGGCCAGTTGGAGTCATTTTTATATGGAAATGATGGTGCGCCCGAGAAGATTCGAACTTCTGACCTACAGCTTCGGAGGCTGCCGCTCTATCCAGCTGAGCTACGGGCGCATACCTCTAGCCTAGCACGATCGCACGGGTTGACAGCCTGCGCTGCCTCAGTTCAGCATCACACCAGTAGCACCCAGAGCCGTCTAAAACATTCAAACGCAACACGAATAGCACCGAGAAAGAGAGACTCGCGCATGTTCCTTCGCACCCTGGCAACCGCTGCCTGTTGTACCCTACTGGCCACCGCAACCTTCGCCGCAACGAGCCCTGAACCGCAGATGGATAAGCCCGCCGGGCAGGCTCTACCCAGCCCCGCAGCCGTCGCCGACGTCACGCTAGCCGGCAAGGCCATCAAGATCACCTATAACTCCCCCTCCATGCGCGGCCGCAAGATCATGGGCGGCCTGGTCCCCTATGGCGAGGTCTGGCGCACCGGCGCAAACCCCGCGACCACACTCATCACTGTTGCTAACCTCAAGATTGGCACCCTCGACGTACCCGCCGGCACCTACACCCTCTACACCCTGCCCAGCGCCAGCCAATGGTTCCTCATCGTCAACAAGCAGACCGGCCAGTGGGGCACCGTCTACAAACAGGACATGGATCTAGGACGCACGCCTATGCAGGGCAAAACCCTGTCCGCGCCGCAGGAGAAGATGTCCATCAGCTTTGAAAACACCAGCGGTAACACTACCCAGCTTCACATCAAATGGGAGACTACGGACGAGTACGTGACCGTCAAAGCCGAGTAGCCCTCACTGCCTGGCGTTTTTCTCTAACTCCAGGCGGTCCAGCCGCAACCGCTCCATCACCGAGGCCACCAGCTCCTTGGCCCCATTGATGTTCGCCAGCACAGCCTGCAGATCGAGCGCCGGAACCTTCGGGTTCCGTGCGCTCGAGCAGTAAACACCATGCTGCCCCACCAGAATCAGTGCATCTGTCAAAACATCGAGCGTCACCGCCAGCCGTCCGCGAGCTTCACCCATCATGAACTCGTGTTTTTCAAGTTCTTCTCGCCGATCATCCAGGACGGACACGCTACCACTCCTTCTCGACCGTATCGACCAGCACTGGATGTGGAGCAACCGGGCCCTTCCAACGCAGAATCGGCTTTCGGGCCGCCGTCGTCTCATCGAGACGCTGCAGCCGCGTCGAATGCGGCGCTGTCTGCACCAGCTCAGGATTCTCCTCTGCCTCGCGTGCAATCTGCTTCAGCGCATCGATCAGAAGGTCCAGCTCCTCACGGCTCTCACTCTCCGTCGGTTCGATCATCATCGCGCCCTGCACCACCAGCGGGAACGAGACCGTGTAGGCGTGGAAGCCATAGTCGATCAGGCGCTTGCCCATATCGCCCGTCTTCACGCCGTTCTTCGCCTGCAGCTTGTCCGAGAACACAACCTCATGCAGCGACTGCGTCTTGTACGGCAGCTCAAACGTTCCCTCAAGCTTCGCGCGAATGTAGTTCGCATTCAACACAGCATCTTCAGTAGTCTGCCGCAACCCATCCGGCCCATTTGCCAGAACGTAAGCCAGCGCCCGAACGAACATGCCGAAGTTGCCATAGAACATGCGCACGCGCCCAACGCTCTGTGGCCGGTTGTAGTCCATCGACAGCGAACCGTCTGGACGAGTCACGACAAGTGGCGCAGGCAGAAACGGCTCCAGAATCTTCTTGCAAGCCACCGGCCCCGATCCCGGCCCGCCTCCGCCATGCGGAGTTGAGAACGTCTTATGCAGATTCAAGTGCATGACATCGACACCGAAATCGCCTGGCCGCGCCTTGCCCACCAGCGCATTCATATTCGCGCCGTCCATGTACAACAGCGCGCCCTTCGCATGCAGAATATCCGCGATCTTCTTGATGTCCGACTCGAACACTCCAATGGTCGAAGGATTGGTCAGCATCAACGCCGCCGTGTCCTCATCCACCATCCTCTCGAGCTCATCAAGATCCACCATGCCGTGCGCGTTTGACTTCAGGTTTGCAACTTCATACCCGCAAACTGCCGCCGTCGCGGGGTTGGTCCCATGCGCCGAGTCGGGAATCAAAATCTTCTTCCGTGCGTTGCCATGAGACTCGTGAAACGCACGAATCATCAGGATGCCCGTGAACTCTCCGTGCGCACCCGCCGCTGGCTGCAGCGTGGTCGCGTCCATTCCGGTGATCTCAACGAGCACGTCCTTCATCATCTTGATGATCGTCAAACAGCCCTGCGACAGCGACTCCGGCTGATACGGATGAGCCTCAGCGATGCCTTCCAGTCGCGCCACAGCTTCATTCACACGCGGGTTGTACTTCATCGTGCAGCTTCCCAGCGGATACATCCCCAGATCGATCGCATAGTTCCAAGTCGAAAGCCGCGTGAAGTGACGGATGATCTCAATCTCGCTCAACTCCGGCATCACACCCAGGTCCGTTCGCAACTCGGAGCCGAGCATCGCAACCGCGTCGACCGCAGGTACATCCAGCTCCGCCAGCCGATAAGCCTTCTTCCCAGGCGAAGACTTTTCAAACATCAAATCTTCGTTCTGGTTCGTATGCGTCGTCGCCTTCTTCGGCGTCCCTACAAACTTTTCGTCAGCCATCTATCCCTCACTACTAAAAACCTTGTCATTCTGAGCGGAGCGAAGAACCCCCGCATTTTGCTTGTCGCGCCCAAAGGTCAAAAGACTGGAAACTCTAAAACTCCTCCGCATACACTGTGCTGCCGGTCTCCGAGTAACTCCCCGACTCCGGCCCATCCACATCTTCTTCCCGCAAAGAAAGCCCAAACACAGTGCCGTTCTCAAACTCAATCGTCAGCGCATCGCCCTCTTCGAGCGATGCTTGCACAACCTTTTCACTAAGCTGCGCGCACAACGCATTCCGATACTCCGGCTCCCCATAAGCAAGTGAAAATCCAGGGAACAACACATGCGGCCACGCATAGAACGTCAGCAGAGGAGTTTCAAATCGAAGCTGCAAAAAATCCTCAACGAATTCAACCGCCTTCAACTCCTCACCGATGATTGCCGAAACATCCATCGCTACGCCTTCTTGCCTGCAAGCTCTGCTGCGACAGCATCCATCTGCTTCCGCGTCGTCAGCTCAGTTGCACACCACAAGGTTGCATTCGACCCAAGCTCCGGATACCACTTCGCCAGCGACAATCCGCCAATAATCTTTGCCTTGAGCAGCGCAGCATTCGTTTCCTCTGCGCTCTTCGGCAGCTGCAGGACAAACTCATTGAATCGAGGCGCACCCTCAAACAGCACCTTGCCAGTCATTCCCAACACGCTCTTCAGGTAAGCTGCTTTGGCCAGATTGTGCTCCGCCAACTCCTTCATGCCCTGCTTGCCATAGACGGTAAGAAAGATCGTCGTCATCATCGCGACCAACGCCTGGTTCGTGCAGATATTCGACGTCGCCTTCTCGCGCCGAATGTGCTGTTCGCGCGTCGACATCGTCAGCACAAACCCGCGCTTGCCGTCTTTATCCTTTGTCTCGCCGATCAGCCTTCCCGGCATCTGCCGCAAAAACTTCTCCTTGCACGCAATCACGCCGCAGTAAGGTCCGCCGTAGCTGAGAGCCACGCCATACGACTGCGCCTCCAACGAAACAATGTCTGCCTCGACCGGAGCCTTCACAATCCCCAGCGATACAGCCTCTGCAATCGAAACGACCAGCAGTGCGCCCTTCGCATGAGCGATCTCGGCAATCGCCTCAACATCCTCAATCGTCCCGAAGAAATTCGGCGACTGAATCAGCACGCAAGCCGTGTTTTCGCTAATCGCTGCGTCAAGCGCAGCTAGATCCACGCGACCATTCTCCGCGTACGCAACTTCGGTCGTCGGAATCTCCTGGTGCTGCGCATACGTCGCAATCACCTCGCGATACTCCGGGTGCACCGTCCGCGCAATCACCGCGCCATCGCGACCCGTTACGCGCACCGCCATCATGATCGCCTCTGCCGCACCGGTCGAGCCGTCATACATCGACGCGTTCGCGATCTCCATCCCCGTCAACTCGCAGATCATCGTCTGAAACTCGAACATCGCCTGCAGCGTACCCTGCGAGATCTCCGGTTGATACGGCGTATAGCTGGTTAAAAACTCGCCGCGCTGTACGAGCGAGTCGATGATCACCGGCCGATAGTGCCGATACACCCCCGCACCCAGAAAACTCGAATAACCAACCGCATTCTTCTCCGCAAACTCGCGAAAGCGATCCAGAATCTCAGACTCTGCATGCTGCCGTGGAATCGCGAGGTCGCGCTTCAGTTGAAACTCTTGAGGAATCGTAGAAAACAGATCGTCGATCGACGCCACGCCGATCTCGGCAAGCATCTCCTCGCGATCTACGGGGGACTTCGGCAAATAGCGCATTCTTTTAGTGTCCGGTCTCTTCGCTGGTAAATTTCTCGTAGTCCGCTGCGGTCAAAAGTCCATCGACCTGCTTCGCATCCGAAAGCTCAACCTTCAGCAGCCAGGTCGTATTCGCATCAGAGTTAATCTTCTCAGGCGCATCCTTCAAATCCTCATTGATCGCCGTCACCTTGCCCGAAACCGGAGCAAAAAGATCCGACACAGCCTTCACCGACTCGACCGAACCGAAGCTCTTGCTCGCCTCAACCGCATCGCCAACCTTCGGCAGGTCGACGAACACAATATCGCCCAGCGAGTTCTGCGCATAGTCCGTTATGCCGATCGTGCCAATGTTGCCATCAACCTTGATCCACTCGTGTTCCTTCGTATAGCGGTAATCCGCAGGGTAAGCCATTCGTTCTTCTCCAGAGGTAATTGGTAACTCAATTGTAGATGCTGCGGCTAGGTTGATTTCTTCGGTCTTTTGTAGAAGGGAAGTGGCACGACCTTTGCCTTCACCATCTGGCCGCGAATCTCCACAGCAACTTCAGTATCGAGTGCCGCTGAATCCACAGGCACATAAGCCAAGGCAATATTCTTCTTCAAAAATGGCGAAGGCGATCCGCTGGTGATCTCGCCAAGCCGTTTTCCATCAACCGAAAACACGGTATAACCATCCCGCCCGATCCCACGTTCAATCATCTCGAGGCCCACCAGCTTCCGCCCCGGTCCGCCACCAGCCTGAATCTCCAGCAGCGCCGCGCGCCCAACAAACTCCGGCTTGTCGAGTTTCGCATACCGCCCCAGCCCAGCCTCAAACACATTGATCGTGTCCGAGATCTCATGCCCATATAGTGCCATCCCGGCCTCAAGCCGCAGCGTATTACGCGCCCCAAGCCCGCACGCCAGAATCCCAAACTCAGCACCTGCCGCCAGCACCTCACCCCACACCCGCGCGCTAGTGGGTTCATCGGACGGAATATAAATCTCGAAGCCATCCTCGCCGGTATAGCCCGTCCGAGCGATCATCACGTTGTGCAGCCCGCACACCTGGCCCCACGTAAACCAGTAGTTCTTGATTGTGCTCAAATCCGTCGAAGTCAGCTTCTGAAGCGTCTCCGCGGCCCTCGGCCCCTGTATCGCAAGCTGCGTGTAGTAGTCGCTGAAGTCATTCACGTGCACACCCGGCATGTGACCAATCTGCTTCCGCACCCACTGAACGTCTTTCTCACGAGTCCCCGCGTTGATGACGATCAGGTAGTCGTTGTCCGAGAGCTTATGCACGACGACGTCATCGACAAACGTGCCATTCGGATACAGCATCGCCGAATACTGCGCCTGCCCGACGGCCAGCTTCGAAGCATCGTTCATGCACAGGTGCTGCACCGCGGCCAACGAGCCGGGCCCGCGCAACTGAATATCGCCCATGTGTGACACATCGAACAAGCCAACAGCAGTCCTGACGGCCATATGCTCCGCAATCAGTCCACAGCAGTCGACCGGCATATCCCACCCGCCGAAGTCGACCATCTTGGACTTGGCCGCCCTGTGTACCGCGTTCAATGCTGTCTTGCGTAGTTCGGTTGTCGTCTCTGCCATAGCGATACTTCCTTGTCTTCTCGTGTGAATCCTGCCCTAAAACGATAGCACCCACGGGGCATTTCCAACCAATTGTGAATTCACGCGAAATCGACCTGCTCACCTTCAGCGCTTCAATTTGTTGCTTTAGCGCATATAGGAAGTATCGGGTGGCAGTCCAAATCCATCCTCAATGCATTGCGTTTGGCAGCGACTTTGTAAGCCTTCCCGCATCCAGCACCAGGTTCGACAGCGCCTCGTCGAAGTTGTGATCATGCGTCTTTTGCTTCTCCGCCGGTGCAATCGACTCCGTCAGAGCCCAAAGAACGTAGTGCGTCGGCCTGTCATAGATCACCAGCCGAAACATCGGCAAAGGATCCGAGGCACCCTTCGACTTATCCGCGTTCGACGGCCCATTCGGAGCGGAAAGCTGCAACTCGAACACGAGATCAGCCTCACCTGGAGTCGCAACTAACTCATACCGCCCCCAGCTTGAGACATTGGCATAGAACTCGTTATAAGCCCGATCTGGATCGCCGCTGAACGGGTGAGGGAACAGCCCGCTATCCGCGCCTGCGTTCGAGATAAAGACCTTCTTCGCGCTCAGAAGCGACGACGGCACCGGCGCCGAAGCAGGAGTAACCGGCTCCTGGCCAACTGCAAAAACTCCAGACAGAAGCGCAACTAAAACGAAACCACGAATCAAACCAAAGCGGATCATCTTCATGTCCTCTCATGACGCGGCAGCCATCGTCGCGGAAACAGCGTCCGCGCAATCATGAGACGCATCAAGAATTACAAATGTTTCGAGGTTTCAGATGCGCCGCTTCACTGAAGCCTGGAGCAGAATGCCGGCAAGACGCAGGTGCCCGATATCTCGATTTTGAGATGTGGGCATCGCGCAAAGCGCGAACGCTCCCGCCCCATCTCTGACTCGCGATACCGCAGGTTCAGCTAAACCGTAACGGTCTCCCGGTACTCTCCAAAGACCCTCCGCATTACATCCGCAATCTCCCCCACGGTAGCGTGGCTCTCTACGGCATGGAGTATCTGCGGCATCAAATTATTCCCGCCCCGCGCCGCGTCCTCGACCCTCCGCAACGCAGACGCATGCGTTTCCTTGTCTCGCCGCAAACGCATCGCACGCACTCGCTCGACCTGCCGACCCTCCAGCGCCTCGTCGATCCTTTGAATCGGTACAGCAACCTCCTGCTCACTGGCGAACTCATTCACCCCAACGACAATCGCTTCGTTCGCATCCACATTCCGCTGATAATCGTAGGCAGCATTCTGTATCTCCCGCTGCACATATCCCCGCTCAATTGCGCGCAACATCCCGTACTTACCACCGAGATCGAAGCGGGCAATCGTCGCCATATACTCCTCCGCGCGCTGCTCGATCTCATTCGTCAGCGACTCAACATAAAACGATCCCGCCAGTGGATCGACCGTCTGCGCTGCGCCACTCTCATGCGCCAGAATCTGCTGCGTCCGCAGTGCAATCCGCGCTGCATTCTCCGTAGGCAACGACAGCGCCTCATCGAATCCATTCGTATGCAGACTCTGCGTACCACCCAGCACCGCGGCCAATGCCTGCAACGTCGTCCGCACAATATTGTTCTCCGGCTGCTGCGCCGTCAGGGTCGAGCCCGCCGTCTGCGTGTGAAATCGCAGCATCCAGCTACGCTCTTTCTTCGCGCCAAAGTGCTCTCGCATGATCCGTGCCCACATCCTCCGCGCTGCACGAAACTTCGCGACCTCCTCCAGCAGGTTGTTGTGCGAGTTGAAGAAAAAACTCAGCCGCGGCGCAAACGCATCCACGCCCAAACCCGCGTCAATCGCGGCCTGCACGTACGTCATGCCATCGGCCAGCGTAAACGCCACCTCCTGCACCGCCGTGCATCCTGCCTCGCGCATGTGGTATCCGGAGATCGAGATCGTATTCCACTCCGGCACCTCGACTGCCGCCCAGGCAAAGATATCCGTCACCAGTCGCATCGCGTGCGTCACCGGGTAGATGTACGTCCCGCGCGCGATGTACTCCTTCAAAATATCGTTCTGTATCGTGCCATTCAGCTTGCGTGGATTCGCGCCCGTCCGCTTCGCCACTGCCACATACAGCGCCAGCAGAATCGATGCCGTGGCATTGATCGTCATCGAAGTCGAGATCGTATCCAGCGCAATTCCGTCGAACAACCGCTGCATATCTTCGATCGAATCAATCGCGACTCCAACCTTCCCCACCTCACCCAGCGCCAACGGCGAATCCGAGTCATAACCAATCTGCGTCGGCAGATCGAACGCAACACTCAGCCCCTTCGTCCCATGCGCCAGCAAAAACTTATAACGCTTATTCGACTCCTCGGCATCGCCCATGCCCGCATACTGGCGCATCGTCCACAGCCGGCCGCGATACATCGTCGGTTGAATCCCGCGCGTGAACGGATACTCCCCCGGCTGACCAACGTTGGCGGCGGCATCGAAGCCGTTGAGATCCTCAGCCCGGTACACAAGCTCCACGGGAATTCCGGAGCTGGTCTTAGTCGTCTTAGCTTGTTGCGAATTAGTTTTAGTCTGCTCTGACATGCCGCTCAAGTGTACCCGCCGGCACGGACAACTAGCTCCGTTTGCCTCTGCGGTTCGCCTTCACGAAGCTGCTGACGCAAAAATATCCAAACACCACCGCCATCACTACCGACAGAAGCAGATGCATATGCGGGTCATGGTTCGTGGCCGTCTCGTGCAGGTCCCCACGCATCTTCCACGCGGTGCTCCCTGCAAACACAGCAAAGATCCCAAAGAAAACCCCTGTCAACTCCAGCCACAACTGGCCCGACAGCTTTACGAACGGCCCCCACACCGCCTCGCCAAAGCGCTTTCCGCCGCGCTTCACGCCCCTTCCGGTCTGCACCACCTGCGCCGCGGTCCGAGCAGCCTGCTGGCTCAGTCGACCACCCGAAGCCTCCACCTTGCGCTCACCCGATGCCGCCCTCCCGTCTTGATTCGAAGTCGTCCCAGCACTCTTCGCCGCAGACGGATTCGAAGCCGTCGCCGCGTCTACCGCCGCCGCCACCGTCTTAGCCGCCAGCCGAGTCCCAATCCCCAGCACTCGCCCAAACCGAACCGAATCCATACCCCAGAGTGTAGCCGTTCCCCCTCCGTCGGCGAAACACTCCGCACCGAAACCTGCAACACCTCGGGCCACACTGGCATCCAAGCCCAAGAATGAATCGTATTTCGAGATATCAAAGTCAAAAGAAATAAGGAGCTATGCGATGAAAAATGTTCTTTGGATGGTAGGAGGCTTATGTGCCGCGGCGGCTGGTTTTCTCGCCTTCGGACCCTCCCGAACCCAGCCTGTTGAGCTGCTGGCACATCGTCTGGAAACAGCGTGGGCCGACCATCATACTGTTGTGGAAACCACTTAGCTTCCCCGTCATGACCCACGAAGAAATGTCGTTGCAGCCATCGCAGCCATGGGCGTATTCTTAAAAGGTGATATCTCTGCAATACCCGCAATGCCGTTCCCGCCGGTCACCTTTGCCGGGAATACCCGATGCGTGGAAAGGTTCGAACGATAGGGCAGCCCGGAGGTGGCATTGAATCAAAAGGTCAAAAACCTGATACAGAAGCTTGGCGAAGCGATCCACGAGTCCGTCTCGGAGTCGGAGGATATAGCAGGCGTCGTCAAAAACATCCGCGAACAGGGTTTTGATGTCCTCCTCATGCTTGAGGCCACCATCGGGCTCAACGAGGTTGAGGCAGAAGCCGAAGAGGCAACCGAGGCTGCCGAGGAGGGCATTGACGGACCTTTCACTTCGAACGATCTATCATTCCTGAAATCGTTACGTATCAGCCTTACCGAAGACGACAGTACCGACATCCCGGACGCCACCGAAGCTTAGGCGCCGCACGATCCCTGGCGAGGCCCACGCTCCAATCGCTGGGCCTCGCCACCTCGTCTCTCTCCCGTTACATTCCAAAGTCAATCTCCGCATGGTAGACTCGCGTTTCCCTGTAACACGCGGGTTCGTTTGTGCATCTGACTGACGTGTCGGAAGATTAGCTTCCCAAAGAAGATAAGTCGGAGTCTGAGAGAGATATATGAGAGATACCCTTGGTGTTTTGCTCGCCGGCGGTGCAGGCGAACGGCTCTTTCCCCTTACCCGAGATCGCGCAAAGCCCGCCGTTCCCTTCGCCGGTCAATACCGCATCATCGACATCACGCTCTCTAACTGCATCAACTCCGACCTCCGCCACGTCTACATCCTCACCCAGTACAAGGCGCTCTCGCTCAATCGCCATATCCGCGAAGGCTGGGGTCCGGTCGTCGCCAACGAACTCGGCGAGTTCATCGAGATCCTCCCCCCCATGCAGCGCGTCTCCAAGTCCTGGTACCAGGGCACCGCCGACGCTGTTTATCAGAACATCTACTCCATCGGCTCCGAAGAGCCCAGGCATGTAATCATCCTCTCCGGCGACCACATCTATAAGATGAACTACTCCCTGATGTTGGAGCAGCACCGCGACTCAGGCGCCGACGTCACCCTGGCTACCCTCCCCGTCGCCCCTCACGAGGTTCCCTCCTTCGGCGTCGTCGAGATCGCCCGCAACGGAGAGGTCGTCGGCTTCGAGGAGAAGCCCAAAGAGACCAAGATCCGGTCGCCATTCAATCCCGACATGGTTGACGTGTCCATGGGCATCTACATCTTCAACACCGACATCCTCCTCCCTGAGCTCATCAAAGACGCCGAAGATCCCGACTCAAAACACGACTTTGGCCACAACATTCTGCCCAACATCCTCGGGCGCGTCAAAATGATGGCTTACAACTTCGTCGATGAGAACAAGCAGAAGGCCCTCTACTGGCGCGACGTCGGCACTCTCGAGGCCTACTACGAGGCCAACATGGACGTCGCCGGGGTCACCCCCATCTTCAACCTCTACGACAAGTCCTGGCCCATGCGCACCCGCCCCTACCAGTACCCACCCGCCAAGTTCGTCTTCGGCGAGCCAGGCCGCACCGGCATGGCCATCAACTCCATCGTCTGCTCCGGTTCCATCGTCTCCGGAGCCGTCGTACGCAACTCCGTCGTCTCGCAGGACGTCCGCGTCAACTCATACGCCGACGTCGACTCCAGCATCGTCTTTGCCCACGTCAACATCGGCCGCCACTGTCGCATCCGCCACGCCATCATCGACCGCGACGTTCACATCCCCGACGGCACCGTCATCGGCTACGACCCCAACGAAGATAAGAAGAACTACTTCGTCTCACAGAGCGGCCTCACCGTTGTCACTCGTGACTACTCCGTCTACGAGAACCCTGTCTCCCCGGAGTTCATGCAGCAAGGCAACACCTGGTAGGGCAGGGAAAGAGAACAAGGGATCCAATCAGAAATAGAGCGGGCCGCCCACATAGGCGGGCCGCTCTTTGCTTAACGATCGCGCTCTGGCCTTACCGCTTTCCAAACCGGTAGATTCCACCCAGCGAGATCCCGAAATACTCCCGCGTGTCGCTCCCGAAGTGTGTCAGCACCAGGTCTGGCGAAAGCCGTATCGCCACCTTCTTCGCCAGGTTGTAGTCGATACTGCCACCGAGGTAGGCAATCGGTTTGGTGCTATCCCGATACAGACCCGTTACCTCATAGAAGAACGGCTCATTCGGCTTTCGTGTGTCACTGAAGGTTCCGTGCGACACACCGCCGTACGCATGGTAGTTCACCGCGATGTACTGGTTCTTCGGACCGCGATACTCTGCGCCCAGCAGTCCCATGTTCATATAAACCAGTGGCCGGCTGATCTTGTAGAGGTCCGCCCCGGCAAATACCGGCGTCGTTCCCGCCTGACCGCGATACTGTATGCTCGCGCCAAGATGGTCGGTCAGCCAGTACGTCCCCTGCACAACTCCGCCGCCGAAGTTCATGAACTTCGGTAGGTTCTGCCCAGCCTTGAAGCTCATGTAGGTCAGCCCGACGTAGGTCTCCCAGCGGTTGTCGTACGTCACCGGGGCGGAGGGCCCAATCTTCGACGACGTAATGGTGGTCTTAGTCGGCGTCGTCGTAGTTGTGGTCTGTACTGTATTATCCTGCGCTCGTCCCTGGCTCGTGGTCGCCACCAACAGAATCATCGCCAAACGCATCGCCAACGTTCCCGTCAATGCGCGACTCTCCGTCCACCGCGCCCCCGTCTTCTTCCATCCCATCGTCTTCAATCGCAACATCCGTCTCCGCATCTCTTCCAGCATCTGTCTTCCGGCAGTTTCTTCAGTTACCAAGATATAACGTTCAGCGCACATCTGCCTTGTCCGTCGCTGCGTATCTAACGGTAGGCTGCTCCTGTGCGACAATAGTGGGTGCGCAGCCGGCACAGCGTCAGGCTGCAGGGAGAACCAGTATGGGCGAACTATTTACACCAACACACCTCATCGTCATCGCAATCGTCGTCCTCGTCCTGTTCGGCGGCAAGAAGCTGCCTGAGCTCGGAAAAGGCCTCGGCGAAGGCCTCCGCGGCTTCAAGGACGGTATGAAGGGCGTCACCGACGAGGTCAACAAGCCCGCCGAGACTTCGCACACCGTCACTCCCAAGCCGGAAGAGACAGCCAAGTAAGCTCACTTCAGCATCTGCTTTTCACCATGTAACCTAATCTCGTCTGCGCGGTCATCGCCTCATGAAGATCAAGTCGCCTTATCTCATCAAGCCGCACGCCAACGTACGGCTGGCGAAGAAATCAACATCCGACACCGGCGGTTACAAGTCCGAAGAGGCGGCCGCGACGACTCTGGTCAAACACCGGAAGCAGCTCGCAGATCTGCAGGACGTCTTCTACGCCAGCCAGACCAAAGCCCTGCTCATCGTCCTTCAGGGAATGGACACAGCAGGCAAAGACGGCACCATCAGCCACATCTTCTCCGGCATCAATCCTCAGGGCTGCGACGTCGCCTCCTTCAAAGTGCCCACGCCGCTTGAAGCCCGCCACGACTTTCTCTGGAGAGCCCACGCCCAGGTTCCCCCTCGCGGCATGATCAACATCTTCAACCGCTCCCACTACGAGGACGTACTCTCACCGCGTGTTCACAAGGTCATCTCTGCCAAAGTAGCGAGCCGCCATCTGGAGGACATCAATGAGTTCGAGAGCATGCTCTTTGACAACGACGTCCTCATCCTCAAGTTCTACCTGCACATCTCCCGCGACGAGCAGACCCGCCGCCTCCAGTCCCGCATCGACGACAAGCAAAAGCACTGGAAGCTCTCAGAGGCCGACCTCCACGAGCGCAAGTTCTGGCCTCAGTACATCGATGCCTACGACCACATCCTTTCAACCACCAGCCCCAAACACGCCCCGTGGTTCGTCATCTCCTCCGACAACAAGTGGTACCGCAACATCGCCATCTCCTCAGTCATCGTCGACCTGATGCAGAGCCTCAAGCTAAAATTCCCAGACCCCACCGTAGACGCCTCCTCCATCAAGCTCTAACCGCACACCGCACCGCAGGCGGCAGCACTGCCCACACTGCCTTTGCTCTTGCCATTGCCCGTTGAGTAGGCAGTTTCTTTTGCTTTTGCTTTTGCTTTTGCTGTTGCCGTTGCTGTTGCTGTTGCCGTTGCTGTTGCTGTTGCCGTTGCCGTTGTCGTTGTCGTTGCCGTTGCCGTTGCCGTTGTCGTTGTCGTTGCCGTTGTCGTTGTCGTTGCCGTTGCCTGTTCTTTTGTTGTCATCCCGTTAGGGATCTGCTTTTGTTCTTGTCGTTGTTCTTGTTCTTGTCGTTGCATCTGCCTGTTCTTTTGTTGCGATCCGCACGGATCTGCCTTTGCCTGCTCTTCTGTAAGCGCCAGCAAAAAGCCTGTCATTCTGAGCGCAGCGAAGAACCCCCGCATCTGCCGTTGTCTTTGTCGTTGTCGTTGCCTGTTCTTTTGTTGTCATCCCGTTAGGGATCTGCTTTTGTTCTTGCTTTGTTCTTGTTCTTATCGTTGCCGTTGCCTGTTCTTTTGTTGCGATCCGCACGGATCTGCCGTTGCCTGCTCTTCTGTAAGCGCCCAGCAAAAAGCCTGTCATTCTGAGCGCAGCGAAGAACCCCCGCATCTGCCGTTGCGGTTGTTCTTGTCGTTGTCTGTCCTTTTGTTGTCATCCCCGCAGGGGATCTGCTGTCGTCTTTGCCGTTATTCGTTCTTAGCAAGAACGCACAGCAAACCCTAAATCGTAATCATCACCACCGCGACCGCAGCGACAGCCATCCCGAGCCCCTGCCGCCGCGTAGGCCGCTCACTCAGAGTCCAGGCGGCCAGCAGAATCGTAGACGCCGGATACAGCGAAGCCAGCACCGCAGCCACATCAAGCCGCCCCGCACGAGTCGCCGCAATATAAAGCAGATTCCCCGAGCTATCGAGCAGCGCCGTAGCCAAAGCCCAAAGCACTACAGGTCGAGTCACCCGTGCTTGCACCGCACCCGCCTTACCGCGGAACGACATCCCTGCCAACATCAACGAGCACACCGTCAAGCTGCCCATTCTGCAAGTAACCAGCGGCCAGATCACGCCCGTCTTCGCCGCGGCCAGCTTCAGCGCCGTGAAGTAGATCCCAAAACCCACGCCGCCAATCACCGCAAGCCAGAAAGTCCCTCGATCCGCCGGTTTTGCCTCCGCATTCTCTCCTGCCGCAATCAACCAGATCGCCGCCCCGGCCACCACAAACCCAACCAGCCGCAACATCCCCGGCGATCCCTCCGCCTCAGCCGAAAACACCGCCGGTATCGCCGCTGCCAGCAGCCCGCTCAACGCCGCCGAAGCTCCCATCGCCCCCCGCGACAGCGCAATATAAAAACAAGCCAGCGAAATCCCCGCCGTAGCTCCCGCAACCAGCCCCCAGACCAGCGCAGCCCCATGCGGAAACGCATCTCCCCGCGACCATGCAATCAAAACCAGCACACTGAAGCTTGCACAATGGCTCAGCAGGATCACTCGCAGCGCTGCCCCCATCGAACCGCCGGCGTGCTTGACGCCCATGCCACCTGAAAAGTCGCCTCCGCCCCACAGCACCGCGGCAGCCAGCGCCATCAGCGCATTTCCGTGCAACAACATCTCCATTTAATTCCGATCCGCTCGCAGCCGGCCTGTAAGGCCTACTTGACTTGCGTAACTCCTGTGGGCCGCTGATCGCCTGCTGTTGGGTAGTATCCCTTCTTTGCGATCACCGTCAGGTTCGGCCTCAGCACCTTAACCTCGAGCGTCCGATACTTGCCATCCACGAAGGGCTCATGCGTGTAGTAGCCGACCGTGTACTGCGTACGCACCTCTTCCGCGATCTTCGCAAAGCTGGTCTCGATGCCCTTTTGCCGGAACTCCCCATCGAAGTTCCCGCCAGTAGCATTCGCATACGCCGGCAGAATGTTGTCGCGCATCGTCAGCGGCAGATGCATCCGGTCAAAAAATCCAACCACCGGCAGCGAAGAGTCTCCCACCAGCGTCCCAAACACTGCAATCTTGTTCGTGTTCAAGTACTTCACTACCTGCGAGAACTTCGCCGTGCTGCCATACTCTTTGCCGTCGCTGATGACATACACAATCCTGCGTCGCCCCGTCGCCGTCTTCGACAACGCAACACCCGCCGCCAGGATCGCATCGTTGAGCGTATGCGCCTCCCGCGGCACATTCTGTATTCCCAGAACGCTGGTCCCATGAGTCGAATTCGTATTCGGATCGATATGACTATCGGCTCCATTATTGATGATGATGTTCTGCGACAGCGGCCCCGTGCTATACATCATCGGCTCGCGTCCAGTCGACTTCGACACCTCCAGCGCCTGCGTCAACCTCGCGCTCTGCGCCCCCGTAAACTGCGTCACCGTCCTCGGCCCATTGTTGTACGTAATCAACGAAACCTCGTCATACGGCGTAAACGCACCCTGCAGCGCCGCCAGCGCGTTGTTTACCTTGGCCATATTGTCGAAGGTCATGCTCTGATCGATCACCAGCGCCACCGAAAGCGGAAACGGATCGACCGTAAACAAGCTCGGTTGCTGCCGCAGATTGTTCTCATACACCCGGACATCGCGCCACGTAAGCCCCGGCACCAGCTTGCCCTTGTTGTCCTTCACCGTAAACGGCACTTCGACAAAATCGACGTGCGCGCGGATCACATACTCCGGTCCCTGCCCAGCCGGAACATCCTCCGGCGGTGGTCCCTGCTCGGCCTTCTGCGCCGCCGCCGGAGACAGCTTGCTCGGCACTCCCTCATCGTCCGAGGTCGACCCCGACGAATCCTGCGTCGTCCCGGCGCCCGGCGTAACCTGGCCTACCGGCAGTTCCTGTGGCTTCGGAGCGTCCGGAATCGCCTGCGGCTTCGGCCCATCAGGGATCGCCTCCTGTGTCGGTGCACTCTGCTGCGCCTGCGCCATCTCTTTTACTGGCTGTCCAAGCATCATGCACGCCAAAGCCCCTGCCAATACGCTGTTCCTGACCACTCGTAAATCCCCCATACCTTCCAGCCGGCCCTCAGAGCCCAAAGCCTTACCAACTAACAGACTATCAGCGCAACATCGCCGCCGCCATCCCCAAACAATTCAGACTCAACCAGCCATACCCGTTGGACGTCCCGGCTCATCTCAACGTTGCGCTCGATCTCGCAACAACACATTTTCTTCAAACTCCCCCGCAACTTCGTCGTCTAATGGAGTATGCGCTCTTTCTGCCTCGCTGCCGCCATCTTCACCCTCGCTCTCGCCCCCATCCTCCACGCGCAGGAGGCACCCGAACCCGGCGGCCCGCCCCCCGCCAGCGACGCCGCTGCCCAGCCCGTCGATATCGGCGACACCCAGACCCTCAAAGTCCAGGTCAACCTCGTAAACGTCTACTTCTCCGTCCGCGACAAGAGCGGCTTCATCACCAACCTCCACAAAGACGACTGCAGCATCCTCGAGGACAAGGCCCCCCAGAAGACCAAGAACTTCACCCAGGAGAAAAATCTCCCCCTCACCATCGGCATCCTCCTCGACACCAGCGGCAGCCAAAAAAACGTCCTCCCCCTCGAGCAGCAGTCCGGCGCCGAGTTCCTCAAAGACGTCCTCACCCCCAAAGACGAAGCCTTCCTCATCTCCTTCGACATTAACGTCAACCTGCTCTCCGACTACACCAACAGCCCCCGCGAAATTAAGCGCTCCATCGACAGCGCCGAGATCAACACCGGCGCAGGCACCGGCTCCGTCACCGGCAACGGCTCCGCCCGCGGCACCCTCCTCTTCGACGCCGTCTACCTCGCCGCCCACGACAAGCTCCGTCAGGAGGCAGGCCGCAAGATCCTCGTCCTCCTCACCGACGGCGGCGACCAGGGCTCACAAGAGACCTTGAAGACCGCTACCGAGGCCGCGCAAAAAGCCAACACCATCATCTACGTCATCCTTCTCTCTGACCGCGGCTTCTACGGCGGCGGCTTCGGCATCAACCTCGCCGACACCGGCGAACGCGACATGCAGAAGCTCGCCACCGACACCGGAGGCCGCGTCATCAACGTCGGCAACAACGGCAAAAAGCTTCAGGAAGCCTTCGATCAGATCCAGGACGAGCTCCGCACCCAATACCTAGCCAGCTTCACACCCACCAACGCCAAGATCGACGGCACCTTCCGCACCCTGAACATCACCTGCCAGCCCGGCCAGAAGATCCAGGCCCGCAAAGGCTACTACGCCATGGCCGACGCCCAGGGCAAAGACGACTAACCCCGCAGGCCTCATCTAGCCGCAACCTCTTGTCATTCTGAGCGAAGCGAAGAACCGCCGCATTTACCGTTGCGGTTGCTTTTGCTGTTGCCTGTTCTTTTGTTGTCATCCCGTAGGGATCTGCTTTTGCCGTTGCCTGTCCTTCATCCAGTAAGGACAGGCGCCTGCACCAACGGCCGCAAAGCCAACCGATATCGAACCGTCCCCGCCTCCTCCCCATCCCCGTCAAACACCATCCCGCACTTCTCCATCACCCGAATCGAAGCCGGTATCGAAGGAAACGTATGAGCAATCACGCTCACAATCCCTCCCTCGCCGCGAAGGTATTCGATCAACGCCCGCGCACCCTCGGTAGCAAAACCTTGCCCTTGAAACTCCGGCAAAAAACCATATCCAATCTCGGCCTCCGACGGGTCAGCTTTAGTAAACCCACCCAGCGAACCAACTAGAGTACGCGACCCATCCGGCGAAACCAGACCAACATAACGGTGCCACCCCAACTGCTCCGGATGCTCCCGAAGCTGGTTCAGCAGAAAATCGTAGACATGCGGCTCCCAGTTCTCATGGGGCCAGTTCGGCGGTACCGCGCACCGAATCAGCTCGCCAAGCCGACCTTCGCCGGCCTGTTCTGAGATCAGCATCTCAGGCGTTGTAGTAATCAAACAAAGACGTGGCGTGACGATATCGTCAAGGCATCGAAGCGACATTGGAGATCTCCTGAACAAAGGTGAGAAAAGCAGGCAGACACAATCCGGCCCAACAACTCCGGAGTCACAACCGCTGGACGCATCCAATTCAGGCAATCATAGGCAGGCCAGAATTCTAGCACCTGCCGACGCGACCTGAGCACAGCGCTTCCATTCAACGCTGTCAAGTCCAAAATGAAGCTAAAGCATTGACCCACAAGCATATCGGCGAGGCGTATGAGTTGTGGCCAAGCGACTATACTGGATACAGGATGAAAAGAGCATCATCGTATCTTTTTCACGAATTGGGTGTCTTCGCCGTAAGTCGTCTCGTATCTTATTTTTAGCTGTAACCCATTTGAAATGAATATTTTGCAGATATGTAAAATCGCATAATACTCATTACAAACAACTTAAAGGTACCAACCCGGGGGGGGGGTACCCCTCCAACGTCTCAAGAGCAGGAGTCGGCATGGAATACGTGAATCTCGGTAAGACCGGCCTCAGGGTATCTCGCCTCAGCCTCGGTTGCATGTCCTATGGCGTCCCGCCCGCTGGTCCACTTCGTCCCGGTAGCCACGCCTGGGCCCTCAACGAGGCCGACAGCCAGCCCTTCTTCAAGCAGGCCCTCGACCTCGGCATCAACTTCTTCGACACCGCCAACATCTACACCGTCGGCTCCAGTGAAGAACTCCTCGGCCGCTTCCTCAAAGCCAACACCAAGCGCGAAGACACCGTTATCGCCACCAAGCTCTTCAACGCCATGCGCGACGACCCCAACGCCAAGGGCCTAGGACGCAAGCAGATCTTCTACGAACTCGACCAGAGCCTCAAGCGCCTCGGCACCGACTACGTCGACCTCTACCAGATCCACCGCTGGGACTACGAGACTCCCATCGAGGAGACCATGGAAGCCCTCCACGACGTCGTGAAGGCCGGTAAGGTCCGCTACATCGGAGCGTCGTCCATGTACTCCTGGCAGTTCGCCAAGGCTCTCTACGTCGCCGACCGCCACGGCTGGACCCGCTTTGTCTCCATGCAGAACCACTACAACCTCCTCTACCGCGAAGAGGAGCGCGAGATGATGGGCCTCTGTCTGGCTGAAGGCATCGGCGTCATCCCTTGGAGTCCGCTGGCTCGCGGACGTCTGGCCCGTGCGTGGGGTTCAGAGACCACCAAACGCAACGACACCGACCAGTTCGCCAAATCCATCTACACCAAGACCGAAGACGCCGACAAAAAAGTAGTGGATCGTCTCGGCGAGCTATCCGAAAAGCGAGGCATCCCTCGCGCAACCCTGGCCCTGGCGTGGATGCTCAGCAAACCATACATCACCGCACCAATCGTCGGCGCGACCAAACCTAACCACCTGACTGACGCCGCAGCCGCGCTCACCGTCAAGCTGACACCAGAAGAGGTCACGTCGCTGGAAGAGCCATACATCCCTCACCCGGTCCTTGGCTTCAGCTAAGAAAGAATCTTCCGACCAAAGGGAGGGGTATACAAGTCACGAAGTGACCGCCCTCCGCGCAGGAGGCCCGTCCGGCAGAACGCAAGATCGAGTAACGAGAAAGAAGAAAGCATGCTAATTCCATCAATCGATCTCATGGGCGGGAAGATCGTCCAACTAGTCCAGGGCGAAAAGCTAAAGTTAGCCTTCGACGACTTCGAATACTGGATCGAACGCTTCGCCAAATACCCGCTCGTCCAGCTCATCGACCTCGACGCAGCGATGCGCAAGGGCGACAACCGCTCCCTCATCGAGATGATCTGCAAACGTCTCCCCTGCCAGGTCGGAGGAGGCCTCAAGACCGTCGAAGACGGCAAGCTCCTCCTCGAAGCCGGCGCAAAACGAGTCATCTACAGCTCCAGCCTCTTCCGCCCAGCAGAACCCGACCACATCCGCCGCCATAAGCTCATCTACCTCGAGTTTGCCGAAGGCCTAAAGTCCTCACTCGGTGAAGAGGCCCTGGTCTTCAGCGTAGATACCAAAGCAGGCAAAGTAGCGGTCAAAGGCTGGAAGGACTCCGTAGACCTCACCCCCGAAGAGGCCATCACCTGGCTCGAAGACTACTGCGCCGCCTTCCTCTACACCCACGTAGACACCGAAGGCACCATGCAAGGATTCCCCATCGACGTAGCCGCCATCCTAAGAGCCTGCACCGCCAAGCAATTAATCGTAGCCGGAGGAATAAAAGAGCAAAGCGAAATCGAAGCACTCGACGCGATGGGCGTAGACGCAGTAGCTGGGATGGCCGTCTACTCCGGCGCAATGGAAGCATAAAAACCCCGACCGAAGGGATGGCCATCGCCGCTCAGCTCGCAATAAAAGGTACACAAGTCACGAAGTGACCGCCCCACGCGAAGTGGGCCCGTCCGGCAGGACAGATCTTTCAAATAACTAGCAGGGAAGCCGAACCGGCACGCCAGCCCGCTGCAACTCACCCTTCAACTCCCGCGAGTCCGTCACGCCGAAGTGAAAGATGCTGGCAGCCAGCGCAGCATCCGCCCGGCCTCGCCCAAACACCTCAACAAAGTGCCCCGCAGTCCCCGCTCCACCCGACGCAATCACCGGAATCTGCACCGCCCCACTCACCATCTCGGTCAACTCACAATCAAAACCACTCCGCATCCCATCGGTATCCATCGAAGTCAACAAGATCTCCCCAGCCCCCCGCGACTCCGCCTCACGAGCCCAATCCAAAACCCGGCGCCCGGTAGCCTTCCGACCGCCGCTCACAAAAACTTCAGCCTCTTCAACGCTTCGTCCTTCAACTCGACGAGCATCGATCGCCACAATCACAGCCTGCGCTCCGAAGCTCGCACCAATCTCCTCAATCAACTCAGGCCGCGCAATTGCCGACGAGTTGATACTCACCTTATCCGCGCCAGCATCGAACACCGCAGCAGCATCCTCCGCTGAGCGAATTCCACCACCAACCGTAAACGGCACGAACAACGTCGCTGCCGTCCGCTTCACCGTATCGAGCAGCGTTCCACGACCTTCATGTGTCGCCGTAATATCCAGCAGCACGATCTCATCCGCTCCCGCCGCAGCATGGCGATGCGCCAACTCCGCCGGATCGCCCGCATCGACGATGTCGACGAACTGCACGCCCTTCACGACGCGTCCACCGCGCACATCCAGACAAGCAATGATCCGCTTCGTCAGCATCCTTACCCAAGCCTCATCGGCGAAGCTGCGGGTACCGCAACCGACTCACCCTCACACACGATCCGAGCCAGTGAATCTCCATCCTCGATCACCGCTCCATGCTCCACAAACCACTCCACCACCAATCCCTGCCTCGGCGCGAGCACATGGAACTCCATGGCCCCATCCGTCAACGTACAGACCGCCTGTCCAGTCCCCACGAGCGACCCCTGCGGTACCAACTGCTGGACAAATGTATACGAAGGCTCTTCCGCCCCAAGTTTCAACTCATACATAAATGGCATAATTTACAACTCCAGAAAATTCTTCAAAACCTGTAAGCCCACGGCGCTCGACTTCTCGGGATGAAACTGCACCCCCATGACGTTCTCCTTTTCCACCACGCTAGTGAATGCTCCGCCATATTCTGTAACGGCGGAGGTTGCATGAACCACAGGAGCTCGCCACGAGTGCGTGTAATAAACAAACCCGCCATTCTTCACGCCACGCAGCAATCGCGAATCCTCTCTCACACCTTCGAGTGAATTCCATCCCACATGAGGCGACTTCAACTGAGTCCCTTCGTGACGAGCAGGAAATCTTTCGCACATCCCGCCAAAATGTCCAAGACCGGCTACGCCTGGCGCCTCAGTCGAACCGTCGAATAGCCACTGCAGGCCAACACAAATCCCCAAAAACCAAGTGCCTTTCGCTACACTCTCGCGTACCGCTTCCGTCAGTCCCAACTCGCTCAGTAAAGAAGTAGCCTGAAAATGCCCTACCCCGGGCAACACAACTTTCGCAGCACGAAGCACTACTTTGGGGTCGTGAGTGACAATGATTTTGGTCGCACGCAGGTAGTCCAATGTCTTTACCACGCTGGTCAAGTTGCCCGCTTTGTAATCGACCACTGCAATCATTTTTAGCTCGCGTCTTACAACAAACCCTTCGTTGAAGGCAGCATCTCTTTCATTCGCTCATCCCGCGAACAAGCACCTCGCAAAGCCCTTGCGAAAGCCTTAAAAATTGCTTCAATCTTGTGATGATTGCTGCGGCCATACATGGTCTTCACATGTACATTTGCCTTTGCTCCACGAGCAAACCCATCAAAAAAATCAGCTAGCAACTCGGTTTGGAAATCTCCTACTAATCGCACTTTTACCTTGTCGTCGACGACGTAAGCAACGCGCCCGCTTAGATCCACCGCAGCCACGGCGAGTGTCTCGTCCATAGCCATTACAAAGTAACCAGCGCGCAGGATGCCCTTCTTATTACCCAACGCCTTGCCAAACGCCTCTCCTAGCGCAATCCCAACGTCTTCTACCGTGTGGTGCTGATCGACATCAAGGTCGCCAGTACACGTCAACGCCAGATCGAATCCACCGTGCCTTGCGAAGAGCTCCAGCATGTGGTCGAAAAAACGAATACCAGTTGATACCTTGTAAGCTCCCTGTCCGTCGACAACGAGCTTCAGTGCGATCTGCGTCTCTGTAGTATTTCGCTTGATTATTCCTGAGCGGATCTCTGGCGCCTTAGTCTTCGTCATACTGTCGGGACCCACTCGATCTCTTGCAACGAAGCTGCTAAAGCATCGAGGCCCCGTGTCACATGCTCTTCTAATCCAATTGTGATGCGCACGAAGCCATCACATCCCGGATCGGTCGATCGATCTCTCAGTAGAACCCCTCGCGTATGCATTGTCTCCACCAACGCCTTATGTTTTGGCCCAATATTCATCAGTACAAAATTCGCATGGCTGAAGAAGAAGGGAACTCCTAACTCTCGGAGACCATTCATCATCCGCTCCCTTCCCACGCGCACCTGCTCGGTGTACCAAGCAATATATTCGTCATCTGCAATTGCTGCCGGCAGACAAGCCAACGCTACTCCATTTACGTTGTACGGAGAGCCGGTCTTCCGCACGAACTTCAACAACTCGGCGTTTCCAGCCAGCATGCCAACACGCAGATTTGCCAATCCATATGCCTTCGAAAAAGTGCGAGCCACGATCAAGTTAGGTGCCGTCGCGAAATCTTTCATCGTCGACTCGCCATGAAAATGATAGTAGGCTTCATCCACCATCATCACAGCATGTGGAGCCGCAGCGGCGATAGCGAGCAGATGCTCTCGCTTAACGACTGCGCCCGTCGGGTTATTGGGCGAGGCAACAATAATCAGCTTTGTGCGCTCTGTAATTGCTGCCATAAACCGTTCAAACGGAAACTCCAGCGTCGCACCAGCCTGTACCTTTCGCAGATGCGGCGTCATCATCTTTATGTTTACGTCGTACATAAAAAACGTCGGTGTAGAGATCAGTGCTTCATCATCAGCGTCGAGAAACGTCACGCACATCAGATGAATCGCCTCGTCTACGCCATTCGTCAGTAGAACTTGTTCCGGTTGCAAGCCAAAGTGCTTCGCGACAATGCGTTCTACAGGTTCTCTCTCGGGATACTTTGTTAACTCTTCTCCTGTCACTGCGCGCAATCTTTCCATCACCTTAGGCGAAGGAGCGAATGTGTTTTCGTTGAAGTCCAGGCGCAATGCATCTCTTCCTGCCAACGGCGGATGGTACTCCGGCATCTCCAGAACTGCCTTGCGCGGCCGAACCGTCTTCAACTCAGTAACCAAATTGGTAGTGGTCCTCATTTCATCTTCACTTGCACGCTTTTTGCATGCCCTTTCAAGCCTTCTGCTTCTGCCAGCGTAATTGCATGTGGCCCCAGCTGCCTTAATCCTGTATGTGTGTACTGCTGAACGGTAATCACCTTAACAAAGTCCAACACGCTTAGGCCGCCTCTGACTCGGCCAGCGCGACCTGTTGGGAGTACATGGTTTGGGCCAGAGATGTAGTCTCCCATCGACTGTGGAGCGTACTCTCCCACAAACACGGATCCCGCGTTTCTAACCCACTTCAAATCTGCTGATGTGTCGATTGACAAATGCTCAGGTGCAAGTCGATTCGTCAGCTGGTGTGCTTCTTGAACAGTGGCTGTTACAAATATGCACCCTTGAGCGGCCAGCGCTTGTTTCGCAATCGTGTTGTTTTTCGCTCGAGCCTTCACCTCAAGCGATACTGCTTTGGCTAGTGCTTCGTTGCTCGTAATGAATACTGCCAGCGCCTCTGGATCATGCTCAGCTTGTGCAACCAAGTCCGCTGCAATACCCGCTGCCTTGCCCGTTTCGCTCGTCACCACGATCTCGGTCGGACCTGCTGGCATATCGATTCCACACTCACTTGAGACCAGCATCTTTGCTGCCGTAACATAGAGATTTCCAGGACCTACAATCTTATCGACTCTGCCAATCGTTGCCGTCCCATAAGCCAACGCGCCAATCGCCTGCGCCCCCCCTACTCGATAGAACTCCGTCACTCCAGCCAGCCATGCAGCCGCCATGGTCTCTTTTGCAGGCTTTGGCGAACATACGACAATTCGTTCTACTCCGGCTACTTGTGCCGGCGTCACCGTCATTAATAGCGTTGACGGCAACGGGTAGCGTCCCCCAGGTACATAGCATCCAACACTTCCAAGTGGTCGAACAATCTGCCCCGTTTTCACTCCAGCCGCAGGAGAAATATTCCATTCCGGCGGCAACTGCGCTTCAGCGAACGCAAGAATATTTCCTCGTGCCACCATCATTGCGGCTTGTAGCTTCGGGGCCGTCGAATCCCAGGCTGACTTCATCTCTTCTCGAGAGACCAACAGGCGCTCGCCAGTCGTGAGTCCGTCAAGCTCCGTCGCATATTTAAGTAGAGCGCGGTCGCCGCTTTTACGTACCGCAGAGAGAATTTTCCGTACCAAGGGTTCAACGCGCGACGTGGTTACCAATCCACGGCGTTCCAAAGACTCAATCAGTGCATCTGCTGCGACCCTGCCTCGACCAAATGTTTTTACCAGCTTCATCAGAAGCACCAACCTCATCTTTAAATTCTCTACTGTTCTAAAGCACCACTTTACTTAGCGGATACTCAACAATTCCGGTAGCTCCTGCAGCCTTCAGCTTCGGAATTACCTCGCGAACCAGCGCCTCATCGAGAATCGTGTTTAATGCAACCCATTCCTGATCGCTCAACTGTGACACTGTAGGTGAGTTCAACGCCGGCAGCACGCCGACGATCGTTTGCAGATCGCTCTTTCGCGCATTCAGCATAAGCCCTACGCGTCCCTGTGCTGCTATCGCTGCGTTCAGCATCAGTGAGATGTTCTCAATCTTCCGTCGTTTCCAGGAGTCCTTGTATGCGCTCTTGTTCGCAATGAGCTGCGTCTCGCTCTCCATCAACGTTTCGATAATTCGTAGCCGGTTTGCTCGCAAAGACGACCCAGTCTCTGTTACTTCAACAATCGCATCAGCCAATGTCGGTGGCTTTACCTCCGTCGCGCCCCAGCTGAACTCCACCGTCACGGGAATATTCTTCCCCGCGAAATACCGTTTCGTAAACTCAACTAACTCCGTGGCGATAATCTTACCCGCCAGGTCTTCAGGCTTTTGGAAGGGAGAGTCCTCCGGGACAGCAAGCACCCACTTAACCTTTTGCCGGCTCTGCTTGGAATAAGTGAGACTCGTAACGTATTCCACGTCGGTCTCGTTCTCCAGCACCCAATCATTGCCGGTTAACCCAGCATCCAGCGCTCCATGTTCGACATAGCGTGCCATCTCCTGCGCTCGTACTAGCATGCACTCGATCTCCACATCGTCGATAGAAGGAAAGTAGCTTCTACCATTCGCGAAGATTCTCCACCCTGCCCGTTCGAACAGCGCGATCGTTGCATCCTGCAGGCTTCCCTTCGGAATACCTAGTTTCAACTTCTGCGATTCTTTTGATTGTGTCTCGTTCACTTTGCCTCCATCGCAATGTTTTTCGTGAAGCAGCTCACCGTGCCCTCGTGGCATACCAAGCCATCGCCTTCGACCTCGACCTTGAAGAGCAAGGCATCGTTGTCGCAGTCAGTTGAAGCGTCGATCACCCGCAGACGATTGCCGCTGGTCTCGCCCTTCATCCAGAGTTTCTGCCTCGTTCGGCTCCAGAACGTGACATACCCAGTCTCGAGTGTCTTCGCATAACTCACTTCGTTTAGAAAACCGAGCATCAGTATCTCGCCCGTCTTTGCATCCTGCACCATGCCCGGAACCAGGCCATCCATCTTCGCAAAATCAATCTTCACTGCATCGCTCATTCGTAACTCTCCAGTTTTCTTCGTCACGCAAGAAAAAGGCCCGCTCGCGGTGTGCGCGTCAGCGGGCCTTTCCAAATCCTGAGTGAGCAGTTGTTACTTTGCCATACAGGACACAGCCGCCGACACGCTCTTCGCGTGATGGTGGGTATGTCCGTGATGGAGGTGCAGCTTGCTCATGACAACTTCAGGGTAGCTTTCGAGCATCGAGAAGTCAACTTGCCTAATTTATGAGCAAGCAGAACTCTCGGAGAGGGAGCGCAGAGTACAGATTGCTTGACGCATCCTGCCTACTCTCGTACTCTTCCGCTGTAAAGCCCACAGCCAATAGAAGGAGACCTACAATGCTCGATCTTCGCCACAAACTTCTCTCCGCCGCGCTCCTGCTTGCAGCAATTCCAGCCTTAATCCCAGCGGCGGCCGTTGCCCAAACCGCAAAACCTGCCGCCCCCTCCGCTGCAGCCTCTGCCGCGCCGCTCGACATCAACACCGCCACCGCCGACCAACTTAAGGCCTTCAATGGCATCGGCGATGCCTACGCAAAGCGCATCATCGATGGCCGCCCTTACACGGCGAAGAACCAACTCGTTACCCGTGGCATTCTCCCGCAGGCCACATACAACAAGATCAAAGACCAGATCATCGCCAGCCACCCCAAAAAATAGCCAGCAACGATTTAGATTTATTCAGACGGGCATCCAGGCAAGGATGCCCGTCTTATTTGAACAACTTACTCGTTCCAATATCCGATAGCGCTGCTACCATCTCAGCAACCGACATCTCAGTAACTGGCCTATGCCTCACAAATCCGCACGCCTTCAATATTTCTGTCTCGCCGTGGTAGCCGCGCTTGCACTGTTGCATGCGTACGGCGGCGCTGTGCTGAACTATAACGTCTTCGCACACGGCGACAGGCTTGTTCGTTTTCCCTTCAACAGTGGCTACCCGCAGGAAAATATTGCAGGTGACAGCGAAGAGACCCGTGCTGCTGGCCTTCAGCGATCTGACACCATCGTCTCCATCAACGGCCAACCCTACACCGGGCGCAAGGTCGCTCTGGATCACATTCGCCGCTCCTCCCCAGGCGATTCAATGACGGTTACCTACCGTCGTGGTCTCAGTTCAGCGATTCAAACCACGACTATTCGCCTTACTGCTGTCCATCCTGAAAAGCGCTCTGCCTTTGCGATAGCGGCCGGACTCACGTTCGCCGTGCTGCCCTTTTTGTGTCTCCTCATTGGGCTTTGGGTGGTCTTCGCGCGCCCTCGCAATCCGCATGCCTGGCTCATTTTAGGCATTCTCAGTTACTTCGACCCTCTTTTTGTCAACGTCACCCTCATTACGAACTCGTTCATCCAACCATTTGCTTTCTTCTGGAACATCGCGGCCCAGACTGCTATGCCGCTTTGCCTTATGTTCTTCGGTGTCTACTTTCCCGAGCGCTCGCCTTTAGATGTCAAGCTTCCATGGGTCAAATGGCTGATTGCCATTCCTATCCTTCTTCTCATTCCGTTTGATTTCTTCTTCTCCTATGGAGACATGTGGAATTTCAGCGTGATTCATAGGTTTTTGCCTTACGCCTATGCCATCAACACGACCGAAAATCTCCTCAGTTCCTCTGCAATTTCGTGGTTCTTCCTCGCTCTTTTTCCCAAAATCTCGCAGGCTACTGGAGATGCGCGCCGTCGCCTCCGTGTCCTGTACTTCGGGACATCCATTGGCCTTACGCCCTTCTTCATTCTTGTCATCATTTCCATTTACCGGCACACCGATCTAGGTCAGGACATCCCGCAGTGGATTGACCTCTCGGTATTCCTGATCCTGCTTCTCTTTCCGCTCTCCCTTGCCTACGTCGTCATCGTCCAGCGAGCGATGGACGTCAGCATCCTCATCCGCCAGGGCTCCCGATACGCCTTCGCCCGCCAATCGCTCATCACCATACGAGTTCTGCTCGGAATCTGGCTGGCCTTGTCGTTGAAAGACTTTCTCTCTCACCCCGGGCCTCAGCGCAACGTCGATATCGTTCGGATGGTCGGCATCGTTATCGTCTTCTTTGCCTTCCGCTTCATCCTCTCCAAACGCCTGCAGCAAAAGATCGACCAGCGCTTCTTCCGCGAGGCTTACTCCACCGAGCAACTTCTCTCGGAACTCTCCGATGAGGCGCGAAATTTTACCGAAGTAGCACCTCTCCTCGAAACCATCACACGCCGCCTAGGAGAGACACTGCACATCGAACGCATCGCAGTCTTCCTTCGTAGCGGTGAGACCTTCAAGCTGCAGCTTGCCACCGGCACTCCTATGATCCCCGGTACCGCGCAGGTTTTCTCCCTGCCTGCTGCATCGACCACAATCACAACCCTCACCCGCGATAAGACCCCAGCCAACGTCTATCGTGACGACCCATCTAGTTGGCTCGTGAATGCCAGCGACGCCGAACGTACAGCCCTCGCCGACCTCTCTACAGAGCTCCTGGTCCCACTTCCTGGTCGCAGTCGTCTTGCTGGCGTCATCGCTCTTGGACCCAAGCGCTCTGAAGAACCCTATAGCAAGACCGACCGACAACTTCTTCAGACCATCGCCTCACAGACAGGCCTGGCTCTCGAAAATGCCGAACTCCTTGAAACCCTCACCACCGAAGTCGCACAGCGCGAACGAATCTCTCGCGAGATCGAAATCGCCCGCGAGGTGCAGGAGCGACTCTTCCCACAGACATACCCACATGTCCCGGGTGTAGACCTAGCCGGCTTCTGCCGACCCGCCCAGGTCGTTGGCGGCGACTACTTCGATTTCTTTCTTCTTCCTTCACGTCCACCCAGGAAACCTCATTTGGCGCTCGCTCTCGGGGATATCTCCGGCAAGGGCATCTCTGCGGCGCTCCTCATGGCCAGCCTGCGCGCCAGTCTTCGCAGCATTGCCGGCCTGCAGCAGGGAGATCTTGCCGCCCTCATATCCAATGTCAACAACTTGGTTTACGAGTCCTCTACTACCAATCGCTACGCAACATTTTTTTACGCCGAATTCGATCCCGTCACCCGAATCCTGACCTACGTCAACGCCGGCCACAATCCTCCGTACGTTCTCCGTCGTTCCCAGGCCATCGCTCTCGAACCTACGGGAACGGTTATCGGCCTGCTTCCCGACGCTGAATACGCCCAGGCCACCATCCAGCTTGAATCAGGCGATGTCCTCCTCGCATTCACCGACGGCATCTCCGAGGCCATGAACCACGACAAAGAGGAGTGGGGTGAGGACCGTATGATCGCTACAGCCAATCAGCTCCTTGACCAGCCGAGCTGCACCGCCTCCGCCCAGCAAATCCTCACATGCATCTTCGACGCCGCAGACAAGTTCACCGCCGGCGCACCGCAGCACGACGACATGACCCTTCTTATCTGTGCCGTAAGCTAGAGCCTGTGCACTGATTGGCCACAACTCAAGCTACTCCCACAATTTAGCCATAGTCTCACTCAACTCCACCGTCGCCTGTACGGTGAAATCGGTTAGAGTGACTGATAGCAGCGTTCCTACCCGAAATGTGTTCGTGAGCCCGACGGTCAATGTTCGACAAATTATTCCATCCCGCCCGTCTCTCCGTTCACCTCTTTGCAGCCGCTGCCGCTTTAGTGACCCTCACCGGCTGCCAGGCCATCAGTTCCGCTCCGCAATCGCAGGTTCGTATCATCGCTGCTTCTGCTGATACCCCCGGCTTCGATCTTTATCGGGGCTCTGCGGCCGTTGCCTTCAACCTTGACTTCGGCACCGTCACATCGTACGTTCCGCTATCGCCCGGTATTGATACGATCAGCGCCGAAACCGCCGGGACAAGGCAGGTCCTCTCCTCCTCGAAGGCCACGCTGGCCGCCTCGACCCAATACACCGTCCTGATCGGCAACTCTGCCTCCAGTCTCCAGCAACTCGTTCTCGTCGACCAGGGCCAACCGGCCCCTCTGGGGCAGATAGCGCTTCGCTTCATCGACCAGGCCACTCGTGCCGGCGCCGTGGACATCTATCTCGTTCCAGCCGGCCAGAAACTAACTGCCGTGACCCCTCTAATTACCGGTGTCCCATTCGGTGCCAATACTGGCTATCTCAATATTCCGACCGGTACATATACCATCGTCATGGTCCCCACCGGCGTTGCTCCCAGCGCCACCGCTGCTGCTTACACCGGACCCCAGGTCAACTACTCCGCAGGCTCTGCTCGCACCGTCATTCTCATTGATCAACAGCCCGTCACCACGGCTGGACTCCAAGTAATCACCGCTGACGACTACACTCCCGCCGCAGCAAACTGATCCCCGCCCACCCTCCTGTCCTCAGATCCTTGGCATATCGCGATGACGTCCGCGCAGCAAGAACTGGCCTCACTTGAACGTTGAAGACTGAACAAGCCGACTTGATTCTCTCGATGCGCAAGCAGAAGGGCCGCCAAAAGATATTTGGCGGCCCTTCTGTGTATCTCGCTCAAGTTTAGTAGCGATAGTGGTCTGCTTTGTAGGGCCCATCCACCGGAACACTCAAATAATCCGCTTGCTTCTTCGACAACGTGGTCAATTTCACGCCAATCTTTTCAAGGTGAAGTCGTGCTACCTCTTCATCCAGCTTCTTCGGCAGAATGTAAATCCCGATCTTGTACGTGTCCTTGTTCTTCCACAGATCGAGCTGCGCCAGTGTCTGGTTCGCAAAGCTGTTCGACATCACGAAGCTCGGATGTCCAGTCGCGCAACCCAGATTTACCAATCGGCCCTCGGCCAGAACGAAGATGCTGTTTCCGCCCTCGAACGTGTACTTGTCCACCTGAGGCTTGATGTTCAGCTTCTTTACGCCCTTCAGCGCATTCAGCGGCTCCATCTGGATTTCATTGTCGAAGTGTCCAATGTTGCAGACGATAGCCTGGTCCTTCATCAGCTTCATGTGCTCAACGGTGATGATGTCGACGTTACCTGTGCAGGTCACATAGATATCGCCGCGACCGAGAGTCTCCTCGATCGTCGTAACTTCATAGCCTTCCATCGCAGCCTGGAGCGCATTGATCGGGTCGATCTCCGTCACGATCACGCGAGCACCGAGCCCACGCAGCGAAGCCGCCGAACCCTTGCCCACATCACCGTATCCGCAAACAACAGCAACCTTACCCGCAACCATCACGTCGGTCGCGCGCTTGATGCCATCCACCAGCGACTCACGGCAGCCGTAAAGGTTGTCGAACTTCGACTTCGTCACTGAATCGTTGACATTGATCGCAGGCACCAGCAGCGTGCCCTTCTCCAGCATCTTGTACAGCCGGTGAACACCGGTCGTCGTCTCTTCCGAAACGCCACGCCACTCCTTGGCAACATCCTGCCAGCGCGTCGGATGCTCTGCATGCACCTTCTTCAAGAGAGTCTTGATCACATCCTCTTCGGTCGAGCTAGAAGGCGAGTTAATCCACTTATCGCCCTTCTCCATCTCCACACCCTTGTGGATTAACAGCGTCACATCGCCGCCATCGTCGATCACAAGCTGTGGCCCAAGCAGTCCACCCTTACCGTCACTGAACTTCAGCGACTCGTTCGTGCACCACCAGAACTCCTCCAGCGTCTCGCCCTTCCACGCGAACACGGAGACGCCCGCGGCAGCAATCGCCGCCGCTGCATGATCCTGCGTCGAGAAGATGTTGCAGCTTGCCCAGCGCACAGTCGCGCCTAACGCAACCATCGTCTCAATCAGCACGGCTGTCTGAATCGTCATATGCAGCGAGCCCGTCACCCGAACGCCGGCCAGCGGCTTGCCCGCAGCATACTTGTTGCGGATCGACATCAACCCTGGCATCTCCTGCTCGGCAATATCAATCTCCTTACGGCCAAACTCTGCCAGAGAGATATCCGCTACCTTGTATTGCGGGGCTGCTGCTGCTTGATCAATCGTCGCTGTCGCCATTCGTTACCTCGTCTCAAATTTTTCTAAAGTCGTTGCAGGTGGTTCCAGAATACCAGTATGCCTCGCCGTTCCGACACCTTTACTTGGAGGCGTTTCAAGGAACTCATCTATTTTCAAGCACATCAAAGAATCATTTTCTGAGCGCGGAAACGCATCTTAACCAGCATTTCAACTTGCTCCGACCGCTAGCCTGCACTTCCGTTATCTCTATGACCAGGCGGTATCACCTGCACTCGCTTCGACTCACGGTGCGACTGCCACCCCGCAATCGCCATGAGCAGAAAAAATCCCGCGAACCCTAATGCGATTCCCAGTGCCGCAACAACTCCAAGTACCGTGACCCAGATGGGATCTGTCTTATCCGCGAAATAAACAAAGGCTGCAACGATATCCGCCAGCGCCAGGCCCAGAGAAATCAGCAGGACACTCACACTTGCCACGAGCCATCGCTTAAAGCCATCTGGCATTACATGACTCGTTGCAGCACTCATCCCCGGTTAACACCTATCCTCGCAAGTCCGCTTAGTTGCATGCCGCAGCCTATCACGGCGTCAAGCTCTCTCAGCCTCCAGCAACCGCCGCTTCCTCTCCACGCCCCACCGATATCCAGTCAACGCTCCACCCTTGCCCACCACCCGATGACAGGGCACCGCAATCGCAATCGGATTTGCTCCACACGCTCCCGCAACCGCCCGCGAAGCCGTAGGCGCACCCAACTGCAGCGCCACCTCCGAATAGCTTCGCGTCTCTCCTCGTGGAATCGCCTGCAGCGCCTTCCAAACTCGCTGTTGAAACGCTGTCGCCCGCACGTCCATCGGGAACGTAGCCGCCAGCGGATGTTCTCCAAGCTGGCTCGTCACAAACGCAACCGCGTCCGCAAGCCATCCCGTATTTCCCTTGGACACCACCAGCTGCGCCTTCGAAAACTGCTCCCGCAGCCCCCCGACTAACGCTTTATCATCCTTGCCAAATGCAATCGAGCAGATCCCTCTATCTGTCGTCGCCACCAGCATCCTTCCCAGCGGGCTCGGTGCGGTGCAATAACGAATCAACAGTCCGGCCCCGCCCTCCCGCATCACTCGCGGTGTCATCCCCAACGTAGCGGCGCTCTTTTCATACAACCTGCTGCTCGACCCAAACCCTGCTTCATAAATCGCATCCGTAATCGGTGCTTTCACTTTCTTCGGCTCTCGCACTTTGCTCTTGAAGCGTTCCAGCCGGGCCTCCTTCGCATACTGCCCTGGGCTTACCCCCAGCACCCGTTTAAACCCACGCAAAATCGTCAGCCGACCAACACCAGTGGCCTTCGCCACATCAGCCAGCCGAGTTTTTTCCTCCGCGTGATCTTTCAAATACTCTGTGACAGCTGCGATGGCCCCGGCCTGCGGATCTGCCTTGGCCTCAGTCCTCTCCGGTTCACAGCGCTTGCAAGCTCTGTATCCAGCAGCCTCAGCCAGCGCCGGGGTAGGGAAGAACGTTACATTCTTTCGCGATGGCCGCCGACTTGCGCAGCTCGGTTTGCAATAAACCTTCGTCGACTTCACGGCATAGACAAACTGTCCATCTGCTGTGGCGTCTCGTCCCAGCACCTGCTGCCACTGTTTTCCGGGAAAATAGCTGGGAACCGCACCGCCCGCACTCGTCTTCACTGCATCTGTCATCGTCATTCCAGTATCCTCCCATCGCCCGTATTTCGGCGCACTCCGATTCGTTCACTCAAACTTCGAACTGAATCCCCCGCATCTTTCTCCCAAACTCATTTGCGAGCTAAACTAGAACCAATGCGGAGCTTCGTTGCGATCCTTACTCTTTCAACGCTCAGTTTTTGCTTTGCTTCCATCGCAATAGCCCAAACCCAGAGCGAGCCACCATCGACGCAACACCCCATCCTCACCGTTACCGGCAAAGGGATCCAAATCTACATCTGTCAGCAAGGTCCCTCCGGACCGGAATGGCTGTTTCAGGCTCCGGAAGCAAACCTCACCGATGCCTCGGGCAATCCTGCAGGCACACACAGCGCTGGTCCCGCCTGGAACTCGAAAGATGGCAGCTCCGTCAAAGGCGTTGTGCTCGTGAAAGCCGCCTCATCGGACCCCAACTCCATCCCCTGGCTCCTCCTGAGGGCATCAGGCGCTTCCGGAACTGGCATCATGACCAAAGTTGAGTTCATCCGCCGCTCTGACACTCACGGGGGCGTAGCTCCTGCCACCGGTTGCGATGCTCAGCACATCAATACCAGCGCTCGCGTTCCCTACAGGGCAACCTACACCTTTTACTCCGCGAAGCCCTGAATTGCGCCAGCCGAACTCCTGTTCGCAGACGTCACAATAGCTGCCTGTGGTACGGTTCCAGGCAAACTCGGAACCGTTGTCCCATCTTCCAATACCTCATAGCTATCGACATAGAAGTTCGTCAAAGCTGCATTCCCGAACGAAGTTGTTAGCGCAACGTCTGCCGCATCTCGCCCTGTCGCCATCAGCACGCGACCAATACGCGGTTCATTATGTCGTGCATCCATCGTCATCCAGCGCCCGTCGAGAAACACCTCATACCAGGCGCTGAAGTCGCCTGCACCACTGTACGGAGCGCGAATATCTCCCAGATAGCCGGTTACATACCGCGCCGGAATATTCTGACACCGTGACAGCGTAATCGCGAGATGCTGATAGTCCCGGCACACTCCAACTCGCTCCGCAAAGACATCCATAGCCGTCTTAGTGGATCTTGCTGTCATGTAGTTGAACGTTACCTTCTGATGCACCCAATCCCGAATCGCCGAAGCCCTCGTCCAGCCCGGCGTCATGTGGCCAAAGAGATCTTGTGAGATCGGTCCGAACTGATCCACCTCGCAATATCGGCTTGCGAGCAAAAATTGAAGTACCTCCGACGGCAACTTCTCCACAGGAGCCTGCTGCGCATGCGCGTTGATAGAATCTGGTGCTGCCTCCATCTCAACGACGCTATTTCCACTCAGCCGAATAGACCCGAAGGGAGCCATAAACCGGGTACAGCGATTTCCAAACACATCGTAGTACTCGGACACCGGAACGTCGGTCTTCGTCTCGCGGTCGATGCGTTCGACCTTTAGATCATTGCCTGCCTTCACCTGAGAATCAAGTGACGGGTGTAGATGCAGCATCGCCATCATCGGCGTAGGCATGGAAAGATTAAATTGAATATCGTATTCAGTCTTAATAAGCATCGAAAACCCTCTTCTTTATTGGGGTGGGTACCAAATGAGATGCAATTAAGCTGTAGCCAGCAGTCTAATCCCGATTTTTGGGGTGCCGGCCAACAAAAAGATGGGCAGACCCGAAAAGTCTGCCCATCTCCCGATTCAATTGAAAAGAATTACTTGGACGCGCTCTGCTTGACCCCGGCCTGCTCCGCGAGAGCAGCAGCCTTGTCGGTCTTCTCCCACGTGAAGCTATCGCCCTTACGACCGAAGTGACCATACGCTGCTGTCGCCTTAAAGATCGGCTTGCGCAGATCGAGACCTTCGATGATGCCCTTCGGCGTCAGCGAGAAGTTCTTCCTCACCAGATCCTCGAGCTTGGACTCATCCACCTTGCCCGTTCCAAAGGTATCCACCAGCACGCTAACCGGTTCAGCAACACCAATCGCGTAGGCCAACTGCACCTCGCAACGGTCGGCCAGTCCAGCCGCAACGATATTCTTCGCCACATACCGCGCCATATAAGCAGCCGAACGGTCCACCTTGGTTGCATCCTTACCGCTGAACGCTCCGCCACCATGCCGGCCCATGCCGCCATACGTATCGACGATGATCTTCCGGCCCGTCAATCCCGTATCGCCCATCGGTCCGCCGACCACAAAGCGGCCCGTCGGATTGATATGGTACTTCGTGTCATGGTCAAGCAGCTCCGCCGGGATTACAGCCTGAATTACGTTCTTCAGGATGTCGGCACGCAGCTCCTCGTTCCCGACATTCTCGGCATGCTGGGTCGAAATCACGACCGCATCCACCCGCTTCGGCTTGTGATTCGCGTCATACTCCACGGTCACCTGGCTCTTGCCATCCGGCCGCAGGTACGCCATCAGCCCATTCTTGCGAACCTCGCTCAGCTTGTGCGCCAGTTTGTGCGCCAGTGAGATCGGTGTCGGCATCAGCTCTGGGGTCTCGTTCGTCGCATAACCGAACATCATGCCCTGGTCGCCCGCCCCGCCCGTATCCACGCCCATGGCGATATCGCCGGACTGCTTGTTGATCGTCGAGATCACAGCGCACGTGTTCGAATCGAAGCCATACAGTGCATTGTCGTACCCGATCGCGGCAACGGTCCCGCGGACAAGGCTCTGGAAGTCCACATAGGCCTTCGTCGTAATCTCGCCGGCGATGACCACCAGTCCAGTGCAGGTCAACGTCTCGCAAGCCACGCGGCTATACGGATCCTGCGCCAGGCAGGCATCCAGAATCGCATCGGAGATCTGGTCGGCAATCTTGTCGGGATGCCCTTCGGTTACAGATTCACTGGTAAACAGAAAACGGTCGCGTGTCGCCAAAAGATATCCTCCAGAGCATTCAGACAGGTGGAGCCTGTCCTGCTAAATAACTTCTCCATTTTACGCAGGATGTCATTCCATTGCCAAAAATCGGCAGCCATCCGCGCCACCCGGCCCTCGAACCGCTAAATATCGCAGCGAACGGCAACACCTTGGATTGGTGTCTCTGGTAGTCCTTTTATTCCGGGCGCAAAAGCCCAAGTCTTCCGTAAACTTCTGAAAATAAAGTGGTAGGAAGATGCTTCGATGTGATTGTTTGCTGCTATCGAACTTTCAACATCCTTGATACGACCGAGTTCTATGGAAGCAAATGACCGTGCAGTGCGAACTTCCAGACCACCCAACCTAGAACACCCAAAGACGTAAGCATTCCTGCGACGCCCATCCACCGCATCCCAGACTTAGACTCGCTGCCGCCCCTGTTTCTCCGTACATTTTCTGCAAATTCGGTCCAGTCAGCCACTTCTGGGCCGTTTGCGCCGCTCTCTTGCAAGCTTTTCTCAAAGCGCTCTATCCAGGGACCCTCGTCCAGGCCTAATGCTCCCAGATAACTCCGGACGATTCCCTTTCGAAACACGCCTCCGGGCAGCGCGCCGTACTCGCCTGCCTCTAACGCAAGAAGATGACGGGACGAGACTTTCGTCTCCTCGCAGATCCTCTCAAGAGAGACCTTACGTCGTTCTCGCTCCCATCGCAGTTCGTCGCAGAAACGTTCCATTCGCTCCGGTCACCCATCGGCACGGACCAACGGTCCGCTGCACGCCAGCTTGAATCGAAGAATAGAACGTCTGAATTATCAAAGTCAAAGCCACTTTTGGGTAATGTCTCCATCCCCGGATTGGAACCAGATTGGTTACGCATGGGGCAGGCAAGATTGCCCAAAGGTCTCGTCGGATCTTCCCTGAGACGTCCGGTATACTTTGGCAGGGAGATCGCTCCACACGGACGGCCTCCCGAACGCTGACTTCCGCGGATTCTCGTCGTGAGATATTGCTTGAGAAATAGCTGACTACCCTGTCGAGCACCCTACGTAACGTCAACCGGTATTAGAACTGGTTCCATCTGTAACAAAGACAACGAATGCGCCTTCCTTTTCCGGAAAAAGTTCCGCTGGTCCCCGTCTTTTATTTTGCGGCGAGTCTTTGCGTCATCCAGCAGCTCCAGGGAACTGATTCCACCTTCAGCCTATTATGTTTCTTTTATATCGTCGTCTCAGCAATTGCTTTTAATGTGGCGGGCGGCTTTACCCGCACCACAGGATCGTTCATCTTTTTCAACTCCGTCCTCGGAGTCATCCTTGGCCTGTGCGTGAAGGCCTATCTCGGCGAGCCCGCGGACTCAAATTTGCAGTCGCCTATCCTGACAATGGTCGTCTATCTCTCCGGCATGTGCATGATGCTGCTTGCTGCCTACCTTAGCGGGAAGGTTGTTCCCAGACAGGCCCTTCTTGGGAAGATGGTCACCGACGCCAACATGCAGACAGCGACCGTCGGCAGTATGGTCTTCGGGATTCTCATTTACGTTGGCTTCTATGCTCTCCCTAGCGGTAACGGTACTGTTCTCAGCGCTCTCAATCAACTCAATCACTTTTTACCCCTGGCGATCTTTCTAGGCGTCCTCAACACAATCCGCCGCAGCGGAGGAACTCACAGCACCAACGTTCCAGTCCTGATCTCCGGCGCGTTCTTGTTCACGAACGGAATTCTTGGATACTCCAAAGAGTCCATGATCGCGCCATTCGTATGTTGGCTACTGGCCGCTGCCTCGCAGCGTTTCAACATGTCCCGTTCGCAGTTGGTTGGCGGCGTCATCGTTACATTCTTAATTTTCTATTACCTGGTTCCCTACTCCCAATACGGAAGGGGATTTAAAGAAGATAGCGGCGAGGTCAACTTCCAAACCTCGCTCTCGCTCCTGTCCAACCTTGGAGAAGTGCGACAGGATTATTTTGAGACTGCGCAGGTAGCTACTGATGATCGGATTCAGGGATACTACAATAATCCGGAAGGCTTCTTCGATCGTCTCCAGATGCTGTCCATTGATGATGCAATCATCAATCACACCCAGCTATTTGGCACGTTTGGCGGTTACCCTGTTATCCAAAGCTTCGAGAATATCGTCCCGCACTTCATCTGGCCCAATAAGCCGGCGATTTTATCCGGAAACGTCTACGCCCACGAGGTCGGTCTGTTGGCTGAGGGGGACGAAAGTACAGGCGTTTCTTTCTCGTCTACCGCCATTGCCTATCACCTCCTGGGATGGTTTGGTGTCTTTTTGCTTGCGCCTGCCCTGTGGTTTCTCCTCTTCACCGTCTTCGATTCACTCTGCGGAGATACCCGCAAGTCTCCATGGGGTCTCATTATGCTTGTGCTTTACAGCCATGCCGCTCCGGAAGCCGACATTAACGCAATCATCTATATGATCTTCTTCTCCGCAGTCGGCGTCGTCTTCGCTGCCATCATAGGTGCTTATGTCGCACCGGTCGTTGGAACCTTCTTGATCGGTCCCGAAGGCATCGTGTTGCGCACGGCTCCGCGCATTCGAAGCGTTCCCAGACCGCGACTCGTCGAGGAACCGTCCGAAGGCTGATGAGTCGGAGTGCCTGGCCGTAACGTGAAACCCCACTACCCAGCCGCGAATTACCGGCCATCAGTGCCCATCGGGCCTGACGGCCAGTGGGTTTTTCCTACCCTGTCCCATACACTGGATACAGCATGAACAAACTGGTAGTCGGCAATCTCGTCCATCGTCCCCTGCGCTCTCTTATCAGCTGTCTCGCCATCGCCATCGAAGTCATCATGATTCTGTCCATCACTGCCATCCTTATGGGCAAGCTCGACGGCTTCAAGACTCGTCAAAACGGCATTGGCATGGACATGTTCGTCCGCCCCAGCACTATCAATAACTTCATTGGAATGAGCCCTGCCGGTGCTTCCATCAAGGTGGCCGACATCATCGCTCAGGTACCACACGTGGTCGTCTCCGCACCGGTCAACGTCCAGATCACCAGCTCACTCGACAGCATCTACGGCATCGACTACAAGACCTTCAACGGTCTTCTGCCCTTCACCTTCATCTCCGGCGGCCCCTTCCAGCACCCATTCGACATCATCCTCGACGACTACGCCGCAGCCGGCAAAAAAATTGGCGACACCATTACCGTTCTCAATCACCCCTTCCGCATCTGCGGCATCGTCGAGCACGGCAAAGGTGGACGCAAGTTCCTGCCCATCGAAACCATGGGACAGATCACCGGAACCGAGGGCAAGGCGACCATGTTCTATCTGAGAACAGAAGATCAGCCTAAATATCAGGATCAGGTCCGCAAGGCCATCCTCGCAACCCCCGGCATGAGCGACTACAACGTAGCCACTGCCGAAGAATATCTGTCCTCCATCTCACCCGATCGACTCCCCGGCTTCAACATCGGCCTCCGCGTCGTCATCGGGATCGCCGTCATCATCGGATTCCTCGTCATCTTTCAGTCCATGTACACGGCCGTCATGGAGCGCACCCGCGAAATCGGCATTCTTAAATCGATGGGCGCATCCCGCGCCTACATAGTCGGCATCGTTCTCCGCGAGACCGGTGTACTCGCCGCGGTCGGCATCGCCGCTGGCGTCATCGCCAGCTTTGCCCTCAGCGCCGCCCTGGAGGCTCGCTTCCCAACGCTCGACTTCGTCATCAACGTACCGTACGTCTGGAAAGCCATCCTGATCGCCTTCGTCGGAGCTCTTCTCGGCGCACTCTACCCGGCACTCAAGGCCGCCAGCAAAGACCCCATCGACGCCCTCTCTTACGAGTAGAAACTGCCTTTCAGTAAGCTGAAAGCATCTCATTTCGCGCCAGAGTGAACAGAGTAGAGCAACTGCTTATCGTGAATCCGGCGACTGCATCCAGGGAAAGCCCTGCCTGATGGTTCAGCGTGTCTGTCTCTGATTAATTCACATTCACGCAAAAAGAATTGGCGCTAACACGAAGTCTGCGACTGGAACAGATCCACCCAAGGATGCTGTCGGAAGACTGCGGTCGACCATCATCTCCACACCGGCACCCACTTGCTACGAAAGCGAGCTTTTAGGCGTACCTCTCAACTCGATCGGCAAAAACTGCTGCATCACAATCTGTGTCGTTAGTGGAGTCAGCGCCAGCGCGAACGGCATAAAAATTCGCACCTCCGCCATCAGCCCCACAACCAGCCACATCCCTGAAAAAATCACAGCCCCCACGAGCATTGCCGCGTCAGCAGGATCCGCCAGGTACCGCCGCTTCACTACCTTCCACAGCGTCCAGGCAAACGGTCCGATAAACAACAAAAAAGGCATCCACAACCGAGGCGAAGTCAAATTAACAAGCAATTGAACTACTTTCGTACCACCATAGTCCGCATGCGGAAACGCTCGTCGCATCAGCCAAAACTGAATGCCCATCACGATCAACAACGCAACCAGGCTGGTACTAACCTGCACTCTGCGTGAGAGGGCAAACCCGCGCCCTATCGGCGTTAGACATACCAATAGAATTCCTAAATGCAGCGCAAATCCGACATCCGCCCTGACAAAAGCCTGCGCCGCCGCCAGGATCAAAAAACCAATTACAGCTACTCCCGCACCTCTGCCCAAAGGCACCGTCAGCAGCATCAGCGCCAGCGCCAGAATCGCCGCCGTAGCGAGAGTCTCTGGCCGCTGATACCACAGAAGCCATGCCAGATAAAACTGAACGAGGATGACAAACCCAGCCGCTCCAAACCATTGCCCAGCAGTTCCCGCCTCACGATACACCGCCGATCGCCGCAGCATCATAAACAAGACGAAGACGGCAATAAACGCTGCAATCACATCCAGCAAAGTCAGCGTATGCCGAAGCCCGAGATGCGTGTGTCGAGTCAGAAAGTATGCCGTATCGATTACGCCGAGCCGATATTGGGCCGGCGCATGGGCCGTCCCCTCGACTACATCCATCCACATGCGCGGATCTCGATAAGATGCTTGACTATTGCTCCAGTAGTCCAACCAGCCCACCGTCAAAACAATAACAACAAGCAAAATACTGGTGATCTTCTTCGGGTCCTGCGCCATCCGTTCTCATCTCCACTGGGGGTCTGAGAGGAAGAATAGCATTCGATCTCGTCCATCAAAGCCCACGGTAACCCTGGTCATACGCAATTCTTTGCACCCTCAATATTATTTCTGTAATACCCTGAACTCTTACCGCACACTTGCGTTTAACCGTCCGTACTTATGAATCAGCAGCGCCCCAACTCGTCCCGAACTCTCCAGGTCATCGAAGCCGCCCTGCTCCTGCTCGCCTCCATCTTCTTCATCCTGCATGCCTTCCATCTCAACGCCGACTTTCCGAACCACTCTCCCTGGATGGACTGGGCCAAGTACACCGATGAGGGCTGGTATGGTGATGGCGCCATCCGCCACTTCCAGCGCGGTTATTGGTACGTACCCGGCGACTTCAACCCCGCAGCCGCCCTGCCCGTCTGGCCCCTCCTCGAGGCCGCGCTCTTTCGTTTCACCGGCGTCAACCTCGTTGCTGCCCGGGCTCTCACGGTAGCCATCTTTGGATTGATTCTCGCGACGTCCTACCTCTTACTGCGTCGCTGGCAAAATCTCTCCAATCCAGATCTAGACAACAGAAACAACAAAACCACCCTTGCCCCCGCCATCGCCGTCCTCCTACTCGCGGTCAGCCCCTTCTGCTATGCCTTCACCCGTCTGGCCATCCTGGAGCCGCTCCTTGTCCTCTTCACTCTTCTTGCCCTTCTGGTTGCTTCTTACGTCACACCGGGGCAGGGAATCGCCATCCCCATCAGAGCCAGCCTAGGGCAAATCGCCCCAATCCTCGCTTTGGGTCTGATTCTTCCCCTCATGGTCCTAACCAAAACCACGGCTGTCTTTCTCCTTCCGGCAATCGCATGGATACTATGGGCCCGTGCCGGATACCGCCTCCGCCCCTTCCTGCACGTTGGCATTCCAGTAGTCGCTCTCGCCGCAGTTATTTGGCTTGCTTACTATGGTTTTATCGTCCGTCCTCACTTCTTAGACGACTACCGCTACCTCTTCAGCGCCAACGGCTACACCGGAGTGACACCATCCACGGCTCTAAGCGTTCTGGGCGATACCATCGCCGACGGCCTGTGGATCGGCAATATCCTCTACCCACTCGGTCTCCTGGCTGCGGCCTCCGCCCTGTTCCTTCGACCCCGCCTCCTGCGCAACCCTCTGATCCCTGCGCTTCTACTCTGGGCCGCTGGATACGCCGCATTCCTCGCCTACCACAACAACCTCCAGCCGCGGTACTACCTCGTTATCGCAATCCCTCTCACCCTCCTGATTCCGGTCGTCTTTTCAAGCCTTTGGGAACCGTTCACCATCCGTCCAGGCAATTCGGTCCGAAACCCACTCCGCGGCCTCGCCGGCGCCAGCATCACAGTCGTCCTTACCGTCCTCATCGTCGCTGACGCCCGCCAGACGCTCCACTACGTCCGAAACCCCGACTACACCTTCACCTCTGCTGCCGCCCAGATTCACCAAATCGTCGCTGCCGACCGCAGACACAATCCCCTCATCCTCTCCATCAGCGGCTCCAATCTGTCTCTCATGACCGGTCTTCCCTCAATCTGCGACGACTTCGGCACCATGGACCTCGCCGTCCGGGTTCAGGCTTACCATCCCGGCTGGTACGTCGCGTGGAACCAGGTCGATGACGACAAGATGGACGCCCTCACACCCATGTACCATCTCCAGCGCGTCGCCGCATTTCCCGCCATGGACGATCCTGAGCGCAACCTGCTTATCCTCTATCGCCTCGACCCGGCCATCCCGGGCACGCCACCGCGCCACCGCCGCAAACCCATCATCCCCCGCCTGCTTCAGACGAACTTCGGCCAGCAGCCCAGCCAGATTCAACTGGAACACTAACCTTCAAAGGGCAGGTGCGAACACCTACGTTGCGGAGGAGTTCTTCCGAGCCAAAACGCAAGCTTCCTGTGTGTAGAGATTCTTCAACATGTTTGAGCCGAACCATACTCGGCGTTCCGCTGCCAGCAAACCTCTGCCAAACAGTCTCTGCGGAGTTCCCGCCAACACCGCCTTCGCAACGGTGCGCGGCAAGCCAAAAAAGAGTGCATGCAACACCCTTCCAAACGCAAATTGAGCCTTGAATCTCGTCTCTCCAAAGTTCGCATAGCGCGACAGATGCTCCTGCCGCTGGTAGAGTTGAGGCCGCTCAAATCCGGCCTCCTGCAAGGTTACGTCCAGATCGACAGGGTTGGTCTTCCACGGATGTCCGGCATCCAGATAGACAACATCCAGCGGGTGTATCGTCTTTCTCTTGGCCGCCTGCTTCACCTTGCTCAGAAACGGGCTTCCCTCCATAGCATCCATGGGGAGCGTGGAGATTAACGCCCCATGCGGCTGCAGAAGGCCGGCAAGCGTGGTCAGAACCTCATTCGGCGTGTAAAGGTGCTCCAGGGTGTGGTTGGACGAGACCAGATCAAACTCCTGCCCGAAACCAGCTATTAGGGCGTTCATGTCCCCTTGAAGAAACCGAACGTCGATCGCCCGCTTGCGCGCAGGAGGAATTTCGTCCTGATAGTCGAGCGCCGTAATCTTTGCATCTGGAAGCACAGCGCGCAAAAACATTAATTCCGTTCCGTCGGCGCACCCAAGAACGAGGGCGCTCTTCGTTTCGAGCGGCACCAGGTTGGCTTCCCAGGCATAGTCGTCGATCATCTCGGCCCGAACCGCCTGGGGTACCTGCGACTCATCCATAATTTTGAGAAGACGATCCATCTGCTCTGCCGTCAGTCGCGTCTCTTCAGGCTGAAGCCTGCGTACTGTCGTTGGCGTAGCAACACGGTTCCGCGAGGCCAGTCCGTCGAAGATCGCTTTTCGGGCAAGCTCGTTCATTGCTTTGTCGGGACCTATGAGAAAGGGGTAGCGTTGCAAATAGGCGCGCATTGCTGGGTTTTCTACAGTCATCTGAAAAGCGTCGCTGCTATGGTCAATGATTTGCATAAACTCTCTTCAAAAAGTTGAGGTCGGCATCTGGTGAATGCGAAGCAGCTTGAGCGATGTCAAGAACGTTCTCTGCATTGCTTAAGTAACGCAGTGGTAACTATCCTTCCGTCATCACCTTGTATATCAGAAGCCATCTCACCTTCAAAGACATGCGGCACCAGAGAATCCAATCCCAATCTGCGACAGCGACTTAGCGTCATCCAAGCTCAAACACGAAAGCTTCGGATCGACGCACGAACCCCCAAAGCTATACTCAAGTGGCCATGCCTCAAGAGATAGAACCGCGTAACGAGGCTGAGCCTCGCCATTCTACGAACTCGATTCATCGCGCGGGGTGGCCGCGTTCACAGTCGTCTTTCATCATTTCTCCCGAATCTGTCCGGAGCGCATCACCCACGTACTGATACGCACGCCCCTCCGGCTGCTCATCGCCGGACACCAGGCTGTCATCTTTTTATTTCTACTCAGCTTCTTTCTACTCAGCGGTTTTGTCCTCACTCTCCCCTACAAAAAAGAGAAGCAGCCTAAGCTATGGGCCTTTTCTACTCATAAGAGTCTGCCGCATCTATCTCCCATATCTGGGAGCCTTAGTTCTCGCTATCACCCTCTTCGTCACAGAGATCTTCTATCGACTCATCGAGCACCCTGCAATGCTCCTCGGCCGTCGCCTTACCGCGACTCGAAAGAGTCTCCCCCAATCGGAACTGTTATCTATTCCATCCGTTCCATCCACGTGAACTGCCTCTCCACCAGCACGCCATGGCGACCTTCAATGCCAGGCGTTACCCTGGTGTAATCTAAAAACGCCGCGCCCGGCCACCCCCTTTCATGACCTCATTGATCGCTCTCACCACGTGGAAGGCCCTCGAACTCATCACCCTGTCTCCTCCGGATGAACTCAGCCCGAGAGCGCAGCGCTCCAACCCCACATTCGCAGAGGACATGGAATGACCCCAGCTGCACTCCTGCACTTTATTGAGGCCCTTCTCTGGTGCGCCCTCTTATTTGTCTCGATCGCAGGCTACGGAGCTCTCCTCCTGCGCCTCTTCAAAGTCCGTCGCCCGTCCATTTCGCTTGCGGCTACCAGCGGCTTCGGTGTCGTTATCTTTCTCGGTGGTTGCCTCAATCTTCTTCAGGCGATTACGGCTTCCGTCCTCGTCGGTCTAACGGTGCTCGGCGTACTGGCCGCAATCTTCCTTCGAGTTACTTTCATCGAGACCGACTCTCAGATCGAAGCTGCCCCGCAGCCCACATCTTCCTCAACCGTTGCCACCGGCATTCTGCTGATCGCGACCGTCATCTTCGCGGTGCGACTCAGTGCGACGGTACACTCCGGCGGCTATCAGGCGGGAGACGACTATAACTTTTACCTCGGCACACCGCAGAAGATGCTCCAGCTCCACCACTATGCCGCTGACCCCTTCAGCGAGCGCCGCATCATGTCCAGCATCGGCGGCAACTACTTCCTGCAAGACCTGGTGCTCGCCGTCCTTCCCCTTACGGCGTTACAGATGGCCGATCGCGCTCTCGGGCTCATTCTCCTGGCTTTTCTTGCCTATGCCCTGTCCATTGAATTTCGTCTGACGCGAACCCAGCAAGCCATCTTCGCCTTCCTCGTCTTTTTCACCCCGCAACTTCAGTTCAACCTCACCTTTGTTCTCCTGCCCAGCGCTCTCTTCTTCGCTCTGGTCTACCTCGCGGCCCACCGCAAACTATCTACCGAAAACGCAGCCCTGCAGGCACTCCTCCTCGGCGCGGTCACCGGAGTCATCGCGACCACCAAATCCACATATCTCCCTCACGGAGTCATCTTCGTCCTCTGCGTCGCCATCATCCATGCGAGACGCCGCGGTCTGCCCGCTGGCATAAAGACACTCCTCCTCGGTGCGATAGCCTGCTTCATCGTTATGGCTCCCTGGATGGTCGCCAGTCACTTCACCTCCGGCACCTGGTTCTACCCCCTGCTGGGCAAAGGCTACCAATACAGCGCCTACGGCCTGTACCCAGCGCCCTCGGGAGCAGGAATCTCCGTCATCCTGCACAAGGTCATCCCTTTCTGCTCCCCCCTCGTTCTTCTCGTTGCCCTCGAATGGTTCCTGGGCGACCGTGATGAGCAAGGTGAAGCCATTCTCGCCCTCTCCGTAGCTGGCCTCGTGGCAACTCTGCTCGTCGGTATCAGCACCGGAGGTGACTCCGTGCGCCGCTACAACTACCCCTGCATCATCCCCGCGATGCTTCTCCTCTACATCGTCTTCAGCCGTCGCCGTAACGCTGCTCCCTCTGCCCGGCAATGGCCCATCCTTCAGGCCGTCACCATCCTCTTTATCGGCTACACCGCCATCACAACGTGGCACCAGAAGTTCACCTTCGAGTTCGACCAGATTCCCGCCGGCCTCAAAGGTGCCTTCCACGAAACTCCCATCGTCCCCGCCAGCGTCGTGGACCAATACGCTGCCGTGCAACGCTCTATCCCCACCAATGCCGGTGCTATCGCCAGTGTCACCAACAGTTTCCTCTTTGACTATCGCGCCAACGACATCAAAATCGCCGACTTCCCCGGAGCCGCCAGTCCGCCTCCCGGCTGGCCCTCCCGCGGAGACGGCGAGGTCCTGGCCAAGTACTTTCTTGCCAATAACATCCGATACCTGGTTTGCTCCTACGCCGACGCCGTGATCTTCGACGAGGTAGCCGTCCAGATCCTCAACGACCCCAGCCGTACCCAGTGGATTCACAGCGAGCAGGCCATCAGTCTCCGCTCTCACCAGCAATACGCTGAACTCGCCCGCTCCCGCCGCCATATCTACGACGACGGGCAGATATACGTGCTTGACCTTGAGTCTCCCGCCACCACCCTATCGAATAGCCCAAATCCACCCCAAACAACCCCAATCAATCCTTGACGCAAGCGCCAAACCGACAGTAAGATTAAATCTCGCGCAGTCTCGCGTCCGTACGTCTGTGTCAGCATCGTTCTCAGGCGAGTCAGACAACCGGGACATCCGTGGTGGATCCACTGGGAGCAGCTTGTAACACAGCCGCCCTGAAGCACCCATCCCATAGGTTTGTGCGTAGTCCAGGTTAAGCGGTAAGTTTCCGCGCGTTTGGAGAGAGAAGCTCTCTTCCTTCGCCACGCCGCTCTGCTCTGGCGCAATCGATCGTTTGCTCTTCTTTTTGAAGTTATTGTTAGCGAACTACTAACCGGCACCACTTTCTTCATGCACCAGGCCGAACACTGAAGACGGCAGAAACAAGGAGTAACTCAACGATGTCCACCACGATTCCGAGCGGCAAAGATATTAAGCGCAAGTGGTTTGTGCTCGATGCCAGCGGCAAGACCCTCGGCCGCCTCGCCACCCAGGCCGCCTCTATCCTCGCCGGCAAGCTCAACGTCCTCTACACCCCCTACATCGATATGGGCGATCACGTCATTATCATCAATGCCGAAAAGATCGTGCTGACCGGCCTCAAGTCTGACCAGAAGCTCTATCGCCGCTACACCGGCTTCCCCGGTGGTCTCCGCGAAGAGTCCTTCATCAAGCTTCTCGCCCGTCGCCCCGAAGCCATCGTTGAGCAGGCCGTCAAGGGAATGCTCCCTAAGAACAAGATGGGCCGCCAGATGGCCACCAAGCTCAAGGTCTACAAGGGCAGTCAGCATCCGCACCTTGCTCAGCAGCCCGTCGCCATGGACTTCCACGCGTCCAACGCGCCCAAGGTTCTCACGTCGAAGGTCATGGTGCCAGCGCACCCTGCACACTCGCTCGAAGGCTAAGCGTTCGTCTTGATAAGGGCACGGCTTTATACGCGTTGTCCACAAAGTTTTAGGGTAGGTCCGGGCTTTAGCCCGGACATCTACGGAACCAAAAGCGACGGGGCTTTAGCCCCTGAGGTAAAAGTTCAAGGAGCACCATGGCAGATCTGATTCAATACTACGGAACCGGCCGTCGCAAGTCCTCGATCGCACGCGTCTTCCTGCGTCCAGGCAGCGGCAAATTCACCGTCAACAAAAAAGAGTGTGACGTTTACTTCGTCACCGCTCAACAGCGCGCAGCCGCCAAGCGGTCGCTCGGCATCGCCGACATCGGCGAGACCTTCGACGTCATCACCACCGTAAAGGGTGGCGGCGTCATGGGCCAGGCCGACGCAGTCAAGCTCGGCATCGCACGCGCCCTCATGGTATTCAACCCCGAGCTCCGCAAGGCGCTCAAGGCAGAAGGCCTCGTTACCCGCGACTCGCGTGGTAAAGAGCGCAAAAAGTACGGTCAGAAGGGTGCTCGCGCACGCTTCCAGTTCAGCAAGCGCTAATCGCGGTTGTTCTTGCTTTCTGGTTGTCATCCCCGAAGGGGATCTGCGTTTGTACTTGCTGTTGCATTTGTTCTCAAGGTGGAAGCCGAGGCGTCAGCCAGGCTTCCACCGCAACACCACGGGCCCTGTTTCAAAGCGGCGAAAAGGAATCACCGCTCAGCAACACCCTCGCAAAAACACCGCGAGGCAAGGAGTCAAATCTCCCTCACGAGGGATCAATCCAGGCACCGGAGCACCGGTCCGGCTGTCTTAACTAAGGAGCTACATTGGCAAACATCACTATGAAAGAACTGCTCGAAGCTGGCGTTCACTTCGGGCATCAGACCAAGCGCTGGAACCCAAAGATGAAGGAGTACATCTTCGGCGAGCGCAACGGCATTTACATCATCGACCTCCAGAAGACCCTCAAGATGTTCAAAGAGGCGTCCAAGTTCGTCACCGACCTCACCGCCACCGGCAAGCTTATCCTCTTCGTCGGCACCAAGCGCCAGGCGCAGGACGCCATCGCGGAAGAAGCAACCCGCGCCGGCATGCCCTACATTAACAGCCGCTGGCTCGGTGGTCTCCTCACCAACTGGATCACCGTCCAGAAGTCCGTCAAGCGCCTTCAGGAACTGGACGACATGTCCACCGATGGCCGTTACGAGCTCCTCACCAAGAAGGAAGTCATCAAGCTCGAGCGCGAGCGCAAGCACCTTTCGACCAACCTCGCCGGTATCAAGTCCATGAAGCGCCTTCCGGACGCCATCTTCGTCGTTGACTCCAACAACGAAGCCATCGCCGTCGCCGAAGCCCGCAAGCTTGGCATCCCGGTCGTCGCTGTCGTCGACACCAACTGCGACCCGACCGTCGTCGACTACGTCATCCCAGGCAACGACGACGCCCTCCGCGCAATCCGCCTCTTCACCACGAAGATCGCCGATTCCGCCTACGAAGGCGTCCAGATGGTCTCCGAGAAAGCCTTTGCCACTGAGTCCGCTGACGTTCAGCCTCTCGCAGTCTCCCCCGAGTACATCGGCGAAGACGGTGAGTACGAGCCCGGCGAGATTCACGCTGCAGCCGAGCCCGTCGCAGTTGCTGCCGACGAAGACGAGACCGTCGACCTCGCCGCAGTCCTCGGCGGAAACATCCGCAAGGCGCCTTCAGCCGCGACCGAGCCCGAAGCTGAGAACGAGTCCATCTCCGCCCAGGCCGCCGTCTAGAACCCGTTCCGAGGGGCCGTCAGGAAAACGCACAGCATTAGCCGTGCCGTAACGACCTCTTGCTATTTTGGTGGGGCGCGGGCATCCAGCCCGCGCCCCTTTCGCAGAAACCGCCACTCCAAGGAAACTCACAATGTCTGAAACTGCCGTAAAGATCGACGCAAAACTCGTCAAAGAACTCCGTGAAAAGTCCGGTGCCCCCATGGGCGACTGCCTCAAGGCCCTCCAGGAAGCGAAAGGCGACATGGAAGATGCCTTCGTCGTCCTCCGCAAGCGCGGAATGGCGTCGGCCGCAAAGAAGGCCAGCCGCACCACCAACGAAGGTGCAGTGGGAACCTACATCCACGCCGGCGGAAAGATCGGCGTTCTCCTCGAGCTCAACTGCGAGTCCGACTTCGTAGCCCGCACCGATGACTTCCAGGAACTGCTCCGCGACGTCGCCATGCACATCGCTGCCGTCGACCCGCGCTTTGTCAGCCGCGAGGATGTCACCGAAGCCGACCTCGAGCGCGAGAAGGACGTCTACCGCGCCCAGGCCGCAGCCTCCGGAAAGCCCGCAGAGATCATCGAGAAGATGCTCACCGGCAAGCTCGCCAAGTTCTACGAAGAGTTCTGCCTCCTCGACCAGCCCTTCATCAAGGAAGCGTCGCAGACCATCGGCCAGCTCATCGCCTCGAAGGTCGCAAAGCTCGGCGAGAACATCAGCGTCCGCCGCTTCGCCCGCTTCAAGGTAGGCGCACCCGACTGGACCGTAGCCCAGGCCAAGGCCGCCGCCACTGAAGAAGCTGTCTCCTAATCTGTAACCATCACCGAAACAAAGAGCCCGGACAACAAGTCCGGGCTTTTTGTTTGCATCTCTTCCTATACAGTCCGTCAATATCCCGGTCAGCGATACAATAACGCTCAAGTACGTACATCAGGTGTTGACGAGCGGTAAAACTGATGAGGAGATTTGATGCCCCTTCCTAATCTCTACCTTCCCCGCGTTTGGGCCGGTAGCCAATACTCGAACAAACTTCTGCCTTCGCACGTCAGGCCATTGGCGGCACACGTTAAGCTGACTGAAAACTGTCAGGCCAGATGCATCAGTTGCGACTATTGGAAGTCTCGGTGGAAAGACGGCATCGACACCGATCGCGCAATCAATCTCGTAAACGAGGTCGGCTCTCTGGGAATTCGATCGCTTCGTTTTACTGGCGGCGAGCCGCTCATCAGAAAAGATTTCTTCGAGATCCTCAAGCGGTCGAACACTTCCAGCTTCAGGCGGATTATTATCCAGACGAACGGTTTGCTGCTTAAGAAGTTTGCTGCGCAGGTCAACGAATCCCCGATTACCAATATCAACGTATCTATCGACGGTATGCGGGAGACGAACGATCGTATCCGCGGCATCCAAGGCTACTTCGACACCGCACTCGAGGGCATTCGTGCACTGCGCAATAAGCGAGTTGCTTTTTCCGTCACCCTCAATGGAATCTCTGCCAGGGAACTCAGCGAACTAGCAGAGGTGGCCCACGGCGTAGGAGCCGACCTTGAGTTCAATATCCTCAGCCGAAATCTGTTCTTCCTCCAGAACGCTGATATCGCGGCAATGTGGCCCGATCGAAGCAATCTCGCTGAGATTGAAAAATTTCTCCGCGACATCATCAAGCGTCCTGCCTTCGAGATCGACTACATCCGGAGCTACTACAGCAACGATGCCCTGGAAGAACCGCCATGCGTCCTCGGTTATCTACAAGTATTTGTCCTCTCGAACGGCGACGTGTTGACCGGATGTTATCCATTGCCTCCCGTGGGCAACATCTTAAAAAACAGCCTTCGCGAGGTTCTGGAGTCGGACGCATATACCCACCAGGCGGAGGCAATGATTCGGCGCGAATGTCCTGGCTGCACCTGTGGTATCGAGTCCTCGTTAGCGATGAAGAATGCCTTTTCGAGCGCGTTCTACCAAATCGCTCAACTCATCCCGCAGGTCGAACAGTCGGCCTAGTTCGACCTGCAAGCATCGAAGTACAGCGGTTCAAAATCCCTGCCGAGTTGCGGCAGTATTCAAAGGCAAGTTTGTGTAGACGCACTTGCCTCCTGACTTCGCCACCAGATCAAGATGCTCGCCGCCCACCAACTGCTCAAGCCGCGGTACATTCTTCTCTTTCGTCACCAGGTAAAATCGCTTTGGCGTAAGCCAGATGCGCTGAAACTCAGCGTCGTTGATAAACACATCCGGCGAACCCGGCGCATTGGAGCCGTACTCCAGGTTGAACCAACGGCCATTCAACAGGAGCTCAGAGCGCCCTGTGTAGTAGGGAATCGAAGACAACAACCAATATTGCGTCTCAACGATCACATCGCCCGGCGGTGAAGCCAGAATCGCATTGGCCAGCGGACGTGAGGAGAGGAACGGATCGAAGGCGATCAGCGCCAATCTCGCCGCTTGATAAAACAGCACCATCATCAACGCCATGGCCCAAATAGCTCGCTGACTTCGCGCCCGAATCGTGCCCGCCAATCCCACTAAGAACGCAATCGCAGCCAGCGCAAGCGGAACACGCAGATAAGCGAACGACTCCAGCGTCAGGTCCTGCATATGGCCCAGGCTCAACTTATAGGTAGCTTGATGCGAAAGGGCAGCCGAGATATCTCCCGGCGTCGGGACGTGACGAACGTAAAACAAAATGCCAACAGCCGCAACAGCGCAAACTGCCGCGATTGCAGTAAGAACATGCGTCCCCCACTTCACCCACTTCCCACCCGTCGCCATAGCCGAACCCAGCAACAACGCAAGCGCCGGATAACAAGGCATCGAGTAGTATTCCTGCGTACTCGAAAAGGTAAAGAAAACTAAGATAAATCCTATCCAGCAAGCTGCAAGCAACCGCATGCGGCCTGCGCGGTCTATCGGCTTATAGGAGAGCCTCGTCGCCGCGGGAAGATACACGCTCCAGGGAAAGAGCCATATAAAGTGGAAGAGCCAGAACCAGATCCTCGGCACAGTGCTGTAGTCGCGCGGATAGCGCATGTTCAAGAACCGCAGTAGTTGTTCATTAATGAAGTAGAACCAGAGAAATCCGTGATACTGCCCTGGCCCGCTATGCATTGTGAACGCGAAGTAGGGCGGGTTTCGTATCGTAGCCAGAATGTGCCACGGCGCGGCGATCACCAGCATAATCGCGGTTCCCGTAAACGGGCGAAAGCGTCTCCAGGTCTCGAGCGAAAAGAGCTGACGAGTGAATGAGAGATAGACGACCGCAGTGGCCAGCGGAAACACCACACCGACCAGGCTCTTAAGCAACAAGCTCACGCCGAGACTAGCGGCAAACAGATAAGCCCAACGTTGCTGGTGTGTCTCTTCATCGTCCAGAACTCGCAAAAACGCCCACATCGCGAATGCGATCGAAACAGTCAGCATCACGTCAGGGATAAGAATGCGAGTAAAGAGAAAGAGCCCAACGCACGTAGCGATGCACAGACCCGCATAGAAGCCTGCTCTCTTACCGAACGCCCACTTCCCCATGGCCGCTGTCAGCAAAGCGAGCCCGATGGAAGACAGCGCAATCGGGATGCGCGCCGCCCAATCATGCACTCCGAAGATTTTGTATGAGATCGCGATCAGCCAGTACATCAGCGGAGACTTCTCCAGATAGATCACGCCATTGAGACGCGCCGTCACCCAATCGCCCGAGGTCAACATGTTGCGCGCGATCTGTCCCTGCACCGCATCGACGTCATCCATCAGCGAAGGCGGTGAACTAATGCAGATAAGGTAGGTGGCAGCAGCTACAAGGGCCAAGCCCAGCAAATAGCGATGCCAGGCTATCCGATCCGGTCGATCGGCAGTCTTCGCCGTAATTTCCATGAAAATCTCTGTCCTTTTTTTACGCAAGAGCGGAACGGTGTCCAAAGCAGTGGTATGCGTAGCAGTGGAGTATTGCCTTCATCAATTGTAAGTTCTAGATCACAATAGACAATCAGCACGGCATCGAGTGCATAACAGGCTTGCCACCTTATGGAGTTGAACGGCGGATTCAGCTGTCTCCGCTGCAGCGAGCGGTCGGTAGCCTTATTTCCCTACGATAATCAGAGTCACCCCATGCTTCGGGATCCTCGAAGTAAAAACTCCAGAGCGATGCCCCAGGTCCGCCTGTTTCCATACATCTCTCACACTCCCGCCACTCTTGAAGCCAATCTCACGTAAATCCACAGACACGTCACGCACGCTCCAACTCCGGTTGAAGAGCCCGACCGCGACGCGTCCACCGCTCAGCGGCTTGGTCCACACATCCAGGTCTCCACTCTCGTACAGCCGATCACCCTGCTTCCCCAGCGAATCCTGATCGATCGCGATGGCTTCTTTGTTCATCAGGATGCTCTTATCCGCATCCGTCATCTTGGTCAGATCATTTCCCGCCAGCAGCGGCGAAGCGAGTATCACCCACAAGCTCATGTGTGTCTTGTACTCGTCCTCGGTCATCTTGCCGTTTCCAACCTCGAGCATATCCGGATCGTTCCAGTGCCCCGGCCCCGCATACTTCGACAGCCCCGCCTGCGCAAACCCGATCGAGATCATCCGCCCATACGAATCGTCGATGTCATCCGTCGTTCGCCACATATTCGCGCCTAGCTCCGGCCCCCACTTCCACGGCTGATCGACTCCATACTGACAAAGGCTATAAAGTATAGGCCGTCCCGTAGCCTTCAGCGCATCACCCATCTTCTTGTACGCCGCAATCATCAAGTTTTTCGCTGCATTCGGATCACTCGGATGCTCCGCTTCAGCCTTGAGCATGTTCTCGCCAAACGAGCACAGGTCGTACTTTAAAAAATCGACGCCCCACCCGGCGTACATCTTCGCATCCTGCTCCTCATACCCGAGACTTCCCTCGTAGTGCCCGCACGTCTGCGCCCCTGGTGAAGAATAGATCCCAAACTTCATCCCCTTTGAGTGAATGTAGTCTCCCAGCGCCTTCATATCCGGAAACCGTTCATTCGGATGCAGCACACCCTGCGCATCCCGCTTCCCCTGCCATGTGTCGTCGACGTTTACATACACGTAGCCTGCATCGCGCATCCCCGTACTCACCAGCGAGTCAGTCGCCGAACGCACATCCGCATCAGTCACATGCTCCGCAAAATGGTTCCAGCTATTCCACCCCATCGGCGGCGTAGCCGCGAGTTGTGTTTGAGCGATCAAGGGAAGGCAAGAGAGTAAGAGGGAAAGCGAGAGGGTTGTAGATGCACGCATCAAAGAAGCTCCTTAAGCGGATTACAAATCGCGTCTAAGCATACAAGCTCAGACCGTACCGCAGCAGGATAGAGCTAAAATTCCCTCCATCCAAACTTCCCTAATTTGGCCTTTCTCTGGCTGAGCTTTGTGCGCAAGTCGATAAAACCGCATCGACAATAGGGTGCGGACGGAAGTCGGGTAGAGATTGACTCTGCGTGCCCACAACAGAAAAGCTCATTGACACCGGCTGAAGGAAAGTTGAAACTCAATCCACATGCGACTAGCCATCCTCTGCCTTCTCGCCCTTGCGACGCTGCCGACATCAGGTCGCGCACAGGTTCCTGTCTTCGAAACCACCCCGACCGACAGCACAATTAAGTTCTATGTGAAATCCTCAGTCTCGATTGTCGGTAACTTTGACAAATGGCACGCTACGCTAAAGTTTTCATCGGTGGATGTTACGACGGCTGTCTTGGACATCAAAATCGAGGCAGCCACGGTCAACACCGGAAGCGGTGTAAAGGACAATAAGCTGAAGAGCAAAGACTTCTTCAACGTCGAGCAGGATCCTCTCATTACCTTTCACTCAACGAAGATTGTGCAGACTAGTCCGGTTGACTTTGACGTCCAGGGGAACTTCACAATACGAGGAGTCTCTAAGCCGGAGACGCTTAAGCTGTCCGTTACGGGCAAAGGAACCGGCCAGGGCTCGATCAAGGGAACGATGGCCTTTGACCGCAAGGACTATGGCATCGATGGCAGCATTCCGTTCGTAAAAATCGCCGATCGCGTTGAAGTAAATGTCGATCTCCAGGTAAAACAAGTAAGCGGCCCCCGGCTCGTCTACAAGGAGTAATGGAACAACGGCGTCACGGGTGTGGAAGGCTGATAGCGTATAGATACCAAGCCGCGTGTGGAAGCCACTGCTCCGTCCAGCGCCAATCTTCATCCTTGCCAGTCACCGCAAATCCTTCGTTGAAAGCGATCCCGTCTTCGTTGTCGATGGCTGCGGTAATGCCGTTGATGATCGATCCAGGAGCACTCGTGTACTTATAAGAACGAAAAAACATGTATGCTGCATTGCCATGGCCGCTTCCCATCAGCATGCTCGAATCAAAAGGATTTCTGCCCAGAATCCAATGCAATTGGTTCGACGCATAATCTTCAAGTTGCGCATGGAAAGCGGAATCTTTCTCAAAGAGCGGCGCGGCCATACGTGCGGCGGCTGCCAACGACGCCAGCCGCGCATTTTCACCCTGCCACCAGGGAGCAGCTTCTGTGTCATGCGGAAAGAAAAAAGCACTGCGGATCGTGCCGTCGCCCATGCGCACAAGTTGACGCGCGTAGCCGAACGGGTTGTTGACTTCGTTTGTCATCGCAAGTTCGAAGCGCAGTGAACGCTCTATGACAATATGCACTTGCTTCTGCGCAACAGGCGCCGCAATCTCTTCATATTCAAGCAGACTGACAAGGGGAAGGCCGGCATCGGAAGGATGAAAGTAAGGCCGCGATCCGTCGTCAGCTCTCCAGTAATCGTGAAACGCTCCACTAGTCGCGAGCCGCGCCATCAGATTTGTGGCGCGCCGGTTGGCCGCCGACCTGTAGACCTCCTCTTTCGTCGCGCGATACAACTCGGTAGCCGCCATCAGTGCGCAATAGTCGTCGAGTATATTTTCTTTCCCATCGTTCAGTAGTTCACGGTTGTGCGCATTCAGAAACCGGAACGCTTCTTTCGCGGTAAGCAGGTAAGTGGCGCGAGGGAAATCTCCATCAATCGGCATCGTGCTTGCAAGCGCCAATGCTGCGATGGCCATGCCCCCGCCCGCACGGAAGCTTGCTTCGTAAGCGTGTGGTCCCTCAGCATTCTGTATATGCTCAGTCGAATCTGACGCACTCTTTTTGATTTGCGTACGCCAGTTCGGATTGCCGATGGCGCGATCCTGCGGCGACTTATCTTTTCCCGGAGCGGTAATGCTTTCAAAGAAAGAGCCATTAGGACGCTTCATCCGCACCAGAAAGTCTGCGCCAAAGGTGCCCTCATCCAGCATTCGCCGCAGATACTCGCTGAAATCATCATCGTGCCGCGCTTCAAGTGTGCGATAACTCTTCAGCAAACTCCAAACTACAAGCGGAACTTGTTGAGGATTGAAATACGAGGTCGGGTTTTGGTGTGAGAGATGAATACCGTAATCGCCGGTAGCGTCATACCAGCCGCCGTGCACATCTACAAAGCCGGACTGCCCCGGAGGCAGTGGCAGACGACGATCCGCTTGGTCGATCAGGCCACTGGCACGCTGCCCTTTGAAGTAGAAGACAACATTTGAAAGCGTGCTGCGTTCAAGAAGATTGTCATCGATATCGAAGGAGCAGGAACGCATCTCTCCTGCTGGCGATTGCACTTGAATCGTATAGTGCCCGGCCTTCTGCCATGAAGAAAAATCCGCAGCCCAGAAAGTATGCGCACCCCACGCATCTACTTGGCCATGGGAAGTCAGGTCTCCAGTCATAACAACGTCGCCCGTGACGGTATCAATCAGGGAAAACTTGTGCGGGTTGTCCTGCTCTGTTCCAAGGATCAGTGCCTGCTTGGTGGAGCGGGTCTCGTAACCGACGTGATCGACCAGAACATGCAACTGACCTTTGCACGCGACCGGGAAAAGCCCGAAAAAGCAAATTGCAAGAGTCTGTATCCAGATACGTGTGATGGTCTATCCCCTATAAAGCAATTTTTGCCTCACAATTTTCCAGCATTACTTGTCTGGACGACTATACTCATTTTCTAATCTTTCAGACAGAGAAAAGACGTTAGCCTCCACGAGGCGCATGCATTACCAGTAGTGGCGAGCTCATGCATCAACGAGTGCCGCACCCCGACACTTGCTCGCAAGCACATTGAATGATGGAGGGGAAAGTTGTGGCAAAATCCGAAGTCCAATCGTTCCCTCGCACGTTATCGTTGGATAAAGACGGCTTTATTCCGCTGTATCACCAGATTCAACATGCACTGATTGCCAGGATTCACGCAGGCGAGTTGTCGGTGGGCGACTGTCTACCCTCTGAGTATGAGTTGGCACGGTCTTACCAGGTGAGCCGCATCACCGCGCGGCAGGCTCTGAATCATCTTAAAAGCAGCGGGTATGCAATCAGCCAAAAGGGAAGAGGCACATACGTCGCGCAGCCGAAACTTGAAAAAAATATCATGCACCTCCGCGGATTCACGGAGGACATGAAGCGGCGTGGCATAATCCCCACTTCGCGCCTGCTTGAACAGTCTGTGTTGCAGGCTCCAGCAAGCCTCGCACAAGAACTTCGAGTCGGCACACTTTCTCCGGTCTTGCGGATCCGCCGCCTTCGTATCGGGAATGGAACTCCGATGGCGCTTGAAGAATCACACGTTCCCCTCAAGCACTATCCCGGTTTGGAAAGAATTAGTTTCGCAGAAAATTCTTTGTACGCCGTGCTCCGCGACGAATACGGAGTGCGTGCGGCTTGGGCTGACGAGGTACTCGAGGCCTCTCCGGCTACCCGCGAAGAATCTGAGCTGTTGTCTATTCCAAAGGGGGCCATCATGCTGTCTATTTCAAGGGTCATTATGACAACTGCAGAGATTCCGATCGAAGTTGCCTGTTCCCGTTATTGCGGTGATTTGTATCGCGCATCAATTCGGGTTCCGACGACCACAATCGAATAGCTCACGTGATCTCAGGCTTGACGCAGCAAGTCTCGACGCGAATGCCTGCGCGATATGTATTCCAGGTCCGATGGTCCATCTTAAGTCGAAAAAATAAAGATAGGCCAGAAGGTGGCGAGGTAAGTACTTTCTCTGCAACCACATCTCTGACTGACCACCGACAGAGAGATACAAAGTTCTCCCGCTAAACCGATCTCAGAAAACATCACTGGAGGAATTTGAAAATTTCTCTTGCACTTCAGTACAGTTGTCTATACGATCTGGCATCCGCACATTTTGAATTTGTAAACAATTTGCCAAGCCTTTAGACCACGATTCAAGAAGGGGCTCTCCGCAATCAAGCACTCTGAATAACTTGAGAAAAAGGTTAGATTCTCGTTTTTTCAAGAACGTTGTTGCTGAGCACTACCAATTCATTTTGTTTCGCACTACCAAGCATGTATGAGGCCCCTATCAATGGGTCTTGTTTTGCTAAAGCTTGCAAGACGTACAAACAAGCATCTTCGGCCAACGCAGCCAGATACACAATTTGATATAGCCCAACAGTCATTTACTCGAAAAGCTATTTTTGGAGGAACGCGATGCGCAAAGGACTCAATCTAGGCTGTCATACCCTCTTGGCGTTAGCTCTGGTCATCCTGACCTGTTTACCGGCATTCACGCAAACTATTACCGGCACCATTACCGGCCTCGTGACCGACCCAACCGGGGCAGTTGTGGCAAATGCTAAAGTAACCGCCACCAACGTACTCACGGGCGTGGCCACTCCCACACTGACCAACCAGAGCGGCATCTACTCCCTGCGTTTTCTACAGATTGGGCAGTACAAGGTCAGCGTTGAATCGTCCAGCTTCTCCCCGCAAACCACGAGCGTCTTTACGCTTGAAGTAGACCAGGAAGCCAGGGTCAACGTCGCAATGAAGGTGGGCAGTGCGAACAGTAACGTCGTCGTCACGGACGCCGCACCCATTCTGAATACTGAAAACGCCACCACCGGCGATACCATCACTGCGGCAGCGGCCACAGAACTGCCACTGCAGTCACGCAACTTCTCTTCACTCACGCTATTAGTTGCGGGAGCCATCTCTCCTAATCCGATGGCGTTGGACAACGTGGGCCGTGGTCAGTACAACGGCGGCTTTTTCGTCAACGGCAACCGCGAACAAACAAACAACTACACTCTCGACGGTGCCGACATCAACGAGGCGATCGATAACTACATCGGTTATAGCCCCAACGTGGATGCGCTCGGCGAGGTCAGGATCATCACTGGCAACGCGACCGCAGAGTACGGCAATGCAAACGGCGGCCAGGTCGTCATGGTCACCAAGAGCGGGACGAACCAGTTTCACGGCAATGCATTCTTCTTCGGTGAAAATCAAAATCTGAATGCCAACACGTGGGCCGCAAACCTGACGGGAGCTCCGCGTGCGCCGTTCAATCGTGCGATCTTTGGTGGCACACTGGGTGGGCCCATCTTCCACAACAAGCTTTTCTTCTTTGTGGACTATCAGGGAGCCCGCCAGCACTTCTCCACCGTAGAAAACCGTACGGTCGTCTCTGCGGCAGATCGGCTTACTCCCGGAATCACCAATCCTGCTGCAATATATCTCTTTGCAAACCCCGATTTATATCCAGAGCCCAATGCGGTCACAGACACCTCCGTAAACTATATCGGCTCATCGGGCCAGGCCACACAGAACGATCAGGGCGACATCAAGATCGACTGGAATGCAACGCAGAAAGACACGATCTCAGGCCGCTTCTCCATCGGACGCGAGCACGATGGTTACTCCAAAGTTGCTCTGCCCACGGACATCCCAACCAATAACAACGATCCCTACACCGGCTTCATCATCAACTGGACGCACGTCATCTCCAACAGCCTCGTCAATGATGCCCGCGCGGGTATGGGTCGTACTCGCTACATCCAGACACCGACCGACGTCTCCGGCAAATGGGGTCTCACCGGCAACGCAAAGCTCGGTATTCCAGGCACGCAGCTTGTACCAGGTTTCAGTACCTTAGTCATTGGTAACGGAGTCAACTCCGGTACTGTCGACGACATCGGCGCCCCACAGGGACAAGACGGCAACGGCGCTTATGGTGGAATCGATAGCGACAGTATCGTTAATGCCTACACCTACGGAGATAATCTCACCTGGCAGCACGGCAGGCAGACGCTGAAGTTCGGCGCCCAGGTTCTACGCTACCAGGAGAACCGCTACTACTCCGGCAATGACGGTACTCTCGGTTTCTTTGACTTCAACGGATCTGTGCAAGACTTCCTAAACGACCAGGTCACTTCGGAAGCTCAAGGTGCCTTGACTGGTCGATGGGGCCAACGACAGTATCGTGATGCCTTCTTTGTTCAGGACGATTTCAAGGTGTCACCAATTTTGACTATCAATCTCGGCCTGCGTTGGGAGTACGATCAGCCCTACGTAGAGGTCAACAACAAGCAGGCAAACATCAACCTGACAACCGGAGTCATAACCAACGCTGGTGTCAACGGCGCACCTCGTGCTCTCTATAACGCATACTACGCAGGATTCATGCCGAGAATAGGATTTGCCTTGTCACCGGAATCCTTAAACGGAAAATTCGTACTTCGTGGCGGCTATGGAATTACCAACTTCCTCGAAGGTACAGGAGCGAATCTTCGACTTACGTTGAATCCACCCTTCTTTGTCGATTCATCCTGCACGGGTGGGAATCCTTGCGCGAATGGAGCCGAATTCCTTAGCGTCACGAATGGTTTCTACCGCCCATCCGATCCTTCGGTGTACGCAGGAAACGTGCGTGCCTGGCAGCCAAACCTCAAACCCGCGCTCATTCAGCAATACAACCTCACAACCGAATACCAGGTCGACAACTTCACCTCTCTGACCGTCGCCTATCTGGGACAGAACGGGAATCACCTTGTAGATCCACGCGAGGGCAATCAACGGCCATGCCTCAACTGTGCGCTGCCGATCACGACTCTCTCCGTACTCAATCCCGCGTTGAGCCAGATCAATCAGATCAGCTACACCGAGTCGGAAGCGGTCATGAACTACAACTCGCTTCAGGTAACTGCACGCCGCCGTCTGAATCATGGTCTCGAATTCCTCGCTGATTGGACCTACAGCAAGGGCCTGAGCAATAACCTTGGCTACTACGGCGCGAGCGGCGGCGCTGGAGACTCACAAAGCGCATATTGGCAGGATGCCTACAACGGTGGAGGAGACTACGGTCCGACGTTCTTCGATGCCAGACACAACCTCTCCATCTCGGGTTACTACCAGTTGCCGTTCGGTCGCGGAAGACAGTTTGGTAGCGGTATGAACCGATTCGAAGATGAGATCGTGGGCGGCTGGAAGCTCAGCACGATCATGAGCTTCCACACTGGCTTCCCGATCACCATGGCCTCAAATGCGTTCTACACCAAGTCGGTCAACGCCAGGGCATCACGCGCGAATCACCTTCGTACTTTGAAGATAGCCAATCGCACGCAGACTAACTGGTTCGGAACCGATCCCTCGATAACGTCTTGCGCAAGCGACACAGACAATGGGCTCTGTGCTTACAGTGAACAGAGTGCCTTTAGCTTTGGAAACGCCTCCGTTGGGTCGGAGCGCGCTCCGAGCTATCAGCAGATCGACCTCTCTCTATCGAAAGACTTCGCCATCACGGAGGGCACTCACATCGAGTTCCGCACCGACTTCCTCAACGCGTTCAACATGGTCAGCCTGGCTCCTCCAAGCAATAACGTCAGCAACGAACTCGGTCAGATTACAAACACAGTCAATGAACCTCGCAACATCCAATTCGCACTGAAGTTTGTCTTCTAACCGAATCCCAAAAAACCAAAAAGGACGGCGAGAGTTTTTCGCCGTCCTTCTTTTTTCCTCAATCACCATCAATGCTTGAATCGCGATATAGTGCAGACAACTCGAGACTAATGGAGCGCAAGTAACCATGCACTGCAGCAACTATCGCTATACCCATCTTGCATGGCGGAACCCGACCTTATTATGGTTCGCTATCCTTGTTCTGCCGATGTGCCTCTCTCTTCCTCTTAGCGCCGCGACAACTCCCCCACCTCAAAAAGAGATCATTGCGTACATCTTTCTAAAAGACAGAATCATTGCGCCCGGTGAAGTGGCAGCAAACAAAGTGACGCGAATCAACTATGCGTTTGCAAATCTCCAGAACGGTGTAATCGTGGAAGGCTTTGCGCACGATGCTGAAAACTTCGCTGCCCTCAATTCTCTAAAACACGACAACCCCAGTCTGACCGTGTTGGTCTCGGTTGGCGGCTGGACTTGGTCCGGTAACTTCTCTGACATGGCCCTCACGAAGCAGAGCCGCCGCCTCTTTATAGAGAGCGCAGTAAAATTCGTGAACAAATACAACCTCGACGGCTTGGATATCGACTGGGAATACCCCGGCATGACCGGCAACAACAATCGATTTCGTCCCGAAGACAAACAGAACTACACTCTGCTGCTCAAAGAATTAAGACAACGATTCAATCACGAAGAAAAAAAACTTCACCGGCACTTAGTCACATCGATCGCCACTGGCGCCTCAACCGACTTTCTCGAACATACCGAGATGGCCAAAGTGCAGCGCTATGTGGACACGATCAACCTCATGTCCTACGACTACTATGTTCCCGTCTGGGATAAGACGACCGGACACCACGCGCCTCTCTTCACTAACCCGGCCGATCCAAAAAAAATCTCCGCAGACCGCACCGTACACGAGTATGAGAGCGCCGGAGTTCCCGCAGCCAAAATTGTTCTTGGCGTCCCCTTTTACGGAAAGAGTTGGGCGAACGTGTCCGCCACCGACCAGGGACTCTTTCAACCTGGCACCGAAGCACCAAATACCTACCTCCCCTACAGCAAGCTGGTGAACATGAAGAGTAGCGGCTACGTTCGCTACTGGGACACGAAAGCCTCCGCTCCCTATCTTTACGATCAGGACGCAAAGATCTTCATCTCGTATGAAGACCCGGAGTCGCTCACGACGAAGTGCAAGTACGTTCTCGACCAAAAGTTAGCTGGCATCATGTTCTGGGAGTACTCCGGCGACTCGGATGGCGCTCTGCTTCAATCCATCGACGCGGGCTTGCATCATGATGTACCCCCCACACCGGAGGCACGATGAATTCGACGGTTGCGCTCCCAACTGCCAGCACAGAGAAACTGACTCGCGCCCCACGCGTTGCATCGATCGACATCTTTCGCGGCCTTACGATGACCCTCATGATCTTTGTCAACGAACTGGCAGAAGTCAAAGGTCTTCCCTGGTGGAACTATCACGCTCCTGCAAAGATCAACGTGATGACGTACGTCGACATGGTATTCCCCGCCTTCCTGTTCATACTCGGAATGACGATTCCCATCGCACTCGAACACCGCATCCGCAAAAACGGTTCGATGCCCCAGCTGTGGCTCCATATCTTTCAACGCACCATCGCCCTGATCGTACTTGGTCTCATTCTTGCGAATGCCGAAGGAGGCAATCGCGCACTGATGGGGATAGGAACAGATCTCTGGGCAATTCTGGCACTCCTCGGTGCAGTCCTCTTCTGGAATGTCTACCCACGCTCCGACCGCTACGCAACTCTGTTCCGCGTGCTTCGTTTCGTGGGCCTCGCTTTGATGGTTGTGATGTTCGCCATCTTCCGCAGAACGACAACGAACGGAGAAACCGCATGGATCGCCACCTCTTACCCTGAGATCCTCGGCTTTCTCGGCTACACCTACCTCGCCGTCTCCTTCCTTTACCTCATCACACGACGATGGCGCTCTGCTCCCTTCGCATGGTTCCTCATCCTCACGGCACTCTGTATTGCCTCGACCGGAAAGTGGATCCCGTTCCCCGGCAGACTTCCCTTGTACATCTGGCCATTCGGCAACGGTGCAATGGCCTCCATCGCAATGGCAGGTGTCGCAACCTCGAGCATCTTCGTACAAGGCCACGGCGCGCAAGCCACAACGCTTCGCCAGAAAGCTATCTCCGCTACCTTGTTTGGTGCAGCCGCACTCGTCTTCGGATGGCTCCTCACCCCGCTTGGCATCTCAAAGATTCGCGCCACACCTACGTGGTGCCTCTACAGCATAGGCAGCAGCATCTTGCTCTTCACCATCCTCTATTGGGCATGTGATGTTAAGAAGTCACTCGCTTGGGCAGCGTTCACACGCCCCGCGGGAGATAACACATTGCTCACCTATCTCCTTCCGGACTTCTATTTCTTCATCGTCTCGGCCTGCGGGTTCACCTACTTCTCTACCCACGCCAACTTCGGTCTCCTGGGAGTTCTGCGGTGTGCGATCTTTACCGCGCTCATCCTTGCGCTCTCAGCGTTGCTGACTCGTTGGAAGTTGAGACTACATATTTAGACAGTCTTTTGCGAACAACGATTGAGTAGCAGCGAATATTCAGTGGCAGCGAATCATCTTCGCAGAATGCGTTGAGAGACGATTCGTGGACGCGGAGCATTCGCGCCGATGTTACTGGTCTCAAGCAGAACTTCAAACGGAAGCATGTTGCCTTTCGAATCGAAGATCTCGCGCAAGAGTGGCGCCGAGGCGTCGCTGAAAAGATAATCTGCCGCAGCCTCCGTCCCAGCCATGTTGATTCCTTCGATGAGAAGGACATAACCACTGGCATCCAGATTCGGAGTAACGGCGATCAAACCAAATGTGCTCCGCGCGGGATCCGTCTGATCGGTCTTATATACCGCACTCTCTCCAGCCATCGGTCGAAGATTGTGTATCACAACGTCATCGATCTTTGGCTGTGGTTCGAATTGGAAGTTCAGGTTCTTCTGAAACAACTCAACCCATGGGTTGGAATCGAAGGAGCCCAACAAGATGACGTTGGATTGTTTTAAATCATCCAGCGTAACCTCGCGAGCGTACCGCACCTTGAACCGGTCCTTCACTACTTCGGGAAGCTGAGAGATGGATGAGACGAGATGGAGATCGACGACGCTGGTATAGCGGCGTCCTCCAAGCTCATTGACCATCGCCGAATCGACGCCAACCGGTGTAGTCGCGTGCGTCCGATACTCCCCCGCAGCGTACTCCGCAAGCGACACGCGTCTCTTCGTCAAATCTTGATAGATCACCAGACCGCTGTCGGCCGGCACTACCAGCGTATCCCGCGACGGACTGAAGAAGATCTTCCAAAATCGATCCGAAGCACTCTGCTCATGAGTCTTAACACGCATGTCATGCGCCACTACGAAGACAAGCGCAATAAACAGAACAGCGCATAATGCTTTAAGGCCCCAGGAGGAAACACCGGGCGGAGGCATCGGTTCATTCAGTATTGTTTCAACCGTCTTCTCCGCCTTTTGAGCTGAGTCCGCTTCGATCAACCCCTCATGCGCCGGCTGCGGTCTACTCTCCCCGACGACTTGATCCTCTCCAATAAAAAGAGGCACATAACCCCCACGCGGAACAGCAATTCGGATAGCTTCATCGAGGCCTTCGCCGTTGAAGTACTCCTCAAGCCGCTGCCTCATGAGGCGCGCATAGTTCCGGACAATATTATCTTCGCCCGGGTTATACCCCTGCGGACGTCGAAAGACGTGTTCGCCGATGAGTTGCTCAGTGATCTCATCCGTCTGATCGAGCAAGCTCTTCTCGCAGATGTAGAGGATGAAGCTGATCAAAAATTTAGATTTGGCAAATCCTTTGCTGGCGGCCACACGTCTCGCGACGTGCCACCGAGGGTCCTCTTCGAATCGAAAAATATGGTCTGCAACCGCCGTCCCTGTAGGACGTCCAGACTCGGCAAGTTCTTCCCATCTGCTCATCGAAGGATCTTCCACTGTCATTAGTAGACATCGACGGAGCGCACTTCATGTTACAGGCCTATTAATCCATAAAATATATGAAATATTAGACATTACAGTAGTATCAAATATTTATATACGACCTCCATTAAACTGCCTTCCTTCCTTTGAGATGCCACTCCACACCTTTACGTGGAGTGCATTCTTTACACAGTGGATCCACCTTACGAAGATGATTGCAATACAAGATGATCGAATCACAACGAGAACAGAATGAACGAGCCGGCGGCCAAGGCTGCAATGCACGTCAGACACCGCAGCAGCAAGCCAGCTTCCTCGACTACCTTTGGAGGATGAAAGATAGAATGACGAAATTTCAAGCAGCACTCCCCTTCTTCATGGTGCTTCCCTTGAGCGCCTTTGGACAGCAGAGCGCCACACTCAAGCAGGATCAAACCCTGCGCATCAACCAGATTCAGGTGATCGGCAGTCACAACAGCTATCACTCCGGCATCGCTCCCAGCGAACAGAAGCTTATTGAGCAGAAGAATCCCAAAGCGATGCATGAACTCGACTATGCCCATGCGCCATTGGCCGATCAACTGACCGGCGGCGTTCGCCAGCTCGAGATTGACATCTACGCCGACTCGAAGGGCGGACGCTACTCGCATCCAGCCATCGTCGACAAGGTCGCCGAGGCCGGCCTCCCCGCCGATCCGGACTTCGATCCCCAACATGAGATGGACAAGCCCGGTTTCAAGGTCATGCATGTCCTCGATGTCGACCAGCGCAGCTCCTGTCACACCTTTATCGCCTGCCTCACGATCATCCGTGGCTGGTCACAACAGCATCCGCAACACCTGCCCATCTTTATTCTGGTCGAAACCAAGCAAGGCCGTGAAGGAGCAGCACCGCAGCCTCACCAGCCGGAGCCGTTCACCTCCGAGACCTTCGACGCGCTCGATGCCGAAATCCGCTCCGTCTTCTCCCTGAATGAGATGATCACACCCGACCAGGTTCGTGGAAGCTACGACACCCTGCCCGAAGCCATTCAGACCATCAGTGCTTCGCCTGCCAGCAAAAAGACAGGTGGCTGGCCTACTCTCGCAAACGCTCGCGGCAAGGTGATCTTTCTCATGGATCAGCGACCGGTCGAAAAGGTCTACACACAGGGTCACTCAGCCCTTCGCGGACGCCTCATCTTTACCAACGCTGTCCCAGGCGCTCCCGATGCCGCCTTCACAGAAGAGAACGACGGAACCAAGGCTGAGATCGACGCACTCGCCCGCCAGGGATATCTCATCCGCACCCGCACCGACGACGGCACCGAAGCGGCACGCACCAACGACCACACCCGCGCCGACGTCGCACTCTCCAGCGGCGCGCAGATGTTAAGTACCGACTACCCATCCTCCGAACCCTCGCGTTGGACTGGATTCTTCGTCGCCCTTCCACATGGTCTGGTTGCCCGCTGCAATCCAATTACCGCGTCATCCGGATGCGTCGATTCGTTGCTTGAGCCCTCAACAAAATAAGACGTAGAACCTCGCAGAGTATTCGTCGCCGACCTCCCCGCGTTTGGTGGGAGGACGTCCCGTAACGCTTCAAATCAACAGTTCTTGCGTTCTCGCCAGGAGGCATGTGTGTCGAAAGTCCTCGCTCCATCAGCCAATCCCAACGAAGCTCCCATTGCCAAACTGAATTCGCGCACTGCCAAACTATTCAGTGCCTTCCGTCTTCTGCTTGCCGCATTGCTCATCGGCACCGCAGCAATCAACCCATCAGCGCTCCTCGCACAGTCTGACAACTCCTCCATCGCAGGCGTCATCACCGATCCCTCCGGCGCCGTTGTAGGAGCGGCAGGCGTCACTGTCATCAGCGAGCAGACCGGCGCCGAGCACAAAACCGTCAGCAACAAATCCGGCTTTTACACCATCGCCGGCCTTGCACCGGGCAAATATACAGTCAAGGTCGTGGCACCGGGCTTCGACGCAATCACCTCTACCAACAACAACCTCGACCCCGCACTTCCAGCGACGGTGAACATTGCGCTCGTGGTCGGCAAAGACAACGAATCCGTCGAGATCACCGCAAACGAGACGACCTTGCAGGCCGACACCTCAACCCTTGGCCGAGTCATCACCAGCAGTCAGGCCGACAATCTTCCCCTCAACGGCCGCAACCCAATCTATCTTGCACTCACCAAGGCCGGCATCACCAGTATCACCAGCACCGTCTCCTCCTCAAACTTCAGCACTGGCCTCGGTGCCATCAACATCAACGGAGCGCGCGAGCGCGACAATCTCCTCACCTACGATGGCGCCGTCGCTGTCCGCATCCGTGCCAGCGGCGACTCCGTCGGCACACCCGACCTCGACGCGGTCGAAGAGGTTCAGGTACTCGCAACCAACTACCCCGCAGAGTACGGTCGTTCGATCGGCGGTCAAATCCGAATCATCACCAAAAGCGGCACCGATCACTTCCACGGCAGCGCGTACGAGTACTTCCAGAACCCCGTCCTCAACGCCAACACCTGGGTTCGCAACGCGAACGCCAACAACTCAAATCCAAATTACCCCGAAGTCCTCAAAACAAACAACGTTGCGCCGTTCACCTACAACCAGTTTGGCTTCGTTCTCGACGGCCCTCTCTACATCCCTCATGTCTTGCCCAAAGGCAAGGTCTTCTTCCTCTACTCCGAGGCCTTCGTCCGCGATCCTTCGCTCTCCACTGAGACCGACACCGTTCCCAACGCAGCCTTCCGAAACGGCGACTTCAGCTCCGTGGCGCAGCACATCAAAGACCCCGCATCCGGTCTCCCCTGCGATCCGAAGGCAGGTGGCCCCGGCTGTTTTCCCGGCAACATGATCCCCAGGAATCGTCTCAGTCCCAACGGTGTCGGTCTGCTCACTGCCTTCCCCACACCTACACCAGGCTTCCAAATCGGCGCAGCCAACTTACTTGAGACCGCACACTATCCCATCCAACAGCAGATCGACAGCGGCAATCTCGACATCGTTCCAACAGAGAAGGACTACATCCGTTTCCGCCTCATCCACTTCTACTATCACGAAGTCAATCCTTTCGCGACGTCGAACTATGACATCGTACCCCGCATCTACAGCCGCCCCAATCAGACCGGCTCGCTCGATTACGTCCACACCTTTGGCCCCAGCACGACCAACGAATTTCTCTTTACTGCCAGCCACGACGCCGCACGTCTGAGCATCGATACATCGACCGGTACCTACAACCGCACCGCCTACGGCATCAACTATCCCTATCTCTTTCCTGCCGGAAAAGATCTCCCCAACAAAATCCCCACCATCGCATTTGATACGACCGGAATCACAACGCTCGACGGCAGCACCTACCCCTCTCACTCTCAGGGCGAGATATTCGACTTCGCAGACACCTTCACGCGTATCATCGGCAATCACACGGTGCGCGGTGGCGCTCTCTACGAGCGCGCCGGCGAAAACGACGACGACCAGATCGCATTCGCAAACTCCACTCCAGGCCAAACCAACAACCAGAACGGCAAGTTCGACTTCTCAAGCACCAACACCAACGGCACCGGTTACGACCTCGCCGACGCGGCCCTCGGCATCTTCAACACTTACTCCGAGATTGGTCCACGCAACGAGACACCCAGCCGCGCCAACATGTTTGAGTTCTTCGCGCAGGACTCTTGGAAGGTCACGCCAAAACTCCACCTCGAGTTCGGCATGCGATACACCAGCATTCACCCCTTCTACAGCATCTGGAACAACGCCGGGACCTTTGACCCTGCCTTCTACAACTCCGCTACTGCTGTAAAGGTCAACCCGGCAACGGGTAATCCAATAGCTGGCAGCGGCGACCCACTCGATGGAACCGTTCTCTTTGGCAACGGCTTCACAGCCAGCGCAGCCGCTCACGTTCCCATCGCTGTAACCGGCCAATACAACAACCTCTTCCACAATCTACCGCGCGGCTACGTTCACGTGCAGAACTTCCTCTTTCAGCCCCGCGTTGGCATAGCCTATTCGCTCAACAACAAGACGGTTCTGCGTACCGGCTTCGGCCGTTACACCAGCCGGCAGGGAACCTCCGACAACGTATTTCTCGGCGGCTTTGCACCGTTACAACAGGTCGTCTCGATCACGGGAGGCAGCGTAGACAACCCCGCTGGCACCGCAATCGGAACCGGCTCCTTTCCAACTCTCTCCGGCGACATCAATCAGCAGTCCCCACAGCCAGAAGCCTACATCTGGAACGTATCCGTCGAGCGCGAACTCGGCTTCGATACGGTAGCGGACGTCTCCTACGTGGGCCGCCATTCGTTACACCAGCAGTTCGAATCCGACGTGAACCAGGCACCCATCGGAACCGCGCAGGCCTTCGGCACCAACGGAGTCAACGCGCATCGCCCGTATCTCGGTTACGCTGCCATCACCGAGGTCTATCAGGGAGACACTGCCTTCTATCAAGGTCTGCAGATCGATGTGAATCATCGCTTCAGCCACAGCCTCGGCTTCGGAGTCGCGTACACCTACGCTCACTCTCGCGACTGTGGCTCCTTCCAGAAGAACATTCTGCCTAACGCAGATGATCCGAAGGGCCTCTGCGGCACAGCAGACTATGATCTCCGTCAGGTCCTCGTCCTCAACTCCGTTTATCACATCCCCTTTCGCAGCAACAGCCGCATCGCGAATGAAGCGCTCGGAGGCTGGCAGCTCTCGCAGGCCTACCAGTTCCAGACGGGAACTCCCTTCAACGTCGCAACCAGCCAGGACATCGCAGGTGTCGGTGCAGGTTTCCAGGGACAGTTCCTTCAAATCGCTCCTGGCGCCACACTCCATGGCAATGGCAAGTTCTCCATCGGGAAAGACGCCAACTCATGGTTCAACGCGAGCGCATTTTCACTTCCTGCTGCTGGCACTTTCACCCCGCAGCATAATCGCAACCTGATCTACGGCCCTGGTCAGGCAAGCTTCAACGCAAGCCTGCAAAAACGATTCGCAACCTTTGAAGGCCAGGCTCTCTCCTTCCGCTTCGACGCCTTCGATTTTCCCAATCACCCAAACTGGTCCGCTCCGGACTCGACCTACACCGACGCTACCTTCGGCAAAGTCACCAGCAAAACCGGTCAGCGTGCAATGCAGGCCAGCCTGCGTTACTCCTTCTAACCCTCTACCATTACAGCAGTACGCGAGTGGGATCTAGCCACACAGATCCCACTCGTATCCCAAACTTCACGCGCAGTTGAGATATACAAGGGATCAATCCTCATGCAAGCAGCAGTGCACTCCATCATCAAGCGTTCAATCCGCCTCTCCCTCAGCGCACTGCTGCTAGCAACACCAATCCTCGCGCAAAAAGCCGCCGCCACATCCCCACACGACTACACCCACAACGTCGACCCCTTCATCGGCGTCGATTGGGGCGGCAACACCTTCGTCGGCTCAGCCATCCCCTACGGCCTCGTCAAACTCGGTCCCGACATGGAGACCTTCGACGGCCGCCGCTCCGGCTTCGGCTACTCCAGCAACGGAGTCATCCTCGGCTTCTCGCACCTCCACCTCAGCGGCGCGCAGGGCAAATACGGCAACATCCTCGTCGCACCCGTCACCGGCCCCCTCGACCTCGACGACATCAAAACTCCGCGCTCGAACGAGGTCAATCAGGTCGGCTACTACGCCGCGAACCTCGACCGTTACAAAATCAAAGCTGAACTAACCAGCAGCCGTCGCGTCGGCTTCCATCGCTACACCTTCCCCGCATCACAGCAATCCCACCTCACCATCAACGTAGCCCACGCACTCGACCTCGGCCCCGGCTCCGAGTCCCAGCGCTTCCTCGGCGCAGAGATCCACCTCACCAGCAATCACGAAGCGCAGGGCATCGCCCGCTTCACCGGCGGCTGGAACAAAGGCGGCGAGTACAAGGTCTACTACTACATGGTCCTCGACACGCCAGCAACCACCACACAAACCTGGACAGGCACAACCTTCAGCTCCGCCAAAGACGCAACAGTAGATACAGCGATCCCGATCGGCGCGACCTTCAACTTCACCACTCACGCCAATCAAATCATCCAGGCAAAAGTAGGCATCTCCTTCATCAGCGCCGACCAGGCAAAACAAAACGTCCAACAAGAGATCCCCACCTGGAACTTCGCCGCCACCCACTCCGCCGCGACAGCATTGTGGAACACCGAGCTAGCCAAGCTCAACCTCACCGGCGAAACTGACTCCCAGCGTCGTCAGCTCTACACCGCGATGTACCACATCATGCTCATGCCTACCGACCGCACCGGCGAAAATCCCGACTGGCAATCCACCGAGCCCTACTACGACGACTACTACGCCATCTGGGACACCTACCGCAGCTCCAGCCCGCTCCTCACCCTCATCTCCCCCGACCGCCAGCGCGACATCATCCGCTCCCTCATCGACATCTACCGTCACACCGGCTACATGCCCGACGCCCGCAGCGGCAACGACAACGGCCGCACCCAGGGCGGCTCCAACGCCAACGTAGTAGTAGCGGACGCGTACCTCAAGGGCCTCAAAGGCATAGACTACGAGACCGCCTTCGCCGCCATGGTCCACGACGCCGAAGTCCCTCCCGCCAACGCACAGAAAGAAGGTCGCGGCGGCCTCAAAGACTATAACGAAAAAGGCTACATCACCCTCGCCGACGAGCGCTCCGGCTCACGCATCGCCGAGTACAGTTACGACGACTTCGCCATCTCCGAAGTAGCCTGCGGCCTCGGCCATCAAAAAGAAGCCGCCCTCTACGCCAGCCGCACCCACAACTTCGAGCACCTCTGGGACAAGGACATGACCGCCGAAGGCTTCCACGGCTTCCTCCGTCCCCGCAACCCCGACGGCACCTGGGCCGCGCCCTACCTCGTCGTCCGCGGCACCTGGCCCGACTTCTTCTACGAGGGCGACATCTGGACCTACTCCATCTACGCCCCGCAAGACATGCGCCGCCTCATCGACATGGCCGGCGGCAACGAGACCTTCGTCCGCCGCCTCGACTGGATCTTCGGTCGTCGCCACTTCGACGTCACCAACGAGCCCGGCTTCCTCATCCCCGTCCTCTACAACTACGCAGGCCGCCCAGACAAGACCGCCGACATCGTCCATCTCCTCCTCGAAAAAGCCTTCATGGACACCCGCGCCGGCATCCCCGGCAACGACGACTCCGGCGCCATGTCCAGCTGGCTCATCTTCTCCACCCTCGGCCTCTTTCCCGTCGCCGGCCAGGACGTCTACCTCATCAGCACCCCCAGCATCCCCGACGCCTCACTCGCTCTCGCCAACGGCAAAAAGCTCCGCATCATCGCAAAGAACCTCGACCCCAACGGCCTCAACCGCTACGTCCAGTCGGCCACGCTCAACGGAGTCGATCTCCCCAACGCCTGGTTCCGCCACGACCAGATCAAAGACGGAGCAACACTGGTCCTAACAATGGGCTCCGCACCCTCCACCTGGGGCACCACCACCCCACCCCCATCCATGAGCGACCCCAACGCCCACACCTGCTCCACCAACTAAAAATATCTCCAACAACAAAGAGCCTCGCAACCGCGAGGCTCTTCTCCATCACCCAATAATTGAAAACTAAGAAGCGCGCTTCTTCAACCCAGGAGCAGCCGCCTTCTCATCGTCGCGGCTCTTCTGTGCTGAAGTCTTCTCCTTCGCAGACATAGGCTTCTTCTTCTGCTCTGGCTCTTCGGAGCTCTTCATAAAGATCGGACCTGCCGCCGCAGAAATCTTCGCCGCCGCCGCTAGCTCCTCATTCAGATTTTGCGTTAGCAGATCGATTACATCCTGCATGCCGAGCGTCTTCGCCATCGAGATCGACGCCTGGTAGCCCGCAATCTCATAGTGCTCCGTCCGCAACGCCGCGCCAATCAATCCTGAATCGAACGACGCGCCCTCTTCATCTTTCTCCAGCGCATCCTTGCCTTCTTCGATAACGCCTTCCATTCCATTGCAGTGCTCTCCGGTCGGCTTCTCGCCCAGATGTCCGAAGACCTCCTTCAACCGTTCCACCTGTCCTTTGGTCTCTTCCAGATGCGCAGTAAATAGTTCCTTCAGCTTTGCATCCTTCGCGCCCTTTGCAAGCTTCGGCAGGGCCTTCACCAACTGATTCTCAGCGCTGTACATATCGCGCAGCTCATCCAGCAAAACATCCTTAAGTGGCATATCACTCTCCTGTGTCGATCTATGATTCCCGGCACTCGAGCCACTTGCGAATCACTTAGTGAGAGACGCTTTCGCCGTGTGAAGTTGGCCGCCCATGCGGGTTAAATGCGAAGAGGCCGCGGAAACACCGCGACCCCCTCCGATCCGTTCTAACTACTTCTTGCTCGCTGCCGCCGACTTGCCGTGAGCTTCGGTCGACTTGCCGTGCGCCGCCGTCGATGACTCGTGGGCTTTCGTGGAGTGTTCGTGAGCCTCATCGACGTTGCCCGTATCGTGCTTTGCGGCTGCGTTGGTATGGTGACTTGCTGCTTCGGTATGGTGCTTTGCTGCATCCATGTGCGCTTGTTTAGCCATTGTGTGTCCACTACCTTTTCTAAGAGCATCAGCTCTTAACCCGATACGATGACAGCGCCCACATCGGCGTTATCCCTTCGGCGCCCAAAACGAACTCCCGACCTTCAAACTATTCATCCACTCAACAAAATCCTGCCGAATTGCGAAAGCCGTGTTGCCTTTCCAAGGCTGCCGGGTGGGTTATTCGCGGGCACGTGCGAGCCGCATGAGCCTCCAACAAGCTGCAAACTAAGCGTTCTGTTCCGAATTCCCTTGACGCATCTACCCGTGCGAGCGCACCCTTGTTGCCATCAAAAACTTCCCGAAGGGGCCCTCTGTGAGCAAACCTCTCTTCACTCTTGCACTTCTTGCTTCTGCCTTCATCCTTCCTCTAGCCGCCCACGCCGACGCAGTCGATGACTTCCTCATCACCGGCAACGGCAACACCATCACCTTCTCTCTTCCAGCGTCCCCTACAGACGTCTTTGTCAGCACCGGTGCTGGTGGTGTTATCGGAGGCTTCTCGCCAATCCCCGCGCCTCTGGCCACCTTCAACGGCGTCACTTCTTCCAGTAGCATGGAGTTCCTTTCCGGCAACATCTTCTTCGTCGGGCCCGGAATCCAACTGTTCACAAGCGGCGGAGCCCTGACTCTCGTCGGCGAACTCCTTTACTCCGGCTCCGCATACACGCCCACTTTCCTTACCGGAACATTTGACCTTCACCAGTTTCAAGCGTTCCCGAACGTGAACTACACCTTGACCATCACCCCGGAGTCGACACCGCCCACGGTTCCCGAACCCAGCGCTCTGCTCCTCTTCGCCACCGGTGCCGCAGGTCTCCTCTACCGCGCAACCAAGCGTCCGACAACCGGAACGTTCTTATAAAAAATCGGGCAGCCAGTCGGCACAGGGGCCCATCGGCCGCAGTGGAACATTGCCGGGTGGCCCATCCTTTGCAGTCTCATCGCAAAGGGTGGGTTATTCGCGCCCACGCGAACCGCATTTAAATCTCCAATAAGCCAGAACGTAAGATTGCTGAGGCCTGCCCGACGAAACGCATCCAACTCGTGTGTCCCATATCTCGATTCTGAGATGTGGGCATTCGCACGAAGGCGCGAACCGCGAATGTCATGTATACGAACTAACTCACTCTTCCGGCAGCCCCTTTAGACCGTCTTAAAATAATCCAAAAAAGCTTCACCAAACTTGGCGTATGAGTTATATCCAATCCGCTACAATTAAATAAGAGATCAAACAAGGGCTGCCTGCGGCGAAAGCTGCGGCAGCCCTTCGCATTTAACCGACAACAAACACCACGATAAACACCATGATAGGGACACAAGCACCACGATGATGCACACCAAACTTCACACCTCCGAGCTCCTACCCCTCAGTGTCCAGCGCATCCAGCTGCGCCTAAACAAACGTCAGTGCACGAGCATCCAGGAACCCAAGCACCATGCTTCTGCGCACGAGCATCCAGGAACCCAAGCACCATGCTTCTGCGCACGAGCATCTAGGTAACCCAAGGCTTCAGCCTTGGGCATCTCAAGCTGAGGAGTACGCGGGGCTTTAGCCCCTGGGGTATGCCGTTTTGTCTGAGCCAAAGGCAATCGAAGGAGCAGAAGCAGCCTCAACTCGCACAAAACAAGTATTTTAGCCGTAACCCACATGGATGCAATATTTTACCGGCACCACTTGCCGCTAAACTACTGCATCCATTTCACTTCCCCCCAAAATACCCCCGAAGGGGGGAGGGGGTACCAGTATCCAAAGGAGCCAGAAAAATGCAAACCGCCATCTGCCGCCACATCAAGACCAACGGACGCCGCTGCAAATCCCCATCGCTCGGCCAATCCGCCTTCTGTTACTTCCACTCACGCCTGCACCGCCGCCACAAAAATCTGGCCGAAAACGCGCCCGTCCTGCTCGAAAACCAGCCGAACCCCACGTCCGCTGCAACCGGAACACACCAATTCCTGCCCGAATCCGCACCACTCGAACTCGATCTGCCGCCACTCGAAGACGTCGAATCCATCCAGGTCTCCATCTCCCTCCTTATCGCCGCTCTCGCCCGCAACCGCATCGACTCCAAACGCGCCGCCGTCCTTCTCTACGGCCTCCAGCTCGCCTCCACCAACGCCCGCTCCATCACCATCGAACCCTCCGCCACCTCTGTCATCCGCGCCCTCTCCCGCACCAAATCCGGCCTCGATCTGGCCGTAAAAGACGAAGCCTGACGAAAGATGATGAGATCACTTCACCGGGTGGCCCATCCTTTGCAGCCTCATCGCAAAGGGTGGGTTATTCGCGTCCACGCCAACGCACTTCTCGGCGGCTCGGCGACTGGTTGCACGGTAGAGGCCCCAATCGCGGTGCTATATTCCCATAAGAGTTCCCCTGATATCCATCGGCCGAGTTTTCAAGGGAGGCGTGAGTGTCAACAAGAGACCGCGTCGGAGCTAAGAATAGACTTTGAAATGGTCTTTGGGGGTCCCTGTGTTTCAGTGTGATCTGATAGCGTTCGAGGCAGGCCTTCAATCTTCGCCTCCACATGGCGGCCGGCGCTGGATCAGGCAACAGACAGCGTTCCTCGATAGGACTGTGCGCGCCGCGTGTCTTGTCGCTCTTCTTTTTTCCCTGGCCGGCTGTCGTCCGACAACGCAAAACGTGCGGCCGTCGATCGAATTCACAAAAATTCCTCCTGCAGCTCAGGGCGGTCGTGAGAAGGTCGATACCATCGCAGGTCGTGTCGTCGGAGCGCGACCCGATCAGCGCATCGTCGTCTATGCCAGGAGCGGTCCGTGGTGGGTCCAACCCTGGCCTGATCAGCCTTTCATACCGATCAAAGCTGATTCCAGCTGGAGCACCTCAACGCATCTGGGGTTCGAGTATGCCGCCTTATTGGTGGATCCGGGATATCATCCGCTGCCGACGCTGGACCTGGCGCCCGTTGCGAGTGGTGCAATCGCGGTTGTGCAGATCGTCAAAGGCACCGGCACCCCCCAGCTGGCGCCCACGGTTCCGGTGAAGTTCAGCGGATACGACTGGGACGTTCGGACCATCGCAGCCGATCGAGGCGGACTGAACCATCTCTATGACGGCGACAATGCATGGGTCGATCAAAGCGGTGCTCTGCATATCCGCATGAAGAAAAAGGGTGATCGGTGGTCCTGCGCGGAAGTGGTGTTGGGGCGCAGTCTTGGCTATGGAACCTACGCGATGACGGTGCGTGACAGTTCGCATCTGGAGCCTGCGGCGGTGCTGAGTCTCAATACGTTCGACCAGTGGGGAGGGGACCAGAACTACCGCGAGTTGGACGTCGAGATCAGCCAGTGGGGCGATGCCGCGAGTAAGCACAATGCGCAATATGGCGTTCAACCTTTTTACATTCCCGGGAATGTAGCTCCCTTCACGGCGCCTCCGGGGACTCTCACTCACTCGTTTCATTGGGAGCCGGGGCGCGTAACCTTTCGAACCGTTCGCGGAAGCTCCGCCAACGCCAAAGCATCCGTGGTTTCTGAACACATCTTCACATCGGGGGTACCTTCACCAGGCCAGGAGAGACTGTTGCTGGGATTGTATGACGTTGCCAGTGGCACATCTCCTATGCAGAAAGATAGCGAAATTGTTATTGAAAAATTCGAGTACCTTCCGTGAAGGACGTATGAAGAGGCACTGGCTTGTCCTGAGTGTACTGGCCGGACTTGCCGCACTGTGCTTCGATTACGCATATGCGATCGATCCGAACCGAATGATTTCGCAGTACGTGCGTGAGTCGTGGGGAAGTGAAAAGGGGTTCAGCGGCGGGACCGTAACCTCCATCGCGCAGACCCCGGATGGGTATCTGTGGATCGGGACAGAGAAGGGCCTGATTCGTTTCGACGGATTGAACTTCCGTCTTTTTCAGCAGGCCACACCTATAAACATTCCAATCGGCCCGGTCCAGGAACTCATTGGGGATGCTCAATCCAATCTTTGGATCCTTCTGAAGAACACTACGATTCTGCGTTACCACGACGGAAAATTTGAACTCGGCCGCGATGAAGCGGAGCATGGGATTACTTCCATCGGAAAGAGGAAAGATGGCACCGTTCTTTTCTCGTCTTTTGCTCTCGGGACTTTGGCCTACCATGCAGGAAAGTTTGAGACACTCACTCCGTCGACGGCACCGACAAACTCGCCCGAGTTCATAACGGCCGGCCCTCTCGACAACCTGTCTACTCGTCTCAGTTGGGCTACGGGGGTAGTCCCACATCGAATTGCGGAACCCAATTCCGCAGTCATTGCAATGGCAGAATCGAGCGATGGGAGACTTTGGCTGGGTACGCGAGATAAAGGTCTGTTCTATTTGAAAGACGGACAGATCGTAAGCACTGTGAAGCGATGGAGTAGTGGAAAGATCAACTGCCTTCTGCCTGTAGAAAATGGAGAGGTATGGATTGGTACCGACGACGGTGTGTTGCGTTGGAACGGGTCGGAACTTACTCGCGTTAGTTTTCCGTCAGTTCTCAACCACATGCGGATTCTTTCGTTGGCACGTGATCGCGATTCGAACACCTGGCTAGGCACCTCCCGAGGGCTTTTCAGGTCCAATGTTAAGGGTATCTCTTTCGCGGATGAAACGACGTCGCAACCCAACCTCGCAGTTACCTCTCTTTTTGAAGATAGAGAGGGGAATCTGTGGATTGGGACTGCAGCGAAAATTGAGCGCCTCAGGGATAGTCCATTTGTCACGTACACAGTGTCAAAAGGCTTGCCGTCGGAGAGCAATGGTCCGGTGTACGTTGACTCTGAAGAACGCACCTGGTTTGCTCCACTCGATGGCGGACTGCACTGGCTCAAAGGGGAGAGAGTTGGAAGCATCACCGACGCGGGTCTCGATCGAGATGTCGTGTATTCCATCGACGGCAACGCGAGCGGTCTGTGGATCGGCAGACAGCAGGGTGGCCTGACCAACCTGCTGTCTGCCGATGGCGGCATCACCATCAAGACGTACACCCATCTGGATGGACTGACGCAGGACAGCGTGTACGCGGTTCATCAGAGTCGCGATGGAACAGTCTGGGCTGGAACTCTCAGCGGCGGAGTGAGTGAGTTAAGGAATGGACGATTCACCACCTACACGACTGCGCAGGGCATGTCGTCCAATACCGTTGCATCGATCGTAGAGGGTTTTGACGGGACGATGTGGTTTGCAACTCCAAATGGGTTAAATAAGTTTTCTCATGGCCAATGGAGAGTGTACGCAGCCCACGACGGTCTGCCTTCTGCGGAAGTTAATTGTCTCCTTGAGGATTCGGTTCACGTACTTTGGATTGGTACTGCGGCCGGTCTGGCGTTCCTCGACTCAACCGGCGTCCATATTCCTGCCAAAATGCCAGGACCACTCCACGAGCAGATTCTGGGGATTGCAGAGGATCGAAACGGCTGGCTGTGGATAGCGACTTCAAGCCACGTGCTGAGGGTAAAACGCGACAGGATTCTGGGTGCGACTCTCGGGAGCGAGGACGTGCGAGAGTACGGGCTTGCCGACGGATTGAATGGAATAGAAGGCGTAAAACGGCATCGATCTGTGATTGCAGACCCTCTCGGAAGAATCTGGTTCTCTATGAATCATGGTCTATCGGTTGTGGATCCGATTCGAGCTACGAATAACGTAGCCCCCGTACTTGTAAAGATTGATGGGATTTCGGCAGATGGGATTCAGAGCGATCTCGGAGAACCCATTCACATCCCATCTATTCGTCAGCGCACCACATTCAGCTTCGCGGGGTTGAGTCTTTCGATACCGGAGCGAGTTCGATATCGCTATCGCCTCGATGGTTTCGATCGAGCGTGGAGTGAACCAGTCGCCACGCAAGAGGCCGTCTACACAAATCTCAGCCCCGGATCTTATCGGTTCCGCGTTATCGCCTGTAACAGCGACGGTCTGTGGAACTACAACGGACCTTCAGTGCAGCTCACGATTGTTCCAGAGTTCTATCAGACAAAGTGGTTTCTTCTGTTGTGTGCGGCGATCGCGGGATCTCTCGCCTGGGCGGCTTACCAGTGGCATGTTGGACAAATGACGGATCGCTTGCACATGCAGTTCACTGAACGTCTGTCGGAACGAACACGAATTGCCCGGGAGTTACACGACACACTGCTGCAGACTTTTCAAGGATTGATTCTTCATTTTCAAACGGCCCGCGATCTGCTTCAATCACGTCCTGCGGAGGCGAGCGAGAAGCTTGATACGGCTCTCGAAAGTGCAGATCAGGCCATGGTAGAGGGGCGAAATGCGATATACGACATACGGTCTTCCACTGTTGTTGATGATGATCTCGCTCACGCGATCGGTGCGCTTGGTGATGAGTTGCGGGCTAACTATAGCGGTAAAGGAGATCCGGCGGCGCTCTCGGTTGTGGTGGAAGGTACAGCAAAACCACTCGACCCGATCTGTCGCGACGATATCTATCATATTGTTCGGGAGGCTCTGAGAAACTCTTACAGGCATGGAGAGGCGAAGAGCGTGGAAGCAGAGATTGCGTACGGAAAAAGATCGCTTCGGGTGCGAATCAGGGATGATGGAAAGGGCATTGACCCGAAGGTTCTGGCTCAGGGCGGCCTCGCCGGCCATTGGGGCATGGCCGGTATGCGGGAGCGCGCCAAACGAATCGGAGGGAGGCTTGTCGTCTGGAGTGAACTAGAGGCAGGAACCGAAGTTGAGTTGAGCATTCCCGGCTCGGTGGTCTATGCCTCGTCTCTTGCGGAGACTGACTTTCAACAGTTTTACAAGAAACGATGAACGGTCGTCGGGTCATCGGCTGCGGCTATTTTGTGTTGGGCTATCACCCCTGACAACCCTCTATATGGGTCTAAAGAATCTCGGCTCAGTGAATACCCACCCCCCGGTTGGTATACGTAACGTGTTTATTTTCAATAGCATGCGAAAAGTTACCTGTGTAAAATAGTCATTCCAAAATGGTTACAGGTAAATACGTCCATCTAAAGGAGATAGCCAGGACAAAGGGAGACTCGCAATGCGCAGGCTTTCTTTTCGCTATCTATATTCAATTATAGAGAAGCGGCTATAACTCATACGCCACGTGATTCTCCTTGTTTGGCGCGGGTTTTGACGTTATTGGGCTTGACAAGCGTTTTTGCAGGCGTTTCTGACGTTCTTTACTGCTGGCACAGAAATGTCCGCCGTCTATTCCTGGTCGCACGACAAAAAGATGCCCCATCCACACTACGGATGGGGCATCTTGTGGATTGTGTCCCTTTTTTTAAAAGAGCACTTTAAGGGCGAACTCAGTGTTGAAGGGCTCGCCCGGGCCGATAGTTGGGTTGCCGAGGTATGGTCCGATGGTGGAGCCGATCGTTCCGCCCTGGCCGGTTGAGGGAAATCCGACGGGAGCCAGATTGGTGTGGTTGAAGAGGTTGTACATGTTGGCCTTGAACTGAATCTTGACCCTTTCCGTGATTGCGGTCGTCTTGATCGCAGCAAGGTCGAAGTCTTCATAGCCGGGATTAGAGTTCTGTCCACGGCGGGTTGGAGAGTAGGTTCCGGCAGCTGGATCGACGAACGCATCCGCCTGGTTGGGGTCGTTTGGATTTTGCGAAGAGCTGAACCATTGAACTGAGCCGTTAATAATCGCGTGAGATACGCTGTTTGGGTTTGCGAGAACCTGGACCGCGCGGTCCGCGCTGTCCCCGTTGCCGCTTACGTTCTTGGTGGCTACGACGGTGTATGGCGTTCCACCGTGGAATGAGAATCCCGAGGTGAGTTGCCAACCGTGGGTGAGCCGCTCCGGTCCACGGAACACTGGAATGTTGTAGTTGAAGTATCCGGTAAAGGTGTTGCGGACGTCGTAGTCTGAGTTGCCGTACTCTGCTCTCTCGTCATAGGGATTTTGTGGGAGGTAGGGGAGAAGACCGGTCTCATAGTCAAGCGCATGGGACCATGTATAGTTCAGCTGCGATGTGAGGCCATGCCAGTTCTGGACCTGCAAAGTGGTTTGAAGCGAATGATAAATAGAGCCCAGATTGCTGCGGGCCTCATCGATGACGCCGAAGGCTGGAAACTGCGTGTAGTAGGGGCGAGTCGTGGTGTCAGGCGATCCCGATGTGTTGGGTGAGGCTGAATTGATGTCGAACACACCCATCAGATGGGTGCCCTTTGAGCCGACATAACCAATCTGCCAGATGACTGAGTTGGTGATGCTGTGCTGAAGGTTCAGGTTCCAAAGCTGGGTAGCGGATGGTCTGAAGTTCTTGTCGAAGGTCGATATGCTCTGGCTGCCGGGTGCGGGGCTCTGGCTTGCCGCAGCGATGGTTGGGTAGATATCGACTCCAGGCTGAATTACCTGTTGAAGACCCTGGGCATTCACGACAAGGTCGCTGCCTGCCGGGTTGAGGCCAGGTCCGAAGACTGAGATATTTTGCAGACCATTGTTCTGGAGGATGGATTTGATGTAGACGGTGTCGTAGTAATATCCATAGCCTCCGCGCAGAACCGTATCTCCTGTGTTATCGATTTGCCAGGAGAATCCGACGCGTGGGCTCAAAGCCCCTTTGAAGCCTTGATAGATGTTTGAGACGTTCTGGCCAGCGACTGCAAGGCCGGATGCGCTCGTCGGATCGAAGATGGAGAGGTTCGGATAGTCCGAGTGTACCGGTCCTGCATAGTCGTAGCGCAGACCGTAGTTGAGGTTCAAGCGCCTGTTGATCTGGAAGCCGTCCTGAGCATAGAGAGCCCAGTTGTTTCCGAATACCTGCCGCTTCGGATTACCAAGCACGATACTCGATGCGGAGGGATTAATGCAGCCAGCCAGGAAGTCGGCTAAACCGAGGACGTTGGTGTCTTGATTCGGCGATGGCAAAGCCTGGTTTTTTGTCGCTAACGTCATGCACGGTTTTATGGTGGCATCCGGCGTCTGATTATTCGAATTCCAGATTCCCTGAGAACCATCAAAGTAGACTGTTCCGCGCTGGCCTGTCTGATAGAAGTCGTCCACCTGAGCCATACGGAATTCGCCACCGAAGTGGATTTGGTGAGCACCCTTCGTCCAGGTGAGATCATCGTCAAGCTGTCCGGTGATGTCGTTCCTTCCTGATGGGGCGGTAGGGCCGAGAGGATCGAACCCTGTATTGCTGCCCGTGAGCCCAGAACCACTGCTAGCTGCGCCGATGATCAGGTGTGGCGAACCGGGGAGAGATGGATCGGTAACACCTGTGTTAAGCCCGAGGCCTACGGGATCAAACCCTGTATCAGAGTCGCTGAAGACCTGATTGAAGTAGCTGACGCCGGCACTGAGTTGATTGGCCATGAATGGGGTAATGATGCGGTTGTAGATGATGGAATAGTTTTGAACGTGGATAGGTGCGTTTTCGAAGTATGGCGTCAGTGTCGAGCTAGTGGGAGCGGTCTGCGTACCCTGCGCGACAAACCATCGGGCAGAGATATGGTCTTTGTCGCTCAGTTTGTAGTCTAGTTTGATGAGTCCGTTGAAGCTGTGGCCGGTCAAGTTGCCAGTGGCCTGGTAATTGTTCGATGTGGCAGGGCCCGTGAGTGCTGCGGCTGGCCAGAGGCCCGGAAGAGTGCCGTTTCCATTCAGCAGATTTGCGGCCACAGTGCTATGTGGTACGCCGTAGTAGTCGAGCACATCGTATGCAGCAGCCTGATATGCGGCCGAGGGTTCTGTGGCCTGGCTGAGTGCTCCGATGAGAAAGTTCTGATGCTCGCCGGCTAAGAAGAAAAAGAATTTGTCTTTGATGATTGGTGCACCGACTGAAAAACCGTAGTCCTGGAGTCTGGACGCCGGTTTAGAGTCGCGGAAAGGATTTTGACGTTCAAAGAACTCGTTATGGTTTGAGTAGTAAGCCGTCCCATGGAGGCCGTTAGTTCCAGATTTGACGACGAGGTTCGATGTGCCACCAGGATTTCGCCCGAGAGTAGTTGATCCAGTCGTCACAAAGTTGAAGCTCTCGATGGCATCGATGGGAAAGACTACGCCGGCGATGGCAGAGACTCCACCCTGGTTGACGGCGGGTATATTCCACCAGAAGTCGTTGTTATCGGTTCCTTCGATCTGCCAGTTCACGGCGTTGGTTCTGGTTCCATTGACGCTGGCGACGCCGCCACCGCCACCTGTGGAGTAGCCAGCGAATCCAGTGGTCTGAGCGACCATCTGGGTGAAGTCACGGCCGCTGTTCGGAATATTCTGTACCACTACCTCTGGCAACACAGTAGCCTGCACATCGGAGACAGTGTCGAGCGTTAATGCGGCAGCTGTGATCTCCACCGTCTGATCTGTCGAAGACAGGTTGAGCTTTGCGGTGAGGGTGTAGTTCGAGCCGGCTGCCACTTGAACCTTGTCGTATTTAGCGGTCGAGAATCCGGTGAAACCGATCGTGACGGTGTAGCTGCCTAAGGGTAGGTTCGTGAAGTTGAACTCTCCAGTACTGGAAGATACGGTCTTGTAAGACACATTGGTCTCAGTGTCGACTGCAGTAACAGTTGCTGAGGCGATAGATGCCCCTGTTACGTCCGTGACGGTGCCGGAGATGCCTCCTCGAAAGGTTTGAGCGTGGCTGACGGGGGTGCCGCCGATGGTTAACAGAATGACGGCGAGGCTGAAGAGAACAGCCTTTAACGATCTGAGTGATAGCCGATGCATGTAACCTCCGAAAAAAGGCAAAGCGTCTCCTGTTCGCCTCAAGGCGATTTTTTATAGGTGGAATTAAAGACAAAGCCGGCGTCACAGCAAAATGCTGCGGGTGCGTCACTGTATTCCAAGGGCCGAACGGCTGCTAGAAGTGTGGCGAAAACGGCAAATTAAGAAAGAGTGAGCCAACCGTAAACGCATTTTGTGAATATTGCAAGATTTTTTTTGAGATATCACCGACGAGTTGAGAGGAGACTTATCGCCTTTAGCATCAAAATGAGATTGCATTTTGTAACTATTGATGTTGCAAAATGCCGTTGTTGCCATCGATAGATAGGGAGTTTATATGAATCGAACATCAAGGAGTTCGACGGGAGTTGCCAGTTCGGAATGAGTGAAAGACAAAGCGGTGAGTGTACCCATGGAGTATGCGATGTCGAACTCATTGGGTTTAGCGGAGCGAATGCCTCGCTTATTTTTCGGACGCAGCGGATGTGATATTTGAGGCGGGGTCAAGCTCCGCCGCGGCGCAGTTCTCTGGTCTTGAGGACGATGAGGTATTCGTAGAAGGCCTGCAGGGTGGCATAGGTGAGGCCGGCGGGTCCGTCGAGGATGGCGCGGCGGAGGAAGACCATGTACACCCACTTGAGGAGTGGGCGAGCTGGGAGTCGGTAGAAGATGGCCTTCTGGTGGAGTCGGCGAGTGTGGAAGTCGGGGTCGCGAAGGGCGGTGACGAACGAGGGGTTCTGTAGGCCCTGGCTGCGGACGATGAGCTCGGCCTCCATGGTGGAGTAGAGGTTGTGCTTCTCTACCCAGCGTGAGATGCCCTTGGAGAAGGGGTAATGGTCGAGCGGGTAGCTCAGTTCGGCGACTGGACCGTCGACCTCGAGGACCTCGTTGATGGTGCGGGTGTAGCGGACGCGCTCGGGGCGGACGAGGCGGATGTAGAAAGGGGATATCTGAGCGTGCTTGAGCCAGGTGTCGAAGAGGAAGTCCCTGCGTCGGACGCGGAAGGCTGAGGTCTGGTCAGGCGCTGCGAGGGCGATCTGCTGCATCTCGCGGGAGAGCTCTGGAGTTGGTCGCTCGTCGGCGTCGGGAAGGAAGACCCAAGGGTACTTGAAGGGGATGGTTGCGAGCGCGGCGTTGCGGTGAGTTGCGTAGTCGTCGAAGGTGCGTGTGTGAACGTGTGCGCCGGCGGCTTTGGCTATCTCTACTGTGTTGTCGGTGCTGTGGGAGTCGAAGACGTGGATGTCATCGGACCAAGAGACTGAGGAGAGACATGCGGGAAGGTCGTTCTGCTCGTTGCGGGTGAGGATGAGGACGGAGATCATCTGCGGCTATGGTATCGCGATGATCTCCGGTTGCGGCTAGAAGCGTATGACGAGTCCAGTTGAGAGCGTCTGTGGATGTACTGTTCTGTTTCCCTGCGAGATTCCTCCACCGCTGTAGCTGTAGTCAGCGATGCGCCAGTCGAGGTGAGGGAGAATGGTGGTGTCGATTCCGCCAACCCAGCGATAGTTTGCGTCGGTGGTGTTCTTGGCGCCGTTGTTCTGCTGGTTGTAGGAGGAGAAACCTCCGAGGACTTCGACGTAGGGTTTGAGCGGGACGAGCGGAAGCTTGAGGGCGACGCGAGGGCCGAAGAGGCCGCTGTTGATGTTGTCGGAGAGATCGCCGCGAGCGTCGATTGCGACGTTGATCGGGCCGAACTTGGCGATGCCGTAGTAGAAGCCGAACGTTCCGGCTATGGTCCAACTCTCGTGGTTGATTTCGGTTTTTTCGCCGCCCACGGTTCCGTAGATAGCTAGTTTGGCCTGGGCGTGGAGGGTAGCGGTGCAGAGGGTAACGAAGAGGAGGGGGAGGGTCCAGATTGTTCTTCGGTTCATGCTTCAAGGCTAGTCGTAAGTGACGGCGCTCTACAAGTAAGCAGGTGGTGACCCCTGTGGAACGACGGGGTTTAGATAGGGCGGAACGCCAGGACAGCGTTGAGGCCACCGAAGGCGAGGGAGTTTGAGAGGGCCAGTTTCGGGGTTACCTTGCGGGGGGAGCCGAGGATGATGTCGAGGTCGATTGCGGGGTCGATTTCAATGACTCCGGCGTTGGCTGGGAGTTGATTGTTGTGTAGGGCGAGGATGGTGGCGAGGGCTTCGAGGGCGCCGCTAGCGCCGATGGAGTGGCCGTGAAGCGACTTGGTGGAGCTGACGGGGATCTTTGAGGTGCGGTCGCCGAATACCTGGTGGATGGCGGCGGTTTCGGTGGTGTCGTTGACCTGGGTTCCAGTGCCGTGAGCGCTGATGAATCCGACTTCGTCGGGATTTGCGTTTGCGTCTTTGAGCGCTCTGACCATGGCGCTGGCTGCTCCCTCGGCGTGGGGCTGGGTGATGTGGCAGGCGTCGGCGGAGCTTCCGGTGCCGACGATCTCGGCGTAGATTTGGGCGTTGCGGGCTCGGGCGGACTCGAAGGTTTCGAGGGTGAACATGGCGGCGCCTTCGCCGAGGGTCATGCCGTCGCGATCAGCAGAGAAGGGGCGGCACTGGGTGGGGGAGACGACGCGCATGCTGTCCCAGGCGCGGAGGAAGCCGAAGGTGAGCGGGGCTTCGTGGCCGCCGGTGATGGCGGCTTCGATCATTCCGCTGCGGATCATCTGGAAGGCGAGGCCGATGGCGTGGGCGCCGGAGGAGCAGGCGGTGGAGATGTTGAGGGCGGGGCCGGTGATCTTCTGGTCGATGGAAATGTTGCTGGCGCCGGCGGATGCCATGGTGCGGACGACGGTGAGGGGATGAACGCGGGCGTCGCGGGTGTAGAGCTTGTTGGTCTCGGTCTCTTCGGCCTGGCGGCCACCGCAGGCGCAGCCTACGACGATGGCGATTCTTTCGGGGTCGTAGTGGCTTGTGATCTGGGATTCGGCGGCGGCCTGACGAGCCGCGACGATGGCGAAGTGGGTGGTGCGGTCAGTTGCGCCGACGATGCCGGTTTCGAGGTGCTGGCGGGCGTCGAAGTCCTTGACGGCGGCTGTGCGGGTGAAGCGTAGGCCCTGGGTTTCGCCGGGCGCTTCGGGGTAGGGGGGGAAGGGGGCGATGCCGGTGGCTCCGCTGAAGAGAGAGGTGCGGAAGTCTGCGACGGTGTTGCCGAGCGGGGTGATGCAGCCGAGACCTGTAACTACGACACGATTCACTTCTTCTCCATACTAGTGCTTTGATGATTGTAGATTCTTACAAGGGTTCAGGCCGAGACCCCCACCCCCCATTTCCTGCGTCTAAATTCGCTCTTTTCAATAACTTACGACAGGGCCTTGCCTGCAAATTCGTCTATCTAAACGGGTTACGTCCAAATTCGTCTCCTGAAAGGAGTTAGCTGCGGATCAATATGAAAAAGCCCCTGTAGGTCTCCAGGGGCTTTTTATATTGTCTATCTCTATTATAGCTGGTGGAGCGGAACTTATACGCCACGTGATTGTTCAGTGTTGGCGCGGGGTTTGGCGGTTTGGGGGCTTGACAAGATTTTGTAGCGGAAGCCGGCCCCGCGCTTCTGCTAACGGCTTCAATTCGGGGATGGTTGCCTCTGCATTGAAAGCGATGGCTTTCGGCTTTCGCGGTTCTCAGCAGAGGTTCAGTCTGAGCGTGGAAGCGGGTCAAGGTCGTGGTCCTGTGAAGAAAGAGAGACGACCAACTTTTGGATTTATCTGCGACGCGCCGACCGCGCATATTTCCACACTCGAGTGAAGAAACCGGCGTAGGCTCTGTTCTTGGGAGAACTGACATGATTCTCGTTGTTGGTGCCACCGGCTTGGTAGGGAGCGAGATTTGCCAAAGACTATCGAGACGAGGGGAAAAGGTTAGAGCGCTGATTCGCACGACAAGTTCGGCAGAAAAGGTGGCACTTCTGCGGGAATGGGGTACGGAAGTATTCTTGGGCGACCTCAAAGATCCCGACTCGCTGGCTGGCGCCTGTCGCGGTGTGAATGCAGTCATCTCGACTGCGTCCTCGACCCTCTCCCGGAGGCAGGAGACTCGATTGAGTCGGTCGATGACATGGGACAACTGCACCTCGTGGAAGCGGCAAAATCTGCTGGTATCAGTCGGTTCATTTTTGTCTCCTTTCGCCCTCCGGCCGGTATCTCCTCCCCGCTGGCAGACGCAAAAGCGCACGTGGAGCATGCGATCACGGACCTGAACTTTACTACGATCCAGGCTAGTTGGTTCATGGAAGTATGGCTGAGCCCGGCGCTCGGATTCGATTACTTGAATGCTTCCGCTCGCATCTATGGACCCGGGACCAGCCCCGTGAGTTGGGTCTCGTTCCCGGACGTCGCCGAAATGTGCGTTCTTGCTCTGCGGCATCCGGCAGCAGAGCGCAGGACGATCGAATTTGGCGGCCCCGCAGCGCTGAGTCCACTCGATGTTGTTGCTCGTTTCGAAGAGATTGGTGGCAAGCCGTTCAAGCTCGAGCACATCTCGGAGGAGGCGCTACGCGCACAGTTTGACGGAGCAACGGATTCGATGCAGAAGAGCTTCGCCGCCCTGATGTTGGCCTACTCATCTGGAGACGCGATCAACATGACGTCGATCCAGCAGGAGTTTGGAATCAAGCTCACGAGCATTGAACAATTCGCCCGCACTGTTCTTGGACAGACAGCGACCCATTGACGATGGGCCACCGGGCGTTGGCGCGATGCCCATGTCAGAGTCGAGATACTTGGCACCCGGCGTTTTAGCGATCTTTGAGAGGGATCGGTCATGCGTTACGCGATTGTTCTTGCTAAGGAGTAGTCGCAGATGAGGACGGTGAGATCGTCGTTTTGCGATTTGGACCAGGCTTGCAGTGAGGAGATGATTTGGTCGACAGCCTCTTCGGCGTGAAGGCGGGCGCCATCTTTGAGCAGCGCGCAGAGACGGGTTGATCCGAACTCTTCGCCTTGTGCGTTGGCGGCTTCGAGGATGCCGTCGGTGTATAGGACAAGACGATCGCCGGGTTCGAGCGGGTAGACGGCGGTTGCGTAGGTGGCGAAAGAAAATGCAGCGAGCATGAGGCCGTTCTCGATGAGTTCGACGACTTTTCCTGCGCGCAGCAAGAGCATGGGAGGATGCGCTGCCGCGGAGTATCGCAGGGTGGAGGATTCGGCGTCGAGGTAGACGTAGGCGGCGGTGACGAACTGCTCCTGCGTGTTGCCGCAGAGGATGGTGTTCATGCCGGAGAGGAGGGTTGCGGGGTCGGCTGCGTTTTCGCGCTGGGAGGTTGCGGCGAGTTTGACCATGGAGGCGATGAGAGCGGCAGGAATGCCGTGGCCGGAGACGTCGGCGATGAGTAAACCTGCCTGCTTCGGATCGGTTACGAGGAAGTCGTAGAAGTCTCCGGCTACTGACGTCATGGGGACGTAGCGGGCGGCGACGTGGAAGTGAGCGGATTGTGGATAGGCGGACGGGAGAATCGCGGTCTGGATACGCTGCGCGATCTCGAGTTCTTTCTGGAGGTCGCTGAACTGCTGATCGCGAGCCTGACTGCGCTTTGCGGCTACGTAGCCGAGAGTTCCGAGGAAGAATGCGAAGGCAAGCGGCTCCTTTTGTGGATAGTGTCCGAAGGCTCCGGCGATGTTGTCGAAGAGAGCGAATGCGACGAAGACGAAGATGCCCATGCGGACGATGGCGTAGTCGCGGTCTACTTCTTTTCGCGTGATGGATTGAATGATTAGCGCGATCAAAGTGAGGATGACAAGGACGTTGTTGATTTGCTGAAAAGAGTGCCTGGGGCCGAACCAAAACGCTCCGACAAAGAGACAGAGGAAGGGAATCGAGATGATCGGGGCGATTCTGCGGCCTGAGATACGTGGCAGAAATCCTGCGGCTTCGAAGTAAAAGAATGCTGGGATTGGCACGATGTATCGGACCGCCGCGCGGAGGCTGTCGAAGAAGATAGAAGGCGGGATCATCAAGGCCAACAGGCCGAGATCGAGCCACATGCGCTGACCGTACAGGATGGCGAAGATGCCAAGCCAGAGAAGCATGGAGTTGAACTTGCGTCCGAGAAAGGCAAGTGCGACCGATGTCAGTCCGAACGTGGTGAATGCAGCGCCGAGGAAGAGATATAGCTCGTCGTGGTGAAAGGTCCGTAGGACCTGACTGGCTGTCAGTTGAGGGTCGCCTACGTACATGGAGCGAATGATACACGGGCTCGTTGTTGCGGGACTACGCTCGGTTGCCGGGGGCTAGAACTTGCCGTTGGGGTTCTTCCACTCGGAGGAGGGTGGGATGGTTTCGAGGGTGTCCCAGTGTTCGGCGATCTTGCCGTTGTGGATGCGATAGAGGTCGTAGTAGGCGGTGAGCTTGTCGCCGTAGGTGCCCTCGGAGACGACGAGGACGAAGTTCCCTTCGCCGAGGATCTTGTGGACACGCTCGTAGCGGACGGCCTTGCCTCGCTTGGCTAGATCCTGCAGGCCGTTGATGAGGCCGGTGAGATTGTCGGCGATACAGGGATTGTGTTGGATGTAGTTGATGCCATCAAAATAGTCGGGGAACTTATCTCTGCGACCGGCGAGGAGGTCGTCCATGTAGGTCTGCATGAGAGCTTTGTTGGATTCGGTTTTGTCGAGGTCGATCGCTACTGTGTGGCCGTCGGTCATGGTGTGGCCGCCTGGGCTGGGGGCGCTGGGGGTCTGCTGGAGGTTGTCCCAGTGCTCGACGGCCTTGCCGTCTTCGAAGCGGAAGATGTCGAAGCCGATTTTGGGACCGAAGAAGTTGTACTCGGTGTGGAGGAAGACGTAGTCGCCATCCTGGAAGGCGCGAACGGTGTTGACCCTGGCGGAGTTTTTGGGGAGGGCTTGAAAGACGGCGGCGAGGCCGGCCACACCATCGGCTATTGCGAGGTTGTGCTGCGTGTAGCTGTTGGGGTTGATGTATGCGGCAGACTTTCTATCGCCGGTTTCGATACTCTTCAAAAGCTCGATGGCTTGCTGTTTGTAGCTTTTCGGCACAAGGTTCTCCTGATCAGCGAAAACAGACCCAATGCTTACAGTGAGTAGCCTGCGGCAGCCGTTAGGGAGTTGTAATTGTGGCAGACGGGACGGCTGTGCGCAGTTTCGTGACGCCTTCGATCATGTCGCCGACCGTGCGGAGTGTACTGAGCGCTTCGTCGGGGATTTCGATGTTAAATGCCTCTTCGACCTCGAAGGAGATGTTGATCTTGTCGAGGGAGTCGATGTTGAGCTCATCGAAGGTGCTGGCCAGAGTGATCGTGCTGGCAGGGATACCCTTCGATTTGGCGATGATGTCGATACAGCGGTCAGCGATGTCGTTCATGGTTAATTCAACTTCCTCGAGTCTCCTCAACTTACAGCGATGCGAGTACCGCTGTAAAGATAGCAGATGGGCTGGCGATGCTAGCTAGTAAGCATCTGGAGACCCGCAGCGAGGAGGCCGTCGGTGCCGAAGACACGAAGAGGGGATTGACGAATGTGTATTTGAAGGAGTTGCTGGAAGAGGAGAGGGCGGCGCTCGAAGGCGCGGAAGAGCTGGTTGCGAAGGCGAGGAGAGCGATCCAACAGAAGAAGCGCGCGGGACATGAGGCTCGGGAGACGCTGGATGTGCCGGTGAGTTTGCTGGTAGAGGGTGAGGTCGTCATTCCTGAGTGCGGTTGCGAGAGCCGCGGCCTGGCGGAAGCAGAGAGCAAGGCCTTCGCCGGTGATGGCGTCGACGGAACCGGAGGCGTCGCCGATGAGGGCGATGTTTTCGGTCGCGACTGTGTGGAGTGTGCGGCCCAGGGTGATGGATCCTCGCGCAGCACCACTGAGCGGAGTGTTGGCAAGACGATGCTGCAGGATTGGGAATTGGCTAAGAGCTTCTGCTGGGGTAGAGGATCTCTGGTTTGCGACATAAGCGACGCAGACCTCGTTGGATGAAGTTGGGGTGACGTAGGCCTGGCCATGGTCGCTCCAGTAGATCTCGACGAAGTTGGTCCATGGAGCGATCGCGTAGTGCTGGCTGAGGCCGATGCGGCGAGAGTGGGTAGTGGCGGCGTTGAGGCCGGCTGCTGCGGAGACGCGGGATTGGTGGCCGTCCGCGCCGATGAGGTAGCGAGTGGTGAGTGTCTGGCGGTTGGTGCGGATGAGAGGGCCCTGGCGGCTTAACTCGATCGCTCGAACTGCGTTCTCCCAATGGAAACGGACGCCCAGACTTTCGGCCTGATCGACGAGGAGTTCGTGCAGAACGGTGCGACGAATGCCTCGGCCAGAGTTTAAAGGGAATGCAGCTTCGGCGATGTTCTTGTCATTGAGGAAGCGGATCCCGCGCAGAGGATAGCTCTCGATGTGGAGGAGATCTCTGAGATCGAAGCCGAGGGCGGCGAGGGATTCGAGGGAGGCGGGCAAGAGGCCTTCGCCGCAGGCTTTGTCGATGGGCGGCTTTCTGGCGTCGATGACTTCGACCTGAATACCTTGATTGGCGGCGGCGATGGCGGAGGCCAGGCCTGCTGGGCCTGCACCAACGATGAGGACATCCGGTTGCGACGTGAATCTGCTCAGTGACATGGAAAAAGCGGCGGCCTCTGAAGATAGGATGTTGCTGGAATCGGGAGACCGGAGTGGTTTACAAGCAAATGACGAAATTCGGACGAGAGAATTACGCAGGTGTTTCGATTCGGGAGGGATTGGACATGAGTAGCAAGGAAGACGGCTGAATCCTGAGTGGATGCAGCCGTGTGGGGTTTTGAAGATGGCGCTTTGGGTGGTTGCTTACCACTGAAGGAGAACGAGCTCCGAACAGAAGGCAGGACCCATTGCGGCGAGGATGCTGTAGGTGCCGGGTTTGCCGGGAGCGTTGACGAGAACGTCTTCGAGGACGGCGAGGACGGAGGCGGCGGATAGATTGCCAACCTCGCGGAGGCTGCGCCAAGAGGCTTCGAGGGCGTTCTCTGGGAGGTTGAGAGTGGTTTCCATTGCTTCGAGGACCTTGGGCCCGCCGGAGTGGAAGATGTAGCTCGAGATGTCATCGAGGGTTAGACCGTTGTCGGTGAGAAAGGACTCAACGTTGCCTCTGAGATGTTCGTTGACGACCTTCGGAACATCGGGGGAGAGGACGATCTTGAAGCCCATGTCGCCGATGTCCCAGCCCATGATGTGTTGGGTGTGTCTATAGAATGTCGAGCGCGTGTCGAGGATCTTTGGGCCGGAGATGCAGGTGGCGCAGGTGCGCTTGGCGAGGGCTGTTTCAGCTCCAGCGATAACGACTGCAGCAGCGCCGTCGCCGAAGAGTCCGCAGGAGATGAGATTGGCGATGGACTGATCGTTGTCCTGCCAGGTGAGGGAGCAGAGCTCGACGGAGAGGAGCAGAGCGTATTGGTTGGGGAAGGCGCGGACGTAGTCGGAGGCGCGAGAGATGCCAGCCGCTCCAGCGACGCAGCCGAGACCGAAGATCGGAGTGCGCTTGACGTTGGTTGGGAATGGCATGAGATTGATGAGGCGCGCGTCGATGGTGGGGCTGGCGATGCCGGTGACCGAGGCGAAGAAGATCGCGGAGATGTCAGCGGGCGTGAGGCCGACGCGGGAGAGCGCGGCGTCGATGGCCTTTTCGCCGAGTTCGACGGCGGCGACGATCCAGGCGTCGTTGGTGGGGCCGAAGCCGGAGAGGTTCTCGTAGACGTCGAGGGGGAAGACGAGATTGCGGAAGTCAACACCGCAGTTGACGAAGAGCCGGTTGATGAGGCGAGGTTCTTCCATTCTGTCTTGCCAGCGGGCCGTGAGTGCTTCTGAGATTTGCGCCTGGGAGTAGCGATGAGGAGGATAGGCCGTGCCGACGGATGCAATACGCATGCTTATGAGAACCCTTTATGAATACGAATTGAATTTAACTGCGGATTTGGTGTCTGTGAATCGTAAAAAAGTTGCACGCCGGGAGACTCTGAGCGGTGTGAGGATTGGACGATGGGTTAAAGGTACACGCTGAGGGCGTTCCAGTGTTGAATTTCGATGAATGGAGGCTCAGTTAGTGAAGGCGGGCGATCTGGCGCTGATAGAGGGTGTTTTGGGGAAACTCGTTCGACAGGCCGATGAGGATGTCTTTGCCTGACTGAGTTCGTCCGTCGCGGAGCTCTCCAACGGCGAGCATGAGGCGGGCGAAGGGGGCAAGATAGTGCCCCTTCTCGGAGGTGAGCTTGAGGAGGCGGACCCCTTCGGCCTTGTTCGTGCCGGCGCCGGTCATGCCAAGGATCCAGCGGATGGGCGCGGCTTTGAGGCTTAGCATATAGTTCTCGATGCCAACGGCAAGATTGGCGTCGTAGAGGTTGGGATCGATGGCGAGGGCCTGCTTGGCGTACTTGCTGGCAGTTTCGCTGAATTTGAAGGCACCGTACTCGTGGCGGTCGATGAGCGAGGCCCAGTCAGCCTGCATGCCGGAGGTGACGGCCAGACAGTAGAAGGCGTTGGCATCTTTGGGGTTGTGCTGGAGGGCGGCGTTGGCGAGGCGCTCGGACTGGGCGATTCGATCGGAGAAGCCCTGCTTGATGACGGGGTCTATGGCGGGGCGGGTGCGAGAGGTGAAACGGTTGTCGTCGGCGAAGAGTTCGATGTCGAGGACGCCGAGTAAGTCGAACTCGTTGAAGATAAAGGCGGCCGCGTCTGAGGCTGGGCCGAGGGGATCGTCGGGATGAGCGGTCATCCACTGCTGGAAATGCGCGTGGGCCGCTTTAAAATCCAGGTTGTAGAGGGCGTAGTAGCCGTCGTTGAGGGGAGTGCCGGAGAGTGGCGTGCTGGCGGCGAAGAGTGATGTCGCCAGGAGGAGAAGAAGTAGTCCGGAGAGCAGGGTCCACCGGGTTCGAGCCGGTGGCGGAGAGAGTAGAGCTGCCGGAAGAGTGACTTGCATTCTTATCTTTTACCTCAATGACCTGAAGATCGTGAATCGATTATGCATGTTGTCTAAAGAAGGCTTCAGGCTTGTCTCGAATCGTTTCTTTAAGGTGAGATGCCGAGACGCTGGGGTGAGAGTAGAAAAATAGGGCAATCGGTGCGCTTTTCTGCACATGTGTGCCCTTTAAGTGGCAAACTTTGTCACATTTCCCGAACCGGTGCGCAATGTTTTGCGGTTTTTCTGACGGCTATTTCTATAAGTCCTTGATATGTAAAGATTTCCATTTGGCTCCTGATTTGCGATAAGCAAGGTCACGAATGTTTGCTGTAGGTAATTATTTCCAGGTCGCCAAACCTCGACCCCGGAAGTCATTCGCGTACGAACTGTGGTTTCCCACAGTTACAGATTCGCAAATAGCTTTAGGGGGCCCGATGCTGTCTTGCTTCAAATTTTCTGCTTTGGGAGCGGTGTTACTTCTTTTCACCGCTTTTGCATCCGCCGACCCACTTACTCTTGGAAGTTGGGCTCAGAACGATGGCAATGGAGGCACCGATGGGGGACCGTTGGTTGTGATTGCTCCTCCGAGCTACGCGTATAACAACGGCTTGACGGACTATACCGCTCCTATCAATCCGCTGATTGGCACGCAGTATCTTCCTATTACGAACAATTCAGTCTGGAGTTTTCCAATTGGGAATTCGAGCTGGGTCTCGTATGCGCAGACCTCGCCGGAGTCGAATCCGTTTGTAGACACCCCGAATGGCAATTACTTTTTCACCAGCACGTTCAACATTGGAGCGACGTCGACTCCTGGTGATGCAAGTGGCTCTATCGCCGTGCTTGCCGATGATACGGTCGCAGTATTTTTGAACGGTCAACTGGTGAGTGTTCCCACCGCAACGTCGTATCCGCATTGTGCGGATTCGGGGGCTACCTGCACGGGCGATGGAACAGTGATCGCACTGCCCTCTGGGGACTTCGTCAGCGGTGTTAATACCCTTACCTTCCAGGTGGTTCAAGGGGGTGGTGCTGAGTTCGGCATCGACTACGCTGCGTCTATCTCAATGGTTCCGGAGCCAAACTCGTTGTTCCTTCTGGGCAGCGGCCTGATTGGGACTGCGAGTCTTTTGCTTCGCAAGATGCGCGCCTAACATGCATGCGGACGGATCGCAGGAGGCTGCTTGCGGCTCCCAACTGCGATCCATCTTTGAACTACTTTGCCGTCGGCTCTGCTGGCGGCGATTTTTTTTAACCTTTTAGGCCGACAGCTTCCTTCTTCAGCTTTTCTTCGAGGTACCAGGCTACGGTCTTGCGTAGACCCGCGTGGAAGTGGGCCCTGGGCTGGTAGCCGAGTTCGTTGCGGGCGCGATCGATGTCCGCGAGCGAGTGTTGGATGTCGCCCTCTCTCGGTGGGCCGTAGGTGGGTTTGTTGGGGAAGCCGAGTTGCTCTGCGATGGCGGCGTAGACCTCGTTGAGGGTATGGCTTTTGCCTGTGCCGACGTTGAAGACTCGGCCGGTCGCTACTTCGCTGGGAGCGAGGCAGGCGAGCAGATTGGCGCTGACGGCGTTGTCGATGAAGTTGAAGTCGCGGCTGGTGAGGCCGTCGCCGAAGATGGTGGGGGTTTCGCCTGCCATCATCTTAAAGGTGAACTGGGCGATGACGCCGGAGTAGGGTGAGTCGGCAGCCTGGCGGGGGCCGAAGATGTTGAAGTAGCGGAGACAGATGCCCTCGAGGCCATAGGCGCGGTAGAAGGACTGGATGTAGTACTCGCAGGTGAGCTTCTGGACGGCGTAGGGCGAGAGCGGGCGCGGGAGCATGTCTTCCTGCTTGGGCTGGGTGGGCTGGTCTCCGTAGGCCGAAGAGGATGCTGCATAGACGATGCGGCGAACCTTTGCATCGCGGGCTGCGATGAGGAGGTTGAGGGTGCCGTTAATGTTGGATTCATGTGAGGTGAGGGGGTCTTTGACGGAGCGAGGAACTGAAGCGAGAGCGCCTTGATGGAGGATGTAATCGACGCCTCCGCAGGCGGCTTTAATGCCGGGGACGTCTTGAAGATCCATCTGTTGGAAGGAGATCGCGTGACGGATGTCGGCGAGATTTTCGAGGTTTCCGGTGGAGAGATTGTCGATGCCGCTGACCTCGTGGCCTTGTTCGACGAGTGTATGGGCCAGGGATGAGCCGATGAAACCTGCGATTCCGGTGATGAGATAACGGGCCAATCTATCCTCCACCCAGGCGTAGTGCACTGGGGTGCGTGTGAAAATATGTCGTGCCGAACTGCCTTCCTCATTATCAAGCATCGTCGGGCGAGGCCAGTGAGAATCCGAGAAGATGGGCAAGTGTAAGTCTGGATCGGGAATTGGCCAGAGTCGATGCAACTTTTGTGCATCTGGCAGAGAAATCCGGATGCGATAATCGTGTCTATGTTGACATCAAGCCAAGTTGCTTTACCGAAGATTGCGCAGGAGCGCATGAACCGCCTGGAGGCCCGCACCGCTAAGATCGGCGTGATTGGGCTTGGGTATGTTGGGTTGCCGTTGTCTCTGCTTCTGTCCGAGGCGGGCTTCAAGGTGACTGGTTTCGATATTGATACCAAAAAGGTTACAAATCTTGAGGCGGGCCAGTCGTATATCTTCCGGATTCCTTCGGAGGAGATTCAGAGCGCGCGGAAGCTGGGCTTCAAGGCTACAACCGACTTCGCCGGTTTGTCGGATCAGGACGCTATTATTCTGTGCGTGCCTACGCCGCTGACGGAGCATCGCGAGCCGGACTTGAGCTTCGTTGAAAAGACTGCTGCTGCTGCTGCTCCGTGGCTTCGCGAGGGTCAGTTGGTGATTCTGGAGAGCACGACTTACCCGGGGACAACCGAAGAGCTGATGATTCCGATTCTTGAGGCGGGGAACAAGCACGGGTTGAAGGTGCAGAGCCCAGGTGCACCGGCAGAGCATGGTGTGTTTTATGTTGCCTTCTCTCCGGAGCGCGAGGACCCGGGCAACACGACTGTGGCTCGTCACAATATTCCGAAGGTGGTTGGTGGCCACGAAGAGATCGCTACGGAGCTGGCAGCGGTGTTGTATGAGGGAATCTTCACGCGCTCGGTTAGGGTGTCTTCGACGCGCGTGGCGGAGATGACGAAGCTGCTTGAGAATATCTATCGCTGCGTGAATATCGCGCTGGTCAATGAGTTGAAGCTGCTCGCGCTGCGTATGGGAGTGGATATCTGGGAGGTGATCGATGCGGCGTCGACGAAGCCGTTTGGGTTTCATCCGTTTTATCCCGGGCCGGGGTTGGGTGGACACTGCATTCCAATCGATCCGTTCTATTTGAGCTGGAAGGCGAAGGAGTACGACTTCAATACGCGCTTTATTGAGCTGGCTGGAGAGGTCAACGAGGGGATGCCTGCGCATGTGGTGCAGTACGTTGCGAAGGGCTTGAATCAGAACAAAAAAGCTGTCAATGGTTCGCGCATTTTGATGCTCGGGATGGCTTACAAGAAAGACATTGACGATCTGCGGGAGTCACCATCGCTGACCGTGATTGAACTTCTGCGGGAGCAGGGCGCTGAGGTTCTTTATAACGATCCTTACTTCCCCACGGTTGGCAGGGGCCGTCATTACAACCTGAATATGACGTGTACTCCGCTCGAAGAGCTGGGGCAGTATGACTGCGTTCTGATCATGACGGACCACTCCGACTATGACTACAAGGACATCGTTAACAAGTCGCGGCTAGTCGTGGATACGCGGAATGCGACGAAGGGAATCAAGTCGGATAAGATCGTTCGCTGCTGAAGCGTGGTCGAATCTGGTTCGACTGAGCAGGAAGAAGAGAGCCTTCTTCCTGCTTTTGTTATTTGGTTGTCAGTGTGGCGATGACGCTCTTTGCCCTTCTCATGTAGAGGCCGTTGGAGTAGCGATAGGGGCCGATGAAGTGAATGAAGGCCGCTTCGTTATAGGGGACGTCGAGATGCGCCCAGTGGGAGAGGTACTTCGGAGATGGCAGCGGCACAGCACCGTCAGAGTTTGCGATGAGCAGATTCGATGTCAGTTGCTCGCTGCCCCATTCATTCCATTGTTGCCCTGCGAGGCGCTGCATGAGTTCGGAGAACCACTCGACTTTTTTCCTGTCGATCGACCCTTTTGCGAAGCCGTTGAAGCCTGCGTTGCCGCGGACGTATTGAAGAGATGCGCTCTCTGGAAGCTTGTCGAAGGATCGCTCGCACACGGCCTGCACCATGGGGTGCAGGTTGGTTTTTGAGCGAAGGCATGCATCCGTCATGGATTCGATCTCGGGGAAAGATCTGTCGCCGAGAAGAGTGAAGCTGTGGTTCGCATCGATGCACTGCTGGACTTCTTGAATTGCGCTTGTGGTGAGGGTGTCGGAGTCGAGTTGCACGACGAAGGTATTATGAACGAGGTCGCTGATGAGGAGGAGACGCTCCCAGCAGCTGCCCTTGGGTGTTTTGGCGGGAGCAACGTCGGAGATGGGCACGATGGTTGCTTCCGGGATGTGAGTGCGGATGGTGGCGTGGTCGGCCTTTGTGAGCGTTCCGTCATTAAGGATCACAACCTGCGGATTGCGACCAAACTGACGGCAGAAGGACTTCGCAGCCAACAGGTACATGAGGACTTCGCCGTGACAGACCATGGAAACGAGCGTTATGGAGGGGTCGTTGGTGCGGATTGGAGGTGTGCTGAGGAGGGAGCGACAGTTGAAATCGAACCAGGCCCTTTGCAAGGTCCGCCGTGCGCGAAAAAACATACGTAATACCTCTCCCTAAGCCCCGTGCTTATTGTTTCGCGCTGGCGGTTGTTGGACAAGTGCTTTTCAAACGACGGTGAGCACGCGCCGTGGCACTTTTGTGGGACGCTCGATGATTCAGGTTACATCAGAGGCTATCGGACGAGAAGTTGCGAGGCATTTGTGTCGGGTGCGACGGGTGACTTCGGATGCGTGTGCCAAATCGGAATGGTTGCGCGATCAAATCGATATGCAATACCCCATCCGGCTCACTTCTTTCGATTCAGATGGACGGGCTCCGTGGGAGAATAGACTTGGAGCTGCCGATGCAGTTTGAGCCTGTGAGAAGGGGCTGTAGCTAGCGGGAGATTTGCAGGAGATGCCGAAAGTCGACGTTATTATTCCGACGTACAACACAGCGAACTATCTACCAATCGCAATTGAAAGCGTTATAGCGCAGACTTTTGATGATTGGAGAATTTTGCTGATCGACGACGGCAGCACGGATGACACCGCGAGCGTTGTTGCTCCTTATCTGGCTCAACTGGGCGACAGAATTAAATACATTCGCCAAGCAAATAGCGGAGTATCGGCGGCGCGGAATAACGGGCTTCGTAACGCATCTGCGGAGTTCATTGCGTTGTTGGATGCAGACGATGTGTGGCTGCCTTGTCGTCTGTCCGAATCGCTGAAGTGTTTTGAGGGGCGCCCCAAGGTGGGGCTGGCTTACGGGCTCATCTCGCGTATCGACGCGGATGGAGCGGTGATCGATACGTTTGCGGGAAACAAGAAGCATGCCGAGGGGTGTGTCGCTCGCTACATCTACATGCGGCGGATTCATCTGCCGACTTCTTCTATGACCTTTCGTAAGGAGTGCGTCGACAAGGTGGGTGGGTTCGATGAGAGTCTGCGGCAGACAGAGGATCGCGACCTGTGGCTTCGTATGGCATTTCACTACGAGGTGGCGTTTGCCCCTACTGTGATCTCACTTTATCGAACCGCAGGAGAGTCGCTGACGACCGATACGAACGGCATGTTGAGGGCGCAGCTTCAATTTATCGAGAAGCACTATGGCTCGCCTGGTTGCGGCATCGTGGCTCGGCGTGTGGCGCTGAGTTACATCTACCGGCAACGGGCCGAGGCTTTTGGAATTCGTAAACAGATGTGGGGCGCGGTGAAGAGTTCGCTGCGCGCTCTGGCGCTCAATCCATTGGATATCAGTAATGCTAGGACGGCGGGGTCGCTGCTCTTGCGCTCTGCAGGCATCTACCGGTAGCTCTGACGGCTACAATTTCGCTGCTAAGACGTGGTCGTGGAGCGGTTCGCTCGCCGTTTTGTTTGCGTTCGGGACCTGTGCGTCTGGGATCTGGAAGAGAAGCAGATTTTCGCCCTGAAGAATGACGTCGAGGTTGTTTTCTCCGAGCCGCTTGAAGACGTTTCTGCTGGTGCCTTGTCCGGGCATGAGCCAGTCGTGTAGTTCGATGATCATGACGGCGGTTTGAGCGAGCCATGGGGTCGGTTCCTGGAATACCTGCGCTTCGGCTCCTTCGATGTCCATCTTTACGAGAAAGAGACGGTTCTTTTCTTCGAGTTGGAGGACTTCGGGGATGGTATACGCGCGCAGTACGTTTGGTCGTTCGGCGCTATCAGAGATTGAGAGTTCGCGAAGTTGGAATGATGCGCTGCCGGAGAGAGGATTCTGAATCTCCAGATGGCACGGCTTGTTCCACACGCCGCCATTGAGGCAGATGACGTTTGGATAGGCTGCGGTGTTTTGTTGAAGAAGGTTGAAGTTGCTCTTGTCTGGTTCGATGCAGTAGAGAGTGGCTTCGGGGAAGCGAGAGGCGAACCACACCGCGGAGAGGCCGATGTGACCGCCGCAATCGACGATGATGGGCCGGTTGCCCTCGGAGAGAATCTTCTTGTAGGTATCACTGACTCGGCTTGCCTGGGGCAAGGAGTGGAAGTCGTTCTCCTTCATGATCATGATCTGCCAGAATATCGGCAGATCATGCCGGCGCAGTTGTATGGGCGATGGCAGATGTGGAAGCTGAAGTTGAATGGACGGGCCGGTTTGAAACAGCAGAGAGAACCACAGGCGGATGCCGTCTGTTATGCCAAATACTCGAATAAATTTGAGGAGCTGACGCAGCCGCGATGTTGGCATGACTTAGTATCCCTTACTTCTGAAACGCTCTGCAATGACCTATTGGTCTGAGTCAATTATGGGTTAATTCTGAGTGGCCCCAATGTCGTAGCCGCCTGCTGACGGCCTGGGCTTTCCTTCGTAGTCTGATCCAACCTCCGGGAGAGTTGCGCCGGCGCCACGGGCGGGGCTCGATGGAGAGAGATGAACGTTGAAGTTGTCGAGGTCTTTCTCTGAGTTGAAGTGAGGCTGGGATACGAACTTTGGATCGTCGCAACGTTCGCCGGGGTGACCGGTGGGGCAGTGAAGACCTCTCAAACCGTAGAAGATATTGTTGCTTCGGACGATGTGGCCGATTGGTTTTTGAAAGTAGAAGCCGCCGGGGCCTCCGGGTTTGCCACCGAGGTTGTAGGTCTTCGGATTGTCGTAGCCGAGGACGATGTTGTTTTTGAAGATGAGGGTGCTGTTTGAGCAGCTTGCATCCCAACAGTCGATGTCGAAGGTTGTGGGCGCGTAGGTGACGATGGTGTTGTTGGCGAAGAGAACGGTGCCACCCTGGCGGAAGTCGAACGGCAGGGCGTCTTCTGCGCGGCAGAAGTCGGCAAGATGGGCGTTGTAGGTGCTGGGTTGTCCTGGGATGGGTTCGGACATGCGGCGGCAGTTGCCGATTGCGATGTTGTTGGTGAAGACGGCGGGGTTTTCGTTGGCGCCCCACTTGAATGAGCCGCCGCCATTGCCGTAGGCGATGGAGTTTGTGATCTTGAGCGGGCAGTTGTTGCCCTTGTCGCCGTGTCCGAGATCGAGCCCGTCCTGGGTGTTATAGCTGAAGTTCGAGTGGTCGATGTTTACGGCGAGACACATCCCCATTGGAGTTCCGACGCCGTCGCCGTATCCGCCGTTGCTTTGGCCGTAGCAGGAGATGGCTCCGGTGCCGGGATAGGCCTGGTTGCAGCCGTTCCACTCGATGGTGGAGTAGTTGAAGTTCCACACGCCGTTGACGCTCGCTGTGGCGTTGCCGTCATCGAAGTCCCAGCCAGCGGCTCCGTTGTAGGCGATATCACATCGAGTGCAGGTGACGATCCCGCCGATGGGGCCTTTGATGCCGCGGCCGAGGTGGCCGTGAATCCACATGTCCTGGAGGAGGAGGTCGTGGGTGTGGACGTCGGTGATGACGCCGTCGGAGTCGTAGTCATCGACCGGCGTGCTGCGATTGCAGGGGGCGGGGTTGGGGGGATCACCGAAGAAGATGCACTGCGAATGGCGAGTTACTTCGAGGCATTCGACATCCACATACTGAGCGCCCTTTAGGTTGAGAGGCGTCCAGAGGCCAAAGCCGCCGAATATCTGCGTGAGCTTGGACCGATCTGTCGTTCCGTCATGCGAACAGGTTGCATAGTTTTCTCCGAGGATGCGAGTGTGTTGCGCGGCTGTTCCGGAGGGAATGACGGGGTTGCTGCAACTGGAGGTGCCACCACCTAAGCACCAGGTGTAGCCTGCGCCTTTGCCTGTTGCGGCGTCCCAACCGACTCGCCATGGGCCTCCGCGAATGATGACGGTGTCACCTCCGGCGATCACCCATGCGTCGTTGTTGTAGGTTTGGTCGTCCCAGAGGTAGCGGTAGTCGTTGAACGCGCAGTGTTGGTTGGCTCCCTTACGGTAGGGAGCGTCTGCCTTGCCGTCGCACTGCCCTGCGTGTTCTTTTGAAGAGCGCGTGCCTCCATCGTGACGGATGTACCAGGTTTCTGCCGACAGAGGTAGTGAAGCTAAGAGAGCAAAGAACAAGAACAGAGCGGTACGGCGAAGAATCATGGTTCAACGGCTCCCATGGAAGGCGGATTCGGACGATTGACACCGTTGTAGTCGGTGGCCGGCACGCCTGTATAGGTTATCCCGGTTCCCGCCGCTGCGCTGCCAGAGGAGATGTTGAAGTTGAAGGCGTCGAGCTCGGACTGGGTGAAGGTGGTGCCTGTTCCTGCGGGTTGATTGATGAAGTCGGGGGTGACGCACTTCTCGTTGGCGTAGCCGGTGGGGCAGGTGAAGCCGTGCCCGATGCCGTAGTAGATGTTGTTGCTGCGGTTGATTGTGCCTATAACCGTGCCGGAGGTGCTGCCGTTGGGCGCGGGTTCCTGGAAGTACCAGGCTCCGGGGCCGCCTTGCAGGCCGCCGAGGTTGTAGGTGCCGGGGTTGTCGTAGCCGACGACGATGTTGTCGTGGAAGTTGAGTACCGCGCCGCCGCATCCGTTGTTATTACCGCCTTGACCGGGGGAGTCCCAGCAGGAGATATCGAAGATGGTGGGCGAGTAGGTGACGATGGTGTTGTTAGAGATGGTGTAGTTGCTGTTCTGTCGGAAGTCGAAGGGGAAGGTGTCGTCCGCGCGGCAGAAGTCGGTAAGGTTCGCGTTATAGGTGCCTGGTGCGCCTGTGATGGGAGCTGAGAGCCTCATGCAGTCTCCGATGGCGACGTTGTTGGTGATGACAGCGGTGCCGAAGTTGCCTCCGATCTTGAAGGTTCCTCCGCTGTTGGAGTAGGCGATGGAGTTAGTGATGCTGAGGGTGTAGGGTCCGCCAGTGTCGACGTGGCCGAAGTCGAGCCCGTCCTGCGTGTTGTAGATGAACTTCGAGTGATCGATGGTTGCGGAGAGCCCTGTGCCGTGTGGAGTGCCGACACCGTCGCCGTAGCCTCCGGTGCTCTGGCCGTAGCAGGAGACAACCGGGATGGCGTGAACAGCGGGGTACTCCTGATTGCATCCGCTCCACTCGATAGTGGAGTAGAGGAATTGCCAGTTTCCGTTGACGATTGGCGTGGCGTTGCCGTCGTCGAAGTCCCAGCCTGCGCCTCCGTTGAAGGCTATGTCGCATCTGAGACAGGTGACGAGGCCGCCGATGGGTCCCTTGATGCCGCGACCGATGTGGCCGTGGATCCATAGATCCTGCATGAGCAGATCGTGGGTGGTGTTGTCGGTGTGGACGCCGTCGGAGTCGTAGTCGTCGGTGGGCGAGCCGCTGGAGCAGGTGGCAGGGATTGCCGGACTGCCGAAGGCGATGCACTGGGAGTGGCGGGTGACCTCAAGGCACTCCACGTCGACGAATTTTGCGCCGGTGAGGTTGAGAGCTTCCGTGACACCAAAGCCGCCGAAGATCTGGGTGAGTTGTGAACGGGTGGTGACGCCGCCGCTGCTGCAGGCGGCGTAGTTCTCGCCGAGGATGCGGGTGTGCTGGGTGGCTGTGCCTGCGGGGATCGGGGGGTTGTAGCATCCAAAGTTGCCGCCGCCGCCGAAGCACCAGGTGTAGCCTGCGCCGCAACCTGCTCCGCTGCAACTGCCAGGCGCCGCATCGAAGCCGATGCGCCATGGGCCGCCGCGGATGATGACGGTGTCGCCGCCGGCGATGACCCAGGCGTCGTTGCCATAGCTCTGGTCGTCCCAGAGATAGCGGGGATCTTTGAAGGCGCAGTGCTGGTTGGTGCCTGAGCCGGAGTACTTCACGTCTGCTTTGCCGTCGCACTGGCCAGCGGTCTGGTTGGCAGAGTAGCGTGTGCCTCCGTCAGCGCGGATGTACCAGGTCGTTCCGGGGCCGGTGGAAGCTGCCGCGGAGACGGTGATTGATGCAGAGAGTGACTTGGACTGAGAGGGGTTGCTGTTGTCGGCTACAGTCGTGGTGAAGGTGGAGGTGCCGGTCGCGGTGGGTGTGCCAGAGATGGTGCCGGTGGTTGCTGCGAGGGTGAGACCGGTGGGGAGACTGCCTGAAGTGATCGACCAGGTGTACGACGGTGTTCCACCGGTTGCCGATAGCGGCGCAGAGTAGGCTGTGCCATCCGTGCCTGATGGCAATGTGCCCGTTGTGATTGTGAGCGGCGGGGTCGCGGCTGCGACGGTGAACGAGACGTTAGCGGTCGCGGACTGTTGTACTGCGCTCGAATCCTTGACCATCACTGAGACCGAGAAGCTGCCGCTTGTTGTTGGTGTGCCGGAGACGCTGCCAGTATTGGCGTTTAGGTTGAGCCCGGCTGGCAGGATGCCGGAGGTGATCGACCAGACGAAGGGTGCGGTGCCTCCAGTTGCCGCCAAGGACTTCGAGTAGCTGGTGCCCTGTGTGGCGGAGGGCAAGGACGTGGTGGTGATTGAGATTGGTGGTGGTGCAATGACGAACGAGATGGTTGCTGATGTGGTTTGAGCGGGGCTTGATGCGTCTTTGACGGTTACGGTGATGGGGAAGCTGCCGTTTGCTGTGGGTGTGCCGGAGATGAGGCCAGTGTTGGCGGCGAGGCTGAGTCCGGCTGGGAGGCTGCCGGAGGTGATCGACCAGTTGTAGGGCGCGGTGCCTCCGGTTGCTGTGAGGGACTTTGAGTAGCTGGTGCTCTGTGTTCCGGAGGGTAAAGATGTGGTGGTGATTACCAGTGCGGGAGGAGCGATGACGAGCGAGATCGAAGTCGATGCGGTTTCCGTGGGGCTGGAGGAGTCTGTGATGGTTGCGGTGAAGTTGAATGTCCCGTTTGCAGTGGGGATGCCGGAGATTACGCCTGTGCTTGGTGTGAGGTTGAGTCCTGCTGGGAGGCTGCCTAAGGTGATCGACCAGGTGTAGGGTGTGGTGCCGCCGGTTGCCATCAGGGATTTGGAATAACTTGTGCCCTGAGTGCCGCTGGGGAAGGCGGAGACCGTGATCGCCAAGGCTGGTGGTGCTACGACGAGGGAGAGTGGGATGGATCTGGTCTGTGCCGGGCTTGATGCATCCGCGACGGTTGCAGTGATGTTGAAGGTTCCGGTGGCCGTGGGTGTGCCGGAGACGATGCCTGTGGTTGCGCCCAGAGTTAGTCCTGCGGGAAGGCTGCCGCTTGTAATGGACCAGGTGTACGGCGTGGTGCCGCCTGTGGCCTGCAGGCCGCTCGAGTAGTTCGTGCCCTGGGTGCCAGAGGGCAGGGACGAGGTGATGATGGACAGGGCTGGTGGCGCGACTATAAAGGAGATCGGTGCGGATGTAGTCTGCGCGGGACTGGAAGAGTCAGAGACTGTCGCGGTGAAGGTTATGGTTCCGCTGGCGATTGGTGTGCACGAGAGGAGGCCGGTGGCGGCCGCGAGGCTAAAGCCGGCGGGCAGGCTGCCGCTGTTGACGGACCAAGTGTATGGTGCGGCTCCTCCAGTTGCGTTGAGCGTCGCGTTGTAGAGAGTGTTCGTTGTTCCGCTGTGGAGCGTGGACGATGTGATCGCAAGTGGAGATCCTGCTGCGACTACGTTGAGTGGCAACATGGCGGTGGCGGTTTGTGCTGAGGAAGCCGAGTCTTTCACCGTCACGCTGACGGTGAAGCTGCCGCTCGCGGTGGGGGTGCCAGTGACTACGCCTGTGGTTGCTCCCAGGGTGAGTCCGGCGGGCAGGCTGCCACCGGTGATCGACCAGGCGAACGGAGCGTTGCCTCCGTTGATATGGATGGTGCCTGAGTAGCTTGAGCCCTGTGTTCCGGCGGGGAGTGCTGCGGTGGCGATGGTGAGCGTTGCCGGAGCGATGACAAGCGCGACCTGAGCCGACCTGGTTTGTGATGGAGTTCCTGCATCGTTGACGGTGATGGTGAAGTTGAAGGTTCCGCTGGCGGTTGGTGTGCCTGAGACTACGCCCGTTGTTGCGCCAAGGCTGAGGCCCGATGGCAGACTGCCGGAGGTTACCGACCAGGTGTAGGGAGCGGTTCCTCCAGCGGCTTGCAGGGCGTTGGAGTAACCGGAGCCATTGGCGCCGGAGGGTAGTGTCGCGGAGGTGATGGAGAGGGTTGTGGGAGCGATGACGAGCGATATCTGAGCGGATTTGCTCTGGGCCGGGCTCGATGCATCTGAGACGGAGGCAGTGAAGTTGAAGGTTCCGCTGGCGGTCGGAGTGCCGGAGACGACTCCTGTCGTTGCGCCAAGGTTGAGGCCGGATGGCAGACTGCCTGAGGTCATGGACCAGGTGTAGGGAGCGGTGCCTCCCGTGGCCTGCAGAGCATTTGAGTAGCCAGCACCATCTGTTCCGGAGGGCAGCGCTGGAGCGACGATGGAGAGTGTAGCCGGGGAGACGACAAGTGAGATTGAAGCTGATTTAGTTTGCGTGGGGTTTGACGAGTCCGCGACCGAGGCTATGAAGTTGAAGGTTCCGACTGCGGTGGGAGAACCCAGGACTGCGCCGCTGGTTGCAAGGTTGAGTCCGGCGGGCAGCGCGCCTGAGGTGATGGACCAGGAGTAGGGCGCGGTGCCTCCCGCTGCAGTAAGAGTCGCGCTATAGGACTGGTTCAACATCGCGCTGGGCAGGGTGGCGGAGGCGATCGACAGAGGCGCTCCTGCGAACACGATTGAGAACGCGAGGTTCGCGGTGACTGTCTGCATCGAGACGGAGTCTTTTACCGTTACAGCAATCGGGAAGCTGCCGCTTGCAATGGGCGTGCCGGAGATAACGCCGGTGTTTGCGGCGAGGTTGAGACCGGAGGGGAGATTTCCGGAGGTGATGGACCAGAAGTAGGGTGCCGTGCCGCCGGTTGCCTGGAGAAGGGTCGAGTACGCTGTGCCGGTGGTGCCATTAGGCAGAGACGTCGTCGTGATCGTCAGTGGTGCAATAGGAGCGGTCTGAGCTGGTGCCACGGAAAGGGTCACGGTGGCGCTCGCAGTTTGTGAGGGTGTGCTTGAATCGACGAGAGCTACGGCAAACGAATACGTGCCGCTGGTCGTGGGTGTGCCTGAGATGATGCCGGTGGTGGTCGAAAGGGTGAGGCCTATCGGAAGCTGACCCGAAGCGAGGCTCCACGTATAGGCAGGAGTGCCGCCAGTGGCGTCTAACGTTGCGACGTACGGGCTGCCAGCTACGCTTTGAGGTAATGAGGTCGTGGTGAGCGCTAAGGGCGATGTTGTTCCGCTGACCGCGGGCGCGATGACTACTGGCAGTGCTTGCGACTCTGCCATGGTCTGTGGGTCTTGCACCTTTAACTGCGCGGTGGAGGGGGTGGAGAGGTCGCTGCTGCTGATTGTTGCGGTCAGGGTCTGGGGGTCAACTACAGTCGTGGCGAGCGGGGCTCCATTCCAGAGCAGTACGACCGTATTTGAAAAATTTGACCCGGTGACCTTCAGCATCTGGCTCTTGGAGCCGGCTTGAATTGTCTGTGGAACAACCTGATTCATAACCGGGGCTGCTGCTCCAGTTATTCCGGAACCACACCCAACGAAAAAGATGATGAGCGTGAGGCTGATACTCGCGGCGATCTTCTTGATTGCACTTGCCAAGTCGCACCCCATAAAAAGTCTTCAGTCGTACAACGCCGTTACGGCCGTACTCAGGCGCCGAGGCACTCGGAGGAACGTTACCGTTTCAAAATGGCGACGACAGTTCCCCGAACAGCGGGTACGCGTACCACTTCCGTGTGAGCGATGCAGAAGAACCTACTGCAGGCCCATATCGGCATGGTTTGCAGAAAGGTCGCAAATGAAACAGGGGGCACAGCGAAATTAGCGTTACTTATGGTGCTAATTCACTCTCGAAGTATGGTGGAGGTAACCGATGGGGGACATCCCACTTCTGTGTCAGCCCATGATCTGGGGGCTTGATTGACGGGCTTAAACGCAAAAGTCTCCCCTTGACAGGGAGACTTTTGAGATACAAGGAAAATTGAAGGGAATTAGTTTTGGCTTATGGCTCGACAGCTCCGATGGAAGGCGGATTTGGACGTTTGACTCCGTTGTAGTCGACGGACAGGATTCCTGTATAGGTTATTCCGGTTCCATCTGCGGGGCTTCCAGTGGAGAGGTTGAAGTTGAAGTTGTCCAGCTCGGTCGGAGTGAAGGTGGTGCTCTTCCCTGCGGGCTGGTTGATGAAGTCGGGAGTCACACACTTCTCGTTGGCGTAGCCGGTGGGGCAGGTGAAGCCGTGTCCGATGCCGTAGTAGATGTTGTTGCTGCGGTTGATGGTGCCTATGACCGTGCCGGAGGTGCTACCGCTCGGTGCTGCTTCCTGGAAGTACCAGGCTCCGGGGCCGCCTTGTTGGCTGCCCAACGGATAGGTAGCGGGGTTATCGTAGCCAACGACGATGTTGTCGTGGAAGTTCAATGTGGCGCCACCGCACCCGTTGTTGTTTCCTCCCTGACCGGGCGCGTCCCAGCAGGAGATGTCGAAGATGGTGGGAGCGTAGGTCACGATGGTGTTGTTGGAGATGGTGTAGTTGCTGTTCTGGCGGAAGTCGAAGGGGAAGGCATCGCCTGCGCGGCAAAAGTCTTCGAGGTGCGTGTTGTAGGTGCTCGGCGTGCCGGTGACCGGATAGGCCATTCTGTCGCAGTCTCCGATAGAGACGTTGTTGGTGATCGTTGCGGTACCGAAGTTACCACCGATCTTGAAGGTGCCTCCGCTGTTGGAGTAGGCGATGGAGTTGGTGATGCTGAGGGTGTAGGGGCCACCGGTGTCGATGTGGCCGAAGTCGAGTCCGTCCTGAGTGTTGTAGATGAACTTCGAGTGGTCGATGGTGGCGGAGAGGCCTGTGCCGTGCGGTGTACCGACGCCGTCGCCGTAGCCTCCGGTGCTCTGGCCGTAGCAGGAGACGACGGGGATTGCATGGACGATTGGGTATTCCTGGTTGCATCCGCTCCACTCGATGGTGGAGTAGAGGAACTTCCAGTTGCCGTTGATCATCGGTGTAGCGTTGCCGTCGTCGAAGTCCCAACCTGCGCCACCGTTGTATGCGATGTCGCATCTGAGGCAGGTGACGAGGCCGCCGATGGGTCCCTTGATGCCGCGGCCGATGTGGCCGTGAATCCAGAGGTCCTGCATGAGCAGGTCGTGGGTGGTGTTGTCGGTGTGAATGCCGTCGGAGTCGTAGTCGTCGGCGGAGCCACTGACGCAGCTTGATGGGACAGCGGGGCTGCCGAAGGCGATGCACTGTGAGTGACGCGTAACTTCGAGACATTCTACGTCGACATATTTTGCCCCGGTGAGGTTGAGAGCTTCTGTGACACCGAAGCCGCCGAAGATCTGAGTAAGCTGTGACCGGTTGGTGACGCCGCCGCTGCTGCAGGTTGCGTAGTTCTGACCGAGGATGCGGGTGTGCTGAGTAGCTGTGCCTGCAGGGATTGGCGGGTTGTAGCAACCATAGTTACCGCCGCCGCCGTAGCACCAGGTGTAGCCTGCGCCGCAACCTGCGCCACTGCAGCTGCCAGGGGCTGCATCGAAGCCGATGCGCCACGGGCCGCCGCGGATGATGACGGTGTCGCCGCCAGCGATGACCCAGGCGTAGTTACCGTAACTCTGATCGTCCCAGAGGTAGCGAGGATCTTTGAAGGCGCAGTGCTGGTTGGTGCCTGAGCCGGAGTACTTCACGTCTGCTTTGCCGTCGCACTGGCCAGCGGTCTGGTTGGCAGAGTAGCGTGTGCCTCCGTCGGGGCGAATGTACCAGGTTGTTCCGGGACCTGTGGGAGCGGGCGCGGCAACGGTGATTGAGGTGGCGGCAGACTTGGCCTGGGTGGGGTCGCCGTTGTCGGTGACGGTCGCGGTGAAGGCGGAGGTGCCGATCGCAGTGGGCTTGCCTGAGATAGTACCAGAGGTCGCTGCAAGGGTTAGACCGGCGGGGAGCTTGCCTGAGCTGATCGACCAGGTGTACGACGGTGTGCCACCGGTCGCAGTCAGCGGCGCAGAGTAGGATGTGCCTTCGGTGGCTGAAGGCAACGTGGCTGAATTGATTGTCAGTGCAGCCGCACCCGTGCTCGTGACACTTAAAACGACGGCAGCCGATTTGGTCAAAGCTGGGCTTGATGAATCTTTGACAGTAGTGGTGATGGGAAAGCTGCCGCCGTTTGTTGGCTTGCCGGAGATGATGCCAGTGCCTGCTGCAAACGTAAGTCCGGCAGGAAGTTTGCCGGAAGAGATCGACCAGGTGTAGGGCCTGGTGCCACCGGTTGCTGTCAGGGTCTGTGTATAAGTCGTGCCCGTGGTGCCAGACGGAAAGGACGTACTGGTGATGGAAAGTGCCGACTCCTGTACTGTAAGCGAACCAGTGATCGATTTGGTCAGAGCAGGGCTTGATGAATCCTTGACGGTAATCGTTACCGGGAAGCTGCCACCCAATGCGGGCGCACCAGAGACAATGCCGGTGCTTGTGGCGAGGGTGAGTCCGGTCGGAAGCTTTCCGCCGGTGACCGACCAGGTGTATGGAGTGGTTCCGCCGGTCGCTGCAAGGGTTTTCGAGTAATGTGCACCCTTGACCGCGGTTGGTAAGGTTGGGGTGGTAATCGAAAGAGCCGACTCCGCAACCGTAAGAGATGTTGCCAACGATTTCGTCAACGCTGGACTTGATGAATCCTTCACTGTAAACGTGACGGGAAAACTGCCGCCGGTGGTTGGTATCCCGGTGATGACCCCGGTACTCGCTGTAAGACTAAGCCCGCCGGGAAGTTTCCCAGTGGTGATTGACCAGCTAAACGCTGACTTGCCCCCGGTTGCAGCCAGCGCCTTGGTGTAGCGTGCTCCCTTAGTCGCAGTGGGTAGGCTCGTCGTGCTGATTGCTAATGTGGTAACTGCCGACGATACCGAGTCCAGGGTAACAAGGACGAGAGCGAAGGCAATGCTGGCTACAAGGGTCTTAAATATTTTTCCCAAAATACACTCCGTACAAAAAATGCCGGTTAGTCAGATCGCGCAACCTACAGCCAGAAGGAAGCTTGAGCTGAGATACTCGAACGAACGTTACAGGTATGCAGTTACTCCGGTTACCTTTACCAGGTGGCGAAGCGTGCCGCTTCGGGCGAGTAAGGGCAGAAGGCTCATCGGCATGTAGAACTTACCTATGCAGAGAGTTCGAAGTAAGACTGCAAATTAAACGAATGTAGTTAAGAGTGAACTAGATCGGATAGTTCATCCTTGAAATTCTGGGGAACCTAACTCATCCAACTGCTCCACTTTGCGACGCAAGGATCTAAGCCCATGCAGCGCTGATATTGCTGTGTCCGCGGGTTTTCGGGCAACAGGCCAGTTCCAGCAAATTGCATGGAGGATAGGGACAGCGAGAATATAGGGGAATCCGTTCTATATCGAATTAGTCTTGCCTGCCTGAGAAAGATAGCTCGTGGAGCAAATCTTCTAACTCATCAGAACCGGCAGAAAAAATACGACGTAAACAAAGTAGAACGCTTCAGTGGGGTGACTTATTTTTTATATCATGGCCGGGCGGAAATCCGAATAATTTGTAACATTCAATTGTTTTATCTGCAATTGATGACCACGCTCCCGCTCCAAAGTTCATCTGCCGCACATTTTCTGATAGTTGTTGTCGCAGGATTTTGTTCCTGGATAGCTCGATCAATGCGGCGGCAAGCTCGGCTGGGCTTTGAGGCTCAACCAGCAAGGCATTTTCCCGGTCGGTGAGCAGTTCGCGAAAGACCGCGAGATTACTGGCTACGATGGTTTTTCCTAGAGCGAGGCCGGTTGCGAGTGCTCCACTGGTTGTTATGGCACGGTAGGGATAGACCACGATATCGGCTGCCTTGTAGAGAGCTACGAGTTCCTCCGTTGAGATGAAGCGTGGGTGTAACTTCACACGCTTGAGGTCAAGGTCGCGGATCTGAACGCGAATCTGTTCGAGTAACTCCGGTGGGCCAGTGCCCGCGATCAGTAGGCAGGCGTTGTCCACCGAGGCTTCAACCTGCTGCCAAGATTCAAGAAGAAGATCGATCCCCTTGTAAGGTGAGATGATCCCCTGCCATAACACTAGGAGCTTTTGGGGGTCGAGCTCAAAGCTTTGCAGGGTCTGGTCGGGATTGCCTGGTGTGAGGTCGTAGAAGAACGGTCCGTGAGGAATGACCGATATTTTTTCTTCGCGTATGGAGTATTCCGAACAGAGCCTCTGCTTGATGCTGTCGGAGTGGCAGATGATGTAATCAACAATTTGGTACAGGCCATAGTAGGTCCGTCTATGCGTCTCGCCAGTGTTATGGGGAAGGAGGTCGTGAATGGTGAGCACAATCTTCGAGCGCCTGCGACATAGTTGCACGAACCAGAGATCGAAAGGGAGACGCGAGGTCAACATTGGTAGAAACTGCACGTGAATCACGTCAGGCGGGGAGACGAGAAAACGTGCTGTCAGAGCAGATAGGTTGACGATTGACTCCAGAAGCTTGAGGACTCTGCGTAGCAGGCGTGGAAGTTTGAATCGACCGACTATATTCAAAAGTCCCGGGTCGAGATTGATGCCTCGACTAGAAAAGCAAGTTGGATCGAGGTAGTAGGAGATCGAACCGACGGTTAAATCGACGTTCTTATTGAGGAGCGCCTTCGATAAGTACGCCGTGTAGTAGGGTACGGTCGCCCAGAGATCCATCATGAAGATCTTCGGCTGCCGGGCGTCTTTGCTCACTTTGTTTTTCCTTGTGAAGGAGCTGGATCCTTGAAGGATTTGGCTGTGCTTTTATCTTGCGTCGAAATCGCGTCTTCGTAGACTTGGAGATAGTCAGCTGTCATTCGCTCCGCAGAAAACTTTTCTTCGACGAGTTTTCTTGCGGCTGTTCCTAAACTCATTCGACGTGCTGGATCTCTCAATAGGTTTGCGATTTCGGATGCAAGTGCTTCGATTTTTTCAGGAGGGAGCAGCACTCCCGTGCGGCCATCGAGCACTACGGTTGGCACGGCGCCGACAGCGGTGGCAATGATGGGCCGTCTGCTTGCCATCCCCTCTAAAATTGCGATTGGTAGCCCCTCCTGGCGTGAGGACGATACCATGATGTCGAGAGAAGCATAGACGGAGGGCATGTCATCACGGCGGCCTAACATCAATACACTCTCTCGAATTTTCAGCTCGTCAATGAGCGATTCGAGCTTGTCGTGGTCTGGGCCTTCGCCGACCACTACAAATTTTGCGGACGGCAGTTCGACAAGGACGCGCGCCGCAGCACGGAGGAAGATGTCGACTCCTTTTTCGTTCGCAAGTCTGCCGATCAAGCCGACGATCGGCGAATAACCCGAGGTGGACCCTTCCTGTAGCGACGGAGTGGCATTGTCGAACGGGCGCAGGTCGATACCGTTTTCGACGAGATGAATCTTGTCTTCGCGGACACCTGCTTTCAATAACCTCAGGGTTACTTCGTCCGAGACACCCACAATCGCCGCGAAGTTGCGAAGCACCATCCGATCCGCCATTCCGTAGAGGGAGACGAACAGATCGCTGTCGTACCAGGTATGGCAAGTCGAGACGAGCGGTATCGAAGACCTGCGTAGTGCAATGTAGGTGTAGATGTCTGCCTTGTAACCGTGGGCGTGGACTATATCCGCGCTTGTGCGAACGGCGAGACTTCGAATACTCGCGACGACGGTTCGATCGATCTGCCCCTTGCAGGGAATCAAATGCGATTCGATGTGTTCTTTGGTAGCTGCCTCATGAAGTTGTAGGTTCGGGTTTGCGGAGTTGGAAAAGACGCCCAGCACGCTTGAATGTGCGCCCTCATTCAGGGTGCGCGACAGGTTGAGAATCACGGCCTCCGCACCGTACATTCCGCCGCTACTGATGATGTGCAGAATCTTCACGTGCAGTAGCGTCTCCCATGCTGGTTTCTGTCTCTTGTCGATTAACGAGGCCCCAAAGTTTTTCGTACAGGCTGTCTCCGAGCAGAGCTTTCGCGGCTGTTTTCATTTGATGCTGTCGCCCCAGGCTGGATAAAACGCTGCTCTTTGGCTCAAAAAGCTGCTCGAACCACTCCAGTGTCATATCCCCGCGTACGTTCAGGCGGCCGATCATAGCTCCTGCTGGTCGCGGCTCACGTTTCGGGGCTGATGTGAAGATCTGCGTGTAACCCGCGTCACGGCACGCTTGAATGACACGCGAATTTGCGCGGCCGCCTGGCAGGGACATCGTGGTGATGGATGTTCCCAGCTTGTCTTCCAGCGTCAACCTCGCTTCGGCCAACTCCTTTTGTAACTCTGCCGGACTGCAATGGGTCAGAAGAGTGTGTGTCCAGCCGTGCGCCCCAATCTGTTGGCCCGCTTCATGCAGTGTGCGGAGTTGCTGCCAGTCCATGTAATGCGGTCTCTGGCCTGTCCAGCCAACAGTGATGAAGAACCATGCCTGGATTCCGCGCGAATGAAGAATGGGCAGTGCAAATTCGAGGTTCGAGACGTGTCCGTCGTCGAAGGTTACTTCAGGAAACAATCCCGGCTCTTTTCTACTTCGAAGTTTTAGAAAGAGGTCACACTGTTTTTCAAAAGCTGCCGTCTCTACGACGTAGGAGTAGTCGCTTCTGCGTGGCCGCAGTTCGTGGTAGAGAAGGTACAAGCTTTCTGACAGCTGGGTCACCGGATTGATCTCGATTCAACAACAATGTTTTTATCTCAAACGAATTCGAGCTGCATCGGGTAAATCATACAGACACCGACGGTCTAAACCGCAGCTTCGACGAGTTCGAAGAGTTGACGGGAGCGCGTGTAGATCCAGGCGATTCTGCGACCGTCGAACGCTACCGCAGGCGCTGGAGGAGTTACAACTAGACAGCCGTTATTCTTTGCGTGAACTAAAGCCTGGTCCAGGTCGGTCGTCTCAAAGCAGAGGTGGTAGGCGGCACCGCCACCCTTCGCGAGCGTTGCTTTGATCGGAGAGTCTTCTGTGAGTGGTGCGATCAATTCGATCTCGGCAGTGTCGTTGCCGGAGGTAGCAAGGAAATTGACACTTACCTTTTGAATCGGGTCGTCGAAGGGGCCGGAGACAACTTTGTAACCGAAGAGGGCCGAGAGCATCTCGGTTGTCGGTCCAAGGGTGGGGACTGCCACGCCCACATGTCGAAGCTTGAAGCCGAGCTCTTCAGGCGTCAAAGCGTTGCTCCCTTAGCAATCAACTCCGTTTGAATGAGAGAGACGGTCGTTAAATCGGCGATGCGACCTGGATCGAACTGGACACCGTACTCGCCTTCAATTGCGAGGATGGCCTGCAGATGCCGGAAGGAGTCCCAGCTTTCGATGGTGCCGACACCAAGCTCCGGTGTGACTTCGTCTGGTGAGATTTCCAGGATATCGGCGAGAATGTCACGAAGCGACGACGGCACTTGCTGAGAGCTCATTCGAATTATTTCCTTCCAGGGTTAACCACGCGGGGCTCTTTGGAGCTGAGGTGGTTAGATCAAGTTGATAAAAGACTGATTCGGGGGAGAAGGCTTGCGACTCGTCTTCGGCAAAGCCATGACTAGGATAAAAGTCGGCGCAGGGAGCGTTTTTCTTTGTTGCGATGAACTCACCAACGAGCCGCTTCGCTCCTGACCTGATTGCGTTTTCGCCGATGTGTGCCAGAAGCGCGGTTTCGATGCCGCGTCCGATGACTCGACACGATAATAGCAGTGAGTCGATGGTGCAGGAGTCGCCTTCGGTGCGTGCGAGAGCGAGTCCCACGACGCCAGCGTCGCCGAAACGGTCGCGAACTCGTATAGCAACGGCCTGACCGCCTGGACCTGAAGCGTACTCTTCAACCTCGGAGGCTGAGTGTCGACGGGTGGTCAGATTGAACTGATTGGTTTTTGCAAGAAGCTGGACAGATCGGGCCAGGGGAGCATCGAGAGCGTTTAGGAATGTGCAGACGATATCGAGTGAGGCAAGAAACTCGTTGCGATCTCCGGTGCTGCTAGCCAGCTCCGCTCGTTGTACCTGGGCTTTGTACTCGTTCAGGCGGTTGACGTCATCGTCGGTGACGACGGCGGCATCGAAAAACGGTTGAGCTGATAAAAGCCCCACCAGCTTCCATGGCTCTTCAACAGGCGCTGTGAGGACGGCGACCTCTGGAAGTTGCTGCCTGATCGCCTCGCACTCCACGGGATTGTCATCGACAAAGACGAACGAATCAAGTCCAAGAGAGAGTTCTTCCGCGAGTTCGCGAATGGAAGTTGCTTTTTCGTTCCAGCTAATTTTGGTCGCGACGAAGTTATCGAGACTCAGCTCGAGGTCGGCTGCACGAGTCTGGAAAGCCTCACGGACGTCTGAGTCATTGTTCTTGGAGACGATGGCGAGCAGTATGCCGCGAGACGATAGCTGTTTCAAATATCTTTGATATTCGAGATAGCAGTTGCCCGGAAACGTGCTTCCGGTGGCAATTCCTTCGGGCCCTTCTTCGCCGAGAACCCCGCCCCATAGAGTGTTGTCGAGGTCGGTGCACAAAACTTTGCGAGGTGCCCGAAAGAGCGCGGAGAACGATCGCACTAAGCCGTGCGCATACGTACCGAACGAGCTGGAGGCGACCGGCAACCGCGAGGCGAGAAACATGCGGACGTCGCACCAGTTCGCACGGCCGGTGCGGGCTGCGAGATGATCTAAGTCGAAGAAGACGCAATCGGAGATCGTGCGGCAAAGAGCAGCGAGCCTCTGATTCAGCTGGCGTGCGGCGCTGCTGAGGCTGTGAGGCAGGTTCGCTTCGCCCACGTCGCCGAGTGAAGTCTCGTCGGGAACGACAAAGCCCTGGAAAAGAATTCGAGCGGAGTTGCCGGAGCGAAAGTTCTTGAGCAGCTGCGCTACGCGTGCGACGGACTCGTCGATCTCCGCGTCAACACGTTCCCCGATGCCATCTGCGCAGAGGTCGGGCAAGCGTCCGCCGATGTCTTCCAAGTCCAGAAGGATACAGACGAGATCGGGGTTGTACGCAGCAAGTGCGCTTTGAGGGTTCAGCAGTTCGTCGACGTAGGATCCATAGCCGCCTACATGCAGGTCGAGCATGTAGTTCGAGAGCACCGCTTCGGTCGTGATATAGGGAACGATTGGCTCGACCGTGACCGAGCGAACGATGTAGGTCTTCAGGCGCCGGGCGCGCATCTGGTTCGTCAGGTCTTCGGCGATGCCGTTGAAGGTCGAGGCGCAAAACATAACGTCGGCGGGTTTATTGGACACTGCCAAGAGATGACGACTGTGTCGCACAACCGCGGCTGCTTCGTGCGCCGAAGCAGCCGCTTTGATGCTGCGGCGCAGCTCCTGTCGCTCTGTGTCACTTTGCATCGATCGTCTCCGGTGCGGATGCTGCAGGAGTTTGAGTGGGTTTCGGCGCACGCATGATGATGCGGCCCGGCACTCCCATTACGGTGGCGCCATCGGGAATATTGCTCATGACGAGCGTGTTTGCGGCGATCTTTGCGCCGTTGCCGACCTTGATCTTTCCGACCAGAGTCGCGCCTGTGCCGATATAAACCTGGTCTCCAACGACCGGTGCTCCTTTACGACCCATTGCCGAGGCGCCAATCGTCACGCGATGCGCGATGTCGCAGTTGCTGCCAATGATTGCCTGCGGATTGATATGGACGCCCCCGATGTGAGCGATGTAAAGGCCGCCGCCGATCGTAGCCTGAGGATCGAGGCACATCTCCATGACGACTTCGGAGAACATGTACGCGAAGAAGTACACGATCTTCAGGGGGATACGGACCAGGACGAACGGCTTTGTGGCATAGAGCCAGTAACCGAATCGATAGATTGCGATCGCCCATATCGCAGGGTTGAGCCAGAGCTGTTTTCCCCTGTGGCCCATTGTTCTGTAACGTGCGATATCTTCTGAGAATTTAGACATGCTCAATAACGGAATCCGAAGACTCCTGGATCGTACTAAGTCGCGTTCCGGTACAGCGATCTTATCAGCCCCGGAAGGTCGCCGGACTAACCGAAAGTACTATCGAACTTATTGAGATAACTGAGCGAAAATATATATTTTGCGGTATTAGGTCGTAGGATCTGATCTGAGGATTTATGCGAAGTATGGATTCCGATGTGGTCGGGGGTGCAAAGCCAACGATTGCTCATCTTTTACCCTGGGCCAGCATAGGAGGCGTTGAGGTCGCCACGCTTCGCATTATCGAGGCAACACGGGAGCAGTTTCGGCACGTTGCCTTTTGTATGACGAATGCCGTTGAGTTGAAGAAGGCGTGCGAAAGGGCTGGGGCGGAGGTCGTCTCCTACGATCCGCCGGAGCCGAGTCTTCGGCATGGATTGCGTTATTTGAGGCAGTCGCAGGCTGTTGCACGCGAGATGAAGCGGCTTGGCGTCAACCTTGCCCACTGCTCGGAGACCAAGGCGACTTACCACAATCGTTTGGCGGCGCTTCTAGCGGGCGTGCCGATGATTACTCATGTGCGGTCGAGATATTCGCAGATGAGCCTGCGCGACCGACTCGGCTTTCTCGGAGTGTCCGGGTATGTCTTTGTCTCGCAGGACTCTAAGCGACAGTTTGTGTTGAAGGTGCCAGATTCGAAGGCTCGCGTTCTTTACGATGCGGTCGACGTCACAGAACCGCGGGACGACGCGGCGAACAAACTTCTTCGAGAACAGCTTGGCGTGCCTGCGGGAGTAACGCTGGTTGGGATGATCGCCCGCGTAAATCCGCAGAAAGACTACCCCACGTTGGCTTCTGCAGCAGCGCAGGTTCTTGCGAAGAGAGCCGATGTCCGATTCCTGGTGGTCGGTGACAACGCGGTTGTGGAGATGAATCGGGTGCACTACGAAGCCGTAAATCGTCGGCTCATCGAACTTGGTATCGCCGACCGGTTTATCTTTACTGGGTTTCGATCCGATGTTGCAGCCATCGTCTCTGCGCTGGATATCTTTGTTCTATGCACGCATCGCGAGGGACTACCTCTCTCTATCCTTGAGGCGATGGCGTTGGGCAAGCCGGTCATCGCAACAAATGTTGATGGTATTCCGGAGGTCATAACGAACGGGGTCACGGGTTTTCTTCATGCTCATCAAAACAGCGAGGAGTTAGCCACAGCAATTCTTACTTGCGTTGAGCATCCCGAGATGGCGAAGCGAGTGGGTGAAGCAGCGCGCGAGCAGTGCCGAACGAGCTACAACTCTCGGGTGTTTACAGCGAATGTTGCGAAAATCTATCATGAGTTTCTGCGAAGCTAGAAGGCGGCAGAGGAGTTCCATGGTTGATGCATCGGGAGAATCATGAGTCAACCAGCCGTTACTCTGCTCATGCCTGTTCTCAACGGCATGCCCTTTTTGCCTGAGACGCTGGAATCGATTGAGCGTCAGGACTATAAAAACTGGGAGATTATCGTCTGGGACAACGGGTCCACTGACGGAACCCTTGAGGAGTTGCATCGATGGATTCCGTCGCGACTTCCCGGCAGAGTCATCTCGGGGGAACCGCTAAAGCTTGGCCCCTCTCTCGCTCGGCTTGTGGAAGAAGCACGTTCGGAGTTGTGCGCGAGGATCGATGCCGACGACGTCATGTATCCGGAACGGCTCAGGATGCAGGTAGCGTTTATGCAGGAGCATCCTGAGGTTGGAGTTGCCGGCAGCGAGGTTGAATTTATTGATAACGAAGGCAACGTGCGGCCGCACACTACGCCCTATGCAACGCAGGATGCAGATTTGCGCTGGCTTGTGCGTTGGATCAATCCAATCTCTCATCCTTCGGTTATATTTCGACGCAGCGTTGTTATGAACGTGGGAAACTATCGTGATCTGAAGCCATTTGAGGACCATGATCTTTGGTTTCGAGTCGGCTTAGTCGCAGAGTTGGCGAATCTTCCTCAGGTTCTGCTCAAGTACAGGCAACACGCCAAAAGCACGATGGGGCAGGCAAACTCGAAGTACCATACGTACTTCGATTCCATGGCAGAGTTGAACGCGGACGATCTGTTTACGGGATTCTCGTCTCAGGAAGCCTTGAGGTTGCGGCAAAAATCGATCCACAACTCTGACGCCAAAGTAACTCTCGGTGATCTTTCTTCTTATCGGAGAGCTGCCACAAACACAGCATTACATCTACAAAAGCCGAAGATGTATTTTCGCGTCACGAAGGCTTATAAGATGTTCTTCAAAGAGATGACGCGGAACTATCTGCTTCAATCCCGCGCGATAAACGCAGTTGTTACACTTCGGCAACGGATGCTGTCCAAAAGCAAGACGTAGCTGCTGTACGGGACAACATCTACGCAGAGTTATTTGCGTAGATGTTCATTACGCCCTTGTAAACAGTAGGGAACGAACCCGCGGCATAACGGTCTGACGAACATAGCCTCGAAAGATCAACGCGACGGTGAGAAAGAAAACGGGTAGGGTTGCGAGGATCTGCAGGAAGAAGACTGTGAGATTGTGAACTGGAAGAGTGGATACAGCGTAAGACGCTATCGCAAAGGGAATACCAGCAAGAAATAGAGGCCCCCAAACGTTCCATATCACCTCAAAACTGCTCAGGCCAACGAGATTGGATATGTAACGTGGCCAAAAGATGAGATGCACAATCAAGCTGGGAATCATGGTTCCAAGCGCAACCCCATAGATGCCGTACCAATGCACAAGCGTAACGCTGAGCGCCAGGTTTGCAACTCCTTCGCAGATTGCCCATAAGGCTGACGTCTTGTGCTTTTCGACGCCATAGGCAACCGACGCTGCAGTTCTGTTTGCAAATGAAAAGAAGAGGGCGGTACATAGGATGATGAGGACGGTTCCAGACTGCTGTGCATATTGCGGGCCCATCCAGAGGCCGATGAATGTACGTCCGCGAACCACCAGGGTGATGAGGATCGGCAGGGAGACAAGCATCGTTGCTCGAGTGCCGTTCTTGTAAAGTGCAAGCAGGCCAGCCGTGTCGCCTGCGGCTTCGTAGGTGCTTGCCGCGGGGACGAATGTTCCTCCAACCGACCCGACGAGTCCGCTGGCGTATCGGCACAAAGAGTTCGCGATTGCGTAATAGGTAACCGCTGTTGCGGAGAGGAAGGCGCCTACAACGAGATTGTCCGCCTGGTAGACGAGCTGAACCGCGACGGTTGTAAGGAAGGCGTAGGAGCTGTAGACCCAAAGCTTGCGGAGGGTCTCGCTCTTTGGTTTCTTCAGCTGAACCCTGAGTTCGGGGTAGAGGCGATGTGCCGTCAACACGAGAAGTGCGCTGCTGACTATCGTTGCTACGAGTTCACACGCTGCAATGGCGACGATGCCGTGGCCGGTGCGCAATGCAAAGACAATCCCGATCACACGAATGGCCGTCTGTGTCAGGCCCACGTAGTTCTGCAGATCGTACCGGTTGAGACCAGAGAGAACGGCCGAGGCGACACCGAACGACATTGCAATCGCGGTCGTAAGGCCGATCAGCAGAATTGCCTTACGAGCATCGCTCGCGAGTGCCGGAGGGACTTTGAACCATATAGGGAATACAGCGGCAAGTCCCGCGCTCAGCAACAGGCCAACGCCACTGAGTTGCAGGCGCACCCAGAGCGCGGCGGAGAGGGCCTCCGAAGAGGCCTGATGATCGCCGGTGGTATGCCCCTTTGAGACGAACCGCAAAACCGAGCTTTGCATGCCCAGGTCCAACAGGCTGAGGTAGCCGACAACGGAGATCGCCAGCACCCACACGCCGTAGGCTGCGTCTCCAAGGCGATGGAGGATGAACGGCGCAAAGAAAAACCCAACCGCCATATTGGCAAGCGTTCCGAGCCAATTGAACAGTACGTTCCGAGCAATGTGTCGCGCACGTAACTGCAAGTTACTTCTCCAGGGGCATTTGAACTGTGAATCAGAGGCTCTTGATAGCTACTGAGCTAAAGTTGTTTTGGATCGCCCCGCCCATTGAGTCTGGCTGGTTTAGCGGGTCAAGTATTCGCGGGCTTCAGTTTATATTAGCGGTTTGTATCCCCTGAACGTTGCATTTGATGGCGGCGATTTTACTCAGGTCAGTTGAGACAGGTCAGTAAGTTCTCTTTTTACGGGAAACTATCGTACCTGCCAATACCACTTTGGATGGGAATCCCCTCGTTGTATGCGGTGTTGAATGCGGCTATCATTTGAGGTGCGGACCGTGCTAAGTCTATCGGCTCCAATCGATTTTGATATCAGTCGTCGGAGCGCTCCGACTTACACCAATGAAGAGCCTTGAGTTCGAACCTACGTCGCCCGAGCCTCTGAAGGAACGAACAAGGCTGTTCGGCGCCTTTTCTCGAAAAGCGGGCGACCTATGAAGCTGACATTTTGGCTTTGTCTCGCGCTGATAAGTTATGCCTACTTCGGTTACGCGGTATGGCTTTGGTTTTGCGTTCCCCTACAGCGACGCCCGATTCGAATGAAGCACACGACTCCCAGCGTTTCGATCATTATGGCGGTGCGCAACGAAGAGGCCAATCTCCCTGCCAAGTTGGAAAATCTTCGTCTCCTCGAATATCCATCGGATCAATTGCAGATCGTCATCGCGTCGGATGGGTCCACGGACAGGACCGCTGACATTCTGAAGGAGCAGCCTTCGAACGTTCTGCCTGTCATTCTTGAACACTCTAATGGAAAGGGAAGTGCCTTGAATGCGGCCGTGAAGGTGGCGCAAGGCGATATCCTGGTGTTCCTCGATGCACGACAGATGGTTGATAGAGGCGCTGTCACAGAACTGGTCTCCTGCTTTGAAGATCCGTCGATTGGCGCTGTCAGTGGCGAACTTCTGTTGGAGATGCCGTCCGGTAGTCCGTCTGAAGAGGGGCTTGGCATCTATTGGAAGATCGAGAAGATGGTGCGCAAGCTGGAGTCGGAATCGGGTTCGGTTGTGGGAGTCACTGGCGCGATCTATGCCATTCGACGCGAGTTGTACACCGAGATCCCGCAAGGAACGATCCTTGACGACGTATTTATCCCCATGAACATTGCACGCATGGGTAAGCGAATTGTGTTTCAGCCGTCAGCGATTGCGCGTGACCGCATCTTCAGCAAAAAGGGCAAGGAGTTTTCGCGCAAGGTGCGTACTTTGACAGGAAACTATCAACTGCTTCGACTTGCACCCTGGCTGCTTTCTTTGTCGAACCCGCTGCTCTTCCGATTCGTCAGCCATAAGCTGCTTCGGTTACTGGTCCCGCTGCTTCTGATCTTGATGCTTGTGTCCTCCGCGATGGTTGGAGGAGCGTTTTATTCAGCAGTCTTCTGGCTTCAAATTTTCTTCTATGGTTTGGCCGCATTTGGAGTTTTAAGTCCAGCAGCAACGAGATTCAAACCAGTCGCAATTGCCAACACTTTTGTGATGCTCAATGCAGCCGCTGCACTCGCGTTTTACAATTTCATCTCGGGGCGGAATGAGTTGTGGGTTTAGCGCACCAGTAATCAGTTGTGTCGATCTGCGGCGATATCTCCGGCAGATCGTTTGGAGATGGCATCTTGGGAACAGGCATAGGACATTACATCCCGTTGGTTGCTTACCTGGGCTTCTGGGTGATGTGTCTGCTGTCGCTGACTGGGCGGCCGCTCCTCGGGTTGTACTACATGATCCCCTTTCTGCCGTATCGAACCATGCGGGATCACTTCCTCGACTATCCGCTTGGCGGCAATGTACTGACCGTTCTTGTCATTGCTGTCATCGTGGGAGGTTTGATCAAGAGCAAGCGCCTGCCCCCAACGAAACTCTATCTGACATGGTTAATATTTGCGGTCTATCTCTATTTGTCGATGTGGTTCGGCACGATGCTTGGAAACGCTCCGCCGCCGATCTGGCTTTCTGACGTCAACTTTGTTACGTGGAAAGACTACATGCTGATACCGCTGGTCTTCGTTGCGGCGGGGCTGGTTATTGAAGACCGGAGGGCAGTGAGGATGGTTATCCTCATCACTGCCTTCACTGTCCTGGCCATCGATAGAAGTTGCTTGATGGATAGTATGTCAAGGAGTTGGGCCAACTTTGATGAGAATAAGCGCGGTGGAGGCCCTCTCGGCTATGGATCGAATCAGACCGCAGCATACCTTGCCATGTTTTCGATGTTTTTCTGGGGCTTCGGACAGTACCTTAAAAGAAAGAAGTTGCGACTAATCTGCTACGGAATCGTCGCAGTCACAATATTTGCTGACCTGTACACCTTCTCTCGTGCGTCTTATCTCGCGCTGATCTTCTCGGTCTTTATTCTCGGCATTGTGAAGGATCGGAAGCTAATCCTTATTGCCGCTGTTTTTCTGGTGACGTGGCAGGCCATCGTGCCGAATGCAGTCCGTGAACGGGTAAATATGACCCAAGACTCCAACGGCGTGCTGGAGGCTTCTGCCGACGAGCGGGTCAAGCTGTGGGAGGCTGCCGAGACATCAATCATTAACAACCCAGTCTTCGGAACCGGCTTCGCTACCTATCAGCTGACGAACCACGTCGACAACCTCCGGGATACGCATAACTGGTACGTCAAGGTCATGGTAGAGACGGGCATCATTGGGATGGTCATTGTGCTCGTTATGCTTTGGCAGATGCTGGCTTCGTCTTTCCGGCTGTTCAAAACTGCTGTGGACCCGCTCTATCAAGGCCTTGGGCTTGGCCTTTTCCTCGCGGTCTGTGCTTGTCTGGTCGCAAACTTCTTTGGGGATCGGTGGACGTATCTCGAAATCACTTCGCCTCTGTGGGTACTTGTCGCGACTGCTTTGCGTGCGCTCCAACTTGCGCAGGTCGAACCGATGCAGGAGTCGACAGCCTCGATCGAAGCCGTCTCTCCCAATCCATTTCTGGCCTACAGATAGAGTTCGTAAACCTTCGTCCCGTTATCAAGATGTCACTAGATCACATAAGCCTGGAAGACTCTGAATGAGCATGATTAAGGGGTTAGCACTTGAGGGATCGCGCAGCGAGACTGACCGGGCTGCGTTGCCTCATGTGCTGCTTGTCCTCGATCAGTTTGGAAAGACACTCGGCGGCGGGGAGCGTATCGTACTCAGGCTGGCGGCTCTTCTACCACAGTACGGATACCGCGCGTCGATCCTGACCTTTTCGGCTCATCCTGAAAGTCCAGGGCTGCTCTCCCCTCCGTGCCCGATCTTTGTGCTGCCTCTGCACCGCACCTACGATCTCACAGCGTTGAAAGCAAGCTTCGAGTTGAAGAGATTCCTCAAGGAACAAAGAATTCAGATCGTACAGACATTCTTTGAGAGTTCCGATCTATGGGGAGGGCTTGTCGCCAAAGTCACGTCTTCTGCAAAGCTGATCTGGAGCCGCAGGGACATGGGAATCCTTAGAGATAGAAAGCACAACGTGGCCTATCGACTTATGTCCAATGTTCCCGACAGAGTCTTTGCGGTCTCGGAGCAGGTTCGCCAGCACTGCATCGAGGTGGATGGCATCGATCCCTCGCGCGTGCTGACGATCTACAACGGCCTCGATCTCTCTGACTGGAACAACATTACGCGGCCCGCGAAACGTCCTGGCGAATTTGTGATTATTACGACTGTCGGCAATATTCGTCGAGTCAAGGGCCACGACATCTTCATCAGGTCCGCGGCCGAAGTCCTCTCGCAGTTTCCAGATACGTCATTCAGCATCGCCGGTGAGGTGTTGGAGCCCGATTATTTTGCTGAGTTGCAGGCTCTCGTGGGGGAACTGAATCTATCGGGCCGATTTCATTTTTCCGGCGGCATCACAAACCTGCGCGAACACCTTGCCGCGGCGGATATCTTCGTGCTTCCTTCACGCAGCGAAGGCTTCTCCAATGCGATTGTCGAGGCGATGGCTGCATCTCTTCCCGTAGTAGCGACGGATGTCGGTGGAAATGCAGAGGCCGTTCAGAATGGCGTCAACGGAATAGTCGTCCCGTCGGAAGATGTAGCGGCTCTCTCGGCCGCGATTCTTCACTTGCTCTCCGACCCGTCGCAGGCCGCGCAGATGGGACTCGCAGGCAAAAGGATTGCCTCCGAGAGATTTACAACCGACGCAATGATGAAGCTGATCACCAGCGTCTACTCCAGCCTCCTCAATCGCAGGTAACTTCGTCCTCGCTTAGCTCAGTAATCCAAGCTCCTTATCGGCGTCCTTCGCGGTCTGGGTGTTCGGCGCGAGAGTCGCCGCCTTCTTGAGATGCGTAACGGCATCAGCGGTGTCAGACAGCTTCTTATAGGTCATGCCCAGATGGTAGTGGATGGATGCGCTATTGGGAGAGGTCTTGAGCGCCTCCTCAAGCAGATCCCGCGCGGAGGCGTAGTTGCCCTTTTGATAGTAGATCCAGGCCAACGTATCTGCGGTGTTAGGCGAAGTCGGCATACCGCGTCGAGCGACCTGCGCGAGAGAGAGTGCAACGTCGAGATTTTGTCCTGAGCCGACCATCAGGAAGGCGAGGTTGTTAGCGGCGACCGGCTGATCGGGCTGAAGTGCGAGCGCTTTTTTGTAGCTTGCCATGGCGCCGTCGCGGTCTCCCTGAGACTCCTGCATCGTGCCCAACATCGTAAAGCCCTGCACGTCGGTGGGATGGGCGGTGGTCCACTGTTGCCACTTGGCGACAGCCTTCGCAGGGTCGCCTGCTGCCACTTCTGCTCTCGTATACGTGATGACTGCCGCGATATCGTTCGGATTAAGCTGCATCGCCTTCTCGGAAGACGTAAGCGCACTCTTTGGATCACCAGTAGACATCTGGAGATCCGCCTGCAGCGCGTACATATCGGCGTTCTGCGGAGACTTTGCAATCTGATCCTGCACCAGACTCAAGGCTTTCGCGGGCTGCTTCTCAAACATGAGTGCGGATGCCAGCAGACGCAGAGCGCGGGAGGAGTTGGGGTTGATTGTGAGCGTCTGCTCGAGAAGGGTCTTTGCCTCGGGAACCTTCTGCTGGGCCAACCGAAGCTGCGCCAGTTCCAGATATCCGGCTGAGTTCTTCGGATCGAGCTTAATCGCTTGCTTGAAGTCCGCGTCGGCTTTGTCGTAGGACTTTTGGTTGCCTTCAGCAATTCCGCGCCAGATGTAAGGGACAGCTGCCTGCGGATTGATAGCCATCGCAGCCTCTGCGACCTGCTGGAGAGTGCTGAAATCGTGGTTGTTGATCGAAATTTCAGCAAGACCAACCTGCGCTTCCATGCTCTTCGGATTGAGCTTCGCGGCATCGCGGAAGCTCTCCTGTGCGACCGTCAAGTCACCCTTTGCGAGAGCAGCGCGGCCTAGCCAGAGCTTGACGACCAGACTATCGGGGTTGGCCTTGGCTGCCTTCTGCAGGGTGTTGAATGCGTCCGCAGTCTTCCCGTCATTGAGCAGCAGCATGCCGTTGAGGACCGCGACCTCTGGAATATTACTGTCGGTCTTGGCCAGCTCTGCACCCACAATTCTAGCTTTAGGAAGATCTCTTTGCAGAATTAACAGGCGCAGGTAAGCAATCTTGAGCGGAGCGCTCTTCGGATGCTTTGCCACGAGATCCGCGTAGGCCGTAGAACCAGCATCAATCTGATTGTTGCGAATGTAGTAGGTCGCAAGCATCCCGGCGCCATACTCAGAGTCGGACAGATCCTCCGATGCCTGGCGGAGTGTCTCCTCAGCCTTCGCGTTATTGTTCTCGCGAAGGTAAAGGTCCGCAAGAGTGGCGCGTGCCATCACGCTCTTTGGATCGACGGCGATGGCGGCCTTCACCTCAGTCTCTGCTCCGGGAAGATCCCCTTTCTTCTGCAGCAGCGACGCGAGCACAAGGTGTGCGCCTACGTTCTTTCCATCGAGCGAAACTGCCTTGCGAAGCTGGTCTTCTCCCGCAGCGGCTGTAGCAGGGTCGTTGCTCTGGAGCATGCCGAGCGTCGCATGAAAGTTGGCGCGATTGGGATCGATGGCAAGTGCATGCTGAATTTGAGCAAGCGCTTCGGCCCGGTCACCCTTGGACATTGCAATGCTTGAGAGCAATGCGTAAGCATCCGCGTTGTTCTTGTCGAGCGCCAGGACTGCGTTGGCCTGCTCCGCAGCTTTATCAGGCTGCTTGCCGGCGAGAAGAATATTGCCGAGGTCGATGCGTGCCTGAGTATTGCCGGGCTGAAGATCGACCGTTCGCATGAGCTCTCCATAAGCAGCCATGATCGATCCCTGCCTGATGAAGACTTTGGAGAGTTGATAGTGCGCGTCACCGAAGTTTCGGTCGACTTTGAGCGCATTCGCGAACTGGATGGTCGCTTCCTTCAGCTTGCCCTGGTCGGCATAACGCTTGCCGCTCTCAAGATAGCGTTGTTTTTCCTTGTTGGGATCGCGATGGCAGCCCACGGTGAGACCAAGTGCGAACGAGATGGTCAGAACTGCTGAAATGCGTCGTGCTGTCTTGGCTGCTACCGAAGTTCTCATCGCACACTTCTCCAACTTCAAATGATCTTGTAATTCTCGCACTGTAATCAATCTTCTTCCGACACAGGGAGGCACAGCGATACTACAACTTTACGGTGAAATTCAGGATGGGGAGCAGTTAGTCAGGGATGAACCGTGGAAGAGTTGGAGCCATCTCCTGGGTAAAGTGAATCGCCCGGGTTCTCGCGGTTTCAAATGACTCCGAAGGCATCACCTGAGTGATGACGCGAACCAGAGCGCCATCGGTTCGGTTAGTGCGGATCGCATCGGCAACCATAAACATCTTGGCCTTGTACTCGTTAGGAATGCTGCGACCATGCGCCTGGTACCAGTAGATAACAAACTGCTTGGTGTCTCCATTGCTGATAAGGTACTCACCCACCTTGTAGTTTTTGCCGTTGATGTCTTGGATGGTGCTGTACTTCTGCGCGTCGAAGGTCCAGCCGGCGCCCGGGAGGCAGTTTTGAGGCGAGTGCATCGTCTGACCGGTGCGCTGACTGGCGAAGTAGCCGATGAAGAGGCTGATCGGCGGCACATGTTCGTGGCGCACGATCGAGGCACCCGACGAAGTCTCTGCCGAGGGCTCGTTGGTGTAGATGCGATTGAGGAAGTCGCCTTTGCCGAGCACGGCGAGGGTATCGTCGGTGAGCGGAACATCCTGCGCCGACCAGTTGCCGAAGCGCTCCGGCATCTGGCTCAGCGGTTGGCTCGGTGGAATGCGATCCGCATCTCCGCGACTCTGGAGGACGAAGAGCGTCGAGCTGAGCAGAAGAAGGACGACCCAGAAACGGGGGGATCTCATAGTGTTTGCGCCTTCACGGGAGAGAGCAGCCGCATGGCGCGGTGGACAACATAAAGACAGGCCAGCGAGATGACAAACATAACCCATCCGGAAAATTCATGGAAGAAGCCAAGCGCCTTGTCTGGGTCCCAATACTGGACGCACAGCCCGGTTCCTACGATGCGAGCAACATTCGCGGTCACCGCGATCGGGATACTCGCCAGTGCAAGGAGGATGCGACGCTTCGTTGTCCGCTCCAGAAAGTAACCGTAGAAGACAGCCAGAGTAAACAGGCTCATCAGAGATCGAATGCCGCTGCAGGCCTCAGCGACCTCCAGCTTCATCACCGGCAACTCGATCACATTGCCCTCATGGAGCGTAGGAACGCCCAGCAGGGGAAGGATGTCGCTCGCGATACGCGACGCGAGCAACTGCAACGGGAAGGTGATCTGGTTGAAGAGGATCGCAGGAAAAGGGATGGCAAGGACGAGAACCAGAAGAGGGAAGCGAAGCGCCCGCACCATCGCCCAACCGGAGAACGTCCAGATCAACCCAGTCATCAACAGGACAAAAGACATACGCGCGGTAAAGAGCTCGACGCCGTAGACCCCCAGAATGAGGACGAAGAGAGCAAATAAGACAAGGGTGATACCGGCCCAGCTCTGTCGAACAGGGACGGTACTAAGGTACTTTCGTTTATCCCATATCAGGAAGATCGCAAAGAAGGGTACAAGGAAGCCATGCGAGTAGTCGGGAATGGTGTACCAGTCGTAGACCAGCTTGACGGCAACCCGCCAGTAGATAGCAACGAGCAGGGCGGCGATGACGATACGAAGCAACCATGCAAGCCGGGACGAGGCACGGACCGGGGCGGTACTGGTGGGGGTAACAGGCAGGCCCAGGTCGGCTTCCTTCGTGATGAGGTCCGTGGCATAGGGCATGGCGTGTGTTATCCCTGGTTGCGTTTGTATGACGTTATACTTCACCAGACCCCTGTAAGCAATTCTTATACCTCTTCAGGAAAGCCCGTTTTTTCCTGCCTGCACCGTCTATCGACACGAAAGTGGTAGGTAATAGTCCCCAAAAGAGAAAATATTTTCCCTTTTACGCTGCTAGTCTGCATACCAAGAGGGAACTTTCGAGGCTGCGCCCCCATTTTCCTGCAAATACGCAAGATTTTTCAGCTTCCATATTTAAAACTAACTGAAGGAGAAGTTTGGCCCTCGCTGTGCTGGGAGTCTTGTGATTGCCGATAGAAGACTCCAGCCCTCCAAGGGGCCTCCGGGTTTTCGATATCACTTGAGGCGATATTTGCTCTCGCGCGGGGGGATGCGTAAGAGAATGGATGAGTCAATCCAAAGGCAGTTGAAGATGGGAGCTATTCGATGAGGGTGTTTTGTTCCATGGGTTCCGTTCTGTTGATGCTGGTTGCAGCAGCAGAGGCGCCAATCGCAGCACAAACGAGGTCTGAAGTTACAGCGACAGCAGGTTCTCAGGTAACTTCTGCGGCGGTGTCGACAGCGGAACAACAGACGACAGCTACCGCCCCGGCCAGGGTTCCTCCAGCAGGCGACACAAACTATGCAGGGCCGATGGACGCGTCCCGTTACATCATCGGACCGCAGGACTCCTTGCAGGTAACGGTCTGGAAGGAGCCCACGCTCTCAGGTACGATCCCGGTTCGCCCGGACGGCATGATCTCGCTGGTATTGGTTGGGGATATTCCCGCCGCCGGTCAGACGCCTACAGCGCTATCGGCCGATATCTCTCAGCGGCTCAAGAAGTACATCCAGGATCCCGTGGTTACGGTCGTGGTCCTCGGCGTAAACAGCCAGCGGGTCTTTCTGGTTGGCGAGGTGGGCAAAGTCGGACCAATCATGATGACCCCGGGAATGACCCCGTTGCAGGCGATCGTCTCTGCGGGAGGACTGACGCAGTTCGCCAGCTCGAAGCACATCTACATCTTGCGGTCGGTAAGCGGGAAACAACAGAAGATACTGTTCAATTACAAGCAGGCGCTGAAAGGCGACAATTCGGGGGTCTCGCTTCTTCCAGGAGACACAATCGTCGTCCCATGAAGGAAAGTATGAAAATCCGTATCGTGATGTCGGCCCTGTTATTGACAGCGAACTTCGTCTGTCATGCTCAGGCCGTGCCAACTGCAGAATCACCATTAATGAGCTCGAGCCTCGGCCCGAATCTTCCCTCGCTCGATGGTGTCGTCCACTACGCGCTCAGCGCATCCGAGATCGTACAGTATGGATACTATGGGCCCGGCGACGTGTCGCACTCGACCGACCTCAGCGGTGATATCGCTTACACCTCGAAGAGCACGGTGCGGCCCTTCGGCTTGCTTTTTGCAGGTGGTGTCATCCTGGCAAATCAGTCCGGGCAGGGGACGTCGACCTTCTGGAATCTATCCGCCTCGCAGGGATACATCACCCGTCATTGGGCGTTCAATATCTCCGATTCGTTCAGCTTTCTGCCTCAGTCGCCGACCACGGGGATCTCGGGTATCGCTGGCATTGGCGACATCGGTGCGTTTCCGATCGATAGTCCCACGACAGGTCCGGCGGGCGGAATCCTGACAACCTCGGGCGACCGCATCGGCAACACATTGACCGGCAGCGTGGAACGCCAGATCGCCTCAAACACCTCCATCAGCGGTTCGGGCAGCTGGAGCATCCTCCATTACCTTGACGACAATGCAGAGCAGGGTCTGGACAACACGCAGATTACCGGCATCGTGTCGCTCAATCAGCGTTTGGATGCTCGAAGCTCTGCCAGCCTCAGCGCCGTTTACTCTGACTATTACTTCACCGGTCCGAACTCTGGCCCGGATGAGCCAAACTTTACGACGCGTGGTATCAATCTCTCCTATTCGCGAGTCTTAAGCCGCTCGTTCAGCGCCAACATCTCTGCCGGTCCCCAGTGGGTCTCGAGTTCAAACGGACTGCTCATTCCATCGGCGATCAATGTCGCTGTCTCTGCCGGTCTCTCGTATGGATATCGCAACACTCACGCGTCGGTGACTTACTCGCGAGGCGTGAACAACGGCTCCGGTGTCATACCCGGTGCGTTGTCTGATGGCATTTCGGGCGCCGTGGGGCACACCTGGGGACGTAACTGGCTGGCATCGCTCAGCGCGGCCTACACGCACACAGCCGGTCTGACTCAGGTGCTGAACGGCGATTCCCTTGTCTCGACGAATGAAGTCTTCGATACCGTCTACGGCGGCGGCCAGGTCACCCGCCGAATCGGCACGCATTTCTCCGGCTATGTCAGCTACACGGCGCAAAATCAGTCGAACAACAATGCGAATCTGCTGGCTACGCCCTTCAACGTACTCAATGGAACCTCCCAGACGTTTGGAGTTGGTATCACGTTCAGCCCCCGCTCAACCAATCTGGGGCAATTTTAAGGAGTCTTCATGCTTGGTCATCGCGCGCTGACGCTGCAGGACTACACCACCATTCTGAAACGGAGATGGTGGATCATCGCCATCCCGGCGGTCGTGTTTCCTATCGTCGGATATGCTCTTACGTTTCTCGTGCAGCCGCAGTACATCTCTCAGACCCTGGTCCTTGTCGAACAGCAAAAGGTGCCCGAGTCGTATGTCAAAGCGGTGGTCACCGAGGACCTGAGCGGGCGATTGGCTTCCATGAAGGAACAGATCCTGAGCCGTTCGCGCCTGCAACCCATCATCGAACGCTTCAACCTGTTTGCCAATGGAAAGATGTCGATGGACGAGCGCATCGACCTGACGAGAAAGAATATCGGCATCACGCCGATTCAGTCGGAGATTGCACGCACCAACGGTCTACCCGGATTCTTCATCTCCTTCAAGGCAAACGACGCACGCACCGCACAATTGGTATGCGGAGAGATCCAGTCTCTCTTTGTCAGCGAAAACCTCAGTGACCGCGCAGCGTCGGCCGCAGGAACAACGGACTTTCTCAAGGGCCAGCTCGCTGATGCGAAGGCGAAGCTGGATGAACAGGACGCGAGGCTGGCGAAGTTCCAGCAGACGTACATGGGCAAACTGCCCGGTGCTGAAGTGTCGAACATCAACATGTTGACGACTCTCAACACGCAGCTCGATGCCGCAACCCAGGCGCTGGCCCGCATGGAGCAGGACAAGAGCTATGCCGAGTCGATCCTGGCGATGCAGCAGGCCCAGCAGCCCCAGACCACGGAGCATGGCGGAATCGCACCTCAGGCCCAGCAGCAGGAGCTGCAACAGCTTCAGGCGCAGGAGGCTGACCTCACCGCTCGCTACACCGACGACTATCCGGATGTGGTGAGCGTGCGGCGAAAGATCAAAGAGCTGCAGCAGAAGTTGGCCCAGGCACCTGCGGCCGCCATCGCGCCGGCAGCTTCAACGCCCAAGCCCACCGACTCCGTCAGCGTCCAGCAGATGCGTGCTCAACTCCGCGCGATGGAGCAGGGCATTGCTCAGAAGAGACGTGACCAGGCGGCGATTCAGAGCCAACTACGGACGTATCAGGATCGCGTTGCAGCCAGTCCGGCGGTCGAAGAGGAGTACAAGAGCATCACCCGAGATAACCAGACCGCGCAGGCGTTCTATGATGATCTGCTCAACAAGCTGAATCAATCCAAGATGGCGACGGACCTCGAAAAGCGCCAGCAGGGCGAACAGTTCCGCGTCATGGATGAGCCCAACCTTCCCGAGTCACCCTCTTCGCCGAAGCGCTCGGTATTCGTCACAGCTGGTCTTGCGGCGGGCCTGGCTCTTGGCCTGTTCATCGTGGGCTTGCTCGAGTATCTCGACACCGCTGTACGAAACGAGCGCGATATCTGGGCCTTTACGAAACTCCCCACGCTCGGTGTCATCGGATTTGCCGGAGAGCAGGCCTCTGAGGCGCCGAAGAAGAGATGGTTCGGCCGTCAAACCCCAGATCTAGCTGCGGGAACCAAGCCGCTCATGAATGCGGGGGGCTAATGTATAACACCTTCTTCAAACTGCAGAGCAGCCCGTTTGGAACAAGTCCCGACCCGCGGTTTCTTTACATGATGCCGCACACGCGCGAAGCACTTGCGTGCCTGGAGTATGGAATCTCCGCACGGAAGGGCTTCACAGTACTGACCGGAGAAGTGGGGACAGGCAAGACCACGCTCCTGCGCCGTGCTCTAAGCTCGTTCAGTGGCCGCAGAGTCTCCACCGCGTTCGTCTTCAATCCGCGTCTGGACGTTCTGGACTTTCTAGAATTTGTGTTGACCGACTTCGGCCTCATCCCCGCGACACGGACCAAATCCGGCATGCTGCTGCAGTTGAATCGCTGGCTGATTGAACGGTTCCGTATGGAGGAGACCTGCGTGGTCGTCGTCGACGAAGCGCAAAATCTCTCATGGGAGCTACTCGAAGAGATTCGGCTGCTGACGAACCTCGAAACCTCGTCGGAGAAGCTCTTACAGATCGTGTTGTCAGGGCAGCCGGAGCTGGAGGAGAAGTTACGCCATCCAAGCGTGCGGCAGCTTCGCCAGCGAGTCTCGCTGTGGTGCCGTACACAGGCTCTCACCGAAAGCCAGACACACGCCTATGTCGCCGAGCGCCTCAGGATCTCCGGAGCCACTTCGCCGCTCTTCTCGCCCGAAGCGCTGGCGCTGGTTCACCGCTTCAGCCGAGGCATCCCACGCATCATCAATCTGCTCTGCGAGCACTCGCTCATCGTTGCGTACGTGGAGCAGGTCCAGCAGGTCACCGAGGCGATCGTCGAGGGTGTGGCCGCCGAACTTGAGTTAGAGACTCAGCCGTTCATGGTCTCTTCGGCTGCGCTGGGTAACTCGCGCGCGGAGCCGGGGTTGACAACAAAAGAAGACAACTTTATGGCGGCTTTCAACAGGGAGCCGGGAAGGCACGATCGATGAGCCGCATCTACGAAGCACTCCAGAAGGCAGAGACCGAGCGAAAGTTGGAGCGGCGAGAACCCGAGCCGCAGAAGCCGGCCTACAGCGCGCCCGTGCATACGACGACGGCAGTCGCAGTGGCCGACGAAGACCACATCCTCCACGCGCCGATCGTCACCGAGCCATATGTTGAGCCGTCTTATGCCCGACAGCCAAACGACAACTCGCTGGACCTGAGCAAAGTTGTGACTCGCCCCTGGGCCCTGTCGCCTACGCAGACTCCGGCACTCCTCGAGCGTGGCCCTGCAGTAGAACAGTTCCGCAGTCTCCGCTCCCGAATCTTTGAGCTTCGCGACATCAACCCACTCAAGACCATCCTGGTGACGAGCGGCCTTCCGCAAGAGGGCAAGAGCTTCGTCTCAACCAACCTCGCGATGAGCCTAGCCCGCCACAAGAACAGCAAGGTGCTGCTGATCGACGGCGATATGCGGCGCTATACGCTGCACCAGATCCTCGGGTGCGAATCGCATCCGGGTCTGGCGGACTATCTTGCCGGCAAGGCAACTCTTGTCGAAGCGATGCAGCGGCCAGAGCCATTCGAAAAGATGACTCCCGGAGCCGCATCCATCCAGCAGAACCTCACCTTTATCGCCGGCGGAAATGGCGGCGACAAGGCAGCCGATCTCTCGGGTAGCCCACGCTTCGAGGAGCTGATCCGGCTGGCATCTCCGCACTTCGACTGGATTATCGTCGACTCTTCGCCTGTAGTGCCGGTTTCCGATGCGGTAAACCTGGCTCGTTCCTGCGATGGGGTTCTCCTGGTCGCACGCGGAGGGGTAACGAAGTTTCCCGTCGCACAGCGTGCGCAGAGCGAGTTGAAGGCCTCCAACATCCTGGGGTTTGTCCTGAACGCCGTAGAGGAAGTACCGAACGTTGGCGGCTATTACGGGTACTACAACGCAAAGCACTAACAGGGAGCGATTGACCAGATGATCCGGCTCTTCAATGTGTACTATCCCACGCGCACCATCGTTCTCCTGCTGTGCGAAGCACTGATTGTGAGTGGCTGCTTTCTGCTGGCGACGGTGTTGCTGCTTGGGCCAGATACGTATCTCGTCCTGAACTACGAGAACGGCACCTTGAAGATCCTCGCTCTGACCGTTCTGACGCTGCTCTTCTCGTACTACTTCGACCTGTATGAGCCTCAGCGAATCTCCGCAAGCTGGGAGATCTACTTCCGCCTGTTGCTGGTGCTCGGCTTCCTCTCGTTTCTGCTCTCCGTCATCATCTTCCTCTTTCCGGCCGCTGATATCGCGCACTACGTTCTGCTGCTCGGACTCATGTTCCTCACCGCAGCACTCGTAGCCTGGCGCAGCGCCTACGAATGGATCATCGGAAGAGAGATGTTCCGCGAACGCGTCTACGTCCTGGGCGCCGGCGAACGTGCCCAGACGATCGTGAACCTGCTCGGGTCGCGCAAAGATGCCGGTATGGAGGTAGTCGGCTGGGATGGCGTGGTGAGCGACAGGGCAGAGCGTAAAGAGGCGATCCATGCTGCCCTTGCGCGCTTCAGCGGGCCGAAGCCCCAGGTCGATCGTGTCATCGTTGCGCTTGAAGATCGCCGCGGGGAGTTTCCCGTCGGGGATCTACTCAAACTTCGTTTCAACGGAGTCGTCATCGAGGAAGGGGGCAGTTTGCTGGAGCGCCTCACCGGAAAGCTGCACCTCGATGGACTTCATCCGAGCACTTTTATCTATAGCGAAGGGTTTCGCATAAAGCCCTCGCAGCAGATCGCACGACGTATAGTCTCGACGCTCACGGCAGCAATCGGTCTCCTACTCTTCCTGCCCTTCTTTCCGTTTGTTGTACTGCTAGTTAGGCTCTCGTCTCCAGGTCCGATCTTCTTTCGCCAGACTCGCGTCGGCCTCGGTGGCAAAAACTTCACCGTCTTCAAGTTTCGTACGATGCGCACCGACGCTGAAGTTGCGGGCGCTAAGTGGGCCACAAAAAACGATCCACGTGTAACCCGCGTCGGCATGTTCATGCGCAAGACCCGACTAGACGAGGTACCTCAGCTATGGAATGTTCTGCGCGGCGATATGGGATTTGTCGGCCCACGGCCCGAGCGGCCAGAGTTTGTTCCCTGGCTCACCGAACAGATCCCCTACTTCAATCTCCGCCACATGATTCGTCCAGGACTGACGGGGTGGGCGCAGGTGCGCTACGGCTACGGAGCAACCCTGGCCGAGAGCCGAGAGAAGCTGGAGTTTGATCTCTACTACATCAAACACATGACCCTTGGACTTGATCTGCTGATCATGTTCGAGACCGTGAAGACGATCATTCGACGTCAAGGCGCACAGTAAATCGCATCAGCGGCTCTAGCTAATGCGATCTCGTCTATATATATATAGATACTCGAAATAATTCGCAGTTCAGAGTAAGTGCAGCCTTCGTATACGCCGGCCGTTCTCGTGAACTTGAATCAGTTCAATAGATGCGGGTCCGAGAAGAGAGAGCATTCTTCAAGGTCCGCTCTTCTTTCTTGACGAGATGAGGCATACGGAGTGGCCGCGGAGGAACCTCGGGCATACCAACCTCGCTCAGTTTATAAAGCAGCGAGCGATAGCTGATTTGAAGCCATTTTGCCGTCTTTTGCCTATTCCAGCTATTCTCCTGAAGAACCTTCAGGATGATCTGCCGCTCAAGATCCTGGGTAGCTTTTTTGGTGATGTTTTTGAGGGAAACGGGCTCGCTCAAGTCGATGTCGGTGGTGATGCCGTTGCGCGCAGTCTCAGGCATCAGCTCTGCGACGAGCGCCTCCTCGCTTCCGATCAGCACATAGCTGCGAATGAGATTCTCCAGTTGACGGATGTTGCCCGGCCAATAGTAGTTCTGCATCAGGCGGACTGCGCTCTTGGAGAGTAATTCCGGTGTAGTGTGGAAAATCTTTGCATAGTGCTCAATGAAGTAGTCGATGAGCACGGGCAGATCTGCGATCCTCTGCCGCAGCGGCGGCAGGTTTACGGTCACCGCATTGATACGGAAGAGGAAGTCCAAACGGAAGGTTCCGTCTTCGACCTGATTACGAAGATCAGTGTTTGAAGCTGACACCAGGCGGGTAGCGATCGACCGCGGTTCGTGGCCGCCTACCCGGACGAAGGTTCCATCCTGAAGGACCTGCAACAGCTTCGATTGAACTCCCAGGTCGAGGCTTCCGACCTCATCCAGAAACAACGTGCCATTGTGCGACTGCTCAACGCGGCCGAGTTTCGTAGACATTGCCCCTGTAAATGCGCCTTTTTCATAGCCAAACAGCTCAGTTTCAAGCAGGGTATGAGGGATCGCCGGGCAGCTGACCTTCACTAAGGAGCCCCGGGCTCGCATCGAAAAAGCGTGCAGCAGACGCACGCAGATCTCTTTGCCGGTGCCGCTCTCGCCCTGGATCAGGACGGGGACATCGGTCTCGGCGACGCGCTCGAGCTTGTTGCGAACCGCTTGCATTGCAGCGGTTTTCCCAAAAAAGATCTCCAAAGGTGGGAGGTTAAGAGAGACGGCGGATTCGGCGTGATGGACCAAGGTCATTTTTTCCTATCGGCGTAGGGAAACCCGCGAAGTATTCAATGCGGCTCTTACTGCACGTCGAGAGCCAACCCGTAGATGAAAAGCGGAAAAGTGGACCGAAAAACCCTCTCTAAAGTGAAATTTCATATACGATCAAACCGGCGAATTGGACTGAAATGCCCTATTTACCTGTGATTTCCGAGTCACCACGCCAGCTTTCACCAAAGTAACCTTGTGAAAAAAGTTTACATTTTTTAAGTTCCACTTTGGCAACTACCATGTAAGCTAGGCCTACTCGGTAACGGGAGTGGAAAACCTTTATCTCTTTTGTCGGCAAAGTTCTTAACATTTTTGTGCAAAGTCTATGTTGAACGATCTAGAATCCGCGAAGCAGTCAGTTTCAATAGCTGAATGTCTTCGCATCTGCCTAGATTGATGCGTCAGCTTGAACCCGGGGGCCAACCGAGTTCAAGACCATCGCCGGCCCTGGGCAATTAAGTCCAGCACGGCAAATTTGAGGTACTTTGTATGTCCGCAGCACTCTCCTACCCAATCACTGCCTTGAGACCGAACGCCAAGTCACGCGCCCAGGTTCTTATCCTGGAACCGGATTTAGCAGTGCTCGATTATCTCCGGCAGACCCTCGGCTCCCTGTATTCGCTCAGCCTCTTCTCTGATGAGCAGACCCTGCTTGACCGCCTGGAGAAAGCCGACCAGCCTGACCTGCTCTTGCTGGCCCTGCATACCAATCGCGATCCTCTTCCGCTTTTAACTCACATTCGCTGCACCAAGCCCAACCTCGCGGTCATCGTTCTGTCGTGCTCGGCCGAACTGCGGGACCTTGAGATGGTGATCCGTCTCGGTGTCCGCGGCATCGTTATGAAGCCGTTCACCGGCGGCGACGTCGAGCAGGCCATCGAAGAGCATCTTGCCGCTGCGGAAAAGAAGATCCCCGCCGCGGACGCTCTGAAAGAGATTCCTCTCAACGAGACACACTCATTCGTGCGGTCCAGCAAGAGAATGCGCGATCTTGAGGGTCAGGCTGCCCTGGTTGCCCGCGCCGATATTCCTCTTCTGATCCTTGGTGAGAGCGGAACTGGCAAAGAGATCCTCGCCCTCTACACCCACAAGATGTCGTCTCGCAGTCAGAACATCTTCCTGAAGGTCAACTGCGCTGCCGTACCAGCCGATCTGCTGGAAAGCGAGCTCTTCGGCTACGAGCAGGGCGCGTTTACCGGCGCCATCAAGACCAAGCCAGGCAAGTTCGAGGTGTGTACCGGTGGAACTATCTTTCTCGACGAGATCGGCGAGATGCCTGCAATGCTTCAGGCGAAGCTGCTGCAGGTTCTTCAGGACGGAACCTTCTCCCGTCTGGGCAGCCGCTCTCCGATGAAGGTGGACGTCCGGGTCATCGCCGCCACCAACATCAATATGAAGGAGGCAATGGCCAACAAGACCTTCCGTGAGGACCTCTACTACCGCCTGAACGGATTTACCCTCAGCATTCCAGCGCTGCGGGATCGCCGGGAGGAGATTCCTGTCCTGTCGGAGTACTTCATGCGGAAGGGCGCGAAGCGGTACGGTCGCGAGCCTCTCCCGTTGTCTGCAAATCTTCTGAACGCGCTGTCCGAACACTCATGGCCTGGGAATCTGCGCGAACTGGAGAATGTAATCAACCGCTATCTGGTGCTTGGCGAAGAGAAATCGATCGTCGATGAGCTCGCCCCTTCCACGGTTTATCAGGGAGGGTCAGCAACGCCTCAGGAGGTGCCAAGCGGCGCCGGGCTCAAGGCGATGGTCCGCAACCTCAAAGGTGATGCGGAGTCGACGGCCATTGCACAGGTACTGGAGGGAACTGGATGGAACAGGAAGGCCGCGGCAAACGATCTCCAAATCAGCTACAAGGCGCTCCTGTACAAGATCAAGCAATACGACCTGTCGCCACGGAACCACGCATCGTAAAGCCAAAGAACACCGAAAATGAGTTATCCGAGGCGTACCGTGTTGTAGTCCGGTATGAGAGTCACGCCGTTCGCGGGGTTATCGAGCAGGATGAGCTCGGTTCGATCGACCAGCTTCTCCGCAACGAGCCCGTTTACCCACTGGACTCCATCCGCCTGAAGCTTCTGGACTCAGATGCTGTAGAAGACGTGCCTACCAAGGACGCGAAGGCCGTCTTCTTCGTCAAAACCTTCGACGGCGATCTTCGCCACAGAGCTCTCCACTTCCACGAACACGCGCCCATCGTGCCCGGCCTCTGGGTGCGCGTCTACTTTTACGATGGCGAGATGATCGAAGGGATCATTAGCAATACGCGGGATTTTGTGCTCGAGTCAGGCTTCTTCCTTCGGCCGACCGATCCGAACGGAAACAACAAGCTCGTCTACGTCCTCAAGGGTGGCCTCAAGGATTTTCACGTGCTCGGCATGCGCTATCCTTCGAAAGCCTCCACTTTGTAATTCGACAATAAGCCAGGACGGTTCCCTCGGTGGCGAAACACCCCATCAGCGCAAAGACTGCCGAACACTACAAATGGGGCGGCGATCTCGGAACCGACTGCGACGGCTGGCATCTGGTCAAGACGCCCGACCTCAGCGTCATCGAAGAGCTCATGCCACCCGGCACGCATGAGCGTCGCCACTACCATCTTCATACGCGGCAGTTCTTCTATGTTCTCGATGGAGTTTTGTCCCTCGAAGTCGAAGGCCAGACCTTCGATCTTCAGGCCGGAGAGGGAATCGAAGTCTCTCCCCGCCAGCCGCATCAAGCCTTTAATCGAAGTCCCGCATTTGTGCGCTTCCTGGTTACAAGCCAACCACCGAGTCACGGCGACCGTGTCAACGAGTGATTGGATCTTGCCGCGCCGCGTACGTTAAGCATCCAAATTTCGTCAGACAACGATGAAGCGAGCGGGGCGCTCATGCCGGTGTACCCGTCGCCGATGAATTGATTAGCTTAATCGGTCCAGTTGTTGACGGAGGTCGATGTGAGCACGTAGCTTTAACTACGCAACATTTTGCAATATATTAGATATTAGATCGGCGGGTTGTATTCGATGAGCAGGGCCCTGAAGTTTGTAACACCAGCAGTAAAGACCTCCTTGAAAAAATCTGCTTTTTTCCTTGGATTGAGCCTAACGGCGTTTCTCGCTTCGCGTGCATCGGCGCAGGAATCGGCAATACACTACATCGAATATCCTGAGATTCAAGGTAAGGTGCAGCGCCTGGAGTTGGGTGCAGTACCGAAGTGGGCGACCTTCGACTCTCAGCTCCGGGGACGCTTCGAGAGCCAGTCTTCCGACACCTACATCTCAGGCAACGGGCAGGATTACATACTCACCCGCATCTATGGCGGGTTCGAGGTGCGCCCGTCCAGGTGGCTCTCCGGATACATCCAGTTCATCGATACGCATGCCCTCGGTCTGCCATTGAAGTACGTCGCAGCGAATCAGCGCGACGTCTTCGATGACCGTCAGGCATACCTCAACCTCCACTTCGAGCGCTTCAAGCTCGTCGCTGGCCGCCAGGAGCTGAAGTATGGCGGCGAACGTCTCGTCGGTATCAGCGACTGGACCAACAATAGCCGCAGCTGGGACGGCTTTCTCGGCCGCTATGGGGATGCCAACCGGGTCGACGTATTTGCTACGTCAGTAGTAGCAGTTCACCCCTCCTCGCTCGACAAGCATGGCGCTGGCCTGACCTTCTTCGGCGCCGTCGGCACCGTCGGGACGTGGGTCCCTCACACCGTCATCCAGCCCTTCCTCTTCGTCAAGGCGTTTCCGCGCGTGCAGAGTGCAAGTGGAGTCTTCGGGACACAGACCACAGTCACACCGGGCGCAGAGGCCGCAGGCGACTATCACGGATTCAACTACGATGTTCTCGGCGCACTTCAGCGCGGCAGCTTCTCGAATGAGTCGATCGACGCAGGCGCCGGCTACTTCAAAGCCGGCTACAGCTCAGGGCGTCTCTTCTGGAAGCCGCGTCTGCGAGCCGAATACGACTACGCCTCGGGCAATCCCCACGGCGACCCCCTCCGGATGGGCACCTTCGATCAGCAATATCCCAGCAATCACAACGCGTTCGGCCTCACCGACCTGTTTGGGTATCAGAACATCAAGCAGGAGCGCATCAATCTGGACATGACTCCCATGAAGCATCTGACGTTGCTCCTTCAGGAGGAGTCGCTCCAGGTCGCTTCAAGATTCGATAACGTATACAGCGGCAGCGCAGGCACAACAATCAAAGCACCCGCAGCCGGATTTCGCAGTGGAGACCTCGGCCATGAGTTTGATGCATCGAGCAAGTATGTCTTCCACGACTCTTTCGTTCTGAATGCCGGCGTCGGGCATCTTTCGTCGGGCACGCTGCTGCGGGAGAACGCGCACGGCGCGCCATTGACGCTCGCATACTTCGGCATGACCTACCGGTTCAAAGTGGATCACAAGACCGCTATGCCATAGACGTTGAACGCAGCAAGAATGGCGTGATATCGCGACTATGCCTGGGTAAAAACTCGACAGTCAGAACGTTGGAAGTTGTCACCTGTTTGTAATTTCTTTAGGCAGAGCGGAGATCCAATCTCCAAGTCGATACCATCAATAACAAGCAACATGAAGCAGAAAGGAAGTTTAAGGTGGCAGAGGAGCAGGATCAATCAAAGGTAAGCCGACGCAGGTTTATCGAAGCAAGCTCAGCGATGTTAGTCGCCGCAGCAGGGATGCAGGTCGCCCACGGCCAGGAAAAGTCAGTCAGAACACCGGAGCACACGGGTATAAACGAAGCCCAGCCTTTGCCGATCAACAAAGCGCTGGACAATCAGAACCCTTCGTCCGTGTGGGCGCCCGAGACCGATGCAGGTGGTCAGCCACCATTCAAATACCCATTCTCCTTTGCCCATAAGCGCATCGAGGAAGGCGGTTGGACCAGGCAGGTGACCGTACGTGATCTGCCGATCTCGAAGAAGATGGCTGGTGTGCAGATGCGCCTGATCAAGGGAGGTGTTCGCGAACTCCACTGGCACGTCGGTGCCGAGTGGGCCTTCATGATCTCAGGAACCGCTCGCATCACGGCCGTCGATCAGCAGGGTCGCGCGTTCGTTGAGGATGTCAGCGCCGGCGATCTGTGGCTCTTTCCCGGCGGAATTCCGCACTCGATCCAGGGTGTCGGTGAAGACGGTGCGACCTTCCTCCTGGTCTTCGATGACGGAAACTTCAATGAGTTTCAGACATTTCTGCTGACGGACTGGTTGACCCACACCCCGAAGGAGGTCCTTGCGAAGAACTTCGGCGTGCCCGAGTCGACCTTCGACAACGTGCCTAAGAAAGAGCTCTTCATCTTCGAGCGTGAGCTGCCCCGCCCCTTGGCGGAAGAGAAGCGTGACGCCTCGGAGGGCACCGGAATGGTGCCGAACACCTTCGCGTTCTTTACCGGCAAGATGCAGCCCACCAAGGTTTCCAGGGGCGGCGAAGTCAAGATCATTGACCGGAAGAACTTTCCCATAACCAACATCGCATCGGCGATCGTCACCCTCAAGCCGGGTGGGTTGCGCGAGCTCCACTGGCATCCCAACGAGGACGAGTGGCAGTACTACGTCAAAGGAAAGGGCCGCATGACCGTCTTCTCTGCTGGCGGCCATGCACGCACCATGGACTTTGAGGAGGGCGACGTAGGATACATCGAGCGTTCGGTACCGCACTACATCGAGAACACCGGAGACACCGATCTCCAGTTCCTTGAAGTCTTCCCGACGGCGAACTACGAGGACATCTCACTGGCGGAGTGGCTGGCCCACACACCATCACGGCTGGTGAACGAACACATCGCCACAGGCGAGGAGTTCCTTCGCAAGATCCCCAAGAAGGAAATGGTCATCACACCTGAATAAATGCCTTTGTTCTCTCCGAAGGAAGAGGCAGCCGTCATGGCTGCCTCTTCTGTTATGACCGTGGCTCCCTTAATTCTGCTCCGTTCGCCACCCTTCGCCACTCAACGACGTAAATTTCCCCAAAAAAATAGAAGAGGCAGCATCAAAGCTGCCTCTTCTATTTCGTAAATAATTTAGTTTCTTATACGCCGACTGGCTCCGCGACCTTCACATTCACCGGCGTCAGCCAGTTGTGGCGATCAGGCAACGTGCCATGCACAATGCCGAAGAACTCATCGTGCAGCGCCTTGGTGATCGGCCCCATCGTGCCATCGCCAACCAGGATGCGGTCGACCGAGCGCAGGTGCGTCACCTCGGCAGCCGTGCCGGTGAAGAACGCCTCATCGCAGATGTAGAGCATCTCGCGTGGGAGCGCCTGTTCTACAACTTCGATCCCAAGCTGCTTCGCCAGCGTCAGCACCGAGCTACGCGTGATGCCGTTGAGCACCGAGTTCGCCAGCGGCGTGGTGTAAAGCACCCCTCCACGCACCAGAAACAGGTTCTCGCCCGAGCCTTCCGACAGATACCCATTCGTATCCAGCCCGATCCCTTCTGAGTAGCCGTTGATCTCGGCTTCCATGCGAATCAGCTGCGAGTTCATGTAGTTCGCACCAGCTTTGGCGAGCGTCGGCATCGTGTTTGGCGCAAGGCGGCTCCAGCTCGAGACGCAAACATCCGCGCCCGACGTACCCGGAACGTACTTGCCCCAGGGATAGTTTGCGATATAGACCTCGACCGGCGACGTGAGCGGGTTCACTCCAAGCTCACCGTAACCCCGAAACGCGATGGGCCGGATGTAGCAGGGAGCTACGCCATTGGCCTCAACGACATCGACAACAGCGGACGAAAGCTGCTCTGCTGTGTACGGCAGAGGCATGCGATAGATCTTCGCTGAGTCGACCAGACGTGCCATGTGCTCGGGCAGGCGGAAGATGCTCGCCGCGTTCGGCTGCGAGTAGCAGCGAATGCCCTCGAAGACCGATGAGCCGTAGTGGACGACGTGGGACATGACATGAATCTGGGCTTTATCCCACGGGATGAGGTTCCCGTTATGCCAGATATTCGTAGTGGTCTGTATGGGCATTCATGAGCTCCTGAGACTGAAGACCCATTATAACGGCTGCCCGGCATGGGACAATAGAGAGTGGTCTTCGATCCTCATTACGCAAGTATTTCAAGGCTGGAGCACTCCGCCTACGTACAGTTCTCTGTGCTCGCCCTCAGCTCCATCTTCTTTCTCGTCGACCCCTTCGCCGCGCTCCCCACATTCCTTGCAGTAACCGCCGGAGCAGACAAACAGCGGCGACGCAAGATGGCCTGGAAGGCATCGATCACCGCCTTGGTAGTCCTCAGCGCATTCGCCGTGGCGGGTCAGTACATCTTCAAGATGTTTGGCATCACCCTGCCGGCCTTCGAGATCGCAGGCGGCATCATTCTCCTCATCATCGGCCTGGACATGCTCGAAGCCAAGCGGTCGGCCACCCAGGAGTCCACCGAAGAGACCACCGAAGCCGCCCAGAAGGAAGACGCTGGAATTGTGCCACTTGGCATCCCGATGCTGGCCGGTCCTGGCTCCATCACCAGCGTCATGGTCCTCGTCGGCCAAGCGCAGAACCGCTGGCAGATGGTCGCGATCCTCGCCTCAATCTTCATCACTGCAGCCATCTGCTATCTGGTCCTCGGCAACTCCGACCGCGTCGCCCGCGCCATGGGAGAAACCGGCGTCCGCATCCTCGTCCGCATCATGGGTCTCCTTCTGGTCGCGCTCGCCGTGCAATACTTCGTCAACGGCATGGTCGACCTCGGCGTAATCACCAAACCCTAAGCGCCTTTCCAAGCCGCATCCCGGCTTTTACGCGATTATCGCCAGCTACGCGATAATCGCCAGCGTTTCAGCGTAAGATCACGTCACCCCGGTAACCTTTCGGCAACTTCGATGTCTAACCGGGCATCGAATCCTCGTTCGCCATCTCTTCGTAAAGCGAGAACAACATGTCCCCAACTGTTGCCACCACAGCCGCCGTCAGCTCGCTTCTCGCCCGCTACAAAACCATCCGCCAAACCACGCGGCAGCTCTGTAGTCCCCTATCCCCAGAAGACATGATGGTTCAGTCGTGTCCCGAGGCGAGCCCAGTCAAATGGCACCTCGCCCACACCAGTTGGTTCTTCGAGACCTTTGTTTTGCGTGAGTTCGCCGCCGGCTACCAGTCCTTTCACCCCGACTTCCGCTGGCTGTTCAACAGTTACTACAACTCCCTCGGCGACATGCCCGAGAAGAAGCTCCGCGCCTCCTTCTCCCGCCCGCCGCTCGACGCCATCCTCAGCTACCGCGCCCACGTCGACGCAGCGATGATCGCCCTCATGCAGCATCCTCTCGAAGACGAAGCCGCTCGCCGCATCGCTCTTGGCCTCGAGCACGAGCAGCAGCACCAGGAGCTCATCGCCACCGACGTCAAGCACGCCCTCTTCACCAACCCCCTCCACCCGCCCTACACCGAAGCCGCCCATCCGAAGACCGAAGCCATCGCCCCACCGCTCGACTGGGTCGACTTCTCCCCAGCCCTCACCGAGATCGGCCTCACCCTCGACCCAGCATCCACCGACACCTTCGCCTTCGACAACGAGACCCCGCGTCACCCCGTCTACATCGCGCCCTACCGCCTCGCCACGCGCCTCATCACCTGCGCCGAGTACCTCGCCTTCATCGACCAGAACGGCTACAACCGCCCCGAGCTCTGGCTCTCCGAGGGATGGACCACCATGCGCGCCGAAGGCTGGCAGGCCCCTCTCTACTGGCGTCGCGACGAAGCCACCAACTCCGGCTGGTCCATCTACACCATGCACGGCTTCCGCTCGCTCGACGACCTCAGCGAAACCCCCGTCTGCCACCTCAGCTTCTTCGAGGCCGACGCCTACGCCCACTGGGCTGGCCATCGTCTCCCCACCGAGTTCGAGTGGGAGCACGCCGCCAGCCAACTCGGCGTCCTGCGCAAAGAGGTTGACTCCCAGCCCGCACTCCTCACTTACCCGCTATCCGAGAACAAAGCGGACGCGGCCACCACAGCGAACCTCCTCGAGACGGGCAAACTCCACCCCACTCCTGCCTCCGCGCTCTCCGGCCTTCAGCAGATCTTCGGCGATGTATGGGAGTGGACTGCCAGCGGCTACACCGGCTATCCCGGCTACAAGCCACTCCCCGGCGCCCTCGGCGAGTACAACGGCAAGTTCATGTCCTCGCAGGTCGTCCTTCGCGGAGGCTCCTGCGTTACACCTGCAACCCACATCCGCGCCACCTATCGCAACTTTTTCTCACCCGCCACGCGCTGGCAGTTCTCCGGCCTCCGCCTTGCTCAGGACGCCACAAAATAAACGAGTCGGTTCCTCTTGTTTGTCATTCCCGAAGGGAATCTGCGTTTGCAGTTTCTACACCATAAGGAAACTCCCATAGCGAAGACGCAACACACGTACTACTTCTTCGCCACCGGCCCATGCTCAGGATTCCAAAGCGGCTGACCCGCCTCAATGTGATCTACCCTCACCCCCGGAAACAGCTCCCGCAACTCCTTCGCGCAGCGCTCCATCCCCGGCTCCTCGGACACCTCATGCCCCAGTAGAATAAGCGCCTTATGCCTCCCCTGCGCCACTGCATCGCGAACATACTCCACCGTCTCCCACTCGCTGGCCTCTCCTGCAATCAGCACTTCGACATCCGGTTGACGCAGAGCGAACACCTGCTTCTCCAGCCCCGACGACCCGGGAAGAAACGCAACATGTGTAATCGACAGCTTCGGATCACCCTCAACCCGCATCGTCTGAATATGTAACTGCTCCTGTAGCTTTTGGGCAAGCTGCCCCAGCGTAGTCTGCGGAATCGTCACAAAGTATTGACCCCGCGGCCCCGCCGGATGCGGATACACCTGCCAACCCAACGCCTCATACACACCCTTCAGGATGTGATCGGTCGTGTCCGCATGAATCTCATCGTGCAGACGGAACACCACCAGATGATGTTCCTTAATAAACGCCAGCTTCTCCTGATAGACCGGGTCATCGGTAAAAAACTTCGTATCGTCCAGATGGTTATAGAACGTTGGCTCATGAGTGATGATCAGGTTGTTGCCGCGCCTCACGGACTCACGCAAAACATCCATCGTATCCAGAAACGTCGTCGTGATCCCAGTCACAACCGTATCGGGATCACCAACCTTGATCGTATCCACCGTATTCGGCGGAGGCGCTGCAGCGTAGCGATGCTGTATCCGAGCAATGGCATCGCCTGCGCGAAGCGTCTGTGCGAACGAAGGCATCGACAGAAGCAGAAGAAATATCGAAACAATGCGCTGAGTCATCATGGCCTGCCACCATTCTATGGCCACTCCTCTGTTGACTCTCGCCAGAACGCAGAAGCGCCCTTCAGCCTGAACAGAAGCTGAGGGGCGTTTCAGAGAAGCTCGAACAGCGAAGTCTACTTACCCGGCTTCGGCGGGAAGCCTTTAAACATCTTCCCAATATCCCCATCGAGCGACTTCGTATTTTTTGCTGCATTGGTCGAGAGATCAGCCGTGGCCAAACCTCTCCAAAGCAGTTTCTTGGTGCTGGCGTCGAACAGATCAATCACCACGTTAGACACAGCCTGAGTGGTCGTGGTCGTCGTAGCTTCTCCGACTCCAGACCCCCAGCCACCACCCCAGCCCCATCCGCCCCAGCCCCAGCCTGCGCCCCAACCCGTACCCCAGCCGCCGCCCAGGCTGTCATACATGGTCTGGGTCTCCTGCTGGTTATGCAGATTGTCCGAGGCAAAGATCGTGACTGAGCCGCCCGAAGGCACCATCTGCCAGCCCTTCGACTGCAACTGCGAGTTGACGGCCTGTTGAATGCGCCCAACATAAAATGGGTCAGACGTCTTAACCTGCCCCCAGGAGTAGGTGTGGTACTGGCTGAAGTTCGCCTGATGGTCGTAGTCGGTCCTCACGTTGTCGCCAAATGCGACGACAGAAGACCCCAGTAAAAGTGCTCCCGCAAGAACAAGTTGTAAACTTAGTCTCATGTGCTCTCCATCTTCTTTGAACACGAATCCAAAGTAACTTCGCTGAATTTGCGGCCTGTCGTCGATCCCGCGAAAAAGTATCCGTCCTCGTTGCGCTGAAATCAAGTCAATTTCGAAACATGAAAGATTTTGCGAAGATAAAACCGCAAAAGCAGGTACAGATGCATCAAAATCAAACGAAGCGGTTGAGATTCCAACTCAGAGGCACGCCTTCCGCTCAGTCAAGTACCCAGAGGACACGACGTGCCATCAACTATCTTCGCGCCAGAATCGACTCCGATCAGCACTATCGAAGCCATCGCACACGAAGCTCGCGCAGGCCTCGCCGCCACTCCCAAAACCCTCTCCCCCTGGCTGTTCTACGACGAAGCGGGCTCCCGTCTCTTTGAAGAGATCACCGAACTGCCCGAGTACTACCTCACGCGTACCGAACGCAGCATCTTCGCCGCCCACGCCGACGACATACTTCACGAAGCCGCCCGCAACCAGGGCCCGGCAGGCAAGCTCACCCTCATCGAACTCGGCGCAGGCACCGCAACCAAGACCGGAATCCTCCTCGCCGCTGCAGTCCGTCAGCAGGGAAGCGTCGTCTATCAGCCTGTCGACGTCTCAGAGACCGCACTCGCCGAAGCCACCGACAACATCCTCAGCAACATCCCCGGCGTCACCGTCCGCGTTCAGGTAGCCGACTACACACGACAGGCCCTCCCCCTCAACCGCCTCAACAACACCCGCACCTTGGCGCTTTACATCGGCTCCAGCATCGGCAACTTCGCCCCCGAAGACGCGAGAGATGTCCTCCGCAACCTGCGTGCCCAGCTTCTCCCCGGCGACACCCTGCTCCTCGGCACCGATCTCGCACCCAGCGGCGGACCCAACGCCAACAAGACTGTAGCCACACTCCTCGCTGCCTACGACGACGCCGCCGGAACCACCGCAGCCTTCAACCTCAACGTCCTCACTCGTCTCAACCGCGACCTCGGCGCGGACTTCGACACAGAAAACTTCCGTCACCGTGCGTGTTGGAACCCCACCGAGTCCCGCATCGAGATGCACCTCGAATCCCTTACCGCGCAGCGCGTCCACATCCCCGCAAACTCCGCCGGTCCCGCCCTGACAATCGACTTCACCCAGGGCGAAAGCATTCACACCGAGAACAGTTACAAATTCACCACAACCGCCGTAGAAGCCCTACTCTCCTCAGCCAACTTCAAGAGCACAAAATCCTGGCAAGACCCCCAACACCTCTTCGCCGCAACCCTCGCCACCGCCATCTAACCAATCTCGTCCCGTAACTCTGACCGAACCGTTCAACCACCTGCCCGCCCCCTGAGCGCACACCTACCCCCACCGTTGTCATCCTGAGCGCAGCGAAGGACCCCCGCATTTCGCTTTTGCTGTTGCTTGTTCTTCCCCAACCCACCACAAGAAACGTCATCTGGAACAAAAGCGGCTGTTGTCGTGTCTTTTTTGTTGTCATTCCGTAGCGAAGCGGAGGAATCTGCTGTTGTCTTTGTCTTTGCGTTTGCAGTTGTAGTCGCCGTCTTTGCGTTTGCAGTTGTAGTCGCCTTTTTTGTTGTCATTCCGTAGCGAAGCGAAGGAATCTGCTGTCTCTCGAAGAGCCACCCCTCCCAAAGAGCCGGATCGCCTGACCATATCGCAGCTCACCGCCTCCACCGTGGATGCCATCCCCACCACTCAAAAATAAATCTCAAAAAGTTGGCGTATTTTTCAGCGCCGAAAAAGCGTCCGCCAAAACACCATAATCACCACACTTTCCACCACAAATTAACCATCAAAACACCACGTTTGCGCACCCGTTTCTGCCAAAACCCCCAGCAAAAACCACAACTCACCTCCCTAATTAAATTCAGCGAAGATACTCCCCGCTTTTACCCCCACTCTTACGTATCAACACCACCTCCCGTATCCGAATCCCCTTATCCAGCGCCTTGGTCATGTCATAAACCGTCAGCGCCGCAATCGAGGCCGCCACCATAGCCTCCATCTCCACACCAGTCCCCGCAACGGTCGCCGCCGTGGCCTCAATCGCCACGCCACCCTCCACAACCTCCGCTCGCACATCCACAAAGCTCAGCGCCAGTTGATGGCACATCGGAATCAGCTCCGAAGTCCTCTTCGCCGCCTGAATCCCCGCGAACCGCGCCACCTCCAGCGGATTTCCCTTAGGATTCTGCGGCAGCGCGCGAAGCACCTCATCCGACAACTCTACAAACGCCGCCGCTACAGCCTCTCTCCGCGTCGCAGCCTTCTCGCCCACATCCACCATATGGGCCTCGCCAGCCTGGTCATAGTGCGAAAGCCGCACCGGTAGAGTGTTCTTCGGCGGAAAATCCGCATCGTTCCCCAAAGGCTCGGGATCGTCGTCCATCAACTGTTCGGAGGTATAGTCCACATCATCCATCCCACAAGCCTATAGCAGCGACCCCAAACCAACGCAACAACCCCGAGCCAAACGGGCTAACGCAATAGCACCGTAATGACATCGCCAGCAACGAACTGTTCCCGTTCAGGCGGCAGCACCGCATAGCAGTTAGCCCGTGCATTCGCCGCCAGATCACCCGAACCCTGCCAACCCACCAGCCGCACCTCCGGCCTCACCCTATCCGCCGTCAACCGCGCCGGTAAAACCCGCATCAATCCTGCCTTCCCGGCAATCTCCTCGGCCAGCGTAGCCTGCACAAACCTCGGCCCATGCGCTCCAGCTCCACCCATCGCCCTCAACAGAGGCTCCACAAAGCAATGAAACGTCACCTGAGTCGAAACCGGATTACCCGGCAGCCCAAAGAAAAACTGAGCAGGAAATGTGCCGTTGCTGGGCAATCTACCGAATACCACCGGCTTCCCAGGCTGCATCTTCACTCCAGTGAAGAAAAACTCCGCACCCATCCTCTCCAACACCTCTTCCACCAGGTCGTACTTGCCCATCGAAACCCCACCCGAGAGCAGCATCAGATCGCAACCGCGCGCAATCCGGATAGTCTCCTCCAACTCAGCGCGCTTATCGGGCGCAATCGGCAACCTCACAGCCTCTCCGCCAGCCCGCGCCACCAACTCCGCCAGCCCGTAGCTATTCGAGTTCCGAATCTGTTGCGGCCCAGGCGTATCGGCTAACTCAACCAACTCATCGCCCGTGGCCACAATCGCAACTCTCGGCCTGCGAAATACCCGCAGCGAAGAGTACCCGCAGGCTGCGGCCAACGCAATCTCTGCACCCTCGATCACGGTGCCTGACGCCAGCACCGTCTGCCCAACCTGAGCCTCGCTGCCCCGCGGAACAATATTCTCGCCGCTACGCACCGCCCGTCCAGCCAGCAAACGAATCTCATCCCCATGCCGTTCGACATGCTCCACCATCACAACAGCGTCGGCGCCCCCGGGGATCGGCGCTCCCGTCATAATCTCGATCGCCGCATTACACCCCAGCGGACCACCTTGCCACAGCTCCCCAGCCCGGATTAGCCCCACCACCAAAAACGAACCGGCAGCAACATCGGCCGCCCGCACGGCAAATCCATCCCGTGTCGATCGGTCGAACGGCGGCTGATCCCGATCGGCATTCACGGCCTCCGCCAGCACGCGGCCACCGCATCCCAGCAGACCCACGGATTCGCGGTGACCTCCAACCATATCTGCCGCATGGCTCAGCACGATCTTCAGCGCCTCGTCAAACTCGGCAATACCACCCACAACCTTCGTCATCTCGCGTCTCTCAAACTGCAAACAAAAAGGCCCCGAGCAGTCCGCCCGGGGCCTCTCGTTGTTCCCGTCTACTTCTTTCCGGCCTTGAAGGTCGACTTCACCGACGCGCCAATGCCCTCGAGGATACCCTTCACATCCGCCGCATGAGGTCCATCCGGCGCCAGTTCCAGATACTGCTGATAAGCCTCGACGCATCCGGGAGGAGCCACAACCTTCTGCGTCTTTGCGTCCACCGTCGCCTGCGGAATCAGTGCCTGTCCCTTGATGTAGTACGCGTCTGCCTTCTTCGGATCGGCCGCGATCGCCTTATCGGCAGCAGCTTCTGCCTCAGGCAGTTTGCCGGCGTTATACAACGTAGCCGCTTCGTTGTAGTAATACGTGCCCGCGTGGTCCGGTTGTGCCTTGGCAGCTTGATCGTAGGCGTCGGAAGCGGCCTTGGCATCGCCCAGGCGAGCCTCAACCTGTCCCAACTGGTTATATCCGGCGGCTGCTGCCTCCGGGCTCGGCTTCTTGGAGGCGGCGTTCAAATCTACGCCTTTTTTGTACGAAGTAGCAGCGTCGTTATACTTCTGCACAATCGCTGGATCGTTCGGAGACGTACCCGCCGACTTGGCGGCCTTCACGGCTGCATCTGCGCTTCCCAGCTGCGCATCGCCCAACGTGATCCACAAGATCCCCTCGTCCGGCTTTTGTTCGGTCGCCTGCTTCATCGAAGTAATTGCGGCATCGTAGTTGCCGGCCTTATTGTCCGCCCGAGCCTGCAGCAACGTCGCATTCAGGTTCTGGATCTTTGCATTCGCCGCGGTCACCTCGGCGTTCCTCTTCTTGTAGTCTTCGAGGGCCTTCTTCTCCTCCGGGGTCAACTTGTTGATGTACTCCGCACGGGACATATCGAAGTTCACCTGCTTGTCTTCATCCTTGACGATCTGAACGTTGTCCTGGAAGTCCAGGCTCTTGTCGTTCTGGAAGACGAAAACAACGTAATTATTCGGCGCGATCCCCGTGCCCTTGTAGTCGCCGTTCTGGTCCAGCGGGAACTTGTAAAGGTACTTGCGATCCTTTGTGTCCGACGACCGGTCCGTCGACAGACGTACTTCGCCGTTTGTAATCGGCTGTCCCACAGGGTTGACCACGTGGCCGTGGATACTTCCGGTCGCCGCAGGCGCCTGTGCCATCGAACGAGTGGGGTGTGCCGCCGCCACAACGGTCAGCAGGGCAGCCGCCAAAGTGCTGCTTACCTTCCATGCAATACGTTTCATACTGTCTTCTTCTCCTGGCCCATCAGTGCGGGCATCAATCTTCATTGCAAAGCAGCCGACTACCTCAAATTCAGATGCTTAATCCACCGGTCGCGCGACCGCATACGGTATCGGATCAACCGCTCCGGCCTCGCGAAATGCCCGCAACCGCAGAACGCAGCTCTCGCAAACGCCGCAGGCTTCGGTCTCACCGGAATAGCATGACCAACTTACATGGAACGGTGCGCCCAATTCAACTCCCAGCCGGACGATCTCACTCTTTCGCATCGCAATCAGCGGCGTCACCACCCGAATATCCCCGTCCTTGGTGCCCATGTTGATCAACTGATTGAACGCCTCATAATACGCCGGACGGCAGTCCGGATACCCCGAACTATCCTGCTCCACTGCACCGATAAACACCGTCTGCGCCCCCAGAACCTCGGCCCAACTCACCGCAGCCGAAAGAAAATGCGCATTCCGGAACGGAACATAGGTCACCGGAACCTCGCTCCCAATGCTGGATTCATCCGCTGCGGCAACAGGCACCTCAATCGTGTGGTCCGTCAACGCCGAGCCTCCAATCCGCCGGAACAGGTCGATCTTCAGGTGCAGCAGCTCCTCCGCGCCAACAATCCGTGCCACATCCTGCGACGACCGCAGCTCACGAGCCTCGGTCCGCTGTCCATAGCCGAAGTGGACTGCATATACGTCATAGTCTCGTGCCGCCAGCGCCGCGCAAACCGTCGAGTCCATTCCACCTGAAAGACAGACCACAGCACGCGGACGATTCGCTTCAACCTTCGCCATCGCCTGCCTCCAGTTCCCGCTGCTCCTCTGCGGTCAACTCATCTCCCGTCAGCTCGCCGACCGCCTCGCCCAGAATCTCCCGCGCCGTCTCTTCATCCTGCTTATGAACCAGCAGCCGCGCACGAAACGCCAGTGCCATCAGGCTGTTCGCATTCTCGCCCTGCAGAAAACACTCGATCCCAGCCGACTCAAGCATCCCCTTCGCCATCTGCGCATTCACCGGCTCGAGAAACTTACCCACCGTCACAAATTTGTCGGGATCCATTACCAAATCAGTCATCAAAAATCGCTCTTTTCACCCTACTTCGTCTCAAACGATTGCAAGTGAAACGTAATCGTCCCCCAGAACAGTCGCGCCTGAATCTGCACGGGCATGTGGCGCGCGTCATCGGTGTACCACACCCAGATATGGCCGCGATTCTTCACAATGCCCTCATCTGCCGTCGGTTCTGCCTTGATCGTCTGAAAAGTCCCAGCCGGGGTCTTAATCTCTTCCTTCCCCTCAATCTTCATCGCCACCGTGACGGTCCGCATCGAGTCAGCCAGTGGAAATCGTATGCTCTGTCCCACCACCATTGGCTGCGATGCCGCGTAGAAGATCGCCGAAAGCGAATCCGTCACACAAGCTGGAATCGACGCAGTCTGTTCCTTTGACGTCCCTTTGACGAGGTTCTTCTCCACCTGGGTCTGCTTTCCTCGCCCATAGTCGAAGTTCAGTTCGCTCGAAACCTTCCGCCGACCCTCCTGCAACTGTTTGCTGAAGCCGGTCGAGCAGCCGGTCTTCGTATCGAATCCCGCCTGAAATTTATCTACGACCGGAAACAACATTGTCACCGCGCCAATCGTGTCTGCCGTGGCCGTAATCTTCTGAACCGTCCCCTGCTGCTCCAGTTGAAATACCGCAGTTCCCGCCGTAAACACCCGCCAGTCCACCGTAAACGTCAGTGTCTGCTTGGTCGGGAAGGCAAAACTCGGCTGCGGCGGCTGAAGCGTAGGAATTACCACGGGTTGCGTGGCTGGCTTCGGTCCCAGTCCCAAAAGTTGCGCTCTCGCCGGCTGCGAGCCTGAGGAACTCAACACCAGAAGAACAAGCGCAAGAAAAAACCGTTCCAGCTTCAGCAAAGGGCAGCACGCTCACGAGTTGAAGTTGTGGGCCGTTCGCCCCAGCCTCCACGCCTCAGCGCAGACCCCCCATCACCTCTTTGTGATGTAGAACAAGCCGGACCGCCAGAGCCAAATAAATGGCTCCGGCACCCATAAGAGCATTGTACTCGCGGTGATGCCGCCACTGCTCCCCCGAGAACCTGCCCCCGCTGGCGTTCTCGTCCGCCGGAAACGACGCCGGTGTCAAACGCGGCAGTAGCCGAGGCACCTTCGCGGCATATGCATCGAAGCCTGCAAAGTGCTCACGCAGATAGGCTTCTTCGCTCAAAATCGTAGGAACATAGATCGCCGCAAACAAAACCGCCAGCGCAATCAGGATCACCCAGTTCGCCGCCGCTGCCGCAAATCCGAAGGCGATCATCATCGATCCCAGATACAACGGATTCCGCGTGTACGCATACGGCCCCGTAAAGGTAAGTTCGGCGTTCTTGCGCACATAACCCGCTGCATACGCTCGCAGCCACAACCCCGGCACAACGAGCAACAAGCTCAGCAGCATCGTCTTCCAGGTAGGCTGCGCCCGCCAAAGAAACACACCGGCAAACACAAATCCCAGCGGCACGCGGATGCGCCGTGCGATCGCCTGCCATCTCGTTCGTTCACTCACACATTCACCTTATCCTGTCCGACCTTCAGCAGAGCAAGCGAGGCTTCCACCACCTCATCCGTCGTGATCTGCAGCAATCCAGCCTCGGTCTCCCGACGCCGTGAATGGTCCCGCGTGCTCGATTCATGTCGCAGCACTCGCGCTTCGGTCCCGAACGGGCCATTCCTCGCAGGGTCCGTCGGCCCATACAGCCCAACCACAGGCCTCTCCAGCGCCGCCGCCAAATGCAGCGGACCAGTATCTCCTGCAATTACTACTCCCGCTCGCCGCACTACAGCGATCATCTGCCCGATAGAGCAGGGAACAAGCGTAGCAAAGCCTTCACTCGCTGCGATCACGTCATCCGCTGACCGGTCTCCCAGTACTTGGTTGACCAACGTCCGGTATCCCGCACGACCCAACTCCGCTGCGACTGCCCCATAACGCTCTGCCGGCCACTGTTTCGCCCCCCAACCAGCCGTCGGCGCGACAAACGCAAACCGCTCTCTACGGCGGAGAGTCTGAGCCAGCAAGCGGTCACACCACGCCTCCGCCTCCGCATCCACAGGGAGCGAAACCTTTGCAGGTCTCAGAATCTCTTCCACCGCTCCGCCAAGCAGTTCACACCCCTGTTCCACCACATGGGTCGCGATCATCGAAACAGGCTGCTTGTAAAACCAACGAGCCTGTCTCTCTCGCGGCTCGGCCGGTCCCGCAAACACACGCGCTCCCGCCATCCTCCCCACAATCGCCGACTTAAGCGATCCCTGCATATCCACGCACACGTCGTACTCCCACATCCGTAGCTCACGACGCGCGGCATTGATATCGCTCAGTGTAGAAAGAGAAAACGGCTGCTCCTTCCATGCCTTCGCCGGCACCTGATGCCACTGATCGACTAACGGCATCCTCGCACTTCTGCCCGCACCGCAGGACGCCCGGTCAAAATCACCAGCGGTCTGCAACAACTCGCTCCACCCCGGCTCAATCGCCCAACCGATAAACCACTCCGGATGCAGCTCCCGCAGCGCGGCCACAGCAGACATCGCGTGCAAAACATCCCCCATCGCCCCAATCCGCACAATCAACACGCGAGGAAAACGGTCCCCTCCGCGAACTGCAGTGTTATCCGAGAGCTTGCGTTCGGTAGCCAAGCCTTCATTTTCTCATGCAGATCAATTCCACGATTCCAATCAGCGCCTCCGCCGATCCAGCTGCCCCACCATCGTCACTAACTGCTCCAGCGACTCTTTCTCGTCCAACAACTCCACGCTCAACCGAGCAACAACAATCGGCCCAATCGTCTCAAGTTGATCCCGCATGATCGGCGTCAGCTTCACTGCATCCTTTTCCGTCGTGACAAACCCATTCGCCTCGACGCGCCTCGCCTCTTGCAGCAGCCGCACAACATCGGCCTCGACGTATGCATGATGATCTTCAAAAGCCATCGTCTCGACCGCCTCATAACCCTGCGCCGCGAGCATCTTTGTAAAGTTCTCTGGCCGTGCAATCCCGCAAAAAGCAAACGGCATCGTAGGAAGCCCTACCTCACCACCCTCCCCCAGGCTGAGCTGTCTCCGAATCACCCAGATCGAAGGTCCGCCCTTTCCCCCACTCAGCCCCGCAACCACTCCGCGCAGCGAATCGGCCTCTTCCTCGCGCAACACCACCACATCCGCCTGCGTCACAGCCGATAGCGGTTCACGCAGATTCCCCGCCGGCAGCAACGTATCCTCCACGTCCTCCTGCGTCAGCAAAACGATGTCGATATCGCGCGCCAGCCGCCGATGCTGAAACCCATCATCCAGCAGATGCACCACCTGCTTCTGAGTAGGCTCTCCCTGCTCCGCCATCGTTCCCGCTTCGTAACGGTCCGCACCTGCATACACCGGCACGCCCGACCGCTGCGCCAGCAGCACCGGCTCATCCCCATGCCAACGCGCATCGTCGAACGGCTCCACTCGCGTCGTCACCTTCGAGTCGCGCTTATACCCTCGCGTCAAGATCCTTACTGCATACCCTCGGTCCCGCAGAATCCTCGCCAGCATCAACACCATCGGCGTCTTCCCCGCGCCACCAGCCGACACGCTTCCCACGCTGATCACCGGGCTCTTCAACCTGCTCCGCTTCAGCCATCCCCACGTAAACAACCGCCGCTTCAGTGCAAGCGCCGCAGCGTACAGCGACGTCAGCGGCAACAGCATTGGTCTTCGCACCTTCATCGAGTCGTCACCGAAGTCTCCTCCAGCAACGACAACAACAACTGCACCGTCCGCGCCGTAGCCCCGGCCTGAGCGTCGAACACCGCTCGTCCACGCTCACCAAGAGCCTTTGCATCATCGGTATCCTGCAACAGCTTCGTCAGCTCTGCGCCAACGTCCTCCGCCGACACAATCCGCAGGGCATTCGCGTCCCGCATCGTCTCGACCACATCACGGAAGTTTTGAAACGACGGCCCCATCACCACCGGCACGCCAAACTGTGCTGGCTCCAGGGGATTATGTCCACCCGCAGGAACCAGACTCCCCCCAACGAACGCCACGCTCCCCAGCCCGTACATAGATGCCAGGTCTCCGATCGTATCCAGCAAAAAGATACTACCCGCCTTCCAGGCCGATGTCGTTAGTTTTCCCACGTTTTCTTCACGAAACTCACTCGCTCGCACCAACCTGAAATTATTTGCAGTAATCATGCTGGCGACTGCAGAAAACCGGTCAGGATGCCTCGGCGCCAGAACCATCACAGCATTCGGCTCCTTTGCCAACAACGCAGGCCACGCCTCCAGCAGTATCTTTTCCTCGCCATCAAGCGTGCTTCCGCAGACAATCACCCGCGCACCAACCGGCAGCGCGCTCCGCAACATCTCGGTCAGCACACTCTCTGCTCCGACACGAACGTCGTACTTCAAGTTCCCCGTCACCCTTACCCGTTCCGCCAGCGCACCAATCTTCACCAGACGCTCCGCCGTCTCTTCACTCTGCGCAAGAAACAGCGAGATCATCTCCAGAAACGGTCGCCACAGCCTCCGTAACCGCATATACCGCGGAAACGATCTATCCGAGATTCGAGCATTCACCACCGCGATCGGAACTCCACTCGTCGCGCACTCCTCAATCAGCCGCGGCCAAAGCTCACTCTCCATCAGCACCAGCATCTTCGGCCGCAACACCTGCAGGTAGCGCCGCACAGCAAACTTAAAATCCAGCGGCAGATAAAACACCGGCGACCCCGCCAGCCGATCCTTCGCCAGCCGCTGTCCCGTCTCCGTCGTCGTCGAAACCGCCACCACCCATCCCGGCAGCGCAGCCTTCAGCTCACGAATCAACTGCGTCGCGGCCATCACCTCGCCCACCGACACTGCATGCACCCAGATCACACGCTGCCCAGCCACCGCCCGCAGCCCTGCCGGTACCAACCCCAGGCGCTCTCGCAGACCTGCCCGGTACCGCTCACTGGTCGCCATCCGCACCAGCCAGTACGGCGCACCCACCACCAGCACGGCCAGCAGCAACGAGCTATACACCACCATCATCACCGTCGCCGTGCCCTCACTTTACCTTCTGCGCCAGCGAAGATGATAATCAACTTGGCCATGATGTCCCACCGGTTTCCCCGAACTTCGATCCTACTAGTAACGACCACCTGCCTCTTCGCGGCAAATCTCCTCGCAGCCGACAAAAAAGCCCCGCCGCCCAAACCGGCCAATCAATACGCCAGCTTCGACGCTCACCCCAACGAGCACGTCACCGTCGCCGCCGACCCATGTGACGACCCCAAGGACTGCGACTTCTTCCGCCTCCCCTACATCCAGCACGGCATGCTGCCTATCCGCGTCATCTTCACGAATGACAGCGACACCGCCATCTCCCTCGACGACGCCCGCATCCAGTTCATCTCCATCAACAACGACAAGATCCCCGCCGCCACCGACGACGACATCCAGCGCCGTCTCTTCTCCACCAAAGGCACCGCAGGCCGCAAAATCCCTCTGCCCGCCCCCTTGCCACCGATCACCGTTCACGACAAGCCCGTCGACAAGCTGATCACCAAGGACGACACCGACTTCGGCTTCAACGGCACCACCGTCAACCCCCACAGCACCCTCGCCGGATACCTCTTCTACGACGTCCGCCAGCTCGACGACCCCGTCCTCAAAGGTGCCCAGCTCTACGTCAAGATGGTCCACACCGTCGACGGCAAAAAGCAACTCTTCGACTTCAACATCCCCTTCGACAAGTGGCTAGCCGCCCAACCCGGAGCCACGCCCACCCCAAAACCAACCAACCCATCCGAATAAGATCGGCACTGTCACCAAGCATCGCCATCGCGACCACAACCGCAACCTTCGCCGATATCGTAGTTGCTGTTGCGTTGTCGTTGCTGTTGCGTTGTCGTTGCTGCTGCTTTGTCGTTGCCTGTTCTTTTGGTTGTCATCCCGCAGGGATCTGCTGTTGTCGTTGCTGTTGTTTGTTCTTTCCTCTGATATCGCAAAAATCTGGGCTTGCCTTCTACATCCCTTCGACAGCGCCCCAGCCTTTCCTTCAATCACCAATGGCGGCTAATCTGGTAACAGACACAATTCATGCCAATCACCCTCAACCTCCGCCCCGCCACGCCTGCCGACGTCCCACAGATCCTGCAGTTCGTCCGCGACCTGGCCACCTACGAGCGCGAACCCGACGCCGCCCTGGCCACCGAAGCCGACCTCCTTCGCGACGGCTTCGGCGAGACCAAACGCTTCCACTGCATCATCGCCGAGATCGACAGCACACCCGCCGGCTTCGCCCTCTACTTCTACAACTACTCCACCTGGCGCGGCCACGCCGGCATCTACCTCGAAGACCTCTACGTCGACCCCCAGCATCGCGGGAAGGGAATCGGCAAAGCATTGCTCGCCCGAGTCGCCGCCATCGCCGTAGCCGAAGGCTGCCCCCGCTACGAGTGGGCCGTCCTCGACTGGAACCAGCCCTCCATCGACTTCTATCACTCACTAGGGGCAGTCATGAAGTCCGAGTGGAAGGGCATGCAAGTCTCCGGCGAAGCCCTCATAGCCCTCGCCGCTCAATCCAACGAAAAATAAGCTCCGCAGTTTCCTCTATGCTTGAAGAAGAATGAAGAAGATCAAGATCATCGGTGGCGGCCTCGCCGGCCCCGAAGCAGCACTCCAGGCAGCAAAACGCTGTTGCAACGTCGACCTCTACGAGATGCGTCCCACGCGCAGCACCGAAGCCCACCAGACCTCCGACTTCGCCGAACTCGTCTGCTCCAACTCCCTGAAATCCGAATCAGAAAACACCGCCCCCTGGCTCCTCAAACAGGAGATGCGCCGCGCAGGCAGCATCCTCCTCGCCGAAGCCGACGCCACCGCCGTCCCCGCTGGCCACGCACTCGCCGTCGACCGCGTCGAGTTCTCCAAGCGCGTCGCCGAACGCATCGCAACCGAACCGCGCATCACCGTTCACCGCGAAGAAGTAACTCAGCTCAACGAACAAGACGCCAACACCCTTACGATCCTAGCCTCCGGCCCACTTACCAGCGCAGCCTTAGCCGCCGAACTACAGCGCCTCACCGGCTCCGACCACCTAGCCTTCTACGACTCCATCTCCCCCATCGTCGACGCCACCACCATCGACATGGATAAGGTCTACTTCGCCGCCCGCTACGACAAGGGCACCGCCGACTACATCAACTGCCCCTTCACCAAAGAAGAGTACGACCGCTTCATGGAGGCCCTCACCACAGCCGAAGCCGTCGAAGCAAAAGACTGGGAGAAATTCCCGGTAACGGGCACCGCCGAAAAACTCCAATACTTCGAGGGCTGTCTCCCCATCGAAGAGACCGCCCGACGTGGCCGCGACACTCTTCGCTTCGGCCCCATGAAGCCCGTTGGCCTCACCGATCCCAAGACCGGCCGCTGGCCCTACGCCGTCGTCCAACTCCGCCAGGAAAACCTCCGCGCCGACTCCTACAACCTCGTAGGCTTCCAGAACCACCTCAAGTACGGCGAGCAAAACCGCGTCCTCAAGCTCATCCCCGGCCTCGAAAACGCAACCTTCCTCCGCTACGGACAGATCCACCGCAACACCTACATCCACGCCCCATCGCTCCTCACCGAAACCCTTCAACTCACAGCGCACCCGAGCATCATGATCGCCGGCCAGCTCAGCGGAGTCGAAGGCTACACCGAATCCATCGCATCAGGAATGCTGGCCGGCATCTACGCTGCCTCCATCGCGCAAGGGCAAACGCCAACACCCGCACCAAGAGGCTCTGCCAACGGCAGCCTGACTCACTACATCACCCACGCCGAAACTAAAAAGTTTCAACCCGCCAACATCACCTTCGATCTCCTCCCACCCCTCGAAGAAGATCTCCGCAAAAAAATGCGCGACAAAAAAGAGCGCCACAAACTCCAATGCGACCGCGCCCTGGCCGCATGGAGCGAGTGGCTCGCTGCTATCCTGCCGAGTCTGAACTGACATCAACTGACGATCGCCTGTGACAGCCTTCTTCATGATGATCTTGTCGCTGATCTCTGCATCGGCTCAACAAGGCAACTCTGCCGAACTTCAGAATGACTCAAGGCATAGTCCATATTCGAAGAAGAACTCTTGGGCATGAAATCATGAAAAGTCCAGTGGCACGGCCGCTGAAAAAGATTCGCAACAAACTCGAAAACGGCCGCGTCCTGCCCGCATAGAGCAAGTGTCTTACACCTGCTTGAAATTAAGTTGACGGTTACCCACTCCGCCCTGGGACGCAGCCGACGTAGCCCGCCGCACCACCCGACATCAACATACTCAACAACTGCCAGCCGCCAACACTGTTGAGTCATGTAGAATTATATCGTATTACGATATAATTAAATCAATGACGAAACCCCTTCAGACCGCTGACCGGCAAAGGGTGCAGACCTTAGCAGAGTTTCGCTATGCCCTTCGAAAGTTCCTCCAGTTCAGCGAAAAACGCGCGGAAGATGCTGGTCTACATCCTCAGCAGCACCAACTGCTGCTTCACATTGCTGGCGCTCCGGAAGGTTTTGAAACAACTGTCTCGTATGTGGCAGAGAGATTGGGTCTGCGACACAATAGCGTCGTCGAACTTAGCAAACGTTGCGAGGACGTAGGCTTAATTCATCGCAGGCAAGACGCCTCCGACGGTCGCCGCGTGCTCTTGCAGATCACCGCAGAGGGCCACAAGATTCTGCGAGTCCTCTCAGACGACCACGAGCGTGAGTTGCACGACCTGCTCCCCACACTCGTTCAAACGTTGACGCAAATTAAAAGCTCTCACCAACGCACTGCGAAAGCTGTTGGGAGCAGGGCCCTGACAAAAAGGAACCAAAAATGAAGTCGGAACCATCTGCCCTACGAGATTTCACCGTCGACCGAAGAGTCTGGTTGCTATCAGGTGTCTCAATCGGCATCGGCGCTTGCGCGACGGGACTGGCTGTCCTGCTCCTGCGCCTCATCGCCCTCTCCACAAACTTCTTCTACTATCACCGCTTCAGCATCGCTGCCGTATCCCCCGCAGGCAGCCCAGTGGGCCACTGGATGGTCGTAGTTCCGGTCATTGGCGGCCTGATTGTGGGCCTTATGGCGCGCTTCGGCTCCGACAAAATTCGCGGGCACGGCATTCCCGAAGCGATCGAAGCCATCCTTCTCCATCGTGCGAAGGTCCATCCAAAGATCGCCGTACTCAAGCCAATCTCTGCCGCAATTGCAATTGGATCCGGTGGTCCGTTCGGAGCGGAAGGCCCAATCATCATGACGGGGGGCGCGTTTGGATCGTTGATCGGCCAGTGGATGCACGTGACGGACGCGGAACGCACTACGCTGCTGGTCGCAGGAGCAGCGGCCGGCATGTCGGCCACGTTCGCGACTCCTGTAGCGGCTATTCTTCTCGCCGTCGAACTCCTGCTCTTCGAATGGAGGCCGCGCAGCCTCGTTCCGGTCGCAATCGCAAGCGCGACCGCCGGCATTCTGCGCGTCTACTGGCTCGGCGCTGGACCTCTCTTCCAGATGCCTGCGATCAACGGAACTCACCGAATCACCTTCGCCGTTGGTGCCTTGCTGCTCGGTGCTTTGCTCGGTCTGGTCGCAGCCGGCATGAGCCGCATGATGTACGCGTTCGAAGACCTCTTCGAACATCTTCACATTCATTGGATGTGGTGGCCCGCGATTGGAGGAATCGGAATAGGCATTGGAGGCCTGTTTTTTCCACGCGGCCTCGGCGTGGGCTACGACAACATCGCAGAGCTGCTCCACGGCAACGCCACCATCGGTTTGATCATCGGCGTCCTCATCGCCAAGTCGCTGATGTGGGCATTTTCGCTCGGCTCAGGAACCTCAGGCGGAGTACTGGCACCGTTGTTGATGATCGGCGGAGCAGTCGGCGCGATGGCCGGGCATCTGGCTCATGCATCCGTCGAGGCTCAGGCCTTCTGGGCGCTCATCGGCATGGGCTCCATGCTTGCAGGAGCGCTCGGTGTTCCACTCACGGCAATTCTCTTCAGCCTGGAAGTAACACATTGCCTTCCAGCTCTCTTGCCCCTGACGATGGCATGCATCGCTTCTTATCTCGTAACTGCCTTATTGATGCCGCGCTCAATTCTCACAGAAAAACTGAGCCGACGCGGCTATCACCTCACGCGGGAGTACGGCGTAGACCCACTGGAGTTGGTGATTATTCGAGATCTGATGTCGCCACTACAAGTTTCGCAAGTGAAGGAGCCGCTTCCCACCTTCTATGCCTATGCTGACGGAACAGCGCGCGGCGCCGCAGAGATAATGGCCTCTGAAGGGTTGGCTACATTGCCAGTGGTCGAACGCAAAAGTCAGCAGATCTGCGGAACGATCTCCCTCAGCGATCTCCTCCGTGGCCGTAGTCGATCAGTGGAGCGAGAGAATGAGCGCCTACGCCTGTTCAACTATGTACCGCCAGAGCAGGGCGGCCACAACTGACAGCAAAATCACTCCGGCTTCTTCTTATTCCGCGCCTTGATCTTGAACCAGATCGGGCTCCCGATAAATCCGAAGTTCTCACGAATCTGGTTCCCCAGAAATCGTTCGAACGAGAAGTGCATCTTGATGTCCTTATCGGTGAACAGCACAAACGTTGGCGGAGCCACAGCAGCCTGCGTCATGTAGTAAATCCGCACGCGCTTGTTCATCGGCACACTCGCCTTCTGGAAGTCCACCTTCTCCAGAAACTTATTCATCTGCCCGGTCGTCACGCGCTTCCGTCTCTCTCGCGCGACCAGCTCTACCTTCTTGAATACCGACTCAATATTCTTTCCATCCGCGGCAGAGATAAACAACAACGGCGCATATTCTAGATACTTCAGCTTGTCCCGAACATCCTGCTCATATTGCTTCTGATCCGCTGGTGGCTTGCCATCAAACAACCGCATGCCATCCTTACCGGTCCGCGTCATCAGATCCCACTTGTTGATCACGATGATCACGCTACGTCCGCTCTCATGCGCATACCCTCCGATATTCGCATCCAGCGCAGCCACACCCTCAGCCGCATCGATAATCAACAACGAAACATCCGCCGCCTCCAGATGCTTCCTCGCCATAATCACCGACAGCTTCTCCGCCATCAGCTTCGTCTTACCTTTACGCCGAATCCCCGCCGTATCCACAAATCGGAAACTGTGCCCACCCCGCTCGACAACCTCATCCACCGCGTCTCGTGTCGTTCCGGCGATCGGTGAAACAATCGCCCTCTGCTTGCCCGTCAATGCATTCAACAACGTGCTCTTGCCAACATTCGGCCGGCCAATGATCGCAATCTTCGTCTCTTTGCTGTCGTACTCTCCATGCGAACGCAGCATCCTCGGACGCTTCGGAGCTACATCACTCGTCTCCTCCGAAGTCTCATGCACAAGCGAAGCCGCCGGCGACACCGAAGCGCCCGCAGCCACAGAGTAATCCGGCCCCGTCTCATCTTCCAGAGCCTCATCCATCTCCGTCAGCATCACCTCGGGCTCTTCGATCAGCTCCTTCGGCTCCGGCAACACGTCAAACACCGCATCCAATAGATCGCCCATCCCCGAACCATGCTCCGCCGAGATCGGCAGCACATTCCTGAAGCCCAGCCGCCGAAAGTTCTCTGCCCCTGCGAGCATCGCGTCGGTGTCCATCTTGTTCACCGCAAGAAACACCGGCTTCCCACCGCGCAGCAACAGCCGCGCCAACTCAATATCCGGCGAAGCCAGCTCCGTCCGTCCATCGACCACCATCACAATCGCATCAGCCTCTTCCAGCCCCACCTTGGCCTGCCGAAAGATCTCCGCCGGAATCAGCGCCTCATCATCCGGCACCACACCACCCGTATCGACGATCCTCGCCTCGCGCCCCATCCACTCCAGCTCACCATAGATGCGGTCCCGCGTAATCCCCGGCTCATCGCCCACGATCGACCGCCGTGACCCGGTCAGCCGATTGAACAGCGTGCTCTTACCCACATTCGGCCGCCCGCACACCGCAATCAGCGGCAGTTCGCGAGCATCCACACTCTCGGTATCGGTCACCATCTGCGAAGCCAGCAGCTCAATATCGCGCCAGTCTTCTTCGTGGATTCGCTCGCGCCCGGCAACATTGTCCGACCGCGGCGTCTGCCGCCCTACAATCCCATCCGCAGGCCGCACCTGCTTCGCCCGTGGCGCTGAACCCCTGGGAGCATTCGGAGCCGTACCCTTCGGGGTCTTCGAACCCGCACCATCCGTACGAATCGACCGCCGCTTCTCCCGCTCCGGCGACTGCTTCGTAACCCGCGAGGCCGCATCCGCCGCCGCCCGCTTGGTCGAAAGTATCTTCCGTTTACGAGGATCCACCGCCCCGGTCGTGGGCGTAGCCTTCGGCGCACGCCCCTTCTTCGGTCTCGTGCTCGCCTGCCTGTGCTTCTTACCTAACCGCTTCCTATCGTCTCTCTGAGCCACGGAACGTCCAACTTTCTCCCGCGCACCATCTAGGCGGTCAGGCTTATTACGCTGATTCTTCGCTTCTACTTCTATTATAGAAATTGCAAAGCCTCTGTGCCGCCCGATCATCAGCAAAACACCTTGTCCACCTCGGCCCCCATCTCGATCACGCCCGCCCCCCCGGAGAATCTCCCCAACCTCCACGACTTCTTCGCGCCCGGCGGCATCCTCTCCCGCTCCACCCTCGCCTTCGAGCACCGTCGCGGCCAATACGACATGGCCAAAGCCATCGAATCCGCCTTCAAAGACAAGCGTCACCTCATCGTCGAAGCCGGCACCGGCACAGGCAAAACCCTAGCCTACCTCCTGCCCGCCCTCCGCCTCGCACGCGAGCGCAACCAGCGCGTCATCATCTCCACCGGCACCAAAAACCTGCAGGAGCAGCTCTACTTCAAGGACGTGCCCTTCCTCGAATCCCTCCTCGGCCCCCTCAAAGTCTGCTACATGAAGGGTCGCGCCAACTACCTCTGTCGCCACAAGCTCTACGCCCTCCGCGACAACCCACTCCTCAACGGCCTCGAAGAGATCGACCACTTCCACCACATCGCCACCTGGGAAAAAATTACCGAAACCGGCGACCGCGCCGAACTCGACCATCTCCCCGAGTCCTCCGCCCTCTGGCACAAGCTCGACGCCCGCACCGAAGTCTGCCTCGGCCAAACCTGCCCCGACTGGGAGCGCTGCTTCGTCACAGCCATGCGCCGCAAAGCCCTCGAGTCAGACATCGTCATCGTCAACCACCACCTCTTCTTCGCCGACCTCAACATCAAACAACAAGCCGCAGGCGCACCCGACGCCGGCATCCTGCCCGAAGCCGCTGTCGTCGTCTTCGACGAGGCCCACGAGCTTGAAGAGGTAGCCTCCAACTACTTCGGCATCGGCCTCAGCACCCAACGCATCGACGAGCTCACCCGCGACACCGAGATCCTCCTCAAAGCCAAGCAAGCCAGCAGCAGCGCCATCGAAAGCGCCTGCGCCACCCTCAAAGACCGCTCCCGCCTCTTCTTCTCGGTCCTCCCAACCGAGCCAGGAGGCACCTTCAACGGAGGTGGACGCATGCCCTTCCTCCATCGCGAAGCCTTCCTCGAAGAGAGCGGCGACACCTACACCGCCGTCCTCAACGCCCTCACGCGCCTCGAAGGCGAACTCGAATACCTCAAGAACGTAGAAGAGTCTTCCGGCCTGCGCAAACGCGTCGCCGACATCCGTGCCCACCTCACCTTCCTCCTCGAATCCCCCGACCGCAACACCGTCTTCTGGATCGAGCGTCGCGTAGCAGGCGGAGTCCGCAATCTAGCCCGCGGCGCGGCCCACGCGAGCTTTCACACACACCTTCAAGCCACACCAATCGACGTCTCCGAGCTCCTCACCACCACACTCTTCGACGCCTACACCTCCGTCATCCTCACCTCCGCCACGCTCACGGTATCCGGAGGCTTCGACCACATCCGCAAGCGCCTCGGCCTCCACTCCACCCGCGAGCTCATCGTCCCCTCGCACTTCAACTACGCAAAGCAAGCCCTCCTCTACCTCCCGCCCAACATGCCCGACCCACGCGAGCCCGACTTCCCCGAAAAAGCCGCCGAACGTATCCGCCGCGTCCTCGAGATCACCAAAGGCCGCGCCTTCTGCCTCTTCACCAGCTACGCCCAGATGCGCAACACCTACGAGCGCCTCTTAGTCGAACTTCCATACCCACTCCTCCTCCACGGCACTGCCCCCCGCAACGTCCTCCTCCAGCAGTTCCGCGACACTCCCAATGCAGTCCTCTTCGGTACCTCGTCCTTCTGGCAGGGAGTCGACGTCCAGGGCGAACAACTCTCCTGCGTCATCATCGACCGCCTCCCCTTTGCCGTCCCGTCAGACCCCATCGTCGAAGCCCGCATGGAGGCCATCGAAGCCCTCGGGGGCAAGCCCTTCTTCGACTACCAGATCCCCAACGCTGTCATCACCCTCAAACAAGGCTTCGGCCGCCTCATCCGCAGCCTGAACGACCGCGGCGTCTTGATGCTCCTTGACCCACGCATCCAGCGCCAGCGCTACGGTCGCATATTCTTAGAATCCCTCCCCCCATACCGGCTCACGCAAGACATCACCGACGTAGAAAAGTTCTTCGAGCAACCCTCTTAAGCCGTGCCGAAGCTAATTCCGACCAAGGGAGGAACAAAAAGTGCGCACCTCCCAAGACAAGGTACACAAGTCACGAAGTGACCTCCCCACGAGCAGTGGGCCCGTCCGGCAGGACATAGCATCTAACAAGCTCTTAGCCGAGCGCTGCTTGACGCGCCCCCGTCATGCGTAGACCATAGTCCGGTGAAGCCACCCTCCCTCACCACCATCGCTCTCGCCCTCGCAGTCCTCGCACCTATGGCCCCTGTCCAGGCGGAAACCCCAGCTCCCGCGCCCGCGCTCATCAACGGCTACCAGCCCACATGGTGGAAGGAAGCGGTCGTCTACCAGGTCTACCCCCGCTCCTTCAAAGACTCCAACGGCGACGGCATCGGCGACATCCCCGGCATCACCTCCAAGCTCGACTACCTCCAGAAGCTCGGCGTCAACGTCATTTGGCTCAGCCCCCACTACGACTCCCCCAATGCCGACAACGGCTACGACATCCGCGACTACCGCAAAGTCATGGCCGAGTTCGGCACCATGGCCGACTTCGACAAGATGCTCGCCGGCATCAAGCAGCGCCACATGCGTCTCATCGTTGACCTCGTCGTCAATCACACGTCAGACGAGCATCACTGGTTCGTCGAGAGCCGCAAATCCAAAGACAATCCCTACCGCGACTACTACTTCTGGCGCGACGGCAAACCGGATCCAGCCGGAAAACCCGGCCCCGACGGCAAACCCACCACCCTCCCACCCAACAACGATCCATCCTTCTTCTCCGGCTCAGCCTGGCAGTTCGACCCCACCACCAACCAGTACTACCTCCACTACTTCGCCGTAAAACAGCCCGACCTCAACTGGGACAATCCCAAGGTCCGCGAAGAGGTCTACAGCCTCATGCGCTTCTGGCTCGACAAAGGTGTCGACGGCTTCCGCATGGACGTCATCCCCCTCATCTCGAAGAACCCCGCCTTCCCCGATCTCACCCCCGACCAGCTCCACAACTACGGCAACGCCTACGCCAACGGTCCTCACATGCACGACTACCTCCAGGAGATGAACCGCAACGTCATGGCCAAATATGACGTCATGACCGTAGGCGAAGCACTCGGCATCTCCCTCGAACAAACTCCCCTCATCGTCGGCGACAACCGCCACGAGCTCAACATGATCTTCAACTTCGACGCCATCCGTTCCAACCGCACCGGCCGCGACTTCAAACCCGCAGACCTTCCTACCCTCAAAGCCATCTACACCCGCCACGCCGAAGTACTCGACACCCACAGCTGGGACACGGTCTTCCTCTCCAACCACGACAACCCCCGCATCGTCTCCACCTTCGGCGACGACTCACCCGAGTTCCGCGTCCCCTCCGCCAAGCTCCTTGCAACCATGCTCCTCACCCTTCGCGGCACCCCCTTCCTCTACCAGGGCGACGAGCTCGGCATGACCAACTATCCCTTCAAGAGCATCGCCGACTTCGACGACATCGAAGTAAAGAACGCCTACAAGGCCAACGTCCTCACAGGGAAGATCCCGGAAGACGTCTTCATCGCAAACCTCCGCCACACCAGCCGCGACAACTCCCGCACCCCCATGCAGTGGGACGCTTCAACCAACGGCGGTTTCACCACCGCAGCCAAACCCTGGCTAGCCGAAAACCCCAACTACACCCAGATCAACGCCGCCGCCGAGGTCGCCGACTCCAACTCCATCTACAACTACACCGCCAAACTCATCGCCCTGCGCCGCGCCCATCAGGCCTTTGTCTACGGCGACTACAAAGACATCGACCCCGACAACAAATCCATCTTCATCTACACCCGCACCCTCGGCACCGAGCGCTACCTCGTCGTCCTCAACTTCAGCCCAGGACCTGTGGCATACACTCTTCCCACCAGCGTCAAAATCAACTCTCTCGTCATGTCGAACCTCGATACCACCAGCCTCATCACCAGCACCCTCAACCTCGCCGGTTGGGAGGCCCGCATCTACAAACTGCAATAGCTGCTCTCGCCACTGATCTAGCTGTCAGCGCAGCCGATTTTGTCATAGTCAAATTTTTGTTGTCATTCCGCAGCGAAGCGCAGGAATCTGCTTCTGTCCTCCGTCGTTGCCTGTTGTTCCTCTGTCCTCGCGCCGTAAAATAGATCCATCGCATGGGACGCAACCTTTACATCCTCGCCGGCAGCCTCATCCTCTTCGCTCTCATCTCCTGCGGCATCGCCTACACCAACATCGCCCAGCAGCCCGGCTCGCCCGGCGATGCCTCGCTCTGGCGCACCATGGGCCTCAGCTTCTTCGTTGTTGGTCTCTTCGTCGCCCTCGCCGGCATCTTGTCCTCTCTCTTCGAACAGGCCGAGCGCCGCGACGAAGAATCCCGCCGCGCCAGGCGCCGCCACTAGCCAAACCAGCCCAATTCTCCGCAAAACGGTACAATCAAAGCAGGCTGCTGCCACGTCCCGAGCCCACCCACACATTCCAGACGCGGCCACTCAACCACCGAGACGGAAGGGATTCACAGAATCATGTTCGAAGTAACCGTAGAAGCCGGCTTCTCCTCCGGCCACTACCTCCGCAACTATCGCGGCAAGTGCGAGAACCCGCACGGCCACAACTACAAGGTCTACGTCACCCTCATCGGCGAAGAGCTCGACGAAGCTGGCATGCTTCTCGACTTCAAGCTCCTCAAGCAGGTCATGCGTCCCACCGTCGACTACCTCGACCACTTCATGATCAACGACCTCCCGCCCTTCGACAAAGAGCTGAACCCCAGCGCCGAAAACCTCGCAAAGTACTTCTACGACCAGACCAGCGTCCAGCTCCACGAAATGACGGCCGGCCGCGTTCGCGTCAAAGACTGCACCCTCTACGAGACCGACACCAGCTTCGCCCGCTACTACAAGTAGCCGAATAGTCGATTTGTCGGACCGTAATGTGTCTCCGCTCACGTTTCGGTTTTTGCCTGTTCTTTTAGTTGTCATTCCGCAGCGAAGCGGAGGAATCTGCTGTATGTGTCTCTGTTCTCGTTTCCGCTTCTGCTTTTGCTTGTTCTTTTAGCTTCTATCTTTGCCTGTTCTTTTGGTTGTCATTCCGCAGCGAAGCGGAGGAATCTGCTGTCACTTCCGCTAGCCAGCCACTGCTCTTCGAAGTCGAACAAAATGCACTTAATCGAACTCTACAAATCCGTTCAAGGCGAATCTTCCTTCGCCGGCCTCCCCTGCATCTTCGTCCGCCTCGCCGGCTGCAATCTCCGCTGCGCCTGGTGCGACTCCGAGTACACCTTCACCGGCGGCAAGCCCTTCGCTCTTGACGAAATCGAGCAGCAGATTAAATCCCTCGCTCCCTGCACCCTCATCGAGTTCACCGGCGGCGAGCCCATGCTCCAGGCGAAGGAACTCCTCCCCCTCATGGACCGCCTCCTAGCGCAAAACTACACGCTCATGATCGAAACCAGCGGCGAGCGCCCCTTAGCCGACGTCCCCAAAGCCGTTCACAAGATCGTCGACGTCAAATGCCCCGGCGCAGGCAGCGCAGCCAACAGCTTCCGCATGGAAAATCTCGATGCCCTCACCAAAAACGACGAAGTAAAGTTCGTCCTCACCAACCGCGCAGACTACGACTTTGCCCGCACCTTCATCACCGAGCACAAGCTAAACGAAAAGGCCGGCAACATCCTCCTAAGCCCAGCTTTCAACAAATCTCCCAGCCCCCTTCGTACCACCGACAACGCCACTCTCGACCCCCGCACCCTGGTCGAATGGATGATGGCTGACGGCATCGACGCTCGCCTCTCTCTCCAGATCCACAAGTTCATCTGGGAGCCAATGAAAAAGGGCGTCTAGCTACGACCTCTTCAAAAACCTCCACCGTGAGATTCTTTGCCGCAATCCATCGTCATCCTGAACGCAGTGAAGGATCCCTGTATTTGTCGTTGTTTGTTTAGGAGGCCGACGCCCTCCAGGCAAAAGGACAGACCCTAAGGCTTCTCCTCTGCCGCCGGAGGACTCATCGGTATCACGCTCGGTATGCTCGCCAGCAGAATCGCCAGATCTCGCTTCATGTGCGTCAGTCGCGCGCGAAAGTCGTACAACATCGCCTGACGATCATCCAGATCACCAATCGACTGTTTGATCTTCTCTCCCGGCATACTGGTCAACTGCTCGATCTTTTCACGGCCCTTCGCAGACTGCGGATCAGGGATTCGTCCCACCTGCACCCAACCACGAATGAGCAACTGCTGTCGCGTAACACCATCCGCAAAACCCGGCACCGGCGAATTCATAAACGTTGCCACCACCTTGGAATAGACATTCCTTTCGTTCGCAGGGCGGTCGAAGATCTCGCTCAACATATTGCTCTTCACCTCCAGCTCCCGCTTCGAACCCTCGCTCGCCCGCAACGCAATCAACGACAACACCGCCGTAGCCGACCCTGCAACGATGCCAGTCACACTCGCGGCAGTAGCATGAGTCGTCAGCCCAAGCGCCGAACTCGCTGTCCCAGCAGTTCCCCCAATCGCAATACTCACCAGGTTCAACCGCCCCACCTGGCTGTCCCGATGCGTCGTCAGGTAGTTCTGTAACTCTCGCGTCTCCGCAATCTCCACATCGATCTGACCCGTCGTCGCATCCACCTCCATCGACGCCGAAGTCACTTCCATCAGCGCCTGTTGTCTCAGAAAGAACAGCTCCCAACGCTTCTCAGGCGACGACTCCGACGACAACGTTCGTATGCGCTCGAAGAGCGGCGACATCCCCGTAGCCCGCGCCGTCTGCTCTGCCGACAACGCAATATCCGTATCGGGCGTAACGTCCGGCGGCTTCTGTGCGTAAGCCGTTACGCTCAAACAAACCGCCACAGCCAGAGACAACCCAAGTCGGCAAAAAGTTGAGTGCACTGTGCGAAACATGGTGCCAGTCTATGCTCAGACGATCCACATCGAGATGTTTTTCCTGACTCGCATCTTCCGAAACCTGCGCTAGTCGATGCGCAATCCGCACCGACTTGATAAACTACGCGCCATGTCCGCCGTAGCCGAACCCGTCGCTGTCCAGCGCGCTCGTCTCGAATCGGTAGACGTCGTTCGCGGCGTCATCATGGTCATCATGGCGCTCGATCACACGCGCGACTTCTTCGGTCACCCCGGCTCCCCGACAAATCTAGCCACTGCAAGCGTTGCGCTCTTCTTCACCCGCTGGATCACAAACATCTGCGCACCCGTCTTCTTTCTCCTCGCAGGCGTCGGCGCATCTCTCTCACTGCGCAAACGTTCAAAGCGCGAGCTCTCCCGATTCCTCTTCACTCGCGGCCTCTGGCTTGTCTTACTCGAGCTCGTTCTCTTCCGTTGCTTCGTCCTGCAGTTCAACTTCGACTACCACACGACGATCATCAGCGTTCTCTGGGCGCTCGGCTGGGCAATGATCGTACTTTCGGCACTCGTCTACCTGCGTACTTCAGCAATCACCGCGTTCGGACTCCTCCTGATCGTCGGCCACAACCTCTTGGACAAGATCCAGTCCTCCAATCCACTCTGGTCCATCCTGCACTCGCCCAACATCATCTTCTCCAGGCCCGGATACACGGTCTTCCTCGCCTATCCCCTCATCCCGTGGATCGGCGTCACCGCCGCAGGATACGGTCTCGGTCAGATCTACACATGGCCGTCCGCTCGCCGACGCATCTTTCTCCTTCGCCTCGGCCTATGCCTTACCGCAGGCTTCATCATCCTGCGAGCCATCAACATCTACGGCGACCCATCTCGCTGGAGCACCCAGCCAACCACCACCTACACCGTTCTCTCGTTCCTCAACACCACCAAATACCCGCCATCGCTGCTCTTCCTGCTCATGACGCTCGGCCCGACGCTGCTTCTTCTATGGGGTCTCGATGAACACACGCCAACCCTCCTGCGCCCCGCGCTGATCATCGGCAAGGTCCCGCTCTTCTTCTACCTTCTGCACTTCTTCTTCATCCATGTCCTGGCGCTCATCGTCAGCTACATCCGCTTCAGTCAGGTTCAGGGCATGTTTCACTCACCCGACCTTGCAAACTTCCCCATCACCTTCCTGCCCGGATGGGGATTCACGCTGCCGCTGGTCTACCTCACATGGGCCCTCGTCGTCATCGCGGTCTACCCGTTCTGCCGCTGCTACGCCGCGCTAAAACAACGCAGCAACAACCCGTGGCTCAGCTATCTGTAGCCGCGCCCTGCGATCTTCAGAGATCAGTGCTTAAGAAAGCCCTTCGTATCCAGCCAGGCCAGAAACAGCGACGGCCACTCCGAGTACGACCCGTGATTACTCAACCGCAGACCAAACCCATGCCCCACCCCGGCATACACATGCAACTCTGCCGAAACACCCGCCTTCCGCAACTCGAGATAAAGCTCCGGCAGTCCCTGCGAGATGTTCTCCCTGTCCTCCGCACCGCACAATAAAAATGCCGGAGGAGTGTCCTTCGTCAACTTGATCTCCTTCGGCAGCCCCGGATACATCAGCGCCTGAAACGCAGGCTTCGAGCCCTCTCGATCAATCGAGTCCTTCGCTCCCGGCCTGCCGTCGTCATACTGCGTACTTGCCAGTACAGCCAACTCCCCACCAGCAGAGAAGCCCATCACCCCAACCCGTGCCGGATCGACCTTCCACTCAACCGCTCTGCTCTTCACCAGTCGAATCGCCCGCTGAATATCAGCCAGCTCGTCCCCGTCGATCGTATAGGTCGAACCCTTCTCCCTCGCCAATCTGTACTTCAGCACAAACGCGGCAACGCCATGCCCACTCAACCACTTCGCCACGTTATTGCCCTCGTGATCGACCCACAGCTCAGCATGTCCACCACCCGGCGCGATAATCACCGCCGCCCCTGTCGCCACTCCCGCTTCAGGCAGATAAGGCGTAATCGAAGGCTGATGAACTGTCGAAACAATCCGATCACCCTCCGCGCTGACGCGCACCGTCTCCGGAGCAGTCTTTCCTTCAGAACCCGGCGCACCTACCGCCCAAAGCGGAATCGACTGCTGCTGTGCAAACACCGGCCTCACGAGCACTAGTAATAGAACCACCCCCCAAACCGTCTTACCAGCAATCCACCCTCGTCCCGCTGCAAAGTTTCGCAAAATCAACCACCTCCACCCACGCCTAAAACTATAACGAAATTCGCGCTAACATCATTTATGCGCATCCTTTCTGCACTGCTTCTGTTCTGTACGCTTCCGTGCGCACTCGCGCAGCCCCAGCAGCGAAAAAAGCCCATCGAAATCAAAGTCGTCGTCATCAACATGTTCGAAGTCGGTGCCGACACCGGCGACGCCCCCGGCGAGTACCAGTACTGGGTCGAGCGCGAACACCTTGACACCGTCCTCCCCTTTCCCCAGGGCTACCACGACCTCCGCCTCAACGAAAAAACCGGAGTCCTCGGCGTCGTCACCGGAGTAGGCACCGCCCGCGCCACCGCCTCCATCATGGCCCTCGGCCTCGACCCCCGCTTCGACCTCACCCACGCCTACTTCCTCGTCGCCGGCATCGGGGGCATCGACCCGCTCATCGGCTCCCTCGGCTCCGCCGTCTGGTCCGACTACATCGTCGACGGCGACCTCGCCCACGAGATCGACGCCCGCGAGATTCCCTCCGACTGGAAGACCGGCTACGTCCCCCTCGGCAAGTCCACCCCATACGAGCAGCCCCGCACCGCCCGCTTCGGCACTGATCCGAACGCCGACGGCAACGTCTACCGCCTCAACCCGACCCTCGTCGACTGGGCCTTCGCCCTCACCAAAGACACCCCGCTCCCCGACACCCCCTCCATGGCCACCCGCCGCAACCAATACGCTGAAGAGGCCGCCCACCACCCACCCTCCGTCCTCCGCGGCGACAACCTCTCCGCCTCCACCTTCTGGCACGGCAAACTCCTCAACCAGTGGGCCCGCGACTGGGTCAAATACCAGACCGACAACCACGGCACCTACGTCATCTGCGGCATGGAAGACACCGGCACCATGCAATCCCTCACGTGGCTGGCCAAAGCGAAGAAGGTAGACATAAACCGCGTCCTTATCCTCCGCACGGCCTCCAACTTCGACCAGCAGCGTCCCGGCGCCACCGCAGCCGAGAGCCTGGCCGAGACCAAAGTCCGTCAATACAGCGCCTACCTCCCCGCACTCGACAGCGCCTACCGCGTAGGCCACATCGTAGTCGATAACCTAGTCACCAACTGGCCCCAAACCCGCGACCACATCCCCCAAAAATAGCGGACGCCGAGCAACGCGAGGCCCACGCAACTAGCACCAGCAAGAAAAGGTACACAAGTCACGAAGTGACCGCCCCGCGCGCAGCGGGCCCGTCCGGCAGGACAAGCAGTAAGCAAAGAATCGTCTACCCTACACTCAGCAAACAAAAAATGAAGATCCTCATCCTCTCCCCGCACCGCGACGACGCAGCCTTCTCCCTCTCTCTCGCCATCACCAACTGGCTCACCGCCCGCCACACCGTCACCGTCCTCAACGTCTTCACCCGCAGCCGCTTCGCCCCCTACTCCGACGCCGCCTTCGTCCATGAAAACGATGAGCTCTCCTACGTCTCCGCCATGCGTCTCCGCGAAGACGAGCTCTGGGTCCGCCGCATCAAGGAGACCCTCCCCAAGGGCCACAAGAACAACCTCCACATGTTCGACCTCAACCTCAAGGACGCCCCCATCCGCCTTCGCATCCCACTCGAAGCCGTCAACACCACCCCGGTTAACCCCGCCGACCCCTCCATTGAAAAGATCCGCAAAGCCCTCACCCGCCACGCCGCCGAAGGCACCATGCAAGCCATCGTGATCCCCGCAGCCCTTGGCAATCACATCGATCACCTCACCATCCGCGAAGCCGCAGCGCCCTTCACCGAGCAGCTCCCCACCGCCTTCTACGAAGACCTCCCCTACGTAGCAACCCACCCCGCTGCAACAACCGACCTCGAAGCCCTCCGAGCCGCGGCCACAGAGCGCAACGAACCCCTCACCGATATCCTCTACAACACAAACGAGCCCACCGCCGAAGCCATCACCCGCAAGCGCAAGCTAGTCCTCAACTACGCCTCACAAATCGACGACGCAGCCGGCGACGTCATCGCAAACTTCGCCGCCACCTACAACGGAGCCGAACGCCTCTGGGCCAACCACCAATGGCTCACAGCACCTCAACTCGTTAACTAATAATCGGAAGTTCTACGTAGGTCTGTTTCGCGACGCATTCCATTCTGAAAATTTTCTTCATGAGTTGTGCTTGAGCGCCGGTTGCGCGGCCGCTAGTTGTTCTGGGTTCCATTTCTTAACCGAGCGAAACTCATTTATCAAGCATGAGTCGTAGCGAAGCACAATCTGATCCTCCACGAACAGCAGTGCCTGGGTATTATCGCCAAGCAACTCGCTGCAAAACCGGCCGATCAGCCAATACATCTTGTCTCGAACTTCGCCTGCTGGAATTCCGCCCGGGCATCGATATCCGAAAGAGGTGTAGGCGTTATGCTCTGCCCAGACGGGAATCTCGCTCTCGCCAAATTCCCCCGCATCAACCCGACGCTCAAAGTGCTGGAAGGGGAAGAACATTGCATTGTATTTGAGTAGGCCGCCTTCCCCGTCGAAGGTTGACATGCCGTAGAAATTGGTCGAATCATACTTCTTACCCCAACCCCGCTGCATAGCAAGCGAGAGTTGTTCATCGGAGAATCTTTCAAGCTTCTTCTGAAGAAACAGTACGGAAATCCCGCTCACCTCGGGATCTGGTTTGCGGAAGAGGTTCTTCAACGAGCCATATTTAAACATTAACCGATCCTAAAATAAATGTTGTCTCTGACAGCGGTGCACATGAATTCTGAATGCTCTTGGAGCGTTGCGATGCGGTCGACTTTGGACTACCTACCGCAACATCTTCCTCACCACCCGCCGCACCGTCTCCGTGACAATTCCATACACCACATGCGTCGCCATCTCACTGGTCCTCTCGCGGAAGGTCTGCTCCTGCGTCTCAGCCTCAATCCCCAACGCTGGTAGCTCTATTCCGCGCGTCAACGAAGTCAGCGCCATCCCAAACGCAGCTCCATCCTTCGCCGTAGCCGCCGGATAGTACTCCGCCAGTGCACCATACGCTGCGCCCGTCGCAGCTCCAAATCCCCAGTGGATCGACTCCATCGCCGCCAGCTTCTGCGCTCCCTCCAGCCGACGCCCAAAGATCTTCTCCACAAGCACCGAAGGAGGCTCAGGCTCTCCATGCGCCCTCGGTGGAAAGATCCTCTCCGTCGCTCTCTTCGCCGCCGTCGCTGCCAATCCGCCGATCAAACCTGCCAGCAGACCCTTCACCAACGACCTCGAATGTGTCGTCTCCTGCGCCTTCTTCTGCAACGCCACTGTCTTGCTCATTCACTCCGCCCTTCACAAAGTCGTATCTACATTACGATGCACGTAAATCTTCGTCGAGTGCCGTACCCAGCCTTTTTGTTGTCATCCCGTAGGGACCTGCTTTTGTCGTTGCTGTTGCCTGTCCTTTGTTGTCATCCCCGAAGGGGATCTCTGTATGCATTTGTTGCTGTAACCATTGCCGAATCATCCCAGCCTAACCAACATAAGCCGCCGCATCCGTAACATCTGATCCCTCACCCACCTTCACGGCACGAAATACTACCGTGAGCACCACCGAAACCAGCAGGTTCAGGATCAGAGCGGGCACAGCAGCATACATCGCATACGTGCTGCCTCCGAAGTGCAGCGGATAAACCGAACTCTTCAACCCCAGTGACACCGCCATCGCAGTCCCGCTGAACATCCCAGCCGCCCATCCCACCAACAGCGCCCAGGGATGGAACCATCGAGAAAACACCCCAACCACCACCGAAGGAAACAGCTGCCCCATCCAGATTCCCCCCAGCAACTGCATCTCAATCGCATATGGAGCAGGCAGCTTCAACACAAACAGCAGTGCGCCAAACTTCACCACCAGCGACACCACCTTCGCCATCCGCGACTCCTCCTCCGGCAGCATCTTCCGCCTCACCACTGCGCCATACAGATTCCGGGTAAACAGATTCGACGCCGCAATCGACATGATCGCCGCCGGCACTAACGCTCCAATCGCAATCGCCGACAGGCAGAACCCCGCAAACCACTCCGGAAACATCTTCAAAAACAGCAGCGGCACAGCCTCATTCGGATTCTTCGTCACCACCCCGGCCGCCAGCGCCACATACCCCAGCAGCGCAATCAATCCCAGCAGAAAACTATAAGCCGGAAGCATCGCAGCATTCCGCCGCACCACATTCGCACTCTTCGCACTCAACACCGCAGTCGCCGTATGCGGATAAAGCATCAGCGCAATGGCCGACCCAATCGCCAGCGTCGAGTACCCGAGAAACTGTCCCTGCCGCAGATAAACAGTAGCCGAAGGCGTATGCAGCGCCAGCGCCTGATTCGCCAGCTCGAACACCCGCGCATATCCACCCAGCTTGTACGGAATGTAGATCAGCGCAGCCAGCACCATCACGTACAGCATCACGTCCTTCACAATCGCAATCACCGCAGGAGCCCGCAGCCCGCTCGAATACGTGTACGCAGCCAGAATCACAAACGCCACAGCCAGCGGCCACTCGCCCCTCACCCCAAGCGCCTCGATCACCACGCGAATTCCGACCAGTTGCAGCGCAATGTAAGGCATCAACGCCAGCACACCAGTCAGCGCAATCGCAATTGTCAGCCAACGATTCCCATAACGCCCACCGACAAAGTCAGCAAACGTTACGTAACCATGACGGTGACAAACCTCCCAGAGCCTCGGCAGCACCAGCATCATGTACGGATACGCGATCACCGCATACGGCACCGCAAAAAATCCCATCGCCCCCGCGCCATACAACGCCGCCGGAACCGCAATCACGGTATACGCCGTGTAAAGATCCCCACCGATCAAAAACCAGGTCACCCAGGTCCCGAAGCTTCTCCCAGCAAGCCCCCACTCCTCCAGCGACCCCATCCCCGCCTTCGGTCTCCGCCACTTCGCCGCCCAGAAACCAGCCAGCGTCACCGCTGCAAAGAAGAAACAAAAGATCACCAATGCCGTCGTATGCAGTTGCAATCGTTCACCCAGCTCCTGAGATTTGCCGCACCCAAAGGTATGAGAATCTTAGCGCACCACACCATCAAATGCCGCTCACTCCGAACCCAATCAAACCCCACCCTCAGTCGTTGCTTTTGTCTGTCCTTTTGTTGTCATCCCGTAGGGATCTGCCGTTGCCGTTGCCGTTGTCGTTGTCGTTGCCGTTGTCGTTGCTGTTGAGTTGCTGTTGTCTGTTCTTTTTGTTGTCATCCCGTAGGGATCTGCTGTTGTCGTTGTCCTTTCCCGCATTTGCCGTTTGTCTCCGTCCACAAGAAGCAACGCCCCCGAAAAATAAATCCAGAAAACATGGCGCATTTTCCACACCACAAAAACGTGGCACCAAAAGACCACGTTAGCCACACAAATCACCACGATAAGCACCACAAATCACCACAAATTTACCCTGTGGAAATCGCAAAACCCCCAATAAAACCACGCTCCCACCACGAATAAAGAAAACCAGCAAAACAGAGCAGAAAAATCAGCTCCGCCCGGTCTCACTCCACTCATACACCACCACACCCAAATCGTTCAGAGTCTTAATCACGGACTCCACATTCCGCCGAACCTCAGCCCGCGCCTTCACCGGTACCTCATGTGCCTCTTCCACGGCAACCACGCGTCCATAAGGCCACGAGCTCTCCGGAATCGCATTCAGCGCCGTCGGCAGATCGCTCACCCGCACATTCAGCTCCCGCCGCCGCGCCCCAATCGGCCGCAAGATCCCACCCACTCCCATGTCACTCGTATTCGCATCCGCAACGACCACGTGCAGCGTCACCATCTCTCCCTGCACCGTCAAATAGGGGTTTTCCCAAACGGTCAGGCTCTTCACAGCCATATAGCGCGTCTTCGAAGGCGGTGGAATCAGCTCCATCTGCTGTCGCGCAAGGTTGGTCTCCTGCGCCACCTCTGCTGCCAACGCCCGCGCCTCATCGGTACTCGGCGCAGCCGTATGCGTGCAGCCGGTAAGAGCAAGCGAAACCAAAAGGGCGGGAAAGGGCAAGAAATATCTACGCACGATCACCAGCATACCAAGCCATTCGCCGCTTCAAAAGCCCAAAAACCCGCTGGATACAAGGTCGTTACCGCCCCACCCAAATCGGCACCCGCTTTTCCAGAAACGCCTTCGTCCCCTCTGCCTTATCGTCAGTCCCACACAGCCGCCCAAAGATCTCCGCCTCCACATCGAGCGCCGCCTCCAGCCCCAGCTCGCTCCCCCACCGCACCGCCTCCATGCACGCCGCAATCGCCAGCGGAGCCATCGACACAATCGTCTTCGCCAGCGCCTCAGCTCTCTCCATCAGCTTCTCTGCCGGCACCACCTCATCCACCAGCCCAATCCGCAGCGCCTCCGCGGCTCCAATCATCTCGCCCGTCAGCAACAGCTTCAACGCCATCGGCTGCCCCACCAGCCTCGGCAGCCTCTGCGTCCCGCCATACCCCGGAACCAGCCCCAGCTTCACCTCCGGCTGCCCCAATCGTGCGGTCTCACTCGCCAACCGCATCGTGCAAGCCATAGCCAGCTCGCACCCTCCCCCCAGCGCAAACCCATTGATACAGGCAATCACCGGCTTCCCACACGTCTCAATCAGCCGAAACACACCCTGCCCACGCCGCGCCTTCGCCTCACCCGTTGCAATATCTGTCCTTGCAATCTCGTTAATATCCGCCCCGGCAGCAAACGCCTTCTCCCCAGCGCCCGTCAGCAGAATCACCCGCACCCTCACATCGCCGGCGAGCGCTACAAACACCGCTTCCAGCTCGTTGAACACCTTGGCATTCAACGCATGCAGCACCTGCGGCCGATTCAGCGTTACCGTTGCTACCTGGTCCTTCACCTCGCACAGCAACGTCTCGTAGTTCACAGCCATCCTCCAGTGCAGCAAGCTCGTATCGTTCTCCAGACGATACAATCGAATCTATGATTAAGGGAATAACTCTCGTCAGCGCCATCGCCTCAGGTGCTGAGTTCGACCGGCTCTCCAGCCTCTTTTCCAGCCTCGGTTTCGAGCAGGGCAAGGGCTGGCAGGACGCCCAGGGCCGTGGCGAAGCGTACCTCGCTCCCATCGGCAACTTGGAGTTCGTCACTGGCCGCCCACCCGCCGTTCCGCCCGTCCTCGTTGAAGTCACCCAGCTCGATCACATCCGCACTCTCGTAGAAAAATGGCTCCTCGCAAGCCACCGCACAGAAGAGATCGCCACCATCCTTTCGCCCGCCGAACTGACACACTGGAACAGCCGCCTCTTCACCGTCAAGCTCACATCTGAACTCACACTAGGCTTCTGGCAGTCTGAAAATCCGCTCCACAACCAGCTCAACGCCCTCGAGGGCGATCTCAGCGCCGCCAACATGCGCTTCGCCATCGTCACCACCCGTTGGAACACCGTCATCACCGACCGTCTCCTCCAGGGTTCGCTCGACTGCCTCCACCGCAGCGGCGCAGCCAGGTCCGACATTGAGATCGTCCGCGTCCCCGGCGCATGGGAGATACCCTCCGCAGCGCGCACCCTCGCCGAATCCAAAAAGTTTGACGCCATCATCACACTCGGCTGTCTCCTCCGCGGCGAAACCGCACACTACGAGGCCATCTACAACGAGGTCGCACGCGGCATAGGCCAGTCCCAGCAGGAGACCGGCATCCCTCACGCCTTTGGCGTCCTCACCTGCGAGACGTTGGAGCAGGCACTCGACCGTGCCGGTCTCAAAGCCGGTAACAAGGGCTTCGAAGCCGCCAGCGCCGCCATCGAGATGGTCTCCATCCAACGCAAACTCGCCGCACAGAATGCGCAGGTGAAAAAATAATGGGCACGCGCCGCAAGTCCCGCGAACTCACCATGCAGATGCTCTTTCAGGGAGATCTGGGCAAGCAGTCTCCCGAACAAGTACGCAAGCTCTTCTGGGCCTCGGTCGAAGATGTTGACGCCGAAACCCGAGGCTTTGCCGAGGACCTCTACCGCATCGCCACCACCCGCGACGAAGAGATCGACAAGCTCATCGAGGCCCACGCGCAAAACTGGCGCCTGGAGCGCATGCCCGTAGTCGATCGCAACCTCATCCGCGCCGCCGTAGCCGAGATGCTCGGCTTTCCCAACACGCCCTCCGCCATCATCATCAACGAGTCGCTCGAAATCGGCCGCCGCTACGCCGCCCCCGAATCCATCCACTTCCTCAACGGTGTGCTCGACGCCATCGCTCGCGATCTCCTCAAAAAGCGCCTCGCCTGAAGGTTCACGGCGCATCGTTGGAATGTTCTTCGCGTCATCCTGACCCTGAGCGTAGTCGAACGGTGAAGAATCCCTGTATTTCGTCGTCTTGCCTGTTCTTCACGCCAAACCCAAGAAGCGTCATCTCGACCGAAGCAACAGACAGTCTCACCGTCTGTTGCGCAGTGGAGAGACCCCCGCATTTCGCCTGTACCCACCCATACAGTCTCGCTACCCTGCAGTTGTGCCAGCCCAAACAGCGCATGTCCCTTGAAAGCGTAGTCGAACGGTGAAGAATCCCTGTATCTCTTTCCGCAGCACACCTGCAGGAGAACCGCTCTAATCTGTCAAGCCCTGAAACTCAGTAACCTCAAGCTGGTCATAGGCTTACGCTTGGCGTATGAGTTCCATTCAACCCGTTATACTGGATACATAGCATAGAGAAATCCCCGAGGCACCTCGGGGATTTTTGTTTATAGCACTGCCGCAGCTGGTGGAAAGGTGTTCTTCGCTTTTTTTTGTCATTCCCGAAGGGAATCTGCGTTTGCAGTCTCCACACCATAAGGAAAAATTGCCATAATGGCAGCTATCTCCTTTAGAAAGACATATTTGCTTGTAAGCCATTTGTAATGAATATTTTGCAGACACGTAAAGCCGTAAATATATGATGGCAAGCAAGTTAACAATACCAACCCCGGGGGGAGGGGTGGGGGCATCTGCACGCATCGTTCGTACGGACAATCAAAAGCCCTCTCACGATGAGAGGGCTTTTGATTGTCTTTGGATGGAACTTACGAGGTCGCCTTCCGTGGCTTCTGCACCAGCAGGTTCGGCGTCGCGATTCCGGTTCCTACTCCAGTTGAGCAGGAGAAACCAGGTGCACATGGAAGGTTGGGAGCGATCGGACCGAACGGAGCAACAGCAGGCGCCGGTGTTCCTGCGGGGATCGAGTCCTGATATCCGTTTGTGCCCTTGGCGATCAAGTGAACCACGTTGTCCCCCGAGGTTCCAACGTAGACGGTCTGGTTGTCCGCGCTCACGACGCCTGCCACTGGCGCGATCGGCGTGCCATAGGTTGTCGTCGAGTTCAGTGGGATGCTCCCCAGTGTGCCCGCGCCAATGGTCGGTGGAGTTGCCGTGGACGGTTGCGCCGGCTGATAGGTTGGTAGCACGCCGCCGCTTCCGTTGTAGGTCACGAACGCGATGCTCGAGTCGGAGGTTGGAAGCACACTTGTAATACCAGACGCGACACCATTGACAATAGTTGGCTGCACTGCGGCAAGTGTGCCGGTAAACGCAGGGCTCGTATTGAAGGACGCAGTAGCCTCATCGGCTAGTGGGCATGATTGGGCAGGCAGGCCCGTCGCAGTTACAACCCCGGGTGTGGTGCTCGTTCCTATGACCTGATCCGTCAGAGTGAAGGCGGGTGAGAAGATCGCTCCAAGAACGTGAAAGCCGTCGTCGGTGGTCGCAATCTGGTCCGTCGCCAACCCTGACACTCCTGCATCGGGATAGAAGAGATTGGTTGTCGTAGGCGTCGGATTTTCGTCGTCCGGGGTTGAAGGGGGTGTCGTCGTGGTCGTCTTCGGGCAGTAGGAGCGTCCAGTTGTGACACTTCCACCGAAAAATGCTCCAACGCTCGGAACGCCAATGGCAACTCCGGTCGTTGGCTGAGCGGACGGCGGAGCCTGATACCAGCCCGTGAACGTCGAGTGCACGAGTAACTGGTTGTTCGGCGTAGTCACTCCGGTGGTAGCGTTGTAATCTCCCATCGTGATGTAGACCGTTGTGCTGTCTGGTGTAAACATCGCCTGGGTGGCAACGCCGCCATACTGCGTCTGTATGCTGCCGCTGGTTTTGTAGAGGTAGATCAGCCCCCGGATCGGGTCGGTGATGACCAGTGTCGTGCCATCAGGCGATACGGCGAGCACCTTTCCGTTTATGGTCGGGTCTTGAGCCCCTACGCTGTTCGTTGTTGCACTGAACGTCATCAACTCATACGCGCTGCCCATGTAGATTGCGGTGCCATCGTTGCTGATCACCATCGAGTTCGGCACATACGGCAGACGTACCGGGGAGCCGAGCTGGTTCTGCGTAAAATCCACCGGCACCAGGTAGAGGGAGCTGGTGCTTCCGATGTACAGATTGGTGCTGTTGACACCGGGGGCGATCACGGTAACCGGATTGGATGTCACCGACTTTCCATTGCCGAACAAACCGATCTGGTTGAACGGTGAAGGATTGCAGGTCGGCGGTTGGCATACCGCCGTAATTGCCGCCGCTCCAGGGAAGGTTGGGGTGACCGATCCAGCTGTCCCAGCAGGGATCGTGGTTGGCGTAGTCGACTCAAACTCCAGCGCAAGTCCAGTGAGGACCTGCCCGTTCTTGTCCGTCGCCACTGCATTGATTGGCTGCGTGTTGTTCGGATTCACGATGACGCTATTTGGATTGGTGCCCGGCAGTCCGGGGACGGCAAGAGAAATACTAAGGGGCGGGCAGGTCGAAAAGAATCCAGCTGAACTTCCGGCATTCGAAATGTTCGCTGTGATCACCGTCGATCCCGGCTGTTGCGCGGTTGCAACGCCGTTCTCGTCGATTGTCACGACCGAAGCGGTTTGCGCAGAGTAGGAAAGATGGCCGACCTGGCAGCTGACGTTGGTCTGGGAGGTACCTGTTCCCGCAAATACTTTCGCTGCAAGTTGGCTGGTCACACTTTGAGAGACGCAACCGTTTGTGACGACTGCTGGCGTGGCCACTGGTACAGCGCAGCAGCCATTGCCGTTGGTGGTAAGCGTGCAAGTGGTCGTCTGAGTGTCAAATGCCGCAGGGCTGCAGTTGGTCGAAGGGTCGTTGGCGCAGTCGGTCGCGAGCGGCCCCAAAGTCACGTTCGTCACGACGGGATGCACAAAGACCGGTAGCGGATTGCTACTCGCGCCCGAGCCACTCGCAACAACGTAAACTGTCCCGGTCTTATTCGTGGGATTGCAGGTGGTGAAGTCAGCGATGCCGCCGCCACTGTTCCTGTTCCACGTACCGGCACACAGTCGGCCTGCGCCGGGTCCGTTGGGTACAACATCCGCGATCGTCATATCCGGCGCGCCGTTAGCTAGAAATGTTCCGTAGGTATAGCTTGATACCGTCTCGGCTGTGCCCTTGCAATCTGTAGCGGTCGGCGCACTCACTTGGCCGATCTGCGCAAAGTTAAGCGATACGCCGAAGATCTTCGGCTGCAACGTAATGATTTGGACCTGTCCAACCTCTGGACCGGTATCCCCACCATTGCAGAAGACGACGGATGACTTCTTCGAACAGCCCGAAATTGAGACACCGAAAGGAATCGTGAAAAGAAGAAGAAAGACTACCGTGACAAACCGACGCATTGAACCTCCCCGTCCAACCAGAACTCAAGCTGAACGGTCACACCGCAACCGCTGGATAGCTGAACCCATAGTGTAAAAGCTGCGAACACCGGAAGCAAATCATCCGTCTCTTCGTTGGACGATCTCACCAGGGATTTCGCATCATCTAATGTTTGATCCCTGCCGACACTCTCTGTCAAAGGGAAACGTTCGAAGGCCCGCGCTTACTTCGCGGGCATCTCCGTCTCAAACCAGTTCAAGGCCCGCTCCAGAACATCCCTTCGATGAGCCGGATCACGGAAGCCGTGTCCCTCGTTCGGGTATACCACTAGCTGTGTCTTCACTCCCTCGGCGCGTAGCGCATGCCAAAACTCAAAACTTTGCGGAGCAGGGCACTCGCCATCACGATCGCCGACTACCACCAGTGTCGGTGTCTTGACATTCTTGATGTATTCGATCGCTGAGCTCTTCGCGTAGATACCTGCATCGTCATAGACGGTCTTACCGAAGAACGGCACCATCCACTGATCGATCGAGTTTTCCCCATAGTAGCTCTTCCAGTCGCTGATACCTGCGCCTGCGACTGCGGCTTTGAACCTAGTTGTCTGCGTCACGCCGAACATCGTCATGAAGCCGCCATAACTCCAGCCTGTTAGGCCTTCACGATTCTTATCGATGGGTAATCGCTTCTCGATCACGTCCATTCCGGCAAGAATGTCCCTAAGGTCGCCATATCCAAAGTCCTTGATATTGGCCTGTGTGAACTTCTCTCCTTGTCCGTAACTGCCCCGTGGATTCGGCATAAACACGAAGTACCCCAGCGCAGAAAACGGTACGCCTCCATAGCCGACGCCGGGCCAGCGAGGTGTTACGGCGCTTGATGGACCTCCATGCACGCTTACCAGAAGAGGGTAACTCTTCGCTGGATCGTAGTTCGCCGGATAGAGCAGCCAGCCCTGCACCTTGAACCCGTCGTTGGTCCATTCGACATCCTCTGTCTTTCCCCACGCAGGCTTCAGACCGTCGTTCAGATGCGTGACCTGCTTCAAGTCGTGAATAGGACCAGCCCACACCTCCGGTGCCTTTTCGAAAGAACTTCGGATCAACGCAATGGTTCGTTCGTGCGAGATAGACACGCTCATCTCCAGGTCACCTGCCCCGATGGTCTCGGGGAAGGTGACACTGGCCTGTGGGATATCGATGCCCGATGCGAGGTCGATCGCCGCAAGGTGGCTGCTGCCGCCAACCTGTTCGGCGATCGCGATAACCTCGGGGCCAGCCCAACCAAGAAAGACCACCGATCCGGCGCGGCCTGTGGTCACGTCCTTCGGCTCGCCGCCTGTTGCCGGTATCAGATAGAGATCGCCGCCGGTTGCGCCCTGATCGCTCATCAGCCCGCCAATGAACGCGATCTGTTTGCCGTTGGGTGACCAGCGAGGGACGGCGATCTGCAATCCATGTAGCGCTCCGGTGATCTTTGTGGTGTCAAGGATCGACTTCGGCGCTGTACTGCCCAGCTCTTCCGTGTAGAGCTGGGCGACCCACCAGTTGTTTTCGCCGGGCGGATTGGCCGCGACAAAGGCCAAGCTCTTCGAATCGGGTGACCAGCTAAATTCATACACGTGCAGTGATGCCGGTGTTACCTGCGCGAAGGCTCCCGTTTCGACCTGCACGACACCCACTCGCTGAATCTCTACACCATCTTCGCCGATGACGCCGGACCATGGCTTCATTGCTGCAAGAGCTCCCGCGCTGCGCGTAGCGTTTTCGACAAAGAGGAAGCCGATTGACTTTCCATCACGCGACCACGCTAAAGAGTCGATTCCACCGACGACGTGTGTCAGTTGCTTCGACTCACCTGTCGTTTTTGACCAGACAAACACCTGATCCTGGCCTGATTGATCTGTTTTTGTTGCGCAGTCGGACACAAATGCGAGTGAGTCCCCGTTCGGCGACCACTTTGGATCCAAGCTGCTGCAGTCTGTAGCTCCTAATGTCGGGCCCACAGTCTTGTCAGTTGAGGGAGCTGGATTTGCCACGTCAGAGAGATGAATCCGCGTTCCCTCATGTGTTCGAACTGACCATGCAACCGTAGTTCCGTCGGGTGAGATAGCTACGGCTGTCGGAGTCTTAGTCTGGCCGAGTGTCTCTATCAATGAACCAATTCGAGGGTCTTTGGGTATCGAAGTGGTTGTGTCAGCTTCAGCAAGAGCTGTAGTGGCAGCTCCAAAAGTCGATAGAGCGGTGAAGGCGATGAAACCAAAGGAGAGCGAACACTTGCGGAGATCTGCCAAAGCCATGCGAAAAGCCTAGCATGAAGAGGACGCGCCTTTTCCCTGGCTCGGCGTTAGCTGCATTTTAGATAGTGCACTCTGCAGTTTCACGGCATGAATCGCCGAAAAATTTGACGTTTTGCCCTCATATTGATATTGTAAAAAGGTTCCGCGAGTATCCGGATCGTGTTGTCGGGGAAGCCTGACGCACGGGTGGGTGGAGAAAAACCCACGCGATCTGAAGTTCGCTTCCCGTCGCAAGACGGGTTGAGGATGATTGCGCTATACTGGATATAAGAGATTCACCGCAGGACATTCCCGATCAGTAATTCTTAGATCCGAATGTCGTTTGTCTGCGGCCTATCGCAATCGTGCCTGCGACACCCTCCACCCTGGATGGGCTATGCGGGCCGGGACAGCGAAACGGAGTCGGCCCATCCTTCGAAGATAGAGGAAAGGCGCTCGGCCACCGTCGACTGTTTACGTCTGGCTTGTTGTACTGGTTTACAGACGCAGCAGGGAAGATCTTCGTTAGAGACGCTTCAGCGTTCTCACTTTTTTGCGTGTACGGGGCATGTACCGCAAGAATGCGAAGCTTTAATCCTGCCTGCGCGTCTCACATAAGTTTGGTTGTAATGTTTTACGCGCATTAACAAGGAGTTCTAGTGCCTACGTTCCATCAGCTCGTCAAGCAGGGCCGCACGCCCACTCGTTATAAGACCGCCAGCCCCGCGCTTCAGGGTTCGCCCCAGCGTCGTGGCGTCTGCACTCGCGTTTACACGCAGACCCCCAAGAAGCCGAACTCGGCTCTCCGCAAGGTTGCGCGTGTTCGCCTCACCAACGGGATCGAAGTCACGACCTACATTCCGGGTATCGGCCATAACCTACAGGAGCACTCGATTGTGCTTATTCGCGGCGGCCGCGTGAAGGATCTGCCAGGAGTTCGGTACCACGTTGTACGCGGCACGCTTGATTCGGTCGGCGTTGCCAACCGCAAGCAGAGCCGCTCCAAATACGGCGCGAAGCGTCCGAAGGCAGCAGCTAAGTAGATTTTTGTTTCAAACTCAACCGCGGTTCGCCGCTGAATTATAGGTTCAGGCCTTGAGAAGTCGACGGTCCTGAAGGAAGACGAGAAGAGAGTAATGCCAAGAAAAGGCTATATCGCGAAGCGGGAAGTTGCTGCAGACCCGGTCTACAACTCCACCCTGGTTACGAAGTTTGTCAACTCGATGATGTGGGGCGGCAAGAAGTCGACCGCGCAAGGCATCTTCTACACAGCCATGACTAACCTCGAGCAGAAGGGTGGCGACGAAGCTCTCAAGCTGTTCAAGAAGGCGATCGAGAACTGCAAGCCGCTTCTCGAGGTCAAGAGTCGCCGTGTTGGTGGTGCGAACTACCAGGTGCCGATTGAAGTTTTGCCGGAGCGCCGTACGTCGCTCGCCATTCGCTGGCTTGTAACTTATGGTCGCGCCCGTGGTGAGAAGGGCATGGTGGAGAAGTTGACCGCTGAGTTGCTAGATGCTGCCAATGGCCGTGGCGCCGCGATGAAGAAGAAGGAAGACGTTCACCGTATGGCCGAGGCCAATAAAGCCTTCGCGCACTACCGCTGGTAATTAGTTTTCATCAGCGTCACTAAGTTTAGTTCAACGCAGTTTTTACCGCGAGCCCATGCTCGCAGATGAGAGATAGACCGTGGCACGCACTACACCTCTGAATCGTTGCCGGAACATCGGAATCATGGCGCACATCGACGCCGGCAAGACGACGACGACCGAGCGCATTCTCTTCTATACGGGTATCACGCACCGTATCGGCGAAGTGCACGAGGGGACTGCGACCATGGACTGGATGGAGCAGGAGCAGGAGCGCGGAATTACGATTACCTCCGCCGCGACGACCTGCACCTGGAAAAACATCCGCATCAACATCATTGACACCCCTGGCCACGTGGACTTCACGGCCGAGGTGGAGCGTTCGCTTCGCGTGCTGGATGGTGCGGTTGCCTGCTTCGACGCGGTCGCTGGTGTGCAGCCACAGTCTGAGACTGTCTGGCGTCAGGCTGACAAGTACAAGGTTCCCCGGATCTGCTTCATTAATAAGATGGACAAGGCTGGTGCGGATGCTGTTTACGCGACCTCGACGATTGTTGATCGTCTGGGCGCGCGCGCAGTGCCTATCAATATCCAGATTGGTGCCGAGGCCAAGTTTCTTGGCGTCGTCGATCTCGTTACCATGAAGGCGATCTACTGGCACGACGAGACCATGGGCGCTGAGTACTCGGTGGAAGAGATTCCTGCCGACTTGCTCGACAAGGCCAAAGCTGCCCGTGCGTATCTGATCGAGGCTGTCTCTGACTCCGACGACGAGATCATGCATCTCTACCTTGAAGGTCAGGAGCCCAACGAGGCTCAACTCAAGGCTGGGATCCGTAAGGCGACCATCGCGATGAACATCTTTCCGGTGCTCTGCGGCTCGTCCTTCAAGAACAAGGGTGTTCAGACGCTGCTCGATGCAGTGGTCGATTACCTGCCTAGCCCACTCGATATTCCTCCCATGGTCGGCCACAACCCCGACAACATGGAAGAAGAGGTTATCCGCAGGGCTGATGATAATGAGCCGTTCTCGGCACTCGGATTCAAGATCATGACTGACCCCTTCGTTGGTCAGTTGATTTTCATTCGCGTCTACTCTGGTCAGTTGAAGACTGGTGACTCGGTGTTGAATCCGCGTACCGGCAAGACGGAGCGTATCGGCCGTCTGCTGAAGATGCACGCCAACAAGCGTGAAGAGATCACCGAGATACTCGCGGGCGATATCTGCGCTGCGGTTGGCTTGAAGAATCTTGTTACCGGTGACACGATCACCACGGACAAGCACCCTGTGGTGCTCGAGTCGATCGACTTCCCGGCGCCTGTTATTGAAGTTGCTGTGGAACCGAAGACCAAGGCTGACCAAGAGAAGATGGGTATGGCTCTTGCCAAGCTGGCGCAGGAAGATCCCACGTTCCGCGTCCGCACGGATATCGATTCGGGCCAGACGATCATCGCTGGAATGGGCGAGCTGCACCTTGAGATTATCGTCGACCGCATGATGCGTGAGTACAAGGTCGAAGCCAACGTTGGTAAGCCGCAGGTGAACTATCGCGAGACCATTCGCGCGAACTCTGATGCTGAAGGAAAGTACATCCGTCAGACCGGCGGTTCGGGTAACTACGGTCATTGCAAGATTCGCATCTCGCCAAACGAGCCGGGTAAAGGCTATGAGTTCACCAACGATACCAAGGGCGGCGCAATTCCCAAGGAGTACGTGAAGCCGATCGATCAGGGAATTCAGGACGCGATGCAGCGCGGCATCCTGGCGGGCTACGAGATGGTGGATGTCAAGGTCTCGTTGTACGACGGCAGCTATCACGATGTCGACTCGAATGAAATGGCATTCAAAATTGCCGGTTCGATGGCCTTCAAGGAAGCGGCCCGCAAGGCAAAGCCGGTTCTTCTCGAGCCTGTGATGTCGGTCGAAGTTACCGTTCCCGAAGAGTACATGGGAACGATCATCGGCGACCTCAACAGCCGCCGTGGACGTATCGAAGGTATGGAGATGGTCGGTGGCACGCAGGCGATCAAAGCTACCGTTCCACTAAGCACGATGTTTGGTTATGCCACCCACATGCGGTCGTCCACGCAGGGTCGCGCTAACTACTCGATGCAGTTCAAGCAGTACGAAGAAGCGCCTCGCTCGGTCTCAGAAGAGATCATTGCCAAGGTGCAGGGCAAGGAAGCAAACGCAAAGTAATCGCGAGATCTTTAGTCTTCGCAGGAATTTAGAAGTCAACGAGAGACAGGAAACACGGAGAGAGTCATGGGCAAGGAAAAGTTTGACCGGTCAAAGCCGCACGTAAACATCGGGACGATCGGGCACATCGATCATGGCAAGACGACGCTGACGGCGGCGATCACGAAGGTGTTGTCCAAGCACAACCCGAAGAACACGTTCCGTTCGTTCGACACGATCGACAACGCACCCGAGGAGCGCGAGCGCGGTATCACGATTTCGACCTCGCACGTGGAGTACGAGACGCCGAACCGCCACTACGCACACGTCGATTGTCCCGGCCACGCGGACTACATCAAGAACATGATCACCGGAGCCGCGCAGATGGACGGCGCGATCCTGGTGGTTGCAGCGACCGACGGCCCGATGCCCCAGACCAAGGAGCACGTTCTGCTCGCCCGTCAGGTTGGCGTGCCGTTCATCGTGGTGTTCCTGAACAAGTGCGATGCGGTCGAGGACGAAGAGCTGATCGAACTGGTCGAGATGGAGGTTCGCGAGCTGTTGTCGAAGTACGACTACCCTGGCGACGATACTCCGATCATCCGCGGCTCTGCGCTGGGCGCGCTGAATGGCGAAGCCCAGTGGGAGGCCAAGATCGACGAGCTGATGGCAGCGGTGGACAAGTACATTCCGCAGCCTGAGCGTGCGGTGGACCTGCCGTTCCTGATGCCGATCGAAGACATCTTCTCGATCTCCGGCCGTGGAACTGTGGTCACTGGCCGTATCGAGCGCGGCAAGGTGAAGGTTGGCGAAGCCTGTGAGATCGTCGGTTTTGGCGACACCCAGGCAACGGTCTGCACCGGCGTCGAGATGTTCAAGAAGCAACTGGACGAGGGTCTGGCGGGCGACAACGCTGGTCTTCTTCTGCGCGGCATTGCGAAGGAAGCGGTTCAGCGTGGGATGGTTCTATCCAAGCCTGGTTCGATCAAGCCGCACACCGAGTTCAAGGGCGAGGTCTATGTCCTGAGCAAGGAAGAAGGGGGACGTCACACTCCGTTCTTCAACGGCTACCGCCCCCAGTTCTACTTCCGCACGACGGACGTGACCGGATCGGCAAAGCTTCCTGCAGGCACCGAGATGTGTATGCCCGGCGACAACATCCAGCTTGAGATCACGCTGCACACGCCAGTCGCGATGGAGAAGGGTCTCCGCTTCGCTATCCGCGAAGGCGGACGCACCGTCGGAGCAGGAACCATCAGCGAGATCATCAAGTAAGGACGTGTTTTACTGGAAAGTTATTTAGTTTAGCTGTTCAAGAATAACGAGGGCTGCTGGCAGGTGCAGAAGTTCATCACCGGCAGCTACTCCAAACGATCTTTGAAGCATGAAAGAGACACACCATGGCTGGACAGAGAATCAGAATTCGTTTGAAGGCGTATGACTACCGTGTGCTCGACACGTCGACCGGCGAGATCGTCGAGACGGCCAAGCGTACCGGAGCCCAGGTTGCGGGACCCATTCCGCTGCCAACCATGAAGAACAAGTACTGCGTTCTGCGCTCGCCCCACGTCGATAAGAAATCGCGCGAGGCCTTCGAGATTCGCACCCACAAGCGGCTCATCGATATCCTCGAGCCGACCCAGCAAACCGTCGATGCGCTCATGAAGCTCGACTTGCCGGCCGGTGTAGACGTAGAGATCAAGACGGTTCAGAAGTAGCAATGAAGTATTAGCCCGGCAGTGCTGAGCATTCAGCCAGCATGATGAGGAAAGGAAGATCCAATGTCAGTAGTAGGGATTCTCGGAAAAAAAGTCGGCATGACGCAGATCTTCGACGAGCGCGGTGATATTCACCCCGTGACCGTACTGAAGGCTGGTCCTTGCGTGATCACTCAGCTGAAGACGCTTGCGAAGGATGGTTACGAAGCCGCGCAGATCGGCTACGTTGACTTTGTCAAGGCCTCCAAAGTCAACAAGGCGATGACCGGTCACTTCGCCAAGTCGGATGTTCCTCCGGTCAAGGTGATCCGCGAAGTCGGTCTCGAAGCAGTGAAGACCGCTGAAGGCGAAGAGAAGGTAACGGCCAAGGCGGGCGACCGTATTCTGGTCGACATCTTCAACGACGAGCGGTTTGTTGACGTGATTGGAACCTCCAAGGGACGCGGTTTCGCTGGTGTTATCCGTCGCCATGGATTCGGCGGCGGTCCCAAATCGCACGGTCACATGTTCCAGGTGCAGGGTTCGATTGGAGCTTCGTCGTTCCCGTCTCGTGTGTTCCCTGGTCAGCGTATGCCGGGTCACATGGGCCACGCACAGATCACGGTTCGCAATCTCCGTATTCGCGGTATCGATCTCGAGGACAATCTTCTTCTGGTAGAAGGTGCAGTCCCTGGTCCGCGTGACGGTTTCGTGTTGATCTCCAAGGCTAAGGCTCCGCCGCGAGAGCGCCGTGGTTTTGCCGGTGCCGCAACGAAGGACGCCCTGAAGGCTTCCAAGAAAGCTGCACCGTCCAAGAAGAAGTAACTAGTCGATCACGAAGGCTTGCAGCATGAAGCCGCAAACAAAGTTATGGCTCGTCACATCGATGGCGGGCATAAAGAGAGAAGAACGATGGCAAACATCAACGTAGTAAATCTCGCTGGAGCGAAAGTCGGAGAGTTCGAACTCGTCGACGAGGTCTTCTCAGCAGAGATCAACGACGGACTGCTCTGGGAGGCCGTCAAGCACTATCGTGCCGCCCTCCGTCAGGGAACCGCCGCCACAAAGAACCGCAATCAGGTCTCGGGCGCTGGCAAGAAGCTTTGGAAGCAAAAGGGGACCGGTCGCGCCCGCGTCGGCTCTATCCGCACTCCGCTTTGGCGTGGCGGTGGTACGGTCCATGGACCGAAGCCACGCAGCTATGAGTATGCCTTCCCGCAGAAGAAGTTGATGGGCGCGCTTCGTTCCGCGATCTCCGCAAAGATTAACGACGGCAAGTTCACGGTCGTTGACTCGTTTGAGGTTCCTGAAGCAAAGACCAAGCTCTTCCGCACCGCGCTGAACAAGCTTGAGGCCGGTAAGACGACTCTCTTGGTTGAGAGCAGCCGCAAGCTCGACGAGAAGCTCTACCTTGGCTCGCGTAATCTGCAGGGTGTTGAACTGGTTCTCAGCTCTGAGGTTCACCCTTACGACCTGCTCCGTTACGAGCATGCTGTCTTCTCTAAGGACGCCATCGAGGCTCTTCAGGAGACTCTCAAGAAGTTTGTATCGAAGCGCAGCAAAGTCGCCGCGCAGAAGGAGGTTGCGTAATGCCAACCCTCTATACCGTCATTCGCCGCCCCCTCATTACCGAGAAGGGCATGACCGTGAAGGAGACGCAGAACACCCTGGTGTTTGAAGTCGCCCTGAAGGCCACCAAGACCGAAGTTAAGCAAGCTGTTGAAACCCTCTTCAAGGTCAAAGTTACTGGTGTTCGCACCGCGACCGTTGAGGGCAAGGAGCGCCGCCGCGGCAAGTTCGCAGGCTTCCGCCCCGATTGGAAGAAAGCGTACGTCCGTCTCAAAGACGGCGAGAAGATGCCCGAATACCTCAGTAGCCTCTAAGCAAGATCGTTTGCAGCAATAGAATTCAGGACCGAAGCGCTGCTAAGCGATTAGCAGCGCGGGCAAGGGAATAAAGACGATGCCGATCAAATCATTTCGACCGATTACCCCATCACTCCGCTTCGCGACGAAGCTTGTCAACGATGACATCACAACGGACAAGCCCCATAAGCCATTGCTCGGAGTTAAGCAGCGCACCGGTGGCCGCAACAACAACGGCGGTCTCACCATGCGTCACCACGGCGGCGGTCACAAGCAGAAGCTGCGCCTCATCGACTTCAAGCGCGACAAGTACGGTATTCCCGGCACCGTCGCGACGGTCGAGTACGATCCAAACCGCAGCTCCCGCATCGCGCTGATCCACTACGCGGACGGCGAGAAGCGCTACATTATTCAGCCCATCGGTCTCACCGTTGGTCAGTCGATCATGAGCGGCCCGGATGCCGATATTCTTGTTGGCAATGCTCTGCCGCTGAAGAATATTCCGGCTGGTACGACGGTGCACAACATTGAGCTTCGTCCAGGCAAAGGCGCGCAGATGGCCCGTTCGGCTGGTGCGCAGGTTCAACTGATCGCGAAGGAAGGCGACTACGCTCTTCTCAAGCTGCCCTCCGGCGAGACCCGCAAGGTTTTGGTTGAGTGCATGGCGACCATCGGTCAGGTGGGCAACACCGACCATGAGAATGTCACGGTCGGTAAGGCTGGACGCAACCGTTGGAAGGGTATTCGCCCCTCGAACCGTGGTGTTTCGATGAACCCTGTCGATCACCCGCACGGTGGTGGTGAGGGTAAGACTTCGGGCGGTCGTCACCCTGTAACGCCTTGGGGTCAGCCTACCCGTGGATACAAGACCCGCAACAATAAGCGGACCGATGTGTTCATCGTGAAGCGTCGTACGAAGTAAAACTAAAGCTTTTTCAGCAAATCTATTTCTTTTAGTTTTTGGTTCCGCAGCAAAGGGCAACACCAAGTCTCGCAAGCAAGAGATTCGTCGTATCGAGTATCGCAACAGGAAAGTCGGAGCTTAGCAAAATGTCACGTTCAACAAAAAAAGGTCCTTTCATCGACGATCACCTCATGAAGAAGATTGAGGGGATGAACCAAGTCAACGACAAGAAGGTACTGCGCACTTGGTCGCGCCGGTCCACAATTCACCCGGACTTCGTCGGTCACACCATTGCCGTACACAACGGCCGCAAGTTCATCCCGGTGTACGTGACGGAGAACATGGTGGGCCACAAGCTCGGAGAGTTTTCGGCCACCCGCACCTTCAAGGGCCACTCCGCGCGCGCCGCTGAGACCTCCGCGAAGCCCAAATAAATCTGGGCCGACCGTTTGCAGTTAGGTAAGACCGCGAGCCCGCGCAACGGATAACGGGCAGCGAAGCAGAAGTTTTGAAGGACGAAGATTATGGCTAAGGCAGCAGAAAAAATCAAAGAGTTCCGCGCAGAAGCTAAGTTTCAGCGCACCAGCCCGCAGAAGGCGAAGCTTGTCCTGGATCTGATCAAGGGACTGCGCGTCGAGCAGGCGCTCAACACCGTTCACTTCAGCACCAAGCGCATGGCGCCCGTGGTTGAGAAGGTTCTGCGTTCAGCGATTCAGAACGCAACCTACGTCTCACAGGAGCAGGGGCTCGATGTCGATGTCGATAACCTCTACGTCCGCACTGCGGTTGCGAACGAAGGTCCGCGTATGAAGCGTATCCGCCCCGCTCCAATGGGCCGCGCCTTCCGCTACCAGCGCAGGCTCGCACACATCATCGTCACCGTCGCTGAGAAGAAGTCGGCCGCTGCAGTTAGGGCAGCTTCCGAGACCACCCCGGCACCGGCTGCGAAGAAGACCACCAAGAAGGCAGCCACCAAGACCGCGGCAAAACCCGCAGCCAAGAAGCCAGCCGCCAAGAAACCCGCAGCGAAAAAGGCCGCGAAGTAAGCAGTTTCTTGTAAACTTAAAGTTTTGCACTACCGCCCACCGGCTCAACCGGAGAGGGCACGGAGTAAAGGGAAGCTATGGGACAGAAAGTCCATCCGTATGGGTTGCGCCTCGGCATCAACAAGCCGTGGAAGTCACGCTGGTTCGTAGAGCGCGGCTATGACAAGCTACTGGTCGAAGACGTCAAGCTCAAGGCTGAGCTGCGCGAGAAGCTGAAGGCAGCTGGTGTTAGTTCGGTCGAAGTCGAACGCCCAGGCAACAAGCTGCGTTTGATCATTCGCACCGCGCGTCCGGGCATCATCATCGGCCGCAAGGGCGCGGAGATCGACAAGCTCAAGGCTGACATTCAGAAGCGCACCAGCCGCGAGGTCTTCATCGACATTCTCGAGGTCAACAAGCCGGAGCTTGATGCTCAGCTCGTTGCCGAGAACATCGCGCTGCAGCTCGAGAAGCGCGTCAGCTTCCGTCGTGCCATGCGCAAGTCGGTTGACTCTGCCTTGCGCTTCGGTTGCAAGGGAATCAAGGTCCGCGTCTCCGGTCGTCTGAACGGAAACGAGATCGCTCGCTCCGAGTGGTACCTCCAGGGCCGTCTGCCGCTGCACACGCTGCGCGCAGACATCGACTACGGTTTCGCCGAGGCTCACACCACCTACGGCATCATCGGCGTCAAGACCTGGGTCTATCGCGGCGACATCTACGAGCAGAAGAAGCGTCGCGACCAGGGCGTTACGACTGGCGCATTCGCAAGCTAAAGTTTTCACCGGCCTGGCCGGAGTTTCCGGGGAGCGTGTTGAACGTATCCCTGAAAGAGTGAAGAGGGTTTTCTTATGTTGATGCCAAAGAAGGTCAAGTTTCGCAAGCAGCAGCGCGGCCGGATGAAGGGTAAGGCGTGGCGTGGCTCCGATCTTTCGTTCGGTGACTTCGGCCTGAAGGTCATGGAGTGCGGTTACATCACCGACCGCCAGATCGAAGCCAGCCGTATTGCGATGACGCGTTTCATCAAGCGTGGTGGCAAGGTCTGGCTCCGTCTGTTCCCGGACAAGCCGATCACCAAGAAGCCTGCCGAAACCCGTATGGGTAAAGGTAAGGGCGCGCCAGATCATTGGGTCTGCGTTGTTCGTCCGGGTCGCATCCTGTTCGAGATGGAAGGCGTCACTCCGGAGCTTGCCAAAGAGGCCATGCGTCTCGCGGCTCACAAGCTTCCGCTCAAGACCAGCTTCGTTCAGCGCCACGATGTCAAGGCGACGGTTGTTACCAAATAAGACCGGGCCAGTAGCTTTCAGTAGTTAAGGAAAAGACAATGGAATTCGAAAAGATCAGTAATCTCAGTGATGACGAGCTCAAGAGCGAGCAGGTGAAGGCCGCCGAGCAGCTCTTCCGCATCCGCTTCCAGAAGAGCCTGGGCAATAACGAGGGCATTAAGAAGCTGCGGACGCTCAAGCTGGATATCGCCCGCATTAAGACCGTGGAACGGCAGCGCACTCTGGCCGCCGAGAAGGCCGCCAACCCCGTCGTCGCCAATGTTGCGCCGGCCAAGAGCACTCGCACCGCCCGCAAGAAAGCGAAGAAGGACTAATCATGGCAGATACAACCAACACAGCAGCAACCCCCGAAGCTCAGACCTCGCGTCGCAATGAGAAGGTGGGTCTGGTCGTCTCGACCAAGATGCAGAAGACCATCGTCGTCGAGATCGAGATGCGCAAGGCGCATCCCAAGTACAAGCGCGTCATGAAGTCGAACAAGAAGTTCTACGCGCACGACGAGCAGAACTCCGCCCGCGTCGGCGATGTCGTTCGCATCCGCGAAGCCCGTCCTTTGTCCAAGCTCAAGCGCTGGTCGCTCGAGGAGATCGTTCGCCGCTCCTCACTCGCGCTCGCCGAAGAGAAGTCCGCAGCTTCAGTCGCTGCCGAAGCCAAGTAGTTTAGGCCACAAGTTGAAGCCTGGGGCTTATCCCCGGCCGTATCACGCAGTAGATAGCCAGGAGAAGAACGATGTCAGTACAAATGAGAACAATGCTTGACGTAGCCGACAACTCCGGCGCGCGCAAGTTGCAGGTGATCCTGCCCTTAGGTGGCGGTCTCGGCAAGAAGGCCGGCCTCGGCGACGTCGTCACCGCAGCTGTCAAGGAAGCCTCTCCCGATGGCACCGTCAAAAAGGGGAAGGTCGTCAAGGCCGTGATCGTCCGTACGCGCAAAGAGTATCGTCGGCGCGATGGCACCTATATCCGCTTCGACCAGAACGCCGCTGTGGTCATCAACGACGCCAATGAGCCGGTCGGCACGCGCGTCTTTGGCCCCGTCGCCCGCGAGCTTCGCGATAAGAAGTTCCTCAAGATCGTCTCGCTCGCACCCGAGGTCATCTAGTCTTACGCTGCGCGTTCGCGCGGTGCAACAACGTACTAGCCGGAGTCCGGCTCCGTGGTTTCAGGATTGTCGAGAAAAGAGAGAGCTATGGCAGGCATCAAGATCAAGCGTAATGACAAGGTCGAAGTAATCGCTGGCAAAGACAAGGGCAAGCAGGGCCGTGTCCTTCGCGTCATCGCTGAAAAGAATCGCGTCCTCGTTGAGGGCGTCATGATGGTGAAGAAGCACGTAAAGCCGAATCCCCAGCGGAACATCAAGGGAGGCATCGCGGAGCAGGAGTCCACCATCCACATCTCGAACGTGATGTTGCTCGATGGCGATGGCAAGAAGACCCGCGTCGGATCACGCTTCGAAGGCGACACCAAGGTACGCTTCTCAAAGACGAGTGGCGCAACGATCGCTGAGAAGAAGAAGTAAAGAAGATTAAGCAAAGGTCGTATTAGCAGTAGCAGTTCAAATCCTGTAGCAACGGTTCACCCCACGCATCGGTACACGGTCTAAAAACCAATCCGGCAACCGTGGAGAAAGCGAAGAAAATCATGGCAGCACGTCTAAAGCAGAAGTACGAGAGCGAGATCAAACAGGCGCTGGGCAAAGAGCTCAACATCACCAACGCCATGGCGATTCCCAAGCTCGAGAAGATCGTCATCAACATGGGCCTCGGCGAAGCCACCCAGAACGTCAAGATCATGGATCCCCTGGTGGCCGATCTCGCCGCCATCGCCGGCCAGAAGCCTGTGACCACCAAGGCTAAGAAGTCCATCGCCGCCTTCAAGGTGCGCGAGGGAATGCCGATCGGTGCGATGGTCACTCTGCGCGGCGATACGATGTACGAGTTTCTTGACCGCCTCATCTCGATTGCTCTTCCCCGCGTCCGCGACTTCCGCGGCGTCTCCTCGAAGAGCTTCGATGGCCGTGGCAACTACACCCTTGGCCTCCGCGATCAGTTGATCTTCGCTGAGATCGACTACGCCAAGGTCGACAAACTCAAGGGTATGAACGTCACCATCGTCACGACGGCGAAGGATGACAACGGTGCCCGCGCCCTGCTGAAGAGCTTTGGTATGCCCTTCCGCGTAGGAGCTTAGTCTACGAAGCCAGGCCCACGGGCCTCGAACAGATTTGCACTAAAGATAGAGAGCAAAACACATGGCAACTACAGCAAAGCGCGTCAAAGACGCAAGGAAACCGAAGTTCAAGTCTCGCCAGCACAACCGCTGCCAGCTCTGCGGTCGTCCCCGTGCCTTCCTGCGGAAGTTTGGCGTATGCCGTCTCTGCTTCCGTTCGCTCGCCCTCAAAGGAGAAATTCCGGGCGTTGTTAAGTCGAGCTGGTAGAATAAAGAAATTCGTGTGCGGCTCAAGTCGCACACTTACTCCAGAGACCTCATCAGGGCGTGAGCTTATGGTGCAGAAGTCTGGACGTATCACCCGAAACAGACATCCCCGCAGGTTCTCGCGAGAGACACTCGTGAGCGAACGGGGGATGAAGGAGAATGAATGAACCTCACCGATCCAGTAGCAGACTTTTTGACCCGCATCCGTAACTCTATCCGTGCGCGTCACCAGAAGCTCGACGTCCCTGCATCCAAGCTCAAGGCCGAGATTGCCCGCATCCTCAAAGAAGAAGGCTACATCGCGAACTACAAGCCGACCGAAGAGAATGGCATGAAGGTTCTCCGCGTTTACTTGAAGTACGGACCGAACAACGAGGCTGTTATCCGCGACCTTCAGCGCGTATCGCGTCCCGGCTGCCGTGTGTACCTTGGCCGCGATGAGATCCGTCGCGTTCAGGGTGGTCTTGGCATCTCCATCATGACGACTCCCAAGGGTGTCATGACTGGTCGCCAGGCGCGTCGCGAAGGCGTTGGCGGCGAGATCCTCTGCGAAGTCTGGTAGTTCGGAGTAAGCTCTCGCCATCTTGCGATGACGAGGCGGAAAAGTTTCATCGGCTGCAGTGGAACGATCAGCATGAAGTGCTATCGGGACTCGCAAGCCACTAAAGGGATTTGTTATGTCACGTATTGGTAAGAAGCCGATCGCTCTACCCGCTGGCGTCAAGTACACGGTCAGTGAGAACGGCAATACCGTTCTGGTCGAAGGACCCAAGGGCAAAGTTACTGCGATGCTGCCTGGCGGCATCACCCTCGCCCAGAAGGATGGCCACCTGGTCACCGAGCGTCAGACCGACAAGCAGGCTGCGTTTCACGGACTCGCGCGCGCGCTGGTCTTCAACGCGGTCACCGGCGTCACCACCGGCTGGAACAAGGAGATCGACATCGTCGGTATCGGATACCGCGCTGAGTTAAAGGGTAAGAACATGGTGGTCTTTACCCTGGGCTACTCTCATCCCATCGAGTTTCCGCTGCCCACCGGCATCTCTGTCGAGATCGACCCCAAGCAGACTCACCTCACCGTCTCCGGCATCGACCGGCAGAAGGTAGGCCAAGTTGCCGCTGACATGCGCTCTCTCCGCAAGCCAGACCCCTACAAGAACAAGGGCGTCCGCTACACCGGCGAAGTACTGAAGAAGAAGGTCGGCAAAACCGGAGCGAAATAATTCTGTGCGGAGTGGTTGGTAGCGTTAAGCCAGCCACTCTCCACCAAACAAAGTTTTATAACCGAACGTCCTCAGCACTCTGGGTACGCTATTAGGAAGGAAAGTCAATCATGATCAATCCACGTCAGCGCAATGTGATCCGTCAACGCGTTCACACCCGCATTCGCGAGAAGATGTCCGGTACCGCCGAGCGCCCGCGCCTCAACGTCTATCGCTCGCTCAACCACATCTACACGCAGCTCATCGACGATCTCAACGGAGTCACCATCGCCTCTGCCTCTTCCATGGGCAAGAAGACCGAAGAGAAGAAGTACGGTGGCAACATCGCTGCTGCTGCTGAAGTCGGCAAGCTGATCGCCGAGCGCGCAAAGGAAAAGGGCATCAAGAAGATTGTGTTCGATCGTGGCGGCTATCTGTATCACGGCCGCGTGAAGGCCCTCGCCGATGCAGCCCGTGAAGCGGGTCTCGATTTCTAAGGTTCCCAAGGCGCCTTATTGGCAGCCAGAAAGCTGGATAAGACATTATGGCAATGAAGAAAAAAATCGATGCGAACCGCCTCAACCTCAAGGACGAGGTCGTTTCGATCAACCGCGTCACCAAGGTCGTCAAGGGCGGTAAGAACATGTCCTTCGCCGCTCTCGTCGTTATCGGCGACCCAGCGGAAGGCGTGGTCGGCTACGGCTCCGGCAAGGCCAAGGAAGTTCCGCAGGCCATCCGCAAGGGGATCGAATCCGCCAAGAAGAATCTGCACAAGGTCAACCTGACAGAGAGCACGATTCCTCACCAGGTCCTCGGCCACTTCGGCGCAGGCCAGGTCATGCTCAAGCCCGCCCCTGAAGGTACCGGCGTCATCGCCGGCAAGACAGTTCGCGCCGTCATGACCGCCGCCGGTGTGCAGAACGTGCTGACCAAAAGCCTCGGCTCGGCGAACCCCCACAACGTCATCAAGGCTACGTTCGACGCTCTTATCCAGCTTCGCAACAAGGCCGAAGTCGCCGCCCTGCGCGGCAAGGCAGTGGAAGAGCTCTAAGCTCAACCCCGTTCCAACAAGATCCACAGGAGCTCTCTCATGGCAGACACCAACGCAATCGCCAAAATTAAGCTGCAGTACTTCCGTTCCAAGATCTGCACCCCGGTCAAGCACAAGCTCGTCATCAAGGGCCTCGGCTTCACCCGTCTCAACCAGATCGTCGAGCGCGAAGACACCCCATCCATCCGTGGCATGGTCGCAAAGGTTCCCCATCTCGTCCGCGTCGTCGAATAAGCACGATCCGGCATTACCGCATCAAGCCCGTCAGGGCCCAAAATCATAGGCGAGTCGGTGAAGAGCACAAGCTGCTTCACCGGCGTTAAGCGAGGAAACAATGGCAATCCGTAATCTCTCCAATCTGCGCCCCCCCAAGAAGGCGAATGAAAACAAGAAGCGTGTCGGCCGTGGTATGGGGTCGGGCATGGGTAAGACCTCCACCCGTGGACACAAGGGTCAGGGCTCCCGCTCGGGTTCATCCCTCATGCGCGGCTTCGAAGGCGGCCAGATGCCCCTTCACCGCCGTCTGCCCAAGCGTGGTTTCACCAACATCTTCCGCGTTGAGTACCAGGTCCTTGGCCTCGACCGCGTGGCCGAGATCGTCGCCGCCGAGAACGTCACCGAGTTCACCCTCGATAAGATCATCGCGCTTGGCCTCCTCCGCAAGAAGGGTGCTTTGATCAAAGTGTTGAATAACGGAGAGATCAAGACTGCCGTGACCGTTCACGCACACAAGTTCTCCAAGACTGCTCAAGAAGCGATCGAAAAGGCTGGCGGCAAGGCCATCCTCATCGGCTAAGCAGCATTTAGAATGATTGGCAGGCGAGGGCGCGCGCCCTCGCATTGCCGTTTCACCAGACTCACCAGCGTTTACCCCCGAGGTTCCAGTACCCGATGTTCGAGAAAATCGCAAACATCTTCAAAATCCCCGACCTCCGCAAGCGTGTCCTCTTCACGCTTGGCATGTTGGCCGTATACCGCCTCGGCTCGCACATCCCCACCCCCGGCATCAACGCCGACATGCTCGCTCAGTTCTTCAATCAGAACTCTGGCTCAGCCCTCGGCCTGGTCGACCTCTTCTCAGGCGGGAACCTCCGCAAGCTTACCGTCTTCGCCCTCGGCATCATGCCGTACATTACGGCGTCAATCATCTTCCAGCTGCTCACCGTCATCTATGAGCCGCTTGCGAAGCTCCAGAAGGAAGGTGAGCTCGGCCGTCGCAAGATCACCCAGTGGACTCGCTACGTCACAGTCCTCCTCGGTATAGTGCAGTCCTTCGCCATTGCACTCACGCTGACGAACACCAGCACCGGCCAGACGATGGTCACCATCTCGCGCGCCGCCTTCATCCCGCTCTGCGTCATCACCCTCACCTCAGGTACAGCCTTCATCATGTGGCTCGGCGAACAGATCACCGAGCGCGGCATCGGCAACGGTATGAGCTTGCTCATCTTCGCCGGTATCGTCGTTGGTCTGCCCAAGGGAATCGAAGATCTCTACGAGAAAGTGCGCGACAACGCCTGGGGAGCACTCACCCCTATCGCAGTCGCACTACTTGTCGTAGGCATGATCGCAGTCGTAGCTTTCATCGTCTTCGTAGAGCGCTCTGAGCGCCGTATCCCCGTCCAATACGCAAAGCGCATCGTCGGCCGCAAGATGATGGGCGGTCAGTCCACCCACCTCCCTCTGAAGGTCAACTCCGGCGGCGTAATGCCGGTTATCTTCGCCAGCTCGATCCTGTCGGCGCCTCTGCTCTTCTCCGGCGCACACATCTTCGGCTACTCCCTGCAGGACTCCTCCTTCTTCGGCCCGATCCTGCGCGCTCTGGCCCCCGGCGAGCCCTGGTACGAGCTTCTCCAGATGGTAGCGATCATCTTCTTCGCCTACTTCTACATCTCTATCGTCTTCCGCCCCGACGACATCGCCGACAACATGCGCAAGTACGGCGGCTTCATCCCCGGCATTCGTCCCGGTAAGCGTACCGCCGACTTCATCAACGATGTGCTGACCCGCATCACCCTCGTCGGCGCACTCTATCTCATCATCATCACCATCATTCCGCAGCTGCTCATCAGCGGAATCCACTTCAACCATCTCTGGCTCATCGGCTCGATCTTCGATCGACTGCCGACCTGGATGACCAACGGCCTCGGCGTCAACTTCTACTTCGGTGGCACCTCGCTGCTCATCGTCGTCGGCGTGGCCATGGACACGGTCCAGCAGATCGAATCGCAGCTCATCATGCGCCACTACGACGGCTTCACTCCCAAGAGTGGCCGCATCCGTGGCCGCAAGAGCTGGTAGGAAGTTAGCCCGTTGACGACAAGCACTGCATCTGAACCCGAGACGGCCCCGGCAGACAAGAACTTTCTGCCCGGGCCTGTCCTCCTTTTAGGCGCGCCAGGCGTAGGCAAAGGAACCCAGGCCAAGGCGTTGATGGCCGAATATGGCATCCCGCAGATCTCCACCGGGGACATCCTCCGCGCCAATATCTCCAGTGGGACCGCCCTCGGCAAAGTAGCCAAGACCTTGGTCGATCAAGGAACCCTCGTCTCCGACGACCTCGTCAACCAGATGGTCGCCGACCGCCTCCGGCAGCCCGACACGCATCACGGCTTCATTCTTGACGGCTTCCCCCGAACCCTTAATCAGGCTACCTGGCTCGACGAGCAGCTTTCGGCAGCCCCTGGCACCCTGCCTGTAGTTGCCATCAGCATCGTCGTCGACTACGAACAACTCCTGCACCGCATCACTGGTCGCCGCATCTCCCCCGCAGGTCGCATCTACAACGTCTACTCGAATCCTCCAAAGGTTGCGGGCATCTGTGATGTAGACGGTTCCTCTCTCGTCCAACGTCCCGACGACTCCGAGGCCGTCTTTACTGAACGCATGAAGACCTTCGAAGGCCAGACCGCTCCCGTAGTTGAGCACTACCGCAAGCAGGGCCGCTTTGAAGAGATTGATGGCGATCACGCCGTCGAGCAGGTCACCGCCGAGATCAAGTCTGCCTTGAAGCGTCTTCGTCAAGGCTCGGGTCAGTAACCTAAAACATATGGCTATCATGATCAAAACGCAGCAGGAGATCGAGAAGATGCGGATCTCCGGCAGGGCCCTCCGCCAAGTCCACGACGCAATCGCGCCTCACGTGGTCCCGGGAGCCTCGACGATGGATCTTGAAGAGATCGCCGTTAAGAAGATCGCGGAGCTGGGCGCCATCGCCGCCTTCAAGGGCTATCACGGCTTCCCGGCGGCCCTCTGCACCTCGGTCAACAACGAGGTCGTCCACGGCATGCCCAACGCCAAGCGCATCCTCGTCGAAGGCGACATCCTCTCGATCGACTGCGGCGTCATCATCGACGGCTACTACTCCGACGCGGCCGTTACCTACCCCATAGGCAAGGTTAGCCCCGAGACGACAAGGCTCCTCGAAGTCACCAAAGCCTCTCTGGAAAAGGCCATCCAACAGTGCCAAGTGGGTGGCCGGCTCGGAGACATCTCCTCTGCCGTCCAAGAGCTCTGCGAGGCCGAAGGCTTCGGCGTCGTCCGCGAGTTTGTCGGCCATGGAATCGGCCGTGCCATGCATGAAGACCCCCAGGTTCCCAACTTCGGAGCGGCTGGCAAAGGCCCCCGCCTCAAGGCCGGCATGGTTCTGGCTATCGAGCCTATGATCAACGCTGGAGGCCCGGAGGTGAAGGTTCTCAAGGACGGCTGGACTGCCGTAACCATCGACGGCAGCTACAGCGCCCACTTCGAACACACCGTCGCCATAACAAAAGATGGCCCCCAGGTGCTGACTCGCTAGGAAAATGGACCCATTTTGGGGTAATATAAGAGATGCTGTGTGCGCAAGTATGTCGCACGGTAACTCTGGTTGAAGCAGAAAGCTTCAATTCAAAGAAAAGTTGTGGAAACAAAGAGGCTTACGGCCTCCCACCTTTCCAAAGGAGATCGTTTGTCAAAGGAAGATGCAATTGAAGTGATGGCGGTGGTCGTCGAGACCCTGCCGAATGCGATGTTCAAGGTCGAGCTTGAAAACAAGCACCAGGCCCTTGCACACGTCTCCGGACGTATGCGCAAAAACTTCATCCGTATCCTCCCCGGCGACCGCGTCGCGATTGAGCTCAGCCCGTACGACCTCAACCGCGGCCGCATTGTCTACCGCTATAAGTAGACAACGGCTACGGGAGCCCATCCCGTCTCCATCATGGGTTGCTCAAGCGCACTTGCACTTGGGGTAAGTCAGGGCTCACGCCCTGGCATTCAAGGTCGCCTGTCAACTGGGGCTTCACTCCCTGAGACGCGTCCTCTGTTTCACCGGCTCTAGGTTGCATAAAAGAAGGGAATCACAATGAAGGTTCGTGCCTCAGTAAAGAAGATCTGTGACAAGTGCAAGGTTATCCACCGCCGCGGTGTCGTTCGCGTCATCTGCAGCGCCAGCGCCAAGCACAAGCAGCGCCAGGGCTAAGCATTCGATCTACCGCAATAAACGGTCCCGCCGGGCTAGTTAGCCGAAGTCAAGGCTTGCGTTGAACCCTTCGGACATAACCGTAAACAAATCACCTGCTCTCGTGGCGAAGCTACGAAGCTCAACCGAAAAGGAACCCCATGGCACGTATTGCTGGAGTCGATGTCCCTAATAACAAACAGGCGCGCATCGGTCTCACCTACATCTTCGGAATCGGCGACTCTCGCGCCGCCAAGATCCTCGCGAAGGCGGACGTCGATCCCGTCGCGAAGGTCGGCACGCTCGACGAGGACGCGCTGAACCGCATCCGTCAGGTTATCGAAGCCGAGGGCCAGATCGAAGGCGATCTCCGCAAGGACATCTCGCTCAACATCAAGCGCCTCATCGAAATTCAGTCCTACCGTGGCCTCCGCCACCGTCGTTCGCTGCCCGTCCGTGGCCAGCGCACCCACACCAACGCTCGCACCCGCAAAGGCCCACGCAAGGGAACCGTTGCCGGTAAGAAGAAAGCGACGAAATAAGACATGGCGAAGACACAGAATACGAAGGGTGCAGCAAAGCCCGGTAAAAATAAGAAGTTTAAGAAGCGCGAGCGGAAGAACGTTCCATTTGGCCTCGTCTTCATTCAGGCGTCGTTCAACAACACCATCGTCACCATCACCGACCAGGTCGGCAACACGCTGAGCTGGAAGTCGTCCGGTTCGCTTGGCTTCCGCGGCTCCCGTAAGGGAACTCCGTTTGCCGCCCAGCAGGCCGCCGTTGGTGCTGCCAACGCAGCCCGTGACCACGGTGTCCGTTCGGTCGATGTCCGCGTCTCCGGTCCCGGCTCCGGCCGCGAGTCCGCGATCCGCGCTCTTGCCACCACCGGCATCGAGGTCCGCAGCATCCGAGACGTTACGCCGATGCCGCACAACGGTTGCCGTCCGCCCAAGCGCCGCCGCGTCTGACGCTATGGCACTTTTGATGAAGCCCGAATGCGAGCGCTGCAACACAGCACTCAATGCAAACGGAGAGGCCTTCATCTGCAGTTACGAATGCACCTTTTGTTCGTTATGTGCTCAAGCGATGCATACCATCTGTCCCAACTGCGGCGGGGAGCTTGTTTCAAGACCCCGCCGCAAAGTAAGGCAAAACAAGTAACCGGATCGTGAAGAAGCGCTGCACGCGCGTAAAGCGATCGTCACCCGAAGTCAGGAGTCATACAAATGGCACGTTACACCGGACCCGTCTGCCGCCTCTGCCGCCGCGACGGCACCAAGCTTTTCCTCAAGGGAGCCAAGTGCTTCTCCGAAAAATGCCCCGTTGAGAAGCGCAACTTCCCCCCAGGCCAGCACGGACAGTCTCGAAAAGTGAAGAAGGTCGTCGGCTACGGTCTACAACTCCGCGAAAAGCAGAAGGCCAAGCGCATTTACTTCACCCTCGAGACCCAGTTCCGCGCCTATTACCAGAAGGCTTCGAACAAGCAGGGTGTCACTGGTGCCTACCTGCTCCAGCAACTTGAGACTCGCCTCGACAACGTCGCCTATCGTCTCGGCTTTGCGATGAGCCGCCGCCAGGCCCGCCAGGTCGTCCGTCACGGTCACCTCCAGGTCAACGGTCGCAAGGTCAACATCCCTTCCTACCAGGTCAAGGTCGGCGACGAGATCGCAATCCGCGAGGGCTCCAAGGCCCTGGTCATGCTCGAAGAGGCGAAGAACTTTGCCGCCGGCCAGAACCAGGTTCAGTGGCTCGACATCAACCGCGACACACTCTCAGGCAAGGTCATTGCTCTGCCGAAGCGCGAAGACGTCAACCTGCCGGTCAACGAGCAGCTGATCGTCGAACTCTACAGCAAATAGTTCTGCTGTCGTCATTGTCCGCTTTTTTGTTGTCATTCCGCAGCGCAGCGGAGGAATCTGCTTCTCCTTCGCTGCGTCGTGAATCGTCAACAAAGAACAAAAGGTTTGCCAGACCAGGACATCAGGTCTGGCGAAAAGCAGCACACAACCTAACCCGTAACCGCAACACCCCGCCATCTCGCAGAATGCATCGCGAGTGAGCCGGAAAAGGAGAAACACATGCTTTGGAGAGGTTTTCAAAAGCCCAAGCGTCTCGCAGTCGACACCGAAACACTCAACGAAAAATACGGCAAGTTCTCCGCGCAGCCCTTTGAGCGCGGCTTCGGCACGACCATCGGCAACGCGCTCCGCCGCACCCTTTTGTCCTCCATCGAAGGCGCAGCCGTCACCGCTGTTCGCATCGAAGGCGTCCTACACGAGTTCCAGTCCATCACCGGCGTCGTCGAAGATGCGACCGACATCATTCTGAATCTCAAGCAGATTCCATTCAAGCTTGCAGGCGAAGGTCCCAAGGCTCTTTACCTCCGCGCCGACCAGGCCGGCGTCATCACGTCCGGCATGATCGAAGCCGACGGCGACGTCGAGATTCTCGACAAGAACGTCTACATCTGCACCGTTTCCGAAGGCGGTAAGATCGACATGGAGATGCGCCTCAAGCGCGGCCGCGGCTACATCTCAGCTGACAAGAACTTCGACGGTGACCTCGGCCTCGGCTTCATTCCGGTCGACTCCGTTCACTCGCCTGTCCGCAAGGTCAACTACCTCGTTGAAGCGGCTCGTCTCGGTCAGATTACCGACTACGACAAGCTCACCATCGAGATCTGGACCAACGGCACCGTGCTCCCCGCAGACGCACTTGGCCTTTCCGCTAAGCTGCTGAAGGACCACATGACCATCTTCATCAACTTCGAAGAGGAGATGGAAGCCGGTCACGACGGTCTGCACGACGGCCCGGCCATGCGCAATGAGAACCTCAATCGCTCGGTCGAAGAGCTTGAACTCTCCGTCCGCAGCTACAACTGCCTCAAGAACGCCAACATCGCCACCATCGGCGAACTCATCCAGAAGACCGAAGCCGAGATGCTCAAGACCAAGAACTTCGGCCGCAAATCCCTGAATGAGATTAAAGAGATCCTCGCGCAGATGGGCCTGTCCCTCGGCATGAAGATCGACGAGAACGGCAACCCGCAGCCCGGACCCACCTCCGTCCTGCCCGCAGCTACACTCGCCGCCAGCTTCGGTAACTTTGATGACGACGATGACGAAGATGAAGATGAGGACGAAGACCTCGACCTCGTCGGCACTGAGCCAGAGAACTTCTAACAAGACCTGCGGCGGTGGAGTTCGATCCGCCGCCGCAGTCTTACCTGAAAACGCGAGCGCAAGCCGCGTAGCAACAAGCCCACAAGTATCAGGGGCTGCTTCACCCGCGCCAGCCTCCACCGAGCGCATATTCTAAGCAGCACCGACTCACGGCCATAGCCGAGTCGAAGGAGATCACCGATGCGTCACCGCAATGCAGGATACAAATTAGGCCGCAACACCAGCCATCGCCGCGCCATGCTGCGCAACCTCGTCACCTCCGTCATCCTGATGGACCGCGTCGAGACCACCATCACCAAATGCAAGGCCACTCGGCCGCTCATCGAGAAGATGATCACCCTCGGCAAGCGCGGCACCGTTCACGCCCGCCGTCAGGCTGCCGCCTATCTCATGACGCCCGAGTCGGTCGACCGTCTCTTCGCCACCGTAGCCCCGCGTTACGCCGCACGTCAGGGCGGATACCTCCGCATCACACGCCTCGGAGCCCGCAAGGGTGACGCCGCCGAGATGGCCTACATCGAGCTCCTCGGTGCCGAGCACGAGCTCAACGAGAAGGCCCAGAAGCGCGCCGAAGCACGCACCAAGAAGCGTGAAGAGCTGGCCAAGCAGATGGAAGAGCAGAATCCCGGCGATGCCGGCGATCCAAACGCGGAAGCATAAACACCTTCCCAATCTGAAAAAGCGCACCTTTTAGGTGCGCTTTTTGTACCCCAAAACTAAAAGTCCAGCCATCGGTCGGGCGCATCATTCCCGCGAAGTGGCTGTGCGAACCAGGGTCCTGCAAACGTGTCTTGATTTTGGGGTGACCGAGCGCAGTGGGCCCATCAGGCAGGACAAGCCGCTACCCGCTATGCACCATCACGCGATTCTTACCCGCCCGTTTGGCAGCATACAAGGCCTCATCCGCCAGCTCGACCAACTGAAACCCATTCTCCAGCGACTCATTCATCGAAGCCATTCCAACGCTGATAGTCAGCGGCTCATTCTCCCAGTCTTCACTTGCAACCCTTTGCATCACACGTCGAGCCAGCCCCATGGCGCTCTCTTCGCCGCTTTCGGGCAGCAACACCACAAACTCTTCACCGCCATAACGTGCAGGCAAATCCGGCAGCCGCACCGTTGTCCGCAGAATCGCGCCTAACCGCCGCAAAACCTCATCCCCCGCCGCATGTCCCCAGCGATCATTGATCGTCTTGAAATCATCGACGTCAATCAACAGCACCGAAAGCTCCCGCTTCCTTCGCCGAGCCATTGAAAACTCCATCACTAGCCGCTCTTCAAACGACCTGCGGTTCCTCAGGCCAGTTAATTCATCGGTCACAGCCAACTTACGAAGTTGGTCATTGGCCTCCTCGAGCTCACGATGGTAACGTTCCAGCTCCGCGTGGTGCGCGACCTCTTCCGACACATCTACCGCGACCCCCGCCAGGAGAACGTTCCCAGCCGAATCATGACAAGGAAATTTAAACGACCTCAGCGAGCTGACCGTCCCATCCGTATTGCGAATATGCTCCTCGGTTTCGACCATCTTGCCTCCGGCCATCACCTCCAGGTCATGCGTTCGCACCGATTTGGTCAACTTCCGCGACCACAGCTGCTCATCGGTCCGTCCTAGCCACGCGTACTCGCTTACGCCAAACCGTTGCGCGAAGCTGCGGTTATAAAATAGCAGCCTTCCAGCAGCATCCTTGATATAGCTCAGAAACGGGCTGGCGTTCATGAAGGCGCGAAACAGCTCTTCGCTCGCCCGTAAACCAGCGGTCGCCTTCTCCTTTTCTGCCAGCGCCTGCTCCAGCGCCCTGCGCTGCACCACTGCCTCCAGCCGCACACTGATCTGCCGCCCCAGAACCTCTAGCGTGCGACCCTGCTCCTCGCTCAAGATACGCGGAGCCATATCCACGACACAGAACGTCCCCATCGGTTCCCCATCCGATCGGAACAGCCCCAACCCCGCAAAAAATCGAATCGTCGGCTCTCCCGTAACTAGCGGATTACCTGAAAACAGCTGATCCGCCAGAGAGTCTCTTACAACAAAAAGCTCATTCTGCCGAATCGCGTGAGCGCAAAATGCGACCTCGCGCGGAGTCTCCCCCATCTTCAGAATCTCGGACGCACGATGCCATTGGTGCCGCTCATCCAGCAGCGTTACCAAGCCAATTGGAGTTCCGCAGATACAGGCAGCAAGCTGCACCAGTTCTTCGCATTCAAGCTCTGGCTGGGAGTCCAACAGTTCACGTGTCCAAATCGCCCTTAAACTAGCGGCTTCTGCCTCTGTTCGACGCACGTTCATCCATCACCGTAAAGATAAAGGAAAGGATAGCCGCGGTGACCGGCATAAGCTAGAAGGAATTTCAAGTGCTTACGAAAGTAACCTGCAATATTATTCCCAATGTGGGAATCTCCAAAGATCTCCTTCCCTAACTCCCAGATAAAGTGCCCGACAAACCCTTTCGCCCCAGCCGCACCTTGCTCAACCCTCCACCCTGCACTAATCTAGAACCAATCATGTATGAAGACTTCAAAATAACCGACCGCTGGACCGGAGAAGACCTGCACTGCGTCTGGAAGGGGACTATGGTCGCCATCGCCACCCGCCACGCCGACGCCACCGACATCCGCTTCGCCGTCAACGGCCGTCCTCTCTGGATCGCGATGCCGAACTTGGCCTGGGTCGAGCAGAAGCGCCGCACCGGTCACGTCATCACCGACTATCTTGCCGCCCAGGCTGCCGGTCGCTATCTTCAGCACGCAATCCAGTCCGGTTACGACAACGGTCGCGAGATGTACACCATGACCGTCGACGAGGTTCTGGAGCACGCCAACGCCGTCGTCAAAGAAGCTGGCCGCACCGATTATTTGCCGAGCCTGCCCGTCATCAACGAGAACATCCGAGCCGAAGACGAGCTAGGCATCCACCTTCCAGGCGAACCAGCATAACCTTCCAGGGGTTTGGTCCATGTCTACGCGCCGAAGATTTATTGTCTCGTTTTCTGCCTTTGCCGCGTCTGCCCGAGCCATAGCCGACTGGCCAATCCGCAAGAAAAAACTCCTTCCCCCAACCCCCGTTCACGTCTACTTCGGAACCGATACGAACAAGGGCGTCAGCAAAGGCATCTACCAATCAACCTTCGACCCCACCAAAGGTCAGCTGACTCCTCCGGTCCTCGCCGCGGCCACCGGGCGTCCGTCCTTCCTGGCCGTCTCACCCCCCGGTCCGGGCCGACGCTCCGTCTACGCGGTCAACGCCATCAACGATCCTGCCGCAACCGTTACCACCTTCACGTTAGACCCGACCTCAGGCAGCCTCCACCAGTCTGGTCAGGTCCCATCCGGCGGTGCAGGACCTGCATATGTCTCGGTCGACTCCACCGGTCACGCCGCTTTTGTCGCGGACTACGTGGGCTCAGCCATCGCCTCCTACCGTATCCAGCCCGACGGCACCCTCAGCCAGCCAGTCGGCCGCCTCGACTTTAAAGACCACAAAAAGTTCGGCGCCCTCGGCCCCGTCTCCAGTCGTCAAGACAACCCCCACCCCCACTGTGTCACGATCTCTCCCGACGACCGCTTTCTTCTGGTCTGCGATCTCGGCACCGATCACATCTGCGTCTTCTACATCCACCCCGAGACTGGCGAGCTCTCCGATCCTCATCTCTTCACCAACGACCGCCCTGGCTGCGGTCCACGCCACGTAGCCTTTCATCCCAACGGCCGCTGGGTCTATTGCATCAACGAGATTGACTCGACGATCGACCGCTGCCTCTGGACCGCCACGCAATACAGCGACACCCCGCAGGGTCTGTTGGTCAACGCAAACTTCTCCATCAAAACCATCGCGGCAGACTTCCCCGCCAGCAAGAACACCGCCGCTGAACTCGCCATATCCCCCGACGGCTACTTCCTCTATGCGAGCAACCGCGGCGAAGACTCCCTCGTAGTCTTTTCAATCAGGGCCAAAGACGGCAACCTCACAGAGGTTCAGCGAATCCCCTGCGGCGGCAAAACTCCGCGTCACTTCACCCTCGACCCCACCGCTGAGTGGCTCATCTGCGGCAATCAGGATTCTGCAAATGTTACCGTCTTCAAGCGCGACACAGTAACCGGCAAACTCTCCGGCCCCACCCAGACAGTCTCGATCGATTCACCTTTATTCACGCTCTTCGTCTAGAGCGCGCTCGCAAAGCTCGATGTCAGCTCACACCGGAATCGCTCGAAGCGGCCGCATCACAACGGCGGCTGCCACTAGCAACCACAGCTTAGCCCTTCGGCAACGTAGCCATGTCGATGACAAAGCGATACTTCACATCCGCCTTCACCACCCGCTCGTAAGCCTCGGCAAGTTTGTCGACGGACGTCAGTTCAATGTCGGACACGATGTTATGTTCGGCGCAGTAGTCCAGCATCTCCTGCGTCTCCTTCATCCCACCGATTCCCGACCCAGCGAGCGACCGCCGATTTGCCACAATCGAAAACGGAGCTACGCTAAGCGGAGTCTCAGGCAGCCCCACCAGGCACAACGTACCATTCAGCTTCAGCAGGCCAAGATATTGATTGATGTCGTGCGGTGCCGACACACAATCAAGAATGAAGTCGAAGCTCCCCGCATGCTTCGCGACCGCCCCAGCATCCTTGGTCACGACAACCTCGTCCGCGCCCAACTTCTTCGCATCCTCAATCTTGTTCTCCGACGTCGTGAACTGCACCACATGCGCGCCAAACGAATGAGCAAACTTCAAGCCCATGTGACCCAGCCCGCCCAGCCCAACCACGCCGACCTTGCTGTTCTTCCCCACCTTCCAGTGGCGCAAAGGCGAGTACGTCGTAATCCCCGCACACAGCAGCGGAGCCACAGCAGCCAGGTTCAGCTTCGGCGAGACCGTATGGACATAATTCTCATCCACCACAATGTTGTTGGAGTATCCGCCATACATCACCACGCCTTCATAGTCGCGCTTGTTGTATGTCTCAACCGCTCCCTTTATGCAGTACTGCTCCTCACCCGCCTTACAGTTGGCGCAAACCCTGCACGAGTCGACGATCACGCCAACCGCAGCCAGATCCCCAACCTTGAACTTCTTAACATCGCCGCCAACCGCAGTGACATGCCCCACAATCTCATGTCCCGGCACCATCGGGTAGATCGACCCACCCCACTCGTCCCGCGCCTGATGAATATCCGAGTGGCAGATCCCAGAGTATGCAATCTCGACCACCACATCATTCGCCCGAGGCTCTCTCCGCTCAAAGTTGAACGGAACCAGAGGCGACTTCTTATCATGCACCGCATATCCACGAGACTTCATTCCTGCTCCTTTTCGCTAATTATGATCCAAAATTAAAGTTCACAGTGATGTGTGTCTCAATGTCTGTCGGTCTTCCATCCAAAAGATAAGGCGTATAGGTCCATGTACGAACAGCGGCAATCGATGCAACTGCAAGATCTGTTGCCGGAGCGGAAATTATCCTCAGAGAATGGATGCGTCCGTCACCTCCAATTCGAGCCGCTAGAACAACTGATCCCGAGACGTGGTTTTTTCTAGAATCCGGTGGGTAATGGGGCGCGTCACCGCCGATCTTTCGACCATTAGTTACAACGCCTTCCATGGAGACAGGTTTTACTCCGACTTTCTCCAGATCTGGAGATGGGTCAAGATCACCCGCAACGACAGTCATCGTCTGTAAAGTTTCTAAATGAGCAGTGATTGCCTTGACCGATCCCTCGTAGATCGTCTGATCGCTCACAACCCTTCGTTCCTGAAAGACACCAATTCGGTCTCTTGATAAAACCTGTGAGCCAAAGTCATAGCTAAGGCGCAACCTGTCATTATCGCGATCCAGGCAGTATGTCGGAAAAAGTCCAAGAGGAGGATTACTGATGTTCTTGACCTCTTGCACCAGCATGATGCAATCCGTTTTAACGTTCCCAAAGTCCTGTTGTTGCAAAGTCGGCTTCGATGGGGCAAAATCCTGCGCGCTCTGTATCGGGTGGACAACTTGCCGCAACGCCAGCTCTAACAAAGCTGGCGCCACTACTGCCCCTCTGCTACGTAAGATGCCATCCTTGGTGTGAAGCTCAGTGGCCGTGTAAGAAGGGCTCGTGTAATCGATCTTAAAGCTCGACGGGCCTCCCCACCATTCCTCAATGGCGCCTTTTTCCGTGGCGACGCCCTTCACATCAAACAACTGAAAGCTCAGCTTCAGATGCCACGGCTTCAACTGCGGGTCGTCAATTGAGTTCAAAATGATCGCACTGTGCAGTCTATCCGCCGCCAGATTACTCTCCGCGCTGGCATGGCCCAGAAACGCAGAAACCACGATGGCACATACAACGGTTCTTAACCTTTCGCGCCTACTCGTCATAGTGCAGCAGGCTCAGTACGTCATACTCCTGAAACTTCTCGCGGCCCTTCAGGAAGTCGAGTTCGATCGCAAACCCGAGGCCAGCAATCTCCCCACCGAGTTGTCGCACCAGGCGCACCGTCGCCTCCATCGTTCCGCCTGTCGCAAGCAGGTCGTCGACGATGACGACTCGCTCGCCAGGTTTGATCGCATCCAGATGAATCTCTAACGAGTCCGTGCCATACTCCAGGTCATAGTTCACCCGCGCCACTGGTGCGGGCAGCTTCTTCGGCTTACGCACCGGCACAAAACCCGCATTCAGTCGGTAAGCCAGCGCTGGTCCAAAGATGAATCCACGCGCCTCGATCCCCAGCACTGAGTCAATCTCTTTGCCAATGTAGTACTGCGCAAACGCGTCGATCAACGTGGCAAATCCTGCCTTGTCTTTCAACACGGTGGTGATGTCGTAGAACAAAATCCCAGGCTTCGGAAAGTCCGGAACAGTCCGGACAAGCTCTTTCAGTGGCTCACAATTAATCGGTAACGTCATCAGTTCTTACCAGGCTCCCTCAATCTCAAATGACCCGAGCGTCGCGCCCTCGCTCTCGGCCAGTTCATTTTCCAGTACTGCATCGACGCGGCTGCCGCGCGAACCCTTGTGCAGCGCATCCTTCAACTCAACAAGCTCACTCGGTTCACCTGCCGCAAGCACCTCGACGTGACCCTGATCCGTATTGCGAACCCATCCCCGCAACCCGATCTCAGCTGCCTCCCGCTGCACGAACCAGCGAAAGCCGACCCCTTGCACGCGACCTTTCACAAGGTAATGGCACACCATAGAGCATCCAGTGTCGCAGAGCCACTCCACCCATGCAAGACGAGCCAGCACAATGCAAAAAAGAGGTAGAGCCCGATCGACTCCACCTCTCTTTCCTTTCTGCAAATCCCTACGCGCGGCTCATATAGGCGCCTTCCGCCGTATCCACGCGAATCTTCTCGCCCTCGTTGATGAACGGTGGAACCTGCACCACCAGCCCAGTCTCAAGCTTCGCAGGCTTGGTCACCGAAGATGCCGTTGCCGACTTGATTCCCGGCTCCGTCTCAACGACCGTCATCTCCACCACGCCCGGCAGCTCGATACCTACTGCCTTTCCATCATGGAAGCTCACGCTGATCGACAGGTTCGGCATCAGGTACTCCACCGCATCGCCCAGCGTATCGCGAGTCAGCATCGTCTGCTCGAACTTGTCGTCCATGAAGTAGTAGTCGTCGCCGTCGTTATACAGAAACTCCATCTTTACTTCGTCCACGATCACGCGGTCGATCGGGTCGGGCGAGCGGAAGCGCTCAACGAACATCGCGCCGGTGCGCACATTGCGCAGCTTGGCCTGAATGAAGGCCCGAAGATTGCCAGGCGTACGGTGTTCGACCGAAAACACAAGGTGAAGATCGTCCTTGAACTTGATAACCATGCCCGGGCGCATCTGCGTTGCGGGAATCGACATAAAGAAAACCTCTAATCTGTGCTGAATTCAGCTATTTGGAAGATTGTCGTTGCGGGGCACAAGCATCCCTGCCGGAAGGCCCACAACCCTTTAATTGTAGCTCAGCGAGCTGTCTTCCGCTCTCACCATCCACCCGAAACCGCGCCTCAACCCCCACACTCATCCGCCACCAAAGATGCGCTTGAAAAACCGCCCTATCGCGTGCCCAAAGCCATGTTTCTGCGGCGTCGCAGAGGGAGCCGCCGCATTTACGGTTGTCGTCGCGGCAGTCGCATCGGCCTTGGGAGCCGCAGCAGGCTCAGCCAGGCTATCCGCGCCACCACTCGAACTCAGCGTCGCTGAAACCTGCTCATGCAAAGCTCCCTCAGGAGCCTGTGGAGGCACAGCAGCGGGAGCCAATCCAGCGCTCACTGCGGCAGGGAAGGGGTGCGCCTCAGCAGCCGTCTTCGCTGCATCACCCGAACCCGGAGCCCCGCCACTCAAAAGCGCATCCGCCACCGTCATCGTCGGCTGCTCCGGCGGACACCCGCACGAAGAGTTCTCATGATCCACCACCTCTTTCAAGCTCGCATGTTCAAACAACACATGCTGCCCCGCCCTCAGCTCATACGTCCCATCGCCAAACGGATCGGCAACATTCAACACCGGTGCCTGCGCCCCACGATTCTCAACGCACGTATCGCCATTCTTCGTTACCCGCAGCTGCAGATCGAGCGGCCCATCCCCCTTCAAGCTGAACCGAAGATCCGGCGTCATCACCACGTCCCTGGTCGTCGCCGCCATCTTCACCTCAATTGCCCCGCGATCCAGCGCCAGCATCAACGCTGGCGTCACGCCAGCAGCACTCTGCCCGGAAGTCACATGCAGACCACTCGTCGCGCACACCTTCACCGACCCGCCGCGCTTCAGCTCAACCTCAGCCGTCTTATCCCTCGCCGTAACGGTCGTATTCCCCACCAGCACCGCCCGCCCATTACTTACCTCGAGCGCCCCTGCAATCGTCGCATCCTGCACCCCAACCGTGCCGATCGCCTGTTGCGCTCGCCCCAGTCCACAACCCATCGCGAACACAAGAATTACCCGACGCACCATCACAACCCCGTCCTACATCTTCAAAAAATTCTGAATGATCTCTTTGCCGTGCACAGTCAGCACACTCTCGGGATGAAACTGCACTCCTTCAATCGGCAATTCGCGATGGCGCAGCGCCATAATCGTCTCCTCATCAGCCGTCCGCGCCGACACCTCCAGTTCCTCCGGCAACCCCTCATCCGACACAATCAGCGAGTGGTACCGCGTACACGTCATCGACGTCGGAATCCCCGCAAAGATGGTCTTCCCATCATGCTCAATCTCGCTCGTCTTGCCATGCATCAGCTTCGGCGCACGAATCACATTGCCCCCAAACGCCGCCCCGATCGCCTGATGCCCCAGGCACACCCCAAGGATCGGCACCCTCGGCCCACCCGCCTCCCCCAGCGCGGCGAAGTGCTTGATCAGCTCCATGCTGATCCCCGCATCCTGCGGCGTACAAGGCCCCGGCGAGATCAGGATCCTCTCCGGCCGCAGCGCCTCAACCTCCTTCGGCGTCAGTTCATCGTTGCGCCGAATCACCATCTCGGCCCCAAGCTCACCCATATACTGCACCAGGTTGTAAGTAAACGAATCGTAGTTATCCAGAACAAAGACCATATCGTATTAAATTCTACGCCCCGCTCGTCTAAATACGTGGCCCACTGAAAGTCCGAAGCTACACTGAAATTCCTTCAAGCATGCCAACGAGCGATAGCGTCGCCAAAGCAATTATTAGAGCGACAATCAACCACTTCTGGGCTCCTTTTGCAGCGGCGACGATAGTCACGATGATGCCAATCGGAGCCGTTAGAAACAACAGAGCCAAGTCCAGTGTCTCTGGATCTTTCCAAGGCGGGAGCGACTGACTAGGTTTTAGGGAATAGTAAAGATAGACAAAAGCGGCATATGCTGCGTTTGCACTCGCTATGCCAAGCGCTGCCATGACTACAGGCTTAGGCCATCCAAACCTACGTCGTGTGTAAAGCCTCGCCCATACAAAAACTGTAAGCACCAGAGGGCCGCATGTTAGAAGCACTGGGATAATTCTTAAAGCCATTTTTACTCAGAATTCCTCGTTCGACGTTCCTCTCGATGGTAGCCGATAGCTTCGAATAGAGGGACCACTGCTGATTGGTATTTACGAGTCGCCTATCTAAACACCCCGCGCCCGCTCAATCGCCCGCACTACCGCCCTTGCCTTATTCACCGACTCCTCAAACTCCTTCTCCGGCACCGAATCCGCCACAATTCCCCCACCCGCCTGAAAGTGCCCCCGCTCCCCATTCATATACAGCGTCCGAATCGCAATACAAGAATCCAGATTCCCGCTGAAGTCCGCATACAGCACACTCCCGCCATACACCCCTCGCCGAGCCGGCTCCAACTCCTCAATAATCTCCATCGCACGAATCTTCGGCGCACCACTCAGCGTCCCGGCAGGGAAGCACGCACGAAACGCATCCACCGCACCCAACTCCGGTCGCAGCCTACCCTCAAGCGAACTCACCATATGCATCACATGGCTGTACCGCTCGACGAACATCAGATCCTTCACCTTCACGGACCCGAACTCGCTCACCCGCCCAACATCGTTCCGCCCCAGGTCGACCAGCATAATGTGCTCCGCTACCTCCTTCTCATCCGCACGCAGATCGGCCTCCATCGCCTGATCTTCCACCTCATCCGCGCTCCGTGGCCGCGTCCCCGCGATCGGCCGATACTCCACCTCACGCCCATGCACCCGCACCAGCAGCTCCGGCGAAGACCCCACAATATGCGCCTGAGAACCTGCGACCTTGCGTCTCTTCTTCGCAGACTTGGGCTTCTTCACCTCATCCTCCAGTCCAAATCGCAGAAAATACATATACGGCGAAGGGTTCACAATCCGCAGCGCCCGATACACCTCAAACGCCTCCACCCCCGGCTCGCAATCGAATCTCTGCGATAGCACACACTGAAACACGTCCCCCGAGGCGATGTACTCCTTCGTCTTCTCAACACCCTTCAGATACGTCGCTTTAGGAGTACGAGCCGTAACCTTCAGTTTGCCCAGCGGCTTCTTCTTCCTCTGCAGCGGAAGAGCGTCCGCCAACCGCCTCTCCAACTTATTCAGCCGCCTGACCGCACGCTCATACGCACCTTCGCGATCTTCCCGCGTGAGGTCCGCCGTCACCATCAAGTGAATCTCCTTCTTCACATGGTCGAACGCCAGCACCTGATCAAAAAACATCAGACAAGCATCGGGAACCCCAAGCTCATCCTTAGCCAGCGAAGGCAGCTTCTCGATCTGCCGCACCACGTCATACGCAAAAAAACCCACCGCACCAGCAGTAAACGGAGGCAGCCCCGGCAGCTTCGCCGGAGTATGCCCACTCAACGCCCGCTTCAACTCTTCAAAGATGTCCCCCTCAAACGTGCGCTCCTTCCGCCCCTCACGCACCGTAATCTGCGTACCCCGCGACACCATCTTCTTGTACGGCTGCACGCCGATAAAGGTATAGCGACCCACATGCTTGCCGCCCTCGACCGACTCCAGCAGAAACGCCTCCGGCTCCTCCGACGCAATGCGCAGAAACGCCGACACCGGAGTCTCCAGATCTGCCGTAATGGTCCGGTAAACCGGCACAAGCGAGTGGTCGCGGGTTAACTTCAAAAATTCACGAGCGGAGGGAAGGGAATCAGAGTCAATAGAAGACATGGCACTTCCATCATAAATGTGCCTGTCGGAGGGACTTTTTAGCCCATTTTTGACCCATTATGTCAAGCTGGCTACTCCCCCATCGGTCTCATTGCACATCGTCGTTCCACACGCCTATACTCCTCGAGTTTGGCCACCGACCGGTCTGGCACAAGCTGTATCCTTGCTTCTAGCGGAGGCACACGATGGCCGGAGAATCGCTGATACCAGCAACAGAAAAAAGGAACGTCACAATGCAGACCCTCACACTCGAGCAGGAGACAAACCCCTGGGAAGCCCAGGCCGCTCGATTCGACTTCGCAGCACAAAAGCTTAACCTCGATCAAGGCATCTGGAAGGTTCTCCGTTACCCCGCCCGCGAACTCATCGTCCACATCCCCGTCGGCATGGACGACGGCTCCATCGAAGTCTTCACCGGCTACCGCGTGCAGCATTCGGTGGCCCGCGGCCCCGCCAAAGGCGGCATCCGCTACTCCCCCGACGTCTCCCTCGACGAAGTCCGCGCCCTCGCCTCATGGATGACCTGGAAGTGCGCCGTCGTCAACATCCCCTTCGGCGGAGCCAAAGGCGGCGTCATCTGCGACCCCAAGAAGATGTCCCAAGGTGAACTCGAGCGCATGACCCGACGTTACACCGCTGAACTCATCGAGTTCCTCGGACCCGAAAAAGACGTCCCCGCCCCCGATATGGGCACGGACGAACAGACCATGGCCTGGATCATGGATACCTACTCCATGCACATGCGCCAGACCGTCACTGCCGTCGTCACCGGCAAGCCCGTTAACATCGGCGGCTCCCGTGGCCGCAAAGAAGCCACCGGCCGCGGTGTCTCCGTTGTCTGCGACGAGGCTATGAAGCACCTCGGCATGTCCATCGATGGCTGCCGCGTCATTGTTCAGGGTTTCGGCAACGTCGGCTCCAACTCCGCTAAGCTCCTCGCGCAAAAGGGCTACACCGTCACCGGCATCGCCGAGTATGACGGCGCTCTTTACAACGCCAATGGCATCGACATCCACGCACTTATTCAGCATCGCCAGAAGACCGGAACCATCACCGGCTTCACCGAGGCTGAGGCCGTCGACAAGCACGAGCTCCTTACTTACAACTGCGAGATTCTCATTCCAGCAGCCACCGAAAACGTCATTACCAGCAAGAACGCCGACCGCATCCGCTGCAAGATCCTCTGCGAGGGCGCGAACGGCCCCACCACTACCGTCGCTGACGAGATCCTCGCGGACAAGCGAGTATTCATTATTCCCGACATCCTTGCCAACGCCGGTGGCGTTACCACCAGCTACTTTGAGTGGGTGCAGGACCGCATGGGTTACTTCTGGACGGAGGACGAGGTCAATCAACGCCTCGACAACATCATGAAGGAGAGCTTCTGCGATGTTGTGAACTACGCCCGGAACCACAACGTCAACAACCGGATCGCTGCCTACATGCTGGCAATCGATCGTGTTGCCTACACCACGAAGCAACGCGGTATCTACGCCTAAATTGAACAAACGCAACTTAATCACACGCAACAATGAGGCAGCCTGAAAGGCTGCCTCGTTCGGTTAGTGTCTCCTTCCTCGCCGCACCGTCTTCTGATAAGGACTCCTGTATTTCGTCTTTTCGGAGTCCTCGCGTCTGACGGCACCTTGGTGACGTATTTTGGCGGTCTCGGTCGGGTATTTTTGCGGATTTTTTTTGAGGGGACTTCGGGGGCGGTTTTTGATGTTTTGCTGGGTTTTCGGAGGGGGTTTTGGGAAATTGGGTGGAGAAAATGTGGTTTTTTGATGGTGAAAACGTGGTGTTTTGCGTGGTAAATGTGGTGATTCGACACCGCTTATTTTGGCGTTGAAAAATGCGCCACGTTTTTCATATTTATTTTTGATGGCTGTTACTGGTTACGGCATTCGCCAATCGTTCGATCAAACCACCCACCTTTCCTTGCGTCCAACCCAAGTCAGACTTCTTAAACCTGCGTCTATGTCACTGTGTCAGAATGCTATTGTTGGTGCCGCGTTCCGCCTGCGTGGCACGCATCTAACGATCGTCCGATGAATCTGCCTAACTCCATCACGATGAGCCGTATCGCATGTATCCCGCTGCTTATCTGGATACTGTCGCCCGTATTTCCTTTCACGGGCGGGCATGGCGCTACGGGTTTGCGTGGCGGCGAGCAGGAGATCATCGCCAGCATCGTCTTCATCCTGGCCAGCATTACCGATGGTTTGGACGGCTATCTCGCCCGCCGCCGCCAGCAGATCACCACCACGGGTATTCTGCTCGACCCGCTCGCGGACAAGCTCATGATCACGGCGGCCTACATCATCCTGATCGCCTACACCCCCGGCATCGTGAAGCCCTGGATCGCCATCCTTGTGATCGGTCGTGAGTTCCTTGTCTCCGGCCTGCGCAGCATCGCTGCCACCGAAGGCTTCACGATTGAGGCCAGCGAGATCGGCAAGCTGAAGACAGTTATCCAGATCGTCTCGGTCGTGGCCGCCATCCTTGCCCACCGCTGGGATTACTGGAACTGGGGCGGCTACATCGTCGGCGTTCACTTCATCGCGGTCACGGCCATCTACTGGATGACGATCGTCTCCATCATCTCCGCCATCGACTACTTCATCGGTTTCTGGAAGAAGATCGACCACGCCTCCGACAAACGCCGCAAACGCCGCAGCTTCGTGCTCAGCCGCAAAAAGAAGCCGCTGCCCCCTGCCGAACACCCCTCCCGCATCAGCTAATCTGCAAGTCTCGCCCGATTCTGCAACACAGCCCAGCGCTTCGCTGGATCATGCTTCATTTATCGGGAATGACCATGTTGCGGAAGATCTTCCATGTGCCATCTGGTTGTTTTTGCCAAACCGTTAGATACTTCTCGACCAGATCTTTGCCCCCGCTGAACGTAGCCTCGGCCTGGCCCCATTCATAGATAAAGCTTCCTTGCTCTGTGGCCCCCTGCGTCTTCACCGTAGCAGAGCGCGCCCGTCCACGAGCCGCAAGTTGCGTTGTCATCTTTCGCTCGATCTGCTCCCGTCCGCGAATACATTCTCCTGCCGGTCCACAATCGACGGCGTCTTCGGCATAGGTTGCAATAATACGTTTGATGTCCTCGGTCTTCACTCCATCGACCCAGGCCTGATTTCCAGCGTCGACCGCAGCCCGCGCCGCGGCGTCTGGTGTCTGCGCCATCGAAAGCATCGCTATCGAAAACAAACCACCGATAACACCTAAGGATATGTGAATTTTCATCGGACGACTCCTCCCTGACCTCATCGAGTGACGTGTGCTCATGGCCGCCTATCGGACGCCATGACACAATATTTCTCTTTGACTCCAGGAGACAGGTTCCAGCTACCGTCGGCGTCTCCCGACCACTCATCCGGAAATCGTCGACTGCACTGCGGCGTGCACCGTCTATGCTGATTGGGCAGGTGATTCGAGAGCTTTGATGAATTGCTCCGAACTGGATACCCAACCCAATATCGTTTCAATGAGCAACAAAGATGCTTCGTGATTGCCTCTTGGCAGGCCGTAGCCTATAGGCTCACCGGTGCAATCCGCCAGCAGCAGGGGCGAGTAGTCTCGGAACATCGCGTCGCGGATCGTGGACTCCACGCACACGCTCGTCGTGCACCCGGTAAAGATGAGATAGCGCGCTCCCAGACTCTTCAGCTTAGAGTCCAGATCGGTCTGATAAAAGCCACTGAACCGGTGCTTGTAGATTAGCGTGTCGGCAGGTGCCGGCTTGAGATCGCTGACTATGTCTGTGTTCCAGGTGTCCCGGACCAGAATCCGGCTCTCCGTACCGTTCGGCGCGTGAACTGCCGTCCCGACACCCATCCGCTCGTGGTCTCTCCAATTCGGCGAGTCGCGAAGCCCCATGTCCGAAAGATCGGGCCGAAATGCCATCTTCAAATAAATGATCCTGATGTCTGCCTTCCGGGCAGCCGCAAGCACACGGGCCGTCGGCGCCACTGCCCTTTGAATCATCGAGATATCGATTCCGGCTCGGTCAAACATCCCTTCGATACTTCCGAAATCGTTCTGCATGTCCACGACGATCACCGCAGTCTTTGCAGTATCAATCGTGATCGATTCGGGCTTCGCATCGATTCTAATAATCCTGCTTACCGTGTTCTGGGTCGGTGCACTCGTCTGTTCTGCTGAAGCGGATTTTTCACCCGCGCGTTCAACTTGCGAGACGGCGATCACTTCCCGGTCAAGATCAAGGGTTCGAGGAGCCTTCTTTTTCATGTAGACCACCCAATTCTGATAAGCCCAAAACCAGCTTAACCATCATCGTTTTAATTAGATACTCCTGTCGCAGGCAGCTACTGCAGAATCGGAATTCCAGCGATTCTGCGCGACCACTCTTCGGGGCCGGTTGTGTGTACGCTGGTCCCTTTGGTGTCGACGGCTACAGTCACGGGCATGTCTTGTACTTCGAACTCGTAGATGGCCTCCATGCCGAGGTCCGCGAACGCGAGGACCTTTGAGCTTTTGATCGCCTTCGACACTAGATAAGCTGCTCCGCCAATCGCAATCAGATACACCGCCTCGAACTCGCGAATCGCATCGATTCCTGCTGGGCCACGCTCGGCTTTGCCGATCATTCCGAGCAAGCCAGTCTCCGCGAGCATCTGCCGGGTGAACTTGTCCATGCGTGTCGCCGTCGTCGGTCCTGCAGGCCCTACGGCTTCATCGCGCACCGCTTCCACAGGCCCCACGTAGTAGATAAACCGGTTTTTGAAGTCCACCGGCAGCTTCTCGCCCCGCTTCAGCATGTCAGTCATGCGCTTGTGCGCGGCGTCGCGGCCAGTCAGGAGCTTGCCCGAGAGCAGAATCACCTCTCCCGGTTTCCAGGTCTTCACATCCTCATGCGTCACGGTATTCAGGTCCACTCGACGCGCAGTGTGTACGTCGTACTCGAGCTTTGGCCATGCATCCAGCTTCGGCGGATCGACCATGACGGGACCGGAGCCATCGAGATGAAAGTGCAGATGCCGGGTTGCCGCGCAGTTTGGGATCATCGCGATGGGAAGATTCGCTGCATGGGTTGGGAAGTCCATAATCTTCACGTCGAGCACGGTCGTCAGTCCGCCCAGCCCCTGCGCTCCGATGCCCAGCCGGTTGACCTTCTCATACAGTTCGATGCGCAACTCTTCAATCTTCGTCTTCGCTCCGCGTGCGATCAGCTCCTGCATGTCGATGGGGTCCATCAGCGACTCTTTCGCCATCACCATCGCCTTCTCCGCGGTCCCTCCGATGCCAATCCCCAGCATCCCCGGAGGACACCAACCCGCGCCCATCGTCGGCACGGTCTTGACCACCCAATCGACAATCGAGTCCGATGGATTCAGCATGGCAAATTTGCTCTTTGCCTCCGAACCGCCGCCCTTTGAGGCGACTGTGACATCCACCTCGCCGCCCTCGACCAGCTCCACGACCACCATCGCAGGAGTGTTGTCCCCTGTGTTCCTCCGCGTGAATGCCGGGTCTTCCAAGATGCTTGGCCGCAACACGTTGTCGGCGTTACGCCACGCCTCGCGCACGCCCTCATCGACCATCTCCTGCAGGTTCATCATGCCGCCGATGCCGGGCTCCCACTTGACCTCCATTCCCACCTTCACGAATGCCGTGACAATTCCGGTGTCCTGGCAGATCGGCCGATGGCCCTCGGCACACATGCGCGAGTTGATGAGAATCTGTGCCATTGCATCCTTCGCGGCGTGACTCTGCTCCATCTCGTAGGCCCGAGCGAGGTTCGTAATGTAGTCCACCGGATGGTAGAAGCTGATGTACTGAAGCGCATCCGCCACACTTCGGATAAAGTCATCCTGCTTGATCGTCGCCATTACGAACTGCCTCCCACAGACGGTCGCAATGTGTCACCGCCTGCGCCTAGTATTTTACGTGTGCGATCGCACTTGTTCCCAAACGTCAAAACGGGTGCGGCGAAGATCCTCGCAGCACCCGCTTCAGCTCACGGCGATTCTTACTTTATTTTTCCGAACCGATACACGAAGCCAACGTTGACCCCGAAGTTGTTCTGAATCGTCCCGGCTGGTCCGTGCGTTGTGTCTTCCGGATCGAGCCGGAAGAAGGTTCCAACGTAGGTTGGAGTTATCCGAAAGGCGAGGTTGGGAAAGAGGTTGTAGTCGAAGTTGGCTCCGAGGCTGAAGGCCGGCTTCGTCGTGGACTGCCAGACGCCAAGATCCTTGGACTGAAAGCCCTTCGCCCCGCCGTCAAACTTGCCCAGCACCGCTCCGCCTTCGCCAGTGACGCTGACTGCGATCTTCTCTTTCGCATACACCCGGTACGCCACGCCGCCCATGAACGGGTACTCCGAGATCTGCGGATTGAACGGTAGAAACACCGGAGGGCCGCCGTCCGGAGAGCTGGTGTTGTTCCCAATCTTTGCGTTCCCATAGGCTCCGCGAACATCGCCGATAATGCCCAGCTTTGGATTGAGGAAGTAGGTCCCCGTCATCCAGAAGGTCACTTCGTTATTCTTCTGCAGTATCGAACCAGGCTTAAACCGCAGATACCCGCCGCCGCCGCCAACTTCCCACCGATGGCTGTAGGTCTCGGCGATTGTCCTCGCAATGCGGGCTTTGCGGTTGGCGCTTGACTCCCGCCGGGTCCGATGCGTTACCTGGGCTTGTACCGCTACTGCTCCGCTGGCCATAAAACCCGCCAGCAACACTCCTGCTACGCACTTCACACTCGACCTGAAACCGAACATCAACGATTACTCCTGCACAAGCTTGGCTTTGCTATTGTGGAACGTGAGACCCGCCTGCTGGAACACCATGCGGGCATCCCTTATTAGAACATCCGCCGCCCCCCAACGGCCCCTACCCCAAGGAGTTTCCCCCACGATGGCGAAAAAAAGCAGCAGCGGCGGCTTCGGCAAACTGTTTCTCGGCTTTCTTCTCGGTATTGTTACCGTTGCCGCTGGATTGTTTGCCTACCTCAAGTTCGGCCCGCTCCCGGTTGCCGTTACTGACTCGCCGCTTCCATTTGAGAAGCAGATCGTCTCGCTTCCACTGGGTGCGCGCATCGAGCGCGAGTCCAAAACCGCGCCATTCGGCATCAGTGAGGATGTATTTGAGTCAGGCGCTCACGTGTATCGCGCACAGTGTGCCAGCTGTCATGGCACGCCGGGTCATGATGCCGGCTTTGCAAAGCATATGTTCCCGACAGCTCCACAGCTTTGGAAGAGCCATCGTGAGGGCGTTGTCGGCGTGAGCGACGACGAGGCCGGCGAGACCTATTGGAAGGTGGCCAACGGCATCCGCCTCTCGGGCATGCCGTCGTACAAGCACATCCTGTCAGACACGCAGATGTGGCAGGTCAGCCTGCTCTTGAAGAACGCCGATAAAGAGCTTCCCGGCCCGGTCACCCAGATCCTCGGTTCCCCAACGCCGTAAGCCGAAGATCGCGCGCAGCAAAAATAGAGCGGTCTCGATCAACCGAATCGAGACCGCTTCTCATGTTTTGATACGACTACTTGAGTGTGTAAACAACGCCAGTCACAAACTGGAAGCTGTTGTTCTTGTAGCCAAAGGCCGGATTGCTGAGATAGTTATCCAGCACATCCAGGTTCAGGCTGAACCTCTTGTACGTCGGTATCTGGAGACCGGCTGCAAAGACGGCGGAGTAGATGCTGGGATCGTTCCACGATGGAATAAACGTACCGCTCTCAGTAAAGACAATCTTCGCGGGAAGATTGCGATGGTAGAGTTCGGTAAAGCTCGATCCGATCAGGTCTGTACTGGCTGTGGGGGGCACGAAGTTTTGTCTTTCATAGTGCAGATCGGCCTTTAGATCGAACTCCTGAACAGGCGTTTTAATCACCGTCCAGCCGATACCAGCACCATAGATCTGCTGGAAGTTCAGGCCTTGTGCGAAGTTGTGATCGAAGGACACTCCAACGAGACCATACACTCGTGGCGTGAAGTACTTATCGTGCTCGGCGTCCGCATGAAAGATGTTCGTCTTCGCCACAGAATCCGGCGTCGGCGGGTTGGTCTGCGGAATTGTGGGTTGGGTTATCTTGCCATAGGTCTCCAGCACGTCGATCGTGTCGCGGGTCCGTGGAGGCAGGAAGTCCACCGTAGGTACCAGTCGTATCAGGTTCACCGCCGCGTTGAACGTCTGGCCCGTCGAGGACGACTCGACGAGGGTCACGCCGCCAGATAGGGCTCCGCTCCAGTTGGAGAAGGGGCCGGGGTTACTTACGACCTCCTTCGTATACGTCGCAGCGTCGATCAGGGCAGCGAGATCCTTCACCGGCACTACCTCTGGCGTACTTGACGACGGGGTATCGGCGACCGACACCGCATTATCTCCATAGGTCATCGCTCCCGGCGTCCTCGAGGTGCGCGTCACCTTCTCCCCGTTCTTCAGAGCGACAAACTTGCCCTGAGAGTGCAGTTCTTTGATCTTGTCTGCCGTAACCGTGATTTCGCCGACGATATCGCTTTTGAAGACAAACGAATTCCCAGTCGCGTTCTCCAGCGTTCCGGTCAACTGATCGCCATTACTGAACACAATCACATCGGGCCCTGGCTTCGCGGCAGGGGCCTGAGCCCATCCGGTTGCCGTCTGTTGAAAGAACACGCCTGAGATCAGGCTCAAAACAAACAGGCTGCTCCACTTACCTGGCCTGCGGACAGAGGTCGATTCATGGTTTGCATTCATCCGTTAAAAATAGCGTAGCTTGTGGGGTGTCGAGGATAAATATGCGGCCTATTGTTCGTGCCATCGGAAAAGTGTTGCGTCTCGTTGGGATCTCCAGTCCGGAGGACGCTATTCAGAGGCCTGCCGTTCCCTCAGGTGCGCCTTCATGGCGCACGCCGAGCCAGTTACCCGCCAAACGAGAAAAATCCTCTGGCTGACCTGAGCGGATAGGCTCAACCGGCATGCAACTCAATCGATTTAGGAGACGACTTTCAGGTGATTGTGTGCCATTGTCTTACCCTCGCCGACGATCTGGCCCACCCATCCAAATGTTTTTTGCGGGCGTAAGTCACCTGCTACCAAAACAGTGCACTTTCTGGCAAAGAAAGTGTTGCCAACGGTACTTCAATAGGCATACTATCCGTTTCGGTTCGGCGGAGTTCGCTGAAATTAGCGGGCTTCTCAGAACCAAAACCTATTGAAATGAAGAGTTCCCTCAAAATTTCCGTATCGGTTTGAGTTACATAACCAACTTCCTGATGGGGCGGTTAGACCCCTCAGCGCGCTCGGAAGGATAAAAGACTATGGCATGGTACGCATATTGCGTCGCAGAGAGACAAGCGTTTCCAGAACTTTGCCGCCACCGCCGCCCAATGCCCCTGGCCGGGGTTTCAGGGCTCTTCGGCAACCAAACATTTCTATTCCCAGCCAGTGACCTGGCTGTCATCGTGTCAGAACATAGCGAGGAGGACTCCTCCCGCCTTGACCAGCAAGCTGCCAAAGACCACGCCCGCGTCGTTGCTGACTGCTTCAAACTCTCAACCGTACTGCCTTTCCGCTTTGGGACCACCTTCCAGGACGATGACGCACTGCGGCGCTCGGTCCGCTCCAATCAGCGCCACTTTCAGGCCAACGTAGAACGTCTCCGCGGCAAAGCCGAGATGCACCTCAAGGTCCTCGTCGACGACATCTGCCCTGGGAACTCAGCTCGAGACATGACCGTCGGCCAGCAGTATCTGACCAGCCTTCGCGAGAGCGCCAGCCGCCAGCGCGAACGCCAGTCCAAGGCCCGTGCTCTCTCCATCCAGATGCATCGCATGTTCCTCCCGCTCGCCGAAGAGATCACCTGCAAGCGGATGGATACTGGCAAGATGCTGCTTGATATCGCCCACCTCATCGACAACAAGACGGTGGAGCGCTACCAGAACAAGTACACCTCGGCCACGCTTGAACTCAAAGACTGTCGTATGCAGCTCTCCGGCCCGTGGCCTCCGTATCACTTCGTCCATCGCACGACACCGGCTCACCAGCACAGCGCTTAGCGCAAATCCACGACTCCCCTCCGCTCGTTTGTTATGCCGCGCGGAGGGGAGCTTTGTTTTAACCTCATCGTGTAACAATTTTTCTTTCAGCAAGATAACTCCCCACCGCTTGACGCGAACAGCCCTACTTCGAGCCACTCTATCTGGACTACCTTTGTTCCTTTCGGCGCATCGCACCTAATAGCGATAGGCTAGGGACTAGTGCGTCCGTAGCTATCAGTTCGTACTTTCAGGAGAACGTGAATGAATCGTCCCATGAACTTCTTTACTGCCCTGATGCTTTCTGCTGGAATTTGCGGATCGACAGTGGCAGCGCTCAACGCCCAGGAGCCCAACCCCACGGCGCAGACGGCCCCACCCCAGGATACGGAGATCAAGAAGCAGGATGATGGCATCTATCTCTATCGCGTGAAGGTGGTTCAGCGAGACCTCGACGCCGTCAACTACCTGCACCGCAGCGCTGCCACGAATATTGCCTTCAAAGGCACTCCGCTTCTTCCCCTTGCGAAGGGGTCGGCCAGGGTCGTCAGCGAGCGCGGCGGCATTCGCATATCGGCCAGATTTCAGGGGCTCACCCCTGCCAATGGCTTCGGCCCCGAATATCTGACCTATGTTCTCTGGGCCATTACCCCAGACGGTCGCCCCAACAATCTTGGTGAAGTCCTTCCCTCGAACGATAAAAACAACATTGACGTGACTACCGCGCTGCAATCTTTCGGCATGATCGTTACGGCCGAGCCGTACTTTTCCGTGACCCAGCCGAGCGACGTCGTCGTCCTCCAGAACGTCATCATCAATGACAAGACCAACGGCGTTCTCGAAAAAGTAAATGCCCATTACTCTCTTCTGCCGCGTGGCGCCTACGCGCAGACTGACGGTGCGACTTCGAACCTGAACCCCATCACCAGGGATGAAAAATCGCCTCTCGAGCTCTACCAGGCGAATAACGCCATTCGCATCGCGCAGACTGCCGGAGCAGACAAATATGCCCCTGAGATCATGGCTGAAGCGACGCAGGATCTTCGCAACGCCACCGACATCGACCGCAACAAGAAGGGCGATCGTAAGCTCGAGATCACCTTTGCCCGTCAGGCTGTACAGCGTGCTGAAGACGCCCGTCTGGTCACCCTGCGCAAACAGGCGGCAGAGCGGCAGCAGAACGCAGATAACGCCCGTCGCGATGCTGAGGCCCAGGCTCAGCAGTCGCAGTTGCAGGCCCAACAGGCCCAGCTAGACGCCGAGCGAGCGCGTGCCGCGCAAGCCGAAGCCGACGCCGACCGAGCCCGTGCCGAAGCAGCCGCAGCCGAGGCCCAGGCGCGTGCCGCGAATGCCAACAAGAGCGCCGCTGACGCAAACGCCGTCCGCGAAAAGCTACGCAGTCAACTTAACAGCGTGCTGGCTACAAGCGAATCTGCCCGCGGCCTCATCGTCAACATGTCCGACGTCCTGTTTGACACTGGTCGATACACCCTGAAGCCCAACACCCAACTCAGCCTGGCCAAGGTCTCCGGAATACTGCAGGCTTACCCCGGTCTCAAGGTGCAGGTTGAAGGCTACACGGACAGTGTCGGAAGCGATCAATACAATCAGAAGCTCTCGGAGAACCGCGCCGATGCGGTTCGCGATTTCCTGATCACTCAGGGCGTCCAGACTGACAACATCACGGCGACCGGCTATGGGAAGTCGAAGCCAGTAGCGGACAACGCCACCGCGCAGGGCCGTTCGCAAAACCGTAGAGTCAACCTCGTCGTCTCTGGCGATGCCATCGGTGTCGAGCAGAGCAGCCCTGACGCCGCTCCTGCTGCGCCAGCGACTCCACAGTAGCCGCACTTCAAAACTCGAACGTCGAAGGGCCGCCTGTGCGGCTCTTCGTCTTTTTGGATATAAAAACCTATGGCATCTCTTCAGGGAAAGACCGTACTCATCACTGGCGCAAGCTCTGGTATTGGCAGAGCCACCGCGCTGGCCTTCGCGCAGGAGGGCGTCAGCCTGCTTCTGTGCGCCCGCAGGCTCGATCGTCTGGAAGAGCTTCAGCAAGCTCTTTCGGCAGCTGGCGCTGCTTCTGTCCATGTCTTCAAACTCGATGTTCAGCATCGCGCTGAGGTCGAATCAGCCATCAGCAACCTTCCAGCCGGCTTTCGCGATATTGACATCCTCGTCAACAACGCCGGGCTCAGCCGTGGCCTGGCCAAACTTTACGAAGACGACCCGCAAAACTGGGAGGAGATGATCGACACCAACGTCAAGGGGCTGCTCTATGTCACCCGTGCCGTCGTTCCTGGCATGGTCGCTCGCGGCCGCGGCCACGTCATCAATCTCGGTTCTACCGCCGCCTACATCACGTATGCAAACGGTGCCGTTTACTGCGCCAGCAAAGCCGCCGAAAAGGCCATCAGCGAGGGGCTCAAGATCGATCTGATGGGGACGCCGATCCGTGTCACGTCAATCGACGCTGGCATGGTCGAAACCGACTTCAGCAAAGTGCGTTTTCGCGGTGATGAAGAGAAGGCAGCGAAGATCTACCAGAACATTACTCCGCTGCAGCCAGAGGACGTCGCCGAAGCCATTGTCTGGGCCGCCAGCCGACCACCCCATGTCAATATTCACAACGTATTAATGACCACAATCGACCAGGCCAACTCGACGGTCTTCAACCGTCGTGGCTAGACAATCACCGCAATCGAAGGAGGCAGGCCCTAGAGGTGAATCGACCACCCTAACTCTGAGAGCTTCTCTTCGATATCGGCAAGCGCAACCGTCAATGCAGACCGCCGATGCGGGCTTGAAGTCCGCTCAGACAGAATGCGTTCCCGCTGCAACTCCAGCGCCTGTCGCCGCCGTTTCTGTTCCGCCACCTCGGCGCGATCATCCACGGTGACAGGTTTCGGAGCGGCAGCCTGATTTTGCTGTTCTTCCACGGATTTACTCTCCCATCCACGTGACATAACCTCATTCTACGCCGCAACGCAGCAATAAATGAATAGTTCGTGTCAGTTACGGCTACGTCCTGCATTCTGAATCGACCCGCATCTAATCGCCGGAGGCACCATGCGCGCATATCCCGTAACGCAATTCGGTCTCGATCACCTACAGCCGATCGAGCTTCCCACGCCCCAAACAAGCCCCGGAACTGTGCTGATCAAGGTCCACGCCGTCTCTCTCAACTACCGCGACCTCATGGTGGTGAAGGGCCTCTATAACCCCAGGATGGCCCTCCCCCGCATCCCGTGCTCCGACGGCGCCGGAGAGGTGGTCGCAGTCGGCGAGGGCGTCAGCCGGGTAAGGGTTGGCGACCGCGTCTGCGGCGTCTTCATGCAGCGCTGGCTCGACGGCGCACCCACGGCTGAGAAAACCAAAGCGGCCCTCGGTGGCGATGCCGACGGCATGCTCACCGAATACGCGCTTCTGCATGAGGACGGAGTCGTCCGGTTTCCCGAGCACCTCAGCTACGAGGAGGCTGCCACCCTCCCTTGTGCCGGCGTCACTGCGTGGAACGCTCTCCGCCACGCTGGCGACCCCGCGAATCCGACGCAGCCCGGTGAGACCGTAGTCATTCAGGGTACCGGCGGCGTCTCCATCTTTGCGTTGCAGTTTGGAAGGCTTCTCGGAGCCCGCGTCATTGGTACCTCGTCCAGCGAGGAGAAGCTGAAGCGAGCGCGCAGCCTCGGTCTCGACGAGGGCTGCAACTACAAGGAGCGCCCCGACTGGTCGAAGTGGGTCACCGAGACCACGTCCGGTAAGGGCGCAGACCGCATCATCGAAGTTGGCGGGGCCAACACCTTTGGCCAATCTTTGCGCGCAGCCCGTGTCGGCGGCACCATTGCCCAGATTGGCGTTCTATCCGGAGCATCGACCTCAGACCCCGTCGCCCTCACGCCAATCCTCCACAAAATGCTTCGCGTACAGGGTATCTACGTCGGCTCGCGCGCCATGTTCGAGCAGATGAATGACGCCATCGCAAAAGCCAGCCTGCATCCCGTCGTCGATAAGGTGTTCAACTTCGATCAAGCCGCTCAGGCCTTCGCTCATATGGAATCCGCTTCTCACTTCGGCAAAATTGTGATCCGCGTCACTCCGTAAAGTTGAAAATTCCATGACAGGAAATCTCGCAGTTTTTTTCAGCAGTGCGAATAGCTCAAAGTCTTCGCCATCAAAGGTTCGAGCGGCGGTGCATATAATCGAAGCTGTGCAGCAGGGGTGAATCCGCAGTGATTGTTGAGATTGAAAGCCTGCAAAAGGTATATGACGGCAAGCAGCGGGTCGTCGCCGTTGACGGCATCGACCTCAGCGTCCGCGAAGGCGAACTCTTCGGCCTTCTCGGCCCCAACGGAGCCGGTAAGACTACTACGATCAGCATCTGCACTACCCGCGCCCTGCCAACTTCAGGCCGAGTCCGTATCGCCGGAGTCGACGTTGTGAAGACTCCTGCGATCGCGCGACGATCCATCGGCGTTGTGCCTCAGTACAACACGCTCGACCGCGCCTGCACCATCTTCGAAAACATCAACTTCCACTGCCTTTACTTCGGCTTCTCCCGCGCGGAGGCCAAAGAGCGTACGAACCAGCTCCTGGGCCAGTTTCACCTTGCCGAACGCGCTGATGCATACCCGTCTCAGCTCTCCGGCGGCCTCGCGCAGCGTGTTCAGATCGCCCGCGCCATCGCTCATCGTCCAAAGGTCCTCTTCCTCGACGAGCCCAGCGCCGGCCTCGATCCTCAGAGTCGAATCGCCATGTGGGACGCCGTTCGCGGCCTGCGTGAAGAGGGGATTACTGTCGTTCTCACCACGCATTACATGGAAGAGGCCGACGAACTCTGCGACCGCGTCGCCATCATCGACCACGGCAAGATCCTCGTGCAGGACACCCCCACTGCCCTCAAAGGCTCGGTCGGCGCACAAAAAGTCTATGAACTCTTCCTGCGCAGCCACGAGAATATCCCGGCCCTGATCCATCAGCTTCAGCACCTCACCGGAGTGGCAAGCGCCGAATCCACTCCCAAAGGCGTCCGTGTCCTTGCTGAAGGCGCAGACGGACTTCTCTCTGACGTTGTCCGCGAGGCAAATCCATACGGCCTCCGCGATCTCACCATCACCGAAACCAGCCTCGAGACCGTCTTCATCCAACTCACCGGCCGCGATCTTCGCGAGTAGCGAATCAGACGTTAGGACCACCCCCTCCCATGACCCACCTCGCCGAAGTCGAAACTCCCGGAACGCAGTCAGCCAGCGGCGCACAAAGCCCGAAGCTTATGCAGTACGGCCGCGCCTTCGCTGGACTCTTCCTGCGCGATGTTTATGTCCTCCGACGCGAGTTCTTTCCCTTCGTCATCCGCGTCTGCATGAACCCGTTGCTCTTCCTCTTCGTCTTCACCTACGTCATCCCTCACATGAACGCCGGCGCCGCGATGAACCCAACGGGCGCCATGGCAGGAAATGCATTTTCGACGGTATTACTTCCCGGCCTTATGGCCGTCGCCATTATGTTCTCCGGCATCGCCGCCGTCGCACTTCCTCTCGCGCAGGAGTTCGGTATCACCCGCGAGATCGACGACCGCGTCATGTGTCCATTGCCCGTCCCATTCGTTGCCATCGAAAAAATCTGCTTCTCGGCTGTGCAGAGCGTCGTCGCAGCCTGCATTGTGTACCCTTTGGCCTATTACGTTCCGGCAACGCACCCCACAACTCACGTCGCTAGCTGGCCATTCCTCATCCTTGTCGTAGCTCTGGCCAGCCTCACAGCAGGAGCACTCGGCCTCACCATCGGCACGAGCGTCAAACCCCAGCAGATCGGCCTCATCTTCGGCGTGGTCGTCATTCCCATCACGTTTCTTGGCTGTGTCTACTACCCGTGGGCCGCGCTCACTCACATTCGCTGGCTTCAGGTCGGCGTGCTCATCAACCCCATCGTTTACATGAGCGAAGGCCTTCGCGCCGCTCTCACGCCGACGCTCCCCCACATGAATCCGTACCTCATCGTGACTATGCTGCTAGCGTCTCTCTGCCTCCTCACCTGGCTGGGCATCAAGGGGTTCCTCCGTCGCGTTATCGGCTAAGCACGAGGCATTAAAGGTGAGTTCTAATGCAGCTCGTATACTTGTTCAGAAACCGGTCGCGCAACACCGCATACTCTTCCATCGTCTTGAACCTTTTCGGGGGTTCCTGATTAAGAAAGTAAATCGTCACTACTGTACGAGTTACGTCGTCGAAGAGAAGATAAACGCCAAGCACACCACCTTCTCGCTTCGACCGATCCAAACCTTGAATTTCAAATCCGTTTAGTTTGGGTTTGAGCGCGTAATTTCGCGTGTTATCACCGCTGGCAAGAATGTACTCAAAGTTATCAACCAGAGCTGCTTTCGACTGACCATAGCCTTCCGCTGGAAGAAGCTCGACTTTGACGTTCGCATAGAAATCCTCGTCAGGGTATGCAAACATCACCCGTCTCCCCTCCGTCATCGACACGTCAAAAGAGCCATGCAAAGTCTGTACAGTGCGCGTCGTCACACCGGGTGCAAGGGGTGCGGTTTCGACTACCGCAGGACCTTCACCAATGCTGCAGCCTGTGTATCCAGCGAAGGCGTTCTTCTGCGCTTGTCCTAGTAGCAAAGAGCTTGATAGGCACATAGTTGCTCCGCAAACCACAGCTAACAAATCCCGACCGATCTGATTCATTACTGGTAACTCCACTTGAAACGGTATATAAACTAGGCAGCTACCAGCTTCCCGCGCAGGGCCTCGGCGATTTGCTGCCCATGAAACCGTCCATTCTCGATAAAGATCTCATTCGTCCGCTCACCGGCAACGATCACCCCAGCTAGATAAATCCCTGGAACGTTGCTCTCCAAGGTGGCGGGATCGCACATAGGGCAACGGTCGTTTGTCTCGTCCAGCTTCACGCCCAGCTGCTCGATAAAGCTGAAGTCAGGGTGGTATCCCGTCAGCGCAAACACAAACTGGTTTGCGATCGTCACAACACCTGACGGCGTCGACAGGGTCACCTCATCCTCGGAGATGTTGGTAACTGTACTGTCGAAGTAAGCCGTGATCTCGCCGTTCTTTACGCGGTTGTTGATGTCCGGCAGAATCCAATACTTCACATGCCGATGCATCGCCGCGCCACGGTGGACCAGAGTCACCTTCGCACCATGCCGCCACAGATCGAGCGCCGCGATTGCAGCAGAGTTTTTGCCGCCAATCACTACAACATCCAGCCCATAAAACGGATGTGGTTCATGATAGTAGTGCTTTACCTTGACGAGATCCTCACCAGGAATTCCCAGATAGTTTGGGAGATCGTAGTATCCAGTTGCGATCACTAGTTTGCGCGCACGATGCTTCAGTATCCGCCCGAATTGATCCATCGTATGAACGACAAAGTTTCCGTCGGAGCCATCCACGCGCTCGACCTTTTCATACTGACGAACGTCGAGCTTGTAGTATTCCGCGACCTTGCGGTAGTACTCGAGCGCCTCATTGCGATTGGGCTTCTGGTTCGGGCTGGAGAAGGGCATCCCACCGATCTCAAGCAGCTCCGGTGTCGTAAAAAACGTCATGTGCGCCGGGTAATGGAATAGCGAGTTACAGAGGCATCCCTTATCGACAAGCATTGCCGTAAATCCGGTGCGCTGCGCCTCAATCGCGCAGGCCAACCCCGTCGGGCCTGCTCCAATCACCAGTAAATCAACGATCTCTTCCGCCGCCCCGATGCTCATACCGTTCATTCTACTGAACGTCGGTGACCTAGATACGGTGTTAGCTCTCCAGCGTCACCAGCTTATGTGCGATTGCAAACAGAGCGAGCTCCAGACGCGTCGAAACCCCCGTCTTGTCGAAGATGTTCGACAGGTGCCGCTTCACCGTCTCTTCGCTGATTACAAACTGCTTTGCAACGTCCTTGTTGCTGCAACCTTCAACGATGCAGGTCACCACTTCGAGCTCCCTTGGCGTCAGGCCGTAGGTTTTGCGCTCCGGAACCGCCGCGGCTTTCTTCACCAACTCATTGAGCGCCGTTACAAGGTTCACAACGCGCTCGCCGCCAATCCAGTAGTCCCCGGAGAGTACTGCACGCAGCGAACGAGAGAGATCACCCGCAACAGCGTCCTTCAGCACAATTCCGCGGGCTCCAATCTGCAGCGCTTCAATGATCTGCTGGGTCGAGATCGTGCTCGTCAGCATGATGATCTTTACTCGCGGCGATTTGCTCATAATCGCGCGCAACGCCTCAAGGCCCGGCAACCGGGGCATCTGCAGATCGAGCAGCAGAATATCCGGCTCCAGCTCGAGCGTCTGCGTAATCGCGACGTCGCCATCCTCGGCCTCGCCAACGACTTCAAAACCCGGCTCACTCTCCAGCATGTTCTTCACGCCGAAGCGGACTACCGGATGATCGTCTGCCACAACGATACGGATGGGCGTTGCTGCAACGACAGCATTATCAGATTTTTTAACTGCTTCCTTCATTCCGCGTCTCTCCTCGCAAATCGTTGTCCCGATTATGGTTGATCCCGTGTGCGACCAGAATACGCCGCAGCCGTTCGCACGCCAGTATGAATTCATTGAGTGAAGCTATATGGTCATCACGCAAACCCCGCTCCTCCATTGATGTTGCAAGACGTTGCAGCTCGATCGCCCCAACCATCCCGCAACCTCCCTTGATCGCATGCGCCCCCTTTCTATACGCGCCATCGTCTCCATCAGATGCAGCCTGTCGCATCGCCGCGATTCTATTCTCCGCATCCGTCAAACAAAGCGCATACAACTGCTCCAGTCGCGGCTGCGGCATCGACCCTGCAAGCTTCTCATAAACAACCCCGCTGAGCACACTTTTGTCCTTACCGCCTGGATTGTCGCCCGCGGCACGTTTTCTTCCTGCGATCGCCTCTGCCAGTGTCTCCATCCCGAACGGCTTCAGCAGAAACCCATCAAACTCTTTCCCCGCCCCATCCTCCAACTCGCTTGCACTCATTCCGAGAACCAGAATCTCCGCGCCGCACAGATTGCGCACCTGCCTCGCGAGCGCATCCCCCGTCGTTCCAGGCATCTGCATGTCGGTCAAGACCACCCCTGGCCGCGGATGCATTGTCTGGAGATGTACCAACGCGGCATCACCTGAATCCACTGACTCAACCTCATACCCCTCAGCCTGGAGCAGCAGCCCCAGCACCTCCCGACTCACCTCATCGTCTTCAACAACCAGGATCCGAAGCGACATGCACTCTTCCTCAGCGCAAAGACTATCAACTGACTGCCTCCAGTTCCACTCCCTGACGCGATAGCGGTACAGTAGTTGGCATGGCCCCGGGGGATCAGCAGGACGAGCACGACCAAAAGCAGACCAATCAGCAAACACAAGCGGCCGCAGATTTAGCCGCCCTGGCCTCCCGCGTCGAAGCCCTGGAGCGGCAACTGGCCGAGTTGCGTGTCTCTTCCTCTGACAAATCCCGGCACCTTCCTCTCTCCCGCAAAGCCTCAACACCCGCCACAGACAACCGTGTAGCGCCAAACTTTTCCAGACATCTCCCCAAGATCGAAGGCTCCCTCGAAGATCGAATCGGATCCCAGCTATTCAGCCGCATCGGCATCGTCGCTCTGCTCATTGCGACGACTTTGTTTCTCAAGTGGGCGATCGACAACCACTACATCGGCCCCATCGGTCGCATTCTGGCCGGCCTCATCGCGGGTGCCGGGATCATCCTCTGGTCCGAGCGGTTCCGTCGCCAGAACTTCAATGCCTTCTCCTACGCATTGAAAGCAATCGGCAGCGGAGCTCTTTATCTCTCGCTCTGGGCGGCCTTCCAGCTCTACCATCTGTTGCCCGCCGAAGTCGCTCTTGGCGCCATGATCTTGGTCACCGCATGGAACGCCTACATGGCATGGTCGCAGAACAGCCAGATGCTCGCCGCCTATGCCCTCGCTGGCGGCTTCGCCACTCCGCTGCTACTCTCCACCGGCGGCAACCATGAGATATTCCTCTTCACCTACATCCTCTCCATCGACATCGCTACCGTCATTCTGGTCCGTCTCAAACCCTGGCACCGTCTCTTGCTCGGGGCGTTTCCCGCTACTGTCGCGTTCTTCATCGGGTGGTATGCCGAATGGTTCAACGTGTACAAAACGCCGAAGCCGCTTGCCACTACAACGATCTTTCTAGCGGCTTTCTTCCTGACATTCCTCGTCCCATCCCTTCGAGCCTCGCGAAGCGAAGGACCGGCGACTGCTCGCATACCCGAGATACTTCTCCCGCTGGCCAACGCCCTCTTCGCCGCTCTCGCGTTCTATGCGATCCTGCAGGACACCGGCAACCATGATCTCCAACCCTGGGTCGCGGTTCTCTTCGCCGCTCTTTACCTCGGCCTGATGCGCGTAGTCCAGCCTCAGGTCACCTCCGCAGTCCATCTCTCCCTCGCAATCGTCTTCCTCACCATTGCCATTCCCCTCAAAGCCAGCGGACGTTGGATCATCGTAGGCTGGCTCGCAGAAGGCGCTGCTCTTCTCTGGGTCGCAGCCCGTCTCACAGGGTCAACATCAGACGAAGCCGCTCTCAAGGCTCCGCGCCTTCTTCGCCGTCTCGCGATCGCAGCCCTAACACTCGGAATCTGCGGGCTCCTCGTCGAACCATTCTGGCTCGATGAGCGAATCAACACGGCCTTCCTCAATCTTCGCTTCGCGACTGCGCTCTTCGGCCTCGCTGCCCTCGGTATCTCAATCCTGATCGCACACCGGCCACTCAATCGTGACAACCATCACGACAAGTCCTTCCCTGGCTGGCTGCTCATCGCAGGGTCTTGTATCGTAGCCTTCAATTTCATCGCCATCCTGTCTTGTCTCCGCGAGCTTGACTCCGCATGGCGCGTCTCTGCAGGCAACCCTGAGGCCGATCTTCAAAAAGCTCTCGCGATCTCAGCCTTCCTTATGTTGTATGGAGCAGGTCTGCTCGCTATCGGTTTTTGGAAGCGCTCGTCCTTCATCCGTTGGCAGGCTCTCGTCCTTCTCGTCTTTACCATCGCCAAAGCCTTCCTCTACGATCTCCGCGATCTAAGCCAGGGCTATCGCGTTCTCAGCTTTCTCGGCCTTGGAGCGCTGCTCATGGCAGTCAGCTTCGCCTATCAAAAAGACTGGCTCGCCCTCCGCGATCCCCACCCAGCAATCGAACCCGGTAACCCCAGCCATTGCGATCCCAGTCACCAAGGAGCCGACCAGTGAAGTTCGCCATACTCCTAGCGCTTCTCCTCTGGCAGGCGGGCCCCGAGACCACCACCCCGCAGTATCTCCGTTATCAACGGATCGTCGCTCCCTCCGACCCAGGTCAAAACTGCGCCGTCATCGATCCTCAGCTCTTTCCGCACGCCGCCCCCTCCCTCAAAGACCTTCGCCTTTTCGGGGACAACCACGAAGTTCCTTACGCCATCACGCTCAGCGAACCTCAGCAGCCTGACAGTGACACCGCCACCATTCGCAATCTGGGCCTGCGCGGCCGCAAGATCGTCTTTGACCTCGAGATGCCGAATCGTCCCTACACCGAGATCGACCTCGCCCTCGCCGGCCACGACTTTCTGGCGACTGCCACTGTCTTCGGCACGCGCAATCCCAACTACTCAAACCAGACTCATCTCGGCGACTACACCCTCTTCGATCTCACCACCCAGCACCTCTCCCGCAACACCTCTATCCATCTGCAGGAGACCAGCCTCCCCTATCTCCACGTAGAACTCGCTATCTCTCCAGCAGCAGGCGCGAGCGCCAGCTCTCTAACACCTGAAGCGCTGCAAAAGCTGGTGCAGGGCGTCACCATCCCTCCCAGCCGCGAAGCCCAATCCATCTACACCACCGCGGCTCGCTCTGTCGTCACCCAGCGTGGCCGTCAAAGCATCGCCAGTTTCGCACTACCCGAGCGCATCCCAATCGAGCGAGTCTCGTTCGACCTGGCTCCTACCTACAAAGCCAACTTTAGTCGCGACGTACACATCACGGACCACCCCGACGGCACAGCTAACCCCGCCAGCTCAGCTAGTGAAACCCTCGTCGGCACGATCCTCCGCGTCCACCTAACCCAGGCCGGTCGCGAGATCCGTCAGGAGCAGCTCAGCATCCCCGCCACCCTCGGCTCCAACATGCAAAGCGAGGCGACCGTCCAGGTAGCTGTCGAAAATGGCGACGACACCCCACTCCCGATTACCGGCGTTCGGCTTGAGATGCGTCAACGCAAGATCTGCTTCGACGCTCCCAACGAAAGACCTCTGACTCTGTACTACGGCGACCCAGCCCTAACCGCGCCCCAGTATGACTATGCCCGCCTGTTCTCTTTATCGAGCGCAGTCCATACCGCACAGCTAGGCCGCGAGAGGCTGAACGTTCTCTACCATGACCGGCCCGACGCGCGTCCGCTCACCGAGCGTCGCCCGCATCTTCTCTGGATTATTCTCCTGGTCGTGATCTGCATCCTCGCGATCGTCGCCATTCGCAGTTCGAAGCACATCCACCACTAACAACGTCCTCGAATCAACCTCACGACACGAAACGAACTAACGGATCGCCGCATCCACCTCGCTGATCCAGTTCGGCGACTTCAATATCTCGCGTGGCTTCGACCCGTCTGCAGGCCCCACCAGACCATCGTTGTACATCATGTCGATCAGATGAGCCGCGCGGCCATATCCAATCCGCAGCCGACGTTGCAGCAGGGAAGTGCTCGCCTTTCCAAACTCGAACACCAAACGAACCGCATCGTCATAGAGCTCGTCGTTATTGTCCCCGTCAACTCCACCATCACCATCCTTGCCGGTGCCGGCATCTTCTTTCGGTCCTTCGAGGAATCCATGCACATACTCGGCCTCGCCCTGCGCCTTCCAAAATGCAGTGACCGCCGAAATCTCTTTCTCCGTAACAAAGGGCGCATGTACTCGCTGCACGCGGCTCGTTCCCGGCGGCAGATAGAGCATGTCTCCGCGCCCCAGAAGGCTCTCCGCGCCGTTCGAGTCGATGATCGTCCGTGAGTCCACCTTCGTCGCCAAGCGGAAGCTCATACGAGTCGGCACATTCGCCTTGATCAATCCAGTGATGACATCGACCGATGGCCGCTGCGTTGCCAGCACAAGGTGAATCCCCACCGCACGCGCCATCTGCGCCAGCCGCGTGATCGACTCTTCCACGTTCGCCCGATCGAGCATCATCAGATCGGCCAGCTCATCGATGATGATGATGATGTAAGGCAGCGGCTCCTGGTTCACATCCTCAAACAAATATTCGCTGCCATGATCGAACAACTTGTTGAACTGATCGATGTTTCGAACATGGTTCGCTGCCAGCAGTTTCAGACGCCGCTCCATCTCACGCACGGCATTTCGCAGCGCATTCGCCGCCAGCTTCGCCTCTGTAATGATTGGCGTAAACAGATGCGGAATCCCTTCGTACATCCCCAGTTCAACCCTCTTCGGGTCGACGAGGATCATCCTCACCTGCTCCGGCGTGCTCTTGAAGAGCACACTCATAATCATCGCGTTGATCGCGACCGACTTACCCGATCCCGTTGAGCCTGCAATCAGCACGTGCGGCATACTCGCCAGATCGGCAGTGACGATGCGCCCGTTGATGTCCTTGCCCAGCGCAATCGCCAGCCTGCTCTTCGACTGCGCAAAGCTCTCACACTCCACCACATCCCTCAACCAGATCGTCTCGCGCTCGTGGTTCGGCACCTGAATTCCTACCGTGCTCTTACCCGGCATCCGCTCAATCAGGATCGACTCCGCCGCCATCGCAAGACAGAGATCGTCGGCCAGCCCGGTAATGCGAGCAACCTTTACGCCAGCCTCCGGCTTGAACTCAAACGTCGTTACCACCGGCCCTGGATTGATCTGCGTCACCTGTCCATCCACGCCAAACTCAGCAGATTTTTCGACCAGCACCCGAGCCTCTTCGCGCAGCGCATCTTCGCGGACGATTGCGTGCTCTTCGTTCCGATAAAGCAGCGAAGAGGGTGGCAGCTTATATCCGCGTACACTCTTCGGCACAATCGTCACCGGCTTGATATCCGCATCCGCACGCTTGCCGAACGAGATACTCTCCGGCAGAGTGTGCAACGGAGCAGCAGGCGCCGCCGCAGGAGAAGCAAGCGCCGCAAACGAAGCTCTCGGCTCCTCTACTATCTTCTTTGGCGCCTTCATCGGAGCGGGAGCTTTCATTGAAATCGGCTCGCGCCACTCCTCTTCCTGCCGATCGTTTCCACCAAAATCACCGAAGTTCGACTCATCATCCAGCGCATGCACCGGAGCAGCCGCCTTCGCCAACACCTCAGCGAAGGGCGCCGCCGCTGCCGCTGCAGTACCGAACGCGGTTACAGGAGGAGCATCTACAAGCGTCCTTGGCATGGCCTGAAAGATCGAGCTCGGATGTCCATGAGCCGCAATGTCCTCCGGCGCAATTGAGATCGGCTGAACCCGTTTCTTCCTGCTTAACCATCCAAACAGCCCGCTCAGGAGCGTCGTAGTCTCGGGCTCCGGCTCAAGTCTCTTACGCTCTGCCTCTTCTGCCATCTCCCGAAGACGTCGAGCCTTCACATCCGCCTGCTCGCGCTTACTCCCATATGACTCTTCGATCGCTGCTTCCGCACCCGCGCGTTTGCTGCGTCGCTGCGACCACCACTCCCACAGCCGCTGCACGAAACCGAAGCGGATCGTCGCCCACTCCCGCGCCGTATTGAACGTAAACGTGGTCGCCAGATACAGCGACACCGACACCATCAGTGCCAGCACAATCGCCGCGCCCGGCAGATTGAGGTAATGCACCATAAAGTCCGCCAGCAGCCGGCCCGTCGTTCCTTCAATCGGCAGCGAACTCCGCCACAGCATTGTCCCCGGCAGCAACGCGATCGCCGCTGGTGCAAACACCACCCACATTCCCAACCCAATCGTCTTTGCGAGCGGAGATCCGGCTGGCCGCGACCGCATCCAGCAGACTCCGAGGCGTGCCAGCACCAGCGGAAGAAAAAATGCTGCAACCCCGATCAACTGAAGCGTCGCGTCGGCAAGATACGCCCCGACCATGCCCGTCCAGTTATGCGCGGGCCGCCCCGTAACATACTGCCCGACCGTATCGAACGAGGGGTCCGTGGGGGTGTAGCTGGCCAACGCCAGCAGCATCAGTCCTGCTCCCACCAGTATGACCATCCCGAGTATCTCGTTCAGGCGGTTGCGCGTCGGTGTCGAAACCAGTCTCAGGGTTTTCATTGGGGAGCCTTCATGGTTGAGGTGCGCACAGACTCACTCGCCCCGGAGCGCACAAATCCCGCACACCGGGCGATCCAAACTAAGTCCGCGAACCACCAGAGCATCTTCGATTATCCCAGTCGCCCAGACATAAATGTGTGGAAACTAAATTGGGGTACCCGAATACAAACCCACGGCAACTCTCTGCATCTACCTTTTTATATCCGCCGCCGGGCCAAATACCACCCGGCGGTCCTTAGAACCGGTTGGCGGGGGCGCGGGATTTTCGCGATTTCTCTTGCTTGCCGTCGGCAGAGGAGAATCGCGCTCAGCCGACGGACCCCGCCCCAACCGAACCCACTTCACCAAGATTGAGGATCCTATGTCCACAGATTCAGGCCGTCAGAACGAAATGAACCTCGCACTGAACTCCCTCATCAGCACCCTGCTCGACAGCCAAAAAGGCTTTGCCGACATCGGTGAGCGCCTCAAGGACGACACCCTGAAGCGGTACTTTCTCGCCGAATCTCTCAAACGCGCGAGCTTCCGCGGCGATCTCGAAGAGATCCTTCATCAGAACGGCGTCCACGACATCAAGGAATCCGGCACGACCGCAGGTACCCTCCACCGCGTCTGGGGAGACCTCAAGGCGAAGCTTGGAGGCGGCGATCACTCTTTGCTTGATACCGCAGAACAAGGCGAAGACGAAGCTAAGAAGGCATACGCCGACGCTCTCAATCAGGACCTTCCATTACCCGTTCGTCAATTGATCGCGGAGCAACAGGCTCATGTCCTCACCTCGCACGACTACGTGAAGAGCCATCGCGACGCACTCGTATCGAAATAGTCCAAGACACAATTAACGTTATGCGGCGGGCAGCAGGTTCATCCTGCTGCCCGTATATTTTGTTAATAACGACTCTGTAAGCAACGACGTCACGAAAGAGGGAACTGACAGCCATGATAGGGCGCACCATTCTGGCAGTTCTCTTCATCGCTGCGGGTTGTGTCCATCTCATCGCGCCGCAGGTCTATCTCAAGATCGTGCCGCCTTATCTGCCTGCGCACCTTCCCATTGTCTACATCAGCGGAGCGGCAGAGATTCTAGGGGGCCTCGGACTCCTCTTTGCATCTACGCGCCAAGCCGCCGCATGGGGGCTGATCGCACTCCTTATCGCCGTTCTTCCGGCCAACATCTACATGGCGACCGCCCATCTGTATGCACCGGGAATCATGGGTCAAAGCTGGGCTCAGTGGCTCCGTATACCGTTGCAACTCCCCCTCATCTATTGGGCCTGGTTGTACACCCGAGCGCAATAAACCGAAGTCTTCCTCAAAAACGCAAATATTTCGCAAAATGTGCCCTCCATGAGTGGCACCTTTTCGCCCACGCATACGCGTTATCTGATGAAAGGTTTTGTCCCAACGCCGAAACCAGCGGTCGGAAGGCGCGGATCTGTAAAGCCAACTGACTCAGCATTCACCGACTCGGAAAGTGCAGAGGGGACCTGCATCGGCTCACGAAACGAGCCGTGCAAACGAATCAACCGACGTCTGGGGAGAGACGTCGATTGACAGAAGGCTCCGCGGCTGGGCCGGTTGCCATGACCACGCCCACCGCGAAGCCCTTCTATCCAAAGCAATTCAATCACAAGCCGCTCAATACCCTGCGTGGTACAGCCCGAACACCACCACCGAAGCCACCAGGCAATAGATCCCAAACAGATACCAGCGTCCCTCTTCCAACCAACTGCTCAGCCACTTCAGAGCCACCAGCCCAGCGAGAAACGCAAAGACCGCCCCGAGCAGCCCCATCACCATGCTCCCGTGCAGGTCAATCGTAGTGCCAGCCGCCTGAGCAGCATGCGAAGCCTTCACCAGCCGCAAAATCTCACGCGCCACCGCCGGAGGAGTCAAAATCACGGCTAGCGCGAAGCTGAATCTCTCCGCACGCTCTTTACTCGCCCCGGTCAACATACCTGTCGAGATCGTCGCCCCCGAGCGCGAAAAACCACGGAACGGAAGGCACAATCCTTGGATTGCACCGATCCAACCCGCCTGCCGCATCGTCACGCTGTCGCCATAAACCTGCTCGTGCGCTCCCATGCGCCGCTTCTCCATCAGCCCCGCCAGCAAAATCAACAGCCCAGCCGCGGCCAACGCCGGAGCGATCAGATCCAGCCGCCCAAACAACAGCTCGATCTCCCCCTTGGATGCACCTTTGAACGCAGTCTTCTCGATCGCCTTGATAATCACTTCACCGATCACAGCCGTAAGCAGCGAAGCCCAGATCAGTCGGACCAGAAACCGTTTGAACGCATCGCCGCTCGAGAAATACGTCTTCTTCCACTGATTCCAGAAGTAAACAATTACGGCAAACATTGTGCCGGTATGCAGCATCACCAGCAGCAGTGTCATCTGTGGCGTAGTAGGGTCAAGCCCCAACAGTTTTTCGGCAACCACAACGTGAGCGGAACTGGAGACAGGCAACAACTCGGCCAGACCCTGCACGATGGCAAGGATGATCACATGAAAAATCGACATGCTTTTATCCTAAAGCGTCCGCATGTGTAAACGATAAATCGATCAAACGGAGTTCTGAGGAAGATACCCGCGCCAACCGTCGGTGCCCCCATCAATCCCGGTCGCTCCCATAGACCGGGATCCCCTGCGATACCCGAAACGCAATACTCGCGCCCCTCGCCGCAAAGTCCGACTTGGGATACCGCGTCTTCAGATCCTGCGCCAGCGCCTGCACTCTCCTCGCCGCTTCATCTGACCGCTTACGGTCCTCCTGCACCAGATACATCGTCACCGCGACACCTTGCCGGTAGACAGCGTTATACAGCGCCTCCGCCGCCTTCGGCCCATCCGGAAACTGTTGTGCATACTTCACATACAGCCCCGTCTCCATCTCCGGACACTTCGGCAGTCCCTGCCAATCCCCACACAGCTTGTTATCCAGCAGATCGTACGCCGCCCTTGCTGCATACTCGCTCCCCGGATACACCTTCTGCACCTTCTTCAGTTCTCCCTCATAGATTTGTGGACGAAGATAAGCCTCCTGCTCCTTCGCGCTCGGCAGCGAGCTGATGTCGGCCCTATCCAACTGCCACCGAATATCCGCCGATCTCCACGCCGCCTCTCCCGCCAGCGGCGAGCCTGGAAAATACTCCGCAACCCGCTTATAAAGCAGGTGCGCCTGGCCAGCAGCTCCCTTCGGCGCATGTGGCCGCTCCGCCTCATCCTCAAGATTCGCCGCCGTCCCGAACAAAATCACATCACCGCCCGTCGTAGCCGGCCCCAGGATCCCCTTATCCCGAATCCACCCCGAAGCTGGCGTCACATTCGCATCTTCACCAAACACCGGCTTGTTGCGATCGTCTTCATTCGCATCGTCGTTGATATCGGTGTTGGCAAAGACCTTCACCCAAGGTCCACTTCGCTCGACAATCACCACCTCATGCCCCGGCGTCACCAGCGAAATCTTCTGTGCATCCGCATCCGCCGCGACATAGACGTTCGCATCGTGCAGCACCGTCGCCCGCGCCGCCGTGGCATAATCCTGCGACTTCTTCTGCGCGCTTGCCTGCTCTACCGCAGCTGATCCCACCAGCAGCAAAGCCACCCCAACACCCATCCCCGAACACCGCCACACGATAGAGAGCCTCATAGACCTCATTTAGACGTGAAGAATCACTCGCCGAAAGCCAGTCTAAACTTTCGCCTGCAATCCTCACTAAATTCCATCAAATTTGCAGACGAGTAAGCCACAGGTTCGCGTCCCTATCCCCATCGGCATCAAACCCATAGACTGGAAGCAGTTCGAGAGAGGTACGACTGTTTTCTTGACCGCATTATGACAGTGCAAACAGAAGAATTTTCGAGCATGAAGCGAAGGCTGATCCTTCGCGACTCCCTCACCTTCCTGAGTCTTTTGCTCGTAACAGTGGTTCTGTTTCTCATCACTCTGTTTCTCTTTCGCTCCTTCGCCTCCCACCGCCAGGAACTTGCACAGCGCTGGTCCGCCCGAGGTCAGACATCTCTCAACGCGGGCAACCCAGATCAAGCTATCGTAGCCCTGCGAACAGCCCTGTTGTACGCGCCCGGCCGCCGTGACTGCGAGCTTCTCCTCGCCCAGGCACTCGGCGACGCTGGCCACACCGACGAATCCTACAACTACTATCTCGGCCTTTGGGAGACGGAACCCGGCAGCGGCCTCATCAATCGCAACCTCGCCCGCCTCGCTGCAAAGAAGAACGACACGCAGACCGCCGTCAACTACTACCGCGCCTCCATCTACGGCACCTGGGAGGGTGACGGCACGGTGCGTCGACGCGAAGTCCGTCTCGAGCTGTCCCGATACCTCCTCGCCCAACACAACCTCAGCAGTGCCCGGACGGAGTTGCTCATCGCCGGCGGCAACGCCCCGGACGACACGGCCATTGCCCTTACCCTCGCTCCGCTTCTTGAGCAGGCGAACGCTCCCCGCGACGCCCTGACCTACTACCAGAAGGCCCTTGCGCAAGATCCCAAGAACCAAACCGCTCTGGAAGCTACCGCCCGCCTCGAATACGAGTCCGGCCACTTCGAAGATGCGCACCGAATGATGGAGCAAGCCATTCGCGAGCACAAATCGGATGCCTCAAATCAGGAGCCCATCACACCCAGCGAGAAGGAGATGCTCGAAAACTCAACGCGCATCCTTGCCATCGCCCCGTTGAAGAAGCTGCCGAACGACGAACGAGTTGCGCGCATCCTCAAAGCCCGTGACCTTGCTAAAAGGCGCTTCGACACCTGCAACACCCAGCTCTCAACGGCCGGTAGCACATCCTCTCCACTACAAGATCTCCGAAAAAAATGGACGAGCAAAGAAGTCACGCTGACGCGGCCCGACCTGCTCAACGACCCAACCAAACAGGACGCAACCATGCTCCTCGTCTTCGACACCGAAATTCAGACCGCAAAGATTTGTGGCACACTCACCGGCGACGACGCGCTTTTGCTCCTGCTGGCCCAGACTCCCAATGCGTTGGAACCATAACGAATGCAAAATCCTTTCACCACCACTGAAAGCGAACCCGTCGCGCCAGACATTCTCAAAGACGAGATGATCTCCCGCATCGCACCCGGTCGCGAAGAGCGCATCTTCCTTCTGCTCTCCATCTTCATCGGTGTCATCTCCGGCCTTCTCGTCGTCTCCTTCCGCATGGCCATCGAATGGCTCAGCGTTCTTCTCCTCGGCTCCTCGCCAAACCCACATCAACCCCGTCTCCTCTTCATCCCCGCCGCCGCCGGCCTCGTCATCGCGCTCCTCGCCCGCTACATCTTCCCGAATGTCCGAGGCAGCGGCATCAACCAGACGAAAGCCGCGCTCTACATCCACAACGGCTACATCTCCTTCCGCACCGTCATCGGCAAATTCCTCCTCTCCGCCCTGGCCATCGGCAGTGGTCACTCCCTCGGCCCCGAAGACCCATCCCTCCAGATCGGTGCCGGAGTCGCCTCACTCATCAGCCGCCGCTTCGGCATGTCGAAAGAGAAGCTCCGCATCTTCGCTCCCATCGGAGCCGCCGCAGGCCTCGCCGCCGCATTCAACGCCCCCATCTCTGCCATCCTCTTCGTCATCGAAGAGGTCATCGGCCAATGGAGCGCCGCCGTCCTCGGCTCCATCGTCCTCTCCGCCATCTCCAGTGTCGTCGTCGCCCGCTCCTTCTGGGGAGCGCAGCCGATGTTCCGCATTCCCGTCGTCGACCTCCGCGACTCGCGCGAACTTCTCGCCTACGCGGCCCTCGGCGTCTTCGGCGGCTTCGCCTCTCTCCTCTTCGCAAAATCTCTCAGCTACCTCCGCCCCAAACTCCGCAGCCAGCCCCAGTGGTCGCAGCTTCTCCAGCCCGCAGCCGCAGGTCTGATCGTCGGAGCCATCGGCTACTTCGGTCTCACTCAGGTTATGGGCGCAGGTTACGAGGCCATCGATCAGGCCATGCACTCCCAGTTCACCTGGCGCATGCTTCTCATCCTCGCCCTCTTCAAAATCATCGCCACCACGCTCTCCTTCTCCAGCGGAACGCCCGGTGGCATGTTTGCCCCCACGCTCTTCATCGGAGCCATGCTAGGCGCAGCAGTCGGCACCTTCGAAAAGATCTACTTCCCCCACCTCACCGGCACGATTGGCTCGTATGCGCTAGTCGGTATGGGAGTCCTCTTCGCCGCATTCCTGCGCGCTCCGCTCACCTCCGTCTTCATGGTGCTCGAGGTCAGCGGCAATTACTCCATCGTTCTTCCCGTCATCCTCGCGAACACCATCGCCTACCTCATCTCCCGCATCCTCCAGCCCGTCCCCATCCTCGAGCAGTTCACCCACCGGGACGGCCTCTATCTCCCCTCCATGGAGGAGCTCCGCGAAGAGAGCAACCTCCACCTCGAAGACGCCATCCAGCCCGTCACCGTCCCGATCCTGCAAGGCAGCGACACCATCGCCAACACATTGCAGTCGCTCGCACAATTCGAAGACCCACAATCCATCCCGGTCTTCCTCATCCAGTGCCACGATGGCCTCTGGTACGCAGCAAGAAGGGAAGAGCTGGAATCCCTGTCATCGATAGGCATCCCGAATTCACAAGAAGCGCAGGCTAACACCAGCGACGCACCAACCGCCCCGTGGGAGATGACACTAGCCGAACACCTTGGCCACGAACGCACCCCCGTACTGTTCCCCGACCTTCCACTTGCAAGCGCCCTGCCCCACTTTCAACGCTGGCCACTACTCCCTATCACCAACCGAGCAATGCGCGGCTCCCTCGAAGGCGCACTCTCCCTCCAAGACGTCCTCACCCGCTATCAAAAACATTAATTTGCAACAATTTAGTTACAAATTACTTCCAACCTTTTATGGCGAGAGAAAATTCTGTCATTCTGACCCTGAGTTTGTCGAAAGGGAAGAACTCCCACATTCGTTCGAAGCATCACAAGAGAAGGGCGGCCCATTCTGCTGGCCGATCTGCTGATCGGGTGGCCCATCCTTTGCAGTCTCATCGCAAAGGGTGGGTTATTCGCGCCACGCGCGAACCCTCTCCTATCCTAGCCATACATCCCACTCAGAAAAAGACACTACCGAGCAGCCAACTCCCCCTCCAACTGATCGCGCAACTTCGGCTCCAAATTTCCCCCACTCAAAATCACCGCTACCTTCTTCACTTTCGGCAACTCCTCCGCATGAAACAGCGCCGCCGCCAACGTCACCGCCCCGCTCGGCTCCGGCACCAGCTTCGTCGCGCTCAGCATCACGAGCATCGCAGCAAGAATCTCCTCTTCTGACACCGTCACAATCCCATCGACAAACTTCATCACATGCGCAAAGTTCAATACCCCCATACTCTGCGTCCGCAATCCATCCCCAATCGTCCGAGTCGTATCAGCCGCCGGCCACTCCACCAGCGTCTTCGAATAAAAGCTCTCCTTCGCATCCGCCGCGAGCTCAGGCTCCGCGCCCCACACCTGCACTCCCGCACCAACCAGCCCAGCCTGTGCCGCCAGCTTCACCGAAGTAGCCGTCCCACTTAGCAACCCACCTCCGCTCACCGGTGAAATCACCAGCTCCACTCCTGGCAGTTGCTCGACGATCTCCAACCCACACGTCGCCTGACCAGCAATAATCTGCGGCGCATCATACGGCGGAATCATCGCATACCCAAACTTCACCACCAACTCCTCCGCCTTCATCCGTCTCTCCGACGAAGCCGGCCCCACCTCGACAATCTCCGCGCCCAGCGCCTTCGTAGCCGCCTTCTTCACCTCAGGAGCATTCCCCGGCATCACGATCACTGCCTTCGCACCCAGCGCCCTCGCAGCATACGCCACACCCTGCGCATGGTTCCCACTCGAATACGTAATCACCCCACGCTTCAACGCCTCAGGCGACAACTGCGCCACCATGTTGTACGCGCCCCGCAACTTAAAACTCCCAATCGGCTGCTCACTCTCGGCCTTGATATAGAGATCAAAGTCTGACTCCGCAAACTTACCCATCCGCAGCCGGGCTCGCTCCACGCGATAAAGCGGAGTCCTCACCGCAACCCCGGCAATCCGCTCCTTCGCCGCCCGAATCTCATCCAACGTCACAAATTGATCTGACATAGCACTCACCTCACTTGAAATGCATCGCGAGAAAATAGATTCCCAACAGCCAAAGCCCTAGCGGAATTGTCAGAGCCAAAATCTGGGGTCTTTTCAAAAGCTGTATCGGTTCTCGCCCATCTCGGATAGTCTCACGCTTCTCAAGGAAAACGGAAAGCAGAGCGAGGGACGCGGCAATCGCTAAATAAACACATTCAGATTGCCAAAATAGCCGATAAGATCCAGGAACGCCCAGGTTCATGAGTGACAGGATAACCACTATGATTTCTGCCAGGAATAGGATCTTCCACATCCATCAAGACTATCCCCAATTAGTCGAGCTCGTTGCGATCCACTGAAAAAGCCCGATAGTCCGGTGGACTTCAAATGGATTCGCGCTAAAACACCCGTCCCAATCCAAAGAACCACTTACGATGTCCGCTATCCCCGATGCTTCCGCCACCATAAAACGGTCCAAGCAGCGTCTTCACTACCACTGCAACCGAGCCATCGTATGGCAAACTTGGCGTTCCAGCCGCCGCTCCATACACCTTACCAATCTCATAAAACGCGGTGGCATAGATCGAATCACCAATCACAGGATTCAACCTCACCAGCCGGTACAGATATCCTGTCTGAAACAGAAAATAGTCGTTCCCCAACAACTCCCCGCGGCCATATGCGCTCAACCGCAACGGCCCACCCAGCGAGAATCCAGCGAGCCCTAGGTTCGTCGCTCCAAAGCTCGTCCCACCCGACGCGACCCCAAAGATAATTCCTTTCTCCCCAACAGGAGTAAAGTGCGCCATCCTCGTATCCCACTGCGAGAGCCCACCTGGATCATTTGGCCTCTCCGTCAAATACGTGAATTTGGTAAGTAGCTCCGACCCCTTCGTCGGCACCTGCACGGTATCCTGCCCTAGATATTGAAACCGCACATTGCTGACAAAGGGCTGCAGTTGAAACACCTGTTCAATCGGCTGTCCAATCCGCAGCGTCTCTCCGTACCACTGGTAGTCCTCGCCTACACGAAGCTCAGCCTTCGAGCTGAACCGATACCCAAGATCCGCTCCTAGCCCATTCTTATTCTCGGTATACTCCGACAGCTCCTGGCTCCCCGAATAAAACGAAGTAATCGTGTGCGTGTAGTACAAGCGAGGAGCGACAAAGAACCGGCTACCAACCGCCAGCGGTTTATATAACTCCCCCGTCACCCCAGCCACCTGTCCTACCGACGCATCAAGCCGCACCTCCGAGCCAGGCCCCGCCAGTCCGAAGAACGTCGCCCGTCCTCCCAATCCAAGCTGAATATCGTTTGAATCATTCGACGAGAGCGTCAGCCCGATGTGCAGGAACGGCGGCCCATAGTCTTTGATTCGAGGCCGCACCAGCAGCCCAGTCTCATTCTTCTGATCGATCAGGTTGTAGCTGATGCTCGAGTACGTTCCCGTCCCCTGCAGATCCGCAATCGTGCTCTCGATCTTCTGCGGTTCAACCGGCTTACCGATGTACTTCGTAAACTCGTTTCTAACTTCAGCCTGCTGTGTTCCCTTCAACCCATAGACATCGATAAACTGCGGCTCCGGAATAACTGTCCTTCTCCGTGCGTCTCTCTGCGCCAAATAGGCCTTCCAGTCGGCGTCGTTCACGGCATACTTCTCCAACTCCGCCGCATGCTCCTCTGCGACCTTCACACCCTGCGGAATAATCTCCTCGCTCTTCTCAAACTCGCTCGAGGTGAACTTGCTCACATCGGCCTTCAGCAGAATATTCGCGTCCTTCATGCTCTTCAGCTCGTTGGCCGCAACCATAATCTCTACGTTCCTGCCTGCCACACCCACCAGCGACTCAAGGCTCGCCTTATTCAGTGGTCCCGTATCCAGATACACCGCAATCACAATATCCGCGCCCATCGCCCGCGCCACGCTTACTGGAAGATTATTCACCGCGGCGCCATCCGAGTAGATCTGCGTTCCATGCGCTACCGGAGCGAAGACCCCTGGAATCGACATCGTCGAACGCATCGCCTGCGCCAGCGATCCATCCTTGAACACGTGTTCCTGTCCCGTCGTAAGATCGGTGGCCACACAGCGGAAGGGAATCGGCAGATCATCAAAATTCTTCAGGTCGTAGTACGGCAGCATCGTTCGATCCAGCAGCAGACCCACCGCAGAGCCGGAGTTCAACCCGCTCGGCAGACTCAACCCATGCTTCAATCCAAACTCCAGCCGATTGGGAAACGCAAGCTTGTCCTCCTTGCGTCGATAGCTCAACGCCTGAAACGGCAACTGCCCGCTCAACACTGCAGGCCAGTTGATCCCGCCCATAAACGTCGAAATCTCCTGCGCATTGTTTCCAGACGCATACAACCCACCCACCAGGCCGCCCATGCTGGTTCCAGCCACGTAATCCACCGGGATATGGTGCGCTTCCATCCACTCGATCACGCCGATATGTGCAAACCCCAGCGCCCCGCCGCCTTCAAGCACCAGCGCTACCGTGGGCCGCGACGGCGGCACGATCACTGGCTTCTGCGCCTCGCAATCCGCTGTCATCAACACTGTTAGCAATGAGGAAATTCTAAAAAAACGAGAGATCGCTCGAGTGGTGATAGCCGAGCTAAGAAAAACCATAAACTGCACCGCCCTAAGTTCGTCTCTTCATTCTATGGTGGCTTGCATTCCTTCCAACGTGGTTTCAAGCTCCCAGAATCACAAGCCTAATCACGTTTCGCTGAGTCAAGGACCTGCAGGATATACTGCGCTTACTTCGGAGATCGCATGTTCCTCGGACGCGTCTTTGTCATTGCTCTCTGTTTCTCTGTCTTCGGTTTTGCGCAATCGGTAGAACCCTCTGGCGTCGGTATCGTCACCGGCCGTGTTATCTGTGCAGACACCAATCTTCCCGCACGCAACGCCCACGTCGTCCTTCAGCCGGTCGTCGACAGATCCCATCCAGTAAAGGGGCACAACGGCGAACAGCCAGCCCAGACACGCTATGCCTTATCTGCGACATTTCTTGATGGCAGTTTTACAATTCCTGACGTGGCCCCAGGCGACTACTATATCTTCGTCGAAAAACCTGGCTATCTCTCTCCCTTTGCCTTGATCTCGCGCGAAGACCTAGATCATCCGAAACCTGAGACAGCAGATCTCATCGCCAAACTACTCACACCCGTAACGGTGGTGGCAAACCGGACCTCGACTGCAGAGGTACGCATCTTGAAGGGCGCTGCTATCTCGGGCACCATTCGCTTCGATGACGGCACTCCGGATGCAAACGCTGCCGTCGGTCTTTTGAGCAAAGACAAAAAAGGCAAGTGGGTCTCGTTTCGTACCAAATTAATTGCAGGTCCGTTTGGAGGGATGCCCACCGACGACCAAGGTCACTATCGCGTCAGCGGTCTGCCTGCGGGTGAATACCTGGTCCAAACATCACTTGCGCTCGTCAACATTCTCACGAGTCAAGTCTATAGCGAAGAAGGCGGCACAGCGAACGAAACCAAATACTCCCTTGACCTCTACTCCGGCGATAGCTTTCGCAGGCGCGATGCAACCTCCATCAAGCTCTCCGAAGGAGAAGAGTCAAGCTCAGCAGACATCACAATTCCTCTTTCAAAGCTGCACTCTGTCTCTGGCAGCCTGCTCGCAACCAAGACCGGCCACACTGTCAACGCAGGCAATGTCGCCATCGTCTATCCCGACGACGACACCCAGCTGGTATCCACCAAAATCAGCGAAGACGACGGCTCGTTCCACTTCTACTACGTCCCCGAGGGCGAATACATCTTGAAGGTCACCGACGCACGCGATGTAAGCCGAGAAGAGGTTCCTTACCCGCCAGGCACCTTTCCGCCCTTCCACATCGTGGAAAAGAAAATCCGAGAATACGACCCGCAGCAGCAGCCCCTTATCATCAACGGCGACATGAGTGGCGTTACCGCTCAGATCCAGTCCAAATCGTCTGTCAGTTCTTCGTCAAAGTCCAACTGAGAGATAAAAAAAGCGCTCCGCGAGGAGCGCTTTTCTTATCTAGAAACAATCCGTCAAATCTCCAGAATCACAGGCATAATCAAAGGCCGCCTGCTCGTGCTCTTCTGGATATACCGCTTCAGATCATTACGAATCTTCTCCTTGATCACGCCATAGTCTGCCTTCTCTTCCGCCGAAGACCCCTCCAGCGTCCGCTGCACAACGTGCCGCGCCTCGGCAATCAAGCCCTCTTCAGGAATCGCCATGCCGCGCATCACAATCTCAGGAGCATTCTCAACCAGCCCTGTGCGCTTGTTGATCTGAATGATCGGCAGCACTATCCCGTCTTCGCTCAAGTGCTTCCGATCGCGAATAACGATATCTTCCACAACATCCGTCGAGGTCCCACCTGAATCGATGCAAACCCGGCCTACCGTGATCTTGCCCGTCTTCGTAGCCGAGTCCTTATCCAGCTCCAGAACGTCGCCGTCCTCCAGCAGAATCGTCTTATCGACCACGCCCATCGACCCCGCCAGCTCTGCATGACGCTTCAGGTGGCGATAGTCTCCGTGCACCGGAATAAAGAACTTCGGACGAACGAGGTTGATCATCAACCTCAACTCCTCCTGACTCCCATGCCCGCTGACGTGGATCAGTCCAGACTGTCCATCATCATGAATCACCTTCGCATCGCGCCGCTCCAGGTGATCGATCATCCGGTAGATCGACTTCTCGTTCCCCGGAATCACTCGCGAACTCAGCAGCACAGTATCCCCAGCATCGATATGCGCGAACTTATGATTATTCACGGCAGCTCGGCTCAGCGCGCTCATCGGCTCGCCCTGCGTCCCGCTGATCATGATCAGCAACTTATTCGCAGGAAAATCCCGAATCTGGCCCGGGTTGATCACCAATCCCTGCGGCAGATCCAGATACCCAAGGTCCTGCGCAATCTCGGTCGTGTTATCCAGCGACCGCCCAATAATTGCAACCTTGCGTCCATGGGTATGTGCCAACTCCATCGCCAGCCGAATCCGGTGAATTGAAGAAGAGAAGCAACTGAAGAAGAGCTTCTTCTTCGTCTGTCCAAAGATCTCGTCCAGCTTCGGTCGCACCGCACGCTCACTCGGCGTGTACCCGTTGCGGTCCACGTTGGTCGAGTCTTGCAGCAGCGCGAGCACACCCTGCTTGCCCAGCTCCGCGAACGCATGCAGATCGAACGGCTTGTTATCCGGCGGCGACAAGTCAATCTTGAAGTCGCCCGTATGCAGCACCACACCCACCGGCGTATGAATCGCCAGCGCCACGCAGTCCACCAGCGAGTGCGTCACGCGAATCGGCATGATCGAAAAAGGCCCCAGCGTCAGCCGCTTGCCGGGAATCATCTCGTTCAGATCTGCATCATCGAGCAGCCGGTGCTCTTCCAGCTTGCCCTCAACCAGCGCCAGCGTGAACTCCGTCCCATACACCGGAACATTCAGCTCAGACAGAATCCACGGCAGTCCGCCGATGTGGTCTTCATGTCCATGGGTCAAAAGGATCGCGCGAACCTTCTCGCGGTTTTCAGTCAAATAGCTGATATCCGGGACAACGATGTCCACACCCAGCAACTCTTCTTCAGGAAACATCAAACCGGCATCAATGACGACAATGTCATCCTGCCAGCGGAGGGCCATACAATTCATTCCAAACTCGCCGAGGCCCCCCAGCGGTATCATCTTCAGTTTATCTTGTGCCATCAATACTTAAGCTTACCATCGCAAGCTCAATCGTCCGTGTTTGCACCCAAACACGGCGAAGTTATTGTGGAAGCTAGGCGTCCTACCGCGCCTCCAAAACCTGAATCCCCTCCGGCCCACCGATCACCACGCGGCTAGCCATCCCCAGAAACAGTCCATGCTCCACAACTCCCAATGTTGCCTTCAACTTCTCCGCAGCCTCCATCGCATCAAACCCTACCTGCGGCAGTGCGCAGTGAGCGATGTAGTGCTGCCCATCCGTCACATAAGGTTTGCCATCATCTTTCAAACGCAGCTCAGGGGCAAAACCCAGGTCCCGCAGCCGGGTCATCGTCGTCTCGAAGCCAAACGGCACAATCTCGACCGGCAGCGCAAAGACCGACCCCAGAGTCTTCACCAGCTTTCGCGGATCCACCGCAATCAAAAGCTTCTTGCTCGCCGTTGCCACGATCTTTTCTCGCAGCAGCGCCCCGCCATGCCCTTTGATGAGGTACAGCGTCCCTTCCTGCACCTCGTCCGCGCCATCGATCGTCAGATCGAGCTTCGACAGATGGGCAAAGTCGCTCATCGGAATCTTCAACTCCAGCGCCTGCTTCTGCGAAGCCTCAGAGGTCGCAATCGCTGTAATCTTCAGACCCTCCGCAACGCGCCGCCCAACCTCTTCAATCACCAGCGCCGAAGTCGAGCCTGAGCCCAGCCCCACCTTCATTCCATCTTCAATCTGCGACGCAGCCCAAACTGCAGCTCTGCGCTTAGCATCTACGGCCGGATCGGTCTGCGAAATGTTTGTCATGCCATCTTTGATATCACGTGAAGAAAAATTCTGCACTGTATCGCCCATGGGCCACAGACGTCGGGTTAGCTACTCGGCGAACCAAAGGAAGAAGCGCCTCTGACTCGCCGAGCAGCTTCCATCTACGACTTTATGAACTCCAGCAGGTCAGCATTGATCTGGTCTGCATGCGTGGTCGGCATCCCATGCGGTAAGCCAGGGTAGGATTTCAGCGTGCCGTGCTTCAAAAGCTTGACCGACCTTGCCCCAGTAGTGGGAAAGGGGCAGATCTGATCGTCCTCCCCATGCATCACCAGCACCGGAACGTCGATCACCTTCAGATCGTCGTAGAACTCGCTTTCAGAGAGTGCCTTGACACAGTCATATTGAGCCTTGATGCCACCCATCATGCCCTGCCGCCACCAGTTTTCTCGAATCCCCTCCGAGACAACGGCGCCCGGACGTCGGGGGGATCATTGCAGGCCACCCTTCACTCGTCAATTGAAAACTGCACAGGTGATATGGGAGCCCGGCAATAAGCTGGTCATACACTCGGGTATGTTCGGAACACCAGAAACAATTAGGCGCAACGCCTGTTGGTACTAGAGCACTCATCGAAGAAAAAAATAAATATCTGGCAAGCGGCATAACGTGAGCCATCCGCAATCGCCGTCGCATCTGAGTAACGCCGCGATTAATCAAACTTCTATTAGAAAGAGATCACCATGTCCACCCCAGAACAGTACGACGCTATCGTCATCGGCAGCGGAGAAGGCGGCAAATACCTAGCGTGGCACCTAGGCTCCCAGGGCAAGAAGGTCGCCAACGTCGAAGACAAGCGCATCGGGGGAGCCTGCCCAAACATCGCTTGTCTTCCCAGCAAGAACGTCATTCACTCCGCCAAGGTCGCCTCCTTCTTCCAGCGTGGCGCAGAGTTCGGCATCGTCCACGGCAAATGGCACGTTGACATGGAAGCCGTCAGCGCCCGCCGCCAGCGCATGATCGACGGCCTCCGTGAAATGCACCTCGCCAACTACGCAAAGTCACACGCCGAGATCGTCATGGGCTTCGGCCGATTCATCGCCGACAAGACCATCGAAGTCGCCCTTAACGCCGGGGGCACCCGCACCCTCCGCTCCGACTACATCTTCCTAGACACTGGCTCCCGCGCCACCATCGACCCCATCCCCGGTCTCGCCGAATCCGCCCCTCTCACTCACATCGAAGTCCTCGAACTCACCACCCTCCCCAAACACCTCCTCATCCTCGGTGGCGGCTTCATCGGTCTCGAGTTCGCCCAGGCCATGCGCCGCTTCGGTGCCAACGTCACCATCATCGAACGCAACCCCTCTCTCGTTCATCGCGAAGACCCCGACGTGATCGAACTCGTCCAGCAACTCTTCAAGGACGAGGGCATCGACATTGTCACCAACGCCAACGTCACCCGCGTCGAAGGCACCTCCGGCAAATCCGTCATCGTTCATCTCAGTGACGGAGCCCGTCTAGAAGGCTCACACATCCTCGTAGCTACCGGCCGCATGCCCAATACACAAAACATGGGCCTCGACACCGTCGGCATCAAAACCACCCCCGCCGGCCACTTCCAGGTCAACGACCGCCTTGAAACCACCGCCCCCGGCGTCTGGGCCATCGGGGACTGCGCCGGCTCCCCCCACTTCACCCACGCCTCCTACGACGACTTCCGCATCATCCGCGACAATCTCGCAGGAGCCAATCGCAGCAAGAAAGACCGCCAAATCCCCTCCGTCACCTTCACCGACCCAGAGATCGCCCACGTCGGCCTCACCGAAAACGAAGCAAAGAAGCAGGGAACTACCTACCGCCTCGGCAAGATCCCCATGGCCGCCGCCCTTCGCAGCCGCACCCTGGACGAGACCCGTGGCTTCATGAAGGTCCTCATCGCCCCCGACGATCAGATCCTCGGCTTCACCGCCATCGGCCCCGGCACCGGCGAACTCCTCCCTGTCATCCAGCTAGCCATGACCGCAAACATGCCTTACTCAGCGGTCCACAACATTATCCTCACTCACCCCACTCTCTCAGAGGGCTTCCTCAACCTCTTCAACGCCGTCCCGAAAAAGACAGCATAGACAAAGAGCGCGCAGCGGTAGCCCGTCCCGACCAACGGGAGGGCCACAGCAGATAAGTTACCGAGAAAAGGTATACAAGCCACGAAGTGGCCGCCCCACGCGCAGTGGGCCCGTCCGGCAGGACACAAGCCTCCACAGGAGGACAAATGGAGGGTGAAAAATAAAACTAGCGCAAAATATCCTCTAACACCAAGGAAAGCTCAGTTTTCTCATCCCGATATTTAACGATCACCGGAGCCGCCAAACTCAATCCCCACTCCGCGCCCTTACCCTTAGAAACCGCCCGAGACCCAGGCACAACCACCGCCCCCTCAGGAATCACGAGCGGCATCTCCGCCGTAGCCTTATAAATCTCGCCTTTCACGAGGTCATACACCGGCGTCCCCCGCGTCAACACTGTCCCGGCCGCCAGCACAGCGCGCTTCCGCACCACAGTCCCCTCATAAACCCCAGTATTCCCGCCAATCAAACAATCATCCTCGATAATCACAGGCGAAGCATTCACCGGCTCCAACACCCCGCCAATCTGCGCCGCCGCACTCAGATGCACCCGCCGACCCACCTGCGCACAACTCCCCACCAGCGCATGCGAATCCACCATCGTCCCCTCATCCACATAAGCGCCCACATTGACGTACGCAGGCGGAATCACAGCAACACCCTTAGCGACATAAGCGCCACTCCGCACGCTCACCCCACCCGGCACCACGCGAACGCCATCCGCCACGACAAACTTCCTCACCGGAAACGTATGTTTATCAATAAAACGCAGTGTCTCCCCACCCATCTCCGTCATGGTTCCAATGCGAAACCCCAGCAGAATCCCACGCTTAACCCACGCATTCACACGCCAGCCCAGCGGCTGCGAAGCATCCGGCTCCGCAGCACGCAGCTCACCGGACTCGAGCTTTCCCCGCAACTCAAAAAAAACCGCCTCTGCCTCAGCATTCCCAGCCGCCGCCGCACCCTGCGCAAACCAATACTCAATCGCTGTTTCTAACGTCTTCAATCTTCTCTCCAATTGTTGTGTAGTTACTGATTCGGGGCACTTTTCTCATGCGTCTCTAAACGCCACACGCCATTATCGTCCCCGAAGGCGGACGTTCCACGAATCGACTTATAGATTTTGCCATCAAAGCGACAGTAGCTAAGACCAGTCTCACGCCCTGACACATGCCATCCCGTCACAAAGTCATGAAATCCGCTTACCTCTGTCGGCTGAATAGCCATTCCCCATCCGCTCAATGTGCCGAGGAATTGAACTTTCTTCCCATCAATCTGAAAGAGCCACATCCCACCGTTCGCGCCTTGGCCACCGCGCTCGCACCCCACCCCGGCAGTCGCCTTCACTACACGTGCGTTTTCCTTCAACGGCACTTCGTCGAAGGTTATTCCCTTGAGCACTTCCTCCATGCCCTCAGCATCACACCAGTCATCTCCCTTTATCTGAGTTCGCAGAAGGCTTCGGATCGAACCAATCTGGTTCCTTTGCAAGGAAGCCGTATTCGTCTTTGTTTGAAGATCTTCGAAGTGAAAACTACGCCAAAGATCTTTCTCTTGCGCGTGCAAAGAGATTGCGCAGCAAATTGCCGACGCAAATAGCCAGACTCTTAGTTGACGAGGTCTCTCTCTCCTCAAAACATCCTCAGATCTTCGCCCGTAGCTGGCACCCCTACCAGCATCCCCAACTCGCCCACCATGCGTTCCAATCTTCTCCGAGTCGCCTCGGACACCGGCACCATCGGCAACCGCAGCACATCCTCACCGCGTCCCAGCATATGCAGCACCGCCTTCACCGGAGCAGGACTCGCCTCCCAGAAGTGCGCCTGCATCAGCCGGAAGAACTGCCGATTGATCCGCCGTGCATCCACCCAATCGTTCTCGAGTGCAGCTCGCACCATCCGCGCCATCTGCCCGGGAAGTACATTGGAAGCGACGGAAATCAATCCCGCCCCACCCAAAGCCACCACCGGAAGCGCCAATCCATCATCTCCGGCAAAAACTTTAAAGCTCCGCGGTGCAGTCGTCAGCAACTCTGTAATCTGCGCGATATTCCCGCTCGACTCCTTCACCCCGATCACATTCTTCAACTCGGCCAGTCGCACCACGGTCGCAGGTTCAAGGTTCGCACCCGTCCGCGAAGGAATGTTGTAAAGCAGTACCGGCAGGGCCGTCGCCTCGGCAATCGCCTTGAAGTGCTGATACTGCCCCTCCTGCCCAGGCCGGTTGTAGTACGGATTCGCCGACAAAACGCCAGTCAATCCGTGCACCTGCGACACCTTCTCCACTCGCGCCACAACCTCCTGCGTCGAGTTGTGCGTGCACCCTGCAAACACCGGGACCCGTCCCGCTGCCGCGGCCACCACGACCTCAATCGCTCGCAGCCACTCCACCTCACTCAGCGTCGAGGCTTCACCAGTCGTCCCGCACGGCACAAGAAAATCGATTCCACTCTCGACCTGCCACGTCACCAGCGCATGCAGCGCAGGCTCATCCACACTGCCGTCCCTGCGAAAGGGAGTCACCAGCGCCGTTCCACAACCCATCAATTCCATAATGAATGCAAGTTTACCGCGTTGGGAGTGTAGATTTCATAAGCGCTCAATCTTCCTGCCCTGCAAATCAAAAGAGGCCCTGGCGATCTCTCGCCAGAGCCTCAAAATTCGCTCCGCGACAACTAACCGCGATACATCTCCGAGGGCACATGAAACTCCGGCATATGCAGTGCCGCCGCTCCATGCGCAGCCCCTGGGGGCATATCCATGCACTTCACAAACGCCGTCTGGAACTTCTCCATCTCAGCCTTCGTCCCCACCGTAACCCGCACATAATTCGGCAGTGCAGCCCACGTACGTCCCACTGCAACGTTCTCCTTCAACATCGTCGCCTGGAACTCCTTCCCCGGACGCTTCACATCCACCATGAACATATTGCCCTGCGACCCCGGAATGATCTTGTACCCATGCTTGGTCAAAAACTCCAGCGTATCCGTCCGAATGTCCGCATTGATCTTCTTCCGCAACGGCACCAGATCTTTATCCAGCAAACTTGCACGCGCAGCGGCAGCAGTCGTAATCGAGACGCTCGCCAGGCTCTGGCTTGGCCCACCCACGACGTTAAATCGCTCAAGCAGGTCCGGCCTCGCCACCGAAAAACCCGCCCGCAGACCGGCCATCCCATAGATCTTCGAGAACGTCCGCATCACGATCACATCTTTATCCTGCGCCACCAGATCGATACACGACTCATTATCGGAGAAGTGAGTGTAAGCCTCATCGATGATCACAACCGAACCCTTCGGCTTGTTATTCACCAGCCAGACAATGTCCGCCTTGGGCGTCACCGTCCCAGTCGGATTATTCGGATTCACAATGTAATACGCGCCCGGTGAAGGATGCGCCTTCAGCATCGCCTTCACGTCATACGCATAGGTCGCAGTCAACGGCACCGGATACTTCGCGGCCTTCATGATGTCAGCCGCGCGCGGCCCCTGCTCATAGCTCGGATCGCCGTAGACCAGCGGCTTATCCGGCCCAATGTTCGACATCAACGCCAGATCCAGCGGCCCGCTCGAACCGGGGTAAAGCGCTGAGTAGTCGTTCTTCAACCCAAACTGCTCATTGAAGACGGCAATCGTCTTCACGTATTCGTCCTCATGATAGCGGCCGCCCTGCGCGGCCGTGCTACATATCGCCGTTAGCGCGGACTGAGCCGGCCCCAGAGGATTTTCATTCGCGCTGATGATGACCGTATCCGGCGGGAGGTCCTGCATCCCGCGCATACGACGCTTCACAGGCTGTGCAGGTGCAGCCGCCTGCTGCATCGCAGCCAACGCTGGCAATGAAGTGGCAGCGGCCGAGGCCGCACCAAGAAGGCGCATAAACGATCTACGCGAAACGCCTTGCGTCATATCGGAGTTCATAGAGGGTTCTCCTTGAAAAGAAATTGTAGGGATGCGACACCACGACGACAGAAGGAAGACACCAACTGAAGACCGGAAGACCAGCTACAGATCTCCCGCAAAACAAGGCGCATTGCAGTAGCTATTCTTTTTGAGAACCTGAATGTGAAGACGGGCGTGGCCCGATTGAGTTCAAATGTACTGCGAATCTTTAGTGAACACCAGAGAAATTCTCTCGCCCGAAGTGGAAAAGCCGCTAACAGAGCGGCTTTTCCTAAGAAGCAAGCGTGATGCGACCCGAAGCGTTGATGAATCAACCTCCAGGCAGCGTCGCGGTTAGACCCACTCTCCCTTGCGCATCAATGGCTCAACCGACCCGTCCGAAGCCACGCCATCCACATCCATCTCGCCAGACCCGATCATCCAGTCGACGTGAATCAAGCTCGCATTCGCACCCAGCGCCGCCAGCTGTTCCGCGTCCATCTTCTCGCCGCCAATCAAACAAGTCGAATAAGCCTGCCCCAGCGCAATATGGCTCGCCGCATTCTCATCGAACAGCGTATTCCAGAACAAAACGCCACTCTGTGCAATCGGCGATGAGTGCGGCACCAGCGCAACCTCGCCCAGTCTTCGGGCCCCGTCATCCGTACTGATCAGCCTATTCAGAACATCCTCGCCCGCCGTAGCAGTAGCTTCGACGATCCTGCCACTCTCAAACCGAACAGCGATGTTCTCAATCAGCGTCCCTTGGTGCGACAGCGGCTTCGAAGCCTGCACCGTCCCATTCACGCGGTCCTTATGCGGAGTCGTAAAGCACTCCTCCGTCGGAATATTAGGCTGACAATAAACGCCATTCCCAGCTGTCGTCCCGCCACCGGCCCAAAGATGTTCGTCCGCCAATCCCACGGTCAGATCCGTTCCCGGCCCCTTGAAGTGCAGCGCATAAAACCGCTTCGCATTCAACATATCCATACGCTTCTTCAGCCGCGCACCATGCTCCTGCCACTCCAGCACCGGGTCATCCACGGCCACTCGCGAAGACACAAAGATCGCGTCCCACAACTTCGCGACTGCGACATCTTCAGGCTCGCCCGGAAACACCAGCTTCGCCCACTCCGGTGTCGCACACGCCACAATCGTCCAGTTGATCTCATGCCGCGTGATCAACTCCATCGCGGGCTTACCTGCCTTCGATGCGGCTACGTTAGCTCGAGCCACCTTCGCTGGATCCTGCTTTGCCAGCAGCGCCGGATTCGCTCCTGCAATCGCGAGCCGCGCCGCGCCACTTCGAAACCCATCAGCAATCCCATCCTGCAACCACTTCGGCGCATAGTCGAAGCTCGCATCCTGCGCAAACTCGTACCGCGCCAACACCGTAGGATCATCGGCGTAGAACGTCGTCACCAGGAGCGCCCCTGCCTTGTAAGCGTGCTCGGTAATCCGGCGCACCAGCGGCAGTGCCTCCATGGGAGCCGACATGATCAATTCCTGCCCCGCACGCAGCCCCAGCCCCACCTTCACCGCAACTTCAGCCAGACGATCCAGCTTCTCTTCAAACGTCAGATTCGCAAACTTCGTCTTCGTCGCCATCTCCATCACACTCATAAATCACCCTCGCAAAACTAAATTTCAGTGTAGACACTCTGGAAGTCGTAGCAGCCAGTACGCGACGACAACCACTCTGCGGCTCTTACCGCGCCCTCGGCAAATCCACGCCGCGAAAACGCCTCATGCGTCAGCACAACGCGGTCCGCATCGCTCGCAGCAGTCAGCGAGTGCAACCCCATCACGTCCCCTTCACGCTTCGCCTCAACCGGCACAGAGGTCACGCCCGCGGCAGCTTCAACGATCTTCGCCAGAGTGATCGCAGTCCCCGAGGGGGAATCCAGTTTGCTCGCATGATGCGTCTCCGCAATCGAAAACGCATACCCTGCCTTCTTCAGCTCACTTCCCATCACTGCCGCCATCTTCAACATCACCTGCACGCTGACTGAAAAGTTCGTCCCATACAGCAGGCCAGCCTGCTTGCGCTCCGCCAGCGACTTCATATCCGCAAGCTTGTCGTACCAGCCCGTCGTCCCAATCACCATCTTCGCTCCAGTCGCCAGGCACGCCCGCATGTTTTGAATCGTCGCCTCCGGAGTAGTGAAGTCAATCACAACGTCGAACCCTGCAACAAACGGCGGCGTCAGCGCAGCAGATCCAGCGTTCTCCTTGGCATCCAGCACATTCACGCTATGCCCGCGCTCCGCCGCAACCGATGCTACCAGCTTGCCTGTCTTCCCCATCCCCAAAACCAGAACCCGCATGTACGCCTTTCTAAGCCTTGCTCTCAAGCTGAACCCTGTTCGCAACGTCGAACACCGTCTCATCCGGGTTCGCGAAGAAGTGACTGTGCAGACTCCGCACCGCATCTTCCACATCTTCTTCATCAATCATGAAGCTCATATTGATCTCGCTCGCACCCTGCGAGATCATCCTCACATTGATGTGACTAATCGCTCCGAACACCTGCCCCGCAATCCCGTTATGCCCTCGAATGTCCTCTCCCACCAGGCACACCAGCGCCTTATGGCCTTCCAACTTCACGTCCGCAATCTTGCCCAGCTCCGCGCAGATCTCCGGCAGCTGCTGATTGCTATCCACCGTCAGCGAGATGCTCACCTCGCTCGTCGACACCATATCAATAGCGCATTTGTACTTATCGAAGACATCGAACACGGCCTTCAGATATCCATGCGACATCAGCATCCGGCTCGCCACCACATCGATGATCGTCAGCCGTTTCTTTGCCGCAATACTCTTGAACGGACTCGCGCACTTCGCGGCCATCGCGGTAATCTTCGTGCCTTCATTCTCCGCATTGCGTGAGTTCAGCACCCACACCGGGATGCTCTTCTGCACCGCAGGCAGAATCGTCGCCGGATGCAGAACCTTCGCGCCGAAGTAAGCAAGCTCCGCCGCCTCTTCGAAGCTGATCGTCTTCACCCGCAGCGCATCCGGACAGATCCGCGGATCGGTCGTCATAATTCCATTCACGTCCGTCCATATCTCGATTGCTCCAGCGTGCATCCCCCCGCCAACAAGCGCAGCCGTAAAGTCGCTGCCACCGCGACCGAGCGTCGTCGTCACTCCTTCAACCGTCGATCCAATAAAGCCACCCATGACCGGCGTCTTCCCAGCCTCAACCAATGGCAGAACAATCTCCGCTAGTTTCGCTTCAATGGCAGCTTCCTGTGGCACTGCCTTGCCATAGCTGGCGTCAGTCACAATGCAGCTTCGAGCATCGACGTGCGTGCCCTGCAACCCGCGCTGTTCCAGCGTCTCAGCCATCATCTTGCTCGACAGCCGCTCCCCAAAGCTCACTACCAGGTCATTCGTACGCGGCGTCAACTCACCTACCGCAGCAATCCCGCGCAGCAAATCATCCAGTGCATCGAAGTCCTGATGCAAAATCTGCTGCACCCGCCCAACACGCTCCGCATCCAGCAGCGCCGCAGCAGTATCGATGTGCCTATGCCGCAGGCGCGCAGCAATCGCCAGCGCCCCGCCCTTATCTCCTCGGCCAGCAGCAGACGCAGCCGACAGCAACAGGTCGGTCACCTTCGCCATCGCCGACACCACAACCACAGCCTCGAGCCCTTTTTCCCTGCGCCCGCGAACGATCGCCGCCGTTCGCTCCATAGCCTGCGCGTCCTCCACCGACGTGCCGCCAAACTTCATCACAACAAGCTTCTCTCGCACTACACTCAAGCCGTCACCGCCGCAGCCTTGAGCTGTTCCCCTGTGTTAGCTTTCACCGGCACCCCCAACTTATCCAACTTGCCCAACAGCGCCAGCACCTCAGCGTTCAACACCGCCGCCCCTGCCGCGCCACGAATCGTATTGTGCGACAGCACCACAAACTTCCAGTCCAGCAACGTGCACTCGCGCAGCCGCCCCACCGTCGCTGCCATCCCGCGTCCTCGCATCCTGTCCAGACGAGGTTGCGGCCGGTCCACGCCAGCGTCATACTCCACCGGCTGCTCCGGCGCCGTCGGCAGGTGCTGCCCCTCGAGCGGCAAAAACTCACTCCACGCCGCGAGAATCTCCTCGCGTGTCGCCTTCTTCTTCAACTTGATGCTCACGCACTCCGTATGACCATCCTCTACCGCAACTCGGTTGCAATGCGCGCTGACCTTCGCATCCAGAAGCTCAATCCTGTTGCCGCCCAACTGGCCCAGCAGCTTACCAACTTCTTCCTGCAGCTTCTCTTCTTCGTTCTTGATGAACGGCACCACGTTCCCGAGAATGTCCAACGAAGCCACTCCCGGATACCCTGCACCGCTGACCGCCTGCATCGTCGAAACAAACAAACCCTCAATCCCAAATCGCTCTTCCAGCGGCTTCAACGCCAGCACCAGCCCAATCGCGCTGCAGTTTGGATTCGTGACGATATATCCACCACGCCCGCCATTCTCCTTCCGCGAAGCCTGCGTCTCGATCAGCGCAAGATGATCTGCGTTCACCTCCGGCACCACCAGCGGTACATCCGCCGTCATCCGAAACGCGCTCGAATTCGAGATCACCGCACACCCTGCCGCAGCAAACTTCGGTTCAAGCTCCCGCGCGATTTCTGCATCCAGCGCAGCAAAGATAATCTTCGGCAACTCAATCGCCGAGCCCTCTGGAACATTCGGCTGCAGCGTCATCGCGGCAATCCGCGCAGGCAGGGGAGTGTCCAGCTTCCACTTACACGCCTCGGCATACGTCTTCCCGGCACTGCGATCGCTCGCCGCCAGCCACGCAATCTCGAACCATGGGTGATTGCTCAAAAGTTGAATGAATCGCTGCCCGACCATTCCGGTCGCGCCAAGAATGCCAACCCTGCGTCGTTCCATCCTCTAAGAATAACTCGCGGACCGAGCACCGTCACTCACCCAAAAGCAGAGCAGTGCAGCGCCGAGCAATTGCCCCAACCAAAACAAGGTTTACAAGTCACGAAGTGACCACCCCAGCGAAGTGGGCCCGCCCGGCAGGACGCTACCTAGTTATCCCGCCGTCGCCGCCGAGTCATCCGGTGCCCACCGCCCGCCCACACCAGCAGCGCCACCAACAGATGCAGCAGAAACCAGAAGTGAACCCCCTGGTCCTGATAAATCAGATACAGCACCAGCACTCTCGGCAGCAGCAGCCAGAAGAGCAGAGGAACCACGCCCTGAAAGTGAGGCGGCGTCAGATCGAAGTGAAACGGCCCCAACAAACCCTGAAACCAAGCCACGACCATCGCCAGGCGAGGCAAAAACAGAGCAAACACCAGAAACCAAAGCGGCAGTGCATGAACAACGTAGGCTAAATCAACTGTGAACTGCGCCGTATGCTGCATCATCGCCGCTAACACTGCAAAGCCTGCAATCATTCTGCCTCCGCCGTCTTGGAATCACTACTTTGCGCTGAAACTGAAGTCTGCCTTAGCCGTTCCCTTCGGCTCGACTTTCAGCGTCATCGTCTGCTCGCCCATCTTCTCGTGTACCGCCGCCAAAGTATAAGTCCCTGCCGGCAATCCGCTAATCGTAAAGTGTCCGTCCGCATCCGTCACGGCAAAAAACGGCGTAGCCGACACATTGATAAACGCATTCATCCAGGGATGATTGTTGCACCGCACCGGAATCATCACCTCCGGCTGGTTGAACTGCTTCACCTGTGGCGTACCCTTCGGCCCTTGCGATATATCGATCGGCTGACTCCCCACCACCGTCGGCATCGTGTGAATGTTATGCATCGTCGAGTCCGAGTTTCTGAACTCAACCGCCCCGCCCCGCACCACGGCAATCACATGCGGCCCATACTTGCATCCTGTCTGGTCCAGTACCACCGGCGCAGGCGTCGGCCCGCCCGACAGCATTGCAGCCGGAGGGCCACTCTTGATGTACACGTAAACATTCCCCAGCTTGCCATCCTTCACCGCATACTGCTCGGCAAAGTTGTCAGCTCCCGTCATCGAGCACACCGGGTCCATGCTCATATCGATCTTCACCTTCTCCGGAGCCTTCCCGGCAAAGTGAATCGTCCCACTCACTGCTCCAAGCGTCGCCGGATCGAGCGGCACACTCGAAGGCGCAGGAGAAGAAGGAGTTGAGGCGCTCCCGTCATTGTGCTGCTTCACCGAATCGCCGGATTTACATCCGTTCAACGCGCTGCCAGCAACCGCCACTGCAAACAACCAACCGCAAATCCGCCTCATGCTACCTCGCTCGACAAATTAATTCTTGAGAACAGCAACCATTGAAGACGACACCGCAGACTAAGCCGCTGTCACCGGAGCTTCCATCGCCTGCACGATCGCATCAGCAAAAGCCTTGGTGCCGCTCGTGCCGCCAACGTCCTTCGTCAGCGTCTTCCCCTCGCGATACACCTGCTCTAAAGCAGCCTGCACTCGCTCAGCCGCTGCTGGCTCATCGATGTGATGCAGCATCAGCACCGCGCTCTGCAACAGCGCAGTAGGATTCGCCATATCTTTCCCGGCGATATCAGGCGCCGATCCATGTACCGCCTCGAAGATCGCGCACTCGGTCCCCAGATTCGCTCCCGGCACCAATCCAAGCCCGCCTACAAACGCGCTGCAAAGATCGCTCAGAATATCCCCGTACAGATTTTCAGTCAGCAAAATATCGTACTGATACGGATTCATCACCAACTGCATGCAGGTGTTATCCACGATGTGCTCGTGATACGCCACCTCGGGAAAACCCTCCCCAACCTTCCGGCAGCACTTCAAAAACAGACCATCCGACAGCTTCATGATGTTCGCTTTATGAATCGCATGAATCTTCTTGCGTCCATGCTTCCGCGCGTAATCGAACGCAAACTTCGCAATCCGCGTCGAACCCTTCTCCGTAATAATCTTCAGCGCCTGCACCACTCCTGGCACCACCTCGTGCTCGAGACCAGCGTACAGATCCTCCATGTTCTCGCGCACAATCACCAGATCGATGTTCGGATAGTTCGTCTTCAATCCCGGCAGGCTCTTCACCGGCCTGAAGTTCGCAAACAGTTCGAAGTTCTTCCGCAGCGTCACGTTGATCGAAGCAAAACCACCACCAACCGGGGTAGTCACCGGCCCCTTCAGCGCCACCTTGTTCTTCTCGATCGAGTCATATAAAGCCTTCGGGATATACTCGCCCGTCTTTTCAAACGCCGTCGCACCGGCGTCATACGGATGCCAATCGAACGCCACTCCGGTCGCCGCACCCGCCGCTTCCAATATCTTCACCACCGCGCCAGAGACCTCCGGCCCAATCCCATCACCCGGAATCAACGTAATCCTGTGCGTCTTCTTTGCTGCCGTCATCCACTACCACCTTTTCTGTAAAGTTAAAAAAATCCCCATCAGAACGGTGTCATCTCGACCGGAGCGGCAGACGGTCTCATCGTCTGTTGCGCAGTGGAGAGACCCCCGTATTTTGTCTTTGCCGCTGCTTCTTCTTTAATATCCGTACTAACTGCGGTCAGCCTCATTCTTTGTCAATTTCTTGGGGTCTCTTCCGTTTCGACAACTCTTCCAACTCTTCCTTGAACTCGCGAACATCCTTGAAATCCCGATACACGCTTGCAAATCGTATATAAGCCACCGTATCGATGTCCTTCAGTCGCGACATGATCAGTTCGCCGACCTCGTTCGTCGTCCGCTCCCGCTCCGGTGAATCGACCACATAGGCCTCGGTCTCATCGACAATCTGCTCCAGCTTCACCGCGGCTACCGGCCGTTTTTCGCAAGCATGCAGCAACCCACTCAGCACCTTCTGCCGGTCGAACTTCTCTCGCCGTCCATCTTTTTTCACCACCATGTACGGGATCTCGTCGATCCGCTCATACGTCGTAAATCGCTTGTTACAGCCTTCGCACTCCCGTCGCCGGCGAATCGAATCCGCGTCTTTACTCTCGCGTGAATCGACAACTCGGTCCTGGGCAAAACCACAGTAGGGGCACTTCATCGGAATAAGTCGATTCTATCAGCGCACAGGAAGCGTCTCTCCGACCAACGGGAGGGCCAAAACAAATCACCTCACGCAGAAAAAGGTACACACGCCGCGAAGTGGCCGCTCCACGCGCAGTGGGCCCGTCCGGCAGGACAAGAGGCAGTAGAAAGAACTACCCCAAATCCTCCGCAACAACAGCCGCCCCCGCTGCCTCGCTCTCCTCAGCAACTTTCTTCAAACTCACATGCTCCACTCGCGAATAAATCAATCCTGCCGGAATGATGCATAAAAACGTCACCACCAACAGCATCGCCCCACAAGCTGTCGCAGCCTCAATCGGTGCACCATAAAATGTACGCATTGCCGCAGCAGTAATCGCAATCTGCGTAAACCATCCAATGATTGGAAGCTGCAGCAACGAGCCCCCGATACTAGCCGCCATCAGCAGCATCGTCCGCGAGAAAGTCACCCCCGCAAGCTCCGGTGTATGCACAAACGCATGCGCTGTCTCCAGGTAGGCAAATCCGATCATCCCCCACATCGCGAGCGACAGCAGCGTCACCACACCAAAGTCCCTCGCCGACGAAAGTGCATTCAAGCCATCGCGAAACCCAAGTATCTTCGTCGCGATACTCTCCCCTGCAGACTTCGAAACCAACCCCACCGTCCCCCGTGCAAAACCCGCCACAGCTCCGCCCGCCACGCGCACCGCACCTGCAAAGATAGCGATCGCGAGCGTCAATCCCATGCTCAACTCACCCGCCTTTACAAAAACATGGTGGTTCGGCAGGCCTCGAGGAGTAAACGCCAGCGCCCCCGAAAAGATCACAGCCGCTGCACCCAGATCGAACATCCGCTCAATCGTCCACACCGCCACCTGCGAACTCAGAGACAGATTAACTCGCCGAGCAATCAGATAAGGCCGCGTGAAATCCGCCAGCCGTCCAAACAGCGCCACTGCCGTAAACCCAATAAACTGCGACCCCAGCAGGGAAGCGGCCGACACTTTCTTTGTCGGCGAGACAAATACCGCCCACCGCACCGCCCGAACCCAATATGTAACATAAATCAGCACAATACCAGCAACGATATGCCCAACGCTCACATACCGCAGTTGTTGCCAGAACATCGCCCAGTCAAAATTGACTTTGCTCCGAAACACAAACACTAATACGACAAGCGCAACCACGCCCACCGACCACAAAATTGCATTGCGCTTTGTCATTGTTCTCTCTCTTCGCGTGTCACTCGCGAGCGATCATCCTACTTCGCCTGCGCCACCAGCGCCATCTGTTTGCGCCGGTTGAACTCGCGAATCACACGAGCCACATACTCCCGCGTCTCGCGATACGGTGGCACCCCATGATATTTATCCACCGCACCCGGCCCCGCATTATAGGCAGCCAGCGCCAACGCCACATTGTCGTGATACCGCGTCAGCAAACTATCCAGATACGCCGTCCCGCCTGCAATATTCTGCTGCGGCTGGAACGCATCCTGAACACCCATCGCATTCGCCGTTCCCGGCATCAACTGCATCAGGCCCTGCGCCCCGGTCCGCGAAACCGCCCTCACCTGACCGCCGCTCTCGGCACGCACAACACTAGCCAGCAGATCCTCATCGATGTGGTGCGCCTCGCCAGCGTTAGCCAGCATCTCGTGCATCTCTTCCTTGGTCGGCGCGGTCATGATCGTCACCGGCCCCTGAATCTTCTGCGCAACCACCGGCTCCGGCACATCGGCGACAGTCTCAACCCGAACCACCGAATCCGCCGCAACCTCCAGGTAATTCGAATCTGCAGCAGCACCACCCTTTTCAATCAGATAGAGCCTGACCTTATCCCCTACCACCTCACGCCGCGCGCAATCCAGCTCAAACCCGTTCTTCAGCGTCACATGCTCAGCCGCATGTGTCAGCGGACACATCGCAGCCATCAACACGGCCCCCAACGCAAGCGTTTTAAAACACATAGCCACTCTTAAAGCCTACCACCCCCAACCAGTCATCGACCCTGCTAAATCTCCCACTATCGTGTCACTCGCGGACCGTTCAACACCGCCTCAATCGCCGCTGCCACACCATCCTCGTCATGCCGTAGTCCAACCACCCAACCCCGTTCCGCTGCCACGGTCTTTAAATCGTCCGGAGCATTCCCCATCAGCACCGCCCGCCCCGCAACTTCAAGCATCGAAACGTCATTCCAGTTATCTCCGATAGCGAGAATCTCCTCTGCCTTCACGCCACGACCCTCGGCCAGGCGCAACAGAGCCGACCCTTTGCTGCATCCCGCCGGCAATATATCCACAATGCTCAAATCCCGCTCTGGATACTCCGTCCGATGCAGCGCAGCCTCCACCACCGAAGCGCGTTCCTGCGGTGTAATCCCACCCTCCGCCAGGCCCAGATTCTCCAACCGCCGCACCTCGTCCTTTCGCAACGGTGTCACCCCCACAGCCGACACTCCAGGATGTTCCAGCAGCCGAGCCTCCGCTCTCCGCATCCGCTCCACCGTCCCACACAGCATCATCTGAATCGGCGCCTCACCCTCCAACGCCCTCTCAATCGGCACCACCCGTTCGATATACGGCTCATTGGCGACCATCCACTTACCAATGCTCGCGTTCAACTCCGCCAGGTCCTCCACCACAAGCGCCCCCCGCGCATCCTCCCCATCCGCCCCCACCTTATCGAAGGTCACCACCAACGCATTGCGAAATTCATCGATATGGCTGCACAACCACCGTGCCGTCTCCAGCGGCAACAACGTCCGGTCCAGTAGCTTCGCTCCAATGGTCCGCGTCACCGTCCCATTCGAGCTGATCAGTGCATCTTCCTCCCGCAACCCGAGCCCGCGAAGCACCCTCATCGCATAGCAATGCCGCCGCCCAGTCGCCACCACAACCTGCACACCCGCCAACTCTGCCGCCTTCATCGCCGCCAGGTTTCTCCCGCTGACGCGCCCGTCCGACCCCATCAGCGTTCCATCCATATCCACCGCAACTAAACGCATTCCCGACCTCAATTTCCTTGCATATTCTCTCATTCGCACTGCATAGATATCCATAAGAAGCTTAGTATCTTGCATTTACCGGAAATTCACTCGACTTTAACGCGCCATCCAGCCACACTACTAACAGGCACCACAAAGGCTTGTTTATGTTTCACAAAAATGTACTAAGCTCCTTCCGGAGCGCCTCACCGCAGCAAATTCCAGCTTCCCCTCCGCCCTCAAACCGAATTGCGCTGGTTTCATCCACAGGCGGAGTCCCGCCCCAGAAGAAGCCGTCCCCTCTATTCGATCTGATCTGCATCGCCGCCCCGCGCTGCTCCTCCTTCTTCGCCGAGGCAGCCGTGCTGGTCCTTGTCCTGGCTTTGCTGGATCGATTCATGCTCAAGGGCCGAATGGAACTCAGTTGGGTCGTCAGCGCCTTCACCATTAGCCTCACCCTGCTGGCGGCCAGCATCTTCACGGACTTCTCATCGCGACGCTGGCTCCAGCGTCATTGACACCCTCAATCACACAATATTTTGAGCCCATGCCCTGGTTAGCAGAGGCGCTGACCAGCTGATAAACTCGTTAACGACCAAACTATGTCTAAACTCAGGTGCGTATGCGTAACGTCTTGCGCACAGAAATTTCGGTAACATCTAATATATGCCCGCCATAGCGTCGCTCGAATGCTCTCGCTGCCAGCACCACGTCTCCGCCGACACACCACAGACGCTTTGCCCCCTCTGCGCCGGCTCTCTATACGTCCGCTACGACATGGACAAGCTCAAGCACACCGCGAAGCGTGAAGACATCGCCGCCCGGGCCGCAGCCAGCCCTGCAAGTCTCGGTATGTGGCGCTACGCGAGCGTCCTGCCCGACGCCACCCCCGTCACCCTCGGCGAGGGCTGGACGCCCATGCTTCACAGCAAGCGCTACCCCGGCCTCTACATCAAGGAAGAGGGAGCCAACCCCACCGGCACCTTCAAGGCTCGCGGCCTAGGCCTCGCCGTCACCATGGCGAAACACTACGGCCTACAGCACCTCGCCGTCCCCTCCGCAGGCAACGCGGCCGGAGCACTCGCCGCCTACGCAGCCGCCGCCGACATCGCCGCACACATCTTCATGCCGCAAGATGTCCCCTTCGCTAACTACCTCGAAGGCATCATCTACGGTGCCGATGTCACCATGGTCGACGGCCTCATCTCCGACTGCGCCCGCATGGTCGGCGAAAACATCAAAGCCCAGCGCGACGCCAACCTTCCTGCCAGCGAAGTCTGGTTCGACATATCCACGCTCAAGGAGCCCTACAGAGTCGAAGGCAAAAAGACCATGGGCTACGAACTGGTCGAACAGCTAGGCTGGCAGTACCCCGACGCAGTCTTCTATCCCACCGGCGGCGGCGTAGGCCTCATCGGCATGTGGAAGGCCTTCGACGAGATGGAGCAACTAGGCTGGGTCAGCGGCAAGCGCCCGAAGATGTACGCCCTCCAGGCCTCCGGCTGCGCCCCCGTTGCCAAAGCCTTCGAAGAAGGGAAGCCCGCAAGCGAGTTCTTCCAGAACGCCGCCACCTTCGCCGCTGGTCTCCGTGTCCCCAAGCCCTACGGCGACGCCATTATCCTCGACATCGTCCGCCAATCCGGCGGCAAAGCCCTCGCCTTCTCCGACGAAGAGATCCTCAACAGCATCCTCGACTACGCCAAGCACGAAGGCATCTTCCTCTCACCCGAAGGCGCAGCCGCCACCGCAGCCTACGACTCCCTCATCGCCACAGGCGAACTCAAGCCCACCGACAAAGTCGTCCTCTTCAACACCGGCGCAGGCCTCAAGTACACCGACATGACCGCCGACGCCATGCACCTCAAGCGCCCCGGCGCGCTCCCGAAGAGCATGCCCGTAGGCGGTATCATCACCCCTCAATAGCACTCAGGGAGTACTTGTGTCTCTTCGTCTCAAGGCCATTTTCGTCATGTGCCTAAGCACTGCCACATTCGCGCAGGCCCAGATCCCGACTACCGGACACTACAGGGTAAGAGGGCGGACAGGTACTTTACTCACTCTATAGTTCGACTTCTCCGTCACGATCAGATGACTACTAGTTACAAACTCGCCTCAGCGTCCTCGACCGTGTCAAAGGTCTTGAGAACGGTATGCACCTTGGTCATCTCAAGCATTGCGGCGATGCGATGATTCACTCCCGCCAGCAACAGCTTTCTGCCGTGATGCTCCGCTGACACGTAGTAGTTCATCAGCAACCCCAGCCCGGCCGAATCCATGTAAGGCGACTCGCTCAGATCGACGATCATCACCTGCGGCGTCGTAGTGCGAAACTCATTCTGAAATCCAAATATGGTCGACAGTGTCAACGGTCCCACCAACTTCAGGATCGTTGTGCCGTCTTTCTTTCCAGCAGCATAGGTATGTACCAAAGGATCATCAAGCATGATTCAAAGTGTATGGAAGCCAGAATCGGCAAGTATTACAAGCGCGTGAATCTAACGCCCGTTGATAGCTCTCAGGCCAGATGACAACGCAGCAAAAATTGGATCGAAGAAGACCTCAACTGGCCCCGTCCAAAAAGTTGTCAAGCCCCAGATGAGACAAAACCCGCGCCAGTCCTGCGAAATCGCGTGGCGTATTAGTTATGCGTCACCAGATATACTAAGAATGGAGATCGAAGAACCAGAACTACGGGTGGTTCTCTTTCCAGCACCGTCTAACCCTATAAGAATCACATTTTTACCTGTAAGCCATCTGGAATGACTATTTTGCAGTTGCCTTAAATCGTATGTGATTGAAACGAAGCAGCTTAACTACACCCACCCGGGGGGGGTACCCCCTAGGCTCGATATGTCCGTCCGCCAGCAAATTCGACCCGTGCTCACGCTTGCACTCCCGCTCATCCTCGCCGAACTCGGCTGGATGGCGATGGGCATCGTGGACACCATCATGGTCGGACACACGGCTAATCCAGCCCTGGCCATCTCCTCCGCTGCTCTCGGTCAGGTCCTCTACAACACCATCGCCTTCGGCATCGCAGGCATCCTCCTCGGCCTCGACACCCATCTCTCTCAATCCCACGGTGCAGGCCGATTCGACGAAGCCAACCGCTGGCTCCTCCACGGCCTCATCCTCGCCGCTGGACTCGCCCTCGTCCTCATCCTCATCATCGTCGCCGCTCCCATCCTGATGGTCCGCCTGCCCATCGACCGCACAGTCCTCAACGGCTCCATCTCCTTCCTCGCCGCGCTCAACTACGGCACCCCTGCGCTCTTCCTCTACTTCACCCTCCGCCGCTACCTGCAGGCCTTCAACCACGTCCGTCCCATCGCTCTCGCCCTCGTCACTGCGAACCTCATCAACGTAGTTGGCAACTGGCTCCTCATCTACGGACACACTTGGGGCGCTATCCACATCCCCGCGCTCGGCGTCACCGGATCAGGCCTCTCCACCGCAATCTCTCGTTGCTATCTCGCCCTCTTCATGGTCATCGCCCTGTGGCGCATCGAGCGACGCCACCAATACGGCCTCCGCAGCATGGCCCATCACTTCGAGCCAAACCGCCTTCGCCGTCTCGCGCTTCTCGGAGCACCCGCAGGCGGACAGATCTTCGTCGAAATCTCCATCTTCGGCATGGTCACCTTCCTCATCGGCGTCATGGGCCGTCTCCCACTTGCCGGACACGAGATCGCCCTCAACTGCGCCAGCCTCACCTTCATGGTGCCCTTCGCCATCTCCGCCGCAGCAGCGGTCCGCGTAGGTCAGGCCATCGGCCGCAAAGTCCCCACCGACGCCGCCTCCGCCGGGTGGGCCGCAATCCTATTGGGAGCCGGAGCAATGGCCGTCTTCTCTGCCGTCCTGCTTCTATTCCCCCACGCTATAGCCGCCAGCTTCACCGAAGACAGCGCCGTTATCGCCGCCACCATCCCGCTCCTCTTCGTCGCCGCCATCTTCCAGTTCTTCGACGGCCTCCAGATCACCGCCACCGGAGCGCTCCGTGGCGCCGGCAACACCCACGCCGGCCTCATCGTTCAGATCGTCGGTTACTGGATCATCGGTCTTCCCATCGGCTACCTCTTCGGCTTCCGCCTCCACTACGGAGCCGTCGGCCTCTGGCTTGGCCTCTGCGCCGGTCTCATCGTCGCAGGCATCACCCTCTCCCTCATCTGGAGACACACCACCAAAAAGCTATCCACCCAAACCCAGGAGCTGACCACCACACACTAGCTCTCAAACTCTCCCGGGAGACCGAGACATCTCTCGCAGCTCAAACCTCAAAAAGCTGTCATTCTGAGCGCAGCGAAGAACCCCCGCATTTCGCTCACAGGGCCAATACAGCCCACTCAGATCCAGCGAACGTCAACCGGCCAGAATAATATCCTCCCGAACCCTGGTCTTCGACCGCGTCGTCAAAGTAATCGCCGAAGCAAGAATCAGCCCACCACCAACCCAGGCGCTAGGCCCTAACCGCTCCCCCAAAACCAGCACACCAAGCAAACTCCCAATCAGCGGCTCCATATTCAACAGCACTCCAGCCTGCGAAGCCGGAACCTGCGTCATCCCCCAGTTCCAAAGCAGAGTAGTCGTCGCCGTACACAACACCCCACTCCCCGCCAGCGCCAGCCACGCCTTCACCGAAACTCCATGCACCGGGGGCAATCCATACCGTACCGGAACCCAGATCATCAGCATCGCAGTCCCAAGCGCCAACCCATACGCAGTCACCACAATATGCGAGTGCCGCCCCATCAACTGCTTATTAAAAAGTATCCAGAACAACGCAATCATCAGCGAAACCACCACCAGCGCATCTCCCGCCAGCGTCGCTCCGCCCTTCGCATGCCCACCAAGCGCAATCAGCGCCGCCCCGCTCGTCGACCCCGCCAGCGCAACCCAACCCACCCAATCCATCCGCTCATGCGCAAACACCGCAGCCCCCACTGCCAGAATCACCGGCATCGTTCCCACCATCAGCGAAGCATGGCTCACCGTCGTAATCGACAGCGCATAAAACTGAATCAAAAACTGCAGCGGCACCCCAAGAAACGAAGCGACCAGCAGCAACCCCCACTCCTTACGATTCAGCCCCGGACGATGCGTCACCAGCAGCGGCAACAAAACCACGATCGCAAACAGAAACCGATACAGCACCATATGCGCAAAGCCCATCTCCGCCAGCGCAATCTTGCCAAAGAAAAACCCACACCCCCATAGCGAGCTGGCCAGCGCACACGCTCCAAACCCCAGCGCTCGTCTCTTCTCTAAATTGGCCATACCTTCACTCTCGCATACTCGAGAGGCCACACCAAAACAACAGGAGAGAAAGCTCAAGCCTTCTCTCCCGCAGTTTCTACTCAAAAGACGAAAAGTGAATCGCAGCCTCTTACCAGACGCGACAGCTATTCACAGGCACCATCGGCGAACCCTTCTTGCACCCGAAAGCCTCCGCGAATCCTGGCTGATTCACAATCGCGCCATTCGCACGGAAGTGATCCGGCGAATGCGGATCGGTCAACACCTGGTTTCGCACCTGCTCCGGCCGCGAGTTCTCGCAATAATTCTGCGCGTAGCCAATGTAGAACCGCTGCGTCGCCGTATATCCATCCTTCTGCGCAGCGAGATCGACCCCTTCCTTCTTCGCGCGATCAAGATAAGCCATATAAGCCAGCAGCAAGCCACCATTGTCGGCAGTGTTCTCTCCCAGCGTCAGCTTCCCGTTGACCTTTACGTCATCGACTGCAACAAAGCTGCCATACTCATTTACCAGGCAGTCGGTTCGAGCCTCAAACTTCTTCGTGTCGTCAGCCGTCCACCAGTCGCTCAGATTGCCTTTGCCATCGAACTTCTTTCCTTCATCATCGAACCCATGCGTCAGCTCATGGCCAATGACGGCGCCGATATGACCATAGTTCACCGCATCATCCTGCTTCGGGTCGTAGAACGAAGGCTGCAAAATTCCAGCAGGGAAGTTGATGTCGTTCATGCTCGGGTTGTAATAAGCATTCACCTCCGGCGGAGCCATCCCCCACTCGGTGTGGTCTACCGGCTTGCCGATCTTGTTCAACTCGCGATCATTCTCAAACGCATCTGCACGCCGAGCATCACCCAGCGCATCGTCCGGCTTGATCTCCAGCTTCGAGTAGTCGCGAAATTTATCCGGATACCCGATCTTGTTCGCAACCTCGTGCAGCTTCTCCTTCGCCCGTACCTTAGTCTCTGGCGACATCCATTCGAGTTGGTCGATATCGCGTCCCATCGCAGCTTCGATGTCACCGACCATCTGAACCATCTTCGCCTTGCTGTCTCCTGAAAAATACTGCTCGACGTAAACCTTGCCAAGCGCCTCACCCAGCGCACCATTCACCGAATTCGAGCAGCGCTTCCATCGCGGAGCCTGTTGTGGCTGCCCCTCCAGCTTGCGTCCGTAGAAATCAAAGTTCTCCGCATCGAACCGTTTTGGCAAACGCCCAGCCGAGGTCGTCAAGACCTGGTACCGCATATATGCCTTCAGCGTCTCCAGATCGGTCGCATGGACCTCTTTCGTCAGAGCAGGGAAGAACGCCGGCGTTGCATTGTTGATCTCGCTCACACGCGGCGAATGGATCGCATCTTGAAACGCCCCGAAATCCATACCTGGCAGCGTCGCCTCGAAGGTCGCAATCGGCTGCAGGTGGTAGATCTTCTCCGGATCCCGCATCTCAGTCACACCCATCGAAGCGTTGGCCAGCGCAGTCTCGAACGCCATGATCGCCTGTGCATCCTTCTTCGCCTTATCGGGTGAGCTTCCCGCCAACTCCAGCATCTTCGCAACGTGCGCAACATACTGCTCACGGATTTCTATATCCTTCGCGCCCGTACGCAGGTAGTAGTCTTTCTCTGGCAGTCCCAGCCCACCCTGACTCACGCTCGCAATCTGTTTGCTCGCGTCCTTGAAGTCCTGCTGTTCCCCATAGCCGAAGAACACATTGATGCCAACTCGTTGCAACTTTCCAGCCAGCGCCGCCAACTGCTCTTTGTTCTTCACTGCGTCAATCTCATTCAAGAGCGGTTCAACCGGAGCCACTCCCTTCGCTTCAATCGCATCGGTATCCATACAGGCTTTGTAGTAGTCACCGATCTTCTGCTCATCGGCAGAACGTTCCGAGCCTCCGGCGGCTGCCTTATTCAAAATTCCATTCAGCGCCTGCGTGTTGACGTTAAATAGTGCGTAAAACTGGTCCACCCCCGGCTGATCGGCTGGAATCGGATGGTTCGCCGCAAACTTTCCACAGGCAAACTTGTAAAAGTCGTTGCAAGGATCGGCGGTCTTATCCAAAGAGGTCGGATCGAATCCCGGAATCGGAACGTAAACCTCGGCGCCCTTGCCGGTGTCGCTTGCCAGCTTTATCTGTTGTGCGCCTCCTATGTTCCAAGCGCATGTCGCTGCCAGAGCAATCGCTACACTCAATCGAGTCCGGCCCATGATTCTGCCTGACATTGCTAACTTCCGTCTGTTCAACATGAGATCTTCCTTTGCGAGAAATCTATCCAGCCTTTGTATCACTAACCCAACACCGGCCATTATTTGCGTGACCAACGCGTTCATTTGCGTGACCAACAGCGTGCAAACGTTGGCACCGTTCGTGCGTCTGTGAAAACATACTCCTGACGCACTCCCGGTTATCTAGGGATACGCGCCCGCTGCCATGCCGGTTCCCAAGCAATCCATCCCGATGCTGTGCCGACGCCTCTCGGTCATGGCCGTGCTTCTTCTCCTGGCGGCAACTCCGGTTTATGCGGCCCGTGGCCCTGAACCGCCTCTGCGTATCCCACTAGAAAGTCTCGGCTTTCAACCTCAGTCCACGCAGTTCATGCTCGCCGGCAGCTCCATGCTCACGCTGCACTATGTCGACGACCAGCACCTCCTCCTCACCTTCAGCGCGCGCCACCTTCTCAGGCGCCTGGTCGACGAACCCGAGGACGATCAGGATCGCGCCATCGACGCCGTCCTTCTGGAGATACCCTCGGGCCATGTCCTCGCCCGCACCACATGGCGTACGCACGACCACGGCCAATACCTCTGGGCACTCGGCCACGGTCACTTCCTTCTCCGCGTCCGCGACTCCCTCACTACCTTCGCCCCCATGGCAAACCTGTCCACCGGTGAGCCCTTCGCCGAGACGCCGTTTCTGGTTACCGTAGATCGTCGCATCGCCGCCATCCACCTCACCCCCGATGCTGACCTTCTCACCATCGAAACGGTCAAACAAACTCCACCCAAACCGAAGGCGAAGCCAAATCTCTTCGGCCCAAATCCGCCCGAGCGGGCTCAGTTGGAACAGCCGACCAACGTGCAGATTAACTTCTATCGTCTCCACATGACAGATGCGGCGGCAGTGATCACACCCAAGGACGCTGGTGCCGTCGTCGCAAGAAGAACAGGAAGTATCCCCGCCACCACTGCTGGTTATCTCGCCATCGTCGATCAGGGTCGCAGCCACTACGCCTTCGACTTCCACTCTTACTCCGGCAAGGTCGATGAACTCGCTCCCTTCGACTCCACCTGCCCTCCATCTCCCATCTTCGTCAGTCACAGTGAGTTCATCGCCTTCGGCTGCCGCAACGGCAAAACCATCCAGTCCTTTGGAGGCTTCAACATGCGCGGCCAGGAGATGTGGGAGCAGGGTATCTTCGGCGACTACTTTGCGCCGTCCTTGGTCTATGCCCCTTCAAGCGGACGCTTCGCCTTCAGCCGCATCCTCCTGCGCGGATCCGCTGTACCCGACCAACCCATTAGCTCCGACGAAGTCGGCGCTCAAAGCGTAGTGGTCTACCAGACCGACACCGGCAAGCAACTCCTCCATGCCGAGTGCTCTCCGGTCGAGCGCGCAGGTCAGAACTTCACGTTGTCACCCGACGGACTCTCTCTCGCCCTCGTCCACGCCGGCGCCATCGAAATCTACCGCCTGCCGCCCCTTAGTGAGAAAGATCAAACTGCCGTCAAGCTCGCACAGAACTCAGCCCCTGCCGAGACCGATCTTCCCATCCACTTCGCAGATAGGCCCACGCCATCCTCCGAAGAGGCTGATTCCACCGTTCAACCCGAGGCGCAGCCAGACAACGCCGTCGTCAGCCCTACCGCCGCAAGCAATGCAGCCCCTAACTCCCCCGGGCAGACCTCCCAACCGGGGACCCGCAACGCCCCAACCTCCAACGATCTAGATGAGACCACAGCCGAGCAATCCGAACATCCCGATCAGGCTCCCGCACAACCTTCTGGCACGGACCAGTCTTCCGGCAACCCGAGCCAAGTCTCCCGCACCGCTGCTCAGGCGTCCGGCGACGCAGACCCCGAAGTCCACCGCAAGCCCCCCACCCTCTACACCCTCCCAACAGACAAACTGTCAGACAAACCCACAAGCTCCAACCATCCCAAAGACACCCCGCAATAAGGTCCCTCTTCTTCCCATGTGGTTGCCGTAGTCTTTGTTGTTACCGATGCTGTCGTTGTTGCCGTTGTCCTTGCAGTTGCCGTTGTCCTTGCCGCTGCCATTGTCGTTGCTGTTGCTGTTGCTGTTGTCTGCCTTTTTGGTTGTCATTCCGCAGCGAAGCGGAGGAATCTGCTGTTGCCGTTGCCGTTGCTGTTGCTGTTGCTGTTGCTGTTGCCGTTGCCGTTGCCGTTGCTGTTGCCGTTGCCGTTGCCCTTGCCGCTGCAGTCACCTTTGTTCTACAAGCACCCACAAAATCGGTCATCTCGACCGAAGTCGCGCGGTCTCATCGCGCGACGCAGCGGAGAGACCCCCGTATTTTGCTTTTGCTGTTGTCTTTTGCTGAAATCTGCAAAGAGCAGCACTCACCCACACACAATGCAAAGAAAAAGGCCAGCCGCGGTCTCCCGCAGCCAGCCTCATAAAAGATTTTGCTTTTCTCGCCCTCCCGGAGGGGAGTCTGCTGTTATCAGCGCTCTATGCGCCGAAACCTAAGCGCAACAACCGAAAACTAAGCAGCTTTCTTCGTCGCAACAGCCTTCACACGAGCGTTCAAACGGCTCTTGTAGCGGCTCGCGGTGTTCTTATGCAGAACGCCCTTCTGCACGCTCTTGTCGAGAATCGATGCAGTCTCGCGATACTGGGTGGTTGCGGCGGCATGGTCGCCCTTGGCGATCGCCTCACGCAGTTGGCGCAGCGTTCCGCGCAGCTTGCTCTTGTTCGAGCGGTTTACCGCAGTCTTTGCAACGGTCTGACGTGCGCGCTTCAACGACGAAACATGATTTGCCATAAACTCTCTTCTCTCAACCCGTACATTTGTAGGGGAAAATGGGATGCAGACTCAAGGCCAGCCGACTCTGCTTTCCAGTCACAGCCTTGAGCGGCGATAAAGTAGCCTGCCGCACTCCCTGCAATATCTAAGTCTACGGAACTCCAGCCCTCCGGTCAACCGGTTTCCCGACTAAAATCACGTCCTCCAGGCCTTTCCGAGCATCTCACTAGCAGCGACTATGATTCGCCCACGACTCCATCCCGGCTCCCATTCAAGATCAATTCATCAATTACCCCTTGACGCCGGCCAGACCACGTTCTACTCTTCAGCCATCTTCGACACTCGCTTGGCACTTCCAGCCAATCCGGTCGCAGCCAAAGGGCGCAGCGAATGCGCCACCAGCCAGTGCCCGCTCCATCCCCACAAAACTCCATACAAATCTCCCATGTCAACCGGCCCAGCATTTAACCCAGCTCCCCCTGACGGAGGTCAGCACACTAATTGATCAAAAAATCCCTGGAAATCACGCCTGGCATTGAGCCCCTGTACGGGACCCACGACGAAAACCTCCGCATCCTCGAGGACAAACTCAACGTCACGATCGATCTCCGCTCCGACGCTATCCACGTTACCGGCGAAGCCACCAACGTTGCACGCGTCGAACAAGTCTTCATCGACTTCGACACCCTCCGCAAATCCGGCATCAATCTGCACAACGGCGAACTCCACGGCATGCTCAAACTCGTCGTCGCCGACCCCGCCACTACCCTAAAATCCCTCGTCGAAGCAGGCAAACAGCGCTCCGCCGGCGTCAAACGCATGGTTCAGCCTCGCTCGCCCAACCAGCGTAAGTACGTCGAAGCCATCGAACAGTCCGACATGACCTTCGGCCTCGGTCCCGCCGGCACCGGTAAAACCTACCTCGCCGTCGCTATGGCCGTCTCCGCCCTCATGGCCAAAAAAGTCAGCCGCATCATCCTGGTCCGTCCCGCAGTCGAAGCCGGCGAACGCCTCGGCTTCCTCCCCGGCTCCCTCCAGGAAAAAGTAGACCCCTACCTCCGACCCCTCTACGACGCCCTCTACGATCTCCTCGACCCCATCAAGGTCGACAAGCTCCTCGAGTCCAACGTCATCGAGGTCGCCCCACTCGCCTTCATGCGTGGCCGCACCCTCTCCGACGCCTTCATCATCATGGACGAAGCCCAAAACACCACGATGGAACAGATGAAGATGTTCGTCACCCGCCTCGGCAACAACTCCAAGGCCGTCATCACCGGCGACCTCACCCAGACCGACCTGCCCAACCCCAAAAAGTCCGGCCTCCTCGAAGCCCTCCACGTCCTCGACGGCGTCGAAGGCATTCGCTTCTGCCACTTTGAAGACGTCGACGTCGTCCGCCATCAGCTCGTCCAGCGCATCGTCCGAGCCTACGACAGCTACGGCAAGGCCCAGCAGCAGCTTCCGCTCCCCATCGGCGAGGCCGCCCTGCCCGACCCAAACCTCGCCCCAACGGCCAAACCCATACCAAAACCCCAATAAATTCAACCAATCTGCGATAATCAATCACAGGGGGCGAATCCAGCCCCCTGTTGATATTGAGCACTTGCTCTCTTACGATGATCACCACGGAACCTCCAAGTACTATCTCCAACCCCGCGCCCCGCCAGTACTTCTGGACGCGCACCTTCACCCGCGCCTGCCTCGCACTCCTCCTCGCAGCCGGAATCACCTGCAGCGCCCAATCCCCAACAACCCCGAACCCCAACTGGCGCCTTACCTGGAGCGACGAGTTCAACGGCCCCAACGGCTCCTCCCCCGACCCCGGCAAGTGGAACTTCGTCGTCAGCGGCAACGGCTTCGGTAACCACGAGCTCGAGTCCTACACCAACCGTCCCGTCAACGCCCACCAGCAGGACGGCCGCCTCATCATCACGGCCCTGAAAGAAAACCACACCGGCCCCGACGGCATCCCTCAGCCTTACACCTCTGCCCGCATCTTCACCAAAGACCACTTCGCCCAGCCCTATGGACGCTTCGAAGCCCGTATGCAGCTTCCCACCGGCAAAGGTATCTGGCCGGCATTCTGGCTTCTTGGGAGCGATATTGACATCAACCCGTGGCCTAAATCCGGCGAGATCGACATCATCGAAAACATCGGCGACCCGGCAACCATCTACAGCACCCTCCATGGCCCCGGTTACAGCGGCAACCACGCCATCCCCGCAAAGTTTCCCCTTCCCGCCGGCGAGTCCGTCACCGACGGCTTCCATCTCTACGCAGTCGAGTGGGCACCAAACGACATTAAATTCTTCTTCGACGACCACCTCATCGCGCACCGCACCCCAGCCGATCTCCCCGCAGGCGCGCACTGGGCCTTCGACCACCCCTTCTTCATCATCCTCAACCTGGCCGTAGGCGGCGGGTGGCCTGGCAATCCCGACGAAACCACCACCTTTCCCCAGCAAATGCTCGTAGACTACGTCCGCGTCTACCAACCGGCCAGCAGCCCGAAGCCAATCCAACACGCAAAGATGCAGAGCATCCCCTCAGATCCGGGTGCCCCATATCTCGACTCTGAGATGTGGACATCGTCCAAAGGACGACCGTTCTCCTCTCCCAGCCGTGTGATTCCGCCGGCCTCCAAAACACCCGAAGTCGCGGAGTCAACCTCCACCGGCCACGAATCGAAGCCAATCCAATGATCACCATCGAGCCAACCACGTCGAACCTCGAAGAGAGCCTGTCTCGCTCCGGCCTGACCAGCTTCCTCAACCGGGCTCGTCTCGCCGTCGGCCTCCGAGGTGAAGTCGAAGTCTTGTTGTCAGACGACTCAACCCTGCGGCGTCTCAACAAATCCTTCCGCGGCAAAAATAAACCAACCGACGTCCTCAGCTTCCCCGCGCCGCCACCCATCAAGGGCCAACCCGCGCACGCAGGAGACCTTGCCATCTCGCTCGAAACCGCAGCCCGTCAGGCCGACAACTACGGCCACCCACTACGCGACGAGGTGCGAATCCTGCTCCTCCACGGTCTCCTCCACCTCTCCGGTCTCGACCACGAGACAGACAACGGAGAGATGGCCTCCCGCGAATCCGAACTCCGCAGCAAGCTCAAACTCTCCAACACTCTCATCGAGCGAACAGCATCACTCCCGCGAAAATCGCCATCGCGCTCGACAACCACATCTTCGTCCGCCCCCACAAAATCGTCATCTCGACCGAGGGCGGCGTCTTTTGCCGCCGCAGTGGAGAGCCCCCCGCATTCTGCTCGAACCACCACGAAAGCTAAAAGCGCAAAAACAAAAATCAAGCGAGGCGCAAAATGACCCCCGCCTTCGCCTACACCGTCGTGCTCATCATCCTGCTGGCCATCCTCGCCCTGGCAGCCTACGTCGACCGCATCTACTCCGAGATGGGCAAGTTCCTCGCCCGCGAGTACCAGGACAACATCGACTCATGGGAGCGCGTCGTCGAGCCCCGCCTCCGCCTCGGTCGCGAATCCATCGCCCTCTCTGCCTCTGTCCTCCGCCAACTCACCCTGGCCACGCTCGCCCTCCTCTCTGGCCTTCGCCTCTACACCCACACCAGCCTCGTCCCCACCCTCGCCCGTACTCCAACCACCGGCGAGGTCATTCGCGCCATCTTCGAACTCATTCTCCTCATCCTGATCTTTGACCGCCTCATCCCACAGCTCCTCTTCTCCCGCACTCGCGGCCTTTGGATCAATCGCATCCGCCCCATCCTGCAGGTGCTCTTCTACCTCATCCTGCCGGTCACCCTCCTGCTCGGCCTGTTGCTCTCCATCGCTGCACTCGCAGAGCCGGAAGACGCTGAAGAAGAAGACCACCCCTCCGAAGCCATGGACGCGCTCCTCGAAGCTGGCGAAGAAGAGGGAATCCTCGAAGAGTCCGACCGCGAGCTCGTCCGCTCCGCCGTCGAGTTCGGCGACAAGATCGTCCTCGAGGTCATGACTCCGCGCCCCGAGATCTTCAGCGTCCCCGGCACCCTCACCCTGCGCGAGTTCACCGACGTCATCAACGAGCACGCTTTCTCCCGCGTCCCCGTCTTCTCCGGTTCACTCGATCACGTCACAGGCATCGCCTTCGCCCGCGATCTCCTCAAAGTTCTCGACGCCGAGGCCACTGTCCTCACTGTCTCCCAGATCCAACGCACCGCCGCCTTCGTCCCCGAGACTAAAAAAGTAGCCGAACTCCTCCGCGAGATGCAGCGCGAAAAGCAGCACATGCGCATCGTCATCGACGAGTACGGCAGCGTCGCCGGCCTCGTCACCATCGAAGACCTCCTCGAAGCCATCGTTGGCAACATCGCCGATGAGCACGACGAACCTGAAGCCGACGACGAACCCATCCGCGAACCCAACGGCGCCTACGTCGTCTCCGGCTCCTTCGAACTCTCCCGCCTCCGCGACCTCTTCGCCGACCAGTTTGATCCCAACCCCCGCGGAACGCGTCCGGCTGAAGACGGCGAATTCCACGACTCTGAAGACGATGAAGAGACTGAGTCAGCCGAAGCCACCTATGATCGCGGCGAAAAAGGGGGCAGGGAAGACCTCGAACTAGTCGACCCTCGCGACACCCGGGACATCCGCGACACCCGAGACGACCCCACCGCACTCCGCCTGCCCGAGCACTACGAATCCACCACCCTCGGCGGCCTCGTCTCCGAGATCGCCGGCCACATCCCCCTCCCCGGCGAAGTTGTCGAAGAAGACGGCCTCCGCCTCGAAGTCCTCGCCAGCACCGACCGCCGCATCGACCGCATCCGCGTCAGCCTAACCCACCCCGCCGCCGCCTGATCTGTCACTCCTCCGAGCCACCGAAAAACTTGTCATTCTGAGCGAAGCGAAGAACCCCCGCATTTGTCGTTGCTGTTGCAGTTGTCGTGGCCCGCCTTTTTGGTTGTCATTCCGCAGCGCAGCGAACGAATCTGCTGTCGTCTTGTTTTTTCGTTGCAGTTGCAGTTGCAGTTGCAGTTGCAGGTGCAGGTGCAGTTGCAGTTGCTGTTGCTGTTGAAGTTGCAGTTGCAGTTGCCGTTGCAGTTGCCGTTGCCGTTGCAGTAGCCGTTGCCGTTGCGGTTGCAGTTGTCGTTGCGGTTGTCGTTGCCTACTTTTTTGGTTGTCATTCCGCAGCGAAGCGGAGGAATCTGCTGTTGTTTTTGCTTTTGCCGTTCCCCAAAATCCCAGCTATCCTCGCCAAATGCAACAACGGGAATACCATTTCTACGTCTACATCCTCGCAAGTCGCTCACGCACCCTCTACGTAGGATTCACAAACAACATCCGCCAACGCATCAACCAACACCGCAACAAGAACCCCGACACCCACACCGCAAAATACAACATCGGCCGCCTCGTCCATTACGAGCATTTCACCTACGTCCTGAACGCCATCGCTCGCGAAAAAGAACTGAAAGACTGGAACCGTTCCAAAAAGATAGAGTTGATCGAACAATCCAACCCAACATGGGAAGACCTAGCCGCCGACTGGTAGATTTTTGCCGTTGCCGTTGCCGTTGCCGTTGCCGTTGCCGTTGCCGTTGCCGTTGCCGTTGCCGTTGCCGTTGTTGTTGTTGTTGCCGTTGCCGTTGCCCGTTTTTTTGTTGTCATTCCGCAGCGCAGCGGAGGAATCTGCTTTATCATTCCCAAACGACAAGCCCATAGGCGGGAGAGCCCTACTCCTCATCCGCCGAAAAGCCTGTCAACCCCCAAAAACCCATAAACCAAACAGAATAAACAACATCCAGGTGGCGTATCAGTTACCACCAACCCGCTATACTTAAATGAGCATCGAGAATATTCGCGGAAAGCTCCGTTAGGACCGAATTCTCAGACGCTAACCCATTTGTTTGGACGAATTTGGCCGTATCCCTTTTGGAATGACGATTTTGCAAAATTGCACTCTCGTTAAGTTGTTGAAATAAAGGAATTTACGCGAAAATATGGGGGGGGGTGCCCCTCCTGGAAAACGAAGGCCCGGATAATACCCGGGCCGTCTCAACAAGAGTCGCAGCTAAAACCAATCAGTCGATGGAGATCTTCCGAAGCAGCTTGAAGTCCGAGAGCATCTTCCCGGTCCCAAGCACCACCGAAGCCAGCGGATCGTCCGCAATCGAGACCGGCAACCCGGTCTCCTCGCGAATCCGCTTGTCGAGATTCTTGATCAGCGCACCACCGCCCGTGAGCACAATGCCGCGATCGGAGATATCAGCCGAAAGTTCCGGCGGAGTCCGCTCAAGCGCCACGCGAATCGCATTGATGATGGTCGCAATGCACTCCGAGAGCGCCTCACGAATCTCGGAGTCTTCAATCGTGATGGTCTTCGGCACGCCCTCGATCAGGTTTCGCCCTTTGACCTCCATCGAAATCGGCTTGTCCAGCGGATAAGCAGAGCCAAGCACGATCTTGATCTGCTCCGCAGTCCGCTCGCCGATCAGGAGATTGTACTTGCGCTTCAGATACGTCATCACGGCCTCGTCCATCTGGTTCCCGGCCACTCGTACCGAACGCGAGTAGACGATACCAGCCAGCGAGATCACCGCGATATCGGTAGTTCCACCGCCGATATCGACAACCATGTTTCCGCCCGGCTCGGTGATCGGCAAACCCGCGCCAATCGCGGCAACCATCGCCTGTTCGACCAGGTGAACCTCAGACGCCTTGGCCCGATAAGCCGAGTCCATAACCGCGCGCTTCTCCACCTGAGTAATCTCGGAGGGAACGCCGATCACGATCCGGGGATGAACCATCATCTTCCGGTTATGCGCCTTCTGGATGAAGTAGTTCAGCATCTTCTCGGTGTGCCGGAAGTCGGCGATCACGCCGTCCTTCATCGGTTTGATGGCCACGATGTTGCCCGGCGTGCGGCCAAGCATCTCCTTGGCCTCCTTGCCCACGGCCTCCACCTCGTTGGTGATCTTATTCACCGCGATGATCGAAGGCTCGTTGACGATAATGCCTTTGCCGTGCGCGAAGACGAGTGTATTCGCCGTACCCAGGTCAATGGCCAGGTCGCTCGAGAAAAGGCTGAAGAGAGACCGCATGTTGTGAATGCGGGAGTAACGCATCTGAAAGCTGTTCGAAGACATAGATGTTGGATCGTTTCCTGAAAAGAGACTCACATTAGTGTATCGCTTTAGCAAGTGCTATTTCAGCCCATCATCTAACCAGTAAGCATGTCCCTTTTGTTGTAGTCCCATTCTGGCGCGCACAGCACGCGACAGCAGAACAGAACCGAAGGATAGATCAGGACGCTGACATGCCTCGTATAAGCGAACCCCGCGAGGTAGGGAAGAGTACAAGCGACGACCAGCGCAAGATACGTCCCCGCCGCAAGACGCAACGACCGGTCGGAGCCGCTTCCGCGACGAAACACCAAGTAAAGCGCAGTTCCAATCGCAGTCCAGAACACCAGCCGAAAGACCACCATGCCCGCATCCTCAATCACCTTCCTGGCGCCATGGCTGGCAGTTGAACCATACTTTTCCACGGAAAAAAAGAGGATCTTCACCTTACGCAGATCGCCCTCGAACGTCTCTCGCGGATGAGTCACCAAATACTCCATCGCAGCTCGCCGATGATAGTCATTGAAGCTCCACTCGTCTCTGAAGTAGAGACCGCGATTCAGTTCAAAGTCGTACCAGTCCAGCGAATCGCCATGCGGCGGCGGATAATTCCGCAGGAACCCGGCATTGTTGCCCTTATGCAGATTGATCCCATCGAGACTAGTCCCCACGCTGTACCGCCCGCTCGCATGGTGCTGATGCATCGCCCACCCAATCGGCGCTGCTGCCACCAAAAGCCCCACCGCCCATCGAAGCCTCACCTGTCGCTCCATCACAAGGAAGGCCGCCAGCAGCACGATGACCGCCAGCAACATTCCACTCTTCGAAAGGTAGAGTCCAATCAGAGCAGCCGCTAACAACAGAGAACGACCCCAGCCTCGTCGCGAATCTAACTCTCGCCTGTCAACAAATATGATCGCCACCGCTAGCGCCAGAAAGCTGTACGAGCTTCCCTCATCGACCAGCAGATTGCTCACATCAGCGAGAAATGCCGTCATTCCAAATGGCGCCAGAAGAAGCAATACAACCAGGATCCGACGGCCCTTGGAGCGTGGTAGAAAACACCACACTAGGTAGATTGCGAACTCGACCGGCAGCAGCAGCAAGAGCGTTTTGAAGCAGGCCACCCACAGATAATGGTCGCCGAGTAGCCGTACACCAGCCGCGACGATCACCGCAGTAGTCGGCATTCGCGCCGCATGGAAGCAGATCGGATTGCCGCGCGTGCCCATCTCCTCTGTGCATGCGGTAATCCCTCCACCGGTGAGCAGACTTTGGGCAGTGGGCCCGACCAGGTTCGTCATGGAAAAAAGCGAACGGTCTGCCTTCGTGTGATCAAGTACCCATACTGCAGCAAGTGACATAAGGACAGGAATAATCCACAGCAACCACAGGAAGCGACGGTCTCGCGCGGTCGGCTCCGGTCCGGGTAGGGCTATCTGTGGCATCTGCTCAAATCTAATTCAAGACTGGTGCGCCACACCGTATCGATTTTTTAGCAATCTTTGTTCGCATCGTCGCTTACTACAGTTTATTGAGGGTAAGTACCTCATGAAGTCCGACCACATCCTTCGCCCCGCAAATGGATACAATCAGAATGAGCTTTGCTGGGAGAGACGGAATGATTATTGGTGTGCCGAAAGAAGTGAAGGATCACGAGAGCCGTGTAGGCGTAACGCCAGCTGGTGTAAAGGCCTTGGTCGAGGCCGGGCATAAGGTTCTCGTCGAACACAATGCTGGCGCGCTTTCCGCTATGCCTGACGACGAATATCAGACGGCCGGTGCAGAGATTGTCGGTTCAGCTCACGACGTGTGGCGCTTAGCCGAGATGGTCGTGAAGGTCAAAGAACCCGTTGAGAAAGAGTACAAACACTTCCGCGAAGGCCTCGTTCTTTTCACATATCTCCACCTCGCCCCCCTCACTGAACTCACGGATGCGCTACTCACTTCAAAGGTCACCGGAATCGCATACGAGACCGTCCGAGACCGCGCTAATACCCTCCCGCTTCTTACCCCAATGAGCGAAGTAGCTGGCCGAATGAGCGTCCAGGTCGGAGCAGCCTACCTGGAGAAAGAACACGGAGGCCGCGGAGTTCTGTTGGGAGGCGTTCCAGGCGTTGCCCCAGGCAATGTCTGCATTATCGGCGGCGGTATCGTCGGTACCAACGCTGCTAAGATCGCGCTCGGTATGGGCGCAAAGGTTACGCTGATCGACCTCAACCTGAACCGCCTTCGCGAACTCGATGACATCTTCGGCGGCCGTCTCCACACCGTCGCCTCAAACAGTTACAACATCGAACACGCCGTCCGTGAGGCGGACCTGGTCATCGGTGGAGTCCTAATCCCTGGCGCGGCTGCTCCCAAGATCGTCACCAGGGCCATGGTGGAGAAGATGAAGAAGGGCGCAGTCATCGTCGACGTTGCCATCGATCAGGGTGGCTGTATTGAAACAGCGCATCCTACCACCCACTCGAATCCCTCTTACGAGGTCAACGGTGTTGTTCACTACTGCGTCACAAATATGCCCGCCGCAGTGCCGAATACTTCAACGCTTGCCCTTACGAACGCAACCTTTCCGTACGTGCTGAAGTTGGCGCGACTGGGAGCCAACGCGGCAATCAGTGAAGACCAGGGAATCGCTGAAGGTGTCAACACGTTCAATGGCGTTCTGACTTACGGAGCTGTGGCTGCTGCACAAAAACGCGATTGGCAGGCTGTAGCAAAGCTCGTTTAGCTTCGCGACGGGTGCCGATTGAGTGAGGAATAGAGCTTCGAGCCGCTTATAATCGGTGGACTGAGGAGGGCGCGGCATGGGCACTACTGTCAACCGGCGAAAGATATGGATCGTCGCCCTCGGCACATGTCTGCTTGTCCTCTTCGCCGTTCTCGCCACCCTCAACGCCTTCAACACACAACTGCCTAAACCTGCCACGACCCAACAGATCGTCGTCTTTACTGGTCTGTCAATCGTGGCCTTTCTTCTGTTTGTCGCTGTGCTTGTTCTGCTCGTTCGGAACGTGCTCAAGCTCTACGCCGATCAGCGCAGTCGGGTCATGGGCACCCGTTTGCGCACGCGTATGTTGTGGGGTGCGGTTCTAGTCAGCCTCGTCCCCATTGCGTCGATGTTTGCATTCAGCTACCAGTTGATGAACCGCTCCGTCGATCGCTGGTTTTCGCAGCCTGCCACAGAGGTGCGTGATGACAGCAACAATATGGCTCTTGAATTAGCCCGCTACACCAGCGCGAATGCCCGCGCAGAAGCAGACTCCATCGCCTCTGGATTGCCCGACCCGTCTATCACCACTTCTGCCGCCAAAAACCCGGCTACGCCAAAGTCCGCTTCAAGACAAGGTCGAGTCCGAGGTTCGATCCACACCTCGATGCGGAACTCCTCATCCCATTCCAGTTCCGTCTCTTCTCATCAGAACCGTGAGGCGATCTACCAGGTTCTCCGCCAACACGAAATCACCCTTCAGAACGGCTTTGCTATCGTCTATCGTGAGGGTCGCGTCATTGCTTCCTTCCACATGCCACAACGTGCGGGAGCAACTGCGGAGGTCAAGACATGGCTTCCGGATCAGGTGGCAGAAGAAGATGCTGCTGACGCCAGCGCTCACGCTCCTACTGATCCTACCGACGTCGCGATCCTTTCGGCTGCTCAACGAAATGACCAGCCTGTCTTTTCTCTCGGTTCCACCGACTATGCTCTTGGAGCCACGACAATCAAACAGGGCAATACTGTAGTGGTGGGCCTTCCGATGCCCTTTGGCATGGCAGCTACCATGAGCCGTCTACGTAAACGTGCAGATGCTTATTGGGTGCTCTACAGCGAACGCCGTCAGATCAGAGATCTTTATATGCTCCTGCTCCTGATGATGACCAGTCTCGCTCTTTTTGCCTCCTGCTGGCTCGCATTGCATCTCTCGAAGCAGGTGACAAAGCCGGTCGAAGCCCTTGCCGACGCCATGGAGGCCATCGCCTCAGGAGACTATGCTCACCGCGTTCAGGAGAGCGCAACCGAAGAACTCGGGGAACTCGTCCGGAGTTTCAATCACATGGCGGCCGACCTCGAAGGTAGCCGAAGAGCCGTCGAAGATTCAACAGTGCAACTCAGCGCAGCCAACACCGCTCTCGAAGCGCGCCGTGGCGAGCTGGAGACCATGCTGGAAACCATTCCCAATGGCGTCGCCACCCTCGACGCTGACCGCCGCATCGTCCTCGCAAACCGGGCTCTCAGCGAGATGATGGACCCCGGCGGCCAAAGCCCCTTCTACGGTCGGGTTATGGAAGAGGTATTCCCTGTGGAGGTCTCCGATGTTTTAGACCGACTCATCAAGCGCAGTCATCGCATGGGGTCTGCCTCCAGCGAAATAGAGATAACAGGCACCCCGAACAACATTAACGAGAGATTCGGCGGCTCGATGCATCTCCTTGCTACAGTCGCTCTGCTTGAGATGCCTGCTGCCACAGAGCGCATGCGCCGCGAACATCAGGGGTATGTCATCGTTCTTGAAAACGCGACCGAACTACTCCGCGCGCAAAAACAATCTGCTTGGAAAGAAGTAGCCCGGAGGGTGGCCCACGAGATCAAAAATCCCCTCACTCCCATCAGCCTCAGCGCTGAACAAATACGTCGTCACATCGACCGACTCGCGAACACGATTGCAGATCCCTCCCAGCGTCGCCCAGTCGAGCCACCCTCCATCGCGGTCATCCGCCGCTGTTCCGAGGTGATTACCTCCTCAGTCGAAAGCATGCGCTCCCTCGTCGATCAGTTTGCCGCACTCGCTGAGTTCCCAACGGCCAGACCCAAGCCAGCCGATCTCAACACTATCGTCGAAAACTCGCTGGCACTCTTCGCTGGCCGCATGCAGACCATTCGTATCGTCCGCAAGATGTCCCCCGACCTCCCGCTTGTCATGGCTGACCCCGAGGCACTCAAGCGCGCCTTGGGCAACCTCATCGACAATGCAGCTGAAGCCATGCAGCAGAGCCTCTACCGCGAACTCCGCATCGGAACCAGTCTTCTTGAGAATGGAATGGTAGAACTTACCATCGCCGACTCTGGCTCCGGGCTTACTGACGAGATGCGCGAGCGGCTCTTTCTGCCCTACTTCTCCACGAAACAGCGCGGTACAGGTCTCGGTCTTGCCATCGCCGCCAAGATCGTTCAGGAGCATCAGGGCACTATTCGCGCAGAAAAAAATGAGCCAGCGGGCGCGAAGTTCATAGTAGAGCTTCGGCCTGCAACCTCATTCGATAGCGATCCCGAGATCCCGGCGACTTTTACAAGTTTAGAAATGTCGCAAAACAATCAGCATTCCGCCTTTACAGCTGTACCGAACACAGAAAGTGTCGATCACTCCAGCGCAGAAGAGGTTGATCTTGCCTCGACCCTCCCCCGAGGTCCCAAATGAACCACGTACTCATCGTTGACGACGAAGCTGAGATCCGCGAGTCGCTCGAGAGCATCCTTCGCGAAGAGGACTACCTCGTTACCACGGCTGCCACTGCAAACGAGGCCTTGGAGCTTCTTCGCGATGCAGCCTACGACGTCGTTTTGCTGGATATATGGCTTCCCGACCGCGATGGGCTCGACGCCTTGACCGAGATCCGCCAGATGGAATCGGCAAATGTTCCTGAGGTTGTGATTATCAGTGGCCACGGCACCATCGAAGCTGCTGTCCGCGCCACAAAGCTCGGCGCATACGACTTCCTCGAGAAGCCTCTGTCACTAGAACGCACTCTTATCGTCCTTAAAAATGCGATGAAGGCACGCCAGATGCGCGAGGATAATCAGGAGTTCTCCCGCCAGCTTGCGAAGGGGACGGTGACTGGAAATTCAGTTCCTATGAAAGCCCTTCGACAGCAGATCAAGTTGATGGCCCCGACCAACGGTCGCGTCCTTATCTATGGCGAATCAGGCGCGGGCAAGGAACTGGTCGGCCGCTCAATGCATGCGGAAAGTCTGCGCAAAGACCGGCCGTTTGTTGAACTGAACTGCGCAGCGATCCCCGAGGACTATATTGAGAGTGAGCTTTTCGGTTATCGTCATGGAGCTGTTCCCGGCGGTCCCACGGAAAAACGTGGCACCTTCGAACGTGCCGATGGTGGAACCCTCTTCCTCGACGAAGTGGGCGACATGAGCCTCAAGACGCAGGCCAAGGTGCTACGTGCCTTAGATGAACAACGCTTTCTTCCCGTGGGCGCGTCGCATCCAGTCCACGTCGACGTTCGCGTCATCGCCGCTACGAACAAGGATCTGGAAGAAGAGATCGCCCGCGGCAACTTTCGCGAGGATCTCTTCTACCGTCTCAACGTCATTCCGTTTTTTGTGCCTCCGCTGCGTGACCGCAAGGAGGACATCCCTCTTCTCGTCAAGGAATTTCTACAGCAGTTTGGCGCGGAGTACGGTCGTCCACATGTAGAGATGACTGAAGATGCCCTGGCCGCATTGAAGCAATACCACTGGCCCGGCAATGTTCGCGAACTTCGCAATCTGGTCGAGCGGGTCCTCATCCTCAATCCCAAAACGCTGCGCATCGAGCGCAAGCACCTGCCCATGCTCGTCTACCGCGACTCGGCTCGCGATGCCAACAAAGCCAGCGGACGCGGCGAAGAGTTCACGAGCTTACTGCAGGCTCGCGAAGCCTACGAACGCGACTACATCCTGAAAAAACTAGATGAGTTCCACGGCAATGTCAGCCGGGCTGCGGAAGGCCTAGGCCTCGAGCGCAGCCATCTCTACCGTAAGATGAAAGCTCTTGGTGTCAGCGTCAAGGAGTGATTCTGGCGAGTCTGGCAGCGGGTTAGCGAGGCGTGATGTCTAGGGCCATGGCCATTGAAACAGCCAGCGCAGGCGCCATCGATCCTGTTGATGCCAGATAATGGCCGGCAGAAGTGTTGCGAACAGTGTGGGAAGCAGCAACTGCAGCCACAGTTCGTGTGTATGGAAGACTCGAACTAGAACTTCACGGGTAGCTCCTTGCGGAAAGTTGCTCAAAAGGAAGACCGCCAGCGAGGCGCGCCCTACCCATGCCAAGCCATCGCCAATCAGATGCTTATCAAGCAACTTCGCCAGCAGAAAAAGTCCAGCCGTTCCAGTCAATCCAAGTCCGATGTAAGTCCATCGGGATGGAGGTCCATAGAGGTAGATCGCCGCAACCTGCAGTGCGCCTAGAGCAACAAATCCCAATGCTGCCGTAGACAACCGCATTCCTTCCATGCGATAAATCCGCGTCCCAACCCACATTCCGGCAGCCAAAAAACAAAAATCGCGTAACACCTGGTTCGTGAGAGGCGGTCCAAACGCTGGAGTCATTCCAACGAGGGCCGCAACCGAAAAGCGCAGCCACGCCGGAACCCGTACCGTCAGCAGAGCAAGCATTAAGCAGACGAACAATACGAAGAGAAACCAGCTCGCCTCCCCATCCATCAGGTTTAGCAGGAAGTCCTTCCAGTGAAAGGCCGAAGATCCGGACTTGAATCGATCGATCAGTGGCCCAATCGCGACGTTAAGCAGAGCGAACAAAACGTACGGGTAGAGTATGGTCTTCAGTTTATCCACAACAAAACGAGGCTTGCCTCGCTTTGTTATGCTGCCAATCACAAACAGCCCCCCAACGAAGAAAAACGCCGGCATATGGAAGCTGTATATAAAAAAGTCAGAGAAGATAGCGCCAGGACCGCTCCACCATCCTCGATGCATCACGCCCTGCGCGGTATGACCGTATGCAACCAGAATAATCGCGATGCCCTTAACTATATCGACGATCTGCGATCTTGCCCCGCTTGTAATTGGCTCCAGAGTGTCTGGTCCGTTTCCTTGTTTGATCATTCACTCCGCCAACGCCATCTGGACTGATTTCGAACATTCTATTGCAGGCATTTCAAATCCAGCAAAGTAGAGATCATCGACCTCTCACAATCCCTACTCCTCTGACTGCTGCTTTGCAGCGATCTGCTCCAACTGCCGTCGCCAATCCAGATCCTCAACGAATCCGCGGCTCGACCGCCACTCCTCCTGCACCTTCACAAATAACTCCAGAAATACTCGCGTCCCCAGCAGTCCCTCGATATCTTTTCGGGCTGCCGTTCCGATCCGCTTCAACATCTCGCCCTGCTTGCCGATCAGGATCGCCTTCTGCCCGGTTCGTTCACAGAAAATAGCGGCAGAGATCTTCGTTACGGGCAGCTTGCCATCCTTCATTTTTTTCAACGAGGCAGGCTCCTCATATTTTTCGATCACTACTGCTGTCGCGTAGGGAACCTCTTCACCAGTCAGCATCAGGATCTTCTCCCGAATCAGCTCCGCCACCAAGAAGCGCTCAGGCTGGTCAGTCAACTGATGTTTTGGAAAATATCGCTGCCCCTCCTTCAACTGCCCCACAACCTTTTCCAGCAGCAGCTCCAACCCCTCCTTCTTCCGAGCCGAAATTGGAATCACATCGGCAAACGAATGAAGCGTCGACCAATGTGCGATCAACGGCAGCAGGTCCTTTTTGGGGATAGCGTCCATCTTGTTCAGCACTAGGATCACTGGACAATCGAGCTTCTTGATCAGCGAAAGGGCAAAGTCATCCTCCGCCGCAGACATCCCCATCCGTCCGGTTGCTTTGGAGCCTTGCGCTGCGTCGGCAGCCTTCGGAAGGCGATGGGTCACATCGACAAGGAACAGCACCGCATCGCGCGACTCCAGCGCGTCATGCACTTCCTGCATCATCCGTCGATCAAGCTGCGTGTCCGGCTTGTGAATTCCCGGTGTGTCTACCAGCACCACCTGTGCCGCGGGGTGTCCAATCTCTCCCTTGGACTTCTTCTTCAATGGGATCTCAAGTACTCCATGAATGCGTGTCCGTGTCGTCTGCGGCTTGTGCGTGACGATAGCGAGTTTTTGGCCCAGCAGGGCATTCAGCAAGGTGGACTTGCCCGCATTCGGGCGACCGATGATTGAGACGAAACCAGAACGAAAGGCCATTTCCTTTATTATGCGCTGTCAAACTCATTGCTACGCGGCCTCGGCTAAACTGGCTCGTATGAATCTCAATCAATTGCGGACCATAATGCGATCCGCTCGAGGTCTGGCCCTGTTACCCATCGTTTCCGCTCCTCTTGTTGCTGCTCAAGCCCTTGCACCCTTTCGCTCGATTGAGATTCACCCGGACCGCACCGTAACGTTCAGCTATAAAGACTCTCTTGCCGCCAAGGTCGAACTTCTCGTAGACGGCCTTAACAAGCCGGTGTCTATGGAGAAGAACGCCGCTGGTATCTGGACCGCGACCACTCCGTCACTGGCGCCACAAATATACGGCTACCACTTCGAGGCAAACGGAGACTTCCGGCTCGATCCGGAAAATCCCAGCACCACCATCAACCTCGTCGACATCTCGAATGTGTTCACAGTGCCAGGCGACACCCCCCAGCCGTGGGAGGAGACCAACGTACCCCATGGCACGCTGCACCATCACATCTATACGACGAGTACAGTTCTCGGCCTCCAGCAGAATCAAAGTAGTTATTACGTCTATACGCCGCCTGGTTACGATGCAAAGGCAAAGAAGCCTTACCCGGTCCTCTATCTCCTCCACGGCTGGAGCGATTCCGATGCTGGATGGACCGCTGTCGGTCGAGCCAATCTCATCTTCGACAACCTGCTTGCAGACGGCAGGATGAAACCGATGGTTGTCGTAATGCCTCTCGGCTACGGTGATATGTCATTTGTCCATGACTTCAACGTCTGGGAAGATCCGGCTGCCATCGACCACAACACCGATCTCTTCACGCGGACCTTACTCACCGAAATCCTTCCTCATGTCGAGTCCGAATATCACGTCTCAAAAGACCGCAGCGACCGCGCCATTGCTGGCCTTTCGATGGGCGGACTCGAAAGCCTTCAGATAGGTCTCACTCACACTGGAATGTTTGCCTGGATCGGCGGCTTCAGCTCAGCTGTTCACAACCTCAACTACGCCCGTAAGCTGGTATCGCTCGATTCGCAGGCAGCAGACCTGCGTCTTCTTTGGATCGCCTGCGCCACCGAAGACTCGCTCATCGAACCCAATCGCAGGTTCGTCGCCTATCTCAAGACAAAAGACATGCCCGTCACGCAGATCGAAACTCCCGGCCTTCATACCTGGATGGTGTGGCGCGACAATCTGATTCACTTCGCCCCGTTACTTTTCCAGAAAAAATAGCCACGAAAATTGGTTCCGATAGCACAAAAAGAAAATAAGTTGCCCCCCGCATCCATCCCGCCACCTCCGCCCGCGTGGCAATTCGCGGATAATCATTCTAGAGAATGGAATCTTTCTTCACACGTTTCAAAAACGTTCTGGTGCTTGTGGCGATCCTGCTCGCGCAGACCATTGGTCTTGCCGTTCAGGTCCGGCGCCCGGTCGAAGCAGGAGCCCCCGACAGCAGCAAGGTTACACTTCTGCGCTACTGGGCCGTCTCTATCGTCAGTCCATTCGAGCGTTTCTTTCATGGCATTGGCTACAACGTTCGACACGGGTGGTCGAATTACGTTGACCTGCGCCACACTCGCCAACAAAACCGCGATCTCCAGGAAGAGATTGCGCGACTCCGCCTTGAACAGGCTGCTTTCGCCGAAGATGCCATGCAGGGGCATCGCCTGCAGGCCCTATTGGACTTCCAGCAGCACTATGTCGCAACCACCGTCGCTGCCCAGGTCATAGGCACCAGTGGCAACGATTTGTCCCGTGTCATCTACATCGATAAAGGATCTAAGGACGGCCTCAAGGCCGATCAGGCGGTCATTACCCCTGACGGCATCGTCGGAAAACTGCGCGACGTCTTTCCACATACCTCGCAGGTTCTGCTTATCAATGACCAGACCTCCGGCGCTGGCGTGCTCTTGGCCACCACGCGCATCCGGGCCATTCTCCGCGGCAGCACCACCGGCCAGATCCTTATCAACAACTTAACCCCTGACGATCGCATCAAGCCTGGCGAAAAGGTGCTCAGCTCCGGTGGCGATCAGGTCTATCCGCGCGGCCTTCCGGTTGGCACCATTGAATCGATCAAGATCGACCCCGACCACCAGCCCTACACTCTCATCCAACTTCGTCCAGCGGCCAACCTCAATCAGCTCGAAGAGGTCCTCGTCATTACGGGCAGTCAAACCGAACTTCCCGTTCAGGCTCAGAAAGATCTAGCCACAGGGGCTGCCACTGCTGAGGCCCAGGCTGCAGCGAAGCAACTCGCCGATCAGCAGGCCGCCGAAGCTGCCGCCAGATCTGCCGCACAAATTGTGGCGGACCGTCTACCGAGCATCCACGACTCCGACTCAGACGCGCAAACGACACCGAGCACCACTGGCGCACCGACAACGCCCCCAACTAAGGTCGTTCCCAAGCCTCTCCTAACCATTCGCCCGGACCGCTACACTCCCGGGGCTACGCCGTCGGCAGCAGATCTCAAACCCGGTGCTAGCGAAAACAACCCAATCAGCACAGTCCCAGCGCAGACGACCCAGCCCGCAGCAACACCATCATTGCCTGCGGCTCCAAAGCCTCGTAAACCACAATCTCTGCCCGAATCAACGAAACCTTCGGACCCTCAACCGTAGCAACAACTAAAACCACAAGCCACAAATCGACAAAAGCCAACACGATCCTTCAATATTCTTATGGCCACCCGCAGCTACACATCCCGCCGAGAGCTAGAGCAGCACAGCTTCCCCCCTGCCGTGGCAGTGCTGGTGCCGCTCGGCGCGATCTTGCTCCAGGCGCTCCTCCCGAGACCCTTTCCCCGTCTCGCCATCCTCGATCTTCCTCTCATCGTCACTGTCTTCTTTGCGGTCTCTCGCCGCAACCCCGTCGCCGGAACCCTCACTGGAGCCGCCATCGGTCTGCTTCAGGATGCCCTGACAGCCCAGCCCATCGGAGTCAACGGTATGGCAAAGTCGGTAATCGGCTACATCGCCGCCAGCATCGGCATCCAGGTCGACGTCGAAAACCTCACCACCCGCGTTCTCATCAACTTTGGCTTCTTTCTCATCAACAGCTTCCTGCTCTTCCTTATCAACCGCCGCCTCCTCGGCCTTACCAACTTTCATATCCATTGGGGGCATGAACTTATCCGCGCTGCAATCAACACCATCGTTGCCCTTCCGATATTTTTCCTGCTTGATAACACCAAGCGCCGCGAATAGAACCTGGTATCAAATCGTCTAATTGACAGTCGCCAGACCCAACAGTGGTAGCCTCAAGCACCAATACCGGCCGTAAACTGAAATCAGCATGGAATTAGCCCACCATATCGACCCGAATGACCTCGGCCCTAACGGCAAGGCCGAAAAAGTCTCTGCGGGCAAACTTCATGCAGCCCAGTACATTGTTGCGGCTATTCTCATCATTCTCATCACCGGTCTCTGGCGCCTCCAGGTACTTGGCGCGGATAATTTCCGTGCCCTCGCAGAGGCCAACCGGATCCGCAAGGTTCCTATCCTCGCCCCCCGTGGTCGCCTGTTCGACCGCGAAGGCCGCCTCCTCGTCGATAACTACCCATCCGTCTCCTGTTACCTGCTGCGCGAGCAGGTCAAAGATCTTGACACGGATCTTCCGCTGATCGCGCAAGGCCTTCACATCTCTGTCGAGCAGATCCAAGCCACTCTCCGCCGCTACGAGATTGCTCCCAAATACCAGCCCATTCCTCTCAAGCAGGACATCTCGCCCGACGAACAGGCTTTCATTGCAGCCCACCGCGATGAGCTCCCCGAGCTCGAAACCCTCGACGAGCAGCGCCGCCTCTATCCCAGTGACGGATTCGCCGCCCACCTCATCGGTTACGTCGGCGAAGTCTCCGAACAGATGCTCAACGATCCACGCTACGCCTTTTACTCTTCGGGGGACGTGGTCGGGCGCTCCGGTGTCGAGCAGACCTACGATGCGCTTCTTCGCGGAGTCGATGGCAGCCGCGACGTCATCGTCAACAGCCACGGCAAAGAGCTTGGCCACCTCGGCCAGGAGCTCGCAACACCCGGCAAAGACCTCAAGCTCACCATCGACCTCGACATCCAGATGGCCGCCGAGAGAGCCATGGAGGGTAAGAACGGCGCGCTGATCGCCATGGATCCGCACACCGGCGAGATTCTTGCCATGGTCTCCCGCCCCACCTACGATCCCAACCAGTTTTCCGTTCGCCTCACCCGAGCTTACTGGAACCAGATCATCACCGACCCGAACCATCCCCTGCTGAACAAGACCATCCAGGCACAGCTTGCGCCGGGTTCAACCTTCAAGATCATCATGTCGTTTGCCGGGCTCGAAGAGAACGTCGCTCAGACCATGCGCGTGGTGTGCAACGGCGGCGCCTCGTTCTACGGGCACTTCTTCGCCTGCGATAAACATCACGGCATGGTCGATATCGACCACGCGATTCCGTGGTCCTGCGACACCTACTACTACACGCTGGCTGAAAAGCTCGGCATCGACACCATCGCCAAATATGCCACCGCGGTAGGGCTCTCGCAGAAGACCGGCATCGACCTGCCGGACGAGGCCGCCGGTACTATGCCCTCCACCCAATGGAAGCTTAAGAACTTCCATGACAAGTGGTTCGCCGGCGAGACCATCTCGGTTGGTATCGGACAGGGCGCCACAACAGTCACGCCTCTGCAGCTCGCACGAGCTCTCGGCGGCATCGCCTCCGGCGGAGCCCTCAAACGCCCGCATGTCGTCTTCCCTGACGAGGTTCCTAAGGAGATCGAGGAAAACATCCTCGCCAGCTACCCCGGCTCCGGCGACCGCGTCATCCCCATTACCCCCGCCAACTGGGAGACCATCACCGACGCCATGGCCGCCACCACGACCACGGGCACCGCCGCAGCCGTCCACCTGGCGGGCATCGACTTCGCCGGCAAGACCGGAACTGCCCAGGTTGTCAGCCACAGCGCCGGGGCCACCAGCCTCGGCAAGGGAGCCGAGCGCGCCAACGCCTGGTTCGTGGGAATGGCACCGCGCCGCAATCCGGACATCGTCGTTGCCGTTCTGTGCGAGCATGGCGGCTGGGGAGCCGAAGCCTCCGCCCCGCTCGCTGCTCAGGTCATCAACGCCTACGTCAACAAGCAGCGCAAGCGCGATAACAATATCCGAATCGCTACTACACCCGAGCCTGCCAAACCCGACACAGCCCCAGCTGCTCCCTCCGCCCCAAAGACCTCGACCCCGAGTGCCGAATAGAAAGCCGCTTCACCGCGTCACGGATGCCCTCTCACCCTTCGTACGAAACCGTGACACGCCAACATAGAACGTATTTTGCATCTGTGCGGGTAACCACACAGGTCCCTCTGCTCCGGTCGGCATTCGCGCGTAACAATCCATCGCGCGAATAGTTACACTACAACCAGCCAACATGCCCCGCCTCTCCTCCTATCGCGACTTCGACTGGGTCCTCCTGGGTTTCGTCCTCCTTCTCTCGGTCATCTCTGTTCTTGAGATCAAGTCTGCAACCCTCCACACCAAGTTCCACGGCTTCGACCACAAGCAGATCCAATTCCTCGCGGTCGGACTGGTGTTGATGTTCCTCATCTCCTTGATCGACTATCACCGGCTCATTGACATCATCCATTGGGCATATGGCATCAGCATCCTATCGCTCGTCGCCGTCCTGATCGTCGGCACCAAAGTTCTCGGCGGACGTCGCTGGATCAAGTTTCCAGGCGGCATCCACTTTCAACCCTCCGAATGGGTCAAGTTGATCCTCATCCTCGCCGTGGCCCGCTACTTCTGGGGACTCGTAGGCAAAGAACTGACCTGGGCCGACATCGGTAAAGCCGCTGCAATGGTATGCGTCCCTATGGCGTTGGTCCTCAAACAGCCTGACCTCGGCACCGCCCTGACGTATCTGCCCATCCTGATCTGTGGTCTGTTCCTGGGCGGCATCCGCTTCAAACAAGTAGGCCTCATCGTGCTGGCAATTGCTTTGGTTGGCGGCATCGCCGTGAAAAGCGGCAAACATCTCAAGCCCTACCAGCAGGCGCGCATCAACGCCTTCATTAATCCCGACTCCGATCCCCGAGGCTCCGGATATCAGATCCGCCAGTCTCTTATCGCAGTCGGTTCCGGCGGTATCTGGGGCAAGGGCGCCAACAAAGGCACGCAGACACAGGGCGATTTCCTCCCCATCCCGTACACCGACTTTATCTTTGCCGCCTTCTGCGAAGAACACGGCTTCGTCGGCGCCATTGGCGTCCTGCTCCTCTACTTCCTCATCCTCATGCGGTTAATTCAGAACGCGCAAACCGCCTCCGACCTTCCCGGCAGCTTCATCATCATGGGGGTGGTCGCAGTGATCGTCTTTCAGATCGCGGTCAACGTAGGCATGGTCGTCGGACTCATGCCGGTCACCGGAATTCCTCTGCCCCTGCTCAGCTACGGAGGCTCTTCGGTTCTGTTTACCTTCCTCTCCTTGGGCATCGTCATGAATATTCGCATGCGCCGGTTCGTCAACTAAGCTACTGATACTGACCCCGACAACGGAAAGCAACCAGTTCAAAAACAGGATCCGATTGTTAACGTTGTGCGACAGCTTAAATTCCCGCTGCTACGCATTTAGTGCAATACTGTTAACAGCACCTGTTCGGCTGTAGATGCCGCTCAGTGTACCCGCTACTCCGGCGCACGGTCGCCAGTCAGCGGAAACAAAGACTTTTTGAAGAAAAGGCCGGCCAGCCAGAGACATCGATCCGTTGGCCGGACAGGTTTTAGGGAAATGATTGCATCCGGATGGCGAACGGCCCCGCCTCAAGTCTCTGATTTTGAGGTTGTTCTGGTCACAAACTCCGCATGTCAGCACTTGCTCGAAGCATCCCTCCGTGTTCCCGATCTACCCGGTATCGCCCAATCCGCCCTCCAGGGGAGTGCGCTCAAGGCAGAGCTGTATTCACACCTCGCACCGGCCGTCGAGTTTCGTTCACGCGCTTCCGCAGCCCGTACCCTGTCCGCTCCACGGTGAGCCGCTCCTGGCCCTCAAGCCAGGTAAGCTCCCGATTGTTCTCTGTCGCGTCTGTCGCTCGAACCTCAACCAGGTCGGGCAGAAAGAGCACAGCGAATGTCGAAAGAAATTTATATCTCCAGTACCCCACACGAGACTCGTCTCGCCATCGTCGAAAACGACGCCCTAACCGAAATCTACTACGAACGCGAAAACGAATACACGCTCGCGGGCTCCATTTATAACGGCAAAGTCACTCGCGTCCTCCCTGGCATGCAGTCTTCCTTCGTGGACATCGGCCTTGAGCGCGACGCCTTCCTCTACATCACCGATTTCATGGAAGAAGCCGGCGACTCTGCCGATTTTGACACCAACGGCGACTCCGGCCGCCGCTCGGAAGGCCGCCGCAACGACCGTGGTGACCGCAGCGGCACGGCCCCAATCCTGGAAGGCACCGTAGCCAGCCCCCCGGATCGTCTCGATCAAACCACAGACTCCGGCAATCGCTCGTCCGAGCGCACAGACCGCGGAGATCGCAACGGGCGCAACGACCGCGGCGGTGGTGGCCGAGGCCGTCGTGATCGCAACGGCAACCGCGACCGTCAGCCTGTCTCCAACACCGCTGCGCCGACAGATACTCCCGACGCTATCCGTGAAGAATTCAACCGCCCTGACGTTGATTACTCGGCTGACTCAGCCCCTGAAAGCGCTCCCTTCGCCCCGAACGATGGAGTTGAACTTGGCGAAGGCGCCCCCGGAGCCGACGGTAGTCGCCGCTGGCGTGGCCGTCGTGGCCGCAGACGCGGCCGTGGACCTGGCCAGCGCGACGAGTCCCCGCAGATAACCAACACTGCGGGCACTGAGTCCCAAGTTGAAGTCTCTTACAACGACGACTCCTTTGATTCGTTTGCCATCGACGGTGCAGCGGCACCAACGACCCCGAACCCGATCTCCCCAGTCGCTCCTGCCTCAACCGAGGCCAACGGCGTACCCCAGGAGAATAACGGCCGAGGCGATCGCGATCGCAGAGGCGGCGACCGTGGCGATCGAAACAATAGGGGCGATCGCAACCGCAACGACCGTGGCAACCGAAACGATCGTGGTGGCCGCGACCAACGCGAACCCCGCATTCCTCGTGGCTTCGCACCCAAAGCATCTCTCTACGGTGTGGACGACACCCCCGCCTACAATCAGGCTCCCGAACTCGATGCCATCTCTCCCGAGGCTATCGTCCTCCCCGGCGAGTCCCTCTCCAAATATCGCAAGGGTGGCGAAGAGCCAGCCGCCACATCGTCCACGCCTGCCGAAATCAATGTCATCATCCCATCCGCGCCGTCGTTTAGCATCCCCGACGGTTGGGACGGCGGCGCAACTCTCCCGGGTGAGAGCTTGTCACGTCATCGGAGATCCGAAAATCGTCAGCAACAGCGTGCCGAGCATCGTGAGAGCGACCGCGCCGACTACCGCAACAACACCGAGCCACACCACCCGCTCGCGCAGCTAGTCCACGAACCAGACACTCTGAGCACTGCACAGATCGTCGAGGCGCAGCCCGAGGTTAGTGTCGCAATCGCAGCCGATCAGCCCCATCAAGAAGCCGCAACTCCGGTCGCTCCCGTTGAGTACGAACCAACCGATGCCTCCGCCTCTTACCGCATCGATCCTGTAGCCCCCAGCGAATTTCGCCAGAGCGCTCCAGTCCTCGATGCACCCGAAGCGGCACCCGAAGCTGCACCCGAAGAAACGCAGTTCGAAGCGGACACTCACAACCACAACCCTGTCCACACCATTACGCCAAGCCCAGAAGAGCCTGTAGCGCAGGTTCAGGCACAGCACACGCAGGAGCCCATCGCAACTGCCTACGAGAAGTTCGACTGGCAGACGGATGCGGCGCCCGCAATTGTTGCTGAGGCTGTCCCGGTTTCCCATGAGCTGACCACTCTCCATGCCACCGGCGAGATGCACTCTGAAGCGCCCGTCGCGACCTTCATTCCTGAGCATGCGAGCGAACCTGCCTCGCCCATCGAGCATGAAACCGCGATCGCCAATCCAGCGGACAATCAGATCGCCGACGTTAGCGCTGGCATACCTCAGCATGCCCCCGGCATCGGCACTTTCGAAGAGGAGACCTTCGACGAGGAGGACTTCAATACGACCCTCCACGCCAGTTCCATCGAAGAGATGGACGACTTCGACGAAGAGGAGACCCTCGAAGGCGCCGCAGATCTCGGCACCATGATCCGCGAGATGTCCATCGACCAGATCACTCGCTCTGGCGATGTCGACGAGGAGGAAGACGACCTCGAAGAAGAGGACGCAATCCACGATCCCCTCAGCGATGATCTTGATGACACTGACGAAGAAGATGACGAAGATCTCGACGAGTCCGATACCGAAGAAGACGTCATCCACGAAGACTTCACCGAAGGTGATGAGGTTGCAGCGTCCAACGGCATCGATCAAGCGAACACTGGCGCCGTAGCTCCTTCACAGGATCGTGAAAATAACCGTAGCCGCGGCCGCCGCGACGGTCGTCGTGATGGTCGTCGCGGAGACCGCTTTGGCCGCAGTGATCGTGGATCGAGCAGCGATCGTCCCCGCAACATGGGCGGCGCAGGCGATCGCGAGCGCTCCGGTGGCGGAGGCCGCGACCGGCGTGGTGGCCGCAGTTCCATGCAGTCCACCAACCTCCCGGCCATCAGCGAGCTGCTCAAGCCGGGTCAGGAGATCCTCGTTCAGATCGCGAAGGAACCCATCGCCAAGAAGGGCGCCCGCATCACTTCGCACATCGCGCTCCCGGGCCGCTTTCTGGTCTTCATGCCAACCGTCAATCACACCGGCGTCTCGCGCAAGATCGAGTCCGACGGCGAACGTCGCAGGCTAAAGGAGATCCTCCTCAGCGAAAAGGGAGAGGCTACCGGAGGCTTCATCGTCCGCACAGCAGCCTCAGGCGCAAGCGAAGAGGAGCTTCGTTCAGACCTCCGCTTCCTCCTCAATCTCTGGGCCGATATCAAGCAGCGCTCCGAATCCTCAAAGTCGCCGGCCCTCATCTATCACGACCTCAATCTCGTCGAGCGCATCCTCCGCGACCAGGTCACCGACAACTTCTCCGCCATCTGGGTCGATACCGAGACCGACTACGAGCGCATTCTCCGTTTCCTCCAGCGTTTTCAGCCGTCGCTCATTCGCCGCGTCAAGCTCTACACGAAGGAGACGCCACTCTTCGAGCAGTTCGGCATCACCGAAGAGATCAATAAGGCTCTTCGCTCCAAGGTGTGGCTCAAGTCCGGCGGCTCCATCGTCATCAACCAGACCGAAGCACTCGTCGCGATCGACATCAACACCGGCAAATTCGTCGGCAAGACCGCTCGCCTGGAAGACACCATCGTCAAAACAAACCTCGATGCTATCCCCGAGATCGTTCGTCAGATTCGTCTACGTGACCTCGGAGGAATCATCATCATCGACTTCATCGACATGGATGAGCGCAAGAACCGGAACAAGGTGATGGCTGCCTTGGAAGAAGAGTTGAAGACAGATCGCGCTCCATCGAAGGTTCTTCAGTTCAACGACTTTGGCCTAGTCGCCATCACACGGAAGCGCGTCAAGCAGTCGCTCGAGCGCACTCTGTCGACGACCTGCAACGTCTGCGTGGGAACCGGAATGGTCAAGTCACCCGTCACCGTCTGCAACGACATCTACATCGAGATGCGTAAGATGCAGAAGCATCTTGACCGCGGCGATGTCATGCTGCGCGTCAACCCCGAGGTCGTCAAACAACTCAAGGCACCGGGCACCAAGTGGCTGCAGGAGATGGAAGAGATGGTGGGCAAGACCATCCTCGTCAAATCCGATCCCGCCCTCCACCCCGAGCAGTTCGACATCCACTAGGAGTCGTCGCACCTGGAAATCTCTCGTCGGCTATGACGCGCGAAAGATATCTTCGGAGCTGCGGCTCTGACCCACGGCCTCTTCACTAACTCCGGGGCACCCTCCAAGGGTGTCCCGATTACTCGATTGTCAAGATTTTGTCGGCAACACAAGAACAAAAACTCCTGCATCCCTGTCATCCCAAACGAGATTTTCTACGTCTTACACAACAAGCGCGTTACAGTTGGGTTCAAGCCTCTGAAGAACTTAACCGCAACAGGGAGCCACACAAAGATGCACAAGATGATCAGCAACAATCGCCTTTACCCCATCCTTGGCCGCACTGCGGCAGTCACTTTTCTTGCCGCCGCGGGCACGCTTGGGCTGCATGCCCAGCAGTCCGCCGGTACAGCTCCATCTCTGCCGCCCATTAATCTCAAAGCGAGCCTCGCAGCACCACTCAGTCTTTCGATTCCAGACGATATCAGCTATAGCAGTAGCACCGGCAGCGCCGAAACAGCTACCGCGGTGGATTTCAGCCTCAACAGCGACGCCAGCCAGCCTCCACCACGTCGCAAATACAGCCGTCCCAACTACAACGACAGTCATACCAATTCTGATGGCTCCGCCAAGTACACCTTCGTCGTCGGTGGCGGCTTTACCCTTCCGGTCGGCGGCTCGCACAGCTACCTCGGCACCAGTTGGAAGATTCAGGCTGGCGTAGGGCGGAACTTCAACAAGACTTTTGGTGTCATCGCCCAGTTTGACTACGACAACTTCGGGATTCAGACCGCGACTCTCAACAACCTTCTGGCCATTTACAACGGGCCGCCTCTCTTCTTCGAGGATCAAAACGGAAATCCCTTATCTCAAATCAGCGGCAACAGCCACGACTGGTCCTTCACTCTCAACCCGATCATCAACTACTACACGTCGGACACAAAGGGTGCATATGTTATCGGCGGAGCTGGTTTCTACCACAAGACCGCCGACTTCACGACTCCTGCACTGGCTTCAGCATGCGACATATTCGGCAATTGCTTCGTGTATCAGAGCAACGCAACCGTCGACAACTACACCAGCAACGCTTTCGGTGTGAATGGAGGTCTTGGATTTACCTACAAGCTCTCGCGCTTCGCTTCTACAAGGATCTTCGTGGAAGGACGCTATGTTTACACGTTCAATTCGCCCCGCAGTTTTTCCTATGGGGATGCGAATCTGAATGGACTTAACGTCTTCCCTCAAAATAGCGCCAAGACCAGCTATATCCCGATCACCTTCGGTCTGCGCTTCTAACGTACTGCTCCCACATCGGGGAAGAGCAACCCGCTCTTCCTCTTTTGTATGCTCTCTTAGAGCAGGCAAAAACGTTGTCAAGCCCCTAAGAGACGCATCAGTTTTATCTTCAATAAGATAGCGCTGGCGTATTAGTTCTGTTCACCACGCTATACTGGATACAGATAGAAACAAACCCCGGCGAACACCGGGGTTTCTGCTTGTGACCATGTTTCGAACGCGAGCTAACTCATTTAGAAAGACATATTTACCCGTAACCCTTTTCGAATGACATTTTTGCAGTGTATGAAAATCGTAAGTGTAACGAAATAGGATATTTAGCAATACCAACCCGGGGGGGGGGTGGGCACCTATCTCAGTCGAATCAGAAATCCGGCCGTCACACCAAGGGCTGTGGCAAGACTCATTGCGATCTGGTGCTCGATGCCCCGCTGACGCATCTCCCACGCATTTACCCACAGCACGCCGATCAGGGCAGCAATCAGTCCGATTGCTCCCAGCCACGGATGTGTCTGGCCGATGACAAGGGCCGCAGCATATCCTCCAGCTGTCGTAGCGACAAGCCAAACCGCATCCTGTACGAACTTGTATCTCCGCCGTATGCGATAGTCCTCGGCAACGAAGCCAGGCGAAGCCTTGCTGATACCGAAAGTCGCCGCCATCGACAGGCCAACCGCCACCGCATATCCGAGAAATAAAGCAAGTGCAAGAAAACTACCAGTGATCATGGGCCTGTTCTCGCCCCTCCGTGCCGCATCTCCCGCGGCTTTATCGAGAGACGTGATTGAGTAAGTCTAACAGTCTTGCAGAATCTAAATGCCCACCGGATACGGCTTCTCATGCATCTGTTGATCCGGATCGCCGCTCCGTTCAAACCGTCCCTGCAATAAGCTCAGCAGCCCCGTGTACCAATAACCAAATACAAACAGCAGCAGGAATGGCACCGTAAAGAAGTTCTCCGTCGAAACCGCATAATAAACCGTCCAGGCAAAATAACACCCGATCCCAAGTTCGATCCACGGCACAACCCCCAGACGCTTGCGATACACCTTTGCCTGGCTCTTCTCACCCTTCTTTTTCACGCTGTACTTCGGCGTCCGCGCAAACGCGCTCTTCACGCCAAATAGCGCTTCCAACACCGCCTTGGTATTGGTGATTGTCAGCCCCACTCCACCGAGCGCCATCACAAACGGCACATAGATGATCGACTTGTACCAGCTCTTCGGATACAGCTCCTTCTGACTCACCATATAGAAGGTCGAGACCGACATCGTACTTGCGATGAACAAGGGAAAGTCGATCAGCAACATCTGGATATATCCTTGCCAACTCCGGATGATCATCGCTGGCATCAGCAACACGCTCAGCACAATCATCAACGGATAGCTTATATTGGCCGTCAGGTGATACCACGCCTCGAGCCTCGTATGCCACGGCGCATCGCTCTTCAGTACGCGAGGCAGGATCTTCTTCCCCGTCTGAATCAAGCCCTTGGCCCAACGTGCCTGCTGCGTCTTGAACGCGGTCATCTCAATCGGCAACTCTGCTGGGCATTCGACGTCCTGCAGATACTTGAAGTGCCATCCTGCCAGCTGAGCCCTGTAGCTGAGATCAGTGTCCTCGGTCAGGGTGTCATGCTGCCAGCCGCCCGCGGTCGAGATCGTCTCTCGTCGCCACATCCCCGCCGTTCCGTTGAAGTTGAAGAAAACGCCAGCCCGGCTGCGCCCTCCATGCTCGAGCACAAAATGTCCATCCAGCAGGATCGCCTCTACCTGCGTAAGAAAACTGTAGTTCCGATTCAGATGCGTCCATCGCGTTTGGACCATACCGATCCCCGGTTCCGCAAAGTGATGAATCACCTGCATCACCCATTGGCGCGGCGGCACAAAGTCGGCATCGAAGATCGCGACAAACTCACCGTGTGCCACATCCAGGCCTTTGTCGAGTGCTCCGGCCTTATATCCATGGCGATTACTGCGGTGCAAATAAACAATTGGTTGCGGCTCCATGCCGGCGAACCCGCGAGCATAGCGTTCGACGATATCCTGTGCGACTGCAGTGGTCTCATCGGTCGAATCGTCGAGCACCTGGACCTCAAAACGATCTCGCGGATAGTCCAACCTGCAGACCGCCTCGATCAAACGTTCGATCACGAATTGTTCGTTGAAGATCGGAAGTTGAATCGTGATAAACGGAAGCTGCCCCTCGGCAAACCGCATCGGCGGTTCATTCCACTTTGCCGCATTTTTCTTGTTTCTGAAGTAGAGCCACACCAACTGATACCGGTGAATTCCATAGAACGCCAGGATAAGCATGACGAAGAAGTAGGGAACTAACATCGCCGTATCGAACGCGTTCCACCGGTAAAGATGTTCGAAGGTCTTGTCCGCGTAGTGCGTCTTCCAGTAGTGGCCAAAGCCCTTAGGGGCAAGCAGGAACCCGCACAAAACCGTCAATGTATGAGAAAAAGGGGACAGGATCGTAGCTCCAGCTTCAGGTGAGGGTACTTTAGCGATTCTACGCGATAGGATGCCGCCCGTCTGAGCTACAGATAGTGCAGCAGCTCAATCAGGTTTTCGCCTGCGTCGCGAACATCGAGCCTGTCCATAACGACCATGCGTGTTTCCTTACAAGAGTCAGGGCGGCGACTTAGTTCAAAAACATCGTCCTGTATGCCGTATCGCGCTGTACAGGCCTGAAGCCGGCATCACGAATCACCTGCCGCAACTGCTCCTCCGTAGCGATATTGGGGCCTTCCGCCAGCAACACACTTCCCACATCGTTACCGCCGAAGCGCAGGCCCACCTGCAGCACCTTGAGGCCCTGTGTCTCCAGGTTCGACTGCACATTTCCAATGTTGTCGAGGTACATTCGCGAGATCGCCAACGTCTTGAGATACTCCACTGCCGTTGCCTCTTCAAACCCCTGAAGCGCTGCGACTTGCGGGGCAAAACTCCATGGGGTGAACGACGTAAATCCGCCAGTCTCTTCTTGCAGTTGCCGCACCGTTTCCAGGTGATTCACGCGATGGTCCATGGTCTCACCGCTGCCAAACGTCATCGTTGCGGTGGTCTGCACGTTCAGTCTGTGCGCTGCGCGATGAACAGCGATCCAGTCCGCTGTCGTCCACTTCGCTCGAACGCCTTGATTTTGCACCGCGTCATCGAGAATACCCGCGTCATCACCGGGGATTGAGTCGAGGCCTGCGTCGCGGAGGCGAGTGATTGTGTCGTGAAGGGTTGTCCCTGATTGATCGGAGATCGCGAGAATCTCGGTGGCTGAGAGGGAGTGCAGCCATACTGCAGGGAAACGCTGCTTGATGCGGCGAAACAGCCCGTCAAACCAGGAGATTGTGAGTGCCGGCGTTACTTCGCCTTGCAGCATCACGCCTGTCCCGCCTAGCTCGACGATGCTTGAGATATCCTCGCAGAGGCGATCAAAACCCGCGCCAGTCGCGGATTCTGTGTAGGTCACTCTACCGTCGATGGTGTAGCTTACTACGCCTTCGGGGTGCAGGCTGCGGCGTAGTGCGTCGGCCTCCATCCCAATCCCGATCAGATCGTCGCTTGCAAAGCAGTCCAGAGCTTCTTTCCGGCTAATTCCCATCCTTTGATTCTACGTTTTTTGCAGGAAAAATTTCTGCATGGTGGAGTGCTGTTTTTATTGGGGGTTTTTGTGTTTTTGGTGTCTTTTTTGTGGTGAAAACGTGGTGAGTTTGTGGTGTTATGCGTGGCTAACGTGGTTGTTAGGAAGCCATTTTTTGCGTGGCTTTAAATACGCCACGTTTTTCAACTTTATTTTTGGCCAGCTTGCAGATCGGGATTTTAGCGGTGGAGGAGCTGGACCAGCAGCACGATTACCACTACGAGCAGCGCCACAATGAGCGAGACCCCTGCCTTCAGCCAGATGCCGAAGGAGCCGATCTGACTCTCCAGCCCGGCCATGTGTTTCTCGTGCTGCTCCATCGCGGCTCGGGAGCGTTTTACCTCTTCGCCAACCTCGGCGATCTGGGCGCTTTGGTCCTGTAGCTGGCGGTAAAGTCCGAGATGGGCCTTGGTGACCTGGCCGAGGTCGCCGCGAACGCCTTCGGCCATGGCAACCATGGCGGCCTCGTTGGCCTTTTCGGCGGCAGCCTTTGACGAGAGAAACTTGTCGGCCATCGGTACGAGCCGCGTCAAGTGAGGGAGCAACTCAATCAATTGTGCAAAGACCTTTGGCCACATACGTTTCTCCAGACCCAACTTTTTCGCCGTGTAAAAATCGCCGAGGCGACGACTCGGCGGTGTCTCGACGATACTTTATCGTAGACCACGCCTGCACTCGGAGGCTCTTATTTTGAGACGATTACGGGTGTGCCGCTGCGCCTCTGCTGCCACCTCATCACAAGCACTCCTATAGTCAGGACGAGAATCGCGGTCACGATTCCTTGCGACCATAGGCAGTAGATACACCACTTCTGCAGAACGTAGGCCTCGATATAGGAGAGGAATGCGGCGAAGAAGAAGCCAACCTGAGCGAACTCGAAGAGCAGCCACCAGCGTCCCATCAGGGCGGCGACGGCGATTGCGGCATATCCCACGATTCCAAGCATTGCCACGGGAATGTGTGATCCGGCCTTCGGATCTTCATCGAATGTTCGGGGAGGGAAGACTGCGAAGCGGCTGTGATTCACCGCGCCGCAGTCGAACTTTTCGGTGACCGCGCAGGGCGGAGCCAGGTTGGGGTCCATGTAGTGAACGCGAAGCGCCATCGTTGATACTACAATCCCCGCAACTGCCAGCAGAGCAATCAGATACTTCATAGCCTTCATTTTACTTGGACGACGATGGAGGGGATTTGTGAGGACTTCAAGAATCTGGATTCATATCACGCACGACCAGACGCGTATCATGATGGAAAGCCCATAAGGGCCAGCACGGAGAAGCTAATGACTGAGAATCGCCTGGATCTGAACTCCTTTCCCACGATTATCGATGTGCCCCGCGAGCAGACTGCCTCGCTGCTCGCCAAGGTGCTTGGTATCACGTCGTTTGGCTTCCTGATTACGGCACTTGGTGTCGCGACGGCGCCTGACTGGAGCACTCTGCCGGGGATGATCGCGGTGCTTGTCCTAGTCTTTGCCATTAGCTTTGCTCGTAAGGCGAGTCCGGCGCTTGCGCTCGGGCTGTTCCTCACTCTGACCTACTTCATGGGGTGGGAGATTGGCCCTTTGATTCACCGCTATGCCCGGAGCGTTGGGCCCGCGGTTGTCTTTAATGCTGCCGCCACCACTGGGCTTGGAATGGCCGCGATGGGTTGCGTCGCTTACCTCTTCCAGATTAACTATCGCCGGATTGCGGGCATCGGATTTGCGGCGCTGCTGGTTTTGATCCTGCTGGGTATTGCCAGTATGTTTCTGCACTTCATGACGCCGAGTACCTACTCGTGGCTGACGCTGGGGATCTTCACGCTGCTTACGATCGGTGACTTTGCACGTATCCGTGCGGGTGGCGATGGCCGGTCTGCTGTATCGCTTGCGCTTTCGATCTATCTCGACGCGATTAATATCTTTCTCGCTGTGCTGCAGTTGATGGGTGGTCGTCGCAGGAATTAAGGTTGCGCTCGCTACTCCTCTTTGTGAACTTTGAGTTCGCGAGCGTCGTTTTGTTCCAGCGCTGCCCGCGCCGCTGATTGTTCCTTTGCCTCCATCCAGCCGCGCAGGATGACCACGGCCGCTACTTGATCGATGACGTACTTGCGAACTTTTTGATCGTGACCGGCTTCATTCAAAATCTCGTGCGCCGCACGCGTGCTTAGCCGCTCATCCCACAGATGTACCGGCAGCGCGGTACGTTTGCGAATCTCGTCGGCGAACTCCTGCACCTTTCTGGCCCAGGGGCTTACATCGCCAGAGAGATGCAGCGGGTTGCCCACCACAATCTCCACTACTTCATGTTTGCGGATCAACCGCAACAAGCTCCGAAGATCATCGTTTCTGTTCTTGCGCCAGAGCGTCAGCAGTGGCTGCGCTGTGTAACCGAGCGGGTCGGATAGCGCTACGCCAACACGCACCTTTCCTACATCCAATGCCATCACTCGCCCGGTCGCCATACGGTTAGTTTACTGCTGCACCTCACTGGTTCCGTACGAACAACGGTTTACCATTTGTGTATGTCGAACACACCACTTCCGTCTATCTCCGCCGATGTGCTGGCGCGCGCTCGCAAGATCAAACTGTTTTTGATGGATGTGGACGGAACGCTGACGGATGGAGGCGTCTGCCTCATCTCGTCGACCGTCGTCGGTGGTGACGGGCATTCGTCTGTCTCTGAGATGAAGGTCTTCAACGCGCAGGATGGTCAAGGACTGTCGCTTGCACACACGATGGGGATTCAGACTGGCTTTATCACGGGCAGAAGTTCGCCTGCAGTGGCTAAGCGTGCTGAGGAGTTGAAGGTGACGTTCGTTTGCCTAGGACAAGCAAAGAAGATGCAGGCGTATGAAGACTGCATGCGGAAGGCCGGAGTGACTGAGGACGAGGTTGCCTATATGGGCGACGACCTGCCGGATATACCGTTGGCGAGGCGGGCGGGCCTGTCCGTTTGTGTTGCTGATGGAGTACCGGAGTTGAAGGCGGTTTGTCACTACATTACGCAACGGGTGGGCGGCCGAGGGACCGCTCGAGAGGTTATCGAGTTGATCCTGAAAGCGCAGGGTCGATGGGAAGAGGCTGTGCCTCTTGCGCTTGCCTAGCGATGATGACGATTGTTCTCGGAGCAACCCTGGCTATTAGAATGTCGATCTGAGTTTTTTGCTCGTGTTTTTTGCTACGCAACTTCTCATGGATTGAGGTGCCAGCCGATGTGCCGAAATATAAAGATGCTCTTCAACTTCGAGCCTGTGGTGACTCCCGAAGAGATTCGAGCTGCATCGATCCAGTACGTGAGGAAGATCAGCGGATTTAATAAACCGTCGAAGGCGAATGAGGGCGCTTTTCTTGCCGCAGTGGATGAAGTCGCTGCCGTCTCGGCGCGTCTGCTTTGCGCGTTGGAGACGAATGCGCAACCCAGGAGCCGAGAAGAAGAGGCGGCAAAGGCTAAAGCTCGTGGCGAGAAGAGATTTAATGCCTGAGCTTTTCTTGTAACGGTGTGTGGCCACTTTCGTTTTATTCAATTGGTGGTGATGAAGCATGCGACGTGATGGTTATCTCGTCGAAGAGCGGCGATGGTGCACCGTCTGGTTCGCGAAAGTTGCTGAGACCAACGCCGACTAAACGGAAGCGTTGTGCAGGGCCGAGATCGATACGTTCTCGCAACGAGAGCGCAATGGTAGTCAGCTCCTCGCATGAGACCGGAGGTACGATCGGCGTATGGCTGCGCGTGAGAATGTTGAAGTCGCTCGTCTTCAGCTTGAGCACAACAGTTCGAGCGACACGCGGCTCTTTTCGCGATGCCGACCAGACTTTTTCTGCGAGTCGGCGGATGAGTTCTTCGGTCTCCGATAGCGGGATATCTCGTGGGAATGTATCTTCCGCGGAGATTGATTTGGTTAGTCTGTCGGGAACGACTCTGCTGTGATCGATGCCGCGAGCGAGCTGGTAGAGACGCGATCCGTAACGGCCGAAGTTAGCTTCGAGGGTCGCTAGATCGAACGTCTGCAGATCGCCTACTGTCTGAATGCCGATCTGCTTGAGGCGAGTCTCAGTGACCTTGCCGACACCGGGGATGCGACCTACGGGGAGGGGTGGAAGGAATGTCTCCAGATCAGCGGGCTGAATGACGAAGAGGCCGTCAGGCTTTCGCCAGTCGGAGGCGATCTTTGCAAGGAACTTGTTGGGCGCGACACCAGCCGATGCGGTGAGAGACAGCTCTTCGCGGATCTGTTGGCGGATAGCTTTGGCGACGCGTGTTGCGGTGGGTAAGGAAGTTTTGTTCTCGGTGACATCCAGGTACGCTTCGTCCAATGACAGAGGCTCGACTAAGTCAGTGTGTCGCTGGAAGATCTCTCGCACGGCGCGTGACACGGCTTTGTAGCGCGTGAAGTCGGGAGGGAGGAAGATCGCTTCCGGGCACAGGCGTTCGGCAGTAATTGCAGGCATGGCCGAACGAACTCCGAAGCGTCTTGCCTCATATGATGCAGCGCAGACGACAGACCGTCTGCCGCGCCACGCCACCACGACCGGCTTACCGCGAAGCGCCGGATCGTCGCGTTGTTCCACCGAAGCGTAGAACGCGTCCATATCGACGTGGACGATCTTGCGAAAAGTGCTTTCGCGCGGGCGCTGGTCGGGTGATTCGGAGTGAAGTGGGGGATCTTCGCTCATGTGGATGATTGTAAAGCGAAGGTAGGGCGAAAGGGGATTCGTGGTTAGCTATTCTTTTTTGCCGACGAGCGGTGTCATCGATTGGAGCATGGTGGGAATCAGCTCCGACACTGTTGGGTGAATGTGCATCGCGTGAGAGAGCGTGGTGAAAGGCGCGTCGGCGTACATGGTGCTGAGGATGCAGTGAATAGCTTCGTCTCCGCCAGTGCCGAGGATGGCCGCTCCGAGGATTTTTTTGCTTTCGACGTCGACAAGGACCTTCATGAAGCCCTGTGACTCGCCCTTCTCCACGGCGCGTCCGACCTTCGTCATGGGCCGTGTTCCGATCAGGGCTGGACGACCGCTCTTGAGCACCTGAGCTTCGGTTAGTCCGACCTGTGCCAGGGGAGGGTCGATGTAGAGAGCGCTTACAGGAATGCGGTCGCTTACACGGCGTGATGCTTTGTCGAGCAGGTTGTCAGCGACGATCTCGAAGTCGTTGTAGGAGGTGTGGGTGAAGGCTCCTCGGCCATTGCAGTCCCCCAAGGCCCATACTCCTGGGGCACTGGTGAGGAGTTCGTCGTTCACAGTGATGTACCCGTGTCTGTCGGTTTGAATGCCTGCTGCTTTCAGCCCGAGGTCGTCGGTATTGGGCGATCTGCCGACTGCGAGAAGGATGTGTGATCCAACAACCTCCGGATGTCCATCGAGACAGTCAACACCTACGGCGACGTCGCTTCCGCGAGCCTCTAAACGGATGCAGTCTGCGTCCAGGCGAAGATGGATGCCTTCGGACTCAAGGATGTCTTTGACTCCCTTGGAGAGGTCCTCGTCCTCGTTCGGCACGAGGCGGGACTTGCGCTCGACAACGGTGACGTCCGCTCCGAAGCGTCGATACATCTGTGCGAACTCCAGCCCGACATAGCTGCCGCCGACGACAATGAGGTGCCGTGGAAGCTCCCCTAGATCGAGGACCGTGGTGCTGGTGAGAAAACGAACGTCTTTGACACCGGGCATGTCAGGGACGCTTGGCCTGGCGCCGACGTTCAGGAAGATGTGCTTCGCGCGGAGCACACTGTCGCCGACACGAATCTCGTTCTGTGACTCGAAGGTGCCTGTTCCCTGAAAGACTGTGCATCGTTCCATGTTCCGCAACCAGCTTTCAACACCAGTGCGAGATTTCATGACGATTGCGTCTTTGCGGGCCACTACTTTGCGCATGTCGACCGTAACAGGTTCGTGCCGAATGACGCCGAAGTCGTCTCCTCTACGCGCGAGGTGGGCAGCGTGAGCGCTTGCGACCATTGCTTTTGTCGGAGTGCATCCGACGTTGACACAGGTGCCGCCGAACAGCTTGCGTTCGACGATGGCCACGGTCCAGCCGGCCTGGGTGAGACGTCCCGCTAAGGACGGACCCGCCTGCCCGGTGCCTACGATGATTGCGTCGAAGTCCTGTTTCATCCCAGTCTCGTAACTACAACGATGGCAAGAATTATCGCCACGGCGTCCTCAAGTAATGCAGCGGGGAGGTCTTTTCCGAAGGCCACCGCGAGTTTGGAGCGGATGGCTGAGCCGCCGAGCGTGCCCGCGACTGCACCGATAGCACCGGCGATCAAGCCAAGAAGAAGCGAATGGTTGCCGGCGCCGATGGCAGCGCCGGAGAGCGCTCCGGTGACGACTCTCGTGATGAACTGCGGTGGAATGGTACGGCTTGGCGTCTTCGGCAACTTGTCATTGAACAACTCACCAAGCGCCAGAACTGTGAAGATGTACGGCGTGAATGCATAACCAAGCCACGCAAGCGGCGTGCCTTGAAGCTGCAGGAAACCAAGATGTGCAGCCCAACTCACAGCGGCGGGAGCCGTCAATGCTCGAAGGCCAGCGACGATACCAATCAGAAACGCAAGCACGAGAATGAACATGAAGCTCCTATCGTGGCGGAAGTAGATACTTGAGCAGTCTGTCGAGCATATCTTACCCACTGTTTGGATCAACGATGATCCAGATATGACTCTACTTTCTTTCGATGAGCACCAGGAATTTAAAGGCCCAATTCGCTCAAGCTGGGGTGATCGTCAGGACGGCGTCCAAGCGGCCAGTGGAAGAGACGGTCGCTCTCCTGGATCGGAAGATCGTTGATGGACGCATGGCGGTGATGCATCACGCCGGCCTCATCAAACTCCCAGTTTTCGTTTCCGTAAGATCGGGACCATTGCCCGGCTGCGTCGTGCGATTCGTAGGCGAACCGAACGGCGATGCGTGATCCACCGAACGCCCACAACTCTTTGATCAGCCGGTAATCCAGCTCCTTCTGCCACTTGCGAGTGAGAAACTGGACGATCTGTGGCCGCCCGGTGACGAACTCGGAACGATTACGCCATTTGCTGTCGAGTGTATAGCCGAGAGACACCTGCTCGGGATTACGCGAGTTCCAATTATCCTCGGCCTTTCGAACTTTGAGGATTGCAGTTTCCAGTGTGAATGGCGGGACGAGAACGACGGGTGCATTACTCATACGTGCGAGCCTTTCGGAGGTGCGATGATGTGGTCCAAGACTAACGATTAAGCATTACTGTAATAGCAAAATGCAAATAACGCGGCGGTCTAGCGGAGTTAATGCTCGTTCAACTTCCACTCACAGGAGTCAAGGCAACGAGTGCACTGCCGGTGTCGGTCTTGGCGGTACCTCCAGTGGCGACCAGGCTGCTGTCAGTGGCCACGAAGATGTTGACAGGCTGAGTTCGAGGAAAAGAGTGGAAGAGCAGAGTCCGTTCGCCTGGACGGCTTGTGCGTTTAAGATGGCGACCGCGCGGTAAGAGGGGTGGCAACGGCGAAAGATCCTTTCATCAAGTTCTTCACAGTGCTGCTCCTTGACGCGGCTCTGATTAGGGATTGTTCCACTTGCAGGTCCACAAAGAACCATAAGCCGAAGCCGCTGCGCTTGGGTGGCAGAGTTGATTCCGGCGGTGGATAGACTTCATTGCAGACGACAGAACTATGGTGCATATGCAATAATTTGCGGCGCTCGTGGTCTCACGCAGTGTCTCGCTGCGAGGTCTCGGCCCTGCGGGTCCACCGCAGATCCGCAGGAGGAACCTTGGTAGCTTTGTCCACTTTTGTCCTCTCTTCGGACTTGCTCTACTTCTCCTCGTTCTGAAGATACGGTGCGGCTTTACATTCGGCTGCTGTGCCAAACACACCACTTCACTTCGAAATACGAGGTTACACATGAGTCTCTTTGGAACTCCAACTACTGTCATCAAAACCCTCATCCTGTGCGCTGCACTCTGCGGCGTCACACTGCCAGCTTTTGCGCAGTACAACTCCACAATCTTTGGACCAAACGTTTATGTCTTCGATCCGTCAGTGCCAGGCTCTGTCATTAATTCGGACATCGCATCAATCTCCAATCCCACGGTAAGCAGTGGACAGTTCAGCAGCAACCGCGCCGCAGTTTTATTCAAGCCGGGCACGTACTCCGGTGTAAGCCAGGAGGTCGGGTTCTACACCTCCATCGCCGGGCTGGGGTTGACCCCTGATTCGACGGTTCTGACTGGCGGCGGTCTGTATCTGGATGTAACCGACAGTAATGGCAACCTGACGACGAACTTCTGGCGTTCGATGGAAAACCTGCGCATCAACGTGCCCACAGGCAACACCGAGACGTGGGGTGTCTCCCAAGGTGCTTCGCTCCGTCGCATCCATATTGCCGGCGGTCTCGAGCTTACGAACCGGAGCTGCGGCGAGGCGAGCGGTGGTTTCATTGCCGACACGACGGTAGACAATGGCGTCAACGCCTGCTCCCAGCAGCAGTGGTACACGCGCAACAGCACTATGGCCTCATTCACGGACAATGTCTGGAACTTCGTCTTCTCCGGCGACACGTTTACCGGCACCGCACCGTCGAACACCTTCCCCAAGAACACTATTCTCTCGACAACACCTGTGGTTCGTGAAAAGCCCTATCTCTATCTCGACAGCAGTGGGAACTATAACGTCTTTGTGCCAACGGTTAGAACGTCATCGAGCGGTGTGGACTGGACCGCGAATGGAGGGTTGGGGACCGGCTACAGCGATGCCATCAGCACCTTCTTCATTGCGACACCGTCAAGCACAGCCGCGCAGATCAACTCCGCACTGTCCGCCGGCAAGAATCTCATTCTTACACCAGGCATCTACCAACTCACTGCGCCAATCAGCATCACCAACGCAAACACGATCGTCCTTGGTCTCGGCTACCCGACGCTGATACCGCAAAACGGCGGCTCCGCAATCACGGTTGCCGATGTGGATGGCGTGCAAATCGCCGACCTTGTCATCGATGCCGGCCCAACCAACTCCCCCGTATTGCTGCAGGTTGGCGTAGCAGGCGCGACTCGCGTAAGCCACGCCAGCAATCCAACCTCGATCAGCGATGTGTCCTTTCGTATCGGCGGTGCCGAGGCTGGTTCGGCTACCACCAGCCTTGAACTGGATAGCAATAACGTAATCCTCGATAACGTCTGGGCATGGCGAGCCGATCACGGCACCGGTGTGGGCTGGACCACAAACACAGCCTCGCACGGCCTCATCGTGAACGGCGACAATGTAACCGCGCTCGGGCTTGCAGTCGAACACTTTCAACAGAGCCAGGTGCAGTGGAACGGCAACAACGGCGAAACAGTCTTCTATCAAAGCGAGGATCCCTACGACGTCCCGAGTCAAAGCTCCTGGACCTACAACGGCGCCAACGGCTACCCATCTTATGAGGTGACCTCAAACGTCTGTTCGCATGCCGCCTACGGCCTCGGTATCTACTCGTTCTTCGACGTTCCCAATGTAACCATCTTTCAAAGCAATGCGATTCTTGCCCCTAATGTCTCCGGGATTAATTTCACCAACATGGTGACTGTGATGCTGAGCGGTTCAGGCGGCATTAGCAACGTCATCAACAACACTGGTGGTGCCACAACGTCTGCTGGTGCCCCTCATGACTTCACGTCTTATGCGGGAAGCGGCACGTGCTCGACCGGAGGGACATCGAACGTCGATATCAATTCGGGCGGTACAGCCGTATCGCCATTCGTCGCGGACACAGACTTCTCCGGGGGGGGCACCTTTGCCGTGACGCACGCGATCACCACCGCAGGAGTTACCAATCCCGCGCCGGCAGCCGTATACCAGGATGCTCGCGAAGGAAACATCACTTACACCGTCCCGGGTTTTACGGCAGGCAGCACACATACCGTAAGGCTCCACTTCGCGGAACTCTACTTCACAACGGCAGGTCAACGTGAGTTCGATGTCGCCATCAATGGGACACCTGTTCTTACGAACTTCGACATCGTGGCGGCTGCAGGTGGTCGATACAAGGCCAACGTACAGCAGTTCACCGCCACGGCAAACAGCTCAGGACAGATCGTCATCCATCTGAGCAACGGCAGCGTCAACCAACCGGAGATCTGCGGCATCGAGATCCAGTAAGGAAACGCTGTTCAGTCGAGACACAATTTAATCAATCGATCAATCACCGCAGACCTCGATGGTCTGCGGTGGTCTTTCGATACACCGCTCCTTCCAGTTGTCTCCATGCATGCTGGAAGCCACAGCGGGTTACAACGACACGCCCGTGGGCCCGGCTGGCTGATAAAGCCGATTCCTTAAGTTTTGTAGAGATGTGGATCGAGTTGCCGATGCGGCATGGGAGCAGATGAAGGAGGCACGGCGCTCGCTACGTTCTCACTACAGTAGCCGCGTGTCGCGTTACTGGATTGCCCTCTAAGCTAATGGAATTTATGGAGCACCGGATGGGATTTGAACCCATGAATACTGGTTTTGCAGACCAGCGCGTTAGCCACTTCGCCACCGGTGCCCTTGTCGCCGCGAAGTCAATCTCGCGGCGAGCAGCCCAACAGGAAGTATGATCTCTTCCTCTCGGGAGTTATTTCAAATCTACTTCGGTTGAGCGACCGTACGGAGATACGGCTTTACTGTCTTATACCCAGGGAAGATCTTATCAGCGTCTTCATTGGAGACCGCTCCCGTGATAATTACGTCGTCGCCCTGTTTCCAGTTCGCGGGTGTTGCCACTTTATGTTTGCTCGTAAGTTGCATCGAGTCGAGCACACGGAGAATCTCGTCGAAGTTGCGACCAGTCGTCATTGGATACGCAAGCGTCAGCTTGATCCGCTTGTCGGGCCCGATGACAAACACGGTGCGCACCGGCGCATTGTTTGCTGGCGTGCGGCCCTCCGAGGTCTCACCCGCATCGGCTGCGAGCATGTCGTAGAGCTTCGCGATCTTCAACTCCGGATCGCCGATGAGCGGATAGTTAACCTTTGATCCGCCAATCTCTTCAATGTCCACGGCCCACTTCTCGTGATTGGCGACCGGATCCACACTCAGCCCAATTACCTTGGCGCCACGCTTCGCAAAGTCTCGCTCCAGATTTGCAACCGCGCCAAGCTCCGTCGTACACACCGGGGTGAAGTCCTTGGGGTGTGAGAAAAATACCGCCCAATCATCGCCGATCCATTCGTGGAAATGGATCGTGCCGTGGGTAGTTTCGGCAGTGAAATCAGGAGCAAGATCGTTGATGCGGAGTGACATATTCGATTCGCTTTCTTTGGGGCTCTGCCCAATGCATTATTTTGAGATAACCATGCTAACTGAAGCGTCTAAATTCGTATGATGGCCCAAAGTAAAAACCCACCCGGCTTATGCGCTCTGAGTGGGTTTATGTGCTGCTCGAAGATGCTTCGATTCGCTCATCCACACACCCGCACTGGGCCGCAGCAACAGCAGCAGAGTGTGGGGATCGTGTTTGGCATCATCGTCATAATGTTTTGTACCGCTACCAGCTAAGCTGGCATGAGGCCGGTTTGCCCCATTGCGGTCTATCCAAACCATACTTACGAGGAGCTTTCATGTCAACTAACGAACCCTCTCCCTCCGTAGTCGTTGAGCCCACCGCGCATTGCGCCTACGACTTCGCCCAGGTGGATGTCTTCGCCGAGCATCCTCTCGAAGGCAACGCCCTGGCTATCTTCACTGATGCTCGTGGACTATCCGACGACGAGATGCAGGCCATCGCCCGCGAGACCAATCTCAACGAGACCACATTCATCTTTCCTCGCGCCGTCGAAGTCGAACGTGAACGCGGCGTCCACGTCCGCATCTTCCTCACCACCGAAGAAGTTCCTTTTGCCGGCCATCCAACACTTGGCACGGCCAGCTGGCTTTATTTGAATCATCCGATCTTCCGCGGCTCAGAGCAGATTACCCTCGACCTGGGAGTCGGTCCAATCACGGTTCGCTTCAAGCCGCAGCGACATGATGAGCCCGGTGTCTTCGGCACCATGCGGCAGAATGATCCGACCTTTGGCGAAGCTCTATACGCGAGCCAGGACCGCAAGACATTGGCCGCTGCGCTCAACCTCTCCGTTGACGACCTTGCGCCCGATCTTCCCGCGCAGGTTATCTCAACGGGCATGTCCTTCTGCATCGTGCCGCTACGATCGCTGGAGGTCGCAGCTCGCCTGAGCATCGTTCCACAAGATGCGCGTCGTTACCTCGATCGCATCGGCGCAAAGTTCTTCCATTGCATTACTCCTGCTAATGCAAATTCAGGAGTGGATTGGCATGCACGCATGCAGTTCGACAGAGGCGAAGACCCTGCCACCGGCTCAGCGTCAGGCTGCACCATCGCTTACCTTGTTCGTCACGGCCTCGCGTCGAGCGAACAACAGATCGTCATCGAGCAGGGAATCGAGATGCTTCGTCCGAGTCGCATTCACGTCAGCGCCGCGCTCGAGAACAACGTTGTCACAAAAGTGTTCGTAGGGGGGCGCACCATTCCTGTTGCAAGCGGACGCCTTTTCCTGCCGTGATGCACTCGATTTCAACAGGGGGGTATCGTAAATCTTCAATGAACACGCGCAGTTCCACACATCGGTGGATGCGCAAGCCCTAATAATGAGGCATCTTCGCTCAAACTTCGCCGTTGCCAATCCGGCAAACCGTTCGTACTGTTGGAAAGCGTTGACGACGACGTTGCATGCAAGATGTGCCGTCGTTGGAGATGAATTGCTTTCGCCTGTTTTCTGACAATTTGAGTTGAGAGAAGCTCGACTGCTCCGCAGTCGTGGCTCCCCCACGCAACCTCACTGTCTGCACACGCAGTATAGTCGGTGCCGGTCTTTCGGCATCGGCTCCTACTGTACTCGCAGCTGATTGATCTTTGCGCTCGTGGAGTCGCGTGGCAACCTGCGTCGGCATACAGCCTCTCTCGCACCCCGCGGTTCGGCGGCATTTGCTCGCCGGACAGGTGGCACTGATCCCTCGTGGAGCAGACAGGAGAGCTTTGCTCTTGTTGTCCGCTACTCGGGTGGGCAGCCGGCCAACTACGCGCCGAAGGGCCACATCGGCCGAACCACGGGGCATCGTTTCATCACCACCGGACCGGTCAGCCTGCAAACCAGCAGACACATCGGACTGGCCTAATCGGCTGCGAGCCACCACAAGGTGGCCTCCGGCAGAACTGAGACCGCATGCGCCCCAAGAAGACGATTCTCTGCGTTGACAACAACGAACAAGTACTCTCTGTCCGCACCTTCCTGCTGGAAACCCGTGGCTATCGTGTCATCGCTGCCCACACCTCGCACGAGGCGCTGGAGGTAGTGGAACGGTCACTTCCTGGCACCCTCGATCTCATCCTCTGCGATCTCGTCATGTCGCAGATGGACGGCAACGAGTTGGTTCGTCGCGCGAAGCAACTCCACCCTGGCCTACCGGCCATGATCGTCTCCGGCACAGTCAATGCCTTCGACCGCGCCGTTCACGCCGACGTATTTTTGCCCAAGGGAGCAAGCTCTCCTGCTGAGATGATCGAGCGCATCCGCGTCCTCGTAGCCCGTAAGCGCGGCCCCAAGAAGGCAGTGCTGCCACAGCCCTCTCATTCGGCAGAACTCGCCACGTACACCCACGCTACGGCGAGCTGACCAGCTTTCGCATACAGAAGTCGCCTCAGTATTTATGGCAGGCTGGCGGAATTTAAGCTTCTACCAGCCCATACTTTCTCTGCCACTGCAACTTCAACCGTGTCCATACGGCATCTTTCTCTTCGCGCGAGACGGCCGGGTCGGGCTCAGACGCAAAGCGTGACGCCTCGGCCTTGGCCAACTCCAGCAGTGCGCGATCGCGAATCAGATTCGCGACACGAAACTCCGGCAGTCCCGCTTGCCGTGTTCCAAAGAACTCTCCGGGGCCGCGCTGCTGCAGATCAAGCTCAGCGAGTTCAAAACCATTCTGTGTCCTTACCATTGCGTCCAGTCGAGCCTCTGCCTGGTCGCTTACCCTGCCACCTGTCATCAGGATGCAGAAGCTCTTCGCAGCGCCACGTCCAACACGTCCGCGCAGTTGATGCATCTGTGCCATACCGAATCGTTCCGCATGTTCAATCACCATCACGGAGGCATTTGGTACATCGACGCCCACTTCTATCACGGTTGTGGCAATCAGCACGTCGATGTCTCCACGTTGAAAGCGGCGCATCGTCACTTCTTTGTCATCAGCGCTCATTCGACCGTGCAGCAATCCGAGGCGTAGTCCGGCGAGCCGTCCCATACGCAACTCCTCGTACATGTCTGTCGCAGCTCGCAGCGCTTTCTTTGGTTCGAATAGCTTCTCCGTCCTTACGGAGGATTTCGTTCCCTTAGCCTTTGCCCCTCCGGTCTTTGCACCCTTCGTTGCCTTTCCCGCAGACTTCTTTTTAGTGTCGTTCCTAAGAGCAGCGGGAGAATCTACTTGTGCTTTCACGCTCGCCGCAGTCTCATCCGATTCAGTGTCCTGAGGAAAGTCCAACTCTGGCTGATCGTCTCTTGCACCCTCAATCACGGGATACACAATATAGGCCTGTCTACCTGCTTCCACTTGTTTCCGCACAAATCCCCACACGTCCTCCGCGCGTTCCTCGGTAGTTCTTCGCGTCACAATCGGAGTACGCCCCGGCGGCAGTTCATCAATCACACTTGCGTCGAGATCTCCGTAGAGTGTCAGTGCCAGCGTTCTTGGAATTGGAGTCGCCGTCATCACCAGGACGTCGGGATCGAGAGCGCCGGGCTTCTTCATTAATTTGAATCGCTGCTGCACTCCAAATCGATGTTGCTCATCCACGATCACGAGGCCAAGATTGTCGAAGTCCACCTTGTCCTCGATCAGCGCGTGGGTTCCAATCGCGAGATCCGTCTCGCCACGAAAGATTCTTCCCCGCGCCTCACGCTTTGTCGCCTCGTCGAGCGACCCTGTCAATAACGTCACGCGATATGGCTTTCCTGTTCGCGGCGACAACACGTCCCCCAGCAGCTTTCGTGCCGAAAGATAATGCTGCGTGGCTAGAATCTCCGTAGGCGCCATGAGCGCTGTCTGATATCCGTTTTCGATCGCGACCAACGCCGCCTGCATCGCTACGATTGTCTTTCCGGAGCCCACATCTCCCTGCAGTAACCGCCGCATCGGCTGAGGTTTGCGCATGTCGCTCGCGATCTCACCCAGAACTCGCTTCTGCGCCGATGTCGGATGGAAAGGAAGAACCTGCTTGATCGCTTCCCGTACCTTCACATTAGTTACAAACGCTGTACCCTCGCGCTCGCGCATGCGCCGCCGCTTCAACTCCAAACCCAGTTCCAGATAAAACAACTCTTCAAAGATCAATCGCCGATGCCCTGAAGTTGTCGCCGACATCAACTCTGTCATGGGTGTTCCCGCCTCTGGAAAATGGACACTCTTCAACGCCTTCAGGCGCTCTGGAAATAGGAGCCGAGCGCGCATTGCTCCCGGCAGAGTTTCAATCACCTCAACTTGTTGATCGGCTGACTTGCTGAGCTGCTGCTTTTCCAGCTCTTCAAATAGCGCCCAGATGACCCTTCTGAGCCACTTCGACCCAAGCTTCGCACCCCACGCCGTCGTTCCCCCTAACGACTCATACACTGGCACAATTCGCCCTACTTCGAGCATGGAAAACTCAGCATCTGCTCCCGTGCCCGACGGTAAAACTTCGAATTGAGGTTGAATCATCTTGAACTTGCCAGCGCTGCTTCGTGAGGGTTCGAGCTTTCCATACAGCGCTACCATTTGGCCCACATGAAACTTGTCTCGCAGATAGGTTCCGCGAAACCACATGCACTTCACCGTGCTCAGTCCCTGCCCCACGGTCATCTCAAACAGCGGCATGCTGCGCGTTTGTAGCAGCACCGTCCCTCGTACTTCGCCGATCACCGACGCCATCGTCCCCGCCTGCAGCGCGCTCATCGGGACTGGATTCAAGCGATCTTCATAGCGAAAAGGAAGATGGTAGAGCAGGTCTTCGATGGTCTCAACGCCCCGTTTGGCAAGTTCAACGGCGACGCGCTCCCCCACGAGCTTTACAAACTTGATCGGTGTAGAAAGTTCCAGCACAGACCGATGCTACCAAGAACTTGAATCCCCCATCCTCTGCATCTGAAAGGCGAATTTTTCATTTTGGACAAAAGATATGTTGCAATAACTAAATGGCAGCTTTTGAAGCAAGCTCCGAAGTTATTGCCGAACGCAAAAACATCCTGCTGCACACACCGCTGATGGCCCTTGCCATCGCGGCCTTTGGCATTGGCACCTCCGAATTCATCATTATGGGCCTGCTGCCCAACCTCGCTACGGACTTCCATGTCAGCATTCCCAAAGCCGGGGTTCTCGTCACTGGCTACGCGCTCTCAGTCACAGTCGGAGCCCCGATTGTTGCTATAGCTACCGCACGGCTCGAGCGCAAACTCGCACTCCTTCTCCTGATGGGTGTCTTCACTCTCGGCAATCTCGCCTGCGCGATCGCCCCAACGTACAACCTCCTCTTCGCAGCGCGTGTGCTGACCGCTCTTTGCCACGGGGCATTCTTCGGCATCGGGAGCGTCGTCGCCTCAAATCTCGTCCCGCGGAACCAGCGCGCCCAAGCCATCGCTCTGATGTTCTCTGGACTCACTCTCGCAAATGTCCTCGGCGTCCCCGCCGGAACCGCGTTAGGGCAAGCATTTGGCTGGAGGTCCGCCTTCTGGGCCATCGTCCCCATTGGCGCTGTCGCCGCCACCGCCGTCTTCTTTCTCGTCCCTTCGCAGGCTGCAGGCACGGGCGGCCTTCTCCACGAGTTCCGCGTCCTTCGCAAACCACAAGTCCTCCTCGTCTTGGCGATGAGCATCCTGACCTCTGCTTCGCTCTTCTGTGTCTTTACTTACATCGCGCCCATGCTCCTGGAGGTTACGCGGGTCTCTCCCCACGCCGTCACCCTCACGCTTTTACTCTTTGGAGTCGGCATCACCATCGGCAATCTGCTTGGCGGCACACTCAGCGACTGGCGCCCCATGGCCTTTCTCATCGGCGCGCTCATCACCCTCATCGCGTCGCTCGTTGGGCTGTACTACGCCGAGCCATACACCATCCCCGCCGTCATCATGATCCTCATCTGGGGGGCTGTCCAGTTTGCCGCAGGAGCGCCCCTGCAATCCCGCATCGTCGAACAAGCCGCCGCAGCCCCCAATCTAGCTTCCACGCTCAACCAGGGGGCTTTCAATTTCGGCAACGCCACTGGAGCCTCACTTGGCGGCATGATGCTCACCGCCGGCTTCACCTATCGCCAACTGCCGCTGGCCAGCATCATCGTCACACTCCTCACCCTATCTCTCTCGATCCTCTCCGCGAAACTCGATCGCAAACATCGCGACGCCCGCATCGCCGAAAAACGTTCCATCCTCTGACCCCAAGATCCCACCGAAAACCCCTGCTAAACTTGAGATAACTCAACACACGAGAACCCATGTCCATCGTAGAACTGCAACATGTCCGCAAGGCCTACGACACCAAGATCGCCGTAGCCGACCTCAGTTTTACCATCGAACCCGGTAGCATGTTCGGCCTCCTTGGCCCCAACGGCTCCGGCAAGACGTCCTCTATTCGCATGATGATCGGCATAACGGTTCCCGACTCGGGCACCGTCAGCCTCTTCGGCAAGCCCTTCACCCGCGAAAGTCTAAAGCGCGTTGGCTATCTCCCCGAAGAGCGCGGCCTCTACAAAAAGATGAAGGTCATGGACCAGCTCATCTTCCTCGGTCAGCTTCACGGTCTCGACGCGACCACTGCTTCGAAGCGTGCACACGCCTGGTGCGACCGCCTTGAGATCACTCCAGCGATCGGCAAAAAAACTGAAGAGCTTTCCAAGGGCATGCAGCAGAAGATCCAGTTCATCTCCACTCTTCTGCACGAGCCCGAGCTCATCATCATGGACGAGCCATTTAGCGGCCTCGATCCCGTCAACGCCGTCCTACTCATGGACACTCTTGTCGACCTCCGCAAACAAGGCCGCACGATCCTCTTCTCCACACACCGAATGGATCAGGTCGAAAAGATCTGCGACAGCATCTGCCTCATTCACAACAGTCATCTCGTCCTCTCAGGCTCCATGCGCGAGATCAAATCCCGTTACCCTGTCAATCGGGTTCTCATCAACTTCACCGGCGACGAGAGTTTTCTCAACCATCCCACCATCCATTCCGCAAAGAACTACGGTGGCCATGCCGAGATTCGCCTCAACGACGGAGCAGATGCCCAGGCTCTTCTCGCCGCTGCAGCCACTACCGCCCGCATCACCCGCTTCGAAGTGATGGAGCCTACCCTTGAAGAGATCTTCATCGAAAAAGTAACCGACAGCAACGCTACCATCGAGACCGGAGAGAAAGTCGATGCATAACATCTGGCTCATCGCCAAGCGCGAGTACCTCGAACGCATCCGCACCAAGGCATTCCTCATCGCGACTATTCTGATCCCGCTATTCATGGGAATCTTTGTCTTTGGTAGTGGCTATCTCGCTTCTCGCGCTAAGTCCTTTGCACATCTCGCCATCGTCTCTGCCGACTCTACCTTTGCGAACGACCTCAAACACGAGCTGCAAACCGGTAAGAACAGCAGTATGACCGTTGACGTCATCACCGCAACCTCTCCATCGACGAGCGACGAGATACGTACCGGACTTGATCAGAATCTGCACAGCAAATCCGGTGACCTTACGGGCTACCTTGTTGTCACGCCACCCGCGCAGGCAAACACGCGGCCAGTCTTTACTTACGTACCACGCTCCGCTGGTGACATCACTACAGAAGAGACTCTCTCCACTGCGATTAAAAGTGTCCTCACCAGGGAAGGTCTCACTCATCAGGGGATGAACTCATCCGACATCGACGCACTCATGGCGCCGGTCGCAATCGACACCAGTAAGACAGGCGATAGTCGCGCCGCCTTCGGTGCTGCTTATCTGCTCTTCTTCCTCATGTACATGGTCATCATGCTCTACGGCATGAACACCGCACGCTCCATCATTGAAGAAAAGACCAGCCGCGTCTTTGAGGTCATGCTCTCTACCATCAAGCCGGACGAGATGCTCGCAGGTAAGATCTTCGGTGTCGGTGCGGTAGGCATCACGCAGGTTGGCGTATGGATGCTGGCTGCGGCCGCCCTTGGTTCCACGTCGCTCGCAACGAGCCTCATCGGAAGCGGCCATGCACTCATCAGCGCTACGCAGATATTTTTCTTTATCGCCTACTTCATCTTCGGCTTTCTGGTTTACTCCAGCATTGCCGCTGCTCTAGGGGCTATGACCAACTCAGAACAGGAACTCCAACAGCTCAACATGTTCCTCGTCATCCCGCTCGCCTTCTGTTTCCTGATGATCTTTGTCATCGTCCCTGCGCCCAACTCCACCCTCGCGCAGATCGTCTCGCTCATTCCGTTCTGTAGCCCTCTGTTGATGAACTTTCGCATCTCTCTCACAACAGTTCCCGCGTGGCAGATTGGTCTTTCCTTTGTCTTGATGAGCCTCACCATCATCGCCATCCTCTGGATCGCGAGCCGCATCTACCGCGTAGGCATTTTGATGTATGGCAAAAAACCAAACCTGCCAGAGATTCTTCGTTGGCTCAAATACAGTTAGCCTCTCACCACGCTCCCTGTTTGCCCCCAACCCACCACACCAGACCAAGTGTCAGCGTTGGTTGGCTCGCCGACAATACGCCAGGCTTGTTTGTCAGAAAGAACGGAACATTGCTCCAATCCCTGCGATACTCCACACGCGACAGAAATCCGTCGCCGAACTTGTACTCATAAGTCCCAGTAAACTCTTTCAGCGCCTGCGACGTTCCACTGTACAGTCCGTCCCGATCAGAGAAATACTCCGTCCGTCCGCCCAACGCGGTCTTCGGCGTCAATTGATACCTCACATACGCAGCACCGCCGTCCACATGTCCCGGGGCCGATGACTCGCCCGGAGCTGCCTTCGTCCATTCACGCGATATCAAATAGTCACCCTCGAGCGAAAATGTCAGCTTGGGCGTAACGTTCCATGTCGCATAGCTATCGAACATGTGTTGCCTTCCATCCGGAGCCGGATCGATTGGCTGTAGGCATAGCCCCGGCTGGACTGGTGCCGGGCAATTCGTCGCCGGGGCAACGTCTGGATGATCCTGACCGTAGTAGTAGTTGACCGTCCACGAGATATTTTTTGTCGGCTGGGCTACAAATCCGAATAGCTCATCCTTGAATGAGTTAGTTGGCTCCGATTGGTCCGTACCATTTACCAGCCAGTAGTTCGCCGTTAGCTTGTCGTTGATCTTGTAACTGGCGCGGACGCCTGCATGGTAGAACGGCAGATAGTCGAAGAAAAACGAGCGCGAATAGTTCACCTGGTCCTTCGTATAGTTCCCCTCGATTCCAAGGGAACTGGCCCATTTGCCGAAGTCCACCGTTAATCCTTTGCCGACCGGCACGACATAAGTCCCATAGGCCTGGAAGATATTTCTGTAGATCTCGGGGCGCACCTCATTCGAAGGATTTCCTTGCAGCGTCTCGGTTGCCTGTCCATATTGCAGATCGAGTCGAACACCGTACCGTCGGCCCGCAGCGACGTCCGGATCAAGGTCGAAGATGATATCGGCTTGGTTGATACTGAACGAATTGCTCAGCACATCATAGGCGCGCAGATACTGCACCCTTCCGATCGGATGGTTGAAGTCGTAGTCGTAATATCCGTCGAAGGCATAGTTCAAAGTCGCTCCTCCCGGCAATTGAGTTGGAATGGCAGAAACTGTGGGAGTGTTTTGAGTACCACTCGTCTCTGTAGGCATCGTCACCGCGGTTGCAGCAGAAGTGTTAGGAGCCGACTGGGCAGCGGACGCGACACTACTGCTCGAAACGCTCTCTACACTGCTTCGAACGTCAACGGACGGAATAGGCATCGCGATCGGCCTCAGTGTGGCTACGGCCGTAGTCGGAGCAGAAGCAGCGGTGGTCGATCTTCCTTGATGCAACTCCTCCTCGAGAGCACTGACGCGAAGTGTCAGCTCCCGAACTGTCTGTCGCAGATCCTCCACATCACTGTTGGCAGGAGAGGCTGATGTTTGTGCATGCAACGTAACTCCACCCACCAATGCGGAGAAGAAAACGAGAGTACTGAGTCGATTTATGCAGCGCATGAAGTAGACCTCTCAAAATCAGTTGAGCAAACCACAATCGAAGTAAATTAATCGTAAAGGCTACGTTTATTTCTAGATGCGTTTCAGATCCATCGTGCAGGTAAACTCCATAAGTGGCCTCCGCCTATACCCTGAAGCAACGCCTCGCTCTCGCCGTCGTCCCGCGCATCGCGAGCATGGTCATCTGCTGCCTGGGCGTTACCCTTCGGTACGAAGACGTATGCGAGCCCGGTGCAGCCCCCGGGGATGAAAGCCCGCCTCCGGCGGTCTATGCCTTCTGGCACAGGTCCTTGCTGGCCTGCGCCTGGCGCTTCCGCAACCTCGGCGTCAGTATTCTCATCAGCCGCAGCTTCGACGGTGAACTAATTGCGCGCACCGTCGAGCGCCTGGGTTTCATCGCAGTCCGGGGCTCCAGCTCTCGTAACGGCAGCCTTGGCTTGCGCGGCCTACACCGCGCCTATCTTGCCGGCCACTACTGCGCCATTACCGCCGACGGTCCCCGAGGCCCTGCGATGGTGGCCAAACCTGGCGTTACGCAGCTCGCCAAGCTCGCCGACAGCACCGTTGGCGCCTTCTACGTTCTTCCCGAACGTGCCTGGCAGCTGCGCTCATGGGACCGCTTTCTCATTCCGAAGCCCTTCTCTCGGGTCACAGTCGCATGGTCGCGTAAAGTTCCAGGCGATTTACCCAAGGTCCAGTCCGCGCTCGACCGGGTAGTAGAGTTGGCGGTCACCCAGAAAAATAGTTGGAAAACGTGACGCATTTTTCGAAGTACAAAATCAACCGTGCAAAACACCGCAGACTCACCACGCTTACCACACATAACACCACGATATTGACCACTAAAATTGACATAGATTGCTCGTAACCGACTTCCATTTCGACCTGCCCGAAGAGCTGATCGCCCAGTCCCCACCGGCGATTCGCGGCTCCAGTCGCATGCTGGTCCTCGACCGGGAGACTGGTCTGTACGATGACAATTTTTTCCGAAATCTTCCCGAAATTCTGAAATCTGGCGATCTTTTAATTCTCAACGACAGCCGCGTTCTGCCCGCCCGCTTGTACGCCACACGTGCGCGTGGCCAGCAAACTCAACGAAGTTCGCCCGACCCGTCTGGCCGCATCGAAGTCCTGCTAACGCAACAACTTGCCGCGAACGAATGGACTGCACTCGTCCGGCCCAGCCGCAAGATTCAGCCCGGCGAGCGTCTCCTCTTCTGTGCGCCCAACGAATCCGAACCGCTTCTTCAAGCTGAAGTTATCGCCGCTTCAGAGTTTGGAGAGCGTACATTGCGCTTCGATCCTTCGCCCAAATTTCATGCCATCCTCAACAAAATAGGCCACATGCCGCTCCCTCCCTACATCCACCGCGACGACAGCGAGGAGGACCGCGACCGCTATCAGACGGTCTTCTCTCATGAAGTAGGGTCAGCCGCTGCGCCCACCGCGGGCCTTCACTTTACTCCCGAAATCCTCGCTCAACTCCAGCAAAACGACATCCAGATCGAAACCATTACCCTCCACGTTGGCCTAGGCACGTTTCAGCCTGTCCGCGCAGAGAAGCTTGAAGATATACGCCTTCATGCAGAGCACTACACCCTTCCTGCTAACACCGCTGAGGCTATCAATAAGGCGCAAAGCGAGGGGCGGCGCGTGATTGCTGCCGGAACTACAACGACGCGCACTCTTGAGCATTGTGGTCAGATTTTCAGTGGATTGCCTCTTGAGCCGCATTCTGGGCAAACCAGTATTTTTATCAGTCCGGGCTATCAGTTCAGGGTTGTCAGTGGTCTTCTGACTAACTTCCATCTGCCTCAATCTACTTTGCTTATGCTGGTCAGCGCATTTGCTGGGAGCGAGAAGGGTCGGGAAGCGGTACTTGCCGCTTATGCACATGCTGTTGAGCAGAAATATCGTTTTTTCAGTTATGGCGACTGCATGCTGCTTCTCTGATTTGCGCTAATTTGAAGGTTCATTTAGCTGGGAAATTTTTGGGCTGGCTTTCGGTCTTCGATGGGCGTTTTTCAGGGGTTTTTTTGAAGAAGACGTGTGCTTAACGTGGTATTTTGCGTGGCAAAACGTGGTGAATTGCATGGTGAATGTGGTTCATAAAAACGTCATTTTGGATGGGCCAAAAATGTGCACCGTTTTCAAATTTATTTTTGAGGTTGGGCGTATCGTCCCATCCCGGTCTGCCACGACTAAGACCTGACGCGCTACCATCAAACAGCATGGCAAAGACACCTGACCCGAATACATCTTCCGAGCAGAAGCCCCCAATTTACCTGCTGGACAGCATGGCCTTTATCTTTCGCGCATACCACGCGATGCAGCGTCAGCGGCCGATGTCGACTCGAACCGGCATTCCGACGGCGGCGACCTATGTTTTCGTGAACATGATCAACAAGCTTCGGAAGGACTTCTCGCCCCACTACCTCGCTGCCGTTTACGACCTGTCCGGTCCTGTCTTTCGCGATGAGCGTGCTCGTGAGATGAAGGCTGTGAAGAAGTTCAACATCAAGACGCAGCAGTTTGAGGAGATCGACTACCTCGGTTACAAGGCGAACCGGACCGAGATGCCGGCGGACCTTACACAGCAACTGCCTTTTATTCGACGCGCATTGGAGGCGTTTCGCATTCCGATACTCAGTTATGAGGGGTTTGAGGCCGACGATGTCATCGGTACTCTGAGCTGCAAACTGAGCGCCCTAGGGCACAAGGTTTATGTTGTGTCTTCCGATAAGGACATGATGCAGCTCGTCAATGATGATGTTGTGATCCTGAATCCGACCAAGGACAATCTTATTCTTGATCGTGCGGGTGTGGAGGCTAGTCTTGGCGTGCCTCCGGAACGCGTGATTGATGTGATGGCTCTGCGTGGCGACTCCATCGACAATATTCCTGGCGCTCCCGGCATCGGTGATAAGGGTTCGATTGAGCTTATTCAACAGTTCGGCACAGTTGAGGCTGCTCTTGACCGTGCCGACGAGGTAAAGCGTAAAACGTATCGCGAATCGTTACAGAACAATCGCGAGAACATCATCTTGTCGAAAGAGCTTGTAACCATTCATACCAGCGTTCCAATCGAGTACAGGCTTGATGACATGCTCACTCAGCCGCCTGACAATGCGGCATGTCGCGAACTGTTTTCTGAGCTTGAATTTACGACTCTTCTCAAAGAACTAGCGCCCTCCGTTGATAACACACCTATTGCATATAATTTGTCACCGAAGCAGGAACAGATAGCGGAACTGTTGGATGACGCTCGAGTTGTCGATGCTAATGGTGCGATCAAAGGTCTTACTCTGGCTGTCTTTGAAGATGCGCGAGCGCTCGCCGAGGAGGTCAGCGCGGATACCTCGGAAGAAGAGGCTGAGCCGGAACCTGCTTCGTCGGAGTCGATGTCGCTCTTTGGAGCCCCCGAGCCTGTCATCCCTGCCTCTCGTGCCCCATCGGTTCCAACTGTCCTCCAGATCGGGCTGACTACGTCTGACAAGACGGCCATGGTTGTTCCCCTTGACTCTTCTGGCCTTCGCGAGGCGCTTGAAGATTCAACTCTTCCCAAGCAAGTGCATGATCTCAAGGCAGTACTTCGTGCGCTTGAGCCGCATGGTGTCACTCTGCGGGGCGTACGTGACGATGTGATGCTTTACAGCTATCTGGTTAACCCGACACACGGGTCTCATATTTTGCCGGACGTGACTGCACGATTCACTGATCGAGCGTTGGCTCGCCCTTCAAAGAATCCCACGGCCGATGAGATTGCGAATCTTTTACCCGAGGCGGCTAATGCTGTGCATCGCCTGTCGAAGACACTTCGGGATCAGATCGAGTCGGCTGATCTCACTCACATCTACGAGACGATGGATCTTCCTCTCGTTTCGGTGCTCCTGCGCATGGAGCAGGCGGGCGTTCGTATTGATTCCAGCGTGCTGGGCGCTATGTCCACGCGACTAGCGGTTGATATGGACAACCTTGCTGAGCGAATTTATACAGAGTCGGGCCATCGCTTCAACATCAACTCACCCAAGCAACTCGGCGACGTCCTGTTCAACAAGATGCTGCTTCCGAAGCCGATGAAGTATGGCAAGGGCAAGGTCGTCAGCACGGCGCAGGATGTGCTGGAAGAGCTTGCGGAGCATCATGCTGTCCCGGCGCTTGTTCTGGAGTATCGTCAGCTGTCAAAATTGAAATCTACTTATCTGGACTCGCTGCCACAATTAACCGATGCCCAGGGTCGCGTGCACACTACGTTTAATCAGGTAGGCACTGCGACGGGTCGCCTCTCCAGCACGAATCCAAATCTGCAAAATATTCCGATTCGTACTGCGCTTGGTCGAGAGATCCGTGCGGCATTTATCGCCGCGCCTGGCAATGTTTTGATGTCGGCGGACTATTCGCAGATTGAGTTGCGTCTGATGGCGCATTTTTCGCAGGATCCGTTACTGCTCGATGCCTATCGAACCGGCAAGGATATTCACACACTGACTGCGTCCGAGGTCTTTGGCGTGCCGCCGGAGGAGATAGATAAGCAGACACGTGCGCGGGCTAAGGCTGTGAACTTCGGCATCGTCTACGGCATCAGTCCGTTTGGTCTCGCCGCGCAGCTCAACATCGATCAGAAGACAGCAAAGACTTATATCGAGACTTACTTCGATCGGTATAAGGGAGTGCAGCGATTTATCGAGGAGACGCTTGAGACTGTTCGTCGCGATCAGTCTGTTAAGACTTATTTCGGTCGCATTCGTCCGATTCCAGATATTCAGTCTCGCAATCCGAATATGCGTGGGTTTGCGGAGCGGACCGCTGTTAATACGCCGCTGCAAGGGACTGCTGCAGATTTGATCAAGCTTGCGATGCTCAGGATTGATCAGGTTATTCGTGATCGAAAGTTGAAGTCCCAGATGACGCTGCAGGTTCATGACGAACTGCTCTTCGATGTTGTGCCGGAGGAGGCTGAGGAGCTTCAGCAACTCGTGAAGGAGGAGATGGAGCATGTTGAGGAGTTCTCTGTTCCTATCGTTGCGGAGGTTGGTATTGGGGAGAACTGGCGTGACATTAAGTAGCGAACTCGAAGGCGAGTTTTCCTAAGTCGTTGGCAGTAGCATAAGTAGACAAGCTATGACTGACGTAAGTGTTCTCTCCCCACAGATTTTGCTGCACATCGCCCAAACTCTTAACCTTCCGATGCATGGTCTGGTAGCGGTAATTACGCTTCTGGATGAGGGAGGAACCGTGCCTTTTATTGCACGGTATCGCAAGGAGGCTACCGGCAATCTTGATGAGGTGCAGATTCGCGACATTGAGGAGAAGGTCGCTTACTTTCGGGATCTGGCGGCGCGGCGGGCTACGATTCTGGCTTCGATTGCGGAGCAGGGCAAGCTGAGCGATGAGTTGAAGGCGCGGATTGAAGCGACTCTCGATAAGAGTGAGTTGGAGGATCTGTATCTGCCGTATCGTCCGAAGCGAAGGACGAAGGCGACGATTGCGCGGGAGAAGGGGCTGGAGCCGCTGGCGCTTTATCTGTGGGAGCAGAAGGTTGCTGAGGAGCCGCTGAGTGTGATGGCTCCGCGGTTTGTCGATGCGGAGAAGGGCGTGGCTTCCGTGGAGGAGGCGCTTGAGGGGGCACGGCACATCGTTGCGGAGATGATCAGCGAGAGTGCTGATCTGCGAAAGGCTGCGCGTGCGTTGATGTTTGACGAGGGCGTGGTTGTAAGTCGTAAGGCAATGGATGCGGTGGATGAGCAGGAAAAGTTTAAGATGTACTATGAGTATCGCGAGCCGGTGAAGACGATTCCGTCGCATCGAATGCTGGCGATTCGTCGGGGTGAGAGCGAGAATGTTCTTTATTTTTTGATTGAGTTGGAGCCGCTGCGTGCGACCGGTGTGTTGCGGCGTGGAGTGCTGCGGGAGCAGGGGGATTGGACGCCTCAGTTAGAGTTGGCGATTGAGGATTGCTGGTCGAGATTGCTGAATTCGTCGATACAGGGTGAGCTGCGGCTGGAGTTGAAGAAGCGGTCGGATCTCGATGCGATTCAGGTGTTTCGGGATAACTTGCATCATTTGTTGTTGGCGCCGCCGGCGGGGCCGATCTCGGTGTTGGGGATCGATCCGGGGCAGAGGACCGGGTGCAAGGTTGCGGTGGTGGATGAGACGGGGAAGTTCCTGGCGAACGATGTGCTGTATCTGCATACGTCGAAGGGCGCGGCGGAGGCGGCAGGGAAGACGCTTGAGGCGCTGGTGGTGAAGCATCAGGTGCGGGCGATTGCGATTGGGAATGGTACGGCGTCGCGGGAGACGGATGCGTTTGTGCGGGAGTTTCTGCGGGAGCGCGGGCTGGAGAATATCTTCTCGGTGACGGTGAGTGAGTCGGGGGCGAGTATCTATTCGGCTTCGGATGTGGCGCGGCAGGAGTTTCCGGATCTCGATCTGACGGTGCGTGGAGCGATCTCGATCGCGCGGCGATTGCAGGATCCGCTGTCGGAGTTGGTGAAGGTGGATCCGAAGTCAATTGGGGTTGGGCAGTATCAGCATGATGTGGATCAGAGGCAGCTGCAGCAGTCGCTGGAGACGGTGATTGAGAGCTGCGTGAATCGTGTTGGCGTTGACCTGAATACTTCGTCGTGGACTTTGCTGCGGTATGTTTCTGGCGTGACGGAAAGAACTGCGTTGAACATCGTGAGTTATCGGAATGAGCATGGACGGTTTCGCTCGCGGACTCAGTTGATGAAGGTGCCAGGAATTGGGGCGAAGACGTTTGAGCAGGCTGCGGGATTTCTGCGGATTCGGGATGGAGAGAATCCGCTGGATATGACGGCGGTTCATCCGGAGTCGTATGCGGTGGTGGAGCAGATTGCTGCTTCGCTGAAGGCGCCGGTTGAGGAGTTGATCAAGAGTCCGGGGTTGCTGGAGAAGGTGGATAAGAGCGCGGTTTCGGCGGGGAGTTTTACGCTGAACGATATTTTGGAGGAGCTGAAGAAGCCGGGGCGCGATCCGAGGGATAAATTTGTTGCGCCGAGCTTCAATGAGAGTGTGCGGGAGCTTTCGGATGTGATGCCGGATATGGTGCTCGAAGGTGTGGTGACGAATGTGACGAAGTTTGGTGCGTTCGTCGATATTGGGGTGCACCAGGATGGGTTGGTGCATATCAGCGAGCTGTCGGTGAAGTTCATCAAGGATCCGTCTGAGGCGGTGAAGGCTGGGCAGATCGTGAAGGTGAAGGTGCTCTCTGCGGATGCGAAGACGAAGCGGATTGCGCTTTCGATCAAGGCACTGCATGAGGTGGGGCCGCGTGGGGCTCGGCCAGGAGGTTCGGGTTCACCGGCTGCGGCGAAGGTTTCCGGGCGATCTGCTTCGGTGCAGGTAAAGGCGTCGATACCTGTTGCGGTGAAGGCTCCCGTCTCCCTGGATGACAAGCTGGCGATGCTGTCTTCGAAGTGGAAGGGACGATAGTCGTCGTCCGTGCAACACGTAGGGCCCCCTGGGGTGGTATTGGCTAAGCTGTTTATTTGCAATAATTTGCTGATTTAGCTCCTCGCAAAAATGAGTAAATAAAGGGGTTAGCGGCAAATATGTCATTCCAAACGGGTTGCTCCGATTTTCTGGTTTAAATAAGGAAGCCCCGCTCTCTGCGGGGCTTCTTTTCTTACTCTTTTATTAGTTTAGCTGATCGGATGGAACTCATACGCCATGCGAATCTCCTTTGTTGGCGCGGGTTTTGGAGGTTTCGGGGCTTGACATGCGGTTTTGTGGGGAATTTGAAGGAAATTCTGAACGGGGATGCTTTTTTCGTTTGCGTTGTTGCGGCATCAGGGCAACAGCAAAGGCAACAGCAGATCCCTACGGGATGACAACAAAAGAACGAGCAACGACAACAGCAACGACAACAGCAGATCCCTACGGGATGACAACAAAAGGACGAGCAACGACAACAGCAGCGACAAGAGCGGATCCCTACGGGATGACAACAAAAGGACGAGCAACGACAACAGCAGCGACAAGAGCGGATCCCTACGGGATGACAACAAAAGAACGAGCAACGACAACAGCAAAAGCAGATCCCCTGCGGGGATGACAACTAGAGGGGCAACAACAACAACAACAACAACAGCAAATGCAAATGCGGGGGTTCTTCACTGCGTTCAGAATGACAAGTTTTCTTGCTGCCGCTAACCGAAGCCTTCTGCCTCGAACGGAAGGTTCTCTGCTGTTAATGGGAAGCTTGCTGGGGCTATGACGGACTCGCTGTCTCTGCCGTCCTCTGAGGGGTGCAGGCTAGGGGTGTGTTGCGATTTGGTTGGTGCGGGCGTGCCAGATGTCGAGGAGGGCCGTGGCGATGGTAAAGAGGACGGGGCCGAGGATGATGCCGATGGGGCCGAAGACGGCGATGCCTCCGAGGATGGAGAGCAGGATGGTCGCGGTGTGAGCGCGCAGGTGTCCGCCGATGAGGATGGGGTAGAGGATGTTGTCGATGGTGCTGACGATGAGGCCGCCCCAGATGGCGAGGAGTGCGGCCTTGCCCCAGTGGCCGTTGAAGCCCAGGTAGATGGCGATGGGTCCCCAGACGAGGAAGGCTCCGAAGGCGGGGATCATAGCGAAGGCCATCAGCGTGAAAGCCCAGAGGATAACGCCGGGAACTCCGAGTACCCAGAAGGCGAGGCCAGCGAGGAGGCCTTGAACTGCGGCGATGGTGAGGCGACCAAGGGCAGTGGCAAGGATGGTGTCGCCGACGCGCTCGAGGAGTTCGTGGGTCTCATCTTCGCGTAGTGGGAGAAGAGTGTGCAATGAGGTGATGGCGAGGGCTCGGTCGCGAAAGAGGAAGAAGAGCAGGAAGAGCATGACGACGAGCTGGGTGATGACGCGGATGGAGTTGCCGAGGAGGGAGCTGAACTTTCCTGCGAGAAAGGCGCCGGTGGAACGGGCAGCGCTGTTGGCATCGATGGAGTCGGTGAATGTCTCGAGGCGCGAGGCGAGGGCAGGGCGATTGGCGATGAAGTCGGCGATGGGGTTTTGGCTGGCGTTACTGCGGAGGGAGGCGATTGCTTTGAAGGTCTGCTCGCTAAGATCGTGCGCGAGGAAGAACATGGGGACGATGACGGCGAGGATGACGAGGATGAGCGCGACTGCGGCGCAGGTAGAGCGGTTTTTTATCTTTGTGGTGAGCCAGTCGTAGGGATGCTTCGTGACGACGGCCAGGACGATGGCTCCGACGATGGCGGTGAAGAAGGGTTGAAGGACGAGGGCACAGAGTACCAGGATGCCGAGGGTGAGGAGGAAGAGTGTGATCTGCCTCCAGGGTATGTCTTCTCGGCTTGTGGTCATCTGTTTGGCTCCGTGGTGCGATTACGGTTCTGTGAGGTGGAGCAAGAAGTTGCGGTGCTTCTCCGCTTCATCGAACTTTGCGCGGTGTATCGGTCGGCAGAGTTTTCATTCTAAGTGGTCGCGGTAGAGTTCCTCCAGGTAAAAGCATATTTGGCGTTTTACTGGTGCTGAGGCCTTTTGGCGTCGTGCGAGATTGGAGGAGAGCGGTCGAGCTTCGCTCGATGCCCCACATCTCAGAGTCGAGATATGGGGCACCCGGCGTTTTACGGGCGTTGGGTTGTGATTTGGATTGGGTGGTTTTCTTGAGTGGCGTACGCGCGGTAACTGCTCCAACGCCATTGTTCCGGTAGTTCGACCAGGCCAGCTTTGATAGGGTTGCGGTGCATGTAACGAAGCTTTTCAATTCGCTTTGCGTCGGTGAAGACGTTGAAGTCGTGGTATCGGGGTCCCAGACCAATTCTTCTGATCTTATGCGTGAGAAACGTTGTTTGAGGACCTGGGTGGCTGTGGATAGGTTTGCTGTCTCGGGCTCGGTGACTAGAAGGTGGATGTGATTTGAGAGGAAGACGTAGCCTAATACGTGGAAGAGGTACTTCTGGCGGGTTTCTTCTAAGATTCGCTGTAGGGTGTCGCGGGCGGCTGGTGTTTCGAGTACGTGGGTGTGACGGTAGCAGCTGATGGTGATGAAGTGGAGGTCTCCGGTGTGTTGGTGGCGGATAAGGCCCTTTGGCATAGTGCGAGTTTAGAGGAGAGCGGTCGAGCTTCGCTCGATAACCCACACTTTGCGGTGAGACTGCAAAGGATGGGCCGCCCATCTCTTCGAATCTTCACCCTGTGCCGGCTCTCCACCCGTGTCCCCCGATCATCACCCGTGTCTCCGGGCCTCGGAATTATTTGTAGCGATCGATGGTGCGTGTGACATGCGGAATTGATGCTGTGGTTCTAGAATCGATTCCGCGAGTCTCTCGATCGATTTGATGGACCACGATTTGACAGCTTGAAGATGTGAGGAGGAGTCGGTATGGGTAAGAGAGTGGTGTTGTGTGCGGATGGGACATGGAACACGGCGCATGGCGTCGATGCTGCGGTGATTGATACCAATGTGCGTAAGATGTTTTGCGCGTTGGCGGATACGCCGGACCAGTTGCGCTACTACGATAGCGGCGTGGGAACCGACGGCACGCCGATCGATCACCTTACGGGCGGCGCGATGGGGCAGGGACTGTTTCAGAAGATTCAGGATAACTACGAGTACCTGGCGTATGTGTGGGATCCGGGTGACGATATCTACCTGTTTGGATTTAGCCGTGGAGCGTACACGGCGCGAAGTCTGGGTGGAATGATTGCGAAGTTTGGTGTGCCGACGAAGAACTTCGATAACGAGATGGTGAGGAAGATCTTTGCGGCGTATCGGCAGACGGATGCGGCGCAGAGAGCGACGATGAAGGCGGCGTTGACGGCACAGTATGGATTGTCGGATGTCTCGGTGAAGATGATCGGGGTTTGGGATACGGTGGGGTCGCTGGGGGTTCCGGGGTTGTTGTTCAGCTTGTTTGACCAGAAGCAGTACGGGTTTTTGGACACGACGTTGCATGCGGGAGTGCAGAAGGCGTATCACGCGGTCTGCATCGATGAGCGGAGGGCACAGTTTATGCCGACGCTGTGGAGCAATGACGATGGCAGCCCGCGCGCGAATGACGATCAGGTGACGCAGGTTTGGTTTCCTGGGGTGCACTGCGATGTGGGAGGAAGCTATGAGGAGTCGGAGTTGTCGGACATTACGATGCGATGGATGATGAAGAAGGCGATGGCGTGTGGACTGACGTTTGGCGGCGCGGCGATGAAACAGTATCTGGCGCCGGCGGTGGCAGATCCGCTGGGACAGCCACACGATGAGTGGAAGGTGATTCCGTGGGGGTTGCCGAAGCACAGGACGATTCCAGTGAATGCGGTGATGGCGAATACGGTGCAGCTCCGGTTGGCGGGGTTGGGCGAGTACGCTCCGGAGAATTTGAGCTTGAAGGGGCGTGTGCTGCAAGGGTATGGGGTGGAGGATGTTCTTTGAGCTAACGTTTTTTCAGGGCTTCGAGTTCGTCGAGGGTGCGGGGCCAGTCTTTGCCGAGGAGGCGTGAGAGGCTGCGGTCGGCGAGGACTTTGCCGCCGGTCTGGCACTGGGCGCAGTAGTTGGTCTCGTTGTCGGCGTAACGGATGCGCTGGATGGGCTGGCTGCAAACGGGGCATGGTTGGAGATAGCGGCCGTGGACGGCCATGTCTTTGCGGAAGGCTGTGACTTTTTCTGGGAAGGCTTCGGCGGCTTCGGCGTTGAGGCGAGTGATCCAGAGATTAAGTGTGTCACGGGTGGCGGTGTGGAGGCGCTGCCATTGCTCTTCGGTGAGTTTGTGGGTTTGGAGAATTGGGGAGAGCTGGGCGGCGTGGAGGATCTCGTCGGAGTAGGCGTTGCCGATGCCGGAGAGGATGCGCGGGTCGGTGAGGGCGCGCTTGAGAGTGCGGTTTTCGGCGGTGAGAGCGGCGCGGAAGGCTTCGAGGTTTGTGGTGAGGACTTCTATGCCGCCGGGGTCGATCTCTTTTGCGGCGGCTTCGTTGGCGAAGAGATGGAGAGAGGCGCGGCGCTTGGAGCCGGCTTCAGTGAGGATGAGGGAGCCGTTGGGGAAGTCGAAGGCGGCGAGGTTGTTGCGGCCGCCGAGCTTTGCGCCGAGAGGACGCCAGTGGAGGCGGCCAGCGATCATGAGATGAAGGACGAGCCAGAAGCCGTTGTCGAATTCGAAGACGATGCGTTTGCCGATGCGGTGGAGGGCGCGGATGGTGTGGTTTTCGGTGTCTTCGATGCGGGGCTGGACGGTGCGGAGGAGGAATGGGCTTGCTATGCGGAGTTGGGTTAGCGGTTGGCCTACTATGCGTGGGGTTAGGGCGGAGAGGTAGGCCGTGATGTCGGGTAGTTCCGGCATTGGGTTGGAGAGATGATATATGTTCTCCGGTGGTTGGGGCGCGAGAATGCTTTATAGCTTGTTATCCGTGAAGCGTGGATTGGGGATAAGATTCTTCCACTAAGGAGAGAGCTCATGATACGTAGATTGTTTCTGTCGAGGCTTGCGCAGTTCGTGGCTGCGCCTCTTGTTATGGCTGGTGGTTTTGTCCGGGATGCTCAAGGGCAGGCGGCGCGCAAGCCGCTGAAGATCATGATGAAGAGCGCGTGGGGCTCGGATGATCCTACCAAGGCAGGATTTCCTTTTCTGCATGGGCTTGCGCTGGCGGAGGCCGGGCATGAGGTGCAGTTCTTTCTGCTGGGAGAGGCGGTTGGATTGATGCGGAAGACGCTGGCCAATGCAGTCACGCCCGTTGGATGGCCTCCAGTGGGGGAGACGCTGGATAAGCTCGCTGCGAGGCATATTCAGATCTACGCTTGCGGTACTTGTTCTCGCGCACGGGGTGTGACAGAGGCGGACTTGAGCAACTATGGGGCTAAGTTTGGGAACCCGACGATATTCGTTTCGCTGGTGGAATGGGCCGATCGGGTGATCACTGAGTAGGTCGTGCTTCGCACGATGCCCACATCTCAGAATCGAGATATGGGGCACCCAGTTTTTAGGACGCTCAAGCTGGGCTAGCTGGTTTTTTCGATGACGGAGTCGGGGTGTTGGGCGTACTCGGCCCAGGAACCGTCGTAGAGGGTTATGTCTTTTGCGCCGGCGATCTCCAGGCTCAGGGCGATGACGGCTGCGGTTACGCCGGAGCCGCAGGTGGTGGTGATTGGCTGGTGTAGGTCGACGTTTTTGGTGGCGAAGTATTCGCGGAGGTTGTCGGCGGATTTTAGGTGGCCGTCTTCGGCTAGTTCGGTGAAGGGAATGTTAGTGGCGCCGGGCATGTGGCCGGAGCTTAGGCCGGGACGAGGCTCGGGTGCGGTGCCGTTGAAGCGGGGGGCGGATCGGGCGTCGAGGATCTGCTGGTGTTGGGCGAGGCGATCTCTGAGTTGGGTGAGGTTTGCTATGGCGTTGCGGTTGAATTTGGCGTGGAAGCCGGCGGGGGCGTGATGGAGGGGGCCGGATTCGGTGGGGAGGTTGGCTTCGGTCCATGCGCGGAGGCCGCCGTCGAGGATGTAGACGTTTTGGGCGCCGAAGGTTCGGAGCATCCACCAAGCTCGCGGGGCGGAGAAGACGCCTTGCTGCTCGTAGATGACGATAGTGCTGGTGTCGGAGACGCCGAGGGCGGACATGCTCTGGGAGAAGGCCTCGGGTGTGGGGAGCATGTGGGGGAGGGTGGTGGCGTGGTCGGAGAGGGCTTCGATGTCGAAGAAGATGGCGCCGGGGATGTGGGTGGCGAGGTAGCGGGCGTGGGTGTCGATGGTGGGGGTGACGCCTACGGGTGGGAGGGTGGCGTCGAGGATGATTGTTGTAGGGTTTTGGAGGCGAGCGGCCAGCCATGTTGGGGTGACTGGAGGAGTCATGGAGACTAGATTACTTTGTGGGCGGCTGAGGAAGGGCTGGAGATCGAATGCGGTCGTCCTTCGGACGATGCCCATACATCAGAATCGATGTATGGGGCACCCGGCCGCAATCCCCACCCCCCTTCAGTACAAGAAAGTCATTGATATTGGTTTGTGTCAACAGAACGCGCTGGCCATCAAGTGACGGTTGGGCACTGGAATAGAAGCCAGCTTTACTTCCCCGGACTTTGTGGACTTCGCCATCCTGCTTCCATAGATAGAGTTCGGTTGGAGGGAACGGAGTGGCTGCCATTGCGCTCACTAGTAACTCGTTTGATTTTGTAAACGCCAGGGGCTTCTGATACTTGCCGATTTGAAAGGCTGGCCATTTTAAGGACCAAGAGTGCACGGCTAGTTCTCCATCTGAACCAGAAACAGCATGGGCGACAGAGCCGTCGTTCGACACTGCCAATAGACCTTCGCGAACTGCTCGCTCATCAAAGTCAAGATGATCGACGTTAGAAGTAGCGTCTTGGATGGTAACTATCGTATCCATCGACTTGTTGCTTTCTTGTGAGATCGCAACGACGATTTTTCGGTCAGGAGCGACTCTTAGTTGCGATCTTAGAGGTAACTCGATACTTCGGAAGGAGTCGAGGTCCAAATTGTAGATTCTTAGCTCGTCTTTGACTTTGACCAAAACTTTGGACAAGGGCTGAACGGATAGGCGTCTCTGTAACACATCTTCATACGAGCCAGACAACTGAGTTTTTCCAACCTGAACACCTGATTTGTCTATGACTAAGCCTGTGTAATCGAATGGCTGTCCGGTTGTAATGAAGGTATTGTCAGTTGGAAAGGTTACGAATAGTGTGTTGTCTCCCACATAAGAAAGCGAGGCGAACGCAGGATTCGCATAGCTCCCAGACATCACTTTCTTGTATCCGAATGGCGTGAGGTCTATCGCCACGCTCTGAGCGTAAGTTAGAACGCCGGGTAGGAACAATAATGCAGGCCCTATCAGAGCAGATCTCAATCGCATCTATAACTCCATTGCGAATTGGTGGGTGGGGTCGTAGGGGGTGGGTTTGGGTTCGGTGGAGAGGTCTAGGATGAGGCGCTCGAGGACGAGGAGTTTGTTGGCGGGGGAGCTGCGGAGCTCGAGGTCGGCGCGGGCTACGAGGCGGATGGCGCGGGTGAGTTCGCGGCGGGATTTGTAGCGGCGGGCTTGTTTGATGAGGTCTTCGGCGGCGAAGGGCGGCATGCGGAAGCCTTGCCATAGGACCTGCCAGATGGCTCGGGGGTCGCGGACGTTTTTCTCGGAGATGATGAGCATCTGGCGGAAGGTGCGGGCGAGCATGTAGAGATGGCCGATCGCGGAGTCTTCACCACCGTCGGAGGCGTTGAGGAGGCCGTGGAGGAGGAGGAGAGCGCGGGGGCGGTCTTTGGAGCTGATGGCGTCGGTTAGCTCGTAGAGGCTGCGTTGTTTGGCGGCCAGGACCATGGTTTCTACGTCGCCGAGGGTGACTCGGTTTTTGGTGATCTGGCTTGCTGAGATCTGGTGCGCTTCAGACGAAATACGGGGGTTTCTCCACTGCGCATCGCGGTGAGACTGCGATGCTTCGGTCGAGATGACAGTATTTGTGGAAGCGACCGAAGCCGAGATAGCGGCATTTGTCGCGGTGTCTGACGGCGAGATGACAACATTTGTGGGACCGCCTGACGGCGAGACGGCGGCGTTTGTAGGGGCGCCGGAAGTCGAGATGGAGAGGTGCGGGGCGGAGACGTAGAGGAGGAGTTTTTCGAACTCGCTGGCGATGAGCATCATGTCGGCGCCGAGGGCGTCGACCAGCTCGCGGGCGGCGTCGGGGTCGAACTTTACGTTGCGGGATTCGGCGGTGGTGGTGACCCATTTGATGGCGTCGTTTTCGTCGACGCGGGCGAGTTCGACGAAGCCGCACCAGTCGCCGAGGGTCTCGCGGATCTTTTCGTAGCGCTCCTTGTCCTGATAGTCCATCTTGCGGAGGTCGGTGGGGATGCGGAGATGGTCGGCGACGAAGAGGATGAGGGCGGATGGGTTGGGGGAGCGGAAGTACGCGTCGATGGCGGCGAATTCTTCTTTTTTGCTGCCGCGGCCGTAGAGGGTTTTGAGGTTGCGAACGAAGAGGACCTGGAAGGGCGCCATGAGGGATGGGGTCTGGGCGCGGTCGAGGATGTCGAAGATGCTGGTGTCGGCGAGGTCGAGATCCTGGAGGCAGAAGTCGCGGGTGTCTTCGGGAGCGAGGGTGGCGAGGACGGCTTTGCGGCAGCGGTCGTAGAGGAAGACCTCGTCGCCGAGGAGGACGTAGGCGGGTCGGAGGGTGGCTGGGGAGGCGATCTCTGCGACAAAGCGATCGACGCTGGCGAAGGACTTGAGAGAGACCATTAGAAGGACTCCAGCATATCGCTTACGAGGGCCTGGGCGAACTCTTTTGCGACGCGGTTGACGGCGTGGTTATCTTCCTGGATGAAGCCGCTGAGGTCCTGGGTGGACTGGTACTGTTCGTGGTAGACGAAGGAGTCGTTGCGGTAGAGGACTTGGCCGTCGTGGGCGGTGAGGACGGCTTTGGCGGTGATGGTGATGAGGTAGCTGGAGGATTGGCCGGTGTTGGCGTCGTAGGTGAGGGGGGCGACGGTCTGGGAGAGGATGATGCCATGAAGGGTGGCGTCGGCGGAGTCGGAGTCGGCGTTGAGGACGTGGTATTTGGTGCGGGTGTTGAGCTCTTTGATAGTGGCTTCGGTGAAGGCCATCTCGGTGTGGAAGGCCTGGGCGTTGGTGGTGAAGATGGGTACGGAGAGGGTGCGGACGTCGGCGGGGATGTGGCTGGCGGAGCCGGCCTGGTGGTAGCCACAGCCGGTGAGCGCGAGGAGAAGGATCGGAGTGAGGAGGCGCATGCGTCTTTTCTATTGTCGCATTGGCGTTTGGGTGGATTTTTGGGTGGGATTAATTTGGGGTGGGAAAGGTGTGAATTTGCTGAGGGTTTTGGGAATATGCGGGTGTTAGATGTGGTGTTTTGGTGGTGAATTTGTGGTGGGATGCGTGGTGGTCGTGGTGTTTTGGATGGTGGTTTTTCGGTGCGGAAGAATGTGACAGGTTTTCGAGATTTATTTTCAGGCGACCAGCCGCAGGTGCGTTTCCTTGAAGGAGGTGGGGTACTTGAGGCCGTAGCCGAGGAGGCGGTCGAAGGCGATGTGGGCGACCCAGATGAGGGCGAAGGCGGTGGCTTGATGCCAGTGCTCGGTGTAACTGAGGAGCAGGAGGGACAGAGCGAGGGTGAGGGTGTGGGCGAAGTTGTAGGTTGCGGCGCCGATGCGGGTGTTGATGAGGTAGCCGAGCATGAAGAGGTCGGGCGTGAAGAACAGGAGCGCGAAGAGGAGCCAGCTGTAGTGGAGGTGCTGGTAGGCGAAGATGGTGAGGGTGAGGATGACGGCTTCTTCGGCGCGGAGAAGGATGGCGGGGCGGATCAGCATGAGTTTGTTATACGGGATTGGTGGTGAAGGTTCTTCGACAACTCAAAGAATTGCAAGGCAAGACAAAGGCAACGGCGTGCTGCGCGCACGGCGCGATCTGCCATCGAGGCTGACGCGCCTTCGGCGCCATTTGGGTGAGGGAGATGAGTGTTTGTGTTGTGTTTTTTGCGCTTCAGACGTGGGGTGCGGGAATTGCATCGTAGTGGGTGTACGCGGAACGGAAGAACGAATTTTGGGATTTTTGAGGTTTTCCTATGTATCACCATGTAAAGAAGCTGATGTACACCGTGAATATTGGAGAGCCGGATGTCCGGTTCGGCAATATGTTGTTGGAGCAGTTTGGGGGCGCGAACGGGGAGCTGGCCGCTGCGATGCAGTACACAATTCAGGGATGGAACTGCGTGGACGATCTGGGGCGAAGAGATTTGCTTCTGGATATCGGGACAGAGGAGCTAAGCCATCTGGAGGTTGTCGGAGCGCTGATTCGGATGCATTTGAAGCCGATGAAGACGAATCGAGAGGCGGCTGAGGCCGATCCGCTGGTGACGATCGCCGGTGGTGGCGGAGTTGGGCTGTTCGATTCGATGGGGAATGCCTGGACGGCGAATTATCTGCAGATCACCGGAGAGGTTGATGTCGATCTGAGGAGCAATATCGCAGCGGAGGCTCGGGCGAAGATTGTGTATGAGCGGTTGATCGATCATACGGATGACCCAGGATCGATCGATACGCTGCAGTTTCTGATGACGCGTGAGATTACGCATATGAAGGCGTTTCAGGCGGCGTTGGACAGTATCGAGAAGTCTCCTTTTTCGGTTGGGCTGTTGAAGCCTACGCCGGGGATTGTGGATGAGTACTTCAACGGGTCGACTGGTGATGGCAGCGAAGGAGAGACGGATATGCGCGGACCGTGGACTTCTTCATTTGGGCTGCATCCGGTGGAGTCGCAGATGAATGGCGGCAAGGGTCTGTCGGTTGGCGACATTGATGGAAAGATCGATGGCGAGGATCGCGGCAAGCAGGATGAGGCTCAGAAGGCTACTACTTCGGCGGCTGATGAGGCGCTGGGTAAGCAGCTGGCTGGTGCGGGCGCGAAGTAGAGGCAACGGCGTGCTGCGCGCACGGCGCGATCTGCCATCGAGGCTGACGCGCCTTCGGCGCCTTTTTTCGGTGTCTGGGGCAAAGAAAATGGCAGCCTTTGCGGCTGCCATTTTTTGTTTCGATTACTTTTCTGTTTGGTTATGCGGGGCTTGGTTGGCCTTCGCCGAAGCCGGGTTTGCGTCCGCCTTCCGGCTTGAGGATCTTCTGGGTTTCGCCACCGACGCCGGGGTCTACGCCTGAGAGCGCGGACTTGGCGGCAGGGAGTTCCTTGCCTTCGATGATCAGCTTGATCTCGGCGGCGTCCAGGGTCTCGCGCTCCAGCAGGGCGGCTGCCATGCGGTGCATGATGTCCTGGTTCGACTCGAGGATGGTGTAAGCAGACTTGTAAGCGGCGTCGACGAAGGTCCGAACCTCGGCGTCGATCTGCTTGGCAGTGTCGTCGGAGAAGTCGCGGGACTGTCCGATCTCGCGGCCAAGGAAGACCTCCTGCTCTTTCTTGCCGAAGGTCATGGGACCCAGCTTCGACATGCCGAACTCGCAGACCATCTTGCGGGCAAGGTCGGTGGAGCGCTCGATGTCGTTGCCGGCACCGGTGGTCATCTGCTTGAGGAAGATCTCTTCGGCGCAACGACCGCCCATGAGGGTGGCGAGGCGGGTTTCGAGATAGTCCTTGGTGACGGTGTGCTGGTCTTCCTCGGGGAGGTAGACGGTGACGCCGAGAGCCATGCCGCGGGGGATGATGGTGACCTTGTGGAGCGGGTCAGAGTGCTCGCGCAGCGCGGAGACGAGGGTGTGACCAGCCTCGTGATAGGCGGTGACCTTCTTCTCTTCGTCGGTGAGGAGCATGGACTTGCGCTCGGCGCCCATCATGACCTTGTCCTTGGCGACTTCAAAGTCGTACATGTGGACGGCCTTGCGGTTGAAGCGGGCGGCGGTGAGGGCGGCCTCGTTGACCATGTTGGCCAGGTCGGCGCCGGAGAAGCCCGGGGTTCCACGAGCGAGGATGTTGAGGTTCACATCTTCGGCCATGGGGACCTTCTTGGAGTGAACCTTGAGGACTTCCTCGCGTCCACGGATGTCGGGACGATCGACGATGACGCGACGATCGAAGCGGCCGGGGCGGAGGAGAGCGGGGTCAAGAACGTCGGGGCGGTTTGTCGCGGCGACGAGGATGACACCGTCGTTGGACTCGAAACCGTCCATCTCGACGAGGAGCTGGTTGAGGGTCTGCTCGCGCTCGTCGTGTCCGCCGCCGAGGCCTGCGCCGCGGTGACGACCGACTGCGTCGATTTCGTCGATGAAGATGATGCAGGGGGCGTTCTTCTTGCCCTGCTCGAAGAGGTCGCGGACGCGGCTTGCACCGACGCCGACGAACATCTCGACGAAGTCAGAACCGGAGATGGAGAAGAAGGGGACGTTGGCTTCGCCCGCTACTGCGCGGGCCAAAAGGGTCTTGCCGGTGCCCGGAGGTCCGACGAGAAGGACGCCCTTCGGGATGCGGCCGCCAAGGCGCTGGAACTTCTGAGCTTCGCGGAGGAACTCGATGATCTCCTTAAGCTCTTCTTTGGCTTCGTCGACGCCAGCGACATCCTTGAAGGTGATCTTCTTCTGCTGCATGGAGAGCAGACGGGCGCGCGACTTGCCGAAGCTCATGGCCTTGTTGCCGCCGGACTGCATCTGGCGGAGGAGGAAGAACCAGAGACCGAGGAGCAAGGCGAAGGGCGCGATCGAGATCAACAGGCTGAGCCACTGGTTTGGGCTCTGGTCCTTGATGGTGATGTTGACGCCGTGGTCGCGGAGCGTCTTGTACATGTCGGGGTAGTTGCCCGGGATGGTGGTGTGGAAGAGATTCTTGTCGTCGCGATAGTGGCCGGTGACTTCAGCGCCGTTGACCACGACGTCCTGAATCTTGCCCTGATCAGCGTCGTTGAGCAGCTGCGTGAGGCTGATGTTCTTTTCCTGACCACCGCCAGTTGTTTTGACGACGACCTGCCAGAGGAAGAACAGGCAGGTGATCATGAAGACCCAGATCAGAATTTGTTTGACGGTCGAGTTCAAAGCGAATTTCCTCATTTTTCCGGTCTGCAGCGGCCACGAAATCGATTTGCGCTTGTCAGACCAGCTTCAGTCCGCTGACGCGGACGGAAGCCTACAACATTTAGACGACGGCGGTGAGGGAAAGGTTCTGATGCTGGTGGTGTGGTGCCTGAATGTCAGTCAAAGCCCTGCCTCAGTCAAGTATTTAGATTCTACTCTGTGGTTCGGGGATTCGGGGGGCAAAAGGAGAATGTTGATGTGACTTTAGAGGGATGAGAGATCTGTTGGTTTGGGGTGATTCTTGCTTGAATTGGTTGAGATTGGAGCTGTGGAGGCATGGCGTTGACGATAAACGTCTTATTGTCTGGTATTGATGGAAACTGATGGCCCGGATCTTCCTATAGGGAACTGAGTGCGGGTTTGGTGGGACCGGATGATGACAGCAGATTCTTTCGGGAATGACGGCATTGGGTGGATGAAAACAGCCAATGCAACAGCAGATTCCTCCGCTGCGCTGCGGAATGACAACAAAAAACAGGCAACCGCAAGAACAACAACCGCGAAGAATAACGGCAAGAACAACCGCAACCGCAGATTCCCTTCGGGAATGACAACCAAAAAGACGAGGGGAGTGGTAGCTATGGTTGGCGGAAGAGGCGGAGTTCGCGGGGGGAGCGGTCGGCGCGGAGGTTGTTGGGGAGGTGGAGGGTGGTTCCGGTGCGGGCGGCTACGGTGGGGTCCGTGCGGAAACCGCAGAGGCTGAGGAGGCGTGAGGTTTCGTCGAAGCTGAGGCGGGAGCCGAGTTGTCGGGCTGCGGCGCGGAGGACGCGGCGGCGGAGGGCGGGGTCGAGGGCGCGGAGGCGGTCAAGTTCGATGGAGACAGCGGCTGAGCCGGGGATGGTGCTGACGGCGCGGCCACCGCCTCGGACGGGTTTGCCGGGGAGGAGGAGTTGAGGGAGGAGGCGGTTGAGTTCGACCTGCCAACGGGCTTCTTCTTCGCGGGCTAGTTCGGCCAGGTTGGCCAGGGTTTGGTCGAGGTTCGGGTTGTAGATGCGGAGTTGGGGGAGGAGCTCGTGGCGGATTTTGTTGCGTGTGTATGCGGTGTCGGTGTTGGTGGAGTCGTTGCGCCAGGGTTGGTTGAGTTGGGTGAGGTAGGCCTCGATGTCGGCGCGGTGGGTGTTGAGGAAGGGGCGGAGGATCTTTCCTTTTGCGAGGGTGACGATGGGGTGGATGGCGCTGAGGCCTTCAGTCCATGCGCCGCGGAGGAGCTTCATGATGACGGTTTCGGACTGGTCTTCGGCGGTGTGGGCGGTGAGGATGGTGTCGGCGTGGCCTGAGGTTAGGAGGGTGTTGAAAAATTCGTAGCGTACGTTGCGGGCGGCCTCTTCGATGGACTCGCGTGTTTCGGCTACGCGGTTGGGGACGCTGGCTTGATGGAGGTGGAGGGGGATGTCGTGGGCGAGGCAGAGGTCTTCGACGAAGCGCTGGTCGGCATCAGCTTCGTCGCCGCGGAGGCCGTGATGGACGTGGGCGGCGGAGAGGCCGATGCCGAGGGGTTCGCGTGGGGTGGTGTTGGCGGCGTGGAGGGTGAGGAGGAGAGCGACGGAGTCTGCGCCGCCGGAAGTGGCTACGCAGACGCGGTCGCCGGGGTGGATGTTGGTGCGGTCGAAGGGGAGGGTGGTGGCGGGCATTAACTCTATGTTACGGGGAGATTCTTAGAGCTTCTCGGACGGAACTTGAATGGCGGAAGCGGTTTGATCGGCAGGAGCAAGTTGAGTGGCTCGTCGAGCAACCGGATTGGTTCTGTTTGAACCACACAGACGCCGCATCCGCTGGAGCTTACTTCAAGCACAACTTGTTTTGCGGTAGGTGCGTTCGCCGTGAGGTGAACCGTTTCGGTGAAAATCTTGAATCCTTGAGAGGTAGCGGCCAGCGCGTACAGTCCGGGAGTGCCTTCGATGGTAAAACTGCCTGAGTTGTCGGTTGTTGTTTTAAACACCTGGCCATTGTCTGCCTTCAAGTCGATCTCAGCTCTGGGAATCACTGCGCCAGAGGTGTCTTTACGATTCCAGTGAGAGTGGCGCTTTGTGACTGCGCTTGTGCGAAGCACATGATCACAAACACAAGCACAGCTGCCGAGCAAAACCTGAAGGCGTGTTGGGTATTGGATCGCATATCAACCCCGACCTCGAGGTCTCAATGATAGCTTCACTCAGTGAGGGATGCGTAGAAGTTCGTGAGCATCTTGTATACTTCGCAGGTTATGCGAGTATTTGTGATTCTTCCAGCAGCGGGTATCGGGACACGTATGGCCGCGGGTTCGGCGCCGCACGTGGCACCAAAGCAGTTTCTTGAGATCGGCGGAGTGCCGGTGTTGATTCGGTCGTTGAAGGCGTTTCTTGCGGTGCCGCGTGTGGATGCGGTTTGCGTTGCGGTGCGGGCGCATGAGCGGGAGCGGGTTGAGTCGCAGATGATGGAGTTCAAGCTGGGGCCGCGCGTGCATATGGTTGAGGGTGGCGATGACCGGCAGCACTCGGTGGGCAATGCGCTGGCGGCGTTGGAGTGCGATGACGAGGATGTTGTGCTGGTGCATGATGCGGTGCGGCCGTTGATTGATCCGGCGACGATTGAGCGGACCATTGATGCGGTGGTGAAGCACGGCGCGGCGATTGTGGGGCTGCCGGCGGTGGATACGATCAAACAGGTTGAGCGCACGGCGGATGGCGCGATTGTGACGGCGACGATTCCGAGAGAGCGGATTGTGCAGGCTCAGACACCGCAGGGTGCGCGGTTTGGGCTGCTGCACAGAGCGTTTTTGGAGGCCGAGGCGGATGGATTTTCTGGAACCGATGAGGCCAGTCTGCTGGAGCGGGCGGGGATTGAGGTCGCGGTGGTGGCGGGATCGGCGAGGAACTTCAAGATTACGCAGCCGGGGGATATTGAGCTGGCGGAGTTTTATTTGGGGAAGGGAAAGCCGTAACGGGTGCGCGTGTGCGCTCTCGCGATTCTCGGAGGCATGGGAAGATAGTTTATGGGCATGAGAATTGGCTACGGATTTGACTCGCACGCGTTCAAGGCAGGAGTGCCGCTGGTGATTGGGGGGCTTGCGATTGAACATCCCGAAGGGCTGGCGGGGCACTCGGATGGAGATGTGCTGCTACATGCGATTACGGATGCTCTGCTGGGTGCGGTGAGTGCTGGGGATATTGGGACGTTCTTTCCGCCGAGCGATCCGCGGTGGAAGGGTGCGGCGTCGAGTGTGTTTTTGAAGACGGCGCTGGAAGAAGTGGCGACCGCGGGGTACAAGATCGTCAATGTTGATAGTGTGCTGGTGATGGCAAAGCCGAAGATTGTGCCGATTGCGGGGGAGTTGCGCGAGAGTGTCGCTGCGCTGCTGGGAGTGAAGCCGGGTGAGGTGGGGATCAAAGCAAAGACGCCTGAGGGGTTGAACCAGGATCATGTGGCAGTGGCGCATGTGACGGTACTGCTGGAGAGCCTGGGGATTCCTGAGTCGGTGGGGTCGATGGTTGCCGTCGCTGACGTCGATGATGAGATCGATGTGGTGGTGAAGGGGTTGGTTGGAGAGACGCGAGATGTTTCGGCGTTGGGGCGGAAGGTCACTCCGTTTGATACGGATGATCTGACTTAGTTTCTTAGTTCTCTTGGAGACTTTGTCCTGCCGGACGGGCCCACTGCGCGTGGGGCGGTCACTTCGTGACTTGTGTACCTTTTTCGGGGTGAAATGATCTGCGTGGGCCTCCCGTTGGTCGGCTTGATCTTTCTATTAGTTAGGCTTTGACTATGGCTATGGCGAATCCATCGTAGCCTTTGGAGCCTACGGTCTGAAGTGCGGTGGCTTCGAGTAGCGGATGATTGCCCAGATGCTCAAGGAAGGTGCGGGTACCGGAGACGCTCGGGTCCGTGTTGTTTGCGTCGATGATCTCTCCGTCGCGGATGACGTTATCTCCAATGATGATGGTGCCGGGGCGCGAGAGCTTGATGGCCCATGCCAGGTAGACCGGATTGTTCGGCTTGTCGGCGTCGAGGAAGATGAGGTCGAAGGGCTCGATTTTTTTGATGAGTAAGTCGGCGTGGAGCCGGGCGAGGGAATCGACCGCGGGGCCTACCCTTATATCTACTAGCGAAGACACGCCGGCGCGTTGGATGTTTTTTTCGGCTACGGCGGCGTGCTTGGGATCGAGCTCGAGTGTGATGAGGCGTCCGGTTGGAGGGAGAGCGCGGGCCAGCCAGATGGTGCTGTATCCGCCGAGGGTGCCGATCTCTAAGATGCGTGTGGCTCCCTGGATGCGCGCGATCAGGTGGAGGAGTTTGCCCTCGTTTGGAGCGACATCGATCGCGGGGAGGCCGGCGCTGGCGTTTGCCTGTACGGCTTCGTTGACGGCCTCGTCGGGGTGAATGAGGGTGCTGACGAGGTACTTCTCGACTGCTGTCCAGAGATCCTGATTCATAGGTGATGAGGATACCGTTGCGCAGCCTGAGGGGCAAATGGCGTGGCGGGTCCGTTTGCGCTCGAGGAGTGTTAGCGTGTTCGTAGAGAGAGTTCGTGTACGAGGAGTTGAGATGCGAGGTGGTTCAGTTTTTTTTTCGGGTTTGATGGTGGCGTTGGTTTTGGGTGGAGCGGCGAACGGTCAGACCGTGAGTGATGCGAGTCTTCAGCCGCGGGCGACGAGTAGTGCGAGTTGTTCTCCTGCTGGGGATGCGACGTGGCTGACGCCTGCCGAGAAGACCTGCTACGCAACGACTCCTGATTATGTGGGGACGACGGATTATTTGAAGCGGGTGCAGACGGCGGCGCCGGGGCAGGTGCGGATTGAGCCGTTTGGTAAGACGGGTGAAGGGCGGGAGCTGGATATTGTGATCGTCTCGAAGGATGGGGTGTTTGATCCTGCAGCGATTCATGCGGCGAACAGGCCGATTGTGCTGGTGCAGAACTCGATTCACGCAGGGGAGATGGATGGGAAGGACGCGTGTCTCGCTTTGCTGCGAGATATGGTGATCGCGAAGACGAAGGCGAGTCTGCTGGAGCGGGCGGTGTTTGTTTTTATTCCTATCTATAACGCGGATGGGCATGAGCGAAGGAGCGCGTATAACCGGATCAATCAGGATGGGCCGGCGGAGATGGGGTGGCGCGGGAATGGAACGAATCTGAATTTGAACCGTGATTATTTGAAAGCCGATGCGCCGGAGACGCGGGCGTTTATGGCGATGTTTCATCGGTGGCTGCCGGATTTTTTTGTGGATGACCATGTGACCGATGGGGCGGACTATCAGTATGATGTGACGTTTACGATCGATGATGGCCCGAATGTGCCGAGTGCGACGGCGAAGTGGGTGAACGATATTGCGACGCCGATGCTTGAGAAGTATGTCGATGCACATGGGCATCTGGCTTCGCCGACTTATATCACTCTGGTGAACGATAATGACCCGGCGGATGGGCTGGGGTTCAATGACGATCCGCCGCGGTTTTCGACGGGGTATGTTGTTCTCGAAGGCCGACCGGGGATGCTGGTTGAGTTGCACATGTTGAAGGACTATAAGACGCGTGTGACGGGGAATTATGAGATTCTCGCGGGGCTGATGGAGCTGATGAATCGCGATGCGGATAAGGTGATTGCGTTGAATGCTGCTGCGGATAAAGAGGCGGAGGGTTTGGGGGCGCATCCGCTGGGCAATGTGAAGTATCCGCTGGCGATAGGCTGGAGTGGGCAGACGACGCCGTTTTTATTTCGCGGCTACAAGTACACGCGGGAGTTGAGTGAGGTTTCGGGAACGATGCGTGTGCAGTATTCGCATGAGCCTTGGAATGCATCGTTGCCATTTCAGACGGGGTTCAAGGTGACGACTGAGACGACTGTGCCGACGGCTTACATTATTCCGGCGCAGTGGGTGAAGGCGATTGATGTGCTGGCTGCGCATCAGGTGGAGATTGCCCGGACGACTGCTACGTGGACGGGCGATGTTGAGACGTATCAGTGTGCGGGAATGACGTGGCAGGATCCGCCGTTCGAAGGGCGGCATCCGACGTTCAATGGTGAGGCGATGCGGAATCCTGGGAAGTATGGAAGCTGCGTGCTCGTGACGGAGAAGATGAGTTTTCCGGCGGGGTCGGCGGTGGTGAAGTTGAATCAGCGACTGTCGAAGGTGGCGCTAGAGTGGCTTGAGCCGGCCGCGCCTGACTCGGCGTTGCAGTGGGGGTTCTTCGATTCGATCTTTGAGCAGAAGGAGTATGGTGAGGCGTATGTTTTAGAGGCGCTGGCTCGGGAGATGATGGCGAAGGATCCGAAGCTGAAGGCGGAGTTTGAGAAGAAGGTGGCGAGTGATCCGACGTTTGCAGGGAACTACTATGCGCGATTGGAGTTTTTCTACGAACGCACGCCGTGGTTCGCAGCGAATCGTGTGGGGCAGTATCCGGTAGGGCGGTTGTTGAGTCTGGATGGTGTTCCGCTGGCACGGTGATTTGAGTAAGGTAGTGTGGGCTCTGTTGTGAGACGAGGTGAGCGATGCACGATCTGGTAGTCGATCTTCTTGCGGTTACGATCTGTGGGGCCGTTGGCGGCTTTGCGAATGTGTTTATTGGCGACTCTGGATTACACCTGCCGACGATGGATCAGGGAGTATTTCGGCCGGGGTATATCGGCGTTGTGTTTGTCGGCATGGTGGCTGCTGTTGGGGCTTGGCTTGCGACCCAAAGCTCAACCCTTAGCGGCTTAGTGGTTTCTCCGGTGCCGACGTTGCGGCTGTCTGAGTTGAGCACAGCGATCATCGTGGGTTTTGGCGGAGCGCGATGGTTCAAGTCAGAGACTGAGACAACGATCTTTCGCAAGACTGCCGCGGTTGCGGCGAGCAAGTCTGCCAACAACGAGGCTGCGGCAACGATTGCTGCGGGAACCCCGATTGAGGCGCTTGCAGCGGCAAACAGGATGCCGTGATTGTGGCCGATGAATGAGGAAGATTCGCTGCGAAAGTGAAATGTCATATTTCACGAACGGCTCCTGGTCGGGTAGACTGCGAACATTCTATTTGTCCCCTCCGAGGAGTTCGATGAAGAGCAAGATGGTGTTGATGTTGTTTTTATTGGCGGTGGTTGGACGCAGTGTTCAGGCGCAGGCTCCTGCGACGAGTCAGGAAGAGTACATCAAGACGCACTATGCGAAGTTTGAATATCGCATTCCGATGAGGGATGGGACGAAGCTGTTTGTTGCGGTGTATACGCCTCAGGCGGGAGCGTTTAAGGATGCGGGGCCGTATCCGTTTTTGATGACACGGACGCCTTATAGCTGCGGGCCGTATGGTGAGGACAAGATGCCGTCACGGCTTGGTCCGAGCATGGAGCTGCTGGAGAGTGGCTACATCTTTGTGTGTGGAGATGCGCGCGGGCGATTTGAGAGCGAGGGTGTCTTTCAGGAGATGAATCCGCATATCGATGATAAGAAGTCGAACAAGGATGTGGATGAGTCGACGGATATGTACGACACGGTGGAGTTTCTACTGAAGCATGTGGAGAATAACAACGGTAAGGTGGGGATTACCGGGATTAGTTATCCGGGGTTTTATACGTCGGCGAGCATTATCGATTCGCATCCGGCGATTAAGGCTGCTAGTCCGCAGGCTCCGATGACGAATCTGTTTTTCAATGATGATGCTTATCACGGCGGTGCATTTATGCTGTCGGCGAACTATGGATTTTATATATTCTTCAAGCCGCAGAAGAATCCGACGCTACCGGAGAAGCGAGAGTCGTATGAACTTGGTGTCCCTGACAGTTACAAATTTTATTTGAAGGCCGGGCCGACGGAGAATCTGGATAAGGGATTCGATGGGTCGAACTTTTTGTTTCATGATCAGTTGGTGCATACGACCTACGATGAGTATTGGAAGAAGCGTGATCTTTCGCCGCATATGAAGAACATCCATGCCGCGGTGATGACGGTTGGTGGATGGTTTGACGCGGAGGATCTTTCGGGGCCGTTCAAGACGTTTCATGCGATCGACGAGTTCAATCCCGGCGCTGTGAATACGCTGGTGGTGGGGCCGTGGACGCATGGCGGGTGGTCAAGGAATGATGGTGATCATCTTGGGGATGTGACTTTTAATACGAAGACTTCGCTGTTCTACCGGACGCAGATCGAGTTTCCATTTTTTGAGCACTATCTGAAGGGGCATGACGGCGGCGCGCTGCCGAAGGCTTATGTGTTTGAGACGGGTTCCAATGTTTGGAAAAAGTATGATGCGTGGCCACCGAAGTCGGCAGCTGTGAAGACGCTCTATTTTCGTGAAGGGGGCAAGCTGAGCTTTGATGCTCCGACGGAGAAGACGGGAGTGGATGAGTATGTGAGTGATCCGGCGCATCCAGTGCCGTTTGTGAATTACACGACCGATACAGTGCCGCAGCGGTATATGGATGATGACCAGCGATTTGCTTCGCAACGGCCGGATGTTTTGACGTATGAGACGGAGCCGCTGACGGAAGATGTGACGATTGCTGGTCCGGTGCGGCCGAAGTTGAAGGTGGCTTCGAGCGGGACCGATGCGGACTTTGTGGTGAAGCTGATTGATGTTTATCCGAACGACTATCCGGATGCGTCAAGCGATGCTGTTGGGAAGCGGGTGGTGAGTGCGCCGCCGGTCTTGATGGGTGGGTACGAGCAGTTAGTGCGGGGCGAGCCGATGCGGGCGAAGTTCCGCGATAGCTGGGAGAAGCCGACACCGTTGACGCCAGGGAAGATGATTGAGATGAATGCAGAGATGCCGGATATCAACCATACGTTTCGTGCCGGGCATCGGATTATGGTGCAGGTGCAGAGCTCGTGGTTTCCACTGGTGGATCGGAATCCGCAGACGTTTGTCGATATACCGAATGCGAAGCCGGAGCAGTTTGTGAAGGCGACGGAGAGTGTGTATCGGAGTGCCGGTGCGGCGAGCGGCGTTGAAGTGCTGGTGGTGCCGCAGCACTGATCGTTGATTTAGAAAGTGTGCGGGCGATCGTGAGTTGGTTTCACGGTCGCCCATTTTGTTTACTGACGGAAGGCTGGTCCGCCGAAGGGAGTGCCTGTGGCTCCGCCGTCGACGAAGGACTCGATGGCGTTGACGTAGGAGGAGTCGTCGGAGGCGAGGAAGAGAACTGCTTTCGCGAGCTCTTCGGGCTCACCTAGACGGCCGAGAGGAATGGTGGCGGCGATGAGCTTCGCGAGTTCTCCGGTTTCCTCCGGAGAGCGCCCGGTGCGGCCCCAGATGGGAGTCTTGATGGGACCTGGGGAGACGACGTTCACGCGAATGCCACGTGGTGCAAGGTCGGCAGCCAGTGAGCGAGAGAGACCGCGAAGGCCGGCTTTGCTTGCGGCGTAGGCGGCGTAGCCTGACTGGCCGAGGGTGCCGATGACGGAGCCATTGAAGATGATGGATGAGCCATCTTTGAGGATGGGTAGTGCGGATTCGACGGTGAGAAAGGCTCCGGTGAGGTTGATGCGGATGATGTCTTCGAAGGTGGCTTCATCGGTGCTGCCTGCTTTGGTTTGTCCGGCAACTCCTGCGTTTGCGAAGACGATGTCGAGGTGTCCGAAGTCTTTTGTGATCGCTGCGAAGAGGACTTTGCGTGCGGCTGAGTCGGTGACATCGGCGCGGTAGGCTTTGGCTTTGGGGCCGAGAAGCTGGACGGCTTCGTCAAGAGTCTTCTGGTCGCGGCCGGTAATGGCTACCTCTGCGCCTTCTTCGATGAAGAGCTTGGCGGTGGCGAGACCGATGCCGCTGTTGCCGCCGGTGATGAGAACTTTCTTTCCTTTGAGTTTCATGAGTTTGCTCCTTTTGGTGCCTGTGCCTTTGATTTCGGACTGCCTGGGTTGGTGGCAATCGGAGTTTTATTTTCTATGCATGATTATCATCATGCTTACATTTTGTTTAAGCATGATGTGTATCATGATTAATGTCAAGTCGGAGGTAACTATGAGATATCCCGCAGCGGAGACGGCGGAAAAACATACACGGATCTTGAATGAGGCGGCGCGGTTGTTTCGCGAGCGCGGGTTTTCTGGCGTGAGTGTTAGCGAGATTATGAAGGCGACGGGTTTGACGCACGGGCCTTTTTATAATCACTTCGATTCGAAGGAAGCGCTGATGGCTGATAGTGTGCTGCACGGGATGCAGAAGACGCTGGATGGGCTTGAGGCGACGGAGGCAACAGCTAAGGGTAAGGCGGAGTATCTTCGGCGTTATTTGAGTATGGCTCACCGCGATGCGGGTGGCGGGGAGTGCACGATGGCTGCGCTTGGGTCCGAGATTCGCCGCGAGCCGGTGGTAAAGGCGCCGTTCACGGTGAAGCTGAAGGCTATTGTGGAGACGATGGCGGCACGGTTTCCATGGAGTTCGAAGAGGGCGGCGCGGGGTGATTCGATTCGGGCGACGGCGTCGATGGTGGGGGCTCTGATCCTGGCGCGTTCGGTGGAGGATGACCGATTTGCGGAAGAGATTTTGAGAGAGGTGCGGAAGGGCCTGATGTGACCGCTTCCGCTTGAGGAGCTTTGATGAGTTCAGGCTTTGGCGAAGGGATGTTCGAGGGACGGGCTTTGCGGGGTGAACATCTCGCCGCCGGTTTCAGTGACGTGCCAGTCGTCTTCGAGGCGGACGCCGAACTCGCCTGCGATGTAGATGCCGGGTTCGTCGGAGAAGCACATGCCGGCGGCGAGTGGGGTGGTGTTGCCGCGGACAAGGTAGGGCCATTCGTGGCCGTCCATGCCGATGCCGTGACCGACGCGGTGGGTGAAGTATTTGTAGTCGGGGCCGTAGCCTGCGGCGGTGACGACGGAGCGGGCGGCAGCGTCGATGGCCTGGCATTGGACGCCGGGGCGAGCGGCTGCGAGGGCTGCGGCTTGGGCCCGATGGACGATATCGAAGACCTTGCGCTGCTTGTCTAACTTGGCTGAGGTAGCGTCGCCGAGAACGAAAGTGCGGGACATGTCCGATTGATAGCCTTCGACGAGGCAGCCGTCGTCGATGAGGATGATCTCTCCTTCGCGGATGACTTGCGGTTGCAGGGAGCCGTGAGGGAGTGCGGAGTATTCGCCGACCTGACAACTCGCGTCGCCGGTGACGCCGCAACGGGTGTAGGCGGTGTCGACGAGTTGTGAGAATTCGCGGTTGGTCATGCCGGGTTGTGCGGATTCGTAGCAGGCTTTGTACACCGAGAGGGTGATGTTGTTGGCGAGTTGCATGAGGGCTAGTTCGGCGGGGGTTTTGATGCTGCGGCAGGCGAAGGTGACGGGTGTTGCGCTGGTGGTGGTGAGGGCTGGGCTGGCGTGGGCTATGGCGTCGGCGAAGACGAACTGGGTGCGCTCTTCGATGCCTATTTTTCCTGTGACCAGGCCGGTTTCTTTGAGGGCTTTCGCGAGGAGTTGGTAGGGGTCCTCGTCTTCGTTCCAGGTGTAGACGCGGGTGGTGGAGGCGGCGGGGAGGGTTGCGGGTTTGGCTTCCATGCGCTCGCGGACGCGACCTTCTTCGAAGACGGGGCAGACGATGAAAGGGGCGCCGGTGGCGGGGAGGGTCCAGGCGAAGAAGCGCTCGGACTGGCCCCAGCGGAGGCCGGTGAAGTAGGTGAGCGAGGTGCCGGTGGTGATGACGATGGCGTCGATTTTGTTTTGGTGCATGAGGGCGCGGGCGCGTTCGAGACGCTGCTCGCGTTCGGCGAGGGTGATGGGGACTGCTTCGGCGCGGCGGTTGGTGAGGGCGGCGATGGAGGGCGGGAGTTTTTCGGGGCGTTCGGATTGTGCGGTGAGTGTGAGGACTGGTGTGGCTGCGGTGGCGGCAGTGGCTAGGAGAAAGCGGCGGCGTGTCGGCATGAGTGGGAATAGTGTACGGGGAGAATCAGTTTGCCGGTGAAAGCGATCTAATGAGTGTGAACTAAGATTGATGTGAGGAATTCGAACGATGGCGATGATTACGACGGTGCAGCAGCATATTTTGCAGCAGCAGCAGGAGATGCTGAAGTCTACGGGGCGCGAGGCTACGGGGACGTTCAGCTGGCTGCTGAGTGGGATTACGCTGGCCGCGAAGATGGTGGAGGCGAAGATTCGCTCTGCGGGATTGGGTGATGTGCTGGGAGCGTTTGGCGCGGAGAATGTGCAGGGGGAACAGCAGCAAAAGCTGGATGTGTATGCGAATCAGGCTCTGCTGCATTGCCTGGGGTTGCGCGATAGCGTTGCTGCATTGGTGAGTGAAGAGGATGAGCAGCCGGTGACGTTCAATCGGGATGCGGAGACGGGGAAGTACATCATTGTCTTCGATCCGCTGGATGGGTCGAGCAACATCGATGTGAATGTGAATGTGGGGACGATCTTCAGCGTGTTGCGAAGGATGCCGGCAGAGTTGGGGACGCTGGAAGAGTCAATTCTTCAGCCCGGTTTCAGGCAGGTAGCGGCGGGGTATGTGGTGTATGGGCCTTCAACGGTGCTGGTTTATACGACGGGGAATGGGGTGCATGGGTTCACTCTTGATCCAACGATCGGTGCATTTGTGCTGAGCAATGAAATGATGATGATGCCGGAGCAGGGGAGCTACTACTCGGTGAACGAGGCGAATGCGGCGGGATGGCCGGAGGAGTATCGCGGGTATGTGGAGATGCTGCGGACGGGTGGGCTGAAGAAGGAGTACAGCTCGAGGTATATCGGGAGTTTGGTGGCGGACTTTCACCGGACGCTGTTGAAGGGTGGGGTGTTTTTGTATCCGCCGACGTTGAAGCAGCCGAAGGGGAAGCTGAGGCTGCTGTATGAGGCGAATCCGCTGGCGTTTATTGCGGAGCAGGCGGGTGGGATGGCGACGAGCGGCGCGGGGAGGATTTTGGATATCAAGCCGGAGGGAATTCATCAGCGGACGCCGTTTTGTGTGGGGAGCAAGCGTGAGATGGAGGCGCTGGTGGCGGCGGTGAATCCTGCGGCGGCTTCCGTGGTGGCGAAGTGAGTGAGTTTGCTGCTGAGGTGATTGATATTCGTGAGGAGTCGCGCGTGGCCGGGAGGCAGCGTTGGCAGATGGCGTTGGATCGGACGGAGTTTATGGCTGGGGATGTAGGGGTGCTGGAGGCTGTGGCTCGGAGTGGGGCGCGGTTGGTGGTGCCGGTGCTTGGCGTGGTGTTGGATGCGGGTGAGGTGTGGCATCTGGTGGAGAAGCCGCTGGCTGCGGGGACGGCTGTGACGGGGCGGGTGGGTGTGTCGGTGGAGTGATGCTGTCCTATCGTTAGGGAGCATCGTTGGTTGAGGGGATAGGAGACAGAGGGCTTCAAAACTGCCCCCTGGTAGACTCGTTCCATAAGATTCCGAATACCCATTCAGCTCACCCCATGCTTATCTCGTTCGAAGGGCCTATTGCCGCTGGCAAAACCACTCTTGCCCACCTATATTCCGCTCATGCGACCGGGCGTCTGGTTCTAGAAGAGTTCACAACTAATCAGTTTTTAGAGGACTTCTACGCGGATAACGACCGTTGGTCTCTTCAAATGCAGCTCTGGTTTCTCTTGGATCGACACACTCAATTAAGGGCACTTGCGAACGAAGAGAATGATTTGCTGGTCGCGGACTACGCATTCATTAAGAATGAGATTTTCGCACAAATGCTCTTAACAGGGCGGGACCAACTCTTATTTGGAAGAGTAGTGCAGGCGCTGGGGTCTGATATTTTGTCCCCCGAACTTTACATATATCTGGACGCCAGCAACGACGTCTTATTGAACCGGATCGCAGGGCGCGGTCGTGCTTATGAATCGCACATTAACGGGGACTATCTGAACAGGCTGCGAAAAGCATACGACTCTAACTTAGACACCCGTTCAGGCAGAGAAGTCATCCACTTTGATACGTCGACACTCGATTTAAATTCTAAGGAACAACTAAATGCCATGTTCGAATTCATCGACAAATGGAGACTCGAGCAATCAGAACATCTGTCGGAACTTACGGTTTAACACCAAATGCTCTGAGCTGAAGCTCCTCCAGGAAGAGGATCAAGCCCTCACCTGGCTTTCCCGAGTCCTCTGTGATTGGCGTAATACCCCGCTCAGTTAGTATCGTTTCTTGGACTTCGTTCGGACGGCTGAGAAAGATGTACGACTTCGGTCTGGCTTTCGAGTATTCCGAGTCTGCCCACAGTCGGTGAAGTTTATACTGAAGGTATCGTATGTTGGGGTCTCTCAGGCTGTAGCCAATAAACAGCACCGATTTTCCAATGATGTCGGCCCTCAATTTAAGATCTAGCGGCGACTCGAACGATAGCCGTTCAAAGTAACTGGCTTCCGTAAGAACAAGTGACGAATCATCCTCAAGATCACCGTGGAACTTTACGATCTCGATTTTTCCTGAAGCGCTTTTTGTGAAATCACCAACATTGGCAATCTTGACGAATTCGACTTTTCGCCGCTTGAAGGCGATCTCAAGCCATTGATCATAGTTGGTGGTGTAAATCGTGGGAATTTTTAAGTTAACAAGAGCTTGGTGAGCGCGGGAACTGTCAACCTTCCCTTCATCCTTGTGCCAATTGCGATCCATCCAGCTTCTTAAAGAACCAAGTGTTGTCTTTTTTATTTTGAAGTACTCGGCGAGTTGTAATGCATCTCCGAGCCCTTCGAATATTCGTTTATCGTAGCCAAGTTCCGTTGCCATGTGGTCGATCAAGTCAGACCATGAAGGCAATCCCAGATTCATCGAAAGACCGGCGCCGACAAATAATATGACCTGCTGGTTTCGAATCTCGCTGACCAATGTATCCGGTATCATTTCAATGCTCCTCTAATGTGAGCGGCCAGCTTATCCAGTGCAACTCGTCGCATCGAAATTACATTCTTCTTGGAGGTTCCCATTTCGGCAAACGTTTCGGAATATCCCTAGGGCTCAAAGACACAATCCCATTGGAATTCCTTTGAGCCACGTGGTTCGGTTGTGATGATTCCTGCAATATCGCCGTTAAGTCGTAAATTTGCTGACCGTCGCAATAGGCAATAGTTGTTCTTGCAATTGCTCGCTTGACCGGCGCGAGCTTTCCGAATAATTCGGAAAATCGGTCAGCCTGCAGCGTATCCCAGAAAATCTGAGTCAACCCACCGGGAAGGCCATTCAAGTGTTCCAGGTAGAGTCCCGTATGCTCAACAAACAGTGGCCTTCCGATTTTGCCGAAAGCTTTGAGTAGTTTGTCGTGGACCAATCTTGGCGTATCTTCTGTTTGCAGTTCTTCGATCTTTATTTGAGTTCCCTCAACAGCGATTCCAATTGGTTCTAAAATGTCTCTTGCCTCTGCAAGCTTGTGCGGGTTATTGGACACAAATCGTATTTGATTTCGCAACAAAAACTCCTCCCTCTCCGGCCGCCCGGTTCTATTGGGCCGCCTCGATGGCAGCGCTGAATGGTAGTCCCTTCATGAAGGACTCCATATATTCCCAGTCTGGCTTGCCACTAGCATCCACAGGCAGGCGCACCGTGGTTGCATTCATTCGAGCAAGGGTCCACTTATATCCGTAGGTGAATCGAGATCGACCATGTTTGATGACCGAAGCAATGAACAGCTGTACCCAACGAGACATCTGGCACTTAGGAACAAGCACGTTCACGTCGTCGCAAGCGAAGTAGTCTTGGTCTTGGAAGAATGCATTCCCAACGCTGTTCCCGTTGTAGACAACTGTCAGAGTGCCTGAAGGGAAGATCGGGGCCACATCGGCAAGATCTGTGATTCCGTTGTTTTTCTCGCTGGCACCGATGAATCTTGTTGTGCCAGGGGACCTGTCGGCCTTAGTTACTCGCCTTCCCTTTTTCACCTCGAACAGATCTTGAAGCTGAAAATCACGCCATCCCGCCCCGGTCGGATTTAAGAAGGCGACAGGCGCACCAGCGGGTTTTGCGATGCCATCGTGGGTCGGGAGACAAGTCGAGTGGACCCACTCTGGTACTTCCGTTGGGACCAGCAGAGAGCCCAGAGTACGATTAGCCTGACGTCCGTAGGAGAAGCGATAGCGATTCTCCCAGATGCATCGTGCCCACCACAATTTTTCAGAGACGCTCATGGACGAGTCTTTCGCCGTCAGGATCATGACATCGCGCCCACAGACGAAGGGTTCGGGCTGGACGAAGGTAGAGAGCACCCCATTGCCCCCCAAGGCGACTGACATCTCACCAGAGGCAGCTGGCTCAATGTCGACCGTCACTCGTGCGGTAACACCGTTATTCCTCATCGCACGGGAGACTAAATTCACGCCCTCAGGTGATTCCACCTGTACCAGGGCGTTGAGCTCGAGCGAATGCCCGTAACGAACTTCGAAGATCCGGTCAAGGCGTTGAGTCATTCTTCGACCTCGTCGATCCTCTGAACCCCACGGAGCAAGAAAAGGGCATGGTCGAGAAGGTTCTTCTCCAAGTCCTTCTGCGTGAGTGTCGAGTAGTCGGTCTCCATGTATGCCTCGGCGACCCACTCGTCGTCCGGCCCAACCTTAGCCAGGACGGATTCTCCAGCATGGACTTCGCGGTTACGCCAGGATTCAATCCACCGATCACGAATAGCTGGCCAGACGCAGTCGCGATCCACCCGCCCGAGATTCTTTACCTTGACGAAGCCATCATCGCGCCAGTAGCCGAACCACGACTTCTTGTTTGATGTCTCGTGTGGAATGCCTGCTGTAAACACCATGATGCAGGTAACCACGCCTACCGGATAGAAAACCTCCGGCGGCATGGACATGACAGCCTCCAGAGTGTGATTCTCCATGATGTTGCGCTTTTCGACCGAGGAGGCGGTGGCGCACGACGCCGGAACGATGGCGACGCCAGTGCCCCCTTTCTGGAGGGTGCCTAGCATGTGCTCCACAAAACGGAGTTCGGACAAATCCTCCTTAGATTTCGCGTATGGCGGATTAATCAGGCCTATGTTTGGCTTGTGCGCTTTGATGGCTTTGGTGATCGCTGTGTCAAAACACGAACCCTGGTGGAGATTAGCTTTGCCATCGCCTCGGAGGATCATGTTCGATACAGCCAAAGCGTACATGCTCGAACGTTGTTCTACGCCCACAAGGCCCTGTTTCTTGATGGCGTCGATCTCGGCCTGGGTCGTCGCCGTCTTTGCCATCTGCATCATGGCGGAGATGAGAAAACCGCCTGTCCCTGCACACGTGTCGGCAACAATATCGTCCTTAGTAACGTTGGCTATAAGGGCGAACAACTCGGTTACGTGCTTAGGCGTAAGGACAATGCCAAGCCCCTTGCCATCGCCACCGGTGTACTTCAGAAACTCGCCGTAAAATTGTCCAACCACATCGAAGTCATGGTAGATGGTGAGGAACGGGAGAACTCTCTCGGCAAGTTGCCTCACAATCTCGCTAAGCAATCCCTTGGGATAACCCTTTGTTGGCTTGCGTAGCTCTGGCTGCACCTCGATGTTGGTGAAGGGCTGAGTCATGTTGTCGACCTTTGCGACAGGGATTTTAGCCTTGGTGATTTCCTTCTTGATAGTTTGCATCCAGAAGGAGGGAGTTCGTCAGCCGGGTACTTGTCGTAGCTCTCCTGGAAAACGGGATCTCCTAGCGCAATAAGCGTTCCCGCGACAGCTAGAGGCTTTTCCTGCTCGCTCATTTCAGCCTCGTCCCGCATGAATTCATGCATCTCCATGGAGAACTGGATCAAGTCCCTCGTCCGCTGGGTTTGCACCGCCGGATCGAATGACGCAGCCGCGATAAGATCGGAAAGCGGCACTATCCGGCTGATCGTTGCGCCTGTCGGAGAACGCAAATCGCGTGGCTCAGATTCACCCTTCGGAACGAGCATCAATGACCAACGGCTGGACTTCTTATTTCCGCTGACTGCAATGGCAATCGTCGTGTAATTGGGCGAAAGGTACCGTGCGTAGTGGAGTACCCCATCTACTGCGTACTCAATAGGTTTGTCCCGATGAGTGGACTCATGACACTTCACTTCAGACTTGCACTCGATCACCACCACCATGTCAGGAGTGTCGGGGGATGTAATGATGAACTCCGGGCAGCCGCGACCACCCTTGCCGCCCTTACCGGCTTTCGCCAGAGCAGACCGAATTGCCTCAACAGTCGACTGCTGTTTTTCGACAATGACGGTATCCGGGTCATCATAGAAACCGTGCTTCCGCAGCAAATCATCAACCATGTCCTCAGTTACGCGCTCGTTCGCCATCTAATCCTTTCAGAGTTCCTTTGACATCATAAATAATCGATCCGGATGACCCCCTCTGCCCGCACTTATGACGGATTGAATCCACGACGGGCCATGGCCGTAAGGCGTTCCTGGTTTTTGGGGTGCGGCCTGTTGCGGCCTGCCCGAATATCCAGCAGTGCACGTCGCGAAAGTCCACTTTCACTAATCAATTGTGAAAGCCGCAACCGTTTCAACGCTGGTAGGATCTTCGTTTGCCATTCATCGCGGCTCTGGTCAACGTATTCCGTGTACACGCTTTCATCGGAATGAACGAGTCCCGCATCGACATCTTCCAGATGATTAGATTCTTTGCCAATGTATTTAATTTGATCGACCGTGACGTGCCGACGTTGGAGCAATCCGACTGTCTGCTTGCCACAGGGATTTCCCGTTGCATCTGCGCATTTCGATTCAGGGTGAAATTCATATTCACGAAGGACGTCCCCGTACGTCTTGACCAGAGACGTTCGCGCGCTTCCTGTGTGCCCGGAGGTCGTAATCCTATAACTGTTTCCCGTGTACTGATCAATCGGTTCCATCTGGAGCCACTGAGACGGCTTATTGTTGTACGACGCGATGAGGTGGAAGTGTTCAGGGTTCACTCCTTTGGGATGACCAAACGGCTTTACGTGGAAGGTTAATAAGAAATTGAAAGGTTTGACCTGTTCCGAGTAGGGTTTACCCTCGTTCAGTTTTGCCAATGGCCGGATGACAGCGGGGCTGCTTACAGTGACTCGGCCAACCGCAGGCAAATCTTCAAATCCGAAAGCCACCGCCGGTAAACCGAGTGCATTGCGCACCATATTGAGCCATACCTGTCCGACCCATTTCAGGTCCTCACTTTCGGGATCGGTTGGATTTAGTAGATGTCCAAGGCCATGCTCAGACCATCGATCCTCATCGTTGTTGACACCCTTTCTGAGCAGTTCAGGATCGCCATGTTTGTCTTTGAGGAACAGGGCATACCGCTTGGCGGAGATTGCATAGCAGTAAAGTTGCCGCTGCTTTCTGGTTTTCGGATCGAAATTGTCACCTTCGATTTTCAGAACCGATCCAGGTATAGCATTCCGGTCGTAAGGATTGAGAGCCTCAAACCGCTTAGCAATTTCCTCAACCTCTTTCCACGAGAGGGCTTTGATCGCGGGCTGGCCATCTTTTAGATACGATCCGCCTGGACACGGAATGAGTCCGCCGCGCTCTGTTGCCACGATTGCCATCGAGTCGGTATCTTCCATCGCATACGTTCCTCCTTTCTCGGACACGCAATGCTCCAGCAGGGACAGCATGAGTCGTGCAGCGCTTGTAATCAGAGCAGCAAGGGGCGGGAAACAATATTTGCCCGGAATCTCTGGATGTTTGACCTTGCAGGTAAACGGCTCTGGGTCAATTCCGTGACAAAGAACATTCACCCTCTCATCCGATTCCTGGCGGTTCATCTCTGCGTAAATGCCGTAGCTTGTGGAATTGGCGAGCACTTTGAGGGCTTTGTCCAGCCGACCCTTTTCAGACTTTGACATGTCTGTACCAAAATCCAATCTTTTGCGCTCCTCAATGACAACCTTGAAGAGGTCTTGGTTGCGAGGGTCAACCTTGATCGCCTTGCGGAGATTAATTGGTTTTAGTCCCTTAGATTTGCCTTTTGCCTTCAACCGGAAGGCATCGACGATCTTCGGAACGCGACCAGTTAGAATCACGGACGCAACGACATCAGGTAATGCAAACCAGAGCGCAGTCGAGTTCTCTGGGTCGCTGTGAATGTGATTTACGCCTACCTGCCAATCATTGCTTGCAGTGGCGTATTTGCTCCTGGAAGGCAGAATATCGCCATCGGGGATTATTTGGACAAACACCGCGAGATTTTTCCAGGTATCCGGATTAAATAAACGATCAGCCGAAACGCAGTTAAGGAAATCTGTTATTTCTTTTTCGCAGTGGTCGTCAATTGTGATTTCCTGAGCAGTCACGAATTCCCAAAGACCCATGTTAATGTTCACGGTTGGGTACATCGAGAGAAAATCCGTATATTCCACCGGAATTGGGAATTTCCTAATGTGCGCGCTGGTACGTCCACCAAAGAACGCGGATTGAGCAGCCCCGAGGTATTTCTTAGGAAAATCAAGCTGTCGCTCAAGAATTGGCCTAATTCCCATTGCTCGTAAATGAGATTTACCAATCGAAGCTGGTGAATATGCTTTTGTTGGCTGCAGATCGATCGGATGTTTATCAAATTCCGCGAGCAGTTTTTCTGCTAATTCTGCCGTGGCCAAAACGTCTCGCCGATTGTAGTCGATGTATTCGCTTGTAATTTCGCCATTGTGTTCGGCATGTTGTTTTCCGTGTTCAACTTCGAATGCTTCGCACGCAGACGCTAGAGAATATCCCCTGTCCGTTAAGGCAAATGCCAACGTTCGTAAATCCAGGAAATGCCCACGAAATTTATATCCATCCTCGGGCTCACCGGTTGGCGATCCATCAGGAATGAGATCCGAGGGATCACATCCGTTGCGAGCAGTGAATCCCTTGAGAGCTCGTTTTCCATCAATGTGTTTTATACCCACCCTTGGCCTAAACCGGTTTTCGAGTTCATTGCCGGACTCATCAATATAGGACCAGAGTCCCAGGGAGAAGCCTCCAGCGAACCGACCACGCGCTGCGGTGGCGTCGCGAGAGATCCGCGACAAGTCGAACGGAAGATTAAAGCCAACCAGAAGGCAGCGTCCTTTGTAGACCGCCTGATAAAACTTCGAAAGGAACTGCTGCAATGTGAGCAGCTTCAAATCCGTGTTGGTGGCTTCCGCTGGATGGTCCCGAGCGTAGCGTTCAAGAACTTTACGGTCCTGGTCTGGTAAATCGTTCGGGAAGAATAATCCTTCTTCCTGGCACTCTCCATCCAAAATGAAACGATAGCTTCCAAATGTTAGTCGCTGAGTGGCATCAATCCGAGTTTCCGTATCGAACACCAGCATGGCGTCGGGCCTTCTCCAAGTCTTGCCCCTCTGGGTGGTTGATAGAGAAACTTCGATTGCGGAAGTTTCTATCTCCGGGAATACACGCACTGCGATGGGGAGTGATGTGATTCGCGACATTAGTCTTTACCCTTTCCTTGCAAATTGAGCTACAGGTGTACCGGACCACCAGCGAGGCCCTAATCGTTCGATCAAAAGTGCGCTTAGCAACTCCAGCATCTCGGCGATCCAACTCAATAACGTCTTGATGAGGTAACAGATCGTGTCGATAAATCCTCGAATGCATCCGGCACCGGCTCGTAGCGGACAACCCTCGGGATTTTCGAGTGTCTCTTTCGGCCAGTCGTATTGAGCCGCGCTCAATACACTCCTGTGATCGTTTGCTGGAATTGGTACAGTGGCATCGCAGTTTGCTTTCCCAGCAGGGTGATGGTTATCCGTGATAGCGTGGCCCCTCTTGTTGCGCAGACATTCAGCACAAATGCCGCTCCGTCCTATGAGAGCTTCAATTTGTGTTTCGCCGCATCTGCAACGATTGTTTTTTCCGACACGGCGCGTAGCAGTCGACTTGCGTTGATAAGCTTTGATCGGGTTTGGTTGTGGCTGCATATTCTTCATGTGGTCCTCGCATACAGGGATTCAAACGACAAAACACCAGCAGATCCCAACCGATTCAAAGAGCTGAGATCAACCGACAACGGAATATCAACGCCATTTGCATCTCTGATGTGCTTGCCCTGAAACTTCTTGAGCTGCGACGAGTCGCCAGTCTGCAAATAGCGGTGGAGAGCGTTCCAATATTCGGCAAGTAGCGTCACTTGTTTGGAACCCTTCACTGCAATGTCGCGCGGTCCGTCTGGTGTTGGAATCATGACTAGTCGGAGCAGACTGTCGGATTTCTTGGCCGCGTATTTGCCATTCTTTTGTTTTTGCAACGCTGCTTTGCCCCACCTGGTTACGGTGCGTGGGCTAATGCCCGCGTCGCGCGACGCCTGGGTGAGTGAGACTTTTTCGCGGCGCATCTTCGAGACCACGCCGAGAACGCGGTCCCACGTATCTTTGAACTTCTCTGGCTTTGCTAGGTATTGGGCTTCCGTGCGAGGAGGACCGAGCTTCGCCTTGGATCGCTTTTTGCGGATAGCAAGCTTAGCCTTTGGCTTTTTTGATTCTTCTCGTGCGTTAGCCTTTCAGGATTCTTTCGCCTATGATTCTTCGTTTCCAATTCACTGTCCTCTCGATCTCAACACTGGCCAACGATCGCGAGTATGAATGGTTTACTCAATCACAACAATTGGATAGCGGGTGCTTTCTGTGTAGCAGAAGGGGTCGAACACATCTGCTTTCCTTGAGTCATAAGGGGTGCCACCGGTTGTGACGCAAAGGAGTAGCGGCCCAGAGCGGTTTGGTACCCTTACATGGCACTGGATCACTGGAGAATTCATTGACGGCAGAGAACCAAAGGAAGATTCTGGAGGCTACCTCACGATTGTTCAAGGCCGTATCAAGCGCTATGGACGGCGAGCCTTGCAGCTATGAAGAAGGAATTCGCTTCATCCGCGAGTATGGCAACAGAACGCTTTTCGATCTATTGTTGGTGATTATTAAAAGATTGCTGCCGGTGGTTGGTCAGGAACAAACTCTGACTCCCGAATCGATTCCTCATTTTCTCGATGCCATGGATACCCGGCAGAAGGCTGAGGATCTCCTGGCCAGCTTCCCAGATCCAAACCCAAGAAATCTCGAAAAAGTCCTCCGAGAAGTGGATTTATTTCTGCCTTCGGTTCGCCAAATTTTGGTTCCCTTTGCAAAACAATTGCCTCCCCCTCCGGGTGGCCCCCCTCGAAAAATTCCACTGGAGGAAGAGCCTAGAGTCCGCGAAGAAGTAGCGCGATATTTCAAAGATGGTTATTCTCTACCGAAAGCTAAGGAAAAGGTGGCACGCAACCGAGGTACGAGTGTGTCAACTATTCAGAGAATTCTTAAGAAGGGAACCTCGGAAAACGATTAAACTCAGAAGAGCGGGCTTGCTACCTGTTAGAGCAGGCGTCAAGCCCTGACCGACACAGGAGCATGAACTCCAATGGCAGCTACTCAGACCCTAGCGCAAGTGTCAGGCTTGCGCAAATCTGTTGAATTTAATCCACAACCGAACGATATCAAATCACTTTTGATGCGACCCCACAAGGGTGTCATAGTCCTCTATGGATACGGCACTAGCGTTCGTGTCGAACGCGGCCACCTAGTCGTCGAAGATGGAGTTGGCTCTGATCGTTACATCGGTCGCTTCCCACGAGTCGGACATGGGCTCGAGCGTCTGGTCGTGATTGGTGCAGATGGAGTAGTGTCACTCGCTGCCCTGCGTTGGCTCGCCGATCAAAACGCATCGTTCATCATGCTGGAGCGGAATGGTAGAGTTCTAGCGACAACCGGTCCGGTACGACCGTCGGACATTCGATTACGTCGAGCGCAGGCACTAGCCCATCACACCGGTGTGTCGTTCCGGATCAGCCGAGAGCTGATTGATCGTAAGCTCGCGGGGCAAGAGCGTGTGGCACGAGAATCATTACACGATGAACAGACCGCAAGACGCATCACCGAAATTCGGTCCGAATTGGCTGAAGTCGATTCCATCGAAGCTATCCGATTTACAGAAGCCCGTGCGGCCAAAGTTTATTGGAATGCATGGCGAACGCACTCTATAACTTTTCCAGAAAAGGAGCTGATCCGCGTCCCTGAGCATTGGCGCAACTTTGGCTCCCGCGTCTCTCCGTTGTCAGGGGGATCACCTCGACTCGCCACTAATCCTGTTAATGCAATTCTGAATTATCTTTATGCGTTGCTGGAGGCCGAGTGTCGTCTGGCTGTCGCTGCACTTGGTCTCGATCCAGGAATGGGTGTCCTGCATATGGATACAGCTAATCGAGATAGCTTGGCTTGCGACCTGATGGAACCCATCCGCCCGGATGTCGATGCGTATGTGCTCGATCGGATCATAAACCGACCCCTCAAGCGGAGCTGGTTCTTCGAGGAGCGTAACGGAAACTGCCGTCTGATGGCTGACTTGACGGAACAGCTCGCAGAAACGACGTCTGCATGGGCACGCCTCGTCGCTCCAGTCGCAGAATCGGTAATGCAGCAGATTGCTTCAACGACAAAAACCCGAAGAGCAATTTCCGCAACACGGTTGACTCAGAATCGCAAGCGTGAGGTTAGAGGCGGGAAGCCTCAAATTATTCTCAAGCCGTCACTGAGACTCCCGAACGTGTGTGTCAACTGCGACAATGAGATCGTAAGGGGAAGCAAGAAATGCAAATTGTGCGCCCTAGAAGTGACGACTCCTAAATTAATAAGAGCCGCATCTCAAGGCCGTATCGTATCCCACACGACAGAAGCCGAGTTCAAGCGTTCCCAGACGCAGCTTGCCAATCAAGCAAGTCAACGAGCATGGTCGGCTTCCGACCAACCTGCTTGGCTCACAGCTGAATATTACTCAGAAAAAATTCGGCCGCTTGTTTCTTCACTCTCAGGCCGAGCACTCGCTCGTCATCTGAAGGTTTCACATGGCTATGCGATTGAAATTCGAAATGGCCGCGTGCCGCATCCTCGGCACTGGCAAAGTCTGGCAAAGCTTACGGGGCTGTCGAAGTGAAAGGTTCGGACAGACCCGCCAATCTATTGGTATCGTCGGTAGACGCTAATGAGAATGACCGCAAGAGTGTCTCACGGTGCTGATTGCCAAGCTTTCAACTACTCGGCAATCGAGGCGAATGCAAAGTTGAATCGCACACCGAGGTTCACGGAGCGGTATATGGTATTTCAAGGAATGCATTCACATATGACGAGTTTTCACTCGCGCTAATGGTATGTATCCCGTTGCCATTCTCCGTATCTCCGTCGACTCCCAGCCATGTGTTCGAGTCCAGAACGAAGGCAATGATGTTCTCTCCGTAGAAAACAACATCCCCCTCCTGAGGTCTGGTGATGTGAGGGAACTTCTTATTGAGACAAGCACTATTGCATGCGCTTGGATTGATCGACATTCCAGCAGCTCTCAATACATAAGTGATGAATCCTGAAGAATCGAACCCATTAGGATTCTTCCCTCCCCAAACAAATGGGGCACCGGCATGTTGTAGGTTGCGTGCGATTTCTATGACCCGAGACCGCGAAAGACTATATTTCGGTTTTGTTGGAGCCGCTGAAGTCTTTGCCGCCGTAGCTAAGTTCGTCTGCTCCATTTCTTGTGGGGTTGAAGTTTTAGACTGTCCAGCGCTGACGGCGTCGCTGGGTGCTTTGAGAGGGGCTTGTTGATTCGAAAAAGGCGGTTGTTTGATTGGCTCAATTGGTGATGCAGCTTTGGGCTGTGCTCGGTGAAGTTGTGTTTGTTGTTCATCGTATTTCTCTTTAGTTCGGCGCGCTTGTTCAGACACGAAAAGCAAAACCATCAGGACAACACCAGCCACGGCGATGGCAAACAGCATCTTACTCAAGTTACGAGAAAAGAACGGTGCTTGTTCAGGTTTTAAAACAAGTGGCGGCGAGATCAAAGGGAGTTTCGCAGACCCTACTGAAGGCGACTCTTTAGACTGTCCCGAAATAGTTTCTTCTTTTGCTCTTTCAGCTGTAGAGGCAAGTTCATGCAACTCCCTCACGAAAGCATCCGGATCATCTAAGAGACTGTGTAGTCGATTCAAACGTTTCTTAGCGGTTTCACCACCATCTCTAAGCGCCTGTTCCGTGATCATCGACCAGACCCTTTGTGCTGTCGGCATGGGAACGTAATATTGTTTTCTGGCGTTCCAGATGGCTTCTTCAACCTGCATCGCCTTCGCACGCTGCGCCGGTTTGCCTGTTCGAGCTATCGCTAATTCTCCACCGCCAATCCGGAGTGCGAATCCGAGAGGCTCTTGCTCACCTTCATGCTTGACGGATCTCTGCACGTGGAGGAGAAGCTCGTGCATCGTAACTACACCGTCATCATCAAGGTCCGCGTGACCATCGGCGATGCCGCTGATGATGTGTTTCGTTAGAAGACTATTTTGATCCTGTTCTTTTTCTTCTGCCAATTGAACATCGGTTGATGCAGTCAAAACGTACATGCCTGAACCTGACAACTCCTTCGGCAGACCTGTTCGAACCTGATCCGATACCTCTCCTTTTGTAAACATCCTTTCCACGCTGCCGCTATAACAGCAGTCAAGAATCAGTACGATCCTTTCTGATTTCGAGGATCGCATCCTACGCACAATGAACTCCAAAGACACAGCAGTCACCGGAAGATCGCTTTTAAGACTATCCGATGCGGCAAGATGAAGTGTCCCGTCACCATCGGGAGAGCCGTGACCCGAATAATAGATAAGGACAAGATCGTCCGTGGAAGCCGTACTCGTCAGGATGCGAGAGATGGCCATCTGAATCTGCCGCTGTGTGGCGTTCACTAAAGGAGTTACTTCAAATGGACCATGAGATTCATCGCTGAGCAGCTTGTTCAAAGCCTCCACGTCAGCCGCAGAACAGCGAAGCGGTCTAAACCCAGAGTTCTCCTCAAAGACAGAATTGCCGATCAATAGGGCGAGGCATTTTCCCGCCATGCGCTATCCCTTCAAAAATCTTGTCAGTTGCGTCGCTGTGACAGCCAGATTATGGTCACTCATGTTTTCTGCGTGCAAGGAGAACTTAGCCCCATCGGCACGTTTAATGTCTACTTTGAGTGTTTGTCTTCTGAGAAAGTAGGCCTTGAACCCATTGAGAAGAACTGTTACAGCGCCGCCGCTTCCCAACAATTGCAAAATGAACTTTCCCACCGCGACAGGATCACCCTTGCTGCCCGTCTGTGGGGAATCCTCAAAACTCTCCGCCTCAAGACCTGGTCGGCGTCCCAAATCAGCAACCATTTCCCGTGTCAAACCGGTTAGCTTCGAATTATTTAGATCGGGGTCCTGTATCGAGACTGCGATTTTCATCCAGATGCCCTCGATCTTTCCGGAAGTATTGTCAAGAGTTGGCGAATGTTAGCACACCTCTCAAGCTTTAGCCAAAATAGCTCTTGCAGTGCAGTTGACAGAATATGCAGTCGACAGAACACTTTAGATTTCAACAAAGGCGACCGTCTCAGGGCCTTCCCGACTCTGAGGAATTATGTTTAGTAATCCTTTGCCGCGAACCCCATGATCGCCTAGGGCGGATTCCAAGAAGGCATTTCCTAACGCTAGCGGAGGGGGCAGTTTGGAAGCACTCTATCTCCTATCCCCATCGTTGGTTGAGTCGGGAGGGTGGTTGCTGGTACACTCGGAGATGTTGTTTCGGCTGCGTTGTGCCTGCGAAAGCGGTGTGCGATGCGGGTTTGGTGGGGGGCTGTAGCTCAGTTGGGAGAGCGCCTCGTTCGCAACGAGGAGGTCAGCGGTTCGATCCCGCTCAGCTCCACCATAGAAGACAACTTACGACACAAAGGGGAAATCCAGATACATTTGTCGTAAAGCCCTCGTTGAACGTTCCCTTCGCGAGTTGCCACTGCCCATTTATCAAATTTATCGGGGCGCCGGAAGCTTTTTACTTTGTCCGGGTGCGCTGTGAACCCTATTTTAGGGAGCACTATCTCTCTTTGCCTGTTCCCGATCAAAGCGGCCTGTGCTTACTATGATCCTAGCTTTCAGCTGATGAGCGGTGGTATTAGCAGGGATACCGTCTCTTCTGCGAGGAGAATCGATAGTGATGAACACGTCTAAATATCTAGCGACAAGCGTATTCGCTCTATTGCTGACCACGGTCTCTGGGGCGCAGACGAGCTATCCAAAGTTCGAGGTTCCCGTAGATTTTTCCTTCGTTAATGTTCACCCAGACCTGCCTGTCATCACTAGCTTCAATGTTTTTGGCGGGGGTGTTGCTGGCGTCTACAACTTCGCATCGTTCATTGGGATCAAAGCAGACTTCCAGTTTTACACTCAGGGCACAGGCGTGCGGAATAAGCTCGAACACGATGGTTTTCCCGCGGGTCAACTTAGCGCAAACTGGACCACCTATCTGTTCGGGCCGCAGTTTAAGAAGCACAGCGGCAAGTTTCAGCCATTCGGGGAGGCGCTGTTTGGGACAGCGCACAGTAACGAGTTTGTCCAGATACTGCAGGACGAAGGTCTCGTGAATAAAAGTAACGCGAATAGTGCCTTTGCGATGGAGTTCGGCGGCGGGCTGGATTACGCGATTATTCCCTATGTCGAACTTCGCCCGGTTGAGGTGGACTACCTGATGACTCGCTTTGGAGTCAACGGGACTTCATACAACGGGAGCCAGAACAACTTCAAGTATTCGGCTGGTATCAATTTTCAGTTTGGTGGGAAGTAGCAGCTTTTGCGATGATTTCTCAGACACGACTATTCGTTCCGATGTGCCGCTGAGATTACCTTTGCGTCTGATCATCGACTGCCATGGTCGCGTTTTTAGCGATAGTTGTTTCTACGCTCGATGGCGTGACTCTTGTTGCAGGAGGAGCAAGGTGACGATGAATGCGGGGATGAGGAAGATCAGTGAGCCGATGACCCACATGATGACTGCGCCGGCGCGTTGGTCGGAGAGTGGGTCGATGTGGAAGAGATTTGGCTGCTGCAGGTAGTAGCCGTAGACGGGGCGGTCGCAGAAGGCGAGGAATGCGGATAGGGCGGTGTTTACGATGTCCGCTCCGACGAGATACGGGAGCATCAGCCAGCCGGGGTAGCGAGCGTTGGTGGGCCAGGGGCGGATGAGCGGCCACCAGAAGAGGATCGACGAGACAAGGAAGCAGATGTGCTCGAACTCGTGCCAGTGTTCGTGCTCGAGTGCGAAGTCGTATGCGGCGGGGATGTGCCAGCCGAGGAAGATCAGGTTCATGGCGAGCCATGCGACTACGGGTGTGGTTAGGAAGTGGCCGAGGGTTCGGAGTGCTTTCATGCGAAGAAACGGCGCGAGGATTGTGACGGTGAAGGCGTGGGGGAGGCCGCGGAGAAGCGGAACTTGAGGATTGCCGAGAAGAAGAAGCGGCGGGACGAAGGACATGAGGAGGAGGTGCTCGATCATGTGGGCGCTGAGGAGGGCGTCGGCGAAGCCGTCCATCGGTGAAGCAATGGAGAGCCAGATGGTGGCGAGGCCGAGATTGAATGCTGCGAGGCGCCAGGTGGGGAAGAGCAATGGCCGGGTTTGACGGATGAGGAACCAGCCGCGCGTGTAGATGATCGCGCTGAGAAGCAGTGCGGTGGTGAGAAAGATGGGAGGCGACCACTCTGCAAAGATGGCCCGGTATTCAGGAGGCATTGGCGGTCGAGTTCTTCAACTTAATGATGGTTTCGGATTGGTTAAGGGAGCGATAGTAGGGCTAAGGCGAAGTATAGAGTTTTACTGCGTTCGAAAGGCCGAGGTTCGCCTGAGCTTGTTGCTGTTGATGTCGTTTTGACTTGGTGGACGAACAGCAGATTCCTCCGCTGCGCTGCGGAATGACAACCAAAAAAACAGACAACAACAGCGGAGATCATAACGAGAGTAAAGGGCTGCAGCAATGACTCTAATGACCGGTGGGTGGTGGTGGCGGTTGCTGTTCGCCGACTAAGCGGCGTGAGGCATCGATGGCTGGCTGGAGATCGTTGCCGCGCAGGGTGAGGAGAAAATGCACGAGCGCGGTGGTCTCGGAGGGGTTGAGCGCGTTGCCGTAGGCCGGCATGTTGCCGTCTCCCTGCAGGACCTGACGAATGATCTGATCTTCGGTCATGTGTGCGGCGATGGCGTCGAGCGCGGGGCCGCGCAGGCCGCCTTGTCCGCCGATCGAGTGGCAGTTGCGACATTGCTTGTTCTGGAGGACGATTGCGCCTTCGCGTTCGAGTGGGGTGCGGTTGTGCAGGTAGAACGTGGGGATAGGATCTCTGGTCCAGGCGTTCATGATGGGGCTCCACGGCGTGTAGGTGCCGAGGTGAGTAAAGACGCCGAGGGAGACCGCGATGACTGAAACGATGAGGACTGCGGCAGGGCGGCGAGAGACGTGTTTTTCGCCTTCACCTGAGAGCAGCGGCAGAAGAATGAGGGCGATGATGCCGATGACCGGCATGATGAAGAGGACTGGAGTTTCGAGTGATGGTGGGAGATAGGCGAGGACGGCATAGAGCCAGAGGAAGAAGTAGTCAGGCTTGGGCGCGGTCTCGATGATGGTGGGGTCGGGTTGGCCCGAGGGGCCGAATGGACCGAACCAGAGCGCGCAGGCGATGACGGCGAGCATGATGGCTGCTGCGAAGGCGGCGTCCTTCCAGGCTGCGTCGGGGACGAAGGGGATGCCGGTCTTCTTTTCTAGCTCGTGGTATTCGCGCTGGTAGGTTGATTTTTTGACGAGACGACCAGGCATGGGCCAGTCGTTGATGCCGAGACGAAGGACCATCCAGACGTGCATGCCGACGAGCGCGAGCAGTGTGCCGGGGATAACAAAGACGTGGAGGGCGAAGAAGCGTGAGAGCGTGTTGCCGGCGATGATGGGACCGCCGAGCATGAGGCCTACGAGTGGCCCGCCGATGAGGGGGACGCGGCTGAGGATGGAGGCTCCGATGCCGAGGCCCCAGTATGCGTCCTGATCAAAGCGAAGAACTTGGCCGGTGAAGGCCATGCCGAGGGTGAGGAGGAGGAGAAAGACGCCGATGATCCAGGTGAGTTCGCGGGGGAACTTGTAGGCGCCGAAGAGGAAGACCTGCACCATGTGGATGAGGACGATGGCGACCATGAAGTCGGAGCCCCAGCCGTGCATTGCGCGGAGGAACCAGCCGAGTCTGACGTTGTGGTCGAGGAACTGGAGGCTGTTCCAGGCGTTGGCTGCGGTGGGAGCGTAGACGAGCGCGAGCATGACGCCGGTCATGATCTGGAGAATGAGGACTACAGTGGCGGCGCTGCCGAAGACGTACCACCAACTGGCGGTGTTGGCGGGAACCTCGTGTTCGGCCGTTGCGATCAGGGGTGCGCCGAGTCCGAGGCGATTCTCAAACCAGTTGTAGAGATCGAGGCCGCGTTGTTTTAGGTCTGGCATGAGCTGCACCTCGGTTGGGGTTTGTCGATGGCGGCGAGACGGGCTGCGGGACTGCCTTCGATCTGGGTTAGAGGAGTGACGTTCTTTGCTTCGTTAGCGAGGGTTGGCATTCTGCCAGCGCTGATCATGAGGGTGCCGTTGGAGATTTTGTGTTGGTACTCGAAGAGGCCGCGCTCGGGTGGGCCAGAGGCGCGGGTGCCGTCGGCGTAGTAGGCGCCACCGTGGCAGGGGCAGAGGAAGAGCTTCGATTGAGCGAACCAGCGGACGGGGCAGCCGAGGTGCGCGCAGTTGATCGCGAAGACCTGGAAGGTTTCGCCGGAGACGCGGCGGACCCATGCGGGGATGTCGCCGGTCTGGCCGTCCCACTGGGTGGTGATGGGGTTGCGATAGCTGACGAGGCGAGTCTCGCCTTCGGGGAAGTCGGAGAGCGGGCCGAGGTTGATCCAGGAGTTGTCGGCACCGGTCTTTTTGAGTGCGGGGCCGAGGACGTAGCCGACGATTGGGATGGCAAGAACGACGCCGACCGCTGCGTTAACCATAAGAGCGAGCTTGAAGAGGAAGGTGCGGCGCGAGTGACCTGCGGCGATGCTCGGGTCTTTCACTGGCTCGGCAACGGGCTCGTTGATGGTGCGATCGGTTGGTGGGAGCTGCTCACTCGGTGTCATTGCTTCGTGCTCCTGGCTTCGTGCTCCTGCGGTGTTCGTCGTGTTCCATTCTTCTCATCTTCCGTGTTTAGTGAGAGCGATAAGGCTGGCCTGGCTCGGCGGTACGTTTGGAGGCCAGCCAGGTGATGATGTCGGTGACCTGCTGGTCGGTGAGTGGTTGCGCGGCGTCAGAGCGCCAGTCGGGCATACCCTCGTCGGGACGACCCGCGATGACGAGGCTCCGGAGGTTCTGATTGCTGATGAGAGCGAGATAGGCTGGGTTGACGATGGAACCGAGCTTGCCGGCACCTGTATTGGGATCGCCGGCGTTGCCCTCGCCGTTCGCTCCGTGGCATCGTGCGCAGGCTGTCGCGTAGGCTTGCTGACCGTTGTTAGCGTTGGCCGGTAGTGTAGCTGCGTAGGGTGGAGGGTTTGCGCCTGCGAGCGCGTCGGGCGTGCCCCATTGCTGGATGATGCCCTGGGCGATGATGGCGACCTGACGGTCGGTGAGCGAGCCACCGGAGCTCTTGGCAAAGGCAGGCATGAGGCCGCCGGGGACGCCCTTGGCGGCAGTCTGCTGGATGGTCTGCTCACCGGCTACGGCGATGTAGACGGGGTTGGCGAGCGAGATGGCTGCGCCGTTTTTTCCGTTGGCTCCGTGGCAGGCTGCGCAGTTCTCTTTGTAGAGAGTCGGAAAGTCGAGGACTTCGTCTGGGCGTATGACTTCGGGGCCTGGTCCGGGGCGGCCTGGAATGCGACTGCACCCAGTGACGGCGAGACAGGCAGCCGATAGCATGAGGGCGCCGAACACTGCGAGTCTGTGAGGGGCTGATCTCATTGGGGTTTGCTCATTGATCGTCTTTCTCGATGGGTAGATCGCTGTGGATTCCAGCGCGGACTGCGAAAGGAAGAGAACGGAACTGTGGTGTTCGCACTTTGACGTGCAGGTTGACGATAAATCCGCAGACGAGGCCAAAGGCTATCTGTGAGATGACGAACCAAAGCCAGTTGATGCGGGCGTTCAGGACAGGGCTGATGATGCCGAGAGCAGAATAGAGGATGCCGGTCCAGAGCAATGGAGCGACGAAGCCGGCGGTAAGGATGGGCTTTCTGGGGAACATGGGCAGCATGGCGCCATAGAGAAGGCCGATGAGGACCGAGGTGAAGGCGTGGATGCCGGTGGCTGCAAGAAGTCCCTCGAGATGAAATTGGCGGAGAAAGTCAGTGCTGGCAGAGGCCCAACTGACGAAGCCGCCTGCAGCGAGAAGATTTACGGCGTACCAGATACTGTGATATTTGAGCAGGCCGAAGAGAGCCGCGGGAAGGATCATCGCGATGCCGCCGCCGATGCCTCCCTTGAGGCCGGAGGTGATACTGAAGGTTTCGACCGGCAGAATCTGGCGGTGATCTGCACTGACGGGAAGCTGTTCGCGCGTGGTGCGGGTACTGGAGATCGTCATGACGCCGGTCTGAACCGGAACGGCGACGTGTACCTCGTGCGGGAAGATGTCGTAGAACCATCCGACGATGGATCGAAGGGTTAGGATCAATCCCAACAGGCTGATAACCCACTGGGTGACCATGCCGGTGATGAGGAGCGCGATACCAAGCGCAAGCACCATGGGCCACGGGGTGGGCGCTGGGAGGATGACGGTGTCGGACCGGTGTTCGTGGTCGTGACTGTGGGTGGTTTGGGTGAACTGACCTTCCTGCATCGTATCTCCTCCTTTCCAGAAGCTATCTGCCGATGACGTAGACCACGAGAAAGACGACGACCCATACTGCGTCGACGAAGTGCCAGTAGAGCGAGAGAACTTCGAGTTTTTCTGAGTGCTCTTCCTTCACTTTGCCTGCCAGTGAAAATGCGAGCGTTAAGGACAGCATGATGAGACCAATGACTACGTGCGTCGCGTGGAGACCGACGAGCGAGTAGTAGGTGGATCCGAAGAGGTTGGTCTTGATGGTGAGGCCTTCGTCGTGGATGAGGTGATACCACTCGCGGGCTGTGGTGATGAGAAAGATAGTGCCGAGCAAGACAGTGGCAGCAAGATGGAGCGTGCAGGCGCGGAAGTTCTCTTTGCGCAGGGAACTGACAGCGTGATGGACGAAGAAGCTGCTCGATAGCAGACAGATTGTTCCAAAGATGGGAAGCTCGAGCACCTGCGCAGGCGTTGGGCCGCTGAGGCTCTTGCCGATGTAGTAGATGTAGGCGACGACGAAGATGAGGAAGATTGCGGACTCGGCGAGGATGAGGCAAGCCATGCCTATGTTGCCGCGGTAGGGCAGCTTCCACGGAGTTTCAATCGGTCCGTCGATCGGAATTCTGCTTGCGGTCGTCACAGTTGTCATTATTCGTAGTCCGAGTCTGGATCTTCAGGATGCTTCAGATCCCATAGTGGCCGGCGGCTGTTGACGGTGGGCTCGATGGCGAAGTTGTAAGACGGCGGAGGAGAAGGCACTGACCACTCAAGAGTCCAGGCATCCCAGGGATCGTGGCCGGCCTCTTTACCTTTGTAGTAGGAGTGGATCATGTTGTAGACGAGAACCAGAGTGCCTGCTGCCTGAAAGATTGCTCCGACGCCGACGATGAAGTTCAGAGTGTCCCAGCCACGGCCAGCTTCGTAGGTGTAGATGCGTCGCGGCATGCCGAGCAGACCGGGGATGTGCATGAAATCGAACGTGAGGTGAAAACCGATGAGGAAGAGCCAGAAGTGCCACTTGCCGAGCGTGTCGCTCATCATCTTGCCGGTGACTTTGGGATACCAGTAGTAGAAGGCGCCGAAGAGCGAGAAGACGATCGCTCCGACGAGAACATAGTGGAAGTGCGCGACGACAAAGTAGGTGGCGCTGAGCTGCCAGTTGAACGGAGCGGCCGAGAGCATGATGCCGGTGAGACCGGCGATGAGGAACTGGAAGAGGAAGCCGACCATGAACATCATGGGGACGGCGAAGATGATCTTGCCTCCCCAGATGGTAGCGAGCCAGTTGAAGATCTTGATCCCGGTGGGCACCGAGATGACCATGGTGGCGAAGACGAAGAAGGTGTTGCCGGCTGGGCCCATACCAACGGTAAACATGTGGTGCGCCCACACGCTGAGGCTGATGAAGCCGATCGCAACCGATGCCGCAACCATCGCGGGGTATCCGAACATGGCTTTGCGGGAGAAGACGGGGATGATCTCGTTGGCGAAGGCGAAGGCTGGTAGGACGAGGACGTACACCTCGGGATGGCCGAAGATCCAGAAGAAGTGCATCCAGAGAATTGCGGAGCCACCGGCCTGGGTATCGAAGAAGTGCGCGCCGAGGTAGCGGTCGAGCGTGAGCATGATCTGTGCTGCGGTGAGCGGACTGACGGCGACAAAGACGAGGCCGGCCATAACGAGATAGAGCCAGGGAAGCAGCGGCATACGGCTCATCTTCATACCCTTGCAGCGCATGCAGACGATGGTGGTTACGATGTTGAGTGCGGTTCCGATGCTTCCTACGCCGCTGAGGAAGACGGCAAGCGTCCAGTAGTCGGTGCTGTGGCCCGGAGAGAATACTTTGGAAGTCAGCGGAGCGTAGGCGAACCAGCCTACGTCGGGAGCCGAACCTGCAGCGTAGAGGCCGCTTGCGCCGAAGTAGCTGAAGTACAGGAGGAGGCCAGCGAAGGCGGAGACCCAGAAGCTGAAGGCGTTTAGTCGGGGGAAAGCCATGTCGCGCGCGCCGATCATGAGCGGGACGAGATAGTTTCCCATGCCGAAGAGGATTGGCATTCCCATGAAGAAGACCATGGTGGTGCCGTGCATGGTAAAGAGCTGGTTGAAGACCTGGGGTGAGACGAAGTGATTGTTGGGAAAGGCCAGCTGGATGCGCATCAGGATCGCTTCAAAACCAGCGACGACCAGAAATATGAGGGCGTAGACGATGTACATCAACCCTATTTTTTTGTGATCGACAGTCGTCAGCCACTCATACACCACGTTGACTGGTGGCTTGCCCTGAGTTTCCAGTGTCTCGTCGATTGCTTCCAATACAGGAGTTGTGGTCATACTGCGCTTCTTTCCGGTAGAGGGTTAGTGAAGTTGAGAGAGATATGCCGTGATGACGTCCAGATCGTGATCGTCTAAGTGCATCGACGGCATCAGCGAGCCTGGCTTCATGGAGTTGGGATCCTGGACCCACTTTCTTAGATTTTCCGGTGTGTTCTGGATGGGACCTGAGGCGATGGTGTCGCGGCTGGCGAGGTGGGTCAGGTCGGGGCCGAAGCGGCCGGTGGCGACGGTACCTTTGACGGTGTGGCAGTTGATGCAGGCGTTCTTCATGAAGACAGACTGGCCTTCGGTGGCGGCTGGATTGTCTGGGAACTCCTGCTGGGCTGGCTTCTTCTGCTGCTCGATCCAGGCTGCAAACTCCTGTGGCGTCTGCGCGTAGACACGAAGGAGCATCTTCGCGTGCTGGGTTCCGCAGTATTGAGCGCACTGGCCGAGATAGAGGCCTGTCGCCTGGGGATCGATCCACATCGTATTGATGCGATTTGGAAGCAGGTCCGTCTTGCCCGCGAGACGTGGAATCCAGAAGCTGTGGTCCACGTCTGCGGACGACATGGTGAGATATGTGGGGGTTGGAGTTGCCGGATCGCTGATGGGTACGTGCAGTTCGTTGGCGGTGACGACGCCGAGTTTGGGGTAGTTATACTCCCACCAGAACTGATGGCCGATGACGGTTACGTCCATGGCGGTCGCGGGCTTGGGGATAGCCTCGGTTCCGAGGATGACACGCGTGGTGGTGAGGAAGAGCGTGACTACGATGAGGATCGGGATGACGGTCCAGGAGAGCTCGATCTGATTGCTGCCGTAGATCTGTGCGGGCTCGCGGTCGGAGTCTGTCGATCGATGCCGGAAGCGGATCAACGCATAGAGCAACAGGCCGGCGACGATCAGGAAGATAACTAACGTGATCGAAAGCACAAGCATGGAGAGGCCGAAGATGTCGCGCGCTGGAGTGCCAGCGGGGTCGAAGATGTTCGTTGGAGACTGTGCGAATGTTGTGGCGGCTATAAGAGGCAGGCAATATGTCGAGACATGCAGAAAGCGAGCGAACCTAAACCTGGGTTCAGTCGCATTTGCCGTCGGACATTTGATTGAGAGAGACAATGCAGCTTAACCTCGATGCTTGTAGTTAGAAGACTGTTGAACGAGGGCTATGTGTCTGAAACGATGTTAACCCAATCAAGCGTTAAGAGTTCGTAATTCTAAAAAAAATTGCAGCTTCATGACATTTGCCGCGTTAGATGATGACGATCGGGGAACGGTGTCAACCAATGACGGAGAAAATTTTGGCCTGGGAAGACGGCGTGGGGCAGTTTCTTCATCTTGGACTCGTCCTTGGCAATTAGCAAGATTGGTATCTTCATGTTCTCAACGGCGCAGTGGTTCGCTCGCCTCAGCGTCGGTTGCGGGCACGATTTTTTTCCGTGATGGAGCGATGCTCTATGTCGCGGGCCATAGCATAACTCACGCTGCAGAGGTGTTTGCAGTCTCCTCGACGTATCTCCGCGAAGGACGCATCTGATTAAATATGCAGCGTATAATTAGCCATAAAGCGGGAGTAGTTCAGTGGCAGAACGTCAGCTTCCCAAGCTGAATGTCGCCGGTTCGATCCCGGTCTCCCGCTCCAGATCTTCAACCCACCCTCATCCGCCATATTCAGTGTTTGCCAGCCGTACCGCTGCGGAGTGGCTAGCTGTCCTTGCGGTAGAGGAGTTCGCGCATCGCTTGCCTGCGAGCCGCGTTTGCTTCGCTGACGTTTTTGCGTTCGTCGGCGTCCATGCGCTGCTTCGTGACGGGATCAGATGATTCGGGAGCGCTGCACTCGGGGCAGCGATTGGCAAAACCGGGTTTGTCGGGCTTGAGTTCAAACTCTTCGGAGCAGATGGCGCAAACTTTGATAGGGAAAGCCATAACAGATTTATTTTACGACTGTGGTGGCGAAGTCGTCAGCTTGTGGGCCGCCGGTCGCCGGGCAGTTTTGATGTGTCGTTATGATTTTCATAAAAAAACAATGGCGCTCAAGCTTGGACTTGAGCGCCATTGTTTGTGTAACGAACCGTTATGAACGGGCTGTTATCGAACGAATCAGGGTTTGACGCTGGCGGTGTTGGTCTTCTGGGCCAGTTTGGAGTGGTCTTCGAGGGTCTGGGCTTCGGGCAGGAAGGTGACCGCCTTGGCGATCTGCGGATCCCACTGGGCGCGGACTTTAAGACCTTCGAGTTGACCGAACTGTGAGGTGAAGAGCTCACTCTTGATGCTCTCCTTGATCCAGCCGTCCACGCCTGCAATGTCTGCGTCGGTGTATTCGATCTGGTTGTCTTTGAGGAAGGACTTGAACTGCTGCATGACCGCATCGTCGACCACGAAGTCCTTTGTGACTGTGTGGGAGGCGAGGTAGTGCTTGCTGAAGTTGAAGAAGGCGTAGTGGACGAGGAGATTGTCCTGGAAGTGATTTGACTTCAGGTTGTCGATCTTCTCGTCAGGTGTGATGCCGCCGCCGCCGTAGACGGTGCGGCCGGAGTCGGTGAGCTTGACCTCGAGGTTGCTCTTGTCCTTGGCTTTGGCGGAGTCGTCGCGGACGTAGTAGTAGTCGTAGAGCGAGACGTGGTCGTAGTTGCGCTGAATGAGGCGGCCGGAGGGGGTGTAGTAGTGATAGGTGGTGAGGGCGAGACCGGTGTTCTCGGTGATCTGGAAGACGGTCTGGACGAGGCCCTTGCCAAAGGTGGTTTCGCCGGCGATGAGAGCCCGGTCGTGATCCTGCAGTGCGCCTGAGACGATCTCAGCTGCTGAAGCAGTGTTGCGATTGACCAGGACGACGATGGGGAACTTTGGCCCCTCTTCGCCGCGCGTGGCGCGATAGACCTGGTCGGGGAAGGCGCGACCGCGTTGCGAGACTACAATCTGACCCTTTTGCAGGAACTTGTCGGACATGTTTACGGCTTCGTTCAAGAGGCCGCCGGGATTGCCGCGGAGATCGAGAACGAGACCGTGGATATCGCCGAACTTGTCGAGCGCGTCGCCTACTTCGTGGCTGGTGGTTTCGATGAAGCTGGAGACGTGGATGTAGCCGATGCCGGGGCTAAGCAGGAAGGCGAGGTCGACCGAGGGGCGGGGGATCTCGTCGCGGACGAGATCGAAGACCAGGGGGCGGGATGAACCTTCGCGCATCATCGTGACGGAGACGTGCGTGCCGCGTGCGCCTTTTAGCATGGTGGCTACACCGGCTGAGTCCATGCCTTCGGTGGATTTGCCGTCGACGGTGAGGATCTCGTCGCCGGGACGGATGCCCGCTTTATAAGAGGGGGTGCCTTCGAACGGATAGAGGACGACAATTTTGGTTTTGCCGTTGGGGGTGGGCTGGGGCTGGATGGTCATGCCGACGCCGTAGTACTTGCCGTGCTGGTCCTCGCGCATCTGGGCGAAGGCTTTGGGATCGTAGAAGTTGGAGTGGGGATCGAGGACGTGGAGCATGCCGGGAATGGCACCGTCGTAGATGGCTTTGTCGGTTTTGTCGGTGTTGAGCTTCTCGGCGTAGTTCTGCTCGACAAGAGAGTAGACGTTGGTGAAGGAGTGGAGGGAGTCGCGGAGGGTGGACTCATCGCTGGCAGACTGGGCGGCGACCTTCTGGTTGATGAAGGAGCCGATGACGGCACAGGTGGCGAGAAAAACAGTGGCGGAGAAGAGAGCGCGGTGGGTGCGGGGAGCCATGGGCTTGGATATACCTCGAAGAGAAACGGCGCTTGCGGACGCGCAGGGACAGACGTCCTAGTTTGACGGAGTATAGCATCCGGAGGTGAGCCAAGGCCTGTTGCAAAAGAGGGATTCGCTTGTTCGGGGCGTGGCAGTTAGAATTGGGTACGGATACCGTCCAAACCTGTGGAGAGTCTAAAAGAAACAGGGCTGGCGTGTTATGCGGTGGACGTTTCATCGCGGATGTCGACAAAGATACGAGTGACGATGACCTTGAGAATTTCGCAGTTTGCGGTGGTGTGTGGGCTAGGTTTGCTGGCACTGCCGGGAGTGGTGCAAGCACAGGCGCCGCGGTACCAGAGCCCGTTGAGCGTTCCGAATGCACCGCAGCCGCAGCTGACGCTGCCTGTCACTCAACCGATTACACCCAATGGAACCGTGGTGGAAGACGTGGTCGTGCATGTAAACGACCAGATCATCAGCCGGAGCGATGTGGAGCGGGCTGAAGAGGGGCTTGCGCAGGAGAACCAGCAGACGGGTGCGAGCGCCGCAGAGGCTGCAGAACGGCAGCGGAATCTGCTGCGCGACATGATTGATAAGCAACTGCTGCTGTCGCGTGGTAAGGAACTGGGAATTAATGGCGACGCTGAAGTGATCCGTCGGCTGGATGAGATTCGTAAGCAGAACAAGATGGATACGATGGAGGACCTAGAGAAGGCCGCACGGCAACAGGGCGTTTCTTTTGAGGACTTCAAGGCGGGTATTCGGGACAACGTGATTACGCAGCAGGTGGTGCGGGACGAGGTGGGTCGCCGGCTGCAGATGACGCAAGGCCAGGAGCAGGCTTACTACGACGCGCACAAGCAGGAGTTTACGCAGCCGGAGCAGATTAAGCTGAGCGAGATTCTGATTCCGACGGCCGCGGATGCTGACGATGCGGCAGTGGCGCAGGCGAAGGCCAAGGCGGAGACGGTCGAGGCAAAGTTGAAGGCTGGCAGCAAATTCGAGGATATGGCTGAGGCGTTTTCGGGCGGCCCGACGGCAGATAAGGGCGGAGATCTCGGGCTTTATAAGCGTGGGGCGCTGGCGAAGGTTCTCGAAGACCAGACGTTCGGCCTGAAAGCTGGGGAATGGACGGCGCCGATTCGGACGCGGCAAGGATTTGTGATTCTGAAGGTGACCGACCACGTGGATACCGGTGTGCCACCGATTAAGGATATTGAGCCACAGATCCAGGAGGCGATGTATTCCGAACAGATGCAGCCGGCGCTGCGTGCCTATCTGACAAAGCTGCGTGAAGAGGCGTATATAGACATTCGGGCTGGTTATGTTGATTCGGGTGCGAGCCCGAAGCAGACCAAGCCGGTGTTTACGGCCTATGCGCCTCCGGTGACAAAGAAAAAGGCAGTTCAACAGAAGAAGAGGTTTGATCGCGGAACGAAGTATTCGACGGTAGCGAAGACTACGGCGGCTCCGGTGGCTACGACTGCTGCTGTGGTCGCGACTTCGACTGTGACGAAGAACGGGAAGACGACTGTCGTAAAGGCGAAGAAAGTGAAGCGCGAGAAGGTTCGTTATGGGCAGGCTCCGCGGAACTCTCTGCCTCCAGGGCCCCAGGAGACCGCTTCGGGAACTGACGTTGGAGAGGGTGCAGCATCTGCGACGGCTGCTGCCGCGGCTCCGGGGACGGCCATTGCACCGGTGGAAGGGGTTGCACAGGAGTCTTCGACGTCCGACACGGGTCCGAATCCGCTGGCAGCTACAGCGGCTCCGCATGGAAAGACTCGCTATAGCGATCGTGCGAAGGTAGATGCTGAGAAGAAGGCCGTGAAGGTAAAGAAGAAAAAGGAGAAGGCTGCTGCAGCGTCGGCTCCTATGACTGCCGAGGAGAAGGCAGCGCAACAGACGCAGGCTGCCCCGTTGGGTTTGAACGGCGATACGGCTAAGAAGAAGAAAAAGGTGAAGGTGAAGGGAGCGCCGAAGGAACGGCTGCAAAACAAGCCTCCTGCGCCACCCGCTACGCCACCTGTAGAGACGCCGTCGAAGGCTCCTGATCGTGGGACGCCGATGGAAGGTGTGCATGGAACGGGGACACCTGCTCCGAAGGCAAGCGATACCACGACACTGCCGCCGGCTACCGCACCTCCTGCGGGTAATCCTCCAGATGCCGGTCAGCCGCCAGCTACGCCGGGTTCGCCGATTCCGACGCCGCCACAACAGTAGTTTTTCTTTATGAACGGATGGATTGACGCGATGGCTTGGGCTCTCGCGTTTTTCTTTGCGGCTAACAGAGACATTGTTGACGGCGCGGTATTCTGGATGTGATGAAAGACTTTTTTATTGAAGATGCGGCGCGGTTCGATAACTCAACTATCACTACCTATTTTGTTTTGACGTCGATGCAGGTGCGAGATAAGAAGCAGGGTGGGCAGTATCTTGCATTGACGGTGAGCGATAAGACGGGATCGCTTGAGGCGCGCATGTGGGACGAGGTCACTGACGCGATTGCAACCTGTGATGAAGGTTGCTATGTGAAGGTGCAGGGGGATATCTCGAAGTATCAGGGGAAGTTCCAGATTACTTTGAAGAAGCTGAGGTTGGCGGCGGAGTCGGAGATCGATCCGAAAGATTTTCAGCCTTCTACGAAGTTCGATGTAGAGCAGATGTGGGCGGAATTGCGGAGGTATGTTGAGGCTTTCAAGAGTGCGGAGCTGCGTCGGCTTGTATTTGCGTTTCTTGATGATGAGCAGATAGGGCCTGCGTTTAAGGCTGCTCCTGCAGCGAAGCGGCTGCACCATGCTTGGCTTGGTGGGCTGTTGGAGCATGTGTTGACGCTGGTGCGGGTGTGCGTGGCTACGGCTCCGTTTTATCCGGAGGTGGATGCGGATCTGCTGGTTACTGGGGCGATTTTGCATGATATTGGGAAGATTCGTGAGCTTTCGTGGGGGTCCAGCTTTAGCTACACGCTTGAGGGGCAGATGATTGGGCATATCAGCATTGCGCAGGGGATGTTGAGGGAGAAGGTGCAGCAACTGGCGCCGTTTCCGGAGAAGCTGCGGGTGCTGGTGGAGCATATGATTCTCAGCCACCACGGGAAGTATGAGTTCGGTTCGCCGAAGCTGCCGATGACTCCGGAGGCTCTTCTTTTGAGTGCTTTGGATGATCTTGAGGCGAAGATGCAGGCGATGCGGAATGAGTTTGCAGCGGCGGCTGCGAGTGGAAAGAGTAGCGGTGAGGTGACGGATTGGGTGAGGAGCATGGATCGTCCGCTGCTTAACAGCCAAGGTTATTTGAAGGACGAGTAAACGGATTTTTGTGTTTGGAGATGGGGAAAAATTTTTGGCGTGGTGGAGTGGTGTTTTTGCTGGGGGTTTTGCGGATTTAGGGTGTTTTTTGGGTGGAAAATTGTGGTGAATTTGTGGTGGCTCGCATGGTAAACGTGGTGCTTATGCAGCCACTTTTTTCGGTGTGAAAAATACGCCACGTTTTTGGACTTTATTTTTGAGTCGTCCCGTTTTGGGCCGGAGCGCGGCGAGTTGGTTGATAGTTTTGTGGTTTGCACGGCGTAGCACGGCACTTATTTCGTCTCGTGCGTCGGGCGTGGGAACTCTTCGGTGTGGGACTCGCCTTTGCGGCCGAAGGAGATGACTTTTTTGCCGGTGAGAAAGGCCCAGTAGGCGATGACGCCGGCGGCGGTGGAACGCTTCACGAACTCAGGGTAGCGTACTGTGTCGGCTTGTGCGCCGCGTATGGCTGCTATGAGCTCCGCTGAGAAGAACTGTTCTGCGATGGGTGCCAGTGGGAGGGTCATCTTCTCTAAGTGCGTTTTTCCGTCGAGCATGTAGAAGGTTTCGGCGCCGGTGGCGAGGTCGCAGAGGTAGGACTCGACGCCCGCTTCGAGGAGTCTGCGGACTACTTCGGGGAAGATCAGCTTGCCAGCCTGGCTCTCGGTTAGGACTTCGTGGATCGCAGTGGTATTCATGGTCGCTCCTCTTTGTTTCTTCATTCGGTTGGTAGCTTGTGCAGGTCGTGTGCGTGCACCAGCTTTTTGAGGGTCGCGACGAGTGCTTGTCGCTCTTTGCCTGTGAGCGGCTTGAAGAACTCTCGATCGTTTTGATCGGCTAATGTTGCGAGAGTCGGGACGAGCCGACGGCCTGCGGGGGAGAGAGCGATGCGTTGGTAGCGGCGGTCGTCGCTGCCTTCTTTTCGCGAGACTAGTTTTTTTACGACGAGGCGCTCGATGAGCTTGGAGATTGCGCCGCGGGTGAGGCCAGTTTGTTCGGCGAGCGCGCTGGGGGGTATTTCGTCTGTGTCGAAGATCTCGCGAAGGATGACCCATTCGGCTGCGGTGACTCCGCTGTCGAGGAGTTTTCGGGAGAATGCGTGGGAGACGTGGTTTGAGACGAAGCGGAGCCAGAAGCCGATGTGACTTCTCAGTTCGCTTACGGCTGGTTGGGCTGGCTTCTCTCTGCTCATGGAGAGAAGATAGATTGAATTAGTTTCCTAGTCAACTAATTTTATCCAATTCGACTTTGGGGTTGATTTTTCAGACGTCGCTTAGATGTCCCGAACAGAGGCAAAAGCAGATTCCTCCGCTTCGCTGCGGAATGACAACAATTCGCTGCGGAATGATAACAACATGACCGGTACACCTCTTTAGCAACAGGAAATTTGCTTTAGAACTTGTAGAGGGATTCGGCGTTGTGGTGGAGAACCATGTGGGCTAGATCGGTGGCGCGGGTGGGGGAGATCTCGTTGTCGCGGATCATGCCGGTGAGGGCTATGCCTAGTGACTCGCGGATGTTACGGTTTGCGATCCATCCGGCCTCTTCCCAACCCATGGAGGAAGAGTAGGGGTAGGCGTCGGTGGCGTAGAGGATCTTTTCGGGGTAGAGCTCGAGCCACTCGCGTAGCCAGGCGGACATGGTGTGCGGCGGGATCATGAGGGATTGTTGAGAGAGGTCGAGGTAGACGTTCGGTTTTTGGAGGAGCGCTCCAATCTCGTGGACGAAGGGCCAACCACCGTGGAGGAGAACGAAGTTGGTGTGGCGAAGGCGAGGGTCGTTGAAGAGCGGTTCGAGAAGGAGCGGGTTGTCGCCGGTGATGGAGAAGTAGCCTCCGCCGCCTGAGGTGGTGTGGAGATGGACGGGGAGGTTGAGGCGGCCGCACTCGGCGGCGATGTAGCGGAAGAGGAAGTCCTGAAGGCGCTTGTATTGGGTTTCGTTCGGATGCGGTTGGTGGAGGAGGGTGGCGTAGATGTGCGCGGCTTCGGCTTGGGGTACGTCGTCGAAGCCGAAGGAGCGTAGGTAGGCGATCTCGAACTTTTCGGCTACGGCTCCGTTGGCCTTTTGTTGTTCGAGGAGTGGAGTGACGACTTGTTTGAGATAGGCGTCGAGTGTTGGCGGGAGGGCTTTGATGTTGAGCTGCGCGAGGTATTTTTTGCGGAGGGCGTCTTCGAGTGGGAAGAACTGTTTGCGGTCGGGCGTGGCGGCGGCGAGGACGGAGTTGTCCAGCGGGAAGAGGAGGGTGTCGATGTAGGGGACCCAGCGAAAGCGTGGGGGCTGGACTCCTGTGCCCATAGCTACTCGGTTGGCGAGCATGGTGCCGATGTTGGCTTTGTCGAGTATGTAGGTGGAGTAGTTGGAGGCCTGCTGTTGACGAGTAGCTTCACGGGCCGCATCGAGTTGTTTGAGTGCGTCGGGGTTGAGCGGTGGATTGCCGTCGAAGTTGAAGATGGCCTTCCATGCGTCGTGGAGTGTGGGTAGATCGGAGCGCATGCCTGCGGGGTCGGTGTAGGGCTCCATGTTGTCGACGGGGAGGGCGTCGAAGTTGCGGTCGGTGGCGTAGTCGGGTGGGGAGAGCATAGGGTGGGCGTGGTTGTCGACGGCGGGGATGGTGGCGATTTGGGCGGCGAGGGCGGGGTCTATGGACGGGGCGCATTGGGCGTGCAGAAAGGGAGTTGTGGTGAGGATGAATATTGCAGTTGTGAGAGTGCTATAGATGATTTTCATATTTGATGTGTTGCGCATAAACCTGCTCAGCTTGTCGGACGGTAAGATGTGATTTGACGGCAGGCTTTCGAGTGAACTCATTTTATTAGAGTTATTGGTTCGAAGGTTTCAGATACTCAAGTCGGTTACATCAATGAGGAAGTTCATGCTAAGAAACTCGTCGCCGGTTGCTGTAACGGTTCTACTTTTGGCTTCTCTTAGATTTGCTTTTGGACAGATTGAAGATGTGAGCGGTTTGGTTCGCAAAGCCGTCGAACAGAGCACCCTCGATCAAGCTGGCACGCGACCTTTTCATTTAAAAGCTATCTACACTCCGAGTTTTGATCGGGATAAGGAGTCGCATAGGACTGGCGAAGTTGAAATATGGTGGCAATCACCGACCAGATGGCGGCGCGAGGTAAGTTCACCGGATTTCCACCAAGTGTTGATTGTCGATGGCGAACATCAGTGGCAGAAAAACGACGGCGACTATTTTCCAGACTGGTTGCGCGAGCTTGCGGTAGCAATTGTTCGACCCGTGCCACTGCCGATGGAGACTCTGGTTCAGCGTGTTCGGAAGGCTGATATACGACATCTGGCGGGTCAAACGAACGTTGACTGGGGTCCAGCCAGTCCGATGGGCGATGCGCAGATCGATGGCAAAGGGCATTTGGCATTGATGGATCGGACCGGACTGTTGTTCTACACGGGTGGCAACGGCTGGGACGGGCAGTACCATGATTTTAAAAACTTCCATGGACGGATGATTGCTTATACCGTGTCGTCCGGTTCTGTGGAGGTAACAGCAAAGGTGAACGTTCTCGAAGATCTCGGATCGGTGCCTGACGGATTTTTTAACGCGGCTGCGTTAGGCGGGGACGTGCCTATCGAGACTGCGGTTCTGGATGAGACCGAGCTGCGTAAGAATCTGTTGCCTGGGTCATCCTTCACGTGGCCCGCTCTCGCGGATGGCCCACTTCAGGGAGTCGTGTGGACTGAAGTTGTCATCGACCGTAGCGGAAAAATTCGGGAGATGATCCGTCCGATTGCTGACAATCCGGGCGTGAGAGATGCTGCAGAACAGGGCTTTCGCGCGATGCAGTTTCGGCCAGTTGAGCGTAACGGAATACCAGTTCAAGCAATAGGAAGATTGTCGGTCCCGTTTACCGCAACGCGTCCGGCAGGCGTAGAGAGTTTCGACAGTGCAAAGACTTTTTTTGAACGCGGACGAAAGGCAAGTTGTCTGGGGGCGGGAGCAAGCGCGCCTTATGTGCTGCGCGCCGAATTTCAGACGGGAACTGGTCGCGGGACAGTCGAGACGGGGCGTTATGAGGATACGTGGCTCAGCGAGACCGAATGGAAGCGCGAGGCGTGGTTTGGTACTAGCCATTTAGTGCGGTCTCAGAGCGAAGGGAAGCGCTACCTATTGGCAGAAGGTCCTGAAGCGGGCCTCTTGCGTCTCGTTTTATTGTTCATTGAACCGATTCCTGCGGTCGATACAATGACGGAGTCTGATTGGCGAATCAAACGCGATCCGGTTGATGGTGTAGCTGCTATCAGAGTTTTCCGGGGGCCAGAAGGACCGAATGGTGAGTTGGAGGCCGGCAAATCACAAGGGTATTGGTTTAACGAGAAGGGCCAATTGGTGAAGAGTGTTGTGTCGGGTTTCGAACTCAAGCCGCTCTCTGCCGAGGTATACGACGGGGTGTTGGTGCCGCGGCGCATTGACGTGATGAAAGATGGAAAGCTTGGTCTGCGCCTGACAGTGAAAGAGATTAGTGTTGCAGATCCTTCAGCATCGAAGAGTTTCAAGCTGAAAGGTCACGAATGGCAAAGAGCTTTCACTTCTGAAGTTCGATAAAGGTGCTCTTCCAAGAAACGTTTAGATGGTCAAGCTGAGCATTGCGCGGTTCTGCGCGCTGCTAATGGGTTGTTACAATTTAAGTTTGAGCGTGTGTTTTACGAGGGATTGATACGGGATGTTGCGATTTTCTACAGCGGGAGAGAGTCACGGGGAGAGCCTGGTGGCGACAGTAAGTGGGATGCCCGCGGGTGTGAGCGTGGATCAGGAGTTTGTGGATCGCGAGCTGTGGCGGCGGCAAAAGGGCTATGGGCGCGGTGGGCGCATGCGGATTGAGCGGGACACGGCACATATTTTGAGCGGCGTGCGGCATGGGAAGACGATTGGGTCGCCGATTGCGATGGTGCTGGCAAATAACGATTGGAAGAACTGGGTTGACATACTGCCTGTAGAAGCTGGGGACGCCACGAAGCATAAAGCTGTCGCTTCGCCGCGGCCGGGGCATGCGGATCTGGCGGGGAGTTTGAAGTACGACTTTCCGGATGCGCGGTATGTGTTGGAGAGAGCGAGTGCGCGCGAGAGTGCGGCGCGGGTTGCCGCGGGGGCCATTGCGAAGTTGTTGCTGCGGGCTTTGGGGGTTGAGGTTGCGAGTCATGTGATTCGCGTGGGGAAGGCTGAGCTGCAGCGGCCTGCGACTTGGGACGAGATTGCGGCGTTGCAGTTGAAGGATGAGGTTTTGCTGAACTGCGTTGATGCTGAGAGTGAAGCGGCGATGAAGGCCGAGGTGGATGCTGTGTTGCGCACGGGCGACACGATTGGTGGGGTGTTCGAGGTGGTGGTGCATGGGTTGCCGCCGGGCGTGGGGACGCATGCGAATTGGGATGAGCGGATGGATGGTCTGCTGGCGCAGGCAGTTATGAGTTTGCAGGCGGTAAAGGCTGTGGAGCTGGGGCGTGGGGTGACGGCGGCGGAGTCGCTGGGGTCGGCGGTGCACGATGCGATTGGATATGAGGGCTCGCCCGAGGATGGCCGCGGGTTTACGAAGTTTTCGCGCGAGCAGAATAATGCGGGCGGGATTGAAGGTGGGATCTCGAATGGCGAGGATGTCGTTGTGCGTGGGTATCTGAAGCCGATTTCGACGCTGCGGAGGCCGCTCGGTTCGGTGAGTTTTGAGACACGGGAGCCGGTAAAGGCTGCGTATGAGCGCAGCGATGTGTGTGTGGTTCCGGCGGCTGGCGTGGCAGCGGAGGCGATGGTTGCGCTGACGGTGGCGCGGTTGATGGTGGAGAAGTTTGGTGGGGACTCGCTGCGTGAGATGCAGCGAAATTTCAATGGCTATTGTGAGCAGATTCGAGCGTACTAAGTGACAGGAAAACTGAACAAGATTCATGAGGTGGTGAAGTGGCCGGATCCGGTGCTGGCAAAGCGCGGGGAGACGGTGACGGTGTTTGACGCGAAGCTGAAGACGCTGACGGACGAGATGTTCGAGTCGATGTATGCGGCGCAGGGGATTGGGCTGGCGGCGCCGCAGATTGCGATCTCGCAGCGGATTACGGTGATCGATGTGAGCTTCAAGAAGAATCCGGAGGAGAAGCTGGTGCTGATCAATCCGGAGATCCTCGCGCAGGAGGGCAAGCAGGTGGAGGAGGAGGGGTGCCTGAGTCTGCCGGAGATTCGCGAGAAGGTGACGCGGGCGGAGTGGGTGAAGGTGCGGGCGCAGGACGTGCATGGCAAGTGGTTTGAGGTGGAAGGGACGGAGTTGCTGTCGCGGGCGATGCAACACGAGATTGATCATCTGGATGGCGTGTTGTTTATCGATCGGCTGAGCCGGTTGAAGCGGGATCTGGTGATTCGGAAAATTAAAAAACTGATTAAGAACGGCGAATGGTGATTGTGTCCTGCCGGACGGGCCCGCTGCGCGCGGGGCGGCCACTTCGTGGCGGGTGTACCCGGTCGTGGTTGGGTTGATTGATGTGGGCCTTCCTCCGGTCGGCGTAAGATTTTGTTTTCCGAGCATCGCTCGGGCCTATGTTGCTTGATTGTCGGGACAAGGTATACATGTCACGAAGTGACCGCCCTCCGCGCAGGAGGCCCGTCCGGCAGGACGAGAGGATAAGACGATGAAATTGGTCTTTTGTGGGACGCCGGAGTTTGCAGTGCCTACGCTTGAAGCAGTGATCGCAGCAGGGCATGAGGTTGCGCTGGTGGTGACGCAGCCGGATCGTGCAGCGGGGCGGGGGATGGAGTTGCAGGTGCCAGCGGTGAAGCAGGCGGCGTTGGCGCGTGGGCTCGAAGTGGTGCAGCCTGAAAAGATCAAGAACAACGTGGAGTTTCGTGGGCGGTTGGAAGAGATTCGGCCTGACGCGATTCTGGTGGTGGCGTATGGGCGGATTATTCCGCAGTGGATGTTGGAGCTGCCGCGGTTCGGGAATATCAATCTGCATGGATCATTGCTGCCGAAGTATCGCGGGGCGGCGCCGATTCAGTGGGCGGTGGCTAGCGGTGAGATTTTGACGGGCGTGACGACGATGCGGCTGGACGCGGGGCTCGATACGGGGGATATGTTGCTGGCGCAGGTGTGCCCGGTTGGATTGGAGGAGACGGCGGAGGATGTGTATGGATGCCTGGCTCCAATTGGCGCGGAGTTGATGGTGAAGACGCTGGAGAGACTGGATGCCGGGACGATTTGTCCTGAGGTGCAGGATCATTCGATGGCGACGCTGGCGCCGATTTTGAAGCGTGAGGACGGGCTGGTGGATTTTTCGCGGACGGCGAAGGAGATCTACGATCGATGGAGAGGATTTCAGCCCTGGCCGGGGGCGCATACGACGCTGCGAGGAAAGAAGCTGATTGTTGGGAAGATGCATATGGCGAAGGGTGCGGGCGAGGCTGGAGTGTTGATCGTGGATGGGGATGTGCTGAAGGTGGGGTGTGGCAACGGGAGCCTGCTTGTGCTGGATGAGGTGCAGATGGAAGGGAAGAAGCGGATGAGTGCGGCTGAATTTCTGCGTGGGTATCAGGTGAAGAGCGGCGAACGGTTGGGGCTATGAAGGACGGATCGAAGCAAGGAGCGGGTGGGTCGAAGGGGAAGGCCGGTGCTGATGCTGGCAAGACTGTTGCAGGAAAACCAAGTGCTGGCAAGCAGGCCGTTGTACGGAAGAGGCCGGTGTCTGCGGGACCTACGGCTTCGGTTGAGGCTGCGGTGGCGAAGATTACGCCGGCGCGGCTGGCTGCGTTTGAGATTTTGAAGCTGGTAGGTGAGGGGAAGGGGCATAGCGACGAATTGCTGCATTCGGCGCGGGTAGATGCTTTGTCGCCGGAGGATCGGAATCTTACGACAGCGTTGGTGATGGGCGTGTTGCGGTGGCAGATTGCGCTGGATGCGCGGGTGCGGGGTTTGTTGCAGCGGCCTGAACAGCGGCTCGCGGAGCCGGTGGCGATTGCGTTGCGGTTGGGGGCGTTTCAATTGCTGCATCTGGAGCGGATTCCGGCGCATGCGGCGCTGAGTGAGAGTGTGGAGTTGTGCAGGGCTGCCGGGGAGCCTCATGCAACGGGGATGGTGAATGCGGTGCTGCGTAAATTGGCGGCGGCGCAGAGGCCGGGTGTTCGGATTCATGAGTCGGTGGCGGCGTTTGCGGAGCGGCTGGGGCATCCGCGATGGCTGGTGGAGCGTTGGGTGGCGGCGTATGGGCGCGATGCGGCGTTGAAGATATGCGAGGCGGACCAGAAGGAGCCGGCGCCGGGTGGGATGTTCAGCGAGGGTGGTGGAGATCTGCCGCAGATGGATGATGGATCGCGGCTGGTGGCGGAGATTGCTGCGGTGGCGGTGCCGGGGGCGAAGAGGGTTTGGGATTGCTGCGCTGCTCCTGGAGGGAAGACGTTGATTCTCGCTAGGCGACTGACTGAGGCGAAGTTGGTGGCGAGCGATGTGAGTGCGAAGCGGCTGGCGCAGACGGAGGCGAGGTTGAAGAGGTATGCGTATGCGGAGCGCGTGGAGTTTGACGTGGAGGATGCTGCGAATGCGAAGGGTGTTGAGGGGGAGTTTGATCTGATCTTGTGCGATGTGCCTTGCTCGGGGACGGGGACGCTGGCGGGGAATCCGGAGATTCGGCATCGGTTGAAGGAGGAGGAGCTAACGCGGCAGGCTGTGCGGCAGAGGGCGATTCTTGGAGGGGCGTTGAAGAGGCTGGCTCCTGGTGGGCGGCTGGTGTATTCGACTTGTTCGCTGGAGGCGGAGGAGTGTGAGGGTGTAGTAGATGCGGTCGTTGGTGATGGTGTGGTGAGGGTTCCGGTGGATGGTGTGATGGCGGAGCTTGCGGAGCAGGGTGTGTTGCTACAAGGTGTGGAGTTGGGTTCTGCGGTGCGGGATGGGGCTCTGCGGACGCTGCCGGGTGTGCATGGGTGTGATGGGTTCTTTGCGGTGGTGTTGGAGCGGGCTTAGTTCGTAGAGAAAGCGTTCGCGCATCTGCGCGAATGCCCACATCTCAAAATCGAGATATGGGGCACCCGGCGAGCCTCGAATCCGAGTTTCGAACAGCCTCGGTCTGACCCACGACGAGAACAAGCAAATGCAGCGGCGGCAAAGACAGGGATCCTTCACTACGTTCAGGATGACGACTGTGCTGGGTGGGTTGATGACGGCAGTGTTGGGTGACTAGTCGGTGAGGGTGATGTGGATGGGGTCGCCTTTGACGACGCGGTGGCCGGCGGCTGGGGTTTGGGCGATGACTGTGCCGAGGGAGGAGACTGCGTGGGCTACGGGTTCTGGCGTTGTTGTGGGCGTGGCTGTGGCACCTGCTGAGGGTGGAGGTGAAGCTGGCGTTGCTGCTGGTGTAGTGGGGAGGTTGAGGTCTTCTGCGCTGGCGATGTGGAGGCCGATGGCTGCGGCACGGGCGGCGGCACCAGCGAGCGTGAGACCAGCTAGCGATGGCATGACGAAGGGCTCGGGGGATTCGGCCTGCTCGGGATCGGCGAGGAGGAGGCTGACGCGCGGGCGGTCTATGCCGGTGGCGTTGGGTTTGGGGGTTTGGGAGATGATGGTGCCGGGCTCGCCGGGTGCGATGATGTGAGCGACGGTGCCGAGTTCGAGTGAGAGGCGGCGGATGTTGATGGATGCTGTGCGCTCGGTCTGGCCGATGAGGTTGGGTACGGCGACGTCTTGCGGGCCGAGACTTTCGGTGATGCGGACGGGCCACTCGCGGCGGACGACCGAACCGGGGGCGGGGGATTGGGCGAGGACGAGGCCGGATGGTGCGGTGGGGGAGTAGAAACGGTTTTCGAGGTTGAGGCTGAGGCCGAGGGAGCTGGTTTTTTTGCTGGCTTCGGAGATGGTGAGGCCGCTGAGGTTGGGGACTTTGATCTCGCGGCCGTGGATGGCGAGACGCATGGTGATGAAGGCGGAGACGAGCGCGACGACCAGCATGGCGAGGGCGCCGAGGACGATGTTGAAGAAGCGATTGATGCGGGCGAGTCTGAGCTTCATGGGCAGGATCAGGATACAGGGTGTGCGGAGTATGGTCTTGTGTTTTGACGAGTCCGTTGAGGCGCGACTTGGTGACCCTGAGAAACTGCCCGAAACTGTGTCTTTGTTTCAAAGGGAGACACGGTCCTTGAAAACAGGCAACGACATGAAATAAGCAACGACGCGAAACGAGTAAGGACTTAAGACAAGCAACGACTTAAACAAGCAACGACGAAATACGGGGATCCTTCACTGCGTTCAGGGCGACAACGTAAAACACTCAACGGAAAAGATTTAGAAAAAACAACGCAAAGAGCCTTCTTCGTGTCCAGGTTTGGACAGCGTGGATGCCAAAAAAAATTGTTGTGTGGATCTTTTTCTGCTGTGGTGGATTTTTTAAATGATGCGATTGAACTATTTCGATCGTCGCAGCGTAGTTGCCAAGGAACCCTCACGTCTACTGAGTTTCTGGAGAAGATGCATGCATGATGTCATCGTTGCGTTCCGTCAGTTCCGTAAGTCGCCTGGCTTTGCGATCACGGTTGTTCTTACGATTGCGTTGGGGATCGGCGCAAATACTGCGATTTTCACGCTGGTGCATGCGGTTCTGCTGAAGTCGCTGCCGGTGACGGACCCGAAGACACTTTTTCGTGTGGGCGATCTGGACGACTGCTGCGTCGATGGTGGATTCATCAATGAAAACGGTGACTTCGATCTATTTTCGTACGACATCTATAAGCGCTTTCAGGAAACGACGCCGGAGTTTGAAGAGATGGCGGCGATGCAGGCAGGAAACGAGACGGTAAGTCTGCGGCGTGGTTCTGAGCCGGCACGGCCGCAGCGTCAGGAGTTCGTTTCGGGGAATTACTTCAAGACACTTGGGGTGGGGTCGTTCGTGGGGCGCGTGTTCACGGATGCGGATGACAATGCGGGCGCTGCGCCGGTTGCAGTGCTGAGTTATCAGGCGTGGCAGTCGGACTATGGGAGCGATCCGAAGGTTGTGGGTGGGTCGTTTTTTATACAGGGGCAACCTGTGACGATTGTGGGTGTTGCTCCGCCAGGATTTTACGGAGATAGGATTCGGAGTAATCCACCAGCGCTTTGGGTTCCGTTGTCGGTTGAGCCGTTTATCGATGGGAAGAAGACTATTTTGCATGTGGCGGAGAGCAACTGGCTTTACGTGCTGGGGCGCGTGAAGCCGGGTGTGAGTGTGACGGCGTTGCAGGGGAAGATGTCGGGAAGTCTGCGGGATTGGTTGCCGACGCGGCCGATATATACCCGGAATGGTGCGTCGACATTGATTCCAAAACAGCATGTCGTGATTGTGCCTGGAGGGGCTGGCATTCAGAATTTGCAGATCGAGACGGGGAAGGGATTGAAGTTGTTGATGGCGATCTCCGCGCTGGTGCTGCTGGTGGCGTGTGCGAATGTGGCGAACCTGCTGCTTGCGCGCAGCGCGACGCGGAGAGCGGAGACGTCGGTGCGAATGGCGCTTGGAGCGGCGAGGAGCAGGTTGATTCGTCAGATGCTGACGGAGAGTGTGCTGTTGGCGTGCATGGGTGGATTTGCTGGGTTGGCTGTGGCGTATGCAGGGACGCGGATGATTCTGGCGCTGGCGTTTCCGAATTCGCCGCATCTGCCGATTCAGGCGACTCCGTCGCCGGGGGTGCTGGGGTTTGCGTTTTTGTTGTCGCTGGTGACGGGCGTTGTGTTTGGTGTGGTGCCGGCGTGGATTACGTCGCACTCCGACCCTGCGGAGGCGTTGCGTGGGGTGAATCGTTCGACGAGAGATCGGGCTTCGTTGCCGCAGAGGTCGTTGATTGTTTTTCAGGCGGCGTTGTCGGTGGTGTTGTTGGTGGGCGCGGGGTTGCTGACGCGGAGTCTGCAGAATATCGAGCATCAAAACTTTGGTTTGCAAACGGAGAATCGGTATGTGCTGCATCTGGATCCGGCTGCCGCGGGTTATACGGAGGAGACGCTGCCTGCTTTCTATCGGACGCTTGAGGATCAGTTCGGGTCGCTGCCTGGAGTGAAGAGTGTAGGAATGGCGCTGTACAGCACGCTGGAGGGGAACAACTGGGGTGAGGGTGTTTACGTCGAGGGACGTCCTGCGCCTGCGCCGACCGATGAGAATGGTTCGTCGTGGGACCGGGTGAGTCCGCACTTCTTTGAGACGGTGGGTCAGCCGCTTGTGCGTGGGCGAGGATTTACCGATCAGGATACCGCTGCCTCTCAGGGGGTCGCGGTGGTGAATCAGGCGTTTGTGAAGAAGTTTTTTCCGAAGGAAGATCCAATTGGGCGGCACTTCGGGATTATGGATCAGAAGTACTCGTCGGCGTTTGAGATTGTGGGGATTGTGGCGGATGCGAAGTATAACAATCCGCGCGAGCCGGTGAGAACGATGTACTTTCGTCCGCTGAACCAGCAGATGGCGGGGTTGACGGAAGCGAATGCAATTATGGCTGAAGGGCGAGGGCTTTACATCAACTCAGTGACGCTGCACTTCGAGCGGGCTCCGCAGAATCTGGATGCGATGGTGCGACACACGCTGGCGAATATCAATCCCAATCTGACGGTGGAGGACTTGCATTCGCTGGATTATCAGGTGGCGGATAACTTCACGCAGGAGCGATTGATCGCGCGGTTGACGGTGCTGTTTGGGGTGCTGGCGCTGGTGTTGGCGTCGGTTGGTCTGTATGGAATTACTTCGTACCAGGCAGCGCGGAGGACGAGCGAGATTGGATTGCGAATGGCGCTCGGTGCAGATCGTGGGAATGTGGTGCGGATGGTGATGCGAGGAGCAATTCTGCAGGCTGCTCTGGGATTGGCGGTTGGGGTTCCGGTTGCGATGCTGGCGACGCGGTATATGCGGGATCAGCTCTATAGCGTGCACTCGTATGATCCGGCGAGTCTGGTGATTGCGGTGGTGGTGCTGGGAGCGTCGGCGGCAATTGCCGGATTTATTCCTGCGCGACGAGCGGCGAATATTGAGCCGATGACTGCGCTGCGTACTGAGTAGTTCTTATGGAACTCTTCAGCGAGTACGTTTGAGAGAGATGGCCTCTTAACAAGCGTGTCGAGGGTTGCTCGGGTCTACGGTGCGGGGACTATTCTTAAGGCAGGAGAAGAAATTGAAACTTGCCACTGTTCTGTTGCCGCTTGTTCTTACTTGCTTTGCGCACGCACAGGATTCGCCCTCAAAGATTCAGATTGAAACCGTTCTTCAAACTACGTCTTCGTGGGATGGCACACCGTATAAGGCTTATCCGGCTGGACAGCCGAAGATTACTGTTCTGAAGATCACGATTCCTCCCCGGACGAAGATGAAGTGGCATTCGCATCCGTTTCCAAATGCCGGGTACATTCTTTCCGGTGATCTGACGGTTGAGAAGAAAGACGGGACGATACGCCATTTCGTGGCGGGTGATGCGGTTGCAGAGACGGTCAATAGCGTGCATCGGGGTGTAACGGGCGACGCGGGTGTGGTGCTTATAGTTTTCTACGCGGGAAACTCTGAACTTCCTTTGTCTATAAGCGACGAGAAGTAGCGGGTTTCAGACGCGCTTCTTAGAACGAGGCTTATCTTTCTGCCCGCGTCGTGAGTAAAGAAGAAATACAGGGATCCTTCACTACGTTCAGGATGACGGCATTCGAAGGGGATCCGTCGCAGTTAGGTCAGCGGCGGTTGTCGGTGGCGGGCTCGGGGTGGATGAGGAGACGGGAGACTTCAGGGCAGTCGAGTTTGAAGGCGTTTTCGAGGGCAGTGATGATCTCGTGCACCTGGGACATGGGGAGGTCGTCGGGGAGGGTGCAGTGGCAGTTGACCTGGATGCGGTCGGCTCCGCCGCTGTGGCTGCGAGTGACGAAGACTTCGTGAATGTCGAGGATCTCGGGGAAGGCTGCGGCGGCGCGGCGGAGGCGGACTTCGAGCTGGCGGTCACGCTCGAGGGAGGCGGGGCGCTCGATGGTGGCTGGTTCGCTTTCGATGTGGGTGAGGATGGTGGAGATCTCAGGGATCTCGCGGCGGATGTCGGACTCGAGTTGCGTGACCAGCGCGTGGGCAGCGCTGAGAGACATGGTCTCGTTGACTTCGAGGTGCTGCTCGACGTGTAGCTCGTGGTTGTACTCCTGCACGCTGACGTCGTGAATGGCGAGGTTGGAGCGGGCGGCGACGGCGCGGATGCGGTCGTGGAGGCTTTCGGCGATGGATGCGGTTGGTATGGAGTGGACGACGACGTCGGCACCGGGGAGATGGCGGCGGATGGCGGCGGTGGCGGCCATGGTGATCTGTTCGGAGCGCTGGAAGGTTAGGTTTCGTGGCAGGCCGAGGGTGACATCGGCGAAGTAGTCGGGGCCGGAGCGGCGAGTGCGAATGCGGTCGACGGAGATGACGCCGTCGATGGCTGCGACTTCGCGCATCATGTCGCGGGTCTGGGCGCGGGTTTCGATGGGAGTGGCATCGGTGAGGGCGTCGATGGTGCGACGGGCGAGGTTCCAGGTGACGTGAAGGATGATAGCGGCGACGATGATGGCGGCGATGGGGTCGGCTAGCTCCAGCTGGGTGATTTGGAAACGTTCGCCAATGTAGCTTGCGAAGAGTCCGAGGAGTACAGCACTGGAGGACCAGATGTCGGTGCGGAAGTGGATGGCATCAGCTTCGAGGGCTTCGCTTCTGGTTTCGGCGGCGATGCGGTGGAGTTTACGGGAGCGGGTGTAGTCGACCGTGATGGAGAGGAGGAGGACGAGGAAGGGCCAGATGGAGAAGTTGAGCGAGAGGTGTTCGCGGTGAGCGATGCGGCGGATGGCTTCGGTAAGGATCCAGACGCAGGAGCCGAGCATGAGGACGGATTCGATAGCGGCAGAGAGACTTTCGATCTTGCCGTGGCCGTAGGTGTGGTCGGCGTCGGCGGGGCGGTCGGAGACCTGGACGGAGAAGAAGGTGATGGCGGCGGCGATGAGGTCGATGCCGGAGTGGGCAGACTCGGAGAGCATGCCGAGAGAGCCGGTGAGGATGCCGGTGACAAGCTTGAGGAGGGTGACGGCAAAGGCGGCGAGAACGGAGAAGAGCGCGGCAGAGCGCTTGGCGCTGTGCGGGGTCGCGGCTTGTTCGGGCTTGGCCGTAGTGCTCATCTGGAGATGGTACATGGTTCGTGTGCCTGCGGTTCCGCCGGCTTCCACTGTGTCGATGCGGTAGGTGTCAGGGTTTGGTGGCGTGGTAGAGGCCGGCGGTGCCGAAGGTGTAGCTGGTCCAGGTGGCGTTGGTGAAGCCGGCGGCTTTGATGAGCTGGAGCATGCGTGGGGGGCGGGGGAAGCGCTCGACCGAGGCGGGGAGATAGCTGTAGGCAGCGGGTTTGCCGGAGATGAGGCCGCCTAGCTTCGGCAGGACGGTTTTGAAGTAGAGATTGTAGAGGGTACCGGTGAGGCCTTCGGGTTGGTTGGCTTCGAGGATGCCGAGTTGGCCGCCGGGGCGGAGGATGCGGAGGAGTTCGGTGAGGCCCTCTTCGTAGTTGGCGAGGTTGCGGAAGCCGAAGGCGGAGGTGACGAGGTCGACGGATGCGTCGGCGATGGGGAGATGGAGGGCGTCGGCTTCGATGGGGATGATGTTGTGGGGGGCGAATTTTTCGGCGCCGCGGGAGAGCATCTGGTGGGAGAAGTCGACTGCGAGGATGGGGGCGGCTTCTGGTGTGTGCGGGCGGTGTTGGTAGAGGGACATGGTCATGTCGCCGGTGCCGCAGCAGAGGTCGAGGGTGACGGTCTCGGGGTGTTGCAGGACGGGTTGGAAGAGTTTTGCGGTGCGGGTCCACCAGTAGCGGTCGATGCCTACGGAGAGGAGGTGGTTGGCTCGGTCGTAGGTGGGGGCGATGGTGTCGAACATCTGCTGCACGGAGGTGGCGGCGGCTTGCTCGGTGGTGATGCCGGCTGGGCGGGCCCCGGTGGAGCGTTCGTGTTCGGGTTTTGTTTGGATTGTCACAAAGCTAATCTTAATCACGAATGCTGATTAAGCCATGTTTGCATGGCAAGTAGACTACTGGCTATGGCTGCTTTCACGGGAGACGAAGTAGACAAGACTTTGGATTGGGAGATTCTTCTCTATGGAAGTATCTCCATGTATCGAAATCGCATGTATCTAGATGATGATCTGCAATGGCTGCGACTTCGCGGCTATCGCGTTTATAGCATCGATTGCAAGGCTTGGAAATCTGAAGCCGCGATGCTCGAGAGTTTTGGAGAGGTTCTCTCTTTTCCCGCTTATTACGGACAAAATTTCAACGCGCTTATAGACTGTCTTAAGGACGTTGAAGTTCCGGATGGTAGTGGCTTAGCGATTGTCCTCGATTCTTACGACTTGTACGCGAGGAACGTGGGGTTAGCAGGAAAGAACCCGGATACTCGAGCGGCTGAGACTGTCCTCGACATTCTCGCTAGATGTTCACGCTACTTTCTTCTGCGTGGACGGCGGTTCATCATACTTGTTCAATCGGATGATCCATTGTTGGCTTTTGAAGGGCTAGCAGGTATTTCGACGCACTGGAACAGGCGCGAATGGCTCAACAAAGATCGCGGGCTTTAGCCTGACATTTCTAAAAGCAGATTCCTTCGCTGCGCTACGGAATGACAACAAAAGAACAAGCCACGACAGGAACGAACAACGACAAATACAGGGATCCTTCACTTCATTCAGGATGACGGCGTGGTTGGAGTTGTTCAGGATGACGGCCTGGGTTGGAGTTGTTCAGGATGACGGCGTTTTTTAGGGTGGTCCAGCTATTAGTTGGAGGCAGTGCTCCTTTTTCGCATGAGGGTGAGCATAGATTGGGTGGCGGCCAGGAGTTCGTGTTCGGTTACGTCGCGAACGATTTCTACTTTGCCGACGGCTGTGGGGAGGATGTAGGAGCGCGTGCCGCTGCGGTTTTTCTTGTCGCGGCCGGTGAGGGCTACTAGTTTTTCGGCTGTGGTTTTGAAGGTGGGGAGTGGGCCGTAGCGGAGGATCAGGTTTGCGATGCGGTTGGCGTCTTTCTCGCTGATGGTGTTGCGAGCTACGGCCACGCTGAGGGCGGCGATCGAGCCCCAGGCTACGGCTTCGCCGTGGAGGAGCTGCTTGTAGTTGGTGGCGGCTTCGATGGCGTGGCCAATGGTGTGGCCGAAGTTGAGGATCATGCGGAGGCCGGACTCTTTTTCATCTTTGCTGACTACGTCGGCTTTGACTCGGACTGAGGCGGCTACTACTTTCGTCAGGGCTGTCGGGTCTGCATTTTTTTTCGTGCTCAGGATCGCTTCGGCGTTTTGCTCCATGTAGCGGAAGAGTTTTGCGTCGTAGATTACGCCTGCCTTGATGGATTCTTGGAGGCCTGCGCGGAGTTCGGCGGGGGGGAGGGTGCGGAGGAGGTCGGTGTCGGCGAAGACGGCCTGGGGGTGGTGGAAGCTGCCGATGAGGTTTTTGCCTGCGGCGAGGTTGACGCCGGTCTTGCCGCCGATGGAGGAGTCGACTTGCGCTAGAAGGGTGGTGGGGATTTGGACGTAGCGGATGCCGCGCATGTAGATGGCGGCGAGGAAGCCGGTGATGTCGCCGATGACGCCGCCACCGAAGGCGAGGAGGAGTGAGTCGCGGTCGGCACCGGCGGTGGCGAGTTGCTGGGCGAGGGATTCGACGCTCGACATGCGCTTGTGGCGCTCGCCTGGGGGGTGGAAGAGGACCGTTGGGGGCTCTTTGAAGGATGCCAGGAAGGGTTTTGACCAGAGTGCCCAGATGTTGGGGGAGGTGATGACGAAGGGGCGGAAGGGCTTGGCTTTCCCAAGATTTGGGTTGAGCTTGCTCAGGCGCGGGTAAAGAGTACGGAGGAGGTTGGAGGCGATGGTGACGTCGTAGGTTGCTGAGGGCGTCTTGACTGGGATAACAGGCACGGTCTTTTTATCGTATCGCATGGATTTTTAATGATCTTGTCCTGCCGGACGGGCCCGCTGCGCGCGGGGCGGCCACTTCGTGGCTTGTGTACCCTGTTGTGGAGAGGCAGGCTGATTGGGTGCTCGCGATGCTCGCCCCGACCATCCGGCCGGGGCATGTGTTTCTAGTAGCATTGATGTATGGAACGGGTTGATTTTTTGGTAGTTGGGGCTGGGATTGCAGGGTTGAGCGCAGCGATTCGATTGGCTGAGGTGGGCAGAGTTTTAGTGGTGACCAAGGAGGAGTTAGCGGAGTCGAATACCGCCTATGCGCAGGGTGGGATCGCGGTGGCGATGGGTGGCGATGAGGATGTCGCGCTGCATCTGGAGGACACGATGGCAGCTGGGGATGGGCTGGTGAATCGTGAGGCTGCGGCAGTGTTGGTTTCGCAGGGGCCGCGCAGGGTGGAAGAGCTGCTGGAGTGGGGAACGGCGTTTGATCGGTACCCGGCTGGCGAGGGTGGAGAGTTGATGCGGACGATGGAGGGGGCGCATAGCCGGTCGCGGATTCTTCATGCGAATGGGGATGCAACGGGGCGGGAGATTGCGGTGTCGCTGCTGCGGCATGTGCGGGAGGGGGGAGTTCGCGCGGGGTCGATTGAGTTGATGGAGTGGACTACAAGTGTGGATTTGATTGTGGAGGGTGGGCGCGTGGTGGGGGCTACGCTGCTGGACGGAGAAGGTGGGTTGCGGGTGGTGCAGGCGCGGGCGGTGCTGCTGGCCAGTGGTGGGGCGGGGCAGGTTTATAGCGACACGACGAATCCTGCGGTTGCTACCGGGGATGGGATTGCGATGGCTTATCGGGCGGGGGCGGCGGTGAGCGATATGGAGTTTTATCAGTTTCATCCGACGGCGTTTGCTGCGGCGGGGGCACCGCGGTTTTTGATGAGTGAGGCGCTGCGGGGAGAGGGTGCGCTGCTGGTGAATGCTGCGGGGGAACGGTTTATGGAGCGGTATCATCCGCTGTTGGAGCTTGCGCCACGAGATGTGGTGGCGAGGGCGATTACGCGGGAGGGAATGGATGGGCCTGTGTATCTCGACATGCGGCATGTGAAGAAGGATTTGAAGGCGAGGTTTCCGGGGATCTCGAGGTTTCTCGTGGGGTACCGGCTGGAGTTGGGGAGAGATCTGATTCCGGTGCGACCTGCGGCGCACTACCTGATGGGTGGCGTGAAGACGGATGTGCAGGGAAGGACTTCGCTGCCGGGGCTGTATGCGGCGGGTGAGGTGGCTTGTACTGGGGTGCATGGAGCGAATCGGTTGGCGAGTAACTCGCTGCTGGAGGGGTTGGTGTTTGGGGCGCTGGCGGCGGAGACGATGTTGACGGAGGCTCCTTTGGTGAAGGACGAGTTGATCGCCGCGCCGGTCGCGGCTGGCCCGGCAGGCGTGACGTCTGAGGCGGCTACTGAGAAGTGGATTCGAGAGCTGAGGGAGCTGATGTGGAAGTACGCCGGGTTGTTGCGCGATGCGGATGGTTTGCGACAGGCCAAACGCGGGTTGGATGCGCTGCGTGCTGCGATGCCAAAGGGACTGTTTCGGCGGGCTGTGGAGGCGCGGAATCTGCTTGTTGTAGCTGAGTTGATCGTGGCTTCAGCGTTGGGACGTGAGGAGAGCCGGGGAGCGCACTACCGGAACGATTTCCCGTTGCATGATGCGGTTGGGAAGCACTCGGTGATGCAGAGAGGGAGGTTGGAGTTTGCAGCTTGAAGAGATGATGTCTATCAGAGGGATTCGCGATGGGTGGGGCTTCGATGAAGACTGACGGTGATGGGGTTAGCGTGATCGCTGCTATTTTGGGTGCCGTGGTCAGCTTTGGTTTGGCCTTTTCAGCCATTTTTTATAAGGTGGCCGATGTGCGGGTGAATGGGATCCTTCATGGAGGGCCTACTTCACTGGCGGCTGCGATGGCGGGGCTGTTTGGAGGCGGAGTTGTCGCCCTGGCAGTGCTGGTGTTTTTGTTGCGGTGGGGGAATCGTCTCGACCGCAGCATCGACGGTTGATGCTTGCGGTCGAGTTCATCTTTCGGCGCGGCCGTTCGTTAGAGGAACGTCAGCAGGACGGGGATGATGACGCCAGCTATGAGGATGGCGGTGATCAGGATTCGGTTGCGGATGTACTTGTAGGACATGTACAGCCCGGTAAGGGTGGAGATAAACAGGCCGATCGATACGAAGAGGAAGAAGATCTTAAGGGGCAGGGTGTTGTGGGGCTTTGGCGCGGGGGCTTCGGATAGCTTGGTTGACGCGTTGGGCGCTGACTGGGTAGCGACGCTGGGTGACGCCGACTGAGACTTGTCGGTTATGAGCCTGTCTGTGGGCTTGTCCGTGAGTCTCTCTGCGGGTTTGTCATTCAATTTGTCGGCTGGCTTATCGGCGGATTTTTCGGTAGATCTGTCTGGGGATGGGACCTTTCTGACGGGGACTACGGTGGTTTGCTTCTTGTGGATCTGGCCGAGGACTACGGCCCAGGCGGGCGGTTTGTAGCTGCTGCCACGGGTGGTTTCGTGCAGGCTGAAGGTCTGGAGAGCTCCGGTGAAGGCGAAGAAGAGCAGGGCGGGGGTGATGAAGACGCCGAGATAAAGGTGGATCAGGCGGAGGTACTTCAGAAGAGTGTGGGAAGGGGACATTATGTTCTTTTTTACACAAAGAAATGAAATACGACAAATTTAGTCTGATATCCGATTATCGCGCTTGTTTCTGGCATGGGCTTTATGTGGAGGCTGGTTTTTCTCTCTGGAGGAGGGAGATCGTGATTGTGAAGCCGAGGATGGTCACGATTACGGCGAGGGAGAGGACGGGGCCGACTTCGAACCAGTGGGCTGAGAGCATCTTGAGTGCCGCGAAGGCTAGGACGCCGGCCAGGCCGTAGTGAAGGTAGCGAAGTTTTGCGAGGAGATGGGCGAGGAGGAAGTAGAGGGAGCGAAGGCCCATGACGGCCATGATGTTCGAGGTGTAGGCGAGGAAGGGATGGCGGGTGATGGAGAGGACGGCGGGGATGGAGTCGAGTGCGAAGACGACGTCGGTGAGTTCGATGGCGATGAGGGCGAGGAAGAGGACGGTGATCATGCGGCGACCGTCTTCCATGACGAAGAACTTGTCCTGGCGAAGGCTGACGGGATGGAGGCGGGAGAGCCAGGCGATCCATCGAGGGGTGTGTGGCTCGTCTTTTTTGTCCGAAGGTAGGACTAGGCGGATGGCGGCGATGAGCAGGATGGCGGCGAAGGCGTAGCTGATCCAGTGGAAGCGAGCGAGGAGACCGAGCCCGGCGGCGATGAAGGCTCCGCGCATGAGGATGGCTCCGGTGACCCCCCAGAAGAGGACTTTGGGCTGGTTCACAGATTCGATCTTGAAGACGCGGAAGAGGAGGAGAAAGAGGAAGAGGTTGTCGATGGAGAGAGACTCTTCGATGGCGTAGCCGGCGAGGTACTCCGTCGTGGACTGGCTGCCGAGGGTACGAAAGATGAAGAGGGCGAAGGCGAGAGCGGCGCCGATCCAGAGGATGGTGGAGGAGATGGAGGTGGAGTGGATCTTTGCCGGACCCTTATGGCGGACGTAGCTGAGTTCAATCGCCAGGAGAGCGAGGATGAAGAGGTGAAAGCCTATCCAGTGGCTGATCGGGGTCTCGGCGAGCATCTCTTTTGGATGCTACAGCGTAGGAGGGGGATATGCACGGGTGGGTACTGCGAGGGCTCGTCGGGGGAGGTCGACGGCGCGCTATTGCCTAAAGCGTGGTTCCAGACGTGTGTTTAGTGCGCGCCGGCGACCATGGAGTAGACGGTGTAAACGATGATTGCGATAACCACCCAGAGGATCGAGGACAGGAAGAGACTGCGAGCGATGTCCACGACGTGATGGGTGTCGAGGAAACCATCTGTGTTTTCCTGGCGAGCGGTTCGGTTGGTTAGGTTTGTGTATCGGACGTGTATGTCTGAGTACGATGGTGTTTGCATGGTCTACCTCCTATCGGCCAAGACTAGGGCTGACTTTAGTCGTGGCACTATCCCTCGAATGCGGCAGTTTGTAACTCGTTTGGGTCATAAATAGGGTGTTTTTACAGGGTGGAAGCGGTTTTTAGCCTAGTTTGGTGACAGGTGGGCCTTGATGGGGTAGGATTTGGCGGTATTCAGGCTACCTAAATTCAATTACCCGGAGTGCTTATGAAGACAGCGATTCGTTTGATGGCGGTTGCGGCGGGGCTTCTCGGGACACAGCTTGCTTTGGCCCAGGCGACACCACCAGCGGGATCCACCGGAATCTGTAAGGACGGGACCTATTCGACGGCGGCGAGCAAACAGGGCGCGTGCCGGGGACACCAAGGCGTGAAGGAATGGTATTCGGCCGCTGCGCCGGCTGCTGCGGCACCTGCTGCTGCGGCGGCTGCGCCGGCTCCTGGTCCGAAGGCTGTTCAGCCGGCTCCTGCTACGTCGCCAATTAATGGTTCAGTTACGGCTCCGGCTGCGAAGAGTTCACCTTCGGCTAAGGCGGTAGCGCTGCCTCAGGCGGCTGGTGGTGGTCCAGGGCTGGTGTGGGTGAATACGTCCAGCAACGTCTATCACTGCTATGGGAGCGACTACTACGGGAAGACCAAGGCTGGATCGTATATGTCAGAGGCCGATGCGAAGGCCAAGGGCGCTCATGCGGATCACGGGAAGGCCTGCACGAAGTAAGTTCGCTTCAGGAAGTTGAATTCGGCTGCGCCTCTGATGCTAGTCTTTGGGTCAGGGGCGCTGGTTGATTAAGCGGATCATCTCGAGGAAGAGGTCGCCGGAGATCTGGAGAGATTTGGCGCTGATCTTGTCTAGGGTGTCCTGATCGGTGTGATGGTAGCCGTCGGGTGTGGCGTCGGTGTGGGGGCCGTAGTCGAGGTCGATGATGTCGAGGACTGGGACGCCGCGCTGGCGGAAGGGGATGTGGTCGTCGCCGAGGCCGGGGAGGTCATTTTTGAAGACAGAGGCGGAGTGGCCTGTGTTTTTTGCGGCGACTTTGAGCATGTCGCGTAGCCAGGGGGTGGACATCTCGTCCTGATCGATGTTGAGATCCTTGTCGGCGCACATGTCTGCGACGATGAAGGCTTTGATCTTGCTCAGGGTGCCGTCGTTGGCCCATTTGGCGGCCAAGTGGCGGGTGCCGTAGAGGGAGTCGGAGTTGGACCACTCTTTGACGGCCTCTTCTCCGTCGTCGAAGACGAGCCAGACGGAGTAGCCCTCGGGGGGATGGGCGCGGAGGATGGTTCCGATTTCGATGAGCAGGGCGGTGGTGGCGGCGCCGTCGTTGGCTCCGTAGAAGTTGATGTCGCGGAGGGGATAGTTGGTCTCGTAGTGAGTTGCGAGGACGATGACGCCGTCTTTTTTGCCGGGGAAACGGACGATGTAGTTATGCATCGTCTGGAGGCCTGCGGGGGTGGTGGCGGTGAAGGTGTCGGTTTCGAGGTTGCCCTTGGCGGCTTCGGGGGCGAAGTGCTGCTTGATGAACTCTTCGGCTTTGGCGTGGCCGGGGGAGGCGTTGAATCGCTTGGGAGCGACCTCGAGGAGTTGTTTGGTGAGGTTGTAGGCGGCTTGTCCGCTGAATTGGGGGGTGGTCTTTTGGGCTTGGCTTGATGGCGCGATCGACAGGAGAAGGACGAACAAAAGCAAAAGCGAGATGGGGGGGGTCTTCCCCTTCGAGAGGCTCAGGGTCAGATGGACAGAACTTTTAGAAGCAGACAGATACGTCATGCGGCTTTGTTGGCCTCTCTGGCTTTGCGGCGGGCTGGATGAACGAGGAAGGCGATGCCTACGCCGATGAGATAAAGGACAAGCATGGGGCTAGCGAAGAGGCACATGCCGATGGGGTCGGGCGTGGGGCAGATGATGGCCGCGATGATGAAGATGGCAAGGATAGCGTAGCGGATGTGCTGAACGAGGAACTTTGCGTCGACGATGCCGAAGAGCGCGAGGAAGAAGATGAGGATGGGGAGTTCGAAGGTGACGCCCAGGCCGAGGATGACGGCGAGAAAGAAGTTGGTGTAGTCCTCGATGGTGAGCACTGGGTTGAAGTTCTTGCCGAAGCCACCGATGAGGACCTTGAGCGCGCCGGGAAAGACCCAGTGGTATCCGAACCAAGCGCCCGACAGGAAGAGGACGATGGTGGCGGACATGAAGGGGACGACGTAGCGCTTCTCGTTGGCGTACATGCCGGGTGCGATGAAGAGCCAGAGCTGATAGAGGATGAAGGGTGAGGCGAGGATGATGCCGCCGTAGAGGGCGGTCTTGAGGTAGAGGTTGAGGGGATCGGTGGGGTGGGTGTAGTTGAGGGCGATGTGCAGGTCGTTGAGCGGTTTTTGAATGATGCCGTAGAGCCGAACGTGAAAGGCGTAGGCGATGCAGAAGCCGATCATGAGATAGACGGTGGAGTGGATGAGGCGCTTGCGGAGCTCGGTGAGATGCTCCATGAGGCTCATGCCGGGGAGGTCCGCGCGGTCGGAGACGGCTGCGCGAACGCTGTCGACCAGATCAGCCATGGTGGGTGGCCTCGCTGGTCGATATCTCGGGTATCTCGGATGAATGAGGCTGGGACTCGGACACGTGAGGGATGGAGTCAAGTACGGGAGTGAGTGCGGAGTTGCTGACTGGAAGGCCGGTGGAGGGTGGCATGAGATTGAGGTCGCCCGAGGTGGCGATGGGCAGTGGTGCGTGATTGGGTGGAGGCTCGACCGTTGATGACGGCGTGTTGGAGTGATCTGCGACCAGCTCTTGAGTTAGCTGGGAGATTCGCTCCGGAGTGACGTCTAATTCTGCTGCTACTGATGAACTAGCGGTTGTACTTTCGGTTTCAGCGGCGATGGCAGGGGCAACGGGTGCGGCGGCTTCCATGGCGGCGATCTTCTTGCGCTGCTCTTCCTGGTCGGCGACGCGGAGTTCGTCTTCCATCTGCATGCGGAACTCGTTGGAGGCGCGGCGGAACTCGGCCATGAGTTTGCCGAGTTGGCGGGCGAGTTCGGGCAGCTTCTTCGGCCCGAAGAGGAGAAGGGCGAGGAAGAAGATTACGGCGCTGTCCTGAAAGCTAGGCATAAGTCAGTCCCATGATACGGCTTACGAGTTGGCGGAACAAATGGATGGAAGACGTTGATCCTGTTGTAAGATTCTTGATGTAGGACAGTTTGACGTTTTCGATTTAGGCGCATCGTTTGAATGCAGATTGCGTCTAACAGTACGAACGCGCGGCTTAGATGGCCGTGGGTTACTGAAGTAGTCGGGAGTTGCAACATCCCCGTGGGTTGGGTGAGGGCTTACGAGTCATCACAGTGAATCCACTGCAACTTTAGCAGTGCATGCTTTCAACATCCCCGTCTCTGAGGTGAACGAGGTAGCGGCTGGCGCCGGTACCGGGTGACCTTGCGAGACTGAAGGCGGAGTACTTTGAACGGACTAATGGAGATCGCTTCGGCTGCGGCCGTGGCTGAGAATGTTGCAGATACGTGTTCCCTCGACAACTACCTTGCGCAGCCAGACCATACGATGGACGCGCGAATTGCAGCAGCGCGGGAGAAGCTTGGGACTGATGTCGTTCTGCTGGGACATCACTACCAGCGTGATGAAGTGATTCGGTTTGCGGACTTTACCGGTGATAGTTACAAGCTGTCGAAGGTTGCCGCGGAGACGGATGCGAAGTACATGCTGTTCTGCGGCGTGCACTTTATGGCTGAGACGGCGGATGTGCTCGGTCAGTCGTGGCAGCAGGTTATTCTGCCTGATTTGAATGCGGGTTGTTCGATGGCTGACATGGCGGAGATCGGGCAGGTGGAAGACTGCTGGGATTCGCTGGAGCGGGCGGGGCTTACCGATGAGGCATCGGGTGGGCTGATCCCGCTGACTTATATGAACTCGGCTGCTGCGATCAAGGCTTTCTGCGGCGAGCGGGGTGGATTGGTTTGTACCTCATCGAACGCTCGTGGCGCGTTTGAGTGGGCGTTTGCACGCACGGAGAAGATATTGTTTTTGCCGGATCAACATCTTGGACGGAACACTGCGTTTGCGATGGGGATTCCGCTGAGCGAGATGGTGGTGTGGGATCCGTACCAGATCAACGGTGGGTTGAGCCCGGACCGATTGAAGGCCGCGAAGATTATTTTGTGGAAGGGACACTGCTCGGTCCATCAGCGGTTTTTGCCTGAGCATGTGGATCGCGTGCGCAAGGAGGAGCCGGGGATGCAGGTGATTGTGCATCCGGAGTGCCGGTGGGAGGTGTGTCAGAAGGCCGACACTGTCGGTTCGACTGAGAGGATCATTGAGGCGATCGAGCAGGCGCGGGAGGGGTCGAGCTTTGCCGTGGGGACCGAGATCCATCTGGTGAATCGACTGGCGAAACGGTTTGCGCCGCTAGGCAAGCGCGTGATTACGCTTGACGATTCCGGGTGCCTTTGCACCACGATGTATCGGATCTCTCCGCAGCATCTGGCCTGGGCGCTGGAGAATCTGGTGGAGGGGCGGGTTGTGAATCGCATCAAGGTGGACGATGATGTGAAGCAGTGGGCGCGGGTTGCGCTCGACCGGATGTTGGAGATCAAGATTTGAGTAAGACGTTTACGTTGGGCGAAGCACAGACGTTGCTGCCGGTAGTGGAGGCGCTTCTGAAGAGAGCACAGGATGCGCAATCGCGAGCGGCGCAGTTCGACTACGAGATGCAGCAGCTGAGTCACAGGATATTTTTGTCTGGCGGCATGCATATCGACGTGAGCGCTGCCGCTCGACGTCGGGCGGAGCGAGAGAAGGCTGTGCAAGAGGCAAGAGACACGCTGACTGAGATCGATTCGATCGGCGTCCAGGTGAAGGATCTGCAAGAGGGGCTGCTGGATTTTCCTTACGTGATGGATGGGAGAACTGTGCTGCTCTGTTGGAAGCTGGGCGAGACGGCGATTACTCATTGGCACGCAGAGGACGAGGGTTACGCAGAACGCAAGCCGCTGGATTCACGATTCGGTAAGACGGAGCGGTTGAACTGACGGTGGCTACAGGAGTGCCTAGCGTTCCACTATTACTCGCGGTATCCTTCATGCAGTAACAATCCTCCCCGGCGGTAATCTATCGATGGCTTTTGAGAATATTGGCAGCATCTTGAAAACCGGATCCTTCTTCAGCAGTTTCAAGTTGCTGTTGATCGCGGCCTATTCCTCAAGGCCCCAGCTGCGCCCGATCTGTCTGTTTCTCTTACGACCATTTAAAAAAAATGGCGAGGTGTTGCTGAGTTACCAGTGCTACGGCCGCGAGACAAAGTGTTTCATCCGCTTGTCGGATCTTCAAAGCGATCTTTTGAGCGTGCTTGAACTAGGAGTAAGAAATACCTACGATCTGGATCTTGATTTTCAACCTGAGCTGGTGATTGATGCGGGGGGAAATATCGGGTTATTTACTCTTCGGGCTGCGGCTGGGGCCGCGTCGGTGAGCAAAGCCCCGGTGCAGTTTGTGATCGTTGAGCCTTTGCCGAGGAATATCGCACAGATTGAGAAGCATCTGCCTTTGAATCATGTAAAGGCGAGGCTGATGGCTGGATGTCTGGGCGGGACTCACCGCTCGATCCCTTTTTATTGCCGCGAGGCGATCGATAGCAGCTTCGATCCTGAGAAGCCTTATCTCAGTGTGTTGGATGTGCCTGTATTCATGCTGTCTGATGCGATTGGGACCTCTACGGCTGAGCGGATGCTGATCAAGCTGGATATCGAGGGTATGGAGGTTGAGGTGTTGAAGCAGTTTGTACCAACGGAGCGCAGGGCGGTGTACGTCGTTGGTGAGCTGCATAATTATCAGGTGAATTCTTCGATCTTTGAAGCGATCTTTCGCGATCAGGGCTGGACGTTCGAGTATCGCTCAATCTCGCACGATCATGCGCTCTTCCGGGCTTGCTCTCCGGCAGCTCTGCCGCTGTTAACGTCGATGGCGTCGGTTCCAACTCCAGTACAGGCGTAGGTAGTGATCAGTGTTTAGCTAAGCTTATCGGGCAGTAATTATTAAGTAACAAGGATCGTTACAAAAAGCAGCTCCCTCGAGAGCTGCTTTTTGTTTTCGATTATCTCTGGAACGGCTGTGGGGATGACAAGGTCTGCGGAGCCGTCGCAGGATTTGGCCCGGGTTTTTTGCCGGGATTCCATTCTGGCTTCCAACTGGAGTTCGCAAGCCATCGGACGGGGTCGACCATGGAGGCGATGGCGTTGGTCATGTGAGTGAAGTCGATGGTGGCTATCTCGTCGCTCGGCTGGTGATAGTCCTTGTGCAGGCCGTAGCTGGAGACGGTTTGAGCGATGATTCCTCGCTGGGCCAATGCGTAGTTGTCGGAACGCTGGAAAAAGTTCTGCTTCGGGTGCGGATCGTTGACCAGATGGGCGCCATGTTTGGCTAGTTCGGGGCCGAGGTTGGAGCGGTCGTAGCCGGTGAGCCAGAGAGTGCCGGCAGGGACTGCGGGATCGGGGCGGCCCATCATCTCGAACTCGAGGTTGGCGACGATGTTGGTGAGGGGGACGGGAGGATGGGCGAGGAAGGCGCGGTTGCCGTAACCGCCAAGTTCCTCGGAGCCGAAGAGAGCGAAGACGATGGTGCGTCGTGGGCGTGGGCCGGTGGCGAGGATGTGGGCGAGGGTGAGGACGGCGGTTGTGCCGGAGGCGTCGTCGTCGGCGCCGTTGTAGTTGGTATCGCCGGAGGCGTTGGCTGGGCCGATGCCGAGGTGGTCGAGGTGCGCGGTGAGGAGGATGACCTCGTTGGGGGTTGTGGAGCCGCGGAGGATGGCGATGGCGTTCCAGGTCTCCTTGCGAGGGACGTTCTGGAATGCGGCGATGCGCTGCAGGGTTCTCGCGGGCAAGGGATCGGGAAGCGGAGACTTCTGGATGAAGGTGTCGTTGTCACCTCCGGGTTTGAAGCCAAGGGCCTGGAGCTGCGAGGCCACGAAGAGGGCTGCGATGTGCTCGTCGCGTGTGGCTGAACCGCGGCCGTGAAGCTCGTCGTCGGCGAGGAAGTTCATATCTGCGTGAACTTCCTGTTGCAGTGTGGCTGCGAGCGATGTCGTTTGTCGGGCTGCTGCGTCGAATGAGTGTGACTGTTGCGCTCTGGATGAAGAGGTTAGAGCTAATGTCAGACCGAACGCAGCAAGACTGAGGGATTGCAGGGATTTCGACAGGTACATTGCGTGAATTATAGATGTGCTCGGATGAACTAGGCTGGACTAGGCTTAGGATGACGCTGTTGCTGTAGAGATACGATCGAAGAGGGCTTGGCAACGATGGAACGAACGAAAAGTTTGCGGCGTTGGGCCGTGTTGTGCGCTGCGCTGATGTTGCCGGTCTTAGTAGGCTGCTCAGGTTTTTTTCCTCCAATTAATAACGGCGGTGGTGGTGGGACTGCAACGGGTGACTATGTGTATGTGGCGAACGGGTCGCGGAGCTCAATCGGTGGCCTTTCCATCAGCACTACGACGACTACCAGTACAGCCGGTGTTACGACCAATACCGGCAAGCTGAGTTCGATCAGCGGGCTGCCGTTTGCTGCGGGTTATGTGCCGCAGTCGATGGTGGTGACTCCGAATAATGCGTTCCTCTATGTGGGAGGGACAAGTACGATCAGCTTGTACATCATCAATGCGAATGGAACGTTGAGCGCGCCGAGCACGGGGGCGCAGCAGGTGGTAGTGTTCGCACCTTCGATGGCGGTGTCACCGGATGGCCAGTGGTTGATTGCACTGGATGGGACTACGCAGCAGCTCGACATCTTCCAGATCAACTCGTCGACCGGAGCGTTGACGGCTGCGGCGGGCTCGCCTGCGACCTACACAGTACCCTCCGGGACGTGGATACCGACTTCAGTGAAGGTGTCGCCCAATGGACAACTGATCTTCGCTGCGCTCGGAACGGGCGGCGACCGCGTGTTTACGTTCAATACGACGACCGGGCTCGCAGTAAGCAATGCGTATCTGCCTACTGGCAACACGCAGACGAGCGACAACGGATATGCGATCGACTCCACGAGCAGCTATCTCTACATTGCCAGGAGCGGCGTCGGCGGAGGTGTTGCGGTGTACACGATTGGAAACGGCGGTGCACTAGTTGCCTTGACCGCGTCTCCGTTTGCTGCGGGCAGTGGCACCTATTCGCTGGTGTTGGACAGCACAGGGACCTATGTCTATGCGGCGAACCGTCTGGACGGCACCATCTCCGGTTATACGATCGTCCCGGCGACCGCTTCAGCGCAGTTGTCACTCACTCCGCTGAAGGGGTCTCCCTTTGCGAGCGGAATTTCTGTGCAGTCGCTGGGGCTCGACAATACGGGCAAATATCTGCTGGCGGCGGCGGTCGGTGGTTCGCCGGACCTGACGATGTACAGCTTCGATATCACGGTTCCGGGACAGCTTGATCCGGCGACGAGTATCGCGACCGATGCCGATCCGGCTGGTGCCTCCACGATCGCTTTGACCCACTAGATTCTCGTCGAGTTGGGGTGTGAGGGTACCCCCTCCCCCCCATATTTGCGCGTAAATTCCTTACTTTCAACGAGTTAAGGCTTTGGCCTCCTTGTAAAATATTCATTCCAAAAGGGTTACGTGCAAATTCGTCCAAGTAAAGGAGTTAGCGGTATGGGTTAGCTCATCAATGAAAAAGCCCCGGATCTCCCGGGGCTTTTTGTGTTCTGTATTGATTATAGCGATTGGAACGGAACTAATACGCCACGCGAATGTGCTGGATTGACGCGGGTTTTGATGGTTCTGGGGCTTGACAAGATTTTTAACGGAGATGGCGGCACTCTGGAGCGGCTCCACCGTTCTGAGGTTCTTCTCTCAGTTTCTGCTCACATGAGACGGCAGTCGATTTTTCAGCTCGCTTTTCACCACCTTGTTTCTCGTCTGCGTTGGGGGTTTGGAAGTAGGCTCAACGGATGAAGGTTTTCATTCGTTCTGCGGTCTCGATTAGCTATCTTTGCTTTGCCGGTTTCATGTATGGGCAAGGTGCGTCTTTGGGGTCGCTGCTCGTTCTCTCGAAGCGGGACCATACTTTGAGCATCGTTGATGTCTCGAGTTTGCGGGTCGTCGCCAAGGCGCCTGTCGGTGATGATCCACATGAGGTGATTGCTTCGGACGATGGGGCCGTCGCGTATGTCTCGAACTATGGCTTCGGTGCGTACAACACTCTTGCTGTCGTCAATCTGATCACTCAGAAGCCGGAATCATCGATTGACCTCGGTCCTCTGCATGGGCCGCACGGGCTCACGTTTGTTGGGGGCAAGACGTGGTTCACCGCGGAGGCTGCGAAGGCGATAGGACGCTACGATCCTGCTACTCACAAAGTGGATTGGATTCTTGGGACCGGACAGAATCGTACGCACATGATCTACGTTTCTGCGGATGGTCAACACATCGTCACTACGAATGTGAACTCGGGGACGGTCAGCATAATTGAACAAGAGCCGATTCATATGGGACCGCCCCCGGGAGTGCATCCGCCGCCGGGAGTTGCTGGAATGCCTCCACCTGCGCCACCCCGCGGTTCCATGCCCCGAACGGACTGGAATGAGACGGTGATCCGCGTTGGCAATGGTTCTGAGGGGTTCGATGTGTCTCCTAATAGGAAAGAGATCTGGGTTGCGAATGCTCAGGATGGCACAATCTCGATCATCGATTTTCATGAGAAGAAGGTGACGAAGACAGTTGCTGCGAATGTTCCGGGTGCGAACCGGCTGAAGTTCACGCCTGACGGAAGGCGTGTTCTGGTTTCAAGTGGGCCTGAGCTTGTAGTGCTTGATGCGAGTGGTCGCAAGGTGGTGAAGCGGATTGCGGTTGGTCATGGCTCTGCCGGGATTTTGGTGCAGCCGGATGGTGCTCGTGCGTTTGTTGCGTGTGGCCCGGATAACTATGTTGCGGTTGTCGATCTTCAGTCGCTTGAGGTGACGGGCCATATTCAGGCTGGGACTGAACCGGACGGTATGGCCTGGGCTGTCCGCCGGTGATAGCCAGAAAAGACAGGCAACGGCAAGGGCAAGAGCAACAGCAGATCCCTGCGGGATGACAACAAAAGGACAGGCAAGGACAAGAGCAACAGCAAGAGCAACAGCAGATCCCTGCGGGATGACAAACAAAAAGACAGGCAACGGCAAGAGCAACAGCAACAGCAACAGCAGATCCCTGCGGGATGACAACAAAAAGACAGGCAACGACAAGGGCAACAGCAACTACAACGGCAAGAGCAACCGCAGATCCCCTTCGGGGATGAGAATAAAAAAGGTGCTGGAGTTGATGCGGCGATTTACCGGATTGTGCGCCTTCGCCGTTAGTATGGGATGAGTAGCGTGTTTGTACGTGGAGTTTTTGGATCATCGTCTCTTCTTCTCGACAATTCGGTTTTGGATGGTTCGGTTCGCGAGTTTTTGGCTGCGCGGTGAGTGCGATCTTTGTGGTCGCCGGGGTGAGCGGCTGTTCGAAGTTGCGTCCTAAACCAGAGGCGCAGTATGTGTATGTGACGGCGAAGCAGACGTTTCTGCGGGACCGGGTGGCGGCGGTGTCGAACCGTACGGCGACGGTGGAGAATGGCGACCGGCTGGAGGTGCTCGACCATGGACGGCGGTTTGTGAAGGTGCAGACGGCCAAGGGCGAGCAGGGGTGGATCGACGAGAAGGTGGTTGCGACGCAAGATGTTTTTGATGAGTTTGAAAAGTTGAAGAAGGCGCATGCGGCCGATCCGGTGGTGGCGTCGGCGGTGGTGCGGGATGACGTTTATATGCACGCCACGCCGGGCCGCGATACGGAGCGGTTCTATCGGTTGGCGGAAGGGGAGAAGCTGAAGCTGCTGGGTCGGGCTACGCTGGCGAAGCCGGTTCCGCCGGGGACGCGGGTGGCTAAGGCTGCTGCTCCTGTTGCTGCTCCCGCCGTTCCCGCTTCTGGCGGTGCTGCTCCTGTTTCTGGTGCCGGGAAGAGTTCTAAGGCTGCTGCTCCGAGTGCGCCTGCTGCGCCGGAGGCACCGCCTGAGCCACCAGCGATGGAAGACTGGTGGCTGGTGCGCGATTCGAAGGGTGATACGGGTTGGTTGTTCAGCAGGATGATGGATGTGGACGCTCCGGATGCGATTACGCGTTACTCGGAGGGTCAGCGGATTGTGGGTTCGTATGTGTTGACGACGGTGAATGATCCTGAGGCGGAGCAGGATGAGAAGAACATTCCGATCTATGTGACGGTGCTGAGTCCGTACAAGGCGGGGCTGACGTATGACTTCGACCAGCTGCGCGTGTTTACGTGGAACGTGAAGAAGCATCGTTATGAGACGGGATTTCGCGACAGAAATATTGAAGGGTATCTGCCGGTTTCGGTGACGATGGCTACCGATCCTTATGGAAAGGGACCGGCTGCGAGTACGCCTGCGCCGACGTTTACGTATCGTGTGCTGGCGGATGATGCGGGGCCGGTGGTGCCTGATTCGGTGACGGGCGCGATTGTGCCGGGGAAGACGGTGTTGAAGACGTATCGGCTGGAGGGGAACCTGGTGAGGCGGGTGATCCAGCCGGGAACGTCGGCGCCTGGGGAGGCGCATCCTGCGCCGGTGTCGGATAAGAAGAAAAATGCGGCCGGTAAGGGTGGTAAGAAGAAGCGGTAGTCGCTGGATCTCGATGGAAGGCGTGCGTCGGAACTACGATGAGCGATTCGGAAGAGCGGCTTTACGGCGGCAATGTGGCGGATTCGGTGGTGCGCGTTGGGGCTACGGTGCGGAAGCCTGTGACTGTGGCGACGAGTAGCGTTGAAGCGTTTCTGGAACATCTTTTTGAGGTTGGGTTCAGCGGGGCTCCGCGTTCGCTTGGGTGCGATGAGAAGGGTCGGCATGTGTTGGAGTATGTGCCGGGGGCTACTGAGCAGCCTTTCTCGTATACGAATGATGAGCTGGCGCGGGTGGGGCGGCTGATTCGAGAGTTTCATGCGGCGGCGAAGAGTTTTGTTCCGCCGGAGGGGGCGCAGTGGCTGGTTGCGATTAAGCCTGATGCGGAGTCGATGATCTGCCATAACGATCTTGCGCCGTGGAACCTGGTGCGCGGTGGTGAGCGGTGGGTGTTTGTCGATTGGGATGGGAGTGGGCCGGGGTCGGTGCTGTGGGATGTGGCTTATGCGGCGCAGAGCTTTGTGCCGCTGATCCGTGGGGGAGAGCCTGCTGTGGATGCTTTGCGGTTGCGGGGCTTTGTGGATGGGTATGGGCTTGATCGTGCGCAGAGGGAGAGTCTGCCGGAGATAATGGCCGCTCGGACGAGGGCGATGTTTGAGTTGCTTGAGCGTGCGGCGATGACGGGGGAGCAGCCCTGGGCGCGGAATCACGCGGAGGGGGATGGCGGGCGCCATTGGAGGGAGGCTGCGGAGTATGTGGAGCGGCATCTTGAGGTTTGGAGATATGCGCTGCTTGTGGGATTTGTTGGGTGAGGGTGTTTGCGTTTTGATCTTCGGTTGGATTTGTTCTTTTTAAGAACAGGCAACGCAAGAGCAACAGCAACAGCAGATCCCTGCGGGATGACAACAAAAGGACAGGCAACGGCAAGAGCAACAGCGGATCCCTGCGGGATGACAACAAAAGAAGGGGTCACGGCCGTGGCAAAAGTGACAGCGGCGGGAGCAAGTGTGGCGACGTGGTCAGGCGTAGAAGGTGGAGATGGCGTCGACTACGGTTTGTTGTTCGTCTTCGCGTAGCTCGGGGTACATGGGGAGCGCGAGGACTTCTTGGGCGGCGATTTCGGAGATGGGGAAGTCGCCTTGTTTGTAGCCGAGGGTGGCCAGGCTGGTTTGGAGATGGAGCGGGAGTGGGTAATAGATCTCGCTGCCGATTTTTTGGTCGGAGAGGTATTGGCGGAGTGCGTCGCGGTGAGGGGTTCGGATGACGTACTGGTGGAAGACGTGGCCGGCGCGTGGGTCGGTGATGGGGAGGACGATGCCTTCTTTGATGGTGGCTGCGGTTAGGTTCGCTGCGTGGAAGAGCTGATCGTAGCGGGCGGCGTGGTCGCGGCGTTGTTGGTTCCATTTGGGGAGGTAGCGGAGTTTGACCTCGAGGACGGCGGCCTGGATGGAGTCGAGGCGTGAGTTCCAGCCGATCTCGTCGTGGTAGTAGCGGCGGCGCATGCCGTGGGCGCGGAGGACGCGGGCGTGGTCGTCGATTGCGGCGGAGGTGGTGGTGACGAGGCCGGCGTCGCCCATGGCGCTGAGATTTTTTGTGGGGTAGAAGCTGAAGGCGGCAGCGTCGCCGAGGGCGCCGGCGGGGATGTCGTTCCAAGTTGCTCCGAAGGCCTGGGCGGCGTCTTCGATGAGGACGAGGTTATGGTGCTGTTTGATGGCGGTGAAGGCGTCCCAGTCGGCGCACTGACCGTAGAGATGAACGGGGAGGATGGCTTTGACGTTGCGTCCGGCTGGGGATTGCAGGACTTCTTCGACTGCGGTCGCTGAGAGATTGAAGGTGGCGGGGTCGATGTCGGCGAGAAGTGGTGTGGCGCCGCAGCGAAGGATGGCGCTGACGGTTGCGAAGAAGCTGAAAGGAGTGGTGATGACGGCGTCGCCGGGGCCGATGTTGGCCGCTGCGAGTGCGAGCCAGATGGCGTCGGTGCCACTGGCGCAGCCGATGGCATGAGGTGCGGCGCAGGCGGTGGCTGCGGCGAGTTCGAAGCTGGTGACCTGAGGGCCGAGGATGAAGTGCTGCGAGGCGCAGACGGCTTCGATGGAGTCTAAGATCTCCTGCCGGAGGGTGGCGAACTGGCGGGAGAAATCGAGCATTGGGACGGGCTGCTGCGTACGGGTCGGCACATCTGTCATGGTATATCGCGCAGATACAACTGCGATAACGGCTGCTTTCTTTCATTCTTCGTTGCAATGCGTCTAAGGAAGTATTGCGTTCGTCGATAGAATATGGCTGGACGAGTTGATTATTGACGTGGATGCTCGTATTGTTGACTGTCTTGGCTTCAGACTTGGCATTGCGGCGCGCTAAGCATTCTTCTGAAGCTGATGGGTCACGGAAAACCTCATCGCAGGACGAACTTAGATTTTAGATAAAGGAGATCGGCACCATGGAATCAAAGCCGGCACAGAACATTCAGGATACTTTTCTCAACACTGTGCGAAAAGACAAGAGTCCGATCACGATCTACCTTGTCAGCGGCGTAAAGCTGACGGGAAAGATTCGGTCGTTCGATAAATACTCGGTGCTGCTGGAGAACAACAGCCAGGAGCAGCTGATCTTTAAGCATGCGATCTCGACGGTGGTGAGTGGGCGAGCCGGAGCGCATGGCGATGTGCGGAGCGACGTGAAGCCAGAGGTTCGGGCGACGGTGGGCTCTGCTGCCGGTGTGCCTGCGCAAGAGGCGACTGGGACGCAAGGCCGTTAGCCGTTGATATCAGAAGATCCGAAGATCGGTGGAGCAAAGTCCTTACGCCGCAGCCTGGTTGAAGCCCAGGAGGCGGCGTCACGTGTTGCCCATAAGGGTGGATCTGCCCATGCGGAGCGTGCGGTGCTGGTTGCGGTGGAGTTTACCGGAGAGCGGCGCAAGTTGACTGCGGCCGCAAGGCTGGCGAGGACTGCTGCGGCAGTCTCTGCCGGGACGATGCTTGATGCTCATGACGAGAATCTCGCGCCGAAGGTGGCCGCCGATCTGGACTTCGATGCTTCGCTTGCGGAGTTTGAAGAGCTTGCACGGAGCGCCGGGGCGGAGGTTGCGGCGACGCTGATTCAGCGGCGGCCAAAGCCTGATCCTGCGACGCTGGTTGGACAGGGCAAGCTGGAGGAGATCGAGGGTGTGATCGCCTCGACAGGAGCCGATCTGGTGCTGTTTGACCACGATTTGACGCCGTCGCAGCTGCGAAACCTGGAGGGGAAGCTGCCTTGCCGGGTGATCGACCGGACGCAGCTGATTCTGGATATCTTTGCACGACATGCTCGGACCAGGGAGGGCCAGCTGCAGGTGGAGCTGGCGCAGCTGGAGTATCAGTTGCCGCGGCTTGCGGGGCGTGGAAAGGCAATGTCTCAGCTGGGCGGTGGTATCGGGACGCGTGGGCCTGGTGAGACGCAGTTGGAGACGGATCGCCGGAAGATTAATCTGCGCATCGATCATGTGAAGGAGCAGTTGGAGTCGGTGCGGCGGATTCGGCGGCAGCAACGGCAGCGGAGAGAGGCTGTGCCGGTGCCGGTGGTTGCGCTGGTGGGCTATACGAATGCCGGGAAGAGCACGTTGTTCAATGCGCTGACTGAGGCGGGGGTGCTGGAGTCGTCGCGGATGTTTGCGACGCTCGATCCGAAGCTGCGGCAACTGACGCTGCCATCGCGGAGAAAGATTTTGTTGTCGGATACGGTGGGGTTTATTCGGAATCTACCGCATACGCTGGTTACTAGCTTTCGCGCGACGCTGGAAGAGGTGGAGCGGGCAGAGCTGTTGCTGCACATTCGAGATGCTTCGAGTGCGATGGTGGATGAGCAGAAGGCGCAGGTGGAGAAGGTGCTGGCGGAGCTGGATGTCTCCGGGAAACCGGTGATTGAGGTGTTGAACAAGATCGATCTGGTGGCGGTTGGCGAAGAGATGCCGATGGGTGCGCCGGGGAGCATCGCGGTTTCGGGTTTGAAGAAGCTGGGGCTGGATCATCTGCTGAACGCGATCGATGCTGCGCTGGTGGTGGATCCGCTGATTGAGATGCAGTTTCGTCTGCCTCAGTCGGAGGGTGCTGTGCTGGCGGCGCTGGAGGCTGGGGCGATTGTGGATGGAAAGCGGTTTGAGGGAAACCTCGCGTATGTGACGGCGCGTGGGCCGGCGTCGCTGTTGAACCGGTTTCGGCGGTTTCGCGAACGGGCTGAATAAGGATGAAGAAGGGCCGTTAACTAGCATAGGCCGCCTGAAGGGGAGCGGAGGTGGTGTCCCCAATCACGCGACCTATGTGACCCAGAGTTTAGGGTCCAGGTGGTGAATTAAGCATAGACCTTTAGTTGCAGATGTCAAAGGGTAAGTTCGATGGCTAAGTTCGCTCAGGTCAGTGAGAAGGGCGGGTTTAGCGGTCCGTGCGAATATCGCCATTTGTGAGCGATATTCAACCATGCGTTTGTTGACACTCCTGTTAGCGCTTTGCTAAAACTAGGTGTACCTCGAACTATCACGTAGCGTCTGAGCCAGCATTTTCTGGCCAGAGTTGCGGTGTGAGACAGCTGACGACAGGACTTCCAAGCGGCCCCGGCCGACCCCATTCATGGATCAGATACTGAATCAACTCGGTGGACTTGTGCTCGGCTCCGTGCCGACGATGGTCTTTTTTATTTTGCTGGTGACAGCGTATGGATTCCTTGTCCGCAGGCCATTGGATCGTGTGCTGGCTGAACGGCGTGCACGCACCTCGGGCGCTATTGAACAGGCCAAGCGTGCGATTGCCGCGGCTGAGGCGGAGACCGCTAGGTATGAAGAGAAGCTGCGCAAAGCCAAGGCTGAGATCTTCCAGCTGCGCGACCAGAGGATGAAGCAGTGGAATGCCGAGCGGGAAGCGGCTCTGGGACTGGTTCGCCAGCATACGCAGGACCGGGTTCGTGGTGCGAAGCAGGAGATCGAGCAGAGCGCACACGAGGCGCGGCTCCAGATCGCAGGCATGAGCGACGAGCTGAGTTCGAAGATTCTCAATGCAGTGTTACCGGCCGACGTTCGTGCGACGGAGGTTGTGCGGTGAAGATTTCATCTGTGAAGCGGTTTCTCCCTGTGGTGATGTTTGCGGCGTTGTTGATTGTTCCGGTGCGCTCACTGAGGGCGCAGGATACAGGGTCTGCTGATCCCAGCATTGCAAGGCAGAGCACGCCTGAAGCGCAGTCTCCGGCGAAGGAGAAGCAGGAAGTCGACGAGAACGACCAGTATCTGCACTCTGACACCGTGCGTGGGCTCGGGGCGAAGATTGGTTTGAATGCGGAGCAGGCGGCTACCGCCTTTACGGTTCTGAACTTTGTAGTTTTGGCGGCATTGTTGGGGTGGTTCCTGGTAAGGACTTTGCCCAAGAAGTTCCGCGATCGCAGCACAGAGATTCAGAAACAGCTTGTGGATGCGCGCACGGCGACCGAAGAGGCCAGTGCGCGGTTGAACAGCGTGGAAGATCGTTTGAGCAAGCTGGACGGTCAGATTGCTGCGATGCGGGCCCAGGCTGAGAAGGACTCCGCGCACGATGAGGAGCGCATCAAGGCCAGCGTAGAAGATGAGAAACAGAAGATTCTTGCGGCGGCGGAGCAGGAGATTACGGCTGCGACCGCTTTAGCGCAGCGGCAGCTTCAGCAGTACGCTGCAGAATTGGCGATTGAGCAGGCTGCACGCAAACTGGTGGTGACTGCAGAGACAGACCGGTTGCTGGTGCAGAGCTTTGCGCAGCGGCTGATCGGTGACGATTCGAAGAAAGGGCAAAACTAATGTCCGTCCTTTCGTTGCGGTATGCTCATGCGTTTGCCGCGGTGGCTTCGGCCGCCCATCTGGATGTTGCGGCGGCGCAGCAGCAGTTGGCTGATTTCAGCGGAACGTTCGCTGGGAGCCAGCAGTTGCGTGAAATTTTGATGAATCCTTCGATTGCGAACGAGCAGAAGTTGAAGGTGCTTGATGCGATCGCTGGACGTATCGGGATGTTTCCGCAGGTGCGGAACTTTCTTGCGGTCATCATGGATCATCAGCGGCTTGATGAGTTGAATGAGATTCTGGATGAGTACCACCTTGTTGCTGATGAGCAATCTAATCTGGCTGAGGCGGAGATTACCAGTGCGCGTCCGCTGAATGAGCAGGATCGCGTGGAGCTTGAGGCGCAGGTGGCGAAGCTGGCTGGGGGACGCGTTCGCGTGACCTATGGTCAGGATGCAACGTTGTTGGGTGGCGCGGTGGTGCGGATCGGATCGACGGTGTATGACGGGTCCATTCGAGCGCAGTTGCAACAGCTGAAGCAGAAGTTAGTGAACGCGTAGATTTTGTGCCGGCGACGGCTCTAAGTTTTTTCAGATTTGACACGAAGCGAGTAGAAGGAAGACATGGCACAGATCAAGGCGGATGAGATAACGGAGCTGCTTCGCCAGCAGATTGAGAACTTCGAGCAGCGCATCCAGGTGGATGAGGTTGGAACGGTCATCTCGCTGGGCGATGGTATTGCGCGTGTCCACGGGTTGGACAAGGTAATGGCCGGCGAGTTGATTGAGTTTCCGCATGGCGTTGCGGGTCTCGCGATGAACCTGGATGAAGATCAGGTGGGCGCGGTGTTGCTCGGCGACTATACGGAGATCAGCGAAGGCGATCAGGTGAAGCGTACTGGCCGGATCATGTCCGTGCCGGTGGGCGAGGCTTTGATCGGCCGCGTGGTGAATGCGCTTGGTCAGCCTATCGATGACAAGGGACCGATCAATACGGACAAGTATCTGCCGGTGGAGCGGCTTGCTCCTGGTGTAATCGATCGGCAGTCGGTGCGTGAGCCGATGGCGACTGGTATCAAGGCTATCGACACGATGATTCCGATTGGCCGTGGCCAGCGCGAGTTGCTGATCGGCGACCGCCAGACCGGTAAGACTGCTATTGCGCTCGATACAATCATCAACTCGGCGAAGAACAACCTGATCTGCATTTACTGCGCGGTTGGACAGAAGCGCTCATCGGTGGCCCAGGTGGTGCAGACGCTTGAAGAGCACGGCGCGATGGCATACACGATTGTTGTCGCTGCGACGGCTTCTGAGCCGGCACCGATGCAGTACCTTGCTCCATTTGCCGCGACGGCGATGGGTGAGTACTTCCGCGATAACGGCAAGCATGCGCTCGTGATCTACGATGACCTTTCGAAGCATGCTGCAAGCTATCGCGAGATTTCGCTGCTGCTGCGTCGTCCTCCTGGGCGTGAAGCGTATCCGGGCGACGTGTTTTATCTGCACTCGCGTCTGCTGGAGCGCTCGTCAAAGGTTTCGGACAAGCTGGGTGGGGGATCTTTGACGGCTCTGCCGATTATTGAGACGCAGGCTGGCGACGTGTCGGCTTACATTCCGACGAACGTGATTTCGATCACCGATGGACAGATCTTCCTTGAGACGGACTTGTTCAACTCGGGTGTGCGTCCTGCTGTGAACGTCGGTCTGTCGGTGTCGCGTGTCGGCTTCTCTGCTGCAATCAAGGCTACCAAGCAGGTGGGCGCGACGTTGAAACTGGATCTGGCACAATATCGCGAGCTGGCAGCGTTCTCGCAGTTCGGTTCGGACCTGGATAAGGTGACACAGCAGCAGCTCAACCGTGGACAGCGTCTGACAGAGCTGCTGAAGCAGCCGCAGTTCCAGCCGCTTACCGCGGAGAAGCAGGTTGCGATTCTGTTCGCCGGTGTGAACGGGCTTCTGGATGATGTGGAAGTGAGCGATCTGCGGGCGTTTGAGGATGGATTCTATCCGTACCTCGAATCGGCACAGGCTTCGATTCTGACTGACATCGCTACCAAGAAGGCTCTCGACGACGACCTGCGGGCTCGTCTGACCTCGGCGATCAAAGAGTATAAGGCGATCTTCCTGGCGGATCGCAAGGACAAGAAAGAGACGGCTGCGGCTAAGTAAACCATGGCAAACGTACTCGATTTACGGCGTCGCATCCGCAGTGTGAAGAACACGCGGCAGATCACGAAGGCCATGAAGATGGTTTCGGCGGCTAAGCTGCGCCGGGCTCAGGAGCGGGCCTTGCGGGCCAGGCCCTACGCACAGATGCTGACGAATCTCCTCGAATCGCTCGTCCGCCGCACAGACGCGTATAACGATCAGACCGGCGAAATCCTTCACCCACTGTTCGAGGAGCGCGAGGAGAAGAACGTCCTCGTCGTCTTCGTCGCGGGCGACAAGGGCTTCGCGGGGGCGTTCAACTCGAACATCATCAAGGCCGGCCAGGCTTTCATCGGTGTTCGGATCGAGCAGGGAAAGACAGTCGACATGGAGCTCATCGGCCGCAAGGCCGTCGCGCACGTGGGTAAGAGGTTCCCCATGGCCGTCTACGAGAAGAAGACTGAGCACTATGACAACGATCTGGCGACGCACCATGAGATTCTGCGTCACCGTTCGCAGCCTATTGAGGTCGCCGCGACCCACGCGGATCTCCTCCATAGCCTCGATTTCGACAGAGTCAGCGACATCGCCCGCTCCATCATCGATCGCTACTCGCGCAAGGAGATCGACTCGGTCTATCTGGTCTACAACGAGTTCAAATCGGTCATCGCGCAACGCGTCGTTGTAGAAAAGCTCTTGCCTATCCGTAAGCTCGGCTCGCACGAGATCAGCGCAGCCGAGGAGATGGCCGAAGAGCAGAGGGAAGCAGTAGCGCACGCGGCAGCGTCCTCTGGCATCAGCGCCAACGTGCCGGAGGAGTCGGTCATCGAATCGGAAGCGAAGAAGTTCGGTACCGCTGACGTCGACTACATCTTCGATCAGTCGCCGGAGCGGTTATTTCGTCATCTCATGCCGCGCTACATCACGACGCAGCTCTTCCATGCGTTTCTGGAGAGCGTCGCTGCAGAGCATGCAGCGCGTATGACCGCGATGGATTCGGCGACAACCAACGCTGGAGAGATGATCGACGCGCTCTCGCTCCAGATGAACCGCGTGCGGCAGGCAGCAATTACGAAGGAAATTATTGAGATTGTGAGCGGTGCGGCCGCCCTGTAAGTACGGGAAGCTGCAATAACGAAAGAGACCTATGGCAGAGAATATTGGAAGAGTAATTTCGATCAGCGGACCGGCCGTTGATATTCAATTCGAAGAGTCGCATATGCCGGCTATCTTTCAGGCGATTCGCATCGTCAGCGAAGGCTTCGTAGTTCCGGCCCCGCTCGATGTGATCGTTGAGGTGCAACAGCACCTTGGCGAAGGCCGCGTGCGCTGCATCGCGATGGTTGCGACCGAGGGCATGGTTCGAGGAATGAAGGCGATCGACACGGGCTCGGGCATCATGGTGCCGGTGGGCCGCGAGACGCTTGGCCGCGTGCTGAATGTGCTTGGCGAACCAGTGGACGAGCTTGGGCCGGTCAATGCGAAGGTGCATTTGCCGATTCACCGGCAGGCTCCGGCGTTCGATGAGCAGTCGACCAGCGAAGAGATGTTCGAGACCGGTATCAAGGTCATCGACCTGATCCAGCCGTTCTTGAAGGGCGGAAAGATCGGTCTGTTTGGTGGTGCGGGTGTGGGCAAGACCGTCATCATTCAGGAGCTGATCAACAACGTTGCCAGCCAGCACGGAGGATTTTCTGTGTTCGCCGGTGTCGGTGAGCGCACCCGTGAGGGTAACGACCTCTGGATGGAGTTTCAGGAGTCCGGCGTTATCGATTTGAAGGATCTGCCGAAGAGCAAAGCGACGCTTGTGTATGGACAGATGACCGAGCCGCCAGGGGCGCGTCTTCGCGTGGCGCTGACCGGCCTTACGGTTGCGGAACACTTCCGCGACGAAGAGGGTGCGGACACGCTGCTCTTCATCGACAACATCTTCCGGTTTACGCAGGCTGGTTCTGAGGTTTCGACGCTGCTTGGCCGTATGCCTTCGGCCGTGGGTTATCAGCCGAACCTTGCGACCGAGATGGGTGAGTTGCAGGAGCGCATTACTTCGACGAAGAAGGGTTCGATCACCTCGGTGCAGGCTGTGTATGTGCCTGCCGACGACTTGACTGACCCGGCTCCGGCGACGACCTTTGCTCACCTCGACGCAACCACTGTGTTGTCGCGTCCGCTGTCTGAGCTTGGTATCTATCCGGCTGTCGATCCGCTGGCTTCGACGTCGCGTATTCTCTCACCTCGCGTGGTTGGTCAGGAGCACTATGACGTGGCGCAGGGCGTGAAGAAGATTCTGCAGCGCTACAAGGACCTGCAGGACATCATCGCGATTCTCGGTATCGACGAACTCTCGGAAGAGGACAAGATCACAGTGGCGCGTGCGCGTAAGGTGCAGCGGTTCCTGTCGCAGCCGTTCCATGTGGCCGAGATCTTTACCGGTATTCCCGGCGCTTATGTCAAAGTTGCTGATACTGTTCGGAGCTTCAAGGAGATCATCGAGGGCAAGCATGATGATATTCCGGAGCAGGCCTTCTATCTGAAGGGCGGCATTGAAGAGGTAAAGGCTGCCGCAGAGAAGATGAAGCAGACGGCATAAACCATGGCAGAGACGACAAGCAATTCGGGGTTGTTAGCGGTTCGGCTGGTTACGCCGGATCGCGTTCTGCTGGATGCGACGGCGGAGGCGGTGGAGTTGCCGTCGATGTCGGGCTATCTGGAGGCGCTGTATGGTGCTGCGCCGCTGCTCGCGGAGCTTGGTGCGGGCGAGGTGCGGTTGCATGGCGGCAGCTCGGGCGAGCAGAAGTTTTTTGTAGCCTGGGGATTTGTGGAAGTGCTGCCGGAGCGGGTGACGATCCTGGCGGAGACTGCGATGCATCCGAATGAGATCGACCGCGCGGAGGCCCAGAAGGAGCTTCAGGAGGGCGACAAGCTCTGGCATGAGGCCGGCGACGATGGCGAGAAGTATGACGAGGCCAATGCCATCACACGCGAGGCCGAGGAGAAGATTGCTTCCGCCGAAGGAAAGAGCAGCTAAGCTTTCCATCCAATAAAACTAAAGAAGCCGCCTTGCAGAGGGCGGCTTTTGTATTTTATTTGCGAAGTTTCATTGACCTGTCGCTCGGCCCCGTGGCGGCCCTGACTAATAGGAAGATGTAATTGTGAACGCGAAGATGCAGGTGCTATTGTCACCGTCAGATTCGACATTTCTCCCGAATATTGTCGAAACATAGCAACTGTAAAAGTGATACGACGGACGACGAAACTTTAATCGAACTTAGTGGATCATATGCCATAACAAGGCGGCAAGAAGTCGAAGTACTTTGCAACTTGCTGCCTTTGAGGCGAATGTTGAACGACGTTAGAACGCCCACCACCTGATGAGCAAGGGCGATCGAGCAGTTGAATTATCGCTAGCTTAATCAGGAGGAATGACAGGATGCGTTCTGAATTGGTCTTTAGGGCACTGGAACAAGAGTCGAACCGCTATCAACTGGTGCAGCAGGTTGCCAAGGGAACCCGCAGGCTGCACAGGCCAAACACGCGGGTGCAGGAGACGATGAACGTGGTTCTCGAGCATTTCACCACTCCGGCTTTGACCAGCGAAAGAGTGATCTACGAGCAAGAAGAGATGCGCGCTGCCTGAGGAATGCTGGATTGAGCCAGTGGATTGCCCTGCAACAGATTGATCGAAAAGGCTCATCACCAGTCTGAGTCAACAAGAGTTACTTGATGAGACCGTCGCAATTCGGCCTCAAAACCGGTTCGCTTCGGACCGGCCAGGAGAATTATATGACCACCTCATTTGCTTCATCGATCAAGACATCACGAACCAATCCCGCGTGGTACTTGTTGTTTTTGGAACATCTGGATGAGTTTGCAACGCTGGCGTGGTACCTGGTGGCTGACAATCAACTCGTTGAGGAGACGATCTTGCGTACGATGGCCCTGCTGGATACGATGCCCTTCGACGCTGCGACGCCGCAGCTCGCCTATACCCATGCGCGAGAGACGCTGATTACCGAAGCTATCGCCGGACTGGGGCTGGGGTATAAGAGCAGGCAGGAGAGCAAGGTGTTTGAGCCGGCTACTCTTGGCGAGCTTCCCGATCTTCCGCGACTGGCTTTTATGCTGAAGCTGGTTTTGCGTTCGTCGGAGGCGGAGGTAGCGAAATTTCTTGATATCACTCCGTCGAAGGTGCGTGAACTGGTGCAGCATGCGATCGACCGGCTGAGTCTGCAGGCGCCTCTTTCCGTGCTGACGGGGTGTTATGACGCGTGAGGGCAGTCTGACGGTTTAAACGAAAGAACCCGGATTGCTCCGGGTTCTTTGTTGTGAATGACCGCTTGCTACGAGGCTTTTTTCGTTTTGGTTGCAGGCGCTGGGGCCTCGGTCGCGGACTCGGCCTGCTGGCGCAGGGAGTGGATCACGACTCGCAGCATCTCTTCTTCGGGAGCTGGTTTTCCGGTCCAGATCTCGAACTGGCGGGCGCCCTGCTGGACGAACATCTCTATGCCGGTGATGATGGGGATGCTCTGCTGACGGGCGAGACGGAGCAGTGGAGTTTCGAGGGGGTTGTAGACCAGATCGAAGACCAGCTTGGTGTTGAGGTCCTTGGCTTCGAGTAGCGGTGCGCCCTTGATGCCGGCCATGCCGATGGGAGTCGCGTTGATTACGACGTCGAACGGCGTCTTGGCGAGTGCGTCCTTCTTGATGGTCTTCGAGCCGGACTGCTTGGCGAGCTTTTGGGCCGTTTCTGCGGTGCGGTTGAGGATGAAGACGTCGGCTCCCTTGTCGCGCAAACCGAAGACCGCAGCACGGGCGGCGCCTCCGGCACCGAGGACAAGGGCTTTGGCGCCACGGAGCGACATGCGCTTTTCGAGTGGGCCGGTGATTCCGGCTACGTCGGTGTTGAAGCCGTAGAGCTTGCCGTCCTGCGCGCGAAGAACCGTGTTGCAGGCGCCGATCTTGGCCGAGAGGGGGTCGGTTTTCTCGAGATGCGCCATGATCTCCTGCTTAAGCGGCATGGTGACGCTGAGGCCCTGGATGGGGATCTCGTTGACGAGCTTAAGGAGGTCGGAGAGCTTGGTGGCCTGGAGCGCGAGGTAGACGGCGTTGACGGTCTCGCGGCGGAAGGCGGTGTTCATCATGATGGGCGAGAGCGAACTGCGGATGGGGTTGCCGGCGACTCCGTAGACCTTGGTGGCGGCGTCTACCTGATCAATGCGGTAGGTTTCGATGAGTGTGCGGGCTGCGATCTGGCCAGGGCCAGTCTCTTCGCCGGCTGTTGCAGCGGCGAAGGTAAAGGCGCTGCCGGCGCGCAGGCCGAGGACGCGCGAGATGATGCCGGCGTCGCCCATACAGATGCCGACGATGTTGGAGTGATCGTCCATGCGTTCGATGAAGCGCATGAGGGTGACGTTGTCGGTAAGAGTCTTGGCGGTGGGGACGATTTTGATGAAGTCTGGATGGAAGGGCTCGATGCGCTTGTAGATGCCGTCGAGATCTTTGGTTGCGGAGAAGTCGTGGTGGCTGATGATGAGGGCCACGCCGGTGTCGCGGAGCTTTTGGAGCTCGCCCTTCTTGAGGCTCTCGGCGGACTCGAGTTCAAGGTCGACGATGTGAAAGCCGGAGGTTGCGGCTTTGGAGAGGATCTCCATCTCGGCGGCGAGGTTGCCGGCAAACTTGCCACCGTTGGCTGCGCGTCGGCAGGTCGCGATGGCGGTGACGGCGGTGTTTTCGCTCAGGAAATGCTTCAGCTTCGGCAGTGCGAGAAGGGGCTTTTCGAGGTAGTCGAGCCGGAACTCGAGGAAGGGCGTCTCTTTGACGACGGCGGTAGCTTTTTCAAGCATCTCGGCAGGGGTTGCGCCGATGATGGCGACACATACTTTGCCGATACGGGAACGAAGAAATTGGGGGCTTACGCTGGGCACATTCACTCTCATGTCTACAATCGCGGTATATTACAGACCCACGGGGAAGGATGCAAATTTTCGTTGAAAGAAAAGGAGGTTAAAAGCTGACCCTCGCACTGCAAATCGGAACACGTCTCTTGGATGCTTGAAACTCGGCATTAGTACCTAGATGTAGACGGTGTATGTATCAGAATGTTACAAAGTCGCACCGCGAAGTGGTTTGGATGACACTGGTCGATGCCAGTGATGGCCTAGAATTGTGATCGACAGGCCCGCGTTAGGATACAACAAAGTTGGTGGACGGCGCAGGCGCATTCAAAATGAGGGAGTTACCGTGGGTGACGAGGTCGCAGTGGTGCGGGTTCCGGGGTGGCAGCGGTTTGGGTGGCTGAGGCATGGGTTCAGTACGAGAGCCGGAGGGGTTTCGACTGTTTATGGGGAACCGTCGCTGAATCTGGGGTGGACGAAGGACGATGAGGCCGCTTTGGTTGCGGAGAATCGACGGCGGTTTGTGAACGCGATCGGTGGGGAGGATCGGTTGAAGCTGGTTGGTCTTCGGCAGGTTCATTCCGATACCGTTTGGATGGTAGGGGATGGGGATGGAGCTCTCCAAGGGAGATTGGAGACTGCAGAGGGGAAGGCCGTGCTGGAAGGCGATGGGCTGATAACCGATGTTGCCGGGGTGTTGATAGGGGTCGGGACTGCGGATTGCGTTCCGGTGCTGGTGGTGGATGGGAAGAAGAAGGTGGTGGCGGCGTTTCATGCGGGCTGGAGAGGGACTGCGGCAGGAATCGTCGAGGTGGGGATCGCGAGGATGGTGAATGAGTACGGGTCGCGAGTGGAGGATCTGGAGGCGGCGGTGGGGCCGAGCATTGGGGCTTGCTGCTACGCAGTGGGGAACGAGGTGCACAAGGCGTTTGGAGCGCGGTTTGGTTATGCGGAGGAGCTTTTTCGGGTGGGGGATGAGGAGGATTCAGCGAAGTGGTATCTGGACCTTTGGGAGGCGAATCTTCGACAGTTGCTGCATGCTGGGCTTAAGGAAGAACAGATTACCGTGATCGGCGAATGTACCGCTTGTGCGCAGGATGAGAGCGGGGCGATGAAGTACTTTTCGCATCGGGGGGAGATGGGTGTGGCGGGAAGGATGTTGAGTGTGGTGGGAGTAATCCCCGCAACCACACAGGCCCACGCCCAATGAGACATCGGGAGAAGAGCGGTTCGCGCGTGGCGCGAATAACCCACCCTTCGCGATGAGACTGCGAAGGATGGGCCACCCTGTCGGAGTTGTAGAGGAGTGCAGTAACGATGCTCGGATGGTGCCCGCGTTAAGTGGAAAGAGTCAGAAGCGCTTGTTGCGCTTCTGACTCTTCAGTTTGTGGTTGGCGTTGGTTGCTTGGTTAGTCCATGAGCTTTCGCGTCAGGTAGGTGTATTGTTCGGCGCGGGTGTTGGCTTGCTCCTTGAGATTGGCTCCGGCTGCGTGACCGCCTTCGATGATCTCGTCGTAGTAGAAGGGCTTGTGGAACTCCTCGAGTTTGGCGGCGAACTTACGAGCGTGAACGGGACCGACGCGGTCATCTTTCGTGGTGGTGAAGATGAGCGGCTCGGGGTAGTTGGTGTCGGGGTTGAGCTGGTTGTAGGGCGAGATGGAGGCGAGGAACTTGCGCTCGTCGGGGTTGGTGATGGTGCCGTATTCGCCGACCCATGAGGCGCCGGCGGCGATGTGTTCGTAGCCGAGCATGTCGAGTAGAGGGACCTGAATGACTACGGCGTTCCACATCTCGGGGTGTTGTGTGAACTCGACGCCCATGAGGAGGCCACCGTTGGAGCCGCCGACGATACCGAGGCGGCGAGGCGAGGTCATTTTGCGGGTGACGAGGTCCTGCCCGACGGAAGCGAAGTCGTCGTAGATGCGCTGGCGATGAGTTTTGAGGCCGGCCTCGTGCCATGCTGGGCCGAACTCGCCGCCGCCGCGAATGTTGGCCATGACGTAGATGCCGCCGCGCTCGAGCCAGAGCTTGCCGAGGACGCCGGAGTAGACGGGGGTTTCGGAGACCTGGAAGCCGCCGTAGGCGCCCATGAGCGTGGGGTTGGAGCCGTCGTACTTGATGTCTTTATGGCGAACGACGAAGTAAGGGACCTTGGTTCCGTCTTTGGAGGTGGCCTGCAGTTGCTCGACGATCAGGTTCGAGGCGTCGAACTGAGCTGGGAGAGTCTTGGCAGGTTTGAGAGTTGCAGTGGCTGCGTCGCCGAGGAGGAGCGAGGACGGTGTGAGGAAGCCGGTGGTTTCGAGGAAGAACTGGTTGCTGGAGTTGTCCGTTGTTGCAATCTCCACGCTGAGATTGTCGGGGATGTCGATCTTCTTGCGCGTCCAGTCCTTCTTTGCGTCGCGTGTATAGACGTAGGCGCGGCCCTGCACGTGGTCAAGCGTGGTGAGGAGGAGGTGATCTTTGGTGATGGAGGCTTCTTGCGCGAACTCCTCGGTTGTGGGCGTGAAGATGATAGTGGGCTTGAGATGAACCTGATCCTTTCGGACAGCTTCGAGGTCAAGCGAGACGACCGAGCCCTGGGGAAGGGTCGTGGATGAGCCTTCCGGCTTCCAGTCTTCGTTGAGGGTGAGAATGATCTGGCCGTCGAGCAGGCCGTTGATCTCAGACTTGGTTGGGGTGGAGATTTTTTTCGGGCCGTCGGGGGTGTCGAGTGCAACCTCGCGCTCGAAGAAGTTGACTCCTCGCGTGAAGAGGATGGCGTGATGACCCTTACTATCGTGGAGAGAGCTCGCGTCGGCGCTGACGTCGGCTTCGGTGCCACGATAGACCTCTTTGGCCTGGTCGAGTGGCTGGCCGCGCTTCCAGAGTTTGACGACGAAGGGGTAGCCGGACTGCGTCAGGGTGCCGGGACCCCAGTCGCGTGAGACGAGGAGAGTGTCCTTGTCGACCCAGGTGACCTCCTGTTTCGATTTCGGGAGGACAAAGCCGCCTTCAACGAAGTTGCCGGTCTTCAGATCGAACTCGCGGAGGGTTTCTGCGTCTTCGCCTCCGGCAGAGAGGGCGACGAGGCAGAGGCTATTGCCGGGATAGAGGCAGCGGAGGCCCTTCTGGACCCACTTTTCGTTATCTTTCGCTGCGAGGGCGTCGTAGTCGATGACGGTGTGCCAGTCCGGTTGCGCGGTGAGGTAGCTGGCCATCGATGTCTTGCGAAGGATGCCGCGTACGTGCTGCGCGTCTTGCCAGGTGTTGTAGATCTCGCCGACGACAAGGTTGGGAGTGGGGAGACGGGTTGGGGATTCGAGAACTTTGAGCGCCGTTTCGGAGAGCACCGCGAAGCGCGGATCGGCCTGGAGGACCTTGGCTGAGCGCTCGTTTTCCGCGTTGACCCAGGCCATGGATTTTTCGCCTGAGACATCTTCGAGCCATACATACTTATCAGGTTGTTCAGTGGAGTTCTGGGCTCTGGCGTGTACGCCAAGTGTTGTGGCTATTGCGAATGCTGTCAGGAGTGCGGTGTTACGGCTGCGAGGCTGCATCTGTCTTCCCCTTTGTGGAACTGCGTCGTGTGGAGGCTCTGCATACATTGGACGTGGGTCCGTACGGGTTTGTCTGCGAAGGTAGCCAGTGTAACTCAGAGCTGGCGAGGGTTTGTCATGTCCGGATATGGGTGGTTTCGGCAGCTTCGGTTGTGCGTGGACTGCGATGGCGAAGAGGTGGTGACAGAGGCAAGAACAAATGCGGGGGGCTCTCGACTGCGACTCACGGTGAGACTGTGAGTCGCTTTGGTCGAGATGACGAGTGCCTGGGTGGGTCGAGGGACAGCAGATCCCTACGGGATGACAACAAAAAGGCAAGCAACGGCAATAACAACGGCTGGAGAGAGACGGCTCTAAGTTTTGCAGAGTTCTTCGGAGAGCTCTTCGCGGTGGCTGAGGGCGATTGTGTCGAGGCGGTTCAGGATCTGGATGTAGAAGACAAATGCGGCGGTGGCCAAGGCTAGGAAGATCGGAACTAAAAGCCACGGACGATTGAGGTGGCTTGTCAGGAGTACGCCGCCGTAGCCGACTCCAAAGCAGGCAATGACGATACCCATGGCAATGAGTGCACTGAGCTGTGAGGTTTGTTTGCGATTGATCTTCGAGAGGTCGATTTTCTTTGGGGCGGCGAGGGAGCGGAGATTGCCGACTGCTCCGTTGGTGAAGGTGGCAAAGACGAGCCAGCAGATGGTTGCGAGCGTGATCAGGAGGGAGGGTGGATGGCTGACGAAGCTGATGACGACGAAGATCAGGACAAGCTCGATGAGGTTGAGAAGGAAGCCTACGAGGTTTTTGGCGAGGAAGACAGTGCGTAGGCGGATTGGGGTGAGGAAGTAGAGTTGAATGCCGGGGCCATCCATCCCGAGGCAGTTGTAGGAGAGGATTGAGACGCCGAGGATGGAGTATGCGACGGCAGCGGGGAAGACGTAAGCTCCGAAACGGTCGCTGCTGCCGATGCGGCTGGCGAAGAGGAAGACCATGAAGATGGGTGCGAAGAAGCCGTAGAGTTGATTGGTGTTGCGGCGGACGTAGAGGAGTTCTTTTTGCAGGCAGGCGATGATGGTGGGGCTTAGGCCGTAGGTGTTGGTCGTTGCTGCTGATTGCGCGAGTGTCGATTGGGTTGATGAGCCCGCGATGGATGCTGGGCGAGATGGTTGAGGCTGTTTGGTTAGTTCACTGAGGTTCTCTCCTCGGAACTCGCGGTGCATGCGCCAGGCGTAGATGGTGAGGAAGAGGCAGGCGAAGGCGATGAGGCCGAAGAGCGACGCGAAGGAGGGTAAGTACTCAGCGCGGTCAAAGCTGGCGATGGAGGTTGCGGTTAGTCCGGGTGGCAGCAGCGCTCCGATTGGTTGGATGTGATGGAAGACTTTGAGTAGGAATGGGAGATGATTTGCGTGGTGGCGGCTTTGCTGAAAGCCGGGGTTGTAGTTCAGGTTGATGTACTGGAATGCAAGAGACGCGAAGAGGATGAAGGCAGTAAGAAGTTCGCGGGCGCGGCGGGTGGAGAGCCAGCGGTCGACCCACGCGAGCACCATTCGGGTGAAGAAGATGTTTGCTAGGGCGAAGGTTGCGAAGAGGAGTGTTGACCAGGGGAGTAGCGACGGTTTTGCGATGCCTATGCCAATGTCTGCGGCGATGAGGGCGATTGTGCCGATGACGTTTGAGGCAGAGAGCAGGCCGAAGAAGAGGCGGGCGATGAGGTAACGGGGAAAGTTGAGGGGGAAGCGGATGATGGTGTTGATGTCGAAGCTGAGGTTAGGTGGTGCGATGTTGAGGACGACGAGCTGCCAGAGGGCGAAGATGCTCCATGTGAGGATGGGGAGCTTGGCGAGGTTGCCGGATGTGACGAGATAGTAGCCGCCCAGGCCAGCGCCGACGATGGGGCCGATCGCGATGGCTGCGATGAAGGGGAAAAAGATGATGCGGGCAACGAGTTCACCGGCTCCGCCTTTGCGACGGAAGGCGTTGCGAAAGATGCACCAGCGGAGTTGAGCGAGGGCGGTGAACTGGGCGCGACTTTGATTGGCGGTCCAGGGTTGGACGTGGGGAGCTGCGTTTGTAGGCAGTGGAGGCGGGGGTGGGGTTAGCCCAGCCATGAGAGCTCCTGCTCGGGGTGGACGGCGTTTGGGTCGCTGCCCACGATGCTGAGGAAGATCTGTTCGAGCGTGAGGGTTTGGTTGGCAATGCTTCCGTTGTCTGCGGGATTGCGGGCCTGGACACCGGCACGAAGCTCTTCGAGGGATCCGTTGGCGATGAGGTGGCCGCGGTCGATGATGGCGATGTGGGTGCAGAGGCGCTCGACGATTTCGAGGACGTGTGAGGTGAGGAAGATAGTGGCGCCGCGGGCGATCATGCCCTGGAGCATGGCTTTGAGTGTGCCGGAGGCGATGGCGTCGACGCCTTCGAAGGGCTCGTCGAGGAATAGGATTCTGGGGCCGTGGATGACGGCGGCGGCGAGGGCGAGTTTTTTCTGCATGCCGTGGGAGAAGTCGGTGATGAGCTTGCGGGTCTCTCCGGCGAGGCCCATGAAGTCGAGGAGTTCGGTGGTGCGGGTTGCGGTGGTTGCGCTGTCGAGGCCGTACATGCGGCCTACGAAGCGGAGGTACTCGGCGGCGGTGAGACGGCCGAAGAGTGCAAGGCCTTCCGGGACGACGCCGATCTGTCGCTTAACTTCGATGGGGTTGGAGATAGCGTCGAGGCCGAGGATCTGGATGGAGCCAGAGGTGGGGGCGAGGAGGCCGGTGAGCATCTTGATAGTGGTGGACTTGCCTGCGCCGTTGGGGCCCAGGAAACCGAAGAACTGACCCGAGGCGACGGTGAGGTTAACGTCTTGAACGGCGGTGAATTCACCGAAACGGCGGGTGAGGCCTGTCGTGGAAACGGCGGGAACCATGTGAGGGAAGGATACCTCAGAGGAGAAATTCGGCTGGAGCTATGTCTGATAGTCCTAGAGATGTTGAAAATGTGTTGATTTCTCAGATGAATTCTCTTCATCTGCTTTTTTGATGAGAGAAAGTCTTTTCTTTAGTGCTTTTATTCAATGGAAGATGAGAGATTTAGAGAGATCTGGTAAGGTCTGTGGGAACGTCTAACGAGTGTGGCTTGGATAAGCAACAATGGATGGCTTTGAGGGTTGATATACTTAAGAGCTACCTCATTCAGCCGGGTTCAGGATGTGGTACGCGTTTGGCGCAGGACGCTACGCTCGGTAAGCGAGACTGCAGAACAGGTTTTGATGAGCAACATTCTTGAGACGATCAACTCTCCCGCCGATGTGAAGAAGCTGACGATTCCTGAGCTGACGCAACTGGCAGAGGAGATACGGGCGCGGCTGATTGTCGGAGTCTCGAAGACGGGCGGACATATCGGGCCAAATCTTGGCGTCGTCGAACTGACTCTGGCGATGCACTATGTGTTCGATACACCGACGGATAGTTTTGTTTTTGATGTGAGCCACCAGGCTTATGTGCATAAACTTCTGACTGGGCGAGAGAAGCTGTTTCATACGATTCGGCAGCCAGGTGGACTGAATGGGTTTATGCTGCGCACCGAGAGCGAGCATGACAGCTACGGCGCGGGGCACGCTGGAACGGCGCTGAGCGCTGCGCTGGGGATGGCGGTAGCGCGGGATATGTCGGGTGGAAAGGAACATATTGTTGCGCTGGCGGGTGACGCTGCGTTTACGAACGGGATCTCTTTTGAAGCGTTGAACAATATTGCTGCGCAGACGAAGCGCCTGATTGTTGTGTTGAACGACAATGCCTGGTCGATTGATAAGAACGTCGGTGCAATTGCGGAGTACTTCCACAAGATTGTGACGAATCCGACGGTTTCGAGCCTGCATGACAAGGCGGCGGATCTGTTGGAGCGGTTTGGCGGCAAGACGGCGCGGCATGTGGTGCGTAAGGCAGAAGAGGCCGCGAAGGGTTTGATTGGGCCGGGCATGTTGTTTGAGGAGTTTGGGCTGAGCTACTTCGGACCGCTCGATGGACACAATCTTCCTTTGCTGATTGAGACTTTCAAGTATCTGAAGCAGCAGAATCGGCCGGTTGTGCTGCATGCGATTACTCAGAAGGGCAGAGGCTTTCAGCCGGCGATTGAGAAGCAGAAGAAGTTTCATGGGCTGGGGCCGTATGACGCGCAGACTGGAGAGACAAAGGCTGCAGGGCAGAAGACCTACTCAGAGATATTTGCTGAGTCGTTGACCAAGCTGGCAACCGCGAACGACAAGGTAGTGGCGATTACGGCGGCGATGCCGAATGGGACTGCTCTCGATCTGTTCAGACCGCATCATCCGAAACGGTATTTTGATGTAGGGATTGCTGAGGAGCATGCGGTGATCTTTGCCGCTGGCATGGCGACCAAGGGGTATAAGCCATTCTGTGCGATCTATTCGACGTTCCTGCAGCGTGCGTTCGATCAGATTGTGCATGATGTGTGTCTGCAGAATCTGCCGGTGGTGTTCTGCATGGATCGCGGTGGTCTGAGTGGCGATGATGGACCGACGCATCATGGGTTGTTCGATATCAGCTATCTGCGGAGCGTGCCGAATCTCGTTCATATGGTGCCGAAGGATGAGGACGAACTCGCAGACATGATGTACACCGCGATGCTGCATGAAGGGCCAAGTGCAATTCGTTACCCTCGCGGCACTGGGCCTGGGGTTGCAGTGAAGGAACAGCCGGTGGCGCTTGAGATCGGGAAGGCTGAGGTGATTCGCGACGGTGCGGAGGTTGCGATCTTCGGTCTGGGCGCGATGCTGCCAGAGGCTGAACGTCTCGCGGAGCTGCTGCGCGGAGAAGGTTTTTCGGCGGCGGTGATCAATCCACGATTTGCAAAGCCGGTTGATCGTGAGTGTGTGGCTAACTTCGGTAGTCGATGCGGTTTGGTGGTGACGCTTGAAGACCATGTGCTGGCAGGTGGATTCGGTTCAGCGGTGATGGAGGTGCTGAACGATCTTGAGCTGCAGGTGCCGGTGGTGCGGGTGGGTTGGCCGGATGCGTTTATCGAGCATGGCAAGGTTGAGTCGCTGCGAGAGAAGTATGGTTTGACGGCGGAGGCTGCTCTGGAGAAGGCGCGGCCTTACCTGGCGAAGATGATGGACCATGTGCTGGCGAAGCACTCCTGAGAGAGCTCTGAAAGATGTGTGAAAGGAGGCCGCTGATGCGGTCTCCTTTTTGTCTTAGGACGATGGTGTCGAAACAGAATTGATTTGACGCGCTATCACGGAGTCTTGCGAGAAAGCAGTTCGTCCGTGCGCTTATGACGGTAGGCAAAGGTGTTGCGGAGTTGTCCTGTAACGAGTGGGTTCGCTAGCTCGCCTAGTTTGCCGAGAGGCAGTTCGTATTCAACTTCGTCGCGGAGCAGAGTTCCGGAGATGTGGGTGCGAGTTTCCGAGCGAAGGCTGTGGCAGTGGTGCCAGTACGTGAATGGGCCGCGGAGTTGATGGTCGCAGAAGTGATCGTTCCAGACGAACTCTGTGATTTCGGCTACCCACGAAACGCGTAGGGGAGCGTAGGGAAAGGGTTTGAAGCTGAGGGTAATGCGCGATCCTGGGCCTGCAACGGTGCCTTTGATGCGAGAGCCGACTCGGAGTTCTGGAGCTGTCAAAGCAGCCTCTTCGATGCGGGCCTTCTGCCAGGGAGGCATGAGTCGCGGCAGATTTTCGGGGTTGGAGAAGAAGGTAAAGACGAGGTCGACTGAATAGGGAAGCCAATGCTCGGAGTGGTAGGTGTGGCGCATAGGCTGGCTTGGTTATAACGGGTCGCCCGAAAAACTACGAGTCCCGAGTCATTTTTAGTTGCGTTTGCTTGGTTATGAAAAAAGCGGCGCCTCGTGATGAGGCGCCAATGGCAATGCACGGAGGAACACTTTTTAGTTGGGCATGAGAACGGTGTCGATGACATGAATGACACCGTTGGACTGGAAGACATCTGCTGTGGTGACGGTGGCCGTACCGCCCTTGGCATCAGTCAAAATGATCTTGCCGCCGGACGTCGTTGCGATGAGATCTTCTCCTTGTACGGTCTTGAGTGTGGCCTTGCCGCCGCCCTTCATGATCATCTTCTCGAGCTCTTTTGCACTGACCTTGCCGGAGACGACATGGTAGGTGAGGATCTTGACGAGCGTGTCTTTGTTTTCGGGTTTGACGAGGGTTTCGACGGTGCCTGCGGGGAGTTTCGCGAAGGCGTCATCGGTTGGGGCGAAGACGGTGAAGGGGCCAGGGCTGTTGAGGGTGTCGACCAGGCCGGCAGCTTTGACGGCAGCGACGAGGGTCTTGTGGATGGGTGAGTTGGCTGCGTTCTCGACGATGGTCTTGTTGGCGTACATGGCGGCGCCACCTACGTCTGGATCTTTCTGGGCGTGGGCGTTCAGTGAGGTGATGGCCAGAGCGGCCACTGCAAGTGCTGCGAGGAAAGTCTTCTTCATTGTGGTTATCCTTTTGTTATTCACGATTTCTAGAAGCTTGTTCCCTGCAGGGGCACTCATAAGCATCTACGTCCGCTCGCGCGAACTGGATTCTGGTACATCTCCATGCTGCGCGCAAAAGATGATGAAGAATATGAGCGCGGGGAGTCCGATTGCGTGAGCACAATTGTTCTGCGATTGATGTTGATGCGGTAAAGATGAGCTGCAACGGACGGGGCGTTGACAAATTCCACCCACTCACCGTCAACTGAAAGTCGGAGCTCATGCAAAACGAATCGAGCATCAGTCGCGGGTTGGTACAGGCGCAAGAGGGCGAAGGTCACGTCAGCGGTAAGCGGGACCGTGGCCTGCTGCTGATCGGCCTGTTCAAACTGGCGAAGGCGATTTTTTTCTTCTGTATCGGCGCGGGAGCGCTTCACCTGCTGCATAAAGATCTTGGAGATGAGATATTGCGGCTGGCTGTAAAGCTGAAGTTCGATCCGGAGAGCCGGTTTGTCGCACTGCTGCTCGACAAGGTCGACCTGATTGACGCGCATCGGCTACGACAGATCAGCGTTGCGACGTTCGGTTATTCGGCACTGGCTCTTACGGAAGGGGTTGGGCTGCTGATGGAGAAGGTCTGGGCAGAGTATCTGACTCTGGTACTGACCGTCTCGTTTTTGCCGTGGGAGCTATATGAGCTGGTACGTCGCCCGGATTGGTTCCGGCTGAGCCTGCTGTTGATCAATCTGGCGGTGCTGGCTTACCTGATCTGGCTGCTTCGGCGGAAGAGGTTATTAGGCGGGAGCTAGCACTTTCGCTTTTATTTCGCTTACCAGATGGTTTCAGAGCTTTCAAGTGACTCGGAAGGCATGAACCACGGTAGCTAACACTGCCTGTAGTGGTTGTATTTCTAGATTGCCCAAGAGGCTGAGTTTTCCACATCCCGATATGGGAAATACACAGAAGTTGCACAAATTAACTCTTTACAGGGTGGGGACGCTCGGCGATGCTGGTGGAGCGAAGTAGAACATTTTGGACTTTGGTGGACCAAACGAGGTTCCCCGCAGGCAAAATTCTACGCTGCGAAGTGATTTTGAACGGAATTTGAGTTGGGCAAGGTATCGAGGTCGTTATGTTTCGGGGAAATCATCCAACACGCGTGGACGAGAAGGGGAGACTAAAACTTCCCGCCGAGTTCAAGCGCCGTGTGGATGAGCTGTACGGACCCCAGTTCTACATAACGAGCATGGATGGGAAGCGGGCGCAGGTTTATCCGCTGAAGGAGTGGGAGCAGATCGAGGCGTCGCTGTCGAAGATGTCCCCGATGGATCCGGTTCGGAAGAAGTTTCAGGATGTAACGAACTTTTACGGGCAGATGGCTGAGATGGACGCACAGGGCCGGGTGCTGATTCCACAGAAGTTGCGGGAGTTGGCGAAGGTTACAGGCGAGGTCAATGTTCTGGGGTCGCAGACGTTGTTGGAAGTTGTGAATGCAGAGCTGTTCGATGCCGAGATGAAGAAGGCAAGTGGAGCGGTTGAACTAACGGATGCAGATTTGATGGCATTTGCAGATAAGACAAAGGTTGTTGCTTAGCAGGTGCGGGATGGCCCCAGGGGCAGCACAGAAGGCGGGTGAAAGATGAAGAGTCCGCAACATGTGCCGGTTCTTTTAGAAGAAGTTTTGGAGTATTTGAATGTGCGGCCGGGCGGCGTGGTGGTTGACGCGACGCTGGGTCTGGCGGGGCACTCTTCGGAGATTGCGAAGAGGCTGGGCGGCAAAGGTAAGTTGATTGGCTTTGACCGCGACCCGGAGGCGATGGAGAAGGCTAAAGCAAGGCTTGAGGGTTTACGGGCTGAGCTTGGCGGCGAGATGCCTGAGCTGGTTTTTGAACCCAGGGCGTTTTCGGAGGCTTCGGGAGTGATTGAGCCGGGGAGCCTGGATGGATTGCTCGCTGATTTCGGCGTGAGCAGCCTGCAGCTGGACGAGGCGCACAGAGGATTTAGTTTTCGGACCGATGGCCCGCTTGATATGCGGATGGATACGCGCAGCGGGGAGACGGCCGAGCAAGTGGTAAATCAGGAAGACGAAAACGGACTCGCCGACCTGATTTACGAATTCGGAGAGGAAAGGAGGTCGCGGAGAATCGCCAGAGCCATTGTTAGGGCCCGGCCGATTACGACTACAGCAGAATTGGCTCGAATCGTATCGGCCGAGGCCCCACCAATGAAAGGCGAGAAGATTCATCCCGCTACAAGAACCTTTCAGGCACTTCGGATTCGCGTGAATAACGAGTTGGGAGAGATTCAATCGCTGCTGAAGAGCGCGGGATCTCTGTTGAAACCGGGCGGAAGGTTGGTGTTGATCAGCTTTCACTCGTTGGAAGACCGGCTGGTGAAAGACGCGTTCAAGGCGGCAAAGGACGCGAAGATATTTGAGGTTTTGACGAAGAAGCCGGTGGTAGCGGCTGAGCAGGAGCAGATGAGAAACCCGCGATCTCGGAGTGCAAAGATGCGGGCGGCTGAAAAAGTTTAGGTACAAGATTCTCTGTTGCACTGAAAATGGTGCACTCTATATAGACAGAGAAAACATGTGATCGGGCCGGGGTTGTCCCACCTTCTTTCAGGCGAAAGACAACTCAGTACGACAAAGTCCCTTCCTCCAATAGCGATCCCGGCCCGGTTCGTACGTTTTGGGGAGTGGCAAAGATTAGAACGACGAGTGAGTGAGGTGCACGATGGCAGCTTCGGCGATAGCAGGACAACAGATGGAGATGATGGGTTCGCGGGCGCAGAGCCGTGCGGAGTCGCTGGCTGCGCGCAATCGTGAACTTTATGAGACGCAGCGGCGAGCGCGGCGTGGACCGACTCCGGAGGTCTTCTTCACCAAGCACATTGATAACAGCCGCATTGTGAAGGCGGATGATCCAGATCGGCGGCGCGAGATGCGTACATTCACTGCGATGATGAGCGTGCTGTTTGTGCTGGTGATGGTGTATGTGTGGCAGCATTTTTCTGCGATCGAGATTGGGTATCACGTTGAAGCGCAGAAATTGCAAGTGGAGCAGCTTCGGGAGGAGAACCGTCAGCTTCGGTTGACGGAGGCTCAGCTAACCGATCCGGGTCGGATCGACAAGATCGCAAAGCAACTTGGCCTGGCGGAGCCTCAACCTGGGCAGGTGGTGCGGCCAGAGGGTGGAGATCCGAACGTGCCGGTGCTGGCGCAGGCAAACGCTCCTTCGATGCAGATGATTCAATAAGTTTTTGGCGTGGAAGCATCTGAAGTTCTTCGAGTTTGCTGAGAACGTTCTAACGAAGAGGCCATTGAAGTACGACTAAACGAAGAAGCAGGGATGGAATGAATAAGGTGCCACGGCAGACGTTGACCGCTCCGATACGGAGGATCCGTTTCGCTTATGTGGCACTCTTTTTTTGTGGCTGGACGTCGCTGATTGCTCTGCGTCTCGGGTGGTTGCAGGTGGTGCGGCACGGCGATTTCGTGCATCGCGCAGCGCTGCAGCAGCAGAGGACGTTTGAGGTCGCGCCACGTCGCGGAATGTTGTATGACCGGAATCTTCGTGAGCTTGCGGTGACGGTGCAGGTGGATAGTGTGTATGCGGTGCCGTCGGAGTTGGGAGACAATCGCGCGAGTGCAGCGGAGATACTTGCAGAGATCGTTCATGCAGACCCACGGGATAACTTCACATCGCAGCAGCAGATGCTCGCGCGGTTCAACGCTTCGAGGAACTTTGCGTGGGTGGCGCGGAAGGTTGATCCGGAGATCGCTGATCGTCTGCGCGAGTTGAATCTGAAGGGAGTTTATTTTCAGAAGGAGTTCAAGCGGTTCTACCCGAATAATGATTTGGCGGCACAAGTGCTGGGATATGTGGGCACAGACGATGTGGGTTTGGGAGGATTAGAGAGGCAGTTCGACGAAGATATGCATGGCGAGCCTGGGCACATGCTGACGGCGCTCGATGCGAAACGGCATGTGCTGGGAAGCGAAGAGAGCCAGCCGATGCCGGGTGAGAACCTTGTGTTGTCGATCGACGCGAATATTCAGTACATGGCAGAGCGCGCGCTGGATGCGCAGATGCTGAAGACAAGAGCGCTGCACGGTACGGTGGTGGTGCAGGATCCGCACACGGGACAGATTCTGGCGCTGGCGATTGCGCCGCGGTTCAATCCAAACGACCAGAAGCACATGGATTCTAGCGTGCTGCAGAACCTTGCGGTGAGCGATGTGTATGAGCCGGGGTCTACGTTCAAGCTGGTGACGTATTCGGCGGCACTGGATGGCGCGGGCGTGCAGCCGACTGACCTGGTGGACTGCCAAGGCGGCGCGATGACGATGTATGGCCGTACGCTGCACGACGACCACAGCGACCACTTTGGCGTTGTTACAGTGCAATATGCGCTGGAGCACTCGAGCGACGTTGGCGCGGCAAAGATGGCACTGAAGTTGGGGCCGAACAAGTTTTACAACTACATGCGCGGATTTGGTTTTGGCGATCGTTCAGGGATTGAACTGCCGAGCGAGACGCGCGGTTTGCTGCGGGCACCGAAGAAATGGGGATCGACGAGCATTCTGTCGATGGCGATTGGACAGGAAGTCGGCGTGACGCCGGTACAACTGGTGACGATGGTGAGTGCGCTCGCAAATGGCGGGGTATATATGCCGCCGCACGTGCTGTTGCAGTCGACCGATGAGATGAAGGGTGATGCGAGGTTGAAACCCGCAGCGTTTCGGCCATCGAATCAGTTGCCGTCGACGCTGCCAGATGGAGCGCACCGGGTGATCTCGGAGATGACTTCGGCGAAGATGCGGATGATGATGCAGGGAATCGTGACCGAGGGTACGGGCAAGCTGGCGGCGTTGAACGGGTACAGCTCCGCGGGCAAGACGGGGACTGCACAGAAGATCGATGTGGCGACGCATACGTACTCGCACACGAAGTTGGTGGCAAGCTTCGCGGGCTTTGCGCCGGTGAGCAATCCGGCGATCTCGATCGCGGTTGTAATCGACACGCCGACAGCTGGCGGCGAAGCGGCGCACTACGGTGGAGCGGCGAGTGCGCCGGTGTTCGCGGACGTGGCGCAGCAGGTGCTGGAGTACCTGGGAGTGCCGCATGACCAGCCGCTGAAGACGAAGAAAGAGTTGCAGATCACGCAGAAGGAAGTTGTGGATGATTCTCCTGCTGATAGCACGGCGGACTTGAACGCGATGTTTGACGACGTGAATAGTCTGCCTGCGGACGATCCCTTGCGCACGCCTGCGAATGCGGCTGCCGCGGAGGTTGCGGCCGATGAGAATCCCATCGTAGCTCCGACGACGAAGGTTGCGGGGAAGACTTCCGGGATTGTGAGTCTGCTACCAGCGAAGGTGTTGGCGTCATTCCATGCGGACGGTGGAACGAGTTCGACTTTGGGTGATGAAGGCGCTTCGGCGCGATTGGTTCCGGCTAAGGTTGTACCTGCGGTCTCGGTTAAAGACAAAGGCTCTGTTGTGGTGGACGCGGGGCTACGAATCCCGGTGCCGTCTTTTGAGGGAATGGGGCTCAGAGGCGTTGTAGAGCGTGCGGATACGGTGGGTCTGCGCGTGCAGGCGGTAGGCAGTGGGCTGGCTTGCGAACAGGTGCCTGCGGCTGGAACGATGGTGCCTGCGGGTACCGAGGTTATTGTGCGGTTCAATCGATAGTTTGCACTGCCAGGTATTGCTTCTGTCAGCTAGCATCCATATATGAATTGGGAGATGGTGTGTAAAGGCCTTAACGCGACGGAGCGCTGGTGCGCGTCGGTTGATGTCGCCGGGGTCGAGTATGATTCGCGGCGGGTGGGGCGGGGCGATGTGTTTGTCGCGATGCGAGGTGAGGCGACCGATGGAAATCGGTATATCGATGCTGCTATCGCGCGGGGCGCGGCGGCTGTCGTTACGGATTCAAAGGAAGCATATGAGAGCTTGCGGCGAGCGCATAGTGGCGTCGGGGCAGCGTTCGTAGAGCGCGGGCGTCGGGCGCTGGCGGAGGTTAGCTCGACTGTGATGGGGCACCCGGAGCGTCGGCTTGCGTTGGGTGCTGTGACGGGAACGAATGGTAAGACGACGACCGCGTTTTTGCTTGAGGCGATGTTGCGAAGCGTAGGGCGAACGTGTGTATTGATCGGTACGATTGAGACGCATGTAGGGAACGAAGTGCGGGTGTCGGAACATACGACTCCAGAGTCGCGAGATATTCTTTCGCTCTTTGCGGATGGCGCGAAGGTTGGGGCGACGGAGGCAGTGATGGAGATGTCCTCGCACGCTCTTGAGCAGGAGAGGGTGTGGGGAATCCCAGTGGATGTGGCGATGTTTACGAATCTTACGCAGGATCATCTGGACTATCACGGGACGATGGAGAACTATTTTGCGGCGAAGGCGAGATTGTTTGAGGGGGGTGGAGCGCCTCCGCCTCGGGTAGCCGTGGTGAATGTTGATGACGAATACGGCGGTGCGATGGAGAGAGCGGCTGCTGGATGCGGTGAGGTCTGGACCTACGGGTTTGGAGGGCGTTTCGGTCGAACACCCGCGTTTCGGGCAGAAGACTTGGTGTTGCGAGCGGGTGAGACGAGATTCGATTGGAAGACACCGAGGGGAACGGCGGCGATGAGATCGTCTCTGACTGGTCGGGTGAATGTGTATAACTTGCTGGCAGCGTCGTGTGCTGCGTTGGCTCGAGGTCTTAGTCTGGAGCAGATTGCGAACGCTGCCGAAAAGTTAGTGCCAGTGCCGGGGCGGTTCGAAACAGTGTCGAATGGGTTGGGGATTACGGTTGTGGTGGACTATGCGCATACAGATGATGCGTTGAGAAATCTAATCGCATTGGCGCGGGAGTTAGTGGGTGGCGGAAAGGTGATCACGTTGTTTGGATGTGGCGGAGATCGGGATAAGACGAAACGTCCGCGCATGGGGCGGGCTGCGGGTGAGGGAAGCGATTTGGTGATATTGACCAGCGATAATCCTCGAAGCGAGGATCCGATGGTGATCATTGAAGAGGCTTTGGCGGGAGTCAGGGAGACGGGTACGACTTGCATTGTGGAGGAGGATCGAGCGGGGGCGATTGAGATTGCAATTCGCGCTGCACGAGTGGGAGATATTGTTTTAGTTGCTGGAAAAGGGCATGAGAAGGTGCAGATCTTGAAGGATGGTACTGTGCCGTTTGATGATGTTGCCGTCGCTGCGAGAGTTCTGAAGGAGATTGCTTGAAGCTGACATTGGGACAGATTGCGGATTGGATCCACGCGGATGGCGAGTTCGATACGTCTGCTGAGGTGGTTGGGTATGCGATCGACTCGCGGACGGTTGGCGCAGGAGAGTTGTTCTTTGCGGTGCGTGGCGAGAGGCTGGACGGGCACGAGTATGTGCAGGCCGCGCTTATGAATGGAGCGGCCGCAGCGGTGGTGAGCAATCGGTGGATTGTCCCAGCAGAGGTGGATGAAGCTCGATTGCTGCTGGTCGCAGATGGTGAGGACTGCGTGTTGAAGTCACTGCAACAGCTTGCCCATGCTGTGCGGCGAGAGTGGGGCGGCCGCTTGATCGGAGTGACTGGATCGGCAGGCAAGACGACCACAAAGGAGGCGGTGGCTCAGGTTTTGGGAGCGAAGTTCAATGTGTTGAAGTCGGCGGGAAACTTGAATAATGGATTCGGCCTGCCTTTGCAGCTGTTGAAGCTGGAGCGTGAGCATGAAGTTGCAGTGATTGAGATGGGCATGAACCATGCGGGGGAGATTGCTTCGTTGGCCAAAATTGCAGAGCCGGACTGGGGAGTTGTTTCGAATGTCGGGCCGGTGCACCTTGAGTTTTTTGCAGATGGGATTGCAGGTATTGCACGGGCGAAGTTTGAGTTGATACAAGCGTTGCCGTCGAATGGTGTGGCAGTGTTGAACTTCGACGATGCCTATGTCGCTTCGTTCGGACGCGGACTTGGCGGACGAGCGACTTTCTATGGGGTGGGTGAGGGAGCTGAAGTAAGAGCCGTTCATGTGGCGGAGGTGGGCGCAGAGGGAGTGGTCTTTACCGTGGAGGCGAATGGCGAGCGTGCGAGTGTGCATCTGAGGATGCTGGGGAGGCACAACGTTCCGAATGCGCTGGCGGCCATTGCCGTGGGTCTGCGGAGCGGAATCTCTTTGGAGGAATGCGCCGCGGTAGTGGGTGAGATGCGAGCGGGAGATAAGCGCGGCGAGGTGCTGGAATGGCGTGGCGCGATGCTGATTAACGACTGCTACAACTCGAATCCGACAGCGCTGGATGCGATGGTGGAGGCGCTGATGGCGACGCCAGGGGAGCGCCACATAGTGGTCGCGGGGGAGATGCTGGAACTCGGGCCGGATGCGAAGGCGTTACACGCTGCCTGCGGGTCAAGGATGAAAGAGCGAGGAGTGGACCTTATTTTGGGTGTTCGCGGAGCTGCTGAGGCGATGGTGGATGCCGCTAAGGCGGCTGGAGTCGATGCATCGTTTGTAACTAGTGCTGAAGAGGCAGGCGAGTGGATGGTTGCGAATGTGCGCTCGGGAGACGTAGTGTTATTGAAAGCTTCGCGAGGCGTACGCCTGGAAAAGGCACTGACAGTCATTACAAAAGCACCAGGAACGTGACGAGTTCTAACAGCATCTGAGATTATTGCAAGCAAATTGAATGGAGCGGAAGATGCCGGATAGAGATAAGGCTATCGCCAAGGTTGAGAAAAAGGGCGCATTGAAGAAACATGCGAAGAAGGCTGCCAAACATGCGTTGAAAAAAAATGTTGCTAAGAAGCATGCGAAGAAAGCAACGAAGCATGTTGGAAAAAAATCGACCGGCGCGAAGACGACCACTGCTTCGGATCATGGGTTGATGACTGCGTTCCATCATATGCAGCGGGCTTCGGTGGTGATCTCACTCATGGAGAAGGGTACTGGGGAAGACCTTCGAGATCTGTTGGAGCGAGGGGTGAAGCTTTATCGCAAGGCATCGGAGGATGAAGGCGGAAACAGATTTGTACTGCGGGCGATTGGCGTGTTGAGGGCTGCGGAGCATCTGTCGCTGGCTGGCCTTTACGCGGCGAGAGAGAAGTATCAACGAAAGGTTGCATCGCCGGCCCCCGAGTGGCTTGAAAAGTTCATAGCCGAGACGGACCATCGATTAGAGCTGATTGAAGGCGTGGAACGCGGGAAGGGGACAGACTTGTTTCCGGTAACGGTCGAACTGTTGCGTCAGGCGGAGGATGCCGACCACGATGCTCACCTGGCGTTCGAGTTGGCGATGGCTGCGGATGCGCTTTGTTTTGCGTTGGAAAATGGGCTGTGAAGCGTATTTTTTTGCGGGCGGTGGGATTTGCATTGGTTCTCGTATGAGATAACCACAGACTAGAGGGTATAGGGCTGTTAAGATAACGGGTGACTCGCGACAAAAAATGAGCATAGCTGCGGGTAAAAGGCGGGGGACGTTTTGCTCTATTGGTTGCTGTATCAGAAGCTATTTCCCTATTTCCGGTTGTTCCGCATATTCCGCTACCTCACGTTTCGCACGGTGTTTGCGAGCCTGACGGCGTTGTTGATTGGACTGCTGATCGGGCCGTATGTGATTGAGAAGCTGCGCGAATTTCAGATCGGGCAGTATATCCGCGAAGAAGGGCCGCAGTCGCATCAGAAAAAAAGTGGTACGCCGACTATGGGCGGCGTGCTGATCTGCATCTCCATTCTGGTGCCTACCTTGTTATGGTCGGATCTTTCGAATCCGTATGTGTGGCTGGTGATGTTGTCGACGCTGGCGTTTGGAGCGATCGGGTTTGCAGATGACTACATCAAGGTAGTGCACCGGCGGAATCTGGGGTTGACGGCGCGGGCGAAGCTCGGCCTGCAGTTTGTGGTGAGCGCTGCGGTAGCGGCGGCTCTGGTTGTGATGGAGACGCGTGGAGGATATTCGACGCGGCTGATGGTGCCTTTTGCAAAACGGTTCCGACCGGACCTGGTGTGGGAGTGGATGGGGCACGTTCCGCATATGCATTGGCTGGTATTTGTACCATTCGTCGTGTTCGTCATGATTGTGATTGCAGGCGCGAGTAACTCAGTGAATCTGACGGATGGGCTGGACGGATTGGCGATTGGATGCACGATCATTGCTGCGGGTGCGCTGACGGTGCTGACTTATGTGAGTGGGCACGTGGTGTTCTCGGACTACCTGGAACTGCAGCGAATGCCGATGGTGAGTGAAGTTACGGTCTTCTGTGGGTCCATGGTCGGGGCGAGCATCGGCTTTCTTTGGTACAACGCACATCCGGCCGAGATTTTTATGGGGGATGTCGGGAGTCTTGCGTTGGGCGGGGCAATTGGGACCGTTGCGGTGGTGATCAAGCAGGAGCTGCTGCTACCTTTTATTGGCGGAGTGTTTATTCTTGAGGCCCTGAGCGTGATGTTGCAGGTGGGCAGCTATAAACTGCGAAATGGAAAACGCATCTTCAAGATGGCTCCTCTGCACCATCATTTTGAGCTGATGGGCTGGTCAGAGTCGAAGGTGATTGCGCGATTCTGGATCGTGGCGCTGGTGTTTGCTTTGTTTGCGTTGACTACGTTGAAGCTCCGATGAGACTGTGAAGGCATGATGGATTTGAAGAATAAACGGGTGTTGGTGGTTGGGCTTGGAAAGTCCGGGCTTTCGGCGGCGATGTTTCTGCGCGCGCAAGGGGCTCGGGTGACGGTGAGCGATGCGCGCAGCGCGATGGCGCTGGCGAAAGAGATTCCAGCGCTTTTGGAGTCCGGGATAATGGTCGAGTCGGGCGGCCATGGTCTGCTGACATTTCGGCGGCAGGATTTGATCGTGGTATCGCCAGGTGTGCCAATGGATACGCCTGAGGTGAAGCAGGTCGTGGCATTTGGTCTCCCCGTTATTGGGGAGTTGGAGTTGGCGAGCCGTTATCTGAAGGGGCAGGTGGTGGCGATTACCGGGTCAAATGGGAAGACCACTACGACGACGCTTGTGGGGAAGATCTTCAGGGATTCGGGCTTACCTACACAAGTCGGCGGAAATATCGGACTGCCGGTGATCGCTCTTGTGGCACAGAGCACAGCGGAGACGGTTAATGTGCTGGAGGTATCGAGCTTTCAATTGGAGACCGTGGAGGAGTTTCATCCCAGGATTGCGGTGATCCTGAATATCACGCCGGACCACCTGGACCGGCACGGAAGCTTCGAGAAGTATGTGGCGGCAAAGGAGAGGATCTTCGAGAGGCAGGGCGTGAAGGATGCGCTTGTGTTGAACGGGGACGATCGGGTGGTGCAGCTGAGTGCGGCCCGGGCTAAGAGTGAGGTGTTCTGGTTTAGTGGAACCAAGGCCGTTCGGCGAGGGGCGTTTGTGCGGGATGGAGTGATTGTCTGGGTGGAGAAAGAGGGGGGAGTTACCGAGCCGGTGATGCCGGTGTCGGAAGTGCCTTTGAAGGGGGCGCATAACATCGAGAACGTGCTGGCGGCTGTTTGTGTGGCGCGATTGGAGAAGGTTTCGGCGGAGAGCATTCGAGCGTCGGTTGCCTCGTTTACCGCTGTGGAACATCGATTGGAGCTTGTGCGGAAGCTGAATGGGGTCGAGTTCTATAACGACTCGAAGGCGACCAATGTGGATGCGACGATGAAGGCTGTGGCTTCGTTTGCGAAGGGGATTCACTTGGTCCTTGGAGGGAAGGATAAGGACTCCGACTACAGTTTGATGGCTCCGCTGCTGAAGAAACGAGTGAAGGCTGTTTACACCATTGGTTCGGCTGCAGAAAAGATTGAGCGCCAACTGCACGGAGTCGTGAAGATGGTGGCAGCGGAGACGATGCAGGTGGCCGTGGCGGAGGCTGCGAAGTCGGCTGTTGCAGGCGATGTTGTGCTGCTGTCGCCGGCATGCTCGAGCTTCGACCAGTTTGAGAACTATGAGCATCGCGGCCGCGTGTTTCGGCAGTTGGTGAATGAACTCAACTAAGCACATAGCAAGAAGCGGGAAGTGATTCGATGGCGAAGAGAGTAGGGGTGGACAAGTGGCTCTTCGGAGTGGTGCTGCTGCTGGTGCTGTTTGGGCTGGTGATGGTGTTTTCGGCGTCTGCTGTAATGGCGCAGTCGAGTCTGGGATCTCCTTATCCTTATGTGATGAAGCAGGCGATCTGGGCTGTGCTGGGGTTGATCGCGATGGTCGCGCTGATGCAGGTGGACTATCGGACTTACAACAATCCGAAGGTGGTCCTTCCTGCGGTTGCGGTGACGATGTTGATGTTGATCGGCGTCTTTGCGATGAAGGACTCGCATGCGACGCATCGCTGGGTGCGGTTTGGGAATCTGTTTACGTTTCAGCCTTCGGAGTTAGCGAAGCCTGTGTTGGTGTTATTTCTGGCTTACTTTTTGCAGACGCGAATTCACCAGATGGATGACTGGAAAGGGACGATTCTGCGGGCGGTTGCTGTTCCGCTGGCGTTTACGGCTTTGATTTTGAAGGAGCCAGACCTGGGGACCGGCATGGTGTGCATGGCGGTGACGGCTCTGATGCTGTATCTGGCCGGGGCCAAGACCAAGTACTTTGCGGTTGGTGCGGCGTTTGCCGCACCGGTGCTTTACTTCATGTTGTTTCACGTTGCGTTTCGACGGGCTCGGATGCTGGCGTTTGTGAATCCCGAGGCCGATCCACGTGGGAGCGGGTTTCACATCCTGCAATCGCTGATTGCCGTGGGAACTGGCGGGATTCGCGGTCTCGGGTTGATGGAGGGTCGGCAGAAGCTGTTCTACCTGCCGGAGGTTCAGACGGACTTTATCTTTGCCAACATCTGTGAAGAGCTGGGATTGATTGGGGCGCTGCTGATTGTGGCGTTGTTTGTGGCGCTGGGGTATCGGGGACTGCGGGCGGCGTTTCTTTCGACCGATCCGTTTGCGCGGTTTCTGGCGTTCGGGATCACGACTGCGATTCTGATCCAGGCTTTCTTCAACATGAGCGTGGTGCTGGCGCTGCTACCGACGAAGGGGATTCCGCTGCCGTTCATCTCTTCTGGGGGAACTTCGCTTTTTATCACGCTGGCCAGCATGGGTGTGCTGCTGAATGTGACGCGTGAGATCGATTGAGTCAATTGAGTCGGGTATTGGCGCTTTTTTCTGGATATAGGTCAATTCTTTGTCCTGCCGGATGGGCCCACTTCGCGTGGGGCGGTCACTTCGTGACGGGTATACCCTTTCGTGGCGGGATGAGCGGTTTTGGTCCTTCCTTTGGTCGGTGGATTCGTCTGGGAGAACGGCTCTGGTGAACGAATCTATGCGGCGGCTGCGCGTTTTGATTGCTGGCGGGGGGACCGGGGGGCATGTGATTCCAGCGCTGGCTATTGGGCGGGAGATGCGGGACGCGCACGGGGCCGAGGTGCGGTTTGTCGGTACGGCACGCGGGCTGGAGACGAAGCTGGTGCCGGAGGCTGGGTTTCCGTTGGAGCTGATCCGGGTGGGGCAGTTGAAGAATGTGAGCCTGATGACGCGGCTGCGGACCTTGGCTAATCTTCCGCTTGGAGTGGTGCGGTGTCTGGAACTGGTGCGGAGCTTTAAGCCGGATGTGGTGGTGGGGGTTGGTGGATATGCTTCGGGGCCAGCGATGCTGGCGGCGGTGCTGCTGCGAGTCCCTACGGTGGCGTATGAGCCGAATGCGGCTCCGGGGCTGGCTAACCGGCTAGTGGGTAGGTATGTTGGTGCGGCTGCGGTGAACTTTCCGGAGACGGCGAGGTACTTTCGCAATGCCGTGGTGACTGGTGTGCCGGTGCGGGAGACCATCTTTGCGGTGCCGGATAAGACGCTGGGCTCGGAGCCTCGACTGTTGATTACGGCGGGGAGTAATGGGGCGAAGATCTTCAACGAGACGATGCCAGGGATCGCGGCGCGGCTGCTGGAGCGGGTGCCGGGGCTGACGATCGTCCACCAGACGGGCGAGAAGGCCCTGAGTGCGACGGCGGAGGCTTATGCCAACGCTGGTGTCGATCTGTCGCGGGTTAGGGTGACTGCGTTTCTGAGCGATATGCCGGACCAGTATGGTGCGGCGGATCTGGTGTTGGCGCGGGCGGGCAGCACGGTGGCGGAGTTGGCTGCGGCGGGTAAGCCTGCGCTGCTGGTGCCTCTGCCGACGGCTGCCGACGATCACCAGCGAAAGAATGCCGAGCTGGTGGTGAAGGACGGGGCTGCGGAGATGCTGCTGCAGGCTGAGCTGACGCCGGAGATACTGTTGGATCGGCTGACTGGGTTACTAACGAATGGAGAGCGGCTCCGGACGATGAGTGTAGCGGCCCGGGCAATGGGAAGGCCTGGGGCGCTTGAGAAGATCGGTGAGATGGTGGCCTCGGTGGCAAAAGCGGGAGCATGATGGGATCGTTTCCTCGATTCGTCGCGACTTTCTGAATCTACCGTGGTCATCATTTCTGTCACCTGTCGCCCGCGCTCCAGGGTACCCCCTCCCCCCCCATTATCCTGGATAAGTTGCTTATAATCAGTAATTTAACGTGCGTGGTCATTTGTAAAAATGTCATTCTAAAGGGTTTGCAACCAAATTCGTCCAATCAAAGGGGTTATGGGTTGAATGGAGAAGCCCCGGCGGTTGCGCGGGGCTCTTTTCTGCTTACTATTCAAGTATAGCGGTTTGGGGATAACTCATACGCCACGCGAATCTGCTGGATTGGCGCGGGTTTTCGTGGCTTTGGGGCTTGACAGGGTTTTCTGGGGCTAAAACTGCGTTAAATTCCACATGGGTGCGGCGGCTCGGAGTTGAAGGAGAGCGGTTCGCGCTTTGGGCGAATGCCCACATCTCAAAATCGATATATGGGGCACCCGGCTTGACAGGATTTTCAGGGCCTAAACTGGTTAGTTCAACATGGGCTGCTATCGCAAAGTTGCAGGAGAGCGGTTCGCGCTCCCGCGCGAATAACCCACCCTTCGTGATGAAACTACGAAGGATGGGCCACCCGGCACCCCGGCACATGTTCGCATATCAAAATCGAGATTATGGGTGACCCTGTTCCCGGTGGATGCTCACATATCAAAGTTGAGATGTGAGCACTCGACGGTGTTCTGTTTTTGCCAATCATGACGGGGGTACGTACGCTAAAAAGTTCGATAATGTGATCGGTCGTGGTGTACTTCCTGCTCAATCATCGACAGAATTATTTTGAGGATGCCATGCAGAACGAAGATAGTTTTACGAGGCGTGTGTCGCCATTGGAGATGGATTCTGAGGAGTTTCGAAGACTGGGATATCTCCTTGTCGATCGGATCGCTGGATTTCTGGACTCACTCCCTGAGCGTGGAGTGACTCGCGGTGAGTCGCCCTCGGACATTCGGCATGCACTCGAGGCGGAGCGCACCTTGCCTCAGCATGGTGCGGATCCGGGGGTGTTGCTCGATCATGCTGCTGACTTGTTGTTTGAGCACTCGCTGTTCAATGCGCATCCGCGCTTTTGGGGTTACATTACTTCGTCGCCTGCGCCGATCGGTGCGCTGGGGGATCTGCTGGCCGCTGCGGTCAATCCGAATGCCGGGGCGTGGCTTCTCTCGCCGATGGCGAGCGAGATTGAGGCTCAGACCATACGCTGGATCGCCGAGATGGTGGGCTATCCGACTGACTGCGGCGGCCTCTTTGTGAGCGGCGGGAACATGGCGAACTTTGTGTGTTTTCTGGCGGCGCGGCAGGCGAAGGCGGGTTGGGATGTGCGGGTGAAGGGAGTGGAGAATAGTCGGCTGCGCGTGTACTGCTCCAAAGAGACGCATACGTGGATTCAAAAGGCTGCAGACATCTCGGGGTTGGGCACGGATGCGATTCGCTGGGTTCCGACGGACGATGAACTGAGAATGGACGTTGCGGCGCTGCGTAGACAGATTGTGAGCGATATGGAAGCTGGTGACAGGCCGCTTCTGGTGGTTGGTACTGCTGGTTCCGTGAGTACGGGCGCAATCGATCCGCTGCCGGAGATTGCTGCGATATGCCGTGAGTTCGATGTGTGGTTTCATGTCGACGGCGCTTATGGTGGGCTTGCGGCCGTTTTACCGGATGCTCCGGATGCGCTGGTTGGGTTGCGTGAGGCAGATTCGCTGGCGGTTGATCCGCATAAGTGGCTCTATGCACCGCTGGAAGCGGGTTGCGCTTTGGTACGTCACTTTGACAAGCTGCGCGATGCGTTCGCCTATCATCCGCCTTACTACCACTTCGGAGTGGAGGCGATTAACTACTTCGACCTGGGGCCACAGAACTCTCGCGGATTTCGAGCGCTGAAGGTGTGGCTCGCGCTGCAGCAGGTTGGGCGAGAGGGATATGTCCGGATGATCTCGGAGGACATTCGATTGGCTGGAGAGATGTTTCAACGGATATCGGGATACCCGGCGCTGGAGGCGTTTACCCATTCGCTTAGCATCACCACGTTTCGGTATGTGCCCGTTGATCTTGACTCTGGCGATGAGAAGGTTGAGGCGTATCTGGACCAATTGAACACTGAGCTTCTGACTCGCTTGCAGGCCGGTGGGGAGGCTTATGTTTCGAATGCAGTTGTTCGTGGACGATTTGCGCTGCGGGCATGCATTGTGAACTTTCGCACGTCGCTGGCCGATGTCGAGGCGCTGTTGCCGATTGTGGTGAGGATAGGTAAGGAGGTTGATGCTGAGCTTCGGCCTGAGGCTCTTCGCAGTGAGGCGCCTCAAGGGGTTCAGTAGGCCGAAGGTGGTGGTTGCTGTGTTGAGAACAAGAAAAGGGCTGAGGATTGTTGCTCCTCAGCCCCTTTGATTTGAAGGCCTGGTGTTAGCGATGACCGCCGCCACCACCACCGTGTGAGCCGCCTCCACCACCACCTCCGCCGTGGAAGCCTCCGCCGCCACCACCACCGCTGTAGCCGCCGGTGTTACCGCCGCCGTGATAGGCTCCGCCACCGCCACTGTAGCCGCCGCTTGGGGCGGATGGGTGATAGTTGCTGCCTCCGCCGCTGTAGCCGACGTTGCCGGACGGGCGATAGCTGCTGCCGTTGTTCCCGGCGTAGCTGTTGAAGTGGCTCTGCGCCTGCGCGGGCTGGCTGTAGTTGCGTGACGCTCCGTTGTAGGCGGTTGCGCCGTTATACGAACGATTTCCGGCGTAGTTGTTGTTGTTCGCACCGTTGTAGGTTCTGGCGGTGTTTGTTGTTGCACCTGTGAAGCCTCTCGACGCGCTGGCTCCTGCACTGTTGTAGGTTGAGCGGCCTGCGTTGGTTTGCGCGAAGCTGCGACCGTTGATGCTGGAGCTGCGAACGTTGGAGGCGTAGTTTCCGCCACGGTTGTTGGCTACGTTGTTGACGTGGGTGAAGCTCGTGCCGCCGGGGTGGCCGGAGTATCCGTTGTAGGAGCGGTTGTAGTAGTTGCCGCCGTGCCAGCCGCGGCCAACGTTGCAGTAGGCGCGGTTATACCAAAAGCGACCGCCGCCCCAGTATCCGCCATAGAAGCCGATGCCGAAGTAGCCGAAGCCGTAGTTGATGCCACCGTAGTAGCCGACGTAGGGGCCCCAGTAGCCAGTGTTCCAGAAGTAGCCGCCGTAACCGTAGCCCCAGTAGCCGGGTGTCCAGAGAGCGCCTGTGTAGGGTGCGAGAACCCATGCGCCTTGAACCCACTCGTAACCATCACCGCTCCAGGCCCAGTAGCCGGGGGTCCAGATGTAGCCGTCGCCGGGGGCGGCGGGTTGGGTGTAGTCGGGGATCGCAGGCGGGGCCTGTTCTATGCCTTGCGGGGCGCCGGGTTGGGGCTGGCCGTACTGCTGGGGGTAGGTGTTGTCCTGCGGGGCGCCCGCGCCGGGGCCGCCATATTGAGGATCCTGTTGGGCGAGCTGTTCGGCTGCGGGAGAGCCGTATTGATCGTTCGGGTTGTAGGGCTGGACCTGGGCAAGGAGCGGCGCGGCCACAACAAAGCCGGCCAGTGTTGCTACACCGAGAGCGTTTCTGAAGCGGCGGGTGGACGTCATGGCGTTACCTTCCTGCTCAGCCTTCGTTTATCCGGTGTTGCGGTCGTGCGGCGGACTTCGCGGAGAGCAAGGATGAGTTCCAGCCCGGCTGAAGAAGCCCGGGTCAAGTGCTCAGTAGATTAGACACGAATATTAAGCGTTTGTTGCTAAATATTGAAGTCGCAAGTGTCGTGTTTGATGACGCTGTCGGGGCTAAGAGGTTGTACCTGTTCATCATGCTGATTGTGTGGGGTTAGTGGGTGGGGATGGGCGTGGTAAAGAGCTTTTTGGGGCAGATGACGTGGACGCCGCTCTTGGTGTCGACGAGTTGGGTGATGTCGACGTCGCAGGCGGTGGAGATGAGGGCGTAGGCGTCGTCGCGGGTGAGGTGGGGGTGGTCGGGGATTTGCTCGGAGAGGAAGGTGATCATGTTGCGGACGGCCATCTCGGTGGCGGTTTTTAGGTCCTCGTCGAAGCCCATGGCAATGTATTGGGTGGGGGTTTCGGCTCGGGGCCAGAGTAGGTGCTGATCTTTATCGCCTGGCTGGGCCTTGTGGACTATGAACTGGAAGGTGCCGGTTAGTTGGGTTTCGAGGGCGGTGATGTCAACTTCGCCGTTGCCCTGGTTGGCGTGGCCGTCGCCTGCTTCGAAGAGAGCGCCTTTGGCGTTGATGGGGATGTAAAGGGTAGTGCCGGCGACCATCTCTTTGTTGTCGATGTTGCCGGCGTGCATCCAGGGTGGGGCGGAGTTGTACTTGCCGGCGGACTCGGGTGGGGCGATGCCCATGCTGCCGAAGAAGGGGTGGAGGGGGATGTCGATGCCGGGGGCAAAGTGGCCGATCATGGCGGCGCGATCGAGGGGGATGATGCGGGTGCGGCTGTAGGGGAAGTCGTTGGGGAGGAAGCCGCGGCCGGCGCCGAAGCCGTTGCAGGCCCAGGGGACGTCGATGGCGATTTTTTGAATGCGGACTTCGAGGACGTCGCCGGGCTCAGCTTCTGTGATGGCGACGGGGCCGGTGAGGATGTGGCCGCCGGGACCTTTTTCGCTGGCGGGGTAGTTTTTGTATATGTCGGCGACGTAGGGCGGGATGTCGGCGTCGGCGATGCCGAGGGACTTGAGGCGCTCGGGGGAGCCGCAGGTGGAGAGGGTTTGGATGGTGACGGTGTCGCCGGAGTGGACGGTGAGGACCGGTGTGGCTTTGGCGGAGTAGAAACCCCAGGCGACTGTGGTGGGAGTAGCTAGGAGCGTCTGGGCTTGCTGGGCTAGGGCAGGTATTGTGAGGAGTGCAGCGGCGCACAGGGCGGCGAAGCGGATTGGGTTGAGCATGGATTTTATATATCACGTGCGTGTCCTGCCGGACGGGCCCACTGCGCGTGGGGCGGCCACTTCGTGGCGTGTGTACCTTGTTTTTTGTGATGAGAGCGAGAGGGTCCTCCCGTAGGTCGGAGGGGAGTTGAGTTGCGCACTCTTTGCTCGTAAACGCTGATAATCTGAAGGATCACTGCATCGTGCGCGGTTATTCGCATTGATAGTTTTGAAAGTAGAGATTACGAGAGCATGTTTGTGCCTGGGCACTTTTTGTTTGCGCCGTCGCAACGGATTCACTTTATCGGGATCGGCGGAATTGGGATGAGCGGGATCGCGGAGATCCTGCTGACGATGGGGTATTCGGTTTCGGGGAGCGATCTGCGGCGGAGTGCGGTGACGGATCGGCTGCTGGGGATGGGGGCGCGGATCTTTGAGGGGCATGTTGCGAGCAATGCTGCGGCGAGCGATGTAGTAGTGACGAGTTCAGCCGTCTCGAAGGATAATCCTGAGGTTTTAGAGGCGAAAGAGCGGAAGATTCCGGTGATTCAGCGGGCGGAGATGCTCGCAGAGTTGATGCGGTTGAAGTATGGGATTGCCGTGGCCGGGATGCATGGGAAGACGACTACTACTTCGATGGTTGCGGCGGTGCTTGCGGGTGGCGGGCTGGATCCTACTGTGGTGGTTGGGGGCAGGGTGAACGCGCTGGGGTCGAATGCGAAGCTGGGGAATTCGCAGTACCTGGTGGCGGAGGCAGATGAGAGCGATCGCAGCTTTTTGAAGTTGTCGCCGGTGCTGGCGGTAGTGACGAATCTGGATCGCGAGCATATGGACTGCTATCGCGATATGGCGGATGTTGAAGGCGCGTTTGTGGAGTTTATGGACCGGCTGCCGTTTTATGGGGCAGCTACGGCTTGTGTCGATAATGCGCTGCTGCGGACTGTGCTGCCTCGGGTGAGGCGGAGGGTTTATACGTACGGCGAGAGTGCGGATGCGGACTTTCGCGTGGAGATTCTGCCGAAGGATGAGGCGTGTCACTCTTGTTTTGCGGTGAACTATAAGGGATTGGTGCTGGGGACGTTTCGGCTGCATGTGCCGGGGCGGCATAACGTGTTGAATGCGACGGCTGCGGTTGCGGTGGGGGTGCAGTTGGGGGTGGCTCCGGACCAGATTGCGGCGGGGTTGGAGACGTTTCTCGGGGTGGATCGGCGGTTTCAAATCAAGGGTGAGGTGCGTGGGGTGACGGTGGTGGATGACTATGGACATCATCCGACGGAGATTCTGGCTACGCTGCGGGCAGCGCGGGATTGTGGGTATGGGCGCGTGCATGTGCTGTTTCAGCCGCATCGGTTTACGCGGACGCGTGATCTGATGACGGAGTTTGCAGGAGCCTTCAAGGACGCGGATACGGTTGAGGTGCTTGATATCTACGCGGCGAGCGAGGCTCCGATTTCGGGCGTTAATTCGCAGGCGCTGGTAAAGGCGATCAAGGCCAAGGGCGGAGACAAGGTGGGGTATGCGCCGTCTATGGCTGAAGGAGTTGGCATGCTCGTGCGGGTGGCCAAGGCAGGGGATGTGATTTTGACGCTGGGGGCGGGGAGTGTATCGCAGGCGGGGCCAGCGGTGCTGGCAGGGTTGGCCGCGAATGGGTGAGTTCCTGAAAGGGTACGTGGCAAAGATGGGGGGCTGCGGCGGGGACGCTGCGGGTTATGCTCAGGATGGCGATTCTCGCGGCCTTGCTCAGGCGTGCGACAAAGCGATGTGTTTTCGAAGCGCGGGACAGCGGTGCTAGAGGCGCCTGAGCAGAAGTATGCTTCGGAGTCTCGGGGGCCGCGACGGGTCTCGGCTTCTCCAGACCGGAGGCTGCGGCGTGATCTTAGCGAAGATTTCGCGGACGACCCGCATTGGGACGACGATGCTCCGGCGGGGCGGCGTAAGGCGGGAGTGCGCGTGCGATTTCGCGGCCTGCCGTCGACGAAGTGGGGAAGGATTGCGGCTGGATGTGGTTTGGTTGCGTGTCTTGGGGTTTGCGCCGGGTTGTATCTTGCGGCGAGGAGTTTTCTGTTGCACGATGAGCGGTTCTTGATTCCGTCATCATCTTCGATTGAGTTTCAGGGCAATGCGCATGTGACGCGGGCGCAGCTGCTGAGCATCTTCGGGGAGGATATCGAACGGAACATCTTTAAGGTTTCGTTGCCGGAGCGGCGTGCCGAGCTGGAGAGGCTGCCGTGGGTGGCGCACGCGACGGTGATGCGGCTGTTGCCGGATCGGCTGCGGGTTTCGATTGTGGAGAGGACGCCGGTGGCGTTTGTGCGACAGGGCAACCATATCGGGTTGGTGGATGCGAACGGCGTGTTGCTGGATATGCCGGTGGATGCGAAGCCGGATGGTCACTACTCGTTTCCGGTTGTTACGGGGATTGTGGCAAATGATCCGTTGTCGGTGCGTGCGGCACGGATGAAGATCTATGAGCGCTTTACGACGGAGCTGGATGGGTCGGGAGAGAAGATCTCTGAAGGGCTTAGTGAGGTTGATTTGTCGAATCCGGAGGACGTGAAGGCGCTGATTCCGGATAAGTCGAACGAGATTCTGGTTCACTTTGGCGATGTCGATTTTCTGGAGCGCTATCGCCGGTTTCAGGAGCATCTGCCGGAGTGGCGAACGGTTTATCCGAAGCTGTCGTCGGTGGATATGCGGTATGAGCGGCAGGTGGTGCTGGAGATGCAGTCTGGCGCGGGAGTGCCGGTTGCAAACTCTGGAGATGGGGCCAGCGCTTCATCGGCGGCTGATTCGAAGACGGCTGCGGCTGCTATGTCTAACGCTGCTGACGATGCGTTGAAGGCTTCAGCAAAGGCTTCGCCTGTTGTGCATCCTCCTATGGCGAAGCATGCAGCGGTTGTGAAGGGGAAGCCTGCGACTACTCATCCGACTGCGCAGAGTAAAGCTGCGGCTGAGGCGAAGAAGAAGAGAGACGCAAAGGCAAAGGCTGCTGCTGCGGCGAAGCATCACGCGGTCGCGGCACAGGGGCCAGCTACTACGCAGTATCATCCTACGCAGGCGGCGCATCCATGAACCAAAAACAAGACAACCTGATTACCGTGCTGGATGCAGGGAGCACGAAGAGTTGTGTGCTGGTGGCGGAGCTGCAGGATGGCGTGCTGCGGTATCGCGGACATGGCATTGAACCTTCGCAGGGAATGCGTAAGGGTCTGATTGCGGAGCTGGGGCCGGCGGCGGAGGCGATCAATCGTGCGGCGCTGACTGCGGAGCGAATGACGAAGGCTGGAATCGAGACGGCGATTGTGGGAATCGGCGGGACGCATGTGCGTGGAGTGAACTCGCGCGGCGGAATCAGCATGGGTAGCCGCATGCGCGAGATTACGAGAGAAGAGGTGCGGGCTGCGGTGGATCGTGCGCGGTCGGTGGCGCTGCCTCCAGATCGCGAGGTGCTGCACCTTTTGCCGCAGGAGTTTATTTTGGACGACCAGCCGGGGATTCATGACCCGGTGGGGATGGTGGGGAACAGGCTTGAGGTGAATCTGCATCTGTCGACGTGTTCGGGTGGGGTGGCGCAGAGTGTGATTACGTGCGCGAATCGCGCCGGGCTTGAGGTGCAGGACACGGTGTATGAGGGGATTGCCGCCGCTGAGGCTGTGTTGAGTGCGGATGAGCGTGAGCTTGGTGTTTGTATGGCCGATATCGGCTCGAGTACGACGGAGCTGGCGGTGTTTTTTGAAGGGTCGATTGCGCATACGGCGGTGCTGCCGATTGGTGGGGATCACTTTACCAACGACCTTGCGGTTGGTCTGCATGTGACGGTGGAAGAAGCGGAGTATCTGAAGAAGATGTATGGGCATTGCGTGGTGACAGCGGTGCCGCAGTTGAATGAGATTGAAGTTGGGGGAAATCTTGCCTTCTCTGGTGGGCAGCCGGCGCGGATGGTACGGCAGAGATTTCTGGCGGAGATTCTGGAGCCGCGTGCGCGTGAGTTGTTCACGATGCTGAGGGATAATCTGCGGCACGGTGGAGTGCTGGAGGCGTTGGGCGCAGGCTGCGTTGTGACGGGCGGTGGCGCGAATATGGCGGGGCTGCTGGATAACGCGGAGAGTCTGCTGCGGGTTCCGGCTCGGATTGGGTATCCGGTGCCGCTGTCGCGGATGCCTGCGGAGTTGGCTACGCCGGAGTTCGCGGTTGCGATTGGGATGCTGCTTTATACGCACCGGACACAGGTGCGGCGTGCGAGTGAGGAGCAAGGGCTGAAGGCGAAGTTAAAGGCGATCTTTGCTGGAAGCTTCTAATTGTTCTGTTGCTAGTTAGCTGGTGATTACGGACTACTATCGTGCGGTTCGCGCTTCCGTACGAATAATCCACCCTTCGTGATGAACCATCAGTACACGAGCTTAAGCACAGCTGGCTTTGTTCAAACTTGTTCGCCAGGAGGATGCCAATGATAGGATTCTGGACGTCAATACTGTGTTTCAGCTCTTTTCTCCAATCAGGCAGCGCTCTTCAACCGACGGAGGTAGTCGTTCGCTTGGTGTATCTGGACAGCGGAAAGCCAGCGAATGGTGAGTCGTTCATCTTGTTTGAGGGGAAGCCATCCATGGCCTCTACGGTTCGCTCTACCCAAATAACAGGCAGCGATGGAACAGCCAGGATCCGCCTTTCGAATCCCTCGCCCGAGCATGTATGGGTTGACGATAATAACGGACGCATCACAAACTGCGCGTGGGAAGACCAACTCTCGGTTTCGGAAATCCTTTCTGAAGGAACAACTATCGGAAAGGACAACAGATTTGGTTCGTCCTGCAAGGGTGGTCAGGACACGATTACTCGATTAGGCGCTAAACCTGGTGAGATTGTGATCTTCGTTCGAAAGGTAAGTAACTGGGATAACCTTCGCCACTATTGATTCTGGATTTTGCTCCATCTGATCTCTGGAAAATTTTTAAAAAATAAAATTCGATTTTTCCTCTTGCCATATTTTGTATTTAACATTATGGTTATTTAACGTAATGGCTAATAATATGGACGATCAGATTACATCAACGTTTGGTGCTTTAGCCGATCCAACCCGGCGGGCGATTCTTTCGAGGCTGGCGTCGGGAGAGACGTCGGTGACTGAGCTTGCAGCGCCGTTTGAGATGAGCATGCCTGCGGTTTCGCGTCATCTGAAGGTGCTTGAGAGGGCTGGGCTGATCTCGCGTGGGCGTGAGGCGCAGTGGCGGCCTTGCAAGTTGAATCCTAAGCCTTTGAAAGAGGCTGCGGAGTGGTTGGAGGAGTATCGACAGTTCTGGGAGCAGAGCTTCGACCGACTGGAAGAGTACCTGAAGACGATGCAGGCGAAGGAGAAACGTCGCAACAAAAAGAAATAATTAACGTGACAGCGATTAGAGCCGCTCGTCGTCCAAATCAAATACGGGATTTCGACCGCCTTGCGTAGAGTTGGCCAGGGTGTATTCAGCGGCGGACTGCAGGTGATGCCACACAAAGGAGAAAGGTATGCTCGAAAGCCTGGTTGAAGTGAGAGCGAATGCCGCTGAGCGAGAGATTTTTATTACACGGGTCTTCGATGCGCCGCGCGAGTTGGTATGGAAGGCGTGGACCCATCCTGAGCATATGAAACAGTGGTTTGGGCCGCGTGAGTTTGTTGCGCAGAACCTGACTGCTGATCTTCGTGTGGGCGGGGAGTGGCGTAACTGTCTTCATAGCGACGGTTTCGACACGGGCGACGGTGCGAAGCGGAGACTCGATCTTTGGCAGGGTGGTGAATACCTGGAACTGGTTGAACCGGAGAGGCTGGTCTTTACGTTTCACTGGGAGGAAGGTACGGGCCTTCCAGAGCACGACACCGTGATTACGATCACGCTTGAGGAGCATGCAGGGAAGACTACGATGAACTTTCATCAGACGTTCTTCGTAACCTTAGAGGATAGGGACGGGCACGTTAAGGGATGGAACAGCAGCTTTGAGAAGCTGGATGATCTTTTGCACGAGGTGAAGCATGGTCATTGAAGGGAGCGTAATGGAGGCGGCGCTGCTTGAAGTCTGCCTGACGCGACGAGTTGCGGCCTCGCCGGAGGTGGTGTTTGCCGCATGGATCGATCAGAAACAGCTGGCGAAGTGGTGGGGGCCAAAGGGCTTCACGAATCCTGTGTGCGAGGTGGATGCCCGGATTGGCGGGGCAATGCTGATCGACATGCGGTCGCCGGATGGAGTTGTGTATCCGATGACGGGGCGGTTTGTGACGATCGATCGGCCACATAAATTGGTCTTTGTGACAGCGGCGATTGACGGTGCCGGGAAGCCGATGTTCGAGGTGCTGAATACAGTGATCTTTGACGCAGCGCGTGGCGGAACTGAGATTTCGCTGGCCGCTCGAGTGATCAAGACAGCCAGCGCTGATGCTCCGCGGTATCTTGCGGGGATGTCGCAGGGTTGGTGCCAGAGTCTGGATCGGCTGACGGAGTTTGTTACGGTGCTTTGATCGGCTCGTTCGCGGGCTTGCGTCCAGACTGGTGTTGGTGAATCAATTCGTTCACTTCGCATGCCGTTGCGGTTTGTCGACTCGGTTTTGACTCGATCTTCACCGGGGCGAGGATTTTAGGAACAATAAAGACAAGGCAAAAGCAGATTCCTCCCCTTCGACCTTGCTCAGGGTGCGTAATGACAACAAGAAATGCAAAGGCAATAGCAAAGGTGAAAAAACAGAAGCAGATTCCTTACCCTCCGACCTTGCTCAGGGTGCGGAATGACAGTAAGAAATGCAAAGACGAAAAAAGGGCGGCTAGCTGCGGATCTGTTTTGCTATGCGTTCGATGGCGTGATGGGCGGAGAGGACTGCTCCTTCTTGCCAGGCGACAAGGTGAGAGAGGTAGTCGCCGGCGAAGTAGGTCTTGCCCTCCGGTTTTTCAAGCTGTGCGTAGGCCGGGGCGCTGCTGTCGACGAAGTTGTTTGCGAGACAGCCGAGTGAGTATGGGATCTTGGCCCATGCGACGTAGATTGGTTTGGTGAGCAGGTGGGAGCGGCCGGGGTGAAGGAGCTCTACGGCCTGACGGGAGGCTTCGAACTTTGCTTCGATGGTGGGGAGCGCGCCGAAGGCAGAGAGTTCGCCGGTCGTCGTTCCGCCTAATCCGCCTACGATCTTCTGCTCGGAGTTGAAGCCAGCGACCAGGACGCCGGTAGGGGAGAAGAGTTTGTCGGTGGGGTACCAGACGAGGTCGACCTTGTCTTTGAGGAAGGAGATGCCACCGTAGATGTTGTTCTCTTTCTCCCAGAAGCGCGGAGACTGCCAGGCGATTTTATAGAGCGGAACCATGGGCATGCCTGTGAATGCCTGTTGTGTTTCGCGGGAGAAGTTGTTTTTGGTTTTGGCGAGGATTGGCAGGGGCAGTGTGCAGATGCAGAAGTCGGCGGTGATGGTTTGGGGTACGCCGGATTTGGTGTAGGCGACGGTGACGCTTTGGCCGGAGGTGGTGATCTCAGTGACGGGACACTCGTAGTGGATCATGTCGCCGAGTGATTTTGCGAAGCCGTAGGCGATGCGATCCATACCGCCGATGGGCTGGAACATGGTGGCCTGCCAGTCGATCTGTTCTTCGTAGAACTCGCCGGTAGACATGTCGGCGGCGAGGAGTTCGGAGAAGTTGAGCGGCTTGTGCAGAACGGGGTTGACGGGGCCTGCACCGGGGCCAGTGATGAAACCTGCGCGAGGGGTGCCGGTGTAACGTCCATCTTTGTTGAGGTCACCGAAGTTCCGAAGGAATTCGAGGAGACGGGCAGATTCTTCTTTGGAGAGCTCGTCGTCGAGGGTGTGCTTGTTGATCGCTTTCGAGAGGAGTTCAGCGAGATAGCCGCGCGTGTCGTGGACGACCTGACGTTGCTGCACGGCTTCGCCGTGGTTGAGCTTGGGAGACTGCATGAGGGCGGAGCGAGAGGTGTTGACTTCGACCTCGAGGGGGACGCCGAGCTCGTGACAGTAGCCGAGAATGTGGGTGTGGATGGAGGGAATGCGCGCGGGACCCGCGTTGAGGTAACCGCCGTCCTGCCAGTCGCAGTTTTGGATGGTGCCGTCGGTGAACTCAACCTTGGTGCCGTCGCGGACGGTCCAGTTGCGTCCGCCGGGACGGTTGCGGGCTTCGAGGATGGTGCATTCGAAGCCGGCTTTGCGGAGTTCGTAGGCTGCGGTCATGCCGGCGATGCCTGCTCCGAGAATGACGACCTTTTTGCCTTTGCCGAAGTCGGAGGTAAGCTGCGGGAGTGGGGATTGGCCGACTGCGGGCATGAGGCCGAGGGCTTGCATGGATGCGAATGCGGCTGAGTATCCGCCAATCTGTGCGATGCGCTGAATAAAGACGCGTCGGGTCAGGCTCATACGAACGGCTCCGATCGACTCTCATTTTAGATGGACAATTTCAGTTTGAGGTGCGGGTGCGGTCTTTGCAAGGGGAAAGTGATGGACGGCCTTTGTCGTGACGGGATCGGTGCTTCGATCTCGTTTCGTCAGGCTTGTTTCGTCAGAGTGCCCGGAGGAACTTTTTGACCACGTCTCCGAAGGCTGTCGGATTTTCGAAGTGGAGGACGTGGCTGCCGTCGAGTTCTGCGAGACGTGTGTTTGGCCTGCGCGAGGTCATCTGCTCGCACTCTGTCTGAGTGGTGACTCTGCTGTCGCGTCCGCGAAGAAGCAGGGCGGGGCAGTCGGTGGAGAGCCAATCGTGCCAGTGATCGCCGTTGGTGGCTTTGCCTGAGGCTACGATCTCTTTTGGCTCAAAGGCTAGCTTCCACCCGGCCGGTGTTTTGCGGAAGGAGTCTTCGAGGTATGGTGCGAATCGCGGGCCTATGCACTCGGCGAGAGCCTCGCGTGTTGGGAATACTCCCTCCCAGGCGAGTACGAAGGATGGCTCGTCGCTGATGACTACGCCGATGTCTTCGATGATGAGACCACGGATCATCTCTGGATGGCGCGCGGCGAACTGATAGGCGTTGATGCCGCCGAGGGAGTTGCCTAGAAGAACTGCGTCGTTGAGGTGGAGGTGATCGAAGAGGGCCTCGAGGTCAAGGAGGTAGTCGGTGCGGGTGTAGCTGGGGGCGTGGTCGGAGTGTCCATGGCCGCGCTGGTCGAGTGCGATGACTCGCCACTCGGGTGCGAGGAGCTTGGCGAGAGGCGCGAAGGTAGTTGCCTCCATGACGTGCGCATGGAGGGCGACGAGTGGACGGCCGCGGCCTCCGGAGTCGAGATAGGAGAATCGCAGGCCGTCGCGGGAGAAGGCGCAACGTTCCATGTGGGGCACGATACCAGTTTGGCCACTTTTTATCGAATTTTGAACCATGCATGGTACGGGTGGTGGAAAACGGGGGTCGTGTGTTTGGCGCGGAGATGGGAGAATTAAAAAACCTTAAGGAGTAACTGCTGCCATGTCCAATTTGCCCGACGATCTCCGCATTCACTATCACGATGAGATACCGCATGGCGCGAGGATCAAGGTCATTGGCGTCGGTGGAGGCGGCAATAATGCCGTGAACCGCATGATTGCGGCGAATGTGGTCGGCGTGGAGTTTATTGCGGCGAATACGGATGTGCAGGCGCTGCAGGTGTCGAATGCTCCGGTGAAGCTGCAACTTGGCGTGAAGCTGACGAGTGGGCTGGGTGCGGGGGCGAACCCGGATGTGGGGCGTCGGGCGGCGCTTGAGGATTCGGACAAGATTATTGAGGCGCTCGAGGGCGCTGACATGGTGTTTGTGACGGCTGGGCTGGGTGGTGGAACGGGGACGGGTGCCGCTCCGGTGATTGCGAGCCTCGCGAGTGAGATGGGGGCGCTGACAGTTGCTGTGGTGACGCGGCCGTTTGCGTTTGAAGGCAAGCGCCGAATGCAGCAGGCTGAGCGTGGGATGCAGGAGCTGCTGGAGTCGGTCGATACCGTGATTGTGATTCCGAATGAGAAGCTGCTCGCCGTGGCGAAGGATGCGGGATTTTTCGAGAGCTTCCGGATTGCGGACGATGTGTTGCGACAGGGTGTGCAGGGGATCTCGGACATCATTACGATTCCTGGTGTGATCAACCGCGACTTTGCCGACGTGAAGACGACGATGGCGGGGATGGGCTACGCGGTGATGGGTACGGGCGTGCGTACGGGCGCGAATCGCGCGGTTGAGGCTGCGATGGCTGCAATGGCTTCACCGTTGTTGGAGGCGGGGGCGATCGATGGAGCGCGGGGAATTCTGATCAACATTACGGGTTCGAGCAGTTTGAAGCTGAGTGAGGTGAACGAGGCTTCGAGCATTATTCAAAATGCGGCGCATGAGGATGCGAACATCATCTTCGGTGCAGTGCAGGATGAGTCGATGGGCGATGAGGTGAAGATTACCGTGATCGCCACTGGGTTCAAGCATCAGGAGATGCCGCAGCGGCGGGAGCGCATGTTGTCGGAGGCGACGCTGCCTACGATGCGGTATGACGTGCCGATTCAGCCGCGGGTGAGTTCGCGGCCAGTGGCTTCGCGGTTTGCAAGTGAGATGGAGCCGGAGGGTGGATTTGGTCATGACGGGAATCATGTGGAGCGGCCGACCGCGATGGTCGAACCGGTTGCTCAGCCTGAGTTGATTCCGGTGCCTGCTTCGGTGTTTGATGATGATTTCTTCCGTGCTGCCTCACCGCGGGTTGAGCCGCCTGCTGAGATTGACCGGAGAGAAAATGGATTCCCACAGGGGGCGAGAGAGAGCACCCATTTTTCATCGGCGGTGCGTGTCCAACACGAAGACGTTCATGGCATCGCGGAAGAAGTTCCGGTTGGAGATGGTTTGATTCGGGGGCAGGCTTCTGGGGGCAGTGCGGTAGCGGCTACGAACGCTGCGGAGCCCGATGAGCTTGATATTCCAGCCTTTTTGCGGCGGGGAAACTGATAATACAACTGAATTGCGCGAAAATAACACGAAAGAGGGACGCGCATTCTGTGTGTAATAGTGTTGAATAAGCGTTTTATAAGGTGAATTTTGGATCAATGGTAGTTCGATTGCACTCAAATCAATAAAAGGGGTTCGCTTGTGTCGAGATCGATGAAAATTTACGGCGCAATCCTCTTCGGCCTGGTTCTGGGTGCTGGAGTGGATGCGAGTGCAACTGGTACGACCACCACTACTACTTCGTCCAAGACGAAGCATCGCTCTGCCGGAACTGCTCGTGTTGCGACCAAGTTGAAGACGAGCACGAACACTTCGCATACGGCGTCGAAGTCGAGCGGGACGGCCCATGGGGTGACTGGGACGCGGGTGAGGCACGGACATGGAGCGCGTCCGACCTTGGCGGTACGGCGGACTCGATATCAGGAGCACTTTTCAGCGAGTTCGTACGCGGATAATTTGACGCTTGGCGATGTGATCGAGGGCGAAGACCCAGTCGTACGAGCTGCTGCGATCGAGGCGCTGGGCAATATGAACGGGACCGCGATTGCGATCGACCCATCGACCGGGCGCATTCTCGCGATGGTGAACCAGAAGCTCGCGCTGTCGCATGGAGCGGAGCCTTGTTCGACCATCAAATTGACGGTTGCTCTGGCGGCGTTGGAAGAAGGAATCGTAACGAAAGATACTCCGGTGAATCTGGGTGGGAAGTACCACCTGACCATGACGGAGGCGCTGGCGCACTCGAACAACCTGTATTTTGAGACGCTTGGCAGGCAGTTGGGGTTTGAGCGCGTGAAGCACTACGCGAATGAGTTTGGGCTTGGGGAGTTGGCCGGCTATCACATTCAGGGCGAGCAACTGGGAACTTATCCCGATGAGGTGTTGCCTGCTTCGCTCGGCGGCGTAGGACGGATGTGTTCTTTTGGCGAGAGCGTTTCGATGACTCCGCTACAGTTGGGTGCGCTGGTTTCTGCGATTGCAAATGGTGGGACGCTTTATTATCTGCAGCATCCTGAGAACTCGGTGGATGTGGCTACGTTCGAGCCTAAGGTCAAGAGAGCGTTGAGTATTGCTCCGCTCATTCCTGAGATTTCAGTTGGAATGCAGGGTGCTGTGCAGTATGGAACGGCGCGGTCTCTGCGGGCCAACTTCAGTGAGTTTCCAGTAATGGGGAAGACGGGGACCTGCTCGAACAACGGGACCAGGTTTGGGTGGTTTGGTTCGTATGCTGATACGCCAAATGGGCGGATCGTGACCGTGTTTTTTCTCGAAGGCGGGCGGCCTACCTTTGGACCGAAGGCGGCTGAGCTGACTGGCGCGTTCTACCGGGCGCTTTGGGATAAGAGCTACTTCATACAGAAGCTGGGTGTTGAGACCAGTGGTGTTGTGGGTGGCGGATCTGAGTAGGTTTTGCGACGTTCGGCGATGAAAATCGCTGTTTTTTTGTGGTTGAAGTGTGGTCTTTCGTGGTGCGAGTGTGGTCTGAAGCGGCAGTTAATTTAGGCGGCTCAGACTACGCCACCGTTTCCGGATTTATTTTTGTCTCCAAAGGTTGAACGGCCCAATCTGCTGCGCGGTTAGCCGCAATCCCGGCGTTTTGCATGTCTCGTCTTTTCTGATGGACTTGTGAAGGCTTCGTTGCATAGTCCGTCTCTTTATTCGGAGGTTATGGCAATTTTCCTTATGGTGTAGAGTCTGCAAACGCAGATTCTCTTCGGGAATGACAAACAAGAAGCGAAAGCGACTCTACAGTAATTGCGGCGTTGCTCCAGGTGGTCTTCCCTTAGAGGTTGAGAGTCAAATGGAGATGTGGCGAAAGCCGCTGATGGCTGGTTCTTGGCTTAGGAACGGAAAACGGGTTAGAAGGGGAATATGAAGATACTGACGGCGATGGAGATGGGGGCGGTCGATCGATTGACTGCGGAGAAGTTTGGAGTGTCGCTGGAGTCGTTGATGGAGGCCGCTGGAACTGCTGTTGCGAAGTTCTGTCTGCGTGAGTATTCGGCGAGGATGCGGGTGGTTGTGATGTGTGGGAAGGGAAATAACGGCGGGGATGGGTTCGTTGCGGCACGAGTGTTGGCGCAGGCGGGGCGGTCGGTGAAGGTGGTGCTGCTTGGGAGGGTGGAAGATCTGAAGGGTGAGGCTGCGGCGGCGATGCATCGGCTGCGGGAGGAGGTTTCGTCGGTAGATGTAGTCGAGGTTATCGATGAGAACGGATTGGCAGCTTGCGCTTCCGCGCTGAGTGATGCGGAGCTTTTGATTGATGCGTTGGTGGGGACGGGGTTCAAACCGCCCCTGCGAGGACTGACTGCTTTGCTGCGCGGCATGGTGGAGAATCTTGCAGCGACTGTGGTAGCGGTGGATCTACCTTCGGGGTGGGATGCGGATTCGACGGAGCAGACGGCTGATGGTTCGTTTCGGGCGGATGCTGTGGTGACCTTTACTGCTCCTAAGATGGCGCATGTCTTTGGTCATCTCACGCGAAATGATAAGACGGGTGGAACGTTTGGGCCCGTGGTGGTGGCGGGAATTGGATCGCCTGAGGAGGCGGTGATTTCGTCGAATAGTTGGAGCTGGGCAGGTGCTTCGAAGGTGCTGGCGGAGAGACCTCGGGATGTGAACTCGAATAAAGGGAAGTTTGGACATGTGCTCGTGGCGGGGGGTAGTTATGGGAAGGCGGGTGCTCCGGCAATGGCTTCGCTGGCGTGTCTGAAGACTGGGGCGGGGCTGGTGACGGCGGCGGTGCCGAAGAGCATCGTGGATACGGTGGCGCGGATTGCACCAGAGTTGATGATGGCCCCGCTGGCGGAGGGTGCGAAGGGCGCTGTGTCGTTTAAGAATCTAGACGGAGCGAAGCTGGATGCGCTGGTGAAAAGGATTTCGGTTGTGGCGGTGGGGCCGGGGTTGTCGACCGATGGGGATGCTCCGGCGTTTGCGCGGCAGATGGTGGAGAAGACGACGGTTCCAGTGGTGATCGATGCGGATGCGTTGAATGCGTTTGCGGGGACGACGAGTTTGCTGAACGGCAAGGGGCGGGTGATGGTGCTGACGCCGCATCCGGGTGAGATGGCGCGGCTGGCGGGGATGACCGTGAAAGAGGTGGAGGCAGATCGCATCGGGCTGGCACGGAAGTTTGCGACGAAGCATAAGCTGACGCTGGTGCTGAAGGGGTGGCGAACGCTCATCGCGCATCCGGATGGCTCAATCGCGGTGAATACGAGCGGGAATCCAGCGATGGCGAAGGGTGGGAGCGGGGATATTCTGACAGGAGTTGTGGCAGCAATGCTGGCACAGTTTCCTGATGACGTTGCGCGGGCGGTGGAGGCGGCGGTGTATCTGCATGGGTTGGCAGCGGACTTTGCAGCACATGCGATGGATGAGCATACCGTACTTGCAACCGATACTGTTACACATCTTTCGGATGCATTTCGCTATCGGGTAACGGATGCGGATGGTGCGGTTTGGATCTGCGGGTTGCACAGTAAAATACCACGATCTCGGATTGAATCCTGAAGTTCCTCCTCTTGCAAGCAGGCAGCTGCCAGCGAATTCGTGAGCCACGGTGCGGAGTGATCCGCGATGAGAAGATGAATGGTAATGATGAGTTCAGGAGAGTGAAGTGAGTTTGGAGTTGCGGGAGAAGAAGCGCTTCAAGACGCGGAGTGAGGCGGGGACGCTGGCGATGGGTGAGAGGGTGGCGGAGATGTTACTGCCTGCGCCGAAGCTGTTTGTGTTGCGCGGGGATTTGGGCGCGGGTAAGACGACGTTGGTGAAGGGGATCGCTGCGGCGCTGGGTGCTGCTGAGGCAGAGGATGTGACGAGTCCGACGTTTACGCTAGTGCATGAGTATCGCGGGAAGAGGGTGAAGCTGTTTCATCTGGATCTTTATCGGTTGGAGACTGAACGCGAGTTGTTGACGCTGGGGCTGGAGGAGATGGCCGAGGAGCCGGATGCGCTGGTGCTGGTGGAGTGGGGCGAGAAGTTTCCGAGCGTGGTGGAGCGGTCGGATGGAGAGATCCTGATTGAACATGCGGGTGGGGATGAGCGCATGTTTTATGTGAGGGTGAAGGGCTGATTTATTTTGTGGTTTGTCTGGAGCGGCCGGTGAGGCGGTAGATGGCGCACTCTTCGTCGCCGGTGGATCCGTACTCTTTTTGTTGCGCGATGGCGGCCAGGTCCGCTAAGTGGTCTTCGGGGGACATGGCTACGGGGCCGAGGAATAGGCGCGTGAAGGCGGGATGGCGGTCGAGGACGGCACGGCACTCGGAGTTGACGTAGAGGATATCTAGCGCTGGTGTGGGGCCGCCGGGGCGTTTGGCGAACTGGGATTCGATGCGTCGGAGGAGGAGCTTTAGCACCGGGGCTTCGAAGGGGTGGAAGAGGAAGACGACGGTGGGGGTGCGGGGGAAGTCGAAGGTGAGGGCGTCCTGCTCGAGGAGACGGATGGGAGCGATGGGTGATGCGGTGGTGTCGGTGGCATGGGCTTCGCGCCAGTGTTCGAGGTTGAGCTGGGCGATGTCGGCGAGGGCGGGGTTAAGTTCGATGCCGATGATCTGGTGGAAGTCCAGTTCGCTGGCGACGAGCATGGCGCGGCCTTTGCCGGCGCCGATATCGACGAAGGTGTAGTGGTGGGTAGGGTGGGGCGGAGTGGTGGTGCGCCAGATGCCGATGAGGGAGCGGAGGATGCTGGGGGCGACGCCGTAGTAGGCGGTGACGTGGGCGTCGTTGGGGTGACCGGTGATGAGATTGCCCGCGGCGATGAGGCCGCTGGTTTCGACGCCGTGGATCTGGTCGAAGGGGTGTTGTGGCTGTGGCGGAGGCGGCATGACCAGCACCGATTTTGATTTGCGTGTGGGCATGGGCTTAGCGGATCTGGACCAGGTTTGGATTGCCGTCGAGGCCGAGGATCTTGCGGCCGGCGGGGGTGATGTTGAGTGGCGTCCAGTGGGGCGAGTCCAGGAGCGTCACGTTGGTGCGGCTGACGGTTTCGAGGCCGGCTAATCGGTTTGAGATTTGTGCGCTGAGTTGTGCGTGGGAGGCTTCGTCGGTTTGAGTGGGAGTGACCGAGACTTCGATGATGTTTTTTGGGGGCACACCGGGGATATTTGCGCCGGGAGCCTCTCGGTCTGGGGTGATGGTGACGGAGCGGACGAGGCCGAGGTCGACGATGTTGCAGGGGAGGACGGGGTCGTAGCAATCGCGGAGGGCCTGGAGGATGTCGGACTCGGTGAGCATCTGAGTTGATGATAGAGGACGGCTCTACTGCACACCTTTTATGGCGCACGAATGCCCATACCTCAGGGTCGAGGCATGAGCACTCGAGGGCGGGGCTGTCAGCAGCCGCTGAAGGAGATGAAGTCTCCGAGCGGATTGGGCAGGGTTGGGTTGAAGGGTTCGAATGGGAAGGATTGTGCAGTGTCAAAGCCTGCGGCCTTGGCAGCGTTGAAGTTTACAAAGGGTGTGAGCGCGGCTAAGGCCTGATCGATCGAGGTCCAGCACAGCGTTCTTTCGTAGCCGTTGTTGTTTGGAGGAGCGATACTCTCTGCGACTCCCTCGATGCCGGTGATTGATTTGATGGGACCGCCAAATTGAGGGGTCACGTCACCACCTACGACTCGTGCGAGGGTCCGGTGATCGCTCTCAATGCCCATGATGCGGGCTGCGGTGAGGCGCAGATTGCGAGTGGAGAAGTTACGCACGCCAACGAGATAAGCGGCGATGAATGCGTCCTCGAGAGTGACCAGAATGTTGAGGGTGGTCTGAGCATCCGAGAACATTTTTTTTGGATAGAAGAACTGAGTGAATGGCGTGAACTGATCGGTTACAGACTGCTCGAGAAGATAGTGGGACATTTCCTCCTGGCGGGCGCCGATCAGGTAGCCCTGATCGTCGTCGGGGATGGTTTTGAAGAAGGGAGAGGTGTTGATGATGTTGGTGTACGTGGTGACGGCGAGCGCCTCGGCGATCTGAGCGGCGATGAGGATTTCGCGATCGCCTCTCCTCAGATGATCGTGTTCATACTGCATGGTTTCTGTCTCTTCCTGCTGCTCTGCTGAGACTGAGGTGGAGAGTGCGCCAAGAGTGGCGAGGGTTGTGGCTCCGGTGAGGGCGGCGCCTTTGAGAAACGATCGTCGGGAAGCTACTGATTGGCTGTCTTCAGACGCAGGAATGGCATTGACTTCTTTTTGCGTGTTCATTGCTGGATGGCTCCTGTTTCAATTCCTGGAAAGCTCATCCGTATTCACTTGTATGTCGGGGCCTGGGGGTCTTGGAGAACTTTCCGGGTTGAATGGAGTACGAGACGGAAGGGCCGAGGAGATGTCACGAAGATGTAAATTTCTAGGATCGGAGAAGTGATTCTGCAAGCGCGGGTGGCTTGGCAGTGGTGGAAAAAGTTGGTGGGTTTGTGCTTTGGCGCTAGTCCTTGGATCTCGGGGCGACGGTTGCGCGCGAACGGTATGGGTGAAGAGGAGGTTCTGGTCAGTTTTTGCGTTCGACTAGATATTGGGCGAGGGATTTGAGTGGCTCTGCGGCATCGCCGAAGGGGGCCAAGGCAGCGAAGGCGTCGGCGATAAGTTCTTCGGCGTCTTTGAGGGATTGATCGATGCCGAAGACGGCGGGCCAGGTGGCCTTGATGCTGGCGGTGTCTTTGCCTGCGGTCTTGCCGAGTTCCTTGGAGCTTTGGGTCATGTCGAGGACGTCGTCTACGATTTGGAAGGCGAGGCCGGCTTTTTCGCCGAAGGTGCGTAGGCGGGCGATGGTGTCGGCGTAGGGGGCGTAGGCGATACGGCCTGTTTCAAGGCGTGGATTGGATTCTCCGGCGGGTTCGTCGTTGCGGTGGCCGCTGCCTGCCGAGCGGTGACGCAGGCTCAGGCCGTAGAGGCCTCCGGAGACGATGCTGGTGGTGATGAGAGCGCCGGTTTTGGCGCGGTGGATCGCTTCGACGAGGAGTGCGGTGGGGGTATGGCCTTCGGCTTCGATGTCCATGACCTGGCCGCCGATCATTCCGGGAGGGAGCTTGGTTTCGAGATCGCCTACGCGGCCTACGCCGGTGCCTACAGCGAGGGAGATCTCGCGGAGGATGGCGACGGTGGTGGGAGACGGCGTGGGGAGAGCAGCGATGGTTTGAAAGGCTAGGGTCTGGAGGGCGTCGCCCGCGAGGATGGCGGTGGCTTCGCCGAAGACGACGTGGCAGGTGGGCTGGCCGCGCCGGAGGTCGTCGTTGTCGAGTGCGGGGAGATCGTCGTGGATGAGGGAGTAGGTGTGGAGCATCTCGAGGGCTGCACCGAGGTTGGCTACGTTGTCGGGATAGTCTTCGGTACCTGCGACCATTCTTGCGGCTTCGATGCAGAGGATGGGACGGAGACGCTTGCCGCCAGCGAAGGTGCTGTGGCGCATGGCTCGGTGAATGGAGTGGGGGAGAGTGTCGGTTGCGGGCAGGAGGCGTTCGAGGGCGGCATCGGTGAGCTGGGCGCCGGAGAGAAGCAGGGTTTGTACTGTGGAGTGCATCGGCTTTGATGATAAATCACGGGGGGGATGGGTCGGATGAATAGAGAAGGGCAATGGAGGGCTTGCTGTGCGTGGATGACTGCTTGATCCTTGCGGGATGACAACAAGAACAGGCAAAAACAACGGCAACAGCAGATCCCTACGGGATGACAACCAAAAGGACAAACAACTGCAACTGCATCAGCGGTAGCGGAACAGCGGATGTCTACTGGGAGGCTTTGCGGCGGAGGGCGATAAAGAACAGAAGCGCGAGAGAGACGAGTGAGGTTGCGTCGGCTATGGTTTGGTCGAGGGTGTGGGCGTAGGTGATGTCGATTGTCGAAGGGCCGGCGGGGATAGGGATGGCGATGAGGCCGTCGTCGCGCTGGTCTTGTTTGTTGTGGGTGGTGGGGATGCCGTTGCGGGTGATGCGCCAGGCTGGGTAGTCGCGCAGGTTGAGGATCAGGTCTTCGGGAATGCTTGTCGTTATTGTGAAGTGCGGCGGGGCCGGGCCTGTTTGAGTGTTGATGGAGTTTGCATCTGTTGGCTTGTCGCCGCGTGCCTTGGCATTTGGTGCTTTGGCGTTTGGGGCCTTGGCATTTGGGTCGGGGGATAGCCAGAATGCAGGATCGTTTTGGGCGAGGGAGTCGTTGTCGGCGGTGGTGGGGGTGTACTCGTCGGTGGGGTCGGTGCCTTGGTTGGAGTGGAAGAGAGCTTCGCGGGCGCGAGGCGTGTCTTCTTCGTCGCAGGATTGGTGGAAGACGGAGTATGCGGGAAAGGTGAGGGCTGCGCTCAGGGCGATTGCTACAGCTGTTCTTGTGATCGGTTTCCAGCTTATGGGTTTGAGAGCCAGGGCTATGGAGAGTGCAAGGGCCGCGGTCAGAATGGCGACGAGACGCCATGGGAACTGGAGAAAGACCAACTCGGGTGCGTGGTTCCAGATGATTGCGGTGAGCGGTGTGAGGAGGAGGGTGATGGCTGTCGTCAGGGCGATGAGGGATGGCAGGGGAGAGTTGTTGTGCGAATGGTCGGAGGTGATGGCTGGTTCGGCAAAATACGGGGGTCTCTCCACTTCGCTGCGCTTCGGTCGAGATGACGTTTCTTTTGATGATTCGTATTGATTGTTCTCTACTTCCCTTTGCTTATTGTTTGCCGCTGGTTCTTGTTTCTTCGCCAATTTCTCTCGTGCCGGTGGCTGCTCGCGGGTGTCCGACAGATTTGTTTGCGCCGCCCAGATCGCGGGGTGCTTCGCAGGGCGGCGGAGATAGGTGATGGCGATGGCTGCTGCGGTCAGCGCGATGAGGATGATTGCGATGAGAGATGCGGTGTGAAGGACCTGGTCGTGAGGGGCGTCGCCGGTGTGGTGGAAGAGAAAGTTGTCCTGGATGCGCATGTTGGGGATGATGGCCATCGCGATCTGGACGTAACGGCGTTCGTATGCGGCGGGAAGGATGTAGAAGGCGGCGAGACCGAGGCCGAGTGTGGTGCCGGCGATGGTGTTGATGGCGAGTTGAAGCGGTGTTTGAGTGGCTGATTTCAGGATGCTGGGAGAGTTTGCCACTGCGGTTCGCGCGTGGCGAGAATACCCCACCCTTCGCAAAGGCGCGAAGGATGGGCCGCCCGGTGATGTCCCCGTCTCAGAGTCGAAGGATGGGGCACCCGGATTTGTGGTGGCTTCGGGGGGACGAGTCAGAAGACGGATTGCGGTGAGGAGGGCCAGGGCGTAGCAGCTCATAACGGCGGCGGGGGCGTTCGTGAGCCAGAGGAGGGCTACTGGGATGGCGATGCGGGGGATGGTGACGCGTTGGCGCAGGATGGCGTGGAGGAGTAAAGGGATAAAGGCGGCGGCGAGGAGTTCGGCGTAGGCGGTGCGCTCGTATGCGGTGAAGAGCATGTAGGGGTTCACCGTGTAGAGGATGGCGGCGAGGAGCACAGGTGTCGGCGGGGCGAAGTCGCGGGCGAGATAGTACAGGGCGAGGCCACTGGCAGTGAGAGCGAGCCATGTGTAGAGGATGGGGGTTGCGCCTATGGGGAAGATGAGGGTGAGGATGGCGCCGATGGTCCATGAGAGCGGCGGGTAAAAGACGAAGCGTGGCTCGCCTGCGTTGTAGGCGGGAGTGTAGGCCCAGTGTGGGTGAAGGTTGCCGTGGGTGAACTGGCGGGCGGCCTCCATCCAACTGAGAAGGTGGAAGTCGAAGTCGTGGCCGCAGGAGCAGCCGTTGAGGATGAGGGGCTGGATGGCGATGAATGCGGCGAGAGGGATCAGGAGATAAGGGAGCCGGTCGCGCTGCATGCTTTGAGGGTATCGCAGAGGAGTATGGGTGACTGTTTTTGGGGTGCTTTGCGGAGGAAACGAGGAAAAGACAAAAGCAGATTCCTCCGCTTCGCTGCGGAATGACAACTAAAAAACAAGCAACAGCAACAGCAGATTCCCTGCGGGAATGACAACCAGAAGGACAAACAACCGCAACTGCAGAACAAGCAACTTCAACCGCAGATTCCCTGAAGGAATGGCAAAAAGAACGGCAAGGGCAAGAGCAGAATTTTTCGGGTGTTAGTGGGCGCCGGCGGGGGGCTTGCCGGGTTTCACCTTTTTCAGGAACCAGACTATGCCGACGCAGAAGAAACAGAGGAGCGAGAGCCAACGGAAGACGTCGACGAAGGCCCATAGGGTGGCCTGGCGGCCGAGCTGCTGGTAGAGGGTGGCCTGGGCGGGATCGGCGGCGTTCGCCTTTCCGTAGGAGTCAGTCAGGAACTGGGTCATGCTGCCGAGTGAGTTTTGAAACTGCTGGCCGGTGCGGGGGACCGAGTTGATAATGAGGTTTTGATGGACGTCGGCGCGGCGGGTGAGCAGGGTAGAGGCGATGGAGATGCCGATGGAGCCGCCAATGTTGCGCATGAGGTTGAAGAGGCCGCTGCCGTTGCCGATCTGTTTGGGATCAAGAGTGCCGTACGCCGCTGTGCTAATGGGGACGAAGACGAAGCTGAGACCAAAGCCAGTGATGAGGATGGGGAGAAGCAGAGTCGTGGGGGAGATCTGGAGGGTGACGTTGCCGAAGTAGAGGGTAGTGAGGCCGAAGGTGAAGAAGCCGAAGGTGAGAAGGTAGCGTGGGTCGACCTTGTTGGAGAGGTATCCGATGACAGGCATGCCGCAGACTGCGCCGATGCCGCGAGGAGCTACAGCGAGACCGGCAGTGAAGGCTGTGTAACCGAGGAGTTCCTGGTAGAAGAGCGGGAGGACCGTGACGGTGGAGTAGATGCCGACACCGAACATGAAGATGAGAATGGAGCCCAGACGGAAGTTTCGGTCCTTGAGGACTTTTAGATCGACGATGGCGTCTTTGTCGTGCCAGCAGTGCCAGCAGAAATAGGTTAAAGACACGACGAGGAAGAAGACAGCCCAACGAATCCAGGTGGCTCCGAACCAGTCGTCTTCCTGACCTTTGTCGAGGACGACCTGGAGACAGCCAGTCCAAATGACGAGGGCTGCGAAGCCGTAGCGGTCGAAGGCAGCGACCTTGGCCTTGCTGATGTACGGCGGGTCGTGGACGAAGCGGCTGATCATGACGATGGCGAGGATGCCGATGGGGATGTTGATGTAGAAGGCGTAGCGCCAGGAGTAGGTGTCGGTGAGCCAGCCGCCGAGGGTGGGGCCGAGGACGGGCGCGACGACAACCCCGAAGGCGAAGACGGCCATGGCGGCGCCGCGTTTTGCCGGGGGGAAGGATTCAAGGAGGATGGCCTGGGAGAGAGGTTGAAGTGCACCGCCGCCTGCGCCTTGAATGATGCGTGCCAGCAGCAAGATGCCGAGGGTGGGAGCGGCTCCGCAGGCGAAGCTGGCTATGGTGAAGATGACGATGCAGGACAGGAGGAAGCGTTTACGGCCGAATTTGAGGGAGAACCAGTTGCTGGCGGGGAGGATGATGGCGTTTGCGACGAGGTAACTGGTGAGGACCCAGGTGGCTTCGTCGTTGGAGGCGGAGAGAGAGCCGGCGATGTAAGGGAGGGCGACCGAGGCTATGGCGGTGTCGAGCACCTCCATGAAGGTGGCGAGCATGACCGAAGCGGCTATCAGCCAGGGGTTGACGCCTTGGGTGACTTCAGCTGATCGATCTTGAGGTGCAGTAGCTGCTGACGCCATGTGCCTGGGTGTTGTCCTTCGTGGAGTGATTCTCTCCTATGTAGAGGCAAAAAAGGGGGTAATGGATGCTTTTATCTGTTTTCTGTGGGGGCCGTGGGTGGAGTTTCGGGAGCGAGAAAAGGCGGCAGGCCCGTTGGATAGAGCCTGCCGCCTTGTTGGGTTATCAATTTCCGGCTGATTCAGTGCCGGAGGTAGGTGCCGGTGGCCTTTAGGAACGGTTGCGGCCGTTCGGGGCCATCGACTGGGAGACCGTGTGCAGGGATCCGATCTGGAGCCTGCGAGAAGATGGGGGGTGGTGGAGAGCGGGGATCTGGGTGGCGTCGAGGCTCTCTGGGAGGGGAGTGGCTGAACGGAAGTAATCCCTGAAGGCGGTCGAGTACTCGGTTCGAGACGTGGTGTTTAGAGTGTCGGTGTCGGTGCAGCCGGTGAGGAGGCCGGCGAGAAGGCCTGCAAGGCCCAGGGAAGCAAGTTTCAAAAGGCGGCGTTTGGTGCTATGAGCAGCTGAGTAAGGCATGAGCAACGCTCCAAGTGATACATGAATTGAAGGAAGCGTAACCGGAGGCATCTAAGGCGACAATGACACCTTCGAGGCAGGGTTCGGGGTGTGCGAGTTTGGCGATTTGGTGCATGACGTGTATGGTCTATCGGCTGCTTTTGCCTCGAGTTGAGGTGTCCCGGGGTAGGAGAGCTGTGAAACCGCCTGGTGGAAGATCTTTTGCGGCCGTGATTTAGGGGTTTCGGTTTATAGAGGTTGTTTTGCATCTTATAGGGGATAGAGCACATCAGAATAGTTGACAGTAAGTGACTCAAGGTGAGATTCTTGAGAAGTCAAAATGTTTATGGGCTGTGAGCCCAGATTGGGGACTAGGGATGGCAAAGATTATTGGTATTGACTTGGGAACGACGAACTCCTGCGTAGCCGTGATGGAAGGCGGCGAACCGAAGGTGATTCCGAACGAAGAGGGCGGTCGGACGACTCCGTCTGTCGTTGCGTTCACCAAGAGCGGGGAGCGGCTGGTGGGCCAGGTGGCCAAGCGGCAGGCGATTACGAACCCGGAGAACACGGTTTATTCGATCAAGCGCTTTATGGGTCGTCGCATGAACGAGGTTGGCGATGAACTGAAGATGGTGCCGTACAAGGTTGTGGCGAAGGGCGACAACATTGTCGTCAGCGCGCAGGGTAAGGAGTACACCCCGCCTGAGATCTCGGCGATGATTCTGCAGAAGCTGAAGAAGGCCGCTGAAGACTACCTTGGCACTTCGGTGACTGAGGCTGTGATCACGGTTCCGGCTTACTTCAACGATGCTCAGCGGCAGGCGACAAAAGACGCCGGCAAGATTGCTGGCCTCGATGTGAAGCGCATTGTGAACGAGCCGACTGCGGCTGCGCTCGCGTATGGATTGGATAAGAAGAAGGACGAGACCATTGCGGTCTACGACTTCGGTGGCGGTACGTTCGATATCTCGATCCTTGAGGTTGGCGAAGGCGTCATTGAAGTGAAGTCGACGAATGGTGATACGCACCTTGGTGGTGACAACCTCGACCAGAGGATTGTGGATTGGTTGATTGGGGAGTTCAAGTCTGATACGGGTCTTGATCTGCATGCGAAGGGCAACGAGATGGCGCTGCAGCGGTTGAAGGATGCTGCTGAGAAGGCGAAGATCGAGTTGTCGACGGCGCAGGAGTCGGAGATCAATCTGCCGTTTATTACTGCTGACGCGAGCGGACCGAAGCACCTTGTTCGCAATTTGACCCGTGCGAAGTTGGAGTCGCTGGTCGATGATCTACTGCAGCGGTCGATTGGGCCGTCGAAGCAGGCGATGAAGGATGCCGGTGTCGATGCGAGCAAGATCGACGAGGTCGTTCTCGTCGGTGGACAGACTCGTATGCCTAAGATTCAGCAGCTTGTGAAGGAGCTGTTCGGCAAAGAGCCGCATAAGGGTGTGAACCCGGATGAGGTTGTGGCGATCGGTGCGGCGGTTCAAGCTGGCGTGTTGGCTGGTGAAGTCAAGGACCTGTTGCTGCTCGATGTCACTCCGCTGACGTTGTCGATTGAGACGATGGGTGGTGTTGCGACGGCGATGATCAACCGGAACACGACGATTCCGACGAAGAAGACGGAGACGTTCTCGACGGCTGCTGATTCGCAGACTGAGGTTGAGGTGCATGTGCTGCAGGGCGAACGGCCGATGGCAGCGCAGAATCGGACGCTGGGTAAGTTCAAGCTTGCCGGGATTCCGCCAGCTCCTCGTGGCGTGCCACAGATCGAGGTTACGTTTGACATCGATGCGAACGGCATTCTGAATGTGACGGCGAAGGACAATGCGACGGGTAAGGATCAGAAGATCACGATTACGAGCTCGTCGGGCCTGAGCAAGGAAGAGGTTGAGCGGATGGCGAAGGATGCCGAGGCTCATGCTGCTGAGGACAAGGAGCAGCGTGACGCGGTTGAGGCTCGCAATGGACTGGATTCGTTGGTCTATAACATCGAGAAGATGTTGAAGGATGCCGGCGATAAGGTTCAGGAGTCGGACAAGACCGAGGTCGAGACTGCGCTGGCTGAGGCGAAGACGACACTTGCGGGAACGCCGAGCGCGACTGAGTTGAATGCTGCGAAGGATCGTCTGACGACGGTGAGCCACAAGCTTGCCGAGGCGATGTACAAGGCATCTTCAACTTCAGCACCGACCGATGGCGCTACAGCGGCAGCGGGAACGACCGAAGAGCCGAAGAAGGACGAAGGCGTAATTGATGCTGAGTACGTCGACGTCGACGCAAAGAAATAAGTGTAATCCGTAAGGATTGATTTGACGTAATAAAGATGAGGGGCGTTCCTGCCGGGGTGCCCCTCGTTTTTATCAGCCGTGATTGTATCTATTGGCGTGTAGAGTGCGTCTATCACCAGAAAGGTGTGTAGCGGTGACCAGAGATAGAGGAGAAGATAGGTACGCAGAGACGTTTTGGCTGGAGAACCTGGAACTCAATCGATTGCTTGGAGGGAAGACCATGACCGAGACGATGTGGAAGTGCGACCAGGTTCGAGCAGGCCGGCTGTACAACCGGATGATGTTCGACACCAAGGAAGAGGCTGTGCAGTTTGCGCAGCGGATGCAGCAGATGGAGCCTGATCAGATGTTCTCGATTGAGGCGATTGAGGCGCGTCAGGTCTGGAACTGATCTGCTAGACGGAGCGCGTTCGAATCACTTCGAAGCGTTTTTTGTACCGCAGAATGGGTGATTCGAAGAATCGGTAAGAGATAGAAGCGAGCAAGACAGTGAGGATGAAGGCAAACGCGACTTCAAGTGCGTTGGTCGTCATCCTCGCTATTTGGTGGCCACTGGTAAGGCGATGAACAACGTAAATCGCAAGGCGCAGCATGGCCCAGTGAAAGACGTAGAGGCCATACGAGATCTTTCCCAGATAGACGAGGGGACGCAGTTTACCTAGACGTGTCTCACCGAGGAAGCTGAAGAAGAGCAGGATGCAGCCGAGGTTGACACAGAGGTAGCCGGGAGCTGCGAGATGGAAGGTGACCGGGTCTGATGTCTCCTTGACCTGAAAGAGATGCTGGGCTGCTCCGAGAGCGGCAAGACCTACGATGAAGAAGAGCGATCGCACGAGGGGATGTAGTTTTGGCGTACGGCCTCGGAGCGCAAGCGCAAGTAAAGCTCCTGTACTGAAGAACTGGAATTGAACGAAGCTGTTGACCCAGATCATCACGATGGCGCTGGAGCCTGCGTGGCATAGGTGGGCGAGCGCCAGATAGGCAACGGCAAACATTGCGATGGAGAAGACGATGGAGCCAGAGCGGTGGAGGTACTTCCGGGCAGAGGGCCAGAGGATGTAGAACTGCTCCTCTACGGGGATGCTCCAGAGCGGCGTTGAGATGGTATCGGTAAAGCCGTGGTACGCGACGTACCAGTTGCCCGCGGCAAAGAAGAAAGCCAAGAGGCGTGAGGTGGTGAAGACTCCGGGATGCAGGTGGCGCTGCAGGAGGTAGTCAGCCAGCAGAACGATAAAATAGAGGGGCCAGATGCGAAGGCCCCGTCGAATGTAGAAGGCTCGAAGGTGAATGTCTCCAGATTGACTCTTTTCGCGCTCGAGCAGTTCGGTAATGAGGTAGGAGCTGAGCAGGAAGAAGAGACAGACGCCAAGCGCGCCGGCGATGCGGAAGGAATCAAATATGCCGCTGGCGACAGTAACTGAGTGATAGAAGAAAACTAGAAGAAAGGCGACAAAGCGAAGGACATCGAGCTCTGGCCGGTAGAAGCTAGTATTTGCTGCGGTCAAAGAGTTCCTCGTTAGGCGCTTGTGCAGACGATGGGGAGCGCCGCGTTCCAAGGAGCATAGCATGGAGGATGCAGAGGTAACAGTTAGAGACGGTCATGTGGACCTCTGCGCGCGGTATTCGGCACTACCGATGTGAATTGAGGCGAATGGACGTCCGGGATGGATTCGACGGCGGCATTCTATGCGAGTGGCTGCGACGAGAGTGAGAGAAGATGCCTGAGGGAAATGAGATTCATCGATGGGCGGAGAGACATGCGGCTGCGTTCGTTGGGAAGACTGTTAGGGTGGATGGGCCGCAGGGGCGGTTTACCGATGCGGCGATGATCGACGGACGAAAGTTGCAGCGAGTGATGGCTGTCGGAAAGCACCTGGGATATGACTTCGGGAAGGATTTAATTCTGCATGTGCACCTTGGTTTGCAGGGTGACTTTACGGAGGGGTCTGGACCTCTGCCTATCGTGCGTGGGGCGTTGCGGTTGCGGATGTGGAACGAAGCCGCGGTAAAGAGGCCTGCGGTGCCGGGCGTGAGCAAGAGGCATGCGTGGTATTCGGAGGATGATGGGACTGGGCACATTGAAGCTTCTAAGGTGGCGTGGGTTGAGTTGCGCGGACCGATGGACTGCTCGATTTACTCGCAGGAAAAGTGGGATGCTCTGCTGGAGCGGTTGGGGCCTGATCCGTTGAATGGAGATGGTCCGGAGAAGATGATTACGAGGATTGGGAAGAGCAAGAAGGCGATTGGAGAGCTGCTGATGGATCAGTCGGTGGCCGCTGGGATTGGAAATATCTATCGTGCGGAGTTTTTGTTTCGCGCGGGGCTGAGTCCGTTTACGCCGGGTAAGGAGGTAGAGGAGAGCAAGCTACGGTCGATATGGAAGGAGGCGGGCGCGTTGATGAAGGCGGGGATGGTTGATCGGCGGATTGTGACGACGAAGCCGAAGGACAGGCCACATAAGACGGGGCCAGTGTTGAAGGAAGAGGCGCACTATGTGTACAGGCGGCAGGGGCGGCCTTGTTTTGTGAGCGGGACGAAGATTTTGACGAAGGTGATGGCGGGGCGGAATCTATTTTGGTGTCCGGTTTGTCAGGCTGCGGCTTCACCGGAGAAGAATTAGGACTGTCAATTTGATTTAGAGATGCGGATGATCCGCATTGGCTGCAGAATGGAAGATGACTATGGCGACAACACAGACGAAGGACTATTACGGCACGCTGGGTGTGAAGAAGACGGCAACGGCGGAGGAGATTCGCAAGGCGTTTCGCAAGGCTGCGCGGAAATATCACCCGGACGTGAATCCGAATGACAAGAAGGCCGAGGAGAAGTTCAAGGAGATCTCCGAGGCGAACGATGTTTTGAGTGACGACAAGAAGCGGAAGGTCTACGACCAGCTTGGGTTCTACTCGGACAACATCGATCCGGCTGCGGCGGAGGCTGCGGCTCGTGGTGGCTATGGCGGAGGTGCGTCTGCGGGGTACGGCGGAGCGCAGCGCGGTTCGCGGGGAGGGCAGGAGGTTCCGTTTGATTTTGGGGGATTCGATTTTTCAGATTTTCAGGCGAGCCAAGGGGGGCGGGGTGGTCAGCAGGAGTCGGGCGGCGGCTTTGGCGGGAGCTTCAGGGACATCTTCAGCGGGATGTTCAACGGAGGAAAGCACGCGACGCATGGACCGCAGCCGGGAAGCGATCTTGAGTATCAGGTGAGCGTGGACTTCTGGACCGCGGTGCGGGGTGGTGTGACTCGCCTGGAGATTCAGCGGCAGGAGACTTGTCCGACGTGTAAGGGCAAGTCGACGACGGGCGGAAGTGTAGAGTGCCCGGAGTGTCATGGGTCGGGGCAGGTGACGCAGATGGGCGGACGGATGAAGTTCAACATTCAGTGCCCACGCTGTGAAGGGTCGGGGAAGGTGCAGAACTCATGCCCGACTTGCGATGGCGAAGGCGTTGTGACGAAGAAGGAGCAGCTTGAGTTTCGCATCAAGGCTGGGACTCGGGATGGGCAGAGGATTCGGCTGGCTGGAAAGGGAAATGCCGGAACGAATGGCGGGCCTGCGGGTGATTTGTTTTTGATTATCAAGGCCGGGACTAATCCGGTGTTTACTCGGAGCGGTGATGATATTTATGTAACCGTTCCGGTTACGATGACCGAAGCTGCGCTGGGAGCGAAGATTGATGTGCCGACGATCGATACGCATGAGGGTGGGGCTCGGACGCAGTTGAAGATTCCGCCTGGGACGCAGACGGGGCAGAAGCTAAGGCTGCGGGAGAAGGGTGTGGCTTCGGCTTCGCGAGAGGGTGTGCGAGGCGATCAGATTGTTGAGGTGAAGATCGTGGTGCCGAAGGTGCAGGATGAACGGAGCAAGGAGATTCTGCGGGAGTTGGCGAAGCTGAATCCGGAGGATCCGCGGGAGGATTTGTTTGGGAAGGTATAGAGCAAGGAAGCTTGGGAAGATGACTATGAGATGGAGCTTTCGCAACTTTATACTAGCCTTGACATTGTCCGTTTTCATGGCCCCCATGGGTAACGCCGCAAACTTCCAGACAACTCAAGCGACGAGCAAATCCACTACAGTTTCGTTGAGCATAATACTTCCGAAAGACCATATCGCCGCTGGGCAAGTGCCTTGGGTCTTCCTAACAGTGAAAAACTTAAGTAGCGATGTGATTTCCTATCCGCAGGACCGTGTGTACGTTGAGGGAGGAACTGGCGAACCACCGACGACACTTCGGCAACGCCAACTTACAAATAGGCTACAACCTGGAGAACCATCAATTCTCGGCGGAGGGTTTGAGCCAAATATCGAGCCGGAAGGATCGTATACGCGTAAGTACGATCTCTCTCAATTATATGATTTGAGCAAGCCGGGCAAGTACACGGTTTATATCGAGGTTTTAGACGCGTTCAACGCTGAGAAAGGGAAGGGACATTGGGTGCGCTCTCCCATAGCGACATTCGAGATAGAGTCACCCACTCAATAGGTTTCGTGATGTTGCAGCGCGTCTGTGGTGGGGGTGGAGACGTTGAGGGTGAAGCCGATGGGGAACTGGTCTACGGGGGATGGGGCGGGGAGGATGAGCTCGTTGACCAGGCTGGCGGCGTATTGGGTGGTTTCGGGGGCCAGGCCGGCGATGCGGGCGGCTAGCCAGGCTTGCGGAGTGATGGTGATTTCGGCGCGGCCAGCGGCTACGGCGTTGTAGATCTTGTTGGCGGCGTTTGTGACAGAGGCTGCCAGGATCGGAGTTCGCGCGGCCAGTTTGAACCAGCGCTGCTCTTTGATGGTCCGGCCAGTGTATTGGGCATGGACTTCGCCTCCGGTGCGCATGAGGCCGGGGCAGACGGTGGTGACGCGGACGCGTTTGTGGCGGAGTTCGGCGTGGAGACCTTCCGAGAAGCCGACGAGGGCGAATTTGCTGGCGACATAGGGGAGCATGTGAGGCATGGCGAACTTGCCGCCGATGCTGGCGACGTTGACGATGGCGGCGTCGCCGTGGATGCGGTTGCGGGCGAGCAGGTGCGGGAGCGCGGCGTGGGTGGTGTGGAGCGCGGCGAAGAAGTTGGTGGCCATGGCGCGGCGGTAGGCGGCGATGGGCTGGTTTTCGACGGGGCCGACCTCGATGATCCCGGCATTGTTGATGAGGATGTCGATGCGGCCGAAGTGGCTGACGGCGTGGTCGATGAGCATGGCAGCTTGTGCCGCGTCGGTGAGGTCGGCTGGCAAGAGGAGAACGTCTTCGGAGGATTGGACGGAGTTGCGCGCGAGGAGCGTGTTGCGGGCCTGGGTGAGTTCGTCGACGCTGCGGGAGACGAGGATGAGTTTTGCTCCAGAGCGGCCATAGCGGTGGGCGAGTGCCAGGCCCAGGCCGCGGGAGCCTCCGGTGATGAGCACGATCTGACCGGGACGGCGCTTTTCGGGGCTTGGCATTAGCGCGTAGGTAGCTGCTGCGGCGACAATGCCGGTGAGAACTTGAGCGGTGTGGAGTATGGCTCTGGAAGTTTTCATAACTGATTGGGTGCTGAATACGGAGCATAGCTGACTTTGCTTGACTTGCCTACGAAAGAAAGAGCTAGACTTTTGATGGAAGCATCTGGCTAGAGGTCGGATTTATGGCGACAAAACGGAAGAGCAAGGGCGCTTACATGATTTCGTCGGTGGCGGAGATGTATGAAATTCATCCGCAGACGTTGCGTTTGTATGAGCGGGAGGGCTTGTTGCGGCCTTCGCGCAGTGAAGGGAATACGCGGCTTTATACAGATGAGGACTTGGAACGGCTGGAGTTTATTTTGAACCTGGCGCGTGATTTGGGTGTGAATATTGCGGGCATCGCTATTGTGTTGCAGATGCGGGAGCGGATGGAGGAGATGAATCGGCAGATGCAGGGGTTCGTCGATTACGTTCGGACGGAGATGTTGACGCGGATGCAGCAAGGGCAGAGCCCTGGGACGGGTCTGGTGCCGATGCGGAGGCCTGTGGTGGTTCCGTTAAAGGTCACGGCGGTGAAGGTGAGTAAGAAAAAGTAAGGCGGCGGGTCTTCGACGATCAGCTAGACGATCAGTTGGTTGATGTGATCGCGACATTGGCCGAGAATTCGCAGGGTTTTACGCTGCGGACGATCTTCAAGTGATCGTCAGCTGTCGTGTGAGATGGGCCGGGCTGCGATAAACTGGAAGCCTGCGGATGAGATTTTCCGGGCTTGCGCTGGGTCGTGAGTAAGGGTGAGATGAGTCTGTTGCTTCAGATTTTGTTCTGGGTCGCCCTGGGAGGGACCATAACCTCCTCTGTCTACTGCCTGATGGTAATGGCGGCCGCGGCGCGGTTTTGGGCTCGGAAACGGCGTGAGGACAGTGTGGAGCCTACGTTTCTTCCGGCGTTGAGCGTATTGAAACCACTGCATGGAACTGAACCAGGGATGGAGAAGAACCTGGTGTCCTTCTTCGAGCAGGAGTATCCGAAGTTCGAGCTGCTGTTTTGTGCTCGGCACGATACGGATGAGGGATTGCAGCTAGCGCGGAGGGTGGGGGAGCGGTATCCGGAGGTCGATGCGAAGTATGTCACGTGCGGGGAGCCGATGCCGAAGTTTCACAATGCCAAGGTGTATTCGCTGGCGAAGCTGGATTCGGTGGCGCAGCATGAGTTGTTTATTACCAGCGATGCGGACGTGAGGGTGACGAAGGATTATCTGCGGAGGATGGTGCAGAATCTGAAGGATCCGCGAGTGGGGCTGGCTTCGTGCGTGTATCTGGGGACGACGGATAAGGGGCGGCAGGCAGGGCTTTCGGCGCAACTCGACGCGGTCGGAAAAAGTGTGGAGTTGACCTCGGGTGCTTTGGTGGCGGATATGCTCGAGGGGACGAAGTTTGCGTTGGGCGCGACGATGGCGGTGCGGAAGAAGTCGTTCGAGCAGGCTGGCGGGTTTGAGGAGCTGGGAGCGTTTTATGCGGATGATTTTGTTCTCGGCAACCGGCTGGCGGCACAGGGGATAGGGGTTAAGCTGGCGACCCATGTGATTCGATTGATGGTGCAGGATACGCCGTTTATGCTGTCGTTTCGGAACCAACTGAGGTGGATGCAGAGCACAAGACGATCGCGCCCATTGGGACATTTGGGTACAGGGCTTACTTTTGCTATGCCGTTTGGCTTGTTGGGCCTGCTGTGGGGATTGCTGAGCGGCCATGCGTTGCTGGGCGTGGTCTGGCTGGCGTGGATGGTGGTGAACCGGTGGCTTCAGGCAGGGGCGATACTGAACGCGTTGGGAGACGACAGTTGGATGTGGGGAGTTTTGCTCTATCCGTTGCGTGACCTGCTGGGAAGCCTCTTGTGGGTGGGAAGTTACGGAGGAGATCGTTTCTACTACCGGGGGAAAGTCTATAAACTGAAGTATGGCGGAAGGGTTGAGGAGCCAGAGTAGACACAAGGTTTTAGACCGGTTGCATCCTTTGGTGTTCCAGCGTAGTCACATACATATCGTTTAGTGTATGCGGTCGCCAACAGCGACCTTATCTGATCTAGTTTAGGCAATGCCGAGTCCTACGGACTGGCCGAGCCAATTGTCAGGCGGGAGGCCTTTGATGTACGCCGTAGAGTGGGTGCTGTTGGTGTTCGGGCTATTTGGCCTGATTACTTCGAGTATTTTTCTTGGGATGGTTCTGGTCGGAGCTCGACGGTTTCGCCACGACGCCGTCAAACAAGATCTGCGCCTCACGGAGCAGCCGGCGTTTCTGCCTTCAGTCAGCCTCTTTAAACCGCTGCATGGGGATGAACCGGGGTTAGAGGCAAATCTAAGGACATTCTTCGAACAGGACTATCTGGAACACGCTGTGAAGGCGGGCGCAGCGACGCAGGTGGACGGTGTATCGCGGGTTGAGGTGTTATTTTGTGCTCGCAGCCGGTCAGATGAAGGTCTGGAGATCGCGCGTCGCGTCGCTGCTGATTATCCAAATATTACTTCGAGATTTCTAACGAGCGGCGAACCCTGGGCGGCAAATGCGAAGGTGTGCTCGCTGGCGGTCATGGCGAAGCTGGCCACGCATGATCTGTGGGTGATCAGTGATAGCGACGTGCGGGTGACCCCGGATTACCTGCGCCGGGTGGTGCTGCCGTTTGCGGAGGATCAGGTTGGTTGTGCGACGTGTCTGTACCGCGGTGTGGTCGTCAGGGGTGGTCTATGGTCGCAGCTGGAGGCGGTGGGGATGACGATCGAGATGAGTTCGGGCATCTGCGCGGACAGCCTTCTGGAGCCGGTGCGTTTTGCGTTGGGGCCAACGATGGTAACGCGTCGAGAACGGGTCGAAGAGGTTGGCGGATTTGAGAGGATGGTTGACTATTGCGCCGATGACTTTGTGCTCGGGAACCGGATTGCGAAGAACGGCCACAAGGTTGTGCTGATCGGACATGCGATCGATCACATGGTGTTGCAGACCGACTTTGTCGATTCTATTGAGCATCAGGTTCGTTGGATGAAGAGCACGAGGTTTTCGCGGCCGAAGGGGCACCTTGGTACGAGTCTGACCTATGGAGTGCCGTTCGGCGTGATGGTCTGGGTTGGAGCACTGCTGTTGGGAATGCCGTTGCTGGGATGGTGTGCGCTGTTGGGCAGCGTGCTGGGACGAGGCATACAGGCCTGGATGATAAGCAAGTATGTCGTTAGTGAGAGGCGTGTTTGGGCGACAGTTCTCTTGTTTCCGGTGCGTGACCTGATTGGGCCGCTGATCTGGGCTCTGAGTTATGCGAGCAATCAGATCCAGTGGCGAGGCGAGACCTATGAGCTGGTGGACGGTGGCCGGATGAGACGTGTTCGCCGAGAGGTGCCGCATCCCTTTGCAGCGCAGGCTGTTGGGAAGTGATGGTCTTCTGGATTGGAACCTGACTAGCGATTAGTGAGGACGGTTTTGCCTCCGGCTGTGGCGAGGGTGTTGGTCGCTGCGTAGCGGGAGAGGTCGCGGGCGCGGGCAATGGGGTTGTATGTGAGGAGGAAGATGCGGCGAGGGCTGGCCCAGAGCTGGTGAAGGGACTGCTCTGTCTCGAAGATCTGTGGAGAGTCTGGCCAGAAGCTGCCGTACCAGAGGCCGTTGACGCGGCCGTTGATGAGATGAACCTGCTGGCTGGTGTAAAAGATCAGTGTTGAGCCAGAGGTGAGTTCTCCGTCGATGATGATGAGGTCGTCTGGTCGAGGTTGGGTGTGCTGGGTTTCGTTGATGGCGAGGGCGAGACTCTTTGATCCGAGAATGGGATAGAACCGGACGAGGCCTTCGTGTGCGCCGAGCAGGATGAGTGCCATGGCGGCGGCGAGGGTGAGGTTTGCGGCGTAGGTGCGCCTGGCTCGACGGAGGAGGTAGCTGCCGAGGCCGAGGCTTAGCATGCCGACGGCGGTGGCGGCGAGAGGGCCGCGAAAGAAGCCCATGGCGGCGGCGGTGAGGTCGGTGATGTGGCTGAGGGAGAGGTTGTAGACCTCGGGGCCGCCTGCGATGGCAAGGAGAGAGACGATATCGGTGCCCGGCGGAGGGTGGGGAGCGGTGATGGCGAAGTATCCGCAGATGATTGCAACTACGGTGGTAAGGGGGACGAGTGCGTAGAGGTGCCAGTTAAGTGCGCTCTTGCTGGCGGCGAGCGTGGGCTTGTTGGTTTGCGTGCGGTCGGCCGAGGAGAGGAGGCCGCCGGCCATGAGTGCGAGAGCCGGGAGTGCGGGGAGGCTGTAGTACTCCTGGCGGTTAGAGACGGTGAAGAAACCAAGGACCAAGAGAGCCCAGAGAATGAGGGCCAGGGCAGCTTCGTGCTGGCGAGCGGTGGCGTGGGCGCGGTTGCGGAGGGTGTGGATCTGGTCTCGGATGGCGCCTGGAAGGAAGATTGTCCAGGGCATGATCCAGATGGCGAGGTAGAGCCAGAAGAGCCAGACGGGTGTCAGGCCGTAGTCGTGCGGAATGCGCCTGGAGAGGAAGCGGGCGATGTGCTCGTTGTAGAGATAGAACCATGTCCAGCCGCCGGTTGCAGGGAGGCCCAGGCCTTGCGGGAGAGGGATGGCTGGGTTGCGGAGGGCGGCCAGGATGTGCCAGGGGGCTGCGAGGGCCAGGAAGACGGCGTTGCTTGCGAGGAGGTGAAGTTTGAAGAGGAGGCGGAGTTGTTTGGTGAGGGCGAGGTAGAGCAAGACGAACCCGACGGGGAAGACCAGACCGATAATGCCCTTGGTGAGGACGTTGGCGGCCATGACGGCGGCGAAGACGAGGCAGGGGAGAAGTGCCGAAGGTCTTGTGTCGCCATCCTTCGGAAAATGCACATTTTGTGGATCTATGTTTTGCGAATTCAGGTTTTGTTTCTTTAGGCGATCCAGCGCGATGAGGAAGAGGTGGACGGCGAGGGTCATCCATAGGGCCAAGAGGATGTCCGGGATGTAGAAGCGGGTGTAGAGGTAAGGGCCAATGCTGGTGGCCATCGCCAAGGAGGCGTAGAAGCCTCCGCGGTCCGGGCTCGAAGCTGGTGAGGTTGCAGCGAAGAGGCGGATGCCTAACCCGTAGGCGGCCAGCATGAGGCCGAGGACGGCCAATGCAAGGGGAATACGCGCGGCCCAGTCGTGGACGCCGAAGAGGTGCATGGAGCCGGCAGCCATCCAGTACATGAGCGGGGGTTTGTCGAAGAAGCGGACCCCGTTGATGTAGGGAGTGACAAAGTCGTGGCGGCGAAGCATCTCGCGGGCTATTTCGATATAGACGGAGTCGACGTCGTCGAGAAGGCCGGGAGTGAAGAGGCCGCCTATTTGGAGGATCAGCCAGGTGCAGAGGATGATCGCGAGAGAGCGGGGGCTCCAGCGGCGAGGTGTGGCGTGTTGAGGGAAGGCTTCGTGCACTGGCTTCGTTTTTGGGTTGGAATTAGTGTCGCATGTTGAGCGATGGGGGAGGTTAGCGAAGGCGGTCGTGCTTCGCACGATGCCCACACCTCAGAATCGAGATATGGGGCAACCGTTGCACCGCAGAGTTATCGCGTGCGGATCTGGTGGTACGGGAGCTTATGGAGTCTTCGGCGATGTGAGATGTTCGTCCGGGTCGCCGTTTAGGCTTTTGGGGTTATCCGGCTGGTCGAGTCGTCGGTCGGTGAAGAGGGCCTTGCCGGAGCTCTCGAAGATGAGGATCTTTCGGTTGCCAAGTAGGCGATCGACGGTGTCGCGATGGTCGATGGGGACGAAGAGTAGCTTGCGTTCCCCGGTTCCCCAAGTGGCAAGGAGATCCTGTGGTGTGAGGAAGATCGGTGGGGCGTCGGGGAAGGTGGAGCCGAAGAGCATGGAGGAGGAGCGGCCATCGACGAGAGAGACTTGACGTCCGAGGTAGAAGGGGATCGAGGAGCCGTAGGACTGGTCGCCGTAGAAGAGGATCTTGTTGTCGCGAGAGATGGAGCGGCTGGCTTCGAGGTGTTCGATGGTGTCGGCGAAGGTCTTCGAAGAGAGCATTGGTGCAAAGCGCGCGAAGGCGATGTGGGCGGCGATGAGGAAGATCGCAGACGTGACGGCGACGGTTGTGGTGGAGGCGAGATGACGGCGCTGCGAACGTAAGAGCCACGCTATCGCCGGGCCAAAGCAGAGCGCCAGTGCTGCGAGCGCGGCGGGAAGGCGGAGAGCGGCGAAGCTGGGGCCGGTGAGGTCGAAGAGACCGGACATTGAGAGGGTGTAGTCGCCGACGCCGCGGTGGGCGAGGAGGTCACCGATGTCGGGCACGAAGGGGAGGTGGCGAGATGTCCAGAGACCGTAGGCGAGTGTGATTGTGATCGCAGCACCCAGGACGGTGAAGATGGCGTGAGCAGCGGTGATTGAGCGGCGTGATGCCGGATCGAAGGCGAAGACTTGTTCTGCTTGGGTGAGCGCCGCGGCAAGGAGGATGAGGAGCGGGAGGTATGCGGGGAAGGTGTAGTACTCCTGGTTGGTGGAGAGCGAGAAGAAGACTAGTACAAGCGAGGCGAAGAGGCTGAGGAGAAGAGTTGTGCGTTGCGGGAAGGTAAAGGTGTGGAGGAGTGGGTTCCCGGAGGGGGAGTTGAGCTGGCGGTGACGGAGCTCGTAGATGAGCAGGGCCATGATAGCGAGGAAGACTGTGAAGAGGTAGGGGATGTGGGCGGTGTCGCGCAGGAAGATACCGACGACTACCACGGCGAAGGGTTGCCAATAGGAGATGCGGTTGGCTACGGGATTGGTTTTGTTGAAGCTGGTGAAGCTGCGCCAGGCTTGGCGAATAAGAACTCCGCAGAAGAGCGACCAGGGGAACAGCCAGACGAGATGGAGGCTCCAGAAGAGATAACCGGGGAGCTTGTTGTAGTCCATTGGGTAGCGCTTGCCGAGGAAGCGGAGGAAGTGCTCGTTGATGAAGTAAAACCAGAAGAATCCGTGGCCGTTCATGCCGCCGGTGTTGCGCAGGCCGGCGAGGATGTGCCAGGGAGCGGCGATGAGAGGGAAGAGAAGAAGACCGGTGAACGGTTTGAGGTTGCGCCAGTTTTCGTATTCGCCAGAGAGGATGAGATAAATAATGGCTGCGCCGAAGAAGAAGACCAGGGCAACGAGGCCTTTGGTTAGCACGGCCAGGGCTAAGGCTGTCCACATGAGGTAGGGGTGGATGGCGTGGGGGAGAAGGTTACTCGCGCCTTCGCGCGAATAACCCACCCTTTGCAATGAAGCTGCAAAGGGTGGGCCATCCGGATCTTTTGTCGGGGCGTCTTGACTGTTTGGAACGGCTAGTTCGTGGGGTTGGAGCGATTGGAGGAGGGAGTAGAGGGCGATGTTGAGGAAGAGGGAGAGCAGGACCTCTGGGATTAAATAGCGGGTGAAGAGGAAGACGCCGATGGAGGTGAGTGTGGCAAGGCCGGCGTAGAAGGCGGCGCGTGGGTTGAAGGCGCGGTAGGCCCAGTGGTAGCCGAGAAGGGCCAGAAGAAGGACGCCGATGGCCTGAGGAAGGTGGGCGGCGAAGGTGTTGAAGCCGAAGAGACGGAAGCTGAGGGCGACCAGCCAGTACGGGAGGGGAGCTTTCTCGAGATAACGGATACCGTTGACGCGAAGGGTGACTAGATCGCCGGAGAGTGCCATGTTGCGGGCGGCGCTGGCGTGGGTGGCATCGGCGTCGTCGAGCAGTGGAGGGCTGAACAGCGCTGCAAAGAAGATAACGAGCCAGAGACCACTGAGGATGAAGAGGGCTGTGCGGCGTCGGGGGGTGCTGGTGTAAAGCGTTGCCGGCTGTTCGGCGAGTGTTTCCAGGAGAGATTGATTTGTCATGATTTCGGGTGCTTTCTAAGCATAAAGGGTTATGGGGCATGCCGTGTGGGTGTAGAAGCGGTTGGGCCGAGAATATGCGCTGGGATGTAGGGGGGATGTAATCTGCTGGAGGTGGGATTTTTTGACGCCTGAGGTGATGCTGGAACCATGCCTACGTTTGCTGCGGTCGATATTGGGTCGAATTCATGCCGGTTGAAGATAGCGACCGTCCAGATGCATCGGCTGAAGATGCTGCATGAGGACCGTGAGGTAACGCGGCTGGGGGAGAGTGTTTTTCAGACGGGCGTGATTTCGCCGGAGGCCATGGCGGCGACGATTCGGGCGCTGAAGCGGTTTCACAAAGCGGTGCAGCTGCATGTGGTGGATAAGGTGCGCGTGGTGGCGACGAGTGCGATGCGCGACGCGAGGAATGCAGCGGCGTTTACGGAGTGGGTGAAGTCGGCGACTGGGTGGAATGTTGAGGTGATCTCTGGGCTGGAGGAGGGGCGGCTGATCCACCTGGGAGTGGTGACGCATGAGGTGGGAGCGCGGGGGAAGTGTCTGCTGATCGACCTGGGTGGCGGAAGCTGCGAGGTGACGGTTTCTGACGGTGGGCGAATCAAGACGATGGTGAGCATGCCGTTGGGTGCGGTGCGGTTGCAGGAGGAGTTTCTGCAGAGCGATCCACCGGCGAAGGACGATGTTGCACGTTTGAAGCAGTTTATTGAGCGGGAGATGCGGCGGGCGGAGAAGAAGCTGGGGACGCCTCGGGTTGGACTGGTGATTGCGACTTCCGGGACGGCTGCCGCTCTGGCGGAGGCGAGTGGGCATGTGCGCAAGGGCCGGCAGGCGAAGAAGACGCTGGCGAAGAAGCGGTTGGAGCGTGTTGGCGCGCTGACAGCGGATACTCCCGATGTGCGGAAGCTGGCCGATCGGTTGGCGAAGATGGATAATGCGGCGCGGGCGGCTGTGCCGGGGATCGGGCCGAGGCGGTCGGAGATCATTGTTGGCGGCTCACTGGTGTATGCAAGTCTGCTGGAACGTTTGGGGCTGAAGGGTTTTCGCTACTCGCCGCTGGGGCTACGGGATGGAATGCTGGCGCAGATGCTGGCTGAGGTGGATCTGCGGACTTCGGTGCATCAGAAGATCGAGAGCGAGCGGTGGGCGGGGGTGTTGGAGGTCTGCGAGCGATACGGTATTGAGCAGCGCAAGGTGGAGCCGGTGCGCCAACATGTGGTGGAGCTGTTCGACGCGCTGGCACGGGTGCATGAGCTGCCGGAAGAGTATCGGTTGTGGCTCGAGGCAGCGGCGATGATGCAGGATGTTGGCAAGTTCATGAATCATCAAGGACACTATCGCCATACGCAGTACATCATTGCGAACTCAGAGATATTTGGATTTTCGCCGGAGCAGCGATTGATTGTGAGTGCGCTGGCTCGGTATATGGGAAAGAGTCGACCGGAGCCGATGGATCGGCCAATGCGGTGGATTCCGGTGGAGGAGCATGCGCATGTGACTCGGGCCGTGGCTCTGCTGCGGCTTGCTGTGGCGCTCAATCAGGATCGGGCGAGTGCGGTGCTGCAGATGAAGACGCACGTCTACCCGAAGCGGGTGTTGCTGGAGCTTGTTCCGGGCCGAGGTGGAGCGGAGTTGGAGGCCTGGTCGCTGAAGAAAGAGGCGGGTTACTTCCGGGAGGTCTTCCGGCGAGACCTCTTCGTCGAGGTGGCGTAGAGGGCTCGGACGGTGCGTGGGTCGAGCAGAGTCTGGAGGGTGGCAGGGCCGCGGGTGAGAACGACTCGGGCCATCGATCCTTTGCGGAGGCGGATTTTGGCTTCGGAACTGGTTGCGGGGACCAGCAGGGAGCCTAAAAAGCTGGACAGATTTGGGTTGTGGCCGACGACGAGAAGGTTTTCCGCGTGTGAATTTTCGCGGAGTAATTTTTGAAACTGTGGGAGGGTCGCTTCGGGGGCGAGCGCGTTCGAGTTCAGGATCTGTGCCTCATAACCGGTTTCGGTGCCGATGAGGGACGCGGTTTGAAGGCACCGCTTGAGGGGACTCGAGACAATCAGATCGAATTGAATATTCAAAGCATTCAGCACATAGGCGAGTTGGAGACAGTGCTTTTTGCCCTCTTTGTCGAGAGGACGCTTGAGGTCGAGTATGGGATTCTTGCGGCGAAGACCAGCACTGGCGTGGCGAAGAATATATAAATTCATAATCTATTCACATTTTACCGCAGGGTTGTTTCTGAATGGTATGCCTAAGGTGAATGTCTCGTGAGACTTTAGAGCTATTCGGTTGGCTTGGATGGATCGTGGTGGAATACTCCGGGGTCGGGCTCGTCGAGTGACGGGGGTGCTGGTTCCGGGTTGGAGATTGGTTCGTTTGTTCGTGGTCCGCTCAGGGGTGGGTCGAGATGCTCGGCAGTTGGTGGGATGGGATGGTGGGGGTGCAAGGGGTCAATGGGATTGACCTCGCCTACGACGGGCAAGATGGGCAGCTGCGTGGGGGGAAAGAGTGGATTTTGCATGGCAAGAGAGGTTTCGGCGCCACGCTGCCAGAATCGGGTTAGCAGAGAGAGGAAGAGTCCGAGCTGACAGAGCAAGAAGGCGGGCCACACTCGAGGCTGAGCGAGCATGTGCATCGCGATGCGGGCGGTGACGATGACGGCGGCGGCTCCAACGAGAGCGAGAAAGAGAAAGATCGGCCACGCTTGCGAGAAGTTGGCGCGGAGGGTTCGCCACGCAGGGCCAAGAGTGCGGCGAACGCGACGGTCGGGCTTGGCTTGTTTCCCAAAGATGGGAGCGCGGAGCTGCAGTCCGAGCTGGACGGTGTAGACCTCGACGAGGTCAAAGTAGAGTCGGAGAATCGAGGCGACGAGGAAGATGATGACGTAACCGACGAGGGTCGCGAAGAATGCGTGACGTCCGACGGCGTGGTCGTCGACGTGGTCGGCCCATTTGCCCTGAAGGAAGACGAGAGGGCCGAGGATGAGACCGGAGACAATGAGGGTCAGGAGAGTGATGCGGACGAAGCGCCAGAAGTGCAGTAAGCCCTGGTGGAGGAGGGTGCTTAGCCGAGCGGGGTTTTTGGTCTGGTAGCAGAAGAGGGTTCCGGGAACGAGAAGGAAGTAGATCAGAAGATAGAGGGGAATGGAGGAATAACTACCAGCAGCGCTGCCGCCAGGACTCTGGAGAAGGCGGCCGTAGGATTCGCCGAGGAGGCTAAGGTCGAAGCCGCTCGTGAGACGTTGAGCTGCAAGCGAGTGATCCATGATGGAGCTGAACTGGCTATGGAGCGGGACTGAGAAGATCAGGGCGAGGCCAAGGTTGAAGACGTAGGCCCAGAGAAGCGCAGGGAATCTGCGAAGAGTGAGCCACAGGCCATGAAGAAATATGTTGCGTTGTTCGGGCATGCTTAGAACCTCTGTAGAGTGATGCCAATTGATGATGCAGGGCGGAGCTAACTATGCTCAGGTTGAACGAAGTCAGTGAATGGGAGTGCGATTCAACGATCCGGATCACACTCTTCGGAAATCAGACAATCCAGGAGACCAGCTGGGCCAAAAGTTGCTGGGCACTGAGCCAGATGTTGGAGATCTTTCGAGCTGGAATGCCATTGGCCCTGGTGGTGTAGCTGTTGTTGAAGAAATCTCTATCGAGAAGGACGGTGTGATCGGGGTCGATCTCAGCGGAGACTACTTTGGTGTTGCGGGTGTAGGTGAATTTGATCCATCGGTCGACACCGTCCCAGTGTTCGCGGACGTGGGTGCCGTCGTCGAAGACGATCTCTGCGGTGACGGGGAGAGTGAAGTCACCTTTGCGGCGCAGGAAGACGGTGGAGAGGTACTGAACCTGCTTTTTGTTTGTGGGTTCGGGGAGCCACCACTGGACCGGATCGGAGGAGATGTTGTCGACGGTGTAGTCGAGCACTTGAGTGCCGTAGACGGCCTGGTTGAAGTATGGCCGAAGACTGGATACGGGAACAACCTTAGGGCCTGTTGAGGTATTGAAGACTGCGTCCAGGCTGCTCTGGGAGGTAGATTGAGATGGTTCAATGCGAGTGGCTGTCTGTGCTGAGGGATTGATGATGATGCCGCCGATGGCGGTGGCGCGGCCGTTCTTGATGGCGACCTCTTCGATGGTTCGAAGGAAGTCTTCGGTGGTGGGATGAGTGAAGCGGTAGCGCATGAAGTAAGTGCGCATTGCTTCGTCCATTGTGTCGCGGCCGATGATTCCTTCTAAAGTGGCGAGAAGGGTCGCGGTTTTGCCGTAGGTTATGCCGCCGTAGGACTCCGCGTCGCGGAACTTAAACGCCCACCGGGTTACAGGGTCGAAGTCAGGCTTGATGATGTACTGCAGGCGCTGGGCTTCATAGTCGCCGCCGCTTGCGTAGGGACGGTCGAAGACTGAGGTGTCGCGACCGAGAATTGCAGAGAGGACGTTGACCTCGGTGTAGGAGTTGATGCCTTCGTCGAGCCACGCATCTTCAAACTCGTTGGTGGCGACCATACCGTACCAGTATTGGTGGCCAAACTCGTGCTCGGCTGTGAGTTCCGTGATGTGGGTGGGCTCGTACCAATAGGTATCGCCTGTGAACAGGGTTGGGTACTCCATGCCGCCGATCTCGGAGTCGGGCTCGGGGTCGATGACGGTGACGATCTTGTAGGGATAGGGGCCGTATCGCTGGTCGAACTGCGCGAGAGTCTTCTGGATGATGTCGAGGTAGCGGGGGCCGGCCTTTGGATGGGCTGCCAGAGCGAGGACGTGGACTTTGACGGGACCGAGCGACGAGAGATAGGTGCCGTCGGTGACAGTGAAGTTGGGGCTGGCGGCCCATGCGAAGTCCCCGATGTCTTCGCCGTAGAAGCTGAGGGTCTTTGTGTCGTTGGGGTTGATGACTTCGCCGGTAGGTACTCCGCTCGCTCCGACGATGTAGCGGCGAGGCAGGGTAAGGGAGACGTTAAATGTTGCGAAGTCGGAGAAGAACTCGGTGGTGGAGTGGTACTGGTGACAGTTCCACGCATCGTGCCAGAAGACACCGGGCTTGGGGTACCACTGACCGCCCATGATGAAGTCGCGCTTGTAGCCGTTGCGGGCGACGGAGAGCGGGAACTGATCGTGGAAGACAAGGTGGAAGGTGATGGCGTCGTTGGGTGCGAGGGGATGCGGGAGTGTGAGTTCGGTTACGGTGTGGTCGAGCGCGTTACCGTCGTCGGGGGCGATGAAGTGCATGGCGGAGGTGAGGTCGCCGTAGCCGTCGGCGTCGATGTGGGAGATGGTGATGCTGCCTAGTTTTTCTGCCGGGTAGTCATTGTCCTTTTCGGAGTCGCGAATGCCGCCAGTGAAGTGGGTTTCGCTGGTAAAGGTGGACTCAGGACGGAAGGCGTTGAGGTAGAGATGGAAGGGAATGGTGGTGAGGGACTTGCCCGTTAGATTTTTGTAAGTGAGGGTCTCGGTTGCATCGAGGGATTTTCTGTTGGTGTCGAGGCGGGCGTCGATGTTATAGGCGACGACGCGAGTGGAGAGAGGCTTGCCATCGGGGGAGTTGGTGGCAATGCTGGATTGCGGGTTCGTCTGCGAATTTTGCGAGGAATTGGATTGGGCCTGTAAGACAAAGGGAGCGAGAAGAAGCGCAGCAACGGCGAGGAAGCGGGTTGGCGGCATAGGTGGATTGTAGGGGCGCCTTTGACTTTAGCGCGGAAAAAGTTTGCGGATGTAGCGCGGGCGCTTGAAGTTATTGCCGAGGGGGAGGCGTGGGGTTGGGGGTGAACTGCCAAAGTTCGGTGACGAGAAGACCGGCGAGACCATGCCGGTGAGCGATTCGTGTGAGACCGGCCTGGGTGAGTGAAGTGGAGTGATCGGGTAGTCGAGTGGTACGAAGACCGGTGAGAGTGCGGAACGCGAGGTAGAGGATGCGGATGATGAATTTTGCAGGGAGGCGCATGAGGCCGCCTGGGATTCGGAAGTCGGAGATGAGCCAGAGGGCTCCCGGAGTGAGTCTAGGCGCGATGCGGGCGACGAGGGCTTCGAGTTCGGGTTGGTTGAGACAGTCGAGGAAGAAGTGCGTGACGACCAAGTCGTAGGATTTTCCTTCGACCGGGACGGTTAGAGCGCTGGCTTGGTGTGTTTGGAGGCGGGTTGTGATGCTGGGAGCAGCCGTCTCGCATCGCTGGCGGAGGAGACGGAGCATCGTGGCGCTGGTGTCGACTGCGTCGGCCTGAAGATATGGGTTACGGGCAAGAAGTTGCGCGAGAAAGCGACCGTCTCCGTCACCAAGGAGGAGAGCGTGTCTTTGCTTGAGGAGATTCGGCAGATAGTGAAGGCGACAGCGTTCAAGAGCTCGACCGAGGGTCAGGTATTCGAGCCAGCGATATGGACGCGCGATGCGGTCGAAGTCGGGCTCGTTGGTACTGAGGCTGGATGCGGGAGACTTTAGCGATTGGTGTGTGGTGTTGTCTAACGTGGATTCTGTCGTTTTCATCGTGAAAGGAGGGGTAGAAGCAGCACAGGGGTTATCAGGGCGAGGTCTGCTGCGGCGCGAAGCGTGATGGCGGGGATACGGCGGCGATAGTGATGGAGCAGTTGCAGAAGGAAGAGCGAAAGGGTTGAGGCGGCGGCGATTTCCCACTGCGCGTGATGATCCAAGAGACAGAGGCCGAGTCCGACAGCAGCGATCACGGCGGTGAGTTGAGGAAGATGGTGTATTGCAGTGTGTGTGATGGGATGTGCGTTCGTCTGTTTGGAGTCGTGCTCCCAGGCGAAGATAAAGAGGCAGTTGAGAGTGCAGAGCGAGGCGAAGAGGAGCGCCAGCGGGAACAATCGGAGACGAAGGTCGGGCTGATGAGCAACCGTGGGGATGAAGGTGGCGGCGGCGAAGCAGATGCCGACGGCGAACTCTTTGGGAAGCCGATGCGCGCTTTCAGTGGCGTGAATGAGGATGAAATAGGCGAAGACCAGACCGCCGAGGATGAGGTAGAGGTGGATCGCCTCAGATGGTAAGTGAGGAAGCAGCGATGCCAAGGCGGTGGAGGCAAGGAGAAGTCCGATGAGAAATGAGCTGCGGTGGCGGTGGTGGAAGTGGTGACGGGCTTCGAGAGATCCAACGTCAAGAGGGTGTTCGGAGAGAGCGCGCGCGTCGAGGAGTCGGTCAGCGACATAGAGCATCCAGACGGCGAGGAACATGGCGAGGATGCTGACTTTTGGGAGATGAAGGTGATTGGCAGAGGCAATGAACCAGGTCCAGAGTGCGGCGACGGTTGGCGCGTCGAGCGAGAGCAGATGCCAGAGGTCGAAGGGCGATGTTTGCGCAGGGCGCAACTTATGGGTGGAGATTGGGGATAGCACCGCCATATTTAAATATGATGCGACAGTTCCGGCCAGAATTCACCTGAAGGGAGTAACGTGAGCGTCATGCAAATGCGTTATATGTGCGAAGTAGTCTTTCTGGCGGCCATCATTAGTCCCGCGAGTCTCGCGGCTGGAATCGGGTACATAGACGATACCCCTTCGATTACAAACGCGCAGGCTTCTGGTGGGCTGAAAGAGGCGCTGAGCCAGTGCGTCACTTCGTCGGTTGCTGAGACAGGCAAGGCGGGAGGTTTTGAGAACAACTCTCTGATACGGATTGCCATGCCGGAGAAGCTTCGAACGGTAGAAAAAGGTCTACGGGCCATGGGTGCAGGCGCGAAGGTGGATGAGTTCGAGCACAGCATGAACGCGGCGGCCGAAGCTGCTGCGCCTGCTGCGAAGTCGATTTTTATGGATGCGCTCAAAGCGATGAGCTTCGACGACGCAAGGCAGATCGTGATGGGTGGCAACACGGCCGGGACTGAATACTTCAAACGAACGACCTCGGCGCAGGTGTCACAGGCTTTTCGACCGATCATCGAACGCGAGATGGAGAAGACGGGCGTCTCCGAGAAGTTCGAGGCTTTGATGGGATCTGCGCCACAGATGCCGTTCACGAAGACGCCGACGATTGATATCAACGGCTACGTGTTGGAGAAGAGTGTCGATGGGATGTTTACGATGATGGGCCAGGAAGAAGCGAAGATTCGAACGAATCCGGCGGCACAGGTGACTCCACTTCTGAAGACGGTGTTTGGCCGACACTAGTCGGAAGATGTTGAAGAGCTTTGCGGCAACCTCAGACGAGATCCGGGCGATCTCAAAAACATTAGATCAGGCGTTGGCGGCGACAGGAACTTCGGCGCGCGTCTGTTTGGCTCCGGCAACCCAGAGGCCGGGATCGATGTCCGGGAATACGCTGTCACGAAGTTCTATCTCGGACAGGCGCGTCTCATCCGCTTTGGTGAGAGTGCCGGTTGATTCGAAGTTTTGCCAGATGGCTTTTACCTCATTGAACTGATCGTTGTGGGTGAGGAAGCGGATCTCGGCGTAGTCCCGAGCGGCGCCGGTAGTGATGAGGAATTGCCAGTCGGAGGATTCGAGGAGTAAGAGCTCACGGCATAGCTGCTGGAGAATGCGCTTGCCAACGGGAGAGGTCTCCCAGAGGCCGTTGGTGCAAACATCGCGCGTATATAACTCCGCGGTGTAGATGTGGGTGTAGGTCCAACTGGTCTCGGGATTCATCCAGACTTGATTGGTGCCTTCTGCACCCCATGAACCCTCTTCCATAGCGATGAATCCGGCTCGCGGGTGCTGGTCGAGATAGTCTGCGCAACTGATGAGCTGGAGACCGGTGTTGTAGTCGTGGAGGGTGCGAGCAATCGCTTCGAGCCAGAGAGGGCCCTCGAACCACCAATGGCCGAAGAGCTCGGCGTCGAAGGGCGAGCACAGAATAGGGGGGACGGTATCGTTGAAGCCTGACTTGAGAGCTTCGTGGACGAGATGGACGAAGTGGGCGGCGTGGGCTTTGGTGCGCTCGGCTGCTTCTTGTGGGTAGTAGGGTTGCTTGTCCCCCATGTCGACCCTGGGGCCAGTGACGCGCCAATAGCGGTGACCGCCCGGCCAGCGTTTTTTGTGGAAGTCGAGATAGACGCCGTCGCCGGGGTAGCCGGTGTCGCCAGACCAGACCTGGACTCCGGTGCGAGGGTCGCGGGGGAAGATCGTCGTGGGGTGCGCTTTGCCCGCGGATGCGTTGTAAGGACCGTCGACGAAGTAGGGCTGATAGAGAGAGCGATGCGGCTCGCGGGTCATTCGCTCGGTGTTGGGATCTGGCGGTAGTTCTCCCTTTTGCAGTTCGTAGGGCGAGGGTATTCGCTTCGACTCCTCTACAAGGTGGGTGTCGACGAAGAAGAACTCCAGACCTGACTCTGAGAGCGCTTGTTCTACACCGATGCGATTAAAGCCAGGCGCTACGGGGGCTCCGTCGGCGTTGGGGACGGGATAATTCCAATGACCGGCGGGGCGGTAGCCACACTCGGGAGCCCATATGCCGCGGGGAGGTTTGCCGATATGGCGAATATGAGTGTCAACGGCGGTGCGGATCTGGGCGCGGACGCTCTCATCGGTGCCCAGGAGTGGCATATATCCGTGCGTGGCTCCGCAGGTAATGATGTCGATCAGACCAATGTCGTTGAAGTGGCGGAAACCGGAGATGATGTTTCGGTCGAAATGATTGAAGTCGTCGAGAGCCTGCGAGAAGAAACGCTGCCAATAGCGGGCAGTTTCGGCGAGGTGGACGTCCCCAGACTGAAGGAAGAAGGCCTCGTCCTCGCGCGCGGCTACGATTTTGCGCGAGAGGTAGTTGGGGAACTCTGCAATGAAGACGGGGTGGGAGAGTTGTTCGAGAAGGATCGGCGAGAGATTGAGATTGCAGTTGAAGCGGATGTTGTCGCGTTCCAGGCTTTTAAGAACGCGGAGGAGTGGCAGGTAGGTTTCAGCAGCGGCTTCGTGCAGCCATTCCATCCCATGAGGCCATGTGCCATGGTTGATCACGTAGGGGAGATGGGCGTGAAGAGTGAAGGTGAGATATCCCAGTGGACGCGATGCAACAGTAGAATCGGGCTCCGCAGAGATGGTTGGACCCGCTTGAGATTCGCGCGATAGGGAGAACTCGGAGTCTATCGATGCCTTCGTCAAGACGCACCTCGAAGGTGATTTTTGGTTAGAGGCAGTGTTCCGACCGGCTCGCCGGACTGCTGCGGCTTAGTTTACTCCTGCATGTAATGCTACGTCGTGGAGATCGAAACGAGTGGCAGATCGATGCGATCCGCCACTCTTCATTAGACGCGAATTTATGACTACTGTGGTGGCTGATCTGCGGGCCGCTGTTGCAGATCAGGATTGGTCGATGTGCTCTCAGTGTTTTGGGTTGGCACCTTAAGGGAGAGAGTGTTGGTGAGTTGGAAACGGACGAGGCTTTCGGAGGGAATCTGAACTTGTTCTCCGCGGGTGATGGTGTTGGCGCCGGCTCCGACGCCTCCCCCGGCAGCGGCTCCAATGGCCGCTCCTTTACCTCCACCGAGAATGCCGCCGAGGATAGCGCCGACAGCAGCACCACCGCCGACCTTTTCTGCTGTGTTTTTTCCGCGGCCCTTGCCCTCCACGCTGTAAGGATCAGTCGTAATCGCGATTCTTTCACCGCGGCGGTTGATACTGGTGAGTTCAACAGTAAGAAGAGAGCTCCCTTTGTAGTGAGCGGCTTCCTGAACTGCTGAGACCCGGCCGGAGACAGGTGTGCCCTGACGGATGACGACAAGATTGTCGATGACAATGTCTGCCGCAACAGTCCCGGTAAAGGTGTCACCCTGTTGTGTTGTGGCACTATCGAGGGTTTGGGTGATGCGAATCGGAATGATAGTGCTGGGCGTAAGAGTAATGTTTTGGAAGGCAGGCGGCGGTGGCGGTGGTGGCGGTGGAGGCGGAAGCTCCTGCGGAGGCGGTGGAGCTACCGCAACTTGGGTAGCCGGGATTTCAGCGGGCGGGGCTTCGCGGACGACCGGCGCCGGAACTGGTGCTGACTTCGGTTTAAGTATTAGAGGCTTCTTTGGAATGACCGGTACTGACGGCGGTGGGAGAGCGACTGCGGCAGTGACCGGGGGCGCTGGTGCTTGAACAATCAGATTATTGACGACCGTCTTGATGCCCAAGACCTGTGAAGCATTGGCGGCGGCCAGGGAACGGGCGGCTTCGCTGCTGACGTTGCCGGTGAGGGTGGCGATACCGGCCTGGACGGAAGACTGAATGGATTCTGTATGGAGGGCGCCATCGCTGGCGATACGGCTCTGTAGCGCCGTGGTCAGGCTGGCGTCATCGATCGGAGCCGCAGGCGCCGTGCTCTTGCAGCCAGCCAGGCCGACGATCAAAGCCATGGTGGTGGCGAGCAGAAAAGCGTGCGGAGCGGACAGATGTTTATTGACGTCGTACATGAAATCCCCTTATTGCGTCGAATGCTTTACACTTCGATCACTGTAAATCACCAGGCTGCTATCCGATGCAACCATTCAGCTTCAAGGTTCATTGAGATGTCGAGTTCAACTCCCTCAACTCGTCTGACGGAGAATATCGGCAAAGGTGATACAGCAGGAACGGTGGAAGGCTACACATTGGGATGACGTTAGACTTGAGACGCGCAACCTAATCTCAAAACGGGGCATCCACCTAAGGACGGTTAGGTAGATATCGTTTCCGAACGGCGGGTTGGAGCGTTCTGAACAGGTTGCGCGGCGTTTCACTAAGGTATCCGAATAACAGAAGTTTCTGAGTTGAGTTATAAAAGCGGAGGAAGCAGATTCCGCAAACTTGTAAATTCGAAGAGGAGAATGAGCATGTCAGATATCGACAACGATAATGGAGTTAGCGGACTGGGCTGGTTTCTTGCGGGTCTGGGAGTTGGAGCCCTGGTTGGAGTCTTGTATGCGCCGAAGGCTGGAAAAGAGACGCGGGAAGACCTAGTCGCCAGTGCATTGGATGCAAGGGACAAGGCCGCAGTTCTCGCACAGCAGGCTCAAGACCGCGCGAACGTGCTGGCCGCGCAGGGTAAGCAACAGGTGAGTGAGTATGTAGACCGTGGCAAGGAGTATTATGACCGCGGACGAACTCAGTGGGCTCAGTACGTTGAGAAGGGCAAAGGGCTTGTGCAGGAGCAGCAGGATAAGGTTTCTGCAGCCGTTAACGCAGGTAAGGATGCATACGCGTCCACGACAGGCTCAACTGGCGAATCTCACTCGTAAGTTGGTTCTGTTAGGCTGGCCCGGTCGACCTCGTCTGGTGGCCGGGCCTTATGATTGTTGTCTTACTACTTTGAGAGGTCGAGAGAACCTATGGAAGCGATGCGGATCATGATGTCGGCAATGTGGTTGCAAGACCCGGACTCGCTTTCGTCGGGGAACTCAAGGCTGCTGATGGTCTTCGTTGGAATGGTCGCGGTTGCGCTGATCGTGCAGGCGATTGGGTTGATCGCGATGGCTGTTGGCGCGGCGAAGGCGAGAAAGCGCGGACTTGAGATTGTGGAAGAGGTTCGCCTGAAGCTGATGCCAATTATGGACAACACACATAACTTCATTCAGGACAACGCTCCGAAGGTCAAGATCATCACGGAGAACTTCGTCGAGACGAGCCATGTGATTCGTTCGAAAGCGCAGGAGTTTGACGTAACTGCTAGCGATTTGAATGCGAAGACGCGGGCGCAGGCGGCACGGGTCGATGGGATCGTGACTTCTGCTCTGAATACGACCACCGATGTTGCTGAGACGATTCAGCGAGGGATCAAAGTTCCGCTGCGCGAGGTCTCGGGCATCATCAATGGGGTGAAGGCGGGGCTGGATGTGCTGGTGGGCCGGGTCAAGGGTGCTGGTAGCGGCCGGTCGAATGGTCGGCGCGATTCGGATCCGGGGTGGTAGTTCCACTTTTCTGACTTTACCGTTCGGCGTGTCAGTGTGAACGCGTGTCAGTGTGAACCGTTGGCGGAATCTCGTTATTTTCAAAGAACGCGTTGGCCACTCCTGACGAATGCGGGGGTTCTTCGCTTCGCTCAGAATGACAACATCAATAGCTCCAACTTCGAATTTCTTTTAGGTGATCCAGCCGCCTCCGACTACCTCGTCTTCCTGGTAGAAGACGGCGGATTGGCCGGGGGTGATCGCGCGTTGGGGCTCGTCGAAGAGGGCGTGGACGGTTTCGGCGTCGACGCTGGTGAGGGTGGCCATGGCCGGGGTGTGGCGATGGCGGATCTTGATGCTGACGCGGATGGGTTCGGTTAGCTCGGGGATGGAGATCCAGTTGAGGCGATTAGCGAAGAGGTCGCGGGCGAGGAGATCTTCGTCGGAGCCTACGGTGACCTGGTGCGAGTCGGGGTGGATGGCGAGGACGTAGAGCGGATTGGGGCTGGTGATGCCTAGCCCCTTGCGCTGACCGACGGTGAAGCTTTGGATGCCCTCGTGGTGGCCGATGACTTCGCCGGTGGTGGTGACGAGTTCGCCTGCGGTGTTGGGGAGGTCTTCGCCCTGTTCGTCCAGGTAGGCCTTGAGGAAGGTGTTGTAGTCGCCGCCGGGGATGAAGCAGATCTCCTGCGAGTCGGACTTCTGGGCGACGGCGAGGCCGGCGTCTGCGGCCATCTGGCGGACGGCTGGCTTATGCATCTCGCCCAGCGGAAACATCGTGCGGCTTAGCTGTTCCTGCGTCAGGCCGAAGAGGAAGTAGGTCTGGTCCTTCGACTTGTCTTCGGGGCGGGAGAGGATCCAGCGCTGTCTGGCCTGGTCAAAATGATTTCGCGCATAGTGCCCGGTGGCGATGCGGTCTGCGCCGATCTGGCGGGCGGTGGTGAGGAGCTGGTCGAACTTGAGGTGGTTGTTGCAGAGGGTGCAGGGGATGGGGGTGCGGCCTGCGAGGTACTCGCTGACGAAGGGCTTGACTACGTCGGCTTCGAAGCGCTCCTGCTGGTTGACGACGTAGTAGGGGATGTCGAGCTGCTCGGCTACGTGGCGTGCGTCATAGACGTCGTCGATGGAGCAGCAGCGGCCCTGGACTGCTTCGGGCATGCCTTCGTGCCCGGCGAGGCGGCGCTGGTTCCAGAGCTGGAGGGTCAGGCCGACGAGTTCGTGACCCTGAGAGCGCAGGAGGGCGGCGACGGCGGAGGAGTCGACTCCTCCGGACATTGCTACCGCGATCGTGTTGTTGGGCTCGGTGGTCATTGGTGATGTTCGCTATCGGGGGTGCCCCCCGGGGTGGGTATGTCTAAGCTGCTTTTATGCAACAGCTTACGATTTTTGCTGCCTGTAAAAATGTCTTTCTAAATGACTTATAGGCAAATATGTCATTCGAGATGACTTATGCGTATAACGCACGGAAAGCCCCGATATTCGGGGCTTTTCTCACTCTTTATTGAGTATAGCAGCTTGGATAGAACTAATACGCCACGCAAATCTGCTGGATTGGAGCGGGTTTTGTCGATGTTGGGGCTTGACAGGGTTCCTGGATCAGTTTGGGGTCGTGGCGGAGGACCACGGATAGACTTCGGCGCTAGAGGTGAGGTTGGCGCGGACAGGATTCTGGTGGATGTAAGTTCGGCGGACTTCGAATTCGGTTCGGTCGCGGATGCGGTGGTCGGTGAAGCCTCGTTGCCAGACCGGTTGGCTTGAGGAGAGGCGGTGGGAGAAGCCTCCTTTGATTAGTCCTACGGCGCGCTCGAGGGTGATGGCTTGTGGCGTGATGAGGAGGTGGATGTGATCGGGCATGACGACGAATGCGTGGAGTTTGTAGTGTCCTTCGGTTCGGTAGTGTTGGAGGGTTTCGAGGAGGAGCTTGGCGTGGCGGTCGACTTGGAAGAGACGGCGGCGGTTGTGGGTTGCGCTGGTGATGAAGTAGGTGCCGGGGCGGGAGGTTCGGGGCGGGATAGCCATTGGTACCTCAGGGGCTAAAGCCCCGTTTGTGGCTGGGATGGATGGCACGGCTGAAGCCGTGCCCCTAACAATACGGTTGGGTTGTGGCGTGACGGTTGGTTGTAGCGTGGCGGCTGGTGATGGCGTTCGGCAGTGGGTGGTGCGGCCTGCGCTCCAGTGACGGAATGCAGGCCGGGGCTACTATTTTGCGGTGGGGGTTGGGTAGATGGCCTGGAGGGTGAGGATCTCGTAGGGCTTGATGGGGACGGTGACTACGTCGCCGGTCAAGGTGAGATGGTCGCCTTCGGGTTTCTCCATCATGTTGGATTCGACGGCGTAGGTGGCGCCGTGGGGGATGTGGAGCTTGACCTCGGTAGGGGTGCCGGCCCACTCGTACATGCGGAAGACGAGGGCGTCGGAGTCTTCGGCTTTTTTGATGGCGGTGAGGGTTACGTTGGGGTTTTCGACCTCGGCCCATGACGACTGCGCGGGGAGGGTTCCGGTGTGAGCGAAGACTTGGGTGGCTTTGAGTGGGTCGTTTAGCTCGTAGCCGCGGCGGACGGTCTGGGCTTGCTTCCAGGTGCCGGTGTGCGGGTAGATGGAGTAGACAAAGTGCTGGTGGCCGCGGTCGGCTTCGGCGTCAGGCCAGGTAGGGGAGCGGAGGAGGGTGATGCGGAGGGTGTTGCCTGCGGCGTCGTAACCGTACTTGGAGTCGTTGAGGATGGAGACACCTTGTTTGTCGTCGCCGAGATCGGCCCAGCGCATAGCGGGGACTTCGAACTGGGCTTTCTCCCAGGAGTTGTTGCGGGTGGTGGGGCGCTCGATGGAGCCGTAGGGAATTTCGTAGGTGGCTTTGCCGCTCGATACGGCTAGCGGGAATGCAGCTTTCAGGAGGACGTGGGATTCGTGCCAGTCGATGTCGTTGGTGATGTCGACGTGGTCGGCTCCTGCGTCTAGGGAGATGCTCTGGGTGAAGGTGGAGTTTTGCCAGTGGCGAGAGATGAGGATGGTTTTGCGGAGGGTGCTATACCGGACGACGTGGATGGAGTCGACGTGGTCGAGGATCGTGGGGGCTTTATCGAGGGTGCCGGGATCGATGTTCCATGCGTCGTACTGCTTTGGCGTGTCGGCGAAGGCTTGAAGCTGGTTGCCGCAGGAGTTGGGGGCGAGGTAGTTGTTGGCCATGCCCGGATCGGAGATCTGGGTGATGCAGCCCGTCTTCGGATCGATGGTTACTTTGAGTTTGTCGTTGGCTAGAGTCAGGTTGGCGGGGGCGTTTTCGTATCCGCGCGCCTGCTGGGGTGACGACGAGGCAGTTGCATGGAGGACGGTGTAACCGAGCGCGGGGACATCGACCGTGGCGAGAACGGTGTGCTCTCGAGGATGTGTTCCTTCGTTCAGATCTTCGTAGGGGACTTTGTTGCCGGCGTCATCGGTGAGTGTGAGTTCACCGGCTTCGGGCGTTTGGACGTTGATCTGAATCGTCTCTTTGCGTGGCCATGCAAGCGTGTTCGTGACGAGAACGGGGACGCCCGGCTGTTTTGCGGTGTCGATCTGGTCTGCGAGTGTCTGGCGAGCGGCGTTGGTGATGAGTGTGTCGGAGTTGAAGACTTCGGTGAATTCACGCTGGGCGTCTTTGTAGATGATGGCGATGCCGGAGCCTGCGGCGAGGTCGTGGAAGCCGTTGAAGGTAATTTTCTTCCAGCTTTCGGTGAGCTCGGCGTTGGGATAGGGCTTGCCGTTGAGCCAGGCGAGAGAGGCTAGCTTTTCTGCGTCGAGGGTGGCGACTTCGCTGGTGCGCATGTTGCGTTTATGCGCGGCTTGCGTGGTGTAGACGCCGCGATGGTACTCGAAGTAGAGCTCGTCCTTCCAGGTGGGGATGCCTAGCGCGCCGTTCGCGGCTGGTGGTGCGGTATAGCCTTTCGCGATGCTGTCGTAGTTCCATGTGGGGGATGTGGGGTTGAGGTTTTTCTCTACGCTGGTGAAGTAGCTTTGCGCTGTGTGATAGCGCATCGTTGGGACGGCGTCTTGTTTTCCGGCTGCGATCCAGTGGTCGGCCTGGTCGAGCATGGCGCGTGTGGGGCCGCCGCCGTGGTCGCCGATGCCGTAGAGGTCGAGCATCTCGGTGGTGCCGGGGTTGCGATCGGCGGATTCGGCGAAGTCGGCGGAGATGCGGGTGGGGTTGACGTTGTCGTGGACGTAGTCGGTGGGGAAGTAGGTGAGGACTTTGCTGCCGTCGGGCGATTCCCACCAGAAGAGGCGGAAGGGTAGCTGATTAGTGTCGTTCCAGTGCATCTTCTGCGTGACGAAGTAGTCGAGGCCGGAGCGCTTGTAGATCTGGGGGGTCTGCCAGTTGTAGCCGAAGGAGTCTGGGTTCCAGCCGATGCGTGCGACGACACCGTACTGGTCGTGGAAGACGCGCTGGCCGATGAGGAGTTGGCGGACCTGCGACTCGCCGTCGGGGAGGTTGAGGTCAGGCTCGACCCACATGCCGCCGACGATCTCCCAGCGGCCCTCTTTGACGCGCTGCTTGATCTGCTCGTTGAGGGCGGGATACTTTTCGGCCATCCACTCGGTGTACTGGGCGGCGGATTGGGAGAAGGTGTAGTCGGGGTACTCGTTCATGAGTTGGAGCGCGGTGGTGAAGGTGCGCTTGACGACGTCGATGGTTTCGCTCTTTGGCCAGAGCCACGCGGCGTCGATGTGGGAGTTTCCGGCCAGGTCGATTTTTGCTTCAGCGAGGACAGGGTGGAGGGTGGTGAGGATCTCCTGCGCTTTGACGAGGGATTTGCCGAAGGCGGATTGGTCGCCAGCGGCGAGGGCGTTGGTATCGATTGCGGCCACGGCTTCTTCTACTTTGGGGAGGAGGTCTTTGCGTGGTGTGGGGAGAACGGGGAGGAGGTTGGCGGCGGTGATGCACTGGACGCGGATGTCGTCGGGTGAGGGACGTGCGGTAGGGCCGGATGCGGAGGTGTCTGGTTCGATGCGGAGATCGACGCCGGAGAAGGTTTTGTCGTCGACGGTGTTGAGGAGCTTGACCGCTACGACGACCTTGTCGCCGGGCTTCGCGGGTTCGAAGAGGACGATGGGCTCGAGGTCTTCGCCGAGGGCGACGCGCTTGCCGTTGAAGTAGATGATCTCGGGGACTGCGCCGTTGGCGTTGGAGCGGAATTGAAACCAGATGCGGGCTCCGGTGATGTCGTAGCCGTTGAGGGTCTTGGGGACTTCGATGGTGCGGCGATACCAAGCGGCTTCGTGGGGCGCTTTTGATTTGGGTTCGACGAGGGTCCAGGATGAGTCGTCGAGGGAGACGGACTCGCCGTGGGGGATGTCGCCTGCGTGGAAGCGCCATTTGCCCGCGGGGAGAGCGTTGAGGGTCTCAAGGGTGTGCAGCTTGGCGATGGCTGCGGGGGAGAGGTTCTTCTGCTCGCGGACGGGAGTGAAGGACTGTGCGAAGAGCGCGGCGGAGGAGAGCAGGAAGGCGAGCGAGAGCTGGCGAAGGCGCATGAAGGCAAGGGTAGCAAATGAGCAGGTGCGTCACAACGATGGGGGTTGTCGTGGGCGCGATGAGGCGTGAGAACGAGCTGGGCCGCGGAGTATCGATCACAGATGAAGCTGATCGTGAATCAGGCGGTTAGATCGTGGGTTGCGGCTTGGGGCGCGTTGGTTTTGACGGACTCGATTCCGGCGTCGCGGGCGGTGGTGGAGGTATAGGTTTCACTGGTGCCGATGACCTGATGGTTGGTGGCCTTGAGGTTAAACATATACTGACCGTTTTTGGTGTCTTTGCGCTCGTAGCTGCTGTCGGTTGTAGCGTTTTTCTTGACCGACTCGATGCCGTTTTCGGCTGAGGACTTTGCGACGTACATCTCGCTGGCCAGAATAATCTGTCCGTTGCTGGCCTTTAGATGGAAGTAAAACTCGCCGTCCTTCGCCTTCTTGATCTCGAACGTACCTGACATGATCTCTCCTCGGATGGGAACGTTTTTCTGTTTTTGAAGGGGCCCGCGATTCGTTGATGAGGATTGTAGCGGTTCATCGAGAGTGCGCGTGAATTATGTTCGAGGGTTTCTATGTCATGGATTGTGCTGTTCGGTTTGAGTGGTGGCCTATCGCTGGATGCGCTGGTAGTCTTTCGCTCATGATGAATTTCAGAGAACGGGCGGCGGCTGTTTTTGGGTTGGGTTTTGTGATCGTAGGTACGGTGGCTGCGCAGAGTTCGCTGCCCGCGGCTACTGTCGGTCAGATTGATGCTGCAGCTGCTTCGGTGATGACGGCTACGGGAGTTCCGAGTGCGTCGGTCGCGGTGGTGCAGGGTGGGAAGATCGCGTTCGTGAAGGCGTATGGCAAGGCTCGGCTGGAGCCGGTAATGCTGGCGGAGCCGGGGATGCAGTACTCGATCGGGTCGGTCAGCAAGCAATTCACGGCGGCGTTGATTCTGCTGCTGGTGCAGGATGGCAAGCTGAAGCTGGATGATCCGGTGGGGAAGTATCTGCCGGAGTTGACGCGGGCGAATGAGGTGACGGTGCGGCAGGTTCTGTCGATGACGTCGGGGTATCAGGACTTCTGGCCTGAGGACTACGTGATGACGTCGATGATGAAGCCGACGAATCCGCAGCAGATTCTTGATGTGTGGGGGAAGAAGGCGCTGGACTTCGAGCCGGGGACGAAGTGGCAGTACTCCAATACAAACTATGTGATTGCGGGGCGGATCGCTGAGATTGTGGCTGGGAAGCCGCTGATCGAGCAGTTGCAGGAGCGGATCTTTCGGCCGTTGAAGATGACTGGAGTTTTGAATTCGGATGCGAGCCGGTTACCGGAGAGCGATCCGACTGGTTATTACCAGCATGCTTTGGGGCCGCTGCGTCCTGCACCGCAGGAGGGTACGGGGTGGATGTTTGCCGCGGGTGAGCTGGCGATGCCTGCGAGCGACCTGGCGCTGTGGAATATCAGTTTGATGAACCGGGCACTGCTCGCGCCAGCTTCGTATGACGAGATGTTTCGTGAGGTGAAGCTGAAGGATGGCAGTGGGACGCACTATGGGTTGGGTGTGTTTGTTGGGGAACAGGATGGGCATCGTGTGGTGTCGCACAGCGGCGAGGTGTCGGGGTTCGTGTCGCAGAATGTGGTGTTTCCCGATGACAAGGTTGCAGTGACAGTGTTGACGAATGAAGATGCTTCGAGCGCTGCGGGAGCGCTGGCGCGGAAGGTCGAGTCGGTGCTGCTGAGTGGAGCTGGCGGGGGCACGAACTCGGCGGCTGCGGAAGAGCAGGCGCTGAAGATTTTTTCCGGACTGCAGGAGGGTAAGATCGACCGTTCGCAGTTGACGGCATTTTGCGATGCGTACTTCACGGCCGAGGCGGTGCAGGACTTTTCAACAAGTTTGAAGCCGCTGGGAGCACCGACGAGTTTCAAGCAGGTGGCCGAGGAGCAGCGGGGTGGCATGACCTTCCGGGTTTTCAATGTTGGTTTTGCTGGTAAGCAGGTGCGGGTAACCACTTACGAGGAGCCTGACGGCAAGTTCGAGCAGTACCTGGTGATTCCGGCGGGAAGTTAGTTGCTCTATTTGCCAGTTGTTCGATATGTCCACATTGAGACGTGCGGAGCAATGAAGGATAATAGGTCGTGATTGAGACGCGCTGGCAGTGCGGAAGCGCCTTATGTGATTGCTTGTTGGGTTTGCCGTCTGCGGCGTTTCTTCCTCGGTTCGAAATTCTAAGAATGGATGCGAACGATGGAACTTTGGACCGAATACGAAGGTAGAACGATCGATGGGGCCTTTCGGCTCACCAAGCTGATACGTCCCGAAGGTAGGAGCGCGTTTTTTTCGACCTCGAATGGGACTGGCATCCCGACCGTTATACGGTTGATCGAATCGCACTTCGATGATGACGAGATTCTGGCGCGGTGGCGTGGTGTTCAGGCGCTGGACCATGCGAATCTCATCAAGCTGAAGAGCTTTGGACAGGTCACGGTGGACGAGACGTCGCTGGTTTATGCGGTGATGGAGCCGGTGGAGGCGAACCTGGGAGAGATTCTGGCGGAGCGGCGGCTGAGTGTAGTCGAGACCAAACAGGTTGCCACGAGTCTGGTGTCGGCGATTGGAGCGCTGCATTCGAACGGCTTTGTGCATGAGCATATCGAGCCGGCAAATGTGCTGGCGGTGGGCGAGGAGATCAAACTGCGGAGCGACTGCATCCGGGAGACTCCTGAAGGCGATGAAGGAAGTGAGCTGAAGCGATGGGATGTGTACGACCTCTCCGTTGTGTTTCTGCAGGCGTTGACGCAGCACAAGACACTGGAGGAGGCAGAGCGCGAGCTTCCGCTGCAGGCTCCGTTCGATGAGATCGTTCGCAAGGGGATGAGCGGGGAGTGGCGGCTGCCGGAGATTGCAGCAGCGCTCAATATGAGTGGAGAGGTGCCGCCGGTTGTGCGTGCCTCCGTTGCGATGCCAAAGGTTGAGGTTTCGCGTCCTCTTGCTCCTGTGCCTGAGGCGCAGTCGGTGGTTGCACGAAGCGTTCCTGTTCCGGTGGATGAGGTGGATGGTGAGCCGCGAGGTATTGAAATGAAGCGGCTGGTCATCGGCGTTGGCGCGATGTTGCTGCTGTTGGTGGTGTGGTTTTTTGTGCATGGCAGAGCGGCGAAGTCGAACGGAGCGGTGCAGCAGACGGCTGCTCCTCCGGCGGTTGCGCAGGGGAGTGATGCGGCTGCTCCGAGCGCTGCTGATTCGACAGCGCAGGCTCCTGCTATGCCCGCGCCTGAAGCAGCGCCTGCTGCCGCGGCTCCGGCGAGTGTTCCTACGGCTTCGGAGACGAAGACTGCGGGCGATGCTCGCGGGCAGTGGCGAGTGGTTGCGTATACGTATAGCCGTGAGGCGCAGGCGCAGCAGAAGGTGGCTAGTGTTGCGGCGAAGCATCCACAGCTAAAGCCCGAGGTGTTTACGCCGAATGGGCATGCGCCTTATCTGGTGGTCGTTGGCGGGGCGATGAGCCGGGATGAGGCATTTGCGCTGGTGAGGAAGGCGAAGGGCGAAGGATGGCTGCCTCGCGACAGCTATGCGCAGAACTACAGGGGAGCTGGGCGGTAGGCGCTCTTTTCGATGTGTGCCTGGGTAAGGAGGGCGGTTCGCGCCTAGCGCGAATAACCCACCCTTTGCGATGAGACTGCAAAGGATGGGCCACCCGTCTTTGTTCCTTTTCTTTTCTACCTTCTTACTTTTTTGCCCGGTTCGTTATTTTCGTTGTTGGATTTGTAACCCAATCTGTTTCTTTATTTCTTCTCGGTTTGGGCAAGGAAGTCTATGAGGTATTGCTTCCATACGGTGGCCTGGGTGTGGGTGCCGTGGCCGCGGGTGGCGTCGGAGATGGGGATGAGGATGAACTTTGCGTTCGGCATCTTCGTGACCATCTTTTCGGCGATGCCTAGTTCAGGTGGGTTGATGAAGTCGTCTGCGGAGTTGATCCAGAGGACCGGCGCGGTGATCGTCGCCAGCTTTGGCGCTGGGTTGTAGTTGCGCGAGGCGTTGACGTAGTAAAGGAAGTTGTTGGCGTCAGTGTGGGCGATGTCGGCGGCGATGGCGCGGTCGATGAAGGCTTCGGCCTGGACGCGGGTGGGGAAATTTTTCTGGAGTTGGAGGGGAGCGCCGCCTGCGATGATGATGAGGTCGTTGGCGCCGCGAAGGCCTTCGGCGGGTTCGGTGGTGTATTCGCCGTTGTTCCATGCCGGGTCGTGCTTGATGGACTCGATGGCCATGTAGCGCCACATGCGATTGCGGCCTGCGAGTTCGACGGGGAGGCAGGCGAAGGGCGCGAGTGCGTCGGAAAATTGAGGGAAGGTCTCGCCCCAGACGAAGGATTGCATGCAGCCCATGGAGGTGCCGAGGATGAGACGGAGATGGTCGACGTGGAGGCCATCGGTGAGCATGGCGTGCTGTGAGGCGACCATGTCGTCGTAGTCGTATTGGGGGAAGTGCATGTGGAGACCGTCGGATGGCTTGGATGATTCACCGTGGCCGATGTCGTCCGGGAGGATGATGAAGTACTTTGTGATGTCGAAGGGTTGGCCGGGACCGAAGAGGACGTCGGAGAAGACGGGGTTGAGGAGCGAGTGGGCGTCGCCGCCGGTGCCGTGGAGGAGGAGGATTGCGTTGTCGGTGTGGCCGGCGGCGTCGCGGTGCGGCTGGCCGAGGGTGAGGTAGTGGAGCTTCAACTCAGGGATGGTTTCGCCGGTGCCGAAGTGGAAGTTCTTGATGATGTAGGTGCCGTCCTGAGTTGGCCACTTGGTGGGAGCGGGCTGGGAGTGGGCGGCGATCGTCGAGAGAGCAGCGAGAAGAATGAGGTGGGTAAGGTTGCGGGTCAGTCGGGTTACTGAGGTCGGCATCAAGAGCGGCTCCCGGGTGGTGATATATGTGATATCTCAAAATATACCTTCACGGAGGAATTTCTGGTCGAAGGGGGCGCCCTATTGCGGGTGAGCTGGCAAATTTTAGCGGAAACGCTCTATTTAGTGTGGCTGGGAACAAGATTGTAAGGTTTGGCGTACAGGTGCTGTAGGAGAAACTCCATGCGTCTTACGTCTGCCCGGTCTACGGGCCTTGCTCCAGTGTTGGCGGTAGCGTTGCTTGCTGCTGCAGCGTCCTCTTCTTTTGGCCAGAACAATGAGCATGAGTGGCAGAAGGATTATCCGCTTGGGGGTGCCGCTTCACTCACCGTTCAAAGTGGCGATAGCCAACTAACTATTCACTCCTGTGGCGAGTGCAAGGCAATTCAGGTCCGTGTGCATTCGGGGAGAGACCTGAGCCGATATGTGCTCGAAGAGCGTCAGGAAGGCAATCATGTCTTTTTCTCGTTGAAAGAAAAGCCGCATGTGGGCGTAGTTATTCATTGGACAGAGAAGGATGCTACGCAGGTCAGCATAGAGACTCCGGCAAATCTGGAGCTTGATGCGAGAACGTCGGATGGGAATTTGTCAGTGGCGGGTTTGACCGGCAACCTGAAGGTGCATTCCAGCGACGGTAGAGTTTCGCTCGAGGATGTTCATGGAGAGTTGCGGCTGACCACTTCTGATGGAAATGTGACCGTCCACAACGCCAGCGGCACGATCGACGCGAGGGGCTCCGATGGGCACATGAAGGTTGACGGCCAGTTCACTGCTGTCAATCTGCATACCAGTGATGGAGGTCTCGACTTTGTGCTTGCGGCGGGTTCGCAGTTGACTGCCGCATCAAGTATTGAGAGCTCCGATGGCAGTGTGTCGGTCGTGGTGCCTAGGAATCTCGCTGCCGATCTTGATATTTCGTCGCATGATGGACGAATCAACTGCATACTTCCGATAACGACAGACAACTACAACAGCGCTGATTCCGGAGGGCACCATCTTCACGGGCATCTGAACGCTGGCGGAGTTCCGTTAAGCATTCATACCTCGGATGGAAACCTGAATATCGCTAGCCTGTAGTCCTGGTTGGTGGACTGAGTTAAAAAGCTACGGCGTGGAGTCAAGTACTCCACGCCGTGGCTTTTGCGACGTGCGTGCTATTCGGGTTCGCTGCTTCCGTCCGTTTTCTTTTCGGCTGGGATGGGTTCGGGTTTGGTGAGGGGTTTGGTGATGTCGTCGAGGTAGGCGGGGGTGCCTTCTACGCGGACGAGGGTGGGGTAGCGTGGGCCGTCATGGTAGTCAACGTCGGCGGTAGTGACGAAGGCGTCGTGCTGCAGGATGAAGTGGATGGGCTCTGAGGTTCCTTTTGCTTCCTTGACTGCTGCCTTGAGTGTGTCGTTGGAGAAGACGTTCCCGTTGATAGCGACGATCTTTTCGCCGGGGAAGAGTTTCGCCTTGTCGGCAGGGCCATTCCAACGGACGTCGGTGATGTTGCCTTCTTTATTGACTCGGAGGCCAAGGGAATACCACGCATTGGTGCCAATGCCATAGCGTGCGTAGGTGGTGGCGACGGTGCGCTCGGACTTCGAGGGCTTATCGGTGTAAACGAGCTTGTAGCCGCCACGCTCGATGCCGGCGAGGTCGGCGCGGGTGTTCAGGTTGTCGATGCGTTCGTGGATGAAGGTCGCCCAGTCATACGGCATGACCTGGTTGAGGTCGGCGATGAGCTCGTCACGGTTGTAGGTGACGATGAGTGGGCCGGTGTTGCCGCGTTTGCCGAGGAAGATGTGAAGGAAGTCGGTGAGAGACTTTTTGTTGTTGGTCTTTTCGCGGATGAGGGTGTCGGCGTCGAGCCAGAAGAGCTCGCCCTCCTGGTAGTAGTCCTGGCCACGCTTCCAGTTGGACCAGGCGGGGTTGCCTCCGCGGAGGATGCTGGCAGCGATGGCGGTGTCTTCGGTGCTGCGCCAGTCACGGCCGGGCTTGTAATCAAGCTGTGCGGCTGAGAGAGCGAGCATCTCGCGATACTGCTCCTGTGACTTGAGGCCGGAGCGGGCGGCGAGGACGTTGCCGAGGTAGTGCGTCATGCCTTCGTAGACCCAGAGGAGCGAACCCTGCTGCATCTTCTCGAAGTCGTCCTGATAGAGGTTGAAGGGGCGACGATATTTGCCGTTCCAGGAGTGGGTGAACTCGTGGGAGAGCAGGTCGGCCTCGGGAAGCTGGTGGTCGGCGTCCGAGAAGCCCTTTTCGCCGACACCGTTGTCGGAGGACTGGCCATGCTCGAGGCCTTCGCCGCCGGCCACGTCAGATAGAGTGAGGAGGAAGTGGTAGACGTTGTAGTGGCGGGAGTCATAGGCCGCACCAGTCTCGCGGACGAGGTTGTTGAGCTCGACGAGGAGAGCGGGGCGCAGCTTGGAGTCTTCGGGTGAGTCAGAGACGACGTCGATGTAGTGCTTCGGGGTGATCTCGGGTGCGAGGGCGAACTCGTGGAAGTACTGGCCGGTGATGACGGGGGAGTCCTCGAGCTGTTCGACGGTGGTGGGGGCGTAGTGGGTCAGGCCGCCCTTGGGGTTTTGTGGATCGTAGCCGTCGGTGGGAGTGAGTGCGGTTCCGATGCCCCAGCCTGCGGGGACTTTGACGGAGGGTTGGATTGCGATGTCTTTGACTGGTGTGTTCGCCGGGTAGAGGAGGAGCTTTTCCCATTCGAGGACGGCGAGCTTGTCGCTGACGCGGGCGGTGACGATGCAGTCGAGGTGAGCGTGGAGGGTGGTGACGCCCTCGGGGACGGTTACGTGGAACTCGTAGAGGTCTTCATCGTCGCGACGCCAGGGGAGGACCTTGCCGTTGGCGGTGAAGACGACTCCGGTGATGTCGTCGACTGGGCCGGTGGGGCGGTGGTTGCCTGGGATCCACTTGGGAGTGGTGAGAGAGACGGGGCCGGGCTGGACGGGGATGTCAACTTCGGCGTGGTAGACCTTGCGGGGAGCTTCGGAGAGGTCGGCAGTGATCTGGATTGGGGTCTTTTGTGCTTGCAAAAGGCTGGGGGTGGCCAAGGCGAGCAGGGCCAAGGGAAGTACAGCGGTACGGCTGATCATGAACGGTGCGTTCCTCTCAGAGCAACTGAAGATTTTTAGATATTAGATAGGACGAACGAGTAGAAGAAAGGACGCAGACTGACTTTAGGGATCAGTCTGCGCCCGGTGGACACGTTAGGAGTTGAGGGCGGATTCGATGGCTGCGACGACGGCGGGGTCGTCGGGCAGGACTTCCGGGGAGAAGCGGGCTACGACTCGTCCATCGCGGCCGATGAGGAACTTTTCGAAGTTCCAGAGGATGCCGGGTTCGGGATTGGTGGTGGTGCCGTGCTGCTGGAGGAAGCCGTTGAGCTTTTCGCGGAAGCCGTCGCGGCTGGGGCTTGTGGCTTTGGGTTCGGCGGCGATGAGGGACTGGTAGAGGGGGTGGGTGTCGGGGCCAGTGACGGTGATCTTCGAGAACATGGGGAAGTTGACGCCGAAGGTGGAGCGGCAGAAGGTCTGGATGTCTTCGTTGGAGCCTGGCTCCTGAGCGCCGAAGTCGTTGGCAGGAAAGCCGCAGACGACGAATCCGGAGTTCTGGAAGCGGGTGTAGAGCTTCTCGAGAGCGTCGTACTGGGGGGTGAGGCCGCATTTGGAGGCTACGTTGACGACGAGGAGGACCTTACCGCGATGTTCGGCGAGCGAGGTGCCTTCGCCGGTGATTTTGCTAACGGGAATGTCGTAGAGGGCAGCAGTGGACATGGATTCTCCTGATATTTGTTTCAAGTCAATTATAGGTAGATGGTTATTTTGCGTGCGCGACTTTTCGCGTCGCGGAGAGTTTATGGAATCTTTACGATTTTTTGGGACGTGCTGAAGATTAAATGCAGAGAAAAGGTGGGTTCAGTTGACGGTCGAGGTACGATCTAAATCGTATGTCATTAACTGATTCAATTATTGGTAAACCCTTAGCTACGAGTGAAGAGCGGGCCGAGCATATCGGCGTCGCGGCCGGAATACCCATCTTCGGGCTGGATGCGCTGACGAGCGCGGCGTACGGACCTGAGGCGGCGATGACGCTGCTGATTCCACTAGGCTTGGCAGGGGCGCACTACATTGTGCCGGTGATTTCGGCGATTTTGATCTTGCTGGTTATCGTGTTCTTCAGCTACCGGCAGACGATCGCGGCTTATCCAAGTGGCGGCGGCTCGTACACGGTGGCGAGCGAAAACCTGGGCGATGGTGCGGGGCTACTGGCTGCCGCGGCGCTGATGATCGACTACATTCTAACCGCGGCGGTGGGGATTTCGGCTGGTGTGACGGCATTGACCTCGGCGGATGCGAGGCTGGCACCACATACGCTGGCTCTCTGTTTGGTTATTCTGGCGGTACTTGCGATTGTGAACATGCGTGGGGTGAAGGACACCGGTGCGGCGTTTATGGCACCAACGTTCTTATTCGTCGGTACGCTGCTGGTTGTAATCGGCGTAGGTGTTTACCGGACGATCACAAGTGGTGGCCATCCGATGGCTGTCATGGCTCCGCCGACCGCTCTTCCAGCTACTGTGAAGTATCTCGGAATCTGGTTGCTGATGAAGACCTTTGCGAGTGGATGCGCGGCGATGACGGGTGTTGAGGCTGTGTCGAATGGCGTGATGGCGTTTGGCGAGCCGCGCGCGAAGAAGGCACAGAGTGCACTGACGATTATTATCGCGATCCTGATTGTGTTGCTGTTTGGAATCGCGTGGCTGTCGAGAGCGTACGGAATTACCGCGATGGAGCCGAATGCAAATCAGTACCAAAGCGTATTGAGCATTTTGGTGCGAGCGGTCTTCGGTAAGGGTTGGTTCTACTTCCTGACAATGGGGAGTGTTTTTGTGGCGCTGTCGCTGAGCGCGAATACGGCGTTTGCCGATTTTCCCCGGCTGGCGCGAGCGATTGCGATACGGGACTATCTGCCGCATGTGTTCATTCTGCGCGGGCGGCGCCTGCTGTACTCGCACGGTATCTATGCGCTTACTGGATTCACTGCAGTGATTCTGATTCTGTTCGGTGGCGTGACGGATCGGTTGATTCCGCTGTATGCGATTGGTGCGTTTCTCGCGTTTACCCTTTCGCAGGCCGGAATGGTGGTGCACTGGTTGAAGATGGAGAAGCATACGGGACGTCTGTGGCACGCGTTTGTGAATGGCTTTGGCGCGGTTGCCACGGGGATTACAACGATCGTGGTGCTGCTCGCTAAGTTTGCTGCAGGGGCCTGGGTGACAGCGTTGCTGGTGCCCTTCCTGATCGGGATCATGTGGGTGGTAAAGCGGCACTACTCGCGGGTGAAGCGAGAGATGGCGGATATGACGCCGCTGAATCTGGTGAATCTGCAGGAGCCGATTGTGGTGATTCCGATGGCACGATGGGATCGCATTACAGAGAAGGCGATGCGGTTTGGGTTGCTGCTATCGAAGGAGATCAAGGTGGTGCATGTCCACTCGGATGATGAGGAGGGCAGCCTGGATGAGATATGGGACGACTTTGTGAAGGGGCCGATTACGAAGGAAGGGCTGCAGGTTCCGGAGTTGGTGACGATTCCGTCGTCGTACCGGTTCATCATCAATCCGCTGATGGACTACATTCTGGAGCTTGAGGAGAAGAATCCGGGGCGGAAGGTGGCGGTGCTGCTGCCGGAGCTGGTGGTGCGACACTGGTGGGAGAATGCGCTGCATAATCAGCGGGTTCAGTTGCTGAAGCTGCTGCTGCTGGTGAAGGGAAATCAGAGAATTGTGGTGGTGAATATTCCCTGGTATTTGTGAGGCGTGGTGGGGCCCGTTTTTGCTGGGGGTTTTGAGGAAAACGGGTGTTTTATCGTGGTGTTTTGATGGTGAATTTGTGGTGAGATGCGTGGTGGAACGTGGTGTTTCGCTGCGTATTTTTTCCTGACGAAAAATGCGCCAACTTTTTGAGATTTATTTTTGTGTATGCAAACCGCCTCTTGATGAGGCGGTTTTTTCTTTAGCTGGTTATGCAGAGATTAGCTGGTTACGCAGTAATCTGGGCCGGAGTTTGGGTCTCAGGCTTGTTCCATGTTGGGCTCAGGTCGCGGAGGCGGGCTATGGCGGTGGGGATGAGGGTGAGGGCTTCGTCGACCTCTTCGGTTGTGGTGAGGCGGGAGAGGGAGAAGCGGATGCTGGCGCGGGCGCGGGCCGGGGTAAGTCCCATGGCGGTGAGGACGTGGGAGGGTTCGGTGGCGCCGGACTGGCAGGCGGAGCCTCCGCTGACGGAGAGGCCCTTGAGGTCGAGGGCGATGACGAGGGCTTCGGCTTCGACGTGATCGAAGTAGAGGTTGGTGGTGTTGGAGACGCGGGGGGCGCCTTCGCCGTTGACGCCGCACTCTTCGACTTGAGAGAGGATGCCTTGCTCGAGACGGTCGCGGAGGGCGGTGAGGTGTGTGGGGGAAAGAAGATGGGTGACTGCGGTCGCGTTGTCACGCGATAACCCACCCTTCGCAAGAGGCGCGAAGGATGGGCCACCCGGATCTGTGGCGGAGGATGGATTCTTGGCGGCATCTTCTTCGGTGAGCCAGGTGTTGGCTAGTTCTGCGGCTTTGCCGAGAGCGACGATGCCAGCTACGTTTTCTGTGCCGGCGCGGCGCTGGCGCTCGTGCGAGCCACCGTGGAGCATGGGTGCGAGGCGGACGTTGCGGCGGACGAAGAGGGCGCCGATTCCCTTGGGCGCGTAGATCTTGTGGCCGGAGAGGGTGAGGAGGTCGACGTCCTTGAGCGGGCCTTTGGGGCTGAGGTCGAGGGGGAGACGGCCGACGACTTGAACGGCGTCGGTGTGGAAGAGGGCACCGGCGGCGTGAGCGATGGCGGCGAGTGTGGCGATGGGCTGGATGACGCCGGTCTCGTTGTTCGCGAACATGACGCTGACGAGCTTTGTGTTGGGACGGATTGCGGCCAGGAGCGCTGTTGGCTCGATGACTCCCTGCGGAGTGCTTGGAAGGAACGTGACTTCGACGTCGTTTTTCGCGAGGGATTCGGCGGCGCGGAGGATGGCGTCGTGCTCGATGCTGGTGGTGATGAGGTGGGCGGGCTCGTTTTTTAAGGTTTTGAGCGTGCCGAGTGTGCCGAAGAGGGCGAGGTTGTCGCTCTCGGTGCCGCCGGAGGTGAAGACGATCTCTGAGGTGCGGCAGTGGAGCAGGCGGGCGATTTGATCGCGGGCGTGGTCGACTGCGGCGCGGGCGAACTGGCCTTGCTGGTGGATGGAGCTGGCGTTGCCGTAGTGCTCGAGAAAGAACGGTCGCATGGCCTCGAAGACCTCGGGGAGAAGAGGCGTAGTGGCGTTGGCGTCCATGTAGATTCGTCGCATCGTTCTATTTTACCGATTGTGAGGGTCGTCAATCATTGGCCTCAGAGTGCACGATGCGATGGCGGCTCATGTCGGTACTTTTGAACTCTCGGCCGATGCGACTCGTAGTAGTGGAGATACGGTGATGAAGTAGGTTGGTGTGCAAGGATTTTTGATGGACTAAAGATTTTGTGAGACCAATGGCGGTTGGGTTGTGACGAAGCATGTAGACCGGCTTGTTTTGAGTTCGCTTCGTGACACAGCGAGGTCTGAAATCTGATACGCTTAGCGCGGCTCTGCGGCCTTTGGCTGCAGTGAATTTCAAATATCTGGAGAACGATGATGATGAAGCGGATGGTTGTGGCGTTGGCGCTTGCGGGTTGTTGTTGCGTGAGCGGTGTGCAGGCTCAGATGGATACAAAGGCTCCGAAGATTGCTCCCGGGACGATGATCGAGCCGGCGAAGAGCTTCGATGGGATGCTGAGTGGGATGGAGAGCGAGTTTGTGCCGCTGGCTCAGGCCATGCCGGCGGAGAAGTATGACTTTGCGCCGAGTGCGGCGATCTTTGTGCCGGGGCAGGGGAGCGAATATGCGACCGTGAGCAGCTTTCGGAAGATGGTGCTGCATGTGGCGGCGGCGAATTATTATTATGCCAGCCAGGTGAGCGGGACCAAGCCGGATGTGGATGTGAAGGGGTTGGCCAATATCAAGGGCAAGGACGCTGCGGTCGCTGCGCTGCAGGCTTCGTTTGTGTTTGCGCATAAGGCGTTTGGGACGTTGACCGTTCAGAATGCGTTTGAGAGTGTGCAGGGGACGGAGACGCGGGCGAGTCTTGCGGGTGGTCTGGTGGCGCATGCGAACGATCACTATGGACAACTGGTGGAGTATCTGCGGATGAATGGGATTGTGCCTCCGGCTAGCCGGAAGTAGTTTTTTGCGATAGCTGTTATGTGGTGATGGGCAGCCTTGGCGGCTGCCCATTGTCGTTTGAGAAGAGTTTGTCTCGGCGAGGTTGAAATCGGGGTGGGCTTCGGAGACGCTCTTTGGAGAGAGCGGTTCGCACGTGGTGCGAATAACCCACCCTTTGCGATGAGACTGCAAAGGATGGGCCACCCGGTGTTTTGTTAGCCACTTGGTGCTTATCACCCGGCGTCTATCAGCCAACCGTGTTTGAGTTCGGAAATGGTCTAGCGCTTTTCGATTGGGGTGTAGGTTGCTGGGTAGGCGGGGCCGGTGTAGTCGGCGCGGGGGCGGATGAGGCGGTTGTCGTCGTGTTGCTCGATGACATGGGCGGCCCAGCCGGAGATGCGGCTGACGGCGAAGATGGGGGTGAAGAGGTCGATGTCGATGCCGAGGGTGGTGTAGGTGGAGGCGGAGTAGAAGTCGACGTTGGCGTTGAGCTTCTTTTCCTGCTTCACGAAGAGCTCGATCTTGCGGGATAAGTCGAACCACTTGGTATTGCCGTCGGCTTTGCCTAGTTCTTCGGACATGCGGCGGAGATGGGTCGCGCGAGGATCTTCGGTGTGGTAGACGCGGTGTCCGAAGCCGGAGATCTTTTTCTTTTCGGCGAACATCTGTTTGACGTAGTCGACTGGGTCGGCTCCGGCTTTGTCGATGGCGTAGAGGAGGCGCATGGTGGCCTCGTTGGCTCCGCCGTGGAGTGGGCCTTTGAGTGCGCCAATGGCTCCGGTGATGGCAGAGTGGATGTCGGCGAGGGTGGCGGCGATGACGCGGGCGGCGAAGGTGCTGGCGTTGAGCTCGTGGTCGGCGTGGAGGATGAGTGCGATGTCGAAGGCGCGGGTGGCGGTGTCGGATGGCTTCTCGCCGTTGAGCATCCAGAGGAAGTTGGCGGCGTGGGAGAGAGATTTGTCGGCTTCGACGAGGGACTTGCCCTTGCGGATGCGGTCAAAGAGGGCGACGATCATCGGGATCTGCGCGGTGAGGCGGAAGGATTTGCGGACGTTGGCGTCGTGGGAGCTGTCGGCTTCGTCGGCGTCGTAGATGCTGAGGAGAGAGACGGCGGTGCGGAGGACCTGCATGGGCGTCGCGTTAGTGGGGACGGTGCGGAGGAGGTCGATTATTTTTGGGTTGAGCTCGCGTGCGGCGGAGAGATGTTTGGTGAAGTCGGCTAGCTCGGAGGCGTTGGGTAGTTTGCCGAACCAGAGGAGGTAGGTGCACTCCTCGAAGGTGGAGCGCTGGGCGAGTTCGTGGATGTCGATGCCGCGATAGGAGAGGACACCGGAGTCTCCGTCGATCCAGCAGATGGATGAGGTCGTGGCGACGATGCCTTCCAAACCTTTGGTTGCGATAGCGGTAGACATAGTGGGCCACTCCTGGAGCCGTTCCGTGCGGGAACAAACTAAGTACATCTGGTTATAGCGCAGCGGAGAAACGGTTGTCACGAAGGGATGGGCGAATATCGATGCGCTTGTGCGACTAAGGTACTTAGGCGGTTTGAGGCACGGCGCGGCCTGGTGAGAACGATGTGAGGTCGACAGACGGAGTTTCGTTGGAGAGGAGCTGCGCCATGACGAGTGCGGTTGCGGGGGCGAGGAGGATTCCGTTGCGGTAGTGGCCGGTGGCGATGAGGTGGTTGGGATCTCCGGGGAGAGCACCGAGGAGGGGAAGGCCGTCGGGTGTTGCGGGACGCAGGCCGGACCAGGCTTCGAGCTGTGGGGTGTTGGCGATGGGAGGAAGCAACGCAGCGGCGAGTGCGCGGAGGTGATGGATGTCGTCGGGGTGGATGGATTTGTCGAAGCCGGAGTCTTCGATGGTGGCTCCGATGATGGCGCGGCCTGCGGCGGGGCCAGTGGTGCGAGGGACTATATAGATGTCGGGTGTGCGGACAACGAAGTGGAGAGGGAGTGAGGGAGGGAGTGCGACGGCGACCATCTGGCCCTTTCGTGGCGCGATCTGGAGATGGGAGAGGCGAGAAGTGGTAGTGGCCCAGGCTCCGGTGCAGTCGACAAAGCGCGATGAGTGGACGGTGCCGGTGGCGGTAATGATTTCGATCGAGTTGCTGGTGGAGCGAGTTGAGAGGAGTGAGGTGTTGGGGCGGAGGTCGATGGTGGTGGAGTGGACGGCTGCCAGGAGTGCGGCGGCGAGTTGGCGGGGATCGAGGCTGTGCTCGTCGAGGAGGATGAAGCGGTGGCCGGTGGGTGTGAGCGCGGGCAGGAGATGGGAGAGATCTTCTGCTGTCAGGTCTGCGGGGGTGAGCTCGTTGGGTGAGTTGTGTTTCGGATGGAGGGATTGGAGGGTGGTGTGGGTTTGAAAGGGGACGCGGATGGCAGAAAAGTTGTAGAGCCGGTCGAGGAAGGCGGGGTAGAGTGAGAGGCTGAGGTCGGCGAGGGGTCGGAGTTGAGGGGGGTTGTCAGGATCCTGCGCGGCTAACATTCCTGCGGCGGCTGTTGAGGCTTCGGCGAGGGGATCTCCTTGATCGAGTACGGTGACACGATGGCCGCGGTGATGAAGTTCGAGTGCGAGGGAGAGGCCGATGATGCCGGCGCCGGCGATGCAGATGTCGGGATGGTGCATGGTATTAGTTTAGTGGGGTTCGGAGAGAGGATATAGTTTGGTTGTGTCTGTTTCTCGAACGGATGAGCGGTTGATGAGTTTGCAGGTGAAGCGTCAAAGGAAGTAGAGAAGCATTTCAGGAGAGTGTATGAGCGACGAGTACGTAGAACAGAGATCGATCTCAGGGCCATTGCTGGGAGTAGTGGCGGCTGCATTGCTGGCGGCGCTGGGCGGGCTGTTGTGGTGCCACCTTCTGCAGAACAAGATGGACGTGGCGGAGCAGAGGATCGTCGCGGCCGACCAGAAGAACGTTGACCTGACTGAGAAGCTTGAGGCGACCAATGCACGGCTGCGGGCGACGAGCGAGACTCTGGGCCAGACTGTCGGGATGACTCAGAAGCAGATCGAGATCCGGACGCAGAGCATCATTGCGCAGCAGAAGGCTTCGACGGCGAAGCTGGAGCAGGAAGCTGCGGCGAACTCCCAGAAGATTGGTGCGGTGTCGACCGACGTGGCCAGCGTGAAGACGGACGTGGGCGGCGTGAAGACGGATGTTGCGACGACGAAGTCTGACCTGGAGGCGACCAAGACGCAGCTGAACCGCGTGGTGGGCGATGCGGGTGTGATGAGCGGGTTGATTGCGACCAATCACGATGAGCTTGAGATTCTGAAGCATAAGGGCGACCGGAACTACCTTGAGTTCACGCTGCAGAAGGGCGCGAAGCCGACGTTGCTGTCGACGGTGAAGCTGCAGTTGAAGAAGGCGGACGAGAAGCATTCGCGCTATACGCTGAATGTGAGCTCGGACGATCGCACGATTGAGAAGAAGGATAAGGGGCTGGATGAGCCGGTGCAGTTCTACAACGGCAAGGATCCGGTGCTGTATGAGCTGGTTGTGAATGTGATCAGCAAGAACACGGTGTCGGGGTATCTCTCGACGCCGAAGAGCGGCGGGAGAGCGGCTGCAGCACAATAACGACAGGTGATTGCAGATGCAGAAAGGGGGACGCTTATCGCGTCCCCTTTCTGTTTGCCTTGGTTGGATTACTTTTTGGTTGCCTTTTTTGCTGCCTTCTTCGCTGGTGCCTTTTTGGCTGCTTTCTTGACTGCCATGTGCCTATTCTCCCTAGTGATTAGACATTGACTTTACAACTAGCTGCAATGCAGCTAACGAAGGTATAGATTTACGTAATTTCACTGTCAAGGAAAAAATGAAGGTAAAGCAATTTTCTTTTTGCGCGTGCGAACTTGAACGGTAGGAAGTTTGCATTTGAGGATGGCGATTTTTGAGTTGAAGGAAGCGATCGCGCGTCCAAAAAAAATGAGAGTGAAGAGTTGGATCGACTACGACGTTCGTGTGATGCGTGTGTGAGCTATAGTCATGGAAAGCAAAAAACACAACGTCTTGCGGTACTCGGCGAATGAGATTTGAGTACGACTGGAGAGCACTTGATGCGGGTTAAGAACGTGATCGCGATGGTTGTCTGTCTTGTTATAACGACCGCTCTGGTGGCGGAGAAGCGCAACATTACTGAAAAAGATCTCTTCAGCTTTACGTGGATCGGGGATACGCAGATATCGCCTGATGGAAACCGCGCAGTGTTTGTGCAGACGACGGTGAATGCGAAGCACGATGGGTATGAGACTGCGCTGTATCTGTTGGACACGAACCAGCCGATGACTCCTCCGCGGCGGCTGACGAACGGTCCGCGTGACACGCAGCCGCGATGGTCGCCGGATGGGACACAGATTGCTTTCGTTCGCGCCGTTGAGAAAGATGGCAAGCCGCAGCCACCGCAGCTGTATCTGCTTTCGATGGCTGGAGGCGAGCCGGTGCAGGTCTCGGCGTTGGAGAAGGGGATTGGTTCGGCGCAGTGGGCTCCGAACGGAAGGTGGATCGCGGTGCTGAGCGACACGTTGATCGTTCCTGTACCGAAGGTGGAGAAGAAGGAGGGGGATGCAGCGAAGGAGGAGGAACATAAAAGCGACATAAGGATCATTACGAAGGCGGTGTACCGTTTCAACGGCCAGGGGTACATCGATACGAAGACTGCGTCGCAGCTTTATGTGTTTTTCTGTGGCGAAGGTGGGGTCGAAGCCGGTGACGCCCTTGCAGGTGACGGCGGGTCGGTTCGATGTGGACGAGTTTGCCTGGCATCCGTCGTCGAACAGTCTCTATTACACGTCGGAGCATGTGGATGAGCCGTACTATGACCTTCCGCATAATGAGATTTACAAGCTGGAGCTGCCGACGGATGAGTCGGTGAAGGACGAGAAGACGCCTCCGCCGGCGAGTGTGCTGGTTGCGAAGCTGGCGTACTCGGCTTCGGGTGTGGCTTTCTCTGCGGATGGGAAGCGGATTGCATTTCATGCTGAGGAGAACCTGCCGAAGCCGAGGTCGCATCAGCAGACCGATCTGTTTGTGATGGATATCGATGCGACGCAGGCGGGGTCGGGAGTGCCGCCCGTGCGTAATTTTGACTGCGAACTACGACTACGAGATGGGTGAGGGAGTTGGCGGCGACAATACAGCTCCTCGTGGGGGTGGACATACCGTGTTGGTTTGGTCGAGTGACGGGAGTTCGATCGTCGACGTGGTGGGGAAGCAGGGTAGTGCTCTGCTGGTGTCGGTGGATGTAGCTACGGGTGCGGTGAAGGAGTTGACGGCAGAGAAGCAGGCGGTGGTGGGGTACAGCGTGAGGCCGGATGCGACGAAGATGTTGGCGTTGATCTCGACGCCGGTCAATATTGGGGATCTGTTTTCGGTTGCGATGGATGGGTCGAAGCAGCAGACGCAGCTGACGAAGGTGAATGAGGCTCTGTTCTCGCAGTTGAACCTGACGATGCCGGAGGATATGCAGGTGACGCCGACTGCGAATGCTAAAGACATTGGTGGGAGCAAGATCGAGTCGTTCGTTCAACTGCCGCCTGAATTCGATAAGGGGAAGAAGTATCCGTTGATTTTGAATATTCATGGCGGGCCGCATGCGGCGTATGGATGGGTGTTCGACCAGGAGATGCAGTGGATGGCGGCGAAGGGGTATGTGGTGGTGTATCCGAATCCGCGCGGGTCGACGACCTATGGGCAGCAGTTTGCCAATGTGATTCAGCATAACTATCCGGGCGATGATTTTCACGATCTGATGGACTGCGTGGATGCGGTGGTGAAGCTGGGATATGTCGATTCGTCGAAGCTGGGAGTGACTGGCGGGAGCGGCGGAGGGTTGCTGACGGACTGGACAGTGACGCAGACGACGCGGTTCAAGGCGGCGGTGTCGCAGAGGGATATCGCGGATTGGTCGAACTGGTGGTACACGGCCGACTTCACTCTGTTTCAGCCGACGTGGTTTGAGGGTGCGCCGTTCGATAAGACGGAGGAGTTCAGGAAGTACTCGCCGATTACTTACATTACGAAAGTTCAGACGCCGATGATGTTCATCCTTGGCGAGGCGGACTATCGCACGCCGCCGACTGCGGGTGGAGAGGATTTCTTTCGTGCGTTGAAGTATCGGCACATCGATACGGCGATGATTCGGTTTCCGGGGGAGAGTCATGAGCTGTCGCGAAGTGGGCAGCCATGGCATCGCGTGGAGCGGTTGGAGAATATCGTGAATTGGTTCGACAAGTATCTGATGGGAGTGCCGGAGCCGCAGTATGACATTGTGCCTGCGAGCGTGGCGCCGGCTAGTGTGAAGGCTAACTAAAGGAGTAGAGTTTTCATCGAGGTGTTTTGATCGATGAAGGATGTTGTGATTGTTGCTGCAGTACGGACGCCGGTGGGGAAGTTTCAAGGGGCGTTCGCGGAGATGACGGCGGTACAGCTGGGTGCGATTGCGGTGCGCGAGGCGGTGAAGCGGGCTGGGATTGATGCTGCGAGTGTCGATGAGTGTTTGATGGGATGCGTGCTGCCTGCGGGGCTGGGGCAGAATCCGGCGCGGCAGGCGGCGTTCCAGGGTGGGTTAGCGGACACGGTGTCGGCGATGACGATCAATATGGTTTGCGGGTCGGGGCTGAAGGCCGTGGCGCTGGCGGCGCAGGCTGTGATGGCTGGCGATGCGGAGATTGTTGTTGCCGGTGGGATGGAGTCGATGTCGAATGCGCCTTATCTTCTGCCGCAGGGGCGGAAGGGATTTCGCATGGGCGACTCGGTGGTGGTGGATTCGATGGTGAAGGATGGGCTGTGGTGCGCGTGTGAGGACTATCACATGGGTATCACGGGGGAGAATGTCGCGGAGAAGCACTCGATTACGCGTGAGGAGCAGGATGCGTATGCGCTGGCGTCGCATCGAAAGGCAAGTGCTGCGTGGAAGGATGGACGGTTCGACGCGGAGGTAGTACCTGTTAGCGTGCCGGGGAAGAAGGGCGCGGTGACGGTGGTGTCGCGCGATGAGAGCGTGCGAGATGATGCTTCGGCTGATGCGTTGGCGGCGTTGAAGCCTGCGTTCAAGAAGGATGGGACAGTGACTGCGGGGAACGCTCCTGGTGTGAATGATGCTGCCGCGGCGGTGGTGGTGATGTCGGCGGAGAAGGCGAAGGAGTTGGGACTGAAGGCACTGGTGACGATCAAGGCGCAGGCGACGAGTGGCGTGGCTCCGAAGTGGGTGATGCTGGCTCCGGTGACGGGAGTGCAGAAGGTGTTGAAGCGAGCGGGTTGGCAGAGGGATGAGGTGGAGTTGTTCGAGTTGAACGAGGCGTTCAGCGTGCAGGCGCTGAGGGTTATGAAGGAGTTGGGGCTCGATGCAGCGAAGGTGAATGTGAATGGTGGGGCGGTGGCGATTGGGCATCCGATTGGTGCGAGTGGAGCGCGGGTGCTGGTGACGCTGATCCACGAGATGATGCGGCGCGATGCGAAGAAGGGTGTGGCGGCGCTTTGTCTGGGTGGTGGCAACTCTGTGGCGCTTGCGGTGGAGCGGGGATGAATATATGTCAGTTTTAAGAAGTTCTCTGCGATGGCCAACTAATTTTCGAGGGAGAAACATCCAAATCAACTAAGTCTTCGTACGCTTAGATGACGTACGGCAGCTCGGGCCCTGTAATGAATTCCTTGTCGTGACTTTGTATTCCCGGTCCACAAAAGGAGAGATTATGGCGGGTTCTATCTTAGAAAATCTGATGAGTATGTTGGGGCCGCAGGTTGTTGGTCAGGCTGCATCGCAGCTTGGCGAGTCACCGGATACGGTTCAACGTGGGCTGCAAACGGGAGCTGCTGCTATGCTCGCGGGAGTTGCAGCGAAGGCCGGACAACCTGGATTTTTGAGCCAGATATTTGGTTTGATTACGAATCCGGCGAATAGCGCAGGTGCACTTTCGGGTGTTACTTCGAATTTAGGTTCGTTGGTTTCGGGCGTGGCGAACTCCCCCATCTCTACACTCGGCAGTCAATTTCTGTCGACGATCTTTGGGTCGAATACGTCAGCGGTTGCTGACTCGGTCGGTCGTGCTGCGGGGCTCGGCGCAGGCAAGGCTGGATCGTTGTTGGCTATGGCTGCTCCGCTGGTGCTGGGAGTTCTGGGGCAGCATGTTCGACAAAACAATTTGAGCGCGACCGATCTTGGCAACACGCTTAAGGCGGAGGCTCCGAGCTTCCAGCGATTTCTGCCTGCCGGGTTGGGATCTTTGTTTGGAGGGGCACCGAGCCTTGCGGCTGCGACGGCAGCTCCGGCGCAGGTCGCTGCTGCCGGGAATCGCTGGTTGTGGCCCATTATTTTGCTGGTTGCGCTCGCGCTGCTGGGCATATGGTTTCTCAATCGCACGAAGATTCCAGTTGATGAGTCGATGCAGACGATGTCGAATGCCGGTGCGACTGCTTCGTCGGCGCTGGGTGATTTTTTCAAGACGAAGTTGCCGGATGGCGTCGAACTGAATATTCCCAAGTTTGGTATCGAGAACAAACTGATCGCCTTTCTCTCTGATTCTTCGAAGCCAGTGGATACGACGAGCTGGTTCAACTTCGATCGCTTGCTGTTCGATACGGGGAAGGCTACATTGCAACCGTCTTCGCAGGAGCAGTTGGCAAACATTGCTGCGATTTTGAAGGCTTATCCGACCGCTCACGTGAAGATTGGTGGCTATACCGACAATACTGGCGATGCTGCGGCTAATGTTGCGCTGTCGGATGCGCGTGCGAAGAACGTCATGGATGCGCTGGTTGCTGCGGGTGTCGATCCTTCACGGTTGGAATCGAAGGGGTATGGCGATCAGTATCCAGTTGGGGACAATGCCACGGATGAGGGGCGTTCTCAGAACCGACGTATCGCTTTGCTGGTTACGCAGAAGTAATTGCGTTCAGTGGAGAGGGCCTTTTTTGACGATGAAGCCGGTGCAGTGAACCTGCATCGGCTTTGTTTTGTGCGGCAGTCTGGATGTGTGGCCGCAGGAGCTTCATAATGCGTCTAACTGGACATGATGAAACATGCGGAGAGATTTACCGGTCGCGCTGCGGGGTACGAAAAGTATCGGGTGCGGTATCCGGTGGCAGTGATTGAGATCCTGACAGCTCGTTGTGGGCTGCAGCGCGAAGATCTTGTCGCGGATATTGGCGCTGGGACAGGGATGTTGTCGGAACTTTTTCTTGAGAACGGGAATGCGGTTGTTGCAGTAGAGCCGAACGATGAGATGCGTGCGGTTTGCGAGCAACTGGCATCGGCCTGGCCTGGATTGACGGTTGAGAAGGCTACGGCGGAGGCGACCGGGCTTGATAGCGCTTCTGTGGACTTTGTTGCGGTGGGGCGGGCTTGGCATTGGTTCGATCGAGAGAGAGCTGTGGCTGAGTTCCGTAGAGTGCTGAAGCCGGGCGGTTGGGTAGCGTTGGTGTCCAATCGACGCTACAAAGACGGGTCAGAGGAGTACGCGGCGTATGAGGCGATTCTGACGGAGTTTGGAGACGGGCGTGGCGAGACGGAACGAGAGACGCGGAGAGCGAAGGAGATTGCGCCGCTGTTTGGCGAAGGCGCGGTGGTGGTGCGGGAGGAACTGCGAGGAGAGCAGATGCTGACGCTTGAGGAGTTCTTAGGGCAGACGCAGTCTTTCTCGGTTGCTCCGCTGCCGGTAGATGCGAAGTATGAGGGGATGCAGACGGCGCTGCGGGATTTTTTTGCGAGGTTTCAGCAGGATGGAGTGCTACGGATGGGAACGCTTTGTTCGGTGATGGCTTGTCAGGTGAGTTGTAGAGCTTAGCTTACTGCTCCCACCACATAGGCCTACTAAATTCAAGAGACGCGTAGGCTCGGTCGTCGGAAAATTTTCTTTAATAAGCTGGTTTAGTTTAGGTCGATGTTGTTGAACAAGTGCGTCAAGTTCCCGAGCAAATTCGTAGTCAGTTGAAAGTGGGATGTCTCTGATGAAATTCCATCGAAGTTCTTCATCCGTTCCGCCAAACTTCATGATCTGCGAATCAGCAAACACTTGTACGGACTGTTCATCACGAAGTGAAACGGCCACCTTCTTCGATTTGATTGCATCGATCTCGCTCGGAAAATCACTCCACTTTTGGAGGCCTAAAGTAGAGTCACGGTTCGATAGGTTTCGTAGCAAAGAATCTGCAGTCCATAATTTTTTGTGGTTTCCATGCTGTATGAAGTGCTGGATTTCATGGGAAAGGGTCAGGATGATGCTGATTTCAGATTCCAGTGCGCGATGGTGCAAGTAGATAAGAGTCTCGAATCCGTCTTTTTGAGTAAAGGTATCAGATATCATCTCGATGATTCGTTGCGGAAGGATGTTGTATCCGCTTTCGAGTAGAGGGAAATGAAATCCGCGAAACTGATTCCCAAAGTTCGAGTCAAGTTCCGGTGTATCGGCATGATCCAACAAACAAATTACTTTGCGCTCTGGGAGTTCGCTACCAAACCATCCGAATACTTCTTGGCAAAGCGACTCTTGAGCCTCTTTCAAAGAGGAATCTCCTCCGGTCACTCGGATCTCGATGTTCAGCTTATCTTTCATACTTAGCACTCGATGATGTTGAGGGCCAGGCCGGCGAGGCTTGTTTCTTTGTAGCGGGATTGCATGTCGAGGCCGGTCTGGTACATGGTGGCGATGACCTGGTCGAGGGAGAGCTTGTGGTCGCCGGTCTCGTGCATGGCCATGCGGCAGGCGTTGATGGCTTTGACTGCGCCCATGCCGTTGCGTTCGATGCAGGGGATCTGGACGAGCCCGCCGATAGGGTCACAGGTCATGCCGAGGTTGTGCTCCATGGCGATCTCTGCGGCGTGTTCGACCTGGGCGTTGGTGCCGTTGAGGGCCGCGACTAATCCTCCGGCGGCCATGCTGCAGGCTACGCCGACCTCTCCCTGACAGCCAACTTCTGCGCCGGAGATGCTCGCGTTCTCTTTGTAGAGGATGCCGATGGCTGCCGCGGTGAGGAAGTAACGGATGATTCCTTCCTGTTTTTCTTCCGCGGTTCCTTCGATGAAGTGCGTGTAATAGTTCGCGATGGCGGGGATGACGCCTGCGGCTCCGTTGGTGGGTGCGGTGACAACTCGGCCGCCTGCGGCGTTCTCTTCGTTGACGGCCATTGCGTAGACGGTGACCCAGTCGATGGGGGCGAGGGGGTCTTTCGAGCCGATGGTGTTGAGACGTTCGGCGAGGCGATGGGCGCGGCGGCGAACGTTGAGGCCTCCGGGGAGGATGCCTTCGGTGGCGATACCGCGTTCGGTGCACTGTTGCATCGTTTGCCAGAGAGCGAGGATGCTGGCGCGAATCTTTTCTTCGGGGGATTCGGTGCTCTGTGAGAAGGCAGGCTTCGGGCGATTGATTGTGAGGGCGGAGTCTTTGAGGAGAGCTACCTCGTTGGCGAGGAGGAGTTCGGCGATGGTGAGGTTGTGCTGCTTCGCAGTGGCTAGAAGGTCGGCCGCGTTGCGGAACGGATAAGGGACGGTTCTAGTGCTGACGGGGGTCCCAGCAGTGCGCTCAGCTACAAATTCGGAGTGGGAGACGATGAAGCCGCCGCCGATGGAGTAGAAGATTTCGTTGGCGAGGACCTCACCTTTCTCGTCGAGGGCGGTGAAGCGCATGCCGTTGGGGTGCGACGTGAAGGTGGGGTCGGGGTACATCTGGTTGCGGCGGAAGTTGAGGTTGGTGGCTTCGGTGAAGGGGATGGTCTTGCTGCCATTGAGCCGGAGCGAGCCGCTGGAGTGGATGGCGGCGATTGTGGGTTCGACGGATGCGGGATCGACGGTGTCGGGCGCTTCGCCGAGAAGGCCAAGGAGGACGGCGCGGTTGGTTCCGTGGCCGATCCCGGTAAGCGCGAGAGAGCCATAGAGGTCTACGTTGACCGACGCAGTGCGAGCGAGAAGGCCGGTGGACTGAAGCTGGCGAGAGAAGCGAAGGGCGGCACGCATGGGACCGACTGTATGCGAGCTGGATGGTCCGATGCCGATTTTGAAGAGTTCGAAGAGGCTGGTGTTCACGACTTGATCACGACTTGTTTCATTGTAATGGTCTGTCTCATGTGTTTGGTACGAGCGTATAGGTCAATCAATGATGACAGAGTTGATGCGTGGGTCTTCCTGCTGATGAGCTGTGTTGCTTTAGGCCATGGACAAAGATGTGGAGTGCTATCCTCATAGAAAATCTCCCCGCCACAAGGGTTCATCAGGCTCAGATGCTTTTCAAGGCTCGCAGTGCTGCAGTGTATGGAATTGACGCCCACATCATCGATGTTGAAGTCGATTTTTCCAATATCAAGCTAGACCAGGAACAGTTCCATACGGTGGGGTTGCCGGATGCGGCGGTGCGGGAGAGTCGCGACCGGGTGCGATCGGCGATCAAGAACTCTGGTTTCGAGATTCCGCCTACGCGGATCACGATTAATCTGGCGCCTGCAGATTTGAAGAAAGAAGGATCGGGTTTCGATCTGCCGATTGCGATTGGGATTCTGGGGGCTTATGGCTCGCTGCATATTAAAGATCTGAGCGACTACCTTTTGGTTGGTGAGTTGGGCCTGGATGGAAGCTTGCGGGCTGTGCAGGGGATGTTGCCGATTGCGGTGGCTGCGCGGGCGAAGGGTATTCCGAACCTGATTATTCCAGCGAGCAATGCGCGTGAGGCTGCGGTGGTCGAAGGTGTGAATGTTTACCCGGTGAAGTCTCTGCTGGAGGTGCGGGAGCTGCTGAACTCGGCGGTGATGGGTGGAATCAAGGCGACTCCGCTGAAGGTGGAGACGACCGATCTGCTTAATGAGATGCAGCACTTTCCGTTTGACTTTAAGGATGTTCGCGGACAGCAGGTGGCGAAGCGAGCGTTGGAGGTCGCGGCTGCAGGTGGGCACAATATTTTGATGATTGGTCCGCCGGGATCAGGTAAGACGATGCTGGCGAAGAGGCTGCCGTCGATTCTTGCTCCGCTGCGTTTTGAAGAGGCTCTGGAGACGACGAAGATTCATTCGGTGGCGGGGGTTCTGGATGCGGAGCAGGGGTTGGTGGCGCATCGACCGTTTCGTTCGCCGCACCATACGATCTCGGATGCTGGGTTGATTGGCGGTGGGATGATGCCGCGGCCGGGTGAGGTTTCGCTGGCGCATAACGGGCTGCTGTTTCTGGATGAGCTGCCGGAGTTTCCGAGGAATGTGCTGGAGGTGCTGCGGCAGCCGCTTGAGGATGGACACGTCACGATCGCCAGGGCGGCGATGAGTTTGAGTTTTCCGGCGAGGTTCATGCTGGCGGCGGCGATGAATCCGTGCCCGTGTGGGTACTTTAATGACAAATCGCGGGAGTGCATGTGTACCCCGCCGATGATCCAGCGATACGTGTCGAAGGTGTCGGGGCCGCTGCTGGATCGGATCGATATCCATATTGAGGTTCCGGCTGTGCAATATAAGGAGTTACGGGGCGGAGCGGCTGCGGAGGGGTCGGAGCACATCCGCGCGCGGGTGCTGGCGGCGCGGGATAGGCAGCATGCTCGGTTTGGGGCAGCGGCGGAGCGAACGAAGGGGTCGGCAAAGGGTGCTTCTCGGCAGATCTTTGCGAATTCGCAGATGAATACACAACAGATACGGGCTTATTGCGAACTGTCGTCCGACGCCGAGCGTCTGCTCGAGAGGGCGATGCAGCAACAGGGGCTAAGCGCGAGGGCACATGACCGTATCTTGAAGGTAGCAAGGACGATAGCTGATTTGGGAGGCGAGCAGGATATCGCAGTGAAGCACATTGCGGAGGCGATTCAGTATCGCACTTTGGACCGGAGTTATTGGTCGTAGGGCCGATTCAGGTGGATTATCCTGTTTCTGGAATTTATTTATTCACGGGTTCCCGAAAAAAGTATTGACCTTGAGCGTCAGACAGTTTACTTTCCTTGAAGTCGTAGTTACTCAGGTTCGGCAGGATCTCTCGAAAGCCGTATCGGGTGGCATGCGCGGAAGTCCCGGTTTGCCAGATTTCTGGTTGGCCCCTGTTTCATACCTGGCGCGGCGAGCGCGGAATCATACGGACGAGACAGTTTTGGTAGTGCTGGCATGGCCAGAGTGTTTGTGGTGTCTGTTGAACAGTGCTCTCCTCTCAGATATCAAGCTGAATTTGAGATAGTTGATGGATTGTGGAGTCCTACCGTGGGCTTCCGCGTCTAATATATGAGGTTCAATTACGGTGCCGGATCTAAGTCCGGTTGCCAAATTCTAAAGGTATTTCGGGCCAGTTTGCGCTGCTGATGAGACGCCTGTGCCTGCGAGATGAAAGGAAAAACTATGCGCTCAGATCTTATTTTTGGAGCTCTCACGCACGTGAACAACCGTTATGAGCTTTGTCAGTTGGCGTCGAAGGCGACTCGTAAGCTGCACAAGCCAAACACGCGGTTGCAGGATACGACCAACGAGGTTCTGGATCGCTTCAAGGACACCATCCCTATGGACGGAGTCAGCGAAGCGGTCGTAGAGAAGGTACAATTACAAGAGCGCCGCGCAGCTTAACGCGCGGCCGTTCCACTTCAACCACATCAACTTAACGCTTGTCTGCAATACAACCCATCCGCAATTCAAATACATCCCACTTAGTTGGCCTTCCGCAGGACCCCCCGTCAAGCAGATCCCGCCTCAGTTCCAAACAATCCCTCCTAAAATTCAAAACTCCAGGTACAACAATGACTATTTCTGAGTTAAAAGAACATAATATCGCGGAGCTAGGTAAGCTCGCGCGCGGTCTCGATATTGCCGGCACCAGCGGCCTTCGCAAGCAAGATCTGATCTTCAAGATTCTGCAGGCGCAGAGCGAAAAAGAAGGGCACATCTTTGCCGAAGGCGTGCTTGAGATTCTGCCGGATGGTTACGGCTTCCTGCGTTCGCCCGACTACAACTATCTGCCTGGTCCTGACGACATCTACGTTTCGCCATCGCAGATTCGCAAGTTCGACCTGAAGACGGGCGATACGATCAGCGGCAATGTGCGCCCCCCGCATGAGGGTGAGAAGTACTTTGCGCTGGTGAAGATCGAGGCGATTAATTTCGAGTCGCCGGAAGAGACGCGCAACAAGATTTTGTTCGACAACCTGACGCCACTGTATGCGCAGGAGCGCGTGAAGATGGAGACGGTGCGCGAGCACATCTCCGGGCGCGTGATGGATCTGCTGACACCGGTTGGCAAGGGACAGCGTGGTTTGATTGTGGCTCCGCCGCGTACGGGAAAGACGATGCTGCTGCAGTCGATCGCGAATAGCATTACGTCGAATCATCCTGAGGTGGTGTTGATCGTTTTGCTGATCGATGAGCGTCCGGAAGAAGTGACCGATATGCAGCGCAGCGTTAAGGGTGAAGTGATCAGCTCCACCTTCGATGAGCCGGCGGCGCGACACGTGCAGGTTGCCGAGATGGTGATTGAGAAGGCCAAGCGTTTGGTTGAGCACAAGCGCGACGTGGTGATTCTGCTGGACTCGATTACCCGTCTGGCGCGTGCGTACAACACGATCGTTCCGCCTTCGGGCAAGGTGCTCTCAGGCGGTGTGGATTCAAATGCGCTGCAGAGGCCGAAGCGGTTCTTTGGTGCGGCACGAAATATCGAAGAGGGTGGTTCGCTGACGATCATCGCGACGGCGCTCGTTGATACAGGCTCGCGCATGGACGAAGTGATCTTCGAAGAGTTCAAGGGAACGGGCAACATGGAAGTCATTCTGGATCGCAAACTGGTGGATAAGCGCGTGTTTCCGGCGATCGACATTCAGCGTTCGGGTACGCGTAAGGAAGAGTTGCTGATTCCGAAGGAAGACCTGCAGCGGACCTGGATCCTGCGCAAGGTGCTGAATCCACTGTCGCCGGTTGAGGCGATGGAACTGCTGACCGACAAGCTCGCGAAGACTCGGAACAATCAGGAGTTTCTGCACAACATGAGCTCGATCTAACTTCGCTGCAAGAGTAGGGAAGAGGCGTGGCCTATTGGCTACGCCTCTTTTTGTTTTTAAAAGGCTGTGGTGCTCAGAAGTTTGCAGATGCTGCCGATGATTAGAGCAGGCTGATATTTCGTTTGGGGAATGTCGAGGATAGTACCTCCTGGCTCGATCGTCGTTGCACGTATTGTTTTGCACTCTCTAGCTATGGGGTCGTTTCGATGTCGGGCACTTACAACCTCTTTTTGGTGGCGCTATCGCTTCTGGTGGCCATGCTGGCGTCGTATACGACGCTGGATCTAGCTGCGCGTATCCGCGTTCTGGAGACGGCGGGTCTGCGGCGGTTTTTCTGGCTGCTGGGGGGCGCGTCCGCGATGGGAACCGGAATATGGTCGATGCACTTTATCGGGATGCTCGCGCTACGGATGCCGATGGAGATGGGGTATGACGTCCGGATTACAGTGTTGTCGCTGGTGGTTGCAATTCTTAGCTCCGGGTTTGCGCTGCATATTGTAACGAGCAGCGAGTTGAGCCGACGCAGGCTCATCGTCGGCGGGATAATGATGGGGCTAGGAATTGCAGCGATGCATTACACAGGCATGGCGGCCATGCGAATGCAGCTTGCGATCACCTACACGCTGTGGTTGTTTGTGGCTTCGATCGGTATTGCGATTGCCGCGTCTTGGGCAGCGCTGTGGATCGCATTTACGTTGCGCGATAGTACCCAGCACCATGTTTTGATCAAGCGCTTCGGAGCCGCTCTGGTGATGGGGTTGGCGATAGCCGGCATGCACTACACGGGGATGAGCGCGGCGATTTTTCGGGCAGGCGCTGTCGGTCGAAATGCGAATAGCGTGAATGGAAACCTGCTGGCCTGCGTGGTTACGGTGACGACATTGTTCATCATGGGAGTGACCTTGATCATCTCCATGCTGGACACGCGCTTTGATGAGCGTACTTTGCAGATGACCGATTCGCTTGAGAAGGCAAATAAGCAACTGCTTTCGCTGGCGACTGAAGACACGCTGACCGGCATACCTAACCGAAACGCTTTCATGGAACATGCCGAGAGCGCGATCACTCGGTGCCAACAGAGCAAGCGTCCTTTCACCATCATGTTCATGGATATGGATGGATTTAAGACGATCAACGACTCGCTGGGACACTCCTCCGGAGATAAGTTGTTGCAGGCGTTTTCGCGGCACCTGATCCGTTCGGTGAGGCGAGACGACGTTGTAGCGAGGCTGGGCGGCGATGAGTTCGTCATGTTGCTGGATGGGATGGGAGAGCGGGATGCGATAGAACGGATCGCACGGAGTGTGCTCGCGCGCATGCAGGAAGACTTTTGCATTGATGGAGTTCCGCTGCGAGTGACTGCATCGATCGGAATTGCGAGCTATCCGAAGGATGGTGAAACTGTAGAGGCGCTGTTGAAAGGCGCGGACCTGGCGATGTATGAGGCCAAGCATAAGGGACGGAATACCTATCGTTTTTTTGAGGCAACGATGAGTGAGGCGGCGGCACGAACGCTCCAGATCTATCGCGATCTGGGGGTGGCGCATGAGCGGGGAGAGATCTCGCTGGTGTTTCAGCCGAAGTTCGGCATGGGGCGCGAGCTGGTGGGGGCCGAGGCGTTGATGCGCTGGAGACATCCTGAGATGGGTGACATTCCACCACTTGAGTTCATCGCGGTTGCTGAACTGACGGGGCAGATTATGCAGATCTCCGACTGGACGATCCGCGAGGTCTGCAGGCAAGTGAAGCAGTGGGACGCGGCTGGCCTTGCGCCGGTAAAGATAGCGATCAACCTGTCGCCTGAGCAGCTGCGACAACCTGACTTTGTGGAACATGTGCAGGCAATTCTTGTGGGCTGGGCTGTGAGGCCAGAACGGATCATGTTCGAGATCACGGAGACGATGGCGATGCAGGATGCAGAGATCGTGGCTGGTGTTATCCATCGATTTCAGGACGTGGGATTTGATATCGCCATCGACGACTTCGGGACCGGATACTCGAGCATGGCGTATCTGCAGCAGTTTCGTGTGAAGCAGCTGAAGATCGATCGATTTTTCACTTCGGGTTTGGACGATGAAGGTGTGGAGGGTGAGACGATCGTGTCGAAGATTATTGAGCTGGCTCACTCGTTGGGGATGGTGGTCGTGGCGGAGGGTGTGGAGACGAGTTCGCAGTTCAATAAGTTGAAGGAGCTGGACTGCGACGAGATTCAGGGGTATCTGATGGCCAGGCCACTGAAACCTCGCGACTTCGAGGAGTTTGTGCGTGGGCAGACGAGATCGCCCGATAAGGCTGGCGCGAAGGAGGCGGTGCTTCCTTCGTTTGGGTCTGCGGTGAAGACTCAGGGTCTACTGGCTTAGCAGGCTGGCCTTTCAGCGAATGTTCAGTAGCCGTTTGAGATGAGGTACTGCTCAGTGAGTGTGAATTTCTCTGGTGAATCTCTGCGTTCCGCGTATTTGCTGAGGACGTCCACTTCGATGTTGAGTGGGGCGCCGGGTCGAAGGGTGTGGAGGCTGGTAGCGGCGTAGGTGTGCGGGATGATCGCTACTTCGACATCGTTGCCCTGGATGGAGGCTACGGTGAGGCTAATGCCTTCGATGGTGATGGAGCCTTGCGGGACGACGTAGCGGGTGAGCGTGTCGGGGAGTTGGATGTGGAGGCGCCAGTCGGTGTCTGGTGCGTTCGGTGTGATCGGGGTGAGGGAGACGAGAGTTGCAGTGCCGTCGACGTGCCCCTGGACGACGTGACCACCGAGCGGTGAACCGGCGGGGGTGGGGAGCTCGAGGTTGACGATGGTGTCGGGGCGCAGCTGGGAGAGTGTGGTGCGGGCGATGGTCTCGGCGGCGAGGTCGGCGGAGAAGCGCGGGGGGAAGGCGTTGGGCTCGATGCTGAGGGCGGTCAGGCAGACGCCGTTGACCGCGATGCTGTCGCCGATGTTCAGGCGCGCGGTGAGGGTGGGGGAGGCGATGGTGATGCGGGTCGCGCCTGCGGTCGGCGTGACGGCGAGAAGCGTTCCGGTGGTTTCGATCAGTCCAGTGAACATGGTTTTAGCTTATCGCTTTCGCCGGTGATGTGACTTGGTTGAGCCAAGGGTCGTGGAGGTAGCCGGTGACGCAGGCGTCGGGGCCGTAGTTGGCGCGGGTGATGCGATGGAACGACTCTTCAAAGAGGTAGGGGGAGGCGATACCCTGAGCGAAGGGGATGGCCTGATTGCCTAGTTCGGTTTCGGCGTAGATCAGGACGGCTTTGTCGACCAGGTTTTGATGGATGAAGGCACCGTTGAGGTGGGAGCCGCACTCGAGCAGGAGGCTGAGGATGTTGCGCTCGGCGAGTGTGGTGAGGACGGCAGGCAGGCTGAGACGACCGGCGTGGTCGGGTACGGTTTCAACTTGTGCGCCGAGGTCGGTGAGGGCGGTGATTTTGGCGGTTGGTACGGTTTTGCTGCACAAGATCAAGAGGTTTGAGTGACCTGAGGCTTTGTCGTCACTCGCTGAGCGCACCAGTTGGGAGGAGAGAGGGATTCTTAACTGAGAGTCTAGGATGACGCGGAGGAGTGGGCGGCGGCGGGGTAAGTTGTCAGGGCCGAGCATTCCGCTCCGGTCGGTGAGTTGTGGGTCGTCGGCGAGGACGGTGCCGATGCCGGTGAGGACGGCGTCGGAGGCGTGGCGGAGGAGTTGGACCTCGTAGCGGGCGGCGGGGCCGGTGAGCCAGTGGGGCTGGTTTGGACGACGCGCCGCTGGGGGAGGGGCAAGTTTGCCGTCTACCGAGAGCGCGGCCTTGAGGGTGACGTAGGGAGTTCGGTGCTGAATGAAGTGGGCAAAGGCATCGTTCAGGTCGCGGGCCCGCTGTTGAAGGACGCCGGTGGTGACTTCGATACCGGCGGCGCGAAGTTTGGCGAGGCCTTGACCGCTGACTTGCGGGTTAGGGTCTTGCGTGGCGACGACGCAGCGAGCGATTCCTGCGGCGATGAGGGCGTCGGCGCAGGGGCCGGTGCGGCCGTGGTGGCTGCATGGCTCGAGGGTGACGTAGGCGGTGGCTCCAATAGTGGAGAATCCACGTTGTGCGGCCTGTTTGAGCGCTACGATCTCGGCGTGGTCGCGGTTGGCGTAGAGGTGTGCACCTTCGCCGATGACCTTCGGGGTGCCTCGACTCGGGGGCGTCTGGGTGAGGACGCAGCCTACCTGCGGGTTGGGCGAAGCAAGGCCGATGGTCTCTGCCGCGAGCTTGAGGGCTCGCTTCATGAACGCCTGATCCCGATCGGCACGGGTTGGTTGAGCCTGCTCCATTGAGTCTTCTCTTGCTCCGGTCCTGCACTCCTTTGAGGGAACGCCAGAGGGGGTGCCCCCCCGGTAGTACCTCGTAAGGGGTTTATTTACAACACTTACGAAAATGGATCCCTGTAAAATATTCCATCCAAAAGGCTTAAAGGCAAATATGTCTTTCTAAAAGGGTTAGCTCCTTAATCGTCGAAAGGGCTCCGGAACTCGGAACCCTTTGTCATGCATAGAACAAGTATAGCGGATTGAGGATAACTTATACGCCACGCGAATCTCCTTGTCTGGCGCGGGTTTTCGTGTGATCGGGGCTTGACAGGATTTTGGATGGGTGGAAAGGTATGTCCGTTTGCGAGTTTCGCTTTGCGACGCCGTGCCATCCTTCCAGAAGAGTGAGCGATTAGTACGAAGTTGCAGTTGTTGTAAGAGAACGAAAGAACAAGCAACCGCAAAGACAAAAGCAAATACGGGGGTTCTTCGCTGCGCTCAGAATGACAAACACTCGAATGACTGACAAACACCCAGACTGACGAACACCCAGACTGACGAACACCCAGACTGACAAACATTCTCATCAGCTAATTTGCTCTAGTGACCATTCATGCGGATTTGGCGCGGTCTATGTGGGCCAGTCTCATCTCGTTTGATCTACAATCCTCGAACTTGAAAAAAGCGACTTGCCACGTAGTGAAAGAGTGAGGCTGTCATGTGGGCAATTTGCATGACGGCTTCGACCCGTTAGTGGCAATCGTTGTGCGGAATTTTTGTGAGGGCTTTTTGGTGCTCTCTTCTTATTGGCGAAGATGGAACCGCGGTCTAAGCGGAAAGAGAAGGATATCGGGCTATGTCTTTGAGCAAGAGTAAATACCTAGCAGTCGTTTTTTGTCTGGGGGCATTGAGCGTTGTGTCTGTCGCGTCGTGGGGACAGGCGGTTCCAGCGGAGAAGGCGAATGAGGCCCGAATCGACAAGCTGTTGAAGCAGATGACGCTGGAAGAGAAGATGGATCTGATTCGCGGTGGGCTTGAAGATCCTTCTGTGTATCAAGGGCAGGCGGGATATCTGCCGGGAGTGCCGCGGTTGCATGTGCCTTCGCTGCGCATGGCGGATGGGCCTCCGGGGTTGTTGACGCGAGTGCCGGGGCAGGCTGAGACGGCTACGATGGGTGTCGCCGCAACGTTCAGCACGAAGGACGCGGAGGCGAATGGTGTGGTGATTGGCCGTGATGCCCGGTCGCTGGGCATCGATGTGGTGCTGCAGCCGTTTGTAAATATCGATCGCGACATCACATTTGCTCGCGCTTACAACACGTTTGGTGAAGACCCATTTTTGACGGGTGTGATGGGTGCTGCCGAGATTCGTGGGGCGCAGGGTCAAGGCGTGATGGCGCAGACGAAACACTATGTGGGGTACGACTCGAACTCGTACAACATCTTCATCGATCAGCAGACGCTGCATGAGGTTTATGCTGCGCCGTTTGCAGAGGCGATCAAGGCTGGGACCTCGTCGGTGATGTGCTCGTATAACCGCATCAATGGGCCGTTTGCGTGCGGCAACAGCGATACGTTGAAGACGATTCTGAAGGATGAGATGGGGTTCAAAGGCTTTGTGACTTCGGATTGGGGCGGAGTGCATAGCGTGCTGTTTCTCAACGAAGGTCTGGACATGGAGATGCCCGGCGCCGCGGAGGCGGATAGTCCGTTCAAGCCTTTCATCTCGAACTATTTTGTGACTGCTCCGCCGGAGCCGCCTTCGAATACGCCGCTCGATCCTGAAGCGCTGGCGGCAATTCTTGGAGGTCCGATTCCAGAGGAGCCGAAGGGAAATGGGCTGGATCTCGGCGGCTTCCCGCGCGATAACGATAAGACATCGATGCGTGAGGCGTTGAAGAACGGCACCGTGACCGAGGCTACGATTACGGCTGCTGCGCGGCGGGTGCTGTATGAGATCGATCGCTTCGGGTATCTGGATGGGAAGCAGAAGCATACTGTGACGCCGCAGGATATTGAAGAGAATGCTGCTGTGATTCGGAAGACCGCGGAGGATTCAGCGGTGCTGTTGAAGAATGAGCATGCGCTTCCGTTGAGCAATGACGATCTGCAGTCTCTGGCGCTGATTGGGCCGGGGGCAGGGCAGATTGCAGCGATTGGAACATTTGGAGAGCGGAGCCCTGGACTGACGGAGCGGCAGATCGGGCCGCTGGAGGCGCTGAAGAAGGGTGCTCCTTCGGCCAACATTACGTATGCGGTCGATAACGATATGACTGGCGTGCCGATTCCTGCGACGGCGTTTTCGCATGATGGGCAGCCGGGACTGCTGCGTACGGAGGCTTCAGGCGCAGGTAGCACGGATAAGCAACTGGACTTTACGCACAGCAACGGGAAGTCTCTGCCTGCGAATGGGACGGTGACGTGGAAGGGAACTCTGACTGTGCCGAGCGATGGCGAGTACTGGATTTACCTGCAGGCGCTGGGCGCGCGGGGTAAGTTGCTGCTCGACGGCAAGCGCGTGGGGCAGACGGGTGCGACGAAGGGCACGGTGCATGGCGACATTCAACACGCCACGCAGGACAATGGATTCCCGACGGTTGATGGTCTAGATAATGTGCGGCGTGCGGTGCAGTTGAGTGCGGGGCCACACGATATTACGGTGGAGGCGAGCGGAGATACTTCGAATGCGCCGGAGCAGATTCGCCTGAACTGGTCGACGCCGGAGCAGAGGCAGCAAAATCATCAGGCGGCTATCGATGCGGCGAAGAAGGCGCATACGGCGGTGGTGTTTGTGTGGACGCGAGGGAAGCCGGACTTCGCGTTGCCGGGTGAGCAGGACAAACTTGTGGACGACATTGCTGCTGTGAATCCGAACACGATTGTGGTGATGAATGTGAGTCAGCCTGTGGCGATGCCTTGGTTGAGTAAGGTCAAGGGCGTGGTGCAGATGTGGTGGACGGGCGATGAAGGCGGATGGGCTACGGCGGATATTCTGCTGGGGAAGGCGAATCCGGCTGGGCGTCTGCCGTTTACTTGGGCGAAGAAGCTCGAGGACTATGCGGCGAATGATCCGGCGCATCCGGAGCGGTCGGCTAAAGGCGTGGATGGGAAGACGACCTACTCCGAGGGCGTGGATGTGGGGTATCGGTGGTTTGATAAGGAGAAGATCGAGCCGCTGTTCCCGTTTGGATTTGGGCTCTCGTATACGACGTTTGAGTACTCGGATCTGAAGGTGTCGAAGGCTTCGGATAATGGACTGGATGTTTCAATGCGGTTGAAGAATAGTGGGAGCGTTGAAGGGGACGAGGTGCCGCAGGTGTATCTGGATGCTCCGGCGCAGCAGCCGCAGGGCGTGCAGTTTGCACCGAAGACACTGGCGGCGTTCGATCGCGTGACGCTGAAGCCGGGTGAGAGCAAGGATGTGAAGATGCATGTTGCTCCGCGTGCGCTGGAGTACTGGTCGGTGGCGGATAAGAAGTGGGTGCGATCGGATGCGAGAACGGTGCGCGTTGGGTCGTCCTCGCGTGATCTGAAGCTGAGCTCGGAGAAGTAAACGCTAAGAACCTGTGGGCCTGTTTGGCGGGATGACTGTTTGTCCTGCCGGACGGGCCCACTTCGCGTGGAGCGGTCACTCCGTGACTTGTGTACCTTTTTGTGAGTGGCTTCTAGTCGATGAGTGAGTCGACGAAGCTAGCGCTGTCGAAGGGGATGATGTCTTCGAGTTTTTCGCCGATGCCTGCGTAGATGACTGGGAGTTTAAGCTCGGTGGCGATGGCGAGGACGATGCCGCCTTTGGCGGTGCCGTCTAGCTTGGTGAGAACGATGCCGGTGACGTGGGCTGCTTCGGTGAAGAGGCGCGCTTGCGTGAGGCCGTTCTGGCCTGTGGTCGCGTCCATGACGAGGAGGGTCTGATGCGGTGCGCCGGGGATGAGCTTCTCCGCGGTGCGCCGCATCTTGTCTAGCTCCTTCATGAGGTCGGTCTTGGTGTGGAGGCGACCGGCGGTATCGACGATGAGGATTTGTGTGCCTCTGGCCTTGGCGGCGGCGCAGGCGTCGTAGAGGGCGGCTGAGGGGTCGCCACCTTGCTTGGTCTTGATGATCTGAACGTCGGAGCGTTGGGCCCAGACTTCGAGCTGCTCGATGGCGGCGGCGCGGAAGGTGTCGGCGGCGCAGAGCAGGACGGTGCGGCCCTGTGCGGTAAAGTAGGCCGAGAGCTTGCCGGTGGTGGTAGTTTTGCCGGTGCCGTTGACCCCGACCATCATGATGACCTCGGGCAGCGCTGCAGGATGCGTGATGGGGCGCGCTACGCCGTCGAGGATCTGCTTGAGCTCGGCCTTGAGGAGGCGCTTGAGGTCGTCGCCGCCCTGGATGCCGACGCGGAGGGCGCGCTGGCGCAGGTTCTCCATGACGAGTGCGGTGGTGGGGGCGCCCAGGTCTGCTGCGAGCAGAAGCGGCTCGAGGTTGACCAGGGTAGTCTCGTCGACTTCGCGGGTCAGGGCGATGACGGAGCTGATGGACTCGGAGAAGGACTCGCGAGTGCGGGTCACCGCCTGCTTCATGCGGTCGAAGAAGCCGCGCTTTTGCTCCTGCGGCTCTTGAGCTAGTGGTGTGATTGGCTCGTCAGGTTGCTGGTCGGATTTGTCGCGTTTACCGAAGAGGGAAAAGGCCATGCTTCTTATAGTTTAGCAATCCTAAGAGGGAAGAGGCGTTGGGAGGGCCAATCCAGGGATGAATTAACGCGAGGTTCGAGTGTTGACTTTGTGAGCGTGAGGCTTATCTTGTACGACTATGGCGAGATTTGAGGTTTATGAGTTCATTGCGGGGCATTCGCTGGCGGTTCTAGGGAGTATCTCGGCGGAGGGCATGCCTCAGTCTGCTCTCGTTGGGTTTGCTGTGACGAAGGAGCTGGAGATTGTGTTCGACACTCTCAATAGCACTCGAAAATATCGAAATTTGACCGCCAATGCGAATGCTTCTTTGGTGATTGGGTGGGAGGGAGAGAAGACGGTCCAGTATGAAGGGGAGGCGTTTTTGCCGAAGGGTCCTGAGCTGGAGCGATACAAGGAAGTTTATTTTGCGAAGTGGCCGGATGGACCGGGTCGGCAGAGCTGGCCGGGGTTGGTGTACTTTGTTGTGCGCCCGAGGTGGGTTCGGTTCAGCGACTTTGATCAGCGGCCGCCGTTGATCTCGGAGAGCGTCTTCGAACGGTAGCCGAGGTGGATCGCGTAATTGCTACGCGATCATCTTTTTTCTGATGTGGACTTGAGGGTGTTCTGGTAGACACGCAGGCGAACGCAGCCCGCCTGAAGTAGGGGAGCTTCTACCTGGTAGGAGTGGCCGTAGTCCACCAGGTCTCCGAGAATGGTATCGACCTCGACGTGCGCTCCCTTTTTCAAGTCGCGGTACATGGACGAGGTAAGCTTCGAGTCTTTCAAGGTGGCTTGTTTGAGTATGTTGTCGATGAGAGATTGAGGCGGAGGAAATCCGCAGGCGGTGGCGACGGCGACGCACTCGTCGATGGCCTGCAATACAGTCTGTTGACCGTCGGGCACGGCGTTGATCTCGCCGATAGGCCCGTCGAGCAGACACGTGACGAGGCCGAGGGATGCGATCATCACCCACTTCTGCCACATCTCCTGCGTGATGTTGGCGGAGAGTTCGGTGTCGAAGCCTGCGTCGCGAAAGGTGTCGTCCAGAGCACGGATGCGAGGGGTGATCTCTCCGTTGAGTTCGCCGTAGGTGAGCTTTTGCAGCGGCGCGATCTGCACGATGCGCTCCTGTTCGTCCAGATCCGCGATGACGATACAGACACCACCGAGAACGGCGCGCTCGCCGAAGGCCTTGGTGAGGGTCCTGATGTGCCGCATTCCGTTGAGGACTGGATAGATCATTGTTTGAGGGCCGACGGCGGGCGTCATGTCCTTGATTGCCTGGTCGAGAGCCTGGGCCTTCACGCTGAGAAAGATAATGTCGTAGGCGCTAACGATCTCCTGGGCGGTGATGATCTTTGGTTTGAGGGTCAGATCACCGTGCGGGCTGAGGATGCGGAGACCGTCACGCTGGAGTTGCTGCGCGCGAGCAGGTCTGACGAGAAAAGTGACGTCGCGGCCTGCCTGTTCGAGACGCGCTCCAAAGTAACCGCCGACAGCACCCGCACCGACAACCAGAATCTTCATCTTCGCCCTCGTGACGTTTGGATGTACGACCGCGTATTTTGATTTGTTTGTGTGGAGCTATTCGTGGGCGTTCAGTTCGCAGCAGGTGGCGTGCTGGATGCCGGAGCTGGTGCGGGCTGAGCGGGAGACTGCCAGACCGACGGACGAACGAGGAGGAGGAGATAGATTACGAGGATTGCAATGAGGACGAGGCCGCCGACGAAGATGTGCGGACGAAATCCCATGTAGGTTTTGTGCTTCGGAAGATCGGGTGGAGGGATGTGCCCGTGTTCGGAGTGGTGTTCGTGCATGCACACCAGCTTAGACGCAAAACTGCTTTCTGTACGGACAGATGGAAACATTATGGAAGCGGGAGATGGTCTATTCGTCGCGACCGGGGCGGGACATAAGCTCACGGATAGCCTCTTTGGGGCTTTTGTTGCGGTGAAGGATGGCGTCCATCTGCTCGGTGATCGGCATCTCGACGGCGTAGCGGGCGGCTAGACCGAGAGCCGCGGCGGTGCTTCGGACGCCCTCGGCTACCTTGCCGTTGAGGCCCGCGATGATGTCGTTGAGTTGGCGGCCGCGGCCAAGCTCGATGCCGACAGAGCGATTGCGTGAGAGAGAGCCGGTGCAGGTGAGGACGAGGTCGCCGATACCGGAGAGGCCAGCGAGGGTCTGGCGGCGGCCACCACAGGCGACAGCGAGGCGGGTCACCTCGGCGATGCCGCGGGTGATGAGCGCGGCGGATGAGTTGTGACCGAGATTGAGGCCGCTGGCGACTCCGGCGGCCAGGGCGATGACGTTCTTAAGGGCGCCGCCGAGTTCGACGCCGGGGACATCTTCGTTGGTGTAAACGCGCAGAGTCGGAGAGGTGAAGTCACGCTGGATCGTCTGTGCGACCGGGAGCATATTGGAGGCAACGACCACCGCAGTGGGGATGCCCGCTGCTACCTCTTGTGCAAACGACGGTCCGCTGAGGACGGCAAACGGGTTGCCGGTGATGGATGCGACGACCTGAGACATGCGGAGGAAGCTGGCCTCTTCCAGGCCTTTGCTTGCGCTGAGGATGATCTGGTTGCGGGTGAGCATTGGGCCGATGTGCGTGATGACTCCACGAAGATGTTGCGAGGGTGTGACGCAGAGGAGAATGTCCGCTTCGAAGATGGCGCCGGGAAGGTCGGAGGTGATCTGGATGTCGACGGGGAGGGTGAAGCCGGGGAGGTAGGGAAGGTTTTCACCTGCGTCGGCGAGTTGCTCGGCGAGTGCTGTGGAGTGTGACCAGAGACACAACTGATGGCCGCCGCGACGGGCGAGGGAGAGAGCGAGAGCCGTGCCCCAGGCCCCAGCTCCCAGCACGGTGATGCGGCTCATGCTACCGCCTTTTTCTTGCCAAAGCGGCTCTCGGTACCGGCGAGGAGGCGGCGGATGTTCTCGCGGTGCTTGACGATGACGAGGAGCGGGATGAAGAGGAAACCGGCGATGACGATGGGTGTTCGCTGATGTACGAAGTAGAAGCCGAAGAGAGGGAAGGTGGCCGAGCCTATGATTGAGGCAAGCGAGACGTAGCGGGTGATCAGGACGATGATCAGGAAGACCGCGAAGATACAGGCGGCCGCCGCCGGGGTGAGAGCGAGGAAGACGCCCAGGGCGCTGGCGACGCCTTTGCCGCCACGGAAGCCGAGCCAGATGGGGTAGACGTGTCCGAGGATAGCGGCCACGGCGGCGACTACAGCGAGGTCGTAGTTGCCCGGGGCGAGGTGCTGAGCGATCTTGACGGCAAGGAAGGCTTTGCCGAGGTCGAGCAGGAGAGTCGCGATTCCAAGGCCCTTGGCTCCGCTGCGGGCGACGTTGGTCGCACCGATGTTTCCGCTGCCGGTAGCGCGTATATCTTCGTGGCGAAAGATTTTGACGAGAAGATAGCCGAAAGGAATGGACCCAAGAAGATATGCGATCGGAATGGAGAGGAGCCAGGGGTTCATTGTCGTCTGGTTGAGTCTACCAAGTGTTGGATAAGGAATTGGTTAGCGGGATTCGCCCGAGCGTTGGCTGGACAAGGGAAAATAATGGGAGGGTGGAGACGCTGATTATTCTGATGTCATCGGGAGAGAGTTTGCAGTTAGCGCCAAGGCGGGACGTGATCTTTCATTGGGCTAAGACCTTACACTTAACCGCAAAGAAAACGGAAGCGCTTTTTCACGCTAGAGGATGTGACGGCGGATGAGTTCGAGGGCGTTCTGGCTGGCCCACCAGCGGATGCGCTCGCGGTCGCCGAAGAGGTTGAACTCTTTTACCTGTGTTTGGTAAGCATCGGCGAGACCGATGTAGACGAGGCCGATGGGTTTTTGAGCGTCAGGACCGGGAGCGCCGGGTCCGGGGCCAGCGATGCCTGTGATTGAGATTCCGAGCGAGGCGCCGGTGCGGGCGCGTATGCCCTCGGCGAGCGCGCGTGCCACCTCGGGAGAGACAGGGCCTTTGGTGGCGACGAGTTCGGATGGGACGTCGGCGAAGGTGGTTTTGAGTGCGTCGCTGTAGACGACGGCGCCGCCGAGGAAGTACCGCGAACTGCCGGGAATGGCCGTGAGGCGCTCGGCCAGCAGGCCTCCGGTGCAGCTCTCGGCGGTCGCCAGGGTGAGGTCGCGTAGTCCGAGGTTGAGCAGGACGACCTCTTCGAGTGATTCGCCGTGTGAGGAGAAGATGGTGTCCTCCATCTCGGCTTCGATCTTTTCGGCGAGTTCATCGACGCGGTGGCGAGCCTCGGCGAGGGTGGGTTTTGCGCAGACGAAGTGAAGTTGGATCTCGCCGGCAGCGGCGAGGATGGTGGTCTCGATGTCGGTGTATTGCTTGTAGATCGGTGCGGTGCGGGCGTCGACGTGCGACTCGGGGATGAGCGCCATGCGGAGCATTCGTTTGGCGAGATGGCGCGCAGGAAGCGATGCGGCGAGACGTGGCTTGACCTGATGGTCGAAGAGCGGATTTAGCTCCTTCGGTGGTCCGGGTAGCAGGATGATGATCTTGCGGATTGGTTTGCCGTCGGCGTCGGGGACGGTGGTGTCGAGGAATTGGCCAGGAGCGCTGCCGTTGATGTTTTCTAGGACGACGGCACCGGCGAGGACGTCGGCCTGTTTGCTGTTGTTCGGCGGCATGACCATCTGTCGCGCGGCGAAGCGCTTGTAGAGCTGCGTGAGGATGGCGGGATCGGGGTGAAGCTGGATATTGAGTGCGGCGGCGGCAGCTTCGCGGGTGAGGTCATCTTCGGTGGGACCGAGGCCGCCCGAGAAGATGACGACATCGGCGCGGGAGATGGCGATGCGGGCAGCACCGGTGAGGTGGGCGAGGTTGTCGCCTACGATGGTCTTGAAGGCGACCTGAACGCCGAGGTCGTTGAGGCCGTCGGTCAGGTAGAGCGAGTTGGTGTCCTGCCGAAAAGGCGTTAGCATCTCGGAGCCGGCAGCAATGATTTCAGCGATCATGTGGTGATGGTTCTCTCCGCCCGTCGATTGGCTTTGATTCGATGATATTGGTTACGCGCCGGATTCGAGCAACGATACTTGCTTAATACAGACGTTTGCTCTGGATGAAGCTGTCGGGGGTGCCGTCGGATGGATTGACGAAGATGACGTCGGCGGGATCGCGCCGCGGCGTGTCGACTGCCAGAACGAGGAACGGCTCTTCGAGGATCTCGGGAGTTCCGTGAATGGTGCCCTGTTTGAAAAAGATAAGCTGGCCCGGGCCGACTTCAAAGGGCGGTGCTTCGCCCAGGAAGAACGTCGCGCGGCCGGAGATAACCATGAGATATTCGTCGCAGGTAGCGTGGTAGTGAGCGGGAGCTGGATGATAGACGCGAAAGACGCGTGCGCTCGCGTGATCTTCGTTGGTTAGACGCGTGTCGATGAGCATGGTATCGGCGGTTTCGGGAAAGTTGGCGGCGATCTTCTTCAAGTCGAAGACACCGCTGTTGGCCATTGGAGCTTGTTTTATCTCTTCGATCATGTGCTTGCGCCTCCAGCGCGTTTCTATGCAGTATGGCTGTGTTGAGGTGCAGCTCATTAATTCAGCGAGAGGCTGCTCTGCTCCGACGCGCCGGTCTTTTCCGTGGGGAAGGAATCGTTCGTCTGCATTGCTGGCTGCTGCGGCAGGAAGATGGAGAAGACAGTGCCGCATCTTGGATTGGTGTTTCTCGAGCGGACGCGGAGGCTGCCGCCGTGCTTCTCGACGAGCTCACGGGAGACCCAAAGACCCAGGCCTGTGCCCGTGTCGGTCTTCGTGGTGAAGAAGGGTTCGAAGATACTCTGGAGATGCTCGGGAGCAATCCCTGTGCCGGTGTCGGCGATGGTGATGCGAACGCCAGCACGAGAAGGGTTGCGCGGATCGACTGCGGAGTGCGTCTCGATACGGATGCTCGCTCCCTTCGTACAGGCATCAAGGCTGTTGGCCAGGAGGTTGGAGAGGATCTGGCGGAGTTCGCCTGCGGCTCCGAGTACCTCTCTGTCGGTCGCGGCGTTGACGTGAAAGGTCACTCCCAGTGTCGCTGCGCGAGCGGCGTAGAAGCTGCTGACTTCGTGGACGATTTTAGCTGGCTTGAAGTGCGCTGGCGTGGCTGTTTCGCGATAAAAGCCGAGAGATTGCCGAGTGATGTGGGCGATGCGCCCCAATTCGCTCTCTGCCTGCACGAGAAGTTGACGGATCTCGTCCAGCTCTTCAGAGCGGCGGGCGAGATAGACCAGATTGGTGAGGCCCTCGAGCGGATTGTTGACTTCATGTGCAACGGATGCTGCGAGCCGTCCGGCTGCGGCCAGCTTTTCGGCACGCATGAGAGCGCCTTCGGACCGACGTCGGTCCGTGATGTCGCGAAAGACGAGAACGACGCCGATCATCTTGCCGGCGCTGTCACGGATCGGCGCTCCGCTGTCGTCGATGCAGATCTCGGTGCCATTCCTTGAGACCAGGAAGGTGTGGTTTGCGAGGCCTACGACAGTGCCGAGGCGGCGCACCTTGTCGACAGGATTCTCAACGACTGCGCGCGTATCTTCGTTGAAGATGGGAAAGACGTCATGCAGGGATACGCCTCGCGCCTCCGCTTCCTGCCAGCCGGTTAGCTGCTCGGCGACGAAGTTCATGAAGACGACGTTGCCATCGGTATCGCAGGCGATGACCGCATCGCCGATGCTCCGAATGGTGGTGTTGAGCCACTGCTCGCGAGCATAGGACTCATCGACTCGTCGTTTGATCTCGCGGATCTGATGGTTGTAGGCAGCCGTGAGCTTGCGGAAGATTCGCCGTGTCTCCCATGCGAGCAGAGCCGCAATGAGGGCGACTACGGAGATAAGTCCAACTCTGGCGTAGCGGCTGACCTGGGCATTATCGGCGGAGCGTTCGGCGCGCCGCCCTACGACGATGCCCAGGAACTCATCCATCTGGGCTCGCAGATCATCCATGTCATGCTTGCGCTGGAGAAGGTGCTGCTCCATGGTTGGCAGGTCTTGCGGGAAGGAGTTGATCTCCCGGTAGGCCTCCTCCTGCCATTGCTTGTGTGTTGCCTGAAGACGATGCAGCCGGGCGACCTGATCGGGACGGTGAACCAGGGTGAAGAGAGTATCGAACTCGGGCTCAATCTGGAGGTCTGCGGAGTGCATCGGCTCGAGAAAGGCCGGATTACGGGTCAACAGAAATCCGCGAAGACCAGTCTCTTCATCGACGATCAGTTTCGTAAGGCGATTTGCATGAAGAATGACAACGTCGGCGCGATCGATCGCGTTGGCGCTCTCTTCAACACGTTGCAGCCCATAACCAAGGATGATTGCCAAAATGGCGAGTGCTGCAACTGGTAGAGCAAGAAGGCGAAATAAGAGCCTGTTATAAAGCCGCGATTCCAAGATGTTGCTCCCCGCGTCCTGATGCTATTGATCGGAATCAAATTAGACCAGTAACATCTCCGATTACTGTTGATTCTACGTAAACAGCGAAATCTTGGCGATGGTATAGATAGAGTCCTGCAACATGATCAAAACAATGGCCGGCGCAGGGAATGAACTACACCAGCTTACGGCCTTCGATGTCCAATGCAACATGGTAGAGGGCGTTGCGGGTGGCAAGAGCGACGTTCCCGTCTTCGAGAAACGCGAGGCCTACAAGATTGCTGCCTGACACAGCGAGGGTGGCACGGTGGTGACGGTCGATGCGCACGATGCCGCGCTGGCCGTGGAGGCTGGCAGCTACGTAGAGGTTGTCGTCGACGTCGAAGGCCATACCCTGGGCACGGCCAAGTCCCTGGTAGAAGACCGTGGTGTTGCCGTCGCGGTCGATGGCGTGGATGGCCTGATTGGACGAGGTGGTGGGGCCGGTGACGAAGAGCGTGCCGGCGTCGTTGAAGGCGAGGTGATAGGCGGCAATACTAGGTTCAAGTGTGGCGTAAACGAAGGTTTCGCCACTGGTGGCGGAGGTTTCGCCGGGGGCTATCTTGAAGATGGTTCCCGAACGATCACCGACGAAGAGGTTGCCGTCGCGGTCGAAGGCGATGCCGGTGGCAATGCCCATACCCTCGGCATACGTGGAGATGGCTCCCTCGGGCGAGATGCGGTAGACGGTGCCTTCTGCGCGGGAGCTGGCGTAGAGGTAGCCGTCTGGACCGAAGGCGATGCCGGTGGCGTTGAGCAGGTCTCGAACGAAGGGCCGGATCTGGAAGTCGCGCTGGATTTGGAAGATAGAGATCGGCACCGCCTCGCCGCGGGAGCCGGAGACGGTGGCGTAGACGTTGCCGTCAGCGTCAACTGCGGGGTTCGCGACCGGATGGAGATTTTCGGCCATGGGTACGGCAACGCGGAGGTTGAGTGGATTGCTCGCCTGTCCGCTGCGGTGGATGACAAGGTCGCCGGTGATCGTGCCTTCAGGAATCTGGACGGTGGCGCGGGTGGGTCGGCTGAGCAGGACAGGAGCGGAGATATCGCCGATGGTCGCGTGGGGGATCTGGGCGTTCTGAGGTGCGAGGTTGAGGCCGTGGACATCAATCTCGCCGCCGGGCAGAGCTGCGGGAGGTGAGACGCGGTCAAGATGGGGCTGAGGCACGTCGGGCTTATCGGGCGTCAGGAGGGAACGAAGGGTAGTCATAGGCCTGAAGGCTAGCGTAGCCGGGTGCGATGGAGAGCGCAACTGAGTTTGGACGGTTGACGGTTAGAAGCGCAGATGAATGAGTTGTGCGACTGCGAGTGCGAAGAGGCCAGCACCGACGTCGTCGAGCATGATGCCGGTTCCGCCGTGAAGGCGTTCGAGCTGGCGGATGGGCGGCGGTTTGAGGATGTCGAAGGCGCGGAAGAGGACGAGGGAGATTGCCGCGTGTTGCCAGTCGGCGGGGATCGCAATCAGCGCAATAAGCTGGCCTGCGACCTCGTCGATGACGACATGACCGGGATCTTCGCGGCCGGATTCGCGCGCGACGATGGTGGCGGCGGGGATGCCGATTAGTGTGGCGATGACTGCGGCTAAGGCTGTGCCAATGGCGAATGGGAGCGGGGCTGGATGGAGAATGCGGGCTGCAGCGAACCAGAGGAGGACGGCGGAGATGCTGCCGTAGGTGCCGGGGCCGGGCTTCAGCAGGCCTGCACCGAAGAAGGTGCCGATGAGCCACGCCCAGAGCGTCTTTTTTTCTGATGGAGGATGGATCTGGACGTTGGAGTTGGCCACTAGTTCACGTCGTCGTCGTTTTGGCGATTATGCTTCTGGGAACGGGCGAGCTCTTCGAGAAGGTCGGGGTCCTGAATCGGAGACGAAATCTTATAGTCGCCGCTGGCCCATTTGCCGAGATCGATGCGACGGCAACGGTCAGAGCAAAAGGGGAAGTCCTCGCCGGTGGCGAGGACGATATTGCGGCAGGAAGGACAGAAGAGAGCTTTTGACATAACAGTAAGATTGTAAATTTTTACACGATGGAGCGCAGCAGGCCGCCTTCGGCGCGTAGAGCCGCTCCATTGGTGGCGGAGGAGAGCGGGCTTGCGAGGAAGGCGACTAGATCGGCAATCTCTTTGGATTCAATAAGCCGTTGGAGGAGGGAACTGGAGCGGTGCTTCTCGAAGAACTCGCGCTCGGCCTGTTCAGGCGTTGGATTGGGAGTAGAGGAGATTTTTTCGAGGAATTCGACGATGCCCTCGGAGCGTGTAGGGCCGGGCAGTACGGTGTTGACCGTTACGGCGGTTCCCTTAGTGAGTTCGGCGAGACCGCGTGAGATTGCGAGCTGCGATGACTTGGTGACTCCGTAGTGGATCATCTCAGCCGGAGTCATGACACCAGACTCGCTTGAGATGAAGATGACGCGACCGTCATTGCGCTTCAACATGCCGGGAAAGTAGTGACGCGAAAGGCGAACCCCACTGAGGACATTAGCCTCAAAGATATTCAGCCAGTCGGCGTCGGTGATATCGGTAAATGCTTTGGGCTCGTAGATGCCGAGATTGTTGATGAGAATGTCGGTGTCCGGCAATTGTTGGATGAGAGACTGCGCACCTTCAGCGGTGGCGACATCGGCTGTTACAGTGCTGACGTTGCTGAGGCCCGCAAGGGACTTGTCGAGCTTGGTCTTGTTACGGCCAGGCACAGTGACGCTGACGCCCTCAGCCGTGAGCGCCTGCACGATAGCGAGTCCGATTCCGGCACTTCCACCAGTGACAATTGCGGTCTTCCCTTTGAGCTTCAGATCCATTCCTTCTCCTTCCGACAACCTCTGAGCCTACGTTCAGTAGATGTTTTGCCGCTCGTGACGGATTCACACCCACGCTAAGCTGTGGTGGTACAACTTTGTCTTTGCGCAGACTTTCGACGGCAGGTGTACGCTTCTTTGGCATAGCGTGTTTGCTCTCATATCTTTGTCCCGAATTGGAGGGCTACTTAATGGCGAACGAACCTCGCTGGCCGGAATATTCCTTGAAATGGAGACCGGGGTACATGACCTTCAGAACCTTCGCCCTGCTGGCCAGCGTTCTTGTTCTTGTGACGACCTCGGCGGTCGCGCAGCGCGAAGCCGCGCTCTCCGAGTTGCATGGACTGCCTCCAGGGGTGACCCTGCCAGTGCAACTAGGGCGTGCACTTCGTTCAGGAAAGGTCAAGGTTGGAACACAAATCATAGTTAAAACGACGCAGAGGGTTCCCGTGAGTGAGAACTCTTATCTCAACGCCGGTGCCGAGGTGGACGGCGAGGTGGTGGCGTCCACCTTAGGCAGCGGGACCGCTGCGACGCCGGCAACACTGTCGATTCAGTTCACACGGCTGCGGTATGGCAAGCAGTCCATCCCGGTGAAGACCAAAGCCCTGGCAATTGCCAACTTCATGCAGGTTGGCTATACCGCTGAGCCAGCCGATGGCGGCCCTGACATGGGCAATTGGAGCGAGGCGAACTGGACTACGAAACAAGTAGGCGGCGATACGATTGTGCGCTCTGGTTGGGTGGGCCCGGTGGTAGGAAGAACTCTTGAGACGGTAGGACGCGCGGACTATTACGGCGTCTACAGCTTGCCTGCCGCTTCGTCGGATGATGGCGTGCCATTTCCACGCGCCTTCGGTGTATTTTCAACTACCGCTGCTGGTCTATACGGCTACGGACATGGATGTTCGCTGCGATCGGCGGATGGGGTCATTACAGTGACTGGGCCGGGCAAAAGCATCGAGCTGCGAAACGGGGACAACCTGTTGCTTGAGATTATTGCTTCGACGTAGCACTCCGGCGAAGCTTGCAGCCGCAAGTGCTATTCGAGGATGCGGGCGACGACGTCGTAGTCGTGCGACTCGGTGATCTCGGCGCGGTAGAAGGTGCCGGGGACTAGGGTCTCGTGCGGGCCGAAGTCGTTGATGAAGACCTTACCGTCGATCTCTGGAGCGTGGAGCGAGGTGCGCCCCTCCCAGAGGAGTTCGGTCTCCTCCAATTCGCCTTCGACGAGGAGGTCGATCTCGCGGCCTACCCATTCGGCTTTGGATTTAGTGCTGATCTTCTGCTGCAGCTTCATCAGCTTGCGGCGACGAGCCTGGATGGTGCGGTTGGCGACCTTGGTGTCGTCGGCAAGATTGAAGGCGGCTGCGCCCTCTTCATCGGAGTAGGTGAAGACGCCGAGCCAGTCGATCCTGGCTGCGGTGATGAAGGCTTCCAGTTCTTTGTAGTCGGCTTCGGTTTCGCCGGGGAAGCCGACGATGAAGCTGGTGCGAATGACGATACCTGGAACGATGCGTCGAGCCTTGGCGATGAGGTCGAGGAAGATCTGCGCGTTGCCGCCGCGCTTCATCGTCTTGAGGACGTTCGCTGAGGCGTGTTGCAGGGGGACGTCTAGGTACTTCGAGATGGTGTCGTGCTTCGCCATCGTCTCGAGCAGGCGTGTCGTGACCTTGTTCGGATAGGTGTAGAGGAAGCGCAGCCAGCGCAGGCCGGGGAGCACAGCGAGTGCGTCGAGCAGAGTGGCGAGGCCGTCGGTAAAGCCGAGGTCTTCGCCGTAGCAGGTCGTGTCCTGACCGATGAGCGTGATCTCGCGAACGCCTTGCTTGATGAGGTTTTCGGCCTCGGCGATGATCGACGACATGCGGCGTGAACGGAACTTGCCGCGAAGCTGCGGAATGATGCAGAAGCTGCAAGGGTGATCGCAGCCTTCGGCGATCTTGATGTAGGCCGACGCGCGCGGCGTGGTGAGGATGCGGGGTGTCGCGTCGTTGTAGAGATACTCAGGCAGTGCGGCGGTCGCACCGTCCCATGACTCGCGAGAGAAGCGGCCCTGCTGCTGGCGCAGGTCGCCTTCGGGGCGCGATGTGTTGCCTGCGTCTGTCCCAACGGGAAGATGTGCGATGTGATCGCCGGAGTGATTGAGCGGTTCGTCGCCGTGGGTGGTGCCGGTTTCGGCGAGCGATTGAACGATGCGTAGCTGCGGCGCAATCTCGCGGTCGTGCTCGGGGTCGGCGAGAGGGCGTGAGTGCTGAGAGACAGCGCTCGGGGCGCGGTCGATCAACTGCTGGCCCAACTGCTGCTGCATGCTGGCTGATTCGAGCTCTGCGACCTCGCCGTCGGTCTGGGCCATGCCGATGGCGTGCGTGTGAATCGTCGCCTCGGGTGTGCCCTGCGGCAGAATGTTGAAGGGCGAGTTATTGTTCGCGTGGCCGCTGGGAGTGAGGCCGGCGGCGGCAAGAATCGCTTCGAGTTCGCCGGTACCAACGACGGCGTCTACTTCCGGGATGTTCTTCTGGATCTCGTCGCGATAGCGCTCGACCAGACAGCCGGCCACGACGATGCGCTGAGCTTTGCCGCCGTTCTGTTTCTTATGCTGCACCATCTCAAGGATGGTGTTGACCGACTCCTGCTTGGCGGAGTCGATGAAGCTGCAGGTGTTGATGACAATGATCTCAGCATCTTCCGCTCGTGGCGTCAGCTCAGCTCCGTTGTGGTGGAGCATGCCCATCATGACCTCGGAGTCGACGAGGTTCTTGGGGCAGCCGAGCGAGACGAAGCCCACCTTGGGCCGCGACGTAGCGGCTGCGAGTGGTTCAGCTTCAATGAGTGCTGGAATAGTCACAGTCTCCTAGTTTATCAACATTCGCGTTGTTGTGTACCCGGTCGTAGGGTAATCCTGCCTCGGCTCTTCGCGGCAAAGTGTTCCTTCTGAGGTAATTAGGCCCGGTGTTCCGACGATGACTTACTCGACGGTTCGATGGGCTGCTCGATCTAGCTGATTGCAAAAGAAGTAGCTCCGTGCCAGGCTTTCTTGCGTGCGATCGGGTGCCGTTAGAAAGATCTTCTCACTGCGGTGGAGGAGTTTCGTCCACGACCTTGTAGTTGGAAGGAACCGCGAAGACAGAGGCATCGGGTTCACGGCGCTCGACGCTGCTGACGGCGACGAGTTGTTCCCCTGTACGTGGATCGTTGTGCTTGATGATCATGTAAATCGAAAGATCCGGAGAGTACCAGTACTCGTCGACGATGACGATCTCGTGGCCTGTGCCGCTCATCGAAGCGGGGATGGTGTGGGACTTACGGATTCCTGTGAGCGTGAGACCACCGAGAGGCTGCGTGCCGATGTCCTCCTGCTTGAAGTAGGGGTTGTTGATCGGAGCGAGGGAAGGAACGGCGTTGGCGGGGGCTTTGGGAGGCTCAGCGAGAATGGTCTCGCGAGCCAGGCGCTCATAGGGGTTATAGAAGATGCTGAGGCGGCTCGACGGGTCGTAGATGTGCGCGGAGAGGAGTTCTGGCTCGCCTTTGTAGGTGGCGGGGACGAGCTGGCGGCGCTCGTTGTAGATACGCCCGGAGGAGGCCCGGCTGATATGCGCGGTGGTGGTGCTGGTGTGGGTGCTGCCGTCAGGCAGGATCTCATGGGAGAGGATCTCGACGGTGGCGCTAAAGGGAGCGTTCGGGACAGGTGTGACGAAGATGCCGGGGACGATGGTTTGCACGCCGCGATAGTCGCGGGGCATCTGCTGGTTTTGTGCGTGGATGAATGTAGCGAAAAGAAAACCGAAGACCGCAAGGCAGGAACGGAAGCAGCTCATGAACAACCTCCCGATGTGCGTGAGGATATCACGAGGCCGCGATGCGTCTACGATCTCAGCGGCTGCGGATTAGGACGGCAGTTGCATCGTCGGTTTGGTCGGAGCCGTCGCCGAAGCGACGTACGTCTTCGATCAGTCCTTCCACGCAGGCTCCGGGGTCGCCGAAGTGCTCGAGTAGTCGCGTTGGGCCATATTCTTCCTGGCTTCGGTTCATGGCCTCAGTAATTCCGTCCGTGTAGAAGAGCAGGCGAGTGCCTGGCTTGAGAGCGATGGTGTGGTCTGGATACGGGGAGGTTCCCAAACCGAGCGGCAATCCGGTGTCGACCTCGAGGAAGGAGGATTCGCCGTTGATAAGGAGCGGACGTAGGTGTCCAGCACTGGCGAAGGTGATCTCTCTTGCGCGGGCATCAAGCACGGCGTAGATCATCGTTACAAATTTGCCCATCGGCAGATCTTCCGATATCGTGCGGTTGAGATGCAGCAGCGTTTCACCTGGGGATGGGTAGAGTCTGGCCAGCGAGCGCAGGATGGCGCGGGTAGCGGACATCAGCAGCGCCGCGGGCATACCTTTGCCTGAGACGTCGGCGAGTACGATGCCGTACCGATCGTCGCCAAGGTCCATGAAGTCGTACCAATCGCCTGCGACCGAACCCGCTGGATGCCATGCAGTCTCGAAGGCGAATCCGGGAACGAGTGGCACTGGTTTCAGGAACAGGGATTGCTGGACGGTTCGAGCTTCCTGCGCCTCGTCCTGCATCTTCTCGCGCTTCAGGCGCTCGTGCTGGAACATTCGAGCGTTCTCAATAGCGACCGAAATGTGCCCGGCTAATGCTCGCATGAGCTGCAGCTGATCGCCGGAGAAGGCGTTGATTGCCTTGTGAGAGACGCTGAGGACGCCGATGATCTCGCGATTCATCTTCAGTGGAAGGCTGACTTCAGAGCGCGTGCCGATCTCACACGCGACGTAATACGGATCCAGGTCTACATCCGGTGCATAGTGCATGCGTCCGGTCGCAGCTACGTGCCCGACCATACCCTCGTGGCCGATCTGAAGACGAGAGCCTTGCTTGTTGATCGAGCAGCCGCGCACGCCGTGAAGGACCATGTCGCCGACCTCCGGATCGCGAAGCCAGACCGAGACTTCGACGCAGCCGATGGAGTCTGCGATGTCGTTGACGACGCGTTGGAGGAGCGCATCGAGATCCAGTGTTGAGGTGATCAACTGGGCCGCTCGCTGCATCTTCATGAGAGTCTGAACGAAGTCGCAAGAGGAGTGAATGCGTGAGGGAAATACGCGGCGTGTGCCGGGCGTGCGCATTGAGGTGGTTGCCATCTGGCCCTCCTATAAAGGAAGCTGGCAGGCTTGAATCTAATCTTGGCGATTTGATGTTTTTATTGGTGCTGTGATGCAATCTTTCGCTGCGGACGCGGTCGATTGCTCGCTGGGGGCCGCTCACCGCTGTCACGGCAAGCGGCCCTCTGACAAGCCCTTTATCGAGAAGGGGTTGCCGCCACGATCTTAGGCGAGGCCGTTGCGGGCGATGACCTCGCGGTAGAAGTGGGCGCTCATCTTGGGCGTTCGCTTCTGTGTCGCAAAGTCAACATAGTGAATGCCGAAGCGGTACGCGTAGCCGTCGGCCCACTCGAAGTTGTCCATCAGGCTCCAGAGGAAGTAGCCGCGAACGGGTACACCCTCGGAGACGCCGCGATGAAGCTGCGTGAGGTAGTTTCGGAGGTACATGATGCGGTCGGAGTCGTAGACGTGGCCGTCGGGAGTGAGGATGTCGGTCGACGAAGCGCCGTTCTCGGTGATGTAGATCTCTTTGATGTTCCAGATCTGCGCGGCGAGCTTCGGCCCCCAGTAGAGCGCCTCGGGACCGACGTGCAGCCAGGGGCTCATCATGTGCGGGTAAGACTCCGGGCTTGGGACGTGCGCGAAGCCGGCGGGAGAGTTGTCGGCGCGGACGTAGGCCGGGGTGTAGATGTTGATGCCGACGAAGTCGACGGGTGTGCCGATTGCCTTCATGTCGGCGTCGGTAAACTTCGGCGCGTCGGCTCCGGCGTGAGCAAGGTACGCATCGGTGTAACGGCCCTCCATGATGACCGTAAGATAGCCGGCGTTCATCTCACGCATCGCCTTGGTGGCAGCGGCTATATGCTCCGGTGTCTCGATGATCGGCACAGCGGCGGCGGCGTTTTCTGCAAGCCCAATCTTGGTGCCGGGTTTGGCATGAGCGCGAATGGCCTGCACTCCGAGACCATGCGCCAGCACAGCGTGATGACGAACCTGATTGACGCCCGCAGGCGCGAGCTTCAAGCCGGGAGCGTGATGACCGTTGCTATAGCCGCTCACGAAGGAGCTCATCTCGTTGAGCGTCATGAAGTACTTCACGCGGTCGGAGAGATGTTCGGCGACGTAACCGGCGTAGGCGGCGAATGCCTCCGAGGTGTCGCGCGACTGCCAGCCGCCCTTGTCCTCCAGCGCTTGAGGAAGGTCCCAGTGATAGAGCGTGCAGTAGGGCTGAATGTTGTTCGCTAGCAGTTCATCGACGAGGCGATTGTAGAAGTCGAGCCCCTTCGGGTTAGGCGCTCCGGTGCCCTGAGGAAAGACACGCGGCCATGCTACGGAGAAGCGGTAGGTCTTGAGGCCGAGTGCCTTCATCAACTGCACGTCTTCTTTGTAACGATGGTAGTGGTCGTTTGCGACATCGCCGGTGTCGTTGTTTTTTACCTTGCCGGGGGTGTGCGAGAAGGTGTCCCAGATGGATGGGCCGCGGCCGTCTTCGTTGACTGCGCCTTCTACTTGATACGATGCGGTCGCTGATCCCCAAAGGAAACCTTGCGGGAAGTGACGCTCGATCGGCGTGCCGGATGCCGTCTCTGCGGAGGCAGTAGTTGCGAAGGTTGAGAGTGCGGTGGGGGCGAGGGCGGCGGACCCGAAGAGACGGGCGAAGGTACGTCTCGAAAAGCGATTGAGCACGGAGTAATTCCTCTTTCAAACGTCAAGGAAGTTTAGCTGCTTCGGCCAAAGGGTTCCAGTGGTCGGAGCCAGCGAGGAAGTTTGCAGGAAGATACTGCGTTACTTCAGCTGACGATAACTGATGCGACCACGGAACACGGGCGGATGGATTTGCCCCTGGGCCGGTGCTGCCGGACTCTGCGTAATAAGCGGTCTTCTCGTTGGCGGCGTTGTTCCAGTTGTTCCATCCTGCTGGGTTGAGGTCGGCGGGTAGAGCGGTGTTGATGTAGATGACGCGGGAGTAAGGGCGCCACGGACGACCGAGGCCGGTCGAGCCTTTCGCCGAGGCGATGGACTTGCCACCGGGGAGGCTCGCGTTCGCGCTATCGGGAGCCGCAGTGTGATCGATGCTGCTCGTAACCTTGCTGTCGACGATGACATATCCGGTGGTCTGGTCAGGCGCGGTGCGTGATTGTGCGGTAAGGTAGCCAGGTTCGTTGGCGTGTAGTTCGACGTGCTGGAATACAGCGGTGGCGTTGCCGAAGATGAAGTCAACACCGCCTTCGATGTAAGAGTCGACGTAGAACTGGCGGCCATAATCGGCGAAGAGAGTGTCCTGATGCCCGAGGAAGCGGCAGTGTTTGAAGATACTGCGGTCCGCGCGGTCAGCCACGGCGACGGCCTGCCCGGTATTGCCTGCGGTGTTTTCGAAGGTCACGTTGTCCGCTTCGAATCCAGCGCCGTTGATCTCTACGGTCTCTGTGAAGAATGTGCCTCCGGCCTGCTTCGCGTTCAGCGAGTTGCTGATCACGACGTCTTCAGGAGACTTGCCCATGCCGAGAAGTGTGACGTTGGTATGGTTCTGCGTGACGATGACGCGCTCGTGATAGGTGCCGGGTGCGATCTCGATGAAGACGCGGCCTGGGGTGCCATCAGCATTCGGCGTGGCGAAGGGATGGTGGTCCATCGCCATCTGGATGGTGGGATATTCCGTCGTGCTCTCAATGCCTGTCTTGACGTCTGGCGAGACGCGGACGTGAACGTCAGCAGCGTGAGCGACGGTCGAAAGAAGAATGAAGGTGAGCAGCAGGCGTACTCGCATGACAGTAAGTGTAGTGCGAGTACGTCCGCCAGCTGGTCGAGCTTAGACCGAGTGCAGGAATTTGATGAGGTGTTCGAAGTAGAAGGCCTGATCGTCCCACATGCACATATGGCTGCCGTTCTGACAGATGACCGAAGTGGCGTTGGGCATCAGGGTCGCCATCTTCTTCATGTCTTCCGGATCCATCTCGTCGTAGCGTGCGCCGATGGTGAGGGCCTTGACCTTGATCTCGTGCAGGCGGTCCCATCGCTCCCAGTCTTTAAGATTGCCGGTGACGAGAAACTCGCTCTTCCCCTGCATCTGAACGTAGATCTGCTGGTTGAGGTGCCGAAAGGCACGATCGACGGGCTCCGGCCACGGATGCGTGCGGCAGATCATCTTTGGATAGAGATCCTCCATCATGATCTTTTCGTATGCGGGCGAGTCGTAGTCCTGTTTGGCTTCGAGGGCGTTCAATTCAGTGAGGGTGTCGGGCGGGAGTTGGAGCTTCAGTGCCGCTGTGCGCTTGAGATAGGACTGGGTGCCAGCGGTCATATTGGAGATGACCAGGCCGCGCAGATGCTGCTGATAGTTGAGGGCGTATTCCATCGCGAGAATGCCGCCCCAGGAGTGGCCGTAGAGGACGAAGTTCTCAAGACCGAGGCCGCGGCGGACCTCTTCGACCTCCTGCAGATAGCGTGGCAGCGTCCAGAGGGAGGTGTCTTCAGGATGATCGGAGTTATTGCATCCGAGCTGATCGTAGTAGTACATCTCGATGCCCGCCTGCGGAAGAAACGACTCCATGGCTTCGAGGTATTCATGGCTGGCTCCAGGCCCACCGTGCAGCAGGAGGACCTTGATCGGGCCGCTGCCCATGCGCTTGGTCCAGACCTTGTACTTTCCATCCGCGACGGGGACCATGCGGATGCCTGCGGCGCGAATGCCGGGCGGATTGAGTCCATCGGGCTGCTGCGTGGTGGTCTCGGACTCCGACATACGAGATGAGGAGGCGTGGGCGACTGGCGTAGCGGCGACGGCGAGTGAAGCTGCGCCAGTGGCGAGGAAGTTACGGCGGTTCATCGTTTCTCCTTAGGAGCAGGGCGAGGCAAACTCCATCTCCATACTAAGTTGCGAAGCGAAGCCAACGCCATCATGCATAGATGGCCACCAATAGCAGACGACGTCGCAAGGTGGTAAACTTGTTCCTGTGCCGGGTCCTACGCGACGTAATCCCGCCAACCCCGCCAGGTCCGGAAGGAAGCAACGGTAACGGGTCATTACGGGCGCAGTAGGTCGCCCGGTGCACATTTTCCCTCCACCCAAGACCGCAATACTCCGCGCAATGGCGCAGTAGGTCGCCGGTGCACTATTTCCCTCCTGCCCACTCTCCTCGAACATCGCGTCAGCGCATTGATTCATCTTATGGACCACATCTTCACTGCGGAGATGCCTCTGCTGACGCGGAGCTTCAATGGGTGCGTGACATGCGTGCGCATCTCATAGAGAATGGTCTCCGACAGTGAACAATGGTTCATTTGGAATAGTTTTTATTTTTATCGCTGTACAAACGGATGAGGTGAGAGTTTGAGTTTGACGTTGAAACCGCAGATGCGGGTGCGCGCGAAGATCAGTTCGGTCGGGGCTTACGTTCCGCCACGGTTGTTGACCAACGCGGATCTCGAAAAGATGGTTGCGACTAACGATCAGTGGATCACAGAGCGTACAGGCATTCGCGAGCGGCATATTGTGGACGCTGGCGTCGCGACCAGCGATCTTGCAGTAGAGGCGGCAAAGCGCTGTCTCGCGGCTCGCGGCATCGATGCGAGTGAGATCGAGGTGATCATCGTAGCTACGGTGACTCCGGATATGTTTTTTCCTGCGACCGCTTGCCTGGTGCAGGACAAACTGGGCATCAAAGGTGCGTGGGGGTTTGATCTTTCGGCAGCCTGCTCCGGTTTTCCGTACGCGCTTCAGGTCGGCGCGAAGCTAGTTGAAAGCGGGTTGCATAAGAAGGTGCTGGTGATCGGAGCGGATGTGATGAGCTCGATCATCGACTATACCGACAGGGCAACGTGCGTCATCTTCGGCGATGGCGCGGGTGCTGTTCTGCTCGAGCCTTGCGAAGAAGGTGAGGTCGGCCTCGTCGACTATTGGCACGAGATCGATGGATCGGGCGCTTCGGCCCTCAATATGCCTGGTGGTGGCAGTCTACATCCACCGACAGCCGAGACCGTTGCGGCGAAGATGCACTACGTCCATCAGGATGGTCAGGCCGTGTACAAGTTTGCGGTGCGCAAGATGGCCGAGGCTGCAGAGATTGTGCTCTCGCGTAACGGCGTAGAGGGCAAAGACCTGGCCTGCTTCATTCCGCACCAGGCGAATAAGCGAATCATCCTGTCGACGGCAGAGCGACTGGGAATGCCCGAGGAGTCGGTAATCATCAACATCGACCGGTTTGGCAACACGACGGCGGCAACGATCCCGATGGCGATGCAGACAGCGTTAGAGGAAAACCGTTTGAAGAAGGGCGATCTGGTGCTGCTGGCTAGTGTTGGGGCAGGCTTCACCGTTGGAGCGACTTTGTTGCGCTGGGAGTTCTAACTCGCTTCACAGAGATATCCGAAGGGGTGGAGAGGCGACTCTTCACCCCTTCTTCTTTGAGGTTGAAAATTCCGGCCAAATTCGAGAAATTTTACTTGCGATATATATCTTTTAGATATATATCTATCAGCAATGAAGATCGAAGGCGGGGCCACACCGAACGCTTTACTAGGACTTCTCAGCCTGAGGCCAATGTCCGGATACGACATTCGGCAACTGATCCAACGTTCGACAGGCCACTTCTGGAACGAGAGTTATGGACAGATATATCCAGGATTGAAACGGCTCGCAGCCGCGGGCCTGATTGAGAAAAAGACGGAGCGCAACAAGGGAAAGCCGGACCGGCACTTATATTCGCTAACCGGGGAGGGCCGCGAACAGTTACGCGACTGGTTGAAGCTACCCATCGCGGAGGAGGTAGCCAGAAACGAGTTGCTGTTGAAGCTCTTCTTCGGCAGCCACGTCTCGCCGGATGTAAATCGAGTGCACGTACTCGCATCGATGGAGTTTCACCAGCGTGCGTTGAAGGTGTACGCGGCAACAGGAAAGCAGTTGCAGCGGGACGAGGCAGATGACCCGCAACTGCCCTATTGGTTGATGACGCTGAGCTACGGACGGCACTATAGCGGAGCTGTTCTGAAGTGGAGTAAAGAGACTTTGGCAGAGCTGGACAAGATAGAGAGCAGGGAAAAAAGGAGGAAGTGATGCACGCACTCGATCCGTTGTGGGTAAAGATATTTCTTGCGATTCATATTGCAGCCGGCGCGTCGTCGTTTGTGGTGGCGCCCATTGCCCTCGCAACTGCAAAGGGCGGCAAGCAGCATAAACGATGGGGGAAGGTCTACCTGTGGTCGATGGGGATCGTCGCCGCGACTGCAATCCCGATGGCCTTCTTCTTTCCAGTGCGCTTCCTGGCTCTGGTAGCCGTATTCAGCTTCTACTTTGCGTTCTCCGGGTATCGCGTGCTGCGCTTGAAGGAGCTGGCGCGAGGCGGTAGCGCGGAACCGATCGACTGGATCGCCGGCATTATCACCTTCTCGACAAGCGCGTTGCTCGCGTGGCTGTCGTGGTTCCGTCCCGCCTCGATCGAGGTGCTTCCTATCGTAGGGGTGGTATTCGGTTTCATCGGGATGAGAGGTTCCGCTACGCAGTTGCTCTCATTCGTACGCAAGCCGAAGGAGAAGATGTTCTGGTGGTACACCCACCTCGGAAACTTCATCGGCAGCTACATTGCGGCGTGGTCGGCCTTCAGCGTGGTGACCTTAGCAAGGGTCATTGGCAATCACTGGTACGTGTGGCTTTGGCCCGTGATGGTTGGGGTTCCTGCGATCATCATCACCACGGCGTACTACCAGCGTAAGTTCGCCCCGCGCAGCAAAGCGGTCGCGTAGTTCAAGCTGCTGAACTCAGCAAGGCCAGTCATCAAGAGTGCACAGCAACGGTTCGCGAAGTTTTGTAGAGCTGCCAGAAGGCAAACGCGCAGCTCCCCAGGATCAGCGTCCATATCACGATCAGCACTGGTGTGCCGTACTTAGCCGAGAGGGCGTTCCACATGCGGACGATGTGTCGGCCGTAGTGAATACCGAGCCACGCGGCGATCGTGTGACGCAGGCATCGACTGATGATGAAGGTAGTGAGGAACTTCTTCCGCGACATCCTGAGCGCGCCTGCTGCAAGAACGAACGGACTGAGCGGCATGGGCGGCGGCAGAATCGCCGGAAGCGCGACAGAAAGAATGGCGTGATTCTCCATCCACTCGCAGACGCGCTTGAAGATCCGGGCGGGAATTCGCTTCTCGATGAAGGCCATGCCGCCCGACTGACCTACTTGATAGCTGAACCATCCACCTAGCCCAGAACCTGCCGTCGCGAGCAGGATAAGCAGGAACCAGCTCTGGTGTTGCGCGGCGAGCACGATGATCATGATGTCCGTGATGCCGGGCAGCGGCAGTGGAACGAAGGAGCTATCAACGATGGAAACCAGGAAGACGCCGAAGAATCCAAAGCTGAGCAGGAGATGCACGAGCGGGTTGCGGGCTCCGCGATGAACGGGCGCGGCTGTTTGCGCTGTTGCAACGAGATTTTTGGTCACGGCAATGGCGGCTAAGCGCAGGCTCATAGGTCTTAAGACGCGACTTGCTGGTGAGAAGTCGCGGAAATTGTTCAGATTGGTTGAGCGCCGAGTATAGCAGAGGCGTTACAGGAAACGGAGATCCGGGAGTGGCGGCAGGACATCGACCTCCGCAGCATATTGCCGGAAGAGTTCGATGGCGCGAATGCAATCCGTGTTGAGGACATAGTGAATGTTGTGCGAAAGATAGTGCCGGATCGTAACAGGCGGAATCGCGATGCGCGGCGTCCACTGCTCCACGAGGCGTTCGATATTGAGCAGGCCGTGGTTGCGCGATGTCTCAAGATCTTCGACCAGTTGCGCGGCGGTGACGCCGGGGCTACCGAGAGCCTCTGGCCGTGCGGCCCAAACCGCTGCAACCCACGGATGACCGGTGTAGCGCTGCCATTCGTGGGCCAGATCGAACCACTCGCACGGGCCAATCGCAGCGTCAATCTGTTCGCGAGCCTCGAGGGCGAGCAGGGCTGGGTCGCCGATCAGCACAGCCGCATCAGCCAGTTGGAGCATCGCGATGGGATCGGCCTCTGAAGGAAGAAAGACGGGGTGGTTATCCGCAAATTTGCGAAAGAGGATATTGGCATAGGCGAGCGAGCTGCGCGATGCTGTATCAGCCGCGACCGTTTGAACTGTGTTCAGCGTATGAGGACGCTTAATGATGAGTTGGATCGAACGAACTTCGCTTAATGAGGCAATCGTGCAGCCTGGAACGATCGCAAGGTCGGAAGTCAGCGCCGCTATCGGGATCAGCCCCAGGTCCGCTCTCCCAGCGAGAAGCTCAGCGGCACACAGAGAAGGCTGGGTGTAATGGAGAACGTAACGTTGGGCCAACTCAGCTGCGAGAGGCGCGTGTTCGAAGTCCCACATCAGGGGGGCCGGGTTAAGAAAGTTGATGGCAGCGACGCGAAGCATGGATGATGACGGTAGTTGGCTCAAAGAATTAGTTTATTGGATGTTGCAGGGAGGCGTACGGTGCAGAGACGCGTGGTCGGTTTTTATCAGGATGAACAGATGCATTGGGCCGCGCGTCTGGACTGCGGTCATGGGCTCCATGTTCGCCACGATCCGCCGTGGATGATACGGGAGTGGGTCGTCACCGAAGAGGGAAGAGACGCGCGGATCGGGAGTTTGATGGAGTGCAAGCGTTGTGACGACGAGCTCGAATAGCGGTTGATAGTAGCATTCTCGCGATGAACACAGGTCATTCGTGGAGGGAGCAAAAAATAATGGATGGATCGCTGAAATTTCTGAAGATGGGCCGATTCTTCTTTGCCATTGCGATGGCGTTCTTTGGCGTACAGTACTTTATCTACGCCAGCTCAATGAAAGGTCCAATACCAGGCCCGCCATGGTTCCCCGAAGCGCATTGGTTGGCGTGGCTGACCTGCATCGCGTTTGTCGCCATCGCTGTGAGCATCGCGATTGGAAAGCGTGCGCGTCTTGCTGCAATGCTCCTTGGATCCGTGCTGTTCCTAAATATTTTGTTTCTGCATCTAGCTGGCCTGATCACCCAACTCCACAACCCCGGTCCCTGGACCGTCACCTTCGAACTCCTTGCGTTGTGCGGCGTTTCCTTTGTTCTGGCGAATCTCCTGCCGCCGGACGAGCTAACAACGTCAACGGGCAACGTTGGTTCATCATTAGCCACAGCCGGGCGCTTCGCCTTCGCGATCTCGCTGATCGTCTTCGCCGTACAGCATTTCATCTATGCGCGTTTTATTGCGACGTTGATTCCGTCGTGGATCCCCGTCCACGTGTTCTGGGCGTACTTTATCGGAGTGGCTTTCCTCGGCGCAGCGTTGGCCATCGCGGCGAAGGTACAGGCAAAACCCGCAGCCATACTTCTCGGAACGATGTTCCTCCTCTGGGTTCTTGTTCTTCACCTGCCTCGCGTAGCGGCCGCACCGAGCAACGGAAACGAAGTCACAAGCCTGTTCATCGCGTTGGCGATGAGTGGCGCAAGTTTCATTCTTGCATCCAGTCTTACTCATAACCCATCCGTTTGATAATCACGCCACGCGAGATGAGATACATTGACGGTGGCGAGTCTCTTTCGGCGAGCAGCACACGTCGCAGGCTGGCAGAGCAGCACCGCAGATTAATGAAGAGGACGCTGAATGGGTTCGGTGCAGCAAGAGGAAACGGTAGTACGCGAACAGGCAAGAATGGCATGGATGGCGTTGACTCTAACGCCAGGCATGGGGCCAACGAGGATATGGAAGGCAATGAATCGCCTCGGTGCAGCCGAGCGGATCTTCGAGGCTTCGCTGACTGAACTCGAAGGCCTTGGAATGCCCGCACAGTCGGCGCAGTTTGTCTTTGAAGGCAAAGCTCGCACAGCGGCAGAGGACGAGATGAAGCGCGTCGGCGAAGCGGGCGGCACTGTTCTCACACCAGAAGACGAAGCTTACCCCGAGAGGCTACGCGAGATCTACGATCCCCCCGCAGTGCTCTGGATTCGTGGCGATGTAACATTGCTCGCACGGCCAGGAATCGCCGTCGTGGGAACACGTCAGCCATCGCCCTACGGAGCAGGAATGGCAGAGCTGCTCTCGCGCGACCTCGCCAATCGTCGCATGGTAATTCTGAGCGGCATGGCTCGCGGTGTCGACACCGCCGCGCACAAGGGAGCGATTGAAGCAGGCGGAAAAACAGTCGCAGTCTGGGGAACCGGCATCGACGTCATCTACCCCAAAGAGAACAAGAAGCTGGCCGAGAGCATCGTCGCGACGGGCGGAACAATCGTAAGCGAATACCCTCTCGGGACCTTCCCAGCGCCGCAGAACTTCCCCATTCGCAACCGTATCCTCAGCGGAATGAGCGTTGGGGTGCTGGTCATCGAAGCGGCGGAGTACAGCGGCACAAGAATTACGGCACGCTGTGCCATGGAGCAGAATCGCGACGTCTACGCGGTCCCGGGCAACGTCACCAACAAGAACGCATGGGGTCCTAACACACTGATAAAGCAGGGCGCTAAGCTCACCGCCACATGGGAGGATATCTGGGAAGATCTCCCCTCCCAGATCCGCCTCCAACTGGAGGGTGAGAGCATAGCCGCTGGCGACGGCGCTGAATCGAAACCAGCAGGGGCTGCATCTCTATTTAACGATACGCCGCTACCGGAGCACGAGCGGATCGTCTTCGATCGCTTGCGTCATGATGAATCGATGCAACTCGACGAATTGATCGAGCAGTTGGAGGCGCAGTTAGGGTCTGCAGAGATCTTCACCGCGCTCTTCGAACTCGAGCTTGCAGGTCGCGTGAGACAGCTGCCGGGAAAAAATTATGTTCGGGCGTTTTGAGCCATGTTGAGGGATTTGATTCCCGCGACAATCTCACCCCGGCACAGATCGATGTAAGTTTATGCCCTTATTCGACTTGGCGAGTTATCCACAACGTGGCTCATCTCACCGAATCGAGCTGTCGTGCTATGACCTTCTCAGCTACTTTTCGTCTGTATTGAAATCGTGATGAGATGACGCGTTTGCGGAAACCGTGTTAGGTTCGCAATGGAATCAGGAAGTGCGGAACGTTTTGCCTCGGCGATGCGTTCTGGTGGATGAAGGGAACAAATGGGGAAATCATTAGTCATCGTTGAATCGCCAGCCAAGGCGAAGACGATTGGAAAGTATCTCGGCAGCGACTACGTGGTGGAGGCCTCGATTGGCCACATCATGGATCTGCCGAAGAACGACATCGGCGTGGAGCTGAAGAAGCGGACGTTTGAGCCGACGCTCATCGTGTCTCCGGGTAAAGAAAAGGTAGTGGAGCGGCTGAAGAAGCTGGCCTCGAAGGCCGACATGGTTTACCTGGCGCCCGACCCCGACCGCGAAGGCGAAGCGATCGCTGCGCACCTCTCCATCCAGTTGCTGCCGATGATGAAGAACAAGTCGCAGGTACGGCGCGTCACCTTCAACGAGATCACAAAGAAGGCCGTGCAGGCCGCATTCCTTCAGGCAAGAGATATAGATGAGGACCTCGTCGACGCACAACAGACGCGGCGAGTGTTGGATCGGTTAGTGGGCTACCAGGTCTCTCCGCTGCTGTGGGATAAGGTTCGTCGCGGTCTATCTGCCGGACGAGTCCAGACCGTTGCACTTCGTCTGATCGTCGAGCGCGAACAGGAGATCAACGACTTCAACCCAGTCGAATATTGGACGATCGATGCGCAACTGGAGCCGACTGCAAACAAACAAAGCTTCACAGCGCGATTCGTCGGTGTCAACGGCGTGCCTGCACGGGTCGCCAACGGAAAAGATGAAGAAGGCAAGGAGCTCTTTCTCTCTAACGCGCTACCCGACAAGGAAGCGGTCGATGAGGTCGTCGGCGAGCTGAAGGTTGCGAAGTGGAGCGTCCGTTCCGTCGAGAAGAAGGAGCGCAGAAGCAATCCAAAGGCTCCCTACACGACCAGCAAGTTGCAGCAGGATGCGGCAGGCCGTCTCGGCTTTAACGTGCGGCGCACGATGGGCGTGGCCCAGCGTCTATATGAGGGCGTCGAAATCGGCGCTGAAGGCACAGTCGGTCTCATCACCTACATGCGTACCGATTCGACCCGTGTCAGCTCCGATGCAATCGCCGAGGCGCGCGAGTTCATCGGCAAGCTCGGCGCAAAGTATCTGCCGGCAAGCCCCAACGAATATGCGAGCAAGAAACAGGTTGAGGCACAGGACGCACACGAAGCCATCCGCCCGACGAGTGTGAAGTACACACCGGACTCGATCCGCAAGTATCTCAGCGACGAGCAGTTTCGTCTCTACAAACTCATCTGGCAGCGATTCGTCTCCAGCCAGATGACGCCTGCCATCTTCGATCAGACAACCGTCGACATCGTCGCCAAAGCGAAGCTCTCGTATGACTTCCGCGTGACCGGCAGCGTTCTCAAGTTCGAAGGCCATCTCAAATTTGAAGAGGAAGAGAAGCGCGCCCGTCAGGCAGCGAAGGACAAGGCCGCAAAAGAAGAGCTGGCTACAAAACAGCAAGTCGATGGCGCGGAAAATCTGACTCAGGCCGAAGTTGAGGAAAAAGAGGACGAGGAACGCAGACTGCCGGAGTTGAGCAACGGTGAGGCACTGCGCCTCGAGAAGCTCGACCCTCTGCAGAAGTTCACGCAGCCGCCGCCGCGTTACAACGAAGCCAGCCTCGTCAAAACCCTTGAAGAGAAGGGAATTGGCCGCCCTTCCACCTACGCGTCCATCATTAATACAATCCAGGATCGCGACTACGTGAAGAAGATCCAATCGAAGTTTATTCCGACTGAGATTGGCACCGTCGTTACGAAGCTGCTGGTGAAAAACTTCCCCTACATCTTCGACACAGCCTACACCGCCACGCTTGAGGGCGAGTTGGACGCAGTGGAAGACGGCAAGGAGAAGTGGACGGATCTGCTAAAGGGGTTCTACGACCACTTCGAGAAGGAGCTGAACGTCGCCAGCGACAACATGGAAGACGTGAAGCGCATGGAACAGAAGACCAATGAGGTCTGCGACAACTGTGGCAGCCCGTTGATTCTGAAGTGGGGTAAGTTCGGCAGCTTCTACTCGTGCAGCAACTTCACCAAGGTAAAGCCGATGACCATCGCGGCCGGTCCCTGGAAGAAAGATCCAAAAACTGTAACCAAAAAGGTTACAACTGCGTTTGCTTTCCCATTGATCGTAAAGGCGACGACGGAGGATGTGGTTGAGTTCTCCAAAGAAGTCAGCGATGCGAAGGAGATGGCAGCAGCCATTAATCACGCCGCCGAACACGGTAAGAAGGTGACCGTCGAGCCAATCAGTTGCGACTTCACCAAGGAAAACTTCGCCGCCAAGCCGGATCTCAGTGCACCCGGCGCCGACGAAGTAGCAGAAGAGGAGTTCTGCGACAACTGCGGCCGCGTCATGGTTCTGCGCAACGGCCCCTGGGGTCCGTTCATGGCCTGCCCGGGCTATAACGAAGATCCTCCCTGCAAGACGATTCGCAAGCTGAATCAGAAGGTGCAGCAGAAGCCGCCCGTGCAACTGGAAGAGTCCTGCCCGAAGTGTGGCAAGCCACTGCTTCTTCGCAACGGCCAGTATGGCGAGTTCATCAGCTGCAGCGGCTATCCCAAGTGCAAGTACATCAAGCAGGAACTGCTCGATGTGAAGTGCCCGAAGGACGGCGGCGACATTGCGGTGCGCAAGACCAAGCGCGGCGATCTCTTCTACGGCTGCGTCAATTACCCGAAGTGCGACTTCGCTTCTAACCTGAAGCTCGTCAACCAGACCTGCCCGAAGTGCGACAGCGCGTACCTCCTTGAGGTCGTCAACGACAAGGGAACCCATCTGGTCTGCCCGAATAACCGCGAGGCTCTGCCCAAACGGCGCAAGAAGAAGGGTGCCCCCGAAGAGGAGCACACGACTCCGCCGTGTACCTACGAGAAGAAGATCGCCGGACCCGCTCCGGTACCTGTCCTCACCCGACCCGACCCGGAGAAGACCCGCGCGGTCGTCGAGAGCGTAGCCTGACAACAACGTAGCTGAACAGCATAAGGATAAGAAAACAGATGGCAACTCCGGCAGATGCAGAGCTGGTACTGAAGCTTTACGAGATGCGGCGCGAAGACACCCTCCGCCGTGCAAGACGATTCCTTGTATTCGACTTTCATCCGAAGACCCTCGAAGAGCTGCGCGCGGTGTCGCGAGACATCAAAGCGGAGCACAACGCCTACTGGCGGCAGGCCCTCAGCTTTTGGGAGATGGCGGCAGCGCTGGTACTTCGCGGAGCACTCGATGCAGATCTCTTCCTGGATACGAGCCCCGAGGGAATCCTCATCTACGCCAAGTACCACCACTTCCACGTCGAGACCGAAAAGCAGAGCGGCAACCCGTTTATGCGTCAGACGGCCGCCCTCATCGCGAAGTATCCGGCAGCCCAGGCCCTGCACGAAGCGTTCCTGAAGAGCTTCGCAGCAGCCAAAGCGTCCACGTAGGAACCCCTCGGCCCCGGGCCAGGTTTCCTTTCTGCATCATTTCTGTTACAAATGCTTTAAGGCCCTAGGGCCACGGATTCCACGGAGATGGCCCGTCCGGAGTGGCGTGCAGTCCGTAACTCGTTGAAAAGATTGCAGGTAGTGGATTATGGCGAAGGCAGTTTGGAATGGCCAGACACTGGCCGAGAGCGAAACGTATGAGACGGTCGAGGGAAATATCTACTTCCCCGACGAATCGGTAAAGCGGGAGTTCCTCAAACCAAGTTCGACGACCTCCAGTTGCCCCTGGAAGGGTCAGGCACGGTACTACACGATCGTCGTGGACGGCCAGGATAACCCCGATGCGGCCTGGTACTACCCTGATCCCAAGCCTGCGGCGCGAAACGTGAAGCACCACATCGCCTTCTGGCGCGGCGTCGAAATAACCAAATAGTTTACACAGGAAGAAATCTCAGCGGGAGAGCCTAACTACCTCTCCCGCTGAGATTTAGTATGCCTGTCCACGATCCAGCGGGAGACGAATCTGGAAACAGGTCGCCCCCGGTTTCGACTCCACCGACACAAATCCCGAATGTTTGCTCACGATGCGTTGAACCGTGTCCAGACCCAACCCAAGGCCGCGCCCCGGAGCCTTCGTTGTGAAGAACGGCTCGAAGATCCGGCTCTTGGTCTCATCGTCGATGCCGGGCCCCGAGTCCCACACTTCAACCAGCGCAAGCTGCCCGCTAAGGTGCGTCCGCAGCCGAAGTGTCCCCTCATTGTTCATGCTCTCAAGCGCATTTTCGATCAGCGCCGTCCAAACCTGATTGAGTTCGCTGCCATAGGCGCTGACCGGCGGCAGCTCCGGGTCGAATTCGAGCTCCACGGTGACATTCTTCAGTCGTGAATTGAACATAACCAGTGTATTTTCAAGCGACTGCGCCAGATCGACGTCCTGAATCGGCGCCTGGTCCATGTACGAGTAGTCCTTGATTGCGCTGATCAGGTCGAAGATACGAACGGTCGAGTCGACCACAGTCTCAGCCATCCGCTCCACCCGCAGCGAGCTGGCGACCGTCGCGACGGCAACCGGAAGCACCTCCGGCCCGACGATCGTCGCAAGTTCGTCCAGCAGATCGAAGGCCAGGCTGGTCTCAGCCAGCGCCGGCGCTATCGTCCACGGCTTAGGAACGTTATGAGCGTTCAGCCACTTCACCAGCGTCTCTTCCCGGTCTGCCGTGGCCAACGGGCTCTGCGGCGTCTTCGGAAAGCTGGTGTAGGCCGACATCCGCGCACGCGCTCCCGCCACCCAGTCGCGATACTCTTTGATCTTTTCATCGGTCAGACACAAGTTGCCGAACCGGTACTTCTGCTCCCCGTACTCCCGCAGCTCGCCGAAGAGGCTTGCAGCCGAGCGTTGCGCCGCCGACGCCGGATTATTCAGCTCATGGGCAAGATTCGCCGCCAGCTTACCCAGCGCCGTCAGCTTCTCCGCCTGCTGCTCCATCCGCGTCACCTCGCGCACCCGGTCCAGCAGGGCCGACACGCACCTCTGCGCCATCGACGGAATCGCCGCCAGCATCGCCGGGAACAGCGACTCGTTGACGTCGATCGCCCAGACCTCCCCAACCGAGTAACCCTCGCCGCCATAGGTCTTCATGCGCGAGAAGGGAAGCTTCCCCGTCATCGAACCGGCCCGGCCGATAAACAGGGCAATTGAGCCAGACTTGCGCCGCACCTGCACCTCGCCGCGCAGGATGAAGTTCATATTGCACGCAGGCTCACCCTCGCGGAAGACGATGGCGCGATCTGCGCCCACGCGCTCGCTGCCGTTCGACGCGATCCATGTGTACTCTTCTTCCGTAAGCCCATCCAGCGGAGTGATCGTTCGAAGCGCAGCAACGATCTCCGGAATCGGCGTAGCTGTCGCCGGAGGCCCAGCGAGCTGATCCCCCTGGTTGACCGGCATTGTGGGGACCATGCTTTCATAGCTGTCCAGAGTGGCCATCTCGAAGCTCCTTCTGCCGCGTGGGCATCCAATCGTTCCCTTGGTCTACGTCTCCACTGTTACAAGAGTTCCAAAAACCAGGTCGTACACCGCGATCTTCGATCAGAGGGAATGTCTCCAGCCCAAGCAGACTCGCTCAGGAGCCGGACCGTATATTTGAGTCTAAATGAAGTGGCGACACCTGTTTAGATGCCGCCACCTCAAGTTCGATTTGTTAAAAATCCAGCTCCATTTGATGGAGTTACAGCTAAGCCTTATGGACCTGACCGTCCTTGACGACGACCGGATCGAGGAAGGGCATCGATTTCCGCAGCTCAGCCCCCACCTTCTCGATCTGGTGAGCGGTCTCCTGCTTCCGGATGCGGCTGAACTCATGCCGCCCCGTCTCGTTCTCGGCGATAAACTTCTTCGCAAAGCTGCCATCCTGAATATCGTTCAACAGCCCCTTCATCGCCTTCTTCACCTCCGGCGTCACAATGCGTGGCCCGGCAACATAGTCGCCCCACTCCGCCGTATCCGAGATGGAATGACGCATATACTCCAGCCCACCGCGATACATCAGGTCGACGATCAGCTTCAGCTCATGCAGCACCTCGAAGTAAGCCAGCTCCGGCTGGTAACCAGCCTCGACCAGCGTCTCGAACCCAGCCTTTACCAGCGCGCTCGTACCGCCACACAGCACAGCCTGCTCGCCAAAGAGATCGGTCTCCGTCTCCTCCGTAAACGTCGTCTCCAGCACCCCGGCGCGCGTGCAGCCGATGCCCTTGGCGTAGCTCAGAGCCAACGCCAACGCGTGGCCGCTCTTATCCTGCTCCACTGCCACCAGCGCCGGAACGCCGCCACCCTCGGTAAACACCTCGCGAACGCGATGCCCGGGAGCCTTGGGCGCAACCAGCGAAACATCGACGCCCGGAGGCGGCGTAATCGTGCGGAAGCGAATGTTGAAGCCATGCGCAAACATCAGCGTGGCATTCTCCTTCATGTTCGGCGCAATCTCTGCGTGATAGACCTTCGCTGCAGTCTGGTCCGGCGTCAGGTTCATGATGACGTCAGCCCACTTCGAAACCTCAGCGACGGTGCCGACTTCAAGCCCGGCCTTGCGAGCGCGGTCAGCATTGGGCGAGTCCTTACGAAGACCAACCCGAACCTCAACACCCGAGTCCTTCAGGTTGAGGGCATGAGCATGACCCTGCGAGCCATAGCCGATGATGGCAACTTTCTTTGCCTGGATAAGAGAGAGGTCTGCGTCTGCGTCGTGGTATGCCTTTGCCATTGTGTATCGTTCCTTTTGAGTGATAGTACCAACTGTTTGAAGTGCGGTGGTGATTGCGATCCGACTGCTAGCTAGTTAGAGTCGAAGGTCAAAGAAGAACTTTTTTATTTGTCCGTATTAGGTCTCTGTCGTCATCCTGACCCTGAGCGCAGCCGAATGGGGAAGGATCCCTGTCTTTGTCGTTGTTCTCTGCTGGCCGACAACCTCAACGCCTGGTCCCGGGAGGATTGGTTGTCCCCAGTCCGCGCTAAGATCTCGCCATCCGGGATTCGTGGAAATAATCAGCTCCACCTTGCGGATGCGAAGCCAACCCTTCAACTGCTTCTCTCGCGCAATTGCAGCTGTCACTGTAGTGAAGATTTCAAAGTGAACCAATTGATCGATGTTATAGCGGGCCGTGTGGCTTTGAGGATTCACACAATCCTTATGTTGCCGGATTCGAGCAGCCAACGTTGTGGTCACGCCGATGTAAAGCTTTTTATATCCGTTCGCCAAAATATAGACATAAGCGTAATCACCCATCTAGCTCCCTCTCCTCTCTGATAAATTGCTTAGCGCACTCACTGATGTCCCGATGTCGTCATCCTGAACGAAGTGAAGGATCCCTGTCTTTGTCTTTTTCCATCCACTTCAAGTCCACTACTCTGCAAACTCATTCGGCAAAATCTCATCCGGCTCAGGCTTTTCAGGAAAAGAAGTCTCATCACTATGATCATGGTCAGGCGTGCCAAGCGCCTTAAGCACACGGCTAGTATGATGACCGCGCCGCATAGCCATACGCCCTGTACGCGAAACCTCAAGAATCGTGTACCCACTCTCGGTAAGCACCTGAATCAGCCCTTCAATCTTGCTTGCAGCCCCGGTCATCTCAAGCATCACCGACTCCGGCGCAAGATCGACCACACGCGCCTTGAAGACTGTAGCCAATTCAAAGATCTGCGACCGAGTCTTAGGCCCAGCCGCAATCTTGATGAGACAAAGCTCACGAATGACGGCCTCTGATCGCCCAACCTCGTCCACATCCACCGTAATCTCCAGCTTATAAAGCGAAGCACGAATCCGATGCGCAGCATGATCGGGAGCCTCACACACAATCGTCATGCGCGACACATCGGCACGCTCGCTCTCACCCACGGTGAGCGAAACAATGTTGATATTGAGACGTCGAAACAGCGAAGCAACTCGCGTCAAAACGCCGGGCTTATCAGAAACCAGAGCTACGAATGTGTGGAGCATCTATATGCCTTCCAATTGATTTGCAAAGTAGCTGAACGTAAAGAGTAAAGCTGTTCCGATGATCCAAAGTGCTCTCTGTTTTGAAAAGCGCTGGATGAATGGGGTGTCTCGGCGTGTGAACATCCACACACCGGTTATGTAGAGGGTAAGTCCTAAGAGACAGGTTGAAATCGCGAAGACCGAGAGTGGGCCAGCAAATGAGTCGATTCCACCTGCAAGGGGCCGCCTATATTGAATCAGCAAGTGCCATACACCGTAAGCACACCATGAGGATGCGAGCACAGCTAGTCCTGAATACAAGAACGCTTGGAGGCGTGAAGTGTATCCTCGAACCGCGACAACGATAAAGATTGCTGTTGCGAGCAACGAAACCCAAAAGCATGTGCGTGCGTCGAAAATCAGTGCCAAGAATGCTGAGCTGATAAAGATAGTTGCAGCGATAATCAGCAGCCAATTAGATAGAGGAAGAGTCAAGACAGGAGCTTTCATCCACCCCCCGCGATTTCGATGCGCGACGAAGCGGAGGATGTGGCCTCGCTGCAGTTAGGGTTGCGTAGACGGTAGAGCGCATGCCGCTCATACGGGTGACCCGCGGGAACACGGGGATGATTGAAGTCAAACTCGGGACGATAGGTCATGCCGACCTTCTCCATAACCCGGCGCGACGGATGGTTCGGCAGAGCAGTAATTGCGACAACTTCGGGCAGAGCAAGTTGATTGAAGGCAAAGTCGACAATGGCCAGCGCCCCTTCGGTCGCCAACCCTCGCCCCTGACTGGCCTGCGTGAGCCTCCAGCCAATCTCGACCGCAGGCTGCGGCAGATTCGGAATCTCATCCCGCAACTGCTGTAGGCCGATCGTTCCGGCGAACTCACCTGTCTCGCGCAGGGTCGCTGCAAAGAAGCTGTACCCGACATGCTCGAAGGCGACAAGATAGCGATCGATCGCCTCATCACTCTCCTGCCGACTGTAGGGGCCAGGGTAGAACCGCATCACCACCGGATCGGCGTTCATCGCAGCGAAAGGCACACGATCAGCCTCCTTCCAGCGGCGAAGCAGAAGGCGAGGCGTTTCGAGTTGGAGAGGCTGGGTCAAATTCGTCTCTTGAAGTGATGCGACATCGCAGGATGCGTTCATCAGTTACTGTGTGGCGGTGGCGGCAGTGGAGGCGCAGGGTAACTTGGGATGTAGGTCTTCGGAGTCTCAAAGAGAATCAACTGGCCAGGCTTTGCTGCCGGACTCGCACCGCTGCACAGATTGCCCGTCGTGATCCCCGTCTTCAAAATCGTCGCGACAGAGTAGTTCGTATAAAGCTCTGCACGTGGCCGGCAGTCGGCATACATATTCGCGAGAATGCGGACGATACCATCCTTCCCTGTGACGACGTCGATATTGCCAGTCTTGTCGGTGGCCATCGCGACAGACCCAATCTGATTCGCACGAATTGCCACATTCAACCTCTCGTCCGCAATGGGCAGGTTCGTCACCGCGTTGATCACCTTGATGTGAATGGTTGGCTGCTGAGCCAGTGCGCCAACCGACGCCAAAGCGACAAACAGAAACGTGGTCGCTCGAAGGAGATTGCCGAATTGATCCGTTGCAGGTGCTACGAAGGGATGTGGCATCGTTCGTCCTGTCTGCTAAGAAGCTTTCAATTTGGAATCCAGCAAAAAATATCTGAAAAACGTGGCGTATTTTTCGGCGGTCAAAATATGGCTGCCAAAACACCACGTTCACCATGCAACTCACCACGAATTACCATGCAAAAAACCACGTTTTGCACACCACTTTTCCTAAAACACCCCTCAAAAAACAAAGGAAAATGACGCATTTTCTTCTCAACCACCACGTCCAACTTTTTCTGCAGAAACCCGCATATTATTTATCATCCGCCGTCTCCAGAAGAGGGTCTTTTGCCGGCCGCCGAACCATCTCATGCAGCGCCGACCCAGGAGCGATCATCGGATAAACCCCATCCTCTTTCTCCACCTGAAAGTTGATAAGAAACGCTTTACCGCTCGTCCGCGCCTTTGTAACAGTCGGAGTCACATCCTTGCGTTCCTTAACATGCGCGCCATCAATACCATGCGCCCCCGCCAGCTTCACAAAGTCAGGCGAAAGTATCGGCGAAGCCGCGTAGTTCTTCTCATAAAACGCCTCCTGCCACTGCCGAACCATCCCCAGAAACCCGTTATTAATCACAGCAATATTGATCGCCAAACCCTCTTGAACAATGGTCGAAAGCTCCGAAGCCGTCATCTGAAAACCACCGTCCCCAGCGATAACCCAAACATCCTTTTCAGGACAAGCGACCTTCGCACCAATCGCCGCCGGAAGCGCAAAACCCATCGTTCCAAGCCCACCACTGGTGATCAGCGAACGCGGCGAATCATGCTTGTAATACTGCGCCTCCCACATCTGGTGCTGCCCAACATCTGTAACGATGATGGTTTGATCAGCACGGCCAGCGGCATGAGCCTCGCGCCAGATGTCGTTGATGACATGGGCTGCATAAAGATGGCCATTGTCAGGCAGATTGATGATGTCGCGAACAGCCGCATCGCCCTTCATCGCTTTGATCTCGCGGAGCCACGCTGCAGTTGCACGTGGAACGTTTCCTGTTGCTCCGCCCTGGCGCAGACTACCAGAATCGCCAGTCGATGGGCGGTTCCCATCAACGCCGTCGCCGAATGCGGCTTTGCCCTGATTAAGCACGTAATCCGCAGATTCGAGCAGCGGGAGGAGAAGCTCGAGAACCTCCTTGAGGTCGCCGATGAGTGCGACGTCCGCTCTGACATTCTTGTTGATCTCAGAAGGATCAATTTCGATGTGGATCTTCTTCGCATTGGGCGCGTATTGAGCTAGGTTGCCCGTCACGCGGTCATCAAAGCGCATACCGAAAGCAAGCAGCAGATCGGCTTGTTGAATCGCGTGATTGACCCACGACTCACCGTGCATCCCCATCATCCCCAGCGAAAGCGGATGATAGGTCGGAAACGCACCAAGACCAAGCAGTGTGCTCGCGACAGGAATCTGCTGACGTTCTGCGAAGGCGAGCACTTGAGCCTCCGCGCCTGAATGCGTGATGCCATGGCCGGCAAGAATGACAGGCTTTTTTGCACTGTGGATGAGTTCAATAGCCTGCTGGATCGAAGACGACTCGGCACGCAGCATCGGGTGAGGTCTATAGGGCGCGGGAGCTGCGGCATCGAAGTTGAACGATGCTGTGGCCTGCTGGGCGTCCTTGGTGATGTCGATCAAGACAGGGCCAGGTCTGCCGGAGCACGCAACCTGAAAGGCCTCGCGAATCGCAGGAGCGATATCTTCCGCACGTGTCACAAGGTAGTTGTGCTTCGTAATCGGCAGGGTAATGCCGGTGATGTCGATCTCCTGAAACGCGTCCGAGCCCAAAACTTTGCTGCCAACCTGACCCGTGATGCAGACGATAGGGATGGAGTCGAGCATCGCCGTCGCAATGCCGGTGACAAGATTTGTAGCACCAGGGCCGCTGGTGGCAATGCAAACGCCAACCTTCCCCGACGCACGAGCGTACCCGTCTGCCATGTGCGAAGCACCTTGCTCATGACGCACAAGAACGTGATGAATGGGAAACTTCCGCAGCGCGTCGTACGCGGGGAGAATAGCCCCGCCGGGGTAGCCGAAGACTTTGTCCACGCCTTCACCGACTAGTGTGGCCCAGATGATTTCAGCTCCGGTGAGTTGCGGGTGTTGATTTTTTTTAGACATCTAGTGCTCCTTTACTTCAACGGGAGGTGCATGATTGAAGCATCGAATTTGAATATCGGGCCCAAGATCACCTCCGGTGCTGCAGCCCAATTCCAGTGGATGCGGCAGTTTTAGGCCGTCCTTCAGACAACGTCTATGTGGTGACGGCCCCCAGCGATGCGCTGCTGACGCTGTTGGCGTATTTGGCGAAGACGCCGCGTTTGAAGCGTGGTTCGGGGGCCTTCCATGCGGCGAGGCGTTTGGCGATCTCGGCTTCGGGGACGTTGAGAGTAAGTTTGCGGTTGGGGATGTCGAAGGTGATGGTGTCGCCTTCGTGAACGGCAGCGATGGGTCCACCGAGTTGGGCTTCGGGAGCGACGTGGCCTGCCATCAGGCCGCGAGTGGCTCCGGAAAAACGGCCATCGGTTAGAAGAGCTACGGTTTCAGACAGAGAAGGGATGCCTTTGATAGCCGCAGTGACAGCGAGCATCTCGCGCATGCCGGGGCCGCCGCGTGGGCCTTCGTACCGGATGACGAGGACGTCATTGGGATTAATCTTTCCTGCTTCGACGGCGGCGTGGCAATCGTCCTCTGATTCGAAGACTCGTGCGGTACCGGTGTGATGAATGCGCTCGTGACCTGCAACCTTGATGACTGCGCCATCAGGGGCGAGGTTGCCGCGCATGATGACGAGGCCGCCAGTTGGCTTCAGCGCATTCTCCCAGGTGCGAATGACAAGCTGGCCGACGGTTTCAACGGCGAGAGCTGCCTCTTCTGCGAGTGTCTTGCCAGTGACAGTGATGCTGTCGCCTTTGAGCAAACCCCTCTCGATGAGGCGTTGCGCAAGAAGACGAGAGCCGCCTGCCTCTTGATAGTCCTTTGCAGCGTATTTGCCGCCCGGCGAGAGATCGCAGATGAACGGCGTCTGTTCGGAGATGCGATCAAAGTCTTCCATCGTGAGCGGCATGTCGAACTCATGCGCAATGGCGATGAGGTGGAGCACGGCGTTGGTGCTTCCGCCTGAGGCCGCGACGGCCGCAATTGCATTGTCGATAGCCTGACGGGTGACGATCTTACGCGGAGTGAGACCGGCGCGGGCGAGGTCCATGACGAGTCGGCCAGCCTGACGGGAGGCCTCATGTTTTTCGGGCGACATCGCGGGGACGCCAGTGATCATCATCGGCGAGATGCCTAGAAACTCGCCTGCCATCGCCATCGTATTGGCGGTGAACTGGCCGCCGCAGGCTCCAGGGCCAGGACAGGCGGCAGCTTCGAGGGCTTCGAGTTCGTCGTCGTTGATCTTGCCGGCAGCGTGCGCTCCCATGCCTTCGAAGACCTGAAGGATGGTGATCTCCTTTGTGGTGCCGTCGGGCTGTTTGAGCGCGCCAGGAGCGATGCTTCCCCCGTAGAGCATGAGACCGGGGATATCGAGGCGGGCGAGCGCCATAATGGCGGCCGGCATGTTCTTGTCGCAACCTGCGATGCAAACGATGCCGTCGAACGAATTGCCGCGAGCAACGAGTTCGATCGAATCAGCGATGACCTCGCGGGAGATGAGCGAAGCCTTCATGCCCTGCGTGCCCATGGTGATGCCGTCGTGGATGGTGACGGTATTGAACTCCATCGGTGTGCCGCCTGCTTCGCGAATGCCTTGCTTGACTGCCTCGGCGACTTTGCGCAGATGGAAGTTGCAAGGGCCGATCTCGGTCCACGTATTGGCAATGCCGATGATGGGCTTGTGCAGATCTTCTTTGGTGAAGCCTACGCTGCGGAAGTAAGAGCGGGCAGCGGCACGGGACGGCCCTTCAGTCAGGACAATAGAATTTTTCTTCGGATTGATTTCGTTACTCAAAAGGCGGCCTTTCCGGGGAGCTAGTTTAGTAGTTCACGTGAATCAAGCTGTGACGGGCCGAGGTTTCAGCCAAAATTCTGAATCATGCTTCGATTCAAATGCGTCGAGTTCAGCCTCGTGGCGGAGGGTGAGTCCGATATCGTCGAGGCCGTTCAATAGGCAGTATTTGCGGAAGGGGTCGATGTCGAAGTGGGCGTTGAAATTCTGGTCGTCGTTGACGGTTTGGGCTTCGAGGTTGATGGTGATCTTGTGCGCTGGATTTTTTTCTGAGCGCTCGATGAGAGTTTGTACATCTGCCTCAGAAAGGCGCACGAGGATCATGCCGTTCTTGCCGGCGTTGGAGAAGAAGATGTCGGCGAAGCTCGGGGCGATGACGGCGAGGAAGCCATAGTCGGTGAGAGCCCACGCCGCGTGTTCGCGCGAACTGCCGCAACCGAAGTTTTTTCCGGCGATGAGGATCTTCGCGCCTTTGTGATGATGCTTGTTGAGGACGAAGTCAGGATGAGGCTCGCCTGCGTTGGGGCCTTCCTGAATACGGCGCCAGTCGTAGAAGAGGAAGTCGCCATAGCCAGTGCGCTCGATGCGTTTGAGAAATTGTTTGGGAATGATCTGATCGGTATCGACGTTGGGTCGATCAAGCGGCACGGCGTGGCTGGAAAGGATGTTGATAGGCTGCATTACTTCGCCTCCTTCTGTGCTGTCTGATCTCTGAACTGCCAGGTGCGGACGTCGGTGAAGTGACCAGTGATCGCCGCCGCGGCGGCCATCTGCGGTGATACAAGATGCGTGCGGCCACCACGGCCCTGGCGGCCTTCGAAGTTACGGTTGCTGGTGGAGGCGCATCGTTCGCCGGGGGCGAGAATGTCGGGGTTCATTCCCAGGCACATACTGCAACCGGGCTCGCGCCAGTCGAAGCCGGCGGCGGTAAAGACCTTGTCGAGACCTTCCTGTTCAGCCTGCGCTTTGACGGCTTGAGAGCCAGGGACGACCATTGCTCGAACCGTTGTAGCAACGCGGTAGCCGCGCACAACGGATGCTGCGGCACGAAGATCCTCAATGCGCGCGTTGGTGCAGGAACCAAGAAAGACGCGGTCAATCTTAATCTCTTCGATGGGTTCTCCAGCATGCAGACCCATATATTCCAATGCGCGTTCGAATGCTTTTTGATCAGCCTCGCTCGCGGCGGGATCGGCGAGGGGCACAGTGTTCTTGACCCCCGTAACCATGCCGGGACTCGTTCCCCAACTAACAGTGGGGGTAATGTCAGCAGCATTTATCGTAAGCTCACGGTCGAAGATTGCTCCCTCTTCTGTTACAAGCTTAGACCAGTGCGCTACGGCTTCATCCCACGCGGCCCCAGTCGGCGAGAAGCGCCGACCCTTGAGATAAGCGAAGGTGGTGGCGTCGGGGGCGATCATACCGGCGCGAGCCCCAGCCTCGATGCTCATGTTGCAGATAGTCATGCGGCCTTCCATGGAGAGAGCACGAATGGCTGAACCAGCGTATTCGACGACGTTGCCGGTGGCTCCAGCAGTTCCGATCTGGCCGATGATGTGGAGAATAATGTCCTTAGCGGTGACGCCGTTGGGGAGCACGCCTTCCACGTTGATACGAAAAGTCTTCGGTTTGTCCTGCGGCAGAGTCTGCGTGGCCATGACGTGCTCGACTTCGCTGGTACCGATGCCGAATGCGAGTGAGCCAAATGCTCCATGCGTGCTGGTGTGCGAGTCGCCGCAGACGATAGTCATCCCAGGTTTCGTAAGACCAAGCTCCGGGCCAATGATGTGGACGATTCCTTGATTCGGCGACTGCACATCGTATAGCTCAACGCCAAAGTCGGCGCAGTTCTTGCGCAATGCTTCGATTTGCTTGTGAGCGATCTGGTCGACGATGTGGAGGCGATCTTCGATGCTGCTGGTCGGCACGTTGTGATCGACCGTTGCGACCGTGCGGTCAGGGCGGCGTAGTTTACGGCCTGTCATGCGGAGCCCGTCGAAGGCTTGTGGGCTGGTGACCTCATGGACGAGGTGCAAGTCGATGTAGAGGATGCTGGGTTCACCCTGCGGCTCGGCGACGAGGTGTTGATGCCATACTTTTTCGAAGAGTGTTTTGGGTGTGCTCATGGTTGTGCCTTTTGTTCGGGTTCTGGTCTGGTAAATGTGTTCGCGCCGATGTCGGCTGGTTTGATTTGATGTGGTGCGCCGTCGGGGTCGACGAGGATGGCATTTTTTATCTGCTGTATGACCGTGCTACCGGTGGGCGGATGCGCAGTCCAACGTGCAACGCTGTGGATCAGCGCTGCGGGGATGTGGTCAGGGTCTATCGGGTGATTTGGGAAGACCCAAAGGGTATATTCCGCGCCGGGCTCGTTCGGCGTTTTGCTGTCTTTGATCCAATCAATCGCGGCGAAGGCAATGAGTGGATGTGGAAGTCCAAGGTCCACCCAGAGCAGGCCGCGTGCAGGACAGAATCGAAAGACGCAGCCAGTGATGGAGAGATAGCGGTTTTCGTCGGCGATCACTTTGTCGGGTACAGAGAGGAAGTCGAGCGCGGTTTCGTCGAGGGTCTTGTAACCAGTCTTTGGATTACCCCAGAAGGTTTGAGGAGCAGTGAGATATTGCGCTAGAAATGGACGGAAGCGGTTATCGAGGACGAGGGCGGTTTCGCGTCCGTCCGCGGGTGGCGGCCCGTATTGCCAGAGCCACTCCACGTTTTCCTTTGGCGGTTTCTTATCCCTCTTGATCTGAGGAGAAGATATTTGCGCACGCGTTGCAAACGGCGCCAAAGCAAGCAGAGTAACGGCGAGTTGGTAGCGAAGAGTCACGAAAGATTAGCCATTTCTCGGGGCTGATTTTCTTGCAGTAAAGAACATGACAAGGTTGACGAGTGTGAACATGAAGAGCCCAACGATCACAACGACGGCGATTGGCGCACCTCTCCAGAGTTTGTAGATCAGTGCAACTGTGACAGCACAATTCATCAGGATCGACTTCGACCGCAGGCTCAATGGTGCATTCATACGGCGTGCATGGCCTGGCGGCGGTCGATGGATTCTGCCAGAGCCTGATGGACGAGCTTACCCATCTCCTGCGTGCTGACCGGAGTCTGTCCCGGTTGCTGGCCGCGAGCGATATCGGCCGTACGATAGCCAGCGTTGAGAACTTGGTGGACTGCGAGTTCGACAGCTTTGGCATCCTGCTCAAGGTTTGCCGAGTGTCGAAGAACCATGGCAGCAGTAAGAATCGCGCCGAGCGGGTTGGCCTTTCCTGTTCCCGCGATATCAGGTGCGCTGCCGTGGACGGGCTCATAGAGATTGACTGCGCCGCCAATGGTGGCGGAGGGCAACATACCAAGTGACCCAGTGATGACACCGGCCTCGTCAGAGAGGATGTCGCCAAAGAGATTTTCGGTGAGAACGACGTCGAAGTTGCGGGGGATATTCATGATGTGCATCGCCATGGAATCGACGAGCTGATGTTCGAGCGTGACAGAAGGGTATTCTTTGGCGACCTCCGTGACTGTTGCGCGCCAAAGCTGTGAAACCTCAAGAACGTTGGCTTTGTCGACGGAGGTGACTTTCTGACGGCGTTTGCTGGCGAGTTCGAAGGCGACGCGGGCAACACGGACGACCTCAGCCTTGGTGTAGCGCATCGTATTGATCGCCTCGTCGGACTCACGGTTCCACCAGCGTGGAGCACCAAAGTAAAGGCCGCCGAGCAACTCGCGCACAAAAAGAATATCGACGTCTTTGGTGACTTCAGGACGCAGTGGGGAACTTTCAGCAAGCGCGGAGTACGCGATGGAAGGGCGCAGATTGGCAAAGCCTCCAAGCGCCTGGCGAATCTGCAGGAGACCAGCTTCGGGACGTTTGTCTGGCGGCAGAGAGTTGAACTTGTTATCACCAACAGCGCCTAGCAGGACAGCGTCGCATTCGAGCGCTGCATCGAGCGTTGCGGTGGGGAGCGGCGATCCGGTTTCGGTGATAGCGGTGCCACCAATGAGTCCAGGAACGAAGATAAACTCGTGCCCGCCTAACTCAGCTACGGCACGGAGGATGTTTGTTGCCTGCTGTGTGACTTCGGGGCCGATGCCGTCGCCGGCGAGAACTGCAATTTTGAGGCGCATGACGCTCTTCCTTTGGCGAGTGGCTAGTGAGTAGCGACGGCGGACTTGTCGCTATGAAGCAAACCGAGCAAGTCCTGGTCGTAGATGGATTTTTTGCGGTCCGCAAGTTCGGTGAAGCGGTGGTAAACATCGTCGAGTTGAGCGCGCGTAAGGGTGTGGCCGAGTTCGACGAGGCGTTGCTCAAGCAGACGGCGGCCACTATGTTTGCCTAACACCATGTTGGTGGCCGGGACGCCGACTGACTCTGGTGTCATGATCTCGTAGGTCAGTGGGTTGGCCATCATGCCGTGTTGATGGATGCCGGACTCGTGCGCAAATGCATTGGCACCGACGACAGCCTTGTTTGGCGAGCAGCCGAAGCTGATGAATTCGGCGAGCATCTGGCTGGTGGGGAAGAGCTGGTTCAGTTTGATGTTGTTTGTATAGGGCAACTTGTCGCGACGAACCATGAGTGCCGCGGCGATCTCTTCTAGCGCCGCGTTGCCAGCGCGTTCGCCGATGCCGTTGATCGTGCATTCGGCCTGTCGCGCTCCTGCGTGGATGCCAGCAAGTGTGTTGGCTACGGCCATACCGAGATCGTTGTGGCAATGCGTGGAAAGAATAACGTCGTCGATGCCGGGAACCTTCTCGATTAGCATGCGGAACGTGGCGGCGTACTCGTCGGGCGTTGTGTAGCCGACGGTATCGGGGATGTTGATTGTAGTCGCCCCGGCCTGGACCGCAACGGTAACGATTTCGATGAGGAAGTCGGGGTCAGTGCGGGTGGCGTCCTCGGCGGAGAACTCGACGTCGTCGGCGAAGGTACGCGCAAGACGAACAGAGTTTGCGGCCTGATCGAGGGCCTCGGCGCGCGTGATCTTCAGCTTAGCTTCAAGATGAAGGTCGGACGAGGCGAGGAAGGTGTGAATGCGGGCCTTTTCGGCTGGCTCAATGGAACGGGCAGCGGCTTCAATGTCCTCGCGTTTGCAGCGGGCCAGGGATGCAATGCGCGGCCCACGAACCTCGCGAGCGATCATCCGGATAGAGTCGGAGTCGCCCTGACTGGCGATAGCAAAACCAGCCTCTAAAACGTCGACGCCGAGGGCTGCGAGCTGGTGGGCCATGCGCAGCTTTTCATCGTGGTGCATGGTGCAACCGGGGGACTGCTCGCCGTCCCGGAGGGTGGTATCGAAGAAGACGATTTGATTATGCGAGGACATAGGAGTTAACACTCTCGATCTGGACGTTATCATAACGCATGCTTATGATGGTTTGCAGGTGTATCAGAAATTCTAATTGCGGCATTCGACTTGAAAATCTCCGCCGCATGGAGGTGACGATTGGACTTAGTCCAGATGGAGACGTTTCTGGCAGTGGCGGAGGAGCGAAGTTTTTCACGGGCTGCAGCACGACTCCATCGTACTCAGCCAGCGGTGAGTCAGGCAATCGCCAAACTCGAAGGGGAGCTTGGTGAGGTGCTCTTCGAGCGGTCGTCGCGGGACGGAACACTGACCGACGCAGGCGAGGTGCTACGGGAGTATGCATCTAAGTTGCTGAATCTGCGAAATGAAGCCGCCGGCGCTCTGACCGAGCTGCGGGAGCTCCATCGGGGAAGGTTGAATCTTGCAGCGAATGAGTACACCTGCCTCTATCTTTTGCCGCTGCTTGACGAGTTCCGGCGGCAGAATCCGCGGATCAAACTGGCGGTGCAGCGCACGTTGGCGAGCCGAATCTCGGACGAGGTGCTGATGCACTCAGTCGAGATTGGTGTGCTCTCGTTCCGACCCGACGATACGCAGGTCAAATCGATGGTGGTGTATCGAGATGAGCTCGCCTTTGTGGTAAATCCCCGGCATGCCCTTGCGGGTGCGGGAAAGGTCTCGATTCGGCAGTTGGGAGCGCAGAATTTCATTGCACACAACATCCCATCTCCGCAGCGTCAGAAGGTGATTCAAGCATTCAAACGGCACAAGACTCCGTTGCAGATGGGGGTCGAGCTGCCGTCGCTCGAAGCCATCAAGCGGTTTGTCGAGATGGGGAATGGCGTAGCACTGGTGCCTGGCCTGACGGTTCGCACGGAGCTGGAGAGCGGGGCGCTGGTGCGGGTACAGGTACCGGAGTTGCAGATCGAACGCAAACTGAGGCTGGTCTACCGTCGGCAGGCCAGTCTTTCGCACGCGGCGCTGGCCTTTTTGAAGGTGGTAGAGGCCTATGCGGCCGCGCATGGAGACCCGTACTGCTTTCAGCCCGAACGCGGCATGTAAAAGCCAGTGTGAATTTTTGCTGCAGCAGGAACCTTTGCAGAAAAAGTGCGTCTGTATCGCTAGATGGACCACCGGAGAAGCTCTTCCGGCGAATGATGGTATGAGAGTGAGAATCCGATGATGACGATATTCCGCAAACCAATATTGCAAGTAGCCTTTATGGCCCTGTGTACGACAGCGCTGAGCGCACTGCCGGCAATGGCCCAGGAACCGAGTGCGCCGGCTGCGCAAGATCAGGCTGGTCCACCACACGGCGGACACGATCAGGGACAGCGCGAAGAGCATCAGCTGGCGTTTCTGACCAAGAAGCTGAACCTTACGCCCGATCAGGTGTCTCAGGTGAAGGCAATTGACGATGACACGCGACAGCAGATGATGGCTCTTCGCAATGACACCGCAACGCCGAAGGCCGACAAGCACGCAAAGATGATGGACATCCACAAGGCGTCCCAGGACAAGATTCGCGGCGTGCTGACTGATGATCAAAAGACCAAGTATGACGCCCTGCAGGCAGAGATGCGAGAGCGCAGGGAGAGCCATGAGGGAGGGCAAGGCGCGCCTCCTCCTCCTCCACCTCAACAATAGTATTAGTCGATACAAGAAATGCAAGAAGGCCGGAGGATCTGCATTCCTCCGGCCTTCTTGCGTCTGCAGCCCTACTTCGGGCACTGGTGCGGTTACAATGAAGGACAGTGACTACGGCGCTCCGTACCTCTTGCAGATAAGTTTGCCTGCGGGACAGCGCAAGAGGGTTACGGACGAATTCGAAGGGATCCAGCGAAGAATGAAGAAGACGATGTTGTTGTTGGGTGCGCTGATGTTTTCTGCGGCAGCCGGTTACGCGCAGGAGAGCCGGCAGGACGTGAGCGTAAGCGCCACCGCGGCGTTTGCCCCCCAGATCACAGGAAATAGTGTGCAGAAGAATACGAGCACGACTATGGGCCTTTTAGCCAGCTACCGTTATCTCTTGACGCCGCGTAGTGCACTGGAAGCGAACTATGGATATCAGCAAAACACGCAGTACTACCAGGTCTTCGGAAAAGCGAATGGTGGTATCCACACGCTGCAGCAGGAGTTCAGCATCGCATATGTCTTTAACATGAACTTCAAGAACTTCAATCCGTTCCTGGAAGCTGGCCCTGGCGTCATGATCTTCCACCCGTTTAAGGACGCTGGATCGACCAACCTCGACGCCAAACAAAATACGAACATTGGCGGGCTGTTTGGCGGCGGTGTTGCGTACGAGTTGAGCCCCAGCTTCGACATTCGCGCGGAGTATCGTGGCTTCTTGGTGAAGACACCGACCTTTAGTCTTCCTGGCAATATCTTCAATACCAACCGCTATGAAGTGCTCTCTACGCCGTCTATCGGCGTGGCGTATCACTTCTAACTGAAAGCAGCATTAACAAGCAAAGCCCCGGCGCTGACCGGGGCTTTGCTATTGCGGACGGATGCTTTCATCGGAAGCGGTACGCCGCACCAATGGTGAGAATGCTCGGTGTAAGGCTCGATTGCGCGAAGTTGAACCACTCCTGATACTCCCAATCGGCCCGGACGTACAGGTAGGGCTTCACTTTGAAGTCTGCGCCGCCACCGACAGCTATCAGGTTGTAGGCGAGGTTGGCCGTAAACCCATCGGGCAGGGTAGGGAAGTTGAAGACGCCGCGTCCATAGAGCACCTTCGCGAAAGGTGCGATCCTGCCATAGGTGCGATAGTAACGGCCTCCAACTTCGTAGGTTTTCTCATAGATATTATTGGGGCCCTGGACGAAATGAAACTCGCCTGTCACGCCGACGTGAGGTAGAAAATCGTAGTCGAAGTAGGCTCCCCCGCCGTTGAACCGCGGGCCATAGTCAGAGTTGGCCGTCGAAAAGCCGCCGCCGATTTTAAGATCCCCGGAACGGGAGGCAGTGGGAATGGCCTGCCCGCGTAGCATAGACGCTACGCCCAGCAGGCCGAAGAATATAACACCCCGTATTAGCACGTACGCTCCCTGAAGATCAATCTGATTCCTTTCGCTGGCACATAAATTTCACCACAGCAGAGCTAACCATGCTGTCGATCGATTAGCGTAAGACATAAGCGACGCCGAAGTTATAGACAATCGGGGAGAGGCCCCTCGGTTCAAATCCAGGCCATCGCTGGAACTCGATATCGAAGGCCCGAACATTGATATGGCGGGTCGCTTGAACATCTAACCCGCCACCGAGGGCATATTGCCCATAGGTTGCTGATGAGGCAGAAGGGAAGTAACCCTGTTGGAATCCGAAGCGACCTATGCCGAAGAGCGCTTTTGCATAAGGATTGAAACGTTTGTGGTGCCAGCTGTAGCGTGGCCCCAAAAGGTATGAATTTTCGCTGGTATCGTCCGGAGTGATAAGTGAAAAATGCATATCACCTTCGATCCCGATGTTATGGAAGAAATCGAAGTCGCCGTATACTGAGATTCCCTTGTAGTATCTCACTGCATAGTCAGAGCTGATCAAAGTTCCAGCGACGCCCACCTGTATCTGGCCCGTACGGGAGGCTGTTGGAATTGCTTGAGCATGCGACCAGGTTGCGAGGCTGAGGACGAATGCGAAACAGCCAATAAAAGTATGCCGCTTCAACAGTGGGCCTCCTTAAAAATTGATATTGCGTAAGCTGCTCTAGGCGGTCTGGCTCCGAACAGTGAGAGAGCGTGGCCGGTATTAACGGCCAGATTTCCGGCCACGCTCGCAGATTTAATTTTGCTGTTGGGTAGTGGTCTGTGGGCTTGCGGGAGCCGGAGACGCTGCAGCTGGGGCGGCAGTGTTATCGGCAGGGGGAGGAGTTGTTGGAGCTGCAGTAGCAGCTGGAGCAGCAGCTGCAGGTTCTGCAGGCGCCTTATAGTAGCTCAGTTTCAGATAAACAGGCTCAACCTCAAAGGGCATCTTATCTGCCGCTGTGAGCAATGGTTCAAACGCTGAGTGGAGGACAAACACCTGATCGGTCCAAGGGTCAAACCGCAGGAAGCTTGCCAGAGGCATCGCTGCCTGCTGCTTCAAGTCCTTCATATCCAGCTTGGGGCCTTTGGACATCATGGCCGCCATCCAGAAGGTGGGATCGCTATCGCTCTTGACGAGGCCATCGCCAATCATCGGCTCGTTGAGGGCCTTCAGACTCTTCACCCGCTGCTGCAGTTGCTGCAGGTAAAGGCTGAAGTACTGCTGTCCGCCTTCGAGCTCCTTCGCGTTTAGCAATTCCATAGCTTTCTTTGCTGCCGCTGTGTTGTCTGCATCCGTGTGATGCATCGGGATGCGGTTGAAGACGGTGGTCGACGGGAAGAGCAGACGGTCATTGAAAGCATACTTCGTGTCGAGACGGTGAGCAAGAATGATGTGTGCAATCTGGAATGCCAGAATCGCGTTGAGGTTACCCATCTGCTGCGCACCATCCTGCGTTACGACGCCGGTCGTGTCAAGCAGACTCTTCGAGATGACTATCGTGTTGCCGATAGCAAGAGACTCAAGAGGCTCGGTCAGCAGCGTACGGCAGCGGATCGGCCTGGAGAGTGTGATGTTGTTGTAGGCAAGAATGTTGCCAGCAAGCGCTTCGAGTGTCTTATCGAACTCGCTTGGAGCATCGATGAGACCAGCCTGGAAGAGGCGCTCGACGATGTTGTCTTCGGCTTGCTGAACCCACGCGCGCTGCGCACCAAGTGGGCTGACATCCTGTGCATCATTGCTGACGTCAGTCGCGCCAACGACATCCATAGAGGTGTTTTCAGACTCCGGTGGCGGAACCTTCAACACGTAACCCCAGATGTGATTAATCGCTTTGAACTTGAGTGTGCGAGAGACGCTCTTCGGATCGCTCTCCTCAACGTAGAAGGAGGTCGGGAGCCAGAGATCAGGCTGAACGTTCGTACGCCAGCTGTCGAAGTGATAAAACTCTTTCTGATCTTCCTGGGTGCCAGCGAAGTCGCCGTTGAAGCGAACAACGTTGCCACTGCGAGTCTCGATCCAGATGCGGCCGAAGAAGCGGCCGAACGCCTTCTTGCCTTCGATCGGGGTTACATCGAAGACCGCGGTCGGCGTGTTGCCGAGGAAATCGTTTCGCACATAACCGAAGGTGTAGTGCTGACGGTCAAAGCTGTTGGAGTCCATCAGAAGCATCTGAACAAAGCCGGCCTCGTGGAAAGTGAGGTGCAGGCTGTTGCCGAGGCCGCCAACAAAAGAGACGGAATGCTTCAGGAATCCCATCTTTCCATCAGTGGTTCCCTTGGATGTGTTGTTGTTAACCGCGTAGGAGTTGTCGCCAATGACGCTCTTGAAGTCGACGCGGCTCAGGAAGTGTTCGTCGGACTCAGGCACCTGGCCTAGAAGCGGATCAGGCTTCATCGTCTGGATGTACGTCTCAACGAGAGGAGCCCGTTCCTTGACGGTCTTGACGATGACCTTCTCGCGAACGATCGACTTGTCGATCAGAGCATTCTGTGCAGCGTTAGGCTTGCGTGTCGAGGAGAGATCGTCATCCTTTTTCTTCTTGCCGGGATGCATAATGCCTGCTCCGGCGGGAAGTGTGGTTGCGACCAAAAATGCCAGCAGCAGACCGGCGGTAGACTGTTTCCCGAGAATCATGATGTACGGCTCCTACGGTGACCCTAAGGTCAGCCTGAGTATGAACTAAATTTATTGCGTGCTGCGACAACCGAACAAAACTTGTTACTACCCAGCAAGTTGGAAAGCTACATTGACGACGCCTTCCCAATCGATCGGATGACCCGATGCATCGGTGGCAGGTTGAAAGCGAGTTGCCTGCACGGCACGGATTGCAGAGTTGCCAAGACCGTGGCCGAGATCGCTGGTGACGCCCAGAACCTCAACGGTTCCGGAAGAAGAGACACGAAGACGAACCGACACGACACCTTCAATATGAAGACTGCGAGCCTCTTCGGTGTACTCAGGCTTGGGTTTGAAGAGAACCTTCGGCCCGGTCTTTGCTGTGACTGCGCTTGGACCGGCGGGCTTCGGCATTGGTGGCGGAGTGTTCTGGCCGAGGTTGACAGCGCCAGGTGCACGGCCGGGTGCGTTCATCGGACCCGTGCCACCGGTGACTCCAAGCTTCACGCCAACAACGGCGCCCGAAGCGTTATCTCTGCCCTTCATGTTCTGACTGCCGGCTGAGCCCGAACCAAGATTGACAACCTGCGACTGAGCTCCCATGCCGTTATTCGAGGCAGGCATCCCGGACATCCCCTTGTTGCCAAGGTTGATGGATGTCGTCGAAGGACGATTTGAAGGCGCAATAGGGTTGGTCTGCGACCCGAGTGCAACCGCAGTTGGATGCGGAGAGTTATTCACGACCGCAGCCGGTTGCGCTTGGGCCAGATTAACCACCTTCGGTGCCGGTGGTGGCTGAACTACCTTTGGCGGTGCCGGAAGAACGACCGGCATCGGCTGAACCATCTTGATGACGGGCGGCTTCGGAACGTCAGGAAGCTTTACGTCGGGAAGCTTAATCTTTGGCGGATCTACTTTGACGACCGGCGGTGGCGGAATCTTCGGCGCCTTGATCTTGATTGGCGGCGGATCCGGCTTCTTCATCGGAATCGGCTCGTCAAGATGCGTGAGCTTGATGTGATTATCCATCGTCTTCTTGGCAGCCGCGCCGATGATGATCGCGCAGATGGCCAGGATGACGTTGAGTGCGACCGAGGTGAAGAGCGAGGACTTGCTCTGGCTGCCGTCGTTGAGAACACCGAAGTGGGCGAACTGCATATTCTGCGGTGTGGGATCGTCACTGCGAAGTGGCTTAGGCTTTGCCATAGAAATCCTTGAAGGGCCTCTCATCGAGGCGGGAGAATTACATCAGTGCTGTCATAGAACCAGAACCGATGCGAGGAGGGAATGACTCCGAGGTGCTATGCCGGAGTGTTGGACAATTCGAACTTACCGATTTGATCCGCGGCAACGTACTTCAAATAAAAGTCAGCGACCCAGGGGAGAGTTCTGCACGTTGCGTCGGGGCCCAATTTTTAACAAGACGCAAGCTCAAGAAAAAGGTTGTAGCAGGCAGTGTGCATCGGGGAGGTGCTTCTGTTCATGTGCCGATGCTCTGCTCTTCTCTTATTGCAAGTATAGTGCCGTAACCGTAAGTGATTGACACTGGCACTTTTGTGGTATCCAAGAAGGAACACAGGAGATCAACATTTATGAACATTCTGGTAACTGGTGGGGCCGGCTATATCGGGGGCACCGTAGCGAGAATTTTGCTTTCCCAGGGACACGCCATTACGGTGTATGACAACCTCTGCCACAGCAAGCGTTTAGCCGTGGCAGACGGCGTCTCGTTCGTCCAAGGCGACCTGGCAGACCGTGCCTTGTTAGAGAGCACGCTCAGCAAGAATCGCTTCGACGGGGTGATGCACTTCGCCGCATTGATCGAAGCAGGCGAGAGCATGAAGCGGCCGGAAATTTATTTTAGAAATAATACTGCTTCCACCCTGGCCCTGCTCGAGGCGATGTTGGCCACCGGGCATGATCGGCTGGTCTTCAGTTCGACCGCCGCCTGCTACGGAGAACCTGAGACGACGCCGATTCTTGAGGACGCGAAGCTGCAACCGACCAATCCATACGGTGAAAGCAAGCTGCTGGTCGAACATATGCTTCGGTGGCTAAACCTCGCCCATAACTTTAAGTATGCGGCCCTCCGATATTTCAACGTAGCAGGCGCGATTGAGGGCTATGGAGAAGCGCACGAGCCCGAGTCGCACCTCATTCCTTTAATTCTCGATGTTGCCCTCGGCAGAAGGGCGAACATCAAAGTCTTCGGCCGCGACTATCCGACCAAAGATGGCACCTGCGTGCGGGACTATATTCATGTGCGCGATCTTGCCGAGGCCCATATGTTGGCACTTGGCGCGCTTAGCGATCAGAAGAGCCGCTTGATCTACAACATCGGCATCGGACACGGGTTTACCGTGCTGGAAGTGATCGACTCCGTGCGCCGCGTTACGGGCAAACCTATCGCCGTCGAGGAGATGGAACGCCGGCCAGGAGATCCTGCCGTCCTCGTGGCGAGTTCGGACAAGATCAAAACCGAGTTAGGCTGGCGCCCAAAGTACACAGAGCTGGATCAGATCATAGCCAGCGCCTGGGAGTGGCATCAAAAACGTTATTCATAGAGCAAAACCTCAAAACAGGTTGCGAACGCAGATGAGTCGCGGCCTGTTTTGCGTGGAGTAGGGCGTACAAAGGAGTTTTTCTTGATCCAGAGCATGTTTCACCTACCGCTGCCGGTGCTGGAGAAGATTTTGCGTCCGGTCATCGTCTACCTGTTCCTAATCAGTTTTCTTCGGTTGTTTGGAAAGCGGGAGCTGGCGCAGTTAAATCCGTTCGATCTCGTTGTGCTTCTAAGTCTATCGAACACGGTGCAGAACGCGATGATCGGCGACGACAACTCGGTCTCTGGCGGCATCATTGGAGCGTTCTCGCTGCTCACGATTAATTGGCTGCTGACCCGGATCCTCTTCCGTATGCCAAAGCTGAACAAAGCCTTCGAGGGCTCCCCATCGATCCTGATCCGTCATGGAGTCGTCGACTGGGCCGAGGCAAAGAGAGAGGCACTGACAGAGTTGGAACTGCGCGCCGTACTGCATCGGCAGGGTTACAACGACTTCGACGAGGTCGAGAAGTGTGTTCTCGAGCCGAACGGAAACTTCTACATTGAAGGAATCAAATCCATGAGCGACGACGCCCAGCGGGCAGACCTGCGACTGGAGATGAGGGAGTCGATTGCAGCGTTAACCAGAGAGGTAAAGGAGCTGCGTGCCGAGCTGGCCGCGCGATAGTGGGGCGGCGATTGCCTGTCGCTTACTGAGCCGTTGAGTTCTTCTGGAGCGTCCTGATGTAGCGTTCAGGCGGCTCCGGCAATTGCGAGTCTCGAACCGCCGCGCGGTATCCCCCCATATAAATGGAGTACATGACAGCCAGCGCGCACCCGACGCCAAAGGCAAAGCCAAGAAAAAATCCGATGACCGAAGGCCAGTAGAAGTTCACGATAGATGAAGTCTACAGTCGCCGAGCATGTACAGTTCTTTACAACCAGTCCAAAGAGAAACAGGAGAGTGCAATGCAGATAGGTCACAGGATTGCGGCGTGTGGAATCGTTTTGGCAGCGGCCGTGGGAATAACGACGGCCGCAGGTGCACAAGAGGTCCCGGCACTGGTAGGTCAGCAGCTTCCAGGCCTGTTGACGACCTACAAGAGCATTCATGCAGCGCCGGAGTTGTCGCATCACGAAGCGCAGACGTCAGCCATGTTAGCCGAAGAGCTGCGCAAGGCCGGGTATTCGGTCACCGAACGCGTCGGAAAGTATCCCGATGGCTCACAGGCCTACGGTGTGGTCGGAATTTTGAAGAATGGCGCCGGTCCTACGCTGCTGATCCGGACGGACCTGGATGCTCTGCCGGTGACCGAAGATACGGGGCTGCCCTATGCCAGTACGGTGCGCTCAAAGAATCCCGCAGGCCAGGACGTCGGCGTGATGCATGCGTGCGGACACGACATCCACATCACTACGATGATCGGCGTCGCACGCAATATGGTGGCGCTGAAGAGTCAATGGCATGGCACGCTTATGCTGATCGGGCAGCCGAGCGAGGAGACCATCGACGGAGCCAAAGCAATGATGGCCGACCACCTGTATGAGCGCTTCGGACGCCCGGATTTGGCAATTGCGCTCCATGATTCAAACTTCGCCGCCGGCAAGGTCTCAGTCGTATCAGGCCCGGCTCTTGCCAGCTCCACCTCCATCGATGTGATCATGCGCGGCGTGGGGAGCCACGGCGCAGCGCCAGAGGCGGGCAAAGATCCAATCGTGATGGCGAGCGAATTCGTAGTCGCTTTGCAGACCATTGTGAGCCGGTCCATTCCTCCCGACCAGCCAGCCGTCGTGACGGTCGGTGACATCCACGGAGGCACCAAGCGCAACATCATTCCCAACGAGGTGAAGATGGAGTTGACCACGCGCTGCTACAGCGAGGCGGTGCGCCAGACGATCATCTCGGGCGTTGAACGGACTGCCAAAGGAATCGCCATCGCAGGCGGCGTTCCCGAAGACCGAATGCCCATCGTCAAGGTTCTCGACGATGAGTCAACCCCCGCTACGATCAACGATGTGGAACTCTCCACTCGCCTGCAAAAGATCTTCGTTGCGAAGCTGGGCGCTGAGAATGTGATCGACAAACAAGCGATCATGGGCAGCGAAGACTTCGGAATCTTCAGCATGAACCACAAGATTCCCGCGGTGATCTTCTGGCTGGGCGCATATGACCCGAAGAAGGTGGCAGAGAGCGAGCGCACCGGTGTCGCGCTGCCGTCGCCCCATTCCCCATTCTTTGCTCCCCTGCCGGAGCCGACCCTTCGCACAGGGGTAACGGTGATGACCGACGCAGCGCTTGCTCTGCTCCAATAAAAACGTGACGTCAATCCGTAAAGAATTGGCGTCACGCGGGTCTTCCGTTGCTCAGCGGCGTTGATCGAGAGCCGAATTACTTCGCTGTGGTTGTAGCCGCAGGAGTGCCGATATTGAAGATCTTCAGCGCGTTCTTAACCGTGAAGTCGAGCCCCCATGCTGTGGGGATTATGACGATGATCCACGCAGCAGCAATGAGCAGCGGCGAAGACTTCTTTACGTTCGTTGTTTCTGCCATAAGATTGCTCCTGATGAAGGAAGTGGCGGAGGCATATGCAACCGCGGAATTGGACGTTAGTGTGCAGCGCCCTCGGGCACCAAGATATTGGTATCTTTCAGCCAGAACCTCTCAGCAACCGGCCGCACCATCAAGTTGGCCAGGAAGCCGACGACCAGCAGGCCGCACATGATATGCAGTATCAGCGGGTAGGCATCCTGTTTGTTCATGTGATTATCCACGTAGTGGTCGAGAATGCCGTTGACGATAAGAGGACCAAATATTCCCGCAGCCGACCAGGCGGTGAGCAGACGTCCGTGGATCGCTGAGACGTTATAGCCGCCAAACAGGTCCTTCAGATAAGCGGGAATAGTCGCAAACCCACCTCCATACATCGAAATCACAAGAGCCGCGATAGCGACAAAGAGAGGAACCGAGTTGATCTTGTCCTGCCGGGTGAAAGGAAGGAAGAAGTACAGAATCGGCCCGAGAATAAAGAAGGTGAAGTAGGTGCCTTTGCGTCCGAGGAAGTCAGAGAACGAAGCCCAGAGGAAACGTCCGCCCATATTGAAGATGCTTAGAATACCTACGAAGCCGACCGCAGCAACCGGACTGATCTTGCCCTTGAACAGATCCTGAATCATGGGAGCGGCCTGCTCCAGAATCCCGATGCCGGCGGTCACATTAACGAAGAGCATGACCCAGAGCAGCCAGAACTGCGGTGTCTTCCAGGCTTCGGTGACGGCAACATTGTTGCTTGAGATCAGCGCGGAGTGCTTCACAGGAGGCACCCAGCCCTCCGGCTTCCAACCCGTTGGCGGGACACGGATCGTGAAGACACCGAACATCATGAAGATGAAGTACAGAACGCCCATCGTAATCATGGTGTAGGGAATGGAGGGCTGTCCCGCCGCTTTAAAGTGAGCCATCAGATTGCTGGCCAGTGGGCCACCGATCATCGCTCCACCGCCGAAGCCCATGATGGCAAGCCCTGTGGCCAGCCCGGGTCGGTCGGGGAACCACTTGATCAGGGTCGAAACCGGAGAGATGTATCCCAGCCCAAGGCCTATGCCGCCGATCACGCCATATCCCAGATAGATCAGTGCCAGCTGATGCGTGCTCGCTCCAAAGGAAGCAATGATGAAGCCTGCGCTAAAGCAGATCGCCGCGTAAAACATGGCGCGACGTGGCCCTGCTCTTTCTAGCCACGCACCAAACAGTGCAGCCGAAATACCAAGAAACACGATCGCGATCGAAAAAATATATCCGACCTCCTTCAGATTCCACGCAGAACCGTCAGCGCCATGCAGTGCCAGCAGCGGGTTTTTGAAGACCGAGAAGGAGTAAACCTGTCCGATTGAGAGATGAATTGCAAGGGCGGCCGGCGGGGCCAGCCAGCGACTATATCCGGGATGTGCGATGGAGCGGTCACGATCGAGAAAAGCGAGAGCCATTAGAACCTCAGGAGGTGTATGTCGTACAGAATCACAGAGATATCCGTAAACAATATTCGTGTCACTGCATATCTAGATGCGCAAACCACAATACATGATTCTTCGCGGGCGCATGTCACAAAATTGTCGCCGCGCCACGGTTGCTGTGACCGAGTTGTATAGGGTACCTTCACCTTGCTGGTCAAAATAACGGAGGGCTGTGCCGTCAATGCTGGAAGAGAGTACGGATCTGGATTCAAGTCTGCGCGAGAACAGGGTATTCCCTCCACCTGCCGAGTTTGCGGCGAAGTCCCACATCAAAAGCCTCGCGCAGTATGAGGCCATGTATCGGCGCAGCGTGGAGCATCCGGACCAGTTCTGGGCTGAAGCCGCCGCTGAACTCGATTGGTTCGCCCCATGGACGAAGGTGATAGAGGGTGAGGCGGCGCACACAAAGTGGTTTGTCGGCGGAAAACTGAATCTCTCACACAACTGCGTCGACCGCCACGCTCTCGGAGCACGCAAAGACAAAGTCGCGCTCCTGTGGGAGGGTGAACCCGGCGAAGTGCGCAGGCTGACCTATAGCGAACTTCACGAACAGGTGCAGCGCTTCGCCAATGTTTTAAAGGGTCTAGGCATCCAGCGCGGAGACAGGGTCGCAGTCTACATGGGCATGTGCCCGGAGCTTGCCGTTGCTTTGCTCGCCTGCGCTCGAATCGGTGCGATCCATTCCGTGATCTTCGGTGGCTTCGCCGCGCAGGCGATCTCGGATCGCGTAAACGACTCGGCCTGTGTCGCCATACTCACGCAGGATACAAGTTATCGTCGCGGCACCGAGGTCAAGTTGAAGGCCATCGTCGACGACGCGTTGGAGAAGTGTTCAACCGTCAGGAATGTCATCGTCTTCCGTCGTTCAGGCTCGCCGGTCAACATGAAGCCCGGCCGCGACCGCTGGTGGCATGACGAGATGGAGAAAGCCGCCCCCGAATGTCCGCCAGAGTGGATGGACGCCGAGGATCCGCTCTATCTGCTCTACACGTCGGGAACGACCGGTAAACCGAAGGGTCTTCTCCACACCACCGGCGGCTACGCGGTGCAAACCTACCTCACCAGTAAATACATCTTCGATCTGCGTGACGACGACATCTACTGGTGCACCGCCGACATCGGCTGGGTCACCGGTCACAGCTACGTCGTCTACGGGCCGCTACAGAACGGCGCAACCGTCATGATGTATGAAGGCGCTCCAAACTGGCCTGAGAACGACCGCTTCTGGAAGATCGTCGATGACCACAAGGTCACGGTCTTCTACACTGCACCAACAGCGATCCGCGCATTCACAAAATGGGGAAATGAGTGGGTCGAAAAACACTCCCTCTCCTCCCTCCGGCTGCTGGGCACGGTCGGCGAGCCAATCAATCCCGAGTCGTGGATTTGGTATCACCGCATGATCGGCAAAGAACGATGCCCGATCGTGGACACCTACTGGCAAACTGAGACGGGCGCCATCATGATCGCTCCAGTCCCGGGAGCGTTAGCGACGAAACCCGGATCGGCCACGCGCCCATTCTTTGGAATCGTTCCCGAAGTAGTTACAAAAGAGGGTAAGCCTGTCCCTGACGGCCACGGCGGCCTTCTTGTCTTCCGCAAACCCTGGCCCTCCATGGCCCGAACCATCTACGGCGATCAGGCACGTTACGAAGCAGCCTACTGGAGCGAGGTCCCCGGCAGCTACTTCACCGGCGACGGCGCGCGCCGCGATGCCGACGGCTACTTCTGGCTGATGGGCCGCGTCGACGATGTCATCAACGTCAGCGGCCACCGGCTCGGCACGATGGAGGTCGAATCAGCCTTGGTCGCTCATCCTAAAGTCGCTGAGGCCGCCGCCGTAGGCAGGCCGCACGAGATGAAGGGGCAGGCGATTGCCGTCTTTGTCACCCTTGAAGGCGGTCACGAACCCAGCGAGGAGTTGCGACAGGAGCTTCGCCAGTGGGTCGCCAAAGAGATCGGCGCGCTCGCCCGCCCCGACGACCTCACCTTCACCCAGGCTCTTCCAAAGACGCGCAGCGGAAAGATCATGCGTCGCCTCCTGCGCGAATTGGCCACGACCGGCGAAGTGAAGGGCGACACCACAACACTCGAAGACTTCACCGTAATTGCAAAGTTACGTGAGGGAGACGAGTAGTTCGCTAGAGGAGATTGGTGCGGGGTTTGGTCGGCAGCGTGAAGTGAAACGTCGTGCCTTCGTCCGGCTTGCTGGTCGCCCAGATGCGGCCACCATGCTGGTTGATAATGCTGCGACATATAGCGAGCCCAAGCCCTGTGCCGCCCATCGCACGCGAGTCCGACGCATCGCCCTGCTGGAATCGATCGAAGATATGCTCCAGCTTATCCTCAGGAATACCGCGGCCCTGATCGCTAACCTCGATCAAGGCTTCATTCTCGTCCAGAGTCCGCGCCGTCAGGTGAATCTCGCTGCCCGCAGGAGAGAACTTGATGGCGTTAGAGAGTAGATTGTCGAGCGTCTGCAGAATACGATCAGGATCGGCCCACACGGTAACGCCGTTCGCTGCGAAGAAGATGCGGATATTCGGCTTCGGCGTACGGGCCTGCTGAACCCCGGCGGCGCGGCGAAGCAGGTCTTCCGCGCTGCACATCGTCGAATGCAGCTCCGTCTTGCCACTGCTGATGCGCTCAAGATCGAGAATGTCGTTGACCAGTCTCACCAGTCGGTCGGAGTTGCTGATCGCAATCTCCAGCATCTGCTGTGTCTTCTCAGGACGATTCGTGAGCGCTCCACCGGCCAGCAATCCTAACGCACCGCGCAGCGACGTGAGCGGCGTTCGAAGCTCATGCGAGACTGTAGAGATGAACTCATCCTTCATGCGATCGAGCGCGCGACGCTCCGTGGTGTCGGTAAACGCAACGACGACACCGAGCGTCTTCAAACCGTCGGGATCAGCCGATTGAGAGTCGATCTGTGGCCGCGCCACATACTCCACGGGGAAGCATGAGCCATCCTTGCGCCAGAAGATCTCATTCGAGATGCGGACGGTTGCGAAGTTGGTAAGGGTCTTGCGAATCGGTGAGTCCGCTGCCTCATAGGGCGTGCCGTCGGCGCGGGTGTGATGGATCAGCTGATGCATGTTGCGGCCCAGCATCTCCTCCTGCTTGTAGCCAAGCATCTGTGCCGCAGCAGAGTTGACGACGGTCACCTTGCCTTCCAGATCGATACCGTAGATGCCATCGCCAACCGACTCGAGAATGGAATCCGACTGGCGCGTCAGCGTGCGCAGCCGGCCCTCAGCGCGGACCTGCTCGCTGATATCAACGCCGAAACCAAGTACATACGGCGCACGGCCCGGCACAACGATAAGTTTGTTGCGGTAGGCGACAACCCGCATATCGCCGTCTGCGTGCGAGAGATGAAGCAGCCCCTGCGCTTCGCCTGTCTCACCAATCTTTTTCAGGTAGGCAGGCATCGCCGCTCTGCGGTCAGGCACGATGAACTCTTCGAGATTGTGGTTTGCCATCTGCTCGACAGTTCGTCCAATCGTCTCCGCACCATGCGTGTTGATCGTCAGAAGATTGCCACGCAGGTCATGCGTGCAGACCATACCAAGCGAACCTTCGATCAACTGGCGGTAGCGTGCTTCGCTCTCGCGTAGCGTCGCCTCCGCAGCGCGTTGCGTCGTCACATCGATGCCGGTGGCGATGATGAACGCAACCTGACCCTGCGTATCGGTCAGTGCGGTGGCAGACCACGCGATGCGGCGCACACTGCCGTCGCGATTGAGCCACTGATTTTCATACGCCGCAGGAAAGTGGCCGGAGCGGAGCCGCTCAAACGTTTCGATGGCCTCCGGAATCTCCTGGCGCGGAATCAGCTTATCCCACGCATACCGACCCACCAGAGTAGGGAAGTCGTAGCCGGAGGCCATCTCGCAGGCGCGGTTGAAGCGAACGATGCGGCCAGCGGGATCAAACACAGCAACCAGTGCGCCGACCGTATCCAGAACGGCGGAAACGAAGTTGCGCTCCACAGTGAGAGCGGACTCAACACGCTGCCGCGAACGAGCCGCGCGGTCCATCTGACGGATGCGGCCATTGAGTTCCAGCCGGGTAATCACCTGACGGCCGAGAATGCTCAGAGCTGAGATCTGCTCCTCAGTGAGCCTTCGGGGAAGATGGTCCAGCACAAGCAACGCGCCGATGCTGACGCCACCCGGAGTCGCAAGCGGCGCGCCAGCGTAAAAGCGGTAAGGCCGTCCTTCGAGAATGATGCCATCGGGAGCGTAGTCCGGGTCGTTGCGTGCGTCTGGAATCTCATACACTGTGTCGCCCAGAATGGTGGTCTCGCATGGCAGACTACCGAGCGAGACGTCAGGAGACTCAATCCCGAACCGCGACCGCAGCCATAGCCGATCCGACCCCACCAGGGAGATCGCCGCAACGGGTGCTTCGCATATCTGTGCTGCCAGACGCGTCAGGTCATCGAGCACGGGATCGGGCGCAGAGTTGAGCACCTCATACTGATTGAGGGCCTCGATTCGCAACGCTTCGTCTTTGACCAGGAGAGCATTCATTTCAAGATGATTTAATCGTATGGATGTGCAAACTATTGCGCACTCCTACTTTGGTTGCAGCAACAACTTACGGCTTTGGTAACGTGCAACATTCGCCCGTTGCAGCGGGTTCGTCGGCACTCGCATCCATGGCAACCTTCCAGGTGCCATTTGGTAGCTTTTTCCAAACGGTGAAATAGCGTCCGGAGACCGTAACCGGCTCTCCGTTTTTGTCCTTTGAATGTCCTTCATAATGACCCCAGGTGAACCCCATGTCGTTGGAAGGACCCATCTGCGCACCCTGTGGGACCCAGTTCAGCTGGTACGTTTTTGGGTCCCACTGCGCCTGTGCAGCGATCGCGGCAACACCCAAAACGGCCGGCTTGCCATTGTTGAGGGTAACGGCATCTTCGGTGAACCAACTGGCAAATGCCTTCCCGCCGCCTGTTGCCACCGCCTGTGCAAAACGTCCTTCAAGCTCCAACAAAAGAAGAACTCCCGGCGTGAGAGTCGGTTGAACAAGGGGGTTGGCGACGGCCCCGTTCTGCGCAAGAGCGTCATAAGCGGGCGCGGCGACAGAGCCGCTGCCGAGGCCACTCTGGGCGATCAACGGAGACGTTGCAACGCCACAACACAGAAAAACGTACAAGATGTGCCGGAACATAGTGAGTATGCTAACAGCGCGAAAACCAGTTTGCCCTGCATCGAGTTACTGTCGAAGACTGGTATTCTGCGCACCTGATGTTAAAGACGAACTTTGAGCGAATATTGTTGCTTGTGGCCGTGATTTTACTGTCTGTCGGAATGGCGTCCGGCCTCTCCCCCAGCAAAGAATTGCATAGCATCGGCATCATCCTCCGTTGTGCTGCGATCCTGTTGTTGGCGGTCTTCGCGCTGCGGCGGCGCTCCCTCACGCCGTGGATCTTCGTCGCAATGGTTGCCGGCGCAGAGCTTGGTTTTGACGCGCCGCATTTCGCCGTCGGTCTGCGAGTCTTCAGCGACATCTTTCTCCGATTGATCAAGACCATTGTCGCCCCCCTCATCCTGGCCACACTGGTAACCGGTATCGCCGGCCACGGCGACCTCAAGAGCGTCGGCCGCATGGGCATCAAGAGCCTCGTCTACTTCGAGATAGTCACGACTCTCGCTCTGGTAATCGGCCTCGCTGCAATTAACTTGAGTCACGCCGGCGTTGGCCTGTCGTTGCCCGCCTCTCCTGCCGCGGCTGAGACCATCGTCGCGCCGCCTCCAACCCATTGGCAGGACTTCCTCCTCCACGTCTTCCCCGAGAACATCGCCAAATCCGTTGCCGAGGGGCAGATCCTTCAAGTAGCTGTCTTCGCCGTGTTCTTCGGCATCGCACTGGCCAGCCTGAACGAAGCAAAACGCGCGCCAGTCCTGCATCTCTTCGAGAGCCTGAGCGAAGTCATGTTCAAGTTCACCAACGTCGTCATGTACTTCGCGCCAATCGGTGTAGGTGCCGCGATGGCCTTCACCGTTGGACAGATGGGCCTTGGTGTTCTCGTCAACCTTGGCAAGCTGCTCCTCACACTCTACGGAGCGCTGCTGGGATTCGGTCTCCTCGTTCTCCTACCCGCAGCTCTGCTCTTCCGTGTCCCGGTCCGCCGTTTTCTGGCAGCCGTAGCCGAGCCCGCGACCATCGCCTTCGCCACCTCTACCAGCGAAGCCGCGCTGCCCCGCGCGATGGAGTCGATGGAAGCCCTTGGCGTTCCTCGCCGCATTGTCGCCTTCGTCATTCCTGCGGGTTACAGCTTCAACCTCGACGGTTCAACGCTCTATCTTGCGGTAGCCAGCATCTTCGTCGCCCAGGCCGCTGGCGTGCATCTCTCACTCGGCCAGCAACTCGTGATGATGGTGACACTCATGCTGACCAGCAAAGGTGTCGCAGGCGTTCCTCGCGCAACCCTCGTCGTCCTGCTGGCAACTGCAGCAACCTTCCGTCTTCCCACAGAGCCGATCTTCGTGATCCTCGGCATAGACGCCATCGCCGACATGGCACGCACCACGGTCAACGTCGTCGGCAACTGCCTCGCCAGCGTAGTGATTGCAAAGTGGGAGGGAGAGTTCGGTACCGAACCAATATCGCCCATCGTTCTCGAAGGCGTAGCTGACTGAATCCAATACCCGCAAAGCAAAATAGCAGATGCCGGAGCACCTGCTATCACGTTAATCTCTGACTTCAACTACATGGCTGGCGGATGATGCGGGTCAATATGGTTCGCATCAACCTTCTTCGACGCCAACGGCTTCGACTTCACCGCGCCATTCGGATTTACCGAATCACGCAGCTCTTTCGACGGCTTAAAAAACGGAACACGCTTGGCTGGAACATCAACCTTCGCGCCCGTCTTCGGGTTGCGACCCGTACGAGCGTTGCGCTGCCGTGTCCGGAAGCTGCCAAAGCCACGGATCTCAATCTTGTCCCCAGTCTTCAGGGCTCCGATGACGGCGTCGAAGAGTGTATCGACGATGACCTCTCCGTCACGGCGGGTCAGATCACCGAGGGCGGTCACTTTGTCTACGAGGTCGGCTTTTGTCATTGTGGGTTCCTTTCCTACTGGGGGAGGGGCTGTAGCACCGTATGGAACAAAACCGTTCTTGTTGATTGTAGACGGGATGGCTGCGGATCGGGTAGCAAATGCACGCAAAGAGTTGTCAAATTTGCGTCTTCCAATAAGATGCAAAAAAAGGGCTTTACGACCATCGAATCAATAAAAAGAGCCCCGTTTTTGCGGAGCTCTTCGTCAGTCTCAAAGGGTTTCGGTCAGGTAAAGATTGAAGTACCGCGTTTTACTTCCACATGAAGTAAAACCCGGGGGCATGATTCAGCAGCTGGCCTGGGTTCGGAAACAGGTCTTCTCCGTCATCGGTGAGCAGCGCAAACAGGCCCCGTTTGTTCTTTGCAGGGCGTATCAGGTTTGGTTCCCCGGAGATTCCCACATCCTTGGCGGTCTCCATCAGCGCCACCCGGAACCCCCCAACCTTATCGATCAGCCCCAAAGGAAGCGACTGTTGACCGGTCCAAACCTGCCCCGTGGCCAGCGGTTTGATCTTGTCCTCCGTTGTGTGCCGGCCCGTCGCAACGTCGTGCACGAACTGCCCGTACATGTTGTCCACCAGCGACTGAAAATAAGCTTCTTCCTTCGGCGTCAAATCGCGGCTCGGATCTCCTGCATCCTTCAATTCACCCGCGTGAATCACGACGTTCTTCAGCTTGGCCCATCGCAGCAGGTCGCCATAGTTGGTCCACTCCATGATCACGCCGATAGAACCCACAACGGACGCGTCATTTGCGTAGATCTTGTCGCACGCACTGGCGATGTAATATGCGCCCGAAGCTCCCACCGACTCGATGGACGCGATCACCTTCTTGTGATCCTCCTGTCGCACACGCAGCACCTCGTGGTAGATCTCCTGCGAGGCCGCTGCTCCGCCGCCAGGCGAGTTAATGTGCAGCAGAATGGCCTTAACCGACGAATCATCCCCGAACTTGCGCAACTGGTTGTCGACACTCTCCGCCGACAAAATCACACCCGACACGTCGATCACCGCGATCCGATCGGTGTTCAGCCCCAACCCCGCAGCATCGCCTCCAGCCGAGCGCACCGTGAACCACACCATCAGCGACACCAGCAGGCAGACCGCTGCCAGCGAACCCGCAATAATGCCAATGTAAAACCACGCAGAACGACGTGGAGCCGGTGGCAAACCGTAGTTTTGCGGGTAACCGTAGGCAGGAGCCTGGGCATACGGACGAGATGGTGGCGGGGGCGGTGGTGGTGGCGTTGAAAAGTCTTCCGGCATGCTGTGAAGTTTAGCAGGGACGGCCCTTCGTCGCGTAGCAGGGGCGGCCCTTGGCGCGCAGCACGGGCGGCCCTTGGCGCGCAGATGGCCTCCAATTGCGACTAGGAACAAAAATGCATACATTATGAGAAAAAATAGAGCCAAATCGCTCTTTTCCGCGTCAAATATTGCAGTATGATAAACGGCGGTACACCGCGTATCTCACTGCAATCAGTAGTTCGAAAAGGGTTTAGGCGACGTCATGGCGCATCCGCAGCTAAGCATTGTAATTCCGGCATTTAACGAAAGTGCCCGTATCGAGCACGCTTTAGATCGGGTCCTGTCGTGTGTGGCCGAGCGGGGCTGGGACGCCGAAGTATTAGTCATCGACGACGGTTCTACTGATAACACCGCCACAATCGTCCAGCGCTGGATGCCCGAGCATCCTCGCCTCCACCTCGTCCAGAACCCCGGCAACCGTGGCAAGGGCTACTCCGTGCGCAACGGCCTCCTGCAGGCCGCAGGCGATATCGTGATGTTCACCGACGCCGACCTCTCCTCCCCTATGGAAGAGGCTGAGCGTCTCATCGCGGCCCTCAACGACGGCGCAGACGTCGCCATCGGCTCCCGCTGGATGGATCGCACCCGCCAGACCATCCATCAGCCGCTCTACCGCCAGTTCTTTGGCCGCTGCTTCAACTGGGTCACTCGCACCGTCATGGGTCTGCCCTTCAAAGACACCCAGTGTGGCTTCAAGGCCTTCAAACGCTCAGCCGCGCAAGTCGTCTTTCGTCTTCAAACTATCGAGCGCTGGGGCTTCGATCCCGAGATTCTCTTCATCGCTCGCAAACTGAAGTACAGCATTCGCGAAGTCCCGGTCACCTGGGGCCACGACGAGCGCAGCCGCATGAGCTACCTCCGCGATGGAGTGAAGATGCTCGAAGACATGGCTCGCATCCGCGGAAACTTCATGGCTGGCCGGTATGACAAGGCCATTGCTGCCATGAAGGACACCAGCACCATGGTGACCCCGCAGGTGGAACAGGTCGTTCACGAGGTCGTTCCCGAAGTCCGCTAAACAAACGAAGACAAACGAACATCGCGCATCATCGAATAAGACGATCTTCCGCACTTCAAGCTGAAAACATTTGGCTCGTACCGCGCCTGGAAGGTTTTTGATAACGCGCGTCTCGAAGATTCCGTCACCGAAGTAACAAGCCGCCAAAAACACTGCAGCTTCCCTTCATCCATCCCCTCGCGTACTCTAGAGCATCAGACTCCATTGAGCAACAACTCTAGGAGCAGCAAAGAGGAGCGAAGCTACGCGAGTCTCACGCAGCGAGAGAACGAACGTCGGGAGCACTTCGCGGGCCTGCGAGATCTGCGCACGAGTCGTACTCTGGCTCACGCTCCTGATGATTGCGGTGTGTCCCATCAGTGAGCAGTTTTGTGCGCTCGACAACTTTCCGCGTTGCGGCCAGGACAGTGAACTAACGCTTCTCCTTCTAATCTCTCTTACAGCTCTCGTGCTCTTACTCGCTCTGCGTCGAAGAGCAAACCTGAACGATGCCTTTGCCCTCTGGCGCGAGTTCTTTGCCGTGCCACTCATCCTGTTCTTTCGGCGATCCCTCTTCGCCGGAACAGTACGGATCGCCTGGTCCGCGGTAAAGAAAAAACTCGACATCCTCATCGCAGTCCCGCTTCCCCTAAGAATCTGATCTCTCTCCTGATCGCTCACGCTGTCGGCTCCGACGAGCCGGCCAGGTATCCGTGTCACTGATCGTCCTCATCGTGGGACTGATCCGGAGAGAATATGAAAAAGTCAGAAGTCCTCCACGCCTGGGCAAGGATCTTGTCCGGTCGCGCCCCATCACTCTCCATCGAGATCACTAAAGAATGCCCGCTGCGTTGCCCCGGCTGCTACGCATTCGACCCCGCTCACCTCGGCAACAACACTCTGCTGACCGAGCTCTCCGACTTTCGCGGAGATGAGCTGGTCAACCGCGTCCTCGCCCTGCTCGACAAGCGGAAGCCGCTGCACGTCTCCCTCGTTGGCGGCGATCCCTTCGTCCGTTACCGCGAACTCGAGCAGCTCATCCCGCAGATTGAGGCGCGCGGTATCCACACTCAGATCGTGACCAGTGCATTCCGCGTCATTCCTGCGTCGTGGCGCCAGTACAAAAAGCTCAACATCGTGGTATCGATTGATGGCCTGCAGCCGGAGCACGATGAACGCAGGGCGCCTGCAACCTATGACCGCATTCTCAAGAACATCGTTGGCACAAAGGTCACGATCCACTCGACCATCACCTCCCAGATCGCCTCTCGTCCGGGCTACCTCGAAGAATTTCTGCGTTTTTGGAGTGACAACCCAGCGATCGTCAAGATATGGTTCAGCCTATTCACCCCGCAGCGTGGGGCAACCGATCCAGAGATTCTCACGAAGGGCCAGCGTGTCTCTGTTATGAATGAACTCCGTCTGCTGCGACCGCGCTTCCCCAAGCTGGACATGCACGACATCGTCATCGACGAGATCGCCAGACCACCGTCCACTCCTGAAGAGTGCATCTTCGCCCGGACGACCGAAACGATCTCGGCCGACCTCACCACCAGAATCACACCATGCCAGTTTGGTGGAGACCCCGACTGCTCCCAATGCGGCTGCATCGCTTCCATGGGACTCGCCGCGGTCGGCCACCACAAACTGGTCGGCGGCCTCACCGCCGGGCATCTCTTCATGGCGTCTGACCGGTTCGGAAAGAATTGGCGTACACTGCAAAACGCGTTTACTTCAAAGCCCGCGGTGCCGACTAACCCTGAACCGTTCCACATCTTGCCGACCGAAACCCTCACCAAAGAAAGGGGAAAAGCGTGAGCAATTGCGAATGCAGCTTCGAAGGAGAATTGCGTAAGGATCTTGTCCGGTTTAGCAGATGGCTCTCCCGCCTCGGCTTTGCTCCCGGTACGTCAGGAAACCTCTCAGTCCGTCTGGACCACGACCGGCTTCTCATCACCCCTACCGGAGTCAGCAAGGCCCTGGTCCGGCGGTCCGACATGGTGATCGTCGATCTCCAGGGCCGTCTCCTCTGCGGAACCAGAAAAGTGACCAGCGAGGTCGGCATGCACCTGGCCATCTACGACAAGCGACCAGACGTGCAGGCCGTCATCCACTCCCATCCACCTCTCGCAACGGCCTTTGCCTGCTCCGGACGAGCTCTCGACGAAGTCCTCTGCCAGGAAGCCGTGATGACTGTGGGGCGCATCCCTCTTGCGCCATACGCCACTACCGGAACAGATGAGGTAGCCGCCAGTCTGCGTCCGTACCTCTCAGACCACGACGCCATCCTCCTTGAAAACCACGGCGCCGTCAGCTCCGGCAAGAATCTGCTCGACGCTTTCATGAAGATGGAGACCATCGAGCATCTTGCTCACGTGGCGCTCGCCGCCCACCAACTAGGCTCTCCTCGTCTCCTGAAACCCGAGCAGATTCAAGCGCTCCAGCGTGCCAAAACGAGATACGTCAACAACGCGCAGAACGGAAACCCTTCGGAGATCGCACCGATAGACAGATCAAACACTGAAACGAATATTGAAAAGTACGTTGCAGATCGCGCCCGCATCTCGGCGTGATCTGCTTCATCCTTCTCGCTTTCGAATTCCACGAAGCTCCCGGCTGTGAATATCAGCGGTTCCGATTCAGCGCGCCAAATACAGACTGTTACGAACTCCTTGATCCGACCGCGATACCGACAAGCACAGAAGCTACTTCCAGCCTGCTCTCCACGAACTCCTCCGAGCGCAGGAAGAAACAGTATTTCCTTTTACGATTTGTAGAATTCAGGTTTGGCCGTTCGTCGTTACAGTGAGTTGCACGCCAAAAGGCGAACGGCAACGATAAGGAGTAACTCAATGCGTTTTATGATGATCGTGATTCCAAAAGGATATGAATCCGCAGCACCTGACGCAGCTCCCACTGCTGAAGCAGTGGCGAAGATGATGGAGTACAACAAGAGTCTGCAAAAAGCGGGCGTCCTGCTCGCGCTCGATGGGCTTTTGCCGCCCTCTGCGGGCGCTCGGATCTCGTACTCAGACGGTAAACCCACTGTCACGGACGGGCCGTTTGCTGAGGTCAAAGAAGTCATCGGGGGCTACTGGATCATTCAGGTGCGCTCGCGCGAAGAAGCGATCGAATGGGCAAAGCGCGCGCCCATGTCCAACAACGAGATCATCGAGGTGCGCCAGATTCACGAGATGAGCGACTTTCCTGACGACGTGCAGCAGGCTGCCGAAGGTTTTGAAAATCTCCAAAACGCGGCAGCCGCAAAGGCATGACGGACATTCACAGGACGATTGAGGCCGTGTGGAAGATCGAGTCCCCACGCCTCATCGCCAGCATTGCCCGCGTCACCCGCGACATCGGCATCGCCGAGGAGCTCGCACAGGACGCCCTCGTCACCGCTCTCGAGCAGTGGCCCGAGCAAGGCGTCCCGGAAAACCCCGCTGCATGGCTGATGACGGCGGCGAAGCGGCGCGCCATCGATTATCTGCGTCGTGGTCGCATGCTTGTACAAAAGCACGAAGAAGTTGCCCGTGAACTTGAATTCCAGCAGCAGCAACTCGCAGATGCAATGGATCAATCACTCGATCAGGTCATCGACGATGACGTCCTGCGCCTCATCTTTACGGCGTGCCATCCGGTCCTTGCGGTGGAAGGACGCGTCGCGCTTACCTTGCGTCTCATCTGCGGCCTCACCACAGCCGAGATCGCCCGCGCCTTTCTTGTGCCGGAGAAGACCCTCGGCCAGAGAATCTTTCGCGCCAAAAAAACTCTCTCTGAAGCGCATGTCCCCTTTGAAACTCCGCGCGGTGACGAGTTGCGCCGCAGGGTAGAGTCCGTACTCTCCGTCGTCTACCTCATCTTCAACGAGGGATACACCGCTACATCTGGCGAAGAGTGGATGCGGTCTGCACTCTGCGACGATGCGCTGCGGCTCGGGCGCATGCTCGTACAACTTCTCCCCGCAGAGTCTGAGGCCTACGGTCTTCTGGCACTGATGGAACTACAGGCGTCACGCACTGCGGCTCGCAAGGGTCGAAACGGCGAAGCAGTTTTATTGCCGAACCAGGACCGCTCTCTCTGGGACTATGCGCAGATTCAGCGAGGCATGACCGCGCTCGCACAGGCGCAAAGACTGGGTGGGGGCGCCGCGAGCTACGCCTTGCAGGCAGCAATCGCCGCCTGTCACACACGAGCCCGCACCGCCGAAGAGACTGACTGGGAGCGCATCGTTCTTCTCTACGACGCTCTCCTGCAGATCAGCCCGTCTCCCATCGTGTCGCTGAATCGGGCCGTCGCCGTCGGCATGGCGCAAGGCCCGGCAGCCGGACTCGATGCAGTCGATAAGCTCGCCGCCGATCCTGCCTTGGCTGGCTACCATCTGCTACCTTGTGTTCGCGGAGATCTGCTCATGAAGATGGAGAGGTTCTCTGAGGCGCGCGCGGAAGTCCAACGCGCAATCGCAATGACACAAAACCTGCGCGAACAAGAGTTGCTCACGGAGAGGTTGAAGCAGATTGAAAAGGCAGCCGCATCAGCATAGCTGCGGTTCGATTTAAGGTGCGGTTCAATCCTCAAAACGCCCGTATCGTCAGTAAGCATCACTGACGATAAGCCGACTGATCAGGAATCCGGCAAAGGCATCCATCGAGTTCCGAAAAGCCCATTTTTACGGAGATGGCGGATCACCAGATCCCCCCACTAGTGATTTCTGAATAACATTTACTACGAGTTTTGCCAGTAGGCGAGGTGATGGGAAAGACCTAGCATTGTGCTCGAAAAGGAAAGCTCCGCGTTCGCCCAACAGTACCAGGGCCATCGGCGGAATCAGCTTCCGCCCGAATTGAGGAGAGGAAACGATCATGAAAAAGAGATCTGTGTTGTTAGCGATGCTACTTTGCATCACGTCAGCGATCGCCATCGCCCAGCAAGTGTCCGTTAACTACCTGCCTAACGCCAGCTTCGGGCAATATCATACCTACGCGTGGGCCTCAAACAATGCCAATCAGGTTCAGAATTCGATCCTTGCCCAGGTAGTTAAGCAGGACATCGACTCGGCCATGCAGTCCAAAGGCTTCACTCTGGTGACCGAAGATAAAAATCCTGACATCATCGTCACCGGCAACGGAGGCATGAAACAGCAGACATCTTACCAGGCATGGGGCATGCGAGGGATTGGAGGGGGAATGGGTTCAATTACTCCCGAGCAGAATGTCATAGGAACCTTGATCGTCGATCTATTTGACGCGAAGACGCACTCTCTCCTGTGGCGCGGCATCGCACAAGATACTCTCAGCAACAACGGCAGCAAGAACCAGAAGCTGGTTCAGAGTGCCGTAACCAAAATGTTCAAGCAGTGGCCAAAGAGCTAGTGCCCAACCACTAGCATCGTTGAAGCTGGAGATTAGCGGATCCACGCGATCACTTCGCGAGGTTAGTAATGCTGAACGCGCTTAGGATCATTTACATCGGACGGTCGAGCTCGAAATCGCATCGGCACTACCTAATTCTCGAACGCTTCGCCCGGAGAGCCCTCCCATGAAACAATGGTTTGTTCGCCGAAACTGGCGTTGCTAAGGGGAATCAGGTTTGCTTCGATCTGCATTTATCGCTCTCTCTCAAAACAAGTCTCTCCGCTCTTTTTCAGAACGATCCGCGATGGGCCGCAAGATGTCCGGCCGCTTCGTCGCCGGCATGTCGGTGGAAGAGGCCCTCGCCGCGTGCCAGCGCGTCAACCACGAAGGCATCGCCGTCAGCCTCGACTCACTCGGCGAATCCGTCACCACCGAACCTGAAGCCCAGAAGTCCGCCGACATCTATCACCAGCTTCTCGACGCCATCGAAGCGCGCAAGCTGAACGCAAACGTCAGCGTCAAGCTCTCGCAGGTCGGCATGGACTTCGACCCCGCTCTGGCCGAGCGTATCGTCGGCGAGATGGTCGAGCACGCCGCCGCCGTCCACTCCTTCGTTCGCATCGACATGGAAGGCTCCCCCTACACCGAAGCCACCATCGCCATGACTGAGCGTCTTTCAGCGAAGTTTCCCGGAGCCGTCGGCACCGTCCTCCAGGCCTATCTCTTCCGCACCGAAGCAGACACCGAACGTCTGCTGGGGCAGGGAATTCGCATTCGCCTCTGCAAAGGCGCCTACAAGGAAGGTCCGGACATAGCCTTCCCGGCAAAGGCAGACGTCGATGCCAACTACGTCAAGCTGATGAAGCGCATGGCCACCTTCTCGAACAACGGTAAGGGTGTCTTCTGCGGCATCGCCACTCACGACGAGGCCATCGTCGAACAAATGCGCACCTTCGTCCGCGAAAACAACATCGATAAACATGCCTTCGAGTTTCAGATGCTCTACGGCGTCCGCCGCGATCTCCAGCGCAAACTGGCCGCCGACGGCTTTGGCGTCCGCGTCTACATCCCCTTCGGCCCCGAGTGGTACCCCTACTTCATGCGCCGCCTCGCCGAACGCCCCGCCAACGTCCTCTTCCTCGCCAAAAACTTCTTCAAAAACTAACCCGCAGAATCGCACCCGCCATTCCACCGCCGCCACGTCGCGGTCATTGACGTTGCTATCAGCCACTGCGGTTTGCGCTGATTATTGCTGTCGCTGTTGGTTGCTGTTGCTGTTGTTGTTGCCGTTGCCGTTGTTGTTGCCGTTGCCGTTGTCGTTGCCGTTGGTGTTGTCGTTGCCGTTGTTGTTGCCGTTGTTGTTGCCGTTGCCGTTGTTGTTGCCGTTGCCGTTGTTGTTGCCGTTGCCGTTGTTGTTGCCGTTGCCGTTGTTGTTGCCGTTGCCGTTGTTGTTGCCGTTGCCGTTGTTTGTTGCCGTTGCCGTTGTTGTTGCCGTTGCCGTTGTTGTTGCCGTTGCCGTTGTTGTTGCCGGTTGCCGTTGTTGTTGCCGTTGCCGTTGCCGTTGTTGTTGCCTGTCCTTTTGTTGTCATTCCGCAGCGCAGCGGAGGAATCTGCTGTTGCGTTTTGCAGTTGTACTCATTGCTGTCCAACCCGCCTCTATTGTCATTCTGAGCGCAGCAAAGAACCCCCGTATTTGTCGTTGCGGTCGTCGCAACGCAGCGGTGACGACCGCTTACCAGACCGAGCAGTCTCAAAATGGAACGACGACAAAAATAAAGTTGAAAACGTGGCGCATTTTCAACCACCGAAAAAGAGACCTTTTAAAAACCACATCCACCACACATAACACCACGTTTTCACCATCAAAAAACCACCTTCAGGCACCCACTTTTCCCAAAACACCCCCAAAAATACCAGCAAAAAAGCAAAACCCCGGCTCTCACCAGGGCTCAACTTTTTTCCTGGAAAAGAGCAAAGCTATCGCGAAGCAGACTGCGTCGGAACCGGCTCCGCAAGCAACTGTTCAACCAGCTCCGTGACCTCATGCACCAGCGCATCATGCGCCGGCGGATTCGCCGGTCCCGCGAAACCCGCGTGAATCTCCTTCACCCGCCCATCGCGCCCCAGAAAAAACGAAGTCGGCCAGCAGTTCAAATTCACCCCCTGCGGAATCTTTTCATTGAGCTGTTCAGTCTCCCCAGCCACCAGAACCGTATAGGTCAACCCATAGCGAGCGATGAAAGCCCTCAGTCTTTGCGGGTCTTTCAACTGATCTGCCTCTTCAAAGGACAGGTTCACAATCTCCAAACCCTGACCATGAAATTGCTTATAGAGGCTCTCAAGAAACGGCGCTTCATCATGGCAATTCGGGCACCACGATCCACCAATCGCAACAATCACAACCTTCCCATCAAACTGCGGATCCGTATTCGAAATCACCTTGCCATCAAGATTCGGAAAGCTAAAAGCGAAGCGAGCAGAAGGGTCTTTCACCGTAGTCTGTTGCGTAGGATCAGTAGGCCCCGGCAGCGCCGCAGCCCGCGCCTGTGCTGGTCTGCGGGCCACAAGGCCCTGTTGTTCATTCACATCCGCGCGCAGCATATTCGAAACCAGAAGAGTCCCATCGGCCTGCGGAGTGAGAGAGTAAAGCGCCGGTCCCGCCGCCGAAAAATGACTGACCTTGTAACTCTGACCAGTCCACTGTCCGTAGAGCGAGCCGGTGTCGCCATCGACTCGCTGAATGACTGCTTTGACATCCGAAGAGTGCGGCTGCGGCTCCACGCGAAGTTGCCACGCGGCCTCTCCCTTCGCTGAGTTCGTTGCAATCTCCCAATCTCCCTCGATGTTCTTTGCAAGCGGCCCGTTGTAGGTAGAGACAGCACCGGCCGAACTCAGGCTGATAGGGTAGCGAACAGCAGCCGTGCCGAATGAGCCGTCCAATCGGCCATTCGCGAGCGTCGCGTCAATTGTCTTTGCGTAGTAGTTAAAGCTAATCAACAGATGATTGCCGGTTAAAACGGCACTTGATGCCGGGCTGCTCTCGGGCCCATTGCGCAAAGCCGCGTGAAGGTCGTTTGCGGCCCCGGATATCTCAAGCTTCACAGGAACCTGTTGACCATGGACGGTGGCATTCCCCTCCCATGTGCCGATAATGGTGCCCTGTTTGGAACTCTGAGCGATGACAGATGTGCTGAGCAGAAGAAGGCCGACGAAGAGCTTCATGGAAGGTCTCGATTCCTTGTTAAATATTTATACGATGTGAAATTGTGGGAGAGGACTAGCTTTGATTAGCGAGTCTGAAGCACGCCTGAGCCGACCGCGAGGAAGCGGCGACAACAACAGGAGGTGTGCTGTGAATGCATATGCTTAGGGTAGGCGGATAAGCAGATCAGGTCAAGAGCAGTTACGATGCAAGACGCGAAGGAGCTATGGCAGTCATTCCGAAGTTGTATAGATAGCAGCGTCAGCCCGGTGCACACTGTATCCACTATGGGGAAGGAGACCGTTCCGGAGATGGTTCGGACCTGCTTAGACTTCGCGATCACTTCGCCTCAACCCTGATTGGCTTGATCGTATTAAGTCCGAAACATACTCTAGACGCTGGGCCACAAAGCAAGCGGTGTCCTTCCACCATAGCCTCTTCCTCCTCCCCGCAATAAAAAATAGCCGCCTTCGGGCGGCTATCTCTCTACTAGAACAGATGGGTTACTCCACAAAGACTATTTCCCAAAGGACGTGCCATCGTTCGCATGCTGAACAGGAAGATACGGTTCCACCGCAAGGAGCCCGGAGAGGGTATTGCGTTCCTGTTCCGAAAATTGGCTGCGGAAGCGATCTTCCTTGAGGATAGCGTCGCGCTGCTGTGGCGGCATCTCGCGAAGATCGCGAAAGGCACGAGCGACAAGACGGCGACGGTCTTCCGGAAGGCTGCCGAGCTGCCGCAAAGCGCCCACAACCTGCTGTCGCTGCGGAGGCGTCAGATGCTCCATAGCCTCAGTTCGTTCAATCACGCGGCGGCGTTGCTCGGGGGTCATATTGTTAAGCTGTGTCAGACGGTCGCGCATGCGCTGCTGTGTCTGCGGAGGAAGATCTCGGAAGCCGGGCTCGTTTTCCAGGGCTCGCTGTTGCTCCGCTAGCGGAAGATTGCTGTGACGATCCATCCACTGTGCCAGATGCTCTTGATTCCTCTTTCCTCCCGGACCGGGACTCGGTCGTGCCTGACTCACGCCAAGGCGCGCAGGGGCGCCTCCCTGATGCATGGGCCTCGCCTGAGCGATACCCACCGCTGAAGCTGCGACCAGCAACAAGGCAGTAAGGGCTGGTTTGAGGGCTCCACGTGATTGGATTGAGAATGGCATGGTGTTCAACTGATGCAAGCCCCGAATGTCGAGAAAAACCGTTTTATTTAGAACAACTTAATTCGTTCTGTCTCCTCTCGAATAATATCTTCATCTACGATCACGCCTACCAGAGCTTAGCTGGTAGGAGGAGCTGTAGCATCATCGGCAGGGCTGTCGTCCTGTAAAAGCTGATCCATCGTCTGGAAAGTTTGCTCGTTTTTATCGAGAATTTGCAGATCTTGGACGGTGGCGGACGTCTCAGGGGCAGAGTGAGGGAAGCCGGTCAGATTGGCCACCGTGCCCCCGCCTACGAGAAGAATCAGCGCCAAACCGCCAGCCAGCGCGGGACGAAACTGCCGTCCCGTATTGAAGAGAAAGCGGGCTTTTAGCCGTTCGACCCAACCGGCTGGTGCAAGTTCTTTTTCTTCACGCAGACGGACAGCCAGCTTTTGATCAAAGTAGGGCGAAGGATCCGGTGCTTTCCAGGTATCGAGCAGAGCAAAGGTAGCCTTCATCGACTTGAACTCACGGTCGCAGTCGGCGCAAGACTCGATATGTGCCCGCACGGTCGCATTGGCAGGCGAGGCCAGATCCAGGAGTAGATTGAAGATCTCGGATTTGAAATCTGTGCAGTTCATTGTGAACCTTTCCAATCTTGTTGCTTTAGGCACGTCCAGTAAATACGCGCGAAGATCTAAATAAATGCCTTCAATTTTTCCCGCAACGTCTGGTAAGCGCGAAATAGCAGCGATTTTGTGGCGGACTCGCTCAATTTGAGAACGTCACCGATTTGCTTGTAGTCCATACCTTCGTATTTATGCATGAGTACAGCCATACGCTGTCGCTCAGGCAGCGCAAGTACATGCTGACGGATTGCATTAAGTCGCTCCTGCCGAAGTAGGTTGGCTTCGACACTTATGGTCGCGTCCGCGACGTCCGGCGTGGTGCCTGTCTCCGAATCGGCTTCATCAAGATAAACAGTGGAAGCGGTCCGCTCATGTCTGGTGTCGCGTGCGTAGTTCACACCCAAATTGGTTGCGATCCGGTAAAGCCAGGTGCTGAAGCGAGCTTCAGCACGGTAGGTCTCCCGGGAGCGATAGACTCGTAGAAAAACCTCTTGAGCAAGCTCTTCGGCGACCGCTTGATTATGGACCATGCGATACATGAAGTGAATGATTGGCTTGCGGTACTTTTGGATGAGGAAGTCGAAGCCGGCCATGTTGCCGGTTCGCAGCTCCAACATGATCGCAGCGTCGTCCATCTGGCCAAAATCACCGGCTACGTGGTGGTTCTCTGCAGCCTGGACGTTTTCGAGGAGTCTCGGGTTGATCGCCAGTGTGCCCATATCATCCATAACCCCATCTTCGCCATCGGGTTGCGCTTTTTGATCAGAAACTGCAGGAATCTCATCAACGCGTTCAGGGGTATCAGAACCCACAGTGTTATGGCGCTCGGAATTTGGAGGGGGAGTGAACATCCTGCTGATAGATTGTATCGTCACCAACGGGTCGATCAGAGCGAGCATGCAGACTTGGATTGTGGTGAATTTGGTGCAGATAACGCCGGAATGCTATTCTTTTAGCAACAGGTGCGGTGGGACATCTTCGGTTGTCCCGGGCTCTTTGGGCGCATAACTCAGCGGTAGAGTGCCACCTTCACACGGTGGAAGTCGTAGGTTCGAATCCTGCTGTGCCCACCATAAAATCAACAACTTAGAGCAACCGGGCAAGGGGACTTGGTGCCATTTGGTGCCAAAGTGAATCAACTGTCATCAACTTTGCCGATTTTTCCCGGCGCAAACCTACATAACCTCCTGCGGCTTAGTTGCTGAGGTGAGCAACTCGTAGACCGTCCCTACCATTTGCTGCACGCTCTCCGGGAGCTCCTGCATGTACTCGTTCGCCGTGGTATCGGCTCGCGAGTGACGCAGGTGAGATTGATAGGCTCGACTCACTACGAAGCTCACAGCGGGCTACAGCTTATCAAGCCAGCTAGGCCCTGACAATCTAATGACAAGCTCAAGATGAAGAGCTGACATAGCCCTGAAACCCTTGTGATACGTTGGAATCGTCATGCGGCTCTAAACTGCGTTGTGAGATCAAAGCCCATACCGTTGGGTACCTCAAGGTCGATCCCAGCCCGCCAAATTAGATTGATCGGAGATTCAAATAGAGGGTTGACGGAAGGCTTCATTGAAGCGGTACTGTTCTGAAGGGGGAATCAGGAGTTGTGGACTTCGAGTCGAGTGCGCGAAGCGATTAAAAATATCGTCTTCGGAGAAACTCTGGTCCCACAGGAGTTTACCCTTGGACTTCCAGATCCGCAGACGGAGATAACCGTGTGGCTACACGGTGCAGGCGCGCCGATCGACATAACTCACCGCCATTCCATGGTGTGTGCTGCTCCGTTAACTATCTGCGTGGGATTTGCTACGGAGCATCTGCCAAATGAAGCCGATCTGTCCCGGATGAAGTTAAGCCTCTGCCGACGGCATGGGCCGAAACAGGTCTTAGGCGAGGTTGGGCTCAAATCAAAGGCGAAGATCTCCAGAGATAAAGCGACTTTTGTATTGTTTGAACCGCGAAGCTCGAAGAATTTTTGCCTCTCAAAGGCTCGATTATGGACCCATTATTTGCTTCATGCATACCGGCAACGACGTCACGATAATACAAACGGTATAAAAATGACCTTCCTCGAAAGGCGCGCAACGATGGTGCTGTTTATCCGCCCCCACCCCATCGTGCTGGTAAGTGTTGGCAGCGAAGAATCCGGGAATATATTTCCGATGAATTTGTTTGGTGAGCTGGGTGATGGGTACTTCGGGTTTGCTTTAAGGACGGAGAGAGTCGCTGGAGAATTGGTGGAAAACGCAGGTCGTACCGCTCTGAGTTGCATGCCTCTGTCTCAGGGTTTTATTGCGTATCAGCTCGCCAACAACCACACGAAGCGATCGATTGACTGGGCTCAACTCCCCTTCCTAACGAAGGTCTCAGCTGAATTTAGCATTCCAGTTCCCGATTTCGCTTTACGGGTAAGAGAGTTAGATATCTGCGAAGTGCATTCAATCGGAAGTCATCGTTTTTTCTTAGCAAGGACCAGGCGAGACCAGGTGCTTTCGGAGGCTCCAGCATTCAGCTCCATTCATGGGTTCTATCAGTCCTGGCGACTTAGACAGATTGAAGAACGCAAGAAAGAGCGAAAGGTCTCGCTCGCGGGCGATGCCATGAACAAACGCGGACGGTATCGTTCGGAGACGATCAAGCATATTCAAAAGTAGTCGGCTCGAGGAGAGAGTGCCGATTCTTGCATCCGCATCATCGTGTCTTTCCGTTCCCAAAACTGTGTCTCTGGATCATTTTTGAAGAATAACGCGTCCGAAAGACGCAATAAACGCACCCGTTTCTCGTCCACCTTCGCTCCAGTTGTTGCAACGAGCAGTGTTCACTCGCCGGAGGTAGAAACGAAAGGGGCAATCCCCAATTTAGAATTGCCCAACACATGGCGGCAGGGAACGATCCGGAATTCGTGAGGTGACAATGAAGCTTTCAAGAAGGCAGTTCAACCAAGGAATGGGTGCGATAGCGGCTGCCGCTGCTTGTTCGCGCCAGAGTTTCGGATTCGCAGAAAGTGGACTTAGGCTTGGACTGAACACGTGGAGTCTGCGAGCTCTTTCACAGGATGAAGCGATTCCCGTCATCGTCCAGGTGATGAAGCAGGCGAGACTCAAGGATTGCCAAATTCTGTTCAGCCACGTGGAGCCTGCGAGATTCAATCCAGTGTTTCCCGTTGGCGTTCTGAGCGCGCCAAAGTTGCCTCCGACGCCGCAACAACTCGAAGAACAGAAGGCGACTGCGGCAGCATTGACGGAGTGGCGACTTTCGGTCCCGGCGAGCTATTTCGAGAATATCCGGTCTACATTTGAAAAGCAGGGCCTCCGAATCAAATCCTATTCGGCCAGACTTGGGAGCTCCGAGGCGGAGATCGACCGACTATTCCTGATGGCAAAAGCTCTGGGAGCGAATTCGATTGTTGCCCGCATCCCAGAGCCGCTAACAAGTATGACGGCGGCTGCAGCTGAGAAACATCGAATGATCGTGGGCATCCAATTTTCCGATGTGAACGAGATGCAGAGGCAACTCGCCATCTCTAAGTACTTCCGAATGGACCCGGACATCGGAGACCTGACGAAAGCGAAGATTGATTCGTTGCAGTTTGTACAGGCCAACTATATGTCAATGTGCGCTATCGATCTAAAAGATGCGGTGCCGGGAGGGCCAAGTGTTCCGTTCGGGGAAGGAGCGGCGCACATGAAAGAAGTCCTGCAGTTCCTTAAGGAAAAGCAGGTCCCATTCACCGCATATGTAGACTGCGATTATCCGGGAACTGGTCGATCGGGTGAAGAAGTCGAAAAGTGTGTCTCGTATGTTCGAGGCATCATCGGTTACGAATAACCCAGACTCCAGTATCTTTTTTGATGAGCCGGCCCAGAAAAGTGAAAGACACTACGAGCACTGCGCGTCCTCGGTATGAGGGGGCTCCTGGCTCGACATTCACGGCGATACAACACTCTTTGTCGCGTCGAAGCTTGACACCATTTATAGGAACGCAGTTTTAGGCGAAACCATCTCTAGATCTAGAACCAAGGGCCGAGTTGAGGGCTTTATATTCAGCAGATTGCGGTCGCGAATAGCTTGTTCAAAGTGTTTGTAGCCGCATCCCGCGACCTCGATATCAACTCTTTTATTGCGGTTTCAGCGAGAAAACCGGCCCATCTTTGTGCTTTCCTCACGGCACACCTCCTACCATTCAGTAGTACAGGAGGTACATTTGTGAAGCTGAAAAGATACCAATTTATAATTTGTTGTTTTCTTCTCTTGGGGGTCGCATTTGCAGCATCAGGTCATGTGGCGCTGGCGCAATCTACGTTCGGGAGCATTCGAGGAAGTGTCGAAGATATTACCGGAGCGGCGATACCCGACTCCAAGATCACGTTGCATAACGTTGATGAAAATACAGATCGCATAGTGCAGACGGACGCGAGTGGCAACTATGAACTGGACAATGTCCTTGCCGGCAAATACAGCGTCCGGGCCAAACATGACGGATTCGCTGATTCGATCATCGGTGGAATCAGCCTCGCAGCTCGTCAGGATCTGCGATATGACTTCAAGATGACGATTGCCTCGCAGGCGAGCACCGTAGAGGTGACCTCAGATGCGGCCCAGATCAACACGGAAAATGGCGTCATCGGAGACTCAAAAGATACTGGAGACATTGGTAAACTGCCGTTGAACTTTCGTGCCTCAACCACGAGTCCCCTCGCAGCACTTGAGACGTCTCCGAACGTTCAGCAGGACAGCCAGGGCAATATTGCTATCGGTGGAGCCACGGCCAACCAGGTTGGCTTTTCGGTCGATGGTATCTCGACCACGAACGTCTTCAACAGTGCCGCTGGAATCAATCCCTATCCGTCTCCTGAGGGAATTGCGGAGTTGAAGGTCACGGCTTTCAATAACAATGCAGAGTTCTCCCAGGTCGGAGACGTTACGTTTACGACGCGTGGCGGAACGAACCAGTACCACGGAACGCTATTTGAGTATCTCCAAAACGATGTACTCGATGCTCGTGTGTTCAGCTTCACACAGAAAGCTCCGAAGCGTTTCAACACATTTGGCGGCAGCTTCGGAGGTCCAGTTTCCATCCCTCATCTCTATGACGGGCATAACAAGACGTTCTTCTTCGTCGACTACGAGGGTAACCGTAGACGGACCTCACAGGCAGAGCAGTATTTTGTGCCGACCCTGCAGGAAAGAATGGGAGATCTCAGCGGGCTCGTTTCCACTTTTCCAACGATGCCGGTAGACCCTAATAATGCTGATAGCGCGCAGGTTCCCGTGCCCTTGAAGAATCCCTTTACGGGGGCCACCTACGCCAACAACGTAATTCCTCAGGCGAGTATCAGCCCATTCGCCACCAACTTATTAAAATACTATCCGCTGCCCAATCTCACCACAGGGAGTGGTGCGGTCAACTATCAGACGCTGGTTTCGATTCCTTCGAACACGGATGGATTCGATGCCAGAATCGATCAGGTTATCAATTCCAAGCAGCAGGTCTATGCTCGGTTCAATAGAAAAAACCTCACTGTAAACGTCGTAAATCCGCTCTTGCCGAACGATGTTGACAGTGAGCACGACCGAAGCTTTTTGATCTCCCACAACTACGTAATCAACAGCCGTCTTTTGAATGAGTTCCGTTATGGCTTTACGGACACGATCCTTGCGCCTAACTTCGGGATCGAGGGCGCAGCTGCTCTCCAGAGTCTCGGAGTCCAACTCGGCGGCGATCAGGGCGTAAACGTCTCCAACCATCCAACTGATCAGGGTTTCCCCACAATCTCCTTCAACGACGGAACGAACTTTACTCAGATCGGAAGAGACCACGTCGGTCCGACGAAGTCCACAACCAAGCAAATTGCTGACAACCTAACTTACACAAAGGGAAGGCACACGATTCGCGGTGGTGTTGACGTCCGTTGGGTACGTTTTGCCGTGCCCGAGATCGAAACGCCCTCCGATGACTACGGTCTATTCATCTTCAACCAAAACACCTTTACCAATAGCTCCTTTGGTGACCTCCTGCTTGGCGCACCTCACACCACCTACTTTGCAGTGACGGGTCCGAGGGACGACGCAGGTGGCGCACAGACTGGTCTCTATGGGCAGGATCAATGGCAGGTGAACGATCGCCTCACACTCAACTTCGGCTTGCGCTGGGAACTTCTCCCTCCCTTTGTCGACAAGAACGGTATTCAGGCCAACTTCGATCCCAACTACACTGGGACCGGCGCAAACGGACAGGGTGCAGTTATCATCAATAACAAGCTGTTGCACGGCCTTGGGCCAGCTCCAGCCTTCCTCGCATCTTTTAACGCCTGCGGATTGGCTGGTGTCAACCCGGGAACCTGCACGCCTGTAATCACGAATGGTCAGGATGGTCTTCCGGCTGGCCTTCGCCAGACGTATCACCGCAACTTCGATCCTCGTGTCAGTCTTGCTTATCGTCCTTTCAGAGACAATAAAACCGTCTTCCGTGCCGGGTTTGGCATCTTCACTGTGACCGCTCTGGGCCAACTCCAGAACAACAATGAAAGCAATCCTCAGGCAGTCGTCAATACGTACATAAATAATCCCAACGGACAAAACACTGCGCCGGTCTTTACATTCCCCCAGGTCACCCCAGCGGGCGCTGGATTGGCGTTTGGTGGCGGAGAGCTTGAGCAGGCCACTAACCCACGCTACCGCGATGCCCAGACCGCACAATGGAACGTTACCATCGAGCGTGAAATTACCTCCAACACCTCGGTGAGAGCGAGCTACGTGGGAATGAACTCCTACCGGCTTCCTGTCACCGAAAACCTGAACCAGCTTCATCCCAGCACCATGAACCCAAATCCGGAGGCTCTTCCATTCCCGAACTGGTCGGTTATCTTCTCGACCAACAATCTGGGCGGACAGAACTATCAGGCGATGGAACTAGCAGCCACACACAGAATGGCGAGAGGGCTGTCTTACGATGCCAACTACTCCTGGGCACACAACATCAGTGATGCTCAGGGTGATGCACCAACTGCGTTTCAAGGTGAAACTCGCTATGGTCTCGCGGACCTGAATCGTTTTGATATCAGCGCGAACCGCGGCAACGTAGTAGGCACTCGCCGCCATCGTCTGCTGGTGACGGGAACTTACGAGTTGCCCTTCGGCAAAGGTCGGCAGTGGTTGAACTCTTCAGCAAATGTAGTGGACGGTTTCCTTGGCGGCTGGAACGTGAACACCATTACGCTTCTCGAGACCGGGCCGTACCTGACCCCAAGCGATAGCGTAAGCAATGATCAAACCAACACGAATCCTTCTGGTGACGGTTCGATCGTTCGCCCAGACCGCGTCGGAAATCCGATTCCCGCAGATCGTTCACCCAGCAACTATTTCAACTTCAGCGCATTCGCTCACACTCCGGTCAACGCCGGCCGCGTGGGAAATGCAGGAGTCGGAACGCTCGAAGCGCCGGGCACGATTGCAGTAAGTGCGGGCTTGGCCAAACTGATCGCAATTCATGAGAATTGGCGGCTGCGCTTCGAGTCGACCTTCACTAACGTGCTGAACCACACCAACTATGCACCTCCAGCAACCAACATAAGCAACCCGGGTTCGTTCGGAATGCTCACCACCGCACAGACGGCGGAGAACGCAGGAAACAGAACCGGGCAAATCGCGTTGCGAGTGGAGTTCTAAACCTCTCGTACAAGAAACACCACGTTGAGCTAATAAGAGACCGCAATCCTGTTTTTGGATTGCGGTCTCTCGTTGTACATGTTCGTGAAGCTTAGTTCATCCTTACAACTTCTTTATCTGCGAAAGAATATCTTTAGAAAGCTTCAGGAGTAATTATTTTCACGGAGTTTTTGTGTCAATTGCGAGTCGGTATCGTGGCTCAAAGAACATCAGGCGTGTCGGATACCAGTCGATCGTTTCGCTGACAGCTATTCTGCTGATCTCGTTGTTGTCCTACAAGCTCGATGTTAACTTGGCGACGGTCAGTCTTTTGCTGTTAGCACTCGTCTTGGTAACGGCCATGCGTTGCGGGTTTGTGCAAGCCATGATCGTATCTTTTGGTGCTGCTGGATGCCTCGACTATTTCTTTATTCCACCCATCCTCAGCTTACACATGTCGGACCCCAAGAACTGGGTCGCGCTGACAATATTCCTGTTTACGGCATCTGTAGTAAGTCGACTTTCGTCTCAGTCTCAGGCCCATGCACGACAGTCCGACCTGAACAGTCGGCGCATGGAAATGCTTTATGAACTGAGCAGAGCAACGCTGTTTCTTGATCGCGGCCAGCCAGCTGGTTCGCAGATGGTCTTGCTGATATTGGACACAATGCACGTCGAAGCAGTTACTATCTTCGACGGCAACCTTGCGCGGCTCGACTTTGCGGGTGCCTGTTCAGAGGATGACAGCACCTTGGCGCGCGAAGCGTTTTTGCAAAATAGAAAGAATCCGGACCTGAAGACAGATATTTGGCAGCGTCCACTCCGTCTGGGGCAGCATCCTTTCGGCGGAATTGTATTGCGTGGGCCGAATCTTGGTTCGGGCATTGTCGATGCGATCGCGTCGTTGGTGGCTATCGCGTTTGAGCGTGCTCAGTCTTTCGAGAAGGAGAGTAGGGCGGAGGCCGCACGGCAGACAGAACAGTTGCGCACCGCGGTCCTTGATGCTCTGGCTCACGACTTCAAGTCGCCGTTGACTGTCATTATGACGGCAAGTTCGTGCTTGTCCGAGATGGGTGGCCTTACACCGGAGCAGAACGAGATGGCGACGCTCATTAGTGGACAGACGGCAGAGCTCGACACTCTCGCGACCAGGCTTTTGCAGAAAGCAAAGCTGGAAGCAGAGGACTTTAAGCTGAACAAACAGGAAGTCACGGTTTCGAAGTTGATCTACCGCGCATTGACCCTGAAAGCAGGCAGGCTCAACGGACAGCGTGTTCAGGTATCGATCGGGTCGCAGAGCATCTTCGTTCGCGCGGATGAAGAATTGATCGGAACAGCTATTGGTGAGTTTGTTGAGAACGCGGCGAAGTATTCGATAACTGGCTCCACGATTCAAGTCTCAGCGTTGGAAGATGCTTCTCAGGTCTTAATTTCTGTCCACAATGACGGGCCGACGATACCGATTGAAGATAGATCCAGGATATTTGAACGCTTCTATAGAAGTCGTGATGCCTCTTATCGCGCTGCTGGAACGGGCCTGGGTTTATCGATCGTTCAAAAAGCAGCTGAAGCACATAAAGGAAGAGTCTGGGTCACCAGCGAGCACGAAAAGGGGACGACATTCTTTCTGTCTCTTCCCCGTATAGTCAGGAGGCAGAATTGAATAAATCACACATTAGGCTTTTGATAGTGGAAGATGATGCGCTCATTCGACACGCGGTGCGGACTGCGCTAGATATATTTGGGTTTGACATTACCGAGGTCCCCAGAGGTGAAGAGGCTTTGCCACTCCTTGGCGCAATGCGATACGACGCTGCTCTAGTGGACATCAACATGCCTGGTATGGGAGGCATTGAAACATGCCGACAGATGCGTCAGTTGTCTCCGAGCCTTGCCATTTTGATGCTGACAGTGCGAGACAGTGAAGAAGATAAAGTAAGGGCACTCGATGCCGGCGCGGACGACTACGTAACCAAACCTTTTCATGTTCGAGAATTGACTGCGAGGATACGAGCGGTGCTGCGCAGGATACAGACTCCGCATTCTATCGATGACGACGTAATTCAGATAGGAAATATCGAACTCGATCCTGCTCGCAGAGTAGTTCGTAAGTCAGGTCAGACGGTTCATTTGACCCCAAAAGAATTCGATCTTCTCCACTATCTGATGGCAAGATCGGGGCTGCCGATACCTCACGCGCGTCTACTTACTACGGTATGGGGTGCAGAATATAGGAAGGAACTAGAATATCTGCGCACATATATGAGCCAGCTCCGTAAAAAGCTGGAAGATAATCCATCGGACCCGGTCTACTTATTGACCGATAGTCATTTTGGGTATCGATTTGCCGAAGAAACGCTCCTGAGTCGCGGTGTTGACGGTTGATGATCCATGCGATTCACTTGCATATAAATAAAGAATTGGTTCTGGAATGGCAAGCAATGGAGCTCTCGCGCTAATCCGACAACCGGATTCAGAGCAACAATATATTGACAAGCCGAAGCGAGTATCTCGCCTTTATCCCCATCATCATTCGATTATCTCTATTCCTTGAACAAGCTGCTTTAACTACTGGAGGTTCGCTGGAATAGAATCGCCCCCAACTCCATCGGATTGCCCGTTAATGATTTGCGGGTGTATGTGACATTTTTTACAAACTCATGAAACGGCTCGTGCCACATTGCTGATGACATTGTGTCACAAGCGATGCTTATTTTTACACCATCCAATTGCACACTCAAGATAGTCTGAAGGGCGCAATGGGCAGCGAGCACGACTTGGTCTCATATCATTACTGTGCACAAGTGTGCAGTTGAAGCTGACCTCCCCTAACAGTCAACTATCTATGCTCCTGCCTCCTTCATCGGAAGACAGCCCGATGTCCGCCCCAGTACTGTTCCACTGTAGTCGATAGTCTCTTCTCAGTCGCGGTCGTTTTTATATTGTGCCGATATTCAGCACAAATAACGTATGCGTTCGATGACATGCTGGGCGAGGCGACTGTTGCCAGAGGTAGTACTACCTTCGTACTGTTTACAGCGCAGGTGGAGAGACCTATATTCCTCGAAGTTGAATCACCAAAACTTTGTTTTGAAACTGGTCACTGGCTTTACCGGAGGCAATCTTTGAATTTACTCTTGCAGAACCTTATATCCCTGCCTTTCTCCGTACTTCCGCGAAAGGCCAACCCGATGAAAGTCGGCTCTTCAAAATCCATCTCATCGAATAATGTCCGACGCGGCCCGATGACGCTACTGTATGTGCTACTGATTGTCTTTGCCGCAATCGACGATATGGCGATCGCTCAGACCCGCCAGTTCATCATCACGAATAACTGCGCAGAAACAGTATGGGTAGCCGGCGCAGGTAATCCGACTCCTGTCTTCAACGGCTCGTCTGGAGGACTGGAGCTTCCTGCGGGCACAACCGTCACCACCTCACTGCCCACGCCGTGGGTTGGCGGACGCTTCTGGGGACGTCGTCAGTGCACCTTTGATGCGAACGGCAAGGGCTCCTGTCAGACGGGTGATTGCGGCGGTCTGCAGTGTCAACACGCCGGAGCCGGTTCGACCAGTCTTGCGGAGTTTACCCTTACCGGTTCACCGACCGGAGCAGACAACTATGACATTAGCCTTGTCGACGCGTTTGATTTTCCTCTCTCTGTTCAACTCAACGATCCTAACCCGGCCCATGCGGTCAACTCTGCATGCCAGGTCGATCTGCGGAACTCCTGCCCAACCGGTCAACAGATACTGAACGGCGCTGGACAGATCGTCGGATGCAAGAGCCTCTGCAGCCAGTTTGGAACAGCAAATTATTGCTGTGCTGGACCATATGCATCACCGCAGGCCTGCAACAACGTAAATTGGGACACAAACTACCGCGGAGCCGTACTTAAGAAGTCCTGCCCCTCGGTATACGGGTATGCCTTTGACGACCCGTCCAGCGACTTCAATGTAGCTCCTGTGCCAGCTTCGGGGTATCAGATCACGTTCTGTCCTGCGAATACCGTACCTAACTCAGATCCTTCGATCGTGCCTACTTTTAGCATCACCTCTCAGCAGCAGAGCCAAACGGTTAAGCCTGGCAGCCCCGTTACGTATAACCTGAATGTTACTGCGAGCAGCACATTTACGGGAACCGTCAAGCTGTCTACCGCACATCTACCAGGAAGCTGCACTTGGACGACGGCCGGCAAGGTCTCCTGCAGTAACAAGGGCTCTTCTGCTTCCTTTAGTTCATCCACTGTCAGTCTGACTCCGGGAGTGACTGTTCCTGTAACTTTGACGATCAATACGACGACCTCGCCGGCTCCGATGTTGGGCACGGGAAATATAGAGGTCATCGGGCAGAGCGGCTCGCTCGAGAACGTATGGGAGGGCTCATTGACGGTTGCAGATCCCACAGCTGCCGACTATGTCTTTAGCGTTACCCCAACGTCTCCACAGATTGTTACGCCTGGTACACCGGTTGTTTACACGGTCACGGCCACTCCTTTGAACGGCTTCATTGGGGTCGTATCGATGAGTACCTCCGGTCTCCCTGCAACTTCCACTGCTCCCACGCTGCCACAGTTCACCTTTACCGGTGATCCCACACCGCAGTCGGCGACTATTACAATCGCAACCTCCGCCTCTGCCACCAAGCGAGCCTACTTCCCCCTCTTGACCAGTTTCAGCGCAAGCAGCCTTCACGACGCACAAGTCTCATTGACGGTTGCATCTACAGTGGCCAGTCCGGATTTCATGATCTCGGCGACTCCGACAGTGGGTGCGGTTCAAGCGGGAGGCAGCGCGTCCTTCACCATTGCAACAGCTCCGCAGAACGGGTTCAACTCTGCGGTCGCTCTTAGTGCTACCAACTTACCCGCTGGAGTGACGGCGACGTTCGCACCGAACTCGATCGCGGGAGCTGCAACATCATCGCTCACGCTCGCCACAAGCGTCTCGACGATGCCCGGAACGTATGTTATCCCGGTCACGGGCACCTCCGGCTCCTTGAGCAACACCACCAGCGTCTCTCTAACTGTCAGCCCGATCAGCGTGCAGTTTACCGATCTTGATATCGGCGCTCCTAAAACAGCAGGAACCTTCAGCGCAAATGGAGGCACCTTTACAGTTGGCGGCAGCGGCAGCGATATCTTCGGCACTGCCGATCAGTTCAACTACGCTTACCAGTCGGCAACCGGTGACTTCACTGTTATCGCGCATGTCGATACTCAGACCAACACGGATGTATGGGCTAAGTCAGGCGTGATGATTCGTTCCAGCACAGCAGACGATGCAGCCTTCGCCGGTGTCTTCGCAACTCCGGGCCATGGCGTCGCCATGATCGTTCGTACGCCGGATGGAGGTGGCACCATCGATCTGGGACAGGCTCAGCAAAACGTTCCGGTGTGGGTGAAGCTCCAACGGTCCGGTAATACGTTCAACGGCTACGCGTCGCCGGATGGTGTCAATTGGACGTTGATCTCTACCAGAGATGCTGGGATGACCGGAGCTGTTACTGCCGGGCTTGCCGTCACCTCGAAGCGAGAGTCGACTCTGAATATCTCAACCTTTGACAGCGTCACCATTCAGTAACGGAGACAGCTCGATCAAACGTGTCTACATATCCTATGCGTGGTCGAAGAATGATCACGCATAGGATGCAGTCTTTCCCAATGGCGGCAACTCACTGCGGCGAATGAATTCACTTCGTGCCGCGAAGCCTAAAAATCGACCTCCCCCTTGCGATCGGTAAGCCAAAGAGCTGTCGATTGTCTGTCACTGAACGCAGAACAGAGTCACTGAAAGGTAGTGTTATGAAAAAGGCAATTCTTGTTTTGTCGATGTTGTCGTCTATTGGAGTCGGGGCGGCGCTGGCCGGACCGTGTCCCGCACAGTTCCCAACATCGCGCGGCAACGGTACAGTTGCTGGGGCGGCGGTAGCGGGCGGAACGCAGTATTACTTCAAGGACGCTCTGCTCAGTGGTTTCGATTGCTTCGAGCAATTGAGCTCGTGGTTCCCCTCCTACATCACCGCATCGAACGCGATAAGTCCTAACCAGGAGACTGTCGATATGGCCTACACGACAGAAGGAACGGCAACCTTCTCGAACGTGGTAGTTCCGGCATCCGGCAACTACACGTTGGCACTTCGCTATGCGTTCCAACAAGGTCTCTTCCCAGGCGTTCTGAATCGTCCCGAAGGCATTATGGTGAACGGCACCGTCATGACCGAAGATCTGAACTTCCCGCAAACCGGGGACTTCAACACGTTTAGTACCGACAGCATCGTGGTACCCCTGAATGCCGGTCAAAACACCGTTCAAATCTTTAACGTAGCCACGCAGAGTGTCTCCCGTCTTGACTCGCTGACTGTTACAGCCGGAGGAAGCAACGCTTGCAGTATTATTCCTCAGGCTCCGGGTGGATTGGCTGCTGTGGAAGACTCTAACAATGCAATTGCGCTGACCTGGAATGCGAGCGCGGCACCCTCGGGTTGCACGGTAGGGTACTATAACGTGTTTCGCGGAACCACTTCTGGGTTCGTTCCATCAGTGGCTAATCAGGTCGCAACCGTAGTATCCGGCTCGAAGTTTGAAGATACGACGGCAATGTGTCAGACACCTTACTATTATGCCGTGCAGGCAGTAGATCTGGCTGGCTTATCGGTGACTTCGGCCCAGGCCACCGCTTCCATCAGTCAGTGCCCGACGGTAAGCAGTGCGCAGATCAACGCAGGCGGTTCGGCGGTCGCTCCCTTTCTTGCGGACGTGGACTTTGAGGGCGGATCTATTCTTAGCCATAAGAATGTAATCGATCTCAGCGGTGTTACGAATGCGGCGCCTATGACGGTGTATCAGGATGCTCGTCAAGGTAACTTCACCTACACGCTTGCTGGTTTTGTACCTGGATCGGCGCACACAGTACGGATGCACTTTGCCGAGACATTCTTCTCAACAGCCAACTCACGAACCTTCAATATCAGCATCAATGGAACGCAGGTAGTGACGAATTTCGACATCTTCGCTGCGGCGGGTGCTAAGAACAAGGCAGTCATACAGCAGCTTACGCAAAATGCAGATGCCAACGGCACTTTCACCGTTACGTTCACCTCAGTCATTAACAACTCTCTACTGAGCGCGATCGAAATTAACTAACATGCAAGTTAGAGTGAACCTCTAATGTATTTAACGTCGAACTGGCAACTGTTACAGGCTATCGTTCTACTGCAGCCAAGGAAGTCAAAAGATATGGTCAAAGCAGTTTAAGAATCACCTCAATCTCTACTTTGGCCGGATCGTGATTACCACGATCTGGCCAACATTTTTACTGAGGAATTTACTGAGGATGAAGATGATTCAAATATATGTAGGACCAGCCTTCATGTGTCTTCCTTGTTGGTTCCCCGATCGTTTACAGGGGCACGGAGATAACGAATGGTACATAGTAACGACAATGGCATCATCGATACGCTCAGCAATCACTCGGTAGACCAGACGGTGGAAAGACTCAAGGGAATTCTGGAAACGAAGGGCATCACCCTGTTTGCAGTAATTGATCACAGCGGGGAAGCGGAAAAAGTTGGGTTGAAGATGCGGCCAACCAAACTTCTGATCTTCGGCAACCCAAAGGCTGGTACACCACTTATGCTGACGACTCCCAGCATCGCAATCGATCTTCCGCTTAAAATTCTTGTCTGGGAAGATAACGACGGAAAAACCTGGGCATCCTGCAACGACCCTGCATATCTGCAGAAGCGACACGGAGTATCGCAGGAACTGTTGCCTAACATCTCAGTGGCAGCAGCCTTGGCAGCTAAAGCCTCAGAGTAACGCATTCACACTCAGCTCTGCCTTGTGCAACCGTGTGACGAAATTGGGGCAACTAGCATCACGCTCCTGCCCGTCAGAACGCTCCTTCATTCGACATCTGGGAATTGCCTCTCCGGTATAGAGGGCGAATGCGTTTTCGGAGACAATGGCGAAATTTTGATCCTGAGAACGTTTGATCCTGAAAGCGAAAGAAACTTACAGATTAACTGCCGTATATCTCCGGTTTCAGGCGTCAAAGATTAACATACGCTCACTATCCGTTGGAGCATTTCAAAATTCATGGTCTTTCGTGAGAACCCGACAACACTTAGGTGACCGGGGGCAAGGTCAATTGGCAGATACGGCTAAGGAAAAATCGGCTCCGCGGGAGGCGTCCAGCTTGTGGCGACCGTTGCGTGTGCCGACCTTCCGCAATCTGTTGGCTGCCAATGTCGTCTCCGACATTGGCACGTTCATGCAGAGCGTTGGTGCTGCCTGGCTGATGGTCTCACTCCATGCTGGGCCTATCTACGTAGCACTTACGCAAACAGCTGCGTCCCTGCCATATTTTCTCCTATCGCTCCCCGCCGGTTCTGCCGGAGATATCGTCGACCGCCGCAAGCTGATTCTTGCCACAGAAACATGGATGGTGGGCGTAGCGCTTCTCCTCTGCGTTTTAACAATCGGTGGGTTCATGACCCCCTGGTTGCTGCTGGTATTAACGTTTGCACTCTCAGCAGGAGACGCGTTCGAAACTCCATCGTGGCGCGCAATCCTGCCTGAATTAGTGCCTAAGGAGGATCTTGCCGCAGCGTCAGCTCTCAACGGCATCGAGTTCAATCTTGCCCGAGCCGTAGGACCTGCGCTTGCCGGCATCGTCATAGCCATCGCCGGAGTCGCCACTGCGTTTGTAACAAATTTCTTCGCTTTCTTCGGAGTGATTCTAGTTGTTGCCAAATGGAAAAGGCCGGTGCGTAAGCGGACTTCACCGACGGAGACATTTTCGGGCGCCACGATTGCTGCTCTTCGGTATGTGCGCTACTCCCCCGCTATTCTCAGGGTATTGGTTCGAACGGGAGTCGTAGTATTTTTCTCAAGCGCTCTATTTGCTCTCCTGCCAACAGTTGCTCACAGCGCCAACAAGAGCGCAATCGGTTACGGGCTATTGCTCGGGTGCTTTGGAGCTGGCGCAGTTGCAGGTGCATTAATCATGCAACCAGCTCGCGCCAAATGGTCGACAGAGACTATCGTCTCCGCGGGAGTGGTAATCCTCGGGATTACGATCGCAATGACCAGCGTCTTTCACGAGTTAGCTACGCTCGCGCCCGTCATGTTGATCGGGGGTGCAGCATGGGTACTTTTCGTCTCTCTGATCAACACTCTGGTACAGAACCTTGCACCGGATTGGGTACGGGCACGAGTACTTGCAGTCTTCATACTTGTCTTTCAGGGAAGCTTTGCTCTCGGCAGTGCTGTTTGGGGGGCTGTCGCGCAAAGAGCTACCGTCGAAGCCGCACTCGTCTCAGCTGGCCTCGGAACAATCGCAACGACTGCCCTCGTATTCTTCGCAAAACTTCCTGACGCACCCGCCGACCTGAGTTCCTGGAACCACTGGCGTATGCCCGTTTTCGTCAAAGAAGATGACTCTGATCTCGAGCGCGGCCCCGTGCTGGTTACGGTCGAATACTCCGTCATTCCGGAACGAACTGCGGAATTTTTGGACGCAATCCATCAATATGCTCGGATACGACGTCGGGACGGGGCCTACAGCTGGGCCATATTCTCTGATACCGAAGTTGCGAACCGTTACTTGGAGATAATGCTAGTGCAGTCATGGGCTGAGCATCTGCGCCAACATGAGCGGTTCACCCGAGCAGATGGCGAACTGGAGTGCCGTCTACTTAGTTACCTCGCCAAAGAAATGGTCTTACGTCATCTGATCTACGCTCGCTCGGAAGCCCATAAGACATCAGAATGACCAAACCCACGCCACGCCCACATCGTCGAAACACTGCCGCTCTGCCTGATAGTATTCGATTTGCATGCGACGAATTCAATGACAGCGAACCACTCAACATCTGCAACGCCAGAGGAGACCGCGCACCTCTCGTTAGAGATCGGCCGGCTTCTCCTGATGAACGGCTCTGATACTGCTCGTGCGAAGGAAGCAGTAGAGCGTTTTGCACACGGGCTGGGTTACGAATCGCATCTATCGATTACCTTCGATGCGCTTCTGCTCACGGTCATTGTGGAAAATCAGTTCCGAACGAAGGTAGGTTCACACATTCCTGCCACCACCGTGAATATGACCGCCGTCGAGTCTCTCAACCGAATCGTCGATGACACCTCCTCTGGACTTCTTGATGTCGTCACGATAGCTTCACGACTAACCGCTTTGGAGTACAGCAAGCCACTCTACTCATGGTGGCTTGTTGCCGCTACGCTCGGACTGACTGGGGCAAGCCTCTCCAGGTTGTTCGGAGGCGACTGGTCTGTCTTCGCTACGGTCCTTATCGCATCCATGATTGGGACTGCCGTACGACAGCGACTCGGCCGCTGGCACATCCACCAGCTAGCCATTCCCTTCATCACCGCCTTGGTCTCTGGCATCATCGGTGGGGTGGGGATGAGGGTGCATCCGAGTAACATCCCTGCGCTCTGCCTCATCGCCCCGGCGATGCTCCTGGTTCCCGGTGTTCCTCTTATCAACGGCATCCGAGACGCAATCGATAACAATATGACCCTCGCTCTTTCTAGGCTTTCCTTTTCCGTATTGGTTGTCGTGGCCATCGCGTTAGGCCTCTTCACAGCAACAGTCGTAACCGGCGTTGGCATACCTTTATCCGGGCCATCACCTTTGTTACCAATCGCAGAAGATGCTGCATTCTCTGCATTGACAACCATCGGTTACGTCTTCCTCTTCAATGTCACTGCAAGCGCCGTCTGGGCCTGCGTCATCTGTGGCGTCTGTTGTCACGCACTCCGAACCGCTCTGTTGCACTTCGGCTTGGACATCATCAGTGGAACCGTAATTAGTTCGCTCGTGGCAGGCCTTCTGGCTCATATCTTTGCCCGACGTTTTCGAACTCCGCCCACAACGTTCGCCTTCCCCAGCGTCGTTGCTCTGGTTCCAGGCTCCTACGCGTTTCGAGCGTTTATAGGGTGTCTTCAAATTCTGAGAGCAGGAGATCTGGCGTCCAGCGGTCTGATCGCTGAAACAGTGTCGCTCATTCTTTACACAATTCTTCTAACATCTGCAATCGCTGTTGGTCTGGCAATCGCACTCTCTGTCCCACTGCCGGCTTGGCATCGCGGAGCCAGCGCAGATTAGAAATCCTGTAGTTCAACTCTGTGGAAACACCATCTTCTTCGGATCAACAACTTCATCGAACGTCTTCTCATCAATCCACCCCGTCGCAAGTGCGGCTTGCTTCAGCGTTGTCTCCTCATCGAGCGCCTTATGAGCGATCTTCGATGCCTTGTCGTATCCAATGACAGGGCTGAGCGCCGTAACGAGCATCAGAGAGTTCTGAACGAACTGCGCAATGCGTTTTTCATTCAACACAGTTCCTTCGACCGAGAAGATTCGGAACTTCTCGCTTCCATCGGCCAGGATGCGTGCCGAATGAAGAAAATTATTGATGATAATCGGTCTCATCGCATTCAATTCAAAGTTGCCCTGCGAGCCGGCAAAAGCCACCGCGGAATCATCGCCGATGACCTGGATGCAGATCATCACGATTGCCTCGCATTGGGTGGGATTCACTTTACCGGGCATAATCGAAGATCCCGGTTCGTTGGCTGGCAACACCAACTCACCTAATCCGCATCGCGGACCCGACGCCAGCCACCGCATATCGTTGGCAATCTTCATCAGCGCCACGGCGAGCGAACGCAGCGCTGCATGCGCATTCACCATCGCATCGAGCGAACCCTGCGCGGCAAACTTATTCGGGGCCGTTACGAACGGTAGCTTCGTCAACTCCGCAATCTTTGCGGCGATCTCCTCCCCAAAGTGAGGAGGAGCATTCAGTCCGGTGCCAACAGCGGTACCGCCTGCCGCCAATTGATAGATCCCCCGAAGAGACTGGTCGATGATCGCTATTGAGTCGCGAAGCTGGACAGCGTAACCTGACCACTCCTGCCCGACAGTCAGTGGTACAGCGTCTTCCAGATGTGTGCGGCCAATCTTGACGACGTTATTCCACTGTTTCGCCTTCTCCTCGATCGCGACAGCCAGGGCTTCTACCCTGGGCAACAGGTATCGCTTCACCTCAAGTGCGCTGGCGATGTGCATCGCTGTTGGAAAGGTGTCGTTCGACGATTGCGCCATATTGACATGGTCATTAGGATGAACCGGCGTCTTGCTCCCCAACTCTCCACCAAGCAGTTGAATCGCGCGGTTGGAGATCACTTCGTTGACGTTCATATTCGATTGTGTCCCGGAGCCGGTCTGCCATACGAAGAGCGGAAACTCACTATCCAGTTTGCCCGCGATGACCTCGTCCGCAACGACAGCGATAGCATCCGCAAGCCGTTGATCGAGGCGTCCCGCCGCTGCATTAACCAGAGCGGCTGCCTTCTTCACATAGCCGTAAGCGTGGTACACCTGCTTCGGCATGTGATCGTCTCCAATAGCGAAGTGGATCAGAGAACGTGCCGTTTGCGCGCCCCAATAGTGGGTTGCCGGCACTTCTACTTCGCCCATCGAGTCCGTTTCTTTACGTGTTCCCGTAGCCTGAATGCCTATAGGGATAGGCTTCAACGCAGACGCCTCGTGTGTAGCCATCCATCACCTCACGCTCATGGCAAAATTCCCAGATAATGTTACGAAGCTGCGTCTTCACAGGTGCTCGCTCCGCACAAATCCATTAGCCCCGTTCATAGGGAACGTAATGTGGCTCCCAGACGTTTGCATCGATCTCCCGATTCAGGGCCGCCTCGTCTGCTACCTGTGCTTGGCCATCCTGAAGTGCCTGCTTCCCAACAGCCTGCGCAATCAGGCGGCCAATTCCGCGCGCCTGAGAGATCGGCGGAAGAAGATTTCCTTGCTTGTCCTGCTGCGTGGGTAGGTGACGAATCAATTCAGTTGCCGCCGCCTTCACCATTGCATCGCTGACGAATCGAGCTTTGGAAGCAATGATACCGAGGGCGAGCCCGGGAAAGATGTACGAATTATTGGTCTGAGCCACCGGTGTTTTCTTCCCGCCAAAGCTCACTGGTTCGAACGGACTGCCGGTGCCGATCAGTGCGCGGCCATCCGTCCAGTTCATTAAGTCCTGAGGTATCGCCTCACTGCGCGAAGTAGGATTGGACAACGGAAAGATCACCGGGCGATCTGTGTACTTCGCCATCTCACGAACGGCCTCTTCGGTGAACGCTCCCGCATGACCGGAGACGCCGATCAAAACAGTTGGCTTCACATTGCGAACCACATCCAGGAGCGTGATCTCTCCATTCGCCTGTCTCCAACTCTTCACCTCTTCTTCTTTACGCGCATAAGGTAGCTGCTCTGGCTCCACATGCTTACGACCTTCGGTAATAAGACCGTAGTAGTCGACCCCGTAGAAGCGAGACCGTGCTTCTTCTTTCGAGACGCCACGATCTTCAACAAACTGTGCCAGCAGGTTGGTAATTCCTAACCCGGCACTGCCAAATCCAACAACGACAATCTTCTGTTGCTCCAGCGGAACGCCCGTGACATTGATTGCAGAGATGAGCGTTGCACTCGTAATAGCCGCGGTGCCCTGAATGTCGTCGTTGAATGTGCACAGCTGATTTCGGTAGCGCGCCAAAAATCGCGCTGCATTCGTCCCTGCAAAATCTTCCCACTGCAACAGGACGTGAGGCCAGCGTGTCTTCACTGCGGAGACAAACGTCTCGACAAAATCATCGTATTCCTGCCCACGCACACGTTTATTCCGCCAGCCAATATAGAGCGGATCTTTGAGACGCTCCTCATTGTCCGTCCCGACGTCGAGCAAAATCGGCAGACAATTTTCCGGGTGAATTCCGCCCAGCGCAGTATAAAGTGCCATCTTCCCGATCGGAATTCCCATGCCGCCCGCACCTTGATCACCAAGGCCCAGGATGCGTTCACCATCGCTGACAACGATACATTTCACGTCGTTATACCGGGAGTGACCGAGAATTTGAGTAATCCGATCCTTATTCGGATAGCTCAGAAAAAGGCCGCGTGGCTTTCTCCATATCTCGCTGAATCGTTGACATCCCTCACCAACTGTCGGTGTGTACACAAGAGGCAGCATCTGCTCAACATTGCGAATCAGGAGGGCATAGAACAGCGTTTCATTCGTGTCCTGGACGTCCCGAAGAAAACTGTACTTCGCAAAAGAACTCGGTTGCGCGTTGAGAGACTGCATCCGCCGTTCAAGCTGCTCGTCAAGACTTCCCACGTGCGGCGGCAGCAATCCGTAGAGATCGAAGACATCGCGCTCGTGGTCAGAGAACGCGGTTCCTTTGTTGAGACGAGGAGAATTAATCAGATTGAATCCCGAGAGGGAAACCTTGAGAGCCTCTTCACTCCTTGCCTCTTGCACTTGTGGGTTCATCTTCTGTCCTTCCTTAAGATCTGTCGCAGCCCATGAGCGCGTCAGATTGATCTCGGCTAGGTCTCAGTCATGCATCATTCAGATATCCGCCGCCGGCAAAAACTTTGATTCCTCAAACGGTCAACTTGACTCAAATATGATTCCGGGGGAATGCCTAAAGCGCTGTTTCAATGGCGATAGGTCGAATGGTTGAAATTCCACAGGCGGCGGGTCGCACTAGTGAGCGTAGAGCATAGAGACTAGACGCACGGATAAAGTACTCGTTCGTTCGGATCGCAGTCAAGAGCGCCGACAAATACCCAGCCAGTCCTGAGAGATTACTCCCCCTTGGTTCAAAAGGGAAAGACGATATTACAAGACTCGAGCCTCGCACGTCGTAAAGGATTCATCTTCTAACTACGTCATTGTTAGAGACGGATCAGACCTTGAGAAAAATCTTGCGGCGGTAGAGGGCAGCGACAAAAAGCCAGCAGACGACAACGAACAAGAGGGAGTAGAGCAGGGAAGCAAAGGCCGGGTTCGGCACGATTCGGGCAATCAACTGATAGCAGTATTGCTGCAAGCTGAGGCCCGGCTGCAAACGAATGCTGGCGATCGCCGCCGCCAGAAGCTCAGAGAAGACATAGGCCGCGATAGCGTTGGTCCCAAAGATGAAGAATGGGGCAAGCAAACGAGAGCGGTTCTGCTTACCAGATTTTTTCTCTGGCAGATCCACAATCGCAAGACACAGCGCGAGCAGCAGAAGGCTAAGCCCGCCGGCGAAGAGAACGTACGAGCTGGTCCAGAGCTTCTTATTGATAGGGAAAGTAAAGTTCCATAGACCGCCGAGAAGAATACCTGTAATTCCGGCGATCGCGACTCCACTCACCTTCTGGCTGAGTTTGCGTTGAGTCCGCAACCAAATACCCGTCAGCAGGCCAAGCAAAGCCGTAGCCAGGGCTGGAATTGTACTGAGCAGGCCCTCGGGATCGCGTGTGTGCTCGTACAGATGCGGCGCAGAAAAAATCTGGCGATCCAGCCACGCGGTAAGATTTGCATCGTGGTCAAGCAGGGGAATGTCACGTCCAGGCACGCCATATCCGGGCACCGGAACAAACCGCATCAGAATCCAATATCCAACGAGCGCGGCGACTGCAAGAGCCACCTTGCCGCGCCAGCCCGGACTGACAAGATAGAGCGAAGCTACGATCAGATAACAGACGGCGATGCGAGGAAGCACACCGTAGAAGCGCATCGTGTGGAGATTGAAGAATGGAAAGCTGTTCACCACCAGGCCAAGCAAAAAAAGAATCACAGAGCGTCGAACAACATGCAAAAGCAGCGACTGCCTCGTCGCACCCTGCGCAATACGGGAGGCACTGGAGAAGACTGTCGAGATACCGACAAGAAAAAGAAAAGTAGGGAAGACGAGATCGGTCGGCGTGAAGCCATTCCATGCCGCGTGCTTAAGCGGCCAGTACGCGTAAACCTCGCTGCCGTTGTTATTGACGAGGATCATGAAGGCAATGGTCAGGCCGCGGAGAAAGTCGAGCGACAGCAGGCGGCCCGGCCGCGCGGCGGTAAGAGATGGCCAGGGACTTTCGGAGGGTGCGCTCATCGTTGTCATAGTGTACTGGTGCGCCTCAATCTATTGGTTAGGTGCGAGATGGAGAGCATGAGCGATGGCAAGGGCGGCGGCATAGGGGTCACCTTGCGGCACAGCAGTGTAGCTCTTTTGACTGTGGTTCCAATGGTCGCCAAAATCATACCAGTCGATACTCTTCGGAGCTTCTCCCGTCGCAAGCGAGTCAGCGAGCGAGCCGAAGTACATTCGCCAGCGCGGCATATAGTAGTCGCTCGTCAGGCCAGCCCAGTCGCGGTTGCCGTATTCATGAAGACCGTACTCGCTTGCCTTGCGGTCACCCCACGTAGTCAGAATCGACCGAGCATCGTAGTTGAGACGATCAAGCTCTGCCGGTGAAGAGGCCCATGGCGGAACAAAAGAGAGCCATCGTCCGAGAAGAAAAAACGGGCTGGTTTGCAACAGTTTGTCCTGCAGCTCCATATCAAGAAGCCATTCTTGGCTTAGCCGGGCAAACGCAGCTTTATCCTTCGAATCATAAGCCTGCTTGATGAGCGGCAGCAGGCGACGGCCTTCATTGGCCATTGTCTGCCGCGCGACGTCGACAAGATCATAACGGTATGTCTCACCGGAGCGGAGCGCAGGCGCAACCTGTAGCAGTTCCGTAAGCGCCGGTGCAAATTCGTCCGGATTGTAGCGAAGAACATCGGGAGACCATGTGGCCGCGCGCGTTGCTGTCAGCGAAGGTTGAGAGTTGAAGACGGAGTCCTGCGAAGCATCACGCTCGCCATGTTGCATGTTGCCGTCGGCGCGATATCCATACGCTGTTTTGAGAAGGATCTGCCACGCCCTGCGCGCATGAGAATCATCCGCGCCATATCGGCGTACCGCATATTCGTCGGTCCACTCACTCAGATTAACCGAATCGGTATGCCACGCCATCTCAGTGTAAAGATCAAAGGCAACAGGATTCGTATCCAACCCTTCTGTGAAGATAGCGGTACCTACAATACGGCTGCCAGCCCGCTTCGCCATCTCTGGCAGACGAACAGCGTAGTCATAGAGCGGCGCTCCCATCGTAGTGCGTCCACCAAACTCCCACAGTCCGCCGTAGAGCCACACCGCGCCGCGAAATTCTCTATCGCGGTCCTCGCGGGGTATGCGCCCCTGCTCGATCTCTGCGATGAGAACGTGACTGGTGTCGAGAGAAGAGAGCAGTTCCTGAGTCGGATTCTGCTGCCATCCAAGCAACATCCAAAGCGCATCCGGATGAGCCCGCCTCAGAGCCAACTGAACCTGCTTTGCAGCCTCCGGCACCGGGACGTCGCCTGACGCTCCACCCTCCTGAAAGATCTCCATGTCGTAGATCGCCGAATCACCATAGAGAGCATGCTGATGGCGATAGAAAGACTCTGCTAGTTTGTCGAAGTTTGGATCGCGTGGATCAAGCCAGCCTGGCCGAGTAAATCCGTTCCAGTCCCCTTGAGTGATAACGTGCGCGCCCGAATGGAGACAAGCAAAGTCCGCGGGGACAATGCCATAGTAGCCGGGTAGAACTGGTGTAATACCCAGCCTGCGCAGAGTTGCAATCAGTTGTTGAGCAGAGCGAGATCGCTTCTCAAGAAGCTCCATCGAAATCGGAGCCTCGAAACAACACATATTTCCCATCAACTGCCAGTTCTGGTGTGCAGGCTGAACAATCCAGTTACGAATCGCCTCATCCGAGTAGCCGGCGTCGCGGAAGGTCTGATACAGAACCAGGTCCATTCCACGTTCGATCAGGACGGCGTTCGTTCCGCTGAACGCGAGAATATCGATCTCACGCTGCCAGCGTTTCGCATCCCAGTAAGGGGCAGAGTAGCCGTCAACGTTCTCATTCAACGCATAGCGCCAGCGATAAAGAGCAGGCTTCTCAATGGCTGTCTTTGGTGCTGCGAGTATAAGGCCAGGAGAGCCCAACTGAACCCCATTGGTGGATACCTGCAAATGCGCCACATACTTCAGATACCAATTAACGCCATAGAGAAGGGTAGGCTGTGTGGCTGCCTCAACTCGAATATGTCCTCGAGTGCCCGCGATGCGGAAATAATCTTTATTGTCTGGTCTGGCAACGAGAGCCAGATCAAACTGGCGTGCCAGCTGTGACATCAGGCGCTGAAGCACCCCCTCTGCAGCCGATGTAGGCGACTCGGCACAAGTCATCGCTGGCTGTACCAGCAGACCGAGAACGAGAAGTGAAGTGGAAAGTAAGTGCCTCAAACCCATGCACACCAATGTAGCGAAGTTTAGCGGATACTGGGCACTGTTCTTATGTCTTAATGTATTCGTTTCTCCCCACAGAGAGCGGAGCTTGAAAATCCCTAGGGATGAGTCGCTGTTTGCGCCTTTTCGATGGCGTCGAGCAAGCCCGACAGCCGACTTGGCTCAACGTCACTAACCGCAACAAATGTAAGATCTCCATTGGAAAAACCCTTTACGTGGAATCCTGAGTGTTCCGTCAGCGGCTCCTTTGCGACCACAGAACCTGCATTCTTCCGAATAAAGACTGAGACCCGATGTTTACCAATGCTGTAGAGCAACTGTGCAACCGGCTCGTTTCCGAGGTAAGCCAGATTAGCTCCATCGAGAGTCGTATCGCTCGGCAGGTTCTCCGGTATGTTGAAGCTGAAGGGAATCTTTCCCTGAAACCACGGCTTTACAGTATGCCGGTCCGTAGAGAGCACCTGTGGCGGCAAGCTCGTCGCAAGGGTGGCGATATGTTGATCAGAGACCTCGGTGACCCATGCAGCCTGTCGCATTGACGCAAGCTGTGAACGCTGCAAAAATCCCAGGCTTACCGATACTAAAAAGAGAGCGGCAGCAGCAAACCAACCCAGCCATTCAGATCGCCCCTTCGAGGGCAACACCGTCGAAGAGTGCGACGCCACCTCAGGCTCCGAATCCATATTTGACACCAAACGTGCCAGGCGTTCCTGCAGATCTTGGGGAGGTGTGTTCCGTTGACCAGCCTTAGAGGTGGAAGACTTCAGCAGGCTTTGTCCAAGTGCGTCGGAGGTGCACGCAGGACAGGCGGCGAGATGTTGGTTCGCGCTGGCCAATTGTTCAGGCTGCAACTCTCCATCGACGAGCGAGTTCAGAACTGCAGAAGAAAGATGATCGGTCATGCGCGGAACTCCCTTGGCACCATTGAAACCTGCAACGTTTCACGAAGAGATGCACGTGCTCGCGCAATGCGCGACATCACAGTCCCGATGGGAACTTCAAGAACACTGGCAATCTCTTTGTACTTCATCTCTTCAACATCGCAGAGTAGAAGAACCTCAAGCAGCGGAGGAGACAACTTTTCCATAGCAGCTTCGATCGCTGCACGATCGCTCAGCCGAAGGAGATTGATCTCAGGCGTCTCACGATCGATCGCACCTTCGGGATAAAGGCGCGACCCGGACTCTTCGCCGTCTCCCAACTGATCTTCCAGCGCAACCGTGCGGAAAGCTGCCAGCCCACTGCGCGAAGTCAGGTACGTATTTCTTAGAATCCGGAAGATCCAGGCCTTGAAGTTTGTGCCGGGCTCGAATGAGGCGAAACCGCGAAGTGCCTTCAAAAAAGTCTCCTGCACAAGGTCCTCCGCGTCATTGTCGTTACGGGTAAGCCACTTGGCAACGTTATAGAGCGAAGGAAGCAAAGGCATCGCAAGGCCCTCAAACCCGGAGGTTTGGGGCGGATCTTGGCGAGGCGCGGATTTCCATCGCAGCAGCGTCATCGTCTTAGACTTCCACTAACATCTTCCACTGACGAAAACTAGCGTGCGACCAATTTATTCCATTTTGGACGGAATAATCTCACTAAAACTCAGTTTGCGTCCATGGAGGATCTAATCATGAGCGACAAACGCAACACCGACCCAACACAGGAGCAACCTCAAGACCCCACCCCCGTAGGTGCCGAACGACCAGCAAAGCCAGCCCCGACGGCATCGTAGCGACCTCATCAATATCTGCAGCAGAGTGCAGGCCAATAGCAGTCCACTATGGTCAGCGTCGACTAACGCGCCTTCGAGGACGATCAAGTGACCGAGGACGAACCTGAACCCCCTCCCCAGCACCGCCCGGCAACTCCCCATGCTTCTGGAAGTACTCCCGATACGCAGTAGGCGTCATCTGTCGAACCCTGCGAAACTGTCGATTAAAGTTAGCAAGGTTCGACAGACCCACCTCACCCGCGATCATGCTCACCGGAAGATCAGTCTCCGCAAGCCGCATGCAAGCACGCCCAACCCGAAGCTTACTAAGATAGTCACTCACACTTTCTCCCGTATGCTTCACGAACAGACGATGTAGCGATCGCGGCGAGATATTCCCAACCCTGCAAAGTGCATCGATACGAATAATCTCTTGAAAGCGTTTGTGCAGATGATTGAGCACACGCGTCAACTGAGCCGGTTCTGCATCAGACGTAGCAGGCACCGTAACACCGGCCTTCGAAAGCGGAGTCGTCTCGGCCTCTGCAAGCTCCAACAGAAGATCGAGCGCCGTGTGCAGACGATTCGTCGCGCTCTCGCCCAGCAGCCCCGCCAAACGCCCGCTCATCAAAGCAGCAGTCTCCGTCGAAAACGCCAGACCAGTCGTTGCACTTCGCAACAGCCTCCGAATCTTTCCATACTCCGGGCATATCTCAGCAAGTCGTAGAGCCCACGCCCCCGAGAACCAGATCACAATCGCAGTATGCGGCTCCTTCGCATCGGGTGTCGCAGTCGAAGCCCACGTGTGCGGCATGTCTGAAGGCACAAGCACCAGATCAGGCGCCTGATACTGTCCAATGTGATCGCCGATGAAACGCCACCCACGGCTATTCAACGTCAGCGTCAACTCATACTCAGGGTGATGATGCCACTCGAACGGAATCTCCGGCACGCGACGGTGGTACACGCGAAGCGAGCAGCCCTTAGGAAATGTAACGCGCTCAAACTGCGGTTTCATCGCTCTCCTGTTTCGGCCAAATCTCCGGCGATTGCTGTCCGAATTGTATCGAAAGTTGGCCCATCTGCATCAGCCACAATTCGCCCACAACCCTAGACTCACTCACGTGGTTCTCTTAGCGGGAATCGCGTAGCCAGGAAGGCGTGGATGCATGAAGGCTCTACCCTCCTGATCTCAGAAGAGGTGAACATCATGGCATTTGTAATCGACAATCTCCCGGAAGCGATTCGCAGCACAAAAAAATCACTGCGCAAAGCTCTTCCCAATCACGCCGAAATATTTCACCAAGTCGAAGCGGAGATGCGCCGCCGCGTCGACATCATCGTCAAGGAGCGTGAGGCCGGGCAGTCGGTCATCCCCATCGTACAGTTCTCAGACGTCAAGGCAGGCACCGTCCCAGATGACCTGATCGCAAAGATCAAAGACCGCGGCGCATGTGTCATTCGTGGAACCTTCGAAGCAGCGCAGGCCCAGGCCTGGGACAACGAGATCGCAACCTACGTCGAAGAGAACGGCCTCGATGCAAAGCTCGCCAACGCAGCCGAAGACAAATACTTCGGAACCCTCGCATCGGCCAAGCCCCAGATCTACGGCATCTACTGGTCGCGTCCGCAGGTTCAGGCGCGGCAGTCCGAGCAACTCACCCGCGTTCGCGTCTTCCTCAACAACCTATGGCAGGCAGAGAGCGAGGGACAACGCCACTTCGATCCAAACGTAGTCCCCGTCTACGCCGACCGCATCCGCCGCCGCCCGCCCGGGTCAGCTTCGCTCGGCCTCTCACCCCACGTAGACGGCGGCTCCGTAGAGCGCTGGCTCGACGAAAACTTTCGCAAGGTCTACCGTCACGTCTTCTCCGGCGACTGGTTCAAATACAACGCCTTCGACGCAGCATTCCGCCCTGAAGTACGAGAGCTGCCATCCCCCGCCGTCTGCTCCATGTTCCGCACCTTCCAGGGCTGGACCGCGCTCACGCGACAAGGGCAGGGAGACGGAACACTCCAACTCATCCCCATCGCCGAATCGATGGTCTACGTGCTCCTTCGCGCCTTGCAGGACAACGTGCCTGAGGACGACCTTTGTGGAGCGGCCCCAGGCCGCGCCCTCTCCATCAATCCGCAGTACCACAGCCTCCTCCTGCAAGCTCTCTCCTCAATCCCGCTCATGGAGCCGGGAGACACAGTCTTCTGGCACTCCGATGTCGTTCACGCCGTCGAGAACGAGCATCGCGGAAAGGGTTACAGCAACGTCATGTACATCTCGTCAACGCCAGGCTGCGCAAAGAACACAGCGTACCTTGCGAAACAGGCTCCATCCTTCCTCTCCGGCGAAACTCCGCCGGACTTCGCCCCTGACGACTTCGAGGTCGACTTCAAAGGACGTGGAACGAAAGCGGACCTGACACCATTGGGCCGTTCTCAGCTCGGCCTCGCGCCGTTAGGAGAGGCAGAGAACGAATCAGTACATTCGTTGGCATCCACATCGGCATAGTCATTCCGCACGATTCACAAAGAACGGCTGGCTCTTTCAATGGCCAGCCGTCTCTATTTCGCTCGTGCGAATCGAAGCATAGACTTGTCTGGCGATTAGATAATTTGTCTCGTAATAAATAGGATGAATAGAACGACAGTGTGTCGCATTCACTGGTCGACTCTGAAAGAGATAACTTTGCAACCCAATACCGGATACAGCAACACAACGGGATACAGCGCCGATCCCTCCATCAAAACGGACACCCGCGCAATGGCAGTCGCGACCACTCTGTTCTTTATGGTCGGTTTTCTCACCTGCCTCAACGACGTCATCATCCCACATCTAAAAAGTATCTTCGAGCTTACCTACGCCGAAGCAATGCTTGTACAGTTCGCCTTCTTCTCGTCGTACTTCGTCTTCAGCTATCCCGGCGGGAAGCTCGTAGATCTGTTCGGTTACAAACGCGCCATGGTGATCGGCCTCCTCATAATGTCGGCCGGAGCGTTGTGTTTTCTCCCCGCAGCCAGTCACGCTGCTTTCGGCATCTTCCTTGCGGCGCTCGTCATTCTCGCTGCTGGTATGACAACAGTGCAGGTCGCCGCGAATCCATACGTAACCGTGATCGGTCCACCCGCCACCGCCTCAAGCCGTCTTAACCTCGCGCAGGCATTCAACTCGGTCGGCACCTTCATCGCGCCATTCTTCGGCTCCGCCCTCATCCTCAAAGGTGCAAAGCCAATCGCACCCGAACGTCTGCACAACATGGAAGAGGTGGCACGCCATGCCTATCGAATGGCTGAGGCAGCCTCAGTCCGCATGCCATACATCGGCATGGCGCTAACCCTCTTTTGCCTTGCAGTCGTTCTCAGTCTCATCAAGTTAAAACCACAGGAACAGAACGAGAATCTGACACAGGACTTCCGTCCCGGTGCCTTCGCCGATGCGCTCACAACACCCGACAGCCTCTGGCGCCATCCATGGTTGCTCGCAGGTGCAGTTGGCCTCTTCACCTACGTCGGTGCCGAGGTCGCCATCGGCAGTCTGCTCGTCAACTTTATGGGCTTGCCCACCATTGCAGGTCTGCCGGAGGCAAAGGCAGCTAACTTCCTGATGGTCTATTGGGGCGGAGCAATGATCGGCCGCTTCATCGGATCGGCAATCCTGCAGCGCATCAGCACCGGCCCGGTCCTTGGCACTGCAGCTCTCGCCGCCTTCACTCTCGTCACCATCACCATCCTCACCCATGGCCACGTGGCCATGTTCGCTCTCCTTGCAGTTGGCATCTGCAACTCCATCATGTTTCCTTCAATCTTCACACTTGGGATTCAGGGTCTCGGATCGCTCACCAGCAAAGGCTCCAGCGTGATGATTGCGGCCATCGTCGGCGGTGCCATCATCCCGCTCGCTACTGGAAAGCTCGCCGACCGCATCGGCCTTCACGCTGCGTTCCTGCTCCCCGCGATCTGTTACGTCTACATCACCTGCTTAGGTTTCGCTGCTATCCGCCGCAAGACCTTCGGAGCAAAACTCATCCCCGTCGAACCGGTCTAAGGCGAGTTTCCCCGAAGGCCGCTGTCCCAAAGGAGAACTCCGAAAAATAAATCCAAAATCCGTGGCGCATTTTTCAGCGGTCGAAACATGGCTGCTTAAGCACCGCGTTTACCACACATTCCACCACAAACTCACCACCAAAACACCACGTTTTGGCACCCATTTTCGCCAAAACCCCCAGCAAAAACGCACTAAACCACGATCAAAAAAAATCGGTCAAATAGATTCATCCAACAAGAATTAAATCAGTCCGCGACCATCAATTCTCCGGGCACAATCGGTCGTGTCCGCGGCAACTTCCCACGATAAGCCGCCAACCCCGTCACCACGAGCACCCCAACAAAGATCCCCAGCTTAACCCAGCTAGCCACGCGCGTCTGCGGAAGTATCTTCCACAACACCAGCAGAATCGTCTGGCTAATCGTTACTGCCCAAACCGATCCATAAAAGTATCGCCGCTCCGTTCCTTCACCCTTCGTCGAAGACCCCACACGCGGCAGCATCCCACCCAAGCCCAGCAACAAAATCGTCAAGCACAGCGGCAGATATCCAAAGTTATAAATCTGCTTCATGTACCAGAACCCCGTCACCGCCGCGATAAACAATCCGACCAGATTCAACAGCGCAAAGCTCACCACCGCATTCCACGCGAACGTGTAACACACCCGCCGATAAAGGGGATTCGGCTTATCCTCATCGAAGCGCAGAATGTACGGTCCAGGCTCAGCACCAGGCAGCTGTCCGCGCAGAGCAGCAACCGCAGTCCCCACCAAGACTAATCCAAGCCACGTCAGATTATTGCGCCCAAACCCGTGTGCAAAGAGCGCAAACGTCAACGGTCCCGGCGCCAGAAAAAATACCCAGATCCAAATAGGCCAATGCGCAAGCCGATAGAGATGCGTGTTCTTCTCTCGCATCTTCCGCGCCTGAGCATACTCAACGTTTCCTTTGTATGGCATACGCGTGAGTCTCGCAGAACCCCGGCGAGCCCGTCAATTGCCAGCACAAGCGCCTCAGCGAGTTCGCTTCCATCATCAAGCTTCTCCCACCAACTACTCAGGCAATGTCAAACGGTTCTTCACGCGGAAGTTCTGATTAACCGAAGGCGACCCAGAATCAGGCTGACCTCCTCCAATTGACACCGTGAACTCGCCCTCCGGAATGACCGGTTCGCCCGCGTCCGTCACGATGCTCAGATCACGCGGCTTCAATTCGAATTGAACCTCCTGCGACGCCCCCGGCTCAAGATGTACACGCTGGAAGCCGCGCAACGCCTTCTTCGGTGCGCCAGAGACCTTAGGAAAGTTGAGATATAGTTCGACGACTTCATCACCCGCAACCTTGCCCGTGTTCGCAACAGTCACGCTGGCTGCAACCGCGTCCCCGGCAGCCACCGGAGCGGTAGGCAGCTTCAATCCGCTGTAAGCGAAGCTCGTATAGCTCAATCCATAACCAAAGGGATAGAGCGGTGTCCCATCAAAATACCGGTACGTCCTCGCCTTCATGGAGTAATCCTCAAACGGAGGAAGTTGGCTAACCCCAGTGTAAAAAGTCACCGGCAGTCTTCCCGCTGGATTGTTGCGACCCGAAAGCGTCTCAGCGATCGCCGAGCCACCCTCCTCACCGGAGTACCACGCTTCAAGGATTGCATTCGCGTGCTCCTTAGCCCAATTAACACTCAGCGCACTCCCGTTCATCAACACAACCACCAGTGGCTTGCCAGTAGCAGCCACCGCCTCCAGCAAGTCCTGTTCAGGCTTCGGCAGATCGAGACTGGTTCGATCACCACCTTTGAAGCCGTCCTCGTTCACCGGCATCTCTTCGCCCTCAAGTTCGCTCGTGATCCCCACAACAGCTACGACGACATCCGCATTCTTCGCCGCTGCAACCGCCTCAGGAGATGGTTTCAAATCGACCTTTGACCAAACAAGCTGCGGCGCTGTCCCACTACCTTGAGGCAGCGGATACTCCACCTTCAAGGCGTACGCTTTACCTTGTTCAAGATGGACTCTGCCCAGCTTCGTCTCAACGCCGTTAGTGATAAACGCCATCGTGACGACTTTGCCGTCCAGCGATGCGCGATAAAAATTCTCACCCTTGATCCCCAGGTTGTACTCGCCTGTTTCAGTAGGCGTAAAAGTCGCCTCTGACTGAACGATCACAGATTTCTTCCCAACAACTTCAGCCGGTAATGGTCCAGACGAAACGCCAATGCCGGGATCCACCCTGGTTGCCAGCGGTGCAGGTGCTTTCCCCGAGCCCAGTAGCGCGGACTCGTCCATCACCACGTAGCTCGTACGGACGCCTTGTTTTCCATCCGTGGTCAGTAGTGACGCAGGTACCGGAGTACCGTCTTTGCTAAGAAACTGTGTCCCCTGCACATATTGGATCTGTGCAGAAGGGAACTCCGCCTTAAGACCTTCCAGCACCGAGACGGAATGGGTTGGAACTCCGTTGTAGTTTCCGAGTAGAACCTTCGTCTGATCAGCCAGCGGACCGACAACTGCTATCTTTACACCCGAGTTCTTCAACGGCAGAACGCCATCGTTCTTCAACAACACCATCGATTCATTCGCTAATTTGCGGGCTAATGCGCGATTTGCCGGGCCATCCAGCAGTTTCTCATCGATCTTGGTGTACGGCACCATCTCCGGCGGGTCGAACAATCCAAGTTGAATCCGTGCTGTGTAGAGCCGCGTCAAAGCAACATCGATCTCGCTCTCCTTCAGATAGCCCTTCTTCACTGCTTCGACATAAGGTGCATAGTCATGGTCATCAGTCACCTTTGCGATGAAGTCGATGCACTCGTTATCCATGCCTACCTGAAGGCTGATGGCCGAGGCTTCAGCCTGAGTCGCTCTGTAGTGATGGCCACTGAAGATGTTGCGTACGGCCTCGCAATCCGAGACCACGTAACCTTTGAAACCCCACTTATCGCGAAGCTGATCCTTCAGCAGAAACTCATTCGCACACGCCGGTTGCCCATTGATGCTGTTGTAAGCACACATAATCGACGCAGCTTTGCCCTCCATGATCGCCGCGCGAAAGGCGGGCAGGTAGGTATCAAGCTCGTCATGCTTGCTCACATCGACATTGGCGACGTGGCGCGTAGGCTCGGGTCCGCTGTGGACTGCAAAGTGCTTCGGCGTTGCGATCACGCGGTAATAGCGCGGGTCGTCGCCTTGCATACCGGTCACAAAGGAGACGCCCATCCGCGCCGTCAGAAAAGGATCTTCACCATACGTCTCCTGCCCGCGTCCCCAACGCGGATCGCGGAAGATGTTAATATTGGGCGCCCAGAAATCCAACCCCTCGAAGATATTGCTATGCCCCGCCCGAACTGCCTGCACATGCTTGATGCGACCTTCCGTGCTGATAGCGATACCCATCTCATGGATTGTTGCCGGGTCAAAGGTTGCGCCTAAACCGATCGGCTCCGGAAACTCAGTCGTCCCGTTTACGGCAACGCCGTGAAGCGACTCGCTCCACCAGTCATACGCTGGAATGTTCAGCCGCGGAATAGCGCGCGCCTGATTCACAAGTTGCGTCGCCTTCTCTTCGAGCGTCATCTGGTGGACGAGATCGGCGGCACGCTGTTCGGCTGTCAGGCTCGTGTCAAGATAAGTCGGCTTGGGTGTCGTCTGCGCGCCGGCGGCGCCAACAATGACCCAAATAGCTGCCAACAGGGCCGTCTTTCGAACTTCGACGATTCTCATGAGTGCCTCCATCTCAAGGTGCCTTCAGACTCGATTTGCATCGCGAAAGAAGTAAAGCACAAAACGTGTAGAAAACGTTATCTCTATTCGCCGCCTTAAAAAGATTTGTTCTTTTGAATGCAATTCCGAATACGATTTCTCTTATTTTTTTTGGGGACGTAATTCAGCGTAACTTCGCACTCCATGAGCGCGAAAAAGACCGCGGAACACGCGAGGCTGGATTGGGCTGTCCATCTCTGGACAGCCGAAGCCAATTCCGGACGATCGCAAATCCCTGTCAATCGCATAACATGCATAAAATAATGACGGAACAAAGCGCCTTCGCAGCGCGTATCTGGCAAGGTAAATGCACAGTCACGATCAGCTCTTATTCGAGGAATTTTGATGACATCTCTATTTCGCGATGTACGAATCGCTATTCGCCAACTATGGAAGTCTCCAGGATTCGTGATCACAGCGATATTAATGCTGGCGCTCGGTATTGGAGCGACGACCGCAATCTTCTCAATCGTCGAAGGCGTACTGCTGCGTCCACTGCCGTTTCCCGACTCTGACCGACTGATGGTGCTGGCGGACATCATCCAGGGTGCCGACATTCAAGGCAATGGCGAGGCAGGAGTAACAGTTCCCGACATACGAAACTACGTCCGAGACACGCAGAGCTTTGAGAGCCTGGGCGGATATGCCGGCGCCGGTCTTGAGTTATCTGGTGCCGTCGATCCCGCCATGGTGAATGCAACACGATTAACCGGTGGGGTCTTGCCGGCTCTGGGAGTACAACCTCTTCTGGGGCGAATATTCACCCAGGAGGAAGACGACAAGCATCAACTGGTAACGGTGCTCAGCTACGGCACTTGGCAGAGCCGATTTCACGGGGACCCGGGAATCCTCGGGAAAAAGATCCTGCTCGATCGCAAACCGTATTTGGTCATTGGCGTGATGCCGCGAAACTTTGAGTTTCCGTTGACACCCGGCCGCCTGAACCACAGCGAACTGTGGGTTCCGATGAGCTTCGAAGAGCAGGAACTGACACCAACCGCCTCGGCCGACTGGAGCTACAGCATGGTGGGGCGTCTGAAGCCCGGTGTCTCGCCATCGCAAGCTAAGACTGATGCCGAACGGAGTGCAAAGGAGACAGTGCGTAACTACCCGGCTTTCATGGCGGGATTTAACATGCACCCAGTCGTAAGGCCGTTGCGTGAGGAGACGATTGAGGACGCCCGTCCACTGGTACGCACCCTCTTTCTTGCTGTCGCCGTCGTGTTGCTGATCGCCTGTGCCAACCTCGCCGGTCTTCTCTTGGTGCGTGCCATCCGTAGACGGCGCGAGACCGCGGTTCGCCTAGCACTTGGAGCCAGCGCGAAGACGCTACTATGGCAGACACTCCTCGAAAGCCTCATATTGAGCGTAACGGGTGGTTTCGTAGGTCTAATCCTCGCGGCTGTGGCGCTTCGTGTGGGTGTAAGTCTCCTCCCCGAGACGTTGCCCCGTGTCAACGAAATCGGCCTGGATTGGCCGGTAGTTGGGTTTGCATTCGGTCTCGCCATCTTGACTGGAGTAATCTGCGGTCTCGCACCAGCCTTTGCAGCAATGCGCACCAGCGTGAACGACACGCTGAAGGAGGGCGGACGTACCGGCAGCGCGGGCGGACACGCACGGTTGCGCTCCGCTCTGGTGATCGCTGAGATCGCGGTTGCCATGATCCTGCTCACAGCCTCGGGCCTGCTTCTTCGTAGCTTCGACAAAATGCGCCAGGTCGATCTCGGATTTCAGCCGGACCACACACTCGTAGCCTCGTACGCGCTTCCAGGAAAGCAGTACGCCACCCAGGCCTCAGCGGACGAGTTCAACCGCGAACTCCTGCGCCGGCTGCAGGCTCTCCCCGGCGTCAAGTCCGTGGGCCTGACCTCATTCCTACCGGCTGCCGGAAACAACCAAAACGGTGCGTTCCTTCCGGAGGGATACGTCCAACCCAAGGGCGATAGCATCGATCTGGCCACGACGATACATGTGCGAGGCGATTACTTTCGCGCGATGGGCATACCTCTTTTGCATGGTCGGTTCTTCACGGAGGATGACAAAGCCGACGGCCAAGTGGTCGTGATCGTGAATCAAAAACTCGCCGAGAAATCCTGGCCAGGGCAAGATCCGATCGGCAAGCGACTACGCCTCGGCACGCAGTCGATGAACACACCTTGGGCAATCGTCGTGGGCGAGGTCGCAGACGTGAAAGAAAGCTCCCCCGACGCCCCGACAAAGCAGCAATACTATGGTCCTGTCGATCAAGCTGAGGCAATGGCTGGCGCACTGGCCACACCGAGCGACATAAACGGCAACGGCGGATTCATCGCCCTGCGCACCTCGATACCACCAGAGCAGATGGAGAATGCATTGCGCGCCACCGTGCGTTCGATCGACGCGCAACTACCGTTGAACCAGGTACAAACGATGGAGCACGCAATCTCAGACACCGAAGCTCCGCGTCGCTTCAACACGACTCTAATCTCATCCTTCGCCGCGGCCGCGCTGATACTCGCCGTGCTCGGGATCTACAGCGTGATTGCATTCTCCGTCGCGCTGCGTGTTCAGGAGATGGCGATTCGCATGGCCCTCGGCTCCCAACGCTCAGGAATCATCCGTCTCGTCGTGAGTGCCGGAGCGAAGCTGGCACTAATAGGCTGCGCAATCGGGCTTGCAGGCGCCGCCGCCACCTCGTACCTCTTGCGCTCATTCCTCTTCGGCGTCAGCGCATTCGATCCACTCGTCCTGACGCTCGCGGCGGTGTTCGTGCTTCTGTTGGCACTCATCGCGTCGCTGCTTCCCGCACGCCGTGCCGCCTCCATCGATCCCATGCAAGCGCTCAGGGCAGATTGATCGCTACTGTGAAGGAAGCGCCCTCAGGTACATATATTCGAACTGAACTCCAGTATAAGTACTGTCCTTTACTTGGCAGCTTGCTGTGGCACAGACTTCATATTCGCATGAAAGCCAGCTTTGCATGATAGAACTTATGAGCCCACAGAATAAGGACTACACTGCCGGAAGCTGACAGGAGTTTTTCGAAACCTAGGAAGTCTTAAGTCCTGCTATGGGTCTTCAAGCTCCGAAGCACTGTTTCGCAACTGATAACAAGTTTGGATGTTTTTCAATCGTTCGCAATACGAGGCCAACCAAAGAGAAAGCCTCCAATTTTCAAACCTGGCCTCAATCCAAAGATTGAAACATATGTCCATCGACTGGCCGACGACAACGTCAAGACGTGTCGGTAATGTTGCATCGTTGTGATTCAACCATGATATTCAGCGGCGAATTCTCTGGAGTGCACCGTCTAGACCCATCTTGGATGTTGGAGTGACACGATGCGTACGACACTTGAAGTACTTTTTTGTCGGTTAGCGACCATCATGGCCTACGGCCAGCTTCCCAGCAGTACGCTCAACGGCAGAGTGACCGACCCTCAAGGTCTGAGGTCGCCGGGGTGCAAGTGACCGTCACAAACCTGGCCCAGGGTACCTCACGCGAGACGCAAACCAATGCCGAAGGTCTCTACGTCTTCCCTTCCTTGGAAGTCGGAAAGTATGACCTTCGAGTCGAGAGTCCGACCTTCGCCACGACCGAGACCCATGGCCTTATCCTCGCAGCAGGCGCGACACAAACAGTCGACATCGGCCTGCATGCCGCAGGTGCTAAAGAGACAATCAATGTCGCCGGGGACAATCAGGCCGCCGATCTCACCCAGTCCATCATTCAGGGGCAAATCACGTCACAGACCATTTCAGCTATTCCCCTCAACGGCAGGAACTTACTCGAACTCGCATATCTTCTACCAGGTAACCGCCCTGAACCGACATTCGACCCCACCAAGACAAACACGCTCGAAGTAAGCTCAGCGGGAGGCATCCGCGGGACCAGCAATAACAACTACCGGGACGCAATATCTCCATCGGCCCCTTTCAGCCGGCGCAGAACGGTCAGCCCGCACAGACAGTCCAGTCAAACTTTTACTCCGCAGTTACAACCGCAGGTGGATTCTTCGGCTCCGGCGGCCCAAAGGGCATTCCAACTCGCAGCACGCCTAACCTTTTGATTCTCGATGACAACAATGATGACAACGATACCCATCGTGGAAGAAGGCGCAGCTACGGGAGCAGTAGCTGACGCATATGCTGACTACCGAGCTCGTTTTGGCCGCGACCATGTCCCAGGAATCCTGAAATGTTTCGCGACCCATCCTCCGCTCTTGGAGCAGATGATCGCACTCGCCTCTACCCTTCTCTTCACCGAGAGTCACCTCAGTCGCAAAGTCAAGGAGATGATTGCGACTCACGTCTCGGTGCTCAACGCGTGCCCTTACTGCCTCGACAGCCACGCACTCTCCCTGCGAAACCAAGGAGGGAGCGATGAGTTATTGCTTGCGTTGTTCAACTCAAAACTAGACAGTTCAGAGATCAATATCAAAGAGCGTTGCATGCTCCAGTTCGTAGGCAAGATCACGAATGAGTCTCACAGGATCTCTCCTGATGACATCAACCTGCTGAGCACTTCCGAATGGACCCAACAGGAGATCGCCGAAGCAGTCCACATTTCAGCTCTATTTGCCTGCTTCAACCGCGTCGCCAACGCCTTCGGGCTGCCGTCCCAGCACCTCCTGGATCTCAGTCCCAACCTGGCCCACCCAAAGGAGAAGGCATGAATATGTTGAAACTGAACAGGCACCCATATGTCTTCGCGGAGTCGAAGAGAATCCCAAGCCCAGCGCCTACCGCGATCTCATCGAAAATGCGAAAGCCTCCGGGGCAGACTATTGGCAGACCTGGCATCTCCTTCGATCCTGAAGCCGCCCATCACCTCGCCGCCCTGTCACACACTCTCATGCACAAAGAGTGCCCCATCAGCGCCAGCCTTCGAGAACTCATCGCCGCCTATACATCGTCTCTCAACCAATGTGAGTTCTGCATGAAGACTCACGCTGCCGTAGCCTCTCAGTTGTTGGGTGATGAGGCGCTCGTCTGGTCCGTCATCCGCGACCTCGACGCCTCCAACCTCAACGACAAAGAGAAGGAACTCCTGCGATTTGTCCGCAAGGTCACTCTGGCCCCATCCTACATCACCGCGACAGACACGCAACAACTGAACGCCGCTGGTTGGGACGACGCTTCAATCTTCTACGCCATCTCTGCCTGCGCTCTATTCAACTTCTACAATCGTTGGATCTCAGCAACCGGCGTGAATCCCGTTAGCGACGAAGCCTTCAAGAATCTGGCCTCCCGCATGGCAATGGTTGGATACGACCGTTAACGCTCTTACCTGTCTACGTGAGTCCCGAATCTAACCCCAGGGCATCGTTAGTATGTTCCCGAAAAGGGTGAGAGAAATGGTCGGGGCGAGAGGATTCGAACCTCCGACCCCCTGGTCCCGAACCAGGTGCGCTACCAGACTGCGCTACGCCCCGAATGTACTGCGGTGAGATGTCGATGAGAGGTGCTTTCCGTCAGGCTCAAGCTCGCGGGCAGCTTGCTGGATCACGACACCGACTGAGTTAGTTTAGCAGATATTGATCTCGGGGGTTGAGGTCTCATGAGTGCATCGGGCTGATTCGCTGTGCCTTTGTTCGAACGTCCAGGGGATATTCGGTAGCCTAGCGGTTAAGCGGATTAAATTGGACGGGAAGCCATATGGCTTCCCGTCGTTGAGTGTTGCAACGTCGAACAGATTCGCTGCGGCTAGTGAGCTTTGTTGACCTTCGGCTTTGCGTATGGCTGGCCCTGCCGTTTTACCGAATTCGAATCAAAGGTTGTGGTATCTCCCGGAATGAAGCTCGCTCCGGCAGGGACCAAGCTGCTGTCTAGGACTCGGCCAGGTTCACCGCTGGTGCGCATGTCGATGCGGGAAGGGTCGATGCCTTTCTCGTCAGACAGGTACTGCTCGACGTTGAGGTCGCGCTGGGCCGCGGCATCAGGGGATTCGTCGGCAGAGTGCCTACCGACGATGACTAGCCTGGAAGTGGTGTCGCGGTTCAGTGTGAGGGCGATCTCGTCGAGGCAGCCCTTAGCTTCGTTGTCGACGCGGACCGGACGCTTCTGATCGCGCTCAAAGGAGACGCTGCAGAGGGGGCGTACGGGTGGCGGGGGTGGTGGAGGAGGAGTCGTGATGGTGATAGTGGTGGTCGCGGTGGCTTGTTTGCCGAGGTCGTCGACGGCATTACAGGTCACAGTAATCGGCCCAACTGGGGCACCATTGGTATTGAGTGTTGCAGACGAAGTGGATCCCGAGATTTGTCCGCCAGAAGAAGAATAAGAGAAGGTGATGGTGCGGTTTTGTGGACTCGAGGCGACTGATGTGATGGTTGAGGGATCGCCTGGCAAAACAGTACTGGGATTCGCGGAGCAGCTGACGGTTGGTGGTTCGTAGGCGTGAACGCGGAAGCCGGCGGTGCAGTCAGCTTGCTCGCCGGGGCGGATGCCTTCGGAGACGTGGCCGGTGACCGTGTAGTCGCCGGGGGGGAGAGCTGCTGTGACTACGTTGACGGTCTCATTGCTGCCGGTGAGTTGCCCTCCGCTGGTACTCCAGGTATAGGTGGCCTTCTTTCTCAGATTGAGATTGGCGGCCGTTGCCGTAACCGTGACGGGATCACCGGGGAAGATGTTGGCGGGCTGAGCGCTGCAGCCGAGTTGAACCGGTGGCGGGGGATTTATCTGACCGAGGCGGAGAACCCCGCCAGCAGAGAGACGGTAGGAGAAGGTCTGGCCAAGTCCGCCAACGAGAGGGTCAGGTCCTACGGGTCCGAAGTCTACATGGGTGTAGTGAAAGTCGGCCTGGAGGGGCCGGACAGCGAAGCGGTTGTTGAAGAAAGGAAGAATGTAATCGACACCAACGCCACTTGTGACACCCCATCCCCATTCACCATGTTGAAGCGAAGGGCCGCGAAGCCTGGCCGTACCGACCACAGCGTGGGCGAAGGGAACGAAGCGGTTTTTCTGGTAACGAAAGATGGGACCGGCTCCCGCTGTGTAGATGGAGTCATTTGGGCCGTTACGAGAAAAGTTTCCTTCGACCTGTACACCCAGAAATCGGTTGAAGAATAGGTTCGTACTGGCGACAAGGCTCGGGTTAATGGGTTGATAGAAGAAGTTATTGATGTCGCTGTTGACCGGATGGATGTAGCCGTAGCCAGCATACATATCGACGCGGGTGAGCTCGGGCGGCGGCGTGCCGGCAGTCTTAACGGCCTGGGCCATAGCGGACGACGTCGAGGCCGTGATGAAGGCAGCGGCTAGTGCAACGAGAAGCGTGACTCTGGCCTTGGAGAAGATTCCGGAGTGTGAGGCTTGGCAACTCGACATACGGGGGCTCACGGGGCGGAAATACATAGGTTATGAATCCTCCAACTGCGGTGCTTCCTGGTTTCAGTGATCACCACTCGCCTGTAACCAGCAGGACGGGCGGTAACCAGATTTACTCGCCGACTGACAGGACGACCGAGGTGGATTGGGGAGTGCGTAAAGGTGATGCAAGTGCAGGTTATGTTGATCGTATGGGTCTTAAATGTGGTGCCGGAGCATCCACAGCCTGTCCGCCTCAGAATACCAAGGGTGAATAGGATCACGGCAAGGAGGCGAATCTCCTGAGTACCTATTTTTTTTGCCGTAAAGAGAAAGCCAAAATGTTAGAGCAGCGGCGACAAGCCTGAAGTGGCGGGTTCACGCTGTGAATCACAAGCCTTTCAGTTCTGAATGGGCTAAGCTAAAAAGGGGAGGTTCTCTTCATGAGAGAAACTCGACAGATCGTGCAATTGTGGCAGCAAGGTGGGGCATCGGTGTTGGTGACGTTGGTGCGGGCTGAGGGTTCAAGCTATCGGCGGCCAGGAGCGCGTCTGCTTTTGGGAGCGTCCGGAGAGTATACAGGGACCATAAGCGGAGGTTGTCTGGAGACGGAGGTTGTTCGTAAAGCGGAGTGGATGGTGCGCAACGGTGCCATCGTGGAACGCTACTCCACTATGTTCGATGACCCTGCTGACATACCGTTTGGTCTGGGATGTGGTGGCGTTGTCGACCTGTTGCTCGAGCCTGCAAATACTCCAGAGTGCCAAGCATTGATGGCAGCTTTGGAAGCGACCGTTGCCGGGGAAGACCTAACGGTCTTGACCTGGTTGCCGCGGGACGGAAGAGAGCTGCAGCGGGCGATACTTGATGCGAATGGAAACTACACGTTCGCTAGCGATCGATTGACGGAGCCTGAACTGGTCGCCGTACGAGCCACAGTTTTGGGGCGCGACAATGTAAATGGCGCTCCCGTGGGAATTTTCGAAGAGCGAATTCTCGCCCCACAACGGTTGTTTGTGTTAGGCGCAGGTGATGACGCGAAGCCATTGGTTAGTATGGCGGCATTGCTTGGGTGGCGTGTGTCAGTGGCGGATGGGCGTGCACAGCTGACACGGTGGGAGCGTTTTCCAGAAGCGGATCGCGTCATGACTGTATCGAAGGGTTCGTATGGAACGCTCGGGATTCGAACAAATGATGCAATCGTCCTGATGACGCATAGTTATGAGCAGGATCGTGATCTTCTCGCAGCGGTGTTGCCGGTAAGGCCTAGATATCTAGGATTGTTGGGTGCCCGGCATCGGAGTTCGTTGCTGATGAGTGAGGTGGCTGGAATGCTTAAGTGGACGGTCGCTGAGTGCTGTGCGCAGGTCTACGCTCCGGTAGGTCTTGATCTGGGTGGAGATGGGCCGGAGGCGATTGCATTGGCAGTCATCGCCGAGGTGCAGGCAAGTTGCATGGGGAAACCAGGTGCTTCGCGGCGGCTGCTACCGGAGGAGGTCGAGAGACATGTCAGGGAAGGTGGAGGCACGCGGTATCTGCCGGTGCAGTGTGCAATGGACGTTGCGTGAGGAGCGTCGCAGCGGTGGTGTTAGCGGCAGGTGCTTCCACCAGATTAGGTGAACCGAAGCAATTGGTAATCTTGGGCGGCGAGACTCTGTTGGAGAGATCAGTAAGGATTGCCCGAGAGGCAGGCTGCTCACCAGTGGTTGTGGTCCTCGGGGCTATTCACGCTCAAATACGCGATCACTGTTTGCTCAAAGATGTAGAGCTTGTAATCAACACGGATTGGGCCGAGGGAATGGGATCTTCGGTTCGCCTCGGCGTTCAGACTCTGCGGACGTTGGCTGAAGATGTCGAAGGGGTGGTTCTGATGACGTGTGATCAACCAGCAGTAACGGCACATCATCTGCATCTCATTACGGCGAAGGATCAGATAACGGCCTCGCGGTACGCAGGCAGAAACGGCATTCCAGCTTATTTTCCCGCAGGGTATTTTGGCAGGCTCATGACGTTGCACGGAGATGTTGGGGCGAGGAATTTGCTGCTCGATGCGGGATTTGAGGAGTTAGCAGACGGGGAATTGGATGTCGATACGCATGAAGACTTACAACGAGCACGGATGTTGTTTGGCGGATTCGACCGCTACCCTTTGTGAAGGCGGCGTCTAAAGAAGACTCAAGACTTGGCCCCCATGAGCAGCGGGAGCCGGGTTCCTCATTGCCTATGATCATAGGGTGAGCAGAAATTCTTCGATAAGATTGGCGGCCACAGCGGCGCGATATTTCGCTGTGCTGCGTATGTCGTCGATTGGGACGACTTCGCTTAAAACTACTGCGCGAGCTCTGGCAATCGTTTTGGGCGTAATTGGCTGATTGAGGAGGGATTGCTCGGTAGCTACGAGCCGTGCTGGAGTTTCGCGCAGGCTAGCGCTTCCTATGCGGATGTCTTCGATACGTCCGTTACTCACATGGGCGAGTGCGGCGATGGCAACCTTGGAGATGGCCTGGGCGTTGCGGGTGCCGACCTTACGGATATAGGTTTTGTACCCTGATGTGTTACGTGAGAGTGCGATGCTGAGAAGAATTTCGTCGCATGCGAGTGCGGTCTTCTTATAAGACAGGTGAAAGTCACGGTAAGGCAGCGTGCGGGTTCCTCCGGCTGAGACGAGGGTTAGGACTGCATCGTAGGCCAGGAGTGCGGGCGGAGAGTCGGCGGCCGGGCTGGCATTGACGATGTTGCCGCCGAGAGTGCCACGGTTCTGGTTGGCGATAGAACCGGTCCAGCTTGCGGCTTGCGACAGCAGCGAGAGCTCTTGAGTTATCACCGGATGTTTGCGAATGTCGGTGAAGGTGGTTCCAGCACCGATGATGATGGCGTCAGAGGTTTCTTCAATGAAACGCAGCTCCTTGAGACTCCAGATTGAGATAAGTTTTTTAGGTTGGAGATGCCCGGCACCGAGAGCGACCATCAGTTCGGTTCCGCCTGCGATCGGAGTGTAGCGGTCTGGCGAATCAGCGAGAATCTGCAGGACAGCGTCGAGAGATTTTGGAGCGATGAGGTCGTACTGGGTTACGTTGGAGCGCATTATTCTGCGGCTCCGATGAGAGCAGCGGCCCGAACCGCGTTGAATATCCGGTTGTAGCCTGTGCAGCGACAAAGGTTGCCAGACAGACCTTCCTGAATTTGTAGCAGAGTTGGTTGCGAATACTTTTGAAGCATGTGATGGGTGGCGAGGATCATGCCGGGAGTGCAGATGCCGCACTGTGCTCCGCCCTCTTCGAGGAAACACTGCTGGATGGAGTGAAGTTTTTCGTCGATTGCGATGCCTTCAATGGTGGTGATTTGCGCGCCTTCCGCTTGCAGGATAGGGACGAGACAGGAATTAACTAGATCGCCGTTCATCAGTACGGAGCAGGAACCGCACTCGCCTTCGCCACACCCTTCCTTGGCCCCGGTGAGGTAAAGGTCTTCGCGAAGGACATCGAGCAGGCGCTTCATTGGCGGTGCTTCGATGGTTCTTTTGTGGCCGTTGATGGTCAATTGGACGGAGGTCATCGGAAGAGGCCTTGTCGAACAAATAAAACATCAATTGCGAATGCGACGCATACCATACCCAGAGCAGTGATGAGGCCTACCCGGAGTGGAACAGCCTTCGCCTGTTCGCTCTTTGATAGCGCGTAGATCCTTCGCCTGTCTATAAAGGCATTGGTAAACCACGTGACGTAGAGCACGCTGAGACCGAACAGGAGGATGTAGACGACGAGGACCCGGTGGATTATGTCTAAGTGCATCACGCGGTGACCTCGCTGAATATCGGGCCAGCGACGGTTGCATCCAGAGATTCAGTACCAGCACCGGAAATTCTTGTCATGCGCTCGAAGATGTCTTCTGGCTGTAGCGGAATTTCGGTGAAGGCGATGTTGGTGGCGTGCTCGATGGCATTAAGGATGGCGGGTGCGGGGCCGTCCATAGGTAGCTCGCCGATGCCTTTTGCGCCGAAGGCGCCGTGGGGGGAGGGGATCTCTTCGAAGGAGACATGGATGGGGGGTACGTCGGCGCTGGTAGTCATGATGTAGTTGGTCATCTGGTTGTTGGCGAGGTGCCCGTTGTGCCAGAGGCACTTCTCGTAGAGGGCGTAGCCGATGCCTTGTGCAACGCCGCCTTCGATCTGGCCGGCGGCGAGGATTGGGTGGAGGACTTTACCGACCTCCTGCAGGGCGTAGAAGTGGGTGACGCTGGCAGCATAGGTGGTGGTGTCGACGGCGACTTCGGCTACGTAGACTGCCCATGCGTAGGCGGGATACGCTTCGCCTCGATAGTTCTCGTCGTCCCAGAAGATGTCGCCGGGAGATTGGTAACGGGCTTCGGCCTTGAGTGTGCCGAACTCTGCCAGATAGTGGAGAGCGGCACGGCGGAAGTCTCTGGGGGTGTAGTCGTGGTTGAGGTGGCCGCTCGAGACCAGGGTGGCGCAGAGTGACTGAGCGGCGCGCTCGACCAGTTTACCTACGACCATGGCGGTGCGACTGGCGACGGTTGGGCCTGAGTTGGGGACGAGGCTGGTGTCGGGTTGGGCGATGAGGATCTGGTCGTAGGGAAGGCGCAGGGTTTGGGCGGCGACCTGGCAGAGGATGGTGTTGGTGCCCTGGCCGAACTCGGTGGAGGAGACGAGGAGGCGGGGTTGGCCCTCGGGAGTGATCTCGATCTCGACCAGGGAGTTGAGGCGGCGCTCTCCGGAGCCGGTGAAGCCTGCGCCATGGAAGAAGGTGGCGAAGCCCACGCCGCGCTTGATGGTGCTGGTTGGGTTCTCCCGGTCGAACTGCTTGCGTTTGGCGTGGTAGTTGGACTCTTCGAGTGCTCTCGTGAGCAGGTGTTGCATGTCGACGGGATCTTTGAGGAGCTGTCCGGTTGCGGTGTGATCGCCGCTGCCGAGGAAGTTGCGACGGCGAAGCTCTTCCGGAGTGAGGCCGACTACTTTGGCGATCTTGTCCATGTGGCGTTCGAGGGCGAAGATGCTTTGCGGTGCGCCGAAGCCACGGAAGGCCCCGTGTGGCGGAATATTTGTTGCCATTGCTTTGGCGCGGACGGTGAGGTGAGGCCAGTGGTAGGGGCCGGGGGCGTGGATGGTGCCTCGTGAGAGGACTACGGGCGAGAGGGTGGCGTAGGCTCCTCCGTCGAGGGCGAAGTTGATCTCTCCCGCGAGTAGTTTGCCGTCTTTGCTGACGGCGGTGCGGTGGCGGGTGCGGGAGGGATGGCGCTTGGTGGTGGCGGCCATGTCTTCGGAGCGGTCGTAGCAGAGTTTGACGGGATGACCGGACTTCATTGCGAGGAGAGCGGCGTGGCTGCCGATGACGGAGGGGAAGTCCTCCTTGCCGCCGAAGGCTCCGCCGGTTTCGGTCTGGATGACGCGGCACTTTTCGGCTGGGAGATTGAAGACCAGTTCGAGCGCGTGGACGAGATAGTAGGGACACTGCAGCGAGCCTCTTACAGTTACTCCTTCGGTCTCGGAGTATTCGGCGATGACTCCGTTGTTCTCGATGTAGAGCTGCTCCTGAGCTCCGGTGCGGTACTCGCCTTCGACGACATAGTCGGCGGTCTCCCAGATCTCGTCGGGGATCGGCTTCTGATCCTTCTGCATCAGGTAGGTCTTGAAGGTGTTTGCGTTTTCGCCTTCGCCCCAGATGATCTGCTCTTTCTTTTCGGAGTCTTCGATGGTGTAGATGGCGGGGAGCTCTTCGTAGGTGATGCTGACGGCGGCGACGGCGGCGGGGAGCACGGCCCGGTTGGGATGAGCGAGGAGGAGGATGGGTTCTTCGCAGTGATTGACGTGGGTGACGGCGAGGCAGGGGTGGTCTTTTGTGAGGTGGACGATGGTGTTTTCGCCGGGGATGTCGGCCGCGGAGACGATGGTGTATTCGTGCCAGGGGATGGCAGGGTCGAAGGAGATGGAGGTGATGCGGCCGCGGGGGATGGAGCTGCGAACGGTGGCTCCGAACCACATGTTGGGGAGGGTGATGTCGTCGACGTACAGGGCGCGGCCCAGAACTTTGTCTCTTCCTTCTTTGCGGATGGGGGAGCTGCCAACGATCTGGGGGCGGCTAGTCATGGGTGGCGTTGCATAAGGATAGACGAAGTTTGCTGGTTGGAGGAGAGGATCGTGACGAGGGGTCCCCCCTCCCCATGGGGTGTATTTTGGGAGCAAGTCTTTCTATTTGTGTGGTTTACAGATAGAATGTCCTCGCAAAATGTTCAATCCAAAGGGGTTGTGCGCAAAATACTTGTTTTCAATAGGATGGCGATCTGGTCACGGCGGGCGGACACTGGGTCCGCGTTGCCGTCTTCCATTTGGAAGGCCTCTATTCAGTATAGAAGAGTGGGGATAACTCATACGCCACGCGAATCTGCTGGATTGACGCGGGGTTTCGGTGTTCTGGGGCTTGACAAGGTTTTGGTGGCTTTGAGGTTTGGGTTGGTTGATTGCGGGCTGCTCTAGCGGGAGTGGAGGAGAGCGGTTCGCGCTTCCGCGCGAATAACCCACCCTTCGTGATGAAGCTACGAAGGATGGGCCACCCCACGCGTTGCCACATCTCAAAATCGAGATATGGGCACACGTACGGGGTGGGTTTTCGGCGTTTGGGGCTTGACGCGAGACTTCATGATCGCATCGAGTTCCGTGTTTGTTCAGGCTCGCTTGGTGGGATTGGGTGATACAACAGATGCCTGAAGTTGACCGTGCTGGACTGTGAATCGAAACTGGCTGGGAGTCGCGCCACAGCTAATTGCCGAGCTGTGTTGCGGGTCGTACGAGTAGATCGATATTTCAAAACAATCAGGAGAGTGACGCGATGTATGACATGGCTAATTTGAAGAAGCTGGGTGCGCTTGGTGATGGAGCTTCGAATGCGGTGAAGGCTTTCTGGGCGTTTGATAAAGCGGCGATGGCGGATGGGGCTGTTCCGAAAAAGTACAAGGAGTTGATTGCGGTTGCGGTGGCGTTGACGACGCAGTGTCCGTACTGCCTGGAGTTGCATCGTTCTGCCGCGGAGACTGCCGGTGCGACGCAGGAGGAGCTGGCTGAGACGGCGTTGATTGCGGCGGCTCTGCGTGCCGGTGCAGCGATCACTCATGCGACGCATGTCATTGGTGGGGCACAGGTGGAGAAATAGGTTTCATTCTTCCGGCTGTGGTCGCCCGTCATTTCGACTGCGCTACGATGCGGAATGACAGGCGATGAAACAGACAAAGGCGAAATACGGGGGTCTCTCCGCTGCGCTGTTCACGATGAGACTGTGAACAGCTTCGGTCGAGATGACGATTTTTTAGCAATGAGTTGAATGAGAACAAAGCAAAAGCAGCCGTGGGTTGGGGTGTTGTTGGCTAGTGGTAGGTGACTGGGGCGTGGGCGTGGTGGGCGAAGTTGTCGTAGAAGAGCCGATAGCCGCCGGTGTTGTCACCCTCAATCTCGAAGAGGAGTTGGGAGCGGCCTTCGTGGGCGAAGTCTGCTGCGCCTGCGAAGTGCATGAGACGGCCGATGTGAGTGACTTCGCCGGAGGGTGAGATGGCAAACCACTGGTCGAGGAAGGCGGCGTCGGGTGGACCGTCGCAGAGGTAGCCTCCGAGGGTGACCTGGAAGAGGTGCCAGTTCTTGTCGGAGATGTAGGAGGCATCGGGTTTGATGTCGGTGTCGTTGTAGGTCCAGGAATGATACCCAGGGGCCTGGCCTGCGGCTGCGCAGTTTTTCGGGTGGGGGTAGAGTCTGCGGAAGGCTTGCTGGACGTGGGTGAGGTCGAGTGGGAAGAAGGCGGAGGGACGCCAGTTGTCGGGGTCGTTGAGGGTGGGGAGATTGGTTGCGAGGATGGTGTGAGGTGGGCTGGGCTGGTTTTGGTTCGGGCTGGGTTCGATGTTGGCGACACCGCCTGGATTGGTGATGGCCTGGACGCCGATCTCAGAGTAGAAGTGGAAGGCGGTTGGGGTGGTCGCGGTTACCTTGGCGACGGGCTTGTGGTCTTTGACCAGGGTCCATGTGGTGACGGCAGGGAAGAGGTGGGTGATGGTTTTGAGGCAGGCTTCTTCGTGGCAGGCGGCGTTGTAGGACCGCCATTGCTGGCCGGATTGGTAGAAGAGGACGCGGACTCCGGGTTGGCCCTGGTTGTCGCCCTTGCCTGAGGATGCGGCTTCGAAGATGCCTATGAGAGGACCTCGCTGCGCGAGGGTGGTGATAGGGAAGAGTAGAAGCGTCAGGAGGGTGAGGGCTCGGGGCTTCATTGGTGGAGTTAGTTTACTCAGGGTGGGCGGGTTTTCGGCGTGTGTTTTTGCGATGGCGGAAGGGCGACATTCGGATTGCATAACGGAGAGCGGTCTCGCTTCGCTCGATAACCCACCCTTTGCGATAAGACTGCAAAGGATGGGCCACCCAGTGTTGATGGAACACCCAGTGTTTCGGTAGGAAGCTATTTTGTTTCGGTCTATTTTTTCTTTGCCTTTTTCTTTGTCGTTTTCTTCTTTGCGATGGTCGTCTTTGCGGCGGCCTGCTGTGTTGCTTTCTTCGCGGCTTTTTTAGGGGGATGCTTCTTCTTTCCGCCGCCCTTGGAACTGCCGCTTGAGGGGTTCACGATGCTGATGAGTTTTGTGCCGATGGGGGAGCCGAGGCCAGTGCAGGCGTCCCAGCCGGGGCCGGCGGTGAAGCCGGTGGGAGAGCCGGAGTAGTTGGTGCCGGAGGTGATGTCGTTGAAGGCGGCCTTGCCCTTTGCGGCGTAGATGGCGGGTTGGATGAAGCCTGCGCTGGTTCCGTTCTGCGCGTTGGCGAGGGCGATGAGGCCGGCCCAGAGAGGAGCGACAGCGCTGGTGCCGCCGATGACCATGTTCTTGCCGTCAACGCGGATGGTGTAGCCGGTGGTGGGGTCGGCGTCGCCAGAGACGTCGGGAATGCCGCGGCCACCGGCGGATACTGTGGGTTTGGGGACTTTCGCGCTGGCCTGCCAGGTGGGCAGAGGGAAGACGTTGCTGATGCCGCCGCCGGTTGCGCCTTCGTTGTTGGCGAGCTCGTTCCAGGCGGTCTCGGAGGAGATGGAGGAGCCCGTGGCTTGGAGTGTGGTTCCACCGCAGGCGAGGACGTGAGGGCTGGAGGCGGGGAAGTCGACGTGATTGGCACCGTCGGTGACGCCGTCGGTGGATCCGCTGTCGCCGGTGGCTACGGTGATGGTGATGCCGAGGGCGGCGGCGGACTGGCAGGCGGCGTCGAGAGCGGTGAGGGATTGCGAGGTCCAGGCGGATTCGGGGGCGCCCCAGCTGATGGAGATGACGCTGGGTTTGTGGGTGGTGTCGTGGACGGCGGTGGCGATGGCGTCGATGAAGCCCTGGTCGGTGTTGGGGGTGAAGTAGACGACGATGTGGGCGCCGGGTGCGACGGCGGCGGCGATTTCGATGTCGAGCATGACCTCGCCGTCGGCACTGTTGGCGTTGCTGGGGCTGTTTTTGCCGCCGTCGACGGAGACGGTGGTGACCTTGGGGGTCTTTTGGCCGAGGGATTTGAAGTAGGTTTTGAGATCGGCGGTTCTATAGCCTCCGCCTAGCTCGATGATGCCTATGGTTTGGCCGGTCGCGGTGGCTCCTGCGGGGAATTGGTAGATCTGCGCGACTTGGATCGGAGTGTAGGAGACGTTGGCTGTGCCGGCGTGGGGCTTAGCGAATCCTCCGGACTGGGCTGTCTTTGCGGTGAGGTCGCCAGCTTCGCCGGCGATGCGAAAGTGAGGGTTTGCCTGTGGGCGGTTGTCGAGTCCGAGTACGGCTTCGACGGGGCCGACGAGTTCGGCGGGAAGAGTGATGCTGCCTTCGCGGACACGGTAGGTGGTGCCGTCGAGAGTCTTGTGGAGGAGGGTGACGCCGAAGGCTTTTTGCATGGCGGCGACGCTGCCGGTCAGTTTGACGGTGCGGCGTTCGGGGCCGGGGGTGTCGGGCGCGACGGTGAGTCCGTACTCTTTTGCGAAGGCGCGGACGAGCTTGACGGCGGCTGGATCGGCGCCGTGATTCTTTTTGTATTGCGCGTGAGTAAGACGCTGTTTGCCGGTGCGATTTGCAGCTTTCAGGGGAGTCTTGCGCTTGACGACTACAGATACGGTGATCCTGGTCGAGGCGGGCGCGGTTGTTTCACCGACGGTCTGGGCGAAGGGAGCTTTTTCGCTGCCGGGAAGAACGGTGCGGGGTGTGGGTGAGAGATGAGGTGCGGACTTCTTTTTCGATGCCATTTGTGTAGATCTCCAAATTTCGGGGATGAATTTGTGAGAGGGCGGTTGGCGCGCGGGATTGGAGAACCCATAGTATGCCCGCGCTGGTGGGGAAGAAAGATAAATGCGGACTAAAAAATTGCTAGTGACAGTGGTGGCCGCAGATGGTTTTACGTTGCCGTTGCCGAAGTGTGATTCGTGCGGTGCATCAGTCGGCGCTTCGGATATTTCCGCTCAGGCGCTGGCGATTGGTTGCAGCTTCAATGCTGGTTTCGATCGTCTGGTTGAGACTAGAAGTGACGAAGGGTTTCGGTGGCTGTTGGGGCTTTGTAGTCGGGGTCGCCGGGGATGGGGTCGAGGCTGGAGCGGAGGTCGGCGCTGCGTTCGAGCGAGCGGCTGACTATGTCGCGGGAGCCGAGACCAACTGCGAGAGCCAAGGTGAGGACGATGCCGCCGAAGAGGATTCCGAAGGCGAGTTCGACGACGGCGCCGCCGATCTGGAGGTGATCGAGCACCATGGCGGCGGTGAGGACAAGGACGAGCCACTTAATGCCGAGGGAGAGGAAACGGGCGTACTGGAGCTTGGCGTTAACTGCGCCGATGAGGACGGAGCGCTCGAGGAAGCGGGCGATGAGCGTGCCGGCGATGAGGAGAAGGACGGCTCCGATGGAGTGAGTGAGGTAGGGAAAGATGAAGAGGGAGATCTGCGAGTCGCCGGGGAAGGCGGCGTCGAATGCGGAGATTCCGATGAAACAGCCGATGGCAACGCAGGCCCAGAATACGGCGCGGGCTATGAGAGACGTCGGGCTGTGGGATGGGGACCAGTCGGAGATGGTGGCGGAGGCGTTGCGGGCAAGGCGCTCATCGAACTTTGCCGCGGTGAGGCTGCGTCGAAGAAGCGCAGCGAGTCCCATGCCGATGGCGGTCATGATGACGAGGGCGAGCAGAAGTGCAATGAGGGCCGGCAGGAAGCTGGCCAGCTTGAAAAGCACCTGGTGAGCGGATTGGCGGAGCGCTTGTTCGACTTGTTGCCACATGAGAGGGTCTCCTTACGGGTGTTGCCGGCCGTTTTCTTTGCTTCGGTTTGCCGCTTGTCGCTAAGGATTGAAGCGGTCGGGCCAGCGCCAGCGTGAAACGAGATAGGGTTTGTCAGTTTCGAAGGCAGATGCCAGATCCTGAATGTGCTTTTCTGGCGCGGTGCCGGTGCTGATGAGCGTGAGATGAGAGGCGACCCAGGCAAGATAGAGCGGGGTGAGCGCGCCGAGGAGGTGTCCGCGGTTGATGGTGCGGAGACGGTAGGCCAGGATGAAGTCGTAGACGATGCGGGCCCATAGGTTATCGGGCATGCGGAAGTTGTCCGGGTGCATGACGGAGAGTTTCTTGAGCCCAAGGAGCGAGTTGGGCGGCAGAACGAGGGACCAGATCTCGTGGAGGTTGGTGTAGGCGAGACGGAAGGCGTCGAGCATGGAGGCCGTGTCCGGGGTCTCGGCTGCGGGGGTGGTTGGCGGGATGGGTTGTGAGGATTGTGTGCCGCGAGCGCGCTGCCAGAAGCTGGCTTTGGCGTCGACGTCAGCGAAGAGAGAGCTGAGGATTTGGGCGAGAAGGCTGTTGAGATCGGGTGCGACAGGCTGAGGCAGAGTGCGATGGCCGATGCTGACTTCGGTGATGGTGAAGTTGGCAGTGGCGGCTTCGCTGAGCGGCCAGATGAATGCGTCGTCGGATGAGGCAGCGGTGTAGCGCTGCGCAACGGCGGCAAGACGGTTCGCCATGCGCAGGGAGAGGCCAATGTCGATGGGGAGAGGGAAGCGAGGGCGAGTACCGAAGAGGGCGCGAGTGACAGGGTAGAGGATTGCGGAGTTGACCAGGCCCTCACGCGGGCCAACCTCGTAGTGAGCTACGGAGAGGTCGGTGCTGAGGGCGGACTTTGCAAGGGCGCGAATGGCCTCGGGTCGGAGGGATTGGGATTCGGCACCGAGGAGGACGCAGGAGGTCGCTTGATTGTCTTGGGCGAGTTTGAATGCGTTGAGGTAATCCGCTGCAGTCTGGATCCAAGGTGTGGAGGAGACTGCTGTGGGCGTGTAGGGGATGAGCCGTAAGGGGCTATCGGCTGAGAGTTGTGGGGCAGTGTCGGGGGTGGCGACGAGGACGATCTCATTAGGGAAGGCGAGGGCAAGGTTAGATAGCGTAGCCTCGAAGGCCTCCTGAGGGAGGGAGACGAGGCTGACGAGAGTGCTGCCGCTCGCAGTGGCGGGGGCTTTCGAGGTGAGATCGGTATTTGTCTGAGCGGAGGCCATCGTTCAATAAGGCTTTCTTTAGTTGGTTAGCGGTGGCTCAAATTTTGGACGTCGGCTTGATTTTCCTTCTGGCTGCCAAGATAGTCCTGCGGTGAGTGTACTGCTGATCCTTGGGAGTTGCGAGATTGAACGATCCAGGTTGGAAACGGCGTAGCTTTGTTTCGTGTGAATTTGCGGTTGCTCGCATCTTACATAGTTTGCCGCTCATTGATCTCCCATAGGAGAGATGCTCGGTTTGGTGTATGTGGTTGCTGGCAAGGTAAATGCAAGTTTGCGGAGGGTTACGTGACGGAGTCGAAGCGGAAGAGTACAGGAACGTTGCATGGTTCGCGTATTGAAGACTACAGCCTGATTGGAGACTGCGAAACGGCGGCTTTAATCTCCCGAGAGGGGTCGATCGACTGGCTGTGCTGGCCATCTTTTTCGTCGTCTGCCTGCTTCGCTGCGCTGCTGGGAACGCGGGATCACGGATTTTGGCAGATATTCCCGAAGGGCAAAGTAAAGGCAGTGAGGCGAGAGTACGAGGGACAGACTCTTATTGTGCGGACGACCTTCGAGACGAGGGAGGGAGAGGTTTGCCTGATCGACTTTATGCCGCAGCGAGAGAAGCACTCCCATGTCGTGAGGATTGTGCGTGGGGTTCGCGGCAGGGTTGCGATGCAGATGGATCTTGCGATCCGCTTTGATTATGGGAGGACGGTTCCGTGGGTGACGAAGATGGATGATGGGTTGCGGGCAATTGCAGGCTCTGACATGGTTACTCTGCATACTGATGTGCCGCTGCGTGGTGAAGGAATGACAACGCGCAGCAACTTCACCGTGCATGAGGGTGAGGATGTGACGTTTACGCTGACGAATACCTCGTCGCTGGAGAAGGCACCGAAGGTGCTATCGGTGAAGCGAGCGCTTGCGGAGACACAGAGTTTTTGGCGACGGTGGAGCAGCCAAAATAAATACGCAGGTCCCTACGCGGATGCGGTCGAGCGTTCGCTGATGACGCTGAAGGCGATGACGTACAAGCCTTCGGGAGGAATTGTGGCGGCGGCGACGACCTCTTTGCCCGAGAGGATCGGCGGTGAGCGCAACTGGGACTATCGCTACTGCTGGCTGCGCGATACTTCGTTCACTTTGCTGATCCTGATGCAGGCCGGATATGTCGAGGAGGCGGTGGAGTGGCGGAAGTGGCTGCTTCGAGCGATTGCAGGAGCGCCTGATCAGATACAGACGATCTACGGGATATGTGGGGAGCGTCAGTTGGTCGAGTGGAACGTGGACTGGCTACCTGGATATGAGAACTCGCAGCCGGTGCGCGTCGGTAACGCTGCGGTCGATCAGTTTCAACTGGATGTGTTTGGGGAGGTCTCGGCGGCTCTGTCGAGGACGCCGGAGGCTGAGGATGAGATTCGAGTGTCGGCGAGTTCGGTGCAGGCGGCGTTGACCGACCACCTTTGCCACGTTTGGCCGAATCCTGATGAAGGGATTTGGGAGACGCGTGGTGGTCCGGAACATTTCACGCACTCCAAGGTGATGGCGTGGGTGGCGTTGGATCGCGCGATTAAGCATCACGAGCAGTACGACGGCAAGGGCGATGTAAAACGCTGGAAGAAGAATCGCGACATGATTCACCGTGAGGTTTGTAAGAAAGGATTTGATAAGAAGCTGAATAGTTTTGTGCAGTCCTATGGATCGAAGCAACTCGATGCTTCGTGTCTAAGGATTGGATTGGTAGGGTTCTTGCCGCCGGATGATCCGCGATTTGTGGGAACGGTGGAGGCGATTGAGAAGCGATTGATGAAGAATGGATTCGTCGACCGGTATGACACGAAGAAGACGGATGATGGACTGAGTGGGAGTGAAGGTTCGTTTCTTGCGTGCAGTTTCTGGATGGTAACGAGCCTGTGGCTTATTGGGCGTAAGAACGATGCGAAGGCAATGTTCGATCGGTTGCTCGCGTTGCGCAATGACGTTGGTTTGTTGTCGGAAGAGTACGACCCCGTGGCGAAGAGGATGGTTGGAAACTTTCCGCAGGCTTTGTCGCACATCGCGTTGCTTCAGGCGGCCTTTGTGATGGTTGGGTTGTGGGTTCCTGAGCCGGTGGTGGGGAAAAAAGCACCGCGTGATGTTGGGCGCAGTTCGAAACGTTCAAGCGGCGATAATAAGCGGAAGCCCAGCAGCCGCATCCGATAGCGCGATTGCTAAGATGCTGTGAATAAGTCAGATGCAACCAACGGAAGGTTCTACGTGTCTAACACGTTACCTGAATATTTTTGGAATGCTTCGCGTAACTCTCGCTACTGCCTTGTTTCCTGAACACGATCTTCGATTGGTTGATGATGCTACGGATTCCATGTTCGACTTACAGGCTGCAACTCCATAAAGAATTCACATTTGACGACGCGGCGGGGATCGCGGAGTATTTGCGCACGCTCGGGGTTTCGCATGTTTATACTTCGCCCTATCTTCAGGCTGCACCCGGAAGTATGCATGGGTATGATGTTGTCGATCATCAGCGTGTGAACGAAGAGTTGGGTGGAGCGGAGGCGCACGAGCGATTTTGCAAGAAGCTGGGAGAGACGGATCTGGGGCAGGTGCTGGACATCGTTCCGAACCACATGTCGCTGGGCAAAGAGAATCGATATTGGTGGGATGTGTTGGAGAATGGGACGTCGAGCCGGTACGCTTCGTTCTTCGATATCGACTGGCAGCCGCAGGAGGAGCGCCTGCGCGATAAGGTGCTGGTGCCGATACTTGGCGATCAGTATGGGAGAGTCCTGCAGTCGGGTGGCATCAAGGTGGTGCGGCGTGGTGTTAAGTTTCAGGTGGAGTGCTCGGGGCAGACGCTGCCGGTTTCGCCGCCTTCGTTGCCGGTGATTCTTGCTCGGGCGGCAGAGTATGCCAAGTCGGATACGCTGAGTTTTCTTGCTGCGTCGTTTGGACGGCTACCGGCGCCTGAATATGTCGATCGTCGTACGATTCTTGCTCGTCACCGCGACAAGGTCGTGCTGTTCACTTTGCTGGAGCGGCTGTGCGCGGAAGAGCCTGGAATCTTCGAAGCGATGGATCAGGCAGTGAGTGAGTTGAACGACAATCTGGATGCGGTGGATGATTTTTTGAATCAGCAGAGTTATCGGCTGGCTTACTGGAAGACCGCGGATCAACAGTTGAGCTATCGCCGGTTCTTCGATGTGAATACGCTGATTGGCCTGCGTGTCGAGCGCGAATATGTGTTTGAAGAGACGCATGCGCTGATACTGGATTGGTTGAAGCGCGGGGTGCTGGATGGCGTTCGAGTGGATCATCCAGATGGATTGCGTGATCCATTGGAGTACTTCAAACGGCTGCGTGAGCGCGCGCCGGACGCGTGGGTGATCGGGGAGAAGATTCTCGAGCCGGGAGAGTTTCTGCGTGCGGAGTGGCCGATTCAGGGGACGAGTGGGTACGACTTTCTGAACGTCGCTGCAGGCCTGCTGGTGGCGCCGGAGGGCATGATGGAGTTGCAGTCGATCTATGGCGAATTTACGGGGCAGCCTACCGATTTTCATGCGATCGCACACGAGAAGAAGATCAACGTTTCGCAGGAGGCTCTGGGGAGCGATGTGAACCGGTTGACTTCGATCTTTGTAGAGATATGCGAGGCGAATCGCGATCGCCGGGACTATACGAGAGCTGAGGTTCGACGAGCGATTCGTGAGGTGGCGGCGTGCTTCTCGATCTATAGGACGTACGTGGTGCCGGAGCGCGAAGAGATCACCGATGAAGACAGGGAGTACATCACGCAGGCGGCGGAGTGCGCGAAGGAGAAGCGGCAGGATATTGATGGTGGGCTTTTCGATTTTCTTCGCGATGTGTTGACCATGCAGGTAAAGGGCAAGCTGGAGAGCGAGTTCTTATTGCGGTTTCAGCAGTTCACGGGGCCGGTGATGGCGAAGGGGGTGGAGGATACGGCGTTCTACTGCTTCAACCGCTTGACGGGAATGAATGAGGTGGGGAGCGATCCGGGGCGGGATGGCGTGAGCGTCGAAGAGTTTCATTCTTACTGTGGGAAGATGCATGAGACACATCCCTCGACGATGACGACACTGTCGACACACGATACGAAGCGTAGTGAGGATGTGAGGGCGCGGCTTGCGGTGTTGTCGGAGATTCCGGGGCGTTTTGGTTCGGCGGTGCAACGATGGTCGCGGATGAATAACGCGTTTCGGGCGCGTAAGCCTGACTCGGATCCGATGCCGGACCGCAACACGGAGTATCTCTACTACCAGACATTGATTGGCGCGTGGCCGTTGCCGATGGAGCGTGTGAAGGCTTACATGCTTAAGGCCGTTCGTGAGGCAAAGCAGCAGACGAGCTGGGTTGCGAACAATAAAGAGTTTGAAGATGCGCTGAATCTCTTCATCGAATTTACGTATAACTACGCGCCTTTTCTGCGCGAGCTGCAACAGTTTGTCGATCGGATTATAGAGGCTGGCCGCGTGAATTCGCTGGCGCAGACATTGCTGAAGTACACGGCCCCTGGCATGCCTGATCTTTATCAGGGAACGGAGTTGTGGGATCTGAGTCTCGTCGATCCCGATAACCGGAGGCCGGTTGACTATCGCTTGCGGCAGCGGTTGTTGGGGGAACTGAAGCAGATGAGTGGAGACGACATCGCTATTAAGGTGATGACAAGGACGGACGAGGGTCTGCCGAAGTTGTGGACGATTCATAAGGCGCTTGAATTGAGACGTGAACGACCGGAGTGGTTTGGAGCGGATGCCGACTACATTCCGCTGATGGTGGATGGGGCGAAGTATGACCACGTGATTGCATATTTACGTGGCGAAGACGTGATCACGGTGGTGCCGAGGCTAACGATGAAGCTTGCCGGCGTGTGGAAGGACACGTTAGTTACGCTGCCGGAGGGCCGGTGGAGGAATCGTCTGACTGGCGCAATGATCGAAGGTGGCGAAGTGGGGATTAAGGGGTTGCTGAAGGATTTTCCGGTGGCGCTTCTGGTGCGCGAAGGTGTGGGGGAGTAATCGATATGCATGAGTTTGAAGTTTGGGCGCCAAAGGCACAGCGGGTTGCTGTGAAGATTGGAGAAAGCACGTACCCGATGAGCCACGAGGGTGATCGTGGATGCTGGCGCGTCTCGGTGCAGGAGGCAGAGCCAGGGACTGATTACGGATTTGTGTTGGACGATGATCCGAAGGCTTGGCCAGATCCCAGGTCGCTGCGGCAACCACATGGAGTGCATGGAGCGTCGAGGGTCTATGACCAATCGGCGTTTGTGTGGACGGATCGTGGTTGGGATGCGCTGCCGCTTTCATCTGCGGTGATCTATGAGCTTCACGTCGGAACGTTTACGCCGCATGGTACGTTCGATTCCATGATCGAACGGCTTCAGTATCTGGTCGAGCTTGGTGTTACGCATGTTGAGTTAATGCCGGTGGCGGCGTTTCCTGGTGGGCAGGGATGGGGATACGACGGTGCGGCGCTGTTTGCGGTGACGGAGCAGTATGGCGGGCCGGATGGGTTGAAGCGGTTGGTAGATGCCTGCCATGCGCGTGGGCTGGCTGTGCTGTTGGATGTGGTCTACAACCATTTTGGGCCGGTGGGAAACTACAGCGGCAAGTATGGACCATACATTACGGAACGGCACCACACGCCGTGGGGCGGCGCGATCAACTTTGAGGGTGAGGGAAGCGATGAGGTGCGCAGATTCTTCTGCGATAACGCGCTGATGTGGATGAGGGACTATCACATCGACGGGCTGCGGCTGGATGCAGTGCATGAATATATTGATCGGTCCGCAATTCACTTCATGGAGCAACTATCGACAGAGGTGAAAGAGTTGTCGGCAGAGCTGGGACGGCGGCTGGTGCTGATCGCTGAGAGTGATTTGAACGATCCCAGAGTGATAACACCCACAGAGGCTGGTGGTTATGGCATGGATGCGCAGTGGAGTGATGACTTTCATCATGCGCTGTTCACTGTGCTCACATCGGAGGGCCAAGGGAAGGGCTACTACTCGGATTTTGGGACGTTCGAGAAGCTGGCGAAGTCGCTGACGAGTAACTTTGTGCAGGATGGGACGTATTCAACGTACAGACGGCGTTCTCATGGGAGGCCCGCCGATGATCTTTCGCCGCATCTGTTTCTGGGATATATCCAGAATCACGATCAGGTTGGAAATCGAGCAGTTGGAGACAGAGTGAATCAGACGGTTGGGATGGAGCGTGCAAAGGTAGCGGCTGGGATTGTGTTGACGGCTCCGTTTGTTCCGATGATCTTTCAGGGCGAGGAGTATGCGGCCTCAACAGCGTTTCAATATTTTGCAGACCACGAAGATCCGGAGATGGCCAAGGCCGTGAAGTCTGGACGGCGCGGGGAGTTCGCAGCGTTTGGGTGGGCCCCGGAGGACATTCCGGACCCGGAAGATGTAGAGACCTTTCTGCGTTCGAAGCTGATGTGGAACGAAGTACATCAGGGCTGTCATGAGGAGATGTTGACCTGGTATCGGAGTTTGATTCGTCTTCGCCGTGCATCTGCTTCGCTGAACGATGGGCGACCGGGGCAGGTGAAGGTTCAGTTCAATGAGGGCAATCGCTGGCTGGTGACGGAACGTGGTTCGATCACAGTGATGTGTAATCTCGGCTCGGCTGCGGTGGAGCTTGAGAATCTCGCCAAGTTTGCTCTGGTGCTGGCGTCGCGAGAAGGGGTTGAAGCCAGGGGAGATAAGATTTTGTTGCCACCGGATAGTCTTGCGATTCTTTCAGGCGAAGGGAATCGACCGGTTGTGTAGTATTTTCTAACGGGATCAATTCGCTAAAGGTAATTCTCTATCATGCCGTTGGGCCTTCGTTGCTCCTCCCGCTTAGCGCTTGTATTTGGAGTGCTTTGCATAAGCGAATCACAGACTGGGCATCGGGTGGACGGTTGCTGCGGTGGCTGAAATTACAGCCAGATGTAACCGTGATGAGGTGATGTTCACTTGGTTATGTTCGCTTATCGATGAGAACGGCGGTGTTGCGTGCGCTTCGTAGAGGTGTGCGTCGCTTAGCAACCGCAGGTTCAATACGAACGTCGTTTCCAGAGGAAACTTTTGGTGTGCTGGCTCGTCTGCATAGAGACCGGCGACTTTGGTGTGTGAATCCAAAGCGACTAACAGAATTGCGTGAGTTTTTGAGGAGGAAGGCGATGTTGAGCAGATTGAATGTACTTCGAAGATCTAGGCTCGCTGGTGCGTTGATCACGGTTATGTTGTGTATCCCTGCCGTGAACGCGAATGCAATGGTACAGACTCCTGCAGCCGCGCCGGCAGCGGTTGCACGTCAGCTCGGTACAGTCAAGGCGGTCTCTGGAAATACGCTGACTCTGACGACCGATGCGGGACAAGAGGTCGTCGTGAGTGTGGCAGACGGAGCGCGCGTTCTGCAGTTGGCGCCGGGCAGTACTGATTTGAAGACGGCCCAGACGATCGCGCTGGCAGATATTGCGGTCGGCGATCGCGTCTTGGTGAGTGGGAAGGCTGGCGAGTCGGCGGGTGCTTTTGCGGCGTCGCGCGTGATCTTGATGAAGTCGGGAGATATAGCGCAGAAACATGAGGCCGAGCAGGCTGACTGGCAGAAGCGTGGTACGGGCGGCATCGTGAGCGCAGTCGATGCTGGCAGCGGCGCATTGACGGTATCGATTCGCGTGAAGAAGCTAACGGTGAATACGTCCAGCACGACAAAGTTTCGACGGTACGCCGGGGACTCGGTGAAGTTTGAGGATGCGAAGCCGGGGACGCTGGCGCAGATACAGGTAGGGGACCAGCTTCGCGTGCGTGGGGCTAAGTCGGATGACGGTACTTCGATCCAGGCAGAAGAGGTTGTCAGCGGATCGTTCAAGAATCTTTCAGGGTTGATCGCGACGGTTGATGCGGGAAGTGGGACGCTGACACTGAAGGATCTAACGACAAAGAAGACGGTCACGGTGACGATCACAGCGAACTCGAGTGTGCGTTCGCTGCCGCCTGAGGCTGCGGCGAGATTTGCGGCCCGAGCGAAGGGCGCTGCTGCCGGTGGGAGTAGCGGCGGCGGCACACCGGCTTCCGCGAACAATGCAGCAGGTGGAGAACGAACGGGTGGCTCGGGACGTTCGGCAGGAGCTGATCTTTCGCAGTTCGTGAGCAGGTTGCCAAGCCAGACGATCGCAGATCTGAAGGTAGGAGAGGCTGTGATGATCGTTGGATCGCAGTCGGACGGAGCGAGCAACGGAGTGACGGCAGTGACTTTGCTCTCCGGAGTAGAACCAATTCTTGCCGCTGCGCCCAGTGGGTCGGGGTCTTTGACGTTGTCTCCGTGGAGCCTTGGCGGAGGCACTGGTGACGGCGGCTCTCAATAATTTTTGTAGAACTAATTTTAGTAAAACCAGGGTGTTTATTTTTAGGAGTAGTAATGTCATTTCGCGCAGTCTTGAAGTTTGTTTTACTTTTTTCCATTGCTTTGACGTCGATGGCTGCAAGCGCCCAGCAGACGGGTGCCACAGTGCACGGACTGGTTGCTGATCCTGAAAGTGCAGTGATTCCGGGCGCAACGGTGACGTTTACGCCTGTTTCGGGGAAGGCGTTGATTACACAGTCGCAGGGAGATGGGAGCTATTCGCTGCGCGGGGTTCCGGCGGGAACGTATTCGGTCACGGTCACGATGCAGGGCTTCGCCTCGTTTGTAAAGATGGGTGTGAGGATCGCTGCGGGCCAGGCGTTGACTCTTGATGTGAAGATGGAGATCGAGGAACAGAAGCAAGAGGTAAATGTCACCGCGCAGAGTGCGCAGGTGAGCGTGGACGCGGACAGTAACGCTAGTTCTACGGTGATCAAGGACAAGGATCTCGATGCGCTGTCAGACGACCCCGACGAGCTTTCCTCGGAGTTGACTGCACTTGCGGGCCCTGCAGCGGGGCCGAATGGAGGGCAGATCTACGTGGATGGATTCACTGGCGGCCAGCTTCCTCCGAAGTCGTCGATTCGCGAGATCCGTATCAATCAGAATCCTTTTTCTGCGCAATACGATCGTCTGGGTTATGGGCGCGTCGAGGTGTTTACCAAGCCGGGAACGGACAAGTTTCATGGGCAGTTCAATATGCAGGGTATTACGTCTGCTCTCAACACGGGCAATCCACTGTTGAACGCGTTTAACAGCCCAGGACAGGCGCTTCAGACGCAACCGCCGTATCACACGATCTTTGTGCTGGGGAATATTACCGGGCCACTGACCAAGATTTCATCGTTCACTCTGTCGGGTTCGCATCGTGCGATTCAAGACAACAATCTTGTGAATGCGACGATTCTCAGCCCGATCACAGTTCTGGGCTCGACGTTCACCTGTCCTCCCGGACAGATCTCGTGTAACTACGCGACCGCGAACCCTGCGCCACAGTCGAGGACGGACATCAATCCGCGAGTCGACCTGGCATTGGGTGAAAAAAATACCCTGGTGACGCGGTTTCAATATGAGCAGAACGATCAGAATAATGTTGGCGTTGGAAGCTTGAATCTACCGGACACGGGCTACTATTCCAGTGCCTCTGAGACGACGGTTCAGATTAGCGATACGCAGATTCTGAGCCCTCGGGTGATCAACGAGACCAGATTCGAGTATCAGCGAGAGCGAGCGTCGCAGACGCCTCTGAGTACAACGCCGACGATTGAGGTGCAGGGCAACTTTACGAGTGGTGGCTCGAATAATGGCCTGAACTCCGACCATCAATCTCATTTTGAGGTGCAGAACTATACGTCGATTCAGTTGACGAAGAACTTCATACGACTGGGAGGGAGGCTGCGGTCGACGGGCGACATCAACAGTACGACGGCGGGAGAGAATGGCTCGTTCACCTATGACTGCCTCATAAACACTTTGTGTAACGACTCGAACGCGTCGTATCAGAACAATATCGTGAGCCAGTTTGGTGTTGTTCAGGTACTGAAACCGGCGAGCGCGACGCTCGTGGATCTGGGACTCTATGCCGAAGATGACTGGAAGGCGCGGCCGAATCTCTCGATCAGCTATGGCTTCCGGTATGAGACGCAGAATCACCTGGCGGATCATCATGATTTCGCGCCGAGGGTCTCGGCACGTTATGGTCTAGGGGCGAAAAACAACCCGAAGACTGTGCTGAGTGCGGGCTTTGGTATCTTCTATGATCGTTTTCTGCTGGCAAACATTTTGAATACCGTGGAGTCGGATGGTACGCACCAGATACAGACGCAGATCGTAAATCCGAGCACGCAGTGCACGCCACAGAACTTTGCGGCGAATCCAAACGTGTGTACCGGAGGAGCGCCTCCTACGGGTAATAAGACCTATACGGCGTCGCCGAATCTTCGCAGCCCTTATACTTTGCAGTTCGCTGCAGGAGTTGACCAGCAGTTATTTCGCGGGGTGACGGTGTCGGCCAACTACCTCTACGCGGTTGGGGATCACCAGTTTTATAGTGAGAATTTGAACTCGCCGGTCAATGGTGTCTATCCATTTCCTCCTTCAGGTGACGCACGTCCTGAGATTCTGGATCAGTATCAGTCTGGTGGAGTATTCCGGCAGCGGCAACTGTTTATCAATCCGAAGATTCAACCGAGCCGCGCGCTCTCGCTCTTTGGCTACTATGTGCTGAACTTCGCGAAGGCGGATACGGGGGGACCGACCTCGTTTCCATCGATTCCGTACCACATTGGAGCGGACTACGGGCGGGCTACGTTCGATACGCGCTACAGGGTGTTTGTGGGTGGAAGCCTGACGATGCGGTACGGGATTACCGTTAGTCCGATCCTGATTCTTTCGGCAGGGACACCCTATAATGTCACCCTTGGACGCGACCTGAATAATGACAGCATCTACAACGACCGGCCAGCGTTTGGGCCGTCGAACGGCATCGCTCCCGGAACTCCGGGTTCGAACACGATTGCAGGGTGCGGAAGTTTCGTTACGCCGACTGCGGGACAGGCGCCGATTCCGATCAATCTCTGTACAGGGCCAACGCTCTTCACAGCGAATCTGCGTGTGACCAAGACCTTCGGCTTCGGACCGCTCACGGGTGCGGCGGCCCAGAATGGGGGCTCTCGTGGAGGCAACTCCGGAGGACCGGGCGGCCCAGGTGGGCTTGGCGGAGGTCGCGGCGGCTCCGGTGGTGGACGAGGTGGTCCTGGCGGTGGCCCCGGTGGTGGCTTTGGCGGCGCAAATACAGGGCATCGCTACAACCTTGCCTTTGGCGTTCAAGCGTTCAATTTGTTCAACAATGTAGATCTTTCAACGCCGAATGGCACTTTGACGTCGCAACAGTTTGGACAGTCGACGCAGCTTGCCGGTAATCCGTTTACAAGCAACTCCGCAGCACGGAGAATTTCGTTGCAGACTTCGTTTACCTTCTAGATTTTTTTTATAACGTCAGGGCGCAACCGAGATCTGGTTGCGCCCTTTTTTGTTTGGTTGCTATGCGTGCTATCACTGCCTGATTACTTCGAGGCGTTGAAGTTCTTTTTGAGTGTCTGCCAGCAGGTGTAGTACTCGTGCTGGCGGGCAGCGGTGTCCATCGCAAACTTTGTTGGGCGGCAGACGAAGCGTGTTTCGAACATGAAGGCGAGAGTTCCTTCCAGTTTGACCGGTTTTAGTTCGGCAGCACTGGCGCGAATGAAGGTCTCGGCGTCGGGGCCGTGGCCGCTCATGCAGTTGTGGAGGCTGGCTCCGCCGGGGACGAAGCCTTCGGCCTTGGCGTCGTACTCGCCGGTGACGAGACCCATGAACTCGTTCATGAAGTTGCGATGGAACCATGGCGGACGGAAGGTGTGTTCTGCGACGATCCAGCGCGGCGGGAAGATAGCGAAGTCGACGTTGGCGGTGCCGGGGATCTCACTGGGTGAGGTGAGAACGGTGTAGATCGAAGGATCGGGATGGTCGAAGCTTACGGAGTTGATGCAGTTGAAGCGGGCGAGATCGTACTTGCAGGGCGCGTAGTTACCGTGCCAGGCGACGACGTCGAGTGGGGAGTGGTCGAAGTCGGAGGCCCATAGATTGCCTTGGAATTTTGCGACGACCTGGAAGGTGGCGTTGTCGCGGTCGTCGTAGGCGGCGTGCGGAGTGAGGAAGTCGCGGCTGTTGGCGAGGCCGTTGGCACCGATTGCTCCGAGTTCGGGTAAACGAAAGCTGGCGCCATAGTTTTCGAGGAGGTAGCCGCGGGCCTGGGGCTCGAGTAGCTCGACACGGAACTTGATGCCGCGCGGGATGAGGGCTATTTCGCCGGGAGTTAGATCGAGAATGCCGAGTTCGGTGTGGAGCATGAGCCGGCCTAGCTGAGGGACGAAGAGGAGTTCGCCGTCGGCTGAGTAGAAGAAGCGGTCAGTCATGCTTTTGTTGGCGGCGTAGATATGGATCGCGACGCCGGAGTGCATCGTCAGGTCGCCGTTGCCTGCGAGGGTTGTGAGGCCGTCTACGAAATCGACTGGGGTTGATGGTAGCGGCAAGGGGTCCCAACGCAGTTGACTGGGTGTGGTTTCGACTTCGTTGAAGGGGGTTGAGCGGACCATGCCGCTTGCGATTCTCTCGTACGGCTTGTGCATGACGGAGGGGCGAATCCGGTAGGTCCAGGTGCGGCGGTTGAGCAGCCGCGGTGCGGTGAAGGGGCTGCCGCTCAGTTGCTCGGTGTAGAGGCCGAGCGGGGCTTTTTGGGGAGCGTTCTGGCCGACGGGGAGGCCGCCTGGATGAGCTTCGGTTGCAAACTCGTTTCCGAAGCCGGTGAAGTACTTGAGATCGGGCATTGTGTTCCTCTCGGTGACGATAGGTCTGGTCGACGAAGCTTCGCGGCGAGCGAAGAAGGCTTCTCTGCGACACAGAAGCTTAGCCGAAAACATGTGTCTCGTGTTGTGGGGAAGTAAGTGCTACCTAGTTTGGAGGGTGTCGGCGGTAGCTACGAGATACGGTTTGCTGACAGCCTCGTGCGTTGAGCCTGCAGACGCGATCACAACAGTCTTTGCGTTGAGGAACTCGCGCATGCCTGCGGCCGATAGTTCGCGTCCGTAACCGGAGCGTTTGATTCCGCCGAAGGGAAGGCGCGGGTCACTGGCCACCATGGTGTTCAGGAAGACTCCGCCGCACTGTAGTTCGGCGACTAGCCGTTGTTGCTCGGCAGGATCACGAGTCCAGGCGGAGGCTCCGAGACCAAAAGGCGTGTCGTTAGCGATCTCGATGGCCTCGTTGAGATCTTGAGCCCGGAAGAGCATGGCGACAGGGCCAAAGAGTTCTTCGCGATAGACCGCAGAGTTGCGCGGTATGCCGGTTATGACGGTTGGCTCGAAATAATTGCCTGCACCGAGCATGCGCTCGCCGCCGGTGAGGATGCGTGCGCCGACGCGGGTCGCCGCTTTCACTTGTTCTTCGAGAAGGTCAACGGCGTGCGCGGTTACGAGTGGGCCGACCTGGACCTCTGGCTTCATGGGATCGCCGACGCGAATCGCCTCCATGCCGGCGACGAAGCGGGACTCGAAGGCATCGTAGATCTCGTCTGCGACGATGAAGCGCTTTGCGGCGATGCAGGATTGTCCGCTGTTGACACAGCGTGCGCGGATGGCGGTTTCGATGGCGAGGTCGAGATCGGCTGAGGGCATCACGATGAATGGGTCGCTGCCGCCGAGTTCGAGGACTGATTTTTTAATGAGCCAGCCCGCCTGTGCTCCGATGGCTCGGCCAGCAGCTTCGCTGCCGGTGACGGTGACGGCTACGATGCGGTCATCGCCAAGGATCGTTTCAACCTGCTGTACATCGAGGAAGAGACTTTGAAAGGTGCCGCGGGGGAAGCCGGCGCGACGGACGAGAGCCTCGATGGCAAGAGCGCATTGTGGAACGTTTGGAGCATGTTTGAGTACCGCGACGTTGCCGGCCATCAATGCAGGTGCGAGAAAGCGGAAGACCTGCCAGAACGGAAAGTTCCAGGGCATTACGGCGAGCACGACACCGAGGGGATCCCATCGGACGTAACTGTGGTTGTGCTCGGTGGGAATGGACTCGGGTGCGAGGATTCGTGCGGCGTGTTCGGCGTAGTAGCGGCAAGCGTCGGCGCACTTCAAAATTTCGTAACGGGACGCTTCGATCGGCTTGCCCATCTCCAGCGTGATGAGAGTGGAGAGGTCGTCTAACTCGTTGTCAAGGATGGACGCAAGTTTGCGCATCCATAGTGCCCGGTGTTCAATCGGTATCAGCGCGTAGGTGCGAAAAGCCTCTGCGGCAACGGCGATCTTCTGGCGCGCGGCTTCGTCGGTGAGCGGTTCAAACTGGCGTAGAAGCTTGCCGGTAGCGGGATTGATCGATTCGATGGCCATTTAGACGCGGTCTACTCTAATGCTAGCTTAGCAAGGACTGAGGCGAGCAGGTGTACCCCAAGAGTGGTATCTGCTGGGGCAGCATATTCGTCAGGCCTGTGGCTGACGCCGTTGCGGCAGGGGATAAAGATCATGGCGATTGGTGCGATGCGGGCCATGAAGAGTGAGTCGTGGTATGCGCGGCTGACCATTTTTTTGTATTGAATGCTTTGTTCGGTGCAAACCGTTTCCAGCAGTTGGATGATGTGTGGTGAGGACTGTGCGGGGACGTCGGCGTTGACCAGTTCTTCCGTGATTGCAGCTTTGCGGTGCTGGCGGAGCTGCTCGCAGTCTTGGCGGATAGACTGCATAACGCTCTCCCTGCGTACGGGGTCGGTGTCGCGGATGTCGAGTTGAAGGACGACGCGGCTGGGGACGCTGTTGACCGCGCCGGGGTGGACGTCGCAGGTACCGACAGTCGCGACGGTGTCGATGGCTCCTGTGGCGAGCGCGTGTTTTTCGACGGAGAGGATGAGTTCGGCGGCGGCGCAGAGCGCGTCTTTGCGGTCAGGCATGAGGAGTGCTCCGGCGTGACCGCCGAAGCCGGTGATGGTGAAACGATAACCAGCCGGGGCAGCGATGCTGGTGACGATGCCGATTGGAATGCCTTCGCGTTCGAGTAGAGGCCCCTGCTCGATATGGAGTTCGAGCCAGGCGTGGTAGTAGTCGGCGGGTAGGCGAACGGAAGAAAGCGTGCCACTGAAGCCTGCGGTGGTGCGGACTGCAGCGAGGGTTGCTTCCTCTTTGTCCTGCATCGCGTCTGCTCGGAAGGGATCGAGAGTGCCGGAGATAAGACGGCTGCCGAGACAACCGATGCCAAAGCGGGTCGGCTCCTCCGAGGTGAACATGACGAGCTCGATGGAGCGGCGCGGGCGCAGACCGCTTCGCTTGAGCGCACGCATCGCCTCCAGGCCGCCGAGTACGCCGACCGTGCCGTCGTACATGCCCGCATGCGGTATGGCGTCGGTGTGAGAGCCGGTGGCGACAGCGGGTAAGTGGGGCTCTGTGCCGGTCCAACGGATGAAGATGTTGCCCACGGCGTCGTCGCATATCTCGAAACCTTCTGCGGTTGCTAGTTCTTGCAGCCACGCGCGAGCGCGGAGATCATCGGATGAAAAAACGACTCGGGTGACAGAAGTCCCGTCGCTGACGGGCTCAGCGTCGGTGAAGGTGGCGAGGGTCTGTAGTTCGCTTGTCAGTCGCGCTTGATCGATTTGTATCTGCATCTCCAAAATAATTGTTCCGCCGTTTCTGACTGCGTTGTGGATATCAGACGAGTGGATGCCTGTTCCAATCTTTGTAGATGAGGTATTTCGCCGGGCGTTTGCCGAGCGCGCCGAACCACTGCGGGCAGAAGGGGCCCATCCAGATGAAGTCGCCTGCGGTGACGGGATACCAGCTGTCTCCCAGTCGGTAGATGCCGCCACCTTCGAGCATCAGCAGACCGTGTTCCATGACGTGTACTTCGACCATGCTGAGTGCGGCACCTGGTTGGTAGATCATTGTGTTGACGGCAAAGTCGAAAGATAGGGAGTTGGGAATAAGGCTGCGAACCTGAAGGTCAGGGTCGTCATTAAGCGGCACAGAAAGGGTTTTGTGCTCGTGGCCTACCAACGGCTCTGGGGCAGAGACAGACGTTAGCGTGTCGTACGGTTTTTCGATAACCGCAAGCCGTGTTGTCTGCTGCGCCGTCAGTGTGTGTGCAGTGTCTTCGGGAAGATAAGCGTATGCGCCTGGGGTCAGAGTCTGAAAAGTTGTGTCAGTCGCGAGGTCGGCGGCGCCCGCCAACGTATAGATGAACCGCTGATTGGAGGTGGGGCCGAGCTTGCCGCCTGGCTCAAGCTCAGCGGTGTACTGCATGAAGGCCGCGCCACCTGCGGGTGAGATATGGACGACGGCAGTGGCGAGTTCCATGCCTGGTAGCGCAGCGCGGACGAAGGTGTCCGGCGTGTGGAGCAGGTGGTCGCGTTGATTGGTGCTACGGGTCTGTCCGAGGTTATGCATGGCCGTCCTTTAGCTTCGATTTATCATCGCCCAACAGGGTGAGGAACTCCAGTGCTGTGGCGAGTGCGGCTTCAACGTCCTGAGGTAAAACAGATTCGTCCGGATGATGGCTGAGACCTCTCGGACTACGAAGAAAGAGCATGGATGAGGGGACGCTCGGAGCGAGAATCATTGCATCGTGGCCGGCACCACTGGTCATCCTGCGACAAGTGAAGCCTACCCGGGCCGCGGCGGTGTGGAGCATATCAGTCAGGGATGGATCTAGCGGTACGGCCCGCTGCTCAAGTTGAGTGACGAATGTGACCTGGACAGTGCGTTTGGCGCTTAAGCTCTTTGCTGCAGCAGTCAGCGCGGCCACGGCGGTGTTGCGGACCGAGTCTTCGGCGTGGCGGACGTCGAGCGATGCTGTTACCCGTCCTGCAATGACGTTCCCAGCGCCAGGAGAGACTTCTACTTTGCCGACGGTGGCGACAAGGCCTTTGTGCGAGGACGCGTAATCTTCGACCGCAACGATCCATTCGGCGGCAGCAGCCATTGCGTCGCGCCTCAGATGCATGGGAGTGGTACCTGCGTGGTTAGCTTGTCCATCGAAGACGAATTGCATTCGGGTCTGGCCGACCAAAGCTTCGACGACTCCTAGCGATAACTCTTCGCTCTCGAGGATTGGTCCTTGTTCGATGTGAAACTCGAGGTACGCGAATGACTCGTCGGATAGGACCGCTGCTGGGAGCTGTGCCGGATCAAGACCGTAGGCGCGAATCGCTTCAGTGAGGCTGACACCGTCTCGATCCTTGCGGGCGAGAGTTTCGGCATACAAGTTACCAACTACTGCGAGGCTCCCAAGGAAAGGTGTGCTGAAACGTACACCCTCCTCTTCTGAAAATCCGATGACCTCGATGGAGAAAGGAAGGTGTTTACCCTGTAGCTCTTCGATTACGGCGATACCGAGAACCACTCCCAAGATGCCGTCGAAGGCGCCGGCGTTGGGTACAGTATCAAGATGCGAACCAATGATCAGACGTGGTGATTTCGTTGTGTTTGCTGGGTACAAACCACGGACGTTGCCGATGGCGTCAACGTGCACTGTCATTCCGGCGGCCACCATCCAATCGTGTATCAATTTATGGACGGCGTGCATGGGCGGCGTCAAAAAACGTCTTGTAGTCTCGCCAGAAATCTCTGTATGGCTTGCAATCTCCCTACAGCGGGCGATGATGCGAGCGGCGCGATCTATTTTTGTGACTGACATGGTTGCTTATTTGATCGTTTCAGGATTTGCGCCGGACGCGCGCTTCGATATATCCGTGTGGTTCGTCTGTCGGGACGAAGATTTCGTTAGGATTGTCCTGTCCGAAGCGCGACAGATCGACTAGAAGGCAGTGCTTGTTCGGCATGATGATCTCGATGTCATCGATCTCGGCCACTTCTTCGAGTGCACTCTGAGCCATCGCATACAGGGTCTGCTGAACGGATTTGCTGTCGTGATTCGCGAATGTACGAAGGAGGGCCTCGCGAAGAGCCGTGCGGACGGCGTCGAAGTTCAGGTTCGCGGAGGTGTAGCGCCACTCCGCACTGACGGCGGTTCCGAAGAGCCGGTCTTTTGTTTCGGGTAGTGTGGTCAATGAATCCTTGATGTAGCCTTCGAAGCCGGAGTTCGCTGTTTTGAGGAGGACGAGGTTGTCGAGGCCTGAGAGAACGTGGAATGCACCATTCTGTGCACGTTCGACGCTTGTGGTTTGGAGTTCGTTACTGCCGCGCATGAAGGCGCTTGGATGCGGCTCGCCGTCAACGGTAAGGCGCTTCCATAGCGTGCTCTCGATGCGGATCGAAACGGATTCAACCTGTGGGTTGCGTCCGAGGAGAAAGTCGGCAAGTTCTTTGGCGTATTCCTCCATTGAGGTTGCCTTTGAAGTCCGAGCGAGAGAGTACACGGTGTTCTTCATCGTGTCTGTCGGAAGAATCTTGCTGTTGTCGCCATCGAGATGCGCGGTATTGAAGTCGCCGCGGAGCAACACTTGAACTGTCCACTCGCGGAGATCGTGTCCGTACTCATGCCGCGTCACTTTCATCAGGCGTACGCGAGATTTACCGTAGCGATTTTCAGCCAGCTCAATCATGTTCAGCTTCCTCGGTAGGTGGTGTAGCCGTTTGCCGTCAGGAGCAGGGGGATATGGTAGTGCTGTTCGCAATCAGTCACTGAAAAAACTATCTCGATATAGGGATACAGCCCATCTAGTTGGTGCTGTCTATAGTAGGCTGCGGTTTCGAAGCGAACGCGATATGTTCCTGACTGCAGGGTGTGTGTTGCCGGCAACAGATACTTGCAGCGGCCGTCCTGATCGGTCGTCGCATCGTTGATTGGCGACCACTCGTTGTTTGACATGCGAGCGAGGGCGATTGGAACACCTGCTGCCGGTCTGCCCAGTGCGGTGTCTAGGAGGTGCGTCGAGATGCCCATTGTCAGTCGGACTCCAGCCATCGTTGAAGACGAAGTTGTGTGATTTGACGTTGTTGCTCGGCTGCTTCGCGGAACTCTGTTGCTGCGTCGTTCTGCATCCTTGTTTCAAGGATGGTAAGGATTTCGGCAGATGTTTTTCCTGTTGCGCAAACGATAAAGATGCGTTCGAACTTCTGCTCATAGCGACGATTCGCTTCTTCAAGAGCTTCTTTTGCAGCCTCATCCGTTGATAGCGCAGCCCGTTGTTCCTGTGCAGACCACTGTAAAGATTTTTCGGTCGCAACGGTCTGTGCATGCTTTTGTCCAATGCGGGGGTGGCTGTCAAACGCCTCTTGCCAAGCTGCTTCGGGCAGAGCAAACCACACAGCGGCGGATGCCTCGACCACGGAAGCCGTATCCACGAAGGGCCGCTTGGAGGCGAGTGCGACCGCCAATGCCTGTGAACCGCAGCATGGTAGCGCCTCGCGGGCCGCAGTGGCAGGGTCAAGCGAGTTCCATCGGGCCAGGACTTTGTTCATGTATTTGCTTACTATAACGTGACCTCGCGGCCTGAAGGAGTGGATGTGAAGGTGCCTTCACGGTAGATGGATTCTCCGCGGAGATAGGTTTGTTTAACTATGCCGCGTAGGGTCTCTCCCATGTACGGAGAGACGGAGTGGCGATAGTGCAATCTGTCGGCTCTGACGAGGAACTCGCTGTCCGTGTCGAAGATGATGAAGTTTGCTTCGCGGCCGGCTTCCAAAGTGCCAACCTTGTGACTCAAGCCAGCAAGGGCAGCCGGTGCGCTGCTCATCCAGCGAGCGATGTCTTCAAGTGAGCAACCGCGGGAAGAACACTCGGTATGAATGATCGAGACAGCGAGGGAGAGGCTGGCAATTCCTCCCCAGGCTTGATCGAAGCGGCCTGTATCCTGACGCTTCATCTCAGGCGGGCAGGGAGAGTGGTCAGTGACGATCATGTCGATGACGCCTTCACGGAGAGCATGCCATAGTGCTAACCGATTTTGCTCGCTTCGAATCGGGGGTGCGCATTTCAACAGAGTTGCGCCGTCGGCGATCTTCCCTGCAGCAAAGTGGAGATAGTGAGGGCACGTCTCTACGGTGATCAGAAGTCCTTCGTCGCGGGCGGCCTTTATCTCTGCTAGTGCCATCGCGGTTGAGAGATGGACGATATGGAGACGGAAGCTGTATTGGCGGCAGAGCCTGATCATGAGTCGAATTGCCTCGAGCTCCGCCTCGTCAGGCCGCGAGGCTAGATAGGTTGCATAGCTGCGCCAATCCGCGTTGCTTAGACTCTGCATCGCAGCGTCGATTGGCCCGGCGAGTTCTGCATGCACAAGAAGCGGGAGACCGGACTCAGCGATGGACGGCAACGCAGCCTCCAACTGCTGCTGATCGATCATGGTGAAGCCATCGCAACCGGGGTAGATGAGGAAACATTTGAATCCCAGGACACCGGCGCGAGCGAGTGGCAGGATGTGGGGTTGATTGTCCGCGACTGCGCCGCCCCAGGGGGCCCAGTCGACGAAACACTCGCCCTTTGCGGACCGGCGTTTCTCCTCTAGGGCAGCTACGGTAGTGGTTTCGGGGAGACAGTTCAGCGGCATATCGACCAGCGTGGTGTAGCCGCCGGCTGCGGCGGCGCGTGTGGCCGTACGAAACCCCTCCCATTCAGTGCGGCCCGGCTGGTTGATGTGGACGTGTGTGTCTACTAGTCCGGGCAGCAGGGCATCGTTGCCGCAGTCGATAACGATCGCATCCCTGGGCACATCCGACCGTCGGCAGATGGCTCGTATCTTTCGGTCTTCTACCAGGAGCGCGCCGTCTTGCGTGCCGAGCGGAGTGACGATGCGTTTCGAGATATAGGCATGTGCCATAATTTGATTATTCCGTCATCTTCGACGCGCAAAGCGCGCTATAAGGATATCGAGCCGAATGCAGGGCAACCCAATATTCATGCAAAAAGCTATCGCTTTGGCGACGGAGAATGTAACCTCCGGGCGAGGAGGGCCATTTGGCGCGGTCATCGTGCGCGATGGCGAGATTCTCGCCACGGGTGCGAATCTTGTTACTGCAACCAACGATCCAACGGCGCATGGCGAGATTGTAGCAATCCGCAACGCGTGTACCGCACTTGCGACCTTTGAACTGAGAGGCTGCCATATCTATACCAGCTGCGAACCGTGCCCCATGTGTCTCGCTGCAATTTACTGGTCGCGTTGTGAGGTGATCTTCTATGGCAGCAGTGCTGCTGACGCCGCGGCTGCTGGCTTCGACGACGCTTATCTGTATGAAGAGTTGAAGCGGCCAATCAGTGAGCGCAAGATTCCGACGATAAATCTGCTGCCGGAGCAGGCAATAGCAAGTTTTGATGCATGGCGCGCCCACGCTGGCAGGATCGAGTACTAATATGGCGACCAAGCGGAAGAAGATATCCATCAACAAGGCACAGGTAGATTCAGTGGTCAAAGTGGCTCTGCTTGGATTCGGGACCGTTGGCAGTTCGGTGGCGCGGGTCCTTGCCGCGTCGAAGTTTCGTGGCGTGGAGCTGACCCACATCTTCAATCGCAACCCCGCGAAAAAGCGTAGCTCCGACGCAGCTAAGTTGGTGCCTGCGTCCGTAGTGTGGACCGACAACATCGATGTCATCCTACGTTCTGACGTCGATATTGTGGTTGAGTTGATGGGTGGTTTGAATCCCGTGGAGGGCTGGCTGCGAAAGGCTCTTGCTGCGGGGAAGTCGGTTGTGACAGCGAATAAACAACTGATTGCCTACCGTGGAACGAGTCTTGCGAAGCTGGCGGCACTGCACGATGTTTATTTGATGCACGGGGCGGCCGTTGCCGGAGGTGTCCCCGTTATCCCGGGTGTGCTGCAGGGTCTCGGCGGCGATCAGGTGACGAAGCTGAGTGGCATTGTGAACGGTACTTGCAACTACATCCTGAGCCGGATGGAGGGGGGCGCCGACTACGCGACCGTGCTGGCGGATGCACAGCAGTTGGGATATGCAGAGTCCGACCCGGCCGCAGATGTTGATGGGCACGACGCGCGCGCTAAGCTCTGCATTCTCTCTCGGATTGCGATGCACGCGGAGCTCAATCCGGATGAAGTTGCGACACAAACGATCTCGTCGATTGAAGCGATTGATTTTTCCTACGCGAAGGAGTTGAACTGCACGATTCGGCAGGTCTCACGCGCAGAGCTTGACGGCAAGCTGGTGCATGCGCGAGTCGCGCCGATGCTCGTTCCGCTCGCTTCGCCGATGGCCTGGTCGCATGGCACACAGAACATGGTTATTGTCAGCGGCAGGTATGGGGGCGACGTCGTGTTCTCAGGTCATGGTGCAGGTGGGGAGCCGACCGCGGTGGCCGTTGTCTCCGATGTGCTGGCCGTCGCACAAGGTTGCAAGACTGTGGAGCTGCCGGTGAGGAAACGCGAGGTAACAGGCGACTTCATGGCTCCGCATTACCTGCGTTTTGTTGTCGATGACAAGCCTGGGATTGTTTCGGCTATTTCGGGTGCACTTACGACGGTGGGTGCGAACATTGATTCGCTTCTGCAGCGGCGGGGCTATCCGAAACATAGGTTGCCATTTGTGGTTACGACTGAACCGAGCCTGACATCGACTATAGAGCATGCGTTAGCCTCTATCGCCCGGATGGACTGCATGCTGGAGCGTCCATTGTGTCTGCAGATGCTGGAAGCGGAAGACAAAGCGGAATAAAAGCGGCGCAGGGTGAGTGCGCCGCTTCGTTGTGCAAATGGATTTGCATCTAGTACTTCGGTAGAGTTGGATCGATCTTGTCAGCCCAGGCCAGAATTCCGCCGGTGAGGTTCGACACGTTTGTGAAGCCAGCATTTTTCAAGGCAACAGCAGCTTTTTGGCTGCGTGCGCCGGACTTGCAGTGGACGACAATCTCGCTGTTCTTTTTGTCGGCCAAGTCAGAGCTGCGGCGCTCGATATCCCCAACTGGGATCAAAGGTGCACCGAGATTCACGATCTGATACTCGTGGGGTTCACGGACGTCGAGCACGAATATATCTTCCTTCGCGTCGAGCTTGCGCTTCAACTCCTGAACAGAGATCTGAGGAACGCCGTCGACGACTGGAAGGTCACTCACAGCTTTGTCTCTCGCGACTTCGAGGGGGCCAACCTCGCTCGGCGGAGTGATGCCGCAGAACTGGTCGTAGTCAATCAGCTCGGTCACGGTCGGGTTGGGGCCGCAAACGGGGCACTCGGGATTTTTGTGCAGCTTCAGCGTCCGGAAGCTCATGCCGAGCGCATCGACCAGCAGCAGACGGCCAACGAGCGGCTCGCCGATGCCGAGGATCAGCTTGATGGTCTCGGTGGCCTGGATGACCCCGACGAGACCAGGCAGAATGCCGAGTACGCCCCCTTCGGCGCAGGAGGGAACCAGTCCTGGTGGTGGCGGCTCGGGGTAGAGGCAGCGGTAGCAGGGGCCTTCCTTGGTGCCGAATACGCTGGCCTGGCCTTCGAAGCGGAAGATGGATCCGTACGCATTCGGCTTGTTCAGCAGGACGCAGGCATCGTTGACGAGATAGCGGGTCTGGAAGTTGTCCGTGCCGTCGGCGATGACGTCGTAGTCTTTGAAGATCTCGAGCGCGTTGGCGCTGGTGAGCATTGTGTTGTGCTTCACTACCTTCAAATGCGGATTGAGACCCTTGAGCATGATCTCGGCCGAATCGACTTTGAGCATGCCGACGGTCGCGGTGGAGTGAATGATCTGACGCTGCAGGTTGCTGGCGTCGACGGTATCGAAGTCCACCAGGCCGATTGTTCCAACGCCGGCGGCGGCAAGGTAAAGCGCGAGCGGGGCGCCCAGACCGCCGGTGCCGACGCACAGCACCTTTGCGGCCTTTAGCTTTTGCTGACCCTCCATGCCGACCTCTGGAAGAATCAAGTGTCGGGAGTAGCGCGCGATCTCATCGTTAGACAACTTCGGAAGTGTAATTTCTTCGAATGCGGTTGGCATTGGCGTTTCCTTTTGCTCCGATGATGGGCAGGCTCAAAATTGTTGTTCTATAAAAGCTTCTTCGGCGGTTACAAATGAAAAAGTTTTACAGCCAACAGTTCGTTCCGCCGGCGATCGACGGGATGATCGTCAACTCGTCTGTATCTTTGACGGCAGTCTCTTCTTTGTCCTGGAGGTAGCGAATGTCATCATCGTTCAAATAGACGTTGACGAACGAACGCAGCTTGCCTTCAGGCGTAAACAAGTGCTGCTTTAGCTCGGGGTAGACGACTGTGAGCTGTTGGAAGACCGCATCGACGGTTGCGCCGGCGATACTAACGGTCTCGAGGCCGCCCGTGTATGCGCGAAGCGGCGTGGGAATGTGAATGTTCATGCCTGACCTTTCTGGTTGTGCACCCCTGTACCGGCGGCGTCTGTGGCGATGTCAATCTGAATGGCTTCGTCTTTGAAGTTCTTGTCTTCTTCGCCAGTCCCGCTGAGTAAGAACGAGTTCGTCACGACGGCTTTACCCTTTTCAACGCTGGTGATGATGTAGGAGCAGCCCAGCCAATGAGCTTCTGCGAAATCGGTCTTTGACCACTGGGCCGGATGGTCCGGGTGTGAATGGTAGAAGCCGACGATGTCCAGTCCCAACCCACGTGCCTGCCGTTGAATCTTAACCAGCTCTTGCGGCGCAATGTGGTAGCGATTGTGTGCTGAGTCCGTGCGAGTGTTGCCGGCGCGGATGATCTGCTGCACGTGGTTACCTTCTCCAGCAACGCTTTTGCCGAGCAGGACGCCGCAGCACTCGTTTGGATAGGTCTCTTCGCCGTGTGCGCGCAACGTCTCGTAGTCGGAGTAATGAATGCGAAGCATGCTGCTCACCCCTCCTGCCAGAAGCGTTCGCTCATATATTTTTCTGCGGAGTCGCAGAGAACCGTTACGATCACTGCTTCGCGTCCAGCACCAGCTTCTTGCTCGGCGATCTGAAGTGAGGCTGCAACTGCGGCAGCGGCCGAGATCCCGACCAGAAGACCATGCTTACGGCCGAGATCCTTCACCATTTGATACGCGGTCTCGGTCGGCATTTCGATGTTCACGTCGGCGAGCGCCGCGTCGTAGATGCGCGGCACGATCGCGGTCGCCATATGCTTCAGCCCTTCAAGCCCGTTGAACGGCGAGTCCGGCTGCATCGAGATGCAGCGAATCGCGGGGTTCAACTCCTTGAGGCGGCGCGTCGTTCCCATGAAGGTGCCGCTGGTGCCGAGACCGGCGACGAAGTGCGTCACCTGGCCTTCTGTCTGCTCCCAGATCTCGTTGGCGGTAGTACGGTAGTGGGCCTTCCAGTTTTCATCGTTCGAGTACTGGTCGGCGTAAAAATATCTGTCGGGTTCGGCGGCGGCAAGCTCACGTGCCTTACGGATCGCCCCGTCTGAGCCGTTGGCCGGGTCGGTCCAGATCACCTCGGCCCCGTAGGCTGCGAGGTAACGCTTCCGTTCGGGTGAGACGTTCGACGGCATGCACAGTGTTACGCGAAATCCTAGTGCGGCCCCCAGCATTGCGTAGGCGATGCCTGTATTTCCGCTGGTAGCGTCCAGAAGGCCTCGGCCGCTCCCGAGCAGGCCCCTCCGTTGTGCATCCGTCACGATGGCAGATGCGGCACGATCTTTGACCGAACCGCCGGGGTTTGCCCATTCTGCCTTGCCCAGAATCTGAATACCCGGCAGATGGGCGGTCAGCCGCTCGATCCGTACCAGCGGTGTGTGGCCGATGCGTTCGAGGATGCTCGTTCCAAGTGGTTTGACAGTTGTGATCATGCAGTTTCCGTCTTCATTTGGAGCATATGGATCGTTTTGCACCGAGTCCATTGAAGGACATCGGCAGATGTGCGACAGTTAATTGAGTCTAACGTATTGCACTTATGGCAAAGAAGACCCTACAGCGTACCTTCAATGACGTTCTCGCGATCCTCGGCGGCCAAAGATTCGATGTTGCACCTGCGCAGGAGGGTGCAAAGCGTACTCCTAACGCTGTGCAGGTGAGGAAGTACGGTTGCGCGGCGGAGATCGCCGCGGCTCCGGACGGCACTGTCGAGGTTCTCGCGCGCCCAGGCTGGCTCTTGAACGGAGAGATTTCTCGGTTGCTGGACCGTGGCTACCAGAAGTTCATCAAGACCAGCAAGTTGGAGATTCCCGCCACGGCCGATCATCTTCGTGCAATCCACGAGTTCAGTGAGGAACTGAACGACGCGATCGGAGCCACGAGCCTGTACAACCAGTCGTTGGGAACTACCAGCAACGTGTATCACTACGACCGCGTCAAGGGCCGGGACGAGTAAGGCCGAGGTCTCGTGTTTGTTCAGGGAGCGGCTTAGCGAAGCCGGTTTTGTTCGCGCTGAAGCTCTCGGTAGGCCTCGCTTTTGCCGATGCCGCGCTCGCGGGCGACACGCTTCAGAGCATCCATCTCGCTGATTCCTTCTAACTTCATCAGCGCAGAGACTTCGCCGGCTAGACTTGTTTTCTTCTTTTGAGAGCTGTTCTCGGCTGGATTGAGCGTGAACAGCAGAACAATCTCACCGCGAATGCTTGCGCGCGTAGCCAATTCAGCTCGAAGAGCATCCACACTGCCCCGCAGAAACTCTTCGTGAAGCTTGGTCAGCTCGCGAGCGATGACTACGTGCTGAGCATCCCCGAAGACCGCTTCGAGGTCAGCAAGCGTGTCCAGAATGCGGTGGGGAGCCTCGTAGAATACGTGCGTTGTCTCACCACGCGGTAGCTCCTCGAGCGCGGTCTTCCTCTGGCCTGCCTTTGCAGGAAGAAATCCATGGAAGGTGAATCTCTCGGTTGGCAAGCCACTTGCGATGAGCCCGCTGATTGCCGCATTAGCTCCTGGAACCGGAAAGACGTCGACACCCGCGGCCAGTGCCGCTGTGACAATCTGTCCGCCGGGATCGGCGATTCCAGGAGTGCCAGCATCGCTGACTACGGCGATGCGCGCGCCCTGTTTCAGCTCCGCGACAAGCTCCTCGGTTCGCGTGCCTTCGTTGTGCATGTGGTAGCTCACGGTAGGGGTACGGATCTCAAAGTGATTGAGCAGCTTTTGAGTCTGCCGTGTGTCTTCACAGGCAATTCGGTCTGCGCGACGCAAAACACGCAACGCTCGCAGCGTGATGTCTTCAAGGTTGCCGATAGGAGTGGCTACCAGGTAGAGCCCAGGCGCTAGAGGTCGCTCGTCCTTATCTTGATCCGCGAACATTATTCCTGTTGCCGCAGCTTGCGGCGCTGGTTGAGTAAACCCATCGACAGGGCAAGATTCTGCGGCGTGATGATGCCGACGATGCGATCCCCTTCAAGCACAGGCACCATCTGCGCGCCCTGGCCGGCCATGATGCGTCGTAGCGTCTTCACAAGGGAGTCGTCCGGCTGCGCGGTTTGGAAGGAACGCGTCATTACACCTTGTACATAACCGTTGCCATCGCTCTGCAACGCTTCGACGATGCTCTGCCGTGAGACGGCTCCTACCAGGTTCGCTCCGCGCACGACAGGGAAGACATCCTGAAGGGTGTGGACCGAGCGCTGCAGCGCATCCTCGAGTGTGTCAGAGGCCGAGAGCAGGCTGAACTGCGTCAGCATCACGTCGCGCATTCGTACTGCGTCAACGTCCGTCTGCAGCAGAAGCCCCTGGTCCTCCATGTGCGCGCCGATCATCAGAAAAGCGCCGATCATAACCAGCCACATATTCGGCACCAGAAGTCCCGCCACGATCAACGCAATGGCGATGAACTGACCAAGTCCTGCGGCGGCCCGAGAGCCCTTGATCACACCCTTCGTCTTGGCGAACTCACCACGAAAGACGCGTCCGCCGTCGAGTGGCGAGGCAGGTAAGAGATTGACGACGCCAAGCAGAATATTCACCCATACTGCGGCCCTCAGCAGGTGAGAGGGAGCCATCCAGGGCCGTTCGAACAGACTAACCTCGGGTGCAACAGTCAAGATCATTGCCGCCAGCAACAATCCAAATCCGATATTTACGATCGGCCCAATGACTGCCATGCGCTTCTGCATCTCAGGTGTCGCAGCTTTTTCGGTCGCTTCCGTGGTCGCGTAGCTCATCAAGCCGCCTGTGGGAAGCAGAAGGATGCTGCGCAACTCCAGTCCATACCAGACCGCACCAATCGCGCGCGCAACCTCGCGCACTGCGACGGCGAGCAATAGCAACAGCCAGAGACCGAACCCTCGTCCCCCTGTCGCTCCCGTCACGGAGGCATAGCTGATCGACAACCCAAGAAGAAGGAGGAAGAAGGTGTGGATGCGTACATCCACGCCGAGAAATCTGCCGATCGGAAAAGACCACCCACGCATGTCTACCATTGTATGCGCTGCCATCTCACGCGGTGCGCTCCGACGGCATACCATAGTTAAGATGCGTGTTATCGCCGGTACTTACCGCTCTCGTCCGCTGATTGCTCCGCGTGGGCTTCAAACTCGACCCACGAGCGACCGTCTGCGCGAGACGCTCTTCAATATCCTCGCGCCTCGCCTTTCAGGTTGCCGATTCGTCGATCTCTACGCGGGCACAGGCGCGGTCGGAATTGAAGCAATCAGTCGTGGGGCTGAGCATATCTGGTTTGCTGAAAATGCCGAACCGGCACTGGCCTCACTTCGACAGAATCTAACGACGTTGAAGATAAGCCGAGGGTTCACTCTCGAAGACCGGGGTGTGGGAGCGATACTGCAGCGCCTAGGCAAATTGCCGAAGCCGATTGATATCGTTTACCTTGATCCCCCCTATGAAGCCGAGGACGAATACTCAGGAACGTTGAATTTCTTTGGCAGCGTGCGTGGCCGCGCAATTCTGAGCGAAGATGCGGTGGTTGTCGCTGAGCATGGCAGTAAGGCGAAGCTATCTTTGCGCTATGGTGCGTTAGAGCACACTCGTCTGTTGAAGCAGGGCGATGCAGCCCTCAGCTTTTTTGCGCTTGCGGCCTCTGAATAAAGCCCCCGCCCTGATGCTGACCAGTAAGCAGATCGAGTGAGAAGGGAACCTCGCGATCTGTCAGCATATTCCATCCCATGCCGTGCAGCAGGTTGCCGTCGATGCCGGTAATCCGAATGCCTTCCCAACTTAACTTGGCGGACTCCCACGCGAGTCCGTTTCGACCCCAGGCGATCATCGAGTGAAAGCCTACAAACAGTAACAGCCCGTTTGTCGTGAGAGGCCGCACCTCGACCACTGGCTTCAGCATGATGTGTGTGCAACGCTCAGGCTGCTCCGTGTCGACCACGTAGGCATATCCGCCCGCGACCGCGCACATCTCACGCGGGGTCGGACAGGCGAAGACCCCGGTTGGCATCGCGGGATTGGTAAACCCAAGCGCGCACGTGGCTAAGAACATCCCACCATTTGCAGGCCGAACCATGAGTTGGAGAGCGCCTCGCGCCAACGCATCTTCCTCTCCGGCAATCTGTTGCGGATAGATAAACTGCCTCGCAGGCGCGATCAACGGAGGCGTCTTCAAGACTTCTGCGCTCCAGTCTTGAGCAAACCCTTCCGCGCCTGCTGTCGTGTCCGCCATTATCGAATAGCGTCCAGTGCTTGTGCCATGTCTTCGATCAAGTCCTCAATCGCCTCGCAACCTGCGCTCATGCGGATGAATCCGCCGGCGACCGCATCTCCACCCCACTTTGCGCGGCGTTCCGCTGTTGTGGTCACACCGCCGAAGCTGGTCGCATCTGTCAGCAGCGATGACTTGGCTACGAAGACCTCGGCAGCCGCCTTATCTCGCAGAACAAAGCTCAATACCGGCCCGAAGTAGCGCATCTGTTTTGCGGCGATATCGTGTCCCGGATGTGTCGGAAGGCCCGGATATAGCACGCTTTTGGCTTCGCTTCGTGTCGTGAGAAACTCGGCGATGCGCTGTGCATTCTCGCAGGAGCGCTCGAGGCGCAGAGGCAACGTTGCAATCGAGCGGAGCGCCAACCACGCTTCCATCGGCCCCAGAGCCGCTCCAGTCAGCGTGCGCCAGTGGTCGATTTTGGCCAGCAGCTCCGGATTGCGCATCGCAACATGACCAAGCAGCAAATCACTGTGTCCGGTCATTGCCTTTGAATCGGATGCAACGGAGAAGTCCGCACCGAGCGCCAGCGGCAACTGTCCTAATGGCGTTGGCGTGGTGTTGTCGACGGCGACGAGAACGCCTGCACGATGCGCTTTATCGCACAACATGGTGATGTCGCAGATCTCCATGCCTGGATTGCTTGGCGACTCGATCCACAAGAGTCGAGCACCTTCTAATAACTCAGCCTGTGCGTTTCCTGCCGTGGGAGCCATGCGTAATACAACGCCCATCATTGCGAAGTACTCCTGCAGCAGGATGCGCGCCGTGTAATAGGCGTTTGAGGGTAGCACGACCACATCACCGGGTCGCAGAATGGCACCGAAGACTGCAGTACACGCTGCCATGCCAGATGCAAAGACCAAAGCGCTCGCGGTGTAAACCTCTCCAGATGCCAGTTGGCCCGACTCCATCTGCCCAATGGCTTTTTCAAGCGCGGTCCAGGTCGGGTTGTGGGCGCGCGCGTAGGTGTAGGGCGTGTCGGAAGAATCTCCCGGCGTATGGTACGGCGCTGCGAAGACAGGCCCAGTGTTGAGCGGTTCACCGGCGACGGCATGTGTCAGTGTGGAACGAATGATTTTGGTAGCGTCGCGCATAAATTACGGGGTGCACTATTCTGAGCGATTGATGGTAGCAGGCTTAGCGCGATCTCTTCTTAGCCTTTGTCGCGGCTTGAGAGAAGTGCTCCCACCCGCCCGGCTTCAGTTCTTTACGGCTGCCATCGTTTGTGAGAAGTGACATCGTTGGCCGTCCGCTTCGGCGAGGCATAAGAGTGCCGATCCGCGTGATTGGAACTCCAGCGAGCGAAGATGGCAGTTTTAGCGAAGTCGGTGCAGCAAAGAGCAGTTCGTAGTCCTCTCCGCCATTCAAGGCGGCATTGAGGGAAGATTCTGCACCGAGCTTAAGTGCGAGTGGATGGATCGGCAGTGCTGCCTGCTCGATCTCAGCGCATAGGGCGGAGGCTTGGCAGAGGTGGGCAAGGTCGGTCGACAGGCCATCGCTGATGTCGATACATGCTGTTGCCAGTCCGCGCCGCAGCAGAGCCTCGCCTACGTCCAGACGCGGCTCCGGGAAGAGCTGAGGGTGACCCTCTGTTGTCTTTACGTTGACGACACGTCCAGTTCGTTTGAGCAGCGTCGACAACTCAGCCGCCGCTCCGCCAAGTTGCCCAGTTACATATAGCGCATCGCCGGCAGATGCTCCGGACCGTCTCAGCGCCTGTCCCTTGGGCGTGGATCCGATCAGCACGATGTCCGCGAGCACCAGACCGGCTTTGCCACCTGGTGATTCCGCTGTGTCTCCACCGGCGAGCGGCACACCATGAAGCTCACTCAAAGCACGCAACCCGTCGAAGAATCTTTCGGTCCATTCGCGACCTGAGGCTTCGGTCAGCATTGTCGGGGGCAAAGCCAGAGACAAGAAAGCGGCCATGGGGGTTGCGCCCATCGCTGCGAGGTCGCTCAGGCCACGGGCGAGGCAACGGTGGCCAACCGACTCTGGTGGGTGCCGGTCGCGTCGGAAGTGACGCCCTTCGAGCGTAAAGTCTGTGGTGACAACCACTTCGCAGCCAGAGGGAGGACGCAGGATCGCGCAATCGTCGCCGATGCCAAGTGTAACTGTCTTATTTTCCTGGGTGAAGTTACGGCGGATCTGTTCGATCAGGCCTAGCTCACTCCTCGCTGGTGACGGCTTTTTCATCCTGAAGGCAGCATAAATGGTCTGCAGAATGTGGCACTTTCGTGGTAGTTATGTGGCTTTTGTGTGGTTGCGTGGAGGTAACCGGTTTGGTACCCTCAAAGAGGAAGCTCAAGAGAGAATTGCGATACGGAATGACGATTGGCGAACGCGATTTGCCTTGGATAATTCCTCACTGCAAACCTCTCAGAGCCGCGGTACGCTTCGCGGACAAATCTGGGCCAAGGTTTCTGAGTGAAGCTTAAAAAACGCCATTACATCATGCTCGTCAGCCGGGACGAAGAGGGCAACCTGAGTAAGGTTCCGGTACCTCTGCACTATGCGTACCTGTTCGTGGCCGCTGCTGTGATCGGCATGTTTACCATCACCGGCCTCGCCGGGTCGTACTCGCGGATGTTGATCAAGACCGCCCGTTTCAACCAGTTGCGTCAGGATCATAACTCGCTTCAGAAAGACTACGCGCACCTCGAGACGGCAGTACACGAAAAAGACATTGAAGCCGCCTCCTTGGGATCACTCGCGAGCGAGGTGTCAGCTCTGTACGGTCTGACGGCGAGCAAGCTGGCCACGCCCATGGGAAAACTCACCGATAAGCGCCGCTCAAAGTCGGCGGGCGTTGCTGATTCGATTGCATCTACGCCACTGGCTGGAGCAACTGACGCCTCCGATGATGGCTACTACAAGTCGGTCGACACGTTCTACGCGCTACGTAACACGGCGATGAGTGGTGCGTTGAGCCGTTCTATCTCAAGCCTCGGGACTTCGCGCTCCAGTTCGTCCGATCTCTTCGGATCGGGTGCCACTGCGCTCGATGCCTCGTTCGTTCCTACTCTCTGGCCCATTATGGGACCTATCACGAGTAGCTTTGGCCAGCGCGAAGACCCGATTCTTGGCAATGGTGAGGGCGAGTTCCACACGGGGATCGACATCTCCGCGCCGAACGGAGTTCCAATCCGTGCCACAGGTGACGGCACCGTCAAGCTGGCCGAGCTGTCCAATGGGTATGGCCGCGAGGTCGTCATCGACCATGGCAACGGTGTTGAGACGGTGTATGGCCATATGTCCGGTTTCGCTTGTATTGCGGGGCAGACGGTGGTTCGGGGCCAGGTGATCGGTTACGTTGGCCACAGCGGCCGCACCACGGGCTCACATCTGCACTATGAGGTCCGAATCCGAAACACCCCAGTCAATCCGCACAAGTACCTGCGGACGACGCTGGCGGATCTGGGTACCGAAGTGGTCGCCAAGGGACAGTAGATCTCTTAGAAAGACAGAACAGTAGGACTGACGGCACCTCAGTCCTGCTGTTTTTTTTGCCACCAGCGACCGATATGGCGAACGATATCGCGAGTGCAATTCAGTTTCCCATTGTGGGTCACGAGTTGGATCTTTCGTTACTACGGTGCACCTTTCGAGTCATATTCATCTACCAATGCCGTCGATATAGTCACCGTGGAACATTGCAGACGCTGCAGGTTGTTGTTCAGGCTGGATAGATAATCCAGTCTGCCCACGGGGACGAGCTTTCGCATGACTTCTGCCTCATTTCGAAACGCGCAACAATCCGACGACTCCATTTCGCTTTCAGAGATCATCTCGGCGCTCTCGTATGCGTTAGACCTGACCGAAGGCGTTGTTCACGGCCACGCTCTGCGAAGCTGCCTGTTAGGGATGCGCATCGCCGAGGAGGCAAAGCTTCCAGCAGAACAGACCAGCGGTCTCTACTTTGCGCTTCTGCTCAAAGATATCGGCTGCAGCAGCAATGCCAGTCGCATGTGCCAGATCGCCGGCGGAGATGATCGCGCCATCAAGGCAGTCGCGAGGTTTGAAGACTGGACCAAGCCCCACAAGTTCAAGATGCTCTGGAAGAATGTTCTTCCGAACTCCAGTCCTGCGGCCAAGTTTGCCAGAATTCTTCGCATGGGGGCTACGCGGCAGAGCGATAACAGGGAGATGATCAGCCTGCGCTGCGACAGAGGCGCCGGCATCCTCAGCAAACTCGGCATGGGTCCCGTCGCTGCAGATGCTGTTCGTAGCCTGGACGAGCATTGGGACGGTAGCGGCTATCCAGACAGTTTGAAGGGAGAGCAAATTCCGCTGGCGGCTCGCATCTGTGCCGTCGCACAGCATCTGGATGTCTTCTCCTCAGAGCGCGGTGCACTGAGCGCCATTGACACACTCATCGAGCGCAGCGGTAGCTGGTTCGACCCTGAGCTTGTACGCATGGTTCTCTCGTTGCATCATCGCGGCGCACTGTGGACCAACTGCTCTGCGAACGACGCCGAGGAGGATACGCGTAAGGCTGTGTTGGATCTCGATTCGGGTAGCAGGCATCATCTGCAGCCAAGCCAGATCGATCAGATCTGCGAAGCCTTCGCCGACGTCGTCGATGCGAAGTCTCACTTCACCTATCGCCACTCCCAGGGAGTCGCAGACGCGGCGTTCGCTATCGCGCAGGAGATGGGTCTATCGGTGGACCGCGTGCAGACAGTTCGCCGTGCGGCGCTTCTGCATGACATCGGTAAGCTTGGAGTCTCCAACGCGATTCTCGATAAGAGGAGCGAGTTGACTGCTGAGGAGTGGAAGTCGGTCTACCGGCATCCCCGCATCACTCGGCTCATTCTGGAGCGCGTCGCCCCCTTCCGCGAGATGGCCGTGATCGCAGGTGAGCATCATGAGAAGCTGGATGGCTCGGGTTACCCCGATCGCCTCAGAGCGCGGGATCTCTCGATCGAGTCGCGCATTATCGCCGTTGCTGATGTGTACGGAGCGCTGTCGGAAGATCGCCCATACCGCCCCGGCCTCCGGATCGACGAGACCCTCGGAATCATGGCGAACCTTGCGCCGTACCAGCTCGACGGGGACTGTCTTGATGCGTTGATCTACACGGTATCCGGGAACCGCAATCTTGTTCCTGTGCCTGCAGCGCACCTTGCCGGCTCTCCACTGGCGTACGCCTTCGAATCAGCTATCTGACACAACAGCTCAGATGGTTTTGAAAAAGAGAGGGGCGGCCCAGACTATCGGCCGCTCCTTTCGTCGTTGATTCGCTCACGCATTTATTTTCCGGTATAGCTGACATGCCAGACGGTCTTTGATCCATCGTCGGTCACGAAGAGTGAGCCGTCTTTGGCCACAGTCACACCGACCGGCCGGCCCCACACCTTACCATCCGAGGTCACAAAACCAGTGAGGAAGTCCTCGTACTCACCGGTTGCGTGCCCATCGCGCATGGGGACGCGTATGACCTCGTAGCCGGAGCGGTGAGCGCGGTTCCACGAGCCGTGTTCCGCCGCAAAGCCGTCACCGTCATAGGAGGAAGGGAACTGCTTGCCGGTATAGAACGCCAGCTCAAGCGACGCGAAGTGCGGCTGCAGGATCACGTCCGGAGTAATAACCTTCGCCTTGAGCTCCGGATGGGTGCCCATCAGACGCGGATCCTGATGGCCGCCCATGTAGTACCAGGGCCAGCCGTAGAAGCCGTCTTCCTTGACGCTGGTGATGTAGTCCGGGACCAGATTGTCGCCCAGGCGATCACGCTCGTTGGTGGAGCACCACAGTTGGCCGGTAGTCGGGTTGATGGCCTCGCCGACGCAGTTGCGTATACCGCTCGCGTAAACCTTCAGGAACTTGCCCTCGGGGTTGAATTCGAGCACATCGGCGCGATGAAATTCGTTAGGGTGGGTGTCGGGATCATCAGCGTTGGAGGCAGAGCCGACTGAGACCAGCATCTTCGCATCGGGTGTGAAGACGATGTCACGGGTCCAGTGACCGCCGCCACGGAGCTGGGCGAAGCCGGGCAGTTCGGGCACGATCTTTTCCGGTTTGCCAGTGGCGACGAGATCATCCGATTTGTACGGGAAACGAACGACGGAGTCGGTGTTGCCGACGTAGATCCACTTTGGGTCTGGTCCGCTGGGGTAGAAGGCGATGCCAAAGGGAAGATTTAGACCGTCTGCAAAGGTAGAGATGGTCTGGGCTTTGCCGTCGGGGCCTACGCCGCGTAAGACGATAATCTTGTCGCCGTGCGAGTCAGCGAGGAAGATATCGCCATTGGGTGCGGTACGCATTAGGCGCGGTTCTTTGAAGCCCTGCGCGTATATCTCGACCTTGAAGCCCGCGGGCGCGACTGGCCATGCTCCCTCTGGCCGCGGAACTACGCTGGGTCCATTGTCGACCGACTCGCCCTCCTTTGGTTCGGGAAGATCGGCCAGGGTGATCTTGCGAATGACGCCGGGATGCTCCTGGGTGTAGTCGGTGAAGGCAGCCTGACCGGTGATGACGTTGCCCGATTGCGCAAAGAGAGAGACAGGCAGTACGGACACCATGGATGCCAAAGTCAGGACTCGAAGAGTGGAGGGAGTGATCCTATGCATGGGACGTTTCTCCTTGAAGCATGAAATCGTTTAGATGCTGCTGTCCGACCATTCGAAGACGGCCATTGACTACCTCAAACTCAATTGAAGCGGTGTTGTCTATGAAGTTGACGAAATGGAAGCGGCGAAAGTTTGACATCAGCTGGTGATCCGTCGCGGCGGGAAAGAGCGAAAGAAGCCTAAACGCCTGCATAACAAAGCCATGCGTGAACATAACAATGCAGCCACCAGTGTTTAGACGGGCCAGGCGCTTCATCGCATCCCGGGTGCGGCCCATAAAGGCGGTGAAGGATTCTGCTCCTGAGCCATCGAAATAGGTCGGATCACCCCGCTGCCAATAGGTGTCCATATGCGGCACCTGCTGTTCTTCGCTGGTGCCGTTGTGGCGCTCTGGTGCTAGATAGTGGAACTCGTGGATTGGCCACTCCTCAACCGGGATGGCGGGAAAGCGCCGCACAAGCGGCACGGAGGTCTGGCGAGCCCGCACAAACGGCGAGACGAGGAACAGGGTCGGCTCTGAAGGGAAGCTTTCGGCGAACGACTTGGCCTGTTCATGGCCGAGCTCTGTCAGTGGATTGGTGATGTGGTCGGCTGGTATGCCGCCTGCATTCGCGAGGCTCTGGCCGTGGCGAACCAGGAGAACTCGGGTAATCGGCGAACTGTCGGTTTGGTGAGTGGGCTGAGAAGCGGTCTGGGGAGCGATTTGCGGCGAGTCGGAATCGGTCATGGTTGTGGGCTGGTAGCGGGTGTTGCCAGTTCCTTGACGAGTGCGAGGGGGATGTCTGCCGTTAGAACTGCACGATCTTTATGCTGTTCGATTTTGGTTGAGTCGGTCAACTCGCGAAAGGCTGCGTCTGTCGCGGGGTGAGGCTGCATCTGCGCCTGGGTATGCTGAACGGATTTCATAAGGCTCAGCAGCGAGGTAAGAGTTTCGGTTGCGTGGGCTGCATCGGCGTCGTTGGGAGTGAACTGCTCGATGCGAAGGCGCAGTGTGCCGAGGTAGCGCAGGCTTGCGACGAAGGTGGTGTCCTCCGACAACGGGAGTTGGAGGCCGAAGATGCTGATGTAGCCACGGTCAGAGAAGGGAAGACCGATGTGGCCGATGGCCCAGGCGCTCGAAAAAGCAGGCACATCACGGTATCGCGCCGATAGCAAAGACGAGCCCGAAAACGGCGACGCTGCAGCGCGATGCCGGTCGAGGATGGAGTGAATCTGCTCGACGGTCGGCATATTCGAAGCGGCGATGGTGTCATAGCCGAGCTGCGCGATGCGCAAAGGTCGCGCTGCCTTTGCGTCACCGACTCGAATGGTGAAGATATCGTGGTCGGCGTAGGTCTCCTTTGCCGTGGCGATGGTCGTGAGGTAGCGCGAGAGACGTTCTCCGTCGAAGCGGCCCTCGAATACCTCTGAGTAGCCGACGGGACCGTTAGGGCCGTTAGGGTTGTCCATGCGGTGAAGTGCAAAGGCGGCGGCGTCCAGGTCGCGCTCTGGCACAATCCCGGTGGCGTCGATGAACTGTTGATACTCCGGGCTGCGGTCGATTGGGGAGCGGTCGAAGTGGGTCGCGGCGCGCAGCGGCTTCAGATTGGCGTAGACGATTGCGTCGGACTCCGGAAGCAGCCGAGCGACCTCTGGAGGGGCAGCTTTTCTTAGTACGAGAGCAACGATGAGCGCAGCCATCAGCGCCAGCATCAACAGCAGGGAGTAGCGGGTGCGCTTATGCATCGAGGACGTGGCCGGTCAGGCAATGTGTCAGCATGGTCAGAGAGAAGTCACTTACTGCAGCGCCTCACGCAATTAGCATAGACCATCTTGAGCGAGCGCCTCGTCTCAAGGTGTTATCAACAGGACTCTGAAGTCGCGCCATTGATCCCACATTCCTGCTATGCTAAAGTTACGTCTGCGGCGCACTCTGCGCGGGCACTGCTGCGCGTCGAGCAGCTGAGCTTACAGAGGGCAAATTGTTGTTTGGGCTGGCGTAGCTCAGCTGGTAGAGCATCTGATTTGTAATCAGAGGGTCGGGGGTTCAAGTCCCTTCGCCAGCTCCAGTTTCCAGGCAGCAGGAAAAGAAAGATGGTTTTGGTTGTACTGCTTGCCGTTCTGGCTTCGCAGGCCTCCTGGTCCTTCCTTCAAGGGTAATTATCCGCCCGATTCGCGGTTTAGAATCGTAGTGTGGGCTTGAACGATTGAGATGAGGGCTGCGCGCTGGAGTTCAAGCAGGATGTGCACAGGTGGCCGAGTGGTTAATGGCAGCAGACTGTAAATCTGCCACTCTTCGAGTTACGGAGGTTCGAATCCTCCCCTGTGCACCATTAGTTTTGCAGTACTGGCAGTCGTAGTTGCAGGAGTTGGTGAGTGTTGTGGATCTAAGCCCGGCAGGCAGCGGCAGGATGTGGATTGCGCTGGTCGTTCTGGGGTTGTTGGCGCTGGTAGCCTGGCAGACAATGGAGCCAGGCAAGTTTCAACAGTTGACTTGGATCCTGTTAGGTTTTTTTGCCTTCCGTGTCATACTCGGACGGTTGCGTTCGAGGTAAGATCGTAAGGTTAGTTTTATAAGCTGGCGTAGCTCAGTGGTAGAGCACTCCCTTGGTAAGGGAGAGGTCGAGAGTTCAAGCCTCTCCGTCAGCTCCAGATTTTTTGAAGCAAAGGGCTCGGTCCCTGCAGGTAAGCGGGAGTAACTCAGTGGTAGAGTCACAGCCTTCCAAGCTGTTGGTCGCGGGTCCGATTCCCGTCTCCCGCTCCAAAGTTTTGTAGACGCGGTCAGGCTGTTGTGATCGCAGGAGAGTGTGTTGAGCAGTCTGTATCAGCAACCCGTACTTACCATCTCCGACCCAGAGACCTTCAACGCGGTGAAGGTAGCAGTCGAGACTTCTTTCTCGTCAGGTCGTGTAGCGGATTTTTTGAAGTCACTGGAGCGTTCGAAGCTGCGTATTCGCGAGTTTGAGACGGTTCTGGGCAACGGCAATCTGGGTGCAGCCACGGCAGCAGAGTATGGCAAGCTGGGCAACTCCGATCAGGGCCAGATTCGTGAACTGTATCTCGCCAGCCTGGAGCAGGTCGCACCGGAGCTGCGAGAGAAGTTCTTCAAGCTGTACGCGTACTACTGAAATACCACCAAGTTTAGTTTTCATTTGAAGTATTCACCTGAACCCCGGTGCACGCGCCGGCCAACACGAGGAGACGAGCAGTCATGGGCAAGGAAAAGTTTGACCGGTCAAAGCCGCACGTAAACATCGGGACGATCGGGCACATCGATCATGGCAAGACGACGCTGACGGCGGCGATCACGAAGGTGTTGTCCAAGCACAACCCGAAGAACACGTTCCGTTCGTTCGACACGATCGACAACGCACCCGAGGAGCGCGAGCGCGGTATCACGATTGCGACCTCGCACGTGGAGTATGAGACGCCGAACCGTCACTATGCGCACGTCGACTGCCCGGGCCACGCGGACTACATCAAGAACATGATCACCGGTGCCGCGCAGATGGACGGCGCGATCCTGGTGGTTGCAGCGACCGACGGCCCGATGCCCCAGACCAAGGAGCACGTTCTGCTCGCCCGTCAGGTTGGCGTGCCGTTCATCGTGGTGTTCCTGAACAAGTGCGATGCGGTCGAGGACGAAGAACTGATCGAACTGGTCGAGATGGAGGTTCGCGAGCTGTTGTCGAAGTACGACTACCCTGGCGACGACACCCCGATCATCCGCGGCTCGGCACTGGGCGCGCTCAACGGCGAAGCCCAGTGGGAGGCAAAGATCGACGAACTGATGGCAGCGGTGGACAAGTACATTCCGCAGCCTGAGCGTGCGGTGGACCTGCCGTTCCTGATGCCGATCGAAGACATCTTCTCGATCTCCGGCCGCGGCACCGTGGTCACGGGCCGTATTGAGCGCGGCAAAGTGAAGGTTGGCGAGGACTGCGAGATCGTCGGCTTCCGCGAGACCCGCAAGACGGTCTGCACCGGTGTAGAGATGTTCAAGAAGCAGCTGGACGAGGGTTTGGCGGGCGACAACGCCGGTCTTCTTCTGCGCGGTATCGCGAAGGAAGATGTGGAGCGTGGCATGGTGTTGGCCAAGCCTGGTTCGATCAAGCCCCACACCGATTTCAAGGGCGAGGTCTACGTGCTCTCGAAGGAAGAAGGCGGACGTCACACTCCGTTCTTCAACGGCTACCGTCCTCAGTTCTACTTCCGCACCACGGACGTAACCGGATCGGCGAAGCTTCCTGCAGGCACCGAGATGTGCATGCCCGGCGACAACATCCAGCTTGAGATCACGCTGCACACCCCAGTCGCGATGGAGAAGGGTCTCCGTTTCGCCATCCGCGAAGGCGGACGCACCGTCGGCGCAGGAACCATCAGCGAGATCATCAAGTAAATATTCAAAAAACAGGCGGCAGGAAGAATCCTGCCGCCTGTTTTCTTACTGATTCATTGTTTCATTTTTTACTTTGCGACGGCCGTTTTCGATGGCCCGGAGCGATGGCTTTCCTGAAACACTATTTTAAGAGATAATTTATGAGGACGAGCGTGGCCTGACCGCTTTTCTTCCGTCTTACAATCAGGATTTGGTTGCAGGGGCCATTACCCTGTGTCGCGGCGTGTTAATACGCTGCTTGCCAGCCGAAGTGGCTGGCCACGTTAGAAGGAGATTTACTATGCGCGAGATCATTACTCTGCAGTGCCCGGAGTGCAAAAACAGGAACTACTCAACCACGAAGAACAAGAAGACGACCACTGGCCGTCTGGAGTTCTCGAAGTTCTGCAATACCTGCCGCAAGCACACGGACCACAAGGAAACGAAGTAGTCTCCAGCCGGATTCTGGAGTGAGGCAAACGTCTCACTCCCACAACTGGGGGAGTAAGCTCAACGGTTAAACTGTCGGTCTCCAAAACCGAACTTCTCGGTTCGAATCCGAGCTCCCCCGCCAGTTTGCCCGGTCCCTCAAGTCCGGGAATCACATCACAGAAGCACCACGAAGATTGAGGCAGTACTATGGCCAAGACAATAGCGGTAACCGAACAGCCCAGCACCGGATTGCAGCAGTTGAAGTCGCAGCCAGCACGTCTCGGCGAGTTCCTTAAGGACGTTCGCAGCGAGATGCGCAAGGTGATCTCCCCTTCGCGTGCTGAGGTCCAGTCGACCACGATCGTCGTTCTTGTGACCGTCTTCATTTTCGCCGCGTACTTCTGGCTGGTGGACAACATCATCGGCCGGGCGATCGAAGCATTGCTGCATCGCCTGACCCAGCACTAAGAGATTTGGTACTTCCAAGTAGAAGCAGCAGAGAGAAGCAAACGATGCGTGAAGAAGGCATAACGATGGCGGCAGAAGAGCAAAATCCGGTAGAGCAGAATCTTCAGGGAGATTCCACTGAACAGCTCGCGCCTCCGGTCAATGAGAACTTCAAGTGGTACATCATCCACGCTTACTCGGGCTTCGAGCGCAAGGTGCGCGAGTCCCTCGAGAGCCGCATCACGGCCTTTGGCCTGCAGAACCGCATCGGCCGCATCATGATTCCGACCGAGCCGGTCACCGAGCTGCGCAACGGCAAGAAGTACACCATCGAGCGCGTCTTCCTGCCTGGCTACGTTCTCGTCGAGATGGATCTCGATAACGACCTGTGGCACGTCATCAAGAACACGCCGCGCGTCACCGGATTTCTTGGAACCGGTGATAATCCTGTGGCTCTTTCCGAGCAGGAAGTCAGCTCCATCCTCTTCCGCTCCGAGACCTCGGCCAACAAGCCGACCCTAAAGGTCAAGTTCGACAAGGGCGAGCAGGTCCGCATCAACGAGGGCCCATTTGCCAACTTCACCGGCGCGGTTGACGACATCAACGAGGACAAGCACACCCTCAAGGTGATGGTCAGCATCTTCGGCCGCTCCACCCCGGTCGAGATCGAATTCTCCAAGGTAGACAAGATCGTAGACGAGTAGTTCCTCCCCGAGTGGGAGCAAGAGTTTAGCAACAACATTAAGCAGCAGGCGTTTCGATCTCAGCAACGCCCGCCGCTGGAAGCGTAAAGAGGATTTACTGCAATGGCACCGAAGAAGATTACTGGATACGTCAAGCTTCAGATCATGGCCGGCAAGGCCACCCCTGCACCTCCGGTCGGCCCCGCGCTCGGCCAGGCTCAGGTCAACATCATGGAGTTCTGCAAGCAGTTCAACGACCGCACCAAGGCTCCTGACCTGGCGGGGCTTACTATTCCCGTCGTTATCAGCGTCTACGCGGACCGCACCTTCAGCTTCATCACCAAGACCCCTCCGGCTCCGGTGCTCCTGCTCAAGGCTGCCGGCATCGAGAAGGGCTCAGGCACTCCGAACAAGGAGAAGAAGGGCAAAGTGACCGAGAAGCAGATCATCGCCATCGCCACTCAGAAGATGCCTGACATGAACGCGACCACCGTCGAGGCTGCAGCGAAGACCATCCGCGGCACCGCCCGCTCTATGGGCATCGAAGTCGTCGCCTAACTTCGGCTCGACTCACTAATCTCTGCTTTTACGAGAGAGGACGCAAGGAACCATCAACGACGTGTCTGTCGACGATGGCTTCAGGCGTCCTCTTTTTGTCGTTGAGCAACGATTTCCTTGCAGCTTCGTCTCGTAAACAAGGGAGACAGCATATGGAAGCCGAATCAGGTCACACCATCGTCATTGCAGCTACAAACCCAAGCCTGGTAAATACGAAGACTTGCTGCAACTGACTCGCGAACACGTTGCGCTCCTCTGCGCCGAAGGCCTGGCGACCAACCACCCCGTCACAACCTGTTGGGCCAAAGACGGCACCGTTGTGGAGGCCTTCGAGTGGGAAGCCGGCGGCACGGAACGAGCCCACACCAACCCCGCCGTGCTGAAGCTTTGGGAGCGCTACGCCGCCGTGTGCGACTACGTGCCGCTTGTCTCGCTGGACGAATCCTCCACCAGATTTGCATCGTTCAAACCTCTCAAATTCTAGGCAAACAGCCTTCGCTGCACAGCGTGGACGCCTGCACTCTGCGGCGCTCTTCTTCCATCATCCTCGTTACGTGTCAGCAAAGCATCGCTTGAGCGCTTCCCGATGCCATATCGCCGACACGCCTGATCCACCATCTTTTTCAGCTGCTCGCTGTAGGATCTTCCGGCGAAGTCAGCAGTCGCGAAGCGCTTGGCATAGTCAGCCTCAAGGGCAGGGAAGTACTCATGAATGAAGCTCAAATAGGTAGGCCGTGAGCATGGTTTGAGAAACAGCGGATGCGCGGCAAAAAAACTGGCCCCCACTGCGGCGGCACGGCGAGCCATGCCATCCAACGCTTCCTCTGTATCGGTAATTCCTGGCAAAAGCGGCGAACCAAAGACTCCGGCAACGATGCCTGCCTCCCTCAATCTCTTCACCGCTTGAAACCGCAGATCTGGCCTCGGCGCGCGAGGCTCCAGCATGCGCGCCAGCTTTGCATCCGGCGTTGTAATCGTGACGTGCACCACGAGCGTATTTCGTTTTGCAATCTCCACCAGTAGATCGATGTCCCGTTCGATCAACCGTGACTTGGTTACGATTCCCAATCGGTAGCCGGATTTTCGCGAAAACACTTCAAGCAGACTGCGTGTAATCCTGGTTCGCCGCTCGATCGGCTGGTATGGATCGGTCGCAGTCCCCAAAGCGATCTCATTCACAGGATCGATCTTTTTCAACTCCTGTTCCAATAGCCACGCCGCATTCTGTTTTAGGAAGATCAGACGCTCAAAGGTAAGGGGATTCCGCATATCGATCGCGCCTATCGCATCGCGCGCTTCCGTCGCCTCAGTTGACGCTTTAGGCGCCATGAACTCGTGGGTATAGCGCGCATAGCAGTACTTGCAGCCGAACTCGCATCCGCGATACGGGTTGATGCTGTAAGCCATCGAAAGCCGTCGTTTGGACACGGACTTGTTGAGGATGCTGCGCACCTCGAGCGCCCTGAATTCGACGAGGTGCCCGTCGTCTGCGTGCTTTGCCTGAGCCGCCAAGCGGGCGATTCCTGTGGGCGTCGAGGGAAAAATAGGAAAGAGGTCGGAGTCATTTGATTTCGCCATTTGTTCGCCTTATGATGACGAGAGTAGGCGTGCATTTCGAATCCGTCAAGGGCCAATTTAGTAGACTTTCTCGTATGAACTCCGCCCTGGCGGGAAAGCGACCGCCGTTTCGCTTCCGGCCCGAAACCCCGATGAGCGATGAAGACCTGATCCGCTTCTGTGCTGCGAATGACATCGCGCGTGTCGAACGCGAGGTGGATGGGGAGATTCTTGTCATGTCGCCCGCAGGGACCCGAACCGGGATGAGAAACGCAGCGATTATCAGCGCACTCGACACCTGGGCCCTGGGCGATGGGCGCGGCTACGTCTTCGACTCAAGCACCGGTTTTACCCTGCCCGACGGCTCGATGCGCAGCCCTGATGCAGCATGGGTGGAAGCGAGACGCTGGGACGCTCTGACCAAGACTGAACAGAATCGCTTTTCGCCACTTTGCCCCGATTTTCTGATCGAATTACGTTCGCCCACCGACGATCTCAATGCACTTGAGGTAAAGATGGAGAGGTGGATCGCAAATGGAGCGAAGGTCGCTTGGTTAATCGATCCGGACGGCCGAGTGGTCCTCATATACCGCCCCGGCTGTCAGCCGGAAGTGCAACACAATCCATCTTCGACGCAGGGAACGGGGATTATTGCAGGTTTTGAGCTTCCAATGACTCGGATATGGCAATAAAAAGCACAAACCAGCCACCTTTTTCTTGACGTTTTCAAGGTCTCCCTTCATACTCATAAGAGTGCCTCAATGTCCAGTTGAGGCCAGTCGAGAACCACGCCCGGAGATATCAACTCCAGAGGGGTGGGAGACGAGGGAAAATGGCAAGGAAGCTCTCTAAGAATCTGGTGAAGGCGCGTGCGCTTGTTGAGCCACGTCCCTATCTGTTGGCGGACGCGGTTCCGCTCCTGCAAAAAGCAAAGTATGCGAAGTTCGACGAGACCGTCGATCTGACGATGCGCCTCGGCGTTGATCCCCGTCACGCGGACCAGATGGTTCGCGGCACAGTGGTTCTCCCGCACGGCCTGGGTAAGTCCAAGATTGTTGCTGTTATCACCTCCGGTGACCGCGTCAAGGAAGCAGAGGCCGCTGGCGCTGAGTTCTTCGGTGGCGAGGAGCTGGTGGAGAAGATTCAGAAGGAAGGCTGGACCGCCTTCGATGCTCTCATCGCGACCCCCGACATGATGCGTTCGGTTGGACGTCTCGGCAAGGTACTCGGCCCCAAAGGTTTGATGCCGAATCCGAAGACGGGTACCGTCACCACCGACGTTGCTGCAGCGATCAAGGAGATCAAGGCCGGTAAGATCGAGTTCCGCACCGACAAGACTGCGCTGGTTCACGTTCCAGTCGGCAAGCTCTCTTTCGATCCGCAGAAGTTGGTCGATAACGCAATGACTGTCATCACGAGCGTTGTCAAAGCTAAGCCGTCGGCAGCCAAGGGCAAATACATCAAGGGCGTTACGCTGAGCTCGTCGATGGGCCCTGGTATCCAGCTCGACTACGCCGCTGCTGAGGCAGCCGGCAAGGCCTAACTTTAATCAGTATCAACCCCCTCTGGCCGCGTAAGCGAGGAGCGGGGAGCGAAAACGAAGAGGATCCAGTCATGGCATTGTCCAGAGCATCAAAGACGGAGAAGGTGAAGCAGCTCGCAACCGAGCTCGAGCACTCGACCTCCGCTATCATCGGTACCTTCAAGGGCCTCACCGCCTCGAAGGACTTCGAGCTGCGCAAGACGGTTCGCGCTGCCGGTGGAAACTACCACGTGGTCAAGAACAAGCTGGCCGCAAAGGCCTCCGAAGGTACCAAGATTGAGGCTGCTCTCCAGGGTCTCAAGGGTGTGTCAGCCGTAGCCTACACCTCCGGCGATCCCGTTGCCCTTGCCAAGGCTCTTTCGACCTGGGTCAAGGACAACGCAGAGTTCACCTTCAAGCTGGGCATCGTCGACGGCAAGGTAATCGATGTTCGTGAGATCAGCGATCTCGCCACCATGCCGGGCAAGGAAGAGCTCTTCTCGAAGCTTCTCTTCCTCATTCAGTCGCCTGCGCAGCGTTTGGCTACGGTCATCAATGCGACTGGTCGTGATCTCGCCGTCGTCATCAACCAGGGCGTCGAGAAGGGCAAGTTCGCTGGGGCAGCCGCTCCGGCAGCTGCAGCCGTTGAAGCCCCGAAGGCAGAAGCCGCAGTCGCTGAAGCTCCCGCCGCTGAAGGCCAGCTCGTCGCCGAGACTCACGCCGTTGAAGCTGCAGCAGCCGAGCAGCCAGAGAACTCCACCGCATCGCAGGGTGGGGAAGCCGCGACGACGGACCCGGTCGAAGGCTAATCAAGTTTCGCCTGGTCTTTCCGGGTGCGCTGGTCTGGGCGCAACGGAAACCCTGAAAGGCATAGGCAACCAGAGCGCAGTCGGGCTTTGGAAAAGCAATAGGCACCACAAAGTTCAGTACTAAATTGGAGAAATAACATGGCAGACATCCAGCAGTTGGAAGATTCAATCGTTAGCCTCAGCCTCCTCGAGGCTTCGGCTCTGGTCAAGAAGCTCGAAGAGCGTCTCGGCGTTTCGGCAGCAGCAGCAGTTGCAGCCCCGGCAGCAGGCGGCGGCGCAGCGGCGGCAGCTCCGGTCGAAGAGAAGACCGAGTTCACCGTCATTCTCAAGGATGCCGGCGCGAATAAGATCAACACCATCAAGGCTGTACGCGAAGTCACCGCTCTTGGGCTGAAGGAAGCCAAGGATCTGGTCGACGCAGCTCCCAAGCCCTTGAAGGAGAACATTTCGAAGGATGACGCAGCTGCCATTGCCAAGAAGTTCGAAGGCGTTGCGACCGTAGAAATCAAGTAGTTAACTGCCAGCTTGCACGTTAGGGCGGAACGCGATATTCTTGACGTTAGAGAAAATTCGTTCCGCCTCGGCGTGCTCATTGGCGGACAGTGGCATAACACCAAAAACTTCGTTGTATCCGGATCATCCTGTTATCGCAGGCTAAGGAACCGGCCACTATACGCTTCGAGCGGCGGACGCGCATAGTGCAATAAGCTTCATGCGAGCGGCACAAAACTTTGGGGTAGGCGAACCTCAATGGCGGCAGGCATTACTACCACTCATATAGAAACAGTGCACAAGTCGACCTTTGCGCTCATGGGACACGCTGTCCCTTCGAGCGCTTTGCCGTGTTTGCAAGCTTCCCTGTTCCTATAGGGGCCGAAGTACGCTGCACGCGTTCTTTATAGCAGCTTCGAACGCCGGCAGGTAGTAAAAGTTCAAGGTTTATCCGTGCCGCGGTTCCATTACGGCAAAGACATTCTGCGCACGGGGCTCGCTGCCATCGAGGACAGCAAGGCCCGAAGATCTTCAACACTGCGCGATTAGAACCAAACCCGGAGGGCGTGACCGAAGCCCTCCCCAACCGAGTGAAGCCAGCAAATACGATGCCGGCAGACGCACTTGGGAGGCCTCGAAGGTCAGTTTTCAGGAGAGAGCATGTCTGGCGAGTCCAACAACAGCGAAATGCGCGCGATCCGTAGCCGTCTTGATTTTTCAAAGATCCCCACATCCATTCAGATTCCTAACCTAATTGAAGTACAGCGCCGCAGCTATGAGCGCTTCCTGCAGATGGACAAGCTCCCGCAGGAGCGCGAAGACAACGGCCTGCAGTCGGTCTTTACCTCCGTCTTCCCCATTACCGACTTCCGCAACGTCTCAGAGCTCGAGTTCGTCGACTTCTCCATCGGCAACTGGGAGTGCAAGTGCGGCTACCTCAAGGGCCTCAACCACCTGCGCACGGCCTGCACCAACTGCGGCCACATGGTCATCACCGACCCGTTCCACCCAGGCGACGTTCTTTGCAACTTCTGCGGAACCTACAACAAGAACACCCCTGACTTCTGCACCAAGTGCGGCGACCCAGTCGGTCTGCAGCTGAAGTACGACCAGGCAGAGTGCGAAGAGCGTGGCATGACCTACTCCGCACCTCTCAAGGTCACCATTCGTCTGAAGATCTACGACAAGGACCCCGAGACCGGCGTCAAGAGCCTCCGCGACATGAAGGAGCAGGAAGTCTTCTTCGGCGACATTCCGCTGATGAGCCAGAACGGCACCTTCATCGTCAACGGCACCGAGCGCGTCATCGTCTCGCAGCTCCACCGTTCGCCTGGCGTCTTCTTCGAAACGGCGAACAACCGCACCTACTTCCTCGGCAAGATCATTCCGTACCGCGGCAGCTGGGTTGAGTTCGAGTACGACCAGAAGAACACCCTCTACGTCCGCATCGACCGCAAGCGCAAGTTTCTCGGCACCATCTTCCTGCGCGCGCTCGGGCTGCGCACCGACGAGGAGATCCTCAAGACCTTCTACACCGTCGACACCATCAACGTAGCCGACGGCAAGCTGCACTGGAAGGTCGTTCCCGAAGGCCAGCTCTCTAACCTGCAGGGAACACGTCCCGCGCATGCCGTCACCGTCAAGGGTGAAGAGATCGCTCCTGCCACACGCAAGATCTCCGCGCACACGCTGAAGAGTCTGCGCAGCCACAAGATTGACTCGATCGAAGTTGAGACCAGCGAGTTCGACGGCGCGATGACTGCCGCTGACGTAGTTGATCTCACCACCGGCGAGCTGCTCTACGAGGCCAACCAGGAGCTCACCGCCGACAAGCTGCACAAGATCATCCAGTCCGGCGTCACCAACATCGAGGTCTTCTTCCCCGAACGCGACGACGTGGGCAACATCATCACCAACACCCTTCGCCGCGACTCCGTACGCAAGCCCGAGGAAGCTCTCATCGAGATCTACCGCAAGCTGCGTCCAGGCGACCCACCGACCCTCGACACCGCAACTGCGCTCTTCGAAGGCATGTTCTTCGATCCGCGCAAGTACGACTTCTCGCGCGTCGGCCGTCTCAAGTTCAACATCAAGTTGTACGAGAACCAGGACCCCTCTGGCCTCGATCACCGCACGTTGACCCCCGAGGACTTCTACGGCACCATCCGCTACCTGCTCAAGCTCCGTAAGAGCATCGGTACGGTTGACGACATCGATCACCTTGGCAACCGTCGCGTCCGCGCCGTCGGTGAGTTGATGGAGAACCAGTTCCGCATCGGCCTCGTCCGTATGGAGCGCGCCATCAAGGAAAAGATGTCGGTCTATCAGGAGATGTCGACTGCGATGCCGCACGACCTCATCAACGCCAAGCCAGTCATGGCTGCGATTCGTGAGTTCTTCGGCTCCTCGCAGCTCTCGCAGTTCATGGACCAGACCAACCCCCTATCGGAGATCACGCACAAGCGCCGCCTCTCCGCCCTTGGGCCTGGTGGTCTGTCGCGTGAGCGCGCTGGTTTCGAAGTCCGCGACGTACACCCCACTCACTACGGCCGCATCTGCCCGATTGAGACGCCGGAAGGTCCGAACATCGGTCTTATCTCGTCGCTCTCCTGCTTTGCGCGCATCAACGAGTACGGCTTCATCGAGTCGCCGTATCGCCGCGTGAAGGAAGGCCGTGCGCTCGACTACGTCTCCGTCACCAACGCCGGCGAGTCCGGTCTGCGTCAGGGCGACTACCTCGAGATCGAAGAGGCCCGCAAGCAGAACGAGCAGTTGAAGAAGGATAAGAAGCGCACCATGGATCTTGCCCCCTTCAGCTTCTACCTCTCGGCCTGGGAAGAAGATCGCCACACCATCGCGCAGGCCAACATCGAGCTCGATGAGAAGTTGAACATCGTGCAGGATGTCGTCGACGCCCGTCGTCAGGGCAACTTCGTCCTCGTCAACAAGTCCGAAGTGGACTACGTCGACGTCTCCCCCAAACAGCTCGTATCTGTTGCGGCGAGTCTCGTTCCGTTCCTCGAGCACGACGACGCAAACCGCGCGCTGATGGGCGCCAACATGCAACGGCAGTCAGTTCCTCTGCTCGTCGCTGAAGCTCCGTTCGTCGGTACCGGTATGGAGGGCGTCACCGCCCGCGACTCCGGCGCCGTCATTCTGGCCAAGCGTAACGGCATCATCGACTCGGTCGACTCCGAGCGCATCATCGTGCGCGTAGAAGGCGAGCATCACCCCACGCAGCTCTCGCGTGAGGTCGGTTCGGACATCTACCAGCTCACGAAGTTCAAGCGCTCCAACCAGAACACCTGCATCAACCAGAAGCCGATCGTCCGCAAGGGTGATCGCGTCATCAAGGGCCAGGTTATCGCTGACGGTCCTTGCACCGAGCAGGGCGAACTCGGCCTCGGCCGTAACGTCCTGGTCGCCTTCATGCCGTGGCGTGGTTACAACTTCGAGGACGCGATCCTCATCTCGGAGAAGCTGGTCCGCGAGGACTACTACACCTCGATCCACATCGAGGAGTTCGAGATCGAAGCCCGCGACACGAAGCTTGGGCCGGAAGAGATCACGCGCGATATCCCCAACGTCAGCGAGCACGCACTCCGCGATCTCGACGACTCGGGCATCATCCGCATCGGCGCGAAGATCGGTCACAACGACATCCTCGTCGGCAAGGTAACGCCGAAGGGTGAAACTCAACTGACGCCGGAAGAGAAGCTCCTCCGCGCCATCTTCGGCGAAAAGGCCGGCGATGTTCGCGATGCTTCGCTCACGTGCCCTCCGGGTATCGAAGGCACCGTCGTCGACGTCCGCATCTTCTCCCGCAAGGGTCAGGAGAAGGACGAGCGCGCCAAACAGATCGAGCAGGAGATGATCGAGAAGCTCGAGCGCAACCTCGCCGACGAGATTCGTATTCTCACCGACGAGCGCCTCAAGCGTCTCGAGGCAATTCTCGGTGCGAAGGAAGTTCTCGCTGACCTGCACGACGAGCGCACCAACAAGAAGCTGCTCAACAAGGGCGACATCCTCGACCGCGACACCATCGAGCTCATCAGCACTCGTAACCTCAAGCGCATCCGCTACGCCGACAAGGACCCCCGCGTCAACGAGCAGATCGATGAGATCGAGGAGATGACCTCACGTCAGATCGATGTTCTCCGCAAGATCACCAACGAGAAGATCGGCAAGATGCAGAAGGGCGACGAACTTGCTCCCGGCGTCATCAAGATGGTCAAGGTCTACATCGCCATGAAGCGCAAGCTCTCTGTCGGTGACAAGATGGCCGGCCGCCACGGTAACAAGGGTGTTATCGCACGAATCCTCCCTGAGGAAGACATGCCGTACCTCCCCGATGGAACCCCGGTCGAGATCGTCCTCAACCCGCTCGGTGTGCCTTCGCGTATGAACGTCGGTCAGATCCTCGAGACCCACCTTGGCTGGGCTGCACACGAGCTTGGCAAGCAGGTCGCCGAGCTCGCCGCAACCATGCAGTCGGCCAACGAAGTCCGCGAGCTCTTCAAGGCGCGCTTCGCCGGTACCGCCGCTCTCAACCAGCTTCTTGACCTCGACGACGAGCAGACCCTGCGCGTTGCCGCCGGCATGAAGCGTGGTATCTGGTTCGGCACGGCAGTCTTCGACGGCGCACGCGAGACCGAGATCAAGGCGCTCCTCAAGTCCGCTGGTCTTCCCAGCTCGGGCAAGTCGCAGCTCTACGATGGCATGATCGGAGAACCCTTCGAGCAGCCCGCCACCGTCGGCTACATCTACATGCTCAAGCTGTCGCACCTTGTCGACGACAAGATCCACGCTCGTTCCATCGGACCGTACTCGCTCATCACCCAGCAGCCGCTGGGCGGTAAGGCGCAGTTCGGCGGACAGCGCTTCGGTGAGATGGAGGTCTGGGCCCTTGAAGCTTACGGCGCCGCCTACATCCTGCAGGAGCTGCTCACCGCCAAGTCCGACGACGTCTTCGGTCGTACCAAGATCTACGAAGCCATCGTCAAGGGCGAAGCTGCCATCGAGCCGGGTGTTCCCGAGTCGTTCAACGTTCTTATCCGCGAACTGCAGTCCCTCTGCCTCGACGTCGAGCTGATCAAACAGGCCGACCAGAAGAAGCAGCCACTGCCGTCCATCGCAGCAGCAGATTAGTCGATACCGCTCCACCCCAGGCACGGTCCTTCTGAATGAGGCTCACGCTCAACATTCACGAAGGGCCGGCCAAGGGGAAGCAAAAAATAGAAGCAGGCAGTGGACCTAACCACCCGCCGCCCAGCAGAAGTAAAGCAGCAGTAACCAGCAGCAAGGCGCAACAAACGCCAGACACTGCATACGGAGACGTCAAATATGTTTCGCTCCAGCCCCTTCGAACTGACCGGTCCTATCGCCGACTTCGACGCCATCAAGATCCAGCTCGCCAGCCCCGAGAAGATCCGCAGCTGGTCGCACGGCGAGGTCACCAAGCCAGAAACCATCAACTACCGCACCTTCAAGCCCGAGCGCGACGGCCTCTTCTGCGCACGCATCTTCGGACCCATCACCGACTGGGAGTGCCTCTGCGGAAAGTACAAGCGCATGAAGCACCGCGGCGTAATCTGCGACAAGTGCGGCGTTGAAGTCACCCTCTCGAAGGTTCGCCGCGAGCGCCTCGGACACATCGAGCTCGCCAGCCCCTGCTCGCACGTCTGGTTCTTCAAGGGCTTGCCCTCACGCATCGGTCATCTGCTCGACATCAGCCTGCGTGAGCTCGAAGCCGTTCTCTACTTCGAGTCCTACGTCGTCGTCGATCCAGGCGACGCGCCCGTCAAGGAGCGCGAAGTCATCAAGGACGAGACCAAGTTCCGCGAGCTCGACCAGCAGTACCGCCCCTCCGGCTTCAAGGCCATGATGGGTGCAGAAGCCATCAAGGAACTCCTCAAGCGCGTCGAAGTCAACGAGCTCTCCATCGAGCTGCGCGAGCGCATGAAGTCCGAGTCGTCCCTGCAGAAGAAGCTGAAGTACTCCAAGCGCCTCAAGATCGTCGAGGCCTTCCGCAAGTCCGACAACCTGCCCCAGTGGATGATCCTCGACGTGATCCCCGTGATCCCGCCTGAGTTGCGTCCTCTCGTTCCGCTGGACGGCGGCCGCTTCGCCACGTCCGACCTGAACGATCTGTATCGCCGCGTGATCAACCGTAACAACCGCCTCAAGAAGCTGATGGACTTGCATGCGCCCGAAGTAATTGTGCGTAATGAAAAGCGCATGCTGCAGGAGGCCGTCGACGCTCTCTTCGACAACGGCCGCCGTGGCCGCGTCCTTCGTGGCGCGAACAACCGTCCGCTGAAGTCGCTCTCCGACACCCTCAAGGGCAAGCAGGGTCGCTTCCGTCAGAACCTTCTCGGCAAGCGCGTCGACTACTCCGGTCGTTCGGTCATCGTCGTCGGTCCAGAGCTGAAGCTGCACCAGTGCGGTCTTCCCAAGAAGATGGCGCTCGAGCTCTTCAAGCCCTTCATCTATCACCGCCTCGAGCAGACCGGTCACTGCACCACCATCAAGCAGGCCAAAGAGATGGTCGAGATGCAGGAACCCATCGTCTGGGACATCCTCGAAGAGGTCATCAAGGATCACCCAGTTCTTCTGAACCGCGCCCCGACCCTTCACCGTCTCGGCATTCAGGCCTTCGAGCCCGTGCTCGTTGAAGGTAAGGCGATCAAGATCCATCCGCTCGTCTGCACCGCCTTCAACGCGGACTTCGACGGCGACCAGATGGCCGTTCACATCCCGCTCTCGCCTGAGGCTCAGATCGAAGCCAGCGTTCTCATGCTTGCTTCGCACAACATCCTCTCGCCCGCCAGCGGTCAGCCCATCACGGTGCCAACGCAGGACCTCGTCCTCGGCCTCTACTACCTCACCAAGGCGAAGGTCAACGCCATCGGTGAAGGCCGCGTCTTCGCCAACATCGAAGAGGTCTTCATGGCTCTCGAAGCGAAGCAGGTCGAGACCCTCACACCGATCCGTCTGCGCTACACCGGTCCTGTCCTCGACATGACCACCGCGTACGACGATCAGGACCTCACCCACACCGAGCCGGTCGAGTTCAACAAGCAGTACATCAACACGACCGTCGGCCGCGCCATCCTCAACGATGCGCTCCCCGAAGGCATGCCTTACGTCAACGGCCTGCTCAAGAAGAAGGGCATCGGCCAGCTCATCAACTACTGCTACCTGAACCTCGGCCTCGAAGTCACCGTCAAGACTCTCGACCGCGTCAAGGATCTCGGATTCACCTATGCCACGCGCTCCGGCCTCTCGGTCGGGCTCGACGACATGGTCATCCCCGACTCCAAGTACACCGTCGTGGGCGATGCCGAAAAGCAGGTTCTCGCTATGCAGCAGCAGTACCTCGACGGAGCCATCACCAATGGTGAGCGCTCCAACAAGGTCATCCAGATGTGGTCGGGAGTCACCGAGCGCGTCGCCGATGAGATGTTCAACAACATGAAGCGTGCCGACAAGGAAGGAGCCATGAACCCGATCTACATCATGGCCGACTCCGGTGCTCGTGGATCCAAACAGCAGATCCGCCAGCTCTCCGGCATGCGTGGTTTGATGGCAAAGCCCTCCGGCGAAATCATCGAAACCCCCATCACGGCGAACTTCCGCGAAGGTCTCACCGTGCTGCAATACTTCATCTCGACGCACGGCGCACGTAAGGGCCTCGCTGACACCGCACTCAAGACCGCCGACTCGGGTTACCTCACCCGCCGTCTGGTCGACGTTGCGCAGGATGTCATCATCTCGCACAACGACTGCGGCACCGTCGAAGGCATCTACGTCACTCCGATCATCGAAGCCGGCGAGACCATCGAGCCCCTTCGCGACCGCATCATCGGCCGCGTCTCGCTCGAGAAGCTCAAGGACTTCGAGGGCAAGACCATCGTCGACATCAACCAGGAGATCGACGAAGATCTCGCCAACGCCGTTCAGGCCGCGGGTATTGAGCGCGTCAAGATCCGCTCGGTTCTCACCTGCGAATCCAAGCGCGGCGTCTGCATCCTCTGCTACGGCCGTAACCTCGGCTCCGGCAAGATGGTGGAGATGGGCGAAGCCGTAGGCGTCATCGCGGCGCAGTCCATCGGCGAGCCTGGTACTCAGCTCACCATGCGTACCTTCCACATCGGCGGTACGGCATCACGCGTATCCGACGCTTCGCACCTCGAAGCCAAGAACGCCGGCACCGTGCGCTTCATCAACCTCGTCACCGTTCGCTCCAAGGACGGCGGCCTGGTAGCCTTCAACCGTAACGGTTCACTCGCCGTCGTCGACGAGAAGGGCCGCGAGAAGGAGCGTTACGCTGTCGTCTACGGTGCCAAGCTCAAGGTCGAAGAGGGCGCGCAGGTCAAACAGGGCACCACGCTCGGCGAATGGGATCCATACACCTTCTCCCTCCTCACCGAGATCGCTGGAACCGTCCAGTTCAAGGACCTCCAGGAAGGCGTCACCCTCAACGAAGAAGTCGACGAAGTCACCGGCCTCAGCCGTCTCGTCGTTGCCGACTCCTCCGATGAGAAGCGTCAGCCCGCCATCATCATCAAGTCCGCTCACGGCAACAAGCGTTACCTCATGCCTTCACGCGCTCACCTCATGGTGGCCGACGGCGACGAGATCTTCCCCGGCGACATCCTTGCCAAGATCCCACGCGAAACAACGCGTACCAAGGACATCACCGGCGGTCTCCCACGCGTCGTCGAACTCTTCGAGGCCCGCAAGCCACGCGACCCGGCAATCATCAGCAAGATCGATGGTGTCGTTCGCTTCGGCGAAGTCTCCAAGGGACAGCGCAAGGTATACGTCACTGCCGACAACGGTCAGGAAGAGGAGTACAGCGTTCCCCGCGGTACGTACGTCAACGTGCAGGAAGGCGAACGCCTCCGTGCCGGTGATGCACTCATCGACGGTCCTCGCAACCCGCACGACATTCTGGAAGTTCTCGGCGAGCGCGCACTGCAGCAGTACCTCGTCAACGAAATCCAGGAAGTCTACCGGCTCCAGGGCGTTACCATCTCCGACAAGCACATCGAAACCATCGTTCGTCAGATGCTTCGCTGGGTCAAGATCGAAGAAGTCGGTGACACCTCGTTCCTCATCGATCAGCAGACCGACCGCTTCCGCTTCAACGCCGAGAACCAGCGCGTGTTGATGTCCGGCGGCAAGCCTGCAATCGGCCGTTCGCTCCTCCTCGGCATCACCAAGGCGTCGCTCTCGACCGACAGCTTCATCTCGGCCGCCAGCTTCCAGGAGACCACCCGCGTACTCACGGAAGCCAGCATCAACGGCTCCATCGACACGCTCCGTGGCCTCAAGGAGAACGTCATCGTAGGCCGCCTCATCCCCGCCGGCACCGGCATGGAGTACTACCGCAACGTCCAACTCTCCCCAGAGCTAGAAGAAGCGGCAGCCCAGGTCCAGCAGGAAGTGACAGCAGCCATCGAAGCCGAAGAGCGCGAACTAGAACAGATGCGCATGGAAGGCGAACAAGAAGAACTAGCCGCCGAGTAAGTACTTCGTACCGTTCTCGACGCTTCGCGTGAAACCTTAAACTACACCAACAACAATGGGCGGACTCGAAAGAGTCCGCCCATCAGATTTTTAGCTTGGAATATTGTTTGGGTTCCGGCCAGTTATCCGCCTTTGCACCGATGGCGTTGTGAGCTATCAGAAACAGCAAACAGTATGTTGATGCACCGTCACTGCTGTGGGGAGATAATGCCGATGGCTTTCCGTTGAGCTTCACGATGAACAGTGGCATCATGGTCGCTTTGCACCATGAAATAAATAGTCAGTACAGCTAGGCCACAGCCGGCGAATATCCGACTCGAATCATCGAGTACTGGCGTAAATACTGCAGCAAGGCTTGTCAGATAGGCGATATACAGCATCATTCTTGCCCAATCTAGAGCGTTGTCCTTGGTGCCACCACCCCGAATCATCATACCGATTAGTGCAATTGCAGGAGAGAACCATCCAGCGAGATACGAATAATTTTTGAGCCAGTTTAGGAAGCCCATAAGATTGAATAGTTTAGCATGCCCTTAGCTACAGCCAAAACGAGAGCAATCCTCTAGAATCATCACTTACATCCCGAAAAGGAGAATGTGCAAGTGGCAGAGAAAATGACATGGGTTTCAATTACGTATCAATACAAGCCTGACGACAGAAAGCGTCCTTTTGACTTCGTTCAAGAAGAAGAATTGAGTTTCGAGGCGCCTTATGGTGACTCTGTTGCCGCACTCCCGATTCCTGCAGTTGGAGATTCCGTAAGCCTAAAGCTGGAAGAAAACCGTTTATATAAAGTTCTGACACGACACTTCACCTACCTAAGTTCAGAGGTCGGACTTTCTATCAACGTAAACATTGTTGTCACAGATTTAGAAGAAGACGAATACCTCGCGCGACTTAAGCAATAGATACCAGTAGCTGAGTGGCGGGTGGCCCATACACAAAACTTTATGACACATTGGGTGCCCCATTCATGCGGTCTCATCGCATGAGTGGGCATTCGCGCTACGCGCGAACTACCTCTATTGGCACGCTACATCTTCGCCAACCCAACCGTCGCGCAAACAAACCCCAACAAACCAGCAATTGTCCGCACCAAGTGATTCGCAAGCCACCGGTCGCGAATGTCAGCCCAGTTCGCAGGAGCAGCACCCGGAACCCACGTCTGAATCTGCTGATTGAGCGGCACCTCTCCCCAGAGAGTAACGATCAACACGACGAGCATGAAAACTGTGGCAGCCACAAACAGACCACGCGCACTTCCTCTCGTCACGAAGCAAGAAACAAACAACGCAGCCAGTGACGTAACGAAGAGCGGTGGCATCGCCTTGGAGTACAGCGCATCTTCAAGCTGAAAGCTCTTCGTCCACATCTCTTCCGGCAGACCCTTCGCGCTGAGCCCAACCAATCCCGAGCCCAGCAGAGTACCAGCGACCAAACCAATAGCAACCACCGCCAGCACCACAACTCCATATCGCAGCGCAACAGAGGACATCAGCCATACCTCATATCCTGCAAGCCATCATCTCTGATTCTCAGCAACGATCGCCTTTCGGCCATAGTAGCTGATCAGATAGAACGCAACGCCGAACGAGATAATGTCCTTGAAGAGAAACAGGCCGGTGTTGTTCATGTAGTGGATGCCGTTCACCACAACGGTGTCGTCCGGAGTTGTGATCAACATGCTGCTCGTGGTGAAGAACATGCCGACGAGAATGATTCCGCCCACAATACCCGCTTTAGGTTTGAAGTAGCCAATGATCAGCAGAACTGCCGCTGTCCATTCAGTGATCCCGATCATATCCCCCAGACGATAGGGTCCAAACACCTTGAACTGCCAACTGGTCAGCGGGCTGTTAGAGACGAGCGGGATGATGCCCTCTGCTCCCGATGCTGTCATCTTGAACTTGCCTGCCCACAGCAGCATCACGATCATCCCAATGCTGCAAACAAGGAAAGGGATATTTCGATCTGCGACGAACGCCGCAATCTTCGTTAGAACACTCTTCGCCTGCAGTTCGTTACCTGTGTTCGCTTGAGATCCGCGCACACTCTTGCCTGACGCCTTAGCGGATGTGGGTTCAGTCATAAAATGACTCCTTCATGTGATGATCCATCGTTCGTCAAATCTTGAAGGCAGATGTAAAAGCCGTCAACACTCCTTAGCGGTGACGATCCGAGAAGAGTGGCCGACTCAAAATTGTAAGCCGGGTGCCCCACATCTCGATTTTGAGATGTGGCATGCAACCAACACTATCTGACGCCAAGTCCTCAGTATTCAAAAAGTAAATTTCGTTCTTGACAATAAGTACTTACTTATATAAGTTAAAGCCTATGGATGGGCTCGATATAAAGTTCTCTGCTTTAGCTGATCCAACGCGCCGGGCAATTCTGGCGCGGCTCTCGCTGGGCGAGGCCACAGTCAATGAACTGGCAAGTCCATTCGAGATGACGCAACCCGCGATCTCGCAACATCTCAAGGTCCTCGAAGATGCTGGGCTGATCATGCGGCGGGTGGATGGCACAAGGCGTCCACGCCGTCTCGCAAAAGCGGGTATCGAAGCGATGGATCAGTGGCTTGGAATGCTCCGCACTGCACTTGAAAAGAACTACGACCGGTTGGACGAAGTTCTGGCCGGCGTCGACACAACGAAGAAGGGAAAAACGCGATGAGCAAGATGACGTTGAAGACGGAAGGCGATAAGCATGTGATTGTCACGAGGCGCTTCGATGCGCCGCCCGAAGCGCTCTACCGCGCCCACACCGATCCCGAGGTGATTCAGAGATGGCTGCTCGGCCCTGAAGGCTGGACCATGCCTGTCTGCATCCATGACGCGAAGCCCGGAGGGAAGTTCCGCTACGAGTGGACCAACGGCAAAGGCCAGGGGTTCTACATCACCGGCGAAATTCTGGAGCTCACTCCGTACAGCAGAATCGTGCACGTCGAGCGGATGCACCTTCCCGATCCAACCCCCGACAATCACGTCGAAACCAGATTCGATCCGGACGGCGAAGGAACGTTGATGACCATGCGGATGACTCTGCCCGATGAGAAAACGCGAGCAACCATGCTTGCGACCGGCATGGAGCACGGCATGGAAGCGAGCTACGTCCGCCTCGAATCAATGTCCAGTCTGCACCACGCGACAAAATAAACGTCTCCTTCGGCGAAGTCTCCAAGCGTAAGCGCAAGGTCTACGATCGCCAGCACGATGAGACAATCTAGTGACAAAGCAATGACAAATATCGAGCCTCCGGGAGAGTAAGCTGAAAATGTTTTTCCCTCGGAGGCACGATGAAATCATTTCGCACAATCTCCGCCAGAGATCTGGATTCCGTATCTCTCAAGAGTGAGATGGAGACGTACGGATACGTCTTCATCCGAGACCTGCTGCCGAAAGAGAACTTAGAGCAACTCCTCGGCGATATGACCGGCATTGCATCGGACGAGGGCTGGACGATCGAAGGGTCCGCACCATCGGATCGAATAGCGAATCCTGCCAGCACGTGCTTCGATCCAGATCTGAAATACAAGCAGGCCGCAAACCGCGCGTTCCGCTTGGAGCGGCTCCACGCGTTGACCCATCATCCGGTGTTAACCGATGTGATGAAGCGGCTAGTGGGTGGGCCGCGCCTCTTCGTTCATCCTAAGCCCATAGCACGAATGATCTTCCCTAACTGTGAGGCCGCCCTTTTGCATGCGCATCAGGACAACTCTGGCATTGCGGGAAGCTCTGAGAGCTACACCGTATGGATGCCGCTCCATGATTGTCTGCAGGGACAGGGGACACTCGAGATCAAGGAAGCGTCGCATCTATTTGGGCTTCAACATACCGAGGGATACATCAACCCTGAAACAGCCCAGGGAGGCGATTGGGTAGGCGGACACATCAACGCGGGAGATGCTGTCTTCTTTCACAGCCTGACGGTGCATCGCTCGACACTCAGTACCTCCAGCCAACTCCGTTTTTCAGTGGATTGCCGCTTTCAAAGCTATGACGAAGCCGTCTCCCCGCTCGAGATCGTGTTTCCCAACCAGGCTAAAGGCGGCCGGACTTGGGAAGACACCTATGCGGACTGGAAACATGATGAGTTGAAGTACTACTGGCGCAATTTGCCTTTGCGTATAAAGCCCTCACTGGCCGAGCTGGCAGCGCAGGCTGAGCAGGTGGACAGCCCCGAAAAGCGACTTCGTTACACGACGATGATTGATATGATCGAGCGAGAAATCCCCATGTTGGTGCACTGAGCGGACCTGCAGCAGTGGGAGAAAGCGCGGGTGTCCATATCTCGATTTGAAATATGGGCACCCGCGTTAAGCGCGCACCCTCTCCGCTGTGCACTCACATCGTAAGAACTACGCGGAACTCTGCCTTCCCGCTCAGCATCCGCGCATAAGCCTCGGCCGCTTTTTCAAGCGGATAGGTTTCGATCATGGGCCGCACGCCAGTCAGTTCAGCGAAGCGCAGCGTATCCTCCGAGTCTGTCGGTATTCCCGAAGCCCAGCCTTGAATCGTTCGAGCTCCAGTGATGAGCTGCACCGGAGTGACCTCAATGGGATCGAACGATGCGCCAATCACCACGAGCTTACCGTTCGGTCCCAGGCCGTTGATCAACTCGGACATCGCCTTCGAACTAGGAGCTGTCGCTAGAATCACCCTGGCCCCGCCAAGCTTCTGCAACTCCTCCGCAGCATTCGTCGCTTTGCTGTCGATGTACACGTTTGCTCCCAGCTTCTTCGCGAGCGCCGCGTTCTCCGGCCCGCGCCCGATCGCTGCGACGTTATAACCGAACTTACTCGCGAACTGAATTCCGAGGTGACCCAAACCGCCGACACCCTGCACCGCAACGAGGTCGGCGGGAAGCGCGCCGCTGTGCCGAAGCGCGTTGAAGGTCGTAACCCCTGCGCAAAGCAACGGTGCCGCTTCAACATCGTTCAGAGTCTCAGGCAGCGCCACCAGTCCCTCTACCGGAGCCAGCATATATTGCTGATATCCGCCGTCATAGCTGATGCCCGCAATCTGCATCTTCTCGCAGTTATTAAAATCTCCGCGCCGGCACGAAAGACACGTGTTGTCATGGCCGCCATGCCAGCCGACGCCGACGCGCTGCCCCTTCTTCCACCCTGTAACACCCGCGCCAACCTCATCGACGACACCAGCCACCTCATGTCCAGGAACGCGCGGAAACTGAATCCCGGGCCAAGCGCCTTCCTTCGTCAGAACGTCACTATGGCACACACCACAGGCCAGCACCTTGATCCGCACATGTCCCGCATCCGGGTTAGGAATCTCGCGCTCCACAATCTGGAAATCGCCGCCGGCCGAGGGAACTTGAGCCACCTTCATCCTTGCTGCTGCCATAAATCCTCCTGTGAATCTCACAATGTTGAAACGCTTGGTGGTGGTGCAGCCGAATCTATTCGCCACTCGCGTCCACGCGCGAACAGCTCATCGAACAAATTCGATGCTTCGACTGACATCTGCGGATCAAGAAAAAGCTGACAAATTGCTCCTACCCGCTAATCCCAATGAGTAGTCGTTAAAAATGTAGTCCTTCTTCTTTACACGCGCGACAACAGGTGCCTCATATTTAAATCCGACACACGGGTGCCCACATCTCGATTTTGAGAGGTGAACATAGCTGGGTGGCCCATCCTTCGCGCCTTTGCGAAGGGTGGGGTATTCGCGCTGGCGCGAACCGTCTTCCCGCCCTATACTGGCCGCTTACTCCCAGGAGCGACAATGTTCAAAACGATAGGCCTCATCGTTGTTCTGGCAATCGCCGCAATTCTTCTCCTTGCACTCACCAAGCCCGACAGCTTCCGAGTCGAACGCTCCACCACCATCGCCGCCCCGCCTGAAAAGATCGCCGCAATCATCAACGACTTTCATCAGTGGGACACCTGGTCGCCCTGGGCGAAGCTTGATCCAGCCATGAAGACCACCTACTCGGGCCCACCCAGCGGCGTCGGCTCCGTCTACGACTGGGACGGAAACAGTAAAGTAGGCAAGGGCCGCATGGAGATCCTCTCCATCGACCCCACCACAACTACCATCAAAATCGATTTCCTCAAGCCCTTCGAAGGCCACAATACCGCCGACTTCGTACTCGAACCGCAAGGCTCCACCACCCGCGTGAACTGGATCATGAACGGCCCGATCAGATTCTTTCCCGGCAAACTGATGAGCGTCTTCACCACGATGGACAAGGTGATCGGCCCCGACTTCGACAAAGGCCTGGCCAACCTGAAAGCTGCCGCGGAACATCCATAACCAGCGACGACTTGAAACGAGGACTCGCCCCAATGACTCACAAAATTCACGACATCGGTGTCGCCTCTCAGATCGGCGCATACAGCGACGCCATCGAAGCCGCTCCGAACCTGCGCTGGCTTATGACCTCCGGCACCCCCGGCCTCGCAACAAGTGGCGAACTGCCCACTGACATCGTCGGTCAATCCGAACTCGCCTGGAAGCACATCCTCCGCATACTGGAGCAGGCCGGGATGACCGTCGCCGACCTCGTAAAAGTCACGACCTATCTGACGCGAGCCGAAGACATCCCCGCCTACGCCAAATCGCGCAAGAGCTTCCTCGGAGAGATCAGGCCAGCCTTCATGCTGCTGGTCGTACCCCAGCTCGTCCGCCCCGAGTTCTTGGTGGAAGTCGAAGTCATCGCCGCTAAGTAGCGTCCGCAACCACTGGTGGCGTAGACGCTGCACGTCTTCTCCTTAATCGTGGTCACATTGGCCGTGGTCAGGTATCCAGAGGACAGCGCGCTGAGCCCCGCCCGCGGTGTAAGAATAGCCGACCACCTGGCCGCGGTCATTGATGCCGGTAGCGAAGCTGAAGTCGCCACCGAGGGTGCCGAGGTCGGTCATCACCCCGTCTTCAAAGAAAAAAGCGTGAGAAATCTGGTTGGCGATGGTCGCATAGCCGACCACCTGGCCGCGGTTGTTGATGCCGGTAGCGTCGCTGAAGTCGCCATCGGGGAGGGTGCCAAGGTCGGTCATCACCCCGTCTTCAAACAAAAAAGCGTGATCAGCCCCACTCCCGGGTAAAGAATAGCCGACCACCTGGCCGCGGTTGTTGATGCCGTTAGCCTCGCTGGAGTCGCCACCGAGGGTGCCAAGGTCGGTTATCACCCCGTCTTCAAACAAAAGAGCGTGACCAGGCCTGTTCACGCCGTTCGCTTGGCCGGTCCCGACCACCTGGCCGCGGTTGTTGATGCCGGTAGCGCTGCTGATGTCGCCATCGAGGGTGCCAAGGTCGGTCATCACCCCGTCTTTAAACAAAAAAGCGAAAAAAGCCCCGATCGGGCCATCAGAATAGCCGACCACCTGGCCGCGGTTGTTGATGCCGAAAGCGAAGCTGAAGGTGCCACCGGGGAGGGTGCCGAGATCGGTCATCACCCCGTGTTCAAACAAAAACGCGTGGGGACTCCCGCTCGCGGTGGAAGAATAGCCGACCACCTGGCCGCGGTCGTTAATGCCGGTAGCCTGGCTCGAGTTGCCGCCGGGGAGGGTGCCGAGGTCGGTCATCACCCCGTGTTCAAACAAAAACGCGTGGGTACTCCCGCTCGCGGTGGAAGAATAGCCGACCACCTGGCCGCGGTCGTTGATGCCGGTAGCCTGGCTCGAGTCGCCACCGGGGAGAGTGCCGAGGTCTTTGATGGTGAAGCCCTTGGGGTGCTGTGGACGGTGATGCCAGTCGGACTGCTCCTGGAAACCTTGACCGAACGCAGGCTGCAATGCGGCGACGCACAGCAGGGCGAAGACAAGAAGGATTCGTCCAACGTAGTGACCTCTGCTAATTGACTTGGATGGCGATTGCATAATGAATTCCTTTCAAGGGTGAAGGGACGGTGAGCGTCGTCGTGGCAGACGGTTGGAGAAGGACGACATCGCTCTGACGGCTGCGGTGTCCCCCTTCCTTGTCGTCACTTTTGGTGTGCGTGTTCATTGTGGTCACTCTCGTCGTCTCCATAATCGTGGTCATTTTGGCGGTGGTTAGGTGCCCAGAGGACAGCGCGCTGAGTCGCGCTCGCTGAGAGAGAAATGCCGGCCACCTGGCCGCGGTCGTTGAAGGCCGAAGCCTGGCTTGCGACGCCACCGGGGAGGGTGCCGAGGGCGCCAAGGTCGGTGACCACCCCGTCTTCAAACAAAAAGACATGCGTAGCCCCGCTCGCGGTGGTCGCTTGGCCTAGCACCTGGCCGCGGTTATTGATAGCGATAGCGGTGAAGGTGCCGCCAAGGAGGGCGCCAAGGTCGGTCATCTCTCCGTGCTCATACAAAAAAGAGCGGCTACTCCCGCTCCCGTTGGAGGAGTAGCCGATCACCTGGCCCCGGTCGTTGATGCCCGAAGCAAAGCTCTCGACGTCACCGGGGAGGGTCCCAAGGTCGGTCATCTCCCCGTGTTCATACAAAAAAGCGTGCTCAGCCCCGCTTGTAAGGAAATCAAAGCCGACCACCTGGCCGCGGTTGTTGATAGCGGTAGCGCTGCTGAAGTTGCTATTGGGGAGGGTGCCGAGGTCGGTCATCACCCCGTGTTCAAACAAAAAAGCGTGGAAAGCGCTGCCAGCGGTCTCCGCTTCGCCGACCACCTGGCCGCGGTCGTTGATGCCGAAAGCCTCGCTGGAGTCGCCCCCGAGGGTGCCAAGGTCGGTCATCATCCCGTGTTCAAACAAAAAAGCGTGCTCAAGGAAGCTCGCGGTGTCTGCAATGCCAACCACCTGGCCGCGGTCGTTGATGCCGTTAGCGGTGCTAAAGAAGCCACCGGGAAGAGTGCCGAGGTCCCTCATCACCCCGTGTTCGAACAAAAAAGCGCGACCAGCCCCGTTTGCCGCGTCCGCTTCGCCGGCCACCCGGCCGCGGTTGTTGATAGCGGTAGCCAGGCTGAGGCTGCCCCCGGGGAGGATGCCGAGGTCCTTGATGGTGAAGCCCTTGGTGCACTCTGGAGAGTGATGCCCGTCGGGCTGCTCCTGGAGAGCTTGACCGATGGCAGGCTGCAATGCGGCGACGGACAGCAGGGCTAAGGCAAGAAGGATTCGCCCAACGTAGTGAGCTCTGCGAATTGACTTGCATGGCGATTGCATCATGAATTCCTTTCAAGGATGAAGGAGACGGTAAAGGTGCACTACGTAGCGTCGGTGTTTCCAGGAAGGCAGCCCGACGGGCATCATTTTCCAGAGCACAACAGGAAGAAAATTACTTTTGAGGGGGGCCCTTGGGAGGCGAAAATCATATCACAGCACAGAATCGCCCCGTTCTTTTCAATTGTGGAGTTAAGAAAGGGTTGTCATTATCGCCAGTTCTTTACTGACCATCCATGGCAACCAGAATTGAAATACCATGGCAATATCTCAGGGTGGCGTCCAATGGCACAGGGAGACACCGATGCGGAGTAGGGTACTGTGGGCGTGTTTGTTGCTGGCCGTAGGTATCGGCAGCGTCTTTTTCTGGAAGTCCAGGCACGCATATCGGCATTACACAGCTGCTACCGTCCTCGCCTCTGCATCCTGGGACCAGAAGGCCGCGGCCTACCTCGATAGTCGTGAGGTATGGTGGCAAAGTTGGCCGGCAGCAAAGAGAGATCACGGAACGGTCTGCATCTCCTGCCATACAACGATGACGTACGCCTTCGCGCGCCCCGTGCTGCAACAACAGTTGAACGAGACGGTGATGCCTACGCCAGAAAAGATCATGCTCGATGGCGTAGAAAAGCGCGTCAGCCACTGGTCGGAGATGGCTCCCTTCTACTCCGATGCTGTCGGCCCAGGTAAAGCAGCAGAGTCCCGCGCAACCGAAGCGGTTTTGAACGCGGTAGTTCTCGCCAGCTACGACGCACGGCAGGGCCATCTGCGTCCCATCACAAGAACCGCATTCAACAACGCATGGGCTCTCCAGGAAAAGTCTGGCGAAAAAGCTGGCGCATGGAAGTGGCAGGACTTCAAACTCGCACCATGGGAATCAGTCGAGTCCGCCTACCAGGGCGCAACCTGGCTGATGATCGCGGTGGCAGATGAGCCGGACCACTATGCGAGCGAGCCAGACATTCGCGAGAACATAGAACTGCTGCGCCAATATCTGAAACGCGACTATGCCGCTCAGCCTCTGATGAGCCAGCTCTACGTTCTATGGGCCTCAACCAAAGTGCCCGACTTATTGACTCCTGCAGATCGCGAGAAGCTGCTCAACACGCTGAATAGCCTGCAACAGACCGACGGTGGCTGGAGCCTTGTCTCGATCAACCCGTGGAAACGCGAAGACGATACACCTGAGCCAACTGCGAGCGACGGGCTCGGAACGAGCCTGGCTGTCTTAACTCTCCAGAAATCAGGAGCAGACGAGCAGGACGCGGCGCTGAAGCGTGGTCTGGAGTGGCTCAAGCAGCATCAGGAGAACGATGGCAGGTGGCAGGCTCCTTCGCTCAACGAGCAACGCGATCCGAAGACAGACGACGCGGCTCTCTTTATGAGCGATGCCGCAACCGCCTATGCTGTCTTGGCATTCGAGAAGCGTGTCCCCTCCGCGCCATAAAAGAGAACTCGCTCCATTCATTCTTCTCCTCATCCCGAAATAAAACGGCCATGAAATAAATCGGAAAAACGTGGCGTATTTTTCGCGGGTGATTTTGATGTAGTTTATTCACCACGTTTACCACGCATTCCACCACGTTTTCACCATAAAAAAACCACAATTTCGCACGGCTTTTTCGCAAAAACCCCTGCAAAAACACCCATTCACCACGCCAGAAAAAAGCACTGCGCGAACGGCAAATTTTGCATCCAACCAGCTATGCAGTCGCCCACCCCACCGCCGGAAAAGCGCCCAGCTTTCTCCAGCCCCCTCATGTTCTTCATCATCGCCGGCATCATCATTGCCTCGATCACTCTATTTATGATCTTCCACCCAAACCCAAGCGGCACAACCCCAAACAGCAACACACCCGCAACCCAGTAGTGATCGACGAATCATCAAAAACCCAGCAAAAACAAGAAAGGCAGACTCGAAAGAGTCTGCCTTTTTACTGCTTCCAACAACAACGATCGCACCAAGAAACTACTGAATTGCGCCGCGAATAACAACTTCCAGATTGACCGGAATTGCAGTTGGCTGGTTGTCCAACGTGCCCGGAGTAAAGCGGTACTGGCTCACTGCTGCGAGAACGTTCTTATCCATGATCGGATTGACGGACTGAACGATCTTCAAATCAGACGGCTTGCCGTTCGGAGCAACCGTCAAAGAAACCACAGCAGTCCTCTCAAATCGAGCTGCGGCGGTAAAGTCATAGTCTGACTGGACGTCGACTGTGTACACCAGCTTCGGAGCGTTCACGCCCGTTGAAACGCGAACCGAGTTCGTCGTGCCAGCGGTGCTGTGATCCGCTTCAGAGCCGAGGGCTGGCTGAGCGAGCTTAGCTTGCAGAGTTGAAGTCTGGGGTTGGGCAGGCGATTTGGCCTGAGCGTGAAGCAACACGGGGGACAGGAGGAGGGTGGCCACAATGACTCGACGCATAATATTCATCTCTAGGGCAAGTGTGCCCAACACCACAATATCTTTGTCAAGATACGATTGTCAACAAAATTCTTTTTAGAGTAAAATAGCATCGTTTTTTCAATAAGTTGTCGCCAGAAAATTGTTCTAAATACGGCGATTTAACAAAAGATGCAAAATTATCGTTAGCGCCCGACTAAAGCACTGGTCTTTGAGCGTCAACAAGCGCTTTCTCCAACGCTGCTAACATCCAATGCAGATATGAAAGTTCTCGTCATTGACATCGGCGGTACCAACGTCAAGGTCGCGTCCACCGATATGCGCGTCCCAATCAAGATTCCTTCCGGGCCAACCATGACTGCCGAGCAGATGGCAAAGGATGTCCTCGTTGCTACCGAAGGCTGGACCTACGACCGCATCTCCATCGGCTATCCCGGACCTGTGGCGCACGACCATCCATTAGCTGAACCACACAACCTCGCTCCCGGATGGATTGATTTTCCCTATCAAAAAGCCTTGGGCAAGCCAATTCGTTTCATCAATGACGCCGCCATGCAGGCTCTTGGAGGTTACAAGGGCGGTCGCATGCTCTTCCTTGGCACCGGCACAGGACTTGGTTCGGCCATGATCTTCGATGGAGTCGTCATTCCTCTCGAACTAGCTCATCTCCCTTACAAAAAGGGCCGCACCTACGAGGAGTACATTGGTCTTGCCGGCCTTGAATCACGTGGCAAAAAACGTTGGCAGAAATCTGTGCTCGACATCATCAACCGCCTTCAGGCTGCGATGGTCTGCGACTCGGTCCTTCTTGGCGGAGGCAATGCGAAGCTGATGACAGACCTTCCCCCCCATGTCATCCTTGGAGCCAACAGCAATGCTATTGATGGCGGTCTCAGGCTTTGGGATAATCCCCTGAAACCCAATAAGACCGCCCTTAAGCTGAAATAATCTTCTACGACGTCGTTCGCTCGAAGCTGAAACAATCTTTCTGGAGACATCATGGCGAACAAATACGGCGAGGCCGCCCTTATCGCGGCTCGTATGGACACCCACGGCAAAGTCATCTCCCCTGCAGCCCGCTGGGAGCACGCGACGGCGAAACTTTATCCCACAAGCCCTTCCGCTCAGCGAAAGGGAGGCCCTCGATTCGCATTTCTCAGCCTCTGTGAAGCAGGTTTAATAAAGGGAATTCCCGCAGGTCAATACGCTCCCTCTAACAAGCACAAAGCCTACGCTCTTCGCGCTATTGGCCTGCTCAATGCGGGCACCCACAAGACGGTCACCACCCTCTGGGCCGAAGTAACCGACGGCGAAGACATCGACCACAACAGTCAGATGGATGTCGTTCTGGCTCTATGGAAGAACGATTTGATCGTGCGCAGCGCCTGACGCATCTTCGATCGCCGCATTCAGAAGCGCTCGCAGATTCAGGGCTCGGGTATACATCGCAAGACCGTCCCCATCGGTCGGCCACTCTGCACGCGGGCGGTCCCGGTAGAGCTCGACACCGTTTCCGTCCGGGTCCCGCAGATAAAGAGCCTCGCTGACCCCATGATCAGCAGCTCCATCAAGCGGCACGCCGGCACCTTGCAGCCGTCGCAAAGCGTCTCCTAGCGAGGACCGTGTCGGGTAGAGAATCGCCAGATGGTATAGGCCCGTATGTCCTGGTGGTGCGGCGGTTCCGCCTCTGCTTTCCCATGTATTCAATCCAATATGGTGGTGATAACCCCCCGCAGAGATAAACGCCGCTGAATCTCCAAACCGCTGCATCAACTCAAACCCAAGCACGCCGCAACAAAAACTGAGCGCCCGTTCCAGATCCGAAACTTTGAGATGCACGTGGCCTATTTTGACACCCGAATTGATTGCCTGATCACTCATATCAATTGGATGAACTTAGCACCCCCACGCACCATTCTGTCGGCGAAATCTGACGATGAGTAAAAGCAAAATCTTGCGACGCTCCAAAGTAGTAGTATTCTTCTCCCATCAATCGAGACGAATCCGGCGACCCCGGAAAACCAACACGGAGGAACAGATATGCTTCATCTGTTGTGGACGGCTCTTATCGGTCTCATCGTCGGCGCGCTTGCGAAGCTCATCATCCCAGGCAAAGAGCCCGGCGGCATCTTTATCACCATGCTCATCGGCATCGCTGGGTCTTTTCTCGGAACATTCCTTGGCCGCGCTATCGGCCACTACGAACCTGATCAGTCGGCAGGTTTCCTTATGTCCCTCGTTGGGGCTCTCATTCTGCTCGGCATCTATCATTTGATCAAGCGCAGTCGGGCCACCACCTAAACGTTGATCAAGTCTTCTTCCTAAGAGACATGACGTAGGCCGGCACTCATTGTGCCGCCTTCGTTTTATTTTTTCCAGAGAACAATACGATTTGGGATACTTAGATTTTTGCGAGCCGTTCCAATTTATCTCGGCCTTCCTCGCGACACAAAACCATTTCTAAACAGCCTATTGCTGAGCAATCAGTCCACGGGCTATCTCTCGACCCGATCCATTCACCGGCTCGGCCAAACGGACAAGGACATTCTTGTTGTACTTTCGCACGACATCACAGAACTCACTGCGTGCGACCGGTACCGCAATATAGTTTCCCTGCGCCTCATCACACTTTCTTCGCATTAAAAATCGCAGCTGTTCATCAGTTTCGACGCCCTCTGCCACAACCTTGATATTTAATCCGTGCGACATTGCAATAATCGTTCGCACCACAGCAGCAGCGTTCGCATCCGTCTCTGCCTTCTTCACAAAACTTTGATCTATCTTCAGGCGGTCTACCTGATACTCCAGCAGGTAAGAGAAGCTGCAGAATCCAGTGCCAAAGTCATCAATCGAGATGCGCACACCCAGCTCCCGGATCTTTTGCAATTTATCCAGAATATTCTCGGAGCTGACCATCAACATGTTCTCCGTAATCTCGATCTGCAGTCGCTCTGGGGGGAGTCCACTCTTAGCAAGGGAATTCTCGACGATATGCACTAGATTTTTCTGCTGAAACTGCCGCGGCGACAAATTCACCGACACCGTCAGGTCGGCACCCAGCTCATCCTGCAGCGCCTTGCCCTCGCAGCACGCCGCCATGAACGCCCATTCGCCAATCGGCACGATCAATCCTGTCTCTTCTGCCAGAGGAACGAACTGCGCCGGCGGGATATTTCCGAGCTTGGGATGGGTCCAGCGCAACAGCGCCTCCATTCCAGTAATAGCTCCAGTCGTCAAGGAAATTTGAGGCTGGTAGTGCATGCTCAGCTCGCCATTTGCCAGCGCGTGGCGCAACGCATGCTCCATCGTCAAGCGTTCCGCCGTCTCCTTCAACATGCTTTCGCTGAATATCTGATGCTGATTGCGGCCGTTCTCCTTTGCTGCATACATCGCCGAATCGGCCCGTTTCAACAGGTGCTTGGCGTCACTGGCAAAGTCGGGGAAGATGCACACCCCAACACTTGCCGTCACACGCACCAGATGGTCTTCGATCGAGATCTCCGGCGCCAGCTTTGCCACCAAGTTAGCCGCGCATTGTTCGACATCAGCGACCGAGGTAATGTCAGGCATCACAACGACAAACTCATCGCCACCGACACGCGCAACAATATCCGTACTGCGTACAGAACGGCTTAGCCTTCTGGCAGCCTCTATCAGAAGTTGGTCTCCCCCCGCATGTCCCAGCGAATCGTTCATACGCTTGAAGTGGTCCAGGTCAATTACGAATACCGCTACCTTAGTCCCATATCGTCGCGCCAGCTCCACGGCTTGTACCGTCTTGTCCTGCAGCAGAGCTCGTCCCGCCAGCCCAGTCAGTTGATCGTGCGTCGCGAGATGGGTCACGTAATCTAACATCTGTCTGCGCTCGCTGACGTCGAACGCGATACTGACAAACCCGCTCACCTCGCCTGTATCCGAGGTCACTGCTCTCATGGCAAGGTTGATCGGGGTTCGCCCCCCATCACGCCGGATCAGTGTCCACTCCTGCTCTTCGGTTCCTCCCACAGTCGCGCCCGCTGTCAGAACTTGAAATCCATACTTATCCAGCGTCGCAGCGGCGTCAATGCTCACTGCCTTGCCCAGTAACTCCCGCTCATCGTGCAATCTGGTCAGTGGGGCCTTTCCCACCAACTCTTCGCGGCTGTAGCCCGTCAGCTTCTCGGCCGCTACGTTCATCGCCGTAATCATTCCGTTGGTATCAGTCGCGACGATGCTGAACGGAGCATTCTGAAACACGGAATCGGTAAACTCCGCTAAATGCGCATATCGTTCCTGCGTTGCCTTCGCTTCGCTGATGTCGCTGAAGGTAAGGGCAAGACCATCGCCCAGCTTCACTACCTGGCTTTGTAACCACGTAGCCCTGATCGTCGGATGGCCGACAGGAAACTCTTCATTCAGCGGCTCTCCGGACTCGACGACCCTGCAGAACCTGGCGAACATCGGTCTCGTAGCTTCCATTGGTGTAGCTGTACAGAGCATCTGCCCCACTAAATCAGAGCGAGGTCGTCCCGCCAGCCGTTCTGCATTCGCATTGACATAGACAATGCGGAAGTCGACGATCTCCCGCGCATCATTTCGTAGACACTCAAGAATGCAAAATGCATCCAGGCTCGTCTCCGTTGCTGCAAGAAACTGTGAGTGTGCCTCCTGGGCTCCTTTCAGTTTTGCTGCCCGCTCATGTTCATGCCACAGCGCGTACGTGGCGAGCATCAGGCAGACGACACCTAATGAGACGGTGATCACCGCTGCCAAATTAGCGCCGTGATTGAACCGCCAGAGCTGTCCTAGCGCCACTGAGATTGGCACGGCGGATAGGATCATCTTCCAAACCCAGGATCGCTGGGAGTCGAACGCAGAAGCCTTCAAGTAATACCTCAAGGTACATGTCACGCAGTGCCGACATCATTCTCTAACTCTCCGGTAGTAAAGTCGAGAAATCAGTTTAGCCGTCGTGGAAAGCTTTGGTACGTGTACTTCTTATCAGGCAATCGCCACGAGTCATGATTTCCCGTGACTCAGGAATAATGACTCGTGGCCTTCAACTCTGATGTCGTCGAGACATCCAACCGTCCCATCCTAGTCCTGTGCCATCCAGCCGTGCATCTCCATCCAGTTCGCCAGCAGAGTTGGATAGATCGCCAGCTCTGGGGAGCCTTTCATTCCCTGCGCCATTCCTACACCATGTTGTCCGCGCTCGAAGATATGCAACTCCGCGGGTACGCCTGCCCGTTTCAGCGCGTCATAAAACTCCGTAGCGTTTAGCGAATTCACCGTCTGATCCGCCGTCGTCGAAAAGATAAAGCATGGCGAAGTGTTCTTCGTCACCAGCTTCACCACCGAGACCGCATCCATCATAGCCATGGTCGGATGGTCTCCCAACAGTCCTTCCATATTTGTCTTGCGTGGAATTGTCGTGTCCATAGTAAATCGCCCATAGGACACAATTGCGAAGTCAGGCCGATCACTTACGCGATCGATCGGATCCGCCGCTCCCGATTTGCCTGCATCATTCACCACAGCGAGATAGCCAGCCAAATGGCCTCCCGCGGAGAAGCCCCATAGCCCAATCTTGTCCTTTTCGACTCCTAGCTCCTCCGCATGGCTGCGGACATATCGTACCGCCCGCGCTCCATCCAGCATCGGAGAAGGGAAGTGGTATCGGGGCCCCAAGCGATACTCCAGCACGAACGCGGTCACCCCGTGCGCGTTCAGCCATCGGGCTTCTTCTCCACCTTCCTTTTCGATCGCCAGATGCAGATATCCGCCTCCCGGCATGACGATCACAGCTGGGTGCGGCCCAGCTCCTGTTGCCGGGTAAACAAACAACTTTGGCACATCCCCATCACTCGTTCCCAGCGCCCCCGGCGCTCCCTTCGGCCAAAGAACGACAGCCTTCTCAAATCCAGCTGGAGGCTTGGTATCGGTAGCCGGCGGAGCTGTCGCAGCAGTCGCTGCGATCGAGGCACACCCCACGCTCAGGCACGCACCGACACACCCAGCCGCCAGCCAAAGCAGTTGTCTCATCGTCCCGCCAGAATACACGCGTCCGGGTAAACTTCGGCCGTAAAAAATAGGGGTAACGTCCACATAGTCAAGCGATTTAATCCGCGGTCGACATCTCGGTTCGGGGCATCGCAGCCACCGTCGACTCAACTCGATTTCGACCCAGATACTTAGCCCGATACAAAGCATGATCGGAGGCGGTCAGCAGCGAAATCAAGGGTGCACTTTTGTCTGGCACGCCAGCCGCCACACCGACGCTGATCGTCTGAATGCCAAGCTGATTCCCTGAGTGTGGCACCTTCATGCCTGCGACCGCTTGCCGAACGCTCTCAGCAACCTCTAACGCTTTGTCCAATCGTGTATTCGGCAAAATCACCGCAAACTCTTCTCCTCCAAACCGCGCAGCTATATCTGCCTTCTCTTGCAGCGTGTTCGCGATCACCTTCGCGATGCAGCGCAGGCATTCATCCCCGCCGACGTGCCCATAGATATCGTTGTACGACTTGAACAGGTCCACATCGATCAACAGCAAAGCCAGCGACTGCGACTGCTGTACTGCGCGATTCCACTCCTCCTCCAGCCGTTCGTCAAATGCTCTCCTGTTCGCCAGGCCGGTTAGTGCATCCGCATTGGCCAGCTCCCGATACCGCAGTTCGCTTTTCTGCAGCGAGAGCTCCAGTGCTTTGCGCTCCTCGAGCAGAGCTGCAACCGGAAAGAACGTAAACAATGCCACCGCAAGAAAGATCTGTTCGATCACAATCTTGTGCAGCAGATTCGTTCCTGTGATCAACATCAACGGTCCGTGTCCCGTGACAGTGAACCAGATCGAGATCAGCGCGATCACGAACACCGCAAGCACGGTCCCGGGAAACCCCAACCGAAATACCACCAGCAGAAGCGCAGGAAAGATGAAAAATATCAGGGGATCTTTGCTATGGCTGAATACCAGAGCAGTAGCGATTGCAGGGACCATCAGCAGAAGTAGCGTCCGGGGTAGTTGCTGGCCTGCCAGCATGCTGAAAAATCCAGGCCGCTGCAGAATGAAAACCAGCGGTGCAATGATGGCCATGCCCAGCACATCGCCGAGGTACCAGGTACGAAACAGCATCCACCACGGCCCTGCGTTAACAAACAGCATGGTCCACGAAGCGCCCAGGGCACTCGTCACTGCCGTCGCCCCAACCACAGCTACGCCCAAAAAACCAAGCAGCGGTACGCGCTTGGTCAGCTGGAACGGGCTGCCAAACCACCGCGTCAACAGCAGGCTCGAGAGGATGACCTCAACGGAGTTAGCAACCGATACTCCGATTGCCAGTCCCACCGGATCGCCGTATGCCACATCAGCCAGCGTATCGGCCAGAAAGCCCGCGACAAAATAATAGATCCAGGTATTTCGTGGCCTCTTGATCAAAACGGCAAACAGGAGACCGTTCGTAAACCAGATCGTTGCGACTCCATCTGACTGTCGCGAAAGTATGATTCCCAGCCAGGAAAAAAGCAGCAAAGTAAAGAACGTTGCGATCAGGTGTATCCACCGCACAGGTTCATCGTGCATGGCGACGCGCTCGGTCGGAGGTACGGCACATACGGCCGAGCCTGCGTCGAGCGACAACACGCCACTGATCTTGTCTACGGCCATTGCGATCTCGTTCCGGCGTCTCTTAACGTTGACTGCATACTGCACCACAACGTCATTTGATACTCGGATATGACTCTGTGGAGCGCGAACAAAAAAACTAGAGAATCCAATCTGTTACACGGCGGTCTATCACACTCCCAACTCCACAATACCGAGCCTGCCGCACGCGAAAACCCTTTTCATCTCCAGACACTTCACGTTGAACCCGCTAAACCGTGAGCAGGAAGCTGGTTGGAGTGAATGATTCGATAGTAGCAAGCGCAAGCGAATTCGCGTCAGTAAAAATGTCAGGCCACATCGCAGGCGATTGAAACCCCACCTGAGCAAGAACGTCTAAACCCACATGAACGCCCTCCGCTCATTCCGGCCACTCGTCCTGGCCGGCCTCGTCTTCGTACCCTCCCTGTCTGCCCAGCAAAAGACCTCTACGCCCGATCCATCCCCCACATCGGCCGCCCCGACGATCGCGGTCGATGCTCGTCTCGTCAATCTCCCTGTCGTCGTCCGCGACAAAAAGGGAGCCCTCATTCAGAACCTCACCAAAGACGACTTCATGCTCCAGGTCGACGGCAAACCCCAGACCATCCGCTACTTCGACAAGGACACCAATCTCCCTCTCATCCTCGGTCTCCTCGTCGACACCAGCATGTCTCAGCGTGACGTTATCGACGAAGAGCGCACCGCCAGTAGCACCTTCCTCGACCAGATGCTCACCACCCCCAAAGACCGGGCCTTCATCGCCCAATTTGCTCGCGAGACTGAGTTGTTGCAAGACCTTACCTCCTCTCGCCCGCTTCTTCAAAAAGCATTAAAAGAGATCGATACGCCCAGTAAAAACTCCGACGACACCGCCGGTAGTCGCCGCGTCGGTGGAACCACCCTCTACGACGCCCTCTTCCTTGCCTCAGACGAGTTGATGCACAAACAGGCCGGTCGCAAAGCCGTCATCATCCTCTCCGACGGAGTCGACAGAAACAGTAAGGAAACCCTCGTCCGATCCATTGAAGCCGCCCAGCGTTCCGACACCATCATCTACGCCATCTACTTCAAGGGCGAAGAGACGCATCCTCAGAACAACAATCCGCAACATGGCCGCGGCGGGTACCCCGGCGGTGGCTATCCAGGCGGCGGCTATCCGGGAGGGGGTTACCCCGGCCGTTACCCAGGCGGCGGCTATCCCGGAGGAGGCGGCAACGGTGGCAGCAACTATCCCTCAACGAGCCATGTCGACGGCAAGAAGATCCTCGAGCGCATGACCCAGGAGACCGGTGGACGCTTCTTTGAAGTCAAGAAAAATCAGGACGTCGCTCAGATCTACAACCAGATTGCCGAAGAACTTCGCGCCCAGTACCGCCTTGGGTACACACCCAGCCAGGACGCGGCCGCCAACGGTTTCCACCAGATCGACCTTGCCCTCCACCAGAAGGGCCTGCTCGTCCAGACCCGCGACGGATACTACTCCGGTCAATAGCTATTTCCCCAATAGCTAGTACTTTTGTCCAACACAGTTTTGCGTCGGGCCACGGTCTTCATGCATCATCTCTATAAATCCTTGGCCTGAATGAACCATGGTCCTAACGAAAGCCGCGGCATGCATCAGGTCTTCAATGAGCTCGAAAAGATGAAAAGGTCTCTCATGATCGCGCACCTCCGCAACGCGCTACTCCCCGCCGTAGGCATGGGCCTGCTCTTGCAGGTTCTTACGCCTGTTCCCCGCGCAGTCGCGCAAGCCACCTTTCACGTCAATAGGAACCTCTACTCGGAGACCGCAGATGCCAGCGCCGACATCGCCGCCGCCATGGTTCAGGCCCGCCGTGAGCACAAGCGCATCCTCCTCGACTTCGGCGCCAACTGGTGTGGTGATTGCCAGGTCCTCGACTACTACTACCAGCAGTCTCCCAACGCCGAACTGCTGGCAAAGTACTTTATCGTCGTCCACATTGACACAGGCCATGTCGATCACAACGTCGACGTCGCAAAGAAGTATCACGTCCCCATCGCCCACGGCATCCCTTCTCTTGCCGTCATAGACGCCCACGGCAATCTCCTCTACGCCGAACACGAAAAGGAGTTCGAGCACACCAGCAAGGAGGCCATCACCGCCCTCCTCACCCGATGGAAGGCATAGCCCTGACCTATCCGTCGGCTGGCCTGCGCCCATGAGGAGGCTATTTCGCTTTCCCATGGTCTTCCACGGCACATTGCTACGCGCAATGCGGCACGACTGCCTCAACCTCGCCCAATCCACTGCCTACTCCGCGATGGTCTCTCTCTTTCCGGCCCTGATCGTCGCTGCCGCCATCGCCAGCATGCTTCCTGATACCACTCCCCTCCGCTTTCAGCTTGCCATCTTCTTCGATCGCATCCTGCCCCCGGACGTTAGCCCGCTGCTGCAGAGCTACTTCGTCGCCGAGCCTCAAACCACCCGGTCCACCCACGCTCTCGCCCTTGCCTTCATCGTCAGCCTCACTGGCGCCTCCAGCGTCCTGGCCACCATCATGGAGGGTCTCCGACGCGCCAATGACCTCCCAGTCAATTGCTGGACATTCTGGCAACGTCGCCTCCGCGCCTTCCTCCTTGTCCCTCTTTCGCTGATCCCTTTTGCCCTCGCCAGCATCCTAGTAGTCTTCGGTCACTTCATCACCGAGTGGCTCGCCGGGCATATCGCGCCTTCCGCTCGAACCTCAGTCTTCCTTTTAGCGCTCCTGATTCGCTGGAGTGTCGCTCTCACTGGCAGCATCGGTATCACAGCTCTCATCTATCACATGGGTACCCCCATGCAGCAATCCTGGAAGCGAACTCTCCCCGGAGCCTTCCTCTCCACCGCTATGTGGTTTCTCGCCACCCTCATCTTCGGCTGGTATGTCACCCGTTTTGCCAACTACTCCCAGGTCTATGGCTCGCTAGGCGCAGGAATCGCTCTACTCTTCTGGCTCTACATCATCTCCCTTTGCGTTCTCTTCGGAGCCGAGTTCAACACTGAGTTTCGTACACGTTTTTTCCACCATCAACGAACTCATTCCAACCCGGCAACCCCAAACCCCCTTCCGCCCGGTTAGAATTGCCACGGCAGTTATACTCAACTCACTGGTCATACCATCCAAATGCCGGATGGTGAGAAAGTTCCCCAAAACCGATCCATGAAGATCTCCTCGAATCCTATGTCCAATGTTGCCCCCTTTGCCACACTGGAGCGCGGTCGCCGCGCCAAAATCGTCGCCACCCTCGGCCCAGCGTCAAGTACACCCGAGATCTTCCGCCAACTCGTCCGCGCCGGCCTCGATGTCGCTCGCCTCAACTTTTCCCACGGTAGCCACGAGCAAAAGGCCGATCTCATCCGCATGGTCCGCAAAATCTCGAAGGAGGAACGCAAGCCCATCTGCATCCTCGCCGACCTGCAGGGCCCCAAGATCCGCACCGGCAAGCTCAAGGGACACAAGCCCGTCCAACTCGTAGCCGGGAAGCGCCTCACCATCACCCCGCGCGAGATCGAGGGCAACGCCTCCCTTGTCGGCACCACCTTCAAGACCCTCGCTGAAAACCTCGAGCCCGGCTCCCGCATCCTGCTCTCCGACGGCCTCATCGAACTGCGCGTCGAGTCCGTCAAAGGCATCGACGTTACCTGCGAGATCGTCAACGGCGGCATGCTCGGCGAAAACAAGGGCATTAACCTCCCCGGCATCGCTGTCAACGTTCCGTCACTCACCGAAAAAGACGAAGAAGACCTAATCTTCGCCATCGGACAGGGTGTCGATACCGTCGCCGTCTCCTTCGTCCGCACAGCCGACGACGTACGCCACGTCAAGAACCGCCTCGCCGCCCTCAAGTCCGACGCCTGGGTCATCGCCAAGCTCGAAAAGCCCCAGGCCATCGAGCATCTGGACAGCATCCTCGAAGTCACCGACGCTATCATGGTCGCGCGTGGCGATCTGGGCGTCGAAGTCCCACCCGAAAAAGTCCCTGCGATCCAGAAGCACATCATTCGCCGCGCCGCCGAGTATCGCAAGCCCGTCATCACCGCGACGCAGATGCTCGAATCGATGATTGACAACCCGCGCCCCACCCGCGCCGAGGCCTCGGATGTCGCCAACGCCATCTACGACGGCACCGACTCCGTCATGCTCTCAGCCGAGTCCGCCGCCGGCAAGTATCCCGTCGAAGCCGTCGCCATGATGGCTAAGATCATCACTGAGACCGAGCATCAGATCCGCATCGACCCACCACGCGCCCTCGGCCATCACCCCAGCGTCCGCCTCTCCATCGCCGAAACCATCTGCGAATGCATGTCGCACGCTGCCGATGACCTGGACGTGGCCGCCATCGCCATCTTCACCGAGTCCGGCATGACCGCCCGGCTCCTCTCCAAATACCACCCTGACCCGCCTATCTTCGCTCTGTCGCCCTTCGAGAAGGTGATCAACCGCAGCATGCTGCTCTGGGGCACCTACCCCATCCTCTGCGCTCGCTTCCGCGACACGGACAAGCTCGTCAGCATGGCCGAACAGATCCTCGAGACCGAGGGACACGTTCACCAGCGTCAGATCGTCGGTATCGTCGCCGGCACTCGCACCAAATCCGGCGCCACCAACTTCATGCGTCTCCACATGGTCGGCGATCGCGACACCGAAACCCATAAGCCAAAACCGAAGAAGAAAAAAACGAAGTAACAGGCTCAAAATAAAACTGCAGCAGACACAGAAATGGCCGCTTCCTCCCGAGAAGCGACCATTTCTGTAACCAAATTAGTAACTCAAATTAGACAGCAAGACGCCGTCGAATTGCTCCGGCGACTCCCATGATTCCTATGCCAAACAGTGCTAGGCTGCTTGGTTCAGGGACCGGAGAGTTCTCGGTTACGCTGACCGAGTCAAATTGTGGGAGATCGAAACCCTTCGCAGGCCCTTCGATGTCCCAAATGCCGTTCAGATTGACATCATTTCCATTGGCCAGCGAAAAAGAGACGCCGTTGGAGTCGAAAAACTTCGTTCCAAAACCCAGACCGGGATAAACCAAAGGAAAGATCAATTCGTTGTCGTTGTGTCCAAATCCATCTACTTTCACAACGGACGTGATAGCGGAGGTTGATCCTCCTGACTTCACATTGCCTGTAACGCCAGTGACGTCATAAATATTTGAGTGACCCACCTCTGTCGCGGTAAACGTGCCGGAGCCGGAAAAGAAAATTCCTGAGAAGCTAAAGCTGAACGTATCGGCGCGGGCAGAGGTGGATACAAGAGAAGCCAAGGTGAAAATGCAGGGTCCCAATATTCTGTACTTCATACGCTCCTGTTACTCATGCGAGCAACTGAAGCAACTAGAAGCATTTGGACTGCCAAACCGCCGCTGTATTAAAACTCCGAAAATCAGGCACCCTCGGCCTGTGCATCGCCATCATCCAACTCGGCTTGTGCAGTTCTTTGCATGAGGCAGTGGAAACTCGTTTGCTCTAAAGGCCAAAGCGAGCTATCTGTTGATCGATCAATGGATGCAACAGAGACCGCGATGCATGCAGCGGCCTCTGCCCCGTCACATCCTAAGACGCGAGTCTGCGGCGGACAATTCCAGCCAGCCCCAATACGCCCGTTCCCAACAGCGCCAGTGATCCTGGCTCAGGCACTGGAGACGCTTCGGTCACCGTGATCGCCCCGGCCTGTTCGTCCTGTTTGCCGCCGGTCAGCTTGAGGTCCTGTCCCTCTCCCAGGAACAGATTCAACTTCCCCGCACCGTTCGCCAGCGCAAAAGAGACACCAGAAGCGTCAAAGGCGCCAAACGGAGCCGGTAGCTCCGGAAAGAAAAGCAGGTTGTCGTTAGGTCCATCAGCCGGGAACGACCCCGCCGCCAACAAGCCCGAGATCGCGTTGGTCGTTTTTCCGATGACAACATCGCCGGTCACGCCAACAATCTCGTAGACGCCAGCGGTACTTGTTGAGTCCGCGGTCAACACACCAGACCCGGAAAAGTCCGAGTTGCTGAAGTTGAAGTTGAAGCTGATCGGGTCAGCGAAGGCAGCAGTGGAGGGCAGAGCAGCCAGAACGAGACTGCACAGTGCAAGCGAGAGCCGAGTCATAAATCTCCTGTTAATACTATGGTTTTGTTGCTCTCCCGCTACTGCACTTCAAGGTCCAACGCCCTTCTTCTGATTCCCCCTAAATCACGCGCGATCTCACCTTGCCTCTGGAAAACACGCTCTCCTCTATGCATTATTTTTCCTCTCGCACTCCACCAAACCGCCAACTTGGTTACAGCCAAATGAACCAACCCGCGTAAGCATCGTTCTCCTGTTTTCGGATCGCCGTACAATCGATGCATGGGCCGCATCCGTATCCTCTCTGACCTCGTGGCGAACCAGATCGCCGCTGGCGAAGTTGTCGAACGCCCCGCCTCTGTCGTCAAAGAGCTCCTCGAAAACTCGCTCGACGCCGCAGCCACCCGCATCCGCATCGAGGTCGAAGCCGGGGGCCGCAAGCTTATCCGCATCTCCGACAACGGCCACGGCATGGTTCGCGACGACGCCCTTCTCGCCTTCGAGCGCCACGCCACCTCCAAGCTTCGCACCGCTGACGAGCTCCTCTCCATCGCCACTCTCGGCTTCCGCGGCGAAGCTCTGCCATCCATTGCCAGCGTCGCCCGCCTTCTCCTCGAAACCCGCGTCGCCGAAGAACCCTCCGGCACCCTGGTAGAGATAGCCGGTGGTAGCATCCTCCGCGTAGAAGACGCAGGTCTGCCCGTCGGCACCACCATTACCATCAACGACCTCTTCTTTAACACCCCTGCCCGTCGCAAATTCCTCAAGTCCGAGCAGACCGAGCTATCCCACATCGCCGCTCTCGTCACCCACTACGCTCTCGTCCACCCCACCAAGCACTTCGAACTCCACTCGGCCACGCAAGCTCTTCTCGTCGCGCCCGCAGTCGCCAACGCCGCAGATCGTCTCTTCCAGATCTTCGGCAAAGACACCAGCAGCTACATGCTCCCGACCACTGCCGAGCTGGATTTCACCCGCGCCGGTCTTCCCGAACCTCCACCGTGGAAGCGCGACGCCGACTACACTCCGCCCGATCCAGGCTACCTCCGCCTCACCGGCTTCGTCTCCAAGCCCGAACTGCAAAAGCTCAATCGCAACTCCATCTACCTCTTCGTCAACCAGCGCCTCATCCGCGACAAGCTGATCCTCCACGCCATCTCCGAGGCATATCGCAACATCCTTCCGCCCACATCCTTTCCCGTCACCCTTCTCTACCTCGAGATGCCTCCGCAAGAGGTCGACGTCAACGTTCATCCCGCCAAGACCGAAGTCCGCTTCCGCCAACCAAGCTTCGTTCACGACTTCGTCCGCGACACCATCCGCACCACGCTCATTCAAGCCCGTCCCGCGGCCAGCTTCGCAACCGCCCTGCAAAACGGCCCTCACGGCGTATCAAGCTCCCTGCTCATCGACGTCAGCCCACTCCCAGGCGCTCCTGATGGTACTGATGCCATCCCACAATCGTTCTTTGAACCAAGCTCAACCCCAAACTCATTCGTATCCAGCGCTCTTTTCGAAGCGCGTTATCCTGAGCGGAGCGAAGAACCCCCGTATTTTGCCGGAGCAGGTACAACCTTCCCTCACTCCGAACCCTATAACCCGGACGACACCGCAGCGTTCAACTCTGAGCCTGTAAAGTCCCCCACATATAACCTCGCCGCCCCCATCGTCCCACCCTCTCCCGGCCGCTTCGCCTTCTCTGGCCACTCCATCCCCGTCGGCTACGACTCTGCCCAAACCGAGCCCACCTACGAAGCCGCCCCCCAACAAGCCGACACCCTCACCGCCCTCTCTACCCTCAAGCCCATCGGCCAGTTCCGCGACTCCTTCATCCTCGCCACCAACGAAGAAGGCCTCTGGATCATCGACCAGCACGTAGCCCACGAGCGCATCCTCTTCGAAAAGGTTCTCCGCGAGCGCGACACCGAGCAGATCCAGCGCCAGCGCCTCCTCATGCCGTTGTTGATCGATCTCCTCCCGGCCCAGATGATCACCTTCGCCGAGATCGCCGACGAACTCGACCGCAACGGCTTCGAAGCCGAGCCCTTCGGCCCCCGCACCCTGGCCGTCAAAGCAGCTCCCGTAGGACTCGAAGGCCGCGAACTCGAGCAGATGCTCGAAGAGGTCCTCGCCATCCCCGACCGCAACCGCCAGACCGAAAACGCCGAAGCCCGTCGCCGCCGCATCGCCGCCAGCATCGCATGCCACGCTGCAATCAAAATAAACCAGCCCCTCGAACCCTCAAAAGTCGAATGGCTCCTCGACGCCCTCGGGAAAACCGAGCACCCAACCGCCTGTCCCCATGGCAGACCCATCGCTCTGCGTTACTCCTACAAAGACATAGCCAAAGCCTTCCAGCGCATCTGACCTGCATTCAATTAGGCCGGTGTGAGCCTCACATTGACGACAAACGATTCGGAATCCGGAGTGATCCTCATCAACCCTGAATCCGATCCATCAACCTTCCATTTGATGTGGTTCGCAAGAAGCCAATTTTGCAACTTAACCGGGTTGTACCGCCTTCCTTCCAGCGACCTCCAGGAATTCAACAGTGCTTTGGCAGTATCGGCGTTGGGCTCTATTCCTTCCAGATACAACTTCCCAAAGTTATAAGGTCTCCCCTCATCCACAAAAATAAGCAGGCTGATGATCCGGCGCGATTCGTCAATCGATAGTGTAGGAGTGGCAACAGTATTGATGTATCCCTCTGTTCCATAGAGATTTCTCAGACTCTCTAAGCCATCCCCAATCCTGGTCACGCTGAAGAGATCTCCGCGTCGCAACGGAAACAGGTCTTCTAGCCGTGCAGAGGAAAAAAAGCTCGTTCTCTCGAAGTGAATTTCACCGAGACGATACTGCGCTCCGGGGTCCACCGTAGCGGTAATGTCGGCAGATATGTTCCCCTCTGTCTGCGCAGGAAGGGACAACGTCGGCTGAGCGACAACCGCCCGGAGATACCCGATGTCTCGGAAGGCATTTCGCATGCGCTCGCCAATTTCACGTTCGGGATATGTATTCTGCTCAAAAATGCGAATGATCTGTTCGCGATCTGCATCCGGCAGAGTGGGCGACTCGATCACCAGCTTGTCAATCCGGACACTATTCGCCGATTCTGCAAAGCCTGCTTGTATAAGGCTTGCCTGGAACAGGAACGAAGCAACGATTAGTCTGACCAGGATCCGCATAGCACCTCCTCTGAGGAGTTGAAGTTCCTCGATGGAGTTCCGACCCGCCATCGTAGGACAAATCCAATCGAACGGCAACAAACCTGTCCTCCAATCACAAAAACCGAGCATCCACCGCCTACCCCACGGCAGACCCATCGCTTTGCGTTATTCTTATAAAGACATACAAAAAGCATTTCAGCGCATCTAGACGCCAACCGCTCGAATCCAATCTTTAGTGTCATCCTTTTAGCCCAGGCTGAGGATATGTTGTAGCGCGAGCAATCGCTCCGCCCAGCAGGAAGGCAACACCTTGAGTACCCTAAGCACTCCCACGGCTGACCAGCTCGCCGCCGCCCGTCTCGCCCATTGGCATCACAACGCCGATCCCATCCTCACCATCAACATGCTACGCGACTGGCTCAACACCTCCGGCCTGGTCTTCTTCACGCCTCGCGCCGCGCAGCTTCCGGCCCCCGCGCCATCCTTCGTCGAAGCGATCCTCGGCACCCCGAACGCCGCACCCTCGCTCGCCGATACTGACCAGTCCCGCACTCTCCTCTCGCGCCTCATCATCGACGGCGGCGCAATTCCGCTCAATCTCCTCGGCTCGCCGACAGGCACCGGCAGCGAGACCCCGGACTTCATCGTCTCCCCGCTAGCCTTCCCCTACATCTTCACCCTCCGTGGCGACAAGGCATGGAAGCAGCCCCCCACCACTAGCGGAGCCAGCAAGGTCTCCCCGCTAGCCCTCAACACCTACACCCTCCTCGCCGAGCGCGCCAAAGACCACGCCACCGGCATGTCCTCGTACGACCTCACCACGCAGCTCGGCAAGGAGGTCACCGAATCCGCCGTCCTCCGCTCGCTCACCGAGCTCTGGCAGCACCTCCGCGTCATCCCCGTCCCACAGCCCGTCGGCGCAGCAACTCTTTGGGAGCTCACCACCACCCGCTTCACCAAACAAATCAAAGCCGGAGCCAACGCCGGCCAGCCCACCGCGCTCTCGGCCCTCATCTCGCTCTACCTCGGTCAGGCCATCGTAGCGTCTGAGGAAGACATCGAAACCTTTCTCTCTCCGGTAGCCGCCCGTTCGCGCATTCGCGACGTCGTCCACGCGCTCATCTCCGCGCGCCAGCTTGAAACCATCGCCGTCGAAGGCCGCACGGTCCTCCACGTTGCCGGCGAGCTCCCCGCATTCCTCGCCGTCGCCACACCGGTACCCGACGACATCGACTCCATCGTCGTCACCACCGAAGGCGACAGCGATGCAGCGGCAGAATCTCCACGCATCAAAAAGTTCATCTCCAAGCCCCGTAAGGTTGGCACTGGATTTGTAACCAAACCTGGTCGCGACTCCGAATCGGCACTGACACCGCGCGAACGCCGCCCCTTCACCCGCGAATCCAACCGCCCCGACCGCCCCAGCTTCACCAAGCCATGGGAAGAAGAGAAGGCCGACCGCCTCGCCCCAGCAAAATCCTCCTCCGAAGTATCGGAAGACGGCGACAGCACTACGACTTCGCGAGCGCCGCGCACCTACGACCGCAAGCCCGCCTTCGACAGAGAAGGGAAGCGTCCCTCCTTCGGCTCCAAACCCTCTTTCGGCAGCCGCCCCAGCTTTGGCAGCAAGTCAAGCTTCGGTGAGAAACCCCGCTTCGGCAGCGATCGCCCCTCCTTCAAATCCGACCGCCCCTCCTTCAGTGGAGACCGCCCAACCTATCGCCGCAACGAAGGCTCCAGCGACAGCCGTCCACCCCGCCGCGAATACACCCCACGCCCCTACGGCGATGCGCCGGCAGGCGACAGTGACCGACCCCGCAAGACCTTCTCCACGCCTGGCACCTTCGGCCGCAAGCGCGAAGGCTTCGCTGGCAAGCCCAGCTTTGGCCGCGACAGCAACGACACACGTCCCCCCGTCGCGACTACGGCGACTCCCGCCCCCCACGCCGCGAGTTCACCCCCCGCACCGACGGAGACTCCGGCGACAGCCGTCCACCCCGCCGCACCTTCGGCGATAAACCCAGCTTCGGCGAGTCCAGCTTCGGTGGCCCGCGCAAACCCGGCAGCTTCTCCGCCCGTCCACAGCGCAGCGCCGACGGCGGCGACCGCACCAACGGCTTCGCTCCACGCAAATCATTTGCCCCCCGCGAAGAAGGAGCAGGCCCATCGCGCTTCGGCGGCAAACCCAGCTTCTCCCGCGACCGTGCAGACCGCAGCGAACGCGCTCCTCGCGCCAACTTCGGCGGAGACCGCAGCGAAGGCCGCACCAGCCGAGCCAGTGGCCCTCCCTTCCGCAAGTTCGACGCCCCACGCACTCCACGCTCCTCCTCCGACCGGCCAGCCCGTCCCGAAGGCTCCGGCGACTACGCCCCAAGGCCCCGAAGCAGCTCCACCGGCAAACCCAGCGGCAGCTTCGGAGCGAAGAAACCCTACGGCAAATCCAGCGGAGGCTACGCCGGTAAATCGACCGGTGGCAGCTACGCAGGCAAGTCTACAGGCGGCAGCTTCGCCGGCAAGAAGCCATACGGCAAATCCGCAGCAGGCGGCACCGGCAAACCGGCCAGCACCTTCGATAAGTTCAAGGGCAACAAGAAGCCCTTCGGCAAACGCACTCCAACTCGCAAGTTCAAACCTCAGGAAGGCGAATAGGCCGGATGACGCAGCCGAACGAAGACTTCGCAGCCGCAACGCCGCCTGAAACCAAAAAACGTCAGCGCCCCGTCATCGCCATCGACGGGCCCGCTGGCGCCGGCAAGAGCACCCTCGCTGCCCACCTCGCCCGCCGCTTCGGCTTTCTCAACCTCGAGACCGGCGCCATGTACCGAGCCCTGGCCCTCAAGGCCATCGAAAACGACTACGCCTTCGACGAAGAAGCTCCCCTCATGCACCTTGCCGCGCACACCCGCATCACCCTCGAGCCGCAACTCGAAGGCAACCGTGTCCTGCTCGACGGCATGGACGTCTCCCGCCGCATCCGCGAGACCGACGTCACCTCCGCAGCCTCGCAAGTCTCCGTCCACCCCCACCTCCGCGCCTGGATGGTCGAGCAACAGCGCGCCCTCGGCGAAGCCGGTGGCGTCGTCATGGAAGGCCGCGACATCGGCACCGCCGTCTTCCCCGACGCAGAAGTAAAGATATTTCTGGACGCTGCGCCTGAGGTCCGCGGCAACCGCCGCTACCGCCAGGCCGACCCCCGATCCCACATCAACCTACCCACCGCACTGCAAAACTCCGCACGTCAGGCACCCGACGCCGTCACCGCCGAACAGCAACGCCTCGCCGAAGAGGCCATCCTTCGCGACCTCAAGGAGCGCGACTACCGCGATCGCCACCGTGCCGAGTCGCCCCTTCAACCTGCCCCCGACGCAATCATCCTCGACTCTACGTCCATGACTCTCGATCAGGTCCTCGCCAAGGCCGAAGAGATAGTCCGTTCCCATCTCAAAGCGTAACGGTGCGTGATATCTAACATCGTCGGCATATCTTTGTCGAGTGCTCGTCTCCCTGAAATCCTCTGTTTGCCTCGCTTCTCCACATTTGTTGCACCATAAATAGTGCAGCTATAACTATTTAGGAGATTAAAAGAAAAAAACTTGCCAGTTGTGCTAACCTTCACACATCGTTTGAAACAGATTGGATTTCTGCAAAGCTCGTACTGTACGAACCCCGATTTGGATCTAGCGGCAAATTCATCAGCAATAAGGAAATAGCGAACATGGAACAGGGAACAGTGAAGTGGTTTAACGATGCCAAGGGGTTTGGCTTTATCAGCCGTCAGAACGGCGAGGATGTATTCGTACACTACTCGGCGATCAATTCGAACGGTTTCAAGAGCCTTCAAGAGGGCCAAGCTGTACAGTTCAACGTGGTAAAGGGACCCAAGGGTTGGCAGGCGTCTGACGTTCAGCCTCTCTAGTCTTTAGCACCAAGACTGCAGCAACAACCGAGTTTTGCGGGAGGGATGGCTCAGGCTATCCCTCTGCGCGCTTAACCTCGAAAAAAGCGATCCCAACGGCCAACCACAGTTGGGTCGATCAACTGCTCTCGCGCCCAAATCACTGCGGAGTTGAAGCAGGACTCGCAGCCGGCTCAACCGCGCTCACTCCTGGCAATATCGTCGAAGTCGCCCTGAACTTTCGATAGTCCGACTCGACAGCCCGCAGGCTCCCATCGAATTTGAAGAGCAGTAGCGCTCGCGCCTCACCGCGTCCCTCAAGCAGCGCAGGCAGCCAGACCTCATCGTTCACCTTGCGCTGCTCCATCCCAAAGCTCGTTCCCTTCTGAATATTCGCGACGAGGCCGCCGCCGATCTTGAAGTTATTAACAAAGTGCCCCTGCACCTTGACCAACACCTTGTCTTGCTCATCCACCCACGCCGTCCCCACAAGGTCCCGAATTACATCCTCTCCCCGGTTCCGCGTCTTAGCCTTCGGATCACCGGCAAAGTCGACAGCAATGGTGTCCCGCCCATTCATCTGCAGCCGCCTTGCATTCGTAAAACTCCCCAACTCCAGCAACCGAGACACCGTAATCTCATCATCCCCGCGCGGAGTCGACTCCTTCCCCTTTGCGTCCGCCTTTGCCCGCCTCTCCTTGGCCTTCGCTACCTCCTTGTCGATCTCTTCATCCTCTTTCTTCTTCTCGGACTCGCTCAGCTCTTTTCCGTCCTTCTTGATCATCCGCTGCACTGGAACACCTTCCACCCAAAATTCGTCGTACTCCCTGGTCTCGGTCTTCTTCACCCCACCGTGCCCGTCTGAGTGCTCCTCGGTCTGCACCGACCGGAATATATAGTCTTTCTTGACAGCCTCCGAAGTTCGCTCGTTCGCCTCTACCGCACGCATCAGCGTCGGGATATCCGGCAGCGGCCGATCCTCAACCTTCACGCCCTCGGGCTTTGCCTCCTGTGGCGCTGTAGGCTCAGCGGGCTGCGGTCCAGTCGCTTGTACCCCGCCCACAGTCGACTGCAAAGCGAACACGTTTCCCGTGGACATACTTGTCCAACCAATCGCGATCGCCAAAACTAGAGCTTTGCGAGCAACAGCCACCATCCCTCCACTATAGTTGCGGACGATCTACTCAACAAATTCGCTGCAAAAGTGATGGAGTCACCACAATCTCTGTCCATTACTTGCAGTGATAGAGTACAGTGTGGTCGTACCAATATTTGAATCTGCTTTGTATTCGTTCTCGGAGAGAAACAGACCAGTTTGATTCCCCACGCACTCATGCTCGGCATCTCAGACGACGTCGCCGTCGCCCTCAAGCCAGTCGCGGCGAATCAGCGCCTCGCTGGCCTCAACATCACGACCGTCTCCGACATTCCTGCGGGCCACAAACTTGCCGTCCATCCCGTCGCCCCCGGCGATCCGGTTCGTAAATTCAACCAAATCATCGGTTTTGCGACTCAAGCAATATCAATAGGCGAGCACGTCCATACCCACAACCTCATCACCGGTAACTTCGAGCGCGACTACTCCATAGGTTCGGAAGCACACCCAACGGAGTTCGTCCCTCAAGCTCAGACACCCACCTTCCAAGGCATCGTCCGCTCCAACGGTCGCGTCGGCACCCGCAACTACGTCGGCATCCTCACCACAGTAAACTGTTCAGCAACTGTAGCCCGCCGCATTGCCGCTCGCTTCACCCCGGAGATCCTTAACGCGTACCCAAACGTCGACGGCGTCGTCACCATCACCCATGGCACCGGCTGTGGAATGGCAGAGCACGACGAGCCTGCCGATCTGCTGCGTCGTGTCTTCGCCGGCTACGCGACCCACCCCAACTTCGCCGCCGTCCTCCTCCTTGGCCTTGGCTGCGAAACCAACCAGATCGAGCCTCTGATCACCCTAACCGGCGCCAACGGCAGCCTCCGGACCAGCACCATTCAGGAGGCAGGCGGCACCGCAAGCGCCATTCAGAAGGGAATCGCCACCGTCGTCGGGATGCTGGAACAGGCCAACCAAGCCACTCGAACAACCGTCTCCGCCTCCAACCTCATCGTCGGCCTCCAGTGCGGAGGCTCCGACGCCTACTCTGGCATCAGCGCCAACCCTGCCCTGGGTGCAGCGGTTGACGTCCTCGTCCGCAACGGCGGTACCGCCATCCTCTCCGAGACACCCGAGATCTACGGCGCCGAACACCTACTCACCCGCCGCTCCTCCCGTCCCGACGTCGCCCAGCGGCTCATCGACCGCATTCACTGGTGGGAGGAGTACACCGCCCGCCACCGAGGCTCCATCGACAATAACCCTCAACCCGGGAACAAAACCGGTGGTCTGACAACCATCTTGGAAAAGTCTCTCGGAGCCATCTCCAAGGGAGGCACTACCAACCTCAACGAGGTCTACCTCTACGCCCAGCCGGTAACGGAAAAGGGCCTCGTCTTCATGGACTCACCAGGCTTCGACCCGGTCTCGGCGACTGGTCAGGTTGCCAGCGGCGCCAATCTGATCTGCTTTACCACCGGCAGAGGCTCTGTCTTCGGTTGCAAACCCACCCCATCCCTCAAAATCGCCTCAAACACCACCGTTTTCAACCGCATGTCGGACGATATGGACGTCAATTGCGGAACGATTATTGAAGGGGAAGAGACCGTTCAGGAGGCTGGAGCGCGAATATTCGACGAGATTCTCCGCGTCGCCTCCGGACATCCCACCCGAAGTGAGATCCACGGCTTCGGCGAAGAGGAGTTTCAACCTTGGCTGCAGGGTGCAACCCTCTAACTTGCAACTGTTTTCGTAGGAAATACATGGCTGCTTCGTATGCGCCTAATCAACAGTTTCAAACGAATCTACGACTTTCGATAGCGTGCGCCTTGGCTCCAAAAGGACTAGCATAATAAGGTACGCGAAATGGCTTTCGCGAATAGATCGGAAGCGAGGAAGCAATGGCCACAAAGGCAGGGACTCTGACTCCACCAGTTGCAAATGTAGAACAACAGGAACGCGAAACAATCTTCGACATCTTTAGACGCTGGGGTTATCTGCAGGCCTCTCTCGATCCGCTCGGACAATACCTCCCCCCGAACCATTCCCCACTCCGGCTCCCGAAGGCGACATCGCGAAAGAAGCTCGCAGCTACTACTGCGGCACCATCGCAGCCGAATTCATGCACATCGCAAACCCCGAACAGCGTCAGTGGCTGCAGGAGCGCATGGAGCAGATCGCACCAAAGCCTGATCAGGCGCAGATTCTCACGCAACTCATCAACGCCGACCTCTTCGAGCAGGTCATTCAATCGCGGTACCTCGGCTCCAAGCGATTCTCGCTCGAAGGACTCACAGCGCTCATTCCGTTCCTCGATCGCATCCTCGCAGTCAGCGCAGGTCGCGGCGTCACCACGGCCATGCTCGCAATGAGCCACCGCGGCCGCTTGAACGTAATGACCAACACCGTAGGTCGCTTGCCCTCAGAGATATTCACCAAGTTCGAAGACGTCGATCCGCGCAGCACCATGGGTGGTGGCGACGTGAAGTATCACGTCGGTGCGACCGGCGAATATCGCTCCCCGAACGGCGAAGTGATCTCAGTCCACCTCGCCTCCAATCCCAGCCACCTCGAAGCAGTCGATCCCGTTGTCCTCGGACGCACGCGCGCCAAGCAGGAGCGCATCGGCAAAGGCGGAAGCGATCAGGTTCTGCCAATTATCATCCACGGCGATGCTGCCTTCGCAGGTCAGGGCATTCTCGCCGAGACGCTGAACATGGCAACCCTGCACGGCTACAACGTCGGCGGAACCATTCACGTCATCGTCAACAATCTCCTCGGCTTCACCGCAGTGCCCGAAGAATCCAACTCCTCACGCTTCGCCACCGACATCGCAAAGCGTCTTCCCATCCCGATCTTCCACGTTAACGCAGAAGATCCCGACGCGGTCGTGCGAGTCGCCGCCATCGCCGCAGAGTACCGCAACCGCTTCCACTCCGACATCGTCGTCGATCTCGTCGGCTACCGAAAGCACGGACACAGCGAAGTCGACGATCCCACCGTCACCCAGCCCCGCCGATACGCCATCATCAAAGATCGCCCAGCGCTCTATCAGCTCTACGCCAAGCAGATCGGCATCGACCCATCCGCCGAAGTGCAGAAGATCCAGCAAGAGCTCCTCGACGACCAAAAGGCCGCGACGCAGGCCGATCACAAGCCCCATCTCGCGCAGCTTCCCGCCTACTGGGACAACTACCGCGGCGGCGAACTGCTACCTGAAGACGACATCGCAACCGGCCTCCCCGCGCAGCGCATCAACGAGCTCGTCACATCGCTCACCGCCTATCCCGCCAACTTCCACATCCACGCCAAAGTAAAGAAGCTCTTTGAGCAGCGCCAGGAGATGGGCGCCGGCTCACGCCTCTTCGACTACGGTATGGCTGAGCTCGTTGCCTTCGCCTCTCTCCTCGAAGCCGGAACGCCCGTCCGTCTCACCGGACAGGACTCGCAGCGCGGCACCTTCAATCAGCGCCACGCCGTTATGGTCGACACCGAGACCGAAGTCCGCTACACCCCACTCGCGCACCTCAGCGACAAGCAGGGCAAGTTCGAGGTCTACAACTCGCTCCTCTCCGAAGCTGCGGTTCTCGGTTTCGAATACGGCTTCTCCCGCGACTTCCCCGAAGCCCTCGTGCTCTGGGAGGCCCAGTTCGGCGACTTCGCCAACGGCGCACAGATCATCATGGACCAGTTCATCGCCGCCAGCGAAGCCAAGTGGAATCTCCTCTCCGGTCTCGTTATGCTTCTCCCACACGGCTACGAAGGCCAGGGCCCCGAGCACTCCAGCGCCCGTATCGAGCGCTACCTCCAGCTGGCTGCCAACGACAACATCCAGATCTGCCAGCCCTCAAACGCCGCGCAGTATTTCCACCTCCTGCGTCGCCAGGCGCTCCGTTTCTGGCGCAAGCCGCTCGTCGTCTTCACGCCCAAGAGCATGCTCCGCCACCCCGACGCCTCATCCACACTCGCCGACTTCGCCATCGAGCGCTTCCAAAACGTCCTCCCCGACAACGACGTCAAAGCCCCTCGCCGCCTGCTCGTCTGCAGTGGCAAGATCGGCCACAACCTTCGGGTCGAGCGCGAAAAGCGCAAGGACTTCTCCGTCGGCATCATCTTCCTCGAACAGATGTACCCCTGGCCCGAGGCCGAACTCCAAACAGCTCTCAATCAGCATCCCGAAGCCCAGGAGATCATCTGGGTTCAAGAGGAGCCAGCCAACATGGGCGCCTTTACCTACGTCATGCCGTTGCTGCGCCGCCTCGCCGGCGACCGCGCCGTCCTCAGCGTCAAACGCAGCGCCAGCGCAACCCCAGCAACTGGCTCCGCAAAGGCCCACGAGATAGAAGAGAAGACTCTCATCGACCTCGCGTTAGGCTCTCCCGAGTAGTTCTTCTATTCGAAAAAAATAACGGCGCAGCCTTTACTCAGGGCTGCGCCAATACCTTTAAACAAACCAACACCAAAATCATTAATCCCGGCTGCTACTCCGGAGGCTCTGACGTCACCGGAGGATGCGAGGGCACTGGATTAGCGATCTCCTTCGCATAGATCTGATACGTAGTCTTAGGCGGATCGTCATGCCGATGAAGCGCCCGCACACGAGCTCGTATGGCCTCATCGGCAGCCGTTATCCGCTCCCGCGAACGCAGATAGTCCAGCCACGACTCCATCAGAAACGTCTCGTTCAAATGTTCCGGGTCAAGCGCATCGCGATAGATGCCCCATCGAATCGCACCGTCACGCAGTCGCACACCCCGAAGCTGATGAATAGCGAGCGTAAACTCAGCGTAGTTCTCCGTCGGAACGCAGTAGGCGATAGAGATGCGAACTGGCCCATCAGTTGGCTCCGTTTCAAACGCAAGCTGCGGAGCCGGATGTCTGAACTGGTGCGGCGTATAGTCCGGCAGAGGGCCCTGCAAAATGTGGTACCTCCGCGCAAACGGAAACGTCAGCAGCAGTCCGCCAGCAGCCGTCGCTAGCGCAATCGGAGTCGACGTGCGTTCAGCGATCACGCCCCACAGAATCGACCCGAGCACCATGCCTCCCTGAAACGTCATCATGTACGTGCCCAGCGCACGCGCCTGCACCCACGCCGGCACCGATAGCTGCACCGACACATTGAACGTCGACATCGAGCTGGTCCACGCTGCACCCGAAAACAGCAACGCGGCAATAATGATCGATGGACTCCGCACAAACGCCAGCACGAGCAGCACAACGACGTTATAAAGAGTTGACGCCGCAAGAATCTGATCAGCAGAGAACCGTTGCCGAATACGATGAAGCGTCATAGCCGCGGCCACCGCCCCCACCCCCAGCGATCCGTTCAAGATGCCGTATCCAAGCGGCCCCTGCTTCAAATCGCGCTTGGCCACCACCGCCAGCAGCGACCAGATAGCCGAGATAAAAAACGTATAGATGAACGCGCGGATAAGCGACGACTGGAGATCCGGTGCATACCGCACATATCGCAGCCCCGATTGGATCGACGCAGCAACGCGTTCCGACGGCAGTGCAGACTTGAACAGCGGAATCCGCTTCCAGTTCACCAGCACCCAGATCACTCCGGCAAACGAGAGCGCATTCAGCGCGAACACTGACCCCGCGCCCGTGTATACGCGTTGAAATCCGGCGACCATCAACCCGCCAAGCGCAGGCCCCACGGCCCTCGCCAGATTGTTGCTGGCCGCGTTTAGCGAAACCGTATCCGGAATTAACTCACGCGGAACCAGCTCTGGAACAATCGCCTGCCACGCCGGGTTGTTCATCGCCGAGCCGACGTTGAGCAGAAACGTAAACCCCAACAGCGCCCACGGAGAGAGGTAGCCGACGAAGGTAAGGATCGCCAGAACACCCACAGAAGCCAGCATCCATGTCTGCCAGAAGATCAACAGCTTGCGGCGATCGAAGATATCCGCCGTTGCACCCGCCAAAAGCCCGAGCAGCAGCACAGGCAAACTCGCCGCAGTCTGCATCAGCGCGACCAGCAGCGGCGAGCTCGTCAGTGACGTCATCAGCCACGTGCCGGCTGTATCCTGCATCCACGTCCCCACCGACGAGATCGTGCTGGCGATCCATCGATCCCGAAACAGAGGAATTTTAAGCGGGGCGAAGCCGTTCGAATCGACAGGCGCATGGACCTGAAGGGGATCGGAGGCTGGAGTCTCAAGAGGCATCACTGCAACTAGTCTACAGATCAGAACCGGCGAGTATTCGCAGCCGGGACAGCACGCAAAGTGCGAGGCGCGATTTATTATGCCGAACGCATTCGAGGAACGCTGGCGTGCGGTCTGCTGACATGCCGATGGGTTGACTCGCTAATTAGCTAAGCCCTTAAAAGGGAAACCCACGCAGCGCGGTGGGGGCTGTTGCGTGGGTATTCCTGTAAAGCAACGAAGTGGGTGGACTTCGTTATGACTGACTCAACCCGAAGGGAGTCTTGCCATTCGTTTAAGGTAACGTCAAAGCAGATTTGAGTCAAGGTATTTGTCGGCTCATGCCTGCCGTGCCTGTTTCACCATTTCTACAAGAACGGTGCGGGTCTCCGTGGGTGTCGAGACCTCGCGAAGGAAGGGAATTCGAGCCCCTTTGACCCCTCCCGGCGTGAGCACCCGGACATGGAAGCCCAGCCGGTCAACCGAGGTCATCGTGGCGGTTTCAGCCTCCAGTTTTGCATGGACGCGGGTCAGGAGCACGAGCGCGTCACTATGGTCGGCATTCATGTGGTCCAGGATGCTCTGCGCGGCCGTTGCAAGGGGGTCAGGGGCCGCCGCAGCGTAGTCGGCAGCCGTTACCCAGCCCATAACGCCGAAGCCGCCCACGTAGTAGACATCCACCGGTTCCAGACGAAAGAACGCGAAGTCGGTGAAGTCGACCCAGTACTGGCTGTTCGGATGGGCCTTGAGGTAGATCTCACGAACTTCGGTCTTCTCTTCGTCAGTGAGCTGTGTGACGTTGCCCACCAGGGTGACCCGGGCTGCCCCAAGGACATCGCCATCGGCTGCAGGTTGGCTGACAAACAGACTGGCGCGCGGATCGGCCTTCAAGTTCTGGGTGTGCATTGCCATCGTGCTGATCAGGAACAGCGGCCTGCCTGCCGCATCAAGCGCGTATGGCATCAGCGAGCCAAAGGGGAAGCCCGGCTGCTTGCGGGAGACGGTCGAAAGAGTGGCAACGCTCGACAGGTGCATCAACGTTCGCGAACGCTCGGCGTGCGTCGGTTCGGGAACAGGAGGCTGCGGATTCGGATTGAACGGTGCTGCGTGCTGGTTCGACATTCGTCTGCTCGATCTTCCGATTCGTGGGGGGTGCCCCCCCGGTTATCTTGCTTAAATTATCTAGAATGAATAGCTTGGCAAAACTGCCGGTTGCAAAATCTTCATAACAAACGGGTTACAGCTAAATTCGTCCAGGCAAAGGGGTTAGTGGTGCGGTTAACCGATAGAAGCTCCGGTTGGCCGGAGCTTCTTCAATTATTTAAGTTTACAGGATAGAGGGAAACTAATGCGCAACGCGTTTGTGCAGGATTGACGCGGGTTTTGTGCTCAGTGGGGCTTGACAAGGTTTGGGGAGCTTTGAAGTGGGGATGTTCATGCGCAATGTGAAGCGATTCGTGCTCCTTCGATTGGGGTGCGGAATGACGAGTCGAAGATAGGCAAAGGCAGTGACAGTGGCAACAGCAAAGACAAATGCGGGGGTCTCTCCACTGCGCTGTTCACGATGAGACCGTGAACAGCTTCGGTCGAGATGATGCTTTTTCGGGAGATGCAGGAGTTGTGGGGAGCAGAACGCGGAGCCTTGGGCGTATGCAGGATGAGGATACGGCAGTGATGGTCGTGAGACCACTTCGCGGGTGCCTTGTCTCGTGTGCATAATTTGATGACTCCTACCTGCGATGGTGAACGACAAAGAAGAGACAAATAACGACAAACGCAGATCCCCTTCGGGGATGACAACAAAAGGAAGCAACGGCAACTGCATTCTTTAATCTCTGCCGGAAGCGGTAGGACTTTCCTGCGGTTGCCCCTGAAGGATGCGGTTGACGACGACAAAGAAATATCCCATTGACAAGCCGCACATGAGGACGCCGACGAGGCCTTCGACCGGCGCGAGGAGTCGGAAGGGCTTCGCGAGCACGATATCGCCATAGCCGATGGTCGTGTAGGTAACTCCGGAGGAGTAGAAGGCCGCTTCGGCATCGGGAAGGGAACCGCGCCAGAGATAGAAGAGTGCCCAGAGGGAGATCTCCGCGAGGTGTAGCAGGAGCAGCCACCAGACGATGCGCAGGAGCGCCCTCCTGATGGCGAGAGGAGTAGTTGGTTGGGAACGCGCCCTCGTCGCATAACGCAACAGCAAGGAGATGCCTGCAGCGTGCATCCAAATAGTGCTGGCTGCCAGAAGGAACGCGGCAAAGAAGATAGAGGGCATTTCTTACTCTGGCATCCCGTCTGAGCCGGCACGGGTTATCGGCAAATTCGGACTGTTGCTGTAAAGGACTTGCCGCCTCTGTGTTGCTAGAGGCGGCAGATCAGGAGTTCGCGCTCGTAGATCATCTCGGGGGGGAGATGGTCGTGGAGAGCGAGGAAGAGCTCTTCGTGGCCCATGACTTCTTGCTTCCACTGGGCGCGGTCGACGGTTTGGAGGGTTTCGAAGGTGGCCTTCATCTGTTCGCGGGGAATGTCGAGACCCTTCCAGTTGATGTCGTCGAAGTGTGGGGTCCAGCCTATGGGAGTTTCTTTGCCCAGAGCGCGACCGCGAACACGGTCGACGATCCACTTGAGGACGCGCATGTTTTCGCTGTAGCCGGGCCAGAGGAAGCTGCCGTCGGGCGCTTTGCGGAACCAGTTGACGTGGAAGACGCGGGGCGTGGCGGAGAGGTTGCGCTGCATCTTGAGCCAGTGACGGAAGTAGTCGCCCATGTGGTAGCCGCAGAAGGGCAGCATCGCCATCGGATCGCGCCGCACCTTGCCGATAGCTCCGGCAGAGGCTGCAGTCGTCTCTGAGCCCATCGTAGCGCCGATGTAGACGCCCGCAGACCAGTTGAAGGCCTGGTAGACGAGCGGCATGGTGGTTGGACGGCGACCGCCGAAGATGAAGGCAGAGATGGGGACGCCGTTCGGATTCTCCCAGTCGGGGTCGATCGTGGGACACTGCCGCGCCGGCGCGGTGAAGCGGCCGTTGGGATGGGCAGCGGGTTGGCCGGTCTCTTTAGCAATCGCTGGAGTCCACCGATTGCCACGCCAGTCGATGAGTTCGGCGGGTGGGGTGTCGGTCATGCCCTCCCACCAGACGCCACCATCCGGTGTGAGCGCCACATTGGTGAATATCGTGTTCTTCGCCAGCGTCGCCATAGCGTTGGGATTTGTCTTCGCACTAGTCCCAGGAGCGACCCCGAAGAAACCTGCCTCCGGGTTGATGGCGCGTAGCTGTCCACTGGCGTCAGGCTTGATCCAGGCGATGTCGTCGCCGACGGTCCAAACCTTCCATCCGTCGAATCCTGCCGGTGGAATCATCATGGCGAAGTTGGTCTTGCCGCAGGCTGAGGGGAATGCGGCGGCAACGTAGGTTTTCTCGGTGGTGCCGTCGGTGCGCTTCGGTGACTCAACACCGAGGATCAACATATGCTCGGCCATCCAGCCTTCGTCACGCGCTATGTTGGAGGCGATGCGGAGGGCGAAACATTTTTTGCCGAGGAGCGCGTTGCCACCGTAGCCGGAGCCATAGCTCCATATCTCGCGGGTTTCAGGGAAGTGGACGATGTACTTCTCGTCGTTGCAGGGCCACGGAACATCTTTCTCGCCGGGCGCCAGCGGAACACCGACCGTATGCATGCAGGGGACGACGCGTTTTTCGTCTTTATCAATTTCGGCGAACACTGGTGCGCCGATTCGAGCCATGATGCGCATGTTGACGACGGCGTAGGCCGAGTCGGTAAGCTGAACGCCGATCTGCGACATGGGCGAGCCGATGGGGCCCATCGAGTATGGCAAGACATACATGGTGCGCCCGCGCATGCTGCCGCGAAAGAGCTGCTTGAGCTTCTTACGCATGACGTAGGGGTCTTCCCAGTTGTTTGTAGGCCCAGCGGTGTCCTTGGAGAGCGAGCAGATGAACGTACGATCCTCAACGCGCGCAACGTCATTTGGAGCTGATCGGGCGAGAAAACAGCCGGGCCACAGCTTTTCGTCGAGTTTGGTGAATGTTCCAGCGTTCACGAGCTGGTCGCAAAGGTAGTCGTACTCGGCCTGAGAGCCGTCAATCCAGTGAATGCGGTCGGGCTGGGTGAGGTCTGCCATCTTTTCGACCCAGCGGATGAGGTGCTTGTTGATAGTTGGTGGGGTTGCGATTGCGGCTTCGGTGGTTACTGTCTTCATAAAGTGGCGCTAAATTCCTTCGCGTACAAGTCTTCGCCTCTACGCGGAGGCTGTCAACCCACGCTGAGATGCAAGGGACTCCCCAGCCCTGATAGACTTAAAGTTCCGCGTTGTGACTACGGCGCAATCAGTTTCTCAAAGGGCGAACGCTCAGCGAGATCAAAGGAAAAACAACACTAGTGGACCAGCAGACCAAACAAGCTCTCAAGCACGACCAGTTCGTCGATACCACCAACCATGGCCTCGAGTGGGCCAGCGAAAACCGCCGTTCCGTAATCGTCACGAGTGCGATTGTGCTTGCAGCGATCCTGGTTGTTGTTGGCGGTGTACTGCTCTATAACAGCCGGGCAAACCAGGCGTCGGTCGCCTTCGGTGCTGCGATGCAGGCGTACCAGACGCCGCTTGCGGCTCCTGGGCAACCTGTGCCTCCCGGCGTGAAGACATACGCTTCGGTTACGGAGCGCGCCAAGGCTGCTAATGACTTGTTCATGGGCGTTGCCGATAAGTACGGTATGACTCCTGATGGAAGAGTTGCACGCTATTTTGGTGGCCTCACCTACATGGAGCAGGGCAACAACGCCACCGCTGAAAGCACACTGAAAACGGTAGCCGGTGGGTGGAACGGTGATCTCGCTGCGTTGGCAAACTTGTCGCTGGCTCAGCTTTATCGCCAGACGGGCCGCGATAGTCAGGCGATTGATCTGTATAACCAGCTGACGGCGAAGCCAACCAGCACAGTGCCTGCAGGTCTCGCGCAGTTGCAGCTGGCTGAGCTTTATGAAACGGAAGGGAAACCCGACCTGGCCAAGAAAATCTATGCTCAGCTCAAGGACAAAGACGCCAAGGGGCCTGCTGGCGCTTTGGCTGCACAAAAGCTGAACCCCACACCAGCCGCTCCTGGCGGTCAGTAACTTCAACGTAAGAAAATAATCGATTTTGTTTCAACTCGGGATGCCAGGTTTAATTTGGCATCCCGAAGTTGCGTTTATCCGAAAATTATTGGGACAAACTACTCATCGTGGTACGAGTCGGAGGGATTGCTTCGAACTTTGAGTGATGCTTCCGCATCCGTTCGAAGTCTGGTCAGAACGCTCCACTGATCATTTTCTTTGGGAGGTGCGACCCAGACCGGTAGAGGCATCCTGAGGTATTCGGAGAGCACGAGCGCGTGCGGTTCGTAGAGAGCCCGAATCGTGTTCAACCTCTTCGCTGCAGCGGGATCTCCGCAGAGTCGTAAATGACGGTCCCCAAGGGCTTCGCATAGCCGGTAGAAATCTTTCGACGGCAATCGGTCCAGTTGTGATTGACGTTGCCAGGCCTTTTGTTCTTCGATGTGGAAGACATGGCCAAGATCAATGAGTGCATGTCGCGCCATCACGAAGGTCAACTGGGCTTGTCGTGACGGCGTGCCCTCGACGACCGAGATCAGCAGGGCGCAGGTGTCCAGTATCGATACGAGGGCCGATAGCCAACTCTGATTGTCGTGTTGCGAGCGGTAGTAGCAGAGAATCGGGTAGGAGATGTGTGACTCTAAAATCTCTGCTGACCAGCGTTCCCACTCCGCGAGCAGATCCGAGAGTGCTTCCTGGCCACCTTCAAAGGCATGACGCCGAAGAAGCTCGCCAGCGTTGGGTGGGGATCCGGCACGGGCGTCCAGTAGTGCCACGCTGACTTCTCGATGGGAGAACGCCTGATACAGCACTGGGAGGTAACCGATTACAAGAGCGACGAAACCTAGTCCGACGCCGGATTCGAAGATGATCAACGCCCGTGCCAGACGACTGTGCGGCACGACGTCTCCTAAACCAAGGGTAAACAAGGTAGTGCCGCTGACGTACAGGTCGGTGCCGAACTGGCTCCAGGCGCTGGCGCTGTGTGCCATCAGGGCGTCGCCAAAGGGAGAACTCATTGAGAAATAAAACATTCCGAAGCCGAAGATCAGAAGAAGTGCCCAGAGCAACAGAAGAAGAAGAAGCGAAAGTGGGCCGTAGACGCTATAGATCTGCTCGCGCACCTTCTTGTCGCTTGCACGCTCGGCCATCAAAACCCATGGCGCCCAAGTGGTTATGAAGAAGAGGCGAGTGATCTGAAACCGACCCGTAGGACGGCGCGGTAGAATGATCGTCTGAAAGGCGTCGAGCGCTACCCCAAGGCAAAAAAATAATGCGACAATGAAAGCGGCGACGTGCAAGTAGATTCCCTCGTCAAAGCAGAGTCAGCGTTCTTTCGTAAACCTTACCAGAGCCCCAGTTGCGATTCCCGGACGAAGACGCGACCCAGATCTTCTTAATCCTCTCTGCATTCGCGCTTTTATTGGAATAGGTGAGTCTAAAACTTGACCTGCGAAAAGACATCATTTTTTGATTCGACAAAAATGCTTTTTGAGAGCTAGGCTGAAGTTACCAGAGAAGTGTTCGCAGCCACACCTGAACGATTGACAGTGAGGGATACATGAAGCGAGTTCTGGTTGTTGATGATGACCGATTGGTTGCTGACACGCTGAAGTTGATCTTCGAGAAGAGCGGGTTTGCGGCTAAAGCGGCTTATTCAGCAGACCAGGGGCTTGAGTGTTCGCGTGAATTTTCACCGAACCTGCTTCTTTGCGACGTCAGTATGCCGGGTCGAGATGGTCTTTCCCTGGTAGACGACGTGACACGGGAGTTGCCGGGTTGCCGCATCCTGGTGCTAACCGGCTTTTATTCCAACCTGCAGAGTGTCCGTGAGCGGTCCCGGAAGCTGTCGCGGCCTGTGGGTATCCTCACTAAACCGTGTCAGCCGCTGGACCTTCTCCGTGAAGCTGCTGCGCTGCTGGCCACTGCCTAGAAGATGGTCTAGCAATGTACGATCTCGGCCGAACGCTTATTTTTCTTGGTATTTTGCTGGTTTTGGCAGGTGTTGTTCTTGTCGGGCTCAAGCACTTTAATCTTCCTATCGGCCGTCTTCCCGGCGACCTGAACTGGCGTGGTCGTGGTTGGTCCGTCTCATTTCCGCTCGCGACTTCAATCCTGGTCAGCGTGGTACTGAGCGTGTTGTTGTGGATCATCGGCCGTATGCGGCACTAGCTCGGAATGCTGCATCACGATGCTAGACTCAGGCAGGATGTCCGAGAAGGAAGACAACTCGCAGACCTTGGCGAGCCTGCGTGCACGGCGAGGCAAACCTCGTGTCGGAAAGCGCTTAGCCGTCTCTTCTCCTACTTCGGATTCGATCTTCCAGGCGGAACTTTTCCGTACCTTGGTGGAGAATGATCTTCCTGACGTTTCATCACAGGATGTTCCGTTTGCTCCTGGCAGATCAACGAGATCAGCCAGCGAAGATTCTTTCAGTCAGACGACTGGCGTTTCCATGGAGCGACGCATCTGGAGCGTTCATGAACTGATTACCAACCTTCGGCAGTATGTTGAGACGACCTACATCGATCTTTGGGTCGAGGGCGAGATATCTAACTTTCGGCTGGCCCCCTCCGGTCATATCTACTTCACGCTTAAAGATGGCGACGCGCAGTTGCCAGTCGTCCTGTTTCGTCGTCAAGCGCTGTTACTGCGATTTCGCCCAAAGGATGGCCTTGCTGTCTTGGTTCGCGGTCGCATGTCGGTTTACGAGAGCCGAGGCCAGGTACAACTTATTGGCGAGACAATGGAGCCTCGCGGTGCTGGCGCTCTCCAGCTTGCTTTCGAGCAACTCAAGAGCCGCTTGCTCGCTGAAGGTCTCTTCGACGTATCGCGCAAACGCCCGCTCCCGGCATTTCCAAAGTGCATCGGTATCATCACTTCGCCGACTGGCGCGGTGATTCGGGACATCGTTACCATCATTCGGCGTCGTCATGCACGGCTCGATCTGCTGATATACCCAGCGACGATGCAAGGCTCAGCCAACTCAGCCACCGTTGCGGCGGGAGTTCGTTGGTTTAATGCCAATCCTTCGTTGGTCGACGTCATTATTCTCGCGAGAGGGGGCGGCTCTACGGAAGATCTCGCTGGGTTCAACGACGAAACGCTAGCCCGCGTTATCGCTGCATCCGAACTTCCCATCGTCTCGGCTGTCGGGCATGAGACCGATTTCACGATCGCGGATTTCGTCGCCGATCTTCGCGCCCCGACCCCGTCGGCCGCGGCAGAGTTGGTCACTGGTGCTCAACATCAGATTGAAGAGCGGGTTGCAGCGCTGGCCGCGAGGGTACAGCGAGCCGGACGCTTCCATCTGATGCAGGCGCGGCACCGGTATGCGCAGCTTTCTTCTGAGTCTGTGCTTACTCGTCTGCGTGACGGAGTCAATCGCCGCGACCAAAGACTCGACGAGCTTCGGCTCCGTCTCGACGGGGCTGCACGCCGTCGACTGCGTGTGCCCTCTCAACGAGTCGCGTTTATCTCGGAGCGCCTTCACCGGCAGGACATTGCGGTTCGCATCGCTATGACCCATCGTCGGCTGCAGAGTGTCGCTCAACGGCTGCAAGGCACTCCAAATCAGATCATCGTGGGCCGACGGACCCGTTTGAACCACGCCTCTGCGAGACTTGGAGCCTTGTCGCCCCTCGCTGTGCTGTCGCGAGGTTATGCCCTCGTCTATGATGCCGACGGCACGTTACTGCGTTCGGCCGCAGATACTGTTATGGGCCACACGATTCGCGCCCGGCTTGCTACTGGAACACTCGAAGCAGAAGTGACTGCCACGCAGATAGAGGAAACCGACGTAACGGAGACACGCAATTCATGAAGAAGCTCTTTGGAACCGATGGTATTCGTGCCATCGCCGGACAGTCGCCTTTGGATGCACCTACCATCTACGCTATTGGGCTTGCCTTGGCCCATACGCTTTCGATCAAGACTCCCTCCCCACGTGTTCTGCTCGGTATGGACACTCGCGAGTCCAGCGAATGGATCGCTGCAACGTTGACTGCAGGGCTCACTGAAGGGGGAGCGTCGGTTGAAAGCGCCGGCGTGATTACGACTCCGGCCATTGCATTCCTCACAAAGACTCACGGCTTTGCTGCCGGTGTAGTCATCTCGGCTTCGCACAATCCGTGGCAGGACAACGGTATCAAGCTCTTTGGCCCAGATGGGTACAAGCTCCCCGACGCCGTTGAGATGGAGATTGAAGAGGAGATCTTCCGTAAACTTGAGGGCGCGAAGGCGATGCCTCCGCAGACCGTCGCACCAGCCGTCAACGAGGCCGATCGTGCTGAGTACGTTCGCTTCCTGCTCGACGCCGTTCCTGGTCTTTCGCTCGATGGAAGACGTATTGTTATTGACTGCGCGAATGGAGCTGCCTCGTCAGTTGCTCCTCAGTTGTTTTCCAGCCTCGGAGGCGAAGTTGTTATTACCCATGCAAGTCCGGACGGTCGCAATATCAATGAGGCGTGTGGGGCGTTGCACCCAGAGGTTGTCGCGCTGCAGGTAAAGAGCTGCCAGGCATCCATTGGGATTACCTTTGATGGCGACGCGGACCGTGCTCTTTTTTCGGATGAGCATGGCTGTGTCGTCAATGGTGACGCTGTGTTGCTGCTTGCGGCTCGTGATTTGCAAGCACGTGGGCTTCTCACGAACTCAACCGTTGTTGCGACCACGATGTCCAACATGGGGCTCGAAGCGGCGCTCAAGCGGAGTGGTATTGAGATGTTGCGGGCGGCAGTCGGCGACAAGTATGTACTGGAGCAGATGATCAACACCGGCGCAGCTCTCGGCGGAGAGCAATCGGGGCACATCATCTTTTCGGGGCGAAGTACGACCGGTGACGGTTTGCTTACCGCTTTGCTTTTGTTGGATGTCGTCCATCGGAGTGGCAAGTCTCTTGCTCAACTGGTTGCGGACCTTAAGGTCTTCCCACAGGTGATCGTCAACGTCAAAGTGCGGGAGAAGAGACCGTTGGAGGGGATTCCTGCCGTTGCTGCAGCGATTCGCGCCGCAGAGGCCGAACTTGCTGATTCCGGCCGAGTCGTCATCCGGTACAGTGGAACCGAAGCACTGGCTCGCGTTATGATCGAAGCCGAATCAGAGGCATTGATGCGGCTTCATGCCGGGGCTATTGCTGCTGCTATCCAATCCGAACTTGGAACTTAGGGCATTTGTATCGTTGTTGCTGTAGCGGTGATTTGGCTTTAGCGTAATAGGTTTCAGATGTTCCTATGTAAATGATCTCGGGCCCGTTCGGAGAGCATATTCTTGGTTCTCGTTATTCGCTCGCCGTAAGGACGAGATGGAGGAGGCCATCGTCCATCAAAAGGATATAAATTCATATCAATTGCTCTTTCCGCAGATCGATCGGGCCGTCAAAATCATCATAGGGACAATTGTTAGCCATGCTCCTGTCATGACCTTGGTTGGACACGGTCGAATGGATGGTAGTTTGGTTACGGAGATAAAAGAGAATCAAGGAGCATGCAGATGACGACGAAATTGACGACTCTGAGTGGGCGTCCGGCATGGAAGGCACTCGAAGCTCATTACGAGCAGATTCACGATACCCCAATCAAGCAGTTATTTTCGGACGATCCGGCACGTGGTGAGCGTTACACGCTCGAGGCCGCAGGAATCTTCCTTGATTATTCAAAGAATCGAATTACAGACCAAACGCTGAAGCTTTTGATCCAGTTGGCGGAGGAATCAGGTTTAAAAGCCCGGATTGATGCGATGTTTAGCGGGGAGAAGATCAACATTACGGAGAATCGCGCCGTGTTGCACGTTGCTTTGCGTGCGCCCAAAGGCGAGAAGATCCTTGTTGATGGGGAAGATGTAGTACCGGCGGTTCACGTTGTGTTGGAGAAGATGGCTGGATTCGCGGACCGCGTCCGTAGTGGGGCGTGGAAAGGGCACACGGGAAAGCGGATTCGTAACGTCATCAATATCGGTATTGGCGGCTCGGATCTTGGTCCGGTGATGGCTTATGAAGCACTCAAGCATTACAGCCAGCGTGACATCACTTTTCGCTTTGTCTCGAACGTTGATGGAACGGACTTTGCCGAGGCGGTGCAGGATCTCAACGCGGACGAGACGCTCTTCCTCGTTGCCTCAAAGACCTTCACGACGCTCGAGACGATGACCAATGCTCACTCGGCACGCGATTGGTCGCTCGCTGGGCTAGGGGGCGATGAGAAGGCAGTAGCGAAGCACTTTGTCGCAATCTCAACCAACGCCAAGGAAGTAGAAAAGTTTGGCATCGATACAGCGAATATGTTCGAGTTCTGGGACTGGGTGGGTGGCCGCTACTCGATGGATTCAGCGATCGGATTGTCGACGATGCTGGCGATCGGTCCGGATAACTTTCGCGCGATGCTGGGCGGTTTCCATCAGATGGATGAGCACTTTCGCACTGCGCCGTTCGCGAGCAATCTTCCGGTTTTGTTGGGTCTTTTGACGGTGTGGTATACCGACTTCTTCGATGCGCAGACCGTTGCCGTTCTGCCATATGAGCAATATCTGAAACGGTTTCCCGCGTATCTCCAGCAGCTAACCATGGAGAGCAACGGTAAGCACGTAACGCTTGATGGAACTCATGTTGCCACTGAGACCGGGCCAATCTATTGGGGCGAACCGGGAACCAATGGGCAGCACTCCTTCTATCAACTCATACATCAGGGCACGCGGCTAATTCCGTGCGACTTTATTGGGTTTTACAAGACCTTAAATCCGTTGGGCCGGCATCATGACATGCTGATGGCTAATGTCTTCGCGCAGGCTGAGGCGCTGGCTTTCGGAAAGACTGCGGAACAGGTGAAGGCAGAGGGGACGCCGGATTGGCTGGTTCCGCATCGCGTGTTTGAAGGAAATCGTCCGTCGAATACGATTCTTGCGGATCATCTGACTCCTGAAGTTCTGGGCAAACTGATTGCACTTTACGAGCACGCTGTGTTCACGCAAGGAACGATCTGGAGCATCGATTCGTTCGATCAGTGGGGCGTTGAACTAGGCAAGGTGCTGGCGCAGAAGATTATCGGTGAGTTGGAGAGCGCGACAGAGCCTGCTCTGACACACGATACGTCGACCACCAATTTGATTCGGAGATATAGAAAGAACAAGTAACCGAGCAGCTAGTGTGTGAGCGAAGTTTGTGCCACCTTCGATGTCCAACGAACAAGCAGACTATTTGAAAGCGAGGCAATCGATGCAACTTGGAATGGTAGGCCTGGGCAGAATGGGAGCCAACATGGTTCGGCGGTTGGCGAAGAACGGCCATGAGTGCGTTGTCTTCGACATGTCGCCGAAGGTTGTTGAAGAGATGGGCAAGGAGAAGGGAATCACGGGATCGTCTTCGCTTGAGGACTTCGTGAGTAAGCTCTCCAAGCCGCGTGCGATCTGGTTGATGATTCCTGCGGGATTTGTTGATCAGACGATCGCTAAGTTGGTTCCTCATCTGGAGCCAGACGACATATTGATCGACGGTGGAAACTCATATTACATCGATGATATTCGGCGATCGAAGGAGCTTGCACCTAAGGGCATTCGCTATGTGGATGTGGGCACGAGCGGGGGCGTGTGGGGTCTGGAGCGCGGGTATTGCATGATGATTGGCGGTCCGAAGTCCGTTGTGGAGCATCTGGACCCAATCTTCAAGACGATTGCTCCTGGCGTTGGTGACGTCGCGAAGACTCCGGGCCGCGAGAACGTTGGCGGGACCGCGGAGGAGGGGTATCTGCACTGCGGAGAGAGCGGTGGCGGCCACTTCGTCAAGATGGTGCATAACGGAATTGAGTATGGAATGATGGCGGCTTATGCCGAGGGTTTGGGTGTGATCAAAGCAGCCAACATTGGTAAGCACACGCATGAGGTCGATGCTGAGACGACTCCGCTTCGTGATCCAGAGCACTATTCGTATGACTTCAATCTTCCGGATGTTGCTGAGGTTTGGCGTCGCGGAAGCGTGATCGCTTCATGGTTGCTGGATTTGACCGCGTCGGCGTTGATCGAAGATTCTGAACTGACTCAGTTCGGCGGGCGAGTTTCGGATTCGGGCGAAGGTCGCTGGACGATCAAGGCTGGGATCGATGAGGGTGTTCCAACTCCAGTGTTGACGACGGCGCTTTATTCGCGGTTCAGCTCGCGAGGCGAGGCTGACTTCTCGGACAAGCTGTTGTCTGCGATGCGATTTGCCTTTGGCGGACATCTTGAGAAGCCAGCGACTAAATAAACTCTGATTAGAAGGAGCGAACTCGTGAGTCAAATTCAGTCCGATGCTCTTGTGTTCTTTGGTGCGACCGGCGATCTTGCCTATAAGAAGATTTTTCCTGCGCTTCAGGCGATGATCAAGCGTGGGACGCTGAATGTTCCGGTTATTGGTGTGGCTAAGGCTGGTTGGAATCTCGACCAGTTCAAGGCCCGCGCCAAGGATAGTCTCGAACAGCATGGTGGTCTTGACGATGTAGCGTGGGCGAAGCTGCAGTTGCTGCTGCGTTACGTTGATGGCGACTACGTTGATCCATCGACGTTCGTTGCGGTGCGTCAGGCGCTGGGCTCGGCTGAGCATCCTGCTCACTATCTCGCGATTCCTCCTTCACTGTTTGAGACGGTCGTTGAACAGCTTGTGAAGTCCGGTTCGGCTAAGGGTGCTCGCATGATCGTGGAGAAGCCGTTCGGTCACGATCTGGCTTCGGCTCAGGAGCTGAATCGGATCCTGCTGTCGGCTTTTCCAGAGTCTTCGATCTTTCGGATCGATCACTATCTGGCGAAGGGGCCGGTTCACAATATGGTCTCGTTTCGGTTCTCTAATACGTTTCTTGAGCCGCTCTGGAATCGTGACTACATTGAAAGTGTTCAGTTCACGATGGCGGAGGACTTTGGGGTGCAGGGGCGCGGGGGGTTCTATGACCAGACGGGCTGCATTCGCGATGTGATTCAGAACCATATCTTTCAAGTGTTGTGCAACCTTGCGATGGAGTGTCCGGCACGAGGCGATGCCGAATCCATGCGTGATGAAAAGGTGAAGGTGCTGAAGGCGATTCCTCCTTTGACGGCGAAGCACCTGGTTCGGGGGCAGTTTAAGGGATACCTGGACGAGAAGGGTGTTGCTCCCGACTCGAAGGTAGAGACCTTTGCGGCGCTTGAATTGGCGATTAATTCCTGGCGGTGGCAGGGAGTTCCTTTCTACATCCGCGCCGGAAAGAATCTTCCGGTGACGTGCATGGAGGTGCTGGCTACGTTCCGCAAGCCACCGACGACCAACATTACCGAGCCGGACATACCGCAGAACTATATGCGCTTCCGCATTAGTCCCGAGATGACGGTTGCGATGTCTGTTTCAGTCACCGCCGAGCATGGAGGCAGCAGTCGCGAGGCTGTAGAACTTGTCGCGAGCCGCCATCCTTCGCCCGAAGAGATGGAGGCATACGAGCGGGTTCTGACGGACGCGATGGCTGGCGATGCCACTCTGTTTGCACGGCAGGACTACGTTGAAGAGGCCTGGCGGATCGTCGATCCCGTTTTGAAGGAGAACACACCGGTCTACGTGTACGAGCCACATACGTGGGGGCCAAAAGAGGCTGGGGAGACCATCATCCCGTGCTGCGGATGGGATACCCCTTCCGGGGATGAGCCGCCGGACTTCCGGATCGTCAAGCGCTAGCAGGACATTCTCGTTAGTCTGCTCCTTAGGCTGAGGGGGCTCCACCACCCCCCGGGGAGTGGTATAGATAAGTCGCTTCTTTCTAACGATTTACGTTTTCCGCAGGCTGCAAAGTGTTGATTCGACGTCGCTTAGAGGTAAATATGAGTTTCTAAATGAGTTATCCTTCCAGCCCTGAAGTGAGAAAACCCGGCCTAAGCCGGGTTTTTTTGATCTGTATTAAGTATAGCGGTTGGAGCATAACTCATACGCAATGCGAAAGTGCAGGATTGGCGCTGGTTTTCGCAGTTTGGGGCCTTGACAGGACTTTGCGGTAACTAAAAGCCGGCCAAGGCTGGTGATAACGCTACGTTCGCCACGGAGACAATTCCGGGTTGGCGCACTCCCTTGTCAGGCTCGCGTGATGGTGATTCCTAACTTCTCATAGGGTCGCAGGAGCGATTTTTGCGCTGACCGATCCGTGATGATGCCGCTGATCTCCGCAAGAGGCACAACTGCGTATGGTGAGGCTGTGTTGAGCTTTTCAGAAGAGGCAAGAACGATGGTCTCTGCGGCGGCATGGCTCAATGCTCGCTTGATTGCGGCCTCTTCGTAGTCGCCTGTTGTGAGGCCAGCCCTGGGGTGTACGCCGGTTACTCCCATGAAGAAGACGTCTGCATGGATGTGCGCGATTGCTTCCATCGCGGATGCGCCGACAGCGACGACGGAGTGTCTGAAGAGGCGGCCTCCGATGAGGATCACCTCGACGTTGAGGTGGTTGATGAGTTCGAGAGCGATGGTGGGACTGTGCGTGATGACGGTCGATTTGAGGTCCAACGGCATGTGCCGCGCCAGTTGCCTTGAGGTGGTGCCTCCATCGAGAATCACCACCTGCCCGGGCTGGATCATCTTCGCCGCTGCACGCCCGATCGCAACTTTGCCGTCTGGAGTGATTCGTTCGCGCCCGGCAAAGTCGGCGATGGCGGGAGACGAAGGGAGAGCTCCACCATGAACGCGCTGGAGGAGTCCTTCCTGCGCCAACTCTCGCAGGTCGCGTCGTATGGTGTCTTCGGAGACACCCATTGCCTGGCTTACTTCTTTGGCGATGAGCTGACCCTGTCGCTTGAGGATCGAGAGGAGCTGCTGTTTACGGTGACTGGTCAACATTTGGATGATTTCTCGCTTTCACGAGATTACTTGACTTTGCACGAAATTGCACGATATGGTTTGGGCATGATCGATCTCTTTCAAACCCCTGCAATGAACGAGCGTGTGCGGATTAAGAAGGTTGAAACGCTCTCCGACGACTGGTACGTGTTGAAGAAGACTACCTTCGAGCTTCAGCGGCGTGACGGAAGCTGGCAGCAGCAGAGCCGAGAGACCTACGATCGCGGCAATGGCGCTACGATTCTGCTGTATAACGTTGAGCGCCGTGCTGTTGTTCTTACGCGGCAGTTCCGGTTTCCAGCTTTTGTGAATGGTCACCCTGGCTTGCTGATTGAGACGGCGGCGGGGCTTTTGGATCAGGTCAGTCCTGAGGTTCGAATCAAGGCTGAGGTTGAAGAGGAGACCGGGTATCGCGTCGAGCACGTTCGAAAGATCTTTGAGGCCTTTATGAGTCCGGGGTCAGTGACAGAAAAACTTTACTTTTTTCTTGCAGAGTACGACGGCGGGAGCAGGGTGGCGACGGGTGGCGGCAACTTCAATGAAGGCGAAGATATTGAGGTGCTGGAGCTTTCGATCGAGGATGCAATGAGGGCGATTGAGAGAGGTGATATTGCAGACGGCAAGACCATCATGCTGCTGCAGTACGCCTATATTCACATTTTCAGTGAAAAGAAAGAGCAAGCCGGGCTGTTTGCTTAGCTCTGTGACATGTGGCGGTGTGGTGGACTACAATTTCGGGCGCGGTGTAGGTAACGATCTCGAGGGAGTGGATTCTATGGCTACGATGACAGCGGTTCAGCCGGGGACTTTTGGTTTTCCTGTGTCGATTAAAAAACGGTATGAGAACTTTATTGGCGGGGAGTGGGTTGCGCCGCTTTCGGGGCAGTATTTTGAGAATGTGACGCCGGTGACGGGGCAGGTGCTGTGCGAGATTGCGCGGTCGAATGCGGCGGATGTGGATCGCGCCTTGGACGCGGCGCATGCGGCGAAGAAGGCCTGGGGGAAGACTTCGACGACGGAGCGCGGCAGACTGCTGGAGAAGATTGCGCAACGCATCGAAGACAACCTGGAGATGCTGGCGACGGTGGAGACGTGGGACAACGGCAAGCCGATTCGCGAGACGATGGCGGCGGATATGCCGCTGGCTGTCGATCACTTCCGTTATTTCGCTGGGGTGATTCGCGCGCAGGAGGGATCGATCTCGGAGATCGATAAGGACACGATTGCGTATCACTACCATGAGCCGCTGGGTGTGATCGGGCTGATTATTCCCTGGAACTTTCCGATTTTGATGGCGACGTGGAAGTTGGCGCCGGCGTTGGCGGCAGGGAACTGCGTGGTGTTGAAGCCGGCAGAGCAGACGCCGATGTCGATCCTGGTGCTGATGGAGTTGATTCAGGATATTTTGCCGCCGGGTGTGGTGAATATCGTGAATGGATTTGGGCTGGAGGCGGGCAAGCCGTTGGCTTCGAGCAAACGGATTAACAAGATCGCGTTTACGGGTGAGACGACTACGGGGCGGCTGATTATGCAGTATGCCTCGCAGAATATTATTCCGGTGACGCTGGAGCTGGGTGGTAAGTCGCCGAATATATTTTTCAAGGATGTTGCCAGTGCCGATGATGCTTTTTTCGACAAGGCGTTGGAAGGCTTTACGATGTTCGCATTGAACCAGGGCGAGGTGTGTACTTGCCCTTCACGCGCACTGATTCAGGACACGCTCTACGATCAGTTCATGGAGCGTGCCCTGAAGCGCGTACAGGCGATCAAGCAAGGGAATCCGCTGGATAAGACGACGATGATCGGAGCGCAGGCTTCGAGTGAGCAGATGGAGAAGATTCTTTCTTACTTCGACATCGGCAAGCAGGAGGGTGCCGAGGTGCTGGCAGGCGGTAAGCGCGCTGCGCAGACGGGCGATCTGGCGGAAGGGTTCTATGTCGAACCGACCGTATTCAAAGGCAATAACAAGATGCGCATCTTCCAGGAGGAGATCTTTGGGCCGGTGGTTTCGGTGACGACGTTCCATGATGAGGATGAGGCGCTGGCGCTGGCGAATGACACTCTGTATGGGTTGGGCGCGGGCGTTTGGACGCGGGATATGAATCGGGCGTATCACTTTGGACGGGCGATTGAGGCGGGGAGGGTGTGGACGAACTGCTATCACCTGTATCCGGCTCATGCGGCGTTTGGAGGATATAAGCAGTCGGGCGTTGGGCGTGAGAATCACAAGATGATGCTCGAACATTATCAGCAGACGAAGAATCAACTGGTGAGCTATAGCCCGAATGCGATGGGATTCTTCTAGGCGTCCTGCCGGACGGGCTTCCTACGCGGAGGGCGATCACTTCGTGACTTTTGTACTGTCTTTGGCGGGGCGAGCTGTTTGGCAAATGATTCATCTGGAGGCAGGATTGAGCGATTTGCCGGAACAGGTTGTGACGACGCCTGCTGCTGTGGAGTTGATGGGCAGGCTGTCGGACAAACATGGGGAGCTGATGTTTCATCAGTCGGGAGGTTGCTGTGACGGCAGCTCCCCCATGTGTTATCCGCGAGGGGAGTTTCTGGTGGGGGACAGCGATGTGTTGCTGGCTACGCTGGAGGGAACTCCTTTTTATATGAGCAGCAGCCAGTTCGAGTATTGGAAGCACACGCAGCTGATTCTGGATGTGGTACCAGGGCGTGGGGGGATGTTTTCGCTGGAGAACGGAGAGGGGGTACGGTTTCTGATCCGGTCGAGGGTGTTCACGGATGAGGAGATTGGGGCGCTGCGGTCGGCCGGGCGGATCTGACGTTTGGGTTTGATGCAAAGTTAAGAACAGGCAACTACAAAAGCAGATTCCTCTGCTGCGCTGCGGAATGACAACAAAAAATGCTACGGAATGACAACAAAAAGATGCTGCGGAATGACAACAAAAAATGCTACGGAATGACAACAAAAAGATGCTGCGGAATGACAACGAAGGAGCGCGTAGCCTCAGAGAAGTGTGGAGTTTTGGGGAGTTAAAGGAATATTCAAACGCACGAGCGCGTTATTTTTTGGCCAGGCACTTGGCCATGATGGCGGAGTGGAGGCGTTCGCGGAGTTCGGTGGAGACCTCGTAGATCTCGTTGCCCTTGTAGACCTCGATGGTCTGGTGGGTGGTGTTGAGTACGACGCGGCAGTGCTGGCAACCAGAGGTGTGCTCGCTGATCTCGGCGCGGAGCTCGGTGGTGAGCTGGTCGTCGAAGTAGTCGGAAAGATGGCTCAATAGGTCCGTGCAGTTCATGCTGGCTGGCCCTCCTGCTTCTGCCGGAAGTAACGGCTGAGACGCTCGCGTAGTTGAAGGCGCGCTCGCAGCAATCTGGATTTTACGGCGGGGACGCTCAAGCCGAGTGCCTCCGCAGTCTCTTCTGTTGAGAGATTCTCAACGTCGCGAAGGGTAAAGACAGTGCGAAAGCCAGGAGGAAGTCCCTGGATGGTCTTACGGAGGATGTCGGCGAGCTCGGCTTGGTTGTATTGCTGCTCGGGGTTTGGCCGCCACTCGGCAAAGTCACGAGGGATAGATCCTTCTTCGGTTTGGACGTCTTCGTCCATGGAGACGGTTTTGCTCGTCTTACGCTTGCGAAGGCGCATGAGGCTCTCATTGACGGCGATTCGGACGAGCCACGTCGAAAACTTTGAGTTTCCCTGGAACTGGTCCAGCTTCTCGTAAGCTTTGAGGAATGCGTCCTGCGTGATGTCTTCGGCGTCTTCACGGTTTTGAGTAATATGCTGCGCGACCCGGAAGATCTGGCGCTCGTACTGACGAACCAGTTGCTCAAATGCTGCGGTGTCCCCTTCTTTCGCGCGCGCTACAAGCGCTACGTCGGGGTGTACCTCTTCCGTGACTGGAGATTGGATGGCGGGCATGAGCAAAACGGTGCGAAAACAGGCACTGGAATCGTCCCGGTTTGTTAAGGGCCGGAAAACCAATACCTCCAACATAGTAAATGTCGCTGGGGCAGAGAGCAAAGTTAGGAAGAGCAAACTTCCCCTGAGTGGGCACTTCTCGTGACAGATGAAGAAGGCGGTTACCGGAGAACGAGGCTTGAAGTGGCCGAGCTCTCCGGTGTTGCCGGACATTGATTGCTAAGTGGGTTAGCAGGCAAATTTGCGGCGAAGTGCACCGGCGGCGCCAATGAGACCGGTCCCAAAAAGAATGAAGCTGCTGGGTTCGGGTGTTGGGCTGGCGGTGACGTTGGTGAAGATGAAGTTGTCGTCGTTGTAGTCGAGGTCGGAGCCACTGAGGGGCTTCAGGCCAGTGACTGGAAGGTCTTCCATGCCGACGTAGGTGCCGGAGGGAATGCCGCTGATGCCGCCGGAGTACGGTGTGGAGTAGGCGTGATTGTAGCCGTCGTCGTTGTAGTTTTTGGGAGATGGGTCGCCGAAATAACCCACGGAGCTGAAGTATTGGCCGGTCGATATGTTGTCGATGATGAAGACGAGACTATCGCCAGCTTTGACCGAGAGTGAGACCGAGGAACCAACTGCGGAGCTGTGGTTGTCGAGAGATGGAGCGGTCATCTTGCCTGAGGTTTTGTCCCAGAGGATGATCTTGTCTTCATCGCCTGCATCTGACGAGTAGAAGTAGGCGGTAACGCTGCCAGTGGCGGTTGCGGTGAAGTTCTGGTCGGGCGCGAGCTGGCCAACGTTCGCGTAGGGAATATTGTCAGCAAAGAGTGGAGCGGAACCTGCAGCAAGAATTGATACAAGGGCGATCAAAGATAGACGCATTTGGTTTCCTCGGGTAGATCTGTAACTCTTGCAAGGAGTTATAGCAATCGGGTCACCAAAGGAAAGAAGTTGCATTTTCTTGCACATACATGGGGTAGCTGTGATTTCGGTCTCGGTAAGGGAAAATGTTTAGACACAGAGTGGGAAACGGGTTGGAGTGACCGATTTTGGGACAGGAGACGGCTGATTAGGGGATGAGAAGGGTGTAGCGTGAACGTACCGCAGCGTATCTGCGGTGGTTCGTACTCGATTGCGGCAACCGTTGAGAAGCAACGCAGCTTTAGAGTGGAGATGTGGGTTGGAAAGACAAGGAAATGATGGCAACCATCGGAGATAAGGTCAGGTCAGCGACGATGGCTGCGTTTTTAGTGACGCTGACCGGGCCATTTGTTGCGATAGGCGCGACCAGGCAGACGCAGACGCAAACACCGTCGACGCCCGCGACGACCACGACGAAGAAGCCAGCACCCAAAGCGAAGACAACGACGCCTGGCAAGGCTACGAACGGCAAGTCGTCGAAGACTACCTCATCCGGGAAGACGACCAAGGGTAAGAGTAAAGCGCATACGGCTTCGAGAAAACCGACGGCCCAGACGATTCGCCTGACGAGCGCGTTTAAGGCCTCAGAGCAGCTTCGTCCTATGGCGCAGCAGTTGGCGCTTACTCGCTCTGCTGCGGCGTACAGCGGTGTGGAGAACTATGCGAGGACGCATCCGGGTGAAGGAGCGGCTGCGGCGCATCTGGCGTTGGGGCATGCTTACATGCTCGATCATCGGTATGTCGATGCGATAGGCAGCTTCCATCAGGCGAACGTGAGCGGTACTGCGCTGGACGACTATGCGGACTACCTTGGAGCCCAGGCTGCAATTCAGGCGGGACGTGGATCGGATGCGTACGCTCTGCTCGATCGCTTCGCCGATCGACATCCGGAGAGCATCTTCGATGCGAATGCGCCGGTGTTATTGGCGAACGCTCATTTGCAGCAGAACGATCCTCAGGGCGCGCTGCGAGTGTTGGTACCGCTCGCGGATTCGGCTCAGGCCTCGCATGTCGATTTTCGCTATGCGCTGGGGCGCGCCTATCAGATGTCAGGCGACACGACGCACGCAGCGGCGGCCTATCGGAGTTTATATGTTGGTTTTCCATTGAGCGTGGAGGCGGCGCAGGCACGGACGCAGATGCAGGCGATGGGAATGCCGCCGACGGTTGCTGAACGAAAGACTCATGCTGATCAACTGTTCAATGCAAAGAGATATGCTGAGGCGGGCGAGGAGTACCACTCGATCGAAAAGGATGGTTCAGGGCTGAGTGCTGCCGATCATGACGCTTTGCTGATCTACGCCGCGGCTTGCGATATGAGGTTGAAGCGGATCAGTCGTCGAGAGGTGGAGAAGCTTCCTGAAACGAAAGACGACAGTGCTGCGTTGAAGCTTTATATGCTGGCTGAGCTCTCGCGAACGGAAAACGATCAAGCCGCACATGATGCCTTGATTGCGAAGATGGTAGCGGAGTTTCCTTCGAGCAGGTGGCTGGAGGAGGCGCTTTACTCGGGCGGCAATATGTATCTGCTGAAGCATGACCCGCAGCAGGCCACCTATCACTACTCACTGCTGGTGAAGATGTTTCCTTCGAGTACGTATGCTGCGTCGGCACACTGGCGTGCTGCGTGGATGAACTATCGGCTGCATAACTACTCGGAAGCTGCGCGTTTGATGGATGAGCAGATACAAGGGTATCCGGCAGGTATTGAGGTGCCAAGCGCGCTCTATTGGCGGGGCCGGATTTACGAGGATGAAGAGAAGAACTTTGGTCAGGCGGTGAACTACTATCGCGCGCTGAACAGCTCTTATATTAATTTTTACTATGCGTTGCTGGCGAGACAACGACTCAATGTGCTGAAGGGGCAGGGAAGTACAACGGCTCCAGCGCCGGTGCTGAGTTCGGTGCATGTGCCGGTAGTTCCAGAGTTGACCGGGGAGTTGCCGGAGAATGAGCCGCATTTGATTAAAGCGAGGCTGCTGGCGAATGCTTCGCTGAACGAATACATCGGGCCGGAGATTCAGGCGAGCTCGACGTCGAGTGAGTGGGGGGCGCTCGCGCAGGCTGAGATTTATTCCTCCTACGGCGAGACGACGCGAGCGATTCAATCCATGAAGCATAGCGGGATCTCATTTTTCTCGATGCCGCTAGATCAGGTCCCCACGGTTTATTGGAAGCTGCTGTTTCCGCAGGCTTACTGGAGTGACCTCGCTGCGGATGCTCAAAAGAATGGACTGGATCCTTATCTGGTGGCGTCGCTGATTCGGCAGGAGTCGGAGTTCAACGCGGGTGTGGTGAGCCACGCGAATGCGTATGGGCTGATGCAGCTGCTGCCTTCGGTGGGGAAGTCGATGGCGAAGAAGCAGGAGATGAAGGGCTTCAACGCGAACCAGTTGCTGAACCCAAGTGTGAATCTGCAGTTGGGTACGGAGAATCTGCGACTGGTGCTGGAGCGGTTTGACGGCCAGCCTGAGTATGCGCTGGCGGCGTACAACGCAGGGGATGTCCCGGTGCGGCAGTGGATGGCAATCGGCAACTATAAAGACATTGCCGAGTTTGTGGAGTCGATTCCGTACACCGAGACGAGGGAGTACGTTCAGGCGATACTGCGGAATCGAGAGATATATCGTGCTTTGTACGCTGGCCAGTGAATGAATCTGACTGGGGTCTCTCTGTGCAAAATGGGGGATTGACAGGGGCAGGAAATCCGTTATTCTTTGCACCAGAAGCAGTGCATTTCTTGGCCAGAAGATCGGCCTCAATGGGAGGTCTCTTCCGCAGCCTGAAGTGGGTGATGGCGCTAGAACGTGAGTCAGCAACGAAGACAACCGTTGGACGAAGAGGCGAGTATGGTAGCGGAGTTGAACCTTATTGAAGTGTGGATCCCGGAGCAGATGCAGCCGGGTACGTTGTTTATGTTGGAGCAGGCAGGTGAACTGGGTAAGGCGGACAATCCCTACTGGGCTGTGCTGGCTTGTCCGTCGTGCGGGTCGCTGGGTTTGATCACGAGGCAGCAATGTGCTGGACTGGAGTCGATGATTTGTGGGTCGGCAGATTGCTCGGCAGAGTATTTTCTTGAGGATCAAACGATCCGATACCGTCTCGCGAACTAAGATTTTGAGCAAAGAAAAGCTGCCTCCGAAGAGGCAGCTTTGTGGTGTGAGAACGCTGTAGTGTCGCGTGTGAAACTGCGGTGTAAGCGACAGACTTTATCGGGACTTCAACTGCAATCGTGATTGTCTTTTCAGTTAATACATGCTGATGGGATTTCTTGCTTCACCGCAACCTGTATCTTCTTGAAGTCGGCGTTGCTCTCCAGCATTGTGACGATTTCTCTTCCGATCAATAGCGATGCGGTAGCGGCTGGCGAAGGTACATTGCAAACGTGAAGAATCCTATCCTGATAAACAAAATGAAAATCGTCCAATAGATTCCCGCGACTGTCCAAAGCTTGAGCTCGGACGCCGGAGCCTGCTGGCTGGATGTCCTGGTCGGTCAGACTGGGTAGCAGTTTTTGAAGCGCTCGTGTGAACGCCTGCTTGTTCCAGGAGCGGTAGACTTCTCCCATTCCGCTCTTCCAGTGGCGAGAGGCCATCTTCCAGAAGCCACCGAACGAAGCTGTTGAGAGTGTGTCGGAGAAGTCGAACGATGTTCGAGTATAGCCCTCCCGCTTTAACGAGAGCACCGCGTTTGGGCCGGCTTCGACGCCGCCATGAATACGCTTGGTGAAGTGAACTCCTAAGAATGGAAAGCGGGGGTCCGCAACGGGATAAATGAGGCCTTTGATGAGATGTTGTTTCGCGGGTACGAGCTCAAAGTATTCGCCGCGGAACGGCACGATGCGAAGTCCGAGGTTGGCGCCAGCCATCTTCGCGATGAGGTCGCTTTGCAGTCCAGCGCAGTTGACGGCGAAACGCGCGTGAATTGCGCCTGAAGTAGTCTGCAGAACAATGCCGTCGGCGTCACGCACGATGCGCGTGACGCCGGAGCCGGTAAGTACTTCACCTCCGTCTTTTTTTATGAGCTCGGCGTACTTACCGGAGACGATTTTGAAGTCAGTGATGGCGGTGGTCGGCACATGGATGCCGCGCAGACCCGCTGCGTTAGGTTCAATCTCGTGGATCTGCTCGGCGTTTAATTCTCGAAGGCCAGATACACCATTCGCGCGACCGCGGCGCAACAGCTCATTTAGATTAGGTATCTCGCGCTCTTCGGTTGCGACGATGATCTTGCCACAGACATCATAAGGGATTGCGTGCTCCTCGCAGAATCGGATCATGGCCGCGCCGCCCTCTACACATAGCCGGGCTTTTAGCGAACCTGGCTTGTAGTACAAGCCAGAGTGGATGACTCCACTGTTGTGTCCTGTCTGGTGAGATGCAACTTCGTTCTCTTTATCGAGAATGACGACCTTCAGGTCGGGATTTCTACGGGTGAGTTGCAAACCTACGGCGAGCCCGACGATTCCGGCTCCAATAATGGCGATATCGCAGTGTTTGTCGTTCATGCTGCCAACACATTTTTCGCCGTCGCTTTGGCGATGTAACTACAATTAGGTGCGCGCACGGAGATATCCTTCTAAGCCATCTCGCCAATCAGTGAATACGTTCAACTGAGCTGCTTTTAATGCGTGATTTTCAAGGACGGAGTATTTCGGACGCGAAACCTTTGCCGGAAACTCTCCTGGCCGTGCCTTTTCCAAGCGAATTTTAGTGCCTGTGGCGCGGAAGATTTCGTCAGCGAATTCGTACCATGAGCAGCTTCCTTCGGCGGTTCCGTGGTAAAGACCGTAGTGTGTCGAGCGGCTGAGTGCAACCAACTGCTCTGCGATCTGCGCTGTGGGTGTAGGTGTAACGAACTCGTCGTCAACGACACGAAGTTCGTCGCGTTCGCGAGACAGCTTCAACATCATCTCGACGAAGTTAAGCCCGCCCTTTGCGCGGCATGGCTGATGGCCGTAGATTGCGGAGACGCGGAGCACGAAGTATTTCGGGGCAATAGCTGCTGTGTAGTGCTCTCCTGCCAGCTTAGTAATTCCATAGGTGTTGAGTGGAACGGCAGCGTCGCTTTCCAAGTACGGAGCACCTTTCTTGCCGTCAAAGACGTAATCCGTGCTTACGTACGCTATTGCCGCGCCTGCCTGTTGTGCCCATTGGGCCACGTACTTTGCACCCAATGCGTTGCCTTGGAAGGCGGCGAGGGGATCGGCCTCGCATTTCTCTACATGATGCATGGCTGCAGTATTGACGATGAGCTCCGGCATTGAAGCTGCAAGAACCTCATTGACTGCGGAAGGCGAAGTTACCTCGATATCCGAATGGGTGAGACCGATGACCTGGTCACCATTTTGAAGAAAGGCCGCGCACACATCGCTGCCGAGTTGTCCATTGGAACCGAGTACCGCAACCTTCACCGAGCGCCTCCAGCAGTCTGGGCCAACGCATAGCTGCCGACTGGGTTCATTTTTTCGAGCTCCTTGAAGACGTGAATGTTGTAGTACTTGCAGTTGTCCCAGTCGCCGCACTTGTCCATATTGCTGATTAGGCTGCGCACGATGGACCTGACGGTGTGATGCGGATGGAAGCTCAGCACGGTATTGGCACGATCGATTGAGACCTTATAGTTTCGTGCATCCCTGACGTGCTTGATATCGAGCGCGATCTTTTGGCCAAACTCTTCTTCGACTGCAAACTTCACGAGATCGGCTACTTCACCCACGGTATGGTTGCCGGATGCAATGTTGAAGATGCCATTGAGGGATTCGTTGGCCTCTATGGCGCGTGTGTAAGCCATAACAGCGTCTTCGATTGCGAGGAACGGCCTCCATATCGCTGGATCGTTGACGTGAATCATTCCTTCTTTCATTGCACACTTAAACATCGTGTTGACGAGCAGATCGTAACGCATGCGAGGGCTGTATCCAGAGACGGTGCCCTTGCGTAGAGCTATGACAGAAAAGTCCGAATCGACCATCTGCATGACGGCGCGCTCTCCCTGCAACTTGGAGATGCCGTAAGGGTTCGCTGAATTGACGGGGCAGTCCTCATCGAAGAGTTCGTTCTCTGTGTATCCGTACACGGAACACGAACTCGCGTAGATATACCGCTTCACCTTCGCCTTCTTGGCGATGTAGGCGAGATATGCCGGCGCTGACGCATTGAAGATGAAGTTCTTGGCAGGTGAAAAATCAGCCATCGGATCGTTTGATAGACCGGCCAGAAAGATGACTTGGTCGTAGCCCGCAAGATCGGACACCTGCAGATCAAAGATGTTTTTTTCGAGGACGCCGACATAGCTCGGGAGGTTATTGCCGAACCAGAAAAGATCGACGACGTCGATCGTGTAGCCACGATCCAGAAGGTGCGGAATCAGCGCGGAGCCGACGTAGCCAGCGCCACCTGCGATAAGAATGCGCATTATTTCACTCCCCCAACAAATGCTGAATTGGATTGATAGACGATGTTGTCAGACAGTGGCGATGCAAGCCACTCTTTCAAAGATTGAGCCTTGGCATCTTTGGCAGATACTGTGACATCTGTAAGTGGCCACTCGATGCCGATCTCCGGATCGTTGTAGGAGATGCCGGACTCTGCCCCTGAGTTGTAAATCCCTGTGCACTTGTATTGCACTTCGCATTCGTCAGTAAGCGCACAGAAGCCGCGTGCAAATCCGTACGGCGCGTATACCTGCTTCTTGTTGTCCGCTGTAACTTCGAGACCGAACCATTTACCCAGGGTGGGCGATCCCTTGCGAATATCTACTGCGACGAGAAAAGCTGCGCCATGAGTTACCCGCATCAGCTTACTCATCGGTGGCTCCCACTGAAAATGGAGACCACGGAGAACTCCTTTTGAGGAGCGAGAGTGATTGTCCTGAACCCATTCGGTAGGCAATCCCATGTCCCTAAAGTTGTCTTGACGGTATGTCTCCATGAAAAAGCCGCGATCATCGCCTAAAACTTTTGGTGCGATAACTATGACGTCTCCACCGAGATGCGAACTATCTAACTCCAACGGCATGGATTTACTCTCCGATGAAAAAGTGGTTAAGGCTAGAGACAATTTGCAGTGTTACGTCAGACGCATCGCCAGAACGAGTCGCCCTTTAGGCAAGGGTCAAACTGTCAACCGGGTTTTGCGTCTCTGATTGCTGGCTGAAGCAGCACCTGTTGCGGCCAGGATCGGAGCTAAATCGTCGACCCCGTGTGATGGCATGAATGCGTCGATGTCATGTAACCGTCGTTGTTTTTGGTCGTATACGTACCCGAGCCAATTTCGGTAGATGCACGCGGCCGTTGAGTGCCAGTTATCTTCGAGGTTTGAATTCCCAAGAACAGTTGAGCTTTTAACGAGAAAATCCTCACGAGACTGTGATTTGACTTCAGCCTGTAGCGCTGCCAATGCAATCACAGTGCTGTCATCGAAATAGCCTTGCGGCATAAGTGGATATGTATTTGTCTCTCCGCGGAGATAGCGCCCAATATCTCTGCGGTATTCAAGTAGCAAAGTATTGGATTCATACTCCGGATGGCCCTGAAAGAAGACGAAGAGGCTCTTATCCTCTTTTATAAATGTGTCAACCCCAATGTGCGGGGAGTGCGTTAGAATCGTATACGCATGATCGAGCAACGCGTCTTCAGAGATACCATTCCATCGGGAGTGCGGAAGTTTGAAGGATGCTGGTGAATCTTTCATTAATGGGTGATCCGACTCTTTCGCACATTCAAATACACCGCAATGTTTGTGTTTGTTTTTGATCCGACTGATGCCATCCATATGCAACAGTGCAGCGTGCGCGGCGAGGCAGGACCAGATGGTCGAATAAGTATTGTCCTTGGACCATTCAAGAACTTTTACAAAGTCTTGCCAATAGGGCTCGTCTTTGAGATTCGGTGTCAGAGGTTCTCTGCCAGTCACTATGAGCCCGTCGAGCTTTTTGTCGGAAAGATTCTCGGCATTCGAATAGAAACTCTTGACGTGAAGAGCACCCTGCTCGTTTCGGGGGATATTAGATAGCGCGTGAAACGACAGCTTGATTTGCATATCTCCCGATGCAGACTCAAGCAGAGAGATAAACTGACGCTCTGTTGCTTCTAGCGCCCCGTCGGGCATGTTGTTGATCAGTCCAATCGTGACGGATTTGTCCGACCGATCATGGAGAGTTTGAGACGGCTTGCTGCGAAGCAAGTTCGTCCGTACGGTTCTGTTCTCACCAGAAAAATTGGGATCCAAACAAACGGGCATTAGACTCTCTCCCGAAACATTTACACGAGCTATTTGAGGAATGTGTCAGCGGGTTGATGCGCTGAGTGCTTGATCTAAATCTGCAATGATGTCGTCAATGTGTTCGATTCCAACGCTGAGGCGAATCATCTCTGGAAGAACCCCCGCGTGACGTTTTGCTTCGTCTGACATTTGTCGATGGGTCGTCGAAGCTGGATGGCATGCTAAGGATTTTGCGTCGCCTAAATTGACAAGTCGAGTAACAAGCTTCAACGCGTCGTGAAATTTAATCGCTGCTTCGTAGCCTCCACCGATTCCGACTGTCATCAGCGAGCAGGCTTGCCCATTCATATATTTTTGGGCCATCGCATGATAGGGACTCTCTGGGAATCCAGCGTAGTTCACCCAGTTAACCCTTGCGTCGCGTTTTAGGAATTCAGCTACCTTTCTGCCGTTCTGTACATGACGCTCGATCCGTAGAGCCACCGTCTCTATGCCTTGCAGCAGTAGGAAGGAACTTAGTGGCGATAGAACAGCTCCCGTTGTGCGTTGATAGAAGCTGCGGCACCTTCCTAAGTACGCGCCTTTTCCGAAGTGCTCTGTGTAGACCATGCCATGGTATGAGGCGTCCGGCTGGTTGAACATGGGGAATCGCGAAGCGTGCTCTTTCCATGAAAAATTACCACTATCGACAATTGCTCCGCCGAGTGTGGTGCCGTGTCCGCCCAGGAACTTTGTGAGGGAGTGAAGAACTATATCGGCTCCGTGCTCGATAGGCCTCAGGAGGATGGGTGAGGCGACCGTATTGTCGACGATAAGTGGTATTCCGTGTCTGTGGGCGAGACTAGCGAGGGCCTCAATATCGCAAATATTTCCGGCGGGGTTGCCAACGCTTTCACAAAAGATCGCAGATGTTTTATCGTCGATCAGTTTTTCTAACGCTTGAGAATGGTCTGTTTCGGCGAAACGTACCGTTATACCTTGGCTCGGCAGAATGTGAGCGAATAGAGTGTGAGTGGTTCCATAGAGTTGTGGAACGGAGACGATGTTGCTTCCCAACTGAGTAACGTTGAGGACAGCATAGTTGACCGCTGCTTGTCCGCTGCTCACGCAGAGAGCGTCCAGCCCTCCCTCGAGCGCTGCGACTCTTCGTTCCAGCACTGCAGTGGTTGGGTTTCCTATGCGGGTATAGCGATAGCCTTCTACTTCGAGGTTGAATAATGCCGCGGCATGATCGGCGCTATCGAATGCATAGGAGACGGTTTGATAGATCGGTACAGCTACAGCTTTGGTTGTTGGGTCAACTTCATAGCCACCGTGGATCGCGATCGTGTCCCGTTTCATTTTTACCCGTTTCTGGCCTGCGCAGGTGTGAGCGCTTCCTGCGTCGAAGAGTATTGACCAACACCTTCGTCGACGAGACGGTTCATCTCGTCTACCACCCAGCGGATGTCGGCTTCCGTGGTCTTGAAACTAGTGATACATGCGCGTAAGACAGGAGTTCCGTTGAGATTTGCTTCTGACATCCAGACGATCTGCTGCTCACGCAATGCTGCAAGAAATTGAGTGGTGTCGAGGCCGTCTCGAGTGAAGCATACGAGAGGAAACGCTGTTGTATTGACGATTAGCCATCCGGAGGACTTGAGAGATTCGCGTAACACCTGTCCCATCTGAGTCTGGTGCTCAATCATCTCAACGTACCCCGATTCGCCGTGTTGTGCGAGGGCTAGGAAGAGCTTCAGTCCGATAAAACGGCGAGACCATTGCGCCGATGTCGTGTATGGGTCATCAACAGATCCATCCGTCTTTCGGGGCATGTACGAGACTTCAGCTCGGAAGGCCTCTGCGACAGCTTTAGGATGACGGCAGAAGAACATCCCTGCTCCCATCGGCACAGAAAACCACTTGTGGGCATCACAGGTAATCGAATCTGCGGCGTCAATACCGGTGAGATGGTGCCTGAGCTTCTCAGAGATGATTGCAGCACCGCCCCATGCAGCGTCAACATGAAACCATAGGTTTTCTTCGCGGCAAAAGCGCCCTATCTCCAGTAGCGGGTCGATCGCTCCGGCTGCCGTCGTCCCAGCGGCGCCAACCACCATAAATGGAGCGAATCCATTCTTTCGATCGTCCGCCACACGTTTCTTGAGATCAGCGATATCGAGCTTCAAAGATGAATCCGTTGCTACCGTGCGTAGTGCTCTTCTACCAAGTCCCGTCATGTGGGCGATCTTGTTGAAGGAGTGATGCGCCTCTGCCGTTACATAGATTGTGGGTAATGCGGCGAGATGTCTGAGTCCATGTTCGCCATAAGTCGGGAAAGCGTGAGTTAAGGCGATAACGACCGCTGAGAGATTAGCCTCGGATCCACCGCTCGTGAAGGTTGCGCTTGCATCTGCAGGCAGGCCGAATTTTGCAATGAGCCAGTTAAGAGTATGTCTTTCGATCTCGTTCCCCGCCGGCGAGGTACGCCAGTTGGCCAACTGGGGGTTGTACATTGCTACCAGCGTTTCTGCAACGACAGACGCGAGTGTCACACTAGGGTTGAAGAGGCCGAAGTAACGAGGGTGTGTGACCTGAACTTGCCAGGTGCGTAACATGTTTTCTACATCGGCGACGACTACTTCCAGAGCCATCGTCTTTTTGAAGTCATAGCGCGACGTGAGATAACTTCGAATCTCTTGCGGCGTCACAGCCGGGACTATGGGGCCCATTGCGATTTCAGACTCCACCCTTTCGAAATCACTCCGGAACTCATCTATGAACATTCCAATCCTTCTTCCGCTTGTGGCGATAAACATTTTCAAATCTAGGCTGCCGCCTCGATAGTGCGCAGCACGGGTTGTTTTGTTTCCCAGAAGAGTGAACTATCAGCGAAGGCTGCTATAAGCGAATCTGTCCGAATTGAATGCGCTCGTAGAGGGCCTTGTCGAGCGGAAGAAATGCTTCAGATTCAGGATTGTCGAAATAAATGACATCGGCTATAGCCACAGGATTAAATCCCTGACGCATTAGGTCAGTTTTCGAATATTTGAAGGTTCCGGTCACTTCAACGTCATCTTGAATTCGCAAGAATAGCGGGCGCGCATAGGCAGGAAGGCGACTTACGAGATGTTTCCGGAATGCTGGTAGATCCATTTCACGCTCAGTGACAAGTGCGGCCATCCCGCCTCTGCCTTCAGTCCCAGGAATTGCGACACCGTAGACATTGGCGTGTTTGACACCCGGAAATGCGCAGATTGCTTCTGAAACTTCAGAGGTCGCAACGTTCTCACCCTTCCATCGAAACGTGTCGCCGATGCGGTCGACAAAGTAGAAAAAACCCTTCTCGTCTTTTCGCATAAGATCACCGGTACGAACCCAGGTATCGCCTGACTCGAAGACGTTGCGAAGTATCTTATCGTCGGAAGCCTGTTTGTTTGTGTAGCCCTCGAATCGGCTGCCTACGTTCGATGGGTCATCCACAACTTTACCGATAGCTTCCCCAACTTCATTTTGAGCACATCGAATGCAAAATCCGTGCTCATTTCGGACAGGTTGATTTCTCTCGACGTCGAACATCACTAGTGCCGGTGCGAACCGATGCGATAAGTACGCAGGAATATGTCCAATGGCCCCACGTTTTCCTTGGACGTTGAATAACGAAACACCACCTTCAGTGGCTGCATAAAATTCGAAGATTTGGGGAATCTTGAACCGATCCTTGAAACCATCCCACACTTCGGATGCCAGTCCATTGCCACATGCCATCCTGATTCGATGATTTTTCTCGTCCGGAGAGGGAGCAGCGTGAAGCAGGTAGCGGCAGAGTTCACCGATGTATTGAAATACTGTGCAATCCCAACGGATGACATCGCTCCAGAACTGACTGGCTGAAAACTTCTCCCGGATGACGACAGCTCCACCGCCGACTAGAGCGGCACCCGGGACCAATACCCCGCCGATGCTGTGGTACATCGGGAGGCAGCTGTATATTCGATCTGTTGGTTCGGCGCCCATCATTCCGGCGAACCAAAGACTCCACTGAAGAATGCGAGCATGGCTAATGTTGGCTGCCTTAGGCAGGCCAGTAGTGCCGGAGGTAAAGATGTACAGTGCTCGATCGTCGATGGTTAGTGATCTGCGCTCTTCTTTACTCAACGTGTTATCTGCATAGCGCTCGATCTCAATATCAATCGATTGATATGACGCGTGCCTACTTCCGTGGGTCCAGATCCCTGGTGAAGGCGTAAGGTTCGGTAGCGCAGTGTTCAACGAGTCCATAAACTCGTCAGAAACGATCAGATGTTTAGGCGACACGATGTTTACACAGTGAGCTAGCGATGGGCCAACCAGGTTGGTGTTGAGCAGCGCTACCACGCCACCGACGCTGGTAATACCTAGCCATATAGCAAAGTATTCGGGACGGTTCGTCATCAAAAGGCAGACGACTTCACCTTTAGCGACGTCTTGGTCAAGCGCCCATCGAGCATATTGATTGGAACGTTCAACGAGGCCTCGATATGTCAGGCACTCCCGATCGGATAGCAGAGCCGGTTCATCGCCAGAGCGTATGGCGAGCTCTTCGATTAGCGTCGAAAAGACACGATCGCGATTGCGTGGAATGGGCGCAGTTAGTTCCAGGGCGCGCAGCCAAGCCTTTGAAGGAGAGGCGGTGACATCGATTGGAGCCATTGTTTGAAGGTCAATCATGCTGTATTGCCTGCGTCGACGGTGAGTACCGTCCCTGTAATGTTTTTTGCTTTGTCGCTGAGGAGAAACTCGACCGCATTTGCTATGTCGTCGACATCTGCAAGACGCTTCAATGCACTGCGGCGCTGAATTTGCTGACGTTGCTCCTCTGTAAGAGCTTGTGTCATGTCGGTTTCGATGAAGCCTGGAGCTACCGAATTTACGGTTATTCCGATACGGCCGACTTCGCGTGCTAACGATCGGGAAAAACCGATAATCGATGCTTTCGTTGCCCCATAAGCCGAGAGACCACTGTAGCCAGTGAATGCCGTGACGGAAGACATATTAACGATGCGACCGCAGCCATCCGCCATCATTGAGCGCACTACCTGTTTGGTGAGCACCATGGGCGATAGAGTATTCACACGCACAAGCTGTTCGATCTGTGATACGGGCATCGTCGCGAGCACACCTTCGAAGCTCACACCAGCGTTATTAACTAATCCATAGATGGGACCGAAGTCCTTGCGGAGGGTTTTGACTAAGTCGGAGATGCCTTCGATATTAGCGAGATCAAAGGGGAAAAACTGAAAGGATCCCGGAGCCGCGGCTTCGGCTTCCATCATTGCCGTAGTGAGTTCGTCGTTCTTCTTACGAGCGACAGCTATAGCGCGATATCCGGAGCTCGCCAGTTTTCGAGAGATACCGAGACCGAGCCCCCGACTTCCACCTGTAACGATTACATTACGCATTGCGCCGCACGAGCTTGCCTGACTCAGCGACCGTTAGAGCGGGAATGAAGTTGATTGCTGACGGGACTTTGTAGGCCGAAAGAGCTTCACGACAGAGCAAAAGGATATCGCCTTGGAGTGCGCGCACATCGCGCTCAGGTCCCTGCGTTTCTCGAAGAACTACGTCCGCAACAACGAGAGAGCCTGTAATTGGATTCTTTTTTGTACGAACCATCGACATCTGAACCTCGGGATGCCGATTGATAACAGCTTCGATCTCTTCAGGGTGTACTTTAAGGCCCCCGACGTTGATGACTCCATCTCGTCTGCCGACGAAGTAATAGCGGTCATCCCGCAATTCGACCAAGTCACCCGTATCAACGAAGCCTTCTGTGTTTTTGAGAAACGCGGGATGGTCACCCAGATAGCGGCTTGCTGTGCGAGTCGAACGTATCTGCAGGGTTCCGGTATCTACTCTCATTTCGACGTCAGGGGTCTGTTCAACCGCGGTTGCCGGAAAACCTGCGACACCATCGTTTACCTCGAAGGCTACACCTGCCTCCGTCGATGCGAAAGCGTGGGCGATTCTAGCTTGAGGGTAAAAGGCCTTGAGGTTATTGAGTATCGCCTGATCAGCGATCTCTCCTGACAGGCGGACATATTCTGGCTGGATAAGACGAGCTGAGGGGCTCATCAGCGCACGACGCCACTGGGAAGGTGTGCCGGAGATGTGTGTAACTCCGTGCGAGGCGACGCGAGCGAGAAAATCCGCAGTAGACTCCTTTGCGTCTGAGAGTACTAGCGACGTTCCGGTAAGGGCGGCACGAAGGAATATCTGCAGACCACCGTAGCGTCGAATGTCATAGAAGGTGCTCCAAACTACTTGCCCCGCTCGAGGGGTTTTCTCTTTGATTGCGCCGGCGAGGCTTGCCAAGTTGTGCACTACCAACTTCGGCAGCCCTGTCGTGCCGGAGGTCAGAAGAATCCATTCGGTTTGGTGTTCTACTTTCCGGTCGTAATTTCCGGCCACCAGCTTTGGACTGGTGGGACAGAAGCAGAGGGGGCGGCGGATGTCTAACCCAAGTATCGTGCGATCAGATACAACCGCATCAACATTCGCCGATTCGATGATGTAAGGTAGATGTTCCACTGGTAAATCAGGTGTGCAAAGTACAATTCGCCTCGCGACGCCGTCGAGTTCCATGAGCGCCGACGCAGTGGTGAACTGGCTCGTTGTGGTCACGAGTACAGATCGACCTGAGAGCTCATCGCCTCGACCATACAGGGCTGACCCTGCAATAAGATCGGTTAGAGCGATACTTGCCTCTGCGCCAAATACAGCACGCCCAGAAAGATTTCCGGCTGTGCCTAGCGCACTTCGTAGTGATTTCCATTTAGTTTGTCGCATCGTCATAGATTTCACGAGCTTAGGTTAGTGGTCGAGAAGAGAAGTGGTGGCCCGTTTTCGGACGACAAGAGGGAGTACATCTCGCAGGAAGGAGTTTGTAGCGTTGGAGGCGTGTGGCTGAGCCCTTCGAAAATAAGCCACCAAATTGAGTCCCGACCGCCCGATATTACGAATATCGCCTTACCCCGTTGCTTTGTGCTTAGGCTGCGACGGGCTCAACGCGATTGAAGATGATCGTTTCAAGTAATCTGCGAAGAAGATAGGCGCCTTCAAGTACATCTGTCTCCGGCTCAAGAGGATTGAGAGCCATTTCAATCGAAAGTGCTTGGAAAAGTCCGTCGGTGTGAGCGATGTCACAGACGCCGTGCACGTCGGTGTACTCCATATCCAGAGAACCTTGTGCGGTGGCGAGATCTGCAAAGTAGCCCATGAACCTCTGGATAAACCCTTCAAAGAAAGCCATGGTGGCGAGCGATTGAACACTGGAGAGCCGACCTAAAAACACTCGTACATTCGACAGATCTTGAGTTACCGCGAGCGAGTCCGTATCAGTAGGGAAAGCGTGGGCAGCAATGGCAAATCTACGCAACATAGCAGGATGAGCGTCGCGGATTTCTTCGTTGAGATTGTCCAAGAGGATCGGGCGTGCTTCTTCTGATTGGACTGAGAGCAGAGTTGCGGTCATCCAGTAGATGAAATTGCCCTCGAGCACTCCTGTATATCGGGCGATGATTCCGCGGCGCTCCTCAGCCGTTAGTTTTTTCGGGTCAGGCAAAGACGTGATGAGCTCGTCGATCATGCTGTTAACAGTGCTTTTGATTGCGGCGTCGGTTGCGGGGTTTTGCGATTGCGGCATGACTAACGTCGTGTTCATAATTTACCTTTCCTCGTGGTTAAGGACCCGACACTGGAGTGTGGATCCTGTTAAGGTTGAGCCTTATCCGCTGTAAGCGATGAAGAGCGATTTGGTGGATGGAATACGGGTGATACCGTTTGAAAACTATGCACACGCGCTAATCAGCACTTGCGTCGTTCAAGCCAGTTTTCAGAAGTGTGATCTTGAAATGGAGACGTAGCTCCGCCCTGTGGGCCACTATTCTCGTCTTTTGCTGCGGCCCGAACCTCGAACGCATTGTGACTCTTATGCACTGTAGTTAGCACGATGATGGCCAAAGTGCACCAACTAAGCGGGAGGGGGTTCATCGCTGATTTCTGAGGAAATTTGCGGTTAAACGATGGCTTGCAGGGGAGCCGCATTTTCGCGGAATTGCATGGTCTTGCACACAGTTAACAAAATAAATTCCACACCTTCTCTAACACTTTTCGTAGACCGAAAATGGCGAAAAGATACGTAGGGCCAGCAATATAGCAAGATAGGCAGTTTCGATCTTTAATTCACTGATCTGTTACACAGTTGGTTATGTATGTCCGAAGCGTCGGCAAATCAGACGAAGCGGAAAAGTGGAAAAACCTCGCTTCTTCTGGCCGTTCAGGGAGCGTCGCGCCAGGAAGGAGTTGGCCGCAGCCCATTATTTCGCACGGGAGCATATCATTTGGCAGCGTTTTCGTAGAAATGAACGAACTCGCCGAAGGTGACTGGAAAGACTGCATCTTCGGAGGCGCTAAAAGGATCCACACCAAGCTTTACTTCCAGTTTTGCCACGATCATGGCAAAGCAAAGCGAATCGAGGCCGGCATCCAGCAGAGTCAGATGATCGGTGAGAGACGCCAATGGCATTCCTTGTTCATCTGCAACCTGTTTGAACTGATTTATGATTTCGGAACGGATATCCATAATTCGCTGATTTTCTCACTTTCAAGATAGTGTTTAATTCAATGCGCGAGTTCCAACGAGGCGACTGTTTGTTGCATCATCACTGAGTTGGGAGCGGATGACATCCCAGCCAATTTCCTTGCGCATCTTAAGTGGGAAATAAGTATTCAGCCACTTCTCGATATTCTGTCGAACGGCTTCACGGCCAACCCGGTTCGCAAAGCTATGGCCGGTGTCGTCAATTACTTCTACCATAACCGCATTCTTTTGGCCCGCCAATTCGAAGATGTAGGTTAGGTAGTCAAAGTCTCCAATCTTCATCTTCGTGTGCTGCGCCTTCAAGATGAGTATCGGAGTTGCCGCAGACGCAACGCTCTTCCAACAGTTCAGTAGAGGAAAGTTCGCGTTCGAAGGTGGGGGAGTTCCGGGAAGTTGAGCTTGGAATGCCCTAACTCGATCGTACGTGTTGGAAACCCATACGCCGCCAGAGGTTCTAGAAAGGCGGCGAAGAACCTTCGCCCATAAGCCGGACTTATTCGCTAACGGCAGATGGAAGTACGGGTCCATCAATATGACGCCCTTGCAGTCTTTGCAGGTTGCGGCCGTATAAAGTGCGGACACCGCGCCCGCGCAAAGGCCGACGATGACAACGCCCGATAGGCAAAACCGCTCCATGAGCTGCGATACTTTGGTAGAGACGAGAGAGGCATAGCCCCCCGTGTTAATAAAACTGAGTAAGTCGGCTGGGGGATTTCCGGTCGAGTCACCTAGACCTGCTAAATCGATACGCAGGGAGGGGTATCCAGATTCTGCAAGAGAGTCGGCCCAATAGACAGCCGAGTCACCAGTCGCAGACCTCGTCGGGGTCAGGGAGTTTAGAAATAAAACTCCAAGGCGCTTCTCCCTGGGTAGCGCAGAGGTTGAATCAATTTTTTGATCGTAAGCTCTATGGTAGGTGCCAATGACAATCCCGTCATTGGTATCCAACGCGAACAGCTCACGATTCTCGATTGAAAGCTTCATTCATCTCTCCAGTTTTGAGTGCCAAGGCTCCGCTAATCCAACCAAAATTTTCCGAGTACAGTTCACTAAAATCTTTGACCTCAACATAGCCCCTAAACGGCTTGACTAGAGGGGAGGCATCTTTACCTAATTTGGTATTTTTAACCGGTCTTTTATAGACCGACTTAGCTCGGGTTACGTCGCTGAGAGCAGATGGTAGTTCGAAACCTACAGACTCACACCAGAGTTTACCCGGCCATTGATATCCTTGGACGTCCATATTAGCGCCCTGTTGCAGTTGTCTAATATATTCGCTGGCGGGTGTTCGATTTTCGGGTGAGTCAAGCATCTGCTTGAATCCCGCCCACTGCAGGAGCGTCGATCGCAAGGCCTCGTTTGCGGTAGCAGGCGGTGACCACATCAAAAGTGCGTCGCCACCACCTTCGTGGAAATTTCTTCCGGCAAGGATGGCGCCAAGTTCGAGTCCATGCAATAGAAGCGGCAGATTAGGAGTGCGACTGGTGAACCAATTGAGCAGAAGCTGCAGGTCTTCGCTCCACTTTTCGAAGCTCATCTCTTCGAAGACGCCAGTGCTTTCTCCGATTCCGCGATAATCGTACCGGAGAACCTCAACTTGTCTCTCCGCAAGATAACGAGCCCAGCGGACCCAAGGGTAGTATGAAGATACTCGCTCCGAAGCGAATGGTCCCACAAGGAGAGCACGTGCCACTGGATTGTCGGGTTTGTGCAATACCGTGTAAAGATGAGCGTCGGGAACCTCAAAGTATCGAGCTTCTTCGGTAATTGCTGGCATTGGGCGTTGTGTCTGCACTTTAGTTTCCTTTGATCGGCTTGGCAAGATGCGCGAACGGTCTCGGGAGATTTGTACTTATAAGAAGCGGGTTGCTGAAAAGACTTGCGACAGATCGTCGTTGTGCTTCGTTTCTGCTTCGCGTTCGCCTGATCGTTCAGACCCCTTAGCGTCTTCAGATACCTTGATCCAGGTTTTTGTGAGCGGGTCGTACTGCTTAATCAGTCTGGCGGGGTTCCCTGCAATTACAGAGTAAGGAGGATAACTCTTCGTCACTACCGAGTTCGCTCCAACTACACTGTTGCGACCGATAACTAGATCACCCTTACCGCATATGATGGCTGCGCCTTGTCCGATCCAGCAACCTTCTTCAATTTGGATGCGACCGCCTGCGGTTACACCTTGTTCTCTGATGGGAATCTCCACATCTTCGTAGGCGTGGTTGTGATCTTGAATAAGCACCGAAGCGGCGATTATGACTCCGCGCTCCAAATGAATTGAGTTCTTAGCCGATATAGTTGTGCGGAGGCCCAAAGAGCAGTTGTCTTCGATGTTCAAAGTTAGACCGCTGGCTTCCTCAGAGATGATGTTCAGCCAACTATCCTTGCGAATAATGACTGAATTGCCTATTTTGATGTTATTTGCTGTTTGCCGGCTTATTACGCATGGGTAATGAACGGACAGGTTTATCCCGAGCGACAAAAAAGGGTACGTGGCGCTTATCCATTTGCTGTATATACTCGTTACGACTCTGGCAAGAAACGACAGCGGATCCTCATGGTAAGCTCCCGGTTTTCCTCTGAAGAAGGCCATAGCTGATCTTATATCCGCAAAATCTAAAATTGAATCTACATTGTTGATCGTAGCGTCGAGGTGGATCAGACCGATGCTTTCACGTCGTGCGATTTCTCTAACCGCATTAGCATCGGAACATAAAACGCATACGCAATTGCGCAAACAGCAACACAAATTGCTACATCTTCTGCCGGCTTTATGGCAAGTCCGAGTGAGCGTACGGCGAGTATAGCAACGAGGCTACCAATCGACACCATTGCTGCTGGCAAAATTACTTTTCCGTACTTAGTAATTGTCAAGCCCGTGATCTCGCGTGCGCGATCGAGTTGAAGAAGGTAGCTAACAATGATCGCGATTAGAGCGGCTGCCTGGCCGCCAACCATGCCAAGATACTTGCAGGCTGGATAGATCGCGATGATCATAATAGCTGCAGAGGCTGCGACAGCGCGACGGTGTAGAGCAGGACGTCCTGCAGCGTAGAACAGACTAGTGACTAAAGAATTGAGCGTGTTCAGGAGTGTTACACCCGCTGCAACGGCAAGTGCGCCGGAGGCGGCAGCATAACGAGCGCCGTAGGTAATCGTCAGCAGAGATGGCCCACACTGCCATATCATCACTACCGCTGGTAACCCGAGCAAAATAAGCCAAGACGATACTTCCGATAGGATACGGTTTCCGCGCTTCCTGTCCTCTCGAACATGCGAGAATGCCGGCAAGAGAGTTGTTCCAAGTATGTTTATCAGGAAGCCTGATGGCGTCTGGACTAAGTAAACAGCCATCGTATAAATACCCAATGCTGCAGGAGAATATAGCTTTCCTAATACGAAGATATCTGCACGAGCAAAGATAAGATTCAAAAAGGATAGACCAACCATCCCTCGTGAAAATTTAAGGAGATCTCGGATAGCATCCGTGTCCAACCTTAGAGACGGAAATCCTGGGAAAAGAATATAAGAGAAGATACATCTAAAAGCATTTTCACTGCAGTAGCCAATTGCGAGAGCTCTTACGTCTCGAAGAATGAAACTAAGAGCTATCGTCAGGATGACACCACAGATTCCGCCTCCATTGCTGATAAACGCCCAGCGCCCGAACTTCATATCCTTTTGTGCGAGTTTCGAACGTGGACTGATCAAGCCGTCAAGCAGGATGCTCAATAAAGCCACTCGTAGCAACATGGATAGGTCTGGAATCCCATAGAACCGTGCAATCCAAGGGGCTGCCGTAAAGATCAAGGAATAGATGCCAATTGCTCGCCCTAGCCCCATCCACCACGCCGCATTTAGGTATGAGTCGTCACCTCCACGTGGGTTTCGAATAACTGCCGGCCACAGTCCGACGTCGGAGAAAGAGGCGACGAGGGAAGACGAAGACAATACAATCGCCATGGCTCCAAAGGCACCTGGGGCAAGCAGCCTGGTCAGCAGCATGTTCCGCGCAAACCGGCTTACCTGCTCCGCAAAGCTCCCGCTTCCCAGCCATGCTCCGCCGCGCGTTGCTTTGGCGCGGAGGGTATCACCCAATAAGGCGCCGTTGGCCGCAACCTTGACTCGGTTGCAAATGCTCATAAAACCCATCATGCTCCTCTACGAATTATCGGGTGATGTGGTTGAATTCAGATTGTTGGAAGAAGGACTAACAAAGTTTTGACGCCAAAAGAGCCGATGCTCTAAGAATTAGTCTTTTTGAAAGACCGCCTGCAGACTTGGGCCTGCTCCGCAGTACGAAGCCGCGCTGCTGTACAGCGACCCGATCGTAAGTCTCTGAGCTTTTCGTAACAACTTCCAGGGTATTCCGGGTTGAGGATTCAGTTCCGATGGCGTCCATTTCAGCCCTGCCTTGCGAGCCATGTCGTCGAGCAAGATCCAAGTGCTCTGCTCTACATAGCGCCCTGGGGGTGTCACCATTCGCACTTCGCGAAGACCAACCAACATAGCGAGGCCAGTCAACGATTCTGCGGAGTAGTGATGAAGGTGCCGGGGTAGATCTAACCCGTACCAATAGGAGCGGAAGGCGCGTGCCTCCCAAGACTTGATGTTCGGTACAAATATGTAGAAGATGCCGCCTGGCTTCAACCATTCGGCGACATTGCGGAAGACGTCACGCGGTTCATAGAGATGCTCCATCACATCTGAACATGTGACGACATCAAAGCTGTTAGGTGGAAAGGCCGCGTCTTCTACGTCACCTGCAAAGACTTCCGCGCCGGTAAGGGCTCGGGCTCTTTCTGCGGTGGGCAAATTTTGCTCTATCCCATAGAGCTTCCACGGACCGCCTTTCAGGTATCCGAGGAACGCTCCTGAGCTACATCCAATATCGAGGATGTTGCCTCCAGTTTTGTATTTCGATATAACCTGCAGTTGCTTCTTCCACCGCTTGCTCGAAGATTCTCCCGCATTCCCGACAGCCCGATGATATTCAGGTCCATAGTATCGGCCCATTTCCTCTCGCATCGGCCGATTCTCAAGCCACGTATGCGAGCATGAGGGGCAACGCAAAAGGTCATAATCGCTAGCTCCAGGCTGCGATCTTTCCGGAACTTGAATCCATCGTCTGGAACCCGATTCGCCGCAGCACGGACAGCCGCTGTTCGGAATAACTTTTTCATCAATACGGGATATGGATTTCGTCATGGTATTTGTCATCATTTTGTCCGTTTCCAGAACGATCTGCTCGCAGAATTTATATTTAGGCGAGCAGATATCTTGGGTGTCGTTACTTGGGAAAGCGTGAGCGGCGATACTAATTACGTCTCCTCCGCCACACAGGTCATGGATTGCAGCAAGGCAGATAATAAAGGCGTTACTTGGATGACTTGCCTATGCAAATTAGAGGACGTTCAATAGTTTAGGTTCTTGAAATTCCTCGTCGAGCTCGTGGTCGAAATACCAGCGCTTCAGGTTTTTGAGGCGGCGAACCGGTTTGGCTTTGCCGTTCGGTGTAGCTGTAGAGACGCTCGTGGAGATCATGACCAACAACGCAAACCAAGCAAGAAGCATCTGATCGAAATAATCGATTCCGATAAAGACTACCAAGTGCGAGAGCATCGCAGAGCCAAGGCACCAGAAGAACCATTCTTCACTTCGGTTTCCTGATACAAGTTTTCGTTTGGTTCCAATTCTTCCGAGACACTTCGAAATGATAGCGATGAACAGAACAAAACTTAGTAGACCGCCGCCGATGCCATAGGTTACATATTCATTTGAAGTGTCGGCCATCTCCCAACCCCAAGAGCCGTTGTTCTGTGTGCCTAAAAGCCACCACTCGTCGAAATGCCGAATGAAGGTGTCAACGAGCTGGTATCGATGGAAGTTTTCTGACGAGCCCGTCAAATCTATGTGCTCTAAGAGCGACCAGACGGGGCCCTTCATAACCAAGTGCAGAACTATTACCGAGAGCAAAAGCCCATATCGAATTAGCCGCATCTGCTTGCGAAGTGGCCACATGCATAAACCGAAGATTCCCGCGACATAACATCCCAGCACAGTAGAGGAATGGCAAGTTATTGCCATGACAGTAGCCCCCAAAAAACCGAGGATTGCAGTCTTTCGAAATGTTTTCTCAGACCACAACCAAATCAACAGGGGAACAAGTGTTGCACCAAAAGCTCCAGCTGGGATGGAATGCAAAAACGGCCCCATCGACCGAATCGCCCCATTACGTGTCTCCGAGATGCTTAGTGTGCCTCCAAGGAGACCGAAAACATTCACGCCGGTCCGCTGCTCATTGAGCATGCAGATTCCAGCAATGAAGGCAACGATAGCCATCACTCTAATCGTCTCTCGAACGGTATCTCGATCTCTAATAAAAAAACGTAAGACAAAGTAGCCAGCGAGCGCATCCAGGAGGTCGCCTAGAGCTTTGATGAGAGCTTGTGTTGCCATGTATTGCAGTGAAAAAATAACAAAGAAGGCGATAGCTCCCGCCGCGAACAATCGGTCAATAGAGTTGAAGCCTCCTGTCAGTGGCGCTTTGCGCTTTGAAATCACCCATCGAGCCAACCCAGCCAGCAAGATAATTCTATAAACGTTTAGGTGGACACCTGCTAAAACTAGAACTTGGCCTTTGGGAATGAGGAAGATAGCAAGCAACAGGGAGGCTAGTGCATTCTTAAGGGGTGCCCACAAGATCAAGAAGATCGCAAGCACCATTGCCACCGCCACCAGAGGATGAAGCACGGTGGCGGAGGAGCCACCACCGAATCGGTAGTGATCGGGTTCCATATGGTTTGTCCACAGCAGGGAACTCCAGCTGCGGTTGGCAACCGAAGCTATACGTTCCTTTAGCGCGATTATGAAGGGCAACGTTCAAGAACATCATAAGGGCAGCCAGCAGCCTTGCCAAGTCAATTCCCGGTCTGAAGAGACATCAGAGAAGGCGAGACCAGGAATTACCCACAAAAGAAATAGTGACGTTCCACCTCTGCAGGTTATTGGGATTACCTATTCAAGGCAGAAAAAAGAAAAGTTCGTAGCGATAAGGTCACAAACTCCGATCTTATCGCTACGAATTCGTTCTAAAAAGATGTTTCAGCGGTCGTTGATTAGTGAGATGAAGTCGTGTAGCTCAAATTGGTGGGAGGGGCGGGAGAAACGGGATCACCCATTTGCGTGGCTCCACGATCATTTGCGAATGCACTTCCGTAGAGGTCGGTTGTGTCATACGGAGCCCCGAGGTTTACAGCGTTGTTCCAGTCTGCGTTGTCCGAAGCCAGCTTGAAGTTGCCCTCCGCCCAATTGACAAACGGGTTGGGAGCACCGCTGGATATGTTTACATTTGTGGAGCCGCTTGAACCGGAAGTATTCAAGAACGAGTTATGGTCCTGGGTAAAACCAGCACCACTTACCGAAGCACTTGCGCAGTTGTACCAGAGGTTGTTTCTGACAGTGTAGCCACCGGTATTTGTGGAGACGATCCCGCAATTGTTGGTAACGCCGGGTCCAATCGTATTGTTGATAACCATGAAGCCAGTACAGGTCTGACTGCTGTTGATGCAGGCAATAAATCCATCATTGTGACGGCAGCTATTGCCCGATGAGCAGAAATCGACATTGTTGTAAAAACTGAAATTGCTGTGAGTTCCAGTTACGGGGTCTACAAATACCAGATCTCCGTTTGTTGTCTGATCTCTAAAGATATTGTGGTGGATCGAAGTTCCCGAGTCCGAGCCCGTGTCTTGAAGCGCCTCACCATGGTTTAGAGCGCCGTCGAACAGGCCCCAGAAGTAGTTATAAGAGATGGTTCCGTTATTCCACCCCCCGTTTGCATTGGTTATATAGGTAGTACTCGCATTGTGAAGATAGCTGTGGGTGACGACCATGTTAGTGGTTGAGTTAGCAAACCAGAAGTAAGTCTCGGAGTTGTTATTGCCGTTCGCGTTCAGCCCTTGACCCTTCCACTCGACGGACTCCCAGGTGATGTTTTTACCTGCGCCGTGCATTTCACCATTGCCGCCGTCACAACCATTATTTGCAGTGGAGGTACAGGTAGACGCATCAATCTTGATGCCGCAGGCTGCAGCGTTGGGAGCGGCGCCTGTAAGTGATGCGGGCGGATTAGCTTGTACGCCGCCGCAACCAACCTCGTTGGTGCCAGCGTTCTGGCCGTTCCCGTTAATTGTCCAGTAGTCACTCGTAATGCTGACCATAGATCCTTGGCTGCCCCAAGTCCAGACAGCCTGGCTCGATCCCATTGTTGCGGTGTTCCAGCCGGCACTTGTGCAGTTGTCGTAGCTTTGCGCCTTACGGAGTTCGATAGTTGAAGTTCCGGAATCTGCCTGACTGAGAGACAGATGATGTCCGTAGTTTCCGTCGGCGAGATAGTAGATATCGCCTCTGACCAGGGTTGAGGGAAGACCTGCGTAAGCATTATTCCAATCGGCCCCTGTTTTCGAGCCTGAACCGCTGGGGGTAACAGTGTGACATGCTGCAAAAGCCTGAGGAATCGCTAGACAAGCAAAAATCAGGAGGAGCAGAGATTTACCGAATTGCGATTGGATGCTCACTTGAGAAGGAGAAGACCACGACATAATCGTGCCTGGGGAGGCGAAGATAGAGAATTTTGAAAACACGAACACCTCTTGAGACGTGTAAAAAGAACGTTGATAAGAGGCAGAGCAAAACGAAAAGAGAGGTAGTGTTAAGAAATTCGTACGAATGCGTCCGGCCAAATCGCAGGAAGTCGTCCCATGCGCGGGGATATATTTTTATCTTACCTAGCAACTACTTGAGCTGCACAGGTCGCATTTTTCAACGTTCGTACAAATAAATATTGCTTAGTGCCGTTTACAGTTTGTGAAGGCGACGCCTCAGGAAGAGCCGGATGTCTCATGCCCCACCCCATCACAAACTTTAGACTGACATTTGCGGGTGAGGGACGCAATCACACAAATTGGTTACAAAGCCGGAATAGGCATTGGCTTGCCAAGACCTGTTCTGTTTATACCAGAGACACCCCCAGCGATCAAGCAACATCACCTAACCCAGGCTCCTTACCGTTTTCCACAAGCTGAACCGGATCGACGCGCATGTTCCATTCAACCGCAGCGTTATATAGATCCAAACGTCTTTTGAGTTGATCTGATTGCTTTACAAATGAGACGAGTCCATATCCGACTTGGCGAATCCGGATTCGCGCCAGCGAATACTGACGGCAATGGTGAACACCTCTTCTGCCGAAATATTTATAAAAATAACGATAGCGGTTGCGATGTTTGTCCAATTCAAATGGGATCGGAAATCGTTGACTTGTCGACTGTCCGCCGAGGTGAGTGATAGTAACTTCGGGCGTGAAGAGAATCGAGCAACCGGTATCCCATACTCGGTGGCAAAGGTCGACGTCTTCGTAGTAATACTGAAATTGCTCGTCAAACCCGCCTATTTTTTTCAATAAGTTAGCACGCACCATCAGGCAACACCCGGAGTGCCAATCAATCGTTCGCTCCGTATCACCCTTCCAGCTGACATATTCATCAGAGACCAAAGCGCTTGAGAAGTGACCAAGAATTCCAAGGTGAAGAGCTCCGAGCCACCCTCGCCAGATTGTTGGAAACGGTCGTCCTGAACTCTGATAGGAGCCGTCAGGATTGAGAACCCTGCAACCAAACCCGCCTGCTTCAGGGTGGCGGTCTGCAAATTCAATCAATCGATCAAAAGAGCCTTCGTGAATAATCGTGTCTGGATTTAGAATCAAGACATAATCACCTGTGCTTATTTCGATACCGACGTTATTCCCTTTTGAAAATCTTAAATTTGTGCCGTTTTCTATGACGCGAACTTTAGGGAAGTTTGCGCGGATGAACTCTGGTGATCCGTCGGTTGATCCATTATCGGATACGATGACCTCAAACTTGATTGAGTGAATTCCAGAGTAGATAGAACGTAAACAGTCATTGATGACCTTCCGATCGTTCCAGCAAAGAATGACGATTGATAGGTTCACGATTTGTAGTCCTTCCATCCTAGGGGTTGGTGTCTAGGAGTGTCTTGCTGGCAATCTGCGGAAAGCTATGGTTCTATCGGGAAATAGAGCTCGAGTTGAGGGCACGTCTGGAGGGATCAACTTTAAGAAGACCACCGCTCAATGTGCCGTGATTTCCTTCGTTGAAGACGGCGCAACCAACTTGGCTACAACTTCCGCGACAGTGGCGACACGAGCACTTCTGCTCAGAGCAAATGACACAGCAAACTTTAAAAGCTCAGGAGTGCAACCGAATGGAGACGGTGTATCGCGCACGTCGTGCGAGTAAAAAATCAGCCAACTCTGCCTGCGCTCGTTTTCTAAAATCAATTCTCGCACTTGAGAGCTCTTATCAAGTCCCCCGTACAAACTGTTCGCTCTAAGCAAATTTAAGTCAATTTTCGAGTCGTTAAATCCACCCCAAATTCCTCGGGAGCTCGCTACGTCCATACCAATTTTTGTTTTTGCCTTTAGCGTTATATCTCCAAATGGAAACGCAAAGTTGCCAATATCACTTTGCCCAGTTATTTCTTCTAGAGCTCGTCTACCCGAGTCTACTTCCGCCCTGAATTTTGCGCATGAGACTGAACGACAGGATATATGGCTAAACGTGTGACTTGCCAGTTCGTGGCCGCGATACAGAAGAGTTTCTAGATCATCGCGCCTGAATTGCTCCCCTAGATGGTTTGTGCTATTCATCAAGCCAATCGAGGTGTAATAGGTGCCACGAGAGCCAAGCGCTTCCAATATGTTTCCACCAACAGTCAAAGCCGTCCGCGGGAAGTCATCAAACGTAAACGATATCGTAGGGCCGTCCGTTTTTAAAATTGCTGGGCGCTTAGACAGAAAAGTTAAAAGCTTTCGGCGCGCCATGGCAATCGGAGTTTTTATGCTCATGGTTTAGTTGGTCGAAAGCGGTACTTCCGTAATGATAATTGTCACGACCCCGTCGTCGAGCAGTTCTTTATTTTTACGAAAAACCAATGAGGTTACACCAGATGATACTCCAACCTCTTCCATGTTGAGATCAGAAAAAACTCTTCCTGAAGGCGCATTTCTGGGAGTTTTACGATAATTGGCAAAGAAATCCTTGTTCAGATCGCGAATATAATTTTTAACAATGTAGTTGAGGAATGCGTGCTCGACGCGTTTTGATTGAATTCGACAACTAAACATCAAATCGGTCATTCTTGGCTCACGGCTATCGACAATACTAAAACCTATAATCCCATATGAACCGAACCGATCTTCGCAGCTAAGAACGTAAGTATCGAGATATGACTTCGATAGAAGATCTTTCAAAACAGCGCGGTCATAACGCTGTCCGGAGAAATTCATTTGATTCGTACGTTGTGTTAATTCATGGACGCGATCAACATTTTCTTCAGTCATGGTCTGAACTGACAAGCGTATCTCGCAATAACGCAAGAAAGCCATGTAGTCGTTCCCAAAGCTTTCTTCCAAGTTTCGACGTTCCGATTCAGTCTTGTACATCTTTCGTCTATTCTTGCTTTCGGCAGTGACAGGGACATCACATTCTTTCATTTCGAGCAAGGTATGTGTATCAATAGCGTTAAGAACATGAACCGTCGGGCAAATTGCTTTTACCTGTTCTAATTCAAACTGTGAGTCGTCGACAAAAATAAGCGTATCTTTCCCAATATTTAGTTCATGCGAGATTGCGTCAACGCCCTCGCTTTTTGGCCGCCATGAAATCTGAGGAAAAAGGAAATATTCGTCTAATTCAAAATGCTTTATTGCTTCCATTGCTTCTTCGTAATTATTCTTGCTCACAACGGACTGCAAGATCCCTCGTGCATCGAGTTGCTTAATAGCATCAACTGCATCAACTCTGAGTCTCAGATTTTCCAGGCCATCTTCAACTAAAACACCATCCCATAAAGTATTATCCAAGTCCCAAATTACGCATTTTGTAAACTTAACTTTCTCGGATGAGTGTGGCTCAACCTCTTGGACAAATTCCATCAGTCCGAAGTAAAGCGTTGTTCCTTCCAAAACATCATTTGGAATGAGGTCTACATTGAACGGCGTCCGAGGGTTAATGACTCTGAGAACATTGTTCATTGGAACGCGTATGCGATTGAAGCCTGGATCGACTTCTATAAGTTTTTGAAACGGTAGCCTGCCTTCACCTAAAGGCCTCATCGTCAGCGAGATCCGAATACTGAAAGACTGGGGGTTATAACACTCTAGTAAAAATGACGTTGGCAAACTGTCCCCGGCATCTGCGGGGCGGCCCGCCGACTTTTTTTTGTGACTATATCTTTTACTCGTTATCGCTGTCTTTAAGAGAGTGGGGATCGGTAGCTGATGCAACACTGTTCCGATCTGATAATCTCTTCGTTCTATTCTCTCAGCTTGTCCGGCGGAGTGCAGGCGCACATTTCCCGGTGACCACAGCTTCCCCCATCTCTTGAACTTGATTTTCAATAGGTACGAATTTATCGCTTCAGAGCATTCCACCCGAACCATTCCGTCAATAAACCGCCTGCATTTGCCGTCTTCGCGCGGGCTGTAGAGATCGCAGGTCGAATAGCAAACGGGCCAAACACACTCCGTGCAGTGTTCGCTCCAGGCGAGCGTGGTTCGTGTTTGAACCATTCCCGCCAGCGTTCCGAACTCTTTTATGACATCGGCTGGAATTTCGCTGCTAGCTTCAGTCCGATTATTTACTTCAGTTTCGTACATTGATCAACTCCAACTGCGTTCAAACTTTCGGATGTCGGTAGACTCACTGACTCTTCTGTAAACGATAGATGAACTGATTTCCCATCCACCGTTTTCGGTTGTGTTTCGAGGAGCCAAATAGACGTCGAGTCAAGTCGTACATTCCTTCTTGATTGAGAAACTTATGAGAACCAAGCGGAGGTAAACCGTAACGATATAGCCCCAGTATCCCAAGTCCACTATGCCGACACAGTTTCAAAACCTCAATTTGTCGAAGACGGTTCAATTTATATGGTGCGGGCCTCAATAGCTTTAGTACGCTCTGATATAAAACAACCGGTACGCCCCAGAAATGAAAGCTGTCAGTAAACTCGAGAATTATCCAAGCACCCGGTTTCGCGAGGTTCGATACTTTCTCTATAACTGCAGCTGGAGAATCCACATGTGCGAGGACGCCGATACAAAAAATGAGGTCAAATGATTGATGCTCGAGATTGGCAGCCATGAAGTCTCCATCAATCATCTCGACGTCGTTCAAACGGCCAGAGGGAATTCGTTTTGATGCAAGATGGAGCATGTTTTTGGAAAGATCCAGTAGAGTAAGTTTTTTGCACCGAGAAAGTAGTGGCAAAGAGATCGAGCCGTCGCCGCAACCGATATCCAATATATTTTCGAACTCTAGGCCTTCGGTAAACTGTCCTATTGTCTCGATACGGATGCGGATGTCATACGCTCTCGGGTCAAGGTACTTTTGCGGAGTTTCAAACAGAGCTTTTACATGTTCGGTTTTTGAAATCATAGGGTCAAACCTTATTGTGAAATTAGAGTTGCAAATCTCGTTAAAGTTGGCGCGGTAGCTATCATCGTGACTTGTCATCTAATTTATCAACTAGAAACATTAGCTACTCATTTCCACATTGTTTCGCTACCAAACATTCGCTTAACTTGCTCGCGACGAAGGTAATCGATGACCTGACGATCAGCGACTTGAGGCACTTTCATTAGATATCCATAAATAAATCCGTACATGAGTCCAATAGAACCAATCAAGTACGGCTTCTGGGCCAGTCGCTTAAAGCATTTGCCAAGCATGAATAGGGGGTGGTAACCGCAAATGTAGTTGGCGCGGCCGTATTTGACAAGTGTCGGCCACATACCGTCTGCTGAGCCTGTATCCCGTTGGTGAACGAGATGCAGATGAGGAAAGCTTCTTGTTTTCCAGCCACAACTGTTGGCTTTCACTTCATCCATTGTGTCCCAGCCCGGGATGGATAGAAGCCCACCAATCGACTCCCAGCAAGCTTTTCGATATATCTTGGTAGCACCGCGAACATGAAAGGAAGTAGTTGTTTCAAAACTTTTTTTCCCATCATCGATGTAACAGATTACTCCTCCACCGACGCCCAATTCGTCGTCACTCGCAAACTCTTTAAAACATTCCTCAAAATAGTTTCCATCAAAGGTTAGGTCACCATCAAATTTGACGACGAAATTCCAGTCACTACGATCCAGTTCATGGTAACCGTCGTTAAAGGCATCTACCACTCCGCCACCGGCCTTCCTAAATCCTCGATCTTGCCGATGGACAACTTTTATCCACGGATACCGTTTTGCATAGCCATCAGCGATCTCTCCGGTGCGGTCTTTCGAGCCATCATTTACTATCACCCATTGTTTTGGCGTAGCTGTTTGTTTGACCATGTGCTCGATCGTCGATTCGAGGTGCTTCTCCTCATCTCTCACAGGTGTAATAACGACATAGTTTGCTAAGTTAGTAGTCATAAGAGGGTGAGGCTGTCGCTCTGAAGGTTGTGCTTGGCTTTGTCTTGGGTAGTGGTTTTGTCCAAAACTAAAAAGATTGCGAAATTACTTATAGGCGGTGGAGGGCTCGACCTTACCTGACAAGCCGTTGATCTGGGGACTCTCCGAGAGTTGACTGAGCATGCGGCTTTCTTCTCACAACCACAATCCACGTCAAACCTCCCGCGATACAGGAGGCTATAATAATGCAACCACCTGCGATGATGAGTCTGGCAATTACTCCACGCCCGTAGTAAAGAGCGGTAAACGCGCGGCCAACACCAATTTGTGACAGTGTTATATCTCTAAAATCCGATAGTTCGCGAAGAGCATAAGCATAAATGGAGTTTCTCGCGATGCTGATTGAGGCAAAATTCGGATCGCTGTTGTAACGGACCGCAACGCCACGGGATTCTCCGGCCGGAACGGACACACGAATGTCTAAATATCCGTCGTCGAGTTGAAAAGGAGCAATCGCTCCGTCGATGTTGACCGACCTAACCGACGTTGGGCCCGATTCTTGCTTCCTAACGTAAAAAATTAAAGTTCGCGCTGAGGTATTGTGAAGAACAATATTGCTCGAGAACGCAAGTACATCGTAGTTTGAGTCTTCCCTGAGCCGCAACAAATACAAGTGCTTGACGATTTCGCCAACGCTCTTCCACTTTGTGCCAGGCTGAAGCTTGTTCACCTCATCCGCGAGTTCATCAAAGGCGTCGATTCCGCTCGCAAAAAAATCTTGATGAACGTAATAGAACTGAGGGTTGTCGAGGAACTCATCGATCGCAATACGGTAAGCCGGAGTTGGATTTATGACGGGATAGCGAAGAATACTTGGAAAATTCCCAAACGAAAGGGTGATGGGCCGCAAAGCAAATAAGATACCAGTTGGTTTATCCGAACCCATTGGAACATTTTGCGAGTTTATCGTCGCGAGATAGTCGTTAGCTTTCAGTGCCTCGAGTGTTTTTTCTGGCGCGATACTGTGGGGAAATATCATAACTCTGTCGTACGGAATGCCAGATACAGTTTGAAACTTATCCATTCTGGCGACAGACTGTCGAATAGCCGCTACTTGCACAACGTAAGGCTTACTTCTGTAATCGGTAAACTCCTTATGATCATGATTGTCTCCATGTATGCAAATCGAGAAACGATCAGGATGGTCCCTAAACAAGGACACGGGCGCCGATTGGTTTCGATCAAAGTTCCAAGGTATGAAGGCAATTGTTGTATGGAAATTGTGCTTTTCCATCTCTTCCAGAAGTCCCTTGTAGCTTAGCTTCCCATAGGGCTCGCGCAGCCAAGGATCGTCGATTGTGAGGTTGGCGTAGTGATGAAGAGCGTGCCAGCCTCTCTCGCCGGCACAATACTTTGTGAACATCATCACAGATGCGATCTTCTCGAACGCGTCTTCGGTGTTTTCAGGTGCCCAATGTGCTTGCGAGTCGGAAGAAGCGATCCTTTTGCAAAGCAGAAAGACTCTTTGCCCAGATAGGTCATTGCTAATGAACGTGGGTAAGACTAAGCCATTTTTTTTAACAGAGACTATTTGTTCAGCGCGGCTATGCGGGCCTAGTCGAAAATAAAATGACTGGTCACTTGCACTCGGTAATTCGAGGCCGGACAGTTGTCTGCCAATGCCGGATTCGGCTTCTACTACTAGATGGAGCTCTGATGAGCCGGTAAGTTTTTCGACGTCTATTGCAGCGATGCCTGACCATTCGCTAAGCATGGCTTGATCGGTGTCTGGCGTCACACCAACAATCAATACAGGCACTTGGTGTTCTCGTCTTCGAAGGGCTGAGAGCAACGTCTTCCGGTCCGTGTTGGCAAGCGCGTCGGCTTCGATTACTACCGCTAGAATTTCATTGTTTTTCACTGCTTCGGCTACGGCTGGAATATTGACAGCAGTTGCCGTTACAACTTCTAGATTGAGCCCATAGAATTGAGTGGCGACTCCCAGTTCTTGCTGTTCGACAGACGGTTTATCTGACGAGCGGATCAGATAAAAGTCGGCGGAGAAACAAGGTAAGCATGAGAAAAGGCCGCAGAAAAAAATGTAAAACATAGCCTGCATGAACCTATTTAAATATTCGCGATATTTGATAGGCAATTGGATTTCTCTGGTCGATTTACAAAAAAACCGCGGCATTATGTCTGCCAATGAACTACGTGAATTTATTATTGGCGTCATTGGCTTTCTGGCACTTCTAAGGCGTAGTCATATTGGAGTGCTGCTTCATATGCCTGGAGCAATGAAGTCGTTTCGTTTTGCCAGTTCAATTTGTCTTCTATTCGTTTTCTTCCGCAACTGCCGAGTTCGTCTCGGAGTTCCCTCGAATTCAGCAAGTTCGTAATTTGGTGCGCAAAGTCTTGCGTATCATTCGGGGTCGCATAGAGGGCGGCTTGACCGGCCGTACGGCGCCCTTCTTTTAAGTCGAATAAGACTACTGGAAGACCGAATGCCATGTATTCAAATATTTTGATCATAGTCGAGTTGTCATTCATGGAATTCTTAGGGTCTGGTGCCACGCCGAGATCTGCCTGCGAGAGGTAGGCGGCTACTTCATCGTGAGATACCTGTCCGGTGAAAGTAACAAAGTTCTCCAATCTTTTTTCGGCAACTAGGTTTTGCAGTTTGGGAAGTTCCGTGCCTCCACCGACTAGAAGAAAATGTGTGTCTCTTCGCTCGCCGATTTTGACAATGTGCTCGATCGAATCAAGTAAAAGATCTAAACCATCCTGATTCCCCATAAAACCTACATAGGCAACCAATAGTCGACTATCAAACTTGTTTCTTGCTTGGCGTGGGCTTGGGCGAAATGTTTTGAGGTCTGGACAGTTTCGTACAACGAACACATCATCTGGATGTTTTCCTCCTCTGGCGATAGCGATGTCCTTGAAAGACTCGTTCGTCGCTATACAGGTATTGGCCGCACGGAAAGCACACGCCTCAAATAGTAAGGCAAGCCGATAAAGTGGTCCGCTGCGTTTGCCAAATTTAGCTTCGAAGAGCTCTGGTACCAGATCGTGCTGGTCAAAAATAAATCGGACGCCTAGAGGTTTCAGCATTAATGCTATGAGAAAGATAGTGTCAGGAGGGTTACAGGCTTGTAAGACACGAAATTTGGTGCGTGTGAAAACTTTCAAGGTTAAGTACAGCTCAGCAATCAGAGCGGCACCGTACTCCAAGAAATACCCTAGGGCGCCCGAAGCTTCCCATGTGTAATGACGATAGATTTCTATTCCTTCAATCTTCTCGTGTCCTGCCGTAAAGCCTTTTCCTTTTGGACAAATAACGGAGACAATATACCCGGCGTCGCGCAAGGCACATGCTTCCTTCCAGACGCGTCTGTCGAGAGGGACGGGCAGGTTCTCAACGACGATACATACTGCGATGTCGAGGCTTTTCTTCACACTCTAGTCCATTTCTTATCTCTGCCCGAGCGAGTTAATGCCAAGGTGGTTCGTCTCAGGGAAATTGGAAAGGAAGCAACTCTTAAGCAACCCTTCCGACTGCTCTTACAAGGTTATCCTCGTATTCTGGTCGCTCTGGTTGAGCCTTGGAGGTGAAGTTGTAGATTTCTTTGACGACTCTTGCTTGTTGGTCAACCGTCAGCTGTGGAAACATCGGCAGCGAAACAATTTCGCTAGCGAGACTTTTTGCCACCGGAAAATCATCTGTGTAATAGTTCAGTGATGCGTAGGCTTTCTGCATGTGCAGGGGGACTGGATAGTGAATTCCTGTACCAATACCTGAATTTTTCAGATGTTCCATCATGCCATCACGATCTTTCGTACGAATGACATAGAGGTGATAAACAGCACGGGACCATGAAGGCTCATGGGGAAGGATTATTGCACAATTGTTAGCAAGCAAACGATTGTATTCCATTGCGCGATCTTGTCGGTCCGCATTCCATCTTGCTAAATGGTTCAACTTTGCGTGTAGAAGTCCAGCCTGGATGGCGTCTATGCGGCCATTGCATCCCTCGATCTCGTGATAGTACTTCTTAGCTTGACCGTGGTCGCGCAGCATCCTAATTTTCTCGGCGACGCCGATATCATTTGTGGTCACTGCGCCAGCTTCACCACACGCTCCGAGATTCTTGCCTGGATAGAAACTGAATGCTGCGGCTCTACCCATCGAACCAGCTTTCATCCATCGATTGTGATTCTTCGAGAAATATTCCGCACCGTGCGCTTGGCATGCATCCTCAATGACGGTTAAACCGTATTTTGTTGCGAGCTCCAGGATTGAATCCATGTCCGCCATCTGCCCGTAGAGATGCACGGGCACTATCGCCGTTACTGGGCGACCACTCCGAAGACTTAGAAGTTTTCCTGATCGGCTCCTGGTGCACCGCTCCTCCAGATACTGCTGCAGCATTTCTACTGACATGTTGTACGTGGATTCGTCAACGTCTATAAACTCGGGCAAAGCCCCAGCTTGTGATATAGCTTCAGCGGTGGCAATGAATGTATGGGGTACAGTGAGAACAACATCACCTGGCTGCACTCCACAAGTCATAATGGCGAAGCGTAAAGCTTCAGTACCATTGCTAGCTGCGATTGAATAAGTGGTTTCACAGAAACAGGCAAACGCTGTCTCAAAATTCTCAACCATGGGGCCACCTATGAACGCAGCGGAGCGCAAAGCGCGCAGAAATACATCGGTGAGTTCCTGTTCTAGCTCCGCGTGAGGAGTGACAAGATCGAGAAAGGGAATGCTGGTGTCAGTGTTGTAATGAATGGACATTTTGACCTTCTGCCTTCTGTTCGATGTAACGAAGAATTTTGGCCGGATTGCCAGCCACGATTGCGTTGGGTGGGACATCCTTAGTAACGACACTACCGGCGCCCACTATTGCGTTTTCTCCGATGCTCGTGTTGGAAAGAATCGTAACGCCAGAACCGATGGATGCACCCCTCATGATTACGGTGCGTTCAACTTTCCAATCGGCTTCTGTTTGAAGAGTTCCGCTTAAAGCGACTGCGCGAGGGTAGGTGTCATTCGTGAAGATCACACCATGACCGATGAAGACATTGTCTTCGATGACCACACCTTCACAGATGAACGTGTGGCTAGATATCTTGCAACGACTACCGACGCGAGCATTCTTCTGAATTTCCACGAAGGCTCCGATCTTCGTGCCATCTCCGATCTCGCACCCATACAGATTGATAAATTTAGACAGGCTTACATCGGTTCCGAGCTTGACGTCTTCCGAGATGCAGTTATAGGTGCTCATAGGTAGACCAGAGCTCCTCTTTTGTTGAGTGATTCACTGGCCGCCTCCAGCATCTTGACCACCCGAAGACCCGCACACCCATCGTTAGATGGATTCTGACCGCTCGATATGCAGTCGACAAAATAAGAAAGTTCCTGACGTAGAGCTTCGACCTGCTCGAGTTGCGGAGCCCACATATCACCGGAACGATAATTCACGAGAAGGTCATAAACACCTTCGCGGCTAGTGATATCTACTCCTCTGTCGTATACCTTTATTTTTTCGTCAGCTTCAAGGTCGTTCCATACCAGCATTCGTTTCTCTCCGCCGATCAGAGTAGTTCTAACTTTCACCGGCGAGAGCCAATTGACATTAATGTGAGCTATTACTTTCTCAGGAAAATATAGCGTCATATACGCGACATCTTCGAATCCGTTTAGGTGTTTCTGGCCCGTTGCGACGATTGCCTCCGGGCTTGTCTTGATAAGGTAGTCCATGATGGAAAGATCATGAGGTGCGAGATCCCAAAGCACATTGATGTCATGCTGGAATAGTCCAAGATTTACTCTCGTCGCGTCGTAATAGTAAAGCTTTCCTAGGGTCCCTTCATCGAGAAGCTGGCCGATTTTCCTTACTGCACCGGTGAACAGAAAAGTATGATCCACCATGATCTTGAGGTTCTTCTTCTGTGCAAGGTTGATCAGTTCTTCCGCTTGTGTGGCGTTACTTGTGAAGGGCTTTTCAACGAATACGTGCTTGCCGTTCTCTAATGCCGCTTTTGCTAATTCATAGTGTGTCCACACGGGAGTGACGATGGCGATAGCATCAATCTTGGGCGACGAAATTACGTGCAGCGTGTCAGGGGTTACATCAATCCCCGGATAAGCTTTCTGGGCGCGCTTCCTCGCGTTTGGGCTCATTTCCGCAATCGCGAGCACCTCAGAGCCTTCTAGGCTTGTCAGATTCCTGACAATATTGGGCCCCCAGTAGCCATAGCCAATGACACCAAAGTTCATGATTTTAGACGCTCTCCCAAGCGGCAGATGACGATAAGATGAGTCCCAGTGGCAAGATACCGAAGCTACACGGGTTGAAATTGAACAAAGCTTCGCCCTGTGAATCACAGTCCCCGTTTGTTGCGTAGGATCTCAATCGGGCAGATCTTCTATGCCTGCTGACGTACCAACGAGCACGCTGATGGCCATAATTGAAACTAGTCACGCAAAGATGTTATTCACTGATTCGTTGGGAAATATTAGGGCCGTTGGCACTCAAGACTTTTCCAAGGCATGTTGGATTGCAGGGCCTTGCATATACGAACAAGCAAATTACACATCTGTCTGATCGAACGTGTCGCTGTCTTTGGTTCGTTTCTGCAACAACTATTTCAAGAGCCAAGCGAGCCACGGGATTTAGCACGCGCCTGCGCCACCTATCACAGCACGGGGGGTTCGCATAAGGATCTTGAAATCAAGCCACGGAGACCATGACGTGGCATATCGAAGATCCAATCGGACCATTTCGTCGAACTTGACGCTGCTTCGGCCGCTAACCTGCCATAAGCCAGTAATTCCAGGTTTGACTTCAAGCACCCGACGGCGATGCCAGGTCTGATACGCTGCGAACTCATACGGAATAGCTGGACGAGGGCCTACTAAGGACATATCCCCCTTCAGAACATTCACCAACTGGGGAAGCTCATCCAGACTAGTTCGGCGTAGAAATTTCCCTACCTTCGTGACTCGCTTGTCATTCGTGAGTTTGTATACACCTTTCCCATTCCCATTTAAGGGTTTATGTTCTGCGCAACCTGAAATCAACTTGGTGACATAGTCTTTATGAACGCTATTGTCATTATCTATATGCATCGATCGGAATTTTAGAAATGTGAAGCATTGGCCATACTGCCCGACTCGCTGTTGTCTAAAAAGAATTGGGCCCTTTGAAGAAGCCTTAATCGCCAATGCAACAACCAGGAGCAGCGGACTGCAGAGCGCAAGCATCAAAGCACTACCAATGATGTCCATGCTTTGTTTAACGTAGAGGAGAGAATGTGTGGCCCTGTCTGGATTTGACAGATCTGGATACAAAGATGGATTGCTGGGACGTCCCGACTTGTCATGATCCCAGTTATCAGGGAAAAAGTGGAAGGAGATGCTGACTTCGCTAAGGTGGTCTGAAGTCAAGCCGGCTCTTAGTGTGGCACTCACCTTGCTAAGAATTACGCTAAGGATGGAGTTTTTATCGTTGCCGGTAAGCCCTGTGAACATGACGCCACCGGTAATTCTATCTTTATACCAGCCGATTACATCGGTTTCTCGAATAGAGGACAACAGAACAGACAAGATATTCTCGAGAACCTTACAAGTTTTTTCTGAACTCTGATGGCTACCAGCTTCTACCAACATGAGTAGGAAAGGCTCCTTGGAACGTTCTGTTCGTTTCCGCTCGACCGCGATCATCCGCTTAAAAGTCTCTTCACTTAAGACCTCACGTACTTCGGTGGAGGGCCACTCGAGTAAAGGGTCGACGGATTTTGAAATCTTATCCATGCGTAACAAAGACATAACAAACTCCTCCGATGCAGTTACCGCATTTCTTATAGTTATTCAGCAGAGTTCTCATGAAGTGCTGAACACGGTGATTCTTTCGGTTAGCTATTGAGTAGAAAGATGGCTACCAATGCGCAGAAGTGTTGTCGCTTTGTGTAATGGTTGCGGAGCTGTAGTAGTAGTCGCTGTCAGATGCATTCTGGGAGCCATTCACCAACGCACCGATCAACTTCTTGGGCTCTAACGCTTCCAGTCCTCTTTGTAATTTCCGCTTCTCTGTTGTTCCTTGGCGCGTAACGAGAAGAATTCCATCGGACAATCTCATCCAAACACTAGTGTCAGCTAGAGGAAGCACAGGAGGAGAATCGATGATTATCCAGTCAAACCACACGCTTAATTGATCCATCAGCGCAGATAATCTTCCTGATTGAAGTAGTTCCAAAGCATTACTAGGGGCGTTCCCTGCCGGCAAGATCCAGAGATTCGGATTATCAAGATGGTAAATACTAGCTGCCAGGTCCCGCTCGCCTTGCAAATATTCGCAAATGCCAGGATTTCTTCCAATCCCAAATCGCTGCGATAAAGATGGCCGACGCAGGTCTCCTTCAAGCAGCAAGATTCTCTGCTGTGCTCGCAAAGCAAGAGTGCAGGCCAGGTTACCGGCAACCATACTTTTGCCCTCCTGAGGAATTGTGCTTGTGATTAGCACCTTCTTCAGTGGCCTGTCTCGTCTAAGATGTCTTAGCCGAACTCCTAAAAGTCGAAATGCTTCTGCCGCCGGACTTCCACTGTCCGTCAGAGATACTAGTCTACTTTGAGGAGAAAGTGATACACGAAGAGGCGTGAACTGAAGAAATGGATCTAATCCTTCACCGGTTGACGCGAGCCTCGTTACTACAGGGGCCGGGTGTGTCGCCGCAACTTGTGTAGGCGCTGGCTGAGGAAGTGCCGTATAGAGAGTTTTATCCCTTACGACATTTGGAGGCCCAGGCAGAACAGAGTTTTCCCATTTCAACGCAGCTAGTTTTTCGGCACGCTGCAATAGTTCAGTCGCTTCGGTAAGCCCTGACAGAGCACTCCCGGAGCGCTCTGCTTCCGATCTTTCTAACGCATCAAATATATGGCTCATGGTTTGCTCGCTTCAATAGACACAGGTGTGCCCAAATCCGAATCGTTCGTCAAAGGTTGTCTTCCCTGAGATGCAAATAGATCTGTGAGCAGGCTTATGGCTTGACGAATGTCTGCGTCCTCGTGGCTAACCTTCTTCTCAGGCTTGAGAGAAGGGACTACATCAAGCCGGAATTCTTTGGCTACATCTCCGATTACATCTGGGGTAATGCTTGATAACTGTCTTGCATATGCGGTGATCAAAGCGTTGTCGCAAATGGTGTTTATCAAGCGAGGTAGACCGCGAGAATAGCGGAAAACTGCCGCGATTGTTTGATCAGAAAATAACGGGTTCGGGTTTGAGTCGACCCCAGCAATCTGTAACCGTTGCTGAATATAACGTTTTGCCTCCTCGGCGTCCAGCGAACCAAGATGAGTGCGAACAGCGATTCTCTGCTTTAGCTGACGAAGTGCGACGGAATCTAATTTTTCATCAAGTTCGGGCTGTCCGACTAATACGATTTGCAGCAATTTGTCGTCCTCCGTTTCGAGGTTTGACAAGAGACGCACTTCCTCGAGTATGTCTGCGGACAGGTGATGAGCTTCATCTACGATGAGCACGGTAGTCATCTTCCTTGAACCACGCGAAACTAAAAACTTACCCAGGTCGAAGAGTAGATCGCTCTTATTTTTTCCTGCTGTGTCCAGTCCGAAATCGGACAGAATGTACTGCAGAAATTCAGTAGGAGAAAGTCGTCCGTTAAATAGATATGCGTAAGCGACGTCTTTGCTCTCCTTTAATAGCCGAAGCAAACAACGAAGCAGCAAAGTTTTCCCAGTGCCGACTTCCCCTGTCAATACGACAAACCCCTTGTGACGGCGAATTCCATAATAGAGCGCAGCGAGTGCCTCATTATGCCGTTTGGTGGGCACAAAACAAGTAGGATCAGGCGTGAGGTCAAACGGGTTACGTGTGAGATGGAAATAAGCTTTATACATTTGGGAATTTGACCTAATCGTGTAAGTAGCTGAAGGCAGAGCCCGCCAAGATGGTGGCTAAAACCAGCCCCGCCATCGCCCATCCCAAAACCATCTTTTTTGTATTGTTTTGCTCATCCGATGGACTCACTACATCTGGTATCTCGGAGATTATTCCCATGGGAAGAAGAGTTTTTATCTCCTTTTCGCTATGCAAGCGATCATCCAAGAACTCCAATACGCCAACTACAGAGAGGCCCAAGACTAAGCCAAACCCCAAACCAATACCACAAAATTTAAGACGATTGGGAAAGTCTGGTTTTAGCGGCAAATCAGGCGGATCCAAAACGCTGAAGCGTTCGCCTTGCTGCATATGCTCCATACTTGTCGCCATCTCTGAATCGTTTTGTTTCTTCAACAGTTGGTCGTAATTCGCCTTGGATTGATCATATCCGCGGGTGAGATCCGCCAACTGTTGCTCGCGCACAGGGGCCGTGTTGAGTCGATCTTGATAGCCGTTGACCCTCCCTTTGAGCTCCACAATTGCTTTCTCGCGATTCACGATTTCTGCTTGATTAGCTTGCAGCTGCCCTTTCAGTTGTAGTTGCGTGGCGTTTTGCGGAGAATCTGCGGGGTCATACTGCGCCGTATCGCTTCCCTTTGCCTTGAGAGCATCTCTCCTCTTCTCAGTCTTCGCTATTTCATCCTTAAGGCTCTCGACCTCTGGATAGCGATCGGTGTATCGAGAGCTAAGTTCAGCCAGCTTTGACCGCAATCTGTCTAGCTCTTGGTCTATTTGCGACAAGCTCGTCGGAGCACCATCAGGAGTCCGGGACGTTGCATGGAGAGAGCGATATTGATCGGTCAGCGTCTGAAGATAGATTCGCTGTTGTTTCGCGGTGTTGAGAGTGTCCTCTTCGTTCTGTAGCTGCGCTTGTAGTCCGCTCAGGATTTGGAGGTTGCTAGCTTCTTGAGAAGGTAGTTCACCCTCATGTTGTCCTTTGAACTCTCGGACCTTAGCCTCTTGCTCTGCTAGACTCGCCCGTGCAGTCTCGAGCTGGCTACCAATGAACTTAGTCGTATCTTCGGATTGTTGCTGGCGGACTTTTAGATTTTCACTGATAAACAGATTACTAAGCTCACCCGTCACTTGTTGAGCAATGTTGGGATTGCGCGCGGAATAGTTAATTTTGAATGCAGTGATCTGCTCGCCGTGAGAGTCGCGTACAAGGACAATGTCGATGTCTTTGCGCATGCGCTCGACTTTTTGATCAGGCGTGAGCAGGCGACGGTTTTCGGCATAAAGATGCAATTTGTCAATAATCAAAAGTAGGCGCGTACGGCTAAGAATCTGTTGCGTGATGCTTTGTAGGCGTGTTTGCAGGTCGTCGCTGACATTTGGCTCGACATAGTTTTTTGGCATTGTCGGCTGTTCGACTAGGATCAGCGTGCTTGACTTATAGCGCACTGGCAAAACCCACGTGGATCCCAGTACTATTAGCCATCCAAGAAATAGCGGGATCAAGAAGTGCATATGACGGCGGCGCACTATCTGCAAATACCGCTTGATATCTATGCCTTCTGAGCTCTGTTCGTCAGATATTTCTGTCATGGTTATCTTCCTACTGGTCGTGTGAACTGATAAGAGATGGAGATGAACTCACGATTGGTATTAGGAACGGTAGATATTGCGCTTATACCGCCGTAACTCTGATGGAGGCGGGTGTATCCAATCTCCGCCTTTAGGTGTTCGCTCAGTGAACATTGCGCCGTGACAGACCCAGAAACGGAGTGACCTCCTGGATTCGATGCAGGAAAGAGGGGCGTAACGTTTTTGTTGCTCGAGTAGCTTGCAGTGCCGCCGAAGTTCCACGTACGTGTTGCCTGCCAGCGCAAGGATGCATTTGCATTATTTGAATTGAATGCGCCAGGCAGTCCTACGGCCGCCGTAACGGTTCGTGAATAGCTGGCGACGAGATTGGTGTGGTTTGTCTGCCATCCTATGCTAGCCATTGCAGCAGGGAACCAAGCATGCACAGACGGGGAAGGAGATTGAGTAGCGCCGTAGTATTGCGGTCCGCCAGAAAAAGATAGGGAAAACGTTGGATTTAGATAGATGGTGTAGAAAGGTAAAAGGGTATGTGTCTGGACTTCAGCCTGTTCGCTTGCGGGACTAGCCTGCGAATCTACTGGATTGCCCTGACTTCTCAGATACTGGTATGTCGCACCAATGTACTGTGTAGCGGACAAGCGCTGATTGTAAAAAACCGAGCCCCCGCCCGAGTTCGAATTGTAGAGGCCAGCGGCCTGAGTTGGATTCGGATAGTTGCTCTCGGTAATTACTCCGCTCGCCCCAACCATATTGTTGTAGCCAAACTGATAAGTTATGCCGCCGTCCGCTGTATTACTGAGTTGGTTCGCATAAGGAGCAATAACTCCTGGTGGCAACGACTGCGACGATCCGGAGATCGTAGCTCCGGAAAAGGGATAAGACTGATTGAACACGTTCGAGCTTTTTTGAAATGAGTCATTAAAGCTGATGGTCGTGTGTTGCGCGAGGCGGTATTGGTAATTCACAGACAAATTTAAGTCCGCGGCGTTGAGTGAACTGGTATGTTGATAAATCGTAAAACCTGGACTAAGTAGCAACCCGAAATGTTGTCTGGTCGTGGTTTGGTCGAATGTGATCGTCGGCAGAAGAGAATAAATAACATCGCCCGTAGGAGTTGTACTTCCCCCTGAAAGTACGTTGTCATTGTAGGCGGTATTGAAGACTAATCCTGCGGCTACGTAGTTTGAACGTAGCTGGGACCCGACCACGGTCGGATATGCTTTATTGCTCACCGGCGGTGGCGTCAGCATCGGAGCCTCATCAAGTGGTTTTGTGGGCAACTCGAACGGGGTTGATTCGAGCTGGGCAAAGGCCGGTGAGGCTACAAATAGCGCAAGGCCTAGACATACATATAGGAGCATAAGGGCTCTCAAGGCACGACGACTGTATCGTGCGGTTCAAGCTTGATGTTCTGATTTAAGTCCTTGCCTTTAATAAAGTCTTTGTAATTGAAGGTAATGCGAAACTCGGCGCCGCCTGCTCTCTGGCGAAGAATGTAGATATTTTTTTGCTTTGCAAAATCTCGCAGCCCGCCGGCAGCTGCGATTGCATCCATGACGGTTGGCGCAACCAACAATGAGTATGATCCAGGCCTCGCTACTTGACCCAGGATGTTGAATTTCTTGCTATTAATCTGCGTCACCATTACCGTGACTTCCGGTTTGGCAATGTAGCTTTGAAGCTTGGCCGAAATATCCTGTTCGAGCTGCAAGGGTGTTCGTCCGGTCGCTTGAACCTCTCCAATGAGCGGCAGTGAAATCTTTCCATCCGATCGGACTTGAAGCGTTCGAGAGAGGTCGGTTTCTTTCCAGACGCTAATAGCCAGGCCGTCATCATCACCGATAACAAAGCTACTGTCATCCAATGTCTTGGCAGGTTGCGCGGAAGACTGCGCTTGAGACGATGCTAAGGCTGTCGCCGGAATCCCCTGCTTTGTCTGACCGGGAGGGAGTAGTGCTTGGCCCGACAGAGTACCGGAGAGGAAAAATAAGGGGAGTCCCAATCTCGTTAGATCGTCGACCCAACTTTTCAAAGCGACTCCTAGTGAATTCACTTATGTTTCTGTTTTGTTTTAACTAGCACTAGCATTTGAGTTTACGGTTGAGGGTCTAAGCTAACTCAGCTGATGTTGAATGGTGTCTATTTGCCTGCCAGCATGTGGTAGGGTTTCGCCAAATCTTCCGGCTTCCAAAAGCTGCTTACCTGAGAGCAAGTCTGCGAAGGCTTGCACCGGCAGAGGCTCCACATCGGTGGCGTCAATCTCTACCGCAACGGATTGGGCCATCATGCTGACGGAAAGGATTAGACGATATAGGTTCTTTTTGCGAACTAGAACACCCTCGACGCCTTCAAGGGAACCACGCGTGACGCGAACGCGTTCACCGCACTTAAGGAACGGATGCGGTTCAACGCGAAAAGGTCCTTCGACCGCTTTTCGAATCGCATCTACTTCAATCTCTGGAATGATTGCCACGTTTTCGCCGTGAAACAGGATCATGTGAACTCCGGGAGTGGTCACGACCTGCAAGCGGCGATGGATGCCTCCTCGGACGAATACATAGCATGGGAACAGGGGTAGCGTAAGCATTTTGCTTCTGTCCTTCCAGCGCCGCATCGACTCATAGAGGGGCAAAAAAACCTCAAAGCCTTTTGCCGACAACATCTCAGCCACTGTCTTTTCATGCTGGTGGCGGGTATAGAGCACCCACCAGGCCGTAGTGTCTTGAGTTTCTACACCGAAAGTTTGCGAGGTTAGCATGATAGTTGCTCTCCTTTTGCCGCACTGTATTCACGACATTCAGCGAGACAAAGCTTCGCCCTGTGAGTTACATCTGCGTTTTGCTAGCAGGACAGGCTTCGAACAGTTGGATCTGCCAGGTAACTAGCACGACAAGGGCCATAGCGAGGCCGTGTGGCCAGACGTGGGTGTGTTGATTTAGTTGTTGATTTTGGGGTGATTACCGACTTCGTGATAACGAGGTACTTCGCAATAATCAGCTGGAATGCAGGGTATTGCATACACTGCCAAAAAAATTACACATTAAGCGACCAGAGTTTACTACTGTTTGTCGAAGTCCGCTCAGCCTGACCGTCCCGATTGTCTCGATGTATGTTTGAAATGTGAAAACATAGGAGAGTGCGTGACTGGGATGCATTATGAACCCATTCACCCCTCCCTGTGGCTATGGAATTGCTACTGTTATTTCGTTGGAGGCGGTACTCTCGACACCGGTGGAATCTACGCTTTTCGCAAGGTAATTGTAGGTTGTACCACTCGAGACTGCGTTATCTACGTAGGTAGTCGTGGCATCTGGCGACGAATTTACAAGTTGGAATGCCCCAGTGCCTACAGACCGATAGATGTTATAGCCGACTACCGGGTCGGTCGAAGTTGTCGGTGCGTCCCAGCTAAGATTGACAGAGTAAGACACGGCAGTGCCAGTCCCATTCAGCGCAATGTTCGTCGGGCTTCCACTGGTTGAGTTGCTGCTGATGGTGATCTGTCCGGTATCTGAGCCGGCGGCAGTTGGCTTGAACTGAACCTGTATGGTGGCGGTCTGGCTGGGATTTAGGGTGACTGGGAAGCTTCCCCCCACGATGGTAAAGCCGGTTCCGCTAATTGAGGCCGAGTTGACTGTCACCGGGGAAGTGCCTGTCGAGGAGAGGGTTACGGACTGAGTCGTCGAGGAATTTACATCGACACTGCCAAAACTGAGAGTCGTGGTGCTGACCGTTAGCTGCGGATTCGAGGCTGTGCCGATACCGCTGAGAGCCACGACTGCCGGACTACCGGTGGTGGAGTTGCTGGTGATAGTGATCTGCCCGGTATCAGCCCCAGCTGTTGCTGGAAGGAATTGTATTTGTAGCGTTACGGCTTGGCTGGGGTTCAGGCTTATCGGGAAGCTTCCAGAGACGATGGTAAAGCCGCTTCCGGTGATGGAGGCCGAATTGACTGTGACCGGGGAAGTACCGGTCGAGGTCAAGGTTATCGATTGGGTGGTTGGAGAGTTTACTGTGACGCTGCCGAAGCTGAGGTTGGCAGTGCTGACCGAGAGCTGCGGGTTGAGTGCTGCGGTGCCGGTGCCGCTGAGAGCGACGACTGCGGTGCTTGCGGTAGCGGAGTCACTGGTGATGGTGACCTGGCCCGAGTCAGATCCGGTTGCGGTGGGCTTGAACTGAACCTGTATGGTGGCGGTCTGGGTGGGGTTCAGGGTTACCGGGAAGCTTCCAGAGACGATGGTAAAGCCGGTACCGGTGATGGAGGCCGAGTTGACTGTGACCGGGGAAGTACCAGTGGAGGTGAGGGTTATCGATTGGGTGGTTGGAGAGTTGACGGTGACACTGCCGAAGCTGAGGCTGGCGGTGCTGACCGAGAGCTGCGGGTTGAGTGCTGCGGTGCCGGTACCGCTGAGGGCGACCACTGCGGTGCTTGCGGTAGCAGAGTCACTGGTGATGGTGACCTGGCCCGTATCTGATCCGGTTGCGGTGGGCTTGAACTGAACCTGTATGGTGGTGGTCTGGCTGGGGTTCAGGGTAACCGGGAAGCTTCCAGAGACGATGGTAAAGCCGGTTCCGGTGATGGAGGCGGAGTTGACGGTGACCGGGGAGGTTCCGGTCGAGGTCAAGGTGATCGACTGGGTGGTTGGAGAGTTGACTGTGACGCTGCCGAAGCTGAGGCTGGCCGTGCTGACCGAGAGCTGTGGGTTGAGTGCTGCGGTGCCGGTACCGCTGAGAGCGACGACTGCGGTGCTTGCGGCAGCAGAGTCGCTGGTGATGGTGACCTGGCCCGTGTCAGATCCGGTTGCGGTGGGCTTGAACTGAACTTGCAGCGTGGCGGTCTGGCTGGGGTTCAGGATTACCGGGAAGCTTCCAGAGACGATGGTAAAGCCGGTACCGGTGATGGAGGCCGAGTTGACGGTGACCGGGGAAGTTCCGGTGGAGGTGAGGGTGATCGATTGGGTGGTTGGCGAGTTGACGGTGACGCTGCCGAAGCTGAGGTTGGCAGTGCTGACCGAGAGCTGTGGGTTGAGTGCTGCGGTGCCGGTACCGCTGAGAGCGACGACTGCCGTGCTTGCGGTAGCGGAGTCGCTGGTGATGGTGACCTGGCCCGTGTCTGATCCGCTTGCGGTTGGCTTGAACTGAACCTGTATGGTGGCGGTCTGGCTGGGGCTTAGGGTTATCGGGAAGCTTCCTGCGACGATGGTAAAGCCGGTTCCGGTGATGGAGGCGGAGTTGACCGTGACCGGGGAAGTACCAATCGAGGTGAGAGTGATCGACTGGGTGGTTGGCGAGTTGACGGTGACGCTGCCGAAGCTGAGGTTGGCAGTGCTGACCGAGAGCTGTGGGTTGAGTGCTGCGGTGCCGGTACCGCTGAGAGCGACGACTGCCGTGCTTGCGGTAGCGGAGTCGCTGGTGATGGTGACCTGGCCCATGTCTGATCCGCTTGCGGTTGGCTTGAACTGAACCTGTATGGTGGCGGTCTGGCTGGGGCTTAGGGTTATCGGGAAGCTTCCTGCGACGATGGTAAAGCCGGTTCCGGTGATGGAGGCGGAGTTGACCGTGACCGGGGAAGTACCAATCGAGGTGAGAGTGATCGACTGGGTAGTTGGCGAGTTGACGGTGACGCTGCCGAAGCTGAGGTTGGCAGTGCTGACCGAGAGCTGTGGGTTGAGTGCTGCGGTGCCGGTACCGCTGAGAGCGACGACTGCCGTGCTTGCGGTAGCGGAGTCGCTGGTGATGGTGACCTGGCCCATGTCTGATCCGCTTGCGGTTGGCTTGAACTGAACCTGTATGGTGGCGGACTGGCTGGGGTTCAGGGTGGTGGGGAAGCCGCTGCTGGCAGAGACGATGGTAAAGCCGGTTCCGGTGATGGAGGCGGAGTTGACCGTGACCGGGGAAGTACCAGTCGAGGTGAGAGTGATCGACTGGGTGGTTGGCGAGTTGACGGTGACGCTGCCGAAGCTGAGGTTGGCAGTGCTGACCGAGAGCTGTGGGTTGAGTGCTGCGGTGCCGGTACCGCTGAGAGCGACGACTGCCGTGCTTGCGGTAGCGGAGTCGCTGGTGATGGTGACCTGGCCCATGTCTGATCCGCTTGCGGTTGGCTTGAACTGAACCTGTATGGTGGCGGACTGGCTGGGGTTCAGGGTGGTGGGGAAGCCGCTGCTGGCAGAGACGATGGTAAAGCCGGTTCCGGTGATGGAGGCGGAGTTGACCGTGACCGGGGAAGTACCAATCGAGGTGAGAGTGATCGACTGGGTGGTTGGCGAGTTGACGGTGACGCTGCCGAAGCTGAGGTTGGCAGTGCTGACCGAGAGCTGTGGGTTGAGTGCTGCGGTGCCGGTACCGCTGAGAGCGACGACTGCCGTGCTTGCGGTAGCGGAGTCGCTGGTGATGGTGACCTGGCCCATGTCTGATCCGCTTGCGGTTGGCTTGAACTGAACCTGTATGGTGGCGGACTGGCTGGGGTTCAGGGTGGTGGGGAAGCCGCTGCTGGCAGAGACGATGGTAAAGCCGGTTCCGGTGATGGAGGCGGAGTTGACCGTGACCGGGGAAGTACCAGTCGAGGTGAGAGTGATCGACTGGGTGGTTGGCGAGTTGACGGTGACGCTGCCGAAGCTGAGGTTGGCAGTGCTGACCGAGAGCTGTGGGTTGAGTGCTGCGGTGCCGGTACCGCTGAGAGCGACGACTGCCGTGCTTGCGGTAGCGGAGTCGCTGGTGATGGTGACCTGGCCCGTGTCTGATCCGCTTGCGGTTGGCTTGAACTGAACCTGTATGGTGGCGGACTGGCTGGGGTTCAGGGTGGTGGGGAAGCCGCTGCTGGCAGAGACGATGGTAAAGCCGGTTCCGGTGATGGAGGCCGAGTTGACGGTGACCGGGGAAGTTCCGGTGGAGGTGAGGGTGATCGATTGGGTGGTTGGCGAGTTTACTGTGACGCTGCCGAAGCTGAGGTTGGCAGTACTGACCGAGAGCTGCGGGTTGAGTGCGGCGGTGCCGGTGCCGCTGAGAGCGACGACAGCAGTGCTTGCGGTAGCGGAGTCACTGGTGATGGTGACCTGGCCCGAGTCAGATCCGGTTGCGGTGGGCTTGAACTGAACCTGTATGGTGGCGGTCTGGCTGGGGTTCAGGGTAACCGGGAAGCTTCCAGAGACGATGGTAAAGCCGGTTCCGGTGATGGAGGCCGAGTTGACGGTGACCGGGGAAGTTCCGGTGGAGGTGAGGGTGATCGATTGGGTGGTTGGCGAGTTTACTGTGACGCTGCCGAAGCTGAGGTTGGCAGTACTGACCGAGAGCTGCGGGTTGAGTGCGGCGGTGCCGGTGCCGCTGAGAGCGACGACAGCAGTGCTTGCGGTAGCGGAGTCACTGGTGATGGTGACCTGGCCCGAGTCAGATCCGGTTGCGGTTGGCTTGAACTGAACCTGTATGGTGGCGGTCTGGCTGGGGTTCAGGATGGTGGGGAAGCTTCCCCCCACGATGGTGAATCCAGTTCCGGTGATGGAAGCAGAGTTGACCGTGACCGGGGAAGTACCAGTGGAGATAAGAGTGATCGCCTGGGTGGTTGGCGAGTTGACGGTGACGCTGCCGAAGCTGAGATTGGCAGTGCTGACCGAGAGCTGCGGGTTGAGTGCGGCGGTGCCGGCACCGCTGAGAGCGACGACTGCCGGCCTTGCGGTAGCGGAGTCGCTGGTGATGGTGATCTGGCCCGTGTCTGATCCGGTTGCGGTGGGCTTGAACTGAACCTGCATGGTGGCGGTCTGGCTGGGGTTCAGGGTTACCGGGAAGCTTCCAGAGACGATGGTAAAGCCGGTTCCGGTGATGGAGGCCGAGTTGACGGTGACCGGGGAAGTACCAGTGGAGGTGAGGGTGATCGACTGGGTGGTTGAAGAGTTGACGGTGACGCTGCCGAAGCTGAGGTTGACAGTGCTGACCGAGAGCTGTGGGGTGAGATCCGAAGGACCGATTGCAGTACCTGTACCACTGAGGGCCACTACGGAGTTGGCATTAGTGGCCGAATTACTGCCGATCGTGAGTTGCCCAAGAGCTGGGCCAGCGATTGTTGGTTGAAATTGAACCTGTACAGTAGCAGTCTGATTGGGGTTCAGGTTTATCGGGAAGTTGCCGCCGACGATGGTAAAGCCGGTTCCGGTCGTGGAGGCCGAGTTGACTGTTACCGGGGAAGTACCGGTAGACGTCAACGTTATCGACTGCGTTGTCGAAGAACTCACCGGAACACTGCCAAAACTGAGGTTGGTAGCACTCACCGTCAACTGCGAACTCGCTGGCGCCATCCCCATTCCCGCGAGAGGTACGACTGCGGTGCCGTCTGTGGTTGAGTTACTGCTGACAGTCAGCTGCCCGGTCGCTGGTCCAGCGACGGTTGGTTTGAACTGAACCTGAAGTGTATGACTGCCACCGGCAGGGATGCTGATTGGGAGCGTGTCGGTGCTATTGGCTGAAAAAGTGGCACCATCAAAGCTCAGGTTCGAGATGACAACGGACGAACTACTCTCATTAACGACGGCTACGCCGGTACTGGCCGCTTGTCCAACAGCTACAGCTCCAAAGTTAACGGTATTGGGTGTGATTTGGAGACTGCCAAGGGACGCTCCATGAAACCCCGAGCCGCAACCAGAGAGCGCCATTAGTAGGCCGCAAATTAATACAAGACCCAAAATGGTCTGCGCGCTATTGCGTTCACGAGGTTTTTTGCGCGGCCATACGCAGAGCTTACTCAGTCTCCAAGAGGGGGTAATAAGGGCGCGAGAAGGCGATACAACAACGTGGCCTGGGGAGGGAGTAGCAGTGTATTTCAACGACACCTCTTGAAGCTTGCAAATGCATGGTTAAGAGGCAGAGCAAAAAAGGAAAAGTGGAAAATGCTACATTTTCGCGTACAAATTCACATCGCCAACTACAGTGGCGTTCGATGCAAGGGAAATGGTTCGTCGTACTAGGCAACTTCATAGAGCTGCTCAAGTCGCACTTTCATCCCCAACGTTCGTATAAATCGAACGCTTACATCGGTCTCGGTTTTAACAAGGCAACGTCACAGAAAGAGTGGAACGCGTCGCCCCTTCACGACTTCAGATTGACACTCGCACTCGGGGGACACAATCACACTAATTGGTTACTAATAAACCTACGATTGGTTTTTGACGTGCTGATATTTCTTATAGCAGAGGGACTCTCGACAATCAAGCGACAGATCGCGATAGAGAGAGGCGATTATCACGGGTTTTATGACATTCTTCATAACAAAATAGAAGAAAGTTATTGGAATGATATTCGACACACAGAGCGTAGTTTTGGAAATGCATTTCAACAAAAAGATTAACTCTGGTCCAGAGTTGGATACGGCTATAAAGGGTTGGCAGGAAATGCGTTAGCATAATTCAAGCAGGCTGCTTTTTGTTTGTAGAGCCCGGATGGTGAAATCGGCAGACACAGCGGACTTAAAATCCGCAGACCCTTATCAGGTCGTGGGGGTTCAAGTCCCCCTCCGGGCACCACTAAGTTATCTGGTCATCCCTCGCTATCGGAGACCGATTGCCCTACAAGTTAATGGTCTTGCGCTATTTCAATTTATACCGGCCAATTGCTATGCCTAAGGCTGCTCCAAACGCAATTCCGAAGATTACTCCAAGAGCCATATTGCGCCAGATAAAGCCCAATACTGCTCCTATCGGGAGCCCTAGAGAGAGAGCCAAGGCCATAGATCTCTGCCGTCTATTCATTCGCCGCTTTCGGCTCATTCCTGTCGTCCCTGTGTAGTCGTTTTGAAAGCGCCAGTGTATGCAACGCACTTTAAGAAAACAAGCAGAACTTCCCAGGCACAATTCAACCTCGAAAAAGCTTCACGATCCTGCTCGGTTGCGGGCGTTTCGGTTATCAACTGAAGGCTACTTCGATCAATCAACCGACCTCGAGTTTTCCGACAGAACTCGTGCCTTTAGGATCTGATGATGAACCGAACACCGTTCAGGATAGTCTTGGCATAAAACAGGCTGGCGAGTAGCACGCGACGCTCAGAAACTGCTCCTAATACGAGCAGAACTCTACTGAAAAGAACCTGATATTCCCGATCAATCGGGAAGCACTTTGAATTGTCAACGATCCGGCGCACTCACGTTAGCTGAGAGGCAGATGGCTTGCTGCTGATGAAAATACCGTGATCTCTTTTTTTGTTCGGGCAAGATCATTAGGATTGCGTTCATCCGATAGTCTTCCAGATCCAGCAGATCGTTCGGCGTTAGATATGTCATTGGAGTTCTTCACGTACTTCGCTTTGGCACGATGAAGGTGTTCTATCTGGTCCGCATGGAGAGGTAGAGCAGATCCAAGCTGATGTGTGATCAGGGCAATGTGTGCGAGGTGTTCGACTGTTTCCATCTTTAGAAATGCTTCAAGCAGAGACGTGCCGTAGCTGACTGCACCATGATTGGCCATGAGGATCGCTTCGTGTCCCGGAATGAACGGGATGATGCTGTCGGCGACTTCCTCGGTCCCGGTCGTGGCGTATCTCGCCAAGGGTACGACTCCGAGAGTCATGACCGCCTCCTGACAGAACATCTCATCCAACGCGCGTCCGGCACAGGCGAAAGCCGTGGCGATAGGCGGATGGGAGTGAATAACCGCCGCGACATCTTCTCTATGTTGATAGACAGCAAGATGCATGCTGACTTCACTTGTAACTTTCCTGGTGCCGGCAAGCTGACGCCCCTGAAGGTCAACTATCACCATATCGGTTGGTGTCAGCAGATACTTGCTGGCGCCGGTGGGAGTGACCAGCAAACGTTGATCGTCTAACCTGACCGACAGATTTCCTGATGTCCCAGGTGTAAAGCCGAGACGAGAAAGCCATTTACTAAATCGCACAAGGTCCCGCCTCAACTCATGTTCGGTCAGGTTCTTTTTCTCTGACAAGGTCTCGCTCCTTTCCTGCTCGCTGCGTCTTCGCGCGATTCGCATCTGTATGAAGTTGTTCCTGCATGAATGATGTGTTTTCAAAACATCGCTTTCTGCAGCTTACGCCACCCTTTGCCAAATCGGTCTGATGACTGGAGAAATGTCCAAAACGCTGGGTCTTGGCGGCGCGTCGTACTATAGAGAGTGTTCGTCGGGGATGCCGGTCTTCGAGGTGTCCTCAAAGACCGGATTCGGCGCGGATAGCGTGCTGGATTTCCTGAGTGTACAACTCGCACTGACACACGAAACCCAGGTTGAAGCGTCGCTATGAATGCATCTCTCGAAATCACTCTCGTCTCCTGCGCGGTGCTCGGGTTTCGTCACGGGTTTGACTACGATCACATCGCGGCGATCTCGGATATCACCAGCGTTCAGCAGAAGCCTTCGAGCGCGATGCGACTCGGGCTTCTCTATGCCGCTGGTCATGCTGCGATGATCGCGCTGCTTGGCAGTTTGGTCGTTCTGTTTCAACTGGCGCTGCCGCACCGTCTTGATTCATGGGCCGAACGTCTGGTCGGGCTGACGCTGATCGTTCTTGCGATCTATGTGATGGGGAGTCTGGTGTGGGGAGATCCTCACGCCATTCCACCTTCACGCGCTGCGCTCATTATTCGCGGATACCGCCGCCTTCGGCGCAGGTTTTATCCGGCGCGGCAAGACGCCATCTCGGCAACCAATGAAGAAGATCTCAACTACACCGGGCCGATTGCCTTTGGCGTCGGAGTTATCCATGGGTTCGGTGCGGAGACACCCAGCCAACTCGCACTATTTCTGCTGGCTGCTAACCTGGGCGGTGTCGCCAAGGGCATTGGAGGCATGGCGATGTTTCTGGCCGGTTTGCTGATGATGAACACGCTGATGACGGCTTCGGCATGCGGCCTGTTTCACGGAAGCGCACCCCACCCGAAGGTTATGCGGTTCTTTGTCGGACTTACGGCCGTCTACAGCTTCGTTGTCGGTTGCGTGTTTCTGCTTGGGTCTTCCGGCCGCCTCCCGGCGATCGACTAAACGAGGTTATCCCAGCCATACGATTTGATACTACCCCCACCCCCCCCATACCCCTCGTTAACATGCTTATTATCAGTAGTTTGCTGATTTAGGTGTCTGCAAAAATGTGATTTCAAATAACTTAGAGGTAAAAATGTGATTCTAAACAGGTTATCGGAGTTCATCCTGACCACCGCGTAACGTCACGACAAACTCTAACTCATCTATATCCATTATATTGTGGGCGATATAACTAATACGCCACGCGGAAGCTACCTTTTTATAATGACTTACGCCATTTGTAGGCTTGACAGGATTTTTTGGTGGCCTCGTTCCTGCGGTTGCACTATAAGTCGGAATTCCGTACTCCATAAGCTGGATAGCGGACCCATATAAGTCCGAATTCAACAGCGGCCTTCGAGGTCAACCTCGAGGGACCTCAACCGAGTATCACGCCTGGAAAGGTCGCCGGACACTGGCCGACCAAAGTCTAGCCATCCTGTTCAAGTGAGTAAATGGGCGATCTATCAAGCGTCGGTCTAAGGTTTCAAAGACCAGGGAATGTAACCGGCTCGCAACAATATCAATTGACATTCGACGGCTACCCACTACCATATGGTTGTGGATAGACTAGGTACAACATTTGCGGCGTTGTCGGATCCAACCCGACGGGCAATGGTCGAACGACTCTCCCATGGGCCTGCCTCTGTGCATGGATTGACGGAGCCGTTTGCACTCTCGCAGCAGATGATTTCAAAACATATCGCCTATCTGGTGCGGGCGCGGATTGTGATCAAGACCAAGCGCGGACGCGAAAGCGTATGCACGCTTAGGCCCGAGGCAATCAAGACAGTCAGCGAGTGGGCCTTTAGTTATCGCCGGTTCTGGGAAGAGAGTTTTGACAAGTTGGAAGTGGTCGTAAATCAAATGAAGAAAGAGGAGGTCAGAGATGGCAGAAAACACGGTTAGCGAAATTGAGCGGATGGTCGTTACAAGAATTTTTGATGCCCCACGTGAGTTGGTCTGGAAGGCGTGGACAGACCCGAAGTATGCGATGCAGTGGTGGGGGCCGAAGGGCTTTACCGCGCCAGTTTGCAAAATTGACTTTCGCGTAGGGGGAAAGTTCCTCTTCTGCATGAGAACGCCCGATGGGCAAGAGGGCTGGACTGGCGGTGAATACCGCGAGATTGTTCTGCACGAAAAGATCGTTTCCACCATGTACTTTGCCGACTCGAATGGAAACAGGGTTGACCCTGCGCAATATGGAATAGAACATGAAGCCATCGACGATTCGGCCGACGTGATCCTTTTCGAAGACATTGGAAACGACCAGACTAAGCTCACCTTTATTGGAAGTGAACCCATGGAGAGTGCGAAAAATAGCGGCCAGGCAGAGGGCTGGAACGAGCAACTCGATAAACTTGCTGCGGTTGTTGAGGGGCTGGTACAGGCGAAATAGGAAGCTGAAATTTGATTCGCGAAAATCAATCGTGGAGTAAGAAATGAAAAGAACAACGTTCCTCGCTATCGTCCTGCTGGCATTTGCATTTGCCGCCCATGCCCAGGACACGATGAAGAAAGATGCAGCCGTCAAACCTGCCGATCCGGAATCGAAAGTCGTGCTCGATTCCTGGAACGAGATTGGCCGCAAGCTGACGGCGCTGGCCGAAGATTTTCCTGAGGACAAATATGACTTCAGGCCGACACCCGCGCAGCGGAGCTTCGCCGAGCAATTACTGCACGCGGCGGGTTCATGCTACTACTTCACGAATCCTGCGATGGGGCAGAAGCCTCCCGCGGCAGAAGATCCGAAGCGAGAGCAATACAAGTCCAAGGCCGACATCGTTGCGTTCGTCAAAAAGTCCTTCGCCGATGGCGCAAACGCTATCCAGTCAAAAGGCGAAAAAGGCCTGATGACGGAGGTTGTTTATTTCCCTCAGCAGAAATCGCGCGTTATCGACATTGCATACGGCATCATCGAGCATAGCGGTGAACACTACGGTCAGCTCGTTGTGTACTACCGCCTCGCGGGTCTTGTGCCGCCGGAGTCGCGGCCCAAGAAGTAAAGCTCAAGTTCGATCCTTCGATCTTCCACAGGGTGTCAATGAGTGCATTATCGACGAGTCACGCAATATAAAAGGCGCCCACTTTGCTGTAGGTTGTGGTTATTCGTATCACCACCTACCGAAAGGAGCGCCGTTATGAGCCAAGAGAAATATATCGGCATGGACGTCCACCAAGCAACGATCTCGGTTGCAGTCACGGATTTTCGGGGCAAGTTGATCATGGAAAGTATTCTGGAGACGAAAGCGGCCACGATCCTTGAGTTCCTCCAGGGGCTGCACGGAAGTTTATCGGTGACCTTCGAAGAAGGGACCTCTGCGGCCTGGTTACATGACCTGCTGAAACCTCACGTCACCCGTCTCGTGGTCTGCGATCCGCGCAAGAACGCCCTGTTGAAAGACGGCAGCAAGAGTGACCGAATCGATGCGCGAAAGCTGGCAGAGCTGCTGCGTGGCAACCAACTCACGCCGGTTTACCACGGCGAGCACGGGATGCGCACCTTAAAGGAACTAGGTCGCAGCTACGTGACCATTACGCAGGATCTTGTCCGGGTCATGAGTCGAATCAAAGCACTCTACCGAAGCTGGGCCATTGCCTGCAGCGGTACCAGCGTCTATGCACCGCGGCATCGCGCAGAATGGTTAGGCAAGATCCCGGAACCCGGAGTTCGTCTCCGGGCCGAACGGCTCTATCAGCAACTGGATCTGCTGCAGCCGGTGCGTCAGCAAGCGCGACGCGACTTGCTGACCGAGAGCCGCAAGCATCATGCCGTGAAATTGCTTCGCCAGATTCCTTCGATCGGTCCGATTCGTGCAGCCTTGCTGGTTGCGCAGCTGCAGACGCCACACCGTTTCCGTACCAAGCGTCAGCTGTGGGCTTACAGTGGTTTCGCGCTGAAAACCCACGACAGCGGTGAGTACCGCTATGTCAGAGGGAAACTGCAACGAAACCAGGAGCGCATGACCGTGCGCGGCCTAAATAACAACCACAATCCCGAGGTGAAGAATCTCTTCAAAGGGGCTGCGATCTCCGCTAGCACTCACCCTGGCCCTCTGTACGATTTCTATATTGCTCTTCTTGAGAAAGGGATACGACCGACGATGGCGCGTCTCACCCTGGCACGAAAGATTGCCAGCATCACTCTGACGATTTGGAAGAAAGGAGCGGATTTCGACGCCACACAATTGCATCGGCAAGAAGCTTGAGCGTCTCTGATGAAGAGGCCTTTCCATCTCCGGCGATTCTCTCTGGTGGTGGTCAGTCGGGTTCTCGAGACGCTCGGTTCGAGGTGAGTATCAGTCAATGAGTTTGGCCCTGTGTGCTTCGGCACCGAGTCACTGAGTCACGCTATGCCTCCTCGGATAACCAGAAATAGCGATAGGCCACGAGCCTCTAATAGAACCATGGTTGACACCCAAATACCAAGGCCCGCTTGCGAAGTCTAAGACTCGATCGGCGTCGTCACCACTGGAAGATGAAAGCCACGGATATGCAAACAAGCCACAAAGGAACCTCTCGAGCGAATCGAGGGGCACACTCACAGGCAGTGGGCTGGATCTCGAGACAAAAATCTTCTCGCTGTCCGGTCGAGGGGAAAACTTTTTTCTTGACATCCCTTTTTATAGAACTCATTGAGATTGGCCGTAAAGCGGGGATATCGGATAACGGACGCGTACAGATTCAGGGGACTGTTACGTCAAAGGCTCCTGTTTCGATCGTGGTGCCGTGCTTCATCTGAACGAAGATGCGGTAGCGGCCTGAGGAGGGGAAGCCGTAGGGAAACTCGACTGTGTTTGAGAGTGGTTTGTCGTGGCCGCTCATGTCCATGCCGCCCATATCCATTCCAGCGGGCATCGCGCCGCCTTCGTTGGCGAGAGCCAGCGCTGCCATCGGGGCTGAGCCGTCAGGATGGGTGTGGGCGAAGACGGTGCCGTCGGTTTTGACGAAGGCTGCGTGGCCTGCCATGCCCATGTAGGGTTGCATGTCGGTTGCGGGCTGGCCGTTAGGATTCAACAGATGGAAGCGGAAGGTGTAGGCGGTGTCTGCAGTGATGGTCGAAGGCCGATCCCAGACCATCACAAATCCATCAGGAAGTTTGTAAGAGTCGCCGAGTTGGCCCTTGCTGAGGGGCTGGGGATGCGCGGTGGCGTCGTCGGGGCCTGGTGTGCCTCCTGGCATGTCGGCGGGGATGGTGATGGTGGAGACAAGCGTCTCGGGAAAGCCGTTGGCGTGAACGATGTCGCCATAGAGCTTGTACTCGCCAGATGGCATTGCAGGGAGAGACATGCGGAAGTCGCCGTTTCCGGCAAGTTCAGGGTGCAGATGGAAGACTGCGTCCATCTCCGGCTGGCGGATGGCGTAGAGGTGCATGAGGTGGCCGTGGTCGGGCAGGAAGTCCTTGTTGGAGCGGGAGTCGCGCTCCTTGCCGCCGTCGTAGGCGAGCACGTTGAGATCGAGCTGGCTGCCGTTGAGCACAGGGTTGACGGTGAGAGGGTGATAGACGTCGAGTGAGTAGCTGGCTGCTTCGACGTTCCACCAGGTTGCACCGCCCCAGATGAGGAGAGTCATGAATGCGAGGCTGCCGACGGTTGCGAGGATTGCTCGGCGCTTGCGGCTGGGGGAGGGGATTGCATCCGGCTCGAGGCGCGCGTCGCGGACGGCAGCGGCAACGATGCCAGCCATGCTCACGACCAGGAAGATGCCGAGGATTCCGAGGAGAATGGCGAGGCTACGCTGCATCTTGAGCGTAGACAGGGCGACGGCGGGTACGGGTACGGCGGCGGTTTGATTGCCGGCGTCTCCAGCGATCTCGAAGCGGACCTGCCAGGAGCCGCTGGCCATCATCCAGATGCTGCCGGTGTAGAAAGCGGGGTCGGCGACAGAGCGCTGCATGGGGTCTGATGTAGGAGGGTGCTTTGACGCTTCGCCGGTGATGGGAAGAGGTGTGATGTGGATGCCGTTGACCGGAGCGCCGCTTGAACGCACCTCAACGGTAGCTACGCCGGGGATGACAGTCGGCATGCGGATTGTGACAAAGAGCTTGTACGGGCCGGCTTCGACCTGCTGAAAGACGTCTTTGCTGCCGACGTGAGCGCGTGCAATTTGAGGAGCAGCGAAGAGGCCGAGAAGGATCAGAACGACAAGACGAAGAGAGGTCGGGAACTTCACCGTTGCACGCCCCGCATCCAGCGGCCGAAGCTCAAACCGATCCATGTGCCGATGGAGCCATAGATGGCTGCGCGCAGCAGACCGGTGAAGAGTGTGAATCCCTGATCGGGATTTACGAAGTGAGGCACGGTGTATTCGGGACGTGTGCCGTAGTCGAAGTACATCGTACCGAAGAGGCGATTCTGGGATGCCTGCGTCATGAGGAAGCTGGCGAAGGGCCATTCGACGATAGCAAGCACTGCAATGAAGACGACGCCGGATGCGAGTGCTATCTGCCAGGGCTTCCAGGTACGGGCGCGCTGCCAGAGGAGGTCGAGTGCGATGGCGGGCGCGATGATGAGGATGGGAAATGCAGCCGGAACCATGTGGGTGACGGGATAGAAGACAGGGCCGAGTTTTGGTTGTGCGGGGAAGAGGGGAAGGATGAGGATCTCAGCGATTGCGAAGATGGTGTAGACCGAGGCGGTGTACGTTGCAGCCCAGCGATAGCGCGAGGCCTGCGACAGAATTGCGAAGACGAGCGGGATTGCGATCGCCATGGCGACATAGGGTTGTACTGAGTGCAGGTGCCCACGCCAGGTGAACTCGAGCAGGAAGAACATCTGGCCGCCGACGATGAGACCGCCAACGTAGAGGAAGAGCCGCTGAAGTGTCTTGTATGCCTGATCGTTCGATTGTGAACCTTCTGATACGGCGCGGTTCATCGCGGCGAGGATGAGGAAGAGGACACCGACACCGACACATCGGATGCCGAGTATGAGCAGCGTGTGAGGCGGGCTTACGATTTTGACGTCGAGACCATATGCCGCGTGCCACCAGTTATCGAATGGCGCAGAGGTGATCATCGCGATGCCGCCCCAGGCGGCGATGAAGGCGCCGAGAGGAGCGCGGAAGCCGAGCACGCTGACCGATGCGGCCTTAAGCTTCGCGGAGCTTCCGAAGGTGTAGGAGAGGATGAGGTAGCCGCAGATGATGGCGGCAAGAACTCCGCAGGCGTAGATGGCCATGTGGGCCGGTGTCCAGAAGGTGTCACGGCCAATGGAGCGATGCCAGGAGACGTCCCAGGCTCCTCCGATTGTGGCGGAGGTGACGGCGAGCGCACCGCACCAGGCGTACCAGGGGACGGTTGCGGCTTGCGTCGTGACATGCCCGAGCGTCCGGGCGTTAGGGAGATGTGCAGAGGCAGCTGACGTGGCCATAAAACCTCACTAGTGATGGCGTTATCTTATAACGTTGCAGGGCCTTCAGTTGCCTCGCGTCTGTAGAGACTTTCCTTTGGTAATTCGACGTTGATCCTGATGTGTGGTGAGCTGCCTCTTTTGGGCGATGACGCTCCATCCTTTCTCTAACGCTCAGCAGCTGCATTTGAAAAAAGCTGACTGGCCCACGGTTTTGCGATAGAGTAGACACAACTTTTTCAAAATCCAGTTTTAATCGTTCCCATTGCTTCGAGATATGCGGTTTCCGCGGTGTCTTTGGCGGAGCTGCATTCCTTTAACGCTTTTTGGAAGTGTTCGTTCTTCTGCATTTGCATTGGATTTCAATTCATCGAAGAAAGAGGTGGCTTGATGGGGATCTCCCGACGCAACTTTTTGATGCGTGTAGGACAGGTTGGCGGCTACAGTGCTGCTTTTGCAACGATGCAGTCATTGGGTCTGGCACCGATGAAGGGTGCGCAGGTGGAGATGATTCAGGCGGCGGCCGGGTCCGGCAAGGGCGTTAAGGTGGTGGTGCTGGGTGGTGGAATTGGCGGGCTGGTTTCAGCCTATGAGCTGCAGAAGCTAGGGTACGAGGTGACTCTGCTGGAGGCTCGCGAGCGGCCGGGTGGACGCAACTGGACTGGAAGGAACGGAACCGAGGTCTGCTTTTGCGATGGGAGCAAGCAGCCGGTTCAATGGGAAGAGGGAAACTACCAGAACTTTGGACCGGCGCGGCTGCCGAGCGTTCACTTCACCATGCTGAACTATTGTAGGGAGCTGGGCGTTCCGCTGGAGGTGGAGGTTAATACGTCGCGCTCCACGCTGCTGCAGAACGACCTGGCGAATGATGGCAAGCCTGTGGTGCAAAGGAAGGCGATCAACGACACGCGGGGGCATGTGTCGGAGTTGCTTTCAAAGTGTATTGCTCATGGAGCATTGGACTCGGAGTTGGCGAAAGAAGACCGCGAGAGAATGACGACGTTCCTGAAGATCTATGGCCCGTTGGATGACAAGGGTGCTTATACGGGGTCGGACAGGGCTGGATATAAGACTCCTCCCGGGGCGGGAGATCAGCAGGGCATCGATGAGACGCCGCTGGACATGCGGGTTCTGCTGGATGAGAACTTCTGGAACGATCTTTTTGTGGAAGAGGCGTGGGACTGGCAGGCGACGATGATGCAGCCAGTGGGTGGAATGGATCGGATACCATATGCGTTTGCGAAGGCACTAGGGCCGGTGGTGCAGTTCAACTCGCCGGTGACGGAGATTCGCAAGACGCCGAAGGGTGTTCGCGTGTCGTATACGCAGGGCGGCGCGACGAAGCAGGTGGAGGCTTCGTATTGCATTATCGCGATGCCGTTTTCGATGCTGAAGAAGATCCCGAACGATCTGTCGAAGCCGTTCAAGACGGTAGTGGACGAGAGCACGATGGGTGGCGCGTACAAGATTGCGTGGGAGAGCAGAAGGTTCTGGGAGCAGGACTACAACATCTATGGCGGTCTGTCGTATCTGATGGAGGGGCCGAGCCCGATCTGGTATCCGTCGTCGCGGTTGATGCATCCGACCGGCGTGGTGGTGTCGGGTTATACGGACGAGTTGAATACTCCGTTTTATAATCTGACGCTTGCGCAGAAGCTTGAAGCTTCGAGAGCTTCGATCGATAAGTTGCATCCGGGGCATGGGAAGGAGCTGAAGAATCCTGTGTTCTGCGGATGGAGCCGCGTGCCATGGAATGAGGGCTCCTGGATCAACAGCTACGGCGGTGGGAAGAGTGGGTATGATGTGATCATTCAGGCGGATGGTCCTATCTATTTTGCAGGCGATACCGCAAGCCACATCGTTGGCTGGCAGGAGGGCGCGGCGCTGAGCGGGCGTCGTGCGGTTGGAATGATCTCGGACAAAGTGAAGATGGCGAAGTTATCGGGTGATCCTGCTGGCGCAGTGATGAGCTGACGATGGTGGACAGGGAGAGAATGATGACGATGAAGCAAGGTGTGATGGCGGCGGCGTTGATGGCTGTTGCGTGTGCGATGCAGGGCCAGGTCGTGGTGAAGCATCTGCAACCGAATGAGAAGTCTCCTATTGCGAACGGAGTGTGGGCCGGTGACACGCTTTATCTGAGCGGTCAGCTTGCTTCTCCGGTGACGCCGGCGGATGAGGCGAAGGGAACGGCTGCTGTGTATGGAGATACCAAGACGCAGGCGCTGAGCGCATTGAACAAGATTCAGGCTTTGCTCAAAGAGCAAGGGCTGGACATGAAGGATGTAGTGAAGATGACGGTGTTTCTGGCGGGAGATCCCGATAAAGGGAACAAGCTAGATTTCGCTGGCCTGCAAGCGTCATATACGCAGTTCTTTGGCACGAAGGATCAGCCCAATAAGCCAGCTCGGAGTGCGGTCCAGGTTGCTGCGTTAGCGGCTCCCTGGGCGCTGGTTGAGATTGAGGTAATTGCTGTGAAAGGGAAGTGAATTTTCTCGCAGCAGGTTGTGAAAGTCAGTCGTGAAAAGGCCCCGGTTCTTGCCGGGGCTTTTCTTTTCGCGACGCACGGTAGAGATGGCATCTCTTTTGACCGCGTGGCGACAGGGCGCGGCTATCTTAACGTCTCTAGCGTGTGATAGAAAAGTCACTCGTAGTTGCGCCATTTGAATGATGGCGAGTGATTAAAACGTTCGTTTGCGATGCTCCTGACGGGGCCGCTATGGAGACATGAGATGGCAGAGGCAACTTGCGATATCGGATTGATTGGGCTGGCTGTGATGGGCCAGAACCTTGTGCTGAATATGAACGACCACGGGTACAAGGTTGCCGTGTTCAACCGCACGACCTCCAAGGTCGACGAGTTTCTAAGTGATGAGGCCAAAGGAACGAAGGTAGTTGGAACGCACTCCGCCAAAGAGCTGTGTGAGTCGTTGAAGCTGCCGCGCCGCGTGATGCTGATGGTGAAGGCAGGCGAGGTTGTCGATCAGACGATTGAACATGTGCTGCCGTATCTGGAGAAGGGCGACATCCTGATCGATGGTGGGAACTCGTTGTTTACCGACACGAATCGCCGGACGAAGGAGTTGGCGAAGAAGGGGATCTTGTTTATTGGCACGGGTGTTTCGGGTGGAGAAGAGGGTGCACGGTTCGGTCCTTCGATCATGCCCGGCGGAAATCCGGCTGCTTGGCCTCACGTAAAGGAGATTTTTCAGGCGATTGCGGCGAAGGTGGAGGATGGAACTCCCTGTTGCGACTGGGTTGGTGAAGATGGCGCAGGGCACTACGTGAAGATGGTGCACAACGGAATTGAGTATGGCGATATTCAACTGATCTGCGAGGCGTATCAGTTGTTGAAGGATGGATTGGGGCTGACTGCGGATCAGTTCCATGATGTATTTACGGAGTGGAACAAGGGCGAGCTCGATAGCTATTTGATTGAGATCTCGGCGACGATCTTTGCAAAGAAGGACGACGACGGGACGCCCATGCTCGACAAGATTCTGGATACGGCGGGGCAGAAGGGGACGGGGAAGTGGACGGCGATCTCGGCGCTCGATCTTGGGATGCCGGTGACGTTGATCGGCGAGAGCGTGTTTGCGCGGTGCCTGTCGGCGCTGAAGAACGAGCGTGTTGCCGCTTCGAAGGTGTTGCAGGGGCCGAAGAAGGTGCTGACGATCTCGGAGAAGAACGAGTTTATCGAGGATGTTCGACGCGCTCTTTATTGCTCGAAGATGATTAGCTACGCGCAGGGTTACATGTTGCTGCGCGCGGTGGAGAAGGAGCAGAAGTGGAATCTGAATATGGGGGGCATCGCGCTGATGTGGAGGGGCGGCTGCATTATTCGGAGTGTGTTTCTTGGCGACATCAAGGCGGCGTTCGATAAGGATCCGAAGCTGCAGAATCTGCTGATGGATGAGTTCTTTTCGAATGTGCTGAACAAGTTTCAGTGGTCGTGGCGCAAGGCGATCATTCACGCGATCGAGATTGGTGTGCCGATGCCGGCGTTTTCAACGGCGCTCGCTTTCTATGACGGCTATCGAACGGAGCGGCTGCCCGCGAATCTGCTGCAGGCGCAACGCGACTTCTTTGGAGCGCATACGTATGAGCGCATCGATAAGCCGCGAGGCGAGTTCTTCCATACGAACTGGACAGGACGAGGCGGGAAGACCTCTTCGTCGACGTATAACGCTTAAGCTTCGCGGCAAAAGACGAGAGCCTTCACTGGGAGAGCGAATTTGCTGCTTCCGGTGAAGGCTTATCGATAAGTGTTGGTGTGGCGGCAGATCGCGAGGTTGAAGTCAAACCATTTGTGCGAATTTCGATCCTCCTGAAGGATCTACCGAAGATGCTGCCAGGCGTCATACGTGAAGATGCCGACGATGCCGGCGGTCATGACGGCGGCGGCGACGCCAAAGACACGGACAAAGGGTGCTATCCGGTTGACCTTGCGGACGATCTCCGACTGAACCTGCTGTTCATGGGAGACGGTCTCATTGAGGAACAGTTGGTCTTCTTCGTAGCGGGTGAGCTGTCCCTTGTAGGCGAGTAGCGCGAGGAAACAGGCTGCGAATACCGCCCAGACAATTAGGAGAACAGGTAAAGCGCTCATAGCGGTTCCTCCGCCCTGTAACAGGGCCGACGTTTTTGGCGGTCCAGGTACCGGGCTGTGGCTTCTTTGGTAGTGGGCCGTCTTGCGGCAATGATACGCCCTGAATATGGCAATAAAAAGCATTTTTGGGAGGGGGAACCAGGTTGTAACGGGGCAAATCTAGCGGTGGGAGGCCCAATGGATCGCCAGGGCCGCGATGGTGGCGACGACGCCGATGACAGCAGAGAGCATGATAACGATGAACCAGGCAGCACGGTTCGCCGCCTTTGGCGAGGGCTGGGTGATGCCCATGGTGTTGATGAAGGCGTTCGAGATAAGCAGTAGAAGTTTCATGGCCGTACAGGCCTGATGGTAGCAGGAAGGTGCGGCCCTTTCTATCTTTTAGACAGGTTGAATCGGAAGGGGTGGCCACGCATCTATACAATCAGGGCTTGCCGGAGTCGTGGCAGGCGCATACACTTTAAGTAGTCTCGATGAGACAAGGAGATTTGCCGATGTCCACTGCAACCGTTACCCCTGAAGTCGTTGTTGGAGCGCCTGCTTCGACTACGCCTGTAACCCTGACGCCTGCCGCGATCAATAAGGTTCGGGAGATCATGGCGACACAGAGCCCGGTTCCTGCAGGGCTGCGCATTGGTGTGGTCGGTGGTGGATGTTCGGGTTTTCAATATTCCATGTCGTTCGAGAATCAGAGCGGCATGATGGACAAGGTCTATAAGTTCGAGGATCTAAAGGTGTTTGTGGACGCTACTTCGGCAATGTACCTCAGCAACTGCACGGTGGATTACGTGGAGACGCTTGAGGCCGCCGGGTTCAAGTTCGAGAATGCAGCAGTGAAGAGCACCTGCGGTTGTGGGTCGAGCTTCAGCGTTTAGTCTTTGAGAGTCTTTAGAAAGAAGCTCCGGCATTGGCCGGAGCTTTTTTGTTGTGGGCGTTGATGGCAAAGGTGATGCGCCGCTCATAGGAAGTCTGCCGAGTTACTCGCGGGTAAGGAGTGCGGGTAACTCGTCCAGAACTTTATGGAAGGCTTTGGTGTTGTCGAGAACGCGGCCAAGGATGAGGGAGCCTTCGATCTGGATGATGGCCAGCTCGGCTCGTTTACGCGCTTCAGAGACCGGCAGGCCGCTTTCCTTTGCGATCTCGGCGAAGGCTTTGAGCCAGGCCTGTAGGGCTCCCCTGAGTATCTCGTTAAGTTCTGCGGTTCCGCCGGCGAGAGAGAGCACCTCAAAGGAACAGGGCATCGTGCCGTCTACATAGCAAAGTCGCAGTTGTTCTGTGACGGCGCGAAGCTTTTTGCGGGGATCTCCGGGTTCTTTGAGCGGCTCGAAGAGGTTCTGTTGGAGCCACGCGCGAGTTCCCTCCGCGACCGCTAAAGCGATCTGTTGCTTTCCTCCGGGAAATCGGTGGTAGAGGCTTGCCTTCTCGAGCCCTGTCGCCTGAGACAGGCGGCTAAGGCTTGTCCCTTCAAAGCCGTAGGTACGAAATACCTCTGCGGACCGCATGAGCAGCTCGGAGTCGCTGACGATTGAATGCGCCATGTGAGTTCTCCCTTGATTCCAACTTTATTAGAGTATTCCGACCGTTCGGTCGGCTCTTTTTAAAAACCCGTCCGATATATGCAGAATATCTGTAACTTTACCGAACGTTCGGTATAAAACGAAGTGAAGCCAGAGGTTAAGGCTTGCAGCTTACTTCAAGCAATGAGGAGAAATCTTATCTCACGTCTTTCCACTATTGAACCCAGCGTTGCGACCGGCAAGGCCAAGGATCTGCTTACCGCAGTCAAGGGTGCGCTCGGGATCGTTCCAAATATGACTAAAGTGATGGTCAACTCGCCTGCTGTACTCGAAGGGTATCTCGGGCTAAGCGGTGCGCTCGGCAAAGGTTTGCTTGACGCCAAGACACGGGAGCAGCTGGCCCTTGTGACGTCGCAGGAGAACGAGTGCGACTACTGTCTGTCCGCGCATACTGCTATTGGCAAGATGGTTGGCCTGACACCAGAGGAGATTGGGGAGGCCCGCAGTGGGCATGGTAAAGATGCACATGCTACCGCGGCGTTGACGTTTGCCCGCCGCGTGCTTGAGACGCGCGGCCAGATTAACAATGCGGATGTGGCGGCGGTGCGTGAGGCTGGCTACGGTGATGGAGAGATCGCGGAGATTATCGCGCATGTTGCGCTCAACGTGCTGACGAACTACTTCAACAACGCTGCGCAGGTCGACATCGACTTTCCGAAGGTCTCATTTGCAAAGGTCGGCTAAGGATTGCTTAGTTTGCCAAAGTCGCGCACCGGAGAGGATGAGCTCTCCGGTGCGCGGGGACGGAAGAGTTAGTGGGCGCCTTCGGATTTGCCGCTGGGTTTGAAACTCTTGGTGAGCAGGACCAAAGGCGCTGCGATGAGGGTGATGACGCCGATGATGTGGAAGCAGTCCATGAAGGCGAGAAGTTGGGTTTGGGCGTGGAGTTGGTCGTAGACGCGCCCGTAGGCTGCGGTGACGGCGTCGGCTGGGGAGAAGCCGTGGGATTGCAGGTAGGCGGCGGTCTGGTGGATGTTCTGCTGCAAGGTGCCTGACGACGATGCAATGGTTGAGCCGACGCGCTCCTGGTGGAAGTTCTGGCGACGCTCGGACATGGTCGTGATGAAGGCGATGCCGAAGCTGCCGCCCCAGTTGCGGAAGAAGTTGGTGAGCGAGGATGCTTTGTTGTTCTGCGCCGGGCTTAGCTGCGAGTAGGCGATGACCGAGAGCGGCACGAAGAAGAAGCCGTAGCCGAGGCCTTGCAGGGCGCGGGCGAGGGCGTAGTGCTTGTAGTCGGTGTCGAGGTTGAAGTGGGCGTAGTGGAGGAAGGACATGCCGACGATCATCACCGCTCCGAAGAGCAGGATGCGGGGTTTGACGATGCCTCGTTGAACCAGCTGCGCGCCTACCGGGGCGAGGAAGGTGATGACCAGAGCGCCAGGCCCAAGAACCAGGCCGGCGTCGATGGCGCGGTAGCCATAGAGGGATTGGAGGAGCTGGGGGATCATCGTCGTGGAGGCGAAGAGGCCGAAGCCGAAGATGAAGTAGAAGAAGTTGGCGAAGGCGAAGTTGCGGATCTTGAGCAGGCGGAAGTCGATGATGGGGTCGGGGACGTGGAGCTCCCAGAAGACGGCCGCGGTGAGGCAGCCAACGCCGATGACGAACATCCAGATGATGAAGGGGGAGCCAAACCAGTCGTCGATCTGGCCGCGGTCGAGGAGGACTTCGAGAGCTGCGGAGCCGAGGCCTACGAGGGCGATACCGATGCCGTCGATGCGAAGCTTGCCGTTGACACGGACGGTCTTGCGCTCTTCGGCGTAGGACTCGGGGTCGTGGACGAAGCGGTTGGTGAGGAAGAGGGAGAGCAGGCCGACGGGGATGTTGATGAAGAAGACCCAGCGCCAGTTGTAGTTGTCGGTGATCCAGCCGCCGAGGACGGGGCCGATGGCAGGTGCGGTGACGATGGCCACGGTGTAGAGGGCGAAGGCGGAGGCGCGTTTGGCGGGAGGGAAGGCGTCGACCAGGATGGCTTGTTCGACCGGGGCGAGGCCGCCGCCGCCGATGCCCTGCAGGACGCGCGAGAGGAGCATGATTCCGAGGGTGGGGGCGATGCCGCAGAAGAACGATGTGACGGTAAAGAGGGTGACGCAGGCCATGTAGTAGGTCTTGCGGCCGAAGACGCGGGAGAGCCACGCGGACATGGGCAGCACGACGGCGTTGGCGACGAGGTACGTGGTGAGAATCCAGGTGACTTCGTCGTAGGAGCGGCCGAGGCCGCCTGCAATGTAGGGGAGGGAGACGTTGGCGATGGAGGTGTCGAGCAGCTCCATGAAGGTGGCCAGGGTTACGGTGAGGGCGACGACCCAGGGGTTGATGATTGGCCGGGGCCGGGAGGCCTGAGTGGCTTTTGCGGGTGTCCGGGGAGCGTTTAGAACCGGTTCAACGAGGGTAGCTGTAGCCATAGTTTGATCAATCTCCTCTCGAATCGCCGGTTCGTTCTCCAAAAAAGAGACTGATCGGTTTCTTTAAGCATCTGATTCAGGAGAAGTGCTGCTCGATGCGTTTTCTTCGGGTAGGATCTTCGGGCGGGGTGTAGCGAGCGAGGTAAGGGTATGAGTAAAGGCGACTTGACGCGACAGAGAATCATCGAGGAGGCAGCTCCGATCTTCAATCAGCGGGGCTTTGCCGGTTGTTCCATGCAGGATGTGCTGGATGCCACGGGGCTGGAGAAGGGTGGAGTCTATCGGCACTTTGCCAGCAAGGAGGAGCTTGCGGCGGAGGCGTTTCAGTATGCGTGGACGCGGGTGTCTAAGGCTCGACGGGAGGGGCAGGATGCGATTCCGGGCGCGGTCGATAAGCTGAAGTATTCGGTGAGGCGGTTTGCGGAGACGCCGGGCGTCTTTCCTGGAGGATGCCCGTTGATGAATACGGCTATCGATGCAGATGATGGGAACCCGGTGCTGCGCGACCTGGTATGTGCTGCGATGAAGTCGTGGAAGGCAAGGTTGGCCAGCATTGTGGCGGATGGAATCGCTAACGGAGAGATTCGCGAGGATGTGGAGCCGCGACGCATCGCGAATTCGATGATTGCGATGCTTGAAGGGGCCTTGATGATCAGCCGGCTGGAAGGAAATCGTACAGCTATTGAAGACGCAAGGAAGACGCTGGAGTTGACGTTGAATAAAATCGCAGTGGTTGCCAGCTAAGGTGGGTGTCAGCGAACTGAGCCAGCAGGGCTAGTGTCATCTCGTTCGTTCGAGGACTAAGTCGATGAAGGGCAAGGGTCGAACTGGACACAGCGTGAAGACTCTGGTCGCGCGCGCCGCCTGCTGGTCAGGCCGTTGATGAGACCAACGTCGGAGCTTCGAGGACCGTGGTGGATTCGACGCCGGTAGCCAGGCGGGTGATGGTGAGGACGGTGATGTCATCTTCCTGACCGAAGGTGACGGCGGCGTCGCTGGCCTGCTTGGCGTCGGGCTTGGTGGCGATAAGTTGCTGGAGACGGTCGAAGCTGAAGATCTCGCCTGAGGGTTTGCGGGCTTCGAGGAGGCCGTCGGTATAGAGAGTGAGGCGGTCTCCGACTTCGAGCTGGATGGTTACCTTGTCGTAGCTGGCGGAGGCGACGAGGCCGAGGGGGAGCTCTGGCGGGAGGTGGAGCTCGTTCTGGTTGAGGTAGGGCGGGAGATGGCCTGCGTTGGCGAAGGTGCAGAGGCCGTCAGGTTCGAGGCTGAGGATGAGGCAGGTGACAAAGCCCTGCTGAAGACGGTTGTGCAGGCGGCGGTTTAGGCCGGAGAGGATCTCGGCGGGATCGTCGGACATCTCGGCGAGTGTGCGGACGGTGCCGACGATGAGCGAGACGGCCATGGCGGCCTTGAGGCCCTTGCCGCTGACGTCGCCGAGGATGAAGAGAGAGGATCCCTCGGCCTTTGCGATGAGCTGGAAGAAGTCGCCACCGACCTCGGCGGCGGGGCGGTAGGCGCTGGTGACGGCGAATCCTGGGATGGGAGGCAGCGTCTCAGGAATGAGGACGCGTTGTAGTTCCTGTGCGCTCTTGAACTCCTGTGCGACGGCTAGCTGGCGGTTGTTCTGCTCGACGGAGTAACGATAGACGGCGTACACGATGGAGACAAACAGCAGTGTGTCTACGATCGCCGCGAGGTTGAACGGATTGTCGTTCACAACGAAGATTGGTTTGTCGATCGTTGAGCCGAGTGTCCAGTGCGTGAATCTCTCACCCTGCAGAGCAGCGGCTTTGACTACGAGGAGCATCTGGCTGAGAAAGGCGAAGAAGACTACCAGCCAGGTTGGAGTGCCCAGCTTCTTTCTGAAGCCGAAGTAGATCAAGACCAACGGCCAGATCTCGACGGAGGTGAAGGACACGGTAAACACGGCATCGGCTATCTGCGAGAGTCGGCCCCAATCTCCCCAGTACAAGACTGTGAGGCCGTCGAGAGACGTGCTGGCGATGGAGATACAGGCAAGGATGCGCGTCCATCGCACCAGGCGCGGGTGATCTTCGAGCTGCAGCAGATACAGCAGGAGAAACCAGAGACAGATGTCCAGAACTGAGAAGAACGGCTGCTGAATCGCCATTACGATGTTGGTGGGGAAAGGGATGCGAAAGCCTCCGATGATCTCCAACACGACTGGAGCGAAGGCAAAGAGCGACATCCAGAGGAGGAGTCGCCGGCTTCGGTCCTGCAACCACGCCAGCATGCCCAGGATGGCGACCAGACCATAGAAAAGAACAATTGCGAAGGAGTACTGACTGCCTTTGAGCCAGAGATAATTACGGCTTGTAAGCAGAGCCGTGATCGCGTCGGCGGTTCCAAGGCGGGGAGGGGCATAGAGGCCGCCGCTTGAACCTGAGTCAGAGGAGGCGGGAATGTTATTCCACACGCGAGTACACCGGGCTGTGGTTTGCCGAGGCTGTATACCTGCGGCAGACCGCCCCAGTAGGAGCGGTAATGGGGCGGCATTGTGCCATAGCCGCCGATCTTCGTGCCGTTCCAGTAGATCTCGTACACGTCGGAGACATAACCGACGGCAAGAGAGAGGTCGAGCTTGTCGCTTGGGCCCGGGGCGAAGTCGATATGGCGCCGGTACCAGGCGTATCCGGTGTATCCGAAGTGCTGTTGCGCACCCCAGGGCTTGTCGGTCTGGATGCTCTCCCATTGGGAGTCGTCGAGGTTGGGAGAGGCCCAGGCGGGATCGTCACCGGTGTGGAACTGCCATGTGCCGTCGAGCGCCACGGTGGGTTTGCCAAGGCCTTCGACCGTGAGAGGTGGTTGTGCGGGAGCGACCGCTGCGCGCGTGAAGAGAGACGCAAAGAGAAGCAATACCAGAATGGCTGTAGCTTGAGCCCGCAACAGATGCCTCCGATTCGATGTGTGCATGATAAAGCCTTCGCTGCAGGCTTTCGCGGTAAATTGCTGGTTCTTCGATAGAAAAAACTTGCTCGCGTTCGTGATGCTGCAAGGTAGTTGTATTTGCAGGCGCGGCTGTGAGGGCTAATTTACTGTGAGACCGTCTAAGATGAAGCTACGGGGATGAACGAAGCTATTTCAAGGGTGGTGGGTTAGAGGGTTATGACTGAGTTTGTCATCAAGCTGGCGGATGAGCGCGGACGAGTGATGGAGCAGAGCCACGCGGCGGCGACTGCGGAGGAGCTGAAGGCGCGGTTTACGCAGGCGGGGTACTACGTCTATTCGGTCAAGGCAAAGAGCGTGCTGGGGGGAGGAAGTAAGAAGAAGGTGAAGCTTGAGACCTTTCTGATCTTCAATCAGCAGTTTTTGACGCTGATCAAGGCTGGATTGCCGATTCTGGGGTCGCTGGAGCTGCTTGCGCGGAGGCAGAAGCTGCCTCATTTTCGCGCGCAGCTTGAGGATGTCGCGGCGCGGGTGAAGACGGGTGAGTCGATCTCGCAGGCGTTTGAGGCGCAGGGTGGATTTCCGATTGTGTATACGACGACGCTACTGGCTGGGGAGCGGTCGGGAAATCTGGAAGAGGTATTGCAGCGGTTTCTGGACTTTCAGCGGGTGTCGCTGACCTTTCGGAAGAAACTGAAGGCGAGCTTGATCTATCCGGCGCTGCTCGTGGTGATGGTGATCGGGTTGTTCATCTTTTTGATCACGTTTGTGGTGCCGCGCTTTGCTCAGCTTTATGACCAGTTGGGGACGAAGCTGCCGGCGCTGACGACGTTTTTGCTGAACTTAGGAAAAGAGGCGCAGGAGTATGGGATCTATGTCGCTGTCGTAGTGGGGGCGGTTGGATTCTTTCTCTATCGGTGGTCGAAGACGGATGCGGGCAGCAGTATGCTGGATCGGATTCGGATTGCTCTGCCGGTATTTGGAAGTGTGTGGCTGAAGTATCAGGTCGGGTTGTTCTCGCGGACACTCTCGACGCTGCTGACGGGTGGTTTGCCACTGGTGCCGTCGCTGGAGACGGCGGCGAAGTCGATCGATTCAAAGCAGATTGCGAGTGCGGTTTACAGGTCGGTCGAGACGGTGCGCGAAGGTAAAGGCTTGTCGGTTAGTTTGCAGTCGACGAAGGTCTTTCCGGAGTTGGCGATCGAGATGATCGAGGTGGGCGAGTCGACTGGTGCGCTGCCGCAGATGCTGAACTCGGTTGCGGAGTTCTTTGAAGAGGATGTGCAGACGAATCTTACGGCGGCAATGAGTTTGATCGAGCCGCTGATCCTGATCATGATGGGGCTTGTCGTGACGACGATTCTGATTGCGTTGTATCTGCCAATCTTCAGCTTGAGCGCGGGTTCGGGCGGCGGCCAGTAGGGAACGGCGGGACTCTTTGTTGCGTACCTTTTGGTGGCCGTTCCGTGTGTTGTCGTGTAGCGGCTCGGCCTCGCAGCGAGGGAGAGCGTATGGATGCAAAAGCTCCGGTACGGGGAATCGGGATGCGAGAGAACTCATCTCGTGATGTCTATCCCGGATGGCTGAAGGTGGGCTTCTGGGTTTGTGTTGTGATCGCGGTCGCGGTAGTGCTGCGTCGCGTTGTGGTGCTTGCTCATCCGACGCCGGTTGGGGCTGAAGCCGGTTCACCAACGGCGGCGCTTGATGCGGTGTTTGCTTCGCATGCAGCGTTGACGCTTGCCCATATTCTTCCCGCGATGGCGTTTGTTCTACTGTGCCCCTTCGTTTTGTTGCGACGATTCAGCGCGGTGTGGGCAGAACGTCTCTTCTTTCCGCTGGGAGCCTGGGTAGGCGTGACTGCGTATGCCATGAGCTCTCATCCGGTTGGAGGGTGGATCGAGCGGTCCGCCGTTCTGCTCTTCAATAGCCTCTTTTTGTTTTCCCTCGCGCGCGCCTTTGTGGCGATGCGGCGGGGCGAAGCGCTTGAGAAGATGCGATGGATGCTGCGAGCGGTTGCGATTCTTCTCGGCATTGCGACGACTCGTCCGGTGATGGGCGTGTTCTTTGCGACGAGCCGGTTGACGCATCTTGAGCCAGCGCAGTTCTTCGGCGTTGCGTTCTGGATTGGTTTTTCGATCAACACGATTGCGATTGAACTTTGGCTGCGTTCACGGGGAGACTGGCTTCCTGTTGCTGGTTAGAGGCGAATTCGCCTTGGTTTTTGCGGGAGAGGTTACAATTCGTCAAGCTCTGACGGGGTGAAATGAGTTGACAGTTATCTCTCGACGTTGGGTGTTGCGATGCGTGGCGGGGGCCGCTCCGCTGCTCGTGCTGGCCGGGTGTACCAGCTCCTACTACAAGGCGATGAAGACATTCGGGAAAGAGAAGCGGGACATCCTCGTGTCGCGGGTGAAGGACTCGAAGAAGGACCAGCAGCAGGCGAAGGAACAAATCAAAACAACGATGGAATCGTTTCAGGCGCTGACGGGGTTTCAGGGTGGATCGCTGGAAAAGAACTATAAGAAGTTGAACGGCGAGTATGAAAAGGCCGCCGACAGCGCACAGAAGCTGCACAATCGCATCGATTCGATCGACCAGGTCTCCAACGATCTCTTCAAGGAGTGGCAGAAGGAGATCGATGGGATGGAGAACAAGAAGCTGAAGGCGCAATCGGCGGTGATGCTGCGGCAGTCGCGGCTGAGTGAGGCCAACTACATCAAGTCGATGCGGCAGACCGAGGCGCGGATGACGCCGGTGATCACGGCGTTTCACGATCAGGTGACGTTTTTGAAGCACAACCTGAATGCGCGGGCGATTGGGTCGCTGAAGGGTACGTCAGTGAAGATGTCGACCGATGTGGATGTGCTGATGGTGAGCCTGGATGGGTCGATGGCGCAGGCCGATGCGCTCATTGCTTCGCTCAATTCGGATCAGCCTTAATTTACAAAAGATGATGTCCTGCCGGACGGGCCCGCTGCGCGCGTGGCGGTCACTTCGTGACTTGTATACCTTTTCGAGGTGAGGGAGAGGCGTGGTCCTCGCGATGCTCGGGCCGACCAGCGGGAGGATCGTTGCCGAGTGAAGTTGCGTGACCGGTACACACGCCACGAAGTGGCCGCGCTCCGCGCAGGAGGCCCCGTCCGGCAGGACTCTGGCTTCAATTTTCGTTATTGAGTGCGCGTTTGGCTGCGAGCGAGAGCATGAGGCGGGAGAATCCGCTGAAGATCATGCTGATGCCGACCAGCGTCCCGATGACCCACACGGTGCTGGCAGGCCACGACCGCCAGATCATGATTGCCAGAATGAGGGTGATGATGCCGTCGACCAGCAGCCAGTTCGCGCCGTGGCGGGGGCGGAGTTGGAACGACTGAACGACTTCGACGATTCCTTCAAAGAAAAGGTAGACGGCCAGGATGAGGGTGAGGGCGATGAGGGCGTCGAGCGGGTGCATCAGCAGGTAGACCCCGGTAACGAGGTAGACGGCACCGACGATGATCTCCCACAGGACACCGCCGGTGGTGTGGGTTTTGAAGGCGAAGACGAAGTGGGTGATGCCGCTGAATATCATTGCCCAGGCGAAGATGAGCGTGACAGCGAGCCCGGAGAGCGGTGGAATCAGGATGGCGAACAGACCGGCGAGGATGAGAAGAATACTGAGGGCAATGGACCAGTTGATGGCTTTGGGGGCAAGAGCGGAGAATGGGGTAGCCGCGGTGCTCATGGGGTGCTCCTCCAGAAGGGGTAGATACGGGGCCCAGCAGATGGGCGGAGAATACCATAAGAAGCGATTTTGCTGAATAATAGAAGATTGGACGGCAATCCAGTTCGAGATGAATCTCGACATACTGGTATGGCGACTCTGATCATTTGAATGCTGTGTTAATGACGCCTTGGTGGGAGTAACGGTTGAATGAAATAGGAGTCTTAGCTATATGGCAGTAGCACCTTTGGCAATACCGATCAATGAGGCGGGGATGAGTGAAGCGGAGCGCGCACAGATTCTGGCGCGCCGCTATCACGCTGATTTCGTTGACCTGAAGAACTTCAAGATCTCGCATGAGCTGTTCAAGAGCGTGCCGGTGGACATGATGTTCCGGTACAACTTTGTGCCGCTGGAGCAGATGGAGGGGCGGCTCGCGATAGCGGTGTCTGATCCTTCGAAGTTGATGGTTCTCGATGAGATCTCGGGGCTGCTGGGACAGCGACTGGTGACACGGGTTGCGACACTCAGCCAGATTACCGAGTTGTTGAAGAAGACCGAGCAGTCGCAGCGCGTGCTCGATGAGGCCAGTGAAGGACTTGCGTTCGATGTGCTGCACGGTGATGAGAACCAGGACTCGAATATCTCGATTGAGCGGCTGACGAGCGAGGACGATATCTCGCCGATCATCCGCCTGGTGGATACGACGATCTTTACCGCGTTGGAGCGGCGGGCGTCGGATATTCACCTCGAGACGTTTGATGATTCGCTGTTGGTGAAGTACCGCATCGACGGTGTGTTGCAGCAGGCGATGGCTCCGATTGCGCGCGAGCACCACCAGACGATTCTCTCGCGTATCAAGGTCATGAGCGAGCTGGATATTGCGGAGCGGCGCGTGCCGCAGGACGGACGGTTCCGCGTTCGGTACAAGGGCAGGCTGATCGACTTTCGTGTGTCGATCATGCCGACCGTGCATGGCGAGAATGCTGTGCTCCGTGTGCTCGATAAAGAGTCGATGTCGGAGAAGTTCAAGTCGCTATCGCTCGATGTGGTGGGGTTTGCGGCGAAGGATCTCGAGCGATTTCGACGGTATATCAAAGAGCCGTACGGCATGGTGCTGGTGACGGGGCCAACGGGTTCAGGTAAGACGACGACTCTGTATGCTGCGCTGAACGAGATTAAATCGGAAGAAGATAAGATCATCACGATTGAAGACCCGGTCGAGTATCAGATTCGTGGAATCACGCAGATTCCAGTGAATGAGAAGAAGGGGTTGACGTTTGCGCGAGGGCTGCGGTCGATCCTGCGGCATGACCCGGACAAGATTCTGGTCGGAGAGATCCGCGATGCGGAGACGGCGCAGATTGCGATCAATTCGGCGCTGACGGGACACCTCGTGTTTACGACGGTGCACGCGAATAACGTGGTCGATGTACTGGGACGGTTTTTGAATATGGGAGTTGAGCCGTACAACTTTGTCTCGGCGCTGAACTGCATCCTGGCGCAGCGGCTGGTGCGACAGGTGTGTGATTTTTGCGTGAAAGATGTGCACTACAGTGACGCGGAGCTGCTGGCGAGCGGGCTGGAGCTGGAGGAGTGGCGAGGATTTAATTTCCGCGAGGGACCGGGGTGTATCGAGTGCAATGGGACGGGCTTCCGGGGACGTTCGGCGATTCATGAACTGTTGGAGCTGGATGACGAGATTCGCGAGATGCTGCTGGCGAAGAAGCCGGGAAGCGAGATTCGCAAGAAAGCAAAGCAGAAGGGGATGGCTTTTCTACGCGATTCGGCACTGGAGCGCGTGAGGGATGGGATTACGACCTTGAAGGAGATCAACAAGGTTACGTTTATCGAGGCGGGCAGGTAGGCAGGCCGCAGCAGCGCGATTGCGCTTATGCACCACGATGGTGACGTAGTGGCAATCGATAGAGCAAGGTAGTCTAGGACTGAATGGAAATTTTACCGAAGACTTTGGGGACGCGGCCGCGGCTGGCGGTAGAGGTTCGCGCCGAGGGCATAGTGGCAGCGCGGGCTGAAGATGCGGCTGCCCTGTTGACGACTGTGGCGCGGGTGGATCTGCCGGATGGCGCGGTGGCGCCTGGCCTGAAGGTTGGCAACATTGTTGATACGTTTTGCGTGTCGGCGGCGGTGCGGAAGGCGCTCGATGTGGTTTCGGGGCGCGGCTCTGAGCGGGCGGAGCGGGGCGCGGGCCGGCTGCGCGACGTTACTTTGGTTGTGCCGGATTCGGCGGCGCGAGTTTTGTTTCTGGACTTCGATCAACTTCCCTCGAAGGCCGCCGAGGCGTTGCCGTTGGTGCGTTTTCGATTGAAGAAGCTGTTGCCGTTCGACGCAGATGACGCCATGGTGAGCTACCAGGTGATGTCGAACGAAAAGGGAACGATCAAGCTGCTGGCTGTAGCGATACCGAAAGCCGTGTTGGAAGAGTATGAGGCGGTGGTGCTGGGCGCCGGGTATCTGCCCGGAGCCGTGTTGCCGAGCACATTGGCCGCATTGGCAGGGCTGGATGAGACGCCGTCGCCTTCGCTGGTAGTGAATGCTGGGTTGGGTGCGGTGACGACTGCGATTGTGCAAGCGGGGACACTGCTGCTGCATCGCTCTGTCGACATGAGCGCGAATGCGAACGTGTCCGCGCCGGTGACTGTCGTATCGACGGCGATTCCGCTGGTGGATCGGGAGAGTTCGGCGCAGGAGTGGGCGCAGCAGGAGGCGCTCGGACCAGAGGGATGGGGTCGGTTTGATGCGGACGATGTCATGCCCGCCTCGGTTGCGCGTGAGATTGGAATGGAGACCGCTGCCCGCGAGGTCGCGCAGGCTGTCAGCGTAGCGGCGGCTTACTTTGAGGACTCATTGCAGACGGTGCCTGACCAGTTGCTGGTAGCTGGGACGCTGGGAGCGGAGACGTTGTCGGCGGTGATGGCGGAGAGCGGGCTGGAGGGTCTGCGGGTGCGCGAGATGGTGGATGCAGGAATGATGCAGGCAGGAGCGGTGACGGCGAGCGTGCCGCGGGGCTGGCTGGCTGGCGTCCGGGGAGCGCTGAGGAACTGATGCGGATCTCTGTCAATCTTGCGAACCGTCCGTTTGTTGAGTTGCGACCGCTGTTCGCAAAGCTCCGTCTTGCAATGGTGGTGTTGGGTGTTCTCGCTGTGGGGCTGGGGTTTGCCCTGCACTCGCTGAACGCGAAGGCCACTGCGGCGCAGGCGCAGATGAATGCGTTGAAGGCGAAGACGCAGAGGTATCAGCATGAGCGTCAGGCGAACGAGGCCAGGATGCGGCAACCGCAGAACATGGCCGTGCTCGACCGCTCGCAGTTTCTCAATGCCGTATTTGCGAGGAAGAGTTTTAGCTGGACGGCTGTGATGATGGATCTCGAAAAGGTACTGCCGGTCGGTGTGCAGGTGACGAGCATCGAGCCCGTAATTACGAAGGAAGGCGATGTGAATATTCGCCTGCGCGTAAGCGGCGACCGCGAGAAGGCAGTGCAGCTGGTGAGAAATCTTGAGACGTCGCAACGGTTTCTTTCGCCGCGGCTGGCGTCCGAGCAGGCGCAGACACAGGAGGGCAGCCATGCAGCGAATGCGTTGCAACTACCCCCCGGTGCAGTGCAGTTCGATGTCCTGAGTGGCTATAACCCGCTTCCCGAAAAGCGAATCAAAGATGTTGCGACGACGAAGGATGGCGACGAGAGTGATTCTGCAAAGCCAGTTGTGAAGAAGACGAGGCCCAAGGGTCCGAGAGGCTCCTCACCAAAGGGCGGCATCGTGAAGGCGCCCATGCAGAAGGGAGCGCCGCGATGACAACTGTAGCTGAGAAGAAACGGAGTGCGGTTGCGGCGAGGCAGTGGGCCGAGAAGGCGCGGAAACTGGGCACGCTCCTCAATCTGCACATCGCGGGCGTGGCGGTGCTGGGCCTGGTGAATCTTTATCTGCTGGCGCACATGGCGTTCGCGTGGCGTGCTGCGACGAGCGATGATGCCGCAGCGCTGGCCGACCAGACCATAGCGATGAAGACCGCGGAGATTGCGCGACAGCCGCTGGAGGGCCTCGACGAGAAGCTCGCGCAGGCAACCAAGGATTCTGACAAGTTCTATAAGCAGCGTCTGCCGTTCTCCATCGCCGAGATGGCTGGTGAGATGGGCGCGCTGGCGAAGAAGCAGGGAGTCAAGCTGACCCGCGTTCAGTACGCCTACTCGTCTGTGATGGACGGGACTGCGGGAGCGCTGACCGAGGCGCGTATCGACGCGAGCTTGAGCGGGGACTATCGGCCTCTGGTTGTGCTAATCAACTCGCTGGAACGCGACAAGATGTTCTTCCTGATCAGGGGAGTAACGCTGACCGGCCAGCAGAGTGGAACCGTAGGTTTACGGCTGGCAATGACCACGTATCTGCGGTCGCCGGTGGGAACGGAAGGCTCCGAGAAGAGTGTGGCTGGTACGAGCACGGATGCACCTGAGGGCGCGACTGACAGCAATGCCACGAGTCCCTCTGCGGGAGGCCGCCGATGATACGGCTTACTGCGGACCAACAGAAGAAGGGCGCTGTGATCGGTGCGTTTGTGCTGGTTGCGGCTTCGGTTCTCTACTACGAGCTGCGCGATGACAGCCCGGCGCCGGTTGCACCGCCAGTTGTCGTAACGGCTCCGGTAAAGACGACAACTGCAGCAACATCCGGAGCTGGGCTTGCCGTGCCCGCGGGCAACGTTGCGGGTGCAGCAGCAAAGAAGCTGGGGACGACATCCGCTCAACTTGATCCAACGTTGCGCATGGAGCCGATGCTCGTAACGGAGTCGCTGGTCTACTCGGGGAGCGGGCGAAATATCTTCTCGGCCAGCTCAGCGCCGATCGATATACCAAAGCCGATTGCGCCGGTACGACAGGTTAAAGCACCGCCGCCGGGGCCGCTGCCACCTCCGCCTGGACCACCACCGCCACCGCCGATCGACCTGAAGTTCTTCGGTACCGCGACGGCAGCCGATGGGACGCGCAGAGCATTTCTGCTCCATGGAGACGATGTGTTTCTTGCATCCGATGGCGAGATCGTGCAGCGGAAGTATAAGATTTTGACGATCTCGGCGAACTCCATTGTCGTGGAGGATATGGCGAATAACAATCGGCAGACGCTGCCGTTGCTGGCGCGTTGAAAGGTTGAGGATGAAGAAGGTCTGCTCCTGGCTTCGGCATCGTGGTTTCGATTCGCGTAGATATTGCGGACGCGCGGACAAGACCTGTGGTGCGAACAGTGAGCAGGGCTTCATGCTGGTGGGGCTCATCGTTGCGATCTTTTTCATTCTGCTGGTGCTGAGCATTGCGGCACCCAAGGTGTCCAAGGAGCTGCAGCGCGAGCGTGAGGTCGAGGCAGTGCATCGCGGAAACCAGTATGTGCGGGCGATCCAGCTCTACGGCAGAAAGAATGGCGCTCAGTTTCCGGCAACGATGGAGGCGCTCGAGAAGACAAACAATCAGCGCTACCTGCGCCAGCGCTATGTCGATCCAATGACCGGAAAGGCGGACTGGCGGCTGATTCATGTCGGCGAGGCGAAGACGACGGTAAAGGGATTCTTCGGCAAGCCGCTGACCGGGCTGGCGCCAGGGCTGGGTTCGGCGGCCGGGCTTGCTTCGTCTGGCGGGATCGGCGCGGGCGCTACCGGCTCCACTTCACAGTCGGCGTTCGGATCACCGGGTGCTGGTGCGTACGGTTCGTCTTCCTCTGGATCGAGCGCGTTTGGGTCTTCGTCATCAGGGTCGAGCGCCTTCGGTTCTTCATCATCAGGATCAAGTGCGTTTGGTTCCTCGTCGCCAGGAACGAATAGCTTGGGAGCCACAAGTTCGCCGACGGCGGGTTCGACTCCAACAGGTGGAGCTACGAGCGGAACCGATACCTCGGGGGCGACAACTTCGGGCTCTCCCGGCGTTACGAGCCAATCGGCGACGAGCTTTACGGGAGGCGGAGCGCCGTTCGTAGGCGTGGGGCTTCCCAAGGAAGCGACTTCGATCATTGTGTTGAACGAACAGACGACGTACAACACGTGGGAGTTCATCTACGATCCTCGGATCGAGCAGTTGAAGGCCAATGTAAGTATGTTCGGCGGTGGGCCGGCTACGGCGTCGGGAAGTGGCAGTCTTGGGTCGGCAGGGTCGATGAACTCGGGAACAGGGGCGACCGGCGGCACAGGCTTTGGATCAACGCCGGGTTCGGGCTTCGGCTCAACACCAAGCTCGGGGTTTGGTTCGACGCCTAGTTCGGGATTCGGATCGAGCCCGACTTCGGGTACTGGCACGTCGTCGCCCACGCAGCCAACCACACCCCAACAGCAGCAGTGAACTTAGTTTGATGGCGAACTCTTGAGTTTGTCAGGCGCAGCCGGAGCGCTTTGCGTGATGGTGCGGAGCTTCCCGATACGTCCGTGCGACCCAACGACGAAGGGAAGCGAGAGCGCGTTCCAGTTTTTGTCAGCATCGGTTGGATCGGTAGCTGAGGGCTTCAACGGACGCCAATTCTTACCGTCATCATCTGAGATATCAGTCCCGTTGGGGCCTACTGTGATCCAGAATTTTTGGTCTGCGTCGTAGGCTACGGAGGAGCGATAGCCGCGTGGTGGAGTTTTGGCTTCCTTCACGCTTTGCCGGAAAGGTACTCCTGCCGAGACTACGGTGGCAGCGGTACCTGCCTCATCGTCCGGGTGTAAGTAATCGCCACCGACGATCACTAGTTTGTCGGGGCGATTGCTACGATCCCGGTAGTCAGGGGTAGGGGCTGCAGCAAAGGCTCCGGACGATGGCCCACCGCTTGCTAAAGGAAGCTTGAGGAAGTGAATGGACTCGTGGCAGAGTGAACCGTCCAAGGAGAAAACGTCATTGTAGAGGAGACGAGGCTCGGAGCCGCCACTCACGAACAGAAGATAATCGCCGGTGAGCGTAAGAAGCGATTGATTGCTCGCCGCAAACGCCGCTTCATTCCTCTTCGCCCTGAAGTCGTCGATCTTGCACCCTTCCCCCTTTGCTCCTCGTTCGGTTGCAAGCCTTTGATGCCATGTTTCGCCGCCGTCTCTCGTCGAGAAAAGACGGAAGAGTCCATCCACTGGATCGCCGAGTACGTAACCCCAACCATGCGAACTTTTGAGGGGACGGCCAAGTGCGTCTCGCTTCGGTGCGATAAGGCTGAGCGCGTCGAAAAAGCCTTCTTTGTCGGGGTTGGTGAATACGAGCTTCCACGTTTGGCAACCGTCGGTGGTCTTGTAGATGCGGGATTGGTCGCCGGGGCCGCTGGACATGACGATTGCGGTGTTCTCGTCGAAGGCCTGAACACCGCGGAAGTCGAGTTTTTCTGCGCCCGGTGGGATGGTGCAGGTCTGCCAGAGGTAGCCACCGTCTTCGGTGCGAAGGACTGTGCCGTTAGTGCCGCTGGCCCAGGCGACTCCGCCGCCAACGTTATGGATGCCGCGCAAACTGGCGGTGGTGTGGGACTCTTCGATGTCCCATTGAGCATGTGCTTGTGTTGCGAGAAGAGTGAGGGCAAGAAGAATAAGGCAGGGTCGCATCTGCTGTTTAGTGTATGACGGGATTCTGACGTGCGTCTGGCTGAATAAATACTCTGAGTGAAAGAAGGTGGTTTGTTCGTTGTGAATGCCCAGACAGAGATTAGGCCTTTACTTCACGGAGCCGCTAACGGGGCGTAAGGGTTAGGGTGTGAGTCGCTGCGGCGTCAACGGCAGCGTTGGTGAAGGGCATGGGGAAGGTTGTGCCGTGATACCACGCAGGCCATTGGTCCATGAACCACGGGCTGGCAGGATTGGACGACTCGCCGAGGACAAGGTTCAACGTGCTGTGGTCGAGGTCGGAGAGGTCGGCGGTGAACCGCTCGGAAGGGCCGAAGCTGCGGCCAACCTGTTTGACCGTGGCGTCGTCGCCGCTCTGAGGCTGAACGCCCGTGCCGATGGGAAGACCGATGACGCGCTGCAGAATGGGCGATTGACTGTAGATGGGGTGTTCGATGTCGATGGGGTGGAACTGGCCGAAGCGCCACTTCGTGAGGTCTGCCGGCGCGTGCGCATCAACAAGAGCTTTGGAGACGGCAGCGGTGAGGAGATCGTCCCAGGTGACATTGGTTGAGGGAAGCCAGCGACTGGGCGTGTGCATGATCAGCCACTCTTCGGCGTACGATTTGTTGCCCCACGTATACAGCGATGCGGCTGTGGGGGGAGTTGAGCTGGGCTGAAGGTCGAACCGTGCCTCCGGCTGGCCTTTCAATTGAGGATTGAGCAGCAGAGTCCAGAGGGCAGCGCGGGTAGCAACGACAATGGCGGGTGCAGCCGCGTCAGCGTCCATGCTTCCATTCCAGTCGCGGAGAAGGTCGGCAGCCTGGTGAAGGCGCTTAGCGGCAGACTTGTCGGTCGTGAACTCAGGCTTGGTGGTGTGGTCGATGGCGTAGGCGAGGCGTTGCGCGATGACGTGGTCGAGATCGGAGTAGACATCCGTCTGGAGCGTGAGCATATCGGCTGGCGTGAGATGGTCTTTCGTGGCGGCGGATCGTTCGGCGAGCACCTTCCAGATGCGCTCGTTGCGGTAGGGCGCGGCCCAGTTGAGCGTGACGGGGTATGGGTAGTCGTCGCTGGTGACGCGAGCGTTGGCGGTGGCGAGGATGCCGTTCGGAGGATCGAGCGATCGCGGCATATTTTCATAGGGAATCGTGCCGACCCACTCCTGCGTCGCGTCGAGCGCGTCGGCGGGCACGGGGCTGATGGGACTGGGCGCCGCGATGCTGCCGCGAATGGGGATCTTGCCGACCGAGTGGTATCCAATGTGGCGCTGATCGTCCGCATAGACGAGATTTTGCGCAGGTCCGCCGAAGGTGGAGAAGGCCGAGACGAGACTCGCACCGTCTGTTGCGCTATTGATCGCAAGAAACGACGGGGTGACGTTCGCAGGATCGTAGATCGTCCAACGGAGCGACAAGCTGCGCTTCTCTGAGGGAAAGATCCCGGAGATGATCGGCGTGACGGCCGTGCCATGCTGTGTAGCGGGGACATCGAGCACGATGTCCTTTGCTCCCTTGACGTGGATAATCTCCTGCTGATGAAGGAGCAGGTGCCAGCTACCGTCCGCAGCCTCGTATTCTCCAGTGCTCCCCGAGCCGCGAGTGTGCTCGACGTAAACGTCCTGCACCTCCGCGCCGAGGTTGGTAAAGCCCCACGCGACGTGAGCGTTGTGGCCGACGATGATGAACGGCACTCCTGGCAGAGACACGCCCGATACGTGCAGATCGCCAGCCTCAAGGTCTGCCTGATACCAGATCCCGGGGACGTTGTGGGCGAGGTGCATGTCGTTCGAGAGAAGCGGCTTGCCCGTCGCCGTGTGCGCCCCCGAAACCACCCAGTCGTTGGAGCCAGCAAAGCAGCCTTCGCAGACGGGGTTCTTCAGAGTCTGCTGCAAGGCAAGCAGATCTTCGACCGATGCCGAGGAGACTGCAGGCCTGCGAAGCTTCGTCTGCGATTCGTCGAGCGGCACGTCGGGAATATCCGTCTGCGGCGCAGTGAGATCGACGATGGGCTGCGCAGGCGGATGGTCACGCCACGAGCCGACAGGATACAAGTCGGCGATGAGATTCTCCGGGAGCCGCGCCGTCAGGGCCTCGCGGTTCAACTCCTGCGGAAAGCTGGTCGTAAGGTCCTGAAACATGACGAGGCCGACGAGCAGCGAATCTCGCGGCGTCCACGGAGCGGGTTGGTAGCGAATCAGGCGAAACTCAAGCGGAAGGTGGGCGCTCTGCGTGGCGATCGAGGCGTTAACACCGGCAGCGTAGCTCTCCAGAAGATGAAGCTGATCGGGCGGCAATATGGCCAACGCGCGATCGGCGGCAGCGCGAATCTGCAACGTACGCTGAGCGCGATCATGTGCGATGAGCGACGCTCCAAGGATCTCCGCGAGGTTTCCCGAGGCGTGCCTGCGGAGAGCATCCATCTGCCACAGCCGGTCCTGCGCGGTCACGTACCCCTGGGCCATCACGAGGTCATCGAGCGTACTGGCGCGGAGATGCGGAACCCCATGGCTATCGCGCAGCACCGTGACAGGAGCCGAGAGGCCCGAGATAGAAATGGATCCGTCGAGCTGAGGCAGAGCATCGCGCATCGCCTGGCGCGTCCAGTGGCGACCGTAGAAAAAACCGATTGTGGCGACTACGACCACCAGCACGGTAAAGATAACGACAATGCGGACGAGTCTCAGGCGACGTCGGGCTTGCATCGCGGCACGGGTTTCTTCGGGAGTAGTAGCGGCGGAGATGGCTTCGTACGGGTTCATGGCCTGACCGAAGTGTAAATGGAGCAAGCCTGAAAATAGCTCGAAAGCCACATCGTTCTGGCATTAAGGGCTTGAGAAATCAGCGCGCTGGAGTTTAATTTGTTTTACTGAGGACGACGCTACGAAGCGTAGGGATCTACGATGGCCGGACGAGACGATACGGAGGGTTGGCGATGGAGTTGGGTGAGAGCTTCCATGCAGTAGAGATACTGATTTTGCTGCTGCTGGTTTTGGTGGCGTTCTTTGCCGTGATGGCGAACCGGCTGAAGGTGCCATATCCCATCGTGCTCGTCATCGCGGGGCTGGTCATCAGCTTCTTTCCGCGTATGCCGCGCATCCCGCTCGATCCGGATATTGTGTTCGTGATCTTTCTCCCGCCGCTTCTGTACGCGTCGGCGTGGTCGGCGTCGCTGCGAGAGTTCAAACGAAATGGAGTGGTGATCGGTCTGCTGGCGTTTGGCCTCGTTGCCTTCACCGTGTGGGGTGTAGCGCTCTTCTCCGATCACTTCATCACAGCGCTCGATTGGAAAGCAGGATTTCTGCTGGGCGCCGTCGTCGCGACGACAGATGCGATTGCAGCAACATCCATCGCGAAGAGCATCGGGCTGCCAAGAAGAATCGTCGACATCCTAGAAGGCGAGAGTCTGCTGAACGACGCGACCGGCCTGCTGGCGTTGGAGATGGGCCTTGGCATCATTCTTCGCGGAGAATCGCCCACGGTTGCGAGTGGTGCGGTGCGGCTGCTCACTCTCGTCGTGGGTGGTGTCGTAATCGGTCTGCTGATCGGCGTTGTGGTGGGATGGCTGGAGAAGTTCATCGACGACGGACCGATCGAGTTGGTGGTCAGCCTCGTCGTTCCGTATGCCGCGTATATCGCGGGCGAACGCGCTCACGCCTCCGGTGTCCTCGCTGTCGTAGTCTGCGGCCTCTACTTAAGCAGGCAGAGCGTGAACTTCTTTTCGCCGTCGGTGCGACTGCAGGTGAACGGAGCGTGGGATGCGCTGACCTTCATGCTGAACGGCCTCGTCTTTGTCCTGATTGGCCTGCAGTTGCCGTATGTGCTCGCTGGTATACGAGGAAAGTTTGGGACAGGAACCCTGATCTTATATGGCGCGGTGTTCACCTTCGTGCTGATCCTGCTGCGGATGATGTGGGTGTTTCCAGCAGTCAAGATCGCAGAGTTTCTAGGCAACAAATGTATGGGCCACAAAGAGGAGCCGCTCAAAAAAACAGAGGTGTTCGTGGTGGGATGGACCGGGATGCGCGGCGTTCTGGCTCTGGCTGCGGCGATCTCAGTACCGGAGGTGTTGGGAAACGGAAGGCCGCCGGAGACGCGAAATCTGATCGTCTTTCTGGCCTTCTGCGTAATTCTGGTAACGCTTGTGCTTCAGGGACTGACGCTGCCCGCGCTCATTCGCAGGCTCGGACTGGCAGGTTCGCCAGGTATGGATCCGGAAGAAAAAGAAGCGCGAAGAATTGTGCTGGCAGCCGCGATTCACCAGCTCGAAGAGGGGCGAAAGATCGAAGGCAAGGGCGCCGAGCACCTGTACGACGACATCATCCATCGCTACCGCCACAAGCTGGCTGCGGTTGGTGGAGGCGGCGACGGAGAACTCGAAGCTGTCGATACCGAAGCCATCTTCAGGTTGCGCACAATCATGGATCAGGCGCTTCAGGCCGAGCGGCGCACGCTGATCGGTCTTAGGGACAAAGGCCGTATCGGCGACGACGTCTTGCGTACGATGGAACGTGAACTGGATCTCGCCTACAGCCGGTACCAGGGTGGGTCAGTCGCCTGATGCTGGCTACAGCTCGACGTCTTCCGCAGGCAGACGTTCATAGCCTGCATGGGTGCGCGGCAGGGTAACGAGGATCACCGCGACGATCAGCGCAATGATGAGAAGAATAAAGACGCTGCCCTCAGGGCCAGTGGCGCCTCCACTCAGAAGAGGCTTGCCGACCGGATGAGTGGCAAGAAATCGGTGCTCTGCGATCGTCCCGCTGTCGGCTACCCCGTAGAGGAAGGATTGGGCCCAGTCCCATGATGTGTGAAAGCCGATCGCCCACCAGAGAGAGCCTGTGCGCCATAGACTCAGGCAGAACATCATCGACGCGAGACTCGCAGTAAACAAGCCGATTGGAGATTCGCCGGGGTTGCTGCCGTGAGCGGCCCCGAAGAGGACAGAAAAGATCACGGCAGAGGTCCAGAAGCCAAGCGCCTCACTATTACGCGTCTTGAAGACTGACCGGAAGAGCCCGGTAAAGCCACGCGTGAGGGTGTATTGGAGATACCCGCGGGTGAAGTACTCCTCAAGCAAACCAACGGCGAAGAAGACGCCAATCCAGCAGATTCCGTAGCGTACGATGTCGCTGCCGAAGAGAAGACGGCTATCGAAGACCAGGTAGCCACCCTTCCACAAAATCAAGATGAGTGGTGTAAGACACGTAATGCCCCACGCAAGACCAGCAATGAAGTGAGGAGCCTTGCGCGTACCGCCGAGACCGTAGGCCCCAACGCGGCGACGTTCAATCTTCGCCATGATCCAGGTGGCGAGAAGAACCCCCAGCAGTGGAATAGCCTCATTGATGAACATGACTGTTGGCGAAAAGGTATTGTCCGACGCGCCGTGGTGCGTAGGCGGGTGAATCTTATGGGAGATGATGTTGGCCGCGTAGAGGTATCCGGCGAAGAGAGCGATGAAGATAAGAATGCTCCAGCCGGCTCGCAGCCCGTCGGGACCGAAGAAGACACGATGCCACGCAGACGGTGGCTCGCTATGCGGCGTGGTTGGTGGCTGCGTGTTCTCGTCCGACGAGAAGAGAGCTTCGATCTGATGAGTATCCAATGGGTGTCCTCTTGGTTTGAAACTGTATACGCGGCTGAGCAACCGGAAGTTCCGCAGGGAGGATTGGCTGCAGAGCATACCATGTGCGCTATGCTGGAGTCTTCGCACCTGTAAGAGAGGTGTCGAGCACGGGAGATCGTCGCTTGGACTGCAAAATCTTTTATCACGATAAGTGCTTCGATGGAGCCTGCTCGGCTTCGCTGTTCACGCGGTTCCACAGGGAACGCGTGAAGACGGCCGACTCGTACTCCTATCACGGTCTGGTCCACCGCGCTGGAGCGCTGTTTGACGAGAGTGCGTTCAGCAGCGAAGAGAATGCGATCGTGGACTTCAAATACTCCGCCTCGCCGAAGGTGACGTGGTGGTTCGATCATCATCAGAGCGCGTTCCTCACTCCGGAAGACCAGAAGAATTTTGAGGCTGGCCAGGCCGACGGATCGCAGCGGATGCGAAAGTTCTTCGACCCGAACTACATCTCATGCACGAGCCTGATCGCCGATATCGCGCAGGTCAACTTTGGCTTCGACACCGCACCCGTGCTGGAGCTGATCAAGTGGGCGGATATAGTCGATGGCGCTCGCTATGAGAGCGCGAAGGCCGCAGTCGAGATGGCCGAGCCTGCGATGAAGCTGACGATGGTAATCGAGAGCTCCCCGGACAACACTCTGGTACCGCGGCTGATTCCACTGCTTACCGAGATGAGTCTTCAACAGGTTCTCGACAAAGAATTCGTGCAGGCCCTTCTGGGGCCGTTGATGGAGCGGCATTGGGCAGCGCTGGAGCTGATCAGGCAACGCGCTACGGTCGATGAGGGCGTGATTACGTTCGACATCACCGACCAGCCGACAGAGGGCTACAACAAATTCATTCCGTACTACCTGCATCCGGACGCGACGTACAACGTGGGGCTGAGCAAATCGAGCTTTCGCACCAAGGTGTCGGTCGGTACAAATCCGTGGACCAAGCTAGCTCCTTCTGCGCTGGTAAATCTGGCGGCGATCTGCGAGCGCTACGGCGGCGGTGGCCACGCCCGCGTGGGAGCAATCAGCTTCCCGCCGGACAGGGAAGATGACGCACGCAAGGCTGTCGGCGAGATCGTCGCTGAGCTGCGTCAGGCTTCGTCGCACAACGCAAAAAATAGTTGAATATGGTGGCGTATTTTTCGCGGCTCAAAAAGTGGTCGTCAACGCACCACATTCACCATGCAACTCACCACGTTTTCACCATCGAAACACCACGTTAAAAACACACTTTTTCCAAAACACCCCTCAAAAACACCAGCAAAAACGAAGAAACCCCGGATCGAGTCAGGCTCGAGCCGGGGTAAATTTTTCTGCGAAAATCTTCAGATTTACGGTTTGAGTTTGGTGAAGAGATTCAGCTTCGTCAGGTCGTTGAAGATCACAAACGCGAAGAACGCCAGCAGGCATACAAAGGCCACCTGATACACCCGCTCCTTGATCTGCTGATTCACATCCCGCCGCATAATCGTCTCGATCAACAGAAACAGGATCATGCCACCATCGAGAATCGGAATGGGGAGCAGGTTGAAGATCCCCAAATTCAACGAGATATAAGCCATCAATCCGATGAGCGGCATCCACCCCGGCATCTGCGCAGCCTGATGAATCTGCTGTCCAATCCCTATCGGGCTCTGCAGACTCTTGACCGAAACCTGCCGCGTAAACAGCCGCTTAAGAACTTCAACAATCAGCAGCGAACCCTTTTTATTGAACTGCCACGACGCAGCCATTGCCTTGCCCAGAGGCAGACGCTCAACCTTCACCGGCGGCTGAACCGCAACAAAACCAAGCCGATAATCCTTCTCCTTAGGCCCACCAGGAGTCTCTGCAAGCTCAGGCGTGATCTGGATGGGAATCGTCTGAGCGACACCGTCCGCACCAGTGCGCTGGATGAGTAAGGAAGCGGGTTTTCCAGCCTGGTCCTGCAGATATCCAAGCAAAGCCTGAACTGAGTGAAGCTGGAGGCCGTCGATGCTCAGGATCTTGTCGTGCGGCTGAAGACCGGCGCGAGCCGCGGGCATCGTCGGCTCAAGCGAGTCGACCTGGACAGGCGTGGCCTGCATCCTCGGAACGAGTCCCAATTTGTCGAGCGAGAAGTCGTCCGGCGCACCTTTGGATTCAATGAAGAGTTTGGTGTCCGAGCGCTGACCGTCATGAACAAAAGAGAACGGAATGGTTTGATTAAGATTCAGAAGCGAGCGGATGCCAACCTGATCCCACGTGGGGTTCTCAATGCTGTCGTAGTGAACGATGGTATCGCCGCTGCGAATGCCGGCCTTTGCGGCCTGCGTATTGATCGCGATGTAATCCGTGTTGGCCGGGCCATCGATGAACTCCTGCACCTCGTTGTGGAGCATGGAGACGCCGGTCATGAGGCCAAGAGCGAGGATGAAGTTCGCGAAGGGACCAGCGAGGGCTACGAGGATACGCTGCCAGCGTGGATGTGCGTTGAAGTCGCCTGGGTCAGTGGGCGCCACGCTGCCAGGAGAGAGTTCGTTTCCGGAAAAACCCATCTCGCCGGCCATTTTGACGTAACCGCCGAGGGGCACGGCGGCGATCTGGTACTCCGTGTCGCCACGGCGGAAGCCGAAGAGACGCTTGCCAAAGCCGATGGAGAAGACTTCGACGCGAATGCCGCAGAGCTTGGCAACGGCGAAGTGGCCGAATTCATGGACCAGAACCATGATGCCAAGAACGATGGCAAGCTGGATGATTGTTGACATGGAGAGAGCGGGACCTCGTTACCTTTGCTTCGAGTTTATTGCTACCTTCGGGCGCCGGTTAATTGGCGGGCAATCACTTCGCGCGCACACTCACGCGCGGCAAGATCTGCATCTAGCACATCGAGGATAGACGCCGGATGTTTACCGGATGTTAGCTGCAGCACAGTCTCTATTGTACGCGGGATGCCAAGGAAGGGGATACGTCCTTCGAGGAAGGCAGCCACGGCGATCTCGTCGGCGGCGTTGAGGGCGATGCAGGCCTGTCCGCCGACCTCTGCCGCTTCGTAGGCGAGGCGGAGACAAGGGAAACGGCTTAAGTCGGGAACGGAGAAGTCGAGCTGGCTGAGGGTGGTGAGGTCAAAGGTGAGCGCTTCCTTGTCGGTTACGGCGACGCGCTCGGGGTAAGCGAGGGCGTAGAGGATGGGGAGGCGCATGTCGGTGACGGAGATCTGGGCGAGGATACTGCCGTCCACGAACTCGACCAGCGAGTGGACGGTGGATTGAGGGTGGATGGTGGTGCGGACCTGCTTTGCGGGCAGGTTGAAGAGGCGGCAGGCTTCGATGACCTCGAACCCCTTATTCATCATGGTGGCGGAGTCGATGGTGATGCGTTGTCCCATGACCCAGGTCGGGTGTTTGAGTGCTTGCTGCGGGGTGATGTGCTCGAAGTCGGCGAGGGGGGTGTTGCGGAACGGGCCACCGGAGGCGGTGAGCCAGATCTGCTTGACCTCGGCTGCGGTTCCGCCGCGCATGCACTGGTGAATGGCGTTGTGCTCGGAGTCGATGGGAAGGAGCGCGACGCTGTGCTGTTTTGCAGCGGCGATGATGAGCTCGCCGGCGGCAACGAGGCACTCCTTATTGGCGAGGCCGATGGTTTTGCCTGCGCAGACTGCCGCGTAGGTGGCTTCAAGGCCGGCCACGCCGACGATTGCTGAGACGACGAAGTTGACCTCGGGCAAGGTGGCCACGTAGACGCTACCTGCTGTGCCGTGGACGATCTCGATGTTGGTCACGCCCTCGGCTTTGAGACGGGCGGTGAGAGTCGTGGCTAAGCCTTCAGTGGCGAGGGAGATGACCTTTGGACGCCAGCGCAGGCACTGAGCGAATGCTACGTCGATGTTGGTGCCGGCGGCGAGAGAGATGACTTGATAGCGGTCGGGGAAGGATTCGCAGATGGAGAGGGTGCTGTGGCCGATCGAGCCGGTCGAGCCGAGGATCGCTAACTTTTTCACGTTCTTTATTTTCGCAGATTTGAAGACTACGAGCGGAGATGAGTCTTTACTCAGCCTCTAAAGCTTCAGCCAGCCCTCGAAGTTGGCGTTCGAGGGCTGGCTCGGTCATCTTGGTGCGTTAACGACGACATAGGTCGTCGAGCTTCCTGACATTTGTGGCTGATACCATGTGCTTCCGCACTGCTGGTAGGCAAGTCCGTTGACGATTGTAGTAACGCAGCCAGCGGGCGGCTGGTTGACGATGGAACCGACGACTGCGGCCGTTACGACTGCCGTGGCTGTGACTGCAGCAGCAACTGCAACGGGGTGGTAACAGCAACCACCACCGTAATAACCTCCGCCACCGTAGTACCCGCCACCGTGGTAGTTGTTGTTGACATTTACGTTGACGTTGCGGTTCACGTTTACGTTGTTGTTGCGGTTTATGTTGGTATTGTTATTGCGGTTTACGTTGTTGTTTCGGTTCTGGTTAACGTTGCGGGTTTGGGGGGAGTTGACGCTGGATCTGGCGCTGGCACGGTTACCGCCTCCACCACCACCCCGCGCGCCGCCGCCACCACCTCCGCGGCCTCCGCGTTGGGCGGAAAGTGTCATTCCAGATACCAGGATGGCGATGGCGAAGACGGCAAAGAGCTGAGTTGATCGCTTCATAGATATCCCTTTATTTTCCTGTCTTTGTGGCGTCGGAGTTCTCACCTTCGAGGATGACGCGCCTGGCATCAGGCGGCGGATCGAAGGCGAAGGCGCCGTCGTTGAATGACGGTGCGAGGTTCCAGGTGAGCGTGTCGCTGTGCTGCGGCCTGGCTTCGTCGGTCAGGGTCGTGATGACGAGCTTGCGCGGCAGAGGAAACTCTCCGAGCTGAATCCAGAGCTGCCAATCGACACCTTCCTGGTGGAAGGCATAGTGTTCACAGGTGACACCGTCCACTGCGCTGGGGCCAATGTCGATTGCGGTTTTGATCTTTTTGATATCGTCGTCTTTTGTGCCCCAGTTATAGAGGTCGTACAAGGGCAGTTCGATGTCGTATTTTTCAATGGCGTCTTCGAAGAGTTGACCGATGGTTGGCGGGGCGGGAACGGTAGCGTAATAGTTGACGAGCTTACCCCAGACGGTGAAGTTTTTGCCATCGTAAAGATATAGCCTGTGCTGATCGTCGGAGGTGACCTCGATCCGCATACGATTGGGCCGTGCGAGGAGGTAATCGACCTTGCTGGTGGATTGAACGATCAATCCGTCGTCGAGGACGTCATCCTCGGTGACATTGTCGATGATCTGGTACGACTTTAGCGTGTGTAGATAGGCGGCCATTTTTTTTACCGCATCTATGGCGTCGGGATCGATGGAGGAAGCTGGGTTGGAGGACGCCTCTTTTGCTTCGGGCTGCTGTCCGCTCTTTGCGAAGACGTGCGATCCGACTGGCAAAGAGAGGATGGTCGCTACTGTCGCGGTCAAGATCGCAAGCTTGCTCGTCGTCTTAGGAATGAGCCAGGTTAGTTTCGAATCAGGCTGAGGGGTGGGTGAAGACTCTGGAGCCGAGTGGGGGGAAGATCTCTCGAATAAGCTCATATCTTTTCTTTCTACCTCGCGAATTTTTCGGGTGAAAGTGCAGATTTGTTTGGCTAGATCATGTGCAAGGCAGACGGTAGGCCTATCGTACAGGCGGAACAATTGGACCTTAGCCCTATTAGGGCAGAGGTAGCCGACGCCGTAAGTCCTCGACCTGCTGGCACCAAGCTACTTGTTGGAGCCCGAAGTCGATAACTGTTAAAAGTAGTAGGTTGACCTTGGACGTTGGCGGATGGAGTAGCTAGAAGCGGCCAAGATTGAAGTGGTCTTTCAGCAGCAGGGCGAACCAGAGGACGGGAGCAGCGAGCAGGAGCGCGTCGATGCGGTCGAGGATGCCGCCGTGACCGGGAAGCATGGTGCCGGAGTCTTTGACGCCAGCGCCGCGCTTGATGGCTGATTCAAGCAGATCGCCCAGCTGGGCTGCGACGTTGAGGATCGCAGCGAGCAGGAGCGACTGCCAGATTGGTTCGGAGATGTGAAGAAGGGTATTGCCGCGAGCGGTGAGGGCGTCGGCGATGGCAATGACAATGCTGGCTGCCAGCATGCTACCGACAATCGAAGCGATGGAGCCAACCCATGTCTTGCCCGGACTCAGGCGGGGTGCGAGCTTGCGCTTGCCAAAGGCGCGACCGATGTAAAGGGCGGCAATGTCGCCTGTCCAGACACAGACCATCAGGAAGAGGACCAGGGCGGGACCGTCTTCTTGCTTCCAGAGGAGAGGAACGAGGGTGAGTGGATAGGCGATGTAGATGAGGCCGAAGAGGCCTTGGGCTGTGTCGGGTAGTACCTGAATAAGGGGGGCGCGGAATCCGTTCCAGGCGAAGAGGATTAGGGTAAGACCGCTGAGGACTGGTAACTGCGATTCAACCGGCACGTTGGGTAGCGTTACAACGAAGGCGAGGGCGGTGCCAAGGGCCATCCACCAGACGGGGATGCGGAGGGTGGCACCGTGGGCTTCGGCGCCGACTGCGGCAAGTTTTAGATATTCGTAGGCGGCCAGCTCGGCCACAATAGCGGAGAAAAGGGTGATCATCCAGAGCTGCCCGAAGAAGATGAGAGCGAAGACGGCGAGGATGAGGACTGTGGCGGTAAGAATGCGTTTCATGCTGGCTTGAACAGGATATATCGAATGATCGGAATATATTTTATTTTATATCTTGACATGTTTAGATATATCTTATTACTATCTGGACATGAGAATACTACATCAACATTTCAGAGGTTTCTGCGGAGAAGAAGAAAGCCGCGGAGAGAGACATAGGGACGATAAACATCGGGGAGGATTTGGCGATTTCGGAGGTGCGCGGCATGGGTTTCGCGGCGGTCGAGGAGGGCCGATGCGGTTCTTCGGTGCGGGGGACCTGCGGTACGTGATTTTGCAACAGATCGCAGAGAAGCCGAGCCACGGGTACGAGATCATCAAGTCCATTCAGGAGCGGCTGGGAGGGACGTATGCACCGAGCCCGGGCGTGGTGTATCCGATGCTGACGATGCTCGAAGAGATGGGACACGCAACTGTGGTTTCGGACGGCGCAAGGAAGCTCTACACGATTACCGAGGAGGGCTCAAAGTCGCTGGCGGAGAACAAGTCCATGGTAGAAGCGATCTTCGCGAGGATGGATCGGACACGCAGCGAACAGGGAAGCGATCGCGCGCCGCAGATTGAACGGGCAGTCGAAAACTTTCGCATGGCGCTACGAATGAAAAAGGGACCGCTGACAACCGAACAGATTCATGCGATCACCGACATCATCGATGCCGCAGCGAAGCAGATCGAGAGGGCTTGAGATGAACTCTTACCGCTACAAAATTACGGTTGAAGCGCTGACGGGAGCGAAGGGAGAGCCGGTGGAAGGACGGACTCTTTCCTTTGAAGCCGCAAACCATGACGACATTCTTGGGATCGTGGAGCGGATGCGGGCTCGGTTGCCGTTTGATGGCGATACGGTCGCATCTCTTGGCATTGGCCTGAAGCTGTTTTCAGAGGTTGCGCTGATGCAGAGCAATGACCCGATGTTTGCCACGGTTCGTCCGGCGTTGGGGGAGTTTGTCCGCGGGTTGAAGCAGCTGCCCGAAACCGTCGTGACTGACGGTCCGGGCGGGTTGCTTTAGGCTAGTTGATTCGAGACTCAGGGCGGTTAGCCGCCCGCGCACTGGGATAGAGGGATGTTGTTTGCGTTGCAAAAGGCATCCTGCGAGGATTTCTGATTGGCCAACTCGTGGTGCGCGATAAGTACACCTGCGACGGCAGCGCCGCCGACGACCCCGGTGAGGATCAGTATTGATCTGGTGGTGTGGTATTTGGGGGCGGTGGTGAGGTCAGCAGTCTCGTCTGAAGAGAGCGGCTGACCGGCGACGACCTTGACTCGGCTTACAAGATTGGTCTCCGCGATAGTGACCCAGCGCGCTAATACCTGGTTCTTACCCGTAACATTTACGGGCGAGGTAATGGTCCAGAGAGCGATATGGGATTTGGGGTCGAGGATAGTGAGCTGAAAGGCTGGGCTGGAGACGGAATAGACGCCCACGCGATTCCCGGTCACATCAGTAATAGGGGCGATGTCTTTAAGCTTGAAGACGAGATCGGCTTGATCTGGGGAGTTGACGAGCTTGTAGCGGCCCCAGGTCTGCAGGGCCGCGTAGACATCGTTGAAGGCTTTGGTTTCGTCGATGGGGAAGTTGGGGTCGGCGCCGGAGTTGGTGAGGAAGATGGTTTGGGCTTGTTGGATCTGGGATGGGACGGGGTCCGTCGGGGTAGTTGATTGAGCAAGAGCCAGTTGAGTGGAGACGAGAACCGAGGCAAGAGAAAAGCAGAGCAGCTTACGTAACAGGGTATTCATGATTTCCTTCCTTTGACTTCTTTTCCTCTGGTTCATTGAAACCATGAAGTCAAGGGAAGTTGTATCGTGAATGTGCTAAATGCGCTGATAGTAAAAAGGTTGCACGGTTTAGAGAGATTATATCCGCAGGAGTATGCGCTCTTTTTACGCGGCTTGTCGCGGGTAGAAAATTTCAGCGGCGAGTGAGGACTGCGTCGGGTTTTGCTTCGGACTTAGTCTCTGATTTGGGGATAAGGCGATCCTTGATCTCGGCGGCGACCTCTTCTGCAGGTTGCAGGTTGTCGAGGTCTTCGTCGGTGAAGCTTTCGCCAAGGCCACCGAAGCGGCGTTCGCGGTGTTGATAGGCGTTGATCGCTTCGAGAAGATGGAGGCCGTTGAAGTCAGGCCAGAGGCGGTCGGTGACAAATATTTCGGAGTAGGCGATCTGCCAGAGGAGGAAGTTGGAGATGCGCTGTTCGCCGGAGGTGCGGATGACGAGGTCGGGGTCGGGCATGTGCGCGGTGTAGAGGGCGCGAGCGACGCTCGACTCGTCAAGGGATTCCAGAGCGCCTGCACCGAGGAGATCCTCGACGGAACAGCCGCGGGTGTGGGCTTCGGTGGTGAGATCGGTGAGGATGCTGCGGACTGCATCCACGATCTCGGAGCGGGCACCGTAGTTGAGAGCCAGGGTGAGGGTTGTGCCGGTGTTCTTTGACGTGGCTTCGGATGCCCACTGCATGGTGTCCTGAACCTCTTGCGGGAGGTCGTGGGTGCGGCCGATATATGCCATGCGGACGTTATTGTCGTTCATGCGCTTCACGTTGCCGACGAGGTAGCTCTTGAGGAGCTTCATCAGGAAGCTGACCTCAGATTTTGGGCGGCGGAGGTTGTTTTCAAGCGAGAAAGCGTAGAGGGTGAGCCAGGGCAGGTTGATACGCGAGGCTGTTTCAACCACGTACTGCACGGATTCGGCACCCTTTTGGTGGCCGAGGAAGCGCTTGAGCGCGCGTTTGCCGGCCCACCTGCCATTACCGTCCATAATGATGGCGATATGCTGGGGAATCTTTGCTGGATCTAGCTGGCGGTAGATACTCTGCTCGTCCGGAGAGAGCTCATGGCTGCGATTAGGGACGCGGCTGTGATTCGATAAAGGTGTTGATGCGCGCAAAGCGACCTCGCAGATATTGACGCTAGCACACCGATGTGGGGTGTGCAATGAACGCCTCTATCTTGAAGAGCCTAAAAAGTGATCATTGACGCGGATCTGTGCCAGAACTTGCGGTTGTTCTCAGCCAATCGCCGGTCGCATGGGCTACCCGTTTTCGGATGACTTAGCTGCCCATCGATTGGACCTGGGTGGAGTTTTTTGTTGTAGTAACGCTCAGCGCAGCTTTTTGCTCATGAGCGCTGGACGGAGAGGAGAGCGCTTTTGTTGGTTACAGCGCTCTCCATGGAGGTGGCGATCGGAGCTGCAGGCCGCTATCTAGGCGGTACGACGGCGTCCGGCGGCGAGCTCGCGAACATGGTTCAAGAAGATGGAGCGTTGCAGTTCGTCGAGCTGCGATGTATACAGTGCGATCTCGGCGAGGAATGGATCGGTCATGAGGACCGCAGTCTCATCGCGGTGACGTGTGTTGGAGTCGCGCAGCAGGGCGGAGATGTCGACCTGGAGAGCGCGGGCGAGACGGTCGAGCGAGGACAGGGTTGGCATGGCCTTGCCGTTCTCGATCTTGGAGATATAGGTGCGTGGCACTCCCATACGCGCTGCAAGCTGACGCTGCGATAGATTGCGCACGTGGCGCAGGTCGCGAACGGCGTGGGCTACTTGCAGGCCGCCTTCCTGGGGTGTGGGTGGGGGAACCAGCGCCAGTGGTGCGGGAGCCGGTTCGGGCTCTTCGACCTCGAGGCATTTGTGGCAGCGGCGGCACAGCGTGTTGGCTGTCCGGAACTGCACCAAACTGCAGTGGTCGCAACGTAGTACCTCACGTTGTTCGACAGGTGCCATCATGGTTGCCATAAGTTGTCTTGTAGCGAAGGGACCCAGAGCAAGGACCCACACATGTCCGATAACGGAGCGTGTGATGTGCCTAGATTGACACTGGTGTACTTTGGAGTCAAGGGGAAACCCGCTGATTCGGCTAAAAAGACCTAAAAAAACCGAAGATGAACCAAGTTGGTAACTTGTAAAGGTGGAAGCGAGAGCTTAGGCGAGAGAAAGAGGGGAGTGCTGGATGGCTGGAGAGTTTGGGCGAGCGCAGGCATTGGAGTTGTTGCAAGAATGGACCAGGGGCGAGAGTTTGCGGAAGCACGGCATGGCGGTATCCATTTGTACCGAGTCATATGGTGCGCTGGAGGCCGCGAGGTTGGGGCTGAGTGGGGCTGACGCCAATTCGTTGGTCGAGATGTATGCGAGCGCGGGCCTGCTGCACGATATGGACTATGAGCGGCACCCTAATTTGGATGAGCATCCGTTTGTGGGCGTAAGTCGGCTACGCGAGTTGGGGTGGCCAGAAGTGGTGCTTCATGCGATTCTCGCGCATGCGGACTACTCTGGGACGCCGCGGGAAACGCATCTGGATAAGGCGCTATTTGCCTGCGATGAGCTTGCAGGGTTTCTGACCGCGTGTGCGCTGGTAAAACCGAGTAAGTCAATTCATGACGTCGAGGTGGCTGGCGTGAAGAAGAAGATGAAGGACAAAGCGTTTGCGCGGGCGGTGCTGCGAGAGGATATTACCGGTGGTGCGGAGCTGTTGGGGCTAAGCGTAGAGGAGCACGTAGGGAACTGTCTACGGGCGATGCAGGCTCGGGCTGGCGAGTTGGGACTCGCGGGCAGCGGGTCAGCCGACTAGCGCGTCAGCAGGTCATTTGAGCGAATGCGAGGGATGCTGGCTGTGGCCAACTCGGCGTTGGTGGCGTCGACGGAGCCAGGTAAGTTGACTGGTCGACAGGCGTCTTCGATGACGATGGTTTCGAAGCCGAGGGCTTTGCCGTCGATGGCGGAAAAGCAGACGCAGAAGTCGTAGGCGAGGCCGCAGAGGAAGAGGCGTTGTAGGTTACGTTCGCGAAGGTAGCCAGCGAGTCCTGTCGGGGTGCAGCGGTCGTTTTCGAGGAACGCCGAGTAACTGTCGATGTGTCGGCGGAATCCTTTGCGTAGGATGAGCTCGGCGTGTGGGATTTTTAGATCTGGGTGGAAGGCTGCGCCTTCTGTGTGTTGGAGGACGTGTTCGGGCCACAGGGTCTGGGGACCGTAAGGAGCTTCGATGGTTTCGAACGGTTGCTTGTTGGAGTGGGTGGTCGCGAAAGAGATGTGCTGGGCGGGGTGCCAGTCCTGGGTGAGGATGACGTGATCGAATTTCTTTGCGAGGGTGTTGATAAGGGGAATGATGGTGTCGCCATCTGCTATAGCTAAGGCGCCCCCGGGCGTGAAGTCGCTTTGGACGTCGATGACGAGGAGTGCGTCGGTCCGTTGCTTAGGTATAAGCATCTTCCTTCGAAGATATAGCAGAGGCGGGACAGCACTTACTTCTCACAGATTTGAACTATGCAACGAGTTACGGTTTTAGGTTTTTGGTGTCCTGGATGGTGCCGATTTTGATGTCTGAGTTTTTGCAGTTTTTGTCGAGGCAGAAGCCTGTGATCCATACTTCGCCGTCGCCGATCATGACACCTTGAGAGTTGACGAAGAGAGCGTCGTATTTCTGCTTATAGATGGCGGCTGCGATGTCTGGCGTGATGATTTGGTCGTAGTCCTTGATGAATGCCTTCGGGTTTTTGATGGTGATGGGGTGCTTGCCCGGATTGACTTTTATGGGGTAGTGGACGAGCGCGGCGACGGCAGCGGCGTTGTGTTGAGAGACCGCTTGTTGAAGCTCGGTTAAAAGATGTTGGACCTTGACGTGACTGCTGACGGAGAGATCGATGGATTTATCGAGGTCGGTCGGGGCGGTTTGGGCGGTTCCAAGAGTGGATAAGAGGGGCGTACCGGCGAGTAGGATCAGGGTTGCAAGCTGAGTGCGGATGGTCATTCCGTCTCCGTATAAATGATCTGGATTTGTATCGAAGATAGCCTACACGTGTTCGGGCAAGACGGTGAGTGCAATGTATAGCTAAGATGCTAAGCTGACATGTTTTTGAACGATGCAGGGGCGGAGGATTGAAGTTGGAGAGTTTGCTGGGGTCGAAGTTGGATGTGAAAGCGGCACGGTTTGGTTCGAATCAGGCGGCACTAAGGGTGCTGATGGCGGCGTTGCGCGCTGAGGAGAGTGAGATTCGGCTGGGTGGCGGTGCGAAGGCTGCAGAGGCGCAGAAGGCCAAGGGCCGGTTGACCGTACGTGAGCGATTGGCGTTGCTGCTTGATGAAGGTTCGGAGTTTCTGGAGCTTGGGCTTTGGGCGGCGCATGGAATGTACGGGGAGTACGGCGGGGCACCCGCAGCCGGAGTGGTGACTGGGCTGGGAAGGGTGAGCGGACGGCTGTGCATGATCGTCGCGAATGACGCGACGGTGAAGGCGGGAGCGTTTTTTCCGATGACAGCGAAAAAAGTACTGCGCGCGCAGACGATTGCGCTGGAGAATCGGATCCCGACACTGTATCTGGTGGACTCAGCTGGAGTATTTCTGCCGCTTCAGGAGGATGTGTTTCCGGATACGGACGACTTTGGCAGAGTATTTCGCAACAACGCGGTGATGAGTTCGCTTGGCGTGCCGCAGATCACTGCAATTATGGGGATGTGTGTGGCGGGCGGCGCATACCTGCCGGTGATGACCGATACGGTATTGATGACGGAAGGCAGCGGGCTGTTTCTGGCCGGGCCGTCGTTGGTGCAGGCGGCGATTGGACAGAAGACCGGGGCGGAGGAGTTGGGTGGGGCGGCTATGCATGCTGAGATCTCGGGGACAGTGGATTTCAAAGAGCCGAACGACCATTTGTGTCTTGCTCGGTTACGCTCGCTGGTGGGAAAGATCGGTTCGCCGGCGAAGGCTCCATTTAGTGTTGTCGACTATGACGCTGCTAAGGACGCGCCGAAGTTTGTTGCGGAGGATTTGTACGGGTTGATCGATCCCGATCCGGCGAAGGCTGCCAGCAATGTATATGACATGCGCGAAGTGATTGCTCGGATCGTCGATCGGTCGGAGTTCGATGAGTACAAAGCGGATTTTGGACGGACGGTGCTGTGTGGGTATTCGCGAATTGGCGGTCGTGCCGTGGGAATTGTGGCGAACCAGAAGATGCATCAGTCACAGACGGTGGCAGTTGGTCCGCAGGCAGGGGAGAAGCGGACGGAGTTTGGCGGAGTGATCTATACCGAGAGTGCGCAGAAGGCGGCGCGGTTCATTATGGATTGCAACCAAAATTTAATTCCTCTGATCTTTCTTCATGATGTGAATGGGTTCATGGTGGGAAAGGATGCGGAGTGGAGTGGGATCATTCGCGCAGGCGCGAAGATGGTGTCTGCGGTGAGTACTTCGGTTGTGCCGAAGATAACCGTCATTGTCGGCGGGAGCTTTGGCGCGGGGCACTATGCGATGTGCGGGAAAGCTTATGATCCGCGATTTTTATTCGCGTGGCCGACGGCGCGGTATGCGGTGATGAGCGGTGCAAGCGCAGCGAATACGCTGGCCGAGGTGAGAGCGAAGCAAATGGAGCGTGGGGGAAAGGTGCTCTCGGAGGAGGAGAAGAAGGCACTCTATGACGAGATCAAGTCTTCGTATGATGCGCAGGCCGATCCGAGATATGGTGCAGCGCGGCTTTGGATCGATGCGATTATTGATCCGGTGAAGACGCGGGACGTGTTGATCACTGCGCTGGAGGCGGCTAGTTTGAATCCGCAGGTGGCAAGGTTTAATCCGGGAGTTTTGCAGACGTGATCTCGCGGCGCACGTGGTAACAACAGATTCCTCCGCTTCGCTGCGGAATGACAAGCAAGAAACAAGCAGCAGCAAAAGCGAAATGCAGGAATTCTCTCTGCTACGCTCAGAATGGCAAAAGTTTAAGGTGATTGGTAAACGAAGATTAGGAGTTGAACGTGGCAACGAATGTAGTGAAGATTATCGAGTGTCCGCGGGATGCTTGGCAGGGTTTGCCGAAGAATATGCCGGCGGAGGTGAAGGCGGACTATCTGCGGGTTTTGATCGCTGCTGGCTTCAGGCATATCGACGCTGTAAGTTTTGTTTCGCGATCAGCAGTGCCGCAGATGGCGGACTCGGAGTTGGTGCTGGAGTATCTCGATCCGCCGGATGATGTGGAGATCATCGGGATCGTCGTGAATGCCAAGGGCGCGGAGCGGGCGGTGAAGACTGGAAGCGTGCAGACGCTAGGGTTTCCCTATTCGGTGTCGCCAACGTTTTTGCAACGGAATCAAAACCAGACGCCGGAAGAGTCGCTGGAGGAGTTGGAGAAGATTGGCACGCTGGCCTACAAGGCGGGGATGGATGTGGTGGCGTATATCTCAATGGCGTTCGGGAATCCCTATGGTGAAGCCTGGGACATTGATGAGGTGGTGGCGGCATGCGATCTGCTGTCAGATAACGGCGTGACTCAGATCTCATTGGCGGATACGGTCGGGCTGGCAACGCCGAAACAGGTGAGTGATCTCGTCGCAGATGTGCTTGCGGTGCATGAGGGGACAGAGATCGGAGTTCATCTGCATGCGAGACCGGATCAGACTGCAGAGAAGATTCGAGCGGCATATGAGGCTGGGTGCCGTCGGTTCGATGCTGCGATTGGCGGCTTGGGTGGGTGTCCGTTCGCACAGGACGCGTTGGTAGGGAACGTTGCGACGGAGGTTCTGCTTGCGCAGTTGAAGGAGTTGGGTGCAGAGCTGGAACCGTTTCGTCCGCTGGATGGGCTGTTGGCAGCCAGTGCGGAGATCTCGCGAAAGTATGGGGAGAGGGTGCAGTGAAGCACGTTGGGGAGGGTTCGTGAGTTATTCGACGATCTTGGTGACAGAGGAATATGGTGTCTGCACGATTACATTAAACCGCCCCGAGCGGCGGAATGCGTTGACGCCAGAGATGCAACAGGAACTAATTGCAGCGATGCGCGAGGCGGCAGCGGGAGACTGTCGCGTGGTGGTGTTTGCTGGAGCAGGTGAGTCGTTTTGTGCAGGGCTTGATCTGAGTGCCCTCCAAGGTATGAATGACAGGTCAGCGGCGGAACATGAAGAGGACTCCGAACGAATCGCGTTATTGTTTCGGACGCTGTATGACCTGCCGAAGCCGACGATTGCAGCGGTTCATGGCGCGGCAGTAGCTGGGGGGACGGGGTTGGCTACGATGTGCGACTTCACACTGGCCGTGCCGGGCGCCAAGTTTGGGTATACGGAGGTGAGAATCGGATTCGTGCCCGCAGTGGTATCAGCGTTTCTTGTGCTTCAAATTGGAGAGAAGGCGGCGCGGGACCTGCTGTTGACGGGGCGGTTATTTACGAGTGAGGAAGCGGAACGATTGGGACTGGTGAATGAGGTCGTGCCGCTCGATAAGCTGGCCGCTCGAACTGTGGAATTGGTGAGTGTGCTAAAGACGAATAGCCCTGAGGCGCTTACCGCTACAAAGCGGCTTTTGCGTGCACAGAGTAAGGCCTGGTTGGATTCGGCAATTGCAGAAGCATTGGCAGCGAGCTCAGAAGCGCGTACGACGCATGACTTTCGAGAAGGTGTTGCGGCGTTCCTGGAGAAGAGGAAGCCTGTTTGGGGAACGACTTAACTAGGAGTCCTGACCCAGGACATCGGTCTGAATCGCGGTTCAGATTCGGTAGACTATCAGGATGACTGAAGTGTTGGCAGCGAGACATGTTGGTGAGGCGCGGGTGCGGGTGCGGTATGCCGAGACCGACCAGATGGGGGTGGTGTACCACTCGAACTACCTGATCTGGTTTGAGGTCGGGCGGGTGGAGCTGATTCGCAGCATGGGGTTGGACTACAAGCGGATGGAAGCGGAAGAGGGCTGCGGGATCGCGGTTGTGGATGTGCATGTCAGGTATCGTGCTCCGGCGCGGTACGACGATGAGTTGGTGGTGGAGACGCGGCTGTTGGCGGCGCGGGGCGCTGTGATCCGGTTCGGGTATAAGGTGCTGCGGGTAACGGATGGTGTGCTGCTGTGCGAAGGGGAGACGGTTCACGTCGTTGTAGGCAAGGATATGAAGAAGCAGAGTCTGCCGCCGAAATACGCGGAACGTTTTGGTGCTTATCTGAAGTCTCGGGCATCTCATACCGAGGTGGTTTGAAGTCAGACTAGAGGATGAGGTGAGTTGATGAGCACTGACAAGAAGGTTGCGCTGATTACGGGTGGAAACAAGGGGATTGGGCTGGAGACGGCTCGGCAGTTGGGGAAGCTTGGGATTACGGTGCTGATTGGTGTTCGCGATGAGGCCAAAGGTGCGGCTGCGGTTACGGAGCTGAAGAAGGATAGCGTCGAGGCTCGGGCGGTGAAGCTGGATATGGAAAACTCGGCCGATTTTGCGGCGGTTGCCAAGTTAATCGAGAAGGACTACGGAAGGCTCGATATTCTGGTGAATAATGCGGGCATCTTCCTTGATGGCCGGAAGGCGAATGAGACCTCGACGACTTCGAAAGATGTTTTGCAGAAGACGTTCCAAACGAATTTTTTTGCTGTGGTGGAGCTGACTCAGACTCTGCTGCCGCTCCTCAAGAAGAGTCTCGGTGGCCGGATCGTGAATCTTTCGAGCATTCTAGGTTCGAATACGCTGCATGCTACGCCGGGGTCTTATGTCTACGATGCGAAGACGTTTGCGTATGACGCTTCGAAGGCTGCGCTCAACTCTTTCACTATTCATCTCGCTCATGAGTTGAAAGATACAAAGATCAAGGTGAACTCTGCCCACCCCGGGTGGGTGAAGACGGATATGGGCGGTGAAGGCGCACAGCTCGACATCGAGACGGGCGCGAAGACCTCGGTGGAGTTGGCGACGCTGCAGGATAGCGGGCCGAATGGCGCTTACGTCCATTTGGGGAAGCCGTTGCCCTGGTAAGGAAGGCGGTTCGCGCTCTCGCGCGAATGCCCACATCTCAGAGTCGAGATGTGGGGCGCCCGAGTTGTTGCTAGATCGTCAGGAGGCGGCGAGGTTTTACATGCTCGCGGATGAAGTTTATGGTGGTTTCAAGCGGCGTTCCCGGCCCGAAGATGGCCGAGACGCCGTTTTCTTTTAGTTTGGGCTGGTCTTCGTCGGGGATGGTGCCGCCCAGAACGAGGAGTATGTCTTCGGCTCTTTGTTCGCGCAGGAGGGTGGTGATGCGCGGGACGATGACGTTATGTGCTCCGGAGAGGATGGAGAGGCCTATGCAGTCAACGTCCTCCTGGATGGCGGCGGAGACGATCATCTCCGGGGTTTGGCGGAGGCCGGTGTAGATGACCTCCATCCCTGCGTCGCGGAGGGCGCGGGCGATGATCTTTGCGCCACGGTCGTGGCCGTCGAGGCCGGGTTTTGCGACCAGAACACGGATTGGAGGAGTGGATGGCATCGGGTTCTGAGTATATCGGGCTCTGTTGGCTGCTGGGTACCCCCCTCCCCCTTGGGTATCTTGCGGGGAAGTAGCCTGTTTTGTTTAGTTTAGAAAGTGCGTGTGACTGTAAGATATTGATTCTGTTTGGGTTGCGCGCAAGATATCTGGAATCAGATAGTTATGGTCGGGTTTCGAGATGAGCCCGGCCATCGAGTATTTTTCTTGCGATGTCTGCCCCTCTCTAAATGATTTGCCTTCCTTCTTTAATTATAGGGAGTTGGAGGGGGTAGATACGCCAACGGAATCGCCTGTGTTGGCGTGGGGTTTCGCTACTTAGGGGCTTGACAGGATTTTCGGTACGTACGAGGAGGGACGTGCCGGGACCTCAGCACGCGTCGGGTTTCGGGGTCCGATTGCGTCTCACGTTGGGATGGCGCGAGCGATATTCCGTGTCCGTTTAGTGCAAATTCGTGGTGCTTCGATGGTGATTGGGTGGTGAAGCGTGGAGTTATCGCTGGTGTAAGTGTCGGGTTGTATGTCGAGATAGCGTGCGATCGTTTGGGAGTGTGAATCCAGAATGGCACAGATTGAGAGCCTGCCTGCGAATGGGGTTTACCCAGGGAACGGGCAGAGCGGCGATATCAGTTCTGAGAGGAATTTCTTGAGACCTGTGGGACCATAGAGAGCTTGACAGAAACTGCTTCAGCGGGGGACCCAAAGGGATCAAATCTACAAATTCAAATTGCAGTGAAGCCTTTGCTCGCAACAGAAGTCTTCGACGGGAGACTTTCTCGTTTTGATTACTCTGGCGATACTTACGAATCACTTGCCCGCGAAGTCGGCAAAGTCGGAAGCGTGTTTCACTTTCCAAAATTGCCGTTATGAAACAAGACGCACGCGCAGTGGTGGGCAGTTTCTTCAGTGGCAACTAAGCCCAGCCTCTCATAGAGAGAGCGAGCCGATGTGTTCGCTCTCAGAACGGAAGAAACAACACTGCATTTGTGCGGATTCAGATGTCGGAGAGTTTCATCGGTCGGCTGACTCGGCACGATAAACTTTGTTAGGCGGACCATGAGCGCAGATGTTTTGCTCTCTGAAATTTAATGCGTCTGCTCTGATGTGGGTAGCAGAGTGTACTCTACATCAGAGAGTCAGGAGATTTTTCAGGATGGATGAACAGCAGATATACGCTCAACTTTCGACGGTATTCGAAGATGTCTTCGATGACGATACGGTTGAGCTTACGCCTCAATTGTCAGCAAAAGATGTGAGCGGTTGGGATAGTGTTTCTCATATTCGCCTGATACTTACCGTTGAGAGGAAGTTCAAGGTCAAGTTTTCTACTTCTGAGATCGGTAAGCTGGAAAATGTTGGCGATCTTGTGAGCCTTATTAAGGCGCGGGCATAGGCCAACTCCTTGGGGCAATTTATGCTCTTACTTGAAGTGCGGGTACTTAAGGACGAGGAAGTTCAGTTACCGATACATTCACTCTACGCAGACCATATGGCTACTCGCCTGACTGGAGTGCTTGGCAGTTTGCAACTGTATTTGAACCAGTTGTTGACAAAACCTGTCAGGGACGTGAGTATGGGTTAATAGCTTTAGACTCAACTTTCAACGTATTTGAAAGGCGTCTTCGATGACAATTCAACTGAGCTTACCCACGAATTATTAGCAAGAGATGCGTACGGGTGGGATAGTCTTACCTCGATCTGCCTGATATTTACCGTTGAGAAGAAGTTCGACATCAAGGCTTCTACATCTGAGATCGGCAAGCTGGAAAATGTTCGTTATCTTATAGGTCTTATTTCAAGGCGTAGGCATAGACCAAGCCTCGGACAATCTACGCTCTTATTTGGCACAGCATAAGTTACATAAGGACGAGGACGGTAAGTTACCGATGAATTCACTCTACTCGGATTTACAGTGGCTACCCCGCGCACCCGCAGATTTCTCCGCGAGGCTAAAAGCGTTGAACGATTCTGCTGCCCCTCTGGGGCGCGAATTGCAATCCCTTGCACAGTTTGGATTGGACCTGAACCAGTTGACGAAATTGGCCAAGGTGATCACGCGTAGACAATCGGAGAACAAGTCTCTCGATCCGCTTGTGCCGTTCCGGCTGGCGGTTCTTAGCAACGCGACGATCGACTTGCTTGTCCCGGCCCTGGTGGCGAGCGCCGCGCGGCGCGGTATCGCGCTTGAAGTCATCCAGCCTTCGTACGATCAGGTAGCGCAGGAGGCTCTTACTCCAGATTCAAAGATCAACAGTTCAAAGCCGGATGCAGTGCTTCTGGCCATTGACTATCATGCGTTGCCTTTGAAGTTGTCCCTGGGGGACCCGGACGCCTCCTCTGCAACAGTGCAGGGAGTGATGGGCTACTTGCAGGCCCTGCGCGATGGCATCAAGACGAACTCGAATGCGGTGTGCATCTTTCAGACGTTCGCACCGCCTGTCGAAACTCTCTTTGGGAGTCTCGACCGCGCGTTGCCTGGCACTCTTAGAAGCCTGATCGACGGCATCAACCGCGAACTTGCGGCGTATGTGCTCGGCTCGGGAGATGTGCTCTTCGATCTAGCCGGACTTGCAGAGACAGTCGGGCTGGCGGACTGGCACGATACGCAGTTGTGGAACATGGGCAAGTTTTCTTTTTCCGATTCGCTCATACCTCTTTACTCCGATCATGTGGCGCGAAAGGTCGCGGCCATCCGCGGTAAGAGCGGGAAGGTACTGGTTTTGGATCTCGACAACACCGTGTGGGGTGGTGTGATAGGAGACGACGGTCTGGAGGGCATCAAGATTGCGCAGGGCGATGCTCGTGGGGAGGCGCATCTCGCGGTGCAACGGATGGCGCTCGATCTGCGGCAACGCGGCATCGTATTGGCTGTGTCCTCAAAGAATACTGACGAGGTGGCGCGGCAGCCGTTTCTGAAACATCCCGAGATGCTGCTTAAGCTGGACCACATCGCGGTCTTTCAGGCTAACTGGAATGACAAAGCAACAAACCTGCAAGCGATAGCCGACGAGTTGTCGCTGGGGATCGACTCGCTCGTGTTTCTCGATGACAATCCAGCAGAGCGCGGCCTGGTGCGCAAACTGCTTCCGCAGGTGTCCGTACCTGAACTTCCGGAAGATCCGGCTTATTACGCGCGGACCCTTGCTGCTGGCGGCTACTTCGAGGCGGTTGCGTTTGCGAGTGAAGACCTGAAGCGCGCCGGGTTCTATCAGGACAACGCCAAGCGAGCGGACTTGCAAAAACAGGTTGGCGGCGTTGATGCATACCTTGCTTCGCTGGACATGACCATTACCTTTCAGCCTTTTGATGACGCTGGAAGGGCGCGTATTGTTCAACTCATCAATAAGTCGAATCAATATAACCTCACGACTCGCCGCTACACTGATCCTGAGGTTGCTGATGCGGAGAACGATCTAGCCGTCTTCACGCTGCAAGTGCGGCTGGACGATATCTTCGGCAACAACGGCATGATCAGCGTAGTCATCTGTCGCCCATGGGACTCTGAAACATGGGAGATCGACACGTGGTTGATGAGTTGCCGCGTGCTCGGACGCAAAGTGGAACACATGGTTCTGCGTGAGGTTCTGAAGCATGCACGTGCAGCCGGCGTTCGGAGTCTGTATGGAACGTATCGTCCGACGGATCGCAACAAGCTGGTAGTGGAACACTATGCCAAGCTCGGGTTTACCAAAGTGGTGGAAGAAGAATCCGGACTGACACGTTGGGAATTGACGGTCGAGGGCGCAGAGCCGGAGAGTGCACCGATGAAAGTGGTTTCGCAGGGGTTTGCTGCGGTCCATGAAGAATCTTTAACTTAAATATGACTCAATCGGATCGTAACGACCCAGGAATTACAACAGAGGCCAGGTTGCCGCGGCGGGATTGGATAATCTTACCCGCGCTTGGTCTGCTGACTATTTGCTTCACATTGGCGTGCACGGAGCTGGTGGGATCTCGGATGTTTCCGAGGAATAAAACCCCTGTGCAGGACTGCCTGAATCTCCATTTTCCTTCGACGGGTGTGCAAGCTATTCCAAACTGCACCGTGTGGGCTCGTGTGCCGGAAGGCCCGCTGGTGGAGAACAAGTTGAATAGCTGCGGTCATCGGGCGGGCGTCGAGTGTGGGGCTCAGTCACCGGATGCATACAAGATTGTGTTGATCGGTGGTTCGATGGCGTTTGGGTATGGCGTGGCAAGGGAGAACACCTTTGCCGCGGAGCTCCCTGTGCAACTTTCGCACCTGACGGGACGCAAGGTTGAACTCTATAACGAAGGCCAACTGTGGGGGTTTGGGTCGGTTCTTAACTTCCACATGAGGGATGTTTTGGCGGCGCATCCCAGTATGATTCTTTGGGTGTTTACCCCCGTGGATATAACGGCTGACCTGCCGACATTGACTGATTCAGATCGTGCAATGCGCAAGTCTGACGGGAACGATGCCGTCCCGGTGCAAGCACACACAAGTTCAAGGTCCAACGGCTGGGATGTGATCAAGTCCGCGTTCGCCGGAAGATCGGTTTCGGAAGCCTTACGAAAACTCTTTGACGATACGCGATCGATGTTGCTTCTGAGGCACTTGATGTATCAGAGTCAAAGTCTTTATGTGAAGGCTTCGGTATCGGGGGGAGCTAATGAGTTTCTCAGAGCCGATCAGAACCCGCAATGGCAGACTCGCTTTCAGCATATAGACGCGCTTGCTGCGGATATCGAAGGGCAAGCGAGGGCGGCAGGCGTGCCTGTGGCAGCAGTGTTACTTCCGAATCGCGCCCAGGCCACGTTGATCTCAAGAGGCGACTGGCCAGCGGACATCGACCCCTACAAGGTGGACGATCAGCTTCGCTCCATCATGACGAGCCACGGTGTGGCTTACATCGACATCATGAGAGACTTTCGTGCGATACCTAACCCAGAGAAGGATTACTTCGCAGTGGATGGCCATCCTAACGCCGATGGTCATGCGGTCATTTCGAAACTTCTAGCCAAGGAACTGACCAACGGGGAGGTGCCTGCGCTCAATCCGGCATCGTCGCCGCTGGCTGCATCGATGGTGGGCAAATAACGATGGATAGCGCGTCATTTCAGTTCGTGGCCTTCGGCCTAGCCGTCGCTTTGATTTCGAATCTGAGCCGATCTCGGGTCTGGCGTTCGATTGTGCTCATGACGGCCAGTGTTGTCTTTCTAGGACTGCTGGCGCACAACCCGATTGTCTTTTTGCCGCTGTTCGGCTTTCTGCTGCTGGGTTATGTCGGACTTGTTCTTCTGGAACGCGGCTGGTCGCGATCGTTTCTCGTAAGCCTGCTGGCTGTGCTACTCGCCTATGTCTGGCTGAAGAAGTACACCTTTCTTCCGGGCGGAAGCTTTTTACACTTTTCTTATTTCACTCTTGGACTTTCCTATATTTTCTTTCGTGTTCTTCACTTATTGATTGAAGCGAAAGACAACCGCGAGAGACAGCAGCATATCGGCATTTTTGCTTACCTGATCTACACGCTTAACTTCACAACACTTGTTTCCGGGCCGATCCAGCGGTTTGACGAGTTCTCCAGGGACCAGTTTGCTGAAGAACCAATCCCGCTTGGGCCGCGCGTAATCGGCCTGCAACTGGAACGGATCGTTCGCGGCTTCTTTAAAGTCAATGTGTTGGCAATGTTGTTCGATGCGGTGCGATCCGATGCGCTGACGCAGATCTCTCAACCGTTACCACTGTCGCTCAAGCTGTTTGCCGCCTTCCGGTTGGTTATCGTGTACCCATTGTTTCTGTATGCGAATTTTTCCGGCTATATCGACATTGTGATCGCACTGGCACGGTTGATGCGCGTTGAACTCCCGGAAAACTTCAATCGTCCCTTCTCGGCGTCCTCGTTTCTGGATTTCTGGAGCCGGTGGCACATGACGCTATCCAACTGGCTGAAGACATATGTTTACAACCCGCTGCTGGTGGCGCTCATGCGACGCATCTCATCGCTGACCCTGGAGCCGTACCTCGCTGTCATTTGTTTCTTCGTGACGTTCTTTCTGATTGGTATCTGGCATGGACGGACTACGGAATTCGTCGTCTTCGGCGTGTTGCAAGGGGGAGGGGTCGCGATCAACAAGCTGTGGCAGGTATGGCTTACCAGTCGCCTGGGCCGCAAGGGCTATAAAGCGCTGGCGGCAAACCCAATCTACATTGTGTTTGGCCGAGGCCTGACCTTCAGCTGGTTTGCATTTACGCTCTTCTGGTTCTGGGCAGACTGGAAGCAGATTGATCAGGTCTTTGCTGCCTTGACTGCCGCACAATGGCTTGGAGTCTGGGCGACGGTGTGGCTTTTTGCCGCAGCGGTATTGGCATCGTGGGAGTGGCTTCGAGCGGCTCTGCTGTCGATCAAGTTATCTGATGAGCCACTGCTCGACAGTCGTTATGCGCGAGTGGTCTACGCCAGTGCATTGGGGCTGGTGGCTTTTGTCGTGACCGTCTTGCTTAACCAGCCCGCTCCCGGGATCGTCTACAAAGCATTTTAGGTATGCCGTCAGCAGTTCCGCAGTAGAAGATTGAGACTGGGAAAGGCCTTGGCTGAATCGAGGATGGCGCGTGGGAGAATCTGGTGTTAGTGCCGGCTTGGCCGTCAAGATCGACGTGATCGTTTGGGAGTGTGGGTCGAGGACGACGTTGCGGATGGATCGAGGAGATCGCGCTTAGCTTGTGAAGTGGCGTTATCTGGCGGCTGCACGACAGTTGTTAACTTTCGCAGAGAACGTCGATAACGGGGCACCTCACTCTCAATGCTTTCTCCCGACAGGCCACTACTGCGGAGCGCCCTCCTGCAACAACTTCTGAATATTCGCTTCGAAGCTCTCCTTGTCGGCCATACCGACGTGCGCGACTGCGACCCTGCCCTCACGGTCGATCAGCCAGGTGACTGGGATCGTCTTCAAGCCGAATTGCGGCACTAGATAGTCGTTGCCAAGCACCACCGTGTAGTCCATCTTCTTCTGTTCCATGTACGGCTTGACCGAAGTCAGACCATCCTTGTCCATGGAGACGCCGACTACAGTCAGTCCCTTCTCTCCATACTTCTTCGAGAATTCGCTGTACCAGGGAACCTCAAACTGGCAGGCCGCACACCAGGTCGCCCAGAAGTCGAGCAGAACAACCTTGCCCTTGTATCCGGACAGACTCACGGAATGGCCCTGGGTATCGTTCAGCGTAAAGTCTGGCGCAGCCTTCCTTTGGTCTGCCGGGGTGAGGGTGTCGGGAAGTCCTTTAACTGGAACCGTTATCACCTGCGTTGTTGTCGTCTGGGCAGCCTGGGCCCGAACCGATCGAGCCATCACACACGCACCAGCCAGCGTCGCTCCGCACGCTGCGGCAAAGATCCATCGCTTCCACGGTAGGGTTTGAACAAGCTTCATCATCCGCTCCTTATGGCAATTTTCTTCGTGGTGTAGAACGCAGATTCCCTTCGGGAATGACAAACAAAAAAAGGCGAAAGCGACTACACCAACTACGGCATTACTCTAAAAAAAATAGAGAGATAGCGTTGCAGCAAGATGCCGTCCGGACTCTTCTTTCTTTGATGCCTATTTTCCTCTTCGAGTATCTACCGCAGAAAAATCCTGCCAACTGTCGATTCGTTGGCGAGGACAGGCGGCTGCTCCCTGGTGGGTGGCTTAGTTGCGTCTGGTGGCGATGTACTTGGATCCGGCGGCGCGGATTCTGGTGACGTCCTTGGGGTGGAGAAGGATCGAAAATTGAGGGCCGTTGTCTACGGTAGCCACATTAGAGCCTTGAATGGTTACGTCGTTGGGGCCGAGGTTTCGGATATCGACGAACCAAGCGACACCGTTGTTGTCGGGCCCTGGAACCTTTACGGGCAGACCTACTACGTCATGGGGGCTGAGGAGTTCGATCATCTCTCCGCGAGCAGCGACGGTAATCGACGCGCTATGGACAAGGCGGACGACGGTCTGTGGTGTGTTGCTTTGAAGTTGCCAGCCGAAGACTGCGAGGTAAAGCAGGAGCGTTTTCATTTGTTACAGATCCCCGTATTTGTTGGTGCCGCTTGAAGGTTCACTCTATCCGTTTTCAATTTGTGACTGCAAGGACTGATTGGTTTGATGTTCGATCAGTTGTCGAAGACGAATACGTTGATGCTCCACGGCGGCAGGGTTGCCGTGAAGTTTGAGTTCCACGGTCCGTTCTTTGAAGAGACGGGGGCGGCCGACCAATCGCCCTGACGTGTCTTGTCGTACTGGGCTCTGCCGTAGGTCCATTGCTGCACCGATCTGCCTGCGGCCTTGTTTGCAAACGCGATTGGGACCGTGTGGGCCTCATCTCGATCACGGTTGATGAGGATGACTGCGTAGGACGATCCATGTGTCGCGGCGTAGCTTAAGAGCCATGGAGCTTTTTGCAGGTCGGTCTGGGTGCGGAGCATGTGCTCGCCTTCGGTCACAAATCCACTTTGCGAGATTAGCTGAAATGCGCGGCCAGCGGGATAGAGATCTCCGGGGTGAATGCCGATGGCGACCTCTCCTTTGTTCGGAACCGAACCAGTGAAGACGAGTGCGGGGATGCCGCACTTCCACCAGCTGTAAGCTGTTTCGCCCTTGTAGTCGTAGTTGAAGGTGGAGCAGACGTTCGGACTGCCCTGGGCAAACCATGATGCAACCTGGACACCGGCCTGCATGTATTCGGCAAGCTGGGAGGTGACAAAGAGCGGGGTGACGGCTCCTATGGTTTGCTTGGACCACATGTTTCCGGCCTGCTCACCATCCCACTCGGTGACCCAGATGGAGTCGGCAGACTTGCCTGCGTTGAGGAGAGCCGTCTGGATGGCGAGGAGTCCGCCACGGAGACGACTTGCGTTTGAGGCGACACGATCCTGATAGAGGGTGGCGCCGTCGGTGATGGGATCGTGGACGGGGTAGTTGTGGAAGATGACCGCATCGTAGCTGGCGCCATTGAAGACGGGAAGGCTGAACCCGGCCTGGTAGGAGTAGATGGAGAGGCTGACGGGCACGCCGATCTTGATGGAGGGATCTTCGGCCTTCATCGCTTTATAGAAAGCGGGCTCGTACTTTGCGTAGCTATCGCCGGAGTTGGGCTGGTCATGGAAGTCAGTTTCGCTGTAGTTGGAATAGACTTCGTTGCCAATCTCCCAATATTTTATTCCGTACCCCCTGGTTCGATTTGCGTAGCGGACGAGGCTGGCTCCGTTGACTTCAGGATCTCCGCCGGCGTTGCAGGCTGGGGGGTTGGTTCCGTAGTTGACGGTGTAGACGATGCTGAGTTTCAGCGGCTTGGCGATGCCTTCGATGTAGTCATCGGGACCGGGCTTGGAGGCGGTGCTGGCAACCTTGCCTGCGGCCCCCTGCGTTTTTGTGCATGCGCCGCGGCCTTGCCAATCCTGTAGATCGGCGTCGATTCCTCCCTGGCCTTCGGCGTAGCGGAGCGAGGTTACACCGGTTTCTTTGAGGCCGGAGAGCAGGGAATTGCGCACCTGTGGAGTTGAGGTGTTGGGACTCAGACCAGCGAAGCCGAGTACATCTTTGTGAATGGTTCCGAGCTTTTGTGACCCGACGAAGACGCCGCCTTCGGGGATCTTAGGGAATTGAGGTGCGAAGTCTGCGGCGACCTGGGCTGGGCTCCACGCAAGGTGCGAGATGGATATCTTGGCCAGCGTCATCTGCGTTGTGGACTGACAACAACCGGGAAACAGCTTGTAGAAGAAGACCTTGTTGTCGAGCGAGCCTTCATACTTGCCGGTGGCGACGGGGACGCCGTCAACGTAGAGATTGAGAGTGCCCTGGGACCAGGTGAAGGCGACCCGGTGCCAGGTGTTCGGCGTGTAGCCACACTTCTGTACCGTCGCTGCCGCTGCGGCGTCGTTTGTGTAAAGTCCACTAAAACAGATTTCGTTGTTGGTCTTCCCAGCTCTGAGAGCGACGATCGATTTGCCTTTGACCGCGGGCAGCAGGACGGCGGGAACAGGGTAGTTGGGCGCGTCCGCATTGATCCAGGCGGAGACGGTTCCTTGATGCGTGTTGAGTGGAAGCCCCTGGTTTGCGATGCCATAGCTTGCAGTTTTGACAGAGGCTGCCGTCTCTCCGTCGTTTACCGGGCCTTCGGCGCCTCCGGTAACTCCTCCTGCACCGAAGGAGTGTGCTGATGACGTGAGATCGTACTGGCCAACGTAGTCGTAGAGTGGAACGGGAGTGCCGGCCTCACAGAAGCCCCAGTAGACGTAGACGCCGGGCTCCGCAATGTAGAACTGATCGTACTTCGACTGGCAGGCGTTCTCTTTGGGTGGGGTGAAGACGGAGCCGGGTGGGATATCCGAGGCTCCTGCGGCGGCCTGGAACGCAGCCGCGCGATGCAGGTTGGTGGTCGAGATGATCCATAGAACTGTCAACCATACGGCTTCAATTTTCATCGGAGCTTCTCCTTCGTGAGAGGGACGTTGCACGCAGAAGATGTTTCAGGGACGCAGTGGTCGTTCGACTGTTGTTGGCTGGCCTTTACGCCTTTGAGCCTACTGTTGCGTGAACGATGGCGTCCGCAGATAGTTCTTCGATCACTACTTCGTACTGATCTCTGACCTTGTCCCAGACGAAGTAGTCGAGATAGGAGGCGTGACCTCGGAGCCCCATCTCCTGGCGATAGGCTGGGTCTTCGATCAATTTTCTGAGAGCGCCTGCCAGTGCTTCGGGGTTGTTCGGTGGGACAAGAAGGCCGCCACCGTAGGCTAACGCCTCTGGAATACCGCCGACATTGGAGGCGACGACGGGAAGGCCAGTTGCCATTGCTTCTATGGGGGCGAGAGGGAAGGGATCGTTCCAGATGGAGGGACAGGCGAAGATGCTGGCGTTGCGAAGCATCTCGGCGAGTGCCGCGCCGGATTTGTAGCCGACGAGTTCCGTGTTGTTTGCCTTGAGGCGCTCCAGTTTTCTTGTGTACCGGGTGCCTTTGCTGTTGCCGAAGCCGGATCCGCCTACGATCTGACATTTTGCGACGACTCCGCTTTTTTCGAGGATCCGCATCGCTTCAAGCAATACATGCACGCCCTTGTATGGAACGAGGCGGCCGGTGAAAATCACAGTGGGGATTGAGTTGTGATCTCGCTCCGGTGGACGAAACTTTACGCCGTCTGCGCCGTTGTAGACGATGTATGTCTTCTCAAATTTGTTCGGCAATGCTGCAGCTGCTTCTCGTCGAAGGAACTCGCTGCAGAAGACGATCGGCGTGTGTCGAAGGGCGTTGATCTGGCCGCTGTTCGCTTGCAGGAGCATTGAATTGTGCATGTGCAGCACGACCTGGATGCCGTATTTGTCAGCAATCGTCGCGAGTGTAGCGGCACATGCGGGACGATTATGGACATAGACCACGTCACCTGCTTTGACTCTTTGCAGCAAGTCTTGAAAGAGGTAGATATAGGTCCATTTTTGAATTGGCCAGGGCGATCTGTAGATCACGGGATGAACTGTGCCGACTGAACTCCAACGTGGGAGCTCATAGAGACGTTCGATTGGGAATCCGTAAGAGTCATCGAATGAGGGGCAAATGACAACTTCTTCGCCATCACGCAGCGTATTGGCAGCCCATCTGGAGATGGCGCCGCCGTTTACTTCGGAGAAAGGCTCTCTTTCGTCGAGCAGATGATAGACCGTCTTCACAGAGATATACCCCTTACTAAGTGTTTACCATTTTTATCCCTCTAGGGGGTCTGACTGGGTGTTGCTGCAGATCGAGTCAGCTATGAGGATGCTACTTGCTGGGGCGCTTGAGCTAAGGCAGCTGCGGCGGCGCGTTTTGAACCCCACTGCATGATGGGTTGCTCGTAGAAACGGAACGACAGGTACGCGATTGTGATTGCCACTGGGATCTCGAAGATGGCTAAGAGGCGAAGGGAATGTTTTGACACTGGACTGGTTAGACCGAATAGCTTTTCTCCCGCCACGATGACGATTGCATGGTATAGATAGACGCCGTAACTGATTCGACCCAGAGCCGCCAATGGAGGAAATGAAAAGATGCGGCTGAAGATCGCATTTTCATTCAGAAGAATGTGTGCGGTGATAAAGAAGGCGATTGCCGCAATCAGGCTGTAACCGATGCCATTGAAGAGAAGGTGATTTTCGGGGTAGGAGAATGCCTCTCCAAGCCACCAATGCACGCCACCATAGATCAACAACGCTGCCGCGCAAGCCCACACGGAGATTGTTTTAAGAATGGATGTAGTTCTCTCGTGGCTCATGCAGAGAGCAAGTAAGCTTCCGGCGGCGAGCCCATCGAGGCGAAAGGGGGTAAGCACGTAGATGGCCACTGCGGGTACGTGAGGGGTGAATAGTAGACGTAGGAGCGGATCAAGGAGCAGTACCGCGCACGCCAATATGGCAAGCCTTCTGCGGCTTAGATAAAGCACTGCAATAGGCCATAGCAGGTAGAAGTGCTCCTCTACAGCCAGAGACCATGTATGGAAGAGCATGAGGACTGGGTGTCCTGTTGCGTCTACAACGTTGCCGAGGAAGAAGATGTATCCCGCTGCTGCCCATGGACTTATATGAGGTGAAAACAGGATGCCGATAGCGAGTACGGGGATGAGAGGAGGCAGAATACGAAACACTCTCTTCCGGTAAAAGTTGCTCCAGTAGTCTTCATTATTTTTGGATTTCAGGAGTATGCCGGTGATTAGAAAACCTGAGAGCACGAAGAAAAGATCGACTCCGGTCCAACCGGTGTTCAGCAACTCGTGATGATGCAACAGCACCATCAGAATTGCTAAACCGCGAATCCCATCCAGTCTGGCGATTCTCACGGTTGGCCCTCCCGCGAACCATTGCGAAATGATTGCCTCAGAAGGAGAGAATAGCATGCATAAGTTTTCGCACTAATCATTGGTCCTTCAATGGTAAAGTAGGCACATGTCAATGTAGTCGAGTTATGAACACATCAAACTGCAATCCACTTAAGTGAATTTAGTTCTTGGATGCTTCTTGTACTCCCTGTAGGCTAAGGGTAAGCACGATTGAAGCTAGTTACATAAGTCGATTGTGTTGATTGAGAAGGGTCGGTGTTGAAAGAGGCGAGAGGCATCAGTGTTGCATTTATGTGAACTGTATTTGGCCGACTCGTTTTGTTGAGTGGTGTTGTGTCGGGTTCCCGGTTTTTTTTGTTTGAGGAATCGCAGCATCAAGAGCTGTTCCGGGAGCCAATTGTTCTGGGATTGAATCGCTTTTTGTATACGCGCTTCGCGGCCCGTCGCAACCAAAAGGAGAGGCGAGCAAAACCTATGATCAGGATCAACGTCAATCATGCATTCTATCTTTCAGCGGTCCTGGCAGTTGCAGGATCCACGATGGTTGCTCAGCAACCGAAAGCGTTAGCGGCTAATTCAACCAATCAAACCGCAGGCTCGGGTCCGCGGCCTCAACTTCAACAACACTTTCCTCGGTATGTGATTCATCGCCAGGACTCTTTGTTGATTCAGTTCGCGCTGTCTCCTGAACTGAATCAGACGGTTACGGTACAGCCCGACGGCTATATCAACCTGCAGAGCGCTCCGAGTATCCACGTTGAAGGGCTTACGGTGCCTGAACTGGCAGATGCAGTGAAGCAGGCCTACTCGGGAGTGCTGCACGACCCGATCGTGAATGTCGACCTGGAAGATTTTCAAAAGCCGCTGTTTACGGTGACTGGTCAAGTTGCCAAGCCGGGCCAGTATGAGCTTCGGCAAAACATCTCCGTTTCGGAAGCAATCGCAGTTGCCGGCGGACTGCAGCCTACGGCGAAGACTCAGATATTCCTGTTTCATCGAACTCCCGACGGATCCATGTTCCAGGTGCAGAAGTTCGACTTGAAGGCTGTATTGAACGGGAAGAATTTAGAGGAAGACGCCACAGTGAGGCCGGGCGACATGATTGTTATTCCGGAGAAGTTCATTGTGCAGTTCAAGAAGTATGTGCCGTACTCGTTCAACGCTGGCACCTTCCTTGATCCAGCTCAATTCTGAGTGCGTTTCTATCATCGCGAAGAAAACCGGTTAATGTTTGCAATCAAAAGGTGGTCACCGCATGACAAATATGACTACAGATTATTTGGCGAAAGACGTTCCTAGGATGATTTCGCCTCGAGAGCTGATCTCACCGCTATTTCGCCGGAAGAAGTTACTGTTTCTTGTCTTCCTCGGAACCTTTGCGGCCATTGTTATTTTGTCGTTCCTATTTCCGTCACCTTACAAATCTCAGATGTCGATCCTGGTTAATCGCGAGCGCCAGGATCCACTGGTAAGTACGGAGTCCACGGCTCAGTTACCACCTGGCGCGCAGGAAGTAACTCTCGAGGAGATTACCTCTGAGGCTGCGCTTCTTCAAAGCGCGGATTTACTCGAGAAGGTCGTTCTCGCTACCGGGTTGGCGGATGACCATGGATTTTCGGTATGGCAGCTGTTGCATCCGTTCCGGACACGAGAAGATAAAGTGGCGTTTGCTGTGAAGGAGCTTGCGAAGCAAATTAAAGTTACAAATGAAATCAACTCTAATTTGATTGATGTGACTTATAGCTCAAAAAATCCGAAGACGTCTTATGCGGTACTGAACTCGCTTGCTAATTTCTATCTGGAGAAACACGTATTGGTTCATCGCTCACCGGGTTCGTATCAATTCTTTTCCGATGAGACGGATAGATACCGGCAGGCCTTGGAGGCTTCAGAGCGCAAGCTGCGTGAGTACGGACAAAAAGAGGGCGTGGCTGCTCCTGACATGGTGCGCACGGACATGGCGCAGCAGTTAGCTCTCACTGTCGGTGAACTACATGCTGCTCAACAGGCAGCGGCAGCAGATGAACAGAAGCTACAAAGCGATAAGAGACAGATGTCGGTGATCCCAGCGCGATCCGCTACGCAGCAAGCGTCCAGTTCAGCGGACCGTCTGCTCGATCAGTACCGTGCGACACTGCTCGCGGCGCAGACGAGACGGACGCAGTTAGCTTTGAAATATGATCCGCATTATCCGTTGGTGCAAGAGGTAGACCAAGAGATTGCTCAGACGCAAGCTGCTATTGCAGACGCTGAGAAGACGCAGTATCTGACGCAGACCACGGACAGAGATCCTACGTATGAACTGTTGCGTGAGGACATAGCCAAGACCCAAACGGATCTTGCTGCTCAACGTGCGACGGTATCAGCGGCCCAGCTCAGCTTGAAGAGCATGCAAAACCAGATGGTCGATCTCGACCAGAAGGCTTTGACGCAGCATGATCTTCAGCGCGAAGCGAAGGCAGATGAAGATAACTATCTGCTTTACCTTTCGAAGCGGGAGCAGGAGCGAACCACGGATGCGCTCGACAAGACAGGAATCGCGAACGTGGCCATTGCTGTTCCTCCGGCCATCCCTGTTTTGCCGGTATACAGTGTGCCGATTGTCCTGGTTGTCGCGTTCGGCCTAGCCCTTTTCCTCAGCATCGCAACTGCTTATGCCGTCAATTACTTCGATGCTACATTTCATACCCCCAATCAGGTCATCGAGACACTTGGAATTCCAATTGTGGTGGGTATGCCCAAGAAGGCAGCTTAGGTTCATACGATGATATTGAACTACTACAAACTGCGTGAACAGCCTTTTGGTGCTACACCTGACTCGCGGTTTCTGTTTGCCAGCGAGACGCACAGGGAAGCGTTGGCTTCCTTGTTGTATGGTGTCGGTGCGGGGCGCGGGTTTGTTGCGTTGATTGCAATGCCTGGCATGGGTAAGACGACCCTGTTGTTTGAAAGCATGCGTCAGCTTCGTGGAAGTACCAAGACGGTTTTTCTTTTCCAGACGATCTCCAGCCCCCACGAATTTCTGGTTGCGTTGCTTGCGGATCTTGGAGTTGAAGACACGAGCGGAGGTCTGATCGCACTGCAGGCGAAACTGAATGACATTCTTGTGGAACAGGCGCGTCAGGGAGAACGCCTTGTCGTTGTAATTGATGAGGCACAAAATCTTGACGACTCTGTGCTCGAGTTTGCGAGGATGCTGTCGAACTTCGAGACAGAGCAGCAAAAGCTGGTACAGATTATTCTTTCGGGCCAACCGCAGCTTGCGGCAAAACTGGCATCTCCCCAACTGATGCAGTTACGGCAACGAATTTCGATGATCGCTTATTTGCGGCCGCTCTCGGAGGAGGAGACGGGACTCTACGTCGCACACCGGCTTCGAGTCGCGGGTTATAAGTCGGATAAGCCAATGTTTACGTCGGCGGCGATTAAGGTGATTGCTCAGCAGAGTAAAGGAATTCCTCGAAATATAAACAATATTTGCTTCAACGCGTTGTCGCTGGGTTGTGCTTTGAAGAGAAACATGATCGACGCTGGAGTTATCAAAGAAGTGATGGGGGATCTTGATCTTGATCCTGCAAAGTTTCTTGAGCCTGCGTCGGGGAATAAGGGAAGACGCTTTTTTTCGAATTTAGCTCCAGCGTTGAAGCGCAGCTTCGGAGGCTGGGTTCCGATACTGGGTTTTGCAGGTGCAGTGCTATTCGTTACAGGATGGATTCTCATTGATGCGATTCGATAAACAAATCCGCCGCAACGAAGCAGCGATGAATCCCACTTCGTCAAGATGGGCTGACTTCGCAGATCTTCATGAGCGGTTCAACTCGTATTCCTCTGGATCACAGTTTCTATTCGTTCTTGAGAATGAACTATCGGAATCGGCATGAAGCGTATTACGTCCATCTTCGAGCAAGCGAGCAGTGGAGGCAGCCAATGAGTAAAAACTTTGAATTATTGCAGCAGATGCAGCGCGAACGAAGTGATTCGGTTTCTTCCTTACTTGAGGAGAGTCACTATAGCGGCGGGGATTGGGCGAGTGATGAAGCCCTTCGGCTGGTGCAACAGATTTTTCTCACACCAACGCAGCATGCGCCGCGTGTTGTGGTGTTTGCCGGTATTGATCACGGCAACGGCTGCACGCAGATCTGCGCGTCGGTCGCTGAGACGCTGGCAAAGCACACATCCGGATCGGTCTGCATTGTCGAAGCTAACTTCCGCTCTCCTGGACTCCCAGATTTGCTGGGATCAACCAACCCTCTCGGCCTCACGGACGCACTGCTGCAAGACGGTCCGATACGATCGTTTGCGAATCCGGTCGGCATCGACAAGCTGTGGCTTCTCTCCTGTGGAAGGCTTACCGCGGACTCGACGAGCCTTCTGAGCTCAGAGCCAATCAAAGCTAGAGTTGCCGAGCTACGTTCGGAGTTCGACTTCGTCATTGTTGATGCTCCGCCACTGACACGGTATGCAGATGCGATTGCGCTCGGGCAGCTCAGCGATGGAATCGTCATGGTTCTTGAAGCAGAGACGACGCGGCGGGAAGCTGCGCAGATGGCAGCGACCAATCTCCGATCGTCGCACGTTTCTATCCTGGGCGCTGTACTGAACAAGCGAACCTACCCGATTCCTGAGAAGCTTTATAAGTGGCTTTAGCCGCTAGATATCAAGGCGATCTACCGGATGGAGTAGACCCAATTCCGTAGTTGTGTAGATCAGAGAGCCTTCAACGGATTATTTCTGGATCGAGCGTTCACCATGATCCACCGGAGAGATTCTCTTCGTAAAACTTTAGCTGCGTCACTTGCCGGATAGCCCACTTTCACGAGAGATCAGATGTCGACTGCAATAGTAAAGCCGAGTCATTCGAGAAACGAGGCACGGCGGTCTGTTTCTTCCGGACGGCAGGGTTTGAGCTGGGCGCTCATGGTGCCTCTCCTCTTTCTTATCGTTCACGGCACGTTTTCTTTCCAGTCGGGTACTGCGGTCGGGGGGTTCTCTCCGGGCGGCGTTTCGACACACGACCCTGGTATTTTCGGATACGCTTTTGCGGCTATCTCTTATCTGATGGTGGCATGGCTCATTCAAACCAAGCTGAACGGTGTTATTTCACTTGCTGTGCATTTCAAGATTCTGACGTTACTCGCATTGCTTGCAATGGCCTCTGCTGTCTGGTCGCAGAGTCCAGCAAAGTCCCTTTTTTATGGAGCACTCTATCTCGTCAGTACTCTGTTCGGTTATTACCTTGTGATCCGCTTCGAACCTGACGAGATCATGGAGATGGTGAGCAGGCTTGGCGTTTTGACAGCGGTGCTCGGCCTTCTTGTGGTCATTCTTCTTCCACGCTTTGGCTTGACCCACGGGGATGCTCGAAATGGTTCGGGGTGGCAGGGGCTCTTCAGCGATCGAACGGGAGCAGCGAAGTCGTTCGTCTACCTGATAAGTCCTGCATTAATTTCTCGAGGGAAACGGAGCACGGTTGTCTGGCTCCTGTCGATTTTATTGATGTTAGCGATGATCTATATGGCGCATTCGGTTACAGCCATCTTTATCCTTTTCATTTACCTGATGTTTCTGGTCGTACTACGGGTAAGCCGGAGAGTTGATTCCAGGCTTCTGGTCATGGCCATTGTCATAGGGGGATTCCTCGCTATGCTTGCGGCCTTTATCGGGATCGAGTACGGCGCGGAGGTGCTGAAGGCCTTTGGGCGAAATCCAACTCTGACCGGTCGAACCGCAATCTGGCGTGCTCTGGCAATCTCCATTCTCAAACGGCCCCTGCTTGGCTATGGCTACTTTGCCTTCTGGCAGGGGGTCAAAGGAGAGTCGGGGAGGGTTATTTACCTGACCCACTGGACGTTCGGTTATGCCCACAACGGAATCATCGAGATATTTCTCCAGTTAGGTACGACGGGTGTCGTCCTGTTTTTTATCACTCTCTTCAAAGCGATCAAAGATGCCTGGTATTGTTTCCGCAACGACTACCAGGGTACTTACGATTGGTATGTGGGACTGGTTGTCATCACAATTTTCTACAACATTGACGAAGCCACTGTAGTTTGGCCCAACGACTTACTCTCGGTTCTTTACGTTGTGACGTGTTGTGGATTGGCGATGGGGGCGGCGCGATTGCGAAGGGAAAAAGCCGAGGGCGGGACGCGCGGATTGAGCGTTGTCTCTCCCTCGTCCGGCAGGTCACATACTGTCTTTGGCAAACATGGGGGAAGTTTAGCGAGATCTATAACGAACACTCTTCGACAGGACTTGACGTACCTCATCCATGTTCTTTGGGCTGTCCCTCTTCTGACGCTGAATTCTTATATTTTCGGCAGCAGTTATAAAAATAATAAGTATGAACGTCTTCATCAGGAATTGCTTTCATGAAATTTTTGTCCAAGAGTGTGCTTGCTAAGAATGCTGGATGGATGTTCCTCGGGCAAGGACTTGGTTACGGTCTACGCATGGCGTACTTCATCGTCATAGCGAGACTGTTAGGCGTATTGCAATACGGTATCGTCGTTGGGGCGTTTGCACTTGTTAATCTGGTAGCGGAGTACAGCAGATTAGGCAGCGGGATGGTATTGCTGCGATATGTATCGCCGGACCACAACCGGTTCGCGGTCTATTGGGGCAACATCCTGATGATTACGTCCGTGATGAGCGGTCTGCTGATCCTTGTTCTGCATCTGATTGCTCCTCATATTGTTAGTCCGGCCACGGCGGCAATTGTTTTTATTACGGCGATTGGCACTTGTTTCTTTGAACAGATCACCGTAAGCGCAACGCAGGCGTTTCAAGCATTTCAGGATATGCGGACTGCAGCTTTGTTCAATCAGATGACATCGCTGTTTCGAACGGTTGTTGCTATAGGCATGCTTGTGACTTTGCACCGTGCATCGGCGCGGCAGTGGGTGGTAGCTTCCGCTGCTGCTTCTGCGATCGCAATGATTGCCGCATTGGTTGTTGTGACTCGTCGACTAGGTTGGCCCCAGTTCTTACCATACCTGGCCTGGCGACACGGGAAGGAGGGTGTGGAATACGCGTTTGCGTCATCGACGACGAGCGCCTACAACGATCTCGACAAGACCATGCTCAGTCACTACGGGATGAGCGCGGCGAATGGCATCTATGGTATGGCCTATCGCATCATAGAGATGGGCACAGCGCCACTCACATCGATACAGCTTGCCGCGCAGCCGCGGCTGTTTCAACTGGCCGAGGCCGGTTTCGATCGGCCGATTCGACTTGGCCGTCGCTTAATGAAACATAGTTTGTTGGTAAGCGTAGCTACTGCTTTGGGTATGTATGTTCTGGCTCCGTTGATCCCGCTTATGGCGGGCCGCGGATTCAGTGAAGGCACCTCGGCCTTGCGCTGGCTTTGCTTCATCCCTATCTTCAGGAGTGTGCACGCTACCTCGGGTAGCGTTCTTACAGCGATTGGCCGGCAACGTTATCGAAGTATCACGCAGATTATCGTTGTCGCTTTGAATTTCGGACTGAATGTCTGGCTGATTCCTCTTTACGGTTGGCACGGTGCCGCATGGTCGAGTCTGGCAACCGACGGTACGCTCGCTCTTTTGAATTGGAGTCTTCTGGAGCGAGAGGGCAGGAAGTTTGGGAAAGAAACAACACAAGTCGTTGCAGAGCGAGGGTCACTGATCATGAGCACGGCCGATATTCTAAAACCGTTGGTCTCGATCATTATTCCTTTCTACAACCAGCCGAAGTATGTGACCGAGGCGGTGCTCAGTGCAAAGAATCAAGACTATCCCAATGTCGAGATCATCGTGGTGGACGATGGATCTACCGTGCCTGCGGACTCTTTGATCGAGCGAACTCCGGGAATAACGATACTGCGCACCGAGAACCGAGGTGTTTCGGCTGCGAGAAATCTTGGATTCACTAAGAGTTCAGGAGAGTTTCTTATCTTCCTGGACGCGGATGATCGACTGATGCCGGGCGCCATTGAGGCGCATCTGCGGGCTCTCGAGAGTCACCCTGAGGCTGGCCTGAGCTTTGGACCTACGAAGATCATTGATCATGATGGAGTGGAGGTGCGGGCCGCTCATATCTGCAGGCCGCGAAAGGAGTACTTCCTTCCTCTTCTGGAGAGCAATCTGATCGGCTCTCCGGGAGCGGTCATGATGCGAAGAGAGAGTTTTGTGGCTGCAGGAATGTTCAACGAATCTTTTTCGATGGGTGAAGACTACGATCTCTACCTCAGGATTGCGAGGCAGAGACCGTTGGTCCGGCATACCTTCTGTACATTGGAATATCGCGAACATGGCTCCAATACTTCACAGGCTCAAGAGAAGATGTTGATGGGCACGATGCTCGTGCTGGATCATCTGGAGCCGGCACTCACGGATTCGGAACGAAGGAAATTAATACACGCACGGCGTCGGTGGGAGCATGCGTTCCGACCTAACGCCAGCTTGAAGTATCGATTATGGAATCTTTACTACAGTTTCAGGACCATGTGGAATGTCCCCATTCGCTCTTATTTTGGGAACAAGCATTAAGTAGAGTTCATTCGTAGTGGTTGCTCGACACGCCGACAAAGACCTGCTGGATTCTGATAAGAAAGCGCTATGCCCGGAGACGGCTTCGGATCATTTGCCCGCTGAAAGGAGTTGGAATGAATCGTGTCGGTCTCGGTCAGGTCGAACTTGATCCGGTAACAATGGATGAAACAATTCACCGCATTACGACGTTGATGGGTGATGCCAGGTCAAACAGTATTCACGTCGTTACGCTCAATGCTCAATTCGTTCAGCTTGCGCGAAACAACTCTGAGTTTGCCGGCCTCATTCGAGGCGCCGATCTATGTGTCGCTGACGGGGTATCTCTGGTCTGGGCATGCCAGTTTCTGGGCCAGCCTATCCCTGGACGCGTGAATGGAACGGATCTGATGGTGCGCCTGTGTGAAGTTGCTGCAGAGGATGGGTATAGCGTCTACTTTCTTGGCGGTCGTCCGGGGGCAGGCGAAGGCGCGGCCCGCAAGCTGACGGAGGATAATGCAAACCTGCGTGTAGTTGGGATCGATTGCCCCCCGATGGGTTTTATGGATAATCCGAAACTTGCCGCGGAGGTGTGTGGGCGCATCCAACAGGCAGCGCCCGATTTTCTATTTGTGGGGCTGGGCGCGCCCAAACAGGAGTACTGGATTCGTGATAATTCCGGCCTGTCTGCGAAGGTGATGGTTGGTGTTGGTGGCAGTTTTGAGTTGGTTGCAGGTGTGACGAAGCGCGCACCGTTGCTGATGCAAAAGACGGGCCTCGAGTGGTTTTGGCGGCTTGTCATGGAGCCGAGACGGCTTTGGAAGCGGTATCTTGTTGGAAATACCGTGTTTGTCTTGGTAGTGTTGCAACAATGGGTGTCGCAGATGTTTGCGAGCAGGACCAGGGAAGCGGCGACTGCCGAAGCGGAGAGGCGAACGAAATGAATGTTGTTTTGCTCAGCGACACCGCATCAGTGAATGGCGGGGCTGCAAAGGTAGCGCTGGATGGTGCGCGTGCCTTGGCAAAAGCCGGCCATCAGGTGTCTCTGATTTGCGGTGTTGGACCGATAGCACCAGAGCTGCGGAATCAACCAAATCTGACGGTGCATTGTGTTGGCCACTTCGATATCGTCGATGATCCGAATCGGTTGCGCGCCATCGGCAAAGGATGGTGGAATCCGCAGTCGCGTAAAGATGTAGGCGAGGTTCTGGATACGCTAGATCGGCAGAACACGATCGTGCATGTTCACAGCTGGACCAAGGCGCTCTCCTCAAGCGCGGTTCGGGCAGCGGTGGATCGCGACTTTCAGATTGTGTTCACGATTCATGACTTCCTGCTTGCGTGTCCTACCGGGACGTTTTTTCTGCAGGATACGCTTGAGAAGTGCACACTACGTCCACTGAGTGCTGCGTGTCTCTGCAGGGACTGCGATGTGAGGAGCTACCAGCATAAGCTGTGGCGGGTGGGGCGCCGTGTGGTGCAGGATCAGTTTGGTTACATCCCCTCAGGAATCAAGAACTTTATTTATTCTTCGCAGTTAGCGATCGATGTTCTCCGTCCGTATCTTCCGAAAGATGCGAACTTTCACTCGGTGCCGAACGCGATTGAGGTTGATCGTAACGAACCAGCGGATGTAGCGGAGAGTGAGACATTTGTTTATCTCGGAAGGCTGGAGCAGGAGAAGGGTTCTGTGTTGTTCGCGCGTGCTGCTGCGGCGGAGGGTGTGCGGTGCCGGTTTATCGGGGAGGGAAGCGCCCGTGAAGCAGTTGCGCGAGCAAATCCACAGGCGATTCTGTCCGGCTGGATGAATCATCGTGATGGAGTGAATGGGCTGCGTGAGGCGCGTGCTCTTGTCTTTCCGTCGCTGTGGTACGAGACTCTCGGGTTGGTGGTTTTAGAGGCCGCAGGAAATGGGGTGCCCAGCATCGTTCCGGATACCAGTGCTGCCCGCGAGTCTGTCGTCGATGGGGTTACGGGTTTGTACTTCCGGAGCGGGGACCAAGCGGATCTTCAGGCGAAGATGGCGATCCTCAGAGATCCCGAAGTGGCTGCCCGGATGGGACAGGCGGCGTATAAGAAGTTTTGGGCGCCTCCGGGATGGGGTATGGAGCTGCATCGCGAACGGTTGGAGAATACGTATGCGCAGATTCTCGCAGCCAAATATCCGGTGGCTGAGCCGATGAACGTACGGTAGCCCTCGTGTAACGATGTTTAGAGGGCTGGGGTTTACCTCAGCTTCTCTGTCCGCATTCGTTCTTAGGGAGTGGGACGATATCGCTGGGATGGGTCAGTCCATCTCCTCGTCGTCGCCGATGGGCATGCCGGGTGGGGCTGGGATGGGCGCGGAGGGGACGAATTTTGCGGGGTCGCGCTCGAACTGGTTGATGCGGTCGATGAGGGCTGCGCGGTGGATGGCTTCGGCTGTGTCGGTCTGGGGGGCCTGGGTTTCGAGGGTGATCTGTTTGAGGACATCGCTGACGTGGGAGCGGGCGATGGCGCGTGCCTGCGAGGATGCCTGTGGATTGACTGCGAGCGAGAGCATCGCTTCGAGGGCGCGGAATTCTACGGCGCGTTCGACCTCAGAGGACATGGTGTGTCCGCCTTCGGGGCGCTCGGCAGTGGCTTTGGAGACGGCTTCGAGGACGCTGCGGAGGGAGGGAGCGTCCGGGACGCGCATGTGATATTGGACGAGGCGCGAGGCGCGGGCGGGATCCAGGAGAACGGCGAGTGTGAGGTCGGCCGAGGACTCGGCTGTGGCGATGGGGTCGAAGGTGAGCCCGGTTTCGGAGGGAAAGGATTCGCGAGTGCGAGGAAGGCCTGGGGGGCGGGGTGGAAGGATCTGGAGGAGCGATTCGGGGAGCGTGAGGGTTTCGGGGGAGAGGGTTTTTAGGACTGCGGAGAGGGCTTTGCGCTGGGCGGCGACCGGGACGATGGTGGGGTTGATCTGGCCGTCGCCGCGGAGGTTGTAGCGGTAGTCGAGACCGCCGATCTCTTTTGCCGCAGCCTCGGTCTGGTAGCGTTCGAGGAGGTACAGGGGGACTAGGGTGTCTTCGAGCTGGGCCATTGGGGTACCGGTCCTGATGGCGTCTTCGCCGAAGCGCTTGAGGGCGGCGGCGCGAATGGTGAGGATGCGATCGAGTTCGTCAGCGGGGTCGGTGCCGTTGTCCCAGAGATGGCCGTGGGGATGTGCGCCGCCGAGAGGGCGAGCGTCTTCGTCGGTGATGTAGATGAGGCCGGTCTTCTCCGAGGCGGTGAGGATCGCGTAGAGGGCGGTGGGGTCTTCTTTTGGCTTGCCTGCGGTATCGAATTCGCGGTAGCCGTAGTCGATGGCGACCTTGTCCCAGATGCCGATGTTGACGGCGTAGCTCTGGGCGATATTGGGGACGCCGTTCTTATCCAGCGTGATCCAGGGGTGGGGGTAGTCCATGACGGAGACGGACTCTTCTGGTGTGTGGGGGAAGCTGCTGGCGGCGAAGTTGTGGGCGAGGCCGAGGGTGTGGCCGGTCTCGTGGGCGGCGAGTTGGCGGGTGCGGGCGAGAACCATCGCTAACATGGGATCGGTTGCCGGTGGGAGTGGCTTGCCGTCGAGGTAGGGGCTTAGGAGGGCTTCGTCGATGATGTAGTCCTGTCGGCTGCGGAGCGAGCCGAGGGTGACGTTGCCTTTGAGGATCTCGCCAGTGCGGGGATCGACTACAGCGGCGCCGTAGCTCCAGCCGCGAGTGTAGCGGTGGACCCACTGGATGATGTTGTAGCGGACGTCCATGGGGTCGGCGTCGGCGGGGAGGATGTCGACGCGGAAGGTGCCCTTGGCCCAGCCTGCAGCCTGGAAGGCCTGATCCCACCATCGCGCACCTTCGAGAAGGGCAGTGCGAATAGGTTCGGCTGCGCCTCGGTCGACGTAGTACTGGATGGGGGTGACCGGCTCGCAAGCGTCTCTGCAGGACGGGTCTTTTTTGATGAGGCGGTGACGGATGATGAACTGCTGGTCGAGGGATTCGCTGACGGGGACGTTGTAGTCGCGGTAGCTGGTAGGGAAGTAACCGGCGCTTGGGTCGAAGCGGCGTGGGGTGAAGCCGGGGCCGGGAAGTTCGATGAAGGATTGGTGCTCGCGGATGGTGAGGGCGTGAGGATCTGGCGTGACGTTGGCGACGAACTCGCCTTTGGATGGATCGTCGGTGGTGAAGGTGAGGGTGGATTCGACTTCGGTGTTTTTGGGGAAGGCTTTGGTGGCGTCGAGGGCGATGGTGGAGCGGGTGAGATCGACTTTGTAGCTGCCTTGCTTGGTATTGCTGAGGGCTTCGGCTACGCCGTGGGCGTCGCGGAGGTAGAAGTCAGTGGCATCGATAAGGACGGTGCCGTTTGGGTCTTCTGCTTCGACCTTGAAGCCGAAGAGGACGGACTCGGGAAACGACTGACGGACGGCCAAAAACTCGGCGGGATCGGTGGAGCTGGAGCGAAATTGCTGGTTGGGTTGGACCAGCAGAATCTTGGGGCCAGTGCGCTCGAAGCGGACGATCTGTCCTTCGGAGATCTGGCCGCGGTCGAGGCCAAGGTCGTTGGAGCCGGTGCCGTAGGGGAGGGAGTGGGTGTAGAGGATGTCGGTTTCGAGGTGGGGGATCTCGAGGTAGAGCTTGCCGGCTTTGGCGTCCCAGTCGAGCGGGAGGTAGCCGTCGATGTGCTTCATGCCGGTTGTTTTGGTGGAGATGTTTTGTGCGGAGAGCGTGGCGGGAAGGATCGCGGAGACAACGAGGAGAGCCAGGGCGAGGCGTTTCGGCATGAGATTGTTTTACACCAGGAGATGAAGCGAGAGTCGTGAGATGGAGCGGCAAACTTTACCGCGTTGTGGTGGATTTGCGCACGGTCTGCCAGGCTTTGGCGTACTGCCAGCTGGTGTACGTGGAGTGGTAGAGGTGGAGCAGGAGGCCTTCGCGGCCGTCGAGAAAGCCCAGGCGAAGAAGATAGTTTCGAATGAAGGTGAGGGTTGGGAGAAGGAGTACGTTGTAGCACAGGGCCAGGGCGGAGCTGCTGGTGTGGCCCTTTTCGATGACGATCTGGGCGCCGAGGGTACTGTAGCGATTGAGGCTCTCGATGTAGCTTTCGAGTGTTGGGTAGGCGTGGTGGATGAGGTCGGAGTTAAGGGTTTCGGTGGTCCCACCGATGGCGATGGTTTCGTGCACGGGACGATCGGTGAAGCGGGCGGGAGGAGCGAAGTTTGCGGCGTGACGGCGGAAGAGCCGGAGATGGGGATCGGGATAGTAGCCACCGTGACGCATCCAGCGGCCGAGAAAGAAGTTGCGTCGGCGGAGGAGGTAGGCGTCCGCCGTGGGTTGGCCCGAGAGGAGGAGATGGATCTCGGTTTGGAGCTCGGTGGTCAGGGCCTCGTCGGCATCAAGAGAGAGAACCCAGGTGCCGGAGCAGCGCTCGATCGCGAAGTTCTTTTGAGCGGCGAAGCCTTGCCAGGGCTCGAGGTAGAGCTTGGCTTTGAAGGATGCGGCGATCTCGAGGGTGCGATCGGTGGAGCCGGAGTCAACGACGATGATCTCGTCGGCGAATTGAACGCTGGCGAGGGTGCGGGCGAGATTCACCTCTTCGTTTAACGTGATGATGGCAACGGACAGCTTCGGCGTCATGATGGCTATCCCATCCTCCCAAGTACGGAGCAGTTCGTTGTAGGTTGTCTATTTGTCCAGCCGGGCTGAGATTGGCACCGGCAGTGAGGACATTCTAACTTGCTTTGTGCAAACTGCTGCACTTTTGTTTTGCACGCCTGCGAACTGCTTTTGTGGCTAGGGGAGGGAGATGGTGGGGTCGTTGAGGTGTTCGCGGAGGAGACGTTGGGTAAGAGTCTTTAGGTCTTCTCCTGTCTTGGCGAGAGCGAATGCGTTGGCGTCCTCGGACCAGTCGAGTTTGAAGCTGGTGGCCTGAGCGGAGATCCAAACCTGGCGGATGGGAGTGTTCGGGGTGATGACGAACTTGCTGGAGCCGTTTTCGAAGATGATGTTCATAACGCCGTTGTTGTCTTCGAACTCGAAGGTGCCGTTGTCGTCCTCGGCAGAGATGAGGGACTGCTTCAGGGCTTCAAGGGCACGGTCGGATTCGCGGCGGAAGGTGGCTTCGTCGATCATGTGGGTAGTGTAGCTCGCATGATCGATGAAGTGGTACGGCGTTGTTTTGGAGGCCCGTATCAGCCGGTATATTCTTCGTTTGCGGTTTCGGCGATGGCAGTTTTTGTTACTGACTGGTACGCGAGGAGGTGTCCGGCAGCCACTGCGGCCAGACACAGGATGACTGACAGGAAGACGTTGCCTAACGCTCTGCCCCAGGCGCCCGAACGGAGCAGATCGAAGGTTTGAAGGCTGAAGGAAGAGAAGGTGGTGAAGCCTCCGCAGATTCCCACCATGACAAAGAGGCGAACGTTGTCGGAGACCGGATATCTGCCGCTTTGCAACGTGAGGGTTCCGAAGTATCCGATGACGAAGGAGCCGAGCACGTTGATAAAGATCGTGCCGTAGGGAAATGCGATGCTTTGTGTGAGTGTCAGCCTGGTGATTGCGTAACGTAAGAGACCACCCAGCGCGCTACCGATTGTGACCCAGAGATAGGACATCATCTGCCTCGTTAATTCTCGCTATTCTTCAGTTTAAGAACATCGAATTGGCAGAGGTCATCAGCCGTATCTCAGGCGGTTTTGGGAGACCTCATTCCCATGGCTTATCGTACAACATTGCGACGGCGGTTTTCTTGAATGGGACTCGAAGTGGCAGGCGGCTTCAGTTTCTATCGCTCATGTTTTTCCAGTTCGTTAAAAAAAGAACGGCCGCCTAGATTGCAGCGGCCGGTGAGGTAGGACGTCTGACCTATTGCACGGTGAGGGCAATGATCGTGTTCTGGGTGATGCTGCCGGAGGTCGCCGTAATTGTGACCATCTGTACGCCAGCCGGTGTTCCGGGCGTGGTTGGGGTGGTCGGCGTAGTTGGGGCAGAGGCAACGGGTGAGGCAGCCGGATTCATTGAGCTGGAGCAGCCGATGACCATGCCGGTGGAGACAAGCAGGAGCGCGACGAGGCCGAGTAGTTGTAGCGGATTTCCTTTGCCGGTTGCGCGCTTGCGGGAGAAGACCAGGATCGATCCGAAGGGCATGAGGAACGCGACTGTGATGGCGGCCGCGCCTTGTGCCCAGGGTTTGCTGTGTTCGACGCGCGCCATGCTGGCCGCTGTCTGAATGGTGACAGTGGTGGTCGCTGCTACGGTAGGCGTGACCGTGAGGCTGCTGGGAGAGAAGGTACAGGTGACGCCGGTTGGTCCGCTGCAGGCGAGCGTTACGTTGCCACTGAAGCTGTTGGTGGGGGCGACGCTGATGGTCGCTGTTGTGGATGAGCCGGCCTTGACTGTTGCTGCGGCGGTTGAGGCGCTGAAGCCGAAGGTTGCTGCGGTGGTTGCGGTGGTGGTATTGGCGATTCCGGCGAAGAGGCCGTGGGCTTCGTTGGCGAGACCGGCTGCGATGTAGAGGGTGTTGGGGTCGCCTGCGCCGGCTGGGGTCGCGTTGCTTTGTCCGAAGGTGATCTCCCAGAGTGAGGGATAGGAGATGGGCTTGCCTGTTCCGTCGGTCAACTGACCGGCGAAGGCGAAGGTGGTGGGGTTGTAGGCGTTGATGATGCCATCGCCGAAGTTGCCGACAAGAAGGTCGCCGCCGAAGATGCCGAAGCCGGCAGGAGCGAGTGCTACTCCCCAGGGTGCGTTGAGGTTGCCGCCGACGTCGATGGCGCGCTTGAGGAAGTTGCCGTTAGTGTCGAATACGTCGACGATTCCGTTACCGGTGCCGGGGGTCTGAATGTACGTGGTGGCGGCGGCACGGGGAACGGCATATCCGCCCACAGGAGCAGAGGTATTTGGCGTGGTGGTCGTGCGCAGTGCGTAGGTGACGAAGACCTGAGAGCCGATGGTGTGGACGGCGAAGGGTGCGTAGTTCGCCGGGAGGGTGGGATCAGTAAATGTGCCCTGCAGTGTGGCAGATTTAAAGTTGCTGTCGTAGACCTCGATGTCGGTGCCGGCGCCGAAGTTGGCGGCGAGGAGGAAGGTGCCGGTAGAGTTGGTGAGAAGCGCGATATCCGTGTAGACGGCGCTCGCGGCACTGTTGTTGATGGCTGTCTGGGCGGTGCTGTTGGTCGTGCCGAGACCGCTGTTCCAGCCGCTGATGGTTCCGTCGAGCGAGGAGAAGAGGAAGGTGGAAGCGGAGCCGTTGGTCAGTTTGAAGATGCTGGCCGATGGGTTGAAGACAGTGCCTGTCGGCGTGCCGGTTCCCGTTCCTGAGGCTGCGGGGATGGCAACCTTGAATGGAATGGTCCCGGTGGCGGTGGCGACGTAGTCAAGGCCGGTGTCCTGGGTGTTGATCCAGAAGGCAGGACCAACAGACACGCCCCAGGGATTGATGAACTGGGGGTCAGTCTTGAGTGCAGTTACCGAGCCGTCTGACAGGATGTTGGTTGCCTGATAGGTGCCGGCGGTCTGGGCAATGGCCGCGGCGCCGAAGGAGGATGCTCCAACGAGAAGAGCGATGAGGGTTTTGGCGGCGCTGGCCTTGATTGGTTGAAACGGGGCGCGACGCGAGGTGAGGCTATCGACTACGGGGCCGGTGGGACAGACTACTTTTGGCATGATCTTCACTTTTCTTTCTCTGCTTGTTGCAGATCACTTGCCGGATGAATGGCTATATCCGGTCAAGTGGAAGACTAGTTAGAGTGAAGAGCCACGTTGTCATCGCCTTGTCATATGACCGTCATTTGATTGCATCGGTTCCTAGCGAGCGATGGCCGATGAAGGGTAAGGCCAGACGAATCCTTGTTGCGCTGGAGCCGCTGTCATGTGATGGAACGATGCATTAAACAGCTACGAGCCCCTGATCAGGGGCTCGTAGAGATGGAATGAAGTCACGAGTTGCGGTTTTAGAGGGCGCCACTCTTTTTGAAGACAGCAGGGATGGTCCTTGCCAGAATCTTCATATCGAGAAGAAGAGACCAACGATCAATGTACTCGAGATCCAGTTTCATCCAGTTGGCAAATGAGGTATTGCTTCTTCCACTCACCTGCCAGAGGCCGGTAAGCCCAGGCTTTACGCTGAAGCGGCGCATCAGGCTGGCTTCCGAGAAGTTGTTAACGTCGCGCATTGGTAGCGGCCGGGGTCCCACAAGCGACATATCGCCGAGCAATACGTTGAAGAACTGAGGAAGCTCATCGATGGACGTTCTTCGAATGATCTGCCCGATGCGTGTGATTCGTGGATCATCGCGCATCTTGAAGGCGTGGCCATCGTTTTCGTTGAGGTGCTCGAGTTCCTTCTGACGGACCTCGGCATCTTCCACCATGCTTCTGAATTTGTACATCCAGAAGGTTCGCTTGTTGAGTCCGTACCTCTTCTGACGAAAGATGACCGGGCCTTTACTGGTCGCCTTGATGGCAATTGCGACGAGTATCATCAGGGGCACAAGAATGATGACTCCGATGGCGGAGCAGATGACGTCGAGCGAACGTTTCAGGAACTTGTGGTGGCCGTTATGCACCATGTGAAGCACAACCGAGGAGGCGTCGTGCTCTTCAAACGATCTCCGCTTGGCAACCTCAGTTGAGAACAGATCCAGAGAGTAGCCAGACTGTATCCCTGCACGTTCGCACGCCAGAATCGCCTGTTGGATGCTGTCGTACATGGATTTCATTGGAAGGGCGATGATCACTTCATCGACGACCTTCTGCATGAGGATGGAATCGAGCTGTTCGATTCCGCCCAGGACACAACGTGGATCACACTGAGGCTCCGAGTCAACGAAGCCCAATACGAAGTAGTGCCACTTTGGGTGGGTTGTCAACTCGTGCGCGACTTGCTGGGCTCGGGGACCACTGCCGACGATAACAACCTGCCTGTTTTGACGCAGCAACGGCCGCACATAGTATTCAAAGGCAATGAGGATGGCGCGGCCAACGGTGAGCAGGATCATGCTGACGAACCAGAAGGTCGCGATGGTGTAGATCGACAGACGATCCGGATGACGAAGATAGATGATGATTGCTGCGATTCCGGCGCACGAGGTTACGCGTAGAAATGTCTCGACCCCAAGAATTGCCACTGAAGCGTTAGATCGGTCAAAGTGCAGTTTGGTGAGATTGAAGCTCAGGCGCCAGGCGATCAGGCACGTGGCGGCCAACATAAAGTTAAGAAGCGATACGCGGAGCTGCAGTACCCTTGCCAAGCTCAGCTGGTGACCACGGATCTCAGGGCCAAGCAGCAGCATGAGCAGCGTGAAAGACAGCAGGAGCAAGTCCAGCTTTACCCACGAAGCACATATGGCTCGGGAGACGCGCTGCGATCTCTGGTCGAATTTAAACGAATTCGGTCGTAACAAATCAATTGGAGAGACAGGAACATGAGGTGCAGTAGTCAAGTGATCCCTCCGAGTACAGAAGTCTCGATCAGCGAACACGTAGCAATACAAAAAGTGTAAAGAACCGAAAAGGGTTAGTCCCTTCGGGACTAAGGTAACACGAAATAGGCAGAACTAGCTACAAACTATTTTCCAGCTAAATTCTGTCTGGGATCAGGTTAAGGAGATGCGTCGGTTAACGCAATGGGTTGCTTCATTTTCCCAACCTCTGATTACGCTGTTGAGCCCCAGGTGGTAATTTGACTTGCGATCGATGTGTAACACATAGACACACATTTCGAGATGAAGTTGCAGAGAGAACTTTTTTTTTCACATACCTGCAATAAATTGCCGCATGAACGGATGAGCAAAATCGAGCATGAGTTCATAGCGTTTCAAATGGGCATGATTCAAAACATCTTCCGGGTCGACTTTGAGTCTTTTCCAACGGAAGCACGCACCAACTCTATGTCGATGAATCCGTTCGGTAATTTAGAGAGCACGTTAATGCCCTTTTGGACCGACCGTCGGCATTTCTGTGATCGGGTCGCTTTGACCCGCCATTGCTTCAAAATCTACCGCCGCCCTAACGGGGGGCCAGATCATGTTATGAAGCCTGGCGAAAAAACTGCGGTCACGCCAGTCTCTGTTCATGAGCTCGCGCACCAGTCTTGGTTCGCCCCACGGAACATCAACATAGGAGGTCTGTAGATACGGGAACTTTGCGTTCGACATGATCGCCTGGGGGAAGAACACAATTGTGTTCTCGCAGAACGACTTTTGTTGCTGTTGGGGATTGGCATCCGTGAACGCTCTGCAAAATATGCCAGCGAGATCACCTTGAAGGGGAAGAGGAAGATGTCCCAGCTGGGTGCAACGCGGATTCATCTCAATCAAGTATGCGTATCCAGTCTCGCTCTCGAGGACGAAGTCGAGGCCGTGAAAGCCTGAGAGTTGGAGCCGCTCGGCGATCCGTTCGGCTGCCGTACAGATCTCCTGGTTTTCAATCAGACGCACCGCCATGGCAGCTCCGGTTGAGCCCTGTGCGCACAACACCTCCACCGTTACCATTGCGAGAACTTTGCCGTCTTGGCAGACCATCATCGTGTTGGCTGGCCGACCGGCGATGAACTGTTGCAGTACCAGACCAGGGCGTCGTCGATTCGTTCTGCTCCAGAGTGCTAACGCATCGTGAATGACAAGCCAGCGTCCGACGGCTGTTAAAAGAGTTGCCGGCCGAAGCATCATGGTTAACGCCCGCCTGGCCTCCTGGAGTGAATGTACGACCTGTACTCCTTTGCCACCATTCGTTCCGTCGAGTTTGAGAATGGCTGGTCTGCCTGGTGCGGAAAAGTATTCTTCGAGGTCAGCCGGCTTAGCGACCTGTGTTGTCCGGGGCACTCGGATGTGCAGCTCCTGCGCGAGTTGCAGCAACTCCGCGCGGCCGGAGAGGAGTTCGTATCCTGAAGGCGCGCCGAGGGACCGCTCGATCAGCGGTCTAAGCTCCGGTCTGGTTCGGTGAAGCTCGTGCAGTTGCCATACAACGCCGTCATCACACGGGATGAGGAGGTAGGGTTGGCTCTGACAGATCGCGTCGTAGAGGGATTGCAGCGAATCCAGACCACGATAGGGATAGATTTTAGTTATGCCGTCGACAAAGGAGAATGGATGGTCCGGCGGACAGACGCCCTCGACTTTGCAGCCATAGTTGGCCAACGCAACGGCTAACTTGGCAGAAGATGGCCACCATACAGAAGAGATAATCAGTAAGCTCGATTGAGCGTGGTCTTTGTCGCAAGAATCAGATTGGCTCATCGGGGCATAATCTCAACAATCGAAAGACTCAGCTGGTACTTCGGATATTCAAGAGAAGCTTCAGTCTAACTGCGATTTGGCTGCATGTAACTACATAATTTAGGTGTTTGCGTGAAGCGGAGGACACCTTAGTAATCAACATTGCGATTACTAGCTGGCCTGCATGAACTCTCTTACCGCGATCACTTATGTATGTCGAACGCGGCGTTCGGAATTTGTGCCGTAACTTATGTCAGACTGACGAAATATGTCGTGTCTGATGAGTTCAGATCACATGGTTTCGGCTCGAATGGATACTGTTACGGCGACTGGGTGCATAAAAGGCGGTGCAATCTAGCACTATTGCTAGTCGTGCCTTAGAGCGAGGTGAGATATAAGGCAAGTACATACTTCATCAGCTATATGGCTCCTGTTTTAGTCGGGGGAACAAAATGCACGTGCGATCTATAGTTCGGAGTCTTTTTCCGAGGAGCAATCCGGACGTACCTTGTTCGCCGGATAAACCGAAGCTCAGCGCTGATGTTGCCGTGATCGTTGTGGGTACGATCCTGCTGTTTGGGGGACTCGGTTGCGAGAAGAAGGAAGCTGCGCCAGCACCCATGCCCCCGGAAGTTGAAGTTGCCAACGTCGTGCAACAGAATGTTCCGAACTATGAGCAGTGGGTAGCCCAACTGAATGGGCAGGTGAATGCGGATATCACTCCGAAGGTGCAGGGATATCTGTTGAAGCGCGCCTACACCGAGGGGTTCTTCGTTCACAAAGGTCAACTGCTTTACGAGATCGATCCTCGTCCTTTTATCGCCGCGCTTGACGAGGCAAAGGCGCAGGTAGCGGTAGCTGTGGCAAATCAGTCGGAGGCGGAAAATAATGTCACGCGTGACCGACCGCTCGCTGAGCAGCACGCGATACCACAAAAACAGTTGGACACCGACATCTCTACTCTGGCGGCGAATACGGCGCAGGTTCAATCGGCGAAGGCAAACATGGTTCAGGCTGAGTTGAACCTTTCGTGGACGAAGGTGTTGTCTCCCATAGACGGCTTGGCGGGTATTTCCAACTCGAACGTTGGCGATCTTGTGGGGACTGCAACCAAGATGACGACGGTCTCGGATATCAATCCGATCCGTGCATACTTCAACATCAGTGAGAGCGACTACCTTGGCAGAGCGCAGTTGATTTCACGGGCGGTCCGGGGCGGCAAAGGACAGTCAGCGTCATTCCCGGTCGAGTTTATCCAGGCAAATGGAGATACCTTTCCGGCGAGAGGCAAGATCATGCTGGTCAGTCGAGAGATTGCGTCGCAGACGGGGACGATTCAGCTTGCAGCGGATTTTCCGAACAAAGAGGGAATACTTCGTCCCGGCGGTTTCGGCAACGTTCGCATTGAAACCGGGACGACCAAAGGTGCGCTGCTGGTTCCGCAGGCAGCTGTTATTGAAGTGCAGTCGATGTATCAAGTGGTTGTGGTCAGTCCGGAGAACAAGGCGATGTTTCGGCCGGTCAAAGTGGGCGATCGCGTGGGGACGAACTGGATTATCACGCAGGGGCTGAAGCCTGGAGAGAAGGTCATCGTTCAGGGCTTCATGAAGGTGCGAGAAGGTACACCCGTCAGTGCTAAACCATATGTCGTTGCGTCCGTGCCCGAGGGCAACTGACTATGTCCAAGTTTTTTATCAACAGGCCGATCGTTGCGATTGTTATCTCGATCCTGATGGTTCTCGCAGGCATCGTGTCGATGTTGAGCTTGCCGACCTCGCAGTTTCCGAACATTGCGGACCCGCAGATCCAGGTTATCGGCAACTATACGGGTGCAGATGCTCAGACTGTCGCGCAATCGGTGGCGACGCCGATTGAGCAGCAGATGTCGGGCGTCGACAACATGAACTATATGTATTCGCTGAACGCCAGCAACGGTCAGATGACATTGACGGTGGACTTTAACATCGATACTGTCGCCAGCACTGATCAGATTCTGACCCAGATGCGCGCGTCGCAGGCGAACTCGCAGTTGCCAAGCGCGGTGATCAACCAAGGGATCACGGTACAGAAGTCGACGGCGGCGCCGTTGATGCTGATCGATCTTACGTCGCCCAACAACAGCTATGACAACATCTTTCTGGCGAACTATGCCACGATCAATTTGAACGATGCACTGACGAGGGTACCGGGCGTCGCTTCGGTATCGGTGTTTGGAGCTGGTCAGTACGCGATGCGATGCTGGGTCGATCCGGATAAACTGGCGAGCCTGAACATCACGGTTCCGGAGATTATCAACGCAATTCAAGCTCAGAACAATGTGAACCCTGCGGGCCAGATCGGCGGTAATCCTGCTCCGCTGGGACAGCAGTTCACCTATACGGTGCGTGCTCCGGGGCGTCTTCCTTCTGCAGAGGAGTTTGGCGAGATTATTGTGCGGGCGAAGTCAGGTGAGGGCATTCTGCGCCTGAAGGATGTAGCGCGAGTGGAGTTGGGCGCGCAGAACTACAACATGATTGGCCGTTTGAACGGCAAGCCTGCAGCGCTGGTTGCTATCTACCAGGCTCCCGGTGCGAATGCGGTTGCGACTGCCGCCGGAGTCAGGGCGCTGATGCAGGAATCGAAGACCCGCTTCCCACAAGATCTTGATTACATCGTGGCACTCGACACGACGCTCGCAGTTACAGCCGGTATCAAGGAGATTGAACACACGCTCTTCGAAGCGCTGGTGCTAGTCATCATCGTGGTCTACATCTTCCTGCAAGGGTGGAGAGCTACGCTGATTCCCTTGCTTGCAGTTCCGGTCTCGCTTGTCGGAACGTTCATGATCTTTCCGTTGCTGGGTTTTTCTATCAACACGCTTTCGCTCTTCGGGCTGGTGTTGGCGATCGGGCTGGTGGTCGATGATGCGATCGTCGTTGTCGAAGCCGTCGAACATCATATCGAGCACGGTATGACTCCGCATGACGCGACCATCAAGGCGATGGAAGAGGTAGGCGGCCCGGTGGTTGCGATTGCATTGATATTGGGCGCGGTGTTTATTCCGACTGCGTTCATTCCTGGAATCACAGGACGACTCTATCAACAGTTTGCCGTAACCATTGCAGTGTCCGTCGCGTTCTCAGCGTTTAATGCGTTGACGCTGAGCCCTGCTCTCTCGGCCATGTTGCTGCGACCACGGAAAGAATCTCGCGGCCCGCTGGGAGCTTTCTTTCGCTGGTTCAATCGCGTCTTCGGCAGAGTGACTGATGGATACGTTAGCGCTTGTAGGCACTTCATTCATAAAGCGGGGTTCGCTTTTCTACTGTTGCTGGTGTTCACAGTAGGTGCCGGATATTTCGGAAACAAGACACCGGGGGGCTTTCTTCCTGATGAAGATCAAGGCTACATGTATGGCGGGTTGCAGTTGCCGAACGCATCGTCGCTGGAACGTACCTCAAACGCGTCGAAGGTCGTCGAGAAGATCATGATGGATACGCCGGGCGTGCAATATGTCAGCACGGTCATCGGCTACAGCATGCTGAGCGGCGTGAATACTACGTACAGCTCCTTTTTCTTTGTCTCTTTCAAAAATTGGGACGAGCGCAAAACTGTCGAGGAGAGCTACCTCGGAATCAAACGACACTTGATGGGTGCGCTCTCCAGAGTTACAGCGGGAATCGCTTTTGCTTTCCCGCCCCCGGCTATCCCGGGCGTGGGAACATCGGGCGGATTCACTTTCATTCTTGAAGACCGATCCGGAAGCCCAATTGAGTTTCTTGCAAAAAATGCAGAGGTATTTATGGCAGAGGCGCGCAAACGGCCGGAGCTGGCTGGAGTGATGACCACTGCGTTGTTTGGAGTGCCACAGGTTGGAATCACTGTCGATCAGGAGAAGGTGCTCACGCAACAGGTAAGCCTGGCAAATGTCTACCAGACACTACAGACGTTTATGGGCGGATCGCTCGTGAACTACTTCAATCGATTCGGGCGGCAGTGGCAGGTCTATGTCCAGGCAGAGAGTAGCTATCGAACTTCGGTTGACAACCTGGGCAAGTTTTATGTGACCAACGCCACCCAACAGATGGTGCCGTTGAGCACGTTGACGGGAAATGGCCCACGAAGCGGGCCAGAGTTCATCATGAAGTACAACCAGTTTCAATGCGTGCAGATCAACGGCTCCGCAGCGCCTGGGTATAGCTCGACTGAGGCGATTGCGGCGCTTCAAGATGTATTCAAGAAGACGATGCCCAGCCAGATGGGTTTCGACTATTCGGGCATGTCGTTTCAAGAGGTCAAGGCCGCGCAGGGGGTCAAGCCGATCGTCGTCTTTGGGCTCTCCTTCTTTATCGTGTTTCTGATCATGGCTGCTCAGTATGAGAGCTGGACGCTTCCGCTGAGCGTTTTGCTCGGCGTTCCGATCGCAGTTTTTGGTGCTTTTGCAGCACTTTATCTGCGACGGCTCGACAATAACGTTTATGCGCAGATCGGTCTCGTGATGCTCATCGGATTGTCTGCCAAGAACGCTATTCTCATCGTCGAGTTTGCCAAGGCGGAGTACGAGGGTGGTAAATCGTTGATCGATGCTGCGCTCTCCGGAGCAAAGCTGAGGCTTCGACCGATCTTGATGACCGCGTTTGCCTTTATTCTTGGGTGCGTTCCTTTGTGGCGAGCTTCGGGCGCGGGCGCCATCTCGAGACAGGTACTTGGTACGGTGGTGATTGGCGGGATGCTGGCAGCTTCACTGCTTGCGATCTTCTTTATTCCCGTTAGCTTTGATGTGATTGAACGCTTCGGCAACCTCTTCGGCAAGGAAAAGGCGCCCGAGGCGAAGGATGAGTCCGCTTCGAAGGGGACCACGACATGATCAGCACGAGAAATCTCACGGCCTTTGCGCTGGCTCTCCTGCTGAGCGGTTGCAAAGTAGGGCCAAACTACAAACGCCCAGTGGTGGTGACTCCGGATCAATACCGAGCCGTTGCGCCTGACCTGCCCGGCCAGCCTGCTGCACAGCCATTTGCAGAGATGCAATGGGAGACGGTCTTCCAGGACGAAGCGCTGCGAGCACTCATCAAGGAAGCTCTGACCAATAACTACGACATGCAGATCGCTGCTTCGCGCATTCTGCAGGCGCAGGCGGTGGTGGGGATAACACGTGCCAACCAGTTGCCCAATCTCTCTGCCTCAGGCGGCGTGGATTATCAGCGCAACTCTTTCGCTCTGAATGGGCCAACCATCGACTCGCTGGGCATCTCGCTCAATTACATTGTGGACTTCTGGGGGAAGTATCGGCGCGCGACTGAGGCCGCGCGTGCGCAGTTGCTCGCGACCACCTATGGCCGAGACGTTGTCCAAACGACCTTGATCTCTGACATCGCGATCGCCTACTTCGCGCTGCGGCAATTTGACGATCAATTGGACTATGCGCAGAAGAATGTCGCTGCTGATAACGACATCGTGCGGCTTAACACCATCAAATACACGGGTGGCGACGCTGCAATTACCGATGTGTATCAGGCTGACTTGCTGCTGCAACAAGCTCAGGCGCAGGTCATCAACAGCCAACAATCGATCGCTCAGACTGAGAACCAGATCAGCATTCTGCTGGGACGTAACCCGGGGCCGATCGCTCGCGGCTTGGCTCTGGTCGATCAACCGCATCTGGCCACTGTTCCGACCGGGCTTCCATCGGCCCTGCTTGAACGCCGGCCCGATGTCCGGCAGAGTGAAGAACTTTTAGTTGCGGCAAATGCAAACGTGGGTGTGGCTAAGGCGGCCTACTTCCCACAGATATCTTTGACAGGTCAGTTTGGTGCGGCAAGCACTGCCCTGACCAGCTTCCTTCAAGGACCAGCAACGTTGTGGTCGGTGGGTGGAGAGGTGTTACAGCCGCTGTATGCCGGTGGCGCGATCACGAGTGCTTACAAGCTTGCCTGGGCACAGCGTAATGAGTCTGAGTTGACCTATAAACAGACAGCGCTGAACGCCTTTGGCGATGTAGCCAACAGCCTTGTCGGTTACAACCAGTCGCGACTCTTTCGGATGAAGATCGAAGAGCAGACAAATACCTACCTAGAGACTGCGCGCCTTGCGAACGTACGTTATTCAGGCGGAGTTACGAGCTTCCTCGAAGTGCTAGTTACTCAACAGCAGTTCTTTACTTCAGAGCTGGCGCTGGCAGCTGCCTGGAATACTGAGATGCAAAACTACGTTCAGTTGTATCAGGCGCTCGGCGGAGGCTGGCAGCCGTAACGTACTCGCAGAAGATCAGTCGAGTGACCGACTTCTCATCCAACTGACCACAAGAGCGTTTCTCGTTACTTACGCTGCCTCGTTGTTGAGGCCAATGTCTGTGCGCTTCGCTGAGGGATATACTGGGACAAGCATGCGTCGTTTGGCTAGTATCTTCGCGATCTTCATCCTGCTCTTGACGGCAGCGCCATTATTGGCCTGCATGTCAGACAGCCCGATGAGCCGGGAGGAGAGTGCATGCTGCCAGGCTATGCACGGCAGATGCGGCGGCATGGAGAAGATGGGCTGCTGCCGGACCGAGGTTCGGACTGACGAGCATCCTCAACTTGTAACTTCCGTTCCGGTGATCGATTCTCATCTTGCGGTCGTGGATTGGCTTGAGCCGTTTGTCTTCCAGGCTCAGAGCGTCCCGCCCTCCGTTATCGAGATAGCCGATGCGTACTCGCCACCAGGCTTAATCATCGCAAGAATAACTGTTCTCCGAATCTGATTCGCTCCTTGATCCGATGACCTGCACACCTCACGTGTGCGTGCGCCTCATTTGGCTCAAACAAAGGAGCATCTATGAAATTTTATCTGGTTCTGGCATGTGCGTTTGCACTGTCAGGCATCGCCTTCGCTGCTGACCACGGCCCTGTCTTCAGTTATGCAACCCCAGTCAATTCGCAACGCGAGTTGAGTTTCGACACCGGCATCTTTGGTCGAAGCGGCTCCCAGGGACGCAACTTTCGACCGGCTCCAGCGTCGGATACGGTCTTACTCCGCATCTGACGATCAACGCTTTTCTCCCCGCGACCTTTGGCAGCGGATCGCTGCCTGAGAGTCGCATCATGTCTGGAAGCGAGTGGTCGGCGGGTGCCTCGTGGCGTTTCTTCCACTCGGTCAACAGCGTCGGAAAGCGGATCGAATCGACTGCGTCACTTGGCGTTGTCGTTCCCGGTCCGCAACTGGACTCTGGTGTACTCGCGAGCCTCCACCGCGCTCCGGGAGTCGCCGGGACTTTGGCGACCGGCCTCGCTTCAAGGAGCCAGTATCTCTGGGCCGGCATCGGCTATACAAGGTTTGCAGAGGCCTCGGAGGATCTCCGTCCCGACACTATCTCCTGGAGTGGAGTCTATGGATATCGTCCGGCCAAACTTCGCCGCGGATACGGCCAGTGGGACTATCGAGGCTTTGCAGAGTTTACCGGAGAGCACACCGGGAATGTTCTGAAGAGTGACACGATCCTGCCCGGCAGCAGCACGACAACCGTCTGGCTAGGACCCTCCGTTCTTGCGATCCTCAAAGACGTCGCCATCTCTGGCGGCGTGCAGGGGCCCATCTTTCGCGACGCTTCGGACTCGATCTACGGCCGGGAGCATCTTCGCTTCGCCATCAACTTCAGCTACCTCAAATACTCCTCACACACGAGCTCCCATTGAAAGGAAGCATTATGAAAAAGATGATTACAGTAGTGTTCTTTGCTTTGCTCCCACTCGCGGCACACGCGGAGTATGAGCAGGTCAACCTTACGGTCTTTGGGATGGACTGCGCCCCCTGTGCCCATGCAATCCGTGTCTCGATGAAAGGCATCGAGGGCGTCAATTCGGTCGATGTCGACCTCAACACCGGCCTTGTCACGATCAAACTGGTCCCTGGCAACGGCGCTTCGATGGCGCAGTTCAACCAGGCGGTAGAGAAAAACGGATTCACTCACAAAGATGCGGACATCATCGTTAAGGGCAAGCTGACAGGAACGGCGAACGCACCGGTTCTCGAAGTCTCTGGCACCCAGGATCGTTATACCCTGTTTCCAACGGCTGCCAGTCTGGATGTTGTGTCTTTGCTCGGCAAGACCGTGACTGTCAGTGGTGTCCTTCCACAGGCTCCTAAAGGGAAACTCTCCGACACACTGCGATACAAGACGATCACGGAGGTCCGATGAACTTGACGCCTCTTCCTCTCGCTCCAGAGCAAAGGGCCAGACGTGCGGCCCTGCTCAACTACTTCTCCCTGTTCAGTTCGTTCAGCACACTCATCTGCTGTGCTCTGCCATCCGTTTTGGTGTTGCTCGGCATGGGCACAGCGGTTGCTTCCTTGCTATCTGCAGCGCCGTGGCTTGTGAGCTTGTCCCGTCACAAGATATGGACTTTCAGTGTCGCCGGAACGCTGATCGCGGCGAGCTTTGTGATGACATACGTTGTAGCACCACGTCTTCAGCGCGGCGACGTCTGTGCGGCAGACGATCCAACAACATGCGGTGAAGTTAGCAAACTGAGCAGAGTCGTTCTTTGGGGTTCAGCCCTCATCTGGAGTGGAGGCTTTTTCGTTGCATATCTACTCGCGCCAATTCTGGAGCATATGGATCGGTAGAACCTTAAGCCGGGATGGCTGTTCATCCCGGCCTGATACGCGAGATGAGAAGGATCGGCAACGGCAAGTCGGCTTGTGGAGTTAGCGAGAAGACTTGCGTCACCTCGTGCTCGAGCCTACTCATCAGCAGATCTGGATGGGAGGGAGCAGGCTAATCTCCGATTAAGTGCAGCACTATCTCTCGTCGATGAGGGCGTACCCTGTGCTCAAAAAGATAGATGCCCTGCCAAGTGCCCAACACGAGACTGCGATTCATGACCGGTATCGAGAGTTGTACCTGGGTCAGTGCCGTTTTCAGATGAGCGGGCATATCGTCAGGTCCTTCGGCATTATGATCGTAGGGCCCATCCTCCGGTACGAGACGGTCGAAATATGCCTCGATGTCGCCGCGTACAGAAGGATCGGCATTCTCCTGAATTAAGAGTGAAGCCGAGGTATGTCGGCAAAACACTGTAAGAAGGCCAGCTAGCATCTTCTGGTGTTCTGTCCAGTCGCTGATGGTCGAGGTGACCTCATAGAGCCCTTGGCCACGCGTCGAGACCTCAAATTTGTGCATTGATTGCTTCAACATTCTTGTCTCTGCTTTCAATATTAGGGCTGGAGCCCTTCGCGCACAGCAAAGCCGCTTCGATAACTTTCGCTAGGTGTTCAATAACGAGCGCCCACATGAGGGCCTGGACAACCAAGTTACAGCAAGTTTCTATCACCAGTTCCGTCCGACTGCCACGCAAGTTGTCGGAGTTCATGTACCTGAAGGGTCTCCTTCTGCGACGGGTGAACAAATGTATTTGCTGAAACCCGACTTTAGTCCTGTTTCTACAAATCGGTGGAACAACCTTAGGTCCGGCTCGGTCGCGCCAGGGAGTTCTGTCACTGCGAGCTGCGGAAGAAGAAACGACGGCAGGATTGTCGAGATCGCGCCATAGACGAGGAGCCTCCAAAAGAGCATCGTCGATGTGAAAGGATTCGTGCAGAATCCCGGCTGAAAAGAATCTTTCGCTGTGGTATGAAGCCTGGATTGAGCGTTTTACGTGATCGCGGGTCGCGACGACCGCCCGAACGTGGCGTTTAGGCCACCACCTTGAGTAAGAGCTTCAAAAGATCTTTGAGAGGCATGACTGTTAGCAGAAGCGGGGTAATGGGAAGGAGGCTTGCCAGGACGAGATGAAGTAGGTCGAGAGGATCGATCGGAAGTGGCTTCATCTTTTCAACAATGCTGAAGCTAGTACCGAGATCTGCAAGCGATTGGATGTCTCCAGTACCCAATAAGGCTTCGTGGTTCGGGTTTTCACCTTCAATCCATCTCTTGTGAAATGCACTCGTATATTCCGTTGCCAATTTTCCGTATTGATGAAGACCATGACGTTTTACTCGGCGAAGTGTCCCGGAAAACACAACGAGGGGGCCAGCAAAAATTATCAAGATCGCAATAGCGTAGGCAACGATTGCGGTCACAAAATTTTGCAGCGGAATCTTGTCGTACACAATGTCATTTGCGAGAACACCTGCGGATGCGGCGGAAAAGGCGAAGAGCAGAATGCCAAAGAAGCGCTGTGCTTCTCCGATAAAGCCCAAACCGCCAGCCTCGTCCGGATGCGTCGGAAACAGTTGCAAATCAAGACTGCGAACGCGCGCAAGAAACTGAAACCAGAGAAAGAGTCTCCAGAGCCACCGCAAGACCAGAAATTGAAAGAGCGGTATACAGAATCCTACGAGCCACCAACCAGCCCAAGTAAGCGTCATGCCATCATCTGTGCGAGAGGCATACCACGTGTCTACATGGACTGCGGTCATTCTGAATGCAACGATCGAGAGGCAATAGGCAAGGGCCACACATACAACTTCCGCAATAATGGAATCTCTAGAGTGAAGACCTGCTGCTATGAACTGGTCGAAACGTCGATAGTCCTTCTCAAGTACAAGACGCGAACTGACAAAGTGCGCAGCCGCGCTTGCGATTCTCGGCCCAAGAATGTTTTCCGCAAGGATGAGTAGTGGGATCGCGAGAAGAAATCGAGTATAGGTGCTGAAGTCGCGCACGAAAGGAACAGGTACAAGATGTCCGAATGCGCGGTGCTGCAATGCCGCCAATAGAAGCAGCGGTAACCATGTCATCAGTGCGGCCAGCAATGCTCTTCTCTTAATCAGATTGCTGTTCTGCTTGATGAGGCCGAGGCGTTTCTGAAGATTGAAGAATGGACCGCCCTCCATAAGGAGAAACGGTCGCGATGGATTGTCAACCTGATTCATAACTCCTCCGGCTTCGTTAGCATTGGCCATGTTGAGAAGCCCGCTCTTTTTTATCATTTCCCCATCATCGCCTGCACCTGCCTGTCATATTTCACAGCCTCTACGAGGGCTGCGTGATCGAGTTCGGTCTGGTCGCCGTAGCGTTCGGCCCACTCGATGAGAGCCTCACCCAGGACTGAGGCTTTCCCGCAGTAGCCAGCAATGAGTGCGATATCGGTAGTGCGAGCGTGAGCCCGTGCCAGAATTGCACCACAAGCCCACACGTAGAAGTTAAAGGCATCGCCGGAGAGCCATTCGATGGGGATGGATGCCTTCATGTTTTTCATCTGCCGTACGAAATACGGCCGGCCTTTGATCTGGGTCCAGCCCGAGCATGACGTCGGTTGAGGACTGAAGCGCACGTTCGCCGGTGACGGAAGTGATCGCGAACGTAAATCAAAGAAAAATAAAGATTTACATGGTCCATTCAACGTCTTGGGCGCTGCGTAACGGTCTCCGCAATCGCCCATAACGGCGAAGTAGCTGTGGAAAAGTCGCGATATGGAAAAGTCACGAAACGACTTTCCCACATCGCTTGGAAAACGCTGCGCGTTGCCCACTTTCCCACAGCTACGGCGGCGGCGAGGTATCTAGTTTTTAGAGTTGTTGGCGAATCAACCCAGGTAAACCTCAGAATGGGATGTCGTCGTCGGTGATGCCTACGTCAGCGTAGTCTGGTTGGCTGGCTGGGGTGCGTTGATCGAAGCTGGCAGTGTTGGATTTTGAGTAGCCGCCGGTGGTTGTGCCGCTGCCGTCGGATTTTCCGCCAAGAAGCGTGAGCTCGTTGCAGAGGATCTCTGTCTTGTACTTCTTTTCGCCGCTGGTCTTGTCGTCCCAGGAGCGAGTCTGGATCTTGCCTTCGATGAGAAGCTGTGATCCCTTCTTGACGTAGTCGCGGACGACCTCAGCGGTGCGCTGGAAGCAGACGATATTGTGCCATTCGGTCTTGTCGGCCCAGTTTCCGTGAGCGTCCTTCTGCCGATCGGCTGTGGCGAGAGAAAAGCTGGCGACGGTCATGCCGCCGGCGGTGGAACGAATCTCGGGATCTTTGCCGACGTTGCCGAGAAGGAAGACTTTGTTGACGCCTTTTGCCATGTGAAATGCTCCGGTCGATGCAGGTTTGCAACGTTGAGGATAGCAGATGGGACGCTGTGCGAAGGCGGGTCGCCCAGGGAACTAGCGGCGGCGGTCGCCGATCAGTTTGAGCGCTGCGAGAAGCAGAGTGAGGAAGCCGGTGGGAAGGCACCCCATGGCGAGCATCAGCGAAAGCCAGCCAAGATTGGTGTGCGGGCCCTGGTGACGGGTGATACCGCCGAAGCTGGTGAATATGAGCGCGGCAGCGACGGCTCCGGTGCCGAAGATCAAGAGGCCGGTACGGAGGAGCTTGCGGGTGTCTGGCTGCATAGGGGCGGTGGTGGCTTGAGAGTTCAAAGACTGATTAGCGGTAGGCTGCGAGCATCGCGTAGACAATGACACCGGAGACGGAGACGTAGAGCCAGATGGGGTAGGTCCAGCGCGCGAGGCGGCGATGTGCCGGGAATCGTCCGGTGAGAGAGAGAAAGAAGGTAATGAGAATCATCGGCAGGCAGATGATCGCGAGGAGGATATGCGGCGTGAGCAGAATCCACAGGTAGATGAAGCGTGCCGTTGGGTAGGCCTTCGGAAAGAGCATGTCGCCATGGAGGACGTGGTTGGCAATATAGGCGACGAGAAAGACGCTCGATACGATGAAAGCGCCGAACATGCTGTTGCGATGCGCTGTCACCTGGCGGTGACGGATGTAGCGATACCCAATGACGAGGAAGATGGCGCATAGGGCGTTGAGGACCGCGTCGAGCGCTGGGAGAAATGCCAGATGAGTGCCCGCGACGTCGACCGGTGGATGATAGTAGACCAACCATGCGAGGAATAGTGATGCGACAGCGCTGACGGCGATGATCGAGGCAATGACTGAGGATGGGGTCCGGTAGTTCGGGTTGACCTGGTTCGTGGATGAGTGCATTGGTCTAAAAGATGAGGCGTCCTTTGGCGTCAAGCATCATGGCGGCTAGGAGGAGCGGAAGATAAATAACGGAAAAACGAAGGAGATTGCGAGCTACAAGGAGGGATGCATCGGACACTGGGTCGCGTGTGATTCGCGCAAAGCGGATGGTGTACCAAAGGTAGCCGAGGCCAAGGACAGTCGCAACGGTAGCGTAGACGTAGCCGGTGGAGTGGAGTACAGCTGGCCAAAGGCTAACCGGAATCATGAGGGCTGCGTAGAAGAGCGCTTGTATGGCTGTGCTCTGCGCGGCGTACTGAGTGTTAGGAAGGTTTGTTGTGAGCCGAATACCGGCGCGCGCGTAGTCTTCTCGATACATCCAGCCGATGGCCATGAAGTGTGGGAACTGCCAGACGAAGAGGATGGCGAAGAGAGCGACGCCGGGCCACTCGATCATGCCGCGGGCTGCGGTCCAGCCTATGAGGGGCGGAAGCGCTCCGGGAAAGGCTCCGATGAAGGTATTGATGGTGGTGACGCGCTTGAGCGGAGTGTAGATTGCAACGTAGCCGACTGCGGTGAGCAGAGTGAGAGTTCCGGTGAGAAGGTTGGTTGTAAAGGCAAGGTAAGCGGAGCCGAGAAAGGTTGCTGCGAAACCAAGAATGAGACCGTGTGAGAGAGAGATGCGTCCGGCGGCCATGGGACGGTCAAAGGTGCGGTTCATCAGCGCGTCAGACTTCCGTTCGAGAGCCTGATTGAGCGCACTGGAGCCGCAGGTGACGACGGCGATGGCGACGAGAGCCTTAAGTCCGTCGATCTGGAATGGGCTGATGCCGCTGCGAAGACAGCCGAGATAAAAACCGGCTCCCGCGGTGATGATGACCATAGTGGAGATGCGGACTTTGAAGAGCGTGGCGTAGTCAGCGAGCAGGGAGTGGGGCTTCGCTGTCGCAAGTACGTTATCGGTTGTTGCGGAGGTAGCCACGGTATAAGGATAACTCGTTTGGGGCCGCGCGACGGGCAACGCAGCCCCTATCGGGCTATTCTGCCGACTCTCCATGTTTGGCTTCCAGAGCAGTGACTTGTTTGGTCTGGGCTTCCGCTAGAGGGCGGAGGAGAGGAAAGAGGATGACATCGCGAATGGATTTGGAGTTGGTCAGGAGCATGGTGAGACGGTCGATACCGATGCCTTCGCCAGCGGTGGGTGGGAGGCCATAGCCGAGGGCGCGAACGTAGTCTTCATCCATCTGATGGGCCTCGTTGTCACCGCGTTCCTTCTCCGTCATCTGTTGTTCGAACCGTGCGCGTTGGTCGTCGGGGTCGTTGAGCTCGGAGAAGGCATTACCGACTTCAAAGCCGCCAATGTAAAACTCGAAGCGTTCGACCCAGTTAGGTTCGTCGGGCTTTTTCTTGGACAAGGGACTAACGGCGAGCGGGAAGTCATAGATGATCGTGGGTTGAATCAATGGCTCTTCCCATTCGTCGCTCCACTTCGATGCGGACTTGATCGACTCAGCTCTCAACTCGAAGAAGTCCGAGATCGCTTTGCCGTAAGGAACACTGAGTTTTTCCATAAGTTCAAAGAGAACGAAGTGGCAATCGCCGCCCAGTTCATTGAGTACTCGCCCATCTGCGACTTCTGGTGAAGCCAGCTTTTCTCCTTCGGTTAGCAAGGTCCTAAATTTGGACTCTGAAGAAAAATCGTCCATTGTGGGCTGAATCGGCGCATTTTTCGGCCACCATTTGATGATGGCCTCGCGCATGGAAAGCCTCGTCCACTTACTCAGATCGATTTCATGGCCGTTAAAGGCGGTCTGAAGAGAACCATTCACTTCTGTAGCGACGAAGGTTACAAGCTCCTCAGTGAGCTTCATCAGATCGTGATAGTTAGCGTACGCCTGGTAGAACTCGAGCATGGTGAACTCGGGGTTGTGACGTGTGCTGATGCCTTCGTTACGGAAGTTACGGTTGATCTCGTAGACGCGATCGAGGCCGCCGACAACTAGCCGCTTCAGATAGAGTTCGGGTGCGATGCGGAGAAAGAGATCGAGATCGAGCGCATTGTGGTGCGTGATAAACGGTTGCGCCGCGGCCCCTCCCGCGATCTGGTGCATCATGGGAGTTTCGACTTCGAGATACTCGCGACGATCAAAGAATTTGCGGATGGCTCGAAGGATGGCAGCGCGCTTGACGAAGACCTCGCGGACATTGGGGGTTTCAGGTTCGGCGGCTGCGGGAGCAGGCTGTGATCCATCACCAGGTTCTGTTGCAGCGGCTTTGGCAGCGCCTGTGTTCATGAAGAGATCGACATAACGCTGGCGATAGCGAAGCTCGGTGTCTTCGAGTCCGTGGTATTTGTCTGGTAGCGCTAGCATCGCCTTGGCAAGGAATGTCAGGGCGGGCAGGTTGTCGAAGCTGCCGACGTGGACGGTGAGCTCGCCGGTTCGTGTGCGGAAGAGATGGCCATGGACACCAATGTGGTCGCCCAAGTCGAGGAGCTTGTAGATAGCGAAGGCGTTTTCTCCGACGTCGTCCTTGCGAACGTAGATCTGGAAGCGTTGACCACCCTGCTGGAGCTGCGCGAAACCAGCTTTACCCTGGACGCGGATGGCCATGATGCGGCCGGCGATACTGACGCGGATAGGATTCGCGTCAAGCTGCTCAGCGGTGAAGTCGTTATAGGCAGCGCGGAGCTCTGGAATGGTGTGGCTGGCGGCGTAGCTATTGGGGTAGGTTGCCTGCGCATAGCTGAGGCCGTCGAGCTGACCGAGGGCGGCTATCTGCTGAAGCTTGTCACGGCGCTGCTGGTAGAGATTTTTTTCGAACTCCGACTCGTACACTATGGATCCTTTGGCTGGATGTTGCTGACATCTCAGTATAGCGAGGTGTTGGCAGATCTCTGGCGAGACAAATATGCCCTTTGAAGGGTATGCGTGGTGTAATAGTCCTTCTATGGCGGACGATGGAGCAGGGAACAACGGTAACGCATCTGGTGGCGGGGGGAAGGGTGCGCTCGGAGACCTGGTGAAGGCCGAGTCGATGATTCAGTTGGCGCTTGCGCTACCGGCTGGGTGCGTGATTGGCTGGTTGGGGGGGAGTTGGCTGGACCATCACTTTCATCAGAGCTGGATCGCGATTGTGGGGATCCTGTTGGGGGCGGCAGCGGGGTTTGTGCAGATATTCAGGACAGCGTCGCGATATATAAAACGCGGCTGAAGAGATAAATGAGGGCAGGGAAGTGAGAACGTTGGAGAATTTCAGCGACGCGGACTTTCAGCGAACGATTTTGAGCGCGCTGCGGCTATTGGTGATCATTACGGTATTGGCAGCGCCGTTGGTGTGGTGGAAGCTGGGATGGCAATCTGCCGTTTTGCTACTGGTGGGCACGCTGATCTCGGGGTCGGGGCTGTTCGAGTGGCTGCGCCTGATGACGGCCGTTATGGTGCGGATGGATGGCGGCGGAAAGGCAAAGCCGATGGGGTTGCTCCTGTTCGGTTTCTTCTTGCGCCTAGGGCTGACCGTGGTGCTTCTTTATGTTAGCCTTAAGGTTCTGAATGGTTCGGTCTACGCGCTTGCCGCTGGCCTCGCTCTGGGTGTGTTCGCACTCACGATTGAAGGTTTGAGGCTGATAAAGGCGTGGACGGTCTAGACCGGGCATTCGTGACTTCCGAAACAGAATTACTGATTTTCTATATGCCAACACAGTTACTACTTACCAGAATTCTGAATCAGTACTTTGCCGCGCCCGTGACGGCGTTTCTGAGTGCTTTGCATGTGCACCCGACCTATCCCCAGGCTCCGATCACGAATGCATTCGCGATGGAGTTGCTGGTGTTTCTGGTCCTGGTTGCCTACTTCGCCCTGGTGCGGGTGTCGCTGAACGTTGAAAAACCAGGCGGCGTGCAGCATCTGGCGGAGATGACTCACGAGTTTGTCTCGGAACAGGGCGAGCAGATCATCGGCCATGGATACGAGCGATTTGTAAGCTACCTAACGGCGCTGTTTTTGTTCATTCTACTGAGCAATCTGCTCGGCCTAATCCCGGGTCTCGAGTCGCCGACTGCGAACGTCGTTGTGCCGCTGGGGTTTGCGATCATTACCTTCCTTTACTACCACTACCATGGTGTCCGGGAGAATGGCGTTGCGTATATTAAGCAGTTTCTCGGTCCGGTCTGGTGGTTGTACCCGTTGCTGCTTCCGATCGAGATCATCTCGCACTTTGCGCGTGTCCTGTCGCTGACCGTCCGGTTGTACGCGAATATGTTTGCCGGTGACCTGCTGACCATCGCGTTCTTCTCGCTGATTCCGATTGGAATTCCTCTGGTGTTTCTGGGGCTGCATCTCGGTGTGGCAGTTATTCAGGCTTACGTGTTCATGCTGCTGGCGGCGATTTATCTGTCACTCGCAGTGGCACACGATCACTAGAAATTTTGAGCTTCGCTGCTTGGGGCCTCCTCTCGCAGTGTGCAACAACGCCGCATAGCGTGAGGGTGCCAGCACGGTGAGCATCAACCACCCACTGGCGGCGTATCCAACGGAGGCAGGAGTAACACCATGAAGAAGTTGCAATATCTGTTTATGTCGTTGGCCGCGATGCTGCTTGCAACGCCGGCTTTTGCGCAGGGTGGCGAAGTTGCCAACCAGTGGGTTCCGCTGGCTGCAGGTCTGGGCATGGCCCTCGCGGCTGGTCTTTGCGGCCTGGGTCAAGGTAAGGCGACCGCTTCAGCAACCGAGGCGCTGGCACGTAACCCGGGCGCACGTCCTGGAATCTTTATTTTCCTGATTCTTGGCCTCGCGTTCATCGAGTCGCTTGCACTCTTCACGTTCGTCATCATCTTCCTGAAGGTAAAGTAAGCTTTCAACGATTGAAGTTTGTAGCAAGGAAAAGCCTCCGCGACTCGCGGAGGCTTTTCCTTCCTTGTTGTTGGCTAGCTATCGCTGCCTATTTGACGTCGAAGTCGAGCTGCAGGTGACAGTTGTCAGGAGACGCCGCACACTCCTGGCGGCCTTGTTCGATCAAGGTCGAGTGGCTGGCGAACTCCGCGAAGGAGACAGCGCCGTTGGGCAGAATTCCGAGAGCCAGGGTCGCAACCGCAGCAAGGGCCAGGCCGACGGCCGCAGGGACGCTGATTGGGCGAAGCTGTTCGAGGCGGGTGCTCTCAGTGCCGGGCCGTGTGTAGACGGTGGCCAGCAGACGCAGATAGTAGAAGCATGCGACGCCGCTGTTGAGCAAACCGATGACAGCGAGCCAAACGTTACCGCCGTGGATTGCAGCAGAAAATACGTAGAACTTGCCGAAGAAGCCGCCGGTGAAGGGGATTCCTATCAACGAGAGGAGGAACAGGGAGAGCAGCGCGGCAAGATACGGACGCTTCTGGGCCAGTCCTGTGTAATCGTCGATGGTGCGGACGCGTTCGTCGTAGCCGCTGATCTGGGTGATGACCGCGAAGGCCCCGACATTCATTGCGGAGTAGGTCGCAGTATAGAAACAGGCCGCGGCGATACCGTCGAAGGGGAAGGCGGTGAAGGCGACAAGAAGATAGCCGGCGTTGGCAATGCTGGAGTAAGCAAGCATACGCTTGACGTCGCGCTGTAGCAGGGCTCCTAGATTTCCTATCGTCATGGATAGCGCAGCCAGGCACCACATGAGGATGGACCAACGATGCTGGTAGACCGGGAAGCTGGTGAAGGTAATGCGAAGCAGGACGGCAAAGGCCGCTGCCTTCGGCGCAGTCGACATAAGACCGACGACCGGGGCGGGCGCGCCCTGGTAGACATCCGGAGTCCAGACGTGAAAGGGAGCAGCGGACACCTTGAAACCAAGGCCAATCAGGATCAGCGCCAGCGCGGTAAAGGCGAGGGCTGGGGTCGTAGTGGTCTCAAGGCCGTGGGCGATTGCGTAGACGTTGGTCGAGCCCGTGGCACCGAAGGCCAAGGCTACGCCATAGAGGAAAAAGGCTGTAGCGAAGGAGCCGAGCAGGAAATACTTGATAGAGGACTCGGTACCTGTTGCCTGACCCTTGCGAAAGCCGCACATGATGTAGGTGGAGATCGAGGAAATCTCCAGACCGACAAATACCATCAAAAGTTCGACCGAACAGGTCATCAGCATCATGCCCACGGTGCCGAAGAGTGTGAGTGCGAAGTACTCTCCGGTGTGGCTGGCGTTGCCTTCGAAGTAGTCCAGTGAGCCAAGGAGCGTTACAAGCAAGACCGAACCGATAACAAAGTGAAAGAGGATCGAAAAGGCGTCAACCTGAATGGTTCCGTAGAAAGCGTGCACCGTTCCGAACTCGATCTGGTACCAGCTGGCAACGATAGAAAGAATCGTTCCGATGATGGCGAGCCACCCAAGCGGCTTGCGGCTGGCGTTGAGTTTGAGGCAGGGTTCGGCCAGCATGACGATGACGCTAGTGATGGTAAGGACCAACTCCGGTAGAAGGGCCAGGACGTTAGGGGACATTTACTTCTTGGCCTCCTGGGTGGCAGTTGTCTGCGACTGTTGGTCAACCGGACTGATGGAAGCAGCTGGTTCGGAGGGTAGCGGCTCTCGCGCAAGGTAGGTGCCGGCGGTATCGATCGCGCGCATCCAGTATGGAGAAGCGACTCCCATGAGCAGCATGATAGCGACTAACGGCCAGAGAGCGAGATGCTCGCGAGCGCTCACGTCTGGGACAGGAACGTCGGCGGTGTTTTCGTTGAGGTCGCCGTAGAAGACGCGCTGGATCATCCAGAGCATGTAGGACGCAGTGAAGATGACGCCGCTAGTACCAAGGACCGTCCACGCCACGTGGTGGGCAACGGCGGACTGCATAGAACCAGTAAGAACCAAAAATTCGCCGACAAAACCGTTCAGCATGGGTAGGCCGATCACCGACAGTGTCGTGATAACGAAAAGCGTCACCATCCATGGAAGTTTTGCAGCGAGGCCACCATAGTCACGCATGTCATAGGTGCCATAGCGTTCATAAAGAATGCCGAGAAGAATGAAGAAGGCTCCGGCTCCGATGCCCTCGTTGATTGTGGCGTATATACCGCCGTCGATCCCGGCGATCGTGAAGGTAAAGATGCCAAGAACAACGACGCTGACGTGCCCAAGGGTGCCGTAGGCTGCGAGTTGTTTCAGGTCCTTCTGCACCAGGGCGATGAGTGCGCCGTAGACGATACCGATGGCTCCGAGTGCGATCATCAAAGGTGCGATGTGGCGGGATTGTTCGGGAAAGATGCTGAACGAGAAGCGCAAAATCGAGTAGAGACCAAGTTTTCCGACCAGGACCATCACTGCAGCAGTGGGTGCTTCGGCGATAGCATCCGAGAGCCAGCCGTGAAGCGGGAACACCGGGACTTTCACGGCAAAGGCGACCAGAAAAGCGATCGAGGCCAGCCACAGTGCCGCGGAGTTGTTCGAGATGCTGTGGTTTGCGGCTAGCTGGGCGAGGTCAGGAAGCTGGAAGGTGCCAGTACGGGCGTAGACCCAGAGCATACCGACGAGCAAGATCGCTGATGGAATAAAGGTGTAGAGGAAGTACTTGATAGCGGCGCGGCGACGATTCGAGGAGCGTCCGAAGGTGGCGATAAGCAGCGTCATCGGGACTAGTGAGAACTCCCAGAACGCATAGTAGAGGAAGAGGTCGAGCGAGACGAAGATGCCGAGCATCGCGACCTGCTGGAGAAGAAAGAGAGTGTAGTAGAGCTTCTTGCGGTCGCCAATCGTATTCCAGGAGACGAGGACACCGAGTGGCGCGAGGAAGCCGGTGAGCACGATGAGCCACATGGAGAGGCCATCGACGCCGAGGTGGTAGCGGATGGCAGGGGATCTGATCCAATCGTAGTTCTGCTCGTACTGGAAGGTTCCTGCGGCTGCGGAGTAGTCGTAATGGGCGGGCAGGTGTAAGGTGCAGAGGAAGGTGATCAGCGTGACGACCAGTGCGCCCCACTGCATCAGCTTGCCTCTATCGGGCATGAGCGCCAGCAGGACCGCGCCCGCGAGGGGGACAAAGATCAAGACGGTCAGGATGGTGTGGTCTATATTCATCGCGGGTTCATCGTTTCCTTTGGTGCAACATAAGCGCGGTCCTGCGTGAGGCGAATTCTTTAGTGCATCCAGATGGAGCGGCCGAAGATCATGACGAGCAGAACGGCGGCGGCTCCAAGGGCCAGCCAGCCAGCGTAAGAGCGAATATTGCCGGATTGAATACGGCGGACAAGTGAACTGAAACCTTTGGTGGTCGCGCCAGCAGCTGCGCCGAAGCCATTGACGACGCCTCCATCGACTACGCCGCCGAGGAAGAGCCGGGTGAACATCAGCAGCGGGGTAACAATGAGAGCGCTGTAGATCTCGTCGATGTAGAACTTGTTTGTGACCAGGTTGTAAAGTGCAGGGGCGCGTTCGGCGAGAGCCGCTGCGGTGCCTGGCTTTTTGCAGTAGAAGACGTAGGCGAAGAAGATGCCGACGAGGGCAGTGAGAACGGAGACTGCCGAGAGAAGCAGCTCCAAGCCACTGCTCCCGGTTGTGACTGCAACGTCTTTTGCGTTATTGGCAAAGACGGGATCAAGGAAGTGCTCGATCTCGTTATGGCCTCCCATAGCAGCGGGAACACCAACCCATCCGCCAATGACAGAGAGAATCGCGAGGATAACGAGGGGGAAGAGCATAATCCAAGGGGATTCGTGGACGCCATGCTGGTGACTTTCTTCGTGGTCGGCCACCATGACCGCATGGCTGCCAGCGTGAGTGTGGACGGCGGCTCCGTGGTCGTGTATATCGGCATGCTCTTCGAAGTGTTCGGGGCCAAAAAAGGTCTTGAACCAGAGGCGGAACATGTAGAACGCGGTCATTCCGACGGTGACGAGGCCGATAAACCAGGGAATTTTGCCGAGCGAGTTGTGTGAGACGAAAGCCTGATAGAGAATATCGTCCTTGGAGAAGAACCCTGCCCAAGGGGGCAGGCCGGTGATGGCGAAAACACCCATCGTCATTGTCCAGAAGGTGATGGGAATGCGCTTGCGGAGGCCACCCATTTTGCGCATGTCCTGCTGGCCCGAGAGGGAATGAATGACGGAACCGGCGGCGAGGAAGAGCAGCGCCTTGAAGAAGGCATGAGTGACGAGGTGGAAGATGCCGGCGGTGTAAGCTCCGACTCCGCACGCCAGGAACATATAGCCGAGCTGCGAGACAGTGGAGTAGGCGAGAACCCGCTTGATGTCCTGTTGCACCATGCCGATACAGGCCGCAAATATGCAGGTAACAGCTCCAATGATGGCGACGACGCCTAGAGCGTAGGGGCTGCGGTCGAAGAGCACATGGCAGCGAGCGACCATGTAGACGCCGGCCGTCACCATTGTCGCCGCATGAATCAGCGCAGAGACAGGAGTGGGGCCTTCCATCGCGTCGGGGAGCCAGATGTAGAGGGGAATCTGAGCAGACTTGCCGACTGCTCCAAGGACAAGCAGGAGAGCGATTGCCGTCAGGATGCCGCCATGCCATTCAGGATTAACCGTGATCGCTTGAAAGACATGGGTGAAATCGAGGGAGCCGAAGTGATCAACCAGCAGGAACATCGCGAGCAGGAAGCCGAAGTCTCCAATGCGGTTGACGATGAAGGCTTTCTTGCCCGCGTTCGCGGCGGAGTCCTTCTTGAAGTAGAAGCCGATTAGCAGGTACGAGGCGAGACCAACGCCCTCCCATCCGACAAAGAGCAGAAGGAAGCTTTCGGCCAACACCAGCACCAACATGAAGAACATGAAGAGGTTCAGGTAGGCGAAAAATCGCCAGTAACCCTCTTCGTGTGCCATATACCCCACTGAATAGAGATGAATGAGGAAGCCCACACCCGTAACCACGCCGAGCATAATCAGAGTTAGGTGGTCGACGGTGAAAGCAAAGTCAATCTGAAGGCCGGTAATGGCGATCCACGGCTGGGAGACTACGCGGATAACCTCCGGAGCGCCATCTGCCTTCATGACGATCCAGAGCCACGCAACGATCGCCGCAGGAATAGCAGTGCAGATCAACGCGATTGCCGTGACCAGGGTTCGGGGCAGCTTGCGACCAATGGTTCCGTTGATCAGGAAGCCGGCGAAGGGAAGCAGCGGGATCAGCCAGAGATAGTCGGAGATCATAGAGACAGAGGGCATAGAGTTCACGATTTCATCAGGTCGATCTGGTCGACGTTCAGCGTCTGGCGTGTGCGGAAGATGGCGATGATGATCGCAAGGCCGACGGCAGCCTCGGCGGCCGCGACGACCATTACGAAGAAGACGAAGATCTGTCCGGAGACCTGGTGCCACATGTGCGCAAACGCAACGAAGGTCAGGTTGACTGCGTTGAGCATCAACTCAATCGACATGAAGATAGTGATGAGGTTGCGTTTGATAAGAAATGCCGCAACGCCAACGGAGAAGAGCACGGCTGCGAGGATAAGGTAAGCAGCGATTGGAACCTGTGTGGACATGGCTAGTGCTCCTTTCGCGCGAGCGCGACGGCTCCGAGGATTGCTACAAGGATGAGGATAGAGGTGACTTCGAACGGAAGCAGAAGTTTGGTGAAGAGGATGGTGCTGATCTCGGAGATGTTGCTGGTGATGTGGTTGAGATAGCCACCGATGTTGGTTGTGCCGAGGGCGTGGCGCTCCGAAAGAAAGACGTAGCTTAGCAGACAAAAGATGGCTGCGGCACCGGGGAAGCCTACGATGTAGGCGGCACGGCTTCCAGTGGTGCGTTCCTCTTCGCCGGCGTTCAGCAGCATGATGACGAAGACGAAAAACACCATGATGGCACCGGAGTAGACGATGACTTGCGAGGCGGCGAGGAACTCTGCCCCGAGCGACCAGTAAAGGACGGCGAGTGACATCATCACAACAACCAGCGAGAGAGCGCTGTTGATCGGATGACGCTGCAGGAGGAGGTTGAGTGCTCCTGCGACCGCCAGCACGCCAAAGATGAGAAAGAGTACGAGTTGCATGATCTTTCGCGGTTCCTTTTTGAATCTCGTGAACCTTGTTAAGTCGCTTTGAAACTATCGGGCTATCTGCTGATTGTAAAACACCTTGGTGCGTACTTCGTTTGAACTAACTGCGCAGTGCGATGACGAGACTGGTAATGATGATGTTGGCCATGGCTACGGGCAACAGGAACTTCCAGCCAAAGCTCATCAGTTGATCGTAGCGGAAGCGAGGCAGCGTGCCACGCACCCAGATAAAGAGCAGGAGGAATCCGAGCACCTTGACGACGAACCACAGAATTGGCACGATGGCGGCGAGAATTGGGCTGCTGAAGTCGGGGAACAAGTGGCCAAAGGGGCTGGACGCGCCACCGAAGAACAGCAGGGTAGCGACGCAGCTGACGGTGATCATGTTGGCATACTCAGCCATGAAGAACATGGCGAACTTCATGGAGCTGTACTCGATGTGATAACCGGCAACAAGTTCGGATTCGGCCTCCGGCAGATCGAAGGGGGCGCGATTTGTCTCAGCATAGGCGGCCATGATGTAGACGAAGAAGGCAACAAACTGGAAACCGCCAAAAAAGTTCCAGGAGAGTAAACCGTGAGCGCCCTGGCTGTTGACGATGTCGCGCAGGCTGAGGGACTGAGCGCGAAGCACAACGCCTACCAGAGAGAGGCCAAGCGCGAGCTCATAGCTAATCATCTGCGAGGTTGCGCGTAGGCTGCCGAGGAGGGCGAATTTGTTGTTCGACGACCAGCCCGAGAGCGCGATGCCGTAGACGCCGATGGAGGTGATGCCGAGGATGACCAGGAGGCCGATGTTGAGGTCGGCGATGTTGAACATCTCTACGCCCTTGACGGTCTGCACACCGCCGAAGGGAACTACGGCGATGGAAATCAGCGCGCACGCCAACGCAATAACGGGAGCAAGGAGGAAGAGTGGGCGTTCGACGGCAGTGGGCATTAGATCTTCCTTAAGGAAGAGCTTGATGCCGTCAGCCAGCGGCTGCAGCATACCGAAAGGTCCGACGCGGGAGGGCCCCCAGCGGTTCTGGATGCGACCCAGGACCTTGCGCTCCAGCAGAACCGTGTAGGCGACCGCCATCAGGGTGATGACGAGGACGACCACAACCTTGAGGATGCTGAGCAGCAGAAACGTCTGAAATGGGCTGAGGTGGCTCACGGTCTTGGGTTTGGCTCCTGTTTAAATCTTCGTCAGTGTCGAACTACTTAGTCTGCTGCGGTCTGGATCTGAGTGAGGCCGGTTGGAGGACGAAGGCTCTCGTTGTGCTGCAGGTCAGAGAGCATGGTGGAGTAGCGGCCCAGAGTGCCCGAGGTGAACAGTGTATCCTTCGCCGGGAAGACGAGGTCGCGACGGTTACCGATCTGCACAAGATCTGTCAGGACTGCTGGCTGCAGATGCTGATCGTTCCCGCTGAGTAGTTGGAGACGGAGCAGGTTGTACCCCGGAACCAGCCGCTGAATCTCGTCGAGAATGGCGAACGGATCGAATGGGCTGAGCCTGGGCTCCATGTTATTGGCCGTGAGCCACACGGCATGGCGGTCAGCCTCGCCGGAGTGCGCGCCACGGGACTGGCCCATATCCGCGTGAGTGCCTTTGCCGAAGGGAACCAGCTCGCGCATGTTTGCCCCCATCTTATCGGCGATGCGGACGATCAACTCAAAGTCGGTTCGAACACCCGCACGATCGCCGGCCTTGTTGACCAGTTGCAGGTCCCCGTAGCTGTTCGTGACGGAGCCGGATTTTTCGTAGAGGTTTGCGGCCGGAAGGATTACGTCGGCGAGGGCTGCGGTCTCGGTGAGGAACATGTCCTGCACAACGACGAAGGTGTCCTTCAGGGACGAAGGATCGATCTCATAGCGGGATACAGGGTTCGAGCCGACGACATAAAGAGCCGACAGCTCGCCGCGTCCGGCTGCTTCGAAGATCTCAAGCATGTCCATGCCCGGCTCAGCGGGAGTTTTGTACTCAGCAAAGGTGGTGTTGCCTGCGAGCGGAGTGTAACCGGGCAGCATATTGGGAAGAAGGCCCATGTCGGCCGCACCGCGCGAGTTGGCGTAGTCGGAGATGAGGGCGAACTTCCGGTTCGGCATCGTAGTGCCGAATGCCAGAAGGCGTTTGAGGTCAGAGCCGGTGAACTCCGAGCCGAGTAGAACGAGGAGTTGCTCTTCGGCGCGGACCGCGTTGCGGAAGTTGTGGAAAGAGCTTGCATCTGCCCCGGGGTGCGTGAGGGATTCCACAGCGCTGTCGTCTCCAGCAATGAAGCTGGCGAGCGCACCGTAGCTGTCCGGAGCGATGTGCGCGAAGGCCTTGGCCTGACGGCGCAGCTTGATCTCGGCCGAGTTCGCGATGTAGAGACGTGCGTGATGATTGCGGACGTTGGTGCGAATGTTCCACGCAGTGGCGGGTGCCTGGATGGTGGGGTCGCCGCCGAGGATCATGATAGCCGGAGCAGTCTTGGTATCGTTCAGCGAGGCGGCGCGGCCGGTCGTTCCAGCCAGAGCTTGCGCAAAAGAGATGTAATCGGCCGTGCGATGGTGATCGATGTTGTTGGTTCCGAGCACGGTGCGCGCGAACTTCTGCAGCAGATACGCCTCTTCATTGGTCGTGCGGTTTGAGCCAATGACACCGATAGTCTTGCCACCGCGAGTGTCGCGCAACTCGCGAAACTTCTTGCCGACGTGGTCGAGTGCAACCTCCCAGCTAACGGGCTTCATCTCACCGTTAGGCTGGCGGACCAGAGGCTGAGTGATGCGGTCTTCGTTATTCGCGAAGTCGAAGGCGTAGCGACCTTTATTGCAGAGGAAATCTACGTTGATGCCGGATTTATCGCGATTGTCGCCGCGGACGATCTCGCTCCCGTCGGAGGTGCTGCGTACGCCAAGGGTGGTCTTGCAACCATCGCCGCAGTGGGTGCAGATAGTGGAGACGTGATTCATCTCCCACGGGCGTGTCTTGTAGCGGTAGGTGCCAGAGGTCAACGCGCCGACGGGGCAGGCATCGATGCACATGCCGCACTGCTCGCAGTCCACATGCGCGAGGTTGTCGGGCGACATATCGGCGGGGACGTTTGGAGCGATGACCGAGGAGCTGCCTCGGTTCTGAATGCCGAGGGCGAAGACGTCCATCCCTTCGCCGCACATGCGAATGCAGCGGTAGCAGAGGATGCAGCGCGGGCGATCGAAATAAACGACGGGCGACCACTTCTGCTCTTCGCGGTGGTTTTTGGGCTCGGTGTAGAAGCTCTCCGCTGCACCGTACTTGAAGGTCATGTCTTGCAGCTCGCATTCGCCACCAGCATCGCAGACCGGGCAGTCGAGCGGATGATTGCCAAGGAGCAGTTGCAGGGTGGCCTTGCGAGCCTGAACTATCTCGGGGGTCTCGGTCTGAACGACCATTCCTTCTGCGACGGGTGTAGTGCAAGCGGTCTGAAGCTTGGGCATCTTCTCGATGCGCACGACGCACATGCGGCAGGCTGCCTGGAGCGACAAGCCAGGATAGTAGCAGAAGGCGGGGATCTCAATACCCGCGGACTTGCAAGCTTCAAGGAGAAGAGTGCCTGCCGGGGCGGTGAGTTTGTTTCCGTCTACAGTAAAAGTTACGTCTGCCATGGCTTAATGTGCTCCAACCAGCTGTTCAACGGTGATGATGGGGGTCCCGGCCTTGTGGCCTTCAATATAGTCTTCAAACTCTTTGCGGAATTTTTTGACAAAAGCGATGGTAGGCATCGCGGCCGCATCGCCGAGCGGGCAGAAGGTGCGGCCCAGCATGTTTTCCGCCAGGTATTGAACGTTGTCGACGTCTTTCTTATTGCCGCCACCGTTATAGACGCGGGTTAGAGTCTTCTTGATCCAGTCCGTGCCTTCGCGGCAGGGAATACACCAGCCGCACGATTCATGTTGATAAAAAGCGATCGTACGAAGAGCGAATTCGACGATAGACACGGTCTCGTCGAGCACAACGATCCCGCCCGAGCCAAGCATCGTGCCAGCTTTGCCCATCTGGTCGAAGTCAAGGCCAACATCGATCTCTTCCGGCAACATGACCGGGCAGCTTGAGCCGCCGGGAACGACTGCCTTCAGTTTTTTACCGTCCTTGATCCCACCGGCGACCTCATAGATTGCACGCTTGAGGTTGTAGCCCATGGGCAATTCGTAGACGCCTGGGCGCTCGACGTGGCCACTGATGCCGAAGAGTCGCGTTCCGCCGTTGCGCTCGCTGCCAAGCTTCGCATAAGCCTCGCCACCCATCAAAAGAATGTGTGGTGCATTTGCAATAGTCTCGGCATTGTTGATGACGGTTGGCCCGCCGTAGAGCCCGACGACTGCAGGGAAGGGAGGTTTGATGCGTGGCACTCCGCGCTTGCCCTCGAGCGACTCCATCAACGCCGACTCCTCACCAACCTCGTAGGCTCCTGCACCTGTCTGCGTGATGACGTCGAAGTCCACCCCCGTCCCGAAGATGTTCTTTCCGAGAAAGCCCTTGGCGTAAGCGTCAGCGACAGCCTTCTCGACGACTTTCAACAGGTAGCGATATTCGCCCCGCAGATAGATGAAGCCCAGCTTGGACCCGATGGCGAGGCCGGCGATCATGGTGCCTTCGATGACAGCGTGCGGATCGTGCAGGAAGATAACGTGATCCTTACAGGTGCCGGGCTCTGATTCGTCGCCGTTGACCAGGACGTACTTCGGCTTTTCGGCTTGCTTGGGAACAAAAGACCACTTCATTCCCGTAGGAAATCCTGCTCCCCCGCGGCCGCGCAGACCAGAAGCCTTCATCTGGTTGATGATCCAGTCGGGGCCCTCGGCGATAGCCTGCTGAACAGCTTTATAGCCGTCAAGTTCAATATATTTTTCGATATCGGCTGCGCCCATGCCGAACCGGCGCGAGACCACTTTTACTTCATCGGGATGAGAGACGAGTGCTGGCATTACTTCACGTCCTTTCCCTGGCCGTCGCGATACATCTGGAAGAGCACATCAACCTTTTCCGTGGTGAGATCGTCGTGGAAGTCGTAGTTGATCTGGATTGCGGGAGCCCAGCAGCAGGCGCCGATGCACTCAACCTCCTCTAAAGAGAAGATGCCATCCGAGGTCACCCCTTTATGACCGATCCCCAGCTTATCTTTGCAGTGGTCGAGAATTTCGTACCCGCCGCGCAGCATGCAGGAGATATTCGTGCACACCTGCACGTTGTACTTGCCAGCCGGCTTGGTGCGCAGCATGGAGTAGTACGAAAGCACGTTACGGACGTCCAACTCAAGAATGCCGATGCGCTGAGCAATCTCAGCGATCACTGCGTCAGAGACGTATCCGACCTCGTCCTGCGCGTACAGCAGCATGGGGACGAGCGCCGACCTCCTGAGTGGGTAGATGGTGACGAGTTTGTCGAAGCGCGCGGCCAGCTCCGGCGAAAAGATCGTATTGGCTAGTTCACTCACTCTGCATCATCTCCCGCGCCAGCCGTTCGGCGGCAAGGTCCATCTCTTCGGTGACGCCATTCAGTTTAACCGTTCCATCTTCTTCCATGTGGAAAGCAGAACGGCTTCCATCACTCAACTCCATCGCTTCGTGGGTAAAGCGAAGCCAGCGGCTGGCAACCCGAAGCGTAATCTCCTCTGCGCCGACTTCGACCACTGCATGATGCCGGCTATTCAATCCGTGGGCCGCTGCGTAAGAGCGAAGCAGCGAAGCCCACGAGGTCCAAAGTTCAGCTCTGAGGCGTGCATCGAGCATCAGAGGTTAGCGGTCGATCTCGCCGAGCACGATATCGATCGATCCGATGACGGCGACGACATCGGCGAGGAGACGGCCTTTGCACATAGTTTCCAACGCCTGCAGTGTTGCGAATCCCGGGTTCCGCATGTGGACGCGGTACGGCTTGGCGGTACCGTCCGAGACGACATAATAGTTCATCATGCCGTGCGGCGCTTCGACGGAGCTGGTAGCCTCGCCTGCCGGTACACCAAAGCCTTCGGTCACAATCTTGAAGTGATGGATGAGCGATTCCATCTGGGTCTTCATCTGTTCGCGATTCGGAAGGATGATCTTCGGCGCATCGGCCACAATGTGTCCTTCGGGAAGGCCATCCAGTGCCTGCAAACAGATCTTGACCGACTCCCGGAACTCCTGCATGCGAACGATATAGCGAGCCCAGACGTCGCCGATATTCGAGACAGGTACATTGAACTGGAACTTTTCGTAGCCCGAGTAGGGCATGTCGCGCCGAACGTCAAAGTCAATCCCAGAGGCCCGCAGCGGCGGTCCGGTAACGCCCAGCGCAATCGCATCTTCGGGCGAAAGGTAGCCTACGCCCTTGAGACGGTTGATCCATATGGGATTCGTCTGCAACAGACCCTCATACTCATCCACATGTGCGGGGAAGTTTTTGAGGAAGGTGCGGATCTTCTCGTAAATATCACGCGGTGGTTCAACACTAAGGCCACCGACGCGGACGTAGCTGGTCATCATGCGCTGGCCGGCTACCGCTTCAAAGATGCGCAACAGCTCTTCACGCTCGCGGAAGCAGTAGAGGAAGACGGTGAGCGCGCCGATGTCCATGGCATGCGTCCCGAGCCAGACGAGGTGCGACTGAATACGGGTCAGTTCGTTGAAGAGAACGCGAAGATACTGCGCCCGCTCAGGTATCTCCAGACCCAGCAACTTCTCTACCGCAAGACAGTAGGCAAGGTTGTTGGTCATGGGGCAGAGGTAGTCGATTCGGTCGGTAAGAGGGACGACCTGCTGGTAGAACTTGGCCTCGCAGGTCTTCTCGATACCAGTGTGCAGATATCCAATGTCGGGAGCCATCGCGACAACCGTTTCGCCATCAACTTCGACCACAAGCCGAAGCACGCCGTGGGTCGACGGATGCTGGGGCCCCATATTGATGATCATGGTCTGGTCGTTCGGCGGTGTGTTCTGACGATTGCGGGCAGAGTTTGCGATTACATCATCGATACCTGGATCGATCGCTGCAGCACCGGTGATCTCTTCAACTGGGGGAGTCATTAGCGGTAGCCCTCCACGGGGTAGTCCTTGCGTAGGGGATGCCCCTTCCAGTCCTCGGGCATCATGATGCGTCGCAGATTCGGATGACCTCCGAAGTGGACACCGAAGAGGTCAAAGACTTCGCGCTCGTAGAAGTTGGCGGCCGGCCAGATCGAAGTAATGCTGTCGAGGGAGGCTGCGTCGCTATCGAGACGAACTACGAGGCGTAGCCGCTCCTTCAGCGAGTGCGAAAGGATATGGTATGTGATCTGAAAACGCGGCTCGGAGGGGTACCAGTCAACAGCGGTTACATCTTCGAGGAAGTTGTAACCTGCCTTTTGAGCGGTCTTTCCGGCTGCGAGAATGTCTTCGCGAGCCACTGTAATGGTCAGTTCAGCGCGGTCAAATTTGGCATCTGTAGCGAGCTCAGCGAACGCCTTGACGGCAGCGTTCCCAGGAAGCGCCGCGAAGACAGCTTGCTTGCCCTTAATAGCAGAGGTGGGGTCGTACATTAGAGGTCCCCTTTATCGTCCGCCCAGTTCAGGATGCCTTTCTTCCAGACGTAGAAGAGGCCAACGGCAACGAAACCGAGATAGACGAGCATCTCGTAGAAGCCAAACATGCGAGAGCCAGTGATCCCGGGCAGACGGCGAAAGATTACGGCCCAGGGAAGCATGAAGACAGCTTCGACATCGAACAGGATGAACAGCATCGCGACCATGTAGAAGCGGACCGTGAAGCGGCCACGAGCGTCGCCAATCGGCTCCATTCCGCACTCGTACGCTCCGGCCTTGGTGCGTGAATTTTTATGTTTACCGATGAAAAATGAGGCACCCACCATGCCGACTGCGAGTCCAAGGGCGACCAGAATCTGCAGCACGAGTGGAAGGTAGTTCCAAATGTATGGGTAACTGTGCATGGCCATCTTCGACTCTAAGATTGCGGGTGGCAAGTGTCAAGCGGATGCGCACCTGTGTGCGGCTATCGAAGTAATGTTATGTACATATTGATCAGGCGATCACCGAACTGCGCAGCTACCAATCCACCAATACAAAGAAAGCTTCCGAATGCCAATTTGGAGCTCGCACCGGCTTTATTTCGTGCCAGAAGCACGATCCCATACACAGCGGCGACCAATGTTCCGAGAAAAAGGGCGAGAATCGCCGGCCAAAAGCCAAGGAAGGCTGCGATCATGGCGAGCAACTTGACGTCTCCAAGGCCCATTCCCTCGCGATGGCGGGCTGCTCTGTAGATCCAACGGATCAGCAGCAGCACAAGCGCCGCGCCGCAGATGGCCGCAATACGGCCGAAGATGAGGCTCTCCGGACCAGTCAAAAAAAGATTTCCGTGGTCAACCACCCCTCCAGGGCTGGTGAGCTGGATGTGGTGTTTGGTCAAAATAACCTCATCTTCCTTCGGTTCGAGAAAGATCGCCTGACTGCACACGAGGAATAGGGCGATGGCAATGCCACCGAGCGTAAAGGAGTTCGGCAGAATCATGGTCCGCCAATCCATCACCATCAGCCCGATGAGAAGGAACCCGAGAATGATGAGTCCGAGGCCCGTCAGAATGTGAATAGCCCACCACTCCGCCGATAGCTGTACATACAGGCCAACCAACGATGAGGCCGTCACCTCGACGACGACGATCGCGAACCAAAGGCCGGTTGCAAGTTCAACCAGCGGATATCGCCAGGGAATCGTCTGATTGCAGTCCCGGCAGCGGCCACGAAGCAAGATCCAGCTCAATAAGGGGATGTTGTCGTGCCAGCGAATCGCAACTCCACACTCGGAGCAGTGGGAGCGCGGACGAGCAACGGATTCTCTACGGGGTAAGCGCGAGATGCAGACATTAAGAAAGCTGCCGAAGAGGAGTCCGACGACAAAGGCGCACAGTTGGACGATGCCGAGGGTACCCACAGCATCAGTATATGGTTTCACAGGTCATTCTAGTGAAGTCAGAAAGCTGGATTGGCTCATCTAAGCCTTCTAGATCGAATAGTTTGTGTAAGAAGGCATCAGTTTGAGGATGAAGCCTAGAAGTCGACATGCATGCGGACAGTTTCGACCAGCGCCGGACCGCGATCTTTGTTGTAGCCGGGGTGATCGACAAATTGCAGATCGAACGCGTAGTAGACTCCGCGCCAGGCATGCAGGTTGTAGTAGCTTTCGAGGATGTCCTCCCGCGCATAATTTAGTTTTCCGTCGCCAAGCAGGAAGCCTAGACCACCCAATCTGAGATATTCCTGATGGTCGCTCTTAATGCCATTCGATACGAAGGTCAGTCCGACCTTGTCGTTTGGGCGAGACCACGCGCGGCCGGAGTAGTCGCCGCCGAACTCCATTGTCTGGTCGACCTCCGTATAGGCATAAGACTCGTGCTGCCCTTCGTTCCAGCCGAAGCGAGTAAAGACGCGCAGGTATTGAGTTAGCTCCTGCTCGGCGTTCAGGCCGAAGCCGTACTTCACCGCGCCATACTTCTCATGCTTGGTTATCTCCGGCGTAGGATCTTCGCCGGACAGGTAAGCGTTCACCGCATCACGATAGAGGCCCATGTGCGCATGATTGACAAAGCTGAGGACTCGCACGACGCCCTTCCGATCCGGGGACACAAGATGGCCCAACAGTGGTTTTCGGAGTTCGAACTCCCAGTTCTGCCCGCTGGCCTGACGCAGGTTCCAGACGAGATCGATGCCGTTTGCAACCGTAGGCATCAACGCCAGGGCATATCTGGCGGACCACACCTTGTCGTCGTATTCGGTGACAGCAGCGTAGGTGTAACCGCGAGTGTCGGCGGCATAGTCCCATGCGCCATTGTTGTCGACGGTCCAGTTGAGGAACTGAAGGTGGCTATCACTGCCAATGTCATTGATGTCGAGGTAGTCCGGCAAGCTCATCTTGCCCACATAAAACTCCAGCCGGCGCTCGGGAACCTCGGTCGCGAGCGAAAATGGCGTGCGGGTGCTTTCAACCATCTTGTCCGTGAAGCCGATGGTCTGGTGAAGTTGAGCTCGAGCCATGTAGGGGACCGACCCGAGATTTGGATTGCGAACAACGTCGAGATTCGTGAACCCGGCAAGCCCTAGCGCCTCGCTGAGACCGCGTCCTCCAGCCGATTCAAGATTGAAGATGGCGTCGGTTTCAGTCTTAGGGTCGCTCCGAAGTTTCGCTCCAAGATAGAGCGTGCCGAGCAGGGAGACCTTGTACTCGCCGCGGCCAATGAAGCTGTTCGTGCCTTCGTAAGGGGAGTGGAATGGCCCATCCGATTGAAAGACGATATTGGCCTGCCCGGCGATGAGGAAACGCGAGTGCTCCCAGTGCGGAAACATGGTCGGCGCTGTCTCGTCCGCCAGGGCGGGCGCATCAGGGAGCTTCGCCGGACGGCTGGGGTGAGCATCTATCAGGTCTTGCTCCTGGCCCCTCGCGACGAAGGAGATCGTCAACAGCAGAAGTGCTGCCGTTATATGTATTGAGTTCTTCAATGATTGAACCAAAGTTAATGGTGCATGAAGAATGTGAATAGGATGCAAACGGCCTGCCTTCGGACGTGAGAGATAGAAGGCAGGCCGTGATAATTCAGACTCAACTTCCAGTTCCGGGGCGATCTGTGGCAGAGCGAACCAGACGCAGGCAAGTGGACAACGCTCATCTGCAGTTTCAACCCAGCGCTGGACGATCTGGATCAGAGGCCTGTTGCCGGCCGTCTTGGGACTGCGAGGTCGTATTCGTTGGATCATTTGAATCATCGGCTGACTTCTCCTTTCTGCGCACGTAGGGCGAGATTGTGAAACATTTTTTGCGGAGGACTGACAACAAGTATAGTATACCCCGGTACGGTATGCAGGAGATTATATGACAACTAATAATCGGGAAAAGGTAAAGCTACTCAACAGAGTGAAGAGAATTCGTGGTCAGATCGATAGTGTCGAACGCGCGTTGGGGTCGGACGACCATGACTGCGCCGACGTGCTGATGCTTCTGGCAGCTGCACGCGGCGGGATTAATGGGTTGATGGGCGAGGTGCTTGAAGACCATATCAGGCTGCACCTGCTGAAAGACGGGCACGCTCCTCTCACGCCAGAGCTGGGAGAAGATCTGATCGACCTCGTCCGTGCCTACCTCAAATAGCGCTTTCGGTTGCTGGCCTCCTGACTATAGCGTGATGTGCCGGTCAGCACGACAGCTTCTACTTCGCCCTCGCCCCGACCACTACCAGACCAATACCAGCGATGAGTGAAATAGTGCTCAGAATCGGCGAGAGTGGAAGTGTGTCCTGAGTCTTATGCGAGATCTGCACGGGGCCTGCATCGACGACCTTCTTTTCATGTGTGAAAGAGATTCCGCCGGTCGCATATCCGATGATTCCAAGGACGATGAGAAGTATTCCGATAATGGTTGCTGGCTTCATATGGTTGAGCCTTTCTGTCAAGTGGCAATTCTTTCGAGCGGCGATCTCAACCACCGATTCGATGCCGAATGCATCCTTGCAGATGTCCCGAAGCTCCTGTTCAGAAGCAACTTGCCTGTAGCCTCAGTCGGGAGTAATCTGCTTTTACACGGGAAAGGAGGATGGTCCAGCCTATGAAAATTGACAGTACATGTAGTTCAACGCAACGTGAGGTGACTGAGGCTTAGAGCGTCCATAGCTCTAGTCCTGGCGGTCTTTGTAGTTGAAAGTCCTAGCCGAGGCCAAGTCCGAGTATGGACGCCTCAGGTCAATCTCAACAGTTCACCGCCAGACGGCTCGCTGCTCTCTTCAGAGTGCGAGCCGTTTGCGTTTTATCTGCGTCCTAACGGTAGGATATTAATCATGAAACCTCTGGTCATTGCGGGACGAGCCTTCCAATCGCGGCTCATTGTCGGAACGGGAAAATATAAAGACGGCGTGGAGACCCAGGCCGCCATCGAAGCCTCCGGAGCGGAGATGGTGACCGTTGCAGTACGTCGCGTCAATCTGGACCGGTCGAGCGAGTCACTTCTTGACTTCATCGATCCCAGGCGTTACTTCCTGCTTCCAAACACAGCGGGATGCTACACCGCCGACGAAGCGATTCGCGCCGCACGACTCGGGCGCGAGGTCGGACTCTCGGACTGGGTGAAGATTGAGGTCATCGGGGATCAGCAGACGCTCTATCCGGACATTCACGCGACGCTCGAAGCGACTCGCGTTCTCGTAAAAGAAGGGTTCACGGTGCTGCCATATACCTCCGACGACATTGTCTTCGCCAAGCGGTTGATCGATGCGGGTGCGGCGGCGGTCATGCCGCTCGGTGCGCCCATTGGGAGTGGTTTAGGCCTGCAGAATACGGCGAATCTTCGTATCTTGCGTGAGCTGATCACAGAGGTACCGTTGATTGTGGATGCCGGCGTGGGAACGGCCTCGGACGCTGCGCTCGCCATGGAACTGGGCTTTGACGCAGTACTGATGAACACAGCGATTGCAGCCGCAAAAGATCCGTTGCTAATGGCCGAAGCGATGCAGCATGCTGTTTTGGCAGGACGACAGGCGTTCCTGGCGGGGCGGATGCCGCGCAAACTCTACGCCACGGCGAGTTCGCCGCTTGAAGGGATCTCTCGCTAGTTGCGCTCCGATTAGGTTGACTCTAGCTTGATAGTCCACACGTGGCCCGGGATGCAGTAAACTTCGCCCATGCGGGTCTTCGGTATCGATTGTGGGACAGAGTTTACCGGCTACGGTGTGGTGGAAGTGGACTGCGACGCCCGGATGCCGCGTCTCGTGCATCTTGCCGCAGGAACGATCCGCTTGAACAAGAAAGAGAAGACCCCGCAACGCCTCGCTCAGGTATACGAGGAGCTGACTGCTCTTATCGCCCTGCATCAACCAGAGATTATCGCGATCGAGGAGGTTTTTTTCTCGGCGAATGCGAAGTCCGCGTTGAAGCTTGGACAGGTGCGTGGCGTAGCGATGCTGGCTGCTGCAACCTGCGGTCTGCCGGTCGCCGAGTATGCACCGTTGTCCATCAAAAGCTCGGTCGTTGGTTACGGCTTAGCGGCAAAGGAGCAAGTTCAGTTTATGGTCAGACGTCTGCTCGATAACGAGAACGCCTTCGACTCGCCGGATGCCGCGGATGCGCTGGCGATTGCGATCTGCCACATCCACACCGCACAAACTCTTGAACTCCAGGACGCTCGTCGATGAGTGCAACGGTACGGGCGGCACTTGGCATTCTTCTACTGACGTGTTCTGGTCTTGCATCTGCCATTCAGGCGGTCGACACGCCCAAGACTGACTCGAAGCCGACCGCAGCTGAGGTGACCTTTCAGTTTGATCGTCCAGGCCTTGAGGTTCCGCATTTCAAACTTCACATCCAAGAGGACGGCGTCGGCACCTATCAGGCAGATCAGGCGGAGATGGCGGCTACGCAGACGTCAGGTCGGGGACAAGCAGCACAGCACATAGATCGCGCGCTCAGGCTGACTCCTGGCACGGTCGCAAAGATCTTCAAGGAAGCGCGGTCGCTGAACCATTTCGATACCGAATGCGCTTCGAAGGCGAAGAATATAGCAGACACCGGTAAGAAAATTTTGACTTACTCAGGACCAGACGGGTCGGGGACGTGCACGTACAACTACTCCGAAAACAAGAACGTCGATACGCTGACCAATACATTCCTGGCGATCGCCTACACCATGGATGAAGGTCGAAAACTGGAGTTTCTGCATCGCTACGACCGGCTCGGTCTTGACGCAGAGATGGCCAACCTGTCGCAGGAAGTGCAGGAGGGACGAGCCTTGGAGTTGGGTACAATCTCGCCTGCTCTGGCCTCAATCGCCGACGACACTGCCCTCATCCAGCGCGTGCGCCTGAAGGCGTCAAAGATGCTGGAACAGTCCGCCGCGGAAGATCATTGAAGTCTCTGATGTAGAAAATTGAATTGCAAGCGCTTACTTCGACGCGTTCCCCGCTGGCAGATCGATGTCCAACAAGGAACGATAGAGTTCAGCCATCGGCTCTAACGCTAGCGATTCGGCACGCGCCTGTGCAGGGATGCTCCCAGGCCATGCCTTGATGAGTTGTTCCGCAGAGTATCCTGTGGCGCGAAGGTTGTTTTGCAGGGTCTTCCGTTTTTGGGCGAAGCATCGCTTTAAAAAAAGGTTGAATCCATTCGGATCGACGCCCAACTCTGTAAACCGCGGCGCGAAGTGCAGCCGCAAAACAGTGGAGTAGACTTCCGGCGGCGGCGAAAACGCGGACGGCGGCAACGTGAAGAGGTGATCGACCTGCGCATTCATCTGTGCGGTGGCGGAGAGCAAACCGTAATCACGAACTCCAGGTTCAGCGGAGACACGATCCGCCACCTCGCGCTGCATCATGAGTACTGCACGAGTAATCAATCCAGCGCTGCCCGCAGCAAACAGCTTCAGCAGAATGTCCGACGTGATGTAGTACGGCAGATTGCCAATGACATCCGCCGACTCGCCTGCAGGAATGAGCGCACGAAAGTCCGCTTTGAGAACATCAACTTCGACGATTTGTACCTGTGGCTGATCGCGAAAACGAAAGGTCAGCTCTGCCGCAAGCCCCCGGTCGAGTTCCAACGCGACCAGCTTGCGGCAGCGTGATGCGAGGATTTCGGTGATAGCTCCATGGCCCGGGCCGATCTCGATCACGGTGCGCTTGCTAAGATCACCAAGAGCGTCCACGATTGCATGGCGGGCGGGGTCGTCAACCAAAAAATTCTGCCCCAGCTTCGGCTTACGCTTCATCTGCATCCAATGTTTGCTGATTCTTCATGTGCTCTTCTATAGACTAACGGTTTGGCTGGAAAGATAAAGGACGACAGTATGCATATTGTTTTTGCAGCAGCGGAGTGTGCCCCCTGGGCCAAGACGGGTGGGATGGCGGATGTAGTGAGCTCCCTCCCGAAGGCACTGGCTAAACTCGGCCACCGCACCAGCGTCTTCATTCCGTACTACCGCCAGGTTGCGAAGGCTATTCCCAATCCAGCCGTGGTGCTGCCGAGTGTGACCATCCCGTTTCCGACCTATAACCGGTTTGTTCGCATACTGGACGGCAGCGTAGCGAAGGGAGTGCAGACCTACTTCGTGGATTGCGCAGAGTTGTTCGACCGCGAAAACTTCTACGGCACTCCCTCCGGTGGATATCCCGACAACGCCGAACGCTTTGGTTTGTTCTGTCGCGCGGTCATTGAGGCATCGAAGATTATCGGCGTCCCAGACGTATTTCATGTCCACGACTGGCAGGCGTCAATGGTTCCGGTCATGCTTCGGTCTGTCTACTACTTCGATCCGGTGCTTCGTCATGTACCGGCCGTGTTAACCATCCACAACGCCGGATTCCAGGGTTGGTTTCCACCCGAGACGATGGAAAAGCTACTACTGCCATGGAACATGTACACTCCCAACAAACTCGAACACTACAACACGGTGGATTTTCTTAAGGGTGGCATCGCATACTCTGACGCCATTACGACCGTTAGCCGCAAGTATGTCGAGGAGATTCAAACGGCAGAGTTCGGCAATGGACTCGACAGCGTTTTGCGTCAACGCAGCGGCGACCTCTTTGGCATCCTTAACGGTATCGACTATGAAGAGTGGAATCCCGCCACCGACCCCCATATTGCAGCGCACTACACAGCCGAAAACCTTGCCGGCAAGAAAGAGTGTCGGCGTGATCTGCTCCACGCCTACGGCTTCGAAGGAGTCGGCGACGAAACCGCCATCATTGGAGTCGTCTCCAGATTCGCAACCCAGAAGGGCTTCGACTTCATCGTCGACATCATGGATCGGTTGGTCAAGGAAGACATGGTGATGGTGGTGCTCGGCACCGGCGAGGAGTACTACGAGCGCGTGCTCGTCGAGATTGCGAATCGCCATCCTGACAAGTTACGAGCACAGATAAAATTTGACGATGTCATGGCTCACAAGATCGAAGCGGGCGCCGACATCTTCCTGATGCCATCACGGTACGAACCGGGCGGTCTGGGACAGATCCACAGCTTGAAGTACGGCACCATTCCTGTGGTGCGAGCGACAGGCGGCCTTGACGACACGATCGATGAGCAGCCTTCTGGCGCCGGCAATGGCTTCAAATTCTGGGGCTACGACTCATCTGCCCTGCTGGATGCTCTGCAGCGAGCCCTCGGAACCTTCCGAAACAAGGTTGAGTGGAAGACGATGATGGAGCGTGGCATGGCGCAGGACTTCTCCTGGGACAAGCCAGCCGGTGAGTACGTTCGCGTCTATGAGCGAGTCATCGAGAACCGTAATTAGCTCGTCGCTCTTCGCCGCAACAAAAGATGCAGCGGAACTCCGAGCAGGATGATGGCTGTCCCGACGAGGGAGTTCCGCGGCTGGTCTGCGAAGGAAAAGACCAGCAGGACCGCCGCTGCCAGAATGAAGAGGGCAGGCAGCACGGGGTAACCCCAAATGCTGTACGGGCGTGATGCGTCGGGCTCGCGGCGTCGAAAGACGAAGATAGTGCTGGCGGTCAAGGCATAAAAAAGCCACTCGCCGAAGATAGCCAACGAAAAGAGAGCCTGAAACCTGCCAATTGCAAGCAGCAACAGGGAACTCAGAACGGCCTGGAGGATGAGTGCTGTCGACGGTGTTTGAAAGCGTGGATGAACGTGCGCCAGTTGCTTGAAAAATAGTCCATCGCGCGCGGCTGCGAATGGAACTCGCGCCCCTGACAGCGACGATCCGACAAATGTCGCGCAGATACTAACTGCCATGCCTATCGAGACAAGCGTAGCTCCCCACTGCCCTGCAACCAGACGCATTGCATCGGCAGCAGGCCGCTCCGAAGTGGCGATCACGGCCGCAGGCAGTACGTATTGAATGGCCGCATTGGTCAGCATATAGAGCGCACCGACGATAACGACTCCACCCACGAGTGCCAGCGGCATGCTGCGTTGCGGACGCTGCACCTCTCCAGCCATGGTCACAACGTCACTCCATCCGTCGTAGGCCCATAACGCTGCGACCAGCGCGATCATGAAGCCGGAGAAGCCGCCGCGGGCGCCAGTGAAGTTAGTTGCAAAGTTGTGCCAGGAACCGTGACTTCCCGCAGCTCCAAAGCAGAAGCCGGCAATCACAACAATTAAAACACCCTTCAACCAGGTCAGCAAAAGCTGGACATTGGCAGATTTACGTGTCCCGACGATATTGAGACCGGCAATCATCCATGTCATCGCGATGGCAAAGATCTGTCCCCAGGACAGATGAAAAAAAGCCGGCCGAGAAAATGAACTGAAGATCGCGAAGGTCCCAAGGACGCGTGCCAGTCCGGCAGCGATGGTCGCCAGCGACGCAGGTTTGGCAACCGTAATTTGAGTCCACATGTAGAGGAAGCCTGCAAGATCGCCGTATGCCTCGCGGAGAAAAGCGTACTCGCCACCATACCGCGGTCGTGCGGCAGCTATCTCCGCATAGGTCATCGCACCAAATAGAGAAAGTAGACCGCCGACGATCCATACCGCGTAGACGGTCCGCGATGAACCAACCGCGGCCATCATCTCGCGCGGCACCAGAAAGATACCGCTGCCGATAATGATGCCGACAACGATAGACGTTGCGTGAGATGCGTTCAGAACGCGTGGTAGTTCATTCTGTGATTCCGGCATCGGTTCACGGAGAGTAGCACAACTTCGCCGCAACCCCGCAACTACTAAAAGGCTGTTCAAATCACGACAGTCTCTATCCAACGCTCCCGATCATCTTCATGCAACCGGGGAGGAGTCGATATTTGAGCCTGTAAAAACGTGAAATTCCTGCATCAAATTGGCAAGCGATACTAGATTGCGCTTATAAGATAGAGACGAAATCACAGGAGCAAACTATGGATTGGACGCCTGGTGGACTAAGTGGCGACATCGAGGACCGACGTGGCTCCTCTGGAGGTGGCGGCGGCTTTAGCGGCGGAGGTCTCGGCATTGTCGGCTTTCTGTTCCTGCTGATCATCAGCCTGGTAACTGGAAGAAATTACATCGGCAGCTACCTCTCCGGTCATACCGGAGCGCCTTCCCAGACTTCGCAGAGCATGGCACCCTCTGGGCCCGGAGCTGTCTCACCGCAGGAGGATCGCGCCGCGCAGCTTGTCTCGTGGACGCTCGACGATGTTCAGAAGACCTGGACCACCCTTCTGCCGGAGCAAACCGGAAAAAACTATCAGCGCTCGAAGCTTGTGCTCTTTCGCGACTACACCCGATCCGGTTGCGGAGTTGCGCAGTCACAGACCGGCCCTTTTTACTGCCCGGCAGATGAGAAAGTCTATATCGACCTGAGTTTCTGGAACGAACTTCGCCGTCTCGGGGGCACAAATGCAGACTTTGCTCAAGCGTACGTCGTGGCTCATGAACTTGGCCACCATGTGCAGGATCTCTTAGGGATCGAAGCGCAGGTCCAAAATTTATCAGCGCAAAACCCCTCTCAGCGAAATCGCCTCTCCGTCGATCTTGAACTTCAGGCAGACTGCCTCGCCGGCGTATGGGCGCATAGCACCGCGCAGCGCAATATCATCCACGATGCAGATATCGAGGCTGGCATGCAAGCTGCCGCAGCAGTTGGTGACGATCATCTCCAGCGCATGCAGCGCGGTACGGTGAGCCCTGAGAGCTTCACCCACGGCAGTTCGGCGCAGCGTGTTGGCTGGTTCAAACGTGGATTGCAGGAGGGAACCATCGCCGCATGCAACACATTCAAAGCTGCCGGTGCCGTCCCGACGTCTGGCAGCAGTAGCCAATACTAAATTGAGAGTTATCCACGGTTAATTCAGTACCGGAAGTACAGGCTTCTCTTCAGCCTCAGTCTCAAAGTACTTACGAATGCGCTCGGCGGTGGCTGCGTTTACCACGGCAGTCAGTGCGTCAGATCCAGCTTGTTTGATGCCGCGAACGCTTCCGAAGTGTTCAATCAACCGCTGACGTGTCCTCGGCCCAACTCCTGGGATAGAGAGCAGTTCGCTATCGCGATCGCGCATCTGCCGTCGCTTACGATGGTAGGTCACAGCGAATCGATGGCTTTCGTCGCGGATCTTCTGCATCAGATGAAGGACAGGAGAGCGGCGGTCCAGCACAACCGGTTCATTCTCCTGTCCGTACACGTAGATGATCTCCTCCCGCTTCGCGATCGACGCCAGAGGCTGCAGCGTAACGCCAATCTCTTCCAGTGCCGAATACGCCGCATGCAACTGGCCCAGGCCACCATCAATCAGGATCAGGGAAGGGAATGGCTTCTTGTCTTCCTGCAGTCGCTTGTAGCGACGCTGAATCACCTCGCGCATGCTTGCAAAGTCGTCGACACCTGTGACAGTCTTTACCTGAAACTTGCGATAGTCTGACTTCTTCATCGCGCCATCCTCCCACACCACCATAGAGGCGACCGTCTCAGAGCCCTGAATGTGCGATATGTCGAAACACTCGATGCGTCGCGGCAACTCCTCCAGCGTAAGTGCGTCCTGCAGAGCCTCCTGGATGGCCTTCATCCCGGGTTGCAGCACACGAAAGCGCTGATCGTAAGACTGCTTTGCATTTTGACACACGAGATCAACAAGCGAACGCTTTTCCCCTCGCTGTGGCGCAAGGATCTCGATGCGCTTACTGGTGCGCTCGGTCAAAATCTCCGCCAGCAGTGCGCGATCGGGAAATTCAACCGGCACAAGGATCGATCGCGGGACATAGCTTTGATCCAGATAGAGCTGCTTCAACAGTGCTGAGAAAAATACTGCCGGGCTAAATGCACCTCCAAGCTCAGACACTGCCGAGTGTTGCACTACCGGAATTCCTTCCCCAATCTCGGGCGCCGCCGCTGCAGGGTCTGGCTCGATACGAGGCATAGCCTCCAACTCATCCACCTCTGCTACAGCCTCGGTCGCAGCATCCAGTAGTGACTCCGGCAGATCCTCCCAGAAAAAATCGCGACGATCCACGATCTTGCCGCTGCGCATGTGAAAAAGATTCACCGCCAGCATCTCGTTCTCATAATGGTAGCCAAAGACGTCCGCATCTTCGTTGTCAGTCGTCGCCATGCGTTGCTTATCCTGCATCTGGTGCACGGTAACAATCTGGTCTCGAAGACGCGCTGCAAGTTCGAACTGCTCAGCCTCCGCCGCAGCCTCCATGCGCTTCGTCAACGATTGTTCAAGTTCATTCGGCCGCCCTTCTAGAAAGAGCTGTACATCGCGAATGGTCTCTCTGTAGCTCTCCGGTGTAGTCAAGCCTTCCAGGCAAGGGCCTAGGCAACGCTTGATGTAGTACTGGAGACACGCTCGCGGATGGTAGCGGGACAGATCGACCTTGCAGCTTGGAATCAAAAAACTCCGATGAATCAGGTCGACCAGCCGATACGCCAGGTTGCCCGGAAAATACGGACCGAAGTAAGCACCTCCGTCTTTGCGCAGCCTGCGTGTCACAAAGACCTTGGGATAACGGTCGTTCATCGTCAACTTGATGTACGGATAGGTCTTGTCGTCGCGAAGAAGGATATTGAAGCGCGGCTTCTTCTGTTTGATGAGGTTGTTTTCCAGTGCCAGAGCCTCATGTTCGTTCGCAACCGTGATGTATTCCACATCGACGGCCTCGCGCATGAGCGACCCGGTCTTCGCGTTTGCCTGAGAGGCCTCCAAAAAATAGGAGCGCACGCGGGCTCGGAGGTTCTTCGCCTTGCCGACGTAGATAACCTCTCCGTCAGCATTTTTATAGAGATAACAGCCCGGCTGAGTAGGGAGTGTTCGAATTTTCTGATGGAGATCCATGCCGAATATCAGGGCTTACGTCTCAGTGTAGACGGAACCCCTAGGCTGCACTGTGCATACCTTTGCTCGGTAGATTTGACGCTCGAACACAACAAAAGTTCCCGGGCGTGCAATCCCACAAGCGCAAAAGTAGCTGGTTGCTGTTGCGTAAGTTTATGTAAACAAATCAGTTGAACTTGGGAAACGTTTTGGCCAGCTGATTGCATCTAACTCAACGTTGCAGCACCTGCAACTCGGAGAGTGAACCATGAGTACGACAAGTCCCATAGATACGAATACAAAGATGAAGTCTGCTTGTACCGCTGCCCTCGCCAGTGCTCTTGCGCTTACCTTTACGGTTGGATGCTCGACCAAAAATTACGTAAAGTCGCAGACGGCCCCGATCATTCAACAGACGAATGACCTCGATACAAAGACCGCTGCAGATCACCGCAACATCGTTAACACTGATGAGCGAGCGAAGACTGGCATTGCCGGGGCACAGAGCGCCGCCAATACTGCGGATCAGCATGCGTTGGCTGCCGGACAGTCCGCCGATGCTGCCAATCACTCCGCGCAGGAAGCTTACAACCGCGTCGACAGTCTGAGCGGCGTAGTCGCCAACCTCGACAACTATAAGCAACTCTCCGACGTCAGCGTGACCTTTGGCTTCGACAAGTACGTCTTGACGGCCTCCGACAAAAAAGAGCTTGATGATTTGGCTGCAAATCTGACCAGTACCCGCGGTTACATCCTGGAAGTGACCGGTGGCACCGACTCAGTGGGTGATGCAGCATACAACTATCAACTGAGCCAGCGACGCGCCGATGCGGTGGTCAACTATCTTTCTTCGAAGTACAACATCCCGCCTCACAAGTTTTATCTCATCGGCATCGGAAAAGATCAGCAGGTTGCAAGCGATAGCACCGCTGCTGGTCGCGCGAAAAATCGTCGTGTAGACATCAAGCTGATGACGAACATGAGCGGAGATAAGCCGACGACGGCATCGTCAAGCGGGCCGAACGGCCAGATGTAGCAATTACGCTCGTCCGATTCTTCTTCCTCACAACGCGCCTGTAGTCCCTGGGCGCGTTGTTCTTCGCTTAAAACCGGAAAACTTGACGAGCAGAGTGGACCTAGTCGGATTCGAACCTGCGGCCTAAGTTTTGAGTTTTTTGTATACGATCGCCAGCAGCAGAGAAGCGGCAATGACCCATGCAAACTGATACCAATAGAAGAAGGGAAAGCCCCACAGGACTGGCAACGAACGAGCGTAGACCTTCGGGAAACAAAGCCCAAGATATGGCAGTATCAACAGCAGAATCCAACCGCTCCGTCGTCGTACCTGCTTAGCATTTGCTTCGGGTTTTGGTGCCATATGCAGCAAAGCATACTTCATCTCTGCTCTTGTGGGGAAGTCGATATCATCGGGTAAAGTTGAAGGATGGCCGAGTCCGCACCTGAAAAAATCGATTTGAACGTCGTCCAGCCGGGCACAGACTCACTCGCGGAGTCCATTGCGATCATGGCGCGCCTGCGCGCTCCGAACGGCTGCCCGTGGGACCGCGAGCAAACCTTCGACTCCATCAAGAGACACACGCTCGAAGAGACCTATGAGGTCTTCGACGCGATCGAGCGTCGCGCATGGCCCGATCTAAAGGACGAACTCGGCGACCTTCTCCTGCAGGTTCTCTTCTACGCTCAGATGGCCTCCGAGGCGGGATATTTTTCGATTGAAGACGTCGCTTCCAACCTGAACGCGAAACTCATTCGCCGCCACCCTCACATCTTCGCCGGCGCCGAAGCGACTGATTCAAACGCAGTGTTACGCAACTGGGAGCAAATCAAGCAATCCGAGAAGAAAGCGTCTGCACATCGGCAGAGTTCAATGCTCGACGAAATCCCGCGCTCCATGCCTGCCGTGATGGAGGCTGCAAAACTCGGTTCACGCGCTGCAAAAGTAGGCTTTGACTGGCCAGATACCGATGGTCTCTTCGACAAACTTCAAGAGGAGATTGGCGAACTAAAGGCCGAACTGCCCCCCTCCTCCGGCCACAGTTCTACGACCGCAGTCGAGGCGGAGCTTGGAGATATTCTCTTCACCGCCGTCAATCTCGCCCGGCACCTCAAGGTCGATCCGGAGTCGGCCCTGCGTGCCACCAACGCAAAATTCCGCCGTCGCTTCGTCGCGATGGAGTCTGCCGCGGGCGGGGCGGACGCTCTGGCAGCCTCCACGCCATCGCAGCTGGACCTGCTATGGAATCAGGCCAAGAACGAGGCAAACAGCGAGATCAAGACAGCGGCCAACGAGCCGAGGAGGTCATGAGCGCAAGCACACAGAACGACATTCAGATTCAGCCCCTTACCAGCCTCGAACACTTTGAACGTTGTGTCGTCCTCCAACTCGAGGTCTGGGGTTACAGCGACGGCGACGTCATCCCCCGGCGTGTCTTCGTCGTCGCACAGCGCATCGGCGGCCAGGTCATCGGTGCCTTCGACGGGGACACCCTGGTAGGCTTTGCCATGTCTTTACCCGGCTACCGTGCAGGCCTCCCATACCTCCACTCGCACATGCTTGCAGTCCTGCCTCAGTACCGCAATGCGGGCATTGGCCGCTGCCTCAAGCTCGCCCAGCGCGACGACGCTATCGCCCGCGGCTTCGATCTCATGGAGTGGACCTTCGACCCGCTGGAGATCAGAAACTCTCACCTGAACATCAATCGGCTTGGCGCCATCGTCCGCCGCTACCAGCCCGACTTCTATGGCCCTTCGTCTTCCCCGTTGCAGGGAGGCCTTCCGACGGACAGGTTATACGCGGAGTGGTGGTTGCGCTCTGCCCGTGTGGCGAGCATCCTGCACGGCGAAGCTCAACCCCAGCAGATTTTGGAACGAATTACCGTTCCGCATTCCATCTACCAATGGAAGCAGAACGCTCAACAGCGAAACCTCGCGCAAACCTTACAGAGCAGCAACAGGACGGCACTTGAATCAGCCTTCCAGCGTGGTCTTGCGGTCGTCGGCTACGAACGCGATGCCGAAGGTAATGGCGCTTTTCTTCTCGGTCACTGGACGGAAGCTATGAACAAGTGACAATCTTGTAAGAGACACCTGACAATCATCCGGAGAGCGAAGCCGGCCAGATTCCGCAACTACCAGTAACTTCGGACGATCGGAAAGACAGGACTGACATGCTCCACATCGATGCGATTCACCTTCGCGAGATCAATATGCCGCTGGCTCATCCTTTCGAGACCAGCTTCGGTATGACCACAAGCCGGCGCATTCTGCTGATCGAACTCGAATCCGAAGGTCTTACTTCCTGGGGGGAGTGTGTCGCTGGTGAGCACCCTTACTTCAGCGACGAGACCATCGATACAGCCTGGATCATCACAGAAGCAGAGCTCGGGCCTCGTCTTCTCGATGCCGATGTCGAACGTGGCGGAAGCTGCGCTAAAATCTTCGGTCAAATCCGCGGCCACCGCATGGCGAAGGCTGCCCTTGAGAACGCCGTCTGGGATCTCGAAGCTCAAGTCAAGCGCGTCTCACTCTCCGAACTCCTTGGAGGAACCCGCAGCGTCATTCCGTGTGGAGTCTCGATCGGTATCCAGTCTTCGATTCCGCACCTGATCGATAAGATCGAGACCGAACTAGCCGCCGGCTATCAACGCATCAAACTAAAGTGCAAGCCTGGTTGGGACACCAACGTCTTCGAAGCCGTGCGCAACCGCTGGCCTGATATCACCCTGAGCTGTGATGCCAATTCGGTCTACCGGATGAGAGACCTTAACTGCATCGTTGACTGGGACCGTTTCAACCTGCTCATGATCGAGCAGCCTCTCTGGTGGGACGATTTTTACTTCCACTCTTTGTTGCAGAAGCGGCTCGAAACCCCCCTCTGCCTCGATGAGTCCATTCGCAATCGCCGTGACGCACTGGCTGCTATCGCTATGGAGTCATGCGGCATCATCAATATCAAGGTCGGGCGCGTCGGAGGCTTCAGCGAAGCGATCGGTGTGCACAATATAGCTGAAGAGCGCGCCGTCCCGGTTTGGTGCGGTGGCATGCTGGAGACCGGAATCGGTCGTTCCCACAACATTGCCTTGTCCTCGCTTCCCAACTTCACTCTCCCCGGAGATGTCTCCGCGTCCAGCCGCTACTGGTCGCAGGACATTATCGAGCCCGCTGTCACAGTCAACGACAAGGGCGAGATCGTCGTTCCAACCGCCGTCGGACGTGGCTTCGAGGTACAGCGAGATCGCATCGACGCCCTCACCGTTCGTCGGCAGACGCTCCAAGCGAAGGCCCGCGTGACCGCGTGAAACCTCGCACTATCATCTGGGTAAAGGTGTACCCAGCATGAGACGAATCGCATCCTGGTAGCTCATCGGACCGATCACCTGGAAGCCGCTGCCGCTTGAGGTCGTGCGGACGTTCAGTGTCTTAACCATCAGCGCGCGCACACTTAGCTGCATCGAAAAATTAGTGAATATCCACCGATTGCCGCCGACACTGGTCTGATCTAACGACAATTTACCGCCTGGATAGATGTGGGCTAGCATTCCCCAACCGAAGTTGACTCCGCGCGCGATCGTCCCTTCCATTCGTACGAGATAATGCGTCTTCGCATCGATCCATATCCTTCCCTGAAGCCCGGTAAGCGCCTCCGCCTCCGTGCTTGGTGGATTGAATTTGGGATTTGGCTTGTAGTCGAGCACGATCTCCAGTGCCCCTCCGTTTTTCCCGGATTGAGGCTGCCCCGGAGTGTAGCTATAGAGTGCCGCATCGGGCATAAGTGGCACCATCGCGTCAGCCAGCTTCTGCTGGGACTCCCCATTCCTTACGTGCTTGAAGTAGGTTGAGGGCGACGCGATCATATCGTTCAGCCGTTGCCGCTCGTTTTTGTCCTGCTCTTCGGTCAGTGGCTTTCCGTCCCTCATAATCAGGCGCGCCACGGTTCCATCCTTACTTTCAACGACGTCTCGGACTACATCGCCCTTCTCACTGATCGTGTGCGTCCGATACCGCAGATACGAATCGGTATGATGAAGCGCGATCAACTCATTTTTTGCTGCATCGACGACCCAGGAGCGCGGAGGGATCGACAGCAGCCCCTGACCGGCTACATCTTTTGTCGTAGGCTCACTCTGCGCACCCGCATGCAGATTCGTAATACCGGCCGACAGGAGAACAGCTCCCAGGACGGCCCGAGGCCATAATCTCCGACGCGCTGCAACCCCACTAAGTCGCGGGGCGCCGCACGAAACCGATTCATGCCCCCCCGTCGCAATTGTTACCAACCCACACCTCTCATCTACCCATTCTATGCGTCTTACGTAGACCGTTGAAGTACCGTTGAAGTTTGCGCCGTTTGCCTCCAGCGATGAGCTTGGGTATAGTTCGGGCAAGGCGCATATGCAGCCCACAGGACCGCAAGGAGAACAAAAAGCTTATGAAACCAGCAGAGGGTTCCACCGTCATCGGTAAGTCGGTCGTCATTCAGGGAGAGATCTCCGGCAATGAAGACCTCTACATCGACGGAGATATAGAAGGAACCATCACCCTCAAGGAGAACCTCTTGACGATTGGGCCTAACGCGCGCGTTCGCGCCGATATCAATGTTCGAGATGTCGTCATCTTCGGTCATCTCACTGGAAACGTGCAGGCCGCAGGCCGCGTTGACCTTCGCCAGTCTGCATCCGTAAGTGGAGACATTCTTGCAGGCAGACTCTGCATCGAAGAAAGCGCAGTTTTGAAGGGACGTGTTGAGCTCAAAGCTACCTCCGAGGCGCTACCAAAGTCCTCAACGGTAACTGCAGCGACCTCCACACCGGCTGAGGCGGGCGCTCCTCTCTTCTCTCAACCACAGGCATAGACCAGAAGGGAAGCGGGCTCATGCGCAGCCTTTTCGGCGGTAGCGACAGTACAAGCAGTCCACGAGGAAACGACCTTGGACGGGTGCCTCGTCATTCGAGTGGGTGGAAGGAGTTGATGAAGCATCTGCAGACGCAGGACTCGCTTCGCATCCTCGACATCGGGCCTACCTCCTCCACCAACATTAACTACATCACCAGCCTCGGCCACAGTATCTACATGGCCAGCGTAGTCGAAGAGGCGTCCAAGCCGGAGTGGCTCACTCCCGGCGAGACGGGCGAAGAACCTAGTTTCAACGTCGAACGCTTTCTGGAGAGCAATCTTAACTTTTCCGGTCGTATGTTCGATGTCGTGATCTTCTGGGACACCGCAGATTACCTGCCGGAGCCTTTAATTGCTCCTGTGTTGTCCCGGATTCACAAAGTATTGCAGCCCGGAGGCCTGATGCTGGCTTTCTTCCATCAGACAACCAGCCCAGACACGTTCTTTTGCCGATACCATCTCACCGATACCGACGTCGTTGAGATGCAACGTGCAGGGAACTACCCGCTGGTTAATGTCTTTAACAATCGCAAAATCGAGAACATGTTAAGTGAGTTCAGCAACTATCGATTCTTCCTTGCGAAAGACAGCCTGCGCGAGGTCATTATTACTCGATAAATAGCTTGACGATGGTCGGCAAGATCCACCAGCACAAGAAATATGGGCGCCTCCACTTTGGAGGCGCCCATATTTCTTTCACAGATCTTGGAATTAGCCCTTCGAGCTCTGTTTCCGTCGCTCGGCCCAACGTTTCTTCATTGCATCGGCGATACGTTTCCGGCCCTCGGGACTCAGCTTACGTTTGCGAGCCGATTTTGTTGCCGGCGCTGCAGCGACAGTATTTTTGCTGCCCTTCGGACGACCAGGGCCGGTGCGGCCGGCTGCGGCCGTTGTCCCAGCCAACAGCGCGCGTGCTTGCTGCAGCTTCGAGATCTGGGCATCAATTTCGGAAATGATGCGACTTACTTCCACGTGTTACCTCCATTTGGCGTTAGTAGGTCTAGTAGCTCGTTGTCAGGTTCGCATAGACCAATTCTTTTCGCCACAGTACGACGATACAGAAGCCCTTAACATCATGCAAATAAATGTAAGTTAGACGGCTTACTTTGTTTTAGTCGAAGCAGGTTCATCGCTCTCGACCCTAACTCCCGCACGTGGAGTCCGAATCGCATAACCGGGTCCAGCTTCGTCTAACTCCTCGTGCCGCAAACCTCCCAGTATGCGACGATGATGAGATTCATCGATGCACTTCTGCAAGTCTCTGAGAGTTCCTTGCTTATCTCGCGCAAACTCGGTAGCCATGCGTGTTAGTGCATAGGTCAGGATGTCGCTATGGTGCAGATCCTGCATATCGGGCGCACGGCGCAAATTGAGCCACAGACGGTGGACCAGTTGTACTTCGTGCGGTTCAATAGTAGGTGCATGCGGTCCGATGTGAAAGCTCAGCGAGTCACCGTCAGGCTTGACCACGTAAAACGTAAATTGTCGCTTCGGTTCAGGGAGTGCCTCCCATGCCTGGCCAACATGGTAAGCCTGCTCTTCTGCAGTTAGCTTAGTAGAGAGCCCTGAGACCACCGCTGCAGCATCGAGGGAATTAGCCGTCTGAACGAGAGCTGAAAAGATGTCGCCGGCAGGAACTACCAGCAGCGAAATATGCTTCCCGAAGCTTTCGGCCACCGACACCGCTTTGGTAAACAGCATCTGCTCGTGCTCGCTGAATAACTGCTCCGAAGCATCGACATACTCTGGACCGCCGGCACCCATCATTCGCGCTGCCAGTACGACTAAATCCTGATCATCTGTGTTGGTGTGGGTCAAAGCCCACTTCAGCGCAAACGGCGCGGCAGAATCCCGCATAGTTACAACCACCGCACCCGGGCGTATCTCTAACGCCTCGCGTCCCACATTATCCTGATGCTCCAGTTGGAAATGTTCTTTCATCTGAAGCGTTGTTAGATCGTGACGCCGTTTATTGTCTCGCTCCGAAAGCGAAAAGATCACAAAGAATGCAGCCGCAAAGATAATTCCACTTACAGTCGCTACCGACTTTGTAAATAAATTGACGATGGCAGTCGTCAGCAAAACTAGAAAAACTGAGAGTAATCCTAGAGGTACTTCAGTCTTACCAAGTCGAATATTGAGCGGAACCTTCCAGCCACGTTCGCCCTTATACTTCCACCGCAGCACCAACATTGCTAGCGCATTGAAGGTGAAGCTCCAGATCACGCCGAACGCGTACGCCTCTCCCAGCATGATGACGTTGCCGCGAGTTACTAAAATCGTAAACATCTGCAGCCCGGCAACCAGATTCACAATGCGATAGCTGGTTCCATACTTCCGCTGCGGCTTGCGGAACCAATCCGATAAGACGCCATCTTCAGCAACACGCATCAGCACGCCGGTTGAACCCACGATGGCAGTATTTACAGCTCCGCCAAGAATCAGGAAGCCGACGATCACAACAAAGATCCGGAATCCTATTCGCAACGCCAGCGGCCCCACCATGTACATCGCCATTCCGGCAATCAGATTGTCGCGATACACCGGAACCCGCACCGAGTCGGGAATCAACATCACAGCCAACAGGGTGCCGATGCCGGTAAAGATGAAGCTATAGATCGCAATTACGATAGCAGCGCGCTTCAGGTTCTTCAGCTTCGGATGCTCGATCTCGCGGTTCACCTGTGCCAGGGACTCTTCGCCGCTCATAGCCAGCACGGAGTGCCCAAACGCCATCAGTACGCCGAATAATCCCAGCGACCGCATGAATCCTGTGTGCTTCAGAAATCCGAGCGCGTCTGTGCTGAAGTGTAGATTGTCCGGCGTAGGCCACGGCGGCAGATGCACCCCTGTGTGAATCGCCGAAAAGACTCCCCACGAAAGTAGAATCACAACCATTACAGTTGTGATCTTCATCACCTTCAGAGCCTTGTCGCTCGACTCCTCAATCCCCTTAGTATTTTGCCACCAGAAATAGGCCGTAACCATGCTTGCAATTACTGCCGAGGTGCCATTGACCGGAAGTTGGCGAGTAACTCCACTCGGATGCATCACTAGTCCACTGATCCAGTGGTGAGCAGCGCAGAGTCGCAGTAACTCATTCATCAGCCCGACGATGTATTGCCCTGCTGAAACCCCCGAGATCGGTCCCGTCAGGATGTAATCAAACATCAGCGCCGAGACGCTCAACTTAGCGAATGTTCCGCCCAGCGCCTCCTTGACGATCCGATAGACGCCACCGCGCGTGAACATGCTGCAGCTTTCGACATACACCGCCCGCACGGCAAAGCTGAACAGCATCACGCCGAGGATGAACCATGGCGCGGCTTTACCGACCGCCTCTTCTGCAATTCCACCCGCATAGAACGCCGAAGAGCCCAGATCGTTCAACACAATCGCCGCTGCTCGCCAGAAAGAGATAAAGGTAAGCATCACCGACGACGCCACGACCAGGCGGACGCGGTTCGATTGCGGCTTAGTGATCGTCTGTTTAGATGCCATTATGGTTTGATGCTCAATCCCACCTGCCGACAGCGATACCGGACAACTTCGGTGCTCCGGCTGTCACTCATCACCCTGAGTGAAACACTGCCAAGACCCGCCAGCGAGAGCAAAGTGCGATCTTGCTTCCGTCGTTGACAGCTAATCTTCATCTCCCAGCAACTCCTTCAAATCTTCTGCAAAACTCACAACGATCACCACTGCGGACCCAGCCATTCCGATGAAAAAGAGCGGCACGACAATCTTTGCAACGAGATGAATGACGAAATCCATGCGGCTCTATTGTATCTCTCACTAGCCCGAACCTCGCTGGAAATTGCTGGCTCAATGTTAGACTTCAGACGAGATGCGAAGAATCCCCCCGCGACTTTGGGCCATGGCCGTGCTGTCCGGCATCCTACAGATTTTGCCCTTTTCTATCGCGGGCCCTACGCCACTCTGGCGAACCGCCTTCTGCTGGATCGCTCTACTTCCCCTCATCTGGGCTCTCCTCGATAAGACAAAGACAGGCAATCCACTTACCATCCGTCAGGGAGCAGCTATCAGCTACGCCTGTGGCTTTGTCTGGTACCTGGGCAACTGTTACTGGATCTACCAGACCATGTATCTCTACGGTGGCTTGGATCGACCCATCGCCTTCGGAATCCTAATCCTGTTCAGCCTCTATCTCGGCCTCTATCACGCCATGTTTGGAGCGCTGATTGCCGCCTTCCACAATCGCTTCGGCCGTCAAACCACTCTGTTGCTGGTACCGTTCGCCTGGGTTGCCGTCGAACTCGCCCGCGCGCGCATTACCGGCCTGCCCTGGGACCTGCTCGGCGTCGCACAGGTCGACAATCCGCTACTAACACGCCTCGCTCCAATAACTGGAGCCTACGGACTCTCTTTCATCGTCGCTTTGATCAATGCTCTCTGGCTGGTCCGAATACGCCTCCGCGAGCGTCGATTTACTCGGCCAGCGTTAACCATCGGCGGCGTCGTCATTGTCGTCGTATACATCTTCGGCCTTCGCCTCATTGCGAACCCTAAGCCCGGGCCTACCACCGCCACCGCGACTCTCGTTCAGGAAAATCTCGAAGTAGGTGCTGCCAATAAGGGGCCTCAACCCACCACCCAGCAATTTCTGGATTCGTTCTCGTATCTCAGCCGCTATCCATCACGAAAGTACCTTCTGGGAATCCCTGAGTTGACCGACACTCAAGCCGTTTTTCTCATCCGGCCAAACGACTCCGTTCAGGCAACCCCGGCCCCGACCGCAACCAACCTCATCGTCTGGCCCGAATCCCCCGCGCCGTTCGAGGACATTGACCCACAGTTCCGCGCCGCTATGTCAAACCTCGCCATCGCAACGCAGGCCCCTGTCATTGTAGGTAACACGGGCTTCGAGCCAAGCCCAACGAATAAGTCCGGCTATACCCCTTACAACCGCGCCTCCTTCATTAATCCTGACGGCACCTTCGACGGCCACTACGACAAGATGCATCTCGTCCCCTTCGGCGAGTACGTCCCCTTCAAAGATCTCTTCTTCTTCGCAAAAAATCTCCTCAACGAAGTCGGCACCTTCGAGCCCGGCAAGCACCAAACCGTCTTCGCCACAGGCGGCCACACCTACGGCGTCTTCATCTGCTACGAATCGATCTTTGGCGACGAAATCCGCCATCTCACCCAGCAGGGAGCCGACGTCCTCATCAACATCTCCAACGATGGCTGGTATGGCGACACCAGCGCCGCATGGCAGCACCTCAACATGGTTCGCATGCGCGCCATCGAAAATCACCGTTGGGTTCTCCGCGCCACCAACACAGGCGTCACCGTCGCCATCAACCCCTACGGTCGAGTTACCGCCGCTCTCCCGCGCCATCTGCGGTCCAGTCTTCGCGTCCACTTCGGTTTCGAGCACGACGTCACCTTCTACGCCGCCCACGGCGACCTCTTCGCCTACGCCTGCGCTCTTGTCACCATAGTTGCCTTCGCTCTGAGCCTCCGCAGCCGGTTTGCCGTAAACTAAAGTTCATATGCTTAGCGATCTCGAATACTCCTACTCCCCGGTCCGCGACAAAGTACGCGATCTGCGGGAGTATCTTTGACTCGGCCCGACTCCGCCGCGAACTCTCCGTCATTGAGGAAAAGATAGCCGACCCAACCGTCTGGGCTGACGCCTCACGTTCGCAGCCCCTCATGCGAGAACGCAAGCGCCTCGAAACTCTCCTCGCCGACGACACCGAACTGGCCCGCCGCACGGACGACATCGAAGCCTACTTCGAACTCGCCCGCGAAGGCGAAAATACCGAGCCTGACCTGACCCGTGAGATTCCAGCCCTAGTCGACTTCGCCGAAAAGCTCGAATCCAAAACCATGCTCTCCGGCGAAACTGACTCGCTCAACGCGATCGTCACTGTGCATCCGGGCGCAGGCGGCACAGAGTCTCAAGACTGGGCCGAGATGCTCATGCGCATGTACATCCGCTGGGGTGAGCGCCAGAACTTCAAGGTGGAGATTAACGAGATTCAGGATGGCGACGAGGCCGGCATCAAGTCCGCAACCTTCACCATCACCGGAGACTTCGCCTTCGGTCTGCTCAGCGGCGAAACCGGCGTGCATCGCCTCGTCCGCATCTCACCCTTCGACTCTGCCAAGCGCCGCCACACCAGCTTCGCCTCGGTCTTCGTCTCGCCCGAGATCGACGACACCATCGTCATCGACATCAAGATGGAAGACCTTCGCATCGACACCTATCGTTCTGGCGGCAAAGGCGGTCAACACGTCAACACAACCGACTCCGCAGTCCGCATCACCCACATCCCAACCGGCCTCGTTACTGGCTGTCAGAACGAGCGCTCGCAGCACAAAAATAAAGAGCGCGCCATGAAGATGATGCGCTCCAAGCTCTACGAGTACGAACTCGACAAGAAAAAAGCCACCGCTCGCAAGCTCGAAGACTCCAAACTCGACATCAAGTTCGGCTCCCAGATCCGCAGCTACGTCCTGCAACCCTACCGTATGGCGAAAGACCTTCGCACTCGCGTGGAACTAGGCGATGTCGACAAGGTTCTCGACGGCGATCTCGAGCCATTTATTCGCGGCTATCTGCGCATGCGCCGCGAAGGCAACTTCCCAGCCGAAGCTGTCGAGGATGACGATGTCGCGTGACATCTGTCATCCTCGCGGATGACAACCAGCACTATCGTCGTGAGAGAAGAGCAGGAATACTCACTGTAAGCTGATGTCCTGATAAAGACACGCTTTCGGAGGAGCAACCGTGGCTACACTTCCCGTAACCAAGCTGACCAAACCTGACTACGGCGTCGATGCGCCAGCCGTCATGCGTAACTTCTTTCTCATAGGCGCTGCCTTTCTGCTGGCAGCTATCTTCTGCCCGCCTGTTCTTCACATCGGGCCTGTCGGACTCAACGCTCGCAGCTTCTACTGGCCCGCCGCCTTCCTCATCGGCGAAGGTTTTCTTTTCCTCCTCTACGTGAAAGTTGGCAAGTTCCGCCATCGCGACTTCATGCTCAGCCTCCACACCTGGCGAGGCGACGAGAACGTCCTGGACGTAGGCTGCGGTCGCGGCCTTCTTCTCGCAGGCGCAGCAAAACGCATCGCCGCTCTCTCTGGCACCGGCCACGCTACCGGCATCGATGTCTGGTCCAACGTAGACATGGGAGGAAACTCCGCCGCTGCCACCCAACACAACCTCGAACTCGAAGGCATCTCCAATCTCTGTACCCTCCGCAGCGAGCCAGCACAGACAATGTGCTTCCCCGACGGCACCTTCGACGTCATCGTCTCCAATCTCTGCATTCACAATATCTACGACGCACCCACCCGCCGTCAGGCCCTGCACCATATCGTCCGCGTCCTCAAGCCCGGTGGCCTCGCTCTCATCTCCGACTACAAACTCACCGGCGAATACGCAAAAGAATTCACCTCCGCTGGTCTCGTCGTCGAAAAACGTCGCGGCAGCATCCTCACCACCTTTCCCCCATTGACCGTTGTCGTCGCACGAAAGTCAATGTAACTCTCCTGTCCCTCTCGGCATCCAATTCCGTGAGCGAACAGGAGAGCAATGACCTCAACGAAGGCAGCAGATAAATTCCATACCGGCCCCGACGAACAGCAACCTCTGCGCAAGGAAATAGTCGCCCTCCTGAAAGGCGGCCAGGCGCACTCAACCTTCGACGACGTGATCAAAGACTTGCCACCCGACCATCGCGGCGTCGTACCACCCCATCTCCCATACTCCGCGTGGCAGCTCCTCGAGCACCTCCGCATCGTGCAACGCGACATTCTCAACTTCTCCGCACCCCCCACCGGCGGCTACCACGCCATCAAATGGCCTGACGATTTCTGGCCCAAATCCCCTTTGCCAACTTCGGCCAACGCCTGGGATCAATCCATTGCCGCGATGCGCTCCGACCTCGAGCACTTCATCGCCCTTATCGAGAATCCAAAGTCCGACCTCTACAAACCCTTCCGCTGGGGTGAAGGTCAAAACCTTCTACGCGAAGCCATGCTGATCGCCGACCACACCTCCTACCACCTCGGCGAGCTCGTAGTCCTTCGTCGCTTACTCAACATCTGGCATAAGTAAACTGCCTCAAAACATCGAACGCTAGGTAAACGGATCCACGATGAACGAACCCGAAACCATCCGCGAGATGCTGGGCACCACCACCGGCGCTCAGCCGCGAACGATCGCCGTCATCGGCCTCTCCGAAGACCCAATCAAACCGAGCCACTACGTCTCTGCCTACATGCAGCAGCACGGCTACAAAATCTATCCCGTCAACCCCTCCATTACCGAAGTCCTCGGCGAAAAATCCTGCGCATCCCTGTCGGAGCTAGCCATAAAACCCGACATCGTCAACGTCTTCCGCCTACCCAAATTCATCCCGGCCATCGTCGAAGAGATGATCCAGCTCAGCCTCCCAAACATCTGGATTCAGCAGGGAATCATCAACCTCGAAGCCGCCAATCGCGCCGAAGCCGCCGGTATTCACGTCGTCATGGACCGCTGCATCATGGTGGAGCATCGCCACTTGACCTGACCGTGACATCCAGCACTCTCCAAGCCCTACAATTGAGACAGATGAACATTAACGGCCGAATTTCCAAGCTCCTGCTCCTCGCCTGCGCCCTACTCATTCATATCCCCGCGCACTCGCAGCTTCAGGTCGTCGGCGACGGCGGGCCCGGCCCCGTCAAGGCCCAGCATCTCACTGCCGAACTCGTCTCTCTCTCACCCAGCATCGCCCCAGGCGGAACCCTTCAGGTCGGCCTCGTCCTCACCCTCGAAGAGCACTGGCACGTCTACTGGCTCAACGCCGGAGACTCCGGCGAACCACCCAAAATCATCTGGACCCTTCCCGACGGCGTCACCGCTGGCCCCATGCAGTTTCCCATCCCCAGCCGCCTCCCGCTCGGCCCGCTCATGGACTTCGGCTATGAAGACTCAGTAGCCTTTCCCGTCAAACTCACCGCCGCCGCCTCCGTCAAACCCGGCCCCATCCATCTCGACGCCAAGGTCAACTGGCTCGTCTGCCGCGAGGTCTGCATCCCCGGCAAAGCTCACCTCGGCCTCAACCTCACCGTCTCGCCCGACGCTGCACCCGCCCAACCAGTCGGCGCCCTCGGCGAAGCCCTGTCCCTGATCCCAACGCCGCTTCCCGCAAACGCCAAGCTCACCGTCACCGGCGGCAAAACCGACCTCGTCCTCACCCTCATCACAGGCAAGCGCGAGACCGACGCCGAATTCTACCCGGTAGACCAGGATCAGATCGCCAACGCCGCGCCTCAACCCGTTGAGCCTCTCCCCGACGGAATCCGCCTCCGCGTCCATCACTCCGACGACCTCAAGACCCTCCCCGCCCAACTCCACGGCGTCCTCAAACTCTCCGACACCGTAGCCTACGACGTCACCGCCCCCGTCACCCCAGGCGAAATCGCCCCAGCTCCCGGCAGCACCGCCCCAGGCGCACCAGATACCAGCAGCGTCACCGTCCTCGGAGCCATCGGCCTCGCCTTCGTCGGCGGCATCATTCTCAATCTGATGCCCTGCGTCTTCCCGGTTCTCTTCCTCAAGGGCCTCGCCCTCCTGCAATCCTCCGGCGAAGAGCGCAGCCGCCTCCGCAGCCACGGCATCGTCTACACCCTTGGAATCCTGGTCTCATTCTGGGCCATCGTCGGCGTACTCCTCGCTCTTCGCGCAGGTGGCAGCCAGGCCGGATGGGGCTTCCAGCTTCAATCCCCGGTCTTCCTCACCCTCCTCGCCGCCGGCATCTTCTTTTTCGCTCTCTCCCTCGCCGGCCTCTTCGACATCGGCCTATCCCTCACCAGCGTCGGCGGCGAACTCGCACAAAAACAGGGCTACACCGGCAGCTTCTTCACCGGAGTCCTCGCCACCGTAGTAGCAACCCCATGCACCGCCCCACTCATGGGCGCTGCCATTGGCTTCGCTCTTGCCCAACCGGCAGGCATCACCTTCGCCGTCTTCACCGCTCTCGGCCTCGGCCTCGCCACCCCGTACCTCCTCCTCAGCTTCCAGCCCGCATGGACACGCATCCTCCCCCGTCCCGGCGCATGGATGGAGATCTTCAAACAGATCACCGCCGTCATCTTCTTCGCAACCGTCATCTGGCTCACCTACGTCTACGGCTCACTCTTCGCAGGCGGAGCAAGCGGCGGCCAGGGCATCTATCGCGTCGCTCTACTCCTAGGCTGCTTCCTGACCCTCGCGATCGCCGGTTGGGTATTGGGTAAATGGCCAGCCCGTTGGTCCAGCACCATCGCTGCGATCGTCATCGCTGCCCTCGGCCTCGCCATCCCGCTCTACCAACCCAAAGACACCACCCTCGTCTGGACCCCCTACTCCCAACAGGCTCTCGATCAAGCCCGCGCCGCTGGCCACCCCGTCTTCATCGACTTCACCGCCGCCTGGTGCCTTAGCTGCCAGGTCAACGAGCGCGCAGTCCTCAAATCCGCCGACGTCCAGCATCAGTTCAGCAAAAACAAGGTCACCCTCCTCCGCGCTGACTGGACCCAGTACGATCCCGAGATCACCAAACAGCTCGCCTCAGTCAACCGCAGCGGCGTCCCAACCTACGTCATCTATCCCGCCACGAAAAACTCCACCCCCGACGTCCTGCCCGAACTCCTCACGAAGAGCATCGTCCTCACAGCTCTCGAAAAGGACACAAAACAATGACGGCTCGCCGGTAATCACCCGCGGCCAGTCAAGCCGCCAGTAACCGACGTTGGAAGCAGGGACAGCAGTGCCAGTGATGGAGGCACCCGTGTCCTCGCACGCTTGCATCTGTCACTCTGCCGTCGCAAAATATCAAAAAGCACGCAGCCGTGGAGGTGATCCGATGAATCTCCTGTCCCCTCGCAAACTCCTCGCCGTCATACTAGCCGCCCTCGCCATACCCGCACTGGCTGTACTCCCCGGCACCTCGGCTCCAGACTTCAAAGGCACCGACTCCACCGGCGCCCAGCACTCCCTCTCCGAATACCGCGGCAAATTCGTCGTCCTCGAGTGGGCCAACCAAGGCTGTCCCTACGACCGCAAGCACTACCTCAGCGGCAGCATCGAGTCCCAGCAACGCGAGTGGACGGGCAAAGGTGTCATCTGGCTATCGGTCATCTCCTCCGCGCCCGGCGAACAAGGCTACGTCACCCCAGCCGAAGAGAACACCTACCTCAAGACCATGCACGCCGCACCCACCGCCGCGCTCCTCGACCCAGACGGCAGAATAGCCCGAATCTACGGAGCCAAGACCACACCCCACATCTTCGTTATCGATCCAACCGGCAAACTCATCTATCAAGGCGCAATCGACGACAAACCCACTACCGAACAAGAAGACCTCAAGGGCGCACGCAACTATCTCGATGAAACTCTAACCGCCGCAATGGCCGGTAAACCGTTGCAGGTCGCCAGCACTCGCCCATACGGCTGCTCCGTGAAATACTCCCACTGATAAAGCAGTCCTCGGCTACTTTCGTTTTTTTGCCTTGATCCGCGCAATCTCATCCATCCGCTGCGCCAACAGCTTCTCGCGCCCCTCATTCGTCGGATGGTAGTAACGCCGTCCCGCCAAACCCGCCGGCAGACACTCCATATCCGCCACGCGCCCCTCAACGTCATGCGCGTACTGATACTCCTTGCCGTAGTCGAGCGACTTCATCAGCTTCGTCGGAGCATTCCGCAGATGCAGCGGCACTGGCTCCGCAGCCGTTGCTTCAATGTCTGCCTTCACCGCACCATAAGCCGTATAAATAGCATTGGACTTAGGAGCCAGCGCCAGATAAACCACCGCCTGCGCCAACGCCAACTCACCCTCCGGATGCCCCAGAAAGTGCATCGCATCCCGCGCACTCAAGCACAAATTCAAAGCCTCAGGAGCAGCCAGCCCAATGTCCTCCACCGCCATTCGCACAATCCGCCGAGCGCAGTACATCGGATCCTCTCCAGCCTCAAGCATCCGCCCCAGCCAGTACATCGCCGCATCCGGATCCGAGTTTCTCACGCTCTTATGCAGCGCCGAAATAATGTCGTAGTGCTGCTCACCCTTCTTGTCATACAGCAGCACACGCCGCTGCATCGCCTCCGCAGCCAGCGGCTTCGTAATCAGCCCCTCACCGCGACCCTCCGCCAACTTCGCCGCCACATCCAGCGCATTCAACGCATTCCGCGCATCGCCGCTCGAGTAAGAAGCGATCGTAGCCAGCGCCTCTTCATCCGCCTCAACGCCACTAGCACCCAATCCACGCTCAACATCCGTCAACGCCCGACGCAGCAGCCCGACAACCTGCTCCTCCGTCAAAGCCACCAACGTATAGACCCTGCACCGCGACAGCAGCGCCGCATTAATCTCAAACGAAGGATTCTCCGTCGTCGCCCCAATCAGCCGAATCGTCCCGCGTTCGACATAAGGCAAAAACGCATCCTGCTGCGCCTTATTGAAACGATGAATCTCATCCACAAACAGAATCGTCCGCGACCCAAAGCTCGCAGCCTTCTCCGCCTCCACCATCACATTCTTGATCTCTTTGATCCCACTCAGCACCGCAGAAAACTCAATAAAGCTAGCTTCCGTCATCTGCGCAATAATCTTCGCCAGCGTAGTCTTCCCAGTTCCCGGAGGCCCCCAAAAAATCATCGAAGTAGGATCATCGCCCTCAATCGCCAACCGCAACGGCTTCCCCGGCCCCAACAGATGATCCTGCCCGACATACTCATCAAGCGTTCGCGGCCGCATCCTCTCCGCCAGCGGAGCCTGCCGCGCATAAGCAGCAGGAGCACTCATCGGACTTGCATCAAACAAACTCATCGCCCACCCTGCTTCAATACCGCTCGAGTTATCTCTACTTCTTTGATGCCGTCATCTAAATTGAAGTCGTCATCCTGAGCCGAGCGAAGGATCCCTGTATTTCGTTTTTGCTTTTCGTCCTCTAGGCCGCCCCCACTACGCTGCCGACTCGCCTCATACAACAACAGACTGCCAGCCACCGCAGCATTCAAACTCTCCACAGGCCCAGGGCAGGGAATCGTCACCCGAGCATCACACATCTCCATCCACTCCGCAGCCAACCCACTCCCTTCATTGCCAATCATCACAGCGCAAGCCGTCGTAAAATCCATCTCGCGCGCAGCCACCACACCAAAATCATCCGCCCCCACAGCAGCAATCAACCGAACCCCACGCCCCTTCAACTCCGCAACTTCTTCGGCCGTCACTCCCGCCACCGGCACACGAAAAACACTCCCCACACTAGCTCGCAGCGCCTTCTGGTTCCAGGCACTCACCGTCCCCGCCGTAGTCAAAACGCCATTAGCGCCAAACGCCTCTGCCGACCGCACGAGCGTCCCCATATTCCCCGGATCTTGCAGCCCCACAGCAATCAAAATCAAAGCCGCCCCCGCGCCTTCGAACAAATCAGCCAACGTTCGTACCGGAGGCACCACCAAAGCAGCCACACCCTGCGGCGACTGCGTCTCCACCACACTCCCGAACACCTCTTCGGTTAACCGCAGCACCTCCACCCCACGCGGCACGACCTTCGGCACTGCACGCCTTTCGCTTACAAAGACAGTCTTCAGCACCATCCCACTTCGCAGCGCCTCTTCCAGCAGATGATCGCCCTCAATCGCGACCATCCCGCCACTCAACCGCGCATGGCCCTGAAACGCAGCTCGCAGCTGCTTCACCCGCGCATTCGCCCTGCTCGAAACCACTATCTCCGGAGTCTGCATCTCAACAAATCTTACGCCGTCCCCTGCCGCGCCCCTCTCCACTGTCATTGAGCCCACAGAGGCGGTATGCTAAGGTGCGAGACTGCAGCACTACTTTGCACCACCGGCCCCAAGCGGACCGGCCAACGCCACAGGAGCCAGATTTGACGGCCGAAACTCTCCGCATTCACCCCGACGAGCCAGAACCATCGCTCATCGATTACGTCGTCGCAAGCCTCAACAACGGCAACGTCGTCGCTCTCCCCACGGACACCTTCTACGGCCTCGCCGTCGACCCCGTCAATCTCAAAGCCGTCGACCGCATCTACGACCTCAAAACCCGCGCTCGCCACAAGCCCCTCTCGCTCCTCATCGCAGAGGTAGCCCAAGCATATGAGATCGCCCGTCAGCTCGACTCCGCCTTCGACCGCCTCGCCGAAAAGTTCTGGCCCGGCCCTCTGACTATCGTCGTCAAAGCCGGCTCCAAGCTGCCCCTTCGCGTCACCGCCAACACCGGCAACCTCGCCCTTCGTGTCCCCGAAGCCGCCATCCCGCGAGCTGTCGTCAGCCGCCTGGGCCTTCCCATCACCGCGACCTCAGCCAACCTCCACGGCCATCCCGAGTGCGCCTACGCCAGCGGTGTCCGCGAACAACTCGGCGACAAGATCCCTCTCATCGTCGACGGCGGCCCCACCGCCCGCACTACCGCGACCACCATCGTCGATCTCTCCGGTGGCGGCAACTCCTGGATGATCCTTCGCGAAGGAGCCATCCCCACCCACGAGATCGCACTGGCACTCCAGCACTAGCCTTAAAACGGCTCATCACTACTATTTTTTGCAGCGGCCATCTCACGTCTTAACCTGTAGACTTGCTCGATGTAAAAGTTGAAGTCTTGTCTCACATGTCCTGAAGCCTTGGGCCAACTCTCGCTCGTTTCGACAACGATGTCCTTATACGAATGACCGTTCCTCAATCCAATCTGCGCTCGTCCGTCACCACTCGCGCTCTCGTCGTTCGTCGCCTGTTCGCGCTGCTGCTTCTCATCGCGACCGGATGGTGCATCTGGGTCTACAACCAGATCGACTCCCTCGCGATACAGGACAATGCCCAACCTGCCGACGCTATCGCCGTCTTCGGTGCAGCCGAGTACTCCGGCCATCCATCCCCCGTCTTCCACGCCCGCCTCGACCACGCCGTCGAGCTCTACCGCAAACACATTGCCCCACTCGTCATCACACTCGGCGGAGGCAGCGACAAAGACTCCGGCAACACCGAAGGCGGCGTCGGCCGCGACTACCTCCTCGCCAACGGCATCCCCTTCGGCAACATCATCGCCGAGACTCGCTCCATCGACACCGAGCAGCAGGTCCACCGCCTCGCCGCCATTGCCCGCGAAAACAACCTCCACCATATCGTCGTCGTCTCCGACGGCACGCATCTCTTCCGCATCCGCCAGCTCTGCGAAGACGCCGGCCTCGACGTCTACACCTCACCCCGCCCCATCGTCGGCCACATCAGCAACTACGACCTTGCCATGCGCTACTTCCACGAGATCGTCAGCTACACTGCCCTGCGCCTCAACCTCAACGTCAGCTGGCTCCACAGTTGGCTCGAAGGCAAGCCCGACGTCTAGTGCATGAAGAGCCGATAGACAGCCGCAGCCAACACCGCCGCAAACATAGTCGAAGTAAAGTTCACCAGATCATTCCCCAGCCATCCTCGCCGTTCCACCGTAGCTCCGAGCAGGCTGTCAAAAAACAATCCACAAACCCCGGCAATCCCCGCAATCGCTCCATCCCTGACGCTCAGTCGAAGCGCCCAGGCCCCCAATGCAGCCACCAGCACCCCAGCAACGACTCCCGCACCAGATCCCAACAAAGTCACAGCCCCATCTGTTCCGACGTCAACCCGCCGCAACCCCACAAGCATCACCGGCACCCCGCCAAACGCCTGTCCAATCTCCGAAGAAACCGTATCCGCCGTAGCCTCCACCAACGCCGCGAGACACATGATCATCATCACGGGATGCACCCACGTCGAGTAGTAGGAACCTCCACAACAAACCTCCCCCCCCATCGCAAAAACAAAGCCAAGCGACGAGACACTCAACGCTGCTGCCGCAAGATTTGCAATCACCTGCGACGCACTTCGCCCCCGGCGATCTTCAGCGAGCCCTGCCCGCGCCTTTTTTCGTCTGCCTGCTCGCGTGGAAAGAAACGTAAGTACAAAGAGAAATACTAAAGGCGTAAGCCCGGATCGCAGTATCGTGTCGTTTGAAGAAGAAGTTCCATACAGGAGAATCAAGCAGATCATTCCGCCAACCAATGCGCCCCCCAGCGTAGCAGCACGCAACGCCAGCACAAGGCATGCAAAAGCAATGCTGATCCCGACAATCTCCGCAAGAAGAACCAATTCAGCAGTTGTACCCATACTCCACAGGAAGTAGTTCTGCCTCAGAACGGAGGCGGTCTCCAAAGCTAAGAGGGTGCCCACCACCCAAACCAGCCACTTCGACTGCAACCGGTCCCGCGCCTCCGGAATAGCCTTCCTCCAGCCCCTATCCCGCGCTCCCTCTTGCATTTCCTCGCCCATCCGCCGGCCTCATACCTCTCCGTGATTTACAATCAAACCTTGAGCATAGCCAACACCAGCACCAACGCGGGAGCAGTTTTGCACTTAGCAAGAATCGAAGCAGAGACAAGTACCCAGTCGCGGCCATCCCGGCGCCCCGTTCGGTCGGTAGTTCGGACCATGGCCCAGACCATCCGGACCGCATCCCGGCACACCTTCCAGTTCGCTTTGGCAGCCGCCGTCATCGCATCGATCGCAGGCTGCGGCAACAACTACCGCCCCGTCGTCACCGCCATCAGCCCTGTCGGTCCTGCGGCGCAACCACAGAAGTTCGCCGTCGCGATCTCCAGCACTGGGACACCCACAAACCCCACCGCAGGCCTGCTGACCTTTGTGGACTTCTCCGGGGATACCATTCTCATCACGGCCAACGTCGGCGTGAACCCCTACTATCTCATTCTGAACAACAGCACCGTCACCAGCACCGGCGCCGCGACCACTGCCACGACAGGCTTCACACTCAACAGCGACCGGACCTTCAGCAGCTTCGACATCGACACCACGTTGCTGACCAGCCAGGTTCTCCAGAGCACGCTTCCACCCAACGCCTGCCCGCTCGCCATCTTCCCCGAGGGCCTTTCAACCTACGTCACCAACTCCGCCACGAACCCCGGCCCCTGCGCCAGCACCACCGGCGGCCCGAATGCGATCTTCCAGTTCGCAGGCTCGCCCTTGAACCTGCAGCAGCAGCTTGTCGTCGACCCGGCCTTCAGCCCCATCTATACCGTCGGCGTCGTCGGCGCCCCGCGCGTCTTCGCCATCAGCCAGAGCAACACCGGCGGCCTCGGTCAGGTCAACACCATTGAAACAGCCAGCAACACCGTCGATCCAATTGCAATTCCCGTCGGCCACGGTCCTGTCTACGGCATCATGACCGGCGATGCCTCCAGCGCTGCGAAGCGAGCCTTCATCCTCAACCAGACCGACGGCACTGTGACCGTCATCAACGCTCAGACCAACCTCCTCGACAACGTTCCGGCGGGAGCGACAAATCCCATCGTCGTCGGCACCAATCCTCTATGGGCTGACGCGGCGCCGGTCCGCAACGAGATCGTCGTTGCCAACGCAGGAGACGGCACAACTCCTGGTTCCGTAAGCATTATCAGTGTTCCGCTCTGTTCGGCGACCGCCCAGCCCAACAATCCCAACTGCGACCTCAACAGTCCTGTCGACGCCATTGGTTTTGGACAAGTGCTCGCGAACGTATCAGTCGGCATCAATCCAGTCATGGTCGCCGTTCTCCAGGACACCACCAACAGCCGTGCCTACGTCGTCAATAGCGGCAATCGCAGTATCCCCTGCGCCGCTCCAACGGCAGCTCTTCCTCTCGGCAACTGCACTGTATCTGTAATCAATCTCGCTACAAATACAGTGACCGCAACCATCCCGATTCCGCAAGCTACGATCGTTGGCATCACCCCGAACATCAACGGGCATCCGAACTACATCGCCGCCAGCAGTGGAACTCCTACCGGCAAGGTCTACGTCACCTCGCCCGAATCAAACTTCATGACCGTCATTCGTACCGATACAGACGCCGTCGACACGACTATTCCTCTGCAAGGCAACGGAGTCTCGGTACGTGTTACCGCACCCTAAAGCAACGCCGCAGTTGGTGTACATTCGCTGTCGCTTTTTTTGTCATTCCCGAAGGGAATCTGCGTTTGCAATCTCTACACCATAAGGAAAATTACCCTAAAAAATCGTTGTATAGCTGACGAAATGAAAAAGGCCCTCCACCATGGAGGGCCTTTCGCTGTTGTCTTCAACTGCAGTAGTCTTCCAGCGCAGATTTTACGCACCGACAAGTATAATCGGCAGAGTTGGAGTCGCGGATCCGCCTTCATCCTCGATCGTCACGCCAAACGCCTTCGCTTCGACTCCCTTGGGCAACTGCGGCAGAATGACGTTGGCGTTTCCATGTTCATCCGGGTGGAAGGTTCCTGCCGGAATCGGATTCTGTCCAGCCGCAGCCGGAATCAGCCATAGCTCATACGTCTTGGCGGGCTGCAGAGGTGCCAGATTGCTCGCCAGGAAGATCAACGACCCTTTGTTCGCAACGTAGGTAGCCTTGCCCTGCGGGAGAGCCGGCGCGCCCTTCGTCGTCAGCGTCACTCGCATCGCTGTGGTGTCGGTCATCGTATCCAGCACCTGCCGCGCTGCCGCTGCATCTGCCGTCAAATGATCGATCTGCCCTGCCTGTTGTGTAACGGCGTTGCGCAGCGCCTCCCGCTCGCGATACAGATTTCCTGTCGAGACAGCTAGTCCCGCAGCGGCCGCCCAGCCGATCCACGGCAGCACCTTGCCTGCGACGCCGCGTTTCGGCTGCTCGAGCTCAGGCCGCTCGTTCTCAGACAGAGAACTGCGACCGTCATCGCGGCTCGGGCTTGGTGCAGCCTCCGCAACTGGTTGCCGGTCGATCGGAACTGCCTTCTTCTCCCGCCCAACTTGCTTCATCAGACGTTCGCGCGCCTGCGTAGGCGGCGTATGCATATCGACCGTATGCGCATAGAGCGCGAGATCGCCCTGAATCTCAGCCAACTCTCGCCGCGCCTCTGGCGAACGCTCAACATATGCCGCGACCTCTGCTGCCTCTTCCTTCGAGAGAAGCTGCATGGCAAACAACGCCAGATCTTCTGAGGTGATACGCCGTGGCTCACTCATGCTGGGAACGCCTTTCTCAGCGAGGTCAGAGCGCTGCGGATTCTTGTCTTGACTGTACCGAGTGGATCGCCCGTCATCTCTGCGATCTCGGAGTGTGTTAGACCATCAAAAAATGCCATCTCCAGCGTTTTGCGTTGTTCCACTGGAAGCATACTGATCACTGCCCGTGCTTTCTCCATCAAACTATTACGCTCTGCTTCGTTCGCAAGGTTGTAATTCGATGCCAGGGCCATCTCTTCGACTGACTCCATCGGACGCTTTCTACGAAGCGCATCGATCGACCGATTTCTCGATACAACAGCGAGCCAGCCGCCAAGACTACCGCGAGTTGCCACAAAACCATCAGGGTTACGCCAGATCTGCATGAAGATTTCCTGGAGTACGTCTTCCGCCGAGGCTGGGTCTCTGAGGACCCTTAGGGCAACTGAGTACACAACCTTCGAATAGCGGTCGAACAGCGCCGCCATGGCGTACTCGTCCCCCCTCTGCACAAGTCCAAGTAGGACTGAATCATCCTGACCCGAGGGTGGTGGTGAATTTACGAGTCCCGTTTCTCTATACATAAAACGCACCTACTACAATTACAGATTGCAGATACCATGAAGTATTTAGGTTGACTCAGGCAACCAAATGTAATCTCAGATAAGTTACTCTCCACTTACCAGAGCTAACTCTACTCGAAAAGTTGATACTGTGCAGATTTCATCATCTCTCCCATTACGAAATGAATTTGAACTCTCACAAACAAATCCTCAGATATCGTTCATCCGCATTCACACGCTAGACCCACACGCATGAACAATTCAATACCACTTCAGCGCAAGGAATCACAAAAGTATCGCATCGACAAACTTCTCGTCGATAAAGGCCACGCTGCTTCACGGGAACGCGCGCAGGCTCTCATACTCGCAGGCAGAGTACTCGTAAACGAACAGCGTGTTGACAAACCAGGCACCCCCGTTTCAATTGATGCTGTCATTCGCCTCCTCGGCTCCGATCTCAAGTACGTCAGTCGTGGTGGACTCAAACTCGAGCGCGCTCTCTCTCACTGGAACATCAACCTCACCGGCCTCAACTGTGTCGACATCGGAGCCTCCACCGGTGGCTTCACCGACTGCATGCTGCAAAGCGGTGCTGCCACTGTCCTCGCAGTCGACACCGGCTACGGTCAGATCGCGCAGAAGCTTCGTGACGATCCACGTGTCACCCTGCGCGAACGCACCAACGCCCGCCTTCTCACCCCCGGCGAACTCCTCACCCCCGGCAAACCCACTCCTGCGTTCATCGCGATGGACGTCTCCTTCATCTCCGCCACCCTTGTCCTTCCTGCAGTCCTCAACGCGCTCAGCAATCCCGACGAGCCATGGCGCGGCACGACCGTCATCCTCGTCAAACCCCAATTCGAAGCAGGTCGCGCCAACATCGGCAAAGGCGGCATCGTCCGCGACCCCGACGCCCGTCAAGCCGCCGTCGAACGCGTTCGCGAGTGTGTCATCGAGCAACACGGCGCAGAGATCGACATCATCGACTCTCCCATCCTCGGCATGGAGGGCAACCACGAGTACCTCCTCCACGCCCGCTTTCTCTAGCGCCCCCACCCGTCAGTGTTTTCCAAGCAGGCCACCCAGCGTATTCCCCAGATTGGTAGGATTCTTTCCACCCTTCTGCCCCGTCTTCCCATTGATATAACCCTGCGCCGCACTCGCACCCACACTGGTAGCAAGGCTCGCAACATTCGGCGTGAACGTAGGATTGCTCGTAGTCCCACCAATCGCCACTGGTATCCCATTCTTCATCGCACTGCTTGCGATGCCTCCCGCAGCCCCGCCGCCAGATCCACCAGGAATGTACCCCGCCAAAGCCCCAACCAGCGCAGCCTTGCCGCCGCCACCTGTGTTCGTCGGAGGAGCACTACCACCCCCACCCGCTGTCAGCCCCGTCAGCTTCAAAACCGTGTTGTAGTTCAGCGCTCCCCCCGGGCTCACCGTGCCAGATCCCGTCGCAGTTCCCACGCCAGCCACATCCAGCGCGATGTTGTCCGTCCGTATTCCTCCACCCTCCTCGCGAATGTTCATACTCAGCGAGCGTATATTCGTTCCCGGCCCGGTCGCAGAGCCAATTCTTCCACCGGTAAACGACGACAGCGCCGACAACTTCGAGCCCAGGTCAAATCCCGCAAGCTGCGTATTGTTCACCTTCACCGGCCCGCTGATCACCGGAGCCGCCGTTGTCCCCGTCACCGCCAGCGACGTCGTCACCGTCCCTCCCTGCAGCCGCGAGCCCTGCGGCAGATGCACTCCTACCGCCGGTAGGAAAGCCTCAAGCTCATTGATCGACATCGCATCTCCCACCACCTTCATATTGATCGCCGTCGAAGCTCCGCTTCCCTGATACGTTCCCGTCACGCGAATCACTGCGCTGCCAATCGTTATCACCGCCTGCTGCACCTCACCCGACACCGCCTGCTCATTCTGCGCCACCGTAAACTGTAGCTGCACCGGCTTCGCAGACGGCACACCATCCTTCGCCAGCTTGATATTCGCAACCGTTGCCGTGCCCGCTGCATTCAGCGTCTGCCCGTTCGACGTAATCTTCGCCTGCAGATCGGTCATCCCGCTGATCCCCGCATCGGGAGGCAGCACCCCCGCGGTTCCAATCTCAAAATGCTTCAGCGTAACGTTCGCATTCAGCGGCGTCCCTGCATTATTCGATTGATTGAACGGCCCAGCGGTCCCATTTGCACTCAAGCTCCCGCCATTGGGCAGCACCGCACTCGCGCTGAACGGAGAAAAGCTCTTCGGCGTCACATTCGTCACCTTCGCATTCACCTGCTGATACACCGACCCCGGTCCACTCTGTCCAGCCGTCATCAACGTGACCGTTCCATTCTTCACCTCAGCGTCGTCCACCGAGAGGTTCTCCAGCATCGTCTTCCACTCCGCACTCGCATTCGCGGGCTTCGGCGTCTTCGGAACATTGGTCTTCACCACCGTCAACTTCGGACTATCGACCAGCAGCTTGCTCACATGCAGCTGCGTCCCATTCCACGACGCATCCAGAATCACGCTGTCCACCGTACCCGAGATCCCATCCGACTTATCCATCAACCCCATCGCCAACGGGTCAAGACGTTTCACATCCACATGTCCCGCGAAAGGTGTTGCCGAAGCGTCCTGCTGATTCAACGGCCCCGCCGTGCCATTCGCAATCACCGTCCCGCCTGCCGGAAGCTTGGCAGAGGCGGTAAACGGAAACGACTTCGTAAAAGCAAAGTCCTTCACCTTTAAATTGACATCCTCGTACACATGACTAACGGTCGTCGCGACGCCCGGGCCATTTCCCACCGAAATCCGCCCATGTTCAATACTCACCTCACCCACCGTCAGGTTCGGGAAAGCCGATTTGGTCTCTGCACTTTGGCTAGCCGCCTGGTTGGCCGACCCGATCTTCGAGTAATTCCACGTTCCGTCTCCCGCACGCAGCAACTGAATCTTAGGAGCCTCCATCGAGAACCCATGGATCTCCAGCTGTTTGCTGAATATCAGTGGAAGCAACGCCACGTTGATCTTGATGCTGTCTGCCTGGATAAACGGTTGCGTGCTGAACGCCGGATCATCTGCGACCGTAGTATTCTCCGCCACCAGCCCACCCGACAACACCGACAGGCTAAGCTTCCCAATCGTCACCTTTCGTCCCAGCGACTGCGTCAGTGTCTTTTCAATCTTTGCTTTGAAGCTATCCGTGTTCAGAAACAGCGGTACCGCAACCGCCACAAGGATAAGGAGCGCCACCACGGCGCCAACTGCAATCACGACCAACCGTGCAGACTTGCTCATAGCCTCACCCCGTGTAAACCGCGTCTAATTGTGATGCCGCAGTATAAATCGATGTTGCACGCGCATTCGCAAGTGTTGATCGATGTGAGGTTTCAGATTCATCAAATAAACGGCGCACTTTTGAACTACTAGTACTTCTACTAGTGTGCGGTCATTCCTCGCCCGACTAAGGTCGATTGCAGAGGGCCCTTGGGATGATGAAGCAATCGAGACGCCGCCTCCTTTGGGCTGGCCTTCTCTTGTCTCCCGCCGTACTCGTCGCACAAAATGCCCCTCCTGGCTCCAAGCCCGCGGCTCAAGCCGCATCCCCTCCCGCTGCGCCAGTAGACGACGCAGACGCCTTAGCCAAAGCCACACAAAACCCGTCGCCAGCCTCATCAGCGTTCCCATCCAGAACAACTCGAACTTCGGCGTCGGCCCCTACAACCGAACCCAGGACGTTCTCAACATCCAGCCCGTCATCCCCTCACGCATCAGCGAAAACTGGATGCTCATCTCACGAATCATCCAACCAATCGTCTGGCAGCCGGACGCCACACAGAACACTGGCGGCCAATACGGCATCGGCGACATGAACCCCACCTTCTTTTTGTCTCCCGCCAAGCCCACAAAAATAATATGGGGCGCTGGTCCAGCGATGGTCTTCCCGACTGCAACCAGCACAGTCCTCGGCCAGGGAAAGCTAAGCTTCGGCCCATCTGTTGTAGCCCTCGTTCAACCAGGCCACTGGACGCTCGGCTTCCTGGTCAATAATGTGTGGTCCGTCGCCGGCTCCTCTCACCGCCCTTCGGTAAACCAGATGACCTTGCAATACTTCATCACCTACAACCTGAAAAAGGGCTGGAACATAAACAGCGGACCAATCGTCACGGCAAACTGGCACAACCAGGCCGGCGGCGAGTCCGCCGACGGAGATGACACACCCCCAGGAGGCAGATGGACGGTGCCCTTTGGCGGCGGCGTCGGCCGCGTCACACGTCTCGGCTTCCAACCGGTCAACATCTCGGCAAACTTTTACGGCAATGCCATCCATCCACCGGGCGCATCCTCTTGGGGCATGCGCCTCCAGATCGCGCTCCTCTTCCCAAAGAAGCCCTAGATCACTCGGCCCATCGTTGGCAGGCACAAGCTCACTCCGACCAGCGGGAGGACCGACGCCGACAGCCCTGCCACGACAAGGTATACAAGTCACGAAGTGACCGCTCTCCGCGCAGGAGGCCCGTCCGGCAGGACATTATCATTTCAATATCTCCCTGCAGTTACACTAGAAACCAATGCTCCAGGCAGCCATCATCTCCAAGCCCCAGAAGCCCGAACTCCCGGGAATCCTGCGCGACCTCATCGCGTGGCTCGAAGCCCGCAACTACCATTACCTCCTCGACCCCGACAGTGCTGCCTACGTCCCCGGCGCTCAAGGCGTCCCGCGCGTCGATCTTCCAAAGCACAAGCCCAACCTCGTCATCGTCCTCGGTGGCGACGGCACTCTTCTCGCCGCGGCTCGAGCCTTCGCCCGCACCACCACCCCCATCCTCAGCGTGAACCTCGGCTCCCTCGGCTTCCTCACCGAGATCCCCCTCGCCGAGCTCTACCCCACCCTCGAAGCATGGTGCGACAACTGCGCCGAGATTGAAGTCCGCAGCATGATGCACGCCGAGATCATCCGCGACGGCAAAACCATTCAGGAGTGGGACGCCCTCAACGACGTCGTCGTCGCCAAAGGCACCATCGCCCGCATGGGCGACTTCTCCGTCGAGATCGACCAGCAACTCGTCGCCACCTTCCGCGCCGACGGCATTATCGTCTCCACCCCCACCGGGTCCACCGCCTACAACCTCGCCGCCAACGGCCCCATCGTCATGCCCAGCGTCAACGCCATGCTGGTCACCCCCATCTGTCCCCACCTGCTCACCATCCGGCCCATTGTCGTCCCAGGCGACTCGACCGTCAGCATTCAGGTCGTCGGCGTCCCCAACGAGATCTACCTCACCGTCGACGGCCAGGAGGCAGTCCAACTCAAACTCAACGACCACGTCCACCTCCAACGCTCCGAAGCCAGCGTCCGCCTCCTCCGCCACAGCCCGAACGGCCTCTTCAGCGTCCTCCGCTCCAAGCTCAAGTGGGGAGAACGCTAGGAGCGAACTATGGTTGGCTTATTCCTTGATGTGTATGTCATTTATCTGATCAAGCTCATAATTTGGGCGTTCAGAATGTCTGGAAGCGACAAATGGCCAATTACGACAGCCACAGTATTCTTTACAGACGAATCCGCGGCCAACTCAAGTTATCCAACCGCAACCGTGGCTTACAGCTACGAATTCGATGGCAACAGCTTTGAAGGGGGGACCGACAAACCCTTTATATCTCGGGCATCTGCGAAACAGTATCTAGGTCGATTTCCAAAGGGCAGTAGCCTCAAAATACGAGTCAAGCCCGGCGAACCTGAAATATCCGTCTTCCGCGACGGCGATCAGCTTGCACACCGCGAGGCCAGCGCAAACCGTGTAGAGCTCCACCCAAAATAAAGTTGAAAATCGTGGCGCATTTTTTAGCCTTCAAAGTAGTGGCTGCAAAGCACCACATCCACCACGCATAACACCACAAATTCACCACAAAAACACCACAACAAAACAAGCATTTTCGCCAAAACCCCCAGCAAAAACGCCTGTCCACCACAAAATAAAAATCCGGAAATTAACGCCGCAAAGTGACCATCGGCCCACCGACCGGGTGACAAAAAACCTTCCCATGGCTCAGCGCAATCTTCCTTTGCGCCAATCCCGCCATCTCCGGATCATGCGTCACCATCACGATCGTATGGCCATTCCTATGCAAATCCTGCAGCAACTCAGCCACAATCGTCTGATTCGCAGCATCCAGATTTCCCGTAGGCTCATCCGCCAGCAAAATCGGCGGATTATTGATCAGCGCCCGCGCAATACAAACCCTCTGCTGCTCCCCACCGGACAACTCACTCGGCAGATGCGACACCCGCTCACCCAAGCCCACCCTAACCAGCGCCGCCCGTGCCTCAGCCTCATCCGTCATCGAGTGAAAATACTGCGCCAGCATTACGTTTTCAATCGCCGACAAGTAGGGAATCAGATGAAACTGCTGAAAGATAAACCCAATCTTGTCCGCGCGAAACCGATCCAACTCCGTAGCCGTCATCGAAGCAACATCAACGTTATCAATCTTCAACTCACCCGAAGTAGGCCGATCCAGACACCCGATCAGATTCACCAGCGTACTCTTGCCAGAACCAGAAGGCCCGGTAATCGCAACCCACTCACCAGCCACAATCGAGAACGTAGCATCCGCCAGCGCCCGCACTGTGTTGCCGTGGCCCGCGTAGTCACGCGTCACATGCTTCAGAGCGATAACGGCGCAGTCATCCCGCGTATTCTCGCCAAAATCAGGCAGCGGCCCGGTCTGTACCTTAGCTTCGTTCACACTCATATCTTCTCATTCCCCCTTCAACAGTGCAGCGGGTTGAAGCCCGCGCAGCACTCGTAGTGGGAGAAGTGCAGCCATCGCCGCAATCGCCACATTCAACAGCAGCACCAGCGGCAGCACCGAAAGATGCGGCAACGTCGCCGTATGAAAGTTCCCTTCGCTGATAGCCCACGCCGCCGCCGACCCAACAACAAAACCGGCAGCCACACCAGCCAGCGCCAGCACCAGCGCCTCCAGCAAAAACATCCCCATCAACCGACCCTGCGACCCACCCAGCGCCTTCATCAGCGCAAAATCTCTCCGCCTCTCCAGTACGCTCGCCGACAACGTCGCCAACACGCTCACCGCAACCGTCAGCGCAATCAGCAGAACCGCGCCATACATCAGCGCGTGTGTCCGGTCCACGATCTTCGACTCGCCTTCAACGAGCTGCCGCACCGGCTGTACCTGCACCTCCGGCAACTCCTGCCGCAGCCGCGTCATCGTAGCCTCAACGCTCGCCGCCCCACCCGGAACCTGCACTTCAATCACACTTGGTCCCACGCCCGTCCAGTTAGTAAACGCAGCGAGCGGCATGTAGATACGGCTATCCTCATCGCCACCAGTCTTGATGCGTCCCACGCCCTGCAACGTCACAGAATGCCCAGCATAAGTCAGCGCAACCGCACGTTCGTTCCCCACAAACTGCGTCGCCCGCTGCCCAAGCAGTGCGTCATTCGCAGCCGCAGCATCAGGCCACGCATCCACCTGCCACCAAGAATCCAACCGCTTCACCGCCGCAAAGTCTGTCCCAGCAACAACAACCGGAGTACCTGTATCCGTAGTTGCGACAGCATACGCAAACTCTGCCGCAAGTGCGTCCGCACCGGCCGCCTGTTGAACTCGTGCCAGCGCATCTGGCCGAAGCGGCGAAGATGCTGGCGCTGTGATCACCACATTTGCGCCGAAGCTACGAAACTCCTTGTGGAGCTTGGCATCCAGATCGGCATACAACGTCAACAGTGCCGTCGCCACACCCGCAGAGACGGTCATCGCAACCAATGCAGAAAAGCTCCGCGCTCTGCGATGCACCAGCGACCGTTGCAGCATCCCGACCAGGCTCAGAGTAGGCATTAGGCATCCGCCCTCAGAATTGCGGATGGTTCCATACGCAGAGCCGCACGTATCGACGGCGTACTCCCCGCGATTGCCACCACGAGCGCCAACGCAACCACCACTGGCAGCAGCACAGGAATCAAGACAGCCTGCGCACTCCCTCCATCACCGGCAAAGATTCGCGCCCCCAACCACGCCGCAAGCCCAGATCCAAGAAGATAGCCAAGCGTCCCTGCAAATAAAGCCAGCAAACCGGTCTCCGCATAAAAGAGCAACGCAATGGCTCCCTTACTCGCACCGAGCGAACGCATCAACCCAATCTCTCCGCGCCGCTCCAGAATTGCCGTAGCCATCGCCGCGCTCACAGCAAACCCCGCAGCAAGAAGAGCGGCCGCACTAATCAGCCACATCAACCCGCTGATTCGGCTGAGCACATTGCCTTCACTCTGCTCCACGCGCCTCACCTGCTCCGCCTGCGCTCCAGGAATCGCCTCGCGAATCTGATAAGCAATCGAGTTCGCATACGGCCTGCAGTACCAAATCTCCCGCTGCTTCGGGGGCAGGGAATCGGGATCAACCCGTGCAAACGCATCCTCCGGCTTCGTCCGCGCGCTCACTTCAACGCGACGAACAGCATCGCTCATCCCTGAATAAGCCTGCGCCTCTCGCAACGGCAGCAGGATCTCATCGTCGGTCGCATCGCCCGTCGTAACAAGCCCACTCACCTTCGCAGTCGATGACGTAGATGTCCCACGCATCCCTTGCAGGAAGAAGCTGTCGCCGATCTTCAGTTGAAGCCTATTCGCGACGTTGGCTCCAACAGCAACATCTATATCGTTCCCACCAGAGTGCGAGGCAGGCCACGACCCCTGCAACTTCCACCACGGATGCAGCGCAGGCGCTCCCGTCTTCAAACCGCTAAAGTCATGATCGAACCAATACCCCACACCGTTGACGGCCACAACCGGATCTCCATCCCGATGAGTCATTGCAAGCTGTACCTGCAGCTCAGGTGAAACCCCAGTAATGTTGTTCGCCCAAAAAATCCCCTTGAGCTTCGTCAAATCGCTTTCCTTCAGATAAGCCCCACCGGACGCCGGCTTCACATCCACCGCACCCACCTTCACATCCAGCAGATCGGCCTTCGGATACACAACGATGTTCGCCCCATACACCGCCAACTCTTTATGAATTCGATCGCCAATCGTAGTAGCCAGCGCAAGCATCGCAGTCACCGCAGTAGTACCAAGCAGAATCGCCACACCCGCCAGCATCTTGCGCCGACGCTGTCTGACAAAGCTCTCCATGAGCAGGCGAAAGAACATTACCGTTCAAACACCGGCGCAAGCGCCCGCAGGTCCTCCGCTTGAATCACCAGCTGCCCACCACCCACGGTCGACTTCAGCGGGATCGGATTACATCCACCCTTCGTCCCCATCGAAGCCGCGTTCAACGGCGATGCGCACATCTTGCAAGTGATCCCCTGATCGCCAATGTAAAAACCAACCGGTCCACAGATCTGGCATGCATCGGCGACAGAAACGATGTTCCCATCCGGCTTCTTGAACAGCAGAAACCGTATCTCGACGTTGCCGCCCTTCCCATCGTCCAGATGTACCCCATAACGATGCAGCTTATCGTCATTGATTTCAGCGGTAGGCAGCGTCACCTGAGAACCCACCAGCGTCACAGCGGCTGTGGGAGAGAGCGCCGTCGAACTTTTCGCATAGATAAACTCTGCCGTTGAAAGGAAGATAAACACAAAGCTCGTAGCGACGACCGCAGTCATCCACATCTTCTCGCGTCGCTGCGTCCACTCAGCGCGGCGCTTATCCGCGGGTGTCGCCGTCGTAGCGAGTACAACTGGCGCGCGGCGTCTGTACTCCATCAACATCATCAATCCTGCCAGCGCGAGCATCGTGACAAAGAAGAAGAGATCATTGCGGACGATAGGTCCGATCAAACGCATCTCCGTCGGACTCGATGGCAGCACGCCATTCTCGCTCAACTCATGCAATCCGCTGACGATCAACTGAAATGCAACAAAATAAAGTATGACCGTCGTAACGCGAAAGAATCGCTGTAGATTGATCTTGACGCTGCCGCGAATGAACAGCACACCAAACACAACTGCAACCGCGATCCCAAGCAGTGTCCCGGTAAAGCTAAGCAACTCCGTCGAGTTCAGCGTCACCGCCGAAAGAATCAACACCGTCTCCACGCCCTCGCGGAGCACCAGCAGAAACACAAAGAAGAACAGGCCAGCCTTCGATACCCCCGCCGCACCGGCGTACTGCGCAACCTTCTCCTCAATCGAACCCTTCATGGTCCGTGCAGTCTTGTGCATAAACCAGATCATGCTGATGACAAAGGCAGCCGCCCCCAACATCACCCAACCTTCAAAGATGTCCGTGTTGAACTGGGTCCGTGCCACCACAACCGCGCCTGCCACACTGGCGGCAATCGCTGAGCCCAAAGCCCAGAAGACCGTCCGCTTCAGCTCCGGCCTGCCGATCTTGGACAGGTACGCGAACACAATGCCCACGATCAACGATGCTTCCACCCCTTCGCGGAGCGTAATGATAAATGCTTGCAACATAAGGTCTTTCTCTTCCCTGGAGGTAACTCAGCAGAAACGGCAAACGCCGCCCTCTTAACTTGTCTCCTCGAGGGTCGGAGCAGCCCCTCGTTCATACTCTAGTGTATTGAGGACTATTTTGGTCGTCAATCCGTAACGTCTGAAACTTCAGCAGAATTCACCCGCCCAACAACCAAACCAAAAGCTATGCTTACGAAATGGTCCGCTCGCGCCCCTACTTCCGCCTCTTTGTTCTTACCTGGCTGGTCGTCGCTTTAGGAGCATGCGCACGGAAGACCGAGAAGATCGCTGAGACAGGGACACAGCCCCCCGCCACAATCCTTCTCATCCGCCACGCGGAAAAGTTGACCGGCGGACGAATCGACCTCTCTCCCACGGGTTTCGAACGCGCTCGCCTGTTGCCTAGGCTGTTTGGCCCTTCCCTACGGCCCGACGTGCCGACACCGCAGGTGCTCTTCGCCACTCACATCAGCGCCCACTCCAACCGCCCCGTTCAAACCGTCACTCCGCTCGCCGAAGCGCTTCATCTGCCCATCGACGATAGCTTCAGGAACGATGACTATGCCGCCCTTGCTTCCACTCTGCTCAGCGGAAAGTACGCCGGCAAGGTCGTACTGGTGGTCTGGCATCACGGGGAGATCCCGAATCTTGCCAGGGCCCTCGGGGCAACGCCGCCCTACTCCCCCTGGCCAGAGCAGCAGTACGACCGCATCTGGCGCATCGACTACGCCAACGGCAAGGTCACTCTACACGACCTTCCCTACTTGCTTCTGCCCGGCGATTCGAAGTAAAACGACACATCGCGTATGTTCTAAAAGAATGACTGACCTACCAGAGAGCCTCTTCGCAGATCCCGTGTGGCACGCTCTCCACACCAGGCATCGCCACTTCTCAGTCTCAGTGGGAGACGCCTGCCGATATCCCGCGGATGTCGCTCCGTTCGCTGCAGTCGCTTCGCCGTCCGTCGCCTCGCTGCTCCAACTCCACTCCCTTCTAGCGCCTGACGAGTCGGTGTGGATCGCCGGTGAGACCTACCCACATCCGCCTGAACTCGTCTTCGAAGAATCACTGGAGTGTCTCCAGATGGTCCTTCCCGCAGAAATTACCCAACCCGCTCCAACGATTGAGATCCTGCCGCTCTCTAACGCCGACGCGCCAGAGATGGTTGCGCTCACGACCCTCGCATTCCCCGGCTTCTTTCGCAGCAGAACCTGCGAGATGGGCAACTACTATGGCATTCGGTCTGAGGGCGAGTTGATCGCGATGGGCGGGGAGCGTTTGATCATCGATGGCTACCCCGAAATCAGCGGCATCTGCACACACCCGGCACATCGTGGCAAGAGCTACGCTGCAGCCATTATGTGGCAGCTGGCGCGAGATCATCGCCGCGATGGCCTGATCTCCTGGCTCCACGTCAGTGCCACGAACTCTCGAGCCATCGAACTCTACGAACGGATGGGATTCAGAGAAGTCCGCAGGATCATACTGCATCGAATCTCCCGCAAACAGTGACGTATCCACTCGATTAGTGGCGCCAGTATTTGTTTGGAAAATTTAGAGTCGAGAGCTCGATTCCTTGAGCTCAATCGAAGGATGGTGCGCCCGGAAGGATTCGAACCTCCGACCCTTTGGTTCGTAGCCAAATGCTCTATCCAACTGAGCTACGGGCGCACATTTGATGGGATGCAACCTTTTAAAGATATAGGAATTTGCTCTCGGGAGCAAGCTTCTGACCCCACAGCGAATAGTCCGCTGACTTCCTTCCGTTACAGCAAAGGGTATTCACCCACAGTACTATTTTGCCGCGCGCAAAAAACGTTCTCGATTTAGAAGTCGAATACTTAGGGATAGCGGCGGATCCGGCGCACAAGTTCGATATAGGTAAATAACCGCCGTCGTTTCTTCTTTGTTATCTGAAGCCGGGCGTAGATACTCCCAGTATGTCCGCAACGGCAGCAGTCCTGGGAAAGGTCGGGCTCCCAGCCCCACTCAAGGAAATCGCTGGTCGTCGCTGGGATGTAATCGTCGTCGGGGCTGGTCATAACGGATTAGCCTGCGCCACATATCTTGCACGAGCCGGCCAACGTGTGCTGGTACTTGAAAGCCGCGAACGAGTCGGTGGTGCCTGCACGGTCGAAGAGCCATTTCCCGATGTTCGTATGTCGCCCTGCGCCTATCTTGCAGGTCTCCTCCATCCCCTCGTGATCAAGGAGCTCGGACTACCCGAACGCGGCTTCGATTGGACACCTGCTGTCAACGGCCTCTTTGTGCCGTTCCTCGACGGCAGCAGCATCCAGCTTTGGGACGATGACGCTCGCTGCGAAGAAGAGGTTCGCCGCTTTTCGCCCAAAGACATCGAAGGCTGGCGCGCGATGAATGATGTAATCCGCAGATTGCGCGATGCGCTGCGGCCCACAAGCGGATCGTCCGACGCAGACCCGCACAGCGGCGCAAGAGATCTATGGATCGGCGACGCACCCACGAAAGAGCGCCTAGAAGAGCTCCTCTCAGGCGACGCCGAAGCACACAGTCTTCTCTTTAACTGGTCGATGGCCGAGTTCGTCGAACGCTATCTCACCGACGAACGCCTGCAATCCGCATATCTGGGCCAGGGCGTAATCGGCACCAACGCAAGTCCCTTCGACGCTGGAACCGCCTCCATCCGCTTTCATCACTCCTCAGGCCGGCTCGGCGATATGCCAGGCATGTGGGGCTACGTAAAGGGTGGCATGGGAATGGTCTCCTTCTACTTCTGCGATGCTGCCCGCGAAGCCGGAGCGGTCGTGGCTCCAGGCATCAGCGTCGCGCGCATCCTCCCCGGAGAGGGAGTCTTGCTCGAGAGTGGAGAGCGCATCACCGCGCCAGTCGTCGTCTCGAATGCCGATCCAATCCGCACACTTCGCATGTTGGACGCAGACGCGGATCCCACCTGGGAAAAAAAAGTGCGTTCCGTGCCAATCGAAGGATGCACGGTCAAACTAAACGTACTACTCCGCGAACTTCCAAACTTCACCGCACGTCCTGGAACGCAGGAACCCCATCACTACGGCCAGATCAATGCTCCGTTGACGAAGGCCGAGTGGAAGGCCAGTTATGCCGCAGCCCGCGCAGGCCACCTGCCAGACAAACTCTGGTGCGAGCTCTATTTCCAGAGTGTGCATGACACAACCGTAGCTCCCGCCGGTCTGCACACCATGAGCGTCTTCGCGCAATACGTGCCCTACGCATTCGCATCAGGCAGTTGGGACGATCACCGCAACGATGCAAAGGAACTGGCACTAAGTTCGATTGGCCGCTTCTGCAGCAATCTGCCAGAGGCCGTCGTCGACGCACAAGTTCTAGGACCACCCGACATCGAACAGAAGGTCGGTCTCACCGGCGGCCACATATTTCAGGGCGAATGCCTTCCCGCCTACATGTGGAGCAACCGCCTCACCCCTCGAACTCCCATGCAAGGCGTATACCTCTGCGGCGCATGCACGCACCCCGGCGGCAGCGTAATCGGAATCAACGGACGAAACGCTGCGATGGCCATCCTGCGTGATCGGAACCAAGCCTGATGACCAACTCCCAGCCGGGCGAGAAGCAACTACTCAAACGCGAGTTAGGCCTTTTCGATCTCACGCTCTTCTACATCGCAGGCGGATTGAGCCTGCGGTGGATCGCAACTGCGGCAGCAGCCGGCCCCAGCACAATTCTTGTCTGGATCTTCGCCTGTCTCTTCTTCTTTGTGCCCCTCGCTGCAAGCGTGCTTGAACTCTCGGCGCGCTACCCACAAGAGGGCGGCCTCTACGTCTGGACCCAACGGGCCTTTGGTGACTTCTCCGGCTTCCTCGTTGCGTGGATGTATTGGATGAGCAACCTGCCGTTCTTTCCTGCGGTGCTCTACTTCGGAGCAGGCAGCCTCCTCTTCGCCTTGCCCCACGGTCAGAAGCTTACAAACACCAGCAACTACTACCTCTTGTTCGCGCTGGTATGCCTCGCGGTCATTACGCTATTCAACGTACGCGGACTGAAGTTTGGAAAATGGCTCAACAGTATCGGAGCACTCGGGAGTTGGGGTCCGATCATCATCCTGATGATCCTCGCTGGCGTCAGCGTCTTCCGATTCGGGTCCGCGACGAAGTTCACGGTCGCGACCATGACGCCTCATGCAAGCCTGAGAAACGCGATCTTCTGGTCGACAGTCTTCTTCGCCTTCGGTGGATGCGAGACCGGCTCTTTCATGAGCGAGGAGATAAAAAACGCACGACGCACCATTCCCCGCGCCCTCATTGTCTCCGGAATACTTCTTGCAGGCAGCTACATCGCCGGAACCATCGCGTTGCTCGTTGCTCTGCCAAGCGCTGAGATCAGCGGTCTGGGCGGCTTCGTCAGTGCCATCCAGGTCATGTGCGCCCGTCTTGGTCTTTTGTGGATCGTCCTCGCGATAGCTCTGCTCGTCGCTCTTAACAGCGTCGGCGGAGCCGCGTCCTTTCTGTCTTCCACCTCGCGCCTGCCCTTTGTAGCCGGAATCGATCGCTACCTGCCAAAGGCGTTCGGGAAGGTTCACCCACAGTGGGGCACACCATGGATCGCGGTGATCTGCTATGGCGTCGCGGGAATGCTCTGCGCATTGCTGAGCCAGGCTGGCAGCACAGTGCAAAGCGCATACGACCTGCTCGTCAGCATGTCCATCATCACGTACTTCATCCCTTTCCTGTATCTCTTCCTCGCAATGATCCGGCTGCAGCGCGAACCATTTCCCCAGGGAGTGGCGCGAGTCCCTGGAGGGAAGCCGGTCGCCATCGTTCTAGCCGTTGTGGGTCTTATCACCACATCGCTGACCATCGTTTTGGCCGTCATTCCATCAAGCGATGAGCCTCACAAAACGATTGCGATCGCCAAAGTCCTGGGATCGACATTACTTCTAATCGGCGCCGGAGTAGCTGTCTTCTGGGGCACGGCCTGGCGGAACAGAAACACAGAAAGTCGTGCGCAACTGCCCAATTAGCGTCGACAGATAAATCTCATACCCAGACTAGGCATGCGACTGAAGAGATCAGTTGCAACTTCCATCACATAGCTGCACATTTCTGCGTTCATCCTATGTGGCACAAGTGTCTGTAAACGAAGCGCCCCAGGCGAGTAGCCGTTTGTGGGCTTAATTATCTGAAGTCTTTAGTATGGCGCTAAGTCTGGAAGAGGTGTAAGTTAGCCATTATCTTGTTTTTTGGGGGCTTCAATATTTGATCGTCCAGCTGAGTCTGGGGTGATGACGTATATATCTGACGATCAAATGTTGGGAAGTACATGCAAACAATGAGCAGTATCTGCAACAAAATGCAGAGCACGTCTCCCCGGTCGTTCTTTTACCACATGGCGGTTGACAAGAATTGCAGCACGACCCTGCGTCGTACTGCGGAAAACAAATAAGTCAGCTCAGATCGCCATGGCAAGACTTGAACCATGAAATCACTTCTGTCTTGGAGGAGTTCGATGATTAGGCGACGTGTATCGGCGATTGCGGGCGTACTGTTTTCTATTGGCTATCTACTCTGTAGACCTGCCCTGGCAGACACAATAACAAACGGAAACTTTGAGACCGGCTCCCTGGCCGGATGGACAGTCTTTACAACATCAAATGGTAGTGACGGCGCAGGTCTTCCGAGCGTCACGCCTTTCACTACGGCAACGAGCGGTACAAGTGATGCTGCGCACTTCAACGTCGGCGAGGTAAACTTCGACTTCACTCAGCAGGGCGGTGGTTTGTCTCAGACCATCATCGCGCCGGTGAGCGGTGCTTATACATTGACTGAGGAGTTTGCGTCTCAAGATAACGTCGGTAAAAACGTGGATGCAGGAACGTTCTCGATACTCATCGATGGAGTCACTGTCGCGTCGGACGATCTCGGTTCTTTTGCGATGGCCGGCCAGCTTCTGAGAGGCAGCTTCAATGAAACCTTCAATTTGACGGCGGGATCACACGTATTCGAGACCGAGATCAGCCGACAGTTCTTAAGCACTGGACCAAACACACCGGACGAGTACATCGATAACGTCTCGCTGACTCCGAATGTGAAGGGTGTCGCTCTGACTCCAGAGCCGTCGAGCATCGCCCTGATTGGCACCGGAGTTCTGGGTCTGGCGGGAGTGGTCCGCCGCAGAGTTCTTGTCTCCCAGAACAGAAGGAATTAATCTGTTCTTTCGGTAAAGACACTCAACGCCCTCCCGCGCATCGCCGGCTTTAGGCCGCTAGTGCCATCGCGCGTAACTCAAACTGCCACCGTGACTTCATCGAGCCAGTTTGGTCCGCAGATCTTTAGGAAGTTGCGCGAATCGAGTATGCTGCCAGCAACAGTAATTTCAAGCTAAACACGGAGCCAGCTTCACTACGAGGTGTCCAATGTCGAGTATCCTTCGTAATATTCAATATACTGTCCGCACTCTGTGGAAGAGCCCCGGTCTCACCTTCACGGTCCTCCTTACGCTTGCGTTAGGCATTGGCGCCAACACCGCCATCTTCACCGTGGACTACGCAACACTCCTCGCGCCCTTGCCATATCCCCAACCCGACCAGCTGGTCGTTATCTGGTCCAAGATTCAAACCTTCCACAACCCCATGTCCGCCGGCGATTTCCTCGACTGGAAGCGCTTTAACTCCAGCTTTCAGGACATCAACGCCTTCAGCAGTGGAACATTCAACATTTCGACTAACAATCAGCCTCAGAACATCGACGGCAGACAAGCCACCGTTGGTTTCTACAAGATGTTCGGTCGCTCCTTCTACCTCGGCCGCGACTTCCTGCCGGAAGAAGGCGTCGAAGGCAGAGACCACGTCGCCATTCTGACCCACAAGCTCTGGATGCACCTTGGCTCCGATCCCAAAATCATCGGCCAATCCATGCGCGTCGACGGAGAGCCCTACACCATTGTTGGAGTTTTATCTCCGGGCCTCGACGACCGCGGCCGTGAACAACTTACTGTGCCTCTCGTCTTCAAGCCAGACCAGATCAACCACGACTTCCACTGGCTTCTCACCGTCGCCCGCCTTAAACCCGGCGTCACCATTCAGCAGGCTCAGGCCGACATGGATTCGGTCGCCCTCCACATCGCACAGGAAAATCCCAGAAGCAACAAAGGCTGGGGCGTCTTCGTCGAGCCGCTCAAAAATGACTTTCTCCCCAGCGAACGCAAGCAGACTCTTTGGTTCCTGCTCGGCGCCGTCGCCTTTATCCTTCTCATCGCCTGCGTCAACGTAGCCAACCTCCTCCTCGCCCGCGGCCTGGCCCGCCAGAAGGAGCTAGCCGTCCGCAGCGCACTCGGCGCCACTCGCAGATCCATCTTCGTCCAGCTTCTCACCGAAAGTCTCGTCCTCGCGATCACAGGCGGTCTTCTCGGCATTGGAGTGGGGTACGGCATGCTTCGCGCGCTTCTTGCCATCATGCCGCGCGACACTCTTCCCAACGAGGCCGACCTTCACCTCAACATCCCCATTCTGCTCTTCACCCTTGCCGCCACCACTCTCGCCGGTCTGCTCTTCGGCAGCGCGCCCGCATGGTACGCATCCCGCGTCGATCCCGCAGAAACCCTCAAGGAAGGCGGTCGCACCGGTGTAGGAGCAGGTCGTCACCGCCTGCGCCAACTCCTTGTCATCGGCGAGTTCGCCCTAGCCCTATCGCTGCTCGCAGGTGCCGGTCTTGCCATCCATAGCTTCCTCAATCTGCTCCGTGTCGACCTCGGCCTCCGCACCGACCACGTCCTCACCTTCTTCCTTCCGGTCCCCGACTCGCGCTCAAAAGAACCCGAGAAGATCATCGCCTACTACAAGCAGATACTCTCGAAGGTTAATTCTGTTCCGGGAGTCACCTCTGTCTCTGCTATGACTGGCATGCCCCTCTACGGTCCAGGCTTTGGTATGCCCTTCACCATCGTTGGACAACCCGCCTTCACCGATCCTTCCTTGCGCCCGGACACGCGCTTCGGCATGGTCACTCCAGACTTCTTTCATACCTTCGGAATTCGACTCATAAAGGGCCGCATCTTCACCGATCAGGACAACATCGCCGGCGTCAAAGTAGCTGTCATCAACGAAGCCTTCGTAAAGAAGTACTTCAAAGACGTGGATCCACTCCAGCAGCGCCTCTCCATCGAACAACTCGTTCCCGGAGTCACGAAGCTCGGCCCTCCGGTCGAATGGCAAATCATCGGGGTTTATCACAACGTTCGCGGAGGCAACCTGCGCGAGGACCGCCCCGAAACGCTGGTCTCCTTCTGGCAGATTCCCTGGTCCGATGTAGCCATGGGAGTCCGCACCGTCAACGACCCTGACGCCATGGCCAAGAGCGTTGCCGCTGCCATCAACTCCGTCGACCCCGAGGTAGCCCTCGCCGAACCACGTTCTCTGAACGAAGTACACGATCTGGTCCTATCCAACGACCGATTCTCTCTCATTCTCTTTGCCAGTTTCGCCGTCGTCGCGCTTCTCCTTGCAGCACTCGGAGTCTACGGTGTCATGTCGTTCTCCGTGGCTCAGCGCTCGCACGAGATCGCTCTCCGTATGGCGCTTGGAGCGAACCGCACCCGGGTCGTCTTCCTCATCGTTCGCGAGGGCCTCATTCTCGCCGGCATAGGCCTCACGCTAGGCCTCATCGGCGCTTATTTCGTCGGGCGAGGAATGCAAAGCACACTCTTCGGAGTCGGAAAAATCGATCTTTCCGTGTTCGCGTCTGTTGCGCTCGTCTTGCTCCTAGCCGCGATCGTCGCCTGTATTGTTCCCGCCCGTCGCGCAGCTTCTGTCGATCCCATGCAGGCCCTTCGATCCGAGTAAATCGAAATCTGAGCCAGTTCTTCTTCTCCAATTTGGCCACAACCTACGGGTGCAAATCGCTGCGCTCGCACCAGAAGTGAATCAGACACCCTTGACAGGACACTCGGAACAACTCTAGTGTTCCGAGTGGGAATTTATTTCCCCGACGAAACAGACTGTACCTCTGCAAACAAGTCAGGAAACTACCATGTCCCTCAGAGCTCGATTTCTGTCCTTCGTCCTCATCACTCCCGCACTCACGCTACACGCGCAGACGCAGCCCGCAACACCCAAGGCTCCCCCCGAAGTCGTAGCCGGTATTCCCGTCAACTACGACGAAGCGAAGGTCGGCACCTACATCTTGCCCGACCCGCTCAAGCTGAACAACGGCAAGCCCGTCCGCGACGCCGCCACCTGGTACGCCAAAAGACGTCCCGAGATCGTCGAAATGTTCGAAACCCAGCAATATGGTCGAGCGCCCGGCCGTCCTCCCGGAGAGAGTTTTGAAGTTGTCGACAAGGGAACGCCCGCGCTCAACGGCAAAGCGATTCGCAAACAAGTCACGATCTATCTCAATAAAGAAAAAGCTGGCCCGTCGATCAATCTGCTCATCTATCTCCCCCCCGCCGCGCACAAGCCCGTGCCAATGCTCTTGAGCATCAACTTTGGCGTCATACAAAACGCCGTCGCCGATCCCGGAATAAAACCCGAGACCGTCTGGGATCCGAAGACCAATACCCGCATAACGCCGCCGGCGGCCCACAACTTCGGCCACATCGACGCCGAAGCCCTCCTCGACGCTGGCTTCGGTGTCGCGACCTTCTACTACGGCGACGTCGATCCTGACTATCCCGAAGGTTTTTCCAACGGCATTCGCGCTCGCTACTTCAAGCCGGGACAGACCCAGCGAGCACCCGACGAGTGGGGAACCATCTCAGCCTGGGCCTGGGGAATGAGCCGCGTCGAAGACTACTTCGAAACCGACAACAGTATCGATGCAAAGCGCGTCGCAATCCACGGCATCTCACGCCTCGGGAAGACCGTCATGTGGGCCGGAGCGCACGACCAGCGCTTCGCCGCCGTCATCGAAAGCTGTTCAGGCGAAGGCGGTGCCGCGCTCAGTCACCGCGACTACGGCGAGACCATCGCCCACCTCACCGCCCCCAGCCGCTACCCGTATCAATTCGCCGCAAACTACGCGAAGTACGGCGGCTTCCCCGACAAAGCGCCCATGGACGCGAATCTTCTCATCGCCTTGATCGCTCCACGCCCACTCCTGTTGCAGACCGGCAACACCGACTACTGGTCCGATCCCAAAGGAGAATTCCTCGCCGCAGTCGCCGCCGGCCCCGTCTACAAGCTCTTGGGAAAAGAGGATCTCGGCACAGACATCTGGCCCTCAGCCAAACAACCCATATTTCACGACATCAGCTACTACATGCACGACGGCGGTCATGGCGTCGTCCCCTCAGACTGGCAGATCTACGTCGAGTTTCTAAAGAAGGCACTCCACCCAGAACAATAAGCAAGCCAGTGTGGGTGTGGTGCGATCAGCCAATGGCCTTCACCTCGAGCCTGCGGAACCAGATCTCGGCGTATTCAATCTCGAGAGCGATCTTGCCACGCGTTAGAGGAATGAATCTACCGGGATTCGCCGGGTCGGGTTGCTGCAGCTGTGTAATGGTGTTAACGCAGCGGCCGTTGATAATATGCGCGGCGCGGTCGCCCTGCCAAAGCACCTCGACCGTATTCCAACCGTCCAGCATCTCAAAGTTTCCGTCCTTGATCATGCGGCCCGTGCTCGGCTCCTCCGTGCTGGGCTTGCCGGCCGCCTTGGCGGCATCGCTATCGGGCGCAGGCCAGCCATGCGTCAGACTCAACCCCTGACCGAACAGGCCCGCGCCATGCGGAGACTGCACGCCACGAATTCCGTCCACCAGGAAGAAGTCCCCCACATCACCCTCTTCGATCTGGCACTCCACGCAGCGCGGCCATACCTTATCTTCACCGACCAACCCATACAGCAGCCCATTGTCGCGCTTGCTGATCGTGCGCGGCGCAAACTGTTTGACGCCCCACTTGTACTCCAGGCGGATGCGCACGTTTTCAAACTCCTGGTGCGTCGCCAGGTAGCCCGCTTCGTATTCGGTATCATCCACGTCAGCGCCCATAATGTGGAGCATCTCGTTCTCCACCGTGACAATGCGCTTCTTCTCCGCCACGCCCTTACCGCTCTTCTGCAGCATGGAATACCAGCCAGTCAGATCGCGATCATTGATGAGCGAGATCCATCCGTCAGCGCCCGGCGCAGGCAGCGTCAGCTTCGGCGGTGTAGCCTGCGCAAGACTTGTAAGAGGCAGCAGCGTGGGACCCAGCGCAAGCGTACCCATCCCCTTCAACACGTGTCGGCGATTGATCATGCAGTTTCCTCAATTCAAAGGTAGTGACAGCCGCTAGATTCGTCAGGAGGCGGCGAACTTTCTCGCAAGCGATCCATTCCATACTAAGGTGCATCAGCAATTTGTGCGTGGTCTACATTCACTCGTCAGTATCGAAGTCTCCGATGACCCCGTTCGTGGGAATTGGGGCAAGGCTATGATCACACACTGAGAGGAACATTCCGATGGATGAGAAGCACTCCGACGTAGAACTAGAAAATGCCCGTAGCACCATCATCGAAGGCTGGATGCGAATGGTTCTGGCCACTGGTGGAATCGAACGATTCGACGATCTTCACATCGACAAGATCGACCCCGCATGGCGAGGCCGGGAATCTTGGGTCGATGGAAGCTCAGAAGCTATCGATCTCGCAAAGGGACTCAAGACAAGCATCGCCCCGGAGAAAATTCTCGCGATAATGTGTGCCCTGACCAACGATGATAGTGAACTTGTCGCTCCTCGTTCGCCGAATGAATTGTCTGAACAAATCGATTGGACGCCGCCTTCGCTGTATTTATTCGACCCTGGGAGCGAACCATGGGGCGATTTGGGAACGGTCACAGTGACGCCCACAGTCCGAATGTTCACTGGTTGCAGCGAGTGCTTCGTGATGGAGTTCAGCACAAAAAAGGAAAAAGAGCTTCGCCGGACGTTTGTTGCCGTCTCTTAGCAAGGTTCCTAAAAAGTCAGTTGTCGGAAAGTTCAGTTGACCGTACAGGCCAATGAACTCACGAGAGATGAAATAGAAGCCCCTCCGAATAGGGAGGGGCTTCTTCGTTGATAGAAGTTACTTACAGAGATCTACGGTTAAGCGGTGTATGAGACTTACGAGATGCAGCTATGCCCAGCCCGAGAACTCCTGTCGCCAGCAGTAACAAACTAGATGGTTCCGGCACAGTCGATGCATCTGGAGTGATAACGAGAGTGACGGGAAGGCTGCCGGGTAAAGGAGGCCAACTGGAGCCGTCATAATCTGAAAATGTTCCAGTATGCGTTCCAGCGATGTACGGGTCGCCCGAGGTGAGATCGTTGATCAGAAAGTCATCGAAGATCAGGTAGGTCATGCAGAGCCCGGATGGCCCGGTGTCGCCGCCAAATGGTCCGCCCGCAATGGTTAGCAACTTATCAGTTCCATCTGTCAATTCGGGGCTGTAAAACCCTTCACGCTCACCTGGAACGCACAAAGAGCGCACCTCAAAGCATATTCATCAATCGTAGGGATACTGAAGTCGTTACGTACGCATCTCCCTGATGAACCCTTCTCGAATCTTTGCACTTTCGGGGCCATCTAAAGACTTCAAGCCAGCTGGGGAGGCTGAATGAGATGGCAGCTTTTTGTCCGTGCTGTGGAGCAAAGATTAGTTTAAAAGCCGAACCATGCCCGGCTTGCGGTAACCCTAGGCACGGAATGATACGGGCCACTTCGCAACCTTCGTTAGACACGCAGATAGCAGTTAAGCAAGATCTCCGGAACGAGTCGGAAGCTGAAGTTCTCTCGGAACGTTCTTAACAGCGCACCGCTGTCTGATTGGTGGAGACAGCCGATTGGTGCAGACAGCCGAACCGAACGCAGTTTACTCGCTGTGCGGGGTTGGACTTTTCTTGGAATGCGTAAAGGATTTTATGGTGCGCCCGGAGGGACTCGAACCCCCGACCCTTTGGTTCGAAGCCAAATGCTCTATCCAGCTGAGCTACAGGCGCGCAAAACAGGGAACTCGGAACTACAGAAGCATCCTAAAAATAACCAATAAAGCGAACTCCGGCAACTAGGTTGCAGCAACCGGCTCTGGCGGCGGCGGAGGGGCGAACATCGGCATCGTCTCAACGATGTCCAAACCGGCGCGACGCAGCAGTTCGTAGATGACCGGCTCCGTCAGGCGGCTGGCGTCATACTCGATCCGTACCGTCTTCTTGGCCTCATCGAGCGCCATATGGCGAACCCCGTACACCTCGCGCACCTTCGCCATGGCAAGGACGGAGGCTTCCGTTGGAGCAACACCATACCGGTAAAGAACATCAAGCTGTGTCATAAATTCGATAATACCAGCGGCGTACTCGCGACGAACGCGATGCCCGATCCTGATCTTGCCTGAAGGCGTTGGCATCGCTGAAACTTGTCAAGCCCTGAATCTCAATAAACTACCTGCAATCAACAGGATAAGCGTGGCGTATGAGTTATCCTCCGGCAGATATACTGGATACAGGATCAATAAAGGGGCCACGATCAGCCTGTCGTGGGTCGATTCAACCGTAACTCTTTTCATTGCACGAATTTAGCTGTAACCCATTTGTTATGACTATTTTGCAAAGGTCAAAGAAGTGTAAGTTACTTAAAACAAACGGGTTGCACGCAGGTACTGGGGGGGTGGGGGTGCCCCCTTAGAAAGAAAACAACGTAGGGAAGGATTACATCTTGGCAAGGTAGCCGGTTATCTCGGAACTGGTCCAATCCTGAGCACCGATGAACTTTCTACGTAGTACTCCCTGTTTGTCGATGATGTAAGTCTCAGGAATCTGCACTGTACCGTAAAGCGCGTTGACTTTCTGCTGTTCATCGCGAACGGTCAGCACATCCACATGATGGTCGGCTAGAAAACGCCGGTAAACATCGGGATCCTGGTCCATGCTCACCGCCACAACTGCCAGTTCGGGCATCTTCTTTTGCAGAGCAAGCAGGCTCGGCAACTCCTCGATACACGGAGCACACCACGTAGCCCACAGGTTCAGCACGACGACGTGCCCCCGCAGCTTGCTTAGATCCACTGTTCTGGTGCCGTCTCCCATCACAAACTGTGGTGCTGGCTTGTCGATGTTCCCAGGGTGGCTTCCCCGGTCGCACCCCGCCGCCAACATCATTCCCAACAACAGACTCGCCCAGACTCTACGCACAATACGCTCCACTTCCTATAATACGAAGTCGTGAACGATACGGAACCGGAGCAGGATCTGAATTTGACCGAAACGCCTGACCTGCAACTTTCGGTCATTATTCCTGCTCGCAATGAGGAGAGGTCGCTTTCCGTCTGTCTCAACTCGCTGCTGAGCCAGTCTGAACCTGGATTTGCCCTCGGCAAGCAATGGGAGTTGATCATCGTCAACGACGACTCAACCGACAACACCCGAGCGATCGCAGCTCAGGCAGCTGCTGACCATGAAGGCGTTATCGTGCTCGACGCGCCGCCGCTGGACCTCAGCAGCAGCGGAGGATTCACAGGCAAGAGCAACGCCTGTTGGACCGGCGCACAAGCCGCCCGCGGACGTCATCTCCTCTTCACCGATGCTGATACAGTTCACGAGACCAACGACATCTCGCGCTCCCTCCGAGAGGCCGAGAAGCACGAGGCAGTCCTGCTCTCCTACTCCCCGCGACAGATCGTCACCGGCTTCTGGCAGCACGCCGTCATGCCTCTGGTCTTCTCGGAACTCGCCTCGGTATACCCACCGAAGCAGGTCAACGATCCCACACGCCGCCTGGCCGCCGCCAATGGCCAATTCATTCTGGTCGAACGCGACGCCTACTTTTCAGTCGGAGGACACCGCGCCGTCGGCAAGAGTGTACTCGAGGACGTCGCCCTCGCTCACAACATCAAACGCGGGCCCCGCATCATCCGCCTCCGCTACGCGCCCGAAGCCCTTGCCACCCGGATGTACTGGACGACCTCGGAGATGATCGAAGGCTGGACAAAAAATCTCGCCCTTCTCTTCCCAAAGCCGGTCGCTCTAGCGCTCTGGCGAATTCTGGACATTCTGCTCTTCTTCGGACTGCCTTTGATCGCATACAGCCTCTATTGGCTGCAGCCTTGGCAGCGAAGCGTTATCCTTTTGATATGGGTCCGAACGCTGTGGCGCTTTTACTCTCGCGTCGCGCGCTCGAACTTTCCCGCATTCGACGTGGCGATCTCCATCTTGGGCATTCCTCTTTTCGTCTACCTGCTCCTTCGTAGCGTTATCTACCATCGTGTCAAACATACCGTTGTCTGGAAGGGACGCAACTACACTACGAGTACCTAGTCACTTTGAGCTTTGAATCCCTGAAAGCGGTCGTCACGTCTAATCACAGGAATAATCATGATCTTTCTTACCCGAAAAGCCGAGTTCTCTGCAGCCCACTTCTACTGGAACGAAGCGTGGTCGCCAGAAGAGAACCAGCGCGTCTTTGGTAAATGCGCGAATCGCAACGGCCACGGTCACAATTACACGCTGGAGGTTACTGTCGCAGGCGAGATAGATCCGACCTCAGGCTTCGTCGTCGACTTGAAGGAACTTAAAGAGATCCTGGAGCGCGAAGTCATCAGCATCTATGACCATCGGCACTTGAACCTGGAAGTTCCGGAGTTCAAAGACAGAATACCCACGACAGAGAACATTGCGATCACGATCTGGGAACGGCTTGACGGCAAGATTTCTCATGCGAAGCTGCACCGTGTACGAATTTATGAGTTGCCGGACCTGTTCGCGGACTACTATGGTGAGCTATGAGAGCGCATCTCAATCGCCGCTACCACTTCAGTGCCTCTCATCGCCTGCACACGGAGTCCTATGACGCTGTGAAGAACCTGACTGTATTCGGCAAATGCAATAATCCCCACGGTCACGGCCATAACTACACCGTGCGGGTAACGCTGAGTGGTCAGGTAGATCCTGCGACAGGTATGGTCTGTTCCCTTTCGGAGTTGGATGCCTTTGCACAAGCAAACCTTCTGGCACGTTTCGATCATACAAATCTGAACACGCTGGATTGTTTTGCGAATATTGTCTCCACGACCGAGAATCTAAGTATCGAGATCTACCGAATCTTCCAAGGTTTCACCGCTGCCCATCTGGAGCGGGTTCATGTTGAAGAGACGAGCAACAATTCATTTGACTACGCTGGTGAAGCTGCTCTGGCGTCAGGCTCATTTTAAGAGAGGCCCTTCCTATGCCACGTAACTCGGCCACGATCGAAGCACCCTTGCTGGATGGCGTTTCGACCCAGGATCTGTATCGCGAACTCCTACTGCGCATCGGCGAAGACCCTATGCGAGATGGTCTGCTGCGCACCCCGGAGCGCATGGAGAAGTCCATGGAGTTCCTTACTCGCGGCTACACGATGGATGTCACCGAGGTACTCCACGATGCTCTCTTCGATGTCGACTACGACGAGATGGTCATCGTGAAAGATATCGAGTTCTTCTCACAGTGCGAGCATCATCTATTGCCATTCTTTGGCAAAGCCCATATCGCTTACGTTCCGAATGGAAAGGTGATCGGGTTGAGCAAAATTCCACGTCTTGTAGATGTCTTTGCCAGGAGGCTACAGGTTCAGGAACGATTGACCCGCCAGATTGGTGATGCTATCACCGAGGCGATCCATCCCCAGGGGGTGGCCGTCATTCTCGAAGCGCAACATTTATGCATGATGATGCGTGGCGTTGAAAAGCAACATTCATCCACAGTCACCTCGGCGATGCTTGGAGTGTTCAAGTCCCAACTGCAGACGCGGAATGAGTTCCTTTCGTTAGTTCGCCGGCAGGGAAGTGGTGTATAGCAGGTAAACTAGAGACTGCATGAATGGTCTTCTTGTTCTTGATAAACCCTCCGGCATCACCTCGCACGACGTAGTTGCTATCGTCCGCCGAGCCACCGGTGAAAAATCGATCGGACATCTGGGAACGTTGGATCCCATGGCCACCGGCGTTCTGCCGCTCCTTCTCGGTAAATACACACGGTTGGCTCAATTTTTTGGACAGGCAGACAAACATTACACGGGGCATATTCGCTTTGGCTTCGTCACCGACAGCTTCGATGCCGACGGCGTACCTGCGGCTGAGACACGACCGCTCACCCAATCGCTCGATCAGTTGCGCGAACTTAGCCGCAGGTTTCGAGGAGAGTTGGACCAGGTACCTCCCATCTTCTCTGCAAAAAAGATAAACGGCGTTGCTGCTCATAAGCTTGCGCGGGCAGGGGTGGAAGTCGCAGTCAAGCCTGCCCGGATCACAATCCACAGTTTCGAACTCACATCTTTGGTAGGCGATATAGCCACTTTTTCAATGTCCGTCTCCGCCGGGGGGTATGTTCGTTCGGTGGCCCACGAACTCGGTCAGTTGGCGCAATGCGGAGCACATCTTTCAAGCTTGCGGCGCACCTGTGCTGGCGCATTCACACTTGAGCAATCGATGACGATCGATCAGCTCAAGAACTCATCCGCTGTCGATTTGGAAGCACTGCTGCCGCATCCACGGACGCTTTTGACTGAGATGCCGTCGGTTACGGTGGACGATCAGTTGGCCGGGCGCTTGCGGAATGGAATGCAGGTGAACCTGCCTGATTTTTCACAAGCTCCGTTGATCAAAGTGTTTACGACTCCGACGGATCTTCTGGCAATAGCTCGCCGCATAGCCGGGACTTTGATGCAACCGATCGTCGTTCTCGGCTAAGGCTCATTTCTTGAGAAGTGGAAGTAGAAGCGAAAGGACGTTTCGCGCAACGACTTCATTCCCTTTGCTTGTGGCGTGGGTTTTGTCAGCCTGCATCATTCCATCGACACCAAAGACTCCATTCAACAAGAATGGGAGCAACGGTACCCGGTATTTCGTCGCAAGCATCGCATAGGTATCGTTGAACTGAATGATGTAGTCGGGGCCGTAATCGGGGGGGAGCGTAATTCCAGCAAGCACTACCTTCGTTCCACTTGCCTTCAGTGTGCCGACAATCTTGTCCATGTTGGCGCGTGAGTCTTCAATTCGGAGACCGCGCAGGCCGTCATTACCGCCAAACTCAACTACGACAACCGCGGGCTTCAACGCAAGAATGCTGTCGAGTCGGTTGGCGCCATCCTTGGTGGTATTGCCGCTGATGCCCTCGTTTACGACGCGGTAGTTATAACCCTCTGCGTCCAGATCTTTTTGTAGATAGTCAGGGTAGCTCTGGCCAAGGTCGGTTCCGTAACCTGCAGTAAGACTGTCGCCAAAGCAGACCACAAGGGGCCTCTTATCCGTCGCTGGCGTCGCCTGTGGCGCAGGCGTAGGAGGAGCGGTTTCAGGGATCGACTGGTTGGAGTCCGAAGTGTCGACATGCTTTGGCGTTGTATTGGCTCGGCAACCAAGAAGCGAAAGCGCCACGACCGCTAGAATAACTATTGAATTCGTTCCACGCATCTCTACAAAGTAACAAAAGCGAGCTGTTGCCAAAGAAGGAGAACCCGAAGTTGGCGCCAATCACTCCCATGATCTCTGTTGAAGGCCTTCGCAAGTCGATCCGTAACGGCAACCGCACAGTGGATATTCTGAAGGGGCTGGACTTTACCATCCCGCGAGGACAGTTTGCTGCAATCATGGGGTCGAGCGGGAGCGGCAAGTCGACCTTACTTGGTTTGATGGCGGGACTTGATACCCCCACCGAAGGAAATGTCTTTCTGAACGGGACCGCCATCAGTTATCTCGCGGAAGACAAGCTTGCGCAGGTGCGAGGCAAAACGATCGGCTTCGTCTTTCAGTCATATCAGCTAATTCCAACGCTCACAGCGCTTGAGAACGTTCTGCTGCCGCATGAATTGAACACTGACACGAAGGAGAGCGGTCTCCCGCGGGCGCAGGAACTGCTATCCAGTGTCGGCCTCGGCGACCGCATGGATCATTATCCAGTACAGCTCTCCGGAGGCGAGCAACAGCGAGTGGCTCTGGCACGAGCATTCATTCTCAGGCCCCCCATAGTTCTTGCAGACGAGCCGACTGGAAACCTCGACACCACCAACGGCGCTCACGTGCTCGAACTATTGCTGAATCTAAACCGCTCAGAAGGCACCACGCTGGTGCTGGTCACTCACGACCCCGTCCTGGCAACCTACGCAAACCGACGAATTACTCTGCGGGACGGATTGATCATCGGAGATGAGATCAATCCGGCCCCGACCGAAGGTCCACGTGAAGCTGCACTGGCGGATGGCTGATGGCGGCCCTCTCCTTTCGCTCTGCTGCAAAGATTGCCGCCCGCGAGATGCACTCCTCTCGGGGTAAGTTTTTCTTTGTCCTCCTCTCGGTTGCGATTGGCGTAGCTGCGTTAACCGGGGTGCGGGGCTTTTCTGCCTCATTCCGCAGTTCGCTGCTGAATCGAGCACGCAGCATCATGGCGGCCGATCTCTCAGCGCGGATGTTTCAGCAACCTACCTTTGAAGAGCAGAAGGCGCTGGACGAGATTACGGTTAGCGGAGTTGAGATTACACCGGTCACGGAACTGCTCTCGATGGCCTCCTCGCCGAAGACCCTTGATCCTCTGTTGGTCTCGCTCAAAGCAGTTGATCCAGCAAAGTATCCGTTTTACGGCGAGGTACAACTGGCTACCGCTAGTCCATTGAAGACCGTGCTCACCGCAAATACTGTGGTCGTCGCGGACGATCTTCTCGTGCGACTCAATCTCAAAGTTGGCGACGATCTGAAGATCGGCACCCAGCTCTTTCGGATTGCGTCGATTGTGGTGAACGAACCGGATCGACTGTCAGGCAACTTTTCAGCTGGCCCGCGTGTGCTGATCTCGCGCGAAGGGCTGGACGCCAGCGGTCTGCTGGCACCCGGAAGCCATGCGGGACAGCGTTACCTCTTCCGAGTTCCCAAGCCGAGCAATGGGGCACCCATCTCCGATAAGGCTGTGGCTGATCTGAAGCTACGCCTGGAGAAGCTCTTACCAGAGGCACAAATTATTGATTACCGAGAGACGAACCCGGCCTTAACTCAAGGGTTGGATCGGGCAACGAGCTTGTTGTCACTCATGAGTCTCGTGGCACTGGTGCTTGGTGCCATTGGCGTGGCAATGGCCATGCGAGCCCACCTTCAACAGCGTCTGGATACGATCGCCATCATGAAGTCGCTGGGAGCACGGTCCGGCCAGATTATAAAGATCTATCTTCTGCAGACGCTGCTGCTGGGCTTGGCCGGGGGGCTACTCGGCGTTGCTCTCGGAGTTGGTGTGCAGCTTAGCTTTCCTTATCTTTTGGCTAAACTCATCCATGTCGATACTGAGCTTCATGTGCAGTTTCGAACTGTCATTACCGGACTTGCCGCAGGTATCCTGACAACTCTTCTGTTCACGCTGCCCCCGTTGCTCGACATACGAGGTGTGCGCCCCATTCTGATTCTCCGCAGAGCCGTTGAAGACAACGATGATCCCTTTGTGACCGCGATCTGGCGCAAGATCACAAAAAATCTGGCACAACTGGGAGCTGCCCTGCTGATTCTCGTCGGCCTCGCAGCGATTGCGACCACGCTGAGCGACTCTGTCGTTGTTGGCGAGGTCTTCTCAGCGGGTCTGGTCGCCGTGCTTATAGTTTTGTTGGTTGCGTCTGTTGCTGTCCTCGCGGGGCTGAGACTTTTTCTTTCAAAGACCCGACTTCATCTAACGTCCTCGGTTCGACATGGTCTGGCAAACCTCTACCGCCCAGGTAACCCTTCTGCCGCACTGCTCGCTGCACTTGGGTTAGGCGTGATGCAGATCATGACTGTTTATCTTGTCCAGCAGGCTGTCGTCTCGGAACTTCATGTATCGGCGGCTCCCAATCTGCCGAACGTCTTCCTGATCGACATTACGAACGACGAGGTTGCTGGCATCCGAAAGCTGCTGACATCGCAGCAAAGTGTGACGGCCCCGCCCGAGTTGCTTCCCGTGGTTTCATCTCGGATCATGGAGATCGATGGTGTGCCGGCAAACGAGGCAAAGTTGAAGAACTTTCCCAAGCGAATGTTGCGCTCAATTAATCTCACCTGGTCGAATACAGCACCTCCCGGCACAAAAACGGTAGAAGGGAACTGGTGGGTCGCTGACGAAAGACGTCCGGTCGTAGCGGTTGAACAGCGGCAGGCTGAGCGACTAGGAGTCCATGTTGGCTCGCACATCACCTTCGCCGCGCAGGACACCCAGTTCATTGCCTCCGTCGTGGCGCTTACCAAATCCGATGGCCAGCATGCATACTCGCGGGCGGAGTTCATTCTGCCTCAGCCTGCTCTCGCTGGCCTGCCTGTCGTCTGGTACGGTGGCGTTCATGCGGACCCAAATCATGTCGACCAACTGCAGCGCGCTCTCTACAATGCGTATCCAACAGTTACTGTGATCAACGTCGCTCAGGCTCTCGAAACGGTACGTGCGGTAGTCGTTCAAATTACATATGTCATTCAGTTTCTCGCCACGTTTTCCATTTTTGCCGGCATTATTATTCTCGCCAGTTCGATCGCAGGAACGCGATATCGCCGAATTCGAGAGGTCGTCGTGCTTAAGACGCTGGGTGCGACGCGAGGGCGCATCGCCACTGTATTTTCCATCGAATTCGCTGTGCTGGGGCTAGTCGCTGGCTTTGTTGGTGTGCTTTTTGCAAACATCATTGCGCGGGTGCTGCTGACGCGCCTTACGGTCGCTTACCATTTCCAGTGGGGTTGGGCGGTGGGAGCTCTGGTGGGGACCGCCGCTCTGACGGTTGCTACGGGTTGGATCGCAAGTCACCGCATTCTGGGACGAAAGCCTCTTGAAGTTCTCCGGGAGGAATAAACCCTATAGAGCTTCTCAGCTAGGTGTAGTTCCATATTCGAAAGATTGTTCATCAATCCCTTGATCATTTTGAAAATCGTAGGCGGCGGCCTGGGCCGCAGACCGAGGGTTGGTTCGCATGGACGAAGGAGTGTCAGCGAATCAGACTGCCCAGAACTGCGGTGAAATCTCTACGCTCAGGGCGCTGATTTCTTGACTAGGACCGAGGCGAACGGCAAGAAGATGTTCTGGTCGCGAGGCAACGGGTGGGTGATGGGCGGTCTTGTACGGACATTGCAGTATCTCCCGCCGGACGATCCAGCGCGACGAAAGTACGCAACACAGTTGAAGGCGATGGCAGAACGGGTGGCTTCGCTTCAAGGGGTGGACGGACTTTGGCGGGCCGGATTGCTCGATCCTGACAACTACTCTCAACCCGAGGTGTCAGGATCAGCACTGTTTACCTACGCGCTGGCCTGGGGAATCAATCAAGGTGTTTGGACGCGAAGATGTACCGGCCAGTCGTTGAAAAAGCCTGGGCTGGCATGGTTGAACACATCTATTCGGATGGCCGTTTGGGATGCATTCAGCAAACGGGCGCCGAGCCGGCCCCGTTTAAAGCGACTGCGAGTTACACCTATGGCGTGGGTGCGTTTCTCTTGGCTGGTAGCGAGATCCGCCGCTTGGGAGTCGCTCCACTTGCCGCCGGAAACGGGCGCAAGCGGAGATAGTGGCTCCGGCGTTGTAGGATAATCCTGTCTTGTAATTCCAAATAACTGGTGTCGTGAATGAAGGTGGAGAAAGAGCGGGCGCTGCAGGAGCATCGGCTACGCTTTGGACATGAAGGACTTATCTATGCCGCGCCTGCGCGGGTAAATCTGATCGGGGAACACACTGACTATACCGGCGGCTTGGTGATGCCGATGGCGATCGATTTTAAAACCATCGCTGTGGTCAGCGGACGGCAGGATGGACTCGCTGTTTTTTACTCAGCCAACTATGAAGAAGAGGTTTCCTTCGAAATTGCTTCTTTAGCGCGTGCCGCTAGCGGGCGTTGGAGTGATTATCCTGCCGGGGTTCTGTGGTCTCTGCTTGAGGCTGGAATTTCTATGGCAGGCTGTAATGTGAGCCTAATGGGCAATGTACCGTTGGGGGCCGGATTAAGCTCGTCTGCGTCAATAGAGGTCGCCACGGCTATGGCGTTGCTCGGCCATTCCGGGATCGAATTGCCGCTTGAGAAGGTTGCAACGCTGTGCCGACGGGCAGAAAACGAGTACGTTGGCGCGAAAAGCGGCATTATGGACCAGTTTGTTGTCGCTGGCGCGGTTGCGCATCGTGCGATGTTATTGGACTGTCGATCGCTTTCCTTCGAACTGCTGCCACTGCCTGACCAGGTACGGGTTGTCATCTGCAACTCGATGGTAAAACACGCAGTGGCGACAGGTGAGTACGGAAATCGACGCGACGAGGTAGAAGTGGGGCAGGACATCTTGCGGCGTGAGCGGCCTGGAATAGAGCTACTTCGTGACGCGACGCTTGAAGACCTTGAAGTTTGTAAAGGAAAAATGACTGAGGAAAGTTTTTCGCGATGTAGGCATATCATCACTGAAAACGAGCGCGTTCTCGATGCGCGGAAAGCTCTTCTGGATGGTGATATGGGTAAATTTGGAGAATTAATGGTCCTCGCCCACGAGAGTATGAGGGATGATTTCGCAGCAAGTTGTCCTGAAATTGATGGACTCGTCCGCATCGCAATGGAGCAGCAGAGTTGTTTTGGCGCGCGAATCACCGGTGGTGGATTCGGCGGGTGTACGGTGAATGTGGTGCGTGCGGATAAAGCTGAAAGATTTGTCGAGACGCTAAAACGGGAGTACTCGACGAGTACGGGAATTCAGGCGGAATGTTTTGTGTGTGAACCTTCAGATGGAGCCCTCGAGCTTGCCGCTAAGGGCGGTGCATAAGTGAATCCATTAGCTCAGCAAAATCCTCATCGGCGGTTTAATCCCCTAAAACGTGAATGGGTGCTCGTTTCACCGAACCGCACTCAGCGACCTTGGCAAGGGCAGACCGAGGCCAAGGCTGCAGAGGTCGCCCTGACATACGATCCTCATTGTTACCTGTGCCCTGGAAATATTCGTGCAGGTGGCGTCCGAACGGACAAATACACGAGCACCTACGTTTTTCAAAATGACTTCGCGGCCCTCAAGTTAGACTCTCCTCGCTTTTCAAGTGATGAGGATAATAAGGGATTGCTGGTGGCAGAGGGTGAGAGCGGGATCTGTCGTGTGATCTGCTTCTCCCCGCGCCACGATCTCACTTTAGCGAAGATGTCGGTAGCAGACATACGTGTGGTAGTAGACCTATGGGCACAGCAATATCAGGAGTTAGGTGCGCGGGAAGACATCTCCTATGTACAGATATTTGAAAATCGTGGGGCAATGATGGGGGCTAGCAATCCGCATCCACATGGACAACTATGGGCCAGTCGGTCGATCCCGAATGAAGTGGTGTCAGAGTTGGCTGGCCAGCGAGAGTACCATGCCAACAGCCATTCTGTTTTGTTGTGCGAGTACCAGAAATTGGAAGAGTCGCTCGGCAAGCGTGTCGTTACGAAAAACGCGAGTTTCCTCGCAGTCGTTCCGTTCTGGGCGGTTTGGCCCTTCGAAGTAATGATTCTCCCTCGACGTCATGTCACCGAACTCCAAGCTTTGACGGAAGAGGAGAGGACTGATTTCGCTGCAGTCTTACAAGCAGTTACTTCGACCTATGACGAGGTCTTCGACACTCCGTTTCCTTATTCGATGGGACTCCATCCTGCGCCATGCGACGGGGAAGAGCATCCGGAGTGGCAATTTCATGCCCATTTTTATCCTCCGCTACTGCGATCGGCCAGCATTCGCAAGTTTATGGTTGGATATGAGTTGCTTGGATCGCCTCAAAGAGATATCACCCCTGAATCCGCAGCTGAGACTTTGCGACAAGCAAGTTCGCGAGTTTCGAAAGCTTAAGTTGCGGAGGAACTGACGAGCAACCGCATCATCCAGACTTCGCGATCCATCAATCGAGTGTCGATCCAGATCGACACTCGATTAGCTCGGCATACTGTTCGTGAGAGAAACTGCAGACCTCAAGCAACAAGCTACTTGGCGTGTAGTTCAAGCACCTGGATGGAATAGGGCGGCATAGTATGGTTGAACTTTGCGCCCGTAATCTTGACTGCCGACTTCACGGGAGCAACACGGGTGGGAGCCGTTATCGTGTTCGTCTTGGCAAGGTTTTCGGCATCGAGCGTCACCAGGGTTGCATTCTTGTCGACACTGTTTACGCCCGTAATTTCGACGTCGATGGATTGAGCAATTGACGAAGCATTGACTAATTTCAGGTAGATCACTTCTTTTGCGGCATCCCGCGTTACTGAGTAAAAGAAGCGTGGGCCTCCACCTTGAACGGTTGAAACCGGCACTTCAGTTCCAAGGAACTCCGCAAACATCGACTGCGCGTAGAAACTGGGAGCTCCATAACTGTTCAGCGCGTCATAACCGATTAAATCCGATTCCCACTGCATCCCCCCCGGGTTTACGTTGACAAACAAGGGGGCATACGAAGCCATGACGATCAAATCGCTGTTTCTCTCCATGCCCGTCATCCACGCTGCATCACCAAGTGCCGCGCCCATATTCGTGGTCGGTGATCCCTCGCGTGTCGCCCACTCACCAACGAATATCTTAGGTCCGTTCCGGTCTACAGTGTCGTAGTGCTTCACATCTTCGAAGAACTCGTCGGCGCGCTTGTAATAATGATCATCGAGTACATCCGGCTTCATCCCTTTCAGAGGTGCAGTCGCAATTAGTTCGAGTTGCGGATATTTTGCCTTGATGGCTTTGTAGAACTGCGCGTAACGTCCCTCGTAGCTGCCCGAACGGTCAAACCAGTCCTCATTGCCAATCTCGACGTACTTGATGGGGAATGGCTCCGGATGGCCCAGCTTTGCTCGCACAGCCCCCCACTTTGTTGATGTGTCTCCGGTAGCGAACTCAATCTCATCCAGGGCATCCTCGACGAACGGCGTCAGCGCAGGGCCGGGATGAATATGGTCACCTTTCAGGGAGTATCCCGCGTACACCGCAAGTACGGTCTGGATCTTCAGGTCTTCAGTCCATTCCAGAAATTCCAATAAGCCCATTCCATCTGACGACTGATAGTTCCACGGACTTCGATGTGTCGGTCGATCGACAAGCGGACCGATCGTATTCTTCCAGTCAAACCTTTCGTCAATCTGATCTCCCTCAAGATAATTGCCGCCTGGCAGTCGCAAAAACTTCGGGTGCATAGCCGCCATCATCTCCATCAGGTCAGGTCGATTCCCATTGACGCGATCTTTGTACGTCGGGGGAAAGAGCGAAACCAGATCGAGCCAAACCTTGCCCGCATGCCCAACCGTTAGCAAAAGATGGTTCTCCGACGAAGTTGCTATAGTTCCCGTGGTCAGTGAGAACTCGTAGCGTTTCCACTCCGTCGAAAGTGCTTGTACCGTGGTGCTAGCCACTGTTTTGCCTGTGTTGTCGTTTACCAGCGCAATGTTCAGCGGGCCAAGTTCGGAGGAACCCGCCTTCGCGTAGAGCGATCCTTTGTAATTTGTATTGGGACGCAAAGCCATCCCCCAATAGCCTTCGTTCCGCACGCCTGCTAGACTCGCCGAATCGGCCTGCTTGATTTCAATTAGCAGGCTGTGGGGCAGCGCAGCGCTCGGACCTTCCGTCTCGTCGACCGACATCGTTGCATCCGAAGTTCCCAAATGCTCGATGTTCCAGTGAGCTACCCCTCCAAAGCCTCGGTCCTGAAACGTGCGATTTCGCACCATCTCTGCGTATAATCCGCCGTCGTAAGAGTAGTTAATCTCCTCGGTCATTAAGCCATAAAGCGTGGGACTAACCGGATGAGCGGGATGGTCGATCTGAATATTGAGTGTTGCCGCTGCCTGCTGCGCGCCGCAAGGCATTGTCATGAGAGTGCCGGTAAACAATAACAATCCGATATTCAGGAAGATTCGCTGTAGATGCTCAACTTTCGAACTCATGGTCATCGAAGCTACGTTCATTGTCAGGCTCTCTCCGTGGTTCGGAATAAGTTGTGAAAACGCTTACTGTCCGGGAACGTTTTCGTCACTGTTTATTATTGCAGCGCATTGTGTCATTACGGCGGATCAGTTTACGAAAGGACCTTTAGATGAGGCGAGTTCAATAGGTGGGGCAAAAACAGAAAGTCGACAGTGAAAAAGCAACATACTAGACTTGAACTACCATCGTCAATAAGCATCTCGACAAGTTTTCCAAATATAGCCGCACATGCTTGTGAGGGTAAAAGTCCGCTTTATGATTGACAGTTGCCGAGAGGTTCGAGTAACGTGAAAACGTTTTCCTTAGCGCTCTATACGGTGAAGCTAGTGACTTTAGCCGATGTGCTGGCCGGTTGAATAAAACATATCTGAAAAGGGGCTTTTTGGTGCGCTTCTTCGCAATCTCCGATGTAGGGCTTCGAATGAAGCCCTTGCGAGATATCTTCGTGGAAGGGATTCCTTTGATGGGCGCAGAATGGAAGCTGAAAGAGGCTCTGGAGGGATGGAGTTGTGGCTATAGCTGCAGGAGTTGACTTCGGAACCTTAAGCGTCCGAGTAACGCTGTTGGACAATGAGCGTGGCCGACTTGGAACGGCCTCGTCCGATTACCCTTTGGAGCGCAGGCGAGAGGATCCCGACTTTGCCACACAATCACACGACAAACAAATGGAGGCGCTGGTACGAGCGACACGCAAGGTGCTCAAAGAGACCGGCGTTAGCGGCGAAGATATTGTTGCTATCGCACTCGATACCACAGGATCCAGCGTCATTCCGGTGGATGCTCAAATGCAACCACTCGATGACTATTACCTGTGGTGCGATCACCGTGCGCACGGGGAGGCGCGTGAAATTACTGAGCTCGCACACAAAGAAAAGCTGGAGGCCATCGTCTGGTGCGGAGGCGTTTACTCGCACGAATGGGGTTTCGCGAAGCTCCTACATTGGCTTCGACACAATCCAGACAAGCGAGAACGTTTCGCCAGTGCCTTTGAGCACTGCGATATGGTTGCGGCAACGCTTGCAGGAGTAACTGATCCTGCCAAGGTACGACGCAGCGTCTGCGCCATGGGCCACAAATGGATGTGGAATCCGAAGTGGGGTGGTCTTCCTTCGCAAGAGTTCCTGTTGAAGGTAGATCCGCTCTTCGAGGGAGTTCGCGAAAAGCTCAACGGAGACTGCTTCACCTCCGATCATTCTGCCGGGACACTCTCCCAGAAGTGGGCACAGGAGTTGACGCTGAGACCGGGTATCCCAATCCCGGTCGGTGCGTTTGACGCTCATTGGGATGCTATCGGCGCCGGCTGCCGTGAGGGTGATGTTGTGAATGTTGTCGGCACTTCCACGTGCATCATCGCGATGGCCACTCGAACCGAGCTTGTCCCAGGCGTATGCGGTGTAGTTCCAGGCAGCGTCCATCCACATTTCACTGGCATCGAAGCTGGTCTGTCTGCAACTGGCGACATCTTCGAAGCGATCTCTCGCCGCGCTGGAATGAAGGTAGCTGAGCTTGCAAATGGGCTAGAAAATTATGCTGCAGGCCAGACGGGTCTACTTCGATTGAGCTGGGACAACGGGGACCGCACTGTGCTCGTGAATCCAGAGCTTGGAGGAGTAACCTTCGGCTGGAACCTCCTGCATACCGCACAGGACGAACTATACGCGGCCATCGAAGGTACTGCGCTGCACACGCGCATTATCCTCGAACGAATGGCTGCCCATGGTGTACCTGTGGAGCGAGTTATTAATGCTGGCGGTATTCCTCAAAGCAACCTGGTCTTGAACCAGATTTACGCAAACGTATTGAACAAGCCGTTGCTGGTACCAGCTGGAATACCAACAAGCCTTGGATCGGGAATCTTTGCATTGTTGTCCGCAGGGATATACGACAGCATTGAAGAGGCACAAAAGCAGTTATGCCTTCCTTACAAGACCTACCTGCCGCAGCCCGCTGCTGTCGCAGTCTACGATCAATTGTTCGTGCTTTATAAAAGTGCATACTTCTCATTGGGTCGGGAAGAATCTGTTCCAACCGCTTTAGGTGCGATTCTTCCAGAGCTTCGACGAATTGCTGCTGCCGTCCGAAAATAACTGCGAAGCGCCGCTGGAACACGACATTGCTATCCAATTTTTTATAGGCACCTCCAAGTTGTGGACATGCAGTTTTCGATAATTTTAAGTTTGAAGGTTGGCCCAAATGTTGCAAACTCGAGAAATCCAACAAAACGGCTAAGTGATATTTGATGAACGGTTTGACATAGGTAAAACGGTCGCCTGAACTTGGAGAGGAGATGCACCAAAATGAAACACAGGCTATCCCGCCGTCGATTTATCGCTTCAGCAACAGTGTCGATGATTCCTTCCGCAGTTGCGATCGCCCAACCTAAGGGCATCAGCTTATTTACGATGGGGACCGACGAACAATCGAGTGAATCGCAAAAACTGCCGAAACCCGATTGGAAGAATGCTGGTGTCATCGATCTCTCCAACTCGCCTCATGCCAAGTTGAAAACGGTACCGGTGAGGGCGGTGGTTATTCAACCGGGTTTCTGGTCCCAACGTCGTACGACGAACTTAGTGGCAAGCATCCCAAGTATGCACGACGAGCTTTTGGAGCACGGACGGATGGATAACTATCTCCGGCTCAAGGGAAAGTTGTCAGAACCGCAGAAGGGGCCTGTCTATTCAGACTCGGATATATACAAGTGGACCGAGGCTGTGGGCTTTCAGCTGCAAATTGCCGACGAGCCGAAATTAAGAGCGACGACAGACGCGATGATCCGCGATGTTGTTGCAGTCCAGGAACCGAACGGGTATTTGAATACCTACTACAACAGCGATAGAAAGCCATTGCGGATGAGGTACGATACCCAGACGACCGGCCACGAGCTGTATTGCATCGGCCACTTGCTCCAAGGTGCAATTGCGTATTATCGAGCGACTGGTGATCCGACGCTCCTCGACGCGGGGATTCGATTCGTGGACAGTTTTCTAATTCCTGATTATGGTCCTCGGGCGAATCAGAAGGCCATTGTCGCTGGTCATCCAGAGATTGAGATGGCATTGATTGAACTATCGCGCACAACCGGAGATCCCAAGTACATCACTTTGGCGGGATACATTTTGCATGGCGACGAACGCGTTCCGTTGAAGCCAGAACAGATCGTCTACATGTACTGCGGGATTCCATTTACCTCTCGTACAAAGCTCGAAGGGCATGCCGTTCGAGCCATGTATGCATGTTGCGGTGCGACTGACTACTATCTGGAGACCGGCGATCCGGCATACTGGAAGACCCTGAATGTGCTTTGGAATGACCTGACGGCGCATCAACTCTATGTAAACGGTGGTGTTGGTGCTCGTGCCGAGGGGGAGGCCTTTGGTGATCCATACGAACTACCGAACGCGCAGGCTTACGGAGAAAGCTGTGCGGCAATCGGGAACATGATGTGGAACTGGCGCATGCTGGCTGCGTCGGGAGATGCGAAGTTCACTGACGTGATCGAACGCGCGCTCTACAACGGCATTAATTCCGGGATGTCACTTGATGGCAGGACCTACTGCTATCGAAATCCGCTAGCGTTTGACCCGACAGGGGAGAGCAGGGATGGAGATCAAGTGGATGGGAAGATTCGAAATGCGTGGTACGACACGACGTGCTGTCCTCCGAACCTGGAGCGCACCTTCGCTTCGCTTTCCGGGTACTTCTACAGCACCAACGATGACGGGGTCTTTGTGCATTTGTACGACAACTCGGAGATGAACTGGCATCTGCATGACGGTACGGCGCTGAGAGTGCAGCAGAAGACGAATTATCCATGGGATGGAGAGGTGAAGATCACCGTGAGTCCAGCGACTCCGAGCGACTTCGTGATGTATGTCCGTATTCCGGGATGGTCGACGAAGAATCGCGTCAAGATGAATGGTGAGGAGGTCGCCGGCGCTAAGCCTGGTGAGTATCTGGCGATTCGCAGGCGTTGGTCGAAAGATGACACGATAGACCTGAACTTTGATATGACGACGCACCTGTTGAAGGCGAATCCCGCTGTGACGGAGGACCGCGGTCGAGTGGCCTTCCAGCGCGGGCCGATCGTGTTTTGTATGGAAGATTTAGACCAGTCGGAGCATGACGGTGGAGTGAATCTCGCCGGATATACGGTGTTGGAGGATGGAGAGACGACTGCGCAGTTTGAGCCGCATCTGTTGGACGGGATCATGGTTTTGACGCATCCGGCGACGATCAGCAAGACTGCTACGGATACTACGTTGTATTTTCAGTCTTCTACGCCAAAGGCGCCGGCGAGTCCTACGACTGTGAGGCTGATTCCTTACTATGCATGGGCGAATCGTAAGCCTGCACCAATGCAGGTCTGGATCCCGTATAAGGACGCTTAGGGTTTCGGACCTGCGATGGGCCGATTTGTAGACTGTTTTTCGTGTTTTTTTATGGCGAGGTGAATCGACGTTTTTGCTGGGTTTTTTGCGAAAACGGGGTGCAATTTGTGGTGTTTTTGTGGTCATTTTGTGGTGCTTTGCATGGTAAAGATGGTTTCTTAACGGCCATTTTTTCGACGCTGAAAAATACGCCAACTCTTAGAACTTTATTTTTGTGCTGAGTGGCGATTTGTCCTGTCTGAGTCAAATGCATCCCGCTTTGATTCGGAAGAACCCTTTTAACTTCAACATCTGGACCTATGCAAATATTTGCATATAAAATGATTGCGAGAGCACTTCACTCTAGTGCCAAAGTTTTGCCGCAAAGGCACAACGGTAACCGTTTGAGGATTTGGTGAGGAGATTGAAGCCTCCAATGTTAGCTTAGGGATAAGCAAACAGCCGAGAGTGCAGAGGAAGACCCCTGAACTTCCTAAAAAGGGGCAGGGAGAAGTCTTTCTAAACGTCTTTAGGAGAAAATGCTTGAAGAAAACTGAGACCGCCTCACAAAAAAATCGATCTCAGGCGGCTGGTGCCTCCAGCCTACATTCTTTTCGCCAAGCGGTGCTGCCGAGATGGACCCGCATTCTTCCCGTGGCTTTGCTCGGGACTTACCTTGTTGTGCTGTTGTCCCGGTTTGCCCACGGCGGCAACCGGTACCTTCCGTTTTTCGAAGATGACTTCTTCTACTATCTGGTTGTCGCGAAGAATCTGGTTCTGCATGGTGTATCGACGTTCAACGGTATTCAGCCCACGAACGGCTATCACCCCCTCTGGCTGCTGATCAATGCTCTTCTGTATCGCATCTTCGGAGATCGTGAATCGCTCTTCGTCGTGCTAATTCTGCTCGTCTGGCTGCTTGTGTGCGGAGCTTACTATGCGTTGCGTCGCACCCAGAGCACACTTCATCTCGCTGGCGGCTATGGTCTTGCATTCGCCGTGTTTTCGATAACATTCATGGCTGTCGCATGCCGAACCGGAATGGAGATCTCGCTTACTCTGTTCTTTCTTGCGGTGTTCTGGCAGAGGATGGCTGTTCAGCCGCTCGAGAGTCAGACACCCCGCAACGCTATGCTCAGCGGGTTGCTGGCTTCAGGGATAGTTCTGAGCCGAGTTGACGCCCTGATGGTGGTCGCCATGTACGGCGCGCTGACGCTGTATCAGCCAATAGGGAAGCGGAAGACGGCGCTTCAAAACCTTCTATGGTTTGGTGTTGGGCTTCTCCCAGTTGCGGCGTACTTTGTATTCAACCGTGTGGAGTTCGGCGCGTTCCTGCCGATTTCGGGTATCGCCAAGAATCTCAAAGAGGGCTTAAGTCCGTCGGCGAGCACGATAAAGAGCCTGCTCGCGGTGCGTTCGGCTAATGTACTGCTGACGTGGCCCGCCTGCGTGATGGGAATAGTCTTCCTGCTGCGTTTACTGCGCAGACCGGGAGAGGATGACTCCGCCGGAGTGGGCGGCCGTAGAGTACAACTCTGCGTCCTGTTGCACCCTTTGCTTTTTTATACCGTTCTGTCCATCACGAGTGACTGGCCGATCTGGACTTGGTACCTCTATCCTCTCGTGCCGGTTGCTGCGCTCCTTGGACCAGAGCTGATCGAAGATTGGAAGCAGTTAAAGAGCAAGATCGTCATGAGAGGGCTTACGGCGGCTACCGCTGGCTTTGCGATGCTGATTTTGATCAACCTGATGCGGCCGAATGCGACCGAGCTTCTGCTGTACCAGCAGGCTACCGAGCTGCAGAGTTTCGCAAAGGCACATCCAGGCCGCTATGCGATGGGAGGCGGAGCTGGCATGCCATCCTACCTTATGTCGTCGCCGATGGTACAACTTGAGGGGCTTACCGGCGACGCGGCTTTCGTAGAGGTTATCAAGCGCAAAGAGCCTCTCGTGAAGGCGCTGAACGACCTTCAGGTCGATTACTACGCTACGATGTTGCTCAGTGTAAGCGGCCACGTCCACGGCAACTGCTACGACCTGCGTGAGCCGGAGATGGCGGGCGATCGCAGCCCCGTCATGGCAGGCCACATCTGCGTACCCCCGGTAGCCGACTATGTGCATGCGGATGGGCGTCATTTGCTGGTGTTCGATGTGGATGACCTGCCCAAGCAGAACGACGACGAAGAGGAAGCGCAACGATGAGTGCGTGACTGCCGGGAGTAACGGGCAGGTCAGACGGCTTGCCCGGAGTGCGCGCTTGCCGGAGAAGTCTGAAATGCCTGAGCGTCTGACCTCATATTGGGTCGCGGATTGGGCGAGTATCTAAGTTATGCTGTAAACGCATACCCAGGGACGACGCGTGGCCAATAAGAAGACGACTCGAACATCGAAGCCAGAAGGTAAAGTTCCGGAGCGAATGGATATTCGCACGATAGCGAGAGCGGCAAATGTTTCGATCGCCACGGTATCTCGCGCCATGAATCACGTTCCCACCGTGAATCCGAAGATGGCGAAACGAGTGTGGGAGGTGATCGACGAGCTCGATTATTTTCCGAATACGCAGGCTCGTGCGTTGGTGTCGGGCCGAAGCCGACTCTTCGGTCTGATCGTCTCGGAGATTACTAATCCCTTCTTCCCAGAGCTGATTCAGGGCTTTGAAGACATCGCAGTTGAAAACGGATATGAAATCCTGGTCAGCTCCACAAACTACGATCCGAAGAGGATGTCGCATTGCATTCGCCGGATGCTGGAGCGCAAGGTCGAAGGGGTTGCGGTGATGACCTTCGGTATTGAAGAGCCATTGCTCGATCAGCTGGCCAAACGTAAAGTGCCGCTGGTGTTTATTGATGTAGGGCCTCGGCGTCCGAGCATCAGTGTGTTGAAGGTGGACTATCACCATGGAATTCGGCAAGGTGTTCAGCATCTGGCTGCGTTGGGACACCGAAGCATTTCGTTTGTGAGCGGCCCGATGAAGCTCCACTCGGCGCAGTCGCGCGTGTCGGCTTTTTCTCAATCGTTGCAGGAGTGTGGAATTACACCCGACCCGCAGTCGATCATCGAAGGCGATCACACGATGGAGGGCGGTATCGCTGCGATGGGGAAGATATTGGATGCCAAGCTGCCGCCGACCGCAGTGATGTGCTCGAATGACATGACGGCGATAGGTGTTTTGCACAAGCTCTACCGCGCCGGGCTAAGAGTACCGGACGATTTTTCTGTTATCGGCTTCGATGACATTCACATCGCGGAGGTGACAATTCCGCCGCTTACGACCATTCAGATGTCGCGGTTTGAGTTGGCTCGTGCGGCTGTCACGGCGTTGCGAGCCCACGTTGAAGAGGCTGCTGACTCCGCCCAGAACCGCGAATTCAGTATTCAAACGAATCTTATTGTGAGAGAGTCAACGGGATTTCCGCGAGGCACGATGGCGGATCTGCAGATAAGTAAAGACAAGCCAAAGGCCACACGCTGACGTCTCTTCTAGCCTGCCGCGGTTATGAATTTGTGAACCGCTTCCTGAAGTTGAGTGACGGCGCGTGAAAATTCACTATCTTTACTTAAGTAGCTTTTGCCGGAAGCGATCTGACGTATTTGTTTTGCCGCGTTGCTGATGAATATCTCGTCGAGTGGAGACGATGCAGTTCGAGCTAGAGATATAACTTGTTTCTTCCCGGGGGCTTTCTTGACTGGCATCTGCGCTGACGTCTTCTCAGGCACGGTTTTGTACCGTTCTTTGAAATCGGCTATCAGGCCATCTTTGCAGTTGAGGTCTTTTACCAATGCGGATGCAACCACACCGTTTTTCTTAGCAATTTTTTTCAATACCCTGTGATGCAACATCTCCCACCCAGAGCTGGCGGAGACGGTTATCGGTTCGTAGGGGAGGTCAAGCGAAAGAGTCCAGTCGCGCCATTTGAAGGGCAGTGTATCGGGAGCGATCGTGATTGGAATCCAGGGGATGCGAAGTGTGTCGGCCACAATCGCGCCGTGCATGGCCTCGGTCACGACGAGCTTTGCACGAGAGAAGTGTTCCATGACAACTGGCACTGGCCAGCGCGGATCGAGGAGAGTCATCCCGGCTGCTGCAGCTACCTTATCCCACTGTCCGTAGTCTGCGGATGAGTGATGCGGAATAAACAGGGTTGCGTTTCTTTCCGGCGCGAGGCGCACGATCTGAGGCAGCACAGAGAGCAGCGCGGCCGAATCAGTTGCGGCGACCTTGGGTTGGCCGACCAACTCTGCCGTGAGAGGGCCGCGGACCGCGAGAATCGTCCAGTGCTCCCATCCTGGAGGGAGTGCGAAGTATCCGGCGCCAGAACCGAGGACGAACATTCGTTTGCCGCGTGTGCGGGACAATGGCACGAAGTCTGCGTTGAAGATGCTGCCGATTCCCAACAGAATGACGTTGTCATCCTTGAAGAGATGTTTGGGTAGGAGCTCTCGCCAGATGACCTCGTTCAGGTCATCGCCAAAGTTGAGTTTCCCGGTCGGATCGCGATAATAGAAAACTTCCATCAGGGACGTTTATCCAGTCTTTTCTGTGGCTTTGACGTTCCGAAGCGCTCATCTGGCATACAAAGGGAAGGTCGAAGTATTGCTGGCTCTTTGAGTTCGGTGACCTTTTGTAACCAACTTTAATGCATTCTTCACGAGCTATTTAAGGCTACTTCATTGGCTTTAGCGGCGTCAATACAAACTGATCAAATCATGTTGTTTCGGTGAACATGCTAGCCTTACTTCGCATGTCGACAAACCATTTTGATCTGGCAGCAGCAGCTTCTGCGGAGTTAACTCGCGAACACTTTCAGCTTCAACGGCCCAAGGGCAGCGATGAACAGCTTGCCGCGATTCTTGCCGGGCGCGTCGCCCCTGTTTCTACTCAGCAGGATCTGCGTGGGCTGCCTTGGTCGTCTATCGACAACGACACCTCGCGTGATCTTGATCAGATCGAAGTTGCTGAACGGGCTGACGGCGGTATCAGGATCAAGGTGGCCATTGCTGACGTTGCGGCGGTTGTTGCTCAAGGCTCTCCACTAGACAACTTTGCGCGCGATCAGACGCAGACGATCTATACCGCTGTCCATAATTTTCCGATGTTGCCGAATGAGCTTTCGACGGGGCTTACTTCGCTTAACGAGAATGAGGACCGGGCGGCTATTGTTACGGAGTTCGTTGTGACGCTGGAGGGGAAACTTGCGGAGCAGACGATTTATTCGGCGATGGTTCGTAACACGGCTCAACTGACTTACAACAAGGTTGGGCCTTGGCTTGAAGGGCATGCTGCGCCGGATGCGAAGGTCGCTGCCAGCGAGGTTTTGGAGAAACAGCTGCATTTGCAGGAAGAAGCAACTGATGCGTTGCGGCAGCAGAGAAATCGTGATGGTGCGCTCGACTTTCAGCGCGGCGAAGCTGTTCCTGTGATTGCCGACGGTAAGATTCAGTCGCTTACCAGCAGCACGCATAATCGTGCGATGACTTTGATCGAAGACCTGATGATTGCGTCCAACGAGACTGTTGCGTTCAAGCTGCATCAGGCGCGTCGGTCTGGTCTTCGCAGGATCGTTCGATCGCCGGAACGGTGGCAGCGTATTGTCGATCTCGCTGCTTTGCATAATGGGCATCTCCCGCCAACTCCGGATTCTGCGGCGTTGAACAACTTTCTTACGGCGCAGCGCGCGGCGGACCCTGATCACTACGCGGACCTTGCGCTGGCTATCATCAAGCTTATTGGTGCGGGAGAGTATGTTCTTGCTCGTGGGGATGACCCGTATCCGCTTGGGCATTTTGCGCTTGCGGCGTCGGACTACGCGCATTCGACCGCGCCTAACCGCCGCTTCGCCGATCTGGTTACCCAGCGAGTGGTTAAGGCGATGCTCGCCAATGAGCCGCCGCCTTATACGGATGACGAACTTTCAGCTATTGCTGAACGTTGCAATGAGCGCGATAAGGATGCACGCAAGGTTGAGCGTTCCATGGTCAAGCGTGTTGCGGCGATTGCTCTCTCTGGCAGCATTGGGAAGCAGTTCCGGGGAGTTATTACTGGAGTGACAAACAAGGGAACATTCGTTCGAGTTCTGGATCCGCCGGTCGAAGGGATGTTGGTTCGTGGAGCGGCAGGTTTGGATGTAGGGGACAGGGTTAATGTCACGCTTGTTCACACCAATCCTGAACATGCTTTTATCGACTTCGCTAAAACATAGGTTTGTCCTTCTTCTCCCGCGGCCAACTCGAATCTTCGGAATAGTATTGATGAGTATTGGATACACGCCCTACAGAATGGAAGGTTGCGGTGGATGGTAGCCAGATTCGATAGAACGATAGTCAACGAGTAAGAATCAGGAGATGAAGATGGCGTCAGTGAAGTTCCTCTTGCGATGCATTGTTCCCGTGCTTTTTGCAGCGACCGGCCTGACGCTTTCGGCTGCGTCGATGGCGCACGCTGCCAGCCCTGCCGGGGACGGCCGGCTCAAGGTCTACTTCGTTGATGTTGAGGGCGGCCAGTCCACACTTTTTGTTACTCCGACCGGCCAGTCGCTGCTTATTGATACGGGTTGGCCTGGCAACGATTCTCGTGATGCGGATCGTATTGTGAGTGTGGCGAAGAAGGCTGGACTTACTAAGATCGATTATGTCCTGCTTACTCACTACCATGAGGATCATGCGGGAGGGGTTCCTCAGCTTGTCTCGCGTATTCCTGTTGGTACGTTCATCGACCATGGACCGAATCGCGAACTGGACCATGGAATCACTGAAAAAGATTACTCGGAGTATCAAAAGGTTCTGGCGGCGGGGAAGTCACAGCGAATCCTCGCTCATGTGGGCGATGTGTTGCCGATAACGGGCATGAAGGCCACAGTGATCAGCTCGGATGGCAATTTGATATCGAGCGCTTTATCCGGTGCGGGACAGCCCAATGAGTACTGTGCGGCCTCAGAGAAGCGCCCGGATGATCAGACGGAAAACTCACGCTCTCTTGGCATCGAAATTACTTTTGGCAAGCTGAAACTCCTTGATCTTGGAGACCTCACTTGGGACAAGGAGATGCAGTTGATGTGTCCGGCCAACAAACTAGGTCATGTGGATGTTTACATCGTCTCGCATCACGGGTGGTCTCAGAGCTCTAGCCCCGCATTGGTGAATGCGATTCACGCGCGGGTGGCGATTATGGATAACGGTGCAAAGAAGGGCGGCTCGACTCCGATCCTTCAGACGATCGCCAAGGCTCCCGGGCTCGAAACCTTGTGGCAACTTCATTTCTCCGAGGAAGGTGGAGTCCAAAACAACACGTTGGATAAATACATCGCCAATCCACAAGGTCCAGATGCCGGCCATTTTCTCGAATTGGAAGGCTCTTCGGACGGCAGCTTCGAGGTCGTGAACTCCAGAACCGGATTTGTCCAAAAGTACGCTGCGCGTTAGTTGCCAGGATTAGGTCTTCGGAGGCTTTGCCACGGTAGCGCGCATAGCGCCGGTGGATATGCCTCCGTCCACCAGTAGAGTCTGCCCGGTGATGTACCTGCTGGCCTCGGAGGCGAGAAAGACGACGGCGCCATCGAGGTCGTGGGGTTGTCCGGCGCGTTTTACGGGAATGCGATCTTCCAGGTACGCGACCCACTCTTTGTCCTCATAGAGGACCTTGTTCTGCTCGGTGCGAAACCAGCCAGGTGCGAGACAGTTGACGGTAATGCCGTGTCTGCCCCAGTCATCGGCGAGGCTCATGGTGAGTTGGCGCACGCCGCCGCGACTGGCTCCGTAGGGTGCCAGCCCTGCATATCCAAAGACGCTGGTGACCGAACCTATATTAATGATGCGGCCGTAGCCATGTTTCACCATTCGTCGGGCGAGATTCTGCGCTACGAAGAAGCTCCCACGCAGATTCGTGTCGAGAACGAAGTTCCAGTCATCCCAGCTCACGTCCAGCGCGGGCTTCCTTGCATTGCAACCAGCATTGTTGACTAAGATATGCACCTGACCGACGGCTTCTTCCGCTGCGACGGCCATCCGTTCGATGCTGCCCTGATCGCGCACGTCGAGAGCCAGCGGCGTGGCTTTGCGGCCCAGCGCTTCAATCTCGGCTACAAATGAGGCGAGGTCTTCCTGCTTGCGACTGGTGAGGATGAGATCTGCTCCAGCCCGGGCCAGAGCACGCGCAAAGTATTGGCCTAGGCCGCGACTGGCACCGGTGACTAGTGCGACCTGCCCAGTTAGATCGAAGAAGTTCTTGCTCATTACGCACCGATCCGTGGATCGAGCACGATCTTCATTAGGTTTGGCTCTCCTGAGTGCAGACGATCGAACCAGCTTGGCCCATCGCTGAGCGGTGCAACTGCAGTAATCAACTTGTCGACGCGGATCTCTCCTGACGTCATTAGCTTCATCGCCTCTGGATATTCACCGCACGAAGCGCAGGAGCCCTGTAGGCGAATCTGACGTGAGACGACTTTTTGTAGAGGCAGATTGACCTGTGGTGTGATGTTGCCAATCAGCGTCACTGTTCCGCCTTTTCTGACGGAATCTATCGCGGTGGCAATCGTTTCATTTCGTCCGACTGCTTCGAGCACTACATCGACGCCGCGGCCTCCAGTTAGATTGAGAATCTCTTTCGTCAGTTCCGCGCCAGACAGAAGCAAGGTTTTATCTGCTCCTAGTTCGGCGGCAGACTTCAAGCGAGTGGCATCGATGTCCGCTACAAATACGCGCGAACAGCCAACAGCGCGAGCGGCCTGAAGAGTGAGCAGGCCGATCATGCCTGCTCCGATTACCAGTGCTGTTTCGCCGCCTTCCAGTTTCGAGACGGCCACAGCGTGGAGAGCCACTGAGACGGCCTCGAGCATAGCTGCTTCGGCAAAACCCAGAGTGTCCGGGAGTTTGTAGACGATTCGCTCCGGAACGGCCACGTACTCTGCGAATGCTCCGGCTCGGCTGTAGTCTCCGCAGGAGACACCGACGACTTGCCTGTCGTCGCACAGGTTTATCTCGCCTTTGCGGCAGAAGGCGCAGACGCCGCAGTAGACCGTGGAGTCGAAGGTCACGCGATCGCCTACGACAAACTTGCTGACCTCCGATCCGACTGCAGCGACGACTCCCGCTGCTTCGTGCCCCATTACTAGAGGTGGGATACGGCGTCCCGAAGTGCCATCAAATCCGTGAACGTCGCTGCCGCATATGCCGCAGGCAGCGACCTGCACCAGAATGTCCGTCGGTGCGGGAACAGGAACGGGGAGCGTCGTTACTGCCAGATGTTTGTATTCCGAGAGGAGGAGAGCGTTCATCGTAAGTGTTTAAAAACCTCGTGTAATAAGGGTATATCTTTGGCGATCTTTGCGTAACGACGGCGAACTACGGTTGCGTCTCTGAAGGCATTGGTTCGATTCTGCCCAGGAGGAAGGCGTATCCGGCGATCCCGATGAGCAGATAGATGGCTGAGACACCAAAGGCCAAGGCGAAGGATTGGCGGGCGGCGACGAGGTATCCGGTGATGATCGGAGCGGCGATTCCCGAGGCCTGGTTTGAGAGGTTGATGATACCGCCGACCTTGCCGACGCTGCTGCGGGGCGCGATCAGCGATGGGATGGACCAGCCTACGGGGGCAGCGGATGAGAGACCGCCGATTGAGACGCTGATCCAGATGAGTGCTATGAGTGAACTGTGCGTGTTGGCTGCGCCGAGAATGCCGAGGCCGCAGGCGGTTCCGAGGATGAGGGTTGCTTTGCGAACGCGGTTTGCGTCCCATCCGCGTTGAATGAGGAAGTCGACGAGCCAGCCACCGACGATAAGGTCACCCGCTGTCGCTACGAGCCACGGTACGCCCGTGTAGAGGAACGAGTGCAGGAGATCGACATGGAGCGCGGATGACAGGTAGCTGGGGAGCCACGTTAGAAGCAGATAGAAGATGTAGTTATACGAGCCGAAGCCCAGGACCATGGCGATGACCTTGGGTTGGCGCATGAGGTAGCCGAGAGAGGCGTGGCCAGACTCGTTCGCGGCGAATATGCGGTCGTCGGTGGCGATGTAGTCGCGTTCGGTTGTGGTGAGTGCGGGATCGTCTTGAGGATCGCGGTAGATTCGCCAGAAGAGAGCGAAGTAGAAGAGGCTGATGAAGCCGGTGACAGCGAAGCTCCAACGCCAGCCTACCTTGATGAGAAGAATGCCGATGAGAGGGACGCCGATGGCGGAGGCGAACTTTGCTGCGCCATCGAAGATGGCTGTGGCGAAGCTGCGCTCTCGCGAAGGGAACCAGAGGCCGATGGCTTTCGCGTTCGAGGGAAAGGTTGGTGCCTCGCCGACGCCAAGGAGGAAGCGTGCTCCGAAGAAGCCGCCGATGCTGGGGGTGACGGCGGCGGCGAAGGAGGCGATGCTCCAGAGAAAGATGCTGATGCGGCCGACGCGTTTGATTCCTAACTTGTCGAGCAGGACGCCGATGGGAAGCTGGCACATGGCGTATGTCCAGTTGTAGGCGCCGGAGAGATAGCCGAAGGTGACAGTGGAGATGCCGAAGGTTGTGACGAGGGCGGCGTGAGAGACCGAGAGGTTGACGCGGTCGAAGTAGTTGACCAGAACGCCGAAGCCGAGCAGCCAGGCGATGCGCCATCGGCGGCGTGGGATTGGCGTCTTCGTGGATGGGATCGCGATAAGAGGTCCTTGATGGTGGAGGCTTGGTTCGATTGGTGGCGCTTAGGCGACCTCGTTGACGAGAGTGCCGATGGTGTCGATGGTGATGCGAATCTCGTCTTTGCTTTGGAGGGTGAAGGTGTCGGGTGGGACGATGCCGGTGCCGGTGAGCAGGAAGCAGCCGTGAGGGAAGCTCTGATCGCGGAAGAGATACTCGACGAGGGACTGAGGATCTCGTTTAAGTTCGGTGAGGGCGATGGAGCCGGTGAATTGGGATTGACCGGAGCGAAGGATATCAAGGTGAATCTGCGTGGAGGTCGGCATGGGAGTGGATTGGATGAGAATGCCGGGGCCGAGGGCACAGCTGCGGTCGTAGACCTTGGCTTGCGGAAGATAGAGCGGGTTTGCGCCTTCGATGTCGCGGGAGCTCATGTCGTTGCCGATGGTGTAGCCGATGATCCTGGCGCGAGGGTTGATGAGGAGGGTGAGCTCCGGCTCTGGCACAGACCAGGTGGCGTCGCGGCGGATCATTACGGGTGCGTTGGGGCCGGATACTCGATGGCCCGCGGCTTTGAAGAAGAGCTCAGGGCGCTCGGCGGAGTAGACACGGTCGTAGAAGTCGCCGCCGCCAGCGTCTTTGGATTCGGCGATGCGCGCTCGACGGCTGTTGTAGTAGGTCACTCCGGCGGCCCAGACCTCCTGGTGGTCGATGGGGGCGAGGATCGTGTTGGGCGGAGGCGGTGGGACTGCTGGTGTGCTTTTTATCGCTGAGGTCAGGTAGGCCTGGAGATCTTCGTGGGCGACGAGGGTGTCGAAGGAGAGTTCGTCGATGCAATAGTAGCTGCCATCGTGTTCAACAAAATGGCCTTGAATGGTGCGGTAGAGGATCACAGAGCAGTTCCTTTCTGCATTGCGACTGTTGTGGCTTTGGTGGTTTGGCGGCCACGTTCTAGTTGAGTGGTGATGGCGTCGACGTCATAGACACAGCCGCCCCAGGTGCCTCCGCTGGCTTGAACGAGAGCCGCCCATAGACGAGTGTCGTCGGGCAAGGAGGGATGAGGGGCTAGGTCGGAGCGTGGGCTTCGTTGAGAGAGCTGTTGTGCGGCCTCCTCGGAGCTGAAGATACTGCTCGAATCGCCGACGAGATTTACTTGTCCGGTTAACGCTGTGCGGTCGATGACGATCTCGATCTGGTCGCCGTCACGAATCTTGCCAAGGGCGCCGCCTGCGAGTGCTTCGGGGGAGATGTGACCGATGCAGGCACCAGTGGATACACCGCTGAATCGCGCGTCGGTGAGGACTGCAACGTGTTTGCAGAAGGGGAGAACTTTGAGCGCGGAGGTGACCTGATAGATCTCCTGCATACCAGCCCCGGCTGGACCGCAGCAGATGAGGACGATGACGTCGTGCTGGACGATGAGGCCGGTCTTGATGGCGTGGATGGCTGCGGCTTCTGTTGTGAAGACCTTTGCAGGACCGAGGTGTCGGTACCGTCCGCCGGGATCGACCAGGGAGGCGTCGATGGAGGTGCTCTTGATAACGGAGCCTTCAGGAGCAAGGTTGCCGACGGGAAAGCAGATGGTGGACGTGAGGCCGCGTGAGCGCGCGCGGTCGGGTGACATGATGACATCGTCGGGGTCGATGCCGTCCTGGTCGCGAAGGTTCTTGCGAAGTGTATGGCGGCGAGGGCTCTCATGCCACCAGTCGAGGCAGGTGTCGAGAGTTTCGCCGGAGACGGTCTTTGCTGTGGTGTCGAGCAGTCCGGCGCGGCGAAGGTGAAGCATGACCTCGGGTGTCCCGCCAGCGAGAAAGACCTGAACGGTGGCGTAGTTTGAGGGGCCATTGGGAAGAGCGTCAACCAGACGTGGGACTTGACGATTGGTATGAGCCCAGTCGCTGGTTGTGGGGCGGCGGAGCTTCGCTGCGTGGGCGATGGCGGGGATGTGGAGGAGCAGGTTCGTGGACCCTCCGAAAGCAGCGTGGAGGGTCATGGCATTTTGGATGGAGGCATCCGTGAGGATTTCGCTGGTTGTAATTTGTAACTGTTTTAGGCGCAAAATAGTGCGAGCGGACCGGCGAGCGGCATCGAGCCAGATGGGTTGGCCTGAGGGGGCGAGCGCAGAGTGCGGTAAGGAGAGGCCCAGGGACTCTGCAACGACCTGTGCGGTGGCGGCGGTTCCCATGAACTGGCATCCTCCGCCGGGAGTGGCGCATGCACGGCAGCCAATTTCTGCCGCGTATTCGAGAGTGATCTGTTTTTGGGCGTAGCGCGCGCCGATGGTTTGGACCTTGCCGGCGTCTTCACCATCTTCCGGTAGTAGCGTTACGCCTCCGGGGATGAGGACGGTGGGTAGATCGGCTGCGGAAGCAAGAGCCATCATCATTGCGGGCAGGCCTTTGTCGCAGGTGGCGATGCCAAGAACTCCGCTGCTGGTCGGCAGCGAACGCATGAGTCGGCGCAGGACAATTGCGGCGTCGTTGCGAAAGGGGAGGGAGTCGAGCATGCCGGTTGTGCCTTGCGTACGGCCATCGCAAGGATCGGTGCAGGCACCAGCGAATGGAACGGCGTCGAGGGCTTTTAGTTCGCGTGCGGCCTCGGCGACGAGAGAGCCGACCTCCCAGTGGCCAGTGTGGAGACCGAGTGCGATGGGGCTACCGTCTTCGGCGCGTAAGCCGCCGTGCGTGCTAAGGATGAGAATCTCAGGGCCGAGAAGGTGCTTAGGATCCCATCCCATGCCTACGTTTTGGCTTAGGCCGAAGAGATTGCCGGACGGTTGATTGAGCAGCATCTCCGGCGTAATGGGGAGAAAGCCGGAAGGGCCTGGCGCATGCGTGGCGACGGCGCTGAGTTCGAAGTCCGAAGATTCAAGTACGGAGGTGAGTGATATGTCCTGAATTGAAGCCCCTCACTATGCGGTCAATTACCGGCGATTTCAAATCGTTTCGCTATCCTCGGATCATGGTGCCATCCACCGTACGCCATATTTGAGGCAAAGTTGTTTGATTGCGAAGCGCGTCGGGAAGACGCTCCTCACGCACGTTGTCGTAGCAGTGCAATGCTCCGAAGCGAAGTATCGAGCGCGGGATCCCGACAGCGGTGAAAGCTGGATGAGAGGTAGAAGGGAAGGGCCCGCCATGCCCCATCGCAGGAGAAAGCGCGACGCCTGTGGGCACCTTGTCGTTGAGTAAACGACCTACTCGGAACCGGAGTGCCTGCGCGACCTCGTCGTATAGATGGTCATCTGCGCCGGTGCTGCTGGAGTAGATGCTGCCGGTCAGATTTCCCTCCAGCGTCTCGAGCAGTTGGACAAGTTGTGGGACGTCATTCAATGTGATGAATAGTGTCGCGTTGCCGAAAGCCTCACGCTGAAGCTTTTCCGGTTCGGCGAGAAAGTCTTTTCCAGTGATTTGCAGCATTGTGTTTTTGTAGCGCCAACCTTCTCCTTCAACTCGGGCGCCTCCGGTGACGATCTCCGCACCGGCACTGGCGATCCACTTCACTCCTTCATCCAAAGCCTTGAGTCCACCCTCGGAAAACAGAGGCGCGGAAGGGCGCGATTGCAGCGTTTCGGCGAGTGCTCGCGCAAGATTGCTGGTGGCATCACCTGCAATGGCCAGAATTAGATTTGGGCTGGTACACATCTGTCCGGAGGCTGCGAGACAGCTGTCTGCAAGTTCGCCAGATAATTTTTCTCCACGCTCGGCGATCGCTCCCGGCAGTAGGACCACTGGGTTTAGGCTCGACATCTCAAGATAGATTGGCTTGCCGGCTGCATCGGCTGCGGCTTTGAGGCGCAATCCCCCAGCCCTGCTCCCCGTAAAGCTGGTTGCGCCGACTCTGGGATCGGCGACGAGCCGCAAGCCATCCTCGTTTGAGATGCCATAGAGCATCTGCACGGTCGCTTTGGGAAGGCGGCTTGCATTCAGTGCTCGCATAGCGCATTCGGCGAGGATTTTGCTGGTGCCTGGGTGGAGTGGATGTGACTTGGCGATGACCGGACAGCCCGCTGCGATTGCGGATGCAAAGTCCCCTCCTGAGACGCCGTTGAAGGCAAAGGGAAAGTTGTTTGGCCCCAGAATAACGACGGGACCGATTGGAGCGTAGTGCGAACGGATGTTCGTCTTTGTGTCGATTACGACGTCCTGCCAGGATCCTTCGCGAGCCGCTGCAGCGGCCTGTCGGAGTTGGGTTGCCGTGCGCGGAAGCTCGGCTTCACTGAGTCTTGGTTTGACGGGCAGGCCGGTTTCAGCGTGCGCAATCGCTACGATATCGCCGGCAGAGCGTTCGATTTCATTTGCGTAGGCCTCCAGGAATAATGCGATGTCTTCGTTCGATACGGTGCGAAGCGCTCGTGCAGCTTCGACGGCCGCGTTGAGTGCAGAGTCGCAATCGGCCCAATCACTGATAGGGAATTTTTCGGGAAGTTCAGCGCCGGTTGATGGATTCACCGCGCCAAAAGATGAGGTTGACGTTGCATCCCGCCATTCACCGGCGATCCATACTTGCTCCACTTTCATCTCTTTACTCTCCGTACTGTTCTGCTGATTATGGGCGCCGTCCGAACGTTCAGTGACTGGCGACATGTCTGGTTCTGCGAATCCTGATTCTATATCTCCCTTTCATGGAACTCATGAATAGGTTGCTTCACGTATCGTTCGCATCGTTAAATTGATGGAAAAGATTCAATGCTTTCTCTCGTCAACTCGATGAGCTGGCTTCACGAAAGTTTCGCTACAGACGGTTATTTCGCGAGCTCCGCTTTACCCAGGATGGTGAATTTACCGGTTTGAATCGAGGTGGCGTCGCCGGGTTGAGCGCCGCCTACCGAGACGGTGTATTCGCCCGGAAGAATCGCACGAACGCCTTTTGCGTCAACCTGAGCAATCGAGCGTGGGTCGAGGGTGAGACCTACATGGGTAGACTGACCTGGGCCGAGATGAACGCGTGTGAAGCCGGCGAGCACTCGGATTGGCGTTTCGAAGGCTTTTGGTTGTGTGAGGTAGAGTTCGACGACTTCGTCGCCAGCCGTGGTGCCGGTGTTCTTCACGTCGGCCTCCACTGTGATTGGGTCTCCTGCCTTGATCTCTGAGGTGGGGAATTTGAGATTGCCGTAAGCGAAGTCGGTGTAGCTGAGACCGAATCCGAAACCGTAGAGTGGTTTGTCGGCGAAGTAGCGGTAGGTGCGGCCTTTCATGGAGTAGTCGTCGAAAGACGGTACCTGGCTCAGCGATGAATAGAAGGTCACGGGAAGTCGTCCGGCCGGATTGTTGTCTCCTGCGAGGGTTTCAGCGATGGCGGTTCCTCCCTCCTCGCCGGGATACCAGGCTTCAAGGATGGCGTTGGCGTTCTGCTGTGCCCAGTTGACGGCAAGAGCACTTCCATTTTGCAGGACAACGACTAGCGGCTTGCCGGTGGCGGCAAGAGCCTTCAGTAGCTCTTCTTGTACGGCCGGCAGATTGATGGCTGTACGGTCACCGCCGCTAAACCCTTCGAGCTTCACAGGCATCTCTTCGCCTTCAAGCGACGGGGAGAGCCCGGCAAAGGCAATGACAACGTCGGACTGTTTTGCCACGTCAACCGCTTGATCGCGCAGGGCGGCCGCAGGCGGATTCCACGTGAGATCGATGCCAGCGCTACCGCTGCCGTGCAGGTATTCCAGCCGAATCGTGTGCGGTTCAACGCCGGAGAAATGCACTGAGGTCTCGATTACTGCACCGCGTTCGCCGGTGTGTTTGGCGTCGCTCTCGACGATGACTTTGCCGTCAAGATAGAGGCGGAAGCCTTCCGCGTTTTCGCAGGCGTAGCAATAGTTCACACGTACGCCGAGTTTGTAGTCACCAGCAGCGGGGGGCGTGAAGGTACCAGTCCAGCGAACTGAGTAATCGTCTCGCTGGAGGCCTTTGATGGGAATAACCTTGTCCCAGTTGAAGTTTATGTTGCGGTCGATTCGCGTAAGGACTGGCTTGCCGCTCAGGTCTTTGGTTTTGAAGTACTCGCCGGTGAGACCGTTGCCGGAGCCACTTGCGGGGTGTAACGCAGTGTGTTCGATCGGCATAGCGAAGCCTTCGGCGAGGCTTGAGCCCTGGGCGTAGAAGATCTTCGATGAGGAGAAGCGCTTTTCTATTCCGTTGAGTGGATAGGAAGGTGACGGCGGAGGTCCGTTGTAGTTGCCTTGTAGGGATTGGATAAGCTCTGCGGTTGGGCCAACAACTGCGATGCGGCCGACGCCTGACTTGAGTGGAAGCGTGTGATCTTGATTTTTGAGGAGCACCATGGACTCACGCGCAGCCTGGAGGGAGAGTTGGCGGTGTGCCGGTGAGTTGTTCTCGGTACGCGGGATCTGGCCGTACGCGTAGCTGGAAGGAGGGTCGAACATGCCGAGACGGAAGCGAGCGGTGAAGAGGCGACGCAGTGCCGTGTCGATCTCTGCTTCGGTAATGAGATTTTGGTGCACCGCATCGACAAGAGCCGGGTAAGCCTGACCTTTTCCAAAGCCGCACTCCAGATCCGTACCGGTCCTGACGGCAGCAGCGGCGGCGTGAGCCATGTCTGTAGCGTAGTGGTGGCCCGTGTTGACGTCGGCGACAGCAGCGCAGTCGCTGACGACATAGCCGCCGAAGTGCCAGGCGTCACGCAGGTGATCACGCAGGAGCATCGTGTTGGCGCAGGCGGGAGCTCCGTCGATGGCGTTGTAAGCACACATCACGGACTGCGCTTGTCCCTCTGTGACAGCGGCACGGAAGGCGGGTAGGTAGGTGTCCTCAAGGTCGTGCGGCGACACGTCAACGTTGAACTGATGGCGCGAAGGTTCGGGACCACTGTGTACGGCATAGTGTTTCGGGGTCGAGATTAATTTCAAGTATTTCGGATCGTCACCCTGCAGGCCAGTGACAAATGCGACGCCCATGCGAGCGGTAAGAAAAGGATCTTCTCCGTATGTCTCCTGGCCACGGCCCCAGCGTGGGTCGCGGAAGATATTGATATTTGGAGCCCAGAAGGTGAGACCGAAGAACATCTCATGATGATCTTCACGCATCGCCTGGTTGTATTTGGCGCGCGCTTCGGTGGAGATGGTATCGCCCATGTGATGAACCAAGTTGGTGTCCCATGTGGCTGCCATGCCGATAACCTGCGGGAAGTTTGTTGCATAGCCGGAAAAGGCGACACCGTGCAAACCTTCGTTCCACCAGTCGTATTTGGGAACGCCGAGACGAGGAATAGCAACGGCGTGGTCACGCATCTGGGAAACCTTTTCTTCAAGGGTCATTCGGCCGATGAGATCCGCGACGCGCTGGTCTGTAGGAAGTGCTGTATTCATGAACGGCAACGGTTGATTGTCGGTGGGTTGCTGTGCGTGAAGATACAGCGGCACTAATATGACGGCCGCAAAAATAGGAGAGAAGACGCTAGCAAACCGGAGATGAAGCATACGTGGGCGTACTCCTGCAATCGTCGGAGGAAAGTGCTGAGGGCAGCTATTATATGGTTTACAAGTTGAGGTTGCCTATCTGAAAACGTTTTATCGATCGATTGATTTCGCCACAAAAATGATTACTTGGACGGCGATTCCTATTTGAAGGCGATGAAGCGGCTCGAGGCTGATCAGGCATTGGCATGAATGCGTCCTTTGCCGCAAGCAAGCCTTTCAACTATCCGAATTTTGGCGGATAATCCACCTACCGTGTCTTTCGCATTCGAGATGTCTTTGAACTGGGTGGCGATACAAAATGCTCTTTGGAAGCTCTGGAAGCAACATGCTATGTGGAACGGCCAGCGCCTCAGAGGCGTGATAACGATTTCTCTGTTTTTGACCTCGACGATCTCGCTCTATGGGCAAAACGACCAGGCTCTCCAGGCTACCCAGCTTATGCAAGCCGGCAAATTCCATGACGCGGAACTGTTATGGCGTCAGTTGGAACAGCAGCATCCAAATGATGCTTTGATACATAGCGGTTTGGGCGTAGCACTCGCTCAGCAGGACAATTTAGAGCCTGCCACTGTCGAATATCGTAGGTCGCTGGCCTTGAAGCCAAACCAACCTGACGTCTCATTCAATCTAGGTCTTGCGGAGTTCAAGCAGGGACATTTTTCTGCAGCGATTCCGCCGTTCGAGTTGTTTGCAAAGGAGAGACCCGATGACCATCGCAGTACGATACTGCTGGGCATGAGTCATTTTGGTCTGCGCCAATATGCGAAGGCGACGCCATATTTGGAGAAGGCGCTCCGAGATGATCCCTCCAACCTGGAACTGCACAATGTCCTTGCCCAGAGTTGCTTGTGGAGCAATCAATATGACTGTGCTTTGGCTGAGTTCAAGAGCATTATTGCCGTCAATCCTGATGCGGTTCAGGCACATATGCTGATGGCCGAGGCGCTCGACGGAATGGGAAAGACTGAGGACGCGATCAAGGAGTTGGAAACAGCGGCAAGCATCTCGCCAAAGGAGCCTGTCCTCCACTTTGAGCTTGGCTACTTGTACTACAAACAGCGAGATTACGATAAAGCACTGCCGGAGCTTCAACTGGAGGTTCAGAACAACCCGGGCTACGCGCAGTCGTATTTATATCTTGGCGATATTGCACTTCACTCAAATGACGACGCGACAGCGGAGCCGTTATTGCAGAAGGCGATTCAATTACAAAATGAAAGCCGTTTGGCCTACTTCGATCTAGGTGTCATCTACGCTAACCAGGGCAAGAATCAGGAAGCCATTGCTGCGCTTCAGCACGCCGTAAAGTTGGATCCCTCACAACCTGATGCACACTACCGTCTTGCGAGGCTGTATACGCTGCTTGGGCAAAAAGAAAAAGCGGCTCAGGAGTTCGCCAAGACAAAAGAGTTGCACACGAAGACAGAAGACTCATTGATCCAGAAGGTGTCCGGCGAAGCTGCAGCGCCGAAGTAGAGCGGACTCATTGAACAGGGGCTACGATGCGGAAGATAACCACAGGCTCGAACCAAACATGAGCAGAGCGAAGACGAGCATCTCGCGCCGTGATTTTTTATGGATGTCTGCTGCATCGACAGCTGCTTTGGCGCAGGGTGTAACAACTCGAAACCTGAAACCGCTGCCCCGAGGGAAGCCGTCCGGCATCCCTTTTCTTGCCCACTTCACCGACGTCGCTTCAGAGGCTGGACTGCGCTTTCCTGTCATCTACGGTGGACTCAAGCATAAGAACTACATCATTGAGACAGTTGGTTGCGGGGTAGCTTTTCTAGACTTTGACAACGATGGATGGCTGGACATCTTCGTACTGTGCGGTACGCGCATGGAAAGTCCTGTTCAGGATTCCAGCAACCGCCTCTACAAAAATAACCGGGATGGAACATTTACCGATGTCACCGAAAAAGCAGGATTACTGCGGACTGGATGGGCAAGCGGAGTGACCGTTGGAGACTATAACAACGACGGCTTCGAAGATATCTTTATCACGTATTACGGTCAGAATGTGCTCTACCGTAACAACGGAAACGGTACGTTCACCGATGTTACTCAGCAGGCAGGATTGCTCTATGAAGGCAATACCCGATGGGGCTCGGGATGTACCTTTCTCGACTATGATCGCGACGGGTATCTGGATCTCTTTGTTGCGAACTATGTCGATCTGCATTTAGATCGCCTACCGAAGCCTGGTGCAAACCCGTTCTGCAACTTCAAAGGTGTGGCGGTCAACTGCGGACCCAGAGGGTTGCCGATGCCGCGCAACTATCTCTATCGCAATCAAGGCGATGGGACGTTTCGAGATGTCGCTCAAAAGAGTGGCATCGCGACGGCGCAGCGGACTTACTCGATGACCAGTATCGCCGCGGACTTCAGCAACGATGGCTGGTCGGATCTATACGTAGCTTCGGATTCGACTCCCAGCCTCTTCCTCAAAAACAGACATAACTCCACCTTCACAGAAGAAGGTGCTGAGCGAGGCATAGCCTTTAGTGCAGATGGTGCAGAGCAGGCTGGCATGGGCGTTGCGGTCGGCGACTACAATCTCGACGGTAGTCTGGATATTTTTAAGACGCACTTTTCTGACGATACCAACGTGCTCTATCGAAATGATGGGACCGGAAACTTCACCGATGTAACGATACCCGCTGGATTCGGTGTGGAGACTCGGTATATCTCTTGGGGAACTGGGTTCGCAGACTTCGACAACGACGGCTGGCCAGACCTGGCGGTCGTAACGGGTTCTGTCTATCCAGAGGTTGAAGCGGAGTTTCCTGAGTACCCGCTGAAGACACCACGATTCATCTTTCGAAACCTTGGCAATGGGAAGTTCGAAGAGTTGATCGAAGAAGCTGGGCCGGGAATTTCGGCGGCGCATTGCAGTCGAGGCTGTGCCTTCGGAGATTTTGACAACGACGGAGACGTTGATATGGTCGTTATCAATTTGAACGAGCCGCCCTCTCTGCTAAGAAACGATCTCAAGAGCGACCTGAACTGGCTCAAGGTTTTTCTTGTTGGGACGAAGTCGAACCGTAGCGCGATCGGTTCGAGGGTCGTAGCGAAATATGGTGGCAAGATACAGGCTCAAGCGGTCATGGGGCAGTCCAGCTTTTACTCTGTGAACGATCGTAGACTTCATTTCGGCCTTGGGCACAATACACATGCTGATCTTGAGATCCACTGGACGAACGGGCTCATTGAGCGCTTTCCGGGTATCGAAAGCAATCAGTTAGTAACTGTCAAAGAAGGTAAGGGTATCTCGACGTCACCGCTGCAAGGCATGAAGGATAGATCGAACAAAACATAAAGCATTTAGAAAAATGAAAGGGCGCCGAGACAACGAAGCCTCGGCGCCCTTTTCATGCAGCGATTGCGTTAGAACGAGAACTTCGCGCCAAGCTGCAACGTACGGGGATCGTAGGTAGAGGTCACCTGTCCGAAGTTCCCATCCGTCGAGCCTGAGTCTATGTTTTGAAATTCTGTATGGTTGAACGTGTTGAAGGTTTCAAGCCTTAGTTGTAGTTGCGGGCCTGCTGATTCGGAGGTGAATGCGAAGGTTTTGAAGAGAGCCATGTTGAAGTTGAAGAGTCCCGGCAGAACAACCACGTCTTTTGCGGCGTTGCCAAAACCCTGATTTGTGCCGCCATTCCAAGGTGCGAGTGGAGCCGCAAAAGCATTCTTGTTGAACCATGCTTTTTGCGTCTTGGGGTAGGAGATATGTGCCACTAAGTCAGGACGGTTTGTCGTGCCGCCGCCAAGGCCGAGGGTGTCGGCACCGTTATAAGTGATAGATTGAGGCGTCCCCGATTGAGCGAACGTCACGCCGGAGATCTCCCAGCCTCCCAGTGCTAATCTCTGCAGCGTCGTTCCGCCATGAGCGTAGAGTGGAAGCGCGTAGATATAGTTCACGTTGAAGATATTGCGTCGGTCGAGTGCTCCCGACCCACGGTCATACCCAATGTCGTACGGATTTGAGACGCCTCCAAGATCATTGCTCCCTGCATCGATCTGGTGAGAATAGGTGTAAGCAAACTGCACGGTAAGTCCGTGTATGTTCTCCATGCGGAGACCTGCCTGGAGGGAGTTATAGCTGAAGTTAGATCTGTTTTCTTCCTGGTTAATACCGCTATAACCCGGGTAGTTTCGAAATAGATTCGCGTTCAGCTTGCCGGTAGCGACTCCCTGACGAAGGTCGTAGGGATTCGCCGGGTTGGCTGCATCGGTCAAAGGTAGGGTGTTAATCGCGCGAGTGTCGCTTTGGGTCCAACCTAAAGAGCCAACATACTGCACCACCGCGATAATCGCTGGAGCGACCTGTTGTTGAACTCCCAGGCTGAACTGTGCAGTTCCCGGGGGGGGATATTTATAGGACAGGTTAGTAAGCGTGGAAGGAAAGGCCTGAGATGTAGTGTTTCCAGTCAACGCGCTGGTGTTGGGATTAGAGAAGTAAACGTTGGTGGCCGAAGGTTGATAGGCAAAGGGTGGATTCAAAGCGGCGTTATATACGTCGTTACCTTGAACACGTTCATAGAACAACCCAAAGCCACCTCTGACGACCGTAGTTCCTTTACCCGACAGGTTGTAAGCAAACCCCAACCTCGGTTGGAAGGTGTAGTACCTGTTCTCGACCACTCCGCGGGGAAAACCATTGACCCCAGCTTCGCGGATGCCATTGAGGTAGAACGACTGGCTGCCGAAAGGTGTCAGCGAACCGGGGTTCAATGTACCGTCCGGATTCAGAGGGTAAGCCAGCCCAGTGTCGTAGTCTCCTGGAAGGAAGTTCGCGAACTGATTGAAACGCTCAAAGGCATGAGGCAACCCGTCATATCGAAGTCCCATGTTGAGAGTCAATCGGGGAAGGATATGCCAGTTGTCATTGGCGTAAAAGCCGTAGTTGTTGTTGACCCAATGTTTGCCGGAGAGAAACTGGAGTTGGGTAAAGGTGGCAGCATCGCCGAGGATGAAATTTACATAAGAGTCGTCGGTGAACGAGCTGTTGTTGAACTGCGCGGTCCCCTGGGTATTCGCCTGTAGTTGCTGATTCTTGGGATCGTGCAGCCAGCTAAAGCCGAACTTGAGCTGATGACGTCCCTTCGTCCATGAGAGATCGTCGCGCCACTCATAACCCTCATACGAGTTCTTCCACGGATAGTAGCTTGAACTCCAATTCGTGTTGTAGGGTGCGCCTAAATCGATCTCCGGCATACGGCTGCCGACATTATTGGCAAGCGGGAAAAAGCTTGTAGCCGTCCACCCGGATGGTTGCGCCGAGACACCTACAGGACTTAGGTGAATCGTATTACCGCTATACAGGAATGCAGTTTCGTTCAGCAGGTTGGGTGAAAGTGTCTGTGTGAGCTTGATCGTCGCTGACCACGATGGGTTGAGCATCGCCGTGCCCACTGTTGGATACGTGCCGTCACTCCAGAGCGGTGGATAGTAGGTTTGAGTTACCTGGTCATGAAGATAGTGGCCCATCAACTGCAGCTTGCTGTTGATCGCGTGATCGATGCGGACGACGTCTTCACGAACATCTGTCGGCTGAGGAATGGATGAAATGTACTGACTTGTACCAAAGTTCGGCTTGGGGAACGTACCAGCGTTGAGTTCGAGTACTGCGTTTGGGTCGAACAGCTCTTTCGGGATAAGGGACGTTGTAGGAGATGGTTGGGTGAAAGGCTGCCCTGGAGTTAAACCGCGAGCTGCATAGATGGCCAGCTTATTGGGGTCTGTAGTGGCCGGAACGATGGGCGCTATTCCATTTGACGGAATGTTGTAGATCAGGTCCTGGCCTGCCACCGCGAAGTTGTTGGCCGCGATGGTATTTACCGTGGTAGGCGAACTGCCTTGATTCAGTTTCCGCCACTCTTCATTCACAAAGAAGAATGTTCTCTTGCGATCGGAGTTATACACTTTCGGAATCCATAGAGGACCGCCAATGTTTCCGCCGAACGTATTGAGCCGGAACAATGGCCGTTCCTGCCCCGCACCCTTAGTGAAGTAGTTGTTGGCATCGTAGTCTTCGTTCCGGTTGAACTCCCATAGTCCACCGTGAAAGTCATGAGTGCCGGATTTGAGAACCATGAGGATCGTTCCGCCGGAGCCAATGCCGTAGTCGGGACCGTAGTTGCTGTCGAGAGTTTGAAACTCGGAGAGAGCATCGACAGAGGGCAGGGAACTGAAGCAGCCACCGCACCCGCGGTCGTTCAGTTCGCCTCCATCCAACAGGTAGATGTTGTGATTGACCCGGGTTCCGTTGAAGCTGATGCCATTGGCGGATGTCAGAGCGTTTACACCACCAAACGACGGCAGGTTATTCGACACACCTAAACCAAGGGCTGCCAGTGAAACCACATTGCGCCCGTTGGTCGCCAACTGAGTCACCTGTTTCCCGCTGATCAAGGTGCTCAGCTCATTCGTTTCTGATTGGAGCTGGAGAGCGTCAGCTTCAACCGTCACGGACTGCGATTCGCTTCCGACCGTAAGGTTGACGTCTATTTTTAAGGTCTGATCGGTGTTCACGACGATGTTTGTTTTTGTGTACTTCAGAAATCCTGTCGCCGTAGCGTCCAACGTTAGCCGACCGACGCCTACGTTCGCGAAGAGATAGATTCCGGAAGTATTCGTCGTCGACTTTCGAACCTGACCTGTATCCGGATTTGTAAGAGTGATGGTGACGTTCGGAACCACGGCGCCAGTGGAATCGGTAGCTGTTCCAGTGACGGTTGCGTTTTCCTGGGCCCATCCACGTGCAGATAACAACAGAATGACGCCCAACATAACTGTCAATGCGATTCGAGAACGTTGCATGGTGTAGCCTCCGGAATTTAACCTGAAACTTACCGAGGAGAGCCTCGGAGCCCTCTACCTTCCCATGAACATGTACAGGCAACTGCTGTTCATTTCGGAGGTGATTAATCTCTGTAAACGTTTGCTGGAAATACCGCAAATCAAGCAAAGCAATCAATGACCAGGAACAATAATCGGGCTTTTCATCAAAGCCCAATGCAAGCTGAGTTTTTTTGAGACCAAGTACTTCAGTAAATGTTTACGCAGGACGGCAATATACGCACCGTGCGACAGTCTTGGCAAGAAATAAAAACCGAAAATATCAAACTGACGATCAATGCGCCACTCAATCGTAGGTTGCAGTTTTGAATCCACCGATTTTCTTCGTGAATGGAGCCACCAAGAAGAACAAGTTCAGGTGCAAATCGATTCCCTCTCGTGCGATCACTCGAATGCAACGGATCAAGTGGGCGACCTCATTGAAAAAAGTCGCTCTGAGATAACGGTTTTCACGGCCAAGTGAAGAGAACATCCGTGAGATAGCTTTTTAGGTTGGACCACTCTGATGATTCGTTGGGCAGCCTCAATGTTGATACCAATTCCTTATCACTGCGGCGCGGTCTAAGTGAGACTTTGCCGTGTGGAAGCGTGTCGAAATTTGCGGAACACAGTCTCTCTCCAATTCGAAAGACCTCCTCCGATAGAAGCCGGAGTTATATCGCGAATTGGAATGTGATTTCCTCTTGAGCCAACTGACCATCGAAGTCCAACCGCGGCATTCACTGTGCTGTCGAGGCACCAAATTTGTATCGATGCAGTTTTCAGTCTGCATTGACAACAACGTCGCGGACGAAGGTGACTGCGTTTAGTTAGCTATACGTTCAAATAAATCAAACGAATTATCTCGTGTTGCTGATCGATCCACCCTCTTAGATAAATGTGACGAATGAATGAGTTGAAGAACCAAGAACATATGCAATGGATATGGTAAGACCCTTCAAAGTGGTCATTGGATTTTCCTCGATATGGCTCTACGGTTGAGACCGTTATGGTGCGGTCCACCAGCTCGAGCCGCTCCATACGAGCCAAAGTATCCAGGAGAACAAAATCATGAAGCTCAATTTGATTCACACGATTGACCGCATCGGCCAGTGCGGACGCGAGATCTTTCAAGGGTGGAGGAGACCAGTTTGTCTTTTGGCGCTCTTGCTCCTCTACGTTTCGGTTGCTTTCGGGCAGCTAACCACTGCCGACATCCTCGGAACAGTGACCGATTCCACGGGAGCCGTCGTACCAAATGCCACCGTGACCCTCAACAACCTGGGAACGAATGAAAAGCGGACGGCGCAATCCAATAACTCAGGCGATTACACGTTCACACTTCTTTCGGTCGGGCATTACTCTGTAACCGTCAAAGCCGGCGGCTTTCAATCGTCGGTCACGAAGGACATCGCAGTGGAAGCCGGTGACCGTGCGCGTGTTGACGTGCACCTGCAACTCGGTTCAGAGTCGACCACCATCGAAGTCACTGCCAGCACCCCGTTACTTCAGGCCGATAGCGCGACCGTCAGCTCAACGGTAACTGCCAAGTCAGTGCAGGACCTTCCGCTGAACGGGCGCAACTTTGTTCAGCTTGTCCAGCTTGTTCCCGGCGCCAACGAGGGCCCCGGCAACGGACTCAGCAGTGGCGGGCGTCCAGATGATCGGCGAACCAACGCCGCTGGTCTCTCCGTAAACGGACAAGACGACACGCTCAACAACTGGGTGGTCGATGGAGTGGACGACAATGAACGTATTATCGGCACCATTGGAGTCAAGCCGAACGTAGAAGGTATTCAGGAGATCACTGTCCAAACCAACAGCTACGCCGCGGAAGCTGGACGCACGGCAGGCGGTGTCATCAACCTCGTCACGCGCTCAGGAACTAACCATTTTCATGGTTCTGTCTACGAGTACTTCCGCAACGATATCTTTGACGCTCGCAACTTCTTTCAGTCGACAGGCAATAAACCCGAGTTGCGACAAAACCAGTTTGGCGCCAGCATCGGTGGCCCGATTCTTCGAGATAAAGCGTTCTTCTATTTTGACTATGAAGGTTTTCGGCAAGTGAGCGGTGTGACCGACACCGGCACTGTTCCCACTCTTGCTGAGTACAACGACATCAACAGTCTCAATGGGGGAACTCCGCAAGCGCTGCTATCGGCGAGTAACGGCACACGGAATCCTGACGGTACTCTTCTTACTGGCCCCGATCTCGTCAACGGAATCAATCCGATCACACTTAACTATTTGAAGCTGTTCCCCGCACCCACGAATGACAATCTTGCCAGCAACTTCACCATTAGCCCGAACAAGACACAAACCGCCAATACGTACGATGCTCGCGTCGACTATAAATTTAACGATCAGAACCTGCTCTTTGCACGCTTCGCCTACAACACCGTTGATACGTTTACGCCGCCGAATTTTGGGACGGTGAATGGATTGGACATCAGCGGCGGCAGGTTCAACTTCGACGGTCCTGCAACCGACGTAGCCCAGCAGTACGCTCTGGGTTACACTCACATCTTCACTCCCGCCCTCCTGCTCGATCTCAGAGCGGCGTTTACGCGGATTAACAACCTTTCCCTTCCGCTCAACTACGGAAAGAACGCTGACCAGGCCGTGGGATTCGACGCGAGCATGACAGCGTTTAGTCCATTTGCAAACTCACTGACGCCAATCAATGTCGGCCCCTTCGGTGACATCGGCGACGGCGCGTTTGTTCCCCTGCAGGATATCGACAATACCTTTCAATACTCCGCAACGGTGAGCTGGAACAAAGGCAACCACAACATCAAAGCCGGCGCGACCTTTATTCGAAGGCAAGCTCGCAACGTGCAGAGCGCATCCGCAGTTGGTTTTTATCAGTTCAATCTGCCCAGCGACAGCGTCGCAAATCCCAACGGTGACCCTGCTCTCCAATTGCAGCAGCAGAGCAATCAACTTGCCTCAACTCTGGTCGGCGGATTTAGCCAGGCGCAACGCAACTTCAACCTGTTCCCTCCCGACTACCGGAGTTATGAACCGAGCGGCTTCGTGCAGGATAGCTGGAAGGTCAATCAGAAGCTGACCGCGCTCTTTGGCATTCGCTACGATGTGTTTACTCCCTTTACGGAAGCGCACAATCACATCTCGAACTTCGACTTTCCGGAGGCGCTTACGCTGTCCGCCGCAAACATATCGAATGCATTGAAGATCGCTGGCGTAAACGGTGTGAACTCACAAGTAAATATTCCGACTGACTATTCCAACGTCGCTCCACGCGTTGGCTTCGCTTACTCTGTAACGCCCGCGATCGTCGTTCGCGGCGGCTACGGCCTAAGCTTCTTCCCCGGCAACTACACGTCCAATGCCGACCTGAAGAATCTTCCGTTCACCTCCATCTTCCAGCCCTCGTGCCAATCCGCGCGTGCGATTCAACTGGAAGCCTCGGTTCCCGGTGCGAGTGCGGGTCAGAACCCGGACTGCGCAACACTAGGCTCACCGTCAGTCTTGCAACAGGGCTTGCCTGTTCCCGTCTATTCACCGGACATCGTCAACAACCTCGCCTCTATTACCGGACTGGGGTTTGTTGCGGAGGCGCCAAAGTTCCGTTCAGCTCTCATCCAGCAGTTCAATCTGCAGGTCGAGCAGCAGTTCGGTGCCAACGTCTTCACCATAGGGTATGTCGGCAACATCGGGCAGCATCTACCTGAATCGATCAACAGCATCAACCAACCCGCGCCATTCAACCCCGTCACTAATCCTGGTGCAGCAGCACGCCCACTGAGCTCTCAACTTTCCAACCTGGGTGGCGTTAGCTATATCCAAAGCGAAGGTATCTCGAACTACAACGCGTTGCAGGCTTCTATCCAGCGGCGCTTTACCAAAGGCCTGGCGTTTGATGCGAACTACACCTGGGCCAAGGGGCTGAGCGACATCACTGGCTTCTCTCAGCAGGGTAATAATCAGGGTTGGAGCAATGCTGATCCAACCAGAATTCGGCAGATAGAGTACGGCATCGCAGAAAACGATATTCAGAACCGCTTCGCACTTATGCTGAACTACGAACTGCAGTTCGGAAAAGAGTTTACCGGCCTGAAGAAACTCGCCTTCGCTGGTTGGCAAACAAATATGATCACTGCCTGGCAGAGTGGAAAGCCCTTCACCATTACCAGCACCGGTGCCGGTGCCGACAATCCCATCGAGAGCGACGGAATCGCACACGGCTTCAACAATCGTGCGACCCCGCAAAATGCTGTAGGGCAGGATCGTCCAGATCAGATTGGGGATGCTCGACTGGGCCACAAGACCTTGTCGCACTTCTTCGATACATCACAGTTCGCTCCTCAACCACTTGGAACGATTGGAACCGCTCGGCGCAACTCGCTCTTCGGGCCCAACTTCCGTCACGTCGACCTCTCTCTTTTCAAGACATTTGCTGTTACAGAGCACGTAGGAGTGCAATTCCGTGTAGAGAGCTACAACATCTCAAACACACCGAACTTCTACCTGCAAAACGGTCAGCCCGGAGACGAGTTCGGCAACGCCGGCTTCGGACACATCAATCAAACGGATCCGAACTACACTCCACGTCAATATCAGTTCGCCCTCAAAGTATTGTTCTAATTTGAAAAACAAAATACCCGCGGCGAAGAGTTCAATCTCTTTGCCGTGGTTCATTATTTAATCAGCACCAATAGAATCGAACTTCAATGGAACGGCTCGCGCATCGTGATACCGCATCTCCACATAGGATGCGACCACCAGAAGCGAAGCGCCGTCAGGACACAGGTTGATCATCTTTTCCAAAGGGCTTCGGGTGGACGCCGGAACCTGTGGCAGTGTAACGTTTTAGGCAACCAAGGAGCACTCATGTTGCGTCGTGATTTTGTCCGCGCCGTTGTCTCGGTAAGCATTGCGCCCAGAGCCTTGTTGCCTCAGCAGACTGCAAATCCAGCACCGCCACCACCGGCTCCTGTTCCGTGGACGCTGGGGCTGAACCCAAAGACGCCTCAGCCTCATACCGCAGTCGTCGATGGAATTGTCGAAACCGAGCTGCGTTTCTTCAGCCCTCAACAGATGGCGACGCTCACTCGCCTCTCCGATGTTCTGCTGCCGCCGATCGGAAATAAGCCCGGCGCGGTTCAAGCAGAGACTCCACGTTTTATCGATTTCCTCATCGATAGTTCGCCGGATGCCCGCAGAAAGATATACAGCGGTGGTTTGGACTGGCTCGACGCAGAGTCGCACAGAAAATTCAGCCTCCCCTTCGCCAAGCTCAGCAATGAACAATCCGACAACTTGCTCAAACCGTGGCTGCGTACGTGGATGAGTGACCATCCACCGAATGAGCCGCATGCAGACTTCGTCAACATCGCACACCATGACATTCGCGAAGCTACGGTGAACTCAAAGGCATGGAGCGAAGTTGCATCGGTCGGCGCACAGGAAGCAACGGCGGTTGGACTCTATTGGTCTCCCATCGAGCCGGATCTATATTTCGAGAGTGCAACGTGCTCTAAGATTCCGGCACACATCACTGCTGCTTCTAAGGAAGCCCACACCGGCACAACCTATCCACGTCAGTAATCTCGGGGCCCTTCAAGTTCAATGAAAAACGAAAACTTCGATGTCTTGATTATTGGGTCCGGGCACGCCGGCGGAATGGCTGCCAAGATCCTTACCGAAAAAGGTTTGAAGTGTCTGATGCTGAACGCGGGCCCTGTGGCAGATGTTGCCAGGCATGCAGAACGCAAGCCTGCCTATGAGCTACCTTACCGCGGGTTCACACCACCAGGCAGGCTCGAGCATGTCTTCCAGTCCAATGGCTTCGATGCCAACGTTTGGGTCGACGAAAAAGAAGTTCCGTATACCTTCGATGCGGCGAATCCTTACAACTGGGTTCGCGTGCGACTCTTCGGCGGACGTTCGCTCTTCTGGTCGCGACAGTCGTTTCGCCTCAGCGACTATGAGTTCAAAGCAAAATCGCGCGACGGTTTTGGAGAAGACTGGCCAATCAGCTCAGCGGATATATCGCCGTACTACTCACGTGTCGAAGAGATCTTTCAGGTAGCGGGTGCAATGGATGGTCCGCCGCAGATGCCGAACGGTAACTTCGTTCCAGACAACGATCCCTGGTCGGAGTCGATGCGGCGATTCATTGAGGCGAGCAAGCCATTTAACATACCAGTCTGCAAGCAGCGGCGCGCTCTCGGCCGCGACGGTCTGGCCAGCTCTGTCAATCTCCTGCTCCCGGACGCGGAAAAAACCGGCAAACTCACCTCAATCGCCAACGCCGTCGTGCGTGAACTGACGGTAGACAAGAACACAGGCCAGCCCAACGGATGTCACTTCGTCGATCGCCTCTCAAGAAGAGAGATGAGCGTCAAAGCGCGTGTTATCGTTCTGGCGGCTGGAACGTTGGAGAGTACGCGCCTGCTGCTCAATTCAAAAGTCGGCAACTCGAGCGGCGTCATCGGCCACTATCTGATGGACCAGATCTACGGCGCCGGAGTGGTATGCTCGGTCCCTGAGGCTCGCAACGGAAAAGCCGCAAAAGGGTTGATGGGCGGCTCGGCGATCATTCCACGCTTCCGAAACATCACCACGAAGAGCGATAAATTTCTTCGCGGCTATGCTCTGAATGTGACGAGTCGTACGGGCGCTGTTGAACCGCGTAACTTCGCAGCCTATGGCGAAGAGCTGCAGAGGAAGCTCGATGAGTACTATGGCAGCGCCTTTCAGATGACGATCATGGGAGAGGTGTTGGGTCGGTATGAGAACCACGTCCGGATAGACAAAGAAAAGGTAGATGCCTGGAATATCCCCGCGCTGCGTGTAGAGACGAGATATACGGACAACGAATACAACATGGCGAAAGACGCGGTAGAGGTAGGCTGCGCAGTCGCCGAAGCAGCGGGGTTTGAAGTACTGTCGAAGAACGTTCTTCCCAACCCTCCGGGCTACAGCATCCACGAGGTGGGGACCTGTCGCATGGGTGACGATCCAAAGCGCAGCGTGTTGAATAAGTGGTGCCAGAGTCACGATCACAAGAATCTTTTCGTCGTGGACGGAGCGAGCTTCACCAGCGCAGGTTGGCAGAATCCGACGATGACGATCCTTGCCCTGTCGATGCGTGCTTCGGAGTATCTTGCGACTGAGATGGACAAACAGAATGTTTAAAGGAGAGAGTGTGACTCAGATATCTCGAAGGAAATTCATAGGCGCCACTGCAGCAGTGGCAGCGCTCACCCTGGCAGACCGGAATATGTTTGCTAACCCGCTTGGTTTACCTTTGGGAATCCAGCTCTACTCTGTTAGGCAACAGATGGCCGAAGACTTTGAAGGCACTCTAGCCGCTGTGAGTGCCGCAGGCTACACCGAAGTGGAGGCGGCAGCTCTACCCAAGAAAACTGCGCAGGAGGTTCGTGCAGCGCTGGACAAGGCGAACCTGCGCTGCGTCAGCGCACATCATCCCTTTGCTGACCTGCATGCACGCTTCGACGAAATCGTCGCGTACGACAAGCAGATTGGGGCGCAGTTCATCATCTGTGCCAGCCCTGGCTATCGCACTCCCGCCGCAGCAGGAACGCCCGGGGGAGCGCCATTCGCACTCGATGATTGGCATTACAACGCAGAGCAATTCAACATCATGGGCGAAAAGACGGCTGCCGCAGGAATCCAATTTGGTTATCACAACCACGTACGGGAGTTTGCCGTCACCGATGGCAAGACGCCGTACATGGAGCTCCTTCGACTAACGGATCCGAAGAAAGTCACCTTCGAGCTCGATTGCGGATGGGCCATTGTTGCGGGCATGCACCCGGTCGAAATTCTAAAGAACAACCCGAACCGCATCTCTATGCTTCACGTCAAGGACTTCAAACTTACAGCAACTCCTCCGGCCGATCCGCATGACGCAAAGGTCACTGAGTTGGGTCGAGGCACCATCGATTATGTTCCCATCTTCGCGCAGGCAGCCAGGACACAACACATCCAGCATGCTTTTGTGGAACAGGAAGCATTCGATATTCCTTGGAAGGAATCGTTGAAGGTGGACGCTGACTACCTACGGAGTCTCAAGAGCTAGCCGCCAGGCCATCCGGCAAGGAAGGGTATGAGGCTACTTTTTCCTTGTCGGAATTTTCAACAGCTGAGAACATTAACCGATGAACAGCCGGCCATTTCTGATCTTCCGTATGCTAATCGAGTTTGCCATTGGTCTCATCTGCATTATTACTGCGGTCGCCGTACACATCTCAAGCAACATGTGGCTGGACATCGCGTGCCGGCTACTTCTTGCAGTTGTTTCAATCCCGATCTTCAACGACGCAATCACCGTGCGTCGAGATTCTCTGGTGTATTAGAGGTTTGACCCGGACCACTGGCCGCCAAGATCAACACCGTCGCAAACGTCCCACATGATGCCTTGATGCTATCGGACAAGGCCATTTCTTGGTGTCCCCGATGGGATTCGAACCCATGTTATCGCCGTGAAAGGGCGGTGTCCTGGGCCGGGCTAGACGACGGGGACCCTTGGAAGATGACGGAATCAGCGGTACCCTCACCACATTCAACGCTAACAATAGAGGCATGCCGTGTCAAAGATTGGCGCACCTCTCTCACGCACGGCATACTGTAGGCATGCCCTCGCAACTCGATACGGCTCAAACAGAGACGACGCGCTCCGCAGCCCGCAGCTATAAGTATCTCGACGCTCTGACGACTGCGTTTGTTGTCATCCTGCTCGTCTCGAACCTGATCGCGCAGAAGGTTTGCCTGCTCGGGCCCCTCTCCCTCTTTGGGCGGTCAATAGGCCCGTTTGCGGTCAGCGGCGCGGTGTTGCTGTTTCCCGTCACCTATATCTTCGGAGATGTCTTCACCGAAGTTTATGGCTTCGCCGCCTCGCGTCGCGCCATCTGGCTTGGATTCTTTGGAACGGCCCTTCTGTACTTCATCGGAGCGGTCGTCATTGCGCTCCCATCCGCCCCGGGCTGGCGCAACCAGCAGGCGTTCTCAACGGTGTTCGGCTTCATCCCGAGGATCCTCGCAGCCAGCCTCATCGCATTTTGGGCAGGCGAGTTCGCCAACTCCTACACTATGGCGCGCCTGAAGCTCATCACAAACGGCCGCAAGCTCTGGACACGAACCATCGGGTCGACGGTCGTCGGGCAGGCCGTCGATACAGTTCTGGTCATCACCCTGACCTTCGGTGGCATCTACCCAATCCGCGTTCTGATCAATATTATTGTTACTGGCTACGCCTTGAAGGTCGGTTACGAGGTGATCGCCACCCCGATCACGTATCTGGTGATCAACTGGCTGAAGCGTGTGGAACATGCCGATGCCTTTGACCGTCACGAGAGCTTCAATCCATTTTCATTTGCTGAAAAGAGCAGTTTGGACGCGTGAAAGCCCTTCAATCGCACGGCTAAAATGGGCAGATCTGCTCTAAGAGACTCTTTCGTTTCAATTTACGAACCTTTCGCTACGATTGCTTCATCTAAACTTGAACTCCAGAGCTGTCGTCTGATAAATCGTTGATCTGCAGATCGTTGCGTCGCAAATCTTCCTGCCCACCGCATTCTGCAACCTGACTCGGTGGCTCGTCGTAGAAGTCACCGTCCGTGAAGGAGAAGTACTGTGCCTCTGATCGTGAACACCCGCCGCGTCCTACCCCTCTTTCTCTGTGCGGCCGCATGCCTGGTCTCAGGTTGTAAGCCCGCAGCTCCTCCGCCACCCGCTCCGCAGGCCATGCCTGTACAGGTGGCGCCGGTTACGCTGTCGCCGGTGCCCAACTCCGACACCTACGTCGCGACGATCAAGAGCCGCCGCTCCTCCACCATGCAGCCACAAGTGGACGGCAACCTCGTTAAAATCTTCGTAAAGTCCGGAGACGTCGTCAAAGCAGGACAGGTGCTGATGCGCATTGATCCGCTGAAGCAGGTCGCGTCGGTCCAGTCGCAGCAGGGAACTCAGGCGCAGAAGAAGGCCGTCTACGACTACAACAAGATCGAAGTCGAGCGCCAGCGCAAGCTCTTCGAAGCCGGTGTCGTCTCGCGTGATACATACGAGCAGGCGGATCAGGCGTACCAAAACTCCAAGGGCGACTACGAGTCCAACGCTGCCCTCACCGATACCCAGAAGCAGCAGCTCGCCTACTACGACATCCGCGCGCCCTTCAACGGCGTCGTCGGCGACATCCCCGTCCACCTTGGCGACTACGTCTCGCCCACCACGCTCCTTACCACCGTGGACGAAAACGCAGACCTCGAAGCCTATATCTACATCCCAACCGAGCGGGCGAGCCTCGTTCGCAAGGGTCTGCCCGTCCAGATCCTCGACACCGCCGGCAATGTGCTCGTCAAATCAAGTATCACCTTCCTCTCTCCGCAGGTCGACAATGGCCTGCAGAGCATCCTCGCAAAAGCGGAGATCCCACGCACTGCGCAGCTTCTTCGCAACCAGCAACTGGTCAAGGCTCGCGTCACCTGGAGCACCGCACCCGCGCCAACGGTCCCCGTACTCGCCGTCAGCACGGTTGGTGGTCAAACCTTCGTCTTTGTCGCAACTCCCAAAGGCGAAGGGTACATCGCCCATCAGGTGCCAATTACCGTCGGCGAAACCGTCGGCAACACCTATCCCGTTCTTGGCGGCCTCCAGCCGGGCCAGAAGGTCATCACGTCAGGTCTGCAGTTTTTGCAGGAAGGTGCTCCGGTCAAACCTCTCGGCTAACCGCTGGCCGTAATTGTTCCTGCGGAGTGGTCTTCCACTCCGCATCATCTTTCGCTCCACCCCCGGGCCATCCGAGCCGGCTAGAGGTCGCCCTTGTTCGTAGACTTTTTTATTCGTCGCCCGATCTTCGCAACGGTCTGTGCGCTTTTGATCGTCCTCGCCGGCGCGGTCTGCATCCCGTCTCTGCCGATCTCGCTCTATCCCGATCTCGCACCGCCTCAAGTCATCGTCAGCACCAACTACATCGGTGCCAACTCCAAGGACGTCGAATCCGCCGTCACCATCATCCTCGAGCAGGCCATCAACGGCGTCGAGGGCATGCGTTACATGAGCTCCACCAGCTCAAACGACGGCACCTCGTCCATCACCATCACATTCCAGACCGGCTACAACCTCGACATCGCCGCCGTTGACGTGCAAAATCGCGTCGCCACAGTTCAGGGACGTCTCCCAGCCACAGTCAACAACACCGGTATCAGCATCACCAAGGCGAACTCCAACTTCGTCTTCGCCGCCGGCTTCATCTCGCCCGACCACTCGCTCTCGCAGGCCTTCATCTCAAACTACCTCGACGTCTACGTCAGCGACGCGCTCAAACGCGTTCCCGGCGTCGGCGCGGTCGTCATCTTCGGCGAACGCAAGTATGCAATGCGTCTCTGGCTTGACCCCAATCGCCTCGCCGCCCGCGGTCTCACTGCTCTCGATGTCACTAACGCGCTTGCCGCACAGAACGTCGAAGTCCCCGCAGGCCAACTCGGCCAGCCACCCTCGGACCCCAAGCAGCAATTCCAGATGGCGATCCGCGCCATTGGCCGATTCGACGACCCCAAACAGTTTGAAAACATCGTCATCAAAAACAACCCAACCGCCGGCGGCGTCGTCCTGCTAAGAGACGTTGGCCGCGCAGAGTTGGGTGCGGAAACCTACAGCACTGCGCTCAAATACTCCGGCGGCGACGCCATCGGTGTCGGCGTCCAGCAACTCTCTAACGCCAACGCACTCGACGTTGACAAGAAGTGCCGTGCCGTACTCGCGGAGCTCCAGAAGAACTTTCCTCCCGGCATGCAGGGCATCATCGCCGTCGATACCACCCTCGTCATCGGCGAGTCGGTCCACGAAGTCGTCAGCACCATCGGCGAAGCGATCATCATCGTCGTCATCGTCATCTTTCTCTTCCTGCAGGACTGGCGCGCCACCATCATTCCCGCCGTCACCATCCCTGTCTCCCTCATCGGTACGTTCGCCTTCATCAAGGTCTTCGGCTTCAGCATTAACTCCCTCACGCTCTTCGGCATCACGCTGGCCACCGGACTGGTCGTAGACGACGCCATCGTCGTCATCGAAAACGTCCAACGTCACCTCTCCGGCCATTCCGTCATACCGGAGCGCCACGAGCTAAGTGAACCCGATCCCTACGCCCCCGATACTCTCGCGGGCGAGAAGACCGGCTCCGGCATGGAGCAGACCTCCTCCGATCCCCACAAAGCCACCAGCATCGCCATGGCCGAGGTCACCAGCGCCGTCATCGCGACCTCGCTCGTGCTCATCTCGGTCTTCATCCCGGTCAGCTTCTTTCCCGGCACCACCGGCATTCTCTACAAGCAGTTCTCGCTGACCATCGCCTTCTCCATCGCGATCTCGGCCTTCAACGCACTTACTCTCTCGCCTGCCCTGGCCGCCATCCTCCTTCGCCCGGAGCAAAAGAAGACCGGCATTATGGGGCTGATTCTCAACCCCATCGAAGCCGTCATCCAGTGGGTCATCAGAACGTACGCGCGCATCGTCACCTTCGTCGTTCGCATACGCTACGTCATGTTGCTGTTCTTCGTCGGCGCCCTTGCAGCCACGGCGTTCATGTACAACTACGTACCGACGGCCTTCATTCCGCAGGAAGACCAGTCCTACTTCCTCATCATCGTGCAGACGCCTCCAGGCGCCTCTCTCAGCTACACCACCGAATTCGCAGACCGCGTCTCGGAAGTGGTTCGGAAAAATGACGGCGTCTTCGGCACCTTCTCCGTCATGGGCTTCTCCCTCGCAGGTGGCAGTTCGCCAAACTCCGGCCTCATCTTTGCGCCGCTCAAGCCTATCAACGACCGCACAAAGATGGGTGACAAGTTCACCGCAAGAAACATCGTCCGCGAGGTAGGGCCAAAGCTCTTCGGCGTCCCCGGCGGCATCGCCTTCGCAGCAGAACCACCCGCCGTCGCTGGCCTCGGCACCGTTGGTGGCTTCCAGTTCATCCTCCAGGACGGCGGCCGAAACACCTTCGACGACATCTCTCGCGTCGCCCACACTCTCGTCGCACAGGGCAGCGCTCCAGGCTCTGGCCTCACTGCCATGAACACCCAGTTCACTTCGAATGACCCTCAGCTTGAGGTCACCGTCGACCGGCAAAAGGCCGAAACAGTGGGCGTTCCTTTCACCCAGATCACCGCTGCGCTCGGAACCTTCATGGGCTCCAGCTACATCAACGACTTCAACTTCAACAACCGCTCCTACCGCGTCTACGTTCAGGCAGACGAGCAGTTCCGCCGCAACGCAAAGGATCTGCAGCAGTACTACGTCCGCTCCAATACCGGTCAGATGATCCCGCTCGACAATCTCGCGACCGTCCGCCAGATCTCCGGGCCACAGGTCATCAACCACTACAATCTCTTCCGCTCCGCCGAAATCGATGGCTCCCCGGCAGCAGGCCTCAGCTCCGGTCAAGGCAACCAGGCCATGGTCAAGCTCTTCGAGAAGAACAAACTCCAAGGCATGACCTACTCGTGGACCGGTCTCGCACTCGAAGAAGTGGAGTCCGAAGGCAAGGCCATCATCATCTTCGGCCTCGGCCTCCTGGTCGTCTACCTCACACTCTCTGCCCAGTACGAGTCCTTTGCGCTGCCGTTCATCATCCTTCTCGCCGTCCCTATGGCTATCTTGGGAGCGCTCTCGCTCGTATCCCTCCGCGGCCTGGTCGACGACGTCTACGTCCAGATCGGCCTCGTCATGCTCATCGGTCTCTCTGCGAAGAACTCAATTCTCATCGTCGAATTCGCCGAGCAGCTTCTCGGTCAGGGGCGCACCATCATCGAAGCTGCCATCGAAGCAGCCGAGCTCCGCCTGCGACCCATCCTGATGACTTCCATCGCCTTCATCCTCGGCGTCGGTCCTCTCTTCTTCGCAACCGGTGCAGGCGCCTACGGTCGTCACTCCGTCGGCACTGCCATCGTCGGAGGCATGGTGCTCTCCACCATCCTTAATCTCTTCTTCATCCCGGTCCTTTACGTCATTCTGAAGACGATCCTCGGGAAATTCTCCGGCACTAAGGTCCCGGCTGCCAGAGCATAACGTCTTCGGCACCACCCAACCACAGAACCAACCACGTGCTTTCTCTCGCTGCGCTCAAGCATCTCAAACTTGAGCGCAGCGTTTGAGTCTTCAAACATACACACAAAATCCTCTACTTACGGCTATCATGGCCGCATGGCCAACCCGACCGCAAAAAGCTGGCTCCCCGAAGCAAACCACCCCACCACCGACTTTCCCCTCACTCATCTCCCCTACGGTGCCTTCCTTGTTGAAGGTCAGCAGCATCTCTGCGTCGCCATCGGCGACCACCTCCTTGACCTTCATTCCTGCGCCTCCACCGGTCTGCTGCCTCCCACATTAACCGAATCCTGTCAGGCGCCCACCCTCAACCTGCTCATGTCTCAGGGCCACGCAGCCTGGACTCTCCTCCGCAAAACCCTTACCGCTCTACTCCACATTGACGTCAACCCCGAGCACAAAGAAAAAGCCGAAGCCGCCCTGCACTCCATCGCTGGAGCGTCCCTCCAAAAGCCGGTTCACATCCCCAACTACACCGACTTTTACGCCTCCATCCATCACGCCACCCGTGTCGGTCAGCTCTTCCGCCCTGACCAGCCCCTCCTCCCCAACTACAAGCACATCCCCATCGGCTACCACGGCCGTGCCTCATCCATCATCGTCAGCGGTTACGCCGTCACTCGGCCTGTCGGGCAGTCGCGTCCTTTTTCACCCGACACGCAATCTAAATTCCTACCCACCAACGCATTAGACTACGAACTCGAACTAGCACTTTACATTGGAACCCCCAATCTACTCAGCGCTCCAATCCCAATCTCCGAAGCGGCAGGCCACCTCTTCGGGATCAGCCTTCTCAACGACTGGTCCGCCCGCGACGTACAGTCCTGGGAGTATCAACCCCTCGGCCCATTCCTCGCGAAAAACTTCGCAACGTCTATCTCTCCCTGGGTCACTCCCATGTCTGCCTTGGAGCCCTTCCATGCACCTGCGGCTACTCGTCCTGACCCCGATCCGAAGCTACTTCCATACCTCCACTCCGTCGCCGACCAAAACCATGGAAGTATTGATGTAAAACTTGAAGTATTAATCTCAACCTTCACCATGCGCGAGAATAATCTCGAGCCGCACTCGCTAAGCAAATCCAGCGCAGAAGGCCTTTACTGGACGCCCTCCCAACTGGTCGCACACCACACCAGCAACGGTTGCAACCTTCAGATCGGCGACGTCCTCGCCACCGGAACCATCTCCGGCCCTTCCGAAGCCTCCGCCGGCTGCCTCCTCGAACTCACCCGCAACGGCGCCCGTCCCATCCCTCTTCCCACGGGAGAATCCCGCACCTTCCTCCAGGACGGCGACGAGATCATCCTTCGCGGCTCCTGCGAAGCTCCCGGCCATCCTCGCATCGGCCTGGGCGAGTGCCGCGCCACCATCCTCCCCGCCCGAACCTGAATCCTCTGCGACCCTAAGCCCACCTAGCCAATCCCCACCCGGGTGAACTATCCTCATTCCTGCAACGTGGGCCACAAGCCCACCAACCGGAGACCTCCCATGGCAACACACGCACCAACCCTGAATCAGCCCGAATCAGATACCACCGCCGACTTCCTCCCCCTCAAGGGCACCGACCACGTCGAATTCTACGTAGGCAACGCCCGTCAGGCTGCCTACTTCTATCGCGCCGCCTTTGGCATGTCGCTGGTCGCCTACGCAGGCCCCGAAACCGGTCAGCGTGACCGCGCCAGCTACGTCCTCCAGCAGGGCAAGGTCCGCTTCGTCATCACCACCGCCCTCCGCTCCGACACCGAGATCGCCCGCCACGTCCACACCCATGGCGACGGCGTCCACTCCATCGCCCTCTGGGTAGACGACGCCCGTCAGGCCTGGCACGAAACCACCAAGCGCGGCGCCCGCAGCATCCAGGAGCCCACCGACTTCTCCGACGACCACGGTCGCGTCACCACCTCCAGCATCGCCGCCTACGGTGACACCGTCCATACCTTCGTCGAGCGCACCAACTACACCGGCGCCTTCTTCCCCGGCTACCACGCCGTCAAGCACGACCACATCGCCCGCCCCGTCGGCCTCCTCCACATCGACCACATCGTCGGCAACGTCGGCTGGAACTCCATGAACCAGTGGGTCGACTTCTACCGCGACGTCATGGGCTTCGGTCTCTACCAGCACTTCGACGACAACGACATCTCAACCGAGTACTCCGCCCTCATGTCGAAGGTCATGGCCAACGGCAACGGCTACGTCAAATTTCCCATCAACGAGCCCGCCGAAGGTCGCCGCAAGTCCCAGATCGAGGAGTACCTCGACTTCTACGGCGGTCCCGGCGTCCAGCACATGGCCCTCGCCACCAGCGACATCCTCGCAACAGTCGCTGCGATGAAACAGCAGGGTGTCGACTTCCTCACCGTCCCTCACTCCTACTACACCGAGCTGCAACACCGCATCGGCAAGATCGACGAGCCAATCCACGAACTCGAAAAACTAGGCATCCTCGTCGATCGCGACAACGAAGGCTACATGCTGCAGATTTTCACCAAGCCCGTCGAAGATCGCCCCACCGTCTTCTACGAGATCATCCAGCGCAAAGGCAGCCGCAGCTTCGGCAAAGGAAACTTCAAAGCCCTCTTCGAAGCCATCGAGCGCGAGCAAGAGCTTCGCGGCAACCTGTAAAAACGAACATCGAAGTCGTAGCTGTCTGTAGCTATCTCGGACGAAGGGGAGTCTGTGCGCATTAAGATCGGCGTTTTAGCAGCCTTGCTCCTCTTCGCCCTCGCTTCCATCTTCTACTTCAGCAACCGGACGACACGAGCCCCGGTATGGCTCGACAACCGTGGCAAGCCGATTCAGGCTCACGGTGGCGGCATATTAAAAGTCGGTGACGAGTTCTTCTGGTTCGGCGAAGACCGCACCCAGGGCCTAGATCCCACTCGAAAGTACGTCGCCTGCTACTCCTCAAAGGACCTCTCCCACTGGACCTTCCGCAATCAGGTCCTCAACTTGGCCGACCCAGAAAATCTAGGCCCAGGATGGATCGTCGAGCGTCCCAAAGTCTTCTACAACGCGAAGACGAAGAAGTACGTCATGTACCTCCACCTGGACGACAGCAGTTACAAATTGGCTCGCGTCGCAATAGCAACAAGCGACACAGTTGATGGCGACTACCACTACCTCAAGAGCTTTCGTCCGCTCGACATGGAGAGCCGCGACATCGGCCAGTTCATCGACGACGACGGTACAGCCTACCTCATCTTCGAAAGCCGCCCAACCAAAGGCTTCGTCATCGCAAAGCTCTCCGACGACTACCTCAACGTTGACAAGCAGATGAGCCTAGTTCCCAAGCCGCTCGAAGGAGGAGCACTCGTCCACTACAACGGCCTCTACTACGTCATCGGCTCCCACCTCTCCGGCTGGACTTCAAACTCCAACGTCTACGCCACCGCCTCCAGCCTCGAAGGCCCGTGGGCCGGGTTCAAAGACATAGCCCCGCCAGAAAAAAGAACCTACGACTCACAATCCAGCATGTTGCTAAAGATAGTCGGGGACAAAACAACAACAGTCATCTTCATGGCAGATCAGTGGGAACCAAAAACCCTCTGGGACTCACGCTACTTGTGGATGCCGCTCGAGATAAGCGACGGCAACCTTCACCTCCCGCGACCAAAACCGTGGACGATTGACATGACAACCGGCATCGTGACGTATAAAAATCGCTTATGGAACTAGACCGAAAGATCAACGCGACTCATACCGTCCTATCTCCTTCATTTTGCGCATGTTTATGCACTAACGTACGTATAATCATTCATATAGACGGCGCATTTTTAATCTGCCAAGCTCATCCTTGAAGTTGAGGACGAATGATGAGCACGCACCAGATTGACCTGACCACCGCGAACGCATTAACTGCTGCTTACAAGCCAGAGCCCACTCCCGCCGTAGCAACATTTCTGATGTGCCCTCCCAAGCTTTACGACGTCGACTACGTCATCAACCCCTGGATGGCCGGCAACGTCCACGCCTCCTCGCGAACCCGCGCCGCCGAGCAGTGGCAGCGTCTCTACGAAGCCGTCAGCACCATCGCAGACGTCCAGCTCATCGAGCCTCAACCCGGCTCCCCCGACATGGTCTTCACCGCCAACGCCGGCCTCGAGCGCAACGGCACCGTCGCCATCAGCAGCTTCTTCCACCCCGAGCGCCAGGGCGAAGAGCCGCACTTCCGCCGCTGGTTCCATGAAGCTGGCTACAAAGTTCTCGACACGCCTCGTGCCACACCATTCGAAGGCGAAGGCGACGCACTCTTTTCCACCGACGGCACACGCCTCTGGGTCGGCTATGGTCCGCGCACCGTCGCCTCCAGCCATCACCCGTTACGCAAAGTCTGGGGCATCGAAGTAACCTCGCTTCACCTCATCGACCCGCGCTTCTACCACCTCGACACCTGCTTCGCCCCACTCGACGGCGGCTACGTCATGTACTTTCCCGAAGCCTTTGACCGCGCCTCCCTCGACAAGATCGAAGCCTTCTACCCGCCCGAAAAGCGTATCATCGTGGCCGAAGCCGATGCGATTTGCTTTGCATGCAACGCCATCAACGTAGACCGCACCATCATCCTCAACAACATCGGCAGCGACCTGCGCCACAAACTCGAAGCACGTGGCTTCGACATCATCGAAGTCACTCTAACCGAGTTCCTCAAAGCAGGGGGCGCCGCCAAGTGCCTCGTCATGAAGCTAAGCCGACCCGCACTCTAAGCCGAAGCTTGTGAATCCCGTTGGCCGGAAGGCAGCTCATCCCGACCAACGGGAGGACCGAGATGTCTATTCCACCAAGACCGGTATACACGCCACGAAGTGGCCGCTCCACGCGCAGTGGGGCCCGTCCGGCAGGACATATCCCTTTGAAGAAGAGTTGAAGAAAAAAAGAGCAGGGAACTAAAGCCCCTCTGCCATCACCCTGTCATAAGCCGGCACCGTCAAAAAATCCACAAACTTTGGCGACCGCACCAACTCCCTCATCAACTCGGCCGCCCGCACATAAGCCGAGTAGCGCTTCGCATCCACAGTAGCCTTCACCCGTTCAAGCTCATCTGCGATCTCCGCATCCACCATCGCCACGGTCACCGGCAGCCCATCCTCCATCACAGCTTTATGGTGAACCCACTGCCAAAGCTGTGCCCGGCTTATCTCCGCCGTCGCTGCATCTTCCATCAGGTTGAACAGCGGCACGCATCCAATCCCGCGCAGCCAAGCCTCCACATACCCAAGCCCTACCGCAACGTTCTGCCGCACACCAGCCTCAGAGATCGTACCCTCGGGAACCTGCAGCAAGTCGTCAGCTGTCACGTGATAGTCCGGCAACTGCTTCGAAATCTGATTAGCCTGCGGCATCACACGATCAAAAACCTCCAACGCCACCGGCACCAACCCCGGATGCGCGACCCAAGTCCCATCATGCCCATCAGTCGCTTCGCGCTCTTTGTCCGCCCTCACCTGCGCCAGCGCCTTCTCATTCGCCACCGGATCACTCTTGATCGGAATAAACGCACTCATCCCACCCATAGCACTCACTCCACGCCGATGACAAGTCTTAATCGCCAGCTTCGAGTAGCTCCGCATGAAGTGAGTCGTCATCGTTACCTGTCCACGATCAGGCAGCAGCACACTCGTATCCCCAGCAAATTTCTTAATAAAACTGAAGATGTAGTCCCACCGCCCGCAGTTCAATCCAGCCGAGTGGTCCCTCAACTCCCAAAGAATCTCATCCATCTCAAACGTAGCCAGAATCGTCTCGATCAGCACCGTCGCCTTGATCGATCCTCCCGGAATCCCCAACTCACCCTCGGCCTTGATGAACACATCGTTCCAAAGCCTCGCCTCAAGATGACTCTCCATCTTCGGCAGATAAAAGTAAGGCCCCGATCCCCGCGCCAGCAACTCCTTCGCGTTATGAAAAGCATACAAGCCAAAGTCGAACAGCGACCCCGACATCGGCTCCCCATCCACCAGCAAATGCCGTTCTTCAAGATGCCAACCACGCGCCCGCACAAACAGCACCGCAGGCTTCTCAATTAATTTGTAACTCTTTCCCGTCTTTTCATCTTCAAACGTGATCGTCCGCCGCACTGCATCCCGCAGGTTCAACTGGCCATCGATCACGTTCTCCCAGGTCGGCGTCGTCGAGTCTTCAAAGTCCGCCATGAACACCTTCGCGCCGCTATTCAACGCATTGATGATCATCTTCCGATCCACCGGTCCCGTAATCTCCACCCGTCGATCCAGCAGATCCGCAGGCAGCGGCTCCACCACCCACTCGCTCTCGCGAATCGCCTTCGTCTCCTTCAGAAAATCCGGACGCTCACCCGCATCCAGCCGCCGTTGCCGCGCCACGCGAGCCTCCAGCAACTCTTTCCGCTGCGCGTTGAACGTGCGCTGCAACCCCACCACGAAAGCCACAGCCTCCGGCGTCAAAATCTCCGCATACCGCCCCGTCGCAGGAGCAACAAACTCCACACTCTTAGCCGACTTCATCGTTCAATCCTTTAGACGGCTTCTCCTAAACAGAGAAGCCTGTGATTCTGAACGGAGTGAAGAACCCCCGTATTTGCTTTTGTCTTTGCCGTTGCTTCTCGATACCGATCACGGTCGAATCTTCAAGCAAGCCATCAACACAACCACATCTCAACCCTACTCAAACCGCAGATGAACATAGCCCGCAGTCGCAAACTTAACATCAGCCGTGGTTCCGGCGTCTGCCAACTCCGCTCCCGTCCAACTCCCCGTCGTCACCCACTGTCCAGCCTTCAGACCGCCAGTGCGCGCCGTAGCCTCATTCGCGAGCCAAGGCAGCAGCCGCATCAAATTACCCGACGTATTCGAGCCCGTCCGATCCACCCGCACCACACCATCTACGGCGAGCACGACGTTCTCCTTCGTAAAATCGATCTTCTGCCAATCGGCAACCGGCGCACCATACACAAACCCGCCATGCATCTGCAGATCGGCGATCATCGACAACCGCGTCGCACTCAACGGCGCCGTCAACCCACTCTCCAGCACCTCGATCACAGGATGGCAGCTCGCAATTGCAGCCACCACTTCGTCCATCGAGTAAGCCTTCTCCCTCGGCGGCAGATCCTTCCCCAACAGAAAAGCAATCTCCGCCTCCAGCCCACGGAAGCGATGCTCCGTCTCCTTGATCACCACTCCACTCGGGGCCATCCGCGAGAGCGGCATCGGCGCAAACATCGGTGTGGCCTCAGGCGTTGGCGCTCCCACCTTCCACCCACCGACAGTTCCATACACCAGGCTCAGCCTGTCCTGAATAAAGTACGCCTCGTCCACCGTCGTCGGGCGCAACTCTTCAGGCAAGTCGTCAATTGGTTCACGGGTTCGGCGAGCGTCCATCAACATCCTCGCCGCACTGATCAGTTGTTCTTCGCGAGCACCAGTCATCATCCTGTAAGTGTCTCGCAACCAGCCAGCTTCTGTCTCGCCGCCACACCAAATATCCCGCGCGCCGACGTACTAGTGGCTCGAAGCCTTACCCAGGCTCAGCAGATTCGCAAACAGCCGATACGCGCCCGGCACACCCTCCGGTAGCTCCCTGTACAGCGCAAACGCCGCATAAACATAAACGCCCTTACCCGTCTTCGCCACCAGCAACCCACCCTTTTGCGGATCCTGTCCAGGATCATGCGTCTCCAGCAACGCCTGATACTGCGAATCCCAACTCCCCATGAATCCGTGCCCACGCTCCTCCACCCAGCCGTCGAAGTCCTTCTGTGTAATCTTGTTCGGCCAGCTCAGCAGCGGACTCTCCGGCATCAGCAACTTCACCGGCGCAGTCTCATCCACCACCCGCTCATTGCTCCCCAGTGAAGAAGGATACGGCCCGTAGTCAAAGCTGCCCGAGTTGTACTGCACAATCAACACGCCGCCATTCTTCGCATAGTTCAACAACTGACCATTCGCCGCCGCAAGCCCCGGATGCGCCGCATACGCCCTCACTCCAAGCACCACCACGTCATACCCAGCAAGCTTTCCCGCAGTAACATCGCCCATCGTCAACGTCGTCGCATGCACGCCAAGATTCTCCAGCGACTCCTGCACCTCATCTCCAGTCCCCGGCAGATACCCGACCTTCAACCCAGGCGCAATCTTCACATCCGCACCACGCGCCTGATACGTCGCCGGCCGATAAAGATTCGTCGGCAACAGCCCCGCATACCCCACCGTCTTATACCCCTCGCGATACTCCTTCCCCGCATACGTCGCAACCGCCGTCATCGTATACGCCGTCTCCGCCATCTTTCCCGGAGTCACAACAAACGGCACCGCCACCGAATCCCCATCCTTCACGAGCGAAAACTCCGCCTGCTCGGGCGACGCAGTCCACCCCTTCGGCAACTCAAGCTTCACCGTCCCCGAAGCCGGTCCCTTCACATTGCTCTTTACATCCGCCGTCACCACCAGCGTCTTCTCAGTCAGCGGCACCACACCCGCCGCAGGCGACACCGAAACCGAAGTTGCCGGAGCCACCACCAACGGCTCATACACCGTCCCCAGCCCCGTCACTCGATGCAGCGTCTGCACCTGCTGTCCCAACCGAACATCCACGCCGTCATAGTCCACCGTCACCCACGCCGTCAGCGCAGGCAAGGGAAGCGAAGCATTCCGCAACGCCGGGTCGGCCACGTCGTAGTAAGACTTCGTAATATCCGTACGGGTAAACGGTGGCCTTGACATCTTCGCATCGGCCGGCAGCTTCACCTGGAACGCATCTTCAAACGCCTGCCCACTCACGATCGTCTTTCCAACAGTCGAAGCACCCGTGTTCTCAGACGTAGCACCCGCACTCGACTCCAACACCGCAGCCTTCAACTTCACCGGCACCGCACTTCCATTCACCACGCGCATCTGCACGCCAAACGTCTGCCCCGGCACCGCGGTCACAAACGTATCCCCACCATCGCCGAACCGCGCAAACGGCCCATTCTCCGCGCGTCCAGCCACCTGTGCACGCAGGCTCAGCCCCAACGCCTCGACGATCGCATTATTGAACTGCACTCGCTTCACTCGCAGCTCATGCAACAAATCGAACTTCTCCCGAGCAGTCAGCCCACTCGCCTCCACCTTCACAATCAACTCGTCCGTAGCACGCAAACCATCCCGCAACAGCGGCGCAATCTTCTCCGGAGCGTCAATGGAGTATCCCGTCATCGCCTGTTGCAGCAGCCCATCGATCTTCGTCAGATCCTGCTTCAAAAAACTCGTCTCACCCGGAGCCAGCGTAGCTATACCCACAAGCGAAACATCGATCCCATCAAAAAAGTTTTTCTCCTTAGCATCCTTCGCACTCGCAGCAGCGCCCGTATTCACTCTCGACCCATATCGGGTATACGGCACATCAAACTCCCCCGCCGCCGGAATCCCCATCCCGCCGTTCTGCGTCTTTTGCTGCCCTAGCCCCATCCGTGCGAACTGCAGATAGGTCAGCCCCAACACCGGGCTGTACTCTCCCTCGGGCACCACCACATTCTCCGTTGGAGTTTTCGTCGTCCACTCCTTCGTCACGTAGTTGTAGAACCGCGCCGGCGCATACTTGCCAGTCGCATAGTCATACATGCCTTTCTCCGTGACGGAAAAAAACGGCACCCGCCCATACACCTTTAGCGGACTCCACGGCTGCAACCCCGCCGCTATCTGATCCGGAAACACCTTCGGATCTCCCGCCGCATCGAAAACCTCCTGCGCCATCTCACCCGACACCTGGTGCTGCCCATGCCCATCCGTAATCCCACCAACAAACACAGCCGTTACCACCAGCGGCCGATACAGCCTCACCGCCCTCACCGCGTCATACAACACGCGATCGTGTCCCCAGTTATCGAAGCTCTCCTCCTTCGTCTTCGAAAAACCAAAGTCCACCTCGGTCCCCCACATCTGGTCGATCCCCATGTAACGACCCGCTGCCAGAAGCTCCTGAGTCCGCACCAAACCCAGCGCGCCATCGAAGTCGCCCGACATCAAATTCTGTCCACCCTCACCCCGAGTCAGCGTCAACATCGCCACATGCGCGCCCTGCCCACGCGACTCATACGTCAGCATCCCGCCATCTTCATCATCAGGATGCGCCACAATCATCATCAAACTCGCCCGCGTCCGCAGCTTCACCAGACTCTGCCACAGCGCAGTCGCACCTTCGTTCGCAGGAATATCCCGCACCCCGACCGCTGGCCGCACCTGCTCTCCCTTCAGATTCGCCGGATCGCGCAGCGCCTGATCAGAAACCTGAGCCTGGACTTGACCGCGAGCCTCCGCTCGCACCGGGCCCTTGACAAACCCACCCGCCGCCACTGCGAGGCCCACGACCGATACCGCACCCAGAGCTGCAACTATCCGCATAGAAGTCATTACTTTCTAATCTCTCACACCCTCCCGCCCTAGATCATCTCCGGGTTCTAAAGCTTCGGCGGAGCGTTACTCGGGGCGACGCCCGTCAAAAAATGTATTTACCTGACCGTAGAGCGCGTTATAAGAACCATCAAACCACCACAAAAATGCACCCAATCACCACCAAAGCACCACGAAGGCGCATGCTCCTACTCGACCAACACTTAACTCGACCAAAAAGACGATCAATTTGTCGTTGCCGAGCAAAGCTGAAGCGCACGGCGCCTCATCGCAATCGTAGTGACAAAAAAAATCAGGTTGACTTCGAAGAAATTGGGTCTAAATGAAGACCTACTTCGTCTTATACGAAGTAGGTCTTGTTTTGCCCGGTACTGCCGGTTCTCTCACGAAGCAGCCCTCCAACGCGCGTCCTGAAAGACACAAGAGACACGCGCGGAGGGCTTCATCTCACAAGCTCAACTCCGCCCACCGCACTCCGCACCGACACGCCGCGAAGAATTGTTACACGAGCAGCCGCGGCTGTTGCGCTTGTAACGCTATCACCGTTCGTGTCGCGGTTGTAGTAGTTGTCACCGTTGCTATTCCTGTTGTCGTTGCTGTTGTCGTTGCTGTTGTCGTTGCCTGTTGCAGTTGCAGCTGTCGTTGCAGTTGCAGTTGCTGTTGCTGTTGCCGTTGTCGTTGCTTTTGCCGTTGTCGTTGCTTTTGCCGTTACCGTTGGACCCACCCAAACCACCTGTCATCCTGAGCGAAGTTGCTCGCGGCACTTTGCGAGCAACGCAGTCGAAGGATCCCCGTATTTGCTTTTGCCTTTGCTCTTGCCGTTGTTGTTGCAGTGCTTTTGCCGTTGTAGTTGTTGCCACCGATCAAGCACCCGAGTCAATCGCCCCAAGGTCAGCCCAACCATAAGCCACCACAGGCAGCATCACCCCACCGACTTCCATCTCCTTCGAACGAACCCGCAACGCCCCCGACTGCGTATAAAAACGGCCGGATGCATTGTCTTCGAGCACCCATACCGCCATGCTCCTGAAGCCTCTGTCCTTCAACGACCCAGCCAGTCTCCGCAAAAGAGCCGTTCCGATCCCGCGTCCCTGCTCACGCTGTAGCAGATAAATCGCAAACAACTCAGCATCGAACTCCTCAATGGGATCACGAAGTGCTCCTCCACTCACAAATCCGACAACCTCACCATCCACCTCTGCCACGAACACATCCACATCAAGTGTCAGCCATTCCTCCCACGAAGCCTCACGCTCCGCCTCGTTCAGGCTCGCCAGATATGCCTCCGGCACAATCCCCGCATAAGTGGTCTTCCAACTCTCCACATGGACACGGGCAATTGCACCCGCATCCTGCCCCGTCGCCGCTCGAATCTCCATGCGCCTCTGCTCCATGCGCCAAGATAGCCCCCATCTCGCACCATCAAGCACTCAAAAAATGCCAGGCAGGCTCCCCGCACGAAAAGCTGTCAAGCTCCCGACCCATCAAAACCCACGCCAATCCAGCACAATCGCGTTGCGCATGAGTTCCGCTCCACCAGATAAAATAGAGTCAGGGCAAAAAAAATGCCGGTTCGGAACGACAGGCGAGAGCTAAGTCGTTTCGGTGCAATATTTTGCAAACAAGTCATTTAGTATCAATATTTTACCAGGATAGCTCCTCCGTAAACCTAAGATTTCATAGATCTTACGTACAAGATCCTAAGGGTTCGGGAGGGGGAGGGTATGAAGGACTGACCGCAGACAACTCGCTGCGGTATTTGCAACTGCAACCGCCGGAACCAACAAAGCCATGGCATCAGGGCGTGCGAATTGCACGGCTGCCTACAAAAACTACGGAAACAAACGCTCCTTACGCCACCCGTCGCCGTTCCTTGAAAACAAAAAACGGTCATGCAACCGGCCTTCGCCATCCTTCCAGAACTCAATGCGCTCCGGTCGCAACACATAACCCCGCCAATAGTCAGGCCGCGAAATCTCCCCCGGAGATTTTTGCTCCAACTCCTTCACCCGCTCCACCAGCATCTCCCGCGACGCCAGCACTCGGCTCTGTTGCGAAGCCACCGCCCCAAGCTGACTCAACCTCGATCGACTGTGAAAGTAAGCATCTGCATCCTCATCCGGCAACTCCGCCACTGTGCCTGCGACCCGCACCTGCCGCCGCAGCGACTTCCAGTGAAAGCACATCGCCGCGTGCGAATTGACCGCCAACTCCGAGCCCTTCTGGCTCTCCGCATTCGTATAGAAACAGAATCCTCCCTCATCCAGTCGCTTCATCAACACCATCCGCACACTGGGCACCCCATCCGGTGTCGCCGTAGCCAACGCCACTGCATCCGGATCATTCACCTCACGAGCCACCGCATCCTTCAGCCATGCGCGAAACAGCGCAATCGGATCAACCGCAGTCTCTAATTCCACCTTGTCCATCGCATCCTCATCTTCTTCAGCAGGCGGAAAGCGAGCGAAGGAGACTACTCCAACCCGTCGAATAAATCGGTCGTCAACTGCGCAGCTTGCGGCTCTGCCGTAGCCACCAAGGCATACAACTCCTCCGCGCCATATCGTTCGAAGATCTCCTTCGTCTTCTCCATCAGCGGTGCCTGCGAAACATGTTGTCGAAACGCTTCGATCTTGCGTTCTCTCACTGCACGGATATCGAGGGTCACGGTCCATGGCATTGGTACAGCAGGCGGTCTATCTGGCAGATGGAAGTTTGCAGTAACGTAGTACAACCGCTGGGGCTTGAAGGTAGCACCGGCATCCTGATATCGTCTCGTTTGTCCCGCCCAATGAAAGGCTGCGGTCGTCAACATCGACACCATCATGTGGTCTGGATGCGTATTCGGTCCGCCGTCTCCACCAAACGTGATGACGACATCCGGCTTGTAACGCCGTATCCGCTCCACGAGCCTTCCCGCAGCCAACGAGAAGTTGATTAACTCCAGCTGCCCATCCTGATAGTCCAGAAGCTCGTGGTGCGATACCCCGAGCACGTTGCACGACGCAGAAAACTCATCCCGTCGCATCTTTCCCAGTGCGTCACCACTCGACGCATCGCCACGATTGGTTGCAGCCTGTCCATCCGTCAGGCAGACGACGTAACTCTCAACTCCGCGATCCGCTGCCAGCCCCAATGCCCCACCAAACGCATAACACTCATCATCCGGGTGCGCCGCCACGCACATCAACTTCAAGCCCACTCCGCATCCTCCAGATCCGAATCGTCAAACAACAGTTCAGCCGACACAACTTCGTCCAACACCGCATCCGGATCCACCGCTCGCACAGGCGCAAACGTCCTCCGATGCAGCGCGCAAGGCCCAATCTCAGCCAGCGCTCGCCGATGCTCCGGCGTCCCGTAGCCCTTATGCGAAGCAAGTCCATATCCAGGATGAACCTCGTGCAACTCGCGCATTAAAGCGTCGCGATGCACCTTCGCAATTACCGAAGCCGCTGCAATCGAAAGGCTCAGTGCATCCCCATAGATCAGCTTCGTCTGTCGGCACGGATGATCGAGACGCATCGCATCAATCAACAGATGATCCGGAGCCAGCGTCAGTCCCAAGACAGCCTGCAACATAGCCATGCGCGTTGCTTGATAGATATTGATCCGGTCAATCGTCTCGGCGTCGACTTCAGCGACACAGATCGCAAGCGCCATACCGCGTATCTTCCGGTCGAGCGACTCGCGCTCCTCCCGAGTGAGCTGCTTGGAGTCCTTCAGCCCAGCCTCTGCCAACTCATCCAGACACTCCGGCAGAATTACCGCAGCAGCCACCACCGGCCCAAACAGCGCCCCGCGCCCCACCTCATCCACGCCGGCGATCCGTTGAAATCCGTAATATCGCAGAGCCTGTTCTGGCGCATCGCTGCAAACCAGCTGCTTCAGCATGCGCTGTTTCGCGGTAGCTGCAGTCACCGTCCGGGCCGCACGTGGAGAGGGAATCGAGGCCATGCTTTTCTGGTTCGAGTGTATAACCAGCGCGCAGAACGAAGCCACGACCGAAGTCGTGGCTCAGTGGAAAACAGGGAACTGAATGCTTACTTGGCGGCGCGCTCAACTTCGCGCAGACGAGCAGCCTTGCCGCGCAGACCGCGCAGGTAGAACAGCTTCGAACGGCGAACTTCGTACGAGCGAACCTTTTCGACCTTGTCGACAACCTTTGAGTTGTACGGGAAGATACGCTCGACGCCTTGGCCAAAGCTCATCTTGCGAACGGTAAAGGATCCCTGCGCGCCCTTGCGGCAGGCAATTACCATGCCCTCAAACGCCTGCAGACGCTCTTTCTCACCTTCACGAATCTTGACTTGAACACGAACTGTATCGCCAGGGGCGAACACGGGTAGATCGGTCCGCTCGAACTTCGCGGCCAGCTTCTGCATTATCGGATGAATGGACATGACACAACTTTCCTATGTTGGACTCGACCTTTAGTGTACACGAAATCTGCACTTTCCGGGTGAAAACCACACGAGAAATGAGCCACTGTCGCTTCTATCACTCTGATTCTCTGTAACCTCGCAGTTCAGCCAGAATCTCTCGATCTTCGTCGTCAATTTCGACCTTATCCAGCAGATCCGGCCGGTTCTCCAGAGTCTTCTTCAACGCCATCCGTCTCCGCCATTTACGGATCGCCTCATGATCGCCCCCCGAGAGCGCCTCTGGGACGAGCTTTCCCATAAAATCCGCGGGCCGCGTGTAGTGCGGATAGTCGAGCAGCCCACCAGAGCCATAGGTCGACCGCGGCGGCCCATCTGCCTCACCTGCATCCTCCATAACATCCTCTGCACCAAAGCTCTCAAATCGCGACGAATCGGGATTGCCCAGCGCTCCCGGCAACAGCCGCACGACCGCATCAACGATCACTGCAGCCGCCAGCTCACCACCCGACAGCACATAGTCGCCGATCGAAATCTCCCTGTCGCAGAGCATCTCATTCACCCGCTCGTCGATCCCCTCGTATCGTCCGCACAAAATTACGACGCGCTCCGTCAACGTAAGTTCCTGCGCCATCGACTGACTGAACGGCTGTCCTTGCGCTGAGAGCAGAATCACGGTCTCCTTCTGCCTCTGCCGCTCATCTTTTGGCGCGATATGCAGCGACTGCACCGCATCGTAGATCGGCTGCGGCTTCAGCACCATCCCTTCTCCTCCACCGAACGGGCGATCGTCCACCGTCCGATGGCGATCGTGCGTGAAGCTGCGCAGGTCATGCGTGGCGATATCGACCAGACCAGTAGTGCGGGCGCGCTTCAGAATCCCATAGTGGAACGGGCCGGTAAAGAAGTCGGGAAAGATCGTAATGATATCGAAGCGCATAGACGATAACTGCGGTGAAGCTCCTGAAGAATCAATGTGCAGATTGCACCATATCACTTTGAAAGTTGCAGAACCACGCAGGCTGTCTCAAACGAATCCTTGCTTGAGCAATCGTCGCAAATGGCATCTCCACAAAGATCACGATAAGTAGAAAGAGTCTCACCATGGATCGAATTAAGCTCGCCGCCGGACTGACTATTCTGCCATCTCTTTGTCTCATGGCCATTGGCCAGGAACAACGATTAGATCCTATCCAGCCTTCGACTCACCAGCAACTCGCGCTGGCCAAACCCACGGCCAGCCGCCTCGTGCCAGCGACGGCCCCGGGCATATCTACAAGTAGTCCATCGAGCTCTGAAGGATTGATTCGCACCATCCCCGTTCCCTCCGCGAAAGAGACCCCGGCCACACGGCCATTCCACACAGCAGCCCTCGCCATCAAGGCCAGCACACTTGGAGCCGGTGCAGAACTTGCAACGCCCCTCTCCCGTAGCTTTAATCTTCGCTCCGGCTTCAGCGTCATCAACTTCGGATACCCCTTCGGCACCGATGGCGTAACCTACGACTCCCGGCTTCGCCTGCGATCATCGCAGACGACACTCGACTGGTTTCCTTCACGTCACGGCTTTCACATCAGCCCCGGCATCCTCTACTCAAGGAACAACATCTCGTCCCTCGCAACCGTTCCCGCCGGCCAGAACTTCTCACTCGGCGATCAGAGCTACATCAACAGCGTCGACGACCCGGTCAACGGCACCATGACAGTCGTGTTTCCCCACAACGTCTCGCCTACGCTGCTGCTCGGCTTTGGAAATGCGCTCCCACACAACGGCCGGCACTTCTCCGTTCCATTTGAGTTTGGCGCGGCCTACACCGGCGCTCCAGTCATCAACGTCAACCTGACGGGATCAGCTTGCACCACCGAAGGCTGTTTCAGCTTCGCCAATAACGCCGAGGCTCAGGCCAGTCTGAAGCAGGAGATTCAGACCCTCAACGAAGACCTGAAAAGAATCCCGGTCTATCCGGTACTCTCGTTAGGTCTGGCCTACCACTTCTAGGTCTTATCGCTTGCACTCCGGTTGACGTCAACCAAACCCTCAGGCAGCGCCATATCGATCCGCTTCCCCTCGGTGTCTACCGTCACCAGAAATGCCTTCGCAAACGGAATCAGCACTTCATCTCCATCGCGTGAGGTCACTGCCAGCAACGGTGCTGCATCGGTCAATCGACGCGCCCCATCGGCGGTCGTAGCAAACTGCACATCTTCGACGACACCAATTGCCGTCGTCCCGTCATAGACGGTGCAGCCGATCAGTTCACTGATATAGACCGACTCGTCGTCCAACGGAAGCCGCTCTTCCCGTGGAATGATCACATCCTGCCCCGCAATCGATTCTGCGTCCGAGATTGTATCGACACCTGCAAAATGCATCACGATACGCCCTTCATTCTTCCCGACAGGCAGCCAGAACGACACTACCTCAGCCGTACGCGCCTCCGCCACTTTGCCCTTGAAGCCAGTCGGAGCAAGAAAAACTCTAGTCTGCTCTTCAAATCGTTCGGGGAAGTCGGTAAACAGCTCCGCGAGCACCTCGCCCTTGCGGCCCTGGGGCCGAAGCAGGTGTGCCAATACGATCCATGCTGGGGTGCTCTCCGTCATAAGCAAAAAACTGAGGCGAAGGATCGACTGGAGCACTTTCTTTTGTCAGTCGAACCGCTATGGAGCAGGCGTCTGGTCCTCTTCCACAATGTCCAGCGAAAAGCGATGCTTCAGCTTCATGCTGGCGGCACTGAGGATGGTACGCATCGACCGCGCGGTTCGGCCTTGCTTTCCGATCACCTTGCCGACGTCGCTATGCGCGACACGCAAGCGAAGCGCGGTGCATTCGCCATCTTGAATGGCTTCGACCGTCACGCTGTTCGGGTCGTCAACCAGGGCACGGGCTATCTCCGCTACAAGGTCTGTCATGTTCTTTACAGGGTCGTCCCCTGCAGGAAACTGAGTTGCCTGAGTCATCACACACCTTCTAGGTCTGGGAGTCACGAGGAGACGCTCAAGCTCTATCCCTTCGTCTCGTTCTAGCGGAGATCTTCCAGGAAGTGCTGCAACGAGCGAAACACCGGTCGCAGGAAGTCCTGGGGCTTTAAACCCAGAGCCTTCTGCTTTGCAAGGCCAACTGCGACTGTGCAATACCAAAGAGTCTACGTGAAATGATGCTCAGAACGTGTCACGAAGAACCTAGTGTGTCAGCTATCTTTGGGCACCACGTGTGTTCACCCAAAGAATAACCTTCACGTTACTCCTAAGCTACTGCGACTGCCTCTGCCGGCTTCTGGGCCATCAATTTCCCAACGCGCTCCGACAACTGAGCACCATTTCCGGTCCAGTAATCGATACGGTCGCGCTTCAAATCAACTGTCGCGGGGTTTGTCCGCGGATTGTAGGTTCCTACCACTTCGACCGAACGGCCGTTACGGGCGCGGTCCTTTTCAATAACTACGATGCGGTAGTGCGGCTGCTTACGCGCTCCAACGCGCGCCAAACGAATCATCAACACTGGCAATGCCTTTCAAAAACATTTTTGGTTTGGGTGACATAGCCGCGCTGTCGATCTTCCTTCAGACAGGGACCTTAGGACACATCACCCAACAACTAAGTATGTCTGAAAACGCTTTTTTTCGCAACGAAATAGCGCAATTAGAAGCTCATTAAGCTGGATACAAGAACCTCAGCACGTCTCCGAAGCGCTCCGACCACGCATTTTCGTCATGAACCGCCCCCTCCGCTTTCATATAAGCGAGGTCAATCCCCGGCTTCCAACCCCGTTTGATCAGCTGCCGTTCCAGATGGTCCGCATCCTTCACGTGGCGCGCGCCCTCCGCCGTTCCAATATCCAGCCAAATCCGCAGCTCAGGCTTCTGGTGCCTCTGATCGACCAAATTGAAGATGCTCCGCTGATCCCACCACAGCGAAGGCGACATCACCGCCACCTTACCAAACACCTCAGGGTGCGTAAACCCAAGATAAAGCGAGATCAAACCGCCCAGCGAAGACCCACCCAGACCCGTATTCCCAGCCTCGGGCAGCGTGCGATAGGAACTGTCGATCAGCGGCTTCAACTCCTCGATCAGCAACCGCCCGTAGCTCCGGCCCTCCCCGCCGCCCATCTTGAAATCGCGCGTGGGCGTATACTCCGCCATTCGCCGAAGCCCTGTATTTGCAACGCCAACCAGGATCACCGGCTCAATCTCGCCTCCCGCATTCAATCGATCCGCCGCCGTATGTGCATTCCAGGTCCGTCCCGCAATGTACGAGGTGCGTCCATCGAACAGATTCTGTCCATCATGGAGGTAGAAGACAGGGAAGCGTCGCTCCTCCTGCTCCAGATACTGTGGCGGCAGATACACCGAAACAACGCGGTCATCCGGCAAAATCTCCGAATGAAACTTCCGCACGCTATATCTCGGATTCAAATCAAGATCGTCTGCGGTATGCTCTCTCAACACATCTTCGTCGGGGATGGCGGAGCTGGACCCAAGCTCGAGGGCCTCAAGCACAGGATGGGAAGCGGTTGTCGGTAAAGGTCTCAATGCGGAAGAAGCTGCTCCAATCAACTACGATTACTTCAGACTAGCAGAGGGAGCCGGATGAAACGCGACTACCACAAATGGTTTTCACCCTCTCTCGGACGCGATATGGAACTGCTCGTCTTCGGGCATGCAGGTTTCCCGGCTATCGTCTTTCCCACCTCCCAAGGCCGATTCTATGAGTTTGAAGACCGTCAAATGGTCAACACCGTTTACGACAAACTCGAACACGGCCACCTCCAACTCTACTGCGTCGATTCGGTTGACGGCGAGAGTTGGTACAACCGCGACGTTCCCCCACGCTGGCGCATCGCCCGTCAGATGCAGTACGAGCAGTACGTCATGAACGAAGTCCTTCCCCTCGTGCGCCAGCAAAACCAATACTCAAGCCTTGGATCCATCGGCACCAGCTTCGGCGGCTACCATGCCATGAACATCGCCCTCCGCCATCCCGATGTCTTTCAGGCCATGCTCTCCATGAGCGGGGCCTTCGACCCATCCAACTTTCTCCGCGGCTACTACGACGACGACTGCTACTTCAACATTCCCATGCACTACCTCCCCAACATCAGCGACTCCTGGTATCTCGACCGCTACCGGCGCAACAACTACATCCTTGCAACCGGCGTTCACGATCAATGCTGGAACGAAAATGAACGCATGGCACAGGTCTTTCGCAATAAAAGTATCCCTTGCCGCCTCGACGTATGGGGCGACAACACAGGCCACGACTGGCCCTGGTGGCAGAGAATGCTCGCGACCTATCTCTAGTCTCCAACGGGCAAACCACCTCGACAACATTCGTCCATGGAGGATTCAGTGAAGAAGATTGGTGTTCTGTTCGGAATGGAAAATACCTTTCCCGGCGCTTTCGTCGATCGCGTCAACGCAATGGAGATCGAAGGCATTCATGCCGAGTTCGTTCATCTCGGCGGAGTACACATGGCAGAGCCCTCCGGCTATGCGGTCATCGTCGATCGCATCTCGCACGATCTCCCCTTCTACCGCTCCTATTTAAAAAACGCTGTCCTCACCGGCACTCAAGTCATCAACAATCCCTTCTGGTGGTCCGCCGACGACAAGTTCTTCAACTATGCCCTAGCCGCAAAACTAGGCGTAGCGGTACCCAAAACAGTTCTCCTGCCACACAAAAAATTTCCTCCACAGATCAACGAGCGCTCTCTGCGCAACCTGCAGTTTCCCCTCGACTGGGACGGCATCTTCGAGTACGTCGGCTTCCCGGCCTTCCTCAAACCTCACGACGGAGGCGGCTGGCGCGATGTCTTCCAAGTCCACAATCGCGACGAGTTCTTCCACGCCTACGATCAAACCCGCGATCTCTGCATGACCCTTCAGGCCGCAGTCAACTTCCAGGAGTACTTCCGCTGCTACGTCGTCGGCCAATCCGACGTCCGCATCATGCCCTACGATCCACGCCGCCCGCACGAGCACCGCTACGTCCTCGATCCACCCGAGTACGACAAGAAGCTCCTCAAACGAGTAGAAAAAGACGCCCTCACTCTCTGCAAAGCGCTCGGCTACGACCTCAACACCGTAGAGTTCGCCGTAGAAGACGGCATCCCCTACGCCATCGACTTCATGAACCCCGCACCAGACGCCGACCTTCACGCCGTTGGGAAAGAAAGCTTCGAGTGGATCGTCGACAAAGTAGCGAAACTAGCCGTAAAAAAAGCCCAATCCTCCAACAAGAAGCATGATCTGAACTGGTCGGCCTTCCTCGCAACCCCAAGCAAAAAATCGGCCGCGAAACCAGAGCCCAAATCCACCCCCAAAAAGACCGTAAAAAAGGGCACCAAAAAAGGCCGCAAAGAAAACGACTAAGAGGGCCGAATAGATGAAAACTTGGCGCATGCTGACGATCTTGTGCCTTCTCGCAAAAGCGCCCTGTGTTTTGGCTCAGGCCAATCAGACTGTCGAGTCTCATGCTCAAGCAGGTTCGTTGCAAGGTATTGTGTTCTACTCGAGCGCCGATCGGGATGAGAAAGGACTTGAAGACGTCGCTGTTGCTGAGTGCAACGCCGACTTCAAAAATTGCGTTCCAATAACGCGTACGGATAAAAATGGGCATTTCGCAATTCAGTCCACACGCAAAGGGAACACACATTATCTCCAATTCCTCAAGCCGAATTGGTGTGAAGGGTTAGTTGTTGTGACCTTGGCCCACAGTTCTAAACGTCTAAAAGTGAAGTTGTTTATCGGAACTTAGTATTTAACGGCTGTGCAGAAAGCCCAATCCTTTTTATCCGTGTTAGGTTTTGGTATTCGCTAACGAGGCCAAGAATATGCGCCCCACCTTCACGCTAGGCATCGAAGAGGAGTACCAGACAGTCGACCCCGAAACCCGCGACCTGCGCTCGCACATCGCCACCGAGATGCTCGCCAAAGGCAAGCTCCGCCTCGAAGAGCGAGTCAAGGCAGAGATGCACCAATCCGTCATCGAGGTCGGCACCCGCGTCTGCAGCAACATCCAGGTCGCACAGGAAGACCTCTTCGACCTCCGCCGCAATATGATCGACCTCGCCCAAGAGCACAACCTCCTCCTCATCGCCGGAGCAACCCACCCCTTCGCAGACTGGCGCGTCCAGGAGATCTACCCCGATCCACGCTATGCCCAGGTCGTCGAAGACCTCCAACTCGTAGCCCGTGCCAATCTCATCTTCGGCCTCCACGTCCACGTCGGTATCGAAGACCGCGAAGCCGCCATTCGCATCATGAACTCGCTCCGCTACTTCCTTCCCCACATCCTCGCGCTCTCCACCAACTCCCCCTTCTGGCTCGGCATGGAGACCGGCTACAAGAGCTACCGCGCCAAGGTCTTCGAAAACTTCCCCCGCACCAACCTCCCCGACAGCTTCGCCAGCTACTCCGAGTTCGAGAGCTACGTAAACCTTCTCATCAAAACCAACTCCATCGACAACGCAAAAAAAATCTGGTGGGACGTCCGCCCCCATCCCTTCTTCGACACCGTCGAGGTGCGCATCTGCGACATCCCCCTCCGCGCGCAGGAGTCCATCGCCATTGCCGCGCTCATCCAGGCCACCGCCTGCAAGCTCTGGCACCTTCACTCAAAAAACGTCGACTATCGCCAGTACTCCCGCGCGCTGCTCATGGAAAACAAGTTCCGTGCCGTCCGCTACGGCATCGACGGCAAGATGATCGACTTCGGCAAGCAAGCCGAGGTCCCCGTACGCGAGCTCATCTACGAGTACCTCATCTTTATCGACGACGTCCTCGACGAACTAGGCAGTCGCAACGAGATCAACTACATCCACACCATGCTCGCCCAGGGCACTGGCGCCGACCGCCAACTCAAGGTCTACCGCGAAACCGGCGACCTCAAAGCAGTAGTCGACTACATGAGCGCCGAAACCCGCGCCGGCCTCTAGATCGCCACAAGACACGTTGCTCTTGAATCTGCAGTTGCAGTTGGTGTTGCAGTTGTTGTTGCTGTTGCAGTTGCTGTTGCTGTTGCAGTTGCAGTTGCTGTTGCTGTTGGTGTTGCAGTTGCAGTTGCTGTTGCAGTTGTTGTTGCTGTTGGTGTTGGTGTTGCAGTTGCTGTTGGTGTTGGTGTTGCAGTTGCTGTTGCAGTTGTTGTTGCTGTTGGTGTTGGTGTTGCTGTTGCTTGTCCTTTTGTTGTCATCCCGCAGGGATCTGCTGTTTTCTCGCCCCACCCAAACACTCGTCATCTCGACCGAAGCCACTCACAGTCTCATCGTGAGTGGCGCAGTGGAGAGACCCCCGTATTTTGCAGTTGCTGTTGCAGTTGCCTGTCCTTTGTTGTCATCCCGCAGGGATCTGCTTTTGCAGTTGTCATTGCTTTCTCCCGTGCCATCCCGAGCGAAGTTGCTCACGGCATTGTGTGAGCAACGCAGTCGAATTAACCGAAAGCACGCGTTACGTCTTTTCTAAATCCCCTCTAACGCAGTTCTCAATTCACGCCCATCGCACTTTGTAAATCCCCCGATCTTGGGGAATCTGTACCATCCTTGGTCAACAAAAAAACATCACAACCCTGTGAAAATACCGAGAAACCTATATCCTGAGAGCAAAGCTTCACTCGGAAGGCCGTACCCATGATGGATCAAGCAACGCAGACCGCACCAGACCTACGCACCACAGCCTTTCCCGCCGAGTTCACCCCCGGCGCTCGCAACGCGGTCACGACCTGCCTGCGCATCCAGCCCAACGAGAAGGTCACCCTCATCACAGACGAGCGCTGCCTCACCATCGCAGCCTCTCTCGTCGCAGAACTCGAGCGCATCGGCTGCGCATGGAACGCCTTCGTACTTGAAGCCCTCGCCCCACGCCCACTCGTCAATCTCCCCGCCACAATCCTCGACGACATGGAGACATCGCAGGTCAGCATCTTCGCCGTCGAAGTCCAGCCCAACGAACTCCACTCCCGCATGCAGATGACCGACGTCGTCAATCGCCGCCGCATGCGCCACGCCCACATGGTCAACATCACCCCCGAAATAATGACCCAGGGCATGCGTGCCGACTTCCTCGCCATCGACAGCCTCTCCCAGGCCGTCCTCGACAAGGTCCGCGCCGCCACCTACGTCCGCGCCACCACCCCCGCCGGCACCGACATCCACGCCCAACTCAACCCCGACTACCGCTGGTTCAAAACCTCAGGCATCATCAGCACCGAGAAGTGGGGCAACCTCCCCGGCGGCGAGTGCTTCACGGCGCCCGGCGAGGTCAACGGCGTCTTCGTCGTCGACGGCGTCGTAGGCGACTACCTCTGCGCCCGCTACGGCATCCTCCGCGACCAGCCCCTCACCATCAACATCGAAGGCAATCGCATCACCCGCGTCTCCAGCGAAAACAAAGCCCTCGAGCGCGACTTCTGGGCCTACACCCACACCGACGAAAACTCTGACCGCGTCGGCGAGTTCGCCATCGGCACCAACATCGGCGTAGACCGCGTCATCGGCAACATCCTGCAAGATGAAAAGTTCCCCGGCATCCACATCGCCTTTGGCGACCCCTACGGCGCCCATACCGGTGCTCCCTGGAAGTCCTCCACCCACATCGACGTAGTCGGCCTAGAGTTCAGCATCTGGCTCGGCGACGCCGACGGCGAAGAACAAATCATGCGCGACGGCCAATTCCTCATCGAAGCGTAGACAATCACCGTCCTTCGCTTTGCTCGTTCTTTTGTTGTCATTCCGCAGCGCAGCGGAGGAATCTGCTTCTCTACAACAAACCCCAACCATCATTTTCATCCAGTGTTGAAGCCTCCACACCCCATCCCACGTCCAATCCAACTATGGACAAGAAACAACTAGGCAACTCAGATCTGCACCTCTCCCCAATCGGGTTTGGTGCATGGGCAATTGGCGGCGGCGACTGGGCGTTCTCATGGGGCCCGCAAGACGACAACGATTCCATCGCAGCCATTCACAAGGCCATCGACCTCGGCATCAACTGGATCGACACCGCCGCCGTCTACGGCCTCGGTCACTCCGAAGAGATCGTCGGCAAAGCCATTAAATCCGCATCCAGCAAGCCCTACGTCTGCACAAAAAGTTCGATGGTCTGGGACGACAAACGCGAGATCACCAACAACCTCAAGCAAATCCGCCGCGAAGTCGAAGACAGCCTTCGCCGCCTCCAGGTCGAAGCCATCGACCTCTACCAGGTCCACTGGCCAAAACCCGATGAGGATCTCGAAGAGGGCTGGACCACCATGGCCGACCTGAAACGCGAAGGCAAAGTCCGCTGGATCGGTGTCTCCAACTTCAGCGTCTCGCAGATGGAGCGCGCCATCAAGATCGCTCCCATCACCTCCAACCAGCCGCCCTACTCGATGCTCAACCGCGCGGTCGAAGCCGAAATCCTCCCCTTCACCCACAAACACAACATCGGCACCATCAACTACGCCCCCATGCACTCCGGCCTCCTCACCGGAGCGATGTCGAAAGAACGCGTCGCCAACTTCCCCAAAGACGACTTCCGCCGCAACGCAAAGAACTACCAGGAGCCGCTGCTCTCGCGCAATCTCACCATCGCCGACTTCCTCAAAACCATCGGCACGCGTCACAACGTCACTGCCGGCGTCGTAGCCATCGCCTGGACGCTCCACAACCCAGCCATCACCGCAGCCATCGTCGGCGGCCGCAACGCCAAACAGGTCGAAGGCGTCATTCCCGCCATCACCTTCCGCCTCAGCGACGCCGAATACGCCGAGATCAACGCATTCCTCGCCGCACACCCATAACGGAAAACCCTCGCGAAACCGGCTGCAGCAGCTACACTAGCTCCCATGCTGCAGCCCTATCGCGACCAGTTCAACGCGCAGTTCACCCCATCAAAATACGCCGACCTCATCTCGCGCCTGAATCGCGCCACCCGCACCACCATCGAATTTCGCATCGCCGAAACCCCTTGCTTCTTCCCGCAGTCGCTCCTCGACGAACTCACCCGCACCGGCGCCGAGCTCACCGATCAGCTCCTCGACAACCCCGCCTACATGCAGGCCTCAAACCAGACCATCCCCGCCCAATATCTCGTCCCCAACGAGAATCCCCATCCCAACTTCATGACCGTGGACTTCGGTCTCGTTCGCAACCCCGACGGCACCCTCAGCCCCAAACTCGTCGAGCTTCAGGCCTTCCCCTCGATCTTCGGCTATCAGGACATCCTCGTCCCCCAATACATCGAAACCTACAACCTCGACCCCAACCTGCAAGGTCATCTCGGCGGCCTCACCGAGCAGTCCTACTGGGAGTTACTGCGAAAGGTAATCCTCAACAGCCACGACCCCGAAAGCGTAGTCCTTCTCGAGATCGACCCCGACCACCAGAAAACCCTTCCCGACTTCCACGTCTACGAAGACAAACTCGGCATCTCCACCGTTGACATCACGAAGCTCACGAAACGCGGCAACCGCCTCTTCTACCACCGCAACGGCCGCGACATCCCCATCCATCGCATCTACAACCGTGCCATCGTCGACGAACTCGAACGCAAAAACATTCATCTCCCCTTCGACTACCGCGACGACCTCAACGTCGAGTGGGCCGGCCATCCCAACTGGTACTTCCGCATCAGCAAGTATTCCTTGCCCTACCTCAACCACCCATCGGTCCCGCGAGCGGTCTTCCTCGACGACTGGTTCGCCCGCCGCAACATCGAAAGCCTGCCCACAGACCGCGAAAAACTCCTCCTGAAGCCCCTCTACTCCTTCGCCGGGAAGGGAATTCAGTTTGCCCCAACCGACAAGGAGCTAAACGCAATCCCCCCCGCAGACCGCCACCTCTACCTCCTGCAGGAGCGCGTCACCTTTGAACACACCATCCAAACTCCCCACGGCCTCACCCAGGCCGAAATTCGCATCATGTACCTCTGGCCAGACGACGGCGCCCTCCAGCCTGCCATCGCCCTGGTCCGCCTGGGCCGCGGACTCATGATGGGCGTAGACCACAATCGCGACAAGGAGTGGGTCGGCAGCTCCGCCGCCCTATGTCCAAAGGTGTGACCCAGCTCTCAGAAAAATGGAGAAACAATCGGTCAGGTGCGGTAGACTCCACTGTGTTACTTAAGGAATGCTTTTTACGGCGTAAAGTTGCACCAGAACGCGGTCCAAGGAGGATGAGTGGCTCAGTGGCAGATGCCGAACGGGGAAAATCCAGTTCGCACCGCAGTACGTTTTCCTATGAGACTCCCAATACGGGTGCAGACAGAACAGGGCGAGTTGGACGCCATTACTGAAAACATCTCGGCAAACGGTTTGCTGTTCGTAAGTGAACAGCTACCGGAAGTAGACAGCAGAATTGAATTCACCATAGCAATGCCTTCGGCAGTTATGGGCACTACAAACGACGTAACCATACATTGCATCGGACGCGTCGTCCGCCACTATCTGCAGAACGGTGAGAAAAAAGCGGCCGCAGTGATCGACGAATACTTTCTAAAGGCCTGACATATGAACGTTGTCCATTTCGATACAACAGCTCGCAGCAACGAGGAACTCCCTGAAGAAAACACATCCCCTGCTGGCATTCGTGTCATTCTTGCCGATTCGCAGGCGATCTATCGCGTAGGGATGAAGAAAGTCTTTGCGCTAGAAGATGACATTCGGGTCGTAGCCCAGGTCGAGACGCTCCAGAATCTCTACGCCGCCCTGCAGCGCTATCCCACAGACGTCGTCGTCCTCGAAGGGCAGCTCATCTCCGGCACCATCGATGCTATTCCAGAGCTCGTCCGCCAGGCGCCCGACGCGAAGCTCATCGTCCAGGTCTCCGAGACCGACGAGTCCAACACCGTCGAACTCTACCGTCGCGGCGTTCGCGGAGTCGTGCCCCGTTCCATCTCCCCCGACCTTCTCGTGAAGTGCGTCCGCAAGATCGCCGAAGGCGAGACCTGGATAGACAACCAGTCCATCAGCTGGGTCATTGAGGCCTACCGCTCTCAGGCTACAAGCCTCACCGATCCCAAAGTCCAGCCCAAGCTCTCTAAAAAAGAGCTGGCCATCATCAGCTGCATCACCCGCGGCATGCGCAACAAAGAGATCGCCTACCAGATCGGCACCACCGAGCAGGTCATCAAGAACTATCTGCGCAAGGTCTACGACAAGCTCGGCGTCTCCGACCGCCTGGAGCTGGCTCTCTACTGCCTGCACCACGAACTCTTAAAGAAGTACCTGGTCGATACAGACCCCGCCGCGACAGCTGCTCACACCGAGCCCTCCCAGCCCCTTCGCGCCAAAATGTAGCCAGGCACATCCGCAGTGGCAGTTGCCGCCGCATGTTTTCTGTTGTCATCCCCCACAGAATTCTGCGTTTGCCACTGCTACGGTTGTTGCTTGTTTTTTTGTTGTCATCCCCCACAGAATTCTGCGTTTGCCACTGCTGTGGTTGTTGCTTGTTCTTTGGTTGTCATCCCGTAGGGATCTGCTGTTGCAGTTGCTTTTGTCGTCGTCTGTCGTCCCCACCACCCAAAAAGCGTCATCTCGACCGAAGCAACAGACAGTCTCACCGTCTGTTGTGTAGTGGAGAGACCCCCCGCATTTCGCCCGCGCCCTCCCATACAGTTTCCCCCAAAATTCTTGTCAAGCCCCAGACTCCAACATCTCGCTTTATATCAACGATATAAAGCTGACGCATGAGTTCCTCTCAGTTCCATATAATTAAAGCAGAAACACGAAACCGTGAACGGAGGAACTTTCTCGCCGCTATATCGCCCTAACCCGTTTGAATGGAATATTTTAGGCGTAACCCATCTGGAATGAATATTTTGCAGACAGCATTGATCTTCAAACCATTCAAAAGAAAGAATTTACGTACAAAATACCCCGAGGGGGAGGGGGTACCACCTTCCCGGTGACACAAGTCATCCTATGAAAGATGTATCCTTCTCCAGGCAGTAAGGAGCCTAAAGAACCACATGGGAATTGCGACTTCACCACTGAATCTGGCCCAGGGCAAGCTGAACGTGGCCGCGCCGTATCTGATCGAACAAACATGGGCCGACTACACCCCCGAGCAACACGCCATCTGGGCTGAACTGGTCAGCCGCCGCATGCCGCAACTCCGCGAGCACGCCTGCCAGGAGTATCTCGACGGATTCCGCCAGATCGGACTCCAGGAAGACAAACTACCCAACCTCTCCGAGGTCAGCGCGCTCCTTCAGCCCCGTACAGGCTGGCAGTCCACCCCAGTCAGCGGCTTCCTCCCGGCCGACGCCTTCTTCGAGATGCTCGCCGCTCGCATGTTTCCCACCACCACATGGCTCCGCTCGCGCGACTCGATGGAGTACACCCCGGAGCCGGACATCTTCCACGACGTCTTCGGCCACGTGCCCATGCATGCTCACCCGGTCTTCGCAAACTTCCTCGAAAGCTACGGAAAAATCTGCGCACGCCTCACCGATCCCGAGGCGCTGGAGCGTATGGGGCGCCTCTTCTGGTTCACAGTCGAGTTTGGCCTCATCCGTCAGAACGGCGAGATCAAGGTTTATGGCAGCGGTTTGATCTCTTCTCACGGCGAATGCACCCGCGTTCTGGCCGGAGGCTGCGAGGTCAAGGACTTTGATCTCGACGCCGTCCTTAATCAGGAGTTTCAGACCAGTGAGATGCAATCGGTCCTCTACGCCGTCGAGTCTTTCGACCAGATCTACGAAGCGACTAAGCTAGCCGAAAGCAGGCTGACCTAGAAACGAACTGAGCATCACAGAGTGGTCTGTTAAATCATCAAAAATAAGAAGCGGCTGCGGGGAATGAAACCCGCAGCCGCTTTTACATGCAACGCTTGGCGGGCGTTTACCGGTGTCCGCCACCACCATGACCGCCGCCTCCACCGTGGAAGCCGCCACCACCGCCGCCATGGAATCCACCACCACCGCCGCCACCGTGGTATCCACCACCACCGCCGCCATGATAACCGCCACCCCCGAACCCGCCTCTCACTGCCGCACCGTGATAGCCGCCGGCGTATCCACCGCGGTATCCGCCGCCATAACCGTAACCACCCCGGTAGCCGTAGCCACCACGGTAGCCATAACCGTATCCACCGCGGTAGCCGTAGACGCCACGGTATCCGTAGCCATAACCACCACGGAACCAAGGACCGGCACCGATGAAGATACCGCCGCTAAACCACGACGGGCCATAGTATCCATATGGCGCGCAAGCGTAAGGAGCATAGCCGTAGTAGCCATAGGCGCAAACCGGAGCCGGGTAGCCGTAACCCCCATACACCGGGCCACCGATGCCGACCCCAACCGAAACCTGGGCATGAGAGTAAGTCGCTGCCGGGATGATTAGAACAGCGAGTAAGGCGAGATAGCGTAAAAATCGCATTTCGAATCTCCTCTGCAAGAGCCCAGTACGCCTTCGAGCGTCAATGGCCTTGCGGATCCCAGGCCGCCCAAAGCGGAACCGACATCCTGTATATAGGAACGCAAAAAGGTAAAAAATGTTGTGCGGGTCTAATATTTCGCAACCCGGCTGCAAACAAGTGCAGAGAAGCTCTAGGGAACGCTCCAGCGCCGAGGAATCTCGAGTCTCTCCCCCAAACTGAAGCAGATCTGTGATTTCCCGTGTATCAGAACGGGACAAGCAGAAACGCCGTTCCTATCTTGCTAACAGAGAAAGGGAAAACAATTGGCACTGCAGGGTAAAATATTCCCAACTAAGTAAAGATTTTGCGTAAACTCTGCAATATTCGGCATGTATTACTTCCTCACCGCTTTGGTCTGCAAATTGCAACATCCGGAGTGTTCGTCCAGTAATGGTTCAGGACGATCTTTACTTACCCTAAGGTGAACGAATGCGTCGCTTTGTCTATCTTCTGCTTTTGGTGCTCTTCGTAAGTGCCTCCGCAACTTGTGTCAGCGCGTCAACAGATTGCGAGCGCTGGTATGCCGCTTACCGCCAGGAACTCGCGCATTCGCGCCAGGTCCAGCGCATCGCCGCTGCCAGGCGTCGGGCGAAGCTGTACGCCCAGCGGAAGATCGCTCAAGTGCAACCAGCGCCCAAGCCAAAGCTGGTTCGTGCGAGTCATCCGATGACCCGCAAACAGACGCTCCGCCACATCGATCTGGCCTGCGGTGTCCTGCCGGAAGGTGGGGGAGACGAGCCCCTCGTATCCGAAGAGACTCCGGGTCCTTTCAACGCCGAGCGCCCGACGAACTACGGAATCGATCTGCTGCCTGCTGCTCCGGGTGAACTGATTGCCGAAAACGATGCACCACCTCCGTTCGGTGGGTACTCGTCGGGTAGCCCAAGCGAAGGTGGAACTGCACCCTACTATCCCGGTTTTGGCGGCTCCGGTGGTGGAGCATCTTCAGGCGGTGGCCCCGGCAAAGGCGTGACTGTACCCCCTCCACCTGTGACGCCTCCACCGGTCACACCTCCACCCGTCTCAGTTGTGCCGGAGCCTGCAAGTTTCGTCTACTTACTCACCGGATTAGCCGGTGCTGCCGGAACAATTCGTCGCAGATTCAAGGCTTAGTACACCCTTCAACTCCCGGTCGTCGAGTGCCGGGAGTTGAATCGCATGACCAATCAGCAGAATCACAGGTGCGGGACCAACATCTGCATCGTCCAGCCCTGCGAGAGTAGTACGGTGAATGTGCTCCTCCGGCGCAGTCGCGTTACTGATCGCGACGCACGGGGTGTCGGCGATAATCCCAGATGCAATAAGGTCATCAGCCAGCGCGCGAAACTTGCGTCCGGGCATATAAATAATCAAGGTGGCGTCGTCCGCCAGCCCTCCGGCCCACTTTGGCGTTGGCTCTAGCTTTCCCGCTGCGTGATGGGCCGTAGCGAGAATCAGTTTGGAAGCTGCACTACGGTCGGTCAGCGGCGTCTTGAGTCGTGCAGCAGCGGCAAAGGCAGTCGTGATGCCGGGGATCACTTCGAATGAAATCTGAGCTGCCCGCAGCGCTGCCATCTCTTCTCCCGCTCGTCCGAAGATGAGAGGGTCCCCGGACTTCAGTCGGAGCACTGACCTGCCTGCCTGAGCCGCCTCCAACATCAGTACATGGATTTCGGCTTGCGTAATGCGCGGCTGCCCGCATCGCTTCCCAACCGGAATGATCTCCGCTCCCGCGTGAGCCATCGCGAGAATCTCCGCAGAGACAAGATCATCCGGAAGAATCAAATCCGCCGTCTCAAGCAGCCGAAGCACACGCAGCGTCAGCAGATTCGGATCCCCAGGGCCCGCTCCGGCTAAATAGACATTCCCTGGTTGCGCGGCGGCGTTCAAGACTTCCTCTCAGGCAGCGGATTGGTCAACGCATGTTCTCGGGCCATCACACGAGAAGGGCATCCGTCATATCCGCAGACCTCACGCTGTGCCAACTGGTGAAGCAGCCACCTCCGCTCCTCATTCAGCGGCTCCATCTGCGTCACTTCGCGGCGTAGATTACCCAGATCGCTCACCCAGTCTCCAGCGTCCAGCGGTAATTGCTCATTGATCTCTTTGCGAAGCCTCTGCGACAGCGCCGGGCTGGCTCCAGCCGTAGAGATGGCGATCTGCAGATCGCCCCGCCGCACTACGGAAGGGAAGTAAAAGTCGCAGAATGGTGGGTCATCCACTGCATTGCAGATGACATTGTTCTTCGTGGCCTCATGGAAAACGGCACGGTTGACGGCCGCATTATCCGTTGCGGCAACCACCAGAAACTGTCCTGCCAAATCACCGTCCACGTACTCCCGTTGTTGCCATTCGATCTCTCCGGCGACAGCCAGATCAACAATGGAGGGACGCGCAGCGGGCGCGATCACCGTAACCTTGGCATGAGCAGTTCGTAGCGAATCGATCTTCGATTCTGCAAGGTTGCCCGCTCCAATCACCATGCAAGGCCGGGCAGCGATCTTAAGAAAGATAGGAAAAAGATCCATACTATAAATCTACTCTCCCGGAGCATGACGGCCAGCACCCACCGGCGGCGCATCCCGTTCCACCGGATCGACTACCGTGCCGGCAAGCTGTGCGCGAAGACTGTCGTCATCGGTTCGCGCAAAATAAGCACGAAGATCCTCGTCCGGCAGCCGATCAGCGAGATAGCTGCGCAGTAGTCTCTCGATCGCATCGGGAACCTCGTCAGCTGCGGCCCGATAGCCGAGCGGCCGAGCGGTTCGCGCGAACCTGCCAACGGCTCCTCCAACGCAAAAATAAAAAGCGTCGACCGATTTGCCGTCCTTCTTGATCTTCTTACCTTCGAGACCGATATCGGCGATCCAATGTTGTCCGCAACTATTCGTGCATCCAGTCACATGCAGCTTAATCTGTTGGTCGAAGCCTGGAAGCCGTTCCTCCATCTCGCTGACCAGCCACTTTGAGAACCCTTTCGTCTCGGCGATCGCGAGCTTGCAGAACTCGGTTCCCGTGCATGCAATCGCTCCTCGCCAAAATGCCGATACATCAACCTGCAGATCCATACTGTTCAACGCAATCACCAGGCTAGCCGTCTTCTCATTTGGCACATTGACGATGATGATGTTCTGCATGATGGTCGTGCGCAACTCGCCGGTGCCATATTGCTCAGCCAGTTCAGCCAGTCGAATAAGCTGGTCACCAGAAAGCCTTCCGCGCAGAACGCTTGCGCCAACGGCCGACACCCCATGCTGACGCTGCGGCGTAACGCCGATGTGGTCACGGTACACATCATCCGGAACGATGTCGCTCGCGCTTGGGCTCGGGGCCAATTTATAGCCGAGCTTGCTCTCTAATGCATCAAGGAAGGACTCGGCAGTCCAGCCATGCCGCATGAAAAGGTATTTAATACGTGCCCGCGTCCGGTTCTCGCGAAGCTCCTGCTGTTCGCGGAAGATCTCCGCAGTCGCATGAACAGCCGCATACGCTTGGTCCTGTCGGATAAAAGCTGGAATCCTCACCGCAAGATGAGGCTCGGTAGAGAGTCCACCCCCAACCCTCAGCGTATAACCAACCTCTCCTTTGCCATCGACGACGCGTTTGATCGCAGTAAGCGCGACATCGTTAATCTCCGGGTACGAGCACCACAACGAGCACCCTGTAACGGAGATCTTGAACTTGCGCGGCAGATTATAAAACTCCGGGTTGGCCGTCAGTTTGTGTGCGATCTCAACAGCCAACGGGGAGGCATCAATAATCTCGTGTCCATCGAGTCCAGCCAGCGGGCAGCCGGTTACGTTGCGAACCACATCGCCGCAGGCGCCCTTGGGGCTTAACCCCACTGCAGTCAGTGCATCGACTACCTCGGGCAGAGCCTCAATCGTCAGCCAATGAAGCTGGATGTTCTGTCGCGTCGTAATGTCCGCAAGGTTCCGTGCGTATTTCTTTGTCAGCTCACCAATAACGCGAAGTTGCGCGCTCGTAAGAATGCCATTCGGTAACCCAATTCGCATCATGAAAAACTCAGTAGCTTTGCCCTCGCCGCCGACACCACCCGTTACGCCGACACCATCGCCCTGGGTATAAACACCCCACCATTTAAAGTAGGTTCCGGCCCACTCAGGAACCACGGAGCCGCGACCCTCCTTGGCAAACTGACGGACCTCATCCCATGCCTCCCAGGGATTCTTCGCAAGCTTCAGCCGTTCGGACTTTTGTGCTTTGGTCTCTTTGACGGGTGGTGAGTCGGGGGTGCTCATGATGAGGGTCCTTTTGATGCGACAGAAGAATGAGTGCGTCAGAAATAAAAAGCCCACTGTTGAAGTGGGCGCTGATGGCTTTTGCGGGATGATCGGGACTTAGTTGCTAAGTCGGCGAATCAGGCAAAGTCGACCACGCGCGCAGTCGTGACAACACGCGCAACAGACGGTCAGCTTATGTGCAGTCGAAATCACCATGCTCTAAGGTTAGTTCCCGAGCCACCACACGTCAAGGCGGGTTAGCCGAAAGACACTCTAAATATCAACGTCTTGAAGGCCGCAACAATGAAATTCCGAGTGAAAGCAGATATGCAGACACTTAGTCTACTTCCGCCAGAGACAGTTTGTGTCGCACGTCGGAACCTCGGACCCAGAAGATGACGTCCTCGGCGATGTTCGTCGCATGGTCTGCTGCGCGTTCCAGATTACGCGAGATGATGATGGCATTGAGCGCCTGTCCGCTGACAACCGGATGTTGCTGCATGACTTCCATCAGCTCGTTTTGCACATCGCGGTTCATATCATCGATCTCGTCGTCCATTGCCAGCACGGACTCGGCAAGTTTGGCATCTGCCTCCAGCAACGATTGAATCGCGCGTCGAATCATCACCCCCACCTTCTCACCCATATCTGGAATGTCGATGGGAAGGGAGATCTTCGGCGAATCGTGCAGAAACTGCGTCCGAGACGCGATATTGGTGGCCTGATCGCCGATGCGCTCAAGGTCTCCATTGATCTTGATGACTGACAGGATAAAGCGTAGATCGATGGCCATCGGTTGCTCTTTGGCCAGCAGATCGTAGGCCATCTCGTCGACGTCGCGCTCAGCGGAATTGATCGCCGCCTCAATCTCTCGTACGTGGTCGCAAAGCCCAAGATCTCCAGTGAGATACGCCTCCAGCGACAGCGAAAGTGCTTGCTGCGAGAGCGCCGCCATGGCAAGAAGTTTGTCTTTGAGAGCTACCAGTTGTAGCTGAAAGTTGATGCGTGGCATAGGTAAGTCCCTCGAAAGGCCATCCTACTATTGTGACGTAAAGAAGGCGAAGAAACTATAAATATCGTGCTAAGACGAGAGGTTCATGTACATAGTTTGGGAATAGCGAAGACTACTTGTAAAGCAGATATTCCTGTCGTCGATACTCAAACGCTGCCAGTTCTGTCTCCCAGGCCGCAGCGATCTTTCGCGGATCATCCTGGTTTGTCAGCGCCTGCATCGTATCGACGTTCGCGACGAGGTAAGCGGCCTTCGCCAGCTGAAATTCAGGATAGAGATGGTGTAATGCGCTCAGAAGTTCAATTCCAAACTCTGGCGAATTAAAAGCGTTTCGATCAGTCACAGTGAAAGCTATTCCCGGAATCGTCTTCCCGTGTGACGGGTAGTGATTCGAGTCATCCGCAACGGCAAAGCTCGTTGCTGTAACGCTCACACCAGCAATATTGCGCGCAGTCAGGTAAGCCGCAAGCTCTGAACCATTGATGTAGGGCGCGCCGATATGCTCATAGGGTCTATCGCTGCCACGGCCAACCGAGATGTTGGTCATCTCCGTCAGGCCAATTCCAGGATAGAGCGTGGCGGCCGCAGGACTACGCAGATTCGGGCTGGGGTTTGTCCATGTCAGTCCGGTCTCGTCGAAGAACTCCCGACGCTCCCAGTTCTGCATCGGCACAACGGTGAGTTGAGCTTGAATGGGGATCTGAATATTGGGTGAAGTGGTACTTGGAATCTTGCGTTCGCTGTTGAAGTACCGCGCAAGCTCACCAAGAGTCATGCCATTGCGAACCGGCATCGGCATGTAGTTGTTGTATGACTCGGCACCAGCATCGGAGACCGGACCTTGCACCGCGATCCCCCCGTTCGGATTAGGACGGTCCAGCAGAATAATCTCGATATGCGCCTGGGCTGCAGCCTCAAGAAAATAACCAACCACTGCTTCGTAGGTGTAAAAGCGAACTCCCACATCCTGCAGGTCAATCACGACAGCATCAAGAGCCTTGAGAGACTCGATACTTGGCCGACGCTGCTCCGGCTTTGCTCCATAAAGACTGAGGACAGGAAGCCGCGTCGAAGGGTCAAGATCATTGCCAATCTTAGTCGTATCTTTCACTCCCAGAAGACCGTGTTCCGGCGAGAACAACGTCTTAAGCTCCACTTCAGGAATGCTATGCAGCAAAATGTCTATCGTGCGCTTGCCCTCGCGATCAAGCCCAGTCTGGTTAGTAAGCAGTCCCAACCGCAGATGATTGTTATGACGTTTCGCAGCCTGGGCCAGCGCCTCGAAGTGACTAGCCTCCAGCACATCAATTCCCGTAAGCGTTTTGGAAGCTGTCACATCAGAGCGTGGTCTTTCGGGGAGTCGAAGTGCGCGAGCTGCTGCACTGGCAACTTGCCCGCGTACAACCGAGATAGGCGGCGCTCCTCGCGGATGAATCGCATTCGACAACAGAACAACGAAGGTATCACTCGACGGGTCCATCCAAAGTGAAGTACCGGTAAACCCGGTGTGCCCAAAGCTGCCGATGGGGAACACCTCACCACGCGGACGCGAAAATGCCGAGTTGATGTCCCAACCAAAACCGCGCGTTGCAACCCCTGTTGTGGTCTTGCCGTCAGCGGTAAAAACTGTCGCGCCAGCAACGGCCGTCGATGGCTGCTCCGGCTGAGTCATCAGTTTGAGCGTCGATTGCTCCAACGGAAAATTACTCGGACGCCCGGCAAGCCGATCGAGCAGCCCCTGCGCAAACAACGCAACATCCCCAGCGGTAGAAAATACCCCCGCATGCCCGGCCACTCCACCCATTCGTCTCGTCGTAGGATCATGCACAGTCCCGCGAAGCAGCCTGTCAAAATCAGGATTCGTAGCCGCTGTGCCTTCATTGTCATACGCCGTCGGAGCAATGGTCGAAATCCACGTACTGCTAGGCAGATAGCGAGTATGCGTCATCTTGAGCGGCCCGAAGATATACTCCTCCGCATAGTCGTCGAGCCTCTCCCCACTCACCTTCTCCACCAGCACGCCTAGCGTGATGAAGTTAATATCGGAGTACTTGAAATGTGTGCCGGGCACAGTCTCCAGCCCCGCATTCATTGCCCTTCGAACACCCTCCGCCTTATCAGGAGCAGCCAGCCCCCACGCATCCTTCAAATCGAGATCTTCCGGCAGACCCGAGTAGTGAGTCAGCAACTCACGAACAGTAACCGCTTGTTTTCCATTGACGGCAAACTCAGGAAGATACTTCGCCACAGGGTCGTCAACCTGCAGTTTATGCGCCTCATAAAGCTGCATCACCGCCGTCGCCGTGACAAGGCACTTCGTCAACGAAGCCATATCTAAGACCGTGTCCTCGGTCATCGGTTCAACGGCAGGCTCAAGGGCACGGTTACCATAAGCCTTCTCGAACACCGTCTTTCCATCATGGTTAACAAGCACCACCGCCCCCGGCAGCTTCTTGGCAGCGATCGCCTGATCCAAAACCGCAGAAACACCGCTGAAATCGTAGTGCTCCCGGGCGCTGTCCGAGCCTCTGCCAGCAGAAGCACTCTGCGCGTCACAACGCAAAGCCAGCAAAACCGGCACAGCCAACGCGAGCACTATCCCGGCAACACGCGCGGCAGCTCTGCTCCGTTCTCGAGCCGATCGCCCCCCAGGCAACACCACGCTAGCCAGCGAACCCACAACAAACGTCACGACGGACCCAATCAGCACATACCAGGTGAAGGCAATATGCGGAACCGTAAGCGGCCCCAACGCAATCGGCGTCACATGCAGCCACAGCAGAAGATTCAGCGCGAACCCACAAATCATCCCGACAATCGCTCCTGCCTGCGTCGCATAACGAGTCAGCGTCCCCAGCAAAAAAACCCCCAGCAACGCTCCATACGCCACCGAAGCAATCGACAACCCAACCTCCACTACATGGCCCCTGCCGCCAGCAAACACGCTATACACAGCCACTCCGAACAACACCACCGCCCACACAACCGTGCTCGATCTCGACACCATCATGCGTTCCCGATCATCCGCCTCCGGCCGCCAATGCATATAGAAATCCACGACCGTCGTCGACGAAAGGGAATTGAGTGCAGCACTTAAATTCGACATCGCAGCCGCGAGAATCGCAGCCACCAGCAATCCCGCAATACCAACCGGCATCTCCTGAACGATAAACGTAGGAAAGATCCGATCCGCAGAAGCAAACGCCGTCGGATGCAGACCATAGAAGACATAAAGCCCCACCCCAATCAGCAAAAAAAGTGTGAACTGCAAAAAGATCACAGCCCCACTCGAAAGCAGCGCCAGACGAGACTCGCGCAAATTTCTCGCCGCAAGCATCCGTTGCACCATCAACTGATCCGTACCATGCGAGGCCATCGTCAAAAATGTTCCGCCCAGCACTCCCGCCCAAAACGTATAGCTCTGTGTCAGGTTCAACGCGAAGTGGAACAGCCGAAACTTACCCGCCGCCGCAGCGACCTCATGAATCTGCGACCATCCTCCCGGCACATGCGTCCCCAGCGTAAAGATCGCCACCATCGTCCCGCCAATATAGATCACCATTTGCACAACATCGGTCCAAATCACCGCAGCCATCCCGCCCTCAAACGTATAGAGCAGCGTCAACGCCGAGATGATCCCGATCGACAACACATCCCGCGTCCCAATCGCGATCCCTACCACGATACTCACCGCAAACACCCTCACGCCCTCAGCCGCCGCGCGCGTCAACAAAAACAAACCCGCAGTCACCTTATGCAAAGTGTGCCCGAAACGCCGATCGATCAACTGATACGCAGTCAGCATCTGCCCCTGAAAATACTTCGGCAGAAAGATCAACGCCACCACCACACGCCCGATCATGTAGCCGATCACGATCTGCAAAAAGCCAAAATCCCCGGCAAACGCCACACCCGGAATACTGATAATCGTCAGCGTACTAGTCTCGGCCGAGACAATCGACAGTGCAATCGCCCACCACGGAATCGTCTGGTCGGCCAGAAAGTAACTCCGCAGCGATCGTGCATTCGGGTCTTTACTGCTTCGAAACCGCAAGCCAAACAACGTAATACCAATCAGGTAAACGACGATCAGGCCCAGGTCGAAGGTGTGGAGGCGCGTTGGAAGTGCGGCAGCATGCATTCGTGCAAGTGTATAGCGACCACGCGCCTGCACGCAGCATGCCTCTTCCATAAGATGTGTCGGACGAAGGTTGCAGCCCGCCCCCGCTCCGAGACCGCAAACCTGACATATCATTTCACCTTATGGGTCTGTATCTGGCGATCGACGCGGGCGGTACGAAAACAAGATGTCTTCTTGCAGATGAGACAACGATATTAGGACGTGCCGAAACCGGCAGCGTGAAGCTCATGCGAGTCAGCGAGGCAGAGGCCTCCGCCCGACTGCGCGCCATGCTGGCAGAGGTCTCCCGTACAGCCGACGTTAGTCTCGGTGAGGTCACGCAAACCTGTGTCGGACTTGCAGGTCTGACCATCGACGCCGTACGCGAGTGGGCCGAGCGCGAGATTGGCGAAGTCGTCAGCGGAGGCTTGCTTCTCGTTGGCGATGAAGAGATCGCCCTCGACGGTGCCTTTCGTGGTGGCCCGGGCATTCTTATCATCGCCGGAACAGGTTCGAACATCATGGGCAGAGTCGAAGATGGAACCATGTATCACGCAGGCGGATGGGGCCCCGCCATCGGCGACGAGGGCTCCGGCTTCTGGATCGGCCAGGAAGCTCTGCGTGCAGGCTTCTGGGCAAAAGACCGCGGCGTCCCGACCAACCTGCTTACAGAGATCGGAGAATTCTGGGGCGCAGGATCCCTCGGCGAGATCGTCGAAATGGCAAATGCACGTCCTGGCCCCGACCTTCCAGCCCTCGCCCCTATTGTGAAGCGATGTGCCGAGGCAGGCGACGAACTCGCAATCGCAGTATTAGAGCGTGCTGGCGCTGAGCTCGCCGAACAGATAGCTCTTGTCGCTCTGAAGATGAGGGAGTCGGGTGGCAGAAGAAACGTTGAAGCAGCCTACACCGGCAGTGTTCTGGAGCACATCTCGCTGGTCCGCTCTTCGATGGTGGCGACCCTCAAAACTTCATCGCCAAACGTAAAGGTCTTAGAGGGAGCAGTAGACTCACTCGAAGGCGCTCTCTGGCGAGCAAGACAGATACTGAAATAGCCCCGCCACAGACTTTCCCCGACAGAAGCTTCACCACTTCCCCTCACTTCGCCACGTCCCCTCATGTCGCCACTGCCCCTTCACGTCGCCACAGCTCCTCACGTTGTCAGCCTGAACGCAGTGAAGGATCCTCGTATTTCGTCGTTGCTTGTTCTACGTCGTTGCTTGTTCTACCTCGTTGCTTGTTCTACGTCGTTGCTTGTTTTTAGGAAGCCACATCGTCTTGAACGCTTCTATGAGCCAGCTATCTCCAGTGACCGTAAAGCGAGCCCCCGCGCAACCGAAGTAAATTCGTTCCCCGCCCGCACGCGCGAAGCCGTAAATCGCGTCTCAAAGATCCGCCTTACCGCCGGCACAAAGCTCGTACCACCCGTCAAAAACACCCGGTCAACCGCTCGCGCATCAACGCCGCTCTTCGTTAGTAGTGCATCGACGCACTGTTCTATCGATCGCAGATCATCGGCAATCCATGCCTCGAAGTCCTCGCGCGTGACCGTCGTGACAGTGTCCATACTCCCATCACGAAAACGAAACTCTGCAGATTCGGTATGCGACAGGTCCACCTTCACTCGTTGCACTGCCTGGTGGAGTTGATACCCAAGGTCTTCTTCAACAAGATTGATCAGCGCTTCAATCTTCTCCGGCTCCTGCGCACGGGCACGGGCGCTCTTCAATATCTCCGCCACGTTCCTGGTCTTCAAAAAAGATAAATAGTGCCAGCGCTCCAGGTTGGCATAGATCCACGCTGGTACCGCAGGAATAATGCTGGCGGGACGATCGGGTGCGAGTGCATAGGAGCGTTCAAAGCTCTCGGAGCCCAGCGCCGGAGATACCAGCTTACGGACGATGCGCGCATCGAAGCTATCCCCGGCAAGCCCCAGTCCGCTGTTGCCAAGAAGATCTTTGGCGGTTCTACCTCGGCCGCGAACACCGGGACCAACATGCAGCAGAGAAAAATCGCTTGTGCCTCCACCAAAATCGCCGATCAAGATCAGCTCATCATGGTCGAGCGTGGCCTCATAGGCATAGGCCGCCGCAATAGGCTCCATCTCAAACGTGACGGACTCAAATCCGCTGTGTATAAAAGCCTGTTTTAGTCGCTTGACGGCAAACTCATCATCCTCGACGTTATCGGCCCCCACAAAACGCACTGGCTGCCCCACCGTCGCATGACGAACTGGCTGGCCGAACTGTCGTTCCGCAGCCAGACGTAAATCAGTAAGAATGCGCGAGATCAAATCTTCAATCGTGTACCTGCGGCCAAACACCTCGGTGCCAGTCAGGGTACGACTCGTCAAATACGACTTGAGCGACTGAATCAGCCTGCCCTTATGCTCAGCCTGAAGGTAATGCTCAATGCCAGAAGGTCCCGTGAAGCTTTTGATCTGCGTTCGACCCGCATGTTTCTGCTGTTCGAGGTAAAGCACCGAACGAAACGACTCAGTGGCACCCTTCGCGGTAGGGAAGGACACCAGCTCCACTGCGCCGTTGCCTCGCGCTACAGCGATGGAGCTGTTCGTAGTGCCGAAATCAATTCCAAGTGATAGGCCGATGAAGTCCGTCGAAAGCATGATCTTTTAGATTGCCAGACATTTCGACCTGAGCGCTACCGAAACCTCTGGAAAACCTCTACTTTGCCGGTGCGGGAGCAGGCGGCGGTATCCCCAGATCTGCCGCCGGTGGCAAAGTATGCGTATCCGACCACTGCCGTTGCGCGCTCCGAACTCGTTCGCTGCGAGCTTCCCAAATCCCGACGGCGTAGTCATAGTGCTCCAGTACCGGCCGCAACGCATACGCACGATTCGAGCGATACCAAGCCTGCTCATACAGATCACGCAACAGCGAATAGGCGTCGATGTAATCCTGTATCCGTCCATTGACACCGTTGATGTCGGACAGCTCCCGGCTCACATCCATTCGCTGCTTCTTATCCTTGGTGTTCTGCATCGCATAAGCCCGTTGATAACCCTCTGCGATCTCCTCGGCGAGCTGAAACTTCAGTCCGATGAAGTCCATCCGCCGCGCTCCCAACTCCAGCGCATCGATAGCCGCAGTCTCCCGCAACGTCGTTGGCGCGGTCGGATAAGAATCCGCAGGGTCATAAACCTTAGGCCCGTTCGAGACCGCTGGCGGTGCCGGTGCAGCCGCCCTCGCCTGCGCGATCAAAGTCAAAGCGCGCTCAGCATGCAGTCGCAACTCATGAGCATAGGGAAGAACCTGCGCTCCAATTCTCAAACCATCCTTCGACATCGGATCAAGCCAGAAGATGCTGTTCGTTCCATCACCCTCCTTCGCCTGATCCTTCAGCACCGAATGAGCCAGCATCATCTCCTTCTGCGCCTCATTCAGATCACCCGTCGAGTCGCCATGAAATACCTGCGCATACGAGTCCTCAAAATCCAGAGTCGACGACTCCCCCTTCTGCCACGCCGCCGCCGCGCCAAACAAGATCCCGTACCAATCCTGATTGAACAGCCCCTCCCCATCATCGTTCCAGATAGTGTTGAGCTGCCCCGTCGAACCCAACCGCTGTCCATCGGCAGTGAAGCGCTGAATATTTGCAAGAGCATTGTTATTGTTCGGATAGACCTTCCGAAAATTATTAACACTCGGTGCAACCCACGTCTCAAACCCAGCGTTCGTAAACGGCGTCAGAAAGCGGTCATACCCACGAGCCTCCGGGTTGTAGACCCATGCCACAGCAATCGTAGAATCCTTAAACGACTGCGGCAGGTCCTTCAATAAATCAGGCGAGTCCTGTGCGATATCCCCCCAAAAAAGCAGCTTCCGATTCAAAGGCTTCAGCGCCGTCACAATCTTCTGCAGAAAATCAAGATAAACCGGCGCAAGCCCCCTCGCATCCACATCGGTCTTCGTCTGCCCAAGCCCAAGATCCACCGTCTCATCTGCGCCAATATGTAGAAACGGCCCCGGATACAGCGCCGCAAGCTCCGTAAACATCTGCGTGATCAGCGCAATCGACCCCGGCTGTCCCGGTGCAAGCACCGCCCCATGCGGAGTCTCCGCCAGCGTCTGGTACTGCTCCCACGCCAGATTATGGTGCAGGTGCCCAAACGCCTCCTGCTCCGGAATAATCGTGATGTGATAAAGCCGCGCATAAGCAACTAACTCCGCAGCCTCCGAAGCAGTCACACTCCCCGGCGGCGCCATCAGCGGATTCGAAGCATACTGCTGCGTATGTTCGAAGTACGGCGAATATATATTGACCTTGTAAGCCGCCAGCGTACGCATCAACTTCTTCTGAAACTCCAGCGTCGTAATCGGCCCACGCGACATATCGTCATCCAGCCCCCGATACTTCATCGCCGGCCAGTCCCGAATATTCGCAGCATGCAACACAGCGCGGTCGCCGTTCCCATCGATCAACTGCTTCACCGTCTGCGCTCCATAAAACACCCCTTCCGCAGTCGCCCCCACCACCGTCATCGAAGTTGAGGTCGTCGAGATCGTATATCCCTCAGCCTTCATCTCATCGCTGAACTTCGTGTCGGGATGAGTACTCAACCGTGTCAACTCAATCGGAAACCCAGCAGCCGCTGCCGCCGCAATCCCCCGCGCCTGTAAAGTCGCCGCAAGGTCATCCGCCGCAAACTGGTCCTCCGCAGAACAAGGCGACGCACACACGATGCGCACACCATGCGTCAGCCGCTGATCTCCGGTCGCGTGTACCTCCCGCGGAATGGGAATCAGTTTCAGCTGCGATTGTGCAGAGGCAAGGGATGCAAAGGAGGCGAACAGGGCAAGACCGGCCAAAAGGGAGCCGAGACGATAAGAGGACATGCCAATAACGGTAAATCACTTCTCCAGGCTCTGCAGCAACCAACAAAGTTCAGCCGTAGTCACTCAGATTTCAAAATTCACACAGCGTTAACAAATGAAAAGTGTTTTCTCCGTGAATAACGCACAAATTATTCCTCTGTTCACACGACTTTGTGAGCATGAGTCAAAGAGCAAAAGGAAGAAAGTCGGAGAGGCTAGTAGGGCTGACCTGTTTTCTTGATGTCCTTGTGCCTTTTCACATTTCTGCGAGGTTCCATGACGAAGCAACTACGAGCGACTATGGCAGCGATATTGGTTATCAGTTCAATATCGCTTCAGGCGCAAACGAGCACCGCCCCAAAGAAGGCGACCGTTCACAAAAAGGCACCCGCCGAGAGCCCGGTAGAGCGGCAGATTCGGGAGCTGCGCGAGCAGATGGCGAGCCAGCAGGCTCAGATCGACGCTCTCAAACAACAGAATGCAGATAAGGATGCAAAACTCGCGGCGGCTCAGCAGTCCGCGCAGGACGCCCAGACCGCTGCAGCCACCGCCTCGGCCAAGGCCGATAGCCTCAGCTCCAACCTCTCGGCCAACACTGAAGCCGTCTCGAACCTGAACAGCACCGTGACCGACCTCAAAACCACCAATGTCGGCCTGGCCCAGACCATCAGCGACACGAAGAAGACCATCTCCGACGAGCTCGAGTCGCCCTTGGCAATTCACTACAAGGGTGTCCAGATCACGCCGGTTGCCTTCTTCGCGGGTGAAATGGTCTACCGTCAACGCGCGATGAACGCGGATGTAAACACCCCGTTCAACGCCACCCCCTACCCGGGAGCGGCCCAGGCCAACACCAGCGAGCTTAACTTCTCCGGTCGTCAGAGCCGCATCGGAGCCCTCTTCGTCGGGAACCCTGGCCCATTCAAGCTCTCCGGCTACGTCGAAGCTGACTTCCTCGGCGCGGGTGCATCGAGCAACGAAAACCAGAGCAACAGCTACGTTCTTCGTCAGCGTCAGATCTTTGGTCAGGCCGCTCTCAATAACGGATTCACTGTAACCGGCGGTCAGATGTGGTCGCTCGTAACAGAAACCAAGAAGAGCACAGACAATCGCACAGAAAATCTGCCACAGGTCATCGACGCTCAGTACGTTGTCGGTTTCAGCTGGGAGCGTCAGCCTGGCATCCGTTTCCAACAGAAGATCGGTGGATTCACCGGTGCGGTATCAGTCGAAGAAGCTGAGATCATCTACTCGGCCACCAACGCAAACAACAACTTCTTCATCGGCAACGCCGGTGCGGGCGGCGGTCTCTACAATCTCACCGCGAACTACTCCAACAACGTCGCACCCGACGTCATCGCCAAAGCCACCTACGACGCCAAGTTCGGCCACTTTGAAATCGGCGGTGTCTCTCGCTGGTTCCGCGATCGCTACTATCCCAACCAGACGCTGGCAACTCCGTCGGCTACTGGCGGCACCAATAACACCAAGGTCGGCGGTGGCTTCTTCGTGAACGCTCGCGCGCCAATCACCAAGTTCGCGGACGTAGGCGTCCACGTCCTCGGTGGCACCGGTGTAGGCCGCTACGGCACCTCCACTCTGCCAGACGTTACGGTTCACCCCGACGGTACGCTCGAGCCGATCAAGAATCTTCAAGGGCTTGCTTCGGTCGAACTGCATCCGCTGCCGAAGCTTGATCTGGTCGGCTACTGGGGCGAAGAGTACGCGCAGCGTACAACCTACCTCAGCACCATCGGTGCAGATGCCGGTAAGCTCGTAGGCTACGCTCCGATCACCAGCACCAACGCGGGTTGCAACACTGAGACCCTTCCGACCACCCCGACCTCCGGTCTGGGCAGCATCGGTGTCTCAGGCAATCCTCCATACAGCCCTGGAACTCCAGCGAACTGCCTTGGCGCAACTAAGTATCTTTATGAGGCGACCGCAGGATTCACCTACCGCTTCTACACCAGCCCCAAGTACGGCCGTCTCCAGTACCAGATGCAGTACAGCTACCTCAGCCGTCAGGCTTGGGCAGGTGTAACCAGCGCAGCCGGTGCAGCGACGACCACCTTCGGTGGGCCGCACGCGACCAACAACATGGTCTTCACCAGCTTCCGTTACTACCTCCCGTAGTAGCTATGGCTTCACAACAAAAGGCACCCTTCGGGGTGCCTTTTGTCTGTTTGAAATGGCATTTGTTCGAGGTGCGGCTGAATCTTTGATACGCTTCCTATGCTGGCGTTCTTCAGGTGCTGGCCAGATTGAAGAGGTGTTGAGAATGATTCTGGATGCAAACAGGCTTTTCCCTGCGGAAACTGCGGCACGCTCAGTCGCCGTCAGATTGTATGAGACAGTACGGGATCTGCCCATCATCTCGCCCCACGGCCACACCGACCCGCGATGGTTCGCCCAGAACGAAGCATTTCCAAACCCCACCGCGCTCCTCATTCAGCCCGACCATTACATCTTCCGCATGCTCTACTCCCAGGGAATCTCACTGGAGTCATTGGGAATCCCTTCAGTCGATGGCAAAGCCAACGCCGATCCCCGCGAGGTCTGGCGCATCTTCGCAAAGAGCTACTACCTGTTTCGCGGTACACCAACCCGCCTCTGGCTGGACTACACGTTCGAGAACCAGTTCGGTCTCACCCAACGGCTCAGCGTCGAAAACGCCGACGAGTACTATGACCTGATCGCGAAAAAACTTGAGACCCCCGAGTTTCGTCCGCGCGCTCTCTTCGAAAAATTCAACATCGAAGTCCTCTCCACCACCGACACTCCGCTCGACACGCTCGAGTTTCACAAAGCCATCCAACAGTCCGGATGGAAGGGCAGGGTACTGCCAACATTCCGTCCCGACTCCGTGATCGATGCCGAGTACTCCGGCTTCCTCCAGAACATCGAAAAGCTGGGAGAGATCACGGGCGAAGACATCGGCACCTGGAAGGGCTATCTGAACGCCCTCAGGAGCCGCCGTGCCTTCTTCAAGTCCATGGGGGCCACCGCCACCGATCACGGCCACCTGACCGCCATGACAGCCGATCTGGACCTAGAGACAGCAGCCTCGCTCTACGGCCGCATCCTCTCGGGCCGCTCCGTTCCGCAGGAGCAGGAGATCTTCCAGGCCCAGATGCTCACTGAGATGGCTGGCATGAGCGTCGAAGACGGCCTCACCATGCAGCTCCACCCAGGTTCGGTGCGCAACCATAATCGTCTCGTCTACGAAAAATTTGGCCGCGACAAGGGCGCCGATATGCCCTCGCCAACTGAATACGTCCGAGCCATGCGACCTCTCCTCAGCAAATACGGAAATGACTCGCGCCTGACCCTGATCCTCTTCACCCTCGACGAGACAGCCTTCTCCCGAGAGCTGGCTCCTCTCGCAGGCCACTATCCCGCTCTCAAACTCGGTCCGCCCTGGTGGTTCCACGACTCACCCGAGGGCATGATGCGTTTCCGCGAGCAGGCCACCGAGACCGCCGGCTTCTACAACACAGTCGGCTTCAATGACGACACCCGCGCCTTCCTCTCCATCCCGTCCCGTCACGACGTAGCCCGCCGAATCGACTGCGCCTTCCTGGGCCGCCTCGTAGCCGAACATCGTCTGGACGAAAACGAAGCCTTCGAAGTAGTCCAGGACCTGACGGTAAACCTGGTCAAAAAGGCCTACAAGCTCTAACCAGGACCCAACCACCGTAAACCAAGGTCAGCCATCGCACACATTCAGCCATAGTCACACATTGGTATGGGTGGCCCATCCTTTGTGGTCTCATCGCAAAGGGTGGGTTATCGAGCGAAGCGAGACCGCATTCAGATTTAACCGGGCCGCCAACCAATGCCTTTGCTTTGGTTGTCACTCCCGAAGGGAATCTGCGTTTGCGTCTTACCTCTTGAGGAGAGTCCCCTGACGACATCATCACCGTCCACCACCTCTTCCCAGCCGCTAACCATCACCGCGAAGCCCCTCCCTCTTTGAGTTGTCATCCTGAGCGCAGCGAAGGATCCCTGTATTCGTGTCCTCGCCCAGACATACGTCGACTAGCAGAACTCACCACCCGCAAACCCATCCAACAAAGTGGTCCGTCCAAAAAAATAGTTCAAAAAGCTGTCACTTTTTTCGGTGCCCAATTTAGGACGTTTCAATGACCACATTCACCACACATCGCACCACGATTTCACCACCAAAACACCACAAAAAAGACACGTCTTTTTCCAAAACCCCCTCGAAAAACCCAGCAAAATCAAAAAAAATCAACCTCAAGCCTCCAGATATTTTTCTGCACTTTTTAGTCTTCAGAACTCACGCAAACAGATCAAACCTCCTGCAACCTCTGTTCGCCGAAGAGTAAGATCAAAAGCCATGAGTCTCTTTTTTGCTGCTGGAAGCGCGACAACAGAGATGTCGCCCACAGAAGTGCGGTCGAACCTGTTCCAGGCGCTGGACAAGCTAGGTAAGCGCCAAAAAGTACTGGCAGTTCCTCCCGATTTCACCCGAATGCACTCCCAAAGCGGCGTCCTGACCGAACTCGCCTGGCAGTACTACGGCCAAAATCTCACCGACATTCTGCCCGCCCTGGGCACTCACAAAGCCATGACAGACAACGAGATTGCGACCATGTACGGCGCAACTCCACGCTCCCTCTTTCGCGTTCACGACTGGCGCAACGACGTCGTGACCTTAGGAGAAGTTCCCGGCGAATTCATGTACAAGGTGAGCGAAGGCAAACTCGACTACACCTGGCCCGCACAGGTGAATAAGCTCGTGCGCGACGGTGGCCACGATCTCATTCTCTCGATAGGCCAGGTCGTTCCACATGAAGTTGTCGGTATGGCCAACTACAACAAGAACATCTTCATCGGCACAGGCGGCTCAATTGGCATCCACCGCAGCCACTTCCTCGGCGCAGTCTACGGCATGGAGCGCATGATGGGCCGCGCCGACACACCCGTGAGGCGCGTATTGAACTACGCAAGCGAGCACTTCGCGAAGAACCTGCCGATCGTTTACGTCCAGACGGTGGTGGGCAAGAATGCTGAAGGAAACCTTGTAATTCGCGGCCTTTATGTCGGCGACGATGCAGAGTGTTTTGAACTGGCAGCAGCGCTCAGCCTCAAGGTGAACTTCAAAATGATGGACCGCGAGATCAAGAAAGCAGTAGTTTTCCTCGATCCCCACGAGTTCAAGAGCACCTGGTTAGGAAACAAGAGCGTCTATCGAACTCGCATGGCTCTCGCAGACAACGCCGAGTTGATCGTCCTCGCCCCCGGCGTCCACGAGTTTGGCGAAGACGCCGCCATCGACGCACTAATCCGTAAGTATGGCTACTGCGGAACCCCACGAACCCTGGCGGCAGTGAAGGAAGACCCTCAACTAGCAGGCAATTTAAGCGCAGCAGCCCACCTCATCCACGGTTCAAGCGAAGGCCGATTCACCATCCGCTACTGCCCCGGCCATCTCACCCGCAAAGAGATAGAAGACGCCAACTTCGAATATGGCGACCTCGCAACGATGACCGCGAAGTACAACCCCGCCACCCTCACCGACGGCTGGAACACCGTAGACGGCGACGAGATCTTCTACATCTCCAATCCAGGCCTAGGCCTCTGGGCCTACCGAGGTCGATTCCTCGACTAACCCAAATTAATCAATTTGCCCGTTAAACCTTTAATCGGTATGCTAAGACGGTTACCGAATTGGTTAGACCAATTGAGTTTGGGAAGGGTATTGCAATGAGTGAGGGATTGAAGCTTCCCAGGTTCTCGCTTGGCGTTGGCGATAGATTTGCGCACCAGGCTAAGGCTCAACTGGCGGCGTGTGTCTTGGCCGCCGATGCAGGAGTGGAGGTTGTTCCGGTCTGGAATAAATCCAACCGTGAGCACATGATTATTGGCTCTGAACCGAGCCAGACACGTAAGGCTGCGGATGCGGCGGTGAAGAATCTTGGGTGGTCAAAGCCATACTTCCTGGACGCAGACCATATTAATGTTAAGACCGTCGGAAAATTCTTGAATTCATGTGATTTTTTTACGTTGGATGTAGCCGATTCGATCGGACAAGCCGCAGCCCCTTCTGATGTTGCAACATTCGTGCAGCGACATCCAGAACTGGTTGGTACGGTTGTGATTCCACATATCGCTCAGCCGTTCAAGACGGATAAGGCGTTTATTGAGCGTGTCGCTAACAAGTTCCTTGCTGCAGTGCAGCACGCAGGTGTCATCTACCGGCTTTTGGTAGAGAAGAAGGGAGCCGGTACTTTTGTGCCGGAGGTTTCTATGGACGAGACCGACTTGCCACAGACACCGGTAGAGCTGCTGATAATTCTCGCCGCTATCGCAGACGAGAAAATCCCCATCCAAACCATCGCTCCGAAGTTCACTGGTCGGTTCAATAAAGGGGTCGACTATGTGGGTGATGTAGCCCAATTTCGTAAGGAATTTGAGGAGGACTTGGCTGCGATTGCATTCGCCGTGAAGACCTATGGGCTCGCGGAAAATTTAAAGCTGAGTGTGCATTCAGGTTCAGATAAGTTTTCTATTTATAGGGCGATCCATGAAGCGGTGACGGCGTTAGATGCAGGTGTTCATTTAAAGACAGCTGGTACGACTTGGCTTGAAGAGTTGATCGGGCTGGCGGAGGCGGGAGGGGCAGGACTGGTGATCGCGAAGGAGATATACGTTGAGGCGTACGCGCACAGTGGGGAGCTATGTGCGCCTTATGCGACGGTGATTGACATCGACCCGGCGAAGCTACCGACTCCTGACGAGGTAAAGGGCTGGACGAGCGAGCAGTATACTTCGGCGCTGCGGCATGATCAGAGTAACAAGGCATATAACCAGAACCTCCGGCAGTTGTTGCATGTCGGCTTCAAGGTGGCGGCGAAGATGGGAGATCGATACCTGCAGGCGCTGGAGGCCAATGAAGAGGTTGTGGCACGGAATGTGACGACTAACCTGTTTGAGCGACATATCAAACCTGTCTTCCTCGGACTCTGACGATAGCATTGGTCGTGCTTCAATGCCTTTACTCGCGATCTGTGACTGAGAGGATGTTGCTGGATGATAGTTGTGCTGATGGGAGTAAGCGGCTCGGGCAAGACGACCATCGGGGCGTTGTTGGCTGAGCGGATTGGCTGCGTGTTCGCTGACGCTGATGACTATCATCCTTTGGCGAACAAGCAGAAGATGGCTTCGGGACAACCGCTAAATGACCAGGATCGTCAGCCTTGGCTGGAGGAGTTGAACCGGCTGTTGCTGGGTTGGTTCGAGGCAGGGAAGAGTGGCATTTTGGCGTGTTCGGCGTTGAAGGCGAGTTATCGAGATACGTTGCGCGCCGGAATGCCGATTGGTGCTGTAAGCTTTGTTGTGCTGGAAGGGACGAAGGAGATGCTTGCGGCTCGGTTGTCTGAGCGCCATCATGAGTTTATGAGTGCGAAGCTGTTGGAGAGTCAGCTTGCGACGCTGGAGATTCCGAAGGATGCTTTGCAGATCGTGAACGATCGATCTCCGGAAGAGGTTGTCAGTCAGATTCTGGCGCAGATTTCATCGGGCAAGAGTTGAGTTCGAAAGATTTTGGATAAGAAAGAGGACGTTTCGATGGGGCATCCGTTGTTCGATTTGAGCGGCAAGTCGGCTGTTGTGGTGGGGGGGACGTCTGGTATTGGTTTGGCGATGGCGATTGGACTGGCGGAGGCGGGTGCCGATGTCGTGGCCAGTTCGCGTCGGTCGGAGCAGGTGGATGAGGCGGCGAAGGCGATCGAGGCGACGGGACGCAGATCGTTGCGGTTGACCTCGGATGTTGCGGACCGTGCAACGCTGCAGGCGCTGCTGGATGGGACGGTGAAGCAGTTCGGCAAGGTCGATATTCTGATCAACTGCGCGGGCAAGATTAAGCGCGAGCCGACTCTCACGGTCTCAGAGGAGACCTGGGACGGCATCATGGACACGAACGTGACCGGAACGCTGCGGGCCTGCCAGATCTTCGGCAAGCACATGCTGGAGCGCGGCTACGGCCGGATTATCAACATCGCGTCACTGAATACGTTCGTGAGCCTGAAGGAGGTCACGGCGTATGCGGCTAGTAAAGCGGCCGTTGGAGCTCTGACTAAGTCTCTCGCGGTGGAGTGGAGCTCTCAGGGCGTCACGGTGAATGCGATTGCGCCTGGGGTCTTTCGGACTGCCCTTAATCAGAAGCTGCTGGACGAGAGTGATCGCGGTAGGGAGCTGCTGATGCGAACGCCGATGGGCCGCTTCGGAAAGACCGCAGAGTTGGTTGGTTCGGCGATCTACCTGGCCAGCGATGCGTCTGCCTTTGTTACAGGTGAGATTCTGGTCGTAGATGGCGGATTTTTGGCTAGCGGCGTCAATCAGTAGACGGCCTGTCGGCTATTCCTCTCTTCTTTCTTGTGCCGCTACGTGCCCGGGTGCCACCCCTCCCCCCCCATTGTCTGGTGTAAGTCTTTTATTTTAATTAACTTGCGGTGTGGATACCCTTGTAAAAATGTCATTCTAAAGGGTTTACGGCCAAATATGTGCAGCATAACGAGTTAGCTGCATATCCCTGAGCTGAAAACGAAAACCTCGCCAACTTAGGCGAGGCTTTTTTTGAGCTTACCTCAAGTATAGTCCTGTGGATAGAACAAATGCGCCACGTGGATGTTACTGGTTGGTAAGGGTTTAGGCCGTTCAGGGGCTTGACATGTATTTTCTCGGCTAAATCGCAAAAAAATAGTCTGGCAGCAGTAAAAATTGAGTCGATTGTGCCGCTGCTGTGCGATTTTCGATGCCTCTGGGTGAAAGGGTTTTATGCTCCAACTCCCATCAGCAACCCCTTCATTCCGCGTGAGATGGTTTTGGAATCCAGCTCGCCGAGCAAGGCTGATTGAACGATGAATCCGAGGAAGAACGATAGAAGAGCTTTGGCTAAATCATCTGGCTTTCCCTGAGATTTGAGCTGACCGCGCTTCTGCCACTGTCGAACGACCAGCCTCAGGGCTGCTCTGTAGTTCACCTGAAAGCCGGAGATCAGCTCCTTGGCCTGCTGATTGGTCTGGGCTTCGCTCCAACACATCAGGATCACGACGTTCAGGTCAATCTCCGATCGCCTGGTGTGCTTCTCCATGGCAGACGTTATCTCGTGGATGAATTCGAGCGGAGGGGAGGACTCTGGTGTGGTCAGGATCGGCAGCAATAATTCCCGCAGGGTAGCCATATAGGTGGAGATGGCTGCGAGAATCAACTTGTCCTTGCTCTCGAAGTAGAGATAGACCGCGCCGGCGGATAGCTCCGCTTCCCGAATGATCTCTTCCATGGAGGTGGCGTGAATGCCTTTGCGAAAAAAACACCTCCAGGCAGCCGCCAGAATCTGGTCGCGGCGGGCCTGGCGCTGTTTGTCAGAGATTTTTGGCAACTTTTCCCTCCTCAACAAATCTATTATAAAAGAAGGAACATTCTTTTTATATAGGAGTTTGAAAACATGAAGACCGACGTATTAATTGCAGGAGCGGGCCCCGTCGGATTAACTATGGCAATCGAACTTGCCCGATACGGTGTTTCGGTACGGATTATCGACAAGGCACCGGCACGGACCGACAAATCCAAGGCACTCGTCATCTGGAGTCGGACGCTTGAGCTTCTCGAACGGGCCGGCTGCAGTGCCGCTCTCGTCGAAGCCGGATACAGAGTTTCTTCGGTGAATATCTCGGCGGATAAGAAGCCGATTGCACGCTTCAGTCTGGAGGGTGTCGAGACAGCATACCCCTATGCGCTTATGATTCCGCAGAGCGATACCGAACGCGTGCTGGATGAGTTTCTGAATACCCTCGGCGTAAAGGTTGAGCGCAGCGTCGAACTGACGCAGTTCGTTACTTCCTCGACGAACGTTGTCTCTACTCTTCGACATGCGGATGGTACTCAGGAGGCCGTCGAGACGTCGTGGTTGATCGGCTGCGATGGCGCCCATAGTTTTGTTCGCCATCAATTGGGGATGGAGTTTCATGGAGAGACTTCGCTGATTAACTGGGTGCTTGCCGACATCCACCTGGAGGGGATACCACGGTCTCCAGAGATTAAAATCGCCTGGCACTCCGACGGTGTACTGGCCACCTTCCCAATCGCCGACGATCGTTACCGGATTATTGCCGATGCTGGAGACGTGGTGGAGGGCGAATCACATCCCGCGGCACCCACACTCGAAGAGATCCAGGCTATTCTCGACACGCGCTTTCCTGGCGCTCCGCGAGCGACTCATCCGGTTTGGCTGTCGTCGTTCACGATCAATGAGCGCAAGGTAAAGGAGTATCGTGCAGGTCGCGTCTTTCTGGCAGGAGATGCGGCGCATGTTCACAGCCCTGCCGGCGGACAGGGGATGAATACCGGGATACAGGATGCCTGCAATCTCGCATGGAAGCTCGCCATGGTCGTCCGTGGTACAGGCGGCGAAAGCCTGCTTGAGAGCTATAGCGCGGAACGTAGCCCAATTGCTGAGGAAGTCCTGAAGATCACGGGGCGGGCCACAAGCATAGCTACTTTAACCGGGGACATGCCACAGTCGATTCGAAATCACGTTGCCTCGCTGGTCCTCGGGCTTGCACCGGTTCGCAAACTTGCTGCGAATGTGGTGTCGGAGATCTCCATCGGTTATGCGCATAGTCCACTCAACGGCGCCAATGGCCATGTAGAACCGACTCCGGGCCAGCGTGCGCCGATACGCGCAGGCGAGCCTCTTGTAGGCGCAGGGAAGACCCCGCGCTTCGTCCTGTTCGGGAGATCTGATGACATGGCAACAGATCTGTTGGAGCGTTATGCGGGGCTGGTCGAACCGAAGATTCGCGAGCCGTATACCTCTGGCGGACTTTGGCTCATCCGGCCGGACGGATATGTCGCTCTGGCTGTGGCGAGCGGAGACTGGAAAGCGGTTGAGAGCTATCTCGGTCGCGTCAGCTAGTTGCAACTCATTGCTACGAATGGAGTGTTTCGGGCTAATGCGGTACTCGACTGAAGTGCCGCCTGCTCGGTTTTCTTCGGACGTTAGAGAGCGCCAACTCAGCCTCTGACGTAAGTTAGGTACTTTAGCCCGACGATGCGAATGGGCACAGGTGACTTTAGGTCTTCCATAGGTAATAGGAATCTGCTTAATGTCGCAACAAATTGCAACGTCCTGCAGGGTGTGGAAATATTACGGAGCAATGAGAGCCCTTTAGCTGCTGAAGACTTGGCAGAGCAATTGCATAGTAGTGGTGCGTATCTGGAGATTTCCTATGCGCTGCTTGCGTTTTGTTGTCGCTGCCTTGGTTTTGGTCGTCTGTCCGGTGGTCGCTCACGCTGATTTCGTCGACACGTTTGCCGTGAATATCATGGTAGGCTCGGGTTTTACGCCAACCGATACCGCTGGGGGAACAGTCTCCCTGAACGTGACTACAGGAAAGTGGGTTGGCGCTGATGTCTCGTATTACCTCGGTGGGAATCCTGCGGATGTAGTTGCGACGTTTACGAAGCTGGATGGCAACTACCCACACTCAGACTTTACGTATACATTTTTTCTTTCGGACCAGAGCTCGACGGCACCGTTTTCGCTGGCGTTGCCTGTAACCAGCCTGGTCGACTACACGGGTGGGAGTATCTGCTCGGCGACTGCGCCGTGTAACGACGGGTTCAGCTATATGAGCGGGTTCGCCTTCCCCAAAGTCGACCCGTATGTTGAATCCGGCTCGCTGACGCTGATCAGCTCGGTGGACCCGCCAAGCGCGGTTACTCCTGAACCTTCTACCTTCGCTTTGTTCGGTACCGGTTTGTTGAGTCTTGCAGGAGTGCTGAGACGCAGGCTCGGCCGCTAAATCAGGATTGGTGGCAGAAGTTTATTCCACATGAGCCTGATGGCTCGCGTGTGCGGGCAAGAGGGCTGATGTCAGCGCGCTGTGGATTCAGGGACGCGTTTTGGCCTGCGTGTGCTTGCCGGTGAGCAGCCACGGATAGAGGACAGCGAGATTTGGCGGGACGATCGTGAGGAAGAGAAGGACGATTCCGACGATCTCGGAGATGTGGAGCATGTCCCTGCTCTGCAGATAGTAGGTTAGACAGGCCAGGGCGACGATGGTCAGGCAGATGACGGTGCGTGCAACGCCCTTTGCCCAGGGTTTGTCATCATTGGGAAGCATGTTAGTCCGCCTTTCGCCACGCTGATGGCGAATTATCGTTTAAGCCTTCTCCCGTCAGCTACGGCGGGCAGAGGCTCGTGCGATTAAGACGGCAGTGTAAGCCGCGCCGAAGCCATTGTCTATATTTACTACGGTGACGTTGGGGGAACATGAGTTAAGCATTCCCAAAAGAGCGGCGGCGCCGTCAAAACTGGCTCCGTAGCCGACCGAGGTGGGGACCGCGATGACGGGGACGCCGACGAGACCGCCGACTACTGACGGGAGGGCGCCCTCCATTCCGGCGCAGACGATGATGACGTTCGCGTTGGTGAGTTGATCGCGGACGTCGAGGAGACGGTGGAGGCCAGCGACACCTACGTCGAAGAGGCGCGTGACTTTTGTGTTGAAGAGCTCGGCGGTGACGGCTGCCTCTTCGGCGATGGGCTGATCGCTGGTGCCGGCGCTGAGGATTGCGATGTGGCCGGTGGGCTCTGTTGCGGTGGATTGCTTCAATGTGATGGCGCGGGCCTTCGGGTGGTAGATGGCTGCGGGGATGGCGGCGACGACCATGGAGGCGGTCGGCGCATCGGCGCGGGTTGCGAGGACGTCGGTGCCGGAGGCTGCCATTCGGGTGAAGATTTCGGTGGTCTGCTCTGGGGATTTTCCCTGAGCGTAGATGACTTCGGGGAGGCCGGTCCGAAGGGAGCGATGGTGGTCGATGCGGGCGTGGCCGATGTCCTCGTAGGGCATGTCGGCGAGTCGCTGGGAGGCGGCTGCTGGGGTGATGGTTCCGGATTGGACGGCGGCGAGGAGTTCGAGGAGAGTGGCTTTGTTCATGAATGTTGCTTGGACTTTCGTGGCGTTCAAAAGAATACTATTCGCTTCGCGAATGCCCACATATGGGGCACCCGGCTGGGGTGATGGTTTCGGACTGGGTTCAAAGAGAAATACCGGGGGTTTTTCCATTACGCGGTTCACGATGAGGCTGTGAACCGCTTCGGTCGAGATGACGATATTTGTGGTCGGACTAATGATTGGTAGTGGTTCCTTTGATTGTTAGCGGTTCTTTCGCGGTGCATTGGCGGGTGCTTGTGGTGTTTTTGTGGTCATTTGATGGTCTGTTCGTGGTTCTTCGTAGCACTCGGAACAACTGGGTTCGACGCGGATGTCGCTCCCTCTTTTTCTTATCCGAGCCACTTTGGATTTTGTGCTGTACCGTCGTAGTGTGAAGTGGTTTTGAAGAGTTCGTACTTACCTTCGGCGGCGGCGGTGGCGGTGCGTGCGAGGAGTGCGGTGATCTGGGCCTGGTCGAGAGGCTTGAAGGTGCGTGCGGCTTCGACGGCCTGATCGAGGATTTGGGTGTTATCGATGCCGGTGATGACGACCGAGACCGGTTGAGTGAGGCCGTAGTGAAGGGCTTCGATGGGTTGGACGGTATTGCTTTTGAGAATGTAAGGATCGCCGAAGGTCTTCATGGCGAGGACGCCGATGCCTTGTTTGAGCGCGACGGGCATGACTTCTTTTTCGAAGGAGCGGAAGTGTGCGTCCATGACGTTGATCGGCATCTGAACGGTGTCGAAGTGAAAGCTGTGTTTTTGCGCGACCTCGAGCATGCGAAGGTGGACGGCGGGATCTTTGTGGCCGGTAAATCCGATGTAGCGAATTTTGCCGGCTTTTTTCGCGGCGATGGCGGCTTCGATGGCACCGCCGGGAGCGAAGATGCGGTCGGGGTCTTCGAAGCGGATGATCTCGTGGAACTGGACGAGGTCGATCATGTCGGTTTGGAGGCGGCCGAGGGATTGCTCAAGCTGTCTGTTGTATTCGTCGGCGGTGCGTCCGTCCATTTTGGTCATGAGGAAGACTTTTTGGCGGTAGCCGTTGCGCAGGGCCTGTCCCATGCGGACTTCTGAGATGCCGTCGTTGTAGTCCCAGCAGTTGTCGAGGAAGGTGATGCCGCGGTCGATGCCGGCGTGGATGAGTTGGATGCTCTCGGCGGATTCCTTCTGTCTGCCTATGTGGTGGCCTCCCATGCCGATTGCGGAGACTCGTTCGCCTGTGGTGCCTAGTTCGCGGTAGAGCATATCGGGTGATTCGGGCCGCTTGACCGGCGTTGCGGCTGGCTGGCCTGTTTGCGCGATTGTTGGGATGGCTACGCTTACGCTGGCTGCTGTTGCGGTCTTGAGAAAGTCTCTTCGCTCCATGCGCTTACTCCTGATTTGTTGGCTCTATGCCTATTCCTTAGATGCAATCCGTGGTTTGTGGATGGGTAGTCAGATGGTGGATGAGCTATTTGAAGTAGGCCACGATGGCAGCTTGTTGCACCAGCTTGAGAGGCACGTTGTGTTTGGTCGCTGCAGCGCGGCAATCTTCGAACTCGGGTGCGACGTTGCACTCTTGTCCGTCGCGAGTGCCGATTTTGACGCGAATCTCTCCGTAGGCCGTTGTGACGTGCGCATGGTGGCGGTCGAGACAGACGCGGTTGTCCTGACGGACGCGAACGCCGAGGGTACTGGTCTCGCGGAGGACCAACTGCTCCATTGCGTTTTGTTCCGCGGGATTGCAGATGATCGTCAGCAGCGTGCCGGGACGGCCTTTTTTCATGATGACGGGAGTGAGCATGACGTCGAGTGCTCCTAAGGCTAGCGCTCGCTCAGAGACATAGGCGAGGATCTGTGGGGAGAGATCGTCGAGAGCTGTTTCGAGCACGGTGACGGTTTGCGCGGTGTGATGGTGATGAGCCTCGCTCTTTTTGTGAGAGTGAGGGATTGGCGGTGCAGGGAGAGCTGGGTGGTCGGCAGTTTCGCCGATGCTAAGGCGCAAGACGTTAGGAAAGTTTTTGGGGTTGCGAGTGCCGGCGCCGTAACCGATTTGCTCGACGCGCATGGAGGGCTGTGGGCCGAAGGTGGCGGCGAGGGTGCGGATGATTGCTGCGCCGGTTGGGGTGACGAGTTCTTTTTCGATGTGTGCGGAGTAGGTGGGAAGGCCGCGGAGGAGGTCTGCGGTGGCGGGTGCGGGGACAGGGAAGCGGCCGTGGGCGCAGTCGACCATACCGCCGCCGATGTTGAGGGGGGAGCAAAACCACTTGTCGACGGCGAGAGCGTGAATGCCGGCGGATGCGGCGACGATGTCGACGATGGCGTCGACTGCACCCACTTCGTGGAAGTGAATTTTTTCGATGGGGACGTTGTGGATTTTTGCTTCGGATGCGCCAAGGAGTTCAAATGCCTGGATCGCCGTGTGTTTTACAGCTGGCGCCAGAGAGGCTGCGTTGATGAGGTCGCGAATGACGTTGAGGGAGCGACCATGTTCGTGTTCGTGATTATGGGTGTGGCCTGCTTTGTGCTGATGCTGTGTCTTGGGTTGATGCTGATAGATGTGGCTGTGTTGGTGAGTGTGATCGTCTTTGTCGGCGTGACTGTGTGCTGGACTTTTCTCGGCTAGCTTCGCGCCATCGTAGACCTGAATTTTTGTGGAGGAGATTCCGCTGCGGTCGACCTTTTCGATCGTGAGGGTCGCGTTGAGATTGAGAGCGGCGATTGCATCGTGGAGGATCTTTGGATCTACTCCCGCGTCGATGAGTGCTCCGAGGAACATATCGCCGCTGATGCCGGCAAAGCAGTCGAGGTAAGCGATGCGCATGAGTGCCATTGTTTCATGTTCCGGTGGATGGTTTAGGGCGCGGGGCGGATGGAGGAGGCTGCGAGGAGAGAGTCGTTCATGGAGCCGGAGCGGTAGCCTTCGGTATCGAGGGTTACGTAGAGGAAGCCTAGAGGCTTGATAGCAGCGGTGATGGCTTCGAAGATGGGCAGAGTGAGAGCGCGAGGAAGGTCGTCGCGGGATATTTCGATTCGCGCGAGGTCGCCGTGGTGGCGAACGCGGACTTGAGGAAAGCCGAGTGCGTGGAGGGCCTCTTCTGCTTGCTCGACTTGTGTGAGGTGGTCGCGTGTGACGGGGCGGCCGTACTCGATGCGAGAGGCGAGACAGGCGCTGGCGGGTTTGTCCCAAAGCTTGAGGCCGGCCTGGAGGGCGAGCGTGCGAATCTCTTGTTTGGTGAGGCCGGCGGCGACGAGCGGGGCGACGGCGTGGTGTTGCGTTGCGGCTTGTTGACCGGGGCGAAACTCGGCGCGGTCGTCGAGGTTCATACCGTAGGCGATGTGAGCGAAACCGCGTGAGGAGCGCTCGGCTTCCATTTGGGTGAAGAGCTCATCTTTGCAGTGGAAGCAGCGGTTGGCGTCATTGCGCTGGTAGTCAGGGTTGTCGAGCTCGTCGGTGTGGAGGATCTGGACGGGGATGTTGTGGTCGGTCGTGAAAGCCAGGGCTGCGGCGAGTTCGGCGCGAGGGAGGGAAGGGGAGTCGGCGATGATGGCTTGCATGTTGTTGCCGAGAGCGAGATGAGCAGCGTACGCAAGGTAGGCGGAGTCGGTGCCGCCGGAGTATGCGACCAGAACACTGCCGAGATCTTGCAGCGTGGCGTGCAGCTTGGCGGCTTTGGCGGCTAGATCCATCTGCTTTGATTGTAGAGCAGGTGGGTTTGCCGGAGTATGCAACATAAGCCGCTCTCTCTTTCGTCTCACGGAGAAGTATAGTGATTTGGTTTGATGAAGCTTATGATCGGAGCTAATGTTGATCGGGTTCGCAACTGTAACCTTCTGACAGCATCCAAAGGCACATGAAATACACACTGCTTCCTGGTCGACCTTTTCCGCTTGGCGCCACGGTGACTCGCAAGGGGACGAACTTCGCCATCTTTTCGGAAGGTGCCACTCGGGTTGACCTGTGCCTCTTTGATGCAGAAGGAAAGCAGACCGATTGTGTGAGCCTGCGTGAGCGCACCGCATACGTATGGCATGGCCTTGTTCGTGACATCAAAGCCGGACAGCTGTATGGCTACCGTGTTTATGGAGCGTGGGAGCCCGCGCGTGGCTCCCGCTTCAATCCGAATAAGCTGCTTGTTGATCCCTATGCCGAAGCCATCTGCGGCCATGTGGACTGGAAGAGCCCGATCTTCCCGTATGACGTTGCCTCCGGCGACGATTTAAAGATGGATGACCAGGATAGCGCGGCGGGCGTTCCGAAGTGCGTTGTGGTGGATAGCAGATTCGATTGGGAGGGTGACTGTCCGCCAGAGACGCCGCTCGCTGACTCGGTTATCTATGAAGTTCATGTCAAAGGGTTCAGTATTCGTAATCCGCAGATTCCTGAGAAGCTTCGCGGCACTTATGCTGGCCTTGCCTGTGAGTCAAGTATTCACTACTTTAAAAAACTTGGTGTTACCGCAGTCGAATTGTTGCCTGTCCACCACTTTATTGACGAGGGTCACCTTGTTGAAAGTGGGCTCGTTGATTATTGGGGATACAACACGTTGGGTTACTTTGCTCCGATGTCGCGCTATAGCTCGTGCGGTGATACCGGTGGCCAGGTTAATGAATTCAAGAAGATGGTAAAGGCGTTTCATGCCGCAGGAATTGAAGTGATTCTCGATGTGGTTTACAACCACACCTGCGAAGGCGATCAGATGGGACCAATGTTGAGCTGGAAAGGTGTTTGTAACAGTACGTATTACAGATTAAAAGAGGACAATCCTCGCTATTACATGGACTATACCGGGACCGGCAATACGCTGAACGTGCGGAATCCGCAGGTGCTTAAGATGCTGATGGATTCGCTCCGCTACTGGGTTACGGAGATGCATGTAGATGGATTTCGCTTCGATCTTGCGGCAACGCTTGCTCGGGAACTTCATGACGTGAGCCGGCTTTCGTCTTTTTTCGATACGATTCACCAAGACCCGACCATAGCGAACGTGAAGCTGATTGCCGAGCCCTGGGATGTCGGCGAAGGTGGATACCAGGTGGGGCAGTTTCCTGTGCTATGGGCCGAGTGGAATGGAAAGTACCGCGATACTGTTCGTCGATTCTGGAAGGGCGATGCGGGACAGCTCTCGGATTTCGCCAATCGACTTACGGGTTCGAGTGATCTTTACCAATATGACGGGCGCAAGCCTTATGCCAGCATCAACTTCGTTACAGCTCACGACGGCTTTACGCTTTGCGATCTGGTTAGCTATAACTCAAAACATAATGAGGCTAATGGGGAGGACAACAGAGACGGTTCGGATAGCAACGATTCCTGGAACATGGGAGTGGAAGGGCCAACGGATGATGAGGGGATCAACATTTTGCGAGAGCGGCAGACCCGCAACTTTCTCGCTACTCTCATGTTTTCGCAGGGAGTGCCCATGCTGAATGGCGGCGATGAGATCGCCCGGTCACAACGTGGCAACAACAATTGCTATTGCCAGGATAATGAATTGACCTGGCACGACTGGGATTTGGATGAGCCTCGCAAGCGACTGAGGGATTTCACCAGCAAGCTCGTTCATCTTCGCCTTGCGCATCCGAACCTGCATCGCCGCAAATTCTTTCAGGATCGGGAGATTCGTAGAAGGGGGGAGAGCACGATTATTCAGGACATTGCGTGGTTCAACCCGGATGGAAATCAAGTCCCAGATGAGGTATGGAACGCCGGATGGAGTCGCTCGATCGCGGTATTGCTCAATGGGCAGACTCTGCAGGTTACCGATGAGGATGGAAAGGATGTCATCGACGATAGCTTCTTCCTCGTTGTTAATGCCTCTCAGGATGGTGTTGAGTTTGTGCTTCCGCCGTCACCTTCAAAGAACCCATGGTGTCAGGTGATCAACACGGAAGATATCGATGACCCCTTCATGGAAGAGAAGGTTGGCGATAAGGTCATCGTGGGTGGGCGAGGCCTGAAGCTGTTCAGCGATGCGCCTCGCAAACGACAGTGAAAGCTCTATCTCTTCTGCGAGGCGACGGTGACATCTTGAGCGACGATTGTCTGTTGATTCACTTCTGTAACAGCCCCCGCTTCGGAATCGCCTGGCGGTTGGTTGTTGTCCGTGCCGTCGATCGACGGATTGAGATATTCGCTTAGCTTGTATCCTGCGTTTTTCGCTGAGCGGCAAGCTTCTCTTAGAGGGACTTCGAGTTTGATGATCGATTCCAGTTTGTGGGAGTTCAGGTGCGCTATTTTGAGTAAAGCGGGGAGCTGGAGCCAGCATAGGAGCTCTTCGAACCGTTCCTTGTTGAAGTAGGTGGTGCCGGAGGACTCGTTGACGCCAGCGAGCCATCGAACGTCAGGATCGTTCCAGAAGGTGTCGGTGTGCGTCAGGGTTGTCGGGACCGCCCCTTCATGGGCCAATAGGACTCTGACCTTTGCGGCGGCTTGCCAAGTGCTTTCACCTTCCATCCCGACAGACGAGAAGATCTCTGACAGAGCAGAGCGCAGATGGAGTTTATCGAATAGTTCTGCCCTGTTGTGTCGCATCGGAACACTGCGCAAGATGATCCAAGCCAATATCGGACCCCAGACATGCTCTGGATGAGTCAGTGTTTTGGCGGGAGTCGGCAGCACGCGACGTACTGCCTCAGGCCATGCCGTTGAGAAAGTTTGCGATAAGGCGACAAGTTGCGAGGTGGCTGTCGCCCTTGCTTCGATTGACTCCGGGATGGTTTGTGCCGGTTTGGGGGAAGCTGGCTGAGCTTCAGTTAGAAGAGAAACTGCACTGTGGATGGTGGTCTCGGCTCCAGATGGGGTCTCCGGGGTAATTGGGAAATCGTGAGACTCAGGAGATGCGGTGTTTTCCGATGGCAGTTCGTCGGCTACCCTGTGGAAGAAATGATGGCTCTCACCCAGGAAAGCTTCAAGCCTTGGATTTATCGGATTGATGCGACTCTGTTCCGGTTTCGGGGGCGCGATTTTTTCCGGTTGGTGCGCTTCGAGCGGTGGCTGCTTTTTCAGCTCTGTCTTTTCGCTTGTCTTTGCTGCGTTGTCTGCGATGACGTGGACGGATGATTGCTGGTCGAGTGCGTAGTTTGTCTTTTTCGCCGTCTCTGCGGCGACGTTTGCGAATGTCTGGATGTTGTCGCAGACGAGAGCCTGACGAAGAGCTTCATGCAACGGCCGCAGACGGAGCTTGGAGAGTGCTTCTTCGACGCTGTGGACGCCGGCACCGTTGAGGGCATAATAAAGGTTGTCCCATGGCTGGTCGGCAGATGCTCTGAGCTCGCGCCAATCGAGAAGGACTGCGTATTGATAGCCGCGGAGATCGATGCTCAGGCCGTGGTGGTGAAGATCCGTGGTGCGGATGAGGTATTCCAAGCCATGGGCGGTGTCACGGTAGGCGAGAAAGACTGAGCCATCGTTCGGCAGAGCAAGTCCATCGGCGAGGCTTTTTTGCCGGAGAAAACCGGTGTGTTTGTCGAAGGAGGCCGCAGAGAAGTGGATGGTGCCGCGTGTGCTTCCGTAGCTGTTGTTGTAGAGGATGACAGCGCGCTGGCCGCCGGAGCGGTTTGAGTAGGCAAAGACGTTTTCGTCGACGGTGCCGTGATCGTTCCAGAAGTCGTAGAGGACGAAGTTAGTGCTCTCGGCAAAGATGTGTCGGTTCTTGAGTAGAGGCGCGATCTCGTGTTGATGGCGAGCGATGAGATCGTGGTTCGGATACTCGTTCATCTTGGCTTGTTTGAACTCCATGCCGTAGCGTTCGGTGTAGCCCTCGATCTGCCCGTGTCCGAACATCGGTAAGCCTGGCAGGGTGGCGAGCAGAGTGCAGACGCCGAAGTACTTGTCTCCGCTGCCGAACTGGTCGATTGCGGTGCGTTCATCGGGATTGCTCATGAAGCTGACGTAACGCTTTAAAATGTCGGGGTCGAACTCGATGGTTTTTTTGAGATAAGAACGATACTTTGAGTTCTCTTCGTCGCGCAGCATGTTCATGAAAGCGCTGTTGTAGACGCGATGCATGCCAAGAGTGCGGACGAAGTAGCCTTCGAGAAGCCAGAATGCTTCGGCGAGGAGCAGGGTACCGGGGACCTCGGCGGCGACGCGATCGACGACCTCGCGCCAGAACTCGTGAGGCATCAGAGAGTCGAACTCCTGTTGCGTCATGGCGTTTTCGGCACGCGATGGAATGGAGCCGCCAGCGCCGGGTAGGGGGAACCAGAGACGTTGGACGTGACGTTTGGCCAGGACCATCGCGGCATCGAAACGGATGATCGGGAAGAGCCGTGCGACGTGAAGGATCACCTGGATGACGTGTTCCCGGACTGCCGCTTTGGAGTAGTCGAGCTGCGCAGTGTCGTTCCATGCGAAGGTTGTGCCGTCGTTGCCATGGTAGACGTAGCGTGTAGTGCCTTCGCGATGATGACGGAGACGGAAGACTACGGCGGCGTCGCTCTGGTCGTAGTAGTGGTCTTCGATTTTGATTTCGACACGACTGTCGGTTGAGAGATCGGGGCCTTCGAAGCGGTAGACGGGGAAGGGACTCTCCCAGCGGTAGAGGAACCAGTCGGGGTGCTCGATGACCCAGTTGGAGTCGATGCCCATGTGGTTCGGCACCATGTCGCTGGCGAGGCGAATGCGGGCTCGGGCGGCGCGGTCGCGGAGGTTTTCGTAGGCCGTGTTTCCGCCCAGGTCGTCGGCGATCTGGTATTCCTTGAGCGAATAGGCGGAGGCTACGGCATCGCCGTGTCCGCGCAGCCGTTTGATAGTCCGAGAGGCAACGCTCCGCTCCCAGAGGCCAATCAGCCACAGGCCAGTGATGCCTCTGTCGGAGAGTAGCTGCAACTCTTCGTCGGGAATCTGGTCGAGGCGGTGAATGTGTCGCAGATATTTTTTTGACAGCTGTTCGAGCCAGACGTAGGTGCTCTTCGCCATGAGGACGACGTTAGGCATCCATGCCTGATCCGCGCTGAAGGCCTCGTACTCGTTCAGGGGCGCCTGGTAGTCGCTTGCGTAGCGACGCTGCCGGGTGCCATCGGGTCCGACGAAGAACTCATCTTCGAAGCCGATGTACTCGTCTCCGACGAATCCTTCTCCTCCCCGGCCTGGCGCGCCGTGACGGAACTGGTCGGGACCTGGCGGATGAAAGCGCATCCAGATGGCTAGATCTTCTTCTCGGAGGACATCGATCGCGAGGAGCACGCGGCGCAGGTCCTCGCCGAGGTACTTGGTCCAGTGCTCGCGAATGTAGTCGAGCTGGCCGGTGAGGGAGTCTGGTGATGCAAGTAAGGGGGCGCGAAGGGCGTCGAGCAGGCTTCCCACTTCAGGGGAGATTTGGGGGCGCGTGACGAAATAATCCGGAAATGACGCGGTGACGTTTTGGTATACGGTTTTGCGTTTTAAGTCAGAGTCTTCGTAGAGCTCGCGGAATGGAGCAAAGGCGGGGTTGATGTTGGCGAGCCACAGCATGAGGAGTTCTTCGAGAGCAGCCTCACGGTTAGGCAGGTCATCTGTTGTGCCGTTCAGCCATTCGGCTGCGGTCAGCTCTCCACGATGGACAGCCACATTTGGAAACTGCTCGGTAAAGACAAGAAGGAGGCGCTCGATATCGGCAGGCTTGATCTGGCTTCCGAACCAGCGGACCGCCTCTTTGAGGACGGAAGGGTCAATCTCTTTGCGATAACGAGCAACCATCGCGTGGTTGAGCTCGTCGATGAGCCCCATGGCGAATAGAGCGCCCGCGTTGACGGGATCCGATGAGCCAGTAGTCCGGGCGCGGAGTTCCTGAAGCTGTTTCGCCAAGGCACGGCTTGCGGCAACGTTGGTAAAGACGATGTTGCCCGTGTAGCTGAATAGCAGATCGTCGATTCCAAGGTTTTCTCGGAGAGCGCGGGATATGTGAAATTCCATACGAGATGCCCCTCTACAGCTGTCTTTGTGCGCTCCGGCACGAACGGAGTATTTAGTTGAGCTCCCAGAAACGAGGGCAGGTGAGACTGCCTATATTACCCGAAAGCTATGTCGCCTTAGTTAGATGCGGTCTAGCGATGGATAGAACGACAGCGCTTTGCCTGTGTCGCAACTGGCTCGCCTTATGGAGGCGGGAGTTGCAGCATCTGTATGATACGCGGCGAATGTCGCGTCTGCAGGAGCAGGGACCGGCGGTCTAAATCGCGGATGGACTGGGTTTGGCGGGAGATCGCGAGGGAAGTTCGCTATAGGGACGAGCCAGCGTCGAGTTGCCTGCAAAACCAACCCAGATGCGACGCATGCGCAAAATATTCCTGGATCTTGACGGCTTGATCGTCGGGGGAGAGGGTGGTGCCCGCGAACGCTGCTTCAAGAGCCTGATCGAGAGGGCTGCCCGTTTGCAGAGCCGTGAGCAGGAGGAAGGCCTCATGGTCGATACGTCTGTAGTAGACGGAGTTTTCGAAGCGATGGACGGCCAGATGAACTTGAGAGCGATGCATTTTCGGGAGACGCGCTCGCTTGGCCTGTTTTCGTTCGGTGACGGCGTTGCTCATGATGTCGCTGGGAGGGGTCTGCTGATGAACGGCTAGTACCAGTTCGTCGACGGGATAGCTGAGGTCCAGTAGCTGGAGGTGCGGTTGCAGGAAGAGTGTGGACTCCGCGCCGAGATCGGCGAAGTCGGAGGGTGTTAGAGGGGCATGCTCGGCACTGTCGAAGGCTTCGACATAGGCCCACTCGAGACGAGATACATCGAGGAGGAGCTTGTGGCGTCTCGGGGCGAACTCGGGATGAGATTCGAGCCATTGTGGAAGCTTCGCGCCGAGGTTGCGCAGGGTGAAGGAGGTCGATGGATTCTCGCGGAGATAGGCGAGGATCAGGGAGTCAAACTTTTTCGCTCCAAGGAGGGCGCCGACCGCTGGAAAGTCCTCTGAGACGGCTCCAATGACGCGGAACCAGTACTGCCGGTTGTAGATCTCGAGTCGGTCGAAGGAGGATAGGCGGTCGTTGGGCTTAATGTAGGTGTCGGCGAGTTCCTGCGTTGAGGCGCCGTCAGAGGTTGTGGTCTGCATTTGAAAATCAGGAGTGAGAGGGCGCATGACGTCTTCCGCCATTCGGCGCTGCAGATCGAGCAGGTTCACAGTTGGACGACCTCTCTTGCGTCTTCTTCTATCGTGAGGTTTGAAGCGGCGAGGGTTTCGGACGGCGCGAGATACTGTGTGGCTTTTAACGCTTCGGAGTGGACCTCGTCGAAGGATGGAATGTTGTCGTCCCATTCGAGAAGCGTCGCGGTGGGGCCGGTGCGTTCGATGGCTCGGGCGTAGAGGCGCCAGACGGGATCGAGGACGGGGTGATCGTGCGTGTCGAGGATGTATTTTTCGAATTTGGAGTGGCCGGCGATGTGAATCTGGGCGACCCGTTCGGCAGGAACGCTGTTGACGTAGTCGAATGGATTGAATCCGTGATTTTGCGACGAGACGTAGATGTTATTCACGTCAAGCAGGATGCCGCAGTCTGCGGCTTCGACGACTTCGTTCAAGAACTCCCACTCCGTCATCTCGGATTGGTGAAATTCTGCGTAGCTGCTGACGTTTTCGACGGCTATGGGGATCTCGAGGAAGTCCTGCACCTCGCGGATGCGGGCTGCTGTTGTCTTCACGGCTTCGAAGGTGTACGGCATGGGGAGGAGATCGTGAGTATAACGGCCATCCACGCTGCCCCAGCAGAGATGGTCGGAGAGCCACGGAGTCTTCGTTCGGCGGGTCAAGGTCTTGAGGCGCTTGAGGTGTTCGCGATTGGCAGGTTGAGCAGAGCCAAAGTACATTGAAACGCCGTGCTGAACGACGCGATATCGCTCGAGTATCTGGTCGAGAATCTGGAGCGCTCGGCCCCCGTCGACCATGTAGTTTTCTGAGATGATTTCGAACCAGTCGACTACGGGTTTTTCGGCGAAGATATGGTCGTAGTGCGGGACGCGCAGACCGATTCCCACGCCATAGTCGCTAAAACCGTTGAAACGGTTGGCCGGCATTCCTTGCTCCCAATAGAAGTAGATGGTGAGGAGGATCTGGAGGCTTGAAGGAGAACCAAGCCTCCAGACAGGGGAGGTAATTATGCCAGTGAGGGCTTGGAGCCGTCGGTGGCGCAGCCACCCTTGCCCTTACAGTCATTCTTGCCGGGGTGCTTACCGCCGCCCTGGCCTTTACAGTCGTTCTTGCCCTTGCAAGAGTGCTTCGGAAGGTCGGGCTTATCCTGAGCGATCAGCACGCCGGCGTGCGCAGTGGTGGCAGGGGTGTTGTTCGGCTGGGCGGTCTGTGCATTCATGCGCACCGTGGTGCCACCGAGCAGACCTGCAAATGCGGCGGCCAAAGCGAGCGATTGTGCGGAGTTCTTCATGATGATTGAACCTTTCTTTGGTTGAGCAACGCGCGAAGCGTGCTGGGTTAATAAAGGCTACAGAATCGTAGCAAGAAGTGACGAGGGCCCAGAGAAGGTTACAGATGTGGCAAGGTCGTTCTCTGCTCGTGTCTCCTCGCCGCAGATTGGACTGCAATAAGGTGCAAAGGTTACAGGCAGTTCGAGGCCGACCGAAGACTAACAGCTTTATATTTTTTTTGTTCGGACCGACTCCAATCGAGCAACGAGTGGATCCTCTTGTTAACGTGGAGGCAGGTTCATTGGATTGCGTTAATTGGACTTAGAGAAACGACGAAAAACTTCGGTAGTTCGCCGGGGTAACATTGTGTCTCTGCTTCCGACAGAGTTTCGCTGAGACACCCCAGAGGGAGATGACCTTCTATCCAGTCTGTCGGAGAGAGATTTGTATGTGCCGTCGGTGGATTGTTGTAACTAATCGCATGGGCGCGGTTCTAACGTATGCAGCCTGAAAAACGACTCTTTTGGCCTCACAGCTAGCGCCGTATTTTATGCTTCAGTCAAGATATGTAGATAAGGATTGTGATGAAAAGCCTGTACAGAGTATATGAACGGTTTGCCGCCCTTGCTTCGTACCTTAAATCGCCGTTTCTTCTCGTGGTTCGTCTCTACTGGGGATGGCAGCTCATGCAGAGCGGCTGGGGGAAGTTGCATCATCTTGACAGGGTTACCGACTTCTTTACGAGCCTGAACCTGCCTGCCCCAGCTTTCACGGCGCACTTCGTCTCCGGACTTGAGTGGGTGGGTGGACTTTTGCTGATTTTAGGGCTCGGTTCGCGGCTTATCGGTCTGGTGCTTAGCGTGAACATGCTGGTTGCTTACTGGACGGCGGATCGCGATGCGCTCTTTGCTGTCTTCTCCGATCCAGGCAAATTTTACAATGCGGATCCGTACACGTTCCTGTTCGCGTCAGTGATGGTGTTGGTCTTCGGTGCCGGGCTGTTCTCTGTGGATGCGGTGTTGGCAAAGCGTTGTCGAGGATGGATCGAGAAGCAATGACTGCAGTCTTTGAGAACAGAGATGAAGCTCAGATGATCGCCTCCATACTTGCGGGCAATACGCATGAGTTTCACGATCTGATCCAGCCCTACGAGCGAAGCGTCTATAGTATGGCGCTGTCGATGTTGCAGAATGAGGCGGATGCGGAGGATGCCGCGCAGGAGGCATTTCTCAAGGCGTTTCGTAACCTGAGAAAATTTCGCGGCGAGGCGAAGTTCAGTACCTGGTTGATCAGCATTACGCTGAACGAGGCTCGAAGCCGCCTGCGGCAGAAGAAGACTGCAAAGACGGATTCGCTCGATGAGTTGAACGAAGGCGGACAGGCCTTGCCTGCACTTTTGCGAGACTGGCGTGAGATCCCATCTGAAGTTGTGGAGCGGCGGGAGGTGCGTGTCATGTTGCAGCATGCGATCACGGGCTTGCCGCTTATCTATCGCGAGATATTTTTGCTTCGTGATCTGGAGGAACTCAGCGTCAATCAATCGGCCGAGGCACTGGGCATCAGCGTGGCCACTGCGAAGGTCAGACTGCATCGTGCGCGCATGATGCTACAGAAGAAGCTCGCGCCGCAGTTGAAACAGATGGTGCCGAAGCGAAGGTGGTTCCCATGGTTCTAGAGTGCAAACATGTTTGGGAGCACATCTCCGGCTATCTGGATGGCACGCTGGATGCGGCGGTGTTGGAAGACGTGCAGAAGCATTTGGAACACTGCGAGATATGTTCAGCGATTCTCGATTCCACAAGGAACATATTGATTCTTACCGCCGATGAGCGAGTATTTGAACTGCCGCTTGGCTTCAGTGAACGATTGCATGCGAGGCTGGAGGCGGAGATGGGGAGTATGGATAAGAGGCCCGAGGGGTAGAGCCACCAAAGTAGTGTGATCTCTAGACCGAGGGAGTACGAACTTTCGTAGGACGGCTATACGAGATTAAGGGGAAGATGAATTGGGCTACGCGGCAATTCGTGGATTCGAGGGCTAGTGCTCCAGCTGCCTCGCTGCCAAGGTCAAGATCGGTAACGTAATATAGCTTGCCGTCCTTGCGAGGGGAATCGCTCACGCGCACCGGATGGAGATGCGTAGACTCATGCGACACATCGAAGGAAGATAAAGACAGCAGAAGACCTCGACCGTCGGCCTTCGCAACTGCCTCTTTGCGTGTCCAGTAGCGGTAGAAGAGCTTTATGCGCACATCCTGATCCGCAGTTGCCGCAAGGGTGTTTGTCTCTTCCTCTGTGAAGTTGCAGCTGGCGACCTCCATGATATCGGTCTTCCGATCAAAGTACTCCACGTCGACTCCCATTGCGCCTTGGCGGCCAAGCGCGATGAGAATCGTGTCATTGGAGTGGGCGACATTAAAGAAAACGCTCTGTCCACCGATGGGTGGAGTCTCCGGTTTACCGTGAAGACCGGCTGAGATGTTGATCGAATTGCAATCGATGCCAAGTGCGTTTCCTAGAAGAATTCTCAAGCATGCTCTTCCGATAGTGAAGTGTTCTCGTGCTTGAGTGTGCCGGTATTGTTCGGCATGGGCTCGTTCGAGTGGACTGAGGAGCGAGTTGTAGTACTCGCCAGAGTTGGCTGCGCCGCTTGGCAGAATTCGCCAGAGTTGTACTTCGTTACCATCCAGGAAGGGAAGCGTATCAACTGGAATCCAGTTGCTCAACATGAATGTGTGCCTGACTGAAAATGGATTAGCTTTCCAATGATAACCAGAGCTTTGTAGTGTTTTTGAGGTTTATCAGTGGTTAAACACTTGTTGATATCTTAGACCCGTACAACTTTCAGGTACCTTTGGTGCAAGTTAATGCTCGTGGATTTCTGCTGTATGCGTACAATTAGGCAGCAAGAACGGGTTGAATGACAAGGCACATGGTGGCATCTTTTATCTCCGATTGCATTATTGAATAAGTGACTCGTAGTGTTCGCCGAGCTGGTGCCTTCCAATTAATACTGAGTGTTCTAAGTCAGTCCGTTCCCGCTGCTGCTTTGATTTTGCATGGGGCTCGATGGAGAACAACAGGCTTTCTAAGAATCCGGCCACTGGGGAGAGACTTCTGAGTCGTTTGCAGATTTCGGAAGAGTGCGTCAAAGATGGATCCGGCAACAAGGTTAACGAAACGATTGTGAGTCGTTTCGAAAGAGTCGTCGCGGAAGATCCAGACAGAGTAGCTTCGGTCTGCGGAACGCTCAGCCAAACCTACGGCACACTGAATGCACAAGCGAATCGTCTCGCGGAGCATCTGCGTGAGGCGGGCGTTCGGACCAATGCGTTCGTTGCGATCTATCTGGATCGATCGCCTGAGATGCTGACAGCTATACTTGGCACTCTCAAAGCCGGGGGAGCATATCTACCGATTGACTCCAAATATCCTGCAGCTCGGGTACTGGAGATGCTTGAAGATGCGCGACCTGTCGCAATTCTGACGACAACATCGCTTGCTGCAGGTCTTTCCGATCAGATTCGGAGAGTGTCGGTTGCGGAGTTGAAGTTGGATGAGCTTCTCGCGTCCGAGGGGGCTGCTCCAGAGCCTGAAAATCCCACGCTTGCCGCCACCAACGACGATCTTGCATACCTGATGTATACCTCAGGATCGACAGGGAAGCCGAAGGGTGTGATGGTATCGCACAGGAATGTCATTCGACTTCTGGATCAAACGGAGCAGTGGTTTCATTTTGACTCGAACGACGTTTGGACGATGTTTCATTCGATCGCGTTCGACTTTTCCGTGTGGGAGATATGGGGATGTCTTCTCACTGGTGGCCGGCTCGTGATCGTTCCGTTCGCGGTAAGTCGTTCGCCGAGAGATTTTTATAATCTTCTCTCTGCGGAACAGGTCTCCGTGCTGAATCAGACTCCGTCTGCTTTTTCGATGCTGGTCCAAGTAGAACAGAGTACGGCGCCAACACCTCTGTCTTTGCGTCTTGTGATCTTCGGTGGGGAGGCTCTGCAGTATCGCAAGCTCGCCCCGTGGTTCGAGAGGCATGGAGATACCGCGCCACAGTTGGTGAACATGTATGGCATCACTGAAACGACGGTGCATGTGACCTATCGACCCATCAAAGCGGATGAGGCGAAGTCAGTTCAGGAGAGCCTGATTGGTGTGCCGATTCCCGATATGCAAGTTCATCTACTGGACGCTGAGGGAAGGCCGGTTGCGGAAGGCGAGGTCGGGGAGCTTTACGTCGGTGGTGGAGGTGTTACTCACGGCTATCTCAATCGTCCGCAGCTAAATGAAGAACGTTTTATTGTGGATCGCTTTGCTCAGTCATCTGGCGCGAGACTTTATCGATCAGGCGACCTTGCTCGTGTGCGCCCAGACGGAGAGATGGTGTATCTCGGACGGAATGACAGCCAGGTCAAGATCAATGGCTTTCGTATTGAACTTGGAGAGGTGGAGGCCGTAATGGCCGCTGCTCCTGGTGTGCAGCAGTCGTGCGTGGTTCTCCACTCAGATGGGAGTGGGAATCATCGTCTGGCTGGTTATTTTGTTGCCGCGCCGGGGATCGAATTGAGTGCGCGCGTGCTGGGTGAGTTCTTCGCTGGCAGACTGCCTGCACACATGAGGCCCTCGTCGTACACGCGGCTAACGGAGCTGCCGTTGACTGTGAATGGCAAACTAGACCAAGCCGCTTTGCCTATGCCTTCAATGGTGTTCGTCTCGACAGAGCGAGAGATTCCGCAATCACTGTCCGAAACAGAGGAGCGGGTTGCACGAATCTTCGAGGATGTCCTTGATCTGCGACGAATTGGACCAGATGACAATTTTTTCGATTGCGGTGGAACCTCGTTGCTGTTGATCAAGGCTCATTTACGTTTGCAAGCGCAGTTCGAAGTGCCGATCCCGGTAACGTTGATGTTTGAGTGCCCGACTGTACGTTTACTGGCAAAGCGTCTTTCGAGCGACAAACCATCCTCATCGGAGAGAAGCGTCGTTCAACAGCAAGCACAAAAAGCAAGAGGCGCGTTCGCTCGTGCCCGCGCGACGAAGGGCATAGCATCATGAGCGACAATCTGAACGAAACAACTGGTTTGACGGAACAACAACCTGACGAGCAGTTGGAAGGCATCGCCATCATTGGCATGGCGGGGCAGTTTCCCGGCGCGCCTGACGTGGAGACGTTTTGGCAGAATGTTGCTGCCGGAAAGAGTTCGATCTCCCATTTTTCGTCTGAGGAGCTTGAGGTCAGGAGCAGCGCGGGGCTCGAAAATGGTCCAGACTATGTTGCTGCGCGCGGCGTGCTGAAAGATCCCGGCATGTTCGATGCAGAGTTCTTCGGTATTTCGCCACGTGACGCCGAGAGTATGGACCCTCAGCATCGTATCTTCCTCGAGACATGCTGGAACGCGCTGGAAGATGCAGGTTACGACTCATCGAGCTACGCCGGACAGATTGGTCTCTTTGCAGGATGCAGTCTGAATACTTATCTTTTAGCGAACCTGTGCCACGATCGAGCGTTTATCGATGAGTTGACGGGAAGCTATCAGGTTGGTGAATTCAGGTCGTTCATGGGGAACGATAAAGATTTTCTGACGACTCGTGTTGCGTACAAGTTGAATCTCCGTGGCCCGTGCATCAGTGTGGCGTCTGCCTGCGCCACATCCTTGGTTGCAATCTGTCAGGCAAGTCAAAGTCTGCTGAACTATCAATGCGACATGTCGCTGGCTGGTGGCGTTTCGATTACATTTCCGCAGAGACGCGGACATATGTACTCGGAAGGAAGCATCGGATCGAAAGATGGGTTGTGTCGGCCGTTCGATGCTGGGGCAACGGGCACCGTCTTTAGTCATGGCGCAGGCGTGGTCGTGTTGAAGCGTCTGGAAGATGCCATCGCGGATCGAGACCACATCACGGCGGTGATCCGTGGCTTTGGCGTGAACAATGACGGTTCAATGAAGGCGGGTTACATGGCGCCTGGCGTGGATGGTCAGTCGGGCGTAATTGCTGCCGCACAGGCGATGGCGGGGATAGACCCACGCACGATCACCTATATCGAAGCTCACGGCACGGCGACACCTCTAGGGGATCCGATAGAAGTTGCGGCGCTTACAAAGGCATTCCGACTCAGCACGGAGGATTCGGGCTTCTGTGCGATCGGAACTGCGAAGGCAAATGTGGGGCATCTTGATGCAGCGGCTGGTGTGACGGGCGTGATCAAAACTGCGATCTCACTGAGTAAGGCGACACTGCCTCCGCTGGCGCAGTTTGACACGCCAAATCCAAATATCGATTTTGCGAACTCCCCTTTCTATGTGAACCGTGAGTTGAGCCCTTGGCGCTCGGACGGACCGCGACGCGCCGGTGTCAGCGCGTTTGGAGTGGGTGGGGTTAACGCACATATCGTCATGGAAGAGGCACCGTCGCCGGTAACTTCGACGGCTTCTTCCCGTTTGGCTCAAGTGCTTTGCCTCTCCGCGCGATCTCAACCTGCGCTCAATGGAGCTATTGAAAATCTCGCTCAGACTCTCCAGTCACATCCGGAGCTTCCGCTTGAAGACGTGGCTTATACCTTGGCCGTTGGAAGAAAGGCGTTCGACTATCGGGCCACATTTGTTTGTGCGAGTGCCGAAGATGCGATTACAAAATTGCAGTCGGCCAACTCACAGACGACTCGAGTCGCGTCGGCAAAGCGACCCGAAGTGGTCTTTCTTTTTCCAGGGCAAGGCTCACAGTTCGCGGGGATGGGCAGCTCGCTCTATGCGACGGAGGCTCTCTATCGTCAGCAAGTAGACGAGTGTGCTGAGATCCTAGTGTCATTGATGGCACACGATATTCGCGACGTTCTCTTTCCGGCCGACAGCTCGACGCCTGAAGCAGCAGAACGAATTCAGCAGACTCAATTCGCGCAGACGGGAATCTTTGTAACTGAGTTCGCGATGGCGAAGTTGTGGCAGTCATGGGGAATTGAACCTCGGACGATGGCGGGTCACAGCATCGGCGAATACGTCGCTGCGGTTTTGGCCGGAGTCATGAGCCGGGAGGACGCATTGCGCCTGGTGAGTATTCGTGGGCGAATGATGCAGGAAATGGCGCGGGGAGGGATGGTCGGAGTAAGGCTGAGTGAGTCGGAACTTCAGCCATATCTCTCCGAAGGTATTTCGCTGGCTGCTCTGAATGCTCCGAAGCTAAGCGTTCTTGCTGGGTCTATCGAGGCAATCGGGCTCCTGGAACAGAGGCTTACGTCAGATGGAGCGCTCTTCCGAAGACTTCGCACATCGCACGCGTTTCATTCGTCGATGATGGATCCAATGCTCTCGGCGTTTGAGGCGGAGGTCGCAAAGGTTTCGTTGCGTCCACCTTCTCGTCCTTATGTCTCAAGTTTTACCGGTACGTGGATTCTGCCAGAGCAAGCGACAAGTGCTCGCTTCTGGTCCGAACAGGTTCGCAATCCCGTTCGCTTTGCCGATGCGCTCAAAACCTTGATGTCGACTCCGCAGATATTGCTGGAGGTGGGGCCGGGAAGTACATTGTCCACGCTGGCGCGTCAGCAGCCGAATGGCAGTGAATCCATCATCATTTCTTCGTTGTCGCAACGTGACGAGCAGTCTCCTGTGGAAGCAGGATCACTTCAAGAGGCGCTAGGACAGCTCTGGATGGCGGGTGCCGCTCCGAATTGGACAGAGGTCTACGCACCGGAACAGCGATCCCGCGTGCCGCTGCCAACTTATCCTTTTGAACGCAAACTGCATTGGATTGCGCCACCTCCGCACACGGTTGTTTCAACAACCAGTGAGCAAACAACTTTTGTTACTTCCGCATCGCTCGACACAAGACGCGAAGAGGAATCTATTTCAGTCGCGACTGAACCACTGAGAGAGGCTCTAATGCCAGAACGTAAGCTGCGCTTGCAGCCAGTTGTTGCCGAAGTCTTTACCCAGCTTAGCGGGATCGACATCACGCCAGATCAGGTCGATCATCAGTTTTTGGAGTTAGGGCTTGACTCGCTCTTTCTTACACAGGCTACGCAGGGCCTTCAGAAGAAGTTTGGAGTGAAGCTGACGTTTCGTCAGATCATGGAACAATATTCCACGATCGCGAGTCTTGCTGGGTATCTCGATAGCGTGCTGCCACCCGATGCCTTTCCAGCAGCGGCACAGACGCCACTTGCCGCGCCGCAAATCGCTGCCGCCTCCAGCGCGTCTGCTGCAGCGCCGCTCTCTGCAGGTGCCTCCGCTTCTTCTGCTTCTGCTGTGGAGCGGTTGTTTAGCGAGCAGATGGCGATGATGTCGAAGATGTTCGAGCAACAGATGTTGACACTGCGAGCTACGACAGGTACCTCCGCTCCCGGTCCTACAGTTCAGGTGACCTCGCAAGCACCGGTGGTCGCCTCGTTATCTCTGCCAGTTCCGATACCCGCAACAGCCGAAACGTCTGAAGTTAAGCACGGATCATACCGACCACTCCAACCACGAGTTCAGCAGGATCTCGACAGCGATCAACAGCAATATCTCGATACGCTTATTTCAAAGTACGAGAAGCGCACGCCGGGGTCGAAACGCTTGACAGATGCGGCGCGCGTTCATCTGGCGGATCCGCGAGCAGTCGCGGGGTTTCGCCCCCAGTGGAAAGAGATGGTCTATCCGCTTGTGACAGATCGAGCGAAGGGGTCGCGGATATGGGACGTCGACGGCAACGAATACATCGACATCGTGAATGGATATGGCGCAATTATGTTCGGACACTCCCCGCAGTTCGTGCTGGATGCTGTTCGAGAGCAGATCGAGTTAGGTGTTGCTATTGGTCCGCAATCTCCGCTGGCAGGCGAGGTCGCTGCACAGATATGTGAGTTGACCGGCAATGATCGGGTGACGTTTTGCAATACGGGGTCCGAAGCAGTTATGGCTGCCATTCGTGTGGCCCGGACGGTTACAGGGCGAGACCGCATCATCTATTTCGCCGGTGACTATCATGGAACATTCGATGAGGTGCTGGTTCGCAATACGCCGCGTGGCACGGTACCGCTCGCGCCGGGAATTCCGATAGCAAATACAGGGAACGTAGTTGTACTCGAATATGGAGCGTATGCGTCGCTCGATTACATACGGAAAAATGCGAGCGAGATTGCAGCAGTGCTCATTGAACCGGTACAGACACGTAATCCGGGCTTGCAGCCGATTGCATTTATTAAGACGGTGAGGGAGATTACTGAGCAAGAAGAGATCGCACTGATCATTGATGAGGTTGTTACCGGCTTCCGTCTTGCTCCTGGTGGAGTGCAGGAGGCGTTTGGTGTTCGCGCCGATCTGGCCACTTATGGCAAAGTTATCGGCGGTGGCTATCCAATAGGTGTCCTCTCCGGTAAGGCAAAATTCATGGACGCACTCGACGGAGGAGCCTGGCAGTACGGCGATGCGTCCATACCTGAAGTTGGCGTGACCTTCTTCGCCGGTACTTTCGTTCGACATCCGCAGGCTCTCGCAGCGGCTCGTTCGGTGCTCAAACATCTGAAAGATGCAGGGCCGCAACTCCAGCTAGATTTAAATCGAAAGACAGCCGAGCTAGCTATGAGGCTCGACAATTTCTTTGTTGAGCGTGGAGTGCCGAGCAGGATTCATCACTTTGCATCCTGGTTTTACTTTACTTTCCATGGTGATGCTCGGCTTGGCAGTTTGTTGTACTATGCGATGCGCGAGAAGGGGATTCACATTCAGGAAGGCTATCCCTGCTTTCTCACAACGTCACATTCCGACGCAGATCTGGCTGCAGTTGAGGCGGCGTTTCGCGAAACTGTGGAAGAGATGCAGCGGAGCAACGCGCTTCCCAGTCATGATTCGCACAAGCAAATTTCCGCAGATGTAGCGGGACCTGAAATGCATCCGGCCGTCCTGGCGAAAAACCCTACGCAGGCTCCTATAACGGAGGCGCAACGAGAGATATACTTCGCAGCAGCGCTCGGCGATGAGGCGAACTGTGCTTTCAACGAATCTGTATCCCTGCGGTTACAAGGAGATGTGAAGGAGAAGGAACTGCAGCGAGCACTGGACTCGGTGTTTGCGCGGCACGATGCGTTGCGAAGCACGATCAGTATCGATGGCGAGTCGCTGATGATTGCTCCGGTCTTTACTGGTGTCGTCGAGTATCACGATCTTTCCAAGTTGCCAGAGACTCCAACGATCCATTCTCGCGAAACAGTCGTTCAAGATGCGATTGAACGAGAAGGGAGGACGCCGTTTTCACTGACTGATGGACCACTCGCTCGCGCCACGATCTTTCGGATCTCAGCAGATAATGTTGTCCTCCTCTTTACCGCGCATCATATTGTTCTCGATGGATGGTCGGTCAATCAGCTATTCGAGGAAGTCAGTAAACTGTATGGGGCGAAAAACAGTGCATCGGTGAAGCTGCTTCCTCTTTTGCCTTTCAGTAGCTACGCTGTTCAGGAGCAGACACGTCATCGCTCGGGCGAATTTACAGACAACGAAGCCTTTTGGGTGAAGCAATTCGAGGGCCTTACACCGGTGCTTGAGTTGCCCACCGACCGGCCTCGTCCAACGAACAAGAGTTACCGTGGCGCAACTCTGAAGGGCAGTCTGGGTACTGGGCCGTATAACGATTTGAAGGACGCCAGCACCAAACTTGGATGCACTCTCTATATAACCTTGTTGTCGGGCTTTCAACTCCTGCTGCACCGCCTGACGCGACAGCAAGAAGTCGTCGTTGGCATCTCCACCGCCGGACAAGCGCTCTTCCAGAATGCAAGTCTCGTCGGACACTGCGTACACTTTTTGCCAATGTTGAGCCGGATCACCGAGACTGAGACGGCCAAAGACCATATTGCTGCTACGCGTAACATGTTGTTCGATGCATTCGACCATCAGGAGTTTACGTACGGCAGCTTGCTTCAAAAGCTCTCAATCCCAAGAGATGCGAGTCGCCTCCCGCTGATCGAAGTCCAGTTCAATCTCGAAAAGATTGGGACACGCATCGGCTTCGATGGCTTGGCAGCGACGATAAAAGCCAATCCAAAGCAGTTTGTTAATACCGACATGTTTCTTAACATGATTGAAACCGAGAGTGATCTCGAGTTCGATTGCGACTTCAATACGGATCTCTTCGACGAAGAGACCGTTCGTCGCTGGATGCTTCTCTATGCCAACCTCCTCGCCAGCGTTGTTCGGGACGCGACAGTGAGCGTGGACGAGTTGGAACTGCTGGGCCAGAAAGATCGTGTTGAGATATTGGAAGCTTGGAACCAGACTAAGGTGGAGTTCGAGCGAGAATTCCTGCCAATACACAGATTGATAGAGGTACAGGCACACACGCATGCGGACGAGATAGCGATTGAGAGTGGTAAATCGAGTTGGACCAGAAAGAAGCTCGACGACTATGCAAATAGCATTGCTCATCGACTGCTGCGTGAGGGGCTGAAGCCTGGTGATCTGGTGGGTCTCTGCGTTGAACGATCCGTGGAGATGGTAGGTGCGTTGCTTGGCGTCCTGAAGGCCGGTGGTGCCTATGTTCCATTGGATTCTCGTCATCCGAGTGAGAGGTTGGAGATGGTGCTCGAGGATGCGGGGACGAAACTGCTGCTAGTAGGTCGCTCTTTCGCATCTGCACAGCCTGGCCTGACGACAACTGCAAAAACAATAGTGCTGGATGAACAGATAGCCGAAGAGAGTGCCGCTCAGCTCGAAGTTACGACTTCGGCAGATTCTCTTGCTTATGTAATTTACACATCGGGGACTACTGGAAGGCCGAAGGGTGTGGCTATCGAACACGGGGCGCTGATGAACCTGTTGCGTTCGATGGAGCATGAACCTGGAGTTAGCCGGGAGGACCTGCTGGTTGCAGTAACAACGCTCGCCTTTGACATCGCGGGCCTGGAGCTGTTACTGCCGCTTCTAGTGGGTGCGCGGCTGGTGATAGCAAACGAAGATCAAGTAATGGACGGACACATTTTGCTGCAATTGCTCGAACAGAGTAAAGCGACGGTGCTGCAGGCCACCCCCGGAACATGGCGAATGTTGATCGACGCAGGATGGGGGCGCCAGTTGCCACTGAAAGTTCTGTGCGGCGGTGAGGCGTTGCCGAGAGATCTTGCTGACCAACTGGTTGAACGAAGCGAGCAGGTGTGGAACATGTATGGCCCGACCGAGACGACCATCTGGTCATCTGCTACTCGTGTCGTTCGTGAAACAGGACCGCTGTTGATCGGGCCACCTATATCGAACACGCAATTCTATTTGCTGGACCAGCGGCTGCAGCCCGTACCTATCGGAGTAGTAGGCGAGCTGTACATTGGGGGCAGGGGATTGGCGCGCGGCTATTGGAGGCGACTAGATTTGACCACCGAGCGCTTTCTGCCAAACCCATTTACTGAGGGTCGGATCTATAAAACCGGTGACCTGGGACGCTGGCGTGTGAACCCCTCTGGCCAAGCGCGGGTCGAGTTACTCGGTCGAACGGACTTTCAAGTTAAAATTCGTGGCTATCGCATCGAGCTAGGGGAGATTGAAGCCGCGTTGAATCGCCATCCGGCCGTGCGCGAGTCCGTAGTGGTGGCACATACGAGTCAAAGTGCTGGAACATCGATCACGCGTCTTGTAGCTTACGTCGATGCGGGCAATTCAGCTGAACATGCCAACGCACTCACTGCAGATTTAGTTACGATGCTTACTGACACGCTTCCTGAGTACATGATTCCCGCCGTTATTCTCCCACTCCCGCAGCTCCCTCGATCTCCGAATGGGAAGATCGACCGCAAGAGCCTGCCTGATGTGGAGACCTATCTCAAGTCTGGCCTTCACGCATCGCAACGATCGTTCATTCCACCTTCTACGGTCGAGCACAAAAAGCTCGCAAAGATATGGGCTGAAGTACTGATGGTCGATCGCGTCAGTATTACAGACAGCATCTTTGAACTTGGCGCCGACTCTCTTCTCATCTTCCGCATCGCCGCACGCTCTAAGAAGGAAGGGTTGAATGTTACGGCAGCTCAGATCTTCAAGCACCGAACGATCTTGGCCTTGTCTAATGAACTTAAAAATTCAAGCGACGCAGAGGTTACAACGGTAAAGGCCCCACCACGAATTGCAGTCGCACCACGGAAGGCTTATCGCGGTCAGACTGGAATACGCGAATGAAACAACAATTTCATCCAGCGACGGGACTAACTATGAACGCTCCAGAGGAGCTCTCTGTCTTGAATCCGATGCTTCCTCCAGCAGGTGACGTGTATGTCATGCCCGCCACGCAAGGGCAGATCCGCTTCTGGTCACTTGACCAAATGCACCCCGGTAATCCTGCGTTAAACATGCCTCTCATGTGGCAATGTCGTGGGGGATTAAACGTAGATCTATTGGCATTGGCTTTTAATCAGGCAGTGCAGCGTCATGAAGTGTTGCGAACTACCTTTGCGATGGTGGATGGGAAGCTTTCACAGATAATCGGAAATCCATACAGCGTACCGCTTCCGGTTAAAGACTTGCAGCATTTACCTAATGCATCAGAATCGCACGAAGCTGGTGTACTGATCCGCGAGCATGCTGCGTATCGGATGGACCTGATGAACGGTCCTCTGCTCGTTATCAAACTGCTAAAGTTTGCTCCACAACATCATTTACTGCTTGTAACGATGCACCACATCATCTGCGACGGTATATCGCTCGGTATTCTTCTGCGTGATGTAGCAGTCTTCTATGAAGCACTGGTCGAAGGGAAGGAGCCTATCCTTCCATCACTGCCAATCCAATATGCAGACTTTGCGGTATGGCAAGAAGAGTGGCGAAAGAGCGAAGCTGCGGAGGTGTCGCTTGATTTCTGGCATAAGGCTCTCGGAAGTGACTTTAGCCACATTGAACTACCACACGATGCTTCTCCTGAGGGCCTGCGCGACACGCGCACTGACTCAGAGTCGGGAGATATTGAAACGCTCCTGATCTCGCCAGCACTTACCGCGTCAGCCCATAGATTCTGCAAAGATCAAAACGTAACTTTGAATATCCTGCTGTTCAGTATCTTCTGCGCTTTGCTTCATCGAGTAACTGGGCAACGAGATATTGTTATTGGATCTCCGTGCGCGAATCGAAACGAGGACACCGAAGAGCTCATCGGTCTCTTGATGAACATCCAAGTTCTTCGTGTTCAGATAGAACCGCACGAGTCTTTTCGGTCTCTTCTTACTAAGGTTCAGGACTGGACGCTAGGTGCATACGAGAATCAGGAGCTTCCATTTGAAGAGCTGATCTACGACTCACATTTTTCGCACAACAATACTTCGTTTGAAATTCCGATTTTCTTTCTGTATCAGAAGTCCTTTATGGTAACCCAGCGCGTTGCCGGACTAGAAATTGTGCCTCTACGCTCAATGAGCCCTGGAGCAGTCTTCGAATGGATGTTCGCCATCGTTGATCGGATGGAAGAAGGACCACGACTACAGCTCGAATACAACCCAAACTACTTTCGCTCTACGACAATTCAACGCTACTTGAAAAGCTTTATTGCGTTGCTTGACTCTGCGGTACAGGAGCCTTCAATCGAATTAGAGAAGATGGCTCCGGCGGATGATTTTCTTCCCGCCACCCCGCCTGACATTTCCAATCGCACCATATCTCGAAGAAATACGCGACTTCACGGGGCGAAGCAATTTGTTGACAGCGCCCAGATAATGGAGAAGCTCGACGAGCAACTAGCAACCACGAACGACCCAATCGAGATTCAGTTGCTTGAGCTCTGGCGTTCGATGCTAGCCATCGAAGATATTGTTGTTGACACGAATGTTTTTTCGTTGGGAGTCAGCTCATTGTCTATTCTTCGGCTTGTCACGCGGATGAATAGTCTCTATTCGATGGGCTTCGGGCTAGCGAGCTTAATTTCGGCTCCTACCATCAAGCTTGTAGCTGAACTGGTTCGCAGGCGTTATGCGCCGAATACTGCGACGTCACTTGTGCCGATTCAGCCGGTGGGTACGCGCCGACCGCTATATATCGTCCACGGAGCGGGCGGAAATGTAGTCAATTTTTATGGTCTGACAACAAGGATTGGTGCCGACCAGCCGGTGTACGGAGTCCAGGCTCAAGCGCTCGAAGCAAACCGACCGGCGCTCCTTCGCATGGAGGACATGGCTGCCCATTATTTGAGAGAGATTCGTCGTATTCAACCTAAAGGGCCGTACCATTTTCTCGGGTATTCTTTCGGAGGCATCGTTGTACTCGAGATGGCCCACCAACTACACTACGCTGGCGAAGAAGTTGGCCTTTTAGGAATGTTGGATACACGAGCCAAAGATTACGCCCAGGAGATGCCGAAGAAGAGTGAATCAGAAAAATTAGAAAAACGAGGGCGGCTTAGTGGATTTTTCCGCAGTAATCAAGGCCACGGAAGTGGCAAAGCATGGGCGGAGTTTTTTCTCAAAGACATGGACGAACGCAGGGTGCGTTATATGACTACGATCGCCGCTAAACTGTTCTCCACATTGCCCGCCTTTTTAAAAAATACTCACGAAATTAATGCTGTCGCAGCACGCAACTATCAGCCAAAACCATTTCCAGGTAAATTGACTCTTTTTCGGGCCTCTAAACAGACTAACGTCAATATACCCTCCGATAATGGCTGGTCAGCAATCTTTGACGAAGGCATCGAAATTCATCACATACCGGGAGATCATTGGCAGGTTTTGTCTGAGCCGGGAATCGATGTATTGGCTAAAACCATTCATGGCTGTCTCAGCAAATTTGACCGGCAAGATCCTGCTTAGCTAAGCCGATGTGATGATTGGTGGAGCATTGCCTATAGACTAATGTGCTCCGGCCAAAGAAACTTTTACTATGGTGTCCATTTCTTCACCTGAACTTCACGAAATTGACTCGGGTTTTCAGTCTCAAGCAGGCTAGATTTTTTCCCTTGGACGGTCTGATCAAAGAAATCCAGCACATATGCGCGAACAATCATTTGTATTCGTGCGGGAGAGATATGCGTGGGCTGCGTCCAGCTACTCCACGGAGTTATCAGAGGATGGTCGGTAAAGTCCATGTGTGAGGTATTACTCACATATAGCTTATATCCGCCATACTGTTTGAGGCTGGCATCTACTTCGCTTTCGTCATTCTTATCTAGTTGCTTCAAGGTTCGCGCTTCGGTATCCAGCGCGCTCAGATCTTCCTGTTGGGGATGATTCGACTTTTCGTACATGAACAGCGTCGGCTGGGCGAACGTGCGATGTTGAATATTTCCGAACGTCCAGCCGTCCATGTTGAGTGCGGATTGAATGCGGCGATCAACAGAGCAGACCTGTATTGCTGCGGCCCCTCCGAACGAGTGACCAAGGGCGCCAGCTCGATCGGTATTGAGTCGCCCATACCAAAAACTCTTGCTATCAGCATTCTCGTTTTGGAGCGCATTAAGAACAAATACTTCATCATCGACCCATCTTTGGAGCTCTGTATTCCAGGCTTTTTTGATCTCTGTGGCCGTATGCTTTGAAGCGTCTATCGGATCGTATCCGTTGGCGCTATCAATAATGCGATCACCTGCCAATGCGACCCGGCCGGCGTTATACGTATGATCGATCGCAGCGACAACATAACCGTGGCTCGCAAGATCTTCCGTGAGAAACGTATCCTGCGTGCGCCTTCCCCCCCATCCATGATTGAAAAGTAAAACAGGGAAAGACCCTCCCTCTCCTGCGATGGGAGCGTCAACACGTGAGTTGGTCCAGAGAACACTACGATACGAAGTGACTAGACTTGTCTCTGCTAGCCTTTGATATGCGGCAAGGTGATTGCTAGAGGGATTAGCCGGGTACCATATCTGAACCACAAGCTCACGAGGCAATCCTGGGTGTTGTTGATCCGCATCTTCAACTCTGCTCGAGTCCTTTAGGTAAATTATTCGAGTGCCGACAAAGTACGGGCCGGTCGGTTTTGGGAGAACGAACATCGGCACAAGCAGAAGTAATCCGAAACTCATCAGGCAGAGCAGAACAACCCCAAGGGCCAAGCGCCCCTTCACTGGTTGACTGAGCGCAGTATGCAGGCGGCGGGGACCTAAGTTCCAAATTGTTAGAACAAGTAAACCTGCTAGAGCAGGAAACATCTGCCAGTAAGTCTTTTCGTAGGCAATATGCCATGTGCAGAGTAAGAGAGCTAAAAACGTCAGAGATCGCGGCCAGGAATCCGACATCTTAGCTATTTGCGCCAGCGCGGCAGCGATTACAACAAGAATCAAGATAGTTTCGAATAGCCGCATAAAAGATAGTGAAGGAACGTCCAGGCTTGTGTGCTAACCATTCACAGACGAGACCTGAATAGTTGTCTTTGCTAATTCTAGCGGCTGCTACTTCTTGAGAAAGCTTAACTTGTGGAGCGCAGATTTGGCTGCCACAACAGGCACCATGGACCGAGATTTAAGGTAGTCCACTGCAGCAGACTGACCTGGTGGTCTCGGGGTCAGACCAAGGGCTCGAAGGGCGTGATTTGCGCGATATGTGTTTGCGCGAAGCGTGTCCTTGAACTGTACGTTGACATTGAGGGAGACGGATATGTTGTCGTCATTTTCAACCCAGTGAGGGCAGTTCACGGGAATATGAACCCCCGTGCCGGCGCGTAACTTATAAGAAGTGGCGCGAGCTTGAAACTGTGGTTTGTAAACAGGAGCATTATTATCAACTGTCCAGAAACGCTCGATTTCTTCCTCGGGAAGTACGTCTCGATCTGTGCGATCGAAGATGTGAATGGTTTTAGTCCCCTTGATCTGTAACAAGAAACTGCATTCACGATCGATGTGGTAAGTTGCGATCCGTTTGGGAGAAGTGACGAAGATGAGAGCATCTTCGCGCAAGATTTGCGACTCCAGACTGTGGCCGATCTTTGCTTTTATCTTGTGCCACCCACTACCAAGAAAGGCCTGATATTCTGGATCACGCTGTACGTCCTTGAACAATAGCCAAGCGCCGCATGTCTCTATGCGTTTCATTGTTTCTACAACCGAAAACTGCTTCTTCGGCATTTGATCCCATCTCTGGTCGACCCGTATTTCGCCCGCATCATAGTAAATGCCAGCTGGCCTGGTCTGTAGAGTTCGTTCAGCCAACTCCATCAATTCGGGGATCTGTAGAAGTGGATGTTCTGCCAAGGTGTGAGTGATTTCGAAGTGTTCACGATCAAACTTGCTGCTCAATTCATCACGATCTGTGGTGATCCAGCAGTCTTCGAGTAGGTCGTTCGAAATAACAGAAGTTGACATAGTACGGCACGCTCTCGGGACGTAGATTTAAGCGAAGTTTATTCCTAATTCCAGACCGATACAATAACGATTTCGTCCGGAAATAGGCAGTTCACTGCGATGTCTGGCTTCTGAATTGCTCACAGTGAGCTATGTGCAATTCGCTAACCATTGCAGATGGCTCTTTTGGGATAAAGCTAGATATCTAGAGCCAAAAGAAATGAAGCTCGGTCAAGGCTACGGGCTGCTATCATCGCATCACTGTCGCCTCTGCTCTACATGGGAGAATTTATGTCGGCTAACTTAGACACCGCCACCGCTCCAAATTCCGCAATGCTGCCGCGGGTTGCCCTCGAGGATGTGCAGCTTGATATAGATCCGAAGTCCTACCAGACGTTTTATAACAGGACCCCATTCGGGTTTACGCATAATTTGCACCGATTGGATATCTTCCAGTTCGACTCTATCTCCGAATTGCTGGATCGTTATACAGGTGCTAGCAACGATTACTATGTTGCCGGGAGCGCGGCAGCGGCAGGAAGCGCTTTTTTTGATGCACCCCATATCAAGCTGACTCCAAAGGAAGCCATTCATCAGCTTCACGAACGTCCTACCCGCATATTGCTCAAGCGATTGGAGAACCATGACGATCGCTTCCGTAAGCTGCTTGACCTGATCATCAAGCGAATTCGCAGCATCCCGGGTGGGCTTGGAGATCAACCTATCTTACGAATTCAATCCAGCTTATTCATCACCTCTGCGGCATCCACGACACCTCTCCACTTTGATCCGGAAGTTGGATTCTTTGCTCAGATTGAAGGAGACAAGACCTACCATGTCTATTCTCCAGACGATGTGCGCGAAGAAGATCTCGAGGATTTCTACGTTCGAGGAAAAGTGAGCATTGGCCAACTCGACATCGAGCAACGCGATCCAGGCAAAGAACAGGTTTATAACCTCAGCGCAGGGCATGGCTTCCACCAACCTCAGAACGCACCACATTGGGTCGAGACCTGCGGAAGCAGATCGATCTCTTATAGCTGCGTCTTTGAGACGAAGGCCGATCGAGCGCTGGGGCGCACTCGCGCATTCAATTATTACGAGCGCAAGTTAGGGATGAGGCCCACTCCTCCTGGACAGAACTCGAAGCTCGATAATGTGAAAGCTGAAGCGATTATTCCTGACCGCCTGGCTCGCAAGGTTATCGGTCGAATCCGTCACACCTGAGCCCTTCTGATCGACGAGCCGCAGAGTACTTCGCCGGGTACCTAGGCCTCATGCCTCTCATGAGGGAATGGCCAAGTCGAACAGTTTTCCCGGACGGAAAAGCTGAATGTCTTGCCTACGATACCGCAGACGTGCGGATTACCACTTGAAAGCTGATTCGACTGCTGGCTAATTCTTCACACCAATGATCGGCGCAGCACGGTTCTGGCACGCAGCAGCCGAGATTTGGTGGCTGCCACCGAAATGCCCGCAATCTCGGCAATCTCTTTGATCGAGCTGTCATGCACCTGCTGGATCTCAACGATGGTGCGAAGCGCTGGCCTAAGTCGGTGGATGGCACGTTTCAAGTGCCTCTCTCTTTCAGATCTAGCGTAGTGTTCTTCCGTATTGACTCGTCTATCCGCTACCTCCCAATGCTGCCACGCGTCGCCATCGACACTACCATCCATCGAAATCTCAGGGTGTGCGCGCTTCCGGCGCAAGATCATGAGTGCGGAGTTGATAGCGATTCGCGTAAGCCATGTGGAGAAGGACGATCTGCCGTCAAAATTTTTCAAGTGAACAAAGGCCTTCAGAAAAGCGTCCTGGAGTGCATCTTCCGCATCCTGTCGGTTGCGTGTAATCCGATACATCGTGTTGAAGACCTTCTTCGAATGTCGATTCCAAAGCTCGGAGAAAGCCATATGTTCGCCGGATCTTGCTGCGGCGACAAGCGTCTCGTCACCTGAGCTGTTGAGAATTGCTTGCACACTGATGACGCCTGATGAAAGACATGAACTCATAAAACCACCTTTACGAACGTGGGATGGATGATTTGTTTTGCAGACAGTTCGAACTTTATTCTGTAATCAAGTGCCGAGTCATGGTCCAAAACCTGAGAGATATTGAATGAAATTTCTCAAAGAGTGCATTTTGCCCAGCCTTCTGCTGGCCGGTGCAGACTTAATCTCGGAGAGCTCGTCGCGATCGCTCCACGCGAATATCTGACGACCGCTCCGGATTGGGTTTGTCATAACTGCGAACAAAGTTGCTGAAGAGAAGGGAATCTGAGGTACGAGTAATTGCCATCGCGACTTCCGAGCTTTGCATGGGAGAACCACCAATCCTGCAGCGGGAAATTTCATTAACCGATTAGGATGTTATTCAACTTAGGTTGTATCGCCGTTTTATGAAAGCCCAAATCGTGCCTCCGTCGGGACACTCTTTCGAGGGGTACAAGCCTTCCGGTCAAAGTCGTGGCCGCCCGATTTGTGTCAATACCTGATCAGCCTCGGTCAATCGTCGTTCCTATCCGAGGATGAAACCACGAGGCGCCGTCCGAACATGCGTGCGTCGATGGAATATGCTCCGGGTCCCAACATCGCCAATGATGCAGTAATCAGAATGGATGCGATAAGGTGAGTGACACCCAACTGTCTCAGATCCGATATGGCTGCGATCTCAACACAGCACGATAAAACGGATACAACTGGGGTAAAAACTCCCAGACATAGCGACACCACGAGCAAACTGAGACCCACAAGTTCACCTGTATGAACGATTGGGTCTTCACTCGGGATGACATTTGAGACGAGCATCGCCGCAACAGAAACCCGCAGCAGAACTAATGCAACGCCAGCCGCTCCCGTTGGAAACATCGAAAAGAGTCTCTGCACGCGGAGAGGTTAGTTGCCATCTCACAAACGGGCAAACCCGGAGAGAGCGTATGACGAGCAACACTTTCGAGGGGTATCCTATTCCACAGTTGTTATGGGTAATGAGTCTCGTGCTGATTTCTGACAGAACAAATGGAGCCACACAAGCAGCACTTCGTCTGCAGAGCCGAGCGACATCCCAGATAAATGACTTGGGGTAGCCTTTAGATCACGTTCGATGACCTGGGCAGCAGGTGCTCGCACTATGGTGTCGAAGTTTGTCGACGCTCCACGGCAGGCACGAAGATAGAATTGCGAATGGTTATTGTCGTGGCCTACGACGGTGCCGGCGCTGACAGACCACCGGACCTCCGAGACTAAGGAACGTTATGAGCGAAGGGCACACAATCAGAGTCCTCACTGTCGACGATCATCCTTTACTCAGGGCAGGAATCTCGGGCGCAATCAACTCTCAGCAGGATATGACCGTTGTTGCTGAAGCCTCAGACGGCGAAGAGGCGCTCGCCTGCTTTCGAGTTCACCGTCCTGACGTCACGCTCATGGACCTTCGCATGCCCAAAATAAACGGCATCGACGCTATCCTGGCAATTCGTAAGGAGTTCCCCTGGGCTCGAATCGTCGTCCTTACCACATACGGCGGCGATATCCAGGCGCTTCGCGCCTTCAAGGCCGGGGCAGTAGGGTATCTGCTGAAGAGTATGTTGCGGACGGAGTTGATCGACACGATACGAACTGCTCACGCAGGAATGCGGCGCATCCCACCAGAGATAGCCTCGGAGATGGCACAGCATGCCGGTGACGAAACGCTGACCGCAAGAGAAATCGAGGTTTTGCGCGATGTTGCCAAAGGCAATTCCAACAAAATTATCGCTGCAAGGCTTGCCATCTCAGAACACACCGTCAAAGGTCACCTCAAAAGCATTCTCGCCAAACTCGACGCGAGCGACCGCACACACGCTGTCATCATCGCAATGAAGCGCGGCTTTCTCGACATCTGAGCGCAGCCCGTGGACTCGACCGAAGTTGCTAACGAACCGCAGTGAGCAAACGGCATCAAAGCGCCGCTGCTGTTACAGCGAAATTAGAGATGGATCGCGCTTTCTCGAAGGTCATTGGGCCTCCACGCACGCTGTCTAACCAAACCACTGCATGTCCAGTCAAATATTGACGTGCAATTAGCAACCAAACGGTAGACTTAGCTAACGGAGCCTTCGCCGTGCGTGAAAGTCCTATGTCTCTCGAAATGGGATTAAGTGGCGGGACAGATTCAACCGCAACTAAGGTCGCTGCATCGGGTAATCTCTAAGAAGGAAGCAATATAACTGACTGATCCTATGGGAGACAACGAGTTTACGCGATGAGTTCAATCCGTTTCAGGCATCCTGCCCCGATCTTGTTCTATTTAGGCGCTTTATTTCTGGCAGGTTGCAAAGATAAGCCGTCGGACCCGAAGAGTGAAGTTCCCCCGCCAGCGGTTGTACAAGCCGATGCGGACTCGAATCTGGTGCACGTCGATCATCCCGATCAGTTCACTCTGGTTGCCGCGACTGACTACGCGGCCGCTTCGGCCATCCAGGTCACCGGCACGGTCAACCCTGACATCTCCCGCACCATCCCTGTCATCTCGATTGCCTCCGGCCGAGTCGTTGAAGTGCATGCGCGCATCGGCGACTACGTCAAAAAAGGTCAGCTCCTGATGGATGTGCAGAGCACTGACGTCTCCGGCGCCTTTGGTTCCTACCTCAAGGCCGTCAACGACGAGCGCCTCGCCAAAGTGCAGCTCGACCGCGCCAAGATCCTGAACGACAAGGGCGCCATTCCCAACAGCCAGGTTGAGATCGCGCAGAATGCCGAAGACGATGCCAAAGCCGCGCTCTCGGCATCCGAGGAGCAACTCCGTGTCCTCGGCGTCGATAAGAATCACCCTGCCGCGACCGTCAAGGTCTACGCCCCGGCCTCCGGCTTCATCATTGCGCAAACAGTCACCAACGCCGCCGCCGCCGGTGTCACCTACGCCGGTTCGGCGAATGCGTTCACCATCGCTGACCTGTCGCACGTCTGGATCATCTGTGACGTCTACGAGAACGATCTCCCCACCGTGCATCTTGGTCAAAAGGCCGACATTCGCCTCACCGCCTACCCCGACCGTGTATTGACAGGAGTTATCAGCGATATCGGCGCTGTCCTCGATCCGCAGATACGCACTGCCAAGGTACGCATTCAGGTAGAAAATCCGAACACTCTCATGCGCGTCGGCATGTTCGCCACTGCAACCATCCATGGCAAGACACTCCAGACCCACGTGCAGGTACCGTCCACGGCGGTACTTCATCTGCACGATCGCGACTGGGTTTACGTCCCCGCAGGCGACGGCAAATTCCGCCGCGTCGCCGTCCAGGGAGGAGCCGCGCTCTCCGGCAACCTGCAGGAGATCCTGTCGGGCCTCAATGCCGGTCAGCAAGTCGTCTCCAACGCACTCGCGCTGCAGAATACGGTGGACCAGTAGATGATTCGTGGACTCATCGACTTTGCACTGAACAATCGATGGCTCGTACTCGGGGCATCGCTTATTCTCTTCGCCTGGGGAGCCATCTCCTTTCACAATTTACCCGTCGAAGCCTATCCGGACGTCGCCAACAACTACGTTCAGGTCATTACGCAGTGGCCCGGCCGAGCCGCTGAAGAGGTAGAGCAGCAGGTTACAACGCCCATCGAGATCCAGATGGCTGGTATCCCGCATATGTCCCATCTCCGCTCCACCTCTCTTGCTGGCCTCTCCAGTGTCACCATGGTCTTCGACGACGACTCCGTCAACAAAGACAATCGCGACCAGGTATTTCAGCGCCTCGGACAGGTTGTCCTTCCCGCCGGCCTCCAGCCGCAGATGGGAAGCGACTGGAGCCCTGTCGGACAGATCTACTGGTACACCCTTCGCTCCACCAATCCCGCCTACGACAGCATGGAACTCAAATCCCTGCAGGATTGGAAGCTCGAGAAGGAGTTCAAATCTGTCCCCGGCGTCGTAGACGTCTCTAGCTTCGGGGGGGCTACCCGCGAGTACCAGATCCGCATCGACCCCGACAAGCTCATCGCGTACGGCCTCTCCATCAGCCAGGTCGAGCAGCAGCTCGCCAACAATAATCAAAACGCAGGTGGCAGCTTCATCGAGCAGGGCCAGCAGCAGGTCAACGTCCGCGAGGTCGGCCTTTACACTAACGTCCACGATATCGAAGAGACCGTTCTCAAGACCCAGGCCGGCGCCGCTATCCGCGTAAAAGACATTGCGACAGTCGCCCAGGGGCCTAAGATTCGCCTCGGCCAGATCGGCAAGACCTGCCGCGGCGGCGACACACCCGCAGCCGAATCAGGAGCATCCTTCAGCGCCACCGACCCTTGCGTCGATCACGTCGACAAGCCCGGCGCCAAGCACGCCATCCGTCACATAGACGGGAAGCTCATCGACAACGACGACGTCGTTGAAGGCATCCTCCTGCTCCAGAAGGGCGTAGACTCCGACGGCGTCCTCGAAGGCATCCACAAAAAAGTCGACGAGCTCAACGACCACGTCCTCCCGCCCGGCGTCAAGATCATCCCATTCCTCGATCGCAGCGAACTCCTCCACTACACCACCCACACCGTCCTTCACAACCTCACCGAAGGCATCATCCTCGTTGTCGTCATCCTGTTTCTCTTCCTCGGCAACGCCCGCGGCGCCATCATCGTCGCGCTCACCATTCCGTTTGCTCTCCTCTTCGCCGCAATCTGCCTCAACCTTCTCCACATTCCCGCGAACCTTCTCTCCCTTGGCGCGCTCGACTTCGGCATGGTCGTCGACGGCTCCGTCGTCATGGTCGAGAATATCGTCCGCCACCTCAGCCACCAGCGCAAAGACTCTCTCTCCCCGTCCCAGCAGATCCGCGAGGCCTCGCACGAGGTGCAGCGCCCGGTCTTCTTCGCACGCGGCATGATCATCACCGCCTACCTGCCAATCTTCACCCTGCAGGCAGTCGAGGGCCGTCTCTTCAGGCCAATGGCGTGGATGGTCAGCTTCGCTCTGCTCGGCGCGCTCATCTTCTCTCTCCTCCTCGCGCCTGTCCTCTCCAGCCTGCTCTTTCCCAACGGCGCCAGCGAGTGGGAGAACCCCGTGATGACATGGCTCACCAGCCGTTATCGCGCTGCCGTCCGATGGGCTGTCGAACATCGCGTCGTCACTCTGTCACTCACTGGTTTCGCCCTCGCCCTCGCCTTCTTTCTCGGATTCAGCGGCGCCATCGGCTCCGAGTTTCTTCCTCACCTCGACGAAGGCTCTATCTGGGTTCGCGGCACCCTGGCTCCATCTGTTGGCCCAACCGAAAGCCTCCGCGTCATGAACGAAACACGCATTACGCTCGCGGCGTTCCCCGAGGTCAACAAGGTCGTAAGTCAGACCGGACGCCCCGACGATGGCACCGACACTACCGGCTTCTTCAACACTGAATACTTCGTCGATCTCAAGCCCAAGGCCGACTGGCGCCCCGTCTTCAACCAGAACAAGGAAGAGCTCATCGCCGCCATGCAGCATGAACTCGATAAGACTCCTGGCGTCCTCTGGAGCTTCTCGCAACCCATCTCCGACAACGTCGAAGAGGCCGTCAGCGGCGTCAAAGGCGAGCTAGCCATCAAGATCTACGGCGACGATCTCAAGACCCTTGAAGCAAAGGGCGATGAGATCGTCTCCGTCATGAGTAAAGTTCGCGGCGTCCAGGATCTCGGCCTCTTCCGCGTCATCGGCCAGCCAAACCTCAACTACGCCGTCAACCGCGAAGCTGCCGCCCGCTACGGCATCAACGTCATCGACGTACAGGATGCGATTCAGACCGCCGTGGGTGGCAACGCCGTCAGTCAGGTTCTCGACAAGGAGGCCCGCTACGACGTCGTAGTTCGCTACCTGCCGCAGTATCGTGACACCGAAGAGGCCATCAACAACATCCGCCTCCTCTCCCCCAGCGGCGAGCGCGTCTCTCTCGCCCAACTCACCACCGTCAAGACAGAAGACGGCGCCGAGGAGATCTATCGCGAATCTGGCCAGCGCTACGTCGCCATCAAGTACAGCGTCCGCGACCGGGACCTCGGTTCAACCGTAGAAGAAGCCATCAAGAAGGTGGACGAACAGGTCAAGCTTCCTCCCGGCTACAAGACCGACTGGGCAGGCGAGTATGAGAGCCAGAAGCGCTCCTCACGCCGCCTTGCGCTCGTCCTCCCCATCACGATCCTTCTCATCTTTCTGCTCCTCTACATCATGTTCCACTCCGGCAAATGGGCCGGGCTCATCCTCCTCAACGTCTCCATGGCGCCTCTGGGTGGCCTGCTCGCTCTCTTCATCACGCACACCAACTTCTCCGTCTCCTCCGGCGTGGGCTTTCTCGCACTCTTCGGCGTATCGGTGCAGGTCGGCGTCATCATGCTCGAATACATCAACCAGATGCGAGTCCGCGGTCACTCCATCGAAGAAGCCGCCATCGAAGGCGCTGTCCTGCGCCTCCGTCCCATCATGATGACGATGCTAGTCGCCACCTTGGGCCTGCTTCCTGCCGCAACATCGCACGGCATCGGCTCCGACTCGCAGCGTCCCTTCGCCATCGTTATCGTAGGTGGACTCGTCGGAGCGCTCCTCATCAGCGTCTTTCTGCTGCCTACCCTATACGTCTGGATCGCGAGGCCCAACGATGTCCTCCCCAACCCAGAGACGGAGTTCGAGAACTAATGCTGTTCAAGTGTGCAGGTAAGTATTCGACGATCTTCACCCAGGCGAAAGGAGGCTCTGACGGCGCTATGCCAAACACGAAACATATGCCAAACACAAAACATCAGATCCTCCTAGCTGCCGCCTGCTTTCTCTCTTTGCCTTGCGTTGCGTTCTCGCAGACCCAGCCCTCCAGCTCGGCCGCCCCTGCTGCAGTCACCATGCAGCAGGCAGTTGATATCGCCCGCATGAAGAATCCAGCGTTGCTCTCTGCCCAACAGAACCTGCTCTCCGTCAAGGCACAGGAGATTCAAGCCGGCGTTCGAGCAAACCCTGATCTCAACCTCTCAGGATCGAACGTCACCCTTGGCGCTCAATCCAACAATCCGTACGATTACAACGTCGGTGTCTCCCGCTTGTTCGAGCGAGGCGAAAAACGTCGTTGGCGTCTCGACAGCGCACGTTCCACCACCGCCCAGACAGACGCCCAGTATCACGCCCAGGAGCAGCAGACCATCCTCTCGGTCCGCCAGTCCTTCACTAACTTCGTCGTTGCCAAGGCCGCAAAAAAACTGGCCGACGACAACCTCGCTGACTTCAAACACGAGCTCGACATCGGCCACGAGCGCTTCAAGGCCGGCGACCTCTCCAAGCTCGACTACGAACGGCTCGACCTCCAGCTCGCACAGTTCGAAACCGACGAATCGAACGCCATCACAAGCGCTCAACAGGCCAGCATCCAGCTTCAGGCGCTCCTCGGCTACGACAAAGCCCGCCCGGACTTCGATGTCATCGGCGATCTCGTACCGCCACCCGTCTCCGACACAATGGAAAGCCTGGAGCAAAAAGCTCTCGCTGCCCGCCCCGACTACCATGCAGCCCATCTCGGCGTTGCGGTAGCAGACGCCAATGTAAAACTCGCCTACGCCAACGGCACGACCGACCCCACCCTCGGGGCGGAGTACGACCGCAACGGCCCGGACAACTCTGTGGGCTTCTCCCTCGACATCCCGCTGCGCTTCTTTGATCGCAACCAAGGCAATAAGGCGACCAGTAAGTACGTCGCGCAGGCCAGTCGCTTCACCGAGCTAGCCACCCGCAACCAGGTCATCGCCGACGTCGATCAGGCATGGTCCGGCTACGCCAACGCGAAGGTCCTCTCCGACCGCTACAACGGCCACTACCTCGACGAGGCCAAAGACGTTCTCGAGATCTCAAGGTTCAGCTACGACCACGGCGGCCTCGCCCTGATCGACTACCTCGATGCCCTCCGCGAGTCCCGCTCCGTCACCTCCGACGCCCTCAACGCCTACTCCCAGACTTGGATGGCCATTCACCAGCTCAGCTTCGCCACAGCCACCGAAGTAATTCCGTAGCTTCGATTCGGTTCAAGGCCAGCGGCCTTGGATCATCAGACACGGAGCTCGGAAGCCGAGCGAAAGACTTATGAGAGTTCACTAATTTCTCCATCAGAACGTCGAGCGTTTTTGGTCAGACGCTTGCTGGCTGTTAACGCGCGGCCGATTGCGCGGACGCGGGAGAGTGAATGTCTCACGTAGCAAATCCAAACAGTTTAGATAGAGGCGCAGGCGCTCCGGTGGGTATGCCTATATCGCTCGACCCGTCCGACTGGACCGGCTTTCGCGTGGAAGCGCACCGGATGCTCGATGACATGATCGACTACATCGCGAACATCCGCGAACGGGCCGTGTGGCAGCCTATTCCGGACCCCCTGCGCGCGCAGCTCCGCGGAGATGTACCTCTGCTGCCGACGGATCTTGCCATGGTTCACGCCGAGTTCATGCAAAATATCTTGCCGTTTGCCGCTGGCAACGTTCACCCAGGCTTTATGGGCTGGGTGCATGGCGGAGGGACACCGGTTGGCATGGTAGCGGAGATGCTGGCTGCTGGATTGAACGCAAATCTCGGTGGCCGTGATCACGCACCCGTCGAGGTGGAGCGTCAGGTCGTCAATTGGGTGCGTGAGCTTTTTGGCTTTCCCCAGGGAGCTACAGGGCTCTTTGTGACTGGCACATCGATGGCGAACTTCATCTCCGTGGTCGTAGCGCGTGACGTAGAGCTCGGCTTTCAGGTTCGGCAGCAGGGAATCGCAGCAGACGGCAGCAAGCGGCTGACAGCGTATGGCTCTGCTGCAGTGCATGGCTGTCTTGCAAAGGCCTTGGATCTCGCCGGTCTTGGCAGCGATGCGCTGCGGATTATTTCAACCAGCGATCGTCACTGCATCGACGTCGAAGCTCTCGAGCAGGCGATCCGTGAAGATCGCAGAGATGGCTTTACTCCATTTATTGTTGTCGGTAGTGCTGGGACGGTCGATACAGGAGCCATCGACGATCTCACTGCGCTTGCCAACCTGTGTCAGCGCGAAAAGCTCTGGTTTCACGTAGACGGAGCCTATGGCGCTCTGGCAATTCTTGCTCCCGATCTTGCCTCGCGCCTGAAAGGAATTGAATACGCTGACTCACTTGCATTTGACTTTCACAAGTGGGGACAGGTCCCATATGACTCCGGGTTCGTGCTGATACGAAATGGCCAACTCCATCGGAGGTCGTTCGAATTCTCGCCCGCCTACTTGAAGCGTGAGATTCGCGGGCTCGCTGCCGGCGCCCCATGGCCGTGCGACTTTGGGCCCGATCTTTCGCGAGGCTTCCACGCACTGAAGGTCTGGTTCACCCTCAAGGTTCACGGGACGGAGGCCATCGGCGCTGTGATCTCGCAGACCTGCGAGCTGGCGCGGTATTTGGAAGCGCTGGTTGCTGATAGCTCCGAGCTCGAACTGCTGGCTCCAGTCGAACTTAATATCGTCTGCTTCCGCTATCGTGCTGAGGACTCCGATCGCATCAACGAACAGATCGTGGTCGAACTCCAGGAGTGTGGCAGTGTTGCCCCGTCGACAACCAGGTTGAACGGCCGCGTTGCTATCCGCGTCGCCATCGTTAACCACCGCACCAGTCGTGTGGAGATAAGAACGCTGGTTGACGAGACCCTGGCATTGGGCCGCGCGCTCGCAGGCAACTCTGTGTCGCGCCAGTCAACGGACGGAACGCCAGAGAATGGAAGCCTCACAAATATGCAACTGGCGTTACGGTCGGTGGAGACACAACTGCAGCTTAAACCGGACTCGACCACTCTTCTGTTTCAACGAGCCTGTTTCCTTGAGCAAACCGGTCGGCTCCAGGAGGCCCGCGGCGTTTACCTTGACCTGCTGGCTCGCGAACCTTCACATCTAGACGCACTGAAGTGTCTGGGAAACCTCTTACTTGCTTCCAGAGAGACTTCTGAGGCGCGGCGTCTCTATGAACTGGCAATCGAATATCATCCTGACCACCCTCCTTGCCGCGCGAATCTGGGCAATCTCATGATCAAAGGTGGCGAACATGAGGCAGCGCGAGACCAGTTCGAGCACGCGCTGCGAGTCGATCCCAACTATCGTCCCGCACACGCGGGGTTGTCCTTCGTCCTTGGGCATCTCGGTGATCCTGAGCGCGCCACATGGCATCGCAGCAAGGCCTTTCAGGATCGTTGTGTTGTGGTAACGCCCTATCGTGGCACGAAATCGCCAATCATCGTACTCGAGCTCGTCTCCACGACTGGCGGTAACATCCGCACCGACGACTATCTCAGCGACCGTGCCTTCCAACGAATTCTCGTCACCACGGAGTTCTACGATCCCAATACGGTCCTGCCTCCACACCACCTCGTCGTCAATGCGATCGGCGAGGCCGACGGTGCTTCTGCGGCGCTCACCGGAGCACTCTCAGTTCTTGCGCACACAGAAGCTCCGGTGATCAATCCACCAGCGGCAGTGCTCGCTACAGGTCGGTGCGAGATCATGCAGCGTCTCTCTCATATCCCAAACCTGATCACCGCACGGACGCTCACCCTGTCGCGTGAGCAGCTTCTTGCCTCCGATGCCGCTGCGACGTTGGCTCTCCACGGCTTCAGTTTTCCGCTCCTGCTTCGATCGCCAGGCTTTCATGGGGGTGAACATTTTCTCCGCGTCGAAGTCCTCGAAGACCTGGCCGCTGCAGTCAACGAACTTCCAGGAGATGACCTCTTCGTCATCCAGTATCTTGATGCCCGCGGAGCCGATGGCAACTCCCGCAAATATCGCGTCATGATGGTTGATGGCAAGCTCTATCCGCTGCATGTTGCGATCTCAGGAAACTGGAAGATCCACTACTACAGCGCCGATATGGCGGATTGTCCAGAGCATCGCGCCGAGGATGCCGCGTTTCTCGCAGACATGGACGGCGTCTTAGGCCAGCGCGCCGTAGCTGCGCTTCAGCAGATTCAACGGACGCTAGGGTTGGACTATGGCGGAATCGACTTCGGTCTGACCGAACGGGGCGAGGTTCAGTTATTCGAAGCGAACGCAACCATGGCGGTCATTGTCCCCGATAAAGATCAGCGCTGGGACTATCGTCGATCTGCGGTGGAGAAGATCTATCGTGCCGTTTGGACAATGTTAAGAGACAGAGCGATAAAAGGTCCGCCAAGTTCTAAATAGAGGCCGCCTTCACGTGCACGCTACTCCGAAGGATCGTAGTTCAGGTTAGGCCCGAGCCAACGCTCAACTTCAGCCACGCTCATCCCCTTGCGCTCGTGATAATCGGCAACCTGATCGCGGTCAATCTTCCCGAGGCTGAAGTAGCGCGACTCCGGATGAGCAAAGTAAAGCCCACTCACACTCGAACCGGGCCACATTGCGAACGACTCCGTAATCATCATTCCGGTGTTCGCCTGCACATCGAGCAGCCGCCACAGCGGACCCTTCTCCGTGTGATCCGGGCACGCCGGATAGCCTGCAGCCGGCCTGATCCCACGATATTTCTCTTCAATAAAATCCGTATTGCTCAAGCCTTCCTCGAGACCGTATCCCCACTCATCACGCACCCGCTTGTGCAGACATTCAGCGAAAGCCTCCGCCAGGCGATCTGCAACGGCCTCCGCCATAATCGCGTTGTAGTCATCGTTCTCTGCTCTGAACTGATCGCACAAATCCTTCAAGCCGATCCCGCTCGTTACAGCAAATCCGCCGATGTGGTCGTGCAGCGCCGTCTCCTTCGGTGCAATAAAGTCAGAGAGCGACCGGCACGGCTCGCTACCTTCCTTGTTCGATTGCTGTCGGAGAAAATGGAATCGCTCGAGCACTTTACCGCGCGTCTCATCCGTGTAAAGCTCAACATCGTCGCCCACCGCGCTGGCAGGAAAGAACCCATACACGCCACGTGCAGTAATCAGATTCTTCTCGATAATGCGATCCAGCAGGGTATTGGCATCGGCGAAGAGTTGTCGCGCTTGTTCGCCTTGCTCGGGGTGCTCAAAGATGCGCGGATAGACGCCCTTCAACCCCCAGGCGTGAAAGAGTGGCGACCAATCAATATATTCGCGAAGTGTCGCCAGAGGAAACTTATCCAGCACCTGCACGCCGGTAAATGCAGGTGCTGGCAGATCGTCGGCACGCCACTCGATCGGAGTTCGCCTTGCGCGAGCAGTCGCAAGCGACACGACCTGCAGACGCGGAGCGGCGTGAGCCTTGCGAAGCGCCTCGTATTCGGCACGATGCTGTACGACGAACGCCGGCTTACCTTCATCGCTCAGAAGGCTGGTCGTCACAGGCACCGCGCGGCTGGCATCCAGAATGTGGACCACCGGCTCGCTGTAGTGCGGTGCAATCTTGACGGCCGTGTGTCTCCGGCTCGTGGTCGCCCCACCGATGAGCAGCGGCAACTTGAAGCCCTGACGCTCCATCTCCCGAGCCACATGCACCATCTCATCGAGAGATGGCGTGATCAACCCGCTAAGACCGATCAGGTCCACCTTCTCTGCCTTGGCACGTTCGAGGATCTTCTCAGAGGAGACCATCACGCCCATATCGATGACCTCGTAGTTATTGCAGGCCAGCACAACACCGACGATGTTCTTGCCGATATCGTGGACGTCTCCCTTAACCGTCGCAAGCAGAATCTTTCCCTGCGCCTTAACTATCTGGCCAGATGCCTCCAGCGCGGCCTTCTCCGCTTCCATGAACGGCGTAAGGTGCGCCACCGCTTTCTTCATCACGCGGGCAGACTTAACAACCTGTGGCAAGAACATCTTGCCGGATCCAAACAGATCGCCCACCACACCCATGCCATCCATCAACGGGCCTTCAATCACCAGCAAAGGACGGCCTAGTTTAACGCGTGCTTCCTCAGTATCGATCTCAATGTACGCGTCGATGCCCTTGACCAGCGCGTGTGAGAGACGTTCCTCGACCGAGCCGTGACGCCACTCCTCTGCCTTCTTCTCACTGACGACCGTGCCAACATGCTTCAGCGCTTCACCAAAATCCACCAGGCGCTCCGTCGCATCTGGACGGCGATTTAGCAGCACATCCTCGATCAGTACCTTCAGCTCAGGCTCGATCTCTTCATACACCTCAAGCATTCCGGCATTCACGATGCCCATGTCCATGCCTGCTGCAATCGCATGATAGAGAAATGCCGAGTGCATGGCTTCGCGAACCTTGTTATTGCCGCGAAAGCTGAACGAGATGTTCGAGACACCGCCGCTGACCTTGGCGTGCGGCAGATTGGCCTTGATCCAGCGGGTCGCGTTGATGTAATCGACCGCATAGTTGTTGTGCTCTTCCATGCCGGTCGCAACGGTAAGAATGTTTGGGTCGAAGATAATGTCTTCCGGCGGAAAACCTACCTCGTCGACCAGAATTCGATAAGCGCGCTCGCAAATACGAATCTTCTCGTCATACGTCGCAGCCTGCCCCTGCTCATCAAAGGCCATCACCACCACCGCCGCGCCATACTTCAGCACCGTCGCAGCGTTCTGGCGAAACTTCTCTTCGCCTTCCTTCAGCGAGATAGAATTGACGATGCCTTTACCCTGCAGGCACTTCAGTCCCGCCTCGATGACCTCCCACTTCGAGGAGTCCACCATGAAGGGAACCTTGGCGACCTCAGGCTCGCTCGCCAGCAACTGCAGATAGCGCGTCATAGCCACGGCACCGTCGATCATGCCCTCGTCCATGCAGATGTCGAGGACGTTTGCGCCGTTCTCCACCTGCTGCCGGGCAATGCTTACTGCCTCTTCGTACTTGCCCTCTTTAACGAGCTTCGCAAATTTAGGCGAACCGGCAACGTTGGTTCGCTCACCGATCATGATGTACACGCCGGACTGCTGGGTGAATGGCTGAGATCCGGACAGACGAAGAGGCTTTGCCTCGATGGTCACGCTCACGCAGCAACCTCAATCTGGCCGAGCTTTCGCGGCTCCTTGCCTTCGAGCGCTTTTGCAATCGCGGCGATGTGCTCAGGTGTATTTCCGCAGCAGCCGCCCGCAATATTGATCAGGCCGCCCTTTGCAAATTCGCTTAGATAGCGGGCCATGTCATCCGGTCCCAGATCGAATCCTGTCTCTGAGAGCGGATTCGGCAAACCTGCATTTGGATAGCACGAGATCGCCGTGTCCGCCTTCTCCGAGAGCTCCTCCAGAAATGGATACATCAGATCAGGTCCGAGAGAGCAGTTGAGCCCTACCGACAGCGGCTTCACATGATGCACAGCATTCCAGAACGCCTCCGTGGTCTGTGCGGAGATCAGCGTCTCGCCACCGCGTCCCACAGCCGCCGAGATCATCACCGGCAACTTCGTACCATCCTGATCGAACACCTCACGAATCGCGACGAGCGCAGCCTTGGCATTCAACGAATCAAAGATCGTCTCAACCAGCAAAAGATCGGAACCACCAGCGATCAGGGCCCGCACCTGCTGCGCGTAGGCAGTCTTTACCTGATCGAACGTGACCACGCGGAAACCTGCATCATCCGCATCAGGCGAGTTCGAGAGCGACACAGTCAGGGGCCCAATAGCCCCAGCTACAAATCGCTGACGCGATGTTTCATTCCCGACGCGATCAGCCCACTCGCGGCACTGCCGCGCCGACTGCTCATTGATCTCCCACGCCAGGTCTCCGAGAAACTTATCGTCGATGATCTTCTGGTAGAACTCGGGATCTTTCCGTCCGCCATGCTCCCGCGGATCCTCCACAAAAAACTCACTCTGTGTGATGCTCGTGGCCCCGAAGGTATTCGTCTCGATGATGTCCGCTCCAGCCTCAAGGAACCGGCGATGGATGTCCATGATCATCTTCGGCTGAGTAAGAGAAAAGATGTCGCCGTTGTTCAGCAGGTCCTTCGCTGAGTCCTTGAAGCGCTCACCACGGATGTCTGCCTCGGACATGCCGTAGGTGCGGATCGTCGTGCCCATCGCCCCATCGATGATGGCAATTCGGTTATCGAGGATCTTTTCAAGCGGATGTCTGTCGAATTTCGTCATAACTCCCTGATTTGCTTGCACTTGGCGTTTTCTGACAATAGTGGTTCAACCTGCGTCCTGGTCTCCTGACCTCAACGCATAGGACACATTCGGTACGGTAGGGCGCTTCCTTCATTATAGTGATTCGGTCAAGCGCGAGGAGATTCAAACTCCAACCCGCTAAATCCGGGACATCGCCGCGACACGCTCCCACGAGTCCGCACTTACCGCCTTACCAAAGGCGAAGTTGAACCATCTGACCGCCCGTCCACCAAGGGGTTTCGGACCACCGTCAACAGGTCATGGCTGAACAAGCCAATCCCAAACGGGAAGTCCCGAAAATAAACCTGAAATCCGTGTCACATTTTTCACGCCGCAAAACATGGCCGCTTAAGCACCACATTCACCACGCATATCACCACAAATTGACCATCAAAACACCACGTATAAACACTCACTTTCCTCAAAACCCCAGCAAAAACACACAAACGCACACCGCAAAAAATACCGCAACAAACTCTTCTTTCAAGTCAGGTCAAGCTGCCGAAAAATCACGAATCCAAACAAACCGGTGCCCGGCAAACCTCAAGGTTTAGCCGAAACTGCAGTCTCATCGACAGTAAGGATCTGATCGGAGCGGACATCATTCAACTTCTGAACAATGCCGCTAGGCCAATGAATCTCAATGGATTTCACAACACTATCCGTCCCAAGACCGAAGTGCGCGCGTTTGTCGCTGGAAGAGAGATAACTCCCTGCGGTCGTCACCGTAACATACTGCGCACCCGCAGAAGTATTGACCCGAATCAGAGCGCCTATTCCATCGCGATTGCTGCGATGTCCAACAAGCGAAAGAGTAATCCAGTGATTTCCGGTCACCAATTCATTGTGCAAGATATACGCAGATCCGTCGTTCGTAGTAACGACAGCATCGACGCGCCCATCATTATCGATATCTCCAATAGCCATCCCGCGCCCAACCCACGCGTGATGGAATACGTCCCCCGAATCCGCAGAAACATCAACAAATCCCTTGCCAGTATTGTGCGCGAGCAGCATCGGCTCTTTGTACCGAAGCTGAGGAAAGTTCAATTCAATGGTGTCCAAATCATGGCCCTGAGCTATAAGCAGGTCCTTGCGCCCGTCGTTGTCATAATCAAGAAATCGAATTCCCCAGCCGGAGTGCAGCAACGTCATGCCGCCAATACCGCTCATATAACTGTCATAGGTGAAGCTTGAATCTCCACTGTTGCGATAGAGAGCATACTTCTGATTCGCAAGATTCGTGATGACAAGATCAGGCAGCCCATCGTTGTCATAATCCTGAAAATCAACGCCCATGCCGGCGTAGGTCTTCCCATCGCCATCAACTGCAATCTCTGCAGTCAGGCCGACCTCTTCGAAAGTGCCATCACCTTTGTTGTGGTACAGAAACTCGAGCATCGAATCATTCGCCATCACGATGTCGACCTTCCCGTCGCGGTCGTAATCGGCGATCGCAACTCCAAGCCCCTTACCGGGCTTATCGAATCCAGCCTTAGCTGTTACATCAGTGAAATGCCCATTTCCGTCGTTGTGGTAGACGAGAGGAGAGATAGCAGGGAAGATGTCGGGATGACAATATGCCCTATAACCATCCCTATGTTCTCCGCACCAAACATCATCGAAATCCCATTTCAAATAGCGTAAAACGACAAGATCGAGAAGCCCGTCGTTATCCAGATCGACCCAGGCTGCAGATGTGGACCACCCACTACCAGCAGTACCGGATTTGTCGGTCACGTCCGTGAAGGTTCCATTGCCATTGTTGTGATAGAGGCGATTTCCTCCGTATGCCGTCACATAGAGATCTTCATATCCGTCGTTATCAAAATCGCCCGCTGCGACGCCCATGCCATAGCCAATCCCTTGCAGGCCGGATTTTCCGGTAACATCTTCGAACGTTCCATCCTTCTTTTGATGAAAAAGACGATTCCAATATTTAGGGCCGGCCTTCTGCGGAATAGTTTCTTTCGACGTGGGGTCGGCTAGTGGTGCTCCGTTAACGAAAAAGATGTCGAGAAGCCCGTCGTTGTCGTAATCGAAAAGAGCGACTCCAGACCCCATTGTCTCGAGGAGATACTTCTTCGGTGTATGTGAGGCTTGTGCGGTGAAAGCAACATGGCTCTTACTCGTAATGTCGATAAAACGTCCAGGCGTAGAGGCAGTTTTTGCATGCGTTGAAGAATCATTCGACCTTGAGTTAGCTGTGGATTGCACTTGAGCAAAGACGGCAAGGGGCGAAGCTGAGAAACAAAAAAACAAGAGGCTACTCGCAAAAACGCGAGCGAGCGAACCGGGCGAGATTGTGTTCCGCATTGATCCCCTTATCAGCTAACGGTCCAAAGACGCAGGTGCCGTTGAACACTGGTATTCACTTTTCCCAATAGTCATTTGTATATTTACTTAAGCCAAAAAACGATACATCATTTTGTCGATTTGTCGCCTAGTATGGGGCAGTAGTGCGGTTATGAAGGGGAGCATCCGAATGCAGCACTTGTCTCGAGACATCCCAGAGTCGTTGAGCTTACCGATGGCCGTCGTCTTGACGTAATTATCGAGGCCATTGGCCTGCCGGAGACGTTCCAGTTTTAGATCTTCGTTATGCATCGCAAATGAGCTTTCCAAACCTTAGAAGTCCTCTAAGAAAGAGACCAAACAATGCTTAGCACTCAAGAAAATCAGTCAAGCAGGTCACGCAGTAGAGAACTAATATCACATCGTCTTGCGCTTAGCATTGTTATTGGCTGGTTCCTTTCCTCGCACCTTATGGCGCAGGTGCCATCGCAAGACGCGGTCACCGCCAAGCAAAGCGCAACGCAGATCGATGAAGCGTGGCAGAAGGCAAGTTCGAAGTACGATAAGCAGCGCGACGTCCTGCTCTCCACAGTGGAGCGGGAGTCGACAGAGGGACCTTTTCAGCCCGACTGGCAATCATTGGCCAACTATCGCGCTCCGGACTGGTATCGCGACGCAAAGTTCGGCATCTTCATTCACTGGGGCCTCTACTCCGTGCCTGCGTTTGGAAACGAGTGGTATCCGCGCGAGATGTATCAGGAGGGGTCAGCAGTCAATAAGCATCACGTAGCGACATACGGCCCACTGACTAAATTCGGCTACAAGGATTTCCTGCCGATGTTCAAGGCCGAACACTTCGATCCGCAGGCCTGGGCAAAGCTCTTCAAGGAATCCGGTGCACGGTACGTCGTTCCCGTATTCGAACATCACGATGGATTCGCAATGTATGACAGTGATCTCTCAGATTGGACTGCGAAGAAGATGGGTCCGCGCCGCGACCTGGCGGGGGAGATAGCGCTTGCGGTTCGCGCTGAAGGCCTGCACCTTGGCGCGTCCTCTCACCGCATTGAACATGACTGGTTCCTCGACGGAGGCCGCAAGGAGAACTCTGATGTGAACGATCCACAGTATGCTGCGTTCTACGGACCAGCTCACTCGAGACTGGGCGATGATGGAGCGTCATTGGCAGAGGACTGGACCTATGTGTCGCCAGCCTACGCAAAGGATTGGCTCGCGCGAAATGCGGAGATTGTGCAGAAGTATCACCCTGACCTGATCTACTTCGACTGGTGGATTGGCCAGCCTTCGGTGCGACCGTACCTGGCCGAGTTTGCTGCGTATTACTACAACGAATCGTCAAAGCGCGGAAGGATTGGCATCATCAACTCGAAACTGGTTGATATGCAGAAGACGTCTACGGTGCTGGATATTGAGCGTGGGCAGTCGGCATCCATTCTTCCCGAAGCATGGCAGACAGATACGTCGGTAAGTAATAAGTCGTGGGGCTACATCGAGAACGACACGTTCAAGACCCCCGAATTTATCGTGCAGCAATTGGCCGACATAGTCAGCAAGAACGGCAATTTGCTGCTGAACGTCGGGCCGAAATCTGATGGCACTATCCCCCAGGCCGTTCAACAGGTACTCCTTGAGGTTGGTGGATGGCTAAAAGTGAATGGCGATGCGATCTACGGTACGCGCCCTTGGACAAACTTCGGCGAAGGGCCGACCAAGGTAGAAGCGGGAGCGTTCCACGATACGCAAACCAAGCCGTACACAGCGTATGACTTCCGTTTCACCACAAAAGGGAAGACCCTATATGCCATCGAAATGGCGTGGCCGACGGAAGGCGAAGCAATCATTCATACCTTAAGCGGCAACGTCGTTGGTGCTCGCAAGGTAAGTGCGGTAAATCTCCTCGGGACTTCTGCTGAACTGACCTTTGTCCAGCAGGCTAACGGATTACATATCCATGTACCGGCAGAAGCACCCGGTAAGTATGCCTTTGTGTATCGGATTAGCTTTGAGGATGATAAGCACTAACCGTTGTTGGGTGCGGACTATTGAGCTTCAAACTTAAAGGCCGCGGCCTGCATATCACCTCGGAGGTCTACCTCCACTCCGTGTCCCATCCAGTAACTTCCAGACGCAACGACAGGCGTGTCTTTTGCGAGTGATCCCGAAATCGGAGTTACTCGATATTGCGTCATTGGATTAAGCCCCCGAAGGTTGATCCGCGGGAAGGGGTAGCCCATCTGACTGGAGTGCAGAAATGCAAACAAAACTGCCTGTTGCTTATTGATCGAAACAGATTCAGTGGCTGAGTATTCGCTCCCCTCCTGCGGCGGAATCAAACGATAGAGCGAACCGTGCTGCACTGTCTCGCGAACCTGTTTGTATGCAGCTATAAGACCTTTCGCTGTCTCGAAGTCTGAGGCGCTCCAGGTGTCCAGGTTTGCGCCGACACCGAGCGATCCTTGCATCGAAGACAAAAAGCGGTAGTTCAGCGAAGTTGTCCGGTTATTTACCCAGTTAGGAGAGTCCGTAACCCAGGCCATCATTACACCTGGTGTATAGGCATAACTAAATCCATCCTGAATTCGCAATCGGTCAAATGGGTCTGTATTATCCGATGGCCATACCTCATCTGTCAGCGAAAGAATACCGAGATCGACACGCCCACCGCCACCTGAGCATGATTCGATCTCTACCTTGGGATGCTTCGCCCGCACCTCACTGAGAATGCCATAGAGATTCTCGATATACGCGACATAAATTTTCTTTTGCTCATCGGAAGTAACGCCAACTGCGGGCCAACCCGGCTCTGACCAATTTCGGTTGTAATCCCACTTCAAAAACGCGATGTCATTCTCACTCAGTAGTCGGTCGAGAAATTTGTAGACGTAGTCTCTGACATCCGGACGCGCAAGGTTTAAGACGAGTTGATTGCGTGCCTCGCTGCGAGGACGCCCAGTAAAATTGAACACCCAATCTGGATGCTTACGATATAGATCGCTATCTGGATTGACCATCTCCGGCTCGACCCACAGGCCAAAGTCCATTCCCGGAGAATGCACTTTATCAATCATTGGCTTCAGGCCATTCGGGAGCTTCTGTTGATTGACATACCAATCGCCCAATCCGGCGTGATCATCTTTTCTCTGTCCAAACCAGCCGTCGTCCATGACGAACCGCCCCACACCGATGCGTGCTGCCTTCTCCGCCAATGCCTCTTGGCCAGCCTCATTGACAGCAAATTCAGTGGCCTCCCACGAGTTATAAATCACAGGACGGAACTTGGGGTTCGGCGCCTGCGGCAAAACGCGGGACAACTCGAAATGATGTAGCAGCCGCGACGCTCCCCGATCCCCTCTCTCGAGAAACCTCCATAGAAAACAGGGGATTCAAGTTTTTCGCCAGGCTTCAAGCTGTAAGCAAAATCGAACGAATTGAATCCACCATTGATGCGGATGTTTCGCACTTGATCCTGTTCGACGGTGATGCGCCACGACCCACTCCACGCAAGCGCTCCGAACCAAACTTCGCCAAAATCTTCATCGGCTTGGTCACCACGTTCGACTGCGAACCATGGGTTGTTCTGATGTTCGGTCGACCCGCGCCGACTCTCAAGCACTGTTTCACCTGCAACAATCCTCTAATGTTGAATGGTGTCTTCGCCTGCCCATCGGCCAGTCAGGTAGCGAAGAAAGTAGTCTGTTCCCGGCGAGAGATTCCAAGTAGCAGCGGCTACCTGCTCGATGACTAGCGGCTCCTGAGTTCGGTTGATGATCGATGAGGAGCGCGCGATAATACCTGTCGTCTCGTCCACGCGATAGTGCATGTCGACGAACAACTCCCGTGAGGTATCTCGAAGTGTAACGGTAAGCTCGTTTGCCTTGATGGTGTGTGACACGGAGTGGAGCACAGTATCGCGATTGCCATCGGGGAAACTCACCTTCCGCTCCGGTTCGACAAACAGACCGCCCCCCAACCTACGTACTCGAATGGTGTTGTTGTCGCCGAACCATCAAAGGATGCGACGGCCGCCTTTGCCGTCGGTTGGAGGGTCAGGTCCTCTTTGCCGATCTGAACGCCCCAGATAGACTGCATTTGATCCTGCGCGTTCACGCCGAACGCATAGTTATCCCGGCGGCATCAATGCGAAAGGTCTTAGTCTGCGCATCAAAGTGGATCGACGTAGAAGTCTGAGCTTCGGCGCCAGAATGTGATAACAAACCCCAGGAGCACCAGACCCTTCAATACGGTCGACTGAATCTTCATTCGCATCCCCTTCTCATAGACAAATTCAGAGACAAGCTTCATTGCATCTAAGAATCGAGAAATGATGTAACCGATTTCATGGTGTCATCTTTCACCGCAATTTTTGATTGCCGATGCACCATATCGAAACCATCACCCTTTGACTAAGCCGGTCGTCTGTCGCACAACGAGTTCAGTTGAGATTCGATACTCCGTTCCATTGTTTGCGTGCTTATGGCTGGCCGCGTAGAGAGCAGTAAAAGCACTTACTGCAATCTCCGCGCGTGGGACACGAATTGTGCTTAATGGCGGTTGTAGAAAAGTGCTTATTTCAATATCGTCAAAGCCCATCACCGAGATATCTTCTGGCACACGGAGACCTGCGGCGTGAATCGCGCGCATCATCCCGATCGCCGTTAGGTCATTTGAAGCCATCACGGCCGTTGGGGGTATGCGCAACTTCAGCAGCCGTGTCATGGCGCTCTGCCCCCCGTCAATTCGATGGTTGCCGACTTGTATGTGGTCGGCACTGTACCTAAGCCCCTTCTTTTTCAGAGATAGTACGAAGGCCTCACTCCGGATTTTTGCAGACGCGAGCGTCGGGGGACCGCTCACGAAAGCAATCCTTGTGTGCCCCAGGGAAACTAAGTGTTCCATAGCTTGTTCAATACCACTGACGTAGTCAATAAAGATGTTGCTGATATTCGGTCCCACTCGGCCGGTGTCGAGGAAGACTATGGGGACGCCACGCCTGTTCAGTAATTGGATAAGTTTGAGATCCATCTCCGATGTCATGATGGCGACGCCATCGACTTTGCGCTCAAGCATCCGCCGGACGCATACCTGCATCCGTTTTGGCTGGTAGTCGGTATTCGCAATCAGAAGTTCTTGACCGTGCTCGACCGCAATTCGCTCGAAGCACTTCGCAATATCTGGGAAGAATGGGTTAGCAATATCCGAGATAATGAGGCCGTACATATGGCTTCTACCGGAGCCTAGAGTACGCGCATGCGTATTGGGATAGTAGCCCAGGGATTTTATCGCGCTGCGAACCTGGCGCTCAATTTGGGCGCTGACAGGAACGGTTCCGTTTACGACTCGGGATACAGTGGCTGTGGAGACCCCAGCTTTTTTTGCTACTTCTCGAATGTTCACGTATCGGGTGGCTATCCATCACCTTTCTGTATTCGGTTCGTCGCGAATGCAAATTGTACTGACAGTGCGTGCATCGCATGCAGCTCATGAGATCACAGTCACTATAGCCCATCATTAAAAATTCATTCGGCAGAATTCATTCCGCGCGAGTAGTACATCTGTGTTGGCGCACATCAAAAGTTATCACTCAGCATTCGAGTCGAGCTTCTCTGTTGTGACAGATACAAGAAAACTATCTGACTCTACCTCGGATATCGCAGCCATGCGCCTACTTTCGGTCGGCATCTTGCTTTCACTGTAACCGATTGCATTCAAAGGGCGAGAAAGGCACGCAGATCACTGAAAGCTTAAGAGATTCCCAGTGCTAAACCTGCCAGGAAGCCTAACTTTTTGTTTAGGTTATGATGTTGCTTTTCTGTATACGTATGGTTTGTCTCTTAAATCGACACTTTCACACGCCTGACGCTAATCTGAATGGGCGGTACGCGGACGAGACTATCATGCTCCCACACATGGCCGCGGTCGACGGGAAGATCGTCATTCAAGAAGATCAAGGCGGTCTCTTAACGAATGCGCGGCGGAAGACAAGTAAATAAGAGGCAACTGAGTAAAATGCGCCACGTAAGTGAAGTCAATTCCAGCATGAATGCTCGTCACGGATCGCGCTGGCTCTTTAAAAAAGGTAGATCTTGGTTTTCCCCAGTCGCTCTTGCAGCCGTCGTGGCCCTTACCGCCATGTTGGCTTCGATGTCATCTGCTCAGCAACCGCACGAGCAGCACCCAGACGGAGTCACTATACAAGGCAGTGTCCACGATCGAGCGGGTAGCTCGGTAGCCGACGCGTCGGTGAGGCTGGAACAAAAGAATATTTCCGAGACCTTGGAGACTAAGACCAACGCTGCAGGAGCGTTTACGTTTTCCGCTCTCCCAACAGGGCAATACCTAGTCAGCGCCGAAAAGTCAGGACAAAGAAGTCGTAATACCGCCGTTCTATTAGAGATCAAGGGCGATCGAAAGACTATCGATCTGACTCTCGAATCCCCCGGAGACGCGCAGCCAAAATCGAGTCCATCTTCACCGTCTTCATCCCAGACAATGCAGTTTTCCGATCAGCCGAATTTCACCATCGCGGGAGTTGTTGACTGGACAGCTGTAGGAGGGCATGGATCGGATTCCGCTTTGAGAACCAGTGAAGATCTCGCGCGTGAAACTCTTACACTTAAATCTGAAAGTTCCAGATCCAACGGGGCTGCTCGACCTGACATTAAAGTTGAAGGGCAAGAATCCGAGAGCCAACTGAGTGCCGCTCGTGCAAGCGCTCCGGCGAGCTTCAAAGCGAATCATCAGCTTGGCGAATTCTATTTCCACGCGGGCAGATACCGGGACTCTATCCCGTTGTTGTTGACTGCATATCAAATCGATCCGACGGAGAATAGCAATGCATACGATCTGGCGCTGGCTTATAGGGAGGTGGGTGACTTCTCACAGGCTAGCAAACATGTCCAGAAACTATTAGTGCACAACGACTCTGCAGACCTGCATCGCCTTGCGGGCGAACTGGACGAAAAGCTCGGCAATCCATTGGCTGCGGTCAGGGAAGATGAGCGGGCAGTTCGTCTGGATCCGAGCGAGCAAAATTACTTTGAATGGGGCTCAGAGCTATTACTGCACCGGGCAGTCTGGCAGGCTGTAGAGGTCTTCAAAGATGGAGCAAAGGCGTATCCAGAGTCATCCCGAATGCTAACTGCGCTCGGCGCTTCTCTGTTTGCGGGTGCGCTCTACGAAGAGGCGGCTCTTCGACTCTGTGAAGCTTCTGATCTTAATCCAGCAGCCTCCGAACCGTATGTCTTTATGGGGAAGATAGAGATCGCCGCACCTACGCGGCTACCGTGCATAGAACAGAAACTGGCGCGATTCGTGCAAGAACAACCTGGAAATCCTGTCGCGAACTATCTTTATGCGATGACTATTTGGAAACGACAGGAACAGCCGCCTGATCAGCAGTCCTTGCAACAGGTAGAAACTCTGCTCACCAAGGCCGTGGCGATTGATCCCAATTGCGTAGACGCCTATCTCCAACTCGGAATTCTTTATTCTTCAAAGCAAGATTATGAGAGAGCGATTGGTTTCTATACGAGAGCGATCAAAGCGGACCCTCAGCTGGGCGAAGCTCACTATCGTCTCGGCGTGGCCTACGACAGAACGGGACAGTCAGCAAAAGCGAAAAGTGAGTTCCTTCTTCATGACGAGATTGAAAAGAAGCAAGCGGACGCTATTGAAAGTCAGAGGCGCGAGATAAAGCAGTTCCTGGTTGTTCTGCAAGGGCAGCCGGTTCACCCTCCGGCGCAATGAAGGCATAACAAACGTTGGTACTCAAATTTGTCTTAAGCTGGTTCGTTCTATAGAACGTGCTTAGACTTGCTACGATTCCAGAAATCGACAAAACTTTACGGTGAGGCCGGTTTTACAGTGCTGACGATGCCATCGCCTTCGCGAATGGTGAGTATCTGGTTTGCTTTGACCAGAGTAAATTTTTCGATCTTCTGCGTAGTCGGCCACCTTACTTCGATCACGTCAACGGTATCAACCTTTCCCAATCCGAAGTGAAGTCGTAGGTCATTTTGCGACATGACGCTTGAGCCGCTATTAACTTCGTCCATTTGGATATGTTTGCCCGTGATAATCCGCACCCTTGCTCCAATAGCCGTGCGATTGCACTTGGTCCCCACGAGCTTGATCTTAATCCAGTTCTGTTTGTTCCCTCCATCATTGCGAAGGAGCGATGGCACATCATTCATATTTAAAATCAGCGCATCCATGTCGCCGTCGTTGTCATAGTCTCCGAAGGCCGCGCCTCGGCTGGAGAAATGTTCAGTTATGCCGGGTCCCATCTCCGACGAGACATCTTTGAAGTGTCCATTGCCGAGATTTTTGTAGACCAGGCGCGGGTTCTTGAAAGTTTGATCGAAGTGGTAATTATCAATCTCCGGGTACACATGCCCATTCACTTGAAGAATGTCCTGCCACCCATCATTGTCATAGTCGATAAACCCACATCCCCACGCGACGTAACGATTATTGACTCCGACGCCTGCGGCAAACGTGACATCGCTAAAAGTACCGTCACCGTTGTTGTGATACAAGTTGCAGGTGTCATCCGCAAAATTAGTCTTGAATATGTCAAACCAGCCGTTGCAGTCGTAGTCCGCGACGGCAACTCCCATCCCGGCCTGCTCGTGGCCTCCATCGCTATAGGCACAACCAGCCATGACAGCAACATCGGTGAACGTCCCGTCATGGTTGTTCTGAAAGAGGATGCTCGGTTGAGAGTCCACCGCCAAATAAATATCGGGCCACCCATCGTTATCAAAGTCATAAGAGACTGACGTAATGGAGTATCGCGGGCCAGGTTTCAGAATGCCCGACTTCTCTGAAACGTCAGTGAAAGTACCGTCACCATTGTTGTGATACAGAATGTTTGTATCGCCAGGAAGGCCGCGCGGGCCGCACATGATGGGCACGCCCTTCCACTGGCAAAAGTGCGTATCAGCCGCCGCGGGGATCTTCTCGGGATCGAGCTTAAGGTAATTACACACAAACAGATCAAGGTGGCCATCTCTGTCGTAATCGAGAAAAGTACAGCCTGCGCCCCAGCGAATCTGCTCCTGACGTAAACCTGCTTTGCGCGTGACATCCGTAAAAGTTCCATTCCCATTGTTGTGAAAGAGAATGTTATGACCCCAAAACGTGCAAAACAGATCATCCCATCCGTCATTGTCGTAGTCGCCAACGCAAACGCCGGTCTGCCAGCCGGTCACTCCCAATCCTGACTTCTCCGTGACGTCAGTAAAAGTGCCATCTCGATTGTTTTTGTACAGATGAGATGTCGGCACCTTACCAGCCGGCCAATTTGTATCGAGCCGATTTCCATTGGTGAGATAGATATCCAACCATCCATCATGGTCGTAATCAAAAAAAGCGAGTCCGCTTCCTTTGGCCTCGATGATGGATCGCTTGTGGTCGACGCCGCCCCACACGTTGGGAATGTTGAGTCCGGCCTTCTGCGCGACGTCTACAAATTGAACCTGAGGTGACACGGAATTAGATGTTGCGGCTTCTACAAGTGTCGGATCGTTCCACTGCCAGAGTGGAGTCGCTAAAGCCTCAACCAACGTACTACCAAGCACAAAAAGAGAGGAGCCGAGAAAACGCCGGCGAGGAAGATTCATAGGCTGCGATTATAAAGGCACGCCATGCCTTGGACCTCATCATTTGACGTGGCTATTAAGGTGCTTTGTTTAGCATCTCCATGGCCTGAATTGCCCCAGCATTTTGCGGTTGCATCTTCAGCAGTTGTTGCAAAACTTCTATCGCTCTCCCCTTGTCGTCCTGCAACACGTACAGTCGAGCAAGATTAAGATAAGACTGATCGAAGGTTGGGACAAGACGGATACAACTCTCGAACTGTTCTTTCGCCTTCGCATAATTCTGCTCACGCACAAAGAGAACGCCAAGATTGTTCAGCGCTTCAGGATAATCCGGACGCAGTTCGATTGCCCTTTGCAGGTAGTCCGATGCACTCTGCATCTGGCTCTGCTGAGCATAGAACATGCCGAGGCTGTAGTTGACCTCGGGATTGTCGGGTTCAATCGCAAGCGCACGGTTCAGGCAGTCGAGCGCTTTTTCAAAAGCGCCCTGACGTCGGTAGACATTTCCCAGGTTCAATAGCGCGATGGCATAGGTCGGTCTCAGAAGCAACGACTGTTGAAAACTTTGGATGGCTTCGTCCGGATGGCCTTCCTGCGCAGCCATCATCCCAAGATTGTTCCAGGCCTCCGGATAGTCCGGACGCAGCTTCAGGGTCTGTTGAAGGTACTGCCGCGCCTGTTTGAAATCATTCTTCCGCAAGTTGAGCGTTCCCAGGTTGTAGTAGCCTTCGGGATCATTCGGCTTAGCGGCGATGACCTGTTGAAATGATTCAGCGGCCTGTTCGAGGTAGCCGTGTTGATAGAGCGCTACCCCATAGGTAAAGTCATTCCGCTGAAACCCTCCCTGGTACAGTACTCCGCCCAAAGGCATCGCCTTTTGCATGCGACCGCCCGCCGTAGTTGGGACAGCTCTTACATCATCAAGCAGGCGCTCAGGGCTAATCGGTCCCTGATAAACCTTAACGATCATCCCTTCTCGATCCAGCAGAAATGAGGTCGGAATTGCGAGATCCCTTCTGCGATCGAATAAGTAACGGTAGATGATGTTGTAGATTCCCGCTACATCTTCCGTTGCAAAGACAACGGGGAAGGAAAATCGCTCCGTTGCAGCAAAGGAGCGAGCTCTGTCGTTATCGTTCGGGTCGACGCTGACCGCCAGAATTTTGAGTTGCCCCACCGCAAGCGTGGACTCGTGACGATGAAGCAGTCTCAGCTGGTCGCGGCAGAGAGGTGCCGTTGTCGTCCAGAAGTTGAGCAGCACAAAGCTACCGCGCAGCGATCGGAGTTCTCGCATCTCACCGGAAAGATCTGGCAAGGAAAATCCCGGTGCCAGCAATGGCTCAATGAGCCAAGTCTCTACCTGTGTTGGCAGCGGTTCTAACACGGGCGGCGGTGCCGCCTGCGCGTAAGAAGAGTTTGTCAGAGCGAACGGTTTCGCGGTAAAGGTGTTCGCACCCTCCTCAAATTCAATCCGATGGTTGACCGGTAAATGTTCGAATCTCTGAGACAGACCGTTAGGCCAACGAATCGTGCACTGAATCGCCACCTCCGGCTTTCCAACTCCGAAGAACACCTCTTTCGAATGCTGAGCCAGAAACCCCGAGCCCGCTTGCAGATACTGTGTCTGCCTCAGCGTTCCTGCTTCGACCGTAATCGCTGCTCCGATTGCATCGCGATTGCTCTTAGTCCCGCGCAAGCGAAATGCAATCGAGTCGCCGAGGTCCTTCATCCCGTTATGAAGAATCCGCAACTGCGGTGCATTGCGATTTTTGAGAATGAGCTCCAGTCGGCCGTCATGATCGAGATCAGCAAGAACAAAAGAACGGCTGTCCTCAGGAAAATCCAGCTCAACCGCACCCGAAACCTCTGAGAACGTTCCATCCCGGTTATTCGCGAAAGCTACATTCCTCTCATGGCCACTCCACGATGCATCCGACCGAATTAATTCATTCAGAGCATTCCATCCCCTCTCGTAAGCCAAAGAGGGAGTCGAGTCATTAGGCGACTTCGCCACCACTTGTCGCCAGAAGAAGCTGCCAAGGTCGTTCTTTTCCTGCTTTCGTTCCGGTCCGGTGATATACCCGTTAGCGACATAGAGGTCGGGGTAACCGTCGTGATCGAAGTCCCAAAAATCTGAACACCAGGCCCAGCGCCCCATCTCAACCCCAGCCTCCTGGCTGACGTTTTGAAACTCCCCATTCCCCTCGTTTCGATAGAGCGCATTTCCCCGTGCATGACGACGATAGAGCGCTCGTATCTCTTCCGGTGCTCGCTCCTGAAACTGCTTTTGCGTTGAGACCCTTTGGCCTGCCGCCGACCACATATCGGCGGCATAAATATCCTGCTTCCCATCGTCGTTAAAATCGGACCAGCACGCGCTCATCCCCGCACCAACATCTTCAACGTGCGCCGGGCCTGAGACCGTGCTGAACGTCCCATCGCCGTTGTTGCGATACAAATTATTCCGCCCGAAGTCATTGGCCACATAGAGGTCGGGCGCGCCGCTGGAACCAGATTCGCCCCATGCGCAAGCGAAGCTGTAACGATTGTTATCCACGTTCAATCCCGCCGCTTCGGTCTTCTCAACGAAAGACCCGTCCCCCTCGTTGTGCAGAAGGCGATTGGCTGGGCCATTGCGCGCGTCGAAGTAGGGAACTGGGTAGTGGTACTGGTCGAGCCCGAGATAGTAGCTGTAAAGGCAGAAGTAAATATCGAGACGGCCGTCGCGATCGTAGTCGGCCACAGCCGCATGTGTGAACGATCCCTGTGGAGCACCCGCAAACTTGAACGCGTCGCGCTTGAGAGCAAACGTTCCGTCCCCTTCATTGAGAAAGAGCAGAGGGCCGCTCCCACAGACCACCAGAAGATCCTGACGCCCGGTGTTCCGAAAGTCGGCAAACAGTGCGCATGCGGTATTGTCCAGCACTCCGACGCCCGATCGTTCCGTTACGTCTTCAAACGTTCCGTCACCCCGATTTCGATACAGCCGGTTGGGAAGGCCTGCTGGCTGGCAAACGTAAAGATCATCGAACCCATCGTTGTCGAAGTCACCCGCGGCGATGCCGTTGTTGCCGTAGACATCAATCCCACACGCACCATCTAGAACCGTGCGCCAATAGTCAGACCCGCGAAGCATCTGGCTCGTATACGACTCCACTCCACCAAGGGCGCGAGACGTGACGTCTACAAATGCGCCCCCGTTCGTGACGCTCAGAATCTCTTCACCGGCCTCCCATCGGCGAACTCTCCAGGCATCGGCAACAGGCTGGGATTCATCATGCGACCACTCCATGCGCCACGATCCAACCCGCTCCTCACGGCGCTGATCGCTCCGAAGACCGACAAGGTCATACCGAATATCCAGACGGACCGTGAGCGGCGCGCTCGCGATCTCAGCGATACTTGTAACTTCGAACTCCGCGGTTTCGACGCGCGAAACCGGTCGCAGCCAATCTTGGATCGCGTGGAGAAATCGCTCGCGCCCAGCAACGACCTCTGTGGCAAACCGTCTCCTTGAGGTTTCGATGCCGTTTCCAGAGCGCAGCGTCTTCGTCTCGACGGGAACCAGCGACGAGGCTTGAAAGGAAGCATCCAGCGATCGAGACAGGGCGGAAAGATCGTGCGTGGATCCCTCCAGAGCCCGCTTCCACCCGTTGAGCTGTAGTTCGATTTCAAAGGCGTATCTCTCAGTGATGTACTCATCCGAACCAGGCGTCACCAGGCGGAGGACATCTTCAAGAGGAGATTTTGCAGGGTAATGCGGTGTCAGCCGGATGTCGGCGAAGGAATAATCCGAACCAGGAGCTCGTAAGATCTCTGGCGCGCCAAACAAAAAGGAGGAGGCATAGAAAGGTGCCGGGCGAAAGAACATGGACGACAAACCCAGGCTTTTGAGCAGTTTCCGGCGGGTAAAAAAAGGTCTTTTAGTCTGGGAGTACGTCATTTCAAAGGGGTTCCGTGTTTCGGCCATGGTAGCACCATGGCTGCACCGAGCCCAAAATCGTGCCAAACGAATTGATAGCCGGTGAACCAAATTATGTCCATCCACATGCGGACGATAATTTCAACCTTTTGATTGACAAAAGTTATTTGTTTGTTCTAGATTCCTCCCGTCAGTGATGTAACCGGTTACTTCGCGGTGAAGCTTCAGAAAAGCATTACTCGGGCTCCCAATTAGCGCATTAAGTTTGACGACGCGCGAAGACCATGGAACGAAAAAAAACTGAGGTTATTCGGATGGCTACTGATCGCAACGCAAAGAGTTTGTTTCGACATTTTGTATACATAACCGTTGCATGCTTGTGCCTTCTGCTTATGCAGACTCAGGCTGTATTTGGTCAGGTGGACGAAGGATCTATCAACGGCACTGTCACTGATGCAGCGAATGCGATTATTCCTAATGCGCATGTGACCCTGTTGAATACAGATCAGGGGTTGACCTTGGAGACCGTGACCAACGGCTCGGGCGTATACATCTTCTCCCCCGTCAGGATCGGCCACTACTCCGTGACTGTGACAGCACCCGGCTTCTCGACAACGAGCCAGAAAAACCTGACGGTGTCCGTGGGACAAAACCTGCAGGTTAACGTGGAGCTCAAGTTAGGTGAAACCACGACCACAGTGGACGTCACGACTGCACCGCCGCAGTTGGAAACTGACGAATCGTCAGTCGGTCAGGTCATGACTGAGCGCACCGTGAACAGTCTTCCATTGAATGGGCGTAACTTTACATTCCTCGCCCAGCTTGGCGCAGGTGTGAACTCATCGCAGGCAGACACACGCGGAAACGCAGCCTCTGGCGCTTTTACAGCGAATGGCCTTCGCCCCGCACAGAACAACTACCTGCTGGACGGTATCGACAACAACTCCAACGCAGTCGACTTTTTGAATGGTACGAACTTCGTTATTCTCCCTCCATTGGACGCGATCCAGGAGTTCAAAGTACAGACAGCAGACTTCAGCGCTGAACTCGGACGTTCCGCTGGCGCCGTTCTAAACGCCACGATTAAGTCAGGCACAAACAGCCTCCATGGCGCGGTCTGGGAGTTCTTCCGCAATGACGTCCTCGACGCGAAAGACTACTTCGAAGTCAAAAAAGGAGAGTTGCGCTTCAACCAGTTCGGAGCCACCATCGGCGGCCCAATCATCAAGAACAAGCTCTTCTTCTTTGGCGACTACGAAGGTTTTCGACGCGTCCAGGGCAACACTCAGTCTGGTATCGCCGTTCCGACGAACCAGGAAAGAAACAGCGGCTATACAAATCTCTCTGAAGTGATTACAGGACAGTCCGGCGCACCGCGTACAGACAATGTGGGCCGGTCGATACCATTTGGCACGATCATGGATCCCGCAACAACTCGTGCAGTCACCGCCGGTGCATTGGATCCTGTCTCCGGTTTTGTGGCGGCAAAATCTGGCTACGTTCGCGATCCCTTCGGCTCGTGCGGAGCAGGCACGCTGACCTACACGCTTGCTGGTTGCAACCTGAACCAGATCCCCGCCTCCCGCCTGGATGCGAACGCAATCGGTCTGCTCAATCTATATCCTCTGCCGACCGCTTCGGGTATTACGTCAAACTTCGTAACAAGTCCAAATCTGTTCGAGCATCGCAACGCCTTTGACGTGCGCGGCGACTTCAATCCCACGCAGAAAGAACAGTTCTTCGTCCGCTTCAGCTATGTGGACGATCCGCAATTCATTCCTGGACCCTTCGGCGGCGTTGCAGACGGAGGTAGCTTCCAGCAGGGCCTCCAGACAGCGAAGTCCGATCAGGCTGTTGCCGCTTGGACTCACGTCTTCACTCCTGACGTTGTCAACGTGGCTCGTGTCGGCTTCAACCACCTGCACACCACTCGCTTTGGCCCGGAAGGAACCACGCAGGGTATTCCGGCGAAGTACGGAATTCAGGGAATCCCTCAGTCGCCTGAGAACGGCGGCCTTCCGGCGATCGTCATCGGGGGTCTGCAGGAGCTGGGTAGCAATGACTTCCTGCCTTCCGATGAAGTCAGCCAGACCCTCCAGATTACGGACGACTTCACAAAGATCTATGGAAAGCACAGCTTCAAGACGGGAATCGAGTTCCAGAATGTGCACTTCAACACCCTGCAGCCTGCCTACTCTCGAGGTGAATTCGACTTCAATGGCAACTATGAAGGTGTTCCGGGCCAATCAGGAGACCAGACCGGTATTGCGCAATTCCTTGTGACGCCAACAGCAGGGAGTTCCCCCACCGCAGTCAATTTTGTGGGAGGCGCAAGTGAGGTAAAAGCCTCAAATATCAGTAAAACCTACGACACCAGAAAGTACTTTGCTGCGTACTTCCAGGACGACTGGAAGGTCAGCTCGAAGTTGACCCTCAATCTTGGTCTGCGTTGGGACTACTTCAGCCCAATCTCCGAATCGAACGGCGCTCAGGCCAACTTTGTACAGAGCGGTCCTCCCAATGGAGTGCCAACATATCTAATCCCGGCGTCAGGGAAGGCCGACAGGTCCTTGTCTTCGACAGCCAACAATCCTTCTCTCAACGGCAACGGCTTCATTGACCTCTTAGCTAAAGACGGAATCACACTGGAGGAAACCAACAGGTACGCTAAAGCACTCACTCAAACTCAAAAGAGCAACTTCGCCCCGCGCGCAGGCTTCGCTTATCAAATCACTCCGAAGTTTGTAATGCGTGGTGGTGTCGGGCTCTTCTACAACTCGTTTGAAAACCAGGGATACGGACCCAACATCGGCGAGAACTATCCCTTCGTCTACAACTTCGACTACAAGACAAACGGCAGCGACTCCGCACCCTTCGGTGCCGGTCCCAACCCTTACGGCACCTGCGCCACAAGCCCAGGCGGAAGCGCGCCAATCGGTACCGGTCTCACTTGCAGTTCCTTCACTCCTCTCGCGGTCAACGCTGCAGGTCTCAGTCTCCAGGGCCTTCAGTTCAAATACATCACACCGACTACTCTGGCAGCTAACTTCACCCTCCAGTACGCAATCACCTCTTCCATGTCCGCGCAGGTTGCGTATGTCTTCACGGAAGGTAACAACCTGCAGGTTGGTATCGGCAACAACGACGTCTCTACATTTGTGCCGGCCAACACCAGCACAACTCCCTTCGTGCCGTTCCCTGACTTTTCACAAGGCGCGAGTTATCAGCAGACTGTGGGAATCAGCAACTACAGTGGCTTGCAAACCAAACTGGAACAGCAATTTTCTAGCGGTCTAAATTACCTTGTCACCTACACGTATTCGAAGACGCTTTCAGATGCCTTGGACCTTCTGAACGGAGGCAGTCTCGGTGGATTCCGTGCTCCGTACGTTCCGGGCCTTGGTCCGAGATTTGATTACGGTCCCGCCGACTTCGATATCCGAAATGTAGTCCACATAAGCGGCGGATATCAGCTGCCATTTGGCAAGGATAAGAAGTTCATGGCCAGCGCCGGCAAGCTGGAAAATGCAGTTATCGGTGGCTGGGCAGTGAACTGGATCGTAACCCTCCAGGGCGGCCAGCCGATCACCCTCAGTTGCCCAACCGGAACCACCTCCGGAACGAATTGCTTCGATCTGAAGGTCCCCGGACAAAGTCAGAAGCTCGGACTCCATACAGACTCGAACGGGAAACTCAATTGGTTCGGCAACCCGGCAGCCTTCCAGCAGCCCTGCTTGCTAGGACCAGGTGGCCCGATCATTGGCACGCCAACCGGATGCACACCTCTAACCGGCGCTGCACTGTTGGGTGATGGAGAAGGAACTACAACCGGCCCAGGCTTCCATCGGTTCGACTTCTCAGCGTTCAAGGCCATGCAACTCAGCGAGCGTTTCTCGCTCCAGTTCAGAGCTGAATTCTTCAACATCCTCAATCACCCGAACTTCAACTCACCTAACTTCGGCGGCAACGGAGTGACGGCGGTCAGCAACTCGGGTAACTTCACCAGCGGCACCTTTGGCGAAATCGGATCCACTCGCGACGCACCATACGATCCGCGACAGATTCAATTTGCTCTCAAGCTGTACTATTAATCCTAAGTTGAACAACTCCGGAAGAGGCGCCTGCAAAGGCGTCTCCCCGGATTTGTTTTTCCAAGGGTTACTCGTGCGTAGCATTTGGCTTATGCACGATGACAGAGGTGAACTGTGAGCAATAGGCCCCGGTTGCGGCTGATAGTTTTTAGCAGCTCGCTTCTAGTTTGTGCGGCAATATCGGCCCAGGAGAATCCAAGCCAGAAGCTAGATCAACAGTTTCAGTCTGCAGTAGCTCAATACCATGCGGGAAACTTTGTAGAGGCTGCCAAGCAACTCGAGAGCCTCTTACCCCAAGTCCCCAAGAGCTTTGAAGTCCATGAACTCCTCGGACTAACTTATGCTGAACAATCACGCAACGAAAAATCTATCGAGCAACTCGAGATAGCCACACAAATAAAGCCAGACTCTGCAGCGGCGAGAACGAACCTAGCAACAGCTCTCGCAGGCTCTGGAAAGCTCGAACTAGCTGAGGCCCAATTCCGCAAAGCCCTCGCTCTCGAACCGCGAGACTTCGACGCGAACCATAACCTAGCCGATTTTTATCTTCAAACCAACAGAATGTCCGACGCGCTCCCTCTACTCGAACAGGCGCAGCGAATCAATCCTTCCTCGTACAACAACGGTTACGATCTAGCTCTTGCATACTTCCTCACCGGTAAACGCAGCGAAGCACAACAGCTTATCCAGACTATGTTGCAGCAGAAGAACACCGGGGAACTGCATAACCTGCTTGGTCAAATCGACGAGAAGGACGGCAAGTTCGTGGATGCTGCGAACGAATTCGAAATCGCCGCTCAAATGGACCCGAGTGAAGACAATCTCTTCACCTGGGGAAGCGAGCTACTCCTCCATAGAACATACGAGCCAGCCATCGACGTATTTCAGCAAGCGTCAAAGCGCTACCCAACTTCGCCGCGACTGTTGATCGGCCTTGGTATGGCCCTATACTCACGAGGCAGGTACGAGGAGTCGATCAAGTCCTTGCTGACAGCAGCAGATCTCGACCCAACCGATGCCCGCTGTTATCTATTTCTATCCAAGTCCTACCTTAGCTCTCCAAATCAGGCCGACAATGTAATCCAAAGGTTCCGCCGCTACTCAGAGCTACAGCCAAACAACGCACTAGCCCAGTATTATTACGCCGTGAGTCTATGGAAGGGAAAACGTTTGGATGAAACCAGTGTAGATTTCCACGCAGTCGAGGCCCTGCTGCAAAAGTCGATTGCGTTGGATGGAACACTCGCCGACGCACACTTACAGTTAGGCATCCTCTACGCAGATCAGCACGAGTCAGCAAAATCGTTGCCCGAGTATCAGCGAGCATTAGAGCTGAATCCCAATCTTCCAGATGCACACTATCGCCTCGGCCAATACTATGTTCGAGCAGGGCAGAAGGATCAGGCACAAAAAGAGTTCGCCGTCTATCAACAACTTCAGGCGCAACACATGGCCGCAGTCGACAAGGAAAGGGCCGAGGTGCAGCAGTTTGTATATTCGGCAAAACCCGCATCTGTCACTAAGCCTTGAGGTGCGCATCTGCAAGCAAGAGGTAGGCGAACGATCGAGACCGAAAGGTCATAAGGTGGATCTCAGTTGAAGGCTTCATTGAGCAAGGCGTTTCCAGCACGACACGAAGTGGCCCGTCACCTGGGCCTCACCCGACGCGAATTTCTGCGTACTACGGCTGGGCTCGCACTTGGAAGTACCCTCACCAGCGCCAGCCCATTTGTGTATGGTGAGGCAGCAGCAAAAAAAAGAAAGATCATCGTCATCACGTTTGGCGGAGGCGCTCGCGATCAGGAGACCTTCGCGCCCGATGGACAGCAGAATATTCCGCACATGCTCCAGGAGCTTGCCCCACAGTCCAGCTTCTTCACGCAAGTAATGAATCAGGGAATACTCGGTCACTACGTAGCGACCGCGAGTCTGGCGACCGGCGTCTACGAAACACTCAACAACTTCTCGGCAGTTCCACCCGAGCACCCAACCGTGTTCGAGTACTTTCGCAAGGACCTGAATCGTCCATCCTCCAGCGCGTGGGTGGTAGCGCCCAGCAACGGCTTCAACCGGATTGGTGAAAGCGACTATCGCTCCTATGGCCCGGGTCTTGGCGCCAAAGTCATCTTGCCAAAGCATCTACTCAGCGCGGCAACATCCGGATCGACGGACTACAACCACCTGCTGCATGACAACTACGAGACCCCGCTCTACGCGCCGCAAATTGGAGGCGGTGAATTCGAACTACAGCAGATGGAAAGAATACTAAAGCTCTCAGTCGACGACTTCATGGCGCATGCACGAACCGTCTCAAGCCCCGACGAGCTCTCTATCTACGTCGCAAAACGTCTGATGCAGCAGGAGTCGCCCAGTCTGCTCTGGATCACCATGCACGATATCGACGTCGCTCACTCCGGTGCATACTCACTCTATGTTGACGCTATTCGACGCACGGACCGTCTCTGCGCAGAGTTATGGAAGGTCGTTCAGGCCGAACCTGAATATGCAGGCAATACAACGATGTTCATTCTTCCGGACTTTGGACGTGACGCGGACGAGGACGCCGGCGGGAATGGATTTCAGCATCATCGCACCGGTGACGCAGCGTCACGCACCACCTGGATGATGACCCTCGGTGCAGGTGTCCGGCCGGGAATGGTCTATGATCGGCCTTTACAATCAATCGATCTTGTACCCACTCTAGGCGCGCTCATGGGCTTCTCGCCGAAGCTGTCACAAGGCGCCCCGATTCACGAGTTGTTGTAGTTATGTTGCCAAGCGATCTCAAAGCCGAACAGTTTGCTGGGTACCCGCCCAAAGCAGGGAAGCTCGCCGTAGCTCACCTTGCAACACTGCAACAGCTGCCCCTCAGCTTCGTGCCTAGCTTGCTGCGAGAGGTCATCGACTACGACTTCAAGTTTCCTGCAGAACGCACTGCAATCGATCATGAGCTTGTCACGCTTAGCTCCCTAACGCCGGCACAGCTCAAAGAGTGGTTCCAGGTCTTCTCGCAACTTTCGCTCTCGTCGAAGCTTGAAAAGCTTGATTGGATCAATCAGCCGGCCCAGTTTGTCGAACAGCTATCGGCCTATCTGTGGACAACGCACCAACTGGATACCTTCCGCGAGGCAGCGGTAGTTTACGGAAATCGCCTTCAAAAAGCAGCACCTCCAGAACCAATAGCCATGCGAAGACTGGGAGTTGCAATCATCGGACAAGGTGTTGTCTCGTATGACGAGCCGCTCTTTCTCAATCTTCGCAAGCACGGTACCTACTTCAAGCAGATCAAGCCGGAAAACGGAGTAGAGCTCTTGTTGGCTGGAGTAGAAGCCAGGGCGAAGGCGCGTCCCGCGCCCTATGCACACTGGTACATCGATGGAGGGCAGGCAGTCAATCACAGTTCGCAGTTGAGCTGCGTCTCGTTTCAGCAGATGGAGCCCGTACGAGCCGCACTACTGAAAAACATGCAGACAGAAATTTCAAAGCCTGGCATGGGCCCTGAGGAATTGCGCACCCACATGGCGCGTCTGTCTCCTACCGATCTCGGAATGGGTAAAACAGGTGACGAGGTCTTAGAACGTTTCCAGGTCAGGCTCCTGACGGAAGGATCGGGCACCCAGATATTCAGCACGACCTTCGTTCAATGGACGACACGCGAAGTGTTGCGACGAGCGCAGGCGCAAACCTTACTCGTACGCTTTGCCCCACGGCAACGACAGAGGCCAATGAACGAGCTGCTGTCCAGCAGCGGGAGCAAACCTGAATTCGATCCCGTTGGCTCCCTCATAGATGCGGACATGGCCGCCTACTATCAGTGGATCAACCAGCAGCGGCTCCCCCAATCCGAACAATCTTCCTTCCTGGTGTGGTTTGAAGGCCATAATCAGGCTCTGGTGATCTCCCCGTCACTGCCTCGCGGCACAGAATCAAACTCTGCCCTTGATCTTCAAGGATTGCTCTCATTAGCGGCCGGGTAGCCGGACAACATCGACCACAAAAAGCTAGCTCTCCAACAACTGCAACACAGCTTCGGGCGTTTAACTAGAGTGCACGAATCACCCGCACTCACAGAATGTGGTGTCTGCAAATTCCTCTGCTGTGCGCGAAATTCCAAAATGGAAGATCACCAAAATAAATCCAGAATAGGTGTCACATTTTTTAGCGCCTGAAACATGGCCGCTTAAGTACCACATTCACCATGCATCCCACCACGAATTGACCATCAAAACACCACGTTTTGACACCCGTTTTTCACAAAAACCCCAGCAAAATACACAAATCTATCAACTAAAAAAATCCGCCAAACTGTTCTCGTTTCTTCATTGATTTTTGCTTCCTCCTTAGCCTTTAGGAAGCCATAGCCCTCAAAAAAAATGAATGCATTTCACCACCAGCTAGACCTGTTTATAAGTAGAATTTGGCATGGCTGATTTTGCTAATTTGATGGATCGACGCGATTTTCTCCGCACAACAGGAACTCTACTGGCAGCAGCGACACTACCAGGCGTCTCCGCCTTCGCCGAAGAACTCCCAACCTACGGGCGAGCGATTTATCCAATCAATCGCAGCTGGAGATATCACCCATCCAAGGTCGCCGGAGCCGAAACTCCCGAGTTCGACGACTCTTCCTTCGAGCAAGTAGTCATCCCACACACGAACATAAGCCTGCCGTGGCATAGCTTCGACGATAAGGACTACGAGTTCATCTCGACCTATCGCCGACGCTTCAAGACCCCTCCAGGTTCGGCGGGTAAACGTATCTTCGTAGACTTCGAAGGCGCTATGACAGCATCAACGGTGTGGATCAACGGCACATCACTTGGCGAGTACAAAGGCGGATTTACTCCGTTTTCCTTTGAATTAACCCCACATCTCAAAAAAGACGGAGAGAATATCCTCGTCGTGCAATTAGACTCCACAGAACGCAACGACATTCCGCCGTTCGGCAACGAAATCGACTACATGACCTTCGGTGGAATCTATCGCGAAGTCTCGTTGCGCGTGGTTCCAAGCCTCTATCTGGATAATATATTTGCGCACCCGAATAACGTCTTGAGCGGAAAGCCGTCGCTCGACGTGGACTGCTTTCTCGCCGGCATGCCTCCTCACGGCGACCTGGTTCTCGAAGCAGAATTGCTCGAGGGAGAACGTACTCTTGCAAAGACAAGCAAAACTTTCAAGGTATCGACGGGCACTGATCCGAATGCAGCAGCGGACCCGACTACAAGCGCTCCGGTCTACTCAAGCACCGAGACTGTCGACGATCCTGCGAAACAGACCCTGTCTTTCAAGGAGATCGATGGTGTAAAGCTTTGGGACATAGCGACTCCGAACCTTTATACTGTTCGGGTTCGTCTACGGCACACCGGCAAGATTATGGATGAGGACGCCCGTCGCATCGGTTTCCGCGAAGCAACCTTCACAGATCACGGCTTCTCACTGAACGGCAAAATCATCAAGCTACGCGGCCTCGATCGCCACCAGACCTTTCCTTTCGTGGGTCAGGCCATGCCAGCCCGCGTACAACGTCAGGACGCAAAGATTCTTCGTCATACCCTCCACTGCAACATTGTTCGGACCTCTCATTACCCACAGTCCCGGCATTTTCTGGATTGCTGCGACGAGATCGGTCTGCTTGTGCTCGAGGAGATTCCGGGCTGGCAACACATCGGCCCCGAACCATGGAAGCTTGTCGCCATTGACAACGTAGGGCGCATGGTCCGACGCGACTGGAACCATCCGTCGATCATCCTATGGGGCGTACGAATCAATGAGTCCCCAGACGATCACAGCTTCTATACGCGCACGAATGCGCTTGCACATGCGCTCGACAAGACGCGCCAGACGGGCGGCATTCGTAACTTCAAGGAGTCGGAGCTTTTAGAGGATGTCTTCACAATCAACGACTTCGGCTTCCCGTTGAGAAAGCCGAATCATCCCCTGTATCTCAATACCGAGTTTGTTGGACACACTTTTCCCACCAAGACGACAGATGACGACGAGCGCCAGCGTGAACACACGCTTCGGCACGCCCGTATCCATAACCAACTCGCATCTGACCCTCAGTACGCGGGCGGGATCGGCTGGTGCGCCTTTGACTACAACACACACGCGAACTTCGGGGCAGGGGATCGCATCTGCTATCACGGTGTGACGGACATCTTTCGAGAGCTCAAACCCGCTGGAGGCTTTTACAAGTCGCAGTGCGAACCGTCAGAGGAGATTGTTCTCGAACCAGCCTTCCACTGGGCAAACAGCGATGAGTCGACCAACTTCACTAAAGCCGTCGTCTGTTCGAACTGCGATCATCTGAAGTTCTATGAGCGTGCGGACAGCGTGGCAACGAGCCCATGGGACCTGATCGCGGAACTCGACCCCGAGCGGGGGGAGTTTGATTACCTGAAGTACCCGCCGTTCATTCTTGACCGCAGCCAGGTAAAGCGAAGTAACCGACATGGCTGGGGCGATCTCAGGATCGATGGCTACCTACAGGGAAAGCAGGTAGCGTCTAAAACCCTATCCGGATTGGGCGTTGATCAGAAGTTTATCCTGCTTGCTGACAACGCAACGCTCCAGGCCGACGGCGCTGATACCACACGCGTGGTGATGCGGGTGACAGACGAGTTTGGGGCCATGCGCACCTACGCAAACGATCCTGTCGTATTCAAACTGGAAGGTCCTGCAACCTTGATCGGTGACAATCCCTTCGCGTTGATCGGGGGAACAGGCGCCGTTTGGTTACGAGCGAAGGAACAGGAAGGAACGGTTCGACTAACAGCAACTCATCCACGTCTTGGCTCCCAAACTATCGAACTGGGCCTTACCCCTACCCCAGCAGAACCGCTCTAAGAAATTTTGATCGTAGGTTTAGGAGGCACTGGAATCGCAAATGCCACATTTGACGAGACATGGGAACTTTGACTTTGTCGGATGGAAAACTGTCCAGTATTTATGGCAACTCTCTGTAGTTCAACAGGATATAACCAACCAGCGCCAGGCACACAGGCCAGAGATAGCTGGCAATTGTGGCCAAGCGGCTCTTAGGTAAGCGTAATTCCAGCCATCGGCTACAACCAGCCGTCATACCGAGCAAAGCAATGGGGGTGTGACTCATCTCTGCGAGCATTGCTTCTTTCACGTCCTTAGCCGAGTGCTCGTGCGTCAGCAACAGCGCTGCGCCGAGACCACACATTGCAGGAAAAACATAGGACGCCCACCGCGCTCTCAACTTGCCTGCCTGCACCGCACATTCGAATGCTGCGAAGACTACGATCAGGAGTGCCCCAACACGATGTTGCAGTACGTCGGGCGAAGCGAAGCTCTGCCAGAAGGGACGCGGCCCAAGGGGCCAGTTCTCCGGATCAGCGCGCAGCAATATGAAGACAGCTAAACCAGCAAAGCTGAGCGGCCAAAAGCGTGCCCAGCGCATCGTCCGGTACCGGCTGAGCAGCGCCAGTAGCCCTGCAATGAGCACAATCAGCCCTGCCCAGTGATGGTTGTACTCAGACCATGCTCTATCGGTATCGTCGCTTCCAACAGTGGGAACGAATTGACTGTCCTGCACGGCCACTGCGAGGGAGCTCGGAGGAGCCAGCGCAGCCAACGGCGGACTACTCATGCGCGGCGGCTCCGGATGCAAGCGCACGTAGATCTCGTGGGCAGTCAACCTATCCTGAGCGGCAACATCGACCGCAGGTGCCTGTGCGGTCAGCGACGCCGCTGTCAAGACCGCAAGAAATCCCAGACAAATCTCCGCCTCTACGACGCGCCGCAGTCGGGCCAGTAAGGGCGCGGGATCGCTGGCCAGACGCCGCACTAGAAACCAGTTTCCGGCGCCGAGTGCAATCATCACCAGAAAAAGATAGATCTTGGCAACCAGCATGATGCCGTACGCGGTGGTGTAGGTCGCGCTCCATGACCCCACGTAGAACCAAGCCATGCCAACTCCCGCCAATACGAGTATGGCGGCGGCAAACATAGCCATCGTGGAGTAACGCTGGGTCAACTGCCGAGCCTCAGTCACGTCTTTGGTGCGGCCCAGGGAAATCAAGAGGTAGGCCATCGCACCAATCCAAACAGCTGTACCCACGTGATGTGCCGCAGTTAGAAGCGTCAACAGAACGCGTTGATCGATGCGTGCCGCCGCATGACTGGTGGAGACCGTTGCTGCCAGCAGTAGAAAGCTCAGGGGGCCCGACGCGATTGCCGCCTTATTGCTTTTGAACCGAGCACAGATCCAAAGTCCAATTGCGAACAGGATTGCGAAGAAATCAGCGCGAAAGAAGCTGGTGGTCATCACATCTCTGAGCGTCAAATCAGAGCCACTCAAGAGAAGGGCGCCGGATGAGGAGACCATGGCTAGCTCCCCAACTACCAATGCAATTGCCGCCGCTCTGATACCGCGGCGGCAAAAATCTTCGACTGCCTCGCTCGCTCTCACGGGGCGCACCACGACCAGCAGAAAGGCAACGCCTCCCAGCAGCAACGCTTCGAAGGCTAGCGTCGCCGCACGTGCCAGAACACTCAGCAGATCAATATCGCGCAGGAACCAGATCAAGAGATTAGTCTCTACTCTACTTCGAAGGGAACTTTGCCGCGTGTGATGTGTCCATCCGTAGCCAGAACCTGCCAGCGCAACACATAGGGTCCTTTGACGAGTCCGGTCAACTTGGCGGCAAGAACTCCGGGCTCGGGCTCGCTTTCGATTGCGACTTTCTCCACTTTTCCGTCAGGATCGAGCAAGGTCAGGGTCGAATGCCCCATATCAACTCGTGAATTATATTTGAGTCGGACGGAGATCTCCGGTCCTGAAACCGTACTGTTCACGGCTGGTTGAGAACTCACCAACACTGCGTGCGCCAGCACCACCTTAGGAGCAAACAGCACAACGCTGAAGGCAACAACGAAAGCCGATATAGACCAAGACTTAGAGATCCGAGTAATTCTGTGCTTGTTCAAATTCACTTCTCCTTCAGCAAATAAATCAGAATCCCGAGCACTATATCTTCCCGATATCCTTGCCTAAAGACAATACCACCGTCTTTGTGAATATTAAACGGAGGTCGTGAAGCAGAGATCGCCTTTTTTGGGCGATCTGGCATGGAAATTGAAACAAGCCGTTCGATGTCGGCTCACGCTACACTAACTGAAATCTGTTTTTTGGTGCTTAATGACTACCCTTTTAACACGAGACGTGTTCCTCGGCATTGCTGCAATTCCGTTCATCTACTATGCTATTGCGATTTTTAGTTCGCTACGATTTTTCGTGACAACAAGAGGGAAAACCGACAGGACCGACGATTTTTTGCCGCCGCTGAGTAATCTAAAGCCTGTACGGGGGCTTGATCCTGAGGCATATGAGAATTTCGCAAGCTTCTGCCGACAGGATTATCCCGACTACGAGATTCTGTTCTGCGTCGGCGACACAAGTGATCCCGTGTTCCCGGTATTGGAGCGCCTTGTCCGCGACTTCCCGGAAAGTAAGATCCGAATTGTGATTGGCTCAGGCCGTATTGCGACCAATGACAAAGTAGCTAAGTTGGCACGACTTGTGGAAGAAGCCTCACATGAACACCTTGTAATTAGCGATAGCGATGTCCGCGTGGAGCCGGATTATTTACGAAAAGTGATCGCGCCCTTGGCAAACCCCAAGATTGGAGCGGTCACCTGCTTCTATGTGCCCACTGAAGAATCCACGTGGGTGCAACGATTGCAGGATGTCGGGATGGTTTCAGACTTTTATCCTGGAATTCTAGTGGCTAAGCAATTGGATGGAGTGAAGTTTGCGCTGGGTCCAACGATTGCAACGACTCGTACTCGCCTTCACGCCTTTGGAGGCTACGCGTCGATCGAGAATCGTCCAGCTGACGATCTATGGGTTGGGCGATTGATAGCCGAGCAAGGGTATGAAGTGAAGCTCCTTCCTTACACGATTTCAACGGTCGCAGACTTCCAGTCTTTGAGTGAACTATTTTATAAGCGCCTGCGCTGGATTACCGTGATGCGGCACATGCGTCCATGGGGACATCTCGGTCTTATCTTTACTCTGGGGCTACCTTGGGCGATCGTTGCAGTCGCGCTTCGTCCGACGCCCCGCATTGCCGCGAGTTATCTTGGGGGATACCTTATTGTCCGCGCCTTTCTTACGGTGATGATTGGTTCCTGGGGACTCAAACAGCGAGGCGTCTGGAAGAAGTTGGCGCTAATTCCTCTGTGGGACGGAATGGCCACCTTGATCTGGCTGACGAGTTTTACGCGTAAAAGTATTCGGTGGCGAGGACGTGACTATCTAATGCGCAATGGCGAACTTGTGCCACTCCTGTAAGTGCATTGGTAAAGGTCAGTGTGCCTCAGTAACCTCTATACCGTATCTTTTGCGAGATATGATTGTTTGCTCGTTTCGCTCACGATACGCCGTTCGTTCTGCGTACTTCGCCAGTTGATCTGCGGCGCAAACAGAGCGGGATCGATGCGATCGCGATAGCGCACGGCAATACCAATGAGCGAATCAACGAGTGAATCTGAGAGCACGTGTGGTTTTAGTCCTAGATCGGTCAGTCTGGAGTGCCGTGCGTTATAGTAGTGCGATTCTGCTTCGACACGAGGGTCAGGAAGATGATCGATCTCAACCTTGATGCCCATTTGGCCGGCCACCGCTTGAACGGTTACGGCCAAATCCAGTACCGAGAACTGCTCGGTAAACTGATTGAAAACTCGGAATTCGCCCGGCTTGGCAGGATTTAAGCAGGCAAGTTCGACACAACGGACGGTATCGCGAATATCGAGAAATCCACGCGTCTGCCCACCCTGCCCATATACTGTAAGCGGGTAGCCAATCGCCGCCTGAGCGCAGAAGCGATTGAGAACTGTGCCAAATACGTCGTCGTAGTCAAACCGATTGATGAGCGCTTCGTCCATCATGACTTCGTCAGTAACCGTGCCGTACACAACCCCCTGATTCAGGTCTGTGGCCCGCAAACCCCAAGCCTTGCAGGTAAACATAATATTGTGGCTGTCATGTACTTTTGAGAGGTGATAAAAAGAGCCCGGCTGTTTGGGAAACGGGAGCGTATCTTTGCGGCCGTTGTGCTCGATAGTGATAAACCCTTCTTCGATATCGATATTTGGCGTGCCGTATTCACCCATGGTGCCCAACTTGACGATATGGCAATCCGGCTGCAACTCACGGATGGCGAAGAGCAGGTTCAGGGTACCTACCACATTATTCGTCTGGGTATAGATTGCGTGCTTTCGATCGATCATCGAATAGGGCGCCGATCTTTGCTCCGCAAAATGGACGACGGCTTCGGGCTGAAAGGTCTTGATCGTAGAGGAAAGAAAGTCATAATCCGAGACATCGCCGACGAAAAGCTCGATCGCTATCCCTGTCAATTGATGCCAGGCCGCTAATCGCTCGGAGAGAGGCCGGATCGGCGTCAACGTCTGAACACCGAGCTCGTAGTCCCATTGACGGCGGACGAAGTTGTCGATGATGGCAACGGAGTGGCCCTTGCTTACAAGATATAGGGCAGTGGCCCAACCGCAATAACCATCACCACCGAGAACAGCAATCCGCATATTTCCTCCGATTAGTAGCCATAAGTGTACATATTTCGACGTTCGATTGAATGCTTTGGTTGCAGTAAACTTCCTCTTCGGTGAGCTTCGGCCATTAGGCATGGAAAATGCCAAATAACAAGCCTACAACTCTGCTGTGAGCACGTGCCCCCTGACGGTTCGTAGTGGTGTTGACTGAATGTTCCATCGTTTCATCCATAGAAATAACATGACCAATCCCCACAAGTGATAGCCGACGTTTATGCGCTTGTTCAAGTGTAGTTGCGTGTAACTTCGGATAGTTGCGAAGTCAAATAGCTCGGAGTGTTCCGCTTCTGCTGATGCCAGCGTCTCCATCAACATGGCTCGAAGCGGCCCTCGAAACCAATCGTGCGTAGGAATATCGAATCCTATCTTCTCGCGCTGAACGATAGTGGCGGGCAATTTAGATCTCATCACTTCCTTGAGAAGATATTTCTGGTGCGCACCGCGGATTTTGAAGTCCATCGGCAACTTAGCGGCAAACTCTATGATTCGGTGATCGACAAACGGAGGCCGGACCTCGATCGCGTGGGCCATGCTCACCCGGTCGGACTTAACCAAGATATCGTCAGGAAGGTAGTAACGTTGGTCGAACTCAAGGAAAGGTGCGATTCCATCTCCCGGCAGGCTTGCCCTCAGACGAGCGAGACGATCGTCAAGAGCCCCGGGCAGTGGAACCCGCAACAGAGTATTTTTTTCTGCTTCAGAAAATGTTCCATTCCAGTACACATGAGCTCTCTCCGGCGGCATAAGACTGCCCTGGAGGAGACGTTTCAGCTTGTACTCAAAGCTGATCTTCTCGTTAGAAACTGGCCAAAAGCGCAGGGCGCTAAGAGAAAGGTCAACTAAACCAGATGGTAATTTTCGAAATGGGGCGGCAATACGGTTCGCACGATAAGTAAGGTATCCGCCGAAGATTTCATCTGCTCCTTCTCCACTGAAGGCTACCGTACAGCTCTTCTTACATAGTTTGGAAAGAAACCAGACCGGCAATGCCCCGGAATCTGCGCTTAGTTCATCAGAATAGTAGGCAATGTCTTCAATGGCTCCCTCCAAATCCTCGTCTGGTGTCAGATTGAACTGTTCATGATCTGTCCCATAGTGTTTGACGACTTGGCGGATATACGGGGACTCATCGAAACTGTGACCACTAAAAGAGATCGAAAAAGTTTTGAGTTGCGAGCTGGATGCCTGAGCGGCATAGTGGAGGACGGTCGACGAGTCTACCCCGCCGCTGAGCCACACTCCCATCGGAACATCAGACATAAGATGTTCTCGAACCGATTTGTCCAAGAGACTGTCCAGCTCGACTTTTGCGTCTTCGAGCGATTGCGGTGTGGGAGTGATATCCGGAATACGCCAATATGCTTGCTTGGTCGTGCGACCGTCCCGCCATTCGAGCCAGTGACCTGGCGGAAGCTTTTCAATTCCTTCTACCAAAGTCCACGGGCACGGAACGTAGTTCATTGACAGATAACAGTCCAGCCCATCAAGACTGAGACGACGTTCAATTTCAGGGTGGACGAGGATGCCCTTCAGCTCTGAAGCAAAGAAGACATCATCGCCTCGCTCGGCGATGTAAAGAGGCTTAATGCCGATACGATCTCGAGCCAATACCAAACGCTGTTTGGAGTCACTCCAGATGGCAACTGCGAACATGCCTCGCAGCCGCTCGAAACAACCGGTGTCCCACTCGAGAAATGCTTGAAGAAAGGTCTCCGTATCGCAGTGGGTCTGAAAGAAGTGCCCGAGCAATTCGAGCTCCCGGCGGACCTCAAGGTGATTATAGATTTCGCCATTGAAGACAATTACGGAGTCGCGATCCTCGGAAAAAATGGGCTGATCCCCGGACGCGAGATCGACAATCTTGAGACGGGTTGCACCGAGAGAGCAGGTTCTCGACTGAAACACTCCCTGCTGGTCCGGGCCGCGATGAATAAGGGTATTCGTCGCGCTCCGTATGCGCTCTTGATCAGGGCGCCAGGCTCTAGTTGTGAATCCAACAATGCCGCACAAGTATCTATGCCTTCTTCTATGCACATCGCTGTAAAAAGGCGACATGCTGAATGATTTAACGACACCGGCGTTTATGGTAACACCATATCTACTCAGCTGATTTCAGGATGAGCATTAACTATGCGAAAGGAACGTGCAATGTAGACTTTGAAAATCGCGAATAGAGGACTTCTCAGACTAGAGAAGCTATACGATCAAAGTTCGCTATAGAATTAATGCATGTACTTCGAAGCGGGTAACTGCAAAGCAAACCAATGACGCCACACAAGCCTCTTGATATAAAGACTTACTTTTTGATAGCGGTGATGATAGTCGCTGGTCCACTGGGAAATGTATTCTTGGGGAAGGGGATGAGGCATATTGGTCAATTCGGTATCTGGCCTCCCACGCAGCTGCTCCACACCAGTTTGAAAATCTTTACCTCGGGGTCGATCTGGTTGGGAATTGCCTCGCTGATTACATTCTTCGTAGCCTATATGCTGGTGCTGTCGTGGGCGGATTACAGTTTTGTTCAGCCTGCATCTTCGCTTGCCTATGGCGTGGTCGCTCTGCTTGGCTATTTGATGTTGGGCGAAAAAGTGTCGCACTTACGGTGGGCCGGTATAGCAGTTATTTGCTTAGGTGTTTTTGTGGTCGGTCGCACAAATCCTCGAACGACGGAGCGGGTTTAGATTGCCGCATCTCATTCTCTTTAGCCTAATCGTTGTCGCTGGTACTTGCGGTGAGTTGTGCGTCTCCCGTGCAATGAAAGTGGTTGGAGAACCTCCGAGCTTGCGTCCAGCTGAGATCGCGAAGGCAATTCTGAAAGCCGTGCGCGTTCCGTGGATGTGGCTCGGAGTCGCAATGATGGCAGTAGCTTTCTTTTCCCTTCTAGGAGCCCTATCCATATACGACGTAAGTTTCGTTGTGCCTGTAACGGCGCTGAGTTATGTTGCCGGCGCTTTTGGAGGAGTTGTCTTTCTACACGAACACGTAGGCAGTCAACGCTGGTTCGGAGTTTCGCTAGTTGCCATAGGTGTTGTGCTGGTATTTTTAGGCAAGAACTAACGGCATGACTTGTCGCAAAGCCAGGCTCTAACCCTTGAGCGTGCGCGATTATGTGGGGGTACGGAGCAGGAGGTAGGCTCCTGTGATGCCGAATAGGATGTCTGGGGTCCATGCGGCAAGAACTGCTGGGAGAGTGTTAACGTTGCCAAGGGATTCGAAGATGAGGGCGATGACCCAATAGGTAATGGCAAGGCCGATAGCGGTGGCTATTCCGGTAAGTGAGCCTTTTTTACCCATCGATAGAGCGAATGGGATTGCCAGGATTGCCATAACAAGAGTAATGAGAGGGTAGGCGATCTTTTTATTGAGCTGAACGCTGAGGCGTTTGGTGTCGAAGCCGGACTGTTTGAGGTCGTCGATGTAACGGGAGAGTTCGGTGTAGCTCATCTCTTGGGAGGGGATGTACTCCTTCTTGAAATAGCCGGGCTGTTCACGTATCTCGGGGAAAGTGGCTACGCTAAAAGGTTGATACATGGCGATGGTTTCGCCAGAAAAGACTCGCTGCCACCCATTGTCGAAGACCCAGTTGTTGACTTGTGGATCCCAGCGAGCGGAGGCGGCGAAGATACGGCGTTGAAGGGAGAAGGTTGCTGGGTCGAACTCAAAGACTGTGAGGTTGGCGAAGCTGTCTTTTTCCGCATTGAAGTACTGATAGTAGAAGATGCGGGAGGGTTCACCGGCGTTATTCGTCTGACCGGAGATCCATTGGCGATCGGGGCGAGAGAAGGTCTGTGTGGGCTTGTCCTTAATGATGGACAGGAGGGCCTCCTGGCGACGATTGGCGGCAGGAAGATAAAGCTCGTCGAAGACAAAGAGACCAGCGGATATGAGGACGGTGACGACAAGCACCGGGGTGATGATGCGGTAGAGGCTAATCCCGCTAGACTTCATCGCAGTGAGCTCGGAGGTGCGGTTAAGAGTGCCAAATGTGACGAGAACCGCGACGAGAGCGCAGAGCGGAGTGATGTTGTAGAGGATGTATGGGATGAGTGTGATGAGGTATTCGCCGACGACGATGAGGGGCGTGCGGTTTTTAAAGATGGGACCGATGAGTTCAAAGAAGGTAAAGATGAGGAAGAGTGTGGAAAAGGAACTTAAGACGACTGCGAAGTTGGTAGCGTACTCGCGCATGACGTAGTCGTCGAGCAAAAGAGGGAACTGGATTCGTGAGAAGTTTCGAAAACGGCGCAGCACGGTGGCGACATCAAGGTTGGAGCGGGTTCTGGCGGATTGGGGGTCTTTGCTGCTGGTGAGACGGGCTATAAGGCTGCTGAGCGCAACGCCGAGAGTGGAGAAGATGCTGAGGGCAATGCCTCCGCGAGACATTTGGTAGAGCAACAGGGCACCGGCCGCGGCGAAGAGAAGGTTGGCTCCCCAGACTCCGAGAAAGGGCGAGAGCTTGCCGGACTGAGCAAAGGCTACTCCGACAGAAGATAGGAAATAGTAGACGAAGACGAGGAGGATGGTGAGGACGAAGCCGGTGGATTTGCCTCCGCGCTTGGAGGAGATGCCGAGCGGAACGCCGACGAGCATGAGAACGAGACAGGCGAAGGGGTAGGAGAAACGCTTGTTGAACTCTATGCGGTAAAAGGAGACTTCCCGGCCGTTGGCGATGGCGGGTGCATTGCCGCGACGCCATAGCTCGGCGAGCGACAGCGCTTGGATCGGAGTATTGACTCGGCCCAGATGGGCATCTTCGGGGGCTTCCGTCTCGATTGGGACGTCGGTCGAGGTGAACGTGGAGATGTTGTATTGATTGGGATCGGTAGGTGAAGTTTGATGTTGGCCACCGTCGAGCATGTGGAGACGGATGGTTTGGGCGTCAGGTGTGTTCGGGGTTCCGTTAACGACGATAGCCTGATCTGCGGTCGTTATTTGGGGATCTGCAGGCTGTGTGAGATCAGCGAGGAAGACGTGATGCCAGAGGGCGGCACCTGCAGCTGGACTCACGTCTTGGACGTAAAGGACGCGATCTTTGAACTCCTCGTAAAAGACTCGGGGCTGTACCTCGAAAGAGGCCTGAGACGACTTGAGTGATTCGCCGAGGGTGATAAGGCCGGCGGCCGCGCGCGGTGCGAGATAAAGCGAATTAAAGAGGCCGAGACCGAGGGCGATGGCGGAGACGATAGAGACGATGCGGACGAAGTCGATGGCACCCATACCGCTGGCGCGCATGGCGGTTATCTCGCTGTCAGCAGCGAGGCGGGAGAGGCCAAGGAGAATGCCAACGAGGACGGCCATCGGAATGGTGACGGTGAGGGCAGGGGGGAGTGTGAAGGCAACGATATGCAAAACGTCGCTCATGGATGCTGAGTCGCGAACGACGAACTCCAGGATGCGGCCGAGGTCACGCATGAAGATGACAAATGTAAAGAGCGCTCCGCCGAGAAGGGCGTGAGAGATTACTTCACGGAGGATGTAGCGGGTGAGGATGCGCATTTTTTGCTGCTTGATGAAGCTTGTACAAGTGTATCGCGTGGCCGGCAGATCGCGGCTTGAGAAAGAAAGACTTAGACGCGGGAGCTCGGGTTAGGCAACTCGAGGAGGGGTTATGCACTCCATCTCTGGAGAAGAAAATTTGGCGAGGCGGCGTAGAGGAGGGGTGATGCTGCGGAGCGCGGGTCTGCCCCGACGTCATTCAAAATCCTGATGAGAATAAATGGATCCGCACCGGCAGATGGATCAGCCAACCGCATAAACAGTTTGGCACTAATAAGACACCTAAGGGCAGAAGTGAATTTGAGTTCACGGATCATGCGACTCACGTCGAGATGGCCGGTTATGAGTTGGGAGCAGAACGGCAGGTTCTAAGAAGCGATGGAAGTGGGAAAAGGAATTGAAACAAGATGATTTGCTCATATCAATAAATGTTTCTCCCCGCGAACAGGGTCATTTCGAGCTTTCTCCGAGCAAGATTCTGTTGGTGGATGACGATTCTGACATACGCTCTTTGACCAGGACTTTTCTGGAGCATGAGGGATATGGGGTTTTTAGCTCGGGGGATGCACAGAGGGCGGCTCAGATCTTTCGAAGCGTGCCGGAGATCGATCTTTTGGTAACGGATTTGTATATGCCTGGAAAGTCAGGGATTGAGTTAGCTCTCGAGTTGAAGGCGCTGGCGAGTGAGCTGTCCGTACTGATGATCTCGGGTGGGCTGGTGGATAGCGTTCAGAAGGCGAAGCTGGAAGAGGAGGGGTGGAATTTTTTGGCAAAGCCGTTCCGCCTGACGGAGCTCTTAAGTACAGTGCATCGGATACTGGCACCGCTGGAGGCCCGCAGATGGAGGGGAGCGCGGTAGATGGAAAGTGTGTTAGCTCCCACCGTGCAGTTGAAAAATAGAGTTGTGAACTTGTTTGTCAATAGATTGATTGAGAATGCGCGCCAAGGCCATGACCTACGGGTTGGCGAGGAACCGGTAGCCTACTCCGCGCACTGTAACCAGATGCTGTGGGTCGGAGGGGTCATCTTCGATGTAGCGGCGGAGGCGGACGATGAAGTTGTCGATCGCGCGGGTATCCGTGTCTTCGTGGACGCGCCAGACCTCCTCTAAGATCTGTTTGCGAGAGACGATTTGGCCTTCTCGCTCAGTAAGGTAGCGAAGGAGGTCGGCCTCCATAAGGGTGAGGTGGGTGGTGCGGTTAGGGGCGACAAGTTCAAGGGTATCGAAGCGGATAGTGCGATGGTTGAAGGCGTATTCGTTAGATAGACCGGCTAGAGCAGGCGGTGAGGTCGTATTAGGTGTTGCGACGTTCTGCCAGGAGGTGCGGCGGAGGAGAGATTTTAAGCGAACAAGCAGGATGTGGAGGTCGAAGGGCTTTGCGAGGTAGTCGTCGGCGCCGGCTTCTATACCCTCCAGGACTTCCTCCGGTCGAGAGCGAGCGGTAAGCATGAGAACCGGGGTGTAGTGGTGCGCTTCTCGGAGGGCGCGGACGATGGTAAAGCCATCTGCCCCGGGGAGCATGCCGTCGAGTACGATCGCCGCGATGGGTTCGCCCTCGGCTTCTTTAGACGCGAGAAGATAGGCGAGCGCGGCGTCGCCGTCGCACTCGTGATGGGTGCGGTAACCTTCGGCCTGAAGATTGTAGAGCAGGCCCTGAGCGAGATGTTCCTCATCTTCGACCAGAACGATGAGCGGAGAGGTGGATTCAGTCATGGGGTTTCCGGTTGAAAGCTGGTCACGATCTTTGAAGTAGTGGCTTCAAGAGCTCGCTGAGGCCGTTCCATGCGATCTGGACGCCGATGCAGAGAAGAATGAAAGCCACCACGCGAAGAATGCCGTGAGCGGTCGCAGGAGAGATCGAGCGCGCAATGCTCGGTGCGTACGCGTAGCAGAGATAGATCAGTCCGCTGAGCACAATGGTGGAAATGAAAAGACCTACGTGGGATAGAACGGTTTCGCTTAGAGACGGTCGCGTAACGTGGACGCTAAGTGTGAGCATGACGACGATGCAACCCGGGCCCGCTGTGATTGGAAAGGTGAACGGATAGAAGGCCTTTTCCTGGAGACTGTCGATTTCAGCCTGGGTCACGGCGGGGACGACGGCTGGTTCTGTCTTTTCTGGGTTTGGTGCGCTATCTTTTTGATTTAGAAGCGACCAGCCGATCATGGCGATCACAACGCCACCTGAGACCTGCATGATGGGGAGCGAGATGCCAAAGAAGCCGAGCAGAGCAGAACCGATCAATTCAATTACGGCGAAGAAGATGACTGTGTTGATAGCGATGCGGCGAGCCAAGGCGCGATAGGTGTCTATCGGTGCGGCTCCTACAAGACCAAGAAAAATAAGTGCAGAGCCGAGTGGGTTGATGAGCGGAACGAGGGCGCTGAAGCCCAAGACGAAATATTTCCAGAGAAGATACATAGCGTCACGCAGGTAGGACGAACTGGGTGTGAACTTCAGGTGATTGTATGTCGTAGACCGCAGATAAAGGATCGCAGATAGTGATTTGTTTCTCGCTTGATATTAGTTGCCTTCGAAGACCGAAGCTCCATATTTCTGCTCGACTTGGGTTATTTCTTTTAGACGACAATTTGGTGGCAAAGAAGAGCTAGTGACTAGAATCGCGCTCTAATTGAGTGCCGGTTGAGCTGCCCAGGGGAAGGGTGATTGTGATGGTTGTGCCAAGGCCGGGACCGGGGCTGGTGGCGGTTGCATCTCCCCCATGCTGACGGGCGATGTTACGGACTAAAAAGAGGCCGAGACCGGTGCCTTTGATCTTCGCCACGGCACGGCCGGGGACACGGTAGAAGCGGTTAAAGATGCGTTTGAACTGATTTGCGGGGAGACCAACCCCGGTGTCAGTAACCCGCAGAGTGACCATGGTGTAGTTGGAGATGGCAAGGGTGCAACGGACGCAGACGCCGTCAGGGGAGTATTTCACGGCATTATCAAGGACGTTGATGACGGCTGTGCGGAGGTCTTCAGCGATGCCTTGGCTGTATAGGCGGACGCCACCAGGGACGGGCTCGAGGGTTATGCTGCCGAGCGGCAGGTGGTGGCGTTGGACAGTGATGGCGATGCAATCTGCTACAAGTGATTCCAAGCTAATGAGGGTGCGGTTTTGCTGACGATGACGCTGGCCGAGTTGGCCAGCCTTGAGAACCTGTTCGACGGTGGCGAGAAGGCGGTCAGAGTCGGAGAGCATGATCTTATAAAACTCCTGGCGCTGAGACTCTTCGACGGGGCGGCGTTGGAGGGTTTCCAGGTAGAGACGGATGCTCGCGATGGGGGTTTTTAACTCGTGCGTGACAGCGTTAAGGAAGGAGTCCTGACGTTCGTTGCGGCGAATTTCGCGGACGAGGAAGACTGTGTTGAGTACGACACCGGCGATGAGTGCCGCGAAGAGGATCACGCCCAGAATGGCTAAGGCGAAAGTGCGCTCGTTGAGGATGATCCAGCCGATGTTAAGGGTGACAGCGAGGCCGACGGTAAGGACGCCGAGTGTGATGAAGGTGGCAATGGCTCCGCGGCGTCGGGTGATGTTCATGCTACATGAGAATATAACTATCGGGTGTCATACATCGGTAGCGGCTTTGTTTGTGATGAATGCGGTTTGAGGCGCGCGATGACAGTGAAATTTCAAAAGGTTTGATGGTCACAAGTATTGAAGCTGGTCGGAACAGTGATTTCGGCGGGTAAGGCTATGCCAACAATCGATTTGCCGTTCCACAAGAATGTGGACGCTTGTTGAAAGATGCGGCAGTTTGCTAAAAGGGCTCTACGACGTCGGGGTGTAACAAAAGCCATAGCAAGGCTCAGTTTTAAAGCCGGTTTCAAGTGTAGCCGTTTAGGCTAGTGGGATTGGAGCCATATCAAATTCGGGTACTCCCATTTGGTTTGGTCAACGAACACGGAAGTCCGCGCGGCAACCACGGTCAACCCATAGTCCACGACGGTCGAGGCCCCACGTACTACCCTGAACACAGGGGGAGCCGCTGATCTGGCGGGTTAAGCGGACGTCGCGGCTGGACCCTATGTCACACCAGTTTCGTTTGCCGTCGTTTGAGGAGCAGGTAACGATTTGGGATGGTGGTGGACCTCCACGGCCGACAATGAACTCGGCGCGGCAGCCACGGTCGACCCACAGGCCGCCCCGGTCTACGCCCCAGGTACTGCCCTGGATGCAGGGAGAGCCACTAATCTGGCGAACGAGACGAGCATCGCGGCTTCCGCCGATGTTGCAATAGTTCCTTTTGCCGTCGTTGGATGAACAGGTGATCTTGGGTGGGGGGCCATAGCCCTGGCCGTACCCTTGCTGCGCAGGTGCGGATGAAGATGCGGCGAACGCGGCTGCAATAAGGATGGCGGCCATCAGGACTAATTTCGTTATACGTGCCATCTTGCCTCTTTCAAGATAAAGATTGTCACTGGCCCTTGGTATCGGTGGTCGTTCGGAATGAGGATAACTGTGTAACGAATGCTTGTCGATATTGGATGCAGAAATAAGAAAGGCCGTCACCTTTGGGATGACGGCCTTTTATCTTTTGCTGAATAATGGACTAGATGACCCCAGCTGGTTTGGGGTTCTTCGAATCGAACTTGGCGATCTGGATCTTTTCGGCGAGGCCGATTTTGCTGAGAACCCAAATGCAGTAGTAGTTGATGTCGAACTCATACCACGCTAGACCGTGGCGAGCGCTGACGGGATGGGCGTGGTGGTTGTTGTGCCAGCCTTCGCCGCCGGTGAGAATGGCTACCCACCAGTTGTTGCGAGAGTCATCTTTGGTCTCAAAGCGGCGTTTGCCCCAGAGATGGGTGGCGGAGTTGACGAGCCAGGTAGCGTGAAGGCCGATGGTGACGCGGAGGAAGGTCCCCCAGAGGAGCATACCCAGGGCACCGACGATGTGGTGACCGGCAGGCGCTAGAACTGCTCCGAGGGCAATTTGTAGGACGCCGGTAACGACGAGCGGAATCCAATGATATTTGCTGAGCCAAACGTGGACCGGATCTTTGGTGAGATCAGGGGCGTAGCGGCCCAAGAGAGCAGTTTCGGAGTGAAGGGCGCGACCGGAGAGGATCCAGCCTGCGTGGGCCCACCAGGTCCCGTCGTGCGGTGTGTGAGGGTCGCCCTCGTGGTCGGAGTTCTGGTGGTGTACGCGGTGGGTGGCAACCCAAAAGATGGGCCCACCCTCAAGCGCAAGGCAGCCACACATGGTAACGAAGTATTCTACCCACTTGGGAACGCGATAGCCGCGATGAGTGAGAAGGCGATGATATGCCACACCGATGCCGATATTGATCGCGAAAAAATACATGACGAAGAAGGCGGCCAGATTTTTCCATGAGAAGAAAAATAGAGCGGCAATGGCTCCGACATGGAAGAGGCCCATAGCGATGGTGGTAATCCAGTTGATGCGGCCCTGCTGATGCTCGCGGCCCATGCGCAGGTCCTGCTTGATCTTCTGGGTCACTTCTGCAACGGCTGGAACGACGGCCGCAAGCTTCGGCGCCTTTACCGGGGTTGCTTCAATTGTGCTAAGAGGAGTCATATCTTTTTCGCTGTCCTTGAACCACTGATACTGACGCTAACAGGATGAAGAGGGACGTGGTGTAAGACTTTTGTAATGCTCCCTGAAGGTGTTACTTGGGCTAGCATGAAGGTAACGCTTTTGCTTTGAGGAAGACATGCAAGAGCAATGGAAGATGAACAAAAGGATGATGATGATGACTGGCGTTGCACCATTTGGGTTGAAGCCGTGGTTTAGTGAGCGTGTCTGGGGCAAGAAAGATCTGACACCTTGGTATGCGGAGACAGGGACGACAGAGTTGGTAGGAGAGGCTTGGTTGACCGGGCCGCAGTGCGTGGTGGAGACTGGGCCGCTTGCGGGACAGACCCTGGCTTCTGTCGGGGAGCAGTTGGGTGGAGAATTTCCGCTACTTGTGAAGATATTGTTTCCTGCTGATAAGCTTTCGGTTCAAGTCCATCCGGATGATGCACAGGCAAAAGCGCTAGGAGAGACGCGGGGCAAAACTGAGTGCTGGTATGTGTTGGAGGCGGAGCAGAACGCGACTGTTGCCCTGGGATTGAAACCTGGTGTGGGGGCAAAGGAGGTCGCGGCGTCAGTTGAGAGTGGAACCATGGAGTCTCTGATGGAGCACGTGCCGGTGGCTGTGGGGGATATGTTGTTTGTCGATGCAGGAACCGTGCACGCGATTGGGCCCGGAGTGGTGTTGCTTGAAACCCAGCAGACCAGCGACGTGACCTATCGGCTGTACGACTATGGTCGCCCGCGTGAGTTGCATCTGGAGAAGGGCTTGCAGGTACTGAAGAGCAAAACGCAGGCAGGAAAGGTTGCGCCGCGGATGATGGATGGATTTACGCGGCTAATTGAGCAGAAGTACTTCACTGTCGATCGATTTGAAGTGGCTGCTGCGGGTGAAATCAATGTTTCTTTCTCTGGCCCAGGATGTCTTGTCGGTTTGGCTGGAGGAGGCGTAGTTAAGACGATTGATGGAGACGTGGAGTTGAGTCTCGGGAAGGCTGTGGTGATGCCCTCTGGAGGTGGAAGCGTGGTCGTTGAGACCAGTGTCGGCGCTTTGTTTGCGCGATGTGTAGCTCCGGTATAAGAAGACGTATTTCGATGTAGGCACGAGCGAGATATGTGTCGCGCTCCTGCGGGGGACTGTTGTTGGCTATACGAACTTGCTGCCGACGAAGGAACTTGTAGAGATCTTCGTCACAGCCGGGTGTGCGCAGGCGACGTCTCAAACCTTAGTTCAGAAAGACGCTCAGTTCGTTGGCAGCGTTGCGAAGATAGCTGAGGTAGCGGCTTTGCATTTCAAGGACGGAGAGACGAGGGGCATTTCCGCTGAGGTTTACCGTCGCGACAACACGACCTGAAGAGGCGTAGACAGGGACCGCCAGAGAGCGGAGGCCGACTTCGTACTCTTGGTCGACGAGAGCGTAGCCGTTGCGACGGACGTTGCGCAAGGCGAGACGAAGCTTTTCGATCGTGGTGATGGTACGAGTGGTGTGGGGTGTGAGAACGGCTTTCGCGAGGTACTGCTCCAGTTGCTCGGTGGGGAGGTAGGCGAGAAGCACTCGCCCCATGCTGGTGCAGTACGCGGGTAAACGGCTCCCAATATGCAGATCGACGGCCATGACGCGGCTCACTTGTGTCCGAGCGATGTAAACGATGTCTTCGCCGTCAAGCGTAGCCACTGAGAATGACTCGCGAAGAGCGGCAGACATGCGTTCGAGGATGGGTTGCGCGGCCGTGGCAAGGGTGTTTGACGTCGTGTAAGTGTGGGAAAGGGTGAGCATGCGCGGTCGTAGAGAGTAGCGAGAACCGTCTTCCGCACCGGCGAAGCCAAGTTTTGTGAGGGTATAGAGGCACCGGCGGACGGCGGCGCGGGAGAGACCCGTCCTTACGCTCAACTGAGAGATGGTCATCTGTGGGGACTGCTGGGTAAATGCCTGAATGACTATGAGGCCGCGAGCCAGGGAGGTCATGAAGTTGGGGTCGCCGGTGTAGACGTCTAGAGCTGCGGCAGGGGTGGGCTTTGTTGTTGGAGGGACGGTCGCGGCAGGAGGAGTAACAGAGGGGAGGGGTTGGGGAGAAATAAAGCTCATGCAGATCCCTTTTCCGTTGCACTGTCAAACAGAGTGTTCGATAGGCGGACTACTTATACGATAAACGCACGTTTCAATTACCGCAAGATATCAGTCGGCACAGTTGATGGTGCGGGAAAATATCCTAATTAGTTTTTTGGGGCGTGTGACGCGTGAGAACGCGCACGGAGAATAGAGTTTTCTAAATCTCTAGTGCGGAGAAGATGTCCACGGGTTCAGGGCGAACACGGAAGTCGGCGTGAGCTTCGCTGAAAACGATGGTGTTGCTGCTGTCGATGACGAAGACAGCCGGCAGTGGAAGACGCCAACTGGCTTCGGTGGCGTTATGGTAGCTGAGGCCTGCGTTGTTGAAAGGAATATTGATGAGGATGGATTGATAGTAGCGCCGGAGATCTTGCGGTATGGTGTGAGCGATGCCAAATTGCTCAGCGAGAGTTGCTCCAGGGTCGGAGAGGAGGGGGTAGGGAAGGCCATACTGCTCGAGAGTGAAACCGTTCTGGCGAGTGGTCTGGGGAGAGATGGCTATGAAGAGGGCTCCAGACTTGCGCAGATCTGAGTGGAGGTCGCGCCAGGCTTCAAGTTCAGTGACACAGTAGGGGTCCCAGCGACCGCGGAAGAAGCTGACGACGAGCGGGGCGAGGGCGAGGAGGTCAACGGAGCTGACGGGTTTGCGGGTGAGAGCATCCTCGAGTGTGAAAGCCGGAGCTTGCGCTCCGGCCTTTAGGATGAGGGCTTCTATACCGGTGTTGAACAGATTCTCGGTCGCTTTTTCGGAGACCGCAAGACGTTCGGGCTGGACGAGAGCGCGGGTATTTTGCGTGATGCGGTCGAGTTGGTCCTGGAGCGAGATGTTAAGCGAGGCAGCCACAACTACATTATTGCAGCTGTCTGCATAGTATCGCCGGTGGCTTTTTCGTCATGGCAATGAATGGCAGCCTCCGCCTTTTCGGCTGCTATTTTGTTATGTGTGGCGTTGGAGGCTGAGGGTGCGGCCTTCATCTCCTTGATTAGAGTTACTAAGCGGGTGAAGCTCTGTTCGCGGGCCGTCTTGTTGCCGGGAACAGTATTAGACGGGTCTTCGCCTGCGCGCATGAATCCGTGGCCTGCGCCTTCATAAGTCACGGGTTCGTATTTTTTGCCCGCAGCCTTCATGGCCTCGGTGGTCGCGGGGAGCGTGGCACCAATCCGAGCGTCGTTACCGGCGTAAAAGCCATAGACAGGTGCGATGATGGTGGTGACGTCAGATGGACCGGGGCCATAGAATACGAAGGCGGCGGAGAGGTCTTTGCGGTGTGCGGCGAAGGCGAATGATTTTCCGCCTCCCCAACAGAAGCCGGCAGAGGCGATCTTTCCGTTGCCCGCAGGGAGGTGCTTGCCGTAGTCGGCGGCAGCGTCGAGGTCAGCGTTGACGACTGCGGGGTCAAGACCGGAAACAGCTTTAACGGCGGCGTCCTGGCTTTGGAACTCAGAGGAGCCACCGCCGTTGGGGCCGAAACCTGTGAGGAGATCCGGTGCGACGACGATGAAGCCTTGTGCCGCGAGTTCGTCGGCCATCTCTTTCGCCCAATCGCTTAGGCCAAAGATCTCGTGGATGAGAATAACGACGGGGGCTTTGGTCTTAACCTCAGGATAGACAACGAAAGCCTGAACGGTGCGGTCACCATGTTTCAGTGGGACGTATTCGTGATGTCGGGGGGAGGCGTCGAGACGGGCTTTCGCCCATTCCTGTGCATGCGCCGAGGCCGTAGCGAGAGGGAGGAGTAAGGCAGCCGCAAAGAGACTGAGGGAACGAGACATAGTAAGCGTCATGGGTGGAGTGTAGTACGCAGAACAGAGCTCGGACAAGGTGAGCTGATCGATTTTTGACGGCAAAATCTACTGCGCATCAAGTCAGCGAGAAATCGACTAAGGAGACAAGGAAATTTGTATATGTGAGTGGAGATGGAAGAGGGATCCGAGCTACCCTGTAGGCTTTTATACTTTGCACATGGGGACATTTCATCTCCGATTGGCAACTACGAATGATGTTGCGGCGATTCGTGCGTTGATTGAAGCCTCGGTGCGCAGGTTGCAGGCGAAGGATTACTCGGCTGCACAGAGGGAAGGAGCACTGGCTACAGTGTTCACGATAGATAGCCGACTGATTGTTGACGGAACATATTTTGTGGCCACTGTCGAAGATGGAAGGCTGGCAGGATGTGGCGGGTGGAGTTTTAGGAAGACGTTATACGGTGGGGATCATCAGGTAGAACATATAGCTCCGGAGAGGCTGGACGTAACGGTGGATGCGGCGAAGATCCGGGCAATATTTGTCCATCCTGATTTCGCGCGGATGGGACTTGGGAGCCTGATCTTACAGGCTGCTGAGGAGGCTGCAATGGCATATGGATTTGAGCGATTCGAGATGGGGAGCACGTTGACTGGTGTTGAGCTTTATTCACTCAAAGGGTATCGAGAGGTTAATCGTATAGACGTGCCTGTGGCTGGTGGGGAGTCGATTCAGGTGGTGAAGATGGAGAAGCGTGGCAGGCTTGGACGTTGACTGGGCGGCGTGTAGTCTTCAGGCAGTTAGCGCAGATGGAGGAGTGATCGATGGTCGAGATGCCGATGATTGCAAAGGGTGCGGATGAGCTTTATTTGCTGCCGGGGATGACGAATCGGCATGGATTAGTCGCAGGAGCGACTGGTACAGGTAAGACGGTCACGTTACAGGTGATGGCGGAAGCGATGAGTTCTGTCGGAATTCCAGTGTTTGCGGCGGATGTGAAAGGAGATCTATCAGGAATATCTCAGGCCGGGAAAAATTCGCCAAAGTTTGATGCTCGCGTGAATGCCTTGGGGCTGAAGGAGTGGAGTTTCGCCGGTTGCCCCGTGGTGTTCTGGGATGTATTTGGAAAGCAGGGACATCCTGTAAGAGCAACGGTGAGCGAGATGGGGCCGCTGCTGTTGAGCAGAGTTCTGAATTTGAATGATACGCAGACAGGTGTGTTGACGCTGGTGTTCAAGATCGCCGACGACAGCGGGCTGTTGCTGCTCGACATGAAGGATATGCAAGCGATGCTGCAGCATGTTGGAGAAAGTTCGAAGGAGTATCAGACGCAATATGGGAATATCTCTGCCGCGAGTATCGGCGCGATCCAGCGTGGGTTGGTTTCGTTGGAGCAACAAGGTGGAGGCCTGTTTTTTGGTGAGCCAGCACTGAATATTGAAGACCTGTTGCAGACGGATTCTAAAGGCAACGGAGTTGTGAATATTCTCGCGGCTGACCAGCTCCTTCAGTCGCCGCAGTTATATGCAACGTTCTTGCTTTGGCTGATGAGTGAGTTGTTTGAGAAGCTGCCAGAGGTAGGGGATTTGGAAAAGCCGAAGCTTGTCTTCTTCTTCGATGAGGCGCACCTTTTGTTCAACGATCTGCCATCGGTTTTGCAGAATCGCATTGAACAAGTGGTGCGATTGATTCGGTCGAAGGGTGTCGGAGTCTTCTTCGTAACTCAAAATCCGATCGACGTACCAGATACCGTGTTGAGTCAGTTAGGCAATCGGGTGCAACATGCGTTGCGGGCTTTTTCACCACGAGATCAAAAGGCTGTGAAGGCAGCGGCGCAGACGTTTCGAGCAAATCCGAAGTTAAATGTGGAAGCTGTGATTACGGAGCTGGGAGTGGGGGAAGCGCTTGTCTCATTCCTAGATGAGAAGGGGATTCCGGGGATGGTGGAGCGGGCGATGATTTGCCCTCCCCACAGCCAGATTGGACCTATAACGTTGGAACAGAGGGCGGCCATCATCAGAAGTTCGGTGGTGGCAGGGGTGTATGAGACTGTTGTGGATCGCGAATCGGCATATGAAAAGTTGAAGGGAAAGGTCGTGGCTTCGGGTGGGGCAGCTACGCCAGGGAACCCAGCAAATTCGGGATCGGGTTGGTTGGGAGGGTTGGAGGCCGCAGGCACGGCACTGGGGGGAGTACTGGGGCAGGGAAACTCGCGGCGCGGGGATACCGTTGTGCAGGCAATGGTGAAGAGTGCTGCGCGGACGATGGGGAGTACTGTCGGGCGGCAGTTGGTTCGTGGAGTGTTAGGGTCGCTGTTGGGTGGGTCGAAGCGGTAGGGATTGAGTCGGGCAGGAGTTACGGCTGCGCCACTGAGCCACTCGCGTGGACGCTTTGACTTATCGCAGACGAAGCCGCTTTGCCTTGGGTTACTTGGTACAGGAGGAGCAGGTACCGTAGACGAAGAACTCGTGGCTGGTGTACTTGAATCCGCGAGGGAGTTTGGGTTTGGTTTGTATCTCGCAGCCTTCTAGTTCGTGGACGGTGCCGCAGCTGTTGCACTGGAAGTGGTGGTGGTGGACTTTGCCGGCTACCTCGTAGCGGGTGGAGTGTCCGGGGATGTCGACCGGCTGTAGCCAGCTGTCGTCGACGAGGTTGCCGATGTTGCGGTAGACGGTGGCGATGCTGAGGGCGTCGACCTCTTTCTGGGCGAGTGCGAGGGCTTCGTCGGGGGAGAGCGGGCGGTTGGCTTCGAGGAATGCGGCGCGAATGGCGTCTTTCTGGCGGGTGTTGCGGGTCTTGATCGGGGTTGTCATGTACGCGCTTGTCCACGCCTATCGTAGCGTGTTGCGAAGATAGTCTCAACTAGGGTGCTTTGGAGGGACGTGCAGGAGGGTGCTGATTTGGCCCATTCTCCGCTTGTCGCTATGCGGGAACGGGCCCTTCAGCGGCTATATGACCTTCATAAGCAACAAGATGAGGACGATGAGCAGGATGAGGCTGATTCCGCCGCCGCCGTAGTATCCGAGTCCAGGTCCCATGCGATAGCCGCCAAAGCCGAACACCAGAATCAGAATGAGCAAAATGATAAGCATCTTAGTTTTTCTCCGTTCGGCGAAGTTTCGCCAGATGGAAGGTGTGATGCAGATTTTGTTGTCAACGCGTAAACAAATGATTTTTGTTTAAAGTTTCGGGATGCAGGTGGGTACCCCCTCCCCCTCCGGGGTATCTTGCGTGTAAGTTTATTGTTATCAAGCGATTACATAAGCTATATGTTCGTAAAATATTGATAACAAATGGCTTGCATGCAAAATATAGCAAGATAAGCACTTACTGGCGATTTTGGAATTAAATGGCTATTCGACTCTTCCAACGCCTGTTAACAGGATATCGGAACGAGATGGGGTGATACGCCACGCGAAAACGCCCGTCTGGAGCGGGTTTTGTCGCTTTTTGGGGTTGACAGGGGATTTTTCGGTGGTTTTTTTGGTTGGTCAAGCCGAGTTTATGGGGCGAGTCGGCGCTGTGACGTGAGTTTCTGTGGTTTTGCGCGAGCACGAGGGTGGGATTATGGGGACGGATCGTGGTGTTATCTGTGCTTTTGATGGTTGCTTGGTGGCTTTACAGGGGCATTCTGTAGGCGTAAGAGGAGCCTACGTGCTGGTTGATGTAGGTCGCCAGGCCTCGGCCTTGTTTTGCGAGAGTCATCATGGCTTTGACGTGCTCGGGGCCGGGTCTCGTGTTGTCGTAGACGTAGCGATACTTTGCGTGGACGAACTCGATGATGATGGCGGAGCCGAGTATCTCGTAGTTGCTGATTCCTGAGCCGCCATCGGAGTTTGCGTAGGGTCTTCGCATTCCATCCGGTTAGATGGCATGCGGCCATGAGGCAACGTAGAGATTTGTGACATCGGCATAACATTGCTGCGTGTGAGCGGTCTCACATGTAAGGAATAACGACCGAAGCAGGTGAAGCGAACTTCAAGGAGGCTGGTGCAATGGCGAATCGAATGGTTGGAACGATCGTGTCTGGCATGGTGTGTGGTGTGGTTCTTCTTGGTGCGGCTGGTGTCGGCTGGGGACAGGGAGCGAAGACGCCGTACCCTGCCATGGCACCCATTGAACAGTACCGCGTGGCGAGCGTGGCGGAGGAGGTTGCTCTGGCTCGCAGTGCGGCGAATGCGTCGGTGAGCCATGATGCCGAGGTGATGGTGCTCGGCAGCCGTGGGTACGAGACGGCGGCGAAGGGGACGAATGGCTTTGTGTGCCTGGTCGAGCGCTCGTGGGCTACCAACTTCGACGATCCTCAGTTCTGGAATCCGAAGCTGCGCGCGCCACACTGCTTCAATGCGGCTGCTGCGCGGTCGGTGATGCCCGCGTACCTGAAGAGGACGGAGTTGGTGCTGTCGGGGTTGCCGAAGGATCAGGTGGAGGCACGGATGAAAGAGGCGGTGGCGACGAAGGTCATTGGGGTGCCTGAGGAGGGGGCGATGTGCTACATGATGTCGAAGCAAGGTTATTTGAACGACAGTGTCGGCCACTGGCATCCGCATGTGATGTTCTTCCTTCCGACCACGGAGGCGGCAAAGTGGGGCGCGAACCTCGATGGGTCGCCGGTCTACGCCACGCAGGGAGCTCCTGAGCCGGTGACCACGTTTATGGTTCCGGTGATGACGTGGTCGGATGGGACGGTGGAGGAGATGAGGTGATGTCCACCCGCTGCCGGTAAATCAGAGAGTGGTGGGCGTGTGATACGCTGTGCTGCATCGGGCCAGCTCCAAGGGGAATCCTCGTTAAGAAGGGATCAGCCATGCAGCGCAAAGGCAAGCTCACGATTGCGATAGCCACGGCAGTGCTCTCCGTATTCACTGCCACGGGTTTTTACGCTCAGGACAAGTACTCGCTGATATCGCCGGGCGGAGTCGCATTCTCCGACTTCAAGGGATACGAGGACTGGTCCGTGGTCTCGTCCGCCCGGACGGACGAAGTGCTTAAGGTGATCGTTGCGAATCCGATCATGATTCAGGCGTACAAGGATGGTTATCCGGGCAATGGCAAGCCTTTTCCGGATGGCTCCAAGATCGCTAAGCTTCAGTGGAAGCCGAAGAAGAGTACAGAGGCGCCTTTCGTCGTGGATGTGCCGGATATCTTTAAGCAGGCCTTCGTTATGGAGAAGGACAGCAAGAGATTTTCGAAAGACGACGGCGGATGGGGATACGCGGTGTTCAACTACGATGCCGCATCGGACAAGTTCACGGCGGATCCCAGCCCGGTAAACTGCGGGACCAAATGCCATGTGGCCGTGAAGGCGAAGGACTACATCTTCCATCCGTACCAGAAGCGTTGAACGACACCGGTCTCAAGGGGCCATTTTAGGCGAGGGAAGGAAGCGGTTCGTGCTCTATCTTGCCGTTGGATCGGGCTGGTAGATTGGGATGGAGTTGCCCTCCGAATCCTGACAAAAGGCGAACCATGCGACACCGGGGATAGCTACCTTGGGCACCAGCGTCTTTCCGCCGTTCTTCTCGATGAGATCGGTGTATGCATCGACGGATGGAACTTCGATTCCGATACCGATGGGTTGTCCGGGATATTCGCGTCGAGTGAGTCCGCCGTTGATGCCAGCGGAGGAGTGGTCACCTGTGATTATGTTCCAATGCTTCTCGCGGCCCTGCGGAGTGTCGTATTCCCAGCCGGTTTCGAAGCGCCATCCAAAGACTTTCTGATAGAAGTCGATTGCCCTCTCGGGAATATCGACAGGAATAGAAAAGTAGTTGACTTTTGGCATGCCCAAAATCTTACTGTAGTGTGCCAAATGTATAGCTCAACCTAGATTCTTTGCGAAGTAGTTCACGGCCTTTGCGCCGTTGTAGAGAACGGCTTGTCCAACTTTTTCGAAGCCCATTGCGAGATGGAACGCGTCCGATGCGGGGTTGGGTGGCTCCGAGTTCACTTCGCAGACGATCCGGGGTACTCCGGCGTTATGCGCGGCAGCAAATAAATCTTCGTAGAGTAGCCTGGCAATTCCTTGGCCGCGCGCAAACTCTGCGACTACGATGCGATCTATGTAGACGAATGATTGGTACGCACTTTTGAACCATGCGAAGTTGGGATTTTGGTATGGAGCGGTGTGGTAAAGCGCGATCAAGAAAGCTGTCCTTCCCTGATCGATACCTTTCGCATAAAAAGCCATGCCCAGGAGCGTGGTTAGGTGCGCGAGGTCCAGCTCGGATGTTTCTTTGGCGTGGGAATTGTTAAGTTGCAGGGTGATGCTTACGTCAAGGCTGCCGAGGTCTTTGCTAGTTCTCTCCATCGACTCCATACACACCTATCCTGATACCCGCCCAGCGTGCTGCCGCCTATACTTCGTCGCGGAGATGTCCTCGCATCATCGCCATATGTGTTTGTCCTCGCGGAGTAAGCTTCCAGACGCTCATTGTCTTAGGCGACGGCGCAGCGCCGTAAGACTGGTCAATGTAGATTGTCTCCATGTTCTCCTCTAGGAATCCAAGACCCGCAAATTGCCTATGGATATCATTCAGGACCAACTTCACCGGTTTCAATTCCGGAAAGTAATGGTGATCTTTTTTTAGATAGGGTTCCGCTGCTTCCCAAAGACCGCGATCTTCCGATTGCGCATTTAGTCGCGAAAGAATGAGTCTTCCAATGTTTTGCTCAACATTATTTGCAAGAACATGCGAACTCCCGCCGGGAAAAGCCACTTCAAGCATTTCATCCCAAGTACTTTCGAAAACCAAAGGGTCTCTGTTCTTTGGCCACCTGTTATTGAAGTTGAATCCGTTCATATCCAGTGACCACGAGACCGTTTCTTCGCCTCCCGCCAATCGACTAACGGTGTCGGTCTGAAGCTCGCGCAGTTTCAAATTCTCGGCCTCCAATTCAATGACATGTTGCTGTAGTCGATTGACGCTTTCTAAGACGTCGCGTGCCGTCTGTCCGGACCGCACCCATCCACGCATGGGCTTCAAGTTAAACTGACTCACGAGGGAAGTGAGGACTTTAGATTTTAGATCGTCTGGATTTTCATATTCTTTACACAGACGATTTGATTGAACCTTTGCTCGGAATGCCTTGAGCTTTTCCTTCCCTATGTCCAAAGGCTCGAGTTTTTCTCCTGTAAGTTTTTGAGTGTCGTAATGCAGGAACCGAAGGACGGGCTTATTGTTTTTAACCGCATAGTCGTACTCCTTCTCGGTATAGCTCGTGCCATCCTTGTCCACACTTCCATATCGCCCAGCAACGATCACTATGTAGTAATCAGACGAATCGATCTCCCGCTTGATGAACTCAAACTGTTCTTCATCAGCTGACGGAAAGAGTTCCATCCCCGCCGGAAATGCCTTAAGCTCCAAAATCGCTTGGAGCACTTTTTCTCGTTCTTCTTTTAGGTCCTTAAAGGTCGAACTTACAAAGATCTGATACCGTACTTCATCCATGCTCATTTGAGGAGAATAACGGGATTTTTTTGATTATGTGCGACAGTTGATTGAATTACCGGCCGAATTTTTGGCGGCCTTGCATTTGGCTCATCATGCGTTGCTGGGCTTTAATGCCGCCACCACCGCCCATGTTCTTGAACATCTTGCGCATCTGGGCGTATTGGCGGAGGAGGTTGTTGACGTCCTGGACCGTGGTGCCTGAGCCTCTTGCGATGCGCTTGCGGCGGTTGCCGTTGATGATCTCGTGGTCGAGGCGCTCTTTTTGCGTCATGGAGTTGATGATGGATTCGACGCGGGTGAACTGGCCTTCGTCTACGTTTTCGACGGCTTGCTGCATGCCTGCGAAGGGGCCGACGGAGGGGAGCATTTTTAAGATTGATTTCATGCTGCCCATCTTTTTGATCTGACGGAGCTGGTCGCGGAAGTCTTCGAGGGAGAAGCCGTCGCCGGAGAGGGCCTTCTTGGCGAACTGCTCGGCTTTGCCGCGATCGAGGGTGGATTCGGCGCGCTCGAGGAGGGTGGCGATGTCGCCGTGACCCATGATGCGGGAGACGATGCGGTCGGGATGGAAGGGCTCGAAGGCGTCGGGCTTTTCGCCCGTGCCCAAAAACTTTATTGGGGCTCCCGTCACGTGGCGGATGGAGAGGGCAGCGCCGCCGCGGGCGTCGCCGTCCATCTTGGTGAGGATGGCGCCGGTGATGGTGAGGAGATCGTTGAAGGCCTTGGCGGAGTTGACGGCGTCCTGGCCGGTCATGGCGTCGGCGACGAAGAGGATCTCGGAGGGGTTGAGGAGCTTTTTGAGCTGCGCCATCTCGTCCATGAGGGAGGCGTCGATCTGGTTGCGGCCGGCGGTGTCGACGATGAGCATGTCGCAGCCGTAGTTGGCGGCTTCACGCTTGGCTTCTTTGGCGAGGCGGAGGACGGCGTCGGTGCCGGGTTTTTCTTCCGTCAGCTTGCCTTCGTAGAGCTGCGCGCTGATGCTGGTTGCTACGACTTTGAGCTGCTCGCGAGCGGCGGGACGGTAGACGTCTACCGAGACGAGCATGGGGCGGTGACCGGCTTTTTTGAGCCACTGGGCCAGCTTGCCGCTCGTCGTCGTTTTGCCGGAGCCCTGGAGGCCTGCCATGAGGATGACTGATGGCGGCTGAGAGCTCTTTTGGAAGCGGGCGGTGTCTTTGCCGAGGACGTTGATGAGTTCGTCGTGGACGATTTTGACGATCTGCTCGGAGGGGGAGAGGGCGGTGGCGACGCGCTCGCCGATGGTGCGGGTGCGGATGTGCTCCATGAGCTCGGTGACGACGGTGAGGTTGACGTCGGACTCGAGGAGGGCGAGGCGGATCTCGCGGAGGGCGTCGGAGACGTTCTCGTCGGAGATGGTGCCCTGGCCGCGGAGGGTCTTGAAGGAGCGCTGGAGTTTGTCGCTTAGGTTTTCAAACATGACTGGTACAAGTTTACAGGGAATGGCGGGATGCGCGGAAATGCCCACTGCGCGTGGGGCGGTCACTTCGTGACTTGTATACCCCTTCGGTTGGCGCTCCCGTTGGTCGCGATGGATGCCTTTTCCGGCCATCGCGAGGCCTGGGCGAAGCCGCATACCCTACGAAGTGGGCTTTAGTTGGGGGTGCCACCTTTCACGAAGGTGATGGTGAGATCGACGGCATGGCTGTCGGGGTTGACGAGAGCCTGGGAGGAGGCGGAGTAGCCGCTAAGCGTACTGAGCGATGTGTTTTTCGTCAGAAAGGTGTTGACGTAGTTGGCGTCGTATATGTCGCCGGAGTTCATGCCCCAGGCGGAGCTGAACTGCTTCTGCTGCTCGTCAGAGAGGCCGACTGTTTTGATGGCGTGGATGCGGTACTGAGGGCCAGGGACGACGGCGATGGTGTAGGAGACGTGGTGGCCGAGGTGGTCGAAGGTGGGGGGAGCCTGAACCTTTGCGTCCTGAAAGCCTTTGGCGAAGTAGGCGTTGGCGATGATCGACAGACTTTGGCGGAGAGCTGCTTCGGAGGCGACATCACCCGCCTTCATTTTGACTTGTTTGTTGAAGTCGGCGGTACTGATGACGTCGGAGCCGGGCCATGTGAGCTGAAAGAGGCTGTATGCGGGGCCTTCGTTGATGGTTGCGGTCATGGCGAGGCCGACGCCAGTAGAGGTGACCTGGGGCGGGCCTTGAGTGATGGAGACGAGGGTCATGTCGAGGTAGCCGTTGTCGTGGTAGGCCGAGGTGAGTGCTGAGGCGATCGCCTGACGGGTCGTGTTCGTCTCGAAGGGCTGACTGGTTTGGTCTTTTATTACCTTATCGAGCTTCGTTTGCATGATCGGAGAGGTGCGAACGAGGGTTAGAGTCTGGACGCGGATCGGGGGTGACTCGATGGCGAAGGCGATGGATGTGGGAGTAGCGCCGGGATGGTCGCTCTGGGCGATGGCCACGATGTTGGCGGTTACTCCTTTCTCCGCGACCATGGCTTTGAGTGCGGCGGAGATGGCTCCCTGAAGGTTGCCATTGAGAGGAACGATGCCGGTGTAGAGAGGCACTCGGGCGGCGAGAGCGGATTTAAGCTCGGCGGGAGACCACCAGACGAAGTTGGTGAAGGAGGCAGGCAGCGAGTTCTCAGGCGGGATTGGGTTGAGGGCGTAGACAAGTCCGGTTGAGTTGGATTCGAAGCGGATGTCGGAAAAGAGGCCGGTGTCGCTGAGGTGCTGGGCGGCTGCCTGAATGTCGGCCTGGGTAGCGGTTGCGCCCGGGTGCAGGCCGCTTACCTTCAGAAGGTCGGCTTGCGAGAGGGCTGGGACGCCGGTGAAAGAGACCGGCGGGAGCTGGAAGGACTGGGCCGAAGTCTGGAGGGTCGGCAAGAGGAGGCAGAGGGCAAAGAGAGCGGGCCTAACGATCGGGGAGAGCATGTGAATGGAAGGTATATCCCATGACGCGGCACTAGGGAAGAGTTTTTTGGAGATGTGCTGCAGCGGATGAGGAATCTGGCTGGTATGGCGCAGGCATTGGAAGGCAAGTTCAGACATTTGCGCTTGTGAGGTGAATGCATGGGATTTATTCACGGAAGTCATGAATCAGAGGAGCGGATTTTCAATCTTATCGGTGGAGCTTCGTTGAGAGGCTCAATCTGGATGATGAGGTGGTTCGATGCAATACAAGACATTGGGGAATACGGGTTTGCTGGTGTCGCAGATCTGTCTGGGAGCGATGACGTTTGGAAGTGTCGACGGCATTTGGGAGAAGATTGCCGGCCTGAAGCAAGCGGAGGCCGATGAGTTGATCAAGGCTTCGGTGGAGGCCGGGGTGAACTTTGTCGATACTGCAGATGTTTATTCAGACGGACACTCGGAGACGATGGTTGGGCAGTCGCTGAAGAACCTCGGGATTGCGCGAAAAGATGTTGTGATTGCCACGAAGGCGTTTGGCCGGACAGGTAAGGGGCGAAACGATGTTGGGGCTTCGCGTGGACACATTATGGATGCGATCGATGCAAGTTTGAAGCGGCTGCAGACGGACTATGTCGACCTGTACCAGATTCATGCGACGGATCTGGTGACGCCGATTGAGGAGACGATTCGCGCGCTGGATACGCTGGTGCAGCAGGGCAAGGTGCGGTATGTCGGGGTGTCGAACTGGCATGCGTGGCGGATTATGAAGGCTCTGGGGATCTCGGAGATGAAGAACCTGGTGAAGTTCGATACGTTGCAAGCGTACTACTCGATTGTTGGGAGGGAGTTGGAGAGGGAGATTGTGCCGCTGCTTGAGGATCAGAAGATGGGGTTGCTGGTGTGGAGTCCGCTGGCGGGAGGGCTGCTGTCGGGCAAGTTCAGCAGGGAGAATCAGAAGCCGGAGGGATCGCGGCGGTCGAACTTTGATTTCCCGATCGTCGATAAGGAGCGGACCTGGAATGTGCTGGATGTAATTCGTCCGATTGCAGAGGCGCGTGGAGTCTCGGTTGCTACGGTGAGTCTGGCGTGGATTCTGTCTAAGCCGTTTGTGACTTCGATGATTATTGGGGCGAAGAAGCAGGAGCAGTTGAAGGAGAATCTGGCTGCGGCGGAGTTGGTGCTGAGCGCGGAGGAGATGAAGAAGCTGGATGAGGTGAGCACGCTGCCGCCGGAGTATCCGGGGTGGATGGTGCCGTTCCAGAATGCGAATCGTTTGGCGGATGTTCCGCGGTTTTAGGTTTGCGGAAAGGCTTGTCCTGCCGGACGGGCCCACTGCGCTTGCCACCCCACGAACGAAGACCTGTTCGTGGGGACCCCGATTCGTGCGGGCGTTTGCACGCCTTTTTAACTTGTCTGGGCAGATGATTTTGTTTGGGTCCTCCTTTTGGTCGGGATTATTTTTTCGGCTTTTGGGAGGGCTCTCTTTTCTGGCAAGTGGCGGGCTTGGTGCGTGGCTAGGTGGGTTCGGGGTGCGAGTTGGGGCGCACGGAGGTTTGTGGGGCGGGATAATCGACTTCTATGCACGAGACTGGGCAGGTTGGCGGGAACGCGCGGACGGTGCGGGAGTTTGTAGCGTATCTGCGGGTAGAGAAGGGGCTGAGGCCGGCGAGCTGTGAAGCGTACCAGCGAGATTTGGAGCAGTTTGCCGAGCATGTTGAAGGACACAATGGGCTGCTGATTGGAGCGACACAGTCGGATGTGAGTGGATTTATGGAAGGGCTGCGAGGGCACGGGGTGGAGTCGCGGTCGATTGCGCGAAAGCTGAGCTGTCTGCGTGGTTTTTATCGCTGGCTTCTGATGGATAAGCGGATTACGCATGATCCTACGGTGAATGTGGAGACGCCTGCGAGTTGGAAGGTGCTGCCGAAGTCGCTTGCCGAGGGAGAGGTGGCGGAGATGTTGGAGCGGACGGGTGTGGTGGCCAGGAGCGCGGATGCGGATGGGCTGGCGCTGCGGGATCACGCGATTTTGGAGTTGCTCTATGCGGGGGGGCTGCGGGTGGGGGAGATCTGTTCGCTGCGAGTGGAGGATGTGCATCTCGATCAGGGCAGGGCGCAGGTGAGAGGTAAGGGCGATAAGGAGAGGATTGTGCCGCTCGGACGGTCGGCGGTGGAGGCTATGGAGCGGTATTTGACGCTGGGGCGGCCGGGGTTGGTGAAGAGTGGGTTGCAGCAGGCACATCATTCGTTGCAGCGGGCGCTGTTTTTGAGTGTGCGGGGGAAGGCGCTGACGCGGCAGTGGGTGTGGGAGATGGTGCGGTCGGTTTCGGGGACGGGGAGTAAGGCTAGTCCGCATATGCTGCGGCATAGTTGTGCGACGCACATGGTGGAGCATGGGGCGGATTTGAGAAGTGTGCAGACTTTGCTGGGGCATGCCGATATAGCGACTACGCAGGTTTATACGCATGTGGCGCTGGGGCATTTGAAGAAGGTGCATCGGGAGCATCATCCGCGAGGACGGCGGCGGGTTGTGGCGAGTTAGGTTGAGGACGGAGATGGGCGGGAGCGGTCGTGCTTTGCACGATGCCCACATCTCAAAATCGAGATATGGGGCACCCGGCTTTTGTTCCGTGAACGTGTCTTGTGTGGCTGATAAGTAAGCAGAGTCCCCCGAAAGTTGAGGATTTATGCGGGAAGAAGTGAGTGAGTTCGAAAGGCTGGCGGAGGGGTTTCTGGCGATGCTCGCGAATGAACGCGGGGCGTCGGAGCATACGGTGCGGGCGTATGCGCGAGAGGTGAGGAGTTTTGCGGCTTATCTCGGCGAGACGTTGGGGAAGCGTGCGAGCGTGAGTGTGGTGGAGCATCTGCATATTCGGGCTTATCTGGGGATCCTGTATGAGCGGGGTTTGACCAAGGCGAGCGCGGCGAGAGCGCTGGCAGCGGTGCGGAGCTGGTTCAAGTGGCTGGCGAAGGAGGGTAAGGTCGCGCAGAATCCTGCGCTGCTGGTGAGTACGCCGAAGCTGCCGAAGCATCTGCCGCGAGTGCCGAGTGTGGAAGAGGTGAATCGGGTTCTAAATTCGCTTGATGGGGATGGTGCGGCGAAGAAGGACGAGGTTGAGGCTGCGGCGTGGCCGGAGCGGGACCGGGTGATCTTTGAGCTGTTGTATGGATGTGGAATTCGAAACTCGGAGTTGGTGGGGCTGAATATGGGCAGCGTGAAGTGGCGCGATGATGCGGTGCTGGTGCGCGGTAAGGGGAAGAAGGAGCGGTTGGTGCCGCTCGGTGATGAAGCGGCGGCGGCGTTGCGTGCGTATCTGCCGCTGCGTGAAGCGAAGCTGATGGCGGCGGGCAAAGGTGCGTTGGTGCATGAAGGGCCGCTGATGATGAATCTGCGGATGCGTGGGGATTGCCGGTTGACGACGCGGAGTGTGGGGAGGATTGTGAAGGCGATTGCGTTGAGTCGCGGGCTGGCTGCGGATGTGCATCCGCATACGCTGAGACACGCATTTGGGACGCATATGTTGGAGGAAGGTGCGGATCTGCGGGCGATTCAGGAGATGTTGGGGCATGAACGGTTGTCGACGACGCAGAGGTATACGCAGCTGACTGTGGGTCAGGTGCAAAAGGTTTATGACGAGACGCATCCTCGCGCGAAGTGAGATGTTTTTTCGGAAAAAGTCTTCGAAGATGCGGCGCTTGCACGCTAAATTAGCGCATGACAACTACACAACGGTGGTTTGCAGTTTTGGCGCTGAGCTCGATGCTTGGCGTAGACGGCGTTGCGGGTGCGCAGGCGGCGACGGTTCCTGAGAAAGATGCGGCGGAGATTCGGGCAGAGCTGCAGGGGATGCAGGATGCGTGGAATCGGCATGATATGAAGGCTTTTGTTAGTTGCATGAGCGACGATGTGGAGTGGGTGAATGTGGTGGGGATGTGGTGGAAGGGGAAGGATCAGGTGTATCGGGCGCATGAGGCCTTTCACCAGACGATATTTAAAAATCGGCAGTTGCATGATTCGGAGACGATGGCGATGAGGCTGGTTGCGCCGGATGCGGTGGTTGTGACAGAGGTGATTCCGGCGGATGCTTATACGACGACGGATGGGCGTCCGCAGCCAGCGAATCGAAATGTTTTGACTGAGGTCTTTGTGCGCAGGGAGGGGAAGTGGGTGCTGGTGGAAGGGCACAATACGGTGATCGTGGAGGCTTCGTTGAAGAATAATCCGATTAAAGATTAGGTGGATTATTTACCGTGGAGCGGATTTTTTTGGTGTGGTGGAGGTGCGTTTTTGCTGGGGTTTTGCGGAAATTGCGTGTCTGAACGTGGTGTTTTGATGGTGTTTTTGTGGTGGAATGTGTGGTGAATGTGGTTCGTTAGCACCACGTTTTTTCGTGACGAAAAAAGTGACAGGCTTTTGAGATTTATTTTCAGGGCTGCTTGTTTTCGGATGGGTGTTGCAGGTTTTGGTGTCGAGCGAAGGCGGATTTTGGTCCGCGCTTCGCTCAGTTTTGATTATCACTGGAGCAGGTCGTGTCCTTCTACGTTGGTCATTTGAAGGTCGAGGATGTGGGCTACTGTGGGGGCTACATCGACCAGTTTGGATCGGGCTATGTGGCGGTGGGGAATGCCGGGACCGAAGGCGAGGAATGAGGCGTCGAGCTCTTTGGGGCCGGGGGCGTAGCCGTGCATGCCCTTGAGGTCTTTCGAACTGGTGATCCATGGGCCTGAGGCTCCGCCACCGATGGCGTAGCCGGGTTTGAGGCTGACGGAGGTGAAGGCGTTGGGGTAGCCTTCGAGGGCTTTGGTCTGGGCGGTGTCGTAGACCTGATCGATGCCCCAGGCTCCTTCGTTGGCTAGTTGCTTGGATGCGTCATTGGCGAGGGTGATGGCTTCGGTGTCGTTGGGGTCGTGGGCGACGAGGCCGAAGGAGCCGCCGCTTTCGAAGGCGAAGACGCGCCACTTTTCGGGGTTTTCTTCGGTGCCTGCGAGGCCGAGGCTGCTGAGGACGGCGTTGGGGTGGAACTCTTTGGCGACTGGCTGGAAGCCGTGATCGCTGACGACGATGAAGTCGACCTGATCGTTTGGCTCGGCTGCTTTGACGGTCTGGCGAATGGTGCCGATGAGGCGGTCGATGTTTTCGAGGGCGGTGAAGGCCTCGGGCGAGTCTGGGCCGTGGAGGTGTTGCTGATGGTCCATGTCGATGAGGTGGACGAAGAGGAGATCGGGTTTGTAGGTGGAGATGAGGAAGTTGGCCATGCTGGCGCGGAGATCGTCGTCGATGTGCTCGCGGTCGAGGGGGCCGTGGGTCTTCTCGAATGCGGACATGAGGCCTGGGGTGCAGAGGCCGGCGTAGAGGAGGACGCCTTCTTCGGTTTCGGGATTGCGGTACTCGGGGAAGTTGTGGTCGATTTGTGCGCCGACGGTGACGGGCCAGGAGACGGCGGCGGTGGTGAGGCCTTTTTGTCTGGCGACGGTGTAGAGGGTCGGGCGCTGGATCTGCTGGGCGTACCAGTACCAGGCGCCGTTGAGGCGGTGTTCGGGGTCGAACATGCCGTTGGCGTAGATGCCGTGGAGGCTGGGAGAGACGCCGGTGACGAGGGTGGTGTGGCTGGGATAGGTGACGGTGGGGTAGACACCGATGAGGCCGTCGGCAAGGGCGCCGCCCTGGGCGAACTCGTTGAGGTTTGCGGTGTGGAGGTTGCGGGTGGAGAGGGAGGCGAGCGTGATGCCGCGAAGGCCGTCGATGGAGATGACTACTACTTTTTTGTTGGCTGCCTGAAGCGATGACGCGGCGAGCAGGAGCATGACAAAGGCCGAGATGCGACGAGCGTGTCTGAACATATGTATTTGATTAGGCCATAGATGCTTTTCGATTGTGTGAACTGACGGAACCGCGAGCGGGGGACATGGAGAGGTCGTTTTGTTGTCATCTTTGCGTCTCGCTGCTGGCCTCGTGGGTCCGCGACGTGGGAAGATGCGTCCAATGAGAAGCGAGGTTGCGATGAACGATGGTTTGGCGAAGATTGGTGGGGTTATGGCGTTAGGGCTGGTTGCGGTTTTGGCGCAGGGATGCAAGCAGAAGGCAGCGCCGGTGGTTGCGCAGCCGGTGGTTCGCACTGCTCCGCGGGCTGCGCCGTCGCCATCTGATTTTCCTCCGGATGATGCAGATGTGCCGGACACGAATGTTACAGCTTCGCGGCCGCGGAGGCGAAAGGTTGTTGCTCCACCAGTTACGCCGCCACCAGTAGTTGATACAGGGGCTGCGGATGAGGCGCAACAGAGGCGTGATGCGGCGTTGCTGAAGCAGCAGGAGTCGGCTTCGCAGAGGCAGCAGCAGGAGTTGAATGGGGTGGTGCAACAGAGTTTGAAGTTGCAGCAGGAGCAGCAGGCTGAGCCTCGGATACAGAGTGCTCCCGAGCAGCCGCTTTCTCCGCCTGCACAGCCGGGGCAGGAGGAGCAACGAATTCAGGATGCTCCAGGACCTGCTCAGACTGCGCCTGCTCCGACTCAGCCACAGGGACCGCCGCAGGGTTAGCAATTTTTGGCTGGTGACGCGTATCGCTTGAGTTGCGCGTAGAGTCTTATGCACAGCGCTTGTAAAGTTCTCAAGATTTTGTTGCTATCCATTCGAAACAGCCTCTAGCATCTTCTTCACAGCGGCACGATTGGGCCAGCGTCGTTATCCGTTCGGGTTGTACGAGCCAAGTGCAGCATCCCACCAATAGGAACGAGGCATGCTATGAAAGCGAATCCATCCAAAGACTGTGAACCGATTATTGAAGACGACCGGACGAGTAACTCTGTACCGGCTCTCAAGCAGGCGATCTTGGACAACCTGTTTTACGTAGTTGGGAAGCGACGCGAGGTTGCGACCGATCTGGATTACTTCATGGCGCTCGCGTATACGGTGCGAGACCGGATTCTGGCGCGATGGCTTTTGACCAAGGAAGACTACGAGAAACAGGATGTACGCACTGTCTATTATTTGTCGGCTGAGTTTTTGATGGGGCCTCATCTGGCAAATAATCTGCTCAATCTTGGACTTCAGGATTCCATTCGTCAGGCGACGGCGGAGTTGGATCTCGACCTCGATCACCTGATTGCACAGGAGAGTGAGCCTGGGCTTGGCAATGGTGGGTTGGGTCGGCTTGCGGCGTGCTATCTCGATTCGCTGGCGACGACGGCTGTTCCTTCGATGGGCTACGGCATTCGTTATGAGTTCGGGATGTTTCATCAGCAGATTCATGATGGGTGGCAGGTCGAGCTGACGGATTACTGGTTGCGATTTGGTAATCCGTGGGAGATTCGACGATCGCAGTCAGACGTTGAGGTGGGGTTCGGTGGGCACACGCAGGCGTGGACTGATTCGTTTGGTGAGTACAAGGTGCAGTGGACGCCGGAGACCATCGTCAAGGGGATTCCGTACGACACGCCGATTCTGGGATATCGCTCTGGCGTTGCGAATACGCTGCGTTTGTGGAGGTCAGAGGCTACGGAGTCTTTTTATTTTGAGCGCTTCAATAGCGGAGATTACTCAGGGGCAGTGGGGGCGAAGGTCTTTGCGGAGAACATCACCAAGGTGCTGTATCCGAATGATGAAGAGCTTCAGGGGAAAGAGCTTCGTCTACAGCAGCAGTATTTTTTTACTTCATGTTCGCTGCAGGACATGATTCGTCGGCATCAGAGCTATGGCAACTCGATGGAGAACTTCGACGAGAAGTGTACGGTTCAGCTGAACGATACTCATCCTTCGATCGGCGTTGCTGAGTTGATGCGGCTTCTGGTGGATGTGCATGGTCTTGGCTGGGATGATGCGTGGAAGATCACGTCGCATACGTTCAACTACACGAATCACACGCTGCTTCCGGAGGCGCTGGAGCGGTGGTCGCTGCCAATGTTTGCTTCGCTGCTGCCGCGTCACCTCGAGATTATTTACGAGATCAATGCGCGCTTCGTGAAGATGCTGCGTGAGCGGTTTCCGAACGATGAGGCGAGGGTTGCTCGGATGTCGCTCATCGATGAGCAGGGCGAGAAGTTTGTTCGGATGGCTTTTCTGGCGTGTGTCGGCAGCCAACACATCAATGGTGTTGCACAACTTCATACTGAGTTATTGAAGAGTGACGTGCTGCATGATTTCTATGAACTGTGGCCGGAGAAGTTCGTCAACGTGACGAATGGCGTTACGCCGCGGCGGTGGCTTGCTGTGGCCAATCCTGAGCAGAGCGAGCTGATGATCAGCAAGATTGGGACGGGGTGGATCTGTAATCTTGAGCAGTTGAAGCAGCTGGAAGCTTATGTCGACGATTCAGCGTTTCGTGCCGACTGGCGTGGTGTGCAGCATGCTGTCAAGGTGCGGCTTGCACAGTACATTGCGCAGACGACCGGCATCACGGTTGATCCGCACTCCATGTTCGATGCGCAGGTGAAGCGGATTCACGAGTACAAGCGGCAGCATCTAAATGTTCTTTATATCCTGACGCGGTATCTGCGGTTGAAGAGAGATCCCGAACAAGATACTACGCCGCGTACGTTTCTGTTTGGAGGAAAGGCTGCGCCTGGATACTTTATGGCGAAGTTGATTATTAAGCTCATTAATTCTGTCGCGGAGGTGATCAATAACGATCCTCAGGTGAAGGGTCGCTTGAAAGTGGTGTTTTTGCCTGACTACAACGTCACCTTTGGGCAGTTGGTCTATCCGGCGGCCGATCTTAGTGAGCAGATATCGACTGCGGGCAAAGAGGCTTCGGGTACTGGCAATATGAAGTTCGCGATGAACGGCGCTTTGACGATTGGTACGCTTGATGGCGCCAACATTGAGATTCGCGATGCTGTGGGGCACGAGAACTTTTTTCTGTTTGGGCTTACAGCGGCGCAGGTGGCTGCGACTAAGGCGGCTGGCTATCATCCGCATGCTATTTATGAGTCGAATCCGTTTCTGCGGGAGGTTGTGGACAGCATCGTCTCGGGCAGGTTCTCGCGTGGGGACAAGAATCTGTTTCGTCCGCTGGTTGAGGGGTTGATGTATAGCGATCCTTATCTCTTGTTTGCCGATTATCAGGACTATGTGGATTGCCAGGATCGCGTCTGCGCTACGTTTCTTGATCAGGAGAGATGGTCGAAGATGGCGATCTATAACACGGCGCGTATCGGCAAGTTTTCTTCGGATCGGTCTATTCAGGAGTACTGCAAGAACATCTGGAATGTGACGCGATTCAAGTTTGATGAGACGCCGGTGTTGACGGCTAAATAGGTGTTGATGTCGTTATTGGGATTGGAGTGAGCCTGCGATGATTGTTGCTTGCAGGCTCGCCACGCCTTGATAGCTGCGACGAGCTAATCGGTATGCGATGTTCAGGTGGTCTCCGGTGAAGGGGAGACGATCTAGTGCGGATTCGATGTTGAACCAGACGGCGGAGATGACGAGGTCGCCGCGGCGTAGGCGCAGTCTGGCGTGCTGGCCTTCGGTCATGGCGTGGTATGTGTCGACGCAGAAGGTGCCGGAGTAGATGGGTGGGTCGAAACCTCGGCCGAAGGGACCGATGTTGTCGAAGGCTTGCATGGCGTCCCAGGTATGGGAGATGGCGTCGAGTTCACCATCGGTCCAGATGGTTGGCTTGGATTCGGCGGCTCCGGCGGTTTGATGCGCGACTGCTTCGGAGAAGGCTTGTTGGAATTGGTCGAGATCGTTGATCTGGATCGTTGCTCCGGCGGCGGCTTGATGGCCTCCGTGGGAGAGGAGCAGGCCGGGGTGGGCGTTGGCTACGTGTTGCAGGGCGCGTTGCACGTCGACGGTGGGGATCGAGCGGAACGAGCCGCTGGCGAGGCCTTCGACGACCGCGGATGCAGTTGATCGGGCACCGTGGCCCTTTGGCGCGAAGATGGCGCAGGGCTTGCCGAATGCTTCGACGACGCGGCTTGCAGTGATGCCGTGGACGCCGGAGTGGCCGTCCTCAAAGAAGAGGACGATGGCTGGGCCTGTGACTTGTGCGGCTCGGGGGAATGCTTCGTGACGGAGTCTTCGCTCGATGGTTTGGCGCTCGGAGTTTTCGCGTTTGAGTTCGCTCCAGTACAGGGCAGCCTCTGTCTCTGATTTTGAGATGAGGAAGCGAAATCCTGATTCGGCCCAGTCGAGTCGGCCTGCGGCTGCGATGGCGGGGGCCATGCGAAAGGCGATGGTTTCGGCGTCTATCTCGCCTTGCTGTTCTTGTGCGAAGACCTCCCAGCAGGGGCGGGATTGAGATCGGACCTGATCGAGCCCGCGGCGAATGAATGCTCGATTGATCAGGCTCGCGCCGGGGGAGAGGGAGACGCAGTCGGCGATTGTGGCTACGGCTACGTAGTCGAGGAGGCTGGTTAAAGGGGGGATTTGTGCGAAGGCGCCTCTTTCGAGTAGAGCGCTTCTCACTTTTGCCATTACCAAGAATGCGACGCCTGCGCCACAGACGTGCCGGTCGTATTCGGCGTCGAGTCGTGATGGATTGACGACAGCGTACGCAGATTGAGGCGGGCCTGCCTGGGGTATGACGTGGTGGTCGGTGACTACGACGTCGATTCCGCTGGCGGCGAGTGTGGCGATGCGTGGTTCGTCGCTGCTTCCTTTGTCGGCTGAGATGACGAGGGTGGCACCGAAGCTCTCGATTCGTGAGACGACGGGTTCGCTGATTCCGTAGCCTTCGGTGAGGCGGTGGCTTGTGACGACGGTGATGCGGTGGGGCTCGCCGCCGAAGAAGTCTACGAGCGCGGACCAGAGGACTGCGGCTGAGGCCGTGCCGTCCATATCGTGGTCGCAGGCGAGGGCGATGCGTTCGTGTTGGAGGATGGCGCGGACGATTCGCTCTACGGCGCGGTCCATTGTCGGAATGGCGCCGGGGTCGGCTATGGCCGAGAGTTTTGGAGAGACTATCAGCTGCCAGTCGATGAAGGTATCGAGGCGTCGGCCGAGGAAGTCGGCGATGTGGTGCGGCGCGCCAGCATCGACGTAGGCGTCGCGCACGGACGAGTTGCAGGGGCGCTCGACGAAGACTTTGGGGGGAAGTTTAAATTGCACGGTGACCGCTTGGATCTACTCGTCGCTCCCGTGATTGTCCACGATGATGCCGCCGAGGTCGGTGACGGTCTCCATGAGGCTCTGGAAGCTGTCATACCACTCGGTCGCGACTTCGAAGATGAACATGACGCCCTGGTGGGCGAAGCCGAGCTGGAGATAGCCGACTTTGCCGACGTGGTTGACGAGGTATTCGGCGTCGTCGAGGTCTTCGGAGGCGTCGTCGGGGAAGCTCTGGTCGCGGAGCTGGTCGAGCAGGATAGCGACGTCGGACTTTTCAAGGATGACTTCGCTCATGGTGACGAAGGGCGCGCCTGCTGCCTTGGCGTGTTCGACGAAGTCCTTCCAGCCATCGGGGTTTTCTTCTTCGAAGATGACGGTTGGGACTTCTTCTGTGACGTAGGCATTGAGCCGACGCATGCCGTGGCCAGCGATAAACGCCACCATGTCGTCTTTGAGCGAGATAAGATTGTCAGGTTGCATTCGATAGTTATTGTCTCAGAAACACCGGTGCATCGCACAGGAATCAACTTATTCAGGATCAGCAGGCTAGCAGAAGGGACACCGAGATTGGCGAAGTTTAAGCATCACCTCTTTATTTGTGTGAACGAACGGGACGAGAGCGCTCCTCGACCGAGTTGCGGTCACTCGGGTGGTAAGAAGCTGAAGTCAGCGTTCAAAGACGCCGTGAGGGACGCGGGTTTGAAGGGGCAGGTTCGCGCCAATGAGCTGGGGTGTCTGGATCAGTGTGAGCATGGACCGGTCGTTGTGGTGTATCCCGATGCTGTCTGGTATGGGTTTGTTCATGTGAAGGATGTGGAGGAGATTGTGAGTGAACACCTGGTGTATGGGCGTCCGGTAGAGCGGTTGCGGCTGGCGGATACGTGCCTGAATACTGAGAGTTGCCCGCATAAGCCGATGCCTAAGCACAAGTAGTCCACCTCGGACGGCTTGTGTGAGTAGCGTGTTATATTCGAAGGAAAGTCAAATGATTTTTTCAAAAGATTATGTTGGATACCTGGCGCGCCAGACAGTGAAGCATTTGGTCGCCGAGAAGATGATCCACACGGACAAACCGGCTTTGGTCAACGAGCGAGTCACCGCTGGGATGGTCGACGAACTAGCTCTGGAAGACCGGATTAATGACGAGGTTCGGGTGATCCTGGAGGCGTTTCAGGATGATATGCGAAAGAGCGGGGCGAGCTATCCGGAGATGTTCAAGAAGGTGAAGAACGAACTGGCCCGCAAGTATAAGGCGGTGCTGTGAGAATCTCTCGCGACAAGCTGAATAAGCTGGCTCATACGGTTGCCGACACCCTTGCGGAGATTCCTGAGGTGGACTTTCTGGAGGATCGGAATACGATCCGGCAGGAGGCGCGTAAGGCGCTGGAGAAGCTGTTGATGGAAGAGACGAAGATCGATGCAGCGGCGCGGCAGAAGATCGCTTCGCAACGAAAGATCATCGTCGAAGGGTCGCAGGAGTGGGACATCCTGTACCGCAAGTACTACAACGACGAGGTGAAGAAGTTGGGGCTGTAAGGGCTTCTTTTCAGGCGGGCGAGGGTCGCTCTGCAGCGTCGTTAGCTGATATAATTTGGTAGTAGCAGTAGAGAAGTTCCTCTCCTGTAAGGTTTCTGGCGTCATGGTGTAACTGGTTAACACGCCGCCCTCTCAAGGCGGAGAGTACGGGTTCGATCCCCGTTGACGCTACCAATCCTTTCCTTCTGCATTTCGTGTTTTGGCGCCATGGTGTAACTGGTTAACACGCGGCCCTTTCAAGGCTGAGAGTACGGGTTCGATCCCCGTTGGCGCTACCAAACTTCTCCGCAAAATTTATTGATGAAACAGTGGTCATACGCCCGCTACGCTATCGCATGGTAGTTGAAGAGGTGCGCGAGCTAGTCAAACGTAAGTTATTCATGTATTGAGTGCTTGTGAGGCTTACCCGCGCAATTGAAGTGCTTTATATCGTTGATTCTCCTCGAATAATTTTCAGCTATTTGGGAAAACCGTGGTTTACTTACGCAAAGAACGGTTCGCGGCCCCTTCCTTCTAATTTTTCAAATTGAAAGGAGAGTCGGTCATGCGACCTGACTTCCGACGGTTTGTTGCCGCCCTATCGATTGGTCTGCTGTTTCTTCCGACCAGAGTCTTTGCTCACAACCATCAAGTTCACTACGACATGACCGAGATCAGTTACGAGATCATGGTCGCCGCGGGTAGCCCAGGCTTTGGCAGTACACCGCCGCAGGGCGTTGATCCGGGCGAATGGACTCAGTTCATCGCTGATCTGAAGGCTGCGACTCGCAGGCTGCAACAGCTTCCGACGGGACTGCCGAAGAGGCAATCTCAGTGCGGCGCCGACTACGACTACATTGGCGTGGGGAACGATTGGGCAACGGGAGTTATGGGTGCCGTTTCGCATCCGGTGTCTCCCGACTACCTGACCGACACCGCCGGCTGCGGGGCGACTACGTATAAGCCCGGCGGGATGTTCGACGTCACAAATACATCCTCTGACTACACCGGGACTGTACTGGGGCTTTATGCAGCCAGCATCGACGATCAGCTGGACGATACGCATCTCGAGATTCGGCCAACCAACGCGCTTGGCCTTGGCGCTGTTAAGAAGAAGATCAGCGAGCTTTGGGATAAAGGCGTAGGAGTGATTCTTATCGCGGTCTACTGTCTCTTCGAATGCATCTTTGGGGGGTGCAGCAAATGCGCGGACGACGCGAAGGACGCCGCGAAGGATTCCGATCCGGTGAACTACGTCGACTCCTTTATTCCGGGGATCGGTGACATCAAGGGCGACGACTTTGTTGGAGTGTGGCACTTTATCAACTTGTGGCCGACCGCAACGAATCAGTATGACGACCATCAGGGGCTTGAGACCGATATTGCTTTTAATGGCGCTCCCGATACGGTCGAGGTTGTGCTGATGGCTGTGACCGATCTCGTCGGCCTGTCGGTGAAACCGGACAAGTCCGACGGGGTCAAGAACTATCAGATTCACTCTGCGGATGACGGCTTCAGTGATACGGCCTCTCGGGCGAAGGGAACGTGGAATGCATATACCTTTGCGCATGTAGCGTTCGAGCCGGTGGACAATTTGGCCTACTTTGGCTGGCGTAACTTCCGCGATCAGACGGATGTTCGGCCTACGCGGTATCTTGGCAACGTTCTGCATGCGCTTGGCGATGCTTCGGTTCCGATGCACGTCGCAGCTACCAGTGGTTGGGGTCATCGACCGTACGAGGATGCCGTGCAAGACGTGTGGGACGATCTGCGTTACAAGAATGCGAGTACGCGAGAGCAGGCGTTCAGTCTTCAGCCAATCCTCGTCAATGCTTTTAAATGGCGCAAAAAGATTCTCGATTATCGTAGGTCGCATCCCGGGCATGAAAAAGATATTCCGGTGCGTGATCTGGTGACGTCGCTGGGGCAGGATACATTCGATTCTTCGACTGGGCTCGCGTCCGGTAACTTCGGCACGTTTCCCTTCAATCCGGTTATGTCTACTACTTATCTCGTGGATAAGGATCTGGCGATCAAGTTTTATAAGGAGACTGCGGGCGCGAATGATTACTACCGTCAGACTCTCTTCGATGGGATGGGTGCGGAGATTGCCTTTCTTACTTCGGCCTCCGAGGTGATGCCATGATGAGGCGGCTGCTTTTACTTATGATCATTGTGGGCACTTCGATGGCTCACGCACAGAAGACTCCTACGGTGAGTGGTGCGGACGATCCGTGTGAGATCGGAGCAGAGGCCGCGTCGCGAAAGGCTCTGAAGGGTGGGGCTACTCAGGATAAGGCAGACCTTGTGTACCAGACGAGCATGATCCGGTGCAATGGTGTGACTGATCCGGCGTATGCGGCTTACGCAGCGGCGATGCGGGTTGAGTTCGCTCGTCTTGCGAAACTCTTTCTGGCGCATAAGATCACGATGAATGCTTACGTAAGCGAGGTGCAGGATCGCCGGTCGAAGCTCGCTCTGGCTGAGCATAGTCACACTTGGGCCGTTGCTTATGTGACATCCGGGGATAAAGACGGCGACTTCGTGCCTGACTCGATGGATCGTTGTGCTAACTCGCCGCCGGACAGCTTTACTGACAAGCAAGGCTGCCCTGCGAAGCCGAAGGATCAGCCGGCCTGGATCGCGAATTCGCGACGAGAAGATCCTAACCCGCAGACGATTGATCGGATCGCTGCGTCGCTCGGTTATATGGCTTCGCCCGGCTGCAACGATGCTCCTGTGCCTCAGCCCTCGGAGCCGATTCATCAGGGTTTCATTCGCAGTGCACCGACTGCTCGATACTCGATCGCGGTTACGCGTGTTCTTAACCAGCCTGCGAAGTGCCAGGTCTTCTACCAGGTGGAGTTACAGTTCATAAATCCTCCCGGAAGTGTTTATGAGAGCAAGCAGATTCAGGTGACGCTGCGTGATAGTGAGAACGTGGATACAACCGCCCAATCTCCTCACCGAAGGGTCTTTCAACTTACTGCTACTTCCAAGGACACGGAGTACCAGGTTTTTTTTGCCAGCTTCCACTATGGGTCGGTTGTCTGGCGCGTCCGGAGCCTTAATGGAAATGGGATGACGTCGGGTTGGAGTCCGCCGAAACGCGAAGATTTTGATGGGGTTTACGACCCGCTCAAGTAGTGTGTGTGGCGCCATGGTGTAACTGGGTAACACGCGGCCCTTTCAAGGCTGAGAGTACGAGTTCGATCCCCGTTGGCGCTACCAAATCAGAACTTTACAACCTCCGCAAGAGCCGACTCCATGACGGCGTAGCCAATAGGTTTCGGGTGAACACCATCCCGGAAATAGTCTGGATGGTGAGCCATGGGTGAGTTGTAATCAACAAGCAAGTATCCCTTTTCACTTGCAAGTGCTGCAATCGACTCGTTCACGATGCCCACCTGTGAATTCAAATCGTTTCCAGCCCAAGTAATAGGCGGTAACTTACAGATGATCACTTCCATGCCGGCAGTCCGTGCCATTGTTGCCATTGCATCGAGGTTTATTGAAACACGCGACAGGTCATGGGGAGGGAGGATGATGTCATTTGTTCCGCCCAAAATCACGACGCGTTCGTAACCATGGCCTAGAACGTCTGCTTGAAATCGAGCCAACATCTGATAGGTTTGCTGACCAGATATTCCTTCGTTGTGTTCGGGCATTGGCCAGAACCATGTAATGGAATCACCCATGAACACTGTTGTCTCATCTAATGCCTTGCTAAATGGATACGCTGGTTCAAATTCAGACGAGCATGAGGTAAGTGTAGTTGCAAGCACAAACACTGCCAGCATTCGAATTACAAATCTAGGAACTGTGGATGAGAACACGAATAAAGGATAAATCAACGTCGACAATCGATATAGACAATTGCTTGTTCTCGCTACCTATCTCTTGGTAGAGTTTGCTGCAACTCAATCTGTAGCGTCCAAAATCTGCCATAGCATGAGTCTTCGTCTCTCATTATCGATAGGATCTAAATTTCAGCACGGTTTTATTATCATTCCCTGCCCAGTGGGCATTGTGAGCACACGAAATCCCAGCTCAGTTCCAAGTGCATCCATGGCATTTTTGCTGGAGCGATAGTGTTCTGAATAAGCGTAATCGTCGAGTAAAACAACTGCTCCGCTGACTAAGCGCGGCCAGAAGAAGCGCAATGCCGCAATCTCAGGCTCTGGATTATTCATATCGATTGAAAGATAGCAGATAGTTTCTGAGTCTATGGAAGTAAGAGTGGAAGGTACAAGACCTCGAATTACTCTCGCGTTCGGAAAAGGCGCAAAGGTCTGGAGCACATCTTCATAGCATTCTTGATAATCAAGTTGATTCGGCTCAGCGACATCGACCGATCCTTTATACGTATCGAGTAAAAAAAAAAGACGATCTTGTGAAGCGAAGTCTATGTACTCCATGACCGCTCTTGATATCCCGCCACGGTTCACACCGCACTCAACAAAATCTCCGGGCAGGGAAAGGGCCTGTGATGCCGCCCAGCATGCGTTGTAGACACGCCACCGCAGGTCGCTTCCGTGCCATGAACCCGTCTTTACGCCTTGATGATAGGATCGTATAAATTTTGGATCTACCAGGAAATCTGCTACGTGAGACGTAGCCATACCATCTTCAAAATAGTGGAACGAAGGAATTGCCTTAACCATTTTTGCTATCGCAATGGGCCGTAAGTTACTCATGCCTGAAGAATATCATCTGAATATCAGCCCTAAGTAGCGAACAGCTATACTACAAGTGTGAGCAAGACTTTTTATATTGAGACGTTTGGCTGCCAGATGAACGCCCATGACTCGGAAAAGGTCATCGGAACGCTGGAGCAGCAGGGGTACGCCCGCGTGAAGGATGAGGATGCTGCCGGGTTGATCCTGTATAACACCTGCTCGATCAGGGATAAGGCGGAGCAGAAGGTTTTTCACCGGCTGAATGAGTACAAAAAGCTGCAGGGCGAGGGGAAGAAGTTCGCCGTGCTGGGGTGCGTTGCGCAGCAGGAGGGCGAAAAGATCTTCGAGAAGGCTCCGTATGTGTCGATGGTGGCGGGGTCGGCTTCGTATCGGAATCTGCCGGAGATGTTGCGCAGGCTCGAGGCTGGGGAAGAGCGGATTACGGGGCTCGATGACCGGCAGACGGAGCTGACGTTTGAGACGGAGTTTACGGCGCGGTCGAATCCGCATCGTGGGTACATCACGATCATTGAGGGTTGCGATAAGTTCTGCGCTTATTGCGTGGTTCCTTATACGCGCGGCAAGGAGCGGAGCAGGACTGCTGCTTCTGTGATGGTCGAGGCTCGCAAGATGGTGGATCTTGGGTTCACGGAGATTCAGTTTCTCGGGCAGAATGTGAACTCGTACCGCGACCCTTCGGGGAGGATGTCGTTTGCGGAGTTGCTGGTGGCTGTTGGTGAGCTGCCGGGGATTCGGCGAGTGCGGTTTACGACGTCGCATCCGAGGGATTTTACGCGGGATATTGTGCAGGCGATCGACGATACTCCGACGCTGTGTGACCACATTCATCTGCCGGTGCAGTCAGGCTCGACTGCGGTGTTGAAGGCGATGTCGCGGGAGTACACGCGCGAGTGGTACTTGGAACGTATGAGCTGGATCAAGGCGGCGAAGCGCGACATCAGCATCACGAGCGATATGATCGTCGGGTTCCCGGGTGAGACGGATGCTGACTTTGAAGAGACGATTACGCTGGTTGGCGAGGTGAAGTACGACGCGGTGTTTGCGTTCAAGTTTTCGCCGCGACCGAATACGCCTGCGGTGACGATGACCGATAGTATCCCGGATGAAGTGAAGACGGAGCGGCTGCGGATTTTGATGGATCGTCAGCGGGAGATTCAGCGCGAGCACTACGGGCGGCATCTTGGTGAGGTGCAGGAGGTGATGGTGGAGAGCTATAACCATTCCCGCAACCAGGTTGTTGGGCGCAGCTCGCAGAACAAGACGGTGAACTTTACGACCGCGCAGATTGTGCAGGCTCAGCCACCGATTGGGAGGTATTTGCCGGTTCAAATTACGCAGACTTTGCCGAACTGCCTGGTCGGTGAAGCAATTGCCGATGCGGATGCGATGCCGTTTGTGCCGGTTCAACGTGGTTCGGATTTTGTGGTGCTCAACTGATGACTTCTTCTTCGACTCAACCCGTCGTGCAGACTCCGGATGAGGTGGAGATGCAGATTCGCGGGCTGATGATGGACCCGATTACCAACATGCCGATCATCGTGCTGAAAGATGTCGCGAGTGATATGGTGCTTCCGATCTGGGTTGGGATATTTGAAGCGAATGCGATTGCGCTGGAGCTGGAGAAGACCGCGACGCCGCGTCCGATGACGCATGATCTGTTGCAGAATATGGCTCGCGGGTTGAACGCTGAGGTTCGGAAGGTGGTGGTTTCCGAGCTGCGCGATGATACGTTTTACGCGGTTATCTGGATGGATCACGGTGGCGAGACTATCGCGATGGATGCGCGGCCGTCGGATGCAATCGCGCTGGCGCTGCGGTGGGATTGTCCGATCTACGTCAATCGCGAGGTGCTGGAGAACTCTAAGCTGACGGTTAGCGGCTCTCAGAATGTGAACGCTGAGGAGATGCGGCGTTGGCTTGAGAACTTGAATGACGACGATATGGGCCGCTACAAGATGTAAGTGGCTTGCATGATTGGAAATTCAGTCAGCTGGTTGACCGGTTAGTTGGTGGAGAAGGCGGTCCCAGGTGTCACCGTATTGATCCCAGCCGCCAAGATTTTTTACGCGCACAAGAGATGCTTCGCTGAGTCTTTGTTGAAGCGCTGGATCGTCGGCTATTTGTTGCATGCGCTCGGTGAGAGTATCTACGTCGCGGTCGGGAACGATGAAGCCCTGTTCGCCGTCGGTGAAGAGGTCTTCTGCTCCAGTGGCTGTTGTTGCGAGGACCGGGCATCCACATGCCATCGCCTGACCCTGAACGAGTGCGAGCCCCTCTTCAATGCTGGGTAGAACGAGCAGGTGGCTGGCGCTCATTTTTTTTGCGAGTTGGGCCTGGGGCATTGAACCGGTGACGGTTACGTTTTCCATTGGCAGGGTTGTCAGGAGTATGCGCATATCTTCCTGAATGGCGCCTACGATGGTGAGGCGCTTTTTGGGATGCTTCAAACGGGCGAATGCTTGAAGAAGGTAAGGCACTCCTTTGCGAAGGCTGACTTGGCCTGCGAAGAGTACCTCGAAGGAGTCTGACGATGGCGTCTCCGTCGGGGTGAACTGATCGAGGCGAACACCGTAGGGTATGACGTGGACCTTCTCTGGCGCGATGCCCATCTGGACGAAGGATCGCTTTGCCGCGGTCGAGGGGACGGTGATGGCGTCGGCGGTGGCGTAGATCTCCTCTTCACGCAGAGTGATGTGCGGTTTGCTGAGAGGGAGTGGGACCTTCCAGCGGCGGTATTCCTCTGCGACGACGTTCTCCTGATAGCGCTGGTGTGTTGAGCCGCGGTCACAGATGAACTTGCCACCACGCGCCTGAACGGTGCGACCGGTCAGAAGGCCTGCGCCGGAGATCGCAATGAAGGCGTCGCAGGGGGCTATGACTTTGTTCGTCCAACGGTCGAAGCTGAGGGCGGCCCAGGAGGTCATCTTCGCTGAGAGCCAGTCCGGATAAAAACGGTATTGGCTGAGGAGGTAGTCCGTTGTGTGGAGGAGAGGGTAGCAGCCGACGAGAGAGCGGGGCAGGCCTTCGCGTTTGAGGCGCGCCCACGGCCAAGTGGAGTAGATCTTCTGGAGATGATTGCGGCGGTGCAACTGGTGCGCTAGCTCGAAGTGATGGAAGACCCCAAAGACGGCCTGAGTAACTCGCATGAGATGGATAGCTTTCTTTGGCAATGCTAGCAGATGATGCGCTTGGGAAGGCCGTTGCGCTGGACAGTACAATCGAGTGTACGTGGATCGCATTTTGAAAGTCGTGCAGAGGATGTTGCTCGAATAAGGGGAAGGATGTTGCTTCGTTCGCTGCTTTCTGTTGAAAGAGTTTTTCGGAAGAGTGTTGCGGCGATCGATGCTGCTGGCGTGAAGCAGGTACTCATTCTGGAGTATCAAGTGCCGCTGGGATGCTGTGTGCACTTGACGCCGGTGTATGAGGCGCTCAAATGTTGTCGTCCGGAGATTACGATTTCAGTCGCGACGTATGGGTTGGGTGTGCAGTTACTGCGTCATTCGACCTACGTCGATCATGTGATTGAAACTCCGACGCCGACTGTTGATCTGAAGGCCGCTGTGCTTTCGTTGAGAGCGCAGTTGAAGGCGTTGAATGTTGAGCCGGACTGCGTGTTGACCGGTGCTTCGGACCAACGGACGAGGATCGCACTGCTTGCGGTGCTTGGGGCAGGTGGGTGGAGGGGTGGTTTCAACCTCAAGGCTGCAACGTTGTATCAACGGCCTTTGGAGTATGACGCTGGGTTTAGCTTGATCGACAATAACCTTCGACTTGCTGGAGTGGTCGGGTGTCAGGCAGATGCTTTTGAGCCGCGTGTTTTCTTTTCACAAAAGAATGCAGATAGTGCACGGGCGCTGCTGGCGGAGGCGAATCCTGATGGTCGACCGTTGGTTGTGATGGTGATGCAAGGCAGTGGTGGACAGGCGACGGGGTGGCATACGAGCCGCTTTTCGCAGGTGATTCGACATGCGGCGGAGAGGCATGGGTGTGCGGTTGTCTATGCCGGGACTGCGAGCGATGCGGCGGGGATTGACGAGATCCGCGAGGCCTCTGGAGGGCTTGGGACATCGATTGCGGGACGGACCAATGTGACAGAGCTTGCGGCAGTGCTGGCAATGAGCGATGTAATGGTGACGCTCGATACCGGAACGATGCATGTCGGTCGTGCGATGAAGACGCCGATGGTGGTGCTGGGGCCATCGTGGCAAAAGCCATTGGAGTGGCTGCCGCTGAAGGTGGCCAACGTTAGGATTCTTCGGGGCGCCGATCGCGATACCGTTCCGGAGAACTATAAGCTCGATGAGATCTCCGCAGAGAGCGTCATAGGGGCGCTGGACGATCTACTCCGCGTCTACGCGCCAAGTGTTGAGGCGCGGAAGATGCGTGTTGAGCAGAGCTTGTCGCTAATTGATCATATGGTCGCCTGAGCCTGAATCGCTTTTAGCGAAGAGCGAGATCGTTCAGGTGGGTGAAGAACTCGGGGAAGCTGATGGCGGCGGCTTCTGCTCCGTGAATTTCTGTGTCGCCGGTAGCGCGTAGAGCGGCGATGGAGAATGCCATGGCGATGCGATGGTCGCTACCGGAGTCGATCACCGCGCCGTGAAGTTGCTGATTGCCTGGGATGACGAGGCCGTCTTCGTGTTCGGTGAATTTGGCACCCATGGCACGCAGGTTCTTGGCGACGAGTGCGATGCGGTCGGACTCTTTTACGCGAAGCTCCTGCGCGTCGCGGATGGTTATTCCGTCGGTGGTGTAAGGCGCGATCGCTGCGAGGACCGGTAGTTCGTCGATGATCTGTGCGGCGAGTGCTCCGTCGATGTGCATGCCTCGCAGGCCGTTGGGAGAGACATTTACCTGGATCGTGCCGGTAAGCTCGCCGTGATGTTCTTCGACGTTGAGGATCTTGATCTTGCCGCCGAGGGCGGTGATGACGTCGAGCAGGGAGGCACGGGTGGGATTCATGCCGACGCCGTCGAGGATGAGGTTGGAGTCGGGGAAGAGCAACGCGGCGCAGAGGAAGAAGGCTGCAGAGGAGAGGTCGCCCGGCACCGTGGCGTCAATTGCGGTGAGGGATTGGCCGCCGGCGATGCTTAGTTTTGTTGTGTCGGCACCTGAGGAGGCGCTGCGGGTAAGCGTGGCCCCGAAGGCTCGGAGGGCATGCTCGGAGTGGTCACGTGTGCGGATGGACTCGGTGAGGCTGGTGGTGCCGTTGGCTTGCAGGCCGGCGAAGAGAACGGCCGTTTTGACTTGCGCGCTGGGGATAGGGGTTTCGAAGTCGATTGCGTGGAGCGGGCCGCCGTGGATGGTGATGGGGGCATGGCCGTCGACGAGGTCGATTTTGGCGCCCATTTTGCCGAGAGGTTTGCGAATGCGCTCCATCGGGCGGAGGGTGAGTGAGTGGTCGCCGATCATCGTGAAGGTGTGGGGATGCGGGGCGATGAGGCCAGCGAGCATACGCATCGTCGACCCGGAGTTGCCGCAGTCGAGCGGGGCGGCGGGCTGCTGGAAGGAGCCGCCGGTGCCGGTGATCTCGATTGTTCTGTCCGGTTTGTGAGTGACCTTCGCTCCAAGGGCTTCCATGCATGCGAGCGAAGAGTGTGGGTCGGCGCCGGTGGAGAAGTTTGAGAGACGCGTCGTTCCTGCGGCGATGCCGGCCAGCATGGCGTAGCGGTGCGATATGGATTTGTCGCCGGGGAGGGTGACCGATCCTTGCAGCGTGCGGGCGGGGCGAATTATTTGCGTGGTCTCTGTGGAGGACATTTGAATTTAGCTTAAATGGTTTTCGCTGTGTGTGGCGGCTTCTGCTGTTTTCTACCGAGGTTATTGCTGAAGAAGCTCGCGGCGGGAAAGAATCTTTCCCGCCGCGATTGAATGCTGTTCGTTATCAATCTTTCGTGTGTTGAGTTAGTTGGCTACTTTGTTCCGGGCGCAAAGGAGACGCCGCGGAGTACCTCTGCGAAGTCGGCCTTGTGGATGATGGTGAATTTTTCCTTCGCTGCCTTCGTTGCGTCGGTGTTGCTGACGGTATCGGTGACGGCTACGAGGCGGTTGGGATCGGCGCCGACGTCGCCAGCGCCGCTGACGGTTGAGGTGATGCCGTAGATGGTGACTTTGCCGAATCTGTCTACGGTTCCAGTAATGTTGCGGATGCCGTCGGTTGCAGGAGTCCACGGCAGGTTTGTGGCTGTGTTGTTGCCGGTGGGGTAACGGTTGACCGTGTATGGAATGCCTAGATCCAGCCCGGTTTGCAGTGTGTAGGCGAGGTTCCAGGTCCGGGTGGAGGAGTTGAAGATCCACTTCTGGATGCCGGCAGCAGTTTGTGCGGCGGCGTGGGTGTAGAGGGTGGTGTCGCCGGTGAAACCGTCGCCTTCGTCAGCGACGTAGAGGGTGTCGGCGTTGGCGAAGAAGAGGCCGAAGGGAGCTGCGACCGGGTTGGCAGACTTCGCCAGCGCCGTCGGGAAGCCGGAGAGGATGCACATGTTGTTTGACAGGCCGGCGGTCTGCAGCGTGCTCAGATTAACGGCGAGAGGAGAGATTGGAAGAGGTGCTCCGACGGCTGGGACGCCGACGCCCTTGGGGCAAGCGGTGCCGGTGGTGTCGATGAAGTAGACGGTGTCGACGCCGTTGCTGCCACTGCCTTTGGTGAAGTAGACGACGTTGTTGAAGATGGTCAGGCCGCGGAAGTTATCGTCCTTGCCGATCTTGTCAGCCTTGTCGCCGAGTTCGGTGACGGAGAAACTGGCGAGCGGCGTGGGTGCGACGGGTGTCTGGAAGCTCTCGGGTGCGTTCGAGGGCTCGATGAACTGCGCGCCTGCGCCAAGGACGACGCCGTTGGGCTGCGGGTTCGCGCCATTGCCTGCGTTGCCAGAGGTGTAGAAGAAGTTCTCGCCGTTGGTGTTGTTGAGGATTGCGGCGCGGCCGTTGTTACCGCTGTAGGCGTTGGTTTCGGTGAAGGTGAACTTGCCATTGCGGTTGACGGTGGCGACGGCGCGGTAGAAGTTGATGCCAACCGGGTTGGTGGGATCGATTGCGCCGGGTGTGTTGGAGTTTGAGGCGTCGATGGTGTCGATTGGAGCGACGTAGCCCATGAAGGTGAGGAGCTTGCCGTCGGTGGAGAGGTTGAGAGCGATCTCGGATTTGGAACTGAAGCTGGTGACGAGCTGGTTGCTCTCGGTGCGGACCTTTTTCAGGGAGCTGTTGGGGACTTCTAGGCTGTCGAGAACGAATCCGGAGGGAGTGAGCTGGTCGAGGAAGATCTTTGCGGTGACGCCGAAGGCGGGATCAGGGATGACGTTGTTGAAGACGAACGGATACTTGCCGTTGTTGGTTGCGGGGGCGCACGAACCGACCGTGTTGGCGCAGTTTGGCGGCAGCATAGCCCCGATCTTTACGTTGTTGGCGTTGTCGTCATAGACGCTGCGGCTGACGACCAGATTGCCAGGGAAGAAGTGGATGCCGGCTTCGAACTCCGGCTCCTGGGCTGCGGCCGGAATACTGGCCACTAGTGCGCCGAGGGAGACGGTGCCGAATAGTTTCAGGAAGAGATGCTGCGAGTTGCGTGTTTTTGTGAAGAAAGATTGCATTGGATCTCCGGTCAGGTGAAATGAGTCGTTCGAAGTACCGGATGACTTTATGCTTTGAGTGTTAGGAGTTTGTAAATCTATCTGGTGGTTGATTTATCCGCTGTTTTTGCCGATTCCTGTTGAGTTTCGGCGAGAGCTTTGAAAACAGAACGAAGTACGTTTGCGTAGATTGATCTGGACAGGGCGTGACGCACTGTGCGGAGGAGATTTGTAGCGCATTGTGTTGGCGTCGGAGCAACTTTAGGTTATGGTTTGCGTCCATTAGGGGATGAGTTGGTCGGCGCTCGATTGAGACTGGCGCCGAGAGCAGTGAATCAGGACAACGAAAAGGATTAGAGATGACTCCTCAAGAACAGGATATGATTGGCGGCCTTATCGACCGCGTGCAGAAGACGCAGCTGGCAGAGAAGGATATGGACGCGGAGCAGATGCTGCAGCAGGGGCTGGGGCGTAATTCGGATGCGCTGTACATCCTGGCGCAGACGGTGCTTGTGCAGAAGTATGCGCTCGAGCAGGCGCAAGCGCAGTTGACGCAGGCTAAAGCGCAGATCGATCAGATGCAGCAGCGTCCGGAGCCAAAGCATGCTTCGAGTTTTCTGGGAAGTTTGCTAGGACGAAATGATGCGCCTGCTCCTGCGCCGCCACCACCACCGCCTCCGCCTGCTCAAGGTTATGCGCCGGTGCCGATACAGAGCTATCCGCAGTATGGGCCGGTTGGAGGAGGGTATGGTGCTCCGCAATATGGGGCGCCGATGGGTATGGGCAGTGGTGGAGGATTTTTGCAGGGTGCTTTGCAGACGGCGGCTGGAGTTGCCGCTGGTGCGCTCGCCTTCGAGGGCGTGGAGTCGCTGATGCATGGGTTTGGTCATGCTGCTGGATATGGCGGCGGGGAGGGTCTTGGGAGCTTCGATGGTGGCCAGAGACCGGAGGTCGTCAACAACTATTACGGGGATGCGGGTGACCGTGGTGGACATGACGCGTCCGCTGCGGAGAGGAGCGAGGGCGATCGTGAAGACCGGGACTATGGGTCCCGAGACGATCGGAGTTCGGATGACAGAAGTTCGGATGATCGCAATGACTTGCTCTCCGGATCGGGTGACGATAGCGCTTCCGGCTCCGACGATAGTGGAAGCAATGACCTGGACGACTCATCGTTCGACGATGGCGGCAGTGACTTTGGGGATGACGGTTCGGGTGGCGGAGGAGACGATAGTAACTTTGCTTAATGGTTGAATTCTGGTCTGTTAGACTTCGTGAGTTCAACTTTGATGGCTGCCGTTCGCCGTTGATTTCTTTGTTGTGATCCATGGGCCCCGAAAGATAAATTTCAGGACACAGGAGACACACGAATGAAGATTCTTGCGGCGGTAGCGCTCGGCGTATTGGTGGCACCTTCTGCGTCATTACACGCTGACTTCTCGTATTCGGAGACGACTCAGGTCACTGGCGGTTCCATGCTGGGCATGATGAAGATGGCTGGGGCTTTCAGCAAACAGGCGCGCCAGATTGGAGAGCCGGTTGTTTCGACGATCTCCATTCAAGGTAATCGCATGTCGCGAGTCAGCCCGGACCGTACTGAGATCATCGACCTCGACGCGGAGACAATTACGGATATCGACACGCTGAAACACCAGTACACGGTGACCACCTTTGCGCAGTTGAAGCAGCAGATGGAGGCTGCGGCGGAAAGAGCGAAGGCTCAACAGCAGAAGAGTGGGGGCGCAAGCTCGGATCAGCCGTCTACGACGGACATCAAGTTTCAGGTGCACGTGAAAAATACCGGGCAGTCGAAGGACGTCTCTGGCCTGAGCACGGACGAGTCGATCCTTACGATGAATATGGATGCGACCGACAAGAGCTCTGGACAGACTGGATCGATGGCGATCACGAACGATATGTGGCTGGCGAAGGAGATTCCCGGGTATGACGAAGTTAAGGAGTTCTACCGGAAGTTTGCGCTGAAGATGGGGACTGTCTTCAGCAGTGCGATCAGTCCTGCGATGTTGGCGCAGTATCGCGGAGCAGGACAGGGCATGGCGGACATGGCTGAGGAGATGTCCAAGCTGAAAGGGACGCCGGTTCTGCAAGTGATGCGGATGGGAATGACGACGGATGGTAAGCCTCTTCCGGCTGCTTCGGAGGCTCCATTGCCGCCGTCCGATGCAAGCCCACCGATGCCTAGCGCGGGAGAAGTGGCTCAGCAGTCCGCTTCATCGGCGATTGCGAGCTCGCTTCCATTTGGACTTGGAGGATTTGGGCATAAGAAGAAGGCTGATCCTCCTCCAGCGGATGCGAATGCTAATGCAGCAACAGGGTCGGCGCAGCCAACATCGAGCGTGTTGATGGAGACAAATACGCAGATCACTAGTTTTTCGCGGACAGTGAACGAGGCGAATTTTGTGATTCCGGCTGGCTTCAAGCAGGTGCCTGTAAAGACTGCTAACTAGCGGCTGATTCGATTTACAGTGCGCGAAGAACCACGATGGTTTCATCATCGAAGTGGTCGGTGCCGGATTGGAAGTCGGTCACGGCTTGCAGAATGGTGTCGACCGTCGATTTGGCAGTGGGGTGATTTTGAGACTCGAGGAGATGGGTGAGGCGTTCATCTCCGAACATGTCGCCGGTAGCGTTGACGGCGTCGACGATACCGTCGGAGAAGAAGACGATGAGGTCTCCGGGGCGCGTGGATAGGGTGAACTCTTCGTACTCGGCATTGGGGAAGAGGCCGAGGGGGAAGCCTTCGGCTTTGATGGTGCGGACGCTCGGCGGCTTGGAGGGATCGGTGCTGGCGGCTACGAAAAGAGGCTGAACGGAGCCTGCATTTGCGATCTGGAGGGTCTGGTTGCTATCGTCCCAGACGGCGAGGAGCATGGTCACGTACTGTGAGTCGAGCTTGCGCTCCTGGAGTTGGTCGTTGAGCGCTACGAGCATGGCGGCGGGTGAGAGGTGCTGCGGGGCGAGAGAGCGGAGGATTCCGCTGACGAGGGCTGCGTAGAGCGCGGCTGGCGCGGCCTTGCCGCTGACGTCTCCTACAGCGAGGGCGATGCGGCCGTTGCCGTAGTCGAGGTAGTCGTATACGTCGCCCCCGATGGAGCGGGCAGCTACGAACTGGGCTGCGATCTCGGCTCGCTCGAGCGTTGGCGGGCGGGAGGGCATGAGGCGAAGCTGGACCTGGCGGGCCATGTCGAGGTCACGCTCCATGCGCTGCTCTTCCTCGTGAATGCGCTGGTAGAGTTTGGCGTTGGCGATGCTGATGGCGACCTGTGAGGCGAGGGTGGAGAGAGTGCGCTGGTGGTCCTCGTTGTAGTAGTTGACGCGGGTGTGTTCGAGGTCGAGGACGCCGATGACTTCGCCCTTGTAGACGAGCGGGATAGCCAGCTCCGAGCGCACTTCGGGGTTGGCTTCGACGTAACGGGGATCTTTGCGCACGTCGGCGGCGAGGATGGGCTCGCGGATCTGCGCTGCGGTACCGACGAGGCCTTCACCGAGGGCTATGGTGCGCTCTCGGGTCACGCGTTCGCCGAAACGGGAGGAGAAACGATGCTCGAAGAGCTGGGTGCTGTTGTTCCACAGGAGGATGGTGAACATGTGGAAGTCGATGACGCGCTTGAGAAGCTGGCCAATGCGTTCGAGAAGGTCATCGGGATCGAGGATGCTGGTGATCTCACGCGAGATGTCGTTGAGGACGGCAAGTGTCTGGGCCTGGCGTGAGACGCGCGTGTAGAGACGGGCGTTTTCGATGGCGACTGCCATGCGTGAGGCGACGAGTTCGAGGAGACGCTGGTTCTCGTGGGTGAAGTACGCGCAAGTCTCAGACTGCAGGTCGAGGACGCCGATGACCTTGTTCTTGACGACGAGAGGGACGGCGAGTTCGGAGCGGACGTTCGGGTTCGCATCGATGTAGTTTTCGTGTTGCGTGACGTCGTCGATGAGGAGCGATTTGCGTTGTAGCGCTGCCGAGCCAGAGACGCCGCGGCCGAGCTTGATACGCATGCGCTCGACCTCGGTGGTGTGGCCGATCTGGAAGCGCATGCGGAGGTCGCCTGCGCGCTCATTGACGAGGAGGATGGCGAAGATTTTGTAGTCGATTACCGCTCGGACGAGGTCTGCGACCCGGTGCATGAGGGTGTTGAGGTCGAGGGTGGTGTTGAGGGCGTCGGCGAGGTTGTGGAGGAAGTCGACCTGGAGGGGTTCGACGCGAATTTTGGGGTCGGCGGCGTGAGGGTGGAAGAGTTGGGGTGCGGTGGGGCGGTAGTCGCCTTCGAAGGGATGTTCGGGCGTTGGCGTTTCGGGGCCGGTTGGTGGAGTGCTGCTCGGTTTGTTCGGCGGAGGCATTCGGCTTTGCGTTGATATTACCCGGGTGGGGTTGGGTTTGGGGAGTATCTGGTTAGTCAGGGATCAGGGAATAGAGACTTGGAATCAGGTGCTGGAATCCGGGATCCAGGCCCAGGTGTGTTGGGACATCACCTCAGATCCTGAGATGGGGTGCCCCCGGGGTTGGTATGTGTAAGCTGCTTTGTTTCAGCTATTTGCTGAAAGTGCTGCGTGTAAATATGTCATTCCAGGGTAGTTATAGGTAAAATGTGATTTGAAACGACTTAGAGACTGCCCGTAAAAGAAACGGCCCCGACTGCTCGGGGCCATTCACTAGAACCATTATACCGGAGCCAGCAGATCTAATGTGTCAGGTGGATGTCTCTATTTATCAGCATGATAGAGGCATTGGGGGCTTGACAGATTTGGGTTGCGGGGCTCTAGTAGCCTGGCGCTACAGATGCTGGCTCCGTAGTATGGCCAGCCAGTTCATTGACGATCTTTACGCTGGCGCTCGCTCCGATACGGGAGGCACCGGCGTGGAGCATGGTGGTGGCGTCGGCGAGGGATCGGATGCCTCCGGAGGCTTTTACGCCTGCGTGGTGGCCGGCGATGCCTCGGAGAAGGGTGATGTCGTCTGCGGTGGCTCCTCCGGTTGAGAAGCCGGTGCTGGTCTTGAGGAAATCGGCTCCAGCGGAGAGGGCCAGTTCGGCGGCGCGTAGTTTTTCTTCGAAGGTGAGGAGGCAGGTTTCGAGGATGACTTTGACGATTGCGCCCGAGGCGTGGGCGATCTCGACGACACCGTGGATGTCCTGACGGATGGCCTCATAGTCGGTGGATTGACCGGATTTCAGCAGGCCGACGTTGAGGACCATGTCGATGTCGTGGGCGCCGTGCTGGAGCATGTGGGCGGTCTCCTCGCGTTTGGAGACGGAGAGTGTGGCTCCGAGGGGGAAGCCGATAACTACGCCGACAGGGATTCCGGTGCCGGCAAGTGCTGCAGCGGCGAGGGGAACCCATGTGGGGTTGATCATGGCGCAGGCGAAGCGGTGCTCGGCGGCCTCATGGCAGAGCTGAAGCACCTGGTTGCGGGTCGCGTCAGGCTTCAGGAGGGTGTGGTCGAGGACGGCGGCGAGATTTTGTGGTGAGGAGAGAGTATGGGCGGCGAAGGCAGCGGCGTCGAAGTGCTCTGGGCCGTTCGGGGTGGGATCGGTGATAGACAACGTGTTCAACTGAGTGCTCCTTCGACGGGGGGAGGTATCCGCGCCGGGTTACTTTCTATCATACCGGGGTTAAGACTGGCTTTTGTGCCGCACGCCACGCCATGGCCATGTCGTCGCGGAGGAAGTTGTAGAGCTGTTCCCCGGACTCCTTGTCGCGAGCACGGAGAACCGCGCTGGGATGGATCGTGGCTACAACCTGTTTGGCGTACGGGGTTTCCAAAATCTTTCCGTGGTCCTTCATTAAAGCGAACGTGCCGCCTAATAACGACTTCGAAGCAGAAGCTCCCAGGCAGAGGATGACCTGAGGGTGGACGGCATCCAGTTCTGCGAGCAACCACGGGCGGCAGGCGCTGATCTCCGACATGCGCGGGTTCTGGTGAAGGCGGAGCTTGCCGCGTTGTACGAACTTGAAGTGTTTGACCGCGTTGGTCAGGTAGATCTTCGAGCGGTCGATGTCGAGCTCATTCATCACGCGGTCGAGGATTCTGCCTGCCGGACCAACGAAGGGTTCACCCTGTAGATCTTCCTGGTCGCCCGGTTGTTCGCCGATGAGGATAAGCTTCGCATGGCCGGCGCCTTTGCCGGGAACGACCTGCGTCGCGTGTTTGTAGAGGTCGCAGCCTTCGCATGAAGGAAGTGCAGTGCGGATTGCGGTGAGGTTGTGCTCTGCGGGAACGAAGGGTTGCGCTGACGGTTGTTGTTGCTGGCGTGTGACCATGGCGGAGACTCGACTTTGAGATTTGGTGATAAGTTCCGGAAGCAGGCTGACTTCGGGCAGGTTCTTCCAGTAGCGGACGGGCATCTCGCTGCGCATGGCGTCAGGGTTCAGGCGGGCGGGGTTGTAGATGCTTGCGTAGTAGGAGCGCCAGAGATCTTCGAGCTCGTCTTCGGCGGGCGCAGACTCGCGTGGCAGACCAGGAGCGAAGGTCAGCTCTTTGGTGGTTGGGTTCCATGAGACCGAGGCATCCGGCGTCAGGATGGTCCAGCGCATGATGCTGAAGCGTTCGGCGAAGAAGGGTGCGGCGAGTGGCAGAATGCGGTGATCCGGCTGGTACCAGGCGATGAAGTGCTCGCATGTGTCAGGCTGTGAGGGAGTCGGTGTTGCGTTTGGATCTGGGTCGCAGTGCGGCAGCTCCGTGCGGCTGAGGCCAAATGGAGTGGGAGTGGCGAGAACGAGATGGTGCGGTTCTGATTCGGTGGGGAGCGATTCGTCGACTACGATTGGACGCGCGTTGGGGTCGCCGGGTTCGAGCACCATGCGGAAGCGGACGAAGGCGTGCATCTTGTGCAGGTCGCGGCGCACCTGCGATTCAAGGCGCTCCAGCTCCGAGATGTCAGGATCAACCGATATTTTGAGGAGATTGCGATTCGCTTGAAGCCGGTACAGGATCCGGTAGAGCAGGTTCCAGCGTTGAGGGTCGCGATGGACGGCGGCGAACTTTGCAGATTCGAGGAATGCTTTTGAGGTGTGCGGAGCGAGGATTGGATCACCTGTTGGGGCGTCCGATGTTTCGAGTGCAAGGTCGAGTGTGTTCGGTACGGTTGCGTCCTGCAGGTCGATCTCTTCGGGACGATAGCCGAGGCGTAAGGCTTCGCGTGCTGCATCACGCCAGGTGTTGAAGTCGGGTTCAAGAGAGATGCGCTTCATCAGACTGAGCCTGTAAGTGCACTGACGGGTGCGAAGAGATCGAGTTGCGTGCTCTGCTGCGATTCGTGCGCTACAGTCGGCTGGTTTGGCAGATGATCGACTGTGATCAGGTACGGCAGCGCATTTTTGATGCGGACGTGAAGCTTGCGCAGGTCATCCAGAAGTAGCTGATGATACTTGCGAATGCTGAGGATGCGCTCGACGTTGCGGTAGCCGATGCCTGGGACTCGCAGCAGGGCTTCGCGCGGCGCGGCGTTGACGTCGATAGGGAAGAACTCAGGATGAGTCTTTGCCCATGTGGTTTTGGGATCTTCGGTAAGGGAGAGATCTGGAGAATCGGGAGTCGTGAGTTCAGAGGCGGTGAAGCCGTAGAAGCGCATGAGCCAATCGGATTGATAGAGGCGGTGCTCGCGCATCATTGGCGTAGCTTTTAGCGGAAGGCGTGCGTCGGCGGCAGGGTAGGGGCTGAAGCCGGTGTAGTAGATGCGGCGGAGTTTGTACTGGCCATAGAGATGCGTTGCCGTTGTGAGGATGTCGCGGTCGCTCGCTAGCGTGGCACCGACGACCATCTGGGTGGATTGGCCGGCAGAGGCGAACTTTGGAGCCTGAGGAGATTTGCGACGGTCTTCATCGGCCTCCTCTTTGCGAGTGAGGATCTGATTCATTGTCGATTCGATGATGGTGGATTTCTTTTCCGGGGCGAGCTGGACGAGATCCTGCTGGGTTGGAAGCTCGATGTTGGCACTGAGGCGGTCGGCATAGAGGCCAGCTTCTTTGATAAGAAGTTCGCTCGCGCCGGGAATCGCCTTCAGGTGGATGTAGCCTCCGAACTTGTGGGTTGTGCGGAGAGTTTTGGCGACCTGGATGAGCTCTTCCATCGTGTAGTCGGGCGACTGGATGATGCCGGATGAGAGGAAGAGGCCTTCGATGTAGTTGCGCTTGTAGAAGTCGAGTGTGAGATTGATGACTTCGGCGGGGGTGAAGCGCGCACGCTGGATGTCGGAGGAGATGCGATTGACGCAGAAGACACAGTCGTACGTGCAGAAGTTCGTAAGAAGAATTTTGAGCAGGGAGACGCAGCGGCCATCGGGCGTGTAGCTGTGGCATATGCCCATGCCGTCGGAGTGGCCGATACCCTCGCCATTGCCCTTGCGCTTCGCTCCGGAGGAGGCGCAGGAGGCATCGTATTTGGCGGCGTCGGCGAGGATCTCTAGTTTTTGTTGGACATTCATGCGTTGAGCGTGATGGAGCGTGTTGAATTGTGAGATGCCTGGATTGTAGCGAATAAAAAGCGAATAAAGGAATCAGGCTTGATTCGATTTCAGCTCTTCAACATCAAAAGAGGGTGAGCATAGCGAAGATAAAAAATGGACTTAGGCTTTCTGTGTTGGATCAGTCTCCTATACCGGCGTCAAGTACGCCTGGGCAGGCTTTAGCGAACTCGATTGAGCTGGCGAAGCTGGTGGACGGGCTTGGGTATAACCGGTTTTGGATGTCGGAGCATCATGCGATGGACACTCTCGCGTGTACTGCGCCTGAGGTGATGCTGGCGCGGATTGGGGCGGAGACGAAACGGATTCGGATTGGGTCGGGTGGGATTATGCTGCCGCACTACACGTCGCTGAAGGTGGCGGAGTGTTTTCGGATGCTGCATGCGCTCTATCCTGACAGGGTGGACCTTGGGATTGGCCGCGCGCCGGGAGGTGGGCCGATCGAGGCGCTGGCGTTGAAGCGAGAACGCAAGACCAGGATGCTGGATGATTTTCCGGATCAGGTGAGTGAGCTGCTGGCGTTTCTGGGACATCGGTTTCCGGAGGGGCATCCGTTTGCGGGCATTCGGGTTTCGCCGGAGATGCCGGGTGGGCCGGATGTGTGGATGCTGGGGTCGAGCATGTGGAGTTCTGCGGCGGCGGTGGAGTTTGGTCTGCCTTACTCGTTTGCACACTTTTTCAGCCCGGTGAACACAAGAGCTGCGATTGAGACTTATCGGCGGAGTTTTACTCCGAGCATCTTCCGGAATGAGGCGGAGGCTACGGTTGCTGTGGGTGTGATCTGTGCGGAGACGCAGGAAGAGGCAGAGTTTCTGGCTTCGAGTGTGCAGCTGTTGCAGCGAAGGATTCGGCAGGGAGATCGCAGGCCGGTGGCTTCGCCGGAGGATGCGGTGCGAGAGCTTCGGCTGTTGGGTGACATGCCTATGGAGGAGGGTGAGTGGCCGCGATATTTTGTGGGGACACCTGCGCTGGTGCGCGAGCGACTCGAACAGATGGCTGGTGAGTTGGGGATTGGGGAGTTGATCGTGAATACGATTGTCTGGGAGCAGGCGAAGCGGCTGCGGAGTTATGAGTTGTTGGCTGGCGAGTTTGCGAAGTAGATCGCGTGGGATGTTTGCTTGAGGCGTGTTTCAATATCGACAGAGGGGGGCCTGTTGAGAGAGACAGCGTTGGTGGTGGCGATCTTTTTTGGTTCGTTGCTTTGCTGGGGGCAGCAGAAGACAGATGACCTTCCCCAGAACTACAAGACGGTGTTGACGGATAGTTTTGTAAAGGTCATTCGGGTTCACTATGGACCGCATGAGAAGGTGCCGGTACATAATCATCCTGAAGTTCCGACTGTGTATGTCTATTTGAACGACTCTGGCCCGGTACGACTGACGCACTACGACGAGAAGATGACGGCGATTGTGCGTCCTCCTACTCACAAAGGTGCGTATCGGGTGAGTGCGGGAAAGAGGGAGCGGCACTCGGTGGAGAATCTGAGTGATCTGCCGTCGGACTATCTTCGTGTGGAGCTGCCGGGGTTTCGTGTGGATGATCCTGAGCTTGAGTTTCGGGGGACGGCTCCGGCTGAAGTGTCGCACGATATCTCAATGACAGAGTTTGAGGTTCCTCACCTTACGATTCGCAGAATCGTTTGTGTGGATGCGACTCCGTGCGAGGTGCAGCGGCCGTCCACATCGGCTGTTGTGGTCGCCTTTTCAGATGTTTTCGTGAGCGATGGGGAAAAGCGGACGGAACTTAAGCTGGGAGATGTGATGGTGGTGCAGGCGCACGAGAAGCTGTCGCTATCGTCGACAGGAAGCGAAGGGGCGCACGTTCTCGTGATCTCAGTTGGAGATGAGACTCCAGTGAAATAGCTCGCCGCTTGGCGGCTGCTGAGCGGCGTTTGGGTTTTACTTTGCAGCGTGCGATGCGGTTTCGGTGTGAAGCTGGGCTCGCCATTTGCCGTCGCGTTTTATCCATACGGTGGAGCTGAGAATATCGGCGGAGACCTGGTGGCCGTCGCGTGTTCCGTCCCACTTGACGTGGGAGACGATGACGGCTGACGTTGGGGAGAGCTCGCGGACGTTCGGATCTTCGATGGTAAAGGACGAGACCGCCAGGCTTTGGAGATACGGAAGATTTTCCTGTCCGGAGTAGAGCACTCCAGCGCTATCAATAGAAAGGTAGCCCCAGGCGAGCCGCCGCTGAAATTCTTCAATGTCGACTTTGGGCCCTACAAAAGCCTTCCACATTTTGGTCTCGCACTCAAGGATGTGTTTTTGCAGGTCTTCTGCATATACAGACGCTGAGGTGACGAGAAAGGTAAAGGCGACAGCAAGCTGCGTGATGGTCGTGTGCAAGGTGGCTCTCCTTAGCTGATCGTTGGAATATGGCTTTCCCTCGATAACTGTCGGATAGCGGATTTATTCCGTACTTTTTAAATATTTTTGGGGTGGCTTAGTCTCGAACGGAGTAGATGGATCCCGTCTGGAAAAAGCGGTGGGTGAGGAGGGCACCTGTCATGGCGAGGAGCAAGGGGAGGGTGAGGGCGTCGAGTCGGTGAGTGAGCTCAAGGAGGAAGATGAGCGAGGAGATGGGTGCCTGTGTTCCGGCTGCCAGAACGGCTCCTGAGCCGATGATGGAGAAGATGGAGGTGGGCATTGCGGAGACCTGGTCGCGCAGGGCTGGGATGGGCAGGCGGAGCCAGAGAGAGCCGAGCAGAGAGCCGAGGATGGCTCCGAGGCTCATGGTGGGAGTGAAGAGGCCACCTGCGGCTCCGCTGCGAAAGCTGGCAATTGTGGCGATGGGCCGGAGGAGAAGGAGAAAGCAGAGGCTGCGGACTGAGTCCTGGCTGAGAAAGGTGCTTTGGATGGCATCTTTGCCGTTGCCTAAGAGCTCCGGGAAGGCAGTGGACGCGATGCCTACGCTGGTGAGGACAAGGATGGGTGCGATCCACATCCACCATCCTTGGGGGTGCTTGCGACTGGCCCATGCGACACCGGAGACAAAGCCAGCAGAGGCGATGCCGAAGAGGGGAGCGGCGAGAACGGAGAAGCACAGGATTGAAGCGGTGAGGTGAAATGTGGGAACTGTGTATGTTGGGAGATTAGGAAGGAAGAGCCATGAGGTGGCGGTGGCGATGCAGGAGGTCACCAGGGCAGCAGTGACACTTTGAAGCGAGATGGTGCCGATGAGGACTTCGACGGCAAAGATGGCTCCGCCGAAGGGGACGTTGTAGGCCGCGGCCATACCGGCACCGGCTCCGCAGGCTATGAGGAGCTGTCGGTGGGCGGGGGTGAGGCGCATCGTCGAAGCAAAGCGTGTGGCGATAAAAGCTGCGGTTTCTTTTAATGCTGCTTCGCGACCAAGGGGAGCACCCATGCCGACGGTGATGATGGATAGGAGTGCGTGAATGAGATTTGGAGCGTGCTTATTCGCGTCGCTGTTGGGAGGTTGCGAAGTGCGATGCCGGTGCAGGAAGGCGAGAACGCAGCTGGTCAGCAGACCCGCGAGCGCCATGGCGAAGATGCGGCGGTTGGGGGAGGACTGCAGGACGTCGGCGAGAAAGCTGCCAGCGTTTGCGTTGTAGGTTACGTGTTCGACGAAGCGAAGCAGACGCATGAGGAGGCCGGAGGCGATGCCAGCGGCCACTCCAATGAGGACAACGAGGAGCCAAAAGGCGGGGGGAGGATCCGGCTGCGTCAGATTAGGTTGCAGAGACGGCTCGCGAATCGGTAGCTCCTCGGTAGCTCCAACGTCGGGTCGTGATTAGTGGCCGGCGACTTCGGCGGGGAAGATGCGGATGTCTTCAACGCCGCGGTAGCGCTCGGCGTAGTCCATGCCGTAGCCGATGACGAACTGGTTGGGGATTTTGAAGGCTATGTAGTCGGCTTCGATGGGGACGAGGCGGCGCTCGGGTTTGTCGAGGCAGGTGGCGATTTTCAGTGAGGCGGGTTTGTGTTGCAGCATGAGGCCGCGGAGATAGCTGAGGGTGAGGCCGGTGTCGAGGATGTCTTCGACGATGATGACGTGTTTGCCTTCGATGGGGTTGTCGATGTCTTTGATGAGCTTGACGGCGCCGGAGGAGACGCGGGCGCGGCCGTAGCTGGAGACGGCGACGAAGTCGAAGGTGTTGTCGACCTGAATGGCGCGGGCGAGGTCGGCGAGGAAGATGGCTGCACCCTTGAGGACTCCGATGAGGACGATGGACTGACCCTTGTAGTCGGCAGAGATCTGCGCGCCGATTTCGCGGGTGCGATCGGCGATCTGCTGTTTGGTGAAGAGAATCTCCATGGTTGCGGCAGGGGGGAAGACGGGCGTGCTTGCGAGGGGCGTGCTAGATGGCATAAGGGTAGCCTAGCGCGAATAGAGGATGAAAGGGAAACGCCGCTATACTTAATTGAGCGAGGATTATGTTTCCCTATATTGATATTGGCCCGGTACACCTGGGTACGTTTGGGTTGTTATTGTGGCTGGCTGCGGTTGTGGCAACGGTGGTGCTGTACAAAAATTTTGTTCGCAACGGTGTGGATGCGGATGCGCTGAGTGTGGTCGCGCTTGTTGTGATCGCAGGCGTGCTGGGCGCGAAGGCGTGGCACGAACTGCAGAATACGGCTGATCTGTATGCGGCGTATCGGCAGATTATTGCTCCGGGGTGGCATCGGCCGTTTGCGGTGGTGATGGGTTTTCTGCACTGGTTTCAGGCGGGATTTGCGTGGTTTGGCGGCATGCTGGCCGGGATCGCGATGTTGATGTGGCAGGGCAGGGAGGCGAAGCCTGATGGCCTGACGGGTTGGAAGGCTGCGGTGCGGATGCTTGATCTTGCGGCTCCGGCGGCGGCGATTGGGTATGGGGTGGGGCGGATTGGGTGCCTGACTTCTGGTGACGGCGATTATGGCAAGGTGACGACGCTGCCCTGGGGGGTGCATCTGCGTGCGGATGCGTTGGTGCCGGTGCGGGCACTGGTTCCGGACGCTCCGCTGGATGCGATGGTGCAGCCGACGCCTGTCTATGAGTTTTTGTTTGCTCTGGTGCTGGGCTGGTTCTTGTGGCGTTTGGGACGGAAGGCAAGGCCCATTGGATGGTTGACTGGGGTTTATCTGGTTTTGAGTGGGCTGGGGCGGTTTCTGGTGGAGTTCGTGCGGCTGAATCCGCGGCTTTACTGGGGGATGAGCAATGCCCAGGTGGCGGCGTTAGGCTCGGTTGTTGTGGGGTTGATCGTGATGGTGGTGACGCGACGGGGTACGGTGGTTGCGTCGCCGGTGGTTGAGGTGAGTTCGTAAAAGAAGTGTCTTGCCGGACGGGCCCACTGCGCTTGCCACTCCACAAACGAAGACCTGTTTGTGGCTACCCCGATTCGCGCGGTCACTTCGTGACTTGTATATCGCTTCGCTGGGTACTCCCGTTAGCCGTGAATGGTGATTCCGACCAACGGGGTACCGACGAAGATTATCTAGCGTCCATCGCGTGCCATCTCTTCGCGGATAGGTGGTTGTGGCGCGGAGAAGAATGCAGTTGAGATGAGGCCGCCCAGGATTGCGCCGAGGATCGGCGCGACCCAGAAGAGCCAGAGTTGGCTGAGCGCCCATCCGCCGACGAAGATGGCGGGACCGGTGCTGCGGGCGGGGTTGACTGAGGTGTTTGTGACCGGGATGCTGATGAGGTGGATCAGCGTGAGGCAGAGACCGATGGCGATGGGTGCGAAGCCTTTGGGGGCGCGCTCGTCGGTGGAGCCGAGGATGACGAGAAGGAAGAATGCGGTGAGGAGCACTTCGGCCACGAAGCATGCGAGGAGCGAGTAGCCGCCGGGAGAGTGGTCTGCGTAGCCGTTTGAGGCAAAGCCGCCGGCGAGCGAGAAGCCTGGTTTGCCGCTGGCGATGATGTAGAGGACGCCTGAGGCGGCGATGGCTCCGAGGACCTGCGCGATGATGTAGGCAGGAAGCTCGGAGACGGGGAAGCGTTTGGCGGTGACGAGGCCGATAGAGACAGCGGGGTTGAGGTGGCAGCCCGAGACGTGGCCGATGGCGAAGGCCATCGTGAGGACAGTGAGGCCGAAGGCGAGGGCGACTCCGACGAAGCCGATGTTGAAGTTGACTCCGGGAATGGAGGATGGGAAGGCCGCTGCGAGGACGGCGCTGCCGCAACCGCCAAAGACAAGCCAGAAGGTGCCGAAGAACTCCGCTGCTGCACGTTTCGAAAGATTCATTGTGGCTACCTGTTCTTTCTCTGATTGAATTTCGTCTGACGGAGATGATTGGGAGACAGGGCCCGAACTCATTACGGATTATCAGGAAACGCCAGCGCTGGATCTACGAGCGTGTACTTCAGCCGTTGCGGCGGCGCTGCCTCTTTTGGTAGCGGAATCGTAGCACGGCGCACGACCATTCGCCGTGAAAAATTTGTTAGAGCGGATTGAAGCGGAAGGATTTAGAGGCGCTTGAGGTAGGCTTTGGCGGCCTCGAGTTCAGGGAAGAGGCGCTCTTCGGCCTGGAACTCGCGGGAGTGGACGCAGCGGCGGCCAGCTTTGACGCGGACAGGGTGCTTGAGGTGGAGCATCTCGTGGTAGAGGAGATACTCGATGGCGCAACGAGGGGTGTCGGGGCGGTCGAAGACGCGGGAGACGACGATGGTGTTGTGCGCTGCGTCGTAGTGGCCGAGCATGCGGCGGGCGTGGTGGGCGCTCCAGGTGAGGGTGGGGCGACCGAGGAGACCGTGGAAGAAGCGGGCGTTGAGGGACTCGAAGACTTCGTTGAGATCGTAGTGATGGCCGCTGGGAGTTGAGAGGCGCTTGCGGCCGCGGGTTTGCCGGATGTGTTCGGCCTGGCGAGAGATGGCTTCGGAGGAGACGTGGCGGCGGTAGCGGTCGGCGTGGGTTGGGGCGATCGGCTTCCTGTAGAGCTTGGCTAGGAGGATGTGGGCGATAGCGTGATGGATGGAGTCGGGAGCGGCCTCGAGCAGGTCGGAGAGGCGGACGTGGAGTCGGCCTTCGCGCAGGCGGATCGTGGTGTTGAGTGAGGTGAAGCGGCGGAAGCGGATGTCGAGTGGAGGGATGGGCGCGCGAGGACGGAGCTCGCGGTACTGCTCTTCGAAGATGGCGATGAGAGATTTGGAAGCAGCGGCTAATTTTGGTTTTGCTGTGCGCGGCTTGCGTGGGGGGAGAGCGCGGACGGCGACTTCTGGGGGAGGCGCGATGTGGTCGAAGAGAGTGGGCGACGAGGACGGCGAAAAGATCTGCAGGAATTTGCGCAGAGGTGAGGGGCCGGGATGCTTCGGTGTGGTCAGGGCTCGTCCTTAGTACAAGAAACTTTGTCTAAGAACGATTTTATAAGAGACGTGTGATGTTGCGAATATGACTGCGAGGGTGAACTTCGCTTGATACTTGGCCTACGGCTTCGTGGATTCGATGTAATGAGTTCTAACGGGGATCGACTAGTCCCATGCCTATCATTCCCAATGCGGTGATGCTGGGGAGAAAGAAGTAGTCTCCGCCGCGTAGCTCGACGAAGTTTGGCAGGTTGCCGCAGATGAAGGGTGGGTTGGTGGGGGTAGTGTCTCCTTGAACGACGAACCTGCCCTGGCCGGTGGCGTGATTGCCTAGCAGCATGTCCTTTTCGTTGCCGAGGCGAGCGTCGTTGCCGTAGTTGATCCACTGCTGCTGTACGAACTCGAACTGGCGCGAGATGTTTGCGTTGAGAGCGATGAAGATGACGCCACGATCGTCCGCGTCAGAGGCGGGCTCGTCTTCGGAGACTGATGGTCCGTAGGGGAGACCGCGGCGTGTGATGCGGCGGCGATTGATGAGTTTTCCGTCGAAGCCAAAGGCATCGCGTGGATTGACTCGGCGGACGTGCGCGCCGACGGGGCAGCGAGTGCCTTCGGGATCGGCTGAGTAGGTGAAGTTGGTGCTGCGGTTCGGGTCTTGCGTGATTGATGGATCTTGATCGTCGGGCGAGAGCTCGACGGGAGTTCCGTCTCGCCAGCGGCCTATGAATTTCGATGCGAGTTTTTCCTTGCCGCCAGTATAGAGTAGCGCGTGCTCGTCTAAGTAGGTGCGGAAGGTGGCGAGGTTCTGGTGCAGCTTGCGGTAGACCATGAAGGTGCCGTTGCTGGCGAGGATGTGAGGTACAGGAGCGACGGGAAGTTCGCCGGCTTCATCGGCGTAGCCTAACAGGAGCTCTCCTGTTGCGAGGGGCGCCCAGGTGCCGTCGGGCATCAGTTTGCCCTGGCCGGGTTGACTGCTGCGCTCGACACCTAAGTAGTCGGGGTTGCCGAAGCCGTCGGTGTAGCCGAAGTGTTCTTTGGTTGTTGGAACGCCGTTGACGACGAGCGCGGCGGCGTCCTGCGCAGCGAGGAGGATTGCTCCGTTGGTCTCGCGCATGATGGCCACCATGTCGGCACAACGGGCGTTCAATGCCTCTGGTGTGGACGCGTTTACGCCGAGCCACGCGTGTACCTGACCTTCGCGCCAGAGCTCATCCCATTGATCGGGAGCGTTGCGACCGGTGTCGCCGAGGATCTCGGCACGTTTCTTCATGCCTTGCTGAAACTCAACCGGAAAGCTGAGAAGTGTGGCGTCGGGAAGGTTGAGGGCTGCCAGTCCGCGATGGGTGAATGCGATGTTGACTGTGTTTTGGGGTTTGCCGGTGTCCCAGCGTTGACCTGTAGTGACCTCGCGCATCAGTCTGTGAACGAGTGCTGCCGCGCGAGCTGCATCGTCGAAGTGCAGGAAGAGGTATCGCGCGAAGGGCATGTTGTAGCCCCGCAGGACAAATCCCTGGATGTCGGTTTCGTTGAGCTTACTCATTGCGTCCGCCCGTCTTGATGTCGCGGTATGGAGTCATGGCACCAGCCTGTGGCGTGGGCTTGGCATTGAGGTCTATTAGGAATTGCTTGAATTCGGACTGAATCCTCGCGGGGTCCATGCCCTGGTGATCTGCGACAAAGTCGGCGACGGCTCGCTGGGTTTGGAGTGCGCGAAGAGTTTCGGGAACTGACTTGTCGTTGACTGCTGCGAAGAAAAAAGTTGTTTCAAGCTGGCATGCCTTCATGTAGTCGATGAAGGCTTGTAGATTTGCTGTGCCGGGATAGCCGATGCAGTGACTCCAGATGGCATCGAGGTGTTGGGGGATGGCGGTGGCGAGGCCGGTGAGGTAGGTGTTTAGGTCGCCGTCGCAGTTCGACTCCCAGACGAGGTACTTGGATTTGAGGTGCTCTTCGCACGAGGGCATGCCGACGTAGATAACATCGTCCATGACGACGAGGCGGGTAAGATGCGTGGCGGGTGCGAGGGCGAAGGGGCTGTTCTGGTCTGTGGGGAGCTTGGCGAGATAGTTTCGGATCTGCAGGTCGTGAGAGGGCACGGCTTGTTCATCGTCGATGATCGGCGAAAGGATCGTGAGTCCGTAAACTTTGCCGTTCTGGTTGGGCATGGCTTCCTTTTTGTTTTAAGAGACGAGGGGAGCTTCGCCGGTGTTGCCGAGATGCGACTGCACTTGAAGTACGAAGTGCAGGTAGGCATCTGCGAACTGTTTTGGATCGGAGGTATTTGCCTGCTGGGCTAGTTCATCAAGAGAGGATTGGACGATGTGCGCTGCCTTCAGATCGTTTGCCGTGGCGTAGGGGTAGGCGGTGTAGTAGTAGTCCGTGTCGAACTGCACCTGCGCGATGTACTCCTTGAACGGCGTGACAGGTACAGAGCCCGGGAATTTTTCGCTCCAGCGCCAGATGAGGTTCAATCCACGACTGAGGACGGAGGAGAAGGCGTCGATGTACTGGTTCCAGGTTCCGTTGAAGTTGCTGAAGAAGAGGAGGTAGTCGTACTGCAGGTCTTCTTTTGCTTGTCCGTGATTGAGGAACGGAAAACGGTTACGCGGGATGATGACCCATCGAGCGAATTCGATGAAGGAGAGATTGATAAGGTCCTTTTGTAGAGGTTTGATGTTCCAGAGGAGGAAGAACAGGGCTCGAAGCAGCCACGTCTTCCACGGCTTCATCGGAGTAACGACGTTCATTGCGTAAACTTTGCCGTTGATATTGCTCATAGGGCTCCGATGCGAAAGGGGATATTTCCAGCATGGGCCCGGTCCTTGCTCCCAGGGTCTTCAACTTATTTGAAACGCTGAATGTGGGGACAAGAAAGCGAGTGAATTATGCCAGAAATATCGTGTGACGCACACGGTATTTCTTGAGTGGTGTCGACAGATCAGCAATACCTGAGATGGTTGCGGCGCCAGTCAAGAATGCTGATTTTCTTGACGTGGCATGCCTAGAGGGGCATTCTTGTCTTCTTTTGGAGGCGGGTGGGCGAGGAACCATGTTTTTTGCTCTTCAATGAGCTGAGCTGCCTGCTCGTGGAGGTCGCGGACGGCTTCGAGGGCGAGCCTGCGGGAGACGTTGTAGGCGTCGTTGTCTGGCGGGGACTTCAGGTCGGAAGACCAGCGTTCGGTAGCGTCGAGGAGCTTGGGAAGGGCTTTGCGGATGTCGTAGTGGCGGGGGCCGTAGTCGTCAAGGTTGTCATTGAGCTCGTCGGAGATGGAGGTGAACTCTTCGAGGAGGTCGTGAGTGTCTTGTTCGCGTCCGGGTTTGCGGGGATGGGCGTAGAGGTCCTGTATCTTCCTGTCGCGCGTGTCGAGGAGCTTGATGAAGATGAGAAGGCGGTCGTTGGGGAGGTAGGCTGCTTCGCGTAACTGCTCGATTTCGCCTTCGGAGAGTGCGCTGTCGGTGCGCTGCGCATAGAGAGGCAGAGCAAGAGTAAGTGCCAGGAGTGCGAGCAAGAGCCTACGGGGCATTGGTTCCTAGTGTTTGAAGACTTGAGCGAGTAGCTCGTCGTGTACCTGGTCGAGTTGTTTGAGGGTGGCGTTCAGAGTGTCTCGATCTTCGCTGGAGGCCTTATGGAGATATTCGCTGAGGCGGTAGGTGGTGTGGTGCATGAGCTGTTCAGCGTTTTTGAGGCGCTTGGTGTTGCTGGCGAGATCCATATGGATGAGCTGGGCGTAGGCGTTGACCTGCTTGAGGGTGGCGCTGGCCTGATCGACATCCCCATCTAGCATCTCCTTGCCGGCCATTTCGGTCATGACGTGGACGAGCTCGGCGTAGAGGAAGCATTGGTCGCGTGGGCCTGCCTGCTGGGCTTTGAGTTGGAGCTGGATAAGACCTTGCGCGTCTGGAAGATTTTCGTTCGCTGCAGCGGCGCGGGCAGATGTGGGGGTGAAGAGGAGCAACGGCAGGAGAAGAAGAGCGGCGGGATGACTTATCAGTCTCATACGCACCTCTAAGGGAGCGCTTGCCTACTTCGTGTGTTCGAGGGTGAGAAGGCGGTGGCGGGCCTCCCACTCCTCATCCGGAAATTGGCCGTTTGCCACGGAGAGGAACTGTTTGTACAGGTCGGTCGCCTGTTTGGTGTGGTGCAGCTTGTCATGCGCAGTTGCCGAGAGGAACAGAGACGACGGTGACTGTGGCAGCACTTTATCACGAATATCTATCGCTTGCAAGGTGGTAGTGGGGTCGTTGTTTGCGGAGGCGGCGAAGGCAAGGTGGCTGGCGGCCTGGGCGAGATCGTTTTTGTTTGGAAAGGCTTCCGGCCGGGCAATGGCGCGCTTGAGGAGGGACTCGGCGGAGGCGAAGTTTTTGAGGTGAATCTGGACGTCGGCGGCATCGTCGAGGAGGGTGGGGTCTTGCGGAGATTGGGCGATGAGGGCGGCGTAGAGGGGGGCAGCCTCATCGTACTGCTGGTTGTGGCTGTAGAGCCGGGCAAGCAGGCGGGTGAGGGCGGCGTCGTTGGGATGGGCGGCGTGGAGCTTGATCGCAATGGGGATAGCCTGGGTAGTTTTGCCTTGTTGCTCGTAGAGGCTGGCTAGCTGGGCGTTGAGGGTTGGGTTGTCGGGGTCGTTGGCGAGGGCTGCTGTGAGGAGAGCTTCGGCCTTGTCGGGCTGTTGCTGGTGCAGGAGGAGGTGGGTGAGGGCGGCGGTGGCGTCGTGGTTTTGCGGGTCGACGGCGAGGAGGCGGCGATAGGCCAGCTCTGCGGCGGTGGTGTCTCCTGACGCTTCGGCTAACTCTCCGGAGAGGAGGATATCCTCGGCGGTCTCAGGGGAGATCTTGAGGGCGGAGAGGAGGTCATCGCTGGCTGCGGCGGGGTTGGTGGGCTGATCGACGCGGGCGAGGGCGCGGTAGGCGCGGGCTTTGAGTGGCTGATTGTCGGTGGTGAGGGTGGTGGCTTTGAGGAGCTCGGCGTGGGCGTCGGTGAGCCTGCCGGTGCGGGCCAGGAGGAGGCCGAGGGCTAGGTGGGGGTCGAAGTAGGTTGGGTCGGCGGTGATTGCGCGACGGTAGGTGGCTTCGGCCTCGGCGGTTTGGTCGAGCGCGTCCTGGGTGAAGGCCAGATCGTAGAGGAGGTGGGCGTCGGTGGGATTTTTTGCGGCGAGGGTGGTGAGGAGTTTGAGGGCGGTGGGGTAGTCCTGCTTGTCGAGGGCTTCGTTGGCCTGGGTGCGGAGGGGATCTTGGGGGGCTGTTTTGGGGGGGGGCGGTGGTGTCGATGGTGCCTGCGGGGAGTTGGGCGTGGGAGAAGCCGGAGGTGAGCAGGAGGGCTAAAAATATGTAGGACGGCGCGGTGGGGAGTATGCTATGGAGCAAACTTCGGTGCGTCAGTCTGTTGCTTGCGGCGTGGTGCATTGCTGGTACTCCCCCTCGTGCCCTAAGGTGTGCAAAGTATTCCATCTTGATACTTTAGGGTTTGACGTCCTATGGTTCGTTAAGTACGGAAGCCCGGCCTGGAATGGCCGGGCTTCGACTTTGTTTCCCTAAGTTAATGATAGCAGGCCAGTCAAGACCTGGATGCGAAGCGGTGGTTTGTCCCCTCTTCAAGAAACACTGGTGACCGAGACGTTATCTGACTCTTTTGCCTGTCGCGATGGCTGCGTTGCCCTCCACGACCTGGTGAATCTCGTTGCCGTGTTGGACTACTACGAAATAGACCACCAGAGGAGGAGCGGGACTTGAGGGGATGGTGATCGTTGCTTTTCCTGTGCAGTCTGCGTTGACGGTGTAGGTGCCGCTGCCAGGTCTCCAGGCTTCGGGAGGCACGTTACCGCCAATAACAACGTGATCGAGCTGGGTTATATGACCGTTGCCGTCATAGCTTTGAAGGACGACTCCGCGGACCTCAATGCCGTTGCCGGGAATATTGAGAAGGCCTTCGATCGTGAGGCCGTAATCGCCGTGAAGAGTTTGATTCGAGCAGCCTCTTTCATCTTCTCTATCGTTGCTATGCGCGGCCGAGGCTTTGGAAGTTACTGCGGCTAAAGCGCAGGCGAGCGCGATGGGCATCGCTATCGTCGTTCGTTTCGAAAAACGTAGACTTGGCATGTTTTTGTACCTCTCTTTGCACTGATCGTTCGCAAGGTTGTCGAAGGAAAGGTTGTTCAGAACCTGTCCAACTATCTGGGCAACAATCGACTCGAGAGGTCCGCGGTGCAAGAGCCCGAATCTGATGGTGTGCGCCGATTCGAACCAATGCTCTTAGTTCTGAACGGCGTCGCTAAAGTTGTAAGGTGTGGATGGCCCCAAGACAGGCGAAAGGACCTAGACAAGTCCCGGACACGTTACTCCAATTGCGAGTAACAAGCCAGTTTGTCGCGTGCGTCTTTGTGAGTCTGCTAAAGCCTTTGCATTGAGAAGTACGCTGAGCGGTTTGGTCGAAACGTATTGGTCCGACTAAATCGCGACCTGAAGTTCCGGCTCGGATTTTACGGATGGCAGGTTGAGGACCGGGGCCAGCCAGTGGCCAGTGTGGCTGGCGGGGTTGGCTGCTATCTCCTCAGGGGTGCCGGTGGCTACGATCTGGCCGCCTCCGCTGCCGCCTTCGGGACCCATGTCGATGACCCAGTCGGCGGATTTGATGACGTCGAGGTTGTGTTCGATGACGAGGAGGGAGCCGCCGCCTTCGATGAGCTTGCGGAAGGCTGCGAGGAGCTTGGCGACGTCGTCGAAGTGGAGGCCGGTGGTGGGCTCGTCGAGGATGTAGAGGGTGCGGCTGCGGGCCTTGGCTGCGGCTTCGTTGGTGGTGCTGCGGTTGGTTATCGAGCGGGCGGTGGCCAGGTGCGAGGCGAGTTTGACGCGCTGGGCTTCGCCGCCTGAGAGGGTCGTGGCGGACTGGCCTAGACGCACGTAGCCGAGGCCGACCTCGTCGAGGACGTAGAGCTTGTCGACGATCTTGGGATGGCCGGCGAAGTAGACGAGGGCTTCCTTTACGGTCATGTTTAGGACGTCGTGGACGTTCTTGCCCTTGTAGCGAATTTCGAGGATGGATGATTTGTAACGTGTACCGTTGCATTCTTCGCAGGGGAGCTCGATGTCGGCGAGGAATTGCATTTCGACGGTGACGGTGCCGTCGCCTTCGCAGACGTCGCAGCGGCCGCCGGGGACGTTGAAGGAGAAGTGGCCTGGGCCAAAGCCTCGGCGCTTGGCGTCGGGCTGTGCAGCGAAGAGGGAGCGGATGTCGTCGAAGGCCTTGATGTAGGTGACGGGATTGGAGCGCGGGGTGCGTCCGATGGGTGACTGATCGACGAGGATGACGTCGTTGAGGTGCTGGGTGCCGGAGAGTTCGCGGTAGAGGTGTGCGGGGTCGGCACCTTCGGTCTGGCCGAGGGCTTGCATCAGGCCGCGATACAGAACTTGGTGGACGATTGTGGATTTGCCGGAGCCGCTGACGCCGGTGACGCAGCAGAGGAGGCCGAGCGGGATGTCGAGGTCGACGCCGCGGAGGTTGTGAATGCGAGCGCCGGTGAGCTTGAGGTGCTCGCGGCCTGGCTCGCGGCGGTGTTTCGGGACAGGGATCGTCGCGCGGCCGGAGAGGTATCTGCCGGTGATGGAGTTTGGGTTGGCAGTGACTTCGGCTACGGTGCCAGAGGCGAGGAGTTGGCCGCCAAGTTCGCCGGCGCCGGGGCCGAGGTCGAGGAGATGGTCGGCGGCGCGGATAACGTCGGGGTCGTGCTCGACGACGAGGATGGTGTTGCCGAGGTCGCGGAGGTCTTTCATGATGCCGATGAGCTTGGCCGTGTCGCGGGTGTGGAGGCCGATGCTGGGCTCGTCGAGGACGTAGAGTGCGCCGACTAAACGCGAGCCTAGTGAGGTTGCGAGCTGTATGCGTTGGGCTTCGCCGCCGGAAAGCGTGGAACTGAGGCGGTCAAGGGTGAGGTAGTCGAGGCCAACCTGATGGAGAAAGTGGATGCGCTGACGGACCTCTTCCAGAATCTTTCCGGCGACTTCTAATTGTGCCTGTGATAGTTGCAAATTATCGAAGAACTGTTGGGCTCCGGTGATGGTGAGGGCAGAGGTTTCGCAGATGTTCTGGTTGTTGATCAGAACGGCGCGTGCTTCGGCGCGGAGGCGCTGGCCGCGGCAGTCAGGGCAGAGGGCGTAGCCGCGATATTTTGAGAGGAAGACGCGGACGTGGAGCTTGTATTTTTTGCGTTCGAGGGCGGCGAAGAAGCCGCGGATGCCGGGGAAGGTGCCGTTGCCGTCTTCGATGAAGGCTTGCTGCGCGGACGTGAGGTCGTACCAGGGGACGTCGGTGGGGATGCCTGCGGCTTTGGCGGCGCGCTTCATCTCGCCGTGGTGGGGGCGGTATTTTGTGGTGGTCCAGGGGGCGATGGCGCCCTCGTCGAGAGTTCTGGACTTGTCGGGGATGATGAGGTTGGGGTCGAAGTCGATGGTGTTGCCGAAGCCCTGGCAGCGGGGGCAGGCGCCGTAGGGATTGTTGAAGGAGAAGAGGCGCGGTTCGGGTTCGCGGTAGGCGCGATGGCAGGTGGTGCATTCAAATGCTGCGGAGAAGCGGATCTTTTGTGCTTCGGCTTCGCCTTCGCGTGGGACTGTGTGGAATTGCACTTCGCCGGATTCGCGGTAGCCGGTCTCGATGGCGTCTACGATTCTGGCGCGGCTCTCGGGACCGATGGAGAGGCGGTCGATGAGAGCGAAGATGGGCTGGGTGAAGTCGAGTTCGAGGAGGGACTCGGGGGTGGAGAACTCAACTATTTTTCCTGACTGGTAGAGGCGGTTGTAGCCGCGTCGGCGGAGTTCGGTGAGGCGGTCTTTGAGTGTGTCGGTTAGTGTGAGGGCTTCGATAGAGGCGGACTTTGCGGATTTTTTTGCTGCGGTCTTCTTGGGATTCTTTGGCTTCGGAGCTTCAACCTCTGCGTCGGGCGTGGCGATCTGCATCGGCTCGAGTTTGACCTCGGCGCGGACGATGGGGAAGAGGACGTAGGTGCGGGTGCCTTCGGGGAGGGCGAAGAGGGTGGTGATGATTTCGTCGACTGTGTCGTGCTTGACGATGCCGCCGCAGTGCAGGCAGGTGACGGTACCACAGCGTGCGTAGAGGAGACGGAGGTAGTCGTAGATTTCGGTCGCGGTGGCGACGGTGGAGCGGGGATTGCGCGTTTGATTTTTTTGTTTGATCGCGATGGCGGGGGCGAGGCCGTCCATGAAGTCGACGTCAGGCTTCTCGATGCGCTCGAGGAACTGGCGGGCGTAGGCGGAGAGGGATTCGACGTAGCGGCGTTGGCCCTCGGCGTAGACGGTGTCGAAGGCGAGCGAGGATTTGCCGGAGCCGCTGACGCCCGAGACAACAGTGAGAGCGTTGTGTGGGATGTCGACGTCGATGCCTTTGAGGTTGTGGGTTCGGGCGCCGCGGATTGTGATCTGGTCATTCATAGGGGACAGGATTAGGGAGAAGGCTTAGGAGTCGGTTGGTTGGGGGCGGAAGATTTCGAGGAGGAGGAGGCATGCGCCTACAACGATGCAGCTGTCGGCTACGTTGAAGTCGGGCCAGTGATAGTGGTAGATGCGGACTTCGAGGAAGTCGACCACGTACCTGTATTTGACGCGGTCGTAGAGGTTGCCGAAGGCTCCGCCGAGGATCAGGGCAAGAGCTACGGTGCTGAGGGAGAGAGTGCGGCCTACTCGCCAAAGCATTGCGAGGAGAACCAGAACCGCGATAACTGAGAAGGCGATGAGGATGTAACGGACTGTGTCGGGCGATGCGGTTTCGGCGAACATGCTGAAGGCCGCGCCGGTGTTGTGGACATCAGAGATGCGAAATACGCCGGGGATGACGGTGTGGGTTTGGCCGTTGGGGAGTTGCTGGACGACGATGTGTTTGGTGATGCGATCGAGCAGGATGACGCCGGCAGAGATGGCGAACGCGAGGCCGCGTTGATCGCGGACTTTGTCGGTTGATGGTGCGGTGGTTTCGTAGGCTGTCTTGTTCGTTGAGGACATCAGGCTTGCTGCTCCGTTGGGGTGCTGGGTGGTGCGTCGTAAGGGGGGAAGTGAATGGCTTCGAGGGCGTCGGCGCAGCGCAGACAGACGGTGGGGTAGTTTGCTTCGCCGCCTACGTCTGTGGTGAAGCGCCAGCAGCGTTCGCACTTGCTGCCTGCGGCAGGCTTGGCCTGAACGTAGAAGGCTCCCTTTGAGACTTCCCCTTCGGTGACGATTGCGTTCGAGATTTCGACCTGGGCCACGCCGAAGAGCTCGGGCAGGATCGATTTGTACTGCTCGAAGACGGGGTTTGGCTGCTCGGCGATAGTGTTGAGCCAGCCTAGGACGATTTGGGTCTCGGAGGGCTTGTTGCTGATGGTCTTTGCGGTGCGAGCCTCTTCTAGAACTTTGAGGACTTCGTCGCGCAGGGTTAGGAGTTGGTCCCAATCCTCATCGAGTTGGCGAGTGCTGCCAGGAACGATCTCGGCCGTAGAAGGAAAGAGGGCGAGGTGGACGCTGTGCTCGCGGTTTTCTACTTTGGGTAAGAGCGCCCAGACCTCGTCGGCGGTGAAGCTGAGTATGGGAGCGATAAGGCGGGTGAGGGTTTCGGCGATGCGCCAGAGGGCGGTCTGTGCGCTGCGTCGGCCGGGATGGTTTGGCGCGAAGGTGTAGAGGCGATCTTTGAGGACGTCGAGGTAGAGCGCGCTGAGGTCGGTGTTCACGAACTCGTTGAGGGCGTGATAGGCGCGGTGGAACTCGAAGTCGTCGTAGGCGGCGCGGATCTTTGCGTCGAGCTCGGCGGTGCGGGCAAGGATGTACTGGTCGAGCGGTTGGAGCGCGGCGAAGGGGAGCGCATCTTTCGTTGGGTCGAAGTCGTGAATGTTGCCTAGGAGAAAGCGCAGAGTGTTGCGCAGCTTGCGGTAGTTGTCGCTGACGCGCTGCATCAGGTTTTCGCTGGCTGCAACGTCTTCGCGGAAGTCGACGGAGGCGACCCAGAGACGAATGATCTCACCGCCGAGGCGCTTGGCGATGTCGACTGGATCGACGCCGTTGCCGAGAGACTTGGAGAAGGCGCGGCCTTGTTCGTCGAGCGTCCAGCCGCTGGTTGCGACCATCTTGTAGGGAGCGTGATTGCGGACGGCGACTGAGGTGAGGAGCGAGGAGTGGAACCAACCGCGATGCTGGTCGCCGCCTTCGGTGTAGAGGTCGGCAGGGGAGTGAAGCTCGGGTTCGAGGTCGAGGACGGCGTGCCAGCTTGCACCGGACTCGAACCAGACGTCGAGGATGTCCATCTCTTTGCGGAACTCTTTGTGGTGGCAGCCGCGGCAGGCGGTTTCGCTTGGGAGGAGCGTGGAGGCTTCGTACTTGTACCAGGCGTCGGCGCCCTCTTTTTTGAAGAGATCGACGATGCTCTTGTTGATGGCTTTGTCGTTGAGTGGCTCGCCGCACTTGTCGCAAAGGAAGACGGCGATGGGAACTCCCCAGATGCGTTGGCGGGAGATGCACCAGTCGGGACGGGTGGCGATCATGTTGGAGATGCGCTCTTCGCCCCAGGCTGGATCCCAGACGACTTGTTTGATCTCGTCGAGGGCGCGCTGGCGGAAGGTGGTGACGGTGCCGTCGGTGGTCATCGGGGTTTCCATGCCGATGAACCACTGCTCGGTGGCTCGGACGATGACGGGGTTGTGGCAGCGCCAGCAGTGCGGGTAGGAGTGTTCGAAGCTGGTGGCGCTCAGGAGCGCGCCTTTTTCTTTGAGGAGTTCGATGATAGGAGCGTTGGATTTGAAGACGGTGAGGTCTTCGTAGGGTTGAGGGACACCACCTCCACCTGCTGCTCCGGTGTTGCGCTGGCGGCCTGCGTTGTCGACGTATTGGATCTCGGGCAGGTCGTAGCGTTTGCCGGTGTAGAAGTCGTCGACACCGTGGGCGGGAGAGGTGTGGACGGCTCCGGTGCCTTGTTCGGCGGTGACGTAGTCGGCGGTGACGCCGAGGATGCTGCGATTTAGGAACGGGTGTTGGAAGGTGGAGCGCTCGAGTTTGCTGCCAGGGAAGAGCGCGACGATGTCGGCCTGGGAGGCTGGCTCGCCGTTGTTTTTGCCGCTCATCAGATTACAGTTGACGATGACGGATGAGAGGAGCGCCTCGGCGACGATGTAGGTGGCGTCGGCGCAGTGGAGGGCGACGTATTCGAGCTGTGGATTGAAGGCTACGGCCTGTGATGCGGGAAGGGTCCACGGAGTTGTGGTCCAGATGATGGTGTTGACGGATTTGTCGGCGAGGGCCGGGTGGATCGTCGCCGGGTCGCTGGTGAGGGCGTAACGAACGTAGACGCTGGGCGACGTGTGCTGATCGTATTCAACCTCGGCTTCGGCGAGCGCGGTGCGGTCGTGGATGCACCAGTAGACGGGCTTGAGGCCCTTGTAGACGAAGTTTTCCTCAAAGAAGTCGTAGAAGGTCTCGACGATGCTGGCCTCGTAGCCGAAGGACATGGTGAGGTAGGGATCGCTCCAGCGACCGAAGACTCCGATGCGCTCGAACTGGCTGCGCTGGAGATCTACATATTTTTGCGCGTACTCGCGACAGGCGCGGCGGACGGCGATAGGATCCATTTCGAGCTTTTTTCGGCCAAGTTGCTCGTCCACTTTGATCTCGATGGGGAGGCCGTGGCAGTCCCAGCCGGGGACGTACGGGGCGTCGAAGCCAGCCATGGTTTTGGTTTTGACGACGAAGTCCTTGATGCACTTATTCAGGGCGTGGCCGAGATGGATGGCGCCGTTGGCGTAGGGAGGGCCATCGTGGAGGATGTACTTGGGCTGTCCGGCGCGGGCGGTGCGAATCTGGGCGTATAAGTCTTGCTGCTGCCACGTTTGGAGGCGGGCTGGCTCGTTCTGCGGCAGATTGGCCTTCATGGGGAAGGTTGTTTCAGGCAGATTGAGCGTGGACTTCAACGCTTTGAGTTCGGGCTTTGTTGGAGTTGCTTCCGGCATTCGTTCCTCTTTGTTCCTGATAACCAACGGTGCTGTTTACGCCAAACTTCTATTGTAGACGGCCAGGGGGGAGTGGCAAACCGGGTGCAAAGGAGACATTCCTATGGTGACTGCGTCCAAGGTAACGAGCGCCGCGTGGTGAATGTTTGTAGAATTGTTGTGAAGCCGTGCTCCTTTTGCTAGCGTTAGACAAGAACCAACGTGAGATTGGAAACGTAAGAATAGAAGCAAAGGCAACGGGCAGGATTTTGGAAGTGGGTGTGCGGTAGCTGCGGCTAACTGCACCGAGGCGAAGCAGCTCATGGCGAATAGTTTATTGACTCCACCACCGCAGGTAGATCCAGAGAGACAAGCGCCGACGTTACGGCCTGCCGATGCTCCGAATCTGAATGAAGAGACAGATGGGTCCATGTGGACGTCGTTCTTCGCAAATCTGAAGGACGCTTTCAGTAAGTCAGATGAAACTCCGCTGCAGCTCGAGTCCAAGCCGGTCGATAGCGACATGGTCATCGAGGAAGAGGGCGTATTCGCTTCTCTTTGGAGCAGCATTCGAGATGTCTTCTTTCCGGTAAAGTTGCCGCCGCTGGTGCTTGAGTCGAAGCCGGTCGCGGTTGTCGATCGGATGAAGACCAAGCAGAATCCTATTGCGACCGGCTCAGCCGTCGTGATTTACGGGTTGATCATTCTGCTGATCGCATTCCTGCTGGCGAAGAAGGTCCAGTTTGCGGCGCCGGTGAAGACGATGACGGTGACGGAGCTTTCGGTTCCACCGCAAGCCCCGCCGAAAGCGCAGGCGATGGGCGGTGGTGGCGGACAAAAAGGCCCGACTCCAGTGACCAAGGGAACGCCGCCGAAGTTTTCTGAGAACCAGCTGGTTCCACCGAAGGCTCCGCCGTTGATTGAGCCCAAGATCCATATCGAGCCGACGATCGACGTGCAAAAAGACGTGAAGATGGCGAGCAGCATACCGCAGATCGGGGTGGCGAACTCGCCGCTGGTCGGGATGTCGATGGGAAATGGAAATGGGACTGGGTTGGGCTCTGGAAACGGCTCTGGCCTCGGGCCGGGTTCTGGCGGAAACACGGGTGGTGGACCGAGACGGATTGGTGGCGGTGTTTCGGCCCCGGTGCTGATTTTTTCGGTTGAGCCCGAGTTCTCCGAGGAAGCCAGAAAAGCTAAGGTCGCGGGAAATGTTCTGGTTAATCTTTGGGTCGATACCAATGGAAACCCAAGCCACGTGCGTGTGATTCGCGGCGTCGGCATGGGGCTTGACGAGAAGGCGATGGAAGCGGTGAGACAGTACAAGTTCAAACCGGCGATGGAGAACGGAAGGCCGGTGCTTGTTGAGCTCAACGTAGAAGTTAACTTCCAGATCTTCTAGGTGCTATTTGTAAAAAGGAAAGAGCCCGCTGCGAGCGGGCTCTTTTTGTTGAACGGATCGTTTATTGTCAGGCAGGTTGAAAGGTGGAGTGACGCTCGGGAACGACGGAGGAGCGGACCAGCCGAGAGTCGGGGGCCGACTTGAGGCTGAAGCGGTCGACCTGCTGTTCGAGTGTGACGGCGGTGGTGCGGAGCGATTCGATTCCAGCAGCTGTAGTGGCCATCTCGGTGAGGTTTTCGTGGCTGAGTGAGTGGATTGCGTGGAGGCTTGCGCTGGACTGATCGGCAGCGGCGGTCTGCTGGGAGGCTGCGATGGCGATCTGGGCGATCATGCGATCGACACGTTCGGCCATGCCGATGATGCGCTCCAGAGCTTCGCCGGCCTGTGTGGTTGTAATGACGCCTTGCTGCACCGTTCCAGTGCCGCTCTCCATGCTGGCGATGGCGGTGAGGGTGCGATCCTGAATGCCCTGGATCATGCTGGCGATCTCTCCAGTGGCCTGGGCGGTGGACTCTGCGAGGCGGCGGACCTCTCCAGCGACGACAGCGAAGCCGCGACCCTGATCTCCGGCTCGTGCGGCCTCGATGGCTGCGTTGAGGGCGAGCAGATTGGTCTTGCGGGCGATCTCATCGATGACGGTGACGATCTGGCTGATGCGGCGAGAGTCGTCGCCGAGCAGGCCAACGGTGGCGGAGGTGTCACTGACAGCGGTTGCGATCGAGTGCATGTTGCCGAGCACCTGCTTGACGATCGTTCCACCCTCGCGGGCTGTTTCGGCTGCGCCGCGTGCGGTTTCGGCAGCGGACTGGGTATGGCGGGAGACCTCGGCGATCGAAGCTGACATCTCCTGCATGGCGGTTGCGGCTTGCTGCGTCTGCTGGCTCTGCTGGTCCATGCGGCGGTGGATCTGATCACTGGCAGTGCCCATGGTGGCGGCATTGCCGGTGATCGTACTGACGGTGCGTGCCACGGTGCCGATGATTCCGGCGAGATTGGACTGCATCTGCTGGACGGCGTTTGCGAGGGCTCCTGTCTGGTCGGTGGTGTCCAGGACTAACGGCTGGCCACTCAGGTCGCCAGCGGCGATTGCATCGGCGCGATGCATGACGAGGTTCAGCGCGTTGCTGATCTTGCGAGCAAGGTAGATAGATACGGTGATGCCAATAAGAGACGCTATGATCGTGCCGAGCCAGAGGACGATGAGAGTGAAGTGATTTGCCTGGCGGAGCTGTGCCTGCTCGTCATTTGCGATGCGGTTCTGGGACTGTGCGATATCCGTAATATTTTTGAAGAGTGTCTTCTCGAGAGGAAGAATCTGGTTTTGGAGTGTGTCGTATGCCAGGGCCGTACCCTGAGGAGTCTTGGACTCATTCGAAGACTCTACCTTCTCTTCAAGGGTCTTAAGAGCGGCCAGGTCGGCATCGAGTGCGCTGAGTCGCGGGGCGTCGGCGCCGAGGTCGAAGTGCATACTTTGCTGACGAAGCGTAGCCAAGGAGTTTTCTGCTTGCTCAAACTCTTCGCGTCGAGCACTGCGATAGGCTGCCGAGGAGCTGGCGTCGGTGCCGAAGAGCATGTAGGACTCGAGCAGACGAACGGTGTCGGTGAAGTGAGAGCGGATATCGCGGCTGGACATGATGACGGGGATACGATTCTCCGTGACCATGTTCGAGAGAGAGTTGGCTTCGTCGATGTATCGGTGAGCGATACATGCGCTGAGAACGGTAGTGGCGACGATAGCGCCAGTCATCAGGAACATCTTGGACTGCAGTTGCATGAGGACCTCGGAGCGATGTTGGAAGAGGAGTGGATAGATCTCCGGTTGTGAGAGTGTCGTCGGGGGAATTCGATTTCAGTCTCGGTTAGGTACGGCGAGAATTACTGCCCGCCGATTACTGGCCGTCGATGTTGAAGTTAACTTCAATCTCTGAGTCAGAAGCCTCCGGACCGGGAGCGAAGCGCCAATGCGTGACCGCGTCCTGTGCGGCTGCGGCGAGAAGTGGGTGGCCTGACTCTACCTTGCTCGCTGAGACGGTTCCGTCTGCCTGAATGGTAACGATGAGGACGACTTTGCCGCCGACATGCATGCGACGAGCCAGTTCAGGATAGGTTGGAGCGGTGCGGGAGACGATAACACGGTGAACGTTGACGGCGAAGGCAGTGCCGATGCAGAGAGCGACGCTTCCGGCAAGGAGAAATGGGCGCGAGGAGCGAAGTGAAATTGCCAAGGGAACCTCCGGGTACAGAGGTTGTATCGGCGCAGTGGGGGAAGGCTTTAGCGGAGGGAGAGGACGGGCGGAGCGATCTCGCTGAAGGTGAGGTTTTCAGCAGGGCTGGCGGTGCGCTGCTTCCAGTCGAGGAAGAGCTTGCCGTAGCTGTCGGTGAGGCAGGTGGCGGGATCGATACTGAGGTCGATGAGAGTCTGGTCGATCCAGGCGGTGGGGCCTTCGAGTTCGATATAGGTGCCGATGGGGGTCTCGTCGATGACGAGATGGGCCAGGATGCTGCCGTCGGGGCCAGTGGCGCAGGACCACTCGGTGCGGTACTTCTCGTAGATGAAGGCCGGATCGTAACCCATCTGATGAAAGATTTCGGCCATGGCGTGGCGATCGGCGACTGTGGTCTCGGTCTCGACGCGGATCTTGTAGCGGGTGGTATCGACGGGTTCCTGCTGATCGGGCAGGCGCTTGTGCGTGATGGTGCAGAGGCTACCGTACTCGCGAATGCGGAGGATCTGACGTTGGGCGCGGAGGTCGCGGTTGGGGGTGTCGTAGAGGGTGTTGTGCTCGAAAGTGCGGGGTGTGACGAGATGAAAACCGAGTGCGGGGAGGAGGGTTTGAAGAGCTTCTGGATCAGTGACGGGGACTTTGAGCTCGATCTCAGAGTTCTGCATGGGTGGAGTATACGGCTGTCGGTCGGTGAAAAACTGGGCAGCTACTTCAATTTTGCAGCTTTTTTAAGGCGGTCGCGGATGGCCAGGCCAAGGCCTTCGGGATTTGGGAGGGGGCAGATGATGGTTGCGACGCCGCGGCGGTCAAGTTCACGGAGACCCGCGAAGAGACTACGGGCGAGGTAGTCTGGATCGTCGATGGAGCCCCAGGGGTAGGTCTCTGTGTGGTTCTTCGATACTGTCCAGCCTTGCGGGAGCATGATGCCGATGGAGTTTTGGCTGGATGTGAGTTGATCCAGCTGGGCGTTGAGTTCTGATTCGTTGGCCACCAGGATGAGGTGGGCACGGGGGGCGTAGTGGCGAATGCCTACGCCGGGCGAGGGAAGACTTTGCGGTTCTGCTGAGGTTTGCTGGGGCGGTTGGTAGAGGGTCACGGCGCCGGCGATGGGTTCGAGCATGGCGGCGGTTATTGCGCCGGGGCGATAGAGGATCATTGGGGATGGATTGGGGTCGAGGACGGTGGATTCTACGCCGACCGTGGTGGGCCCGCCGTCGACGATTGCGTCGATGCGGTGGTCGAGGTCTTCGAGGACGTGAGCGGCTGTGGTGGGGCTGGTGCGCCCGAAGCGGTTGGCACTGGGTGCGGCGATGGGGACGCCTGTCGCTTCGATCAAGGCGAGAGCGATGGGATGGGTTGGCATGCGGACGCCTACGAGGGGTCGTCCGGCGGTGACTGCGTCGGGGATTTTATTTGTGCGGGGCAGGAGGAGGGTGAGCGGACCGGGCCAGAAGGCTTCGATGAGGCGCTCTGCCTGGGGCGGCACTGTTGCTATTTCGTCGAGCATGGCGCGGCTGCTGATGTGAACGATGAGAGGATCCCAGTTAGGGCGATCCTTTGCGGCGAAGATGCTGGCGACAGCTGATGGGTCGAGCGCATTCGCGCCGAGGCCGTAGACGGTCTCGGTTGGGAAGGCTACCGTGCCGCCATTGCGAAGGATCTTTGCTGCGCGAGCGATGTCTTCGGGGTTTGCGGTGAGGCGTTGCGTTGTCCGATCAGGATGGGAGGTTGACTGGCTCATTTTGCTGCCAGTTGTCCGGCGAATGCGTCGAGGGAGAGGTTGCGAAGGAGGTTGCGACGCATACCGCTTTGTACCTGGTCGAGGCCGCGGGAGGCGGATTCGATCCACTCGAAGCTGAGGATGCTGTTGAGGCGGTCGAGTTCGGGGCGGAGGTCGGTGTTCCGGAGGAGTTCGGGGGTGCCTGCGCCGAGGAGGAGGAGATCTTCAAGGAGTAGTGTGAGGCTGCGGAGGAGAGCTGCGGTCTTTTGTTGGCCCTCGGCTCCGGCGCGGTAGGTCTCGGTCATCTTGAAGAGGGCGGTGTGGTCGGGTTCGGCTGTGCCGGAGCTGGCGGCAGCGGCGTTGCGCAGGAAGATGAGAGCGTCGGCGCGGGCAGCGGTGTAGGCTTCGAGGTTGAAGCCGAGGGCCTTGCCAGCGGCTCCCTGGGCGAGACGCGCGATGAGAGTGCGCTGTTTGGCGGGTACGTCGGGGCGGCGGTCGGCTAGGAGCATCTCGATCTCTTCCACTGGCAACGCGCCCAAACGAACAGTTGCGCAGCGGGAGCGGATGGTGGGGAGTAGTTCGCCGGGGTTCTCCGCAAGGATGATGATGTGAACTGTGTCGGGCGGCTCCTCAAGAACTTTGAGCAGAGAGTTCGCAGCCTCCTTCATGAAGTTGGCTGCGGTGAGGATGAAGATCTTGCGTGGGGCTTCGTTGGGGAGATAGTGGGCGCGCTGGATGACGGTGCGGATCTGGCCGAGTTTGATGAGGAGTTGCGGCGGATCTGGCGGGACGATGAGGACGTCGGGGTGCGGCTGGACGAGGACGCGGGTCTCTTTCTTGTCGGTCTCACGAAGTTCTTCGCGTGCGGCGACTGCCTTGTCGACTTCGTCGTCGAGGTCTGCGGCGGTGGCGATGCGGGTGCAGTTGTGGCAGACTCCGCAGAAGCTGGCGAGGGATTGGCCGTTCGACCACAGATCGCGAGGCTGGCGTTCGCACTCGACGGCCATGGTGAGCATGAGGGCGAGGGTGTACTTTCCGGCTCCACTGGGCCCGGCGAGGATGAGCGAGTGGGGAAGACGGCCGGCGGCGATGGCGGTGCGAAGGTGTTCGATGGCGGTGCTGTTTCCGATGAAGTCGTTGAAGGTGGCGGGAAGGGTGGTGAGTGCGGGTTGTGGGGTCTGTGGTGACATCGGCGCTGTCTCCTTTCTCCTCGGATGTGGTCACCCAGGTGGGTACTTTTTGCTGCAAAGTCTGATCGATGCAGGTTACGTCTGGACTTCGAAGTATAAGCCGCTCGTAAAGTCCGTTTCGTTCTGAGCGTTCTGAGACTTCTCTTGCTGAGGTTGTTCCTGCTTCCATGATACCCGTTTGGGAGGGGGTAATACGCCAAGTGCGGGAGGCGCGAAAAGGCGTGCCGTTGCCGGGTTTTGTGCGATCAGCAGAACTCTGAGAGCTTGACAAGGTACTTTGCGGGCGAGTGCCGCGGGCTTTATGTTCATCGGGAACACACGCTAAGAGCCGTGCTTTACCTGAGGATTAGAACAGATACGAGGAAGACAAATAACTTTGCAATGAGCGAATTTCCGGAGGAGAATGGTGACGCTCTTTGACGGATCGTCGCATCATTCTAGTGCCGAGGCTGTCGGCTAGCTCGGCTCTCAGGAGTTCTGTGAACGCGAAGAAGCTTGTAGCAGGGGTTGTTACGTCGATCCTGATGGGGGCTTCGAGCGCTCTTACGGGACAGAGTTCCGACTCGACCATAACGGTAGGAGCAACATCACGAACGAGCCTGTCGCAGCCTCAGGCTATTCAGGCTGTCTTCAGTCGACCGCCACTACAGCAGCAGTTGGACTCGGCTTTGAGCGCGCTGGCAAAGGTTCCGGCTGATCCGCTCTATCAGAGCGACCCTCTGGGGTTCGTCACGCGGCCTGCCGACCGAGGAGCGAGTTGGCTGGCAGAGGCCACGCGGATTCAGTTTGGGGCAACGTACACATTTCTGAATCAGTACGCGACAGTGACACCGAATGGCGTCCGGCATGACCAGGTGAGCGGACGGTTGGACTTCAGTGGAAACTGGGCGGCATATGCGCACGGAAGCACTGCCGGTTCGATTGGCCTGCTCGTTCGTTCGGGTACGAACATCGGGATGAGCCAGCAGTTCAATCTAAGCGATCAGATGGGCTCGGGTATTTTCTTGAACTGTCTGCAGGGCGGTGGAGCACAACGGCCAATCTCTTTGAACATTCTTTATTGGAGACAAGACTTCCTTCATAAGAGGTTGTCGTTCTATGTTGGCAAGCTGCATCCGAACCAGTACATCAGCCTGAGCCTGTTCAATAACGATGAGAGAACACAGTTTTTGAATGGCGAGAACGACGGCAATCTCGCAATTGCGTCGGACGGTACCTACGCTGGTGGAGGAGCGGTGGACTTTCAGATCACGCGGCATCTCTATGTACACAGTCTGGCGATCGACACGGAAGGGGCGCAGCAGAACAACATCAAGACGCTCGCAGACATGAAGTATCTGGAGGCTATGGAGATTGGGTGGTTTTCGGGAGAGGTGGGGAATAAGTATCGAGACTATCGTTTTGTGGTCTGGCGCGATGACACGAAGAACCAGGGAAGCGGCCATGGAGTGGGTTTCGGCTTCGATCATGAGTTTGCGAACGGATGGACGCCGTTCGGACGTTATGGCTTCGCGACCGAGACGGGAACGTCGATCAAACAGACCGATACGATTGGCTTAGCGAATGTTAAGCCTTTCCAGCGGCGCGGCGATATGTTTGGTATGGCTTTTAATTACGTTGAGCCGAATCATCCGGGCAAGCGTCATGAGAGCCTCTTTGAGACGTTTTACCGGCTTCGGTTGACCAAGAGTATTGAAGTTGGTCCTGACTTGCAGGTATCGATTCATCCGATGTACGCGCAGAAGGCTTATGTGAGCACTCTGCTGAATGCGAGGATGCGGATTATTTTTTGAGCGGCTCGGTTAGTAGAGGAGCACGGCTACGTTGTAGGTGGTGAACTGCGGATTGGGCTGCTTGCTGGCGCAGACTCCAACCTCGGCTGAGTAGTATCTGCCGGTGGCGATCTGACGCAAGAGCGCGTCAGGTAACAGGGTTGGGTCCGGGCCGTCCCATTGCACTACTAGTTTTGGAGAGCCTGCTGAACCGCTCGGCATGGTGCAGGTTGCCTGCGCGTCCTGGTTGGATGGAGCGGCGCCGATGCCGTGCTCGAGAAGTATCTGCGAGACGCGCTTGGCGAGCGAGTCGAAGGACTGCACGGGAGCTCGGTGGGAGAAGTCTTCGACGGCGTACAGAAGGCCTTGATGGGCAATGACTGCGATTCCGATTGAGTTGAGATTTGGATCGAGAAGGTTGGCGCGGTGCGTTGGAGTGCTCATCCATGCCTGGTGAATCTGTGCGGGGTCATTGCCGCGTGCGAGATTTTCCGCAATGGTGGTGAAGTGAGCGCCGGCCTGGGCTCCGCGTGTGGGGAGGTCGGGCTCGCCGGGGTATTGGTGCTCGAGGTCGCCTGGTTCGTGGACCATTCGTTGGTCATGAGCGCTGGCGGCGCTGGCGATGGCGCTGTCCCATTGCAGCGGTGGCAGATTGTGTGCGGCGCGGGCTTGATTGGCGAGTTGGACGAGGGTCTTTTCAGCGGGCGATGGCGCGCGCCTGGATGGTGTGCTCTGGCTTGATGCGAGGGGCGCCAGGGTCGTCAGCGCGAGCAGTAGAAGGTGGCTTCGCATTTTGCTCCAGTGTAGTTCGGGAGGCTACCACTTAAGTTCGCCGTCGGTAGAGAGAACTGTCGGGAGATCGCTTGTTGTTTCGGTAGACTCGAAACTCATGGCGCCTTCGATCCGTCTTAATGCTCTGGCGCACCTAGTGAGCCTTCACACTCAAAGGATTCGTGACGATGAGATTGCAGTTCCTTGTTCCATGCCTTGCATTAGCCCTTTCGACAATGGCCGCCGGTGCTCAAGTAGGACTTTATATCAATCCGGTTGCGACACGAATCAGCAACTCCAAGATCGATCCTGATCCTGATCCGTTTGGTTTTCTTGGGGCCAACACCACGTCGCGCACATTTTGGGGGGCAAACATCGGCGGCTACTATGAGTTTTTTCATGGTTCGAAGGCAGATGTGAGCGTCGATTTTCGAGACTCGATCGTGCATGGCAACGGTGCGTCGCTGAATAGCTTTCTTATCGGGGCTCGCGTCTCCGGCAAACCGATTGCGACTTCGTTCGTTCCTTATGCGCAGCTCTCGGGAGGGTTCGGCTCGTCGAAGGCGCCGACAAGTCCAATTCGGCTGAATCGAGGAACGTTTGATATCTATGGGGGCGTGGATTACCGATTCAGCAGCCACGTGGACTTCCGTGCGGTTGAAGTAGGCTATGGGACGGTTTCTACGGTGAATAGCGGCGACTTTGGAGGGCCGACCTCGCTGGGCAGTTCAAAGTTGTTGAACTTCAGCACCGGTCTGGTCTTCCGAATTCCTGTGCCCGGGGTGGCGGAGTAGGCTGCAGCCTTTTCTGTTTCTGGCTTCGCTATCGCATCGCTTCGAGGATGATCTTTTGGGTCATCTCAGCGATTTTTTGTTTTAGCGTGGGTTGAGTTGCATCATCAATGGGCCGCGAGGGCGGAGGGTGATCTTGGCCTGGACGGTGGGTGGTGTCGCGCCGAGGTAGCTCAAGCGCCATCGCTGGGCGAGGGTGGCGATGCTGAAGACGCCTTCCATCCAGGCGAAGCTTTCGCCAATGCATTGACGACTGCCGCCGCCGAAAGGGAAGTAGGTGAACTTTGGACGGGAGGCCTTGTTTTCAGGGGTGAATCGGTCGGGGTCGAAGCGGAGCGGGTCAGGGAAGTACTGCGGGTCGCGACCCATGATGTATTGGCTGAAGAAAAAGTGGGCGCCGGGTGGGATGCGGTAGGGGCCGAGCGTGATGGGCTTGCTGGACATGCGACCCATCGCCCAGGCAGGTGGGTAGAGACGCATGGATTCGGCGAAGATTTGTTCGGTGTAGCGCAGCGCGGGGTAGTCGGCAAGGGTAGGGAGGCGCTGCTGGGTGCCGGTGCCGAGGACAGCATCGAGTTCGGCGTGGAGTTTGGCTTCGATGTCGGGGTTCTGGCTAAGGAGATACCAGGTCCAGGTGAGGCCGTTGGCGACGGTCTCGTAGCCGGCGAGGAAGATGGTGAGGACTTCGTCGCGAACCTGCTCGTCGGACATGCCGATTTGCTGGGTGGCGTCTTCGGATTCGTAATAGCTGGAGAGAAGCATGGATAAGAGATCGCCTCGGCCGGGTTCTCCACGGGCAGCGGCTTCGCGGTGGGCTTCCAGATTTGTCCGGCTTTCGCGAATGAGGCGGTCGACGACGGCGTCGAGGCGGGCTTTGGAGCGGCGGAACTTCATGATGCCGGGGATGGGCAGGTGGAGGACGGATTCGATTCTGGGGAAGGAGACGATGAAGTTGTAGAGGCCCATGATGGTGTTGACCTCATCGTTGATGCTGCGAATGTCGGCGGTGACGTCGGTGTTGAAGAGAGTGCGGGCGACGATCTCTAAGGACAACTGCATGCTGGCGGCTGCGATGTCGATGTGTTCGCCGGGGTGCCATGTCTCGCTCTGATGAGCGGCGCAGGCGACGATCTGGTCTCCGTAGGCTGCGATGCGCTGGCGATGAAAGGCTGGTGCGGCGATCTTGCGCTGGCGCATGTGGATGGGATCGTCGGAGGTGATGAGACCTTCGCCGAGGAGGACCTTCATGCGGCGGACGGTGCGCTCTTTGACGAAGCTGGCGGACTGGGTGACGAGGATCTCGCGGATGTAGTCGGGGTCGTTGACGAAGACGATGGGCGTGCCGAGGAAGCGATACCAGGCGATGTTGCCGTAGGTCTTGCGGAGATATTCGAAGAGGAGGATCGGACTGCCGAGTTTAACCCAGGGTTTGAAGGCGTAGAACTGAAGGGAGCGTTTGAGGCCCGGGGGCATGCTCCAATCGCCGGGAGGGGTGACTGGAGTGCGCGCCTCTGGCGGGGCTTCGAGTGTGGGGGGAGGCGTGGTCATTGGGAACGGGTACGCTCTCGCTTAAGAAGAACACACTTGAGGGCTGGAAGGTTTTTCGCGTACGGTTGCTCGTTCATCGGGTGGAAAGAACGGTGGCTTGCCTTCGGCGGCGTCGAGGCGGTTGATTCTGACAGGCTATTTCGTTGTTGGGGTTGGGATGCGGGCGAGTACGACTTCGTGGATGAGGGTCTGGATGTGGTCGATGGAGGCGTCGTCGCGAACGACGGCGACGCGATTAGATTCTCGGGCGGCGATCTCTTCGTACTTTTCGTAGATACGGCGGTAGAAGTCGTCGGACTCGCGCTCAAAGCGGTTTTCGTCGGTACCCTTTTGATCGACGTGGCGCTGGTTGCGGCGGCGAGCGCGGCGGAGGGAGGATTCAAGTGAGGGAAGGAGGAGGATGGTCAGGTCGGGCTGGAGGTTATCGCAGGCTGCGGCGTGCATGGCCAGAACGCGTTCGCTGCCGAGCTGTCTGCCGCCGCCCTGGTAGGCCTCGGAGGAGTCGGTGTAGCGGTCGCAGAGGACGATGGAGCCTGCATCGAGAGCGGGCAGGATAACCTCGGCGATGGATTGGGCGCGGTCAGCGAACATGAGGGCCATCTCAGCGGCGGGAGCAATAGGGCCGAGAGCGGCTTCGGATTTGGAGTCAAGTAAAACGCTGCGGATGCGGTCGCCGAGGGCGGTTCCACCGGGTTGGCGGAGGGTGACGACGGTGTAGCCCTCGGCTTCGAGTGTAGTGGCGAGGCGGCGGAGCTGAGTGGTCTTTCCGGAGCCGTCGAGGCCTTCGAAGGTGATGAAATATCCGCGCGGCATAACTATCAGCTTATTTTATTTCGGCTTGGTGCACGTTATTTTCGGCTCATCGCAGGTTATTTCGACTTGTCGGATGTTATTGCGGCTTGTCGCAAGTTGCTGCGGCGAAGGGTTTAGAAGAAAGTGTTGGCCAGTCAATCGTAAGAAGGACTATTATGTTGCGCGCTGCGGAAAGCTAGTGCAGCAGAGGGCTCTGAATTATGACAGTTGTCGTTTTTGCAATGTTATTCGCAGTGTTGGCGTTGGGTACCGTGATCCTTTTGATGGCTCGGGCGCATAAGCGTGCCGTTCGGCACAACACGCTGAATGCCGGTACCGAAACACACGGTCGTATCTGACACTGGATCGGCTTGAGGCAGAGGGAATTACCTGCCGGATGTGACGGTAGGCGCGGGTTGCCAGTTGATTCCGGTGAGAGTTATCGCAATGGCTAAAGTACCTTCGGCTCCTTCTTTGAGGAAGGGGCCGTCTGACTTGTGGTCCTGATGGGCGCTGTCGGTGTAGAGAAGCTTCATAGGACCTGAGCCCAGAACCTTAAAGCGATAGTGAAAGTCGGCGCCGGGTGCGAGGTTCTGCGTGCCGAAGCTGGCGCTGGGATAGTCGACTTCGAGGAGTTCGATGGGCTTGTCGGTGCGATTGCTGACGGTGGCCTCGACGTACGCGGAGTGGCAGCCGGTGGTTGCGGTGAGAGATGCAAGGAGTGCGAGGGCAGGCATGAAACGCATAGGGTCAAGGGTATCAGGGCAGGACTGCGGGGCTTCCTCTCGAGCGGGTTCGTTTGGCATTCGAAGAAAAAAAACAACTGCAAGAGCAACAACAGATCCCTACGGGATGACAACAAAAGAACAGGCAACTTCAACTGCAAAAATGCGGGGGTCTCTCCACTGCGCCACTCACGATGAGACTGTGAGTGTCTTCGGTCGAGATGACGAGTGTTTGGGGGGGCGAGAAACAACAGCAAAGGCAACTACAACAGCAGATCCCTGCGGGATGACAACAAACAAAGGGCACGAATTCCTGTTGTCGTTTTTGCTGGGACGGTTATGAAACTGGTTTAGATGAAGGGAAGGAGCTCGGAGGCACGGGCGGGGTGTTTTTCGAGGATGCGTGCGGTGAGCACGGCGCCACTGCGGTTGTCGTGCAGAGTGATTGGAAAGGCGAGGACGCTCCAAGTGTGTTGTTGCTCGTTCGGTCTGGGTTCGCTGAGCAGGCCGCGATGGCTGCGGTCGATGTAGGTCTCGCGGGTGAGGGATACGGCCTGGATGACGTCGCGCCAGTCGCGCATGAGGGCAGAGAGCTCCTGTTGGATGCTGCGGCCGATGAACCAGTCGCGGGTCTGGCCGAGGTATTCGGCTGCAGCGTCGTTGCAGTGCTGCCAGACACCCTTTTCGTCGAAGATCTGAACCAGGACGTCGGAGCCGATGGCCATGGAGATGCGCGAGTAGAAGAAGTCGCGGGCGTCAACGACGACGGGAGCGCCGCGGCGTTTTGCTTCAAGCGAGCTGAGAGCGTCGAGGAGGTCTTCGACGGAGCTGTGGCCTTTGAGGAGATGCATGTCTTCGACGCCGCCGAAGTACTGGTCGAGCGTCGCGGAGAGGATGATGATGGGGACGTGCGGGCGACGACGGCGGAGGAGTGCGGCGACCTCGGTGCCGAACTGGCCCGCTCCGAGATGGTAGTCGAGGACGGCGATGTCGATGTTGTTGAAGAGCTCGGTGGCCTCTTCAATGCTGGCTGCGGGGACACACTCATAGCCGCGCTGCCGGAGGATGGCGGTGCGGAGGTGGAGGTTGATGGGCTCGTCGTCGAGGAGGAGGACGCGGACGGGCTGAGCGGGCGTGCGCTGCATCTGAAGCGTGTTGTTCGAAGCGGTTTCAGGAGGTTCAAACATAGTTTCCTCCAACGCTAGCTTTATACAAGACTAGAGGTAATTCCTTATATACGACTAAAGGCACTCACTGGATGGTTATTTTAGTTTGGATTTTATGTCGCGGAGTAGCTCCGGGAGGCGGTTGAAGAGCGCGACGGAGCGCAACCACTGGCGGTTATCGATGGCAGGGTAGCCGCTGACGATCTTGCCAGGGGCGACGTCGTTTGGGATGCCGCTTTGGGCGGTGGCAATGGCTCCATCGCCTACGGTGCAGTGGCCCGCTACTCCGACCTGACCGGCCAGGATGACGTTTTTGCCGATAACCGTCGATCCGGCCAGCCCAACCTGTGCGCAGAGCAGGGTGTTTTCGCCTACGGTCGAGCCGTGGCCGACCTGGACGAGGTTGTCTACCTTGGCGCCGGCGTGGACGCGGGTTTCGCCGATGGAGGCACGGTCGATGCAGGCGTTGGCCTGGACTTCGACGTTGTCTTCGAGGATGGCCGGGCCCGACTGGAGAATCTTGTACCAGCTACCGTCGGATTGGCGGGCGAAGCCGAAGCCATCGGCCCCGATGACGGCTCCGTTTTGGAGGATAACGTTGTCGCCTAAGCGGCAGTGCTCGCGAACGACGGCGTGGGCGTGGGCGAAGAAGTTGTCGCCGGCCTCGGCGTAGGGGTAGAGGACGACGTGGGGGAGGATGGTGGCGTTATCGCCGAGGATGACGTGGTCTCCGATGACGGCATAGGCACCGATGTGGGCGTTGGCGCCGATGCTGGCGGTGGGGGCGATGGCGGCGGTGGGGTGGATGCCAGGGGCGTAGGTAGGGGGTTGGTAGAAGAGTTCGATGGCGCGAGCGAAGGCGAGGTAGGGGTTTTTGAGGCGGAGGGTGGCGGCGGGGATCTCGGGAAAGTCCGGTTCAACCAAAACCGCCGTCGCCTGAGTGGTTCGGGCGAGCGAGGCATACTTGGGATTGGCCACGAAGGCGAGGTCGCCTGGAGCGGCATCTTCGATACCGGCAACTCGGGTGATCCTGACGGAGGGGTTACCGTGCAGGGTGGCGTCGAGATGATCGGCCAGTTCGGCTAAAGTTACGGATTTCGTGCTGGATTGCATGGGGTGGATTGTAATGGCTGAGGTGGCTCTCTAGTTGGGGCGGGAGTTCGGGGGGATGAGGTTGGCGAAGAGGTCTTCCTGCATGGATGGGACTGAGGCACCTGGGAGCGGCTTGCGGCGCGAGGGGCTGGTGATGACGGCGATGAGCTGGAGTTCGGTGAGGGAGGTGCGGGGGACAAAGATTCGCTGCGTGTTGGAACGGGCGTCGGGTGGGGTGAGGTGAAGGCCGGTATCGTTGATGAGGTCCTCTGCGAGAGTAATGTCGATGGGGGCTAGGCCTTCGAGAAGATCGCCGGAGCGGAAGGTCATGCGGAGCCAAAGGCCCTCGGAGCGGGGCTTGGCGAGGAAGGTTCGCCGGACGAGGCGTTCGGGATTGGCGGTGTCGTTCAGGTTGAACTCGCGGACGTAGCAGATGTGCTTGATGTCGTTGAGAGGAAGGGAGATGACGCGGCCGCTGAGGTCGAGGAGGTCGATGGTCTGGTTGCGGACGAAGGAGGCCAGCGGCAGGTAGCCGGGGAGGGTTTCTCCGGTGAAGCGACGGACGATGACCTTTTTGTGAGCAGAAGACATACGGACTCGCGGATTGTCGCATGGAAGTGGCTGACGCAGCGAACAAGGTGCAAACAAAGTAGTCAATTCGCTACTGCTGTGTTACATTGGCCTTTTGCGTTTACCTGTCATGATCATTATAAACGCTTGATTCGTGGGAGCTTAGGTATGGCTCCGACGGGTTGGAGCGCCCGGTTAGAACCGGCTTGGAGTAAAAGTACCAGTTATGGCCGACTACATCTACCTGCTCGAAAATCGCCTCTCTGAAGCGCAGCGGGCCTCGCTGCTTGCCGTGCGTGAAGTTGCTCGCACTAAAGGACTTACCGTTTTTCTCGTAGGCGGGGCGGTACGGGATATGACGAGTGGATCGCCGGTTCGGGATTTGGATGTGGTGGTTCAGGGTAACGCCCTCAAGTTGAAGAAAGACATAGAGAAAGTCCATGGCGTGATCACGGGTGAGTCAGAGGCTGGACAAGCGCTGTTTGTGCGGTTTCCAGGTGGCGTAAGGATGGAGATTGGCAGCACTTTGTCGGTCATTTATCCGAAGCCGGGTAAGCCGGTGGCCAAGGCTGCGACGATTCTGGAGGATCTTCGGCGGCGGGACTTTACTGCGAATGCAATGGCGCTGTCGCTGAATGACGGCTCCTATGGGCTGCTGATGGACCCGCTGAACGGGGTCGCAGATATTGAAAACCGCGAACTGCGGCTGGTGAGCAACTACGGATTTATCGAGGATCCGGTCCGGATGATTCGGGCCGCTCGTTTGATGGCACGGCTGGGTTGGCAGATGGATGAAAAGACTCAGGCCCGCTATGAGACGGGGAAGCAGGAGGGATACATCTCGGGGATGGGGGAGTTTCATCGCGGGTATGAGACCGAGGAGATCTTCCATGAGGAAGATCCGCTGAGGGTGCTGAAGCGGCTGGAGGCTGAGGGATGGGTCAAGCACCTGTTTCCTGCGCTGTCGTCGGCGAAGGCAAATGAGACGGAGTTGCAGAAGCTGCGGGATGTTCAGTCGCAGCTGCAGATGCAGGGTATCCACCCGGAGGCCGCTGTAGCAAACTTTCCTTTTCTGACGGCGAAGATGGCCCCGAAGGAGATTGCAGCGCTGAAGAAGAGCTTCGCGAGGCAGGGATTTGTGGCGGAGATTGAGGCGCTGGAGGATGAGGCGAAGGCGTTCGCGACGGAGTTCTCCAGTAAGGTTGCTTCGACGCCTTCGCAGGCGTGGAAGCTGCTGCACTCGGCCAAACCTGAGTCGATTTTGTGGGTGGCACATACCTCGAAGAACGCTGGGATTCAGAACAAGTTCAAGGGCTTCTTTACCGAATGGGCGCAGGCCAAACAGAAGCTGCCATACACTCTGATGCAGGAGATGCGGATAACACCCGATCTGCCTGAGTATGGCGCGCTGCTGGATAAGTTGTTCTTTGAACTGATGGATTCCAAGCTGGGGACGGTTGAAGAGATGAAGGCTTATCTCGAGCCGTATTCGCCGCCGGCGCCGCCTCCTCCCGTTCATCTGCGCCGGGCGCGTGTGGCAAAGAAGGATGCGAAGCCTGCCAAGAGCCGAAAGAAGGCTGCGGTTGAGGCGAACGGTGAGAAGCAGGATGCGGTTGCTTCTTCGGGATCGGGCGAGAGTGAGGCGAGTGCTCCGCCGCCCGCGAAGAGCGCACCGGGTAAGGCTCCGGCTGCTCCTGCTAAGGCTGCTGCCAAAAAGGCTGCTGCTCCGGCTAAGACAGTGGCTGCTCCTGCGAAGGCGAAGCCTGTTGCAAAGGCTCCGACGAAAGCTCCTGCGAAGAAGGCTGCTGCGAAGGCCCCGGCTAAGAAAGCTCCCGTGAAAGCAGCGAGTAAAACGCCTGCGAAGAAGGTTGCCGCGAAGACGCCTGCGAAGAAAACTCCAGTGAAGCATGTCGCCAAGAAGGCTGTGGCGAAGCATGCTCCTGCTAAAAAGGTGACTCCGGCGAAGAAGGTAGTCGCTAAGTCTGCCCCGGCAAAGAAGGCTGCTGTGAACCATGCCCCTGCAAAGAAGGCTGTGAAGGTCGCTCCTAAAAAACGGCGCTAGTCACTTCTTGCTCTCTGTGATCGAGAGCAAGAAGCAGACTGTTCGTAACTCGTTCGTTTTTGGGAGGCGATGAGTTCTCCGTGGATGGGGTTCGCGTTAGTGCGATCTCGCTTGGGCGAGTTAATGAAATAGCGCGAGTCCTCCTCGTTTTCGAGTTACGTCTTTTCACAGAGAGCACTTCTTATAGCGACTTTTGTTTGATCGAATTAAAACTTTGTCGAATGCGATTCTGAATCATGCGTTGACCGCTGTGCTTTGTAGAAATGCATCTCATTTGGCGAGGTGACTTCTATGGTGGTTGCGGTGTTGCTTGGGTCGGTGCGAAGCGAACGGATGGGAGACCGGGCTGCGAAGTGGGTTGCGGCAGAGCTTGAAAAGCGAGGGCACGAGGCGGTGCTTGTGGATGCCGCGGTTTTAAAGCTTCCGATGCTCGACAAGATGTGGAAGGAGATAAAAAAGGACACTTCAGCGAAGCACGAAAAGCTGCATGAGAAGCTTGCTCCATTGGCAAAGCTCTATGCGCGAGTCGATGGGTTTTGCGTGGTGAGCGCAGAGTACAACCACAGCATTCCTCCCGGGTTGACCAACCTGATCGATTATTTTCTGGAGGAGTATTTTTTTCGCCCATCAGCGATTGTTTGTTACTCAGCAACGCCGTTCGGTGGTGTTCGCGCGGCGATGCAACTGAGAGTATTGCTGGCGGAGGTGGGAATGCCGACGATTCCTACGCTGCAGGCGGTTCCTGCAATAGATAAGTCGCTTAGTGAGGATGGCGTGGCACTAACTCAGGAGTTGGCGGAGAAGAGTGGAAAGTTCTTCGACGAGTTCGATTGGTACATGCGTGCGATGAAGGCAGAGCGAGCGAAAGGTCTTCCGTATTAAGCGGTCCGATGCCGAGATTCGGGCTGAACGGTCTTCAGGGTCAGGCTGATTGCATAGCGGAGATAACGAGGTGTCCGACTTCGGCAAGAATGGTGTCGCGCTTTGCGTCGGTGCCAGGGCACTCTGTGAGGTAGGCGCTGACTAGTACGGGCGATTGGTGTGGGGGCCAGAAGATTGCGATGTCGTTGGTGGTGGTATCGCCGTTGGCGCCGGTCTTGTCAGCAGCGCGCCAACCGGTGGGCAGGGATGCGCGAAGGCGGCTGTTGCCGTATTCGTTCGCGACCATCCAGTTGATGAGTTGTTTGCGCGAGCTTTCAGAGAGGACACTGCCAAGGAGAAGAGCTTGCAGGTTTCCGATCATCGCGGTCGGTGAGGTGGTGTCGCGTGGGTCTCCTGGCAAAGCTTCGTTGAGCGATGTTTCGGTGCGGTCGAGGCGAGTTACCTTGTCGCCGATCGAACGAGCGAAGCTGGTGATGCCGCTGGGACCGCCTATGGCGGTAAGTAGAAGATTCGCTGCGGTGTTGTCACTTTGGGTAAGTATGGCGTCGCAGAGAGTCGAGACGGTCATCTCCGCGCCTGCGTGTTGTTCGGTGACAGGGGAGTGAGAGACAAGAGGCTTTGCAGGGACAGCGATGGTGCGGGTGAGGTGTTCGTGGCCGGCGTCGACGCGTTGCAGCACGGCTGCTGCGAGGAGCATCTTGAACGTGCTGCACATCGCGAATCGTTCGTCTGGACGATGGCCTGTTTTTTCGCCTGTGCCTGTGTCGAAGACGGCGACGCCGAGTCTGCAGTTGTTGGAATGCTCCAACTGCGCCAACAGGGTAGGGAGATTTCGGAGGCGCTTAAGAGCTTGAGCGCGAAGTGCGTAGGGGAGGGCTAGTGTGTTGGCTGTGGCAAGGGTGCCAGTGATCAGAAATTTTCTTCGGGTGAGCATCAGGACTTCAGCAAAACATGCGCTTGAACGTTCGCTCAAGTGATCACCTTGAGCCTCCGGTGTGGATTTTATTCAGGGGGCTTAGCGGTGGCGCTTGAGGAGAACGAGAGTGCCGAGGAATAAGCCGCTGGCGGTGGCGGTCATGAAGATGATGGCGTGACGGTAGGCGGCTTGTGTTTTAGGCGGTGTGGCGGCCGTGTTGTCCTGACATTGCGTGCAGCCCTGGGGGCGTGCTGAAGGTGCGATTGAAAGAAAAACTGCGATCAATAGGATTCGCAACAGGTGCGACTGCTTCATTGGAAGAACGCCAGGAGTGCGAAGAGAAAGAGCCAGAGGATGCCCATTGCGTGCCAATACCATGCAGCGCCATCGACAAGGATTTGGCGTGTCTCCAGTTGGCGGGAGACGTAGAGCCCTGTGAATGCAGCGATGAGAGCGCCGATGCCGAGAAAGAGGTGGATCGCGTGGACGCCAGTGATGAGATAGAAGAAGTGGCTGCTCTGGTTGGTCTTGAAGAAGATGTGTTGCACGGCAAGCTGGCGCCATGCAGTCCACTGTCCGGCGAGAAAGAGCAGGCCGAGGGCTATGGTGGCGGAGAGCCAGGGGAGCGCGCGGCGGGTGATGGGTTTGCCGAGGCCGAGCCACTCGTCCATGACGTCGGTCTCGCGGAACATGTTGCGGCGGGCGATCTCAATTGTTGCGGAGCTGAGGAGGAGAACTGCTGTGTTGAGCCAGAGGATGGGCGGGATGGTGGTGGGGAGCCACTCGTTGACGTAGTGGTTGTAGGCGTCGAAGTGCCCGGTCGACTGGTTAACGAAGAATGTGCTGACGATGGCGACGAAGAACATCAGATCGCTGGCGAGGGCGAAGAAGATGCCCATGCGGTAGCGATGGAGGCGCTCGTAAGGGCCGCGGCGGCCGTGGGGGCGGTCGTTCCAGTTGTCGTTGTCACCGCCACCGCCGGTTCGTTTGTCGGTTGGCGGCCGTCGGCCTGAACCGTTGTCGTGGTCTTCTACCCGGCGCTTGCGTTCCTGCTCAGTTTTATTCGGTGTGATGGTTGCCGGCATGAAGGTGCCCTCTTAGACCATGCGTTGTGGACAGCTTACTCCGGTTTTGCGCTTGTGGCTTCTTTGATTTCGACCTGATCGACGGTGTTGGGGATCCATTGTGGCAGGAATGTGAGTTCGGCCTGTATGGACCGATAGTGGCATGGGGCACGGTAGACAGAAATCTCTGGTGTATCGGATGCGGATGAGGGGGAAAAAGGATTCAGGGCCGGGTGCCATTCGAGGGTGGTGGCGTGCCATGGGTTGCTGGAGGCGGGTGCTCCGCGGCGCAGGCTGCGGACTAGGTTGAAGAGGAAGGGGAGCTGGGCCGCGGCGAGGAAGATGGCAGCGTAGGTGATGAAGTGATTGAGCGGTATGGTGTGAGCCAGGAGCGCTCCGGCAGGACTGAGCGAGCCGCCAGGGCCGGGGATGCCGGTGAGCTGGGCGTAGTGGCGTGGTTCGCCTGCCAGGCCAGTCAGGTGCATTGGGAGGAAGACCGCGTAGGCTCCGATGAGGGTGCTCCAAAAGTGGAATCGGCCGAGGGGTTCGGACATGAGGCGGCCTGAGCGCGTGCGAGTCGCAGTGATGAGGGGGAACCAGTAGTAAGTTGCCGCGTAGAGGCCGAAGATGCCGGCCATCGCCATGATGAGGTGGAAGTGGGCGATGACGAAGAAGGTGTTGTGGAGGTACTCGTCGAGGATTGGCTGGGCGAGGATGGGGCCGGTTAGGCCTCCGGTGATGAAGAGGCTGACGAAGCCGAGGGCGAAGAGCATGGGCGTCTTGTAGCTGGGGCGGGAGCGCCAGGTGGTTGCAAGCCAGCTGAGGACCTTGGCGGCGGCGGGTAGGGCAATGGCCATGGTGGAAATGGAAAAGGCGGAGCTGGCGAAAGGATTAAGGCCGGCGACGAACATGTGGTGTCCCCAAAGCAGGATGCCGAGGAGGCCGATGAGGAGGGTTGTTGCGATCATGGTGCGGTAGGCGAAGACGCGGCGGTGGCTGAAGTTTGCCAGGAGCATCGAGGTGAGGCCCATGCCGGGGAGGATGGCGATGTAGACCTCCGGATGTCCGAAGAACCAAAAGAGGTGAAGCCAGAGAAGGGGGCTGCCGTTGCCTCCGTGGTGAAGGACGCCGTTGACCAAGTCTCCGGTGGGGAGGAAGAAGCTGGTGCCCGCGTGGCGGTCGCAGAGGAGCAAGAGGATAGCCGCGAGGAGCACGGAGAAGGCGATGATGCTAAGGAGTGCGGCGGTGAACCATCCCCAGACGGTGAGGGGGAGGCGCTCCCAAATCATGCCGGCGCAGCGGTTGCGGATGATGGTGGTGAGGGTGTTGATGGAGCTGGCAGTGGAGGCGATGGCGAAGAGGGCTATGCTGGTCAGCCAGAGGTCCATGCCGAGGGCTTGGCCGGGGCCTGCGCTGGGGATGGCGCTAAGTGGTGGGTAGGCTGTCCAGCCGGAGATGGCGGCGCCGCCGGGGACGAAGGTAGAGCTGAGGAGGGTCAGGAGGGCCAATGCGGTCAGCCAGAAGCTGGCCGCGTTGAGCGTGGGGAAGGCCATGCCGCGGGCGCCGATCTGAGCGGGAAGGATGAGGTTGCCGAAACCGGCTTGCGGGGCTGTGGTGAGGACGAAGAAGAGCATGATCGTCCCGTGGATGGTGACGAGCGCGAGGTAGTCCTCGGGGAGGATGGGGCCGTGGAGTGGGAGTGGCCAGTCGGGCCAGACGAGGTGGATGCGCATGAGCAGCGATAGGAGCGTGCCAATGACCACCGATACGAGCGCGAGGATGAGGTACTGGATGCCGATGATGCGGTGATCCGTGGTGAAGACGCGAGAGATCAGGGAGTCAGGTTTGGGGATTCGGGCTTGATCTGTGCGGGTGTTGGAGCGCGGAGTCATTGGGCCGCCTTCTGTTTTGCGGCGAGCCATGTTGCAAATTGATCGGGTGGGAGGATGCGGAGGGTGGCGTTCATGCGGTAGTGGCCGAGGCCGCAGAGCTGGGTGCAGAGGATGGCGTAGGTGCCGGGGGTGGTGGGGGTGAAGTGGAGGTGGATGGTCTGGCCGGGAACGGCGTTCTGCTTGAGGCGCATCTCGGGGATGGAGAAGCCGTGGATGACGTCCTGGGCGTTGAGGCGGAGGTCTACCTCGCGGTTGGCTGGGAGGATTAGTTCGGAGGAGATGTTGTCGTCGGCGGAGTGAGGGTCGGTTGGATCGAGGCCGAGGGGATTGCCTTCGCCGGCGGCTACGAGGCCTGGGCGGGTGGTTCCGAAGGTGGCATCGGGGCCTGGGTAGCGGAAGTACCAGGCGAACTGGACTCCGGTGACCTCGACCTGGAGGGCGGTGAGCGAGGCTCCCGTGTAGCGAGTTGCTGCCCAGAGGCGCTCGGCTTTGAGGGTAAGGGTGCCGAAGAGGAGGGCGAGGGCGGAGAGGGGAAGGTATTCGATGCGCCAGAGGTGAGTTGGTTCGGCGCTGCGTTTGGCCAGGAGACCGATGAACAGGATCAGGTGGGCTAGAGCGAGTAAAGCGAGGGCGATCCAGAGGTTGAGGATGAGGTGGTGGTCAAGGGCGAGGCCATGAGTACTTCCGTCTGCAGGAAGCAGCCACGGGCGAAGGATCACGGCCTGATCGCTCCAAACGTTTGTGAGGCAGGCGCTCGTGAGGCAGGAACAGATCACATATGCAGGATATCTTGTCTGCGAGTCGGCGCTCTGGCGGTCTTTAGCCTAGTGTGCCTCTGACGAAGGCGTAGATGATGCAGATGCAGGCGACCGTGGCGAAGGCCATCATCAGAATGAAGATGAACTTCTCGGTGACGCTATCTGCGGTGGCGTCGTCGGATTGTTTTCTGTTGCCGGTGAACAGGAGAAAGATGCGGTTGGATCTGCCTGACTTGATGATCTTGGTCGTGGCCGGATAGGAAGGCATAGTCCAAATGCTATTAACTCGGACGTAAAGATGGCGTAATGGAGCGATCAGAGCTGGGTGTTTTGCTCGAGCCGATCATTTCGAGGAAGAGCTGATGGACGCGAGGGTCGTGGCCGAGTTCGGGATGGAAGGTGGCGGCAAGGATGTGTTCCTGGCGGACTAGAACAGGGAAGCCGTCGCGCGAGGCAAGGGTTTCGACTTCGGGACCGGTGCGGGTGATGCGAGGAGCGCGGATGAAGACCATCTCGAGTGGGCCGCCGGGGAGTTCGGTGGGGGCGGTGAGGATGGCGGAGTCGATCTGGCGACCGTAGGCGTTGCGCTCGACCGTGATGTCGAGGGCGCCGAGGGAGGTTTGGGCGGGGTGCTGGACGTCTTTGGCCAGAAGGATGGCGCCGGCACAGGTGCCGAACGTTGGGGTGGTCCTGATGAACGTGGTGAGGGTGTCGAGGAAGCGGTTGCGCTCAAGGAACTTGAGCATGGTGGTGGATTCGCCACCGGGAATGATGAGGCCGTCGACGCTGGGTTGGCCTTCGCTGGTGAAGAGTTCGTCCGGAGTGCGGATGAGTCTGGTCGGAACGCCAAGGCTGGCCAAGGTGCTTGCGTGGGCTTCGTAAGCACCTTGAAGGGCTAGTATGCCTATGGTTGGCGAGGCAGGGCGGTTTACGGTGCCGGTCGTCTCATTTGTCGTATCGTCGGTCGTTGCCATACCCTCCCCCCCCCATATCTCGTGCGTAAGTTACTTATAATCAATAACTTAAGCGCGACCTATTATTCTAAATTCGTCCAAATAAAGGACTTGCGTCCAAATTCGTCTCAGCAAAGGAGTTAGGGCGAAAAAGGCCCTTTCCCCAAGGTTCTGTGGCGCGACGTTTTGGCCACTTCTTCAAGTATAGAGGAATGGTTAGGGTAAATACGCCACGCATAACTCTCGTTACGACAGCGGTTTAGGGCGGATGGGGTCTTGACAGATTTTGGGGACTCCCCTGTCTGCTGCCCATGAGGCACGCCAAACAGGAGCAGATTATCTGGGACGGGGTAGTCTTGGGACTTCCAGCATCGCAAGAGGTGTCAGCTTTCCGTTCAAGACTCGCCTATTTGATCGGTACCCATACCTCAACATCACCTGCGCCGACCTGGGGGTCGAAGCTCTCGCCGTAACGCTCAAAGAAACCCGGTGTACCCGGTAGCCCGTGAACGAAGGCGTACTGGGATCTTGGCAACCACTCGCGCTCGATCGCATTGCAGGTGTCCTGAAGCTTCGAGATGTGGCCCCGATGCGAGAAGACCGCATATCGCTGGACCGGCATCGTCACCGTGTTGAAGGCCTCGGGAAGTTCCGTTGCACTGAGCACCTCAACCCCAGCGAGATAGTCAAATCCGTCAGACAGAGGAAAACACACACCGTAGGCTACGTGACCAACCTGTCCGGGAATCTTGCCGATGTAAGGCGCAAAGCGCTGCCATAGCGCCGGAATGTCTCTCATCGTCTCGTTTGTGTAGTGACCGCGCAACCCTGCGATGAGTTTCGTATCTCCATCTTCGAATCTCGGTGCTTCAAGCTTCTCCGAATTCATGTTATCCGCGCGCGTTTGGTTCTCCGTCATAAACAGTTCTCCTCGAGTCGGTTTAGTTCTTCAGATAGGAGCAGGCGATCAATGCTGACAGCGGTGCCTCCCGAGTCACCCTCGGTCTTTTCCAAGACGAAGGCACCCGCAGGACCGCCTGAGTGTAACGCTCGAGGCTCACGATGGTCACTCCCGCAACGATATCGTACTTTACATCGCTTCGGCAGCGTCCAATTGTACTGACATCCTGATCGTGGATGCTGACCGCATCTCGAGCCGAGGAGGGTCGTGCGGTTATTTTTTCGAAAGAGCATTTAAACCAAGAAGGCCCCGCATCCGTCGGGGCTTTCCTGTGCAGCACAAGAGATCAGCGGTGGCATGCGCACACCGTCTCCATGGTTGTACCCCGGTAAGGGGAGTGGGGACCGCTTAAAAGGCGAGTACGACGCCAAAGACATTTCCCTGAAAGGAATAGTTTCGGCTGAACCTGGTTGTGAATTTGGCTTGATATCCCTCGAGTCCATCGCGGGTCACTGCCGGAGTGGAGATCGAGCAGTTCGAGTCGGGCGACGCGAGTTTGCTCTTCCAGCCGCCGGCGATCATATTGCAGAGCTCACCGATTGCGTCGGCCACCATTGGATCGTGCGGCTCCGATGGAGTCCCGAGCAAAGCCTCGGCCGTTACCGATGCCGTTGCCTGGCTTGCGTAGAGAAGGCACTCGCCATCGACTGCGCCTGTAAATTGAATCCTCGCCACGATCCGCCCATCTACCGTGTCCACATCACCATCCAAAGGGTCGCAGCTTCGCGCCAGCATCGTCTCGAAGACCTCTGAGACTGCCGAGTCGAGCCGAGTCACTGCCTCATCGTGCACATTTGCCACAATCGTCCTCTTCCTGCTCCTGATTTATGTTTCGCGATAGCCTCAAAAAGCGGCAACAACCGATCCGCGACAGATTAACGATAGGTCGCCTATACCGGTCGCAGCAGCGGAAGCACGCGCGCCTTCACCTGGTCCGCGGTGAACGGCTTGCAGATGTAACCCTGCGCGCCTGCCGCAATGGCCCGCATCACAAACGATTCATTCCCTTCCGTCGTAATCATGACGACGGGCACGCCTGGCGCCAGATTCTGCTGCTTCCTCGCCTCGAGAAACTGCAGCCCATCCATCACCGGCATATTGATATCACTCAGAATCAATCCCAAAGCGTTGTCACCACCTGGATTGTCCCGAAGAGTCTGGAGTGCCTCCTCACCATTGGAGGCTTGCAACACCTCGGTCAGGTCAAGGCCAGCCTGTCCCAGCGCCCGTTCGATTACCTTCCTCATCACAGCCGAATCATCAATAATTAGAGCTCGCAACCGACCCTCCCAGAACTACATTTGGTCTGATTGCTGTATCGGCGACTTCGAGCCAATCTTGAACGCCCACTCTTAGTGTCTTCTAACCGTCGGCTCTCCGACTTCGGCCACTGAACTGCTTTAGCACGTGGCATGGATAGCGGAACCTACGCAGCATACACCGGACTCCTCTCGCGCACCCAAGCGCTCGATACAGCCGCCAACAATCTTGCCAATGCAGGAACAGCCGGGTTTCGAGCACAGCGTGACTACTTCAGCGGCGTCCTCGCTGGAGGGGTAGATCAGGACCCGGAGACCGCGTCACAGGTGGGCTCGTCCGTCAATGGCTTCGGCGTCTTGGGCGGCAACAGGCTCGATCTTGGCCAAGGCGAGTTGAAGACGACTGGTAATCCACTCGACCTGGCGCTCGAGGGCCAGGGATTCTTTGCCATTCAAACGGCAAACGGCGTTCGTTACACACGAGATGGCTCCTTCGCGCGATCGGCGAAGGGAGTCCTCCAAACTGGCCAGGGCGAGCCGGTGCTTGACGGGAACATGAAGCCAATCAACATCCCTACCGGCACCATCAACGTCTCGCCCGACGGGAGTGTCTCTGTTGCGACGGTCGATGGCAACGCGGTCGTGGGGAAGGTCGGTGTCTTTGACTTTGCCGATCAGTCTGTGCTGACTGCAGAGGGAGCGAATCGTTTTTCTGCGAATGGTGCGAAGCCCATTCCATCGAACGCCTCGGTGGAACAGGGCGCGGTGGAAGGAGCCAACGAAGATGCTGTTCACGGAACGATGCAACTGGTCCTGGTGCAGCGACAGGCAGAGATGATGCAAAAAGCACTCAGCGTCTTCAACAACGACTTTGACAAGACCGCGTCGGAGGATCTGCCGCGCGTCTGACGGGGATCTGTTCGGAAGGTGTTGCCACAACTTTAGGAAAAGGAGCTTGAAATGATTCGTGCTTTATATACAGCGGCAAGCGGCATGAGTGCCCAGCAGACAAATCTGGACACTATTGCGAACAATCTTGCTAACTCAGGGACCGCAGGATTTCGCCAGCGACAGGTCCAGTTTCAAGACATGATCTATCAGAATCTGGTCACTCCGGGGGCGGCCGACAGTCAGCAAACGATCTCGGCTGGCCTGCAGGTTGGCCTCGGAACCAAAACATCGGCCAGCGAAGTCATTATGACGCAGGGCGATCCCAACACGACTGGCAATACCTATGACCTTGAGATTCAGGGCGCAGGATTTTTTCAGGTATCGCTGCCAAACGGAACCATCGGCTACACCCGGGCCGGCAACTTTCAGGTCAACAATCAAGGCACGATCGTGACCTCGGATGGAGACACGGTGCTGCCCGCGATCACAGTTCCGGCCAATGCGAGCAATGTCGTGATCTCTCAATATGGAGTGGTCACAGCGACGCTGCCGGGGCAGACAAACGCCGCGCAACTTGGAACGATGCAGCTGGCGAACTTTCCAAACCCCGGTGGACTGAGTTCGATTGGCGGCAATCTTCTGCAGCAGACAACCGCATCGGGCAATCCGATTACGGACGCGCCGGGCGGAAACAGCGGGATGGGCACGCTGCAGCAGGGTAGCCTCGAGAACTCGAACGTCGACGTGGTCACAGAGTTTGTTCAGATGATTCTGGCCCAGCGTGCCTATGAGAGTAACTCCAAAGTCATTCACGTAGCAGACGATATGTACTCCCAGATCAACGGCCTGATTCGCTAGGAGCGTCATGAGCTATCGTCACTGTTACCCAAGCAGATATCGTCTCTTCTGGTCTTCGATGCTTTGCGTGGCGGGTCTCGCATCAGCGCGGGCCGCCTGCTACAGCACGCCAACGGCCGCGGTCGAGTCCATGAAGCCAGGTTCGTCACAGGCGCCGCTGACAGCAGGTGGATATTGGGTGACGAGTATTCAGACGGATCCAATGTCAGGTCAACGATGGGCGATGATTGCGAGCTGCGATCACCCCGAGCGTCCTGTTTTTTCTCTTCAAACAGAACAGGCAGGAGCTGCGCAACAGCTACAACTCAGCGAACCGCAGATGATTCCCGATAACGCCCACACAACTCCGTTGGTTCACGTTGGTGACACGGTTCGATTGTGGAGACAAGAGGCGGTTTTACGAATCGAGATGGCTGGCGTGGCAGAAGAGAACGGCGGTTTGGGGAAGTTGATACGGGTACGGTTGCTTCGTCGCAGCACAGAAGATCAGTCGACCAGAGCCGAGTTTGCGGGTGTCGTTCGTGGAAGGGCGGATGTGGAGATGCAACCATAATGAATCAACTATCAGATAACTTTTATCTCGGCAGCGGTGGCCAGGCGGACGCCAGTCTGGGTCTCATGGGGGCACCGCTCTGTCCGGAATCGCTTCAGCGCGGTGGTCGAGGTGGTCGAGGTGGGCAGGGTGGTCCGGGTAGGTTTATGGCCGGAACGGTCGTTGTACTTCTTCTGCTTTTGGCTGCGGCTTCGTTGCGAGCACAAATAGCATCCATCAAGAAGGCAATCGAGCCAAAGCCCAACGCTGCAGCCACGTCCTTGACCGCTTATCTGGACCGGGTTCGTGCGGAAAATTCGACACTGCAGGCTGCTCCAGGATCTATATGGGCAGACAGCGGCCGACTTACTCGTATGACGACTGACGTTCGTGCCATGCGGCCCCATGATCTTATCCAGGTCGTGGTCGCCGAAAATCTGACGTCTTCGACAGACGGGACCGTAAAAAATTCGCGGGCCTCCTCTGCAAACTCTGCAATTTCTAGCTTGTTCGGCAAGCTGAAGGCTGGAAATGCACTGCAAAATATCATCACCCAAAACTCATCGTCTGCCTTGAACGCTCAGGGTACCAGTGCGACCGACTCGAGCTTGAATACGACGTTTGGCGGACAGGTGGTGGAGGTGCTGCCGAACGGAATGCTTGTGGTCGAGGCGGCGCGCCAGGTCGAGTTCAGTCAGCAGACGCAGACGATCCTGCTTCGTGGCCTGGTGCGTCCTGAAGATATCTCTCAGCAAAACCAGGTACTTTCAACCGCCATCTCCAGTCTTGAACTTGAGGTTCGAGGCAAGGGCATTATCAACGACTACACCCACCGCCAGAACCCTGTGATCAGGTTCCTGCAAAATCTTTTGGTCTTCTAATGGTGAATCATGCGGGCTCAGATGGTTAGCAACAAAGTACAAACATGCTGGATGACAAAGGTGACAAAAAGCGCAGCCGCGGCCGGCATCGTCACTCTGTTGATGGTTCCTTTCACGTTGACTGCGACGGCGATTGCATCCGATCCACCTCCAGTGGTGTCGAGAGAAGCGCGGATTAAAGACATCTCGTCGATCGAAGGCATTCGCGATAACCAATTGGTAGGCTATGGCATTGTTGTCGGCTTGCAGGGCACCGGAGATAGCCAGCAGACAACGTTCCCTGTTCAAACGTTGACCTCGACGCTGCTTCGAATGGGGGTCAGCGTTCCGGCCGCATCGATCCGTATACAAAATCTTGCCGCAGTATTTGTGGCAGCGACATTGCCACCGTTCGCAAAACCTGGAACCAAGCTGGATATTACGGTATCTTCCGCAGGCGACGCGAGAAGCCTCGAAGGTGGGTTGCTTCTGATGACGCCGCTCTACGGTGCGGATGGAAAGATCTACGCGCAGGCACAGGGGCCGCTCGTCGTCGGTGGATATTCGATCAGCGTGAATGGAAACATCAAGCAGTTCAACCATCCAAATACTGCAAGGGTTCCTTTAGGTGCAATGGTGGAGCGTGGTGTTCCTCTCGAACTTGCGGGACGGAAAGAGTTTTCACTTCTGCTGAACGATGCAGACTTTCGCAGCGCCGAGGCGATGCAAAAAGCAATCAATCTTGAACTGGGAAGAGATGCAGCACGTGTCGTTGATAGCAGGCAGATCGATCTATCGGTGGCAAATGGAGAAGACATTCCCGCGCTTCTCGCCCAGGTGGAGTCCGTCGAGGTTCCCGTCTATCCCCGGGCAAAGGTGGTCGTAAATGAGCGGACGGGCACGGTCGTGATTGGAGGGACGGTTGTCTTACAGCCGGTATCCATTCTTCACGGCGGACTGGCGGTCAACGTCGTAAGCGAGTTCCAGGTGTCGCAGCCAAACGCCTTCTCTTCCACTGGTACGACCCAGGTGGTGCAACAGACGAGAATCGATGCACAAGATAAGCCGGTGAATCGAATCGAACTGAAACAGGGAGCAACTGTCGACGACCTGGTTCGAAGCCTCCAGACAATAGGGGCATCGGCAAGAGATGTCATCTCAATCCTGCAGGCGATGAAGTCGGCGGGCGCACTGGAAGCAGAGATTGAGGTGCTATGAACATCAATACAGATCTTTCAAGTCAACCTGCATCTGCAGTCGATGCTCGGAAACAGGCGAAGTTGGTAGACGCTGCGCAGCAGTTTGAGGCGACGATGATGCAGGAGCTGTTGAAGCCGATGCAGCATGGTCAGGACAGCTGGGGGGGCGACGTAAAGGATGAGGACGCAACCTTTGACACGCTAAGCAGCTTTGGATCCGAGACGATGGCAAAAGCCATCTCGAAGGGGGGCGGATTTGGGATCGCTCGAAAGGTCGTCTCACAGATCACGTCGGAGCGCCAAGCGAAGTCCGAAAAGAAGGCAACTGGGTACTAAAGTTTTTTAATTCGCCGCCGATATAGTGAAGTAGACGGAGGTTCAAAATGAGTTTTGCAAATGGAATCGATAGCCTGCAGCAGTCGGTCAACTCCAGCGCGCCATCCAGTGCGAAGCCGGTGGAACAGGCGAACAGACCCGAGAGCGTGGCAGTTGCCAGCACGGCATCTATCGAAAGGGCAGACCATCTTGATCAGGCAGAGCTGAGTTCGGCTGGCGGCGTCATCACCCAGGCACTCGAAGGTTCGGATATTCGATATGAAAAAGTTGCCTCGTTGCAGCAGGCAATTGCTGCCGGAGACTACAACGTATCGTCATCGGACGTGGCGGACAAGATCATCGAAGGACTATCGAAATGATGGCGACGAGTGATCAAGCAGTGGCCGAAGCACTCGACGAGACCGTCCAGGCGATCACAGTGCTCGACCTGAACAGGCTAAAAACTCCGGAAGAAAAGATCTCCGCCCTGGCGCAGTACAGCATCACCTGGGGCAAGGGCGGCATCAACGCAATGCTGGCAAAGAAGCATCTGCTCGACCTCATAGTTCGGAACTGCGAGGCGAACCTGGATTCACTCAAACACCTGAACGGGAGAGATACGAGAGACCAATGGGCACACTGACATCGGTATTAGACATAGCGCAACAGGCCTTGATGACCGACCAATTCGCGCTGAATGTTACTGCGAACAATGTGGCGAATCAGAATACTCCGGGATACACGCGTGAAGTTGTGAACTTCGCGACGGAGGACTCTGTTTCACTGAGCGGAGGCGTCCAGAGCACAGGTGTCACAGCGACCGAATCGTCGCAGAGAGACCGCGTTCTCGAACAGCGCGTCCAGCAACAGACCCAGGCCGTTGCCCAGAGTGGGGCACTCGGGTCGGCTCTCCAGCAAGTGGAAAATATCTTCGGTTTGAGTTCCACTTCGTCGACGGCAAACTCGTCCGCGGTGACTTCCTCGGCGCTTGGCAGTGCCATCAACGGTCTTTTTACTTCCTTGTCTGCGTTGGAAGGCGATCCTTCCGGTACGGCAACGCGGCAAAGCGTGCTCGCTGCTGCGGCCGGACTCGCTGGCGCATTCAATACTGCGTCAAATCAGCTGACGCAGCTGTCGTCGAGTCTCAATCAGCAGGTCTCGAGCGACGCCACGCAGGTAAACGCACTCACGTCTTCGATCGCGTCACTCAACGGACAGATCGCCAGTATAAGTCCCACTGGAGATGCCGGCACACTCGAAGACCAGAGGCAACAGGATATTGCCCAGCTGTCTCAGTTGGTCGGTCTGGATCAGATATCAACATCGCAGAATGGCATCTCGTTGACGACCAGTGGCGGCGCACTCTTGGTAAGCGGCAACCAGTCGTTCGCAATGAGCACAACTCAGGTTGGAGGAAACACCCACGTTATGGCCGGGGACCCACCTCAGGACGTGACCGCGAATCTGACGGGCGGCGACCTGGGTGGAACCCTGCAGGCGAGAGACCAGAATCTGGCCACTTATTCGAGCCAGTTGGATAACCTGGCGTTCTCGCTCGGTACTGCCGTGAATCAGCAGAACGAGGCAGGCATCGACAGCAACGGGAATCCAGGCCAGGCTATCTTTAGCCTTCCTCCGACCCAGACTGGCGCCGCTGCGCTGATCACGGTCTCCGCAACCGGTCCGGCGGCAGTTGCGGCCGCTACAACCGGCGAAGGATCTTCCGGCAACGACAATGCGACGGCGCTCGCCAATCTTGCGACCGCAAATACCGTGGGCAGTCAGACGGCGACCGGTTTTCTGGCTTCGTTCCTGGGGCAGGTTGGCAGTGATGCTTCCACAGTAACAACAGAGAACACCGGACAGCAGGCGACACTCACACAACTTACAACGCAGCGTGATTCGCTGTCCGTCGTATCTACCGATCAAGAAGCAGCCAATCTCACGGAGTTTCAACGCTCCTATCAGGCGTCGTCGGAGGTCTTCAACATCGTGAACACGCTGATGGCGAGTGCAATCAATCTTGGTGAAGAGACGACGGTGAGCTAGTAGACACCGGAACAGGCAAGCTTCACAGACACCGAATAAGGAGAGGGCATTGAGAGTCGATCCAAATTTCATCACGAACCTATCGGGCTCGCTGAACCAGTCCAGCAATTTGATCAACACGCTTTCATCCGAGCTGGCGAGCGGAATGAGCATCTCTCAGCTTCAAGACAACCCGGTCGCGGCGGCACAGAGTACCCTTCTCGATGGCCAGATTGAGCAATACGATACGTTTGTTCAGACATCTTCGGGCGAGGCATCGATGATGCAGGTTGCTGACTCGACTCTTGGAGATGTCGTGACGCAGATTACGCAGGCGCTTGGTCTCGCGGTCCAGGGCAGCAACGGCACAGAGAACCCGTCGGACAATGCCAGTGTCGCGCAGTCTCTGAACGGCATCCTGAATCAGGTGGTGTCACTTGCGAACACTAGTTTTCAAGGGCAGTTCCTGTTTAGCGGTAGCCAGGGATCGGTTCAGCCCTTCACGCTGAATACAGCCACGACTCCGGCAACGGTTACGTATGCAGGAGACACGAATGTGCAGTTTCTTGAGACCCCGAGCGGGCAGAAGCTCCAGGTGAATCTACCTGGATCTACTGTGTTTGGTACCGGAACCACTGGCGTAATCGGTGCTCTTAGCCAGTTGGCCGCCGATATCTCGGGTAGCGCCTCGACTGCGACCATCACGGCAGATACGTCGACGCTCAAGACCGCTCTCGATCAGCTGTCGACTCAGCGGAGCGCCCTTGATAGTTCACTGGCTCAGATGAACTCCGCAAATACGTTCGCCCAGACGACTGGAGCCCAGCTTGAGATAGCACAGAGCGGTCTGGTTTCTGCGAACCCGGAGACAGTGGCTACGCAACTATCTTCTGCTGAAACTCAGCATCAGGCCCTGCTGAGCGTCATCAGCACTTTGGATAATCAAGAGGATCTCTTTCAGGCGATGAGATAGATCGTAGATCCGCATGTAACCATTCGGCGTACTGAGTCGGTCTTTCTAAGTCTTCGCGTTTTAGCCGTTTACTGAGACAGAAAGTCCGGCCGTGCGCCGGCTGGCGTGCCGGGGACGGGTGGCACCGCAAACGTCGGACAGAGATTCGCGCTAAGAGTGTGTTGAACGAAGGAGACTCTTCGATTGGCGTGACTGAATATACTAGAGGAGTGGCGACTGGTATTGGCGAAGAATTCAGATTTTTGTGGAACGCGACGCGCGGCAACAGACTGAGACCGTGGCGAAGCGCCTATCTGCGATGGAGACTCGAAACATACTCCGGTCAGCGGGCGGAGACGATTCGTGCGCGAGACTTTTGGACCGTGTTCTGGAAGGAGAAGAGGCAATTTCTTCGGTTTCTTCGGTGGACACGTGAGATCAAAAGCTATTCGGACTCCAGGCCGCGATAAGAGTGAAGAACATCAGAAGCCTGGTCGATCACCGTTGTGCGGGAGACGCCCAGGTTTGATTGTGCGTTTTTACTTTTATTTGACAAGCCTAGATCCAATCTTGATGCACCGTTGGATATGATTGAATTCATGAGTGAATGGATCAAGTTGAAGGCACAGGATGGGCATGAGCTGGGCGCTTACGTCGCGCGGCCAGCAGGACAAGCAATAGGAACACTGATTCTTGTTCAAGAGATATTCGGCGTCAATGCGCACATCCGCAGCGTTGTCGATGGATATGCGAAAGATGGATTTCTGGTAATTGCACCGGCGATATTCGACCGTTTCGAGCCTGGCGTGCAGTTGACCTATCAGCCTGACGATATGCAGAAGGCCTATAAGTTCTACGGCATGCTGAAGCCAGAGACGACGCTGATGGATGTTGCCGCGGCCTATGAGTGGGCGAAGGCGGCAGGCAAAGGAATCGGCGTGATTGGCTACTGCTACGGTGGTTTGACGAGCTGGCTGGTTGCGACGCGCGGCGAAGACTATAAGATGCAGCCTGCGTGCTGCGTTGGCTACTATGCCGGCGGTGTTGGTTCAGTTGCAACCGAACAGCCGAGCTGCCCGGTGATGCTGCACTTCGGCGCAAACGATACCCATATCGGGCAGGATCAGATAGAGGCAGTTCGTGCGGCTCATCCTGAGGTAGAGATCTTTGTCTATGAGGGTGCAGGGCATGCGTTTAACCGGGATGTGGATCCGAACAGCTACCATGCAGCCTCGGCCAAGCTGGCGCGGGAGCGTTCGCTCGAGTTTTTGAAGACCCATATCGCTTAAATTGTCCAAAATCATTTAGCACCGCTGGCCTCCCACGATTGCCGGGTTGCGCCAGCGGTGCTATCCTTATGCAGACACTAAGAGTGAACTAGAAGAATTAGGAGTAGAAACAGCTGTGTTGGCATCCGCTAAAAAGACAGACATTATTGCAAAGTTCCGCACGCACGACTCAGACACCGGGAGTCCAGAGGTACAGATCGCCATTTTGAGCGAGCGCATCGGCGAATTGACGGAACACTTCAAAGCACACAAGAAGGATCATGGATCACGCCGTGGTCTTCTGATGCTTGTCAGCAAGCGTCGCCGTTTGCTGGACTATCTGAAGAAGTGTGACGCAGACCGTTATCGCGAGGTCATCGGCAAACTCGGAATCCGCAAGTAACCGCATCATCTCCGGAGACACCGTACAAACTATGGGAGCATATACGGCCCGTTCTCATTCGGCTGCTAACCTCGTGCAAGGTCGAGCGAGACCTTGGCGATGGGGTTGCTGACGATGGGAGAGCGCGGCTTCGTTCCTGTGGCTCAGACCGCGTGCGGATGCGAGCTTTCAAACGACTTATTACAGCGCAGCTTGCCGGCGGTTCGATAACCGCTTCGCAAAGCTGCGCTTTTTCGCGCCCGATTAACGGATGACGCGATCTCAGGCTTAATCAAACGAAGACGAGAGAAGAGAGGCAACATGAAACAAGATGTGACAGTTGAGCTTGCCGGCGGCAAGCAAATCAAGTTCGAGACCGGACGCATGGCGAAACAAGCCTCCGGCGCAGCGCTGACTTCAAGTGGCGACAACGTAGTTTTGGCAACGGCCGTTGCATCGCCCGATCCGAAGGAAGGCATCGACTTCTTCCCGCTGACCGTGGAGTACCGCGAGTTTACTTATGCCGGTGGCCGTATCCCCGGAGGGTTCATCAAGCGCGAGGGGCGTCCGAGCGAGAAGGAGATTCTGACCAGCCGTCAGATCGACCGTCCGATCCGCCCTCTCTTTCCTGAGGCGTTTCGCAATGAGACCCAGGTGGTTGCGTTTGTCTACTCCGCGGACAAAGAGAATGATCCCGACGTGCTCGGTATCAATGGCGCCAGCTGCGCTTTGGCACTGAGTGACATTCCTTTCCATGGGCCGGTTGGGGCGGTGCGCATTGGTTTGATTGACGATCAGTTCGTCGTGAATCCGACCTACGCCGAGCGTGCGAAGAGTCAGTTGAACATCATGGTCGTCGGCACGAAGGACGGCATCGTGATGATCGAGTCCGGCGCGAAGGAAGTTGCTGAAGGCCGTGTGGTCGATGCGATCGAATTTGCGCATGAGCAGATCAAGAAGATCTGCACGGCTATTGAGGATCTGGCGAGCCGTGCGGGTAAGACGAAGCGAGAGGTTAGCGCGGTCGAGATCGATCATGACTATCTGAATGAGCTGACCAATAAGATTGGCGCGAGGTTGAAGGACGCGCTCGACACGCAGAAGCATCCCAAGTTCGAGAGCTATGCGTTGGTGAAGGACATCAAGGACGAGCTCAAGAAGGACTTACCAGAGGGAGATGCTGCGGCTGCTAAGAAGTTGAGCAAGTACTACGAGCTTCTGCGCGAGAAGATCTTCCGCGATCAGGTTCTGGTGGACCGGATTCGGCCGGATCATCGCGCATTCGATAAGATTCGCGACCTGACGATTGAAGTTGGCGTTCTGCCCCGTGTTCACGGTTCAGCGCTCTTTACCCGCGGCGAGACGCAGGCGCTCGTTAGTGCAACGCTCGGAACCACGGACGATGCACAGCGTCTCGAGAGCTACGAGGGCGAGCAGAAGCGTCGCTTCATGCTGCACTATAACTTTCCTCCGTTCTCCGTTGGTGAAGTTGGACGTATGTCAGGCGTAGGACGGCGAGAGATTGGCCATGGTGCGCTCGCATCGCGTGCGATCGAGGCTGTGCTTCCGGCTGAGGATGAGTCGCCCTACACGCTGCGTGTGGTCTCGGACATTCTGGAGTCGAATGGTTCGTCTTCGATGGCCACTGTGTGCGGCGCTTCACTTGCGCTGATGCAGGCTGGTATCGCGATCAAGGGATCAGTCGCGGGCGTTGCCATGGGCCTCGTGAAGGAAGGCGAAAACTATGCCGTTCTTACCGATATTGCCGGTGCGGAAGATCACTACGGTGATATGGACTTCAAGGTTGCGGGTACCCGCAAGGGAATTACCGCGCTGCAGATGGACATCAAGATCATGGGCATCACGCCGCAGATTATGCGTGAGGCGCTGGAGCAGGCGCGGCAAGGCCGGCTCTTCCTGTTGGATACGATGGACGGGGTGATCGCTGGTGCGAATCAGGAGAAGTCGCAGTTTGCGCCACGTATTCACACCATTCAGATTCCTACGGACAAGATCCGCGATCTGATTGGGCCGGGTGGAAAGGTTATTCGCGGCATCATTGATGCGACCGGCGTAAAGATCGATGTGGACGATACGGGACGGGTCAATGTCGCTTCGAGCGATGCTGACGGTCTTGCCCGAGCGATCCAGATGATCAGCGATCTGACTGCGGTGCCTGAGATCGGAAAGACGTATCTGGGCAAGGTGGTTCGTCTCGCCGAGTTCGGTGCGTTTGTTGAGATCTTCCCCGGAACCGATGGCTTGTTGCATGTCTCCGAGATCGCGGAGCACCGCGTGAAGGAGGTCAAGGATGAGCTTCGTGAAGGCGACCAGATCCTGGTTAAGGTGCTGGCTATCGAAGGGAATCGCATCAAGCTTTCAAGGAAGGCTGTTTTGCGTGAACAGCGCGCGAAGCTCGGTCTTCCGGAGCCGGGTCAGATAGGGACCGATGGGGCGAACGTCGAAGCAGGTGCATCGCATCCTCGGACGGAGCAAGCGCAGGGTGGAGACAATGTTGCCACGGATGAAGAGGGCGACGACTTTGATGATGACGGTGACGATCCTACGGACGAGCCAAACTTCAATCGCGCTGATGGTGCGGTTCCTGTTCCTGCGGGCGGAGGTCAGGCAGGGAATGCTCCTGGCGGCCAGAGGCGGCCGGGCGGCGGAAGACGTCGCCGCGGTGGTCGCAGACCGGGCGGTTCGGGTTCCGGGGCACCTTCGGGTGGTGGCGGCAATCGGTAGGTTTTACCTTACGCATAACCAGAAAGACCGCGCATTGGCGCGGTCTTTCTGTCTCTGTCGCGAGTGGAGTTCATGAACCGTTCTGTGTGGATTGCGTTTGCGGTGCTTTGTATCCTGTCTGCGACGTCCTGGGTGATTCCTCATGGGGAGGAGTTGCCGGTCATTGAACAACAGGGCGTTCGTTATGCGGTGATTGGAGTGTTTGCTCTGTTGCTTGGAGGGAGCAAAGGGTGGTCGTGGCGCGAAGGGCTGCATCTGGGCTTGATGAGTGTGGGATTCTTTGGGGTTCCCGTAGCGGTTGTGGAGTGGACACAAGGGAGCGTGTCGGAGATCAGCCGATCTGCGTTGTTTGCTATGGTTCCTGTGGTTGTGGTGATGGTGATCGCGGCTGGAGATGAAGAGCGCGGCGTCAGGCGGTTTCTTATTCCGGCGCTGGCAGGGCTAGGTGGGCTCTTGTTACTGTTGCCGATGGGCTTCTCCGGGACGCTTCTCGGTCGATTGATGCTTGGCGCGGTTTGTGCAGCGGTGGTGCTGGTTGGGCTGTCGAGCGTGTGGCTGTATCGGCTGCTGCGCGGAGTTGATCTGATGCAGGCGGTGGCTGCGGTGTGTCTTGTGAATGCCGCGTTTTTACTGGTGTGTAGTGTTGTTAGTCGGGACGCCGTCTGGAGAGTCAGCGAATTGGCTTCGGTTATCTCAATCGGGTCGTTGGTGGATGTGGTCGAGGTTGTCCTCATCGTTTGGTTGCTCCGAGAGATGCCTCCGGTGCGATTTGCTGCGCGGTGTCTGTTGATTCCGCTGCTGACTATTTTGGAGAGCTATGTTCTCGTCCGGCCTGAGGTGACGGTGCGGCTTGCCTGTGGCACGATTCTGCTGGCCGCAGGTGCTGGGATGCTTCTATTTTTGAACTCCGGCGACGAGGAGACCATGCTGTCGCTTCGGTGATACTTTCCTGCGCTTGACCGTCGAGGTACACTGCGGTTAATGGCTGCTTCCATGTACATTGTGGTCGAGGGCGAGGACCCTGGATTCGATATTTTTGTGAACGGGCGCTCGCTGGCGCGGCATGAGGATGCGCTGGAGCGGTTGGCGCTTCGATTAGGGGTTCGCCCGCTGATCGAGTTCTTTTCGGCGGATGAGAATTCGATGTCGCTCTTGATTGAAGAGGGTGCCGGGAACCAGGATCTGTTGCGCCGCTTGCCGCCGCCGCAGTGGTACTCGCCCAGCGAGGGCCTGACGACCGTGCGGGCGCTGCTGAGGGCTCTGGAGAACGATCCGCAGCAGCTGGGAACCGAGGGCGAGCAGGTGCTCTCAGAGCTGCTGGAGTACGCCCATGTGCTCGAGAAGACGATGGACCGGAAGTTGCGGTGGCATCTGGCTGTGAGCTGGCGGTAGGCACCCCCCTCCCCCCTATATCCCGCGCGTAAATTCCTCTGAATGAATAACTTAGGTCTTGCAGACCGCTGCAAATTCGTCTTAACAAAGGGGTTACGGCCAAATTCGTGCAACCAAAGGGGTTACGATACTTTGGTAATGGACCAGCTCCTCTTTATTTCTAGATCTAGTTTAGCGGATTGGGGGAACTCATACGCCACGCGTATCTGGTTGATGAGAAAGGAGATACGCGTGGGGAGGGCTTGACAGGATTTCGACAGTGTCCAAAAGAACAAAGACAGAAGCAGATCCCTTCGGGATGACAACAAAAGAACAAGCAACGACAAAGGCAAAGACAAAGACAGAAGCGGATCCCTTCGGGATGGCAACAAAAGAACAAGCAACGGCAAAGACAGAAACAAAGGCAAAGGCAGAAGCAGATCCCTGCGGGATGACAACAAAAGGACAAAGCAACAACAACTGCAACAACAGCTGCAACAACAACTGCAACCGCAACTGCAACCGCAACTGCTAGCCTTCAGTGGACCAACGAGGGTGGTAGAAGTCCGGGTAGATTTTTCGTGATGATACAGCTACCGACAAACAGGAAGTTCAGGGTGTCCTGTCCATTGGCTTCGAAGCAGAGTTCGCGGTCGCTTTCTTTGAGCCAGAAGAGGATTGCATCGGCCATGTCGTGGGCTTGTCTTGCGACTGTGCCAAGGCTGCGTGCGATGGCTGACTCGAAGATATCTTGTTCGTCGGTCGTTTCATCGTCGTTCGTTTGATGGTTTGTCTCGCGCATACTCTCGAAGATCAGTTCGCACCGCCGCCATACCGCCTGACTTTGAAGAACTGTCTCGGCGTGTCTGACTTCCTGCTTGAACAGGGCGACGATGCACAACCGTATGAGGGAGTTCACCAGGTCTCCGAGGTTGCAGAGTGCCGCGTGCCTGGGCATGCGACTGCTTTCAAAGAACGAAGGCGTGTCTTGTGCGATCTGAACTGCTGCGCGGGAGGTTGTGCGCAGAGCGTCGCTGAGGCGCAGCGCGATCAGCACGAAACGGCAGTCTGCTGAGTCGGTTACTTTGCGGGCAGCGAGTTTGCGGCAGATATCTTTGATTTGCTGGTGATGCTGTTCGAGTTCGCGCTCGGTGCTGCATACGGAGCGGCTGAACTCTGGAGAACCAAGCTGGTAGCCCTTGATGGAGTAATCGAGAGCGCGTTGTGACAAGCGTGACATCTCAACAAGCTGGACCCGTAAGGCGTTGATGGGTTGGTACAGTTTCATTGGTTTTTTTAATCCTTTAGTTTAATTATTTGACTCCTTGGCCCTGGGCAGTCGTGCAGATTGTGAAGTGATCGGTGTCAATGTGGCAGTGATGCGAAGCCCCAATACATGGCGAGTGGACTCGATGCTGATGATGCTCGACTTCTATCGTTCAAAAATCGTGTGAGCTTTGCGAAGCGGCTGTGGGATCGATCATTTTGCCGATCTCGGTAATCTTCGAAGCGGGGAAGCCACTTAGCTGTGCGTGCCGATGAACGACTGCCTCATCTTTGGCGAGGTAGATACAGAACGTCTTGTCTGCGGCGATAAAAGATTCGACCCACTGGATATCCGGTGCCAGCTTACTGAGTGCGTCGTTTGACCTGGCGGCAACTTCCTTCAACTGTTGCCGTTCGAGTGTTCCAATCTTCGGGATCTCGCGTTCGATGATGTAGCGTTTCATACTCTCCTCCGTACGGTCCTCAGCATGGAGTCGCTTTGGATGTTCTCAAGGTACGGGGGAAGACGCCTTGCTTCAAGACGGCATATATGCCATTCTACGTAGGCAATTCGGCCATCTACGAGGTGATTGCAAATGACAGGTCTCAAAGATGTCACAGTTTTGTTTCTCGACGAAACTTTCTCCTCAACAGCTACAGGTCCGATGGAGGTCTTCCGCCACGCAGGCACGTTGTGGAATGCCTTTGCGGGACAGAAACCCGTCTCTCGTTTTCGAGTGACGACGGCGTCGGTGGATGGGCTCGCGGTGCGTTGCGATGGACCGATTCATATCAAACCCGCTGCGTCGCTCAAACAGATTCGCAAGACCGATCTGATCTTCATTCCGTCGACGGGACTCAGCGTAGAGGATGTCGTTGAGCGCAATGCAGAGGTGGTGCCGTGGCTGGAGCGCTGGCACAAGCGTGGAGCTGCGATTGCGAGTGTTTGCTCGGGTGTGGGCCTGGTTGCCGCGTCGGGACTGCTCGACGATAAGCGCGCCACGACACACTGGAGCCTTGCGGAACGGTTTCGTGAGAAGTATCCCAAGGTGCGATGGATGCCCGAGTTGATGGTGACGGAGGACGGCAACTTTTATTGCGGTGGCGGCCTGAATGCTGCGCTGGATCTTAGCCTTTATCTGGTGGAGCGTTTCTGCGGGCACGAGATCGCCATGCAGAGTGCAAAAGCCATGTTGATCGAGACTCCGCGTGCGTGGCAGTCGGGCTATGCGATCGTTCATCTGAAGACAGAGCACACGGATGGAACGATCTCCGATGCGCAGGAGTGGCTGCACCGGAATTTTCATAAGGACTTTCCGCTTGAGGATCCAGCGAAGATCGTTGGGATGAGCTTGCGCAACTTTGTTCGGCGGTTTAAGCAGGCTACGGGGGATACGCCTTTGATCTACCTGCAGAAGTTGCGCATCGCTGCAGCAAAGCGGCTGCTTGAGGGTGGGCATCGTTCGATGCGAGAGATCGGTGATGCTGTGGGATATCAGGATCTCGCTTTTTTCCGCGAGGTCTTTCAGCGACACACGGGAGTGTCTCCCAGTACGTATCGGCAGAGGTTTGGGCTGTAGGTTTCCTCGGGCTTGTCAGTGGCGGGTTTCGGTTGAGGCAGCCGCTTGAGTCGTCTGATCGCCTTCGCCTAGCTTGCGGTGGAAGAAGTCGAACACGAGGCCGTAGAGGCTGAGGGCGAGCTCGGGGTCGTAGCGGATGCCTTCGTCGCGCATGAAGGCGTGGGCTCCGTTGACCTCGTGCCAGGTGAGGCGTGCGCCGAGTTCGTTGAGGCGAGTGAGAACGGCCATGCGGCCTTCGGTGGGGATGTGCGGGTCCTGGCGGCCCCAGATCATGAGGAGTTCGCCCTTGATGTCTTTGGCGCGCTCGAGGGAGTCGTCTCCGCCTTTGCTGAGGGAGCCTTTGTGGATATCGGTGGCGTAGAAGCAGGCGGTGGCGAGGACGTCGGGATTCATCGCGGCGCGGAAGGCAAGGTGGCCGCCGATGCAGATGCCCATGGCTCCGAGGTGTCCGGTGCAGTCGGGGCGGGATTTGAGGTGGTCGAGCGCGGCGCGGGCGTCGGCGTCGTAGCTTGAGAGCTCCTTGGTGGTCTTGAGGACGTTGCCGCGGTCGGAGCCTGTCTGGTCGTAGGCGAAGACGGTGCCGGCGGGTTCGAACTCGTGGTAGATCTCGGGCATGGCGACGATGTAGCCGTGGCCGGCGAGCATGGCGGCGGTGCGGCGGATGGGCGCGGTGATCTGGAAGATCTCGGAGTAGAAGACGATGCCGGGGTAGCGGCCGGGCGCGGCGGGGCGGACGATGTGGGTCCGCATGGGGCCGTTGGGGGTGTCGAGCGTGACGTACTCGTCGTTGACGATGATCATTTTCTTCCTCGTTGTGATCGCCCTCGTGGGCTTGTATGGATAAGGGTAGCAAGGAATTGTTGATCGGGATGGGAGGACGACGATAAAGACAAAATGCGGGGTCTCTCCACTACGCTGTTCACGGTGAGGCTGTGAACAGCTTCGGTCGAGATGATATTTTTGGGTGGGGTGTAGAGATAAAGCGATGTCCGGCAGAGGATGTCTGCCGGACATTTTTTATCTGATGGACTTTAGTGGTGGTGCTCGCCGCCGTGTTCTTCGTAGTGGGCGTGGCTCTCTACGCGAGGGGATGCTGGGCGCACGTAGGCGTGGGCGTACGGGTGAACGTAGACTCCACGGTTGTAGTAGGTGCGTCCCCAGGGGCGATGGTCGATGAGGATTGCGTGGTTTCCCCAGCCGAAGCCTGCGCCGTACCAACCGTAGGCGCCGAAGGCTGGGCCGATGCTGACGACGGGACCAAAGCGGAGTGCTCCGCCTACGTAAAAGCCGGGGCGTGGAGCGTAGAAGACTACTGCCGGGCTGTACACGGGGACATAGTAGTAGGCGGGATTGACGGGCTGGATTGCGATATAGCCGCCGTCGTCGGCTACGGTGTCGTAGGAGTTGGGGGCGAGGTAGCCGTAGCCGTTAGCGATGCGACGCTGGCGCTGGACGGCGTCCATGACGTCGTTGCGCTGGCTGAGCACGGCGTTGCCGAGCGTACCCGTGAACTGCGGGTCGCGGGCCATCATGTCGAGGACCGATGGGAAGGGAAGCAGCGCGAGGACGCTAGGGTCCCATGGGAGATTGTCGACCTGGATGGCCTGGGCGAGGGCGTCGCCGGTGATGGTTGCGTGCTGCTGGGCCCACGTGGCTGCGTCGGGGATCTGGTCCCAGAAAGTTGAAGCGGTGAGAACTTGTGCAAGCAGCGGGTCGGGATAGAGCGCGATGCGCTGGACGAGCTGATCGAGCTGCTGGGGCGCCATCGGTGGCGGTGGAGGGGGGCCTTGCTGCTGGTCGGGTGGGGGAGCCTGCTGGTACTGCGGCTGTCCTTGCTGTTGATATTGAGGCTGGCCTGCCTGGAAGTTGTCCGGCGGCATGGCTTGCGGATCTGTTGGCTGGCCTGCCTGGGGATATGCTGGCGGCGCCTGTTGCTGCTGATCGGTCGGTGGAGGTGGTGGCGGCTGACGGACGATGGGAGCCTGTGCGAAGGCAGATGCCGAAAGGGTGCTGAAAAGTACAGTGTGAAGGATAGCGGAGCCGAGTTTATTCATGTTCTCTTTCTATGGATACGAGAAGAAGGGATCTCGTCTTACTGAACGTTGGTACGTCTGTCCTCCCAGAGGAGTCATTCTCTCTTCATTATTATTGACGTCAGTTTCGGGGTAAAGTTGTGGTGTTATGTGGTGTTTGACGCCATATTCCTGGACTCATAAAAGCACGACACGCGAGTCCACCAATTATTTCGTTCGCAAGAGATTTTTTTGTGCGGAGTTCTTGACGGTGTCACGGAGCTTTGGAGATGGTGCTGGGCAGCGAAACCACGCCTCAGGACCGCGATGCGGAGCGTTTGGCTTTGGTGGTTTCGCCGATGAGGAAGCGGAGGGGGAGGTTGGCGGCTTTGCTGATGCCGATGCGTGGGGTGGTTTGGATTTCGGTGGGATGGTGGCCGTCGTCGGCGATTTGGATGGCGGAGGCGGGTGAGGTTACGTCGAGGCCGTTGGAGTTGTCGCGGGTGATGTCGAGAGCCTGACAGAGGCGGCCGGGGCCTCCGGTGAGGAGTTTGGGTTTTGTGTTGTGGGGAAGGCCGCGGAGATCGGCCATGGTTTCGAGGCCGTCGATTGGATCGAGGGCTCGGATGAGGACTCCTCCGGCTTCGCCGGGAAGATGCGAGGCGACGTTGAGACAGTAGTACATGCCGTAGATGAAGTAGACATATACGTGTCCTGATGGGCCGAAGAGGATTGCGTTGCTGGGAGTGAGTCCGCGGGCTGCGTGGGATGCCGGGTCGATGAGGCCTAGGTAGGCTTCGACTTCGGTGATGCGGGCGGTGAGGCGCTCGCCTTGGAGGTCGCGGATGAGGAGTTTACCGAGGAGTGCTCGCGCTACGATCTCAGGGGAGCGGGAGTAGAAGCGCCGTGGGAGGAGGTTGGGGGTGTGGCGGGTTTGTGGGGATGGGCTCATATTCTTTAGGGTGCTGATTTTTGACGCTTATATCCTATCTCTCCAGCCGGGGAGGCCACGCACCGGTGAATTATTCGCCGGACTCAGAAAATGGGTAAATCACTCGCTCGAAGCCAGTCAGCGCGCCGTAAGCGTTTCACTGTGCGATGTGCTTCATGACGATCCACCATGCTGTGGAGGCAGCGATTCCCGCAGGCGAAATACTGCTTGCCACCGCGCTTCCAACCGAGATTTTCCTCATGATCTCCGGTTCGTAGATGCCAGATGTAGATATGAGTGCGACGATGGTTGCGCGCGAGTTCGCGTGCGTTGCGGCGCTCTGCACGATTCGATGGATGACGCATGGATGTCCGGCCTCCGCTCCGGTATGTCACATGAACGTCATCGTTTCTCCTTTGGGGTTGGTGAGAGCATACCCCACCCATCGCGGGTGCTGTCAAAAGGGTATGTCATCATCTTCCGATTGCTCCTCGGTCATCGCTGCAACTAAGCCGTTGGTGCTCTCGGGTTGAGTGAAACCGAAACGAGTGCGCAGCGCGTTTGCTAATTCTGGCGCTGGCTCCCCCAAAAAGTGATTCGAGGTCGCAAGCTTGTGCAACTTCTCCCAATTGGCCAATGATCGAGGATCGTCTAGAGCACATTCCTTCAGCAATTCCTGTAAAAGTGCTGGAACTCCGAAGGCATGATGAATTTGGTCATTCTTCTCACATGCCTCAATGAGTCGTGAAAGATCATCAGGGCCCAGCTTGGGAGCCAACGGGACCAAGATCTCTTCCAGTATTGCTTCGGCGTTTCTGAAACCCTTCACTTCAGAAAAGATTTCCAAACCTCGTGGGATGAAAATGTTTTCCGGAAATGCTTTGACGAGCCTGCCGATCTGCTCGGTTGACAGGTCTTTCAGGCGCAGGCTGGCATCCTGCCTCAAGGTAGGAACAGCTAATGCGGGTCCTATGAATTTCATGAGGGTATCTGGCGGAGCGGACCGAACTGACGTTGACGCGCGGATCTGAGCACTTAAACCCATCGCTTTCCAAGCCGGGCCGACCTGCCGAAGATATCTGATCGCGAGATGAAATTTATCGTCGGGAGTGGCCGGAACAAGCTTAGGGAGCACCTCCACGAGCGCCGCGTCAAAATCCGTCGGGTACAATCGACCGACAGCCTTCAATGCCGCAAATTGCCTGCCTCGCTCTTGCTGATTCCTGAACTCAGATAAAAGATCCTTCGTAATCCCGATTACTATTGACCGTATTAGTGGTTTCCGGGCCCTCGCGAGCGGACCGTTTCTGAGAAAGTCGAAGGCCTGTTCTTCTTCTATGGGAAAATAGTCTGATTTGATGTCTTGAAACACACGATCTAAGGCAGCCTTTCCTTGAATGGGAGGATGCTGCAGGAACACCGTCACAGCGATCTTCATATGGGCTCGTGCGAGTTCGGGGGAAGGTGAGTAGGGTTCATCCATCGAAATCATCGAGGAGTGTGCGCATCTGTTGCGATCTTCAAATAGCCTCTCCAGGTCTTTCCCTTCGATTGCGGATAGAAGTTCGAAATCATCCCTCGCCTCTGAAACAAGCGTTCGCTCGAAATCGAGCGATGCCGCGATGTCTCCCGTTGCCCGTGCCCTGTCGAACTCCGCAAGTCTAGAAGCTGCTCTATTATCGCCACTCATTTCGAGTTCCTTCAACTTGCTAATGTAGTCGAATAGCACTGCTATCCAAGTAGCGATAATGGTGGAACGGTATGCACCAGCGCGATAGCAATTCACCGCCTCGTGCATCTGAGTCTTTGCCACCTCGCTGCGGCAAGCTAGGACAATTTCATCGAGATCTGAGATCAAGCGATTAGCTCCATATGTAACGAAGGTTTGAACGATCTAGCTAAACAGAAACTCTTTGGTGCGGAGTTCTTTTACGGTGTCGCGGAGTTTGGCGGCTTTTTCGAATTCGAATTTTTTGGCGGCTTCGCGCATGTCGGATTCGAGTTTGCCGATGTAGGTGTCTAGTTCTTGCTGGGTGGCGAAGTCGGGCATGCCTTCGGCTTCGTCGGTGAGGTCGGCGTAGTCGGCTTTGAGGATGCCGGCCAGGCCCATTTCTATTGGGCGAATGATGCTGGCGGGAGTGATTCCGTTTTCTTCGTTGTAGGCGACCTGTTTTTCGCGGCGGCGGTCGGTCTCGTTGATGGCGCGCTGCATGGAGTCGGTCATCTTGTCGGCGTAGAGGATGGCGCGGCCTTCGACGTGGCGGGCGGCGCGGCCGATGGTTTGGATGAGAGAGCCCTGCGAGCGGAGGAAGCCTTCCTTGTCGGCGTCGAGGATTGCGACGAGAGAGACTTCGGGCAGGTCGAGGCCTTCGCGGAGGAGGTTGATGCCGATGAGGACGTCGTACTCGCCTTTGCGGAGGTCGCGGAGGAGCTTGATGCGTTCGAGGGTTTCGATCTCGGAGTGCATGTAACGGCAGCGGACGCCGACTTCGGTGTAGTAGCTGGCGAGGTCTTCGGACATGCGCTTGGTGAGAGTGGTGACGAGGACGCGTTGGTTTTTTTGTGTGCGGTCGCGAATCTCTGCGAGGAGGTCGTCGATCTGGCCCTTGATGGGGCGAATCTCTACGACTGGGTCGATGAGGCCGGTGGGGCGGATGATCTGTTCGACGACTACTCCTGCAGACTTTGTTAGTTCGTAGGGGCCTGGAGTGGCGGAGACGTAGATGATCTGGCCGGTGCGGGACTCGAACTCCTCGAAGCGGAGGGGGCGGTTGTCCATGGCGGAGGGCAGGCGAAAGCCGTAGTCGACGAGGTTTTGTTTGCGGCTGCGGTCGCCGTGCCACATGCCGTGGAGTTGAGGGACGGTGACGTGGGACTCGTCGATGAAGAGGAGATAGTCCTGTGGGAAGTAGTCGAGGAGTGTGGGTGGTGGTTCGCCCGGGAGCCGCGCGGAGAAGTGGCGGGAGTAGTTTTCGATGCCGTGGCAGAAGCCGACGGATTTGATCATCTCGAGGTCGAAGCGGGTGCGCTGGTGGATGCGTTGCGATTCGACGAGACGGCCTTGATTTTCTAATTCTTTTTCCCACCACTCCATCTCTTCGAGGATGGAGTTGACGGCAGACGTCTTGCGTTCGGGCTGTACGACGTAGTGCGACTTCGGATAGATGGGCAGGCGAGAGTATTTTTGCTTGACGGTGCCGAAGAGTGGATCGATCTGCGAGAGTGAATCGATTTCGTCGCCGAAGAGCTCTATACGGTAGGCGTTTTCGTCGTAGGTGGGGTAGACCTCGATGATGTCGCCACGGACACGGAAGGTGCCGCGACGGAAGTCGACGTCGTTGCGGTCGTAGAGGATCTCGACGAGGCGGCGCGTGATGTCCTCGCGTTTGATGTGCTGGCCTTTTTCGAGCATCATCAACATGCCGTAGTAGGCTTCGGGCGAGCCGAGGCCGTAGATGCAGGAGACGGAGGAGACGATGATGGCGTCGCGGCGTTCGAAGAGGCTGCGGGTGGCGGCGAGGCGAAGTTTATCCAACTCTTCATTGATGGTTGACTCTTTTTCAATGAAGAGATCGCCGGCGGGGATGTAGGCTTCGGGTTGGTAGTAGTCGTAGTAGGAGACGAAGTACTCGACGGCGTTGTTGGGGAAGAACTGTTTGAACTCGTGGTAGAGCTGGGCGGCGAGGGTTTTGTTGTGTGCGAGGATGAGTGCGGGGCGTTGCAGCTCTTCGATGACCTTCGCCATGGTGAAGGTTTTGCCGGAGCCGGTGACGCCGAGCAGGACCTGATCTTTTTCGCCGGCTTGAATGCCGGAGATGAGCTCGGAGATGGCGCGGGGCTGGTCGCCCTGGGGCTTGTAGGTGGTCGAGAGCTGAAAGTCCATCTTTATAGGATAGTTTATGGAGAGGGTTGGATGCGAAGAGTGAGAGAGCTACAACAAAGACGAAATGCGGGGATCTCTCCACTGCGCTGTTCACGGTGAGACTGTGACCAGCTTCGGTCGAGATGACGTTTGATTGAGAATGGCAGAGTTTTTTGAGAGCGAATGGAGGTTGCGATGAGTGTAGGAACTGAGTTGTGGCTCGTGCGGCATGGAGAGACGGAGTGGAGTTTAAGCGGAGCGCATACCAGCAGGACAGATATTCCCTTGACCGATCATGGCCGCAAGCGTGCGGAGGAGTTGCGCGACTATCTGAAGGGGACGAAGTTCGATGCTGTGTTTGAAAGCCCGATGCAGCGCGCGCGGGAGACATGTGCGATTGCCGGGTTTGGCGATCGGGCCGTGGTGGAGAACGGGCTGAAGGAGTGGGACTACGGGGTGTATGAGGGGAAGACGACCAAGGAGATTCAGGCGGAGATTCCGGGGTGGTCGGTGTGGAAGAACGAGATTGTAGGCGGTGAGACTGTGGAGCATGTGGGCGAACGCGCGGATGGTGTGATCGCTCGTGCGTTGGCTGCCGCGCCCGCTGGAGGTAAAGTTGCGCTGTTTGCCCATGCGCACATTCTGCGGATTCTGGCGGCGCGGTGGATTGGATTGCCTGCCACCGGTGGAAGCATGCTGGCGCTGGGAACAGGGAGCGTCAGTGTGATGGGGTGGGAGCGGGAGACGCGTGTGATTTCCAGCTGGAATCGCGGGTTTGAGTAGAGGCTAGAAGTTTTTGATGTGCTGCGGCTGTAGCCCGATTCCGACGAAGCGCGCTGGGATGTTCTGGAAGCCCGGGATGCTGGTCAGGATACGAAGAGCCAGTGGTGGCTTGATGGGGCCAGTCTCGCGTAGGACACGGTTTAGGATGCGGTGGGCGAATACCTGCACGCGCTGGGTGTTGCGGACTGCATTCTCGCGATAGTGCTGCACCTGCGCCAGACTGTGCTGGCTTAGGGTGTTTGAGAGCAGCGCTTCGGTGAGGATGTTGGCGGTGGCGACTGCGTCCTGGATTGCTATGTTGATGCCGATCCCGCCGACGGGAGACATGGCGTGGGCTGCGTCGCCGATGCACAGCAGGCCAGGCGACGACCACTCCTGAAGGCGATTTACTTGAATGGTGAGGAGCTTCACCTTGTCCCAGGAGTCGATCTCGGTGGTACGCCCGGCGAGGAAGGGAACGATGCGTTCGATGCTTTGTTGGAAGGCAGGGATGCCGGCTTGTTGGATCTGCGGGAAGGTGTCTTTGGCGATGATGTAGCCGATCTGGAAGTAGTCGTTGCGGTTGATGAGGATGATGAGGCGGCCGTAGTTGATGTAGCCGAGGGCGTTTTCGGGGTCGGAAGGCTGGCGGGCTAGCTTCAGCCAGAGGACGTCGACTGGGACGCCTTCGTTCTCAAGCGGAAGATGGCCGGCGTCGCGGGAGATGGCGTGGCGGCCATCGCAGCCGACGGTCAGTGTGGCGGGGATTTCGACGGGGCCGTCGGGAGTGTTTGCGCGAACGCCGGTGGTAGCGCCGTTTTGCTGGATGAGGCCGGTGGCCTCCCAGCCCATGCGCAGGGTGAAGTTAGGAAGCCTGGTGGCTTCGCTGGCGAGGAAGTTGAGGAAGTCCCATTGCGGCATGAGGGCGATGAACTTGCAGTGAGTGGGGACGTGGGAGAAGTCGGCTATGGGGAAGCGTTCGCCGCCGATGGTTGCAGAGAGGGCTGCGACCTGGGAGTGCGGGACTTTGAGGAACTTTTCGAGGAGGCCGAGTTCGTGGAGAAGCTCGAGTGTGGAGGGGTGGATCGTGTCGCCGCGGAAGTCGCGGAAGAAGTCATTGTGTTTTTCGAGGACCGTGACCTTTACGCCGGCGCGAGCCAACAAGAACCCGAGCATGATGCCAGCGGGACCGCCACCGATGATGCAGCAGGTGGTTGCAAGCGAGGTAGGAGTCGTAGCCATCCGTGGTGATGAGGGTAGCAACGTGCGGCGACAGCGTCAAAACTAAAGTTTGGAATTTGCGTGGAGTTGCAAGGTTTTTCGGGGGGGGACGCATGTGAGGCGCAAAAAACAACGGAGCACCGATTGGGTGCTCCGTTGTCTGAATTGCTTAGCTTTAGCCTGCTTTTTCGAGCAACATCGGCAGCGTCAAGCTGTGTTTCTTGACCATCTCTGCGGTGATGCAAAGGTCTTTGACCTTCTTGTTGCCGGGAACGTAGTACATCAGATCCAGCATCAGCTCTTCGAGAATCATGCGAAGGCCTCGCGCGCCGACCTTGCGTTGGAGCGCCTCGCGAGCGATCTCACGAGCGGCCTCGTCGGCGAAGGTCACCTTCACGCCTTCATAGTCGAAGAGCTTGGTGTACTGTTTGAGGATCGCGTTGCGCGGCTTGGTCAGGATCTCAATCAGGGCGGCCTCATCCAGCTCATCGAGGATGCCGAGCACAGGCAGACGGCCCACGAACTCCGGAATTAGTCCGTACTTCAGCAGGTCCTGAGGTTCGGCCTGACGCAGCAACTCTGCGTCGCGTTGTGCTCGGATCGGCGTTACATCGCCGTCCTTCGCATCGGGATCGGCGATCGCTTTGAATCCAAGCGCCTTCTTGCCGATTCGTCGTCCAATCACCTTTTCGAGGCCGACGAACGCGCCGCCGCAGATGAAAAGGATGTTTGTTGTATCAACGGCGGTGAACTCCTGGTGTGGGTGCTTCCTGCCGCCCTGTGGTGGAACGTTGGCTACGGTTCCTTCCAGCAGCTTCAACAGCGCCTGCTGCACACCCTCGCCCGACACATCGCGGGTGATAGAGGGGTTCTCGTCCTTGCGGCCAATCTTGTCGATCTCGTCGATGTAGATGATTCCGCTCTGAGCACGCTGTACGTCGCCGTCTGCGGCCTGCAGGAGCTTCAGGATGATGTTCTCGACATCCTCGCCGACGTATCCGGCTTCGGTCAGGGTGGTCGCATCGACAATGGCAAACGGCACATCGAGCATCTTCGCCATCGTCTGCGCAAGCAGCGTTTTACCCGAACCAGTCGGCCCTACCAACAGGATGTTCGACTTCGCAAGCTCCACATCGTTGCCGCGCGTCTTGTTCATCTGGATGCGCTTGTAGTGGTTGTAGACCGCAACAGCGAGCTTCTTTTTGGTCTGATCCTGGCCGATGACGTATTCATCCAGAAAAGCTTTTACTTCCTGCGGCTTAGGCAGGTGGGCCGGTGCTGCACCGGGCTGGGTCTCGGTGCGGTCGTCTTCCAGGATCGAGTTGCACACTGCCACGCACTCATCGCAAATATAGGCCCGTGGGTAGTCCGACGGCGATGAGATCAGTTTGGCGACAGCATCCTGCGATTTGTGGCAGAAGGAACAACGAAGAGATTCGTCTGAGCCCCGTGACGTTTTCATAGATGCGACTTCTCCTGACCGTTCCGCGCTTGCAAGGTCTTCTTATCAGTTTACACCCGTTCACACCGTAAAGCATGACGGGAGGCCACAACGAGGTACCTCGAATTGGTCATACACGTGCATAGAACGAACCATGGCCACTCGCGGTGGGCAGTGTGAGGACTCGAACCCCGACAGCCTTCAGGAACGCAACGGCACGTAAAAAGCCCGAACCAGAAGGTCCGGGCTCCTTGGTGTCAATCCCGGATCAATTATGTGCGAGGCCGATCGATGATGTCGTCGATGATGCCGTACTCCTTCGATTGCGCGGCTGTCATGATGAAGTCGCGCTCCACGTCCCGTTCGATCCGCTCCAGTGTCTGGCCCGTGCTGGCGCTCATCAGCTTGTTCGTGATCTCGCGAATGCGGAGAATCTCGCGTGCGTGAATGTCGATGTCGGTCGCCTGTCCGCTCAACCCGCCCATGGACGGCTGGTGGATCAGGATGCGCGAGTTCGGCAGGGCAAAACGCTTGCCTTTCTTACCCGCCATCAACAGAAACGCTCCCATGCTGGCAGCCTGTCCGATGCAGAACGTCACCACGTCGTTCTTGATGTACTGCATCGTGTCATAGATCGCGAGACCGGCTGTGATCGAGCCACCCGGCGAGTTGATGTAGAGCTGAATGTCCTTCTCCGGATCCTCACCGCTCAAAAACAGCATCTGCGCAATGATGACATTGGCAATGTTGTCGTCGATCGGTGTGCCCAGAAAAATGATGTTGTCCCGCAGCAGACGGCTGTAAATGTCGTAGGCGCGTTCGCCCCGGCTCGTCTGCTCGATCACCATCGGTACTAGTCCCATAACACTCTCTTTCTTTTGTCCGTTAGCAATCCGACAACTTCACTCTACGAAGCCAGCTTCTCGTAGAGCACGCTTCCAGTCTTCTCGCGCCGCATCTGCTCGCGAATCCGGTCCAGCCCGCCATCGTTCGACAGCCTGTCACGAAGAGTTTCCAGGGGCTCACGCGATTGGATCGAGAGCATCAGAAGCTCGCGCTCCAGATCCTCTTCGCTCAACGTGACACCCTCCACCTCGGCGATGCGATCGAGGATCATCGAAACCTTCACCTCGTTCACTGCCAGGTCGCGCTGTGAGGCACGCAACTGCTGGAAGTCCAGCTTACGCATGTCCTCAACCTTCATACCCTGTTGCGCCAGCGCGCGAAGGCCGCGATCCAGACGCGCTTCGATCTGCTGTTGCACGAACGCCTCAGGAACAGGGAACTGGAACTTCTCGATGAACTCGCCGAGCATCTTGTCCTTCGCGGCATTCTCAAGCGCGGTCTTCTTGCGATCCGATGCATGCTCGCGCAGCTTGGTCTCGAACTCTTCCCAGCTCTCGTAGTTGCCGAGCTGCTTGGCGAACTCCGCATCGCGCTCGGGGAAGCTCTTGTGCTTGATGCCCTTCACGGTGACGTCGTAGCTCACGGTCTGGCCTGCCAGGCGACGCTCGCCGAAGTCGGCAGGATAGTCCACCTCAAACTTCAGCTCCTGCCCTGCCTTTGCGCCACGCAGCGCCTCGTTGAAGGCAGCCAGCGTGTTCTTTCCGCCGATCTCGATCAACACATCTTCGCCTGTGATCGGTTCGCTGGGCGAAGCGCTCTGCACTCCATCCTCGGTCACTGTCTGCGCAAGATCCTTTACTTCACCACGGAACTGAATCTCTGCCCAATCGCCGTCGACTAGCGCACGGTCTTCTTCGACCGGCTCAACTGTGGCATGGCTGTCGAGGACGCGGGCAAGCTCTGCGTCGTACTCCTCGCCGGTCAGTGCCGCATCGGGCTTCGTCACGGAGACGCTGTCGTATCCCGCAACGTTGATCTCAGGTGCAATCTCAAAGGCTGCTTTGAACTTCAACGGCTGGCCATCGAAGAGTTGAAGATCGAGCAGCTGTGGCTCCGAAACCGGGCGCAGCTTCTGTTCATCGATCGCCTGGCGAAAGCGCGCCGACACCAGGCTCTCCAGAACCTCCTGCCGAACTTCCTTTGCGAACTTCGACCGGACCAGCGACTCCGGCACTTTACCGGCGCGGAAGCCTGGGATTCGTGCCAGCTTCTGGTAACGCTTTATTACGGTCTTGAAGCTCTTCGACACCTCATCGGCACCAGCCTCGACTTCAATCTCTCGGGTCAGTTCGGGGTTCAGCGCCGGGGCGTGCTGATGCGTGTGCTCATGATCGTGCTCATGCGTGTGGTCATGGTCATGATGCTCATGCTCTTGGATATTCGCTACTTCTGTCTGCAGCTCCGCAGTCTCATTTGTCTCTGTCATCTCAGTCGGGGTCAAGTCCATGCCTTCCAAATAGCGCCTGTGTATGCCGCGTCGTCGCCGGTACGCTGACGAGCGCGATCCACGCCTCTTATCTACTGTACGAGCTTGGATAGGGAGGGTCAAACCATCGGCCGTCTCCCCTGCCGGAACGAACGTCCCCCAGCCCCTGACACGGGCATTTGAGTGGCAGACAGGGACGACTTAGAGACGCCCAGCCGGGGAGGTCAGCGAAAATATCTCCAGCCGGATCTTCCACTGCGTCGACTCGCCCGGTTGCAGCAGCACGATGCCGGTATCCTCGACCCGGTCCCACTCCCGCCCGAACGGATCATCGTAGTTGAATTGAGGATCAATCGAGATGAACGACCCATCCGGCGGCGCATAGACCCTCATCGCCTTGATTGTGGGGGAAAGCGCAGTGATTCGCAGACCGTAGTCGCTCTCAGGGTCTCGCAGCTCTGCAACAGCACCGTCCTCCATCAGTCCCTGCTTCAAGTGAACAAAGGTGTCATCAAGGTGCAGGCCGCCTAGCTTGGCCCCGCTCTGGTCGGTAAAGTCATATTCGGTGCCTGTAACTGGCAGCAGCTTCCCGCTCAGCTCCCCGGTGCGCCGGTCCTTCACTTCGGCCCGCATGCCCTGCGGCAGTCGCAAGACCATCTGCCCGCGATGGCTGCTCAGGATCGCAAAACGTGGATGCCAGCCTATTCCTACCGGTTCCGGGGTGTTACCGGTATTGTGTGCGGTGACCTTCATCTCGATCGCCCGGCCGCTGAGTACGATCGCCGTTGTAAACTCCGTCTGCGACGGCCAACGATCCTCGAAGTTGCCGGGACGAAACGTCGCCTGGGCCTCCCCGCCATCCGGCATCACGTTTGTGTTCACAGAGTAGGAGGGTTGTTTCAGCAGCAAGCCGCCGGACGCCATCGTGTTATCAAGACCGTAGCTGTCCTTGACGCCGGTCGGCAACGTAAAGTGCATTCCGCGCCACACCGTGGTCAAGTTCTGCCCATCCGCCGTCGCGGCACCCGATATCCGACCTGCCCAGGGCGCCTCAATCGCTGCGCCCATCGCCAGGCTCTGGGCCCCGCTCGCATCATCACCAGTTCCCGTCATGCGCTGGGCAGCTTCCTCCAGCGTAGGCGAGGCGAGCAGGTTAACCTCGCCCTTCTGTGGAAGATACGCCGTAATCTGCAGCATATTCATCCCGCGTCCGGGCAGCAGCGTTGCGGAAAGAAACTCCGGCCCACTACCGCCTACCAGCGACGAACGCTCCAGCTTGATGACGTCCTGTCCACCGGGGCGAACCACGACATAGACTTTAGGTTTTTCGGCGAGTTCCTTCTTGAGTCTTCCAAAGTGCCCCAGTCGGTGCTCGTGCCATCCGAACGCCAATCCCGCCAGCAAAATCGCCAGAACGATGATGGTCAGCAGTCCGGAACGCATGACGGCAGCGTGCCAGATGCTGCTGCGTCGTTTGGCGGCCCATTGCTTCAAAAGCGCCCAGTACATCCTGCTCAGCCTTGGATCTTCCAACTCGCCGCCTATCCTTGTCTTTTTTTAGAGGAACTGTACGAACACCATTCTACTAAGCCATTCGATCAGATCCGTATTTCACGGTAACTAGTCGAACCAACTATCATCAGATGCAGTGACATCTCTCAACGCACAGAATACGTCCCCACTGTTTCATCAGATTCGTGACTCCATCATCACCTGTGAGCGCTGTCCCCGCCTTCGCGATTACTGCCGCGGCATCGGCGAAACGAAACGCCGCGCCTATCTGGATCAAACCTACTGGTCCCGCCCCGTTCCCGGCTTCGGAGACCCACGCGCCCGCATCCTGATCCTCGGCCTTGCCCCCGGCGCACACGGTGCCAACCGCACTGGCCGCCCCTTCACTGGCGATGGCTCGGGTGACTTCATGTATCCCGTTCTGCATGAGCTTGGCCTGGCCAGCAAGCCACGAGCCGTCCATCGCGATGACGGCCTCAAGCTTCGCCATGCCTGGATCGCCTCCGTCGTCCGCTGTGCTCCACCCGGCGACAAGCCTCAGCCCCAGGAGATTCGCAACTGCTCCTCCCATCTTGCTGGAGAGATCGAGGCGCTGCCACGTGTTCGCGTCGTCGTCTGTCTGGGAAAGATCGCCTTCGATGGATACCTCGCCCACCTGCTTTACACCGGCGTCATTGCTCGCAAATCCGAGTATCACTTTTCGCACGGGGCACAGTATCTTCTCCCCAACGGGCTGCATCTGCTCGCGACCTATCATCCATCCTTACGCAACACCAACACGGGCCGCTTGAACAGCACGATGTTCACGAAGGTTTTTTTGCGGGCAAGGGAACTGGCTGGTCTAGCTGTCTAAAGATGGCTGTCTATCGATGGCCGTCTAGAGACGATTCTTCTCTGCAAACATGCTCAAGGCCGCGAACGCTGGTCCTACGATCATTGCAACGAAGACGGTCATCATCAAAATGTCTTTCACGCTTCACCTCAACTTCACTCTAGCCTGATCCGTGATGGTCTTTACGCCGAACGGCAGAGTAGGAACTGCTGCAGCCATTACCTGTTAGGATTCCCTTTACGCCGCTTCCGGCTTTTGAGATGACTAAAAAATAACCAACCAATCTCCACAGAGTCGAATCCAATCAACAAGGAAAGCATATTTAGAGAGCAATAAAACTGAGAAGCAAATTCTTTTACGAGGTACTTCGAATGAGTGCAAAGAATTATTGGTTCGCCTTCGGCATTGGCGTCAGCGCGGGAGCCGCAATCGCTCTCCTCTACGCTCCACAAACCGGAACCAAGACCCGCAGACAGCTTCGCAAGAGAGCGGAAGACGCCGGTGACTACTTGGAAGATGCCGGGAACTACCTGAAGGCTCAGGCAGAGCGTCTCAGCGACGAGGCCCAGAAGGCAATCAAACGTACCAAGGGCCAGGTTGATAACGCGGTCGACAAGGCTGGCGATGTTGTCCAGAGCGCAGTCAAGACCGCACAATCCCTCGTCTAACTGAAGATTATGCAGCGAGGGCATCCCGGCCTGATCCGCCGGGATGTTCTGCGTCAGGCCCTACTCAGGAGGGCCGACCGTGACCACAAAATAGGTCACCGGCGTGTCGCCGATATTCGCAATGTAGTGCTTATCCCCCGCGACGCAGATTCCGATATCACCCGGCACCATCTTCTTTGCAATGCCGTTGGTTGTCAGCTCCGCGGTCCCCTCACGCACCAGCCAGATCTCACTATGCAGATGAGTTCCTATCGGCTCATGTGGCGCGCCTGCCTGGATCGTCGATTCGTGCATCTCCAGTCGGATATTTCCGGCCTCCAGAAGACCCATAAGATATCGTCGCGATGAGTGCCCCTCCTGGGCGCCGGCCTTTGACGGCGATGGGTGGAACACTCCTGATTCGATTACCGCCAGGCCACCGGCGGCAGGCGCCTGCGCCTCGGCGGCCTCGGGCAGTAAAGCTTTACCAGCCAGTAGCGCAGGAAGTAAAACAGCAAATTCACGACGGTCCATGAGCAGGAAAGTCCTCCGCGTTAAACGATACGCCCCAGCATATAAGCCGGGGCATATCGTTTCCACTCTGTTTTGAAACTATACGGTCGTCAATTCAAGCCCAGCCATCTTCTCTTCGCCATCGGAGGAGATCGGACGGTAGAACAGCTTGTTGTTCTCCATGTACACCTCGAGGAACGCTGGCCGTTCGACGATACCGCCGCCGATCAGCGCCTCCGACAGAGGATCCTCGACAAACCGCTGGAGCGCGCGACGCAAGGGGCGTGCACCATAGCTGCGGTCTGACGCTGTCTTTTCGATGATCCACTTCTTGGCGTCATCGGCAACAGAGATCGTGATCGCCTTATGTACCAGATTCACGTTCAACTGCTGCACGAGCAGCTCGAGAATCTGCATCAGGTCGGCATCCGACAGCGACGTGAAGATGATGATCTCATCCAGACGGTTGAGGAACTCCGGATTGAAGGTCCGTTTGACCTCGCCCCGAACCAGCTCTTCCATCTTGTCCATCACCATGTCTTCCTTATCGCTCTGGAAGCCCAGCCCCTGCCGCTTCTGCAGATGCTTCGCCCCAATGTTCGAAGTCATGATGATGATGCAGTTCTTGTAGTCGACCGTGTTGCCCAGCCCGTCAGTCAACTGCCCATCTTCAAACACCTGCAGCAGCAGATTGAAGACATCGGGATGCGCTTTCTCGATCTCGTCGAGCAGCACCACACAGTACGGATTCCGCTTCACGCGTTCCGTCAGCTGGCCGCCCTCCTCGTAGCCCACATAACCCGGAGGCGAACCGATCAGCTTCGACACCGAATGCTTCTCCATGAACTCCGACATGTCGAAGCGAATCAGCGCCTTCTCACTGCCGAAGAGGAACTGCGCCAGTGTCCGTGCCATCTCGGTCTTACCGACGCCGGTAGGTCCAAGGAACAGGAAGCTGCCGATCGGCCGCGCTGGGTTCTTCAAACCAGCTCGTGACCGGCGAATCGCACGCGCCAGCGCAGAGATCGCCTTGTCCTGCGAGATCACACGCTTGTGCAGCTCTTCTTCGACGCGCAGCAGCCGCTGCGTCTCCTCTTCCTTCAGCGATGTAATCGGAACGCCCGTCCAGCGGCTCACGACGTCCTCGATGTCTCCACGCGTCACGATGCCCGCCGAAGAATCATCCAGGTGATACTTGTCGCGCAGCGCCCGCAGATTCTCCCGCTCCTTGCGCTCCTCATCCGAGTAGAACCGAGCCTTCTCGAACTCGTGATTCGCAATCGCGTTCTCCATGCGATGAACGATGAACTTGATCCGTTTCTGTACCTCGGTCAACTCCTCAGGCATCGAGGTCTGGCGCAGCTTCACCCGCGCACCAGCTTCGTCGATCAAGTCGATTGCCTTATCCGGCAGGAACCGATCAGGAATATACCGGCTCGAGTGCGACACCGAGAAGGTAATCGCATCGTCGGTGTAGCTGACCGCGTGAAACTTCTCGTACTTCTCCTTGATCCCCATGATGATCTTGATCGCATCTTCCTCGTTCGGCGGAGGCACCTTTACCGCCTGGAATCTGCGCTCGAGCGAGCGATCCTTCTCAATCGATTTGCGATACTCCGCAGGAGTCGTCGCGCCGATGCACTGAATCTCGCCACGGCTCAACGCAGGCTTCAGAATGTTCGCTGCATCGAGCGAGCCCTCCGCCGATCCCGCGCCTACCAACGTATGCAGTTCGTCGATGAACACGATGGAGTTCTGGTTTTCCATCAGCTCCTTCATGATCGTCTTCAGCCGCTCTTCAAACTGGCCGCGATACTTCGTACCCGCAACGATCAGCGAGAGATCGAGAGCAAGCACCCGCTTGTCCGCGAGAAAACTCGGCACCTCGCCATCGGCGATCTTCTGGGCCAGGCCTTCAACGATGGCGGTCTTACCGACACCCGGCTCACCGATCAGCACTGGGTTGTTCTTCGTCCGGCGGCAAAGAATCTGAATTACCCGATCCACCTCTGCATCGCGCCCAACCAGCGGATCAAGCTGCTGATCCATTGCAGACTGCGTCAGGTCCCGCGAAAACTCTGCCAGCATGCTCTGCTCGCCGCGCTGTCCCTTACCGCTGCCTGAAGCTGGGGCCTTCTCCTGCGTCGTCCGCTGCAATTCCTCGCGGATCGCCGGCAGCCGCAGACCACGCTCCTGCAAAATCTCTGCGGCAAAGCACTTCTCTTCACGCAGCAGACCAAGCAGCAGATGTTCGGTTCCAATATGTTTATGCGACAGCCGCTCAGCCTCTTCGGCGGCATACGCCAACACCCGCTTGCACTCATTCGACAGCGGCAGATCGACCGAGGTCGACACCTTCTCCCGAATCGTTGTATGCCCTTCAATCTGTTTGCGGATCGACTCCACCGATGCGTGCGACCGCAAAAAGCGGTTCGTCAGAGCCTTGTCCTCACGCAGCAACCCAAGCAGCAAATGCTCAGTCTCGATGTAAGGCGATCCAAACTGACTAGCCTCATAGCGAGCAAAGAAAATCACCCGTCGTGCCTTCTCCGTATAGCGTTCGAACATGTCATCCCCTCAAGCCAGCCACCACGCAAGCCCGAAGGCCCCATAGCGCCGTTGGTCCCAACAACCGTCTCCGTGCCGCTCGCTCCCGGAGACAAATCAGGCTACCTCAACCTGCGAAGCACCCATCCCACTCCTATCAGTGTAGTCGTCTGCACCAAATATTCGAAATCCCTCAAAAGTTATGCATAACTTAGCACTCTTCGTTAGACGTGGCCTGTGCAAAACTAGCACCAAATCAGGTGCAACCCAATTCGATACCCCACAGCGGATCAACAACCTGATGATCTTCTCTACGTTAGACAAACGAAGGTGGATTGGCCAAGTCGAGTCGTCAGCGTCGAGGCCACAGACTGGCACCTCACCCGCTGAATTGATTGATTCGTCCCGCGAACCAACTTCAGAAGGAAGTCAGGTTCAGAGCGATGCCAGGCGATGCGACCTCAGGCCCGCGAAGAGCGGATCGCAGTCCGGCGTCTTCGGGAAATCGCGTAAGCCCCATCGTAACAATCGCGTGAGCCTCCCCAGCTCTATCCGACAAGGAGCAAAGTTTCGCGGCAAGCAAAAAGTTGTCAGCCGTGGGCGTCCCCACCGAGAGCCGCATCCGAGCCGCTTCGATCGCCAGCGTCCGGTCCCCGGCCATCCACGCTGCCGCTGCCAAGATGTCGTATAGCTCGGCATACTCTGGAGCCCTGGCGACGGCGTCGCGTATCCGCTCCACTCCGCGTACCGTCTGGCCCATCCGCACCTCAGCCGCCCCGTACTTGCTCTCCACCAGCGCCGAAACTCCACCGCAACCCTCATATTCAGCACAGGCTAGGCTGAACTCCCCACGGTGGTAGAACGCATCTCCCATTGCCTCATAGAGCACCGCACTCTGAGACCCCAGCGCTCGCGCATGTTGCAGACGAACGAGGGCCTCCTGCGGCCGCCCAAGGCGCAACAAACTGACTCCGGCAAAGATCCAGAACTCCGAACGATGCGGATCCAGCCCGCAGGCCCGTTCGAAGAGCCCCAGAGCAGCAGAGGCGTCACGACGGTGCTCCAGTTCGCTCTTCCCCAACTCAAAGCAGGCATGCGGATCGTCCGGATCAGCACGAAGCTTCTCCTCCCCAAGCTGATGGTAGAGCTCGTTCTTGCCCTGCCGGATCGACTTCGGATCCTCCACATATCCAAAGTGATGGATCAAGAACGGCGCCAACGGAGTCCTCCGTCCCAGCGCCGCAAGCCGTTCCGCAACGGTCTCGTGGACGGGGTGTTCAAAATATATCTCCGGACGTCGCCGAAATAGCCGTGTATTAATCGACGTTACGTACGCCGGATACTCACGCGACTGCTTCACACGCACCGGATTCGGCAGCGCCGCATCAGCACCGGATCGATTGTGCAGCTCGCGAACATAGTGCCACTGGCACACGGCGTAGCCAGAGATCTCCCCGCCTTCGAGCAGCGGTGGAATCTGCGATAAACCCTCAGGGTCGAGCATCTCATCGCCGTCCATCACCAGAACCCAGTCGCAACGACCTTCCGCCAGCACTCTGTTTCGTGCCCGCGCAAAGTCCCGTTCCCACGGAACATCAATCACTCGCGCACCATACTTCCGTGCGATGCTTACGGTCGTGTCGGTCGAACCGGTATCGCCGATCACAATCTCATCCGCCAAGGGAAGCACGCTCTCCAGGCACCGTGCCAGGGTCGCCTCGGCGTTCTTCACAATCATCGAAACCCCGAGCGTCGGCTGCCTCATGACAGGTTTATCGGCCGCTCGGCTGAGATCCTTCCATGTCATTGTTTACCAGCGCGAGCAAGAGCGCAGCAGGAAACCAAATCGGAACAGAGAAAGAAAGCCAAAGACATGCTCGTGTCAGTTTTGTTTCAACCTTCGGCCAGACTCGCTCGTTCAACCGACGGTCGAAACTCCACCTGCCGTTCGCGCATCGACCAGCCGCCCCTCACGCAGCCTCAACACGCGATCGCACCTCTCCGCGTACTCCAGATTATGTGTCACCAGCACGCTCGTCAGCCCATGCGTCTCATGCAATCGTTGGATCAACGTGAACACCGCCTCGGCTGTCTTGCCATCCAGATCGCCCGTCGGTTCATCCGCCAGCAGCAGCCTCGGCTCCGTCACCAAAGCCCGCGCCAGACTCACCCTCTGTTGCTCTCCACCACTCAGCTCTCCCGAGCGATTGTCTGCCCGATCCGCAAGCCCTACCTCGCCCAGCCAGTATCGTGCCTTCTCCAAGGCCTCACTGTGTCCCATGCCACGAGCCAGCAGCGGCATCGCTACATTCTCCAACGCAGAAAACTCCGGCAGCAGATAGTGAAACTGCCACACATATCCAACGTCGCGATTGCGAAACTCCGCTGCCTGCTTCGGCGTAAATCCGCTCAGCCTGGTCTCGCCGCACCAGACATCTCCAGCCGTCGGCGTATCGAGCGCGGCCAGCAGATGCAGCAGAGAACTCTTCCCGGCGCCGCTCTCCCCCACAATCGCGACCATCTCGCCCGCATGCACCTTCAGATCCAACCCGCGAAATAACTCAAGCGCAGGCCGCCCCGCTCCACGTCCCGCAGACACCGCCGCGTATGTCTTCGACAGGCCCACGGCCCGCATTACGACGGACCGCTCCTTTACGATCGGCAGAGGCTCCAGCGTGCCTTCATTCTCAAACTGCACATCGCCATCGATCGGATCGATCAAGCGACCACCCCGCTCGCATCTCCAGAACTATGACTCGATTCACTATGGCTGGAATAATCCTGACCCGCATGACCGGGAAACGCCCCCAACGAGATCGCAATCCGGTTCCATGCATTGATCGTCGTGACTACTAGTGTCAGATTCACGGTTTCGACCTCGCTAAAGTGCGCTCTCACCTCGTCATAGATCGGGTCTGGTGCATGGCCGTCCTGAATATCCGTCACGGCCTCAGCCCACGCCAGCGCAACCCGCTCCCGTTTCGTGTAGATCTCCAGCCCGCGCCAGTCCGCGACGCCAGCGATCCGTTCATCCGTCTCGTTCAGCTTCTTTAACTCCCCTGTATGCAGATGAATGCAGTACTCACATCCATTCATCAACGAAACCTTCAGCCTTACAAACCCCAGCAGCGAAGCCTCCAGCGCCGCCTCTGTATTCAGGTAGTGTTCAAGCGCCGTCATCTTCGCCAAACCCTCCGGCGCCAACTGTCCGTACCTCAATCTCGGGTTACTCATACCGCAACGCCTCCGCTGGCAGCACCTTTGCCGCCGATCCACTGGGATAAATCGTAGCAATCAAACTCACACCCAGGCTCACCGCTGCCACAATCACCGCATCCAACAGCCTCGGGGCAAACGGCAGATAGTCGATCGAATAGACCGCCGCATCGAGCCGGATAAAACGATAGTGCCCGCCCAGCCAACTCAACCCATACCCCAAAATCAATCCAAGAACCGTCCCGATCACACTGATCAATAAACCCTGTAGCAAAAAAATCCTGCGTACTTGATCGTTCCTCACGCCAAAGCTCATCAACACCGCGATGTCACGCGTCTTCTCCATCACCATCATGGTCAGCGCGATCAAAATATTCAGTGCAGCGACGCAAACAATCAACGCCAGCACGATAAACGTCACTACCTGCTCCAGCTTCAACGCCCGAAACAGTTCGCGATTCTGTTCCATCCAGTTTGTCGTCTGAAAACCCTTACCAGCAGCATCTTCAATCGCCCGCCCCACACGATCGGCGTGGTACAGATCATCCACTTTGAAGCTGACGACCGAAATTAGATCCGGTTCGCTGAACAGCCTCTGCGCATCCACCAGCCGCAGAAACGCGTAGCTCGAGTCGTACTGATAGAACCCCGACTTGAAGATTCCAGCGACTTGAAATCGCTGATAGCGCGGCACCAATCCCAGCGGCGTCAACTCTCCCTGCGGACTCGTCACCAACACACCATCTCCAACTTTTGCTCCCAGGGTCTCGGCCATATCCTGCCCGATCACAATCGGCGGAATCGCCTGCATGGCCGATCCGCTCACCTGCTGTGCAGTCGACTCGCCGCTCACTGGTTCCAATGCTGCAGCCGATCCTTGTGTCACACTCTGCAGCAGGTCGCCTACGGTCTTTTCGTCCGCTGGAATCACGCCCTTCACCAGCGCCCCTCCACTACGCGCGCCCTTCGAGATCAACACCTGCCCATAAAGCCCCGGAGCTGCGGCCACGACATGCGGCACCTGCCGCAACTGCGCCAACAACGGCCGCCAATCACGTATTCCATCTCCTGCCACCCGCATCAGGTCTACATGCGACGTTGATCCCACCAGCCGTTCCTGCAGATCCCTGCGCATTCCATTCGTAATCGCCAACGCGATGATCAGTGACGCCACGCCCGCGCCGACTCCAATCACCGAGATAGCCGTGATCACCCCAACCACAGCCTGCCGCCGCTTCGCCCGCAGGTACCGCGCCGCAATAAAAAATTCAAATCGCATCGAGTCTCAGCTTACTATCCAGCACTCCGCCCGTGCCGAGCAACGCTCGGACGGATAAAGTCTTTACCACCCCGACCGGTACAAAAGTCACGAAGTGACCGCCCCACGCGCAGGGGGCCCGTCCGGCAGGACACTCGAGCCTCAGTGCGCCATCACCTTCGGCAGATTCCAATGCAGCGCCACGGCGACCATCCGCAACGTAAAGCAACACACGCCACCGACAGTCATCGCGATCGTTCGTGGCACTTTCAACGCAAGTCCGATCACCATCACCGCCGCACCGAGAAGAGCCGCCGAAGCATAGATGTCTGTATTCAATATCCCTGGCACGGTCGTCAGCAATACATCGCGAATTGTCCCTCCACCGACCCCTGTCAACACGCCCATCAGCACCGCGATCATGGGATTGATTCCAAACTCCAGCGCCTTGCCCGCACCAGCCACCGCAAACAACGCCAGCCCAGCTGCATCCAGCGTAATCAACACCTGCAGCGGCACGTGCTCAAATGCCCGATAGAAGCAAAACACCGCTCCACCACCGGCAAACGCTGTCGCTCCATACCGCCAGTCCCGAATGCTGTTCGGAGGCACCGCTCCAATCAACAGATCGCGCACCGTCCCTCCGCCCAGCGCCGTCACGAACGACAGCACAAGCAGCCCCAGCAGATCCAGATCCGCACGAATACCTGCCAGCGCACCTTCTACGGCAAAGACAAACGTCCCCACCAGATCGACCGCCAACAGGACCACATCCTGCCTGTACTTCGGAAACCAGTCGCGCAGCGCCTTCACCGCACGACCGCCTTCACGGCCACGACATTGTCATATCGGTCGTACACCCTCACCGCCAGCACATGCTCTTTCACATCTTGCACAGGAGTAGTCGCGGCTGGTATCTCTACCGTAAAGTCATACTTCTCTGTAAGCGAATCCGAGACCTTGCCCACCGGCTCAAGGTACTGCCACGGCCCGGCATCCACCGAGTACTCTGCATGTGCAATCGGCGAAGTAGTATCGCGAGCCTCCAACGTCGCATGAATCTTCATCGGCGAGCCCGTCACCAACGTCGCCGCCAGCGCTCCGGGCATCGGCGGAGTCGTATCGACGACAAACGCCTCACTCGCCCGCTCGCCCGTCAGCGCTTCGGCATCGGTATGGTCCGGAGCATCACTGGCGACCACCTTCGCCTCGTATCTTCCATCGGGCAGCAGCGCGGAGTCGAAGCTATAGAACTTCTCTGAGATCTTGTCCTTCAGCAGCCGCCAATTCGCCTCGCCCACCCCCCGATACCACACGGCAAACACCAGGTCGTCACCGTTGTCGTCATGCGTCATCCACCGCACCGTCACCGCAGTCTTATCCTTCTGCGCAGTCAACGGAGTAGCACTCGCATCCGGCGTGAAGACCGCAGCCGGCGAAGCTCCGGCAACAGGAGGAAACCCAATCTGCACCGTCGCATTCGCCGCAGCCGGAGTATTCGCAGCGACCCGCGCCCCCGGTTGCACCACAACCTCATCCACCACCGGAGCAACATTCTTCTGCAGATAATTCAACGCCACCGTATCGACCAGGCCGCCCTCGCGAAGCACAGCCTTCCACTGCACAAACCGGCCCGCCGGCACCGTCAAACTCCCATCCGGTCCTACACGCGCCCAATCGCTCCATCCCATCAGCGGAGACTCAACGTTCCCACTCCGCACGAACAGATCGAACCCCGACGGCGCGCTCGCCCTCACCTCCGCACGTCCCCACTGTGCGAATCCCTGTGCATCGAATACATCGCTCGTGTACGTTGCGGTCGGAGCAATCGCATCGCCCAGACGAAACACCTTTCCGCTGTTGCTGGTCGCAACGAGTAACCCGTCTTTCCCAGCAGCAAACGCCATCCCCTGCGACGCCTCCAGGTGCGCAACATCGGTAAATCGTCCGGCGTCCTTCGTATCAACCCGATACACGCGCCCCCGATTTCCTGTAGCCGCGAACAGACTCCCATTCCGCACTGCCAACGCATACACCACGTCATCCTTCAGCGTCAGCAGCCTCTGCGGACTACCATCCACCGCGATCTTGTAGATCTCCGACCCATCCGGCACCAGCGAATTCGACCCAGCCGCGGTAGAAGACCCCGGCTGCACAAACGTGATCGTCACTCCCACACCACCCGTCACCGGCAACGGTGGCAGCGCCGTGTGCCCTTTGGTCCCAACACCCGCTGCATACACATTCCCCGCCGCATCCATCGCCAACGCCGTAATCTCTCGCCGCCCGGCGGCATAAACGGCAAACGGCTTCGCCCCGGCCGTCCCCGTCGCAAATCGATAGATCACGCCCGACCCATCCGATCCCGCCCACAGCGTTCCATCCGCTGCCAGCAGCAGACTGCGAATATGCTGATCCGCCGTCTTGAACAACACCTCCGCCTTGCCACCACCGGCAGGCACGCGATACACCACCGCCGGCGCTCCCGCCGCTACATAAATCTCCCCAGCCTTACCCACCTGCAGATCCCAAAGATACTTTGGCTTCTCCTCCGTCAGCGACGGATCGAACACAACCGTAGCCGTGCCACCACCCTGCGGAATCCGATACACCTTTCCATCCGGCGACGTCGCAGCCAACACGCTTCCATCTGCCGCTACGCGCAGCGCCTGCACCGCAAGCTCCTTACCCGCAAAGATCTGTGAGCCCTGTGAGCCCTTTCCATCAGACGTCACCTTCATCACCAGAGCCGACCCGGCAGCCGTCCCGCCCAACCCCACATAGCTACTTCCGGCACCATCGCTCGCCATCGACCAGACATAGCTCTTGCCTGACTCATAGAGCAGGGAAGTGGCCGGTCCCGCCTCCAGCCGCCCGTCGCTGCGAATAGCCACGCCGTCGGTCGACCCCTTCTCCATCTCGTCGTAGCGCTCGACACTCCAGAGCTTCGTGCCCTGCGCACTCACCAACCCGGGCAGCAGCCCAGCGGCCGCCACCAATCCTGTCACCAATACGCGTCGTATCATTCTGATCCTGAGTCTAAAGCACCGTCCCATCATTCGACGCGCAAACGGAAAAGGCGAGGGCCAAAGCCCTCGCCTTCATCCAATACTTTATCTAAACCGCGAAACTCCAGGCATCAGTTAGCCAGAACAGCCCGATACCGCACCTGATTCTTCTTCACCTTGGTCACAGCATCGTTCGCCTTCGCCATGGCAAACCGCTCCGTAATCGCCTTGACCCCATGACGCGCTGCAACATCCAGCATCTCGGCCAGATCATGTGGGCTTCCGGTGTTGCTCCCCGAGACTGCCTTCTGGTGCGTGATAAGCGACGCACCCTGAACCTGTACCGGTGCTGGCGACGCGCCCACCAGGCACAACATCCCCTTCGGACGCAGCGCATTCACATACGCCTGCCAGTCCTGATCCGCACTCACTGTCGAAAGCAGAAGATCGAACGATCCCGCTACCTTCTTCAGCGCGCCTGTATCGCGGGTATTCACAAAGTTGTGCGCTCCCAGCGACTTCGCCTCGGCCTCTTTATCCTTCGAGGTTGAAAACGCCGTCACCTCCGCGCCAAATGCCTTCGCAAACTGGATTCCGAGGTGTCCCAGGCCGCCAATCCCGATCACGCCAACGCGCGACGAAGGCCGCACATCGTAGTTGCGCAGCGGAGAGTACACCGTGATTCCCGCGCACATCAGCGGAGCGGCATTTTCACTCTCAAGCGCGGTCGGCACCGGAACCGCAAACCGCGAATTCACACGAACCCGATCTGCAAATCCGCCGTTACGCCCGACACACGTCGGCTGCGCCTTCGCGCAGAGATTCTCCTCACCCTGTCGGCACCATTCGCAGATGCCGCAGCTATCTGCCTGCCAGCCCACACCGACGCGCTCTCCCATCGTGCGGTCGGTCACGCCCGAGCCTACCGCCACAACCGTGCCCACAATCTCGTGTCCCGGAATGAAAGGATATTTGCTGATCCCCCAATCGTTATCGATCAGGTGAACATCGCTGTGGCAGACACCACAGTGCGAGATCTTGATCTCTACCTCATGGGCCTTCAACTCACCCGGATCGTATTTGTAAGGCAGCAAATGTGCGCCGGCCGCGTGCACAGCGAGACCATGTAATTCACTCATTCGAAATCTTTCCCTTTTTGGCGCATCGCGTTACTCGCAGCGCCTACTCTTTGATGCTACAACACCCGGCCGAGCAAAAAGAAAAACATCGACAGACCAAGCCCACCAGCATTACGTCCCTGTAACAAAACGTTCGTCAGCACTTGCAAAAACTCACGACGCCCAACCTATTTCACTACAAGATTTAACACTTGATATCCACTCACGGCATACCCTGCATCGACCGATCCCGCCTCCACCACGCTCTCACCCGTTAGTTGCATCTTCTGAGCCTCCTTCAACGGCTCCAACACATTCGCCATCGAGAGCGGCACACCCGGCAACGCCTCGCCATCCAGCACCGCCTGCGCCGCATGATCCAGCAACGTTACGTACACGCGATCGTTCGCATGCATCCGGTTCATCGCAGCCACCGCATCGGCCAGCCCCACCGAGCGGTCCGCTCCCGTTCGTGTCGTCAGACGATCCACCGTCCCGCCATCGCTCACCACCACCCGCATCGGTCCCGCACTCAACTCCGCAGGCAGCTTCACCTTCAAACGAACCAGCCTCGCCTCTGCCTGATAAGGGTGCAGCGTCGCCTCTACTTCAATCTCGTCGCCCGCATGCGCCTCAATCCGGCCCAGTCGCGCTGACTCAAGCACCGCCGTCATGCGCGATGGAATTGCCTCAACCTTCAGCCGCAATCCCGTCACCACCGGCTGCTCCAGCGCATTCCCATATACCTTGCTGAAGCGGTCATTCACTAGCAGTGCCGCATTGATCGTTGCCGGATTGAACTCACTCTGCGCCATCAACCCCTGCATCCGCACCGGCGGCAGACCCTTTACGTCGATCTCTCCTGTCATCCGGTAGCTCAACTCTTCCGCAGCAGTGTTGTTCGTCTGCAGGCTCTGATAGACCGATACCAGCATCGCCGACGGCGTCAGTTGCCGATTGTCCAGCACCTCAAAGTGAAACGTCTTCGTCTGTGACGGCGCTGCCTTATCCATATTCGGCGGCGGCACCACCTCCACCACGACAGGAATCATCCGCGCCTCAACACCGAAGCGGCCCATAATCGCCGACGCACGATCTTCCGTAAACGCCCCAACCGTCTCCGTCGTGTTGATGATCTTGAACGCATTGAGCGGTGACGCCAGCGTAGCCAGAACCATCGCCTTCGTCATCGGCATATCCACCGGCCCATACTGCGTTATCGGGTGCCCACACGCCAGCAACCGCTTCGGGTCAAGATATGTCACCGTGCAGGTCCCCGCCATCGACAGATCCCCTCGCACCAGGATCGCACTCACGGCGCTTCCGGGCACCAGAGGCTCCGGCTGCACCGCTGCCGAATCCGCACCACCCAACCCAACCACCGGCGTCAATCCCATCGCGCGGAATCGATCGCCAAACCGCTCCACCGTCTCTTCGCTGAACCCGCCGAAGACCAGGGGAGTCTCCATGGCCCGCATCTCCGGTTGGCCCGCAGTCTCCGTGCTCACGCTCGCCAGCTTCATCCCCCCTGCGCCGTCATCATCGCGAACCTGCAGCATCGACTCGATCGGCGTAATCCCCGCAATAGGCTCTTTACTGAACTGTCCGATGCGATAGCTCAGCGCACCCACCAATCGTCCTTCGATGTACACCGGACTGCCACTCATGCCCGCGACCACGCCCGTATACTCCGGCTTGTCGCCATGCAGACGCGCCAGAATCATGTCCTGCCCAGGCCCCAGCGCCTCTTTCAACACGCCAAGAATCTCCACCTGCATCGGTTCCGGGTTTACCCCTTCAAAGACCGTGTAAGCGACCCCGCGCATTCCACGCTTCACCTCAGACAAAGGGAAGAACTTCGTCACCGCAGGAGCAGCCGGAGGCATCGGCACCGGACTCCATCCACCCGCTGCTGTAGCCACCATTCCAACGCTCGGCGTTTGTGCCCGAGCCTCACCCACCAGCATTGAACCCGCAACCATCCCGCCCAATGCCAGACCGAACATCCACCATCGAGTCTTTACCGCCGCAATCACGTCTACAGACTACTAGAAACGGCCATCGAACGGCCCGTCAGTTATGCGGTATGCGAATATATGAGGCACGATGAACCGGAGGGACCTGCTCACGACCGCCTGCCGTGCCGCGCCCTGCGTGCTGCTGACGACCGCCAGCGGTCAATCGTCAACTACACAGCAGTACTCGGGTTTTGCCGAGCAAAGAGAGTCACTCAAACAGACCGGCGACGCCATCCGATCTGCGTTCGCGCGCGGCGATGTAGCCGGCATCCTTGCATACCACCATCCAGAAGTGATCAAAGCGCTCAGCTACCAGAAGTATCTGAATGGAATCGAGGCTCTCAGGCTCGACCTGCTCGGAACGCTCGAAGCCGTCAAGCTGGAGTTCATCGACAACCAGATCGAAAGCACCTTCTTTCAAGGTGAAACGGCGGTTGAAGAGAGCCTCTTCGCAATAAAAATAACCCCAAAGGCAGGGGGCGCCTCGACCACCTTCAAAGGTCGTTCCATGGTGGTTTACGTGCGCTATCCCCGCAGTCCGACAGGTTGGGCCTCGATCCGAGAGATCGTGCAGCCTGCGACGTAAACAAAACGAATAGAAGAGCCGTCCAACATTCGGAGTAAAGTTTCAGATGATGACCATCGCCTCTCACCATCAGGCCCGTTGCCTTCTTCTAGCCCTCTGCCTCTCCATCCCCGCCCTCCCATGCGCCCACGCGCAGGATGCCCCCTCCAGCCAGAATCCACCGCAAAAACCCACCGCCGCGCCAACCGACGAGCCCGGCCCACAAACCGACAGCGGCGACATCGTCCTCAAAAAGAAAAAGGAGGCCGACGAGCCTCCGCCGCCTCCAGTGGCTCCCGAAGCCCCCAAGGTCAAAAACCCGAACAACGACACCTACTCTCTCCGCATTGATGTGCCCATCGTCAACATCGACGCCAACGTCATCCTCGACAAGACACACCAGTTCGTCCCCGGCCTCAAGGCCAATAACTTCCTTATCCTCGAAGACGGCGTGCCCCAGACCGTCACCAGCGTCCGCACCACCCAGACGCCCATCACTGCCGTCATGCTGCTTGAGTTCGCCGCCAACAGCTACTACCTCATCAACGACATGCGCAACGCCTCCTACACCTTCTTCCGCACGCTGCGCAAAGACGACTACGTCGCCGTCATCACCTACGACCTCCGCACGCACATCCTTACCGACTTCACCAACAACAAGGACCTCATCGCCCAGTCGCTTCAGTCCCTGATGATCCCCGGCTTCTCCGACACCAACCTCTTCGACGCCCTCTACGAGACCCTTGACCGCACCAGCCGCATCGAAGGCCGCAAGTACATCATCCTCATCGGTTCCGGCCGCGACACCTTCTCCAAGCTCACCCTCGACAAGATCTACGCCAAGGTCAAAGCCGCACAAAACGTCACCATCTTTACCATCAGCACCGGAGCCATGCTCAACGAGATGAGCGGCGGCGGCGGTCCTCGCGAACTCGACTACCTGCAGGCCCAGAACCAGCTCAGGACCTTCGCCTCGATGACCGGCGGCCTCAGCTTCGCTCCCGTCTTCCAGGGCGAGCTCCCCGACATCTTCGGCACCATCAACGACTCCATCCGCAACGAGTACGTCCTCACCTACCGCCCCACCAACAACAAAAACGACGGCAGCTATCGCAAGGTCAAAGTCCTTCTGGTCGACAACGAAGGCCACCCCCTCCGCATGCAGGACGAGAAGGGCAAACCCCAGAAGTACTCCGTCATCGCCCGCGATGGATACAACGCCAAGCTCCCCGTAGAGTAGCTGTCGCCGCAGTCTCTGGCCGTATCACCACCGAACCAGCCACAAAAGACCACCAAAAGACCACATAACACCACCCAAATGACACCATTTTGGAGCGAGTCGTCACCAAAACACCCTGAACATAGGAAAGCTGACATCATCATCCTCCGAACCGTATGCACGGTTGCAATAATCGACCGACCAGTCTAATATAAAGATTGTGAGCTCCGAGCTCAAAACCCGCGAGCACCTCATCGAGGTTGGCCTTAAGCAACTTCATCTGTCCGGCTACACGGCAACCGGCGTAAAGGAAGTGTTGGATCTTGCCGGAGTGCCAAAAGGCTCCTTCTATCACTACTTTCCCAGCAAAGAGACCTTTGCGGTGGAGGTGCTGCAGCGATACGCAGACCAGGAAGCCCGTCGCGCGCAACGAGTGTTGGGAGATGTATCGGTGCCTCCACTTAAGCGCCTGCGGACGTACTTTGAGGAGTTGATCCGCGTCTACGGCCCAGACGCCGAGATCAGCGGTTGTCTTATCGGCAACCTGAGCCTTGAGGTCGCCGACCATAGCGCGAAGCTGCAAAATCAACTGCATACCGTGTTCGTCGTCTGGCAAAGCGGAGTTGCAGGTGTTCTACGCGAAGCAATCGAGCTTGGCGAACTTAAACGATCCACCGATCCAGATGCGTTGGCAGAGTTTCTCTTGAACAGCTACGAGGGCGCTTTAGTGCGCATGAAGGCGGATAAGAGCAAAGCTCCACTTGAGATCTTCCTGCGCTTCGCCTTCGAAGTCCTCTTGAAGAAATAGCAGGGAAGCCCGAAACACGCCCTAACAAAAAGAAAAAAATATTCATGAATCTTGGAACCAACCGGTCTACTCTAAATAAGCAAACCAGCACACCGGTTTACATCTCAGCTTCATGGAGAATCATCATGTCGACCTCAAGCTCTTCTTCCAAAGGCACAGCTCTCATCACCGGCGCATCGACAGGTATCGGCGCCGTCTACGCGGACCGTCTTGCACACCGCGGCTATGACCTGATCCTCGTCGCTCGCAACGGCAAACTCCTCAGCGAACTCGCAACCACACTCTCTGCAAAGACCGGCCGCAAAGTCGAAGCCATCGCAGCAGATCTCACCAATAAGGCCGACCTGCGCAAACTCGAAGATCGCCTCCGGACGGACACCTCCATCACCACGCTGGTGAATAACGCTGGCTTCGGTGGTGTCACCTCCCTGATCGACTCGAAGATCGACGACATGGAGAATATGGTCGACCTGAACATCACCGCGCTCCTCCGGCTGACCTCTGCGGCGCTGCCTGGCCTGCTCGAGCGCAAACATGGTGCCATCATCAACATCGCATCGGTCGTCGCGCTGCATCCCGAGCTGCTGAACGGCGTCTATAGCGGAACCAAGGCTTTTGTCTTGAACCTGACGCAGTCGTTGCACAAAGAAGTCAGCGGCAAGGGCGTTCAGGTGCAGGCTGTCCTTCCCGGCGCAACAGCCTCCGAGTTCTGGGATCGTGCAGGCATCGGCGGACATCAGAATCTTCCCTCCGAGATCGTGATGAGTTCAGAAGAGATGGTCGATGCGTCGCTCGTGGCATTTGACCGTGGAGAGTTGGTCACCATTCCTGCGCTTCCCAACGTCGAAGACTGGCAGAAGTTTGAAGCCGCTCGCGTCGCGCTCACTCCATTGCTCTCGAACAAACACTCAGCGGCAAGGTACGGAGTCCGCAGTTAACTCAAAGACACACCGGCATCATCAACAGGGATCTCAACTTCAAACAAGTTGAGATCCCTGTTTCTCGTTTCTTGTCCGCGAGCGTTATACGTCCAGCCGATTAGAGGCAGCAACTCGCCCGTACCATAGGCCCGAATCCTTGATCGTGCGCTTCTGGCTGCGAAAGTCCGTATAGATCAATCCATAGCGTTCGGTATAGCCCTCTGCCCATTGGAAGTTATCGAGGAGGGACCAGGCATGGTACGCGCGAACTTTTGCTCCATCGGCGATCGCGCGCGCCAACTCGGCGAGCACCTCACGGTACCACTGGATGCGGCGCACATCAGGTACGCGGCCCTGCTCGTCGGGACTGTCAAGATAACCGCAGCCGCTCTCGGTGATCTCGATGATGGGGTGGTTGTAGTCCTTCGAGATCTGGGTGACGAGGTCGTAGATTCCGCGCGGCCATACTTCGAGACCTGAGTCGGTCAGCGGCCCCTCGGTGGGCATGGCGGCGCGGAAGCGTGTGTAGGGATCGCGGCCACCCGGTGAGTTGTTTTCAATCTCAGTGCCGCTGAAGTTACCGCCGCCGAGAAACTTCTCCTTGCTGGCATCCGCGACGATGCGGCGTGAATAGTAATGAAAGCCGACCCAGTCCAGCGGCGCGTGAAGCAGTTTTTCATCGCCTGCTTTGAAGCCCATCACGTCGTACGGCGGCTCTCCGACGAAGGCTTTCGGGTAGCGGCCATACATAGCTGCTTCGAGGAAGAAGACGTTGTTCATGGCATGGTATCGAGCGGCGGCTGCGCGATCGTCGTCTGAATCCGTCTTCGGGTATGCGGGGGCCATCTCGTATGCGCTGCCGAATGCTGCTTTGGGTGAGGCGGCTTTGACTGAGCGGTGTGCCTCGGCTTGAGCGAGCGCAAGGGTGTGCGCAGCTTTCAGGAAGTCGCTGAAGCTGGTTCGGCAAGGAGGTGCAGCGCCTGCCGCATACCCCATGAAGGCGATCGCCCAGGGCATGTTGAAGGGTGCCCAGATTGTGATTCGATCCCCGAGATGTTTGGCCAGAATGCCCGCATAGTCTGCGAAGTAGTTGGCAAGATCGCGATTGGGCCAGCCTCCACGATCTTCGAGTGCCTGAGGGAGATCCCAGTGGTACATCGTGCACCAGGGCCGTATGCCGGCAGCGAGCAAAGCATCCACGAAACGGCTGTAGTGATCGAGGCCCTTCATGTTCGGGGTGCCAACGCCCGTAGGCTGAATGCGCGGCCAGGAGATGGAAAAGCGGTGGCTCTTCTGGTTGAGGCGTTTGGCCATTGCGATGTCTTGCGGATAGAGATGATATTGATCGCAAGCCACGTCGCCTGTCACGCCACCTCTTACCTTTCCAGGCGTGTGAGTGAATTTGTCCCATATCGATTCGCCCTTGCCGTCCTCGTTCCACGCGCCTTCCACCTGGTATGAGGCGGTGGCGGTGCCCCAGAGAAAACCTTCGGGGAACCGCGCCGCCTCTATCAAGGAATCTGGCACCTTCCCGGGAACTTGCTGTGCCGAGGCTGGCACAGCGGCATAGCCGTAGTGACGATGCAGTGCGACCCCTGCGACTGCGGCTAATGAACGTGATGCAAATTGGCGACGGTCCACAGAATGCTCCTACTTGCAGACGGTAACGGTCAGCGAACGCCTGTATATTGCACTTTCAGTAGAGACACATCGTATCAATACCAGAAACCTCGATCGCAACCGCTTCTAAATTTCACTGCGACTGGAACATGCAGCAGAGACAATTCTGTCAAGCCCTGAAACGCCACAACCCATTGCAAGATAAGGACTTCTGCATGGCGTATTTCCTTGACCCAGGTAGCTATACTGGATGTAGAGGTCAAAAGACAAGGCGAATAAGACAGAGTCACGCTGAATGCGGAGTAAACCTATTTAAATCAATATTTTGCACGTAAGTCATTTTGAATGAATATTTTGCAGGTATGTTCGGTTGTTAAGTTGCTGAAAATAAATATTTTACGCGCAGGATACCCCAGGGGGGAGGGGGTACCTCCGAACGCGAAACACTAATTTACACGCGTAACAAACGAGACGACTCCGAGAGATGAAATGCGAATAGCTTCCCTGCAACCCTCGATCACCATCACGCTCGCCGCCCTGAAGCGTCTGGATCACCTCAGCGCCTGCACCCGCTACTGCCTCGAGGCCCTCCCCGAACTGGCAGAGCGAAATCCTCACATCCTCCACGACAGCTGGACCGCAAACACCGACGAGATCCTCGCGGCCAAACCTGATCTGGTGATCGCCAGCGTGCCCTACCGTATGGAATCGCTCGCGGCGATCCTCAAATCCGGGCTACCCGTCCTGACTCTCGCACCTCACAGCCTCGCCGATGTCTACAACGACATTCGCCTCATCGCCGCAGTCGTCGACGCACGGCTTGAAGGCGAAGCCCTCGTCGCCGAGATGCAGTCCGCCGTCGAAGCGACACGCTTCTGCAGCGCGCAACGCTCCCATACACCAACTGTCTACTGCGAAGAGTGGGGAAAGCCTCTCATCCACTCCCAATCTTGGGTCGCCGAACTCGTCGAAGCCGCGGGTGGCCGCTACCTCGGCATACCCGGAGCCCACACCACTGCAGAGGACGTCGCCGCTGCCGATCCCGACGTCCTCCTCTTCTCCTGGTGCGGAGCCGGTTCCCGCGTCCCGCTGGAGCGAGTCATCGCGCAACGAAGCTGGCACCACCTTCGAGCCGTCCGCGAGCGCAGAGTCTTCTGCATTCCTGACCAGTTCCTCAACACCCCGGCCCACACACTACTTGAGGGCCTCGCGTGCATCGCGGCGACAACCCATCCCGGCCTCCACCCACCCCACCCCGGTGTGATTCAACTCCGCAATCTCAGCGGGGACGAGGCATCGTCAGATCAAGATCCGTCGCTGTCATCTGCTTGGTCAGCAAAATAATCTGGCCCACATGCTGTTGCACATGCCCAACCACCTGATAGATCGCCTCGAGCACACTCACATCGCGTCCCTGCGGAGTGATTCTCTCGGCCATCCGCTCAGCCGACACAGCAGAGATCACGCTCTTAGCGTCAGCCATCGTACTTCGGAACAAAGCGATCAACTCCCCTCCAGTCCTGCCCCCATCGGCACTAAACTCCGTATCCCTCACCCTGATATCAGTCGCCCCACCCACCCCGTGGATCAGCCACTGCCGCGCATTTCCACAAAGATGTAAAACAAGATTTCCGACAGCATTTTCATGTGCTCCCTGTCGCTGCCAAACCTGTTCATCACTCAACTTGCGCAGACAGACCTCAAGGCACTCGGTCATCTGATCCAGCCTGCGACAGGAAACTTCCAGAAAGTCACGAGCAATCGCATCATGCAACATAGTCATAACCGCAATTCTACCCATAACGGAACATATGGTAGCGGCCCAAACGTTGACCTTATCTCCTTCACCTCGTACACTCTTAGAAGGCAGTCAGCGAGCACCCGTTCGCGACGCAGAGCGCACCACGCTACGCACTTTGCCCCCTAGTTCAATGGTAGAACAGTCGGCTCTGAACCGATCAATCGGGGTTCGAATCCCTGGGGGGCAACCAACGGCATTACCCCATAAGGCTCACGGGGTCGGAGTTGAACCCCCTGGACTGGGAATTCCCTGTGAATCCCTGCCGGATTCGGATGTAAACACGGCGAAAAATTCACTTGGCCAACATATGAGATGGCACAAGTCGAGGTCGAACGACTAAGGTTGCTACAAGAAGCCTGATATTCCTATTACCATCGTTGCGTGCGAATCCATAGGGGCAACTAACCCATGCGATCGTGCTACCGCACCACCCATGCGTCCCGCAAAAAATCAAAGCTTCCTGCACCCCGCGCTACAACTCCTTGCACGCGACGAGTGTGAATCACTTCGTTATTCGGATACCAAAGCGGTATTCCCGGCAACTCTTCCGACAGAATCTTCTGCACCTCAACATAGTCAGCCTTTCTCACGGTTCGGTCCGTTGAACCCGCAGCATCTGCGAGCAGCGCATCCACGTTGGGGTTGGAATACCGGCCACGATTTCCTCCCTTCGGCGGAAAGCTGCCCGAACCGTACGCATACCGAAAGATATCCGGATCTTCGTTGCTCCCAATCCATCGCAGCGCATAGATCTGAAACGCGCCTTTGGTCACATCGGCATAGAACGTTCCAAACTCCGCCGACCGAATCTCCAGCCGAATCCCTGCTGCACGCAACTGCTGTTGCAGCACCGCCGCCATCAGCCGTGTCGTCTCGTCCGTGCTCGTCTTCAGGGTCAGCCGCAGCCTGACCCCGCCTTTGCCAACAGGAAAGCCAGCCTCATCCAATAGTCTTTGCGCCCTACCGACGTCATTGGGATATTGCTCCAACTCCGCATCTGAAGCCGCAGCCCAGTGTCCTGTAGGCAGCAGTGTGTCAGCCAACCTTGCTTGCCCTCGCCAGATCGCGTCTACAATCGCCTGCCGATCGATCGCGCAAGCGACTGCCTGACGCACCCTCTTATCCTTCAACAGTGGATCTGTAACATTGAATGTCACATAAACTACTGGAGAACCCACCCCCGATTCCACTTGTAGATTGGCCGCGCTCTCCAGCGTGTGCACCATGTCCAAAGTCACCACGTTGCTGGCGAGATCCGCGGATCCCTTCTTCAACTCCAGCGCGCTCGTTATCGCATCCGGCACAACCTCGAACCGCACTCGTTCGATTCTTCGTGCATCTGCAGGCACCTCGGGGGATATCGACCAGTAGTGCTGATTTCGCTCCAGTATTACTTCTTTATCCTGCACTGCACTCACAAACTTGAACGGCCCAGACCCAATTGGGCGCAACCCGAGGTCTCTTCCACTGCCCCGAGGCACTACTCCAAACAATCCATCGCTTACATTGAACAGCAGCCCCGCATCGGGTCGCCTCATGTGGACTACCACCGTTAGCCGATCCTTCGCCTCCGCCCGATCAACTGTCGCAAAACTCCCAGACTTTGCCGTCACGAGTGAGCCATCAATGAGGCTCTCAATGGTATAGGCCACATCGGGCGCCTCAAGGGGCCGCCCATCGTGGAACCGTACCCCGTCTCGCAGATGAAACACCCATGTCAGCGCATCCGGCTGATCCCAACTCGCGGCTAGCCAGGGTTGGAGTTCGTAGTGCTCATCTTTCTTGACGAGCGCGTCGAAGATAAGTCCACCCACTCGTTCCGACTGAGCATCCGTCCCTTGCCGCAGATCCAGATTGTTCGGACTGCTTTCGAGAATCATAACGACCGTGGATGGATCATCGACATGTCGCATACATCCACACAAATTCAGGCCAAGCAGTACTATCAAGCCGCCGCAGATTCGACGTCCTAGACATAGCAACCTTCTGAAATATTCGCGATTGCACGCCACGCTTGACCAATTCAACGCACAACTCATCCGTAGCTAACCTTCCCCAGCACAACAGCACGTTGTGCGCCGGTTGCCGCCGGCACATTCCCAGAGAATCCACTCCAACTCAACCATGCCAGTAGCGCAAACGCAATTGCTTCTTTTGCCTGGGCAGGGACTCCGAACTCGTCCATCAAGCGGAGCTTTACGCCGAGAGGTTCAAGGCCATCACGCAACATCCCCATAAGGGCGCCATTCTTAGTTCCACCTCCTGCCACCACAAACTCTACTCGCGACAGTGGAGCCGCCTGTCCTACATGTCTCCACACAAATTTGCGGTATGCATCCAGAATTGAAGCGGAGGTTAATGTGGTCGCGGTCGCAATCACATCTTCATCAGGCACATCACGAGCAGCGTTCCGACACATAGCAATAAACTGAGAGACAAACCTCTCCCCAAACTGCTCTCTCCCGCACGACTTTGGCGGCGGGGAAGCGAAGTACTCTGTTGCGAGCACCTGCTCCACCACTCCCGGCACCACCTGCCCGCTACGCGCCACCGCTCCGCCTCGATCAAACTCTCGCTCGTACAATCGCCTCATGCAAGCGTCGATCACCATATTTCCAGGTCCCGTATCGAACGCCATGATGGCGTCCACACCGCCCTCCGCAGGAATCGCGGTCAAATTTCCAATCCCACCGAGATTCTGCAACACCCGGCTCACCTTCGCTGAACGAAACATGCAGTAATCGAGCATCGGTACCAGAGGAGCGCCCTGCCCACCGGCAGCGATATCTGCAGGTCGCAGATCGCTCACGACCGGCACTCGCAATCGCTCCGCGATCACTGCCGCTTCACCGATTTGCCAGGTTGTTCGAAGAGGTTTTCCCAGATATTTTTCTGCAACTCCCTGGTGATATACCGTCTGTCCATGGCACCCCACCAGCGCCGCCTTCAAGCCAAGCTGAATCTGTGCCTTCTCAATCGCATCCGCATAGATTTCGCCTAGTCGCCAATTCAGCCTCGACAGCTCGGCAACCGAGATCGCATTTGCATCCATTGCCTGGAGAACTGCAGCTCGTAATGCCTTTGGATATGCCGAACCCACATGCCCCAACAGCTTCACGCGAGGTGTTGAACTCCCATCTTTCGCCGGGGAGACCTTGCAAATCGCGACATCTACTCCATCCACCGAGGTTCCACTCATCACCCCTGCCACCACCATCGTCTTAGCCAACTCAACAACCTCCGAGAGTTCTCAACGAATCTTTGTTAGCTCATGTCAGAGCAGCTACGCACTGCCCTTCAACTCCCTTTGCAGCTCGGCAAGCAAATTCAACGCTTCCCTTGGGGTCAACCCGTCGACATCCGCCTCTGCCAGCCGATCCACAATCCTTTGCGACAAAGGTGTAAACATCGTCATCTGTACTGTCTGAGTTGGCGAAGCCTCTCTGACCTGCTGTGTTTCTGCTCGCTCATGCACCTTCAATACCTCGCGCGCTCGTGCGATAACGCTTGCAGGCAAGCCAGCTAGCTTCGCCACCTCGATTCCGTAGCTCTTGCTTGCCGGCCCAGCTTCAACCGTGTGCAAAAACACAATTCCCCCTGAGGTCTCTTTAACCGTCACGCGCAGATTCGTAAGTCGGGCCAGCCGCTCAGACAACAACGTCAGCTCATGATAATGCGTTGCAAACAACGTCCGTGCACCAATCCGGTCATGGAGATGTTCAACCGTGGCCCATGCCAGACTCAGACCATCATAGGTGGCCGTACCTCGTCCCATCTCATCGAGCAGTACCAGAGACCGATTCGTTGCAGTGTTTAAAATTGCTGCCGTCTCGGTCATCTCGACCATAAAGGTGGACCGTCCCCGCGCCACGTTGTCGCTCGCCCCAATCCGCGTATAGATGCGGTCCACGAGGCCAAGTCGCATCGCTTCAGCGGGAACGAAACAGCCCATCTGTGCCATCACAACCAGGAGTGCCGCCATCCGAAGGTAAGTGCTCTTACCTCCCATGTTCGGTCCCGTGATCAGCAGTACGGCAGGTCCTGCGTCAGCGTTTACGTGGACCGAGTTAGGCACGAACCGTCCGCCACCCGATTCTTCAAGCCGCCTCTCCACGACCGGATGACGAGCCTGCACAAACTCAAGCACTCCTGAACTCTCCACCTGCGGCCTGACCCACCCACGCAGCGCCGCAAGGTGTGCGAAGCAGCCAAGCAGATCGATCTCCGCGATCTTCCGAGCCGTCTCACGCATTCGGCCTGCGGCATCCAGCAACTGTCTCCTCAACTCGGCGAATATTTTGCGCTCGATCTCTCCGCTTCGTTCTTGTGCGGTGAGAATCTTCGTCTCATACTCTTTCAGCTCCGGAGTCGTGAATCGTTCGGCATTCACCAACGTCTGCTTGCGCTCGTAGTCAGCCGGAACGGCCTTCGCATTCGCTTTGGTTACTTCAAGGTAATAGCCAAAGACGCTGTTGAAGCGCACCTTCAGTGAGCCAATTCCCGTTCTCTCACGTTCACGTTCCTCAATGGACGCGAGTGCCTGCCGCCCACTCCGGCTCAACTCACGAAGCTCATCCAGCTCTGCATCGACACCCTCGCGAATCGCCCCGCCGTCACCCAGTGACACTGGCGGCTCATCCGATATCGTCCTCACAATCATCTCGTGCAGGTCTTCCAACGGATCAACGCTCGCGGCTAGCTCCCGCCATCGCCCCGCTTCAAACATGTTCACTCCCGCTACGACTCCCGGGACACAGCCCAACGTATTCGCCAGTGCCATGACCTCTCTCGGCCCGGCAGAATCCAACGCTACCCTTCCCAAAAGCCTCTCCAGATCGAGAAGCCCATCCATCGACCGCCGCAAGCCCTCACGCCGTCGCAGATCCTTTGCAGCTTCACCGACCGCATCGAGTCGCGCCTCGATCTCCGCCAAGTCGCTCGCCGGCCTCAGCAGCGACGCCCGCAGCAGGCGCTTTCCCATCGGCGTACAGCAAGCATCCATCGTATAGAACAACGTCGTCTGCACCGACTCACCAGAAAACAGCGGTTCCACCAGCTCAAGATTCCTCACACTCACTGCATCAAGTTCGAGACAGGTCGACCGCTCGTAAAACCGCAGTCCATCGACATGTTCCAATCCGCCCTGTTTGGTCGCGCGCATGTAGTGCAGAAGCGCTCCTGCAGCGACTGCCGCAGCCTCATGGCCGCCCAATCCCATCCCATCCAGCGAGTGCACTTTGAAATGGTTTCGCACCAGCGGTATCGCATACTCTGCGGTAAACACCCACTCCTCGACCGCAGTCTTGGTCCGGATCGCGTCCAATCCGGTTGCCGTCTCGTCTTCGCCTGCTAGATTCACTCCACCCAGCAATCCGTTTCCATAGAGCAGTTCGACAGGGCGCACGCGTCCCAACTCATCGACGACACTTGCCCAACCACCCTGTCCGCTGAATTCGGTTGCTTTGAACTCCCCCGTTGAGAGATCCACCAGTGCCAACCCACAGACCATCGTTGACCCTGCACCAAGCACCGCCACACTTGCCAAATAATTACTTTGTTCCGCACCCAATGTTGGATCAAGCGCTGTCCCAGGCGTCAGTACCCTGGTCACCTCCCGTCGCACGATCGTCTTTGTCTGCTTCGGATCCTCCATCTGTTCGCACAGGGCGATCTTGTAGCCTTTGCGCAGCAATCGCTGCAGATACGTCTCCGCCGCGTGGTACGGAACTCCGCACATCGGCTGTTTCTTTTCTTTATCGCGAGCCGTCAGAGTTAGCTGCAACTCCTTTGAGACCAGGATGGCGTCCTCATAGAACAGTTCATAGAAGTCGCCAATTCTGCAAAACATGAGGCAGTCCGGGTATTGCTCTTTGGCCGCAAAATATTGGCGCATTACCGGAGTCAACCCAGCTGCTTCACTCGCCAAATTTGCTATCGTATCGTTCGTCATCGCAGAACCGCAGAATATCGTACTGGCACTCATAAAGAGCGGTTTCGTTCGCTCTGCCTGTTCAAAACCGGTGACATTGCACGAGCCAATCCACCCGCTATCCCGTCGTTTTATGAATAAGAGATTTCTTTCTATTCGAATATTCGATACAAAACGGTTCGCCCATTTGCACGTAAGGACAGGATGGCCTAGACTCGGAGATAAGTTGTTCTGATCTTTCCCGAGAGGTTTTTCATGACACAATCGACCTGGGCCACACCCGACTTCGAAGAAATTTCCCTTAACTGTGAGATCAACTCTTACGCGCCTGTAGAGCTGTAAGCAGGGCTGTGTGAGGATTAAAGTACTGGGGGCCGCTGCAGGTGGCGGCCTACCGCAATGGAACTGCGCTTGTACTAACTGCTCTGCTGTACGGAACAATGAACCAAACATCCGTGCACGCAGCCAGTCTCAGTTGGCAGTTTCTGCTGGAGATGACTCGTGGTTTCTGGTCAACGCATCTCCAGACCTTCGGGACCAGCTGATCAATAACCCAGAACTTCATCCAAACTCAACGAATCACCTGCGCGACACTCCCGTGGCCGGAGTGATTCTTACGAGTGCCGATCTCGACCACGTTCTTGGTCTTCTCTTGATGCGTGAGTTTACTCCGGTTCGCATCTACGCCACCCGGCCCGTCATAAGCATCCTCAAGAAAAATAGCTTCTTCCAGATGCTTGATCGTCTCCCAGGGCAGAGTCGTTGGACCACCATCGAACCGGGTGTCAGCTTTCATGCTGGAGAAAATTTAGTCTGCACTCCCATCGCCTTGTCCGGCAGTCTCCCTGCTTACGTCCGAGAAGAAGAGAGGGCGGATCTGGACCTGACCGGCGCAACCATCGGCGTTCTTCTTGAAGAAGTTAACGGTGCTCGCATTGCCTACCTGCCTGCACTCTCATCCGTCTCACCTTCATTGAAGGAACTTCTTCGTACCTGTTCAGCTATCCTTGTTGACGGAACCTTTTGGAGTGATGACGAGCTTCAGAGCATCCAACCAGGAACTGCTCCGGCCCGTTCCATGGGGCATCTTCCTATCAGCGGCCAGGATGGCTCTCTTTCGACTCTTCGCGACCTGAACGGCATGCGGAAGATATACACACATATCAACAACACAAACCCGATCTTGAATGAGCAGAGTTCGGCGCGTCGGCAAGTGGACGACGCAGGCTGGGAAGTGGCATGGGACGGACTAGAGATAACGATCTAGAGCAATCTGAAGTCGTTTTGCTCGACAAGACACAGTTGCGTCAGCGCCTGCAGCAGGTTGGTGAAGCGATGTACCATCACCGCCACCCTTTTCATCTGCGTATGCACGCAGGCGAACTGACACGAGGGCAGATGCAGGCATGGGTATTAAATCGTTACTACTATCAAAGCTCGATTCCCATCAAAGACGCCATTATCTTGTCCAAGTCCGATGATGCCGGCTTTCGTCGGGCATGGCGAAAACGCATCGTCGATCACGACGGCGACACCGGAGTTGGCGGCATCGAGAAGTGGCTGCAATTAGCTGAGGCCACAGGTCTCGACCGCAGTTATGTCGCCCGGGGCAATGCCATTCTTCCCGGAGTTCGCTATGCAGTCGACGCCTACATCGATCTGGTTCGCAATGGCAGTCTGCTGGAGGCAGTCTCCTCGTCGCTCACCGAGTTGTTTGCCGGACAATTGATTGCATTGCGTATGGACGCTCTCGCCAAATATTATCCGTGGCTGCAACACGGCCTCGCTTACTTTCAAGGGCGATTGACCCAGGCTCCGGAAGATGCCGCATTTGCATTCGACTACGCCTTCGAGCATGCCGACACACCTCACTTGCAGTCGGTGGTCGTTCGATCTCTGGAGCGAAAGTGCGCTCTACTCTGGGCTCAGCTCGACGCTCTTCAATACTGCTACGTCGACCCGGGATCACTTCCCCCGCAACCTCTTTTGTTTCGACCAGAGGCATCATGAGTGAAGCAATCCCCGACTCGAGAGTGCCGCGTCTGGCAATCGGATGTCGTGTACGCACTCTCTCGGCGGACGAAGCGATGCTTCTGGTTCCGGAGGGCGCGTTGCGCCTCAAGGGTGCAGCCAGCGAGATCATCTCCCTGATCGACGGGCATCGTTCCGTTGATGCCATCGCGAGTCTGCTCCAGGAAAAACATGCCTCCAGTGAGGCTCCCCGCATCGCTATTGAGGTGAAGCAGTTCATCGAAAAGCTTCACGCACGTAGCGTCCTCCTCTACAAGGATTAGGTTCCATGGAACTGGCAGTCACACCTCACGCAACAGCAAGCACTGCGAACTCCATTCCGGGGCCGCTTTCGCTGGTGGCGGAGGTCACCCATCGATGCCCGTTGCACTGCGTCTATTGCTCCAATCCGCTCCAGATGCAGTCAAGCGAAGGTGAGTTGCGCACGGAAGAATGGGTGCGAGTCTTTCAGCAGGCTTCAACGCTAGGGGCGCTTCATCTTCATCTCACTGGCGGTGAGCCTTTGGCGCGCCACGATATAGCAGACCTGGTAAGGGCAGGCAGGGAAGCGAATCTCTACGTCAATATGATCACATCGGGCCTTGGGCTTACTGCCGACCGTCTGCGTGAACTTGAAGACGCCGGCCTCGAACACATTCAGCTGAGCCTGCAAGATTCAGATGAGCAAAAAGCAAACGAATTCGCAGGCGCTCGTGCACACGCCCACAAGTTAAAGCTCGCTGAATTGATTCGCGCGCGAGACATGGCGTTCACCGTCAACGTGGTGGTGCATCGCGAAAATCTCGACCACCTTGAAGACATTCTTGCTCTGGCCGAATCGCTCGAACCGCAAAGAATCGAAGTTGCTCATGTCCAGTACTACGGATGGGCTCTGACCAACCGCGACAGACTCATGCCAACGCCATCGCAAGTGGAGAGGTCTGTCCGGTTGATTGCGGAGGCTCAATCGAGACTGAGTGGACGTATCCAGCTACAAGCTGTGCTGCCGGACTACTATGCGCGCTACCCCAAGACCTGCGTTGGCGGATGGGGGCGGCAGATGATGCTCATCGATCCTTCAGGACAGGCGCTCCCATGTCATGCTGCCGGTATTATCCCCGGCCTGGAGTTCGATTCGATCCGTATGCACAGCGTGCAATGGCTCTGGGAACAATCGCCTGCGTTCAATCGTTTTCGCGGCCACGACTGGATGGTTCAGCCATGCAGCGATTGCGATCGAAAAGAGATAGACTTCGGCGGATGCAGATGCCAGGCATTTCAGCTGACAGGCGATGCCGCAAATACTGACCCCGCCTGCAGTCTAAGCGACCAACACGAAAAATTAGTCGCTATTACTCAAGCGCCTCCAGTGAACACCGCACAGTGGGTCTACAGAATCCTCTCAAGTTCGTAGTCCAACCCATCGCTCATGGTGTGATATTTCCACAGTTTGACGAACAACAATAATTATCGTTTACTAGCTTCTGATGCAGACTTCTTCCAGCGTCGAGACTCGTTCCTTTCGTGAACTTTGTGTGGATCACGGGCTAACCGCGACCCACCAGCGCCAGGTTCTCTACGAAATAATGCAAACAATGCCTGGCCACCCCAGCCCGGAAGAGGTCTACGCACGGGTCAAGAAGCGTATACCCGCGATCTCCCTCGCGACGGTTTATAAAAATATTCATCTCTTCGTCGAAAGAGGCGTGCTAAAAGAAGTCAGCATGCATCACGGCTCCCTCCGAGTCGAACTGAACCGCCACCTCCACCACCACATGGTCTGCTCGCATTGCAAGGCCATCACCGACATCGAAGAAAAGGATCTCGGCGTTCTTCCCGCGCTGCAACGATTGCCCGGAGGCTTTCGAGCCGAACGCTACGCTATTGACGTCATCGGAATCTGTTCCGCGTGCCAGAAAACCAAACGTAGCTAACACTATCCACTCGCTAACCAACCGTGGGACACGGTTCCCAGCAATGAGAACGAAGGAGCAAAAATGTCAGATGAGATGAAGTGCCCGGTACCACACGGCAACGGCCCAAGCGCAAACGTCACCGCCACAGAGACGGCCTCGCCCAAGCATGGCGCTGTCACGCTCAACTCGCGTAAGATCACGCGCAACGAGCATTGGTGGCCTGACCGCCTCGATCTCGCCGTCCTGCATCAGAACACCAAGCTGGTCGATCCCATGGGGCAGGACTTCGACTACGCGGCAGAGTTCAAGACCCTTGACCTCGACGCCGTCATCAAAGATCTTCACGCCCTGATGACCGACTCACAGAGCTGGTGGCCCGCGGACTACGGCCACTATGGCCCGTTCTTCATTCGCATGGCATGGCACAGCGCCGGCACATACCGCACCCACGATGGCCGCGGCGGCGCAGGCATGGGCACGCAGCGTTTTGCGCCGCTAAACAGTTGGCCCGACAATGTCAGCCTTGATAAGGCTCGCCGCCTGCTATGGCCCATCAAGCAGAAGTACGGCAAGAAGATCTCATGGGCCGATCTCATGATCCTTACCGGCAACGTCGCGCTCGACTCGATGGGTTTCAAGACCTTCGGCTTCGGCGGCGGTCGCGCCGACGTCTGGGTTCCGCAAGAAGACATATTCTGGGGTTCAGAGCACACGTGGCTCGGTAGCGACCGTTATCAGGGGGAGCGTAATCTCGACAATCCTCTCGCTGCCGTGCAGATGGGTCTCATCTACGTGAACCCGGAAGGCCCCGATGGCAAGCCCGACCCCGTCGGCTCCGCACGTGACATTCGCGAGACCTTCGGCCGCATGGCCATGAACGATGAAGAGACCTTCGCCCTCATCGCCGGTGGCCACACCTTCGGCAAAGGCCACGGCGCATATGACCCCGGTCCGAACGTCGGCCCTGAACCCGAAGGCGCACCCGTCGAGCAGCAGGGCCTCGGATGGAAGAACGGCAAGGGCAAGGGCCACTCGGAAGACACCATCTCCTCCGGCCTCGAAGGCGCTTGGACCAGCAACCCCATTAAGTGGGACATCGAGTACCTGGACAACCTCTACAACTTCGACTGGGCCCTGAAGAAAGGCCCAGGCGGTGGCTGGCAGTGGTACGCCGTGAACGAGGAAGCTAACTTCCCTGACGCACACGTCAAAGACAAGAAGCACCTGCCCATGATGTTCACGTCGGACCTCGCACTCAAGTTCGATCCGGCCTACGAAACGATCGGCAAGCGCTTTCAGAAAGATCCCGCCGCATTCGCCGACGCCTTCGCTCGTGCATGGTTCAAGCTCACACATCGCGACATGGGTCCGATCGTCCGCTACCTCGGACCGCTGGTTCCCAAGGAGCAGTTGCTCTGGCAGGACCCCGTCCCCGCTGTCGATCACGAACTCATCGGCGAATCGGACCTCGCCGCACTGAAGGAGAAGATCCTCGCATCCGGTCTCTCGATCTCGCAGCTCGTCTCGACTGCCTGGGCAGCGGCGTCGTCCTTCCGCGGCTCTGATAAGCGCGGTGGAGCGAACGGTGGACGCATTCGCCTCGAGCCGCAGAAGAACTGGGAAGTGAACCAGCCTCTCGTGCTCGCGAAGGTTCTCAGTGCGCTCGAGGGAGTTCAGAATGACTTCAACGCGACGGGCAAGAAGGTCTCGCTCGCCGACCTGATCGTTCTGGGCGGTTGCGCTGCGGTTGAAGCGGCTGCGAAGAAGGCCGGATACAACGTTACTGTCCCCTTCTCGCCTGGCCGCTCGGACGCTTCGCAGAAGCAGACGGATGTTGAGGCCTTCGCTCCCCTGGAGCAGACGGCGGACGGCTTCCGCAACTACCTCCGGCTCGGCCACACCGTGCGCGCCGAAGAGTTGCTCGTCGACCGGGCGCAGTTGCTGACTCTGACCGCTCCTGAGATGACCGTCCTCGTTGGAGGCCTGCGCGTCCTCGGTGCCAACTACCGTGGCTCGAAGAACGGTGTCCTCACCACGACGCCCGAGACTCTGACAAACGACTTCTTCGTCAACCTGCTCGATATGGCGACAGACTGGAAAGCATCTTCTACAGCGGAGGGCTCGTTTGAAGGATTAGATCGCGCGACAGGTGAGATTAAGTGGACCGCCACTCGTGTGGATCTGATCTTCGGTTCCAACTCTCAACTACGGGCCATCGCGGAAGTCTATGCATCGGCCGACTCGAAGGAGATCTTCGTGAAGGACTTCATAGCCGTGTGGAACAAAGTCATGAATCTCGACCGCTACGACCTGCGCAAAGCGTAGTTCGTCGGTTGTACCTCAACTCCGCAAAAAAGAAGGGCTACCCAAGGGTAGCCCTTCTGCATATCCCTTTCCTGTTACCTTCGGCACATAGTTCAAGGATGTAAAGACGGTTTAGGAACTCTTAAGAAACGCCGAGGATCACGCGGAATGTTTCCGCAAGGCAGTGCGGTCGACAAGCGAGCTGCACAAGCAATGTTGTAAGGATCATGTTCCGAATCTGTTTGGAACGGAGGATTGCACACACTCTCAAAAGGCGGGAAAACACTATTGCACCTTATGACTCCCGCGACCTTTGTCTTGGGGCCACCCATCATTCGAAAGTCCTTCAGAATGATGGCGGGGACGACGGGGCTCGAACCCGCGACCTCTGCCGTGACAGTGAACTGGAAAGACGTAACTTATTGGAAACAGGCGTAGCGGATGGCTCCTTTAGCGCCCTGAGACACCCAAAGTAACCCTTATTGAACCCTTATCGAACCCACGACCTCTTTCCTGTAGACCTCTGCCCACGACCTTTGCCTTAAGGCAGAGGTCGTGGGTTCGTTAGCGATTTTTTGCGGAGATGTGCCTAAGTTATCTCCGCATGTCCCGCGGAGATAATCCTTCCAGATGCGGAGATTAGGGCCTATAATCTCCGCAAGGAGTGCGGAGATTGAGCAGGTACATCCATGAGCTCAAGGCCTGGCCCAACTTCGATTGGGATCGCAAACGCCTGATTGAACCACTAGCTACCGTGCGCCACGAACAGGGGCGATTACTGGGCCGGATGGAAAATCTCGGCTTTCGGCTTCAGCAGGAGGCCCTCTTGGTGACCCTCACGGAAGACGTTCTCAAGAGCAGTGAGATCGAGGGCGAAAAGCTCAACGAAGAACTGGTTCGGTCCTCCATCGCAAGACGACTGGGCATGGATATCGGCGGCCTCCAGACCGTCGATCGAAACGTCGAGGGTGTGGTCGAGATGATGCTCGATGCGACGCGCCAATATGACGAGCCCCTGACTGGGGAGCGGCTCTTTGGATGGCATGCCTCGCTCTTCCCAACCGGCCGGAGCGGAATGAAGAAGATCACTGTCGGCAATTGGCGCGACGACGCCGAAGGCCCCATGCAAGTCGTTTCCGGTCCGGCAGGCCGACAACACGTTCACTTCGAGGCACCGGTCGCCAAGCGTCTGAATCACGAGATGCAGACATTTCTCAACTGGTTCAACGAAGCTAACGAAAAAGACTGGGTCGTGAAAGCTTCCCTGGCGCACCTCTGGTTCGTAACAATTCATCCTTTCGACGATGGAAATGGCCGCATCGCGCGCGCTATCGCAGATATGAGTCTTGCTCGGTCGGAACGGAGCTCACAGCGCTTCTACAGCATGTCGGCGCAGATCCAACAGGAACGTCGCGCTTACTACGATCATCTTGAGCAGGCCCAGCGCGGCGCGATGGACATCACGAATTGGATGGCATGGTTTCTCGACTGTCTGGGTCATGCCATTAACTGCGCGCAAACGACGCTCGGGACCGTTCTTGTCAAAGCTCGCTTCTGGGAATCCATCGCAGCCGTTTCCCTCAATGAGCGCCAGAGGCTCGTCCTCAATCGCCTTCTGGACGGATTTGAGGGAAAACTCACGACGTCAAAGTGGGCGAAGCTGGCGAAGTGCTCACAGGATACGGCCACTCGCGACATCCTTGCCCTCGTCCGCCAAGGTGTCCTGAAGCGCAATGCCGAGGGTGGTAGAAGCACGAGCTATTCAATTGCTCTCCAACCATAGATCCGTTGAAAAGCGATCAGCGGAACTTGCCAAACAAGGAATAGAGACCAAAGTCTGAGAATCTGCGTGGCACAAATGAACACGGTCAGCGGCATTCTCGAGCAAAGGGTTCCTGACCCGTCAAATTATATTGTCGGTTCATCAGAACCTCACAGATTACAGGAACTCAGTCCATCCGCTTCACCGTGGAGCTTAGCATCGGAGGTTGTTCCGCTATATCCAGATATGCCACAGAAAGGAAGTTGCGCGTGAGGAAGGCGTTGAGCATTGGCGCTTAGGTGAAACTATTGTTTTCTACTCGGGGCTGTCTCCCATGCTTATTACTATTTTTCGGCATCATTGCGGGCGTCGGCCCAGCGAGTACTGCGCTTGCTTCTGATCCAGCGACCGTTGGTCAGAGTCCTTCGGTCAATTCTGCAAATGCGCTACCCGATGCTCCGGGACCTGTAAATTCTGCGACCGAGCTTGGCCTGCCGCTGGCGATATTTAAGGACCAGATCCCAATCTGGACCAGCCCTGTAAGGATCAGGACGCATGATCTATGGTGGCTGTTGCCACTAGGAGCGGCGACGGGTGTCGCGCTGGCGACGGACACGGACGTCATGCGCGACATATCACGCGATCGAAGTTTCAATAAGGACAACGTGAATGCAGCGAACATTCTGTTGGGCGGCGAAATTGCAATTCCGGTCGGCCTATACGGCTTTGGGCTTTTGAATGGCAACGCACATGGACGCGAGACGGGTATCCTCAGTGCCGAAGCGCTAGCGGATAGTGTCGTGGTAGAGCAGGTCGGGAAGATTATTTTTCTACGCGAGCGTCCTCTCTACAATGACGCTGCCGGCGATTTTTTTGCACCGCATGTAGGTGCAAACGGATCGTTTCCCTCTTCGCACAGCATGCTAGCGTGGACTCTGGCAGGAATAGTGACGGCGGAATATCCCTCTAAATGGATTCAGGTGGGCATGTGTACCATCGCCTCGGGCGTTAGTCTCACCCGCGTCCTCGGACAGGAACATTTTCCAAGCGATGTTCTCATTGGCGCGGTCACCGGATGGATGATCGGGCACTACGTATTCGAGAAACATCAGGTAAAGCACATTTCGAAGTCTAAAAGATGAGCCTCGGACCAGGCAGCCTAACGGCAGTGAGGGCAATGGTCCCGACTGGCTAAATTGCTCGCAAGTACATAATCCTTGGTCAAACAATTCATCTCTCCGATATTTCTATGAAATTTTGCAAGGACCTTGGCACAAAAAGACGCTTGCCCCGGCATTCATATTTGAACAGAACATTCAGCGACAAGAGCACTCGACAACTTATCTCTTGCGACTTGCGCTGACCATTGTTCTAGCCATCGGTGATGGTTTGATGTCACACGGAATGGGATGAAGAGCCGAAGTAGGCCTGTGAATCGGAGGAATCTGTGGCGAAGTTTGACAATTTACCTAACGCGTATCGGAAGATCGTGCCTCATCTACTGATAGACAATGTCTTCCTTTCTGCAGTCGGTGCTCATCTTTTCCTGCTCCTAACGTTAGTCTCTTGTCCGACGGCATCGGCACAGAATGGAAATCCGGAGTACATACGCAATTCGCAACCAAGCCTCTTAACTTACCGGGAACTTCTGGCTCTTAGCGAGCAAGAAGCGATTGCGCCTGCTTTGGGTGCCAAACTGAACACACTATTGACGACCCCGTTTGTGAACAATGAGGCGTACTTCGGCGGCATGAAGCCTCTTCGCCCCGATCTCAATGGCACGGGCCCCAGTCTGCGACTTGTGCAATGGAATATTGAGAGGGGACTAGAACTCGACGATATCAAGCTCCTAATGACCGACAAGAAGGCCTTCCTTGCCAAAGTGCATAGTGAGGTTGCGACGGGCAAGGACATAAAGAAGCCGACGGACGACGAACTCAGCAAACAGATGGACTCGTTGCAATCGGCAGACGTGATCATCCTCAATGAGCTTGACTGGGGAATGAAGAGAACCAACTACCAGGCAGTGGTAAAAGAGCTTGCCGACACTCTCAAGATGAACTGGGCCTACGGGGTCGAATTTGTGGAAGTCGATCCGAAGGTGCTGGGTACGCAATCGTTTTCCAATGTGAAAAATGAGACCGAGCGTAAGGAGTTGGAGCAACTGTTCAGCGTCGATAAGAATCTCGTGCTCGGACTGCATGGTACAGCTATTCTTTCTCGGTATCCTCTTCGGGACGTTAAGCTGGTTCCATTCAAACACCAGGCCTACGACTGGTACAGCGCCGAGAAGAAGTATGGGGCGATTGAAGCCGGGAAACGTAAGGGGGCGAGCCTACTCTTCGGAGAAGAGATCGTGCGCGAAGTACGCCGCGGAGGACGCACCAACCTGATCGCGACCCTCGATATTCCAGATCTTCCAGAGCAGCGGGTCACTCTCATTGCAACTCATCTTGAGAATCGCACCACGCCGAAGGGCCGAATCGAACAGGCTGAGGAACTTCTTGACATGATTCGGCCGATTAGCAACCCGTTAGTCGTCGCCGGAGATATGAACACAACAGGGATGGACGGATCGGTTCTCAACATAAAGTCTGCCGTCGTGAAAAAACTAAACAGTCCCACATTTTGGGCTACACAAGGTGTCAAGTATGCGACCGGCGTTGGATTCGTCATGGACGCTGTCACCTTCACCTTCAAGTCGACCAAATTTCAAAGCGACCCAACGGCGTCTGGAGTTCCTTTACTGGCGCCCAATCCCGAGGAGCCGTTCTTTGATCAATTGGAAAAGTACCGCTTCGATGACGGTACCCGGCTCGACTTTAGAGGTGATGAGGAACTCTCCGTTAATCACCGAGACGGAACCTTGGGCAATTCGAACGAGCGAGCAAGCAAAGGGTTTGTTACCACGTTTTCGTTGCCACGAACCCTTGGCGCGAAAGGAAAGTTCAAGCTCGACTGGATATTCGTGAAAGCGTATTTGAAAGAAGATTCGGCCTCTCCGGATTCTTATCGATTTGCGCCCGGCTTTGCACGCACTTTGGATGACGCAAACGAAGCACTGGCTGAACCACTCTCAGACCATGCCGCAATCAGTGTAGATTTGCCGCTCGTTCAGCCTGCCTTGTTAGGTACAAAAAAATGAGGCGATCGGTCTGCTGAGTCAGTGCAAACGTTTTTACAGAGTCACCAGAAACGATGCTTCCGATCGGAACTAGGAGAAGACAAATGCGCATCAAGAATTTGCGGACGATGACAATCATGTCGATCTTATTGATGTGTCTAACCGTTGCGTATGCCCAAAAAGAAGATGATAAGTCGCTTTCCATTCTGCCCCGACAATTTGCAGCCACCGCGTTCGGTCAGGCAGGAACGGTGGCCGGCAGGAGCTTTGGGCTGAATCTGTACATCACCGGCTGGACAACCAATCAACAGGTGCGTGACTACATTAGCGTCCTGAAGGAAAAGGGCCCGGACGGCTTAGTAAGTGCTATGGAGAAGACAAGCGACGTTGGCAGAATCTCTCCCGCTGGATTTGTAGGTACTGGCTTTCGCTTTGCTCGCTATAGGCCAACCGTAAATGGAGGTCTGCACATCGTGATGGTGACGAACCGTCCGATGTCTTTCGGAGAGCTGTATAACAATGGCCGGTCGACGGACTATCAATTTGGGATAGTCGTCCTAAATGTCGACAAGGATGGAAAGGGCACCGGCCAACTCGCACCCGTCTGCAAAATCAAATTCAACAAGAAAAATGAGATCGAAATAGAGAACTTCGGGCAGAAGCCCTTTCGGCTCGCAAACGTATATCTCCAAAAATGAAGGAAGGCAAAGGACGTGACTTGAGGGGTGACGTCGCTGGCCGCAAAGGAAAGCAATTGTCCGAATCTTTGCAACGGCGGAATCCGCCTTGAAGCTAGTGAATGCCAGATCTAAAGGTAAAAGCTCAAGGCTTCAATGTTTCGCTCAGTCAATGGATATGGTTGCTCTTCATAGCGTGCTCCAAAAAGCAAAGGAAAAGAACATGGACAAGAACATCAACCTGCTCGCCTTACACCGCTGCTTCATTATTGTGATATTTATATGCGTCGGAATATGTCAAGCACAGCAGAAGGGGCAATATGTGCCCGGCCAATTTGGTTTGAATGCTGGTGTAGTGCCGGCTGCGGGATTGACCTACGCCAACTTAGCACTCAACTATTCCGCAAGCTCACTGAACGATGCTAACGGCAACCATCGTCCCAACGTGTTGGGCACTTACGGCTTTTGGGTCGACGAAAACATCTTTTACTTCGTGCCAAAGAAGAAGATCTTGGGCGCATCGTTCGCCCCCTACATCTCCCTTAATGGTGCAAGCGGCAGCCTGGTTGCTGACATCTCCGGCACCAACCTGGGGGCGTCTGGCGGTGGGTCCGGGTTTGCGGACCTGTTTGTTCAGCCTGTTAATCTGGGCTGGCACCTCAAGCGCGCCGACATTGTCGGTGGCTACGCATTCATGGCTCCTACTGGACGGTTTGTTGCCGGCGCCAGTGACAACGTGGGCTCCGGTTATTGGGGTAATAATCTCAATTTTGGAGCCACGGTCTACGTAACCAAAAATAGAGGGACCACCCTAAACTTATTTAGCGATTGGGAGACTCATGGACAGAAGACGGGGACTACGCTTACTCCGGGGAAAGCCTTCACCACTGAGTGGGGAGTAGGACAAGTTTTACCACTCAAGAAGGATTTCAGCAGACTGCTCCAACTAGGCTTGATCGGATATGACCAGTGGCAGGTCACTGCTAGCAGCGGAACGATAGGCGTTCTACCTGCGAGCAGTGTACCGTTCTACTCGGTTCACGCAGTTGGTCTTCAGAGCAACTTTATCCTTCCCGCGAAAAACCTCAACTTCTTCTTTAAATATCTCGATGAATACAGAGCTATCTCACGTCCCGAGGGTCGGACGATAGCGTTCGGGGGTTCGTGGACCTTGCGGATTCCCAAACCGGTAGCGGCTCCCAAGCCATGATCCGTCAAGCAGCATCGCTGAGAAAGGCGGCCATGTATACCCCCGTCACGAGACCCTTGATACTCCTACTGCTTGGTGCTCTGACGTGTGTTCACTGTTTATCGCAAGCGCTTCCGGAGGAAAAGAAAGCAGTCCGACCCAAGCTGGGCTTAGTGCTCGAGGGTGGTGGCGCGTTAGGCCTCGCGCACATTGGAGTCATCACCTGGATGGAAGAGCACCGCATCCCGGTCAGTTATGTCGCCGGAACCAGCATGGGCGGTCTAGTCGGTGGAATTTATGCGACGGGTCGATCCCCAGACGAGGTAAAAGAGCTCATTAACGGTATCGACTGGGATCAGGTCCTAAGCGGTACAGTTCCGTTTCGCGATCTTTCCTTCCGACGCAAAGAAGATGCTCATGAGGTCCCAGGTTCGCTGGAATTTGGTCTCCGCAAAGGCCTGCAATTTCCTGCCGGCTTTAACACAGGTGAGCAGGTCGATCTGATTCTAGATGGTGTAGCTCTCCCTTATTCGGAGTTGAAGAGCTTCAACGATCTACCTATTCCATTCGCGTGTGTAGCGACGGATCTGATCTCCGGCAAGCCACACGTCTTTCGTGACGGTCCTCTATCGCTCGCCATGAGATCGACGATGTCTCTGCCTGGAGTCTTCTCACCCGTCCGCTCGGGAGATCATCTTTATGCCGATGGCGGCCTGCTCAACAACATCCCCGTCGATGTTGCAAAGGAGATGGGCGCCGATGTCATTCTCGGAATACATCTGGAGACAGAGCCACTCAGTCCAAGCGCAACCCTTCCAAGCTATGGTGTGCTGGGACAGTCGATCTCGGTGATGATCGCGGCCAATGAACTTCGTTCGATGGAGCAGGCTGACATCCTGGTGACGGTCCCGCTACAGAAGTTCAGCACTATGGACTACAACAAGGCCGACGCCATCATCAAGGCTGGATACGACGCGGCTGCCGCCAAGGCATTTGTTCTGGCCGCATATTCAGTAAGTCCAGCCGAATGGGAAGAGTACTTAGCAGTGCGCAATGGTCGGCGTAGAAGCGTACCGACGCCAACCTTTGTACAGGTGACCGGAACATCCTCTCCTGAGATGAAGAACGGTATGGAGAAGCAGCTTTCCGTCTCAGTAGGGACGCCAATCGACACGGAGAAGTTGGACCAGGACATGATGTCAATCGTCGGACAGGGGCGGTTCACAACCTCCACTTATTCCATGATCGAAAAAGATGGTGAACAAGGTTTGCAAGTTCAGACCGAGCAGAAGCCGTACGCGCCACCAATCGTGAGACCTCTCATCCTGATTGATGGATCAGACTACAACAACGTATTGTTCAGCATCGGCGCCAGAGTAACCTTTCTGGACTTTAGAAACTATAGATCCGAGCTACGCAATGACATCGTTGTTGGGTCGCAGTACTTGCTGGACAGCGAGTACTACCATCCATATACCCCGTCTAGTAATTGGTTCATCGCGCCCAGGGTAGGGCTCAACAGTCAGCAACTGAATGTTTATTCCGGCAGTACACTTCAGGCTAGCTACCGTCTGCGAGAGGTCCTCGGGGCTATCGATACTGGCTATGCCTTTGGACGGACAGGTGAACTTCGATTTGGGTACGAAGGGGGCTATCAAAGAATCTCTCCAGAGATAGGCAACGTTCCAACTTTGCCTACGACCTCCGGGGCGACTGGAGACTTACGAATCCAATACCGCCTGACCACGTTGGATCAACCCGTTGTTCCGCGCTCAGGGATCAATCTCTTGGCTTATACGAAGGGATATACGGTCAATCCTGCGGCGCCCGGGGCATTTCCCGTTACCGAAATCCAAGCCCAGGATTTCTTCCGGTTGAGTGCTCCCTCCTCCATTTTTGTAGGAGTGTACGGTGGAAGCAGCTACGGGTATAGAACAGGCGTACCCGCGTTCTCTTTGGGCGGTTCGCAACGTCTCGTAGCCTGGAACACAAATGAACTGCTCACAAACCAATACTTTCTCGGACAGTTGGGCTACATCCGGGAGCTGGCAAAATTGCCGCCGCTGCTTGGAAGTACCGTCGACTTTCTCGGAGTGTTGGAGCTCGGAAAGACATACAAGCTCCCCAATGCGCCGAGCCCACCTAATCTTCCCATGGATGTCGCGGGTGGTCTGCTCGTGAACACGATATTTGGACCGGTTCTTGTAGCAGGCTCGGTCGGCGACTACGGCCATGCACGGTTCTACTTCCGAATAGGGCGTGTATTTTGAGCTCTGCCGTCGTCAAATGCACTTTCTGCGCGTGAACGGACTTACCCATGAAAAGCAATCGAAAGGACAATCAGATGAAAACGAAATATCTCATAGTCACAATAGTCTTTACTGCTCTTCAAGCATCGTTCAGCCTGTCACAAGCCCCTGTGTTCAAGGTCACCCCCCAACAGAGCTCGATCAAGTTCTAGGTTAAGTCTTCAGTGGCCCTGACCGGGGACTTCAAGAAATGGAATGCGGCCTTGACCTTCAAGTCAGCCGACGTTGCATCGGGCGCGCTTGATATCGAGATTCAAGCAGCTTCTGTGGACAGCGGGAGCGGGATGAAGGATGGCAAACTCAAAAGTAAAGACTTTTTCAACGTCTCGGAAAACCCTTTCATCACATTCAAGTCAACGAAGATCGTCCAAACGGGACCAACGACCTTCGACGTGCCGGGAACCTTTACCATACGTGGCGTTTCTAAACCCGAGACCTTGACTCTTACAGTCAGTGGCGCAGGTACAGGGTCTGGAGACATCAAAGGAACTATGGCCTTCGACCGGAAGACTACGGCATGAATAGTGGAATCCCGTTCATCAAAATCGCTGACCGCGTCGAGGTAAATGTCGACATCTTTGCGAAGCGCATCAGCGGTCCTCCCGTCTCTTTGAAGAAGTTCTAATTGTCGATTATGTTCATCCCAGATCTCACCGAACTAAGAGATTGGAAGAATCGATAAATTCCAGTCAGCAGCTAGTACCCGACAGGAATCAGTCGCAGTTTGCTAGACGTTGGGTTTATACCGTTGATGGGGGCGAAGGATTGACGTTGTTCGATGTTTCCACTCGGAGTGCCGCCAAAGGGGAGGCAAGGCTTGCTCCTGCTGCTTCAATCGCGCCCATCACATTTAGTATCAGACCTTCTTGCTGGGCTAGAAACGCTGCCCAGTCGACACCGGGTTTGCGGTAGTAGGCAAAAATCTCGATCTGCGGTCCAGAAGCAGTCAGTTGAATAAGTCGTGCTCTTGCCGAACTTTTATCGATGTACGTATGCCCACTTAGGATCTCTGTGATCTGGTCGAGCACGATCCTAACCACATCATGAGGGGTGTCAAACTTTAAGTTGAATACCTGGTGTACCCAGAACTGATCACGAAGCTGCAAGTTTTTCAGGCTGGCTTCAGCGACTTTTGCGTTCGGGATGGATACGATCGAGCGGTCCAAGGTGCGAAGGCTTAGAGCGCTGATTCCGATGTCTTCAACGGTTCCCATAATGCCGTCAATCTGGCAAAAGTCACCAACGCGGACCGCGCCGCGCATGATGATCGAAAGGCCGCCGAAGAGGTCGGCGAGAGTTTTCTGCGCTGCGAGTGCCAGTGCAATACCGCCAATTCCGAGGCCGGCTATGAGGGCTGAGACATTTACACCGGCACGCGTCAGCAATGCGACGATGAGAACCAGACCAACGCAGATCTTGAAGATGCGACCGACAAGGCTGACGAAGGTCGCCAGCTCGACCTGCGACCGCTGGAAGTAGCGATCTCGCAAGAAATTGATGAAAATGTCTGAGATGCGCACCAGAATCCAAGCAGCACTGACCCATCCCAGAACAAGCCCGGCCATTTTCCAATAGTGCCGACCGAGTGCCGTAATGGCGTATTCCCCTGCCGTACGGCCAATGACTGCGAGAGTCACACAAAAAATAGGGGTCTTCAGGGCAAGAATGGACGTCAACTCGAGGAGACAGTCGCTTTCCCATGATACCGGAGAGCAACCATATCCCGGCCCTGGTAAAGAGGAATGCGGCGACAAACATTACGACGAGGCTAATAAGAATAGCTGACCAGCGCCACAGCGGTACAGATAGGAAACGAACGCGTGCCGTCCAGGCTGGAAAATAATGTTCGTAGTCGGTAGGGTGCAAACTGGCGTATGCGGAGGGAACACGATGAAGGGTTTCCTGAGAGAACAGCCAAATGGTTGGCTGGCCAGGCCGTTCCACCTGATCCAACATCACCCTGAGATCGCCACCCGGTGTCTTTACGATTCCAACGCTGTCACGTGATAAGCGCTGCTGGTCTTCAACATTGCCATTCGGTGAGTTAGATAGATCGTCGATGCTGGTAGATAATCCTTGATCAAGCAGATACTTCAACTGTCGCGCGAGCTCTGCGGCCTGGTTGGTGGGGCGCTTTCCGTCGAGATAATCTGCAGCCTTCTCGTATTCCTTTGCTTCTGCCGTGCGCAGGAACCCGAGGACACAGCCGTGAGGAGTGGCGCGGCCTAGCGGGTCGACTGGTGTTGGAGGAGGTGTAAGAGCGGCTACTGGCTTGGTCGAAGGTAAAACGGGGATTTGAGGCGGCGTTGCAGGTGGAACCTCAGGCGTGTCGCCTTGGGTATTTGCTGTGCCTGTTGGGAGCGGTAGCTGCTCGGCGTTGGTGGCTGCCCGGCTGCCTGCCATTAACATGGCAAGTACGATAAACAGCAGATAACCGACTCCGTGACGGCTTCGATGGGTTTGACTTTTCAGAGTTCCCCCCAAATCTTGCCAATCAATGGCAGGTGAAGACCGAGTATGATATAGCCGCCATTATCGGTTACCGAAGGTCCAACTAAGGCCCGAACTGGTGCCGTAGTCGCTCTTCGGAAATGTCGCTGGAGGCCGAGTGTCCCAACTTCCGTAAAATGAAAAATTCCATGAGAGATCGTTGACGATCTTAATGTAGTAAATAGCGTTTGTGTTGAAATGCACGCGTCCAGGATCCGAGATTGCGGGAATGAGCGAGGCTGAAATGTCCAAGTTCGTTTTTTTAAATTTGAAAGCTTTGATTTGGGTGGCGACAAAGCCAACTGCAGTGTTTTGTATCTGTTGATCGGCGGTCTTCGGTCCATAGTTTACGTTCTGCCAACCGATCCCCCCTATCACGGCGATACTCGCTCGATTGGTGTTTTTTAGGTAACGTCCAATTCCGCCACCAAGTGTCGTTTGTAGATTGATCCCTTGCACCGAACTTTGCAGAAAGGAAGCAGTTCCTGCGTAAAACCAGTTATTCCAGCGCAAGAGTCTCGACATATTTATGTCTGTTTGATTTCGGGTCGAGAGGTTTGAATCACTGTTGGATGCGAACGACGAGTTGAAGTTGAGCTGACTCGACCAGCGCTCTCTGGTGTACGCTACCTGCGAGCTTATGTTGTACTGCACCGATTCATTGCCTTTCGAATAGAGAAAGCCAGTGTTCAACGCGCCATCGAAACGACGCCAAAAGCCTTCAGAGGTCTGACTCAATTTGATGATCTTACGTTGTGCAACTTCTACTTCCTTCCCGGGCACTTTTGCAATTGCAATCTCTATGGGAGGATCGTTGGACGCCCCAGTTGTCGATATCCTTCCGGTGTATACCGCGCCGCTTTCGGTTTTGACGAGAAACAGCCTATTACTGTCTAGGTGAGCAACCTGCGACCACTGCACTGCGACAGTACCGTCCACATAGTTTAGTTTTACGGAAAGTACTCCTCCACTGAGGCCTTTAATCTCGCACGTCCACCGATCTCCATTTTTCATCACAATCACATCCGTGCTTTCCTGCGCAAATAGAGGCATAGTGCCAAGCAAGGTGCAGCAGAGAATGATGGCTCGTATGATCACAGCGCGTCCTATCTCGAAGCCAGCTTTAGCTCGTGGCGAGTTCGATAGTCACAAGATTTCCATGCTGCGGAAGAGCTCGTTGAATCTTCCACCGTGAACCTTCACTCGGCAATGCTGCCCCTCGCTTACGGCTTTGTGCTATGTGCCAGCGATTCCCTTGTTCTGGAGTACTCTGACTACCACGCGCCGATTTTGTGACTGTCCCTCAGCTGTCTTGTCATTTCCTACCTGCCTGCTTTCACCCATCGCTCCGGGCGCCAGCATATTGGTCAAAGGAACGTGACCCTGCTGCTGAAGAAACTGCGTGACACTGTTGGCCCGATCTTCACTTAGCCTCTGGTTCAGAGAAGCGCTGCCTGCCGATGAGGCATAGCCTTTGACTTGAATTGTGAATGCGGTAATTGTTTTGGCCTTTTCTGCCAGCTGCAAAAGCTGTGGCTTGTACTTCGAATCGAGAGTCACTTTCCCGTTGGCGAAGTAAACTGTCACCTCGTCCATGATGTTGTAGTCATCGAGTTGTCCGAAACGTTTGTTGGCGGCCTGGATCGCGGCCTTGTTCGCATCGATCTTTTCCTGTGCTGCGGCCATTTGCTGCTGTTGTTCCTGCATCTCTTTTTGTTGCCGATCAAGCGCCGCTTTCTGCTGTTCTAGTTCCGCTTGGCTTTGCTCGATCTGTTCCTTTGCCGGTTGCAAGCCCGCCTGGATGGTTTGAGCATCCTCAAGGTCATTACCCTTGAACTTGACGGAGCTTGCTACGAGTTCGTTCTGACCGTTGTAAGACCCTTCTACCTGTACCTGGAGACCAGGTATAAGCGCGGTCATCGACATTTGCTTGCGTCGCGCTTTGAACACGCCCTGTATCTGGGCCACTTGGGTGGTATCAGTCAGTACGACCACTACTCTAGGGTCCGTTGAAGTCTGCACCGTCATGTTGGCTGCGTTTCGCCCGGTTATCAGTCCACTGATTTTGACGGTCTGAGCGCTCCCGACATGGCACAGTAGTAGAAGGGCGGCTAACAATCCTGATAGGACAACTGCTTGGCGGCTTCTTTTCATTGTCTGCTCCTTAGTTTGCTGACCTTCACTGTCCTTCGTCTGGAGAAGCGGAAAGAGAGTTTTGATCTTCTTTCACTTCTTTCTTTGGATAGGAGATCTTCGTCGTGATGATCTTTCCATTGAAGGCGAAGGGTGCCTGATCGAAGTATTCGAGGGATACGGGCGAGCCTAGATCGCTTCCGATGTCGAGGCAATCGTTCGCGGTGAAGGCCATTGCGGCAGTAACCGGTACGCGGCCTTGGGCTACAACCTGACCGTTGACCTTAAGGGTGACGTCCAGCGGACCGCCACGTTGGGGTGTAGCGAGCTTCGATTCTACTTCGATCTTTACCTTGCCGGTCGGCAACTTATCTGTTGCCTTGATCTTTGTCCGGTCGATCTCAAAGAGGTTGTATTCGTAATGGAGTACGCCATCTTTGACATATAAAGACAGTCCCCCGGAGAATCCGCCAAGGGCGTAAAGAACACCGTTGGCGTTATCAGGTACATCTATCTCCATGCTGACGGTGTTGTTGAACTTTCCGAGCTTCGGTGCCGCGAACTCCGGCATCCCCGTGATTGGACCACTGAAGTTCCATTCGGTATACGGCGTGGAGGGCCCATCTTCCGGATGGAATACGGGCGTCCACAGACCTCCGCCGATGGGCAGATTCTGGTTCTTGGTGGACTCAATCAGGAAGAGGTTCTTCATGTAGGCGACTCTCTCCGGCATCTTCGCGGCAAGATCGTTCGCCTGAGACCAGTCTTCATCGAGGTTATAGAGCTCCCACACATCATTCTCCGGGTTCCACTCCCCGATGCCCTTGGGCAGTCCCGGCATCCACGGCGTTCGCGGGCCAAAGGTATCGGCAAACCAGCCATTCTGATAGATACCGCGGCTACCCATGATGTCGAAGAACTGCGTCGTCTTGCGGCCCTTCGCTGTCGCGTCGGCAAAGGTGTAGACCATGCTGGTACCGTCGATGGACATCTGGTCGACACCGTTGACTACGCGGGGCGGCGTGATGCCAACTGCCTCGTAGATCGTCGGCACGATGTCGGTGACGTGGTGGAACTGTGAACGAGGGGTGCCGTCGTGTTTAATCTTCGCCGGCCAGGAGACAGCCATCGGTTGGCGCGTGCCCCCGAAATGCGCGGCGACAAGCTTGGTGGATTTGTATGGCGTCCCCCCAGCCCAGGCCCAACCCGCGTTATACATGTTGTCGGTCTTCGCGGAGCCAATCACATTAAGTCCGCCAAGTTCATTGACTGTTTTGATGTGTTGCTGAATCGTGGTCGGGATACCGTTCTGCGCGAGCAGTTCGGAGATCGTGCCGTTCTGACCTTCGGCCGAGGCGCCATTGTCACCCCAGATGTAGAAGATGAGCGTGTTGTTCAACTTTCCTTCCTGTTCAATCTCGTCGATCACGCGGCCGGCATTGTAGTCGGCGTGCTCCGCAAATCCTGCGAAGACCTCCATCAGGCGGCGCTGGAAGGGCTTTTCGCTCTCCGGGATGGAATCCCATGAGGCCATCGTCGGCGGGCGTGGCGTGAGTTGAGCGTTCTGCGGAATCCAGCCCATCTCTTTGGCGCGCTTGAAGGTGCGCTCGCGATACTTATCCCACCCGTCGTCAAACTTGCCTTTGTACTTATCGGCCCATTCCTGCGGAACCTGGTGCGGACCATGCGCCGCGCCGGGAGCCCAGTACATGAGGAATGGCTTGTCTGGCGTGAAAGCCTGCTGTTCACGCAGCCACTTGATGGCGTCGGTAGCGATGTCCTCGGAGAGGTGATACCCCGGGTGCTCATATTCGTGCGGGTCGAGTACGGTCGTGTTGCGTACGAGGCGGGGCTCGTACTGCGAGGCCTCACCCGCGAGGAAGCCGTAGAAGTATTGAAACCCATAGCCCGTCGGCCAATAGTCGAACGGACCTTTTGATGTTGTCTGTTCAGCGGGCGTATTGTGCCACTTGCCCCATGCTCCTGTGTTGTAACCATAGTCCTTGAGCACCTCGGCTACGGTTGCTGCAGACTTCGGAATCGTACCGCTGAAGCCGTCGAAGTCGTTCGCAAGTTCGGCGATCTGACCGTTAGCAATGCGCGTGTGATTGCGGCCTGAGAGCAGCGCGCCACGCGTCGGCGAGCACATTGCAGTGGAGTGGAAGCGGTTATACGAAATACCCGCGTTGGCGACGCGCGTTAGAGTCGGCGTGTTGATCTCGCCTCCGTATGTAGAGGCCTGTCCCGGACCAACATCGTCCATCAGGATGATGAGGATGTTCGGCGCATCGGAAGGCAAATGCTTCGGGTCGACGCGCTTCTTGTAGGTGGAGTCTTTCATCGTCAGCCCGGGAGTGGAGGCAGACGGAGTAGGCGGGAATGGCAGGACTTCTTGTGCCATGGCCGGAATACTGAATATGAACCAGAGCGCTACGAATGAACGATTTACTTTCATCGCGCTGAGCCGTAGATCAGGAGACGTGGATTGAGCTGTTGGCCTAATTCTTTGTTTTTCAACGCTTCCCCTCGTAAGCTTCTCAACCACGTCCGCAACTGTTCGTGAAACTCGAACCAAAACCTCTCGTTGGCTATTCTTGCTTTTGAGTGATCCGTGTCTAAACATGGGAGCATGATCCTTTCCTTTGGCGGCCCGTTACCGGGACGGTTTCACTTAGTTGACCAAGTCAAATTCACCGGGCTTCCACGTCTTGTCAAACCACGGTTGCAACGGGCCGTAGAGGCGCAGTAGGACATTCCAGCCTTTTCCAGGTACGGTTTGCACCCAGTTAGCTTCGTGGCCTGCTGGCGCGGTGGGACCGAACCAGACATCGACTGAGGTGTCAGGGTTCACGACGATACCCTTTGTTTGGCTGCCAATGCTGGGAAATTGTTGATCGGTCTGCAGCATCGAGCGAGTTTGGTTGTCATAGACGACGAATGACCAGAAGTCCTTCGCAGGGATGTTAGATGGCAAGTGAATTTTGTACGTTTTGCTTCCATCCAGCGGCTTGCCTTCCGAGTCCACGAACGCGGCGGCGTATTGCGAGCCGATACCGATCATCTTCAAAGCCATGGCCGGGGTGATACCGGTGGCATAGTAATGAAACATAGTTCGTGCGTCGAGATTGCGCACGCCGGGTTGAGACAAGAACTCATAGCCGCCAGCAAAGGTTGTCACCCACGCACTGTTCGGGAAAAAGTGGGCATCGTTCGACCGCGTACGGAAGAGTATTGCCCTCGAGGTAGCGTTTCCCACCGCAGCCGCTTCGGTCAGAATTTTCTTCATTCGCTCATCGGGCGCAAAGGGCTTGCCTTTCTCGATGCCGATGGATGCGAATAACCCGAGCCTCTCAGGATCTAACGCTTCGTTGGGCTCCGCCTGCACGACCTCGTTTAGCTCTTCAAAGTAATTAAAGTCATTCGAGTGAACCGTGTTGAATTCGACACCGGAGCCATTAATGAACTTCGTTTCGGGCGGATTCTTCGCCTGCGCCAGCGGATAGATGCGTAGGTTCTTCTTGATGCCCTCCACGGCCGGTTTGATGTCGCCGTTCACTGGAAAGCCCCGGCCCATAAGCCAGAGGTTATAAGTGCGCGGCTGCGTGACAAGGTAACCTTTGGGAACTTCGCCTTTATAGCCCGGCGGAAGCACGAGATATTTGCCGCCTTGACCTTTGTCACGACCTGCATTGCCGATATCGGTAACGTATTGGAACCAAGCATCGTCGAGGAATGCGAGCACTTTGGGAGGCGACTCAACCACTAAAGGACCGTCCTTCAAATTGAGCCAGGTGCTGAAATAGACGGAATCGGTGTTACCGGTAAGAAAGAGCGACTTGGAGTCCAGACGGTCCTCGTAGATCAAAATAGTGCCATTGACAACGCGTAGCTTCTGGAAACCCGTGCGCATTGCGACCAGCGACGCGCCGGGCATGCCACTCATAAACGCTTGCACCCCACGCGAGAAATCGAGGTTGTCATAAACCTTCTGAACGGTGGCGTCGTCCGGAAAGCCGTCGTTGAACTTGAGGGTGCCGAGGCGTGTGTCCACGGTGTCAGGCGTCGTGATCGATGGCGGTATGGCCGTCGTCATTTTCATCTTCGGCGGGGACTGTGTCTGGTTAGTAGTTGCAGAGGAAGGCGCAGACTTATCGTTGCAGCCGAGGGTAGCCATGAAGGTGAAGGCGACGATGCAGGTGAGGGAGCGAGGCGCGAGTCGAATATTCTGCACAACCGAACTCACGATTCCAGCAGATCTTGTTAGCGGCATTTCTTTCGCCTCTTCCGGTGATATCGCGTTAGGACCGATGAAAATTGCTTGTCTCTGCAAAAAGTTCCGATACCCGCGGACAAAGCGAGACCGTAGCGCGCTTGATCTAAAAATCAGAACGAGCTGTGTTGAGCATTTGGCAGGCCCTTTGTTTATGAATGCCGCTTGGTGGATTGATTTGTGCCAAGGTCCCAAAGCTTTTCTCCACTTCTCGGACGAGAATGCGGATTAGGGACGGAGCAGCAACGTTTAGACAGTTCATTTACATGTCAGTTATGGGACTTTTCCATCAAATCCAGATATGGTGTGTCCTACGGTTGCACAAAGAAAAAATGCCGCAAAACTGCTAATCCTACTAGTCGATATGTGCCGTCAAGTGGTTATCATTTGTATGGACCTGAAGGATGCCCGCGGATCAAGCTTTCTCTAGCACGCAAGTCGGAGGATCAGTAGTGAATCCGGGAGTTCATTCGACCTCTGGCGCAACAAGACCGACCCTTGCTGACCTGAAACTGCTTACTGACGAACAGTTGATGGCTCTGTTGCGGGATGGCGCGAATGATTGTCTTGCGGTGTTGTTTGATCGATACCAACGGCTTGTCTTCAGCATCGCGCTCAAAATTGTTCGGGACCGAGGCGAGGCTGAGGACGTCACGCAAACGGTCTTCCTTGAAATTTTCCGCTCGGTGGCACAATTCGACCCTGCGAAGGGCACACTTAAGATATGGCTCCTGCAATTCGCCTACCACCGCGCTTTCAACCGCAAACAGCATTTGAACGTGAGGAACTTTTACAGTCAGGAGAGCCCAGAAGATGTAGATTCCTTTGCTTTTGCTGAATCGACACCTGAAAAATATGCACCTGCGGAACTTCAACGATTGATGCAAGAAGGATTAGCCTCGTTGGGCGAATCCCAAAAACGGGTCATTGAGTTGGCTAGCTACGATGGACTTTCGATGAAAGAAATTGCGGATAAGACTGGAAATACTCTTTCGAACGTGCGGCATCATTATTATCGAGGCCTAAAGCAATTGCGTTCCTTCATGACACGACCTCTGAATTCGGGCAAGATTGTAAGCAATGATGATTGACCATTCACACTATGAGGAGTTAGCCGCGCTTGCGGCTGGGGGCCACCTAAGCGACCAGGATCTGATGGACGTTCAGCGGCACGCTGAAACCTGCGCGGAGTGCAAAAACGCGTTGGCAGAATTCCATGAAGTGGTAAGTTTTGGACTTCCCCTGGCGCAGAGCGCCCTCCGTCGGAGCATCAACATGATCACGAGCCGCCCCGATCCCGGTGCAAGAGAGCGGTTCATCAGGAGAGCGTCGCTCGAAGGTATAACTTTCTCGCCCGAGGTCAGAGCCACTGCCGCCTCTCCGCGACCACGGTTTATCTTTGCTGCTGCGAGCGCTGGCGTCGCTGCCGCGATTGTTGCTGGAGTGTTGTTTCTCTCGGATCATCGCGATGTGCCTTCTCATCAGCTTAGCCAGCAAAGCTCCGCACCTGAATCTACTATCTCCCAGTTGCAACAAACAAACGCAGAACTGAAGCGTGAAACGGAAGGATTGCGAAATCAAGTAGCTACACTAACCGCTGCTGCGGGCAACGCCTCTCGAGTCGATGCGCGGAAACCGGCGAACACCGCGCCACTAGCTTCTGGCGTCGACGGCTCGCTCGAAGAGGCTGGGAATCAACGAACCGAGCAGGAAAAACTGCTGGAAGATGCCAGAGCGGAGCTAGCGGAATTGAAGAAGGCGCGTGCTTCTGACCAAGCGTCGATCGTTGCTGACCAAGTACGAATCAACGAACTGTCCGACCAGCTGAAAACGGCGAAAGTGAATGCGAATCTGCAGAGGCAGTTGGCGACGGGAGATGTTCCAAATTTGATGGGAGCGCGTCAGTTGCATGTGGTGGACGTTCGAGACTCCGGTCCAAATGGAAAGCCTGGAAAAGCTTTCGGGCGGATCTTTTTGACTGAAGGAAAGTCGCTTGTTTTCTATGCCTTTGATCTGAATGACCCGACGAAGAATGGCTCAAAAAAGACGTATCAGGTATGGGGGCAGACCGAGGGTAGAGCGGGTTCGGTGCGTAGTCTGGGTTTCTTGAATGTTGATAACAAGGCGCAACAACGATGGGTGCTGAAGTCGAACGATACGGCGACATTTAAGGAGATTAACTCCTTATTTGTTACCGTGGAGCCGCAGGGTGGCGCTACGACGCCTAGCGGTCAGCGTCTCTTGTTTGCTTATCTTGGAGAAGCGAATCATCCGTAGGCTTACTTCGCCAGACTGTATTTGTGAATTTTTTTCTGGCGCGAGAATTCGCGTTTTTGTTGGGGGTTTTGGGGAAAATGGGTGGTTAGGACGTGGTTTTTGGGTGGGGAGAACGTGGTGGAATGCTGGTGAAAGATGGTGTGTTGACAGTCGTTTTTCTGGTTTGAAAATCATGCCACTGATTTTGCGTTTATTTTTGGTGGCTCCCGTTTTGGGAATGGTGGGTGGTGGTTCTGTTGGGCGCGGGGCGTCTTAGAACTGAAGTTTGAGGGTGAACTGTGCGGAGCGGGGTCCGCCTAAGGCATATAAGGGGCTTTGTCCTCCAAGAGCTGCGCCGCCGCCCAGGAGGAGGTTCGTTGTGGAGCCGGGGCCTATCTTGCCGAAAGTGGAATCGAAGATGTTGCCTGGTTCGGGCGATCCAGGGGCTCCGAACATGGGATGGTTGAAGAGGTTGAAGTACTCCGCGCGCACACTGAGGTTCAGGCGTTCGGTCAGCTTGAAACGACGCCGCACGGCGAGGTCGGTTTGGTTTATGGAGTAGGGGCTGCGCAGACTGTTCCTGGAATAATCTCCAACCTGCCCTGCGGGGGGTGTCGTGAAGGCGGCTGGATTCAATGCTGTGCCGCTGGGTTGGGTCGAATCTGGAATCCAAAAGGGCTGACCCGGCACGATCTGAGCCTGTGTTCTATAGAAACCAAATACGGGCGAGACCACACCTACGGTGATATTGATCGGTGGCGCCGAACTTACGCGCACCAGACCGTCGACTGCCCAGCCTTTCAGGATTGCATTGCTGATGCGGCCCCACGCGGGTGCAGGCAGCTCGTATGAGACGGCTGCGGCGACTGAATTTCGTATGTCGAAGTCGGAGGGTGTCAGCGGTGGCAGAACAACCTGGCTGATGCTTCCTGCTGCAAGGCCGCTCTCATCAGAGGACCCTAGATCGCTTGTCTTCGCGAGGTTATACGAGATGAGCGCCTGCAAGCCGTGAGACATCCGGCGCTGGAACTGAATCTGAAGAGCATTGAAGTGGGAGTATCCGGCGTTCCTTATAGCGAAAACATGGCCGCCAGTGCCCAGGCTCACAAGCAGCGGGGGATAGATACTGTCTTCGCGTAACAGGCGCATGTCGTCAGCACCCACATAGGTTGCCGATAAGCTCTGGTTCGTCCCCAGTTCCCGCTGAATGGCTGCGTTCCACTGCAGGATTAGGGGAAGGCGCAGGTTTGGATCGACGGCGACGATGTAGAGTACATTCGCATCGATGGTGGTTGACAGTGGCGGAGGCTGGAAGACTGGACTGGTCAGATCAAGTGGCACAGGAGAGGAGAGGGAGACAAAGCTCGAGCGCTGATAAGGAAACAAACCAGAGGTGTCTCCGAAGCTGCCGTAGCCCAGGTCATAGAAGAGGCCAAACGCTCCCCTTACCACTGTTTTTGGTGTGACCTGGTATGCAGCTCCAATCCGTGGGGCGAAGTTGTTAAATCTGGTGTGCCAGAGGGCACCGGGTACCACCGCAAGCGGATTCGAGTCGAAGATTCCCTGTGTCGCGTAGACAGGCTGGCTTGAAGCGGAGACGGGCGGAGTATTGATCTCCCACCGTAACCCATAGGTGAGCGTCAGCTGGTTTGATATCTTCCAGGTGTCCTGGGCAAACAAAGAGTAGTTATTCACGTTTACGGCAAAAGGATCGCCCGCTGATAAAACGGCTGTGTCTACGGTCCCTGCTCTCAATAGCGGGAAACTTGATGGGAAAAAAGCATACCCCCTATCGGGTCCAGCCGTGGCGGTCAAATGTCGATAGTCCAGGCCGAACTTGAACAGATGTGTCCTGAAGGCCCAGGAGAGCGTATCCACGAAATTGAGCTGTCGCTCTGAGTTGTCGTACAGCCTACCCTGCCTGACCTCGCCATCCGGAAAGGAGATGAGAGCCTGGCCTGTGCCGGGAGGATAGGGGGAAGATGTCGGGAATAGAGCCGCCAGAGGAGGCACCACCGCACCATGAAAGTCGGTGAGGTAGTTGGTATTGCTCGCGGAGCTTCGGCTCCAGTTTGCGCGGAAGTCGTTCAGTATGGCGGGAGTGAGCAGAATCGTGGCACCCGCGGTGAAGGTATCCATACCGACGTTGCTATAGTCCACCTCTTCCCAATAGCGGGTTGCGTCATACGACGGCGCGTGGCTATAGCGCGCAAACAGGTTGATTTTCTTGGTCAGTTTATGGTCGATGCGGAAGCTGATTGCGTCAATGCTGGAGGGGTCTGAGTAGGCAGCGACGATGTTCGCCAGGCATGGATTCGTGATGTTGTCGCACGAGGGGTCGATGAGTGGTGCGTTGGGATCCGGGAGCGGAAGCGCATTGATCAGCGGCTGATAGACCGGCGCAACGGCGGCGCGTGCAGACGCGGTATAGAACCCCTGTGAGGCCGTCTGGGGCAGGCTCAACCGCAGCCCTTCGTAGGAGAAGAAGAAGAACGTCTTGTCCTTGACGATGGGCCCGCCAAAGGTTCCTCCGAAGTCATTCTGGCGGAGCGGGGGTTTGGGGAGCGGAGGCGCGTCGAAGTAGTTGCGGGCGTCGAAGATGTCGTTGCGTAGGTAGTCGAAGGCCGACCCGTGGAAGTTGTTGGCACCGGATTTTGTAACGATGGAGATCTGTGCGCCGGGAGTACGTCCGAATTCGGCTTCGTACGATGAGGTCTGGATGCGAAACTCCTGCATGTCATCGACGGAGACGAATCCGTTGGTGCCACCCTGCGAGGTGAATGCGGGGATCGCGCCGCCCAGCGATTGACTGAGTTGCCCTACTTGAACGCCGAAGTTTGCGCTGACACCATCGACCGTGAAGTAGTTGGCGTCGCTACGTTGTCCATTCACGCTGAATTGGCCTGGTCCTTCACTTTGGGAGGCGGTGAAGACTACGCCAGGCGCCACCGAGATCAGGGACTGAAAGCTTCGTCCATTCAGCGGCATGTTGTCCACGAACTGCTGGTTGACCACTGTGCTGACAGATGCCGATTGGGTTTGAAGCAGGGGAACGCTATCTTCGACGGTTATCGTCTCGGTCCTGGGACCGAGTGCGAGCATGAAGTTTTCGTTGGCGGCGTCCTGTGCGTAGAGTTCGAGGTCGGGTTGGACGACGGTGCGAAAGCCATCCCTTTCGATGGTCAACCGGTAGTGGGCCGGGTGCAAGCCCTGGATGACGTAGATCCCGTCTTCGTTGGTTGCAGTAGAGGCCGAGATGTTGGTGTCGATGTCGGTGGCCGTGCATTTGGCCCCGACGATCACTGCGCCGCCTACGTCGGTCACTCTGCCGGAGATACGCGCGCCTTCTGTTTGCGCGAAGACCGTCGCAGATATCACAGAGAGTGCCAGGATGAGCAGGCCCTTCATCGAAGCTTTCCCCTTGTGCTGCTGTGCTCGACTTCGCTAGTGGGACTTGTTGGCCGTTGGACTACCTGTAATCGTTTGCTTGCCTAAAATTCGACTCATCTCGCGATATGAATCTGGAGAAAAAATAACGTGGCACAAATCAGGCCGTTGTCCGGCATACCTGAATGAGACAACCGACTCCCGGTGAAAGCCCACCAACTGCCGAATCTCGCGGTGATGGTGGTTCTACGAATAAACGTGGATTCGGAAGGATAAGACTGACGCGAATGGACCCGCGTAGATGGTGATGCCAAATTGATCAACGCTACAGCAGTTCGAGAAGCTGGGCCCTGGCCGTCTGCAATCAAGATCGACATTCAGTTTGAACTGAGGTTCCTGAGATGACAAGTAAATTTTCTTCAACGAAAGAGGGTGGTATGAGAAAGGTCATTGCATATGTGCTTTTGCTGTGCGGAATCCCCACTCTCATGCTCGCAGAGGACATCGGCTGG